>NQOF01000001.1:2500-1356329 GCA_002270465.1 Blautia hominis
CGTGTGCTGACTGGTTCTACAAAGGCTGATCTTGTATCATTATCCACCCAGAGACAAGCGTAAGAACATAGTTCACCATTAGGATTCTGTATCATAACCTCAAATTGTTCATCAAACATAGGCGCCCTGGCGCGATTTTTATTTGCCTCCGTACAGGCTGTATTTTCTATTCCTTCCTGATCCGGATTAAATCCCCAGTGGGAAATATTCGTCTTCAGGACGATATCTTTAATTTCTGTTCCATAAACAAATCGGAATCCTTCCGGCAATGTGGGTTCCTGGATGTCTGTCATTGCGTGTTCCATTAAGTGTACATCACAGTCTGATCTTTCAAACTGTTGCGATTGTAAAATATCTATCAGTTCCCGCTGTACGTCACAAACCCAGAAGGTATGTTCCCTTCTGCCATGTTCCTCCACAAACATATTGTTTTTCGTCCATTCCACCATCTGAGGGTATAAAAACTCATACCCCTTTTTAACGTAAAAGAAATTTTCTCCTTTCCTCTCACCAACACAGAGTCCGACAATCGCACCGTCTTCTTCCCAAAGATGGACACACGGATGCCATGGTTCGCTACCCATACAGATATACATGGTGTTCAATCTGTATTCCATGTCTTCAAAACGCTGCGCTTTCCATCCCGGATAATGAGGGTCTGTCTCATACTCTCTGCGCAGAAATGAAAGGACTTTATCATAATCCTGTTCCTTCTGATAATTTCTGTCAATAATTTTCATCTCTCATAACCTTCCTTATCTAAACATTATCTAAACATAAGTTGTAATCCATCCGCATATACAGCCTTCTTTTATATATAAACCATGCTTTGCAGTTTAGATCATAAAAGCCAGGGCTATTGCCAAATAAGAATATTTTGTATTTCGTTCAAGCAATATGTATATCTCTCCAAAAAGTATTGAAAACAGCATTGTAAAGATTCCTGTTTTGATACTGCCTTTACTCAGAATATGGACCATCCCCCAGGTACAGCACAGGAGCAGACCGCCCCACGGAACCGGACTCCTTTTCCTCATAAGGCTTTCCGCAAACTTCTGACCATATACCACGATCAAAAGCACCAGCATAACCTCAAAAATATAGTAGATATACTGAAAGGAAAAGAGGAGCAAATCCTTACTCCGCCATTCCCCTATCACCTTTAAGACTCCCCAGTCAAAAGCATTTGCCGTTATACAGGCGAACACAAGAACTCCGCTTAAAAGAATCCCCTTTCTTGACGGTCTTGTATTTGAAATAACTTGAAAATCTAATTTCGTCCTTCCACATCTCACAAGCATGTAGGTTATGGTCCCCCAGCACAGGATCGTCATCAGCCAATGGATAATGCTTTGCCCTGCCGTATAACTGCTAATGCTGATCTTGCCAAATAGCGCAGGTTCCACCAGGCCGATCAATACGATCTCTGCCCCCAGGCCCGCAAATGCATATAATGCATACCAAAAATATTCCCAGACAGATCTCTCCTTTTTCATCTCTCTTTCCCTCCTAAATTGAATTTCAAAATGAGACAGCATTGCTTTTCCCCATGATTCACAATTTAACACCCGCCTGAGCTAAAAAAGCCGTTCCTGCGTTGTACATCATGTCAATTATCTCTTTTTTATCGGCCTTCAACACACCTGACGCAATAAAAGAAGCCAAACCGTGCGTGTATACAATAAGATTCTGCAGATACAGACCTGCACACTCTTTATCAATATTAAAATTATCAGCCAGCTTATCAATAATAGCACGATTATCCGGGTCCATTGTCAGCGCTTCCAGCCCTCCCATCTGGTACCCACTGTGGTCTCCCATGAATAGAAACTTAAATAAATTAGGCTCATCAAAAGCAATCTCTATATATGCCCTGCCCATTTCTTTAAAAGCCTCCCTGCCATCAGGCGCAGAAGGGGTCAGTTTTTCAAATGCGTAAGACAAAGCGAAATCCGCCAATTCCTTTCGGAATCCCTCCATATTTCCAAAGTGCCGGGAAATCGGCTGCGTGGAACAGTGTAACTCCTCCGCCAGCGCTTTAATATTTAAGGCAGAATATCCGTCACGAATCAGCATCGTCAGTGCTGCATTTAAAATCATTTCTTTTGGTATCTTTGGACTACTTGGCATATCTATCTCCTCACATAATACAGTAAATACATTTATAATAAATTAGTTTACAATAAACTTATTTACATTATATCTTACACTCATGTTCCTGTCAACATCTATATAAACAATCCATTTTACTGCAATCGTTTCAATTTTATGCTTTAGCTGCGGATGATGACCAGCATTACATACCCTTCCCTGCATCACCAAACACCTGGCTTGCGGAAGCAAACCTTTAAGTTTGTCACCTGCTGCCGTCCTTTGCCCGTTTAGGTCTCTAACTAAAAAAACGCCGCTTGCCATATGCCTTTCGGCTGACAAACGACTTTTTTCCACTAAATGCCTTTCGCAAATGGCAAGCTCTCTGTATGGCCAGGATATTTACTGGCTTTTGTGTTTCAATATCGTAACTATTCAGCAGGTCTGTGCATTCACTGCGCTGACCGTAAGAAAGTGTACCACGGCCAAGCTAAAATCCCATCGCCAAAGGTGATTTTGCATAGATTTTTGCCTGTAACTGTGAGGATACTGAACCGTTACTCAATATCATATATATCCCATCACATCTTTAATATTACCCACTCCGATCAAAGCGATTTTAAATTTTCCCTGCAATCCTTCCAGGTTTGCTTTAGGCATTATGCAGGTTGTAAATCCCATTTTTTCCGCCTCTTTCACCCTCTGCTGTGCCTGACTGACTCCCCGCACTTCGCCGGACAGACCCACTTCACCAAAAATCAGGGTATCCGGGTCCACGGTTCTATTCCTATAGCTGGATATAATGGCAGCCACAATGCCCAGATCAATAGCCGGTTCCCCCAGCTTCATACCGCCCGCAAGGTTGACGTACGCATCACAGTTTCCCAGTGCCAGGCCTGCACGCTTTTCCAAAACTGCCATAAGTAAATTAACCCGGTTATAATCAATACCGACAGAGGTTCTCCTCGGCAAACCAAAATTTGTCTTTGTGACCAAAGCCTGGATCTCAATCAAAATCGGGCGTGTCCCCTCTAATGAACACACCACCACAGTCCCTGACGCATCCGTGGGGCGGCCGTTTAACATAACCTGGGAGGGGTTTTTTACCTCCACAAGCCCGCACTCCTGCATCTCAAATACACCAATCTCATTGGTGGAGCCAAAACGGTTCTTCACACTTCTGAGAATTCTGTAGGACGCATGTCTGTCCCCCTCAAAATACAGTACCGTATCCACCATATGTTCCAGTACACGGGGGCCTGCCACACTTCCATCCTTGGTCACATGGCCCACTATGAAGACCGATATTCCCATTCCTTTTGCGATCTTCATCAAGATACCTGTGGATTCCCGGACCTGGGAAACACTGCCCGGTGCTGAGGACACCTCCTCATTATACATGGTCTGGATAGAGTCGATAATGACCGCCTCCGGCTTTTCATTTTCTATTGTTGTGCTGATGATCTCCAGGTTCGTCTCGCAGAGAAGGCGCAGATTTTCATTGAACTCCCCGATACGCTGCGCCCGCATTTTAATCTGCTGCAGGGATTCCTCTCCTGATATATATAGGATTTTATGGCCTGCATCAGAAAGCAGTTTACATACCTGCAGAAGAAGGGTGGATTTTCCAATCCCGGGATCACCCCCGACCAGCACCATGGAGCCCTGGACCACACCGCCGCCCAGGACCCGGTCTAATTCCTCCATACTGGTCTTGATCCGGTTATCCTCCCTGATATCTATTTGAGAGAGCATCATAGGTTTGCCTGCACGGCCGCCCGCTGCACTTCCTGCTGCCTGTCCTGGGCCTTTTTTGGCACCCTGGGAAACAGTCTCCTCCACAAATGAATTCCACTCCCGGCATCCGGGACACTGCCCCATCCATTTTGCAGATTCATATCCACAGTTCTGACAGAAAAATACTGTCTTTTTCGCCTTTGCCATATGTTTGTCCTTTCCTTTGCAAAGATAAAACGGGCCGGAGCACCACACTCCGACCCGCTGCTTTTAGCTAAACCACTGCCTGCCCGGCTGCATCCTTGCTTACAGCTTCTTAATATTTACAGATACCTGCTCGGACTGCTCAAGCTCAACGCTGAAGGACAGCTTGCCGCCCAGATTCGTCTTCATCTGACCTGCATTTACTTCATCTATGGTAATCGCATATTCTGTATCTTCTTCCAGTTCTACGGTAATCTGCGCATCCTTTGGGCCTTCCACCACAAAGCTCATGCCGTCCTCCACTACATCAAGATCCAGAACTGCAGTCCCCGGAACAGACTCATACACAAACATACCGTTGCGCTCCAGCTTTGTAATTTCATTATATGTCTTTACTTTATACATGTCTCCGTCATGCTCAAAGTCGGAAAGTTTGGATTTTGCCGCCAATTCATAATTTCCAAAGCTGATCTTACCGTTTTCCTCTGTTCGTATTAACTCTTTTACTACTGACATCTCAATGTCCTCCCACTTATGTCTTTCACCGGGGCCGGAAAGACTTCCTGGCCTTCCGGTGTCTTTGGTTATATTTCTCAATGGAAACCTTATATGCATGTTACCATAATTCGTAATCTTTTTCTAGTCATTCGAGGGATTTACCACAAATTTTATTCCCTGTTTAGAAATTCCGAGAGTGACTTCATCCCCCTCCTTGATCTTCCCTTCCAGGATCTCCTCCGCCATGGCATCCTCGATCTTACTTTGGATCGCCCGTTTCAGCGGCCTTGCCCCGTATTTTGGATCAAACCCTTCTTTGGCTATGAGTTCTTTCACGCTGTCACGCACCTTTAAGTTAATGTTCATCTGGTCCTTGCAGCGTTTGATCAGGTCCTTCATCAGGATTCCGACTATCTTCTTGATCTCCTCTTTGTTGAGGGTGTGGAAGACAATGATCTCATCGATCCGGTTCAGGAATTCCGGCTTAAACATACGTTTTACCTCTTCCATGACCCCTTCCTTCATCCTCTTATAATCCTGCTTTTCATCTTCCACGGCCCCGAATCCCAGCTTTTTAGGAGCTATAATGGCCTGTGCGCCGGCATTGGAGGTCATGATGATAATGGTCTCCTTGAAATCCACTTTTCTTCCCTGTGCATCTGTAATATGCCCGTCATCCAACACCTGGAGCAGGATATTGAACACATCGGGATGTGCCTTCTCGATCTCATCAAAAAGGATCACGCTGTAAGGGTTCCTGCGTACCTTTTCACTGAACTGGCCGCCCTCCTCATACCCCACATATCCCGGCGGTGAACCGATCAGTTTGGATACACTGTGCTTTTCCATATACTCGGACATATCCACCCGTATCATGGACTGCTCGCTGCCGAATACAGCCTCCGCCAGCGCTTTGGAAAGTTCTGTCTTACCCACACCTGTAGGTCCTAACAGCAGGAAGGAACCAATGGGGCGTTTGGGGTCTTTGAGTCCCACACGTCCCCTCTTGACCGCTTTTGCCACTGCGGATACCGCTTCTTCCTGGCCCACGACACGTTTGTGAAGGATCTGTTCCAGGCGTGCAAGGCGTTTGGACTCTCCCTCAGCCAGTTTCTTCACAGGTATTTTTGTCCATTCGGAAACCACCTCTGCAATGTCCTCTGCCTTTACCACCAGTTTTTTGCTGCGGCACTGTTTCTCATAACGCTCACGGGCTTTCGTAAGCTCTCCCTCAGCTTTTTCCTGCTCTGCCTGAAGTTCCTTCGCCAAATCAAAATCCTGGGATTTTACGGCCTCCTCCTTGGCTGCATAAATGCGGCGGAGATGGTTCTCCGTCTGCACAATGCCTTCCGGTGTCTTATAACCTGCCAGCTGTACCTTGGATGCTGCTTCATCCAGAAGATCGATCGCCTTATCCGGCAGAAATCTGTCGTTGATGTACCGGATCCCCATGGTTACGGCTGCCTCTATGGCTGACTCCTCGATCACTGCCCCGTGATGTTTTTCATAGTAAGGCGCAAGGCCTTTTAATATTTCCACTGCTTCCTCTTTGGAGGGTTCTTCTACCATGACAGGCTGGAATCTACGCTCCAGTGCCGCATCTTTTTCTATATATTTTCTGTATTCATCTATGGTTGTAGCACCGATAAGCTGGATCTCTCCTCTGGAGAGAGATGGCTTCAGGATATTGGACGCATCCAGAGCGCCCTCCGCACCGCCTGCACCGATAATGGTGTGCAGTTCATCTATGAACAGAAGGATACCCTTGTTGTTCATGACTTCCTGTACCACTTTTTTAATCCTCTCTTCAAACTCGCCTCTGTATTTGCTGCCTGCTACCATGCCGGACAAATCCAGGACCACCACACGCTTATCCAGCATATTCTCCGGTACAAGCCCCCACACAATCCTCTGTGCAAGCCCTTCCGTGATGGCCGTCTTGCCAACTCCCGGCTCACCGATCAGACAGGGATTATTCTTACTTCTTCTGCTCAGGATCTGGATGATACGTGAGATTTCCTTCTCCCTGCCGATAACAGGGTCCAGTTTTCCATCCGCTGCCATTTTGGTAAGGTCGCGGCTGTACTGGTCCAGAGTGGGGGTCTGGCTTCCTGTGGACGCTTTCATCAGATTGCCGCTCTGCAGGTCCTCCTTGGGAATCATCTTATCTTTTCCCATGGCTTTCAGCACATCCAGATAAAGCTGCTGTATGTTGATTCCCAGCGTATGGAGAAGTCTGGTCCCCACGCAGTCATATTCTTTGAGCATGGCGATCAGGATATGTTCTGTGCCTATGACACCGCCGCCTAGATTACCTGACTCCTCTCTGGCTTTATCTAAGACCCTCTGGGCCCTCGGTGTATATCCCTGGGGATTTTCCAGCACCACATCCCCCTGTGGGGCAATCAGTTTATCAATCAACGCCAGCAGTTTTTTTTCTTCCACACCGGCTTCTGCCAGGACCAGCCCTGCTGTCCCCGACGTTTCTTTCAGCAGCCCCGCGAGCAGGTGCTCTGTGCCCACATAATTATGGCTGCGTCCCTCGGCAGTTTTCTCAGCGGCTTTCAGCGCACTTACTGCCTGCTTTGAATAACGTTCTTTCATGCAAGTCTCCTTAACTACTCATATTCTTCATAGATTTCATCTATCAGCTGATGGACCTCTGCTCTGGAAATATTCCGGCAGCTTCCTTTTGCCAAAAGAACTCTCAGTTCTTCTTTCATCTCTTCCAGGGCACGTATCTTATCCGCATCTATGGAAATAACGGCGCCTCTCCTCCTGTCGATCGTGACAAAGCCTTCCTGCTTTAAAACAGAATAGGCTTTATTTACCGTATGCATATTAATGCCTATGGTGTCAGCCAGCTGTCTCACAGAAGGAAGATTTTCACCCTCCTGAAGCTTGGAGGTGGCAATTCCCAATATGATCTGATTACACAGTTGAATATAAATTGCTTCTTCACTGTTGAAATCAATTTCTATCAACATCCTTCCACCTGCTTTCTCTTTTGGAATTTGTTATATATAGGATAGCACAAATAAGCTATTTGTTCAAGTGTGTGGCAAAAAAAGGAAACGCCCGGCGTCTGCGGCGTTTCCTTTTCTTTGGTATCCATCAAATTCTTTTTATGCCTCGTCGATTGCTTTACCGATATCATTGCGCATGTATTTGTTGTCAAAGGAAATCCATTCGACTGCCTTATACGCATTGGTGCGGGCCTCTTTCAAGTCTGTTCCCTTTGCCGTCACACCCAGGACACGGCCTCCGTTTGTAACGATCCGGCCATCTTTGAAGGCAGTTCCCGCGTGGAATACATAGTAGCCGTCCTTGTCCTTAAAGGTCTCCAGACCCTTGATCGGAAATCCTTTTTCATAGGATACCGGGTATCCGTCAGAAGCCAGGACTACACAGACCGCCGCATTATCCTCAAACTGCAGGTCTATTTCGTCCAGTCTGCCGTCCACACATGCCTCAAACACTTCCACAATGTCATTTTTCAGTCTCGGGATCACCACCTGCGCTTCCGGGTCGCCAAAGCGCGCGTTATATTCCAAAACCTTTGGCCCTTTCTCCGTGAGCATAAGCCCAAAGAAAATAATTCCCTTAAACTCTCTTCCCTCTGAAGCCATGGCATCCACGGTTGCCTGATAAATGTATTTTTCACAGAAATCATCCACCTCTTTGGTGTAGAAAGGGCTTGGGGAGAAAGTTCCCATACCGCCGGTATTCAGGCCCTGGTCTCCGTCTTTTGCGCGTTTATGGTCCTGCGCGGAAGTCATAGTCTTAATTGTCTTTCCATCCACAAAGGAGAGCACAGAAACCTCACGGCCTGTCATGAATTCCTCCACGACCAGCATATTGCCTGCGGAACCGAATTTCTTGTCCAGCATGATGGTTTTAACACCTTCCTCGGCCTCCTCCAGGGTACTGCAGATTAAAACGCCTTTTCCAAGCGCAAGGCCATCTGCCTTCAGCACAATGGGGAACTCAGCCTTTTCGCGGAGATACGCCAAAGCTGCCTCTGCATCCTCAAAGTTCTCATAGGCTGCCGTGGGGATATTATATTTTTTCATCAGGTCTTTGGAAAATGCTTTGGAGCCTTCCAAAATAGCAGCATTTTTTCTCGGTCCGAATACACGCAGACCCTCTTTCTCAAAAACATCCACAACGCCCCCTACCAGCGGGTCATCCATGCCCACAACAGTAAGGTCAATGGCATTTTCCTTTGCAAATGCAGCAAGCTTTTCAAATTCCATGGCTTTTATATCCACACACTGGGCATACTCCGCGATTCCCGCATTCCCCGGTGCGCAGTAAATCTTATCCACTTTCGGGCTCTGTGCCACTTTCCATGCAATGGCATGCTCTCTTCCGCCGCTTCCGATAATTAATACTTTCATATTACGCCTCTTCCTTCCATTTATTCTTTCGTTTGTAACGGTTCAGTACCCTCACAGTTACAGGCAAAGATCCAGGCAGAATCGCCTTTGGCGATGGGATTTTTGCTTGGCTGTGGTACACTTTCTTACGGTCAGCGCAGTGAATGCGCAGACCTACTGAATCGTTACGTTCGTTTTTACAATACCGTCTTCCACTGTTATCCTGTCATTTGCGATCAGATCAATGGCTTGGGGCATGATGACCCACTCTGCTTCCTCCATCACTCTTAACTGAAGGATTTCCGGGGTATCCCCTTCTTTTACTTCCACTGCTTTCTGCAGGATGATCGGGCCGGTATCTGTGCCCTCATCCACAAAGTGTACGGTAGCTCCGGTCACTTTCGCCCCTCTTTTCAACACAGCCTCATGGACCTTGAGCCCGTAATAGCCGGTTCCGCAGAAGGCAGGGATCAGTGCCGGGTGGATGTTGATGATTTTATTGGGAAACGCTCTTACCATGATCTCCGGAATCACCACAAGGCAGCCCGCAAGCACGATCAGATCCGGGTCATAGGACTGCAGGGTTTCAAGAAGAGCCTGATTAAAAGCTGCCCTGTTCTCATAGTTTTTCGG
Organism: Blautia hominis; assembly: GCA_002270465.1. Lineage (GTDB taxonomy): Bacteria > Bacillota > Clostridia > Lachnospirales > Lachnospiraceae > Blautia > Blautia hominis. The sequence goes on from NQOF01000001.1 coordinate 12,043, forward strand.
GGATACGCAAACAGCGTCTATTCCACGTTTTTTCGCGCGTTCCAGCGCATAGGCGCCGGGGTTGTTGCTGATCACCACGGAAATCTCCGCATTCGTAATTGTTTTATTGTCAATGGCGTCTATTATGGCCTGCAGGTTTGTGCCGCCGCCGGACACCAGAACTGCCAGTCTCAGCATCGTGTACCCACCTTTCTCTTTCTCAATGAGCGGAAAGCCCGCAGACTGCCTGTATATGCAGGAATCTGCGGGAACTTATTATTGTAACTATTCAGTCAACTGAATGGTTGCCTTATATCGTACTACACTAATTTAACGTCTTTGTCACCAGCTTCGATGCGGCCGATGACATACGGCGTCTCACCTGCTGCCTTCACGGCTTCCATGGTCTTCTCCACGTCCGCCTCATCCACAGCCATCACCATGCCGATGCCCATGTTGTAAGTGTTGTACATCATTTTTGCGTCGATCTCACCTTTTTTTGCCATCAGAGTGAAGATCGGAGGAATGGGATAGCTGTCCTTCTCAATCACTGCACATACGCCGTCTTTCAGCATTCTCGGCACGTTCTCATAGAAGCCGCCGCCTGTAATATGGCTGCAGCCTTTGATGCGGACACCGGCTTCTTTTACGCTCCTCAATGCCTTTACATAGATCTTAGTGGGCGCGATCAGTGCCTCTCCCAGCGTTTTTCCAAGCTCATCATAGTAAGTGTCCAGAGACTCTTTTGTCATGTCAAACACTTTTCTGACAAGGGAAAATCCATTGCTGTGTACACCGGAGGACGCCATGCCTACAAGTACATCGCCGTCTTTTAACTCTTTGCCTGTGATCAGGTCTTTTTCGTCCACTACACCTACAGCAAATCCTGCCAGGTCATATTCGTCCTCCGGATAAAACCCGGGCATCTCTGCTGTCTCACCGCCGATAAGCGCTGCATTTGACTGCTCACAGCCTGCTGCCACGCCTTTGACGATCTCAGCAATCTTTTCCGGATAGTTCTTGCCGCAGGCAATGTAATCCAGGAAAAACAGAGGCTCTCCGCCTGCACATGCAATATCATTCACGCACATTGCCACACAGTCAATCCCTACTGTGTCATGCTTGTCCATGATAAAAGCCAGTTTCAGCTTGGTACCTACACCGTCTGTTCCTGATACCAGAGTCGGTTTCTCCATGTTCTTGAATGCATCCATGGAAAATGCACCGGAGAATCCACCGATATTGGTGAGCACTTCCGGTCTCATGGTCTTTTTAATGTGTTCCTTCATCAACTCTACTGATTTGTAGCCTGCTTCAATATCTACACCGGCATTCTTGTAATCCATTTTCATCCTCCAAAATTTTCTGTATTAATACTCTTTATATCCAACTTCCTGCAGTCTTGCGTCTTTTGCAACGACCTGGTCTTTCAGCTCTTCTTTGTAGTCTTTTAACTTCTGAAGAAGTGCCGGGTCCGAAGTTGCTAAAATCTTGGCTGCCAGAATACCGGCATTGGCTCCTCCGTTGATTGCAACTGTTGCAACCGGAATTCCGGACGGCATCTGTACGATGGAATACAGGGAGTCTCTTCCTCCTAATGATGTGGTGTGCATGGGGATACCGATGACCGGCATAGGGAAGATCGCTGCACACATGCCTGGAAGGTGAGCTGCCATTCCTGCACCTGCAATGATGACTTTGAAATCTTTTTCCTCCGCTGTCTTCGCATACTCAAAGAATACGTCCGGTTCTCTGTGGGCTGAGATGATCTTCATCTCATACTCGATTCCAAACTTTTCCAACATGTCTGCCGCTTTTTTCATAACAGGCATATCAGAGTCACTTCCCATAACAATTCCAACTTTTGCCATGACTTATCTCCTTTATAATTATCTCTATCCTCATTCCAAATCCAAAAAGCAAATTCAGAATGGGTGCCGCAGCTCTTCTGCTGCTTCTTCTTTACAGAACAATTTTACATAGAGTTCTAAACATTGTCAACCTCATATCTCATTTTTGATGGCAGCTTATGAAGAAAAATGGCAGTTTTTCACGGAAAAAGGAAGCCGTTTTTCTTCGGCTTCCCCAAATAATGTATGGTTCCTTTTACAATCTTGTCAGTGAGTAATAGCCGCACTGTCAAAATTCATCAAATCCCCATCATAAGTGACAGTAACGGTATTGCAAGCGCAGTGGCTATCATCCGTTTCCTCATAAAAATACTTCCTTTCTCCCGGTGTAATTCTGTATGATTACATATCCTTTACTATATTCTAACTAATTATAGCGTTTACAGAGCGCACCGGGCTAAAAAGTACATAATTGTCGGGATTTCTGACATAATCGTAATAAATCCTTTGCCCAAAAGCAAACCGCCGTACCATAACGGCACAGCGGCTGCAAATATTCTATGATTCTTCCAATACCCGGTTCAGTTCCTCTGTTCCCTTCAGTACGAACCGGCTGTCTTTTATGATCGGTATCAGACTTCCGTCTTTTTTCACAGCAGTGATCTCCCCCAGCTCCTCATAGGGGATGGTAATATCTGTATGGCATCCGAAATAGGCTCTGCTCGGGTCAATCCTTCTGAGGATAGACACTTCATTATCCCTGGCAATTATCTCTTTTCCGTCAGGATTATACACCGCCGTATCTTCAGACCAGCTGTAGCAGGTATCACCCACCGCAAAATGGGGGCCCATCTTCTCCGCAATGAGAATGGGCAGGATATCCTCAATATGATATTTCTTTGCCATCACATACGCCGTGGTGTTGGTGCCTATGGCAAATTCCCCCAGGGGCAGCATATCATGGTGGAACAGGATATTTTCTTTCATATAATCCCTGTTTTCCTCCTCCGTGGAAAAATTGCTGCAAATATAGTCTGATATTTTTCCATCCCGGAAAGTCATCTTCAAGTCCTTGTAGTACAGGCCGTCCAAATACACTCCCGACACGTGAAGCACGCCGTTGGTGCCCCCAAGGACAGGGCTTGTGAAGACCTCACCCACAGGAATGTTCACGTCTGCCACACAATTTTCAAAGTTTGTCTGCTTTTCCGGATCTTCCAGTTCGTGCAGACGCACCGTCATATCGGTCTGGTTAGACCCTCTGCCTTTTATCCTGACCTCACACCCTTCGTCCAGGGCATTGATAAGCTTCTGCTGGATATCCTGATAAAGATGATAGTCAAGAGTATTCAGGCGCACGGTTTCCCGGAATATATCCTTAAACCGTGGACCTATTTCGCACACCGGATATGCAATTATGGTGAAACTGCGCTCTTCCCCCTTGATATAGCGGTTCACGATCTGTCCTGCCTCATTGTCGTAACTCACTTGCAGTTTCTGCTGGTGCGGCGTCAGGGAGAAAGCTTCTTTCTTGCTGACAGGTGTAAAAGGTTTCTCACCGAAGGTCTCAATCACAGCCGGACCTCCGTGGGTATTGGCAAGCTCTTTCACCTGCTCATAGGCCACCTGCATGACCCGCAGCTTCCGCTGCACAAATTCCTGGTCCAGATAAAGGGCTGAGTCATCCTTATGGTCATAATCCAGCTGCTTGTTGGGGATTGCCCCGTAATAGCCGATCCTGTGGTGTTGTTTTTTGTTCACCGCATGGACCGCGCTCCGGTAGATCACAGGCTTTAACCCCATCTCTTCAAACTGGCAGACAGCCTCCTTTATCATGCGCTCAAAGCCAAGCTGATAGCGGATATTCACACTGTTCTTTTTGGAGATATCTTTTCTTCCGTTGATGAATCCAATTCTGTAGCCTTCCGTAAATGTGCGGGCCATAGCCTTTATTTCTTCTTCGGTAAGGTCATTCAGGTATTCTGCCATGGAAATCTCGTTCTCTGTCACGTATTCCCCATACTTATATAAATACCTTATATCCGTAAGGTCACTTCCGCAGATTATGCGCACAGCAAAGTCAAGAGAAGGGTCCACAGCTTCCCGGATTCTTCTCCCAACCATCTCCTCACTGTAATCACTCACATACCAGTACAGTGTATCTTTTATCTCCTGTGCCGGCACAGTGGGTTCCTCCAGCAGATTGTAAATCTGTACATACAGCTCCATGAGCACCGTCATATCAAAAAGACGGTCCTCATACGCATAGACCACGATCCCGCGCACCTCCGCTGCCAGAAAGGATAGGAGCCTGCCATAATCTTCTGAAAGCATACGCACCGCATAAGCCGGATTTGTATAGGATGACTCATAGGCACCGGGCAGTATACCTGCGTAAAGTTCTTCATTGTTTTTTTGCAGCTCCGAAAGGGCGGCATGTTCCAGCCACCCCTCCCTGATCTTCTCGTGAAGGGTCAGCACATAGTTCAGGTATGTAGTCATTTCTTTAAAAAAACCGCAAAACCGCTCCGGGACATCCATGTCCTGCTGCATCTCCCGGATCCTTCCTTTTACCAGTTCAAACCGTTCCTCCAAAAAAGTATCTCTACTCATCTTTCAGGTTTCCTTTATCCACATTTTTGTCAAGGATCCCGTTCACATACTCCATCAGTTTTTCAGAACCCTGAGCTGTTTTCGCGTTTCTTTTCATGACCTGTGATTTTTTTATTTCATGCTCTCTCCAGGACTTGCCGTCTGTGGCATCATTGAGCATCAGGGGCTGCACGCAGTCAAGAGAGTGGGCAAATTTTGCCTCCGGGGTCTCAAATGTCTCAAACTCCTCCCACAGATCCATCATTTTTTCCGCCTGGTCTCTTGGCAGAAGCCCGAAGATGCGGTTCGCCGCTTTGAGTTCACGCTCCCGCTTATCCATATGGCCGGCATCGTCATAGGCATAAGTATCCCCTGCGTCTATCTCTACAATATCATGGATCAGAACCATAAGCATGGTCCTGGCCACATCTATGGACTCATTGGCATGTTCTGACAAAAGGGCTGCCATCAGTGCCAGATGCCAGGAGTGCTCCGCATCGTTCTCCCTGCGGATCCCGTCTGATAAATAAGTCTGGCGGCGTACAAATTTACTCTTGTCCACCTCCAGCATAAATTCCATTTGTTTTTTCAGTCTATCTTCCATGTTATCCTCCTTATGAGATGTTACAGTCCACAGCTCTGCAAGACGCAGTTCTGTGATCGACAACTATGAGATCCCTACCAGAAAAAGTGCGATCCAAATGACCATCAGCACACCGTTGGCCACAGAGCCAACCTTGCTGTATAGAAATGCACGGTTCTGTTCGGAAAAACTTTTCAGTCCCAGAATAAACCCAAACACAGACAAACCGAGAGCCAGGATTCCAAGTGCTCCCAGATACATGCCTCCCTGTCCGTTCAGTGCAAGGGCACAGATGGCTGCTCCCAAAAACAGCAGGCCGGACACCAGCGCCAGGATAGAGGATTCCACTCCGCCTCTGGTATGTCTTTTTTTCGTAAATGAATATTTATAGCGTTTCTTTGCCATGCTGTTTCCTCCTGTTTTTTCTATATATAAAATGGCTGACAGCAAAAAGAATATATCCAAATGCCGCGCCAGTTGTATTCAAAATCATATCATCCACATCAAAGCATCCCAGCTTTGTGATAAGCTGTATGGTTTCCACGCAAAGGCTCAGTGCAAAACCGGAAAAAGTGATAAAAAAGAATCCCCTTGCATTTCTGCAAATGATGGGAAGGATCAGGCCAAAAGGAACAAAACCTACTACATTACCAAACAGATTAGATACCACTGCAAAAACTCCAAGCTGCTCTTTGTATATCCAAAATCTTCTGATTTCCTGAAACGGAGTCAAGTTGTAGTGGTATTCCCTCTGGGCAAACTCCACACCGCTGAACCGCTCCGCAAAAAACAGGAAATAAATAAGCGCGAGTATATAAATCAGGAACAAGACAGTTCCTGCCGCTTTAATTTTCCTTTTTGTTTTATTTTTCAATGTTCTAAACTCCTATTGCATAGTCTCTCCTATGTATGAAGAAGAGGGCCGCCTAAAAACGCCCTCTTCTCTATCCTTGATAACAGAAAGTGTGTTTCGCGCCCTTTCTATTGTTCTGGTGTTATTCTGTCCGGCTAGAATGTGATTTCACTTCTCTTTTTTAAAAGTCTGGTTCCGTTTATAATAAGCATAACTCCGCTTACAATACTTGTAACCATAACGACGATTCCCAGCACCAGAGAGGTAACTCCGGCACATGACATAGTCTTGTAAATCTTTTCGTTCATCCAGCACACTTCCTTCCGTCCCGACAAAGTCCGATGATTGTCTTATTCTTTTACGCCATATTTCTCATAATATGCATCAATGGCTGCTTTCATCTTATCATCAATGATAATACTTCCTTTGTACTCTTTGTTGTACAGATGCTCCACAACCTCCTCCATGGTTACAATGGCAGTTGTTGCAAGGCCGTACTTCTCTTCGATTTCTTTGAGTGCGCTCTTCTCGCCCTGTCCCCGCTCCATGCGGTCCACAGATACCACAAGGCCGATGGGGCTTACATTGCCCTGTGCCTTGATAATGGGAAGTGTCTCAGCGATGGAGGTCCCTGCGGTTGTCACGTCCTCGATGATGACTACCTTATCGCCGTCTGAAATGGGGCTTCCCAGAAGGATCCCCTTGTCCCCATGGTCCTTAACTTCCTTCCTGTTGGAACAGTAACGGATATCCTTACCGTAAAACTCACTGATCGCCATGGTCGCAGCCACCGTCAGCGGTATTCCTTTGTAAGCCGGTCCGAACAGTACATCAAAGTCAAGTCCGAACTTGTCTGCAATGGCTCTGGCATAGTATTCTCCCAGCTTGCGAAGCTGTGCTCCTGTTCTATAAAATCCGGTGTTTACGAAAAACGGGGTATTCCGTCCGCTCTTTGTGACGAAGTCTCCGAATTTCAGCACCTGGCAGTCCACCATAAATTCAATAAATTCCTGTTTGTACGCTTCCATCGAATTTCCTCCTAGTTTTCTCTTCCCGTTTATTCTACCACACCGATCAGGGATTGAATATCCTCAATTTTATTTTTCTTCATATAATCTTCAATCCCCTGCACAGTCTCCACCGTTGCATATGGGTTGGTGAAGTTGGCAGTTCCTATGGACACGGCTGTGGCACCGGCCAAAATGAATTCCAGGGCATCCTCCGCATTACAGATACCGCCCATACCGATAATGGGCAGTTTCACCGCGCGGGCCACCTGATAGACCATGCGGACAGCAACCGGTTTTAAACAAGGTCCCGACATACCGCCGGTCTTGTTTGCCAGAGCAAAGGTTCTCTTATTGATATCTATCTTCATGCCTGTCAGGGTATTGATCAGGGATAGCACATCCGCGCCGCCTGCCTGGGCTGCTCTTGCCATCTCCGTAATATCCGTAACATTCGGACTAAGCTTCATGATGATGGGCTGTTTGGCGTATTTCTTAACTTCTCTTGTGATCGCCTCCACTGCTTTGGGATCCTGTCCGAACGCAATGCCGCCCTCTTTTACATTAGGACAGGAAATATTGATCTCCAGCATATCCACTTCTTCATCAGCCAGGCGCTCCACTACTTCACAGTATTCCTCTGTGCTCTTGCCGCATACATTGACAATGATCTTTGTATCATATTTTTTCAGAAAAGGAATGTCTCTCCGGCAGAATACATCAATCCCGGGATTCTGCAGTCCAATGGCGTTTAACATTCCGCAGGAAGTCTCCGCGATACGCGGTGTGGGGTTTCCGGGCCAGGGCACACTGGCAACGCCTTTCGTCACAACAGCGCCCAGGCGGCTCAGATCTACAAACTCACTGTATTCCGCCCCGGAGCCAAAGGTTCCGGATGCTGTCATAACCGGATTTTTCAGTTCCACACCAGCCAGATTTACTTTTGTATTCATCAAAGCTCTACCTCCGTGCTCAAAAATACCGGGCCATCCTTGCAGATTCGTTTATTATGCACATGGGAATGCCCGTCCACTTCCTTTGACTGACAGACACATGCCAGACAGGCACCGATTCCGCATGCCATCTTCTCTTCAAGAGAAATGTAGCATGTTATATTCTTCTCCTCCGCATAAGCCTTTACCGCCCGCAGCATGGGAGTAGGACCGCAGGCAAGGATAACATCCGGTTCTATTTTGTTCTCACGGATCGCATCCATGACATTTCCCTTGGTGCCCACGCTTCCATCCTCTGTTGCAATAAAAAGCCTGCCCGCTGCCTCCAATTCTTTCTCAAGAAAGAGGTCCGCATTCCGGTAACCGGATATAATGGTAACGTCCGCGTCGGCCTCCTTTGCTGTCTGCAGCATAGGAGGCACACCGATACCTCCGCCTATCATAAGCACATGTTTTCCCTTGATCTCTTCCATAGAAAAACCATTTCCCAGAGGGCCCAAGATATCCAGGGTATCGCCTGCACAGGCGTTTGAAAACTCTTCTGTCCCCTTTCCCACGGTTCTGTATACGATCCTGAGGCTTCCCGCCTCCCTGTCTATCTCACACAGACTGATGGGACGGGGGAGCATCCTGCTTTTGTCATTGCTGTAGATTGAGATAAACTGTCCCGGTACGGAAACTGCGGCAATCTCATCAGCCGCAAGCCACATACTGTACACACCTTCTGCCAGCTTTTCCTGTTTTAACACTGTACTTGTTATCTTTGCTTTTGCCATGGTCCTCTCCTTATTTTGCAGCCTGCAGGGCGCCGTCGATATCTGCGATCATATCTTCCACTGCCTTGCGGGAAGCATCTGCAAAGTTAGCCTCGCCTATCTGTGCATATTTTTCCTGCTTATAGGCAGCGATAATGCCCCGGGAGGAATTGACGATAGCGCCCAGACCGTCTTCATTAAAGAAGTGCACCAGGTCTTTTCCCTGTCCGCCCTGCGCACCGTATCCCGGCACCAGGATATAGGCTTTCGGCATAATGCGGCGGAGGATTTTTCCCATCTCCGGATAAGTGGCGCCTACCACAGCGCCGATATAGCTGTAGGTGTCACCCATGCATTCCTGTCCCCACTCTGCCACCTTCTCGCCGACCAGTTCGTAGAGAGGCCTTCCGTTTACAAGCTGATCCTGGAACTCACCGCTGGAAGGATTGGAGGTCTTCACCAGAATGAAAAGGCCCTTTTTCTCTTTCTTACACACATCAATGAACGGATTCACTCCATCGGAACCCAGATAAGGATTCACTGTCACAAAATCTTCGTCAAACCCGGCATATTCCTTGCTGCCCACCTGTACTTTGCCGATATGTCCGGCAGCGTAAGCCGCAGATGTGGAACCGATATCACCACGTTTGATGTCTCCGATCACCACCAGGTCTTTTTCCTTGCAGTAATCCACTGTCTTTTTGAAAGCCATAAGACCCGGAATGCCAAACTGTTCATACATGGCGATCTGTGGTTTTACCGCAGGGATCAGATCATAAGTAGCATCCACGATTTCCTTGTTGAACTGCCAGATCGCTTCGGCTGCCCCTTCCAGCGTCTCTCCACATGCTTTGAATGCTGCCTCCTGGATGTGTTTTGGAATATAATTAAGCATAGGATCCAGACCCACCACAATAGGTGCATGGGTCTTTCTGATTTTCTCTGTAAGTTTATTGATCATGGTTTTTCCTCCGTATTTCTCTTATAGATAATTCTTTGTTATCTGGTCATGCCATCCTGGATATAGGCGATCCTGCCGTCACAGATCGTGGCTTTTACCAGACCTTTGACCTTGCGTCCGTGGAATGGGGTGTTCTTTCCCTTTGACAAAAATGTCATAGAGTCAATGACATATTCCGCATCCGGGTCGATGATGGTCACATCCGCCGCTTTCCCCTCTTCCAGGGAGCCTCTGTCCAGTCCAATGATCTTGGCCGGATTGTAGCTCATTTTCTCAGCCATCTGCATAGGGGTCAGGATCCCTTTGTCCACCAGTTCCGTGATGGTAAGGGCAACGGATGTCTCCAGCCCTACAATACCAAACGGTGCTCTGGTGATAGGCATGGTTTTCTCCTCGCGGCTGTGGGGCGCATGGTCGGTGCTGATCACGTCCATGATATCATTCTTCAGGCCGCAGATCAGTGCATCCCTGTCCTCCTTGGTGCGCAGGGGCGGGTTCATTTTATAGTTGGCATCATTGGGGTCCACATCGTCAGAGGTCAGTGTAAAGTGGTGCGGGCAGACCTCACCCGTCACTTTGATTCCCTCTTTTTTTGCAAGTTCCACCATGCGGACGCTCTCCTTGGTGGAGCAGTGGCACAGATGCAGTTTTGCCCCTGTCTCCTTTGCCAGAATGATATCTCTTGCCGCGATGATGTCCTCCACCGCATTGCTGATCCCCGGCAGTCCCATCTCTCTGGAATGCTCGTCCTCATTGACGCAGCCTTTACCCACAATATTCCGGTCCTCACAGTGGGCAAACACCGGGACATCGTATTTCGCTGCGATCCCCATGGCATTCTTATATAATCTGGCATTCATAACGGACTTGCCGTCCTCGCTGATGGCAGGCACTCCCTGCTCGATCATCTCCTCAATATCCGCCAGTTCTTCACCTGCCTGGCCTTTTGTTATGGCACCGATCTGCATCACATGGATGGGTGACAATTCTTTTGCTTTATTCTGCACGTATTTCACACGGTCCGCACTATCGATGACCGGCTTGGTGTTGGGCATGGCAAGAATGGTGGTAAATCCGCCCCTGGCCGCTGCCTTGGAGCCGGATACAATATCTTCTTTGTATGTCAGCCCCGGGTCACGCAGATGTACATGCAGGTCAATGAGACCGGGCATCACATAACAGCCCGTAGCATCAATGACCTTATCTGTCTTGTCCTTAGGCTTTAAGCCCTTGCCTGTCTTTTTAACCTTGCCGCCCTCTATATAGAGGTCGCTTATCTCGTCTGTTTTTGTTGCCGGATCGATGATACGTCCGTTCCTGATCAAAATATTCATAAATTCTTCCTCCGGGACTTTACATCTTTTGATTTTAATAGTAACATACACAATTTCTTTCGTCAATTATACATTTTTACTTGACTTTTTTTCGATTTGCGAATATACTGAATTTGTTAAAGGAATATTGGATATAAATAATTGAAAGTGCATTTAATAAGCTTCCGGTTATCGTGATGTTAAGCGGTTTTTAGAGATTGTATTATTTCTTATTTATAATACCCTCTCTAAAGACCGCTTATTTTTCATAAATAATGGGAACTTTCCACGAAGCGTACTTCCTGTTTTCTTTATCCAATCCTAATTTTTATTTTTTTATTTTATGGAGGTAACACTATGAACAAGGGAACTGTAAAATGGTTTAATGCAGAAAAAGGCTACGGATTCATCACAGGTGAAGACGGACAGGATGTATTCGTACACTTCTCCGCTATCAATGGAGATGGTTTTAAATCCCTGGAAGAAGGACAGGCTGTATCTTATGATTTAACTGAAGGCGCTCGTGGAATGCAGGCAGCTAACGTAGAAAAATTATAATTTCCGGATAAACTGTACGAAAAACGCGGCTGGACAGAAGATTCTGTCCAGCCGTTTTTTGTTCTAAATGGAAGCCCTGCCGGCTTCCCTCTATTTTTATTCCCTGCTGCATTTTTTATTCTCATACATATTCTTGTCTGCCTGCTCGATCAGCTCGTGCAGCCACTTATCCGACTCCCCGGCTTTCCTGCCTGTGGCAAGTCCCGCCGCAATGGAAATTTTCACTTCATGCTCAGAATTATATTTTTCCTGGGCTTCTTTTAAATTCTCCTCCCAGGTCCGGATGCTCTGCAGGTGTCTCAGCAGGATCAAGAACTCATCTCCTCCGATTCTATATATCTCCCCAAAACCGCAGAATGCCTCCTGCAGACATTTCGCGCACCCCTTGATCATCTCATCCCCGGCTTTGTGCCCCAGGGTATCGTTCACTTTCTTCAGACCGTTTAAATCTGCCATGACTGCTGACAGCTCCTGTCCCAAAGACATGGTCTCCTGCAGTTTTTGCAGGCGCATCTCATAAGCGGAACGGTTTCCCAGCTTTGTCATAACATCCATATACGCCAGTTCTTCCAAAATCCTGTCCCCGGTCCTGTCCTCCAAAATTTCATTGACCTGCCGTATGGTCATGCAGATCAGTGCGCACATGAATCCCAGAAGTCCCAGCTGATAATACATGGCATATCTGCTCCCCACCCCTGTATAAAAAGAAAGCAGGGATACGGCTGCCATAAACATTAAAAAAAACACGCCGATAAAAAAGATTTTAGCATACTGGGCTTTGCTGCTCCTAAGCTCCTTAGCCATATAGAGAACTAAACAAACAATGGCTGCCCCATAGAGCACATGGGTAACCGGCAGCATATTCATCAGCTTACATATCCCGGTCAGATACAGAAGGCTCTGCACCAGCACATTGCAGACCAGAATCGTCTTCATCCAGTCAAGCATGACTGACTTTCTGCCGCATACTTCACTGATGAAGGAGAGCATGGGAATCGGGAACATATAAAACGCATAAAAGGATATGAGACAGATAAACCGTGGCCAAGAGACAAAAAATATCATAATTCTGGAATCCGTGAGAATCCACAGGGCTGATACCAGAATAAAAACCCACGCATGAAACACGCTGGATACCCGGACCTCTTCCCTGACCCTCAAAAGCAGCCATAAAAGAAAAAGACCCGCGCTCAACACCAGAAGCACCAAACAAAAAATCATTTTGGGCTGTTCCTGCATCCAGATATGCAAAAGCAGACTCTCCCTGCTGTCCAAATAGATGACAGGTATCTGCCAATGCAAACTCTTATTATAGCGGCCAAGCCTGATCGCTATGTCTTTTCCGCAATCTTCTTTGTTAATCTTTATCATGCACAGTGTATTACCCATCATACTGCGGAATAATCCCGTCTGTTCTTCTGTATACCGGTATCTGCTCTCACCATCAATAAAAACCTCTACCTGCTGATAGTGGTTCAAAAATCCCAGATACTTCTCCTCCTCCAAAAAGTCCGGAACCGTCTGCTGCAGGATAAATTCCCCTCCGCTGATTTTGATCCTGGAAGGTACCTGGCATATCTGTTTTGTACCATCCTCCGCATTATAATACCAGCCTGTATCCCATTTATGGAGGCCGCTGTTTTTTTCCGGAAGGTTCTCAGGCCCTGCCTGCAGTGCTGTAAGAACAAGCAGTACTACCACGGGCACAGCCGTAAAAATCAAAATCCAGCGCCAAATACCTCTGATTCCCTTTTCTCTCACCAGCATCCCTCCATCTAAACGCCCAAACACTACTGCGTATCTTCTCATATCATGAAAAAAGGAAATGCATCTCTGCATTTCCAATCCTGCTTTCCCTGTATGCTTATTCAGCCTCTTCTCCTGCAGAGAGCTCCTGGAGATAATCTGTCATGGCTGTAACATTCATTTCAGTTGTAACAGCCTCTCCCTCTGTGTCCTCTTTCGTTGCAAGGCTGTAAGCAGAATAGCCAATCCATCCCACGATCAGCAGACAAACTGCGGAAACGATCACTTTCTCCAGTAAAAGAGCCCGTGCTTCTTTTTTCTGGATCTTATCGCGGTTATTCTTATTCTTTTTATATTTATCGACTTTTTCCTGGCTCATGATGCTTCTCCTTATGTAAAGTAATGAGTATTCTCTGGTTTTTAATTATAACACATCTTTTTTTATTTTACCACTCTTTTGAAATTTCTTCTTCCCTGATGCCGTACTGCGTTACTGTTCACTCCGTGTCCAGTAACACGCTTCGCAATGCACAGATATTGAGCATTCTGCTTTATCGCGCTGGCTGCCTCGGGATTATCATGCTTTCAGCATGAAAACGCCTCCCGGCACAGTGGCCTGTGTACAGTAACCGTACTGCTCCATAAAATCCCTGAGTTCAGCCTGGCTTTTAATCAGGTACATATACTGGAATTCTCCTATTTTTAAATCTTTGAATCCTGCCAACTGCTCTCCGGTACAGATACTGGATCTAACTACAAGCTTCACAGCCACGCGGTCATAAGGAATAATGGATCCACTTCCTTTTCTCTTATACCAGTCCCAGGGTTTTTAATAAAAACAGCCATCCGGTCAGTGTAAACGCCGAAAAAAACGTAGTCAGCATAACTGTGCTGGAAGTCATCACGCCCTCATGCCCCATATTTTTCGCCATGACGAAGCAGCTCACGGTTGTGGCTGACCCCAGCATGACCAGTATGGCGATCAGGCGTTCCCCGGTATACCCGAGACGGACAGCAAGGGGAAGGAAAACGGCAGCCAGAACCACCAGTTTTATCACACTCGCCAGCACAGAGGGCCGGAGCTTTGCCAATGCCTTCTTTCCTTCAAAGGAAGCCCCCATCGCCATAAGGCCCAGAGGGGTTGCCAGGACCGCCACGTTCTTCACTGTTTTCTGCATGATCTCCGGCTGAGGGATTCGGAGTACAGACCATAGAATGCCGGCCAGGATACCCAGTATAATCGGATTGGTCACGATCCCCTTTGCTGTCTGAAGCAAAAGTTTTCTGTCAAGCTTCTTTCGTCCGGGCTTCATGAGGGACAACACCACCACCGCCGCCGCATTGTAAAGGGGAACCGTTCCCACGATCATAAGAGGCGCCATTCCGGAACTGCCATAGATATTCTGGATAAACGCAATACCCAAAATAGCGGCACTGCTTCTGTAGGATGCCTGCACAAACTCCCCCCGGATATCCTCCTCCACCAGAAACCTGGCGAGGAGGGTGATCACCGTAATACTTACAAGGGTAGCCAGAAAACAAAACAGGACAAATCCGCCGTCCCAGCTTTCCCGCACATCCACAGAAGAAATGTCCTGAAATACCAGCGCAGGTATGGCCGCCACAAAGACAAAACGGTTGAGCTTTGCCACAAAATCAGCACTCATCAGTCCCAGATACCGGAACAGAAGTCCCAGAAGCATAGTGAGAAAGATGGGCAGCGTGGCATTCAGGCTGAATATGAGATTTTCCAATGCTTTCAGCCTTCCTTCACCAGTACCTTCAAAACTTCTCCGATATACATGGTGTGATAGTCTTTTTCAGGATACCACTTTTCGTCATTTTCCGGTGCATCAAAATTTTCCGGGAAAATATCTCCGTGATACATTTTCTTGCAGACAAACACCAGACTGGCCTCCTCAAACGCGGGAGTGCCGTCCACAAAGCAGGCGGTCAGACCGGCCTCTGTGATCTTATCCCTGTCACGTCCGGACACGCTGCCGCAGAGACTCAGGGCTTTTTTGTACTCTTTAGGGAAGAAGGAGATGGTAAAGGTATCGTTTGCATCCACGAATTCCTTTGTGTACCGCTGAGGACGGATGTAAGCTGTCACCACATCTTTTCCCCAGATCACACCAACGCCGCCCCAGCTTGCAGTCATGGTATTGTATTTTTCCTCTGTTCCCGCTGTGATCAGCATCCACTCTTTTCCGATCTTGGTAAATGGATTGAACTGTAATTCCTCTGTTTTTACTTCTTTAAATGCCATAATGATTTCTTCCTTTCTACACTTATACCGCCACGCATTCATACGGCCGCACAGCCAATGCGCAGACCTGCTTAACTGCTGCTACAATCTGCCGTATAATTTTGTCATATGCCAGATCCTGCCTTTTAATTCGTCTGAAAATGCATTTTTTCCCATCCTCCACTTCCAGTTGTCCCCTAATGTGGAGGGGGTATTGATCCTTGCCTCACTGCCAAGGCCCAGATAATCCTGTACCGGTATGATGCAGGTGTCCGCCACGCTGCGCATGGCAAGGCTGATCAGATCCCAGTGCTGCTCCTCCTTTGGCGTATGGAAGCTGTTCATGTATCGGAGAGCAACATCCCTGTCCCAGTCTGTCAAGTGCTCATACCAGCCCATTGTAGTATCATTGTCATGGGTTCCTGTGTAGACCACACAGTTTCTGTCATATTTATAGGTGAGATAGTCACTGTTCTCACTGGTGTCAAAAGCAAACTGCAGCACTTTCATGCCCGGATACCCGCTGTCACGCAGCAGCTTATACACGGTCTCCGTGAGAAATCCCAAATCTTCCGCAATGATGTTCCGCTCTCCCAGCTCTTCTTTCATGGTATGGAACAAATCCATACCCGGCCCCTTTTCCCAATGGCCGTTTTGTGCCGTATCATCTCCGTAAGGGATGGAATAATACTCATCAAATCCCCTGAAATGGTCAATACGCACAATATCAAAGAGTTTAAAGCAGTGGCTGATCCTGCGCATCCACCAGCCATAGTGCATTCTCTTGTGGTAATCCCAGCGGTACAGGGGATTGCCCCAAAGCTGGCCTGTGGCAGAAAACCCGTCCGGCGGACATCCGGCCACTGCTATGGGCAGATTATTTTCATCCAGCTGGAACAGTTCCGGGTTCGCCCAGGTATCCGCGCTGTCAAAGGCCACATAGATCGGGATATCCCCAACGATCTGTATCCCCTTTTCATGGGCATAATTCTTCACATTTTTCCACTGTTCAAAAAATTCAAACTGCAGGTACTGATAAAAAATAATGTCCTCACGCAGCTCGTCCTGATATTTTTTCAGGGCAGCAGGCTCTCTCAGGCGCACTTCCTCATCCCACTCAATCCAGCTTTTGCCGCCAAATTTATTCTTCACAGCCATGTAGAGGGCATAATCATCCAACCAGTGGTTATTTTCCACACAAAAAGTGAGGAAATTGCCGTCGGAAAGAATCTTACTTCTCTCAAATGCTTTCCGAAGGAGAGGAAAACGGCTCTCGTATATTTTCCCATAGTCAATATAGGAGGGATGGTCTCCCCAGTCGCAGGCATCGCACTCTTCCTTTTTAAGCCATCCTTTTCCGATCAGGACATTCAAATCTATGAAATAGGGGTTGCCTGCAAAAGTGGAAAAGGACTGATAGGGGGAATCCCCGTAGCTGGTAGGTCCCAGCGGCAGTATCTGCCAGAGCTTCTGACCGGTATCCCTCAAAAGGTCAATAAACTCATATGCCTCCTTTGAAAATGCTCCAATGCCGTATGGAGACGGCAGACTGGCGATTGGCAGCAGCATTCCACTTCTTCTCATATCACTATTCCTCTTCCTTGCCGTTTTTATAGTCAATTTTTATCAGGGTAAGCCCCCGCGCCGGTGCGGTGGGGCCGGCTGCTTTCCTGTCTCTGGCAGCCAGTATCTCCCGGATTTTTTCAGGGGGATAGGCCCCGCCGCCGATCTCCATCAGCGTGCCTGCCAGAATCCGCACCATATTGTACAAGAATCCGCTGCCGGTAATGCGCATGGTGATCAGGTCGTTCTCACGTTCCACTGAAAACCCGTGAATGGTCCTGACCGTAGTCTTCACCTGCGCCCCGGAACCGCAGAAGCTTTTAAAATCATGTTCTCCCAGCAGATATTCCCCCGCCTTTCTCATCTTCTCTATATCCATGGGGATATAAGTAAAATGAGAATAAAACCGCTCTGTGGGCACAGGAAACCTTCTGTTCAGGATCCGGTACTCATAAGTCTTCTCACTGACCCGGTACCTGGGATGAAAATCTGCGCCTACCTCCTTTGACATCTGGATACGGATATCCTCAGGAAGGCGTTGGTTCAGTGCATAAGATATCTTTTCCCCGGGCATCCTGGCATTTGTGTCAAACACGGCCACATTGCCCAGGGCGTGTACGCCTGCATCGGTTCTGCTTGCCCCTATGGTCTCCACATGCTCATGCAGCAGCTCCGACAGATGGCGGTTTAAAACTTCCTGTACCGTAATTCCATTTGGCTGCACCTGCCAGCCGCAGTAGTTTGTGCCATCGTAAGCAACCTCCAGCATAATACGCTTCATACCGGCCCCTCCTAGACGAGCACACGGATCGCAATATCCGCGGCCAGATACAGGAAAATACACACATAGGCAGAGATATCCCTGCTGTGGTATTTGAGAGGCTTCATGGATGTCCGGTTCTCACCGCCGTGATAGCACCGCGCTTCCATGGCCATAGCCAGATCATCCGCTCTTCTGAAAGCGGAGATAAAAAGGGGCACCAGAAGCGGCAGCAGGTTCTTGGCTTTCTGGATCAGACTGCCCTTCTCAAAGTCAGCACCTCTGGCGATCTGGGCTTTCATGATCTTATCCGTCTCCTCCATGAGGATGGGGATGAATCTGAGGGCGATGGACATCATCATGGCAATCTCATGCACGGGGATCCTGATCTTATTCAGGGGCTTCATAAGCCTTTCCAAACCGTCTGTAAGCTGGTTCGGTGTTGTGGTCAGCGTCATGACCGAGGAGCCGATAACCAGGTAGATCAGCCGGATGCCGATCCTCACGGCCTGCAGGATACCTTCCTTTGTGATCTTTAATATCCAAAACTGCCAAAGTACCTTGCCAGGTACCAGAAACAAGTTGAACGCAACGGTGATCAAAAGTATGAAAAACAGCGGTTTCAGGCCTTTCAGCATGAATTTTACAGGAACCTTTGACATGACGATGATCGTCACCAAAAATGCGGTTGCCAGCAAATATCCCCAGAAGGAATCTGCCACGAAAAGGGATACCAGAAACATGATGGTTCCTACAAACTTTACACGGGGGTCCAGCCTGTGGAGAAGCGAATCCGCAGGGTAATATTGTCCGATCGTAATATCTCTTATCATTTGTCCAATCTCTCCAGTGCCTGTAATATACTTGCCTTTGCCTCTTCTACCGTGGTAGCCCGGGTGTCCACATGCAGCCCGCGTTCACCGAGCGCGTGCATGATATAGGTGATCTGGGGTGCAGCAAGCCCCATAGCCTCCAGCTCCTTGTAATGGGAAAAGACTTCTCTCGGTACACCGTCAAATGCCTTTTCCCCCTTATTCATCACGATCATGCGCTCCACATATTTCGCGATGTCCTCCATACTGTGGGATACCAGGATCACGGTGATTCCCCGCAGGCTGTGCAGGGATGCGATCTGATCCAGTATCTCATCACGGCCCTGAGGGTCCAGCCCTGCTGTAGGCTCATCCAGGATCAGCACTTCCGGCTCCATGGCCAGAACCCCTGCGATGGCCGCCCGCCGCTTCTGCCCGCCTGACAGTTCAAAAGGAGAACTTTTATAAAACTTTTCCGGTAATCCCGCCTGGGTCAGCGCTCTGACTGCCCTCTCCTCTGCTTCTTCTTTTGAGAACCCCAGATTCTTTGGCCCAAAGCAGACATCCTCCAGAACCTCTGCCTCAAAAAGCTGATGTTCCGGGTACTGGAATACCAGCCCCACCTTGCTTCGCTGCTCCTGCCTGTCATATTTATCTGCCCAGATATCCTGGCCATTATAGAAAACAGTGCCTGATGTAGGTTTCATAAGGCCGTTAAAATGCTGTATCAGTGTAGATTTTCCGCTTCCCGTGTGACCGATAATGCCCATGAACTGACCGTCGGGGATTTCCATATCCACATCCTTTAAGGCATGCATTTCATAGACGGTTCCCGGACTGTATGTGTATGTGATATGCTCTAATTTTATTGACATAATGCGTTCACCAATTCCTCTGTTGTCAGAATTCCTGCAGGCAGCTTCACTCCCGCCTGTTTCAGTTCATAGGCCAGAAGTGTCACCTGGGGTACATCCAGGCGGTAGGATTTCAACTCCTCCACCCTGGAAAACACCTCCCTAGGTGTTCCCTGCATCACTACTTTCCCCTGGTCCATAATGAAAACACGATCCGCGTTCACCACTTCCTCCATATAATGCGTGATCAGAACAACTGTGATGCCTTCTTTTTCGTTCAGTTCCTTTACTGCGCGGAGCACTTCTTTTCTGCCGTTTGGGTCCAACATGGCTGTGGGTTCATCCAGTATGATGCATTTGGGGTGCATAGCCATCACACCGGCTATGGCAACCCTCTGCTTCTGCCCGCCTGACAGTTTATTTGGCGAATGATGGCGGTAAGCGGTCATTCCCACTGCCTCCAGACTTTCATTCACCCTCTGCCAGATATGGTCTGTGGGGATTCCCATGTTCTCAGGGCCGAATCCCACATCCTCCTCCACCACAGTACCGATGATCTGATTGTCGGGATTCTGGAAAACCATTCCTGCTTTCTGGCGGATCTTCCAGATCTCCTCTTCCTCCATAGTGTTCATGCCGTCCAGCCACAGCGCGCCCTCCGTAGGAAACAAAAGGGCATTGATATGCTTTGCCAGAGTGGATTTACCGGAGCCGTTGTGTCCCAGAACAGCAATAAACTGTCCTGCTTCGATATCCAGCTCCACATTGTCAAGGGCCCTGTAGGTACCCTCCACATGGCCGCTTTCATCGTATTTATAATAGTCATGCACCAGTTTAATGGCTTTTACAATTCCCATTTTATATCCTTTCCATTGTACCTGATTTGTAACGATCCAGTCAACTGCATAATCACGGGTATTTACCCAATAAAATCACGCTCCGATGGGGGATCTCTGTTACTATTCACGGCTGTTGTCCCGCGAGGTGTTTTTATGCGCTTGCGCATGAAAATCCCGAGGCAGCCAGCGCGATATGGGGCAGAATGCTCCATATGTGCATCGCGAAGCGTGTTACTGTTTACAGAACTGCGTTTTTTGCAGGGCTGTGAATAGTAACGGATCTCTATTCACTGCAGGTATATCTGTAGACCTCCATATCCTCGCTGTCATCCTCCAAACGGTAGTCAATCTTAGAAAATCCCAGCTTGCGGGCCAGTTTTTTAGAGGCCAGATTGGCACTGCGTATCCTGCAGTACAGGTACACAGCCCCTCTTCTCTTTGCCTCCTCCAAAATACCCCGGCAGGCTTCATAGGCAAATCCTTTTCCTCTGTGTTTTTCATCAATGAGATAACCCAGTTCCACCACAGAGCTGTTGTGGTTCCATATTTTTGGCTCCACCCCTGCACGGCCCACGATCATCCCGCTCTCTTTCTCCTCCAGGACCCAGTAGCCCATATCACACATTTCATACATGTATTTGCGGTAGGAGGGAAAGGCCTCCAGTTCCTCCTCCAGGCTCTTTGCCATTCCTTCCGAGGTATCCGGGGTTCCCTGGCTGGTGATCTCCATCATTTTAGGAATATCCTGTTCCGTCATTTCCCGTATCCGCAGTCTTTTTGTCTCACACACCAATGCGGGAAGATGTCTGCCATGGCAGTATACTTTCTCTAAAAAAGCACCGTCAATCTCTTCATATCCCTCGATCACCACATCCGCGGGGCTTAGATCCTGCTTTCCGGAATCCGGGTTGAAGTAGGCGCAGCAGACGATCCCTGCCGCCTTTGCTGCCCTGCATCCGTTGCTGGAGTCCTCCAGGATCAGGCACTCCTCCGGGTCAAGTTTCATCTGCCTGGCGGCTTCCAAAAATACATCCGGTGCCGGTTTTGGGTTTTTCACCTGCTCCCCGCTCACAAGAAGTTCAAAATAACCGTCAATCCCCAGACTTGTCACCACCTGCCGGATATAGGCCAAAGGGGAGGAGGAGGCTATAGCCAGACGATATCCGCTGTCTTTGAGACGTCCGAGCAGCTGGGGCACACCCTCTATCATAGGAAAGCCTTCCTCTGCAATGACCTTCTTTTTTATCTGTTCCATAGTCTCAACCAGTTCTTTATCATCCCTGGAAATCCCATAATTATCATGCAGTATATCCATTAAAAAACCATTGGTGGAACCGATACATGGTTTGTAAATCTCATAATCAAGTTCAATCCCCCGCACTGCAAGCGCCTGTTTCCAGACTCTGTAGTGGACCGGCTCACTGTTGATCAACACGCCGTCCATATCGAAAATAATTCCTTTTAACATACTATCTCCCTTTTAACGGAACTTTACCCTGTGTTTTCCAAAAAAACGAGGGAGCGCCGCTGTCAAAGCGACACTCCCTCGTATCTCTACACGGTCCTACGCCGGCTCAAACAGCAAACTTTCCGCCAGCTCCCAGATTTCCTCTCTCCCCTGCTTTGTCTCAGCGGAGAATGGGATCACTCTTGTACCCGGACGCAGCGCAAGCCCTTCTTTTAAGGCTTTTACATGCTTCGGTACCTGGCTTCTCTTTAATTTGTCCACTTTTGTTGCTATGATAATCGGCTCATATCCGTTGTGCACAATCCAGTCATACATGGTTTTATCGTTGGCAGATGGGTCATGGCGGATATCGATCAGCAAAAATACTGCTTTCAATTCCTTTGTATTCTGCAGATATCTCTCTATCAGCTTTCCCCACTGTTCCTTTACCGCCTGGGCTACTTTTGCGTAGCCGTACCCCGGCAGGTCCACCAGATATAACGCATCATTCACATTATAAAAATTTATAGTCTGTGTCTTTCCGGGGGATGCGCTGGTCCTTGCCAGGGATTTCCTGTTCATAAGCGCATTGATCAGGGAAGATTTCCCTACGTTTGATTTCCCCGCAAATGCGATGTGCGGCAGCTCCGTCACGGGAAGCGTGCTTGTGACACCGCAGACAATATCCAGTGATACATTTTTAATTACCATCATTCATCCTCCGAATTTGGTTTCAGACAAAAGCCTGTGCCAGCACTTCTTCCATGGTGCTGACAAATACAATGGTCATGCCGTCTGTGATCTCTTTTTCCATCTCTTCAATATCCGGCCTGTTCTCCCCCGGAACCAGCACAGTTTCAATCCCTGCACTCTTAGCTGCCAGAAGCTTTTCCTTCAGGCCCCCGATCGGCAGTACCCGTCCTCTTAAGGTGATCTCACCGGTCATGGCAAGATCTGCCTTCACCGGTGTTCCGGTCACTGCGGAGAGCATGGCGGTGGCCATGGTGATTCCCGCGGACGGACCGTCCTTAGGTACCGCTCCCTCAGGAATGTGGATATGTAAATCATGTTCCTGGAAAAATTCAGGTTTGATATTATATTTATCCGCTATGGAACGGATGAAACTCACCCCGGTCTGTGCTGACTCTTTCATCACATCCCCCAGCTGTCCGGTGAGCATGAATTCGCCTTTTCCGGGCATGAGGTTTACTTCGATCTGCAGGGTATCACCACCCACGCTGGTCCACGCAAGCCCGCGTACGATTCCAATCTCATCCGTGTTGTTCTTCCTCTGGTAGGTGAACTTGGCACGGCCTAAAAACGCCTCCAGATTCTCTTTCTGCACTGTGACGGATTCCTGCTTATCCTCCAGGATCCGCCTTGCGGTCTTCCTGCAGATTTCACCGATCTTCCGCTCCAATTCCCTGACTCCGGCTTCCTTTGTATAGCCGGTGATCATTTCCCGCAGAACCTCATCCTCCAGAACGAGCTGTCCCTCTTTCAGGCCATGGATCTTCATCTGCTTCGGAACGAGATGTTCTTTGCCGATGTGCCATTTTTCATTTTCCGTATAGCTGCTCACCTCAATGATCTCCATACGGTCCAGAAGCGGCCTTGGTATCGTCTGCAGGTCATTGGCTGTGGCAATGAACAGCACCTCTGACAGATCCAGCGGGATCTCCACATAATGGTCCCTGAACTTGTTATTCTGCTCAGAATCCAGCACTTCCAGAAGTGCGGAAGACGTGTCCCCTTTATAATCGCTGCTGACTTTGTCTATCTCATCCAGAAGCATCAGGGGATTTTTCACACCTGCCTGTATCAGCCCATTGGCGATCCTGCCGGGCATGGCGCCGATATAGGTTCTTCTGTGTCCCCGGATCTCAGCCTCATCCCGTACGCCGCCCAGACAGATGCGGACATATTCCTTGTGGAGCGCCCGCGCCACGGACTTGGCAATGGAGGTCTTTCCTGTTCCAGGAGGACCCACCAGACACAGAATGGGACTTTCACCTTTTTTGGTGAGTGTGCGCACCGCCAGAAATTCCATGATGCGTTCCTTCACCTTGTTAAGGCCGTAATGGTCTGTTTCCAGAACCTTGTTGGCCTCTTTTAAGTTCTTATTATCCCTGGTCATCTTATCCCAGGGAAGAGAGAGAAGTGTCTCAATATAACTGCGCATCACACTGGACTCTGCCTGACTGCCTGCCGTATTCTTAAATCGATCCACTTCTTTTATTATCTTGTCTTTCACTTCCCGGGAAGCTTTCAGCTTCCTGGCTTCCTCACGGAACTGGTCCGCCTCGGACCGGGTATCATCTTCGCCCAGCTCTTCCCGAATCAGTTTGAGCTGTTCTCTCAGGATATATTCCCTCTGATTCTTGTCCACCCGCTCTTTTACTTTACTCTGCAGTTCTGCACTGATTTCCAGGACCTCGATCTCATTGGTGAGAATGATTCCCAGTTCCTCATAGCGCTCTTCCAGAGATACCGCTTCCAGAACCTTCTGTCTGTCCTCATATTTCATGGGAAGATGTATGGATATCTGGTCAATGACCTTGCTCACATCATCCAGTTCCAGTATCTGGCCTGCCAGTTCTTTGCTCATCTTTGGATTCACATTGCAGTATTTGACAAAGATCTCTTTCATGCCGCGGAGCATGGCTTCCTCCACACTCTCCTCCACACTTTTCAGTTCTTCAACATCAAAGGTAGCTGCCTCGGCATTCAGATAGTATTCACTTTCCGTAAAACGGAGCAGTTCAGCCCGCTCCATTCCCTCTACCAGGACTCGGACAATATTCTTGGGCAGTTTTACAAGCTGCTTTATCTCCGCAACGGTTCCAATTTTATATAAATCTTCCTGGCCCGGGTCCTCCACTGCAGGATCCTTCTGGGTGATCAAAAGCACCCTCTGATCCTGCATCATGGCCTTCTCAATGGCCTGTATGGATTTTTCCCTGCTCACATCAAAATGGACGATCATGTCAGGAAGGATGGTTGTACCTCTAAGGGCGATGGCCGGCAGATTATAGATTATGTCACTCATTCCCGCGCCTCCTTAATCGTTATGCATATTTATGCAGTTTCTGGTGTTCCCCTCTTGCGTCCACCCTTGTTTCTCCTTGTGGGCGGCTGCATTTCCCCATGTTCAATTAAGGCCTGCCCCTTACCTTCTACCAAGTCTTTTGTGATCTTACAGGAGCGGATCGTCTCGTCAGAAGGCGCTGTATACATAAGGTCCATCATGGTAGACTCCATAATAGCCCGCAGTCCTCTGGCTCCTGTCTTTCTGTCCATGGATTTCTTGGCGATCGCCACCAGGGCATCATCGTCAAAATCCAAGTCCACGCCGTCAATTTCAAAAAGCCTTTTATACTGTCTGATCAGAGAGTTTCTCGGCTCTTTCAGGATCTTCACCAACGCCTCCTCGTCCAGGGCATCCAGGGATACCACCACGGGAACACGGCCTACAAACTCGGGGATCATACCGAATTTTACCAGGTCCTGAGGCATTACCTCTTTGAGGATCTCTCCCACGTTTTTTTCTTTCTTATCTGTCACCACAGCATTGAAACCAATGGCTTTTGTATCCATTCTGTTTTCAATGAGCTTATTCAGCCCCTCAAAAGCACCGCCGCAGATAAAGAGAATATTGGTGGTATCGATCTGCAGGAATTCCTGATGCGGATGCTTTCTTCCTCCCTGGGGCGGAACACTGGCAACTGTGCCCTCCAGGATCTTCAGAAGTGCCTGCTGTACACCCTCCCCTGAAACATCTCTGGTGATCGACGCATTTTCCGATTTTCTTGTTATCTTGTCAATCTCATCAATGTATATGATACCGTACTGCGCACGATCTATATCGTAATCCGCGGCCTGAATGATCTTCAGCAGGATATTTTCCACATCCTCACCTACATATCCGGCCTCTGTCAGAGTTGTGGCATCTGCAATGGCAAAAGGCACATTCAACAGTCTGGCCAGTGTCTGAGCCAGCAGCGTCTTACCGGAGCCGGTTGGTCCCAGCATCAAAATATTACTTTTCTGAAGTTCAATGTCGGAATCTTTTCCGGCCATAACTCGCTTATAGTGATTGTAAACGGCTACAGACAGCACTTTTTTCGCCTCATCCTGCCCGATCACATAGTCATCCAGAAATGTTTTGATCTCCTGTGGTTTCAGCAGATTGATCTCTCCGTTGCTGTCCTCCGTGTAACCTGCGCTGTCCTCATCTATGATCTCTGCACAGATCTCCACACATTCATCACAGATATAAGTACCGCTGGGTCCTGCAATCAGTTTCCGTACCTGTTCTTCTGTCTTTCCGCAGAAAGAGCAGCGGATCTTTGGCTCGTTTCCTTTTATCGCCATTCTTCTATTCCTTTCTTGTTTACCGTATTAATGCCGAAAGACCCCCGCAGCTTAACCGCAGGAGTCTTATCATTCGTTCTTATCTGTGCTCAATTACACTGTCAATCAGACCATAAGCCTTTGCCTCTTCTGCGGACATATAATTATCTCTTTCCGTGTCTCTGGCAATGACTTCAAAAGGCTGACCTGTGTTGGCGGCCAGAGTCTCATTCAGTTTCTTCCTGGTCTTCAAGATCATGTCGGCAACAATCTGAATTTCCGTAGCCTGTCCCTTTGCACCGCCGGACGGCTGATGGATCATGATCTCCGCGTTGGGAAGCGCGAATCTCTTTCCTTTTGTACCGCCTGCCAGCAGGAATGCACCCATGCTTGCAGCCATACCGATGCAGATTGTGGACACATCACATTTAATGTAATGCATGGTATCATAAATAGCCCATCCTGCTGTCACAGAACCGCCCGGACTGTTGATATACAGATGAATATCCTTTCCCGGGTCTTCTGATTCCAGGAACAGAAGCTGTGCCACGATCAGGCTTGCTGTTGTGTCATTCACTTCTTCTCCCAGAAAAATGATTCTATCCTTCAACAGCCTGGAGTAGATATCGTAACTTCTCTCTCCTCTGCTGGTCTGTTCAATGACGTATGGTACTAAACTCATGAAACTCCTCCTATTCTGTCACGCGGGCGTAAGAAACGAACTGTCTGTCCGTTACTCTTCTGTCTTCTCCACTACTTCTGTCACTTTTGCAGCGTCAGCTACTAAGGTAACAGCTTCCTGAACAGCGATATCTTTCTTCATCTGCTCTTTCTCGTAGTCGCCCATTAATTCTTTTAATTTGTCGGCTTCCATTTTGTACATTTCAGCCATCTTTGCGATCTCTTCATCTACTTTTTCATCGGTAACCTGGATGTTCTCTACTTCTGCAACTTTCTCCAGTACCAGACGGCTCTGGATCCTCTTCATGGCCTGAGGTCTCATCTGCTCCTGGATCTTAGCATTATCAAGACCTGTAAACTGATAGTACTGGTCAATGGATAATCCCTGAGACTGCAGTCTTCTTACAAAATCATCCACTAACTGACGGATCTGGTTCTGGATCATTGCTTCCGGAATATCCATCTGTGCGTTTTCGATGATCGCATCTACTACTTTATCTTCTTTTTCACGTTTTGCAACGTCTTCTTTGCGCTCTTTCAGCTTCTGCGCAATGTCTTTTTTGTATTCTTCCAGAGTATCAAACTCAGAGACATCTTTTGCAAATTCGTCATCCAGTTCAGGAAGTTCTTTCACTTTGATGGCTTTTACATTGCATTTGAACACTGCTGCTTTTCCAGCCAGGTCACTGGCCTGGTAGTCTTCCGGGAAAGTCACATTGACTTCTTTTTCCTCGCCAATCACAGCGCCCACTAACTGATCTTCAAATCCCGGGATAAAGGAGTTGGAACCGATTGTCAGAGGATAGTCTGTGCCTTTGCCGCCTTCAAATGCCTCTCCGTCCACGAATCCTTCAAAATCAAGAGTGATCATATCGCCGTTTTCAACTGCTCTGTCATCCACGTCGATGGTTCTGGAGTTATTCTCCTGCTCTTTCTTCAGTTCTCCTGCAATTTCTTCTTCTGTCACTTCTGCTTTGGCAACTTCCACTTCTACACCTTTGTAGTCACCCAGGGTCACTTCAGGTTTTACAGCTACTTCTGCTGTGAAGATGAACGGTTTGCCTTTTTCAATCTGTACCACATCAATTTCCGGCTGGGAAACGATATCCAGGCCGCAATCATCTGCTGCCTTCGGATATTCAGACTGGATCAGCGCATTGGCTGCATCTTCATAGAAGATACCTGCTCCATACATTTTTTCAATCATCACACGGGGTGCTTTTCCTTTACGGAATCCCGGGATGGTGATCTTGTTTTTGTTTTTCTGGTAAGCAGCCTGTACTGCTTTTTCAAAATCTTCAGCGGAAGCCTCAATAGTAAGCTTCGCCATGTTCTTCTCTAAGTTTTCTACCTGTACGCTCATTTTAAATGATTCCTCCTTGAATTCTATATGTATTCATGCATTTTGAGTATTCATGCATTCCTGCCCAAAACGGACACTTTATCATACTTACAGTCATTATCACAGTATAGCACAAGGAGTTTAAAAACACCAGCATTTTTTTATGAAACAATGGATTTTTTAATCTGACGGGCTTTCACTTCTCCCTCCAGCTGTGAAATCAGCTCCAGTGCAAAGGGGATCGCTGTTCCCACGCCTCTGCTGGTGGTGATATTTCCATCTTTTACCACCGGATCTGTAAAGACTACGGCCTCCTCCAGCTTCTCCTCAAATCCGGGATAGCAGGCAGCCTTTCTGCCTTTTAAAATCCCAAGACCGCCCAGTACGCTGGGAGCTGCACAGATTGCCGCCACCATTTTATCTGATGCAGCAAAGCTCTTTAACAGGGCTGCAAGCCCCTGATGCTCTCCCAGATGCCGTGTGCCCGGCATACCGCCCGGCAGTACCAGCATATCCACGGTGCTGTAGTCCACATCATCGAAGAAGACATCTGCTTTTATCTCAATCCCATGGGAACCTGTCACACTCAGATTATCGGAGATGGATACCATGAGCACTTCTTCCCCGGCTCTCCTCAAAAGATCCACCACAGTCAGACCTTCCACTTCTTCAAAACCATCTGCGGTAAATACACAAACTTTTGCCATATGAGTCCCTCCCTTACTTTAAATAAAACGAGTATAAAATCCTGCATACCTACTTATTATACCATAGGATCACCTGATATTTCTAAAACTTCCGTTTCTTTTTTATAAAAATTATGTTATACCATATAAAGAGGCAGCATTTACTGCTGCATGAATTGAAGGGTGCTCAATAGGCTATATCTTAATAATATGCACCACTCGCTGCCGGATGATTTGCGGGGTGCCCAAATAAAGTTTACCTTAATAATATGCACCACTCACTGCTGCATGATTTGTGGGGTGCCCAATAGGGTATACCTTAATAATATGCACCTCTCACTGCTGCATGATTTGTGGGGTGTCCAATAGGGTATACCTTAATAATATGCACCTCTCACTGCTGCATGATTTGTGGGGTGCCCAATAGGGTATACCTTAATAATATGCACCTCTCACTGCTGCATGATTTGCGGGGTGCCCAATAGGGTATACCTTAATAATATGCACCTCTCACTGCTGCATGATTTGCGGAGTGCCCAATAAGGTATACCTTAATAATATGCACCACTCGCTGCTGTATATCTTACGGGGTGCCCTTCAGAGTGTACCTATCATATAGAAAAAGGAGGTTCTGCACAGCAATGGAAATAGAAAGAAAGTTTCTTATTAAAGAGCTGCCCGCTGATCTGGCAAGCTTCCCCTGTCACAAAATAGAGCAGGCTTATCTGAACACCAACCCGGTTGTCCGCATCCGCAGGCAGGATGACGCTTATTTTCTCACCTACAAAGGGGAGGGACATATGGTGCGGGAGGAGTATAACCTGCCTCTCAACGAACCATCCTATTGTCACCTGAAAGAAAAGGCAGACGGCATCATTCTTACAAAAACCAGATATCTGCTTCCTCTTGAAGGAGGACTTACCATTGAGCTGGATGTATTTGGAGCGCCCTACGAGGGACTCTTTCTGGCGGAGGTGGAATTTCCGGATGTAGAGTCCGCCAATTCCTTTACGCCGCCCCACTGGTTCGGCGAGGATGTAACCTTCTCATCCAGATACCACAACAGCACGCTCTCCGCAGGAAAGGACAGACCGCAGTAATGCAGGCCTGTCCTTTCCTCTGAGTCATTCTTCACCGAGGCTTTTCATGATACTGTGCCAGGTGGCTTCCCGGCGTTTCTCAATCTCCTCCTCTAAAAGTTCGTCTCCTTTTCTGGTTTTCTCCAGTCTTTTCGTATATGCTCTGGGAATCTTATAGAGCAGCTTTCCCCAAAACCGCAGAAACGCATTGCCGCTGTCCAGCAACCACACACTGATTTCAAAAATTCGATCCATGATATGACCTCTTTTGTCTCGGCTAAAGCAGCACATATGCGCTTTTTTGCCTTTTCTTTTATTTTAACAGCAGTTTGCATTTCTTGCAATGAGAAATATTGCTAATCCCTGTCAAGACATTGCCTGTTTTACAGTTCTCTTGTCTTCTTCACACATGCACGGATACATTCTGTCACAGCACTCCTCATGCCCTTCTTTTCCAGAACTCCCACCCCTTCAATCGTAGTTCCCGCAGGTGAACACACCATATCCTTGAGTTCTCCGGGATGCATCCCTGTCTCCAGAACCATTTTGGCACTTCCTAATACAGCCTGTGCCGCAAATTCATATGCCTTTTTCCTTGGCATTCCCTCCGCCACCGCGCCATCGGCCATGGCCTCAATGAACATGAAAACAAATGCCGGAGAACTTCCGCTGACAGCTCCCACCACATCCAGCATGGGTTCTGTCACAACCTCCGCTCTTCCAAAAGAACGGAGCAGCACCAAAGCCTCCTCCAGCTCTTTTTCTTCCACAAGAGCGTTTTTGCAGACACCTGTGATCCCCTCTCCTACCAATGCAGGCGTATTGGGCATGGTACGGATTATCTTCCTGTCCTCCCCGATACGCTCCTCCAGCCAGCTCATAGTCTTACCTGCAGCGATGGAGATGATCACCTTTTCTTTGCCCAGCACATCCTTGATCTCTGCGATCACCTCTTCCAGAAACTGCGGCTTCACAGCCAGAAACACCACATCCGATATTTTCGCAGTCTCCCTGTTATCTGTACTACAGGCAATCCCCAGTTTTTCCTTTATCTTAGCAGCAGATTCCTGCGACTTTGTTGAAGCCGTAATATCCCCCCTGCTTACGATCTCTTTTTCCAAAATACCGCCAATAATAGCAGAAGCCATATTACCGCATCCGATAAATCCAAGTTTCATCTGTAATCCTCCTCGTTATACTTGTCCTGTGACTGTTCAGTCCCTTCGCAGCCTTTTCCTATTCATTATCCTCCGTTCCCCTTATTTTTTCAAGAGTGATACAAATATTTTTTCAATACACTGCATACTTTTAAACATAATGCATGTTAAATCCCCGGAGGTCTGTTTATGCAGCAATCTTATAAGGTTTTTACGGTAATTGGCATTCTATTTACGATCCTGCTTGGTTCCCTATCACACTTTTTTTATGAATGGTCCGGCAATTTTTTTCTGGTAGGGTTATTCAGTCCTGTTAATGAGAGCGTGTGGGAACACCTGAAACTGCTCTTCTTCCCGGCTCTCCTCTTCATGCTGTTGGAACAGCGCCTTCTGTCTTACCGCTGCCCTGACCTTCTCTGCAAAAACCTGACAGGACTGTACGCCGGGCTTCTCTCCATGCCTCTTTTCTTCTACAGTTACACTCGATTCACCAAAAAAAGCTATCTGTGGGTCGATATCGCAATTTTCATACTCAGTGTTCTCATCACATACCTGCTCTCCTACGCCCTCCGAAAAAAGAAACTCCCTGACCCCCTATGCCGCCTCAATCAGGCCACCCTCTATATCCTTTTGGCCGTCTTCACCGTCATTTCCATCTTTTTTATGATATAAGTCTCTGTTTTATCTGCCAGATCACATGCCGTTTGCAAAAACCAGGAAGCGGATGGGAGGACACTCACGCCCCGGCCTCCCATCCACTTCCGTCCGCCGCCCTTCCCCCAAAAAGCTCACTTTCCCCCTATACATTTTTTCCTTCTTGTATTATGATAATATTATTCTGACAAAGGAGACAAAACCATGACCAACGAAATATTTTCTGTGTATCATTGCAAATCCTGCAATAAAATAGAAGTGACACAGTACATATCTCCCCAGCAGATGGAGGAATTCGGTCTGACCGCTGAGGAGCTTCTTCCCATCTGTCCTGTCACCGGAAACTCCGACCTGGAAGAACTGGGACAGATGACAGAAAAAGAGCTGCGTCACTTTGCCTACAGCGATGTAGATGGCGTAAAAGCATATCTGAACAACAGAGAAAAGAAAATCCCCAGGCTTTAAATTCCGGAATCTTTTTTCTGTCTTCACAGTTACGGACAACTATCCCGGCAGAACTCCCTTTAGTGTTGGGATTTTCCTTGGCTGCAGAGAGGGGCCGCACGCATGAATACCATGCGGCGGCCCCTCTTTTTTTATCTAACACTCATGACCCAGTTTTCGGGAACTCATTAGCTTCCAGGTTTTATATTTCTTAACTCTATGGACAATATGCCGGGTATTTCCGCATTTCATACACTGTCCTAAAAATTCGTATACCAGCACATCCTCTTGCTTCAGCTTCAGACCATATGTCTCATTCAGGCATGACCTGCAGTATCCCAGTGCATGTATTCTCTCATTTCTTGTCATATTCACTCCCGCTCCCTGTATTTTAATAATATCTTAATGAATCTAATATTTCTTTTTATAATATCAGATACAATACGATATTTCAAGACATATCACGTATCAAAAACGACATTTCGGGACATAGTATCATGTACAATGTCATATAATAGGTGGTGAAAAATATGCACAGTGAGAATACTTTTGAAGAAAACAGCTATGAAGATTTGTTTTATAACCGTCTGACGCAGCTTAGGTCAGCGAAGAAGGTTTCTGCAAGAGATATGAGTCTTTCCATTGGACAAAATCCGGGTTATATTAATGGACTGGAAAACAAAAAAGGGCTTCCCTCCATGACAGTATTTTTTTATATCTGTGATTACCTGAATGTCACACCGAAAGAATTTTTTGACGAAAGTATTATTTGTCCTGAACAATTCAAGAATCTTTGTCAGGACATGAAAGAGCTGAGACACGATGACCTTCAGCTTTTATGGACTTTAACAAAACGTCTTCAAAAATAAGACCGCAAAAAGTGCCGCGAGCCGCAGTTATTTTACAATACTGCAGCCCGCGGCACTCTTTTCATTTTTCTTTCTGTACTGATTCGGTGACATGGATGTCATTCTACGGAAAGCCTGGGAGAAATAAGACTGGGAGGAGTATCCTACCATACCTGATATTTTTGTAACAGGATAATTGGTTGTCTCCAGAAGATGCATGGCCTCTGACAGCCGTTTCTCCGCAAGATAACTGATGGGAGATATACCCTTGTAGGCTTTGAAAGCATGTACCAGATAGTATTTGTTGATATGGGCCGTAAGGCTTAGTGTTTCCAGGGTGATCTCCTCCGCATAGTGCTCATTGATATACTGTTCCACAACCCGGCATTCCCTGGTTGCCTTATTGGGAGGTGCAGCCAGGATATTCTGGCGGGTATGTCTGGTAATATACAGAAGCAGCAGTTCCAAAAGCTTCTGGCAGACTGCCCCGCTGTCCTGTTCACCAATACGTGCCTCCCTTACCATCTGTGTCAGGCAATCCCCTATCTCCTTACGGCTCTGCCCCAGAAAGTGGACACTGTAATCATAAGGTCCACTGTCCTCCCGGGAATGGAACTGCAGTCCTTCAATGCCCAGGGCAATGTATTCCCAGGGGCTTTTTTTATTTCCCAGCTCTGTATGTGAGACGCCGGGGTTTACTAAAACCAGGTCATTTTCCCGCACAGGAACTCTTTCATTGTCAATGATAAAACAGCCCTCCCCTTTTGTGATAAAGAAGAGTTCCGCAAAATAATGGGAATGTTCCATGCTGTGCCAGTCCTTATCCGACCTGGCGCAGGTTACATACAAAAGCTGGACAGGCAATGACGCCGGAGGCGTCTCCATGGAATATCGCTGATTGCTCATATATCCTTCCTCCTGTTTTCTTTTCTATCCTCATTATAAATTTTTTGATCTGTGGGGACAAGTCAGTTTTTAAACAAATCCGCATCGGAACCTGTGGCAAGCCTTTTTCATATTGTATTTTATGGTAACTATTTAGCAGCCAGGCAAAAACCCTATCCCCAAAGGCGATTCTGCGTGGATTTTTGCTTGTACCTGTGAAGATACTGAACAGTTACATTATATGTTTCAAAACGTAGTACCAAAACAGGAGGGAACTATGAAAAAGATTTTATCCGTTTTACTCGCCGTGGCACTCTGTACTTCCATGTGCCTTACCGGCTGCCAAAAGTCAGATAAGAGTGAGAAAAATTCCAAAGATTCCAAAACAGAAAAAGAACTGGTGGATGTAAAATTAAATGAAGTTGCCCATTCCATTTTCTATGCACCTCAGTATGTGGCAATTGAAGAAGGGTATTTTACAAAAGAAGGGATCCGCTTAGAATGTGTGACCGGCTTTGGCGCAGACAAGACTATGACCGCCGTCCTTTCCGGCGATGCGGACATCGGCTTTATGGGCGCAGAGGCTTCCGTGTATGCTTACCAGGAAGGTGCCAATGACGCTGTTGTCAACTTTGCACAGCTTACACAGCGGGCAGGAAATTTCCTGGTAGCCAGAAAAGAGATGCCTGATTTCAAATGGAGCGACCTGAAAGGCAAAGATATTCTGGGCGGTCGGGCAGGTGTCTGCCTGCATATAATGTAAATTTCATATCATCCTCTCATCTTGTCTGCATCCGATCATTTTTCCCTGCTGTAAATCACAGAAGCTGATAGCCAAAACACACACCGCCTCCGCCGGATTTTTTCACCTGATACATAGACATATCTGCCTTGCGGAGAAGTTCCTCGGCTGTACACCCGTCTTCCGGAAAACATGCCACACCGATACTGGTATTACAGTGGATACTTCCTGCTTTTAGTATCCAGGGCTTCCTGAAACGGGCAAGAATAAAACGGGTGAGATTCTGGATATTCTCCTTTGTGATGGATTCACCCCCGATAATGGCCACAAATTCATCTCCGCCATTGCGGTAGATGCTGTCCTTCAACAGAGGAATACCCGAGAAAAATTTACCCAGCGCGATCAAAAGTTCATCGCCGGCATCGTGGCCAAAATTATCGTTAACATTTTTAAAACCGTCAATATCAAAAAACAGCAGATAACCTTTCTCCGTATCGCTGGCCAGATCAATGCGTTTCTTGCAGTCGTTTACCAGCATCCTGCGGTTGGGAAGATTTGTCAGGGAATCATAGTTTGCCATGTATTGGATCAGTGCTTCTTTCTCTTTGTTGTCGGTGATATCCGCACTGCTCACTACATGGGCCAGTCGGCCATCCACCCACTGGAAAGCCGCACTGAACACACGGAACCACGATCCGTCGAAGGGGCGCTGGTAATCCCAGGTGTATACCCTGGTAGGCTCTCCCTGGTCATCGATCAAATATTTTTCCGGACAAAAATCACAGGGGCCATTCTGCCCGGGAAAAAGGACTTCCCAGCATTTCCTTCCGAGGAACTGTCCCTGTCCCCCGTAAGGTTCCGCCATTGATCTATTTACATACAGGATATCATGCGTGTAAAAGTCATTGACGTAAATATCAATCCCTGTATTGTCCAGTATGTTTTCCAGTGAAGCCTGCGACCGGGAGAGCATGTACCGATACATCCTCACACCTATATACCTGACCAGCATTGGGAGCATAACAGACAATGTCTCTTGGGCAGCTTCCGTGCGTTTTTCTTCCGAAGCTGTGTCAAAGAAAACGATCAGGCCATAGATACAAAAGCTTTCATCTGTTATGGGCGCTATTACCAGTGAGGAGGCCGCGAACATGGTGAGCAGTTTTGTTTCACAAAGCGTATTATGTTCATTTCGGGTGATATAAGATACTGTTTTTTTAGTCAAATAACTGCACTGCTCCGTGGTCAGTTCTTTCACGGAAAATCTCTGGCGGAGAGCCGTTTGATTTAAAGTAACGTTTTCCATCAGATTAAAATGTTCAGAATTATCTGCCTCATATACGGCGCCGTATGTAAAAGAAAAGCTGTCACAAATCAGCTTCAAAGACTTGCTGACAGCCTCCGTGTCAAATTGGTTTCCTGCCAGGAGGACGGCTATATCCGAGAGAAGCATTTCGTATGAACCCTGCATCATCTTCCACTCCTTGTTCATATTATATGGTTTCATTTTACCATAATATGCAAAAAAAGTCGAACAATAATACTGCTGGCTGTTAACGCTGTGTCTCCCAGGCTCCTCCAAGCCAATCAGACTGAACTTTGAAGCCTGCGGCATAAGGGCAGATCAGCGTCAAACGAAGGCTGAAAAAAGACAGCATCCAAAAGGACACTGTCTCATATGTTAATCTCTACTCCTTTGGGAAGGAGGTCATCCATCTTGGGATGCCTTACATTACGCCCCTCCTTCACTACCATCTTCACGATCTTTGCTTCTCAGCCTTTTTCGTTCCAATTTTTCCATATATCAGGACAATAACCAATTGTTGCCAGCTTTCCATTCCGGACAATTGGTGTTTTCAATACCTTTTGATTTTCCAAGACCTTTTCGTCTTTCTCCTCGTCTGCGATATATTTTATCAATGCCAGAGCATCTTTGTCTTTACATTTTTTATCCAGCATGGCATCCAGACCGCCTACTGACTGCTTTACACTATTGTATTCGCCCTTGCTCATTCCTTTTACTTTCATATCTATAAACTGATATTTTATATTCCGCTCTTTGAAATAACGTATCGCTTTCTTAGTGTCAAAACATTTGCCCGTTCCGAAAATCTGTATATTCATTCCTGCACTCCTGACTTATATCTATTCTAATGGATAAACTATACCATATATCCGTAAAAAAAGCCATCTCCTCTGCAGCCGCAAACTGACACTGGGCCAAGCAGGAATTACTCCTTTGTTTCTTCTGATGTTTCCTCTTCACCGGCATCCACTGTCACTTCCCCGATATGGAAAATCTGCGCAGATTCAGGTGTGATCAGCTCTATCTCTTTCTTTTCGTCTAATTTCAGGTCTCTCACATAATAATTCTTGATCTCAGGCGGTATTTTTCCAAAATCTATCTCGATTGGTTCGAGAAGATTCGCCGGGTCTGCTTTGTAATGCACCTCTGTAAGCTCCTGACTTACAAACCCCTGTACTATATCCTCATTTGTAAAATGAATCTGTACCGACGTGGAAACCTTCTCGCCTGCCACGAGTGCCTGAAAGTCAAGGGCCTGTATCTGCTTTTTCAAGGGATCATACGCAATATTTTTTGTAATGGCACTGATCTTCTTTCCACCGATCTCCAATATAACCTGTGACCCTTCTTTGTTCCCTCTGATGAACTGCAGAGCTTCTTTCTCGGGATACTGAAGTGCAATGGTCTCTTTCATCCCCCTGCCGGACAGAGTACCTGTGGCGTACCCCTCACGTCTTAAGCGTTTTGCTTTTATTTCCGGGTTTCTTTTTTCTGCTTGTAATGTGGTCATGATCCAATACCTCCTATAAATTGCAGCGTCAATGCGTCCGGTGCACGGCAGTCACTTTCCGCTTTTTCAAACTATGAAAAAAAGAAGCCCCTCACTACGTGTAACGTGTAGTTAGGAGCTTTCTATATGGAAGTTCTGTATGCACTATATATATTATAACATGCCTGTCAACTCCTCCCTTTACGTCCGCCCTCATAGCGGACTAAGAAAAGTCGGTTTCAAGACACAGGAAATGCTGATCCGGAAATAAAGTAGGATGACCAAAGGTGCACACATTTTACGTTTTTACATATTTTACTCATAAGATGATCAAGTAAGAAGGTATCATTTTGAAGAAGCCAACCCACTACCTCTGGAAATCTGATTTTCAGACTCAGACCGATTATTTAAACACGAAAAGGAAATACACAGATCTGGGGTTTCGGGTCGTTACCTATCAAGACGGCCAGAAAGAGAATGATATCCATAAAGGATTAAAGGAATTGATCAAAAACCACTATGCTAACAAGACAAACTGACCTTTACTCAAAGCAGGTATGTCCGGTAAGCACATCGTAATAAGATTTTTGGGAGGGTTCATTATGAATGCTGGGTATGTCAGACTGTCAAGGGATGACGACAAACGTAACTACATTTCAATAGAAAATCAGAAACTTATAATTAAACAGTATGCAGCTTCTCAAAATACCGTAATTGACCGTTGGTACGAGGATGATGGCGTTTCCGGTTACAAATTTGACCGTCCTGGCTTTCAGCAGCTCATGGAAGATTTAGATAAGGATATTGATACTGTGTTTGTCAAAGATTTCTCTCGGCTTGGCCGCCATAATGCAAAAGTGCTCTTACTTTTGGATGAATTTCAAGAACGCGGAAAACGCTTGGTTGTCATTGACGATAATTATGATTCCTTATCACCTGATGATGATGTGATTGGTATTAAGACTTGGTACAACGAAAAATATGTAAAAGATACCAGCAAGAAGATCCGGCGTGTCCTCGGTGCCCGTCAAAAAGAGGGAACGCTTCTGACACATGTCCCTTTTGGGTATAAAAGAAATACTAAGGATAAGAGTATCATAGAAATTGTACCGGAAGAGGCCAGACAGATCAAGAGGATATATGAGCTTT
Organism: Blautia hominis; assembly: GCA_002270465.1. Classification (GTDB taxonomy): domain Bacteria; phylum Bacillota; class Clostridia; order Lachnospirales; family Lachnospiraceae; genus Blautia; species Blautia hominis. The sequence goes on from NQOF01000001.1 coordinate 50,531, forward strand.
ATATCCAGGGCTGCGGCTATCGCAAAATTGCAGCATACCTAACGAAACAGCATATCCCTACACCATCAGCAATCCGCCATGAACGGGAACTTGCAGAAGGCAGACTGAGTAAAAGAAAGGTTGCTGCAGAATGGTCTGATAATACGGTAAAAGAAATTCTGGACAATGATTTTTATATTGGAACTTACCGCTTACATAAAAGGGCAAGAGCAACCGTACACGGTAAAGACAGGCGGGTACCAAAAGAGGAACAAAATATTTTTGAGAATCATCATCCTGCTGTCATTGATAAGTTTACATTTGAACTTGTACAGGAAATGAAAGAAAAGCGTGTAAAGACAAATTATCATGGAAACCACGGGCAGTGGGCAGAGACAAACATCCCGAATCCATTCGGAAGCTGCCTGTTTTGTAAAGACTGTAAAAAACGTTTAACACCTATTGTCCGTAAAACCACCTGCGGAGTGCGCAAATATTATATCTGCAGCACCTACAATACAAAGGGGAAACGATATTGCCCCAAGGCGCACTTAACGGAAGAAAATGACTTAATGGATGATGTAATGAACTATATCCGCCTATGCCGAAATACCTTATCTGAAAGGATAGCTGCATATGATCTGAAGGATTTTGAATCCGGTGAAAAAACTATAGAAGAAAAATGTCAGGAAATCCGGGAATCCATTGAGATTCAAAAAAAGCAGTTAAAATCTCTGCTTACCCAAAAAGTAAAGGACTTAGCAGAAAATGCTGACAGCTATGACCTGATCCATGAAAGCTATCATGATTTACAGAATGACTTTTTAACCCGTATCCACGCTCTGGAACTGCATCTTAACACCTTGCAGGATACCTGTCTGAAAACACCGGATGCCAAACAAAACTTACCGACAGCCCTCGATGTTGTAGATGAAATCATTAAAAGCGGAACATTAGATAGGAAAGATATGGAGCTTCTGATCGAAAGAATTGAAGTAGATGAAAACGGTTTGCCTGAAATTGAGCTAAAATATGGTCTTTCGGGCTTAATCCCTTATAGCCCTTCAGAAGAATTAAACAGATCAGAAAAGGAAATAATGCTGGCTGCCATGAAGCTCATTTCTGAAAATGATCGTAATTTTACCTCTGCTAATTATCTCTCAGAAAAACTGACTGCCATCGGATATCAATTTTCCAAACAATCCGTTTTGCCATATATTCATCTGATGATAGACAGAGGACTGATAGAACCGGCGGAAAATCCGCGGAAACCTTATGCTGTCATTAAAACAAAAGAGGAGATAGAAAAAATAATAGGGAATTTTCAAGAAAATGTGATGCCTTATCCCGATTGCACTTCTCATTTACATGGTAATGAGACGAACAGGTGGTATGCCGGAAATGGTATTTGAATATATCCTGAAACAAAACGGACTTGACCCGCAGAAGGATATGAATATTGACCAGAGTATTGATTTCGGTTCCACTGCTGCTGCTTTTTCTGGTGGTCAGGGTGACTTTACTGTTGAATTTGAACCAAGCGCCACCGCCCTTGAAAAAGAAGGAGCCGGTTATGTTGTGGCCTCCTGCGGCGTTGATTCCGGTTATGTTCCTTACACAGCCTACAGTGCCAAAAAAAGTTTTATAGAGAAAAATCCGGAGATCATTCAGGGCTTTGTCAATGCCATGCAAAAAGGTATGGACTATGTAAACTCCCACACAGCCGAGGAGATTGCCAAGATCATAAAACCTCAGTTCAAGGAAAACGACTTAGATACCATCACAACCATTGTAAAACGTTATAAAGACCAGGATACCTGGAAAGATAACCTTGTCTTTGAAAAAGACAGTTTTGAACTTCTCCAGGATATTCTGGACAGTGCAGGTGAATTGAAAGCCCGAGTGGATTACTCTAACCTTGTCGTTACCGATTACGCAGAGAACGCAAAAAAATAAGGGACATCAGTTTTAATCTGACATCTCAATTCACACAAAAATATCATTCCCGATAAACCATGGGTTTTTTCACATTTTTTCACACCAATCTCTTGCAATATCGTTTTTAATCTGATATCATATATAATATATCACTTCTTATACTTGAAACACATAAAAAGTGATGTAAAATCCTTTGAACTTCTTGCTGTAAAAAGCAGTTGTCCTGTCAGCATCTTCACTGACAGAACAGCTGCTTTTTCGCTTTGTTGATATAATAGAGATTCCGCCGCTCTGCGCAAAGCAGTTTTTTTTGCGCCAACGACTGTTTCTGTGTTCTTTGAATCTGTTATGATAAAGGTACGGCTGGCGGCAGATACCTTTAAGATTACAGAAAGTTGGGAGAAATATGACGAAAAACGAAAAGATCCATGAACTGGAGTACTGCAGAAAGTGTTTGAATCAAGTATATCACCTAAACCTAAAAAGAAATGACGTGATGGTATATGAGTATCTGGGTACATGTAAGCATTGTAACAAAACCAGTAAAATCGTGCACAGAGTAAAGCGGAATAAACTGTGGAAGATCATGTTTTCCCGTAAATTAAAAGGTGATTAACGAAAAGAAAAGTTCCTGTCGGCAGCTTCGCAGACAGGAACTCTTCTTTTTCGCTTCGGCTTTTAATTAAATTTCATACCAGATAATCTCATTGGCATCCAGATGCAGTTCAAAGCTGCTTCCATCCCCTTTATATACCACTGTATCCTGAGGCTCATAAGTATTGTTGACCACACAGTATTTTCCATTTTTCACATATGCATGGACTTCTACGTTATAATTTGAGGAGAACCATTTATGCAGGTTTTCTTCATCATGGGATGACCAGAGGATGGCTCTGTAGAGAAGTCTGCTGTTCTCAAAGCTGTAAGGAAGGCCGCTGATATATACACTTCTCCCATCTCCGAAATCATTGGCAGCAAGCTGTACTTCCTTATCTACCTGCTTGATGATGGTGGTTTCCGGAAGGGCAAAAATACTCTTCTGGCCCTCGCCAAAATCTACTTCCCCTGTGCAGTCCTCCGTGATAAAGTGTTCATGTTCTTCCCAGTTGTATTTGTCCACATTCAGAGTGAAACCATTCTCTTTCTCCACTCCCATAACACCGGAGAGCTGGATGTAACGTCCCTCTCTCTGGCAGGCGGTAGGCTCACCCACGCCGATAAATCCGCCGCCTTCATATACAAAACGTTTCACTGCTGTAAGGATTTTCTCATCTGCCCAGTTCTCGCCTCCTGAATACGCGGTGTAGGCACCGCCCACATTGAGAATAACGTCAATATCTTTTAAGATATCCGGATTGTCTCTGATGTCATCAAAACTGATGAATCTCACATCAAAGGGCGCGCCGCTCAGTGACTCAATAATACCTGCATAAGAATAATTCTGTTTGTAGTAAATGGCATGGTGTACCATATGATTGCCCCAGGCACGCATTTTGCCCCAGCTGTTCAGCACAGCTACACGTTTTACACAATACGGTGTGGTTCCCTTGATATTGTTATACAGGGTCCTGAATTCCCGGCAAACGCTCTCCACATAGTCAATAAAATCCGGGAACTGCATAGCCAGCTTCAGATATCCGCCGTAGCCGATACGGTCGATCGGTTTTCTCAAAATAGCTCTTCTGGCTGTTACCCAGTTTACTTTTGCCTCTTTCACCGGGTCACCGCCCTCGTGGAATGTATCCGGGAAGAAGTAGGGGAGAAAACGTCCCTCTGTATAATCCACACCTTCAATATCACTGATCAGACGCAGGGTAGAACCATTTCCCACACTTCCCACAACAGCGTCCAGACCTATGGATTTGAATTCATCCATAAATGGCTCGGTTCCAATCCAGTGGTCACCTAAGAACATCATGGCTTCCTTGCCGCACTCATGTGTGATATCCACCATCTCTTTCGCCAGTTTGGCAACCTCACGTCTCTGGAATCTCTGGAAATCCTGGAATTCCTTTGACGGAATGCGGTAGGTATTGTTCATATAGCCCTGGTCAATAATGTATTCCGGACGGAATTTATACCCCGCCTCAGCCTCAAACTGTTCCAGAATGTATGGGCTTACGGAAGCGGAATACCCGTACCAATCCACATATTTTTCTCTTGCCAGTTCATCAAAGATCAGAGTGAACTGGTGGAAAAAAGTTGTATAACGAATCACATCAATGTGAGGATTGTCCTGTATGTATTTGCGCAGCCTCTCCATGGAAAATTTGCGGGTCTTTGGCTGGCGGACATCAAAAGTGATCTGCTTTTCCACATCTTTCCAGTCATTGGTCACTGCATTATACATATGTACCGGGTCCCACATAATATAGGCCAGAAAACTGACTGTATAATCATGGAATGCTTTGGCATCATGGATGGTCACATTTCCTGTCTCGTCACTGTACTCCCACTGTTCAGGGGAAACCACCTCACCGGTTGTACGGTCAATCACTTCCCACCAGCGGGTGATATCATCCCTGGAATTAACCTTGAGCATGTCCGGATACAAATGGTTCATCAGATGAATGGACAGCTCACTTTCAGCTGCATTATAGAAAGGTGTCATGATATACATCTGCTGAATCTCATCCGGGTTTGCTTTTGCCCATGTATTGTCTTTTCTGGTTGTATAATAAGTGGAGTAAACCTTGGCATCCACATGGCGCAGCTCCTCAGGATAGTCTGTTCCGTCACAGTCGCGGATAGCGTCTGCGCCCCACCGTTTCACAAGCTCCAGTGTCTCCGGAACCACATCCACATCTGTAGGAATTGTAACCCGCCCCTTCATTTCCGCTCTTTCACTCATAAGAATCTCCTTTCATCCGGTAAAAAATCTCAACTTTTTTCTCCTTTGCAGACTGCTGCCGCACTCTGCCGGAACTTTCGTCTTACTATCTATAGCATACGCAAATTTTCCTCATAAGTCTATCTTCTTCTTGCTCACAATATTAGATATATTGCTTTTTTACAATCCATTCCAACAATATAGATGAGTTATCAGACTGTTCCAGACCCCGAAAGTTTTTCCCGTACAGCTCAAACCGGCACAAAAAAGGTGTGCAGCACCTTGACAAAAGGTCTGCACACCTGTTTCTGCCCAATCCTTAGGAAAGAGGCCTGTTCTGTATTTTTATTACAACCAGCACCACCAGCATGAGAAGAATCGCTATAGGAAGCGCGATCCATGCAGTCTGCACAAATCCTGCAATAATGTAGGAAACAAAGCTGACCGCTGCCGCTGTGACCGCATAAGGAAGCTGCGTGGAAACATGGTTTACATGGTCACACTGGGCTCCCGCTGACGCCATAATTGTAGTGTCTGATATGGGAGAGCAGTGGTCACCGCATACAGCCCCTGCCATACAGGCAGAAATGGAAATGATCATTAGCTGCGGATTGGTGTTGGAAAATGCGGAAACTACAATGGGGATCAGGATACCAAAGGTTCCCCATGAAGTACCGGTGGCAAATGCCAGACCGCATCCAACTAAAAAGATAATAGCAGGAAGCAGGTTCATAAATCCGCTTGCTCCTGATTTCACCAGGACTTCCACATACTCTGCTGCACCCAGGCTGTCCGTCATGGCTTTCAGTGTCCAGGCAAAGGTCAGGATAAGGATGGCCGGAACCATGGCTTTAAATCCCTCCGGTATACATGCCATACAATCCCTGAAAGAGAGAACCCGACGGGCAATATACAGGACCACTGTGATCACCAGACCAAAAAAGCTGCCCAGTGCAAGGCCTACGGATGCATCACTCTGGGAGAATGCCTCTACAAACCCAGCCCCGTCGAAAAATCCTCCTGTATAGATCATGCCGATGACACAACACACTACCAGACACAAAATAGGGATGACAAGGTCAATCACTTTCCCCTTCATGTTCTCTCTCTGTGTCTCTGCACTGGCATAAGGGCGGCCCGGAGTGGTATACAGATCACCCTGCATTGCATTCTTCTCATGCACTGCCATGGAGCCGAACTCTACCTTCATCAGTACCATTCCCACCATCATGACAATGGTAAGAAGGGCATAAAAATTATAAGGAATGGCCCGCACAAAAAGGGAAAGCCCGTCCTCCCCCTCCACAAATCCGCTGACTGCAGCAGCCCATGAGGAAATAGGAGCTATAATACAGACCGGAGCAGCCGTGGCATCAATAAGATAGGCCAGCTTTGCCCTGGAAACCTGCTGCTTGTCCGTCACCGGACGCATAACACTGCCCACGGTGAGACAGTTGAAATAGTCGTCAATAAAAATCAGCACACCCAGCAGGATCGTGGCAAGCTGCGCGCCCACACGGCTCTTAATATGCTCGCCTGCCCAGCGTCCAAAAGCTGCGGAACCTCCTGCATTGTTCATGAGACACACCATAATGCCCAGAATGACCAGGAATACAAGGATCCCTACATTGTAGCCATCGGAAAGCACGCTGATTATGCCTCCCTGAAAAATCTGTGTTACCGTTCCCTCGAAGGAAAAGTTGGAGTAAAATAAAGCTCCCACCAGAATTCCAATAAACAGAGAACTATAAACTTCCTTTGTGATCAGTGCCAGCGCGATCGCCACAACCGGCGGCACAAGCGCCCAGAAGGTCGCGTACATTTTAGGTTCATATGCCGTCTCGCCCTCCCCGGCAAATACTTTGACTGCACACAGCAGCACCATAAGCGCTGCGGACACCCACATGACCCATCTTCTTTTCCTGCTTCCCATAGAAACATCCTCTCTTTCTTTTCCCGGTTTCTGCCCTGTACTGCAGTGCTTTCTATTATTCCGGACAATAAAAAGCCATGAACGGCAATCCCTTACGGGAACGCGTTCATGGCAGCAAAATTTCTTTCTCTGTCCAAGATGATAGCGCTCCACTTCCAGTGACAGTACGACGCATCTTATGCGGCGTCCCAGAAACAGACACCCGGGCAGGTATCCATCCCTTCGGCAGCTTCCCCTTTCTTTCCGGCGGCCGCCCGGCCTTTTCTGCGGAAATACTCTTGAAACCTGCACCTCTATCATTCTGCCGTTCCTGACACATTGTCAGAAACCGTTTTTTATTTCTATGTTATCATAACATTATCCTGTCAGAAATCCAAGTATTTTTGACACATTTCTTCCTAAAATTCATTTCATCTGTTATGATCCGCAAATTTCTCCCTTTATGGCAGTTCTCGCTTTCAGGGTGCTAACTACGATGGAATGCATTTCGGTATTGGCTGTCTCATGCTTTAGCTGCGCAGCGCGCTGAATTACTGCTTTTAATTTTCTATATATATAGAATACTTTCAGATAATATGGTATAATGATTGAAAGAATAATAGATAACGGACACCCGATCGTTACCCACAGTTTTATACAAGGAGGGATGGATATGGCTAACCGCATCATTACGATCAACCGAATGTATGGCAGCAATGGAAGGCTTATCGGAAAAGCACTTGCAGAGAGACTTGATATTCCGTTTTATGACAAAGAGCTCATCACCCTGGCAAGCCAGGAAAATGATATTCCCCTGGAGGAACTGAAAAAAGTAGATGAAACGCGGGCAAACCAATGGCATCTTCCGGTGAAAGACGCCATGCAGATGGAACCCCAGTATCATTTTCAGCCCATGAACGACGTGCTCTTTGGGTCCCAGTCTAAAATCATTCATGACCTGGCAGAAAAGGGAGACTGCATTATTGCAGGACGCTGTGCTGACCAGATTCTGGAGAACAAATGCAAAAGTATTTTCATTTTTGCCCCCTTTGAGTACAGGGTAAAAAACATTATGGAACGTATCGGCAGGGAAGAGCGAAGCGCCCGCTCTCTGGTCAAAAAAATGGATAAGAGAAGACGTTCCTACTATGAATACTTCACAGATGCCAAATGGCTGGATATGACCCACTATGACCTCTGTTTAGACAGCAGTAAATTTTCCCAGAAGCACATTCTGGATATGCTGGAGGCGGTTTACAGAGATATGTAAATGACCGGATCGAGTACTAGGGACATCCACGGATGTCCCTTTTTTCACAGCCTGACAGAAACATAAGTTCCGTCCTGCGCTGTGACGTTTATGATCTCCAGGCCTTTATACTGCCGCAGAACCTGATAGCATTCACGGCAGGCCTGACGGAGAAATTTTTTGTTGATATCTTTTCCGTAAGGAGCAGGCAGAGCATTCTGCATTTCCCGGACAGCACGCTCCGGGATGCAGGCTATAGCTAATCCCGCAAGCCGCAGAGGTACCGGAATGAAAAGTCGTACATCCTTGGAGCGTATAATGATCCTCATCTTCTCTCCCCTTGCTTAACCGATGTAGATTTTTACAACATCACCGGCTTTAGATACTACATTCACAATATCACCGATCGCCTCCGCATCCAGACAGTCCACAACGGTATCCAGAATCTCCGTGAGTTCAATACCCTGCATATTTTCACTGACAACAGGAAGTTTTCCTGTGACTTTGAGGATCTGGCGGATGGCTGTCACCGGAAGCTGCACGTTGACTTTATCCCCCTCACTGCTGTCGACCACAATGCGTACCATTCTTTTATCATAATCCATGTTGACCGGTTCGGTTTTTACTACTTCATAGGAAGCTGACCCAGCCTCCTTTTGTGGTGTCAGAGCTGCCAGAAGTTCCGATGCCTGCTCTGCTGTAATTTTGCCTTCCTCTAACATTTTCAAAATCCTTAACTGTTCTTCCATGATATTCTCCTTTTATTTTGATATTTTCATTTTTTTATTTTTATTTCATTTGCTCCAAAGCTTCCTCCGGGGTGATCTCTCCGCGTTCCAGGGCATCCAGTATTTCCTTTTTCTTATTGTCCGGAGCCGGAGCCGATTTGTACCCCAGCTTCTCTATCACCTCGTCCAGACGGGAACGGACTGTGGGATAAGAGATTTTCAGTTCTTTTTCTACTTCTTTGATGTTGCCGCGGCAGCGGATGAATGTTTCGGTGAAGAAAAGCTCCTGTTCGGACAGGTAGTCAAATTTGTTCAGGCGGAAATCATTTTCAATTACCGTATCACACTTGTCACATTTTAATTTGATCACTTTGAGCTGGCCGCCGCAGACCGGGCACTGACTGATTACTTTATACATTTGTTTTCCTCCTTATGTTTTATATAATATACCTACACTTCGTATATATCAATATGAATATTCATATTTTTAATGTCTATATTAATTATCTTAATTTTATTGTTAATTATATTGATTTTAAGCATTCATTCCTTTTATATATCACCTCATGTATCCTCTATCCGCACTTTTATACCCATCTGCAGAGCTGTCAACTCTAATGTACCGGCTCTTCCGGCACACCCCCTGCTGCCGCCCAAAGTGATATTTCCCACTCCCGGCTTTACCGCCTGTAGTCCCACATCCGAAAAAACACCAAAGATCGTATTCTGCCTGCGTTTTTTCCACACAAAAATCCAGAGAACCCGTTCTTCCGGAAAACAGAAAGAACGAATTCTCTGGAGTGCTGTATGCTTCACTTCTCACCCGGGTACAGCGAAACGTGAAACATCAGTATGAAATACTTAACAGGATGCACCGGCTCATCAGATTTCTTTCACCGGCAGCAGTTCTATATATCCCCTGTGACCTACCGGTTCAAGCTGTATGCGGGGATTTTCCTTATCCCAGCAGCAGCCGATCACTTCCGGATCGTATTTTTCAATTGCCTGCTGCACCTCCGTGATCGCCTGGCAGTACCCCTCCTCCTCGAAGGGCTCTCCGCGAAACATCAGGTATTTTGCTGCCGGAAGGTCTATGCATTCAAATCCCTCCGGCACCGGCTCCTGGAAATCTGCCGCCACTTCCACACCCTGCACATATTTCGATGTGCCCGGAGTGCGGTATGCATCCGGAAGCCATAGACATACAGGTTCGCCGCTGATGGATTTTATACTGGTGAGGATTCCCCACACATCACACCCTACTTCCCCGCAATACTGAAAATAGTCCTCCGCGTCCTTACCTCTCTTTAAGATCACTTTTCTTGCTGGCCGCTCTGTCATCTGAACAAATACACTTTTTACACTTTCCATATCTTCCGGCTCCTTTCGCAGGTTTCTGTATTTTACGCCGTAGGGGATAAACAGAAGCAGGGGCCCCGGTTTCGCCGTGTACTCTCTGGGATTACAGCCAAATTCCCGGAAAAAAGCACGCTGATACCCATCCACGCTGCCGAATCCCATATCCAGTGCCACATCCAGAATCCTGCATTTCTCATCCCGCAGGCGCAAGGCAGACCGGGAAAGGCGCAGGCGGCGGATGTAATCTGCCGGAGTGAGATTGGTATACTCCTTAAACAGGCGGTATGAATACCAGGGAGAATACAGAGACACTTCCGAAAGCTTCGCCAGCGTGATATTTTCACTTAAATGTTGCTCGATGTAATCCTGCATTCTCTGAACAGCCAGGATCTGCTCTGTCATTTCTGTCACCTCCCTACACTTGTTATCATACCGGAACTTTCAATATCACTCTCGACCTTTTTTGCCAACCACAAAACGCTTGTCCTTCCTTACAAAAGGATTTGGATCATAAAACAGCTGCGGTACCTGCCGAATGGTTCAAATACCGGCAGGCCGCAGCAGCTTTCTTTTGTATCACTGTTTTTCCTATATAATATAATTCAGGGAACACTGCTTCTGCCATTCTACCAAATCTGCCAGTGTGTATTTGTCCACCACACTTTTGATGGCATTGTCCAGCTCCTGCCAGAGAACAAGCGTGGGGCAGGCTTCCGCACGGGGACATTCGTTGGTCTCCCCTTCCAGGCATTCCACCGGTGCCAGGCTGCCCTCTGTCAAACGAAGGATAGAACCAACGGTATACTCCTCCGGCTTCTTTGACAGGCGGTAACCGCCCTGGGGCCCGCGGATGCTTTTCACATAACCGGCGCGGGCAAGGATAGACACGATCTGCTCCAGGTATTTTGTGGAAATTTCCTGTCTTGACGCAATTTCTTTTACTCTCACCGGACCGCCCTCATCGTGTATGGCTATATCCAGCATCATACGCAGTGCATAACGTCCTTTTGTTGATATTTTCATGAGTTACCTCCAGATATCCCTTTCTTTCCGAAGGCAGATGCTGTCATCCCCGCTTCCCCTGTACCTGTCAGGATATGGCACGAAATGCCTCCTCCAAATCCTGGAGGATGTCATCAATGTTCTCCGTACCTATGGACAGGCGGACAGTGTTGGGACGGATTCCCTGCTCTGCAAGTTCTGCTTCGGTGAGCTGGGCATGGGTGGTGGAAGCCGGGTGAATGACCAGGGATTTCACATCAGCCACATTTGCCAGCAAAGAGAAAAGTTCCAGGTTATCGATAAATTCTTTTGTCTTCCCGGCATCTCCTTTTACCTCAAATGTAAAGATAGAACCGCCCCCATTGGGGAAATACTTTTTATACAATCTCTGCTGTTCGGGATCTTCGCTGACAGACGGATGATGAACTTCCTCCACCAGCGGATGTTTCTGTAAATATTCTACCACTTTCAGCGCATTCTGTACATGGCGTTCTACCCGCAGAGACAGAGTTTCCAGCCCCTGAAGGAAGAAAAATGCATGGAAGGGGGAAAGCGTAGCACCTGTGTCGCGCAGCAAAATGGCTCTGATCTTTGTCACAAAGGCAGCCGGACCAGCGGCTTTTGTAAAGCTTACCCCGTGGTAGCTGGGATTGGGTTCCACAAGGGAAGAAAATTTTCCGGATGCCTCCCAGTCGAATTTTCCGCTGTCAACGATCACACCGCCCAGAGCCGTACCGTGACCGCCGATAAACTTTGTGGCGGAATGTACCACAATATCAGCCCCGTATGCAATGGGGCGCACCAGGAAAGGCGTTGCAAACGTGTTGTCAACCACCAAAGGAATTTTATAGGCATGGGCGATCTGCGCAACAGCCTCAATATCCACCACTTCAGAACGGGGATTTCCAAGTGTCTCAATAAAAATAGCTTTCGTGTTCTCCCGAATGGCCCCCTCCACTTCTTCCTTATTAAATATATCCACAAATGTGGTTTCAATCCCATAGTCCGGCAGGGTATGTTCCAGCAGGTTATAAGACCCCCCGTAAATATTTTTTGCGGAGACAATGTGGTCCCCCTGTTTTGCCAGGTTCTGGAAGGTGTAGGAGATAGCCGCTGCCCCTGACGCAACAGCCAGTGCTGCCACGCCGCCCTCCAGGGCCGCTATTCTCTGTTCAAATACATCCTGCGTGGGATTTGTCAGCCTTCCGTAAATATTCCCCGCATTTGACAGATCAAAACGTGCTGCCGCATGTGCGCAGTCATCAAACACATAGGAGGAGGAGGCATAAATAGGTACTGCCCTTGCACCTGTTGCCGGATCCGGAGCCTCCTGACCCACATGGAGCTGTAAAGTCTCGAATTTGAAATTTCTGTCTTTTCTCTCTGTTTTTTTCATAGTTGTCACCCTCACCTTTTCTGATATTTTTATAACGCCGATTAAGCTTTGGCGCAAAAAGCTGTTCTTTGTTCCGGGATCTCAATTCTGGAATAATGGCGTGGAATAATATCTGTCTCCGCTGTCCGGAAGAAGCACAACGATATTTTTCCCTGCATACTCTTCTCTCTTTGCCAGTTCCATAGCTGCATACATGACCGCACCGGAGGAGATCCCTACCAGAATGCCTTCTTTTTTTGCGATTTTCTTTGCGGTTTCAATGGCTGCATCATTTTCCACCTGTATGATCTCATCATATATCTCTGTGTTCAGCACCGTTGGGATAAAGCCTGCCCCGATGCCCTGGATTTTGTGAGGCCCCGGCCTGCCGCCTGAGAGGACCGGTGAATCTGTAGGCTCTACTGCCACCACTTTAACAGCCGGATTTTTTGATTTCAGATACTCTCCGGTACCTGTGATGGTTCCGCCTGTGCCAACCCCTGAAACAAAGACATCCACGGTGCCCTCCGTGTCGTTCCAGATTTCAGGTCCTGTGGTCTTTCTGTGCATTTCCGGATTGGAGGCATTTTCAAACTGGCCCGGAATGAAGCTGCCGGGGATTTGACGGCTAAGTTCCTCCGCTTTTGCTATGGCTCCATTCATGCCCTTACTTCCCTCCGTCAGCACCAGCTCCGCACCATAGGCTTTCAGTATATTCCTGCGCTCCACGCTCATAGTCTCCGGCATTGTAAGGATCAGGCGGTATCCCCTGGCTGCGGCCATGGATGCAAGGCCTATGCCTGTGTTGCCGGATGTTGGTTCTATCAGCACCGTACCCGGACCGATCAGCCCGGCCGCCTCCGCAGTATCCAGCATATTTTTGGCAATCCTGTCTTTCACACTTCCCGCCGGATTCAGATATTCCAGCTTTGCCAGAACTGACGCGTTCAGCCCCTCCTCCTTTTCCATATTCTGCATTTCCATCAAGGGAGTGCCCCCAACCAGCTCTGCTGCGCTTCTATAAATATGATCTCTGCTCATCATTTTCTCCTTTCATATATTTCCTATCGAATTAATAGGAATTATAACCGCATCTGTCCCGTCTGTCAAGAAAAAAATCCCAGATTGCATGATTTTTTTTCAGATACAATCTGGGATCTTGCTAAATTTCATCCGGCGGATCCATTCCTTCCGGCATCTCTCCTTCCGGTAGTTCCATTCCCTCCGGCATCTCTCCTTCCGGTGGCTCCGTTCCCTCCGGCATCTCTCCTTCCGGTGGCTCCGTTCCCTCCGGCATCTCTCCTTCCGGTGGCTCCGTTCCCTCTGGCATCTCTCCATCCGGTGGCTCCATTCCCTCCGGCATCTCTCCATCCGCATTACTCGGATTTTGGCCATTCTTCCTATTTCCTTTCATGCCGCCGTCCATTCGTCCCATACCTCCTGCTGCGCCATTGGACGTGACTACGGCTTCCAGGGTCAGCTCATTACTTTCGTTTCCGGCAGTAAGGATATATGTCTCCCCCTCATTCATTTCCGGACAGCTGATCAGCACAGAAGAATAATTTTTCTCAGGCGCCCAGTTTAACAGCTCATTGCCGTCTGCATCTTTTAAGATAACCGCAGACTGTGCCTCCTGGGACTCTGTGAGATTTTGCAGAATAGAACACTGGGTGGAGGAATCACTGAATCCCTGTGCCATACCGGAACTTCCCACGGCTATGATGGTTCCACCTGTGATATCCGCGCCTCCGTTATAGTCAAGAGCACCATCACCGTCGGACACAGGGCCGTTTACATATACGGTTCCCCCTGACAGAAAGAGACTGCCGTTAGAATCAAGACCGTCCCCCTCAGCGTCCACTTCCAGAGTTCCCCCTGTGATCTTAATGTAGGCTTCCGTATCATTCTCCATGCTTCCATCCCCGCTGCCGCCGGGCACGTCTGCCTCCTCCTCTTCCGTCTTGGCCTTTGCCGCATTTACCCCGTCATCACTGGCTGTCAGACTGGTCTCGCCGCCGTTTACCACCACTCTGCGGCCTTCCAGTCCTTCATAACAGGAGTTTACAGCAATCACTCCATCGTTCACCACAACATCCAGATCCGCATGAAAGGCATCATCCCCTGAGTCCACCGTAAAACTGCCGCCGTCTATCACAATGCTCCCGCCGGTATGCAGGGCATCATCTTCTGTATTAAGAACAAAGGTACCGCCTGCAATATAGATATTGCCTTTTTCCGTCTCCTCCGTATTTTCTGCTTTCATTCCCTTGCCCTGGGATGTGAGGCTGAATGTGCCGTCCCATATTTTTATACAGTCTTTTCCGGTCATGCAGTGTTCCGCAGCATTGACTGTAATTTCTCCGCCTGTAATGACCAGATCATTTTTTGATACCATGCCATGTTTATAAGAGGCAGTCACTTTCAAAGCCCCGTTGCCATTTACGGTAAGGTCATCCTTGGAAAAGACTACCCCGTCTACTGTGTTGTCATCTGTCTGTGTATAGGTATTTCCTCCGCTCAGACTGTTCTGACTTCCCTCTGCCAGCGTGAGAAATACTTTGTCCGCGTTTTTTACATAAACAGCAGCGCTTGTCTCACAGTGGATCTCCGCTCCGTCAAGAACGATCTGCACTTTGTCACTGTCCCCTGCATCTACCACGATCTGTCCGTCACGGAGTTCCCCGGTAATACGGTAGATACCTTCCCCGCTAATGGTGATCGTGCTGCCGGAGACCTCTGCACTGCCGCTCTCTGACTGAATGGTATCTCCATTCAGGGTTATCTCACTCACCGCATCCGCCGCATAAGTTCCATCTCGATCGCGTTCGGTAAATTCCGTATCTACCTCTGATCCTGTCAGCTCCAGATCCCGGTCCACGCCTTCCGTGCTGCCGGTTCCCCCCATCATACCGCCTCTGCCGCCGGCTGCCGTATCGGATACCGTTTTATCGGTCTCCCGGCTGTCTGCCTGTTCATTTCCGCATCCCCAAAGGCTGCCCGCCGACAGCAGAATACCCAGAAGCACTGCTGCCGCTGTTTTTTTATTATACATCTGTCTCACAGCTCCTCTCTGACAATCGCAGCCCTGCTGCTTAATATCTCCAGGTTTCCATTTCGGCAGCGAAGGGCATCTATCAGCCTCTTCTCGTCTTTCTGCTCTTTCAGCACAACCTGGTACTCCAGACGGAACAGGCTGCCCATATTGGTGGTCTTTACCTGGATCAGTTCCCATCTCTTCAAATATTTTTCAAAGATCTCATCAAACACCTCCGTGTAATCCAGAGATTCCGGAATCGTAATACGCAGTGCTCTCTCCTGCGTATGTTTCTCCCCAAACCTGCTGACTGTAAAAATGGTGTTGACTGCGCCGATCACCACCACAAAAAGTGCCGCAATACCGATATATCCCATGCCCGTAGCCAGCCCCACAGCCATAGCCAGGAAAATACTGCTGATCTCTTTGGCCGTTCCGGGCACAGAACGGAACCTGACCAGGGAAAATGCCCCCATCACCGCCACACCGGTGCCCAGATTCCCATTCACCAGCATGATCACCATCTGCACAATGGCAGGCATCAGCGCCAGAGTTACAACAAATCCCTTTGTATATGTATTGCGGTACATGTAAATCCCTGCGATCGCGATCCCCAAAACCAGGGAGGCCGCTGTACATGCCAGAAAAGTCCCCAGGGAAAATGTGGCTGCTGTCTCGTTCACCAAAATTGACTGAAACCAGGTATTAAGCACAATATTTCCCTCCTTCCCGTTTTCCTTCCCTTGTATGCCGGACATTTTGAAGCTGGTATGCCTTTCCGTATTTGGAAAACGATATGGGATAAATGTGAAGCTGGTCCAGAAGTTCCGAAAGCCATACAGGCATGGCCCCTGGAATTTTGATTTCCATAAGCTGCTGCCCCTCCTCCAGTATCTGCCGGCCCCATGCGCCCTTTCTCAAATCCAGTTCCCGGCTCCGAAACCGGATATCCCAGTCAAATGTCACTCTGAGTTCCGGCTCCTGCATATCATAGGCAGCTATCCTGTCGTAAGCGATGTACATGGCCGGCCTGATATCTTTATAATACTGTAAAAACCAGTCAATTTCCCGCAGAACCTGTGTCTCTACCCCCGGCATCTCACGTCGCAGGAGATATCTCTCAGCCTCGGAAAGCACCATACTCTCCCGCCGCTTGTATACAATACCCTTATATTTCTTCTTCAGTTCCAGAAATACAGGCCCGTCCTTTTTCGGTGTTCCATAACTGCGAAGCCGGAGCTTTTCCTTATAGACCGGCTTGTCCAGGGATGCACGGATGAGCCGGGCATCCGGTGTATCAAAATAAATATTGCATATGGTGGTTGTCCCATATTGATCCGGGATAAGCCTCCCGCTTGTCCTTTTTACAAATTCTTTATATTGACTGTCGTCCAGCAGGTATTTCTTCTCGTAGCGCTTAAATGTCATCTGATAACTGCCCATGATGTTCCTCCTTGGTTTACTTATTTTTTACTTCTGCCTCAGTATAGCGCTTCAACCTTAAATCAACTTAAAAAGACAGACAGCAATTTTTTTCTGCTGTCTGCCTTAAAGCAGCCGTCTATTTCAATGGGAGCCTTGCCGTGAAACAGATACCCGAATCCTTTGCCCTGGCAGTGATCTTTCCCCTATGTGCTTTTACAATGGCATGAGCCACCGACAGTCCGATTCCGTATCCCCCTGTCTTTCTGGAGCGGGAACTGTCAGCCCGGTAGAACCTGTCAAAAAGCCTGTTCAGATCTCCGTCCGGAATCTCCTCACAATCGTTGTAGACAGAAAGCTCCAGGGTTCGCTCTTTTTTCTCCAGGGTTATACGGATACATCCTCCATCCGGGGCATATTTGACTGCGTTATCCATAAGGATCGTCACGAACTGCCGGATATTGGATTCACATCCGTTCATATAAAGTCCTTGGGGTATCTGCTTCTGCATCTGCAGCCCTTTTGCCTGCGCCATGGGAGCAAAAGCATCCACACACTCTTTTACCGTCTCGGAGCAGGAAAAATCTGCGGTCTGAAGCCTCTCCTGCATTTCATCCAGCCGGGACAGCGTAAGCAGATTTTTCACCAGCTCTCCCAGACGCTCCACCTGGTTTCGGATGCTCCTGGTCCATTCACTCTCCCCCTCACACATTTCGATCACCTCTGCATTGGCAGAGATGATGGCAATGGGGGTCTTGATCTCATGACCTGCGTCCGTTATGAACTGTCTCTGTTTTTCCATACTCTCGATCACCGGCCTGATTGCCCTTCTGGAGAACACACTTACAAAAAACAGTACCAGCACCAGGCAGAGAAATGCCACGAGCAAAGATATTCCCGCGAAGTTCCGGATAGACTGCAAATCATTGCCGCAGTCTACAAACACCAGAAGCGTCTGTCCGTCCTCCTTCACAGTCTTCTGGTATTTGTATTGGCCGCAGTAGCCCTTTTCCCTGCCCTTTTCCAAAACCTCATTGGCAAATGCAGCCACTTCCTCCTCTGTAACTGCAGCCACATGCGTCAAATCCACCTGCATCTGAGAGACAGACACTGTTTCACCGGAATCTGTCAGTTCTTTTGGAATGGTCACGGAAAAGTACCGGGTCTCAAAAGGCGTCTCCTCTGACATCCGGTAGCTAAACAGCCCGCCCCGTCCGCGTATACCATCGCCCTCCTGCGAAACCGGCGGTTCCCCGGGACTTAGCGGTTCCTCAGACTTGTCTTCCCCATCCTTTGGCCTTGTCTCCTCACCGGGTTCGGGAGGATGGCTGCCCTTATCCCATTGCTTTGGAAAACTCCCGCCGTTTTGAACCAGCATATCCAGAAGGATATTGGACTTGCCGTTGGTCTGGTAAATATTCAGCCCATTGATCCCCCCTACCACAAGCAGAAGCACAGCGAGCAGGGAGATCATGGTTATCATGACAAACTTCCTCTGTAGTTTTTTTATCATATGCACACCTTTCCGGCTCAGGCTTTTTTCTCCAGTTTATACCCGATTCCCCTGGCTGCCTTGATTTCCACAGGTGCACCCAGACTCTGGAGTTTCTTTCGCAAATAGGAGAGATAGACCCATACCACACTCACCTCGGCCTCCGCTTCAAATCCCCATATCTTTTCCATGAACTGCTCTGCTGAGATAAACTGATTGGAATTTCTCATGAGCATTTCCATCATCTGAAACTCCTTATTTCCCAAACGGAGAGACTGGCTTTTATAGCCCAGTTCAAAATTCTCCCGGTTCAGGGTCAACTCATGGAAATCCAGCACATTTGCTGAGAACTCTGACTTTCTCCTGGTCATGGCCCTGATCCTGGCAAGCAGTTCTTTCATGGCAAAAGGTTTTGGAAGATAATCGTCCGCTCCCAGATCAAGTCCTGTGACCCGGTCTTCAATCTCCCCCTTTGCAGTGAGAAGCAGGATAGGCACAGTACAGCCCTGCTTTCTCAGCGCTTCCAGCACTTCAAGGCCGCTCATCCTGGGCATCATGATATCCAGTATCATACCGTCATACGCAGCCGCCTGGGCCCAGTCATAGGCATCTGCCCCGTTATAGACCACATCTATGGAATAATTGTTGTGCTTCAACACTGCTGCCAGCGCGTTTGCCAGCTCTTTTTCGTCTTCTGCAAGAAGTAGCCGCATGTTTTCCCTCCTGTGGATGCAATAAGATAGATGATCACCTTTCCCCCATGTACGGATCCGGGAAAGGAGATCGTAAATTGTTTTATTATCATAATATCATAAAAACCTTAAAAGAAGCTAAAAAAATCCCCGGAACTGCAGATAGTCCTCTGTAGTTCCGGGAACAGAACCGTGTGAAAAGCCGGCTAAAAAGCTGCCGGTCTCTCACACGGTTATGGCTCCATATTGATCTCATCCGATGGGTTCTTTTTCATCGCCGTCACTGTAAACATGGACTGCATAATTGACCCCGTCCTCCACATAATACTCCACATCCACGCTGAGGCCTGCCTTTATAAGTACGGGACAGTCCACAAGAGCCATGCCTAAATCATAGACCGTAGCCCTGTCTTCCCCCTCCCCTTGGTAAGTACGGCCTTCTGTATTCTCCTCGTCAATCCTCATGGTATTGCCATCCACGCTAAGGACATAACCTGCGGTCTCATAAGTTTCTCTTCCGCCTGACGGATCATAATGCCCGTTTTCATCAGTAAATTCATCCATGACACTGCTGGTATCCCCATTGTTTTCCCCATTTTCCTGGTTTTCCAAACTTTCACTGCCTTCTGCGTTCTCCTGGTTTTCCACGCTGCCCTGGCTGCTGCCTTCCCCCTGAGATGTGTCCTTCTTATCAGAATCTGTACTGCTTTCACCGGATTTTTCTTCTTCTGTCTTCTTCTTCGGATTTATTACCTTGGTATCTTCTTTTTTTGTTTCCTTGTCCTTCTTTGCCGTATCTTCTGTCTTTGTTTTTGTATCTTGCTCCTCCCTGCTGTCACCACATCCTGCCAAAAGACTGGCAGATAAAATCGCTGCTGCTGCTAAAACCATGATTTTTCTTGCTCTCATATCCCTTTTTTCTCCTTTGTTCTTTCAGATTTTTCAGGGGCGGGTTTTAAACACCCAATTCCGGCTGAAAATTATTTTCCCCGGAATCGGATGATATCCTGCATGGAATCTGCTCCGGTTCCCAGGCCTTCGCAAGCTTTCCATCCAAAAACCCGAATGTCTGGCGGTATATCACGCTGTCCCAAACCTCAGGGTTCTTATCTGCCCCATTGCAAAATACTCCCAGGCTGTATATGATATAACTCCCCTCATATCTCTCTACCTGCTGTACATGGGAAGGGTGATACCCCAGCACCAGATCTGCCCCCGCTTCAACGGCTCTGTGTGCCCATTCCTCCTGGCTTTTGCCGGGCTTTTGGGCCCCTTCACTGCCCCAGTTCATACACACAATTACCATGTGTGCGCCTGCGCCCTTTGCCAGCTGTATATTCTTAACCAGCAGTGCCTGCATATCCATAGATTTGTCAAGCACATCAATGCCGATGAAGCCAATTTGAATTCCATTTACATTTTTAAAAGAAACCCGGTCATGTCCAAATGCTCCCACTCCCGCTTCGTTCAATGCAATGGCTGTATCGTAAAAGCCGTCCTGTCCGTAGTCCTTTGTTCTGTCATTAGCCAGGTTCACTAAATCAATAGAACCCGCTTTGAAAATATCTGCATATTCTTTCTGTCCCTTAATGGGGTGCTTCCTGCCTGCTGCGGTCTCATCTGACATATCTCCGATAAAATTCGCAACATTTACATCGGCTTTATCCAGCTCTTTTTTCACCTTCTGAAAAAAGTAAGCCGGATCATCTTCCTTTTTGTATGCTTCCAGGAAACTTCCCTTTTCCCCTGTCCCCCGCTCGTCGCCAAAGATACAGGTACCGACAGCTCCAATGGTAACCTTTGTCATCTTAGATTCCAGTTCCTGTTCCCGGGCTGCCTGTGCTTTTAATTCTCTCTTTGCAGATACCTTTGGCACAAAAAACAGGAAAATGAAAAGCAGCGCTGCCAGCAGGAGCACACCTGATGTAAGTCTCTTCTTGATACGCCTGACCTGCCGGGCACGCCTTATCCGGTTCCTTCTGATCTTTTTATCCATAATAGCCCCTCTTTCACAGCAAATGACTGGATTTGCTGTCCATGTTTGGTATTATATAGAAAAGTTGTTACTAATATAAGCTATCTTATTTTAAGTTTGAACGACTTTACTTGTACAAACCAGTGACTATTTTTTTAATGAAATGACAAAGTTTGTGACTATCTTTGCATTTTTGTGTACAATAAAAAATAAATTCTTAACATGTCATATACCACAAATGTAAAATTTCCATCCTCTTTCCGCTGTTTATGCCCGGTTCCGGATGTAATCTATGACAGAATGCGTTACAGGTGTGTAACATTCCTGCAGACCGTATGGCCGGAGCACTTATCCGTATATTATCAGACAATATATCATTTTGCATGATAATAGTGTGAGCGTAACCCATATCCGTATAAGCGTTTGGTGCTGTGACCCTAAACCGGACATGAAAACGGATCTTTCCTTTACAAAACAGGGCACCAAAAGAGAGGATTATACTATTTTTATAAGATATGCTGTAAGCAAGGAGGCAAAACAATGGAATGGTTAACAAAATTAAGTAATGCCATGGCGTATATTGAAGAGAATCTGGACAAGGAGATTTCCTATGACAAGGCGGCAGAGATTGCCTGCTGCTCCACCTATTATTTTCAGCGCATGTTTTCTTATGTGGCAGGGATCCCCCTGTCTGATTACATCCGAAAACGAAAAATGACACAGGCTGCTTTTGAACTGCAGCGCACAAACCGGAAGGTTCTGGACATTGCCCTGAAGTACGGCTATACTTCCCCTACCTCATTCAACCGTGCCTTTCAAAGTGTACACGGGATTCCTCCCACAGCCGCCAGAAATGAAGGATGTGTTTTGAATGCATATCCCGCTGTCAGTTTTTCCGTCACTGTAACGGGAGAAACACCTATGACTTACCGCATCGAACAAAAAGGATCCATGCGCATTGCAGGCATACGCATCCCACTGACAGAAAACATGGAGAAAAACATGGAGGTTATCCCTTCTTTCTGGAAACAAACCATGGAAAGCCCAAAGTTCAGGGAAATCTGTTCCCTCTCTGACCAGAAACTTGGAACTATACTGGGTGTCAGTATTTATCAGGACCCGCTGCATATCTTCTATTATATAGCCGCCCAGACAGAAGGCCCGGTGCCTGACGGGATGTTTGCATACACCATACCGGCTGCCACATGGGTAGTCTTTGAGAGCGACGGAAGCCTGAAACAGCAGGTGCAGGAAATATTCCGCCGGTTTGTGACAGAATGGCTGCCTTTCTCCGGATATGATTATGCATATCTGCCGGATGTAGAAGTCTATCCCATATATGAAAAGCAGCCGGAAAACGGCCACTTTCAGGTATGGATCGCAATAACACAGAATAAGGAGCATTGATTTATGGATCATAAAGCAGAAATCAGAGAAATCGAGCCTATACGGGCTGCATTCATGAAATACCGTGGAGATGCCACCAAAGCCAACAGCATTTTCCCCCATGTGTTTAAGTCCGTCCGGGGAAAAACAAATGGCGCCCCATTTTTTTCTTATATCAGTATGGACCCGGAAACAAAGATGGGACAAATGGAATTGTGCGTTCCCACTTTAGAAACCCCAGCCGGCAACGGGGTAGAGGTAAAAGAATTTCCGCGTATAAAGGCCGTCTGTGTCACGCATATAGGTTCTTATGAGACACTTCCTCAGGCATATGAAGCCATAGACGCCTTTGCTTCCAGTCATCATCTGGTCCTAAAACCACCTTTTCGGGAAGTCTTCCTCAAGGGGCCGGGTATGATCTTAAAAGGAAACCCTGACAAATACATTACGGAAATCCAGTTTCCCATTGAGGAGGATTGAGGCAGTATGCAGCAGACAACGCAATACGCTATTTTGGCTGAAGATGTGGACAAACAATATAAAAACGGCGTGCAGGCTCTATCCGGACTGAGCCTGTCTGTAAAAAGAGGGGAAATTTTCACCCTGCTGGGGGAAAATGGTGCGGGGAAGTCAACCTTGATACGGATATTGACTACCTTTCTCAGACCGGACAGCGGAAGGATATCCGTTCTGGACTGGGACCTTCACAGGGATGCGGAAAAAATACGCGCCCGTATTGCCTGTGTTTCCCAGCAGACTTCCATTGATACTCATTTGTCACTTAAAGAAAATATGATGTTTCAGAGCCGTCTATACAGGATTCCCAAAGCCGCTGCCCAAAAACGTATGGACAAACTCATACACGCTTTTGACTTGATCCCGTATTTGGAATACCCGGTCTCCTCCTACTCCGGCGGCATAAAAAGGCGGCTGGATATTGCCCTGAATCTCATGTCCGAGCCGGAGATCCTTTTTCTGGATGAACCCACAGTTGGCATGGATATCCAGTCCCGTATGGCTATGTGGGAAATGTTAGGTAAAATACGGGAAGAATTTGGCACCACTGTCTTTCTGACAACACACTATCTGGAGGAAGCGGACAGCCTGAGTGATACTGTCTGCATCATGAAAGATGGCAGGGAGGCAGCCCAGGGTACGCCATTTGAGCTGAGACAGTATATCAGACAGGATATGATCCGTATCCGCTTTTCCTCCAAGGCGGCTGCCAAAGACTCTGCAGCGCCGATGGCCGGACTTTTTCCGGGCGGGAAGGTAAGGATCCAGGATAATTTCTGTATGATCTTCACAGAGGATATCCACACAGATCTGACAAAAGCCAATGTATATCTGCTGAAAAACAATATACCTTTTCTGGGTATTGAGATAAAGCAGCCGTCTTTGGATGACATATTTCTGAAATTCACAGAGGATACCGGAAAGGGGAGCTGCATATGACGGTCTTTGCCATCCTATGGAAAAATATAAAATGGCGCTTTCACAACAAATTCACCATTGTCATCACGCTGACCCAGCCTTTTCTCTGGCTGGCCTTATACAGCGCGGTTGCCGGTCAGACCATGAACGGGGCAGCGATAGGCAATTACACGGCATTTATTCTGCCGGGCCTCATGGTGCTGGTCTCCTTCTCTGTGTGCAGCAGCAGCGGTATCATGAATTACATGCTGAAGGCGGAAGGCAGCTTCTACAGAATCCTCATCGCTCCGGTCAAAAGGAGCTCCATCATACTTGGACAGATCCTGGAGGGTGTTCTCTGCACCTTTTTGGAGGTGGGGATCATGGGGATCTTGAGTTTATTCTTTTCCGTAAAATTCAGTGCCGGCCTTATTGGCATCTCCATCATACTGCTGCTGGTCTTTCTGACAGCATTTTTTATGTCTGGTATTTGTTATGGCATCAGCCTGATCCTCCCCAATGAGATGATGTACGAGACAGTAATGAATGCCATTGTGCTTCCTGTTTTCTTTTTAAGCTCTGCTTTGTTTCCCGTTGACGGCACTGCGGGAGTGCTGAAAGCCGCAGTAAATCTCAACCCTTTTACACATGTGATCAATCATATACGCTCTATTTTGCTGTATGGGACCATACATGGCAGGGAGCTTGTCTTTACTGTATGCCTGCTGCTTCTTATGGGAGGGCTGGGATTTTTCTTTGCCGCGTACAGGCTGAAAAAGGAAACCGATCTGTAGTTATCTCAGCGCATTTTTCTCCTGCAGATACCTTTCTATTTCCGCCTGCTCCAACCTCCGTATCCGGGTGTTTGGATACTCCCGGTATTCCTTCTCAGAAAAAACTGGCAGCATGGTTTCACATCTCTTATTTTGGTTCTTTTTCAAATAAACCTGCAATTCTTCTGTACCGGGGAAGATTTTATAAGAAACTCTTCCCTGGGTATTCTTCAGTTCATAGATTCCGCATGACTTTTTCATGGTAATATCAGCAGTTCGCAGATAGAGCTTTGCCTGCTCCAAAGACATAAACGGAAAATTCCACCTCTGCATGCCTCTTTTCGGTTCCCGTTCCATACAGATACAGCGCCCGCATGTTCCGCAGATGTACTGGGTATGATCTCTCAGACAATCTTTTGGATTTAAAAGCGGCGTGATTCGGTCCTCATATGCATAGCACTCCCGGCACATTCTAAACACATCCTTTCTTTTTTCTCATTTTATCCTTGTCAAAAGTATAAACCATTACATGATGTAAGAGTCAAGATACGAATTCTACATCTTGACAAAACCACCATGTTGTACCTGGCAACCGGTGCTCCCACAATAATATTTGTCATATGCGGATTTGCCTGCCTTCCATTCCAGAACTCAGAAGCCAAGACGAAGGACATCTCACGTTTTCAAAAACCCCGCCTGTAAACCGCGGGGCCATTGTCATTGCGGACACCCTGATCTGGCTGCCCATTGCCCTGCCCGGGTGGCGGCAGACTGTACATCATATTCTGCCACTGGATTCCATGGCGCAGATCATTCGCACCGCCTTTACCAGCGATGCATTTTCCGTTGGAGTTGTTCCTTATTTTTTCATATGCATAAACTGACAGTGCAAATAGTTCACTACTGGTTGCTGTCCTTTCTCTCCTTTCTCACCTATACTTATAGCAGAGCAAACACGAAGGAGAAAGCATATGGATTTTTCAGACATCGGATTTCAGATTCGCGCCAAACGCAAGGCAAAATCCTGGAGCCAGGAAAAACTGGCTGAGGAAGTTCATCTAAGTGCAGCATATATTGGAATGATCGAGCGCGGTGAAAAAATCCCCACACTGGAAACCTTCTCCGTGATCGCCAATGCTCTGGAAGCCTCTGCAGATGAACTTCTCTCGGGAGTCATCAGTGCCAGCCATGAGGCCAGAATGTCAAAGTACGCAGAGCAAATGCGCTCCCTGGATTTCAAAAGCCAGAGGGTGCTTCAGGAGATCATTGAAATATTCTTAAAAAACTATCCGAAATAACTCGGAGATCCATCTGCATATACATCCCCACTGCATCGAAATAACATACCCTACGGTTTCTTTGTTCTTCTCGCTGTAAATTGATCCCAATATAAAAACCGGCATTGGTCTTTATATTTAAACCAATGCCGGTCCCCCATCATTTATACAATTCTATTCTTCCTCAAAATCATTGGTCAGTTTAAACCTGTCCAGCACATAGAACAACAGGCTTAAGAGCATTCCAACCACACAAGCCAAGACCATACCCTTTAATTCTATCTGTCCAAATCTGACAGAGATTCCCGACAAACCGGTCACAAATATCACAGATGTCAGCGCCAGATTTCTGGAACGGCCATAATCCACACGTCCATCCACCAGAATCCGGATACCGGAAGTACCGATCATACCATACAAAAGGAAAGAAATCCCTCCGATGACCGGTCCCGGAATGGTGCTGATAAGTGCTGACAGCTTACCCACAAAGGAGCAGACAATGGAAAGCACTGCGGCTCCGCCGATCACATATACACTGTAAACCCTTGTCACTGCCATAACACCGATATTCTCACCGTATGTGGTAGTGGGCACTGAACCGATAAAACCGGAGATCATGGTAGAAAAGTTATCCGCAAAAAGGGAGCGGTGCAGTCCAGGGTCCTTGATCAAATCCCTTCCCACTATCTTACCCGTAACGATCTGATGTCCGATATGCTCCGAAGCAATGACCAGAATGACCGGAAGAATGATCAATACTGCCTGCAGATTGAACTTAGGCGCTGAGAAATTTGGCATTGCAAAGATAGAGGCATTTGCCACCTCCGTAAAATCCACGATCCCGCAGAGCAGTGCCGCAGCATATCCCGCAAGGATCGCTATCAGAATGGGAATCACCGACAAAAATTTCCGGAACACTACTGAGCCGATCACCGCAACGCCCAAAGTCACCAAAAATACGACCGCGTTTTTCGGTTCCACTGCCTCATCCAGCATACCTGCATTGTTGGCCGCCGTGCTTGACAATTCCAGACCGATAAGGGCCACCACCGGACCCATGGCTGCCGGAGGGAGCACAATATCTATCCAGTCAGAGCCGAATTTGTAAATGATAAAAGACAGAATACATCCCAAAAATCCCACTGCCACAAACCCGCCCAGTGCATAAGCGTATCCGAATTTACTGATCACAATACTGGCCGGTGCGATAAAAGCAAAACTGGAACCCAGATAAGCCGGCGCCTTCCCCTTAGTTATCAGTATAAAAAGCAGGGTTCCCACACCGTTCATAAACAGGACCACTGCCGGATTGATACCAAACAAAAACGGAACCAGCACAGACGCGCCGAACATGGCAAACATATGCTGGATACTGAGTGGTATCAGAAGTTTTGGCGGAACTTTCTCTTCCACCTGGATAATTCTTCGATTTTCCACAATATTTCTCCTCTCTTAAATCCTTTTCCGTTTATTTTAACACAATAGCTGGTAATCTGCCATACAAAATTCGACGTTTCCAAAGGTAATACATCCTATCTGCTAAGAAAAAAGCCTGCATGGAATCTCTTCCACACAGGCCTCTGTCTCGAATTTTATTTCACATCCAGTTCAAACCCAAAATAACGCACCGCATTATTATAAGAAATCCCTTTCACAATTTTCTCCAGCATCTTCCTATCCATAGGATACTCTCCGTTTTCCACCCAATTTCCGATCAGCTCACAAAGTATCCTTCTAAAATACTCATGCCGCGGATAAGAAAGAAAACTTCTGGAATCTGTCAGCATACCGATAAAATTACCCAGCAGCCCCAGATTTGCCAAGGATGTCATCTGTTTTGTCATTCCTGTCTTATGGTCATTGAACCACCATGCGGAACCCTGCTGTATTTTTCCCACAGCGTCAGAGTTCTGGAAGCACCCGATAATGGTACCAATAGCCTCATCATCATTGGGATTCAGACTGTAGATAATGGTTTTTGGAAGATTTCCCTCCTGATCCAGTGCGTTTAAGTAGTCCGCGATCTGTCCTGACGGCGCATAATTATTGATGCAGTCATATCCTGTATCCGGCCCCACTTTTGCGTACATATCTTTGTTATTGTCACGTTTACAGCCATAATGGAGCTGCATTGCCCAGCCCATCTTTGCATACTCCGCGGCAGCAAAAAGCATAAATGCAGTCTTAAACTTCAGCTCTTCCTCTCTGGTAACCGTCTCATCATTCAGACGTTTCTGGAAAATAGCCTCTACCTCATCCTCTGCTGCCGGAACATACATAACAAACTCCAGCCCATGGTCTGACGCACGGCATCCCATCTCATTGAAAAATGCCATTCTGGACTTAAGAGCTGTCTTTAAATCCTCAAAAGACTGGATGTCCATATCGGCTGCTGCCGCTAAAGTCTCCAGATACTGGCCGTAATCCGCTTTTTCCAGATTCATGGCCTTGTCCGGTCTCCATGCAGGAAGCACCTGTACCGGAAAGCTGATATCCTCGGCAAGCGCCTTATGCCATTTCAGGTCATCTGCCGGGTCGTCTGTGGTACAGATCAGTGTGACATTTGACTGTATGATCAGGTTTCTCGCACTCATGGAAGGCTCCCGGAGCTTTTCATTGCACAGGTTCCATACCTCCTCCGCAGTGTCCCCGTTTAAAACACCTGTATATCCGAAATACCGCTGCAGTTCCAGATGGCTCCAGTGAAACAGGGGGTTGCCGATAGCTTTCTCCAGCGTCTCCGCCCATTTCTGGAATTTTTCCCTGTCCGGTGCGTCACCGGTAATATAGCGCTCCTCCACACCGTTGGAACGCATTTGGCGCCATTTGTAATGGTCTCCGCCCAGCCATACCTGCGTGATGTTCTCAAACCTTCTGTCCTCTGCGATCTCCTGAGGATTGATATGGCAGTGGTAGTCAAGAACCGGTACCTTAGCCGCAAGATCATGATATAATTCCTGTGCGGTGGGTGTACTTAAAAGAAAATCTTTGTCCATAAATTGTTTCATAAAACATTGCCTCCTTATATTTTTATACATATCCCATCAGGCTTGACAGCCACGGGCTGAGCTTTGGGATATAAGTTACCTCTTTTTGTCAAAAGTCCGTGGTACACCGTTTTTCCAGACGGCACCGCACATATTTTCTGTGCTCCACGTCCTCCCCTTTTAAGACCTCCATCAGGGAGTCAATTGTCATTTTGCATAACAGATCACCCCTGCCGTCTATGGATGTCAGCTCCGGCTCGCATCCAATGGAAAGTTCTGAATTATTGTAACCTATGATACTGATATCCTTGGGCACGGACAGCCTCTTGGCCCTGGCATATTTTACAGCGCCCACTGCCAGGCCGTCATCTGTGGCGATGACCCCGTCAAACTCCAGATCTCTTCTGGCCAGCAAAATATCCCGCACCAGATGGATCTCATTCTTAATATAGACCTTGCGCTCCCCAAGCACCGGAATACCTGCCGCCTTCAAAGCATCCTCATATCCCTGCAGCTTGTGCATCGCACTGTATGAATAAGAGTCGCTGAGGAACAGGATCTGCCTCCTGCCGGACGCAAGCATGGCGGAAGCGGCATCATAGACAGACTGGTAATCGTCTGTGAGCATACAGTAGATATTCTCCCCGCTGATAAAGCCGTTCATAATAAAGACCGGGATCTCTTCGGAAGCCTTCTTAATATAAGTAATGTCTTCCCCATACTCCTTGTCCCCCGCATAACAGGAACCAACTAAAAGCAGCGCGTCAATGCGCTTCTGCAGGATCATCTGCACAGAGATCTCCTTGTCCTCCTGTTCATATCCGCTGCAGTATAAAATACAGTCATATCCGTAGTTCCTCAGGTTCTTTTCCAGGTAGGACACAGCAGACGCCATATAATGGTCTGAGACACTGGGACAGATAATGCCCACTGTCTTCATGGAGTTAAGGCTCATGCCCCTGGCAAATACATTCGGTATGTAGTCATTGGCTGCCATGACTGCCCGTACCTTTTCTTTTGTCTTTTCACTCACCTTGGGACTGTCATTGACCACGCGTGATACTGTCGCAATGGAAACCCCTGCCAGCTTGGCGATATCGTATATATTCATAATCCCACTATCCTTTCGCCGTGGAAGTGTAAGCCCTTACACTTTATTTTTCATTATACAGATAGAAAAAAGAAAAATCAATTCTTTTCGCCGCCATATTTTTCACAAGTTTTCCACTATATTTTTGTCTATTTTTAATAAATATCTTATTTTTTACAGGATTTTGAAAATTCAAGTTGACGAAACCCCTGCCAAGTTGTAGATTTAGTGTAAGCTCTTACATTTCAAACTTTCCCATTATTTGGAATGGCAATTTATGAAGGAGGATGAAAATTCCCATGCAGACTTATCTGAAGATCCATCCGGATGACAGTGTTGCCGTAGCGCTTACACCGCTCACAAAAGGCACTTCTGTCCATTTGGACAACAAGGAACTCCTGTTATCAGAGGATATTCCCCAGGGGCACAAGTTTGCCCTGAAGGATATCCGGACAGGTGAGGCAGTCATCAAGTACGGCTCCCCAATCGGACTGGCTAAGGAGGATATTGCCCCAGGCACCTGGATCCATACACATAATATGAAGACAGGCCTGGGTGAGCTTCTCACCTATTCGTATCATAAGAACACAGCTGAACTTCCCGTTACAGAAGACCGCTTCTTTAACGGCTACAAAAGAGACAGCGGCCGGGTGGGGGTCCGCAACGAAATCTGGATCATCCCTACTGTAGGCTGTGTCAACAACGTGGCATCCGCCATTGAAAGACAGGCACAGATCTATAAGACCGGCACCATCGACGATATCGCAGCATTTCCCCATCCGTACGGATGCTCCCAAATGGGGGATGACCAGGAATACACACGGCAGATACTCGCAGACTTGGTCAACCATCCCAATGCAGGCGGTGTTCTGGTACTTGGGCTTGGATGTGAAAACAGCAATATTGAGGAACTGAAAAAATATATTGGGTCCTATGATCCCCAAAGAGTTCGATTTCTGACAGCCCAGGAATCCGAGGATGAGATCCGTGATGGACTTGCTATGATCCGGGAACTTGCAGATTATGCAGGCAGCTTTACAAGAGAACCCATCAGCTGCAGGGAACTTGTCATCGGTATGAAGTGCGGCGGCAGCGACGGTCTGTCCGGCATCACTGCCAACCCCACTGTGGGAGGTTTCTCTGATCTGCTCATCTCCAAGGGCGGCACCACCATTCTGACGGAAGTACCTGAGATGTTCGGCGCAGAGACCCTGCTTATGAACCGCTGTGCCAATGAGGCACTGTTTGCCAAAACAGTTGATCTGATCAATGGTTTTAAGAATTATTTCAAAAGCCACAACCAGACAATTTACGAAAATCCGTCACCCGGCAATAAAAAAGGCGGGATCTCCACACTGGAGGACAAGTCCATGGGATGTACCCAGAAATCAGGCAGCGCGCCTGTGAAAGGTGTTCTCTCCTACGGCGAACCGGTGAAGGAGAAGGGACTGAACCTGTTGAGCGCTCCGGGCAATGACCTGGTGGCCTCCACAGCTCTGGCCGCTTCAGGGGCTCATATTGTCCTGTTTACCACAGGAAGAGGCACCCCTTTTGCGTCCCCTGTGCCTACCGTGAAAATTTCCAGTAACTCTGCGCTCTATGAGAAGAAGAAAAACTGGATCGACTTCAACTGCGGCCCCTTGGTGGAGGGTGTCACATTGGAGGATTTGAGCGGCCAGCTTTTTGAATATGTGCTGCGTGTAGCTTCCGGGGAGAAGGTTAAGGCAGAGGAAGCCGGTTTTCACGACATGGCGATTTTTAAGCAAGGTGTGACCCTCTAAACCCACACTGCTGCAGTCAGACACAACGCCGGGTTTTAACCGGGTCTTTCTGCAGCTTAAAGGGGTAAATAAACCGACAGGAGAATAGAAATCATGGAAAAACTCAGTTATCAGATATTAAAAGAGAAAAAATATAAAGGCTATCTTCTCCCGGAGGCTCCCGAACGTGTACTCCAGTTCGGAGAAGGCAATTTTATGCGCGCCTTTACAGACTACTTTATTGATGTATTAAATGAAAAGACAGGGTTTCACGGCAAAGCAGTCCTTGTACAGCCCAGGCAAAAACGCCCGGGCCACAGCCTTGCCGATGATCTGAATGCGCAGGAAGGGCTCTATACTTTATACCTGCGGGGCTTTGAAAATGGCAAAAGGGTCAGCGATAAGCGGGTCATTTCCTGTGTCAGCCGCTGCCTCAATGCTTATGCAGACTATGAGGCAGTTATGGCTTGTGCAGAAAATCCGGACCTTCGTTACATAACCTGCAATACAACGGAGGCAGGGATCGTCTACGACCCTTCCTGTGCGTTTGAGGATAAGCCGGCTGCCAGCTTTCCGGGCAAACTGACCCAGTTCCTATACCGCCGCTATGAAATCTTTGGCCGTAACAAAGGAAAAGGATTTGTCATCCTACCCTGCGAACTGATCGCTGAAAACGGAAAAGAACTGAAAAAGTGTGTGCTCTCCTATGCCACACAGTGGAACCTGGAACAAGATTTCCTCACTTGGCTGGACGAAGAAAATATGTTTTGTTCCACACTTGTGGACCGGATCGTGACCGGTTTTCCCAAAGGGGAGGAGGATACGCTGAACCGGGAAAACGGCTGGGAGGATGCTGCCATGGATACCGGAGAAGTATTTGCCTTTTGGGTAATAGAAGGACCTGCCTCCTTAAAAGAAGAACTCCGGTTTGAGGAAGCCGGACTCCCGGTACTCATCACCGATGACCACAAACCATACAAGGAGCGAAAAGTGCGCATCTTAAATGGTGCCCATACCTCCATGGTCATGGGCGCGTATCTGGCCGGATTTGACATTGTGCGTGACTGTATGGAGGATGCCGTCATATGCGGTTTTATGAATCATGCGGTCTATGACGAAATCATCCCTACCCTGTCTCTTCCAAAGGAAGAACTGGAAAGTTTCGCATCTGCTGTTACGGAGCGTTTTAAAAATCCGTTTATAGACCATGCACTGCTGTCCATCTCCCTGAATTCCACTTCCAAGTGGAAAGCAAGGGTACTGCCGTCCTTGAAAGCCTATGCAGAACAGACTGGAAAACTGCCTGTCTGCCTCACCGCGTCTTTTGCTTTTTATCTGGCCTTCTACCAGGGCAGAGAACTGACCGACACCGGACTTGCCGCCAGCCGCCCAAAAGGCGACACTTACACCGTATCGGACGACCGGAGTGTGCTTACCTTCTTTGCCGCCCATAAAGAGGATGGACCGGAAGAATATGTACACGCAGTCTGCACCAATGAGGCACTCTGGGATATGGATCTGACATCCCTGCCCGGATTTGAAGCTGCAGTAACAGAAATGCTGAAAAAGATTCAGAAAGACGGCGCCTATGAGTTGATGAAGTCTGTCTGCTGATTTAGAGTGTGTCTGAAAATTCATTCCGACACACTCTAGTGCAATATAATAGCCCCAAATGGAAACCTGTATTTTTTAGTTTCCATTTGGGGCTAATTTCTGTGCGGCTGCGCAGATTGTAACATCTTTCCCTGTATATGGTTTCCCTGCCACATCATCATAAAATCCTATACAGGTAAGACCCGCACCTTCTATTTCCGCCTTAAAGGTTTCCCTGGTGTACCGCTGATTCCAAAGATTATAGCAGGCACAGTCATCTTCTGTGATTATCACATATTGTTCCAGGGTATTGGCCGTTTCCCAGTATCGGTAATTGCGCTGGATCACCACATGGGGGGCCGCAGACCAAAATCCCTCCTTCTGATACCGGACCGTTTCAAGTTCTTCAAACGGTGCCGCATCCGTAAATCCGTCGAGAATCAAAATCCCGCCCTTTTTCAGGGCTTTTTTGATTTTTTCAAGAAGAATCTTCCTGTCCGTTGGAGGCAGTACCCCAAAATCACAATAGATCAAGGTAATGACATCAAATTCCTCCCGGTAATCCATTTCCAGATAATTCTTATAATAATATCGGATTTCCCTGCCCACCTTCGCAGCGTGTTCTTCCGCGTACCGGACAGAACGCCTAGAAAGATCAAGACCTGTCACCTGGAATCCCCGCGCATCAAACAATTCGGCATAAAGTCCCGGTCCACATCCTAAATCAAGAAGTCTTTTTCCGGTCCCGCCCCCGCAGAAATCTGCAATCCAGTCCGCAGATCTTTTTATAAAATCATGCTTTCTGGTGGCCCCCTCATCATCCGGATCCAGGTGCGCTTCCAGCATATACTTGGAAATATGTACATCATCCCAGAAAGCAGAGGTACTTGACTCATAGACCTTTGGCCTTTGTTTCATATAACTGATCAATTTACTACTGTTATTTTCCAAATGATTTCCTCCCTGTCCCGCTCTCTATTTCTCTGTGTCTACCGTTTTCCATCGCTGCAGTTGGCGGCATCAATGGCGATCACGGTCAGCAGTCCGATCAGTTCATCATCCTGGCAGGCATAATCGATCACATACGTGTCACCCCAATGGAAAGGCTCCTTCCGGATATGCATGATGGGACAGCATTCCTGATAGACGTCATAGTCCCATTCCAGAAAGTCTCCCTCCACTCTCCAGTCATTGTAATCAATCTCGTATTTGGGTTTAAACAGTGCAAAGCGCTTTTGTATACTTCCCAGAACCCTGCCGCCTGTTATCAGCTCGAATCTGGGCATGACCGTCATCAGCTTCTCTCTCACCATACCCACTTCCTCACCGGTGTCGTGACGATAAATATGGATCTTGTGGCCAATAGAAAGAAACTCTCCTTTTACAAAATATTTTGGCGTTCCGTTCTCATCATATACATCATAAGTATCCGTCCAGGAAAACACTCTCTGTTTTATCAGTAATTTCATATATCCTTCCTCCTTTACCATTCAACCAGCACAGCACCCCAGGTAAGCCCTGCTCCGAAACCTGACAGGACAACCTTGTCCCCTTTTTCTAATTTGCCCTCACGGTTCATCTCATCCAGCAGGATTGGAATACTGGCTGCCGAGGTATTCCCGTGCCGCTCCAGGTTCATGGGGAATTTCTCCTCATCCTCCTTCAGCCTTTTTGCCACAGACTGGATAATCCTGCTGTTGGCCTGGTGCAGAACATAATACTTGATCTCCTCTTTTTCTATTCCTGTTTTCTCAAGTACCTGCATGATACACTCCGGTACCTTCTTCACTGCGAATTTGAACACAGGCTGTCCTTCCATGGCTACATAGTCCGTCTCCTGTATGCCCGGCACCAGTACATTTTTCATCTGGCGGGCACCGCAGGTGAGAACCTGGTCACCTCTGCCGTCTGACCACTGGACCATATCCACAAACCCGGTCTCATCAGCTCTTACCACAACAGCACCCGCTCCGTCCCCGAACAGCACGCATGTACTCCTGTCTTCCCAGTTCAGCAGCTTTGACAGGGTTTCCGCTCCGATTATCAGGGCATTTTTATAAACTCCGCTCTTTATATACGCCTGAACTGTACTCAGTGCAAATACAAACCCGGAGCAGGCCGCACTCAGATCGAATCCCACAGCATGAGAGGCGCCTATGGCCTTCTGCACCTGGCAGGCAGTGTTTGGAAAAAAAGAATCCGGCGTACAGGTAGCCACTATGATCAGCTCCACATCCTCAGCATCCATGTTGGCATTCTCCAGTGCTTTTTTCGCGGCACGGCATGCCAGTATTGTTGTATTTTCCTCTTTTGCGATTCTCCTCTCCCGGATTCCGGTCCGGGTGGAGATCCATTCATCGTTTGTATCCACAACCCTGGATAAATCATCGTTCGTCACAATATTTTCAGGAACTGCACTGCCTGTTCCGGCTATCCTTGCTACCATACTCTTCCTACCTCTTATTCTATCATATTTTCACCGGATCCTATCCGGGAATTCCTTTATGCCTTCAAATAGTTTGATAATCAAATCTTTTCTTTCAAAGTATACTAAGAAAGAGGCCGTTTGTCAACTACACAAACGGCCTCTGGCCTTCTCACTCGTCTTCTTTATATATTTTCTGGATTTCCTGGGAGAGTTCCCGGCTCAGATCATCCAAGTCAATTCCCGTTCCCACACCACTGTATGAGGAATGATCCAGTTTCGGTCTGGTATTATAGTCCTGTTCCCGCAGTTTTGCCATATCGGGGATTTCTCTTGTCTTTTCTCCCGGCTCCTCTGTCTGCCTGCGGAGTGTCTGACTCTGGCTGCCGCTTCCCTGGCTGCCGCTCCCGCTTCTTTTGCTCCCGGAAGGGGCCCGCCCGGATGATGTATTGCCGCGGCTCTTCTCTGTAGTCTTATAAACAGTCTTCTTCTTTGTCTTCTTTTTTCTGCCCGGCAGCGAAGGAAGGCTGAATTTCCTCTTTTTCCGGTTAAACAAAGGCTCCCTGCTGCTCCCTCGTCCCTGCTTTTTCTCCCTGTTCCGAAGAAGAGGGGCCGCCTGCACCGCAATCCCCAAAAAAGCCAGGATCAGACCCAGAAGCCAGGTCCCTGCACCGCCGTCTTTGCCTGTCATGGAAAACAGGATCCTGATCGCGCCCAAACCACCGCAGATTCCCGTAATGCCGATGATCACATACTCCTCATAACCGATAGCCATGGTAGCGGCAAAGATTCCTATGGCAATGCAGATGATCCTGCCGGTATTTGTAGGTGCGCTTAGAAAAGAGTTTGCCAGCGCATACACCAGGCCCGCACAAAGCACAAAAATTCCCAATTTATAGAAAACCCAGGCAAGCAGGCCAAGCACCACTGCACCGGCTATTCCTGCAATTACCGCGTACTTTGCCTCATGAAGAAAATAATATCCCGCGATTCCGCCTCCCGCGGCACCGATCAAAAGTCCAAGGATACTGCCCCAAATCTTTCTGAGCTTATATCCCATGAAACAATTCAGCAGTGCAAAAACAAGCCCTGCCAGCATAATTCCCGTCGTATACTTTTCCGTAACATTCCCATACTGGGAAGTTACAATGTTTAAAATATCTGCCGGATTCATATTAATCACCTTACCCCTTATCTGAAATGTATTTATTTGTAACGCTTTACGTCTGTTTCCTTCCTGATACTGCCCAAAGGCCCCGGACAAGTAAAAACCACTCTCTCCCCTGATACCGGATTTTACTTTTGTTTTAAATACACGTTTTTAATATACTTCAGGGTATCTTTCTCCCCTTTTTCCGCCAGCATGCGCAGCAAGAACTCCAGATCCTCATTGGTCTTCTCATGCACAAACCAAAGCCGGTCCCTGCTCATCAGAAAATAAGCCAAAGGTGCCTGGTCCGTATAGGTTCCGGGATTATAGACCCTGGAAGCACTGATCCGGTCCATGACCATCTCTGCGATATATCTCCTGGGCATGGGAACGCCCTGTATAACGGTTCTGCAGTCCACACCATAGTCCACCCAGTGTTCAAAATGGTGCTTATTTCTTCCATAATGATGGATCCAGGAAGTGGACAGCCCTGTGGCCTCCCGCTCCGCATTGTTGGGGCTTCTGTTTCCCTGATAATACCTGCATCCCACGGAAAACTCCGTCCAGGAATATTTTGACAGGTCGTGCAGAAGACCCTGCCGGTACAGACCTATTTTAAAACAGTAGCGCATGACCAGCAGCTTATGGCTGGTAATTGTCTTGAAATGTGCCCATATATGCATTACGCTGTTTCCTGCTTTCCGATTAATATTGCAATGGTTCTGGACGGCACCTCCACAGCTCTTTTTCCTTTTCCTTTCTGCTTTGCCGTCTTCACATCTTCCTCTGTAAATACCTTTCCTTCCTGCTTGCCAGTGCTCACCACGAATTTCCACACAGCCCCTTTCGGCAGATTGGGGAGTGCAAAGTCATGGGGCATCCAGTGCAGATTGTAGGCTACAAACAAAAACTCTTTCTCCTGCCTGCCGTAGTCTCCGCAGTACATCATGCCCAGATGCCGCAGATTTCTCTCACAGGGCGCGTACCAGGCCTGCGCTCCATGATAAGACAGATCAGGATAACCAAGTGCCCTGTAATCCACGCCTTTCAGCTCCTCCTGCATGTGCAGGATATAATATTTCTTTCTGAAAGCAATGGCCTCTTTCACAAATTCGTATAATTCCTGATTGGATTTAAAGGCATTCCAGTCCACCCAGCCGATCTCATTGTCCTGACACCAGGCATTATTGTTGCCCCTCTGGGAATTTCCAAACTCATCGCCCTGGAAGATCAGAGGCGTTCCCTGGCTTAACAGAAGGAGCAGAAATGCGTTCTTAAGCTGCTGCAGCCTCAGCTCCCTGACCGTTCTCTTCCTGGTTGGCCCCTCCGTCCCGCAGTTCCAGCTGCAGTTATACTCCATGCCGTCCCTGTTGTCCTCACCATTGTCCTCGTTGTGTTTTTCATCATAGGACACCATATCCATCATGGTGAAGCCGTCCTGGTCCGCCAGATAATTGATGATTCCCGTCTCTTTTGGGTTTCTGCGGTTCCGGTAAATGAAATCTTCCAGCATGTTCTCATCACTTTTCAGCAGATGGCGCATGCAGTAAAGAAATCCTTCATTGTACTCTGCCACATTCTTATAGGCAGGTTCTTTTCCCTGGTAAAGGTATCCGCCGTCCACATCATGAAAAAAGAGCTTCGTCCTGGAAAGCAATGCATCCCTCACCAAAACCTCCTGGCAGATGCCGCTCCCCATGAGATGAAAACCATCCACATGGTACTGCATCTTCCAGTAATGCAGAATATCCAGCATAGCGGAAGGGCTGACAGAGCCATCAAAGTAGAATTCCATCAGGCATTCCATCCCGGCTTTATGAAGCGCATCCACCAGATGGGAAAATTCCCGCACAGGGCGGTCCGTAGCACAAAAAGATGCCTTAGGCGCCAAATAATTGGCCTCACCTGTATATCCCCAGCAGTTCACCTGCTTTGGCACGCTGCTTGGATAGGTAAAGGAGGGTTCTCCCCGCCTCCCGGTGCTTCGCACTTTTGCTGTTTCCCTGTAGTCATAAGCAGGCATTAAGAGCACTGCCGTGGCCCCCAGGTTTTTCAGATACTCTATCTTCTGCTCCAGTCCCTTAAATGTTCCTTTTAAACGCACTCTGGAATTTTTCTGCATGGTATATTCCCGCACCTGCAGCTTATAGATAATGGTATCGGCCAGGGAAGAGGGCTTAAAATCCTCATCCTGCCATCTGTATTTGTCTTTCCGGAAACCACACCGGATGATATCCGGATTTTCATTCTGTTCCTGGCCGAACGGCCCTGTACCGGACAGATAGACCGCATAGGGGTCCTGTATCACTTCATTTCCGATACGGTAATTATACTCATAGCGGTCCGGAGAAATGCCTTCCACACAGACAGAGATCAAATTTCCTATCTTTTTCTCATCTGTTAGTGCAATCTCCTTCACCGGCTCTTTCTCTCCTGTATGATACAGAAGCAGAAATGCCTCCTCCCCATGGGGGATGGAAACCGTAAACTGATATCCCTTATCTGTCCTGGCTACTCCCGGTTTTCCCGGATATACGGGCAAAGCTTGTATCTCCTTTGATGCCTCGTCACTTCTCTTCATCAAGCTGTCCACCTCATTTCAATTTCTCCTGCTCCGAACACAGGACCTCCATCCTGTCATGTACTGCCGGTGCATCCTGCTCATCTGTCATGGTAATAATGGTATCGCTGGCCATTAGTATGGTACGCCCCTTTGGGATCAATTCCACACCGTTTCTCTGCACTGCCACCAGAAGGCAGTTTTTCGGCCATTCAATCTGCTGCACCATTTTATTTTGCAGTTCACAGTTATGGCGTACCACAAACTCCTGCAAAATCTTCTCCCCTGTTTTCTCCGGAACCGGTTCGCCCCGCTTTCTCAGCAGATTTTCCAGCAGGCTCTCATAAATGGGCTGTGATTTCACAGCCGTTGCCACCAGAAAGGCCACAATAGACACCAAGGACAGGGACAGCATCTGGCTGACACTGCCTGTCATCTCAAAGATCAGGATAATACCTGTAATCGGCGCCCGCACGATAGCTGTAAAATACCCGGCCATTGCAAGCATGATCAGATTGTTCAGATAATCCGGATCAAGGCCCAGGTACTGCACCGCAAATGTTCCGTATGCCCCGCCGATCAAAGCCCCCAGAACCAGCAGCGGAAAGAAAATGCCACCCGGTGCCCCGGAGCCAAAGGAGACGGCGGAAAATATAAGTTTCATCACAAACAGCAGAAGGATGGTTTTCAGCATCACATTGCCCTCTGTGATAATATCAATAATATTATGTCCGCTGCCCAGGATTTCCGGCATGATAAAGCCCAATGCCCCAGCCAGCAGAAACGGAATGAGAAGCCTGGTCGTCTCAGCTCTCTTCCCCTTTATTTTTCCAAACAATGACTGGGAAAAAAGCGTCATCTTGTTATAAAAAGCTCCCATCAGTCCCAAGATGATCCCCAGCACAATAATATGTCCGTAATACTTAGCCGGAATAGAGCCTGTTATCTCAAACTGAAACACAGAACGGAATCCCAGAAATCTGGAAGATATGTAATCTGCCGTGATGGATGCTGTCATGACTGACACCAGCACAGACACGGAAAAATTCTTGTGGATCTCCTCCAGAGAAAACATGACACCAGCCAGCGGTGCATGGAATGCAGCGGAAAGACCGGCACTGGCACCGCAGGTCAGCAGGAACTTTTCCTCT
Source organism: Blautia hominis (assembly GCA_002270465.1). Classification (GTDB taxonomy): domain Bacteria; phylum Bacillota; class Clostridia; order Lachnospirales; family Lachnospiraceae; genus Blautia; species Blautia hominis. Next base: position 91,083 of record NQOF01000001.1, read on the forward strand.
GTCTTGCTCCTGTCCAATATTTTCGATACTGCCTTCCCCGCCATGGCTCCAATCTGTATGGACGGGCCTTCTCTTCCCAGGGACAGCCCTGCGAACAATGACAAAAAGCCGCCCAAAAATTTTGCAGGCAGCACTCTCCACCAAATCTGATTTAATTTTCCTGCCATCTCTCCCTCCACCTGCGGAATACCGCTCCCGGAGATAAATGACTCATATTTTACCAGACGCCCCACAACACAGGCCAAAATAAATAATACCAAAAACCAGCCCCCTGCAACCAGGGGATATTTTCTTCCGTAATCAAGGACCATGTTCATGCCCCTGCCCGCGTACTCCAGCAGTACCCGGTACAAAAGGACCACAAGTCCGGCCACAATTCCCACCAGAAACCCTTCTGCTGTCAAAATAGACTTAAAATGCTCTGCTCTCTTAATCACATAGGAAGTGTCCCGCTTCACAATGATTCCTCCCTCTTTGGTACCTCGTCTTATGCGAAAGACTACCCGTAACTGATCCGTATTTTCACAGTTACAGCTATTCTCATTATACGTGTGCCCCCATAAAATTGCAATCGCCAATTCGTAACTGTTGCAATCTTTTCCTTAATCTGATAGTATGAAAGCAGTCCAAATGCGGTGCAGAGCCGTATTTGGAAAACTGAGAGGTAACTGTAAAACCACGTGACAGTTACACTGAGAGAAAAGAAGAGAGGTATCACATATGAGTGAAGAAACATTCACAGCAAATATCGGCGGCTGCGACCCAAGTGACTGCGCTTCCTGCAGTTCTGACTGCCAGAGCGCCGGCAAAGGTTCTATCCCAAGAGTTCCGAACCCGACCATCAAGCTGACCCTTGAGGACAATACGGTTCTGGAGTGTGCCGTACTCACCACTTTCCCTGTGGAGGACTTCGGTGAGTTCATTGCTCTCGTTCCCCTTGACAAAGACGGCAAGAGCACATCCGGGGAGACCTATCTGTTCCGTTATGCAGAGGATGGGGACGGCAACCCTGTTGTAACTAATATTGAACGGGAAGATGAGTACATGGCTGCTGCTGAGAGCTTCCATGAATTTATCGCCAATCTTCCGAGTGAAGAGGATACAGAAGAAGAGTAACGGCAGTGGCGGGGGAAGTGAAACCGGTATCCCCCATCTGTAAAATTACCGGGTTTGGATTGAACGAAGCGGAGGAATTGCCATGCATGATTTTAAGATCTGGGACAGCCATGTGCACCTGTTTCCCCCTGAGATTTATCAGAACTGGGAGAAATACGCTGCCAGGGATAACTGGTTTGCCCTTCTCACAAAAAAGCCGGAAAACGGCAAAGGAACAGAAGAGGCCTGGGCCAATGCCGAGGAAGCCTTGGAATGCGCGGACAAAGCCGGTATTTACGGCTTTGTTATGCAGGGCTGGTATTGGAATGATGAGGGCCTCATGACCATGCACAATGATTACATGGCTGATATGATGAAACGTCATCCCCACAGGCTGAAAGGTTTTCTTTCCATCAACCCAAAGTTCCGTGAAAAGGCTATCGCTGAGATTGAACGTTGTGTAAAACTGGGTTTTACCGGCATCGGTGAACTGGGACCGGGTGGAAATGGATATGATTTTGAGGATCCTGATCTTATAGATGTGCTGGAGTGCGCGCAGCACTATGGCCTTACTGTATGTATTCACTGCGGGGAACCGGTGGGACATGCCTATCCCGGCAGGGACTTTACCAGCCTAGCTCCTATCCCCGCACTGGTGAAGAAATATCCTGATCTAAAGCTCATTTTGGCCCATATGGGCGGCGGACTTCCTTTCTATGAAATGAATCCCAAATACAGCGGGAAATTCAAAAATGTCTGCTACGACACAGCCGCGAATCCTCTGCTGTATAATATCCGCAGTTTTCGGGCTGTCATCTCCATGATCGGAAGTAAACGTCTGCTTTTCGGAAGTGATTTTCCGCTGCTGCTCTATCCTTCCAAATGCAGGGAAATGGATATTTCCATGTTTGTGGAAGATATCAAAGAACATGCCGGGCTTACACAGGAAGAGTGGAATGATGTGATGGGTGACAATCTGATACGTTTTTTATCATAGGCGGACCTAGAAGTATTACAGCCAGCCGGAGGATAGCTGAAGAATCCTCCGGCTGGCTTTTTTTATGCCTGTTTCTGTGTCATGCTTTGCAGCTCTTTAAGCCGCTCCAGCGGAATGCCTGATCTCTCTGATACCACCTCGGGGGGGCAGAATATCAAGAAAACTCACGGCCGCCTTTTCCATTCCTTTCCGTTTTCCCCGCCTTTCTCCTCTTATTTCTCCTTCCCGTTCTGCATCCTCGGTCAGCATACTATATAGCCACGTCATACTAAGCACCTCCTTGATCTCTTCTAACTCCTCTTTTTCCAGGAATTTTTCTGCCAGTGTGTACAAAACAGATTCTGTCTTCTTTACTTCCCTTGTAACCTTCTGGCCTGCGGTAAGCCGGAAAGCCCGTTCAATCCTGTCTTTCTGAGGGATCTCCCCTCCCATCAGAGGTAGCAGGGAGAGCTTCGCCAAATCTTTTCGCGACAGCTTTCTGCCCTGTCTCTGTTTTCCCTCCAGCTTTCTTAAAAGTCCGTCCCCATCTTTTTCAGACAATATCACAGGGACCACCTTATAAGTATTTTTACCACACTTCATACTTGTGACAGGATGTTTTACCTGACCGCTGTATATAACATAGGTCACAACATCAATCCCAAACTGATAGCTGATAATACTCTCATAAAGCCGGAACCGCCTCATATCCTCGATTCCTCCGTCTCTGCTCTGAAACTCCAGATGGCCGCAGGAACCATCCTCCAGGATCAGGTTAAGATCCTCATAAAATTTTTTCAGTTCCAGATGGACACTCTCTGTGGGCGCTATCCTTATTACCTTCTGTTTTACGCCCACCATAGGAAACAGTTCCTTGGCAAAAAAAGACACGGCAGTCTTCATGGCCTTGTCTTCATGCTCCGAATGGACAGGAAACTTTTGCTGTACACCGGACCTGGATTTTTTCACGGTACCTCCTTACAGGTACTCTGAAAAAGCATCCGCTTACACCAATATCACAATCTCTGTATCTGTAAACATATACAAATACATTGCAGGTCCTCTAATGATACTATAGCAAATTAATACTTTGCAGACAACGGTTTTACCATAATTTTTTTTATTTTTTTGGAAATTTTGTCCTGAACAGGACGTAATAGATTTTTATATGAAAATTGAAGAAAAGTATAACAAAGCGGATAATTTATCAGAGAATACCGCTGTCCGAAAAAGCCGGCCTTGCAAAAGCAGATGCCCGCTGCAAATATGCATGCTGCATCTGCTGTATTTAGAGTATACAAAAAAAACCGAAAAAAAGCAAGCCTTATTTTCCAACAGTACCGACACAAAACCATCCGCGCATTCCGATGGGCTGCGTTCCTGTGCCGGCACTTTCCAAAATCCTCCAGGCCAAACCATCCTGTGATCTGCCCGGAGTCAAAGCGTGTCTGAAAATACATTCCCGTACTCTGCACGCCTCACTACAGACTTGGAATCTCCACCTGTATGTCCACATCCTTGCTGTAATCCACATTGTCAAAATGGAAACCGAACATATGATAGAAATCTTCCCAGTATCCTTCAATATCAGAAAGTGTCTCCACATTCTCTGTATCCACCTCTTTCCAGCAGTCCATCACCGCCCCCTGTACCTGAGGTGCCAGTTCCCAGTCATCCATGCGGATGCGGCCCTGTTCATCCGTGGGAATCTCTCCGGCAAACAGCTTGTCATGAAACAGCCGGGAAATCTGCTCAATACATCCCTCATGTGTTCCCTGCTCTTTCATTACTTTATACAGAATGGCAAAGTAAAGGGGCACAATGGGAATCGCTGCACTGGCCTGTGTTACAAGGGCTTTGTTCACGGAGATATACGCCCGGATTCCCGGATGCTTTTCCCGAATCCTGCCTGCAGTCTCTGTGAGATGCTTTTTTGCCTGTCCGATGGTTCCCTCAGTATAAATAGGATAGGTAAGCTCCGGCCCAATATAGGAATAGGCCACAGTCACCGCATTCTCAGCCAGCACCCCTGCATTTGTCAGAGCGTCCATCCAGTCCATCCAGTCCTCGCCGCCCATAACTTTGATCGTACCTTCCAGCTCCTCATCATTGGCTGACTCTACCGTCTTGGTTACAATGGTATTGTTTCTTAGATCCAGGCTCTTCTCCGTGAAAGCTCCTGTTGTGGTCTTCAGTGTGGAGGACCATGTTTTATTGTCCGCAGTTGTCCTTCTTGGGGCTGCCAAACTGTAGATCACCATGTCAACCTGGCCCAGGTCCTCTTTTATCATCTCAATTGCCTGCTGCTTTACTTCTGCTGAAAAGGCATCTCCATTGATGGATTTTGCGTAGAGACCTTCCTCCTTCGCCAACGCTTCAAAAGCAGCCGTGTTGTACCAGCCGGGTGTGGCTGTTCTCTTGCCATTGGACGGTTTTTCAAACATGATGCCAATGGTAGCTGCCTGACATGCAAAAGCTGCCGTAATCCTGCTTGCCAGCCCGTATCCTGTGGAAGCACCGATTACCAACACCTTTTTCGGTCCGCATACCTGGCCTTTTTCCTTCACATATGCGATCTGTCTTTTTACATTTTCCTTACACCCTTCCGGATGTGCTGTTGTACAGATAAATTCCCTTACCTTAGGTTCAACGATCATTTCTCTATCCTCCGACTTTTTTATTCCCGCGAGCAACGAGCCAAGCAGCCATGCTTGCATGGATATTTGGCGTCTGCCGCGAGGGTCAAAGACCCCGCAGCTGTGCTGCGTTACAAGATTGATGCCCCGTCAGCTTGCTGCGGGGTCTTTGACTATCTGAAAGCAGAGTTTTCGCTCCGCACAAGGACCGCCTGCCCTCTGCCTGACAGGACAGCGGCACTGACCCCTTGCCTCTCCACTTACTTTTATCTTCTAATAGTTTGATTACCAAAGTATATTATCATAAATGCAGGTGAAATGCAACCCGGTAATTTAATTCTGGAATGTGACGCACATTTTGCGGAAAGCAATATTCAAAAAAATACTGGTTCCCATTGACAAAACGACATTCATGTCGCATAATAAAAAGCAACACATGTGTCGCAAGTGAGGTAAAATATCCTATGGGAGCAAAAGGTGAAAAAACAAAACAGCTAATCTGCCAATGCGCATTTTGTCTGTTTGCAGAAAAAGGGTTCAAAGATGTAACTATGAAGGATATCTGTGAAAGAACAAAACTCAGCCGGGGCGGGCTTTACCGCCACTATGAAAGCACTTCACAGATCTTCCTGGAAATTGTCAAAGTGCTGATGGCCAGCCAGCAAAACGAATTTGAAGAGAAAATAAAAGCAAAGGTTCCCGCACGTGAGATCCTTTATGACGTCCTGGAGCGCTATGAAAATGAAATGACTGACAGTGAGCATTCTCTCAGTATTGCCATCTATGAATTTTTCAGCAGTCCTTCCATGGCCAAGAGCAATAACTCTATCCGGCAGCAATATGAAACATCAAAAGACATGTGGACTGCTCTCATCCGCTATGGGATACAGACCGGAGAATTCTCTTCGGTGGACCCGGAAGCGGTATACGACCTGATCGTGTTTTCTTATCAGGGAGTCCGCATGTACAGTAAACTTATGGAGATTGATGATCGTATTCCCAAAGGGATCACCCGTCAGATCAAAACGCTCCTGTTAAAAGACCCGGCTGGCTGCTGACCGGCTGTCAGGTACTGTAACTACAAATATATATAAATAGAAAGGGGAACACATGGAAACCGTATTTTATAGAAATGAACTCCCGGGACAGGCCTTTATCAATCCCACGGATACTGTCCACCGGGTGCCGGGATTTCCCAAACTTTGCGTGTCCACATACTCCGAAAAGATCATCCGACACATGGCTGCCCTTGACGGTGTGGAGATCATTGCACATCTGTATACAGCCAATGGACGTAATCCAATTTATAAAATTGTCTATGGCGGCAGGGAAATTGCTTTTTATATGTCTCTGGTAGGTGCTCCTGCCTGCGTATGCGGTTTGGAGGAGGTGGCTGCCATGGGTGCAGAGAAATTTGTCTTCTTTGGATGCTGCGGTATCCTGGATGAGGAGGCCGCACAGGACCGAATCCTTGTTCCCACCGGGGCTGTCCGTGATGAGGGGACCAGCTACCACTATCTCCTCCCGGATAATGAGATCCAGTCTGACAGCCACTCTGCAGAAATATTAAAGGGCTGTCTTGAAAAATGCGGATACCCCTATGTCTGCGGTAAGATCTGGACAACAGATGCCATATACCGGGAGACACCGCCACAGATAAAAGCCAGGAAAAACCAGGGCTGTATTGCCGTAGATATGGAATATTCCGCTCTGCTGGCCGCTGCACAATTCCGTAATCTGCCGTTTATCCAGTTTTTCTACGGGGCAGACAGCCTGGACAATCCCACCTGGCAGCCCCGCGATCTGACCGACTACGGACTTTCCGGGGCAGATAAATACATGGCCCTTGCTTTTGAGTGCGCTCTGGCTATGTAAACTTTCCCTTTTATATTTGACATCTGCATTCTGAAATATTAGAATAAAAGAAAATGCAGTGTTCAATCCGGTAAAACCCGGCAGGCTGCGCAGGTTATTGTGCAGTCCTGAACAGAAAGGGAATACAATGACGGATAGGGAAAAAATCACCCAGGTTTTCTATGATTATGAGGATGGCGGCCTTGTTTCCGCGGACCTGGATAAAGTTATGAGATGCCTGGACAAAGATCTCATAGGCATTGGAATTGGGGAACAGGGATTTGTCACTTCCTTGGAGGATGTGCGTCAGGTTTTTTTGAGCGGAGTCAAAAACGCTCCCGGCATAAAGCATTCCCTGTCCTTTGAACATATACATATCCTGATCCATGAGGAAGGGTTTGCCAACCTCTGTGCAAAGGTGATCGTCCGGGCCCAAAAGGGGGATGAACTTACCACCAGCCAGTTTCTCCAATTCCTGACCCTCATCCGCAGGGGCGAAGAATGGAAGATCTGCGGACTCCACGCTTCCTCCCCAGTGGTAACCGAGGAGAGCGTGGAAGCATATCCCCTGAAATTTGCGGAAAAGACCCTGCAAAGCCTCAAAGAAAAAATCGGTGAGGAGGCTTATCTGGCAGAGGAGCAGTATCGTCAGGCTGTATTGGCCGACACCATTGCCTTTTACATCATAAATTTTTCTTTGGATCTTTTTGAAAAATGCCAGCTCAATGGGGAACTCTGCGCCTTTGTAGAGCCGGGAACTCCCTATGAGCAGTTTCTATCTGATCATTTACCTCTTTATGTCATGGAGGAAGACAGGAAGATTTTCCTGGAGACCCTGTCTCTTCAAAATGTTATGGATGCCTTTGCATCCGGGAAAAAAGAACTTAACTGCGAATATCGTTTTCTGTGCCCTGACGGTTCCGTACTTTGGATGGTGACCATTGTAAGGCTCATAACGGATGTGGCCACAGGTGACAAAAAGGGGATCATGTATGTCAAGGATATTGATGCCGCCAAGCACAGGGAATTGGATATGATCGCAAAGGCTGACAGGGATGTGATGACCGGTGTTTTCAACAAATCGGCCTTTATCGGCTCTGTCTCCTCCCTTCTTTGCGATAGGGAAGCACATGCCTTCGTCATGCTGGACATAGATAATTTTAAAGCCATCAATGACACCAACGGCCATCCGGCAGGGGACCAGGTCCTCATAGCCATTGCGGGCATTTTGAAAGACACCTTTTCCGCCGACGGCATAGTAGGACGCCTGGGTGGTGACGAATTTGCAGCCTTTACTCAAGGTTTCCGGTCACAAGATGACTTGCGGAATCGTCTGGAACATGTTTTGGAACAGATAACGAAAATAAAACCATCCGGAATGACTCTGTCAGTTGTGACTTGCAGCATCGGTGTAGCTCTTAGCAGTGACACCTTAACCATTGAACAGCTTTACAAGCGTGCAGATGACGCTCTGTACAGAGCAAAACAAAATGGAAAAAATCAGATTGCATTCTACAGCTGCAGATAATAATAATATATGGCATATAAAATAAAAACCTGCTTCTTTTGTGATCAGCCCCATGTCAAGCAGACATGGGGCTGATCACATTTGGGAATGATATGATACCCCTTAAGTAGACAAGGTAAATGACCAAAATCTACTTAGGGGGTATTTTATATGCTTTTCAAAATTGCAGAAAACTATTATTTCGTTGTACTGCCAAAACCTCCGTTACGGACTTCACATACATCATCATCCACGGTGATCCCATACTCCACGAAAATCCCCTGCGCAAAGCCGGTACCTGCCTCCACGTTTACGGTCTTTCCTTCATTGGAATCATTGGTGATCTTCACGAAAATATGGCCTTCATTATCTGAATAAAAGTAGTCGCTGTCAATAACACCAACCGTATTATTGAGCTGCAGGCGGTACTTGAATCCCAGACCGCTTCTGGGATACAGCTTAAGCACCCATCCCTCATCCATCTCAGCGCGCACCCCTGTGGGGATCTTCATGGTCTCACCCGGTTTCAGTTCAAAGGAAAGGGGGCTGTAGAAATCATATCCTGCGCTTCCTGCGGTAGCTCTTTTAGGAAGCTTTATGCTGTCATATACTGCCTCTGTCTCCGCCTCTGACACCTGGCCAAAGGTATCCTTCCATCCTTCTGCAAACTGTTCTCTGCTCACTTTATGAAATTTCGCGATTCTTCTCATTGTCATCTCCTGTATGTTGTTTTTTATTTACTCTGCGTGCAGTATTACATTTCCCTCTTTCAGGGACCTCTGTACGTCAATGACCCTCTGGTTGGAACTTCCCTTCCATTTCAGGGCAATATCTTTCTTCTCTGTGACAAATTTGCCGTCCACCAGCACATCCAGATATTGAAGTATCTCTTTTTCCCGGAGTTCCTCCCACAGATATCCTGTGTACAGCCATATGGTCCTGGCTGGAAACTTTTCCTTTATTTCTTTCGCCAATGCTGTCACTTCCGGCACATTTTGAAAATACAGAGGGTCACCTCCGGAAAATGTGATCCCGGATATGTAATCCTTGCTCAATTGTTCAAAAACCTCTTCTTTTGCTGCCTCGTCAAAAATAAGGCCATTTCCAGAATCCCAGGTGATGGGATTCTGACAGTCCTTGCAGCAGTGAGAGCAGCCGGATACCCATAAGACTACCCGCAGGCCGTCCCCGTTTAACATGTCATCTTTTGTAATATTATGATATCTCATGAACTTTCCCTCCAAAAGCATACAGCGGCGTCTGACAGGCCGCACGCATCCTGACACATGTACTGCGCCTTCCGCGCATAAAAGGGGAGAACCGGCGGCCCGGATACAGGCGGCTTGGCTCTCCCCTCACTATTTTTGAATTACTGTGCGTCCTTCGGCACGTCCTTGATGCTGAAGCTGATCCTTCCCATCTTGTCCTTGCCCATGCAGATTACCTTCACCTTGTCTCCAAGTGTCAGGACATCCTCAACACGGTTGATTCTCTCTTTGGCTATTTTGGAGATATGAACCATACCTTCTTTGCCGGGAGCGAATTCCAGGAATGCACCAAAGTCTTTGATGCTTACAACCTTGCCTGTATAAATCTGGCCTTCCACAAAATCTGTGGTGATGACCTTCACATAGTGAAGCGCCTTATCCATCATCTTCTGGTCTGTACCACAGACAGAGACAGCACCGGTATCATCAATGTCAATCTTAACACCAGTCTCATCAATGATCGCATTGATGGTCTTTCCTCTCTGGCCTACCACATCACCAATCTTCTCCGGATCGATCTGGATCTGGATGATCTTCGGTGCATACTCATTCACGTGGTCTCTCGGAGCCGAAATACATTTTTCCATAACTTCTGTCAGGATGTACTCTCTGGCTTCTTTTGTTCTGGCAATGGCCTCCTCGATGATCGGTCTTGTCAGTCCGTGGATCTTAATATCCATCTGGATCGCTGTGATACCGTCATGTGTACCGGCCACCTTGAAGTCCATATCTCCGAAGAAATCCTCAAGACCCTGGATGTCTGTCAGTACAATATAATCATCATCTGTGTCGCCTGTCACCAGTCCACAGGAGATTCCGGCTACTGTTTTCTTGATCGGAACACCTGCTGCCATCAGAGACATGGTGGAAGCACAGATACTTGCCTGTGATGTGGAACCGTTGGACTCGAAAGTCTCAGATACGGTACGGATCGCGTACGGGAACTCCTCTGTTGTGGGGAGTACCGGCACCAGGGCACGTTCAGCCAGTGCACCATGGCCGATCTCACGGCGTCCCGGTCCTCTGGAAGGTTTTGTCTCACCTACGGAGTAGGATGGGAAATTATAGTGGTGCATGTAGCGTTTGCTGGTCTCAAACTCATCCAGTCCGTCCAGTCTCTGTGCCTCGGAAAGAGGAGCCAGAGTTGTGATAGTACAGATCTGTGTCTGTCCACGGGTAAACATAGCGGAACCGTGTACCCTGGGGATCAGATCTGTCTCTGCTGCCAGAGCACGGATCTGTCTGATGTCACGGCCATCCGGACGCTTGTGGTCCTTCAGGATCATTTTACGGACAGTCTTTTTCTGGTACTGGTAAACAGCATCAGGAAGCAGTGCCAGCCACTCTTCATTATCAGCAAAGGCCTCTTCCAGCTTTTCTGTGATCACACGGATGTTGCCTTCTCTTGTCTGCTTATCATCTGAGAATACAGCTTCTTCCATGGCTTCCGGTGTGACAATTTCCTTGATCGCCGCAAACAGTTCTTCCGGAACCGCACAGCTTTCATAGGTATGCTTTTCTTTTCCGCATTCAGCCACGATCTTATCAATAAATGCGATGATCTCACGGTTCACATCATGAGCCATGAAGATTGCCTCGATCATCTTGTCTTCCGGGATCTCGTTGGCTCCGGCTTCGATCATGATGACTTTTTCTCTTGTGGATGCAACGGTAAGCTGCAGGTCTGAGACATCCTTCTGCGCAAGTGTAGGATTTACGATCAGCTCTCCGTCTATCATTCCGATCATAGTTGCAGCACAGGGGCCGTCAAACGGAATATCGGAAATACAGGTTGCGATAGAAGAACCCAGCATAGCAACCACCTCAGGGTTACAGTCCGGATCAACAGACATTACCATATTGCTCAGAGTAACGTCATTTCTATAATCTTTAGGGAACAGAGGACGCATAGGACGGTCAATGACACGTGAAGTCAGGATCGCATGTTCGCTGGCCTTTCCCTCTCTCTTGTTAAATCCACCCGGGATTTTTCCAACTGCGTATAATTTTTCTTCGTACTCAACACTCATAGGGAAAAAGTCAATTCCCTCTCTTGGTTTGTCGGAAGCTGTTGCTGTAGATAAAACGGTGGTATCACCGTAATGCATGAAGGCTGCGCCGTTCGCCTGCTTTGCCACGCGGTCAATCTCCACCGTCAGGTTTCTGCCTGCAAGTTCCATGGTAAAACTCTTGTACATATTATATCTCCTTTTCGTTCTTCGGCGTTGCGCTGTCCGAAACAACTGAAAAATGCACTTCCAAAATAAGCCGGGAAATACCCTTTTCAGTGGTCTCGGTTCCAGTATCTTCGCCGTGATAAAATGGGGCGGAAAACTCCGCCCCTAGGTTTGACTGATTATTTTCTAAGACCTAACTTCTCGATCAAAGCACGGTATCTCTCAATATCAGTTTTCTTCAGATAAGCAAGTAAACCACGTCTCTGACCTACCATTTTCAGAAGACCTCTTCTGGAATGATGATCTTTGTGATTTGCCTTTAAGTGCTCTGTCAGTTCCTCAATCCTTGCTGTTAAAACTGCAACCTGCACTTCCGGTGAACCTGTGTCACCCGGTGTTCTTGCATATTCTGTCATGATAGCTTGTTTCTTTTCTTTAGAAATCATTGTATGTTCCTCCATATTTTTTTATAATCGCCTCTGATTAAGAAACGGTCGGAGTTTCCAATTCCTGAATCAGGGCTGTGCTCATACTTGTTTAGTATAGCATAACAACCTATAATTGTAAAGTAACTTTTTATCATCAAATACGGCCTGTCAGCAGTAACCAGTAACCGTTCATTAAAATAAACGCACGCCCCAAACGGCCTGTTCCCTGTACAGATTGGACACTTTTATACCGGTAGCCGAGCTGCTGGCATGCACCACCTGACCGTCTCCGATGTACATGACCACATGATAAATATAACCATTTTCCGAATAAAAGATCAAGTCCCCCGGAAGCGCTTCTTCCACAGATATCCTCTGCCCCACATTTGCCTGGTCCTCTGCCACTCTGGGGATGTCCACGCCAAAGTCACTGTAGAGTGTCTGCACAAATCCGGAGCAGTCCGCGCCGTTGGTCAGGCTTGTCCCGCCCCACACATAGGGATTTCCCACGAACTGAAGGGCATAGTTAACAATAGATGTACGCACATCCGAAGGATTGATGACCGGCACCGGCTCCGGGTCGTCCACAGGGTACGCAAGAACAGGCTCCGCAAGCCCCGTCATTTCCAGGTAATCCGTCTCATTGCTTCCAAGCATGTCCAAATACAGGTTGCACACATATCCGCTCATCTCCCCTGATGTGATATAGGACCATTCCCCCTCTGTGCTCTCCACATAGCAGAGCCCGTCCTTGGGGAGCTTGCCGATAATGGCAGCGTCTGTACCGGCGCCCTCCCTGATGTTCAGACAAGTATCCACATCCGCCACAGCACAGCACTCCTGTTCCGGTACCTCCTCGGCAGGCTCCGCAAATACAGGCACTGCTGTCAGAAGCATACCGGTTCCTACTAATGTATAACTGATCTTTTTCATAAAATTCTGCATAAAATACTCCTTTTCAAAGAATCCATAAATTCCTTCCTGGCGGATTTGCTTCCGGCAGGACACAAAAAGCCCGCGGCTCATCTGCCGCAGGCTTTTTCTTTGGTATTCTGAACAATAAAAGCGTATCTTTTATTGTATTATAGAGTATTGCCTGTTTTTTACGATTTTATTACAATTCCATTACAATTCTTTTATCTTCTTCCGGTTCTTCATCCAGAATAGAAAATGCAATGTTTGTCGCATGGTCAGCCACACGCTCCAGACCGGAAATAAGGTCTGAATAGATCATGCTGGCGTCCGGTGTACATTCGTTTTTGGTAAGACGCTGTATATGGGTTGCCTGGAGATGTCTCTCCATCTCATCAATACTGTCCTCCAGCTCCAAAATCTCCTGGAGGTGTTTCTGGCTGTTATTGGAGAACATGTCCATGGAGTAGGTCATGATCCTTATAACCTTGTCCATCATTTCAGCCAGCTCCTTCTGGGCCGCCGGACTGAATTCAATGTTCTTCTCCCTGCGCTCAATGGCTGAATCTGCCACATTTTCCGCATGGTCCCCGATTCTCTCAATATCGTTCACCACGTGGAAAAGACCGCCTATGCTTTTAATATCATCAATGGGCAGGGTACTCTGGTTGATGGCGATCAGATAATCCGTGATGGCATGGTTCATATAATCAATATGTTTTTCCACCCGGTACACTTCTGCGATCTCGTCCTCATCCAGCGTGATCAGCGCATTCATAGCCCTGTTTAAATTGGTGATAGCCATATTGCCCATTCTCTCCAGCTCTTTTGTAGCTTCCACTACAGCCGTGCTGGGGGAAAATACATTGGTCGGCCCTATGTATTCCAGTTGGAAACCGCCGTCCGCTGCCACTTCGTCCTTTCCGGGTACGAACAGATATGTCATCTTCACAATGGCACCTGAGAACGGCAGTAAGATCAGCACCTGGAAAACTTTGAACAGGGTGTGGGCATTCGCCACGCTCCGTCCTATGTTGCCTCCGGAAAGTGTGGTGATCGCATTCTCAATCCAAGTCTCACCTGCCAGCAGCAGCACTGCCATAATTATGGTGCCGATCACATTAAACAGAAAATGGATCAGCGCTGCGCGCTTTGCGTCTTTGTTTCCATTGAGGGCTGCCAGCAGTGCAGAGGTACACGCACCGATATTACAGCCTAAAATAATGTAAAAGCAGATTCCCAATGGAAGCAGTCCCTGCTGCGCCATCAAAAGCAGGATACTGACCGTTACCGATGAACTTTGAACAATGGCTGTGATCAAAAATCCGATGAAGATACCTAATAACGGATTTTTCAGATTGGATAAAAGGCTGATGATAATAGGTGATTCCTTCAGACCTGCCATACTGCCCGACATAAGCGAAAGGCCCATGAACAGGATACCAAAGCCCAGGATAACCTCACCGACCTTTTTCACCTTCTCCTTTTTGCAGAACATAACAATGATCACACCCAGCATCAAAAATACCGGGGCGATCTGGGAAAGGTTAAATGCCACCAGCTGTGACGTGATGGTGGTACCGATATTGGCACCCATGATCACACCTGCTGCCTGGTAGAGATTCATCAGCCCTGCATTTACAAAGCTGACTACCATTACTGTGGTCGCACTGGATGACTGGATAATGGCACAGAAAATCATGCCGAACAGCATTCCCACAAATTTGTTTTTTGTAAAGAAAGCCAGAAAACTACGCATCTTTGCTCCTGCGGCTTTTTCAATGCTGTCACTCATCACCCGCATGCCGTACAGGAACAACCCTAAGCCGCCTATCAGCGTCAAAATGTTTCCTACGTTCATTCTTATCTCCTTGGTAAAAAAAGATTCCGTTATAAACTATAATAGAAATTTTGAGGTTTGTCCATCATTATTTGTCAAACGCTTTGAAAAATTCTCGACCTTTTTGGACATCCACATCCAATTGTCCCTTTAATTCCTGCAGGGAGGCGAATTTTCTCTCAGGCCTCAGATAACGGTAAAAACGCACCTCCGCGTCCTGTCCGTACAAGTCCTCGTCACAGTCAAACAGGTATGTCTCCACACCCAGAAAATGCTCTGCCACTGTGGGCTTATACCCTACATTGGTAATTCCCTGGTATATTTTGTCTCCAATGCGGGAACGGGTGATATAGACACCGTTGGGCGGCAGTTTTTTACAGACCGGAGGGATCAGATTGGCAGTAGGTACTCCTATGGTGCGCCCCAGCTGCCTGCCGTGTACAATCTCACCTCTGGTAAAATACACATATCCCAAAAGCTCGTTGACCTTTTCCATATTCCCTTTTTCCAGCTCTTCCCGCACATAGGTGCTGCTGATCTCCCGATTCCCGTCTTTTAATTTTTCCACTACATCCACAGTAAAACCATAAGTTTTTCCCATGTCATCCAAAAGAGCAGGGGAACCGGCCCTGTCGTGGCCGAATCTGAAATCAGGGCCTACTGCCAGATATTTTACATGCATCCGGTTCACCAGAAATTCTTTTACAAACGCCTCTGCCTCCATGTGCATCAGTTCATCTGTAAAGGGACACTCCACCAGAATATCCATGCCCCGCTCACAGGCCAGCTCTTCCCGCTCTTCATTGGTCAGAAGTCCCTTTGCAGGGGTATGTAGAAGCCTTACTACAGGTGATACGTCAAAAGTAAAGATAACCGCCTTACAGTTATCTTCTTTTTTTTCCCGTATGCAGTTCATGAGCTTCTGATGTCCTCTGTGCAGCCCGTCGAATTTTCCCAGGGTGACTGCACTCGTCTCCCCCTCGCCAAGCCTTGGCACATCTGTTGTATATATCATGGTGTCTCCTTTCTGCTCTCCGCAAAATCCTCCGGGGTGCAGAACATGGTAATCAGTCGAAACTGTTCTCTTTTCTTTTCATATTCATAGAGGCCGATGAACCGCTGTCCGCTGTCATACATACGGACCCTGGTACCGTCCTCCATCTCCTCCTGGGCAGGGACAGCATTCCCGTTGCGCAGCATTTTGTCAAATTGTGCAGGGGCGTGTATCTCCCCGTATTCGGAAAACATCTGCTCAATGGTGACAACATGGGACAAAATACAGCCCTCTCCCACTGCCGCCTCAACCTCAGAAAGCCTCATGGCATCCTTCACATCAAACCGCTCTACCCGGGTGCGCAGCAGGCTTTCCATACAGCCCCCGCATCCCAGCTTCCGGCCAATATCGTGGCACAGAGTCCTGATATAGGTCCCTTTGGAGCAAGTCACTCGAAACCGCACAAGCGGAAGGTCCGTCTCCAGTATCTCTATGTGGTAAAATACCACACGCCGCGGCTTTCTCTCAACTTCTTTTCCCTCCCGGGCAAGTTCGTAAAGCTTTCTGCCGTTAACCTTCAAAGCAGAATACATGGGCGGGATCTGCTGCTGCTCTCCCAGAAAACTCTCTATACAGGAACGCACTGTGGCAGGATCAGCTGTAACTTCTCTTTTCTCCAGCACAGTGCCTGTCATATCCTGGGTATCTGTGCTAATCCCCAGGTGCAGAACTGCCTCGTATGTCTTCCGCTTATCGGTCAGAAGGTCACACAGCTTAGTCGCCTTTCCCAGACATACCGGAAGGACCCCTTCGGCATCCGGGTCCAGTGTGCCCGTGTGGCCTATCTTCTTTTGCCTTAAAATGCCCCGAAGTTTTGCCACAACGTCATGGGATGTATATCCCTTTTCCTTGTATATATTGATAACTCCGTTAATCACTGCATTTTTCCTTTATCTGTTTTTCGATATGTCCTGTCAGGTTGTTGATGACATCATAGACGGAACCCTGCATGGTACAGCCCGCTGCCTTCACATGACCGCCGCCGGAAAAATAGCTGGCTGCCACATTCACATCCACAGGTCCGTTGGAGCGCATGCTCACTTTAAATTCCTGTGTTTTTACCTCGTATAAGAAGACAGCAACCTCCACGCCTTTGGTAATGCGCAGCTGGTCTACAATGCCGTCCAGATCTTTTGGTTCCACACCGTAAAACTCCATATCCCGCTTTCTGATACAGCCGATAATACATTTTCCGTCCAGCAGCATGATACTCTCCATCAGGCATCTGCCCAGAATCTGGTTCTGTACATAGCTTTTCTGGAAAAACGTCTCATCAATGATCTTGGTAAAATCAATTCCTTTTTCCATCAGCTTTGCCGCAATACGCAGCGTTTCCGGGGTTGTGGAAGAAAATTTAAACACGCCTGTGTCATGGGCCATTCCCATATAAATGGCCTCTGCCACAGACTTTGATACCTGTTCCTCATCCAGAAGTCCAAACAGCACCTCAGAAGCAGAACTCACATCCGGCTTCACCACATTGATATCACCAAAGCCTTTGTTGCTCACATGGTGGTCAATGCAGATCTTTCTCTTTGCCTTCTGGTAAGCCTCCCACGCCACACCGATACGGTCTGACGTGCTGGTGTCAATGACAAAAAACACGTCATATGCCTCCTCATCGTTGTAGGCGGTCCTGATCTCATCCAGATGTGAGATCATAGAAAACGCATCTCTTGGCTTTTCCAGATAAATATCCGTCTGGATCTCCGGATAGTTTTCCCGCAGATAGAGGTAAAGTCCCATACAGGACCCCACACAGTCACCGTCCGGACGAACGTGTCCGGCGATGGCTGCCCTCTTAATGCCTTTCAGTTCACTGGCTATCTTCTCCATCCTCATGCACCTCCGATGCTGTGTCCTTTTTGCTGACTTCATCAATCAGCTTAGACATGGTCACGCCATATTCAATAGATTCATCCAGGATGAACCGTATTTCCGGCGTATTTCTAAGGTTCACCGTCTTGGCGAGCTGCCTGCGGATATAGCTTTCCGCACTGCGAAGCCCCGCGAGGGTGTCCTTTTTCGCTTCCGCATCGCCAAGCACACTGATATATGCTTTGCAGGTCTTAAGGTCCGGCGCCACTTCCACTGCAGTTACACTGGTCATGGGTTTTATGCGCGGATCCTTAATACCGTTACGGATGATCTCTGCCAGTTCTTTGTGAACCTCAGCGTTCACCCGTGTATTTTTAATACTGTTTTTTCTCATAAAAGCTCTCCTATCTCGGCACTTCCACCATAATATAAGCTTCTACCCTGTCTTCCTCTTGTACGTCACTGAAGTCCTCGAATACGAGACCGCACTCATAACCTGCTTTCACTTCTTTTACATCATCTTTGAATCGCTTCAGAGATGCCAGAACACCTTCATAAATCTGCTCTTCTCCTCTGGTAATGCGGACTTTGCAGTTTCTCTGGAACATACCGTCCAGAACATATCCGCCGGCAATGGTACCCACATCGGAAGACTTGAACGTCTGGCGCACTTCTGCATGGCCGATAACCTTTTCCTCGTATACCGGATCCAGCATACCCTTCATGGCTGCTTCCACATCCTCGATGGCCTGATAGATAACACGGTACAGACGCAGGTCAACGCCTTCCTGTTCTGCAATTGCTTTTGCCGTCACATCCGGACGTACATTAAAGCCGATGATGATGGCATTAGATGCACTAGCAAGGGTAACGTCTGATTCATTGACAGCACCCACACCGCCATGGATAACTTTTACCACAACCTCTTCGTTTGACAGCTTCACAAGACTCTGTTTCACTGCCTCCACAGAACCCTGTACATCAGCTTTTACGATGAGAGGAAGCTCTTTCAGGTTACCTGCCTGAATCTGTGTGAACAGATCATCCAGAGACATCTTAGCTTTTGTCTCTTCCAGCAGACGGTTTCTATTTTCGGAAACAAAGGTAGCAGCAAAATGTTTTGCCTCTTTGTCATTTTCTGTTGCAACCAGGATCTCTCCTGCATTGGGCACGTCACCCAGACCCAGAATCTCCACCGGAGTGGACGGGGCTGCCTCTTTCACTCTTCTTCCCTTGTCATCCATCATGGCACGGACTTTACCGGAGCAGGCTCCGGCTGCAATGAAGTCACCCACATGCAGGGTACCCTTCTGTACCAGGATCGTGGCAACAGGGCCTTTTCCTTTGTCAAGTTCCGCTTCGATCACAAGGCCTCTTGCCATTCTCTTGGGATTGGCTTTCAGCTCTGCCACCTCGGCTGTCAGAAGGATCATCTCTAAAAGGGTCTCGATGCCCTCCCCTGAATGTGCGGAAACCGGTACAAAGATGGTGCTTCCGCCCCAGTCTTCCGGAATCAGCTCATACTCGGATAATTCCTGTTTTACTCTCTCGATATTAGCGCTGGGCTTATCAATCTTGTTGATGGCAACAATGATCTCAACGCCTGCTGCTTTAGCATGGTTGATGGCTTCCACGGTCTGGGGCATAACACCGTCGTCCGCAGCTACTACCAGGATCGCAATATCGGTTGCATTGGCACCACGCATACGCATAGCGGTAAATGCCTCATGTCCCGGTGTATCCAGGAACGTGATCTTCTGGTCATTGATGGTA
Source organism: Blautia hominis (assembly GCA_002270465.1). GTDB lineage: Bacteria > Bacillota > Clostridia > Lachnospirales > Lachnospiraceae > Blautia > Blautia hominis. Next base: position 110,421 of record NQOF01000001.1, read on the forward strand.
ACCACATAGGCACCGATGTGCTGTGTGATACCGCCTGCCTCTCTGTCTGTCACATGCGTATTTCTGATGCAGTCCAGAAGAGATGTCTTACCATGGTCAACATGCCCCATAACGCAGACTACCGGAGGTCTGGAAACCAGTAAGGATTCGTCTTCATCATCCTCTTTTAGGAGTTCTGCGATCACATCCACCTTTTCTTCCGGTTCTGCGATAATATCGTAGTCCAGAGCGATCTCCTGGGCTTTCTCAAAATCAATTTCGTGGTTCACGGTAACCATAACGCCGTCCATGAACAGTTTTTTGACAATAACTGAGGGCTGCATCTTCATTTTCTCAGCCAGCTCACGGATCGTCATCTTCTCCGGAAGTGTAATCTCCTTTACAACTTCCTTCTTCTCTTCCACCTTAGGCTGCGTGTTTGGTCTCTGCAGTGCCCTTGGCAGTCTCTGGTTCGGACGTCTTCCGCCGCCCTGGTTGGGGCGTTTGCTGCCTGCCTGGAAGTCATCTTTCTTAACGTCCTTTTTCTTATTCTCACGGTTTAATTTACGGCTGTCTTTCTCCACAAATTCCAGCTTGGGAGCATCTGATTTGCCGCCTTTATCTCTGTTAAATCCACCGCCCTGACGGTTATCCGTACCTCTCTGCCTGTTGTCGCCAAAACGGTTCGGACCGCTGCCTGTTCTTGGACGGTTATCCCCGCCTCTGTTGTCATTGTTGTAACGGGGACGATCCCCTGTGTTTGTTCTCGGACGGTTGTCACCGGTTCGGTTGTCGCTGTTGTAGCGCGGACGGTCCCCTGTGCTTGTTCTCGGACGGTTGTCACCGGTTCGGTTGTCGCTGTTGTAGCGCGGACGGTCCCCTGTGTTTGTTCTCGGACGGTTGTCACCGGTTCGGTTGTCGCTGTTGTAGCGCGGACGGTCCCCTGTGTTTGTTCTCGGACGGTTGTCACCGGTTCGGTTGTCGCTGTTGTAGCGCGGACGGTCCCCTGTGTTTGTTCTCGGACGGTTGTCACCGGTTCGGTTGTCGCTGTTGTAGCGCGGACGGTCCCCTGTGTTTGTTCTCGGACGGTTGTCACCGGTTCTGTTATCACTGTTGTAGCGCGGACGGTCCCCTGTGCCTGTTCTCGGACGATTATCGCCGTTTCGGTTGTCGCTGTTGTAGCGCGGACGGTCTCCTGTGCCTGTTCTCGGACGATTGTCACCGGTTCGGTTGTCGCTGTTGTAGCGCGGACGATCTCCTGTGCCTGTTCTCGGACGGTTGTCGTTATTATAACGGTTCTGGCCATCCCCACTGTTGTTTCTCGGGCGGTTATCGCCGTTCCTGTTATCGTTATTGTAACGATTCGGACGGTCCCCATTATTGTTATCGCTGTTATAGCGGTTCGGACGGTCCCCGTTGTTGTTATCACTGTTATAGCGGTTCGGACGGTCTCCGTTATTGTTATTGCCCGGACGATTATCTGTCCTGTTCTGAGTATTTGCTGTACTTTCCGTTTTCATTCCTCCCTGTGCCGGACGATTATTTGCCGGCTGGCTGCTGCTGTGCGCACTGCCTGCTTCTGCAGGACGATTCTGTGGTTTTTGTTTTCTCTCAGGCATATGGCTTGCATTCTGCGGTCTGAACACCTGAATCAGTTTCTTCTTTGGTTTTTCCTCCGCTGATGCTGCCGGCTTTGCAGAATCCGTGCTGGCTGCTGCCACATTTCCCTTTCTCAAGTTTGAGCGTATCAGGCTCACATGGTCATCCTCAAGGCTGCTCATGTGGCTTTTTACATCTATATTTTTGGATTTCAAAAAATCCATGACCTCCTTGTTGGTTTTATCTAATTCTCTTGCAATCTCATGCACTCTCAGTTTTGACATATATTGCCCTCCTTTTTTATTTACCCATCTGTTCCAGCTTTTTCTTCATCGCCACTGCGAAATTATCGTCCGTCACGCCCAGGGACGCGCGGTAGTCCTTTCCAATGGCACCTCCCAACTCCTCCTTTGTTCCGACAAAATAAACCGGCACCTTATAGTAGGCACACATATCGGAAAACTTTTTTCTAGAATTATCTGATGCATCGCCTGCCACAAGGACAAGGCGTGCTTTTCCTGCCTTCACTGCTTTCTCTGTGGCAAACTCGCCGCTCACCACTCTCCCGGCTTTGGCCGCCAGTCCCAAAAGGGACAGTTCTTTACTGATGTTCAAGCTTATCAAACTCCTTTTCCAGGCTCTCATATACGGATGGCGGAATCGCTGTCTTGAGAGAACGCTCCAATCCCCGGTTCTTAACAGCCTTCTGCAGGCATTCCTTGTCAAAACACAGATATGCTCCTCTTCCGTTCTTTCTGCCGGTGGCATCCAAAACGATCTCCTCCTCCGGTGTCTTCAAAACACGGAGCATTTCCTTCTTATTCCTCATCTCACCGCAGCCGGTACATTTCCGCATGGGGACTTTCCTGACCGTACCCATAATATCACCTACTCTTCTTCACCGGGTATTCCGGACGCATCCGGTTCCTCATAAGAATCCGGCGTCTCACCGGAAGCAATGTCTGCCATATCCTCTTCTTCATAGGATTTTGCTACAATGTCCTCTTCTTCGTACCCCTCGTCTCCGTAACTCTCTTCTTCATAGCTCTCTTCTTCGTAGTCTTCCTCATAGAAATCAAAGTCACCGGACTCTCTGGCCTGTGTCTCGCTCTTGATGTCAATCTTAAATCCTGTCAATCTGGCTGCAAGTCTGGCATTCTGCCCCTCTTTACCGATCGCCAGGGAAAGCTGGTAATCCGGAACGATGACCATAGCGGTCTTCTCATCCGGGTCAGCCATAACAGAGATGACCTTTGCCGGGCTTAAAGCGTTCTCGATCAGAAGCGCCGGGTTGTCACTCCAGTTGATGATATCAATCTTCTCGCCGCGCAGCTCCTCCACAATGGCATTGACTCTGGCACCGTTCATACCGACACAGGCACCAACAGGGTCTACATCCGGATCATTGCTCCACACAGCGATCTTTGTACGGGAACCGGCTTCTCTGGCAATACTCTTGATCTCCACCGTACCGTCCTTCACCTCTGTGACCTCAGCCTCAAAGAGACGCTTCACCAGTTCCGGGTGTGTCCTGGACACAAGGATCTTCGGTCCCTTGGGGGTGTCTTTTACCTCCAGAATATACAGTTTGATCCTCTCTGTAGGACGGAACACCTCTGTCTTCACCTGTTCATTTTCTGTCAGGATGGCATCTGCCTTACCCAGATTAATGCTGTAGTTTCTGCCAAGACTTCTCTGGACGATCCCTGTCACAACATCTTTTTCTTTTCCGTAATACTGGTTGAAGATTACTTTTCTCTCTTCCTCGCGGATCTTCTGCAGAATTACATTCTTGGCATTCTGGGTGGCGATCCGTCCAAATTCCTTTGACTTGATCTCCACATTCACCACATCACCCAGCTCATACTGGGAATTCATCATCTTGGCATTTGCCAGACTGATCTCCATAACCGGATCCGCCACTTCCTCGACCACAGTCTTCTCCGCATACACGCCGAAGTCACAGGTCTCAGGGTTGATATTTACGTGCACATTGTCAGCTTTGCCGAAATGGTTCTTGCACGCCTGGATCAGGGACTGCTCAATGGCTTCCAAAAGCGTATCTTTGCTGATGGATTTCTCTTTTTCCAGAATATCCAGCGCCTCTAATAACTCTGTATTCATTTTTTACATCCTCCTGAATTTCTTCTATATAATATCCACTGCTGTTTAAAAGTCAAACGCCTGCCTGATCAGTGCAATGTCGGCCTTTAAAAAGGTGCGCTCCCCATCCTCATTCTCAATGGTCACGCTGTCCGCATCATAGGCCTTCAGTATACCGTAAAATTCCTTTTCCCGGTCAATGGCACGGTAGGTCCTGATCTCCAGTTCCTTCCCCATATTTCTAAGGTAATCTTTCTCTTTTTTCAGTGGTCTTCCAAGGCCGGGGGAACTCACTTCCATAATATAAGCAGTGTCGATAAAATCTTCTTCATCCAGCTTTTCAGAAAATGCTCTGCTGACAACCTCACAGTCATTCACAGCAATGCCGCCTTCTTTATCAATGTAGGCACGCAGATACCAGTTGCTGCCTTCCTTCACATATTCCATATCCACAAGCTCAAAACCATGGCTCTCCAGTATGGGTGTTATCAGGGCTTCTGCTTTCTGCTCGTATCTTTCTCTCTGACTCATTCTTTCACCTTCTTCCGCATCTTCTGTCTGGTACTCGATAAAGTTAGGAATTAAACATAACTGTTCCGTAGGTCTGCGCATTCACTGTGCTGACCGTAAGAAAGTGTACCACGGCCAAACAAAAATCCCATGGCCAAAGGCCATTCTGCATGGATCTTTGCCTGTAACTGTGAGGGTACTGAACAGTTACAATTAAACTATATTTGTGGTAACTTTATGGGTACTTAGTTTCCCACTACATAATAAGAGTGGACCGCAGGCCCACTCTTATGTTATCGTGATTATCAAGTTCTATACCAGAATACCACTAAAAGTATGAAGTTGCAAGTGTTTTTTACGTTACTGTACACAGGCCACTGTACCGGGAGGCGTTTTCATGCTGAAAAAAAATCCCGAGGCAGCCAGCGCGATATGGGGCAGAATGCTCCATATCTGTGCATCGCGAAGCGTGTTACTGGACACTGAGTGGACAATAACTTTTTTACCAATAGACGGTAAGGAGCATGTCCTCATCACTGTATCCGATGTTCCACTGATAGGTCTCACCCTCCCCGAAATGATAGGCTTCCCGCACGGCCCGCTCGATCAGATCACCGTTCACCATGGCCGCAACGGCCTGCTGATAACTGTCCGGATCGGCAAATTTAAAATCTTCCCGCTCCCGTCCCTCCGATATGGAGGAGGTCAATACATAGTAAATCTCATTTTCATCATAATAGGAGTACCAGGTGCCGTTCATTTTATAGTAGTTATAACTGTCATCCGCACATTCCGGCAGCGGCAGAAGCGCATCCGGTGTATGTGTGGCGAGAAGTGTTGTGGCGTCACAGCATAGATACGTGTAGGATATTTCCTGTACAGCCCCTTCCTGCTGTTCCGAAAATCCGGGATTTGCCCAGGTGGTATCCACGTAATAATAATTATCCCCTATTTTCACCAGGTTCCACGCATGTTCTTCATTGTTGGGCGCCGCCGTTCCGGTAACCAGGGTACAGAAGATCCCCATCTTGCCAAGCAGATACTGGGTTGCTTTTGAAAATCCGGCACATACGGTGACCTGGTTTAAAAAAACGCTCTGGATATTCTGGTTGTTGGGGCTGGACTGTTCATAAGCGATGTTCTGGCTCAGAAACTCATAGATATATTTTATCCTGCCGTAAGTATCCGCCTCCTGCGGCACCTGGGCAAGCCATTGGTCCGCTGCTGCCTCAATGGAGGCTTTTACAGACTCTATTTCCGACTTATCCATATTGTAAACAAGCTGCAGATCCACACTGCTGGCCGTATCCGGGGAACCATCCCCCTGAAAGGTATAAGACTGCTGATCCAGCCAGAAAAATTCCGGGTGGTCCACAAACACCATATTATTGACCAGGTTGATCTCCTCCTCTGTACAAGGATCTACAGAAACCTCATCCTTGTATTCCAGGATGCCGTTCAAAAGCTGCCGGTACACCTTCTGCTGATTCTCTGTCAGGCTTTCATATCCGTAGGGTATGTAATCACCGTTTACATACTGCAGGGCGTCTGCCTCAGCGATCTCCTCTTTCTCCGGCTCAAAAACCTGATATATTTTCTTCTGTACCGTTTCGGATACACTGTCTTTGGACTCTGTGCTTATCTCCCTGCCGCAGCCGGAAACCATGAAGGAAACTACCATCACTCCGCACAAAAACAGACTGTATACTTTTTTTCTCATGGGCATATTCTCCTAGTCAAACCATTTCTTGTGTTTAAAATACCAAATCTCTATAATAACGATCAGGATCACCACGCCGATCAGGATAAAATAGCTGCTCCCGTAATGAAGCTCCGGCATATTGATAAAATTCATGCCATACCAGCCCGTGATCAATGTCAACGGCATAAATATGGTGGTGACCACTGTGAGAAACTGCATGATCTTATTCTGCCTTTCCGCAGTCCTGGCCTGATACATCTCCCGAATCTGAAGGGTATACTCCCGCAGGTTCCTGGTATTATCCGCCAGGCGCTGGATCCTCTTGCCCATGACCCGGAAAAGGCGGCAGTCCTCCTCCTCCAGAAATCCGGTGTAATTCTCTTCCAGCATTTCACAGAAGTCCACAAGCTGGTCGTAGTAAGTATTCATGCGCAGGAGTTCTCTGCGCACAGCCAGCATTCTGGCCGGACAGTCCTTGATCTCCTCACGGAACAGCCCGTCCTCCATGTCCGTCATCTTCAGCTCATATGCCTGGAGAAAACGCACGTCATCTTCCAGAAGACGTTCCATGAACTCAAAGAGGAAATGTGCCACATAACTTGGTTCCTGGAACCGGATCTCCTCCATACACTTCACGATATGGGCCACGAACCCGGACTCATCCACAAACAGAAGTTTCTCTTTATCCATATAATACCCGAAAGAAAGGGGTTTTTCCAGCAGTTTTTCTTTCTGCGGAACGGAAAAAGTTCCCACCACACAATCCTTCTGCATCTCAGCCTTGCAGAAATGCACATGTTCCAGGCTCCGAAGAAGCAGACGGCCAGGGCTGGTGTCCCCGTATTTTCTTTTGTAGGATTCCATGTTCAGTATCTCAATAAGACAGTCCCCCGGAGCCGGAATTTCTTTTTCTCCCAGACCTGACATTTTCTTATTTAAAACATATCTCATAGCCCCTCCTGTATCTGCGCTGTTCTTCGTATCCCCTGGGGGATGCCTGTTACAGCCTTATTTTTGTGCCTTTTGTATCACGTTTTGCCAGCTTCAGCCTGTTCAGCGTCACATTCTTCTCTTTATAGGTGACGGTGTATTCCGTACGGCTTTCCAGCAGATACGCGTGCTCCACCTGGTCATCCTCTGTAAGACGGATGCCGCGCACACCGATGGCGGTCTTCTTTTTATCCGGTACCTCCTCTTTCATAAAACGAAGGAAAATGCCATTTTTCGTCTGAAGCACCACGTATTCCATGGGATCAGCGATCTGTACTAAGATCAACCGGTCCCCCTCCGCCAGCTTTGTGGCTGCTATCGTCCGTTTTGACACATCGAACTCTGTTCCTGCCACCTGTTTCAGCATACCTGTTTTTGTGGCAAAGAACAGCATGGACTCTTTGATCCCTGACAGGCTGGAGACAAATACCATCTGCTCCGCGGAGCTGTCAAAGTTGCTCACATTGTCAATGGGCGTCCCCTTGTCTCTGAACTTTCCGAAAGGCAGGTCCAGCACCTTGATTGTGTGCATTCTGCCGGAATCTGTAAACACACAGACCTTATCTGTATTCAGGCAGGAGAATATATACTTGTTCTCGCTGTCCGCTGTCTCCTTGTTCCGCTCGTAGGCTGCTTTGTCTATAGTTCTGGCATAGCCGAAACGGTCCATCAAGAACACAACTTCCATCTCCTCGATCTTCTTTTCCTCATATACCGCTTCCGCTGCATTCTCAATGGCTGTGAGGCGTTTTTTTCCAAATTCCTTTTTCACGGCTTTCAGTTCATCAATGATCACAGCAGCCATAGAATCATAGTTGTTCAGAATATCTTCATAGCGGGCTATATTTTTCAATGTGGTCTCATGTTCCGCCATCAGTGCCTCAACTTCCAGGCCAATGAGCTTATAGAGGCGCATGTCCAGGATTGCTGCAGCCTGCCGCTCTGTGAACTGCAGCTTTTTAGCCTGCCGTTCACTGGTTTTTGTCTTGAAACGGATTCCTTCCGTCATGCCGCTTACCAGACAGTTTTTCACCTGCTCCCTGTTCTTGCTTCCCCGCAGGATCTCAATGATCAGGTCGATCACATCACAAGCCTTGATCAGACCTTCCTGTATCTCCTGTTTTTCCCGCTCTTTTGCAAGCAGTGTCTGATACTTTCTGGTAGCCACCTCAAACTGGAAGTCTACGTGGTATTCAATGACTTGTTTTAAGCTTAAGATCTCCGGCCTTCCGTCTGCAACGGCAAGGATATTGACACCAAACGTGTCCTCCAGCCTTGTCTTTTTGTACAGCATGTTGGTGAGGTTTTCTACATCCGCGCCTTTTTTCAGTTCCAGCACAATGCGGATGCCCTCTTTGGAGGACTGGTTGGAAATGTCTACAATGTCCGTGGTCTTTTTCGTCTCCACCAGCGTTGCCACATCGTTGAGGAATTTGCCGATATTGGCACCCACCATGGTGTAGGGAATCTCCGTGATCACCAGAAGTGTCCTTCCGGCTTTTCCCTTTTCCACCTCCACCTTGCCGCGGATCTTGATCTTGCCGCTTCCGCTCTCGTAAATAGACGGAAGGTCATCTTTATTGACCACGATTCCTCCTGTGGGGAAATCCGGTCCTTTGATGTACTTCATCAGATCTTTTGTTGTGATGGTGTTGTCCTTCATATAAGCCACAACGCCGTCGATGACCTCATTTAAATTGTGGGGAGGAATGCTGGTGGCCATACCTACAGCGATACCGTCCGCGCCGTTCAGCAACAAGTTAGGGACCTTGACGGGAAGCACCGCCGGCTCTTTTTCCGTCTCGTCAAAGTTTGGCACAAAGTCCACAACATTCTTATCCAGGTCTGCCAGGTAGACTTCCTGGGTTATCTTTTCCAGGCGTGCTTCCGTGTACCTCATGGCAGCCGCCCCGTCCCCCTCTATAGAACCAAAGTTTCCGTGTCCGTCCACCAGCGTCTGGCCTTTTTTAAATTCCTGCGCCATGACCACAAGGGATTCATAGATGGAGCTGTCGCCGTGGGGGTGGTATTTACCCATAGTGTCACCTACAATACGGGCACATTTCCTGTACGGCCTGTCATAGCGGATTCCCAATTCGTACATATCGTAAAGGGTCCTCCGCTGTACCGGCTTTAAGCCATCCCGTACATCCGGAAGGGCGCGGGCAACAATGACGCTCATGGCATAGTCAATATATGACTTCTGCATGATCTCCGAATATTCTGTTCTGATGATATTATCCTGTACGTTCGCCATTTCGCTCCTCCTATATGTCTAATTCCGCATCCTGGGCGTGTTCATAGATGAATGCTTTTCTGGGCGGCACCTCTGTTCCCATAAGTACCTCTGTCACATCGGACGCCATGCGGGCATCCTCGATCTCCACCAGCTTTAAAAGCCTGGTTTCCGGGTTCAGGGTTGTCTCCCAAAGCTGCTGCGCGTCCATCTCACCCAGACCTTTGTACCGCTGCAGGGTGAAGGGACCTTTATGCCTTTTTCTGTAGCGCTCCAGAGCCTTGTCATCATAGAGGTATTCCTCTTTTCCCTTTGCAGGCATAGCTTTATAGAGGGGCGGCATGGCGATATACACGTGTCCCTCATAGATCAGTTCCGGCATGAAGCGGTAGAACAAGGTCAGAAGCAGTGTGGAAATGTGGGCACCGTCCACATCGGCATCTGCCATAATGATGATCTTGTCATAGCGCAGCCTGCTGATATCAAAATCGTTGCCGTATCCTTCTGAAAATCCGCAGCCAAAGGCATTGATCATGGTCTTGATCTCCGCATTTGCCAGCACTTTGTCGATGGTGGCTTTCTCCACATTCAGAATCTTACCGCGGATGGGAAGGATGGCCTGGAAATTCCTGTCCCTGGCTGTCTTGGCACTGCCCCCGGCGGAATCTCCCTCCACAATGAATATCTCACACAGGGAGGGGTCACGCTTCTCGCAGTTTGCCAGCTTGCCGTTGGAGTCAAAAGAGTATTTCTGCTTAGTCAGCAGGTTGGTCTTAGCCTTTTCCTCTGTTTTTCTGATCTTCGCGGACTTCTCCGCACAGGAAAGGATATTTTTCAGGGTGTCCAGATTTCTGTCCATAAAGAGAACAACCTCTTCTCCCGTCACTTTGCCTGTAGCTTTAGCTGCATCCTGGTTGTCCAGCTTGGTCTTGGTCTGTCCCTCGAAACGCGGGGAAGGATGCTTGATGGAAACCACGGCGGTCATGCCGTTTCGGATATCCGCGCCTGTAAAATTGGTGTCCTTTTCCTTCAAAACTCCCAGTTCCCGGGCATAATTGTTCATCACAGATGTAAATGTGGTCTTAAACCCGGTCAGATGGGTGCCGCCCTCCGCATTGTAAATGTTGTTGCAGAAGCCCAGCACGTTCTCCCGGAATTCATTGATATACTGGAAAGCAACCTCCACGGTAATGCCTTCGGATTCCCCTTTAAAGTACACAGGTTCGTGAAGGATCTCACATTTTTTGTTCAGGTCTTTGATAAATCCGACAATCCCCTCCGGCTCGTGAAAGGTGATACACTCCGGCTCATCCCCTCTCTTATCCTCAAAGACAATGGTCAGCTCAGGATTCAGATAAGCAGTCTCATGGAGACGGCTCTTGACCTCTGTGGCGGAGAAACGCGTCTTCTCAAAGATCTCCGGATCCGGAAGGAAGTTCACCAGCGTCCCTGTGGTTTTTGTCCTTCCCAGTTTCGGGAGCAGGCCCTCCTCCAGTTCGATGGTGGGGATTCCCCGCTCATAGTGGTCATGGTGGATATAACCTTCCCGGCTGATCTTTATATCCAAGTATGTGGACAGCGCATTCACCACAGAGGAACCCACACCGTGAAGGCCTCCGCTTGTCTTATAGGCAGAGTCGTCAAATTTTCCGCCTGCGTGCAGAGTGGTGAATACAAGCCTCTCGGCTGACATGCCCTTCTCGTGCATTCCCACAGGGATTCCCCTTCCGTTGTCCTCTACGGTGGCGGAACCGTCCCGCTCCAGTGTCACACGGATATCCGTACAGAAACCGGCCAGATGTTCATCCACCGCATTGTCCACAATCTCATAAATCAAATGGTTCAAACCTTTCCTGGAAACACTGCCGATATACATACCTGGCCGTTTCCTTACAGCCTCCAGTCCTTCCAGAACCGTAATGCTGCTGGCATCATAGGTTGTTTTTTTTGCCATTCCTGTTCGTCCTTTCTATTCCTGATTCAGTATATTTTCAATTGCTTTTGCAACACCGTCATTTTCGTTGGTATCTGTCACCGCACTGCTGATCTCCTTTACCCTGTCACAGGCATTGCCCATTGCCACAGAGTATCCGGCATTCAAAAGCATTTCATAATCATTATTGCTGTCGCCGATCGCCATGATCTCTTCCTGTCTGACTCCAACCATATCGGCCAGCTTTGCAATGGCATTCCATTTGCTCCATCTTCCATGCACCACTTCTATATTATTGGGGATAACGGAGATGGGATGTACACCGGGAAGCAGATCAATTTCCCTTATCAGCTTATCCTTTTCTTCCATTTTGGATACCAGGATATGTACCTTTCCCACACGGATATCATTCCCTGCCAGAAGCTTCCTGTAATCTGCTGTTATTTTATTGGTGGCCAGGAGCTGGTCACAGTATTCTTTCGGAAGTCCGCATCTTTTGATCACGTCCTGTCCTTTGGCATCCATGTAGGCATCCTGACCTGCGTAGATCTCCACATATGTATCGTATTTTGCCGCTAGCTCATAAATTTTCCTGACATTATCCATGTCCATATCATGAAAATACAGGACATCCTCTGTCCTGCCGCTGCTGATCACGGAACCGTTGCCGTTTATAAAATAAGAGATCTCCCTGAACCCATTTAAAACAAACCGGGTATTGCGGTAGGAGCGGCCTGTAGTGGGAACCATAAGGTATCCTCTTCTTCCCGCCTCCTCCACCGCTTCCCTGGTCCGCTGTGAAATGGTGCAGTCATCCCGAAGGAGTGTACCGTCCAGGTCAATCGCTATCATTTTTAAATCTTTTCTCATTTCTGTTCTCCTGTTATTCTTCCTATAAGCCTTAGACATGGTCGTTCTTTATCCTTGTGCCTCAGTCCCCCTGTTACGCTTTACACAGTCAAACACATATGCAGACAGAAGACCGCAGCAGATGCCAATGACAACCCCAGCCAGCACATCTGTAGGGAAATGCACATACAGATACAGACGCGAAAAGGCGATCAGGGCAGCCAGCACATAGGCGCAGATGCCTGCCTTTTTATTTCCTGTAAAAAGTGCTGTGGCCGCAGCAAAAGAAGCCTGCGTGTGACCGGAAGGAAATGAATAATCCTTAGGCACCCGGATCAGCAGCTCCACCGTCTCATTGATCCAGCATGGACGCTGCCTCGCCACAAGCGGCTTTAAAATAATATTTCCAAACAATGCGGAAAATATCAGCGCTCCCAACACCAGGACACCGTACTTTCTGTATCGCTTAACGCAGAGCAGCACCAGGCCAAGTACGATCCAGAACCATCCTGTGTTTCCAAGGGATGTGATAAATACTAAAATTTTGTCCAGCAGAGGAGTATGTATCTGCTGCAGAGCATCCAATATTGTAAATTCCCAACCCATATGATTTTCCTTTCTGTTTCGGATTCGACCTATATCATAACTTATTTCGGGGATTTTTTCAAATCTATTCTGTAAATCGGTGAAGATGAGGGGGGGACGGTAAAAAGCCTTTGGCTCCGGCACGGAGAGGCAAAGGCTTATTTGTCTATGATATTTAGAAATATACTATAATGCCGTTTCTTATCTCGGGGCTTGCCAGGTCTATGGTAAGAATACCTCTATCTACCCCACGGAATATATCTCACTTCATTGTAATGATTGTTTAGAAGGTTTTTCGCTGATAGATATGGATAAAAACTCACTACTGTAGATGCTGCTTTTCTCCTCCTCCATATCTTCGTATATTTCTGCCACTTTTTTCTCTTTACCCAAACCAATCCCACAAGCCATTAAAGCTCCATCCCTTGTCTGGATAAACGTATTGTATTCATAATGATCATTATAATCCATAATGATATCTTCTGTCCATTTTAAGTTGGTTGTTTCAAATCCTATGTCTTCCAACCAGACTATTTTCACATTGTCTGCTGCCTTGACTGCATTGCGTATATAATCATCCGGGCCGCACGCCACACCACATTGTCCCCACGTATTACATCCCCAAGTATATAATTCTCCATTCTTAGTAATTGCTGCGGCTCCGATATCACCGCAGACAGCATATATTGCGTCTTCCAACATCAACTGCGGCTGCTGGTTTTCCATGTGGGACTGCGTTTGTTTCGTCAAAGATGTACTAAGGAACTGCCCCCACCACCATACACTTCCGTCTTCTTTTAATACGGTAATACTCTCTCTTCCGCTTCTTGCATAAACCACATCTTCCATCAGAAGCTTAGGCTGGCTGACCAGATTCATCCAGGGATTTAACATATCGTCTGCGTTTACCGGTTCACAGAGCACTCCATTTAAATTAGCTCCCACTCCGTATAATTCTCCCGTATCGGTTAAGTAAATCATAAAATAGCCATTTACAGAGCAGTCCACATGTATAACATTTTCTGCAATTTTCACATCATAATATATCGGTTCCAGGTTGTTAATATCGTCCTCGTTTATCAATCCCATCTGTAAATAACTGTTTCTTCCTGTTCCCCAAAGCACATTATTTGCATCTATATAATAATGATTTAGTCCTGTTACCTTATTTCTTATATAATAGTTACTAATTTTAAATTCTTCATCTAAATGCAGATCTTCAATGTCATCCACGTAAAATATAGTATCTTCCTCATTTTCATTGTTTATAACTGCAGAATTTTCACCGGGCGTTTCTTTATTAACTTCTTTTTTGCTTTTAATCTTTTCTGAACAACCTGTGATCGTCAATAGTAATGTACAAACTATTAATATCTTAGGTATTGCTTTTTTCTTCATATTACCTCCTTATAAACAGCGGCCACGCAAAGTGACTCATAAAATTCTGCGCGGCGGACATACTCTGCTCATGCATCTGTAAATCCCCTCTTTTCTATCTGCCGTCACCATAAAAAGGCAGAGGTTCCCAGCCCCTCGTTCCCAGAACTCCCATGACACTGCAAATTAGAAATGAATTTAATAAAAAAACAATAAAAAGTCATTGATTATGGATTGAGTTCCAGTTCTGTCCTACAGCTCTGATTGAGTTTTTAACTGGTTTAAGATATAATTTTATGTTAAAATTATATCACAATAAATAATCAGATAAAAAAATACGCATAAACGTTATAGTTTATTGAGTGAACGTAAGGAGTCAATTATGATTTATTTTTTTATTTCAAGTTTCTTCGGGGTTTTGGTAACAGTCTCCACTTGCTTAAACATGCTCTACTCAAGCCTTAAATTTCCTTTAAAATTAATCTTGTGGCTTGGCTGTTTCATAATTTCACCAATATCTTTATGTTTTTTTAGTGAATACTCAACCTATTTACTGATCGCATATATACTATTTATAATCTATCTTAATAAACAGAACGCATTACTAAACTGTCTTTTATTTCTTATAGGTTACTTAATCCAGGTGACTTTAAATTATATTTGTACATTATTTGTATATATAATTTTTAGGATTAATTTCTCGGATTATAATTTTACGCAAAGTATAATATTTATGATTTTCTATGCATTTCTATGTTGGATTATAACTTATCAAATTGGCAATTGTTTAAAAAAGCATATATCTATCAGCCACTTTACTGAGCAAAAGAAAATGCTAACCCTCATCGTTATTTTTGTTGTTTTATGTGTTTCACTATTCATATTTAATTTCTCATCAAGTGAGCAATTGGGATATCCTACATACCTGACTTTTATTAACTGTTTTCTATTTTTGTCCTACTTTTCTCTTACTATCGTACTTATTTATTACATAGTAAATTCTGTTAAAAGAGAGGCTATAGAAAAACAAAAACTGACAGAATTCAAAAACCTACAGGAGTACACAACAAAATTAGAAGACCTTTATCAGCAGATACGTTCTTTCAAACACGATTACATAAACATTCTTGCCACTCTGGATTGTTATATAGAACAGCGGGATTTTGACAGCCTGGACGAGTATTTTCATAATAAAATCCTTCCTACTGGAAAACAATTTTCCAAAGATACCGCATCACTGGGAAGGCTTGCAAATATACAAGGTTTAGAATTAAAAAGTTTATTATACCAGAAATTTATGCGTGCCTCTTCCCTGCACCTGCAGTTAGATATTGACATCCCCTCCCCTGTTTCTTCATCCGGCTCTATGGAGCCTGTGGATTTATCCAGGCTTATGGGTATCTTTCTTGATAATGCCATTGAAGCTGCATCTGAAACGGAAGAAAAATATTTATTCTGCGGACTTCTGCAAAATGACGATGGCATGATCATCAGTCTTACGAATTCCTGTATTAAAAATGATATTCCAATTGAAAAATTATATGAAAACGGCTTTACAACCAAAAATTCCGGATATGGTATCGGGCTTTTTAATGCCAAAAAGATATTAAATAAATATCCTGATGTTATTCATCACACCAAATGTAAAGATAACCATTTCACCCAGGAAATACAGATTCCACGCTGTTAAAATCTTCTCACTAAGTAAAAAGAACATTCAGAAAAATACACAGATAAATTGGAGGTATATCATGAATCTGTCTTTACAGTTTTTTATAGATAATATATTCGGCGTCCTGTTCTTGATCATAGCATTTACAAACCTGTCGCTTTCCCCTATCAAAATGCGTAATAAGCTTTGTATGGCAGCCGGTATATCTATTATAACAATTTTTCTCTACCCTGTTTGTGGTGAGTTTTCAACTTACCTGGTTATATGTTATACCGTATTTGTTTCTGTGATTGGTCAAAAGAAAAAATTTCAAATTTGTATATTGGGAATCATGGGTTACATATATAATGTTTTTTTAAATTATTTATGTGTGACCATCATCTACGTTATAACAGATATTTATGTAATGAAACTTAGCTGGCTTTTTCGCTCCTTATTTAATATATGTTATATTTTATTGTTGTACGTTACGACCGCAGCCATAAAAAGAATTTTCAGGAAACAATTAGATTTTCTTTTCACGCATAAATTTAACATAAAATTTGTTATCAACATATGTCTATTTATAGCTGTTTGTGCCTGTATATTAATTACAAACTTTGCCACAGGCCAATATATGGGATATCCTTTATTTAGTTATCTTTTAAACTGTTTTCTTTTTTTGTTGTATTTTTCTCTATCTGTTATTATACTATATCACTCAATCAAAACCATCAAACAAGATACAGAAAAGAAACAAAAAATACTGGAATATCAAAAACTACAGGAATACACAACCAAACTGGAAGACCTTTACCAGCAAATGCGTTCCTTCAAACACGATTACATAAACATTCTCGCCACTTTAGATTGTTATATAGAACAAGGGGACTTAGACAGTCTGGAGGATTACTTTCATTCTAAAATCCTGCCTACCGGAAAACAGTTTTCCCAAGACAGTATGTCAATCGGGAGACTTGCAAATATACAAATCCTGGAATTAAAAAGTTTATTGTACCAGAAATTTATGCGTGCCTCTTCCCTACACCTGCAGTTAGATATTGACATCCCCTCCCCTCTTACTTCTATCGGTTCTGTGGAACCTGTAGATTTATCACGGCTCATAGGCATATTCCTTGACAATGCTATTGAAGCAGCCTCTGAAACGGAAGAGAAGAAATTGTTTTGCGGTTTTTTACAAAATGAAGATAACATTATTATACGACTTACTAATTCCTGTAATGCAACTGCTATTCCTATTGAAAAACTATACGAAAACGGTTTTACAACCAAAATCCTCGGACACGGTATCGGACTTTATAATGCAAAAGAGATATTAAATAAATATCCGGTTGTTATGCATTTCACAGAATGTAGAGATAGCTGCTTCACACAGGAGCTTCTTATCCCACAAAGCTAAAATAATTTTATATCTGCAATCATGAAAAAGCCGGAGATCATCCGGCTTTTAATTACTGCTCATCCTGTGGATATTCATATTCATAGTCATAAAATCTCGGTTCTTTCTCATCACCGTCGCTGGTAATATCAACAGCGATATTGACCCCATCTTCCGTATAATATGTAAAATACACGACCAATCCGGCAGAAATACGACAAGGGCAATCAATTTCTGCGTCTCCGATATAATATGACACCCCTGTTTCTCTGGCTTCTATTACGCTAGGCGGCGCCTCTTCCCATCCTTCAGCGATCAGCATAGTCGGCCCTTCATTTGTTTCTATAACATAACCACAGGATTCTATCAAATCCTTCTCTGTCTCTTCTTCCGTCACATCTGCATTTATATCCGGATTCGGATTACGGCTTTCCTCAACTGCTTCTGCATTATCCTCCTGCACGTTCTCTTCCGCGGCTGCATTTGTGTCGGCGCCCTGCCCTGTCATATCTGCAGGTTTATTTATATCTGAATTTTCAACTTTCTTATCTTCCACAGTGTTTTTTGAATCTTTCTTAGGCTGAACTACTGTTTCCTTTTTTTTATTTGAATCACTTTCCGTCTCCGCGGTAACCGCAGCGGCATCCTTTTCCGTTTTCTCCTTTGTTCCACATCCCGCAAATAAAAGAGAAACAGAAATAGCCCATGCCCCTATCCATAATTTGTAACGTTTGTTCATTCTCACTTTATCCCTCCATAGTCTACACATATTTTAACGAAACCATGCTGAGTGTTTTTCCAGGATATGCAACTGTACTTTTTTATACTCTCTGCTTTATCTGGTTTTTTCAACATTTTATGTGTATTTTATTCTAGCATATGATATAATGAAATACGTTATTTTATGCGCAAACGTCTTGTTTTTTTACATAAACGTTCAGAAAGAGGAATTTGTATGCTGCCAATTTTTATTTGCGAAGACGAGCCTGCACTCCTAAAAAGTTATACTAATTACATTCAGGATTATCTTTCCTTTCATGAATATGAAATGAAAATTATCTGTTCAACAACCGACCCTGACGAGATATTAACCAGAGTGAGCAGCGGCAAACAAAAAGGAATTTATTTTTTAGATATAGCACTGGGCAACGGCAAAAGAAAAGAAGGTATATATCTGGGAGAAAAAATCAGACAATATGATCCTGACGGATATATTATCTATATCACCTCACATTCCGAATATAGTATGATGATATTGAGACACAGAATAGCTGCCACTGACTTTATACCTAAAGACAATTTTGAGGACTTAAAGAAAAATATAGCAGATTGCCTGCAGCTCATTCACGAAAGAGATACCCGCTCACTTGCCGAAGAAGAGACACTGGTATTAAAAACAAAAACAGAGAACATACATCTAAAGCAGTCAGATATCTATTATATAGAAATCGTGCCGGGGACCCGCAAAAGAGCCATACATACACAGTTCAGCATTTATGAGACAAGTGAGTCATTAAAACTGTTAAAATCCCGCCTGGGCAGTGACTTTATATATTGTCATAAATCCATCATAATCAATATAAAGCATGTACAGGCTCTGCAAAAAAAAGTTCGTAAAGTTGTATTTGATAATAATCTTACCTGTGACGTTGCCGTCCGCTTTCAAAAAGAAGTAGCTTTGGCTTTGGAAGCCGGAAAGTGACCAAGAATGTAAATCGGGAGGGCTTGTCATAGGATACCAAAATATTCCTTAAGCCTTTTTACCGCCTCCAGCACCACCTCCTCCGATGAAGCATAAGACAAACGCAAATACCCTTCCCCACAGGTACCAAATGCACGCCCGGGTGTTGTGATGACCTGTACTTTTTTCACGATATCACAATCAATCTAAAAATGAGCATAGCAAATATCCTATGGGAATTATCTGCTGTGCTCATTTTGGATTTAGTTAAAAACACTGCCAATCACGCCGGCCTATTGGGGCACTCATTGCGCAAAGCCTTTTACAATAAAATTTTCCAGTGTAAAACTAACATTTACGGAAAAACCAAATGATATCTTCTCCTCCTCAAAAGCAAAATTATACTTAACCACATATGGGGTCTCAATAAAAAACAAGGTCAATTCAAGTGATTCATGAAAATCAGCACGACAAATATACTCCTGCATGTGCATCTGCAGATCTTTTATAAATTTCACTTTACCGTTTGTATCATAGTCTAATGAAAATAATATCTTTTCTATACCGTTTCTATTTTTTATAATCACCTGATATACCCCGTCAAGAAACAGAAATTCTACATTTTCTATTCCCCACTTATTGTCATTAAATCTATATTTTCTCAAAGGAAACCAAACCTGCCCAGGAACCTTCACTCTAAAATTGTTATGATCCAGTAAACAAATTTTGCCGCTTTGATCTTCATATATCAAATGTTTGTAGATCAACGATAATAAATCTTCCATCTTTGAACACTGTGAAAATACGATTACCGCCAAATCATTTGCAGGGCACAACAGGCACAATTGACCGAAAGCACCATCCATTCGGCAGAACCCCTCTTTACCGATATGAAACTGAAATCCATATCCGGCGCCTCCGAAAAAACTGCTTTCCTGCTTAACTATCTGCTGTTCAGTGGCCATTTTGATATATTTCCTGGAAATCAGTTGTTTCCCGTTATATGCTCCATAATTTAGAAGCATTTGCGCAATCTTTACAAGCGAATCCGGATAAAGACTCAGTCCCATCCCTCCTGCGGTCAAGCCTTCAGGTGACTGTTCCCATTGGGCTTCAAAAATCCCCAATGGGTGAAAAAGATGTATATTCAGAAAATCTTCCAGTGACATTTTTGAGACTTTTGTAATTATTGCCGAAAGCATATGAGAACCATGGGTACAATATTTGTAATATGTTCCCGGCTCATGAGGAAATTCCTGATTTAGAAATGCTCTTACCCAATCATTTTGAATCACTAATTCTCTGTATGTATCATCATGAATGCCGCATGACATTGTGAGCAGATGACGTATCCTAATCTTTTTGAGATTTTTATGGGGCAGCAACGGTAATTCTTTATCAAAAAATCCCACAATAAAATCATCAAGATCCAGAAGTCCCATGTCACAGGCTATCCCCACTGCAAGCCCGGCAAAAGACTTTGTCATAGAGAAAAACAGCTTCAATGTGTCACGTTTATATGGTTCTATGATATATTCAGCAAGTATATTTTCTTTAGACGTACAAATCACATGTGAAATATTTGTATTTGTATTTTCTTTGCAGGCATTTATAAAATCAACAATCGGCACTTTCCCCACCTCTTTCTGTCCTTTCTATCCGTAAAGAGACAGAGACACCCACACCAGATGCCTCTGTCTTTTCCCCTTATAACATAATCCCAAAATACTTCTCCAAAATCCCAGCCACTTCCTCCTCCCCAATCTCTCTTTCCTGCACCACTGCCCCATTATCCACTTCTGTAAATATATTCCCCACAACTGACACGCTTCCATTTTCCGTCCTCTTATTCACATAAAGCCTCTGACGAAACACTGAATTCTCATTCTTGGAGCAGTACTCATTCATAGGAATATAATCTACTGCCTCCTGGGGCATAGTATAGAACTGCAGCATGGATTCCATCTCCCCGCTGCTCGTCCTTCTCTTCATGGTCCACCAGGGGACCACGTCCTTGTACATATAATACTTCTCTCCACGGATTTCCGCCTCTGCCCCATCCTGCACCGGTACCGCTCCCGGGGGCATAGGACCGCCATAGCCCACATCGCAGAAATACTTCATGCCATCCAATTCCACAAGGATTCCCCTGTGGAGTACCAGGGGCACGTAATTTTTATTCCTGGTTATCCGGCACATGCAGGAATAAGCATGGAATCCCAGGTCTTTTAGCAGGGCGGTAAACAGCGCATTCAGTTCAAAGCAGTAGCCGCCCCTGTTCTTAACCACCACTTTTTCGTAAATGGATGCAATATCCAACGGAATATCTTTTTTAAACATCCAGACATCCAGATTTTCAAAAGGCACATGAATCTGATGTCCATAGATCAAATCGTCCAGATATTCTTTCGTAAGCGCAGTCCTGCGCTTTCTGTAGATCCGTTCCAGATAGGCGTCCGCATCGGGAACAGACGCATACAGTGCTTCATACATAACCTTTCCTCCTTGGGCAGTACACATACCCATATGATACTTTCATTATATACAGTTATTTTTTTGTTTGTAAAGCAGAAAAAAACTTTCGTCATATTGATCACACCCTATACTACAAAAAGTAGGAATCTATTTTCCACAAATGGAACCCTGTGCGGATTTACGCAAATCATAACCTGTTATATACTTGTTTTATGAATTTATTACAGCATACCGGTATCTGAACAAAAAGTAGGAACGGACAAGTGCGCACTATGTCCAAAACGAAGGGAGAGATTCAGATGAGTAGTAAAACCAATCCTGACACAGAAAAACCCGGCAAAAAGGGACTGAGCAAGGCACTGAAGATGTTCTACGGCGTGGGTGACTGCGGCTTTACCCTGATGACCAATGTGGAGAGTTATTACTTTAACTTTTTCCTCACCAATTTGGCACAATTCGGACTTGCCACCGTCTCCTTTATAACTACCACCGCGAGTATCATTGATGCCCTCCTGTCCTGGATATACGGAGCCATCTTAAACAGTATCAAACCGAAAAAATGGGGCCGTTACCGTTCCTGGCTGATCCTTCTGCCATGGATGGTACCTTTTCTCTACGCGTTCCAGTTTTTAAAGATCGGTGACGGGCCTCTTTCCATAGCGATCATTATCATAGCTGCCGTTGTCAGCCATATTGTATGGAATTTCCCCTATGTAGCCAACGTATCCATGATCGCCGTAGCCGGAAAAACGCCGGACGACAGGGCACATCTGGCTTCCACCAGAGCTGCATGGGCTAACTTTTCAAAGGTTATCTTCTCCTATGTGGGACCGCCTCTGGCAGCTCTCTTCGCAGGCATGATCGGAGAGAAAAGCCAGTACGGAGCAACTGCATTTGTTCTGGGATGTATCATGGCAGTGCTCTATTTCACACACTTTAAAATGTTTGACGGCTACGAAGAAACAGAAGCCGCCGCAAGCAGCGCCTCAGCCAAAAAGGACACCACAAAAACAGGAGGCATGGATCTGGTCAAAGCTCTTTTACAGAATCCGCCCCTCCTCTCTTTACTGCTTGCTGACCTGGCCAAATGGATGTTTAACTTTGTCTGCTCCGGTGTAGCCATCTATTATTTTACATATGTGGCACAAGATTCCGGCCTGCTGGCAAGGTACATCCTGATCTCCAATATCCTGTGTGTCATTGGCTCCTACCTGGCAAAAAATATGGCGAAAAAGATTTCCACCAGATCGACTACCATCATCACCTTTTTCGCTATGGCGGTCATCCTGATCGCAGCCAACTTTACCTATGCCAACGTAACCCTGGTCATCATCCTTATGTCTGTGGCACAGTTCGGATACGGCATTGCATACGCATGTACCCCTGCCCTGTATGCGGATACCATCATCTACTCTGAGTGGAAAACAGGGAAAAACGCCACCGGATGGATCAGCGGCCTTCAAAATGTACCTCTGAAGGTGGGCGTCATGACAAGAGGTATTATCATCTCTGCCTGCCTTGCCTTCGCTGCCTTTGACCCGAGTATTGACGCTGCAATGGCATCCGTAGAGCTGAAAAAGGGAATCTGCATGGCCTTTATGATCATACCGGCACTGGCTCTCATCGTGGCAGCTGTACTTCTTCTCTTCGGCTTCCGTCTGACAAAAGAGAAAGTAGAACAGTATTCCG
This sequence comes from Blautia hominis, assembly GCA_002270465.1. Taxonomy (GTDB): domain Bacteria; phylum Bacillota; class Clostridia; order Lachnospirales; family Lachnospiraceae; genus Blautia; species Blautia hominis. The sequence continues at coordinate 133,179 of NQOF01000001.1, forward strand.
CAGAGATCGTCGCAAGAAATAACAATTGACAGGAGGGAATCAGGAAATGAAATTTAATGAAAAAGAATTAGAGATCACAGGTGAATACAACATGCCCGGAATCTACGGCGCACCGGACAGTATGGTACCTAAATACAACCGTCCCATCACCCCTAAAGAAAATATGCTCCGCATGCTGGACGGAAGGATGCCCCTTTGGGTCCCCAACCAGACCCTTGACAATAATGCCATTCAGCCCCTGGTCATGCCCGATGCAAAGGCCCGCAATTTCGGCGGTACGGACTGGTTTGGTATTGAATGGGAATATGAGCCTAATACAAAGGCTGCCATGGTAAAGCCCGGCACCCGCAGACTGTCTGATATTACAAAATGGCGGGAAGAACTGGAATTTCCCGATTTATCCGCCATAGACTGGAAGAAAGACTTTGAAGAAAACTACAAAGGACGGATTGCGGAGGACCGCTTTTCATACTTTGTCATTGTAAACGGTTTTTTTGAAAGAACGGCTGACCTTATCAGCTTTGAGGATGCCTTCTGCGCCCTCATTGAGGAGCCTGACGAACTTACTGCATTCTATGATAAACTGGCGGACTGGCATATAGAACTGATCAAGATTGCACATGAAGTATATCACGCGGATATGATCCTCTTCCACGATGACATGGGCACCCAGATCAGCACCTTCTTCTCGCCCTCCACCTATGAAGAACTGTTTGTCCCCCAGTACAAAAAAGTCACCAAAACAGCCCACGATATGGGAATGCACATCTGCCTTCACTCCTGCGGATGTATTAAAACACTGATGCCTCTCATTATCGAGGCAGGATTCGATGCCTGGGAGGGACAGGACAGTGCCAATGACAAAGCAGCTATCATGAAAGAATACGGAAAAGACCTGGCACAGTGCACTCTGTATATTATCCCCGCAGACATGAGCGATGAGGACGCTGTTGCGGATATACACAAAAAAGTAGACGAATTGGCTATGACAGGCCGCTTTGCCTGCCGTTTAAAAGATGAGAAGCCTGACCGTGCAGTAAATCTGGCCGATGAGCTGTACCGTTACAGCAGAATAAAATATGCCGAATTGGAGGAATCAAAATGCTGACACCGAAAGAAAACTTTCTGGAAACTATAAAAAAAGACGGAAAACCGGACCGTCTGGTCAACCAGTACCAGCCCTTTGTACCGATCATGAATGATCCTTTACAGAAATTCACCAGAGGAAACCGGGTAAGAGGCAAAACTTCTGTGGATAAGTGGGGGACTGAGATCCTCTTCCCCGAGGACGCCCCCGGTCCCATGCCACACGTTACAGAATCCAACAAAGTATGCCCGGATGTGACCGAATGGCAGAAATCCGTAAAGGTACCTGATCTGGTCGCAAACTGCAGCGACGGATGGGAGGATGCCCTTCAATCGGCGGCCCAAGTAGACCGCAGTGAAAAACTGGTGCTTGGCTTCATGGGAACCGGAATCTTTGAGCAGAGCCATTTTCTCATGGGCTTTGAGGATGCCCTTATGAATCTGCTGCTGGAACCGGAATCTATGAAAGAACTGGTGGATGCCATTGCAGAGTACCGTTTCCAGTATGCCAAACTGCTTGTTGATAATCTGCACCCGGATATCATCCTCTCACATGATGACTGGGGTTCCAAAACCAGCCTGTTCATGCAGCCTGACATCTGGAGAGGATTTTTCAAAGAGCATTACCGCCGTATCTACGGATATATGCACGACCACGGCGTTTTGGTCATGCACCATGCAGACTCTTTCCTGGAACCTATCGTTGAGGACATGGCAGAGATCGGTGTGGATGTATGGCAGGGAGTGCTGCCGGAAAATGACATATTAAAACTGCAGAAACAGCTTGACGGGCGTATGACCCTCATGGGAGGCATTGACGCTACCATAGACCGGGAAGATGCCACGGAAGAAGAGATCCGTGCAGATGTGCGCAGAGCCTGCAGTACCTATGGCCCGGGCGGACACTTCATCCCCTGTATGACTTACGGCCTTGCAGGTACTATTTATCCCAGAACAGACGAGATCATAGCCGATGAGATTGAAGCCTACAACAGAGAGAACAGTCCTGTCTGACCGGCGGACGGCGAAGCGTAAACGGGAAAGCTTTTCGTCTCCGCCTGACAAGGATGTTTTCTAATTTTAAGATTTGCCACAGGATATTTCGGTATCCTGTGGCTTTTCTGTTTTAGACCTGCCCTACAAAATTGAAGTACACGTCAATCTGCTGGGTGTAGTTCTTCTTTTTCCACGGCTCGCTTCGTTCATGCACCACGATTTTCTCAATGAACTCCCGCACGATTTCCGGCGTCAGTTCTTGAATCTCCGTGTACCGCTGTACCACCTTGAGAAAGCGGTCTGCATTCAGCATTCGCTCTTTCTCCGTGTTGATTTCCTGTTCCAGCATTTCACTGCGGATTGTCAGCTCCTGTTTTTCTTCTTCGTAACCGCCCGTCAGCGCCTTAAACTGAGTTTCCGAAAGGTTCGCCAACGCAAGCTGTTCAAAGGCGGCGCGGAACAGCTTTTCTAAATCCGCAAGCCGTTTCTGCGCCCTGTCCAATTCATTGACTTTGGCGGACAATTCCTTTTTGAGCTGGCTGCTGTGCTTGTCCATCGCCCGCCGGAGGAATTCCTCGGTGTGCTCCCGCGCTTCCTGCGTAACCCGCTGAATCTCCGCCAGCACGATCTCGTACAGTGCCATGACCTTGACGGTATGCGGGGTACAGTCCTCTTTATGTCCGTGGTAAGTACCGCAGGTATATGTATACTGGCTTTCGTTCCAACTTCCGCACCGGCAGAAGTAGTGCCGTTTTCCGCAGTCTGCACAGTAGACCATACCGGACAGCAGATCCATCTCGCCCATTTTATTTGGACGGCGTTTGCCCGCCCGTACCTTCTGCACAATCTCCCATGTTTCCATGTCGATCAGCGGCTCGTGGGTATGCTCAAAGCGGAGCTGCTTTTCCAGGGGATTCCGCTTTCTTTTCTTGCTCTTGAAGGATGGACTGTAACTGCGGCAGTTGATGGTGTTGCCGATGTACTCCTCCCGTTCCAAAATGTCTGCCACGGTAGAGCCACACCATTCATAGGGCTTATTCTCATTCAGATTGGTATGGCGGACGCCGTTGGTGCGAAACTCATAAACAGTGGGCGTCAGAATTTGGTCAGCCCTCAGTATCCGTGCAATTTTGTCAGGGCCAAGTCCGCTGGCGCACAGGGCAAAAATTCGCCGCACCACAGGCGCGGTGTCCTCATTGGGAATAATCTGCTTACGGCTTTTCGGGTTTTTTCGATAGCCGTAAGGCGCCTTTGTGCCGATGCGTTCCCCACGCCGTTCAGCGTGTCCACGTTGTCGTTGATGGCGATGTAACGGACATTGTAGCTTGCAAAGGTTTCTTCCAACAGGATACCCACCGTTGCAGGCTTTGCCTGCAAGCGGTTTGCGTGGGGAATGGCATTCCCCTATTCCTGCCTTAACTTCAAACCTTGCGGTTTGGCGTTCAGTCTCCTTCCGCAAGCGGCAGGGCAGACGCTTCATTCCCGTTGTAAAGCATCCAGTCGAATACCTCCCTTACTGTCTCGGCCTGCGGGCCTCCCAGTATTTCCGTCACCAGTTTCACTGGTTCCTCCTTTCCCTTGAACTACTCAATCTAACGGTTTATAAGAGCGTAAAAGTAAGTATAGGATTTCGTGTACTTGGTGTAATAGACAATCAGCTAAAGCTAAAAGTTATCATTTTCAATCCGATGAAAGAACGAAGATAGTTTTTTCTGGTTCGCTGTCAAACAGATACAATAATAGGTGGCATGGGCTTCTTCATCAAGAATAGGAATGATGACCCGGTTTAACGGTTTCCCCTCTCTTTCCATAACAACATCAGAGGTAAAGGATGGCAGCGCAGAAGCCTGCACCACTTCTTGGAATACCGAATAATCATCTTGCAGGAGAAAATGGGTTGCTTTCATTTTTTCCATGTGCATATGATGCCAAAAACCAATTTTGGAATGCAGTAGCATGGTTTCTCCGTCTAAATCTTTTAGATGAAGCCCCTTTTTCCCAGATAGCGCGTGGCCCGGTGGCAGAGAAAAAAAGAGTTGTTCTTCTCCATATTTTGTGCAATAGACATTCGGCTCATTTATCAGAGTGGGTGCTACGATTATGTGAAAGGTTCCATCCAGCAGCCCCTGCATCAATTTATCCGGCTCCTTTATCTCGGAGGAAATCGTCATTTCTGGATAAATGGTGTTCAGCATCGGGACGATGTTCCACAAGGGAGCAGGAGCGCAGGAACCGACTGCTATGGTGCGCTGGTTGCGATCAAGCGCACGAACACCGTTGACCATATCCTGAATTTGAGTTGTTATTTTTTGCGCGTACTGTACAGCCAACTCTCCATTGGAGTTTAATGCAATCTTATTCTTTTGCCGGTCAAATAGTGTTACCCCAAGATCATTCTCCAGTCTTTGCATGGAACGGCTGATGGCCGGTTGCGATAAGTGCAGTCTTTCAGCAGCTTTCGACAACGTGCCTTGTTCTGCTATGGAAATTAACTGTTCTAATTGCTGCGTGTCAATCATATCGTCCCTCCTTGCTTACGAAATAGGTATTTTATTTATTATACTTTATTTTATTTGACTTTTCAATATCCACTATGCGTTTAGAGCATAGCAGATAAAAGAATCGGCATTGTACTTTTTACGATGCCGCTTTTATAATAAATGTAAGAACACAGAGAATTAGGAGGGAATAACGTGCAGTATGTAACATTAAATGACGGTATTCAAATGCCGCTCATGGGCTATGGTGTTTTTCAAATTACAGATGCTTTGCAGTGTGAACAGTGCGTTAAGGACGCGCTTGAGGTGGGATACCGCCTGATTGATACAGCGGCGGCATACCAAAACGAAGAAGCGGTGGGGGCGGCAATTTATTCCTCCGGCATTTCGAGAGAGGATTTGTTTATCACAACAAAGCTCTGGATTCAGGATGCCGGGTATGAAAGTACGTTGAAAGCCTTCGATGCTTCTTTGCAGAAGCTGGGGCTGGATTATTTGGATTTATACCTCATCCACCAACCCTTTGGCGATTACTACGGCGCATGGCGGGCAATGGGAAAATTGCAGAAAGACGGCTTGATTCGCGCCATTGGCGTCTGCAATTTTTCGCCGGATCGTCTGATTGACCTGTGCATGAACAGCGAAACCACACCCGCCGTCAATCAAATCGAAATTCATCCTTTCTATCAGCAGAACGATGCCTTAAAGATTATGGATGAGTTTGGAGTCAAACCGCAGGCGTGGGGGCCACTTTCGGAAGGGCAAAAGAATATTTTTAATAACAAGCTGCTGAAATCCATTGCCGCAAAACATGAAAGGACAGTGGCGCAAGTAATCCTGCGCTGGCACATTCAGAGAGGCGTGATTATTATCCCCAAAACGGTTCACAAAGAACGCATGGTGGAAAACATGAATATTTGGGATTTTGAACTGACCGAGCCGGAAATGCAGTCGATTGCCACAATGGATATTGGTCACAGCGAAATCATTGACCACCACTGCTGGTGTACGGCCACGCAGCTCAACGGATTAAAAATCCACGAATGATAAGGAGGTTTATCAAATGAGAAACAATTATCTTTCAAGATTTCAAACAACTGATCCTGAATTTTATCAGTTGTTTGAAGCCTTTGCCGAACATGAGGCCGTAAAGGAACCGGAGGTTATACTTGACGAAAAAAAGCGCTGTTTGGCAATTTTAGCTACCCTTCTTGGTTGTCAGGGAATTGACCTGTACAAAGATGTACTGCGTGAAGCCTTAAAGCAGGATGTTTCGCCGGTTGAAGTGAAAGAAACCGTATACCAAGCGGTTGCCTACTTGGGAATTGGCCGAGTATACCCTTTCCTGAAAGCGACAAATGATGTTCTTACAGATATGGGAATTGCCCTCCCGACCGCAGGGCAGGCCACTACCACACCTGAAACAAGGCTTGAGCAAGGGAGTCAGGCACAGGCTGATATTTTCGGATCGGATTGGAAAGATTTCTATAAATCCGGTCCGGTGGAAACCCGTCATATGAACCGCTGGCTGGCTGCGAATTGCTTTGGCGATTATTATACGAGGAACGGTTTGGACAAAAAACTGCGGGAAATGATTACCTTTTGTTTTTTGTCCGCACAGGGTACGGAGCCACAGCTAAAGGGGCATATCAACGGAAATTTTTCAGTCGGAAACGACAAGGCGTTTTTGATTGCCGTAGCGTCACAGTGTATGCCCTATATCGGTTATCCGAGGACACTCAATACTTTGCGCTGCATCAATGAGGTTGTAAAGGAAAACGAAGAAAACGCAGGAGGTGCAAAATGAATCGTCTGGAAGATATAAAAAGCGAAAGCCCGTTTCCGGTAGGAGAAGAAAACACGACGTTCGCAAAGTGTTTTATCGGGAAAAGCTACCTAAGTTATTTGTCAGAGCAGCAGATCGGGATTGCCAATGTCACCTTTGAGCCGGGATGCCGGAATCATTGGCATATCCATCATGGCGGCGGACAGATCCTGCTGTGTACTGCGGGACGGGGCTATTATCAGGCATGGGGACAGGAAGCAAGAGAACTTCATCCCGGAGATGTCGTCAATATTCCGCCGGAGGAAAAGCATTGGCATGGGGCAGCCCCCGACAGTTGGTTTTCTCATATTGCAATATCCGTTCCAGCAGAAAATGTAGGCTGTGAATGGCTGGAGCCTGTAACGGACGAATACGTTGTCTTAAAATAATCTAAATCAGGAGGAAAAAACAATGAGTTTTAATTTTGGAATTTCTACAAATGCAATGTTTGGAGCAGGACAGTTGGGCAATCTTCATACGCAGCTTAACGCCCCCATGGGTGCTGTGCAGGGGAAAAAGGCGCTGGTGGTCATCTCCAACGGAAAGTCCACCCGCAGCAATGGGTATCTGGAACGTCTGGAAGACGAGCTGGCGCAGGCCGGTGTGGAATATGTGATTTTTGATAAGATTTCTGCCAATCCCACCAAGCCGATCGTGGAGGAAGGCGGCAGATTTGCAAAAGAGAACGGCTGCGACTTCATCGTTGCGCTCGGCGGCGGTTCTGTAATAGATGCTTCTAAGGCCATTGGCATCATGGCAACGAATCCCAGCAATGATTTGTGGGATTATGTGATGTTTGGAACAGGCAAAGGGCAGTGGCCGCCGGTTCCGTCCCTTCCCATCGTGGCGATTACAACGACTGCCGGAACCGGCTCCGAAACCGATGCGGGCGCTGTTATTACCAATCCGGCAACAGAGGAAAAGACGGGAGTGTTTGGCACCGGCACGATGCCTGTTCTCGCAATCATTGATCCGGAACTGATGCTCAGTGTTCCCGCCAAGTTTAAGGCTTATCAGGGCTTTGACGCGCTGTTCCACAGCACAGAGGGGTTTATCTCCAATAAACGCAATGAAATGAGCAAAATGGTTGCCTGCGAAGCAATCAGAAACGTCAGCGGAAATTTGGCAGCGGCAATCCGCGAGCCGGAAAATGTAGAGGCTATGGGTAAGGTTGCATTCGGGAGCTACCTCTCCGGCATTCAGATGTGTGTCGGCTCCTGCACAAGCGCCCACCCGCTGGAACACGCATTAAGCGCCTACCATGAGAATCTTCCCCACGGCGCTGGTCTGATTATGATTTCCAAGGCTTTTTATCGTTTCTTTATCAACAAACATATCTGCGATGACTGTTTTATCGAGATGGCAAAGCTGATGGGGATGAGTTCGGCTAATCAGCCGGAGGATTTCATTACGGCGCTGGAACAGCTTCAGACAGACTGCGGCGTGGCCGACCTGAAGATGTCCGACTACGGCATTACGCCTGATGAATTTGAAAAAATGGCTCAGAACGCCAAGGATACGTTGGGCGTAAACTTTGAGAATGATCCCTGTATGTTGAGCAATGCGGACTGCGTTACCATCTATCAGGAATCTTACAAATAATAGGAGGAAGCAATTATGAGTAAAACGATTTTAGCAATCATATCAAGCCCTCGTAAGGGTGGAAATTCCGAAACGCTGGTAGAACAGTTTGTAAAGGGAGCAAAAGAAGCAGGGCATTCTGTGGAAACAGTTTTCCTGCGGGACAAAAAAATTGCACCCTGCATCGCCTGTGAAGCCTGCCTGAAGAACGGCGGCACTTGCGTCCAAAAAGATGATATGGCTGAAATCCTGAATAAGATTATCGCTGCTGATGTCATTGTGCTGTCCACGCCGGTGTACTACTATTCCATTTCAGCGCAACTGAAGGTGATGATCGACCGCACGCTGGCCGGTGGCGGGAAAATGAAGAATAAGGAATTTTACCTGATTGCTACGGCTGCTGACGGCAAACACGCGATGGACTGTACCATGAACGATATGGAGGGATTTGTCGCCTGTGTTCCCGGCTCTGTTGTTAAGGGCAAAGTCTATGGTTCGGCATTCCATGTTGGCGATATTCAGGGCAATCCTGCGTTGGAGGAAGCCTATCATTACGGAAAAGACTGCTGATTGTTTTCAGACCAGAGAGGAAGGAGGCTGCAATGATATTTTATTTTACCGCCACGGGCAATAGCCTGTATGTGGCGAAGCAACTGGATAAAAGCCCGATCAGCATCCCACAGATCATCCATCAAAAGGATTTGTCATTTGAGGATGAAACCATAGGAATTGTCTGCCCTATTTTCGGACATGAAGTACCGCCAATGGTGCGGGAGTTTTTGCAAAAAGCATCTTTTAAGACGACATATTTCTATATGGTGCTTACTTACGGGAAACGTCACGGCGGCGCTGCGGAACTTGCTGATGAACTAACGGGGAGTTTAGGAATTGCGGCTGCTTATATCAATACTGTTTTAATGGCAGACAACTTTTTGCCTGCTTTCGATATGGAAGAAGAACGCAGGCTGGACAAAAAAGTGGATGAGCAGATAGCGGCCATCAGACTGGATATCCAAAACCGTAAATATGGGATTCAGCCCGCCACCGATGCAGACCGTGCGGCGCATCAGGAGTTTTTGTCACGAAGCAGTCAGCCGCCCGCAGAAAGATGGAAGAATTTTTACCGTATTACGGAAGCCTGTATCGGATGTGGAATCTGCGAAAAGGTTTGCCCGGCAAATTGCTTTCAGATAAAAAACGGTAAGGCGATACGAAAGGAAGATGGATGTCAGGCTTGCATGGCCTGCATCCACCATTGCCCACAGAAAGCGATTGCGCTGAATATGACGGAAAAGAATCCGAATGCCCGATACCGAAATGAACAGATTGCCCTCTCTGAAATTATTGCGGCAAATGATCAAACGAATTTGTGAAAGTTGGTGAACGATGAAGAAAGTAATTAGCATGGCACTATCGGTTATGATGATATTTACGTTGGCTGCCTGCGGAAATAACGCTGCCATTGACGCGGACAAAGGATCGGGGCAGACTTCAAAAAGTGAAGTGGAATCCTCCAGCACTCCCAAGGAAAGCACCGCGCCAAATGAGCAGCAGCCCTCGGCATCGGAGTCTGCCGGATCTGACAGTCAAGCTGATGCGAAAACACTGGTCGTCTATTTCTCTGTGCCGGAAACCACCGATCCTGACAATATGACCGAGGAACAAGAGAACAGTACAGTGGTTATCAACGGTGAGGTACTGGGTAACACGCAGTACATGGCAATGGTGATTGCAGAGAACACCGGGGCGGATTTGTTTCGTATTGAACCTGAAGCACCTTATACAACTGACCATTCGGCGCTTGTGGATCAGGCAAAGAAAGAGCAGACCGATGAAGCTCGTCCTGCGATTGCGGCTCAAATCGAAAATCTGGATCAATATGACACGATATTCGTGGGCTATCCCAACTGGTGGGGAGATATGCCAATGATCCTGTACACTTTTTTTGACGAGTACGATTTTTCCGGGAAAAACATCATTCCTTTTAATACCCATGGCGGCAGTGGATTTTCAAATACGATCAGCACGATTAAGGACTTGGAGTCAGGTGCAAATGTTGATGAGGATGGATTATCTATCAGCCGAAATAACATTCAAGATGCGGAAGCTGACATTATTAGTTGGCTTGACGGACTTGGATTCTAAAAGTAAGGAGACGAGTTTAGAATGAAGAATATTTTAATTTTATCCGGCAGCCCCCGTAAGGGCGGAAACTCTGATCTTCTGTGCGACGAATTTTTGCGCGGCGCGCAGGAAAGCGGAAACAAGGTGGAAAAGATTTTTCTGCGCAACAAAAAAATTGGCTATTGCAACGCCTGCTACTACTGTAAAAAGAGCGGCGGCAAATGCACCATTCAGGATGATATGAGCGAGATTCTGGACAAGATGCAGGCAGCCGATGTGATTGTGCTGGCAAATCCTGTTTACTTCTATTCCATTGACGCACAGATGAAAGCAGTTATCGACCGCTCCGTGGCAAGGTGGACGAATATATTAGACAAGGAATTTTATTACATTATGACTGCCGCCGAGGATGGCGAAACCGTGATGGATTGCACACTGGAGTGTTTCCGTGGATTTGCCGCCTGTTTGAAGGGCTCTAAGGAAATGGGCGTGATTTATGGAAAGGGTGTTTATGAACCCGGCACGATCAAAGCCACGCCTGTGATGAGCGAAGCCTACGAAATGGGAAAACGCGCATGAGTAAATCAAGGAGGTTACATGAGAAAAATACGGAAAGCAAAACAAAATAAGCTGCTGCTCCTATTATCTGCGTTGACAATGCTGCTGATTATGACTGCTTGTTCCGGCAGGTCAGATATAAGCGGAGAGACGCAAACCGCTCCGACTACTGCTCCGGAAACCAATAATGTACCAGCAGAAAGCAATACGGAAACGGTTGGAGCAAAAGAGGAAGCCAAAAACGGTGAAGGGAAAATCTTAATTGCCTATTTTACCGTTCCTCTCAATGACGGTGTGGATACGGTGGCGAGGGCAAGCCGCACAAAATCAGATGACGGCACATATGGAAATGTTCGGTATCTGGCAAATCTCATTCAAGGCTATGTTGACGGAGAGTTATTCTTCATTGATACCGCTCAAGAATATCCAATGGACGATATGGATGAGATGCTGGATTTCGCCTATAAAGAGAAGGCTGACAATGCCCGACCGGAGTTATCGACTCACATCGAAACTTTAGATGATTACGACATTATTTTTATCGGTTATCCTAACTGGAATGCGGATTTGCCGATGCCAATGTACACCTTTTTTGAAGAATATGACTTTAGCGGCAAGACAATCATTCCTTTTGTTGCCCATGGCGGCAGTCGGGCATCCGATACCGTTCAGACGATTGCTGAACTGGAACCCGATGCAACAGTCTTTGATACCCCTGCCGCTGTTTCATGGAACGAAATGGATAAGGCTGACAGCATTATCAACGAATGGGTAAGCACTTTGCCCTTCTGATTAAGAAGAATGGAGGTAGTGCAGGAATGAAAAAATTCAAGCACTTTTTAGGGATTTTGTTGTCAGGCGCACTGCTGTTCGCTTTTTCCGCCTGTGGTCAAACGGCGCCTCCGCAGTCACAAGCGCCCGCTCAAAATCAGGAGTCAATCTCGGCTGAAAACAGCACTGAAATCAGTCCGTCAGAAGATTCCAATCCTGAAACAGCGGCAGATGCCATAAAAGGCAAAACGTTGGTGGTCTATTACTCCGCTACCGGAAGCACGAAAGAGGTAGGTTATCCCATCTGGTGGGGCATTGCCGCTTGGCCGGTGGACAGTTTCATCGCATCGAATGACTTTAGCGGAAAAACAGTGATACCGTTCTGTACATCGATTTCTTCCGGTTTGGGACAGAGCGGTCAGCTTCTGGCGGAGGCGGCAGAAACTGGCGATTGGATGGAAGGCCACAGGTTCTCCAGCGGAGCATCGGCTTCTGAAGTCCAAGAATGGGTTGCTGATCTCAATCTCATGGCGAATGAATCAGCAAAGTAAACACCGTTTCCCTTTCATGGTAATCTGCAACAGCGCCAATAACCTTGAACGAAGTCTGATAAATTTCAATTTGAATGGAGTCCTGAAATGAGCGTAAAAGCAAAATGGAGAATGTTGGTTGATAGTTTGATGGTGGTACTTATACCGCTGTTAATGGCATATTCCTTAATTGGAGAAACAGCACACGAGTGGTTAGGCGTGATGATGTCTCTGCTTTTTGTTGGACATTATCTGCTAAATTTTTACTGGTTCAAGGGACTGGTAAAAGGCAGATGGACGGCATTACGAATTTACCAGACGATCGTCAATATTCTCCTTTTGCTATGTACGCTCGGCTTAATCATCAGTGGCATTGCGCTTTCACGCACTGTTTTTTCGTTCCTGCCAATAGAGGGCGGCGGGAGTTGGGGCAGGACGCTCCATTTATTAACCTCGTACTGGGGGTTCGTGTTGATGTCCTTTCACTTAGGACAGCACTGGAGCATGATTCTAAACAGGGTGCAGCGTTCAGCGAAACACCCCGTTATATTACGAGTTTTGGCCGTTGCTTTCGCCGGATATGGTATCATAGCCTTTATAAAACGTGAAATAGGCACTTATATGACATTACAAAATACATTTGTCTATTTTGATTTTGGCGAACCCTTATTTTTTTTCTTTATCGACTACATAGCAATTATGGGATTGTTTGTATTTCTTGGATGCTATGTGACATCAGCGTTAAAATGGCTGAATAAAGAAATGAGCAGAGAGCGATGGAAAAAAGAAAAAAAGTAATTGCAACCGTTATTCTTTTATTATCTCTATTGGGATGTTCTTCGCAGCAAAATGAGACAGATACCGAGAAAACGATTTCCTTCTTTGCTATGGACACTTATATTGAACTGACCGCATCCGGCGAAAATGCCGACGCTTCTCTTGCAACGGCACAAAAACGAATTGAAGAATTGGAGCATTTGTGGTCGGTAACAGATAAAAAAAGCGAAATCTATGCGCTTAATCATAGCAAGGGACAGTCTTTATTGTTAAGCGATGATACCGCCGCTCTGCTTTCTTTCGCTTTGGAGGTTGCCCAAAAGACAAACGGTGCATTAGAACCGACCATTTACCCGGTACTGGCCGCATGGGGATTTACAACTGAAGAACGAAACATCCCATCAGAACAAGAGATAGCGCAGAGCATGGAACTGGTTGGGTACAAGAACGTGGAACTGATTGGGAATACGGCAGCCCTGCCGATAGGGATGCAAGTTGATTTAGGTGCAGTCGGCAAAGGATATGCAAGTGACGAGGTCGCAGAAATTTTAAGAGAGAATGAAATTAACTCTGCACTCCTTGATGTTGGGGGCAGTGTTCAAATGATAGGTAAAAAGCCAGACGGCAGTGACTGGAAAATTGGTTTGAAAAACCCGCTTTCAGACGGCAATTTGGGAGTTTTAAGTATTTCTGACTGTGCGGTTGTGACATCTGGTAATTATGAGCGATATTTCATAGGTGAGGACGGAAAGCGATACGGGCATATTATAGATCCAGCTACCGGCCATCCAACGGAAAATGAACTTGCTTCGGTGACTGTTATTGCAAAAAACGCAAAACTCTGTGATGGATTATCTACGGCATTATTTGTTATGGGACTTGAAAATGCACGCGATTATTGGAAAAAACATCAGGACTTCGATATGATTTTAATAATGGAGAATGGGGAAATCCATCTTACCGAAGGTATAAAAAATAATTTTTCTTTGAGTGAGGAAAGCAAGAATACGAAGATAAATGTAATAAATTTGTAAAAGCATTGATTTATTAACTTGCAAAGAAATAAAATACAGTTTGCAGGATGATATAACGGACGTGTATTATACGCAATCTGTCGAAGAAGCTATACATATGCTGCAAAAAGAATCCTATTCACTTGTCATTATGGACGCCTGCCTTTCTCAATATGGTGGGACTGCGCTATTCAGCAAATTCGGCAAATGAACCCTCTCCCTATCCTTGCACTCTACCGGTACATTTCCTGCTTGAATCCGTGAAGATACTCCAAGCGTAGGCGTCCGTACTTTTCAAGATTTTTTAGCAGTTCACTGCCCTCAACCTCAATGTTCGGGTAAAGTAATCCGTCAATTTCGATATATTCCAAATCCATGATAGCCATAAGCGGCCTCCTTGATAGAATGATTTACAATTTACCAGTTTCGTTTCGGCTGTTTGCCTTAACTTACTTGTTTTTCGTAAACATCCTTATCAAAGAGACCGCTTCCCGTCTCCGCTTATTTCTTTCTATGCGTTTCAAAGACTTTACGCCATTCATCCGTAAATGGTATACTGTAAACAGCGAAAAGCCGAAAGGAGAATCTATTCTTGACAGAATTATCTTTTAACCGGGAAGAAAAAAGCCGTCTGTTCCGGCTGAACATGCAGATATTAGCGGACGCCTTTACCTCGCACTACCAAAATATCACTTTCTATGCCCAAAACGACCGCCCCTGTCTGGAAGGCATCCGCCTCTATAAAAGGGGAAAGAGCCTGAATCCCCGGTTTGTCTACCTTCTGCAGAGCAAGGATGTGGATAACACCTTCCCGGAATATAAAAACATCGGCTTTATTTGTGTGGGACATACGGATATCACCCGTTTCCACCCAAGCTGTCCCGTCATTGAGCTGAAGAACAGCCCGGATTTCCTGGATGCCTTTGAGATGGTGCAGGAAACCTTTGCAAAATACAGGCAGTGGGACACACACCTGCAGTATGCCCTGAACAGCGAACATCCTCTGGACGAAATGCTGCTGGCAAGCCTTGATATTTTCGGCAATCCCATGTTTATCCACAACACTGATTTTTACATACTTTCCTGCCCAAGATATGTACAGGGCATGACGGTCTGGGAACGGGATTCCAGAACAGGGCACAACATGGTACCTTTAAGCCTGATCCATGACTTTAAGGCAGACACCGAATATTTGGACACGCTCAGTAAAAAGGCGCCTGACCTGTTCTCTGCCGAACAGCGGGGTTACCGGATCCTCTACGTCAATCTCTGGAACGGCAGCCGCTATGAAGGCCGCATCTGCGTGGATGAAATACAGAGTGAATTGCAGAAGGGCAATTATCTGGCCCTGGAATATCTCGGACAATTTATCGAGCTGGCTATCAAACACAAAGGTCTGTTTTCTTTGAGCATGGGCAATGACATGGACCGTTTTTTCAATGAATATCTGGATGGCACCATCGGGGACAATCAGCGCATTCTCAATTACCTTTATTTCCTGCACTGGAAGCAGAACGACCGGTATCTCTGCCTGCGTCTGGAGACAGAACAGAGAGATATCAATATGCTGTCCGCGGCTGCCACACTGGGACATATAGAAACCCAGATCCCCTCCGGCCACGCTTTCCTTTACAGGCATAGTATTGCCGTGGTGGTCAACCTGTCTTACGGGCACAGTTCCGCTTCCGAAGTGATCAGCAGCCTGGCCATCCTCATGCGGGAAGGCCTTCTGAAAATGGGGGCCAGCTCGGAGATCCACGATTTTATGCTGGTTCCTCAGGGATATATCCAGGCCAGCGCTGCACTGGACCTGGGACGAAAAAGTGACAGCATGACCTGGTGCTACCGATTTGATGACTATTTGCTGGAATATCTTCTGAAAAAAGGCAGGGAAGAGATTCCGCCCCAGCTCCTCTGTTCCGAAAAACTGCTCCTTCTGAAAAAATACGATGACAAAAACAAAACCGACTTATACCATACCGTAAAAGTCTATCTGGAACTGGAACGCAGTATC
Organism: Blautia hominis; assembly: GCA_002270465.1. Taxonomy (GTDB): domain Bacteria; phylum Bacillota; class Clostridia; order Lachnospirales; family Lachnospiraceae; genus Blautia; species Blautia hominis. The sequence continues at coordinate 148,952 of NQOF01000001.1, forward strand.
CTCCAGACCGCTAAAGAGCTGTACATCCACCGCAGCACCCTCTTCTACCGTCTGGACCGCATCCGCAAAATAGCCGGCATAGATTTTGAGGACAGCAGGGAACGCCTTATCCTCAGGCTGTCCTTCTACATCCTGGAACAAAAACTGGAAACTTAACTACAAAAAAGGAACAGGAATCGGCACGCAGCGAACCGTTTCCTGTTCCTTTTTCATATCATGAAATCATCTTTTTCTTATTTTCTGCCAAGCGGAGCAATTTTCTCCCTGTAGATCTTTCTGTAAAAATAAGCACTCAGCACCACGGAGGCGATCTCCGCAATGGGGATAGACCACCACACGGCCGACAATCCGCCTACTTTTGCCAGAATAGCTGCAGCCGGAAGGATGATCAAAAGCTGCCTGGTGGCAGAGATGATCAGGCTGTACACCCCATTTCCCAACGCCTGGAACACAGAACCTACAATAATACAGAATCCCGCAAACAGGAAACTGAGACATATGATCCTAAGCGCCGGAACACCGATCGCCAGCATATCCTTAGATGCATTAAACATTCCCAAAAGCTGTGCCGGGAAGATCATGAACAGCGCAAGCCCCAGAAGCATAATGACAACCGCGGAAATAATACTGATATGGATGGTCTGGGTAATCCTCTTTTTATCTCCTGCCCCATAGTTAAAAGCAACAATCGGCACCATACCGTTATTCAGTCCAAAGACAGGCATAAAGATAAAACTGTTAAGCTTGAAATACACACCAAATACCGCTGTAGCCGTGGAGGTAAACTGGATCAGGATCTTGTTCATTCCAAATGTCATGACAGAACCGATGGCCTGCATGATAATAGAAGGCACACCAACCGAATAGATCACTTTGATGATCCGGCCTGACGGCCTGAAATGCCGCATACCGATATGGATATCCTTATTAAATTTAACATTAAAAAACATTGCCAAAAACATTCCGCAGAACTGTCCCAGAACCGTAGCCGCAGCCGCTCCCGCAACTCCCATCTTGGGAAGCCCGAAAAGTCCAAAGATCAGGATCGGGTCAAAAATAATATTGATCACAGCACCCAGCCCCTGGGAAATCATGGTATAAAAGGTACGTCCCGTGGACTGCAGCAGCCTCTCAAACATTACCTGCATATACACAGCAATACAGAGTGCCGAAATAATAGTCATATACTGGACCCCATATTCCCTAATCTGCGCGTCAGCAGTCTGCATATGGAAAAAAGGTTTTGCCAGCAGTACACCCAGCACCGCAAAGACAACACAGCTTACAAATGCCAGAAAAATACCGTTTTTCGCTGATTCATCAGCCATCTTGGCATCCCTCTCCCCAAGACTCCTGGACAATACTGCATTTACACCCACACCGGTACCCACCGCTATGGAGATCATAAGGCTCTGCACCGGAAAGACCAGGGAGACGGCTGTCAGCGCATTCTCATTGATCTGTGCCACGAAAATACTGTCCACTACATTATACAATGCCTGTACCAGCATGGACAAGATCATGGGCAGCGACATCTGAAACAAAAGCTTCGGAACCGGTACGACCCCCATTTTATTTTCTTGTACGTTAGTTTGTGTCATATAAAACTTCCTTTCCTTCGTGTTTTTATCCCATCATGGAACTTCTTACGCAAAAATAATAGAAACCACACTCCTCGGAATTTCTATTATCATAAACAATAGAAAGCATACACTCCGGCTTTCTATCATCATAACAAAGAGTCTGCCGGAGCAGACTCACATTTCACTTTTACTTTATACAGTGTAAAGGAATTAAAAAATATTGTCAATCCATTATTCTGTCTTTTTCTGCGTCTCTCATTTCAACAGTCTGTAGAACACGATCCTGCCAAGGAACTCATCCCTTACTTTTCCTTCAGCCGTTCCCATACCGAATAAGGGATCTTCAAATTTCCCCAGCCGCATCCTAGATCTATATTCGGCTTATTTGCCCCATGAAAATCACTGCCGCCGGAAAGTCGCAGGGAAAGCCGCTTCGCCAGCCTTATCATAGCCCCCTCCTCAGCCGGACGGTAAGTAGGATAATAGGCCTCCAATCCGTCAAGCCCCGCCTTCTTCATCTCCGCCGTCATCTTCTCCAGGTTCCCATCCGAAAGCCTGCACAAGACCGGGTGGGCAAAGACAGCCTTTCCGCCGCCCTCATGGATAAGCTGTATCCCCTGAAACGGCGTAACCTTTTCCCTGGGCACATAACAAGAGGCATGATCTCCCAGAAACCTGTCAAAAGCCTCCTTGATAGAGCTGACATATCCCCGCTCCAAGAGAAACCGTGCAAAATGCGCCCTGGTCCAAACACTCTCCGGAAACTCCTCCATCATCTTTTCATAAGTAACATCCATCCCATGTTCCCTCAAACGCTCCATCATCATCAAATTCCGCGAATCCCTGGACTGCTGAAAACGCAGCAGTTCTTCCTGAAACCGGGCATTCTTCCAATCAATCCCCAGCCCCACAATATGGACATCCTTTCCCCACCAGGTAGTAGAGATCTCAATCCCCGGAATCACCTCCAAATAAGTTCCCTCTGCCGCCGCCACAGCCTCCTCGATCCCGTCCGTCGTATCATGGTCCGTAAGCGCAACCGCCCGCAGTCCCTTCTCCACCGCATATTCCACAATCTCCCTTGGCGAAAAAGTCCCATCAGATGCATTAGAATGCACATGTAAATCTATCATATCCTTCATAACCCATTTCTCCTCTCCCATCACTCCAAACGCCCCTTCTCCCTCCCAGTATAGCAAACCTCCCCCAAAGATACAATATCCGCCCAACCATCCGCCACTTCACTTATCATCCTTAATGATACTGTTGACTCCGTATCCAGTAACACGCTTCGCGATGCACAGATATGGAGCATTCTGCCCCATATCGCGTTGGCTGCCTCTGGATTTTCATGCCGGAAGCATGAAAATGCCTCCCATCTTTTTCACTCCGCCTTCCCACCTCAAATTTTTTTAACGTTTTTCCTAAAAAAAGCTTGCATTTTGTTAAAATGTGTAGTATCATAATCTAGCGTCATGCGAAACAAGAAACACAATACGGTTCGTTGGTCAAGCGGTTAAGACGCCGCCCTCTCACGGCGGAAACAGGGGTTCGATTCCCCTACGAACTGCTCATTCGCTAAGCTATAACAGAAAAGCATCAAAACAATACACACATACGGTTCGTTGGTCAAGCGGTTAAGACGCCGCCCTCTCACGGCGGAAACAGGGGTTCGATTCCCCTACGAACTGCTCATTCACTAAGCTATAACAGAAAAGCATCAAGACAAAATACATATGGTTCGTTGGTCAAGCGGTTAAGACGCCGCCCTCTCACGGCGGAAACAGGGGTTCGATTCCCCTACGAACTGCTAAAAAGATTTCAGTCCAATCACTGAAATCTTTTTTTATTCCCCAAAACAACAATAGCTTCGCAAATCCCCGTAGCCATCCTATCCAAAAGCACCGCCCAACTTAAATACACCGCCGGTCCGCAAAAGCCCTACGGCACGCATCCCAACAACAAACCGCCATACGGAAATCCCCAAATCCCCGTACAGCGGCCCCTATCCCACAGCGCTAAGCGATCCCAGCTTCCCCCTTATTCTTATCCTTCTCCCATCCAGCCTGCTCCCTGACCCGACCGGCTAATCCTCCGGTGCCTCCGCAGGCACAAACACTCTCTGATCCCCGGCACTCTCCGGCACGCTAACCCGTTCCCATGCCTCTTCACAGAAATAATCCTGAGAATTTAAAAGCACCTTCCCTCTTTTATCAATCTTCTCATACCTGCCATCTGCCTGCAGCACATGGGCCTTCACATTATCCGCAAGCTGCATCTCCAGAATATGCTTCACTTCCTCTTTCAGCCGTTCATCCTCCACAGGAAATACGATCTCCACTCTCTTGTCCAGGTTCCTGGGCATCCAGTCCGCGCTTCCCATAAAGATTTCCTCATGCCCGTCGCTGTAGAAATAAAATATCCTGCTGTGCTCCAGAAAATTTCCCACAATAGAGCGCACCGTAATATTCTCACTGACTCCCGGTATTCCGGTCTTCAAACAGCAGATTCCCCGCACGATCAGGTCAATCTTCACCCCTGCCGCGCTGGCTGCATACAGGGCCGCAATGATATCCCTGTCACAGAGAGAATTCATCTTTGCCACAATCCTGGCCTTCCGCCCTTTCAGCGCATATTCCCGTTCCATCTCGATCTGATGCAGGAAACGGTCACGCATCCAGATTGGCGCCACTACCAGCTTATTCCAGGTCCTTGGCTCCGAATAGCCGGAGAGCATATTAAACACCGCTGTGGCATCCTCCCCGATTCTGGCGGAACAGGTGAGGATACCGCAGTCTGTATACAGCTTCGCGGTGGAATCATTATAATTTCCGGTTCCCAGATGCACATATCTGCGGATACCATTTTCCTCCCTGCGCACCACCAGGGTGATCTTGCTGTGGGTCTTGAGTCCCAACAGTCCATAGATCACATGGCACCCTGCCTTCTCAAGCATTTTTGCCCAGACTATATTATTCTCCTCGTCAAAACGGGCTTTCAGCTCCACCAGAACGGTCACCTGCTTGCCGTTCTCCGCAGCCTGGGCCAGCGCCGCGATAATAGGCGAATTGCCGCTCACCCGGTACAACGTCTGCTTGATAGCCAGCACATCCGGGTCCTTGGCTGCCTGCCGCACAAAATCCACCACAGGCTGAAATGTCATGAACGGATGATGCAGCAGAATATCCCCTCTTCTGATCTGGGTAAAAATATCCTCGTCCGTCATCATAGCCGGTACCGGGGCCGGTGTGTAAGGCTTGTTCCTGTACTCCTCAAACCCGTCCATTCCATACATCTTCATAAGGAACGTCAGATCCAGCGGCCCGTTGATCTGGAAGATATCCTCCTCCTTGATCTCAAACTCCATTTTGAGGATATTTAAAAGCCTCTCATCCATCTTGTCTTCCACTTCCAGCCGGATCACTTCGCCCCACTGGCGCTTTTTCAGCTGTTTCTGGATTTCCTTTAATAAGTCTGCCGCTTCGTCCTCGTCAATGGTCAGGTCCGCATTTCTCATGATCCGGTACGGACAGGTGCAGGCCACCTCGTTGCTCAGAAACAGCTTGCCGATATTCCGCTCGATCACCTGCTCCAGGAGGATCACCACAGGATTCCCTTTCTTATCCTCAGGCAGCATGACGATCCTGGGCAGCACGGATGGTACCTGGACTGTGGCAAACTCCAGTTCCTCCCTGCCTTTTTTATCCTTTTTGGATATCAGGGCGCCAATATTCAGCGTCTTGTTTCTGATGAGCGGAAAAGGCCTGGCAGAATCCATAGCCATAGGTGTGAGGACCGGGTATACACTGTCCTCAAAATAACGGTCCACATATTTCTGCTGTTCCTCCGTCAGGTCCTCATGCCTCTCCACCACGTGAAGCCCTACCTTTTTCAGCGCAGGCAGAAGAGAACGGTTGTAGGTATTGTACTGTGCCTCCACCAGTTCCTTTGTCACAACAGACAGTTCTTTTAACTGGTCCTTGGGTGTCATACCGGCAATATCCGGCTTCGTGTATTTTGCATGTACCATATCTTTCAGGGAAGCCACCCGAATCATGAAAAACTCATCCAGATTGGAGGCCGTGATACTTAAAAATTTCAGTCTCTCAAACAGAGGCAGACTTTTGTCCCTGGCCTCAGAGAGGACTCTCTCGTTAAATTTGATCCAGCTTAATTCCCTGTTCCAGTAGTATTCCGGTTTTATATACTCTTTTAAATCCATCCTGATGCCCCCTATCTTCTCTTCTTTCGCCGCAGTCTCGGGCGGATGCTGAATACCTCTTCAAAGAAATCCGCCTTTTCCGTCAGAAGCCCTTCCTCCAGCGTCAGATCTTCCTGTGTGTCAATGGTCAGTATCAGCTCTTTCTCCCTGACTGCTGCCTTAATCTCCTCCACTTTCTGCTTGTGGCTGCGGTCCAGGGCATTGGCAACCCTTAAGATTGCCGTCAGCTTGCCAATCAGCATATAAGTATCACGGTCAATGGCACTCTTGGAATCCGCCTCCCCGTAATACTTAAAAGGCTCTGAATTAAACCGCACCACACTTGCGATCACCTCCCGCTCCATATGGGACAGGCCGATGATCTCCGTGGACATAATGATCGCATAGGAGCACTCCGCCGCATTACTCATACTGATATATTTTCCGCAGTCATGAAGGATCACCGCAATCTGCAGCAGCAGCTTCTCCCTGCTGCCCATGCCGTGCACCTTCTTCATACTGTCAAAAATAATGGTTGCCACCTGAGCGACCGCCTGGGTGTGGCTCTTGTTGCTCATGTAACGCTTTGCTATATTCCTGGCAGATACCAGTATGTCATTTTCAAAATTATGGGTACTTTTGATAAGCTTCTGCTTCTGGGCATAATCATAGGAAACACCGTCATTTAACTGGGTGCCGGGAAGCCATAAAGTCTCTGCTCCCATCTCATCAATGAACACCCTGCAGATGATCAAGGTGGGCACCAAAATAGTGGCAAATTCCAGGGATATCCCCAGTTCCACAGCCGCCTGTTCCGGAGATTTATGGACGATCCCTTCATATACCTGCATAAATGCGTCACGGCTTACAGTCCTGTTCTCCTCCATACTGTTCTTTTTCTTCAGGAGCGTCTCCATGAAAACATCCCCCAGAAGAATAATATTGTCAATCTTCCGCTCCTTCAGATGCAGCTTTTTAAAACTGAGGATATCGTTGTGGATCAGTTCCTCCACCAGATGCTCATAGTACACGGTCTCCTTCTCCACCGGGATCAGCCGTTCCCGGATACGCAGGCTGCCCATCTTAAAGTTCTGGGTAGTCACCAGCGCATCCTTGTCAAACAGGGAGATCTGTACATTTCCGCCGCCGATCTCAATGATAGCGGTTCCCTTCTGGATGATCTTTGTAAAAGCCGCCTCCTTGGCTGCCAGTGATTTGTAGCCGTAAAACCTCTGCTCTGAATTGCTCAGGATCTCCACATTAATGCCTGTTTTCTGGTATACCTGGTCCAGCACGATCCAGACATTTTTCGCCTCCTGCAGCGTACTGGTGGCACAGGCACGGTAAGCATCCACCTGGTATTCCTGCATGATACCGGCAAAATCCCGGAGCACTGCACACAGCTCCTGGGTGGAATCATATCCTATTTTACCTGTTCCGTAGGTATCCCGCCCGATCTCCAAACGGCTTCTGACCTCATCAATCTGACGGATCCCCGCTTTGGGTGAAATTTCGTAGATATCCATGGATACATGATAAGACCCCACATCAATTGCTGCAAATCTTGTAATTGCCATTTTCTCACCTCTTCCGTAAACGGACTATATCTTATTTCTGTACTCGTTGGCTGAAATCCCCTCTATCTTTTTAAAGACCCTGGAAAAATGCGCCATATCTAAAAAGCCCACTTCCTCCGCCACATCTCCGATACGCAGGGAAGGGTCTTTTAACAGCTCTTTTGCCTTCTCGATCCGGATGGAATTGAGGATTTCCGAAAAGCTCTTTTCCAAATGTTTATTTAAGAGCTTACTCAGATGCCACTGGCTCACAAACGTGTTCTCTGCAACTTCACTCAGGGAAATCTTTTTATTATAGTTTTCCTGAATATAGGCCAGGGCATTCTTCACAATGAAACTGCCTGCAGTATTTTCAGACTCATCCTCCTCGCCGGTTATGTTTCGTTTTTTCAGGTTTTCCGCCATGACCTGCACAGCTTCCTCGATCTCGTCCATATTGGACGGCTTTAACAGGAAACGCGTCACACCCAGGCGGATGGCCTGCTGCGCATAGTCGAAATCCCGGTAACCTGTCAGAATAGATATCTGCATCTCCGGAAATTCCACCCTGAGGGCAGCGATCATTTTCAGCCCGTCCATGCCGGGCATGGAGATATCTGAGATAACGATATTGGGCTGCTCTTTTCTTATAACCTCCAGCCCCTCCTGTCCGTTGCCTGCGGTGGCGGCGATCCTGCAGCCGTATTTATCCCACGGCACCACTTTGGAAAGGCCTTCCGCGATAATTGGCTCATCATCTACTATTACTACTTTATACATATGTACCCCCCTGGTTCCTCTCTTAGTTTATCACAAATATTCTATTCTTCTTTCAAATATACCTTAAATTTGTGTAAAATAAATACTACTTTCTATTATTATAAAACATTAGCGAAAAAAAGGAAAGTATCTGGCGGCTTTTCCACCAAATACTTTCCTTCTATCGTAACAGTTCAGGCAAGCTGAACCGTTACCATCTGTCTTCTTTATTTTTATTTCAGGCACTCAGCCCTTCACAGCTCCCGCTGTCATACCTTTGATAATGTATTTCTGCAGACATACATACACAACCAGAAGCGGTACGATGATCAGTGTCACCACTGCTGCCATCAGGCCGTAGTCTGTACCTTCCCTGGAGGAAATCTCCATGAGCAGTCGTGTGATCGCCCACTGGTCTTTGAAACGAAGGAAGAAGGTCTGGGAGAACAGGTCATTGTAGCTCCACAGGAAACTGAAGATACCAACCGTTGCGAAGGATGGTTTTGTCAGGGGCACCACGATCTTGAAGAAGATCTGCATGGGATTGCAGCCTTCCAGGTACGCCGACTCTTCCAGTTCAATGGGAAGACTTCGGATATACCCCGTGAGCACTACCATGGCAAAGGCCAGGTTTCCGGCTATCTGCGGCAGTATGAGCGACAAAAGCGATAGGGAAACTTTATCGGTGTTGACGATCCCCCATGAAAATTCCATACGGAATACCGGGATAATAGTGGCAAATACCGGGAACATCATGGCTGCAACCACCATGGTGTTTAACAGCTTCTTGGTTTTCAGGTTATAACGGACCAGTGCGTAGGAAGCCATTCCTGCCAGGAGGATAACCACAACTGCCACGCAGCAGGAAACGATGATACTGTTTTTATATGCGGTGAAGATGTTCAGTCTGTCAAACGCTGTCTTATAGTTCTCCATACTGAACAAATCACCTAACGGAAGTGCAAAGGAGTTTGCAATTATTTTCTTTCTGTCTTTGAATGAGTTTAAGATAACCCACAGGATCGGATATATTGTTGTAAGTGCCCAGAATATCAGGATGAGATATACGACGCACATTCCTGGTGAAAATTTACGCTTTTTCATTTTCATATCTCCCTTCTAATAGTCTTTCTCTTTAAAGATGACATTTACAACCTTGGATAGGATAATGCCGAGCACAACAATGACGATCGCGATCGTAGAACTGTAATCCGCGTCACTTGCTACAAATGCGTAGTAATACATGTAAGTTCCGGTGAGCCACGTCTTGCCGTACGGCATACCGTTTGGGAACATCATCCATGGCAGGTCGAAGACCTTCAGTGCTCCTGTCACAGCCAGCACACAGCAGGTGCAGATAACGTTGTGCAGAAGAGGAACGGAGATGAAGCGTACTCTCTGGAACCGGGTGGCTCCGTCAATGGCTGCTGATTCATACAGCTCATCGGAGATATTGTTAAGTCCTGTCAGCAGTATGATAAAGTAGAATCCCACATACTGCCACGTGACGGGTATCATCATAGTCATAATGGCGTGGACCTCGTCCTTCCAGTCTGTCAGGTTCGTCTTTCCGAAGAACTCCAGAAGCTGGTTGATCATACCTTTGTCATACAGGAAGATCAGGTTGAACAGTAGTCCTAATGCAGTTGCGGAGATAACAATGGGGAAGAAGTAAACGATTCGGAAGAACTTTGCTCCTCTTTTGATGTTATCTACCAGAAGTGCGATGACAATTGCGATCCCCACCTGCCCTACGATGGTTACAATGATCATGATCAGGGTGTTTTTCAGGGCTATTCTCATGTTCGGGTCTGTGAACAGACGTGTGTAGTTCTTGTAAACCGGGTCATTGAACCCTTTGGCCGGAGTTGCCAGTCCTTTGATTTTCATGAAACTGTTGAAGATGTTCTGGATAAATGGGTAATACAGATACAGGATCAGAAACAGGAATGCAGGCAGCAGGAAAAAAATGGCCGGCTTCTTATTCTTATAAATATTTGATGTGTTATTCATAGATTTCGCCTCCCAGACTTTCAAGCGAACACCTGCGTCCATTTGAAAGTTACTTCACTTGCTTTTCTTTAAGAAGGACCGGAGGATTTTTTTCCTCTCCGGTCCTTAAAAAATACGGTTTTTACGTTACAAATATAATATCTGCCAAACAAATATTATTCTTCCATTGCATCAATAACCTGCTGGATAGCGTCACTGATCTCCATCTGACCTTCAACGATCTGCGGCATATTTGTGAAGATAGGAGCCCTCTGATCTTCTGAGCACAGATCCTGGCATGCGCCTGATGTAGCGGTTACAGATTTCAGCATGGCAAGAGCATCTTTTTCAAGGGAATTCAGCTTGCTCTCATCAACCTGCGCACCGTCTTTTAATGCAGTAGTTGCTGTTCCTGCGTAATCGGAAACAGTTTCTGTGTTGATGAAGGATTCTACTAAATCTACAGCAGCTTTCTGTTTTTCCGGATCATCCCATGCTTTTTTGGTGATGTACCAGCCTGAGGACAGACCGCTGATGATATCGGTTGTCTTTCTCTCGTTCTGGCCAGGTACAAAGGTAACGGTAAAGTTATCAATATTGTCAGAGTTATCTCTGATACCGCCCATCTTCCAGGAACCGTCTACATAGAATGCTGCTTTGTCCTGTAAGAATCCCTGGAATGCCTCATCAGCTTCGCAGGTGTTGGTGTTCTCTGTAAAGAAACCTTTTTCGTATACATCTTTGATATCAGCAATACCTGCTTCCCAGGCTTTGCCCACTTTATCATCCACTTTTTCCGGAACTGCTACGTGTGTTGCCGGTGTGTCATGGTTGAAGATAGAGTATTCAAACCAGTAGTGCGGCTCTTTGATCAGAGAAGCTGCGATCGGGGTATAGCCTGCGTCTTTGATCTTCTGGCAGGTCTCCATAAACTGTTCCCATGTGGTGTCAGGTCCGGGTATCTCAACGCCTGCGTCTTCACAGACTTTCTTGTTTACATACATGCCTTCCCAGTATCCGTAGAAAGGAACCGCATATTTAACACCATCAGACGGAGAAGCCGGAATCAGGTCATCATTCATATTGGCTGCATAGTCCGGATATTTTTCACGGATCTCATCAATGGAAACCACTTTGCCTGCCTCAACAAAAGAATTGGAATCATTGCCGTTGAAGTAGAACAAAACATCCGGTTCTGCACCTGTCTCAAAGTCTGTGATCACGCGGGCTTTCATGGCCTCGTCTGCAGATGCGGAGGAATCGTTGACTTTGTTTCCGGTCTCTTTCTGCCACTTCTCAATGCTCTCCTGGTATTTATCAACGTTACTTTCAGTTCCTGCAAAGGTTGTAGTAACATTTAATGTAACTTTACCCTCAGCGCCGCTGTCTTCACTGTCATCTGCTTTGTCTGCGGTATCTTCTTTCTTGGTATCTCCGGAATCTGCTGCCTTGCTGTCACCGCCGCATCCTGTCAGCATTGTTCCTGCCATTGTTCCTGCAAGTAAAACTGCTACAACTTTCTTTTTCATTACTGAATTACCTCCCTGTTCGCTTTGTTTTGCTTTGTTTTTCTTGATGACATTATAATACCGCATATATTGTAAAAAGCGAATAACTGAGACTGTGATTTTTTGCTTTTTATTGTGCTCTTAGACCAACAAAAATGGTCAAGCGGGCACAAATCCGGTCATCTTTTTCCTGGAAAATAGACAGTCCGCAGGGTTCCCCGTACAAAATACCCAGTCTCTGGTTCACATTTGCTATGCCCAGATTGCCTGAGGATTCCTTGCTGGTGTCATAATCAGGCGCAAGCAGCCTGTCCACCTTTGCCCTCTCCTGCTCGTTCATAATGCCGTTGTTCTCCGTCTCCAGATAGAGGTAGTCTCCCTTTTTATAACTTCTTAAGACCACTGTGCCGCTGCCGCTCCTTATGACGCCGTGTTCAATGGCGTTCTCGATCACGGGCTGCAGGATCAGTCTTGGCACCTTCTCATTCAGGGTCTCTTCCGAGATATCCATCTCCACAGTAAGCTTGCTTCCCAGCCTCTCTTTCATAATATGAAGATAAGCCTCCACATATTGCAGTTCCTCTTTCAGAGGCACCACATGCCGCCGCTTTCTGTCCATAGCCGCGTTCATGAGTACGGACAGGGATTCTATCATCTTGGAGATCTTCATATTGCCGGAGAGGCGGGCCTCCCAGTTGATGATCTCCAGAGTGTTGTTCATAAAATGGGGATTGATGTGGGACTGCAGAGCCATGATCCTGGCGTCTTTCAGTGCCATCTCCTCCTGGAATATATGGTCAAACTGGTATTTGAGCCGGCTTGACATCTGGTTAAAGGATTCCGTCAGATAGACAAATTCCTGGCTGCCTGCCTCAAAGGTGATCTGATACCCCAGATTGCCCTCCTGGATCTCCCTGGCTCCCTCCATAAGCTGCTCTGTGGGCTGAAGGATATGACGGCGCACCATAAATATGAGGAACACCACAAGAGGCACCAGAAGTACGATCATCACGCCCAGAATACGCATATATGCATACATGGAGTCCATGACCACCGTCTTAGGAATGCGTACCAGCGTATCCAGCCGGTAACTGTTCTCTTTCACAAGATTCCTGATGTACAGATAACCGCCCTCCCATGTACTGCCCTGTGGATATTCTTCCGGACGCATCCCCTCTTTGTTCTCCTGTTCCCCATCCTGGGTGAACTCCAGACACAGATCGTTTAAATATATCCCCATATCAAAATCATTCAGAAAATGACGCATGCCCTCAAAACAATAGGCAGTATTCAATCGCATGACCAGCACACCCACAGGTTCAAAAGAACGGTTCACAAGATTCCTGATCATGTAAATGCGCCCATCCCTGTCCAGGAAACCTATACCGGTATCAAGGGTCTCTGCATATTCCCTGACGGCTTCATGGTCATACTCCCAGTAGGTATTGATCTGATGATACGCCCCGCCCGCACTGGAATTATATACTTCACCGTTCAGCTTCTCCGGGGCCTCCCTGTACCAGAAAATAGTGCTGGAAAAGCTGGGGTCATTGGTATACTTGGTATTCAGATACCCCCGCACCCTGCCGCTGAGCCAGTAATCCTTGTAATCATTACTCTTATATGCCTCATAGACCGAACGCAGTTCCCCCTCGTAGGATGCGTCCCTGGAATCCTCTATGGCCTGGTTCAGCCGCTCCACACTGGTCTGCATATTAAAATTTACCTGATCTGTCATATTGTCCACCCGGTCCCCCATCTGGTTGGACAGGATATAATGCACCATCATACCCACCATGAGCACAAATGGTATCATCCAGCACCCCAAAGCAATGGCAATGACTCTCCACTGGATGGAAAATTTCTTTTTTTCTTTCATTCCCCTTACCTCTCTCCGCACGTACTGCGGCTTTTCTGCTTTTGCCGCTTTTCTAACATCAGATCATGAATTGCAGGCAGTTCATGATCGCTATTCCCCGTTCGCCATAAGTGAGCAGGCTCCCTTCCGGCGCTCTTGCGCTCATTATATCATGTACCGCCCTTTTCCGCAAAAAACAATAGAAAGCACGCTTTGCGCACTTTCTATTATTTTTATACCGTCAGTTAAAACTGTTCTCTTTCATCAGTTTTTCAGTTCCAAAAATTCTTCAAAAAGCTCGCACATGCGGACAGCCTGATATGCCTCAGGCATCTCGCAGAAAATACGAAGAAGAGGCTCTGTGCCGGAGAATCTGGCAATGATCCAGCCGCCGTTCTTGAAGTAGATCTTGCAGCCGTCCATATAGGATACCCGCTCTACCGGCTCATCAATATCGGGAAGAGCCTTATCCACCATAAGGGTCCTCTGGATCTCATCCTTCCTTGCAGGCGTGAACTTATAATCTCTCTCCTCCATATAGATGCTTCCGTACTCCTCCTCAATATCCCTTGCGATCTGGGATATCTTCTTTCCGGTCACGGCGATCATCTCTACCAAAAGCATAGCGGCATATACGCCGTCCTTGCCGTTGATATGTCCCTTAACGGTAAGACCGCCTGAGGACTCACCGCCGATGATGGCGTCTGTCTCCTCCATCTTGGAAGATATATATTTGAATCCTACCGGAACTTCATAGCATTTCTGCCCGAAGCTCTCAGCCACACGGTCCAGCATATGGGTGGTTGCCACGTTGCGCACGACAGGGCCGCTCCAGCCTTTGTATTTTACAAGATAATAATACAGCAGCACTAAAATATCATTGGGATGCAGGAATTTTCCCGTATCGTCAATCACACCGATCCGGTCAGCATCCCCATCCGTAGCCACACCGATATCGCAGCCCCTGTCCAGCACATAATTCTGCAGGGAGCGCAGGGTCTGGGCGTTTGGTGCCGGCAGCTTGCCGCCAAACAGCGTGTCATGACGCTCGTGTATGATCTCCAGCTCACAGCGGGTGATGGAAAGCAGCGTCTTCAGGGATGTCTGGCTCACACCGTACATGGGGTCAAGAGCCACACGAAGCCCTTTGTTCTTAATGGCCTCCACATCCACTGCCGCAATAATATTGTCCAGATATTCATTGAGAGGATTAAATTCCACAACCTTTCCCTCAGCAACTGCCTGCTCGTAAGGGATCGTGCTGATGGTATTGCCGGCAGCGATCTCCTCCTCCACCTTTGCTATATACGCTTCGATCTCCGCAGTCTGCACCTCATTGGCATCTCTTCCGCCTCTGGTGAAAACCTTGATCCCATTGTAAATGGCCGGATTATGGCTGGCTGTCACCATCATGCCGTAGGGCAGATCGTGGGCCATCACATAATACATGATCAGCGGCGTGGGGGAAGACCGGTTGATAAACCAGGCACGGATCCCCTCCGCTGCCAGTACCTCACATGACCACATCACGGCTTCCTTTGCCAGGAAACGCCTGTCATAGCCAATGCAGATATCCTCCTTCTCCACACCCTCTGCCTTCATCTTCATGGCAAGGGCTTTTGTCAGCCTCTGGATGTTATCCTTCGTGAAGCCGTCACCTATAATCGCTCTCCAACCGCCTGTTCCAAATTTGATCATTGCTGTTCTCTCCTTCCTGTACGAACCCATATATTACCATAACAAAATGTTTTATACTTTCACAGTTACCCGGATGGTTACCCCATAACAACTCTTACGGTATGACTGCTGCCCGCTTCACAGACAGGAATCTTATCCACCTTTTCTCCGTCCAGCCAGATTTCCTTCACGCCTTTTTCCACATGGACCGGATTTTCCACTGTGATCTCAAAGGACGCGCCGCGGAATACCCGGTGCGCGGTAAATCCTTCCCAGTCACCGGGGATACAGGGATCTATCTCCAGTCCGTCCATCTGCGGACGGATGCCCAGCATGTATCTGGTGGCTGCAAAGTAGGCCCAGCCGCCGCTTCCTGTCATGAAAGGATGTCTTGCCCTGCCGTATGCGGTGTGGTCTTTTCCCATAATAAACTGACAGTAGGAATAAGGTTCTGCCTGGCGGATCTCGATCATATCATTCTGGTAATAAGGACACAGAGCATTATAGAATTCCATGGCCCGGCTTCCCCTTCCCAGCATACATTCTGCTGCCCATGCCCATGGGTTGGGGTGACTGAACACAGAACCGTTCTCCTTCACACCCGGATATACCCTGGTCACAAAACCAATGTCATCATCCGGAACTGTGTAGGACGGACCGTTGAGCATGATGCCATAAGGTGTAAAGAGGTTCTCATACACAGCATCCATGGCTTTTGTCCCCTTATCCTTCGGCGCCGCACCGGAGAGCACTGCCCAGGCATTGGATTCCAGATGTACCCTTCCCTCTTTGTCCTTCTGTGTTCCGATCTTCCGGCCGTTTTTCGTGATGCCGCGGACATACCATTCACCGTCCCAAAGCTCACGGTCGCAGACCTTTTTCACATTCTCCGCCATTGCCGTGTATTTTTGTACATCCTCTTTTTCACCCAGATAGGCGGCAGCCTCAAGAAAACTCTCGATGGCCCAGTAGTGCAGGAAGGATACCATGGCGCTCTCACCACCGCCCAGATTCAGGCAGTCATTCCAGTCCGCACGGAGGCCTTTGCACACACCGTCCTCTCCCACCTGTCTGGCGGAGAAGTCTAAGATCCGTTTCATATGGTCATAGACAGTGCCCTCACCTTTGTCAGCATACGGCACTACCTGGTTTAAAAGCTCAAATTCACCGGTCTCTTTTACATACTCCACAATGGAGCTTACCAGCCACAGGGCATCATCGGAACAGGTATCCTCCAGGCCATGGATCATCTGGTCTCTGCTTGGAGTGGGCACAACGGTGGGGGATTTAAACGGCTTCACTTCCGTATCCGGGTCAAACCACTCCGGCTGGAACAGATGCAGGCCGTAGCCCTCTGACACCTGGCCTCTTAAAAGCTCTATGATCCTCTGGCGGCATTTCTCCGGGTTGGAGTGGGGAACTGTCATGGCATCCTGTGCCGTATCCCTGTAGCCAAGTCCTGTACGTCCCCCCACCTCGATAAAGGAGGCAAAACGTGAGAACATTACATTGATCTCCGCCTGGTAAAGGGTCCATGTATTGATCAGTGTATTCATACCTTCATTGGGCGTCCGAATCTGCAGCTTATCAAATTTGCTGTCCCAGTAGCTTTTCAGTTCCTCATAGGCTGCGTCCACATTTGCAGGATCACTGTATTTTTCCTTGTAGGGATAAGCAGCTTTTCTGTTTCCCTCTCCCAGCATGAACACCAGGCGCACTTCCTCACCGGGAGCCAGGGTGATCTTTTTCTGCAGGGCTCCGCAGTGGTTGTTGCCCTTCTCAAAACCGCCGTTTAAGACACCATTTTCCACGCCAATGGGGTTTGATTCCGTGCGGTAGGGACCAATGAAGGCATCTCTCAGGCACTCAAATCCATCCGGCTCAAAGCTGGCTGTGAACCACTGGAATCCAAACTCTTCATAAAAAAGGTCATGTTCAATAATACCGTCCTCACAGGAGGAGCCTGCCGCATACATACTCATCTGGAAATTTTTGTTGTCCATCTCAATCTGGTGGAAGGAGAATTCCAGATAGGAATACACGCTGAGGCTTCTTTGGCGTCCGCTGTCATTCTTGATCTTCACATCCCACAGTTCCACCGGGTCCTCTTTGGGGATGCACATTTTCTGGGATGCCTTGATGCCGCTGTAGTCACATTCATAGACAGAATAGGACATGCCGTGCCGGCAGGTATATTTGGCTTCCTCCAGGGACTTGCCCACAGGCTGCCAGGATACGCTCCAGTAATCCCCATCCTCATCGTCGCGGATATACACATAATGTCCCGGCCGGTCCATGGGTACTGCATTGGCGCGGAACCTTGTAATGCGGTGATACTCCGGTGATTTGTAGAAAATATATCCTCCTGCTGTGTGGTTCAAAACCGCACACATGTCTTTCACTCCCAGGTAATTGGTCCAGGATGTAGGTAGATCTACCCTGTCAATCACGTACTCTCTCTTTTCATTGTCAAAATGTCCGTATTTCATGTTACGAAACCCTCCTGAATCTCCTATTAAGAATCTTTGCGGACAGGCAGTCTGTACTGTCCGGCCCTGATAATACGAAGGGGCCTGCATCGGCAGACCCCTTTTCGTCTTCCTGGCTCTATTATAGAAAACTTTCTGTTTCAGTAACATAGTTCAGGATGTTAATATTTGTTTTTTCTTGTGATGACGCGGGGAAAGATATTTTTTAACTCTCCAGATATTTTCTCAGGGCCTCTGCCAGCCTCTTTGCCGTCTCATATCCCTGGCTGTAAAGTGCTTTCAGTTTTTCCCCGTCCTTCTCGATCCGTCCGATCTCCACCGGTTTTGGAGGCTGGATCAGGAATACGCTTCCCTCTTTTTCCTTCCGGTAGAGATGATCCAGGGTCTCGTTATAGACCCGGTGCCTGTTTTCCATACACTCCACCAGTTTTGGGAACTGCCTGCCGTAGCGCAGGCGCAGAAGCGGCACCATCCGGTTTCTCTGCTTCCGGTATTCCCTGCCCCTTGTGAGCACTACCACGTTCTTGTCATTTCCCATGCTTTCGGATTTGCGGATGGGAATAGAATCTGTTATACCGCCGTCCAGGTATGGCTTCTTCCGGATCCACAGGGTCCTGGACATAAGGGGAAGGGAGCTGGATGCCCGGATATAACAAATGTCCCGGTGCAGGTCCCGGATGCGTTTATACTCCGCCTGCCCGGTCTCACAGTTGGTCACAACCGCGTAAAACCTGGCCGGGTTTGCTTCAAACATTTCATGGTCATAGGGGTCCAGTTCATCCGGTATGGTCTTGTAAAGCATCTCTGCCCCAAAATAATCCCCTGTCTTTAAGAAGCTGCCGATCCCGCAGTATCTGGGGTCATCCAGATACCCGGTAACGGTCCGGTATCCCCTTCCGTGCTGCTTTGACAAATAACTGCAGGCCAGACAGGAGCCGGCGGAAACGCCCAGGCAGGTATCAAACGAAATATCCTCCTCCAGGAAATAGTCCAGCACGCCTGCGGTAAATACACCCCGCATCCCGCCGCCCTCCAAAATCAAACCTGTTTTCGCAATATTTTGTGTCATTTTCCCGTCATCCCTCTTTTGTCTCTTCTTTGCTCTCATATACCAAAAACTCTCTTGCAGGCGCCCCGCAGACCGGACAGCGCTCCGGCCGGCTCTCCATCAGGCATCCGCAGACCGGACACACGTAAAACACGGTTTTTTCAAATCCGGTGCAGTCTGCAGCCTCACTCAGAAGCCTTGCATGGGCCTTCTCGGCAGAAGCCGCGTCCCGGTAGGCCTGCCTCGTGAGCAGAAAATCCCGCTCCTGGGCATAGTCCGCAACCATGGGATACAGACGCTCGTATTCAAATTTTTCTCCGGGCACATAGGTCTCCACTGATTCATGAAACGCTTTCGGCTTGTCCAGGATGGCGTAAAAACTCTTGGCGTGCCGGTACTCCGATTCTGCCAGCGCCCGGAACAGATTGGCGACCCTGCCGTATCCTCTCTTTTCTGCACGCTCCGCAAAGGTCTGATAGCGAAGAAATGCATACAGCTCCCCTTTGACGGTCTCCTCAAGCTGGTCCCTGGTGATCTTGTCCTCCCGCTCCCTCTGGTAAGGGGCATCCCCAAGATTTTCAAATCTGTGGCAGAGCCTGCCGTTCTCCCTGGCAAAGCGGACAATATGATGTTCCACATCCGATGCCTTTATATTCTCCGACACATCCTCTATGATGGCACCGCCTCCCCCTGTGCACACAAAGGGAATGCCATCCACTTCATCCTCAAAGCAAGAGTGCACATGGCCGCACACAAAATATTTGATTTTTTCCTTATATGGAAGATATACTGCCCTGAGACGCTCAAATTCCTCCCGGGGCACGGAATTTCCCGTAAAATGGTTTGGCAGAGGAATGTGGAAGGCGATCACCACATTTTCGCACTCTTCCATGGCAAGTACCCGTCCAAGCAGCGCAAGCCCTGTGTCGGAAAATTTCCGGAAGGCATTGTCAACCACTACAATCGTAAATGTCTCCGCAATGACAGCATAGTCATGCAGACCAAAAAATGCCTCGTAGTCTCCTGTGTCGTGGTTTCCCCTAAGCACAAAGACATCTTTATCAGCCACCGATTCTGTGACGGTACAGATATTTTTGTAGTGACGCTCATCGCCAACAGGAACCATATCCCCGGCTATGAGGATCATATCTTCCTCTGCCGCTTTCTCAAGCGCCCCTGCATAGGTCTTCATCATAACGGTTCCCATCCCTTCACATCCGGGGTCCCCGATCACCGCAAAGGACGTACAGCCGGGACGGCGGACAATAGGTTCTATAATTTTCTGAATATTACGTTTCTTCATAACAATACCTCCTCAATGGTATTAGTTTACTTCATTTTTTCTGAACTGGCAACCGGAATCGTTCGCGCGGTCTTTTTGGCCTCCTGTTCCAGATATGCTTCCACCGACGCGGTATCCTGCCTCAGCAGAAGCAGAATACTCTGGAGGTATATTTTGTTATAGCTGTCATTCAGGTCAAGCCCCAGCATTTCGTGGATGCGCTTTACCCTGTATTTCAGGGTGCTGATATGGATCCCCAGGCGGGAGGCAGTCCGGCTCATGACCATAAAGTTATCAAAAAGAGCCTCCAGGGTCTGATAATAACTTGTGTGATGGATGTGATCATGGAGAAGCAGATCTTTCAGCCCGCCAAAGAGAAGGACATTGACCGGCAGGGACTTCCATCCCTCATAAATGATATAATCCAGCGCGAAATCTTTGAAAAGACACGCCTTTTTTGTATGATCCAGCTTATTTCCGATCCTCAGCGCCGCCAATGCCTGGATACCGTAATCCGGATAATCCGGAAAACTGCGGAACGGGGTGCTGACTCCTGCGATCAGCGGCGAATCTTTCAATATCACTTCCAGCCTCTCCCCGATTTCCTCCACACCCCCGGATACTTTCAGAAGATTGCACAGAAAGAAAACCTCAGTCCCTGTCTTGACCATGAGACTGCTGTTCTCAAACAGCTCATCTGCAGGTATCTCTCTCTGGCTGACTTTGCTGAAAAATGCTGATCTGAGCACAATGCAGACATAACTTCCCTTTTGTTCCCAGCCAAGCCTTGCAAGGGACCGCGTCAAACATTCCGGCATCTCAGCAAAGCTTCTGCAGGATTGTGCCTGCTGTGCCAAGGTTCTCTGCATCCGCTCCATTCCCTGGTAGCTGTTGATAAAATTCACACGCCGCATACACTTAAGATACTGTCCTGTCTGGCAGAGCAGTATCCTGTCCCGCTCTGTCAGCGGCACTGTGACGGAGAGGAGAAAGATCCCCAGCACGATCTTATCCTCTTCCCGGACCGGCACCGCCAGAAATGGGATCCCCTCCTCTGTGGCCGATACTCCGCCCTCCTCCTTCCATGCGCGGCAAAAAGCCTTCTCAAAAGAAGACCTTAAAAAATCCGTATCCCCATCCCTGCACTCACAGGGAATCCTGCACGTATCCTCATTCTGGGACAGCGCCAGGATCTCCATGTGTTCCCCCACTACAATAATGGGATTGGAAAATACGGATAAGAGCACCGGGGTCAGGGCCGAAAAAGGTTTTCCATCCCGGCACAGCCGGTTTAACCCCTCCTCAAATATCCTGTATTTCTCAAATATTTTTAAGAGTAAAGACAATATCATCTGGGGTGTCAGGTACGGTCTGACCCATAGAATATCCATGCCCTCCCGCTCCAGACATTCTTTTGAAGGTTTCCCGATGCTTACCACAGTGAGCGCCGCATGTTTTTTCGGTATCCGCTCCAAATCTTCTGCGTACATGATATACACGTAATATTCCCTGAGCGATATCCCTTCCTGCCAGATCAGGGCGCCTGTCAGGGGAAGCTCCATGGGATCTGATTTCAGAGAACTTCCCTCCACACCTTTTAAATCTTCAGCCAATATACACCCGTTCAGCTTCAAAGCCCCACCTCCTGTTCTGACGCCAGTTCAGGATACCGTCTGAGTATGCGGAAGATCAGCATGAGATAGAGCCGCTCCTGAGGGGAATCCAGTTCCATCTCCAAAAGCTCCCTGATCTTCTTTATCCTGGATTTGAAGGTGTTCCTGTGGATATATAAATCATCAATGGCTTTTGCTGTATGGGAATCAAATTCTATGTAATTGAGAAGTGTCTTGTAATAACTGGTATCGTGTGTCCTGTCATACCGGATGAGTTTCAGGATGGATGGGGGGATCAGTGTTCTCATTGGCAGGGTATTGGCACCGCGGTTCAGCACATAGTGAAGTGCATAGTCTTCAAATTTGAACAGCCATTGGGTACTGCTGCACTCTTTTCCTGACTGTAGCGCTGCCTCAGCCTGTCTGAAATAATCGGGGAACTGGAAAAAGTCGGAAAATTCCGTGCTGATCCCTGACTTGAACAGATTGTCCCGGACAATATAGGCCAGCCGCCTGCACTCCTCATCCCTTCCCTCCAGCCCCAGGCCCAGATTGCACAGAAGCAGCAGCCTGTCCTCATACTCCAGGGAAAGGTATCCATAAAGCTGGTGGTCAAAAAGCACACTCTCATAGGCAGCGGAATGTAGTTCCTGCCCCGCCTCCGTCAGTTCCATGCAGACACAGAAAAAGGGGCCGTTCCGCTTCCATCCTGCCAGCCGCATTGCCATTAGGAGCTTATCTGCGTCAAAACCGGATGGGCTGCGCAGGTATTCCAGTGCATAATTCTTAAATGCAGCCAGTGCGTTGAACTTAGAGCCTGAGTGACGTACCGCAAGTGCCCGCACTGCCTCAGTAAACACGGAGAGCAGTGCCAGGTGCCCCTCCGTCAGACTGCCGTTCACCCCGTCTATGACGATCCTTCCCCAATACTCCTGATCCTCATCAAATATATTGCTGTATATAGTGATATATTCTTCTCCTTCATTGCTCCAGAACTGAGGTGTCTCAAATTCCAGGGTCGTCAGATAATCGGAGCGGAAAAACAGCTCGTCCGTAATATTCCGGTCCAGATAATTGGTGCCCTCCTGCAAGAGGCTATAGGGAAAGCTGGCTCCCCCCGCCTCCGCATATGCCATCAGTTCATATTCCCTGTTATGTACCATGACAGGATTGTGAAAAATAGGCAGGCTGATGCGGCAGAGCGCCTCTATGCTCCGCTCCCCCGATAAAACAGAAGAAAGCCCCCTCTCCCATCTGTCATATTTCTCAAAGATATCCTGAAGCCGGGCCAGCAGCGCATCTGCTGACAGACTGCCGTCCATACAGATCCAGGCGCAGCCGTCCGGATACCCCGCGGCTTCCTGTTCCTCTCCTTCTATGATAAGCAGTGCGGTCCCGGATTCCTTCCCCGGTATTTTTGCTGCCAGGCTGACCGAGTCCACCAGATACAGCGTATCTCTGCGCAGTACGCAGTCCGGCTGATAAAGCGTGTAGAAGGACAGGCTTCTTTCCAGGTAATCCCGCTCCCCCCTGTAACCGGAAACGTGCTCCAGCTCATTCCTCAAGATATGGATATTTAGTTCCATGCGGCACCTCCCCTGCTTTCCATTTTCAGACTATAGTTTCATTATAAATCTCCCCCTTCCGATTTACCAGAATATCTTTTCCTCTGATTTGACGTTTTTTGCCCTTCCAATTCACATAAACAGACGAAAAACATCGCCTCACCGGCATTTTTTAGGGTTTTTCAACGGTGGCCTCCCGAAAATACGGGAATTTCAAAGGATAGTAAGACATTTTAAATAGGATATAATGGATTCATAAGATCCGGATCGTAAATATTTTATGGAGGTGTAAGATGGACAAAGAAATGACAAAGGGGCGTGCGCTTCTGTTTTTGATCTCTCTTTTCCTGACGAATGTGGCAGTCATGGCAGATATGGTCATCATCCCAGCCGGAAACGGGCTGTATGAGGCCTTCCAAAATGATGCCGCCGTGAATTTCATCCTGTCCGGGCCGTCGTTTATCATGCTTTTCTCGGCGATGCTCTGCGGAAAACTCATGCAGTATCTGAGTAAAAAGAAGATTTTGATCGGGGCTATGATTCTATTTGCCGTATCCGCCATTTTAGGCGGGGCTGTGGCGAACGTGTATTATGTACTGGCCATGCGTATCCTGGTAGGTATTTCCATGGGCTTTGTAAATGCGGCTGCTATGGCTTTGATCGCGGAAGTCTATGTGGACGAGGACAAACGCGGAACCATCATGGGTATATTCAACGCTACCATGGCGGGCACCGGAGCTGTCATCAGCCTGATCGCAGGGGTATTTGCGGTCCGCTCCTGGAATGAAGTGTTTAAGGTTTACTGGATCGCCGTTCCGGTTATAGTGATGATGTTTATATTCCTTCCCATGACGCCCCCGGAGGGCAGCCAGACGGAGGAAGACCGGGCAAAGACCCAGGGAAAGAATCCCTATCTGTCCAGACAATTCATGCTGATGGTATCCTGCTTTGCCTACAATCTGATTTACGCTGTCATCTATTATCAGGTATCTGTCCTTGTGGCAGAACAGGGATATGGAAATGAAAGCGTTGCGGCACTGCTCTCCACTCTGGGCACTGTGGGAAGCTGTATACTCTGCATCCTGTTTGGCACTCTGTACTCCAAACTGAAAAGGGCAACCATCATTTTCGGATACGTGGGATTGTGCCTCTCCTACCTGCTGCTTTATCTGGCATCCGGACCGGTCATGGCCGGAATCGCCTGTACCCTGTGCGGCGCTTCCTATGGATATGGCTTCTCTTACTTCTTCCTGAGATGTACGGTTGTAGTCCCCAAGGAGCGGGTATCTTCCTCCATCTCCATGACAACAGCCATCGGAGGTCTGGGGATGTTCCTCTCCACCTACGCCTGCACGGTGCTGCAGAAGCTTCTTGGCACCACCGGCATATTGAAATTACTGCCTGTAGCCATCGCCGCTTCAGGAATCGGAGCTGTACTGTCCATTATCTGTACCATTATGGATAAGAAGAATCCCAGTGACCTTTCCATGCAGGAAGAACAGAACAATTAGAAACATTTGTGGTAACTGTTCAGTACCCTCACAGTTATAGGCAAAAATCCATGCAGAATCGCCTTTGGCGATGGGATTTTTGCTTGGCCGTGGTACAATTTCTTACGGTCAGCGCAGTGAATGCGCAGGCCTACTGAATAGTTACCATTTGTGTAACAAATAAAAATCCCATGGCTTACTTATGAAAGGAGATATTTATATGCTCACTACAAAACAAAATTTACTGGAAACTATCCGGGGAGGACATCCCGACCGATTTGTGAATCAATACGAATTTATGCACATTATCTACGGCAGCCCATTCTTTGACCTGCACAACGGCCCCATTTTGGAAGAGGGCGTTCTAAATGCAGTCAACAGCTGGGGGATCACATTCTCATGGCCAAAAGGAATGCCGGGGGACTTCCCTGTACATGACGAGGAACATCTGGTGCTGAAGGATGTCACGGAGTGGAGAAAATATGTCCATGCGCCAAGCCTGGACTACCCGGACTCCGAATGGGAACCTTATATCAAAGAGGCAGAATCGGTTGACAGGGACGAATATTTTGTAACTTCTGTCATGTTCCCGGGTCTTTTTGAACAGTGCCATCACCTGATGGATATTCCCCAGACCATGATGAACTTTATCGAGGAACCGGAAGCCATGCATGAACTCATTGACTACCTCACGGACTGGGAACTGGAATATGCGGATAAGGTATGCAGGTATCTGAAACCTGATGCGCTTTTCCACCACGATGACTGGGGGACACAGACCTCCACCTTTATCTCCCCGGCTATGTTTGAAGAGTTTTTCCTTCCTGCATATAAGAAAATTTACAAGAGATACCGGGACAACGGCGTGGAGCTTATTGTTCATCACTCGGATTCCTATGCAGCCACGCTGGTTCCTTATATGATCCAGATGGGGGTTGATATCTGGCAGGGTGTCATGACAACAAATAATGTACCGGAACTGATCCGAAAATACGGTGGCCAGATCTCCTTCATGGGCGGCATAGACAGCGCCAAAGTGGACTACCCGGGCTGGACCAGGGATGTCATCAAAAAAGAAGTGCGCCGCGCCTGCGACGAGAACGGCAGGCTCTATTTCATTCCGTGTGCTTCTCAGGGACTTGATATCAGCACCTTCCCGGGGGTATATGAAACGCTCAGCGAAGAGATCGCAGCTTACAGCAAAGAAATCTTTGTATAGCCATACAGGTATTCCATATGTAATTTAATTTTAGGGTTTCGGAAAGTATGGATCTGTGGTATAATGCATGAAGAAAAGGAGGGATGATGACATGGCACTGACGAAAGAAGATTTGCAAGCTATTGCAGTGTTATTGCAAAATACTACAGAGCCGTTACAAAATGCAATTACCGGCATGCAGAAGGATATCACAAGCATGCAGAAGGACATCACTGATGTAAAATTACATCTTGAAAATGTCACAGATAGAAATATCTCCTTATTGGCAGAGAACCACGGCCATTTAATTGACAAGTTAAACCAGGCTGTTAAGGTTTCCGACAAGAGCTGTCTCGAGGAAATCAGAGTCAACATTCTGACTGAAAAAGTGGAAAAGCTGGAAAAAGAAATAGAAGAATTGAAAAGAAAAACCGCATGACAAAAGCCCTCAGATTGCTGTCTCTGTAAAGCAGCGATCACGAGGGCTTTTTATAATGCCGCTGGCCGGACTCGAACCGGCACGGAGTTACCCGCTTGATTTTGAGTCAAGTGCGTCTGCCAATTCCGCCACAGCGGCCCGTTCTCACGAACCGAAGATAATATTACCATATATTTTCATATCGCGCAAGTGTTTTTGTCTTTTTTTATCAGAAAATCAAGATTTATTTTCTGGTTGTTTCCCTCGTAAACAGTATGGTATAGTAAAATAACATGGCAGGCTGTATTTTTTAGAAAACCTGCCGTGCAAATTATTGATAAATCTACGGGAGGTACTCATGATCCGTATTGCTGTGTGCGACGATGACACAGACTCCATTCTGAAGAACGATATCATTCTCAAAAATTGTCTCAGCCATCTGAAAGCCGTGGCCGAGATACAAACCTACAGCAGCGGTCAAATGCTGCTGTGTGATATTTTGGATGACCATAGTTTTTTTGACCTGATCCTTTTAGATATTGAAATGCCGGATATCAGCGGGATGGAGATAGTTCAGGCCATAAAACCTCAGCTTCCCAATGTGAAAGTCATCTTCATCACATCCCATGTAAAATATGCCATTGACAGTTTTGAGCTGTCTATCTTCCGGTATGTGCCCAAAAGTGACCTGGAAAAACGGCTGACTTATGCAGTCACCGATGCCTTGAAACTCATCATGCTGGAGGATGATAAAAACTATACGGTCCTGACCGCCAACCGGATGGAAAAAGTGCGCTTCTGTGACATTTTCTATATTCTGCGGGAGGGCAAGAACGCTGCGCTCCACACCAGCCAGGGCATTATCATGGTCCGCAAAAGCCTGCTGACCGTCTATGAAGAATTAGGGGCAGAAGAATTTATCTTCATTGAACGGGGATGTATCATAAACCTGATCCATATTACGCAAATAAAAAACAGTAACCTATACTTAAAAGACGGAACCGTCCTTCCAATCAGCCGTTCTCATCTCCAGAATGTAAAAATGGCTGTAAATTCCTATTGGGGGAAACATATATGATGATTTTTCTATTTGAATTCCTGATTCTCTCCACTGAAATTTTCTTCGGTGTATACCTGACCGGTAAGCGGCATAAGGGCAGCGGAAAAAAATATGCAGTATTGGGCGGCATGGCTGCTTCTGCTGCATTACTCCTCTGTTTTTACAACAGCGTTTCAAAAAGTCCTGCCCTCTCTGCCGTGATCCTTCTGGCAGGAATCCTTCTTATTTCCAAAATCTTGTATCCATGGGACTGGAAACTGCTTTTGTATTCCGGCTGCTCTTATCTGAGTGCACTTTTTCTTGTGGATACGGTCTCTTATCTGTTGTTGTGCAGATATTTTTCCGTGCCGTTGGTTTTCTGGCTTATATTTTCCTTTTGCTTCAGGGTCTTGTTTTATATTGCTCTTTTTACCTCAAATAGTCTTGAAGAATTATTGAAAATCCCAAGACAATATTATAAAACCTTATATGGGACTTCTGTGGCGGCATTCTGCGGAATCTCCATTATGCTGCACCTGTCTTTTGTAAGGCAGGATTTAAAGACCCCGATGATCATCAGTATCCTTGTGCTCTCCGTACTTTTTTTACGGATTGTCCTTGGATACACCCATGTGAAATACCAGCGCGAAAAAGAACTGCTGGCCACTATTGAAATGCAAAAAGAACTGCTGGAACAGAACTACACCGCAGTAAACCGGGCGTACTCCCAAAATGCCAGGCTGTTCCATGATTTTCACCGGCATCTGGAGGTCATAAGGCAGCTCACACAAAAATATAATGCTCCGGAGCTATCTGAATATATTGATTCCGTCATAAGTCCCGTGCGGGATATCTCCTCCATGGTCTGGACCGGCGATCAGACCGTTGATTATATCTTAAACAGCAGATACGCAAAGGCTGCGGAGACCGGTATTCCTATGGAAATGAATATTGAATATCCTTATAACACCAATATTAAAGCCAATGATCTATGTACGATCCTTTCAAACCTTCTGGATAATGCACTGGAAGCCGCAGCAGCCATGAGCCGTCAATGCCCCCCTGACAGGTGCAGGATCACTTTAACCATCCGGCGTATCGGGAATATTCTGGTCATTAAACTGGAGAACAGCAGTCCCCAACCCTCCTACACACCTGAGGGAGAACTTACCTCCGCCAAAAAAGGACTTCTGCTCCACGGCTGGGGCATGAAAAATATAGAATCTGCAGTACAGAAATACGAGGGCATGATCCAGACCGCCTATGCGGATCATATCTTTCAGACAACTATCACCATGTGTTTTGACGGTGTTAAGATGGATGCCGCAGAACCCTAAAATGCTTCGAGGCTGCACATATCGCTGCAGCCTCGAAGCATTTTAGGGGGTCTGTCTCTCTTTTTCTTTTATGGGTATTAAAAGGTCTAACTGTAAATGTTCCATATCCGTTTCCGGCTGTCCTATATGACTATAGTAATTCAAATGTTCCTCCATCAGCCCGCACATATGCTCCTGATCCTCCAAATCACCTGCAAACTCATACTGTTCATTTTTCATTATCCAGGCAAGAAATGCATCCCATTCATTAAAATCCCCAAAAGAGATCATATGGGCCGCATACAGCCCGCCGCAGAATTGCTTCTTTTCAAGAGGCGCAGGTACCTCCATATCATCGGGAATGGTTACCCAGGACTCATAACCATGGTAACCTGTCTCATCAACCGGATTCGGATGATTAAACCCATACCTTCTCAAATCCGGTTTTCTTTTTCCCAAATCATTTTCCTTCACAAAGCTGTCCAAAAGGGAATTCGCATGTAATTCAGGCTCATCCCCCACATAGTGGGAAACAGCTACCGCAGCAGGAGGCAGATACAGGATCCGGACATCATTGATCTTCGAGAGTTGTTCATCTGCTTTCTTTAATTTCTCCCCGGACTGCTCCTCTTTAAAATTAATGCTGATGATGCCAAGAGACTCAATAGCTGCCAGCACGGCATCATCCTTCGGCATGATATCCTCCAACGGCAGTTCCGTGGTCCTGCTGAGTTCTTCAACAAAATGATTCAGGATATCCCTGATCGTAGAAAGAGCCGTGATCTCCTCGTCTAACTCCTCCATATTCTGCCGAAAAATATCAATGGCGGCAACCGCATTGGTGTTATTGAGTATAACCTCAATCTGCCGTACAGGTATCCGCAGTTTACGCAGGATGAGGATCTGTTTGATCCGGGAAACCGCATTCTCATCATATACGCGGTAGGAATATCCTTCCTGCCGGGAACTTTTGATCAATCCCACTTTTTCATAGTAACGAAGCATTCTGGTTGAGATACCCACGCTTCTTGATACTTGGCTTACAGTCATTTCTTCCATATGACACCTCCTGTGCTGTTATTGTTCACTCCGTGTCCAGTAACACGCTTCGCGATGCACAGATATGGGGCATTCTGCCCCATATCGCGCTGGCTGCCTCGGGATTTTCATGCTCTCAGCATGAAAACGCCTCCCGGTACAGTGGCCTGTGTACAGTGGCCCTGTGCTTACCAGTATAAACTGCGACACGGTGTCAAAGTCAAGGCTTTCTTTTCAAAACCCGTATGGATATCCCAATAGAAATGAACACTGCCGCTATAAGGTAAAAAATGAGCAGGCATGGCACAAGATACCGGTTATCCCCAAGCATCCCAAACAGGGAAGCGGTATCCACCTTTGCTTTTTCCGCCAAAAACATAGTCAGCAGAATTCCCACTACGGGCACGTACATAAAGACCCTGCCTTTGATGGGGCCAAACTTATAATATGCCGGAATCTGAAAGCAGACATAAGTGATATACAGCACCATGCCTGCCGCTGCTGCCGCCGCAATTTCACCGAGGGAAACCGCTGTCCCCAGCCGCCTGAGGATCACAGGCTGCAGGACGCAGGACACAAGCACTGCCAGAACCCCCATCAAAAAAGCGTGCACATATTTTCCGCAGACCAGCTCCTTCACTGATATGGGAAGGATACTGTAAAGCCTCTGCATATCATTCTTATCCGCCACAGAAAACGTATAGATTGACGTCATAGCCATCATGAACATGGCAAAGGATATCCCCACAACCAGGGTACGGTAAAGAAGGATAAAAGCAAGCGGTACCAGAAGTGTAAAACAAATAGATTTATAATAATATTTCAAAAGATTAAAATCCAGTTTTACTGCTTTCCATATTTTCATGGCGAAACCTCCCCTTTACTGATAAATACAATGATGTCATCCATAGCCGCGGACCTGGTCTGTAAACCGGAAAGTCCCGGCAGGTATTCTGTCTCCACCAATGCCTCGAAAGAATCCGGATATATCTTGATATTCGGTGTGAGCGCTTTTATATCCGGTGAGAGTTGTTTCACAGATCCGGAAACAATGGAATATCTCCTTGTAAAATTCACTTTTTCCCCAGTATAAAACAGTTTTCCTTTATTTATGAATGTAATCTGATCCGCGATCTTATCCAAGTCCGGTGTAATATGCGTTGAAAAGAGAACGCTGTGCTTTTTATCGTCTGTGTACTCCAAAAGAATATCCAGCATCTCATCCCTGGATACAGGGTCCAGTCCGCTGGTAGGCTCATCCAGGATCAGCAGTTCTGCCTTGTGTGAAAAAGAACAGGCAAGCATCAGCTTCATCTGCATCCCTTTGGAAAGTTCCCTGACACGTTTTCCCCTGCTTATCTGAAACCGCTCTAAATAACGGTAATAAGCACCGGTATCCCAGTTCCGGTAAAACATACCCATAGCTTTTTCAACATCCGGCATTTTCCAGTCATCTACGAAAAAATGCGTATCAAAAACCACCCCGATCCGTTCTTTAAATTCCTGTTCCTTTTTCATATGGTCAAGCCCCAATACGGTAATGGTACCTGCATCTTTTTTCAAAAGATTCAGAATGAGCTTAATTGTAGTTGTTTTACCTGATCCGTTTGGCCCGATCAGGCCCGTCACAGACCCTGTGGGAACAGAAAAACTGATATTCTCTAAAGTAAAGTCCGGAAATGTCTTGGTCAGCCTTTCTACCTGCAGTGCATCAGTCATGTGTATTCCTCCGTTTCTTCTTGATGAGATCATCTTACTGCAGAAACCCATGCTGTGCCAAAATGTCCACGATCTGCTTTTAGATGTCCGTAATCCGTAAGCTGTGCCGAACAGGCAGAAGCGCATAATAAAAAGCAGTGACCGGCAAGAAATATCATTTCTCTCACCTGTCACTGCTTTTTTATACTCGGCAGCGCAGCCTTATGGGTTTACAGCTTACAAACATTCTGCGGCGCACCTTCCAGATAGGAAAATACATTCCGGAATACAATTTCAGCACGTCTCTTCATGGACTCCTCAGAGATAAATGCCTGATGGGGTGTCAACACCGTATTCTTTGCATGAAGAAGAGGGTAATCCTCCGGGATAGGCGGCTCACAGTCGAAGACATCAATACATGCGAACCCAAGGCGGTCTTCATTCAGGGCATCTGCCAGGGCCTTATTGTCCACAATGGGACCTCTTGCACAGTTGATAAACACCGCATCCGGTTTCATTTTAGCGATCTTTTCTCTGCTGATAAATCCTCTTGTCTCATTGTTCAGCGGAAGATTCAGGGAAATAATATCACTCTGTTCCAGTACCTCATCCAAGGAACAATACGTGATTCCCAAATCCTTTTTCTCTTCAGACTGGCTTCTGTTATAAGCGATCACCCTGGCTCCAAATGCCTGGAATAATCTTGCAGCCATGGTCCCAATCTGTCCAAGTCCGATGATACCCACGGTTCTGCCGCAGATTTCCCTGCCTCCGATACCGGCGCTTGTCCCCTGCTGCCGTACCACCGCGTCTGCTTTCACCACATTTCTGAGGGCATCCACTGCAAAACCGATGATCAATTCCGCTACTGTCTGGTTTGAATATCCTGCTGCATTGCAGATCATAATATCTTTTTCTTTGCAGCATGCAGTTCCCACATGGTCGATCCCTGTAAAGGCAACGGAAATCATTTTCAATTTATCCGAAGCCTCAATAACCTCCTGAGGGTATGGATGGTTGGCGATCATAGCAATGTCACAGCCCTCAGATCTTTTTTTCAGTTCCTCTGTATTCTCCCACAGGGTATCATAATAACAGAACTCATGTCCCATTTCTCTTAATCTTTCCCCATAACTTTCCACAATTTCTCTTGTCACTCCGATTGGCTCTAATAATGCAATTTTCAACGTTTTTTCCTCCCTGTTCTGATCGTTTCTGTGATCGTATGAAATC
Organism: Blautia hominis; assembly: GCA_002270465.1. GTDB lineage: Bacteria > Bacillota > Clostridia > Lachnospirales > Lachnospiraceae > Blautia > Blautia hominis. The sequence continues at coordinate 181,513 of NQOF01000001.1, forward strand.
TTTTTGCTATTCCAGTATAACACCCTGCTGCTTTAATGTCTCCTGCAGAATTTTCACATTTAGACTTCTGGGTATATTTGAAAGGATTGGTACAACATTTAAAAATGATAAAAGCTGTGCGGTGTACGTCGATATCTATCGTCGCAAACACTGCACAGCCTTGTATAAACCCTACTGAAAAAGGTTATTATCCTTCAAATGTCAATTATAAAACATCCAAAAGATAATTTTTGTTCAGACATTCTTTAATTACCTTTTGTTCTGCGTTTTCTGCCTGCAAACAGAAGAAGTAATACACTACCTGCTCCAATCAAAGACCAAAGTTCAACAGCAGAATTATCCGCAGTTTTAGGTGATGTTGTACTTTTTGTCTCTTTTTTTGTTGTATTTCCTTTGTTATTTGCATCCGGCTTCTTATTTGTTTCCGGCTTCTTATTTGTTTCCGGTTTATTGTTTGTCCCGTTTTCACTCTTATCAGGCTTTTTTTCCAGCCTATCCAGGGCTTTTACTATAGCTTCAGCCATCTTATCCACCTTTTCCTGCTGTGTTATGTCCAGACCCTCAATTACACCGTCCAAAGCCGTCTGCAAATTTTTTACTGACTGATCCGTATAAATCCCCAAATCCTTTGGAACCTTTTTCTTTGCCTGCTCTACTTTCGTATAATCTGCCCCTTTAAGCTGCAGAGCATCAATTGCCTGATTGAGAGCATCGGCCAGATTAAGCATATCCTGGTATCTTGACATATCCCAGTTTTCATTGATCGGCTGACTGGACGCTTTCAACGCTTCCTGCATAGCCTGAACAGATTCCTGTGTATAATTGCTCACATCCGACGGAACCCGTTTTTGTGCTTCCAGGATTTCCGTATAATCCCCGGTACGGAATTTTAATTGACCCAGAGCAGCTCTTAAATCTATCACATATTTGTCAACCAAACTCTGGGCGTCCTTTCTGGCGTTCAGCATCTGATCAGCCAGAGCCAACTGCCTGCTTACCTCAAACCATGTATCGTCTGTGTAAAGAGTAAGATCCTTTGGTACCTCATTATCCAGCACATCTCTTAGTTCAACAGTGTCTGCCGGTATCCCCTGACGCTCACCAATAATGGTCAGATCACCATCCACGGTGATATCTATAGGTTTTGCATCAGAAGAGGTTGCTGCTATACTCCCATCCGAACGAACAGCCTTGAATGAGGTAAGGATGGAACTTCTATCCACATTCGGGTTAATCTTTGCCTTTACATTCACTATACTTCCCTGCGCATAATACATTGTATTGTAATTAAATTGAAACGCCTTATCGGCATCCGCAGGTGTTATATCTACTGTAAGGTTAGAATCATAGCTGATCGTATTCCATTTTCCGTCTCTGATCTTTACATCTACGATCTCCGGTTCTCCTTCCGGCAGGGCAAATGTGATTTCAAAAGAATTACCGTCATATTTAACAGACTTCATGGTACTGTCAGAAAGCAAATATGTATCTGTCGATGATGTAAATGGAGTACCCGGTATCTTCACCGAAGATCTTAACTGTATTTGCTCTACAAAAGTTTCCTTTGCAAAGTTCATCCTCAAAGTCACCATACTCCCACTGGTAACCTCACCAGGTAATTCAAGTGCATTTTTTATCTCATCCGGTACATTTTTTGCAACCGCTATCTGATACTTAGCAGGATCACAAATAGTAACCCTAAGTGAGTTATTGCCCTTGTGATACTCATCGCTTTCACCATAACGAACATCATAACTTCCGGCGGCTAAACCGGTAATCTCTGTAACACCGGCAGGAACAGAAATCCAGCCAGACTTACCCACTTTTTTATAATCATATCGTTTCTGTGTATCCAGCCCGCCTATACTTCCATCAGCCTTACCAGCCACGCTTGTCGGCTTGGTAGTCAGAAATCGTGGCCAGTCATTCTGATTTTGTTTTGATCTGTTGACGTCTATTTTATAATACACTGTTTTTGTTTTGTCAGAAGATACAACTGTAAGCTCTATCGTGTTATCTCCGAATACCAGCGGCTGTGTATATGTATTCCCACTTCCGTTTATCACTGCCAGATCGTCTACTGTCTGTGCACCAAAAGTATCTTTCCCAATATACCGTATATCCATGTAGTATGGGTCATCACTTGTTCCGCTGCCTGACCAGTTTTGTGTATAGGCTACATTTATCAAAATAGATGTGTTGGTAGTCAAGATTCTTGCTGCCTTTGCAGATGCAGGTGCGGCTGCCGGATCCGGAGACTGTGTGTTTTCCACAACGGCATCTGCTTTAGGCTGGTTTTCTGTCTTTTCAGATGTATTCGCGCTGTTATCTGCCTCTGTGTTGTCTACAGTTGGATTCTTACATGTATTTTCCTCGGATGACGTTTTTTCCGGATTTTCTACAGATGTGGTATCGTCTGCGTTCCCTTTCTCTGTATTTTTGTCCATATTCTCTATGCTTTGGTCTTTGTCCGTTTTTTCTGAGTCTTTGCCGCTTTCTACACGATTCTCTGCAGAATTCGGAGTATCCTTTCCCGCTGCATTTTCCTCCCCCGCATCCTTATCTTCCGTATTCATCTGAACATCTCCGCTTTTTTCCACAGTTCCTTGTGAATCCGACTGCGGGGTATCCTCTGCCCCCTGTTCCATATCCGTTTTGCTTCCGCCCTTTTCCCACTGTTCATCTTCTGCAAAAACCACTGCCGCTGAATTGACGCACAGAAGAAATGCAAGCAAAACAGATACTGCACTTTTTCCTTTTCTTTTTTGCTTCATGTCTGTAGTTCTCCTCTCTTCACTATTTTTATTTTATCGTGTATTGATGGTTGAAGTATACCATGAAGCATAAAAAATGAATACGATCCTAAACCCAAAGTCATTTTTATACTCTCAAAGCCTGTTTTTGCTAAAAATAACACTTCGCCTTACCGATTCATCAGAATTTCCACCGCCTCCCGCAAAGTATTCACATCCCCCACATTTCCCGGAAAGATCACATACGGGGTCGACGGAAATCTGCTCTCCTCTCCTGTCTGCCATACCGGGACTCCAGGACGGATCTGTCCCATAACGACTGCACGTTTTACCTTCAATGCCTTTGTCCCCACATCGCTCGAAGTAATTCCCCCCTTTGCGATGACGAAACTGGGAACCACCCTTAAATTCCCCACAAGAGACTGGACAGCGTCTGAAATCTTTACGGAGCGAAGCAGAGCCTCCTTCTTTGTATCATGTTCCACAACCAGAAACTTTCTTTTCGTATATACCACTGCGGTTTTTCCGGATGTGATGATTCGTTCTATTTCTCCGGTCGTCCTCTCTGTTTCAGCGCGGAAGGCCTCCTCATCCAGCACCAGGTCTGAATTAAATGAAATGCTTACAATTCCCTCCACTTTTTTTAGTTCCTCCAACTGCTGCGTGGTTTTCTGTGTATGAGAGCCGACTATGACCACGCCTCCATGATCTGTATCTTTTATGATCATTTTTTCCCTGGTCAAAAGCGGCTGGGATGAGATTCCCCCCATTTCTTTTACCAGGGCCGCCGCTGTGCGGAATAGGAAGTTCTTTCCCGCTGCCATTGCCCGGTAAACAGCAATACTCATGATTTTCACATCCGAATCGTCAATGGCATTTACTACCACCTTCTGAAAATTTTTCACTGCCAGCAACTGCCCGGTGATCTTGTCAAGTTCCATGTTCCGCAAATCTTCCAGGCTGATGCAGACCACGTCTTCTGCTTTATATACGCCGTTTGTTTTTTCTTCCACATAATCACAGATATCTGAATGGGTGTACCCAAATGTCTTGTCCTTTGCAAACTCTGTCTGTGCTGCCGGGATCAGCTCCTCCCCATATTTTACAAAATGTGTATTATTAAGGGTAAAGCGGCCTCCTTCTTTGAAAAAGGGGCAGATAATCTCTCCATCTATGCAGATATCTCCATAAGCCTCTGTTTCCTCTTTTAAAATCAGAGTTTCCAGAGGATAGTGACCTCTGAGAGTAGAATCACTTCGGCTCATGATGAGATACTCTTTTCCGGTCTCCTCAGACACTTTTTTGACCGCTGCGGCAATTTCTCTATGTACTTTTGCTGTCTGTTCTGCAGTGAGTCCTCTGGAATTTGTCAGTATGTAAAACAAATGGTTCTCTTCCTCAAATCCCTGGCGGATACTATTCTCTGTCCAGTCTGTATACACAGATACATCGTGAACGGTCTGCACTCCTGTTGGGTCATCATCCAATACAACGATTTTTTTACCGCTCCTGCTGATCTCCATCTGAAGGAGCTGTTCCGCCTTTGCCATATCCACCTCCGGATATGATAACAATACATCCGCGCTAAGTATGTTTTCCATATTCATCTCCTATTTTATCTTTTCCACGGTGATACCTGCCAGATTTTCAAAATATTTTACAATACTGCAATGGTCCTCCTCCATGTGGCCTCCTACTTTCAGTGCCTGCATGATCTCAAAAAGCTGTGCTGTGTACGGAATTGGTACGTCCAGGGAGTGGGCAGCTTCCACCACATTTTTTATATCTTTGTGATTGATGGAGATCTTTCCCCCCGGCTTAAAATTCCGCTCCACGATCATGGGTATCTTCGCATCCAGCACAGCACTTCCCGCCAGGCCTCCCCGGATAGCCTCATATACTTTTACGGGGTCTGCCCCGGCCTTTGCAGCCAGGACAAAAGCCTCCGAAACCGCTGCTATGGTATTATTGACTATGATCTGGTTTGCCAGCTTGGTCACACTTCCACTGCCCGGTCCGCCTACAAGCAGAGCCGAGCTGCCCATAACTTCAAAATAAGGCTTCAGGGCTTCAAACACTGGCTTGTCACCGCCTGCCATAAAAGCCAGTGTCCCATTGACCGCCCCCGGCTCTCCCCCGGAAACAGGTGCATCCAGGAACCCGATACCGTACTCTCTGCATTTTTCGTAGCATATCTTTGAATCCTCCGGGGTCACAGAACTCATATCACATAGAATGCCGCCTCTCTTCATGGCTCTTGCCACACCCTTCTCCCCAAACAGCACATTCCGGACAATCGTACCGTTTGGGAGGATCGTGAATACCACTTCACATGAACTTCCGATCTCACCGGGTGTCCCCTCCTGCGCACCTGCATTTACCAATTCTTTGACTGCATCCTGATTTAAATCATTCACCATGACTTTTATGTCTGCTTTTAACAGATTCTCTGCCATTGGTCTTCCCATAATTCCCAGCCCGATAAATCCTGCTCTTTTCATTCACTTTCTCCTTGTCAAAAGTTATTTTATTAATATCAGTATACCGGTATACCGGTGTGTTGGTCAATGCATTTATTTATCTTCTCTGTATTTTACAATTTATATCCATCTTTTTTGTAGAATCTGTCCGTAACAGTTCAGCCTTCCACTGTCCAACGTGGTGTTGCCTTGCATTTGCAAGGCAACTCTGAGGCTGCCACGCACCAGGCTGCAGTTTTTGCAGTCTGTACCCTAAAGAGCAGGATTGTGCATGCTTTTGTTGCTATGAAGCCGAAAGGCTGAATAGTAGTTACTGTACACAGGCCACTGTACCGGGAGGCGTTTTCATGCCGAAAGCATGAAAATCCCGAGGCAGCCAGCGCGATATGGTGCAGAATGCTCCATATCTGTGCTTCGCGAAGCGTGTTACTGGACACGGAGTGTACGGTAACGAATAGTAACATCTGTCCAATTATCTTTTCTGTTTTATATTGACCGGTATCCCGGTATGCTATAGAATAAATAAAATAGTATATCCTCCAGGAGGCATGGAACATGACGCAGAAACCGCTTCAGACAAAAGCATATGATTATATCAAAGATTTGATCTTAAAAGATGCCTTTGCATATGATACCATTTATTCAGAGACAAAAATCTCAAAGGAAATCGGAGTCTCCCGTACTCCCATGAGGGATGCCTTACACCGCCTTGCTCAGGAACGTTATATTGACATCATCCCAAGTAAAGGCTTTTGTATCCATCAGATGACCAAACAGGATATCATCGAGACCTTTCAGATCCGGTCCGCCATCGAAGGATACTGTACCGTACAAATAGCAAAGGATCATAAAGAAGACCGGTCCCAAAAACTTTTTCGGGAACTGGACTATATTATGGAAAAACAAAGAAAGATCCTTGAAACCACTCAGGATATTTCCGTTTTTGTGGAATATGACAACCAGTTTCATATCGAAATTGTTTCAAGTCTGAACAACCGGACTTTTCATGAGCTTTTTGGCAGTTATCTTTTTCAGATAAAGCGCCTGGCAGTTCTCTCCCTGGGGCATCCGGGACGTATGCAGGAAACCATTGAAGAACACAGCGCGATCCTGAATGCTATGAAATGCGGCAACCTTGCGGAAATCTATTCCGTAACCATGAAGCATATGGAAACCCCAAAAGGATTGAACCTGTCAGACTTTTGTTATTCATGAGCAGCATAGAATAATCCGGATGGCGAATGTGGATATCACCAGGCAAAGCCTGCCAAATCCATGGCTCTGCCTGGTAACTGTCTCCTGTCACTTAAGATTTTCTGCTGAAACACTGCAATGCTTTTTTGCATGTGTTTTTACATTTACACCCGATTCCCTGTCTAAGGACTCTAAATATTCCCCACATTCCTGATTCCACATCCCATTTCAGGCTTCCGGACCGATAGAGATAATCGCCCGGACATGATGCGCCCTTTTCAAGTTCCATCTCAAATTTGTTTCCCACACTGATCGCGCCCTGGATGGGGATCACTCTGGAATGGAAGTCATCCGGCTGTTCCTTCCACATATGCCCATGGACCGCAAATCCTACATTACGCGGTTTATCCGCCGGCATCATAGTCCGGAAAATGACCCGGTCTCCGGTATATGCTTTAAAAACAGGTGTGGCGGGATCTCCATGCACTTTACTGCTGAATACTTTTGCGATCCGGCTGTCTCTGCGCAGCCGGTTGGCAAAACGCTCGGAGCGGTAATTATATCCTTTTTCTCCTGTGTCCTCCGCATCCACCGGGTCCGTATCATCCTCCTGCGCCGTCCGGATCACATTGCCCTCTGCGTCCTCCAGGCGGATTCCATTTTGGATAAAGACAACAAACTCCCGGAAAGTCTCTGTCCCGGGCGCTGTGATGACTGCCTGTTCCTGATATACTCCGCTTCTCATCATAAAATTCTGATACCACCTGGAAGCAGGCGGCTCAATGATGATCGCGCCGAATAATCCGTGATATCTGTGATTCCGCAGATCACCGAAAGACTGTATGATACAGGAGCCGTATTCCTGATCTGCATGCCAGAGATATTTCTTGCTCTCCCCCGGACCTACTGTCTGCTCCCGATTGTTGTATCCCACATTGATGCCCGAATCGCAGATTGGATCATACTGAAGAAATTGGGGGTTCAAGGACACCCTGTTGGAAGGGCGATGCTTCTTATCCAGCGGGACGCGGGGATAGTCAAAATACGGAATGTCCGGCCCCATCATGTTATGGAGGGTGACTTCAATCCAGTCCCCCGCATTTGCCCGGAGTATCAATGGCTTAGGCTGGTATTTACCGCAGAGCACCTGCTCCACCTCATCCGCCGGAACGAAAATCAAACCGTCCGGGTCATGATCCCCGTATTTGTTATATAAAATATCAGTCTTTATGGCAGCGATTTCATATTTCCGTACCACAGAATCTCTGCCGGGACACATGGGAAGCGGCAGAATACCCAATTCATTTTTACACAGCGGCTTCAAATGAGCCTGCTTTTTATCGTATACACGGATGATCCCCCACAGCCCCAGCCAGGCGTCGTCAATCCCGCCTGAATAATAGAGATAATCCCCGCAGTTATAATTTTTCCGAATTTGAAGGTTAAATGCCTCAGAAATCCCGATAGACTGAGATGCAGCCAGCGGCGAATGGATATCCGCTATCTCTTTTCTCCAGTACATTCCCGTGACGTTTAAAACATGCTGCTCCTCATGAGCCCCGTCAAGCAGCCTGATCATCAGCTCATCTCCCGGATATGTCTCCAGCAGAGGTGTAGCCGGATCTCCATGAACAATAGAACTGAAAATATAAGCCGGGTCCGCCGTATCGCTGAGTCTTTCCCTCATTGGTTCACACCGGTAATTGATCCCCATAACTCCGGGATCATCGTGGGAGCCGGGAACCTCCGGCGGATTCAGGGGCTTTCCGTTTCCGTCAAATAACAGGGCAAAATCATGCAGAAATAAGGCAAATTCCCGGAAAGAGGTTCCATCACGCCTGCGGATAACAGCTTTTGTCCCGAATTTCAGCGCTTCTCCTGTTTCCACGTCATGAAATGTAGCTCCCGCTTCCTCTATCACCAATGCTCCGAACATCCCATGCTGCTGATGTGTATTTGCAAACAGATGGTCATGGAAAAATACGGTTCTCAATTCCGCATTTGCAAAGAACCGTTCTATAAGAGTCTCGTATCTTCTGGCTCCGGCAATATTATTCCAGCCATTGGCTGCTCCGTCCGATACAATTGTATCGAATTTTACCAGATGGATGTGATATCCCACAATGTCAGTCAGTGTCTCCATTTGAAACGGGCTTGCTTCTATATATTCCGGAAGAAGGTTTGTAAAGCGAACTTCAATGCAGTCACCGTCATTTGCACGGATCACCAGCGGTTCCACCTGTATTTCCTGAGCTTCCACCTTTTTGATATACGCCTCCAGCCCTCCGTGTCTTTCCAGCTCCTCTTTCAGGACAAAGAAACGCCCCTGTGGATCATGCCAACCGTATTTGTTATAAACTACTTTTGCCTGTACAGCGGCTATCTCAAATACTTTTACCTTCCCTTCCTCCGCTTCCCCGCACCCACATCCGCAATCGGTATGGCAGGGGCAGGTGTCTGTATAGAGCGCGCCCGGTTCAAATGCATCCACAAAGTTATCTGCTTCCAAAGGCGTAGGCTCTATCTTATTATTTCCGTCAGCATCCAGGATCCCCAGCGGCGGCGGCAGGGGGCGCATTCCAAACTGTCCGTTGATAAAATTGGGATATCCCGGATGTTCCGGGTCTTTCAGCGGCGGCTGTTTCCTGTCTTTCAGGGGTATCAGTCTAGGTATGGGCATTCCGTCCGGAAGTTTTCCGCTCCCATCCTGCAGACGGTCATAGATCCTCCAGAGTGTCCACATTCCTTCATGGAAATGAGGATATAGATGGCAGTGGAAAATAGCATCCCCCACCATCCCGTTCAGGCTTCCCGCCCCGTGCAGAATATCCAGCGTATAGCATTCCTGGGGACTGATAGAAACAGAATCTAAGATCGTAGAATTAGGATTATCATTTTCCAGCCTCCACTGATGATTATGGAGATGGAATACATGGGTCTCTTTCACGCCTCCGTGAACCAGCCGGATCTTAGCCGGATCTCCCACATACGCTTTCAGAATCGGCGGTGCCGGGTCTCCGTATGCCCAGGAGCTCATGGAGATATCTTCTGCCGTGTCCGCATGATTTTCTGTCAGGGGAAGTCTGTTTCTCATAGGTTCCGAACGGTAACTGATTCCGGTGGTTGCTGACGGAAGCCCCGTGTGCGGGTCTGTTGGGGTATTTCCCTCTTTATTTTTTATTTCCAGCTCATCATGGAAAAACACAGCGTATTCACGGAAGGATGGCTTGGCAGGATGATAAATATCTGCGAAAAGACCGCTCTCCAGCTCTTCTCCCGTCTCCGGGTCCAGCCAGACAGATTCAGGAGCTTCAACGATGATGGCCCCAAAGAGCCCGTGTATATTTGTCCCCTCCTCGCTGCTCCTGGTATCTCCCATATCACTGAACAGATAGACGCCCTCTTTCTCTGCATACCAGGTATAGACGATCTCATTTCTTGTGGTGCTGTCCTGATTCATCCCCACACTGGCTCCGTCGGAGGTCTGAACATCATATCGAAGCCCCTGCACATGGATGGACAGATCCCTTTTCAGAGAATGCCGGAAATAGATATGGATCTCTTCCCCCAGATTTGCCCGGATGACCAGCGGTTTCACTCCCTCATAAGGCTGAGGGTCCGGTCTGTTAAAATTCACCAGCGCGCCTCTCTTTATCCTCTCCGCATCTTTTTGCAGCACATATAACAATCCATTGGGATCGTGATCCCCGTATTTATTATATACTATGGGTATTTCAATGGCCTCGATCCTGTACGTTCTGACATTAGGCTTCTGCATATAATTACATAATTCCATAACTTACCCCTCCATATTTCTATATACCAAAGGTGTGCCGGCTATTAAAGCATTTTCCCGCCAGCTGCGGAACCGCACGGCACTTTTTATATGATCACACCCCTTTTCCGGGATTCTGGTTCCGGGAAAAAAAGAATGAAGTTTTAGGAATAAAATCAAATGATCCATCATATATTGATACTTTCTCTTTTTTTGTATTATATGTAAAATAAGCCTAATCGGTACAATCTATATACCAATCCCCTCCTGTCCGTATTTTAAACCAGTGAAGGAAATTGTAATTTAGTCACAGAAATCAAATCTATTTTATAGTATCATAGTCACATCAAAAATAAGGAGTTCACAAATATGCCCTCAAAAAAATATGCGGTTGTTGACAAAAACCGATGTGTCGCCTGCGGCGCATGTATGAATGTCTGTCCAAAAGATGCTGTACATATATGGAAAGGATGCTATGCTGCCCCTGTCCCGGATAAATGTATCGGGTGCGGCAAATGTGCTAAGATATGTCCGGCGGGATGTATCCAGATCAGGAATCGAGGTGAACAGAAATGAGAACAAAACACTGGTATGATTATCTTTGGATATGGTCCATCGTTTACTTTGCTTTGGGATTTTTTAATATCTTATTTGCCTGGCTTGGAATGATCGACTTTCTGCTTCCCCTCATGATCGCTGCCTTCGGAGGAAATAAATGGTTCTGTAATCACATGTGCGGCAGAGGCCAGCTCTTTCATCTTCTCGGCAGCTCCCTCAAATGTTCACGAAATAAAACCACCCCGGGATGGATGGTTTCCAAATGGTTCCGCTATGGCTTTCTCCTCTTCTTTCTTACCATGTTCGGCAATATGGTATTCCAGACCTGGCTGGTGGCATCTGGAGCCAACAGTTTAAAAGAGGTGATCCAGTTATTCTGGACTATAAAAGTTCCCTGGGGCTGGACTTATACAGCCGGTACGGTTACAGACTGGGTGGCAAAATTCAGTTTTGGTTTCTACAGCCTTATGCTGACCTCAACCCTGATCGGTCTGATCGTGATGCTGCTCTATAAGCCAAGGAGCTGGTGCACGTTCTGCCCTATGGGGACAATGACACAGACCATATGTAAATTGAAAAATAAAGAGGGTTCCACACCTTGACCACCCTATCCCCTGATGCTATCATGAAAGAAAAAACACGGGGGAAGAATTCATGTGGGTCATCTTTGCTTTTGGGTCTGCTCTTTTTGCAGGCCTCACGTCCATACTGGCAAAATGCGGAATCCGGAAGACAGATTCCACTGCTGCCACTGCTCTGCGCACAATTGTGGTATTGCTTTTTTCCTGGCTGATGGTGTTTCTGGTCGGTTCTCAGAGTCAGATAAAAAATATAGATTTAAAAACCATCTTATTTTTGACCTTGTCCGGCCTTGCCACAGGTGCCAGCTGGCTATGCTACTTTAAAGCCCTACAGCTGGGCGATATCAACAAAGTAGTCCCTGTGGATAAATCCAGCACGATCATGACAATCCTGCTGGCAGCAGTCCTGCTTCAGGAAAAGATCACCCTGTTTAAGGGAATTGGGGTGGTCCTGATCGCTGTTGGCACCTATATGATGATCGAAAAGAAAGACAAGGGTTCAAAACCGGCTCCTCAAAGCAACCGCTGGCTGTTTTTCGCCTTAGGTTCCGCAGTGTTTGCCAGCCTGACTGCCATCCTTGGAAAAATAGGCATCTCCCATGTGGAATCCAATCTGGGAACTGCTGTCCGCACCGGTGTGGTATTGGTAATGTCCTGGATCATGGTTGTAGTTACAGGCAAACAAAAAGAACTGCGGCATATACCTAAAAAAGAATTGGGGTTTATCTTCCTGTCAGGGCTGGCCACCGGCGGCTCCTGGCTGTGTTATTATAAAGCCCTGCAGGATGGACCTGCCAGTGTGGTCGTTCCCATAGACAAGCTGAGTATACTGGTAACGGTTTTCTTTTCCTACCTGGTATTTCACGAGAAACTATCCCTGAGATCAGCAGCCGGACTTGCTCAGATCACAGCAGGCACATTACTCATGCTACTGTAAAACAGATTCCGGGACCAACGCTTACGGTCTTGTTTCAGACACGCTTTAGAGGTCCCGGGCCATTTTTTTCTCCTGTTTTTGTATATACATTTTCCTGTCAGCTGCCCGGATCAGTTCCTTCCAGTCTGTATACGCGGTACCTTCCACCACACCGTAACTGAGAGACAGGGGATACGAAAACCCATTCTGTCTGCTTATGGAACAAAGCCTTTCATTGAGCTGTTCTATCCTCTCCTCTGCTTTCCCCCGTGTCACTTTCTCAAACAAAAGCAGGAATTCATCCCCACCATAACGAAACAGCAGGTCCCTGCCGCTTCTGCAGACATTCCGGATCTGCTCGGTCACGGTCAGGATATAACGGTCCCCTTCCTCATGTCCGTACTGGTCATTTACCCTCTTCAGCCCGTCTAAATCGAGAAAACAAAGAATAAAATCAGCTTTATGTTCCATCAGAAAAGCAATCTTCTCTTCCGCATAATGCCGGTTATAAAAACCGGTCATAGGGTCAATAGTGGTCTGCAGCCGCAGAAGTTCTTCCTCCTGCCGCTGTTCTTCCAGCTGTTGTTCCATCTGCCGGTTTTTTTCCCGGTAATCGTCAAGCTCACATATCCTTCTGGTATACCGGATAGCTATATAAATCCCCACAACACTGAAAATACAGGATTTAATACTCCACATTTTTAACAGAAGATCATTGAACGGCGCCGCATAAAGCAAAAGATTCAGGAACAGATAAAAAAGCAGCCCTGTCATGATCTCCAGCAAAAAAGACTGATGGCCGGGATGTACCAAGATCAGGCGGAGCCGTTCCATCACCACCGGATGTCTCATGATCAAAAACACCCATCCGGCCAGCAAAAATCCCAGTAAAACAGGTACTCCCTTTAAATTCCCCACACTGCTTGTATGATTATCAAAATTCTGCAGCGGCTGGTTCAGGCCAATGGCTATGACGCTGCGGCAGAAAATATTCACAGACAGGCCATAGAGGATTCCCAGTAAAGAACTGAAGTATGCGCATCGCTTGTCCCCCTGATCATAGAGCAGCGTTTCAAAGAACAGAAGGAAGGCAAAAAGAAACCAGTTGATAATTAATGGAAATTCCAGAACACTGCATATCACAAAGAACAGATAATTTAGTATAAAACTGAGGAGAACCATTCCAAAACGCTGGCGCGTCATCTTTCGCAGCTCAGCCGCCAGAAAAAAATACTGCCAGTGAAAATAAAAATAGGTAAGCGCGGTCAGCAAAAGTAAGCCCATGTGTTCCCCTCCTTTCCTAGTATTTCCTTGTCTGTTTATCCCGATACATAGCCTGGTCGGCCTTGTGGAAAATTTGTTCCAGGCTGTCAGCCGTATCCTCCGCAACATAGCTGACACCATAACTAAACGAAAATCCCGGTTTAAGATCTACGGTCAATCGGGAACGGATAAGATCCATTCGCTCTATGGCCTTCTCTCCCACGCAGTGCAGAAGTAATACAACGAATTCATCCCCTCCCACTCTGGCAAATATATCCGTATCGCGCAGATGGGAAGCAAATTCCTCAGTAAACTGAATGAGATAGATATCTCCCGCATGATGCCCCTCCCTGTCATTGATACGCTTGAGATGGTCCAGATCAATAAAGACAAAGGAAAACGGCACCTTCCTCTCCAGCAGTTCTCTCGCCTTATCTATCAGATACTGTCTGGAATAAATACCGGTCATGGAATCCTGTTCACTCTTGCTTCGCAGTACCGCCGCATCCTGATTCTGTTGTTCCAGCTCCTTAGTCAGACGGCGGTGTTCCTCCTCCAGGTAGTAAACCTTTAATACCAAATAGAGATGCCGCAAAAACCGTATCAGATAAAATTCCATCAATACGGTACTGCCCACTAAAAACAAAGGCAGCAGATCCCAGCCCACATCTGCCATACACAGGATACTGTCCAGCAGCAGGAATATATTGCAGAACCATAAAAACATCATAAAAGGCCGAACCTCTGCGCTTTCGGCCTGTGTACGGAGCACCCCCATTATGGTCTCCCATCTGGGAAGCAGCAGCGCAACCAAATTATTTATGATCAATACCATACTGATCGTGAAAATCCGCCAAAAAGGATACTGCAGAAGTTCTTTCATTGAAGTCTGTACAGCCAGAGAGAACACACCGATCAAAACCATATGCAAAGCCATTGTCGTCAGATGGGTAATATTAATCAGGAACAGTTCCCTGGAACGGCTCTCTCCCCTGCGGTATAACCGGATCACTTTAGTAAAAAAGGCCAGAATATAGAACACAGGCAGTGGAATATTTATGATGCTCCACAATGTAAACAGGAATAAGGCCGGCAGGGAATTCCCCAGCCGCCCTAAAATTGTATCTTTCTGCGGATACTCCATGATCTGCAGCACATGATGAGAGATTATGCCATACAGCAGGGAGAGACAAACGGGTATGAGCAGCCACCAGCCCATATAGAAAGAGAATGGCAATGAAATTCCCTCCTTATTTTGCTTCATATATCCATAAAGTATATCAAATACGGGGTAAAATAACAACCGTTTCACTTCGCACAATTCCAGTCTTTTGCCCCGCACTTTTCTTCCCTGTCAACGCCCGTCCCTTATCTTTTGGAGGGAATAAATAGATTTATTCAGATTAAACAAATAGGAAAACGTGCATACCACAAAGAAATACGGCAGATAAGCAAATCCAAACACCTCCGTACCAATGAGCACCGGTGCCAGGAACGTATTCGTGGCGCTCCCAAAGACACCAGCATACCCCAGTGCCGCGGCAAATTCAACAGGCAGGCCAAACAACGGGCTTGCTGCTACCCCAAGGCTTGCACCGATGGAAAACAGGGGGGTCACCTCCCCGCCCTGGAAGCCTGCAGCCAATGTGAGTACGGTAAGAAGGAATTTTAATATCCAGTCATACCCGTAAATCTTCTCACCATAAAGGCTTGCATGGATCAGGTTCGTTCCGAGACCTGCATATCTGCCTTTATAGAGTATAAGCAGCAGGGCACTCAAGATCAGCCCCATGAAAAAAATCCTGAGTACCGGCTGCTTCCACAGCACGGCAAGCTTTCCTTTCATATATTTTAACGTCCAGGCAAACGCCCCTCCTACAATCCCAAACAGGATTCCCAGCAGTACCAGTTTTCCCATATTGGGAATATCCGGATCCAGTTGTGTAGTCAGTGCAAACGAAAATTTTTCCAGCCCCAAAAAGCTTGACGCCGCACTGGCCGTGAATGCAGCCGTCACAGCGGGAAACAGAGCCTGGTATTCCAGCGCTCCGGCAACCAGAACCTCCATTGCGAAAAACACCGCCGCTATAGGCGTCTGAAACAGGCCGGCGAACCCGGCTGCCATTCCTGTTACCAGAAAAATATGGGAGCTGTTTTTCAACGGGATCTTCCTGCCCACCCAATGGGAAAATGTGGCTCCGATCTGCACTGCCACGCCTTCCCGCCCGGCACTTCCGCCGAACAAATGGGTGATCCATGTCCCGGAAATGATAAACGGGATCAGCTTTAACGGGATCACTTCCTCCTCACCATGGCCCACTTCAAAAATAAGGTTCATACCCTTACTGCTCTTCCCCCCGAATTTGAGATAGCAGAAGGCGATCAGGGCGCCTGCCAAAGCCAAAAACGGGATAAGCTGCATGGGATGACCGTCCCTGAGATCAGTGATCGCCAGCAGTACTCTTCCGAACACCGCATCAATCCCTCCTATGACCAATCCAATGGGGATTCCCAGCAGTCCCAGAAGGAATAATTCTTTGTAAGTCTGATACATTCTTTTTACTCTGTGATTCATCTTTCTCCTCCTCTGTCTGTTCCCGGTAATAAACGTTCGCCCCTCCATGCTTCTGCCCAACAAAAAAGCTGATAACCCTGTTTTTACACAGAAGTCATCAGCATACACGCACTTTTGGAATCATCCACGGGAGAACCTCATTCCCTTAAAACTATATTGAATAATACCATGTTCATTTTAACTTGTCAATGTACAACCCAGAAGCAGTCCCCGGTCATTTTTTATAACCTGCTTTAAAAATACTGCAGAGTATGCCCATCAGCCCCAGTCCCCAGCTCCACATACTGTAAGGTGCATAGACTGCGGCGGATACGCCCACAACGCCGGACATATAAACAGCCACGTCTGTCCACGGAATGATACTGAGCATGGGGCTTGCGGCCGTGTTGGATACCACCGCACAGTCCAGGGCCGAATATCCGAACTCCCTGTATTTTTCCTCCAGCATCTCTATGGGCATAAGTATGGATATTGCAGAGCTGTTGGTGATCGCCCCCGTAATGGTGCCGATACACCAACTGCTGACTGCAAGGCCAAAAAGGGAACGGATCCTCCCAAACAAAGTCTCCACGATCACCTCAACCACTTTAATCTTTATCATAATGCCGGCAACTCCCACGGCAGCAAACAAGATCACAAACAGAGAGGACATAGAAAGCATACCGCCCCGGTTGCACAGCGTAACGATCTCCGGTAACACAGCATCTGTGGAAATGCCGGTAATAGTAGTCAGGTCAAAACCACTGTAACCGGCGGCAAGCCCTTTCCAGAAAGAAAAACCATTCAGCAGGGCACCAATGGCGATCCCGATCATACCGCCCCCAAACAAAGATACCACCGAAGGCAGCTTCATAAAACTGCCTGCAACCACCACCACTATGGGGATCAGGGCTATGGGACTGATATTAAAAACAGAGGCCAGCCCGTCTGAAAGCAGGGCATTGTCAAAAACCCCCTGTGAAGAACCGGTTGCAAACCCTAATATGGTATAGAATAGGATACACGCAAGAAAAGTGGGTATCCCGATATAAGCAGCACGTTTCATTACCGTAAGGGAATCCGATTTGGTCACTGACGCAACCAGATTAAAGTTATCCGCCATAGGTGAGAGAAACAGTCCCACATGCGACCCAGACACCACCGCTCCGGCCATTGCAGGAAGATTCACATCCATTACAATGGCAAGCCCTATCATAGCTACCCCAATGGTTCCGCAGGTGCCAAAACTGGTGCCAATGAAAAAAGCTGTGACTGCGGTAAACAAAAACCCCAGTAAAATACAAAGACCGGGCGTCACAAATTTCAGCAGATAAGTGATCAGGGCAGGTATGGTACCTGCAAATACAAAAGAAGCCGTCAGAAATCCAATCCCGCACAAAAGAAAAAATAAATCGGTCAGTTCTCCGGCCTTGTGATACATTGCCTCCAAAAGCTCGTGCAGAGTATATCCGCAGTTTAATCCTATGATTCCCACATAAGCCGCTGTGATAAAAAGAGATACCGAGAGATCAAATCCCTTTACTGTACCGATCAGCATTACAAGAATCATCACAATAAGACAGGACAGCGCTTCTGCCCTGTTTGGCCTGCGTGTTTTTTTCTCCTTATTTTTCATGCCGCACCTCGTTTAAACTTTAAACTATAGTATCCGGCTTTCAAAGGAGCTTTATTCATAGTATCCTTCATTCCCTCCCGCAAAGAAAAAAAGAAAAAGAGGAAGGGACCCGGCTGTCAGCCAGCCCGGCCCCGTTATGATGAAGTTTTTGTCCTTCACAAGTATCATTTTAGTACAGTTTTATTTAAAAAACTATCTGATTCCTGCCTTTATGTATCACTATCCTGCCATCTGCGGCGGTACTCCGTGGGAGTGCATCCCGTATAGCTGCGGAAGACTTTTCCGAAGTAGCTGCTGCTTCCCAGGCCGCAGGCATGGCTGACTGCTGTGACCGTTTCTTTTCCTTTTGCCAGCATCCTGCATGCCATCTGGAGACGATAGGTCTGCATGTATTCCACCGGCGTCATCTGCAGGCAGTCATGAAAGGCGCGGAAACATTCTCGTTCGCTGGAAAACGCTGCGGCCGCCAGTTCTGCCACTGTGATTTTTTCGGCATAATGCTCGTGGATGTAGATCATCATCATTTTTATCTTATCATCAAAATTACTGCACTCTCCTTTTTCCTCAAGAACCGGGATAGACAGGGAGAACAGCTTTATCCATATTTCCGAGAGCACTGCCCGCAGTTTTATTTCATATCCCCACTCCTGCTCCGACAAGGCAAAGGAAGCCCGAAGCAGGTTCAAAACCTCTTCTTCCGCAGGGATATGGGGGCGCAGTACAAAGATTTCCAACTGTGAAGCTGTCACAACAGGCAGGACAAATTTCTTCTCTATCCGGCTGGCCTGCTCCCCTGCTATGAAAGAAGGGTCAAAAATGTGGATAAGCTGCACATTTTTTTCTTCCCTGGAACCTGCTCTTGTCATGTGCAGCACATTGGAATTCACCATTCCGCCATAGCCGGCGGGAAAGACCGTTTTTCCCTTAGGGGTGGTATATTCCAACACACCGTTTTCCACGTAAAACAATTCCACAGTCTTATGCCAGTGCCACGGTACAAACCGTCCTATATATTTATCCAGCTCCGCACGGGAGGCAATATAGGGAAAATCAGGGGCAAATCCGGGCAGTCTCTCTTCCTTGCTCCCTGTGTGAAACTCTATGTTCGTAATATCCCTCACTGCGAATCCCCCTCTCTGCAAAACGGTCCGCAGAAATTTTCCTGCGAACCGCGTTCATTACTTATTTATTGTTTGGATTGGTATTGGGGCATTACATACTGCCTCCCACAGAACCTTCCCAGGTATCCACTTCTTTCGCTTTTTTCTCCTCCTCGTCGAACCAGTGGGTAGTGACTGCTTTTATCTCCGTAAAGAACCGAACACCGTCCTTGCCCAGACAGTGCAGGTCGCCAAAGAAACTGTCCTTGTGGCCGCTGAATGAGAAAATACCTGCCGGGACCGGGATGCCCACATTGATTCCCACCATTCCGCCATCTGTGCGGCGGGCAAACTCCCTGCTGTAATAACCGCTCTGGGTATAAATAACGCTTCCGTTGGCAAAAGGATTGCGGTTCATCATTTGAATCCCCTCTTCAAAATCCTTGCAGCGCTTCACAGCCAGGACCGGACCAAAAATTTCCTGCTGTCCGATCGCCATATCCTCTGTCACATGGTCAAAAATGGTTGGGCCAAGGTAAAAACCGTTTTCATATCCGGGTACCGTGATACCGCGCCCGTCAAGGACAAGCCGTGCTCCCTCTTCCACTCCCTTTTCGATCCATTTGACTACCTTTGCTTTGTGGGAAGCATCCACAACCGGACCCAGATCCGTTGTCTTGTCATAGGCCGGTCCCACTTTCAGTTCACCTGCGAATCTCACCAGCAGCTCAACCAGTTTGTCCGCAATGCTCTCCTGGGCAACCACCACGGGCAGAGCCATACAGCGCTCTCCCGCACAGCCGAAGGCGGAATTGATGATCCCTCTTGCGGTACGCTCCAAAGCCGCGTCCTCCAGCACCAGGGCATGGTTCTTGGCTTCCGTCTGTGCCTGTACCCGTTTGCCGTTGGCAGCCGCGATGCCGTATATATGTTTTCCTACACCTGTAGTACCTACAAAACAGATCCCTTTTACATCGGGATGTGTCAGGAACTGTTCGGACTCCTGTCTGGTACAGGTGACAATGTTCAGCACACCGTCCGGAAGGCCTGCCTCCTGCCATAGCTCTGCACAGCGCAGGGCGGTCAGAGGTGTCTTGGAGGCGGCTTTGATGACAATGGTATTGCCTGTTGCAATGCAGATAGGCGTCATCCACCCCATGGGGATCATACCCGGAAAATTAAAGGGGGCAATCCCTGCAAATACACCCAAAGGCTCACGGTAGCTGACGGTGTCATATCCTTTGGAGGTATCCATCATGGATTCTCCCATCATGAGGGTAGGGGTTCCGCATGCCAGCTCCACAGGTTCTTTTACTTTTGCGATATCACCGGCAGATTCCTTCCAGTTCTTTCCGTGTTCTCTTGCACAGCACTCTGTCAGCTCATCCCAGTGCCGGTCCAGCAGATCACGGAATTTGTATAGGACCTGCACTCTCTTCATCACCGGGGTGTCACGCCAGGCCGGGAATGCTTTCTTTGCACATTCAATGGCATATGCAACTTCCTCTGTGGTACAGCTTGGGATCTCCGCCTGCACCTCACCGGTGCTTGGGTTGTACACAGGTGTGTACTTTCCTGATTTCGTATCCAGCCACTGCCCTCCTGCCAGGTATTTCATTCTCTTGATCTCGCTCATTTCTGACCTCCTTTTTCAGGCTTGCTTATCAGTTCCATTTCTCTTTTTTGATAACTCCATTATAAAAGATTGTCTTCGTCAGTTCAACTTATTTCTTGCAGGATCAGGTGTAAAAAGAATTACCCGTGACGGAGTATATTCCTCTCGGGGTGATCCGGATCTCCGGGATAACAGGCAGTGCCATAAAGGACAGCGCAATAAACGGATCCATCCCATTTGGCACACCCATTTCATGTGCCTTTTGAATCATTTTTTCCAGCTTTTGGTTGGCCTTTTCAAACCCCATGTCTGTCATAAGCCCCATGATCGGAAGCTCCAGTGTCTCATAGATCTGATGGCTGTGCACAAGCGTATACCCTCCCTGGGTACGGATCAGTTCCCTGACAGCCAGTTCCATATCTTCATCATTGTCGCCAATGACGATTATATTATGGGAATCATGTGAGACGCTGGAAGCTGCGGCTCCGCACTGCAGGCCATATCCCTTCACGAATCCCACTCCCACCATTCCGGTATGTTTGTGCCTCTCAACCACCGCTATTTTCTGTATCTCCCCATTCCCCTCCAAATGGTCCTGACAGATCTCCTCCTCCATGATATCCTTTGTGGTGATCTGTCCTTCTTCCATCAAAATGACATGGCAGGGGAAGGAACCGATATATTTCAGTTTATCTCTTGTGAACCCCTTTACATGTACGGTATTTTTCAGTTCCAAAGGACAGGTATGGACCGGACAGGCATTTTCCGCTTTCACGATCTGCCCTTTGTAGTAAACCTCCCGGACTGCCGCCTGCTCCAGGTCATCCAGCACCAGAAGGTCCGCCTGGTACCCCGGCGCCACTGCCCCAATGCGGGACAGCCCGTAGCACTTGGCCGCCTGGATGGTCGCCATCCGGATAGCGTGGACCGGATCAATTCCCAGGGCAGCTGCCTTTCTCACATTATGGTCTATATGGCCTTCTCTTTTTATATCCTCAATATGCTTGTCATCTGTGCAGAAACAGAAACCATCTGTATTCATATGCTCCTCTACGATCCCCTGTACAATGTCCTTCAGATTTCTGGCAGCGCTGCCCTCGCGTATGTGAACGGTCATTCCGTTCCTCCGCTCCCTCAAGGCATAGGCAAACTCCGAGCACTCATGGTCCGTGGAAATCCCTGCCATGACATAGGCCTGGAGATCCGGCTCCTGAAGAAACGGCGCGTGTCCGTCCCGCACCCTCCTCTCAAAGAGCTGCAGCTTTTCGTGCATTTGCGGATCACCTTCCACCACAGAGATATAGTCCATAACCTCCCCAAGGCCCAGGATGCGCTCATTTTGCAGATATGGCTCCATCATATCCGCGGTGATCCTGCACGCATTGTCATCAATGCCCGTAGCCGGTACACAGGACGGCATCATGACAAACACATTGGCGGATACTTCCTCCGTTTCCCTCAAAATATAGTCTATCCCGGCCAGCCCGGCTACATTAGCCGACTCATGCGGGTCAACGATAAAAGTAGTGGTCCCACACAAAACAGCCTGGGAAATCAGCTCTTTTGGTGTCACCAGCGTAGATTCCAGATGCAGATGGCTGTCAATAAATCCGGGGCACACATATTTCCCCTTCAGATCCTTTTCCCGGATGCCCTTATATGTGCCGATCCCGGCGATCATGCCGTCCGCTATGGCAATATCCCCCTCTATGATCTCCTCTGTAAAAACATTGACAATCTTCGCATCCTTCAAAACAAAATCTGCTTTTTCCAAACCTCGGGCAATATCTGAACATTTTTTAAATCTCTCTAACTTCACTCTATCATCTCCCATATTCCACGAACCAGATCATTTCACTTATCACTGAAATCCCGTCCTGCCAGCAGTCCCGTCAGGGTATCCCGCAGTATAATCACGTCTATTGGTTTTGCCACATGGGCATTCATCCCCGCATCCATGGCTTCCTGCACATCCTCCGCAAAAGCGTTTGCCGTCATTGCTATGATGGGAATGGCCAGCGCGTCCTCCCGCTCCATTTTTCTGATGGCACGGGCCGCCTCATATCCATTCATACGCGGCATACGGATATCCATCAGCACCGCGTCATAAGTTCCGGGCTGCGCCCTTGAAAATTCTTCGACGGTCTGTATGCCATCTGTCTTTACCACGGTTACTGCCCCCTGCATTTTAAGCAGTTCACACAGGATCTCCGAGTTGATGGCATTGTCCTCCGCAACCAGAAAGCAGCGCCCTGTCAGTGTTTTGGCGGCATTCTCTTCCCCGGTCACGGCATCCAATCCCCGGTCTGCATCTTCTTTCTCCGGTACTGCCTCACATCTAAGCTCAACACAGAATGTACTGCCCTCGTGCACTTTACTCTTAACCCATATCCTGCCTCCCATAAGGTCCACAAGACCCTTGGTAATACTCAGTCCCAGCCCGGTGCCCTCCACCGATGTGATGTTGCTGTTCCGCGCAAACGCCTCAAAGATATGCTCCACAAAATCTTCCGTCATGCCAATGCCTGTATCGCGGACAGTAAACCGATAGCACACCCGGCCGTCCCCACAGTCAAGTTCTGTCTCTTCCGCCAGAAAATCCACACTGCCGCCTTCCGGTGTAAATTTAATGGCATTACTCAGAATATTTATCAAGATCTGATTGATACGAAGCTTATCCCCATAAAAGATCCCGTGTCTGATCCCTTTAGACTCCATATGAAATTTAAGGGCGTTTGCCTCCACCTGTGGCTCCATCATAACAGACAGCTCCTCCAGCAGCTCAGGCATAGATATCCGCATGTGGTTCAGTATGATCTTGGAACGCTCGATTTTGCTCATATCCAGAATATCGTTAATAAGGCTCAGGAGATATTTGGATGAAGAAGATATCTTTTTCAGACAGTCCTCCACCCTCCCTCTGTCGTCCAGATTGGCGGCAGCCAGGGATGTCATGCCTATTACAGCATTCATGGGTGTCCGGATATCATGGCTCATGGAGGAAAGGAATTCGCTCTTTGCCCGGTTCGCCTCCTCCGCCAAAGCCAGCGCATCCTGCAGGGCATCCTTTGCCTTTCTCTCTGCTGCCAGCATGTCCGTCACATCCGCCCGGACCATACAGACCCTTCTGCGGCTTCTGTCTCCCCAGAGCACATTGATCTGCTTATACCGCATTCCCTCCCTGGACTTGTACGGAAGTACAAAATCATAGCCTGACGGCTTTTCTTCCAGGTGCCTCAGCATATTATCCAGGTCAAAATACGCCTCCTCCTCTCTCTCCAGTTGACTGGTGATATAAAAATCCGTAATACTTTTTACCAGATCCCTGTAATTATCTAAAATATAAGGGGACAGGTTCTCCAGCACCGTCTGACGGGTATACATAGTCACATGTCCGCCGCTCACATCCACAAAGGCCATGAGTTCAAACGTATAGGCCACTACATTCAGCATACTCTGCTGTTCCCGCACCGAGTCTGTGATATCTGTTCTGGACAGACATACACGCCCAAGCCTCAGATCAATGGCTGAAACTGTCATATTCTTTGTCAGGACTTCCCCCTTTTCATCCATGATGGAGAAATGGAACGAATAACTGTCTTCCCTTTTCAGGCGTTTTGTCATGTATTCCCTGGTAAGCATCTTTATGACATTTTCTTTATCCCTGGGCACTACCCTGGAATGATACATCTCTGTGACCTTCCGGGAATAACAGCCCCGGGAGTTAGGATAATCGCCGGCAGAGCCGTCACTGGTAAGGACTGTGTAGCTGTCATTCAGAAGATCTACATCAAGCACCAGATCATAGCTGGTCACTGAAAGCTGCCGCAGTATCCGTTCCGATATGGTCTGCTCAGTAATGTCCGTCACTGTGAGGATTCCGGTGACACCGCCCGTATCCGGTGTTTCCACCAGATTTACTTTGAACTGCACATAACGGCCGTGCTGCTCCTTCGGCAGCTTCACATAGCACTCCAGTATCTGCTCTGTATCCCCCTTCTTAAACGCCTCATAGGCCGGCGCATTCAGATAGGTATCCAGAAAAGCCTGCCGCATATCCGGCTCTTCCACCAGCCCGGCAATGCCCGTAAAAAACGTTTCCCTTACATCCCCAAAGGTTTTCAAAAGATCAGAGTCCGTATAATCAATGATCTCCAGAATCTTATTCTGGGTTATGCTGCAATGTCCCACGATCAGCGCATTGGGTCCGGGGGTGCGGTAATGCTGCAGGATCAAGTCATTATACTGCTTTCGTATCTGCGCTTTTTCCTCCCGTTCCCTGGTCATATCATGGTATCCGGCATACACGCGCTGTTCCCCATTGACACTTTTGATCAATGACAAGGTGTTTTTCACCCACACATAACCACCGTCACCTGCCTGCAGCCGGTATACCATTTCGCAATGGCCTTTCCCCACAGCAAGGTACGCTTCCATCTGTTCATCCACAAACGCTCTGTCCTCCGGGTGTACGCCGGCCATGGCATCCTTTCGGTAAATTTCCCATGCCTGTTCCCGGGTCATCTTCGTCATTTCCGCAAAACCCTCGGACAAAAATTCCGGTATCATTGTGCCATCCTGCTCATATCTCATGACAGCCACACCTCCGGGCAGGTACTTCAGCACGGTTTGGAAATACTGCTCCAGCCTTTCTTTTTCGTCCTGTGTCTTGACCTCCTCTGTGATGTCTCTCACGTATTTGATATAGGCCGGAATGCCGTTCCAGTCCGTCTCACGGAAGCGGACATTATAGCAGCGGTTATTTTCCCTGTCCACCATGCGGTGGGCTTCCCCATCCGGCTGATGCTCCTGCTGGGTACAGAATTCACAGGGCGTGTCTTTTCCGTGGAGGGCTGTGTAGCATTTCTGCCCCAGACGTTTATTCCCTCCTTCAAACAGCATCTTTGACTCATTGGCATAGAGAAGGTCGTAATTCTCTTTTGCAATGACATAGATCCCGTCCGCCGTATCGTTTGCAATGCTCTGAAACAGCCTGGCTTCTGCCGACATCCCGGTAAAGACCGCATAGAATCCCATTACTTCCCCATAGGTATCCATTCTCCGGCCCCTCAGATGGATCCAGATCAGACTTCCGTCTTTATGCCGCATCCGATAAGACACATCCAGGACTTTGCCATTTTCAAGGGCCGCCCGCATGGCTGACAGCACCCGTTCTCTGTCCTGTTCGTAAATCATGCGGAATGCGTCATACTGCTGCAGTTCCTCTCTGGTGTGTCCGGAAAGTGCCATAACACCGTCTGATATAAAGATGGGCGTGATCTTATCTCCCTCTATCCGATAGCTGGCAATCCCTCCCGGTATGGAGTTTACCAGATGATCCATCTCAAGCTGAGTCTCTTTCAGATCCGAGATATTATGGAAAACGCAGTGGAGGAGCGGACAGCCGTGGTCCTCCCCGATCCATTTCACATGGGCACGGACCCAGACAATATGTCCGTCCCGATGCAGTTTGCGGAATTCAAACTTTAAAACTTTATGGGTCTGTATGACCTCCATGGCCTTCAAAACCACCATCTCCGTGTCTTCCCGGTAGGTCATCTCCGCTGCATCCCGTTTTATCATCTCCTGATATTCCTCGACCGTATATCCTGTCAGTTCCGGTACGCCGTCAGAAAAATAGATGGTTTCAAAAATGTCGGATACTCTGTAAATAGCAACCCCACCGGGAATGGCATTGACAATATCCTGCATCTTGTCCTTTGCAGCCATAAGCTCTTGTTCCATCTGTATCTTTTCGCTTACGTCCTTGTAAACTCCATAGAGCAGCTTCGTCTTATCCGGCTGTGTTTTTACAGAGGCCTCAAGCTGGATCCAGTGGTACGCCTCTTCCCGGTCATTCCAGACACGATATGTATGCTCCATGGTCTGTCCGCTGTGTATTGCTTTCTGAATCTTATCCTGAAGCAGACCGCAGTCATCCGGATGAACCCCCATATAACTGGTTTTTTTCTCAATGATGCGGATATGTTCCTTGGAATACCCCATAATTTCGTAAAAGGCAGGGTTGTGAAACACTGGTAAGATCTTTTCTCCGTCATAGCGATAAACGCAGAGTCCGCAGGGAATGCTGCAGAAAGTAGTCTGAAGTTCCTTTTTCAGTACAACAGACTGCTCCTCATCCCGTTTTCTGTCCGTAATGTCCTGTATATACTCAATATGCGCAGCTTCTCCATTCCATTCGATCATTTTGCCACTGAGCTGATAGATCCTGCCATTGACCGGATGATAATACTCCCGGGTCAGCAGTACCTCTCTGCTCATTTTGTCTTCCCGGCAAAACCGGCACGGCTCATCAAAGCCTGCCACCTGGTAACAGCACCTTTGTTCCGCCCCTTCCTGCGGCATAAATATATCCCGTGCCAGCCGGTTGGCGTACAGTATTTTATATGTATCCGCTGAACTGACACAGACAGCCATGGGTGCATGATCCATCAGTGCCTTTACCTGGTCTGCGGAAAGAGAAACTTCCCGTATCATGACGCTACCTCCCTTACCTTTTTTGCATACTTCATAACAATATTTTAAATTGGTCTGAAAATTCCATTTTTCTTTACATATTTCCTTTAATTTTATCATAGCAAGCATAAATCTGCAATCTTTTTGAAAAGAACATCACCAAAATACGCACAAAAACCAGGTTTGAACATGACCGCTGCCAGCCTCCATTTGTCCAAACCCCATAAAATGCGGGATAAGCCAGAGACTTTTCATTGCGTATACTGTGAAACAACAGTATAATATGTTTATTGATGAAAAAGGGGAGCGGACTAATGAAACGATATGACTCTGTAAACAACGGTGTAAGGAAAACAGATTTGTTTTTCCGGAAAGACGAGTAAGATATGGGCATTTTTTATGATATTTGCATGGGTTTGACTTCGGGTGTTATGATCGGTTTTTTGCTTGCCGGAATAAAGCAGCTTTTGAAAAAAGAATATACGGAAAAAGAAAGGGCATCCAACCAGCGGTTCATAAACAAGATCGCCCTTGCATTAAAATATCTTACGTTTTTATTGCTCATTATTGGACTTATATGGTGTGTCTATTTTTTGATCCTGGGTGCCCTCATGCCTTCAAAGACGGATTACGCCAATAACATGGCAGAACTGATCGTATCAGTCCTCACAGTCATTTCCATCATTTTTGCCTTTGTGGAATTTCTGAGAAGAAAAGAGGATTAAGATCACAGCCTCCGGCAAACCCCACTGCCGGCTCTAATGCAGAAAAAAATAGCTAACCGCTCCATGCAGGAGTTGTCAGCTATTTTATGTCCCTGTGCCCCGACTGAACAGGGCACGGAAGCAGGTCTCCCGGAACTATCCGCTCTTGTGATCATAGTCGGTCTCGTCTCCGGTTACGATCATCGTCTCCTGCTCCTGCCAATAAAGGGATAAGTGATCAGTTCTCTTTTATATGAAATTTTCCAATCTGGTCTTTCAGCAGGATCGCCTGTGCCGAGAGTTCTTCACTGGCTGCTGCGCTCTCCTCCGCGGTAGCCGAATTATCCTGCACCACATTGGAAATCTGTTCAATCCCCCTGGTCACCTGTTCCACATAATGAGCCTGACCGCTGGATGCCTTTGAGATCTCATTCAGCGCTTCTGCCACTTCACCGGCCCCCCGCATTACATTCTGCAGGGATCTTGCCGTATCATCTGCAATTTTTGTCCCATGTTCCACTGCATTCAGGGAGTTATGGATAAGCTCCGTGGTGTTCTTCGCAGCCTCGGCGCTCTTGGATGCCAGGTTTCTGACTTCACCGGCCACGACAGAAAAACCTCTGCCCGCCTCACCCGCTCTTGCTGCCTCCACAGAGGCATTCAGCGCCAGGATATTTGTCTGGAATGCAATATCCTCGATGGCTTTTAAAATATCACCGATCTTCTGGGAACTCCTCCTGATGTCCTCCATGGCTGTCAGCATCTCCTGCATACGGCTGTTGCTCTCAACTGCCTCTCTCCCCACTGCGGAAGCCCTTTTACTGGCATTCTCTGAATTGGCAGCATTGGATGTTATCTGCTCAGAGATTTCATGGATACCCGAGGCAAGCTCCTCCACAGTGCCGGCCTGTTCCGATGCACCCTGTGCCAGTGACTGGGCACCGTCAGAAACCAGACTGGAGCCGCTTGATACTTGCTCTGCAGCATTGCTGATCTGTCCAAGCGTAGCATTCAAGGCTGTTGTGATCTGCTCCAGGGCCTCCTTAATATGCACAAAATCCCCCATATAACTGCCTTTCATCTCCACATCCAGGTTTCCGTTGGAAATTTCCCCCAGTATGTAAGACACATCGCTGATCATATCCTTCAGGGAACTGATGGTCCTGCGAATGCTACCCGCCAGGCGCCCTATTTCATCGTCTCTCTGAATCTCTATGTCCACATCCAGTCTGCCCTTTGCGAAATGCTCCATTTGACTGCTGATCTCTGCCAGAGGCTGCATCATCCTGCGGAGCACCGCCACGATCACAATGATCAGAAGGAGGAGGATCAGTACAGACAGCACTGCCATCAACAGTATCAGATGGCTGCGTGTGGCATTCATCTCCGAAACCGGCAGTGTGGCGATCGCCAGCCATTTTGTTGTCTGGCTGTTTCTGAATATGGCAGTATAGTCAATCCCCCTGTATGCAAAGCTATAGGTTCCGTTGTAATTTTCACGTACCTTTTTCTTATAGTCCTCTGTTATGTCCAGCTCATCCACATTTCTGTTGACGGATGTCTTGTCATTGCTGTAGATGTATACCGAACAGTTTGAGAGAAGCTCCATGTAGCCGTTTTCACCCACTTTTATCCCGGTAAGAAGTTCAGACAGGCTGTCCATAGTCACATCAAGTCCAAAAAATCCAATGATATCTGACCCCTCATCGGAAAAGACGGGAGCCACAACCGATATCACCGTCTCCCCGGAAAAAGCATCCTGATAAGGGTCCGATACTATAGGTTCCCGGCTTTCCATCACCATCTCGTACCATTCCAGATCTGCCATACCTGCTTTCCCTGTATCCCCTGAGGAGAACAGGTAATTGTCCGTTTTTTCATCTGCCACCCATACCTGCATCACTTTCTCGCCGGACATCCGTTCCAATACCTCCGACAGCTCGCGGGTCAGGGATTCTTTCTCTCCATACTTCTCAATATCATCCACGTTCTCCACAGAATTGAAGTATCTGATCAGCATACCGTCATTCTCATACATACTGGCAGCGGCTATCTTTCCCTTGAAAAAATCGTCCACAATGGAAATGGCATAATCCGTCTGTACATCCAGCAGCTTATTGTTAAGCTGGGAAATAGACTGGGATGCCACCACGCAGGCTGCCGCGATCATGATCACCAGGGCTGGTATCAGGACCACCAGCAGATTAAAACTTAATTTCCAGACAATTGCCCCTTTTCTTTTTCCCCCTCTGTTTTCTGTATGTGCTTTTGATCTCTCTGTATTCTTCTCCATGTCCATAACCCCATTATCCTCCCTCAGCGCTTTTGTTCTTTTATTTTATCCCTGCGGTGAACCGGGCATGGCTTGTGAAACCCTGCAGCTTGGCAGCAGTGCCTCTGTGCCGGCCCCAAACACCTTCTGCCCATGAGGTGGAAATTTCTGCCGGTTTTACTAAAACATGAGGGAAAGAATAACAGAACTTTATAATAGGTATTTCTAATGACTAAACTTCTTGCTTTATGATAATATTTTCAAATTAATCTGAATATTATATTTTTGTTCACTTATTTCCTATAATTTTACCATAGCTAATATAAATACGCAATCTTTTTGAACAGACAAGGGTAACCGCTATGGGCACTGCCTGGGCAAGTGCGCCGATCTGCGATTTCCTGCCCGCAGCAGCGATATTCGTATCTATATTTTTTTCTGCGTATATAGTATAATTAGGTTAGTGCCCTATCCGGCCCGAAACTGTACCGGATGAGCACCCGTCAAAAATTAAGAGGTGGGGAAAATGAGGAAAATAAATGGAATACGAATGCTCTTTGTATGTGTTCTTTGCACAATTTTATTCACTGCATGTGAAGATCAAAAAAACAATTTGAATATTACGAGTAGTGAGAAAGGAGAAAAAGTACATGATGATATTGAGGCCGGAAACATCAGCCATGTCAATATAAGCGGAAATGCCAGATCTGTTATCATAAAGCAGAGTGAAAATAATAACTTTGAATTTTATAATGCCGACTTGAATCCTGATCATAAATATGAAGTCAGTTGTGACCAAAACGGCACTCTGCTTCATATCAGGGTTATGATGGAAAATGCCGAAGCGGACAATAATGTCCTTGGCTCCTTTGTTGTTTATATCCCCCGGAAAGAATTTGAAAAAATTGAAGCTGCCGGCGAATTTCATCAGATTCATTTCGGTACAATACACTCGGATGTGTTTATCCACGCAGACAAATCCCTTGTATTTCTTGAATTAGAGGCTGATCGATTGGATCATAACATTACGCTGGATGGTTCCGGATCAAGTGTATTTCCGGGTGTTTCTGTTTATCTAGATAAATTACCTGATAATATTAAAATGGATTTTAATACCATTCAAAACGGTACCATTAATGATCCGCAGCATCTGCTCAAAAGGAACCGTCTGGAATTAGGTTCGGGAAAACCTGTCATAAGCATCAACCATACGAAAGCGATAGATCTCTATGTTGAAGAGACCTTATAAATCTATCATTATTCTGCATAAAGCACTTTGTCTGCAATCTGATGGGGACAGGCCATAAGCCTGTCCCCATCGCGCCCATATCTGTACAATATTTCCACCGTACCCAATAAGGGGAAAGCAGCGCAGCCTGTATTCTGCCCTTCCGATCTGCACTTATTCCCACTCAGACGCAAATCTGTCATGCACTGCCCGCATAGCCATTTCCGCTTCTGATTCTTTGATCACCGCTGTGATACGGATCTCGGAAGTTGTGACCATATCCGTGTTGATCCCAGCGTTTGACAGAGCCTCGAACATCTTTGCCGCCACGCCCGGATTGGAGCTTACCCCTGCTCCGACCACGGAAACCTTCGCCACATCCTCCTCACAGCCCACGTTGGCATTTCCTATCACATCGCTGTATTTTTTCAGAAGGTCAAGCGTCATCATCATATCCGGCCTTGCCACAGTGAATGTCAGCGTCTTGGTTCCGTCTTTTTCCAGTGACTGGATCATGACATCAATGTTTACCCCGTTCTTTGCCATGAGGTTCAGGAGCCGGAAGGTACTCTCCGGGTTGTCCTTCATACCCGAAACTGCGATTTTTGCAATATTTTTATCAACGGCCACACCGCTTATCAGCATTTTTTCCATCTTTGTTGTCTCCTTCACAATGGTTCCTTCTTCTTCACTCATGCTGGACTTTACCACCAGATTCACATTATACCGCCTTGCCATCTCCACGCAGCGGCTGTGCAGCACCTTTGCCCCCAGGGATGCAAATTCCAGCATTTCCTCGTAAGTTACTTCCGGCATCTTCCTGGCATCCGGTACAATGCGGGGGTCTGCCGTGTATACACCGTCCACATCTGTATAAATCTCGCACAGATCCGCATTCAGGGCAGCCGCAAGCGCCACAGCGGTAGTGTCAGAACCGCCTCTTCCCAGGGTGGTAACATCATCGTATTTATTGATGCCCTGGAATCCGGTCACTACAACAATCTTGTTGGAATCCAGCTCTTTGGTGATTCTCTCAGTATCTATCCTTTTCAACTTGGCGTTCTGATACGCAGAAGTGGTGTGCATGGGTACCTGCCACGCATTCAGGGAAATGGCGGTCACTCCCATCTGGATCATTGTCATAGCCATGAGGGATACAGACACCTGCTCCCCTGTGGCCAGGAGCATGTCCATCTCACGTCTGGACGGCATTTTACTGATCTCTCCCGCCTGGGCCAGCAGTCCGTCCGTGGTTTTTCCCATTGCGGAGAGGACCACAACCACCTGGTTTCCCTCTTTCCGTTTTTTAATGCAGCGCTCTGCCACATTTCTGATTTTCTCCAGATCAGCCACAGAGCTGCCGCCGAATTTCATTACTACAAGCATGCTGTTCTCCTATTCCTTCCGTTCTTTGGATCCTATCATCCCTGCAGATATCCCTTTCCTGCAACGGACGAAAATCAATATTCATTATACCACTAACCAAACATGTTTGCGACATAATAAATACAGATATGTCAAAAAGGAACCGGCATTGGCTGTTCAGCTTTTGGGGCTTAACAGCTAATACCGGCTCCTCTTTTTTCAGATACGCTCACTGGCAAGGCTCCACATGATCTACACGCCGTATGTACGGCTGCAGCTCCCCTGTATCTTACCGGAAATCTGTTCTGTCTTTTCAAAAAAATATAGGGTATACAGTCATCAAAGCTGCCTGTCATAATACCGTAATGCAGCCAATTCAAGAAAGCCACGAACAGTATGACATAAGTCAAACAACAAGGTGATATCCGCTTCTGCTTGATATTTATATGATCTGTACGCTATTTACCAATATATGAACGTTTTCTTTCGGCGTATCTCCTCCAAGTGCACAGCCCGGTCCCAATATAAATCCTGTGGAAGTCTTTCCTCCAACCGTCTCCAGGGTCCGTTCAACTGCTTCTGTTACTTCCTGCTGTGTTCCGTTAGAAAGCAGTACAGGATTTATCTGGCCCAGCAGAGCACATTTTCCCCTGGACTCTCTGACTGCGGCTTCCAGATCCGTCTTCTGGTCAATCTCCAGTATATCTGCCCCCAGATTGCACATTTTATCTATGATTTTCGTAGCGTTTCCGCAGATGTGCAGGGAAATCATGCCGCCTTTTGCATGGACAGCGTCTATCACCCTTTTCTCATACGGCGCCGCAAAGGTTTCGTACATGGCCGGTGATATGACATCCGGTCCTGCAGTGCTGTCCCCCATGGATGTCATGGGTACTCCCAAGGAAAGCAGTTTTTCATGATACTGCACACATGCCTCGGTACAAAGATCCAGCAGTCTGTGCACATCCTCTTTTGCCTCTTCATCCATCAAATCTTCCAGAAGCCGGTCCATGCCGTAAAGCTGGGAGGCCAGACTGAACGGTCCCTGGTCTCCCCGTCCAATTAAAAATACTTCTTTTCCGAAATGTTGTACCAATCTCTGCACAGTCAGGATCTGCGCATTTAGAAGCGGACTGTCCCAGATATTTTGGGGAATTCCCATATCCCGGATATCTTCCAGCTTTTTTATGGCCGTGGTGTGCGCCACCGGAGCACCTTTTTTTCTGTAGACCACTCCGCATCCCAGAGCCTGGGCCAGGGCTGCTGTACCATTTTCAATCAACAGCATGTCATGCCCAAACTCCTCCCACATTTTTATCTGCATTTCTGCCATTTTGCCGTCATCCAGCACAAACTGCCCGAAATCCATACCGGAATCCTCTGCGCACATCAGAAAATCATGCAGATCTGTGGGAATTCTGTCGACCTCCTGTAGTCCAATGGCAGCCAGACACCGTTCATATGAACTCATATATTCTTTCATATGGGCTTATCCTTTCCTTTCTATCATTATACCAATTATCGCTATACCCGGCGGATATCCGAATCCATCCTGCCTATCATTCTTCACTGCCGGCACAGGAGGACTCCCCGGCAGGGACGAATTTCAGCACCAGCAAACCACCCCCGAAAGTCTTGTCTCTCTTTATCCTCCATGCACGATCGGATAAAGATTTCACATCCCCGGATATTTCCATCTGTCCTCCCTGTATTTCACCAAACAGAACCGATACCCGGTATCTGCGCTTGGTATCAAGTATCCGGTCCAGCTCTAAATTAATCTGCACATCCTCATTTTCATCAGGGTTGGCTGCAACCAGAAGAACTTGGCCCTCTCGGCTGTAACAATATGGAACCGGAAGCGTCCTGGCCGCTTTGTAACCCACAGGACAGTAATGATTTTTTTCTTCGCCCATCCGTCCCGGTGTGATCAGGTGCGGGTGTTCTCTCCTGATCTTAATGATGCATTTCATGTCTTCCAGCATTTCAGCTTTCTCCGGTCTTTTCAACTGTTCCCAGTCTAACCAGCTCCCGTAAAGCCAGCGCCCCGTTCCCGGTTCCCCCTCTCCGTATAATCCAGGAGCCAATCGGGGCAGAGGCCGGTAATCCGCATCAAATTCCTCACCTGACATAAAGATCGGAATCCCCGGTGCCAAAAGTGATGTGTATCCGGCCAGATAACGGCTCCCCCTGACTCCATACGGGTTCTCATCCCCGGGAAATCCAACCCAGCCATTGTCATGGCAGCTTAGCTGGATGGATAAAAACTGCCCGTCCTGAATTCTGAGAGGAAATTCCAAAATCAGTCCGTTCCTAATTTCCGTGTATTCCACCTTGTAGTCCACTTCCATGACCTCTTCCAAATTGCTGTTCCAGACCTGACCGTTCTTATCCGTCACCTGTATATTTTTTATCTCTTTTTCCTCATGGATATTCTCCACCCGCAGTCTGCCCAGCTGGATATGGCAGGCAGTGCAGCCGTCAGCACATAAAACTTCCTTTGTAAAATGGCCCTCATAGATCACTTCCGGTACTTTACTTTTTTCAAACCATAAAGTGTCCCTGCTGTCCTGAACGGTTCCGTCTCGGTATATTATTTTTACTTCGTACCGTTCGTTCGCCCGCATCTGCCTGTCTTGGCAGTAACCTGCTGCATCATACAGCATACGGAATGAGAGATTCTGTCCACTATTGTTGCTTATTACCTCCCCGTGCTGAAGAATGTCTGTCACACCCCGGATCGCAGGCCCGGTTTCCGCAATGATGGTAATTCTCTTTCCTCTCTCCGCAGCCTTTCGGCGGATCATGGCCCAGAGGTCATTGCGGTAATGGGCAACGTCCAAACGGTAGCCGTCAACCCCGAATCGTTCTATGTACCACAGCCAGGTATCCACCCACCACCGGTCCAGATCCTCATGGCCGCCGTACCAGTCAAAATCACGCATACCCCAGGATCCTCCCCGGAACCAGTTCGGATGCTCCTTCACAAGAGGGCTGTCCTCCATGACACCATGGGTTATCACATCCAGGAATACCTTGATGCCGTGTCTGTGGGCACTCTCTATAAGATGCCTGAAGTCCTCCTCTGTTCCCAGACTGGGGTCTAAACGATCCGGACGGATGCAGGCATATTCCGTCCAGATAT
The DNA here is from genome assembly GCA_002270465.1 of Blautia hominis. Lineage (GTDB taxonomy): Bacteria > Bacillota > Clostridia > Lachnospirales > Lachnospiraceae > Blautia > Blautia hominis. Next base: position 217,129 of record NQOF01000001.1, read on the forward strand.
TATAAAAATGGGCGGGATCACAGAGCTGATGTCCGGTAAGCCACACCCCATTGATCCCCAGTTCCTCCAGATACGGAAGTTTCTCTTCCATGGAAGCAAACGTACCAGACTCCGGTCCGTTTGGTGACGTAAAGCCTTTTGTTGCAATTTCATAGATGATCAGCCGTTCCAGATACTCCGGCGCGTCAATAACCTGATAAGCCATATCATTTTCCTTTCCTTACTGTCTCGTATCTTCATAATTTTAATGTTACGATCATAAGCTGCCCTCTCATCCCTTGACAGAACCAGCCACCATACTCTCCGCAATCTGTTCCTGCAGGATCACGTATACCACCACTGTCGGCAGAATACACATCACAAGTGCTGCAAACATAGAAGAATAGTTAAAACTGAATGTGGATGTAAAATATTTGATCGTCAGCGGCAGCGTCCTGTTCTTTTCACTGGAGGTGAGCAGCATGGCGTACATAAACTCATTCCAGGAAAAAATAAAGGTAAGGATAGCAGAACTTGCCATAGCCGGCTTACTGAGCGGAAGCATGATCTTTGTATATGTCTTCAAAAATCCGGCGCCGTCCATATAGGCTGCCTCCTCCAGCTCCCTGGGCACTGCCACGAAAAAGTTCCTCATCAAAAACAGGCTGAGTGCCATTCCGAATCCGGTATAAATGAGGATCAGTCCTGCCTTTGTATCGTACAGTCCCAGCTTGTTGATGACAAAATAAACCGGCTGCACCATGGCATTGGAGGGAATCAGCATGGAGGATATCAACAGGGTAAAGATGATCTTTTTTCCTTTAAACTCCGTCCTCGCCAGCACGTATCCGGCCATGGAATAAAGTATGACTGCCAATACCGTACTGATTCCCGCCACGAACAGAGAGGTGAAAAATCTGGAGATAATATCAACCTTATCCAGGGCTATCCTGTACCCATCCAGATAGAGGGATGTGGGCAGGGAAAAGCTGGAGGAAAGGATCTGGCTGTTTGTCTTAAAGGAAGACAAAAACACCCACAAAAAAGGAAACAGAGAGATAAGAATCACAATTCCCATGATCATATAGTCAAAGACCCGCTGTCCTGTCTGTTTTTTATTCTTCATTTCTCTCCACCTCTCAATCTGCGCTGTCCATGCGGAACAGTTTGTTGCAGAACAGCATGACAATGATACCAAGGACCAGCAAAAGAATTCCAAGGGTATTGGCATAGCCATACTGGTTGCTCTGGATGATCTTATTTACCATCATAACAGAGATTGTCATACTGGAATCCCCAGGCCCCCCGTTCGTGGTCATATAAATAGATTCAAATTCTTTAAACACAGAGGTAACCGCCACTATGGCCCCCGTTCCCACAGCCCTGCGCAGCAAAGGCAGGTATATGCACCAGTCCACCTGTCTGGCTGTCGCCCCGTCTATCCTGGCTGCCTCCTCTATTTCCGAAGAAATGGAACTAAGTTCAGACAGCACGATCAAGGTGATCACCGCCGCATACCAGAGCCAGATATTAGTGACACTTAACAGCGCCGTATTGGAGTCCACCAGCCAGTTTCTGGTAAAACGCTCCAGCCCCACATTTTTCAAAAGCATGTTCAGGATCCCCACATCCGGCTTGTAGATAAACACAAACATCAGCGCCAGCGCAGACCTGGAAATAATATTGGGGAGCATAAAGACCGACCTGGTAAAACGCCACCCTTTTCTCTTTCTCTTCAACACCAATGCAACCAACACTCCAAACGGAACATGCACCGCCACAGCCAGAAACGCCCAGAACAGTGTATGCCAAAGGGATGCATGGAACACAGGGTCTCGGAAGATCTTTACATAATTATCAAGGCCGATAAACCGCATACTCTGCATGCCGTCCCACTTGGTAAAGCTGGACACCAGGGCCAGAACCATTGGCCCCAGATAAACCAGCATGAACATCACCAGTGTGGGGATTAAAAATACAGCAATCCAGATTTTATTTTTCTGTTTCATCCCAATCACCCATAGCCTATTCTATATCCTGCTTATACTGCGCTGCTCCTTCATTCATCATCTGGACAAAATCATCCACGGAGATGCTCCCTGACACCAGATTGGGTATCTCTCTTCCGAACACATCGTTCTGGGAAACAGGATCCCATTTTGTCTGATAGCTGGGCAGCACAGTCTTTACATCAGAGGAAGCGTCCACACAATTTTTCATAGGCGGGATCAGCTTGTCATATTCCTCCTGTGGGAAATCCACAACAGAAGACAGTTCCCCTGCCTCTACAGCCCTCTTGGTGCTGTAGACAGGCCTGGTATAATATTTCATAAACGCGATGGCTCCGTCAATGACATCCTGTCCGTAGTCTGTGGTAATACACCAGCTTGACTGTTCCATGGAACCAATCATTACATCACCGGGATATTTCGCATAGCCGACCTTGTCCGCAAAGCCCTCCGGCGCGTAATCCGCATCCGTAAGACTAGACATCATCCAGGGGCCATTGGCAATCATCGCTGTATTTCCACTGAAAAAGTTATTGGCTGCCAGAGCATAAGTCCCGCCCACTGCATCGGATGTGGTATAGTCAAACTGCTTTTTCAGGATTTCCACAGCCTTTTTGAATTCCGGGTTGTCAAAATTATCCGGGAACTGCTGTGTCATAAATTTCTGCCCCTCTTCTGTCCCTCCCATGTAAGCGGTAGCAAGAAGCATGGGACACCAGGCTGTCTCTGTGGTGTGCAGGGACAATGCCGGGATATTGGCCTCTTTCAGCTTATCGCATGCGTTCCAGAAATCCTCCCAGGTCTCCGGAAAAGTTTCAATCCCCGCCTCTGCGAACAGTTCTTTGTTGTAGTACATGCCTGACAACTGAAGTCCTGCAGTGGGAATCTGATACATTTTACCGTCTTCCCTTGTAAATGTTTCAATGCCCTGAGGCATTAACTGGCCCTTCCATTCCGGGTCTTTCTCCAGATAGGGAGCCACATCCACCAGTCTTTCATTTTCCACCAGCAAATCGTAAAACGCAGGTTCCGGTCCAACCTGTATCAGTGCAGGCAGGGAGTTGGAAGCATTCAGCATTTTCAGTTTTGAGCGGTAGTCATCTGCTGCACCTGCAAGATACTCCTCTTCCATCTGATATTTGCCCTTATACTCTTCGTTAAAATCTTCCACTACCTCTTTCATCTGGATATCCATGGCATCATTAGCACCCGTGGTGATGATAATGGGTATTTTTACTTCTCCTTCCTCCTTTGACGCCTGGCTTTTGGAAACGGCATCCGTTCCATCCCCAGATTTTGCATCACTGCTTTTGCTGTCTCCGCCCCCGCATCCAACCAGCAGAACCGCCGCTGCCACACTCAGAATCCTCATAACATTTTTCCTTTTCATTCATAGGAACCCCCTTTTCTTATAATTGCCGTAACTGTTCAGCGCTGTAAGTTTGCAGGACCGCTGAATCATTACCGATAACTGCATTATAGCAGTCCCCCTGTGTCAACATATACAAAAAAGAATACCTCTCCTGTTGTTTTCTATACATGTTATAAATTTTTATATCTGTATTCCGATATCATCTGCAACATTTGGCATATAATCCGTAAAAAAGCGCAGGACAATCAGCATATTATCCTGCGCCTTTTTACAATATTTGCACAATCCCATACTTTCACGGCTGCCAGACATTTCCATACAGCATCACCTTCAGCATAATATCAGCCATGTGCTCTAAATTTGCCCTACTCCACAGGAAGCATGATCGTACAGACCGTTCCCATCTCTTCCGTGCTCTCATAACGGATCCTAAAACGGTTTCCATATCTCAGGCAGAGTCTGCACACAACATTGGATATGCCATATCCCCCCTTTTTCTGGGGAAATGTCTGTTTTATCTGTTCCATTCCCTGATACTGCATCTGATTGAGTTTTTCCAGGATTTCAGGTTCCATAGCGCTTCCGTTATTACGGACACGCATAACCAGAAAGCTGTCCTCAGCGCTGACCTCCAACTGTATCTTCCCATTCTCCTCCATATCCGCAAACCCATACTTAATGCAGTTTTCCACCACAGGCTGCAGGATAATCTTTGGGATCATGACCTGCAGCACGGATTCCTCCGCTTTTATTTCATATGTAAACAGATCCTCATTTCTGATCTGCTCTATGTTCAGATAACATGTCACATGTTCCAGTTCATTTTTTACAGATACATCATTTTCCCCTTTGCTGATGCTGATCCGAAGCATACTGGACAGGGACTGGATCAGCCTCACCATGGTCTCATCCCCATCCATCCTTGCCAGCATGTGAATATTATCCAGTGTGTTGTATAGAAAATGGGGGTTAATCTGATAGACCAGAGAATTATATTCGTTAATACGGATCTCCTCCTGCTCCTTCTTCACTTCCTCCATTAAGGTGCCAATGTGTTTCAGCATTTTATTATAGGAAACTGCCACCTGATCCAGTTCTGTGTTGGTACTTGTCTGTATTTCCTGGTTCAAGCTTTCTCCGTCAAAGTTGCTCATGATCCGGCTGATCGCGGAGATGGCTTTTCTGAAGGGGTGTGATACGAACGCGGACATAACAATACAGACTGCTGCAGATATCAGCATTGTCAAAACCATACTTTTCAGAAAGTTTCTGGCCGGTGCCCAAATGACGGCTTCCGGTACAACGGAAAGGAACATGAGGTTCCGATTCTTGTCCGTATTGGCAAAGCAGATCCGGTTGTCAGCTGCAAAATGTACCACTTCACCTGCCTCGACGGCATCATCGGACAATTTTTCCTTTGCCTCCAGCAATATTTCCCTGCTGATTTCCGCCTCCTGGTCCTCCCCTCCCGTCCGGCAGCAGATTTCACCTTCCATGGTAGCCATGGCATAGATGGCAGGAGCGTGCTTATTGATATCAAAGAAAATATTGTCATAGAAGTCCTGATTCAGTTTTACGATCAGTATTCCCGGTTCTACGTTCTGTTCCATATGCCGGATATTCCGAACCAAAAAGATGCCTGAATCTTCCTGTCCGTTTCGATCGATCGTACTGTACATGATCTTTGTCAGGGAATAATTATCCGAAAGCGCTTCCCGCAGCTCTTCCGACAGAATGTCCTCTGGTTTCACATTTGATATTACTTTATTGGCAAAGTATTCATTTCCCTTGTTGTCAATAAATATCCCGTATTCTGTATATTGATTATTGGAATACCAGAGGCTTCTGTTTACATATACCTGGTCCTGAGGCAGAAGCTCTCTTCTCTCCAAAGATTTCTGGATATACGTGTTGGTGATATAATTTCTGGTCAGCTCGTCAAATCCCTGTTCCATCATCTGGTAATTCCCAATCATTTTGCTGTTGCTGTGAGAATAGTTTTCCATATTCAAATCCGTCACGTTTTTGTTTATGGAGCCTGCCAGAACCACTCCCATAATGCCAAGAGGCAGAATTGCTGCCAATATTGTAAAGATCACCAGCTTTTTACGAATTCCATAAAACCGTTTATTGTTCTTCATACGTTTCTTTCCTGTACTCTGTGGGCAGACATCCTGTGCGTTTCTTAAACTGCTGCGTGAAATAAGAGGGATTGGGGATCCCCACCTTCTCACAAATTTCGGTTATGGTATCATCACTTGTTTTCAAAAGCTTTTTAGCCCGTTTGATCCTCTCCTCCAGCAAATACTGTTTGAAGGAACGCTGCATCCCCTGCCCGAAAAGCCTGCCAAAATATACAGGGTTCAGATGTACCTCCCTGGCTGCCATACCCACACTTAAAAACTCATCGTCCAGATGTTCCTGTACATATCCGATCGCCTGGCTGATGTAGGATTTGGCATGACTGCGGATCTGGTCCAGTTCCGTCAGATCCCTCTGCTCCCCCTCTCCCTGTTCCAGGTTCTCCACTGCCTGCACATATACTTCTTTCAGTCCTTTCATCCCCCTGCTCATGCCGGATATGCCATACCGGAGATCAACCGCAAATTTCTGTTTCAGTATTTCCAGTTCTCTCTCCAGAATCGGGAGCACTAAATGTTCCTCCCGGGAAGCTGCCAGGATCATAATTCTGTAGCCGCTTTCGTTTTGGAAATAAAAATACTGATAAGATTCCCCCAGTCTGCTTTCTAAAAAAGCGGCGATTTCCTCCTGGGTAACGGCCTGCCCGTTTTTTTCATCCTGTATTCTGACAAGATCCAGGCAGACGGCCCGGTAAAAGAAAGTATCCCAGTCTTTTCTCCCAAAACGTTCCAGCTTTTCCTGCAGTTCCTCCTCGTCTATCTGGTCACCGCTGAATTTGCTGATCATATAATTTTCAAATACCTTCCGGTTATTTTCAATAAAGTGTTCATAGTCCTGAAGGATTTTTCTGCTCTTATTCGTCTGCCGGATCGTCTTCGCGGCTCCGCAAACGGCCTCTTCCAGTCTGCTGTCCTCTATGGGCTTTAAGAGATATGTAAATGCGCCCAGCTCGCAGGCTTTCTGTGCATATTCAAAATCACGGTATGCACTGATGACGATCCACAGGCATTTCTTTTTCGCCTGTCTGTTTACCTCCTGGATAAGTTCCAGTCCTGTCATTTGTTTCATGCGGATATCTGTTATCACAATATCCGGCTGTTTTTCAAGAATTTCTGCCACTGCCTTTCCCGGATTGCGCGATGTGCCCACCACCACGGCCCCCATTTTCTCCCAGGAATAAGTTGTCTCCAGCCCTTTTAGAATGATGGCCTCGTCATCCACCAAAAAAACTTTAATCTTCTCCATATTATTGCCCCATGTTCTTTGATCTTTTGTACTGCATCTTTAAATTTAGCATAGAGAGATGTCCCTGTGCGTTGCGTTTATTATACCGCGTAATCAGGGAGATTGGTAGTGTGAAACGGGAATGGCAGGGGATTGCCTGATGGCTTAAGGAGACTGGCGGGCGGCTGTGTCTGTTGTGTCCGTCCGATTATTTTTAACTTGTAGCAATATTATTTTATAAACCATACACTATAAAGAAAAAGGAAAATATAATATGAACTTTAATGACTTTCATTGTGGCTGCATGAAACCATGCGAAACATATTCCTACGCACAATACGGTGTACAAGCAAATCCGCCGTCTAAATCTGACTTGCCAATGGCTGTCTTATTTCAGGAAGGTGAACAGATTTCTTTAACGGATACAGAAATCTTTCTGGAGCCGGGATATCTGTATCTTATAGATTTTATATTTTTAGCAACGCCAGAGGCGGACAGTTTCATGCAGATCACACCTAAAATCAATGGGACGCTTCAACTGTTGTATTCTTTTTTTGCCCCCACCGGTTCTGCGTCACGTAATGCCTCCGCATCCGGAAGTTTCACAGTCCCGGTTACTGAAAATGGTGCAAGCGTATCCTTCAATCTGACCTACCCGGATAAAGTTAGAAATATTGATATATCCGGCGCCGTGTCCGTTACCCTGCTTCATAAGATCAAGGGTACTAAGTGCTGACTAATAGACCGCGGCCTGTATTCTATGCAGGGAGACTGCGCCTTTACTTTGTTATTGTAATTATATCAGCTATTTGATATACTTTATAAAAACAACGGGTGAGCACCTACCGTATACAAGGCTATGTCTTGTATACGGTATTTGTTTTTGGGGGAAAGTTTGATAATGAACAGAGATAAAAATACAACGGAAAATATAGCGATCACATTGATCAGATTTTGTGTACCTCTTATTTTAAGCAGTATACTGCAGCAGCTCTATAATTGGGTGGATGCCTTTATAGTCGGAAATGCAGCGGGAGAAAAGGCGCTTGCCTCTATCGGTTCGACGGGTACCATCATTGATCTGTTCCTCAACGCTATTACGGGATTTACACTTGGGCTTTGTATTTTATTTGCACAAAAGTACGGTGCAGGAAAAAAGGCCCATATTTCAAGCATACTTTCTGTATTTTCCGTTATCCTAGGCGGTGTGTTTTTGCTAATCTCAATCATCGGTATAATAGGCGCGTATCCGCTGCTTCGTATCATGAATACAACACAGGATACTATTTATATGGCAAAGGATTATCTGCAGATAATATTGATTGGAATCCCTTTCCTTGCCGTATATAATGTTTATGCTTCAGCGCTTCGCGGGATTGGGAACAGCCGTGCACCTTTTGTATCTGTTTTATTTTCATCTGTTGTAAATGTCATACTGGATCTTGTTTTTGTAATTGTCTGGCACTGGGGTGTTGTGGGTGCCGCTATTGCAACTGTGATATCACAGGCTTTTATGACAATATTTATTATTTTATATAGTGTAAAGAAGCATTCCTGCCTTCGTTTCTCTGTAAGGAAATGGACATTAGACTACTCCGTTTTGAAAGAGGGGCTTCATTTAGGAATTCCTCCTATGATCCAATCCAGCATCACTTCACTTGGAGGGCTCATATTACAAAATTTCATGAATGGATTCGGAACACAGACCGTTGCGGCGATCACCACGGCCTACCGCGTGGATACTATGGTACTTTTGCCAATCGTGAATCTTGGCTCGGGAATATCCACAATTGTGGCACAGAATTTTGGTGCAGGAAGGAAAAGGCAGATTCCCAAGATTGTCTGCGTTGGCACTGCAATGATGATTTGCGTTTCCCTTTTGCTGACATTGCTCATAGTGGAGACCGGCGGCTATTTGATCGCTATGTTTGGAGTAAGCCCGGAGGTAACGGAGATTGGGAAAAATTATTTTCAGACAATTGCTGTTTTCTATGCCATTTTTGGCATTGCGGCGTCGGTTCGGGGCTACATAGAAGGTATTGGGGATATACTGTTTTCCAGTATTGCAGGTGTTATTTCCCTGATCTCCCGGATCATATTTTCATATGCTTTTGTTGGATTGTGCGGGAATATGATCATAGCATATGCCGAGGCTGGTTCCTGGGGCGTTTTGTTACTTCTGTACACGTTTCATATTTTATTGAAGAAGATTTCTTTAAGATCTAAAAAACAGGAGTAAAAAGAAGGAGCAAAAAGAATAAAAGATTTGAACCGGTACACCTCAAGATCTGTCTGAATATAAACGGGGGCACGTAATATCTGTGCAGGCATAGGGCGCACCAGTTCTTTGCCCTTAAATAAATGCCTAATTTCGCAAAGTGGCGGGGAATGTTCCCATAGTCAGCTCCGTATAGAAGCTGTAACAGACTTTTCCGTCCATCTCCGCCACTTAGTGCCCTGACACCAGTTTCTGAAACTACGAATACGCTCATCCGTTACAGAATATTAGGCTTTCTAAATCCCAAACTCATCAAAAAGTTTCTTCTGATATTCCCGGTCCATTACTGCCCTCCTGATTTCTTTATAAGCCTCCTCCTGGCATGGTTGCTGTAACAATACTTCGATCAATTGGTTTACTCGTACTTCTCCACGTTCTTCCCTTTCCTCCATCATTTCCTCAATTGCTGTACACATATCCACCTCTCCCTTCTCATTTTCTTTCAGCTCTTTCAAGGCAGGAACATTCAGGAATTTTGATACCAGCCAGCCTTTTTTTGCATCCAGATGCATGAACTCATCCTTTCTGGCCTCCAGAAATTCCTTCATCCCTTCTTTATCTTTCAGCAGCGGGAGCAATTCAAAGACCTCCCGAAGCCCCGTCCTGAAATTACTGCTCTCCACTGTACTGCTGCACACCAAGTTGATCCGGTAATCCTGGATACATTCCATCCACGGTTTCAGTTCCGGCGGGATATCCAGCATATCATGAAGACTCAGCGGTCCATCCCAGCTCTGCTCCTCCCCATAATAAAAAACGATCGTGATTCCCGGCAGCAGCCTGTCTTCCCTCTTCATCCCGGAAAGATACTCTGCCCCTTTCTTTAATTTTCCTTCCCCTTTTCTCTCCTTTACAATATGCTCCACCTGACCCGTATAATCAATGGCATCGTAAAGCATACAGCGGACAGGCATAGCATAATGTACTGCCCTCTGTCCCTCTGCCGCCAGTATAACGGCCAGGCAGCTATCTCCAATCACAGACAGCTTCTGCACATCCCGGATTCTCCGGAGTATCACCCGCCTTCCGCCCTCTCTTCCTGCGCGCACCACCTTTTTCTCATTTTCTTGTTCCAGCATATCCGGCCTGATCACCTGCTTTCCGCCGAACAAGGCGCCGTTAAATAAATCTGCAAAAATCTCGTTATCTGACAGCCCCTCATAGACTTCCTCATCCATTGCTGTCAGCACAATTCCTTTCATAGACCTCCTTTCCGGATAAAAAAGCAATGATTGAGCCATCAGATCACAGCACATTTAGCATTTGATCTGCCAATTGTATTCCATACCATAAATATAATACAAAAAGCAGTTTATATCAACTATCACTTTGCTAATCATCGCAAACTCTGTCATTCCCACCATTTCATCCGTCCATATTCAATTTTATACTTTCTGGAACTTTCGGCAGACCTGCCGCAGATTAAATGAATTGCTTTCCAGATAAATCGATTATACCTTCCTTCTTCTAACCTGTCAATCCTGTAAAAATCCACAAAAACGAATCATATCCTCTAAATTTTTTCTCCCGCCTGTGACTGCCGGCAGCTCAGTCCGAACAGTATTTTGTCCGGTTGCAGTTGTGAATCAAAAAAGACCTGCCGCTTCAAATACCCTCCCTGACAGCAGCGGCATTTGAAGCGGCAACTCCAAAGAAACGTATAGCACACTACGCTTTGTTTCGCAAAATCCTGTGCCAGGGTCCAAGCCCTAAACTGACCGAAACCCAAATGGAACTTATGAACGGATTAAGCTCTAGTATTTTTTAACAAGTTTTGAGATCAAGGCTCTACAAGTATTCATTTGGATACAAGCATAAAAATTCTCCGTAACTTCTTTTCCTTGTCCTACCGTTGTAGCGTTATTTGCGTCTTCTTCTGTTTCCCAAAGAACAAAGTCAGTCCAAACTTTATCTTGTAAGTAATGTTCCCAAGAGATAAATCCTTTCGCTTTAGAAATAACTTCATCGTGTAACTTTTTTGTTCGTTCGATAAACTGTTCCTCGCTCACATTTTTCTTGAGTTTATAGCTGAAGATCCATGCCGTTTTCGCCATATAAAGTGTTCTCCTTTTAAAAATCTGATTTAGTAAATCATATCACACTCATGCATGATAAAACAATTCTTTTGTTCTTCAGTTATGTATTCCAGGGAACAAATTTACATATAAAAGGAACTGCACTTCATCTGCCGCATCCTTATCTCCATAATAGGCATACCTGTTCACTGCGCCTATGTGTGCCCCCTGTTTGAAATAAAAATCCACTGCAGGAACATTATTATTCTGACATTCTATTTTTAACTGTATAAGTCCTAAATTCTCTGCCCTATCCTTTACCAATTGAAATAGTCTTTGCCCCACACCACAATGTTTATAACCGGAATCCACACGGATATCCCACAGAACGCCCAAATCTTCCCGCCCTTCCAGCATATTCAGCTCAGACGAATGACTGCACAGCACAGCTCCACCCACTGGCCTGTTCCCATCAAATGCCACAAAAAAATTCCAGTTTTCTAAATCAAACTGCCTTTTCCATCTTTTATAATTAGCGTTTTCTGTAAAATCTTTTGTATATGGTGATACTTTTTTCTTTTGAAAGGTAATACCATCCATCCCGTTCCCATTAACCTCATAGATTTCTTTCACTCTTACTTTCATCTCTATTTCATCGTAGACGGAAGCATCGCTTTTGTGTATCTCCACATAATGAATCACAGTATCCTTACCCATGTTTCTCTCCTATATGACTTCTACGGTCTGCGGAACGCTGCCGGTACATATTATAACACTTCCCGGAAATCATCGCTTATATCTGCCGGTTATACTGCCCTCCTGGATCACATGGCCCTTTATGGCATCGAGCAGTTCTTTCCTTCCCGCATCCTTGGGAAGTTTCAAAATACAGTCAAGTGTATAGATGCGAAATACATACCTGTGGGTATTTCTAATAAATATAGGCTGTTTTGGTCCTCGGTATCTGTTCTTGCCATAAGCTGTTCCCTGTACTGCATTGCCCAGTTCCTGCACCACAGGCCCATATGGGATATTCTCCGGTATCTCCTTTTGGGGCGGAATATTCCAGATCAGCCAGTGAGTATATTCTTTTACCATAGGAATGTCCAGATCATTCATAATGATCGCAACAGAAACTGCTTTGGGGACAAGTTCAAAAGGCAAAAAGGCGGTGAAACATCTTCGCCGAAACCAGTATACCTCTTGGGCATATAACCTTCATCCGAAAACGCCTCACATGTAATCTGTAGTATTGAATCACTATTTTTCATGCACAAATCTCCAAACTGTTTTGCTTATATCTTACCACAAAAGAGTACGGATAAACAACGAGGATTTCCTGTTACTGTACACAGGCCACTGTACCGGGAGGCGTTTTCATGCTGAAAGCATGAAAATCCCGAGGCAGCCAGCGCGATATGAGGCAGAATGCTCCATATCTGTGCATCGCGAAGCGAGTTACTGGACACGGAGTGAACAGTAACCATTTCCTGTTAGAAACCGATGTTTTACACGCCTCTATATAGACAAGACACATCCCGGCTGTTACAATGATCTTATATTATATAAAGGGGGTATCCGTATGTGTGGAAGGACAGCCGATTTCTAAGATCACAAAAAATCGGAGGACGCTATGAAATATATTATAAGAGAAATGTACCCACAGGAATATCCGCTTCTGGCGGAATTTTTGTATGAATCTATCTTCCAGAGAGAGAACGAAACTCCATTCCCAAAAACAATAATACAAAATCCGGAATTGCAGATTTACATTCAGGATTTCGGAACTCTGAAAGATGACTTCTGCCTATGTGCAGAGGTGGACCACAAGTTAGCGGGTGCTGTCTGGGTAAGAAATATTCATGGATATGGCAATATTGATGACGAGACACCGGAATTTGCCATCTCCCTGTTCAAAGAGTACCGGGGCTGCGGCATAGGAACGGAACTGATGAGGCAGATGCTGGAATTGCTTAAAGAAAAAGGCTATGAAAAAGTTTCCCTGTCTGTGCAGAAGGAAAATTACGCACTGCGAATGTATGAAAGCCTGGGTTTTAAGGCTGTCATTGACAAAGATGAGGAATTTATCATGGAGTATCTGTTCTAAAAAAACAAGTCTAACCAAAGGGACTATCAAAACGAGATAGTCCCTTTTACACATGAGTATATTCTTTTAGATAACAAAAGACTATTGTTCTACATAATAATTAGGATGAAATTTCAAACTTACCCCTTGTACACCAGTATATACCTCTAACTGAGCTTTTTGTCCTGGCGCGAAGTTCTTAATTTCCCCTGTATATCCAGTACTGATTATAGTTTCATTTTCATCCAACACATCAACACTACATCCAAAATATTCAAATGTTACATTTGTAGTGTTTTCCATGTTAACAATATATGTAATATTTCCATAACCATTATCCTTGGCTTCATAGGTATATCCACCAACCATATTGTTTATAGCCTCATTCAGCGTGTTTTGTTCATCAACAATTGATGCATCTGTTATTAATTCATCCAATGTTTTTTGATGTTCTTCATCTACAACCAGCCCATAATCATTTACAAAATCACGAATTAATAATACTCTTGTAGAATATATATCATTCCACATGACGTTATATTTATTAAAATCCATACTATAATAATCAATTGCCGTCAGTCCATTATTCAGCACTTCAATGTATTTTAATACTTTTTCACCCAAAGCTCCATCTAAAAATTCCTTTGATTGGAAATCACCAACATACTCTAATTCAAAATTAATACATTTTTTTATATACTCCATATATTCGGAGCTTCCCAATTTATCTACTTCCTTACCGAATTCTTCTATATATTCTGTTTCCGAGTAATCCCACCTATCAATTAATCCTTTGCTTAATGCTCTCATAAATTGACCATCAACAGTTTGTTCATAATTACATTTTTCATATAATTCTTTAGAATTCTTGTATTCGCCTAATTCCAAATATATTTGTCCTGCTTCACTATATTTTTCTTCATCTATAAGTGATTGGGCAAACAGATAATTTGATTCATTACTTTTTGTTTCAGCATCACCGTAGTCACCTAAACCATCGTACAGTTTAATAGCATCTTCATAATTCCCTTGGGCAAATAAATCATTAGCCATACTTAATTTACATTCTTTATGCTTAGCATCAGAATCTTTGTAGTCATTTAACTCTTGAAATATTTTTGAAGCTTCTGTATAATTTTTTTCTTCTATTAATTCCAATGCTTTATTATATAATCTCATATTTTCAGTCATAAAAAAAACAACAATACCACCAATTAAAATGACACCCGCAATGATTCCTATAAAACCTTTCGTTTTTTTACTTATACCTTTTTTCGCAGGATCATTATTTTTCTCATCAGAATCACTTCCTGTTTCGTCTACAATAATCTGACATTTAACATCTGGTATATCATCCGCAACTTCAGAAATATCACTCTCTTTAATATCTTTTGCACTATGAATAATGATTGGGCAACCACATTGAGGACAACTCACTGCCTTATCACTTATTTCTTTACCGCATTCTGGACATTTAATTAACGCCATATTACTATTCCTCCCTCATAATATTACTAAATTAACACAGCATCTTATTTGCTTTATATATTTTAATGTTTTAATTGTATCATAATACTACTAATATATCGACATAAAATCCTTTTTTCCTTCTTAGAATTTGACGCCCTCTTCAAACCGTTTCCGTTTTATCTTCACTAAGCTAATATTATTTCATGCAATACTTCAGTCAAAAACATCTGATATGTCATCTAACCATGAAAAAAAATTCCCACAGTTTCTAATCCCCTTTTGATATATCAAAGAAGATCATTTCCTCCCCATCTCACATCAGTTCACCAAATTTACACACTTCCTCCTCAATTTCATCACAGAATCAAAACATTTTCACCACAATTATCCGATATCCTATAGACATAAACAAAGAGACAACAAACATACAAACACAAACAAATAATAATAAATGTAAAATTGAGGAGGAATTCATTATGTCAAACTACTATGATTTTAATTCAGATAACAACAATAACAACGAGCTGACCCACTACCCGATTCTTTCAGACGGCCCTACAGGCGCACCGGAACCTGATAAAAAGCCATCCAAACGCAGCAGAAACAAGAAGAAAAACCTTGCAAAACGCATTGGTACCCTGACTCTGAGTGCTGTTCTTTTCGGGTCCGTGGCAGCCGGTTCTTTCCAGGCGGTCAATCATATTTACACCGCAAATGCGCCGGCGGCTTCCTCCGGTGCCTCAGCAGACAGCAGTGACAGTTCAAGATCCAGCCTTTTGAAAACAACGGCAGTTTCCGGCGGTTCCGGTACGAATACGGGAAGCCTGGATGTGTCCGATATCGCAGCATCGGCTATGCCCTCCATTGTTGCCATAACCAACAAATCCGTACAGGAAGTCCAGAATTATTTCAGCCAGTTCGGATACGGCGGATATCCGCAGACACAGGAGACAGAAAGCCAGGGTTCCGGTATTATCATCGGGAAAAATGATACGGAACTATTAGTTGTGACAAACAATCACGTTGTGGAAAACGCAGATACCCTTTCTGTATGTTTTATTGACAACAATGTACTGGAAGCAAAAGTAAAAGGTACGGACCCGGAGAACGATTTAGCTGTTATCGCAGTACCGCTTGACAGTATTTCCGATGAAACCATGTCAGCGATCGCAGTGGCTAACATCGGTGATTCTGATTCCCTGAAGGTAGGGGAGCAGGTTGTAGCCATCGGTAATGCACTGGGCTACGGCCAGTCCGTCACAACAGGTATCGCAAGCGCTGTAAACCGTACACTTTCCGATTCTTCTTCCGAGACGGGTACCGGCACAGATGACTCCGGTTCCGCAACTTATATCCAGACAGATGCAGCCATAAACCCCGGAAACAGCGGCGGCGCCCTTCTTAACATGAACGGGGAGGTCGTTGGCATCAACTCCGCAAAACTGGCATCCACAGAAGTAGAAGGCATGGGATATGCCATCCCCATGTCAAGAGCCTCTGACATTATCGAAACACTTATGAACAAAACCACCCGTGAAAAAGTTTCCGAAGGGGAACAGGGCAGTCTGGGAATCAAAGGTGCTGATGTTACAAGTGAAGCAGAAGAGATCTATGGTCTTCCAAAAGGTGTGTACATCTCAGAAGTCGTTTCCGGCAGTGCAGCCGAAAAAGCAGGCATCTCTTCCGGAAGTGTCCTGACAAAATTTGATGGTACATCTATCACAGATATCAGCCAGCTCCAGAGTCTGCTCCAGTATTATAAGGCCGGCGAAGCCGTGGATGTGACACTGCAGGTTCCGGGCCAAAACAACAGCTATGAGGAGAAAACAGTCTCTGTCACACTGGGAAACAGCACAGATTCCGGAAACTCACAGGAAGAAAACGCTCCTTCTCCGGCAATGAATAATTTCCGGTAACCGTTTTGGACTTATAATCTAAAAGATGTTATCATACATGAAAAATGACTCACAGCATAGAAAATGGCAGGCCGCGGAATTCATGGAACCGCGGCCTGCCTGTATCCAAATATTTAGAAATTCGACACATAAATATATGCGTCCTCCAATGTCACTTTTGCCGGACTGCATGGCACTTCCGGCTTCACCGGGCTGATCACCCGGACGGTCATGCCATCCTCCAGGATCTGTTTGGAGGAGACATGATATTTTTCTTCCAGCAGGCGCACCTGCTGCTCCTCTTCTGTTTTACATATCCAGGCATGCCCATCTGCCAGTTTGAGCAGCTCTCTCACAGAACCGCTGTAAAGCATTTTCCCTTTTTTCAGCACGGACAACTGGCTGCAGGCTGCCGCCAGGTCCTCCACCACATGGGTGGAAAATAATACGGTCCGCCCCACGGCAAATTCCACCAAAAGATTCCGGATACGGATCCTCTCCTCCGGGTCCAGCCCTGTTGTGGGTTCATCCACAATAAGAAACTCCGGTTCATTTAAAAGTGCCTGGATCAAACCCACTCTCCGTTTCATCCCTCCGGATAATTGTTTCATTTTCTTTTTCTGATGTTCCTCCAGGCTTGTTTTTTTCAGGTAATAGTCAATCCGCTTCCTGCATTCCCCCTCTGCGATACCGGACATTGCCCCCAGATATTCCAGGCACTCCCGGACCGTCAGATTGGGATACAGGGAAAGTTCCTGCGGAAGATATCCTATTTTCTTCTGAATGGAAGGATAATTCCTCTCCTTGTATATCAGATCATTCATCCTCACTTCCCCGGAATCCGGCCCAAGCAGTGTGGCAAGCACCCGCATCAGTGTGGTCTTGCCGGCACCATTTTCCCCAAGAAGCCCATAAACTCCGGATGGAATCGTAAAAGAAATATCGTCCAGGGCCTTTACCCCTTTTTGAAACGCAACCGTTACATTTTCTATCTGAATTGACATATACTCACCTACACCCTTTCTTCTTTCTAACTGTGTGTCTGCCAAAATCACCAACTGCCCAAATGCAGACCGCTCCAATAACAAGTGCTGCTGCTTTTCCACTGAGCCAGCTCATATCTCCGGCCTCCATGTTACTGCCTCCGAAGGCAAAGATCTGAAGAAAAGCCGGCAGTTTTACCGCGTTGCTGGATATGAGGAAAAACCAGAGGACAGCCGAAGCCCCCACTGACCCCCAAAGGCTGCCTGTGATCTTTGTAAAAAATACAGGGACAGCCTCAAACATAACAATACTCGCGGCTGTTGCCGCCATAGCGGTTAAAAACTGGCTGAGTTCCCTTCCTGCTATAAATGGTTGCTGTAGAAGATAAAACATACCATACCCCGCCGCTGCCACGCAGAACAAAAATACAAACTGTACAGCGAAACGCCGCATGATCGTTCTCCTTTGCATCTTTCCCGGTTTGATAGCCAGGATTTCCCAGGCTCCTCCGGGGATTTCCTGATAACAGGTATCTGCACACAGGACAAGTGTCAGCAGAGCAATATAGGTATCAATCGTAGGCCCAATCTCATCTACAGCAGAAACTCCCCTGACAAGCGCCAAAATGAAGATAAAGAAAAAGGCACAGATCATTTTGTAGGGCGGCAGACATATTTTAATCTCTTTCATTTCTATACCCTCCTTTTCTTCCAAATCTTTATACACCCCCAAATAACTCCTGCTGCCGCAAAAAGAAGCAGGGTTTGGTTCATAACAGCCAGGGGCGGCGGGGAAGTGTCCAAGAGCAGCCCCGGAAAACGTACGATGATAGCCAGCGGCCTTCCGTAATATCCATACTGTCCATCCGGTCCGATACTCCCCATATTTGAATAAACCATGTAAAGGATCAAAAGCGGTGTGGCCGGAAGCGGGTTTTTAAATATAAATGCCGTCAGGGCATATACGCAGATGACCATCAGTAGATTTGGCAGGATATAAACAATTGCCGCTCCGAATAAATCCCACACAGCTACCGGAAATCCCTGGTTTTTTCCATTCTGCAGACATAAAAAAGTGAAAAAGGATGTGATGAGAGCAAGAGGCAGCAAAAGTGCCAAAAAACCTCCCGTAATTTTCCCTAACACATACTGCCACGCCAAAACAGGTTTCGTATGGAGAAGCTCATAAGTGTTTTTTCTTGTATCCTGCAGAAATAAAAATGCCATTAACACAGCGGAAAAAAATACGAAGAACAGTCCTGCAAAATCCGCGAATTTTCTGGCAAAATATTCGGAATACCGCATCTGCCCGAATTTTTCTTCCATGTACGCGTTAACTTCCTCTGCGCTCCCCTGTCTAAGCTTTGCCTCCTGTAAGTAATAATCCGTCTTGGTGTAGCCGTAATGGTCAATCAGATAATCGCTAATTTCGTCTTGCTTGTATTTCTCTTTCAGAAACATTTCTGTTATCGCATCGGTCTCTTCCTTGCTGACATCCAGTGATTCCCTGAGTTCTCTGCAGATATCCGGCAGGGCCAGCTCAATCTGCTCCTCCTCTGTTGCCGGCAGATATCCGTCCATAATATCTGCATCTGCTATATTTTTCAGCTTGGCAGATGCAACCTGCGCGTCATTTTCCCAGTAATGCAGCTTCAGATAGGGCTGCAGGATCTGAAAAAGTCCAAAAACGATCAGCAGGATTCCCGCATAGTAGATCGGATTTTTCAAAAACCCTTTCAGCTCTTTTTTGATTATAACCTTCATAATGCATTCCTCCTTGTTATGCTTTGATCATAAACTATAAATAACAACAAAAAGACAACAAAAAGGCCGGAATTTCTTCCGGCACTGCATAATTTCTGTCTCTATTCTATTCTCTGCACATGAAACCCCGCCTTTACATAGGCACCGCCTATATCGGCACTGCCTAAAAGCAGCTTTCCTCCATGCTTTTCACAGTATAATTTGCTCAAATACATGCCAAGTCCAAAATGTTTCAGATCATCTGCCAGGTTATCATGATAGAAAGGTTTCGTGATTTCGTCCTCCTCCCCATGGAATCCCTCCCCGTCATCCCCAAGGCAGATAAAGAGCTTATCTTCAGAAACCTCCAGAGAGATAAGGATCATATGCCTGGCATACCGCACCGCATTTCCAAGAAGATTTTCAAAAACCTCACAGATGACAGAATAATCCCCCAGAAAACTCTCCGGTATATCCTCTGTTTTTATCACGGCCCGGCAATCTTCCCTGTCTGCCAGAACCTTTGCCGTATTTTCCATATACCGAAGCAGGACAGCCGTTTCTATTTTCTCATAATGGATCTCTCTATCTTCAATCCCTGACAGCCGCCGCATCTGCTCTACAAAAGCATTCATCCGGTCAATCTGCTGCATGCCGGACTGCAGGATCTCTTTTGTATCCTGCTCACTTAACTCTTCGCCCGGCAGAAATTCCATAAGGGTCTCCTGATATCCCCGGAGCACGGCAAGAGGGGAACGGATATCATGTGCAATGACAGCCTTCAGAGTCCGCTCCTGCTCCACCATGTTCCAGAGTTTCTTGTTATTTTCCTGGAGCTGGGAACGCATCCGGTCAAACTCACGGCAGAGCTGTCCCATCTCGTCTTTTTTCCTGTAATGCACAGGGAAATCCAAACGGTTTTCCTGTATCTTCCTGGAACCCTCTGTGAGAATTTCGAGAGGTTCTTTGATCTTATCCCTGTAAAAACAGAAAACTGCGATAATGCTTCCCGTCATGGGAAGGACCAGCATGGTCCAGGTTTCAACCGCATCGCAAATCTGTGATATGATATAGTCCCGGTAAACCATATCCTTTTTGTCAGGTCTTTTCACCTCGGCAGTATATCCGTACCCCACTTCATGACCCGACAGTATATCACGGTCCGTATATTGGATCCATATGTGTTTCTGCGTCTTTTCTGCTGTCAGGATAATACCTGCGGAGATAAAAAACGTAAGTATCAGTGCAGCAGCCACATAGAGTATGATCGTTTTCCTGAGCGAAAGATTTTTTATTTTTTCCATCGGTACCCACTTCCCCATACGGTTTCAATATACTCTGTCCCGGTATATTCCTCCATTTTTCTGCGGATCCTTCTGATCAGTTCCGTGATCACCCGGCTGTCTCCCTCCGCATCATAGCCGCATACTTTTTCGTATATTCTTTCTTTGTCAAATACCTGTCCGGGATTCCCGGATAAAAATTCTACGATATCATATTCCAGCTTTGTCAGTTCCAGTTCCCTGTCCCCAAACATTGCTTTCCTGGCACTGTAGTCCAGCAGCAGTCCCTCTTTGTATTTTAACCGGGTCTTGTGCCGGTTTCTCTCCTCCCGCTTTATATGCGCCGTGATTCTGGCCTCCAGTTCCTTCAGGCTGAACGGTTTGAGTATATAATCATCTCCCCCCGCCAGAAGGCCGTTTACCCTGTCCTGCTCCTCTACCCTGGCAGTGAGAAACAGGATCGGACAGGAGACCAATTCCCGTATTTTTACACACAGCTCCATGCCGTCCATGCGGGGCATATTGATATCCAGCAGGATCAGATCCGGGACATCCTCAATTTTCTCCAACGCCTCCATACCATCCTCTGCAAGCAGAATGCGGTATCCTCTTAAACGGAAATAATTCTCCAGCATTTTAAGAAGGGCTTTATCATCATCAACAAACAGTAATTTATACATATGTCCTATCTTTCCAGTCAGAGTTCATAAAATTCGATGCTGCTCCTGATTTTTACGAACATGCTGCTGCATCCTTTCCTAATACCAATCTTTAACTGGGATTATACTATAAAAATTTGTGATATACAAATTAATCTTACCTGAAATCCTCTTGCATTTTGAAAACAAAGTGCTATAATATTTCATATGGAAGCATAGCTCAGCCGGGATGAGCGTTCGCCTCACACGCGAAAGGTCAGGAGTTCGAGCCTCCTTGCTTCCATTTCTTTTTGGGGATATAGCTCAGCTGGGAGAGCGATACGTTCGCAACGTATAGGTCACGGGTTCAAATCCCGCTATCTCCATAATTTCTTTTTCACATCCCATAAAATAGCAGGATTTCTTCTGCTTTTCATAAAAACTTTACTCTTTTCACACAAATATCACCAACCCTTCACATTTTTTCCAAGAAATGGTCATAATTACCATATATACTCTTATTATAAAAAGAGTAAAGGAGGCTTAACACATGATAGGAACTTTAATGAATAACGGCCGCACCTGTGTTCTCAAAGAGAATGGCGGCAGCAAAAAGATAACCGTTCATCCGGAACAATATGTGTATGTGCAGGTCTCTAATGCGTGGATACCTGCCATACTGAAATATTCCGGTGAACGGCAGAACTGGTATTTTGAATACCTGCCCAAGCTGCCGGTGAACGGCTGCAGGGTTATGACTAAGTAAAAACAGGATACGCTAAGATAAACTGGGGGCTGTCGGTTAATACCGATTTTTAGTCCTTTACCCCAAAATAGGAAGATCCCGTAGGATCAGGTACTTTTCAGCACTTGATCCCTACGGGATTTTCCTATTGCCCAGGATCTGCCCTCTCACACAGACCTGTCCGCAGTCTGGGACCAAAAAGCCGCAGTAATGACCTCCTGAAATTGACAAGCTTTATGATATTGTCTATAATATTTTTATTACACATGTAAGATTTATGGAGGGATTTATTATGACTGCCTTGCCGCAAATATCCGAAGCCGAATTTGAAGTTATGAAAATCGTATGGAAATATGCGCCGATCAATACCAATGAAATAACCGAAAAATTATTACAAACTACAGCCTGGAGTCCAAAGACAATACAGACTCTGATCAAACGTCTCGTAACCAAAGGCGTCCTATCCTATGAAAAACAGGGCAGGGTATTTGTTTATACGCCGTTAGTAGGGGAAAGCGAATACATCAATCAGGAAAGCGACTCCTTTCTGAATCGTTACTATGATGGAGACATTACCAGTATGCTGTCTTCCTATCTTGAAAACGATAAACTGTCCGAAACAGAAATAAACTCGCTTCGCTCCCTCCTTTCCAAACGTCCCAAGAAAGGGGGCGGTTCGCATGGCTAATTTTATGATATGCTTTTTGTTCTGTAATATTTTTATCAGCGGTATCATCGGGCTTCTCTTAGCCGTCAAGCAGATTTTCAAAAACAACCTGTCCAGCCGCATGCACTATAATCTGTGGTTCCTGTTGCTGGGATTACTGACAGTTCCTTTTCTGCCATTTCGCCTGGCCGGTTTCCCTGAAATATTATCATGGACTGCCTCATGGTACAGTTTCCCTCCGCCCGATGCCGGAACGACTATGAGTGAATTATCCGGTGGAAGCCTAAACGGAACAAGGAATTGGATGAATGATCTTACGCTTTCCGTAAGCAGCAAGGCACCTTCCCTTGCCGTATATATAGTATCAGGGATATGGATAGCAGGGATCTTTGCCATGGCTCTGTTGGCGTTCCGAGCATCCGTGCGGTTACATCAAGTTTTGCCACCAATATCAGCGCGGATGAAAACGCTGCCGGAAGTGATGCGGCAGAAATAACAATGTCCATATTATCCGATTTAAATATCTGGAAATAAAAATAAGATCGGGCAGAATCTGCTCTCCCACAGGCACATGGGAAACACCCAGACAGCAGCGCCAGGATCAGTTAATTTTATTGGTAACGTATTTCTTTACCAATATTGTATTCTTTTCCTCTTTTGTTATAATGGTTAATGATCTTTAACGAAAGGAGTTACCCCATGTCAAATCATTCCGTAACCATTGATACAGCTTCATGCATTGGCTGTGGTTTATGTGCCGGGACATGTGCCGCACATAATATAGAGGTAAAAAACGGAAAGGCGAAAACCATACTGGAGGACTGCGTCCTGTGCGGACAATGCACTGCAGTGTGTCCCAGAGAAGCCGTCACGATCAGCGGCTATGACGCAAAACCAATCGCTAAAAAAGGAACTGTGCGCCTGGATCCCGATGAAGTCCTGGACGTTATCCGTTTCAGACGCACGGTCCGGCAGTTTCAAAAAAAGGAGATCCCCCAGTCTGTGCTGGAACAGATTCTGGAGGCAGGCAGCCTCACACATACTGCTAAAAATATGCAGGATGTTTCCTTTGTTGTCCTAGATAAAGAAAAAGACACGGTGGAACAGATGGCTGTCCGTATTTTTAAAAGGCTCAAACCCATTGCGGACTTATTCAGCCCCATGGCAAGGCTAAATAAAATACACAAACATTTTTTCTTCTTCCAGGCCCCTGTTGTCATTGTCATTCTGGCAAAAGAGAAAACAAATGGGATTCTTGCAGCACAAAATATGGAGTTTGTAGCAGAGGCTCACGGACTGGGGGTACTGTTCAGCGGATTTTTTACTTCTTCTGCCAATCTCTCACGGAAGATCCAAAAAACACTGCAGGTTCCCAAAGGAAAAAAAGTGGCTGCTACCTTGGTGTTAGGTTATCCCGGGGTAAAATTTCTCCGCTCCGCTCAGCGTGAAAAACCGGATGTCAAATATATGTAGAGGGTAACTGTTCAGTACCCTGACAGTTACAGGCAAAAATCCATGCAGAATCGCCTTTGGCGATGGGATTTTTGCTTGGCTGCGGAATGCTTTCTTACGGTCAGCGCAGTGAATGCGCAGACCTACTGAATAGTTACTGTAGAGGATCAGAAAATGGAAAAAGAATGTGAAGCGCGTTTACAGGATATTGTCTATGGCTTTCGGAATTGCAGAAATGCATTTACCGCTATCGGTGATGAGACAAGACAGCTGATACTGCTTGTACTTTTGGAAAGTGACTTATCCGGCATCCGGGTTGGGGAGATTGCAGAGAAAACACATCTGACAAGACCATCTGTATCCCACCATCTGCGGATTCTAAAAGACGCAGGAATCGTCAATATGAGAAAAGAAGGAACAAAAAATTATTATTATGTCAGTTTGGATGAAACCCAATGGAAGAATATGACCGATTTGATCAATCTTATATATGAGAGTATCCGTCATATCCGCTGAATATATCTCAGAGAGGAAACGATTATGATATTATATTTTTCAGGAACAGGCAACAGTGCCCATATCGCGCAGAAAATTGGTGAGAATATATCCGATGAAACACAAGATCTGTTTAATAAAATCCGTGACCACGATTTTTCCCAACTGCATTCAGACACTCCCTGGGTGATCGTCTCTCCTACCTACGCATGGCGTATTCCCCGTGTTCTGCAGGAATGGCTGACTAAAACAACGCTTACGGGAAACAGGGATATTTATTTTGTCATGACATGTGGAAAAAATATAGGAAATGCCGGTGCACACATAAAAAAATTATGTACATCCAAAGGTTTACATTATAAAGGATGTGCAGCGGTGGTCATGCCCGAGAATTACATTGCCCTGTTCAGCGCCCCTGCAGAGGGCGAGGCACGTGAAATTATCCGCCGTGCTGAAGAGAAGATAAACAAGGTATCTCTTTTGATCAAAAATAAAGAAAATCTCTTACAACCTGCCGTCACTTTTAAGGACAGAATAGACAGCGGGGTTATAAACGATATATTTTACCCTGCCTTTGTACATGCTAAAAAGTTTTACGCTACGGATGCCTGTATTTCCTGCGGCAAATGTGAAAAAGTCTGTCCCATGAAAAATATCACGCTGGAAAAAGGAAAGCCTGTGTGGAGTGATCACTGTACACACTGTATGGCCTGTATCTGCCGCTGTCCCACTGAAGCGATCGAATACGGAAAGCACACCAAAGGATTGTCCAGATATGTTTTTTCGGAAAAATGATAAAAAAATAAAACCTTTTTCTTCCTTCCCGGGTTATATATAATGGAAGACAGGAAGGGGGGAGCCTATGGATGACAGAAAAATGATCAAAGAAATACAAAACGGCAGAAAAGAATACCTGAATCTGCTGGCGGAAAAATATTACAACGACATTTACCGCTTCTGCTGTTACCAGACCGGCAACCCCGATTTTTCCTATGATCTGGCGCAGGAAACTTTTCTTCGTTTCATACGCTATGTGGACAACTACCGTTATAAAAATCTGAAAGGCTATCTTCTTACCATAGCCAGAAATGTCTGTTTTGACTATTTCACCGGGGAAGCTGCCTCTCACCGTCATCTTACCTTTTCGCCTCTGGAAGAATCCGCCCCGGAAGATCCGGCCGTCCGATATGCTGACAGCTCCGGGATACAGGACGATCTGCTGGGGGCTGTTATCCGGGAAGAACGTTCCAGACAGTTGGTGCAGGCGCTTATGAAACTGCCGGATATCCAGAGGGAAGTTATTGTCCTTCACAGTCTCTACGGCCTGAAGCACAGAGAGATCGCGCAGATTACCGGCACCAGTCCATCCACGGTGAAATCCCGGATGAAGCAGGGCATGGAAAAATTGAAGCGCACATTAAGGAAGGAGGATTTCTATGGCTGACACGAAAATACCCGTACCACCCATCCCCGTAAACCGGGAAAAAAAAGAAGCTTCCCTGAAAACCGTCCGTGCTGAGATAGACGCATTAGATCTGAAAAGACATATATCCATGCCAAGGCTGCTGCTGGACCAAATACATTATATATCTTTGGAATACTGGATCATACAGTCTTTCTTTTTGATCGCTGCGGTTGTCCTGCTGACCTGTTTTGGTTCTCTGATAAAAGGCAGCGAAAATATTCTGCCGCCTGTCTGCGCCCTTTCTTCGGGTCTGGGTCTGGCGGCTGTGCTGGAACTGGCCAAAAGCCGATCCTGCCGTATGGCAGAATTGGAACAGAGCTGCTGCTTTAACCTGGGACAGATTTGGGCGGTGAAACTGGTTTTTTCAGCGGGCGTCAACTTATGTATTCTGACTCTGCTGCTTTTCGGTATTCGGGATCAGGCAGGGTACAGCATTTTTGCCCTCTGTCTGTATCTGCTTGTCCCATTTATTTTTTCCCATGTTTGCTATTTTTTCCTGTTGTCAGCAAGAAGGCTCTCCTCCCAGAAAATGATCCTGAGCGGAACCCTTTTGCTTGTCTTCCTGTTTTCCCTGTTTCCCGCAGCCTTTCCGAAAGCATACCAAAGCCTCTATCTGCCCCTATGGGCCATGGCACTGGCAGTCGGAATTGTGATTCTGGCCATAGAGCTGCACAGGCTGTTTTACAGTTTAACCACAGGAGGTAAAGAATTTTGCTGGAATTAAAAGCACAAAATGTCACAAAGCATTATAAAGAAAAGACAGCCGCAGACCATATCTCTTTCATACTGAAAAACGGTGTGTACGGACTTCTCGGGGAAAACGGCGCAGGCAAGACTACACTTCTGCGCATCCTCTGCGGTATTCTCATGCCCGAAAAAGGGGCGGTAACACTGGACGGCATTTCCATCCATAAAATGGGGGCATCCTACCGCACCCTGCTGGGATATCTGCCCCAGGATTTTGGCTATTACCCGGACTTCACAGTGAAACGCTATTTACTCTATCTGGCATCCCTAAAAGCACTTCCCAGAGAACGGGCACTGACCCGATATAGGGAAATGCTGGAGCTTACAGGACTCCAAGAGGAGGAAAAGCGGAAGATCAAACATCTCTCAGGAGGCATGATACGAAGGCTGGGGATTGCCCAGGCCCTGCTCAATGACCCGAAGATCCTGCTGCTGGATGAACCCACGGCAGGCCTTGACCCAAAGGAACGCATCCGTTTCCGAAATATCATCAGTTCTCTTGGACATGACCGGCTGGTGCTCCTCTCCACTCATATTGTGTCGGATGTGGCAAATGCTGCTGACAGGATACTGATCATGCGCAGGGGGAAGATCATAGAAGATCAGACACCGGATGCCCTGATCCAGACGGCCTCCGGACATGTATGGGAAGTTACAGCCTCCCCCCGGGAGGCGGAATCCATTCAGAAGCAATTTCCTGTGTGCAATGTGAGGACAGAAGGAGAAAACCTGCGGATACGCATTCTCTCCCGTAATTGTCCATCTCCACATGCCAGCCAAGTACAGCCTGACCTGGAAGACGCTTATCTCTATGTCACAGAAAACAGGGAGGTGTGCTGATATGCTGTTCCGAAATGAATTGTACAAGATCTGTTCCAGGAAAATACTTATGATCGGAGCACTGCTGGGCTTTTTATTCATGGCAGCCTATGTTCAGATGTCTGCCCTTGGCACAGAATTTGTTTTTGATAACGGTACCTGTCTGAGAAGAACACAAGCCATTCAATATGACCGGGAAATCGCCCGCCGCTACGCAGGCCCCCTGACCCGGGAAAAGGCGGAGGCTGTCATACAAGAATTTGGCTGGCATATAAATGATAATGATCTGGATACAGAGGATACAGGCGATACTGCACCTGGCTATTATGCCAATTCCACCAGCCGCTTTGTGACCACCCGCCTTTCCAACTCCAGATCCCAGGGGGGTGTTCCCACTGCCCTTGCCGGTACGGACGACAAGTATGCCGCGGAAATGATGAGCGGAGAATATGTATACGGCTATATCGGCGGCTGGGACAACACCTTCAGTGAAACGCATATGATGGTCCTCTGGATCGTCTCTGCACTGGTGATCATTTCCTGTGCTCCTGTCTTCTCTGAAGAGTACGCGGGACAGGCGGCCGATATTCTGCTGACCACACAAAACGGAAGGACAAAGACAGCGGCTGCCAAGATCCTTGCAGCATTTGCGTGGGCAGGCGGCATATACCTTCTGTTTACCCTGCTTCTTACAGGGGCCTTTCTGTCTATTTATGGCAGCGACGGCCTTGCGGTCAGCGCAGGCCTTTCTTTTCCCGACTTGATCACAGGCAATCTATTTTGGAATGGCGACCCCAAAAGGACCACCGGTGCCGTACTGCTGGTTTATCTGCTGGCAGGGCTTTTTTCTGTTCTCGTGACTGCTGCCATAACGCTGTATATTTCCTCTGTAAAAAAGAGCTCTTTTTCCACTCTGCTTTGGTCCGCTGCTGCTTATCTGCTCCCTGCAGCCCTTTACACCGTTTTCCTTGTGGAAATGAGACCCGGCAGGATCGTAATGCTGCTCCGGATGCTGTTCCATTGTCTTCCGTTCTTCCTGCCGCTCCATGAACTTACCTCCGCGCCCTTTGCTTACCGTTTGGGCAGCTATCTGATCTCAGGCATTATTCTGGTCTTTGCCTGCCTGTTCGGATGCAGGAAATACTGCCGCTATCAAGCGGGAAAATAGACTCATCAGAGTTCCCACATACAGGCATGGCCGCTGTCTCCAAAAAGTCTTTGGTACGTTCCCATGCAACAGACAACGAGTCCGGCAAGCCGGACTCGTACGCAAAATGGCAACAGTTCAGAAAGGCTGAACTGTTACGCGAAATGATCCTATAATGGTTATTGTTCTTCCAGGATCAAAAGGTTCCATTTCTGTAAGAACAACTTTTCCCCTGCCCTCTTGGTCTCCCCTGAAAACAGCTCTGTCCATGTTCCCTCCGGGCACACAGCCTCCTGTTTCTCTCCGGAATAGTTGAGGAAATAATACACCTGTTTTCCCATTTGGTTTCTGCCGCCCCGCACAATGACCGGGAATCCGCAGGAACCTGGATTCGGATGGATCTGGCAGTCATTTAAAAGTTCTCCCAACAGCTTTTTCAGCAGTTTTGGGCTGAACATACATCCCAGGTACACAGCTTTTCCTTTGCCGAACGTATTCTCTGTGACTGCGGCATACTGGCCCCAGTTGTCATGCACATACCGGAGGACCGTCTCTGCCCCCTTTGCCTGAATACATTCCATGAATACCTCTGCTTCCTCTTTCTCCTGTCTGCTGCAAAGTCTGCCTTCCAGGTATGTATCCTCCGGGTATGTAAACTGATTATACAGGATCCCGAAGCATTCAGACAGGATATGAGGCTGGGAATCATGGTAAACTTTCACATTCTCATTGGCATAAGCAGTCTTGAACGTACCCAGAAGACATCCGCCGTTCTGCGTAAATTTTCTGATCCTGAGAAGCGTCTCCTCCGACACACAGTAGAGCGCGGGAAGGATCAACATCTTATAATCTTCCAGATTTTCCGCCTCCGGCGACACAAGATCACATTCCACATTCATCTCATAGAGGGCATCATAAATCCAGCGCACCACATCGTTGTAGGAACTCTTCTGCTCCGGACTGCCGTGGATCGGGAACCATTTCAGACCTGACAGCGCTTCATTGCTCACCATAATGGCAGCCTTATTCTCTTTTTTCAAATGGAGCAAATGGCTTCCCAGACGCTTCATTTCATTTCCGATGACCACTGCTTCCCGATATGTCTTGTTCTCAGCAAAATCATGGCTTAACAGCCCCCTCCAGTAAGTCTCAAAGGAATTATGGATGGAGTGCCAGTGCCAGTATTCCACGCAGTCCGCTCCGCCTGCCAGATGGGAAAATGCCTGCAGCCTGAGCTGCCCGTCATAAGGCACCCACTGGGTAAAGCCCTGAGCCTCGGTCTCCAGCACATAGTAGTTGTCCTGCTTTAAGGAACGTGTCAAATCCCCGCCAAAGGCGATCTCCTTCCCCGTCAGCTTTGACTGGGTCGGATGATAGATATCACACCCTGCAACATCCAGGCATTTGGATACATGGAAATGATTTACCTCCGGCTGTACACCAAAGGAATGGTTCCTCCACTCAAAATCAAAGTTATGTGTGATAAACTGGTCTTCCCTCTTATATTCCCCTACAAGGGCTGCCTGCCAGGACAGAAATTCCGTCACCAGGCCCCGCTGGAATTTTTCAAATTCACAGCCCAGACTGCCGTTGATCGTCCCTCTCACATCGGGAAAATCCTCCCAGGAATGCAGGGCATTGCTCCAGTAATTCATGCCGAATTCCCGGTTCATGGCTTTCACATCACCTTGGAATTTGTCTTTCAAGTAAGCAATAAATGCCTCCTGTACGCGTTCCCCTGCGGTCCCGTAATATTTTGTCTCATTGTCAATCTGATAGCCTATGACACACGCTCTGTCCTTCACATGATCCATCAGTTTTCTTATGACACGTTCACTGTAAAACAGATAATGGCGGTTGGTGATATCCATGATCTGTCTTGCCCCGTAAATACCCCGGCCCTGTTTTGTCACTGCCATCACATCCGGATGCTTTTTCTCCATCCAGGCCGGAATGGCATAGGTTGGCGTGCCCACGATCACGTGGATACCGGCCTCCTCCATGGCATCCAGAACCCGGTCAATATGGTAAAAATCAAACACCCCATCCTGGGGTTCCAATGTGCTCCAGGTGGATTCCGCGATCCTCACCAGATTGATCCCTGCCTTTTTCATCATTGCAACATCTTTTTCCAGTCTGTCATAAGGCATATATTCATCATAATATGCCACACCGTAGAGTAATTCATCCATATATTTTCTGCTGTCCTTTCTGGTTTATACAAGGCAGCTTTCTGATGAAGGTGCAATGACCGGAACCTCTTCTCCGGCCTTTTTCATCTCCTCCTGAAGTTCCTTTGCAAGCTGCGCTCTGATATCTCTATACTTATCATCTTTTGCCAGATTCGTCAACTCATATGGATCATTTTTTAAATCGTAGAGGAAATCTTCCTCATAATAGCCGCTTTAAGGGTACAAGTTACCGTCAAGCCCGGGAGCATGTATGCTGTAAGACTCTTATACATAAAACGCCCCAGGCCGGCTTGTCTCCGGTCTGGGGCAGTATCTCTCTTATTGATCCAGTTTACTGTAAATATCAAAACAATCCAGGGTTGCAAAGTAATCTTTCGGCGTTTCCGCGCGGCGGATGAGCTGTGTGCTGCCGTCTTCCTTCAGAAGGATTTCCGCGGATTTTAGTTTTCCATTATAATTATATCCCATGGCATAGCCGTGTGCACCTGTGTCATGGATGACCAGCAAGTCTCCTTTTTCGATTTCAGGCAGCATGCGGTCAACTGCAAATTTGTCATTGTTCTCGCACAGGGAGCCTGCAATATCGTATTTGTGGTCACAGGGTTTGTCTTCTTTTCCCATGACCGTGATATGGTGATAGGCACCGTACATGGCAGGGCGCATCAGATCCACCGCACAGGCATCCACGCCGATATACTCCTTGTGGGTGTGTTTTTCATGGATGGCTTTGGTTACCAGACAGCCGTATGGTCCCATCATAAAACGTCCCATTTCCGAATAGATCGCCACATCCCCCATACCGGCAGGAACCAATACTTCCTCGTACACCTTTTTCACACCTGCTCCGATGACTCGGATATCATTTGCCTCCATATCAGGGGTATAAGGAATGCCCACGCCACCTGACAAGTTGATGAACTTAATATCTGCCCCGGTCTCCTGTTCCAGCTTTACGGCAAGCTGGAAAAGTTCTTTTGCCAGCACCGGGTAATACTCATTTGTCACCGTATTGCTGGCCAGAAATGCATGGATCCCAAATTCCTCCGCACCTTTTTCCTTGAGGACGCGGAAGGCTTCAAACATCTGCTCTGTGGTCATTCCGTATTTTGCATCCCCAGGATTGTCCATGATGCCGTTCCCCATCTCAAACACACCGCCCGGATTATAGCGGCAGCTAATGCGTTTTGGGATAGCACCCAAGGTCTTTTCCAGGAAATCAATATGTGTGAAATCATCTAGATTAATGGTGGCTCCCAATCTGCCGGCATACACATAATCCTCTGCCGGTGTGTCATTGGAGGAGAACATAATGTCATCCCCTGTGCAGCCCATGGCTTCGGACAGCATCAACTCTGTGTAGGAGGAGCAGTCACAGCCGCAGCCGTATTCTCTTAAAATATCCACCAGAAAGGGATTTGGATTTGCCTTCACAGCAAAATATTCCTTAAACCCTTCATTCCAGGAAAATGCCTCTTTCACTGCTTTCACGTTCTCCCGGATCCCTTTCTCGTCATACAGGTGAAAGGGCGTTGGGTATTTTTTTACAATTTCATCCAACTGTTCTTTTGTGACAAATGTTTTTTTCTCCATTGAAACTTTCTCCTTTGGTAATTTCTTTTATATCAACAATTTTCAATCCACCTGGCAACGGCAAGCAGGGATTCCATTTTGCCGTCCAGCAGTTGGTCCACCGGTGAGGAATCCGTGAGCAGGTCGGGTATCATTATGGTTATCATACCTGCTTTGTGGGCAGAGCGTATGCCGTTGTAAGAGTCCTCAAGGGCAAGGGCATGGGCCGGGCTGACCTTCAGCGCTTCGCAGGCTTTCAGGTAAATCTCAGGGGATGGTTTTGCCTCGGAAACCATACTCCCTGTGATGACAGCCGTAAAATATGCGGTTATCCCTTCCCGTTTCAGATTGTTCTTTGCATACTCGTGGCTTGATGAGGTTGCCACCGCCATGGGGATCCCCCGCTGTGCCAGCACATCCAGAAGTTCATGAAGCCCTTTCTTTGCCGGAAGGCCATTCTTCTCCTCATACTCCCAAAATGCTTTTCTGTATTCATCCCGGAACTGTCCGAAGGGAAAATCTTCCCCGTACTTGTCTTTAAAGTGGCGCTTTCTCTTGTCTACATTAAAACCAAGGGTATGAAAAATATTATCCCCCAGCTTTCCGTATCCCATCCGCTCTCCCGCCACATCCCAGGAGTATTTTACGATCCTCTCACTGTCAAACATCAGGCCGTCCATGTCAAAAACAACGCCGTGGATTTCTTTTTTCTCCATAGTTCTGCTCCTTTTTGTACGGATACTATCATAACGGTTTTTTCCGCATTTTGCAACACAAAAACTCCCCAGATATACTGGGGAGCCTCAGAAAAGTTACTGTACACTCCGTGTTCAGTAACACGCTTCGCGATGCACAGATATGGAGCATTCTGCCCCATATCGCGCTGGCTGCCTCGGGATTTTCATGCTTCCGGCATGAAAACACCTCCCGGTACAGTGGCCTGTGTACAGTAACTCAGAAAATCATAATTTTTTATTTTACTTCGATCACATGGAGCATATTGGTAACATTCTGCTCATCCTTGCGGCTGTTGGTAGCCGGGTCACCGGCGGTGAAGACTGCAAGCTGGCCTTTTTTCACAAGGCGTTTGCGTTTTACGGTCTCCATGGCACTTGTCAGGATGTTCTCTGTAGTGTCTTTTGTATTGCCTTTCAGCGGTCTGACACCCCAGTAGAGCTGCATTTTGTGCTGTACAAACTCGTTGGGTGTGATAGCGTAAATGGGCATAGTCGGACGGAAGCTGGATACCAGCCTTGCGGTCTTGCCTGACATAGTCGGTGTGATGATACAGTCCGCATCAATATTTCTGGCTGTGCGGACAGATGAAATACCGATGGCACTGGATACCAATGTCTGTTTGTACATGGTCCTGTGCTGGATGTATTTGTCATAATCCACATGTTTTTCTGTATCCTCAGCAATCTCCCCCATCATAGTCAGGGCTTCTACCGGGTATTTACCTGCTGCGGTCTCTCCGGAAAGCATGACTGCATCGGTTCCGTCATAGATGGCATTTGCCACATCCGCCACCTCCGCACGCGTTGGACGGGGATTACGGATCATAGAATCCAGCATCTGCGTGGCGGTGATGACCGGAATATAGTTTTCATTGCATTTTTTGATGATCAGCTTCTGGATGTAAGGTACTTCCTGGGCCGGTATCTCCACACCCAGGTCGCCTCTGGCCACCATGATGCCGTCTGCGGCTGCAATGATCTCGTCAATATTCTCAACACCCTCTGCGTTCTCGATCTTTGCAATGATGCTGATCTGCTCTGCATGATGCTCCTGCAGAATCTTGCGGATCTCCTTGACACCTGCTGCATTCCTGATAAAAGAAGCGGCGATGAAATCAATATCCTGCTGGATACCAAAAATGATATCCGCCTTGTCTTTCTCTGTGATAGCCGGAAGTTTCACTCTGACGTTAGGTACATTTACGCCCTTTTTCTCCCCCAGCTCTCCGCCGTTGGCAACTGTACAGACAATATGGTCCTTTTTCACAACCTTTACGTCCAGCTCAATAAGACCGTCATCGATCAGGATCTTATTGCCCGGTTTGACCTCTTTTGCCAGTCCGGGATATGTGATGGAACATCCTTTTTCATTACCTGTCATTTCTTCCATATAGAGAGTGAAATCTGCGCCCTCTGTCAGAGTTACTTTCTTTCCATCCTCCAGGACTCCGGTACGGATTTCCGGGCCTTTGGTGTCAAGGAGTATAGCTACCGGCTTATCCAGCTCTTCTCTGACATTTTTCAGCAGGTTCATACGGTTACGCTGTTCCTCGTAATCCCCGTGTGAAAAGTTGAAGCGGGCCACATCCATGCCGTGTCTGACCAGCGCTTTCATTGTGGCTTTTTTGTCCGTATTCGGACCCATGGTACATACAATCTTCGTCTTGCGCATAAATTCCTCCTAATGATATCGTCACTTTATATGTTCATGAGTAAAAAGATGATCCTGGCAGTATTCATAGTTGCCGTTGCATTTGGAGCAGAAACGGAATTCCAGGTTATCCCCGTCCTTTTCCGTCCTGCCGCACACCGCGCATTTATGCTTTGTCACACCCGGTGCCATTTTGGGATGGACTGCTTTTTGAAACTGCTGCCGCCTGTGCACCTCTTTTGGATTGATATGGTTGTAATTCCTGGTGGCAAAAAAGAAAACAATGAAGTTCAGCAGGGATGCAATGATCATCATTCTGATTGACCAGATCGGTGTCTTTATAAAGTTATAAACCAGGTATGCCACATCCAGATATGCCAGCCACTTGATCTTCACCGGAATGATAAAGTACAGAAGAAGCTGCATATCCGGATAACTGGCTGCAAAAGCCAGGAAGATTGACAGGTTGATATAATATGTGGAGATAGCTGCCATCCCGTACAGGGAATTTACTGGCCCTTGTATGAAATACAGCAGAAAAGCACCGATGATCGTGCTTAAAATACCTCCCAGGATATAGACATTATATCTGAAATCTCCCCACGTCTTCTCAAGGGAAGTACCCAGGGAATAATACAGTGCAAGCATGATGATGGTAAATATATTAAGCCCGGATGGAGGAATCAAAAGCCAGCTCACAAGTCTCCATATCTGTCCTTGCAGAATGTGGGCGGGACTCAGCATCAGATAAGCGCTGATCGGAATTCCTGTAACGTCACCCAGAAAATAAAGTACATATCCGATCACATATAGCAGGATGATGTACTTTGTCAGATTTCTAATGGTGAAACGCCCAAACTTCCTTTCCATTTTGTTCAAAAAATTCATAAATTCTCCTCGTTTCTGATATCAATATTCCCCCCTCAGGGAAACTTTCCTGTCTTTAGAAAAGATTTTTCTTGGAGAAGATCAATGCAACCAGTAAGCTCAGGACCAAAGACAGCACGATCACGATCACAAACCCATAAGGACTCCCCGCAAAAGGCATCCCCGAGGTATTCACGTTCATGCCGTAGGCACTGAATATCATGGTCGGAATGGACATGACAATGGTCACGGTTGCCAGAAACTTCATGACGATATTCAGATTGTTGGAAATAACAGATGCAAAGGCATCCATCATCCCGCTCAGAATACCGCTGTAAATATTGGCCATCTCAATGGCCTGCTTGTTCTCCACGATAACATCCTCCAAAAGGTCTGTGTCATCGGGATACTGTTTGATCCGTTCCACTTTCAGGAGCTTCTCCAGCACCACCTCATTGGAACGCAGGGACGTGGTAAAGTACACCAGGGATTTTTCCAGTTCCAGAAGCTCGATCAGTTCCTGGTTTCTGGTTGAAGCGTGAAGCTTCTCCTCCACTTCCTCACTCTTTTTATCTATGATACGCAGATAATGCAGGAACATACTGGCATTATTATAAAGGATCTGCAGAATAAATCTGGTCTTCATATAAGTATAGAAGTTCCGCACACGGCCATCCATGAACTTTCCAAGTACAGAAGTATCCTCCAGACACACAGTGAAGATCATTTCATTGGTCACAATGATGGACAGAGGAATGGTCCCAAACCAATCCTTGTCACCGCGTTCCTCAATTATGGGTGTGTCAACCAGGATAAGGGTGTAAGTATCCTCCACCTCAATACGGGAGCGCTCTTCCTCATCCAGAGGCGCCCGCAGATCATCCACCTCTATCCCATACTTGTTGGAAATTTCAAAAATCTCTGTTGCTGTGGGATCCGTGAGGGCAACCCAGCATCCCTCAACGGCTTCCTCCACCTGATGCATTTTTCCGTCTATTGTTTTGAAAATTCTGATCATGTTATCTCCCTTCACGCCCCATAAACGGGCGCAAAGATGTCAGACGCGCCTGCCTATGGGGTTTCTACTCTTTATTTTATTGTCTTGATTCGATTTCCCGGGACAAGGCCCACCTTCCATGATAACACTTCCTTTCTTTTATTCTTCCTCACATTTGTGGAATATAATACTGTTTGGTGTCTCCACCTTCAGCGGTTTCCCTTTCATAACCAGCAGTTTGTTCTCATAATCAATGGTAAATGTGGTGATGGAACTGGATTCGTGGTTCACCACTGCCAGATGCTTTCCATCCGGGAATATCTCCAGATCCTTTGGATACTCACCGCTGATGGGCAGTATAAACTGCTTTTCCAGACTGCCTGTCTCCTCATCCACTTTGAACATGGACACTGTATCTTCCCCTGCTGTGGAGCAGAACAGATACTCTCCGTCCGGTGACAGACACATGCCGGATGTGGCATCATGGGTCTCATCATCGTGGGACACCAATGTGCTTTCTGTCTGGATCAGCTCGAAAACAGGATTCTTGCCGCTTCCGTCGTAACGGTATACCTGGACTTCATTGCTCAGCTCAAAATTCAGGAATGCAAATTTGCCGTTTGGACTAAATTTGATCAGTCTCGGTCCGGACTCCCTCACACAGCGCAGGACATCCACAAGCTCCAGCTTACTGGTCCTGGCATTTACCCGGTATATCTTCATCTGGTCAATGCCGTTGTCCACTGCACAGAGATATTTTCCATCCGGTGTGGGACGCACACAGCTTACATGGGGACGGAAGTTCCGCTCCGCAACACTTCCCAGTCCTCTGTGGAATACCCCGTCCATGACGCTTCCCAGGCGTCCGTCCCTGTGGGTATGTACCACGGTAACCTTACCGTCATGATAACCTGCCACATAGAGATACTTTCCTTCCTTGTCGGTGGACAGGTGGCAGCCTCTCATTCCGTCAATGTCTACTTTATTAATAAAGGTAAGATCTCCGTCCGAATCAATTGAAAATACAGCAACTCCTTCGTCGGCAATGGAATAGAGATATTTCCCATTTAATGATATGGCCAGGTGGGAGGAATTATTTACAGGAATGACTTTTTTCTCTGTAAGTGTCCCCTCTTCTACATTTACATCATATAAATGGATTCCGATACTGCTTCCATGGGTATACGTTCCAACATATGCAACATACTTCTCTTTCATTTATGCAATACCCTCCTGTTTTATTCTGATTCTCCCCGGTTGGCAGGGATTTCCTGCCGCTATCCGTGGTCTAACGACATTCTACCACAAACTTTTTCTTTATACAATGCAATTCCCGCCAAATTCGCAACATTTATGTTGACAAGGTTTGTGGGTTTAGTATAATGAAATTCAGAGTCTTTCCCCGGCAGAGCCGGTTTTATGGGACAGGTTCTGGATTATTTCATATCACGTAAAGGAGAACGCGAATGAACCATACACTGGTGGATTTAATTGACATTTCCAAAGGATTTGGCGATCAGATTGTTCTGGACAAGCTGAATCTGTCCATCCGGGAAAATGAATTTCTTACCCTTTTAGGACCCAGCGGTTGTGGTAAGACAACCACTCTCCGTATCCTGGGCGGTTTTGAATCGCCGGATTTCGGACAGGTTATTTTTGACGGAGAGGATATTACCAATCTACCGCCCAACAAGCGAAATCTGAACACCGTATTCCAGAAATACGCCCTGTTCTCCCACATGAATATAGAAGAAAATATTGCTTTTGGTTTAAAAATTGCCGGAAAGAGCAACGCTTATATCAAAGACAAGATCAAATACGCACTGAAACTGGTAAATCTGGAGGGTTTTGAAAACCGTCTTCCCGATTCCCTGAGCGGCGGCCAGCAGCAGCGTGTTGCCATTGCCCGGGCCATTGTAAATGAGCCGCGCCTTCTGCTTCTGGATGAGCCTCTGGGAGCCCTGGATCTGAAGCTGCGCCAGGACATGCAGTACGAGCTGATCCGCTTAAAAAATGAACTGGGCATTACTTTTATCTACGTGACCCATGACCAGGAGGAAGCCCTCACCATGTCAGATACCATTGTGGTCATGAACCAGGGCTATATCCAGCAGATGGGTTCCCCTGAGGATATTTATAACGAACCGCAGAATGCGTTTGTAGCCGATTTTATCGGTGAGAGTAATATCATAGAAGGTACCATGCTGGAGGACAGGCTGGTGAAGATCCTGGGTGCCAAATTCCCCTGTGTGGACGAAGGCTTCGGCCGCAACAGACCCGTGGACGTTGTCATCCGCCCCGAGGATGTGGACCTGGTGAAGCCTGAGGAAGGCACGATCCAGGGCGTAGTCTCCCATCTGATCTTCAAAGGCGTCCACTATGAGATGGAAGTCCAGGCAAACGGTTTTGAGTGGCTGGTACACAGTACAGACATGTTCCCCGTAGGTCAGAAAGTGGGCATCCATGTGGACCCCTTCGACATCCAGATCATGCACAAGCCGGTATCGGAGGACGAGGAGGCCATAGGAGTGAATGAATAGAAAAAAATTACTGACCGGACCTTATCTTTTCTGGGCTGTGGCATTTATCCTAATCCCTCTTGCCATGGTCTTATATTATGGTCTGACAGATGTGGACGGCCATCTGACTTATGAAAACCTTTTGGCCATCGGAACCGTGGAGAATTTCAAGGCACTCTGCCTCTCTTTACTGCTCTCCATTGTGAGCACCGTCATCTGTCTGTTGTTAGCCTACCCTCTTGCCATGATTTTATCCGGTATGAAGGTAAATCAGACCAGTTTTATTGTGCTGATCTTCATCCTTCCCATGTGGATGAATTTTCTGCTGCGCACCATGGCATGGCAGACTTTGCTGGAGAAGAACGGTGTGATCAATCAGCTGCTGGATTTCCTGCATCTGCCGTCCATCCAGCTCATCAATACGCCCTATGCCATCATACTGGGTATGGTGTACAACTTCCTGCCCTTTATGGTGCTGCCGCTTTACAATGTGCTATCCAAGATTGACAAAGACATCATCAGCGCCGCCAGGGACTTGGGCGCCACGGAGCTGTACACTTTCAGAAAGATCATCTTTCCCCTGAGCCTGCCGGGGGTTGTGAGCGGTGTCATCATGGTATTTGTACCTGCGCTCACCACCTTTGTGATCTCTGATCTGCTGGGCGGCAGCAAGATCCTGCTGATCGGAAATGTCATTGAACAGAAATTCAAGCAGGGCAGCAACTGGCATACAGGAAGCGGACTTTCCCTGGTACTGATGGTCTTTATCCTGATCAGCATGGTAGTTACCACCAAGTATGACAAAGACGGGCAAGGAGGAATGTTCTGATGAAGAAGACAGCTAGAAATATTTACCTGGCGCTTATTCTGATTCTCATGTATGCGCCTATTGTGACACTTATGATCCTCTCCTTCAATGCCTCCAAATCACGTTCCAAATGGGGCGGTTTCACCTTGAAATGGTATGGTTCCCTGTTTAAGGATGATGCCATCATGGGGGCCCTTTACAACACTCTGGTCATTGCATTTTTATCGGCAATACTGGCAACCCTGATCGGAACCTGCGCCTCTATTGGCATCAATGCCATGAAGAGCAAATGGCGAACGGTTTTTATGGGAGTCACCAATATTCCCATATTGAATTCTGATATTGTGACAGGTATTTCCCTCATGCTTTTGTTCATTGCATGTCGGTTTACCCTCGGTTTTTCCACCATTTTAATGGCGCATATAACCTTCAATATCCCCTATGTCATTCTGAGCGTTATGCCTAAGCTGAAGCAGACAAACAAGAGTACCTATGAGGCCGCCAGGGACCTGGGTGCAGGACCTTTCCAGGCATTCATGAAAGTGGTGTTTCCGGATATTCTGCCCGGTGTGCTGTCAGGATTTCTCATGGCATTCACCATGTCCCTGGATGATTTTATTATCACCCATTTCACCAAGGGGCCGGGGGTGGATACCCTGTCAACCAAGATATATTCCGAGGTGCGCAAAGGCATAAGGCCGGAGATGTATGCACTCTCCACCCTGCTCTTTTTGTCCGTTATGGTCATCATGATCCTGGTGAACTCAGCGCCAAAAGAGCCGGATAAGAAGCTCTCCTCAGAGCTTGAAAAGAAGAAGCTTCCTCTCCGTCAAGTCATCCCTGCAGCACTTGTCATCCTTGTGGCCGGCGCCGGCTTTTTCTTCCACCTGGGCAACAAAGGAAGTGTGTCCGATGAAAAACTGATCGTCTACAACTGGGGCGAATATATGGACCCGGAGGTCATTGACATCTTTGAGGAGGAGACAGGTATAACAGTCACCTATGAGGAATATGAAACCAATGAGATCATGTATCCCAAGATCATGTCAAAAGCCATTGCCTATGACGTGGTCTGTCCCTCAGATTATATGATCCAGCGTATGCGGGAGAATGATTTGCTGGCCAAGATCAACTGGGACAATGTACCGAATCTCAAGAATATAGATCCCACCTATATGGAGCAGTCCAAGAGCTTTGACCCGAAGAATGAATACTCGGTTCCCTACTGCGTAGGCACGGTTGGTATCCTCTACAACAAAACCATGGTCAAGGAAAATGTGGACAGCTGGAATATCCTGTGGGATGAAAAGTATAAAGACAGTATCCTCATGCAGGATTCTGTCCGGGATGCTTTTGCTGTTGCCCTAAAGCGCAAGGGCTATTCCCTGAACTCTGTTATAGTGGATGAACTGATCCAGGCCACAGACAATCTGATCGCACAAAAACCGCTGGTCCAGGCCTATGTGGTGGATCAGGTAAGAGACAAAATGATTGGGGGCGAGGCTGCGCTGGGTGTGATCTATTCCGGTGAAGCGCTCTATACCCAGAGAGAAAACCCGGATTTGGAATACGTGATCCCAAAAGAAGGTACCAATGTATGGATTGATTCCTGGGTGATCCCATCCAATTCGCAGAATAAGGAAAATGCAGAAAAATTCA
Source organism: Blautia hominis (assembly GCA_002270465.1). Classification (GTDB taxonomy): domain Bacteria; phylum Bacillota; class Clostridia; order Lachnospirales; family Lachnospiraceae; genus Blautia; species Blautia hominis. The sequence continues at coordinate 258,782 of NQOF01000001.1, forward strand.
TTAACTTCCTCTGCCGTCCCGACATTGCGCTGATGAACTTTGAATATATCACTTATGCAACGCCCAACAAAGCTGCCAGGGAGCTGATCGAGGATGACAGTATCCGGAACAGCAAAGTGCTCTTTCCTGAAGCGGAGGATCTGAAGGGAAGCGAAACCTTCCAGTTCCTGGGCGATGAAGCAGATTCTTATTACAACGAACTCTGGAATAAGGTAAAATCCAAGTAAGAGGATCGGAAACAAAAACAGGAGTTTTTATGAACCGAACTTTCATTTACAGAATAAGTGAAAAGGATTCCCCCTGCACGGTGGAATCCTTTTTAAAAGCCAGGGGATATTCCCGGCAGATCATCATTCAGTTAAAAAAGAACAGCGACAGTATAAAGGTAAACGGTGGATGGGCCTATGTAAAGACCATGCTCCGCACCGGGGACACACTCATAATTTTCATGGAGGAACTTCAGTCCTCAGAGCATATCCTTCCGGTTCCCCTCCCCCTCTCCATGATCTACGAGGATGAGGATATTCTAGTCCTTGACAAGGCTGCTGACATGCCTGTGCATCCCTCCGTCAACAATTACCACAATACCCTTGCCAATGCTGTTGCACACTATTACCGGTCTGCGGGGGAAGAATTTATCTTCCGCTGTATCAACCGTCTGGACCGGGATACCACAGGCCTACTCATCGTGGCCAAAAATGCCCTCAGTGCCTCCATCCTGTCCGCCCAGATGAAGGAACGGCAGATCCACAGGACTTATCTGGCGCTCTGCGACGGTCCCCTCCCCGCTCCCCAGGGAACCATAGACGCTCCCATTGCCAGAAAAGAGACTTCTGCCATTGAGCGGTGTGTGGACTTTGAAAAGGGGGAGCAGGCAGTCACTCATTATAAAGTGCTGGAGACCTGTCAGAATATCACACTGGCCGAGCTTCACTTGGAGACAGGGCGTACCCACCAGATCCGTGTACATATGCAGTACCTGGGCGCTCCCCTTTTGGGGGATTATCTCTATCACCCGGATTTCACCCGGATATCCAGGGTTGCCCTGCATTCCTCCGCGCTGGAGTTTATACACCCTATCACCGGAATACCTATGTGTTTTCACGTGCCCCTGCCGGATGATATGGAAAAAGCCTTTCACTTATCCGAATAAGTCTTTTATAGTTACTATTCACGGCCACTATCCCGCGAGGTATTTTTATGCGCCTGCGCATGAAAATCCCGAGGCAGCCAGCGCGATATGGGGCAGAATGCTCCATATCTGTGCATCGCGAAGCGTGTTACTGTTTACAGAACTGCGCTTTTTGCAGGGCTGTAAATAGTAACTTTTATTCCCTGATATCTTCCGGAAACAGACAGCCCCGGGCGGCCATTATTCCATCCGGAGCTGTCTGACTTAGTTGTCCAGCATCCTGTCCGCATCCATATCATTTAAATTGAATTTCTCTTTCAGCTTTTCTTTGATAATGGCATCGGGGATATCCAGTTCTCTGCAGACCTCCACCATTGCCCGTATCCCTTCTTCTCTCCCTTCCCGCTTCAATGTCTGATTATGCTGTTTCACGTTATAGGATGTCAACACCACGTTCATCACCTCCGCTCTGTTTTTTCTTAATATATCTGCCAGTATATCTTTTTCTATACATTCCTCAACAGCCAGACTGACTGCTTTTTCCAAGGACTGTTCCTTTACTGCGTAATCCCGTACAGCCTGGATAAAATATGCATAATCGGACAGCCGTTTGCATTTGTCCATGATCTTTTTATTATGTCCCTTATTGATATTCAGAAGAACCGCTCTGCATTCCAGAGCCGCCTCCCCTGCATACTCCATAAATGAATCCGAGAGCCGCATCTCCGATTTATCAGGAGCCTCCCTGGTTCCATTATAGAAAATGATATACCTTGGAACAGGAAGCTTTATTTTCCCTGAAGAATAGATATCAAGCCCATTTTTTTCTATATAACCGCGGAGCATATCCGCAAAATACAACAGCCCTCGCAGCGGCATATTGGGATTCCAGGAACTCTGATGTTCATACAGGTTCATATCACATCCGATCAAAAAAGCAATATCATTCTTCATTCCAAGATATATCACATCGTCAATCGTGATCACTGTCAAATCATCCACATTCGTATATTCAGTACCATTTACTGCATTATACAAGTCCAGTAATTCTCTTTTCCTCCGGAAAACCATACGGAAAAGACGGTCTTTGTACTGTCTGTTTATATGGATTCTGCGGAATACTGCCTGTAATCCGTATCTGATCCTAAATTTCATTTTTCCTCCTTTATTGTAGCATACATATGTAAAATGGTACAACAAAGAAATCAGCCCATAAGCATCACCCGCCTTTAAAAAATTATGTTGCAAAAATATATCATATGGAAATGCTGCAGAATCTGCAAAGAAATTTACACCGACAGGAATTGCCGATGGAGCATATTCAGTATAACATAATATACTGCTTTTGCATACAGCAAATGCAATACTTTTACTTACCGTCAAATAAACTGTAACTTTCCTATACTTACCGTCAAATAAACTGTAACTTTCCTATTTCAATCCTCCAAAGAAGTGCTATAATAAAAATTATAAGTAATGGTTCAGCAGCCGGACAATATCCCCTCACGAAAAGCGATCCTGCATAGACGTCCGCCTTTCCTGTAAAGGTACTGAACCGCTTCGATCATAAACTATATATGTATTTATCGAAACTATTCAGTAGGTCTGCGCATTCACTGCGCTGACCGTAAGAAAGTGTACCACGGCCAAGCAAAAATCCCATCGCCAAAGGCGATTTTGCATGGATTTTGCATGTAACTGTGAGGGTACTGAACAATTACTATTTATCTTAAAAAGGGAGGAATTCAAATGACTAAAGTAAAAATCGAACCGGGAATCTGTAAATTTTCTACTCTCGTCACTGCCACTGCATCGGAGGATGAGGAAACCGAAGTCACCATAAAAGTGGCAAGCGGCTGCCCCAGTGTAAAAAAGATGATGGAGGAACTGGGCAGCACCTTTGATGCTTATGAGGTCTGTCTCGTCAAACCCGGTGCCGGCCCATTCTTTACATATGCCCTCAAGAATTTTCCCGTACACGCAGGATGTCCTGTTATTGCGGGGATCACCAAATGTATTGAAGCCGAAGCCAATCTTGCACTGAAGGCAGATGCCTCCATAACATTCCTGGATGTTGAATAAACGACCATTCCCTGCGCCGGATATAGACGCATAAGAGCCGGGTGGAATTATACTTCCACCCGGCTCTCACAGTCACAGGACCGGTTAGATCCTGACCTTTACAGCATTCTGATCCTGGGCACTTCATCAATATGAAGGTATCTTCCCAGTGTCTTCACAATAATATCATGGTTGATATAATGATTCTGGTTCGTCACCATAATGGCCCCCACTACGCCCACTTCATCCACACGCACAGGGAAACCGCCTCCCATGCAGGAAAACTCTTTCGGGTCCAGGGCAATATCCACCATGGTCTCCTCATTCTTCTGCAGCTCACTGTACACCAAAAGGCTGCTCTTCTCCAGTGTACGGACCGTATTGAATGTCCTGTCCATCCATCTGTCATTGTTCAGATTGGTTGTATTCCCCGCGTATTTGAATACCGCATATCCATTATTCCTGCGGATGGATACAGCACAGTCCAGACCTCTGCGTCTGCTCTCCGCCACAAGCATCATTCCCAATTCCCATGCATCCTCGTTGGTAAAATGTGAAAACTGGAGTATTTCCTCCTGCATACTGAGTACGGTGATCACTTCATCCATTGTCATATACATTCCCTCCTGTACAAGATTTGTAACTGTTCCCTATCTTCCCAGTTACGAAAACTCAAATATATGCCGCAGTCCGCCCGCGGCGCAGCTTAACGGATCCTATCCGGAAATCCCACTTTCCGCTGTACCTTGCGCAGCGTTTTGTTGGCAAAATAGCTGGCTTTCTCTGCATTCTCCTTGATGATGGAATCAATATACGTCTTGTCCTTCTCCAGCCTGGCAACCTCATCCTGCAGAGGTTTCAGAACGCTGACTACGGCCTCGCCCACAGCCATCTTCAAGTCCCCGTAGCCTCTGCCCTCAAACTCACGCAGAGCTTCCTCCGTGGTCCTGCCGGTACATGCACAGTAAATATCCAGCAGGTTTTTAAGTCCCGGCTGTTCCTCTCTGTATGCGATACAAGCCTCCGAGTCAGTCACCGCACGTTTGCATTTGCGCATGATCGTATCCGGGTCATCCATGAGATAGATACTTCCATTGGGATTTTCATCTGACTTGGACATCTTTTTGGAAGGCTCCTGCAGACTCATGATCTTTGCGCCCACTTTGCCGATATAAGCTTCCGGGATTGTAAACACATCCCCATAAATATTGTTAAAACGGGTGGCAATATCACGTGTCAGCTCCAGATGCTGCATCTGGTCAATCCCCACCGGGACCACATCTGCCTGGTAGAGCAGAATGTCAGCTGCCATTAAAACCGGGTAAGTGAAAAGGCCTGCGTTGATATTGTCCGCATGTTTTGCAGATTTGTCCTTAAACTGTGTCATACGGCTCAGCTCACCCATATAAGTAAAGCAGTTTAAGATCCATGAAAGCTCCGCATGTCCTGATACATGGGACTGGTAGTAAATGCAGTTTTTCTTCGGATCCAGTCCTGCTGCAATATATAATGTCAGAAGTGCGCGGGCTCTTTTGCGCAGAGTTGCCGGGTCCTGGCGCACCGTTATGGAATGCATGTCCACAACGCTGTAAAAGCACTCATATTCATCACTTAATGTCACCCAGTTTTTCAGCGCTCCCAGGTAGTTTCCAAGTGTCAGGTTTCCGGTTGCCTGCATCCCGCTGAATAATACTTTTTTATCGTTAATCATCTTAATGTCCTCCAGAAATTTACTACGATAAATTGTATCATTCTGCCCGTACAAAGTCAAATCTTTATAGTCAAATCCCTATAAAATGGTCCACCGGCAGAGAAAATATCAGTCCTTTTGCCTCTGTCTTCAGACCGCAGGCTGCATTGACAGCCTGCATGATCCCGGTATATGCCCCGGTCTCTGATAAGATCATCACCACATCCTTCTCCCCCTGCAGCCGGATTCCCAGAAAAGAGGAAGCATCCTCATCGTGCAGAGAACGGGCATGAAATACCGTCCCCCCTGTGGCATCCGCTGCTCTTGCGGCATCCATGACCTGGTCCTGGAAACCATGGTCCACCACTGCAACCACCAGCTCATATTTTCTTTCCGCCTGCTCCATATACTCCTCCTTATCTGCGCTTTCGCACATAACTTTCTGCCGGAATAGTGTACTGATACCGCTCAAAGGAACCGTAAACATAATGCCGTGACCCGGCTTTTTAATATTGATCCTGCCTGCTATCTCATGCATGACATCACGTTCCAGACAGGCAGGCAGAAAACTGAACAGCATTTCCTTGTCTGTCTCACCGATCCCAAGATAATAAAGAAGTTCACTTCCCGCAGTGCCAAGGGCCAGTGTCCCGCACGTAAAATAGATCTGATAACTCCTGCAGATATCAGCAACCAGACTGCCCTTTCCCCTGTTTACAATGGCGACCAAACATTTTACTTTCTGCTTACTCATCCAAAACCTCCTCAAAAGCAAGAATCTCATCCTCCTCCTGGGTTAAGGATACTGCTTTCTTCTTTCTCCTCATCATCAAACCCAGAATCTGAATGGTTACAAGGGGCGTCATGGCCACCATTGCCACAATACCAAAAGCGTCCATCATCACATCCCCTCCCAGGCTTTCACAGGCCCCCATGGCCAGGGGCAGAAGGAAGGTTGCTGTCATTGGACCGCTGGCCACCCCGCCGGAATCAAATGCGATCCCTGTAAATACTTTTGGCACAAAAAAGCTCAACAGCAGCGCGATAAGATAACCCGGAATAAGAAAATACATGATACTGATCCCCGTCAGCACACGGAGCATGGCAATGCCGAGAGAGATCCCCACCCCAACTGAGAGTGAGTACAGCATTCCCCTGGAAGAAATAGCCCCTGAGGACACTTCCTCCACCTGGCGGTTCAGCACATGCACCGCAGGCTCTGCCTTTACAATATAAAATCCGATCACCATGCCAATAGGCACAAGGACCCAGTTATAGGATAAAGCTGCTATCTCAGAACCGATAAAATATCCCGCCGGCATAAACCCCACATTGACGCCGCATAAAAACAATATAAGCCCCACATAAGTATACAGCGTTCCCACCAATATCTTAATGACAGACTTCTTTTTGAAATACCTGGTTATGGCCTGAAACAGGATAAAGAAGCCAAGAATGGGGAGCAGTGCCTTGCTCACTTCCCAGACATACCGGGGCATCTCCGCCAAAAATGTCTTTACCACATCTTTTGTTGTCTCCACATGTACCATCTCAAAAGGTGTGTAAGCAGCTCCCTTGGGATGATACACGATCCCCAGGATCAGGACCGCCAGAATAGGCCCGATACTGCCAAGAGCAACCAGCCCAAAGCTATCCTCCTCCGCATGCGCGTTCCTCACATTGGCCATACCCACTCCCAGCGCCATGATAAACGGAACGGTAATAGGCCCAGTGGTTACGCCCCCGCTGTCAAAAGCCACTGCCATAAAGCTGTCCATAGAAAAAAACGCAAGGACAAATACCACAATGTAAAAGAAGATCAAAAGATATTTTAGATCCACCCGAAAGACAATGCGAATCCAGGAGAGCATCAAAAATAATCCCACACCGCAGGCGACCGTCCATATAAGCACCCTGTCCGGTATACCCGGCACCTGGTGCGCCAGAACCGTCAGGTCAGGCTCCGCAATGGTGACGATAAATCCAATGGCAAAGGTAATCATAAACATGATGACCTTTTTCCCGGAGGAGACAAGCGCATTTCCAATGCCGTCTCCCATAGGCATCATGGACATATCCGCACCCAATGAAAAAAATCCCATCCCCACTACCAGCAGAACAGCTCCCAGTACAAACAGCAGAACCGTCCCAATGGGCATGGGCGTAATGGTAATACTCAGCAAAAACACAATGCAGGTAATCGGTAATACGGAAGATAATGCCTCGCTGATCTTTTCCTTTAATTTTGTCATCCATTCACCTCTTTTCTACTAATACTATGCACGTGTATCTGTGTGTGACTGTTCCGTGACTGCATTCATTTCGTACTTATTTCAGGGTTTCCTTGATCGAGACAGGCAGAACATCCAAAGGGATGTCAAGAATATGAGAAAAACAGAATCTATATGTAAAGTTTAACACAGATATTTTTTTATTTCAACATTTTATCTCACTACAGTGTTAAATAATAAAAAAGACAATTTTGCTTGACAAAGCAGATGCCAGGACAAATAATATGGGCTATAGACTTATTTCTATGGTATTTCATCATTCAGTGGAAGATAAGAGGTGAAAAATGTTTAAAATCCGATATGCATTAGAATCTGACAAATCTTTTTGGCTTACTTATGATAAACATATAAGTGAGAATGAACTGCTGTTAAAATTCCGGGACAGACGGGGATATATCATCAGTGATGAGGATAAACCCATAGGCGTTCTGCGGTATAATCTGTTTTTGGATCTCATACCTTTTCTGACCTTGCTTTATCTGGATGAATCGTATCGGGGCAAAGGTTTTGGCAGGCAGTCCATGCTTTTCTGGGAACGGGAGATGTGGGGGCTTGGCTATAAAACCATAATGACATCAACACAAGTCGATGAAGACGCCCAGCATTTTTACAGGAAACTCGGATACAAAGACAGAGGAAGTCTTTTTCTGGACAATACTTCCTTTGAACAACCCCAGGAAATGATAATGCTAAAGGATGCAGCCTGGCGGTAACACAGCGCTGCTCCAGGTTTCCCTGGCGCTATCATCGCCTGCCGGCATACATCCTTCTATCAAATATGTTAGTATCAAATTATCTTATTTTTATAGAACACCCGTTTTTATAGGACACCTGCATTCTTTGCGCCGCGTATTCTCCGACCAGCCAAAAGCAGGTCCCAAACCAGACACTCTTCTGTCCCACAAGCCAAAGAGCACTGTCACCTGCGAAACAGATGGTTCCCAGAAGCAAGATCCAGGAAAATAGTATCCCTGCCGCCGTTTCCCCTGCCCCTGCCTTTTTCTGTAACCTGCATCTGACGGCATATAACCCCCAGGTCAAAATACAGTATTTCAGACAGGAAAAGAAGGGGCCGAGCACAAGAAAATCCAGGCTCGTCTTTTGGGTTTGAAGAAGCAGCTTGAAATTATCCCGGATCTGCTGCGTCATCTGTTTCCAGAACATAAAGTCTGACCATTTTGTGGGCACCACATCCCTTGTCAAGCCAAGAGGCTTCCAAAAAAGCATGAAAAACAGCACCGTCATCCATATCATCACCGCCCACAAGGCTGCTGTCCGTATCCGTCTGCCCCTCTGTGCTCTCATATTTCCTGCTAGCTGTCTTACCATTCTGACAAAGATCACCAGCGGAAGAAAGAACACCAGCAGCTTTGCACAGGCTGCAAAATACTTCCGCTCCTGTACCTTTCCCTGTATTCCGTGGCGCAGAAGAAATGTCTGCACCGGATCTTCCAGGGATTGGTCTTCCGTGTTCGCCCCATATGCTATGGTATCAAGGACACTGTCCCCCTCCTTGGCTGCCTGTACGGCTGCAGTCCGCTCCATCCCCCTTAAAAGCCCTCGAACGATCAAAATTCTTCCTCTGTAAAGTATCTCCTCCCCCATCACATTCTTGCTTCCGAACAATTTATAAGCCATGTCCTCAGACAGAAGGCAGCTCTCCCTGTCCTCCTCATACAGAGGCGCCGATGCCGGCAATAATCCCTGTGTCTCCCCCAGCACCTCAATGACAGAGGCCGTCTCCATTCTCCCCAGCTCTCTGTTTTCCAGATACTCTTCCTCCCTCTCCCCCAAAAAGGTGCAGGAGTCAGGAAACTCCTGTTTTTGTTCCTCCTGCCGGATAAACTCCGCCTCGTCATACGTCCAGGTACCCTTCGTCTTTTTTACGGAAACCCCTTCGCTGTATTTCTCTGTACCGATCGCAGCGGCCTCTGCCAGGAACCAGCAGACAAGCAGCAGACCTAACACCACAAACCTGCAGACAGCACTTTTCCCGCCGCTCATGTTTCCCGCAGGCGCACTCTGCTGCCTGCATCAATGGTCCTGTCGGACTCTGTGATGATCCGGTCATCCGGCAAAAGACTGCTGCTGTCCAGCGCGGCGTAGGTACTGTTTTTATCCTTCACGACCACGTCTTTTCTGGTGGCTGTCAGTTCTGTGCCCAGAACTGTCTTCTTTTCCTCTGCGACCAGTACATAATATTTAGAATTCTCCATATGCAGGGCTTCCACAGGAATGCAGGTATCCTGTACCTTTTCCTTACGCATACTGGTCATTTTGGCTGCTGTCCCAATCTCCAGGGTATCAGCAGGAAGCAGGACCGTCACATTAAGTTTTGTCTTATCCTCCGCATCCGGTGTAATGCTCTCCACTTCCAGATTTTCAATATCCTTTTGGCCGTCCGCAGGGGACAGTCTGACCGGATCTTTTCTGGCTATATATTTTTCCTGACTCTTGTCTATCTGCATTACAAATCTGCACCCTGAACTTAAATCTGCCAGTGTCATAAGCGCTGTATCAGGCGTATGATCACCCGCTGAAACCTTCAGTTCCGTCACCACACCCTTCACCGGCGATAAAATCTGACCCTGATCCTCCTTCAGTTTTTCCAGCTTTTCCAGGCTTTTCTTCTTCGCATCCAGATCCAGGTTATTTATCTTCTCCGTGCTGTCACTGCCCTCAGCAGCCCCTGCATCCTCCAACGCTCTGCCGGCCTGTATCTCCCCGTCTTCTTTCGCCTTCCCGGCTTCCTCACAGGCCTGCCTTTTTGCTTCTATATCAGCCAAAAGCTGTGCTTCCTGCTCTTTGGCACTCTGTTCCCCTGCTGCCTGTTTACTGCTTTCGGCCTCCGCAAGAGCGCTCTGGGCCTCTGAAAGGGCCTGGGATGCCTCCTGTAATACCTGTTGTGCATCTGTAAGGTCTTGGGCATTCTCCTGCTCCACTCGTGCCCTGATCTCTTCCTTCTGTGCTTCCGTCAAAGGACCGTTTTCTTCCTCCGCCAGACGGATCTCTTTTAAGACCTCCTCCTCCGTCTTCTCTAACAGGGTATCTATCCGTGCCTGTATTTTAGAGAGTTCTTCCTCCCGCTCTTTGCACAACTGCTGCAGTGTTTGGACAGTCAGATCCTCGCCGCCGCTTTCTCCCTGCTGCGCCTGATAGAATTCTTCCAGCTTTTCCTCCGCCTCTGCAAGTGCTGCCTGCGCCTGGGCCAGCCGGTTCCCCCCTTCGGTCTCTGCCCGCTCATAATCCTCCCGGGCCCTTTGGGCCTGTACCGATTTTTTCTGTTGTTCTGCTTTCTTCTTGCTGTCCAAATCCTGATTGTTAAGTTCCAGCTTTTTTATCTCTGCTTTCAGGTTTTCCATCTGTTCCTCAATGTCTTCCATCCTGAGCTGCATGAGAAGCTCCCCTTCTTCCACCTGCCTCCCCGGAACAGCAAACAGTGTCTCCACCATAATACCCGGTTCCGTGCTTATTGCCCTCTCCAGATTCTCCTTCACAGTCCCGTCACCCTCCACGGTATGTTCAATCACTTTTGAGGAGATTTTTTCCACATCCACCTGCGCTACCGTCACACTGTCGGCGGCTCTTGATATAACAGTAAATGCCGTCATCATTACCAGGAATATGGTCAGCATAAAAAATGCTTTCTGTCTCAGGCTATTCATCCCTTTTGATCGTATCATCTCTCCACCTCTATTCCTTCACCGCTGCTGCCACGATCCCCTGCTCCAGATAATCCTGTCCGCCCAGGAAAATAAAAAGAGCCGGCAGAAGCACCACCACAGAAGCCGCAAACGCCCCGGGTGCTTCCAAAAGCCCGATATCCGGCAGATACAGGGAAAGAGGCCACAGCTCTTTGTTCTTCAAAAATGTAAGGGGCTGTTCAATGAGATTCCAGCATTCCAGAAATCCCAGCACCAGAGCAGAACAAATACCTCCGGACCCCAGGGGAATCCCCATATACAGAAATATCTTCCCTTCGCCTGCCCCGTCTATCCTGGCGGATTCTACCACAGCCTCCGGTATGCCGGTAAAAAACCGGTACATAATGAATACCGGAAATGTGGAAAATGCCCCCGGAAGGATCACTGCCCAAAGCGTATCCATAAGCCCCAGCCGGTCCAGCACCAGGTAATTAGAAAGCATGGTCACCTGAAACGGCATCATCATCAGTGTTATATATACCGTGAACACCGGCTTCTTAAGCGGAAAATCATATCTGGCAAATGCCCACGCCGCAGGCACTCCCACCAGTATCTGTCCCAGAAGGATTCCCGCTGTGACGCGTATGGAATTCCAAAACATAACAAAATATCCCGGAGAATCCAGCAGCAGCTCAACATAGGCCCGCAGTGTGGGGTACATGGGAAACAGACGAAAGGTTGCATATCCCTCCCCTTTTGCCAGGACTGGCGACAGATACCCGGCCAGCTCCTGCTTTCCCATCAGGGAACCAGCCAGAAGAAACAGCACCGGATACGCTGCCAGCAGTGCAAATATCCCTAAAATCACAAATATAACTTTTTTCATTCCCAGTCATTCCTCTCTGCCCCAGGCCCTCTGCAGAAGCAGGATCAGTACCATAACTGCCAGAAATGTCATAACTGCCCCTGCTGCCATCTTGTCAAGTGAAAGCTCCCGAAACCAGTTATTAAATACATGCTGCAGCAGATACATGCTGTCATGGGGATAATCCCCTGCCACCAGGTACGCTTCACGGAACACTTTAAAAGAGTTCAGAAAAGAGAGCACTGTGATGGTATACAAAACAGGAAGCAGATTCGGCAGTGTGATCCTGAAGAAGCAGTCCAGACTGCCGGCACCGTCCACTTTCGCGGCTTCATACAGGTTTTCCGGTATCGCGGCAAGCCCTGCACTCCACAAAATGATATCATAGCCCATATTTTTCCACAGATAGCTGACGACCAATACCCAGAACGCGGCACTGCTGTTCATCCAGTCCTGCGGCGATAGGTGTACCATACTGCAAAAAGCACTCAAAAACCCATTGTTATGAAATAAAAACTTCCACAAAAGCACAATGGATGCCACCGGAATCGCCATGGGGATCAGATAAAAATTTTTCAGTATCCTCCCCTTTTTTCCAACTCCTGAAAGCAGCACCGCAACCCCCAGTGAAAGCAGTAATAAAAGAGGAATACAGATAAAAGCAAACCGCATAGTGTTCTTCACTGCCAGTAAAAAGGCGGAATTGCGAAACAATTCCAGATAATTTCCGATTCCTTTGAACTCTATCCCCATGGCATCCAGAAAGGAGCGTCTGATCACATCCGCAAAAGGTATCAGGACAAACAGCGCAACACCTCCAAGGCTTGGCAGCAAAAATGCTGCCGCCGCCCTGTTTTGTTTCTTTCTTCCTGTTGTCATTCTGTTATGACGCCTCATCGCCTGCTCCCCTTTACTCAGCCAGATAGAGATTAATCTTCTGTATGATATTACTGCAGGCCTCATCCAGGCTCAGGCTCTCATTCAGGTATTTGTCTCCCTGCTCTTTTACCGCATTCCAGATAGTGTCATCTGTGGAGGCCGGAATTTCAGCTTTTTCCAAAAGTGATCTCAGCTTATCCAGTTCTTCCTCCTCAGGCCAGCTCATATTCAAAGACGGCATATTTCCCGAATCGCCTGACATGGTAATGGAAGTACCGCCCCCGTCTCCTCCGTATGTTTGTTCTCCAAGCTCCAGTACCTTCTCATAACCCTTCCGGTTAATGGGGAAAGCCGTACTTAATGTACTCTGTACTTCCTCTCCCAGCAGTACCTTCAAAAAGTCCGCTGCCAGCTCTTTCTCGTTACTTTTGCTGCTGATCCCCACATTTCGATAGGGAAGATATACACTTTTTCCTTCGGATTTCATTTCTGTATAATCCAGATCAAAGGCATCGTTCACACCCAGGATCTCTACAAGCTGCCCCACTGAGCCAATCCAGCCTGCACCTGCTTTCGATGTCTGGTTCAGCAGTCCCATGGCCTGCAGACGCAGTCCGTCAAGACCGGACACCATACCATCTGCTGCACTGAAATACCCGATAGGATTTTCCTGCTCCTCCTGGGTAACCGGTTCCCCGTAAATGGTTTTCATGTTTTCCAGGAATGCTCTCAAAGCCTCTTCATCCAGGGTACCGTCCTCTTTTTTCATAGTTGTGCTCTCCAGATGATAGAAGATCTGCAGAAGCATTTCCGAATCTGTGGGTATCATAACACGCCCGATATCCGGATTTTCCTCTCTTATGCTGCTGATCTTCTCTGCCAATGCCTTCAGACTTTCCGCTGCATTTACAAAAGACTCCTCTCCCTGGACTGCCGGGATCAAAAAGCCCAGGGGAACCGCATAAATCTTATCATCCTTCTCATAGGTCTTCATGATGTTCTCAAACAATCCGTCTTCCTGTTCGGCTGACTCCACCGTATCCGTTATATCCTCCAGAAGTCCCTTTTGGATATAATTCTCTACAGGCATTCCGTCCAGGATCAAAATATCCGGTCCCTTGCCCGCCATAATATCTGTATTCAACGTGCGGAGCGCATCGGAAACCGTAACGGAGTCCTCACCACTCGTACCTATTTCCAGATCCACATAAACATCGGGGTTCTGACTCTGGTATACGGAAATCGCCTGTCTCAGCACAGGGCAGTCCTCCAGGGAATATACCTTGATCTCCTTCTCCGGCACGGAAGATGTATCTGCGGAGTAAGTATAGCGGTAAATCTTGTACTCAGTATCTATGGAACACGCCACAAGGAAACTGTCATCCTCCATAACTGCCAGAGATATGAGCATAGCTTTGGGATTTCCTATGGAAGCAAGACTTCCATTGACCGCCTGTTCCACCACGGTACCGCCAAAAACATGTCTGTAAATACCGCTCTCGGCGCAGTAAAACAGCGTATCCTCCTCTTTCCCACACCCAAAGACCACACTGTTCCTTAATTTCTTCTGCTCACTCTCCAAATCTTTCAAAAGCTGGTCAGAGAGCGTTTTATCCGCTTCCACGGATTCCCCGGTATTCATATCGTAGGCTTTCAGTTCCTTGTCCGTGAGAAGCAGAAGTGTATTCCCCATATCCGTTACCTGCTGAATATTATCACTTAATTCCATTGTCTGTTCCACATGTCCGCTGTCCGGATCGATCACACACACCGTTCCATAGGAATATGTGGCGATCAGTTTCTTACCTTCAGAAAATCTCAGCCCGGTGATGCTTTTCATATTGTCTGTTTCTTCCACGTCAAGTGTCAGATCCTGCAGTTCTCCCCCCTTTTTTGCATATAAGATAGAAAAGCTCTGGGATGTGATCACTTCTGCCGCTTCCTGCATGGCAGAAACAGCAATGTCACCGTTCCCGCTGATACAGGCCCAGTCTATATAAGCACAATTAGAAAGCTTGAGTCCTTCGGGCAGGATATCTTCCTCCCAGCTTTTTCCTGAATCCTTTGACTTCCACAGATAGCGCTCCCCTGTCTCCTTATCCTCTGTAAAAAGCGACAGGCTGTTGTCATCCAGCCTCTCCATTGCCAGGATCTTACCTGTGTTCTCGGGGAGGGCTATCTCCTCCTCCAGATAACGTCCCATAGCGCCCTCTGCGCTCTTATCCTCACTTTGTTTCCCGCATCCTGCAAGGCCTGCCACAGTAATGGCAATAGCCGCTGTCAGGCATACTGCTTTTTTTATGTATCGGTTCATGTTTCTCCTCCTGTCTTTCATTTGCGTTTATCTTATCATTGCATTCTCTAAACATTCTCTAAGATCATCTCTAATTTTTCTTGCATTTTTAGAGATAACTTAAAGATTCCTGTGTTATACTTCTAATAAACAAAAAGCCGGAGGATATTTTCTCATGAGAATTTTAATAATAGAAGATGACCGTAAACTTTGTGACTCCCTGAAATTCCAACTGGAAAAGGAAGGGCTTCTCACTGATTTGTGTTATGACGGGGAGGACGGGCTGGATTATATCCGGCAGCGCACCCACGACCTGGTCCTCCTGGACCGGATGCTTCCCTCCATGGACGGGCTTACCATCCTGGAGAAAATGCGCTCGGAAGGCATTTCCACACCTGTCATATTAGTGACAGCACTGGGAGAGCTTTCAGATAAGATCACGGGGCTTAACCAGGGAGCTGACGATTATCTGGTCAAACCTTATGACTTTCAGGAACTTCTGGCACGTATCCGCTGTATCACCCGCCGCCCGGGTAATCTGGAGATGTCCGGGGATATCACACTTGGAGATGTCACTTACCACCCCGCCCAGAAACAGCTTCTCTGCGGTTCCAAGACTCTGGTCTTATCCAAACGCGAGGGCGCGCTTCTGGAGTTCCTTCTCAGAAATCCGGGCCAGACCCTTCCCCGCCTCACAATCCTCTCCCGCGTGTGGGGCCCCAATGCGGAGGTGGAGGAAGGCAATCTTGACAACTATATCCATTTTATCCGCCGCCGTCTCCGGACTGTGGGAAGCACCCTTACCCTGCGCACGGTCCGGGGGATCGGCTACTGTCTGGAGGTGAGCCATGATTAAAACAGAAGGCGGACCGTCTCACCCACCCTTGTTCCGTAAAATGCGCCTCCGTCTCACTTTGCTCTGTCTGACTGTCACAGGCCTCATTCTGGCTGGCGCCACCTGCCTGTGTCTCTATTTTTCCGAGTCCGGGATCGCAAAGAATGGAAGCACTTCCTTTACCAACAGTTTAAATTCCATTCTCACACATCTGGAAAGCCAAAATACCATCACACTCCAGTGGATCGCCGGCATAGAACAAAACCATACTACGGTCCTCTCGCTGTATGACAACGGCAATCCTCTTTTCTATCAGGAGCTGCGCAGAACCCAGGAGGAAAAGAACGCCATATCCCTGGCAAAAGAGACGGCTTCCGTCAAATATGGGCTGGATCTGGATGCAGCAGATGCCTCCTCCCTTCTGTCAAAACATGTGGAATTTCGCTTTAAAACCAATGACAAGAAAGAATATTATGCCTCTGTGGTACTTCTGCCTAAGGCCAACGGCCATTTAAGCGCTGTTATCCTTCAATCTCTGGATGCCCAGAAGCACCAGATTTACGGACAGCGTTTTGTCTTTTTAGGTGCGGATACCGCGGCACTGCTCCTGCTTGCCGTCTTTTTCTGGTTTTTCACAGGCAAAACCCTGGCACCGCTGGAGGAAAACCGCAGACAGCAGGCCCAGTTTATTGCTTCCGCCTCCCATGAACTCCGCTCCCCTTTGTCTGTGATGCTCTCCTGTCTGACTGCCTCCCAAAAAGCAGCCCCCAAGGAAGCCGCACGCTTTACAGAGACCATCCAGCTTGAAGGGAAACGCATGTCCCGCCTGATCGACGATATGCTGCAGCTCGCCGGCGCAGATGCCTGTTCCTGGACTCTCATGCCCGCCCCGCTCCCGCCTGATACCCTGCTTCTGGATACTTATGAAAAATACGAATATCTGGCCAGGGAAAAGGGACTGACACTCCAGATCCGTCTGCCTGAGGAGGAATGCCCTTTGGTCCTCTGTGACGAGGAACGGATTGCTCAGGTGCTCTCCATCCTTATGGACAATGCTCTGAGCTATACACCTTCCACTGGTCACATTACGCTGTCGCTGTCCTTTACCGCCAGCCATGTCTCCCTGTCTGTTGCCGATGACGGCCCCGGCATTCCCGACCCCGCCAAAAAGCAGGTATTCCAGCGCTTTTTCCGGCAGGATAAAGCCCATACCAGCAAGGAACATTTTGGCCTGGGGCTCAGTATAGCCAGGGAGATCGTAAAAATACACAAAGGAAGGCTGGTTCTGTCCGACACACCGGGCGGAGGGGCAACCTTTACTATTATTTTAAAGACAGCACCGGTTTGATTCTGCTTGCATCCTGTTATCATACGGATTATAATTGTTTTACCGGCAGACAAGCCGCAGCAGAATAACCCCCAGCGCACCGCTGCGGGAAATGAAAAAACAGGAAAAAGGAGAAACGTAATGGAGAAAATAGCAAGCTTTACCATTGACCATATAAAACTGCAGCCGGGCATCTATGTATCCCGAAAAGATCATGTTGGACAGGAAGTGATCACCACATTTGACATCCGCATGACTTCCCCCAACGAGGAACCGGTCATGAACACTGCGGAGGTACACACCATTGAACATCTGGCAGCCACTTTCCTGAGAAATCACAGAGAATTCGGCAGCAAGATCATTTACTTTGGCCCCATGGGCTGCCGTACAGGTTTTTATCTACTGCTTTCGGGTGATTATGAATCCTCTGATATTGTAGGACTTTTAAAAGAAATGTTTGTATTTATCCGTGATTTCAGCGATGAGGTTCCAGGTGCTTCCCCAAAAGACTGCGGCAATTACCTGGATATGAATCTGGGTATGGCAAACTATCTGGCAAAAAAATATCTGGACCAGGTGCTAAACCATATAGGCCCGGACCGTCTTGTATATCCCGAATCATGAGGGCAGTCCCTTTCGGCGCAGCAGCATTGCCCGAAAGGGATCTCTTTCTTCAAAATTCCCCCATCTCTTCACTGTAAAAACAATAGCTGTCCTTTCCTGACTCCTTTGCCTTATAAAGGGCCACATCCGCATATTTTCCTATAGAGTTCTTTTCTTCTGTATAATGCTTTGGATAAAAAGACACCCCCACAGACACGGAAAGCTGCATTCCATCAAACTCTTCCTTCCTTACATTCTCCAGGATTTTTATCAGGACAGGCTCTAATTGTTCCGCCCGGTCAATCCCCGGGAAGAACATACAAAATTCATCTCCCCCATACCTGGCAATAATGGTCCTTTTCGGAGTGTTTTCCGTGAGTATCTTTGCGATCTTCATCAGCACGATATCCCCGTAGGCGTGCCCTCTTGTATCATTGACCAGTTTAAAATTATCCACATCCATCAGGCAGTACGCGCCTGTTTTTTCGCCCTGCATGAAATAGGAAAACACAGCCCGTTCAAATGCTTGGCGGTTCAATAGGTTTGTCATGGCATCATGGGATGCCTGGTGCTGCATCTCCAGCTCATGGATCTTCTTTTCATGGATATCCAGAATGGCGCCCACGGCTCCGCCTGCTCCGTGGGGAAGCATCAGACTCATGGTAAACCAGCGGTATTCCCGGTTTCCCTCCGGCCGGAGCCGAAAATCACAGGTAATGTTTTCTCTCTTATTTACGGATACGCTCCTGAGCGCCTCTATATTAAAATTCTGATAAAGGTATATCTTTTCTTCCTCATAAACATTGTCTATAATAAACTGTTCCAAAAAATCCTCATAATCGTACAGGACCCCGGCCTTCAGCTTTACCGACAGGGAACCTGTATGAAAAAATAGTATCTGGTTATTTTTTATGTCCACCTCAAAGATCACCGTATAAACCAAATCTTCCACCACCCTTCGTAATCACCGAATCGTAACGGTTCAGCCCTCACCGTCACAACGTTTTTTCGGTCAAAACCGGAAATGCGCAGGCCTGAGGAACAGATACCGAATATCTATTATATTACAACAATATAACACTATTGTAAACAATTATTGTTGGCTTATAATTTTATCCCTATTAAGGCATAATATAGTGCATATACTCGTAGAATGTAAATCTGCACAGCATAAGAAATAGCATATGTCATGTCTTTTATGTTTTATGCAATGCTGCATATAGGGAGGATTTTTATGAATATCGGTGAAACTCTTGCACAGCTCCGCAAAGATAAACAGATAAGTGTCTATAAACTCTCTCAATTAAGTGATGTTTCCATTAACTATATCAGAAGAGTGGAAAAGGGCGAGAGTATTCCCAGCATAGAGATCCTTACTGCACTGCTGTCCCCTCTTGGGATTCATCTCTCGGAGTTTTTCAGGGAGGATGCCGATATTCTCTACCCATCATCTTATGAGGCGGAATTGGTCCGTCTGACCCGCCAGTTAAATGAGGAGCAGGCTATGGCTATACTTAATCTGGCAAAGCTTCTGGCACAAAAATGAGCAGAAAGTATGCTCTGCTGCACACTTTCTGCCCATTTTTTATCTTATCGTTCTGTTATCTCCAAAGACTGTCTGCTGTCGTAATCATGAAGCTGAATTTCTTCCCCCACATCACAGAGGAATACATCTTCCGGATGCTTTTTCAAAACTTTTTTGCCCCCTGTATCCCCCTCAAGACGCAGCAGCTCCGGAATATATGTCTCATGAAAGATCACCGGATTGCCTGTAGTGTCTCCCTTTGCCAGACACCCTATCTTCTTTCCGCTTTTCAAAAAGCCATCCAGAAAACGGTTCACCGTATCTGCCCGCAGATGGGGCTGGTCCGCCACAAAAAAGCAGTAAAAATCTTCTTCTTTTTCATCCGTGCCGCACACCCTCCTGCTCTCCCGGATCCCAAGTTTGAGTGAAGAGGAAATGCCAAGTACGCTCTCTTTATTTTCCACCGCGCAAAAACCTTTTTCCGCAGCATCCTCCAGTATGGTTCCATACCGGCTCACCACACAGACAGAGGCAATGTCCTTTCTGAGTCCTCTCAGGGTTTCCAGGACCTCCAATGGATACCGGTACATTGGCCTGCCGTCCAGTTCGTACAGAAGCTTGTTCTCCCCAAAACGCCTGGAAAAGCCTGCGGCAAGTAAGATCAAGTGGATTTGTCCGCGGCCTGCTGCCGGTAAGGAAGGTCTTCCAAATACAGGTACACTGGTATGCTCCCCCATTTCTGCCACTGCATTCCCGTCCTCCGTCTGGTTCAGCAGAATCATCTGCTCCGCACCCGGGAACCGTGTCTTAAGGGGCTGCACATACCCGGCCTCCAGCAGATATCCCGCAAGCCGGGGCGTCAGACACATACCGGATAAGCTTCCTTTACCTTCCATCTTTGCTTGGCAGACCAGCTTTTCTGCCTCCTCCATCCGGAAGCAGACTTCACCCAGAGGTTTCCCCATAGCCGGCATGCCTGCCAGGATCATAATATGGGTGGTCCCCTCAACGATCACCGGCTCATGGGAAGCCGGCACTTTAAAGGGATGGCGTCTGGACCCGTCGGCCTCTATGACAACCGCGTCAAAAAAAGGCAGCACTTCCTTAAAAACCGCCTGGGGCAAAGCCCGCATCTTCATCCCGCCCGGACCGGAGGTTCCGGCTGTCACCACCGGGGACTTCTCTGCGGCAGCTTTTATTTCTTCCGGGGATTTGTCGATGACCCCATTTCTTCCCAAAAAAGCCGGATGCTCCATATGTGTGGTGGTAGTGACCAGCACTTTTTTCCCTTCCCTGGCCAGTTCCTCAGCCAACAGATAAGCGCAGGTGGTCTTACCCCCTGCGCCCACAAGGGAGATCACCGGCTTCTTGGGCCATTTCCCTAAACTTTTCAGCATATCCAATAAACTTTTATTCACTTCAGTACACCCTTTTCAAAGGCACTCACCAGTTCCAGGACGCTGCCGGCAATACACCTGGCTTTATCTGAGATCATACGGCAGTGCGCCCGGGATTCCTCTCTGGGGTCCACATCCGCTGACTTAAAATGTTCTGTCACCCGGTATCCATCCGGCAAAATGCCCCGGAGCACGCCGGAGATCACTGTGATCTGCGGACAGCGCTGTCCCTCCGGGGTTTCCACATAGCCCACCGGTGTCCCCGCTTCCACCCAGTCACCGATTGAGGCATTTGCCCGGAAAATACCGGCACGGTCCGAGTGGACCACCCGCTCTTTTCCATAGCCCCCAATCATACCCGGTACCCCTGTGTTTGGTATGGCACAGCCTTCATTCAGTATTCTGCCCAGATAGTGTCCCCGCTTTGTCTCAACCACATAATTCACATCACGTCCGGCCTCAAACCCCGGCCCAAGGGCAATGGTCAGCTCCGCCATATCCTTTCTGGTACCCAGATTCCGTTTTGCCAGAATGGCGTCTACCAGGATTTCCGGCTGCAGCGTATCAAGGGAGCTGCATACAGGGTCCACAAGCAGGATCGGGGACATGGGAGCAGCCAGCTCCAACGCTTCTTTGGCACTCCCCGCCTTTTGGCACACCATCCCCTCCACTTCTGTCTCCCCATCGTAAACAGCCTGTGAAAAAGCCACAAGCCTGCGGATTGCAGAAGGCCTGTCAGTCTCCAGTATGATGACAGGATACCCGCTTCTGCCAAGACGATGGATCGTTCCTGTTGCTAGGTCGCCGCCGCCTCTTACTACAATTGGTCTCATAATCCGTTCTCCTAACCTGCTTATACTACCACTCTATGGGCGTATGATCTTAGAGGCATCTGCCTGTTTTTCCACGATTTCATACATATTGGTCACTCTGCCCACAGCCAGTTGTTCCGTAATTCCGTAATGATTCAAACAAGTTCCGCAGGTGAGGATTTCCACGCCCTCCCTGTCAAGCTTTTTCAGATCCTCCAATGCCTCAGAGCCTTCACAGGACAGGTGCGCGCCTCCATTATATAACAGCACTGTCTCAGGAAGCTTTGGAAGCTGCGTCAGGGCATAGATAAATCCTTTCATCAGGATTTTCCCCAGCACCTCGTCCCCGTTCCCCATCTCTTTTGAGGAGATGACCACAACAGTGTTATCCGCGGTAGGAACAAAACAGTTTACCGGAAATTCTGCCTCTGTCTGGTTTTCCTTATCCTGGGTCACTGTAATTCTTACGCGGTATTCTTTTTCCCCCAGTTTTGTGGACGCGTACTCCGCCTTCTGTGATGCTGCCAGTTTGCGCAGATTTTCCACTGCCATCTCATTATCCGCTGTGATGAGGACTACATCTCCCCGGCTGCACGCATCCATGGCTTTTTTTGCTAATATGACCGGTTTTGGGCAGGCAAGCCCTTTTGCATCAATATTATGTTCCATGATCTCACCTTTTTAGTATTTTTTTACTGAGGTGCTGTATAGGTTTGTTACTGTTCACCAAACTGCACTTTTGCAGGGCTGTGGATAGCAACATATTTTTTTCTGGGCACATATCTGCCCGCTTTTTCTATCTGTACTGCACCCTTGTCTACTACAAGAGTACCATGCAAATAAACTTTGTCAATACATCCTTTTATTTTTGTTCCCTCAAAGGGGGCATAATCCATGGCATAATGCTGGGTGGAGGCTGTGATCACAGCCTCCTTTTCCGGATCCATCACAACTAAATCTGCTGTGCTCCCCGGCGCAATGCACCCCTTCTCCGGGTACATTCCGTACAGCTTCGCCGGATTTTCAGACAGGAAACGGCACATCTGTTCCAGAGAGATCCTGCCCTCCCTGACTCCATAGGTATAGAGAAGGGTTCCCCTTGTCTCCACACCCGGCATACCGTTTGGTATTTTTGTAAAGTCTTCTTTTCCCATGGCTTTTTGCTTCGTGGTAAAACTGCAGTGGTCTGTGGAAACGGTCTGTATCCGCTCCTCTTTCAAAGCTTTCCAAAGGCATTCCTGATCTTCTTTTTTCCTGAGGGGAGGTGATATCACATACTTTGCCGCCTCAGCGCCCCCCTGTTCATAGAGGCTGTCATCCATGAGCAGGTATTGAGGGCAGGTCTCTGCGTACACTTCCTGTCCTCTGGCTCTGGCCTCCTCAATTTCCCGGCAGGCCTCCTTACAGGTCAGATGTACCACAATGATGGGTGTGCCTGCCGTCTGTGCAGTCACAAGCAGACGGTGTACAGCCTCAGCCTCAAGCTGGGCCGGGCGTACCTTGGGATGTGTATCAGCATCCAGTCTGCCCTGTGCTTTTGCCTCCCGTATCAGGGCGTCGATCACATCCGCGTTCTCACAGTGCACGCCTGCGATTCCGCCCATGTCCTTCAGCCGTTTCAGCACTTCGTATATTTCACCGTCATTCAGCTTCATGGCGGGATATGTCATATACAGTTTAAACGTAGTCACACCTGCTGCGATCATATCTTCAATCTGGGCAAAGGTCTCCTCATTCCAGTCTGAGATGGCCATATGAAACCCGTAATCACAGGAGGCTTTCCCATCCGCTTTTCGGTGCCAGTTGGCAAGCGCCTCCCCCAGAGTCTCCCCTTTATTCTGTGTGGCAAAGTCAACAATGGTGGTGGTCCCCCCGGCTATGGCCGCAAGGGTTCCGCTGGCAAAGTCATCTGCTGTCACAGTCCCGGACACCTCCAGGTCAAAGTGTGTATGTGCGTCGATGAATCCGGGAAACACCAGTTTTCCTTCCAGATCCAGGATTTCATCTGCTTCCTCCGGGGATATGTTCTCTTCCACTCTGCATATGGTCTCCCCGTCCACGAGAATATCCTTTTTCCCGCTCTCCTGTCCGTTCACAACCGTTCCATTCTGTAAAAGCAGTTTCATATGACCTCACCCTTTCTTCTTTTCTTTCCTGTAAAATGTATTTTCCAGGGGCAGTTTTCTCCGTTCCACTCCATCCAGCCTGTAATAAGCATGGGCACAGGCAGGTGCTGTGGGTACTGTGGAGATCTCCCCTACACCCTTTGCGCCGTAAGCTTCTGTCAGCACATTGGGAGAAGTCACCAGTATAGACTTGATGTCCGGTGTGGCTGTTGCCCTGAATAGACCCAGTTTTCCGTAACTCAGCACAGGTCTTCCGTCTACCATTGGGAAGTCCTCCGTAAACGCATACCCCAGACCCATGACTACGCCGCCTTCCACCTGTCCTTCACAGGACTGGACATTGATCACAGTTCCCACATCATGAGCTGCCACCACCTCAGTCACTTTTCCGCTCTCATCCAGGATCACCACCTGGGTTGCATATCCATAAGCAATATGGCTTACCGGATGCTTTTTCGGGGAACCCATGGCATCTGTCTCCCCTGTGTACTCCGCATAAAATTCCCGTCCTTCCAGCTCCTTTAGAGACTTCTTTTCCAGCAGGGCTTCTTTTAGTTTAAGCGCAGCCCTCCGTGTGGCTTCCCCTGTAAAAAGAGTCTGCCTGGATGCCGTACTGGTACCGGAATCTGGTGTGTCTATGGTATTTGCCATCTTATGTATCACCCGGTCAGGTCTCAGCCCTGTGGTTTCACAGACGATCTGTATTGCCACTGTTCCCACGCCCTGCCCCATACAGGCGGCTGAGGTGAGTACCTCCGCTTTCCCATCCCGAATCCTCAGGTTACACCGGCCTACATCCGGGTTTCCCACACCAATTCCGCTGTTTTTCATGCAGGAAGCGATCCCCGCGTAGGGATGGGCATCATAAATATCCTTTACCGCTTCCAGCGTCTGCGCCAGTGCACAGTCCACAGTGGCGATCTGGCCGTTTGGCAGAGTCTGCCCCGGACGGATCGCATTTCTGTAACGGATCTCCCACGGAGTAATACCCACCTGCTCCGCCAGCAGGTCCAGATTGAATTCCGTAGCAAAGCAGCTCTGGGTCACACCAAATCCCCTGTATGCGCCTGCAGGAATATTGTTCGTGTAGACGCCATACCCGATGATCTCCACATCCTGGTAATTATAAGGCCCTGCCGCATGGGTACAGGCCCGCTCCAGCACCGGGCTTCCCAGAGAAGCATAGGCCCCTGTATCCGCGTAGATCACGGCTTTCATTCCTGTCAAATATCCGTTTTCATCACAGGCCGTAGTGAAATCCATCTCCATGGCATGGCGCTTCACATGGCACATAAGGCTCTCCGCCCTGGAAAAACGGACTTTAACCGGGCGTTTCAGCAGCCAGGCACACAGGGCCGCATGGTGCTGTACACTCATGTCCTCCTTGCCCCCAAAACCGCCGCCTACCAGCATGGATTCCACCTTGACTTTCTCCGGGGGAATCTGCAGGATACCGGATATCTCCCTCTGCTCGTCATAGACCGACTGGCCTGAAGTGTACAGATGTACTCCGTCCTCACCCTCCGGAAAGGCAACGGCACACTCCGGTTCCATGAACGCATGGTCTGTAAAGGGCAGGCTGTAATGGCGTGTCACTACATATTTGGAGTTTCTGATGGCGGCGTCTGCATCACCCCGGATACATTGCTTTTTAGCCAGCAGATTTCCCTCCTCATGCACCTTAGGCGCATCTTCCTCCAGTGCCTTCCTGGGGTCTGTCACCGGCTGCAGTTCTTCCGCATCCACTTCGATCAGACTTAATACTTCATCCAGGTTCTCCCTATGGTTCACCACTGCAAGGGCCAGCGCATCCCCCACATATCTGGTGATACTGCCTTCCGGTATCATCACGTCCCAGTCCTTTTTAATATGGCCGCAGATATTCTCCGGCACATCTTTTGCCGTATAGACTGCCACACAGTCAGGGTGTGCCAGCGCTTTTTCTATATGGATATGGTTGATCCGGCATCTGGGATAAGGGGAACGCAGTGCTTTTGCATAAGCCATATCCGGCAGCACAATATCATCCACATATCTGCCTGTGCCCCGAACCTTTTCCTCAGCATCCACACGTTTGAACCTGCGTGTGATTCCGCCCTCCGCTTCCTCTCCGGGAATCTCACGTTTTTCCCTGAAAAAGTCTGCTGCCATGAGAATGGCTTCCTCTATCTTTTTATATCCGGTACAGCGGCAGATGTTGCCGTGGATCGCTTTCTTCACATCCTGTCTGGTTGGATTTAGGTTTCCATCCAGCAGAGCCTTGGCAGAGATGATCATGCCCGGAATACAAAAGCCGCACTGTACAGCTCCGGCCTCCGCGAAGCAGTGCACATACACTTTCATCTCCTCCTCCGGGATTCCCTCCACGGTTGTCACATGCCTGCCGTCCACTTTAGACAACTTAACGACACAGGCCTTCATCTTTTTCCCATCCACCAGAACCGTGCAGGTTCCGCAGGCCCCCTCGCTGCACCCTTCCTTGACGGCTGTAAGTCCCAGTTCATCCCTGAGATAGTCCAGAAGCCTGCCCTCCTTCTCACTCCTGCACTCTTTTCCATTAACATAGAACGTATACATAAAAACCTCCCATCCGGAACCACCCATATGGTTCCCCTTTCCTACACCAATACATAACGATCCATTCAGCCGGACCGTTGCCGGGTATTCGTCCATACCTTACACCAATACTTCATAAATACCCTCATACAGGACGCCGTGTTCCCGCATCATTTTCTCCGTTCTCTCTTTCTCCTGAACCTCCGTACACCAGGACAGGCCGCATCCGGCTGACACTGCTCTCGGCAGCGGGATCAAACGCCCGGGAAGTCCCTGTTCCCTGCACATCTTTTCCATCCCCATGGCCCTGGTGGTAGTTCCGAACGTAACTACCAGTTTTAATGTTCTCTCTCTCATATTCATGCCTTCCTTAATATCCTAACTATAACACCTGCAGACCCTTATTTCAAGGGATTGGAAACACTTTTTCAAAAAAATTTTAGATAACCTAAAAATTTTTGTAAAAACCTCTTGCAATCTCAAAAAAGTATGCTATGATGGAATTAACAAGAAAAAGGAAAACCTGTCAGAAAGGAGCTTTCTTATGGGCAGATTAAAATTACTGAAACAGGTGGCCGCCGGCCTTGCCAGACAGTTCGGACCGGACTGTGAGATCGTGATCCACGACTTAAAGACCCAGGACCTGGAACATTCCATTGTCTATCTGGAAAACGGTCATGTCTCCGGCAGACAGTTAGGTGACGGCCCCTCAAATGTGGTACTGAAAGCATTAAAAGAAACTCACCCGGAAAATCTGACGGACAGGGCAGGCTACCTGACCCGGACAGCAGACGGAAGAGTTCTGAAGTCTTCCACCTTCTACATAAAAGATGAAACAGAGGAGCTTCACTACATTCTCGGTATTAATTATGATATTACCAAGCTCCTGACCTTAGAAGCTGCGATCCACAATCTGACTGATACCGACGAGGAGAAGGAAAAAGAAGCAGCTCCGGAAATCACACATAACGTAAATGACCTTCTGGACCATCTCATTGAAGAGTCCGTCAGTCTGGTAGGCAAACCGGTGGCGCTGATGACCAAGGAAGATAAAGTAAAGGCCATCCAGTTCTTAAACGACTCCGGCGCCTTCCTCATCACCAAATCCGGTGATAAGGTGGCAAATTATTTCGGCATTTCCAAATATACTTTATATAGCTATACCGATGTGAACAAAGAAAAGGGGGAAGAAAAAAAATGAAAGAAATCCAATGGGCAGAGAATAAAATGCCAAAGACGGCAGACACGTCTCTTCCGGTTATGTCACTGGAAAATGTAGCAAAAGCCAGAGCATTCCACGAAAGCTTTCCGCAGTACAGCAAAACACCGCTGGCAAAGCTTGACCACATGGCAGAACACCTGGGTCTTGGAGGGATCTTTGTAAAAGATGAATCCTACCGTTTCGGTCTGAATGCATTCAAAGTGCTGGGCGGTTCCTTTGCCATGGCTAACTACATTGCCAAACAGACCCACAGAGATGTAAGCGAACTGCCCTACGCAGTGCTCACCTCCGAGGAGCTGAGAAAAGAATTCGGGCAGGCCACTTTCTTCACAGCAACAGACGGCAATCACGGACGCGGCGTTGCCTGGGCTGCCAACAGACTGGGACAGAAATCCGTGGTCCTCATGCCAAAAGGCTCCACCAGGACCCGTCTTGAAAATATTCAAAAAGAAGGCGCAGACGCCACCATCACGGAAGTCAATTATGATGAATGTGTCCGCCGGGCCAATGCCATGGCGGAAAAAACACCAAACGGCGTCATGGTACAGGATACTGCATGGGATGGCTACGAGGAAATCCCTTCCTGGATCATGCAGGGATACGGAACCATGGCTTCTGAGGCTGATGAACAGCTCAGGGAATACGGCTGTGACCGCCCTACCCACATTTTCATCCAGGCAGGTGTAGGTTCCCTGGCAGGAGCGGTACAGGGGTATTTCGCTAACCGCTATCCGGATAACCCGCCTGTGGTTGTAGTGATGGAAGCAGATTCAGCTGCCTGCCTCTACAAAGGCGCCAAAGCGGCTGACGGTAATATCCGCATTGTGGACGGCGATATGCCCACCATCATGGCCGGGCTTGCCTGCGGAGAGCCAAACACCATCTCCTGGGATATCCTGAAAAACCACGTATCTGTCTTTACCTCTTGCCCGGACTGGGTATCTGCCAGAGGCATGCGCATGCTGGCAGCTCCCGTAAAAGGAGACCCACAGGTGACAAGCGGAGAATCCGGCGCTGTGGGCATGGGGCTTTTAAGTGCCATCATGGAACAGGATAAATACAGGGAACTGCGCAGTTTCCTGAAGCTGGATGAAACAGCAAAGGTACTCCTCTTCTCCACAGAAGGCGACACGGACCCGGAACGCTACAAAGAAATTGTGTGGGACGGGAAACAATATGATTGACGCCCTGCCATCAGGGCCGGAAACAGGAAACTATTTTAAATGAATAATAAATGTATTGGGAGGATTTCATTATGGATTACGGTAAGATCAAAGAAGCAGCACAGGGTTACGAGCAGGCAATGACAAAGTTCTTAAGGGACCTGGTAAGGATTCCCGGTGAAAGCGTAGGCGAAGAAGGCCATGTAAAACGGATTGAACAGGAAATGAACGCCCTGGGATTCGATAAAGTTGTCATTGACCCCATGGGAAATATTTTGGGCTACATGGGAAGCGGGAAGACTCTCATCGGTTTTGACGCACATATCGATACGGTCGGGATCGGAAACCGCGACAACTGGGAGTTTGACCCTTATGAAGGCTTTGAGTCTGACACGGAAATCGGCGGACGTGGAACTTCCGACCAGCTGGGTGGTATTGTCTCTGCCGTGTACGGCGCCAAGATCATGAAAGACCAGGGACTTCTGGATGACCGCTACACCGTACTGGTAACCGGAACTGTCCAGGAGGAAGACTGTGACGGTCTGTGCTGGCAGTATATTGTAAACGAAGACAAAGTAAGACCTGAATTTGTTGTATCCACAGAACCTACAGACGGCGGCATCTACAGAGGACAGAGAGGCCGTATGGAAATCCGTGTGGATGTAACAGGCGTCTCCTGCCATGGCTCCGCACCGGAACGCGGTGACAATGCTATCTATAAAATGGCTGACATTCTCCAGGAAGTCCGTGACCTCAATGAAAATGACGCTGAGGATTCCACCGAGATCAAAGGTCTTGTGAAAATGCTGGATGAAAAATACAACAAAGAATGGAAAGAAGCCCGTTTCCTCGGCCGCGGTACCGTGACCACATCCGAGATCTTCTTCACATCCCCCAGCCGCTGCGCGGTTGCAGACTCATGTGCTATCTCTCTTGACCGCCGCATGACTGCAGGGGAAACCTGGGAAAGCTGTCTGGATGAGATCCGTGCCCTGCCGTCCGTGAAAAAACACGGTGCAAAAGTATCCATGTACAATTACGAACGCCCCTCCTGGACCGGACTTTCTTATCCTACAGAATGCTACTTCCCCACATGGGTCATTCCGGAGGATCACAAAGTGACAGAAGCTATGGCTGCCGCTTACACAGAACTGTACGGAGAGCCACGCATTGACAAATGGACCTTCTCCACCAACGGTGTTTCCATTATGGGCCGCTTCGGCATTCCGTGCATCGGCTTTGGCCCCGGCAAGGAGGCTCAGGCTCATGCCCCCAATGAGAAGACCTGGAAAGAAGATCTTGTGAGATGCGCCGCTGTGTATGCTGCTCTTCCGACTGAATACTGCAAATAATAAGAATTTATGTAACTGTTCAGTACCCACAGTTACAGGCAAAAATCCATGCAGAATCACCTTTGGCGATGGGATCTTTGCTTGTCTGCGGAATGTTTTCAGTAGGTCAGCGCAGTGAATGCGCAGATCTACTGAATAGTTACGAATTAATGATCATAAATAGAAAGGAATATCAAACCATGAAAACATTACAGGATTATATTGATAAATTAAACAAACTGAACTTTAAAGAAATGTACGAAAACGACTTCTTCCTGACCTGGGAGAAGACCGATGACGAGCTGGAAGCTGTATTTACCCTGGCAGATGCTCTGCGCTTTATGCGCCAGAACAATATCTCCACAAAAGTTTTTGAGAGCGGCCTTGGCATCTCCCTGTTCCGTGACAACTCCACACGTACCCGTTTCTCCTTCGCTTCCGCCTGCAATCTGCTGGGCCTGGAAGTACAGGATTTAGACGAGGGCAAATCCCAGATCGCACACGGGGAGACTGTACGTGAGACAGCCAACATGATCTCCTTCATGGCTGATGTGATCGGTATCCGTGATGATATGTACATCGGAAAAGGAAATGCTTACATGCATCAGGTTTCCGATTCTGTGAAAGAAGGCTACGAGGACGGCATCCTGGAGCAGCGTCCCACACTTGTAAACCTCCAGTGTGACATTGACCATCCCACTCAGTGTATGGCTGATATGCTCCACATCATCCACGAGTTCGGCGGAGTGGAGAACTTAAAAGGCAAAAAACTTGCCATGACATGGGCTTACTCTCCTTCATACGGCAAACCCCTGTCTGTTCCTCAGGGCGTTATCGGTCTGATGACACGTTTCGGCATGGAAGTGGTGCTGGCTCATCCGGAAGGATATGAAGTTATGCCTGAGGTTGAGGAAGTGGCTAATAAAAATGCAGAAAAGACAGGCGGCAGCTTCAAACGCACCAATAGTATGGAAGAGGCATTTAAGGACGCTGATATTGTATATCCAAAGAGCTGGGCACCCTTTGCTGCTATGGAAGAGAGAACCGATCTATACGGAAAAGGCGACTTTGATGGTATTGATAAATTAGAGAAAGAGCTTCTGGCACAGAATGCGCAGCACAAAGACTGGGCCTGCACAGAAGAACTGATGAAGACCACAAAGGACGGCAAAGCACTCTATCTGCACTGCCTGCCTGCTGACATCACAGGGCTTAGCTGTGAATCCGGTGAGGTGGATGCCTCTGTATTTGACCGTTACCGCACACCGCTTTACAAGGAAGCCAGCTTCAAACCGTACATTATTGCTGCCATGATCATGCTCAGCAAATTTGATGACCCGGCAGAAGTTTTAAAGAAACTGGAAGAACGGGACCAGCCGCGTAAGTTCAAATAATATAAGGTACGCATTCATGTAAGAACAGGGGGTTTTTACTTTGCAGAAACAAAAAATCGTCATCGCCCTGGGCGGCAATGCCCTGGGCAATACACTTCCGGAACAGATGGCTGCCGTTAAAGTAACGGCAAAGGCCATCGTGGACCTGATTGAAGAAGGCCACCAGGTCATCGTTACACACGGTAACGGACCACAGGTTGGCATGATCAACAACGCTATGGCTGCCCTTTCCAGGGAAGATGCCGCACAGCCCAACACTCCGCTTTCCGTCTGTGTGGCAATGAGCCAGGCTTATATCGGATATGATCTGCAGAATGCTCTGCGGGAAGAACTGCTGAACCGCGGCATTGACAACATCCCGGTATCCACCATGGTGACACAGGTGCGTGTCAATGAAGATGATCCGGCATTTGACACCCCTTCCAAACCCATCGGAAAATTTTTAAGTGAGGAAGAGGCCAAAGTCATTACACAGAAATACGGCCACATTATGCGTGAGGATGCAGGCAGAGGCTGGCGCCGCTTCGTCGCCTCCCCGAAACCTCAGGAGATTGTGGAGATCGGTGCTATCCGCTCCTTAGTGGACTCCGGTGAAGTTGTGATCGCCTGCGGCGGCGGCGGGATTCCCGTCACCCTGAAGGGAAATCATCTGAAGGGAGCCAGCGCTGTCATTGACAAGGATTTTGCAAGCTGCCTTCTGGCTAAGGAGCTGGACGCGGATTATCTCATCATCCTGACAGCCGTTGAGAAGGTTGCCATCAATTTCGGCAAAGAGGATGAGACATGGCTGTCCGCCATATCCACATCCGAGGCTGAAAAATACGCCCGGGAAGGCCAGTTCGCCCCCGGCTCTATGCTTCCCAAAGTGGAGGCTGCCATTGATTTTGCTTCCTCAAAGCCGGGAAGGAAGGCGCTGATCACGCTCCTTCAGAAGGCAAAGGATGGGATTGAAGGCAAGACAGGAACGGTTGTATGCAATAAACTTTAAAATAATATAGAAAATACCCGGCAGACCTTTTCCGCTTTGCGTCTGCCGGGTATTTTATTAGAATTACAGGACTAAATTTTAGCCTGAAAAAACGCGCTGTCTTTTGTATATAATGCCAAAAATTTGTGAATAGCGTCCGAATACTTGTTCTCTTCATAAAAGCATAGTATAATAATCTAATCTCGCAATAAAAAATTTCTGTATTGCTTTTCTACATCATATCTTTCCAATAACTCATTTTGTCTATCCTTGTATTATCCAAATAAGACATAATATGAATATATTTCTCCAGGCAGCCGAACAGGCGGCTCTCTATCCCGTTCCGAGTTTTACGGAAAGGGGTGTTGTTTATGTACATGACATATGGTGATTTCTTTACCTCTATCATTATGATAACAGGTATCATAGCACTGGTGGTCCAAATACATAAAAAATAGCCGTCCTGCTCCCGCCAAAGAATAGGACAACTATTTTACTATACTAATTTGCCGGGACGGGTAGTGTGCATCTACCTGTCGGCTGCTTCGATAAATATATTATACGGCTGCCTTAAAAAAAAGTCAATAACATACTTTAATTCCTTTGCTTTTATACTGATGAATCTCCTTCCAAAAGTATTTTTATACTTTGTGAATATGCATCATTGATTTGCATCTAAAGCTCGAACCGCACAAACTCCCCTGGACATTGGCAGCACCCAGGTCACATGCGGAATAACTCCCCTG
Source organism: Blautia hominis (assembly GCA_002270465.1). Lineage (GTDB taxonomy): Bacteria > Bacillota > Clostridia > Lachnospirales > Lachnospiraceae > Blautia > Blautia hominis. Next base: position 291,641 of record NQOF01000001.1, read on the forward strand.
GACATGCCAACACCCAGGTCACATGCAGAATATCTAATATCTACTGATTCAGGTGAAAACTCCCCCGGACATGGCAGTACCCAGGGGAGTGATCATAATAAATCTATCTAGGCTGATATTCCTGTATCATAACATGGAAAAACTTACTTTCACTTATTAACTACATTGATCGGATCACCGTCTGTAAATGCTTTTAAATCTTCTACTGCAATGTCCATAAGCCTCTGTCTGGACTCTTTTGGAGCCCAGGAAATATGAGGTGTAATAATGCAGTTCTTGGCCTGTAAAAGCGGATTGTCCCCTCTGATGGGTTCCGTGGACACTACATCCAGTCCGGCTCCGGCAACTTTACCGCTGTTCAAGGCATCTCTCAAATCTTCTTCCACGATCAGCGGCCCTCTGGAATTGTTGATAATGATCACGCCGTCCTTCATTTTTGCAATGCTCTCTTTATTCACCAGTCCCTGAGTGGATGGAAACAGCGGGCAGTGCAGGGCGATCACATCTGCCCGGGCAAATAATTCTTCTCTGGATACATATTCGGCAATCTCTCTTCCGCAGTCATTGGGGTACTCGTCATTGGCGATGACCTTCATTCCCAGGGCTTTTGCAATACGCCCTGTAGCCTGTCCGATCCTTCCGAATCCAACGATCCCCATGGTCTTGTCAGCCAGTTCAATCAGCGGATAATCCCAGAAGCACCAGTCAGAGTTCTTTTCCCATCTTCCCTCATGAACTGCTTTGTCATGATGGCCGATATGATGGCAGATTTCCAGCAGCAGGGCAATGGCAAACTGTCCCACCGCGGCGGTACCGTATGTTGGAATGTTGCAGACAGGTATGCCTCTCTCCCTGGCAGTATCCACATCCACCACGTTATATCCTGTGGCAAGGACTCCCACATATCTGATGTTTCTGCAGGCCTCAAACACTTCTTTTGGAAGGGGTGTTTTATTGGTGATAACAGCATCCGCATCACTGATCCTGTCAATCACCTCCTGCATATCTGTGAGGGATGTGCGGTCATAAACCGTCAGCTCCCCCAGTGCTTCCATATCTCCCCAGGATAAATCTCCAGGGTTTTCCGTATAACCGTCTAACACAACAATTTTCATTCTCTTTTTATCCTTTCTGCAAAAGCTTCTTATTCCCGTTAAATCAGCGGGGTCTCCGGATGCAGCATGGTTGCAATGACTTTGTCCAGCACTTCGTCTTTCCAGATATCTTTCCAGTTTTCCCTCATTACCAGACGGCTGCCCAGTCCGATCGCCACCTTGCACGCATCCGATACGGGCGGATTTCCGGGAATGTATCCCAGGAAGTTGGCGGACAGATTGTAGATATGGCCGGTGAGAAAAGACACTGCCGCTTCCTTAGGGATTCCCCGTTTTACTGCTTCCTCCACGGTCTCCGCCATGGCATACAGGCAGGTAGCTCCCAGCAGTTCCACAAGTGTCGGCTCTAAAAATGCAATCTGTTCAGAGGACATAACATACGCATGTTCCACCGGCGCATACATCTGTTTTGCAACCTCCACGCACTGCGCAAACCGCTCATCCTCCCCCTGGATCTTGGACATGACAATATCCTGTTTTCCGCCCATACCGCCAAAACGGTCCTGACGTGCCTCAAAGGTGTCCTGATCCAGAAAATAAGATGGATGGCAGGGATGGGCCACACCAAAAGTACAATCATCTCTCAGTGTCAATTCCCTGGCAACTGCCGCCGCCGGGTCCAGAATGATAAATCCGGTTCCGGGTTTTAACTGGGGCACATAGATAGCCGAGAGCTTTCCGATCAGGGTATCCGGTACGGCAAATACCACCACATCAGCTTTTGTAAGGGCCTCCTCCACCGGAGTCGGCCGAAAGCCACGTTCTTTGATGCTCTTTATTCCGGCATCTGTGGCCTCCACCAGAAGCAGTTCAAACGCATCCGGTTTTTTTGCCAGATTGTTGCTTGTCCTTGTTCCCATTTTACCGCCTGCACCAATTACACTTACTACAATCTTACTCATGTTTTTTTCCTCTTTTCCAATTATTCCATTATCACTATACCAATGGCTGTTATAAGTTTTCTTTTACCGTTTTTGCAATATTCTCCGGTGAGAATCCGTAAAAATCCGCCAGTTCTTTTGCAGGGCCGGATTCTCCAAAGGTGGTAAGCCCCATACGTTTTACAAATTTCGGTGCATGTTCTGTTGCCAACTTGCTTATGTATGCCCCCAGACCGCCGTTCTCATTATGATCTTCCACAGTCACGATCTTTTTCGCTTTTTTGATCGCTTCCACTATCTTCTCCGGGTTCTTTCCATATAAAATGTTGATATCTCCCACTGTCACGTTCACACCCTGTTCCTTTAGCAGGTCCGCTGCGGCAAGAACACGTTCCAGTACAAAACCGCTGGACAAAAGGAGTGTGTCATCTCCGTATTCTCTCAGGATAGTTATTCCCTCCGGGGAGAATGGTGCATCTTTTTCGTACACATTTGCCTCTCTTCCGCTTCCGGCCCTGACATATACCGGCCCGTTGATCTCTGCTGCCATCTGTACTGCTTTGTACGTCTGATATCCATCCGCTGGTGTCAGGATCGTATAGTTGGGAATATTTGAGAGAATTCCCAGGTCCTCATAAAACTGATGGGTAACTCCCTCTCTCTCTCCTCCCAGAAGCCCGGAGTTGATGCCCACAAACTTTACATTCAGGTTGGGATATGCCACAAATGTCCGCATCTGTTCACAGGCACGCATGGTCATAAATCCAGCGTAAGTGCCTACAAACGGAGTTAATCCTGCTGCCGCCAGTCCTGCCGCCGTATCCACCGCATTCTGCTCGGATATCCCCACCTCCACATACTGGTCAGGATACAGCTCTGCAAACTTTGTGGCACGCATTGCTTTTAATGAGTCAGGTGAAACAAACATGATTTTATCGTCATTTGCTGCCAGATCAATAAGCGCAGCAGCAAAGGCCTCTCTCGTCCCCTTAAATTCTGTCATTATTCCATACCTCCTAATTCTCTTACCGCCTGCTGGTACTGTTCTTCTGTTGGTACTCCCTTATGCCATGCATTGTCATTTTCCATGAAAGAAAGTCCTTTTCCTTTTACACAATTACATACAATCACACTTGGTTTTCCCTTAACTTCCTTCGCTTTTGCGACGGCTGCCTTGATCGCATCAATATCGTGCCCGTCAATCTCCTGTGCATCCCACCGGAAAGCCTCAAAACGCTCTTTTATATTATTTGAGCCAATGGTATCCTGCACAGAGGCACCGCTCTGCCATCCGTTCTTGTCCACAAATACGATCAGATTGTCCAGTTTATGGGCTGCTGCGGAATTTATCCCCTCCCAGCATACTCCCTCCTGAAGCTCCCCGTCTCCGGCAATGGCATATACATAGTAATCCTTCTTTCTGTATTTACCGGCCATAGCCATGCCTCCGGCAATGGAAATGCCATTTCCCAGGGAACCGGATGTCATATCAACACCCTTTGTCTTGTTCATGACCGGGTGTCCCTGGAACCTACTTCCCAGTGCTCTCAGCTTGAAGTCCTCTATTTTTTCTCCAAAATATCCTTTTTCTGACAATGCGGCATAATAAATGGGGCAGGCATGGCCTTTTGACAGGATAAAACGGTCTCTGTCCTCCCAATCCGGGTTTGCAGGGTCCACTCTCATCACATCAAAGAAAAGTGCTGCCATAATATCTGCAATGGACAGTGCCGGTCCCGGATGTCCGTCCTTCCCTCTGTATACCATATCCACGGCTGTCATCCTAAGATGATCAGCCACCTGTTTCAGTTCTGCGCTATTCATGCTAAAACCTCCTTAAAATTTATATGTTTATAAGTTACGATCAAACTCCCATCATGCCAGGAAGCCAGGTGATGATTGCCGGAACAAAAGTCATGACCAGCAGAGTTGCCACTTCTATACACAGGTACGGGATGATCCGTTTGCTGATCTTACCTATACTGGTATTGGCAATACCCGAAGCGACAAAAAGATTCACTGCCATCGGCGGTGTTATCATACCGATGGAGGTATTGATAATAATGATGATACCTAACGCAATTGGTGATAATCCCAGTGACGCTGCGATTGGCAGCAAAATAGGAGTCACCAGCAGAATGATGGACTGTGTTTCCAGGAAACATCCCAGGAACAGCAGGATCACATTGATCATCAGCAGTAATGCCACCTTATTGGTGAACAGTCCCAGTACGCTGGATGCAATGAAGGTTGGAATATTCTGGTTGGTCATAAACCATGCAAAGGGCGCTGACATACTGACGACAAATAAGACAACGGCTGAACTCACGGTTGATTTACGGAAAATTTCATAAATGTCTTTTATGGTCAGCTCTTTATATACAAATACGCTTATGATAAAAGCATACACACAGGCCACCGCCGCAGATTCCGTTGGCGTGAACAAGCCGCCGTAAATGCCGCCCAGAATGATGACCGGCATAAAGATCGCAAGAAGTGCTTCTTTAAAAGAGTGGGCAAAAGCCCTGAGTGTAACTTTGCTGTTCTCCGCAGCATCGTATTTTTTGCAGATAACAATGTTGGTGGCGATCAGCACTGCCGCTAGCAGAAGCCCCGGAATGACACCTGCCATGAACATAGTCCCCACGGATACAGAGGCCGTCACCGCGTAAGTTACCATGGGAATACTGGGAGGTATGACAACTCCCAGGGTCCCGCCGGAGGCTGCAACGGCTGCCGCCACATCATCCGGATATCCTTTCTCCTTCATCCGTGGAACCGTGATACCGCCAATGGCAGCTACGGTTGCCGGATTGGAACCGGAGATAGCTCCAAAGAACGCGGAGGCTACCACGGTAATACAAGACAGGCGGCCCGGGATCTTTCGCATTAAAATCTCAATAAAATCTATGAGCCGTTTGGAAATTCCGCCTTTTTCCATAATATTACCCGCTAGTATAAAGAACGGAACCGCCATCAGGGTAAAATTATCCGCCTGGGTAAACATTCTCTGTGCAACCGCTGGAAGCAGATTGAAATTCCCGCTGGCGACAATTGCCACACATACCGCAATCCCCAGACAGATGGCAATGGGAACGCCCAAAAACAGCATGACAAACAAAACTCCGAACAACATTCCTATGATCATTCTTTCTTTTCCTCCTTTTGCCCAATCTCTTCTGCTTTCTCTTTTTGTGTAACCTTCACAAATGTATTCCACGCATAGCAGAGGGCCATCAGAATCAGTCCCAGAGGAATGGACAGATACATGATCCACATAGGCCAGCGCAGACTCGGCGTAACCTGCCCACTTGCCATCTGCTTCTGCAGAATGGTCACTCCGTAATAGGAGGCAAAAAAACTAAATGCAACTACCAGTACCGAATCCAGTATGTATATCACCTTCAGCACTGTTTTAGAGCAAAACAGTTCCAAAGCTTCCACGCAGAAATGCTCTCCATTGCACGCCGCAACACCAATCCCCAGAAAGATCACCCAGATCATACAGTATCTTGCAAGTTCTTCTGCCCATGGGATCACAAACAAACCGGTGAAACGCGCAACCGTGGCAACAAAGATAACTGCGCACATAAGGATCATTAACACAACCAGAAGCACCTCTTCCGCCTTTTTAAGTCCGTTAAACAGCTTTTCCAAAATGTCCACTCCTTCTATTTAATTAGATGACTGTATCTTTTCTACCAGTTCCTTATTCAGCTTCAGGCTGTCCAACCGGTCGTATACCGCACTCGCTGCATCTTTCCACACCGCTTTATCCACTTCTGTAACCGTAACGCCTGCATCCCTCATATTTTCTATTGCTTCTTTATTATAGTTGCTGCTGTAATCCCTCTGATAATCCTTGGCTTCCTCCGCTGCTTTGTCGAAGGCCTCTTTCTGCGCGTCCGTAAATCCATCATAAGTGCTCTGGGCAATCATCAGCACACAGGGGGAATAGAAAATGTCAATCATGGAAACGTATTTTTGTACCTCATATACTTTTGCCGACTCAATGATGGCAATTGGATTTTCCTGTCCATCCACGGTTCCCTGCTGAAGGGCTGTGAATATTTCGCTCCAGGCCATTGGAGTTGCTGTTGCGCCTAATGACTGGTATGTTTCCATATGTACGCTGTTTTCCATGGTACGGATTTTCATGCCTTTTAAGTCATCCGGTGTCTTTATTTCTTTTTTGTCATTGGTCACCTCACGGAACCCGTTTTCCCAGAAACCAACTCCTTTGATTCCCTGGCCGTCCAATTGCTGCAGAAGGGAAGTTCCCACTTCACCATCCAGCACCTCATATGCATGTTCCTCATCCTCAAACAGGTAAGGAAGGTCCAGAACCGCAAAATCAGAGACAAAATTCGGTATGGGACCTGTAGATATGAGACACATCTCCTGTACGCCCATTCCCACATTTTCCATCATATCTCTTTCATTTCCCAACTGAGAGTTTGGATAAATATCAAGCGTCATCTCCCCGCTGCTGTATTCCTCCAGCAACTTCTGCATTTCCTGCAGGCCTTTTACATAATGGCCTTCCGGTGCTGTGGTCGTTCCCACCTTTAATCTCATTGTGGCACTGTCTGCCCCAAGCATGGTGTCTTCGCTTTTTGTCCCGCTGTCTGCTGTACTGCCTGAGGATTGTGCCGCAGAGGTATCAGTATTCCCTCCTCCGCTGCTGTTTCCGCATCCGGTCATAACTCCTGCCAATGTTATGGTCAACAGAGCTGCCAAAAATAAATTTACCTAGGAAATATTATGCAAAATATCTTATATCTAATATTTGACGTATGATGTTTCCCCATGATAAGATATTAACAACTGCTAAATCATTTGAGACTCTTACTAACTTTTAACCGTTTGGAGGTGAATATTTGAGTAATTTATTTGAGGCAAGCAAGCGGGAATCTGCTGTAGATCTGGTTGTCAACAGTATCAAACAACTGTTAATGGAAAGAACATTAAAACCAGGGGATAAGCTTCCCAGCGAATTGGAGATATCGGAGGAACTGCGCGTGAGCCGCGGTTCGGTCAGGGAGGCTATGAAGATCCTGACTGCTTTCGGGTTGGTGGATATCCGGGTGGGAAACGGCACATATGTATGTGAAACCCCGGGAAATACCACCATGGATTCCCTTCTGTTCAGTTTCTTTATCTCCAATCCACAGATTGATGATCTGTACGAGTTCCGGCATATCTTTGAAATTGATATTCTCACCATGATCCTGGAGCATTACGATGACAATGGAAAAGAACGGAAAGCGCTTCGGGAGAATTTAGAGCAGTTAGAGCGTCTAATGGCTGTCGCTGACTCCGGCAGAAAACTGTCAGAAAATGACCTGGAATTTCACAGACTTTTAGGTCAGGCTTCCAAAAATCTGCTGGCTGAACGGGTTTATAATTTCATCATAGACTTTATGGAGCCTTCCATTGCCGCAACTCATAAAGGACGCAGCGGTGAAATTGTTTATGAACTTCATCGAGATATTGTGGATTTGATCGAATCCAGGGATGCCGGCAGGATTGATGAGGTTATCACCAATTCCGTGGATACCTGGTCCATCCTACAGCCATCCACAGCTATGAATCTCTGGGGAGAATAAAGAAAAATATCTGGCCCGATATTGTCTGCGACTGGCCGCGAATAACGATTTCTGTTCATTTGTTTGACGTTTTATCTTTTTTTTGATAGTATTAGAGTAACTATTCAGTAGATCTGCGCATTCACTGCGCTGACCGTAAGAAAGCATTCCGCAGCCAAGCAAAAATCCCATCGCCAAAGGCGATTCTGCATGGATTTTTGCCTGTAACTGTGAGGATACTGAACAGTTACGCATTAGAATAAATAAATGATAATCGGAGTGGTATAAAATATGAGTAATTTATTTGAGGCCAGCAAACGAGAGTCTGCTGTAGATATAGTTGTAAACAGCATCAAACAGCTATTGATGGAAAGGCGCCTGAAACCAGGAGATAAGCTTCCTAATGAACTGGAAATTTCCGAGGGTTTAGGCGTCAGCCGCGGCTCCGTAAGGGAAGCCATGAAAATCCTCTCAGCGTTCGGACTGGTAGACATTCGGGTAGGAAACGGGACCTATGTGTGTGAAACACCGGGAAACGAATTGATTGATTCCCTTCTGTTCAGTTTTTTTGTATCCAACCCTGACATTTCCAATCTCTATGAGTTTCGGAAAATATTTGAAACGGATATTCTCGAACTGGTTCTGGAGCATTACGAAGAGAATGCCGTGGAACGCAAAAAACTTGCGGAAAACCTGGAACAACTAAAGACACTAATCGACAGCGGCGCTGACCAGTCCAAAATAACAGAAAATGACCTGGATTTTCACCGTCTCCTGGGCCTGGCCTGCCATAACCAGATTGCTGCCAGGATATATGCTTTTGTCATGGACTTTATGCAGGCATCCATTACCAATACCCATAAGCACCAGAATGGCGAATATGTGTATCAGACCCATATGGCGGTCTATGAAGTGATCGAGAACAGGGACAGAGACAGGATTGACGAAGTTGTGAACAGGACGGTGGAGGTTTGGTTTAAGCTTCAGGATGCATGATTTCTTAAAATCAGCCCTCCACCCTTGGTCTGTATCTATATACAACAGAATAGAAAAGAACCATTCCGCTTAATCTATGGATTTAAGCTCTGAATGGTTCTTTTCTTATCACTCTTTTATGCAGTGAAAGATTTTCACTTCCTGTGGTTCCAGATTACATGTCATCTTCAACACTTCTCCGGAATGCCGGGTCTCTTTCTTTACAATATCCGTTACTTCAGCACACCATCCAAGATTCATATCAAGACTGATGCCCAAATGCTCTGCTTCATGGTTAATAAGAAAGACAAACTTATCCTGTTCCCGTTCCAATACACGGACTTCCACATTCTGCTCTTCCTTTTGTCCCCTTAAACAAATATCCGAATGATATTCTGCCATATCAAGTGCTTTTCTGAAAAGTCTGTTTGTATCCCCTGAATAATTCCACATTGCATTTGCAAAAAATAAGGTTCCCAGGTAGACAGTCTTTCCCTGGCCGTATGTGCTTTTTGTCATAATAGGCAGGCCATCGGAAAGTGTGGCTACCGTTTCCGCATTTTCATGAAGCACGATTTTTTCAGCTATGACTTTTGCTGTATGTTCATACCGCCTGCCGTCCAGAATAATATCCTCCTCATTGATCGTTCTGTAATCACTTTTTACATGCAGTCCAAACACCTGGTCAAGACCCCCGGCGGGACACACTTCTGCTCCCCATCCATTGTCCGTAAAATATCCGCACAGACCGTCACTGATCACTTTGCCACCGCCGCGAACAAACGTTTCAATGGCTCTTGCCATGTCAGAAGACAGGTTGACACTGTATGGCAGCAGCAGAATCCGGTATTTTTCAAGTTCTCCGTTCAAGACCTGGTCTTTACATACAAAATCCGGCTGTATCTGGTTCTGCATACATAGTTTATAAGCACCCATCAAGGAAAGGGAATCTTTATAGTATCTGTTCTGCTTCCGTATCATACAGCTTCCCGATAAGCCCAGGGAAATAAGGCCCTCTGTAAAAATACTGTCAAGATTATAGAGAATGGCAGCCTCACTCTTTGGAGCCATTGCCTCAGCAAGCTGTTCTTTATATGGCTGAAATACCTGATTAAACTCTTTCAGTGCCCGGCATCTCTCGGTAGGCTCCCCGTTTCTCTCTGTAAAACCGAGTGATATGGTCTCCACCGTGGAAAGTTCGGGCCTCCATCCCCAGAAAAGGATCCCTTTCGCTCCCCTGGCGATCTGTCCCCAGGTCTGCCGTTTGATCTCATCTCCGGTAATGGGAATGGAGAAACAAAAACTGTCCTCTGTCCTCTCCCCAATAAAGACATACATGGGACCTGCTCCGGTGCCTGTCTCCCCAATCCAATATGGACCATTGCCGCCTGCACTTCGCAGCAGGTCACAGACAAATGCCGTGATCTCCGGATTGACAAAATCATACATGGAACTTCCCAGCATATCTGTTGTACCGGCCAGTTTATAATGGTCATTGGATGTCACCACCGGATGTCCCGTCTCATAAATGGCAGTATGTACCACCGTACATCTGTCCTCATCATACTTTTTAACCGTCTCACTCAAAAATCTCATGGCATCCGCCTGCGCGTCAGATCGGAAATACTTCCAGTCCAGCCAATCTGTATACACGCCTACAGACCGCGGCGGTTCTACCTGTGCCCAGTTTTGGTATTGTCTTGTCCATGTTTCATTTAATTTTTCCAAAGAACCATACTTTTCTTTCAGCCACGTTCTGAATTTTTCCTTTGAATGCTCACAGTAGCAATAAACCAATTCTCTCCATTCATTCTGGTAATATTGCTGAGAGGGCTCCTCTGTAGGTTCATGGAACACATCAAAGGCAACGATATTTCCATTCCCTTTATAATGCTCTGTAAACCCACGGATAAAGTTTTCAATGGTTTTCCTGTGTGCTTCACTGTCCAGGCATAATCCCGGCCATCCGCCTGTGGCCGCATCCGCCTGCTGATGAGGCGTCCATACGGTTCCGGCTGCTGATACATAACGGCTGTCAGGATGTTTCTCATACACCCACTCAGGCGTACACACCAAATATAAAGTAAAGATCACCTGAAGTCCATGTTTTACTGCTGCTTCCAGAATAGCATCATAATAAGAAAAATCAAACTCGCCCTCCGACGGCTCTATGGTTCCCCATGTAGCATGGACCCTGACAGTGTCCATACCGCACTCCTTCATATTTTGAAAGTCATACTCCCAATGCCGGCTGCTTCTGTCTCTGTAAGCGGAATACTTGGTGCCAATTGGAAATAATGTCTGAAGCTTTTTTGTCTGATTCATAAAATTCTTCCCCCTTTACCTTACCTGTCCAAAATGGAGTGCGTGTTTCTCCTGATTCTCTACCAAAATCTCCTTTATTTCCCCCGGCAGAATATCAAAATAATTATCTGAACAGGAATATCCGCCTTTCACATACGCACCATGGACATAACCTCTGCTTGTTACCGTCACATGGGTATAATGTCCTGTTTGTTTTGTCTGTAAGACTTCGATCGAATTCTTATCATACTCCAGAGTGCGTATATCCCCTATCCTTAAATATACACTTTCCTCCGGTCCCCCTGATGCCAGGAACATAATACTGCCCTTCCTGTAATCTTCCTTTGGAAGCCTTTCCCGCAGCACACATTTCCTCGACGCTGCTTCCAGTTTAAATATAACAGGCTTCAGTTTCCTTACCCTTCCGTCAAAAGAAACATATCCCAGTTCTCCTTCTGCCTGGGCAGCTGCATTTGTATCATTGAGTCCCCATATAACCAGTTCATCATTTTCACGGCGCATAACAAGCCTGATGGGAGCAAGTGCCCGTTTCACCGCATAATAAGATATTTTTCTTCTCAGATAATAGTCTATGACAGTCCATCCTGTCTCCCCCCAGGTATCATTGTACATCCAGAATAAGGCGCCGAAACAATCCATCCGTGCACGCATGGCTTCCAGAGAGTACCCTAAGACCAGAGCCTGGAACATACCGCCATAGAGGGCATACTCCTCCATCCCCAATCTCTCAGGCTGGTCAATGTAGTGTTTCCGAATCCCCGCATATACACTGTCTCTCTCAAAAACATTACAATGCATTTCCCATGCTCTGCCGCTTCTTTCCACTTTGTCTGTTCCCATATATTCGCATATGGATTCTACACAGCACGGGCCGATACAGCCATATTCGCTGACAAACCTGGAGCGGACCTCATCATACAGGACCGGCTCTATACGTTCCTCCATATCCTGACTCATAAAACCGTTATGCCACCTGTGTACATCTCCACAGGAATCATCATTTGGCAGCTTCCCCCCATATGGCGAACTGTTCCAATAGGGGATATCCGGACAGTTGGCATGTATGACCTTTTTAGCCAGAACATTAGATATGTACAGCCCCAATGGCTGCTCCCTGGTAAACGCAACCTGCCACCTGGGATTATCTTGGGAATTAAAGAGCCAGTGGTTCTCATTACTACCGCAGAACAATGCCATACAGGCATGGCTGCGAAGACGTCTGGTCTGATAGTCCAGTTCCTTCTGCACCTCCCTCCGGAACCATTCCAAATGGTCCGGATAAGTGGCACATGCAAACATAAAATCCTGCCATACTAAAATCCCTTTCCGGTCGCAGAGCTGATAAAAACCTTCCCTCTCATACAATCCCCCGCCCCAGATGCGCAGCATATTGAAATTAGCATTCACTGCCTCCTCTAAAAGCTTCTCTATTTTCCGGTCTGTAACTCTGGCATATATGGAGTCATTCGGGATCCAGTCACCGCCTTTGCAGAAAACAGGGACATCGTTGACATAAAACTGAAACTTTCTTTTCTCTCCCCTCATAGGCGATGTATCCAGTTTCAGCGAGCGGATACCATATGTGATTTCCCTGTACTCCTTACTACTGTCGTCCAGGATCATCTCCACTGAGATTCGGTACAATGGCTGCTCACCATATCCATTTGGCCACCACAGCCTCGGATGTTCTATCTCCATATCTAGACAAAAATAATTCATCCCCGAGGTCAGAAGCTGATCCTTCAAGACAGATGCAGCACAACACTCTCCTTCATAAGAGATTGTCACCTGAATATCACAGGTCTGGGTAGATACCATAGGCAGGCTTTCCACCTCCGCTGTCACCGTCAGGCCGGCAGTATCTCCGTGCAGCCGCGTCTTTGCTTCCACATCCCTGATGACAGCCTTTCCACAGGACAGAAGATATACATCCCCCACAATGCCGCAGGTAACTACACGGGGCCCCCAGTCCCATCCTACCGTGTACTGAGGCCTGCGCACAAAAGCCCTGCGGTAATCGCTTCGGTATTTTCCTCCATTGTCATCCTCCCGGCACACAGCCCAGTTGAGCTGAGAGAGCTGTTCATCTGTAACGTCTTCAAGTCCTGTGGATACACGCACAGCGATCTCATTTCTCCCCTCTCTCAGCATATGTCCGGCAGGATAAACAAAGGGATAATGTACGCTTCTATGACTACCTGCATACTGCCCGTTTATGAATATATCACTCTTTGTATCCAGTGCTTCAAAAACCAGTTCCAATGTCTTTCCTGATAAACCGGAAAGCTCAAATTCTTTAAAAAACCACCACGCCCGCTTTTCCACCCACTCTGATTCCAGACAATGATCCGCAGTTACGGGGTCCTGAATCACCCCATTTTCAATCAGCGGCATTCTGACATCTGCAGGCACATCACAGGTAAGCCAGCCATCCTGAAATGCTCTCACTGCTTCCAGTTTCTCCTTTTGCCAGTAAAGAGGGGAATCATGCAGCTTCCATCCTTGATTCAGATTAATCTTCTCCATATTTTATCCTCACGAACATTTTTCAAGCCTTTTATAAAAAGCCGGCAATTCCTGCATATATGCTTTATACAAACGTTTCCTGTCCTCGTATAATTTGCAGTCAGCCGCAGAAGGCTGATATATTTTAGAAACCTTTACATGTTTTTTTGCTGTCTCCTCCGGATTTTCAAAAATACCTACGGCATTTCCTGCAAGGATACATGCCCCCCACATGGACACATCCCCTCTGTCCAGGGTACCATGTTTTTTCCCCGTGATATCGGCAGCCATTGCAGGCCACAGGGCAGACTTCGCCCCTCCGCCAATCATCTTAACAGTATCCCAGGAGTATTCCGGATACAAACAATCTACACGTTCCAATGCAAGGGAAAAATCATAAGAAAAACTCTCCAAAAGTGCACGATAGAAATGTTCTGTATCATGGCTCCAGTCAAACCCCATAAATAGGCCTTTCAAATCTTCCGACAAAGGCATGGAACTGCCTCCCAGCAGGCCCATGGCCATCATGCCGTCACAACCTGCGGGAACCGCTTTAGCTGCCTGGTCGATTCTGGCAAAGGCATCTTTTAATGATTCCTCTTTTCTGACAAAATGCTTCACAAACCAATCCAGCGTAATACCTGAGCCAGCAATAAAATGTGTCACATAATACTTTCCCGGCACCGCGGCTGCCAGTATATCCAGTCGTTTTTCCTGCACATCCGGGCGGTAATCTTCCACACAGCAGCTGATCTCCCCATATGACGAGGCCTCGAACACAATATCTCCTGCCTCCACATTTGCGGCGCCCAGGCATCCTGCCACCTTATCCCCTGCCCCGGAGACAAGAGGTATACCGCTTTTTAACCCCACTGCCCTTGCTGCCTCTTTGCCGAGATATCCGCAGATTGTATTAGACCCCACCATTTTGGGCAGAAATTTTTCATCCAGCCCTATATTCTCACAAATCTCCTTTGACCAGGTGTTATCCCTGATATCTGCCAGCCCTGTCCAGGAAGCATAGGAGCGGTCCATCACAGCATCCTCTGTCCCGAGATTTCCCAGTCTTCCGATAACATAGCCGCTGATCATCACATACTTTTCTATCTTTTCAGAAAGTTCCGGGTATTCAGCGGCAAACCATTCATATTTTGGTGCCATCTGCGGAAAATTTGTCCCGCTGATCTCCAGAAATTTATCTTTCAGTTCCTGCATCTGCCTTTTTGCATAAGGCATATACCGGGAATCCAGGGAACAGGACCATGTGGTAATATCCTCCCAGTCCTTCCCCACCCCCATGAATCCCGACATCTGTCCTGTAAAGGCGATCGCTGCAAGATCCTGTGCCTGTTCCCCAAGTTTTTCTGAAACCATTTTAATACAATGAACAACAGAGGCAAACAAATCTTCGCCCTTCTGAATAAACACTCCCGGCGCAGGCCTTTCATCCTTCACCGGTTCCATGGCTTCTTCCACACAATTACTCTGTGTGTCATACACACCGCATTTAATAAAACTGGTCCCCAAATCCACCGCCATAAGTAACTGCCTGTCCAATTTTCGTCCCCCTTGCGGCAAACCTGCCGTCTGAAATCAATCTGTTGGTTCTGTTAGTAGTTTTACCGCCGAACTTGTTCCGATCCTGCTGCATCCTTCAGAAAGGAATGCTTCCAGATCTTCTCTGGTCCGTATTCCGCCCGCTGCTTTTATTTTTACATTTTCCCCAATATATTTTTTAAACAGACGGATATCCTCAATCGCAGCCCCTTTTGTACCGAAGCCTGTAGAGGTCTTGATATAATCTGCACCGGCATGGGTAACTGCCCTGCACATGGCAATTTTCTCCTGTTCACTCAGATAACAGGTCTCAATGATCACTTTTAAAACAACATCCCCTACCGCTTCTTTTACAGCACGGATTTCTTCTGTCACCTTCACGGTATCCCCATTTTTTAAATCAGCGATATTGATCACCATATCTACTTCCCCGGCTCCTTTGGATACCGCGTCTTTTGCTTCAAACACCTTGGCTTCCCTCGTATTGTATCCCAGGGGAAAACCAATGACCGTACAGATATTCAGGCGGTCCCCATAGCATTTATGTACCCTCTCCACATAGCAGGGCGGAATACAGACAGAAGCGGTCTCATATAAAATAGCCTCCTCACACAGCTTCCGGATCTCTTTCCAGTCTGCGGCAGCTTTTAAAAGGGTATGGTCAATATGTCCTAAAATCTCTCTGTTCTCTCTCATGCTGCCTCCTGACCATTGGGAAATATCATGATTTTGCTGAAGAAATAACCACCTGCGTCAATTTTCTGAAAGACTTCAGGTACATCCTCCAAACCGATCCTGTGGCTGATGATTCCCTTTGCTGACATGCCGTTCTCATACAGTTTGATGGATTCTGTCCAGTCTCTTCCCGGAAATGGCCTGGTAAAGGAATTCCAGGACCCCACAATCTCAATCTCACTTCTCATAACATAGTCCACTTCCTCCTCCGACAAGGCAAGACCCTGATGTGAGATTCCCAGAAGTACCACTTTGCCCTGCTTTCTTGCACAGCGGATACACTGTTTCTGCGCAGCCGGAGAACCCGAAAAATCAATCACTACATCGGCTCCAATTCCTCCGGTCGAATTTTTCACTTCCTGAATGGCATCTGCGTACAGAGAGTTAATGACGTGATCTGCACCTGCTTCTTTTGCCATATCCAGTTTTTTCTCCCATACATCCACAGTGATGATCTTTCCTGCCCCCTGTATTTTTGCGTACTGCACTGCAAAAAGACCGATTGCCCCTGCCCCGAAAATGCATACCGTTTCCCCTGACTTAAAACCGGCTTTGAACATGGCATGAAGCGCATTTGCACAGGGATCCACTGTGGCTATATCTTCAAAAGGAACATTTTTGTCTACTTTTAAAATATTACTTGTCTTCACTGCAATATACTGTGCCATGGCCCCGTCTCTTCTGGAACCATAATAGTCGTAGTTGTCACACAGAGAATACTGTCCTTCCCTGCACCAGTGACAGGAATAACAGGGAATCAGAGGCGTAGCGGTCACATGGTCCCCCACCTGAAAGTTATCAGCCTTTTCTCCCTTTTTTATGATAACACCTCCGAACTCATGGCCCAGGATGATCGGGGAAACATGTGCCCCATATTTATTGGCCCGGGGAATATCTGAGCCACAGATCCCCACAGCCATAACTTTTACCAACACTTCATCTTCTTCTATTTCCGGAATGGAAACCTCTTCCACCCTTAAATCCCCCGGTGCATACATTCTAACTGCTTTCATAAGCTGTCTTCCCTCTCCTTCTTGGCTTTTTCACATTGTGATCACCAGTTTCATGGCTTCTCCCTTTTCTGCTTCCGCAAAAGCATCCCCGGCACGTGCCAGCGGATAGCGGGCACTGATATATTTTTCCGCATCTATGACACCGTCCCGTATATATCCCATTGCCAGTTTATTCTGCTTCGGAGTGGATGCGTGGACACCAAAAACAGATAATTCCCTGTAGTGGATCAGATTACTGTCCAAATAACCTTTTGATTCCCCCGGCAATCCTCCAAACAGGGATATCCTGCCCCTCTTTGCCAAAAGCCCCATGCCCTGTTCCTGCACTTTTCCTACGGAACAGGCGGTTATCACAACATCCGCGCCATTTCCCTCTGTAAACTCTTTTATCTTTTCCTCCAGATTTTCCTTTGAAGAATCAACAAAAGTAACTCCCTCCAGCAATTTCTCTGCCTGTCTGATCCTTCCCTGTGAGGTCTCTGCTATCACTACTTTTCCCGCATTTGCATGCAGGGCAAGCTCTGCGTGCATACAGCCGATGATACCGCTCCCTATGATAAGGACACACTCCCCCGGAGCAATATTCAAATAAGACTGCGCATTCATGACACAGGCAAGAGGTTCACTCAATGTATATTTTGTGATATCTTCTTCCTGCGGCAGCCCATAAACATTTCCCATATCAAATGCACATGCCGGAACAGCCATGTACTGGGCAAAACCTCCGTCATATTCAAATCCTATGGTTTTCAGGTCATCACACATATTGGTAAATCCCTGCCTGCAGCTTCTGCAGTTCCCGCATCCAATGGCAGGCGCCATGGATACATACGTGCCTGTTGGAAATGCATTGCTGTATTTTTCTTTTACTTCCACGATCTGCCCCACGATCTCATGTCCCATAATCCTTCCATCTGGGATTTTACTGCTCCCAAACCGATAGGTACGGATATCCGTCCCACAGACAGAACAGGCTTTTAGTTTTATGACCGCCCCGATTCCCTCCCGCAGAGATGGTTTTTCTTTCTCAGATAATCTCGGTTTTCCTTTTTTATCAAATATGTAAGCTAACATACCTCTCCTTTTATTCCTGAATCAATTTCTCCGCTGCTTCTTCATCAATGATAAGAACATTGGCATAGCCTGCATGAAGGACCGCGCGGAGAGTTTCCAGCCTTTTCTCCCCCAGGATCACTGCGATCCTGAACTCACATTTTTTTAGCTGCTCCATGGGAACGGCTATGGTCCTGTCTTCCAGATCCTGATTGGCGCATCTGCCCTCTTTGTCGATAAAATGGGTACACACCTCTCCCACAGCCCCGGTATTTTTTAGATGTTCTATCATCTCCTCCGGAATGTAGCCGGAACGGACCAGGGAACTCTGCTGTTCACATTTACCTACCGTAAATACAGCAATATTCATATTTTCCCATAACTGCATAACCTGGCTTATTCCGTGTTCTTTCAGGAATATATCTTTATATGCTTTGTTTTCCACAATAGCCGGCGCTGTCATAGCGTAAGCGTCTCCACCTAATACGGAGACAAAATTTTTGCTGATCTCCCCCGAAAATGTGCTGTTCTGATTCTGGCTCAGCCCACCGCATAACTGGACTACCTTTATGTCTTTATACTCCTGTTCTGTGGACAGCCTTTTAGAACACTCATAGATCGTCCTGCCCCATGCAACACCAATGGTATCCCCATCTTTTACAATGGCGTTCAGAATATCATTTAAAACCCTGCCAAGCTCCTGATAATAGGCCTCTTTCTTCCCATCCTCTTTTTTTCTGCCTGCTGAAACCATAAAGGCCTTTTTCAGCCCGTATTTTTTTCTGAGGTACTTTTCCTCCTCCGTTTCAATCAGCCATGGATTGCTGCTTCTTATTTCTATCAGTTTTTCTTTCCTGGCTTCTATCAATAGTTTTGAAACATAGGAGCGCGAAATATCCATCTGCTTTGCTATTTGACTTTGACTTAAATTTTCCAGGTAATAAAGTCTTACTACCTCCAGTTTTAAATGATCTCTTACCATTTTATATTCTCCTTGTCTGCTGAAGTTTTAACCTTTCACAGAGCCAGCCACCATCCCTTCCATAATTTTTTTATGAAACAGAAAATATACGATCACAACAGGCAGTGTGGCTATAGTAAGCCCTGCCATCATGGGCGTATACTGGACGGAATGCTGTCCTGTAAAATATGTCAGCGCGATCGGCAGCGTTTTCAGCTCAGGTTTTCCCATGAGTACCAAAGAGAACGGAAATTCATTCCATGCATCCAAAAAGCTCAAAATGATCACGGTCGAAAGAATAGGTTTGGATATTGGCAAAAACACTTTGAAGAAGATATCGTGGGTATTTCCCCCATCAATGATCACAGCTTCCTCAATTTCTCTTGGTATGGTGGCAGCAAAGCTGGTCACCAGGAAAATGGCCTTTGGCAGCCCGAACGCGGCATAGACTAGAGCCAGTATAAACCTATTATTATTCAGTGTAAATAGCTTTAACTCCACAAAAATAGGTATTAAGAGGCTGTGAACCGGTATCAGCATCCCTGACAGGAACATGGTGTACAGAATTGTTTTGCCTCTGAACTGGTATCTGGCAAATACAACTCCCGCCACAAAAGCGATCAAGACAAGAGCTGCCACAGCTGCCACACTGACCAATACACTATTGACAAATGCCACATCCATCTTTCCTGTTTTTATTGCAGATATATAGTTGCTGAAATGAAGGGAGGTGGGAAGCCCTATTAAATTTTTCAAAAAAGAAGGTTCATCCTTCAGGGAAGAATATATCATCCACACTACAGGAAACAGGCAGAAAAGAGACAGAACGGCTATGAGCACATTTACCAGCAGCATAAGGATTTTTTTTGCTAATTGCGTGACTCCATATGTTTTATTCATATTTCTTCTTTCCCTTCCCGAATATCACGTTACATATCAGCACCAGTGTCAGACTTACCGCCATGATCCCCACCGATATGGTAGAACCATATCCAAACCGCTGTTTTATAAAGGAAGTCTTGTAAGCATACATAGCGCCCACCATAGAGGCAGTACCCGGACCTCCGCTTGTGATGATATAAATATGCTCAAAGATCTTCATGCATCCGGAAACAGCCAGGATAACTGAAATCTTCACGGTATCCATTGTCATAGGCCATGTGATGAAAACAGCTTTTTTGATTCCGCCCGCCCCGTCAAGAGCCGCACTCTCAAAAATCTCTTCCGGTATATTCTTCATGGCACTAACAAAAATAACTACATACAGCCCAATCCACTGCCATACGATGGGCACCGTTATGGATTTCATGACAATATCCACCTCATCGATCCATGGCCGGATCCAGTTTTCCAGTCCTGCAGACCTGAGCAGAAAGTTCAGAAGTCCGTAATCCTGGTTATAGATGATCTTCCATAGAAACCCCACAACAACAGGAGCAAGGACAACCGGCATGAAAATTGCAAACTGGTGAAAAGATTTCAATTTTAAACCTTTGGAACAGATCAGGGAAGCTATAATAAAAGCAATCCCTACCTGGAATATCACACAGCAGGCTGCCAGGATAAAGTTATTGAGCAGAGCCTTTCCAAATATGGAATCTCCCAATAATCTGGAATAGTTGCCCAACCCCAGGAATATCTTTTTCTTTCCTCCTGACCAGTTGAATAAAGAATAATAAATTGCCATGATTATAGGTATTGCTGTAAATACAAGAAACAGCACCACACTTGGAAACATATACAGAAAAAGAGTTCTCTTCTTAGGCTGCAGTACCTTGTTGTTTGCCATTTGGCAGCCACCGCCTTTCTAAATTTGTCTGCTGAGACCGACCCGCAGGAGCCGGTCTCTTGTGTACAAAACTACTTACCTCTTGTCACTCCAGGATCAGCTCATATTCTTCCTGAACACGCTCTCCCCATTCCTCGGGAGTGATTTCTCCAATGAGCAGCTCCTGGAAATTGGTATTCATGGCATCAATTACAGAAGTGTCAAAGTGACAGTCATACTGTGGTGTCTTTTCCACACTGTTTTTGAGCTGTGCATATTCCTGCACCAGAGGTGAAATAGCACTGTAATCGTAATCAATGTTCATACCTCCGAAATCGCCCTTTTCAGCCAGGTCCTTACACCATTCTTCATCTGAAGTATATTTGATAAATAATTCTGCCGCCTGCTTTTTAGCACCTGTAAGCTTTGCATTATAAGCCTGCCCCCATGCGGATCCGCCTGGTGTTGCGGGATAATTTCCTTTCCCTCCGTCTATTGCAGGCAGAACAGCCACGCCTGACTTTTCGATCACGCTTGTGTTATCACCTGCTGTTGCGATCAAAGTGGCAAAAGTCCAAGAACCATCCACATAAGAGGCATATTCTTCGTTCAGATACGGAGGCATAACTTCAAACTGGTCAATACTGTTCAGGTTTGTATTGAGATATTCTTTTTCTGCCAGCTCTGCCATCTTCTCAACACCTTTGAGCATATCTTTGTCCAAGAATCCGTCCCCGGTGCCTTCCATAATATCTTCATACCATTTGCCGCCGGCCCCTCTGTCTCCCATAGCTCCGAAAATACAGGAATTGGCAACCCACTGTCCGCTGTTTCCCACGCCTAAAGGTACATAACCTGCATCCTTAAGCTTGGCAAAGCAGTCCATCATATCCTCCCAGGTCTCGGGGAACTTCTCGTACCCAACAGATTTATAAATTTCCTTATTGTATATTACCAGAGAGCAGCAGAGATTCTGGAATGGCGCGCCATAGTAATGACCGTCATACTCCATATCAAACAACACCTCGTCATCAAATTTTCCTGACCAATCCTTATCATTTTCAAAGAATTCATCAACTGCTCCGATCTGTTCATTCTCCACCAGATTTGGAATCCATGCCCCTTTTACGTTAAACACGTCAGGGAGCGTATCTGCTGCCGCATACGTCATCATGATCGTCTGATAATCATCGTGTACAGAACCATCATAATTAACTTTTATATTGGGATAATCCTTCTCCAGTCTCTCAATGGCGCGGTTCAGCGCATAGGATTTTGCGTCTGTCGTGCTGTCCAGAGGCCACATCATGGCAACATCCAGCGTTACTTCCTCTGTGAACTCCCCGCCCGCCTCTGCGTCAGCCTCAGGCTCCGTTTCTTTTTCTTCTTTATTTTCCGGCTTTTCTTCTTTTGCCTCCTCCTGTTTTGCTTCTGGCTCTTCCTGGGGTTCATCTGCAGAACCACATGCGGTCAGCATAGAACAGACCATAACACCTGCCAATAACACAGCAATTCTTTTTCTCATTTTTTTCCTCCCAATTTACATTATATTTTTACCGATGTCGTTTACATTTTCAAAAAACAATTGTTTTTTCAGCTCTTCCATTGAAATCTGGCGCCGAAGACTTCTTTTCTCTACCTCCACTCTTTTCGTTCTTCCCGGTGAAAGGTCGAAGCAATTATCCGAAAATTCGCAGTCATTATTTTCCATATCCATCTTTATGCATTTTGTAAAACAAGAAGTCTGAATATTTAGAACATACTTTTCCTTCTCTTCCTGTACATCAACCATAAATTGGGGATGCAGGAATTGAAAATGCTTTGGTTTTACAAACAGATATGTATCCTCACAGAGGATTTCCCCATCTCGGCTGTATAAAAATAACTCCAGATAATATTTCTTCCGCTCTTCCTCCTCTATTTCCTTTGACCAGTCTATTTCCTGAAAAACAGCGGAAGAAGATCCTTCTGCCTGTATTATCTTTTCCCAGCTTTTTACTGTATTCCCTGCCGAATCTTTCAATGCCCACGCAAGCTTTGCTGTAAATCCCCGAGGGGAGTCATTTACCACGAATATCTCCATTCTCCGTGATTCAAACCTATCCTCCTTCACACACAAGATGGCTTGTCTGAAAAAACGTCTGGCATAATAATGCAGAACCTTCAAACGGTATTCATAATCAATGCCGGACCAGCTTGTTCCGGGAAAACAGTCTACGATCTGCCAGTAAAGCGCCCCCATACATCTTGGCTTCATGCTTCGGAAATGACAGGTTCCGTATTTGATCCCCTCCGCCTGTGCATACTGGGATGCAAAAATGTATTCCTGAAATGTCCGGGGAGCCTGTACCTCCTGGAAGATATAATTCATAATTTTTCCGTTGCCCATATTGCAGTAATTATCACTGCAGTGCTGCATATGATCCATGACTTCCGAATTAGGGCTCATGTCCTCCGGTTCCAGATAACTGCGCAATGTTTTGAAATTTTGAAAAGATTCCAGACCAAATTCACTGATAAACCGCCCTGTACAGTCTCTGTAAAAAGTATACGGTTTTGCAGGAAGATACCACACATACCAACAGTGTACATCCCCTTTTGCATATCCATTCGGATCATCATACCCCCCTCCGCTGGACGGTGAGCTGGGCCAGAACAGTCTGTCCGGATCATATTTCCGAACCACTTCAGCCAAATGCACCTCATACTGCTGCAGATTCTTCATTCTCAGCTCCTGGGTCAGCCCTTCTGCCTGGTGCTCATAGTCATGAAACCATTCATTTTCGTTATTTCCACACCAAAGCGCAAGGCAGGCATGATTGCGAAGCCGGATCACATTGTCTTTCACCTCTTCCCTGATATCTGCAAGAAATGCATCATCTGAAGGATATAAGGCACAGGCGAACATCAGATCCTGCCAGATTAAAATCCCGTTTCTGTCGCAAAGATCATACAGTTCATCGTCAGGATACACCGCCCCGCCCCATATACGGATACAGTTGTAATTGGCCTCCTTACAGAGACGTATCAATTCCCGGTGTCGCTGTCCCCGGCAGGCTGTCAGGAATTTATCCGGAGGAGTATAACTTGCTCCTTTGGCAAAAACGGGGATGCCATTTACATAAAAGGCAAAAGTTTCTCCAAAGGAATCCTCTTCTCTTCTCACTTCTATCGTACGAAGCCCCACAAAGAAATGCTTCTCTTCCCATTCATCCCTGCACTGCATTCTGATGCAGATCTCATACAGGGGCTGCTCTCCATATCCATTTGGCCACCAAATCTCAGGATTCTCAATCTCCATCCAGGTTTCTGCCAAAGACTCCCGGAATCTTATCTGTTTTCGGGATAGTTCCGTTCCCTGCGGGCTGTATAGAATAATGCTTACATCTGCTTCATCGCATACCGTATCTGACAATACCTCTGTTTTTAAGAAAACCCTTCCCTCTTCATGTCTCTGCCGGGTATAAATATGCCCTATTCCTGCCTTATCATATGCCTCTATGTATACGTCTCTCCAAATCCCCAAATCTGGCACATTCGGCTCTGCATCCCACCCAAAAGAACTGTGAGTCTTCCGTATCTGCGAAAATCCGTGGGGACTGGCCGTGTTAAATTCAGGAAGAGGATGTTTTCTGTGCTGCTCCTCTATATAGCGCACCGGTGAATATAGTGTAATGTGCAGCAGGTTTTCCCCCTCTTTCAGTATCCCCTTTACCGGAAAGCGGTATGTGCGGTGCATATTCTGTGTCCGGGCAACCTTTACTCCATTCAGATAAATATCCGCTATGGTGTCAATCCCCTCAAACACCAGAATCTGTTTTTCCCTGAACAGCACATCCTCCTGTACTTTAAAGCACAGCTCATACTCATAATCATTTTTTGCCAGCTCTTGAAATTCTCTGTCCTGGAAACGATAAAAGGGCTTCTTAATCCTCCCTTCCTTTATCATATCCAAAAACAAGGTACCGGGCACTTCTGCATCGTGCCATTCTTTCTCCCGGGTATCTCTATACTGCCATTTGCAGCCTCCCAGTCTTTGTACGATCATAGACAGTCCCCACTTCTCAATCTTCTATTGTTGTAAATCTTGATATCTCAGGGTCAGTATAGACATCCGTTCCGTCTTCGCTGTAAGAGGAAAATTCCGAAACCACAGCGCCGCTTGGTCCTGCCTGGAACCAATGCTTTGTATTCGGTGCCAACGTGTATTGCTCCCCCTGCTTTAAAACAATTTCATGCCAGACTGTATACACATCTTCCTTTCCCGCCGGAATTTTGGCTTTCGGATTCAGTGTCGGTTCACCAGGAACATGAACATACACTTCCCCATAACGACAGCGGAAAGTCTCTTCTTTTCCCGGATTATCCGGTCCAAGCGGCGGGTGTCTGTGTTCTGCACAAATTTGACCCGGAAGCATTGGCAGTTCTTTGGCACAGCATCTCTTTGTATTTACATAAACATGCAGCATAAGGCCTTCATGGTAAGGATCATTTAAGCCAAAATCTGTGACTTCCATCCTTTCTTCCTCTTCCGGCGTCAGATAAATACCGGCCTTTTTCATCAGTTCCAGCCCTTCACTTTTAATCTGATCATATTCGCTTCTCTTCATTACCTTCTCCTCTGTGTCATATGACACCAACTTTTCTTTTGTTTAGTTGCCATTCATTTTTCAGATGCATCTATAAAAACGAACTTTTTTGTTTATAACTGCATATTATCACAAATATTTCTACTGGTCAATTGTGATTTTTTCACAATTTTAGAGTGAAATTTTCTACACATGGGATTATTTCCAATTTTTACCAATTGTGTCATTTGACACAAGCAGTAATTCAGAGATAGCAGCCACAAGAAATTCGGACAACAGATATAAAAATATTTCTGTTCCGACCGCACGGAAATCAGCGCAAGAGAAGAATATGAATACTGAAAGAGAAAATATTGAGCCAATCTGCAATGCAAAATTTTGAAAAGGGAAAAGGATCGAATGATGGACTTGGCCAGAAATAAAACTTTAACAAAGGACAAAGATTTGAAAAAAGATACGGATGGAGGAAGGAAGAAAGGTACTTAGAAAAAACAAAAAACCCTTGAAAATTCAAGGGCTTTCCTCAAGCTGCCTAGCGGATTTGAACCGCCGACCTCCGCCTTACCAATCTCAAAATTTACTTTTTACAGCATATCGTAACTTTCATGAATGCCCTTTTTATAAGGCTTTAGAGAATTTCCATTTATATGTCTTTTTATGATTTACTCTGTTTTTTCATAACTTTGTTAGTCAAATGTTAGTCAAATATATAAGTAAAACACCTCGGGTAGAGTATTGTCGCCAGGGCGTTTTATATGTATTATACTGATTTTCTTCTTCTAATTCGCTCCTCTCTTTTTCCCTGTATCACTCCATAAGTATATGCCTGAGATAGAAGAAAACACACATCCTCAATACAATTATTTCCATCCTGTAATGTGATAACTTTGAAAAATTCTCCTATACTCGTATTAACATATCCTACACAAGGCTGGAATCTATTAATTCGTATTTCATCATAAATATCTCTCATTATTAAGCAACCTCCATTTTTCATTATCCAATAACTATTTTTTAATCAGAATACTCATAATAAGCATGTGGAGCACCATACTTACTTATTTTGCTCATTTTCATGACTAATTTTTTATAAATTAGTCATATTAACGCCCCTCCTTTTTATCCCAAATTCTATATTTTAGCTCTCCTCTACAAAGATACACCCTCTGTACAGCAACATACCTATGAGTAAAATGACATTAATTAAACGTTGCGCGCATAAAGCAGCGCAAAAAGAGTGTTTTGGCTCTGTTTCTTATATTATATGAAATAGTTTTCACTCTGTCAAGCAAAATAGATAGTTTTCACTCTGTTATTTTTATGGATTATGTGGTATTATATTTTTATGGAGGTATTACTATGGCAACAATAGGTGAAAATATTAAATATTTTAGAAAACAAAAAAAAATGACGCAAAAAGAACTAGCCACATTAGTGGGCGTAAATGAAGTCACTATAAGAAGCTATGAATTAGGCAAATACAACCCTAAAATAAATATTTTAACAAGATTAAGTATTGCATTTGATTGCAAAGTAACAGATTTAATGGATGAAGAAAAAAAGAAATATTATCGTATGTTTGATGAATCCAAAATAAATGTTACCCATTCAATCTCAACTGATAGAAAAAGAGAACTACTATTTACTGAACTATTTAAAACATTAAATTATCAAATACAAAAAAGCGATAATCAAGAATTAATCATCACCGATGATCAGGGCGTCAGCTTTTCAGTAAGTAAAAACACATTCGCTGAAATTATAAATCGATGCAATAAAGACATTAAGTATAATCTAGATAAGTTTCTTAAAGATTCCAGAATTATAAAATAACTGTAAGCCCCGACTCATTGAACCGTACACTCTCAAAATCAGATTTGAACATCAATGTTTGGAAAACAATTCATGAGTACCGGGGCTATTATTATGCCACAAACTCGACGTCGAGCCAGGCTGTTATCATGCGACCAAACTCATAAATGTATTGCGTCCTGCGATGCCATCCACTGTAAGCCCGTGGTCCTTCTGATACTGCCGCACTGCAGCTTCCAGGCCAGAGCCAAAACTGCCAGGGCACTCTACTCCATTTGGGTTGTAGCCTTTGAGCATGAGCAGGATCTCGAGGGCTGTCACCATGTACTGACACTCTCCCCTGCAAACAAAGTGGCTGCCTAATGCCTGTAGGGTCATTGCCCCCAGGATACCGTCTATAGCCAGGCCCGCCCGGTAATCCATATTTAGACCTGTCTGCAGCACCATCACTGCCCCTTTGCGGGTCTTCGGACCGTCGTAGCCATCTACGGGAATTCCGGCGCCAGTGAAGTTATTACAGTGGATCTGCCCGTCCCTGATCACAGCGTTGCCGCCCGTTGTTGCCGGCTTACTGGTATTCGGTTTGGACGCGGGAGCGGATGCCTGTCCAGCTACAATACTCCAATCAAGTCTAGCAAACTTTGTTCCCGGCAGATTGCTGTTATAGTACCCTTTACTGCACACTCCGCCGCCATTGGCAATAATAGTGCTGCCACCGCTGGTGTTGCCTTCAATGGTGGTAAAATAGTCCCCGTTGACACCAGTCACAATGCCTGTATGGGTAAATATACCTCCATGCTTAAACATCACGATATCGCCAACCTGCGGATTGGCATAGTTGTTAAACTTCCCGGCCAGCGTGGGTACATATACATAGGGCCAGTGCTTCAGCATCTTTTCTGCGGCCGCCTGTCCAAATGCCCGCATCAGCACCCAGGATACAAATGCTGCACACCAGGGCTGTGCCTGATAGTCCGGCATAATGTCACGCCAGTATTTTGTGTAATTGGCGCTTCCGGCGTTGGCCGTCTTGCTGTCCAGACTATTACCGTTACGCTTTTCCAGGTATCCAACCTCTGCTCTGGCAATCTGAATCACCTTATTGATTGCTTCTGTTTTTGTCATACATATTTCCTTTCTCCGGCTGTTGCGCCGGCGCAAAATAAAAGAGAGCGATCACTCGCCCTCTGTCTTCAGCTCTGGTAATCCTGCCAGGGATGTCAGCAAGGACACCACTCCTGCCAGGACAGATGCAGATACAACCATGATTCCGTTTACGTCGTTCAGCACCGCCGCCGTCCCAATGGTTGCAACAGCGGTCTGCGCCATAGTCTTGATTGCCCTTACTCCTGCGGCCTTCGCCCATTTCTTCCAATCCTTCATAACTATTCCTTCCTTTCTTCAGTACCCACCAGCTCATCAATCCTGTGGTGGGCGGACTTCGTTTTCTGCTCTACGATAATCATCCGCTCTGTGAGACTCGTTACCTCACGTTTTACAGCGGTTATGTCATATTTGATGTCCTTCACATCATTTCCTATGGCATCCAGCTTTACGTTGATAGTAGCTGTCTCTACGGCCTTCTTTTCAACCTCTGAAAAATCCTGCTTCTTTGAATTTTTCAGGGAAGAAAGAAGGACCGTTACTACGGAAATAATGCTGATAAGTAATGCAATGTCAATCTTCACATTGTGGCCCCTCACTTTCCCCTGATTTTGAGTATAAAAATAGAACCGTCTCCGGTCCTGCTCTAATCCCTTCCATATTCGGTTACTCCACTACTGGGGCTTCCGGTTCCGGGTCAACGGGTGTTTCTGGTTCGGGGTCCGGGGCAGGCTCAGGAGTTGGCTCTGGCTCCGGTTCCGGTGTCGGTTCCGGTTCTATTGGCTCTGGCTCCGGTAATGGTTCTACCAGCATCCCGGTAAGCTCAACGTATTCGTCATCCGTGATCCGATTCATCATCAGGAACAGGTCAAGCTTATTGTACATGTCATCATACTCATAGCGGTTGTTCTCAATCAGCAGTTTGCAGTTTTTGTAGGTTCGTGTGTTCATAGTCATTCTCCTTTTTTATAAGTTGTTGTTTATAGTTAACTGGTCTATCTGCGCCTGCAAGTCTGTTATCTGCTCTGCAATGTCAAGCTGCAGATTTTTGATTACGGCTTTACTGTCTTTCACGTACCGGAATGACACCTCCGGTTGCAGAGGGTCATCTGCCCAGGCATGTGTGGTCCCGGCATAGGATTTGAGCTTGCGGTACTGCTTCTGGATCTCGTCAGGGAACGGCTCGAAATACGGCTCTTTGAGCTGATACACAACGGTTATTGGATACTCTGCAAGGCGCGCTTTAAACCCGGATATATCTGCCGTAAGCGAAAAGGTATTATCATAAATGAGGACTTTCCCTGTGGCTGCCTCTACAGATATCCCCTGATTTTCGGCGTAGGCTTTATTTGCCGTAACTGCTTTATAAGCGTTGCATAATAACGGCTCTACACTTGCGTTGTTCTCGGCTGGGTTTGCTTTAGAACTAACCAAATAGCTATAAAATCTTTTGTGTGTGGGGTCGAGGCAATCAGCCATTCCCCATTTTTCGTCTTCTGAACCATCCAAAATATCCTCTGCATACCGCCGCCACGTCCCAAGCACTCCGTTCCGGTCGCACACCTCGTCGTGTATGTCTCCTATGCCACGCCAGGGCTGGTCTGCGGTGAGGCGTAATGTGTCGGACTGGTAGGGTTCCCAGGGCTGGGCGGTTTCGCCTGCGTTGAGCATGGGGTGAATCAAATCTGTAAACTGGTTGATGTACTGGGCATAAACCATAACAGTGGTTGCATCCTGTGCCCTTATGATACCATCAGCGCCCAGTGCGTTAGCCCCTCCGTAAGTCCCATTTATTACTTTTTTCCAGAAAATATCTGTCATGGTATTTTCGGCAGATAATATATAATCTGTTCCACCAGGCAATACCAATCCTTTTCTTATGCTTCCATTTCCACTTACATCAATATCTGAAATAAGCGAAATATCAAAGATATTATCACCACACTGCTGCCATACCGCTTCATACATCCCCGTCTCAGGGTTGTACGTGCCAGTCTCCTGTATCTCCTGCTTGTAAGCTGGACTGGGAGATGGCGCGGCTCCGGTGTATCGCTCCCAGGGATGGGCGGTTTCTCCGGCGTTGAGCATAGGATACAACGTATAATTAATTCCCGTTCCTTTTGGTGCATCTATCTGCACAAAAAATTTTATTTCTTTTTCTGTTCCATCAACAGCAAAAGATGAACCGTTGATGTATATTATAGTGTCGTCAGCCTTTTTTATTCTCACGTATACCTTAGCATATCCGTGATTTCCACTTACACTATACGTTCCCGGCAATAGGATAATGCTCGTCGCTGCAGTATAGGAGCTTGGCTCTGTCAATGTACCATTTGCAGTAATTACTCCGTTATTATTAATATAGCGTATACTTCCGGATGTAGATTCCTCCCATGTAAAATCAAATAACTGCGCCCCGGTCGTAGTTACCTGTTCGCATTTCCCCAGCATCCCGACGCCCAGTAACGGCCAATCTGCACTATCCGTACAGGTTGCCACCGTCCCAGATGCCTCACCGGTAAGCGCAAACCTTTCCACGTCCCGGTAAGCCGGTGTTGTATCCCGGATGTATCCCTCTGTGTCCAGGGTATAATCCACACTTATCACAGGCTGCAGCGGGTCATCTGTCCAGATGTGTGTTGTACCGGCATGAGTGCAGAGGGCGTTCATGGCGGCCTGTTCCTCGGCGGAGAGGGGGACCCATTCTTCCTCTAATGTCTCATACTGATAATACAATGGCTTACCTTCTGTATTCTTCTGGATGAGCCATGCTTTCGTCTCTTCGGAATTCGTAAATTCCCAGTAGGTATCCGCATGCTCAATACAAATATTAGTCCCGTATGCATTTGAAGCCCTGATGTATGAGCTTGCGCAATAATTGCAGTATATCTTACTGTTTGTTGCTCGTTTTGGCAAAGTTGAGAAAACGACGCTAGGCCACCAAGTATCGCTGATTAAACGACTTCCATCCTCTACTACTGTAAACCCCTTATATCTCCATCCCCACACACCATCCCGGCATGTAAGCTTGTCCCACTTGGTCAGCGGGCGGTCTGAGGTTATGGTGGCTGTGTGGCCTCTGTATGGTTCCCATCCGGTGTCGGTGTCCCCAAGTATTACACGGGGATAATGTGTTTTATTTGTTAATACTGTGCCTACATTTTTGGCCGGATGCCTTACACCTGTAACCTTGAATCCTTTAGGATACTTCTTGGGGTCAACAAAAAATACTTGCGTTGCCGTATTTTCCGTGCCCATAAATAATGCAACATCTGCAAGATAGTATGTTTTTCCGGGGGCAAGTACCATTAATACATCCTTATCTGTAAAATCTGGGTAATACCCGCCTAACAACCATATATTTATTGCGGCGCCTGTTGTAGTACCATTACTGGTAAATGTACCATCTGGGTTTACGACTGCGGTTATTCCTGCATCCGTACCGCCTTTTGCTCCGGTCATATCAAGCAGGTTATTTTTGCACGCTGCAATCTTAACCTTGTACTTCCCGGCCTCATTCAGCACCCCGACATTCTCCAGCTCCTGCGGGTACTCCGGGGAGGGAGATGGTTTATTGCCTGTGTATGGTTCCCAGGTTCCGTCACCGTCGCAATATAACATTGGACGGATAGTGCCGATTTGTAAGGTAGTCTCTATATTTACATAAAATCCAAACGTCACCTGATAATTGGCTGTATTCACCATATCTTCTGTGATGTCTTTTGTTAGTATCGTCGTACTATTATTATTTAGTTCAACTCTTCCGCCAGTATAAGAAAACGTTAAATAAAAATACGGTCTGGTTGCCTTCTCACACTTTAAAGTATACGTTCCTGCAGGAAATAACTTAACAGACTCATCATGTGAATATGCATAATATGAAATTCCGCCACTTGCTGTCGGCGTGCCTGAGATTGTAAAACTCCCATCACCATTATTGGTAACCGTGGCGCCGTTTGCTGTCGCTGTCGGTAGCTTACTCGCATCAAACAGCTGCGCCCCGGTCGTAGTCCTCTGCTCCGTCATGCCCGGTATCTCAATCCGCTTAAACCCCATCTCGTCCGCAGCGTCCTCCAGGGTGATAAAACTCCCCTCCGCGCTCCGTGTAATAGCCCCTGCAGTGGTCCGCTGCAGCCTTGCGGTATTATCCCGGTTGGTGTGTATCTGCTCCCGGTCCGCTGCTATCTCTGCGGCTGTGGCCTGTACGTTCTGGATCTGGGTTGTCCCCTCTGCCTGGATACGGGAGACCTGGGTGTCTCCGGCGGTGTTTACACGCTGGGTTTGGGTCTGACCGGCGTTATTTACGTCAGCTACGGCTTGCTGGGCGGTGAGCGTAAAATCATTTTTAATCTTTTCTGTGTCCTGCGCTGACTTCTTCGCCGCAGCAGCCTGGGCCTTCGCCTCATTCAGCGTCTTGATTGCATCCTGGGCCAGCTCCTTAAACATTCCCTCCAGTACAGTAGATTCGTTTTCGCTGGGTATTCCGTCACCGCTCGCACTCTCGTAAACGTAGAGGTTAAAAGAAAAAGAGGATACTACATCCTCTCCACTCACAAACTCTATCATGCAGATCGCGCCACCAGGCTCCGCAAGCGTCTGGTTCGTCATGGGTACGAAAACGGCCTTGTCTACAATCCGACAGTCATTATATACGACCTTTTTTGACGGTTTAACCACCCAGACGCGTGCGGTTACACCTGCGGGTATGTCCCAGTCAACTACGGTACATTCTATTTCCCTGCCTGTATCACCCTGGACCGCGTAAACAATCGGTGTGATCCTCTTATGCAGGACACTTATTTCAATCTTCTTTACCGCCTTCATGCATTATCTCCTTCCTTGGTTCTGGTTCCTGCACAGCTGCAAAGTTATTCACATAATATTGAGCCTTCGCCTTTTCATAGTCAGCTCTAATACTGTCAAGGATATACACCGTCAAATCTGCTGGTATACCGTTTTCTCGCGTGATTGTGGCAATGCAATTCCCGATTTCTTCCTTTGCCAAATCCATAAAAGCACCTATCGGCGTTTTTTTATTATTCTGTTCCATTGCTTTCATTCCTTCCTGTAGTTTCCATAACCGTCATTACTGCTTCTTCTGATTTTGGAGTATCTGGATTATCAATGTTAATTTCGTCCGGCGCCTCCAACATAATGATTGGTTCCATGTCTTCCTCCTTATTCTGGGACAGCGGTTATACCACCGCTTCTCACTTTCACAGTTCCGGTATACCAGGTAATGCTCCCATCACCGTTTTTAACTATTTTATATACGATTGGAAAAGTTCCGCTGAATGGGGCGTAACCATCAAAAGCAACTATATTATCAAGTCCGATATTTTTTGCATTCCAATTATGGTAATTAACATCACTGTAAATATCGCATGTTGTATTATTCATAATAGAAAAGCTGTCTGAAACCTTGAGTTTCCTGAAATTGTAATTGTTGCAATCCATATCACACCCAAGGTATAACCGGTCTGCTTTGTAATCCCCGAATGTCTTACTGGAATATAAAAGCTTTATGATATAACTGCCTGTACTTGATGTCCTTGCGGCCCAGGCCATGTATGCGCCAGTGCTGTCCAGGTCAAATACAAGACCTTTCCTGCTTTCGTATCCTACATGATAATTAGTGCCTATGTTTCCGACTTCTGTGGTCCCATGCGTTAGATGCATCCTGCCGCCGTACAAACTTGCTCCTGATTCGGATGTTTTACAGTAAATAGCCCCTCCGTCTACATAGATCCCGTCCTTGTCCCATCCGCCTATTTTTTTCCCGCTTGCGTCCAGCATTCGCAGGGAGCCATACTGATTTCCGCTCCCGCCGAGAGTGAGCATACCGGATTTAATATAGGTAGCGTTAATGTATATATTGCCGTTCTCCGTATAGAGGCCCTGTATCTTCCCGCCGTCTGTCAGCCGGTCAAATACCATGTCATGCGTTAGGGCAGCTAAATCTTCCAGGATAACAACGGTCTGGCTGTCTATCTTTACATCTGTTCCTCCCGCCTCATAAAGCGTGCATTTTATGGTTACCGCCGTACTGGTAGGTGCGTATACTACGCTTGATTCGTCAACACTGCTTGTGTATTTTGTAGTCCAGACAGATCCGTTTACACTTTCACCAATTTCAAAATGCCCAGGGTAACTTACCTTTTCTGGCGATTTCCCATCCTTGTATCGAGAGTAAAACGTAACCCTCTGCGGGTTCAAGTTTCCGCTCTCCCCTCTTTTCATTACCAGTGTGGAAGGGTCAAGCATATAGATACGTCCGTCTGATCCGTTCTTGTTTTTACTGATTGTAAAGCGCTTGGTCACAGAAATACTGTTGTACTTGACAAGAAATTCGATATATCCGCTATCGGAAGTCATATTAGTGACCGTGCACTGCTTAGTCAGGGAAGACCATGAGCTTGTGATACCTCCCGATTTTGAAACAGTTATTGATGCGCTTTTGGTTACATCCGTAGTGCCGTAAAACACAGAAATAGTTGTATTGCATCCTGTATAATTGCCGTTATTTCCGTCCGTATCCGTCGGGACAACAAATGTATCGTTCGACAGGGAAACGGCTAGGATACGCCCTTTTCGCGCTTCGTCAAGGGCTTCTTGCGCCAAGGTATCATCAGTATATGAATTTCTCTTTTCCCAGTCGGCTGCAGCATAGTCCCCACTTTCCTTTTCTGTAACGCATGTAAGTATATCAACTCCATCAAACCATAGATCTCCGATCTGATACGGTGGCGCCGGCTGGCTTATGTATATCTGAGCTTTCCCGTCTATCCGGTCAAATATCTCATCCGGCGGTGTAGCCTTCATTTCTTCCCATGCAGATCCGGTGTAGATATAAGACTTTTTCTCTGTGGTGTTATACCAGATGTCGCCTTTATGCTCTGCTTTATTTTCCCAAGCAGTGGATGGGTCCGCAGGCTGCCACCATGTTTCAGCTTTCTGGTCCGTCTGGTTCTGGATATCTTCAATAGTGTCTTTATAATCTCCAGAAATAAATTCCTGCAGAGCGCTGTTGTCCGTGTATGCGTTCAATTTCTTCCAGTCACTTGCCACGTAATTGCCGGTTGCTCTATCCATTGTACAAGTCAATATATCTGTCCCATTCGTCCACAAATCCCCTATTGCATAAGGGGGCGCGGGCTGTGCTACAAATATCTGGGCCTTACCGTCTATCTTGTCAAAGACCTCATCAGGAGGAGCCGTTTTCATCAGCTCCCAGGCGGTCCCTGTGTAGATATAAGCCTTCTGGTCCGTGGTTTTATACCACAGGTCCCCTTTATGCTCCGCTTTCTCTGCCTGTGTCCATCCTGCCGCCGGGTCATCGGCCTGCCGCCAAGTCTCTGCTTTCTTGTCGGCTTGTGTTTTTAACGCAGCAATGGCATTTTTATAATCCCCAGAGATGAAAGCATTTAGGGCCGCATCATCAGTATATGCATTCAATTTTCGCCAGTCGGATGATTGACACACCCCAGTCTGGCGGCTTACAGTACAGGTCAGTATGTCCCTGCCATCCATCCAAGTGTCACCCACGTCATACGGGGTTGTTGGCTGGGCTATAAAAATCCTGCGTTTGCTGTCCGCTGTATCCTGCGCTTTCGATGCATTGGCAAGGGCCTTTGTAACATCTGTGTCTTGCACAAGCTGCCATTTCCACACTCCGCCTTCTTTAAAAAAGCGGTATGCATAGCCTTTGCTTTTCCAGTAAAATAGGTCTCCCTCATGCTTCGCCCGCTCCGTCTCTGTGGTCCATTTAGAGGCAGGTGCATTATTGAGGGTTGGTTCGTAGTCATAGTAATATGTCTCTATCTGTCCATCTATCTGCTTCTGGAGATTATAAATATCACCAGAAACAACATAGGTGAAGTCTGATAGCTGCTTGTCTGCATATGCCTGAGCCAGCTTCTGCGCTTCGTCTGCAATACCTTTTGCAATGTCTTCTACCGTTTTTCCATCTACGGTAAAAGCCTCCATCGTCATCCGAAACTCACCTGTATCAAGGTTCCAATAGTTCCGGCCTGTCTTATCCGACAGTAGGCCGGATATGATAGCATCTGCAACGACTCCTTTTGCAGTTATAGCCGTCCGCCAGTTCCAGTCCCTCCCGTCCGCGGTGCGCTCCGTGGCGATCTGTAAGCCCTGGCTGCCGAATATCATACAGCCGTATAATTCCGATTCAGGGTCCAGGTCGGATATTTCAAAGGCTCTGCCATTTACTTTCTTGGCAACCGTACTCTGCAGCCGCAGTTGAGTATTTACTGCGTCAAGGATGCCCCGCACCCTCTCTGCCATTACCGTTTTTGACTTGCTATCGAGAACAGCTTCAATTGCCTTCTGCAGCTCAAACTCAGAGTCAAAAGCACTTTTTTGATAGTCACCAAGAACGATCTCTAAATTTCTTTTATCAATACAATCATATTTGATTGAGATTGCCCTTGCATTTGTCTCTATGCCAAGTCCCCTATGCCTACAATGTACTGTATCTCCCAGCCCTACTTTTTCCAGGATCTCGTATCCCTTATATTCCTCTGTCCCTTCCAGGGATACCATATTTACATCATAAGAGATTTTTGGCAGGTCTACGCCTTGTGCGAACTGCTCATTGCATTTTGAAACTAATTTGCGTCGCAATTCATCCAGCGTCAGACACCCTTCTTCATCTTCACTCGCATCTTCTATCATCTTTATATCATCAAAAGAGAGTTCCTTTGTGTATACCTTTGCGTATTTATTGATACGCGGGGAATCCACCCACGGTGAATCTCCTTCGAGTGTGTATCCGTTGTATGCAACCGGGATGATCCTGGTTACAACCTCGCTCATGTCTACATGTTCTTCTATTCCTTCCAGGTTATAACCGAATTCCGCCCGGACGCCGTAATCTCCGCCGACACGCTGATTAATGATTACCTGGTAATTGTCATAGAGAATTTCCCCGCCCCACCGATTTATAAAAGACTGGTCAATGTCTCCATTGATTGCCTCCATTAAATTCCTACGCACGTAATATGCCGTGGAACCAGTGGTTATATCTGATGTCCCACTATATTCACTTTTCGCACACATGATATCAAGTGCTTGCTGACCGTTCTTACCCGTCGGCCTAACATCTAATAAAATATGATCATCCTTGGAATCAAAGAAAACAGGAAATGCATAAGCCGTTACTGTTTCATCATCCTTTTGTGTTTCGTAAATACGAAAAAGCTGCCTCTCCCCTATTGGCGTTGGCGCGGAGATAACAGCTTCTTTTATGATCATTTTAAATTTTCCGTTTTCATCTATCGGATGCTCCAATTCAAGATGCCATTCATCATTGAGTACCATTTCGCATTCGCAGGAGATCGGACCCAGTACCGCATCCCCGTTATGCTCATAGTCTGTATTGTATGGCAGATATATCTGTATCATTATCGGCACCTCCAATTGGGGATTATCTTCAATTCAAATCCGTTTGTTATGGTTATGCTGTTTTTTCCTTTAAGCAAATACAGGTCATCATAATTACCTGTCACAGAGGTATTCATGATTGTGTTATCAAGCCTATATGATAGCTTCCTTTCAGTATCTATGGTCAAATTCTGCCCCACATTCGCCACCATTGTCTTTCCGTTGACTGTAAGGGTACAGACTCCTTCTCCGGTAATTTTATAGACCGGATGGGACAGGTAATAGCGGTTATATAATACCCGGTCAATGTCCATTTCCGTTGTCCCTTCTAATAGGTATTGATAACCTGAGCATATAAATTCAACCGATATCTGTCCCATTGTCCTTATAAATCTCTCTGTTGATTTAATTTTAAGGTGTTTGACCTGGTAGAAATATTCTGGGTCGTCGCTTAATACAAGCCTGCTGCCTATACCATCATACAACCATTCTTTTACGATGCGATACTGCTCCATCCACAAATCTTTTTTTGCTTTAAAACCGAATGTGAAAGTTACCGGGATATCAGGCACAGTATCTTTTCTGTGGTAAAGGGTGCCGTCCCTGCCTGGCAGTTTTATTGCATCATAATCTGGTTCCGGCGCAGGGGGCGCAGGCCTTTCTTTTACCAGCAGTCCGATTGAGTCGCTGGTTACTTCATTCAATTCCACATAAAACGTATCAATACCCCCTTGCTGCTGATTTCATCGTTGTCTTTCTTGTTGTACCGCTGTTCACAATCTGCGTAACATCTTTTTCAAATTGCCGTCTGGATGGGTACAAAGTCGTGTCCTTTGCCGCTATCTCCCTTAGATATGGCAGATACTCTTTGAACAGCTCAAATGCTTCTGTGTCACCGGAATTCTCGTATACAGCATTTGTTCCAGCAGCGTTTCTTCCTGTCACGTTTGGCACTTCCATGCTCTCCGCGATTGTGGCCCGTACATCATCCATTTTATCCTCGTAACCGATTCCAAACCCTTCGGCGGTATATTCACCCAATCTTTTAAAAACTTTGGATGGAGAATTGATATCCAGCCTGTATTCTGCCTCTGCCACCGCATCCGCACACATCTGGGCCACTGCATTGATTACTTCTGATTCGCCGGCGGCTATACCGTTTGCCAGACCGACGGACGTATTGTATCCGTCCATGTATAACGTCCAACAATTCAGTTCCGATGCCTCGTCGGTTACAGACGATACCACAGACTCCGCTGCGCGCTCTACTAGATCTTGACCTGCAGCAATACCCGCTTCCAGTCCTCGCACTGCTACATTGCCCGGCACGTAAAAGTTAACATATGTGAGCGTTTCCTCTGTTTTGGATAGCACATCATCACAAAGAGATGAAACACGGGCCAATACTGCAGGCGAACCATGCTCCACGCCTGTCCTTATGCCATCAACTACTGTATTGCCTACATTGGTAAAATCAGCAGAGTTTAATGTGCTCTGGGCAATATTTACGATCTGTTGTGACAACATCTGTATTGCCATGACAGCCTGCAGTTCATTCCCGGTGATACCGTCAGATAATCCCGCAACCAAATCATTTCCAATACCCATAAATATTTTCGATGGGGAATGCGTATCGAAGTCTGTCTTTGTAGTAGTGATAACAGCTTCGCTTAGTTCATTTATTGCAATGGTACCTTGTTCAATCCCTGTTCTGATTCCAGACCCTAGCCCGCCAGACAAATCTATACCCACAGAGGACATAACTTCTACCATCTGTTCTTTTCCGCCATTAAGAGCTGCCGTGTATTCCTCGATCATACCCTGGACGCTGGCATTTACTCCCTCTTTCATATCCAAAGACTGTGACCACATATCATTAGCCTGCTGCAACTGCTCATCCGTCATATTGGCAAATGCTTCGACATATGTAGTCCCCTGCGGTCCCATTTCAGCCAGTTTATCCAGGATGCCTTGATTTACGCCTCTGTCAGCCAGGTACGCCATGTTGTCAGCCCAGTTTGTTACTCCCTCAATCTGTGACTGCATGTTATTCAAGAGTTCCTCGCTTGATATATCTGCGCCAGCGTTAAATTCTTCAAACATGTTCATTTGGCTTTCCAGTACATCTGAGACAGTTTCCTGCATCCCCATGTAAGTTTCTACTATAGTTTGCGCTGCCGTTGCATTGGCATCTGCTGCTGCCTGCTGTGCCTCTGCATTTGTGTTCGCAGATTCTGTATTTTCGTCTTGCTTTACAGTAGCCTCTTCCCATGAGATACCATGTTTCTCCAACTCCTCCTGAAGAGCTGCAATTCCTGCTTCTACATCTTTACGCGCTGTTTCATTTTTTTCTTGAGCTTCCTGATTTTTTTCAATAGATTCTGTTACTTCATCGTAATTTCGGCGTTCCTCATTTTTTTTATCAAATAGCGTTGTCAAGCTTCTGCAGTTTTTCAGATACCATTCATCTTCACCCTCAAGAACTTTCTGTTTTTTATCTGATAAATCCGTTGACTGCTGTGTAAGCTTAATATTCTCAACTTCCAGTTCTGACCTCTTTTTTATCAGTTCAACAGCCTGCTCCCTGAGTGCCTGCAGTTCTATGTCCCTTTGTGACTGATTCAGATATTCTTCCAGTGCATCACTTGCCAGATTCAGCTTTCCGGCTTGCTCGTCATACGCCAGGTTCAAATCCGGCACCAGTCCATTCAGTTCAGCAATGTACCCCTGCATCACCTGAGTTTCTTCGTTGCTTCTCCCAGTCTTATCTGCAAGCGTTTCTATACGTTCAGCAAGTGTTTTTGCATATCCTCCCTGCGCTTCTATTTCCGCACTGGTGTCAGCATAGGATGTCATCATATCCTGGGCAGATTCAGATACTTCGTTTGCTTTGTCGCACAATCGCTGGCTCTGATCAGCCAAATCCGCGACATCTTTCGACGCATCCCCTGCGCTCTCTGCGTAAACACCTATTGCGGTTGCTGCGCCGGCCACCGCCGTTACCATTAGTGCAATAGGTGTTGCGCTTACAGTAGTATTAAAAAGAGCCTGTGCTACCGTAGCCAGTTTCATTGTAGCTTTAAATGTGCCAACACTGGCTATCACGCCTGCTATCGCAGGCACCAAAGTATCCATGTTCTCTATGACAGCATCCAGACCATCCTCAATCGCAGGCAAAACATCTTCGGCGATTGGTACCCCTACTTGCGTCTGGAACTTCTTTCCTAATTGAGTGAACCTGGATTCAAGGGTATCATATTTAATATCCTTGATACTTTCCATCGTCCCTTTTACGTCATCATATGCCGTATTTGTCTCATTCAAGGAAGTGATGACTTTCATGGCATTGTCTTCGCCCAGAGCTGACCAGGTGTTACTTGCCAGAGTAAGCATTTCCTGCTTATTCGTAGCTGTCGAAATATCATTGATCACAGAGTAAAACACATCTTTTGTTGTGGCTTTTCCCTGTTTCCATTGATAGAATAACGACTTAGTGTCGCTCGAAAAAGAATCCAGATTTTCCTCAATCCGGCCATCCGCCAGAGAGTTACCAAACTCTTTCACAAAGTCATTTACCTTATCCAGATTATAGGCGCCGGAATCAAGGCCATTCTGAAGGATCCCGAACATCTCCTGTGCAGAAAATCCAGCCTGCCCCCATAACTGGCTGTACTCAGCTATGTTATCTGCCAGCTCACCGGACTTGTTAAGGCCATTCTGGGCGCCTTTAGCCATCAGATCAAAAGCTTCCTCAGATGTTACCCCCATATTCTCTACAAGGCCATCCACACCACGGATTGTTTCGCTCAAATCCATGTCAAAGACATCACGCATGGCAATGCCATTTTCTGTCATACTCTCCAGCTTACTGGGATCCAGCTCACCTGTATACTGCTTGACAAGGGCCATTGACTGTGCAACATCGTTGATATCATCACCATAATTGTTGTTATGCAGGTCCTCCATAACAGACTTGTATTGCTGCATCTCTCCTGCAGTGGCTCCGGTGCTTG
The DNA here is from genome assembly GCA_002270465.1 of Blautia hominis. GTDB lineage: Bacteria > Bacillota > Clostridia > Lachnospirales > Lachnospiraceae > Blautia > Blautia hominis. The sequence continues at coordinate 333,037 of NQOF01000001.1, forward strand.
CCTGTAGCTGCCTCTGTGCAGTTTCAAGGCTTGTTACTGATTTGACCGCATTGACAACGGCATCCTTCCCCAAATTCACCAGCGCGTTTGCCAGGCTTGTCTGAAGGATTGTTGAAAAATCCATCGTGACTTTTTCTGCGTCCTTTACCTCTTTACCAAATTCGTCAATGGATTTCGCGCATTGATCCGTAGACTGTGCCGCCTCTTTTAGATATGCAGCATTTTTATTCACCGCTGACGATGCCTTTATGACCTGGGCTTCTGCTGTATTCAGCTTCGTCTCCCAGTCCTTCACGCGGTTTCCTGCAGTTTGATAATTCTTCTCACCTTTTGTGATAGCAAGGTTGACGTCATCCAGGGCTGTCTCTTCTTTTTTTAGCTCACCGGCAAGAGACTGTACCACTGCCTCCTGTTTTTTTATCGCCTGTTCCGATGAGTTCCCGGATTTTGTCATCTTATCCAGGCGGTCCGTGGCCTTTTCATAATCCTGCTTCAGATCCCCCAGTTTTTTGCTGTGGGTTTCCTGCTGCTTGTTCAAGTTTGTGAGACCCGCGCCAACCTTCTCGTAGCTCTCGCGTGCATGTTCCAGACCTTTTCTGACAGCTTCTTCTTTGCTCTTCTGCTCATCCAGAGCCTTGGATAGCACTTCATGCTTCTTCTGTAGGGCCTCCAGGGAGTTCTCCTGGCCTTCATACTGGGCCTGTACAAGGCCTAACTCGGATTTCAATGCAGACAAAGATTTATTGCAGTTCGTGACGTTCTGCTTAAATTCCTTCTCGCCGTCCAGCGCGATCAGCGCACCTATCTTCTTTATTGCCAAATTCTCACCTCCCTATTTTGCCCACAAAAAAGCCACCTGCCGGAGCAAGTGGCTCGTTTCTCTATTATCTTTTAATCTTAAATGTTGCAATCGGTTTATGCTTTATCTTATTCCACACAAGGGATATCAGTCCGATGAGAGCACCTACTATCCCGAGCGCCGGTTCCACAACAATGAGGAATGCGACTGCAAGCCAGAAAATAAGGCCCAGCAACGCTTTTATAAATACTTTCTGCTCTTTACTCATTACGCATCCCTCCTTTGATACCATTATACTCCAGATCAGACTATAAGTCCATCAAAGATGAGGATTTTCTCTCACCAAACACATATCTTTTCGCCTTGAAATTACAGTACCATTTAAAGTGTTTGAAGAGGTCACACCACTTTCCAAAATACATGCGGGAAATTTCTTTTTCCGTATATCCTATTTGCATTCCGATGAACACCAACCACGCAAAATCTATCGGCTCTGGCTCCTCATCCTCTATTCCTTCTGCGTGGCCTTCGCGTTTTTTGATTTAAAACAGCGATAAAATTCATCGTGGAGATGGCTTGCAAGTTCCATCGGCGTAAGGTCAACTTTTCTGGCAATCCCCTCTCTGGTGATCACTTCTGGTTTCCTGTTTTCTTCTTCCGCCGCCACTGCTTCTCCCTCTGATGCCATCCAATACAGAGCATCGTTCAGAGCCTTTGCATCAGGTAGCTTCCCACGGTATTTGATATCCCCGTTCTCTTCCCGGATCTTGTTCCCTTCTTCATCAAGTTCCGGTTCCCACGTCATCAGCTTTGACTCAAAATCATCCAGGCTGCCATATTCATCCTGGATCTTTTCGAGCACAAGGATATCACAGCGGATAGGGTATGGCTTCCCTGAGAGTTCAATATGGCTCAATCCTTCAAACATTTTACTCTCCTCCCTCCTTATGCCGTCTTGATACCGGCCTTTGTATCAATCCAGTCCCTGGCTTCCTGTTCGGAATCACATACCTTCCTGGTCCTCCATTTTCCATCTATATCCGTTATGGCCTGCCCGGAAATATTTGGTGTCTGGTACTCAATATTGTCACCTTTTGTCTTATAGGATTCCTGGCCTTCTGTAAATTTGGCCTTGTGTATCCAGATGGCAACATACTTTTTCTTCCCGTTCACCTTTTCATCTGCGTAGATCCCAAGGCCGACATAGTTGGCTTCATCACTTGACCTGTCTTCGACCATTCCCTCATCCTCTGTCACGGTATGCCCAAACATTGCCGTATGTGCCGCAATCGGGAGCGTATCCGTATTGAGAGTGATGTCTGCCCATTTAAACTCTTTATCATATTCAGATTTTACATTATCTGCAAACAGAGAGCCTTCCGCATACTGCGGGTTGATCGTTACTTCAATCGCCTTTCCACAGGTGAAACCCTCCGTATATTTCATGGTACCTGTGCTATCATCAGCCTTGGCTACTGTTGGCTTTGCTAATCCTACATATGCCATAATCTTATTCCTCCATATCTTCTTCAAAAATGCACGAAAAGCATAAGTGATAATATCCACTATCCTTTTCGTACAGTGTCATTATGTCTGTTACAACAGCCCCTGCTTCCCGCAGGGCTTTTCTTATCTCCTTACGTCTTCCCATATAGTTCCTCTTTGTGTAAAGGTGCACCTGCATATGCTGTAGCCACTCCTGGTCCGTATTATCCGCAAACACCGCAGCTTCTTCCAACTCCGGATTGTAGACAATATATTCCCCGGGAGGACGTTCATCCGGACAGCACATCGGCCAGATATTCTTTACTATTTGCGCCAGCGCAAGTTCTATCTTTTCATTTACGCTCATCCTCCCGTCACCTCATTGAATTTTTCCTGCATGGCATCTAAACATTTCTTTTCCGAATTTTTCATTGCCTTGCTGATTATCGGCTTCGCACTCTGTTTTGATGTCCCATAATTCAGATATGCCAGTTTTTCATTATTTCGGATGCCTTTTCTATCCTTACCTTTTGCCGTAACGGATACATAGTGCCCCAAATGGTTCTCTCCCGGTTTATTCGCTTTTATGGATCCGGCCAGGTCCCCTTGGGCATATCCTTTATCAGCTGCCTGCTGTACCTGGCTCTGCAGCTCTTCTTTGAGGATAGGTGCCGCTGCTTCCAGTATTACAGGCGCTATATCATCAATATCCCCTAACTGTTCCAGCTCTTTTTCCAGGTCATCAAAACCCAGTGTCTCAAAACTCATTTCATCACCTACCCGCATATGATCTGGATCTTTGCTTTTCCCGTTTTGTAGGTACGGACGATATCATATGTATATCCCTCATACTCCACTTTCCTGGCATATACCTTTTTTCCATCCTCTTCATGAGCGGAAAGTTCAAAATCCTCCTGCCTGGTCTCAAGGACCAGCTTCACCTCAACGCCTGCACGCATGGCTTCATAAAACTCCATCCTGGCTGCTGATTTTTCCTCAACATAGATATCCACGCTGTGCTCTTCTTCTACCGGGAAGCCGTCTTTGTCCTTGGTCCTACTGTTCCATATCAATGTTGCTTCCATTAGCAGCCTCCTTTATATAATCGCCGGACAAAGCCATTGCATCCCGCAGGGAGCCAAATGCCGCCTGGAACCGTTCTGTATCTTCATCGTATCCATAATGAGACTTACAATACAGACGGACCGCCTGCCGGTACAACGGATCCGCTTCGTCTCCATATATCCCGGCAAGCTCCAGTTCTTTTTTACAGGATGCTACCAGTCCTTCCAGTTCAAACTCGGCATCCGCTGATCTCACCCGGACAATACGTTTCAGCTCTTCAATCAAAAGCATATCACTCATTGTTCAACACCTCCAGGAGCTGCTGTTTGCTCATGCTGCCATAACCGACGATTCCCTGTTCTTTTGCCGCCGCCTTTAGCTGCGTGACTGTGTAGGTGTCATTAAATACAGTGCTATTCTTTCCTGCCGGCACCGTGCGGCTTTTTATTCCCCCGCCTTATATTTTAACAGGGCGTGTGCCTTGGAGGTCACCATAGCACCATCTACGATCGCATAAGCGCAGTAATCTGTGATTCGGTCTTTTACATGCTCCTCCAGAGTAACGCTGATCTCCTTGTTGATGTTCGCTGTATACCCCCTGGGTGCATTGGACATCAGGATCTCGCCATCCTGCATAGAATCATCTTCCTTAACTGCCATGCCCAACACTTTAAATGCTCCTCCGTTGGACACGTCCGCGATCAGGATAGGACGTCCATTCTGGTCCTTCACATTTGCAAGCTCCGTCCAGATGGTATTGGAATTTGCATAGATAGAAAGACCGCCAGCGTATCCACTCTTCACTTTTGCCCTGACTGTAATGATATCCGTATACCCCAGTGTGCCTTTCACATACTCTGCAATCTGAGGAGTACCGGTTTCTTTCTCCAGAGCAGTCACAACGCCCAAAGGCTCTGCCTTAAATGTCTCACCAGCCCCCGGCTGTCCTTTTCCGTGTGTAGATCCATACCCCAGAGCTGCTCCCATCTTTTCAGCCATACGTTTCTGGATATAAGGCAGGAACTCATCCATAGCCATCTCTTTCAGTTTCCAGGATACCGTGATCGCTCTGGAAAGCTCGCAGCCGTTCAGGGTCAGGGTCTCAAAGGTCTCTTTTCCATCCTCTGTTTTGGTTGCTTCATCATACCATTTCGCATCCGTGGATGTGTCAGCCTTGATCATGGTCAGGATACCGTTCACATACGTTTTACTGATGTCATTCCAATATGGATAGATCTCTCCGATCTCCTGCCAGATACCAGCAGTCACCACTTTAGGGATGACCGTGCCTGTGTTCCCCGTAGTATGGGTGAAGGCCTCGTTCACCATCTTATAAGCTGCGTCTTCCTCCGCAGAAAGCGGTTTTCCCATCATGCTTTTGGCCCATGCGGTTTTGTAGGCCTCGGAAGAATAATCAAGCTTCTCCTCTGTATGCCGCTGTCCATTCATAGCAATCCCTTCTGTCATTCTGGCTGTTCCTGCAGACACGGCCCTGCCTTCTGCTCCTGCATCTGTGAGATTCTGCAGGTTCATTCCCTGCGGCACATTCTCCATAGCCTCCAGTGCCGCATTTGCCTTTGCTTCCGCATCAAATCTCTCATCCAGGGCTTTGATCTCGTCCATTTTCTTGTTGCCCTCATCAATCTTTCCACTGTTGATGAGCTGCTTTGCTTCGTTCAGCATACCCTGCCTTTTTTCTAAATATTCTTTTCTTCCCATTTTCTGGCTCCTTCCAATTCTAAAAGTTTCAAGTTCATCATGGCACGCTCCATTTCAGGTGCCATAGCAAGTGTCCTTGCGCGTTCCATCTGAGCTGATGACGGCAGCGCGAACATTGATGCAGTCATCAGTTCAGGCTCCTGCTGCTCGAACATGATCTTATCAATCAGTTTCCTCTCCAGCGCCTGCTGCGCATTCAGCCAGGTCTCATGCTCCATCATATCCAGGACTTCCTGTTCAGTCATGCCCGTCTTGTCCATATAAGCGGTGCACAATGCCCTGTCTGCAGTACGCAGGACTTCCGCCATATGCTCCATGTCACTGTGATTCCCGCGCGCCCCTGAAGACACACAGTGCACCATCAATAATGCCGTAGGCGACATCTCGCAATACCCTGCTGCCGCGATCACTGAAGCAGCACTGCACGCCTGGCCGGTAATATAGATTTTTATACCGGCGGCATGGCCCCGCAGCATCGTGTAGATCTCTGATCCCACGTCAATCGCTCCTCCCGGAGAGTTGATGTAGATATCATGCTTTTCATTTGGGTATGTATCTATGACCTTCTGTACATCCCTTGGGCATGTGCTGTCTTCCTCAAACCAGTCATAATACCATTTGTAATCATTCGGGATGATCACTCCCCTAATGTCAATCCTAGCCATCCTTTCCCTCCTTTCCGGCTTCCAGAAGCCCTTTTATGACATCTGCAGTCACATGGCAGTTTTCTGCATTCATGTTTTTAAGAGCTGTCTCGACCAGATTTACTACCTGGGTGTCCAATCGTCTGATAGGCTCGTCACCGCCTACAAGCGGAGCCATGTTCATAGTCTGCCTCCATTCGTTCGGCGTCATGGCGCCGCGGTCTACCATTGCCTGGAAAGCCAGCTTTGTGGTCAGGCTGGCACACTGCAGGTTATTAGCTTCAAACACAATCTTATTTCCGAAGCCGCGTTCCTTGCGTGTAAACAGTCCTACTGTATAGGTTCCATGCATCTGGACCACCACTGGCTCTATCTCAGCCTCATAATAAGCTGTCCATTCATCCTCCGTGTAATTTGACTGTACGATCTTTTTGTTTGTGTTAAAAAAGGACTGGATCCGTTCAATCGTCCTATCAGTCTGTGCTGCATTTGGCACATAATCCTTCGGCTCAATCCTGACCGCTTCTGCTTTTGAATCCACACCTGCTGCACCGAATGTCTCGCTTTCTATCGCCAGGTAATCGTCTACAAAGGATTTTACATTCTTTTTGATATCTTCCGGACGCATAGAGCTGTTAAATTTAAGCAACCACCGGATAATCCCGCTATTTTTGATCGCCTTTATGATTCCCTGGTCGATCGTACCAATGACATCCATCATCTGTGAGATGGCTTTTGCCGGGCTTTCTCCAAACACATCATCTGTGTTAAAATCCTGTCGCAGGTGGATGATATCCTGATAGGCAAACGTGCCGGATTTCCCGTTCCTGTACTGGAATTTCAGGTACAGGTTTCCCTGCTTGTCGTACAACGCTTCCGCAAATACACATGGGACCGGGTATAGCTGCACCGGCAGCCCATTCTCATCCCGTATGATCAGGATAAACGCATTATTATTCAGACATAGCTGATTCGCCGCCTTCTCCTGCAGCATCTGCCCAGTCATGTAAGGGTTTGGCTCCTCCAACAGGAAGCGGATCCGCGCGTCAGGGTTTACCTTCAGGCCACCTGCCGGGTCATCCCGGATGTGTTTTCCCACAAGCTTTCCGATTGCCTTTACCTTTGGCCGGATGCAGGCACGGACGATATCGCTTTCATATAGTTTCCCATTCCAGGCATAATACCGTTCCTGCCAGGTGGTAAGCATCTGCAGTCCTTCTTTGGCTGTGGGTTCCCGGTTCCTGGTCTGTTTTTTGCCAAATAATTTCATAGGTTTACTCCTTTCTTGCGCCGGCGCAATTCCGGCCATAAAAATAACGCCCGGTAAAGGCGTCATATCAGACTCATATAATCATTCATGTTGTTCTGCAACACTACATAGGCATCCAGCAGGGCTGCTGTACCATCAATCCTTCTCCGGGGCTTACTGGTCTTGATTGGCTGGATATTATCGTTCTTATCCACATCCACTGCTGTATTGCAGAGGCACCACTTATCCACCGGGTTATTGTTGTAGATGATCACGTTATTTTCCAGATCGGCACCCAGGGCTTTCATGGGCTGTGACAAAGTTTTCTTCCCCTGGATGACTGGTACCATACTGGCCTTCCCAAAGTAGTCCTGCATATCCTCCACGAAATAGACTGCAGACCAGGAATCATATCCTATCAGGTTTAAATATATATCGTACTCCTCCTGCACTTCCACGAACCAGGCTTTTACATCCCTGTATGAGATTTTATTTCCCGGACAAGTCCGCACATACCCCTTTTCAATCCACACATCATAGGGGATCTTGTCTTCCTGTATCCGCTTCTCCACCAGATCCTCCGGCATCCAGTACATGGACATTACATAGATATGCTCATCATCAGGCACCTTAAACAGCACTTTTGCCGCTGTCAGGTCTGTAGTGGAGGATAAGTCCACGCCGCCGATGCCGTATCTTGGCTTCAATTGGAAAATATCAAAGGTCATTGTGTTGTTCGCCTGTTCAAAGGTCAGCCATGCCTCACTTGAAGTCTCACGGATGTTGAATTCCTTACAGAGCAGGTTCTTCACCAGCCGCGGGTTCTTCTTTGCCTTCTCTACTTTGTCTTTCAGGGTGTTCCGGTTCTTTATGGTTCCAAGACCCGGGTTGGCCTTCTCCCAGCAGTTCTCGTCCGTCCACTCCTTTCGGCTGTCCAGTTCATAGATAAAGGCAATAAAGTGTTCATCTTTGTAACCATCTGGGTCTTCATACCCATTGATGACCATTTCTGCCTCTTCATACTTCTGATCGTAGATGTCCTCCCGGATAGTCCCGGCGGTGGAAGTGATATACACCAGGGGCTGTTCCCTGGCCGACACACCATCAGCCATGATATCATAAAGGGCCTTGCCTTGCTTCCACTGGTGGATCTCATCCATGAGGACGCAATGGATATTCAAGCCGTCAAGCGTATCACTGTCAGATGCAAGGGGTTTAAATACCCCATCGTTAAAATCTGTATCCAACTCTGCAACCAAGGAGCGCACCCGCTTGGTAAGAGAAGGAGATTTCTTTACCATCCTCTTTGATTCCAGCCAGATTATCTTACTCTGGTCTTTTTTGGTCGCAACCGCATAGACTTCCGGTCCCATCTCTCCGTCCGCTGTCAGCATATATAAGCCTACAACGGATGCCAGCAGGGATTTACCGTTTTTCTTCCCCACGATCAGGAGCGATTCCCGGTATTTCCGGTTTCCCTCGATGTCGACAAAACCAAATACAGTTGCCAGGTGTGCTTTCTCCCACAATTCCAATTGTACCGGTTTACCGCCAAATTTACCTTTTGAGTGACGGCAGTAATTCTCTGCAAATTCAAGTATGTGATTGGCCCGGTTTGAACTGTAAAAGTATTCCCCTGGGCTTTCAATGTCCTTTACAACTTTTTTATAGGTCCTGAATACTTTATCCGACACTCGGATCTCTTTATTCTGTATCTTTTCCCAATATTCCAGAATGGGATTATAAGCTAAGGGGTACTTAATCATCCCGGCCATTTACAAAATCCTCAAATCCATCTCCAGCTCCCGTAGGCGACCGTGATGGGGGCTTTGGCAGCAGTTCTGTAAGCTGTTTGATAGTCCCCATATAATTTTTGATCATTGTGTTATACACTTCGACCTCAGAACATTTTTTTACCCCTTTTTGATTAGCTCCATTCTGGTATTCCTCGGTATAGCCTTTCTCATTTATGATCTTGCGCAGCTCGTAAAGGGACGCGCTCATAAATGCTGCTTCATCCATCAATGAATCTACAGCTTTTCTTGTTTTTTCATCCATCTCTCCGCAGATGCCTGATAGTTTCTTTTTTTCAGCCGTTATGATCTCTTCTTTTGTCATCTCTGCATATGTCTTTCTTCGTCCCACTTACTCACCTCATTTCTGTTTATACTACACCCCCGCTCACGTGATCCTGCGTGTTACATGAAGGTTGACGTCTGGTTTTCCGTAATAAAAAATATGACCTCAATCAGGGGGGAGTCTGGGTATCACATCTCCCTCCGGACTGAAATCATACTGTATCAATCCTGCTGCCGGTCCGTCCTTCATGTTCTCCTTCTGGTGGCACACATGGCAGTCATATTTTAAGTTAGAAAAACCCAGAGCAATGTCTGGGTGATTGATGTTATCTGGATTCAATTCCACTTTATGGTGAACTATGTAGCCTGGGCTGTCATGGCATGTCTCACATAATCCTCCATCAACAGACTTACGATGCTTTATGTATGCAGCTCTGCACTTCTTCCATCGTTTACTGTTGTAGAATGCTTTGGCGAACTCTTTTGCCATCAGGCTCACCTCACTTTCTGAAATCAAAAAGAGACGGGGTTAGCCACCTCCCGTCCCTCTTTATTAATTATTTTTTCTTTTCCCACTCTTCTTTTGTCATAATTCCTTCTTGGGATGACGTTTCCTGACTGGTGGGAAGGTAGGCATTTTTTGCCTTGCATTTAGGGCAGACATCATACATACTCTCATCAACATTTCCACATACAACACATTTGTACTTCATAATACTACCTCCGCTCTGCATTTTATATAATTATACTCCATACAAAAATAAAATGCAAACAATATAAAATTTAATCAGCCACCAGGCCATGACACCCGGCAGCCGTAACAAAAGGAGGGCTTTATGAATGACTTCTCATTATCCACACTTGCCTATCTTAATAATATCATAGACCGCGACGGAAATCTTGGAAATTACGGAAATCTTTTTATGTATCTCCAAAACCTATTGGATGCCTGACGTCCACTGTAACCTATCAACTCTCCAATCTCTTCCCAACTTAAATTATTAATGATTCTGTACCTGATAATATCCCGCTCGGGGCATGGAGCATTATTGATATACACTTCAACTTTTTGTCTATCCTCATGGAGTTTTCTCTTGTAATACTGAATCTCATTCCGGATCCGCTCACCTTCTTCCACATACCATTCCATAAAATCCTTTTTGCCACCGCCTTTTGGCATATCAGATATGATATTGTTTTTATACGGGTTAAAATCTTCATGCCTGGCAAGTTCCATATAAAGAGATTTCAGTTTATTGTCATCTTCCTGCAGGCTATATAATTCTCTAATCGTCATTCTCTGGCACCTCCATTATAATCCCTCTTTTATTCAGGGTCTTTGCTACATCCGCCCTTAACTTTGTGATTATTTTTTCTCCATCTATACTGCAGTATGCGCCTATGTTTTCTTGAAAAAACAGTTCACATTCTCTTATGACCTTCATATACTCTATTTCTCTATCCTTATGTTTCGATATATTATAATGCCGCAAGGCCGCCTGGTAGTCCCTGACCGTCTGCAGCACAACTGCACACATGAGCCTTTTTACTCCCTCATCGTTAATTACAATCACCTCTCTGTCTAATCCAAAGTTCCCACATTCCCACATCAGTTCCCACTCATTTTTAGGTGATGTGGGACTGAAAAATCCAGTGTTTATGCGGGTTCCAGGCAAAGTTCCCACATTCCCACATGTTTTCCGTTTATAGAGCTATATATGTAACACTCTTATCCTTACCATTATTTTTAGAACCTTTGTATATATAATAAATATAATGTATAGTTCTATAGTAAAATATTATGTGGGAATGTGGGAACACCTACTACTTTCCCTTTAAAATCAAGGGTTCCGGAGTCCCACATAGTTCCCACATTTTCATTCCATGTGGGATTTTTTGTGGGACTTTTCGTCAAATACCCCATCAGGATCCCTATCTGTTTCATCTTCCAGTTCTTCAAAGGACGATGGATCCATAAATAAAATCTTTACATACCTCGCTTTCGTATCCTTTCCAAAAACAGTTGTCCGAAAAGAATACCTGTTATCTGATGTCTTTTCCAAATAACCAGACTGTGCCCATTCCTTTTTTATCGCTTCAAAGTTGAAACCATTGTCTTCCATCACCTTGCAAAGCTCCGTTTGGTTAAATAAACAATGTTCTTTCGTTATTTTGCCCAGAATCCTTGGCGTACATGAAATGTCAAAATAATTCTCATTAACCGCGATCCAGTCAACAATGAACTTGTATGCCCGCTCCGACTGGGATACTTCCTGCGCATTTTTAAGAATGGCAGCACTCTCATTTATATCCATAGGCTCCTCTTCCGGGAAGAGACATTTTCCCGCTAATCGGTCTGCAAGGATAATAGCCGCCAGGCTCTGTGCCTGCTTCCCAGTGCTCTGCGACACTTCCGCCAGCCCCCTGCAGAGTTCCTTATGTTCCTTGATTAATTCTCCTGTATCCATGCCTTGTATGTACCTGATAAACCGTTCGCCAGCATAGCCATTATTACCACGGGCAATTTCAAGCGCTTTCCCGTAATCATGAAAGAGGGCACCTTCCACTTCCAATTCGATAACCCTGTTAATCGCTCCTGCACCCGAATTATTCCCTGTGATCGGCTGCTCACCATTAAAAAATGATACATTTTCCCATGTCTTACTGTCACGTTCCTTACTGTTCCGGTCAAGCCTGCCCCGGCCTTTTCCCTCTGTCATTGCGTAGATCAGCTTGCTTAGATCCCCCCGTGATAACTGCGTCTCATCAACAAAGACCGGAATGTCCTTCATCAGTGCAGCACGGTTTGTACAGTAATTAAGTGTTGAATCCACTGACAAGATCAAATCATCCGGTACTCCCCATATTGAGGCGGCCAGGATAAAAGCAACTGTTTTGCCAAGACCTGACGGCCCCCAGAGGTGAACCACAAAGCACAGACAGCCTAAAATTTTCAGGAGTACGGACGCGAAGCTTGCATCCATTAAAAGCCTTATGTGTCGATTCTTCCTGTATTCCAGGCATTCTTTCCGCCATGTCTCAAAGTCGCCATGAGGCGTCAGTGCCCGCATTATTTTCTCCTGGCTGTTATCCCCATCAAAAGCGAGGCCTTTCATATAAGGGAAAAATTCCTTCCCAATCCATCCAAAGTGAGAAACTGCTTTTGTAACCGGAATCTGTTCTTCATTAAGACGGTACATATCAGCTATATAATTAACCAATTCTTTCGCTGTCCTGTCAGTCACAGATACCCCCAGATTAGACAGTGTGATAATTTTTGTCTTCGTGCAGCATATAGCTGGTTCTATCCTTATATCTTTCCAGACAAATGCGCCATTTCTCCTTACGCTGAAGGCAATATCATATTTTTGCTCACCAGTTTCGATGTTTTCCATTAGGCCTATTGGCATAATTTGCTGATAAGATGCGGTGATCAGCACAGGTGGGTCCGTGTCCCTTTTCCCTGGGATCCATTTGTGAACGCCGCTGTTGTCACAATCCCACTGCCCACATTTGAGCTGCATAGGTGCATTTTTGAAATGCGTGACATGACTCTCTTCTGGAACAGCAGCATTTGCATAAGGTGTAGTACCCTTATTATATTTCAAAGCACTCTTGACTTTCGTCTCCACTTCTTTTTCTGTGAGCGGAGGCTGACACTTTTCAGCATTTTCAGTCAGGGCCGCCGCCAGGATCGCTTCGTCTGATAATCCTTTTGCCTGTAAGCTGCAAGCCAGTTTAAAAATAGTATCGTCCCGCGTCCCCTCCTGGATGACTGCAGGTGAAGAGAATTTTCCCTTATCAACCTCATCTTTTTTACCTGCAGATATGAACTCAAACACTCTTTCATCTGCTTCAGCCAAGACAAATTCATCAGGGGAATATTCCCATTGGTAGCGTTGTCCATTAAAATGCAAGCTGGGAGGGGCTACAACATATCCGCCCTCTCCCCTGAGATCAACACCGGATCCATCCCTAAAGATATCCCTGTCACAGGAAACTTCCTTGGATGAATGGTAAAATATATGATAACCACCGCCACCGGTAATAGCCATCCAGGTACTGTCTTGAAGACTTCCATGTTCTCTCTCCCACGACCTCAATGTTTCCCGGCCATCTATCCCTTTTTCTTCTTTCACATCCAGGTCAATGGCAATGATCCCACCTGATCTGCTGCCCGTTGCGATAGCGATATTAGCCCTCGGCCACTTTTTCCACCATTTTTTTATTGTCTCGGGATCCGTTGTTGCTTCGATTAATCCCTTTCCGGTGAGCGGTTTTTTAAAGTCACTTGGATTATTACCCCAGGCACACACGGGGAACACCGCAAGTCCCATTTTGGCGTAGGCCAGTGCATATTTATCCATATTATAATTTTTAGACAATCTGTGTGTCCCCCTTTGCAATCATTACCTCTTACAGTCCTCTTCCGCACCTTTGCAGTACACTACAGGCAGCCAATGCGGGCTTTTATAATATTTAATCTCAGGGTTTACCTTAGGGAGGTCCAGGCCGCCGCCATCAAGCAAATATATGAAGAACTCAGCCGGTTCCTTATGTATGGCATTCTCTTCCTGCAATTCTCCAACGAGGCTAATGATATCTTGGTTCCATCCCGACCAAAAAACCACATTCCGGCTTTTGGTGGAAGCAATACAGAAATCCCCGCGGTAATCAAACCCTATCCCATCTAGGAACCGTTCCAACTCAACACAGCTCACTGCATCATTTATCCGGATGTATTCTTTTATCATTTCTTTCACTTCTTCTCTATTCATTATTCAGTTTTCTCCTTCCTGAAATCCAATTCCTCATTTATGCACACCCTCACGACTTCACTGGTGCTATTGTCCTCTAACATTTTCCGCAGCTCCTGGTCTGTACTGGTTGACAATATTGTAATCAGTAGCTCCTTAACCTTTCCCATCCTATTTGCCTCTTTTTCTTTGTTTTCTTCTATCAGCATATCAATATCGTCTAAATCTTCCACGATACGATCCAGATAGGTCGAGATACAAACCATAGCTTGCTGCATTGATTCTGTGCTCAAAGTATCTGTTTTGCTATTATCTAATTGATTTGATAACCCGACAATTACGTTTGATATCCCGTTGATCTCCGCTGATATTTCATATATTTCTCTTTTCATACAACTGCACCCGCCTTTTCCTGTTTATTTTCAATCACAAGGTCGATTAACTTGTTACAAAACGCAATTACTTTATCTGACATATTCAGCTTGTCCATTTCAATGTTCCAAATCTCTTTAAGTTCTCTCAACTCCTCCAGATTCAACTGCAGTAATTCATATATCAGTTCCTTTACCAAATCTTCAATTTTATTCATATCGCGCCCCCGCTCAATCATTAACAGTAATAATCCCCCGGCCCATCAAGTATCCCAGGTAAAAAACATACTCCGTCCCCATGCCTACTTTGTTATGTACCGTCCTGTGGCCTAGCTTCCGTCCACTATCTTCCACCAAATAAATCAAATGCTCCGGAAACGCCGGGCACTCATCTCCCATACGATACTCTTCAATCGTCTCTGTTACTACCGGTACTAACTCCTGAGCCTTTTTATGCAAGCGCTCCTCATTCAGCCTACGGACCGCATCCATCAGGATAAAGTATACTGATTCTCCATACCTATCATACATGTAGTCTATATCCGGTTCCATTTCGCTGCCTTCGTCGTTGATTGCTTCTCCTTCGTAATTTAAGACCTTCAGGACCCTCTCTATATCTTCATCGGGCATACACTGATTTACATACAGTGTCTTATTCTTTGCGGAGAACAATATAGCAAAATCTCCATACCGGGCTTTGTATGCCCCGTGTAGCTGCATAATCTGTACACTTGTCAATTTCCAGGGTGCTATGCGTTTCACAATAATTTCACTCATAATTACAGTTCCTCTCTTTCCTTTTTGCGGAAACTGTGGTATATTTGCCTTGTGGATAGACTTATATATCACAGTTCCTTGCCCCTTGCTCTCAGCCGGCCAGCTTATGCAGGGGCATTTTTCTGTTTCATCTCATCCAACTGTTGCCGCAGCTCCTCCAGCTCCTTCATTGCCTTGTCATAATTTTCAAGCATCTTATAATAGATCTCTTCTGATATCACAATTCCCTTCTGCATCCTGCGTTCCTCCTTCCTCTGATTCTCCATTTAGGTAATCTTTAAGCTTACCCATATTTATAAGATATTTACTTCCCGATTTCCGATAGACGATCCTGTTCTCCAGGCACCATTTCCTGATACAGCCATAAGACAGACCAGTCTCATCGGCTGCCTGCTGTATCGTCAGCATCCGTGGTACAGTTCCCATGCCTCACACCTCCCTTTAATAAAAATCCGTAATGCGCAGCTCACCATAATCAAAAATGATAAGATTCTTAAACCTTCTTTTATTTTCCTCGTCATAAGTAGTAGCAAAAACACATACTTTTCCTTCTGGAACACCGTCTTTATCTGACAGCGTATAAATGGTATGCAATTTCATTCCCAGAAGAAGGTTTATTGCCTCCTTTTCACTAACTTCGTGTACAGGAACACCATTATTTCCAATTTTCTTAGCAATATGCTTGACTATTGCGCGTACTCCAATTTCAAATACAGCATTTTCAAAAGTTTCGCTTTCATCCGCAGTCTCTCGGATCTGGATAGCCATGTATTTCTTATTTCTCAATTCTTCCTCGGTATAACCCTCCGCAAAATCCTCAATGAATTCTCTAAATTTTTTCTTCATGATTTTTCTCCTTTATTAATGTAGGTATTGTAAGTATTAACGTTGTAACTACACGCCCCATTCTCTTTTTAATTGGTTCAGTAGCTTCATTTCCGCCGATGTATCAATTCCTGGGTTACTATCCGGATGATAGGCTTTAGATAGTGTACGGTAAAACTTTTTGAGTGTAATCTTTTCATCTTCGCTGCAGTTACTAGGAATGCCATCCGTGTAACTACTGTTTGTGCCTCCACTGTAGTTGTTAAAGAATTTATCGTAGTAACTACGGCTGTTCTCCTTACTCTGCCGCTCATATTGCCTACGTTTTTTATACTCCATCTCTATTTCCCGCAGCTTATCCGGATAATGTAGATTACCAAACACATCATAGCACTGGTCATATTCATTGCTGGAGGTTCCATACATTTCATTAAATTTGACCTTCTTTGCAGCATATATGGTAGTGATCCGCTCATGCTCCTGATGTACACTGTATTCCTCTGTCTGCTGAAATTCAGCGACTACACTGTCCTGGATAGGCTGCAGCTTCCTTTCTATCAGTTCATACATTGCCTTCTCATCTACCTGCAGAGTATCCGCCGTGGCTTCTATCTTGCCCCCGCCCCAGTCATACAGGGAGAACATATCTGTTGCCAGGTCATAATAATTGACAGTACATATTGCGAACTGCTTTTTGCGGACCTTACCGTTCTCCCGGTAACTTTCGTGTATGCTGATTCGGTATGCTTTCCTTATAGGCCGTTCAAACCGTTCATAGCCATAGTGATGATAGTAGTGACTGCAGTCTTTTCCCATAATGGTACATTGCATAAATTCCGATATCAGTTCTTTGGGATATCCGTTTTTATTCGGCTTTTTTGTCTCTATTTCCTGTATTACACAAAACAACTTCATCCTCCATTTCCGGCCTCAATACCCAACAAGGACCCCGAAAATTTTAGGGCACCTCTCATGCTATTTGTAAGTAACATTCAGCTTCTTACCGCTTTCAGATGTAATTTCGGTCGGATAGCCATGACAGTTAAGCCAATCTTCTACCTTACCGCATACACTTTCCTTATACTGCACGTCCACTCCACTGTGACCATTCCGGTTATATGGGGTATTCACGCACTCTTCCGCGGAGATCTCTAGTTTACTGATGATTGCCCCTACAGCCTGAGGATGTGGTTTGCCTGATTTTGAGCATATCCCGAATTTCTCAGCAATGGCTGTCTTGTCGTACAGGTGCTCATCTTCCGTCAGCAATGGAATCCCTGAATCATATCCGGTGCTTTCTTTGTACAGATTGTTAACCGCTACTGCTATGAATAAGGGGTCAACCCCAGCATCTGTATATGTATCCTTCAGGATCTTGGCTGCGGTATTTACCGGGGAAGGAATCTGGATGGTATTCGTTGATTTCCTTGCTGTATTGCTAAGTTTCTTCTCTTCTTTCATCCGGAAATACTCATCCATTAACTTATCGTGGATTTCCCAGGCAAGGTCTGTGTCCATAATCTTAATGAGCTTTGCATAGCCGCGTTCTGATAGTATGTAAATGTGTTCTGATTTGGAAATCTGCATTTGGGTGTACCCCAACTGTTCCAATAATTGTTGTGCGTCTTGTGCACAGCTATAAAAATGTGGTCGTTCCGAACGACTACTTTCTAAATTGTTATCGTTCAGAACGATAGCTTTTAAATCAATAATATCCACTGCCAATTTGAATCTTTTGATATTCCGGTTAATCAGTTCCCTGACATGTTTAATTTCAATCCCATGTATCTCTGCCACCGTCTTATCTGAGATGCATTTCGCATTCTCCCCGAAACCTCCAGCTACCACTGGGATCTCTTTTCCCATAAATTTCTGACTTCCTGATACTCTTAATTCGTTCATAATTTTCTCCTTTCATTAAATCAATGTCACTTAACGAGTGACATCTTGAGCAAAAAAAATTTCGATTGGATTTTCGATAGATAGCTCTCTAATCATAATTTCAATCTCATCACTATCAAAAATACCTTTTTTCATTTTACCGTAAAATGTTTTAGGGGTTACTCCAAGTAGTCTGGCCACACCAGATTGCGATAGCCCATTTTTTGCAATTATCCCTCTTAGGCTGTTTGTATCAACCATAATTATTAACCCTCCTTTCTCCACGCTACTTTTTGTCACTCATTGCGTGACACCATAATATCACTCCACTTGTAACGTGTCAAGTGCATTTTTTTATTTTTTTGTTGCATATTAAGTAATTTATGTTATAATGTATCTATACTCGGGAGGCAAAATTATGGGATTAAAAGAAAATATTAAAGCGAAGCGAATAGAAAAACAAATGACATTGGAAGAATTAGCATGTAAAGTAGGCGTAAGTCGGCAAACTATCCAGAGATATGAAAGCGGCACAATCAGCAACATACCTTCTGATAAAATTGAATTAATGGCAAAAGCGCTTGAAACTACACCTGCCTATTTAATGGGATGGAGTGATAGGTCTTCCTCTGAAGAAGTCATCGCTAATATAATGTATGACGTAATGATTAATGAGGACATGCAAATATTATTAGAAAAGACAAAAAAAATGAATAAAAATACTTTTAAGCGTTTATCAAGATATGCTGATTTTCTTTTAGAAGAAGAAAAGGAGGAGAAATAATCTCTCCTCCCGTTTAGCCATGTAATTCAATTTCTCTTTTAATAAGATTAATGAGTATCCTCAAAAATGACACACTCTTCACTTTACGCACCAAAATTGATATAGTTTCTTGATATTCATTAGCATCGTCCGTATTCATATAGCTCCTCCTTTAGAATTAATAAATTGGTTATCATAATATGTAAAGCAATTGCTCTTGTTATTAATAATATATCAAGAGCAATTGCTCTTGTCAAGCTATATTGCTGGTTTCCATTATTTACCATTATTAATGAAACTATTCTTCTTGCCTTAGTGTTTGAGAAGATATATAATTAATATAAAGCAAATGCTCTTGATATAGACGGAGGTATGAAATGGACGAAAATTATATAGGAAATAGGATTAAGCAATGTCGCTTAGAAAAAAAAATGACTCAAAAACAATTGGGAAAGATTATGGGAATATCTGAGACACTAATCAGTCAGTATGAAAGAGGAAAACGGAATCCCAAAGTAGATCAATTGAGAAAAATAGCAGATGCACTAAATATTCCCTACAACTATCTTGTTACAGAACCAGATAAGGAAAATCTACACCAAAGAAAAGGACCAATTGAAATATTGGACGTAGACCGTCTAACCGTTTCAGGGGGTAATGACGACAAAACAACACGACTATATAGTGAAACACTGAAGTTTTTACTTAAAATCCTTCAACTTAAATCAGGACATATAGATTCAATTTCAACTAATAAACGGGAGGATTACACTTCTCTAATAAACAGTTTTTCTGAAGAAGAATTAAAAGAAATTGTTGCTTTTGTCAAAAGTATCTCTACTGAAGAACTATAAATCTATTTATATTATATATTTTATAACAATTAATTCGCTTTGGCGTTTTAATCAAATTCATAAACTGGGGGAATTATATGAAAAAGAAACTTTTATTATTACTCTTTTGCCTATTGATAACCGGTTGCGCAAGTGCCGATAAAAAAGAGAAAACCATTGACCATTCAAAAAAGGATGAAATATCGACTGACAAGGATACTTCTGAAAATTTATCTTCCGAAAGTGTCGAAGGTATTATAAATAAATTTAAAAAAGGTAAGATACCTATCCAATACAGTATTATATATACCAATGAAACAGATCCCAATGGATCAGGTAGCCATGATTATCTCGAAAAAGGTAATTTTTCTGATTCTAGGATAGAAAGTAATTTTGATAAACAAGAACCGTTAAGTGGCACCATAGAAGTATTCAATGATAACGAAAAGGCCAAGCAACGCGCTGAACGTCTAAAAGATTTAGAAAATGGTGAAACTATTGATAATTTTCCTAATAGAATTTTATCCGGTAAAATATTGATACGACTTAGTGGGGATTATACTGAAGAACAGCTCGAACAATTCGTTAATATAATAGACGGTGAGTTATTGATAGAAGAATTAGGGTCTGAAATCAATTTAGATGACTACCCAACTGCAACATATGATGAGATATTGACAGGGAAATATAACGGTCAGACTGTATGTATAGACGCTATCATTGACAGAATAAGCAAGCCCAGCAAAAGTATTTTAGATTTCGCCCTATGGCTGCCTTCTGGGGAAACATACATTTATGATGGCTCATGTCGGTTGCCCTATAAGGTAGAAGAGACCATCAAATCAGTTTTTGATAATGCAAATAATGGTGATATAATAAAATACGCAACTCAAATACATAAAGACGGATCCTTTGGTATTACTGGAATAATTGATGCTGAGGTTATTGGACAGCAAAATCTCGACGATGTGTATGCTGCATATAAAGAAAATTGCATAGATATAAATTATGAAGATCTGCAGCGAAATCAAAGCGATTACAGCGGAACCAATTTTAAAGTTTCTGGAACTGTTTTTCAAATTGTAGATGAATCGTCATTGAGTGCAGAATATCTGATATCAACTGATTCAGGCTACATATATGTTACATGGTACGACAATTCAACTGCTAGGGGAAGTAGATTTTTAGAGAATGATAGTGTATCTATATACGGAAAATTTAGTACGCTAAAAACTTACGACACTTTAATTGACCAAAAAACGGTGCCCGAAATATCTGTTACTTTTATGGAGCTTAACCAATAACTTATAAAAAACCGCCCCGGTGCGCCAACACCAGGACGGCCATATCTCCTGAGAGATACTTCATTAACTTCGCAATTAATATTGTATCATCTCCGGAACAGCCACGCAAGCGGAACAAAAGTTCGCTGGCTGTTATTTTTATACCCATTTTTAAGGAGGATAATATTATGGCAAGTGTAAGAAAAAGAGGAAATGGATACCAGATAACGGTAAGCAACGGCCGACGTGCTGACGGCAGCCAAATATTAGAAATGATGACCTATACTCCAGATCCAGGTATGACAAAACGGCAGATTGAGAAAAAGCTGGAAGAAGTAAAAGTGGATTTTGAAAGAGAAGTACGCTCCGGCCAGAACGTCAAAGGTAAACGCATGACACTGAAAGAACTGTCAGAACTATATATGGAAGATATGAAGCCCACTGGTGATGAAGATAAAGATTTCATGTCTATCACCACCTGGGCCAACTACAAGACCACTCTCCGGCTCCGTGTCGTTCCCAGGCTAGGGCATCTGAAGATAGGCAATATCATACAGAAAACATTGAATGACTATGCGAAGGAGCTCCGCAAGGATGGGGTTAGGAAAGACGGCAAACCAGGTGGCCTCTCTGAAAACACCATACATAAAGACTGTTGCCTGGTCAGTTCTATGCTGTCCTACGCCGTAGGAGAAGGCCTGCTGGAGATAAACCCTATCCTCTACGCTGGCAAGCAGAAACACTCCAGGAAGCCCCGTAGAGAGTATAAGGTGGACTATTTTACCATTGACCAGACAAAAGCCTTCCTGTGGGCACTGGACAACCCCATCGGCATAAAACACAAAGCTCATGACCGGGTACACAAGAACGGTAAAACTTATCATGTGCCTGAATACCTGCAGGAATGGCAACTTTCACTCCAGTGGCGTGCTTACTTTTACATGGCACTCTTTATAGGGGACCGGCGGGGTGAAAACATATCATTTACCTGGGAAGATATTGATTTTGAAACCGGTGAGGTCATGATCAATAAATCAACTGCATATGCCGAACGGCAGATACACCATAAAAGTACAAAGACATATCAATCAAGAGTACCTGTAATACCGGATATAGTGGTAAATATCTTGAAGCAATGGAAATCCGAACAACAACGCATGTGTTTGGAACAGGGATCTTACTGGCAGGGATACCGTGGAAAAGATTTTGACAAGAACTATGTCTTTATCCAGGAGAATGGAAAGCAAATGCATCCATCAAGCCCTTACCACATGTTTAAGAAAATTATCCGGATATACAATGAGAATATTGCCACAGATGAGGAACACATGATACCTCCGGATGCCACTCAGCACGATCTCCGGCACACCGCTGCATCCATCCTTATCTCAAATAACATGGATCCTCGCTCCGTGGCTGGTGTCCTGGGGCATTCTAACCCATCAACCACTCTAAACATCTACTCCTATTTCTTCAAAACAAAGAATCAGGAGGCAGCAGATATCATGAAAAGCTCCCTTTTAAACGCAAAATAATCCGCGTTAGTCATATGTTAGTCAAGCCACCAAAACCGCCCTCCCCGGACGGTTTTTCTCTCCCTTAAAACAACAAAAAACCCTTGAATTTTCAAGGGTTCCCATCAAGCTGCCTAGCGGATTTGAACCGCCGACCTCCGCCTTACCAAGGCGACGCTCTACCAACTGAGCCAAGGCAGCATTCCTTGTGATGCGCTGTATAACTCGTCATCACAATTAAGAATTCTATCAAAAGTTGTGTCAAATGTCAAGATATTTTTGAAAACTTTTTAATTTTTTTGTCGCAGCAGCCAGAACGGTGTAGGGCAGTCTCTGTGCGGCGTCTAAACTTCAGCGCCGCACGGAGGTCCGCTGTCTTATTTTTTGTTTCCGCTGCAGTATCCTGCCTGGAAATCCATTAGATTTCTAAGCTTCTGCCCCTGCATATACCGCTTCAGATTCTCCGTGCAGATATTCACCACCTTATCCAGTGTTTCCGGAAGGTGATAAAAGCCTGACACATGGGGCGTAATGAATACATTGGGATAACCCCACAGTCTGTGTTCTGCCGGAAGAGGTTCGGGTTTTACCACATCCAGGGCCACGCCCGCCAGACGTCCCTCATCCAGCACCTCACAGAGATCTTCGGTACAGACCGCATCACCGCGGCCTCCGTTTAAGAAGAATGCGCCCGGTTTCATAAGATGAAACAGCTCTTTGTTGAATAATCCTCTGGTCTCCGATGTACTGGGCAGGAAGGAAACCACCACATCCGCATGGGGGAGCAGTTCTCTGCAGTCCTTCATCAAATGCGGTTCGTCGATATACTCCGGACAGTTCCCCGGACTTTTCTTAACGCCGATCACATAAGCACCCAGAGCATGGGCCATCTTGGCGAAATGGCGGCCAATATCCCCCATTCCAAAGATAAGCACGGTGGAATCGGCAATAGATGTCACCGTCCCATGTTCATCCCAGATGTGCTTATTCTGGCTGTCACGGTAGAGATGCAGTTTCTTCTGCATGGCCATCAGCATGGCGAACATATGCTCAGATACGGTTTTGCCATAAGCCCCGTTGGATGTTGTGACAATGGTGTTTTCATCCAGGATACCCTCCCCGGCATATGCGTCAGCACCTGCGGAGTTCAATTGCAGCCACTGCAGTTTTTTTGAGGCTCCGATTTTATCTGCAGGCACATTTCCAAGTATCACATCCGCCTCCTGCACCTGCTCCCTGCTCACCTCTTTGATCGAAGAGTATACAAAATGGTTCCCCGGCGCTGCCTCCTCCAGAAGCTCTCTATGTTCTTCTCTCACAGGTATTACTACCAGAATTGTTTTTTCTTTCATGTTACTGCCTCCCGTCCTATTCGCTGAAACACTTTACAGCTCTACTTCGTAACTGTTCAGTATCCTCACAGTTACCAGCCAAAAAGCCATTAAAAACTGCCTTTGACAATAGGAATTCTGCCCGGCTGCTGAACGTTTTCTTACGGCCTCACAGTAAATGCGCAGGCATGCTGAACCGTTACTTTACTTCTTACTATTTTAACAGGGTAAAGGATTTTCGTCAATCAGATGGAGCGTGGTATTGCCGATTCTGTGATTTTCCACAGAGTGCACTTTTACCCGCACACCTGAGAATTCGCACTCAAACCGCTCGCCGTTCTTTGGCACCCTTCCGATAATACTGCAGATAAATCCGTTGAATGTGTCATAAGTATCGGTTGGAAGGCGGACGCCCAGAGCTTCCGCCACGTCATCCAACGGTGCACAGCCCTGTATCTTCCACTCTTTTTCTCCGATTTTCTCAATCTCTTTCGGCCGCAGAGGTTCCTCCTCCTCGTAAAGCTCCCCAACAAGGGCCTCCATCAGGTCATGGAGAGTGATGATACCTGATACACCGCCGTACTCATCGACCAGTACAGCAAAATATGTCCTGTTCTTTTTCATATTGGAAAAGAGCACATCTGCTTTCATTCCATCCGGCACAAACCACGCCTTATCCACAGCCTGCTCCATGACAGCCTCACGTGACCTGTCCTTCATGCGGAAATAGTCCCTGGTATCCAGAATTCCCACAACATCGTCACAGCTCTCACCGCACACGGGATAAAAAGAATGACGGCTGCGGCATATGGTATCCTCCCATTCCTGCATATCATCCTCCAGATACAGGGCATCCACATCAATACGGTGGGTACAGATCTGCTCCGCATCCATATCGTCAAAATCAAAAATATTCTGGATCATCTCATTTTCCTGGGTATCAATGGTTCCCTGGGCATTTCCTTCCATGAGAAGCATACGGATTTCCTCCTCGGAAACCTTCTCCTCCTCTTCTTCCGGATTGATACCCATAAGTTTCAAGATCAAGTTTGTGGAGACCGTCAGCAGAAACACCAGGGGCGCAAATGCTCTGGACACTGTATAGAGCATGCCCGACATGGACAGCGCCATGGAATCGGCCTTTTTCATGGCAATCCTTTTGGGCACCAGCTCACCAAATACCAGATTAAAATAAGCCAGTATCAGCGTGATCAGAAATACAGCTATGGATTTCAGCACTGATTCCGGTATGGACACCCCTGCGGCTATAAGCTTTCCTACCAATGGCCCGGCAAAATTTTCCGCAGCAAACGCACTTCCCAGCAGTCCCGCCAGGGTAATGGCAACCTGGATCGTCGCCAAAAATCTGGCCGGCTGTTCTGTCAGGGCAGACAGCTTCACAGCCCTTTTATCACCATCTGCCGTCAGCTTCCGCAGCCGTGTCTCATTCATGGAGATCACTGCAATCTCCGCGCTGGCAAATGTAGCATTCAAAAAAATCAAAATAACCTGTAAAAGTATTGCTCCTATCATAACTCATATACCTCCTAAAATCGTACTATGGAATTTCCCCTCATGACAGCGGGGTTTTAAAAAAACACAAAAAGGCACAGCCTGTATCCGGATCTCTCCGTATACAGACCACGCCTTACTTATCCATAATACGACATGGGGCAGCTAATCTGCTATATGCACTATCACTATCGTCGCTATCCTCCATGTGCGCAATCACATCCCTTCGTCTTATTGTGTACTAAGATACCACCAAAATGTCCATATGTCAATGCTGTTTTTTACTCTAAAAATTCTCTGATCTTCCCTCGTATTCTCTGCAGGGCGTTGTCTATGGACTTTGGGCTTTTTCCCATATCTTCTGCAATCTGAGTATACGTCATACCCTCCAGATAAGAATCCAGCACCTGGGTCTCAAAGGGGCTTAAATGCTGTCTGATCTTCTCCTGTATGACATTCACATTCTCCCTGTCAATGACAATGGCCTCCGGATCCTGCTGCTCAAAGACCAGGCTGTCCAAGATAGGGCTTTCCTCCTCGCTGAGGGAAATGTAAGAGTTCAGGGGCTTATTTTTAAGCCTTCCCGACATTTCAATGGCCTTATAGAGCTGCCGTTCCACACACAGGTTGGCAAAGGTTGCGAATGTGGCGCTTTTCCCCGGCTGATAATCTCTCAGCGCCCGAAACAGGCCGATCATTCCCTCCTGGATCAGATCCTCCCTCTCACCGCCCACAATGAACATGGCATGGGCTTTTTTCAGGACCATCCCCTTGTATTTTTCCATGAGATAGTCTTCCAGCTCCTGCTCACCGCTTCTCAGCCGTTCAATCAATTCTTCGTCCGTAAATCGTTCGTAATTATCCATATTTTATCCTAAAAGCCGCTGCCTCACAATTTCATAAGCCAATACTCCTGCAGCCACAGAAGCATTCAGGGAATCAATATCCCCTTTCATGGGGATGGAGGCCACAAAATCGCATTTTTCCTTTACCATCCTGGATACGCCTTCCCCTTCGTTTCCGATCACAAGGCCAATCGGACCTTTTAGATCAAGCTGGTACATGCTGGTGCCGCCCATATCCGCACAGACGAACCACAGGCCTTCCTTCTTCAGCTCCTCAATGGTCCTGGCAATATTGGTCACTCTTGCCACCGGCGTGTAATTCAGGGCGCCTGCCGAGGTACGGGCCACAGTGGCCGTAAGCCCCACCGCCCTGTTTTTTGGTATGACAACCCCGTGGGCACCTGCCAGGTTGGCAGTACGGATGATGGCCCCCAGGTTGTGAGGGTCTTCAATGTTGTCGAGGACCACCACAAAAGGCGGTTCCCCTTTCTCTCTTGCCTTATTCAGAATATCTTCCACCTCAGCGTAATCATAGGCTGCCGTCATGGCAATGACTCCCTGATGTTTTCCTGTCTCTGACATCTGGTCCAGGCGCTCCTTTTTCACGAACCGCACCATGGTATCATGCTTTTTCGCCTCTCTTAGGATGGTGCGGACAGGGCCGTCCTCGCATCGCTCCAGCACGAACAGCTTGTCCACTACCCGGCCGGAACGAAATGCCTCCAGCACTGTGTTGCGGCCTTCCACTTTACTCTCCTGGAATTTCTCTTCCATCTGCTTCTCCTTCTTCCATACCTGTTTTAATCAGCTCCAGCATCCGTTCCCACTGCTCCGTAAGATACAGATATCCCATCAGCGCCTCAAAACCGGTTGCCCTTCTGTAATCTGACATGCTGGCATTCTTGGCCATGGTATAAGATTTTGCATTTCTGCCCCGCTTAAATACCGCTGTCTCCTCCTCTGTGAGATGAGGTTTCAATTTCTCTATCATGGCGGACTGTGCAGACGCCTTCACGAGCCTGCTTGCCCGGTTATGCAGCTTATTTACCTGCGTGTTACCCTTTTCCACCAAAATGGTGCGGATGACCAGCTCATAGATGGCATCCCCGATATAGGCCAGGGTCAGAGGAGAATACGTTCTGATATCCGTATCCTCCAGGCCAAACATGTCTTTCAGCATTTTTAAGCTCTCTTCCATTGTACACCTTCTCTTGTATCTTTCAAAATGATGCCCATGGAGGCAAGCTGGTCACGGATCTCATCCGCACGTGCAAAATCCTTTGCCTTTCTGGCTGCCTGGCGTTCTTCGATGAGGCGCTCCACATCAGAGTCCAGAACTTCTTCTTTTTTATTCACGAGCAGTCCCAGTATATCACACAAGCCTGTGATCTTATCAAAGAGCAGCTTTACAAATGCCTTTGTGCTGCCGCTTCCCGCCTGGGTGTTGGTGAATTTCACAAGCTCAAAAACAGCTGCAATGGCATCCGCTGTGTTGAAATCATCCTCCATGGACTCCTCGTATTTTTTCACATAGCCTTCGATCTCAGGAAGCAGTGCCCGCTCTGCCTCTGAAATCTCCTCACCCCCGGCATTTTCAAGCAGGTGTTTTAACTGGTCCACACATGTCACAATACGGTCCAGAGCGTTCTTGGAAGCCTCCATCAGCTCCGCACTGAAATTGAGAGGACTTCTGTAATGGGCATTCAGCATAAAGAAGCGGAGCACCTGCAGGTCGTATTTCTCGCCAATCTCACGTACTGTAAAGAAATTGCCCAGCGATTTTGACATCTTCCTGTTGTCAATATTCAAAAATGCATTGTGCATCCAGTATTTAGCGAAGATCTTGCCATTGCAGCACTCAGACTGGGCGATCTCATTCTCGTGGTGAGGGAATACCAAGTCCTCACCGCCTGCATGGATATCAATCTCCTCACCCAGATATTTTTTAGACATGACAGAGCACTCGATATGCCAGCCCGGCCTTCCCTCGCTCCAGGGGGATACCCAGTAAGGCTCCCCTTCTTTTTTCGGCTTCCAGAGTACAAAGTCTAAGGGGTCTTCCTTCTGGTCCTCGCCTGATACCTGGATGGAGCGGAATCCTGACTGCAGATCATCCAGATTCTTGTGAGACAGCTTTCCGTACTCACTGAAATTCTTCACTCTGAAGTATACCGTACCGTTTACCGCATAGGCAAACCCTTTGTCAATAAGGGTCTGGATCATATGAATCATACCGTCGATCTCCTGGGTTGCCAGGGGATGGGTAGTGGCAGGCTTTACATTCATGTCCGCCATATCCTTTTTACATTCTTTGATAAAGCGCTCGGAAATCTCTTCCGCGGGAACGCCCTCCTCAATGGCCTTTGCAATGATCTTGTCATCCACATCCGTGAAATTGGATACATAATTTACATCATATCCTTTGTACTCCATATATCTTCTCACGGTATCAAATACGATCATGGGCCTTGCATTTCCAATGTGGATAAAATTGTATACGGTGGGTCCGCACACGTACATTTTTACTTTTCCTTCCTCCAGGGGAACGAAATCTTCTTTTCTCTTTGTCAGGGTATTATAAATCTTCATGTCTTTACTCCTTTTCTTCTATTACTTCCTGAAGCGCGTATTCCAGCTTTTGCAGCTTGGACTTCAGGTGTTCATTCTCACTCTGCAGTTTTCTGATGTCCTCCAGTACCGGGTCAGGCAGATGCACCTGGTCCATATCACTTCTGGGTACCTTCTGGTTTTCCCGCTTCACAATACGGCCCGGCACACCGACTACGGTACAGTTTGGCGGTATTTCCTCCAGCACTACGCTTCCGGCACCGATCTTGGAATTTTCCCCTATGGTAAAGGAGCCGAGTATCTTCGCTCCGGCACTTACCATCACATTGTCCTTCAGGGTGGGATGGCGCTTGCCGGTCTCTTTGCCCGTACCGCCCAGTGTCACACCCTGATAGAGGGTGACATTATTCCCAATGACTGTGGTCTCACCGATGATCACACCGGTTCCGTGGTCAATAAACAGTCCCTTTCCTATTTTTGCCCCGGGATGGATTTCAATACCTGTTTTTCTGGCTGCCCTCTGGGAAATCCATCTGGCAAGGAAATAATGACCTTTTTCATAGAGCTTATGAGCCCTTCGATACTGGATCATGACTCGAAAACTGGGATACAGAAGGACTTCCAGCGGCGTCTTGATCGCCGGGTCCCTTTCCCGGATAACCTGAAATTCTTCTTTTATATGTTTGACAAATCCCATGGTTTTATTTCCTTTCTATTATAACAAAAAACGTCCCTATATGGCTGTTAAGGCCATATAGAGACGAAGATATCACTCCGCGGTTCCACTCTATTTGAGGACAATTGTCCCCCGCTCACACCCTTAACGCGGGCTTACGGACCTTCCTGCAAAAGGCCGGTCAGCTCCCGGACGCACTTTCACCCTTTCCTTTTTGGACAGCTCTCAGCCGGTGACTGTCCTTCTCTGTAAAAATTCCCGGAGTTACTCTTTCCGTTCACAGCTTTTTCCATATCTTTTTATAGTTTATGCATAAATGCCCTGTTTGTCAATGGATTTTTCACCTGCTGATGCAAAAACCGTCTTTATCCGACTTTTTCACCCGGTACATAGCCGTGTCCGCGGCCCGGTAAAGCTGGGAGAAGGTGCAGCCGTCCCTGGGGCTTATGGCAATGCCGATACTGGCAGATACCAGCCTCCCGGCGCCTTGGATCTGAATATCCCTTATGGCCTCCAGTACCAGGGCCGCTTTCTTTTCTGCCATTTCAGAATCCACATTTCCCTGCAGGAACACTGCGAATTCATCCCCGCCCATACGCACCACCAGATCGTCTGAGCGAAAGGTTTTGTTTAAAACTTCACCGACTTTTTTCAGGACAATGTCCCCCACCTCGTGCCCCCACTTATCGTTGATGCTTTTAAAATCATCCAGATCGATCATAAAAAGGACACCTGCGGCATTCTCTTTTAATCTCTGTGATATTTTTCCCACTGCGGATTTGTTGTAGGTGTTGGTGAGCACGTCTCTTTCACTGATCTCCATCAATCTCTGTTCCCTGTGTTTGACCTCTGTAATATCCTGCAGCTTGCCCACCACCACGCTGGCGCTTGCTTTTTTGTCAAATATGGCCTTCAAGTGGCAGGAATACCAGTTATACCGGCCCTCCTTTCCCTTTACCCTGAGCTGTATGCTGCGGGTATCCAGAGAATGGGGCATTTCCTTTAACGTTCTGTACACGATCTCCCTGTCATCAGGGTGTACGCTTCCATTGTCAAGCCTATGGGAAAACTTTTCAAAGCGCAGGGTATCAAGGCCCAGCATGTCCCTTGCGTTGTTGGTAAATTCCAGTACATCCTGCCCGCAGAAATACTCAAACAGTACCGTATCGGAAAACTGGGAAAGCGCTGCGAAGCGTTTCTGTTCCATCACCCGCGCTCTCTGCTGCTTTCTCAAAACAACAAAGACTACACTGACAACAGCTATTGTGAGTAGGATGAGGAGCATTCCCGTGAGGAGCACATTTCGGTAAACGGTATGGGAACTGACCAGCACATTGTCCTCACTGACGAAGTTGGCAATATACCAGCCATTATAATCCATTTTTTCCACAGATACATAATAGCTTATTTTGTCCAGGGAGATCTTGTCCGTAATTTCCGTATTTCTACTCTTTTCCAGCATATCCCTGACTTTGTTCTCATCGTCCTTTGATATCCCTCTCTCCTCCAAGATCCCGAATAGACTGCTGTCCGTGGCAAAATCAGGAACTTTGGAATAGACGATCTCCCCGTCCCTGGCCGTTATAAAGGTGCTGACCTCCTTATACATCCTGCTTTCCTGTGTCACAGATGTGAGGATCGTAGCCGGGATTTCCGTCTGCAGGATCCCGGTAACACTTCCCCCTTTGGATACGGGAATACCCACTGCAAAATAATACTTTCCCTCCTCGTCCACACGAAAATGGTCTGAGACGGTGGAACCGTTTTGAAGAAGCTGCTGATAGACTTTCTGTTCTGTGAACCAGCAGTCCCCCTTCTCCAGTTCCTTTCTTATTTCATCCATATCCAGATACTCCAGATGATACCCCTTATTCTTATCCCCAATACGGTTGAGAAACGGCCCGAACCAGTCCTCTTTGGCCGACAGCCCGTTGGTATCCATCACAGCCGCCACGGCCCCCATGGTACTCAGAATGTCTGATATCTTTCCATTGAGCTGTCTCTTCTGGTTTTTTGTGTAGGCAGAGAGGTTATTCCCGATCAGGGTGTCATACTCCTCATTGAGTTTGTTCTGCTGCACTGCAAAAATGGCGGAGACCAGAATAATAAATATGAGACAGCAGGTCCCCAGCACGCCCAGCAGCTTCCCTGTTCTTTCCGGATGTTCCTTCATATCCATCAGCCCTTTACGTTTTCTCTTGCCATCAGCAGACCGGTAAACGCATCTGCCGGCATCGGTCTTGCATAATAATACCCCTGTCCGTATTCACAGCCGACAGAGCGCAGAAACTCTCCCTGCTCTTTTGTCTCGATCCCCTCCGCAATGGTACGCATACCGAGTTTTTTCGCCATCCGCACCAGGGAAGCCAGGATCTCAGGCCCTCTGCCGGAAATACCCTGATTCTCTAAAAACTTCATATCTAATTTCAGGATATCCACCGGTACGTCCTTCAGCATATTCAGAGAGGAGTATCCGCTTCCGAAATCATCCATCAGCACCTGGAACCCATAATTCTGAAGCTCTTTCATGGCTGCCAAAAGCTGCTGAGGATTGTCCGTATAGGCACTCTCCGTAATTTCCAGGCGCATCATACCCGGCTCCAGCCTGTAACGCTCCGTCAGATCAATAATGCTTCTGCAGAGATTGGGATCATAAAACTCCAGCCTGGAAACATTGACAGAGACAGGGATACTGCAAAGACCCCTGCGCCTCAGTTCCAGGATATTTCTGCAGACTTCCTCTCTTATGTAGGCATCCAGCTTGATGATAAAACCATTATGTTCAAAAAAAGGAATGAAAAATCCGGGTGACACCATTCCCTTTTCCGGATGGTTCCACCGCACCAGCGCCTCTGCACTCACTACTTCCCCTGTCTTCAAATCCACAACAGGCTGGTAATACACCTCGAACTGCCGCTGGAGAAGCGCCTCCTCCATGGAATTGGTAAGCTGCTGTTCGCTGAGGACCACCTGGTGGAGTTCGTCATTATATACCGCGTAGGAACGGTTTGAATTTCCCTTGACTGTGCGCAGCGCCAGGTTTGCCCTGTCGCACATCAGATCCACGGACATCTCTCTGTCTTCTATGGTATAGACTCCATAATAGAGATTGATCTTCTGCTCTATCTTCACAGATGACAGACTTTTATCCATCTGCTCCCGTACATACTGCAGTTCCTCCGTTCCCGCAGGCAGACATACGGCAAAATGGTCTGCCTCCAGCCTGCCATAGGTACCTTTGCTCTTCAGGCATTTCTGAAGCCCCTCAGCTATGAGGAGCAGTATCCTGTCTCCCATAAAATTGCCGTACAGCTCATTGATCACTTTAAAACGCTCAATATCAAACTGCACCATATTATAAGTGCCTTCCGGGTTCTGTTTCAGAAAATCCGCGGTCTTCCTGCAGAAAGTGGAACGGTTATAAAGCCCGGTGAGGGCATCATGCTCCAACAGGTATCTCAGCTCCTGATTTTTCTGTTCTATGAGAAGTTCGTTCTCCCGGCTCTCCGTCACGTCAATATTTACAATGCGGTAAATGGGGACTCCGTCCTCCTCCTTGTATTTCAGCGCATTCAAACTCAGCCATCTAAGGCCTTTGTCCTTTCGCCTCACCTGATGGACCACGGAGATCCTTTCATTGCTGTCCTGATTTTCCCTGAGCCGCCCGAGAATATATTCCGTATCACCGCCAACCCACAAAGCGGTCAGGTCTTTGCTGAATCTCTCCTGAAACTCCTCCCGGTCATAGCCGAACTGGCGGCAGAACCCGTCATTAAAATACTCCACCTGCACCTTATCTGTCACCTTCCAGACACCAATACCGCCCGGAACAGAATCAATCAGGGAATTCAGCTCATTTCTGGTCTCAAAAAGGGCATTCTCAAGTCTTTTCCGCTCCAGAATATGCTTTACCACAATATTCTCCACACGTTTTTTCACCACCATGGCCCGGTACGGCTTGTTGATAAAATCGTCCGCTCCGAGTATCAGCGCGTGCTCCTCTGATTTTTCCTTCTCTGAGGTTGCCATGATGACCGGAATACCGGATAGGGCCTTGTCCTCCTTCATGGTCTTCAGAACCTCAAATCCGTCCATACGCGGCATGACAATATCCAATAGGACCACATCAACCGGCTGGCTGCGCAGGATCTCCATGGCTTCCGCTCCGTCTGCGGCCTGAAGAATGCTGTACTCATCCTCAAATATATTCTCCAGGAGCGCTCTGTTCAATTCTACGTCATCTGCAATCAGCATGGTTTTTTCTCTCTGCATCTATTTACAACCCTTCCTCGTTTTTCTCCTGTCTGTTCCCGGAAGCCTCCGGCACCCCGCAGAATTTTTCTATCATATCCTGCATCTTCTTCACATCCACGGGCTTTGCCAGAAAACCGTTCATACCGGCTTTTTTGGCTGCTTCCACATCCTCCTGAAACGTATTGGCCGTCATGGCTACGATAGGTACAGAACCTGCATCCTCCCGCTCCATATCCCGAATGGCGCGCGCAGCCTTCAACCCGTCCATAACCGGCATCTTCAGGTCCATCAGTATCATCCCGTAGGTATCCGGCCCGCTGTGGGCAAAGCGCAGCACAGCCTGCCTTCCATCCGCGGCCACATCTGTCCGGATCCCCCACATTTTCAGGAGTTCCGCTGTTATCTCCGCATTGATCTCATTGTCCTCCGCCAGAAGGATTCTCAGATTTTCCCATCTGCACGCATACTTTGGAGCCTCTTCCCCGCATATGCTTCCCCTTCCGAGAGGCAGCGTGAAATAAAATGCAGCGCCTTCACCCAAACGGCTTTCCACCTTCAGGGAACCTCCCATTAGCGCGGTCAGGCTTCTGCTGATAGAAAGGCCCAGTCCGGTTCCCATCTGGCGGTTTTTTGCCCCTTCCACCTGCTCAAACGCTTTGAATATCCGCTCCTGGTCCTCCACGGCGATTCCCGGCCCGGTGTCCTTTACCAAGAAACGTACCGGCAGAACCCCCTGTTTCTCAGGCAGAACTGCTGCCTCCAGACAGATACTTCCGCCCTCCGGCGTAAATTTCACCGCATTGGACAACAGGTTCAGGAGAACCTGCTTGATGTGCATACTGTCACCTTCCAAAACATCTTCCTCATTCTCTGCACAGACTGTAAAACGGATCTTCTTTTCCTTTGTCTGCATAAGCAGAATGTCTCTTATCTCTTTCATCATCACCTGAAGAGAGAATGAAGTTTTTGTTATCTTCATTTTTCCGTTCTCGATCTTGGACATATCCAGTATATCATTGATCAGTGCCAGAAGGTAGCCGGCAGACACCTTGATCTGCTCCAGCCTGTCTCTGGAACCGCCAGAGCGCTCCTCTGTTCTCAGCGACAATTCCGTAAGACCGATGATGGCATTCATGGGCGTACGGATCTCATGGCTCATCCTGGACAGGAAATCAGACTTGGCTCTGTTGGCCCTGTCCGCAGCCTTCAGTGCCTCCTCCAGTTCCCGGCGGCTGTCCTCCTCTTTCTTCATCACATCGTGCACATCCCTGGATGTCATCAAATACATATCCCGCTGTCCCTCAAAGCAGCAGATGCGCAGTTCCTTATACCTGCCATCACCGGAGAGATAGATAAACTGCACCAGGTCCGTATCTTTCTGAAGACATTTCCCCAGATTCTCAAGGCTTATTCTGGAAAGCCACAAATCCCTGTCCCTCTCTGCCACATAATGTCCGGAAAACTGCTTTGCTGTTGCATCATACACTCCCGCAAGCGGAATGTCCGGATATGCCTCCTTATCTGAAAACCGCATGGCATACTGATTCTTTTTCGCGTCTATAATGCTTAAATATTCGTAATCATGCTCCATGGTAAAATCATAAATAGCCTGAAGACGAATGTTGTCCAGCTCTGTATTTTTTTCTTTTGTGATATCCTCGGCAATTCCAATGACAGAAACCGGTGTCCGCTCTGCCCCGTATTCCACCACAGATAAAAAGGACCTGCACCAGGTTCCCGTTCTTTTCATCCGGAATTCGCAGGATGCCGTCTTATTCCCCTCATAAATCCGGGCAAACATCTCTCGGTATTCCTGCGCAAATTCCGCCTCCACAAACTCCTCAATAAAGCTTTCCGGCATATGATCATATTGTTTCCTGCACCCGAAATACCGGCAGGTGCGCGCTGAATTTAGGAGTGTCCTCTTTTCCGGATAGTAATAGAAATCATAAAATGCCGTATTTTCCAAGGAAAATCTGAGAAGTTCCCGGCTGGCCTCCACCTCTCTTTTGAGATTCAAATTCCTCATCTCTGTCTCTTTGCGCTTGTGGATGTCAATAAATACACTCTGGAAGACCAGCTCCCCATCCATGTCATAGAGAAGCTCCGCATTTCCTACAATCCAGCATTTTTCCCCATCCCTTTTGAGAAGTCTGTATTCATATCCTTTCCGGTCGCCTGCTTTTCGGAGGGTGGAAAACTCCCTCATCACCCGTTCCCTGTCCTCTTTTGCCACCAATGCAGGCAGATTCCAGTCTTTTTTTGCCCAAAATTCTTCCGGGGTATAGCCGAAAATGCGCACAGCCTCATTGTTTGCCATCCTGAATTCCACTTTCATGTCATCCGTAGCCTTATACTGGACAATACCGCACAGGACAGACTGCATAAGTCTGTCATACCATTCCTTCTGCCGTTCGATCTCCCGGCTGTGCTCCACCTCATCGGTAATATCCCGGATCGTACTGATGCAGATCTCCCTGCCGGAGTCAGAGACCACCTTTCTTCCTATATCATTGACCCAGATATAACTGCCGTCCCTGCGCCGCATTCGGTACTGCACCTCGTATTCCTCATCTTCCGCAAGGGCTTTTTCCACTATCTCGTCAACCTTTGGGGCGTCCTGGGGATGCATACAATTCATCACTTTTCCGTCTATGTCCCCCACATATCCTTCATAGGAATCATATCCCAGATAATTGAGAAGCTGGTCATTGATAAAATACAGCGGAAATCCTTCCTCTATGTATCCCCCCATCATACCTCCGGGTATACTCCGTTTGATCAAGTCCATAGAGCGGTCTGAAATCTGCTTCTCCATTTCTTTTCTGGATCTCCTGCCTGTGGAGTCCGGAAAATATGTCTCTTCCTCCTGATCCGCTGCTGCTATGGATGCGTGGATAGATACAATGGTCCATCCCTTTTCTTCCCTTTTACAGAACGCAGTGACCCGAAGGTTAATGGAGATCTCCCCGCGCTCAACCTGCATCCGGACCAGAACAGAAGCACACACATCCAGGTCCCTGCTCTCCACGTATTCAAAATCTATATGATAAGGCATGGGGTCCATACGGATCTCTTCCCTGAGTGCCTCTAAAGCCTCTGCTTTGTTCCTGGCAAACTCCTGTTCGCCGGTACCGATCCACTGGATATCACGGTGCAGAAAACCCTCTGTCTTCTCCACGCTGCGCTCCACCAGATAGGCGTTAAAAAACGATTTTACCAATCTTTCCGCAAAAGGGTTCTTCATGCATACCTCCCCTGCATCTTCCTGCAGTCTTCACTATTCTTTATTATAGCTCACAGCGCGCCTGCAAACAAGATTTTTCCAGACAAAAACGGACGCAAAATCCTGTGATTCTGCATCCGTTTCTTACAAGAGGCTGATTTCTATCTATTTCATTTCTATTTTCAAGGAAGGCTGTTCAAATCACAAAAACTTAGCAGATGCCCTGTGCAAGCATTGCTTCTGCAACTTTTTCAAATCCGGCTACGTTGGCACCCATTACATAATTGCCCTCATTGCCGTATTTTTTCGCTGCATCCGCCATATTGTGGCAGATGTTGACCATAATACCCTGTAATTTTGCGTCTACTTCTTCAAAGCTCCAGCTCAGGCGCTCACTGTTCTGTGACATTTCCAGTGCGGATGTGGCAACACCGCCTGCATTGGCAGCTTTGCCCGGCGCAAAGATAACTCCGTTCTCCTGCAGATATTCGGTAGCCTCCAGTGTGGTAGGCATGTTAGCGCCTTCGCATACTGCAAAGCATCCGTTAGCGACTAACTGTTTTGCATCTTCTAACTGCAGCTCATTCTGGGTCGCACACGGAAGGGCAACGTCCACTTTCACGCTCCATACCCCTTTGCCCTCATGATATTCTGCGTTAGGTCTGTAATTTTTGTACTCTGTCAGACGGGCACGTTTTACTTCTTTGATCTCTTTTAAAGCTGCCAGGTCAATGCCTTCCGGATCATAGATCCAGCCTGCGGAGTCGGAGCAGGTCACCGGTTTAGCACCTAACTGGTATGCTTTCTCAATGGCATAAATGGCAACATTACCTGCACCGGATACTGCCACTGTCTTGCCGGCAAGTTCTTTGCCGTTTAATTTCAGCAGCTCTTCTGTCAAATATAACAGACCATATCCTGTAGCCTGTGTTCTCACCAGAGAACCGCCGTATGTCAGGCCTTTGCCTGTGAGAACGCCTTCGTAAGCGTCGCGGATCCTCTTATACTGTCCAAACATAAAGCCGATCTCTCTTGCGCCAACACCGATATCACCGGCAGGTACATCTGTGTCCGCACCGATATGTCTGTACAGTTCTGTCATAAAGCTCTGGCAGAATGCCATAACCTCTCTGTCGGATTTTCCTTTCGGGTCAAAGTCAGAGCCGCCTTTACCGCCGCCGATGGGAAGCCCGGTGAGAGAGTTTTTGAAGATCTGCTCAAATCCCAGGAACTTGATGATTCCCAGATATACGGACGGATGGAAGCGGAGTCCTCCTTTGTACGGTCCGATCGCACTGTTGAACTGTACACGGTAGCCTTTATTCACCTGCACATTGCCATTGTCATCCACCCACGGTACGCGGAACATAATGATGCGTTCCGGCTCTACCAGACGCTCCAGCAGTGCTTCTTTGCGGTATTTTTCTTCGTTTGCATCAACAACCGGTTTCAAAGACTCCAGGACCTCTCTGACAGCCTGATGAAATTCCGGTTCACCTGGATTTTTCTTAACTACTGATTCAATTACCTCATCTACGTATGACATGACAATCCTCCTATAGTGATATGTGTAAAACTTATGTAGGTTATTATAAAACCTGCTGCCAGATTTTGCAAGTTTTATTTTTAGTTCCTGCAGATTTTTTCATAAATTTTACTTTTTCCAGACTTTTTCAAAGAAAAGTGAATCTTTCTTTTGTGAAAGTGTCATATACTTCTCCCGTTTAAAGTGTTTTATTTGTAGCGTATTGACAATAAAGATTTCCTGTCAGATTCTGGTTGTCCACTCTGAGCAGTCCCACACCTTGGATACCAGGCCGTCGTAGAACTCCGGTTCATGGCAGACCATGAGGATCGTACCTTTATATTCCTGCAGGGCGCGCTTTAACTCCGCCTTGGCATCCGCGTCCAGATGGTTGGTTGGCTCATCCAGCAAAAGCAGGTTGCTCTCCCGGTTCAGGATCTTGCAGAGTCTGACTTTTGCCTGCTCCCCGCCGCTCAACACGCGTACCAGGCTCTCAATATGCTTGGTGGTCAGGCCGCATTTTGCCAGGGCCGCCCTCACCTCATACTGGGTGTAAGCGGGAAACTCCTCCCATATTTCTTCAATACATGACCGCTTGTTGCCCTGGGGCATTTCCTGTTCAAAGTAACCGATCTCCAGGTAATCCCCCAGACGTACTGTGCCGGACAATGCAGGGATCAGTCCCAAGATACTTTTCAAGAGAGTCGTCTTGCCGATGCCGTTTGCTCCCACAAGTGCGATCTTCTCCCCCCGCTCCACGGTCAGGGTCAGGGGTTTTGATAATGGCTCCTCATAGCCTATCACCAGTTCTTTTGTCTCCACCACAAAACGGCTGGGGGTTCTGGCTGTGAGGAAATGAAATTCCGGCTTTGGTCTTTCCTTTGCCAGCTCGATCACATCCATCTTGTCCAGCTTCTTCTGTCTGGACATAGCCATATTCCTGGTAGCCACCCGGGCTTTATTGCGGGCAACAAAATCCTTCAGCTCGCTGATCTCCTGCTGCTGCCTCTGGTACGCAGCTTCAAGCTGGGCCTTCTTCACGGCATAGACCTCCTGGAAATGGTCATAGTCCCCCACATACCGGTTCAGCTGCTGGCTGTCCATGTGGTAGATCAGATTTACTACCTGATTCAGGAAGGGGATGTCATGGGAGATCAGTATAAAAGCATTTTCATATTCCTGCAGATACCGTTTCAGCCATTCAATGTGCACCTCGTCCAGATAATTGGTGGGCTCATCCAAAAGCAGGATATCCGGTTTCTCCAGAAGCAGTTTCCCCAGTAAGACCTTGGTCCTCTGCCCCCCGCTCAAATCCGTCACGTCCTTGTCAAGACCGATATCCGTAAGGCCCAGTGCCCTTCCCACTTCCTCCACCTTGGAGTCTATAATGTAGAAATCGTGCACGGTGAGCAGGTCCTGAATGGTGCCCAGTTCCTCCATCATCCGGTTCAGTTCCTCCTCGGAAGCCTCCCCCATGCGGTCGCAGATGGCATTCATGTTCTCCTCCATCTCAAAAAGCCAGGCAAATGCAGATTTCAGCACATCCCGTATGGTCATTCCCTTTTCCAGCGCGGTATGCTGGTCCAGGTATCCCACGCGGACATTCTTAGCCCACTCAATCTTTCCCTCATCCGGCATCAGCTTGTTGGTGATAATATTCATGAAGGTGGATTTTCCCTCACCGTTGGCCCCCACAAGACCGATATGCTCGCCTTTTAAAAGGCGGAAAGATACATCCTGAAAAATAGCCCTGTCACCGAAGCCGTGGGACAGATGTTCTACGTTTAATATACTCATGTTTCCTAATCCTCTCCTGTTGTTCTTACTTTGTAACGGCTGCTTTCCTTCACAGCCGCTTTTTTCTTTGGAGGCTGCCGAAACGCCACATTACTTTTTCTGGCAGCAGCCGCCGCAGCCGCTTTGCATGCGGTCATCCATCATCAGGTCTCTGGCGTCTGTGAGCGCGCAGATGGCCTGGGCGGAAATCCCCTCCCCTGCCCCTGTAAAGCCAAGGCCTTCCTCTGTGGTGGCCTTTATATTGACCTGGTTTTCCTCCAGATGCAGGACCTCTGCTATATTTTTCCTCATAGTATCAATATGAGGCAGCATCTTTGGTTTCTGGGCAATAATAGTTGCGTCAATATTATTGATCACATACATATTTTCTTCCAGAAGGGTTCCCACATGGGCAAGCAGCTTCATACTGGATATGCCCTTGTATTTTGGATCTGTGTCCGGAAAATGCCTGCCGATATCATGAAGCGCCGCAGCGCCTAAAAGTGCGTCCATAATGGCATGCAGAAGCACATCCGCATCAGAATGTCCCAGAAGGCCTTTCTCCCAGGGGATGTTCACGCCTCCCAGTATCAGATCCCTTCCCTCTGTCAGTTTGTGTACATCATAACCCATACCTACACGTATCATAATATATCTCCTTTCCCGCCGTTCTTTTATCTATTACGCGGGTCTGCGCCGGGATTTTTCCGGGGTTTGCCGCTTTCTTCAATTTTCATTTTTTCGGCCATACGCAAAGTATAACAGATAATCCGTCTGCATGACAAGGCCGTCCTGTGCGCTATCGGCAGCAAAAGGCAGAACGTTACTGTCCACTCCGTGTCCGGTAACACGCTTCGCGATGCACAGATATGGAGCATTCTGCCCCATATCGCGCTGGCTGCCTCGGGATTTTCATGCTACCGGCATGAAAACGCCTTCCGGTACAGTGGCCTGTGAACAGTAACACGCTTCGCGATGCACAGATATGGAGCATCCTGCCCCATATGGCGCGGCCTGCCTCGGGATTTTCATGCTTCCGGCATGGAAACGCCTCCCGGTACAGTGGCCTGTGAACAGAAACGGCAGAACACCCCTTTTCATGGATGTTCTGCCTCTTTTAAACCTTTGTTTTTACAGGTAATGCGAAGACCTGCTATGCAGTTATTTCCGTCACTTCATATCCCGCATCCACAACCGCTTTTTTCAGCGCGTCCCCGGATACGTCCCCGCTGGTTTCCACATAGGCGGCCTTGTCCTCCAGGTTCACGTCTGTCTTTGTCACGCCCTCCACAGCGTTCAGGGCCTTTGTCACTGCTGCCTGGCAGTGTGCACACATCATTCCTTCGATCTTCATAGTTATCATCTTTGTTTCCTCCTTATTTTCCGGCAGTGTTCTGCCTTGATCTCCATTGTCAACGGTTTCTGTCTGCTCCTTTTTGGCAGGTTTCTTCAGTACATGGAAGAAGCGAAGCCGCAGGGCATTGGTCACAACAAAAAAGCTGCTGAGACTCATGGCTGCCGCGCCGAACATGGGGCTTAACTTTAAGCCGAACATGGGATAAAGAAGCCCTGCCGCCAGTGGGATCCCACAGGCGTTATAGAAAAATGCCCAGAACAGATTCTGTTTAATATTGCGGATGACCGCTTTGCTCAGGCCCACCGCTGTCACCACATCCAGAAGATCACTCTTCATGAGTACAATATCCGCACTCTCAATGGCAACATCTGTACCTGCGCCGATGGCGATCCCCACATCAGCTCTGGCAAGTGCGGGGGCGTCATTGATACCGTCGCCAACCATGGCTACAGTCCTTCCGCCCTCCTGGAGCCTTGCCACTTCCCGCTCTTTGTCCTGAGGAAGCACCTCGGCAATGACGGTGTCTATAGAAAGCTGCCGTTTGATCGCCTCGGCAGTTCTTCGGTTGTCTCCTGTGAGCATGATGACCTCAATACCCAGTTTCTTCATCTCCCGGATCGCCTGGGCACTTGTTTCCTTCACCACATCCGCTGCGGCAATGATCCCAAGTATCTCATTCTCGTCAAAGAACAGAAGGGGTGTCTTACCCTCTTTTGCCAGACGTACCATATCCTGATCCCGGCTCTCCGCAGCAAGCCCCTTCTCCTTGGCAAACTTCTGATTGCCTGCAAAGTACCGTTTGCCGTTTATCTCCGCCTGCACACCTCGTCCGGGCACAGCAAGGAAATTCTCCGCTTTGGCAGGTTTTATGCCCTCAGCTCCTGCTTTCTCCAGAATGGCTTCTGCCAGGGGATGTTCACTTTTTTCCTCCAGGGCGGCCGCCACTGTGAGCAGCTCTTTTTCCGAACGTTGAAACGCAAGGATATCCGTTACCTGGGGTTTGCCCTGGGTGATAGTACCTGTTTTGTCCAATACAACACTTTTTATGTTGTGGGTGATCTCCAGTGCCTCACCGGATTTGATGAGGATACCGTTTTCCGCGCCTTTTCCCGTTCCTACCATAATGGCCACCGGTGTGGCAAGCCCCAGTGCGCAGGGGCAGGAGATGACCAGCACCGCAATGGCACAGGAGAGCGCAAATTCAAAGGTCGCTCCCGCAATGAGCCAGGCCGCTGCCGTGATCAATGCGATCCCCATGACAATGGGTACAAAAATACCCGCGATCTTATCCGCGATCTTGGCAATGGGCGCTTTGCTGGAACTGGCTTCCTCCACCAGGCGTATGATCTGGGAAAATGTGGTGTCATCCCCCACTTTTGTTCCCCGGAAACGGATGAATCCTGCCTTGTTCATAGTAGCCGCAATTACCGTATCTCCCACA
Organism: Blautia hominis; assembly: GCA_002270465.1. Lineage (GTDB taxonomy): Bacteria > Bacillota > Clostridia > Lachnospirales > Lachnospiraceae > Blautia > Blautia hominis. The sequence continues at coordinate 375,591 of NQOF01000001.1, forward strand.
CTCTTCTCCACAGGTATGCTCTCCCCGGTGATGGCAGCCTCATCCACACTGGTGCTTCCCTCGATGATGATACCGTCCGCGGGAATGCTGCTGCCGGGCTTCACAAGGAAGATATCTCCCTCCAGGGCTTCCTCCGCGGGAATCTCGATCTGGCGTCCATTCCGCTCCACAACAGCCGTTTTGGGTGCCATATCCATCAGTTTCCGGATGGCCTCACTGGTCTTGCCTTTGGAACGTGCTTCCAGATATTTTCCTACATTAATGAATGCCAGGATCATCACAGCAGACTCAAAATACAGATCATGCCTGTACTGGTCCACAAGGGCGATATCCTGCACACCCAGCCCGTAACCTATCCGGTAGACGGCAAATACACCGTATACAAGGGATGCCGCAGAACCGATGGCGATCAGAGTATCCATATTGGGCGCCCCGTGCATTAAGGTGGAGAACCCTTTGGTATAATACGCCCGGTTCACAAATGCCACCGGAAGGCAGAGCAGAAACTGGGTCATGGCAAACCCCACCGCGTTCTCCGGACCGCTTAAAAATCCCGGAAGAGGCAGCCCTGCCATATGCCCCATGGAGACATACATGAGGGGAATCAGAAACAGGAAAGAAAGGATCATCCGGTTCCTCATCTCGTGCATATGTTTTTCCACCGGAGATTCCCCGGGCTTTGCTGCTGCCTGAGAGGCTTTCCCGGCCCCGGAAGTCTTCCCGGCGGTTTCCGCATTCTCGTGTTCACCTGCAGCCGCGGCACCGTAGCCGGCGTGTTCCACTGCATTTTCTATATCCTGCACAGACAGGGCGGACTCATCAAAATCCACCTGCATGCTGTTCGTCAGCAGGTTTACGCTGACATCCTTGGTGCCGGGCAGCTTTCTGACACATTTTTCCACCCGGGAAGAGCAGGCGGAACAGGTCATGCCCGTCACATCAAATTTCTGTTTCATAATATTTCGCTCCCTTCAGCTGCTCGTGATCATTTTAATATTTTGCCCAACATAGTCACAAGTTCATCCACCTTTTCTTCTCTTTCTTCATCCGTATCCGCATTTTTGATGCAGTTTTTCAGATGGGCTGTGAGAATTTCCTTGTTAGCCTTGTTCAAAATGGCTTCTGTCGCCATAAGCTGCTGGGAAACGTCAATACAATACCTGTCTTCCTCCACCATCTTCAGAATGCCGTCTATCTGCCCGCGGGCTGTTTTCAAAAGACGGCTGATCTTTGCTTTATCTGCCTGCATGTACACAGCTCCTTTCCTGTATGCATTTCTCCATCTATCACTACACCCCTGGGGGGTGTTATTTCTTACAAGACAACAATAACAAAAAATGGAGCAAAAGTCAACACTTTTACTCCATTTTCTTTCTCACCATTTATTTCTTACTTTTTCCGCAAATCCCAGCATGTGGCGAATCTCCAGTTTTTTCCCGTCGTCTAACACCGCAGTGCCGTCAAAATGTCCGAACACCTGATGCTGGTCACTCAGGATGATTCCCGCAGAAGTATACGCTTTGCGGTCCAGCACAGGGGTAAAGGTCAGATCCAGCCGGTCGTCCGACGATGTAAAATACCAGGGTTTCAGATATTGTTCCTTATGCTCCTTCTCACCGGGAATATGAAATCTCACCTGGTTCAGCTTATGGGCATGGCCGTCATAGAACAGCATATTTTCAGAGGCCGCAGAGGTATCCCCAAACCCGTAACCCAGATTAAAGCCGAAAACTTTTCCGTCGATCAGCCCCTGCATGGCGCTCCAGTACCAGGTGTTGCTGTACGTCCACACGCCCCGCCCCCAGTCCAGCAGCCCGAAACTGTCTTCGCGGCTGAAAGAATGGCGCCGGCCCTTGTACTCCACCACACCTTTTGCCCGCATACCGATGATCTTCTGGTTATAGTAAAATGCCTTTTCCTTTTCAAAAGGAGTGGCGATCACCATGCTGTCCCTCGGCTCATCATCCAGTATGATCTTCATCCGGATCGGCTCCTTTTCCTCAAAGTCTTTCATCCAGGCCCTGAGTACCCGTCTGCCCTCCTCCACCTGAAACGAAAAATAACATTTCCTATCCCGGTATCTTGTCTCTCCATACCGGGAGTCAGGCGGCAGATTTGTCTTTCCCATGGGAAAAACCGTCATTGGACTCACTGTCCGCTCTGTCCTGTTGTCAAAATCCAGAAAGGAGATGCTCATAAGCCCCATATAGCTGTTGTCATCCACGGTCAGCGCCACCCCGAAATGCGGATCATAGATCAGATAATAATCCCACTCCTTAATCCTGAGAGGGTTGGCCTGAATCTTTTTCCTGTCATATTTTTTCACCAGTGACATGGCATATCCGGCCTGGGCCAGATTCCCCTGTTCATCCAGCAGTTCCCCGGGTTCCAGTTTTTTCTGCATGTAGATCCCCCTTTCACACAGACGCCTGCGTGCTGCCGTTTTGCTTTCCGGTGTGAACCGGACAGCCGCCGCCACGCATGATTTATCCAAGTGCCACATCTAATATCATCATTATCACAAACCCAACGGCAAAACCGATGGTCGCGATATTTGAGTGATCTCCCTCACTGGCCTCCGGTATCAGCTCTTCCACCACCACATACACCATAGCACCCGCTGCAAAAGACAGCAGATACGGAAGAACAGGGGTGATATAAGACGCCAGAAGGATCGTAACCAGCGCTCCTATCGGCTCCACGATCCCGGACAGCGTTCCCATACCAAAAGCGCGAAGCCTTGAATTCCCCTCGCTTTTCAGAGGAAGGGAAATAATGGCTCCCTCCGGGAAATTCTGAATGGCAATACCAATGGAAAGGGCAAATGCGCCCATCATACTGATATCCGAATTCTTCGCCAGCATACCTGCGAACACCACTCCCACTGCCATCCCCTCCGGTATGTTATGAAGCGTTACAGCCAGCACCAGCATGGTATTCTTTTTCAGGCTGCATTTTTTCCCCTCCGGTTCACTGCATCCCAGATGGAGATGAGGGATCAGCCGGTCCATCAACAGTAAAAACAAAATTCCAAGGCCAAACCCCACCGCTGCCGGGATAAACGCTAATTTCCCCATATGCTCCGACATATCCATGGATGGAATGAGGAGCGACCACACAGAAGCTGCTATCATAACCCCCGATGCAAATCCCAGAAGCATTTTCTGCACCAGTGGTTTAATCTCGTTTTTCAGGAAAAACACACAGGCAGCCCCCAGTGTCGTTCCCGCAAAGGGAATTAAAATCCCCAAAAATGTATTCATGTTCTTTCACCTGCTTTTCTTTTTATATGCTTACCGCATCTTTACTTTGCAGCAAATGGAATCCGGACATCCGCTCCAGCTCCTGCTTTGCTGCCTGTTAACTTAAGTTAAAATTATTGTAGCATAATGCCGGACAAATTGCACTATTTTTGTTAAGTTTTCTGTTGGATGGAATCAATTCCCGTTGCTGAACACTGGGAAGTGTGTTGCCGGGCACAGCGTGAACAGGAATCAATCCCCGTTTACAAATAAAAAAAGCCCTGTAAAAGAAACAAGCATAAAACCGCTTCTTTTACAGGGTCCGAATATGTATGGGCGTGATTACTGAGCCAGCGCTTTTCCCAGCTTTCTGCAGGCCTCTTTCTCCTCATCTTTGGGTTCCTCGTTGCAAATGACACTGTCGCAGACAAGTACCGCTTTGTCTTTCCTGCAAGTTTCCTCCCAGGAACGCATCCATTCACCGTCTCCCCAGCCATAAGAACCGAAAAGAGCAATTTTTTTGCCGTTCAGTTTTGGCTCACAGTCGGAAAATAAAGGTTCAAATTCTGTCTCCTCCAGTTCCTCGTCCCCCATGGACGGGCATCCGAAAGCCACTGCGTCGAACTCCTCTATCTTATCTACGCTGAATGTATCCGGGGTAAAGGAAGCGGCCTCTGCTCCCGCTTCTTTTGCACCTTCTAAAACAGCCTCTGCCATCATCTCCGTATTACCTGTTCCGCTCCAATATACAACTGCTATCTTACTCATGCTTTCATCCTCCATATTTTATGATCATCTGCCGGCAGTTTTTATGCCGCCACTGCCAGCTCCCGGACAGGTCTGCCCTGCTGCCAGAGTCTGAGATATATCTCCCTGCATTTCCGGAATTTTTTAAACAGTTTCATGGTCTCGCATTCATTGCAGTATACTTTCCAGCATCCCGCACACTTACTGTTTTTTCCTGCGTTTTCAATAAATCCCCTCACATCTCCCAAGGGGTATCCCAGAAACAGGCCTATTTCATGAGGGAAGTCCTCACCTTTCTCAAGCCGCATGCGCAGCCGTTTGATCGCCCGGTCAACGTCAATATCCGTATATCCGCATCCTTCCAAAAATCCCGCAACGCCGGGCCTTGCCAGGTCTTCTTTCAGTTTCTGCCTTCTGTACACATAGATCAGGGCTGTACCTTCCCGCTTTCTCACAACCGAAAGGGAAATCCCCTTCTCCGCAAACTGCTGCGTCAGGCTTTCAAGCTGGCTTTCCAGCCCCTCCCAGGAGTCATAGGGCATATTAAACAGATTTGCCGTCTTGATGGATGCCAGTGTGGGAGAACAATGTTCTATCAGATAGCGTTCCAGCATAGTCACTCATTCCTTTCCTGCATATTCTTCTAAAACACTGTGCAGAGCCGCGGCACTGCTTGTGTGCACCCTGGCTACCGGAATCTGATTCTTCTTTGCCTCCTGGAGGGCACTTACCACCATCTTATGAGAAACCGTGTTGGTGAATAGGATCATTAAATCCGGGCAGCCCAGTTTTTTCTTCATGGCGCCTTTCTCCTTGGCAAAAACCTTTGCCTTACAGCCATGGCATTTACAGATATTCTGATACTGACAGACCATTCTCTCATTTCCGCCTACAATGACAATACTCATGGGCAAATTCTCCTTTCAAAAAGTTAGTGTTAGCTAACTCGTATTTTTTATTAGAGCGGATGTATGGAAATACATCCGCTGATTGGGTTGTGTATGTTTTTGTGGAGTGATATCTCAGTTAGCTTCAGCTAACTTATGTCATATACTATACACACTTTTATGGTATGTGTCAAGATGTTTCTTAAAAAACAGCAGAATAATCGTAACAGTTGTTACTATTCACGGCTGTTATCCCGCGAGGTGTTTTTATGCGCTTGCACATGAAAATCCCGAGGCAGCCACGCGCACCTCGCTGCATAATACAGAGGCAAGGAACGTGATCGAGTGTGATCAAACCTTCTCTACAGGTATCCAAATTTCGTTATAATCATCATCGGGGGAGTCACACGGCGGTGTATACATCTCAATATTGTAGTTCCCTGCAAGCTTGTATGCTCTGCAGGACGGCATCCACTCGCTCCATATCTTTGTGTTCACATCCTGCAATGCTTTCGGCAATGCACCATGACAAGGAAATATAGCCCAGGTACCTGCCGGGATCACTTTGGTTTCATAGCCTTCCGGAACCTCATTCCAGGGAATATAATTATCGGCAATGAGGTAATCCAGGCTTTTACCATCATTGTCCATACATATTCCATACATGCCGCACACAACTTCGCTCCCCCCACTTTTCATATGTTCCTGCCAAAACATGGGGATTTCACTGTAAGCAGTTTCTGTATTGATCTTGCGGGACTTTCCCATAACGGTAAACTGTGACTTTTCAACAATCTTATACTCTAACATTGTACTGCCCTCCAATATAAGCTTAATTTTCAGCGGTGCAAAAGAATTCAGTTTACTCCCCTGTTTCCTTGCTGCAGAGGGGCTTATCCCATGAAATCTGGTAAATGCCCTTGCGAAACTATCCGGTGAATCATAACCGTATTTCAGCGCAGCATCGATCACTTTTATAGGTGTAGAGCAAAGCTCCTGTGCCGCAAGTGACAAACGGCGGTTTCTTATATACTCACCAACCGTAAACCCGCATAACACATGAAATATTTTTTGAAAGTAAAAGCTCGACACATACGCTTTTTCCGCTATTTTATTTATATCAATATCTTCCGTCAGATTTTCTTCCATATATGCGATCGCATTGGTAATGCCTTCATTCCATCCTTTCATAAGACACCCTCCTTCCTTGTTTCGCTGTGATCCTATTGTACCGTTACGCGTACCTCTGTTCCCGACTCTGACTGCTCTTTTATGTCGGACTCTAACGATCCGCTCTCCCGCTCCTTACAGCTCAAAGCATTCCATATCTTCCGGCACAAAAAGATTTCCGCTGTAGTATCCTTTGCCTTCCTCTGTATAAAGGCGTTTTCTCTCTTCCAGGTTTTTGTCCTCTGTATGATACAGGATAAGATTTGACACACCCAGTTCTTCCGCCATCATACAGGCATCCTTTACGGTACTGTGGTGCTTTTCATATGGTTTAAATGTCTCTCTCTGGGAATAGAGACAAAAAGCTTCATGCATCAGCCAGTCACTGCCCTTTATAAACCCTTCATCTTTTGCATTATACGGTTCATCTCCCGCACAGGTCAGTCTGACCCCCTCTTTTGTTTTCAGAGTGAAGCCAAACTGCTTTGCTTTTGTGGAAAAGATATCAAAAAATGTTGTCTCACAGCCCAGAATCTCTGCCCGGCTTCCGTGTTCCACTGTGATAAAACGGATGCGTTCTCCCAGGTGTTTTGTCACCTTCTTCTGTATGGTCAGCGTAGTGATCGTAGTTAAAATATCTTTCAGTCCTTCATGGCAGTAGATCCGCAGCTCCCCCCGGTACTTTCCCTGTTCTATTGCAGTGCCGATCATGCGTATCATCCAGACAACACCCAGGAGATGATCCACATGTTCATGGGTCACAAATATATCATGGATATCCAGTATGGAGATCTCCGCCTCATTGAGCCTTCCCAGGATTCCGTTTCCGCCTCCCGCATCTACCAGAAAATGCCGGTTTCCCTCTGTCAATGCAAAACAGGTATTGTAACATTTTGTCACCGCAGCGTTACCGGTGCCAAGTATCGTAAGTTTCATAGATATCCTCCTTTAGCAGATGACTTTCTGCCCAATATTCTCTTTCAGCCCGCATAATAAATACACGAACCTTTAGAATTGTTCCATAAAGTATCATAGACAGTTTTGTGCAGAAAATCAATTTCTTTCTTTGTTTTTTTCTTCTGATCTTTATTTTCTGTCTTTTATGCCGCCTCTCTTGACTTTTGGTCCTCTATTGGCTATATTGGCTGTAACGAAGGATTTCCGGCAGCCATGCGGCCGGTCTGCACACTTACCTGGCTGCCTGTAAGAAAGGAGGATGCCTTATGAAGATCAAATTACCTGTTACACTTTACCAGCGCATTCTTAGTATCCTGTCTTTTCTGCTGCTGATCGGGCAGCTGCTGTGTCTTATTTTACGCTGGAACTCTCTGCCCAATGAAATTCCCACCCACTTTGGGCTGAATGGACAGGCGGACGCCTACGGCCCCAAAGGATCACTGGTCATACTCCCGGTAATCACTGTTCTTATCTATCTGTTGATGATATTTGTAGAGAAATTTCCTGAATTCTGGAATGTACCCGGCCATGTGACACCCCAAAACATAGGCTGGATCTATGGAAATATGAAAAGTATGCTTGTCACCCTGCGTTTTGCCGTCACCTTTATATTCTTTTATCTAAATTACTGTTCCGTATTCTGCCTGGATCTGGGGGCATGGTTCACACCTGTCTTTCTTCTCCTAACCGCAGGACCTATGGTCTTCTTTATCTGGAGAGCTGTGCATTTTAATAAATGAGATAAAAAGAGACACACAACCGCTTGGAACTGCCCTTAACTTATTGGGGGCACTTCACATTTTACTTGGCTGTGTGTCTCTTTTATAATTCGCCATAACGGAAAACCCGCCATGCGCAGTTTCTACTATTTCATAGTATCAACGGCTGCCCGTTCAATGGCCAGGCCTTCTTTGTATCTCCTGATAAATTTGTCATATCCTGCCACATCTGCCGGATCGGGAGCCATCTCACTGCCGGTTTCGCCTGCAAATACTTTATTGGTCAGATAATCATCCAGCGTTTCCTTCTCGTCTTTGTTCACCATGTAGGATGCCAGCAGGGCAATTCCCCAGGCGCCGCCTTCTCCCGCGGTCTCCATAACAGACACCGGCACGTCAATAGCACCTGCCATGATCTTCTGTCCCACACCTTTTGTCTTAAAGAGGCCGCCGTGGCCCAGGATCTTGTCCAGCTTCACACCCTCATCCTTTAAAAGGATATCAAGGCCAGTCTTCAAGGCACCCAGTGCTGTGAACAGGTGTACCCGCATGAAATTCGCCAGATTAAATCTGCTCTCCGGCATACGTGCAAACAGGGGGCGTCCCTCCTCAAATCCGGTGATATGCTCTCCTGAAAAATAGTTGTACGCCAGCAGGCCGCCGCAGTCGTCATCACCCTCAAGCGCTTTGTTGTACAGGGTCCCAAACAGTTTATTCATATCCACTTCCACGCCGAATGCCTCTGCAAATTCTTTGAACAGGGATACCCATGCGTTCAGATCAGATGTACAGTTGTTGCAGTGCACCATTGCCACCAGGTTGCCGGTAGGTGTTGTGACCATATCAATCTCTTTATATACTCTGGAAAGCTCTTTCTCCAAAACCACCATGGCAAATACAGAAGTTCCGGCAGAGACATTGCCTGTACGTCTTGCAATGCTGTTTGTTGCGGTCATGCCTGTACCTGCGTCCCCCTCCGGCGGGCATACGGGAATGCCAGCCTGCAGGTTTCCGCTTACATCCAGAAGTTTTACGCCTTCCTCTGTCAAGACGCCAGCATCCTCACCGGCACTCAGGACTTTTGGCAGAATCTCTCCCAGTTTCCAGGAATACTTTTTGTCAGCCACAAGTTCATCAAACTGCTCCATCATACGGGCATTATAATCTCTTGTGTTCATATCGATAGGGAACATACCGGATGCTTCGCCCACGCCCAGAACCTTCTGCCCGGTCAGTTTCCAGTGGATATATCCCGCCAGTGTTGTCTGGAATTTAATTTTTGAAACATGCTCCTCATGATTCAGGATCGCCTGATACAGGTGGGCAATGCTCCATCTCTGAGGGATATTAAACCGGAACACTTCTGTCAGTTTGTCAGAAGCCTCCTCCGTCATGGTATTTCTCCAGGTGCGGAAGGGTACCAGCAGTTCATCCTTTTCATCGAATACCATATAGCCGTGCATCATGGCACTGAATCCTACTGCCCCCAGTTTTGTGATGACAGCACCATATTTTTCTTTTACATCCTCTGCCATCTTCGCATAGCTGTCCTGCAGTCCCGTCCAGATATCCTCCAGGGAGTATGTCCAGATATTATGTTCCAGACGATTTTCCCAGTCGTGGCTGCCGGACGCGATGGGCGCGTTATCTTCCCCAATGAGCACTGCTTTGATACGGGTAGAACCGAATTCGATACCCAGCACTGCCTTTCCGCTTTCAATCACATTTTTTACCTTTTCCAAATTCAAACCCATAAAATCTTACCTCCGTGATTTTTATTTCTGTCCGTAGTAGGCATCTGCCCCGTGTTTTCTGTAATAATGTTTGTCCTGCAGTTCCTGGGGAGCCGGTTTTACCTGCGGGTTGATGGTCTCACACCGCGCTGCCATCTTGGCAACCTCTTCCAGGACCACTGCATTGTGGACTGCTTCGTGTCCATCCCTGCCCCAGGTAAATGGTCCGTGGTTCTTGCAGAGGACTGCCGGGACCGCTTCATAGTCATTCTCCTTAAAATATTCCGCAATGAGAAGGCCTGTATTCTTCTCATATGCGCCGTCTATCTCCTCTTTTGTCAAACATCTGACACAAGGGATTTCTCCGTACATATAGTCCGCGTGAGTGGTACCGTAGCAGGGAATGCCCCTTCCGGCCTGTGCCCAGCTTGTGGCCCACGGGGAATGTGTATGTACGATCCCGCCGATGTTTGGAAATGCTTTGTAAAGCTCAAGATGTGTGGGCGTATCGGAGGATGGATTGTATTTCCCCTCGATCTTATTTCCGTCCAGGTCCATGATGACCATATCTTCCGGGGTCAGCTTGTCGTAGTCAACGCCGCTGGGTTTGATGGCAAAATAGCCTGTCTCCCGGTCAATCTGGCTTACATTTCCCCAGGTGAAGGTTACCAGTCCGTACTTTGGCAGAAGCATATTTGCTTCGTATACCGCTTTTTTCAGTTCTTCCAACATGATTTATCTCCTCGCTTCCGCTTTTATTTTTTTCAGTCTCTTCATTACATCATTGCCGCCCCGCCCGAAGTAGTCGTGCAGGGTTTTAAATTCCTGATACAGCCTGTCATAGACCGCTGTATGTTCGGGGTTTGGTCTGTAGGTCCTCTCCTCCACCCGTCCCATGGCTTTTGCCGCCTCAAAAATCGTGTCGTATCCGCCATTTTTCTTCCCTGCCGCCACAGCGCCGAACATGGCGGAACCAAGTGCAGGGGACTGGTCCGAGGCACCAATGAAGATCTCACGGTTTGTTACATCCGCATAAATCTGCATCATCATGGCATTTTTCTTGGAAATGCCTCCGCAGGCGTAAAGCTCCTTAACCGGTACTCCTGCCTGTTCAAAGTTGTCAATGATCGTACGCATTCCGTAAGCTGTGGCCTCGATCAAAGCCCTGTAGATCTCCTCCGGTTTGGTGGTCAGTGTCAGGCCCAGTATCATCCCTGTCAAATCCGCATCCACCAGCACAGAACGATTGCCGTTCCACCAGTCCAGGGCAAGGAGCCCGCTCTCCCCTATTTTGAGACGGGATGCCTTTCCGGTGAGAAGCTCATGGATCGATATGTTCTGCCTGTCTGCCTCCTGATAATAGGATGTGGGCACACAATTCTTTACAAACCATTCAAAGTGGTCGCCCACACAGGGCTGTCCCGCTTCATATCCATAGAGCCCCGGAAGGACTCCATCCTCCACCACGCCGCAGATGCCGGGAACCATCTTCTCCTCCCTGCTGCACATAATGCCGCAGGTGGAGGTTCCCATGATCATCAAGAGCTTGTTTGGCTCTGTGATCCCTACCGCGGGAAGGGATACGTGGGCATCCACATTGGCCACACCCACTGCCATGCCCGCACGCAGCCCCAGTCGGTCTGCCGCCTCATTGGTCAGTTCCCCGGCTTTTGCTCCCTGGGGATAGACTTCTTTGCCAAGTTTTTCCTCTGCCACATGTTCCAGGCGTGTATCAAGAGCCTTGAAAAAATCAGAGGAAGGGTAACCTTCCCTCTTATTCCAAAAAGCCTTATATCCGGCCGCACATCCGCTGCGCTTCTCCTGACCCGTCAGCTTAAAGATAACCCAGTCCGCAGCCTCCACAAACCGGTCTGCCTGTTCATAGACTTCAGGAGCTTCTTTCAGGATCTCCATCAGTTTAGGAATCATCCATTCGGAAGAAACCCTCCCGCCGTATCTTGAAAGGAATGTCTCCCCCCGCTCCCCGGCAACCCTGGTACAGATATTGGCCTCTTCCTGGGCTGCATGGTGTTTCCACAACTTCAGCCATGCATGGGGAACGTGTTCCCACTCCTCACGCAGACAGAGAGGAGTGCCTTCCCTGTCCACCGGCATAACCGTGCATGCCGTAAAATCAATGGACAGGCCTATGATATCCTCAGGATCCACACCGCTGTCCCTCAGAACAGCAGGTATGGTAACATCCAGCACCTCCAGATAATCCAATGGGTGTTCCAGCGCCCAATCCGGAGGCAGTCTGGTTCCGTCCGGCAGGTATTCCTCCATCACTCCGTGGGTGTAGGGTTTGGTGCTCTGGGCAGCTACCGTTCCGTCGGACACATCTACCAGGACTGCCCGTCCGGACTGGGTGCCATAATCCACACCGATCGCATATTTTTTCTTCATCTGCCTTAAATCTCCTATCCGTTCTCCGTATTTCTGTTTTTGGTGGACCCCCGCACAACCAGTTCCGGCTGGATCAGGCGCGGAATCCGGCTCTTCTCCTCCGGTACTTTACGGATCTTTTCCAAAAGCAGTTCAGCGGCCATCTCACCCAGTTTTTCCTGGGGATGAGCGATGGTTGTCAGCCCCACGGTCCCCTCTGCGATGACAGAGTTGTCATACCCTGTCACAGAAATATCTTCCGGCACTCTCTTTCCGTTTTTCTGCAGAGAACGGATGACCTCCAGTGCGATCTGGTCGTTGTAGCATACAACTGCATCCATCTCCACCTGCTGCTGCAGCAGAAGATCTATCATCTGCGCCGGTTTCATCTTACGGTCCTCCGTGTGAAACCATACCACCATATCCGGGTCATAGGAAAATCCGGCCTCCTGGAGTGCCTTCACATATCCCTTGTGCCGTTCTCTCCCCTGAAAGTCATCCGCCTTAAAAATCCCCAGTATTTTGCTGTGCCCGCTGTCCAGCAGATGTTTTGTGACAAGGTAACCGCCTTTACAGTCATCCATAAGAATGTGCGGCTTGTCCATCATCTGTGGATATACGCCTTGGATAAATACATAGGGGATCTCATACTGGTCCAGCATTGCATACAAGTTTGTATGCCTGCAGAAAATCTGGCTTTTACTGGGTTCGATGATCAGCCCCTCTATGTCCTTAGTCAGGATATCCTCCAGGACCCGTTCCTCTTTTGTCCGGCTGTTGGCCGTATTTTTCAGGATGATGCTGTATCCGTTGGCTGTCATCACCTTATCCATGCCCTGGATCAGGCGGGGAAAGATATAGTCGGATATGTAGGTTGTCACAACTGCGATATTCCTTGAATTCTTCATGTGCCCCATGCGCTGGGAACAAAAGGTTCCGCGGCCGTGTTCCGCTTCAATATACCCTTCATTAATGAGAATTGACAGGGCTTTGCGCACCGTATGGCGGCTGATCTGATAGCGGGCAGACAGTTCGTTTTCCGAGGGCAGCTTTTCTCCCGGCTTGATCTCACCGCTCAAGATTGACTGCTTCAGTTCCTCCATGAGCACATAATATTTTGTCTTTCCGTTTTCGTTTGTCATATGCCCCTCCTTATGGTTCTTATTTTACAACTTGTATGGTTCTCTTCACAAGTTGTTTCCGAATAAAAAATCCAACCGAAACTTCACCCGTTACTGTTCAAAGACCACTGTACCGGGAGGTGTTTTCATGCCGGAAGCATGAAAATCCCGAGGTAGGCAGCGCGATATGGGGCAGTATGCTGAAATTAACTTTCCTCATTCTATGTATTTCAAATTTCCGGTCTTCAACTCTTCCAATTTCCCTTCAAATATTTCTTCCAGCACCTTCTCACAAGGAACTTTACATAGCCTTCTTTCCTTTGAAGTATCCTGTATTTTAAAGGTCCTCTGATTTGTTTTGGAACATAATCTTAAATATGCATCGACATAAGGGGCTGCTTCCTCTTTTTCAAATCCACCTTCTTTATGTAATCTCAAAAAAGCAGATAATACGCTGATGCATTTTACTCCACCAATACTCACGATACCATTTCTGGCATTCTTATCATCAGAGCAGAACACATAGATTTGTTCTCCACTCATGATAAACAATACCTGTAGTAAAACGTAGGTCTTTAGTTCACCCAGATTCTGCCCTTCGCCAATTAAGTCACAATCAACTTCCAGATTGTACAGAAAATCTGCCTTTGTAACGTTTCTATAGTCCAGTTGTCGAATACACTGGAATTTTTCCTCAAAATATCCTTTACGATACGCTTCACAAGCAGTCTTCATCAACTGCATATACATTGCGCTGGCAGAAGCTCCATATACATTTTCAAGTTCATCCAAAATCTGCTCATCATCATAGCAAATGATGGTTCCGTTGGATTTCATTTTACACAGCCACTCTGGAGCGCCTGCTATATTATGTCTTGATAATTCAATATGAATCTGTTCATGACAATAAAATTGATAGCCCGGCATCTCCATAATTCGATTTATCATAGGGTTTTCATTATCTTTACGGATGAGATGCATTTTAGAAATAAAGTCCGTATCCAGCAGAGCATATTTTTCGTTTGTCATATGCCAACCTATCTTTCTTCCCGAAAGCCTTTCTCAATTTCTTTAAGATACTCTTTATCAGCCGCTTCTCTACTATCCGTAAGCAATTCATTTTCTGAATTAAACTCCAGATTATCATAGAGACTGCCCCAATATACCTGATCACTGCTATCAACCTGCCACTGTCTGGCCTTACCTGTTACTGCAATTCTTTCCGAAACATATTCCACACTATTTGCAAGAAGTTCTTTTGCCGTAGATTCGGATATGATCCTGCCCTCAAAAAGGCGTAGCACTGTTGCTTTATATGGAAGCGCAAACAAATCCATCAAAGTCAGTATATTATCAACTGTGATATCATTTCCTGCAATTCCAAAAATATCGGTCTGCTCGCGCATTTCTTTATCTGTCATCAAAAGCAGTCCTGCAAATGCATTTGCTTCCAAATCTTCCTGTGTTACCGCAGCCTCATCACCTATTTGAGAATTTAAAAGGGAACCACCTGTAATCGTGCTCTGGTTGATATCTTCCACATAACAATAAATATGGTACAATTCATGAGCCACTGCAAATATCTGTTTGCAAAGAATCAATTGGGAGTTCACACATACGAACAATCTGCCTTTTTTAACAAAAGTAAATGCCCACAATTCTTCATCCATAAAGGGATATCTCAAGATTTCCAATTCAACCTCATTCTTTCTTGCATAGTTTGAAACGATTTCAAAGATAGAAGACCTGAGAATTGTTGTGCCGCAATATACCCCTGCAAAATGTTTTGACAGATCATTAATCTTCTCGAACTGCTTATCCTGTTTTTTATATAAACTTCCGTCTAAAACATTGCTCATCAATTTTCCTCCCAGGACTTCATCATCTCTGTACCATTCTCACGAACACGACTATGAAACAGAATCATATCTGAAACCTCATCCGCTATTGACAGCGCTTTTTTTGCTTGTTCAGATGAAACTTTTCCCATAAATGCAAGCGCAATATTAGTATCTGCAGTAGTCTCCGGGATTTTTGTCAGTTCTTCCATTTTAACACCAAGGAAATCTGCAGTCTTTTTCAGTTCAATGGCATTGATCATCCGTGAACCATTCAGCATTTTATTCACAGTCTGCTTATTAGTATCCAAAGCCGCCGCCAAGTTAATTTGTTTTTTATTTTGTTTTTTCAAAAGCGCAAGTATATTGTTTGCGATTGTAATATTCATATCCATGATCATATGTCTCCTTTCTTGAAAGGCTTTTCTTTTCACTTATATTATATGTACTCCCGCAAAAGCAGTCAATATTATAGTTACTTATTTTTATGTATTTATTGCTAAATATACTATATAACTACTTTTTTAACGTAACTATCACATTACACTATTTACCCTTTTAGTTTTTTCTGTTCCGAATCATCTAAAAATGAATCAGTATTGCCAATAGTATCAAAGCTGTTACACCAGTCAATATCACATACTTGCATTTCAATCTTTTCTGGCCGTTAATGACCCTGATGATATTTTCTAAAATAATCTGTCAAATTTGTTTTTTGCATAAAAATACTCCTTTTCGATAAGAATTATCTTTCTGATTTCTTATCGAAAAAGAGTTGTTTCTACGGATATCAATTTTTCTCCACTCACCACTGCAATTCATCATGTTCTTCGTGACTCGTATCTACACCTATAGGGGTGGAAGAATCCTCACCTTATCTTGCTAAAAATTTTCAAACATATGCTCTCTGATCTCAGAGATGATCTGATCCATCTCTTCCAATTCATCTTTTTCAAGCTGGATGCCGCACTCCTCGCAGATATCCTGAAGTGCTGCAAATACCCACGGATTTCTGGCCTTGAGGCGCAGCATCCTTCCGTTTTTCTGCAGATAATCCACAAAAAAATCCAGCACTACATCAATTTCCGAGTCCTCCGGATTCACCATCTTCATGTCCAGGACCATACCTGACGCGTGGTCCAGGGTCACAAACAGAAGGGGGCTTATGGGACGTTCATATTTTTCCAGCTCGATGCTGGCATGGACATAGGCAAAATCCACAGATATCTCTGTTCCCACTTTCGGCCTTTTTTTCAGACGCCTTCTCAGCACCTCATCCTGCAGCACAATAAGCGGATATTCCCGTTCCACCATGGGAATAGACTCTGCAAACATATTCCACAGCCCTGTTTTTTCATTATAAGCTCTCCAGAGTATCTCACCCTTATCCCAGTCCACAAAAATCCGCTCCTCTATCACAGCCCGGACTGCCATGAACAGGTTCTGGAACGTCTCTGTGAGCACTTCCACCTCCCGCGCATCCGGTGTACAGGGTACGAATCTGGGCATACAGGACTGGTAAAAAGGCCATTCTCCCCGGCCTCTGAACTTATATCCCAATTCCTTTATGATTTTTTTCTGGTCCGGCGGAACCTCTTCCCGGTCTCCAAAATAACAGGTAAGAGAACTTTGCTCCAGCATTGCATAATCGGGAGGGATCCCCGTTTCCTCGGTGGAGGCAATCATATCAAAGTCCCTCAGACCTTCCAGCCCTTCATAGACACTGATCCCATAACAGTTTCCGCCGCATCCCATAATGCTGGCGAAAACAGGTTCCTCGCTGTCTTTTAAAAAGATAGCTATGAGCTGGGTATCCCAAAAATATTTCCATGGCTCCAGAGCCTTCAGATTACAGGTGACTTCATATAATTTCTCCCACTGTTTTGACGATGCCTCTTCTCTCATACACAATCCTCCTCTTAACCTTTTGGCTGTTTTCCCGGTCAGACCCGCAGCCGCATCTCACTTACAGGAAATCAGTCATGGGATGGTATGTACTGGCGGATCCTGCCGCAGAATTCCCCGAAGTTCTGGGTCTGCAGGATCACCTTTCCCGGTCCGGTAAGTTTTGTGAGGAACAGACCCTCACCGCCCAAAAACATATTCATACCGCCTTTTACCATCTCAATCTCATACTGCACGCTGCCCTCAAAGGCCACCACATTTCCGGTATCTACTTTGATCACTTCTCCCGGCAGAAGTTCTTTCTCCACTTTATTGCCGTCCACTTCCAGAAAGACCATGCCATTGCCCTGCATTTCCTGAAGGATGAACCCCTCACCCCCAAAGAAACCGGAAGATACTTTTTTTGTAAATGCCACTTTAGTCTCCACTGCACTTTCCGCACAGAGGAAAGATCCCTTCTGGCAGTAAAAGCCTCTGTACGCCCTTAAGTCAACCGGAACGATCTCCCCGGGAACCGTGGAGGAAAACGCGATCATAGCCCCATCCATTTCAGCCTGATAGCTTGTCATAAAAAAAGATTCCCCGGAAAACATACGGCCTAAGCCCCGCATAAGGCCGCCTCTCGCATTGGTGCTCATGCTGATGCCGGCACTCATCCAGCACATTCCCCCGGTCTGTGTATAGATACTTTCCCCTCTGTTCAACAGCATTTCCACCGCCGGCATAACAGTGCCTTCCAGTTTGTATCTCATAATACATGCTCCTCCTTTTCTTTCATTACTCTATCCACCAGTATTGGCTGTATCTCCGGATAAGTCAAAGCCTCCGGCAGCCGGTCAAAAAACTCAATTTTTTCTATTTCGCTTTCCATTCTGCCAAAGGAAGTGATTTCCGCATAAAAAAGCATGCCGTAAGTCTCCTCCCCGGTATCATTGACCCGGTTTTTGCCGGTAACAGAATAGACGGATACAGGCTTCAGTGTAAATGCCATTGCCCCCGTCTCCTCTTGCAATTCTCTTGCCGCTGTTTCCTCAATACTCTCCCCGGCCTCCCTGTGGCCCCCGGGAATCTCATAGGTATCCCGTTCCCTGTGCCTGACCAGAACCATTTTTTCTCCCGCCATTGCCAGGATCACGGCAAATTTCAAAAGATGGTCCTCAGCCTGCCTGTAGAATTTTACTTCCAACATAAAACCCTCTCCTCTGCCGCTTGTCAGATAAAATTTACTCAGATACAGCATTTCTTCCCTGGGATAAAAGGCCAAAAACCCCACATCCCCTGACGCATCCTTTACTATATAATAGGTATATCCGTTATTAAGCTGCTCTATTATAGCAGGAACGGTCTGAAATAACTGTATCATATAGTCATTCTGTGCGGCTCCGATCATGGGGTCGAAGACTTCCTTTACAATGGAAGACGCCAACTATGACAAATCCTCCAGCCGTCTTACATCCTACCCCGATATCTGTTCAAATTCCAGTTTCCTGTGTTCTGTGTATCTCATAATGTATTCTATTTCTCCGGTTTCCGAATCTGTCTCTGAACTTTGTATGGCAAAACCGTATTTTTTATAAAAGCGGACGGCATTTACATTTTTTGCATATACTCTGAGGGACAGATCACGGTAACGTCTGCAGGCCTCTTTTAAAAGCGCTGTACCGATCCCCCGTCCCTGATCTTCTGTCCGTACAAAAAGTCCGGCAATATAATGATCCTGTATCCCTATAAAACCTTGTGTCTTATGCTCTGCCTTACAGACAAGGATCTCTGCCCCCGGAAGTTCCTGCCTGACATATTCATAATTACTCTCCCAATAAGAAGAGGGTATAAAGCTGTGTGCCTGACAGTTGGCTTCCAGCCAGATTTCCATTACATCCTCTATATCACCGGAAGTAAATTCTCTGATTTCATATTTCATATGGTTACCTAACCCTTTTTTATCTTATCAGGAAACCCCCAACACATTTTTCTCCGCTTACCGCCCCGCCCGGCAGTTTCTGCCCAGATAGCGGAAAACTCGTCTTCTGTACTCCTTGTATTCTATGCCAAACGCATGTTCCAGGTATTTTTCCTCCTGCAGGATCTGCAGATGCAGCATAAGAATTGCAAAACAGGTAAATACAAGAAGCGGAATATTAAAAAACATAAGTAAAATTCCGATATAAGTCAGGTCAAATCCGCAAAATGCCGGATTTCGGCTGATGGAATAGATGCCGTCAGATACCATTTTCGTCCTGTCGCGCTCCGGAATACCGGCACGCCAGCTGTCACGCATGGTATAGACAGAAATCCCAAAGACCATCACACCAGCTGTGGCGATGATCAGTCCAGCGATCCGCATGTTCTCAGATGCCTGATTGATTCCCCATAAGATAGATACCAACTCATAAACAGGTACGCCGATCGTGGCTATTTTCATGATGAACTCTATGTACATGAGTTCCTCCGCCTTTTCCCCCTTTGCGATCTGGTTCGTCCTGATCCCTTTCTTTTTCTGACCCAGCATTTTGCCGAAATAGATGCCATAAAATACAAGCAATAATACAAGGCTGCTCGTCTGAAACTTGTCCATTTGTGGTATCACCTCTGTTATGTTATTGTCCGAATCCACTTTCTGTCCTTTGAAAGGCAGTGCCGAATTCTTTCAATACAGTATACCCTACATGCCCCGGGATTGCAAATATTAAAATCCCAGGGCAGTTTTCACTTTCCCTGAGATTTTATTCCCGCAGGCAATGAGCCAGGCGGGCATACTTGTATGTACATTTGGGGACTGCCGCGAAGATCAACACCCCCGTTGCCTGCGGGTTTGTTGTCTTACATGGGCATAAAATCAAAAATGTTCATCTGGCTGGCACTATGTTTCTCCTCAAACTTGTGCAGATAAGAGAAAATCCTGTCCACACTGCTCTCCAGGCCATTCCTTCTGCAGATTTCATAAAAAACGGACATAAGTTTTTTCTCATTGGGGCTGCCAGCCTCATAAGCATTTCCGTAATTCTCAATATATTTTCTGCGAAGGCCCGGAAAATGCTGTTCCAGTTTTTCGTAAAAATACTGCCTGTCCCCATCCCGCAGCGTGACTCCCATGCCAAAGTTCAGTACACCATATGTTTTCGCTCTGACTGCATAGTCCATGATCCCTCTCACATTTTCTTCCGTATCGTTGATAAACGGCAGAACAGGGGAGAACCACACAACTGTGGGAATCCCTTCTTCCCGGAGGATATTAAGCACCTCGGCCCTCCTTTTTGTAGTACATACATGAGGTTCCAAAATACGGCACAGTTCCTCATCCGCGGTTGTCAGGGTCATCTGCACAACGCACTTTGTCTTTTCATTGATCTTTTTCAGCAAATCCAAATCCCGCAGGACCAGATCAGATTTTGTCTGCAGCGCTGCTCCAAACCCATAATACTCTATAAGCTCCAGGCATTTTCTGGTAAGGCCAAGCTTGTTTTCCAAAGGCAGATAAGGGTCGCTCATAGCCCCTGTGCCTATCATACATTTCTTCCGCTTGCTTCTCAGCGCGGCTTCCAGTAACTGAGGGGCATTTATCTTGACTTCTATATCTTCAAAATCATGTTTCATCCCATAACAGGTACTCCTGGAATCACAGTAAATACAGCCGTGGCTGCAGCCTCGGTACAGATTCATGCCATTTTGGGCGGACAGGATGGATTTTGCATTTACCTCGTGCATATTTTACTCTGCCTCCTACGATGCGGCGAACCGGTAGCCGGCCTGTTTCAGACACTCTACAGCCTTTGGAAAATTCTCTTCTTTTGTGAGAATGTAATCCGTGTTATAAGTGGACACAGCGAAAATCCCGATCTTGTTCTCCGCTAAGACAGCAGAGATCGCAGACAAAATCCCTATCAAAGAAAAATCCAGAACGCCCTGGATCCGGAACGCTTTCCAGCCGTCATCACGTTCCAGCGCATCTTCCGGTACCTGTTTTGCTGCACATACCAGCGACAATTCCTCATCCGTTCTCCCTACAAAACAGAATCCGTCTTTCAAAAGCTCCGGTGAAAATTCCTTTATCTTACATACAGAAAAATCTTGGTCAATAATTTTAAGTTCCATCTTTCCTCCTATTATAAGCTGCCTGCAAGGGGCTTATCTCATACAGTTCCTTACAAGCCGTTCCGGCACACCCATTCTCTCAGCCGTTTCCTCCACACCCATGCCGCTGTCCAGAAAACGTCTGCACACAAGTTTCAGACTCTCGCCCACTTCAAGCACATGACCATCCGGATCATAAAACCGTACCACCCGCTGTCCCCAGTTATGCTCATACACCGGATGCACAAGCTTTACATCTGTTCTTTTCTCCAGTTTGGAGACGAAACGGTCGAAATCCTCCTCCTCAAAATAGACCTCACTGTTCTTCCCGCCGTAAGTGATATCCCCCTTCTCACAACCAATGAATTCCAGCCAGCTCTCCTCTGTCTGCAGGGACAGTCCTCCGGTCAGTACGGCATTTGCCCCCAGATCAGTGACCGTACGCAGTCCCAGTACCTCTCTGTAAAACGCTTTTGACTTTTCCATATCCTGAACTATCAGCATGGGATTTTTTAATTTCATTTCTCTTCCTCCGTCAACTTACTTTCTCGTCCAATCGTAACTAATCTGTACAGTTACAGGCAAAGATCCATGCAGAACCGCCTTTGGCGATGGGAACTTTGTTTGGCTGCAAAATGCTTTCCTGCGGTCTTCGCAGTGAATGCGCAGACCTATTGAATCGTTACGTCCAATCTTGCTGCCCCTTTCCGGAACGCACTATCCACTTCCCTGCAGAGGCTCTCATAAAAAGCCACTGCCGCCGCTTTTCGCTCCATGGCAATCTCCCGGCCTCTTTTCGTATAAAGCATATCATAAATCTTTATGAGTTTCTGCTTATATTCATGGAAAAAGGAATCCTCGGTCTCTTCCTCTCCGTCCGCGATCCGTCCGTCGGGCAGGCGTGTATATATAGGCTCAGACACCTGGCCTCCGTATTGAAGCGTCCGCGCAGCCCCCAAAGCACCCGTCACGTCAATCTTATCCGCATCGAATAATATTTCCGCCTCTATACTCTCCGGGAGTATTCCCCCGCTTTTCCGGAAGGAGTGTGCCAAAATACAGTGTTCTACTTTAGAAACATATTCCCTGTCATACCCCTGGCCACTCAAATAACTCACAGCCATCTCCGCGCCTGCTTTTGCATGGGAGATCTTCTTGTTCTCAATCTGTGCTTTTCTGCCGATATCGTGCAGGAGGCAGGCACAGATCAGAACATCATAATCCACATCTTTCTCATATTCCGCTATATCCAGAGCAACATACAGCACACGGTAAATATGTTCCACATCGTGTGCGCTGTCCTGCATACAGGATCTCATATATTTTTTCAGTTTTTCATATGTCTTTTTATCCATCTCTATATCCACTCCTCCCTGAGCAGGCCATACTCATAAGTATCTTTCCAGATTGGATCACCCTCTTCATTGCAGAAAAAATACACATTCTGCTTCAGTTCCCCTTCTCTTCGCATACCAAGGCGCTCCATCAGCCGCCAGGATGCGGTGTTTTTCGGATCACACATGGCTACAACACGTCTGACATCCCATTCTCTGAATGCCACATCCAGCAATGCCTGTGCACTCTCACTGGCATAGCCGTTTCCCCAGTATTTGCGGTTAAATACATAGCCAAGCTCCCAGGTGTTAAAATCTCCCTTACTGAAATACAGATTGCCGATAAGCTGCCCGTCTTTTTTACAGACTGCCCAAAAGTCATTGTTTTTTGCTCTTCTGCCTGCTTCCTCCCTGGCCTCTTCCGGACTCATGGGGGTATATGGTTCATACCGCACTACTTCCGCATCCGAAAGATATTCGTAAAGCCCCTCCCCGTCTTCCGGCTGAAACGGTCTGAGTATTAATCGTTCTGTCTCTATCTGCATGGATCCTCCTCCAAAAACTCCCTCTCAGGAACATTTTTTCTATCTCTGATCTGCCAGTCACTGACATGGCCATCACTTCCGGACTATCGTCACATATCCAGTGCGATCCGGTTCACACGCTCCACAAACGCCTCCACCTTTTCCATATCCGGGTTATCCGGCAGACAGCTTTCTCTGGACGCCTTCTCCATCCGCCCCTCATAATCTGCAAGCAGATCATAAAATTCTCCGGAGAATGTTCTATCCTCTTTTTGGAACCCGCCGTTTCTTATTTTCATAAGTAACTCCAGGTCGTCCTTCCGGTTGGTGCGTATTTCCCCTTTTTCCAGAATATCAATTGCCATCATAAACAGCCGTATTAAGTGCATGGCATGTTTGTTCAAATGATCATCATCCTTCTTCCGGTTACGCTTTCCGACCTTATCGTAATCCTTAACCACATTATGCATGGCTGACCACATATTTTCATAATCACGAAGGGGCAGATGCTTATACTGCGCATCCACGAAAATCTCTGTCTCCAAATCCTGATTTTCTGCTTTGTCTATATACAAATGTATACTGCCCCTGTCAAAACTGCTGTACCGTCGTTCAAAATCCTCCAGAGCATTTCTGACCGAATTCAGGATATGCTTCTCTCTTTCTGTCTGCGGAAGCGAATCCCTGGCCGAGGCATTTTGCAGCCTTCTCAACTGTGCCCCCGCGTATCCCCCAAATGATCTCACTGCCCGCTTTGACAAAAACAGTCCCCTGTTATCCAGAAGTTCCTGTCCCAGCTCCGTCTTGATCAGATACTGCTCCTCATCCAGCCCCAAGATCTCACAGGTATTTGGATTACAGTCTAACAACAGCCTCACCATCTTATTAAAAGCATAGATCACCGTGTCCGTCTCCCTGTCCTCAAACTGTTCAAAAGAAGACAGCCCCAAAAGGTCAGAAGGCAGGTTCAATGTGATCCCTCTAAAATCCACATCACTGCTCTCGTGATACGTCCCATAAGCATAACTCCCGCCCAGCCCCAATAAAATGATCCGGTTCCCCAGCCTCTTATCTTCCCTCAGAAAATGATAGGCCTCGGATTCCATCCGTTTCTTAAAATCCATTCCTCTATCTGCAAACTGTCCCACATTCCCTCCTGATCAATAATATACCAATTAAAACATGACAGCAGTGTGTCATATTAAGCATTCTCTTTCCTACCGCCACTCCTAATTCCTGCTGCATTCCTACATGCCAAACATATTTCCCTTTAACTCCACACCGGCCAGCTCCGCCAGCCTTATAATCCCCTCCTCAGCCAGCGTCACCGTAGACTCCACGTGGATAAAATCCGTCACACTATGATCAAAAAGAATATTTCCCTGTGCCGGAAACTCCTCATCGCCATCCCAAAACAAATACTGCATAGGGATACAAGAAAATGCATTTATAATATATCCCGCATCCCCCTGCCGCACCGGCTTTCCCCCCATTTTTTCCGCTGCCGACCTAAGCTCTTTCGTCATCCCTGCAAAAGTCAAAGCAAAAGGCCTCAAGATATTCCTTTCAAAAGCCGGTGCAAAAGGCCCGGCATTCCTCACATCCCTGAAAGGCACCCACCGCCCCGCAAGTCCCGCATTCTCCTTAGAATACCAAAACAGGTTATAAATATTCATCCTTGTCCCATTACTGATCGGGCCGCTGTCCTCCATAGCCTTTATAAATCCCTCTTCTCTATGGATCCCATACTTTCTCCCAAAATGTACAACCGTCAGATATTCTCCCTCCACTTTGATCTCCGGCAGTTTCTTTCGCAATGCCTCCTGGTCCATCTCCAAAAATTTCCCCCTCCAGGTTTCACTGAGCTTATCATAATTAGACTGCTGCGGTTTCCGAACATCCATTCCTCATTCTCCTCTCTTCCCTACCTGCCAAACCTTCAGATAAATCATCTCATTACCTAATTTATTTCCCAGTAAATGACCGTACAATCCTTTACTTTGAGTTAAACTAGATTATACAGGATTCCTTTCCTGATTACAACGAAATACCCCCGCCCACATCAACATTCAGCAGCCAATCCCCCATTCTCTTCCGTCCGCTTCCAAGTCAATCCCCCCAAAAAAGCCAAAAAGACGCATACCTCCACAAGATACGCGCCTTTTACCATCTTTAATCCAATTCAATCTCTATAAGTTCCGCCGCCGGAAGCTTTTTACTAGACCCCGCCTTATATTTCTTCAATTCCACGGCAGCCTCTTTCAGCGGCACATTTGTCCCTGCCCCAGCCATACATCCGCCCGGACACCCCATACCTTCTATCAGGCACCCGTTCATCTTCCCGGCCTTCGCAAGGGTAAGCACCTTTTTACACTCTGCCAGTCCTTCCGCATGTTCAATATGTACCGGAATTTCCGGATGATATTCCTGCAGACATTCCTCAATGGCCTGCGCCACACCACCGGCAACTGCATACCCTCTTCCTGCCGCAGTGGCATTATGAAGGCTTCCCTGCTCCTCCATTTCGGATGGCACGATCCCTTTGGCATCAAACATCCCCTGCAGTTCCTCAAAAGTAATAACAAAATCCACATCACTGCGGACATCCGTTCTGGATGCCTCCAGTTTTTTCGCCGCACAGGGACCTATGAAGACCACACTGGAATTCGGGTATTTCTGCTTAATACTTCTGGCAGATGCGACCATGGGCGTAAGCTCCTGGGACACACTGTCAATCAAATCCGGAAATTGTTTCTTAGCCAGCATAGACCATGAAGGACAGCAGGACGTGAGCAGAAACGGCAGTTCCCCGGTGCTCACTTTTTCCGCGTAGTGATGGGCTTCCGCAATCGCCCCTATATCCGCTCCCAGCGCAACCTCGTATACTTCCTTAAACCCAAGCTTTATCAGTGCTGCCTTAAATTTTGCCGTGGTTACATCCTTTCCAAACTGTCCTACAAATGCAGGTGCCACCTCAGCAATGATCTCTTTCCCTTCCCGCAGTGCCCTGGAAAGCTGGAATATCTGGGATTTGTCTGAAATAGCCCCAAACGGGCAGCTCACCATACACATTCCGCAGGACACGCATTTTTCCGGGTCAATGGCAGCTCTTCCCAGATTGTCACTGCCGATGGCTTTTACACCGCAGGCCCTGGCACAGGGGCGTTCCATTTTGGATATAGCATCATAAGGGCAGATGGCTTTGCATTTTCCGCATTTGATACATTTTTCCTGGTCAATCACAGATTTGCCACTGACTATTGATATGGCATTCTTGGGACATACCTGCTTACAGGGATGAGCCACACACCCTCTGCACATATTACTGACCTGGTACTTATTCGGTTCACAGGCATCGCAGGCAGACGGGATCACCTGCATAAGAGGCGGCTCATAATATTTCTCATCAATATTACTGTTTTCCATTCCTGCCGTGATATGAACGGCTTCATTTTCAGGGCGCAGAGACATACCCATAGCCAAACGTACCCGCTCGCTGGCAACTGCTCTTTCTCTGTAAATACTCTCCCTGTAAGAAGCCCGCTCCTTTACAATATGGTACGGTATCGCTTCTATTTCACCATTAAAATTGTCCTTTGTGGATTCAAAAGCAACCTTGCAGATTTCTGTAAATACTTCACGCCTGATTTTTTTTACCGGGGTTTCTACACTTCTCATTTTAAGATCTCCTGTTCTCAATCGCGCTGGTGCGTGTCCGAAAATGATTCAGACACACGCTGCTGCTATCCCATCTATCCGCACATAAAATGGTTAGAATCTATAGTTTCATACATATTTTATTCTATGGAATATCAGGAGAATTGCAAGTTTTTTATTTCATACACAGTATTGACATTATATTCAGTTTTCTCTTTTCTTCATCCTGTAAGTCACACAAACCGGCTTCCCTGTCCACGGGTCCTGGCTGATGCAGGCATCCAGGGAAAATACATCTGCCAGGGTTTTATTTGTCATGATCTCTTTTGGCGTCCCCTCATACAGTATTTTGCCGGAGCGCATGGCAATCATCCAGTCTGAAAACCTGGCGGCCAGGTTCAGGTCATGGATGACCATGGCAATGGTCTTCCCCTGCCTTTTATTCAAGTCCTCCAACAATTCCAGTATTTCAAGCTGATGTGCCATATCCAGATATGTGGTAGGCTCATCCAGAAGGATCAAAGGGGTGTCCTGGGCCAGGGCCATGGCGATCCAGGCCCTCTGTCGCTGCCCTCCGGACAGTGCGTCCATGTCCCGGTCAGCCAGTTCATCCGTGTTGGTAATGGACAGCGCCCATCTGACTGCCTCATGGTCCTCCTTTTTCAGACGCCCAAATCCCTTTTGATGGGGATATCTGCCGTAGGACACCAGTTCTTTTACCGTAAGCCCTCCTGGCGCCTGGGGCGCTTGAGGCAGAATGGCCATATTCCGTGCCACCTCCACTGTGGACATGTGGGCAATCTCCCTGCCGTCCAGAAGCACATGGCCTTCCCGAATGGGCGTCATACGGGAGAGGGCTTTTAAAAGAGTGGATTTTCCACAGCCGTTCGGACCGATAACAGAGGTAATGCGGCCCCTGGGAATTTGCACATCCATTGCCGGGATGACCGTGTTTTGATGGTATGCAACGGAAATGCTTTTTCCTGTAAGTACAGCATCCATATAGAAATCTCCTTTACGTTTTGATCAGTAAATATAGAAAATACGGTGCTCCGATCACCGCTGCCACGATCCCCACCGGAATCTCATTGGGGGACAGCAGCGTCCGGGATATCATGTCTGCGTATGTCATCAGCACAGCACCTGTCAGCACGGTGGCCGGAACCAGGATCCTGTAATTTGGCCCCACCAGGCGTCGGGCCAGATGGGGGCAGACCAGCCCTACAAAACTCAGGCCTCCGCCTACTGCACAGCAAAGGCTGGACATGGCAATGGCGGCACCGAGAAGGAACACCGACTGCCCGGACACCTCCGCCCCCAAGCCTGTAGCTGTCTGGTACCCTAGAGACAGCACATTCAGGGTACGGCTTTTATAAAAGATAAATGCTCCCAGAATAAAAAGGCAGAAAAAAAGCAGCCGCACATTTGGCCAGTTAGCTCCCCAGATACTGCCCGACAGCCAGTTCTGTACAAATGCATGATCACTGTCCGGCAGCCGGAGCATCAATATGGTGGTCACACTGGACACAGCCGTGGAGACCGCCACGCCCATCAGCAGCAGTCTGCGCGGGGAAATGCCCTGTTTTGTAAGGGCAAGCCTGTAATCCACTGCGGCAGCTGCCATGGAACCCGCGAAGGCCAGTATGGGAAGCAGGATCGTCAGGCTGACGGAGCTTTGGGGAACAAATACAAAAAATGCTGCCACAAAAAGCCCGGCGCCTGCATTGATCCCCAGAATCCCCGGCTCCGCCATTTCGTTTTTGGATACCCCCTGGATCACACAGCCGGAGACAGCCAGACCTACGCCCACCAACAGGCTGGTGAAGACCCTCGGAAGCCGTAAGTTAAGAAGTGTATAGCGGACACTTTTCCCACCGCCGCCCCGAAAGATCTCCCACATTTCTTCCAAGCTTATTTTCCGGTATCCTGCATTTATCTCCAGCCAGATACCGGTAAGCAGCAGTAAGATCAACAGGGTAAATACCGTACCCGTACGGATCTTGCGTCTTCTCTCACTCAAAAGTCCTCTCCTCCTTCCGGGCCGTAAAGATAAAGAACGGCACGCCGATCACAGCAAAAACCAATCCGATAGGAACCTCCCCCGGTGCATTGATGATCCTGGAAATAATATCTGCTGCCAGCATGAAGAAAGCCCCTGCCACCATGGAACAGGGGATGACCGATCTGTAATCAGCACCTGTAAAATACCGTACAACGTGAGGCACCATCAGCCCCACAAAAGCCACCGGTCCGGCAAGAGCCACAGCGCCTCCCGCAAGCACCAGCACTACCGAAAGACAGGCTGTGCGGGAGCCTTCCACGGCAAGACCAAGCCCTCTTGCCGCCTCCTCCCCCAGACTCAGCAGGGAAACCCGCCCGGAAAGAAATACTGCGGCGGCAAGGCCTAAAAGGATCACCGGCCCGGCAAAAACAAGCTGTTTTGCACGTATTCCCGCCACACCGCCTGCGGTCCAGAAAGTGAGATTATATCCGATCTTACACAAAATCGCCACTGCCTGGCTCAGAGACGAGAGAAAAATACTCACAGCACTTCCCGCAAGTACGAGTCTCACAGGATCCAGCCTGCGCCGTTTCAGGCTCATGAGTCCATATACAACCAGCATAGCGGCTGCCGCTCCCAGAAATGAGAAAAACACAACGCCTGAAAAATTCAGCCCCGGAAGAAAAGCAAGGCAGAGAGCCAAAGCAAATGAGGCTCCCGCATTGATGCCCAGCAGTCCGGAATCAGCAAGCGGATTTCCGGTCACCCCCTGCATCATGGCTCCCGCTGCGGAAAATGCTGCTCCCACCAAAATACAGCCCACGGTCCTGGGTACTCTCAATTCCCGTATGACCAGATGCTGCTGGTCTGTAAGATCCGGTTTTATCACAGCCCGCACCACCTGTCCAAAAGGTATACCGGTACTACCGTACAATACGGAAAGGACTGCGGCCAGTAAAACTGCCGCAGCTCCTGCTGTCAAAAACCATGCTGTCTTCTTTTTTGCATCTATGCCCATTATTTTCCCTCAAATCCTCTGAAGAAATCAATAAAGATATCAAGCTGTGCGCTGTAGGTGATGGGGTCTCTGTGCATGAAAGAAACCTGTTCATAGGGCAGCACCCTTCCTTCTTTTACAGCATCCAGGCTGTTCCAAAGCTGTGACTCTTCCACAAAAGAGCTGTCCGTATCTGCCAGCACGCCATAGAAAATAAAATCACCGGTATATTCGGGCAGCGCTTCCAGGGAAACCACCTGATACTGGGTATCACCATCCACCATATGGGTCTGCACTGCCTCCGGTGCTTTCAGCTCCCACATGTCATAGAGAATGGAACCGCCCCTTGCAAAATGACTGCCCATGGTGTAAATCTGCTGGGGCCATACTTCCACAATAGAAACTGTCCTGTCCCCCACAATACCCCGGATCTCATCCTTAACGTTCATGACACGCCGGTTGAAATCGGCAATGTAAGCCTCCGCCTCCTGCCTTTTTCCTACCAGGTCTGCAATATAGCGGAATACGTCCTCATCACTGCGCTTTCCGTCCTGAATATATACCGTTGGAGCTATTTCCGAATACTTCTCATAGTCTGCTTCCGTAATTGTCACGATCAGATCCGGTTCCTGGGCTGCTATCATTTCAAGGGAAGTCTCCGCACTGGTAATGTCCATCTCCTTGATCCCATCCACTTTATCAGACAAAAACGGATTTGACAGGGAGTAAGGAGATGCTATAGCAGGTTTTACATCCACCGCCAAAAACTCGCCCAGATAATAATCAGAAACTATGGTCCGGGGATCTTCCGGTATTTCGACCTCTCCTTTATCCGTCTCAACAATGCGCATTCCCTCTTTGACAGCCGATGTGGATGACTGATTCTCAGGACTTTTCGCATTCTGGGAGGTACTTTTCTTTTCCGTATCCACCTTATCTTTTCCTGTTCCCTGTGCAGAGCATCCTGCTAACAGGCTCACGGCAGCCAGCACCGCAAAAGCCGGCGCCAGTTTTCTTGTCAAATTCATCATAATGTCAACCCTTTCTCAATTACATTCTATCCCTTAGTTAGTTATAGCTAATTGACAGCAGTTATTCTAGCATACTATACTATTTAAGGCAACATTTTTTCTTAATTGCACCTGATAGGAATATTTCCGTCACCGCATATGCAAACAGATATTTCTGTGGTAAACCTGTAAAACCGAGACATAATAAGAAAAAGGAGGAGCAATATGAGTATACACAGCCATCGCGAATTTCAAGACGTCATTCTGCAGAATCTGGAATTCCATCCTATCAAAGAAAACCACTGCACCCGGTTTACCAACAAAAACCGCCCTGAGGACGGCACTTTTGTTTTATACGAACGGCCCGGTCTGTATTCATTGGCAGCCGCAGATTATACGGCTGCAGCCCCTTTCTCTCTTAAATTTGAATGCCGGGAAACCCTGCTTCGTTTCGGCAGTTTCTACTATGGGAAAACCCGTTTTGAAATCCAAGGGATTGCCGCACATACCTCCTCCCCTGCGTCTTTTCTGGTACGCGAGGAGAACATGAAGGGCCGGCAGTTCTGGAATGCAGGACAAAAATGCCGGGGAATTGAATTTGCTTTACATCCCGCCTTCCTGAAACAACTGAACACCATCGACCCCCATACTTCTGTACTGGACAGTCTCTCCAAAAACCGCACATACCATTCATTACCTCCGGCAGTTGTCACAACGCTGCACCAATTGTTTCGCATGATACAAATGGACAGCCTGACGCCTCTCATGCTGGAGGGCAGTCTTATTCAATGCATGGGGATGATAACAGGATCCATGGAACAGGGTATGCTCCATACCCCGGAAGAGATGCCTGCTGTGTATTTGGGAAAGAAAAAGATAACCTTTGATGAATTTGACCTGCTGGCAATTCAGCAGGCAAAACAGATACTCACGGAAAACCTGGCCAATGCCCCCACGATTGCGCAGCTTGGCAAACAGGTTTTTCTTAATGAGCAGAAATTGAAAGCCGGTTTTTCCATGTGTTTTCACATGACGATCGGCTGTTATCTGAAAGAATGCCGCATGGCTAAAGCTGCCGCCCTGCTCACAGCCACCAACTTAAGTGTCAGGGAAATTGGGCAGGCTGTGGGCTATGCAAGCTGTGCAAGTTTTATCAAAACCTTCCGCAGCCATTATCAAAAAACGCCGCAGGCTTTCCGCCTTACACATCCGGGCGGCAGTCATGAAAAGTAATCTTCTGCCAGAATGGCATATCCTGATGCGTCGCAGATTCCCTGATTATTCAAGTCGGCCTGCCTTCTGGTGCCTTCGTATTTCATTCCGCACTTCTGCATCACTTTTCCGGAATTGAAATTACGTGGGTCATGGCGGGATTCCACACGATTCACCTGTACTTCCTCCATAAAATAGCGAATCACCTCTTTGAGTGCCTCAGAGGTCACGCCTTTGTGCCACCAGTCTCTTCCAATACAGTAGCCAATGTGGACCATTTTTATAGAATCATCTTTGGATACAACGGAAATGCCGCCCACCGGTTCCTCCCCATTTTCCTTTACCGTGATGGCCCACTGATAAAAGTCTTTCTCTCCATAGTGAAATATCCAGTCTTCCAAAACTTCCCTGGAAACTTCCTGGCTCTTGTGAGCAGGCCACATAAGGTACTTTGTCACCTGTTCATCCTTTGCCCAGTTGTGAAACATTGCCGCTGCATCGTGAATGGTAAAACGGCGCAGAAGTAATCTGTCCGTCTCCAACACTTTCGTTCCTTTATGCTGCATGGATTCCGCCTCCTTTTCTAATTTTATAAGCTTTTTATAAGCTAAAACAGTTCATCCAACAATATATAATATCTGATTTTCTCCCAGTCCGGAGCGATTTCCAGTTCCTCAAACAACTGCTTTACGCACCCTTCATTTTTTCCTATATTGTATTGCAGGCTTCTGACACACAGTGCAATATCCTGCCAAAGATCCGCCATGCCGGCTCTTCCCAGATCTATAAAACCACTGATTCTCTTATTTTCAGCAAAAATATTGGGCAGACAGTAGTCTCCATGGGAAAAAACCATCTCCTCCCTGGGTTTATGTTCTCTCAGCCATAAAAGAAGTTCTTCCGGGCTGTGAAATTCTTTTGTTCCGTATAGATCCGGCTCTGTTCCTGTTTCCAATTCCAGCCCCTCTGCCACATTGACAGAAGCCTGCTGTAATTTAAAGTCCAGATTCCGCATGGCCGGACACCCGCTGATATCCACCTGCCGCAGCATTTTCAGCCCCTCCGCAAGCAGATGGACCAAAAGTCTGGGATTTTTCAAATACTGCGTATCACAGAGCATGGCGCCCTTTATTTTGGTCATCAGCAAAAATCTTGTATCCCCCATTTTCTCTGCACAGATGATCTTTGGTACCGGAAGTCTGCCCTGCAGCCAGCTCAGGATTTCATGCTCATTTCCGGATTCCTCCCTGTCTCTCTCTGCCTTCAGAACCATGTCTGAAAAACAAAGTATCTGGGAGCCTGACCTGCCGATGGTATCCCTGCTGTATTCCTTGCTCTCTATCTGTTTTTTTATACTTTCTGGAATCTTTCCTTCCATACCTGCCCTCATTCTGCTTCTATTTAGCGCATTTTTTCATAAAGATCAAATCTTTATCTGTCTCAAATCCATTCTTTTCATAAAAATGCTCTGTGGCATTTCCTCGAAGTGTCATGAGCTGAATCTTGTCAATGCCTTTTTCCTGCAGTCTTCGCTCAAATTCATGGTAGATAGCAGAACCGAGTCCGTTTCCACGGCTGGCATTTTTTACACAAAACTCTTTTATCTCAAACAAAATGCCATCGTAAAACTGTTCGGAAAATCCTAAGACCATGCCGCAGAGAACTTCCTCCTCAAAGGCACAAATCCCGTAAAAAGTTTCGGCCGCCGCCATCTGCCCCAGTCTCTTTCCCGCAGTCTCCTCTGTCCAGGCATCGTTCCACGGCGGAGCATTAAACGTCTCCACATACATGGCTGCAAGGGACGGCAGATCCTCTCTCTCAATTTCTTTATATGTAAGCATTTATGAAACCTCCTCTATGAAAATAACAGAATCCCAAAGTGTGTCTCAGCACATCTCCATCTTAATCAAACTGTGTTTTCCAGTGCTCCGCTTTTGACGCTTCAAAACACATGGCGATCTGCTCTTTTGTATTTTTATCCTCCGCAAGCAGCGGCAGCTCATCCATGGAAAAATAACCACTGTCCACAGTTTCCAAATTCTTCTCAAAATGACCGCTGATCGCTGTGCACAGAACAAAAACTTTGCATATTTTGTATGCGTATAGTGGTTTATTATGCTTTTCCCTGTCCTGGACCGCAATGACCATATCGGCTGTTACATTAAGGCCCGCTTCCTCTTTCACCTCTTTGATGGTGTTCTCCTTTACCGACAAGTCCACGTCCACCCATCCGCCGGGCATAGACCATCTGCCGTCATTTTCTTTTACAAGAAGAATCTTATCTCCTTCTATTATGGCTGCCCTGCAATCCATCTTCGGCGTCTGGTACCCCACCTCACAGCAAAATGGATCTTTGACTTTTTCAAAAGGCATCTCCGCCTGTTCACTGATGATCTCCGCGGAAATTTCCCGGATACGCTCAAAACGTTCTATATCATATTTGTCTTTGCAGTAATACAGTGCGCTCTGCGCAAGACTCTGAAGCTCCACTGCCCAGTCCAGCCATTTCTTACTTTCATCCTTCATTTGAATCCTAACAGGTATTCCCGCCTTATCTTTTCCGGCAGGAATGCTCCGGCCTGATGCCGGCCTGCTGCTCCTTTCGTAATTCTCTCATCTATTACTGTTTCCTGTATGATCGCCATAGCTTTTCCTCATTATAACAGAAACAGGGGGAGAAAAACACCTGTAGAATATAACAATATAGGGGCATTCCCCCCTTTAGATCACTATTCACAGTATACTAAAAGTACAGTAACTGTTCAGTACCCTCACAGTTACAGGTAAAACACACAGTCCTATGCTCAGTTTCCGGAGAAAACGAACAGATTGGGTCCAAAAGAAAAAGACAGAATTCCGTATCATATTTCATTTATTTTGTGGAATGTAAATAGAAATATTCAGACAGGCGGATCATTTTCATCCGCCTTCATTCATGAGAATAGAAAGTTCACGGAACGTGCTTTCTATTGAAGATTTGTAGTAACGTTAAAATATGTAATAATAAATGATTTTAGCCCGAGATGGCTGAGAACTGTATCAATAGACATTGCGTACACGATCATAATTTATATTCCTCATATAAAGCATTCAGCAGATGTGTGTCAGAAGCGGCTTTCACGATCAGGTCACTTCGTCCGTCTTTCGCCAACTGAAGAATCAGACCGCTGTAGCGATTCTGTTCTTCACTCCTTCCCTTAGAAATGCCTTCTTCACCGGCCTTTTTCTCGGCATCCTTGATCAATTCTTCCAACAGCATAAATTTCGCCCCCATTTCCCGATTCTTTTTCAATTCTTTGATCCTATTGTGGATCTTATGAACAGTTTCACTTTGGGTTTTTTCTGCACAAGAATCCGTGCTGTCTTCTACATACGCAAGAAATGCAAGCAGTTCTTCTGAAACATCCTCCGGATTGGTACCTTTTGTGTTAAAGAAGATTTTCATCGTCTTATCTCCGAGAGGCATATCTGTTTCCAGGCAGCGATTTTCAAAAGTATACTTATACAGACCTTTGCCAAATGGGTCAAACGTACAAATGAAAATAATATAGCCCGGCTTCATATCATTGTAATCTTCTCCGGGTTTTAAGGCGGCTATGTCCAGTTCGCTCTGGTAATACCGCGACCGCATGGGCAGATTATTTTCCTTCTCATTTTGCATTTCCATATTATAGCCAACGGATAACTCGTCACTGGCATAGATATCCAGCCGGACGCTTTTGAAATCAGAACTGAGCAAAATACTGTGTTCCGCGTGTACGGTTATCTTCGCTATGGGATACCCTAAAAACAACTCCAGTATCAGCCGGCACGCCTCCGGATCTTCCAGTGCAGCAGAAAAGAGAAAAGCATCCTTTAGATCCAGCTGTTCAAATTTTTTCCTTGCCATATGGTTTCCTCCTGGAAAATATGACACGGAAACTCTGTCTGTGCGTTTATTATAGCCCATATCATGCAAAGTTACAATTGTTATATTTATTAAATTTATATAATATTGCAGCTCTATGATATATCATCTGATTTACTGAAATACTAATTTACTTTAGACTACCTATCGCTGCTCCCAGCGCGATCCCCACGGCAATACCTGTACCCAGATTTCCAAATACGGTTTTACCCAAAGCCACTCCCAACGCCAGGCCTAAGCAAATACATATAGACAGCCGTTTTCCTCTTTCACTCTTTTCCTCCGGTATTTCTTCCGCAGTATCTTTTATTTTCTCTTCGGTTTCATCGGTCTGTTCCTCGGCACTTTCCTGTCCTATGGCCTCTTCCGGCAAATTGGATTTTGTCCCTTTATGTTCCTCTTTCATATTCCTTATCCCTCCCCAGCCAACTGTTTGTCATTTTTTATTTTCTCTCTTTTATCCATTCCATCCGGCACAAAGCGAAAGACAATAAATTCCGTATCTTCTTCTGTATCATTTTGAAATGTATGAACAGAATTCTGCACACGCACAATGTCCTTTTCCTTTGCCCTGGCTGTACGAACCACTCCGTCTTCTTTCCATTTACAGGTCAAAACCCCTTTCGTAACCACCAATACCTCCTCAATCTCCGAATGAAAATGCCAATCCTGCACAGCCCCTGCCAAAAGACAGTTTAAGTGAATCTCGTACTCCGGGTAAATAAAATAATCTACAACTGTACGGTTATCTTTTACAACATGTATGCCGTCTCCCCGTCGGTCTATCAAAAGTTTCTCTTCCATAAAAATCTCCCCCTTTTCCGTTTTACTGCATATGCTGACGCATGTTCTGATTATACAATATTCTATATCCGATTACAATGAACCTATAAATCCTCATATCCGCCACATGACAACCCTATTTTCGTTTACATCTTTCTGTTGGCTGTGATAGACTGATTACATATCAGGCGGCAAATGCCTATTGACACTCCTGTGCGGGGGATGGTTTAGACTGGAACGTATCTAAAACAAAGGAGGTTATGATGTATAAAATCAGCCAGTTTTCCAAAATTTCCGGATTAACTGTAAAAGCACTGCGTTATTACGATAAGGAAGGCATCCTAACACCTTCCTTCAGAGACGCAGAAAATCAGTACAGATATTATAGTGATGAGGATTTGAAAAAGGCCCTGCTCATTAAATTCCTGCGCTCTTTAGAATTCTCCATCATGGAAATACGGGAGATTACGGAAGCTGTGGATACAGAAGATGACTTAACATACGTTCTAAAAGAAAAAATCCAGTTTATTGAGACAAATATTGCAAAGGAAAAAGAGCTCATTAAAAAAATAAGCAGAAGGATGCCGTCTTTTGAGGGAAAACAGAAAAGCCAGACATACCATATTGATATTACCGATGTAGAAGAAGTGCTGGCAGCTTCCATCCGTTTTACAGGCAGATACCGTGATCTGGAACAATATGTACCGCTTCTTTACAAAGCTGTAAAAAACAACATAGCGGGCAGACATTTCAACTGTTACTACGATGAAGACTGTGCAGAACCGGCAGACATAGAGCTTTGCCTCCCCGTCAAATGCAGAATAAGGGATGGAGCCGTAACCTGCAGAAAACTGCCCGCTTTTAAGGCATTGCGCACGGTTCACTATGGCAGCTACGACACTTTATATCTTGCCTATCAATCTATCTTTGCCTATGCCAACGCCAACGGCTATAAGATACTGACTCCCACAAGAGAGGTTTACCAAAAAAGCCCCGGTATGATTTTTAAAGGAAATCCTGCCAATTATGTTACAGAGATTCTTTTGCCCTTTGAAACCATCCAAAGGAGTAAGAAATGAAAACAGTGATCGAAGATTTTACCCCCCAGGGAGGAAAGCATTGTATTACCAATGCCCTGAAACAGATTTTTACCTATTACGGACATCCAGTATCGGAGGAAATGCTGTTCGGGCTTTCTTCGGGTTTATCCTTCCTCTACCTCAACCAGTCCGCCAGTCCTATGATAAGCGGAAGAACAAAGGTTTTTGAATTTGAAAAGAAACTGGCCGGACGTCTGGGCATTACCATCAAATGTAAGTCCTCCAAACAGTATTCCCGGGTTTTCCAGGCTGCAAAACATCTCATAGACGAAAAGCATCCTGTTCTGATCTATGCTGACATGCCGTATTTAAAATATCTTGATATGGATCCGGACAGTCATTTCGGAGGACATGCAGTTGTCCTGTTCGGCTATGATGACGCGGCACAGAAATTCTGGATTAGTGACAGGGACAACCATGACTATCCCATCCGGGTGCCCAAAGGACAGATTTCTGAAGATTTTCATCTGGCAGATTACGCGGAAGTGGAAATGGCGCGCACCAGCACGCACAGACCTTTCCCTGCTGACAATAAATATTTAGTCTTTGATCTCACAGGATACCGGGAGCCCGGAAAGGCTGTTTTGTGCGAGGCCGTAATGGAGACCTGCAATACCATGCTCTATCCTCCCGCACAGCTTCTGGGCATTAACGGCATCCTGAAATTTTCTAAAGAAATCCTGAAGTGGAAACAATTCAGCCCTGATAAACTCCGTCTGGCCGGAATCACAAACTATTTTCAGATCCGTGCGGACGGCGGCACGGGAGGCGGTATATTCCGCAAAATGTACGGAGGATTCCTATGTGAGTGCGCGCCTGTATTTCAGGATGAAAGGCTTCCGGAAACAGGGCAGCGTTTTATACAGACAGCCGCATTATGGGATGTTGTGGGTGAAGATTTATGGCAATTGTCTCAAAACGGAAACACAGAACTTCTGGAAAAAATGTCTGCCTCCATTGCAGAGATATACAAAATGGAAAAAGATATGTATCTGTCATTGCTTGAGATCATCAAGCTCCATTTAGCAGAATAAAAAAAAGAGACAAGCTGTCTTTCAGAAATCTATTTCCCAGAAACTATTACAGAAATGCGGTTTTACGGAATACACAAGAGACAAAACCATATGGTGGTGATTATAAGATTCTCCCGTCAGAAAAAGAAATCTGACTCACAGAAACACTTTTCCTTTTGCCTGTACAGTCTCCGCCAAAATCCGTATGGGAACATCTGACATCATCAAAAACAGCCGGACAGCATACCATGATCGCTCACTGCTGCCCGGCCGTCTGTACGTCCATGCCTATCTATTTATAATTCTTTTTCCAGCCAATCCCTATATTTTTCAAGCTGTTCCTTTGTATGAAAATAGTGTTCGCCCTGCTCAACCACTTCCAGGCTGCAGCCAAACCGCTCTGTAAACCTTTTTATTCTGTCATATTCACACAGATCATCTTCACTTCCATAGAGAATGCAAGTGGGGGCATTCCATTTCACAATGGGGTGCTCTCTGGTATAACAATAATAATCCCAGTAAAGTTTCTGCCCTATAGGCGTATCCAGTTCGCCGCTGGCTTCTAAATGCTCAGGCGTAACTTGGAACCAGGTCATCATATTTTCTATCAGCCTTTCCATATCCACCACAGGTGAGAGAAACAGGCATTTTTCAAGCTTCTCATCCTTGCAGGCAAGAAGGCTGAAATATGCACCCATACTGCAGGCAAATAATCCTATAGACTTCCATTTACCTTTTACATATTCCATAACGGTTTTCAGCTCTTCCACACAATTCTGCACCTTACAGGGAATCTGTCTGCCTTTACGTTCCCCATGCTCCGGCAGATCAAAACTCAGAACCTGATATCCTTTGGCCTGTGCAGTTTCTGCTAAAATCCGTATGGGTACATCGGTCTTATTGGACTGGTTTCCATGTACTGCTAATATGACTCTGTCCGCCTCCTCTCCATAGAGAACAGACGGTATGTTATCTATCTGAAATATCTGCATCTTCATTTCCTTCTACACCTCACATTCTCTCTTCCAAATCCCACAGATGCCTGTCCTTTCTAAAAAACAGGCAGATTAAAACTCCTGTTATTCCCAGAAAGAAAAACAGCATAGCTGCACCGGAACCTTTTCCGCTTCCAAAAGCATGCACCAGATAACTTCCCGCTGCCTGTCTGCCCATAATCGGTTCAAAAACCTTATCCACAAACAGTCCGCCTAAAAGATATCCCACCGGAATTGTAAAAAACTGCAGGGTGTTGCGCACAGAATACACACGTCCCTGTATTTCCAGGGGCGTATGGGAGCGGATCAGCACATCCATATTGGCAGACATAAAAGGGATAAACAGCCATCCCAGCACTGCTCCAAAACACCAGACCGGCGCACTTCTTCCGAAGGCCAGAAAAAAATTCTCCGTACTCATGGAAAACAGAAGGGAATTGCAGATGACCCGCATTCTGCTCTTTGGAGGTGCGGACATGGAGACCCAAATACTGCCTGCCACATTTGCGAGCCCTCCGCAGGCATTCACCCATCCAAGTGCCATCTTACTGCCCCCGTTTCTGGACAGAAGCATGGCCGGCAGCGCCGCGTTGTACATGGATGCCACCAGATTGATGGCCGCCAGGAAAAGGATCAAATCTAGGATACCCCTGTTTTTCCTCATATACCCAAGGCCTTCCCCTGCTGCTTTTAGGAGGGAACCCGTCTGCGCCCCGGATGCCAGCTTTTCCTCCGGAATCCGGATAAAGAAGGCAAGGGTGAGAAACGCCACGGCGAAGGTTGCCAGATCAATGGCTATTACTGCCCCAATCCCCCAAAAAGACATGACTGTCATAGCCGCAATGGGATTCAGCACAGTCACAAGTGAGTTTGAGAACGAACGCATACCACTCACCCTCTGGTATTGTTTTTTAGGCGTGAGCAGGCTGACTGCCACATCGGAGGCAGGCTGCTGAATGGTATTCATCAGGCCGTTCAGCCCGTTGATAAAATACAAGTGCCAGATTTCCAGGCGGCCTGCTGACAGCAGATAAAATACCGCAGCCGTACTGACTGCCGCAATGGTGTCACACACAAGCATGGTGTGCTTTTTGTTCCACCGGTCACTGAGCGCCCCCGCAAAAATACTCAGAAGCACATAAGGCGCATAGGAACAGATCGACAGTAGTGAAGTGGACAGCGCTGAACCTGTCTGCTGATACGACCAGATGACTAATGCATAGCTGGTCATGGAACTGCCCAGTGTGGAAAACGCCTGCGTTGCCCACAGAAGGATAAAAGTATGCAGTCCTTCAAATAGTGATTTTACGTTATTCAATTTTTTCATTTTGACTTTGCCCTTTCTTTTATAAACTTGGTTTATTCAAAGAACGCAAAGTCTGACGGACAAAAAGGCATTACGCCCAAAAATTCGTCTCCATACAAATCCGTCCGTGTCTCAGACTTTGCATGGAGCTTTTAAAATGCAGAGTATCACTGTGATCATCCTCTCTTTGTTTTTTTTTGATATTAACATTAACTATTGCATTTGTAAAGTTACATTGATCAACTTTGGATTTTTGCCACAAAAAATAGCAGTTAGGGCAAAACAAAACCCTAACTGCCATCTTTACAAACTTTTACTAATGCGATGGATGGGAATACGAAAATGTCCAATCGGACAATTTTTTAATTGGCGCACCACAGCATTTACATATAATTGCTCGCATTGTATATACCCAGCACTGTACCGGACTCACTTCTACGTGTGATATCACAGTACCTTCATATGAATTACAAGGTACATGAGAACACGATGCAAATAGTGATATACCACTTTCTTCACATTTCTTACCATCACGTTCCAATCGTTCTAAAAGCAAAGCAACCATATCCTTTGAGATATTAATTTCTTTACCTTCTTCATTATAAAATCTGAATTTAAGTGTTTCTCCTTCTTCAGATTTAGCCCAAACATTGACCGATGACGTTAACAAAACCGTAACCAATAATAATATACATAATATCTTTTTAGTTATTTTGATATTTCCCCTTACATCTTATTTTAATAATTCAGCACTACATACATCTCCCCTCCTTTCTAATGAAAGTGTGATATCTTCAACTTGCGCCTCCTTATTATGTACTCTTATTTTCAATATAGATTTATTTGTCTTCGGCAGATATATGATTTCACCATTTTCATCAGACAATTTTCCACTTAAACTGCCATCCGGCAGCCAGTAAATTGTATTTCCATTCCGAAAAATATTTTCGGAATACACATTATCTTCGCTTTCTACTGTATAGTAATATTCTGTTTCTTTGGTGTCTAACGTCAATACATATCCCATTCCCAATGGTGTAAACTGCTTTTTAAGTATTACGCTTTCACCTGTTTTTAACTTAACTTCACCGGAAATACTTGATGCATACACAAGAACATCAGGCTTATTTACCATAACAGCTGTTACTACTGTCAAGATAAGTATGATGACGACAGCAGCGGCTCTATGATACAGATTTTGGGGTCTGTTCCCTTTCCCATCTAATCTGGAATAACATGTAGATAACACTCTGTCACTATCTTTCTCTGAAAAAACGATATCTTCAGCCAGACCTGCAATTCTTTCAAAATCAACATTCATATATCCTTTATTCCTGACTCTCTTCATACTTATCCCTCAATCTTCTCCTCGCTCTTTCTAATCTTTTCTTGACAGCTCCCTCAGAAATCCCAAAAAACTCCGAGATTTCTTTACAGGAATATCCTTCTATGTAAAACAAAATAAGAGGTTCTTTGTCTTTATTCTTTAGTCCAAGAAGAGCATTCATCAGACCAATATCCTCGGTACTATGAGAATGAGAGGAAAGCTCCTCATAAGTAGCTGTCGGATGCATTCTGCGAAACCGAAGCATATTCTTACAAATATTGATATTGACCCGAATCAGCCAGGCTTTTTCATGCTCTTCATTCTCGAAACATTTATCTGCAGATAAAAGCCTGGTAAAAGTATCCTGTACAGCGTCATTGGCATCCTGCTCATTACAAAGCATTAATACTGAAATTTTATACAACATTTGGCTATATTTGAGAAATAGATGATGTAAACGACTTCCTTCCATATGTGTTTTATTACTCCTTTACAAATAACACACCCCAGTCCCGCTTTTAGTGACACGTCATCCAAAAAAAATTATAAATAAAACCAGACAAAGGAGGCTGCATCCCGCCAAAGCGGATACAGCCTCCCTTGTCTGTCATGCGTGAATTCAAATCCATTTGGAGCCGCAGTTTGCGGAGGATGCGGCTATACTTATATCATAGCCAATCCTATTCCTCTTTACAAGCCACCCCAGGGGATATTTTTTCTGTTTCAGAAGAATCTGCTGTCTCCAAGGGCTCATTTGTTTGGATGTTTTCCGGTTTATTTTCTAAAACATCCCTGCTCTTTTTTGATTTATCATCCCCGGTAAGCATCTTCTTCACTGAAATGATCAACAATATCAATACCGCGATCAACGGCAGTCCTGTGAGTACGGAAATGGTCTTGACTGCCTCCAGTCCGCCGATCAGCATAAGGCCGATTGACAGAAGACAGAACAGGATTGCCCAGAATATCCGGTTCCACCTGGCAGGCTCCTCATCTCCCTTTAATCTTTTCATTGTAGTCCCTGCCAGAACATAGGCGCAGGAATCAATGGTAGTTGCAAGATATACAAAACAGACAATACACAGGAATATCATCATAAGCTTCGGCATGGGCAAAGTCTGCAGAATCGCCACAATGGCGGCGCTCTGCCCTTCACTCTGCAGAATGGATGCAAGATCCACCCTGCCTGTCTCCTGCAGGAACAATGAGTATCCTCCGAATATCATAAAGCTTACACAGCAGCCCAGGCTTCCCCATATCAGTTGTCCCCACACCACATTCCGTATGGTCCGCCCTTTGGAAATCCTTCCCACAAACATTCCCATCATAGGCATAAAGGCCAGCCACCAACCCCAG
Source organism: Blautia hominis (assembly GCA_002270465.1). Classification (GTDB taxonomy): domain Bacteria; phylum Bacillota; class Clostridia; order Lachnospirales; family Lachnospiraceae; genus Blautia; species Blautia hominis. The sequence goes on from NQOF01000001.1 coordinate 418,889, forward strand.
TAGAAGACTGTCCATTCCTGCGTAAACTTTCCGCTCCCGAACGGGTCCGTGTATGTACTCATCTTCACAAAATCGGAAGCATAAAGACCCAGGGAATTTACTTCCATTTTGAAGATATCTGTTGTCGGCCCTACAAAAAGCACAATTGCCATAAAGACAAAAGCCAGCACTACATTTATGTTGCTGAGTTTTTGGATTCCCTTGTCCAGTCCCAGGTACACAGAGGTTCCGAAAATACAGACCCAAATGATCAATACTACAATACGCACAACAAAATCATAACTCTGGGGAATCCCGAATACTTCCCGGATAATAACAGAAAGCACAGGTGCCCCAATCCCAAGGGATGTGGAGATAGAGCCTACAATGCCGAAAATAACAAGCATGTCGATCAAATTTCCCAGAAATCCCCTGGAACGTTTCTTTAACACCGGTTCGCAGGCAATACTCAGACGCATTCCCGGCTTCCTGCGTACGAACATCATATAAGCCGTGGCAATGATCGCCGGATTATAGAATGCCCAGGCGCTCAGTCCCCAGTGGAACTGCCCATACATATGCGCATATTCATACGCCGGTTTGCTGAATGGCTCCAGATCAAAAGGAGGGCCGCTCACATAATAGATCGGTTCCAGAAAACCCAGGATCACGATGCTGGTTCCCACACCGGCAGTAAAAAGCATGGCGATCCAGGAGAGATTAGAATACTGCGGTTTATCCTCGGCAGTACCCAGCTTCACATTCCCGTGCTTGCTTACTGTCAGCCAGATAAGAAAACCAAAAGACACAAGACAGGCCAACAGGTACAGAAATCCCAGTCTTCCTGTACAGAATTCAAAAACACTGGAAATGATCTTGTTGGACGCCTCCGGTGCCAGATACAATGGAATAATTATGACTGCCAGGATTATCACAGCCGGGAAAAAAACTTTCTTCTCAATCTTCTCAAACAGTTTCACATCATGTCCCTCCTTTATGGATGCCTGTTATTCCGTCAGGTAAAGTGCCCGGCTGCCGAAATGCACCCCTGCCGGCCAAAGAGTGTTTGGAGACCGCGGGGGTGCACTGGCTGCGTTCCTATGACCGGCTTTCTTCTTTGCTGCCGTATTTGACAACAAGAGCGTCAGCAACACCTACTCCTTCCCCTTCCGGGTATACAAACAGAGGGTTGATATCCAATTCTTTCAGGGTATCCCTGTTTGCACTGGCGAAATCAGCAATACTTACAATGGTATCACACAGGGCGTCTATATCACATTTTGCCCCGCCGCGATAACCGTTCAAAAGTTTAAAAGATTTCAGTGATCTCAGCATATCCATAGCCTCCGCCTTGCCTATAGGGGCCGGATACAGTGCTACATCCTTGAACAGCTCAACGAACACACCGCCCATGCCCACCATGACCATGGGGCCGAACTGCGGGTCATTGTTCACACCGATAATCATCTCTACTCCTGATTTTAACATAGGAACCATTAATATTCCATTGATCTTCGCGTCAGGGCGTTTGGATGTAACGCTCTCCATAATTTCATTATATGCCCGGACCGCCTCTTCTTGACCATGGATGTTCAGCTTCACGCCGCCCACATCACTTTTGTGTAAAATATCGGCAGACTCCACTTTCATGACCAGCGCTTCCTCTGTGTTTCCCGCAAACTCTGCCGCTTCCTTGGCGGATGTTACAATAACTTCCCTTGGAACCGGAACCCCGTAGGCCCCCAGCTTTTTCTTACTGTCATGTTCAGACAATGCGTAGGTCTCACCGCTCTTCTTCTGTCCCACTGCCAGACTCAGGCTCTTATTTTCCGGTGTGTAGGAAATAAAATCAGCCAGATGACGCAGGATCTTAAATGCATAGACCGTAGGCGGAAGCACTGGAACACCGATATGAAACAGCTTTTCCTGGTATTCTGCATTCCTTGTATTTTCGGCAAAGGGAATCATAGCAATTGGCTTGCAGTTCTCCCCTTTTTCTTTTACCACCTTCTCGATCCCTTCATACATATAGTGGATCGCCGGGTCTGCGATCTCCAGAAGCAGTGTATAACCGATCAGGACCATCCCAATATTCGGGTCGTCCATGACAGTCCGCAGGGCTCCCGCGTACAGATCAGCGTCATAGGAAAGACTTGCCGTCATATCCAGCGGATTATTCGGGGTGGCGTAAGAGGGAAGCTGCTCCTTCAAAGAAGTCAGGGTCTCCTCTGTAAAATCCGGGTATTCAATGCCGTTTAAGCTGCCCACATCCGCACAGATTCCCGTCTCCCCTCCGGAGAGGTTCATGGATGCAAATGTGGCCTGCTTTGGCATCTGTTTTAGAGTGGAGAGCATGAGGGACATAGCCATAAGCTCCTCCAGGTCATCCACACGGATCGCTCCGAATTTTTTCAGAACTGCATCAAAGGAGGCATCCGAACCGGAAAGGCTTCCTGTATGGGACGCTGCGATGGCGCCGCCTTTTGCGCTCCGCCCGGCTTTTAAAATTACCACCGGTTTTCTCTTATCCGCGGCTTTTTTGAGGACTGCCGCGAATTTATCCGCATTTTTAACACCTTCAATATAAATACTTACTACCTTGGTATTCTCATCCTCAACCAGGAATTCCATGTAGTCTTCCATCTGTACGATCTTACCGTTTCCTGCTGATATGCTGTAGGAAAAACGCATGCCCGGACAATCCATCAGGGACAGGCAGAGCTGGCCGCTCTGGGAAACCACTCCCACGCCTCCTTTTCTATCTCTCTTATCAGAGATAAAGGCAAATGCCTGTACGTTATCCACATAATTGACGAATCCGGCACAGTTTGGACCCATGACTGCGATTCCAAGTTCTTTGGCTGTCTCCATCAGTTCCTTTTCATTGGCCCGGCCTTCGTCCGTCCCCACTTCGCCATAACCGCTGGCAAATACAACGGCACCCCCGCATCCCTTTGCCGCGCCTTCCCGCAAAAGCGGTATGACCGTTTTCTGTGAGGTACAGATCACCATCAGATCCACAGATTCCGGAACATCTGACACGCTTTTATAACAGGGCACTCCAAACACCCGGTCACGTTTCGGATGTATAAAATATACATGGCTTCTGTCTTCCATATAGGCAAGGATATTGCGGCATACATCGCCGCCGAAGCCTTCCTTCTCGCTGGCACCGATGACTGCTACGGACTTCGGTTTCAGCAGTTTTGTCAAATCCATAGTTTTCTACCTCCTGTGAGAGGGCACTCATCCTGCCCTCTCATACTCATTCCCCGTAATTATTTACCTTCTACTCCCCTGCGGTAGCAGGCTACATTCTTCTCATTAAATTTGCCTTTCCCTTTCTTCTCGAAGAAAGAGACAATGGCTGTTTCCATATATTCAATGGTAAATAAATCACTGTGGGCAGCCAGCGCACCCAGCATTACAAGGTTGGCACCCTTTGGATTTTTCACCTCAGCAGCAATATCCGTTGCAGGGATCTTCACTACCTTGATATCATCCCTGTAGGTCCTGTCCTCCGGTACGATGGAGGAGTTCACCAGCAGAAGTCCGCCGGGTTTCAGGCGTTCCTCGAATTTGTCAATGGCAGGTGTATTCATGGTAAACAGAATATCCGGACATTTTGAAACCGGGCTGGCGATCAGTTTATCACTGATCTTCACGGTACAGTTGGCGGTCCCGCCCCGCATCTCTGAACCATAGGAGGGATAGAATAAAACATTTTTCTCCTGTTCCATACCGGCATTGATGAGGAGCATTCCGGCTGTCAGCACTCCCTGTCCGCCGAATCCGGCACAAATAATTTCTTTTGCCATGTCTATTCCTCCTCCTTTTTGTCTTTAAATTCACCCAGAGGGAAGTATTTTTCCATCTCATTTTTCAGGTGTTCCATGCTCTTAACAGGAGTCATGTTCAGGTTTGTGGGACATGGGGAAAGCAGCTCCACCAGACAGAATCCCTCACCCTTCATATGTTTTTCAAAGGCTTTTTTAATATACTTCCTGCACTGGATCATACCCTTTGCATCTGCCATAGTACCCCTGGCCAGATATGCGATATCAAAACCGGTAAATGCCTGCTCTACTCTAAAAGGCATACCCATTTTTTCAGGGTCTTTTCCCCGGGGAGTGGAGGTTGTGATCTGACCCGGAAGGGATGTGGGCGCACACTGTCCGCCCGTCATGCCGTATAGGCTGTTGTTGATGACTACAGTCACCACATTGTCATTTCGGATCGCTGTGTGCATGGTCTCTGCCATACCGATAGAGTAAGCAGCGCCGTCCCCTATGTAAGCCAGTACGGGATTTTCGGGACGTACTTTCTTAATCCCCACTGCTGTAGCCACGGGACGTCCGTGTGCTGCCATGACAGTGTCAAATCTCCAGGAGTCTATATTTAAAGAACCACAGGCCACGTCAACCACAGCCAAAAGTTTTTCACTCAGACCCATCTCTTCCATTACTTCGGCAATCAGACGGACCGCCAGGCCGTGTCCGCATCCGGGACAGAAGCCGCTCTGCGTAAATGTTACGGTTTCAGGAGCTACCAGTCTCATATTATACTCCCTCCTTTTCAAGCATTTCTTTTGCTTTTGCAATGATCCCGTCAGATTCCGGAATCTCGAAAATAGAACCAAAATGATCAACCGGATATTTTCCGCCGGTAGCCAGGCGCACATCGTCTGTCATCTGTCCTAAGATATTCATCTCCACAGTGAGGAATGCTTTCGCGTTCTTTGCCTCCTCAAATGCCTTAACCGGGAACGGCCACAGAGTAATGGGGCGGATCAGGCCCAGTTTCATCCCCACTTCTCTTGCCAGCTCTACGGTCTCACGGCAGACTCTGGAGCTGATTCCATAAGCCACAAGTACCAGATCTGCGTCTTCTACCCGGATATTTTCGTAGCGCTGTTCCTCCCGCTCCATATCCTCGTATTTCTCTCTCAAATAATTCTCATAATCTGGATGGGTATAATAAACATTCTGGATCTTGCGCTGCTCACAGCCTTTTTTACATCCCTTGATGCTCCAGTCAAATTTATCAATATCGTGGTCCCTGAATTCCGGGATCTCCACAGCTTCGATCATCTGTCCGATCGCCGCGTCAGAAGCGATGAGGACCGGGTGGCGGTATTTTTCCGCCAGATCAAAAGCTTCCACCATCAGGTCAGCATTTTCCTGGACAGAAGCGGGTGCCAGTACCAGTGTATGGTAATCACCATGACCGCCGCCTCTTGTGAGCTGCCAGTAATCGCCCTGCCCCTGCGCAATGTCTCCGAGACCTGTTCCAATTCGCATGACATCCACAATAACTGCCGGAAGATCTGCTGCAACCAGATAGGAGATCCCCTCCTGTTTCAGTGAAAATCCGGGACCTGCGGATGTGGTCAGTGCGCGCGCACCTGCCGCGGATGCTCCCAGTACCATATTTACGCCTGCTAATTCAGACTCTGCCTGGATGAATACACCGCCTACATCTTCCATTCTCCAGGACAGATATTCCAGGATCTCTGTCTGCGGAGTGATCGGATATCCGCTGTAGAAGCGGCATCCGGCTGCCAGTGCGGCCTCCGCCAGAGCCTCATTTCCTTTAAATAATACTTTTCCCATAACGAACCTCCCTCATCGAATTTCAAATACATAGTCCGGGCATACGCGGTAACACATGCCGCATACCACACATTTCTCTGCATCCACTTCAACCGTATTGTATCCCTTGGCATTTACATGGCCGGATTCCTTAATGGCCTCCTGGGGACATGCATTGATACAATAGCCGCAGCCTTTGCAGCGGACGGGATTGGTGTAAACTTTTTCTTTTCCCATAATTTCATTTTCCTTTCTATCATACTTCAGGAGACTGTGAAGCGTAACTTCAGGCAGCTTCTCCCTGTTTTGCTTTCTTACCGTGCCTGTAAATCAGTAATGCCAGTGCGGAACCTACCAGACCTGAAACTGCCAGGAAACCAAATATAAAATTGTATCCGGAACCGCCGAAGGAATCCAGCCAATTTCCAAAGAGGACAGAGTAGATGGAATCCGGCAGATAGCCGATAATGGATGCAATACCGATCACCGTTCCTGTCATAGCCCTTGGGATTCCCGCCTCACTGACTGTGGAGAACACAACGCCGTACATCATCATGGCAAACGCGCCCGGGATCAGGGTGTACAGGCTGGCTGCCATGGGACTGATACTGGAAGGCAGAATGAGAACTGCCCCAAAAAGAGCTGCCAGTATGATAAACGCCGTGGAAAGCCATTTACAGGTTGATTTAAATACTTTATCTGCAATAATACCGCCTACAGGAGCCAGCAGAAGAAGCAGATAGTTGCGGACAATGGAGATAAACCCTGAACTCTCCGGTGACACGCCTATGACTTCTGTCAGATAGGGGTTGAAATAAGAGATGCTGGTATAAAATCCATATCCGCAGAAGATGGTAAAGGAAACGATCCATACAACCGGATTTTTTACTAATTTCCCCACATCACCTATGCGGAATTTCGGTTCCCCGTCACTGACTTCTTTTTCTTTGTCACTGCCTTTCATAAGGAAGAACAACAGAATAGCTGCAATGATAGCCACAGAGCCGCCTGCCAGAACTGCCCGGAAAAATCCCTGTTCCATGTCCCCGCCGGCTGTCTTATATATATTCAGTGCCAGAGTATTGGTCAGGGCTGCTGTAATTCCGTTGCAGGCATAATAAAGGCCGTACATGAATCCCTGTTCTTCCTCTGTACCGATAATGCGGACAGCCTTCATAAGTGCGGACCAGAATACAAACGCCGTACTGAAGGAGAGTCCCATCCAGATAAACATGGCAATCTTAAAATCCATGGTAAACGCGTATAGGTAGGCCAGAGCCGATGTACTGAGAAGGGAGATGATCAATGCTTTTTTCGGTGATACTTTATCCGCAATGATGCCGCCCGGTATGTAGAGGATCATATTTCCCACCGTATACATGGTGAGCAGCAGACCGGATTGAGTGTTGCTCATATGCATGGCTGCAAGCTGTGCGTCATAAAAAATGTATTTCACGTAGGGCAGAAAATAGATGGAACCTCCTGCCAGGCCAAGTGTTATGACCGTAAGGTATTTTCTCACTTTAGAATTCATAAAAACCTCCATATGCGTAGAATGGGGATGCTTTTTTCGCATCCCCACCCTCTCTAGCAGAATAACGGATTACATATCCGGAGTGTCGGATTTGTCCGGTGTGAACAGCCTTCTGGCTACGTCACGGGTGAATTCACCTGTCTTTTTGGACTCTTCAAATACCCGGCGTGTCTGTTTGCGGATCAAGTCTACTGTGTCTTTTACAATAGCTGCTGCTGCATCTTCGTCGTTCATGTCCTCAATCTTCACAAGGCGGAAGATAACTGCTTCGTAGATACGGATGCCTCCCAGATTGGAGATAAAGTCAACAGCTACGTCAACTCCATTTTTGCGGAGAATCGCATCAGCTTCCGGAGTGGTGGGAATGTTGGCTGCCTCCACTAACAGGGATGCTTTGATCTTATCGGCATTGTCTTTATTGATAACATCTTCCAGAGCTGCCGGGATCAGGATATCGCATTCTTTTTCCAGCCACTGGCTGTTTGGATAAATTTCGTAGTTGTCTTCAAAGGACTCCTTGTTCAGCTCACCTTTTGGGAGTCTGGTCGCTACCAGTTTCGGAATATCCAGACCATCTTTGCAGTATACAAGTCCGTTTACATCCGCGATACCGATGACTTTATAGCCCATGTTGTTCAGGGAGTTCACGCAGCTTGCGCCCACACATCCAAATCCCTGGATGATAACAGATGCACCTTCTTTGCCGCCTTTCATTTTCCAGGCTTCATCGGCTGCTGCCGCAACGCCGTAACCTGTGATCATGTCATACATTTTAAATCCGTCATATGTAAGCTCTTTTTCTGCCCTGTCATGGTTCACAATACCCTGATGGATATCCGGGTCCTCTTTCATAGCCTTTGTCTGGGGAATACCGATTCCCAGGTCATCTAAGATTCTTAAAACATCGGAGTAATCAACACCTAAATCTCCGCCGATGGATACGCCTGCATTGATAACCGGTGCGGTAGCTGTCAGGAAACGTCTCAGAACGTCCGGTGCGTCCGGTGCTTTATAGTCATATGCTATACCGGCCTTACATCCGCCTGTTGTGAGAGATTCACATGCTTTGTATTTGTATCCCATCGTTGTTGCAAGGCGGATAACCTCTTCCTTGGTAACTGTAGGATGCATTCTTGTTCCGCCTCCGCAGTAATGATTTACGAAGTTGTATGCACACATCCATCCTTTTGCATCTGTCTCAGTGTCATTCCATTCCACTACTAAATACGGTTTGTTTGCCATTTTAAAAATCCTCCCATTTTATGTTGTTCTCTATTACAGAACTTTGTTCTTCAATAGTTTTATTTTTTTACTCGGCATTTTGCCGAGTAATGGATTCCGCTGCTATTGGTTTATGTTCTGTATGTAAGAACCTCGTTCTTTTTTGATGATATGAGCATATCACACCTTGTTTGTTTTTTCAATATATTCCTTGAATCTTTTTTCTTTTTGTGCAAACTATCCAATTTTGACCCTTTATTTTCTATAAGCGCTTTTTGATCTCATTTGCATACCGTTTCAGAATCTGTACAAATATATCCCGCTTCTCATCATCCATGCGCAGAGACGGGGTGCTGATACTGATGGCGCCCTCCACCTTTCCCATATGATTCATCAGGGGCACTCCCACACATTTGACTCCGAATGTATTTTCCATGTTGTCCACAGCGTAGCCGTCTCTCCGTGCATTCCTGACTTCCTCCCAGAGCTTTTCCTTGTCCGTTATGGTATAATCTGTGTATGGTGTCTTCTCACGGCTCAAGATCTCTTCCACTTCCTCGTCGGGCATCTGGGAGAGGATGACTTTGCCTACACTTGTACAATACATTTTAGAGCGCTCTCCTGTTACAGACCTGCCCGGCAGCATCTGGCCTTCCGGATATACGGCTTCCAGATAGACCACCTCATCCCCGTGGGGAATGGCCAGATAGATCAGTTCTCCCGCTTCTTTCGCGATCTGATGCATGTAAGGGAGCACTACCTTGGTGATGGTAAGGCTTTCCTTCAGTGCACGGCTCAATGTGAATACAGCGGTCCCCAGGCTGAACTTACCGGTTTCCGGGTCCTGTTCCAGATAGTCCATGGCCTTGAAGGTCATTAATATATTATGCACGTTGCTTTTGTATAATCCCAGCTTCTCACTGATCTCCGTCACACCCAGAGGTTGTTTTTCCACGAAACATCCCAGGATCTCCAGTGCCTTCTGCAGGCTTTTTACCTTGATCTCTTTGTCTTCACTCATAGTGGTTTTCCCTCCTAAACTTTCATGCAGGCCTTAATCGTTCCGTATTCAAGAACTCTGTTCAATATTTTACCTTACTAAAATATTAACATTTCTGCAGGCATATTACAAGAGTGTGTTTCAAAATATCTCCGGGAGATGTGCACACAAAAAGCCGCATCCCGGCGTAGGATGCGGCTTTTTGAACTTGGAGTGTCTGTGAATTCAAATCAGGCTTCACGCGCCGTTTATAAGCGGAGGGAACGGCACGGAAAGCTAATACTGTAAATGTTTCCGGTCAACTTTTGGAGGAAGATCAACCGTGATATTATCTTATAACATACATCCTCTTCCCGCAAGCCGCCCCCAGGGTTAAAGATCTAAAAAAAATTTTCTTTTTTTAACCCGTAAAATAAAGGCTTTTTCCTGCTCTTAGTCCTCTTTTTTCTCTCCTGATCACCCCATCCCGGGGTTCCTCATTTTAAGAAAGAATCCAACGCTTTGTTCAGACGTTTCAGGCTCTCCGCGTCCCCCTTCTCCAATGCCTCCTCAATACACTCGTCAATATACTGCTTCAGCACTTCTTTCCCCGCGCCATTGACAGCGGAGCGCACAGCGGCAAGCTGGATCAGGACTTCACTGCAGTCGCGTCCCTCCTCCACCATACCGCGTATGGACTTCAGATGGCCGGTAGCCCTGGCAAGACGGTTGACCATGCTCTTGTCATATTTTGTCCCTGTATCTTTCTTTTCTTCTCTCATCGCACAGTTCCTCTCTCACTTGGATCGCCTTACATCAGCAATAGATTTCCTCTCCTCCGGCCGGGTCCCAGGGATATCCTGTCTGCCGGGCAGCCTCTGATGCCACATCAATATCAATTTGGTCGGCCACCATCCAAAGTGTCATATCCAGGCCCGCCGCTGTACTGCTGCAGGAATAATATTTTCCGTCAGCCACCACTCTGGCCCCCTCGATCCTCTCGATCCCTGCTGTAAACATCCTGTTCCAGTTTTTATCAAGAGGACAGTCAGCCAGTTTCCGTCTGTACAAAAGTCCTGTCTGTGCCAAAATAGCAGAGCCGCTGCCCACCATCAGGCAGGTATCCGCATTTTCTGCTGCCCGTTTCACCAGATTCAGGGTCCTCTCATCCTGCCAGAGCAGGCGCCGCGCCCCTTTGCCTCCCGGGATCAGCAGAACCCCCTCTGTCTCCTCGGGGATCAGAAAATCAGTCCATATTTTTGCTCCCTGTACACTGTTAATGATATCCCCCGATACGGAGAGATAACGGATATGGAAATATTTTTGCAGTTTTCCCAGTATCTCCGCAGGCCCGAATACATCCATCCCCTCAAAATCGTCAAACAGTACCATATTCACATCCATCTTCGCACCCGCTCTCCTCTGCACATTCTATATGATTTACATTTGCCAGATCCAGTGTTCTGGTACACACCTGGCCTGCCAGCGCCATGTTATGTGTCACAGCCAGCAGACCTATCTTTCTCTTTTCCACCTCTCGGAGCATCAGATTCCATATCTGTGCCTGTGTAATGACATCCAGCATGGTGCTCATCTCATCAGCCAGCAAAAAATGTGTTCCCTCGAACAGAGAACGTGCCACACAGAACCGCTGCAGCTCTCCCCCTGACAGCTCCCTCGGATACCGGTCCAGCCATTCCTTCTCGATCCCCAGAGCGTCCAGGACCTCCTCGCGGTACATACCTGACTCCTCCAGGACCTTCTTCATTTTCCAACGGGGATTGATGGCCTTCTCCGGATGCTGGTAGATCAACTGGACCGGACAAACACCTTTTTTATCCAGCGGTTTTTTATCCAGCAGAATTTCGCCTTCACAGGGTTCCAGATATCCCCCCAGCAGCTTAACCAGGGTGCTTTTGCCATAACCGCTGGGCCCCACCAGACCCACACGCTCCCCTTCCTCTATGGTGAAATTTACATTTTTCAGTATCCACGGCCCATTGGCGTAGCGAAACCCCAGATTCTTTGCTTCAAGTCGCATGTATACACCTCACATATCCTCCCCTGACTTCACGCATGGGTATATTATTTTCACACTCTTTTGTTTTATATGGACATCTTGGGAAAAACAAGCATCCTTTGGGCAGGTACTTAGCATAGGGCTGAAAGCCCGGTATAGGCCGGAAGCCATTCTGGGGCAATGCCTGCCACAGCGCCTTGGAATAGGGATGACGCAGTTCCTCCATACCTTTTCTGAAGTCCTCCGCCTTTGCCATCTCCACGGTAGTACCTGCATAGAATACAGCGATCCGGTCTGCAATATGAAATGCCAGATCAATGTCATGGGTAATGAGCACCACTGCTTTCCCCTCATCTGCCAGTTCCCGGAATATCTTAAGCGCCTCCAAAGCCATCTCCAGATCTAATCCCGGTGTGGGTTCATCCGCTATGATCAGGGATGTATTGCTGATAACGGCTGTTGATACCAGTACTCTTCTCGCCATACCTCCCGATATCTGAAACGGATAATATCTTTCAATTTTTTCATCCAGATGAAATCTTTTAAATATCTCTTTCTGTGATTTTTGTTTTTCTTTCTTGGGGTCACATCCAGTCACCTGTTTTCCCACCCTCATCAGAGGGTCCAGATAGGCTACGGACTGGGGCACAAGAGCAATCTCCGTTCCTCTGAGTCTCTCTTTTTTCTTCTGGTCAAGTGCCTCTCCCTTAAAGATGACCTTTCCCGTAACTTTAGCATTTTCCGGCAAGATTCCCATCACTGCGTGGGCTAAAAGACTCTTGCCGGAACCGCTGGATCCCGCGATTGCCACAATTTCCCCCGGTCTTACGTCCAGACTCAGATCAGATATGACTTTCAGATCATATTGTTCCAGCCCCTTGTCATACATATGGAATGTCACAGACAGGTCTTCCACTTTCAGAACCGGCTCTTTTTCTATTTGTTCCTTTTTCATGTTACACTCCTATTCATGTGCGCTGTATGGATCTAATATTTTCTTCATATTTTCTCCCAGACGGTCAAAAAGCAGTACGATGATCACAAGCATGAGACCCGGAAAAAATGCAAGCCACCACATACCGGATGACAAGTATTTCATGGATTCCGAAAGGATAATACCGATAGCGGGCTGTTCCGGTGACAGACCGAATCCCAGAAAGGTAAGTCCCGATTCATGCATAATGGCATGGGGAAATAGAAGTATCAGCCCGATAATAAACTGTGGTACCATGTGGGGCAGAATATGGTGCACCGTGATCCACCAACTGGAATGCCCCAGCTTTTTGGACACTCCTATGTATTGCTGGGAACGTATCTGGAGCACCTCGCTCCTTATGATACGGGCAAGCCCGGTCCAGTGGGTGACGGCCACACCGATCAACACACCTTTCAGACCTTTTCCACAGGCAAAAGAAATGAGGATCAGCAGGACCGTGTGAGGTATCCCCATCACCAAGTCGATCAGCCAGTTGATAAAATGATCCAGCCAGGAACGCCCGGTTGCCGCTGCCACTCCCACGAACAGGGCGATCACCGCACTGACGCTGGAAGCGATCATACCCACGGAAATACTGACAGAAAGCCCTTTGATGGTACGCACCAGCATATCCCTCCCAAGAAGGTCTGTTCCGAAGGGATGTTCCAGAGATGGTTTCAGGGCTTTCTTGGAAAAATCCGCCTGGATCAGATCATCACTTAAAAAAGCCCCTGACAGATATACCCCCAAAATCACCATTAAGATCAGGGCTGCAAAAATAATTGTTTTGGTCCTCCGGTTCACCCCAATCCTTCTGCCTTGTCTGCCGGATGCCGCCGCAGTCATATTACTCATTTTAAGTACCCCTCCCTTATCTGTGGGTCCACAACCCCGTATATTATATTTGCCAGCATATTCCCGATAAAGACAAACAGCGCGGAGAACAAAGTGATCCCCAAAAGCAATGGTACATCGGACCCCATGCCTGCTGCTGATGCCGCAGCTCCAAGGCCCGGATAAGAAAATACATTTTCCGCCAGCACAGAACCGCCGAACAGTTCACTGAAAGATCCGAACTGCATGGTCACAGCGGGCAGCATAATATTACGGATCCCATGTCTTTTCAGGATACTCCATCCAGATTCTCCCCTTGCTTTTGCAAACAGTACATATTCACTTTCCAGCACATCCACCAGCTTTTCTCTTGTATGGAGCGCTACATTTGCAAAGGAAAGAAAGCTTAATGTCAGAGCCGGCAGTATCAGATGGTGAATCCTCTGCAATATGGTCACCTGGTCCGTGGGCACACCTTTCGGCACACTCATTCCCATTGGGAACCACCCCAGCTTTACGGAAAATATCATAAGGAATACAATTCCGATCCAGAACGTGGGAATAGAGCACATGATAAGACAGACCTTTTTCAGGACTTTATCCGGCCCTTTTCCATGAAACGCCCCCATCACACAGCCCACCATAAATCCAATGATTCCGGAAAACAGCCATGCCGCTGCCATGAGTGCCAGGGAAGTGATAAATTTCTCTTTCATGATATCCAGCACAGGTCTTCGGTAAATCAAAGACACGCCAAAATCCCCGTGAAGGACTGACTTTGCCCATGCGAAAAAACGCTCCACAGGCGGGTCATTGAGTCCCCAGTATTCCGCTATCTTAGCTCTCTGTTCCATACTTACATTTGGCACTGCCCCCACATACTGCTGCACCGGGTCCACCGGAGACATGCTGACTAAAATAAAACTTATGATACTGACTGCGATCAGAAGCGTTACCATGCGGAGCAGATATCTCCCCGTAATTTTCAGATAATACTTATTTTTCATTCTGTCTCTCCATTCGATTTTCTCTTGTGACCTTCCTCCTGAAACACGAACAGCCCCGAACGCAAAATCTATAGTACAGGTTTTACGTCCGGAGCAAAATTCCCTGCTCTCTTTTAATTCCAGGTCCACTCTGCAAGATTGGCAACCAGAGGCCATGCTGCGCCGTGGGCATGAATCCTCTGTTTTCCTATATCCAATCCGTCTTTCACATAATAAAGATGGGACATATTCACATAGAATGCCCAGGGTGCTTCCCCTCTCATGGAAGTACCTGTCTCCCCATCCCACTGAGCCTTCTGCCACCACTGGTAAGAATCTTCTATGTTAATGGAGTTCATGGCCTGATCCAAGTATTCATCCGTCTTTTCACTGGTATAAAACTCAGGATTATAAAAATCGGTCTTACCTGCATTGCTGCTGTGATACAACATGTAGGAGGTCATGGGACTATCAGAACCCCATCCCATTATCATGGGTTCCGAGAACATTCTCTTTACTGTATCGTCTGCACTGACACCTTCCACGGTAATGTCAAATCCCATATTTTCCTTTGCCTGGTTTGCTACGGACATGGCAACCGCCTGACGCATGGAGTCTCCTGCAAAATACATTAAGTTAAAAGCCAGCTTTGTGCCGTCTTTTTCCCGGATCCCGTCTCCATCCTCATCTTTCCATCCCGCTTCATCCAAAAGCTGCTTTGCCTGATCCACATCGGTATCAATAACTGTTTCTTCATTCCACCAGGGCATACCATCGCATTCGGTATAGGCCGGTTTCGCAAAACCGTTCAGCGCTTCTGTAATGATTTTTTCCCTGTCAATGCCGTAAGCCAAAGCCTTTCTGACATTGACATCTGAGGTAATGTTGTTTCCGATCTTGTAGCCGTCCTCTGTTGTTTTTCCTTCGTCAGGAACTGTGGGCAAAGTGATACCTCTGTTATCTACAGACTCCACTTCCTCCACATGCATGCCCTCGATCTCATTGGTGGCAATCGTGGCGGAAGTCAGCGCAATATCCACATCCCCGGCTTTGGCGGATACGAATCTGGCATCCTCCTCCTGGATCAAAAATACTGCCTTCTTGATGGCAGGCTGTTCTCCGTAATAGTTCTCGTTGGCTTCCATGATGAACTGCTGCCCTTTGTCCCACTGGGTCAGCTTGTATGGGCCGGAACCGATGGTTTCTTCTGCGGACAGCCCGAATTTGTCGCTGTAGGATTTCTCAGGGACAATCCCAATCTGGGCTATGGTATAGATAAAAGTCACGCAAGGTTTGTTCAGCTTAAATTCCACGGTAGTGTCATCCTTTGCCGTACAGCTCTCCAGCATGGTAAGATCCATGTAGGTTGCCTTCTCTTTTGTCGTGTTGAAGGTGAACGCCACATCTGATGCCTTCAGCGGTTCTTTGTTTGAGAACACCACATCATCCCTGACTTTGAAAGTCCATGTCAGGGCATCTTCACTTACATGGTACTCCGTTGCCAGATCGTTCTCCAGCTTATCATCCCCGTTTACTTTCACTAAAGAGGAATACAGCGGGGAACCTGTATAACCAAACCCCGTACATGGGTCCCAACTATCTGCATCGTTGGAAAATCCGATAGTAACTTCATCCTTCCCCCCAGTCTCCTCCTGCGGTTCTTCTGCTGCGTCCGCTTTAGAGGATGTATCCTCTTTCTGCTCTGTTTCTTTTGCTGAGTCGGTACCGGAATCCCCCGCGTTTCCACAGCCTGCCAGCATGGACATAGTCATTGCCAGACAGCAGAGGACTGCTGCAATCTTTCTCTTCATACGTTCTGCTCCTTTTCCTGTTAGATATCTTTTGTCTGTCCGGAAATATTCCCCTTCCTCCGGGCTGTCATGAATGGAGTATAGCAGAGGGAAAAATGGCCCGCAAGCCGCCCCCGGGGTTTTAAAAGAAAGGTTTTTCAAAAGAAAAAAAGCCCGTAACCGGCGGTATTTATGCCAATTACAGACTTTAGTCCCTTCTGTTTTAACCCCATCCCGGGGTTCAGTCTTCGCCCTGGGCCAGCTCTTTATAATAGCAGCCAACATGACGCTGGCAGTGTCTGCATCCCCCTACACAGGTAAACAGACTGTCCTCACATGCGGATACCCCTGCCCCCTTCAGTCCAAGACAGAGGTCCCATGCCTGCTGGATGGCTGCCTCCTCCCCATGGAGCACAAAAGTCCGGGTTCCGTCACCGGTACCGAATCCGCTGCCGGCTATCACCACTGCCTCCACCCCGAAGAGGATCTCAAATGCTTTCAGTTCCGTGATGACAGGGCCATAAATATTGTACAGTCCGATGGCTGCCCCCATGGATAGATCAATACCTGCTCTGCCGCTGTGGGCCTGGGCAGCCCCCAAATCAGGGATCAATTTATTGATGCCCGCCAGGATCAGCATGGGAACCCCCTGCATATACGCACTGTGAAGCGCGTATCCCCTGCTGCCTCCCCCAAGAGCCGCAAAAGCCAGTGCTGCTCTTCCCATGGGGTCAATGGCATTTGCCCCCACAATAACCAAGTCTTTGTCATTCAGGGTTTCTGCCACCTTCTGGATACTGCTGTCCACATTCTGTCCTTTCCCCTGATCCACCAGCAGATTATGGGGAGCCTTAGCCTTTTTCAGGGCAGTTCTGGCACCGCTGGCATCAATTCTGCCTGATATGCGGAGAGGCCCCAGACCCAGCTCCTCCGAGAGAGCCGACACGGTAGTTCCGCCGCATAAAAGAATTTTATGTTTCTCTAAGCGCCCCTGTATCTCCGGCATCCTCACTGCCGCTTTTGCGATCAGACGCTTTCCTTCATTTCCGGTCAATGTAACCTGTACTTTTTTCGCCATTCTTATCCTCCCAACTAACTGCGCGGACCTGCTGAAGTATTTTCTCCCGGCATGGTCTACATATTTCTTGTTCTGGGGTCCAGGTAATCGCGCAGCGCGTCTCCGATCAAATTCACCGCCACCACGGTAACGGTAATGGCCAGACCCGGAATCAAAGCCAGATAGGAAGCTGTCCACACATAATTTCTCGCAGCGCTTAACATGGCCCCCCACTCAGGTGTAGGCGGCTGTGCTCCCAGCCCCAGAAAACTCAGTGTAGCGGCAAGCAGAATAGAGGAACCGATTCTGAGCGTAGCCTGAATAATAATAGGTCCGATGGAATTTGGCAGGAGATGCCGGAAAATGATCCGCAGATCCCCTGCCCCCGCTGAACGCACAGCCTCCACAAAACAGCTCTCCCGAAGCGACATGAACTGTGCTCTCACAAGACGCGCGAACACTGGTATGGAGCTGATGCCAACTGCCACCATGGGTGTATATATTCCGGGTTCCATTACCATGACAATAGCCATCGCCAGCAAAACACTGGGGAACGCCAGCAGTATATCACAGACTGTCATGAGTATCTGATCTAAAAGGCCGCCGTAAAATCCGGCAAAGGCTCCCAGCAAAAGTCCCCCCGTAAGTCCCAAGATCACTGATATAAATCCTGCCAGAAGGGAATAATGTGCTCCTGTTACAATCCTGCTGAACACATCACGCCCAAAGTCATCCGTGCCGAACCAGTGCTCCCGGGAAGGGGGCATAAGTTTGATGGCGGTATTCTGCTCATAAGGAGACTGTACCAGAAAAGGCCCTGCAATACTCACAACGATCAGGAGCAGAAGAATGCACAACCCCACAACCGCACTGGGGTTTCTCAATATCTTACGAAATGTACTCACATCCATCCCTCCCTTCTAAGAATACCTGATACGGGGATCCAGCAGTGCATATACCAAATCCGTGATCAGATTAATGATTGTAAAAGTAGCCGCAAGAATCAAAATACCGCCCTGCACGATCTGCAGATCTCTGGTATTTAGCGCATCCACTATCATCCTGCCGATTCCCGGCCAGGAAAATACAGTTTCGGTCACCACCTGTCCTCCAAGCAGTACACCAAACTGAAGGCCAATGATAGTGACCACAGGCACAGCCGCATTTCTCAGTGCATGGACCCATATGATCTTCCCGCTTTTTACACCTTTTCCCTTAGCTGTCCTGATATAGTCCTGCCCTAAAACCTCCAGCATACTTGTCCTGGTAAGTCTGGCTATATTGGCAGCCACACCCAGGCCCAGAGTCAGTGACGGCAGGACAAAGCTGGAAATCCCTTCTCTTCCATAGAAAGGGAACCAGTTATGGTTGACTGAAAATTCTATGATCAAAAGCAGCGCCAGCCAGAAAGAGGGCATGGATACGCCCAAAAAGGCCGCCACCATGGCAATGGTATCCCCCGGCTTCCCCCTGTGAATGGCCGCAAAAATACCGATGGGAACGCCAAGCAGCACTGCCACGATCATACTGCATACCGCAAGCTGAAGGGTTGCCGGCCAAGCGGACTTCAGGATTTCCATGACCGGCTTGTTGGTCCTGTAGGAATATCCCAGATCACCGTGGAGCAGATTTCCCATGTAGCTGACATACTGCTTTCCCAAGGGCTGGTCCAGTTCCATGGCACGCCGCAGGTTATCCACATCCTCCACGGTTGCCTGGGGCCCTGCCAGGGCCTCCGCGGTATCTCCCGGAATGGCATGGAGGAGCAGAAAGGCGCAAGTGGCTGCCCCTATCAACACAATGCATGTAAAAATAATTTTCTTTATTATATATTTCAGCAAACAACCGCCTCCTTGGCTTTTATGGCCTGCGGATTTCCGCAGGCCGGTACTCTACTGCTTTGTGACTTTTTCCAGCATAATATGTTCTGTGGGCAGCATCTCAATCCCCGCTATATTGCTGCGGTAGGATAACGCCTGTTTTGGATAATACAAGAATGTCCAGGCAGCGTCCTCCATGATGGTCTTCTCCGCTTTTGCATACATCTTTCTGCGGGCAGTTTCATCCACTTCAGTTTTGGCTGAATCCAAAAGCGTATCCACTTCCGGGTTATTATAAAAAGCTCTGTTGGAGTTTGGGGGGAACTGCGTGGAGTGGAATACAGGATATAATCCCTGGTCAGCATCCCCTGTGGACGGACTCCATCCCAGCAGGACCATATCAAATTCCCCATTCTTCACTTCAGACATCAGGGCCTGGAATTCCCATTGACGGATATTCACATGGATCCCGGCCTTCTCCCACTGTGCCTGCAGATTCTCGCTTACCTGTGTGTCCATAAGATAACGTCCCACAGGCGTCCACAATTCCAGTTCAATCCCATCCGGATATCCGGCTTCTGCCAGCAGCTCTTTGGCCTTTTCCACATCACACTCGTACTTCATACTGGAATCATATCCCCATGTATAAGGAGAGATGGGGGAGTCTGAAACAGTAGCCATGCCGCCCAGGATATCTTTGACGATCACATCTTTATCCACCGCGTAATTCATGGCCTGACGTACTTTTTCATCCCTAAGGACCCCTTTGCTGTTATTGAGAGCAACATACATGGTCATGACCGTATCACCCTTCTGGATCGTTACATTCGGGTCGCTTTCCAGCCTGTCTGTCTCAGTTACCGGAAGTCTGAGGGCAACATCCGCCTGGCCTGACTGGAGCAGAAGCGCTCTGGTGGCATCTTCGGGAACCACTCTGAAATATACCTTCTCTACAGCCGGGGCCCCCTTGAAATAATCCACGTTTCGCTCCAGGACAAGTTCTTCCCCTGTCTTCCACTCCACAAATTGAAAGGCACCTGTTCCGACCGGATGTGTGGAGATTTCTTCCCCATACTCTTCCAGAGACTTAGGGCTGATAATAGCTGCGACCGGGTGGCACAACTGCTGCAGCAAAGCGCCGCAGGGCACGTCGGTTGATATATTTACCGTGTTTTCATCCACAGCCTCTATCTTCGTGATAGCAGCCAGTACAGACCTCCTGGGCGAACCAAGGTTTTCGTCCAGCACCCTCTCAAAGGAAGTCTTTACCGCTTCCGCGTTAAAATCTGTTCCGTCATGGAATTTTACACCTTCTTCCAGTTTAAAGGTCCAGGTCAGCTGGTCCTCTGAGATAGACCACTCCTTTGCCAGATCCGGCTCTATCTCCATATTTTCATTAAAGCGCACCAAATTGTTGAAGATATTTTTATTAAAGATCTCTGTTGCGGAATCCGTACAGAAATGAGGGTCAAAAGTGGACGCATCACTTCCCGTCAGGACGATCAGTTCGTCTGCCACCTGCCCTGTCCGGGCATCCGTCTGGTCTGAATTTTGTGTCTGTTCCGAATTTTGTGTCTGTTCCTGAGTCTGCTCTTTCTTATTCCCGGAATCTCCTCCGCAGGCCGATAATGCCAGCACTAAAATACCGGATAAAATCATTGAATACATTTTTCTCTTCATCAGCTAAACCCTCCTCTGCCTTTACGGCCTTCCGTCTAAGAGAAATGTCTGCACACACTGATGCATCTTCTCCTCCGCGTTTTTCCATACACTTCTCTTTCTCTCCGCATCTTTTTTTACTGACTGGCCCTGTTCTTTCTGCAGTTCCAACATTCTGTACACCTGGGAAGGTGCGGCTGCCCCCTGACAGTCCCTTCTTTCCACTGCAATCCTGAAATCCTTTGCATTGTCTACCTGCTCTTTTGTAAGAGGGAGGCCGGTGCTGCAGATCTCATGGCACCAGTGATCCAGCAATTCCCAGGTCAGTGCATCCTGGCCTTTTCCTCCGCGGAAAAGCTCACTGACCGCCCCTCCCACCACTCTGTGTGCTTGTCTGAAAGACAGCTTTCCTTCCAACACCAGGCTGTCTGCCAATTCCGTGGCATTTGAGAAACCTTTATACAAAATTTCTTCCATGACATCCTTGTTGAATTTTAGGGATTTAACATATTCTCCGCTGATCCTGCACATGCCTTTGGCTGTCTCCACACACTCCAGTACATCTGTCCAGGCTGCCGTCATATCCCTGCTGGCCTGAAATTCCACGGAACAGGCAGAACAAATTCCGGCATACCGCCCTGACATAAGCCTGGCCTGGGAACGCACGGTTGCACAGATGACAGGATTCCGCTTCTGGGGCATAATACTGCTTGAATCGATCAGATCATCGGACAGGTCAGCAAAACCCGCTTCATTGGAACACCAGTTGATAATATCCTCCGCAAGTCTTGCCAGTGTGACCAGGACCGAGATGCCGATGCCCGCTGCTTCCATCATATAATCTGCGCTGGCCACCGCATCTCCCGTGTGCTCCCACACTGTCTCAAATCCCAGCAATTCTTTCGTCCGTTCCCGGTCTATGTTATATTCGGTCCCGGACATGGCAGCAGCGCCCAGAGGATTTTTGTTAAAGCGGTCAATACACTGCAGTATCCTCTCCGCATCTCTCAAAAGAGGAGCCGCGATCCCCGACAGATAGAATCCCATATTGACAGGCTGTGCCTGCTGCCCATAGGTATAGCCCGGAAAAATGTAGTCCACGGTTTCCTCTGCACGCTTGTGGAGGACTTCAACATGCTCCAGAATGGCATCTGCCAGAAACAGTAGTTTTTCCCGCAGCTCGATTCTCCACATGGCTGCCTCCACATCATTGCGGCTTCTGGCAACCGGCAGAAAACTGCACACATCCTCCCCGGCCTCCACAGTGATCAGATGTTCCAGATTGATGTACAGGTCCTCCAGTGACGGGTCCAGCTTTGGAATCCGTTCCCCCCATCCTTCCATCACAGACAACAGCCTGCGGGCTGCCTCCTTTGGAATAATGCTCTGCTCTTTCAGCATGATAACATGGGCTTTCATGACACGGACCAAATAGGGAAACGAAGTATCGGATTCCATCATTTTCGGCCCATAATAATATTTCAGGACCACCGGATTGATATTTCCCTGTATCTGTTCAAAAAATCCTCCCTTTTTCTCTTTGTTCTCCATTTCTCCTCCTATATTTGCCTTTTTAAAATATCTGTAATTCTGTGGGTATTTTCCATATTGCTGCTTTTTAAAACCGTATCAGCTATTTCCCTTGCTACGTGTTCCCCCACTATGCCCCCTGTCAGGTCCATAAATTTTCCGGTAATGTCTTCTTTTGACAGAGGGTTGAACATGGACCCTTTGGGTGCGGTCACGGTTTCTGCGTCACTGCTGCCATCTTTCCAATGAACCGTGACCTTTGCGGCACTGCGCTTTTCATTTCGCCTCAGCCGGTTCATGGCTTCACTTTCCGCAACCACTACTTTACCGGCAGTTTCCAGGATCCTGCTGTCTCTTAAACGTTCCTCCGTATAGTCCCCGGCCTGCCCCCTGCAGCCCATCAGACCCAGCGCTACTCCGTACGGAATACTGATCTGTGCGGACACGATAGAATCCTGCCGGTAATTACTGCCTGCCATCTCTATGGCTGACCGGTTCACTTCTGCCCGCACGGTACAGATATCTTCCGGCTCTCTGAATCCATGTCTTCTGTAGATCTCATAGGCCGCAGTATAAGGGGAATGTACGGATTTGCAGGACGCAAACCATTTAAACTCTACCTCCTCAATAGCTGTTTTTTCTTTTACGGCATCCAGCACGCCGAGACAATACCGGCTGCTCATCATGCGGTAGATCCCACCGTCCGCAGCTTCCAGTACATGGCGGGGTCCTGTGATCCCGTGTTTTGCCAGATAAGCGCTTAATATCCCGTCCCTGGCTGCCAGTCCCGGATGGATACGTTTTGTCATGGCCCCGTCTGCGGCAAAAGCCCAGCTTCCCCCTGTTCTGCTCCCCGCAATTCCCAGCGCATTTGTCATCTGCTGCTCATCCAGTCCCAGGAGCATTCCGGCGGCTGCTGCAGCACCAAACGAGCCGCAGGTTGCAGTTCCGTGCCAGCCCCTTTCCCTGTGTTCCAAAAAATCCATCCCCTCCGCGATCCTGACGGATACCTCCACTCCTGTAATGACCGCCCCAAGAAGCTGCCTCCATGTGGAACCGCAGCGCTGCGCAACTGCCATGGCGGCAGGCACACATACGGCCCCTGTATGTAATATGGCATAGTGGACATCATCCAGTTCCCTGATATGACATAACGCACCGTTTACCATGGCCGCCATATCCTCGGTCAGCAAGTTTTGTGTCCCCCACACCGGAATATCACCGCAGTATTTAAGGTCTGCGGCTGCCTGTATCAGATTCCTTCCTTCCCGTGTACGGCTGCCGTAGATCCCGCACCCGATTTCGTCTAAAATGCACATTCTGGCTGCCTGTTCTGCTTTTGGAGACAGCAGCGTCTCCTGATGTTCAAACAGATATTTAACCAGCCTTTCTATTCCCGTTCTTTCTTTCATCTGCTAAAGCGGAAAGTGACATGCCACGATCCTGTCTCCTATCTGCCCGTACGGCGGTTCTTTTTCCCTGCAAATCGGTTTGCAGTATCTGCATCTGGTGTGGAAATAACACCCAGTCGGCGGGTTGGATGCAGAAGGGATATCACCCTCAAGTATGATCCTCTGCTTTTCAAAATCAGGGTCCGGTATGGGATTGGCGGACAGCAAGGCCTGCGTATAAGGATGTGCCGGTTTCTCAAACAACTGCTCTGCGTTGACGATCTCCGCCATCTTTCCCAGATACATGACTCCGACCCGGTCTGAAATATGCTTTACTACACTTAATCCGTGGGCAATGAAGATATATGTCAGGCCCAGCTCTTTCTGCAAATCATCCAAAAGGTTCAAGATCTGGGACTGCACGGACACATCCAGAGCTGACACAGGCTCATCGCATATGACCAGTTTGGGATTTAAGATCAGTGCTCTGGCTATCCCGATCCGCTGTCTCTGGCCACCTGAGAATTCATGAGGATAACGGTGATAGTAATCCGGCTGCAATCCCACTCTCTCCAGCATTTTCTTCACCTTTTCCCGTCTCTCATCTCTGGAGCCGATACAATGGATGAGAAGGGGTTCCTCAATTATACTGCCTATGGTCATTCTGGGGTCCAGAGAAGCAAAAGGATCCTGGAATATCATCTGTATCTCTCTCCTGACCTTTTTCATCTCACTTTTTGACATCTGAAACAAATCTTTTCCTTCAAACAGAACCTCCCCCTGCGTGGGCTTTGTCAGGCAGTTTATCACCCTCCCCGCAGTGGTCTTGCCGCACCCGCTCTCCCCTACCAGTCCAAAGGTCTCCCCCCTGTATACGGTAAAAGAGATTCCGCTTAGCGCATGTACTGTTTTTTTCCCTTTGCTGCCTTTACTGACAAAATCCTTTCCGAGATTTTTCACTTCCAGCAATGGTACTTTCTTATTACCTTCTCCCATTGCACGTATCCTCCTTATCTGTACCCAGAGGAAAATGGCATGTCACTCTGGTTGTCCCGATCATTTGTTCCGACGGTTCCCGGCAGGTGCATATTTCCTTTGCGTAAGGGCATCTGGGATGAAAGCGGCACCCTTTTGCAAACTTGTCCGGGGATGGCACCATACCTTTGATCACTTCCAGTTTCTGTCTGCTGTCCATTCTGGGAATACACTTTAAAAGGCCAAGTGTATAAGGATGCCTGGGATTTTTAAATATTTCCCTGACCTCTGCCTCCTCCACAACTCTTCCCCCATACATGACAATGACCCGCTGTGCCATCTCCGCCACAACTCCCAAGTCATGGGTAATAAAAAGAATTGTCATATCCAGCTCTTCTTTCAGCTTCTTCATCAGGTCCAGTATCTGGGCCTGTATGGTCACATCCAGGGCAGTTGTGGGTTCGTCCGCGATCAAAAGTTTAGGCTCACAGCTTAAGCCCATGGCGATCATGACTCTCTGTCTCATCCCCCCTGACAGCTGGTGCGGATATTCCCGCATACGTGACCCGGGATCTGAAATCCCTACCAGATCCAGCATGTGGACCGCCTTTTTTTCGGCCTCTTTTTTATTGAGCTTCTGGTGGATCCGAAGTGTTTCCATCAACTGATCTCCAATGGAAAATACAGGGTTCAAAGAAGTCATAGGCTCCTGATAGATCATGGAGATGACATTCCCCCTTATGCCGCACATCTCGCTTTCCGGCTTTTTCAGAATGTCCTCCCCCTCAAATAATATCTGGCCGCCGACGTATCTTCCAGGGGGCGTGGGCACAAGCTGCATGATGGACAGAGAGGTCACACTTTTACCGCTTCCCGATTCCCCTACAATACACAGTGTCTCTCCTTTGTTGATATGAAAACTCACCCCGTCAACTGCCGGTATTGTCTTATCCGGGGTAAAGAAATACGTTTTCAAATCTTTCACTTCCAATAGTTTTTCCAAAATCACACCTCCTGGTCATGCCATGAAATCAGTAAATTACAAATTTTTTATAATTTTTCTAAATAACTGCCTTCAATTATATCGAATTGTTTTCATCAAATGTTCTTTTAACTTGCTTTGTTAAGACATTAAATTTGCTGTTTTTTAATCTGTACCGCTTTTTCTTTAAAAACCCTTGTTTTTCAACGTATAAATTCATCCTGTCTCCATTTCCGGATTTTCCGTATTGCAGAATCTTGCTTATTTCCGTTTGAAATATGTGTTATTTTGCGATATCGCAATGGAATTATTTACCTATTTTCCATATTTCTACATCTATTGACAAAAGAAACGGCCTGGGATATACTTTTCAAAAAGTAATGTAAAGTATGGGGAAAAGGGGGAAAAACAGATATGGAAATACGCTTTTTTACAAAAGAAATGTGGCAGGAAAGTCCGTTTCACTTTCATGACCAGATGGAAATACTGCTCATCATGTCAGAAGGCGAAAGTTTCTATATCCGTGACAAAATATATCCCATTTCCAGAGGCAGTATCTTCATTCTAAACAGCAGCGACCTGCACAGAAGTGTACCGAAGCCGCGCTCGATCTATCAGTATTATTCCATTCGTTTTTATCAGGAGGAAGTGGAGGGAATCTCTACAGAAGAATTTGACCTGCTGAAATGCTTCAGAAATCATAATCAGTTCAATCATATGAACAAGCTCAATATTGACCAGATAGACCATTTGCTGAAACTGATCAATAAAATTGAATACTATCTGGCCTCGGACTGCTCTGCCTTTGGCAGAGACATTTTTGCCAGAACTCTGCTGGCAGAAGTATTGGTCTATATAAACTTTCTCTACGATACCCCGCTTATTAAGCAGGTACCCAGTGAAGAACAGATATCCGCTTATTATCCTGTCATTGACTATATAAATGAACATATAACCGAAAAAATAAGCCTGGACTGTCTTGCCCGGAATTTCTATGTGAGCAAATATTATTTAAGCCACCGTTTTAAAGATCTGACAGGAATGACCATCACAGACTATATTATCAAACGACGTCTTACCCTGGCAAAATCCTATCTCAGACAGGGTCTTTCCGTTATGCTGGCCGGTGAGCGCGCCGGTTTTAACAGCAATAATCATTTTATACATACCTTCACCAAGACAGTGGGTATGTCCCCCAAACAATATGCCAGACAGTATTTGCGGCTGGACAGCTATGTATCACCTACTCCGCCGAAGCGGGATATTTTCACCCGCTGAAAAGCGTGCTGCCAAACTCCAAAATGGGACATAATCACGTGTGGTATATAAGTACATTATCATAAATCAATCAGACGATCTGCCAAACTCCAAAATATGTATTGACAAAAATATGGATATGGATTATGATTCACCTATACGGTAAACATGTTTACCATGATTCCATTTTATAAATATTAAAATAAATCACAGCAGGTATAAAGAATGAACCCGGAAAATAACACCAAACAAATACTGATCGAAGCAGCTTATCATATGATACTGGAAAAGGGCGCTGAAAATATTCGAGTACGGGACCTGGCAAAACGGGTCGGCTGTTCACCCGCAGCTCTGTACAAGCACTTTGAAAGCCTGGACTATCTGCTGGCCCTGGCTTCCGTAAGATTTTTGCAGCCTTACATTGAGGAATTAGAGGAAAATCTGAAGAATGCGGATGATATTATCGAGGCACAGATAAATGCCTGGAGACTTTTTAACAAGTATGCATTTATGCATCCCTATATATTTTTAAATTTGTTCTGGGGCACCATGCGCAATGAGCTGGAATCCATACTGCAGGAATATCTTAAAATGTATCCTGTCTTTGTGGAGGGAAGCAACACTGCAATGTTTTACTGCTCCATTTTCAGCGGATGTATTGAGGACAGAGATTACATCTGGTTTCGCCGTGCTGCTGCAGAAGGACGGCTCAGCTATGATGATGCGGAGTATGTAAGTCAGATCAACTGCCTGATCGCCAGGGGACTTTTGAGTGAGTATATCAATAGTCCCAAGGACTCGGAGGCCTACAAAAAAGCGGTTGCACATTGCAATTCCCTGATTGAAAAAAACATCCGTATGTATCTCATTTAAATGCTCTGTGACCTGCAATGGGCACAACATAGGGCGGACTTTTATTTCCGCCCTAAACAGGATGAAAAATCTTTTATCCTGTGCTGCATATTTTTTTTACCCCATAGGTTAACATGTTCACCACAAAAAGGAGGTTATTTTCCAAATGAATGACAATGTAAAAAAGATCCACGAAGCCAGCATGAACATCCTTCAAAAAACAGGTATGAAATTCTACCACCCGGACGCAGTCCGCATCCTGAAAAGCCATGGCATAAAAATGGATGAGAACGTGGCACATTTTACGGAGGCCCAGATAATGGAATGGGTCAAAAAAGCCCCTGCCAAAGCACCTCTCTATGCATCTGATCCCAAGTACAACATGCAGATCGGGGGAAACAGCCGTTATAACGGTCCATGCGGCGGTGCTACTTTTATTATGGATAAAGAGGGCCGGACCAGACCTGCTCTGTTTTCGGACTTTATCAAGCTGCTGAAACTTTTTGAGGGGAATCCATCCTATTGTCTGAACGGAGGACTGGCCTGTCAGCCCAATGATATTCCCACGGAATCCTACATAACCCTTCTCGCCCTGGCTAGCATGCTGCATACCCAAAAATGTATCTTTGCCGCTGCAGGGGATTATGATTCCATGGAAATGCTCATCCGGATGGCCTGTATCCGCTATGGAATTACGGTGGAGGAGCTGATGGAAAAACCGCGTATCTGTACCATTGCCAATACCAATACTCCCCTGTATCTTGACAAAAACATGACGGAGACCGTGCTCACCATGGCAAAATACCGCCAGCCTGTCATCATTGCGTCCGCGGCAATGGCAGGCACCACCGCTCCCGTCACCCTGGCCGGTATGCTTGCCATTGTCAATGCAGAGGTTCTCGCCACCATAGCACTGGCCCAGATGTGTCAACCCGGAGCGCCTGTTATCTACGGTTCCCAGTCCACTAATGCGGACATGGCAACCGGGGCCATCGCTGTAGGGTCCCCTGAGGGTGCCCTCAGCTATAAATATTGTGCTGAAATGGCAAAATTCTATGGTATTCCCAGCCGCGCCGGCGGCTCTTTAAGCGATGCAAAATCATTTAACACCCAGGCCGGATATGAATCCATGATGACCTGCATGGCCTGCAAGGAAAGCGGTATCAATATCATGACCCAAAGTGCCGGAATTATCAACAGCTATCTTGCAGTCTCTTATGAAAAACTCATAACTGATTTTGAAATCTTAGATTTTACAGAGCGGTACATACGTGATATTGAAGTGAATGCTGATACCATTCCTCTTGACCTCATTGATGAGGTAGGACATGCCGGTCAATATCTCATAGAAGAACATACCCTGGAATTCTGCCGTAAAGAATTATTTGCACCTCACGTAAGCGTAAGGGGGGCGATTGCCAATCCTGCAGAGCAGTTTGACAAAAATATAGAAAAGCAAACAGCACGGCTGCTGGAAGCATACAAAAAACCAGAGGTATCTGCAGAAGTTCTTAAGGATCTGAAGACGCTGCTTCTAGGACAGAATATTGAAGAAACGTATATTGATATGGCAATTGACTCGTAACTGTAACGTTCCGGCAGGCCAGCGCAGCAAATGCGCTGCCTGTAAGAAAGCATGGAGGGAATTAGAATGAATTTATCAAGATCCAAACGCAACCTATTAGTAACCCTTTTAAGCTTTATGGTTGGAATGATCTATTTCATTCCGTTTATTCGCATCTCCTTTTATGACCAGACAATCGCTGCACTGCGTCTTACCAACACACAGTTGGGTTTCCTGGGCTCCGTATATGGCACTCTGGCAATCTTCTGTTATGCCATAGGAGGGATCCTGGCACAAAAGTTCAGCCCTAAGATCCTCATTGGGATCTCTCTGGCAGGTACCGGCGCAACCACTCTTTGGCAGGCCTCTTTTCCGTCATACACCAGTCTCATCATTATATTTGCTTTATATGCTGTATTCACCACTGCCACACTATGGTCACCGTACATTACACTGATGAGGAGCTTTGGTTCTGATGCGGAACAGGGCAGATTATTTGGAATCAGTGAATCGCTGCGAAGCCTTGTCTCTGCGGCTGTCGGATTTCTTTTCATCTGGATCTTCAGCCTGTTCTCTGACGAGATGGGCGGTTACCGGATGATATTGATCATTGCTGCTGTCATTTATTTTGTTTTTGCAGTTTTGGCTTTGATCGTATTTCCCTCTTCTGTTCACACAGAAAAGAAAGAGACAGCTAAAAAAGGCAGTATCCTTGCGGCCCTAAAACTTCCGGGTGTCTGGCTTGTGGGCCTGTTCATTTTCTTCTGCTATGCGCTGAACTGCGGCGGGGCCTATTACTTTGGAACTTACACCACACAAGTCCTCCACACCAGCACGGCTGTCTCCAGCGGACTGCAGATTTTAAGGACGTATATTCTGGCGATCGGCCTTGGTGTGATCGGCGGCATTATTGCCGATCGGTTCAAATACCGTTCCAGATTTCTTATCTTTGTGCTGATAGCTGCCACCGAGTGCTGTCATGCCTTTTTTGGGAAATTTCTTATGGATCGCTATTGTTGTATCGGTGATCATCTCGGGAATAAACTATATGATCAAATCTATCTATTATTCGATCATGGACGAGGCTGTGATCCCCAGAGAACTGACGGGTGCTGCCAGCGGTATCATTGCATTTATCGCATATATACCGGATGCTTTCATTACCTCCATGGTGGGGGTCTGGCTGGATCAGGATATTACGGGCGGCTTTAACAAACTGTTTGCCTTTATGGCAATATGTGGTTTGGCTGCTATTGTGATCGCGGTCATCATAAATAAGCGATACATAAAAGTGCATCCGGAAACAGAGTCTGCAAAAGAATAGGGTCCGGAGGCAGATGGTATGAAAAAAATAAAACCAGAAGTGTTTTTACCGCCCTTTTTTCTGTTTTTGGTGTGTATTATCATAAATATAGCAGACAGTGATCTGTTCACAAAAATTGTCAACACCTTAAATTCTTTCATTGTTGATCAATTCGGGTGGCTGATCATCTTACTTCCCGTCCTTATATTTTTCGTGTGTATTGCCATTTACTTTTCCGGATTCGGCAAAGTAAAGATTGGGGGAGCAGGTGCCAAGCCTAAAATGAGCCTGCTCTCCTGGTTCAGCATCAATATCTGCACTACCATTGCCTGCGGCATTATCTTCTGGTCAGCCGCTGAGCCAATACAGCACCTGCTGCATCCCCCGGACAGTCTCCATATCGAAGCCATGTCACCGGATGCCGCCAAATTTGCCATGTCGGCGATCTATACTCACTGGACCGTACTTCCATACGCCATTTACACGCTTCCGGCTGTCATGTTCGCCTTTGGCTATTACAACAAGAAGAAGTCATTTTCACTGGCAGCTATGATCACGGTGCTGCTTAACGGACGGGAACACAAATACCTGAACGCAGTCATAGACAGCGTCTGCCTGTTCACGCTCGTAGCCGGACTTACCGGTTCACTGGGCGTGGGAGTTCTGAATTTAAGCGGTGGTCTTCATAAACTGTTTGGAATTGACTCCACCCCGTTTGTGTGGTCAGCGATCATGCTTGTGGTCATCATCACCTTCCTTGTCTCCGCACTGTCCGGAATCATGCGCGGCGTGCGGCGGCTGTCCAATATGAATGTTTATATTTACTTCTTCATCATTGGATTTGTACTGATATTCGGAGGGACACATTTCATATGTAATTTTGGAGTGGAATGTCTGGGTGATTATCTCAATCACTTTTTTACAAAGTCTCTTTATACCGGTACCTTTGCCAAAGACTCCTGGACAGCCCAGTGGCCAATCTTCTATTTTGCCAGCTGGATGTCCTGGGCACCTATTACAGCAATCTTCCTTGGAAAGATCGCATATGGACGAAGGATCAAAGATTTAGTGGCCATGAACCTGTTCTCTACCTCTGTGTTCAGTATCCTGTGGTTTACCATTATGTCCGGCTCCACAATTCATTTTGCTCTAAACCGGCCAAACAGCGGCATGGTGGAAGCGTTTCAATCAGGAATTGAAAACACCATTTACCAACTTTTTGAAAATATGCCTTTCACCGGGGTCCTTGTTTTTATTTTCCTCATAGCGGTATTTCTCTCCTTTGTTACAGCGGCTGACTCTACAGTTATCGCCATCTCCGACTTGTCCACACATGGTCTGGAAAAGGAAGGGGCTGAATCCCCCAACAGTATTAAAATCCTCTGGGCTGTTTTGATCGCGTTCATTACGCTTATCATGATGAATGTGGGCAGCGGCGTTGACGGATTGAAAATGATATCCAATATCGGTGGACTTCCTGCGGCGGTATTTTTACTGCTGGTTATGGGCAGTGCGGTAAAGCTTATGTTTATGCCGCATATGTATAGGGAGGAGAAAGAAACGCCTTCATAAAAGATGTGCAGCAGACTTCCGATTTGTAAATGATTAGGGGGCATCCCACGATGCCCCCTCTTTTCGTACATCCATTATCTGTATTCCCCATAATCACAGATTAGGCAAAAACAGAGAAATGCCCGGTAAGTAGGTGATCAGGAGCAGACACAAAATAAGTGCCAGAATAAGCGGCCACGTCTTTTTGGTATAATCTTGTATTGATACTCCCGTGGCCGCACAGGTAGTAAACATGAAAGTTCCAAACGGCGGTGTTGTACCTCCAATCTGGATATTGATCGCAAACAGTATACCGAAATGTACCGGATTGATTCCCAAGGCCTGCACAACAGGAACCAAAAGTGGTACAAGAATAATCGTAGATGCAGTACCTTCCAGAAACATTCCGCAGATCAGCAGGAAAATATTAATAATCAAAAGAAATACATATTTATTGGTTGTTAACCCCAAAATACCGGCAGATACCAGCTGCGGGATACGTTCCCAGCTCAGATAATAACTAAACGCAGCTGCGCCTGCTATAATGAACATAATATTCGCCGTAGTCTTCAGGGACTCCATAAAAACCTTAGGTAATATCCGCACTTTTAATTTCCTGTATACAAGAAAACCAACAAGTACACAATAGATAAATACAATTGCACCACCCTCTGTGGGAGTAAACATCCCGACTCTCAGCCCCATCAAAAGGCCCAGAGGAATAAATAATGCCCATATTGACTTTGCTGTTGTAACCGCAATTTCTTTTAAGGAAGGCCAGGTATCACGGGTTGGAGCATAACCTTTTTTCTTTGAAATAATCGACACGGCCACCATTAAAATAATGCACATCAGCGCACCGGGCAAATATCCTGCCAAAAACATATCCGATACCGATACGCTTGCCAAAGTTGCATAGAGGATCAATGTGATACCCGGAGGGATAATCGGAGTTATACAAGCCGATGTAGCTGTTACACCGGCAGAGAATGCAGGATCATATCCTCTTTTTGTCATTTCCGGAACAAGCATCTTTGCTTCCATTGCCGCGTCTGCATTTGCCGATCCTGAACAGCCGCCCATCAATGTACTGAGCAGTACATTCACTTGTGCAAGCCCGCCCCGCATACGGCCGGTAAACAGATCAGCAAAATTCAGCATATGTGCAGCAACACCGGAATATTCCATCATAACTCCTGCAGTAACGAAAAAAGGAACTGCAAGTAATGTGAATGATTCACACTGCGCGATCATTCTCTGAAACAGCATTACCACGGACATACCTGTATTGAAAAATCCAAAATAAAAAAGAGAGGACAACATCAAAGAATATGATACGGGAAAATCTAATAATATTAATACCACCAGCAGTAGTAACGGCCAAAGGTTCATACAATGTCCTCCTATTCAGTCTTTCGCTCTGTTTCTGCAAGTTCCTTTTTCTTAACCGCATAAATAAAATCTTTAATCGCTATCAGTGTCATGCAAAAAAACATAATTGCCATAGAAGCATCAATATATGTGTATTGTATTCGCATCAAAGTCGTAAATTTTGCACTTCCCTGCCTGGTAAATGCAATTGCCAGATAGAGCAAAATCCCATTTATGATCACAAGAGAGAATCTTTTCAGATAAAAGACAGCGTTTTGAAGATTTCTGGGCAGCATGAGTACAAATGCATTGATAGATATGATTTCCTTACTTTGATAAATCAGAACCGTCCCTAAAAAAACCGCATAACAGAAAAATATATAGGAATATTCCTCCGCCCATTTTATCGAACTGCTCAGCACAAAGCGTAAAATAACATTCACAGCTATCAGGCAGATCATACTTACCAGTGACAGACAGCCGAATACACTGCAGATCCGAGTGATCCATTTATCCATCCTTTCCATAAGCAACCTCCTTTTCCAGCAGCTGATCACTTTTTGTCAATGCCCAAGTATCTCCATACATTTTTCATAAGTTCCTTCTGTAAATTTCATTTCATCATAAGCTGATTTTGTTGCTTCTGCCCATTCGTCTTTATCCTGCACATCAACAAAGGTCACACCTTCAGATTCTAAAAACTCACGCTGCTTGACGTCATCTGCTTTTACGAATTCAATGGAATCATCACATACTTCATCAATTGCCTTCTGAATGTTTTTCTGAATATCCTCAGGCAGTGTATCAAACCATGTTTTTGACGCAGATACACCTATAAATGCATGGATATGCTCGTCCATTGTAATATAAGGGCAGACCTCATAAATCTTAGTTCCGACTATAGAGCCCAGCGGAGCTTCACACATATCCGCCACGCCTGTATTTAATGCGGAATAGATTTCCGACCATGCTACTGTGGTCACATTCCCTGTAATAGCCTCACACATGGCATAACGCATGGGAGTATTGGCGGTACGCATACACACCCCTTTAAAATCGCTGGGAGAATCAGCATCCGGTCCTACTTTATGGATCACATTTCTGCTTCCGAAATAAATAGTTCCCAGACAGTAAAGATTGGAACCCGCTAAAGTCTCCATCTGTTCCTGCCACCAGTCCGACTTTTCCAGAGTCCTCATCTCTTCCGGTTCATAAAAGAAGAAAGGTCCGTCCAGAATACCCAGGTCATATGCATAGGACGCATAAAAATCCATTGTTTCAAAACTAAAAATATTGGCTCCCTGCTGAACCATTTCGTTTACATCATTACTGGTCCCAAGTTCTCCGTTATAATATCTCTCTACAGTCACCTGGCCTCCTGTATATTCATTGACCTTATCGGCCAAAATTTCCATCTGCTGGCCAATAGCTTCCTCTTTGCTCATGGATGTAGCCAATTTTAAGACATATGCCCCACTTCCTTCTGTCTGTACCGCTTTCTCTTCCGATTTGGAATCCGAAGAAGGTTTTTCTGTCTGTGCTGCAGAATCATTTCCTGTACCGCAGGCGGCCAGGGACAAGATCAAAGTCAGGATCATACAAACAGCCACCACTAATTTCATTCTCTTCATTTTTTTCCCTCCTGTAATTAATAAATGTACCTGTACTCTTCTACCGCTTTGCTCATAGCCATTACATTTTGAGGTGAACACCATCCGGGAACACTGTTGGAATCCGCTAGGACATAACCACCTCCGGGTCCAAAAGTCTCAATTCTTGTGCGAACATCTTCATATACCTCTTCCACAGATGCATCAAACAGAATATGGTTGATATCAATATTGCCAACCATGGCCAGCTTCCCTTTATAATTCTCAAGCAGCCAGTCCTGATCTATAGACCCTCGCTCAATCGGATGGATAGCGTCTACTCCTATATCAATAAGGTCATCGAGAATCAGTGAGTAGTTTCCGTCGCTGTGATAAATAAATGGCTTTGTAATCGGCTCCATGGCATACCTCATTCTGTCTTTAAAATATTCACGGAACATTGCCGGCGAAATAAGCATAGATTTGGTATAAGCAATATCATCTGCAGTCCAGAAATAATCAAACCCCAGTTCCATAAGGTTTTTATTGAACCGATGTGTCCAGTCGGTATACATCTCCATGCATTTCTCCAACGTGTCATCTTCCTCTGCTATCATCATAGCGATGTTATCCATCCCAAGACTGAGTAAGGTAGGAGAAGCTCCAAGACGAATTTTAGCACCCACGGCAAATTCGTGATCCCGACACATATCCACCATGTGTTTAATTGTATCCAACAATTTGGAATCATCCGGATCCGGCATAGCTGCTTCACATTGTCTCAATACCTTCCCACTGTCAATGAGTCCGCCAGCCACACAAGCATCCTCTCCTCTGATTTCCTTTTTTACGAACATAGGCGGTATCACCTGAATGGTCATCGCATCCAGATTCAGCTTTTCCGCTGTCTCCGGTATACAGCAAAACACAGGTTCCACCTTTGCCTCCTCTGTTGGTGCGCCAAGCCAGCCCGCATTATTCAATCCATTGTATACCGGAAGCGTAATTTCATGGCCAATGATTGCTTCCTGTACGTTTTGATATAGAGAAATAAGCGCATATGGCACTTTATCAGGGGTTCCGCCTTTTACAGCTGTTAAGAATCTTTCTTTTTTATTCATTTTGCCTCCCAAATACAATCCTGTTTTAATCATGGTATCAATATAAGTTTTCCGGGAACTCCCATTTCAATATCTTGAAAAGCTTTTTCATAGTCTTTCAGTGGATAAATACCGCCAATCATTCTATCCAGTTTATAATCCGGAGAATTTAGGATTTGAATACATTCATCCCATGTCTCGTACATCAGACGTCCTGTCACCCCATATACGGTTGCCTCTTTGTAAATAATATCATTTGTCCAATCTAGCGTAATATCCTTTGAGGGGAGACCTACCACTACAAACGTACCGTTTTTTCTCAAACAGCGAAAGCCTGATTTAAGAGCCTGATTGTTACCGGTATAATCAATCACCACATCGACTCCCACACCGTCTGTCTCACCATAAATAATATCCTGCAGCTCCTGATGTTTCGTATTGACTATGACATCCGCCCCGACCTCTTTAGCCACTTTCAATTTTGTATCGAATAAATCTGCACAGAATATTTTCTCTGCCTTCCTTACTTTTGCAGCACCAACTGCCATTAAACCAATGGGACCAGCTCCATAGATCAAAATCGTCTTTCCTGTAACTTCTGCCCTCGATACGCCATGGACTGCAACCCCCATCGGTTCCAGCATACACCCGCGCTCATAACTGAGTTCATTATGAAGCACATAAACACAGTCAGCCGGTAAGGAAATATATTCTGAAAAAGCCCCCGCTGCATGGACACCGATAATTTTCATGTTTATACAGTTATGCCGTCGGTTTGATCTGCACATATAGCATTCATTACAGGGTATGTGCGTTTCACCTGCTACCCTCTGTCCGGGATGAAATTCTGTAACCTGTGAACCGGTTTCCACAATATCGCCTGCGAACTCATGGCCAAATACCATAGGCAGCTTTAAACGTGCCTGCGCATAAGGTGTCCAGGAAAAGATATGCTGATCCGTTCCGCAAATAGCTGCAGCCCGCACCCGCACCAGTACATCCCTGGGGCCGACTTTTGGAACAGGCAAATCTTCATGCCAGACAGCCCCCGGTTCCGGCCTCTCTTTTACGACACCACACATGATTTCTTTCATACTTCGCCTTCTCCCTTCCTATTCTTCCACTCCAGAATAATTTTAATGACATTTTCTTTTTTCTCAGCAAGCATTTCCATTGCCTTCTGCACATCTTCCACAGGCATACGCTGTGTAACAAAGGCGGACAGCCTCTCATCTGTCTGCACTACCCCTAAAGCATCTTCAAAATCACAGGTCTGGTAAATCTGACTTCCAAAAATACGCTGCTCCCGGAATACAATTGAATAACAATAAAAAGTTATTGGTTTGGTGATCATAGCAACCAGTCCGATTTCCCCTCCTTTTCTGGTCATCTGTGAAGCCTGGTCTAAAATCATGGGTGCCCCGGCAGCCACAATACAAAGATCAACCCCCTCCCCGTCTGTAATCTGCATGGCTGCCTTGACAGGATCTTCCGAAAGTGGATCCACTGCAAGATCAGCGCCAAATTTCAATGCCTGATTCCGATTATAAGCGGCCGGATCGCTGCAGATTATTTTCTCAACCCCCTTCTTTTTCGCAAGATACAAGGTCATCAAACCAATGGTACCACCGCCTATAACCGCCATTGTTTTTATCTCCTGTACACTGGCCCGTCTGAGAATATGTGTGGCTACAGACAGCGGCTCTGTCAGGGCTGCCCTGGAGAACTCTACATCATCATGGATTTTGTATACCGTTTCTTCTGGGGTTGGAAAATATTCTACGAAACACCCAATCCATGCATCTGTTCCGGGCGCTTTTCTCTGCTCACAAATATTTTCCAATCCTCGTCTGCATGCATAGCATCTTCCACAACTGACCGATGGATTTACAGTCACCCTGTCACCTATCCCAAATTTTGTGACGCCTTCTCCCAGTTCACAGACAGTACCTGACATTTCATGCCCCAGAATAACCGGTGGCTTCCGAAAAGCATGGACTCCAAGAAAGAGGTGCAGATCTGAACCGCATATTCCTACTGACTCAATTTTTATCAGTACTTCTCCTTTTTTTGGTACAGGTTTGTCAATTTCACGTATTTCCGTTTGCTTTACGTCTGTTATGTACGCTGCCCTCATAATTTCCCCCCTCACATTCCACCAATTTGTCCGCAATTTCTGTCATTACATTTACCGAACCAAATCCTCCGGATTTTGATACTATCTGCAGGATCTTATCTCTCCATTTAAGCCTTGACAACACCACCCCCTGGCTAAGTTCACAGACAGGTATAAATTCAGGATTTTCTACCATCTTCATAAGACCCATGAGCGTATCCCCTCCTGTCATAAATATGGTGTAATCCACCCCTTTCTCAATGAGATAACGAACGATCATGCTGTGACATTTTGTTATAGAGAATCTGATTTCTTCCGGATCTATCCCCATGGTCTCTGCATACTTTTTGGTCTCCTCCTCTCTTTTGTCAAAAGTATCTACAATGATCCTGGGATTAAAAATACATTGCCGATACACTTCTTCCAGAAATTCTTTTCCTTCCTCTGTTTTATAATATTCCGTATCCAATTTTTGACGCGGTGTCAGGCTGATCCTCAGGAAGCCTTTTTGTTCCGCGTACATCACCTGTTCTCTTGTAATGGGATTTAAACTCCCGCAGGCCACGTACAGTCCCTTCTTTTTTTCATATTTTCGATAAACCACTCCCTCAAGTCCAAGTGCTACGGGCAGAAAAGCCGCAAATCCTGCACATCCGGCCAGAAAACTGAGTTTACTCTCCTCCTTCAGTTCCTTTATGCGCACTTCTATGTCTTTATTAGATCCTGCATCAAAGATTATGATTTTTTTCTTTTCCTTTATATAGGTTTCCTTACCCTCCATACGCCCAATGCATTTCACTTTATTTTTGGCATATTCACCCAGAATGGCCGGAAGATAGGAAGAATGCACAGGTTCAAATGGGTCTTCTTTAAATGCACTTTTTTCCAAAGGGACATCTCCTATATAATGGATACCTTTTAAGGTAATCCTTCCAATATCAGGAAATGCAGGAATGAAATATAGATTTTCTTCTGATGCATCTACAACAGCACTTAGCTCTGCACCCACATTTCCTCTAAGTGCTGAATCTGTTTTTTTATAGATAATAGGTATTGTAGAACGAACGGCCCATTTTGTCAGATTATAGACTGCCCTGTAAGCATCCTCCGCTTTCATCGGCCTTGTCTCCAGATCCACCACCAGAACACGTGCTGTTTCCGACACTCTAAGCTCTGTCTGTGAGCCTATTACTACCTGAGTAATAATCCCTTTCTTGGCAAACTGTATTCCCGTATCCAGCGCGCCTGTAAAATCATCAGCAATTATCAGCATTTTTACCATGGTTTCACCCTATCTGTTTTTGGCGAATCTGACAGCATATTCTATGGCATTAGCCAAACTTCGTTCATTTGCACTTCCATCACCTGCATGTCCAAATCCTGTTCCATGATCTACAGAAGTACGGATAATGGGCAGGCCTAATGTGATATTCACACCTGCCACTGCATCCCACCTTTTTAGAGATTTATTGTATACAAATCCCTTAACCTTCAGCGGAATGTGACCTTGATCATGATACATGGCTACCACAATATCATACCAGCCACCCAGCGCTTTGGAGAAAACTGTATCAGGAGGAGTTGGTTTTAATTCCGGTATACGGATTCCTTCTGCTACAGCCATATCTATTGCAGGCTGTATTTCCTCAATCTCCTCCATTCCAAACATACCATTTTCACCGCAATGTGGATTAAGCCCTGCCACTCCGATCTTTGGTTCTTTAATGCCTAAAGCTTTGCATCCTTCATCTGCAATACGAATGACTTCCAGTACCCTGCTTTTCTTCACACTATCACAGGCCTGGCGAAGAGATACATGCGTAGATACATGTACGACCCGCAGCTCCTCATGGGCCAGCATCATTGTGTACTTATCCGTATCCGTGTAGTGAGCGTAAATTTCTGTGTGGCCGGAAAAATGATGGCCGGCCAGATTAATAGCCTCTTTATTTATAGCATTTGTTACGGTTGCGTCCACTTCTCCATTCATAGCCATTTGAATAACCTTTTCTACATAACGAAATGCAGCCTCACCACATTCAGCGGCAACTTTACCATAAACACGTTTTTTTAGATCTACGATCTTCATATCAAAAACGTCAATCGTACCATATTCAAATTTTGCATCTTTTACATCTACAATAGGATTAAGTTTTACCTGTTGTTCATTACCTGTAATCTTTATTGCCGCCTCCATACAATTAGCATCTCCGATAATAAGAGGACGGCATTTTTCATAAACATCGCGCTTTGTCAGAACTTTTACAGAAAGTTCCGGTCCATTTCCGGCCGGGTCACCCATAGTAATTCCAATTATTGGTTTTTTATTTATCATATCGCTCTCCATTGTTTTATTTTGAAACCTTTCAATTGTTTTTTATGTTGTTTTCTTTATACTACTTCGTTATATACACATTTTCAATAGTTCTGCATAAGTAAAACGTATTTATTTGAAACATATTTTGTATTTATCATTGTATTTTAGTTTGTTTTAATGTAAAATAAATAAATGGTTTCATTTTAAAACAACATTTGTGCATAAGAGGATAACAATATGAAAAAAACAAAGATATTAGTGGTGGCACCTTATGAGGGTATGGCAGAATCTATCATTGCCACGGCTCAAAAAAGAAAAGACATTGAATTAACTGTACAGATTGGTGACCTAAGCACAGGAAGAAAGATTGCCCAGGAACTGGCCCATAACAATTATGATGTCATAATCTCCCGGGGCGGTACAGCCGATATGATTCGCGCCGCAGTAGAACTCCCGGTAGTAGAGGTGGCTATTTCTGTGTATGACATACTCCGCGCTATCAAAATGGCTGAGAACTATTCCGGCAAATTTGTCATCGCAGGTTTTCCCAGTATTACCAACTGTGCTCATGTACTGTGTGATCTGCTGCAGTATAATATTGATATCATCACTTTCAGCAATGAAGCTGATGCCGAACCTGCTCTGCAAAATGCAATGGAACACGGGTGCACTCTGACTCTCTGTGATATGATCGGTTCTACCGTGGCTCAGAAGCTTGGCTTGAATTCCATCCTTCTTTCTTCCGGTACGGAAAGTATAGATGCCGCACTGAACGAAGCTGTCAAACTTGTTAACTCTTCACAGTATGTTCATAAGCAGAAAGATTTGTTTCAGGCCATGCTTACAGAGGGTGAAAATGATTTCCTGATTTATGATGCTTCCGGTACCCTCTGGTTTTCAAGCCTGTCCGCCGATGACACTGACTCTCCGGTGATGAACCTGGTCCATACTTATTTGAATGCTTTTCTTCAAGGCCCGGACCAGACAGTTGAACAGCAAATCGGTCACGAAACAGTCATACTCTCCAACAGGCATCTGCGCTACGAGGAACACACTTACACAACAATCAGCATACAAAAGAAAAAGGCTCTGTACGAACCGGAGGACAACAGCATATCCATTTACAACAAGCCGGACCGACAGCCCAGTGACTTCATTACTTATTACAGCAGTGCAAATAATGTGGGCAGTGTAAAACAGTCTATTACAGAATACAGCAAAACAACCCTGCCTGTATTGATCATCGGTGAGACCGGAACCGGAAAGGATAAGGCGGCACATCTTTTATATGAAAACGGCCCTTATGAGAGCAGCCCTCTCTATACGATTGACTGCCCCCTTCTGAATGAACGTAAATGGAATA
Source organism: Blautia hominis (assembly GCA_002270465.1). Classification (GTDB taxonomy): domain Bacteria; phylum Bacillota; class Clostridia; order Lachnospirales; family Lachnospiraceae; genus Blautia; species Blautia hominis. Next base: position 460,596 of record NQOF01000001.1, read on the forward strand.
CACTGATAGGCAGTGAAAATTCACCGCTGACTCATGTTCACGCTACCATATACATCAAAAACCCCGGAGCATTGAATAAAAATCAGCTTTCTAAATTATTTACCTACATGGAACAGACCGGCCTGCACAAACGCAACCGCCTGATATTTTCACTTGTAACCAACGAAGATGCCTATGCTGAAACAGAAACAGCACAGAATTACCTGGCAAACCATCTGTCCTGCCTAATTTTAAATCTTCCACCGCTGCGGGAGCGCAGAGAAGATATTCCCAGTATTTCCACATTGTATATCAACAAACTCAATGCCTCCCTTGGAAAGCAGATCATAGGATTTGATGCAGAGGCTATGGCGATCATGAAGGATTTTCCCTGGAAGCATAACTTAGACCAGCTTCAGCGAATTATTAAAGAGCTTGTAGTGATCACACCTGCCTCTTACATTTCTGCTGAAAGCGTTATGCAGCTGCTCCGCCGGGAAGAGCCTTATATTCCCACCGGGCCTGCTGACTGTGCTACGTCTATAGATTTAAAGCAATCACTGGACGAAATCAATTATCAGATCATCAAAATAATACTAAATGAAGAAAAGGGGAATAAAGAAAAGACTGCCCGGCGTCTTGGAATCGGACGCAGTACTTTGTGGCGGATATTAAAAAGCAGAGAAAATAACTGAGAACAAGACCCGAACTTTTAGAAAACAAATAATAGGCAATTATCAATACAATGATAATTGCCTATAACACAAAAGCACTTGCGGAATAAATTCCACAAGTGCTTATCTATAGTAGCGAGAGGGGGACTTGAACCCTCGACACTACGGGTATGAACCGTATGCTCTAGCCAGCTGAGCTATCTCGCCATCTGTATTTCTTCTGCTTTTTGGCAAAAGAATGGGACCTATAGGGCTCGAACCTATGACCCTCTGCTTGTAAGGCAGATGCTCTCCCAGCTGAGCTAAGATCCCATAATTTTATTTGATTATCTGCTGCTTGTACAGCAAGTAGCGAGAGGGGGACTTGAACCCTCGACACTACGGGTATGAACCGTATGCTCTAGCCAGCTGAGCTATCTCGCCATCTGTATCTCTTTGCTTTTGGCAAAAGAATGGGACCTATAGGGCTCGAACCTATGACCCTCTGCTTGTAAGGCAGATGCTCTCCCAGCTGAGCTAAGATCCCATTTCATTTAGCAGTCTCTGCTATCGCTTGACTGCTTTGCTATTATAACCTTAAATTGTGTCAATTGTCAATACCTTTTTTTCAAAAAAATACAAAAATCTCTTTTTCTCCCATCAATGGGAAACGACACCATATTTTGCATGTCGTCCCCATATTTCCTGCTTCAGCTTTGGGCTGAATTTGCCCCACTCAGGTTCCCTGTAAAGTCCATTCCTGGCTCCTGGTCTGAAGTTCCACCATATGGCGGTAAACACCGCCTTTTTTCATAAGCTGTTCCGGCGTTCCCTGCTCCGCAACTTTTCCGTCAGCAAGAACAACAATCTTATCCGCTCCCGCTACAGTTCTCATACGATGGGCAATGACCAGTACAGTCTTATCTTTTATAAGCCTTGACAGGGCGGCCTGAATCAATGTCTCATTCTCCACATCCAGGGATGCGGTTGCCTCGTCCAGCAGAATTACCGGTGCATTTTTCAAAAAGGCCCTGGCGATGGAAATACGCTGTCTTTCTCCTCCTGAAAGGGTGCAGCCATTTTCCCCTATCTTTGTGTTCCAGCCATCCGGCAGCTTCCCTGCAAATTCCTCACAATTTGCCAGCCTGGCCGCTGCCAGCACCTCCTCATCAGATGCATCTTTTCTTCCGATTCTGATATTTTCCATTATAGTATTGTCGAACAGAGTTACATCCTGAAAAACGATCGCATAGAGGGACAGCAGTGTTTCAGGTTCCACTTTGGATATGTCCATACCGCCGATGGTTATTTTTCCTTTGTCTATATCCCAAAAGCGCGCCGCCAGTCTGGATACTGTGGTCTTTCCGCCGCCGGATGGCCCTACAAGTGCTGTAACCTCATTCTGGCTTGCGGTAAAAGACACGTCCTTCAGGACTTCCTCTCCTGTGTTATACGCAAATCCCACATGGTCAAACACCACATCACAACCTTTTAGATTCAAAGTATTACCGCCGCTCTGCACCTCATGGTCCAGGATTTCATTCATTCTGGAAATATTCGTACGTGTGGAAATCACTGCTGCCAGATTCTGAAGGGCCCCCTGCAGCGGGTCATATAAACGCGATACTACCAAAAGAAACATGAAAAATGTCAGGATATCCAGGCTTCCTTTGACAAGCAGTACGGAACCGGCAAGGGCAGCCGTCGCTATGCCCAGCTTTAAAATCAAGGTGGCTGATACCACAAACACGGCCGTGCCCAGTTCTGATATGATGGCCCGTTTTTCCACTGCTTTAATCTTTTTATCCAATCCTTTCAGATACTCTTCTTCCGCATTGTTTGCCTTCAAATCTCTGGAAGTCTCAATACACTCCTGAATCCCATCGGCGCATGTCATTTTCGCATCCATCTGTCTGCCGTTGAGTTTTCCTTGTATCCTGGCTGAAAATCCTACAATCGCAAACGCCACAGGCATCACCCACAAGGCAGCCAGTGCCATACGCCAGTCAACAGCAAAGAGGCCCACAGCTACCAGCACGGTGGAAATCATGGCGCCTATCAGCTCAGGAATAAAATGAGAAAAGGCCTGTTCCAGAAAAGTACAGTCCGCCATAATTGTACTTGTAAGGTCAGCCAAATCTTTTTTTCCAAAAAAGGAAAGCGGAATCTTACGCAGTTTTTCCGCCAACGAGATCCGCCGTACCCCGCTCTCCACGTATGTGGCAAAATATGTGGCGTTATACTGAAACCAGGTAGCCAGCAGTATCAGAGCAACACAACACACGCACCCTGCAATATAAAAAGCTGTCCTGCTGCCGCTGATTGGGCCCTCCATCAAATCACCGACCAGGCGATAGAGAATTCCCACAGGAAACATAAAGGAAAGATTCTGCAGCACGCAGGCCGCACATCCTTTTACCAGGTCAACGGCTCCCTGCCTGGAAAGGGCAAATTTTTTCTGAAGCTTTTCTATCATAACTGTTATACCTCCTTTCCTACCTTCCACTGTACAGAAGTCCGATAATCCTTCCACATCTGGCTGAATATGCCATCTCTTCCCTCCAGTTCACCACAAGTCCCGCTCTCTGCAATTTTACCGCCTTTTATCACAAAAATCCTATCCGCATTTGCCACAGTGGAAAGTCTGTGTGCAATCATGATGACGGTTTTTCCCTTTGAAAGTGCAGAAAATGCTGCCTGCACCCGGATTTCATTGTCAGGGTCCGCAAATGCAGTGGCCTCATCCAGTATAATGATGGGTGAATTTTTCAACATCACTCTGGCTATGGCAATACGCTGCTGTTCACCGCCCGACAGATACACGCCTTTTGTCCCGACCACCGTATCCACACCATCCGGCAGCTTTTCCAAAATATCCATGCATTGCGCTGCTTTCAGTGCCTCCATGACTTCCTCCCTGGATGCTCCCGTTTTTCCCATCTTCACATTTTCCAGAATGGAGGCTTTGATAAGATGACTGTTCTGGAATACAAAGGATACTGTGTCCATCAATTCCTTTTTCTCTATTTTCCGCACATCCACACCGCCGATCAAAACCCTTCCGTTCTGTGGATCAAAGAATCGTGAAATAATATTTGCAAGTGTGGTCTTGCCGCCGCCCGATGGCCCCACAAAGGCAGCCGTCTGACCTGCTTCTATGCGGAGGGATACCCCGTCCAGGGCATTCTTTTCCCCATCATAGCTGTAACTTACATTCCGCAGCTCTATAGAACTGTCTGCAGGGTGCTCCGGCACAGATGTATCCTCAAGAGGTTTCATATCCAAAACACTGTCGATACGTCTTAATGCATCGTCCACTATCATGGCATTTTCACTCTGAAACATAATTTTTGTCAATGTTACAGAGATCACAGGCGTAATAATAATGTAAAAAATCAGATTCAGCAGGAACTCATCGGTCACACCGTTTTGGGTAAGGAGAATCCCTGCCGCTGTCAGAAACGCAAATACGCTGTTAATAGCTGCCGTATAGCACAGCATGGGCATACGGAGCTGTTTTGTATAGGCGATGACCCACCTGCCGTAACGGTCAATAGAATCCTTGAACTTTTTAAAAGAAAAAACTGTCTGCCCAAAGGTTTTTACAACCGGTATTCCCCGCACATACTCCACCGCTTCATTAGACATATCATCCAGTGCATTCTGATATTCCTGCATCTTCTGCTGCATTTTTGCCCCGGTCATGCTCATCATTATGATAAATCCCAAAAGCACGGGTACAAGGCTTAAAATCCCCAGTCTCCAGTCAAAAACTAGTAGCAGTACCAATAAACCGACTGGGGTGGCAATGGCCCCGGCCTTGTCAGGGAGCTGGTGGGCCAGATAATTTTCCGTAGCAGCGCTTGACTCATTTACAATCTTCCGCAGTTTCCCGCTGCCAAAGCTTTCCGCAAAGCCCAGCGGCAGCTTTACAATGTGATGCACGGCTTCACTGCGGATATTTGACGCGATCCTGAATGCCGCTATGTGAGAGCACATCAGCCCGCCAATATAGACAAGTACAGATAACACGGCGAACAGTACTGCCATCCAGCCATTATGCACCAGATTTTCTCCGGCGGTAAAATCCGGTGCCGTTTCCAGCACCTCTTTGATTATCTTCCAGATATACCAGAACGGGACCAGTGCAATAAACGCGCTCAGGGCTGACAATACCCAGGATGAATAGGTTAAATACCTGTGGCTGCCGGCATAACCCATAAGCCTTGACAGATTCGATTGTTTCTTCACATCTTTTCCTCCTCTACTGCTTTTTTGTTTTTATATAAGGCAGGTTTTATCAAGGAATAAAACCGCTTCCTTATCACACGCTTCGGTTAGTTTAAACTAACCTTAATCTAAAAATTATAAGGCACTAAAGCCCCATAATTTTCATCCATCCGGCATTATAAAATTCTCGCAGTTCATGGACATATATTTTTGCCTGCTTCTGCGGCATATCGTGAACTACCATCTCAAAAAATCCGGAAAGCATACTGCTGGCCAATATGTGTTCCATCTGGCTGTCTATTTTTCTCACCTGATATCCAACACTCTCCATGGAAGCCATAAAACGGTGTGTATTTTTCACTTCTATCTCTACCATTGTATGGATATAGTCCTCATACTCCGTGCCCTCTGAACAACACAGCACCAGCTTAAACGCGTCAAAGTTGCTGTATATATAATCCACCATCCAGTCCATACAGGCTTCTGTTATCTCATCCATGCGTCTTTGCTGTTCTTTAGGTGAAAGTCTTGCAAATGCCTCCTGCACTTCCCTGAATCTTTCAAGACAAGTCCTTGCGGGCTCCTCCGTTAAAGCTCGAAAAAGCTCTTCTTTGCTTTTAAAATAACCATAAAAAGCACCGGTAGTCACTCCCGCCTCCCTGACAATATTCCTGAGAGAAGCCGCCCGGAATCCCTTTTCCAGAAATTCTTTTTTCCCCGCATCCAAAATATTCTGCAGGGTGTTCAAATCTACACCGGGCAAGTGCCCACCTCCTTGTAACAGCGTTATATAACACTGTTATATTGTATCTGGTAAATTCTGGTTTGTCAAGAGAGTTTCCTATATTTTTTATGTTCTTCTTTTATCTGTGACATCAATTTAGGTTCCAGCGCCAGTTTATAACCCAGACCCGCAATGATTTCAGCTCCATCCCTGAGAACGATTCCGGCTGCCTCTGTATGCAGAAGCCGCTCAAATTCCCTGTCGTGGATCACAATCTCTTTCTTCTCCCCTGTGATGTCTATCATGGGATGAAACACCGGAATCTTAAGATTTACATTTCCCAGATCTGTGGAACCTCCCGGCCCCTTAGATCTAACCGTTTTTCTTCCTGTATCCGCAAACAGTTCCTGCATCATTGCATCCATAGTATCATTCCAGTAGATCTCCCCGTAATCCGGATACCGCTGGCTCCACTCCACAGTGGTTCCTGTGGCCATGGCCGCTCCTTTTGCGCAGGTCTCGGATATCTTATTGAGTTTCCACAGGTTCTCAATGGTGGCTGCCCTGTAATAATAATCCAGGCACACCTCATCCGGAACAACATTGGGCGCTGCTCCTCCTTTTGCCACAATGCCATGGAACTGGCAGTCTTTTGTCAAATGCTGGCGCCACATATCCATGGCATCCATAAAGAGCCTGGCAGCATTCAGTGCATTGAGCCCTTCCTCCGGGCACGCGGAGGCATGAGCCGCTTTTCCATGGAATGTAAAATATCTGTCATTGGATGCCAGCACCTGGAAATAGGTGACATCCTCATTGTTCAGATGCACCATAGCCGCATACTCATAGCCGTCAAAGCCTCCGTTTTCCGTCATATAACATTTTCCGCCCACGAACTCCTCACCGGGTGTACCGATCAGATCAATCCTCATGGGAAGGTCATGGTATGCCTCCCGCAGCGCAAGGGCCCCCAATATACTGATCGCACAGCTATAGGAATGCCCGCACGCGTGTCCCACCTCCGGAAGCGCGTCATATTCACATATGAAAGCTGCCTTTGGTCCCTTAAAATCTCTTTTCTCCCTATCCACAGCCAGGAAGGAATGAGGCATCCCTGCATAGGGGGCCGTAATTTCATACCCCAGTTCTTTAAGGAAATCTGTGATATATGCACATGATTCCTTTTCCTCCCCGCTGATTTCCGGATGTTCTGTCAGATGGTCTGCCAGTGTCCTGACCTTGTCAAAGTATTTTTCAACCTGATCTCTGATTGCTTCCTGCACCATATCCTTCTCCTTTACTCCGCCCTGGCCTGATGTACTGAAAATAGATACATAGGCCTGCCGGGATTTTGCTATTTTTCAAAATCCTGATACATTTTGCTTGCCTCTACCCCGGTATTATTCTGATACTTACCACTCTTGTACAAATCATATTCCCCGTCAATGTCATGATAATAGATTTGGCATACCTGCACATTTGGGTATATTCTCACCGGATGGATGCAGAATATCTCCAAAGTCCAGTGGCCTGCAAAGCCTATATCTCCAAAACCTGCACTCACGTGAATAAAAAGCCCCAGCCTGCCTGTGGAAGAACGCCCCTCCAGCATGGGCACATAATAATCCGTTTTGGTGTATTCCTGCGTTCTGCCCAGGTACAGTTTATTCGGCTCCAGAACCATTCCCTCCTCCGGGATCGTTATTTTTTTGACCGGATTTGGTTTCTTCATATCCAGGACCGGCGTATCGTAGACCAGAAGTTCATCTGCCAGGGAAAGGTTATAACTGTTGGGATTGACGCGCTTTTCATCAAACGGCTCAATTATGATCTCCCTGCCAATGTGCTTTAAAATTTCTTTACCTGATAGTATCATGGTATTTGTCCCCCAATGTAAGATTATTGGTAACTATTCAGTAGGTCTGCGCATTCACTGCGCTGACCGTAAGAAAGTGTACCACGGCCAAGCAAAAATCCCATCGCCAAAGGCGATTTTGCATGGATTTTTGCCTGTAACTGTGAGGGTACTGAACAGTTACGATTGTGTCTAAAAGTCTGCTTTGATTATATCATCTCAAAAGCAGTGCTGACAAGCAATTGTAATGTTTCAAAAATAATGCTGCCCGGTTCAGGAAACACACCGGACAGCATTTATCATATCAGGAGTAAAACAAGTTCGGCAGCCAGGTAGACAAAGCCGGACAGAAAATGATCAGAAGCAGGACAAGGAACATTGCCGGAAGATATTTGGCGCACTCTTTCGTCACTGTCGATACCGGCAGTCCTGACACATCCGACATGACAAACAGACATATTCCAAACGGAGGTGTGACAATTCCCGATATTAAGGCAACAGTCATCATCACGCCAAAGTGCACCGGGTCCAATCCCAGATTATTGATTATTGGCATGAAGATAGGCGTTATCAGCAAAATGGCTGCAGTGGTATCCATAAAACATCCAACAATAACCAGTATAACAGCCAGCACAAGTAAAACAAACACCGGCCCGGCAGAATACAGCGGGGACAGCATGTTCTGCAGCACGGTAGCCAGTCCTTCTTTTGTGATGATCCATGTGAAGAAGCCCGCAATGGCAATGATCAGCATAAAGGTCCCCGAAGTCTCCACTGCGTCCTTAAGTGCCTGCATGAAACTTTTGAATGTCAGCTCTTTATAAATGATCCCCAGGATAATGGAATAATCAATCGCAACGATCGCCGCCTCTGTGGGGGTGAAGATACCTGTCGTGATCCCACCGATAATAATAACCGGGGACATAAGCGCCGGAACTGCTTTCAGCAGTTTAACGGGAATCTCTTTTGCCGGAATTTTGGTGATTGGCCAGTTTTTCCCTTCTTTTGTTGTCTTTGACTGGACGAATATAGACACCATCAGCGCCAGCCCCATGATAATACCGGGTATCAGGCCTCCCAAAAATAATTTGCCGGTAGAGATTCCTGCCGAAGCCCCCAAAACCACCATGGCGACGGACGGAGGGATCAGCGGTCCTATCACACTGGAGGACGCTGTGATACCTGCGGAAAAAGATTTTTTGTACCCTGCCTTATCCATCATCTTCATTTCAATAGCCCCCAGGCCGCCGGTATCACCAACCGCAGTGCCTGACATGGAGGCAAACATCATACTTGCCACAACATTTGCGTAGGCCAGGCCGCCCTTAAAACGCCCAACAATGGCAAGTGCCGCATCAAACAGGCGCGTTGTCACCCCTGCAGAATTCATCATTCGACCGGAGAGAAGGAATGCCGGAAGTGCGATCAGCACATAGGAAAACAGCGGCGTTGTCATGGAATGGGGAAGGTTGACAATAGAGACTGAACCTCCCTGCATCAGAAGATATACCAGTCCCGGAAGCCCCAAGGCAAAAGCAATGGGCATTCCTATAAAAAGTAAAATTAAAAATGTAAGAAGCAATATGGTTATGTTTAGACCCATTTATACTCTCCTTTCTCATCCCGGCTCGGTTGTGTAGGTTCCCTTAACCATCTCGATCAGCTCCACTGTATAGACACATATCATGTAAAAAGAACTGAACAGTATGGGAATATAATAAAGATTTTTCGGCAGATCCAGATTGGTGCTGGAATGTCCCATCATTTTTGGCTGTAAGATAATGGCTCCGAAAAACATAACTGCCAGAAGCAGGATCATAAGAGCTCTCTGGCTCAACAGTAAAATCTTGTTAGCCTTGGGTGACAGTTTCGTTGTTAGAAAATCGGCACTCACATGCTTCTTATTCATAGCTGCCACGCTGGCTCCGCAAAATGCCAGCCAGATAAAAAGAAATGTACAGAGTTCCTCCACCCAGTTTAAGGGGCTGTTGAAGAACTTTCTGCAGATGACCCCGGCAGTCACAGAGATCATTATGGCCAGCATACAGGCTACTCCCAGATACCACTGGATCGTGCCGGCTATTTTGATAAACTTTTTCACATACTTCAAAATTTCCCACCTCCCAATTGATATACTGCCGCAGCCAGACAGGCCGCGGCAGCAAAATTACTGTATTTATCACTCTGCAAGCGCTTTTATATCTTCAAAAAGTCCCTTTTTCCAGGCACCGCTTTCCTCTAATTCAGCAGCTTTTTCAGCAATTACATCTGACATTTCCTGTATAGCTTCGTCTGACGGAACGTAGAAACTGGTCCCCTCATCTTCCATGGTTTTCTTGTAATCCTCTGAAACCTTTTTTACTTCCTCTGCATACCAGTCACCTGCATTTTGCGCGGCCTCTGTCAGTACCTTTCTCTGCGCCTCACTAAGCTCACCATACAGATCGTCATTCATATAGACCGCAGCATTGTCGCGGATGTGTTCTGTCAGTGTTACCTGCTTGGTAGGTTCATAAAATTTCATAGTATAGATAGAATCCAGAGGAGATTCGCAGGCATCCACAACTCCCTGCTGAAGGGCAAGATATGTCTCTCCCCATGCCACCTGCGCAGTTCCCAGACCCAGTGCTGTAGCGGATTCCATATAGGATTTAATGTCCGGAACACGCATCTTGAGGCCTTTTAAATCATCCAGCGACGTAATCTCTTTTGAACAGGATATAGACCTTGGGGACCTGAGCCAGTTGTTGGCTACCACGCGGATTCCCTGCTGATCAATGAGCTGCTGTTCCATATCACCATTGATATCACTCTCAAGAAATTTCCTGTAGTGGTCTTCATCCTTAAAGAGGAAGAACATGGAAGTCACCTGCGCATCGTCCACAAACGTGGAGAGCCAGGAACCGGCGTCCACGAACATCTCCTGTGTACCCAGAGACACTGCCTCCATCTGGCTTGTGGCATCACCAAGCTGGGCCGCCGGAGACACGGTGATGGTGATCGTTCCCCCAGATTTTTCTTTCACTTCATCTGCCATTTTCTGCATTGCCAGCGTAACGGTATCCTCTGCTGCCTGAATCCCACCTGCTGTAATATCAAAAGATTCATCTTGGCTGAAATCATAGGATTCCACGTCAACATCCGTCCCGCTATCCGCTGTATCCTTTTTATTTTTCTCTTCCCCGCACCCGGACAGCAATACACCAAACACAGCCATACTGAAACACATACAAATCAGTTTTCTTTTCATTTGCTTCCCTCCATTTTGAAATTCCTTCTTTTGTCAACAGCCTTATCCCTGTCTGATTATCTGTTTCTGCACCCCGCATAAAGCAGAAACCTTTAGTGATTTCACTCAGTTTACAGGTAATTCGCTTAAAGATATTGTACATTATTGCCAATTTCTTTACCATAACACCTCAGCATAAAAATAGATTTGATTTTTGTGTTATCAGCATAATTACTGCGCTGTACCGCACTTTTCATTCTTTTCCCGAGGCAGCCGGCTATCAAACTGCTGCCTTAGAGTGTATCTGAAAATTGCTTTCGGCAAGCTGTGCGTCACACTTTGTGGGAGATTTGGACCCGATGAGGGAGGCGTAGCGGGCTACGTTGACCGAATTGGGGCCAAATATACCGCGAAGTGGGGCGTGCAGCTTGTCGGAATGAAGTTTCAGACACACTCCAGCTCTTACGTTCTGTTATTTTTAATAAAGTAATGCAGATACTCCAGGAAATCCCGGTCAGCGACCTGCTGCATGGGATTTACCCCTAATAGTTCTCTTATCTTATTAAAGCGAAACACCAGCGTATTTTTATGTATATAGAGTTCTTTGCTGCTGGCGTTAAAGTTATAATTATTTTTTTGAAGGGAATCCACCACCTCCAATATATTCTCCTTTCCCTTTTCGTCTAAAAGCTGCCCGTAAACGCCGTATATATCCCGGTACTCCACCATGGCGATCAAAGACTTCATATACTCGTTCACATGTTCATAAAAAAAGCAGATCTGCTCCTTCACACGGTCTCTCATCCAGATACAGTGCTGATAACCAATCCTGTATTTTTCAAAACAGTCTTGAAAGGTCCCTGCAAGAAACTGGTATTTTGCTCCGGCCATATCCAGATAGTTCTTACAGGAGGCAATGGACTCTGTAATGATCTCTTTGTACCGGCTGAGACTGGAAGGGTCCGGCTTAAAACTTTTAAATATGATCACATTTTTGTCCTGGACAACGGATATAATATCCTGACGGCTGTACAACGCGCTTTCCTTCAATTTTCTCAGAACCGTGGGCATGTCTGCCATCTCATCCAAAAAAAGAAGGACCGGCAGCCGGACACAGGATTCATCCCATCCCAGTGTCTCTGCATCCTCCTTCAATTTCTCAATATCAGCCACCTCATTGGATAAAATACCATAAATAAATCTGTCCTTCATACTCTTACGCCTGGCACTCAGTTCATGCTGTGATTCAAATTCATACATGGTCTCAATGGCAAATTTCATTACCTTTGCAATATCACGCACCTCATCCGGTTCCCCGGTAACCCCTATAGCCCCTGTCCGTTTCCCTTTATGCTCAATGGGAAGCATGACTCCCGGCTTAACCCCCAGGTATTTTCCCCCGTCCGGAACATCAATGATCTCCTCATCCCCATGAATGATCCAATATGCCACCTCATGAAAATTGCCAATCCGTTCCGCGTCTTTACTGGCTATGATTACTCCTTTTTCGTCCATAATATTGATATTATACTCTGTGGACTCCCCCGCTTTTTTAATGAATTTTTCCGCCAAAAAATTATCCAGCAATCTGATTCCTCCTGTCTGCTTTTATTTGACTGTCTGCTTTTATTTGACTGTCTGCTTTTATTTGACTGTCTGCTTTTATTTGACTGTCTGCTTTTATGTGACTGTTTGATATCCTATCCGCAGTCACTTTTTCTTTAATCTGTCCGCTCCCTTTCGCTCCCAGCCTCTCTCCCTTTTCCCGGCAGAGTCTCCCAGATCACCCCCGGAATTTAACAGAATTTATTTATATTTCATGATAGCATTCGGAAAATATCTTGTCCAGGACTAAAAGTATACTGGAATATATTTACAACCCTTTGTGTTTTCACAACACAATTTCCTGCTTCTTTTTTGTTTTGCTGTCCCATGGGAAACCCGTTTTTTTTATGCTATACTCAACAAAAATGAAGCAGAACTATCCATCTACCCCGCAGTGGATAATCGTGAAGGAGGATTTTATGACACCAAAAGAACGAATACTGGCTACGCTGAGCGGACAGCCAACGGATACTCTGCCTTTCATTCCACGCCTGGATATCTGGTATAATGCAAACTCCCAAAACGGTACACTTCCTGCCCCTTATCAACATGCAACATTAAGGGAAATGGTGGATGACCTGGGACTTGGCTATCATGCGATCATTCCTGATTTCAAAGATTTTATTGACCCTGAACTGGGAGATCTGGATGTGGGACTTGGAATTTATCACTTAAAAAATCATCCATACCGGATAAAACTCCACAATGTAAGACGAACTTATGAGCGGACAGGGGACGGAATCCTGAAGGTAAAATATGAAACTCCCAAGGGAGATATCACCACCACGGTAATTCACAGCCAGGATATGAAAAAGAACGGCATAACCTTATATGTCATAAAGGAACATGCCATTAAATCCATGGATGATTATCCGGCTATGAAATATATTTTCGACAACATGGAAGTGATTCCGGATTATGAAAATTATACTCGTTTCCAGCAGGAATTCATTGGAGAGAGAGGTGTTGCCGTAACACTTTCTGCCATGTGGGCATCTCCCGGCCATTACCTGATCAAAGAACTAATGGCTTTTGACACGTATTATTATGAACAATACGATAATCCGGATGAAATGAACGAATTCATAGAACAGATCACGCCTTTCAGCAGCAAATTGTTTGAAGCCGCTCTGGACAGCCCTGCGGAAGTGATACTTTCCGGCGCCAATTATGACACTTCATTTACCGCCCCCTCCATGTTTGAAGAGTATATCATGCCTACATTGAAGGAACAGTCTGACAGGGCACACGCCCGAGGCAAATATCTGGCCACACACACAGACGGTGAAAATACCGGACTTATGGAACTCTACTTAAAATCCGGATTTGACATAGCGGATTCCATCTGTCCTGCCCCTATGACTAAAATTTCCCTTGAGGACACCCGGCGTATGTTCGGGGATACCTGTACGGTATGGGGCGGCATTCCTTCTATTTCCGTACTGGAAGATTCCATGAATGACCTGACTTTTAAACGGTTTGTGGAAGAAAAATTCGAGAACCTGGGAAGAGGGGACCATCTCATATTGTCAGTGGCGGATACGGTGCCTCCTGCTGCCAAGTTTGACAGGATTTTGTATCTTAAGAAAAAGGCAGAGGAATTCGGGCCGGTAACGCCATAGAAAGTATGCCCGGCAAACGCCCTATCATCAGAAATAAAAATATAGAAAACCGTGGGACATAATTTCTATATCCCACGGTTTTCTCCGTCATCTAATATTTTTAACTGTTCCGTTCTCTCACAGTCACAGGCAGAGATCCATGCAGGACCGCCTTTATTATTTAAAATATTCCACACCGGATTCAAAGATCCGGATATCCTGCTCGCCATAAATATTCATAGCTACGCCACAGTCACGGCGCTCGCTGTGGGCCATCTTGCCCAGGATACGTCCGTCCGGGCTGGTGATCCCCTCAATGGCAGCGTAAGAACCGTTCACATTCCACTCTTCATCCATAGTCACATTGCCGTCCAGGTCACAATACTGGGTAGCTACCTGGCCGTTTGCAAAGAGCTTCTGTATCCACGCATCATTTGCAACAAAACGTCCCTCACCGTGGGATGCCGGGTTCGCATAAACATTGCCCAGCACGGCTTTCTGCAGCCACGGGGATTTGTTGGAAACCACTCTTGTGTATACCATCTTGGAAATGTGGCGTCCCACCGTGTTGTATGTCAAGGTCGGTGAATCTGCAGTCTGTCCGGTGATCTCACCGTTTGGTACAAGCCCCAGCTTAACCAGCGCCTGGAATCCGTTGCAGATACCAAGTGCAAGTCCGTCTCTCTCGCTTACCAGTTTCATAACCGCATCTTTGATCTTTGCATTCTGGAATGCAGTTGCAAAGAATTTTGCGGAACCGTCCGGTTCATCACCTGCTGAAAATCCGCCCGGGAACATAATGATCTGTGCCTGGTCAATGGATCGTTCAAATGCATCAACAGAATCACGGATATCCGCTGCATCCAGGTTCTTGAATACTTTTGTGATCACCTTCGCACCGGCTCTCTCAAAGGCTTTTCTGCTGTCATACTCACAGTTGGTTCCCGGGAATACCGGAATAAACACTGTGGGCTGTGCAATCTTATGAGCGCAGATGTGAATGCTGTCTGCTTTGTACAGACCTCTGTCCTCATCCTTTGTAATGTCATCAGTCTCAGAACCGGAGCGTGTCTTGAACACTTTCTCAAGAGGTGCTTTCCAGGTTTCCAGAGCCTCTGCCATGGAGATGCTCATATCTTTATATTCGATAGCTGCCTTGTCAGTCACTTCACCGATCACCGTGTATGTGACAGCCAGCTCACCCACTTTATCTGCTTTCACTTCACAGATAATATCACCGAAGCCTGCGCTGAACAGGTCTCTTTCATCCACGTTATGCTCAATTTTAACACCCATCTGGTTTCCGAATGCCATTTTGCTCACTGCCGGAGCGATACCGCTGCGGTCAAGAGCATATGCAGCCACTACTCTGCCTGCCTGAATATCTTCATGCAGCTTGCTGTACTGGTCTTTCAGGGCCTGGAAATCCGGAAGGTCATAGTCTGCTTTTGGAGCACGCAGCCATACCAGCTTGTCCCCAGGTGTTTTCAATTCCGGTGTAATAATATCTTTTTGTTTCGCAATGTCCACAGCAAAGGATACCAGTGTAGGCGGTACATCAATTTCATTGAAAGTACCGGACATGGAGTCCTTGCCGCCGATGGACGGAAGACCAAATCCAAGCTGTGCCGCATAAGCACCTAAAAGAGCTGCAAAAGGCTGGCTCCAGCGATGGGGATCTTCTGTCATCCTGCGGAAATACTCCTGGAAGGTAAAGCGGATCTTGCTGTAGTCACCACCTGCCGCAACGATCCTTGCAACAGATTCCGTCACTGCATAGACAGCTCCGTGATATGGGCTCCAGCTTGACAGATACGGGTCAAAACCGTAGCTCATCATTGTAACTGTCTCTGTCTTACCGTTTAATACTGGAACCTTGGCAACCATGGCCTGTGTCTCGGTGAGCTGGTATTTTCCGCCGTAAGGCATAAATACACTGGCGGCTCCGATAGAGCTGTCAAACATTTCCACAAGTCCCTTCTGGGAACAGGTGTTTAAGTCAGCCAGTGTGTCCATCCAGCGTTTTCTCACGTCACCGGATTCCTCTGCGCGGTCCAGGACATTTCCTTCTCTGTTTGGAACATCCACAAACACATCTGTTTCCTGATGCGCACCGTTGGTATCCAGGAATGCTCTGGATAAGTCAACGATCGTATTTCCTCTCCAGCTCATGACCAGACGAGGGCTTTTAGTCACAACAGCTACCGGAATGGCTTCCAGGTTCTCCTCTTTCGCATAATCCAGGAACTGTTCCACATCTTTCGGGTCTACCACAACTGCCATACGCTCCTGGGATTCAGAAATCGCGATCTCTGTTCCATCCAGTCCGGCATATTTTTTCGGAACCTTATCCAAATCAATCTGCAGCCCCGCTGCCAGCTCTCCAATCGCAACGGAGACACCGCCTGCGCCGAAATCGTTACATTTTTTAATGATCCTGCTGACTTCCTCTCTTCTGAAAAGTCTCTGGATCTTTCTCTCCGTAGGTGCATTTCCCTTCTGTACCTCAGCGCCGCAGGTCTCGATAGACTCTTCTGTATGCACTTTTGAAGAACCTGTAGCACCGCCGCAGCCGTCACGTCCGGTACGTCCGCCCAGAAGGATGATGATATCATCAGGGTCAGAGTTCTCACGGATAACCGCCCGTCTCGGAGCCGCACCTAAAACGGCACCGATCTCCATACGTTTTGCCACATAATTGGGATGATACACTTCCTTCACATATCCTGTAGCCAGACCAATCTGGTTTCCATAGGAAGAGTAGCCATGGGCTGCACTTCTGACCAGTTTCTTCTGAGGCAGTTTTCCCTTCATGGTATCTTTTACAGACACGGTTGGGTCAGCCGCACCGGTCACACGCATAGCCTGATAAACATAGGTACGTCCTGACAGCGGGTCACGGATCGCGCCGCCCAGACAGGTAGCCGCACCACCGAAAGGCTCAATCTCTGTAGGATGGTTATGGGTCTCATTTTTAAAGTTGATCAGCCATTCCTCTTCCTTGCCGTCCACATCAACAGGGACAACAATACTGCAGGCATTGATCTCGTCAGACTCTTCCTGGTCCTGAAGCTTTCCTTCTGCTTTTAATTTTTTCATAGCCATCAAAGCCAGGTCCATAAGGCATACAAACTTGTCATCCCTGTCTTTGTATATCACCTGACGGTCAGCCAGATATTTTTCATAAGTTTTTACAAGAGGCTCTTTGTAATCGCCCTCGCCGAATTCCACGTTCTTCAGCTCAGTGGAGAAAGTAGTATGACGGCAGTGATCAGACCAGTAAGTATCCAGTACACGGATTTCAGTCATGGACGGATCACGTTTTTCTTCCTTTATAAAATAGTTCTGGATGTGCTGGAAATCCTTAAATGTCATAGCCAGATTCAGGGAAGAATACAGTTCTTTAAGTTCTGCTTCCGGCATTTCCCGGAACCCTTCAAAAATCTTTACATCTGCAGGATCTTCAAAATTTGTAACCAGTGTCTCCGGTTTTGCCGCATCTGCCTCTCTGGAATCCACCGGGTTAATACAATGCTCCTTAACAGCCTCAAACTCCTGGTCAGAAATACTTCCTTCTATTACATAAGTGGTTGCAGAGCGGATAATAGGCTCCTCGTCCGCCTTCAAGAACTGTATACACTGTACAGCGGAATCCGCTCTCTGATCAAACTGTCCCGGAAGGAACTCTACGGAAAATGCCCTGTCCCCCTCCTTCATCTCAAAAGCTTCCTGGTATAATACATCCACCGGAGGCTCAGAAAATACACAGTCACATGCTTTCTCAAATGCCTCATCAGAAATATTTTCTACATCATAGCGAATCAGAACGCGCACTCCCGCCACGTCCTTAATCCCCAGATAACTGCTGATCTCATGGGCAAGCTCCTTTGCCTGTACAGCAAAAGCCGGCTTCTTCTCTACATAAACACGTCTTACACTGCTCATGTTGGCTCCTTTCTGCCTCTTTCTTCGGCACACCAAAACCCGCATTGCGGTTTCTTTATGATTTGTGTTATTAGGCGGCCCTTGGAGTGATCTCCTTTTGCCGCTTTCGTACTTATCATAACATGGAATTCTTTATTAATAAAATTAATATATCTTATATTTTTTATAACTACAACTAATATATACACAAAGCTTTTTCCTAATCCGCGCCTTACTATTCTGCCGCATACAATTTAGATCATTACCTTCCAGCATCTTTCCGGCACTATCCGGCAAATCCGGCACCTTTCCGGCACTATCCGGTACAGTTACGGCACTCTCTGATATGTTACCGGCATTATCAAAGAGTTTTTCATCATTGGTTGACAAATCAAAGAGGCTACCATCCGCTGGTAAACCATATCCACGGTCATTTGATCAAAAAAAGAATCCCCGAAGAGTAGCCGCTCTCCAGGGATTCCTTTGTGCCATAATACACATAGTATCATTTCTGCTAACAACATCTTACAACAAGTCCCCCCAATGTCAAGATAACGAACTTTACCACCAAAATAACACTCTAAGCCGAAGTGTTTTATACACTTTTGGCTACTATCCCTGAAAGAATAACCATATCAACAGCCAAGAACAGGAAGTGTCTGGGGGAGGGTCTGGGGAGCCATATGCCTGTGAGCGATGTATAGTGGAGCGCCGCGGAGATCCACCTGCCCCAGTTACTTAATGAAGAGGCCACTGCCGATGAATTTAGCAAATGGGAGCAGGTTAGCTCCGTGGCAGCGGAACGCTTCGCTCACAGGCATATGGCTCCCCAGACCCTCCCCCAGACACTTCCGTCCGCTTCCACCCATCCGCACCACTTTGGTTTTTTCACAAAACCCATTGACTTGCCCCACCCCCTTTGCTAAACTCAAGTAAGCCATCAATTTCACTAAGGAGACTCACACATGAAACTAACCGCAAAACACACCATATACGGCTGCTACCTTGGCTACATCACCCAGGCCATCGTCAACAACCTTCCGCCCCTTTTATTCCTCACCTTCCACAACCAATTCGGCATCTCCCTTGAGAAGATCAGCCTGCTGATCACCGTAAATTTCTGCATCCAGATCCTCATAGATTTTCTGGCACCGGGAATCATAAAAAAGGTAGGCTACCGGGCAGTCGGCATCACTTCTTTTCTTGTAACAACCCTGGGACTCACAGGATTTTCCTGGCTTCCCTTTGTCCTTCCAAACGCCTACGCCGGCATCCTGGTCTGCATGACCTTCAACGCCATCGGCGGCGGTATTCTGGAAGTCATCGTAAGCCCTATCGTGGAAGCCTGTCCCAGTGAGAATAAAGAATCCGCCATGAGCCTTCTTCACTCCTTCTACTGCTGGGGACACATGGGTGTGGTGATCCTTTCCACCCTGTTCTTCGTGGCGATCGGCATTGATTCCTGGCGGTATCTCCCGTCTCTTTGGGCTTTGGTCCCGCTGTTCACCTGTATGATGTTTTTAAAGATCCCCATCTACAGCATTGAGGGCGATGACGAGGAGACAAAACGCCCCGGAGGAGTCTTCAAAAGCGGCATTTTCTGGGTTCTTTTTCTGCTGATGATATGTGCCGGCGCATCGGAACAGGCCGTAAGCCAATGGTCCTCTTTATTTGCTGAGGACGGACTCGGTGTCAGCAAAACCGTAGGCGACCTTCTGGGCCCCTGTGCCTTTGCTTTCTTCATGGGACTTTCAAGGCTTCTTTACGGGATCAAAGGTGACAAGCTGAATATCCGCCACGGTCTGCTTGGAACCAGCGCACTGTGTATCGTGGGATATCTCATCACCAGCCTGTCCCCAATCCCCCTTCTTTCCCTGGCAGGATGCGCGCTGTGCGGCTTTTCCGTTGGACTTATGTGGCCCGGATTATTCTCCCTGGGCGCTGTTCTCTGCCGTGGGGGAGGCACCATGATGTACGCCATGTTTGCCCTGGCCGGTGACGTGGGATGCTCCGCAGGCCCTTTTGTTGTGGGGTTTGTCACAGACGCCGTGGGTTCCATGAAGACAGGGATCCTGGCAGCCCTTGTGTTCCCGGCCCTTTTATTTATAGTCATGCTGGGTCTGCAGAAAAACTCTGCAAAAGAAAAGACAACAGATGCAGCTGCGGCCGGAGATTTGAGAAGTCAGGAATAAGCACAGAACCGGAGGTGTTTTATGGATATCAGTTTTGAACTATATAAAGTCTTTTACCACGTAGCCTCCACCCTGAGTTTTTCGGAGGCTTCAAGACAGCTTTTTATCTCACAGTCTGCTGTCAGCCAGTCTATAAAATCCCTGGAACAAAAACTCGGACACCCCCTCTTTGTGCGCAACACTAAAAAAGTGGAGCTGACACCGGAGGGGGAAACCCTTTTCCGTCATGTGCAGCCCGCTGTCTCCCTGCTCCTTCAAGGCGAAAACCAGCTTATGCACACCGCCTCCGCGGAGGCGCCTCTCAGGATCGGCGCCAGCGACACCATCTGCCGGTATTTTCTGGTGCCCTATCTGCGGCGTTTTCACCAGGAATTCCCGGATATCCACATCAAAGTCACCAATGCCACCTCCATCGGCTGCGTGGAGCTGCTGGAAAACAGACAGGTGGATTTTATTGTCTGCAATTACCCCAACTCCAGGTTAAAGATAAAGGAACACTACAAAACCATCCTGACCTTCCGGGACGTGTTTGCCGCCAACAGGCATTACTTTGATCTTGCGGACCAAAAACTGTCCCTGACAGATCTGCATCAGTACCCGCTTCTCATGCTCAGTAAAAAAAGCACTACCAGCGAATTTCTCCACAGTCTGTTTCTGCAAAAAGGCCTGAACCTGACCCCTGAAGTGGAATTATCCAGCAATGACCTTCTGCTGGATCTGGCATATATCGGCCTTGGAATTGCCTTTGTCCCTGATTTTGTCCTGGACCAGAGAAAAAAAGGCCTGTACCGGCTTCAGATAAAAGAAGAGCTGCCCAAAAGGCATCTGGTCCTGGCTTACACCGAACAGCAGAGCACTTCCGCGGCAGCTAATAAATTTCTGGCTTATTTCAACGATTAAAAGTACGCTTCGCTGAGTTTCTATTGTCATGGATCCGTGGGAAGCCCCGGCGATGAAAAACCGGGGCTTCCTACCTGTTCCCGTAGAATAACAACATACCGTGTAAAGAAACCGTCCCATTTTTACAAAACAGAGTCGATCAACAATTTGGTATATTCCTGTTTCGGGCGCATGATCACCTCATCCGGAGTCCCTTCCTCCACGATTTTCCCCTGATACATCACCAGCACATGATCACAAAAGTTCTGGACCAGCGCCAGATCATGACAGATCAGGAGTACGGAAAGTCCCATTTCTTTTCTCAGCTTTTGAAGCAGGGTGATGATCTGAGACTGCACCGTCACATCAAGGGCACTGGTTGCTTCATCACAGATGAGCAGCCGGGGATTGACAGCAAGAGCTCTCGCAATAGCCGCCCTCTGGCATTGCCCTCCGCTGACCTCATGGGGATAACGGGCCGCATATCTCTCCTCCAGCTCCACCATGGCAAGAAGCTCCTTCATTCTTCTCCCTGCTTCTTTTCTCTTCATTCCATAATTCCGCATCCCCTCCGTAATGCCGTCTCCCAGACTGCGTCTTGGATCAAAAGAATCCTGGGGTGTCTGAAATACCATCTGTACATTCCGGTACAAATCCCTCAGCTGCTTTCTCCCCGCGCCCACCATTTCCCGTCCGTCCAGAAGTACACTCCCGGCATCCGGTCTTGTAAGGCAGGTGATCATTCTGGCAATGGTACTTTTTCCGCATCCGCTCTCCCCCACAATACCCACGCAGGATCCTTCCTTCACGGAAAAACTCACATCATCCACAGCCGGGCAGACATGCTTTGCTTTATAAAACGTTTTTTTCAAGTTCTTAACTTCCAGTATCTTATCCATAACCTAACCTCTGTGGATCCGCAGCACGGCACTGACTAATCTTTTGGTATATTCTTCCTTGGGATGCTTTATCACTTCTTTTGTATCCCCATATTCCACCAGCCTGCCCCGGTGCATGACAGCAACTTTATCCGCCATGTACTCTACCACGCCGATATTGTGGGTGACAATGACAATGGTTGTGCCGAACAGTTCTCTCATCTTCATCATTTCCCGCACCACCTGTGCCTGTACCGTTACATCCAGTGCACTGGTAGGCTCATCGGCAAAGAGAAGAGCCGGCTTGAGGATCATAGCCATCATGATCCCCACTCTCTGGTTCATGCCCCCTGAAAGTTCAAAAGGGTAACTCTTTAATATCCTCTCTCCATCCAAAAGCTTCATCTTATCAAACAGGTCCATAGCCCGTTCTTTGATCTCCCTTCTGGATATTTTCTCATGCTGGAGAACAGACTCATAAAGCTGGTCTTCTATTGTGCGGATTGGACAAAGGGATGCCCCTGTATTCTGGAAGATCATCCCCATCTGGGGGCCCCGCAGCTTACGCAGTTCCTCCCCTTTCAGTTCTGTGACATTCTTATCCTTGTAAAGGATACGGCCGCCCGTCACTGCTCCGTCACTGCCCAACAGTCCCATGGCCGCTCTGATCAATGTACTTTTTCCGCTGCCGCTCTCCCCTACGATCCCAAGGATCCGGCCTGGTTCCAGAGTCATGTTTACATCTTCCAAAACAGGCTGTCCCGCATAACATATCTGCAGATGCTCCACCGCTAAAATAGGCTGTCCCACATTTCCCGTCCTTTCTGATCCTTTTGTTAATTTTTATCCAGATCTACTGTAATCTCATAGTAATCACAGGGATGCGCTTCCAGACCTGTCACACCTTTTCCTGAGACAATGGACATTCTCAGATGAGAGGCAAAAATAAATGCATTGTCATCCAGGATGGTCTGCGTCATCTCCGTAGCCAGTTTTGCTCTCTCATCCGTATCAAACGTTGCCTTCATTTGATTTTCCAGTTCCTGCAGTTTATCGCTGTGGTAACAGCCTCTGTTTTTGGAGGATTCGTCCAGGCAGTGTGTGGTGAAAAAGTATTCCGGGTCGCCGGTAGGTGCACAGACAAATGCCCCGGCATAGATATCCCAGTCTCCGCTGTCCAGAAAACTCTGGAAATCAGCAGAACAATTGACCTCCACTTTGATTCCAACCTCCTTGAGGGTAGCCTGCACCGTTTCTGCCAGCAGGGGAAGTTCCTGGCGGCTTGGATACGTCACCCAGCGTATGGTGAGATTTTCTCCGTCCTTATCCACATATCCATCTTTGTCGCTGTCCGCCCATCCTGCTTCAGCCAGTAATTTTTTTGCTTCCTCAGGCTGATACCCGGGAGCCGTCACCGTATCATCACCAAAGGCGAAATTGGCGGGAAAAGGCCCTGCGGCCGCTGTCCCGTTTCCGTCCAGAAGTGTTTCGGTAAAGCTTTCTTTATCAATCGACATAGCAATGGCTTTCCTTACTTTCTCATCCTGAAGGGCCGGCGTCTTATAATTTATCTGTCCAAAGAAAGAACGGGAAGTTTCCACCGATGATATGGTATAAGGCTCCTGGGCAAACAGCGGCAGGCTTGCATAGGGAAGACCATAAGCCGCATCAAGTTCACCGGACTGCATGGCCATGGTCATGGTATCGCCGTCTGAAATGGTCTTCACATAGATGGTATCCAGATTCGGCTCCCCATCCCAGTAATCTTCATTTTTTACCAAAGTAAGACCAACGTCTGTCTTCACTTCCGTGGCAATATAAGGACCCGTTCCTGCCACATTTCCATCCTCCGTAACACCGGCTTCCATATCAACGATACAGCCATAAGGGTCAGACAAATAGTTTATCAATGCCGGTACCGGTTCTTCCGTGACAATGGTCAGTGTCTGTCCGTCCGCGGAAATCTCTTTTATTTTTAAATCTCCCTTTGCTCTTTCATGGACGCTCACCAGATCATCCAGACATTCCTTTACCGCCTGCGCGTCCAGCCTGCGCCCGCTGGTAAAAGACACGTCATCTCTCAGCGTGATCTTCCAGGTATTCTCATCCACCGATTCATACTCTGTGGCAAGCCATGGCTCCAGTTCCATTTTATCGGAATATTTAAACAAAGTCTCCCCTATGCCGTAGCGGATACAGGCCCATCCGGAATACCCGTTGTGAGGATCCACATCCGATTCATCGTTCTCGGCATTGAATGTGGTGTCCCCATAAGTTAACACCTTCTCCCCGTCTTCTTTAGCCGGACTGCTCCCTTCCGCTTCTGCTTTTGCACCTGTGCAGCCGGATAAAAGTGCTGCGGTCACACAAAATGTCAAGACCGCGGCGCCTGCCTTTTTATGAAATATCCTATTTTTAAACATGTCTAATCTCCCTTTTTCTGATGTCTTTGATCTCTTCGGGGATCCATAACATCCCGCACTGTATCGCCTAATAAATTAAACAGCATGACCGTAAGAAATATGGCAAACCCCGGCGCAAGAATCACCCACGGGGATGTTTGAAGCATACTTCTGCCGTTACTCATCATAGAGCCCCACTCCGCAATGGGAGGGACTGCCCCCAGCCCCAGAAAGGATAAGCCCGCTATCTCCATCATCATGGTACCGATATCCAGGACACCGGTGATCAGAATAGGCCCTGCAATATTGGGGAGCATATGCTTAACCAAAATCTTCCCTGTACCGGACCCGGCAAGCCTGGCCGCTGCAATAAACGGTTCTTCTTTCATGGTCATGACCTGGCTCCTGGCAATCCTGGCGAATTTCGGCCAGGATATACATGCCAGAGCCACCACTGCATTCATGACTCCGCCCCCTGTGACCCCCGCAACCGCTATGGCAAAAACCATGCCCGGAAACGCCAGAAAAACATCGGATATCCTCATAAGCACCGTATCTGTCTTACCCCCGTGATAACCGCAAAATACTCCGATCACAGTGCCTGCAGTCATGGTGATCACCACCAGCAGCAGAGATGAGAATATGGTTGTCTGTCCCCCCATGATTACCCTGGACAGCATATCCCTTCCATAACGGTCTGTTCCCAGCAGATGTGCTCCTCCGGGCGGTTTCAGGGCATTTCCCAAATCCTGGGCATAGGGATCATAGGGAACAAGAGATTCGGCAAACACTGCAGCCAGGAGCACTGCCCCCACCAATACGGACAAAATAATGCATTTTAGTTTTGTATGGTCTCTCTTTATCATCCGCCGGCCTCCTGTCCTATGCGTATTCTCGGGTCCAGGAAGCAATAGATCAGATCCGTAACAAGATTCACCAGCACATAGATAACTGCCATCCAGATCACATATGCCTGGATCACAGGATAATCACGCATGGTAATTGCATCGACCGCCATTTTTCCCACGCCGTCCCACATAAATATAGATTCAACAATGGCAGTGCCGCCAAGTAGAGAACCGATAGATAATGCCAGCAGCGTTACAATGGTTAGCATAGATGCTTTCAACACACTGAAATAAAGGATCTTCTTCTCCCGTACCCCTCGCGCCCTTGCCCCCTGCACATACTCTTTATTCAGCTCCTCCAGCACTGTGGCCCGTACCTGTCTGGTATATTTGGCCGCCATTGCCAGAGCCAGGGTAAGCGTTGGCAGAATGATACTTTTCCACCCCTGGGCATTCCCCATCACAGGGAACCAGCCAAGCTTTAGGGAAAAGATATAGATCAGCAGCAGAGACACAAAAAAATTCGGGAGGGAGTTACCGATAAAACTGAGAAAACGTATCAGATGATCCCAAAAATGATTTTGTTTTACAGCCGATAAGGTTCCAAGGGGAATGGAAATCAATACGGTCATCAAAACTGAGGTGGCTGCCAATGCAATGGTAGCCGGAAGTTTTGACACAAATGTGGTAAATACCGGCTGTCCGGAAACAAAAGACTTTCCCATATCTCCCGTGAGTACACCCTTTAACCACACAACATACTGTTCCGGAAGAGACTTGTCCAGTCCAAGTTCTTCCCTTGCAGCTGCCTTCTCGGCATCAGACATGGAACCGCCTGTATTTTGTTCCATCACATCAACTGCGTCCATGGCAGATGCCTGCATCAGAACAAAGGACAAAAGCGTGATTCCGATCAAAATAGGTATCAGCTGCAGGAGCCTTTTTATTATGTACTTTTTCATCTCCTCATTCCTTTTTGTAACTCACACTTTTTTCCGCAGATCATGAAAATCGGTGTTGGATTATAGAACTCATCTTTTTCAATATAAATACGCCTGCTGATCCCCAAGTCTATGGAAATCTCTTCTATTTCCATCTGCCCCAGCGTCTCCACGTCCCAGGCCGGACGGACACGGGAACTGATGGGGAGCTGGCGCTTGATCTCCTCACACTCCTGCATCATGTCCTCCCCCAGCGTATGGTGGGCATGGCTGTCCGGCAGTTCCGAAGTGTCCGCAAAGTTACTGGCACCGTAATTGGCGTCAAAATTCAAAAGGATCCCCTCCGCTTTCAGCACTCTCATCCACTCCCCGTAAGCTTCCTTCACATGGGGCAGGGTCCAGGTCAGGTTCCTAGAGATGACAACGTCAAAACTGCCATCCTCAAATTCCAGTTTCTCTGCATCCATGACCAGAAAACGGCAAGATACATTTTCTTCCTTTGCAAGCTGTTTGGAATTGACGATCATCTCCGGGGTCAGATCTGTTCCCGTCACCTCGTGTCCCAGTTTAGCCAGGAGAATGGAAAAGAAGCCGGAACCGCATCCCACATCCAGAATTTTTAATTTCTTTCCTGCCGGAAGCTTGCGCCGGATTTCCCCAAGCCAGCGCTCTGCCAGAGGGCTTTTCAGTTCTCTTCTCCTCTGCTCCATAAAGCTCTCACTGCGCTTTGCCCAATATTCCGTGATTCGCTCTTTTCTGTCATCAAAATTTTTGACAATCCTTCCATAAGCGATCATTGGGCCGTTTTCCAGGACCTGGAGACTGCCTGTCTGATAGAGAATGACGCCGTCGCATTCCGCGCGGCAGACCTCCATCACATTCCCTTCATAGTCCTTTACCGTACCCAGAACCTCCCCACCCTGAATCATATCCCCCGGCATCTTATAGGGATACCAGCATCCGGCAGCAGAGGCGGCCTGATATCTGATATCCACCACATCAAGAGGATAATAGACCCGGTAATCCCTCTGCCCCTCATAAATGCCCAGTGAGCAGAGAATATTCCGCACATCTCTTCTGGTAGAACGGACTTCCTCCATGGTCCAGCCTCCCATACCGCCTCTCTCAATTAGAATACCCGGAATACCGGTATGCGCCGCATAATTATAGGCACCCCCTGTGGCAACCGTGGACCGCACCATATAGGGCACATCCACCTGCTCCGCCATTTTTCGCGACATAGCCACGATCCGTTCCTCCGCCTTTCCCGCATAATACACATAAGGGGTAAGCTGTTCGTAATCATCGCCGCTGTGCAGGTCAATGCAGAAATCAACCGCCGGAAATACCTCCTGTGTCATTGCCCAGGCAAGCTGCTGGGTTGGAGTTCCCTTGGGGTCTCCGGGAAATTCCCGGTTCAAATTCTTCCCGTCCTCCAACCCCAGGCTGCCGCCTCTGCACGCAAAGGCATCTCTGCATACTACTTTCATGATGACAACCGTTCCGTTGATTTTGTTGATCTTCAATTTTTCCGATAATTCAATGGCAGCCTGGATGCCCACATATTCCCCTGCGTGAACACCCGCCATGATAAGAACCGTTTTTCCCGGCTTCTCCCCGTTTAATATGGTTGTGGGAAGTTTAAATTTTCCTTCTGCCAGCTCCAGAAAACCGCTGCAGGTTTCCCCTGGTTCTGCTTTCATATTTCCAAGCGTAAATGTTTTCGTATTAAGCATAGACTTTGCTGTCCCCTTTCCGTCCGTTTATCATAAACATGGGTGTGGAACCATAGTTGAGTTTTTCCTCTTTGCTCCATACCCTCTCCCAGACTGAAATGTCTGTGTGTATCTCCGCAAATCCTGTCTTTTTCAGTATTTCCATATCCCAGCCCGGACGCGTTTGGGCGGAGAGGGGCATCTGAAGGGCAATCTGCTCCATGGCGTCAATATCTGTGCACAGGTAATGGTCATCCAGACTTAACTGCTCCACGTTTTTCCTATCCTGCTCATAAGCATCCCGCTTCTCCTCATCATAGAGATAACCATACCAGTTGGCATCAAAATTCAGAAGCTTTCCGCCCGGCTTCAGTACCCTGTGCCATTCCCGGTAAGCCTGCTCGGGTTTTTCCAGGTTCCAGGTCAGGTTTCTGGAGATCACCACATCAAAGGTGTTATCCTCAAATCCCAGATTCTGGGCATCCATCCGGTAAAAATCTATTTTTTCACACAGACTTCCCGCATTTTCCATTGCCTTCTCCAGCATCTCCCGGGTGTAGTCCACAGCGGTAACCGGGTATCCGGCTTCTGCCAGGATAATAGGGAAAAAGCCGGGGCCTGTGCCAATGTCCAGTATCTTAATCTCCTCCCTGGGCACTGCCGGAAATTCTGCCTCCAGCACTTCCAGCCAGGCCTCCTTCTGCATCCCTTCCAGTTCCTTATGGTTCACTTCCGAATACCCTTCTGTGCGGGTACTCCAGTATTTCTCTATTTTCTCCAGCAGTCTTTCCATAATTTCTTCCTTTTCGCTAAAATATCTTTTTTTCCTTGTTTTATTACTTTATCAGAACATAAAAAATGCCACAAGCCCCATGGGGGGATTATGGCATTCTCTCATGTTACGGTTTACTGTATGCTTCAATGCAGCTTCTTGTACAGCAACACGTTTAAATTTCAGCGATGGCTTCCACTTCACACAGCACGTTTTTAGGCAGTGTCTTTACTGCAACACAGGAACGTGCCGGTTTGCCTGTGAAGTATTTTCCGTATACTTCATTAAAAGCGGCGAAATCGCCCATATCTGACAGGAAACAGGTTGTCTTAACTGTTTTTTCATAGCTGCTTCCCGCCTCTTTTAACACTTCGCCCAGATTCTTCATTACCTGTTCTGCCTGCTCCTCAATGGTCTTTGCTGTAATTTCACCTGTAGCCGGGTCAATGGGAATCTGACCGGAAGTGAATACCACTCCGTTTACGATCATTGCCTGTGAGTATGGTCCGATTGCTGCCGGAGCCTTTTCAGTGCTTACTACCTTCATAAAAAAATCTCCCTTCTGAAATACAAATCCTTTCCCCTTTATCCTGACTGGAATATCCGGGGGAATGTATATATTATACGTTTCTAAAAGGGAACGGTCAAGTCAAAGCAGTGCAGTTTCCTCCGTATGTCCCCAAAATCCCTTTCCGATATATCCCTCAGGAAGGAGCTGCGGAATGGAAAATGCAGTTGTCATAGTATAAATACAGCTTGTTTCCAGGCTCTTTGTCATCCCCTGGGCTGCCTCCAGCACATGGAGCGCCATCTCTTTTCCGGCTCTGTGGGGCCTTTCTTTCCGGATGGCCCAGGCCATCTCCGCTGCCCCAAGTCCTCTTGACTGCTCCTGATACCCATGTGTGTAAGGGAGGGTGACAGGTGGACCGCCTGTTTTTTGCAGGACTGTTTTCCCGTCAAAGGTATTGGGATCTCCCAGCCGCAGGATCCCTTTGCTGCCGCAAAGCTCCAGATGAAATGTTTCATCCGCAGTACACGCCCCATTTAAATGGAAGGTGACCAGTGTCCCGCAGGCAAATTCCAGCAGAGCCGTGAGTACATTACAGTCCTCCACCACAATTTCCTTCTCAAACAGCGGACCTCCCACCCGGTTTCCCAATCGCACAGGATTTGTATTTCTTCCGAAAGCGCTGATCTTCCGGATCGGTCCCAGTATGCTGCACAAAGCCGTCAGGTAATAACAGCCCATATCATACAGAATGGAACCTCCCTTCCGGTTCAGATGGGGCAGGATTTCTCCCAGAACTCTGTAATCCCTTGTGAGGGAGACCACGCCGCTGAGGATCTCCCCTGCCATCCCACAGCGCACCGCGTTTGCAGCCGTCTGGATACCGCCGCCCAGAAACGTGTCAGGTGCTGCTCCCAGACGGACCTGATGTCTGTCCGCCTGGCAGCACAGTTCACGCCCTTCCTCAAAAGTGACTGCCAGCATTTTTTCGGAAAATACGTGTTTCCCCGCTTCTATAGCCTGAAGCGTAAGGGGATAGTGCACCGCCGGATTTGTCAGGTTCACCACCAGTTCCATGCTCCTGTCTTCCAGGATCTCCTGCCACTGCATGGGACGGATATTATAGGATTCGGCTGTGCGCTCCATCTTTTCCTTATCTATATCAGAGCAGGCGGCAAGCTCAATGATACGGAATCTTTCCTGAAATGCCTGAAGGTAAACCTGGCTGATCACACCACATCCCACCACCGCTGTTCTCACGCTTTGCATTCTGCCACCTTCTTTGCATAGGCAAACCCTGCCCCCGGCGCATCCTCCGGAAAATATTCCAGCCCTATGTATCCGTCATATGCCTCCCGGCCTACCATCTGAAAAACATACGGATAATTGATTTCCGACTGATATAGCTCATGCCGTCCCGGATTGCCCGCAGCATGGAAATGACCGATATAAGGAAGATATTCCCGGATCCTCCGGATCAAATCCCCTTCTGTGATCTGCTGGTGATAAATGTCAAACAGCATTTTTACATTTGGACTTCCCACTTCTTTTATGATCTCTGCCGCTTCCCCGGATCCGGAAAGGAAATAGCCGGGATGGTCCACCCTTATATTCAGAGGCTCCACCACCAATGTGACACCTTGCCTCTCCAGAAGCGGGGCACAGGCCTTCAGTCCTTGGATCAGGGACTCTCTCTGGAGCATTCGCTCCGCCCCTGTATCTGCTCCTGTCTGTGTTATCAGACATCTGCAGTTTAAACGCTCCGCTATTTTCAAAGTTTCCTCCAGGCCTTTCACATAATCATCCCGAAGACCCGGGTCTGTGAGACTGATAAATTTTGTGCAGAAAGCTGCCACACGGAATCCTTTTTCCTTTTGATATTCCTCCAGCGCCTGTATATCCTTATCCTCCCAGCCCCAAAATTCAATGGTATCAAGCCCATTTGCCAGCACGTCATCAATAGCAGCTTTGATGTCCTCCCCGGCATAGACTGCGTCCACACACACAGAAATTTTCAATTTTTTTCCTCCTTTTGTCAGTAAGTGAGCATAACCTGTATGACCTGTCCGGGCTCTTTGTCAATGATCCTGTACGCTTTGGCAATGTCTTCATATACAAACCGGTCCATGAGATTATCTGTTTTCAGATGTCTTAAGATCTCGATACAGGTCTCCACTCTCCGCCCGTAATTCCACAGATTGGAAAAGGACGGGTCCACAGCTCCTGTCTGGGACTGTTTTATGCCTATGCGGTTGTGGTGGAATTCCTCCGACAGGTTCACGTCAGCCAGCGCGCCCTGGTACCAGGCAAGTGCCGTCACTGTAGTCTCCGGCGCTGCAATGCGTATGGCCTCATTGAGGGCTTTTCCGTTTCCGGATGCTTCAATCACTTTGTCTGCCCCTCTGCAGCCAGTACGTCTGCGTATCTCCAGGGCCACATCGCTTGCGGATGGATCAAAGACTTCATCGCATCCGTTTTCCAGGGCGGCCGCCCTTCTCTTTTCTATCATATCAATTCCATACACCTTGTGCGCGCCGCTCATGCGCGCCATCTGTACCAGAAGCTGTCCCAGCACGCCCAGTCCGCTGATCACCACAACATCCCCCAGGTTGATATGCGTGTCCATGATCCCATTATACGCTGTGATCAGGTTGGTAAGCAAGATGCCTTTTTCCGGCGGAATATCTTTCGGAAGAACCACCGCATCCTCCTCATGGATCACATTTTCCTCCTGGTGAGGCGCGCTGCACGCCACAACATCCCCGATTTGAATGCCCTTTACCCGGTTCCCGATCTCCGTCACTTCCCCAACCGAAGCGTATCCCATATACCAAACGCCCGGGTCAAAGCTTCTGATCGGGTACTCCCATGTTTCGTCCCGTTCTGCCTCCAAAAACAGGCGCGTTGCCGGGTCCTGCTTCTTTCTGAAAAACGGGGCAAGGCCTCTGTACACATTCATCTCTGTTCCGTGGCTGACGCCGGAGCAGATCGTTTTTAATCTGATCTGGCTTTCTTTCAAAGGCAGCCGCGGCATTTCAATTACCTTTAACTGCCTCGGTCCCTCATACATGATCGCTTTCATAATTTCTTGTCCTCTCTTTTCTTTCTTCCGTATGGAATGGCCTTATTTCTCTGATGCGGTTAAAATCCGATTTCCTGCAGGCCTTTCATACATTTCTCAATCGCACTGTCTATATCCGTGCCGTTTACAACTTCTGAGCACATTTTCGGGATAGGTCCGTCGGGCCATGCATCCAGCTGGCTCCAGGTTGTGAGCGGCATATCGCCTGCCTGGGAGCGCTTTGACGTCTCCACATAGGCATTCAGCCATGCATCTTCTGTAAAATAAGAATCTTTCATAACATTTACATTAGAATTCAGAAGAGAAAGCTGTTTGCTTAAATAGAGCTGTACTTCCTCACTGCAGAAGTATTTCACCCATTCCTTGGCGGCTTCCGGATATTCTGTCGTCTTGAAAACTGCAATGGGAGCCGAAAACGCAATGGCATGGTTTTCATTTTCCGCCCCGGTTGCGGTTGGGAGGGGTGCTGCCGCAAATTTGCCCTCCATCTGCGGTGCGGAGCTGAGAATGGATGTTCTGTTGTCCGCCGCACCGCCGAACACCATGGAGACATTGCCGCCCATGAATTCAGTCAGAGCATCATAGGAAGCGTCCACGCTGCTGTTGCAGATATTGTATTTGTTAATACAGTCAGATAAAAACTGCAGCGATTTCTTACCCTCCTCACTGTCGAAGGTAAACTCCGAAAAATCCTCACTCATCATCTTCCCGCCGCACTGGGCCAGCATGGAAAACCAGGACTGGTCATACCGCCCCATATCCGAATACCAGGCAAGTCCCGCATGGGTGATATTTCCGCTCTCATCAGTCTTTGTCAGTTTCTCGGCAGTCTCGATCAATTCCTCCCATGTCTCCGGGGCTTTTGTGATTCCTGCTTCTTCAAAATCCTCCGTGTTATAGATCAGCGCCCGTGTATCAAATCTCCAGGGAACCCCATACCAGTCCCCATCCACACAGGCCTCATCCTTTCCTGCGGAATACCAGGTCTCCTCCCCGCCCAGTTCTTCGATCACGTCATTGATCTCCATAAGCCCGTATTCCTCAGAGCTCATCTCTACAAAAGAGTTGGTAAAGAACACATCCCCAACATCCGGCGCCTCCCCGCCGGTGCAGGCAAGGGTCAGTTTTTGATTGGCACTGCTCCAGTCATTGATCACATAATTCACTTGGATCCTTGTCTTCTCGAAAAAGTCTGCAGTCACCTTGTCCATGGCTTTTGTCTGATTGGACGGATCATTGCCGTAACTCTGCATCCAGAAAGTGAGTTCTGTTCCTTCGTACGGTTTTTCCCCTGCCGTACGGTCTTCTTCGCCCTGGTCCTGTCCCTCTGTCTCTGTTTTTTCTGTTTCCGGTTTCTCTGTTCCGGTTGTCCCGGGATTTGCCTCCTGCCCACATGCGGACAGCATCCCCGCTGTCACCGCTGCTGTCAGACCAAGTGCCAGCCATCTTTTTTCTCTCATTCTTTTTTCCTCCTGTTTGTTTGTTATATTGTAACTGTTTAGTACCCTCACCGTTACAGGCAAAAATCCATGCAGAATCGCCTTTGGCGATGGGATTTTTGCTTGGCTGCGGAATGCTTTCTTACGGTCAGCGCAGTGAATGCGCAGACCTACTGAATAGTTACGTTATATTAACCTTTGACCGCTCCCGCAGCGAGCCCGCTGATCAGATATTTCTGCAGAAACGCAAAGATTATTACCGCCGGTAGTGTGATGAAGATTCCCGCCGTCATGGTGAGTGCCAGTTTGGTATTGGCGCCGTACTGTCCAATGAAATCATAGACACCGACTGACACAGGTTTCAGCTTATTGCCTGATAAAAGGATACTTGCCCACATGTATTCATTCCAGGCCAGTATAAATGCAAATATAGCAGTGGAGATGATCCCCGGCACGGAAATCGGCAGACAGATCCTGAAAAATGTTCCGAACTGGCTGCAGCCGTCCACACGGGCGCTCTCCTCAATCTCCCTGGGAATGGCAGCGTCAAAGTATCCCTTGATCATCAAGGTACAAAAGGGAACCGCCCACACGGTATATGCGATGATAAGCCCTCTGTATGTATTTGTCATTCCCATATTGAACATAATGAAATAGAGGCTTATCATGGTTACGATCCCCGGTATCAACTGTGTACAGAGCATCAGCACAAGGGAGACTTTCTGCGCCCTCCTCCTGATATACCTGCTGATGCTGTATCCGCACAGGGTGGCAAAAACCACGCTCACCGCAGTGACTGCCACAGACACCACCAGGGAATTTTTCATATATGTTCCAAGGGGTATTGACTGCCAGACTCTGCTGAAATTATCCAGTGAGATCCTGGACGGCAAAAGCGTTGCCGGGGAAACCATAACTTCCTCTGTGGGCTTCACCGCTGTCACCACCATCCAATAATATGGAAGCAGTACAAACGCACTGATAATCATCAAGGACAGATAATGTCCCAAGATCTCCCCTGTTTTCTTAACTTTTTTCCTCATACTATTCCCCCTGCTGTCAGCTTATTTCTTTCAGAGATGAGCGGATATAAATAACTGCGGGCACCAGTGCAATGCACATCATGAGCACACTGACGGCTGATGCATATCCATACCTGAAGTTTGTAAATGCCTGCTGGTAAACCTCCACGGCAAGCAGTTTTGTAAGCCCCAGAGGCCCGCCCTGGGTTACCATATAGCTAATATTAAAATTATTGAACTGCCAGATAAGCTCCAAAAGCACGGATACAGATATGACTGGCCTGATACACGGTACCGTGATCTTCCAAAAACTCTTGATCTTCCCTGCTCCATCCATGGTGGCTGCCTCGTACAATTCCTTTGGCACAGTCTGCAGTCCGGCTATAAACATCACCATGAGAAAAGGAAAAATGGACCACACATTGATAAGCGTGATCATAATAAGAGGCACAGAAAGGAAACCGAAATACGTCTGTGTACTCTCCAAAAAACTGACCGGCACTTTAATGATCCCCAGCTTCAGCAGAATAGAATTCAGAGGGCTGAAGTTGGCGCTCAGTATGGTCCTCCACACAAAGGAGGCCACCAGAGGAGGCGTCACCCACGGGATCAGGAACATAGCTCTGAAAAACCCCCGCCCCGGATAGGGTTTGATCAGTTTCACCGCAATAAACATGGCCAGAGCCACACCTAAGATCAGGGACACCACCGAAAAAAACAGTGTATTAAGTATTACCTGCCAGGTATCCGGATTTTTAAGAGCCGCCGCATAATTGGACAGTCCTATGAAAGATACCGTTTTTTTCAAAAGCTGCTTATCGAAAAAAGACAGCCACATAGTCTTTAATGTGGGGTACACAGATACCAGCGTGACAGCCGCTGCTGCCGGAAGCAGCATGAGAAGCGGTGTATGTCTGTCCAAAATCTGCATCCCTATTTTCTTATTTTTCCTTCCTTTATCAGTCATCCTATCCTTCCTTCTCCAATCTTCGTCCTCATTTCCGGTTCAGGTCCCTGACGGAATTCCGTTCCACATACACCGGTCCGATCTTAACCGTTCTGTTCCCGCTGTTTCCCCCCGGCTTCTCCAATTTTGTGATCAGCGCATCCACAGCCGCCTCCGCGATCTCCCGGACCGGCAGCCGCATGGTGGAAAGGGGCGGGGAGAGAAACTTTGCAATGGTATCATCATATCCGATCACAGAGATATCTTCCGGAACCCTGATTTTCTTCTCATACAGTGCCCTGAGCACTCCTGCTGCCAAAATATCCGATGATGCAAAAATGGCAGTGGGCATATCCTCCCCCATCTTTTCCAGAATCTCCATACATTTCATAAATCCATGCTCAACCGTATACTCCTGTGTAAAATAAGAATGCCTCTGTACATAAGCATCATCCACCCCGCGCATTGCCTGCACATATCCGTGATAACGTTCCTGCTCCACAGGCTCCTCAGACTCCCTTCCCAGATACACTATTTTTCTGTGCCCTGCTGCCAGCAGTCTCTCCGTGGCAATATAACTTCCCTCCGTATTATCCACCAACACCTTTTCCACCTCATACACATCCGCAGGTCTCTCAATCATCACCGTGGGAATGGTCAGCCCCTTCACCTTCTCCCCCAGTTCCTGCACGATCTTCCCGTTGATACCCGGGTTGAGAATGATGCCATCCACCCGGTAAGCCAGCAGATCCCTAAGCTGGTTCTCCACCATCTCCATATTCCCCTCCTCAAAAGCAATAGAGATCGTTTTATATCCCCTGGTAAAACTCTCCTTCTCAATGGTAGCCGCTATCTTAGTAAAGAAAATATTCTCTTCCGAAGTCACATGGATATGCCCGATCAGTTTAGAGCACCCATCCCGCAGACACTTTGCCTGCTGATTCGGAATATAATGCAGCCTGTCCATCACCTCACAGATC
The DNA here is from genome assembly GCA_002270465.1 of Blautia hominis. Taxonomy (GTDB): domain Bacteria; phylum Bacillota; class Clostridia; order Lachnospirales; family Lachnospiraceae; genus Blautia; species Blautia hominis. Next base: position 497,000 of record NQOF01000001.1, read on the forward strand.
CTCCGCCTCTTCTCCTCCGCCACATATCCGCTTTTGTTCACACATCTTGCCACACAGGAAACTGACACAGCGGCCTCCTCCGCTATCCTTTTCATTGTGATTTTTTTCACATTTTCATCTGTTTTATATGAAATTTTTTCACATTCCAGATTTTCAAGCATTTCTTCTAATTTCACCTCTTTTTTACAAATTTTGTATACTTTTTACACTTTTTTCTGTTTTCTCCCTTATATTTCGTATTATATAACCATACATTTACAGATTTCAACCCTCAAAAATATTTTCGTTAATAGTTACCAGATTTCAAAGATGTGGCAACCTTTCCACATTATGCATATTGTACACCCGCCCCTCCCTGTTATTATTTTCACATTTTCCCCACGATTTTTTGCTCCTCTTCCCACAAAAAACACCCCACAGACACAGACAGAAAATGGTCACGGGGTGAAATAATGTTATCTATTCTTTTGGAGAGATTGGGGGGACGGGGCGCATCTTCACAAGAGCTGACGATAAATCCCACACCGGCGAAACCGATTTTATCGTAAAAAAACAGGGAGCAGGATTTCTTATCCTGTTCCCTGTTTTCAACGGCGAAGCGACACAACTGATCCATCTGCCCCGGTTGATTCATGTGGCAACACAGCAGATCCACCTGCCCCGGTTGATTCATGTGGCAACACAGCAGATCCACCTGACCCGGTTGGTCCAGAGGAAGCCATTCCCGTCCGCCATCTCTTCCACATCACGCCCAAAACGCCTCAACTCTCCCCCTCTCATCCTCCAACGAACAAACCTCATACCCTCCCCATTCCTCCGGAAACAACTCCTTATAAGCCCTCTGCAAAAACCTCTCATCCAAAAGCAGCACCACCCCTCTGTCCTCCTTCGTCCGAATCACTCTTCCTGCAGACTGCAGCACCTTATTCATCCCCGGATACCGATACGCATACTCAAACCCGGCCCTGTTCTTCTCATCATAATAATTCTTCAATATCTCCCTCTCATATCCCACCTGCGGCAGTCCGGTTCCCACCAGGATTGCCCCGATCAACTTCTCCCCAGTCAGATCTATCCCTTCCGAAAAAATCCCGCCCATCACACAAAATCCCACCAGCGTCCCATCCGATTCCCCCTCAAACCGTTCCAGAAACTCTTCCTTCTCCCCCTCAGTCATATTCCCGGACTGCAGCACACACTGCAGCTCCATCCCCGAACTCTTCTCCTCAAAAATCTCATACACATCCTGCAGCATCCTGTAAGAAGGAAAAAACACCATATAATTCCCCTGCTTGACAGTCACCGTCTGCAGAATATACTGTGCCAGCTTCCCATACTCCTCCTCCCCGCGTCTGGTATATTTACTGCTCACATCCCTTGCGATCATAAGCTTCAGGTTCTTCCTGGGAAACGGGGATTTGGCACAGATGGCATAGTCATCCTCTCTTGTACTGAACAGCGACCTGTAATATCCCAAAGGCAGAAGCGTAGCCGAGAAAAATACGGTCCCCCTCCCCTTATTCAGGCATTCCTGAAGATTCACCCTTGGATTTACGCAAAACAGAGTCAGATAAAACCTACCCTCTGTCCCATGATGCGTATAGATCACATAATTCTCATCCAGCAGATCATACATATTCAAAAAATGCCGCACTGCAAAAGAAAACTCCAGCACCGTACGGCGCACCTTTTCCTCCTGCTCCCTCTCCAGGAAGTTTTCCATCTCCCCTAAAAGATTCATAAGCTGCAGTGCCAGTGCCCCTATATTCTCCATCACCCGGTACTCATCCTGACACTCCCTCTTATATTCCAGCAAAACCTTATTACACTTCTCCAGAATCTTTTCCAGCTTCCTGCTGTGCTCCTTCACCACCTTCTTAACTTCCAGAAAATCCTCTTTACACAGAACAGCACTGTACATATTCCGCCCTCTGTCCACCAGGTTATGGGCTTCATCGATCAAAAAAAGATAATCCCCCTTCACCCCGTCTCCAAAGAAACGCTTCAGATACACATTGGGATCAAACACATAATTATAATCACAGATCACCGCATCCACCCAGGTAGAGGTATCCAGACACATTTCAAAGGGACACACCTGCCACTTCCGGGCCTGCTCAAGCAGTTCCTCTCTCTGATAAGTATCCTGTTCTGTCAGCAATTCATACACAGCATCATTTACCCTGTCAAAATGCCCCTCCGCATAGGGACACTTTTCCGGATTGCACTCCACCTCATCCATGAGACACATCTTCTCCTTAGAAGTGACCGTAAGCGTTTTATAGGACAATCCCTTGCCCTTCAGAATAGAAAACGCCTCCTCGGCCACAGTCCTGGTGATCGTCTTAGCCGTCAGATAAAAGATCTTATCCCCATATCCTTCCCCCACAGCCCGCACTGCCGGAAAAAGGGCCGCCATAGTCTTTCCGATCCCGGTAGGCGCCTGAATAAACAACTGTTTCCCATTCCTGAGCGTATGATAAACCCCAGCCGTCAGTTCCTTCTGCCCCTCCCGATATTCATAAGGAAACTCCAATCCCTGCATAGATTCCCTGCGCTCAATCCTTCTTCTATACTGAAAATAAGCCCACTTATAATACTGCGCCATCAAATCCGAGAACCACTTTTTCAGCGCAGACATGGACAACTCTTCCCGAAACCGTTTCACCTGTTCTGACTCCAGCTGACAATACGTCATCTGCACCCCGATCCGTTCCAATTCCTTCTGCGTCCCATAAATATAAGCATAACACATAGCCTGTGCCCGATGAACCGGCACCGGCTCCTCCAAAAATTCAAGGTCCCGATAAACACCCTTAATCTCGTCAATCGTAACCCCATCCTTTTCCTCTATGATACCATCCGCCCTGCCTTCCAGCCGGACAACAAACTCCTCAAATTCTTCCTCCCACAAAAGCGGAACCTCCGCCCGATAAGACAACCCCATCTGCTTCTGGATCTTCCGGTGCACCTTACTTCCTTTCCTCATAGCCTCCCGATCCGCAGACACTGTCCTCCGGTTATCCAAATTCCCGCTGCGCAGTATAAACTCCACCAAATTCCTAACCGATATCCGAATAACTTCCTTCATCTCACTCATACCCACATTCTAACACAGAACCTATGTTCCTGTACATCCCCAACCCCATCCCACATCATTTTCCTTCCTCAGCCACTTGTCCTCCCATACCTCATCTTTTTTCTTCCTCAACCAATTTGTTTCCTCTCATACCTCATCTTTTTTTCTTCTGCAGCCATTTATCCTCCCGTACCACAACTCTTCACTTCCGCAGCCACTTTCCCCCCCATTCTACATCTTTTTTTGTTCCACAGCCACCCCCAGGGGAAGCATGGCGGATGCGGGAGGGGGACGGGATTGCCTGTGAGCGGTGTTTCACGGAGCGGCTGCCAGATCCACCTGCCCCAGACACTTAGTGAAGAGCGCTCTCGCGATGAACTTAGTGACTGGGAGCAGGTTAGCTGGCTGCCAGCGGAGTGCATCGCTCACAGGCAATCCCGTCCCCCTCCCGCATCCGCCATGCTTCCCCGTCCGCTCTCCCCATTCAACCCAAAAAAGCGGAAGCCCACAATTCGTGTCTTCCGCCCCAAAATAACATATAAAATTATCAGTTCCCGAGAAATCCCCCTCTAAGCAATCGCATATCTGTCCAGAAATCTATCGAATTTCTCATCATGCCCATTACATCTCACAGTGAGCACACGTGTCAAATCCATACTTAAAACTCCAAGGATTGACTTCGCATCAATGATGACTCTGTTGTAAAAAACATCGATATCAAATTCGCATTTACTGGCCTCAGTGACAAACTCCTTAACGTCGCCTGTCTCATTTAACCTAATCTGGCGTTGTACCATATTTACCATCCTTTCTTTAAGAAACAACACGCCAACTGATATTATAGTTATGTCTTGATTCTTTATTGTTAGGACGTATTATGACAGCTCTGCCTATATTTGTCAAGAATTTGACAAGATTTTTCCACATGTACCAAAAACCGCCATTTCAGCACGTTTTTTAGCAAAATAAACAGGAAATATTTTGTCGAAACTTGTCTGTTCTGTGCAGTTTGACGTCTCCATTTATCCATGATATACCAGTTATCATTTTACTCGGAGAAATATTCCCAAATCAGAGACTCAAATTTTGTCACTGTATCAGCCGTCCGCTCAGGCTTTCGGCAGATATTTTAAGGAATCCTTAAGATATTCGTTGATCACATCCGCATATCCGCCGGCGTCCACAGTTGCAGCCAGCTCCGGTTCCAAAGGCATCTTGGCAATTACCGGCACACCCAGCTCTGCACCGATGGCATCTACTTTGCTCTCACCAAACACATGGATCTCTTTTCCACAGTCAGGACATTTGACAAAGCTGTAGTTCTCCACCAGGCCGATCACCGGAACCTTCATCATCTTGGCCATGTTGTAAGCTTTTCTCACAATCATATGCACCAAATCCTGCGGAGATGACACAATGACAATTCCATCTACCGGAAGAGACTGGAATACAGTCAGCGGAACATCTCCGGTTCCCGGAGGCATATCCACGAACAGATAGTCCAGTTCGCCCCATATAACATCCGTCCAGAACTGCTTTACCATATTCGCAAGAATCGGGCCTCTCCAGATAACCGGAGCCTCCTCCTGGGGCAAGAGCAGATTGATGGACATGATCTTAATATCATTCTTTGTCAGAATCGGATATATACCATTGTCATCTGCGGTAGCGGAACCTTTGATCCCGTACATTCTCGGGATGGAAGGCCCTGTGATATCCGCATCGAGAATACCTACACGGTATCCCTTGGATGCCATCTCATTTGCCAGTGACGCGGTGACAAAAGATTTACCTACGCCGCCTTTTCCACTGACAACACCGATCACCTTCTTAATTTCGGAAAATGCATTCAACTCTTCTTTTGGGATTCCGCCGCCGTTTGCATGGCTGCATCCCTCACAACTTTTTTTATCACAGCTCTTGCTGTCGCATTGTTTCTTTTCTTCACTCATGATTCTTTCCTTTCCCACTGGGGTTTATACCTTATTTCATAAACCTGTCAATGGCTTTATTTAATTCTTCCAGGGCTTCTTTATCCCCGCTCTCCACCGCGTCCACGATACAGTGCTCAATGTGATCCTGCAGGATCACCTTTCCGGTATTGTTGATCGCCGCCTTCACTGCCGAGAGCTGTATGAGCACTTCGCTGCAGTCCCTGCCATCCTCCACCATACGGCGGATAGATTCCAGATGACCGATCGCTCTTGACAAACGGTTCAGCACTGCCTTCGTATGGGTGTGGGTATGCGTATGGGAATGGGGGTGTCCGTGTCCCTGTGCGCCGGCATCTTCATGCACATGCTCAATCACCGTTCCGTCAGGAAGACTGTGTGTATGGACATGTTTCGTCTCTTCCATTGTGGTTTCCTCCTCGCGCTTTCTCTATTATATCAAACCCAGAAAAAAAAGCAATGGTTTCCCTGCCCTTCAGTCTCCGTGGGGATAATGGCTGTGTAAACAGCAAGATCTAAATCTCAGAAAATGTAAATCTCTGATGTACATCCGCTGTCATCACATCATATACCACACTTCCGTCTTCCTTCTCTGTCTTCTCCATACGAAGCTCCTTCTCGGACTTAAATTTCGCATGCAGCCAAACCTCCGGGTTCTCCATTTCCACTTCCTGAATAAAATTATCCCTGGAGTGGTTTCCCGGACACTGGTTAAATATTTCGTGTATCACTTCATACGTTTTCATATCTCTGCTTCCTTTCAAATCCTGCTGCTTCAGGCTACCGGCAAAATCTATACAGAACAACCTTCGGCGGTTTCCCTTAATTCTCTGGCACATGCAATATAATAATGACGCCCATTGGCACTGGTCTCATATTCTGCTATCCCTTCCAATGCAGCGGCTTTCAGACGAAGCACTTCTTTACCGGCTGACGCATGGTCTTCCAAAAGGAGATCGCATAATTCCAGACACCACTGATAATCCTTTTCCCTGACAGCGCTTTCAGCCGCATCCAAAACAGCCGGCGCACCGCCCATCAAACCGATCATCTTATTGGAATGTACCGCTGGCGGCAATGGGTGCAGGTTAGTCGGATTCCCGTCAAACCATCCCAGATATGCCCCATAAATGGCCCGCACGGTCCATTCCACACAGCCATAATGTTCCGCCAAATATGGCAGGTCCGCATATGCCGACGGCAATTGTATTTCTGATGCCAGCTGGTCTGCGCTCCTGCCTGCATTCATCCCCTCCAAAGTATATGTCAAAATATGATCAAAAGCTCCCCGGAAATGCTCCAATGTCCTTTTGATCTCTTCCCTGCCAAAAACTGCCGCTGTATGCCCAGGCAGAAGGAATCTGGCCGGATAAGACATTAGTACATCTAAACTGTTTATCCATGCCGCCAGATCTCGGTACTGTCCGCCCCGTATGGCATAGAGGTTCGGGAAACAGCCATAGTAATTATCCCCGCAGCATAACACTTCCTTCTGCGGAAACCAGATCATGATCTGATCTTCCGCCTCACCGGGAAGCCGGACCATTTCCATCTGCACACCATCTATTTTGCAGAGCACCTTTTCCTGATCATAAACCGTATCAGGCGGGACGAATGCCCGGTGTTCCCCATGCGTTATCCCCTCTCTCGGTCCGATGCCCTGTGAAATGGCCTCCTCATCAGTTAAAGCATAACCAAACTGCCGTGCACCGCGCAGATCCTGGATATCCTTTAAAAGCTCCGTTCTCTCTAAAACGGGGTTTTTAGGCTTAAAGGCAATTATCTTTGGACTGCCTGCCGCAAAGGCCCCTGCACCGCCCCGGTGGTCGGGATGGCTGTGTGTATATATAATGTTCCCCACTTCTTTCCTTGTATTCTCCCGGATGATCTTAAGCAGCTTTTCACCGCGTTCCCGCGTGTCCAGTGTATCGATCAGGATCACACTGGTCTCAGCCTCCACAAAAACTGCATTGCTGTGGCCCAGTCCTGATACAAACCACACCCCTTTTGTCACTTCCGTTATGGTTTCCTTGTAGTTCTTTTCCGTAAAATCCAACAACTGCTGCTTTCCATTTTCTATCAGCATGGTTCCGCTTCCTTTCCTGCGTGTACCGCAAACTCATTCCGATACACACTCATTCCGATACACACCCATCTATTTGTTCAAGCATCCCTGCAACAATTTCTGCGGATATCTCAGATGCCGCTTCACAGTTCTTATCAAAATTTTCGATCCCTTTATGCGTAACAGTATCCGTAATGGTCCTGACTGCCAAAAACGGGATTTTGTTTACATAGCAGACATGGGCAACACTGGCTGTTTCCATGTCAACACAGAGAGGAGCAAATTTTTCATTGATCTCCTCCCTTTTATCATCTTCGATGAATTGCTCTCCTGTCACCATGGTTCCAAACCGGATCGGATGTGCAGATGTCAGGCTGTACCTTTTAGCTATGGCCGACAATTTGTCATCTGCCGGAAAATAATTGGATTTTAACCATGGGTGAAACTCCGTCAGAATATCATCTGCCACATCATGGTAAATGACACGCTCCGATATGACCGTATCGAAAAGCTGAACACTTTCCTCCATTCCCCCTGCTGTTCCCCCATTGATGATGCAGTCAACGTGAAATACATCGATCAATAGCTGGGCTGCAATGGCGGCATTCACTTTGCAGACTCCACTGTACACGGCAGTCACTTCTGTCTGATGAATGGTTCCTTCATAAAATGTAAGCATGGCCTTTTCTGTCGTTTCACAACTCCGGATATACTTTAAAAAGGGGGCCAGTTCTGTATCGCTGGCACATAAGATTCCTATTTTTTTCATCACTTATTTACCTCGTTTTCTATTTTATCACAATCGTGCAGATTTTGTGTCATTTTCTCCCCTGTTTTTACAAAAAAACCAAAAATAAATTGCAAAGCCCGTACAAATATCGTATTATGGTAGTTACCAGAAAAACCGGGGGTATCTGATCCCCCCGGACACGTAAAAACCAGGGAGGAATTCAAATGCAGCTTTTAAAAGAGCGTATTCTAAAAGACGGCACGGTAAAGCCGGGTAATATACTGAAGGTGGACAGTTTCCTGAATCACCAGATGGACATACCATTCATCAACGAGATCGGCAAAGAGTTCAAACGCAGATTTGCCGGCTCCCCTATCACAAAAATTCTGACGATCGAAGCCTCCGGCATTGGCATTGCCTGTATTGTGGCACAGTATTTCGGTGTTCCGGTGGTCTTTGCTAAAAAAGCCCAGAGCCTGAACCTGGACGGCGAAATGTATACGACCAAAGTCCAGTCCTTTACCCATAAAAAAGTTTATGATGTGATACTATCAAAAAAATTCCTGCAGCCGGAAGACCATGTACTGATCATTGACGATTTCCTGGCTAACGGATGCGCACTCCAGGGTCTGATCGAAATAGTGGATACAGCCGGCGCAACTCTGGAAGGAGCCGGTATTGTCATCGAAAAGGGCTTTCAGCACGGCGGCGACGCGCTGAGAGAAAAAGGCATCCGTGTGGAGTCCCTGGCAATTGTGGATTCCATGAGCGATGATTCCCTCACCTTCCGCGCTTAGTACATAGCAATTTATAGGGCAGTCCAAAACTGGACTGCTCTTTTTTTAGGAAACTGGCTCTTTATAGAATGCCAATTTTCGGCTATATTGTGTAGAAAGAAAGCGTTCAGCAGCCAAGTCCCCCATACCGAAAGCGGTTCTGCAGGGATTTTACATGTAATGTAAGAAGGTGCTGGACAGTTATGTCTGTTAAAAGGAGTTATTATTATGGAAAACAAAACGAAAAAGATTGTCATGACCGCACTTTTTGCGGCTCTGGCCTGTGTTGCCACCATGTCCATCCGCATTCCCACACCCGGGACCAGCGGTTACATTCATCCGGGGGATGCCATTGTGATCCTTTCCGGGATCATCCTGGGTCCTGCCTACGGATTCCTGGCCGCCGGTATCGGTTCCTGCATGGCCGACCTTTTGGGGGGATATTTTATCTACGTCCCCATCACCTTTGCCATAAAAGGCCTGGTGGCACTGTTTGCTGCCCTTGCCTACAAAAAGATAGCAAAAGACAGCAAAACAGCCTGGGCAGGCGTCCTTACAGGAGGCATCATCGACATGGTGCTGGTTGCAGGGGGCTACTGCCTGTGTGAATTCTTCCTGTACGGCACAGCCGCATTTTTAAGCGTGCCGTCCAATCTGATCCAGGGTGCCAGCGGTCTGATCCTCTCACTGGTCCTCTATCCGCTTCTCACTGCAGTACCGGATATCAAACGGATGATCGCCTCCGCGTAAGTATGGGACCTGGTCATTGACAGCAGCACGGCGTTATAGTATCAAGGATGCGTTTTAGATCTTACAGCTCCCGGCAGGCCGGCGCGGTATCATCAAAACGCATCCTTTTTCTTTTCTACAAGTCTTTTATCATCTGGAAATAATGCAGCTCCTCATATCCAAGCCTCTCATACAGCGCGATTGCTCTCTCGTTGCTGTATGTGGCTTCCAGACGGAATCTCTTGGCATGGGAATACTCCTGTTCGATCCAGGCAAAGACTTCACTTCCGTATCCCTTTCCTCTGGCGTTTTCCATAAAATACAGTTCCTCCAGCCACACCGTCAGACCGCCTGCCTCATTGCTGAACGTAAAGGCAAGAAGCAGGTATCCAACCACGCCGCTTTCATCCTCCAGCATCAATACCCTGGCATATTCCCTGCTTCTTAAACACTCCTTCAAAGTTGCTTCAAAATGCTCCTGAGGCACTGTATGCATACAGGCTTCACCGCCGTAAAACTCCTTCTCCATCTTAAAGAATATGTCTCTGTCTTCCTCTCTGATATCTCTGATCGTCAGCATAAATATTGTTATCCTGTAACTGTTCAGGCCTTCACAGTTACGTTTTCCTTTCTGTTATTTTTCTGCTTCCATTGCAAAAACCTGTTTCATCATCTCACAGTTCTTACTGTGGGGACATGCACCGTAATCACAGTCAATCCTGTCAAAATGCAGGCCGTCTTCATCCTGTACGAATTCGCATATGGCGCTTCTTGCCATATCATAATTCTTACAGTATCCGTTAACAAATTCTTCCACTATCTCACTCATCCTACTTGTCCTTCTCCTCATTCTCATTCTGCTTCCAGTTTTGGGAAAGCCCCTCCGCAGCGCTCACCTCAGGAGCCGGAAGTCTGCCTTCCGGATGACCTCCCGCCATATTTTCAATGGGCTGCTTCAGGAAAGATGCCCGCATGATAGCCCCTGTTCCGAATTTTTTGCGGATCTCATCTACAGCCTGGTCCATTTTTTCCAGTTTATCATAATCCGTGTGATCAAACAAGGACAACTGTCTGCCGCTCTCCTCCCTGGAAACACGGCTGGTCCGCACCCCCAGAAGACGGATGGGCGCTCCATCCCACAGTTCATCAAACAGCCTGCAGGCCTGATGATAAAGCTCTGAGGTGATATTGGTGGGAGCCTTCAGCACCATCTGGTGGGAAACCGACTGCAGTTCATGATCCTTAATGGTGACGGACACCACCTCGGCCTTCATACCGTCACTGCGCAGCCTGGAGGCCACCGTTTCACAAAGGGAAAGCAGCACCTGCTTTGCGGTATCCTCATCCACCACATTAAAAGCGATGGTTGTGCTGTTGCCGTACCCCTTATTATCCTCCTGCACGGATTCCACCACAGCACTGTCCCTGCCGTTGGCAGAATTCCAGATAGCCTCCCCGTGCTTTTTCAGATGATGCCGCAGAATCTCCACATCCGCCGCAGCCAGATCTCCGATGGTATAGATTCCCAGTTTCTTCAGCGTGTTCTCCGTGGATTTCCCCACAAACAGCAGTTCCGATACGGGAAGAGGCCACATCTTCTCGGGAACCTCCTCCGGAAACAACGTGTGGACCCTGTCGGGCTTCTGAAAATCAGAGGCCATTTTTGCCAGCAGCTTATTGCTGGAGATTCCGATATTCACCGTGAACCCCAGTTCTTTTTTGATGCGGTCTTTGAGCCGGTGCGCAAATGTCACCGGTTCTCCCAGCAGCCGCTCCATGCCTGTCATATTCATAAATGCCTCGTCAATGCTATATTTTTCCACATCCGGTGTGTATTCTCTCAGGATATCCATAAACTTTTTTGAATACTCCCTGTACATTCCGTGATGGGAAGGGATAATCGTCAGGGATGGGCATTTCCGCATGGCGTCCACAATAGGCTCCCCTGTCCTGACACCAAACGCTTTGGCAGGAATGGATTTTGCCAGGATGATCCCCCGTCTTTTTGACCTGTCCCCGCCCACTGCACTGGGAATGCTGCGAAGATCCACAGTCCCCCCGTTTTCAAGCCTGTAAACAGCTTCCCAGGAAAGAAATGCACTGTTTACATCAATATGAAATATGACGTTCTCCAATTTGATCCCACTTCCTTATTTTATAACGTTTTGATCTCTGCAAGGTCTTTGACCTCTTTAGCACCATTATACCAGAACATATGTTCCATGTAAATACTTGACAAAACTTCCAACCTATTCTATTCTTGAAGTAATAAATTTAACTCACAAAAGGAGTCTGTTATGCTGGCTATCATACTTGCCCCATTTTATCTTTTGATCAATCTCTATGTTGTCCGCTGGATCATCCGCTGGACAGGCGCCTGCCACAGGCATCTAAGATCCAGGCCGTTTCGTGTGGTTTTCCTTTCCATTTATATTTTCATGTGCCTGACGCCCCTGACCTCCTATCTGGTCTCCGCCAATCCCTGGCACAGTTATCTGAAGCGGCTTTTCAATTACTGGCTGGGCACATTTTTATATATTGTACTTATCATCCTTATCTTCGACCTGGGAAGATTCCTTTTAAAACATACAAACCGGATAAAAAATGAAACCCTTGCCCTGCGCCGCACATTTGTCTTAAGCGGCGGCGCCGCGGCCTGCCTGATCATCGGCCTGAGTGCCTATGGGATCATCCATGAACACCGGGTCTATGTAAACCACTATGAAGCCAAAATCGAAAAATCCGGCGGCAGGCTGGACCATCTGCGGATTGCCCTGACTGCAGACCTGCATCTGGGCTACAGCATCGGCACTTACCATGTGGAATCCATGGTGGACAAAATAAATGCGGAAAACGTGGATCTGGTCTGCATTGCCGGAGACTTCTTCGACAACGAATACGATGCTGTACAGTACCCGGAAAAAACCATTTCCATCTTAAAGGAAATAAAAAGCACCTACGGCGTATATGCATGCTGGGGCAACCATGACTTTAAAGAAAAGCTCCTTGCCGGCTTTACCGTACCCGTCAAAAATGGGCAGCACACAGATACCCGGATGGATAACTTTCTGAAACGATCCGGCATCCAGCTCCTGGATGACAAGTCTGTCCTCATCGACGACTCCTTCTATCTGGCCGGCCGCAAAGACCCGCAGCGTTCTAAGAAGATGAAGGAAAACCGACTCTCACCGGAGGACCTTTTAAAAGACCTGGACCATAATAAGCCCATACTGGTCATTGACCACCAGCCCAAACAGCTCCAGGAACTGGCCGACGCCGGCTGCGACATAGACCTCTCCGGCCACACCCACGACGGGCAGATGTTCCCGGGCAATCTGACCACAAAACTCATGTGGGAAAACTCCTGCGGAGAGCTGAAAAAGGATGATATGTACTCCTATGTCACCTCCGGCGTGGGAATCTGGGGGCCTGCCATGCGTGTGGGAACAGACGCTGAGGTCATGATCATTGACGTATACTTCTCAGAATAAAATCTCTGCATGTTTTAAAGGGAACCGGCGGCTCATTCTGCTGCCAGTTCCCTCAATGCTCTTACAGTCTGCTCCACTTCCTCCATAGTATTAAACCAGGAAAAAGAAAATCGGACGGCCCCCTGCTCCTGCGTTCCCATTGCCTGATGCATCAGCGGCGCGCAGTGTACCCCGGACCGGGCATAGATCTCATAGGTACAGGATAACTCATCGCTCACCTGTGCCGAATCATATTCTCCCATATTGAGAGCCACAATGGCTGCTCTCTCCCTTTTCTCAAAATCCCCGTACACCTTGACCCCCGGTATTTCCCGCACACCTTCATAGAACGCACGGGCAAGCTTTCGTTCATAGGCCCCGATATTTTCCACGCCTGCTTGTTTCACATACTCCACAGCGCTTAACAGGCCCACGATCCCGTGCCCATTCAGCGTTCCGGCTTCCAGTCTGCCCGGCATGATCCCCGGGTGCTCCCGTTCAAAAGAATGGATTCCGCTGCCTCCTGCTTTTAATGGGCGAATCTCCACCCCTTCCCGCACGCAGATCCCGCCTGTTCCCTGAGGCCCCATAAGCCCCTTATGCCCGGTAAAACAAAGTACATCTATTCCACATTTTTCCATCTGAATAGGCACCGATCCCGCAGTCTGGGACGCATCCAGGACAAATAAAACCCCTTTTCTGCGGCAAAGCTTTCCAATCCTTTCTATATCCAGCATATTTCCCGTAACATTAGAAGCATGGGTACACACCACGGCCCTGGTCTTATCCCCAATGGCCTGTTCCATCTCCTCATAAGAAATATTTCCTTTTTCATCTGCCGGAAGGACCGTCACCAAAACCCCTGTTTTTTCCATTTCATACAAAGGTCTGAGAACTGAATTATGTTCCAGTGCGGTAGTCACCACATGCTCTCCGGGATCAAAGATCCCCCGGATCACTGTATTCAATGCCTCCGTAGCATTACAGGTAAACGCCACACCGGAAGGATTTCCAAACCCAAAGAATCCCGCAATAGCCTCCCTGGCCTCATAAATCTTCCTGGACGTCTCAAGGGTGATCCCATGGCCACCCCTCCCATAATTTCCAAGGGTGCCCATAGCTTCATAGACAGCCTTTCTCACACATTCCGGCTTCTTCAGCGTAGTTGCCGCATTATCCAGATAAATCATCTCTTTCACCGTCTTTCCGTCCTATCGGATCATCAGAAACTTCTCCTGCCGATCCGTTACAAATCCCACGATCCCAGCCTTCAAAGGGTACCCGGCTTTCTCAAGCTTCACAAGCACAGCCTCAACGTCCTCCCTTCTCAGGCTCACCAAAAGCCCTCCGGAAGTCTGCGGGTCAAAGACCAGATCCTCCAAAGCTTCCTCAACCTTGTCCTCCAGCCGTACATCCTTCTTATTATACGCCTTATTCCTATAAGTACCCTCAGGGACCAATCCCATAGACGCATAAAAAAGAGCATCCGGCAGCACTTCTAATCTGCCGGTCTCAATCACAAGCGAGACACCGCTTGCCCTGGCAGTTTCCAGTGCATGTCCCGCAAGCCCAAATCCCGTCACATCCGTACAGCTATGCACCTCAACCTCTCTGAGCACCTCCATAGCCAATTTATTCAGGCAGCTCATACTCTCCACCGCACATCTTTTCGCCTCCTCAGAAGCCATACCGGCCTTCACAGCCGTATTGACCAGCCCCACTCCCAGGGGTTTCGTCAACAGAAGCACATCACCGGCCTGCGCCCCGCCATTCTTCCAAATCCTATCCGGATGCACAAAACCCGTCACACAAAGCCCATACTTAGGCTCCTCATCATTGATAGAATGTCCGCCTGCCAGCACAGCCCCGGCCTCCTTCACCTTAGAAGCCCCGCCCGCCAGCATCTCTCCCAGCACCTCAGCTCCCAGGCAATTAGGAAACGCCACCACATTCAAAGCAAGCCTCGGCTCCCCGCCCATAGCATACACATCACTGAGCGCATTAGCCGCCGCGATCTGTCCGAAGGTAAACGGATCATCCACCATAGGCGGAAAAAAATCCACCGTCTGGATCAAAGCCACCTCATCCGAAACCCGATACACCGCCGCATCATCCGCCGTCTCAACCCCCACCAACAAATTTTCATCCATCACCGCAGGCAGTCTCCCCACCACCTCCGCCAAAATCCCCGGCCCAATCTTAGCCGCACACCCCGCACTCTTAGAAAACTCCGTCAACTTCACCCCAGCACTCATAACAATCTCCTATCCATTCCCATCTCTCTCAATCCCACAACCTCCCTACCCCACTCCCAATTTCCCTATATACTTCCCTCAACCCACAACATCTCTTTATATTTATCTCTCTAAATTATCACTCTAAATTTATCACTCTAAATTTATCTCTCTCTATGTTTATCTCTCTCTAAATTTGTACCTCTAAAATTATCTCTCTATATTTATATCTCTTTATATTTATATCTTCCTATTTCAACTCTTCCCCCCCTACCGCCATCCCCCCCTCACTCCAACCAATATCCAGTGGTCAGCCAACCAACAGGGAAAGGAGCGGTGAGCGGAGGGCAGCCGGGGCAGAGGGTATCAGGCAGACGGTGTTCGAGGAGCGGGCAGAAGATCCACCTGCCCCAGACACTTAATGAGGAGGCCTCTGCCGACGAATTTAGTGACTGGGAGCAGGTTAGCTTCTGCCCAGCGGAGCGCTCCGTCTGCCTGATACCCTCTGCCCCGGCTGCCCTCCGCTCACCGCTCCTTTCCCGTCCGCCCTCACCTTCCCGTCCGCCCTCACTTTCTCTCACATCCCTTCTATCACCACCTCCACCGGACAATGATCCGACCCAAACACCTCCGTATGGATCCCCGCCGAAACCATTTTCTCCCTCAACCGGTCCGACACACAAAAATAATCAATCCTCCACCCCGCATTCTTCTCCCTTGCCTTAAACCGGTAAGACCACCAGGAATAAACCCCGGTCTCCTCCGGATAAAAATACCGGAAACTATCCGTAAACCCAGCCTCCAAAAGCTCTGTAAACTTCCCTCTCTCCTCGTCCGTAAATCCCGCATTATGCCTGTTGGTCTTAGGATTCTTCAAATCAATTTCCCGGTGTGCCACATTCAAATCCCCGCACATAACAACCGGCTTTTTCTCATCCAGTTTCAAAAGATACTCTCTGAACGCATCCTCCCATTCCATCCTGTAAGGAAGCCTTGCCAGCTCATTCTTTGAATTGGGCGTATAACAAGTCACAAGATAAAACTCATCGTATTCCAGAGTGATCACCCTGCCCTCCTGGTCATGCTCCTCCATACCGATACCATATGCCACAGAAACCGGCTCCTTCTTGGCAAATACAGCCGTCCCCGAATACCCTTTCTTCACAGCATAATTCCAGTATGCATAATACCCTTCCGGCGCAAAATCAATCTGTCCTTCCTGAAGCTTTGTCTCCTGCAGACAGAAAAAATCCGCGTCCGCAGCCTCAAAAAATTCTGTAAAACCCTTCTGCACACAAGCCCGCAGGCCATTCACATTCCATGATATAAATTTCATACGATTCTCCTCTCTGTTCTCTACAAATACGTTAAGATCTCCCGGTAAAACTCCAGGATCGTTTCATATTTCATGCCGCAGTTTGCCGGACTGGTGGACGGCAGCTGTCTGATCGGCACACCCGTATGGGGCTCACAATATTTCCGGTAAAGCGCCGCTGCCTTTTGGCCGGTGGCAAAAACAGCCTGTATGGGTGCAGCATCCAGCACGATGGACATATCATTGGCCGCCGGGTTTTTAATGCTTCCGTCATCCGCCCCACGTATCTCGCAGCTTTTCAGCACATCCCACACAGCCACCTTATGGGCCAGCAGCATTTTCTTCTTTTCTTCTATGGTCAAAGGCATATCTTCGCCCAGAACTTCCCCCATCACTTTCCAGAATCTGTTTCTGGGATGCCCGTAATAAAATCCTTCCTCTCTGGATTTCGGAGAAGGCATTGTCCCCAAAAGCAGCACTCTGGAACTGCTGTCAAAAACCGGTGCAAACGTATGCGTCACATATTCTGTCTGATTTTTCATCGGCTCCTCCCCCAAATAGACGAAATATTTAAGTCTTCTTTTCTTTTATCATTGTAGAATTTTACTTCTTTCGTCCTCATTATACACTATTTTTTCTCTCCTGCGAAGTAAAAAAAGTTGGCAAAACGACTTTACGAACGCCGTCTTATGAGTATATAATAAAGACTGCATCGGAAAAACTGCAGAAAGTACACACAGCACACTATCTGTGGTGAAAACAACAGAATTCTTAAGTAAAAAGGAGAAAAATCAATGGGTGGAATATTTGGAGTAGCTTCTAAATCCAGCTGCACTTTGGATTTGTTTTTCGGAACAGACTATCATTCTCATCTAGGAACAAGAAGAGGCGGTTTGGCAGTCTATGGACCAAATGGATTCAACCGTTCGATTCACAATATCGAAAATACCCCTTTCCGTACCAAATTCGACGGAGATTTAAACGAACTGGAAGGAAATCTGGGTATTGGCTGTATCTCTGACAACGAGCCGCAGCCGCTTTTAGTACAGTCACATCTGGGCAGCTTCGCTATCACAACTGTAGGAAAAATCAACAACATGGATGAGCTTGTAGATATCTCCTATAAAAACGGATGTACCCATTTCCTGGAAATGAGCGGCGGAAGCATCAATCCAACCGAGATGGTGGCGTCCCTGATCAACCAGAAATCCACCATTGTGGAAGGGATACAGTATGTACAGGAGCTTGTTGAGGGTTCCATGACCCTGTTCCTGCTCACCCCTAAAGGAATCTATGCAGCCCGTGACCGGGTAGGCCGTACCCCTGTCATCCTTGGCAAAAAAGAGGATGCCTTCTGTGCCGCCTTTGAAAGCTTTGCCTTCTTCAATCTGGGCTATGAACCCTACCGCGAACTTGGTCCCGGAGAAGTTGTATTCCTTACACCGGAGAGCGCTGAAACTTTAGTCAAACCACGTGAGGAAATGAAGATCTGTTCCTTCCTGTGGGTATACTATGGATATCCCACCTCTACCTATGAAGGCATAAATGTAGAGGAAATGCGCTACGAATGCGGCAAAAAGCTGGCACAGCGCGATGCCCAGAGGGAAAATGTGAAACCCGACCTGGTCGCAGGTGTTCCCGATTCCGGTATCGCACACGCGATCGGCTACGCCAATGCATCCGGTATTCCCTTCTCCCGCCCGTTCATTAAATATACACCGACCTGGCCTCGCTCTTTCATGCCGACACAGCAGAGCCAGAGAAACCTCATCGCCCGCATGAAACTGATTCCTGTGGAAGCGCTGATCAAAAACAAGAGTCTGCTGCTCATTGATGATTCCATTGTCCGCGGCACACAGCTTCGCGAGACAACAGAATTTTTATACAGCAGCGGAGCCAAAGAAGTTCACATCCGTCCGGCCTGCCCGCCGCTTCTGTTCGGCTGCCCGTACCTGAACTTCTCCCGTTCCAAATCCGAAATGGATCTAATCACCCGCCGTATCATTGCAGACCGTGAGGGGGACAATGTTCCTGCGGAAGTCCTTGCCGACTACGCGAACCCGGATTCCGCCAACTACAAAGAAATGCTGGAGGAGATCGGAAGACAGCTTAATTTCACCACCCTTCACTATCATCGTCTGGATGATCTGACCGCTTCCATCGGCCTCAGTCCGTGTAAAATGTGTACACACTGTTTTGACGGAAAATAATAGATGAATCTTCAGACAAGCTATAGGCCGAACCGCTTCCGGCCGCGGAAAAATTAAGATAAGCTATCATAACAGTCCCGGATATCGTTAAGGTATCTGGGACATTCTTATACCATACAAATCTCATTTATGGAATACAGCACATCCTCTTTTTGACTGCACTCTATTGTAAAAGTCACATCCGGGCTATTTCTTTTTACAGTCTCAATTATCTCTTTATAATCCAGGTTTCCCCTTCCCAGTCCCCAGTGGGCATCCCTGTCCCCCCAATTGTCATGGACATGCAGATGTTTGATATAACTGCCAAACAGCTCCGCCCATGCACCGGCCGGCATATCTGAATAGCAATGGGCATGTCCCATATCCAGGCAAAGTCCAAAATCAGGATGCTCCACCTTCCTTGCCACTTCAAGAATAGGCTCTGCCTGTCTGTCAAACACATTTTCCATCACGATCTGGATCCCTTCCCTGCCTTCCAGAAACCGTTTATAAAAATCAGCCACCCTGTCGGCCCAGCCGATCAGCAGATATACATCCGGTACATAACAGGTGTGGAACACCAGTTTTTTAGCCCCCAGTCTTTTCGCCGCCCAGTAAGCCTGCTCATATCTTTTCCTGGTAGTCTCCAGGATCAGGGAATCAAACGTCATAGGATTCAAATCCAAAAAAGGCCCATGAAGGATCAGGTCCTCACACTCCATCTCCTCCAGCCTCTTTTCATACCGATCCGCTTTCTCTTCCAGACAGTCCAAATTTTCCGAAATAGAAAACTCAATACTTTCAACCCCTGCCCCTGTCTTTTCTATCACATCTCTCATATCCCAGTCTTCCAGTAAATGACTCACATAAATCATACTTCACCCGTCCACTCTCTTAAACTATTACTATGATCTCTACATCCGAACTCTTTTAATCTATTACCATGATCTCTACATCCGAACGCTCTTAAACTATTACTATAATCTCTACATCCGAACTCTTTTAATCTATTACCATGATCTCTACATCCGAACGCTCTTAATCTATTACTATGATCTCTACATCCGAACTCTCTTGATCTATTACCTGATCTCTACATCCGAACTCTCTTAATCTATTACTATGATCTCTACATCCGAACTCTCTTAATCATTTCATAATACCACAAATCCCCATACAATTCTTCCTTTTTTCAACAGCAAAGCCCCTCCTCCCGCCAGTGCAAGGAAAAACAGCAGCCGGACCCAACCGCCGACCTGCCTGTCCCGTGTCCGGCAGAACCTTGCAGAAAAAAGGACCGCCACGTTCCCGCAGCAGTCCTCTTCCACCTAATAATCTGTCTTCTGATAAAAATGCCCTTCCAAAAAATCCGTCTTGATCACATTGATAAATGCCTTCGGATCCGCTTTCCGAACTCGTGAGACCAACACTTTTGCCTCTGCACTGGAAACAACAGAATACAGCATTTTCCGCCCTTCATTAGAATAACAGCCGGTAGCCGCAAACTCCGTTGCACTGTGATTCGTCACCTCATAGATCTCCTGGTACACGGCATCCGGACAATCCGTAACAATAAACAGTGTCTCCTTCTTATACGCCGTATGCAGCATATGGATGATCTGTGTGGACGTAAACTGGAAAATAATAGAATAAAGTGCTTTATCCCATCCGAACAGAATACCCGCGATCACCAGCACACATCCGTTGCCAAGCAGAATAAAATTCCAGACATCCTTATTCTTTTTCTCAGCAAAATAAATAGCGATAAAATCCGTACCTCCGCCGCTTGTCCCACCCATGAGGCAAAGACTCACAGCAAAACCGTTCAACAGTCCGCCGAACACGGAGATCAGCAGAATATCCTGGGTGATCGGCTGATACGGAATAATATCGGTAAGAACACTGGTCAGCACAATGATCATGGCGGAGCTGACTGTGAACTTCTTGCCTATGGCTTTAAAACAAACGATCGTAGGGATTGCATTCAACAGCAGGTTGATTACCGTAAACGGCAGCGCAATGCCCAAAAACCGTTCAAAGATAGTCTGGATCAGCAGCGTCACTCCATTAAACCCGCCGGGATACAATCCACCGGCTCTTACAAAGGTCTTAATATTAACTGCCATGATAATGGCACCTGCAAGCCCAAAGACAACTCGTTTTGCCTCTGTCCTATAATCAATATTCGCTTTCATTTTTCCTCATCTGCTGACCTTACAGCATGTGTTTCCGAAGTTCCTCCGGAGATTTTACAGTTAAATAAGCCGGTGCAATATCAAAGACGGTTCTGCAGCCGCTCTGTCCCTCCCGGTTCAGACGGTATGCTGCCCTTGCGTAAGCTACAATGACAGAGGAAGTGAATTCCGGGTTTGAATCCAGTTTCAGACTGTACTCGATCACGTGACTGTGCTCTTGCTCCCATCCCGTCTTTCCTGTACGGATAACAAATCCTCCGTGAGGAAGTCCCGCGTGCTCAGCCTTCATCTGCTCCTCACTGATGAAATGCACAGTTGTCTCATACTCATCAAAATAATTTGGCATTGTCTTGATCTCTTTTTCAATCTTCTCTTTATCCGCGCCATCTTCTGCCACTACAAACACTTCACGTGTATGCTTTTCTCCGGTTGTCAGTTCCGGATTCTCGCCGTTTCTGACTGCTGAAAGCGCTTTTTCCACAGGAATGGTATACTGTCTTGCATCCACAACTCCGTCAATCCTTCTGACTGCATCTGAATGTCCCTGGCTTACGCCTTTTCCCCAGAACGTGTAGTCTGTTCCTTCCGGCAGAATGGCATTGGCATACAGGCGGTTCAAAGAAAACATTCCCGGATCCCAGCCCACTGAGATCAGACCGATCTTCCCGCTTTTCTTTGCCGCTGCATCTACATCTGCAAAATGCTCAGGAATTTTTGCATGAGTATCAAAGCTGTCCACCACGTTGAAATACTGTGCAAACTCAGGTGTCTGCTTCGGTAAGTCTGTTGCGCTTCCACCGCACAGGATCAGAACGTCAATTTCGTCCTTCATCTTCACAGCTTCATCCACATGATATACTTTTGCAGTCTCTGTCATGATATGGACATCTGCAGGATCACGGCGTGTAAAAACAGCAGCAAGCTCCATATCCGGGTTCTGTTTCACAGCACATTCCACTCCGCGTCCCAGATTACCATAGCCTAAAATTCCGATTCTTATACTCATCCTTTACCTCTCCTGTTAATTTTTTCTATAGTGTTTCCCTTTTCATCCCACTAAGTATAACAAATTCCCTTTTTCACTTCAACCTGCAAAATTCATAAATCAGCCGATGCCGCCGTAAAAAATCCCTAAAATATATACAACAAAAGTCATTCCCACAAAGAGATATTTTGTCGCAGGCTCGAACCATTTTCCAAGGGCTTTTGTCCGTCCCATCTGTACCTGTTCTCTGGCAAACCCTTTTGGCGCTGCCCAGAAAAACATCACTGCGGCCAGGAGCGCGCCGAGAGGGATAATATAAATGGAAACCACATCCATCCACATGCTGACCATATCAGCACTCTCGATAAAGATCCCCACTGCTGCCGCCGCAAAGGCCACCAAAATGACCGCCATCTTCCTGGACAATCCAAACTGTTCCTGAAGCGCCTCAATGGGTGTCTCAAACAAGTTCATCAGGGAAGTCACCGCAGCAAACAGTACAGCCACAAAAAATACCACTGCGAACAACTGTCCAAATGGCATCTGCCGGAACACCTCAGGAAGTGTAATGAACATCAGCGGAGGTCCCGCGGTCACATCCAGCCCAAAGGCAAAGACAGCCGGAATTACAACCAGACCTGCAAGGATAGCGGCGCAGGTATCAAAAAACGCCACATTTCTGGCACTCTCCACCACATCCACATCCTTTGACAGGTAACTGCCGTACACCAACGTGCCCGACCCTGCCAGAGACAGGGAAAAGAATGCCTGCCCAAGGGCAAACACCCAGGTTTTGGGCTGCGCGAGATATTCCCATTTTGGCACAAAGAGATATTTATAGCCCTCTCCCACATTTCCCAGCGTCAGCACACGCACCATGAGAAACAAAAAGAAAACAAAAAACAGGGGCATCATAACCTTATTCATCTTCTCGATCCCTTTGGAAACCCCAAACGCCATAATAAGAAAGGTCACAGCCAGACCTGCCATATGCCATCCCACGCTCCCAAATCCACCTGCTATCTCTCCAAAATAAGCGGAGACATCCGGGGCGCGGAACATCGTTCCCGACAGGGACCCCCACAAGAACCGCAGAAACCAGCCCACTACAACAGAGTAGCCTATGCCAATAGCCAGGGAGCCAAGAACCGGTATCATGCCGATCAGTCTGCCGCCCTTCAGCCCCCGCATCTCCATCACACTGCCGAACGCTCCCGAAGGTCCGGTCTTCATGGCACGCCCAAAGGCCATTTCCCCCACCACCCCGGAGAATCCCAGGATCGCCACAAAGATAAAATAGGGGATCAGAAAAGCAGCACCGCCGTACTGCCCGGTCCGGTAAGGAAACATCCAGATATTTCCCATCCCCACAGCCGATCCTACGCACGCCACAATAAAACCAAATTTTGAGCGGAAAGCATCCCTGGTTTGGGATGCTCCCGCCGGATTCTTTTTCATATTTTGTCCCATCCTTTTATGTAATATAGTCCTTTCAAAGGATAACACACAACCATGGGACTGTCCATAGATTCCCGGAGCGTGTCACAAAAAGCCGCTGCACTTAAGTTTCCCAAGTGCAGCGGCCCGAAACAGCCACTCGCCGTTTAACCTTTCACGCCCCCCACAACAATCCCTTTCACAAAGTATTTCTGGAAGAACGGATAAATACATAACACCGGAAGGATTCCACTCACCGCGATTGCCATCCGGCTCCATACCATAAACGGTACCGAACCGGCGGCATACCTATGCACAGTCAGATATTCCCTGAACACCTATTGGATTTGGCTGGCGAACTGCAGCAACTGATCTTCATATACATATTTTGTCAGGCATCCCACTCCCTGTACACATGTACCTCCTGTCACATTTCCAAAACGGATACACTGCTCCACGGGATAATCATGAAATAATCCATAAATAAAACCACTTAAAAATGCATCCCCGGCCCCAGTGGCGTCTACAGCCTCCACATTTTTCATAGAAGGAATGACAGAAATGCCGTCTTTATTTTTCAGAAGACATCCATCCCGGTCCAGTTTAATGATCACATCCTTGAAAAATTCCGACAGCCTTTCTGCTGCTCCTTCTATTGTGTTCTCACCTGTGATCTTCAATGCTTCTTTCTGATTAGGAACATAGTAATCGGCAATCTGCAAATATTCTCTGTATTTATCAATGGACAGGTCATCGCTCCACCCTGTATCAAACACCTGCAAAGTCCCTTCCTGATGTAGTTTCTGATAAACCTCTAAAAAACCTTCATGCATATCCACCACTTTTGCCCCACTTAAACTTTCATATACCTGTTCAAGAACTCCGGCAGTGATCTCTACCTCGTCCCTGTATGAAACAAAACTCCTGTCATGTTCCCAAACCATTGTGGAGGAAAGTACCACGGGCATTTTGCTTCCTTTATAGAGGTTCACCAGCTCCACATGGTACGACTGCAGCTCCTTTCTTACAAAATCCGAAAAACAGTCCTCTCCGATGAATGTAACAACCCTGGATGGAATACCCAGGCGCTGGAGATTGATCATGGTAGCCGGAACGCCGCCACCCAGCTGCATATCAAAACTTTTGGAATAAATCTCTTCACCGGCCACGGGCATCCGATTCAGCCCCAGATAAAGTAAATCAATGTTTGTAAACCCTGCTCCTCCAACAAAATCCATCCTATGTCCACTCCTCTGTATAGTTTTTATTTGATTCCATATATTGTGAAACCAGTTTCTGTGCAAGGGAGTAGGAATTCACCAGTGGGTGGAGCATCAGGCAGTCAACTGCTTTTGATCGGCTGTTTGTCCTCAATGCCTGGGATGCATAGCGCTCATAACTTTTAACCCTTCTGATCAATTCCATCTGAAGTTCTCCGGGGTTTTCAATCTTGTGCGGGATATATTTTCCGTCTCTGATGGTACATGTGATCTCCACCACATCCGTATCTCTCAATCCCGGAATTGCCCCCTGATTCGGGACACAGAGAATCATCTCGCTCTCCTGACCGCTTAACTCAGAATACATGTATTTTAATGCAACCCCGGCATACCCTCCGCTGTCTTTTTCGTTAATATCAAAGGAAAAAGGAGGTTTTCCTGTGTTTATTCCCGTCTCATTGGCCATATATGCATTTTCACGCATGCCATACCATTTTTCAAAAACACGGAGACAATTGTCAAAATCATGTTCTATATCCATATGAGAAAGTTCCTTTGTCATGCCCCGGTTCACATCCCTGATGACCTCGCCTCTCGTAACGCCCGCTTTCCGGATATTTTCAAGCGCCATTTCCCTATAATAGAAGTAATACAAATATTCATTTAATATGCATCCCAGGTGCTTTGCAAGGCCTTTTTCAAAAAAACGCATATCGGTTTTTTTGTATACCTCATCCTCCTCCAGCAGTCTGGGCATAATATCCTGCCCTCCAAGCTTTACATTACTGAAAAAAGACAAATGGTTCAGTCCATAGCAGTCACCGGTAACCTCATCCTGGTTTACATGGTTTAATTTGGCAAACGCATGGAGCAGGCTGCTGGGCGCGTCGCAGATGCCATAGGTAAAATCATATCCCAAATCCCGCAATGTCTGGGATACTACTCCCGCCGGATTAGTAAAATTGAAAATCTTTACATTGGGGGCCGCATATTTTCTTGCCAATTCACAATAGGTACGCAGCGCAGGCACAGAACGCATAGCAAAGGAAAATCCGGCAGCCCCTGTGGTCTCCTGTCCCAGAACCCCCAGATCAAGAGCGATCCTTTCATCCCGAATGCGCATATCATCTCCGCCCACCCGGATTGTTGTGATAATATAATCCGCATCCGTGACTGCTTCCACCGGGTCTGTCGTCAGTTTAAAATCAAGTTCCGGACGGATACGCCTGGATACCTGTTCTGCCATCTTTCCATAGATGTTCAGCTTTTCTGCATCATTATCCATGAATAAAACTTGTGTAAATCCCAATTTCCCGGCGCTCTGTGCCAGGCTTTTTGCTAAAAACATTGAGCGGACACCTCCGCCGCCTATTACTGTTATCTTCATGTATCGTCCTCTTTCCTCTTTTTAATAATCCGCTTCGTTCATGCGGAATAAACGGTTGATGAGATAGACCACCACGATTCCCGATAGGATCAGAATAACACCCATCATGTTGGCATAACCATAATTGTTGTCTGTCATGGATGTTTTATATAAATAAAGCGGCAGGTTCAGCGTCACATCCCCGGGTCCTCCATTTGTTGTAAGATAGATCAGTTCAAACTCCCTCAGCATACTGGTGGCTGCCAGAATTACGCTGGTCCCGATGATCGTCCGGATCAGCGGCAGGCGTATCCTAATATTCACAGCCATCTCAGAGGCCCCGTCTATTCTGGCCGCCTCAACCACATCCTCAGGGATAGACAGGATTCCGGCCAGAACCAGGATAATAACAAGCCCCGTATATAAAATCCAGCTCCAGGTAACCGTGATAAATGCCGAATTAGGTTCAAAAAACCAGTTTTTTGTAAATGGACTGCCCGTTACTTTTGTGAGAAACGAATTGATGATTCCATATTTAGCATTAAACACGTTTAAAAATATAACACCAAGTGCAGCAGCCGAGACCACATTGGGTATCATATAAATAGTTCTGAGTATCTTCCATCCTCTTCTCTGTCTGGATAACATAAACGCAATGACCGTTCCCAAGCCCACATGGACCACAGACTGCAGCAAGACCCAGATACCTGTATTTTTCAGTGCAGTGCCCATTCTTACGTCATGAATCGCATCAATATAGTTCTGAAACCCGATAAATTCAAAAATGCCTCCTGCTTTCCACTCAAAGAACGAGCTTCCAAACACCATGCCCATGGGAACCAGATAAATCAATCCAAACAACAGTATACACGGAAGAAGGAAACTCGCCAGCTTCCATTTATTCACCTTCATCAGTTGTCCCTCCCTATAGGGCGGCATACCGCCTGAGACGATATGCCGTATTCTGTCATGTACTAATTTTTCCCTGCTGCATCTGTCAATGCCTGTGCAAACTGCTCGGGCGTAATCTGCCCCTGTGCCAGAAGCGGATACTGGATACTGATCTCATCCACTACATTGGCATACCATAAGCTCTGGAAATCATTGATACAGCGTTCCGCTTTATTTCCATTTTCCAACACCTCATTGACAAGAGGTTTTACGTTGTCGGACTTTATATTTTCCGAAGCAGGGGTATCCCCTGTCATCTCCAGCATCAGCCTCTGACTCTCATCGCTGGTCAAAAATTTCACAAATTCCAGGGTTGCATCCAAGGTTTTTTCATCTTTTGACGCCACATTAAAACCAATTTTTCCGCTGTTATACATGACTCCGCCTGGATACAAAGCGGTTCCCACTTTATCAGCAAATCCTTCTTCCACCAGGGATGTATCATAGAAATCACTTATCATCCATGGCCCGTTTGCAATTATTGCGGTCTCCCCCATGAAAAAATTACTGGCGGCATTCTCATATTTTCCGCCCACAGCATCCGGTGTGGTATATTTCTGGAACATGGTCTGGATCTTTCCCGCGGCATCTATGAATTCGGGGGTATTGTAATCTGTAGGAAGATTTGTATTCATAAACTTTTCTCCCTCATCTGTCTGTCCGATGATCGCTCCCAGCATTAGTGATGTCACCCAGCCGGAATCCGCTGTGTCCATGGACAATGGGGTAATCCCCGCTGCCTGCAGTTTATCACATTGTTCAAAAAACTCATCCCAGGTTTCAGCAGGTTTCTCAATTCCCGCCTCTTTAAACAAATCTTTGTTATAGAAATATCCGATAACCTGCCTGGTGTAGGGAATCCCGTATATCTTGCCGTCTCTGGAATTCACGTCCCAGCAGACCTCAGAAGCCTGTTTCTTCCATTCTTCATCCACATAGGGTGTCAGGTCCACAAGCTGATCTTTCATGGAATCAATCAGGTTATATCCACCCGTGGCCAATGCATCCGGCAGCGCATTGGAAGAATACAGCACCTTCATCTTATCCACATACGCCTGGTCACCTGCGATCTCCTCCACATTTACCTTGATCTTATCACCATATTCTTTGTTGAACGCCTCCAGCCTGTTGTTAAACCACTCGGTATTTACACTGACTCCCACCCAGGATGTGGGAAAACTGATCTCTGTCACTCCCTCCGCACTTTTTTCCGCTTTTGCAGGTGCCTCTTTCCCACTGTCTCCGTTTGAGCCGCACCCTGCCATTAGGGTTACTGCCGTCACTGCTGCCACTGATAGTGCCATTGCTTTCTTCATCATCATAACTTGTTCCTCCTTATAATAAATTTTATATTAACCTTTGATCGAGCCTGCCACCATACTGGCTGTAACCTGTTCCTGCAGTATAATATAGATCACAATGCTGGGAAGGATAACCATAGTAAGTGCTGCAAACATTGCAGTATAATTAAACGAAAACTGTGACGTAAAATAATTAAGGGCCAACGGTAAAGTCCTAACCTTTGTACTTTTAGTTAATATCAGACCAAACATAAATTCATTCCAGGATGTGAGGAATTGTAAGATAGCACCGGTTGCAAGTCCTGATTTTGCCAGAGGAAGGATAATAGTAAAAAATGTCCTGTAAAACCCCGCCCCGTCAATATACGCAGCTTCTTCCAGCTCTTTGGGGATACTTTGGAAATAACTTTTAAAAACAAACAGGGATGTGGGAAGCCCCAAAGCCGCATAAACCAGTATCAGCCCGCTCCTCGTATCATATAATCCAATTCCCATCATGATTTTATATATGGGCATAAGCAGCGCAGAAGTAGGTATGAGCAATGATGACGAGAGCAGCAGCGTAATCCATGTGTTTCCTTTAAACCGGTATCTGGCCAGAACATACGCCGCCATAGAAATAATGAACACATTCAGCAGCGTACTGCTCACTGAAATCAGGACACTGTTCCCGTAAAACTTAAAGATGGGCGCCAGCTCCAGAGCCGCTCGGTATCCACCCAACCCCCAATTTTCCGGCAGAGAAAACGCGGATGACAAAATTTCCTTGTTTGTTTTGAATGATGATATCACGATCCAAAGCAGAGGGCCCAATGAAATCAAAACCAAGAATCCCAGAAATAAAAATCGTATGATTCTCCATAATAACTGTTTTCCTGATACTTTTTTACCTGTCATTCATCTTCCTCCCTTTTCTTGCATGTGCCCCTCTTCAGCAGCCGGTACGGTAAGGTATACTCCATGTTCTGATTCTGCTCTTTTTCGTTCATATTGCAGAATGTGTTCAGTGTCCACTCCACCATTTTGTCAATTGGCTGATACAGCGTCGAAAGTTTAGGGATCATTCTGCCTGACACACTGATACCGTCAAATCCCAGCACAGATATGTCATCCGGTACGCGGTATCCATGCTCATGCAGCGCTGAGATTGCCCCCATGGCAGTCTCATCACTGAAAGCAAAGATAGCTGTAAATTTCTTTCCCTTCCTTATGGCATTTTCAGTCAAACGATAGCCATTATCATATGTCAGATAGCCAAATTCCGTCATCTCCTCTTTATCCAGCTGTATTCCATATTCGGCCAAAGCCTGCTGACATCCCATAAGTCGTTGAAAGCCGGAACTGAGGCTGTGGGAATAATCTGACAATATAAGGATTTCCTTATGATTCAGATCAAGCAGGTATTTCATACCTTCATAGGCAGCCGACATATCATTGATATGCACCATCTCGCATCTGCTGTCAAAGGAGGCACCGCCCAGCATGACCACCTTAATATTTTTTGCCTGTATGTACCTGAGCATATCCCTGTCTATATCCTCATCCAGATAAATAACGCCCCTTACATACAGCTCTTTAAAAAATAACTTGTAACCGTCATCACCCACAACCGTGGGAAGAATCACCAGCTTATACTTATATTTTGGCATCTGCTCTATAATTTCCCGCAGCACCTCACTGAAATACCCCAGACGCAAATGCGGAACCAGAACAATGATCACTCCCTGTTCACTTCTCTTTCTGGTATTCGGAGTATAATGAAGCTGACATGCCGCTTCCTCAATTTTTTTAGCAAGTTCGTTTCCCACAACATTGCTCCCTGAAAAATACCGTGAAACAGTTGCCGGAGAAACCTGTGCTTTTTTCGCAACATCTCGTATTGTTGCTGCCATCCTATCAGTCCTCTCCCATTTTTTAGTCAATTTAAACTATTATTTGTTCTTATCAGCTTTTTTCTGGTCAATTTAACAATAAATCTCACATCAAAAAAAGTCAACGCAGTTTCATGTGTTTCACATTTGTTTCATTGTTTTCCTGCCTTTCTCATAAAAGTATCTATAACTGCAGACAATGATACCTTTGTTATAGTGCACCCGCTTAAAAATCCATATATTACCATTTACCTCTTAAATGCAAAAAAGACAACCGAACACCTCTATGTGAGGCATACGATTATCTTTTTTATCATTCTATCTTTGCTTATAAAATATATGAGTACGGCATTCCCTACCATCCAAAGGCAGTAAAGCTGCAGCCAAGAGCTTACTCATGGATCTTAATAACAGCCTTAACAATATCCGCCTTATTCTTCATAGAGAACTCCATAGCCTTATCCGCCTGGGAAAGCGGAAATTCATCCGTCACGATTCCCTTCAGATTGATCTTGCCGTCCGCAACAGCCTGAATCGCCATAGGATAAATATGGCGATAGCGGAACACGGTCTTAAAGGTCAGCTCCTTGTCAAGGGCAATGCTCATAGGCAGTGTTACTTCCCCTGTCCTGCTGTATCCCACAAATACAATGGTGGAGCCTTTTCTGGCCATAAGAATTGCCTGTCTGGATGTCACTTCCGCGCCTGCAGTCTCAATCACCAGATCCGTTCCCCTGCCGCCGGTCAGTTCTTTTACTTTCTCTACAACATCCTCTTTCATGCCATTGATAACGCCTGTAGCTCCCAGCTCCATAGCCTTTTCCAGTCGTTTGTCCATCACGTCCACAACGTAAACTTCGCTGACACCTCTGGCCTTCAATGCCATCATGGAAACAAGGCCAATGCAGCCTGCACCCATGACTACTGCCTTCTGCCCCAGATGGGCATCTCCCTGGATCGCAGCGTGGAATCCAACTGCCAGAGGCTCGATCAGTGCGCCCTCCAGAGTGCTAACATTGTCCGGAAGCTTGAAGCAGAGATTTGCCTCATGTGCCACGTATTCCTGGAACACACCGTCAACCGGCGGAGTTGCGAAGAATACTACATCCGGGCAGAGATTATACTTGCCCTCTTTACAAAATTCGCACTGTCCGCAGGTCTTTCCCGGCTCCAAAGCCACACGGTCACCAACCTGCAGATGCTTTACCTCTCTGCCCACTTCCACTACAACGCCGCCCGGCTCATGGCCCAGTACGAACGGTGGTTTTACCACATAATCTCCGATAGCCCCTGTCTCATAATAGTGCAGGTCCGAACCGCAGATCCCCACATAATCCAGCTTTACCAAAACTTCGTCGTCCTTTGGCTGCGGGATGGGTCTTTCTTCAAAATCCATCTTCTGGATATCCGTCATTATTGCTACTTTCATCATGCCTTCCATCTCTTGTTTTCCTCCTCTTGTGATTGTGCATTATGTGACTTCATTATAAGCCAGAACCGTATAGACTACAAGTGAAATTCATGTCTTTTTCCTTCAAATTTCTTTGATTTTTTCCATATCACAGCACTGTCATGAACACTTGCATAATCACAGTCATTCCGCCGCCAAATGCCCACAAAACCACCCCGATAAAAATAAAAAAAGGCAGGGATAAAACCGGAAACCCGGTCCTATCTCTGCCCAAAGCGGAGGCGAAATTATTTAGTGATGGAACAGACGGATGCCTGTAAATGCCATCGCCATATTGTATTTATTGCAGCACTCGATCACTGCATCATCGCGTACGGAGCCGCCCGGCTCTGCGATATATTTAACGCCGCTCTTGTTCGCGCGCTCGATATTGTCTGAGAACGGGAAGAATGCATCAGAGCCTAATGTGACATCCGTCAGTTTGTCAAGCCATGCACGTTTTTCCTCACGTGTAAATACTTCCGGTTTCTGTTTGAAGATCTTTTCCCAGGCCCCATCAGCCAGAACATCCATGTATTCCTCACCGATGTAAACATCAATAGCATTATCTCTGTCAGCACGGCGGATACCGTCGATAAATGGCAAATCCAGCACCTTCGGGCACTGTCTCAGCCACCAGTTATCAGCCTTCTGGCCTGCCAGACGGGTACAGTGTACACGTGACTGCTGGCCTGCGCCGATACCGATCGCCTGTCCGTCTTTTACGAAACAGACGGAATTAGACTGTGTATATTTCAGTGTGATCAGAGATATCTTCAGATCCATCAGCGCGTTTGCCGGAATTTCTTTATTCTCTGTCACAATATTGGAAAGCAGCGCATCGTCAATAGGAAGTTCCTGTCTTCCCTGCTCAAATGTGATGCCGAACACTTCTTTATGTTCCAGCGGAGCCGGCTGATAATCCGGGTCGATCTGGATCACATTATAATTGCCGTTTTTCTTCTGTTTCAGTATTTCCAGTGCTTCCTCTGTATATCCCGGAGCGATCACACCGTCGGAAACTTCTCTCTTGATCAGCATAGCTGTGTCTTTATCGCACACATCAGACAGGGAAATAAAGTCACCAAAAGAGGACATTCTGTCAGCGCCCCTTGCTCTTGCATAAGCACATGCCAGCGGTGATAATTCACCCATATCATCCACCCAGTAAATCTTTTTCAGCACATCTGACATGGGAATCCCAACTGCCGCGCCTGCCGGTGATACATGTTTAAAAGAAGTTGCAGCCGGAAGTCCGGTAGCCTTTTTCAGTTCTTTCACCAACTGCCAGCCATTAAAAGCATCCAGGAAATTAATATATCCCGGCTTGCCGCTGAGAACTTCAATAGGAAGCTCGCTGCCGTCAGCAACATAAATTCTGGAAGGTTTCTGGTTCGGATTACATCCGTACTTTAACGCTAATTCTTTCATATTCCTGTTCTCCTCTATGCTTCTTACTTATTTGTTTTTATTTATGATCCTTGTCTCATACTTCCCGGTTTCAATATCAATAAACCGCACAAACAGAGACACTTTATTGTCCTCATTCAGGCTCTCCCAAACATTCTTTGTAAACCCCTCAATATCATTTGGGATTCCCACCAGCTTCGGTTCTCCCTCAAAGCTTGGCAGCGGATTGCCGTCATGCATATAAGTGTGGATAAAATGTCCTTCCCCGGCTGCCGGATTTTCATAAGTGAATGTATAACGGTTACATCCCTCAGGACTTCCGTTGCTGCTCTTCAAAATAGACATGGCATAATGGTATGCTCCATTCTCCACCTGCATAATACCGGAGATTCTCGGTGTATAGTTAGGGCCGTCCGGCTCAAACTCACGAGTTCTTAAGGACTGCTCAAAAGAGATCCCCTTCTCCATACCTTCATAGACCGTATCGGTCTGGTCACCGTTCGTTACAATTGTCTTATTGCCAATCACACGTACCGGTGCATATATGATCAAGCTGGGATCAGTCAGCTTAGACGGGTCAAATGCCTGGGTGCGGATCCCCTCTCCCTCTTCCACGAACACACGGTTCCTGCTGTTCTCACTTCTGCCCATGATAAAATATGCTGTAACTGCCTTTGTACCATCCTCAGACTTACCAATAACAATTCCCCTTCCAGGGTATGCATTTTCTCTCAATTCATTCTCAAGTGATAACATTTTCATGAATTCCTTCTCCTTCTCATTTTGACCATAATCATCTGCTGCCAATCCATCGGCAACTTTACCCTAATAAAACATAACAACAAAAAAAGCCCACACTCTGAACATACTTGCCCAGACGGTCGGCTTCCTACGCTTATACTCCCTGTGGTTTATTCCACTTCCGTCAGTCATATAAGCAATTTAAACATTATCACGTAATCTTCCCCTTGTCAACGCTTTTTGACAATTTTTATCAAAAAATCCCCATACGCATTCTAAATCACCACCCTCCCTTCAAAAACCGGCCAATACCGGCAAGGGATGCAGAAGACTGGATATCTCTTCCAGCCCCCGGCCCTTTGCTTCCCTTGCCGTCCGTTTTCTTTTTCCCTCCTACCCTTCACACACCTGAAAAATATAAAACTTCAGATAATAAGACTCCTCTGCCGCCCAAAGTATAGGATGATCCGCTGCCTGCGTCCGATACTCCACCTGCCGCAGCCTCTTATGCACATTCCTTGCCGCCTGCCCGATGGTCTGTGTAAACATCTCATAAGACATAAAATGCGAACAGGAACAAGTCGCCAAAAATCCCCCGTCCTTCACCAGCTTCATAGCCCGCAGATTGATCTCCCGATACCCTTTCACCGCATTCTTAACAGAATTCCGGGACTTGGTAAACGCCGGCGGGTCCAGTATCACCACATCGAACTTCTCCCCCTCTTCCTCCAGCCTTGGAAGCAGCTCAAACACATCCTCACACACAAATTTCACTGTCTCTGACAGCCCGTTCAGCGCGGCATTTTCCCTGGCCTGCTCCACTGCCAGTTCGGAAGCATCCACTCCCAACACACTCTTTGCGCCTGCGATCCCTGCATTCAAAGCAAATGACCCTGTGTGTGTAAAACAATCCAGCACCTTTGCTCCTTTGCATAATCTCTGAATCGCCAGCCTGTTATACTTCTGATCCAGGAAAAAACCGGTCTTCTGACCATCCTCCACATCAACCAGATATTTTACTCCATTCTCACAAATCTCCACTTTGGTATCAAAAGGTTCCCCCATAAACCCTTTGACAAGCTCCATCCCTTCCTGCCTTCTCACTTTGGCGTCACTGCGCTCGTAAACGCCGCGGATGACTACGCCGTCCTGCGCCATCTCCTCCTTCAAAAGCTCCAGGATTTTCCCTTTCAGCCTGTCAATCCCCAGCGCCAGGGACTGCACCACCAAAATATCAGAAAATTTATCCACAACAAGTCCGGGCAGAAAATCCGCCTCACCGAAGATCACACGGCAGCTGCCGGTATCCACTGTCTTTTTCCTGTACTCCCAGGCATCCCTCACCCGTTTTCGCAGAAATCCCTCATCTATCTCCTGCTCTGATCTTCGTGTCATCATGCGGATCCTGATCTTGGAGTTGGTGTTGATAAACCCTCTTCCCAGGGGATAACCGTCAAAATCGTGTACCATCACCATATCCCCATTCTCAAAACTTCCCAGGATACTGGCCACCTCATTATCGTATATCCACGGACCTCCCGCTTTCAGGGAACGTCCTTCCCCCTTCTTCAGTGTCGCAATTGCCAGACTCATGTGTCTTCCTCCATTTTTCTATTTTTTCTGTCCCAGCACAATATAAGCGATTCCGCATAGGAGACCGCCTACCGTGCCAATTTTCTGCTGCTTTTGAATAATTCCATGTAAACTTACGGTTGCACCCCGCTGTTTAAGCGGGTTTTCACATCTTTCCACCGAGGATAGAACACATCCATATATCCATAAAAAATCCCGTTGTGCCCCCGCTCCAGAAGATGCACCAGTTCGTGAGTGACCACATATTCCAGACACTCTTCCGGATATTCCGCCAGCCAGACATTGAGCCAGATCCTCTTTTTTTCCACATTGCAGGTTCCCCATCTGGTTTTCATATCCCTCAGACGCCACTCCTCTGCGTGGACTCCCACTTTCTGTTCGCACTCCTGTATGACCCGGGGCAGTATTTTTTCAAGACGCATTCTGCATTCCTGTTTTTTTGCCTCCCGCTCCCGGCCTTCGTATATTTCCCAGGGGGGCAGGTTTTGGCCCTTCTTCTTCCGATGTTCCTCTATCCAATCCATTCTCTCCCGGATAAGTCTTCTGATATCGCACTCCGGCATTTTAAGAGGCGCGGAAACCCGGATACTTCCATCCGCCCCCACACGCAGATACATATTGCGAATGGCTTTTTTCGTCACCTGGATATCCAGTCCGTTCTCGGTCCATTGATAAATTTTCACCCGTTTTCCGGCTGTCTTTACCATGCCAGGACCTCCGGGCCGTTTTCGGTCACAAGGACCATGATCTCCCACTGTGCAGAAGGCAGTCCATCCTCTGTATAAACCGTCCACCCGTCATCCTCATCAATAAAGATCTCACTGGCCCCCATATTCACCATGGGTTCTATGGTAAACAGCAGCCCCGGCGCCATGACCATACCGGTGCCGGCCCTGCCAATGTACCCCACCCACGGGTCTTCATGGAACTCCAGCCCAATACCGTGGCCTCCGATCTCCTTCACCACACTGTAGCCGTTTTTCTCTGCATGTTCATGGACTGCCTGACTCATATCCCCCAGAAATCCCCAGGGTCTTACCTGCTTAAGCCCTTTCTCCACACATTCCTTTGTAACCTGCACGAGACGCTCTTTCTCCTGTCCCACGTCACCGATACAGAACATTCTGGAGGAATCAGAATAATATCCGTTCAGGATCGTGGATACATCCACATTGATGATATCCCCCTCCATAAGTACGATCTCCTCCGACGGAATGCCGTGGCACACCTGGTTGTTGATGGAGGTGCAGACACTGTTTGGAAATCCCTCATAATTAAGGGGTGCCGGCACGGCATTGGCCTTTGTGGTGATGTCATATACCCAGCGGTCAATCTCGGCTGTGGAAATCCCCTCTTTGATATGTTCCGCAACATAATCCAATATGGCAACATTGATCTCAGCGCTTTTTTTGATCCCTGCGATCTGTTCTGCCGTCTTAACGATTTCACGCTTCGGTACGATCCTGCCCTGGGACTGCAGATGGTTCAGCTTATCATCAAAAGGTCCATGGCATTTCTTATATTTTTTTCCGCTTCCGCACCAGCACGCGTCATTTCTTCCTAAATTATTCAAATCCCTTACTTCCTTTCCCGGAGGATCTCCCTCAGTTTCTCTGTTACAGCCCCGGCAAGCGCTCTGTGCCCCTCCGGATCCAGATGGACGGAATCCTCCGCACAGGGCAGTGTCACTGCCGCGGCATCCAAAAAAGCGCAGCCTTGCTGCCTGGCCGCCTCTCTGTAATAACCGGCCAGCTCATTTGATATTCTCACTGCACGCTCCCCGCCGAACATGGGCGAAAATTTGTGACTTATAATTTCTTCTCTGATCTTTAAAGGGGATATCAGCAAAATTTCCGGCATAGGCTCACGATCTTCACGAAAATACATCTTTATGGTTTTAACCAATTTTTCCGCACCTGCGGCCACATCGGCGGCAGTCAGGGAAAACCTCTGTTTCATATCATTTGTCCCAAGCATTAATACCACTACATCCAGGGGACTATGGCTTTCCAGGCAGGGAATCAGGTATTGCAGACCATTTTTCATGCCTTCAATGGGATCATCCCAAACCGTTGTCCTCCCATTCTGGCCTTCCTCGATGATTCGTACCCCTTCCTCCCTCAGGGCCTCCTGCACCAGACTGGTCCAGCGCACTCCCCATGGGAAACGGTTTCCGGTCACACCGTCATACCCATGGGTATTAGAATCTCCATAACATAATACATTTTTCATCTCTTATTTCTCCATTGCCTCGTATTCTTCTCTAGTGATGCGGAACAAGTCATGGGGCATATGGATCCCATAGTAATACTTAACAAAGGAACCTGCCTTTTTCATGCCGTTTCTCCCTGCCACATTCCGGGATGCCGTATTGCTGTCCCGGATGATAGAATATACTTCCTCCGCCTTTAATGTCTCAAAAGCATAGTCCCTGCAGGCCCTGGCTGCCTCTGTGGCGTATCCGTGATGCCAGAACTCTTTGCAGAATAAATACCCAACCTCCAGCACCTGTCTGCCCTCACAATCCTGCATGGTAAGGCCGCACTGTCCGATGAATTCTCCTGTCTCCTTCAAGATAACAGCCCATAATCCAAAACCATACTGTCTGTAACGCTCTAACTGCCGATCCAGCCATTCCCGGGCTTCCTCATCCGAAAAAGCATGGGCGTAGGCGTACATTACCTCCGCATCCTGCAGCATTTTGTTTAAAGAAGCCTGGTCCTCCTTACACAGCGTCCTGAGCACAAGGCGTTCTGTCTCCAACACAACATTTTTCATGATCCCATCTCCTTCTGGTATGCGATTCTCGGTGTTCCGTCTTCCATATATACGGTTCCGCAGGATTTGAAACCATTTTTTTCAAACACTCTCTGCATAGTCTTATTTTTCTGATGTGTGTCACCCCGCATGTTTTTGCACCGGGTCAGACACCACTGTACACAAAACGTTGCCACACCTTTTTTTCTGCCTGCGGAAGCGATCCGGTGCAGGAATCCATAAGGCTCCTCATTCAACCAGCACCCACCCTCTATCTCTCGGTAATTGGGTTCTTCTCCTATACAGAACATAAAAACCCCTTCTATTCCATCCGATGACTCACAGATGTATAACACATTACGGTTCAAATCCGTTTCCACGTCTTCCCTTGCCGGATAACCGTTTGTCCACTGCCCCGGGTTTCCGTTCTCTGCCATGTACGCCCTTGCCTGTTCATACAGGGCCATGATCTCATCTATATCTTTATCTTTTGCTTTGCGAATATGAAATTCTGTGTCCATCAATCTGATATCCTCTCCTGCCATGCGCTTTGCCGCATTCATTCCGTACTTTGTTTGTCCGTAAAACAGCTATGCACAGTATAGCACGATTTTTTCTGATTTTCCACATAGCCCACAGGATTTATCGCGGGTTCCTATTGTTTCAATCTATCATATTTTTCAGATTATATAATAATTTTCAATCTATTTACAGTTTCAAATAGTTTTATCTATAATTTTTCATTTTACTTATTGACAAATGCAAACATGACTGTTATAATGAACTCATAAACAAAGAGAGAACAAAATAAAAACAGAAAGGACTGATACCACCGAAAACGTAAACTACCACTCATAATACAAAAGAAAGGACGGTACGGACCACCAAGAACTTAACGATTTAACTCATAATAAAACAAGGAAGGTAAAGTCCCATGGACACATCAGATTAAAAGAGTCATTCGGAATGTAAACTTCGGATGACTCTTTCCTATTGCTCAGATATCTCTTTTTTTCTGTAACGAAAAAACCCTTCAGGAGGACTCCCAAAGGGTTTGATCATATCTTCTAAATACCATGTTTAATGTGCAAATGGTGAGAGCTCCAGACGGATGAAATATCCCTGGTCATGGGCGCACACCGGACATTTTTTGGGTGCTTCTTTCCCCCAGTGAACATAACCGCATTTCAGACAAATCCATCCTGTCTCCACATCAGATACAAAAAGGTTCTTGTCCTCCAGATACTGGGCAAACTTTCCAAAACGGTCCCCATGGAATTTCTCAATATCTGCGATCATATGGAAAGAATTTGCAATCTGTGTAAACCCTTCCTCTTTCGCCTTATCCCCGAAGTTCTTATACACATCATCGTGCTCTTCGTATTCATTGTGCTGTGCCATGCGCAGAAGTTTATCAATATCGGGAGAGATATCTACCGGATATCCGCCGTCAATCTGAATTGTCTCTCCTGCCATCTCTTTTAAGTGCTGATAAAAAATGTAAGCATGCTGGCGCTCCTGGTCAGCCGTATAGTTGAAGACAGCCTCCACAACGTGCAGATGTTCTTTTTTGGCCTGTGCTGCAGCAAAGGTGTAACGGTTCCTGGCCTGGCTCTCACCTGCAAAGGCGCGCATCAGGTTTTCTTTTGTTATGCTTTCTTTAAAATCTACAGACATACGATTGCCTCCTGGTATTTATTTTCCATGTTATTTTTTCCAGAAGTTTCAATTTTATACCTGTATTTCACAGCCTTGTCAAATGGTATGATAGAGGGCCTCCAGGATTTCCAGAATCTGTTCCCTGGTAAAGCGGCTGCTGTCCAGACATAAATCATATCCCTTCATGCTGCCCCATTTCTCATCTGTATAATTGTTGTAATAATATTTTCTCTGTTTATCCACTTTTTTGATCAGCTGCTCTGCCCCTCTTTCATCCCAGACGGTCCTTGCCCGGATAGTCTTGATCCTTGCCTCTATGGGAGCATAGATGAAGACGCTTCTGCAGTCCGGTTTATCTCTGAGAATATAATTAGCGCACCGTCCTACGATCACACAGTCTTCCTTTTCGGCGGCCTCCTCAATAATCTCTGTCTGTACATTGAAAAGCACATCATTGAGAGGTTCATAGTGGAACTGCCGCTCCATAGCCATATTCTCATCAAAAGAATAACGCCAGGGGCTTTCCCTCTTCTCGTCCACTTCCTCCAGTTTCTCTTCCGGAAGGTTCTTCTTCTGGGCTGCAAGGGTGATCAAATCCTTATCATAATAATTGATGCCCAGCCGCTCTGCCAGATCCTGCGCGATTTTTCTGCCATTGCTTCCAAATTCCCTGCCAAGTGCTATCACTTTACCCATAACATACCATCCTTCCCTATGCAAACACACATATAGTTCCTGTCTTAACGAGTGACGGTTCAACCTTCACAGTCACAAGCAAATCTCCGTGTAAAATGGCCCATTGCCATGAAATTTATGCCCGGCTGCTGAATAGTTATCTTAATTAGTAACTGTTCAGTACCCTCACAGTTACAGGCAAAAATCCATGCATAATCGCCTTTGGCGATGGGATTTTTGCTTGGCCGTGGTACGCTTTCTTACGGTCAGCGCAGTGAATGCGCAGACCTACTGAATAGTTATCTTAATTAGTAACTGTTCAGTACCCTCACAGTTACAGGCAAAAATCCATGCATAATCGCCTTTGGCGATGGGATTTTTGCTTGGCCGTGGTACGCTTTCTTACGGTCAGCGCAGTGAATGCGCAGACCTACTGAATAGTTATCTTAATTATACAAAATTTTCACAGATTTTACAACTTTTTTCAGACAGAATGTCCGTCAGACTTATGGGTTCTGTCCTCCTCTATGCCTGTCTGTGCCGGGCCGTCCACACAGTGTCCCATATAGTCAAACCGGGAGCCGTGACAGGGACATTCAAAGCATTTTTCATCGGGGTTCCATTCAAGCTGGCAGCCTAAATGAGGGCACTTTGCTGATACCAGATGGATCTCTCCCTCCTCATCCCTGTATGCTCCGACTTTTTCCCCATCATAGTCCACGATCCCCCCGTGACCGCGGGGAAGCTCCTCCAGATCACTTCTGCCCTGCGTAAAGATGCGTCTGCCAAGATCCTTTACCGCATGTATGCTGTCTTTGCAGAAATTTCCGGCAGAAGCCGATGGGGTAAAACGCTGCGGGGAAAAGATTCCAAACACCTCCGCATCATCCCCCTTACCCAGGATGCTTTCTGTTATCATGCCCGCTGCCGCCATGGATGAGCTCATCCCCCATTTTCCAAATCCCGTGGCAGTGTACCAGTCAGGAGTCTCCGCGGAAAACCTGCCGATATAAGGGATTTGGTCCATAGGCATGCAGTCCTGCGCTGACCACTGATACTGCACCTTACTTTCCGGATAGAATTCCTGTGCTTTTCTTTTCAGCAGTTCGTACTTTCCCCCTGCACGGTTCTCTCCGGTCCGGTGTCCGCCTCCTCCCAAAAGCAGATGATCCCCGGCACTTCTGAAGGACCATGCATTTTCCCTGTCTATACCCAGATACATTCCCTCAAGTGCCGGCGCCTGTCCAAGCCCCAGTACATAGCTGCGCTCCTGGTGCATCCGCATGAAATAATATCCGGGCACATTGAGAAATGGATAATGGCAGGCAAAAACAATTTTCTTAGCGCTGACGCTTCCCTTATCCGTCACAAGTCTGTTTCCCTCCGCCTGCAGCACTCTTGTATGCTCATAGACGGTGAGTCCGCAGACCATTGACTGAAGAAACTGAAGAGGATGAAACCTGGCCTGATCTTCAAAACGTACCCCACCTGACACCTGAAACGGAAGCTCTGTATCCCCGGTAAATCCGGCATCAATTCCCAGCCCGGCGGCGCTTTTTGCCTCCTCTTTCAGCAGATCAGGTGATTCCAGAGTGTATAAATATGCCGGGCAACGGACAAATCCGCACTCTATCTTCCTGTCATGTATGATTTCCTCGTACCGATCTATGGCTTTCTGGTTTTCTCTGCTGTACTTTGCTGCAGCCTCTTCCCCATGCTTTTGCAGAAGCTTCTGATAAATCACGCCGTGCTGGGATGTGATCTTGGCCGTTGTCTTTCCCGTCTGGCCGTTTCCAACCCTATCCGCTTCCAGTATCACCACCTGCATTCCCTGTTCCGTAAGAAAATGCGCTGTCAGTATCCCGGCCATTCCTCCGCCCACCACAGCCACATCTGCTGTGATGTCCTGTGTCAGTTCCGGAAAACTCTGTATCTCTGTTTCCTCCATCCATAAACTTGTCATGGCAGCCTCCATTCTATCTGTCCCTGTAAGGTTCGTACCTTTACGGTTCCATATTTCTTTTCATAGAATGCACCCAATGCTTCCAGGATATACAAAAACGGTTTGTTTCTGCGGGAGGATTGCTGCTGCCACACCCAAAAACAGAGACTGCTTTTTGCGCAGCCTCTGTCATATCTCCGGTACATAACCCTGTACCGGCTTCACTTTTTCTTTGTCAGTCTTCCTGTATCACCAGTTCATCCCCCACTTTGATCCTTCCGCCGTGAAGAACCTTGGTAAATACCCCCTCTCTGGGCATAATACAGTCCCCCATCTTCTGGAAGATCTCACAGCCGTGATGACATTCCTTCCCAATCTGTGTCAGCTCCAGCACCACATCGTTACAGCGAAATCTTGTCCCAATGGGCAGGTTCTTAAAATCAAATCCGCTGACGACCAGGTTCTCTCCGAAGGCGCCATCCTTCACCTCTGCTCCGCGGTTCCGGAAATCTTCAATCTTTTCATAGCTCAGAAGACTCACCTGGCGATGCCATTTTCCTGCGTGGGCATCCTTTTCAATGCCAAAATCTTCTATAAAATTGGCCTCCTGAATATTTTTTTTCTGTGTTCCTTTTTTTTCGCTGATACAGACAGCCAGTACCTTTCCCATTGTATTCATCCTCCGATTTCAGACATCTTTTTGTTCTCCAGCCCTTCCTCCTGCGCCTCTCCAAAGCGGTGGCTTCTGGGCTTCTCAAATATGGTCTTTTCCATTACGGCTCCGATCTGCGCATCCGAACTTCCGTCTCTTAACAGACTGCGCATATCCGCCCCGTGTGAAAACTGCAGACATGGTTTTAAAAATCCCTCTGCGGTGAGCCTGACCCGGTTGCAGTCCCCGCAGAATTTGTGGGATATGGCACTGATGAATCCTATTTTCCCCTTAAAACCATCCAGCAGCATATATGTACTGGGACCGTTGCCGAATCTGCCGCTTAAGGACACTGCTTTGCCGTAAGCCTCTTCCAGCAGATGCCGTACATGGTCCTCGGTCTCCTCACCGCAATATTTTCTGCCATACCCTATGGGCATCATTTCAATGAAACGAACATCCACCGGTCTGTCTTTTGCCAGACCTGCGATGGGTATCCACTGGTCCTCATTCACACCATGCAGAAGGACGCAATTTACCTTCACACGCACATGGGGAAACTGCAGGGCTTTATCCATTGCCTCCAAAACTCTGTCAAGCCCTTTTCTCCTGGTGATCTTCTCAAACATCTCCCCGGAGAGGGCATCAAGACTGATATTCACGGCATCAATCCCCGCTTCCGCTAAAGCCTCCATCTGGTCACCCAGCAGCGTTCCATTGGTGGTCAGGGTCACATTGTCGATTCCTGGTATGTTTTTTATCATTTTTACCAGCTCTGCCGCATCTTTTCTCACAAGAGGCTCTCCGCCGGTAATCTTTACCTTGCTGATGCCTTTTTCCGCTAAAATGCGGCACAGCCTGGCAATCTCATCGTAGGTCAGAATATCGCT
This sequence comes from Blautia hominis, assembly GCA_002270465.1. Taxonomy (GTDB): domain Bacteria; phylum Bacillota; class Clostridia; order Lachnospirales; family Lachnospiraceae; genus Blautia; species Blautia hominis. The sequence goes on from NQOF01000001.1 coordinate 540,634, forward strand.
GTGCTCCACCTGTTCGATACCGCCTTCCGGCATGCAGTACATGCAGCGCAGGTTGCAGCGGTCCGTGATGGAGATGCGGATATATTCAATATTCCGTCTGTACTGATCCAACATAATTTTATCTTCCTGCTTTTCTTAAATATAGTTATAGTATACCTCAAAATTACTGAAATTGCACCTGTTACTTTGCCCAATTATGACATTTTACACAAAATACGTTACTGTTCACTCCGTGTCCAGTAACACGCTTCGCGATGCACAGATATGGCGCATTCTGCCCCATATCGCGCTGGCCGCCTCGGGATTTTCATGCTTCCGGCATGAAAACGCCTCCCGGTACAGTGGCCTGTGACAGTAACCAAAATACCAACAGATTTTCCCTCTCAATAATCTTCGCAGTTCAGTTTATAATACCCCTGGGGGCAGCCGCAGACCGGACATCGGATGGGCGCGCAGTCCCCAAACGCAATATTTCCGCAGTTCATGCAGATCCAAACCATTTCCAGGTCTTTGCAGAATACATGGTTTGTCAGAATATCCTGAGTCAATTGTTCAAAGCGGTAATCATGGTGCCGTTCGATTTCTCCTACCTCTCTGAAAAGCCTGGCCACACCTTTAAATCCCTCTTCCTCCGCTTTTTGGGCGAAGTTTTCATACATTTCCGACCATTCTTTTTTCTCATCCTCATGGGCTTTGGCCAGATTCCTGCTGGTCTCGGGCATACTTCCGCCGTTCAGGACATTCTTCCATATCTCCGCGTGATGCAGTTCGTTGCGTGATGTCTCCTCAAAAATCCCTCCGATATGCATGTAGCCTTCATTTCTGGCCTGTTTGGCATAGATCTGGTATTTTCCGCAGGCCTGTAGTTCTCCTTTGTAGGCCGTTATCAGATTCTTAAAGGTTTCGCTCTCTCTTAATTCCATGTTCTCTCCGCTGTTCCGGCTTTACACTATTCTATGTACAGCGGCCTCATTTCTTTCCTCTCACCAGGTCATAACTTTCCTCTATCATCCTGCAGATTTCTTCCTCCGGTACAGAGCCGTCCAAAATAACGGAATTCCAATGCTCTTTATTCAGGTGGTAAGCAGGGAGCACTGAGGTATAGGCTGCGCGCCAGAAATCCCTCCACTGGGGGTCTGTCTTCAGATTCACCCAGATATTTCCCTCCCGCTCAAATATCCACGCAAAGATCTTCCTGCTGCCTTTTATCCGGATAACTGTCCAGTTCTGATCATGAAAAGGATAGTCCTCAAATACATCCGGCATTTTCAGACAATAGGAAACTGCTTTCTCTCTGGTTCTCATAGGGACCTCCTCTTTTTTCTTCCAGTATACAGGAATCCCGGTATGCCGTCAAATTGTTCATTTTTCAACCATTGACAGAATTCATTTTGTGTGTTATGCTATAAAACAATTAAAAAAGCATTTAGATAAATGCGGTGACGGGGAGGAGTACATACCCAGCCGGCTTTCAGAGAGAAGATGTATGGTGTGAATCTTCAGCAAGGAAGTATGGAAGTAGCCCCTGAGCAGTGAGCCGAACAGAGATGAGATATCTCTAAGTAGACCTCAACGTCCCTTTCCCACGTTACAGGGAAAACAGTATCGATATCCCTATGACTATCCGTACTGGCAAAGCGCAGGATTTTTCCTGAAATCAGGTGGTACCACGGATGACTTATCCGCCCTGAACTGAATTCTCAGTTCAGGGCGTTTTTCATTGTATCAGGACCATCTAAAAATGAGTTAAAGGAGGATTTTGTCCATGACAGGAAATGAATTATTCGTAAAAGCACTGCAGAAAGAAGGCATTGATTATCTCTTCGCATACCCCGGCGGTTACGCCATCGACATCTTTGATGAGCTGTACAAACAGGATTCCATCCAGGTGATACTCCCCCGCCACGAGCAGGGTCTGATCCACGCCGCGGACGGCTATGCCAGAGCTACCGGACGCACCGGTGTCTGTCTGGTAACAAGCGGCCCCGGAGCCACGAACCTGGTAACCGGAATCGCAACCGCCAACTACGACAGTGTTCCCCTGGTGTGCTTCACCGGCCAGGTTCCCACAAACCTCATTGGAAACGACGCGTTCCAGGAGGTTGACATTGTGGGGATCACCCGCGGAATCTGCAAATATGCCGTGACTGTGCGCAACCGCAATGACCTGGGACGTATCATCAAGGAAGCCTTCTATATTGCCAACACCGGCAAAAAGGGACCTGTTCTGATCGATCTTCCAAAAGATATCATGCTGCAGGAAGGGGATGAGCACTATCCCAAAGAAGTACATATCCGCGGCTACAAACCCAGCAGCGGCGTGCACATGGGACAGTTAAAAAAAGCCATGACGCTGATGAAAGACGCCAAGAAGCCTCTGTTCCTCATGGGCGGAGGTGTGAATATCGGAAGGGCAAACGAGACAGCCCTGACTCTTGCGGAGACTACCAGAATCCCGGTTATCACCACCATTATGGGAAAAGGCTCCATCCCTACCAGCCACGAACTCTATGTGGGCAATGTGGGAATGCACGGCTGCTATGCCGCTAACCGTGCCATCAGTGAGTGTGACCTGCTTTTCTCCATCGGTACCCGTTTTAATGACCGTATCACCGGAAAGATTGACGAGTTTGCCAAGAATGCCAAAATTGTCCATGTGGACATTGACGCGGCCTCCATCTCCAGGAACATCCAGGTAGATATCCCCATCGTGGCAGACGCCAAGGACGCCATGGAAGCCATGCTGAAACACATCAAGTGCTGTGAGCATAAAGAATGGCTGGATGAGATCGCGGACTGGAAGAAGGAACATCCTCTGGACATGGACCAGAACAAGGGCATCACACCTCAGAAGATCGTGCAGTGCATCAACGAACAGTTTGAGGAGGGCATCTTTGTCACAGACGTAGGCCAGCATCAGATGTGGGTAACACAATATCTGGAAATGGACGAGAAAAAACAGCTTCTCACCTCCGGCGGCCTGGGCACCATGGGGTATGGCTTTCCTGCATCCCTGGGCGCCAAATTTGCATACCCAGGGAAGCCTGTGGTATGTGTTTCCGGTGACGGAGGGATGCAGATGAATATCCAGGAGATGGCAACTGCCGTGGCATACGGCCTCCCGGTCATCATTTGTATCTTCAACAACAGCTATCTGGGCATGGTGCGCCAGTGGCAGCAGCTTTTCTATGATAAACGTTATTCCTCCACCTGTACACGCCGCAGAAAGACCTGCAGCGCCAACTGCAAGGGGCCAGGAAAGGACTGCCCGGAATACACTCCCAACTTTGTAAAGCTGGCAGAGAGCTATGGTGCTTACGGTATGCGCGTTGAGAAAGAGGAAGATATGGCCCGGGCCTTCCAGTTTGCCAAAGGCAACACAGATGCCCCGACGATTCTGGAATTTATCATTGACAGCGATGAACTGGTCCTGCCTATGGTACAGGGTGGAAAACCGCTGCATAACATGATCTTGGACTGCTAGGAGGAGAAGAATATGAAGAAAAGATGGATTTCCTTATATGTTGAAAATGAAGTAGGTGTGCTGGCTAAAATCGCAGGCCTGTTCTCCGGAAAATCATACAACCTCACAAGCCTCACGGTAGGCACCACGGAGGACCCCACCATTTCCCGCATGACCATCAGTGTGGAGAGCGATGACTCCACCTTTGAGCAGATCAAAAAACAGTTAAACCGCTGTGTGGAGGTAATCGAGGTGATTGACTTCACCAATTCCCGCATCCACAGAAAAGAAGTTCTGTACATTAAGATCAAGGACTGCGACGAGGCTGTAAAGACAGAGGTTTTCCGCATCGCAACGATCTTCCACCTGGCTGTGGTGGACTACGGCAAAACGGAAATGCTGCTGGAGAGCCTTCAGACGGAGAAACGAAATGATGAGATCATCTCCTACTTCTCCAATTACTTTAAGAATATTGAGGTAGTGCGGGGAGGCAGCGTAGCCATCAAAGGCGTGAGCATCCAGGACAAATAAAACAGGCAAAAACATATAAAGGCAGCCATGCTGGATAAACCACGGCATGACTGCCTTCATTCTATTGACCACTGCCGCGATCCCCGCAGTCCCGGTCATTCCCTGTTTCTTTTTTCAGATCAGTTATATCATGGCAGGTAAGCAGGACCACCTGCTCTCCCTTCCATTCTATATAACAGGCATCTGCAGATGTCCATACCTGCAGAAACGGATTGTAAACCTGCCGCACACACCTGGGATGTTCACTGTCCATATCCTTTATGGGACAGAAATCGCAGGGCGTATCCTGGTGGAAGAATGCTTTATGACAGGTATTACCCAGCTTTGCCTCCGGTACCCACTCCCTGGTCTTTCGGTTGATATAAAGCATTTCCCTTGTTTCGGGACGCACCACATACACCCAGGAGCTTTGATTGTCAAGAATGGCTTCCAAAGATGCCGCATTCTGGATCGCTTTATCCTGGGCCCGGAGTTTCAGCAGGAAGGTGCTCAGTATTTCCGCAATGAATACCAGCGTATTCACCTGTTCCTGGGTCCAGTAGCGGTTCACACGGCACTCGTCAAATCCCACAAATCCCTTATACTGCCCTTTGTCATAAATGGCGCACTGCAGCATGGACTTAATTCCCTGAGGCTCCAGGATCTCCCGCTGCTGCTGCGTCAGCACATCAATGTCCCGGCAGTAGAACACGCCGCTCTCATTAAAATTACTCTGGTATCCGCCCTCCAGATCATTGGCGTACAGCACATGTTGAAGATTCCCGATCTCCGGTCTCACGCCCTCATTGCACCATTCATATGTGTTTGTACAATAATCCGGGTCCTCCTCATCCTCAAATATGTAGACACGGCTCACATCAAACTGGCGCCCCACTACCTCCAGAATGGCATTGACCGCAGTGTCCAGATTCGATGATTTGTACAGGATCCTGAACACATACTCAAACAGACGCAGTTCCACATTGCTCTCCGTCTCCTCATAAGAATCGATCCGGGTGTTGGCTGCACTGCAGGACTGCACGGGAAACTCCTCTGAAAGCAGCTTTGCGTCTGCTATACAGTATCTCCCTTTCCCCTGGTTCTTCGCCCGGTACAGTGCCTGGTCCGCCCGCTGGAACAGTTCATGATAGGTCTGCCCGCACTCCGGATAAATGGCTATGCCAATGCTGCAGGAAAGCTCCACTTCCGTGAGTTCCTGCACTGCCATTTCCCCTATAGCCTTCATTACCTGGACTGCTTTTTGTTCAGCCAGGGCAGCATTCGGTATCTGCCCCAGAAATACCAAAAATTCATCGCCGCCTACCCGCCCTACAATATCCTCACTGCGGAATTGCTTCTGAATGCTGTGGGCAACTTCAGAGAGCAGGGCATCACCAAAGAGATGTCCCATGGTATCATTCATATGTTTGAAATTATCCAGGTCGATTATCATCAGTGCTGCCATCTTCCCCGGCACATTGTTTGCCAATACGGCCTGGATATACTCCTGGCTGCTTCCCTTGTTATATAATTTGGTCAGCATATCACGCTGTGCGCGTTCCATGAGGTTCTGGGCCTTTTTCTTCTCCGCGTCAATGTCCAGGATTGCCCCCACTGCGCGCACTGCCCGTCCTGTTTTGTCTGTCAGTCCTGTTATCCGTATCCTGCACCAGACAGCATTCTGTTTTCCGTTTATAATACGGATCTCCTCCTCCGCGTAATGTTCCCCGCCCCGGATGCGCGAAAGAAGTTTTGTAAAAAGCGGTTGGTCCTCAGGCAGAATATAGGGTGCCTGCCAAAAGAGACGGCTCACATGCTGTGTGACCGGCGGACATCCGAATTTTTTCTCCCAGTTGCCGGAAAATATCATGGTGTCTGCCTGGATATCCCACTCAAAAAGGATATCTGTAGTCTGGTCCATGATGATCTGATGCCGCTCCAGGGACAGGCGCAGTTTTTCTTCCAGTTCCTTGCTCCGCGTCACATCTACAAGCACACAGCAGAAATACTGATTGCCCTCTTCATCATGGAGCAGATGCCCTTTATCTAAAACCCATATCGTGCGTCCGTCCTTGCAGGTCATCCGGTACTCCAGCTCTTTATCCGGGCCAAGGGCCATCTGTCTCTGCACCTCCGCCAAGGTGACCTCACGGTCCCTCTGCTCTATCATTTCCCAAAAGCTGTTCTGAAACTTTTCTTCTATATCCTGCTGCGTATAACCCAGCATGGACAGAAATCCTTTATTCATCTGCAAAAGAGTTAATTTCTCATCAAAACGGCAAGAAAACATGCCGCCCGGAATATTATCACTCAGAATCTGCAGGTCATCGCCGCCGGCTTCCCTTGGCGGTGATATTTTATGCTCTTCACTTTTCATATTGCCCATATGGCTCCTATTTTTATTCCATGTCTCCGTCTATTATCTGAAATGATAGAAACTAGTGATTCATTTTCTATCATTCTATCAAATGCCCTGTATTTATGCAAGGAACAAAAAGAGGAAAAAGCATATAATCAGTAACACGCTTCGCGATGCACAGATATGGAGCATTCTGCCCCATATCGCGCTGGCTGCCTCGGGATTTTCATGCTATCAGCATGAAAACGCCTCCCGGTACAGTGGCCTGTGTACAGTAACGTAACAGTTCAGCCTTCCTCTGTCCCGCCAGGTGCTGCCTTGTAATTGCAAGGCAATCCCGAGACAGCCACGCGCCAGACTGTGGTTTATGCAGTCTGTACCCTGAAGGGCAGAACTGTGCATGCTTTTGTTACTATGAAGCCGGAAGGCTGAATAATAACTATAGTCACATCCACCCGCAGGCCCACGCTATGGGGCAAACAACAGCAGACGCAAGCGCATAGACGGCTCCCAGAATAAATACCGGTATACCGATAAAAGTACAGAATAGGCTGATGCACGGATGCCTCCGCGCAAAGCGGGCTGCTGTAGTATCAAACCTGTTCTCCGCTCTCTGAATCGACTTTCTGAACTGTGTCATAACTGTCCCTCCTATGGCATCTATCCTATCACCAGCCGTATTAAAACGGTAAAAGTGATACCGAAAAGAAATAAAAATGCCATTAAAAAGGACTTGTTGATCACTCTGTATCCTTGACAGCCTTATCCAGAAAGACCACACCGTCCAAATGCTCCAGCTCGTGGCAAAAACACTTTGCCATCTCATCTTCCCCTGTCAGGATGATCTCCTCCCCGTTTTCATTGACTGCCCGAATAGTAACGCGCTGTGGACGGATGGTCTTTACAAAGCGGTTCGGAAAGCTCAGGCATCCTTCTATACATTCCTGAACCCCGCTGCTGCCAATGATCTGCGGATTGATCAGCTTCAGCGTTTGGTCGAGGTAATCAATGACCACCAGCCTTTTCAAGATCCCCACTTGGTTTGCCGCCAGTGCTGCGCCGTTTTCCGTGTTGCAAGCCGGGCGTTGCTCGGGTGTACAAAATCTCCCTTTTATTCCAGACCTCTTTTCACATATTCAATATATCTTTTGCCGCAGCCACTCAGTTCCCTTCCCACACGTTTGATATATCCGCAGCATACCTTCACGCTGCAGTCCTCCAGCTCAATTCTGTGTATCCTGCCGTCCTTTCGTTTCTTTTCATCCATCAGGCAGCTTATATTTCCCAAATCCGTTTTCAGCAGAAGCTGGGTCATGGCATGGTCACTGCATACCTCCACCCCTCTGTAAAAAAACTGGGAGTCCACCAACTTTTCTTTGAGATTGCCAGGATGCTGAAACAAGGGAATCCCTTCCTCCAGATTCTGGACAAACCGTATCTTCTGCAGCTCCGCTTTTGTCACACTTTCCCTGTCATAATACGGGTTGCCGGGACCGGCGAATAAAACCAGCCTGGTATCTTTTAACTTGCAGAATTCCAGATGCCTCTGTTCCAGCATTCTGTCAACTGCATTTTTTTGAAATTCTGAGACAAAAATAAATCCCAGTTCCACCCGGCGGTGTGTCACCTGATGCAGCACCATTTCCAGGGTCCCTTCCAGATATCTGGCCTGCAGGTTTTGTTCCTCCCTGTAAAAATCCGCAAAAAGACCGGCCAGAAGATTACTTGGCATGGAGGAAAGGCTGAACACTTCGGACCTTACACTCCTTTGTACCTGCTGGATCACCTGCATATCCTTTAAGATCCTGCGCGCCTGCTCATAAACAAGTTCCCCCTCCGGGGTCATCTCCACACCTTTTTTACTGCGTTTTAAAAGACAGACGCCCAGGCTTTTCTCCAGTTTGCTGATCGTCATGCTCACATGGGGCTGTGTTGTATACAGCATATCCGCTGCTTTGCTGAGAGAGCCGGTATCCACACTCATGACAAAATACTGCAGTTGTTTCATCTCCATCATCTTCACCTAATCCCATCGTCTATGCCGTCAACACCGTCACCTGCCTGGTCACAAAAAGCGGTGGCAGGCCGCTTGATGCCCTGGTCCTATCTCCCTGAGCTTTGGTTTCTCTGTTCTGCACCTGTCGCTGCAAAAACCGCATCTTCCCTGAAACGGACAGCCCTCCAAAATATCCAGGGGGCTTGGCACTTCCCCCTCAATACTATCAATCGCACGGTCCTGCTCCATATTTATGGAAAACAGCGCCCCCAAAAGTGCCTGCGTATAGGGATGGGCTGCCTGGGTCCCCACGGCCTCCCCTGGTATGACCTCCACGATATGTCCCAAATACATCACCGCGATTTGATGGGCGAATGCCTGTATCAGCGCGATATCATGACAGATAAATACAATGCTGATATTCTTTTCTCTCTGCAGCTTCACCAGCAGTTCTATGATTGTCTTCTGTATGGACACATCCAGCGCTGAGGTGGCTTCATCACATACCAACACCTCAGGCTCCAGGGACAAGGCCCTGGCTATGCCAATCCTCTGTCTCTGCCCGCCGCTCATACTGTGAGGATATCTGTATAGAAAATCCTCCGAAAGCTCCACCATATGAAGAAGCTCCTTTGCCTTTTCCTCTTTTTTGTCCTTAGAAAGCCTTTTAAAATTCATGAGAGGCTCTGTCAAAATATCTATGATCTTCATCTTAGGGTTAAAAGAGGCAAGGGGATCCTGAAACACCATCTGCATGTTCTGGCGGTTCAGCCATTTTTCCTTCTTTGGCAGTTGTACAATATCTCTGCCGTGATATAGGATCTTACCGCTGGTAGGATTATCCATCTGAATGAGCATCCGCACAAGTGTGGATTTTCCACAGCCGCTTTCCCCCACAATCCCCAGGGTCCTGCCTTTATATACATGCAGATTAATATCACTGCAGGCCGTCAGCACTCTTTTCCCCGATGCGGGAAACTGCTTTACAATATGACTTGCCTCCAATACCACTTCCGATTCATGAAACAAAACGTTCACCCTCCATTTCCGGAACAGCCCTGAGCAGGCTTTTTGTGTAATCACTGGCCGGATGGTTCATTACCTTATCTCTGGTCCCCTGATCCACAACTTTCCCATTCTGCATCACAATCAGCTTATCAGCCATATAAGCAGCAATCCCCAGATTATGTGTCACGATGATAATACCCGTCTCATACCTGTCCCTTAAATCCATCATCTGCCGTACGATCTGTGCCTGGGTGGTAACGTCAAGGGCACTGGTGGGTTCATCCGCCAGCAAAAGTTCAGGCTGGAACGTCATAGCCATAGCGATGCCCACCCGCTGGCGCATACCCCCGCTTAGCTGGTGGGGATAACTTTTCATAATGTTTTCTGCGTCTGCCAGACGCATCTTTTCCAGCATCTTTACGGCCTGGTCCCAGGCATTTCGTCCCGAGACCCTGCTGTGTGTGCAGATGTACTCCACATACTGCTTCCCTATTTTCCGAATGGGATTCAGCGTCCCCCCGCAGTCCTGGAATATCATGGACATTTTCGTTCCTCTCAGATTCCGCCACTCTTCCCTTGACTTCTCTGTGAGGGCTTCCCCCTGGAAATATATCTCTCCCGCGCTCATACACCCGGAACCGGGCAGCGCACCCAGCACTGCACGGATCACCGTGGTCTTGCCGCTGCCGCTCTCACCTACCACGCTGACTATCTCCCCTTTTTTCATAGAGAGGTTAAAATGCTCCACCACCGGTTCCTGCTTTCCATAGCGAACGGTCAGATCCTTAATTTCAAGCATAGCCCCTCCTTTATTCTGCCAGGGCAATATCCTTGGTCAGCCAGTAATAATCCATCGGATACATTTTCACTCCTGTGACATCTTTTGACGAGAACAGATACGTGGTCTCATACCCGAAGAACACAGTTGCAGCATCATCCATGATCAGCTGCTGGGTCTCTGTGATCAAATCTCTCCTTGTATCCTCATCAAACTCTGTGACAAGCTGGTCCAGAAGTTTATCCACCTCCGTATTGCTGTATCCCATCTGGTTGGAGGATGAGGTGCTGTACCAGTTCTCCCGGAGATACTTTTCCGGGTCACCGGTATTTGCCACCAGTACATTCCAGATAAGCAGGTCAAACTCCCCTGCATCCCTCATATCAAGCAGCGTTTCATAGCTGACTGTATTTAATTTCACATTGATCCCAATATCTTTCAGACTTGCCTGGGCTGCCTGTGCATAGACATTGAGCTCCTCACGGCTTGTATATATGACAAATTCCAGTTCCAGCTTCTCCCCGGAAGGTGTCTCCACAAATCCGTCACCATCTGTATCCTTATATCCGGCTTCCTCCAGAAGTGCTTTAGCACTGTCCGGATCATACGCGTTCTCATCCTTCAGCTCATCAAATCCAAAATCAAGGGTAGGAGGAACAGGCGCCTTGCCCGCTGTGGCTCCGCCTTCCAGCAAAATGTCACTGTAAGTTTCCTTGTCCAGACCTCTGATGACTGCCTGACGCAGCGCTTTGTCGGCGAGCACACCATTCTGGTTCATAAAAGCATACGTGGAGCGCAGGGATTCCAACTGCTGTACATTGTAATTTTCACTGTCTTCAAAATCCGCCAGATTCTCTGTCTTCAGATTGTACGCAATCTGTACCTCACCGGTCTGAAGAGCCATGGAACGTGTTGTTTGGTCATCGATACACTTCAGGGTGACTTTTTCAAGAGGCACTTCCCCATCCCAATAATAATCATTGCGGACCACCACACAGGAATCTGTAGGGCTGAAAGACTCCACTGCGTATGGCCCTGTGCAGATGGGGCCATCCATGGCAAAGGACTCCGTATCCGCCTGTGTATCCACAATGAGGAACAGGGGGTCTGCCAGGCTTCCAGGCAGGATAGCCACCGGCTCTTGTGTTTTTATGAGCAGATTCTGCCCTTCCACCTCCATGGACGCAGGCTCAAAGAAAGATACGGCCCTGTCACTAAGTTCAAATGTGCGCTCCAGAGATGCTTTAACCAGCTCCGGTGTCATGTCGTCTCCATTGGAAAATTTGACACCCTCACGAATCTTAAAGGTCCAGGTAAGCTGATCATCGCTGATCTCCCAGCTCTCCGCCAGACATGGTACGATCTCACCATTTTCATCGAAACGCACCAGCGTCTCACCGACTCCGTATCTGGATACCACCCAGCTAAAATACTGCTCTGTGGGTTCCAGTGTATCGGCAAAACTAGTCACGCCTATGGTGATTTCACCGCTGCCCGTACCTGATTGGCCTGACGTGGATGTCTCCTGCGAATTGGCTGTTTCTTTGGCATCCGCATTTTCCCCGGAACTGTTCCCGCATCCTGCCAGTAATCCCGCTGCAAGGCATCCTGCCAGCAGGGTACCAATGGTTCTTCTGTATAATTTACTCATAATATTTTTCTCCTTCTGTATTTACGGCATCTGTGACCTCTGTTACATCTGCCTTTACTCTTGTTTCGGATCCAGGATATCCCGGATACTGTCACCCAGCATATTGAAAACAACCACTACCGTTACGATTGCAATACCGGGATAAATCATGAGCCAGGGGGCTTTGGATATGTAAGTTCTGCCCTCGTTGAGCATCAATCCCCATTCCGGCGTGGGAGCCTGGGCTCCGAATCCCAGAAAAGACAGGGACGCAAGCTCCAGCATCATGGTTCCAATATCCGTGGCAGCAGTCACCAGCATGGTTGTGATCATATTGGGAATCACGTATTTAGTGATGACCCTGCTTCTTTTTGTACCTGTTACAATGGCAGCCTCAATATACAAATTCTTTTTAATTTTGAGGACCATACTCCGCGAGAGCCTGGCGTACTTAGTCCAGCTCACTGCGGAGATGGCAATTACGGCATTTACCATATTGGGCCCCAGAAGACCTGCAATGGCAATGGCAAGCACCAGACCGGGAAAGGATATCATCATATCGGCAATCCGCATGATCACAGCATCCACAATCCCTCCAAAATATCCTGCCAGTATGCCAAGTGTGGTTCCCACCAAAAAAATCACAGCCACAAGACACAGGGTCATTGTCAGGGATGACCTGGTCCCATAGATGACTCTGGAGAGCACATCCCTCCCCAGTTTATCGGTCCCCCAGGCATAGTCACCGCCCGGCCCCTGCAAAGAATCACTCATCACAGCCTCATATGGATCTTTTGGTGCTATCCATGGGGCGAAAACTGCAACTGCGGCAATGGCGGCAGCCAGCAGGAGAAAGACTGTAAACTGTTTATTGTTCTTCAAAAACCTCAAAACCTTCAAATCACTGTTCCTCCTTTAGTCTGGGGTCCAATCGGTTATAGGAAAGGTCTACCAGCAGATTGATCCCCATATAGAGGAGCGCGATCCACAGTACATAGCCCTGCACTAGGGGATAGTCACGGCAGGATATGGCTTTTACCGCCATGCTTCCCATACCCGGCCAGTTGTATATGATTTCCACAACAGCAGTTCCCCCAAGAAGGCTTCCCAGGGAGAGTCCCAGCAATGTTACCAGAGGCAGCATGGCATTGGGCAGCACATGCTTCCATAGAATGGTGCTCTCTTTGATACCCCGCATACGGGCGCCCGTCACATAGTCCTGATTCAGTTCCTCCAGGACAGCTATTCTGACCTGCCTGGTATATTTCGCAGACATGGCGATCGCCAGTGTCACAGCGGGGAGAATCAGGGATTTGAAATCCGTGCTTCCTCCTGATACAGATACCCACCGAAGCGTCACGCCAAAGACACTCAGCAGAATCAGCCCAATCCAAAAGTTGGGAATGGACACACCAAAGAACGTCAGGCCCTTCACCAGGTAATCCACCCATTTATTCTGATATACTGCCGATAAGATGCCCAGCGGTACAGACACCAGCACCATGATGACCAGAGAGGCCAAGGCCAGTTCAAATGTGGGCCAGAAGCAGGATACCAGTTTCTCCACCACAGGGACCTTCATGGAATAAGAGGTGCCCATATCCCCTGTCACCACTCCTTTCAGCCAGGTCCCGTACTGTACCAGGAATGGTTTATCCAGTCCCAGTTCAGCCCTTGTCTTTGCCAGCAGCTCCGGCGTGGGCACATTGCCGCACTCTGTGAGCATGATTTCCGCCGGATCACCTGGGGACAGATAGGTGAGCCCAAATGTAAAAAAACTGATTCCTATCAATACAATCACAATTTGGAGCAGTCTTCTGCCTACGTTTTTCTTATTCAACTTTTTTACCTCCATTGTTATATGCAGCCATTTCGTACCGAATAACTGCGGCACCTCCGACGCAAAAAAAGGACAGCCTGATGCACAGACTGTCCCTACTCTCAAAATATATAAAAAAACGCAGAATCCTGCCGTTATTTCAAGAGTTCCCATCAGCCGTGTGAAACATCTCAAAGATATAAGCAGTTCTCCTGACTCCAGTTCAACGCCCCCAGATACCTTCCCGGACGCTTGTCCAGTGGCATAACATCTGAGCGCTCCCTGTCACAGTGGCGGGACCGTACCGGACTTACACCGGTTTCTCTTTTCATGCTGTATCAGCAACTTATATCCTGTATGATCATTCTCTAAGTCCTTATTATACTTGAATATCAGGGGAATGCAACTTTTTATGTATCACAATTTGTTATAGATGGAACTCTTATCACTCAGTCTCTTACAGCCCTTTTTGAAATAAAAGCTAAAAAAGCCCTTGCAATCCGGTAAAAACCTGTTATAATAATATCTTGTCAGAGAGAGTTGCTGACATATTCATAAATATCATGGACGGTTTCCCGAGTGGCCAAAGGGGACAGACTGTAAATCTGCTGCAAATTGCTTCGGTGGTTCGAATCCACCACCGTCCATTTTATCGGATAGGTTCGCCTATCCGATATCTTTTGCCGCAGTGGCGGAACTGGCAGACGCCCGGGACTTAAAATCCCGTGGGTAGTGATACCCGTACCGGTTCGATTCCGGTCTGCGGCATTGAGAAAAAATGAGAGAAACGTTGAATCTACAGCGTTTCTCTTATTTTTTTGTCTCTAAAAGTTTGAACACCTTTGAACACTTTATAATGAAATCCCAAGTTTCTGAAAAGCAAGCATATTATTTTCCCCCTTGTTGACATTTCTCAGATAGTGGAGAGTAGTTGCTACTTCACTATGCCCCATTAGATAACTAAGGGTTGTGAGATTATTTCCGTCAAAGAAAGAACTATATGTGGAAAGTATACAGAAAATAGCAGACAGCACAATTGCAAAAGTGTTGTCTGTTATTCTTTTCTAGTCTCTTGTACCTTTTTTCCTGGTGCATTTTATAAAATCGTATTATACTGTGAGTAGTGGAAGTCAAACAAATTAAAATTTATAAAACTTAGAAGTCTTAGTAAAGCATGCAGGAAGGAAAATCAAAATGTCAAAAAGAAAAATAGGTATAGGTTCAATATCATTATTGTTAGTTATAATTGCACTTATTTGGAGTTACAATATTTTTGGATTTTGTTTGGGAGATAAAGTTTTAAGTAATTTTAACTTACCGACATGGTCGAATGGAAACAATGAACAGATTGTAAATACTTTTTCTATAGTTACATTTGACAATAAAGGACAAGGTATTCATTATACTGCATATTATTCTCTTATATTCGTATTACCGGCTTTGGTATTAGCTTTAAAGAATAAAAATCATTTGTATGCGATTATAGGAAAATGGATGTCAATCATTTTTATTGCGTTATTGTTAATCAGTCCACTGTTAGTAATGATTTAATCATACAATTGCAGTTTGTACGCTAGATATCTTTGAACACATTTTGAACACCCGGACCGCGATGTAGTCTTCAAATCCTCTTTCTATCAGTATTTGTGATTACTTGAAACGGTTCGATTCCTGTCTGCGGCATTTGAAAAAGCCTTGAGAAATCAAGGTTTTTTTGATATTCAGAAATATTTCTTTATATGGTCTATAAAGGATCTGACGTAATTGTTCAGTACCCTCACAGTTACAGGCAAAAATCCATGCAGAATCGCCTTTGGCGATGGGATTTTTGCTTGGCCGTGGTACACTTTCTTACGGTCAGCGCAGTGAATGCGCAGACCTACTGAATAGTTACGATCTGACATCACTTTGGCGTAAGTGGTAGCCTAAAACGGAATCAGAAAATTTTAGGTTTATGGGAAATAACCGTATGATAAGTGAGACATGGTGAAGAGATTTGTGTTAAGATACTATGTATATGGGGTTAGGAGAAAAGGAAAATGAATGATGTAGACTATAAGGCAAAATTGTTTGAGATGATTATAAGTGGAAAAGGATTGCAATATGTCATGGACGAATGTTCTGAATTGCTGGGCAATCCTTTTGTATTTTCAAATCAATCGCTACAGTTGGTATGCAAAAGCTCTTCATGTAATTTATTTCCAGAAGTGTTTAACTGGATCGAATGTAATAATGAAGAAAAAATGAGAGTTGCGGAAGAAGCAAATAGTGCAGGATATTTTAGAGATATTTATGCAAGTGATTCTCCTGTATGTGGAAATATTACAGGTATTCAGGAAAACTGGATTGCAGCCAGAGTGCGTTTGAAAAATCAGGTACTTGGAAATATATTGGTAGCGGATTGTCAGAGCGCATTTACAAAAGAAAGTCAAGAATTATTGCCTTTTATATGCCAAACGATTGCATTTACATTGCAGCAGATAAATAAACCAAATAATGATTATCATAAATATGCTCCTTTGCTTATTGAATTGCTTGATGGAAATCTGGATGATAATTATAATGATGAAATAGTGCGTACACATTTTAAAATTTTAAATCAGATGTTACCTCCTAAAATGCGTATTTTGATTGTACGACCTAATGGATTAGAGCGCACAGTAAATATGTCTATCCTTGACGCCCAATTGAGCGCACAGTTTCCATTATCTTTTGGAATTATTTATAAAAATGATTGTGTCCGTATTTTAGATGGCACACTTACAAATGAAGCTATAGAGGAAAGATCGCTTAGATATATGTATAGAGATTATACGACATGTGGAATTAGTCGTGTTTTTGCGTCTACCCTCTCTATGCATGATGGGTATCTTCAGGCAGATGCAGCAGTACGGCTAAACAAAAAATCAACAAAGGGTATTATCAAATATTTTGATGATGTTACAGGTCCATTTCTATTAGAACAGACGGTGGCAGCAAACAACATGTCGGCAGAAGGAATGATTCTCCCGGAAATTTTACCACTTCTAGAAACAAGCGAAACTTCAAATTCGGAAAGGCTGCAAGATTTGGCTGCATACTTAAGCTGCGGACGTAATGTTACACGAGCTGCTGAATTACGGAAAGTGCATAAGAATTCTATGTATTATCGTTTGGATCGTATTATAGAATTGACAGATCTGAATTTGAATGATGATGATACGTGTATTCAACTGATAATTTCCCTTTCATTACTGGGAGTGCTCCCTTTTCGCTAAACTTATAAGTAAAGTGGACATTTGCATTCTGATTTGCTACATGCTTATCTGTATCCAACTTGATTTGTGCTATTAGAACAAAAATAGCCTGGTTAATTCATGTATAACGCCGTGGTTTTTGTGCGAAATGAATGATATGATTCCCATATCACATATATTGCAGGTGTTTCTTTTATAAATATTTACACATCTGCTTCGTACGAAAGGAGTTTTTACATGAACAAGATTGAAAAGATACCGTCATTTAACCAGAATCTACTTACCTACGAACCGATTTTCCCCCGCAACGAGGTTTATATGCGTTGGCTTAATAAGCTCGTATTATGGGAGGGAGATGAGAACGCAACATGGGTTGAAAGTTCCAGAGCTTATTTTGAGGGAACCTATATTCATGCAGGCATTTCTAATAACTCAGTAGTTTTTACTGGGGTTGATGCACAGCAGCTCATATCAGATGCCTCTATTAATAATGTATGGAAATGGAAAATTGGACGTTGTAAGCATTTGGTACAGCTTGACAATAATGGATTAATTATGAATCATGGCTTATTTGTTCGTGACGCAGAAGATTCATTCCGAGCTACCGCATGTGATGTGACGCCGCTAATGATGCTAATGCGGAAGCGCAAATATGATGTACAAATGACACAGATAGATCAATTTGTTTTTCAGTTTTCTGGACCGCGTTCTCTTACTGTAATTGAGCGTGTAACACAGACAAATCTTCATGATGTGAAATTTCTGGAGGTTCGCCCAGTTACCATTCCGGGAATTGATGCAAAGTTTGAAGTATGCCGTATTGGAATGTCCGGTACCCTGGCCTATGAGCTTCGAGGGGATGCAGAATGGGGACCCACAGTATACAAAATGGCTTATGAAAAAGGTCAACAGGATGGCCTGAAACGTTTAGGGGCTCGTGATTATCACGTAAATCATACATTTGGTGGATATCCACAGATGGCATGTTCTTTCATGCAGTCTTATAATTATGAACCATGGTATGCGGATATGTGCATGAAAATGTTTACATATGAGCCAAGAAATAACGGTTCTGTTGATCCGGAGGATAACAGAGCAAGATGCCGATCCGCTGCAGAAGTTGATTGGGCATGGATGGCAGATTTTAATCACGACTTTGTTGGAAAAGAAGCGTTACAAGAAGAAGTGCAGCATCCGAAGCGTAAAATTGTAACACTGGAGTGGAATAAAGAGGATATTGTTGATATATACGCATCACAGTTTACGGACGATCCGTATAAATATATGGAAATGCCTTCTGGAGTGAATGAATTTGCTGGTGACCACCAGAACTATGTATGCGATGCAGATGGCAATGTGATTGGCATTTCAGCAGTACCAGTATATAGTTCCTGGTATCATACCACTATCAGCGAAACGATTCTTGATATTGATAAAATTAAAAAAGGCGCGGAAGTATATGTCCAATGGGGTGATTTTGGAGGTAAAATTAAAAATGTTCGAGCAACCATTACCCGTTACCCTTACATTGATTTAGTTGATAACAAAGATTATGACTTAGGCACTGTCCCATGTGGGGTAGCCGAATAGATGCAATGGAAAGTCAAATTATACTCAAGTCTTCTTAATGGTATTTTTTTTGGTGTTGTATTGACAATTATTGGAAATGTCATTAATAACGGAAGTATAGATTGGTCCCAATTTCCGATTGGCTTTCTATCGTCAACCATCATTGGCACTATTATGGGAATAATTATACCCGGCGGAAAAATCAGCGAGATACTAACTAAAATGTTTGTTAAACCAGGAACATTTCTTTATAAAGTGATTTTTAATTGTTTTTTGATGGGAATAATCCTTCTCTATATGTGCCCGCTAATGACTATTTTTAATGGATGTATTTTAGGAGGAGCAACAATCATGATGGTACTTCCAGATATGTTTTTAATGGCACCATATTTTTTTGTGATCTGTGTACCTCTTCTACTGTTTATAGGAGACAGTATTATGAATTTAGCGTTTAAACTTGCAAAAAGCAGATAATATCACTATACCCAAAATATTGACAATACGAAAACCAATTTGTTATAATCGACGACGAAAAGAATATTGGAAAACAATGACACTAAATAGCGCTAAGACCTATGTCTGATGGTTTCGGCGGTATTTAGTGTTTTTTGTTTGCATGGAAATAGGAGGAGAAGAAAATGCAAAAAACAAAAGGAGACGCAATATTTTTTACTGCAGTAACCGCGTGGATTATGGTGTATATTGTGACGTTATATAATACTGTGTTAGCCAGCGGAATATTTGTCAATGAAACATTTTTAACAGATATTGCAAAAATGAATTTCAAAGACTAGACGCAAATCTAATCTGCAAGCTATGTGATTACTTTGAGTGTGAAGTTGGAGAATTGATTTGCTATGTAAAAGAATAGTAAACTGTTGCTTTTATTGGCATGGAGTGAATAAAGGGGAATGCAGAGATAGGAAGGCTCCTGTATTTTTTTGATTGTGTATTTTATAAAATGGAATTATACTGTGTGTAATGGAAGTCAACAAATTGAAAAATTGAAGGGCAAATATAATGAGTAAAGAGTATACAATTCCGGCGTGTTCAGGAATGAAAATTGATATTAAGCAAGGTCAAAGTATTACAGTAATTGATATTGAAGGTGGTCAAGTAGTAGACTTTTTTGCTGAAGTGAATGGAAATGCAAATGAATTTCTTTCGACCGGAGTGACGATTGATTGTAATGAATCTTTGAAATTGAATATTGGAGATATTATTTATACAAATCTATACCACCCAATGATGAAAGTGCTTTCTGATGATGTTGGAGAACACGATATGCTTCACCCATGTTGCCGGAGGGAAATGTATGAATTTTTCTACCATAATGGCGGAGAACACCCAAACTGCTTTGACAATATCAATAGGGTGCTTGAAGAACAACGTGCTATTATTACCCCTGTCAACTTGTTCATGCACACAAAAATCAACACCGATGGCAGTATTTCAGTGGAAGAACCTATTTCAAAAGCAGGTGACAAAATTGTCTTAAAAGCACTAATGGATATTACACTGGGAGTTGCCGCTTGTAGTGTTTCTGAAAGTAAGTGCAATAGTGGAAGATGTTCTTCTGTCAAAATTGTTGTTGATTAAAACAATTCCAGATGTGCGCGATAGATATCTTTGAACACTTTTTGAACACCCTTGGCTACTGTCTCACTGTATCCCATCAGGTGGCTGAGGGTAGCAAGATTGTTCCTGTCAAAAGCAGTTGAAACATTTAGAACCAAATTTTATGACTGAAATAAAGTAATGAACTTGAATATGGACATTTTGAATTAAATACAGAAGAATTGTTACGAAAAAGTCTCCTGTTCCTTTTCAATTGCATATTTTGCAAAATAGAATTATACTGTGAGTAATGGAAGTTAAGCGAAACTGAAATTTATGGAGGAAAAACTATGCGACTTTTTTGTATTCTTTTTGATATAGGAATGTCTATGACTATGTTTATAATAGGTATTTTATTTTATAAATCAAACGGAAAAGGTGCCAATTTCCTATCTGGCTATAATACGAGGTCGACTGAAGAACGTAAACAATATGATGAGAAGGGAATGTGCAGGCTTTATGGAAAAAGAATGATATATATGGCAATCCCTTTTTTGTTTGGAGCTATAATAGATATTTATTTTGTTGGAATTGGATGTTTGATTGCTTGGGTATTATGGCTGATTCTTTTTTTCTTACTCCTTATTAAACGTCATAAAAGTGAAAAATGACTTCTATATTTGTAGCCGAAAAACGTTGAAGACTTTCTAACACCGAAACCGTGATGATGTAGCAGAGGAAATGTTGATCATGCAGCGTTTCCTTTTTTTGAAAATTTTTGTGCACCATAAAACACTTTATATTTAGTTCTTATAGTAAAAGAATAACGTTATGCCGGTACACTGGTATGAAACAGATAAAATTAAAAGTTATAGGGGATAAAAGTATATGATGATACATGAAAGAAATGATAAAATGTGGGAACCTATGAGGTCTGACTGTTCAAAATGTTCCGGATTGTGTTGTACTGCTCTGTATTTTTCAAAAATGGATGGCTTTCCAAAAGATAAAGTATCAGGTCAGCCATGTACAAATTTATTAAAAGATTACCGATGTAAAATACATTCGCAGCTTGAAAAGCAGAAAATGAAAGGTTGTATTGGTTATGACTGCTTCGGTGCCGGACAGCAGGTGACACAGGTTATTTATCAAGGCCGGACTTGGAATGACATACCAAACCAGGCAGCAGAAATTTTTGATGTTTTTGTTATAGTATTTCAGCTTTATCAAATCAGATATTATTTGATTGAAGCCATGTCGCTTGTTTCAGCACAGCCATTAGCAAAATCCATTCAGTGTTTGATCGAGGAAAATATAAAAATGTGCCATTATCGCCCCACTAATATCTTATCTATAGATTTAGAGCAATACAGAAACCGGTCGAATACAATTTTAAAGCAAGTGTGTAAGCTGCTTCAGAAAAGTATGCATAGTGAAAACAAAAAAATTCCGGCTAATTTTCTCGGGGGCAATTACAAGGGACAGGATATGAGTGGAGCAGACCTTAGCACAAAGCTTTTAATTGCTGCTAATTTTGAAAAGAGCCTCTTTAAGGGAACCATTTTTTTAGGCGCTGATACAAGGGATACTAACTTTAGTAATGCTGATTTAAGTGAAGCCGTATTTTTGACACAAGGACAAGTGAATTCTGCAAAAGGAAATCGTAATACAAAATTACCCTATCATTTGGATTACCCATCTACATGGAAGTAGAGAATCCTTGCACGCAAGCTGATTTTTCCGCACTGTAGTGATATAATTGGAGTATGCAAATAGTAGAGAGAATAGTAACTATTCAGTAGGTCTGCGCATTCACTGCGCTGACCGTAAGAAAGTGTACCACGGCCAAGCAAAAATCCCATCGCCAAAGGCGATTCTGCATGGATTTTTGCCTGTAACTGTGAGGGTGCTGAATAGTTACAGAGAATAAAAGAAGGACATGTCTATAAATGAAATACAAAAAACAGATCAATTCTGAATTAACGCAAATAGCTAAAAACGTACCCTATAATAAGATGATCATAAAGTGTGCCAATATCTTTCGGGTTATATCTTTTAATCTAACAAGGGTTCCAAGAGAAGTTGTTGATCGGCATATTACTCTTGCAGGACATAAGGGGTTAAAATTTAAGGTGGAAATATTTGAGCCATCAAATGTAAAAGAAAAGCTGCCCTGTTTGATCTATGTACATGGAGGAGCATTCAGTTATAAAGCTTCCGCCTATCATAAAAAACTTGCATGTATATATGCAATGAAAGTAAAATGCAGGGTTTATTACCCGGATTATCATTTAACCCCTAAGTATCCATATCCGGCAGCATATGATGATGTTGTGGCGTTATATAAATGCATTATGGAAAATTCAGACGCATTTGGTATTGATAAGGAAAAGATTGGGGTGGCCGGAGATAGTGCCGGTGCATCCGTTGCTGCACTGATCTGTAATAATTATGAACATGAAGCGTTGAAACAGCCATGTCTTCAAATGCTTGTATATCCTGTAACGGATGTAGATATGCAGACAGATTCCATGAAAAAGTTTTCGGATACTCCGTTATGGAACGCAAAGAGCAACAGACGAATGTGGTTATATTACTGCAAGAATTTAAAAGATAAAGATATATATGGCACTTCTCCCATGCATAGTAGTTTACCTCAAATACTTCCGGCCTCCTATATCGAAACCGCAGAATATGATTGTTTACATGATGAAGGCATTCTATATGGAAAGCGCTTGTGGGAAGCAGGAGCGACTGTTGAAATAAATGAAACAAAAGGAACCATTCATGGATATGACTCAGTCATAAATACCAAAATAGCAATCACCAATATTAAAAAACGTATTTTATTTTTGAAGAAAGGGTTTTATGGCCGTTCCCCTATCTAAACCAATTCCATTTTACGGAGGTATTTCATGTTTAACGAAATTTGTATATATGAAGCAAAACTAACCAAGTTGGATGAAATTGAGGAACTAATGAGGGAAGTAGCTGCGTTTTATTTAAAACAAGATGGTGTCATAGACGTACACTATATAAAACGTACTCATCGACAAAAAGATTTTAATGCGGTTAAAGAGGGCGAATTACCTGTTCGTCTTACAAGAAATGTTGGTAAGGTGACATATGTCTTATACTGGGTATTGGAAAATGAAGAAGCTCATGCAAGAGTATCTAAGCTTGGTGTAGAGAAATTTTATAAGCGATGGAATCGCTGTTTAACCACAATGCCTAAAATAATTCTGGGTGAGAATGTCATCTAACCTGTCAATCTGCAGTATTTTTAAAAGACCGGCTCAGGGTTGAGCCGGACTTTTTTATTTTATACATTTCTGCTGTTTTTTTCCACTTCGCATCGAATGACCATTGCACCGTGTGAAGGAACTCTCATCCGGACAACGCCGCCTTTACAGACATGTATCTTCTTGATAAGGCTGTATCCGAAATCTCCTGTCACAATGAGCTGCTTAAAATGTGCCTCTCTGCTTCTGGATATACCCAGTTCCCAGACAGACAGTTCCACCATCTTGGTCTGGTCACTGTTATTCACAGCCACCACGGTCTTTGCCCTGTCCGTAAATCTCCCATAGCACAAAAGCTGGTAATCATTCGCCAGGAATTTTAGGGATCCCTCTATCAGTTCCCGGTTCTCCTTGTGAATGGCGATCATGTCCCTGTGGAACTGGATCAGTTCCCTGTCTTCCCTGCCCCAGGGATAGGTTCTCCGGTTGTCCGGGTCCGTAAATCCGCACAGTCCGGCCTCATCTCCATAGTAGATAGTGGGCGCACCGGGCCATGTCATCTGCATGACAACAGCCTCCCGGAAGACTGCCTTGTTGATCTCATGCTCTGCCGCCTCGGACCCCAAATGGGCTACACGGCCCACCTTGTGGTTTGTCCTTGTAAGGAAACGGGAATGGTCGTGGTTGGACAGTTCATTCATGGCAGTCATTAAGGAAGGCGCGTAAAAACTGGCCATATGATACTGCATGGCACTGATAAAGCAGTCGCTGTTCCCAAACATCCCCTCACTGTACTCATCACTGTGCTTCTCCATTCCTGTCAAAAACCAGGTCACCGGCTCCATAAAAGCATCATAGTTCATGACCGTATCCCACTGGTCACCCTGCAGCCAGGACTTCGCCTCCCCGTAATGCTCGGCAAGGATGATCGCCTCTGGATTGGCTTCCTTCACATTCCGTCTGAAATCTCTCCAGAACTGATGGTTATATTCATTGCTGTGACCCAGATCCGCAGCCACGTCAAGGCGCCATCCATCCACATTATAGGGCGGAGACACCCACTTTCTGGCTATCTTCATAATATATTCGTACAGCATGGGGGAGTCCTCATAGTTAAGCTTCGGTAGTGTGTCATGCCCCCACCATCCGTCATAAAACTGATTATACGGCCAGTCATATTCATTGTGGAAACGGAAGAAGGTGCGGTAAGGACTGTCCCCTGTGATGTACGCCCCCTTCTCATATCCCTGCTGGTGCTCATAAATACGCTCCCGGTCAAGCCACTTATTAAAAGAACCGCAATGATTGAACACACCGTCCAGGATCACCTTCATGCCTCTTTTGTGCACTTCTTCCACAAATCTGGCAAAAAACGCATTGCTGGCTTCCAGGTTCTCGTAGTCTGTCACCCTCTTAATGTATTTGGATGCATGGGAATTATCCTTGTCCCCCCAGTTAAGAGAATCACCCCCGTCACTGACGATCTTTCCGTAATGAGGGTCAATATAATCATAGTCCTGGCTGTCGTATTTGTGATTGGAGGGAGACACAAAGATGGGGTTAAAATAGATCACATCCACACCCAATCCCTGCAGATAATCCAGCTTATCCCAGACGCCCTGCAGATCTCCGCCGTAGAAATCCCTCACATCCATGGATTGGGGCCAGCGGTACCAGTCCTCCACTCTCTGGACATGTTCATCAATATAACAGTATTCTCCCGTCACCACATCATTTGACATGTCGCCATTGCAGAAACGGTCCACAAAGATCTGGTACATAACCGCGCCTTTGGCCCATTCCGGTGTCTTGAAGCCCGGCACAATGCCAAAGGAATAGTGTGGGTCAATCTCCCGCACCACACCCATCCTATTGTAATAACAATTCAGCTTGCCTGTATATATCTCAAAATAATACCTGACCGTCTCAGTACCAAGGGGAATATTGGCTTCATAATAATCAAAGCCATCCCTGGAGTCAGCCAGGTCCATCACTTTTTTCTTGTCTTCGTATACCAGATAGACCAAATCCACATTATTTTTCTTTGTGCGGATCCTTACATTCACAACGTCTCCCGGCTCCGGCTCAAAAGGTGTCCTGTAATTTTCTGTCTCATCACTGAACACCGCACGTTTATTGAAAGCAGGACGCATGTTGGTCACATACTCCTGAATTTTCTGTGCATTCTTCATATATTCGTAATTCATAATGCATCCTCTCCATCATTCAGTCGAAAAAGTCCTGTATCTCTGCTTTTTCTGAATTACTATAACTATGCAGTAACCTCATAGCTGCGAAATTCTAATCAAATACCGGTCGTGGGTACACTTTCCCATCATTAATCTATTTTATCCCACCCTTGCTGCATATACAACTACTTTTTGAAAACGAATGCTTTTATGCAAAAATTGACGCTTTT
The DNA here is from genome assembly GCA_002270465.1 of Blautia hominis. Taxonomy (GTDB): domain Bacteria; phylum Bacillota; class Clostridia; order Lachnospirales; family Lachnospiraceae; genus Blautia; species Blautia hominis. The sequence goes on from NQOF01000001.1 coordinate 566,220, forward strand.
TGTACAAATTTTTCCATAAAAGTCGAATCTTTACGCTCTGCCCTCTGAAAAGTAAAAGAGACAGTCTTACGACTGCCTCTTTTGGAGAAGGTATTTCTTCTTATGGGGTGTAGCAAAAACTATATAATGTATTGGGGGGTTTTTACAGTTATTATAATACCATGCAGCACGGAAAAAGTGTGCACAATCTTAAATAAATTTTTAACGAATTTTTGACCATTTTTACATCCATCAAAAATACGTCTTTCCTATTCTTTCGGAAATCTGTACAAAACCTGCCCCCAAACCTACATTTTAGCTTTCTGACACCACATTTTCCTGAAATAATGCCTCGAACTCTTCCCGTCCGATCTTTTCCTTTTCCAACAGCAGCTCCACACATCCGTGAAGAACATTCATATGTGCACCGATTATTTCTTTTGCTTTGCCGTAAGACTCATCAATGATGCGTTTTACTTCACTGTCAATCAGAGCCGCTGTCTGCTCGCCATAATTCCTGGCGTGGGCCAAATCCCGGCCAATGAACACTTCATCTTCATCTGAACCGTAATTGATCAGCCCAACTTTATCCGACATACCGTACTGGGTGACCATGGAACGGGCAAGCTGTGTGGCCTGCTTGATATCCTGGGAGGCTCCTGTCGTCACATCCCCGAAGATCAGCTCCTCCGCTACGCGGCCGCCCAGGTCCACAATGATGTTCTCCAGCATTTTATTCCTGCTGTTGAACATTTCATCCTGTTCCGGCAGAGGCATGGTATAACCTGCAGCACCCATTCCGGTGGGTATGATGGATATGGTGTGCACGGGTCCCATCTCCGGCAGCACGTGGAACAGAATTGCGTGGCCCGCTTCGTGGTATGCGGTAATTTTCTTTTCTTTTTCGGAGATCACACGGCTTTTCTTTTCCGCTCCGATCCCCGTCTTAATAAATGCCTGGCGGATATCCTTCTGGGTCAGGAAATATCTGCCGTCCCTGGCGGTAATGATAGCCGCCTCATTCATTAAATTCTCCAGGTCCGCACCTGTAAAGCCTGCTGTGGTCCTGGCGATCTCTTTCAGATCCACGTCCTCGCCCAGAGGTTTCTTCCTGGCATGGACCTGTAATATCTCTTCTCTGCCCTTCACATCCGGTCTTCCAACGCCAACCTTACGGTCAAAACGGCCGGGACGCAGAATCGCCGGGTCAAGAATATCCACACGGTTGGTGGCTGACATTACAATAATGCCCTCATTGACACCAAAGCCGTCCATCTCCACCAACAACTGGTTCAGAGTCTGCTCTCTCTCGTCATGGCCGCCGCCCATACCGGTACCTCTTCTTCTGGCAACCGCATCAATCTCATCAATAAATATGATACAGGGGGCGTTCTTCTTGCCTTCCTCAAACAGATCCCTCACACGGGAGGCACCTACACCTACGAACATCTCCACAAAATCCGAACCGGAGATAGAGAAAAACGGAACTCCGGCTTCCCCTGCCACAGCTTTTGCAAGCAAGGTCTTACCTGTTCCCGGAGGGCCTACAAGCAGAACTCCCTTTGGAATCCTGGCCCCCACCTTTACATACTTCTGAGGGCTTTTCAGGAAATCCACGATCTCCTGTAGCTCCTCCTTCTCCTCCTGGAGTCCTGCCACATCCTTGAATGTGACACTCTTTTCACTGTCCACAGTCATCTTGGCACGGCTCTTGCCGAAATTCATCATCTTGGCATTGCTGCCCCCTGACATCTGCCGGCTCATAAGATTGAAAACAAAAATGACCATGATCCCCACTAAAATAAGGGGAAGGATGGAAGACATAAAGGTATTGTCCCCCGGCACGTCTCCTACTTTGGGTTCTACCCCTTTTTCTGCCAGAAAATCACTTAACTTCTGGACATCTGTTGTGTTGAACTGCTCCTGGTCCCCGTTTTTCAGTTCCACACTGACTTTGCCGTAAGGACTTACTTTCTCGGGATGGATATACACTTCCACAACCTGATCATTTTCTACCGCAACTTTAAATTCTGCCTCGCTGTACTCGTTATTCACTGTGAGCTGCCGGCTGAAGATCCAGTATCCGCCTATGACCAGTACAACGATCAAAAGGACGCTGGGCAGCCAGCTTTTTGCCTGTCTGTTCACGTCATGTTCTCCTTTCACCTTATATCACTATAATTCCACCACACCAATATAAGGCAGGTTTCTGTATTTTTGTGCATAATCCAGCCCATATCCCACTACAAATTCATCCGGGATATTAAAGCAGACATAATCCACGTTCACGTCTTTTACTCTCCGTTCCGGTTTATCCAAAAGGGTACAGAGACGAAGGCTGTTAGGATTTCTCTGCTTCAGCACCTCTATAAGATAGCTCAGTGTCCTGCCGGAATCAATGATATCCTCCACGATCAGCACATCCTTGCCCTCTATACTCTCATCCAGATCTTTTACGATCCTGACTACACCGCTGGAACTGGTGTCATCTCCATAACTGGATACTGACATAAAATCAAGGCTCACCGGAACATTGATCCGCTTTGCCAGCTCACAGGTAAAAAACACACCACCTTTGAGCACACAGATTAAATGCACCTGCCTGCCCTCATAGTCCCTGCTTATCTGCTCTCCGATCTCACGGATCTTTTTGTCCACGTCTTCTTCGCTGATCAGCTGCCTGATTGTTTCACTCATCTTCCTTTTCTCCTTTGACCTGTACTTTGATTACTGTCTTTGTCTGCCCGGTAATTTTGTAATATTCACTGATACGGTAGCCCACCACCCATACGATGTGGGACCCGTCCGCCAGCAGGGTCAGGTTCTCCCGCTCCTGCCTGGGAATCTTGCAGTCTATCAGATAATCTTTTAATTTTTTTCTTCCTCCCGCGGAGGTGACAGTCAGATAATCTCCCGGCTGCCGTTTTCTCACGGTGAGGTTTCCTTTTATTTTATCATAATCGAACCATTTCGTATACTTTTTTTCCGGAATTTGCTGGTTTTCCCAGGAAAAAACGTGGAATTCCAGCTCTTTTGGGAGAATTTCCCGATCCCCCTTTTTATAAAACAGAAGATTGCCGTAGGACTGCTGCACCGTAATGCCGTGTGCCAGGGATTTCTGTCTCCCTGTCCTTTGCCCCAGCAGTTCCAAAGCTTCCTCCACATGGACGGAAGTGATATCCTTCTCCCCCCCTGCCAGATATGCCAGCACTCTCTTCACAACATATGCCTGCATCACCGGATGCTCTGCAGAAATCTCCTCTGAAAGGAAAAGTCCGTCCTCATGTCCTCTGACATACCTACTATAAAGCATATCCGCCTGCTGCCCAAGATATTCCTCCACGGACAGAAAAGTTTGCGCTGCTTTCGCAATGTGTTCTACTGCCCGGGGATTGACTTCCTTAAGCTCCGGCAGGACTCTTTCCCGGATTTTATTTCTGGTATAGGACAGCTCTTTGTTGGTGCTGTCCTCCATCCAGGCAATGTGCTTTTTTAACAGCCAGCTCTCAATCTCACTTCTTCCCACACACAAAAGGGGACGGATATAGACTCCGTCCCCCATCCGGCGCACAGGATGGATTCCCGCCAGGCCTGCGGCTCCGCTTCCCCTTGCCAGGTTATGAAGGACCGTTTCCGCCAGGTCATCCCGGTGATGGGCAAGTGCTGTGCTTTTTGCGCCTGCTTTTTTGCCTTCCAGACTAAAAGCCTGCTGACGCACAGCCCGTCCTGCCTCCTCCACCGTCATATGTCTCTTACCGGCAATCCGCTCCACCTCATAAGAATACACGCTGCAGGGTATGGATAGCTCCCTGCACAGCCGGACCACATACTCCTCATCCCGCTTTGCCTCACTGCCCCGCAGCTGATGGTTTACATGTACTGCCTGTACGGAAAACGGCACCTTTTTCTGATACTCCCATAACAAAAACAACAGGCACACCGAATCTGCCCCGCCGGAAACTCCGACGATCACCTGGTCGCCCGCTTCTATCATCCTGTACTGCTCTATATAAGAAAATACCTTTTCCTCCATATTTTTTCCTTGGTCCATTGGGTATTTATATCCTTTCCGCATTACTTTTTCCAGAGTCCCGCTGCAAGCACTGTCATATCATCAATCGCTTTGTACTCGCACTGGGCCAGCACCCGCTCCAGGATCCCTCTTCCCAGGTCCTGTGCCGCTTCTGCGTGGGTCTGCAGGATTATCTCTTTCATGGTATCCTCCGCATTCTCCGGAGGCAGGGCATCCAGCACCCCGTCTGTCACCATGATGATAAAATCACCCTCGTAGAGCTTCTTGCTGGTAGATTCATAATCCACCTGCTGCACCAGTCCCAGGGCCAGGCTTGTGGATGAAATGGCTTCCACCCAGTGGTCTCTCTTAATAAATGTGGTGGCTGCTCCGGCCTTCAGGAAATGACATATACCGGAGTACAGGTCTACAATGGAGATATCCACAGTGGAAAACTTTCCTTCCCTGGTCTGCAGATTCAGAACCGAATTGACCATTCTGGCTGCTGTCTCCCCGGTAAATCCGGAATCCACAAACTGTTCCAGCATGTCCACCACATTCTCACTTTCCCGGCAGGCCTCCAGACCGGAACCCATACCGTCGGACAGGCACATGAAAAACTGGCCGTTGTCCTCTGTGGTGCACATGTAATTATCCCCGGAAATGGTCTCTCTTTCCTTTGTCACCTTAGCTACGCCGTACAGCATCTTGAAATTCACTTCCTCCACAAAACGGACAACTGTGAACTCCCTTGTGATCAGAGTCTTGCCCTCCACCTTGGGCGTCATTCTGCTTCCACACATTTTGGTGAGCACTGCTCCCGCCTCCGAAGCGGAGATACAGGCCTGTCCCTTTGCGCGCAGCTCGCAGAAATACTGTATTTTCCCGTCCGGCTGCTGCAGCATCCAGACATTCCTTAGAAGTATATGCTTCTTTTTCAGTCTCTTGGCAAATTCCTCCCGGAATACAGGGTCCGTCTGGACAATGTCGAACAAATCCCTGGACAGCACTTTCATAAGCTGTGCCATCTCTCCTAACTGTTCTGCAACCGCGATCCGGTTTTCCAAAAGTTTATTATTCCACATCAGATTCTGTCGTTCTCTCTCCATTAACCTCTGCATTTCCTGCGTAAGCTTGCCCTGATTGATGCAGACCCCTGTCAATTCCGTTTTCGCCACCCGAAGCTTCTCCTCGTCCCCTTCCTCCATAACACGGAAAAGGCTGTAGACCCTCTGGTATGACTGCACGGAATGCTGTTTCCAGCAGATATGGTTTGCCGGGCATGTCTTACACTGTCTCTCTCTTAGTTGTTCCACCAGTTCCTCCAGTTCCCCGCCTGATAAGTAGTCCTTGCGGTATGGCATACCGTAAAAGCTGTCTGCAAGTTTCTGGAAGGATCGTGCATAGCGCTGCATTTTCTCTTTCTGTGGATGCTGGTCGTACACCAAAGTGGCTGCACTTTTTTTCATGTCTGAAAAAATAGTTTTTGCCATGTCCCGCAGTATCAACAGGGCGCTGACCACGAGCATGGCAATGATCCATTCCTGCATCTGGTATTACCTCCCCTGAATAAGCAATCGCTATCAAAGGTGTATTATAGATGCTTTTGGCTTCAATCTTTGTCAAAAACACGCTGTAAAAGCGAAAAACTTTTAGACAAAATCTGTTCCTTATTCTTCCTCTTTAAAGATAATCTGATTTCCTTCCACAAGCCCCAGTTTGTCCCTGGCCACTTCCTTGGCATATTCATCTGTCTGCATGTACTTTTTCAGCTCATCAATTTCTTTTGTCCGCGCTTCCTCGTCTTTTATTTTAGCGCTGACTTCGCTCTTTTTCGCCTCGTACTGTGCTACTTTTCCTTCTAATCTGCTGCTTTCCGCCATTAATCCTATAAATAAAACGCCTACTACAAATGTAACGCTAGCCATGGCGATTTTGTTTTGCAGGCTTTTTTTCTTTTTTCTTCTCATTCTGATTCTTCCTGACTTTTCGTATCGACTTTTGTTTAGATAAGGAAATTTTAACCCCTGACAGCCAAAATTTCAACCTTTTTCTTATGTAGTGTAGTGGTTTCAGCGGTATTTTTAATAAACACTTTATCTTTGACAAAAAAGCGGAAAGATATTTTACCAGAAAACCGCTCAAGCCCCAATGATAGATCAGTGCGCCCAGGCATATCCCTGCAAGGGCATATACCCGTATGATCCCGTCATTCTCCAGATATATGACGGAGAAAAGAAAAACGCCTGCCACGCACCAGTATAGCAGGTCTTCCAGGCTTACAAAAAAATCGTTGTGGGATATGACATTCCGGAAAATTCGGAGAATATCGTAAGCTGCCGCAAGCAGGACTCCGGCCAGAAAGGTCCTGCAGAAAAACAGCAGCTCCTGCTGCATATAGCCGCTCATCTTACTTAAAGAGCCTCTTCAGCATTCCGTCCCCGCCCTTGGACTTTAGAACCGTCCCCTGGCTGTAGACAAGACTGTCCACCTGGCCTGCAATGTCCACCTCCTGTTTATCAAGATCAAGACGGGTCACATGGAGCTCAGACCCTTTTATAGTCAGCATGCCGGCGCTTGTGATCAGACTGATCTCCCCATCGTCAAAAGCGACCACATCTTTCACTCCGGTTATGCTTCCTGTCTCCCTGTCAGTCATCTGCAGCTTATGTGCGGTCTTCAACTGCTTCTCTTCCAAAATAGCAAATCCCCCATATATCTCTCTCAAAAGATTATATGGGGGGTTAAAAAACAATATACCGATTTTATTTATTTAGATCCACGTAACTGTCCGGTGTCTTCACAGTTACGGGCAGGAATCCCTGCCAAACCGGTCTCTCTATGGGATTTTGCCTGGCTGCTCAAAGATAGCGGAACAGTTCGCTGGCCGCCTCTTTTTTCACCGTTTCCTGTACGTCCAAAATTTCCACACGTACATTCTTGCTGCCAAATTGGATCTCCAGGATATCACCGGCCTTCACCTGCGCAGATGCTTTAGCTGGCTTATCATTGATCAGGACACGCCCTGCATCACAAGCCTCGTTTGCAACGGTTCTGCGTTTGATCAGACGGGATACCTTTAAATACTTATCAAGTCTCATTTTCTCTTATTCGTTCACAGCGTCTTTTAATGCTTTGCCTGCTTTGAATTTCGGAGATTTGGAAGCTGCGATCGTCATAGTCTCGCCAGTCTGAGGATTTCTTCCCTCTCTTGCAGCTCTCTCGGATACTTCAAATGTACCAAAGCCGACTAACTGAACTTTTTCACCTTTCTTCATCTCTGCAGTTACTACATCGATAAATGCCTTTAAAGCTGCCTCTGCGTCTTTTTTGGATAATTCTGTTGCTTCAGCCATAGCTGCAACTAATTCTGTTCTGTTCATGAGTATTTCCTCCTAAATGAATTCTCCCTTATTTCTCAATAAGTTTCATAGTCTCATAGGGCTTTTTACCACTTACCCGGTGGAAGCCTACTGTTATTTATACCTTTTTTCCCTGTGTTTGTCAAGCACATACATGGCGCTTACAAGGAAATTTTTTGGAATCTTCGGGCAAATACCCCTTTTTACATCATTTTATCAATTAATTCCTTCACAGCCTGTCCAAGTGCAGCGGATTTCTCGTCTGCATCTGTCAGTGATATGCCCTTGATACCATAGTATAATTTGATCTTAGGCTCCGTGCCGGACGGACGAACACATACCCATGCATCATCAGTCAGGTCATAGTAAAGCACATTGGAGCTTGGAAGTCCGGTTGCCTTCACTTCTTTTGTCTCCATATCCACAACGGTATCTGCCTTGTAATCTCTTGCGGAGGTCACTTGATAAGCACCAATGGCAGACGGCGGATTCTTTCTCAGATTCTCCAGGATGGTCTGGATCTTCTCCAGGCCTTCGATTCCCTTCAGGGTAATGGACTGGATATCGTCTTTGTAGTAACCGTATTTTTCATACATGGCGATCATGGCATCCCAGAGTGTCATGCCTTTTGTCTTGTAATATGCGGTAGCCTCGCAAAGAGCCATGGTTGCCACGATGGCGTCTTTATCTCTTGCGTGGGTACCGATGAGGCAGCCGTAGCTCTCCTCAAATCCGAACAGATAGGTGCCTTTTCCTGATGTCTCAAAGCCCAGGATCTGCTGGCCTATGTATTTAAATCCTGTCAGCACTTCGATGAAACGGATGCCGTAGTGTCTGGCGATAGCACCGGCCATATTGGTGGTAACAATGGTGGATACCATGGCGCCGTCCTCCGGCAGTCCTCCATTCATCTCTTTTCTCTGGCCAATCTCATAGTCAGCCAGCAGGCAGCCTGACATATTGCCGGTCAAGGTGTGGTATTCCCCTGTCTTGCTGTCTTTGACACGGACACCTAAGCGGTCTGCATCCGGGTCAGTGGCCAGCACCAGGTCTGCATCCACCTCTTTTGCAAGCTTTAAGCCCAGATCAAAGGCTTCGTCTGCCTCCGGGTTCGGATAGCTGACTGTGGGGAATTCACCGTCCGGCATTTCCTGCTCTTTTACTACATATACATTCTCAAATCCCAGCTCTTTTAATACACGTCTTGCAGGAATATTTCCTGTGCCGTGCAGAGGGCTGTACACAATCTTCAGCTCTTTTGCCATGGCTTTGATGGCATCCATGTGGATCACCTGGCTTTTCAGCTCTTCCATGTATGCATCATCCACTTCCTGTCCGATCACCTGATACAGGCCGGCTGCCTTTGCTGCTTCCTCATCCATGGTCTTAACTGTATTGAAATCCGTAACCTTTTTTACTTCATCCATGATTCCGGTATCATGAGGCGGGGTGATCTGGGCACCGTCCTCCCAGTAAACCTTATATCCGTTGTACTCCGGCGGGTTATGGCTGGCTGTGATATTGATCCCGGCAATACATCCGAGCTTTCTAACAGCAAAGGAAAGCTCCGGTGTGGGGCGCAGGGAATCAAAAATATAGGCTTTCACTCCGTTGGCAGCCAGGCACAGCGCTGCTTCTTTGGCAAATTCCGGGGACATACGGCGGGAATCGTGGGCAATAGCCACACCCTTTGTCTGTCCGTCCACTGCTGCTATGTAATTAGCAAGGCCCTGTGTTGTCTTTCTCACGGTATAGATATTCATGCGGTTGATCCCTGCACCGATCACACCTCTGAGACCTGCGGTGCCAAACTCCAGCTCTTTATAAAAGCGTTCTTTTATTTCATTTTCGTCATTCTCAATTGCTTTCAACTCTTTTTTGGTATCTTCATCAAAATACGGGTTGGAGAGCCATTCCTCATAAAGCTTTTTGTAGTCCATATTCTACTACCTCCCTGTGCAACGTTGATTTATAGTGCCATCCAAAGCGCCAACTCCTCTATGGGCTGTCGGACAGCTTCCTTTATGGATCACGTTTCAGCTCCCTTGCACGTAAACAAAAAGCTGGACCGTGACCATTTATGGATAACATTATACACTATCACTGATGAAAATTCAAACATTGCACAGGGGTTTTCGGAAACTTTATACCGAAATATTTTCGACAAAGTTCATCCAATTGTCATGCTGGGCTATGAGTTTCTCCAATTTTTCCAGGTTTTTCTCGGAAATCCATGCCTTGCTGTGGGAGTAGTAGTAATTTGCCAGTTTCCAGTATTTTTCCGGATAGGCAAAACGGATGCGCAGGTTTTCCAACTCCTGCACATTCAAAGGTTTTTCCTCATGATAGGCCAGAAGCATCTGCCGTCCCATCTCCAGATCCCAGTTATGCTTTTCCAATATTTTGCGCATAAACTGGTAGAGGTCTTCCATCTGGACATCATAGTGCCAGCGGTCAAAATTAATGACAGCCGTATTCTGTGCCAGCATCAGCACATTGTGCTGGTTGTATTCCCCATGGCAGACATCCCCGGCATCCAGGGATCTGCACCGCAGATCTTCATACTCCGAGCTGTTAAGCCTCCTCTGAGCCTCCTCTGCATGCCACAGATAACAGGCAATGCTGTCCAGATACCTGAGCTCAAAGTCATTTTTCCGCCGTTTCTGGCAGACAAATTTGCGGATCTTCCGCAGCTCCCTGTTTTTCCTTTCATATTCCATGAGAAGCGGCTCTTTGACATAGTGCGTCTGGACCGGCATTTTCATTGTTTTATGTAGACTCGCCAGGGCTGTTACGCTGCGTTTGATGTCTTTCATAGACTGGGTGTCACATTCTCTTCCTTCGTACCATCGCTTTACAACATAGGGTATGTTGTCTTTGTCGGTTGAGACGTATGCGCCTTCCTGATTCGGAAGGAGTGAATCCACGCTGATCTGGTTGCGGGTGCTTACGATTTCCAGAAGTTTGGCCTGGTAGCCAAGTTTTCTGGGCGAACCGTTGTACTCACGGATTTGAACCAGACCGGCCTGGGTGTCGCAGATGAGTGCACCTCTTCCGCGGTATGTGGATTTTGCTTCCAGACCGTATTGCTCCAGTACGCTGAGACCCCTATCATACACTTCCTTGTCCCCCTTTACTTTGTGTCCTCTCTATTTTATGCAGGAGATGGGGATGGTAGAAGGTGAAAAAAATATGAGTGGGGGAGTGCAGGCGGACGGCAGCAGACACAGGTGTTGCGTAGGTGCAGGCGGACGGCAGCAGACGGGGCGGGAAGGGCAGGCGGGGCAGCGGGTGGCTCCTGGCTCCGCTCCCCTCAGCTAACCAGCTCCCAGTTGCTAAATTCGTCAGCAATGGCTTCCTCATTAATCAACTGGGGCAGGTGGATCTTCGGCTCGCTCCGCTAGACACTCGCCACCCGCTGCCCCGCCCGCCCTTCCCGCCCCGTCTGCTGTCTGGTTTTCGGCATACCGCGGTCTGCTTTCGGCTTGCCTGTTGGATTGAGGCCAGAGTATGTCTAAAAATTGCTTTCGGCAAGCTGTGCGTCACACTTTGTGGGAGAATTGGCCCTGATGAGGGAAGCACAGAGGGCCGCGTTGACCGAATTAGGGTCAAATATACTGGGAAGGGGGCTTTTTATTCTGTTAATATTTGATGGAAAGGGTGTTCTTATAAGCTATTGCTATTAAGAACACATTAAGAAAAGACAAATTACATGGTTAGACAATATATGGTGATAGCTTGCTGAACCTGGAGTAAATAACGTTTAAACTCATAGCCAACAAAATATTCTGAATTTATTACATCCTCAGAAACTTCTTCTCCACGATAAAATGGTGGGCATGGATTCAAAATTGCTCCTTTGTTTGCCATTTTCATGACTTCCAGTATAATCCGACAATTTTCAAAATCGTGAAGTGCGTCAGAAGGCAGAGAATCCGTACAAATAATATCTTTTCCTATAATTGCTTCTTTTATATTATAATGAACATGAACACCTTGCATCTCATGTCCCATACCACAGCATTGCGATAATTCAAATCCCATCACTTCAGATGCCTCTTTCCAGGCTAAACCTATATTTCCTGATCTACCGCAAAATAAATACTTATCTTTCACAAAATCTTCTCTAACCTTTGACAATGCATACATATCTGCAATGACCTCACAAGGATAATTTATATCCGTCATAGCATTTATAACCGGAACTTTTGAATAAGCAGCAAGCTGTTCGAGTATATGGATATCCTTATGTCTGGCAATGATAACATTCGCCCAATTGTTCAAGTAGCCACACACATCTTTCAAATCTTCCTTCTTATCAAGGCTTTCCGTCGGAAACAAAATAGATTGCCCGCCCAGTAAGTATATTCCCTTTTCAAAAGTAACCCTTGTTCTAATGCTAGACTCCGTAAAAAACAGAAGCACACTTTTCCCTTTGAAAATACCCCCATATTTTCCAAGGCAAAGCTCATCTGCAATACCAAAAATATCAAAAATCTCACCCGCATCCAAATCCGTCAATCGAATTAAATCTCTCATTCAAATAACCTCAGCAATTCCCATAATCTCCTCACACAACAAGTTCTACATATACAGCTTAACATTCCAGCCGCCAATACCTCTCCTCACCGTGAGGACTTTCGTTCATCACCCTCACGACTTCCACCGTCAGTCCAAACATCCGGTGCGGCATGATGGTACGGGAGGCAGGGATACAGACTGGCGAGTGTCTAGCGGAGGGAGCCGAAGATCCACTTGCCCCAGTTGATTAATGAGGAAGCCGTTGCTGACGAATTTAGCAACTGGGAGCAAGTTAGCTGAGGGGAGCGGAGCCAGGAGCCAGGCTGTATCCCTGCCTCCCGTACCATCATGCCGTACCGGATGTTTGGGCGTCCGTGAGCCAATATCCACGAACCGCCATGCAAACGCCTTCATCCCTGAACATTCACCCCCGCAATTCCTCTTTCACGATTTCCATCAACTCCTGCTTCTCATTCCTCCCCGGTTCCTCCAGCACTACCTGAAGCAGCCGCTCCAGCATCCCTCCAATTTCCGGTCCCGGCTTCATTCCTGCTGCGATCAGATCCCTTCCGTTCACAGCCAGCATTTTCACCGAAACACATTCCTTCCGCTCCAGTACCTCCCGGTAAATCTTCTCCACGTTCCTGATGCGCTCCAGCTTTTCCTCCCTCCGGTACTCGCTCTGCGCCATAGTATCCGCATACTGCACCTTCAAAAGCAGAGGAAACAGCTCCTCCCCTACCTTATTAAGTGCCCTGCGGACGGATCTTGGATTTGGTTCGGGTCTGTAATCATGCCAGTATACCAGCTTTGTCACCTTACAGATGGTTTCATTGTCCAGCTTCAGCCTTTGAAGAACATTCTTGGCGATTTTCTCACTCTCCAGGCTGTGGCCCTTAAAATGGTCCCTGCCATTCTCATCTGTGGTTCTGGATGCCGGCTTGCCTGTGTCGTGAAGAAGCATGGTAAAACGCAGGATTTTATCTGCCTCCACATACTCCAGACTTTTCAGAGTGTGTTCCCCCACGTTCAGGCAGTGGTGAGGTGTATTTTGCAGGGTTTCCATCATGGAATCAAACTCCGGCAGAACAACCCTTGTGATTCCCGCCTCCCAGGCTGTTTTCAGCAGATGGGGATTTTTCGATACAAGGAGCTTTGTCAGCTCCGCCGCAATACGTTCAGCACTGATCTTAGCCAGCGTGGGTGCCAGCTCCCGGGCTGCTTTTTTCGTCCGCTCCTCTATGGAAAATCCTAACTGGGCAGCAAAACGCACTGCCCGCAGAATACGCAGGGCATCCTCTGTGAAACGCTCGTAAGGGTCACCCACACAGCGGATCACTCCCTTTTCCAGGTCGCGGATGCCGCCGAAAGCGTCCACCAGGCCTTCCCTGTCATTGTAGGCCATGGCATTGATGGTAAAATCCCGGCGGCGCAGGTCTTCCCGCAGGTCTCCTGTGAAAACCACCTCTTTGGGATGACGGCTGTCCTCATATTCTCCGTCAATGCGGTAAGTTGTCACCTCAAAGCCTTCCTTTCCCAGCATAACCGTCACCGTGCCGTGGGCCAGCCCTGTATCCACAGTTCGGCGGAACAACTCCTTGACTTCCATGGGTTTGGCTGATGTGGTGATATCCCAGTCCGCCGGAGATGAATGGAGGAGGCTGTCACGAACACAGCCTCCTACCGCATAAGCATCATATCCATGTTCCTGCAAGGTTTCTATTATCTCTTTTACTCTCTTAGGAACTTCTATTTTCATTCTAGTACGCACGCCCCCAGTAGACCATCTTCTTCGCCGGCCTGCCGCAGCAGACGCATTTGTCTGATAAGGTTTCCTGCTCAAAAGGAATGCAGCGGGATGTTGCCTGGACGTCCTCTTTGATCTTGTCCTCACATTCCTGGCAGCCGCACCACATGGCTTTTACAAATCCCGGCTTTTCATTGACAGTCTGTTTGAATTCTTCATAATCGGTTGCCACATATGTGTGTGCATCACGGTGTGTTCTGGCACGTGTAAGCATATCACTCTGCATGTTTTCCAGGATCTCTGCTGCCTTTTCTGCCAGAGCATCAAGGGATACCACTGTCTTCTCTCTGGTGTCTCTGCGGACAATGACTGCCTGGTTGGCCTCAATATCCTTAGGACCACACTCGATACGGATGGGAATACCGCGCATTTCCTGCTCCGCGAATTTGAATCCCGGGCTCTTGTCTGTCTCATCCACTTTCACCCGGATACCGGCAGCCTTCAGTGCATCGGAAAGTTCAAACGCTTTTTCCAATACGCCTTCTTTTCTCTGCTGGATCGGAATGACCACTGCCTGTACCGGCGCGATCCTGGGCGGAAGTACAAGACCGCTGTTGTCGCCGTGCACCATGATGATAGCGCCGATCATACGTGTTGTCATGCCCCAGGAAGTCTGGTGCACATATTTTAAAGTGTTGTCTTTGTCTGTATACTGAATGGCAAATGCTCTTGCAAATCCATCCCCAAAATTGTGGCTGGTTCCTGACTGCAGGGCTTTTCCGTCATGCATGAGGGATTCGATGGTGTAGGTTGCCTCCGCACCGGCAAACTTTTCTTTGTCTGTTTTGCGGCCTTTTATGACCGGAATAGCCAGAACTTCCTCACAGAAATCAGCGTACAGGTTCAGCATCTGCACGGTCCTCTCCTCAGCTTCCTCCGCTGTGGCATGGGCTGTGTGGCCCTCCTGCCATAAGAACTCCCTGGAGCGCAGGAACGGACGGGTCGTCTTCTCCCAGCGGACCACGGAGCACCACTGGTTATACACTTTCGGCAGATCCCTGTGGGACTGGATGTCTCTTGCATACAGATCACAGAAAAGAGTCTCAGAAGTAGGACGCACGCAGAGTCTTTCCTGAAGCGGTTCCAGACCGCCGTGTGTTACCCAGGCCACTTCCGGTGCAAATCCCTCCACATGGTCTTTCTCTTTCTGAAGCAGGCTCTCCGGAATGAACATGGGGAGATAAACATTCTCCACACCTGTCTCCTTGAAACGTCTGTCCAGCTCGTGCTGGATATTTTCCCAGATTGCATAACCTGCAGGTTTGATCACCATACAGCCTTTCACACTGGTATAGTCAACCAGTTCTGCTTTTTTTACAACATCGGTATACCACTGCGCAAAATCTTCCTCCATGGAAGTAATGGCCTCTACCATTTTCTTGTCTTTTGCCATAGTAATGTATTGTCTCCTTTTACTGTTTATTTTTGTGCAGGCAAAACGCTTTGTACCGGACTGTCAAATACAGCCCTGTGCATGGAAAACGTCATACATCGAAACTGATGTTCCTGCCTGTGTGGTTATATTTATAATAACGGACTCCTGCAGCGTCAAGCATCCGTTTGGACGCCTGAACAGACGGGGTATCCGCATATTTATCGCTGTCATAGACAATGGTCTTGATCCCCGACTGGATAATGGCCTTGGCACATTCGTTGCAGGGAAACAGGGATACATAGAGCTTGGCCCCTTCCAGGGAACCGCCCCTGTAATTTAAGATGGCATTCAGCTCACTGTGGGTCACATAGAGATATTTTGTATCCAGCTCATCCCCCTCCCTGGCCCAGGGAAACACATCGTCTGAGCATCCTTTTGGGAAACCATTATAGCCCATGGACAAAATCTTGTTGTCCGGGCTGACAATGCAGGCCCCCACCTGGGAATTGGGGTCTTTGGAGCGCATTCCGGAGAGCTTTGCAACACCCATGAAATACTCGTCCCAGGATATATAGTCATTTCTTTTTCCAGCCATTTTGTAAATCCTCCCGGAAATCACCTGTTATTTTGTTCCGAAGATACGGTCTCCCGCATCGCCCAGTCCCGGCACGATATAGCCGTGGTCATTTAAATGTTCATCCAGGGCACCGATGTAGATATCCACATCCGGGTGTGCCTCACTTAATGCTTTCACACCTTCCGGCGCTGCTATAACACACATAAAATGAATATTCTTTACACCCTTTTCCTTCAGCATGGTGATCGCCGCCTCTGCGGAACCGCCGGTAGCCAGCATGGGGTCCGTAACAAAGACTTCACGCTCTTCACAGTCAGCCGGAAGTTTGCAGTAATACTCCACCGGCTTGAGTGTCTCCGGGTCACGATACAGACCGATATGGCCTACCTTGGCAGCGGGGATCATGGTGAGCATTCCCTCCACCATGCCCAGTCCGGCGCGGAGAATAGGAACTACGGCCAGTTTTTTTCCTGCCAGTTCCTTCACGGTTGTCTTTGTGATCGGTGTGTCAATTTCGATGTCTCTTAATTTCAGTCCTCTTGTTGCTTCATATGCCATGAACATGGCAATCTCACCCACCAGCTCACGAAACTCTTTTGAACTTGTCTCTGTGCGGCGGATAATACCGATTTTGTGCTGAATGAGCGGATGCTCCATTACCATTATTTTACCCATCTGTTTTCTCCTTTGTCTTCTGATCGTAACAGTTTGATCCCTTCACCGTTACATGCAGGAATCCTTCCTACTATTCTTCTATCAGATCAATTCTTCTTTGATGTCTCTCCTCACCGGAAAACTCTGTATTCAAAAAGGTATCCACGATCTTTACGGCTAATCCCGGACCAACTACACGGCCTCCCAGAGCCAGTACATTTGCGTTGTTGTGCTGTCTGGTTGCCTCAGCGCAGAAGCAGTCTGTGCAGAGGGCCGCCCGGATGCCTTTCATCTTGTTGGCTGCTATGGAAATGCCAATACCTGTGCCGCAGATCAAGATCCCTTTGTCGCACTCTCCGCTCTGGATCGCTTTCCCCACTTTTCTTGCATAAACGGGATAATCCACTGACTTGTTACTGTCACATCCGAAATCCTTATAAGGGATCTTGTGTTCCTCCAGATATCCGATGATCTCCTGTTTCAGCTCAAATCCGCCATGGTCACAGCCTAATGCTAACATATAAATTTCCTCCTGTGTTTTTTTTGTTAAACATGTATCAGATGATGCCCTGCTGCCTTCAGCAGACGGTTCATAATAGCCTGTCCCATCCTGGGGGTATCAAATGACTCTGAAAAAATATAATCCACCTGCTCCTCATCAAATTCCCTCAAAAGACCAAACAGGTGTCTCGCTATGGTCTCCTCGTCCTGCCGCGTACCGATGCTTTTGATAACCTGGGCTTCATAAGCACCCACGGTCTCGTCTGTACCGATGACCCCCACCTGTTTTCCCTGTGCCTGCAGAATACGGCTTCTTTCATTGATGGTCTTTATGACCTGCTCCGTACTGCCCTCCACAATGGTCAAACCGGCTTTTGGTGCGTAATGACGGTATTTCATCCCCGGTGCCTTAGGCTTGACTTTTTCATCTGTGATCAAAAGCCCCCTGTCCATCCGCACCAGCCCGATCACCGCCTCCACCATCTCCTGGCTGATATAACCGGGACGCAGAATGACCGGTATCTCCTCTGTGAAATCCACAATTGTGGACTCCAGGCCGATTCCCACATCTCCGCCGTCCAGGATCATATCAACCCTCCCGGTCAGATCCTCCTCCACATGGGCTGCCTTAGTGGGACTTGGACGCCCGGAAGTGTTGGCACTCGGTGCCGCAATATAGCCTCCGCCCAGCCGGATCAGCGACAGCGCCACAGGGTGGGACGGCATCCGCACCGCTACGCTGTCCAGTCCACCCGTGGTCTCATAAGGCACTGCATCACTTTTTTTAAAAATCATGGTAAGCGGACCCGGCCAGAATTTTTCAGCCATCTTCCTTGCTTTTTCCGGAACGTGGCTGACGATCCGGTCAAGACTCTCCATGTCCGCAATATGGATGATCAGCGGATTGTCAGAGGGCCTGCCTTTTGCCGCATATATTTTCTCAGAGGATCTTGCATTCAGCCCGTCTCCGCCCAGTCCGTATACGGTCTCTGTGGGAAACGCCACCAGACCGCCGTTTTTCAGGATTTCTCCCGCCTGCCTTATTGCAGATTCATCAGGGTGTTCCCTGTCTACTGCCAATATTATGGTCTTCACGTTTTCTCTCTTCTTCCTGTAGTTCTTTACATACATAACCATAATACCATTGTCTCTATGGTTTTTCCACAATTTTTTTCCGTAAC
Source organism: Blautia hominis (assembly GCA_002270465.1). Taxonomy (GTDB): domain Bacteria; phylum Bacillota; class Clostridia; order Lachnospirales; family Lachnospiraceae; genus Blautia; species Blautia hominis. Next base: position 584,189 of record NQOF01000001.1, read on the forward strand.
TTATGCCGGCCCGTCTCCCAGGTATGTAAGAATGCCGTCCCTGACTGCTTCTGCCACCTTATCCTGATATTCCTCTGTTTCCAGAAGCCCCGCCTCTCTGGTATTGCTTAAAAATCCACATTCCACAATATTTAAGATTCCCTCACTGCGCTTCAACAGATAATAGGTGGAGTTGGCCTTCTCAACTCTGGGTCTGCTCACATCTAACTGGGTATTCATGGCATCCTGAATGCACTTTGCCAGCTTCCCGCCCTCTGCCGAGTGGGTGAAATAAAACACCTGGGGGCCGCAGACTGCTTCGTCAGGATAACTGTTCTGGTGAATACTCACCGTGAGAAGGGGCTGCTTTTCTTTGATAAGTTCACAGCGTTTCTGCATATCCTGCACCTTCTTGTTCCTGCTGTCCGCATCGTAAAGGCCGCTGTCCTCAGACCTGGTCATGATCACCTGATACCCTTCCTTCTCCAGAAGCTTCTGGAGTTTTTTTGATATTTTCAGATTGATTCCCTTTTCCTCCAGTTTTTTTATGCCAACCACTCCGGGATCCATTCCCCCATGTCCGGCATCCACTACAATGACCCCTTTCTTTCCTTCTGCCTCTTTACTCACCAGCCGCGCTCCTTCCCTGGAGAGCAGAAATGCAGAGGCGAGCAAAAGAACTGCCATTCCCAGTTCCACAACACGTCTTTTCTTCATCACAAAAAAATCCCTCAAAGCCTACTCGTTAAAGTATATGCTTTGGGGGACTTTCCTAATCTTTTAATTTTTCATAGAATTTATCCGCAGGAACGGGGCGCCCGAAATAAAAGCCCTGTATGAGCCTCAGGCCCATGTTGCTCACACTGCCGTACTCCTCTTTTGTCTCCACACCTTCCAGGCAGACTTGTTTTCCCACATCATTGCACAGCTCCGTAATGGAACGGATAAACGTGGCATTGAACAGATCCGTGGTGATCCCCTTGACAAATCCCCTGTCTATCTTCACAATATCCGCAGGGATATACTTCAGCATAAACAGAGAGGAATAACCCACTCCAAAATCATCCATGGCCACCCGCACACCCATTTCACGAAAACTCTCCAATGTTTCCCTGACAATGGCGTCCTCCTTTACAAAATAGGATTCTGTCAGTTCCAGCGTAAGGTTGAAGGGGGCAAGATCCATCTCTTCCAGGATGTCCCTTACAAAAGACGTCAGATCTCCTTCCAGAAACTGCTGATAGGACAGATTTACACTCATATTAAAATCCGGTTTCTGTTCACACCACTTCTTGCACTGGGCCGCAGCTTTACGCAGTATCCACATGCCCATAGGTACGATCAGGCCATTCTGCTCCAAAAGAGGTATGAACTCCCCCGGCGACACATCCCCATATTTGCTGCAGTGCCAGCGGGCCAGCGCCTCCGCGCCGTACAGCTTCCCGGTCTTTGCATCCACCTGGGGCTGGTAGCAGACGGAAAACCCGGCAAATCCTCTCTCTATGCTCTCCCTGAGCATCTGCACCATCTCCAGCTTTCTCTCTTTTACCTGAGGGATCTCCGGAGAGTAAATAGTCATCCTGTTCTTGCCCAAAGCCTTTGAGCGCTCAAGCGCATAATTTGCGCATTTTAAAAGTTCCAGATAATTATCTGCGTTGTCGGGACACACCGCGTACCCACCCGATATGGTGCAGTAATATTTCTTTCCATTGTATTCCTGCTGATGTGTATACTGTTCCTGGATCTTTGAAAAAATCTCCTGGGCATCTGTCTCAGAGCCATTGGTAATAATGATCCCAAATTCATCCCCGTCCAGCCGGTAAACCCTGGCATTGTCAGAAAGCATGGTGCTTATATTGCCTGCGGTTATCCGCAGGATCTCATCCCCGAACATCCGGTCATATAAGTCATTCACATTTTTAAAAGCATCCATATCCAGGATCATAACGCCAATCCTTGTGATCTGGCTGCCGTCCATGAGATACTTCTTGATGCTGCCCTCAAATTCAAACCGGTTGTACAATCCGGTCATATGGTCGATCTGCTTTTCTTTACCCAGATTGGTGATGATGCCTGCAAACATGTCAGGATTTCCATACTTATCCCGGATCAGCTTTCCCCTGCACCTAAGCCAGATCCATTCCCCCTCTGTATTTCTTGCCCTGTACTCAATGTTGTGCTCCTCTGCACGTCCGTCAGCTATCTCCTGGTTACTCTCCAGGAAATGTGTTTCATCATGCGGGTGAATCAAACCGCTCCAGCAGGCCGCAGCATTCTCCACCACTTCTCCGGGGAGACCAAACTCCGCCACCATATCCGGGGGATATCTGAAAACACCGGTTTTCATATTGCCTATGAATATATAATCATCTGTGCTCTCTATCAGCGCGTCATACAGACGTGCCTGATTGTACTGGAACTCATCCTTAGATGCGGATTCCAGATCTGTGTGCTTTAATTTATTCTTCGCACGCATAATATGATAATTCCGTTTCTGCATATACATCAGCTCATCTGCTTTGGCTATAATATCGGAAACGGTAAAACAGTCCTCAGGGTAAATTTCCACCGCCCCGTAAGAAAACGATGGCCTGCATTCCAGGCCGTACGTCTCATGCTCTCTTTCCATAATTTCCGAGATTTTCTGTATACGTGTTTCCGCATTGGTACGATCTTCCCCATAAAATGCCACAATGAACTCATCACTGCTCAGACGGAAAATCACATCTTCCGGGCGCAGATAACGCCCGGACGCAGACGTAACAAATCGAAGTACCTTGTCGCCTTCCTTGTCCCCATAACGGTTATTGATCCAATTCAGGCTGTTAACATCAAACATCGCCACAGTCAGCATCTTATTCTCTTTTTTTGCTCTCTTTACGATCAATTCCAGCCTGTCTTTGCCTTCTCTGCGGCTGGATACCCCTGTCAACGAATCTGTTGCTGCCAGCTGCCACAACTCCCTGTGTTCCATAACGACCTCTCCTAAATAAAACCCGTTCGTAACTGTTTTGTGTCTTCACAGTTACATCCTTTATTCCTCTGCTATTTTATTATTCTAAACTGCAGCAGGAAGAGATACAAGTCTATTCTATCATATATTTAAATTAAATTCAAAAAATCCCCGGGATTTGTCCTCCCGGGGCAATAGGCATTTATTTGTAACTATTCAGCAGGGCTGCGCATTCACTGTGCTGACCGTAAGAAAATGTACCACGGCCAAGTAAAAATCCCATCGCCAAAGGCGATTCTGCATGGATTTTTGCCTGTAACTGTGAGGGTACTGAACAGTTACATTTATTTTTCGTTTTCCAGTTCTTCCTCAAGGAGGGCCTCGTCTTCCTCGCTCAAAAGCCTTGATATCTGCATGGCAAGTTTGGAATCCCGGTCTTCGTCCTCCTCAAACTCCTCAAGCTCCGCAATATCATCCAGGGCATCCAAAAGATCCAGCTCCTGGGTATCCCCGAGATGAAGTTCTTCCGCCTCCTCTGCCGGCTGCGGAAGCTCCACTTCCGGCTCCTCCTCAATGTCATTGAGTGACGTGGGCATGGTACTGATGATCTGATGTACCTCTTTATAGGAGGCCATGAAACGCTTCTGTGCCTGATTGATCAATTGTACAATCTCGTTCATCTCATCCTGAACCGCTATGTATTTTTTCTTGCCTTCCCGCAGCTTATCGTCAATCTCAGACTGCACTGCCTCCACACGCTGCTTTGCCTCTGCCTCCGCCTCGGAGATCATGGTACTGCATTTATCCTCAGCATCTTTGATCATGGCATCTGACTTTAACTGCGCATCAAAGACCAGCTTTCCGATGCTCTCATAATTATCAATGTATTTCTGGTATTTCTCATGGATCTCCATCTCCAGACGCTCCTGATGTGCATCCTTCAACTCAATACGCTTCATAAGCTCTGCGATCTTGGCATCCTTTTCTGAAACCAGCTTTTTCAGTCTTAACTGTTCAGAAGCAGCTTCATCCTTCATGCGCTGCACCTGTTCCAGTACATCCTCCTTATCAAATCCCCCCATGATCGTGGTTTTAAACATTTCGTGCTCTCCCATTACTCCACCTGTTCCTTTCTAGATCACATCCTGCTGTTTCCAGCTTCTACTGCAGGTACTGACTGATCGTATTCCATACATCAGCCCTCTCAAATCCCAGTTTCCATTCTGCCACGCCTCCCAGCTCATACTTCTGTATCAACTGCATCTTGGCGTCCAGTGACTGCTCATCCTCCAGCCACATCTGATATAAACCATTGTCCGTAGAAAGTTCCGCATAGTTCTGTGAAACCTCTTTGTTCCAATACATTTCCATTCCCATCTCCGTGACTATTTTGCTTGCCTGGTCCATGCCCATGATCTCGCTGGTCACAGTGCCTGCCTTGTCGGTAAACCAAAGTCTTGTATAGAAGGGAACTCCGTTGATGATTTTATTCTTCGGCACTTCCTTTAAGGTCTGCTGGATCCCCTCCTCCACAAAAGGCAGGGAGGCAACAGAACCTGCACTCTCCGTTCCGTCTGTGTGCTCATCGTATCCCATGATAATGACATAATCTGCCACAATTCCCTGTTCCTTCCTATTATAAAAGGATGTGAACTGTGGAACCGGATTGTCTATGGACAACACTAAGTTATTTTTCCGACAGGATATGGACAGCTCACGGATAAACTGGATAAAATGCGGTGCTTCCTCCTGTGTCAGTGTCTCGAAATCCACATTAATACCGTCCAGCCCTACTCTTTTCGCCTCTTCTATGAGTTTCTGAATGAGATGTTCTCTGGATGTGCGGTTTGACAGCGTGTCCAGAGTGCTTACATCTTTGTTGAAATTATCAATCAGTCCCCAGACTTCCAGCCCCTTTTCATGGGCCAGATTTACATAATCGGCACTGGCAAGGGAGGAAATGGTTCCTTCTGCCCCTGTCACAGAAAACCAAGTGGGTGAGATCACATTAATACCTGTAATGTTCTCCAATGTCTGTGCAAGTCCGGCGTTGGCATCCTCGGATGTGACCTGATGCCAGGCAAGATTGATTTTATGGTCTCTTGTCAGGCTTGTAAAATCCTCCTGATAACTGCCCTCATACGCCACTTCTTTCTCTGTGGGTGCCTCCAGGTCCTCTTTTGCCACATAGCCATTGAAACCGTCCGCAGTTGCTACCTGGGACCAATTATCCAGCTCTTCTATGAGCGTCAGTTCCGTTCCCTTTGCCACATCGGTCAGGATATCGCTCTTAATGCCGCCCCGGTAACGGAGCACGGTATCTTCTTTTGCCTTTACAACTTTTTCACTGCCCCACTCATAACGGATCACCGCCTTGTTCGGGCTTTCTGTCACCGTACTGGTGATCTTCATATATTTCTGAATAAAATCAAGCGCCAGATAAATCTTATCCTCTGTCTGACGGATGATCTTATAGCCTTCGTCTTTATTTTCACCGTTCACAGTATAAGCTGTACTTTCCGGTGCTATCGCCAAAATCTCATTCGGTGTGGTGTAAAGCATCTGGCTGCTGTCCGCTTCCCAGTAAAAACGCCCTCCCAGCACATTTGACACAGTGTCATAATCCAGATAGACACGTCCGTCCATCCACTTACCCTTCGTTTCACTTACTGTATTCTGGAGCACCAAGGCTACATCATCCTCTTTCTCCAATCCATAGTATGTGTTCAGATCCATTCTTGTATCGGAAGGTGTATGTCTCTTAATGGCCGCAGTCAGCACTCCCACGGCTGCAACCACTACTATAAGAAGGACAACTACCAGCACCATAAGGGCATTGCTGTTCCTTCTCCGCCTCCGCCTTCTCTTTTTTTGACTCATATTTTAACTCCTTATTTTTTCTCGCATTTCTCAACCATTATAACATACTTTTTCCGTTCGTCATTACTTTCTTCGACAATTTATATTTTTTTAATAGTAGGAAATAAGGAAAAACCTTACAGCCGGACTGGGGAAATCCCCTCAAAAACCCGGGGATTTCCCTGTTCCGGCCCCTGTTATACATACTGGGAACGCAAATATCACAGGTTCATGGTATGGCTTACTCGTTTTTTACGAAATCAAACTGCAGTCTTTCAACCTCCCCTCTCTCATTCTGCACATAGTCCCGCATATAGACACCTTCCTCTGCAATACTACATGCCTGTTCAATCTCTTCCGGTGTGCTGGGACTGCCATTCAGCAAAAGGGGGATTCCCTGGCGCCGGTAAGTTTCCAGCTCACATCGGAGTGCTGAAGTTTCCTTGTCTTTCTTCATGTTTGCTGTGGACAGGAGTTCGTGATATATTATACCTCTGCCCTCTCCTTTCTTCTTGAAACGCGGTTCCAATATTACAGATAAAGAAAGGCACTGTAATCCCCATAATAAAAAAATATCCATAGTCTGTGTGTTCTGTCACATGGGATCATGCAAATCGTACAGAATGTACTCTCTGCCTGCGGTCAGATGCCGCCTGAAATGAAAACTTAGAAAATTGTCCTTGATGAAGGCCTGCGGGAAATCATCACTCCCTTCTGTAAAATATTTTACAGCGCACCTTCTTTGTCTGTGGAAACCATTATATCATAGATGAATTTGTCTTAGCAAGGTGTTTTATGTAATTATTTCGCATTTTTATCATATTTTTAATTTTTTCCACATATATGAAAAAAGTATGAAGCGCTTTACATACCGGCGTTTCATAGTATATAATATAAGTGAGATACCAGCATCTTTGTTTTGCCAAGCGGCAGAACCGACAGATAGACAGGATGTGATAAAATGAAGATAGAAAAAATCAATGACAACCAGATACGTTGCACGCTCACAAAGGCTGATTTGGAAGACCGTCAGATTCGTTTAAGTGAACTGGCTTATGGTACGGATAAGGCCAAAGACCTGTTCCGTGATATGATGCAGCAGGCAAACTATGAATTCGGCTTTGAGGCCGATAATATACCGCTCATGATCGAGGCGATTCCGGTTTCTTCGGAAAGCATTATCCTGATCATTACCAAGGTGGAAGACCCGGAGGAACTGGACACACGTTTTTCCAAGTTTACGCCATTCGGAGGACCTGCAGGAGACAATACACAGCCGCCTTTAGAGTTTGAAGGGGCCGATGATATCATCGACGTATTCCAGAAAATTTACGAGGCCAAAGCAAAAAATGCAGCCAAGAAAAAAGGAGTGAAAACCCCTGCACCAACCGAGACACCGGAAGTTCCGGTCCGCCTCATACGGCAGTACCGTTTTCAGGACCTGGACGGCGTGATACGCGCAGCCCGCGGACTGAACAACTTCTTCCAGGGTGCTAACTCCTTATACAAGGACAGTGCCTCAGGGGAATATGAACTGGTTGTTCACCAGTCGGATAACTCCCCATCCGATTTCAATAAGGTCTGCAACATGCTCTCCGAGTATGGAAGCGGCAGTGCTTTCTCACAGGCAGGCGAAGCCTATCTGCAGGAGCACAGCGAACGCATCATTGCAGATAAAGCACTACAGAAATTAGCAGCCCTATGACCGGATGCTGGTAAAAAAGCCCCGGCGGTTTCCTTATGAAAGGAACCGCCGGGGCTTTTCATTCATGATAATAAAAACTCGCAGAGCGTGGTTTCTATCATTTCATTATTTATCTGCCAGGAAATCGTTGATCTGAGCAGCTAATACATCTGCGTCAATTCCATGAACCATAGCAGCTTCTTCCAGGCTTTCGCCCTGAGCGGAAGGACAGCCGATGCAGTGCATACCGGCTCTCATCAGAATCGGAACAATATTTTCATCCACACGGAGTAATTCGCCGATTGTCATATCTTTGGAAATTGTCATGATAGTTTCCTCCTTTTTTCGTACTGTGTACTATTATAAACTCTTTTTCTCCTATATTCAACTGTTTTTCTCCGGTTTTCTTTTTCTTCTTAAAATTCAGTGTAACGGTTCCGGTTCCTGTTTGCGGGCTTGTCTTTTGGCAGTAATAATTCACGGATTGTTTAGAAATAAAGACTTGTATTCTAATACCAAATATATTAGAATATGCGTAAGAGCTGAATCTTATACCAACGGATGTTCCGAATTTGCCGCCGCGCAGGCGCGGGGCAAGATAAGGTATGGTTCAGAAATTATAAAAGGAGGATTTTAAGTATGGCATATGTAATTACAGACGAATGCGTAAGCTGTGGAACTTGCGAAGGAGAATGCCCATCTGAAGCTATCTCCCAGGGCGATGACAAATACGTTATCGATCCTGACAAATGTGTTGACTGCGGAACTTGCGCAGAAGCATGTCCTACAGAAGCAATCGTAGAGGCTTAATAACAAAAAACACAAACCTGTTTCACTGCAGGTTTGTGTTTTTTTTATTATCTCTTTTTCTTAAATAATTTTTTATTCTTCTGCCGCTCCTGTTCCATGGCTGCTGCCACTTCCCTGCGCGACTTCTGGCAGATCCTAATCCTCTCATCCAGCTTTTTATAACGTTCTTCCCCTGAATGCAGGGTCCGCATCCTCTCTTTTACCAGCCTGTCCAAGATTTCCATAAACTCAGCCGGAACCTGGTTGTCCGGTTCCAGGAAAGCCTGTGCTGCCTGCTGCTGCGTTCTGCCTGCCGCTGCTTTGCTTTTCTCCTGCACAGGATTATGGTTCTGAACTGCCCTGTTCTTTTTCCGGGATGCTTTTCTGTTTTTTCTGGCTGCGGGCAATTCCTTTTTCTGCTCGGTTGGTTCTGCTTGTTTTTGCTGGGGCTGTTCGGCTGTTTTTTTCTTATTTTCCTCATCCTTATATAAAAAGGGAATCAGGCTGCCGATTTCTTTTAATGCAAGTCCCTTTTTCTTCAGTTCTTTAATAGCCAGGAGTACCTGGATATCATATCGGGTGTAGTATCTGTGTCCCATTTCGTTTCTGTTGATCGGCAGGTGCAGTTCATCTTCCCAAAAGCGCAGGACATGGGACTGCACGTCCAAAAGTTTTGCCGTCTCAGAAACCGAATAGCTGGTTTCACTCATATACTGACCCCTTCCATCTATGCGACTTTCTTTAAGAAACATTATAACAGGGCATGGAAAAAATGCAAGAAAATGTGTTCGACAAAACCTGCGTAAATACTATTGACCGTGACAGTTCAGACAAGCTGAACCGTTACACCTGTCTGAACGGTTACTATTGGCAGACATAGGCACCGTCCACAATCAGGTCGGTTCCGGTCGTATAGGAGGAGGAATCCCCGGCCAGGTACAATACCGCCCCGATAAGTTCCTCCGGTGTGCCCATTCTGCCGTAAGGCATCATTCCTTTCCACGCGTCCTTCAGTTCCAGGGGTGTGTCTACGGACATGGGGGTGGAGATGTATCCCGGGCTTAAACTGTTTACCCGGATTCCATAGGGAATCCATTCCAAAGCCAGGGATTTTGTCAGATGTATCACCCCTGCCTTGGAGGCGTTGTAGGAAGCCTGCCACTGGGGGATATTCACGATCGTTCCCGACATGGATGCCATATTGATAATGCTTCCGTGTATGTTTTTCTGCACCATAAGGCGGGCAGCGCTCCGTGCCATAATGTACTCCCCGGTCAGGTTTACATCAACCACACGCCTGAATTCCTCTATGCTGGCCTCAAAGGTACTTTTGTGGATACAGATTCCCGCATTGTTGAACAGTACGTGGATGCCGCCGCTTCTCTTTTCAATCTCTTCCACTGCCTGCTCCACACTCTTCTCATCTGTCACATCCGCCTTGATATCATAGGCTCTGCTTCCGTCCTCCCGGATGAGTTTCACCGTTTCTGCTCCTCCTGAGCGGCTTATTATAACAACCTCAGCTCCCGCATTCGCCAGCCCTCTGGCCACTACCTGGCCGATTCCCCTGTTTCCGCCTGTTACAACGGCTGTTTTACCTTCAAGTCCAAAAAGTTTATTCAGATAATTTGCTGATCTTTCAGACACGGTCATATCCCTCCTTTAACTCTCTGTAGATTTCTTCAATATCCGCAATTCTGGGGTTCGCCTGATAGTCAGGCAGTTCATGTCCCCTATCTGCTATTTTTCTAATTATATCATATGTGACATCAAATTGGCGGAAATTCAGCCACATTCCGATATCTTTCATCAGATTTTCTATTTCCCTGCAGCACTCCCTTGCCGCTCTGGAATCCTCTGCGTCTCTCAGGGACGGCTGAAAGATACGGCCCACATCTGCAAATTTTTTCTCTGCTGCCGGGCAGGTGAACTGTAAAAAGGATGGGTATGTTAAAGCCAGGGACTCCCCATGCATGATCTGAGGACAATGGCCGCTGATCATCATGCCTACACCGTGAGGAAGGGTTACACCTGCATTGGCGATAGCAAGGCCTCCGCATGTATCTGCCCAGGCCATTCCTTCCCTGGCTTCCATGTCCTCTCCGTTTTTTACTGCCCTTCTCAGATATTGCACAGCATACCTTATGCCCTCAAGCGCGATCATGTCCGTATATGGTGATGCTTTGACATGAATATAGCTTTCAAAGCAGTGGCAAAATGCATCAAACCCGGTGGAAGCTGTAATATGGGCAGGCATAGACGCTGTCAGTTCCGGGTCGATCAGCGCTATACGGGGATAAATCAGATTATTAAAAACAGCACTCTTGGTACAGGTCTTTGTCTCTGTCATGACCGCTACCTGTGTGACCTGTGAGCCCGTGCCTGCAGTTGTGGGCACGGCGATCACAGGCAGAGTCTTTTTAGGCTGGGGATTTTTAAAGAACAGGTAGTCCCACGCCCTGCCTCCGTTTGCAGCTGTCACTGCAATGGCTTTTGCCGTATCCATGACAGAACCGCCCCCAAGACCGATCACTGCCTGGCATCCTTCTTTTTGGGCAATTGAGGTTCCCTTCTCCACACATTCCGTGGTAGGGTTTTGTACTACTTTATCGAAATGAAAGACCGTAAGTCCCCTGCTCCTAAGCTGCTGTGTTACGCTGTCATATAATTGCTGTCTGGAAGATTTTTTACTGCCGGTGACCAGAAGGATTCTCTCACCCAGGCCCGCAGCCAGATCCGGAAGCTCTGCAATACTGCCGCTGCCGAAAATAATCTTTGTGGTCTGCTCATATGCAAACTTTTTCTTCATATGCGCCCCCCTATCACCCATAAATATTCTTTCTCTTGATCTTCAGGACAGTAGCAATATCATTTTTTCTGGCTTTTGCCGTGTCAATAAGAAGAACATCACCTTTTTTGCTCCATGTAAGGGGCTGTCCGTCACCTAAAACGGTTATGCTTTCGATTTCCTCTTTATAGACCATGGGAAATATATGGTGCAGCTCCACCTGGTCTCTGATCCTTCCCAAGGCAGATGCATAGATATATTCATCTCTCATGGTATATCGGATGTCTCTCGGTGTATATTCCACTTCATCCATCTCGCAAAAAGCACCGGAACCAGTCATTTTGGTAGGCCCCTCCTCTGCTGCGCGCCAGGGCGTGGTATCATAGACCGCCTCCCCGTTTTCAGCCAGCCATTCTCCCATTTCCAGTAGAACTTTTCTGGCTTCCTCCGGGATCGTTCCATCCGGTCTTGGCCCCACATTTAAAAGCAGATACCCATTTTTACTTACATTGTCCAGCAGATAATGAATCAGGGATTTGGCTGATTTGTACTCTGCGTCCTGCATATATCCCCAGGCTTCCCCTGCATCCACAGTAGTGTCTGTGATCCAGTCATGGTATGTGGCTTCCGCAAATCTTCCCTGTTCCAGGTCAATCAGCCCGGCTCCAACCGGCAGATGGTTCCACTTATAAGAAACTGCTGTTTCCTGACCGTTTTTCTCAGCCCTCTCCCTGTAGTAGGTGAGAAATTTTCTCTGGTAATACTCATTGATAAAGGCCAGCCCGAAATCAAACCATATGTAATCCGGCCGGTATGCATCTATCACTTCTTTCAGCTTTATAAACCATTTTTCATGAAAGGCCGCACTTGGAAGGTCCTGCGCCATCCACAGGCTGTCTATGGCACCATCCATAGTATTCGACCAGCGGATGGGTTCCGGCATATATCTTTTTTCAGAACCCCAGTCCATGTTATGTGCATCCCCGTACAGGCCTGCATATCTGGGGTCTGAGGTATCATATTCCTTTACCCAGTGGGGATAAAATTTCCAGTTTTCTGCATGGTGGAAAGCCGTCATAAAGTGCATGCCCTGATCCCGCACTGCTTTTTCCAGTTCCCCTACCACATCCCTTTTCGGTCCCATGGCTGCTGCATTCCATTCATTGACACGGCTGTCCCACATGCTGAAACCATCATGGTGCTCCGCCACAGGACCGGCAAATCTGGCACCTGCTTTTTTAAACAATTGAGCCCATTCCAAAGCGTCAAACTTTTCCCCGGTGAACATGGGGATCAAATCTTTATATCCCACTTTGGAAGGGTGTCCGAACTGTCTGCAGTGGTAGGCAAACTGGTCGCTCCCCTCCTGATACATCTTGTACGGATACCAGGAAACATTGGGACCAAACGCCGGCACACTGTAAACGCCCCAGTGCGTGTAAATGCCAAATTTTGCCTTTTTCATCCAGTCCGGTGTCCGGTAATCCGTCAGTTCTTTCCAGTCTTTTACTTTTATTCCCATAAATTAATTCTCCTTTTGTAACTATTCAGTAGGTCTGCGCATTCACTGCGCTGACCGTAAGAAAGTGTACCACGGCCAAGCAAAAATCCCATCGCCAAAGGCGATTTTGCACGGATTTTGCCTGTAACTGTAAGGGTACTGAACAGTTACCTCCTTTTTATTTATTAGCTCCGCTCGTCAGGCCTTTCACCACATTTTCCTGCAATACCAGATACATGGTGAGGGGCGGCAGAATGGCTATAAAGATTGCTGCCATCAGTGCGCCGTAATCACTTTTTCTGGCCCCCACAAAATTCAGCAGCCCCACGGAAATGGTTCTCAGCTCCGCCTTGCCGATAAATACCATGGAAACCAGAAGGTCATTCCATGTATACATAAATACAAATATGCCCACTGTGGCGATGGCCGGTTTTACAAGGGGCAGTACGATCCTTGAAAATACCTTGTATATACTGCATCCGTCAATGATGGCCGCTTCCTCTAAGGAGGTGGGAAGGCTGTTCATGGAACCTGTTATGATAAAGGTTGCCAGCGGCATATGGGAAGCAGTGAAAAGTAAGATCAGGATCAGATAATTATCCCTGATATTAAAATTATTGATTGCCCAGGCCAAAGGTACGATAATACTCTGGATCGGTACCATCATTCCCATGACGAAATAAACCCTCACAGCTCCCTGACCCTTAAAACGAAGACGTGAGATCGCAAAGGAAACCATGCTTGCAGCCAGCGCCGTAAGTGCCAGTGTCACAATTGCCAAAAACATGCTGTTTAAAAACTGTCTCCCTATATTTCCAATTTCAATAGCTGTTTTATAGTTTTCAAAATGAAATTCCGTAGGAAATTGGAAGGGCGAAGTGAAAATCTCAGTATTTGTCTTCACTGATGAGATCACTACGAAATACAGGGGATAGATGAAAATAAAAAGGAAAAAAAGGGAGACCAGGTATAATAGGATCTTTTTTGTTATTTTTCTTGTGTGATCATTCATTTTTCTCCTCCTTAATACTCCAGCCGTTCCCGTTTTGTGATACGGAGACTAATGACAGTAAATATAATACTCAGAATAAATATATAAACGCCAATGACCGATGCCTTTCCAAAGTCATTATACCGAAAGGCTTCTTTGTAAAGCAGGGTGCTGGGCACGTCAGTCAGGCCGTTAGGTCCTCCTTCTGTCATAACATAAACCAGGTCAAAGGTTTTCAGGACAGCCGTTACAATCACCACAATGCTTGAAATAATAGACTCCCATATCATTGGGATAATAATTTGGAACACTTTTTTCAGCCCCACTGCCCCATCCAGTTTCGCTGCCTCCACCACATCATCCGGGATTCCTGAAATGGCGGCATAGCTGACCGTCATATGGAATCCGATGCCGCACCATGCATTAACCAGGATGATGGTGGTCATTGCTGTATTTTTATCCACCAGCCAGCTTTTCACCAGGCTCCCAAGGCCTATTCCCTGAAGCATGGTATTCAGAACTCCTGTGGGCATCAGTATAAAATACCACAAAAGACCGATAACCGTTGTGGACAATACCTGGGGTACAAAATAAGCGAACTTAAAAAAACGATATCCCCGGAACCGTTCACTGAGCATAACTGCAAGCAGAAGTCCTATGGGAAGCTGGGTACACAATGTCAGCACCATGAACCACATAATATTCTTGATGGAATGCCAGAACATGGCATCTGTAATGACTGCCTTGAAATTATTGAATCCCACAAACACCATGGGAACATTTTTGATTCCGTTCCACTTAAAAAAGGACATAACCAGGGAACCGCCAATAGGAACCATTAAAAGTACTGTATACAAAAGGAATCCGGGAAGCAGAAAACATAACACTGCTTTTTTATTCCTTCTTATTCTCTCCATTGCTGTGCCTCCTTTTGTAACTATTCAGTAGGTCTGCGCATTCACTGCGCTGACCGTAAGAAAGTGTACCACGGCCAAGCAAAAATCCTATCGCCAAAGGCGATTCTGCATGGATCTTTGCCTGTAACTGTGAGGGTACTGAACAGTTACCTCTTTTTTTTGAAAAGGCCGCTGCAGATCAGGCTGCAGCGGCCTAAAATAACTCCCGGTTATTGTCCTGTACTGGCTGCTTCCAACCGGCTCTGAATCTGTTCAGCCGCATCCTCTGCCGTCATTCCGGTAAGCGCACCGATAAATGCTTCCCCCACAATATCTTCCAATACTGCCACCGTATCGTATGCCCACGCATCGCTGCCCCATACCTTTACTTCATTTTCCTTTATCTCCAGCAAATCCGAAAGGAGCGGGCTCATCTTGTCTGCTTCCAGCTCCACATCATTTCTGACCGGAATATTGCCGCAGTCATACGCATATCTCTGCTGGGTTTCTTTGCCGGCAAACATACTTGCCAGCTCCCACACATATTTCAGTTTCTCAGGCTCATCTTTCAGGTGTCCGCCCAGTTCCAGCTGCGACGGATATGCAATGTCATTGTCCTTAAACTCCTCTTTGTCTGTAAGATACGGCATGCGGAATACGCCCACATTGTCTTCCATATCTGTCAGTTCCGCGATCCTCCAGCTTCCGTCAAATGACATGGCAGTCTGACCGTTTACAAACATGGCTTTTTCTGTCTCATAATCAAGTCCCAGGTAATCTTCCCCAAAGATTCCCCTGTCTGCCAGATCCTGAATAAACGCAATGGTCTCCACCACATCTTCATCTGTCCATTTGGCTTTTCTTCCGCCCAGTTCTTTCGCTTTTTCCACTCCGCACATTTTATAGAGCAGTCCGGTCTGGATATGTACAACACGCCATGCATTTGAAGCTCCCACCACCCATGGTGTGACTCCTGATTCTTTAAGTTTATCACAGACATCATAGAATTCATCCCAGGTTTCCGGCGTTTTCTCAATGCCTGCTTTTTGGAACAGCTCTTTGTTGTAATAGAAAACTTCCATCTGGTTGTTAATAGGCAGCGCATACGTTCCCTCAGTTCCCACGGAAGACAGCTCCATCATATCAAGAAGTGTGGGATCCACATTGTCTTTGATATCCGGTGTCTCTGCGATCAAATCTGTCAGGTCCAAAAAAACACCTGTGTCTGCATATTCTTTCATGATACTGATACCCGGCCACTGGATAATATCTGCCACATTCCCGGATGCAATATCTGTCTTGAACTGGTTTGTAAAGCTGTTGCTGTCATTGGTGCTCTCATCCTGAATGGTAATATCCGGGTATTTCTCCTGAAACTCTTTGATGACCTCCTCTTTCAGCTTGGTTCCGCTGTCAGCACCAGACATCCTTGTGAGCAGGCGGATGGTAATGTCTTCTCCGCCCCCGTCTTTTTCAGAATCGGTTTTTGTCTCCTCTTTGCTTGTCCCTGCCTTGCTTTCCGTGTCTTGTCCCCCGCTGCTGTTGTCAGACCCGTTTCCGCCGCAGGCAGAAAGTCCGGCTGCCGCTATGGCTGCTGTCAAAAGCACTGCGATTTTCTTTCTCATTCCTTTACTCATGATCCATACCTCCATTATTTTTGCTGTACCCCCAAAGGGCTTTTTTTTTACCGGATCTAATTCCCGTATTTTATAAACTTCTTCAGCACCAGGGATGCGGATCCGACCGCGGTGCCGTTCTCACCCATCTGAGAAATAACCAGTTTCACCTGCCTTCCTGCAAATTTCATCTGCCTCTCCCGAAGCACTTCCTTTATTTTCTTTAAAAATATATCACCTGCATTGGTCAGACCCCCAAATAGGATGATCAGGTCCGGATCCAGCAGATTAATATAATTCGCCAGCCCAATTCCAATATACTGCATGGCACGTTCTGTTATCCGGATCGCCGTTTGGTCACCCAGACGTGCCGCTTCAAACACGGTCTTCGCCTCGATCCGGTTGATATCCCCGCCTACCAATTCCATTATTTTGGATGCATTCCCTTCCAGCACGGCTATCTTGGCATCTCTGGCAATGGCGTTTCCGGATGCAATGGCCTCCAGGCATCCCCGGTTTCCGCAGTTGCATTTCGGTCCGTTTTTCTCCAGGATAATATGTCCGATCTCTCCGCTGCTTCCGGAACTCCCCCGGTAAAATCCACCTTCCCGCATTATGGCGGAACCGATACCATGCCCCAGATTCACGACTAAAAAGTTTCTGGAATCCACGCCAGCTCCGAAGTAATACTCTCCCATAGCCAATGCCCGGTTGGCGTTCTCAATGGTAATATCCATCTTAAACCGCTCCCGGATCGGGGTTAACATATCCACATTCTCCCATTTGAAATCAGGGGAAAACAGGACCTTTCCGCTGTCCTCATCTAAGATCCCCGGCATACCGATCCCCATCCCTAAGATCCTTTTTTCCGGCAGGCCGCTTTCGCGTATTACATTTTCTATCACCTGAATCAGCCTGGATATCCACACCTCAGGCACTGCCGTGCCCCCGGTCTCCATGATCTCACGGATAAATACCTCACCGGCCAGATTCATCAGCAGCACATTGGTTTTGCTGCGCCCCACCCCTACTCCGATTATATACTTTGAGTCAGGCACCAGCTCCAGTAACTCAGGCCGCTTCCCGCCGCTGGATTCCCCTTTTCCCACATCCTGCACAAACTGCTTTTGAGAAAATTCTTCTGTTATCTTCATCACGGTGGGAATACTGAGGCCAATGGTCCGGGCAATCTCCGCACGGCTGATGGGACCTTTTCTTCTGATCAGATCAAAGACCATGCTCCTGTTCATCTGTGCCATTGCAAACTTATCATATTTCACTCTTTTCTGCTCCTCATTAACTTACTTAATTTAACTAACTAACTGGATAAAAAAAATAGTTATGCTATTATTAGACAAATTGTCAATTTATTTCATTTTACTCGACAAGGAATTCTAACAACACCGCAGTTACTTAATTAACTTAACTAACTTTATATGTGAATTATAACGTACTGCTTTTCTGTTGTCAACACTTTTTTGTGCATTTTACCATGAAGTTTCCAGAGCCGGCTGGGTACCATGGTAACAGTGAAAAAAGCTGCCGTAAAAGTCATGAAAAGACTTCACGGCAGCTATCTATCTGTCAAAGTTCTCCGCCCTTTTCTATAAGCAGCCTGATCAGCATAGTGGCCGCACCTATGGCAGTGGCGTATTCCCCCAGGGTTCCCACCTTGATGGATACATTTTTTCCCGAATATTTCATTTTATACTTCTCTACTGTCTCATACAACATTCCCAAAAATAAATCCTGTGACTTTGTCAGGCCGCCGGCCAGGATGATCATATCCGGGTCCAGCAGATTAATACTGCTTGCTATGGCAATGCCCACATATTCCATGGCCTCCTCTATGATCTGCCGGCTCAGGATATCGCCTGCCCTGGCAGCCTCAAATACGGTCTCCGCCTCTATCTTCCCATGTTCGGATGCCATTCTGCCGGCCAGGCTCTGCTTCCCCTCCTTTATATACCCCTCCATTCGTTTTGCGATGGCATTGCCCGATGCCAGAGCTTCCAGACACCCCCGGTTGCCGCAGTCACAGAGGGGTCCGTCCGGTTCCATGATCATATGTCCGAATTCTCCGCAGGTACCGCTTTTTCCATAGAGAAGCTCCCCGCCTTCAATAATAGCTGCTCCTATTCCATACCCCAGGTTTATGCACAGTATGTATTCCGCATTTTTTGCAGCACCGTAGGTGTACTCACCAAGCGCCAGAGCACGGTTGGCGTTTTCCAGGATGATCCGGTAATCTGAAAGACGTTTTTGAAAAATACGCAGAAGGGGTACATTTACCCAGTTAAAATCAGGCGAGAAGATCACATCTCCACTCTTGTAATCCAGAATCCCCGGCATACCGATCCCAATTCCCATGAAGCGTTTGGGGGATATCCCGCTTTTTGTTATCAGTGCCTCCACACGGTCCGCTATCTTCTCCAGGAACTGCTCCGGCTGTTTGATATCCTCCTCCGTGGTGGGAAAGCACTCCCTTGACATAATGACAGCCGCCATATCGATAATCACGATCTTTACGTAATGGCGGCCAATATCTATTCCTGTTATGTAATAGGCGTTTGAAACGAATTCCAGTAAATCAGGTCTTTTTCCTCCTGTTGATTCACCTTTTCCGATAGTTTTCACCAGATTCGTCCGTTCAAACTCCTCTGTGATCTTCATTACAGTGGGAATACTCAGCTCTGCCTTTCTTGCGATCTCCGCTTTGTTGATAGGACCCTGTGTACGAATCATTTCCAGCACTGTCTTCTTGTTCCATTGTGCCAGCATAGCCTTGTTATATGACATTTTCTTCCCTCATTTTTCTCCCTGATATATCTCGCAATTACATGGTGTTTTTTTCCAGAGTTTCTACTTTCTTTTATTTTAATCTAGGCTATACGATTTTTCAACTGTTGATTTGCAGCTTCTCCCGCAGGATAACACCCGGAGAGAAGGAGGTGATGGGAACAGTACTCTTCAGACTGTCATTTTACAGATTACCGGCAGGATTTCCTGCCGGTCGCTGAAATTTTGTCACTTATTTCCATTATGACTTTGTTTCCCATTTAAAAATAATAATCCCTGCAATGGCCACTGCCATGCCGATGAGTTTTCTCCACTCAAACCCGACTTTTTCCACGCCGAAAATGCCGAACACCTCAATAAGATATGCCACCGCCAGCTGTGCGATCACAATGAGCATGGCTGCCCGGGCCGGACCAAGGGAAGACATGCTCTGGATCACCGTCACGGTTATGAACGCGCCGATGACTCCGCCTAATAAAATGTATTTGTGGTCAACTCTCGCCAAATCCGTTATCTTGTCTCTCCCTGTAAACAGCCAGGCTGCAATGCAGACCAGAAAGGCCGATATCTGTACCCATCCGGTGGATACCCATAAGCTGGTCTGTTTTGTCAGTGCGGTATTGAAAACTCCCTGTACACTCATCAGTGCACCTGACAAAAGCGCAACTAAAATTCCCCACATAAAAAATCCCTCCACATCCTTTTTCTTACTAGAATGTCCCGAAGGGCAGTTTTTATGCGGTCCTTTTCAGAAATGTAAAAACGGGCTATCCACTTTTGGACAGTCCGTTTTTACTCCGTTTTTTAAAAACTTTTATAACTGTTCAGTACCCTCACAGTTACAAACTTTTCTCTAATTTTTCTATCATTTCATCCACATCCTGTTCCGTAATGACAAGAGGCGGCACAAGACGCAGGACATCACTTCCCGCTGATATGACCAGCAGGCCGTTTTCTATGGATTTTGTCACAATTTCACCCACAGGACGGCCGGAGACAACAAGGCCCTGCATCAGGCCTTTTCCTCTTCTGGCTGTCAGGAAATCGTATTTCTCCATGAGGGCATCCAGTTTCTTTACCAGATATGCGGACACCTCTTTTACATGTTCTGTTATCTTCTCGCTCTCAAACAGGTCGAACACCTTGCTCACCGCTGCGCAGGCAAAAGGATTTCCGCCGTAGGTGGTTCCGTGGTCACCGGGTACCAGGGAATTCTCTGCGGTCTTTTTATTCAGGACAAACGCTCCAACCGGCACACCGCAGCCCAGCGCTTTTGCTGTTGTCATTACATCCGGCTCCACACCGTAATCCTGGAACGCAAACATACATCCGGTCCGGCCCATGCCGCACTGGATCTCATCCAGGATCAGCAGGATATCGTGTTCATCACACAGGGCACGCACACCTTTTAAAAATTCCGGTTCAGCCGGATAGATACCGCCCTCCCCCTGGACTGTCTCCATAATAACAGCGCATGTCTTCTCTGTGATCTGGCTTTTCACACTCTCCAGGTCGTTGAAATCCGCAAATTTAATGCCGCCGATCAATGGCTTGAAGGGTTCCTGATAATGGGTATTTCCAGTCACAGACAAAGCGCCCAGACTCCTGCCGTGGAAGGAATGCCTCATGGCAATGATCTCATGGTCTGTATTCTTATCCTTCAGCCAGGCATATTTTCTTGCCACTTTGATGGCACCCTCAATGGCTTCTGTGCCGCTGTTGGTAAAAAAAGCCTTGTCAAGGCCGGATGCCTTTGTAAGCTTCTCGGCTGCCTCCACCATGGGGATATTATAATACAGATTCGATGTGTGGATCACTTTGTCTATCTGGTCTTTCAATGCCTGATTGTATGCCGGATGGTTGTATCCCAGAGCAAAGACCGCAATACCTGCTGCAAAATCCAGGTATTCTTTTCCATCCACATCATAAAGGCGGACACCGTCCCCTTTTTCCAAGACAACAGGAAAACGGTTATAGGTGTGGAGAACCACATGCTCCGCCCGCTCCATATATTCGTAACTATTCGTCTTCATGATAATACTTTCCCTCGCCTTTCCTGAGAATTGCCGTTCCGATTCCTTTATTAGTGAAGATTTCCAAAAGCAGACAGTGTGGTATCCTGCCGTCTAATATATGTACTCTGGATACGCCCTCCTCAATGGCATCAATACAGTTCTGCAGTTTTGGGATCATGCCGCCGCCTACATTGCCGTTTTCAATGAGATTTTTTGCGTCTTTAACGAAAAGCTCCGATATGAGGCTTGAGGGGTCATCCGGGTTTCTGTATACACCTTCAATATCTGTGAGAAACGCCAGTTTTTCTGCCTTCATGGAGCAGGCAATGGCACATGCCGCGTCATCCGCATTGATATTGTATGTGGCAAAGTCATCTCCCAGGCCGATAGGGCACACAATGGGAAGGAAATCTTTTTCCAGCAGGTCATAAAGGATTTTGGGGTTCACGGTTTCTACATCCCCCACATAGCCGATATCCTGACCGTCGGATAGTTTTTTATTGACCTTCAGAAGGCCGCCGTCTTTTCCGCTGATGCCCACTGCCTTTACGCCCAGAGACTGCACCAGGGTTACCAGTTCTTTGTTCACCTTTCCAAGGACCATCTCTGCGATCTCCATGGTCTCGTCATCTGTGACACGGAGGCCGTTTACAAACTTTGCCTCTTTTCCCACTTTTCCTACCCAGCGGCTGATCTCCTTGCCGCCTCCGTGGACAATAATGGGTTTAAAACCAACCAGCTTTAAAAGCACTACATCTTTGATCACATCTCGTTTGAGCTGTTCGTCCACCATGGCGCTTCCGCCGTATTTTACTACGATCACTTTCCTGTTAAAACGCTGTATGTACGGAAGTGCCTCTATGAGCACTTCCGCTTTATCCAAATATTTTTGATTCACCATTTTTTCTCTCCTCCGTTAACGATTCCTGTAACGATCCGGTGCCTGGTGCTTCATCCGGCCGAAACCGCACCGGACGTGTAGTTTCTGATCGGACGGAACACCCGCTGCCATTCGTATCTTATTATGAGCGGTAATCTGCATTTATTTTCACATAGTCATAGGTCAGGTCACATCCCCAGGCAGTGGCGCATGCCTCTCCCATCTTGATATCCGCCACAGCGGTCACTTCTTTTTCCGACAGGATTTTTGTTGCTTCCTCCTCGCTGTATCCGGTTGCCACGCCGTCCTCTATGATTTTCAGACTGCCCGCTGCACTCTCAAAGTATAAGTCCACTTTCTCCGGATCAAACTGCGCTCCTGAATACCCCATGGCACACAGGATACGTCCCCAGTTGGCATCGTGTCCGAAAATTGCTGCTTTTGTAAGGTTTGAGGTGATGATAGACTTGCTCAGGGTCACGGCCTGCTCTTTGTTTGCTGCATGGATCACTTTTACCTCGAACAAGGCGGTTGCGCCCTCTCCGTCCGCTGCAATGTGCTTTGCCAGCCAGGTATTCACATAACCAAGAGCTTCTGCAAATTTTTCGTAATCCTCATTTTTTTCCTGTATCTCTGCATTACCCGCCTGACCGTTTGCCAGAAGAAGAACCGTATCATTGGTGGAGGTGTCCCCATCCACGGAAACCATGTTGTAAGTATCCTTTACACTGTCACTGAGCGCTTCCTGGAGCAGCTCTTTGCTGATATCCACATCCGTGGTCACAAACCCAAGCATGGTACACATGTTGGGATGGATCATGCCGGAACCTTTACACATACCGCCAATGGTAACTTTTTTGCCGTCTATCTCTGTCTCTACCGCGATTTCTTTCTTTACCGTATCTGTGGTCATAATGGATTCTGCTGCCAGTGTGCCCGCTGCCTCAGATTCTGAGAGAAGGGGAACCATTTTTTTCACACCAGCTTCCAGGATATCCATGGGGAGCTGTTTCCCGATAACGCCTGTGGATGCCACCAGCACAGAATCTTCCGGGATCCCCAGGATCTCCGCTGCCGCCTGTGCTGTCTTTTTGCAGTATCCGTATCCCTCTTCCCCTGTACACGCATTGGCAATCCCGCTGTTGCAGACGACTGCCTGTGCAGCCGGTGCATGATATACGATCTGCTGATCCCATTTTACTGGGGCTGCTTTTACCACATTGGTGGTGAAAGTGCCTGCCGCCATGCAGGGCACTGTACTGTAAATCATAGCCATGTCTTTGGCATTTCCCTTTTTGATTCCTGCTGCAATGCCTGCTGCCTGAAATCCCTTTGCTGCGGTCACGCCGCCGTTTATAACTTTCATCTCTGCATCCTCCTGTCACTTACGGGAACATGGGCACCAGCTTCAGGCCCTCTGTCTCCTCGAAACCAAACATCAGGTTCATATTCTGCACCGCTTGGCCTGCCGCACCTTTTACCAGGTTGTCAATGGCGCCCATCATGATCACGCGGTTTGTTCTCTTATCAATCTTAAAATTCACATCCACAAAGTTGCTGCCCTCCACCCATTTGGTCTGGGGACACACATCTTTATCCAGGACACGGATAAAATATTCACTGCCATAGTATTTTTCATAGGCTGCGCGGATGGCATCCTCATCGGCGTCCTGAGCCAGGGAAGCATAGGCGGTCACCAGAATTCCCCTGTTCATCGGAACCAGGTGAGGGGTAAAATTCAGACAGAACTCTCTGCCAGCCGCATACCCAAGCTGCTCTTCTATTTCCGGTGTGTGGCGATGGGTCGTCACGCCGTATGCTTTGATATTTTCATTCACTTCACAGTATAGATTGTCGATCTTGGCTCCCCTGCCTGCCCCGGATGTTCCTGACTTTGCATCAATGATCAGGGTCTCCGGCCGGATCAGCCCCTCTTTTACCAGGGGATAACAAGTCAGGATGCTGCATGTGGTGTAGCAGCCAGGATTTGCCACCAAACGTGCCTTTTTTACATCCTCCCGGTTGAGTTCGCAAAGACCGTATACAGCTTCCTCTATAAATTCAGGGGACTTGTGCCGGATCTTGTACCATTCTTCGTATACTTTTACATCTTTTAAACGGAAGTCCGCACTCAGATCCACGATCTTTACTTTGGAGAGGATTTCCTCCTTCACTAAAGACGCACATAAACCCTGGGGGGTTGCAGTGAAGATCACATCCACTTCATCAGCCAGGGCTTCCATATTGTCATCCATACATTTGTCATCTACCAGCTTGAACATGTTCTGGTAAACCTCGTAGTATTTTTTATCTATGTAGCTTCTGGAGCCGTACCATTTAATTTCCACTTCTTTATGATTTAAAAGTAATCTGACAAGTTCGCCTCCGGCATAGCCGGTTGCTCCGATGATTCCTGCTTTTATCATGTTTTTCAACATCCTTTCCCAATATTCTTTATATTCTTTCGTATATGCCTTTATCATACTCCAGTTGTTTTGTGTAGTAAAGCTTTATCCTGTCCGGGGCATTATGCATAAAGTTTTGTTCGATTGCATAATCATACATCTTTTCTGTATAATATGCAAGCCTTTTCTTTTATATTTTTCCAATTTTTCTTAGTTCTATTTCTGTGATATTCTGTATATTAATTAAGGAAATATAATTTCCGGAGAAAAATGCCAAGAAATTTTTTTTACATATTTTTCATTTTTCTATTGCATAAATATAAAAGTTGTTGTATAGTAAAGCATGTCGATAGCAAAATAAATTTTTAGGGTGTGTTTGAAAACAAGACGTAACAGTTCAGACAGGTCTGCGCATTTACTGCGCTGACCGTATGAAAAAGTAGTGCCAGCTTTATCCAGCTCATCGCGAAGCGATTTTTAATGGCTGGATGCGTGACAGTTCAGCTTGTCTGAGCTATTAGAACAAGACCAAATATACCTCAAGGCGGGGCATACCCCGGTACATAGAAAATGGCAAATACAGGAGGAATTCATTATGAAAGAAAAAGTTATCTTAGCATATTCAGGCGGACTGGACACGACAGCTCTGATTCCGTGGCTGAAAGAAAATTTTGACTATGAAGTTATCTGCTGCTGTGTAGACTGCGGACAGGGAAACGAGCTGGACGGACTGGACGAACGTGCCAAATTATCAGGCGCATCCAAATTATATATTGAAAATATCATTGACGAATTCTGTGACGACTACATTGTTCCCTGCGTACAGGCCGGTGCTGTATATGAGCACAAATACCTGCTGGGAACATCCATGGCTCGTCCCGGAATCGCCAAGAAACTGGTTGAGATTGCAAGAAAAGAAGGCGCTACCGCAGTCTGCCACGGCGCTACCGGTAAAGGAAATGACCAGATTCGTTTTGAACTGGGCGTCAAGGCTCTGGCTCCTGATTTAAAGATCATCGCTCCGTGGCGTATGACAGATGTATGGACCATGCAGTCACGTGAAGATGAGATTGAATTCTGTAAAGCACACGGAATCAACCTTCCTTTTGATGCAAGCCACAGCTACAGCCGTGACCGTAATTTATGGCACATCAGCCATGAAGGCCTGGAACTGGAAGACCCTGCGCAGGAACCCAATTATGATGATCTGCTGGTTCTCGGTGTTACACCGGAAAAAGCTCCTGAAGAAGGGGAATATGTGACTATGACCTTTGAAAAAGGTATCCCCACAAGCCTGAACGGAAAATCCATGAAGGTTTCTGAAATCATTACAGAGCTGAATGCAATGGGCGGAAAACATGGGATTGGCATCATTGATATTGTGGAAAACCGTGTTGTGGGCATGAAATCCCGCGGTGTGTACGAGACACCGGGCGGAACCATCCTGATGGAGGCTCATGACCAGTTAGAAGAACTGATCCTGGACCGCGACACGATGGAGACAAAGAAAAAACTGGGCAGTCAGTTTGCTCAGATCGTATACGAAGGAAAATGGTTTACACCGCTGCGCGAAGCTATCCAGGCTTTTGTGGAAAGCACCCAGCAGTATGTGACAGGTGAAGTAAGATTTAAACTGTACAAGGGCAATATTATCAAAGCCGGTACCACTTCTCCGTACAGCCTGTACAGTGAATCACTGGCATCCTTCACAACCGGAGATTTGTATGATCATCACGATGCAGACGGATTTATCACATTGTTTGGTCTGCCTCTGAAGGTTCGCGCTATGAAAATGGCTGAAGCCGAAAAGAGCCAGAATAAATAAGCCTGCATTTTCTTTTACTTATATTTTATGCAGAAGGCAGCCGGGAATTTTCCTGGCTGTCTTTCTGCTTGTTTGGAACAGAGAGATGATTGGCGCAGGTATTCTGCCATTTTAATCTGAATTGGGATTATTGTAATAAATGTAATAGACTCATAACTGTGAAAGTTTCAAACAGTTACTCCTAAGAAGCAGACCGCCAGGTGGGCAGTACCCGCCCGGCTCTGCTAAGAGATTTATAGAGATGAAAATTTAGATATGATACTTTTTAAATAACCGGTCCCTGAGTTCAGGGTCTTCCGTTATAAGAGGTATCTGTTCTGCCTGATCGTCCTGGAGAAGATGATTGATGAGTTTTGACATTTTTGCCATACCATCCTCTCTTCCCTCCTGTTCTTTGTCAAGCAGTAACTCTTCAAATTTCATATACTTTGCCTCCCATTCCCGGCTCTTTTTTGCCATATTTTCTCCTATCCGGCAGATGGCTGCGGACAGAAATCTTTCTGTTCCTAACCTCTATTATGGAGAATAATCATTACATTGTCAACGGAAACGCTCCGACAAGAAAAACAAAAATTCATCTTTTTACACCAAAAGACCCGGTGATCAGACCGGGCCTTTTTTCTTAATCTTCGTCTACATATCTCTGGATATTAGACGCATTTACATATTTTTTTGTCTCCTCGCCGTCGATGACAATAAGGGTGGGAGCCTGCATAACGCCGAACTTGCGGGCCAGTTCTGGATTCTTTTCCGCATCCACCAGCTCATAGTCCTCGCCTTCCAGCATCTGTTTTGCAATCTTACAGTTTGGGCAGGTTTCTGTAGTAAACAAGTATTTTGCCGTTACCTGTCCGGCATCTGCTTCCTCCATCCTAATCTCACGCTCCGTCACTGTTACCGAAGGGGTACTGCCCTTGAAGTCAGAATGGGCAATATCGTAAACCGTACGGTTCTTGTATTCCTGGCTCTTACCGTCGTTCCAGTTCTGCACCGGACGGTAATAGCCTGTGATCCGGCTGTAAACTTCAGCTTTTTTGCCGCATTTGGGGCATACAAAATGTTCACCGGAGAGATAGCCATGGTCTTTGCAGACAGAATAAGTTGGTGACAGGGTATAATAAGGCAGACGGTAATTCTGCGCAATCTTTCTCACCAGCGCTGCCGCTGCTTTCCAGTCAGGCAGCTTTTCTCCCAGGAACGCATGGAACACTGTGCCGGAGGTGTACAATGTCTGCAGTTCATCCTGAATATCCAGCGCATCGAAAATATCTGCTGTATAGTCCACCGGAAGATGGGAACTGTTGGTGTAATACGGAGTGTCTCCTTCGTTTCCTGCTGTTTTGATGTCCGGCCAGCGCTTTCTGTCGTGCTTTGCCAGACGGTAGGAAGTGGACTCTGCGGGAGTTGCTTCCAGGTTGTATAAATCGCCGTACTCTTCCTGATAATCTTTCAGACGTTCTCTCATGTGGTCCAGCACACGCTTGGAGAATTCCTGGGTCCTCTCATCAGCCATGTCACATTTCAGCCATCTGGCATTTAGGCCGGCTTCGTTCATGCCCAGAAGACCAATGGTTGAAAAATGGTTCTCAAAGCTCCCCAGGTATCTCTTGGTGTATGGGTAGAGACCTTCATCCAAAAGCTTTGTGATGACATCTCTCTTGATTTTCAGAGAGCGGGCTGAAATATCCATCATATGGTCCAGGTGGCGGAAGAAATCCTCCTCATCCTCTGCCAGATATGCGATCCTGGGCATGTTGATGGTCACAACACCCACAGACCCGGTGCTCTCCCCGGAACCAAAGAATCCCCCTGTTTTCTTTCTCAGCTCTCTTAAGTCAAGACGCAGGCGGCAGCACATACTGCGCACATCACTTGGCTCCATATCACTGTTTATGTAATTTGAAAAATATGGTGTTCCGTATTTTGAGGTCATCTCAAACAATAACTTATTATTCTCTGTATCTGACCAGTCAAAATCCCTGGTAATGGAGTAAGTTGGGATCGGATACTGGAAACCACGTCCATTGGCATCTCCCTCGATCATCGTCTCGATGAATGCCTTGTTTACCATATCCATCTCTTTTTTGCAGTCTTTATACTTAAAGGGCATTTCCTGGCCGCCTACAATAGCCGGAAGCTCTGCCAGATCACCCGGAACGGTCCAGTCCAGGGTAATATTGGAGAATGGTGCCTGTGTTCCCCAGCGGCTCGGTGTATTGACGCCGTAGATAAAGGACTCCACACACTTTTTCACCTCGGGATAGCTCAAATTGTCAGCTTTGACAAAAGGTGCCAGGTATGTGTCAAAGGAAGAGAAAGCCTGTGCCCCCGCCCATTCATTCTGCATGATCCCCAGAAAGTTCACCATCTGGTTGCAGAGCACGCTCAGATGCTTGGCCGGGGATGAGGTGATCTTGCCTTCGATACCGCCCAGCCCTTCTTTGATCAGCTGTTTTAAGGACCAGCCGGCACAGTATCCTGTCAGCATGGACAGGTCATGGATATGGATATCCGCATTCCTGTGCGCCTCCGCAATCTCCGTGTCGTATATCTCAGACAGCCAGTAGTTGGCAGTCACCGCACCGGAGTTGCTTAAAATCAGTCCTCCCACGGAGTATGTTACTGTGGAATTCTCTTTTACTCTCCAGTCCTCCACCTTCACATAGCTGTTTACGATCTCTTTGTAGTCCAGGATCGTGGACTTCATATTGCGGATTTTTTCTCTCTGTTTTCTGTACAGGATATAGGACTTTGCCACATCAGAGTAACCGGCCTGGATCAGTACATTTTCCACACTGTCCTGAATATCCTCAACAGAAACTTTCCCCTTTACGATTTTCTTCTGGAAATCTGATGTCACCCGGAGTGCCAGTAGATCCAGCATATCATTGCTGTATTCATTCTCCGTTGCATCAAATGCTTTCTTAACTGCTTCCGCAATTTTATCCAGCCGAAATTCTGCGATCTCCCCATCACGTTTTACTACCTGAAACATTCCTCTTCCTCCTTATATGTAAAGAAGCAGGACCGTCTTTCCGTCCCGCCTCGCATTCACAGAGTATGGCCTCTGTATAAACGCTGTAGGTCTATTGTAGCAAAGGTTATACTTTTCGTCAACCGTAAAAACTACCATATATTGTAAACATTCTTTTAATATTTCCAATATATGGTAGTTTATTAATTAAATTATTAATTCAACGTTTGCGTAAATTCCCACAAACATCCATCCGGACATGGACTACAGGCGTCCTAAAATATCCTTCGGAACCCTTGCTTTTACTGCGATCCCGCCCTCTGTGTACTCCTCCTCCATAAGCTGTCCGTACTTACGGATCTGCTGCAGGATCCCTGCATCTTTATAAGGAATCACACGCTCCAGATAAATCTGGTTTTCTGTCACAATTTTTTCCAGCACCTCTCTCAGACGGTCCAGACCATCACCTGTCTTAGCTGAAATACGCAGTACATGGTTGGCATTAAAATCATGGAGTATCTGTTCCTCTGCCAGTTTGTCCTGTTTATTAAAAAGTGTAACTATTTTTTTATTGGTCACTTCCAGTTCCTGCAGGGTGTCATATACCACACGCATCTGATCTTCCATCTGCGGATTGGACGCGTCTACCACATGTAAAATAATATCGGCATACTTCGCTTCCTCCAGGGTGCTTTTAAACGCCTCGATCAGATGATGAGGCAGTTTCCGGATAAACCCTACGGTGTCTGTGAGGTAAATTCTGGTTCCTTTGGATAACTCCAGCATTCTGGTAGTCGGATCCAGAGTGGCGAACAACTTATCCTCTGAAAGCACGCCAGCATCTGTCAGTGTATTCAAGAGCGTGGATTTTCCTGCATTGGTATAACCCACAATGGCTGCTGTCATGACACGGTCTCTTTTTCTGCCCTCTCTCAGAAGCTCTCTGTGACGCTTCACCTGCTCAAGCTCCCTCTTTAACTGGGAAATCCTCTCTTTGATCAAACGCCTGTCCATCTCCAGCTTCTTCTCACCAGGGCCTCTGGTCCCAATACCGCCGCCCAAGCGGGACAGGGAATTGCGCAGTCCCACAAGACGGACTGCCCGGTAACGGAGCTGTGCCAGCTCCACTTGGATCTTTCCTTCGCTTGTGGACGCATGGTCCGCAAAAATATCAAGTATCAAAAGGGTCCTGTCCATCACCTTACAGTCCAGCTCCTGCTGCAGGTTGTTCATCTGTACCGGTGACAGCTCATCATCGCAGATGATCCCTGTGGCATCCAGGGCTGTGAGCAGCATTTTCAGCTCCTCCATCTTGCCTTTTCCCACATAGGTACCGGGATGGATCCGTTCTCTTTTCTGGATGACCGTGCCCACCACAAGTGCCCCCGCCGTCTTAGCAAGCTCTGCAAGCTCTTCCACGGATTCCACGGTATCATCGCCGTCGCCTTCCTGAACTCCTACCAGGATAACGCGCTCCTCTATTTCGTTTAAATCGTATAACTCCATATATATCTCCTATGATCCGCCTGTGTTACTTCTGCTTGCCGCCTGCGGGCCTAACTGCCATGTGCAGAGATACCGGCTATATGGTAACTTCCAAAATAACGCAACACGGATTTTCATAAATAAAACTGTCTTACCATCATAACGCTTTTTCTATATGCTGACAAGGGGACATTTTTCACAAAAACAATGGCGGACAGATGTTTTGTTACTGTACACAGGCCACTGTACCGGGAGGCGTTTTCATGCCGGAAGCATGAAAATCCCGAGGCAGCCAGCGCGATATGGGGTAGAATGCCCCATATCTGTGCATCGCGAAGCGTGTTACTGGACACGGAGTGTACAGTAACACGATGTTTTCTCGAAAGGGAAACTGCCCAACACATTGGTGGAAATAATTTTGACGGTATGATAAAATAATAAGGACCCGCGACATAAGGGAAATACTTTTACGATAAAAGAGGGAATAGGATGAAATGTGTCATAAATGGAACCACATTTGATTACCACAAAAATTTTCAGGATAATAAAGATCTGCGTAACTGTTTAAATCGTTTGGCCGGAGAAACTTTTGGCGGCCTGTCCTTTGAAAAATGGTATGAACAGGGCTTCTGGACTGAAAAGACCACCCCATACGCACTGTTTGACGGCAATAACTGTGTGGCAAATATCTTTGCCACTGTTTTTCACGTGATCTTTCAGAAGGAAGAGAAGACTTATATTCAGCTCGGTACGGTTATGACCGCTCCCGCGTACAGAAACAGAGGTTTGAGCCGGTTTTTAATGCATGAGATACTGAAAGAATGGAAAGACGATTGTGACGCAGTCTATCTGTACGCTAATGACCGGGCCGTTGATTTTTATCCCAAATTTGGATTTACAGAAGTAAACGAGTATCAGTACAGCAGACCCATCTCCGCCCGAAAGGGAAGTCTTCGGAAACTGAATATAGAGAATCCTGCTGACAGGGCAATTCTGATCAAAAAAATCCAATGCGGAAATCCGTTTGCATCTGTTGCGATGCCCGGCAGTACAGAAATTGTCATGTTTCATTGTATCATGTCCCAAAAGGACAATATATACTTCTTACCTAAATACGATGCAGTTGTTGTGGCCCAACAAGAGGGAGATACTTTGTTATGCTATGATGTTTTCTGCGGTGAAGATGCTCATCCGGAAGATATTTTATCCGTCACTGCAGATGAACACTGCCGCAAAGTCTGCTTAGGATTTACACCGAAGGATAACCTTTCGTTTGGACCGGCTGTTTTTAGAGAAGAGGATACACATCTTTTTGTACTTCAGGAAAAAGACAATATTTTCAGAGATAACCTATTGATGTTTCCTATGCTTTGTCATACATAAAGGGTAAAAAAATGCAGAGCCAGCACCTTGTCATCTACAGCCTGCGGCATTACAAAGGCGCCGCAGGCTGGGAATTACAAGGTTGTCCGGCTCTGGTGATTCGGTCAAATGCTTTTATGAACATTCTTTTTTCTCGTATATTTTTAATGATATAATGTAGGATACGGCGGTAAATACAATGCAAAACCCGCAAAAACACACAACTGCCAAATTACGATTTCTGTTTAAAATTTCCGTCATAGAAGTAAAAAACTCAGAGTTTGTAAACATACTTACAGCAAATCCCATCAACACCACGGTTCCTGAAAGTATATATTGAACCCTTATTACTCCTACCTTATATACAATGGGGATAAAAATTCCAATTAATATAATATAAACAGACATTGCCTGCAAAATCTGCCATATATACAGAAGCTTTCTACCCATAATCAGAGCAACCACTTCGTATCCTGTCGTACAAAGCAGAAAAAATGCACTCATTACCAAATATCTCACAGCCACCAATATTTTCTTTGAACATGGGGCACACAAAAGAGCAATTTCACCACCAGGATATTTTTCTTCCTCCATGCAGATATTTCCATAAAGAATTATTCCCAAAATGTTGACCATAATCAAAAGAGGTACAGCTCCCACTTCTAATCCTCTGTTCACTTTCAAATTCAGGAAAACCGGCATACCAATGATAAATACGATCATAACCGGAAGATTTTTTTTAGTCAGCCTGACATCTTTCATAAACAGCGCTTTTACCATATTCCATACTCTCCTTTCCCATACATGCCATGAGTATTTCTTCCATATCCGGCTTCTCAAACAGCGCATCCGGAACCAGGCGTCTTATGTCCTCCATCCTGCCGGTAACACCGGTAAAGCCATATTTTGTTTTTTGGAGGCTGATAAACAGTTCCTCTGCCTCCCTGCTCAAGTCTCTCATGTCCCCTTTTGCGACCCTGTATTCTTCCATGAGAATATCTTTTTCCTTTTGAAATACAATTCTGCCTTTGTCAATGAGAATCACAATATCAGCTACCTTTTCTATATCTGTAGCGATATGAGTGGAAAAAAACACGCCTCTCCCCTCCCGCTCCATGTATTCTCTAAGGCTTTCCAGGATCTGTGCTCTGGTGATCAGGTCAAGTCCGCTGGAGGGTTCATCCATAACTAAAAACTCCGCATGATGGGACATGGCAAGAGCCAGGGAAAATTTAACTTTCATCCCTCTTGACAACTCCTGTATCTTTTGTTTCTCATTTAAGTTAAATTTCCGTATCCAGTCTTTATACACCGAATCATCCCAGTTCTTATAAAGGGAGGCGAAAAGAGCGGCTGTCTCTTTTAACGTAAACATTCCGTAAAAACCTCCGTTATCGGTAACCACACCGATCCGGTTCTTAATTTCCTGTTCCCTCTCCCTCTTTTCATTCATATCCATTCCCAGAATGTTTACCTGACCGCCGTCTTTGTGTATCAGATTCAAGATGGCACGGATGGTAGTTGTCTTGCCGGCACCATTGTTCCCCACAAATCCGGCAATGCATCCCTCCGGTATAGTAAAGCTTACATCCTGAAGTTCAAATCTGGCATACTTCTTTCTTAAATCCCTTACTTCCAGCACATTATCCATTTCCTATCTCCTCACTTAAAATGTCAATCATTTCCATGATCTCCTCTTTCCCGATATCCAGCATGGACGCCAGCTTCAAAGCCTCCATGAGCTTTTCCTCGATCATTCTCCGCTTCGATTCCCTGAAAAGCTCAGTATTCCCGGCCTTAACAAAAGTCCCCAGCCCTACCTGGCTCACTACAAATCCTTCTTTTTCCAGTTCCTCGTAAACTCTCCGGATGGTCAGCACACTGACCTTCAGATCATTGGCAAAACTGCGGATAGAGGGAAGCAGCTCCCCCTCCTGCAGCTCTCCGCTCAGGATATTCTCTTTGATCTGCTCCATGATCTGCTGGTATAACGGTTCATTGGCACTGTTTGATATGGTTATCTTCATGACTCACCCCTTTAGTGTGTATCTCTATACATCACACTATACACTTATATATCATCATTGTCAATACTGGAACGAAAAAAGCTTGAAAGACTGGGATCTCAATCTCACCGGGATAACGGATTCTTTAAAATAAAAAGCCCCGTCAAGAATGCTTCGCCTCGAGGCAAGTTCTTGATAGGACTTTTTATGAAGATATCCATTCAACACTATATTGAAATGAAAAGAGACTTACGGTTCCGGCAGAATGCATAGCAAGGTCCTGTCATCCCCCTCTTCCTTTACTACCTGATAACGCTTCCCACCATATGGCACCGTAAGATGGAACTGTCCCACAGAATCCGGTATATGAGGCTCAAACCTAAACCCTTTCTCCTCCCCGGGGTCCGGATGGATCCCTGCCAGTTCTTCTATCACAATACTGACAGGCGCAGTCGCCCAGGGATGACATAAGCTGGTGTTCCATTTCTGATCTTTTCCCCATGCTTCAAAACAGGTGGTGGCTCCTTCCCGCAGCATGTTGACCCAACCGTGTTCTCCCTCATTGGTCAAAAGCCTGTACACCCCTTCATAGTGTCCGGCTCCCGCCAGGGCTTTCAGAAGGAAATAACTGGGCATAACGCCGCAGCAGAAGCCCTTCTCCTCCAAAAGATCCGCCACATGCTCCACGGCCTCATCCGGGACAAGGCCAAAGTACAGTGCATATAAATTGGAATGGAGGGAGCAGTGTGTACTCTGCACACTGTCTGCGAACTGTTTTTTATCCGGTCTGTAAAAAGCCTTCACATAAGAAGCCTTTATTCTGCTGAACGAGTAGGTGACCGGCAGCCCAAGGATCGTCCCTATCTCTGTCAGCGTTTTTACTGCACCTGCATACAAGGCATTGACAACGTTGTGACAGCCTTTTGCCACAACAGGACGGCTCAGGTTAAAATCATAATCATCCCGCAGGTTTTCCGGCCAGTCAACCAGATTCCATTTGTCCCACACCTGATCTAAAAGGCCTTTCTCATTCTGAAATCCGGCAAAATAGCTGACAATACCTTTGGCGGTATCATAATATCTCCTCAAAAATCCTTTATCACCTGTGAATTCATAATCTGTCATCAAAAGCTGGGACCAAAGCAGGGAAAAGTCTGCGATCTCCTGCATAAAGGCACCCGGAGCCACAGCCAAAAGCCCCGGACAAACACTTTTCGTAAGAGCAAACTGGTCGATACATTTTCTCAGCATATCGGTCTTTCCGGTAAGCCACACCTGGGAACGGGATGTGACTACTGCATCTCCCAGGTACTGTCCCTTCTCCCTTGTGGGGCAGTCCAGATATGCCTCCTGTGTGCTGTATTTCACTGTGTTTCTGCATATGTGAAAAATGCCTGCCAATTTCTCATCTGTAGTCCTTAATCTGCACAGAGAATCATCCATGGGATAGTGGCGCACCAGTACAGAAACATCCAGGATTTTTACCCCGCTGCCGAAATGGATTTCCGCGTACCGGAATCCTTTGTAATCATATGGCTCCAGCTCACATATATTTCCGTCCAAGGTCCATTTTTCCCGGTAACAGCAGCCGCACCGCATAGCATAACGGACACTGCCGTCCTCATTTTTTTCCTCCCCGCAGAGAACCTCCACCACTGCTCCCCACGGGCCAAACGCTTTGACCCGCAGGCTGCCCGTGATCTCCCGGCCTATATCCACAAACCAGCATCCCTCCGCTTTTTCCACTGTCTTCGGCGCTCTCTCATACACGGCCAGCATTTCGGTGGGCTGTTTTATCAACTTATAATCTGCCCACCGGGCTTTTACCATAGGTTCCCACACAGAGTCGTCAAAATCTGTCTGATTCCAGCCCTGCTCCCAGCAGCGGCTGTCAAAATCCTCCAAAAACTGTGTCTCATATCCAATCGTGTTCCCTGTATAGGCTCCTGAGATCTGATACCGCCATGTGAGAGGAATATCCTCCGCGGCCTCCGCACTTTCTGCAGTTACCTGTGAAGCCAGAGCGAAGCGCCCGTCCCCACTGTTCCAGACACGATTCACAAGTCCCTGGTAATACAGATGTACAGCAAGTACATTTCTCCCGGGGTGCAGATATCCGGTAATGTCTATTTCATTGAAATAATATTTTTCCGGCCACGCCGGGGCAGGCCCCTGTCCCGCATAGATGCCGTTTATCCAAAGCATGTAACGATCATCCGCGGATATACGGAGGATATACCTGCGCTTATCCCCCGGAAGTTCCATCTCCGCACGTGCAAGAACATGCAGATTCTTTGCCGGAAACTCCCTGAGGGCCCTGG
The DNA here is from genome assembly GCA_002270465.1 of Blautia hominis. Lineage (GTDB taxonomy): Bacteria > Bacillota > Clostridia > Lachnospirales > Lachnospiraceae > Blautia > Blautia hominis. The sequence continues at coordinate 620,317 of NQOF01000001.1, forward strand.
GTTTTTGTTCCTTATGATAAGGGTTTTCCGGTTTTACATGGGCAAACAGCGGGATTGTCAGCCAGTCCGGTTCAAATTTTGTCATATGTCTCACTCCTGTTGTTACACAAAAAATGGTTTCCAAATCTATCTACTCTGCTATATCTTAATGCATTCCCAATTTTAAGTACATGTAACTTTTTTTGAATATATGTACTATTACTCTTTAAGCGAATAGAAAAAAGCCCGGTATCCCTGACGTACAAGGCATTTACCGGACCTCATTTCTACAAAACCGCTTTTTTAAAAGACAGATACGCGCTGAAACAATATATCAGGTAGATGCTGAAGAAAGCACCTGCGGTCATCCCCAGAATCCCCATACCCTCGCCAAATCCCACCAGCGTCATTCCCTGATACACATCCCAATCCACACTGGCTGTGATCGCCAGGTATACAGCAGTGCTCCCCACAGCCGCGGGAAGTACAGGGAAGGTATAGTAAACGGCAAAATATCTCCGCAGGAGCTTTATCTGCTCTGCCCTGTCCATCCCGCATTCCCCCAGTATGCCAAACTGCCGCCTCTCCTGGTCCAGATTGCTGAGAATCTGTACCGTCATAATGGTAGCTGCCGCTGCCAGGAGAATAAAGGCAAGATAAAACAGTGGAAATGTAAGGCACATGACAATGGACGCCCCGCTCTCCCTGATTTCCGCTTTCCCCGTGATATATGTCTTTTCGCCTCTCTCAATAGAAGCAATTCCTTCATATGTTTCCATGGAAAGCTCCTTTTTTGCCACTCCCACATATAAGTCCTCCATCACCTGCATATGCTCTGCCACTCTGTCCGGCACGATCAGAAGATAATAGCTGCCGTTTCCGAAAAACTCCTGCTGGAAAAATGCACCGGTAAATGACCCGCCAAAGGAAAGCGTCTCCTTCTTCTCTCCCATTTCCGTCAGATCCCGGCTCTTAGCATACCTCACCAGATCATCCCTGGCGAATTCGCTGCAGTGCATGTAGTATTTATCCTCCTCCAGATCTGCCTTCTCCATTCCCAGCAGCTCTCTTAATTCCTCATAGACAGACATGGCCATATAACAATCATTATCCATGGCATCCATATGGGAGATACTCATAAATTTCCCTATATCCTCCACGGAAAAATGCTGTCTGAAATCCGTTTTCCCGGAAGTATAGACCTTATAACGGGCTGTCCTGGCCTGTGGCAGTTCCCTCTCTATATACTCCTCAAAACGCTCCAGGCTTTCCTGTCCATACAGCGTACCCACAGCAAAATCAAAAGCAGTCTCATCCACCCGGCTGTCCACCCGCTTATTAAAAAACAACCCCAGACCCACCGCCAGAAACACCAGCAGGAACAAAATACTGACACTGGCAAATGTCAGGCTGAGATTACATATTTTCCCGGAAAATAGCCGTCCCAGAACCAGATTTCTGCCTTTGTACTTCCACTTCACCTTCCTGAGTTTTTGTTCCAATACTGCGGGGACACTCATAAAAAGACCGAATATGGACAACACGATCATGGCAAGACCAAACAAGCTCAGCGCTCCCCCGGCATTATCCGACACCTCTCCGATAAGCAGTACCGCAAAAGTGAAACATCCCAGAAGCAAAGCAAATACTGACATGGCAAAAAGAACTCTTTTCCCCTTTTTCTTCTGCACCAAAGCCTTCTCGTTCTCTGTCTCCATGGAAAGCAGCTCCCGGATACTGAGCCGTATGATCTTCTTTTTTAATTTCCTTCCCGAGAGGCCGAAGATCAAAAACAGATACACACCGGTCAGACAAAATGCCTCCCAGGAAAATCCCACACGGATATGAAAAGGCCGGAGAAACAGGCGCATCACCATCGCCTTGAGTATCTGATAAAAATAAGTTCCTCCCACAAGTCCTGCGATCCATGCCGCAGCGCCCAGCATTCTGCTCTCCCTGGCAAACATGGCAGCGATCTCTCTGTTTTCAATCCCCAGCATCATGTAAGTACCAAACTCCCGGCTCCTTCTCCTGAAGATGAATTCTGTGATATAGCTCACAAGCCTGCCCAGGATCAGTACAATGATAAGGCTGATAAATACAACAATAAACGGCATCATGGACCATGATTTCATGACTTCCTTTATCTCCGCGGAAAATACCAGCAGATGAAAGGAATACATGAGAGTCACGGACAGGATCAGCGTCACCAAATACACCACATAATCCCGCATCTGCCGCAGTGCATTCCTTCCTGAGAGTTTTCTCAACATGATACATCACCTCCCAGAAAGGACTGTACCTGTAAAATCTCCTCGTAAAACTCCCGCTGATGCTTCTCCCCCCGGACGATCTCATTAAAAATCTTTCCGTCCTTTAGAAAAAGTACACGTCTTCCAAATCCTGCGCAGTACGAGTCATGGGTCACCATGAGTATCGTCACCTGCAGCTCCCGGTTCAGTTCTTCCAAAAGTCCCATAAGCTGCCGGGAGCTTCGCGAATCCAGCGCGCCCGTAGGCTCATCAGCCAGCAGGATCCTGGGTTTTTTGATCAGCGCCCTGCCGCAGGCGCACCTCTGTTTCTGCCCTCCTGATACCTGATAAGGAAACCTGGAGGCAACATCCCCTATCCCCAGCCGTTCCATCATCTCCACACTTTTCGCATGCACCTTTCCTGCCGGCATACCCAGAAGGACCAGGGGAAGGGCAATATTTTCCTCAATGGTAAGACGGTCCAGGAGATTGAAATCCTGAACCACAAATCCCAGATTCTCTCTTCGGAATTTTGCCTGTGCCCCCTGCTCCACCCCGGTGATATCTATCTCGCCGGAGGAAGCCTGCCTGCCGGTGTTCAGATAAATGTGCCCGGCACTCACACAGTCCACTGTGGAGATACAGTTCAGCAGTGTTGTTTTACCGGAACCTGAAGCCCCCATAATACTGGTAAATTCCCCTTCCTCCACCTGAAAGCTCAGGCCGTCCAGCGCTTTCTTCAGATTTTCCCTGGTACCATAATATTTTTCTATCTGCTCCACTCTCAATACTTCTGCCATTTTACATTCCCCCTGTTTTCCTTCTATCCTCTGTTCCTCTTTATTATAGAAAATAGAAAGGCAGAATACCTGTGATTTTGCCGTATGTTATCTTACACTTTCGTAAGATGAGGAAAAACAGATACCTGTTCCGATACGGGAATTTCAAACACAACCCTTGTATATTCTCCCCAGACAGATTCTGCCCGGATGGACATACCCAGTCTTTCACAGAGTTTCCTGCAGATATACAGGCCCATCCCTGTGGATTCCCTGTTTTTTCTCCCGTTGCTTCCTGTGAACCCTTTGCTGAAGATCCTTCCCATCTCACTCTCGCGGATTCCGCAGCCATTATCCTCCACGGACAACGAGACCGTATTTTCTTCCCGCCAAGCTGAGATCATAATACAGGGGGAATCCTCCATGTATTTCAGACTGTTTGACAGTACCTGGCGCAGCATGAAGATAAGCCACTTGCTGTCCGTATAGGCTTCTGTCTCCAATCCCTTTGTCTCTATACGGACACCTCTTTGGCGGAAAGACTCCTGGTCAGCCGCCACAGCCTGCGCCACACATACATTTATCCGGGTCTTCTGTATGATATAATCCTGCTCCGTATTTTCCATCCGGCTCATATAAAGGGCCTGCTCAATCTCCCTGTCTATGTTTTCCAGGCTTTTTAAGATGCGGCGGCTGTCTTTCTTTTTGTCATTCTCACATACAAGCTGGGCGGCTGTCAGCGGCAGCTTCACCTGATGCACCCAGTTCTCCACATATTCCTGGTACTCTCTTCGTTTCTGTCCGGCCTCAAACACCTGCTCCTCCATGGCTTTCATGGAGATCTGCATGGCTTCCCAGTATTTCTTCCCCTCCCACGAATCCGGGGGGCTTAAAATCTCTGTGACCAACCAGGGTTTTTCCATATTCCACACCGTGTCCATGAGCTGATCAAAATACTTTTTTTCTCTGTAAAAAGAAAACCCGGTCCAGGCAGCAAAAATCCCGAACCAGGTGATCAAAAGCAGCGCCACTTCCCTGGGCTGTACTCCCAGCGCTGTCAAATACACGAAACAGGCCCAGGCTGACCCCATCTGCAAAAGCACGATCCCCGTCCTGTCCCCTAAAAACTCTCTGAACTTCATATCTTGTACCCCATTCCCCTCTTTGTCTGTATCAGACCGGGCAGGCCTATGGCGGCCAGCTTTTCCCTGAGCCTGCGCACATTTACACTGAGCGTGTTATCATCAATATAAATCTGGTTTTCCCAGAGATAGTCCACCAATTCTTCCCTGCTCACAATATTTCCTGCATGTTCAAAAAGCCTGCAGAGAATCTTCTGCTCATTTCTGCCAAGCTCCAGGCTCTCTCCTCTGTAAGACACACGGGCAGCACCCAAATCAAGTGTGATGCCCCGGTATTCAAGCACTGCGGGCCTTCCCGCCCCTTTTACCCTGCGCAGCACAGTCTGTATACGTGCCAGCAGAATAGGCGCTTTGTATGGTTTGGTGATAAAATCATCCCCGCCGCTTTGCAGGGCTTCCAGCTCATCCATGGAAGTGCTGCGGCCTGTGAGAAAAATAACAGGCAGGGAACAGAGATTCCGGATCTCCCTGCAAAGGGTGAATCCATCCTGTCCCGGCAGATTAATATCCAGCAGGATCAGATCCGGAGCTGACGCTTCGATGATCTCCCTTACGCCCCCTCTTCCATCCCAGATAACCGCTGCGTATCCCTGGTTTTTCAAAACAGAGGACAGACCGCAGGCAATCTCTTCCTCGTCCTCCACGATCAATATCTTTTCCACGCTCTGTCCTCCTTCTTTCACTATTACTTTATTCTCTATAACTTTATTCACTATAACTTTATTCTCTATAACTTTATTCACTATAACTTTATTCTCTATAACTTTATTCTCTATAACTTCATTCACTATAACTCCATCACCAAATTGCAGACTTTCCCAGCAAAGCAGACGGATACCACCGCATTTACATGACTTTTGTACTCTCCAACTTTTCCATAAACGCATGGTTCAGGCGGATCACCGGTTTTCTTAAAACCAGCCCCAAAAGCAGGGAGGCTGCCAGAAAAAGCCCCAGTTTTCCAAGCTCTGCCCAGTAAGTATTCCCGTAAAATCCCCCGATACACTCGCGCATGGCGGTCATACTGTGGGTAAACGGCAGGAACGGATATACCTTTTTAAAGAACGCAGGCGCCACCTCTATAGGAAAAGTCCCGCCGGAGCCTGCCACCTGGATGACAAGAAGGATCACGCATACTGCCTTGCCGATATCTCCAAAGGAGACCGTAAGGGTATAGATCAGATTCACAAAAGCTATACTTGCCATCCATCCGGCCACCACAAATAAAAACGGATGCTCACACTGGATCCCCAGATAATATAGATCCCCCAGGCAGATAAGCCCGCTCTGGAAAAGACCCATGAGCAAAAACAAGATATATCTGCCCAGGTACATCTGGTATTCTTTCACATTTTTCAGGCTGTCCGTGGTCTTTTTTGATACATTTACCTTCATCATGGCTACCAGTACGATTCCTCCCACCCAGATTGCCAGGGAGGAGTAAAAAGGTGCCATGGAGGAGCCATAATTCTCCACAGGATACACAGCCGTCCGCTGCAGTTTTACAGGCGCTGCCAGAGCCGCGCTCAGGGATGCCGGGTCGCTGCCGATGAGATTCTGCAGCATATCCGAATCCTGACTGTCCGCAGCATCCCCCAGTGTTTTTGACACACCTTCTATCTGATCCGCTGCCTCGGTCAGAAGGGACGCAGAGGTATCCAGTGCTTTTCTCACATCTGCCAGATCAAGGGCAGCACCGTCTGATATGTTTTTAAGACCCAAAAGACTGTCATCCAGTTTTCCCATCATCTTTGCCACGGAGGTGCCTGTATCGCCCAGGGTTTGGAAAAGTTCCTCAAGCTCTGCCTGCAGGTTCTCCTCATAATCACTCTGCACCGAGGCGATCTGCTGTACACTGTCCTCTGCCATCTGCCCGAGCTGACTGTGGTATGTGCTGATATCAGCGGCTGTATCTGTAATTTTACCGGCTGTCTCATCCAGCTTATCCTTTAATGCCTGCTGTCCTGCAATCAGTTCCTCCATATTGCTGATAAACGGATCCAGAAGTTCCCCTCCTGCAGGAATGGAATCCCGGATGGATGCCAGACTGTCCCGGAAATCCGTATATTTGTCGATCACACTCTGGGTCACTTCGGAGAGTCCGGCAAGGCTGGACGCTGCATCCTGGGTATTGTTCTCCATGGAGTCAAAGGTCTCGTTGATCACCTGGGATACCGCCCGGTAATAGGAACCGCTGTCCCCAAGTACCTGGCTGACAGCCTCTGTGGTCCCCGCAAGAGTGCTGCTCAGACTGTCAATGCCGTCCCCGGCATCACTAAGCACATCCAGTCCGGTATCTGTACTCTCCCCTGACTGTTCCAACAAGGAGGAGGTGGTATCCAGAATTCCCTGCATGGAATCCATCATATCCGAAAATGCCGTCATGGTGGAGGCCAGCCCTCTCAGATCATCTGCACTGTTCTCCGTATTTCCGGCAAGATTTCCGATCATGGTCTTTGTGCCGTCCTGATCCAGGTATGAGGACAGGGAATTCATCACATCCAGTCCGATCTGGCTGATGGTCTTGGTGAAGATCTCATCAATCTGAGACCGTATGGAGTCTGCCCCTTTGTCCGTAACCTTGGGCGCAATGGCGTTTTCCTTCTGGTTGGAATAATAGACCAGCTTTGAATGTGTCACATCATCGGAGAAAACGGTCATCATGTCCCTGCTGAAAGACTTTGGTATGACAATGGCCGCATAATACTTTCCTGATCTCACACCTTCCACTGCCTTCTTTTTACCTGTAAAAACCCAGTCCATCTGCTCATTTGCCCTGAGGTTTGAGATGACCGTGTCGCCCATATTGATCTTGATTGGGGCAATGCTGCTCTCATACCCCTCATCCGCGTTTGCCACAGCCACCTTGATCCCGCCGGTATTGCTGTATGGGTCCCAGCTTGCGGCAATATTAAACCATGCGTACAGAGCAGGCACCACCGTCAGCCCCAGAATGACGATCAGCGCAATGACATTATTTTTAATATGACTTATATCTGACCGGAAAATTTTCCATATATTTTTCATCTGCCGCTGTCCTCCTTCTTATTTTTCAACACCTGATGCAGTTCCTCCCTACTCATTTTACTGAGCCGCATCTGCCGGTTCAGGCTTTCATGGATATACTCCAGACAGATCAGATAGAGCGCGATCCCTATAATAGACGCAATCCAGAGTACCAAAAAGATCATCTTGGAGTCAATACTGAACATCAGCAGAAGAAAAATAAAGGGGATCACAAGGATAGCCAGAAATCCCCACTTGATCCTTCTCTCATAACGCCTCTCAAATCCGGCTGCCTTTTCACGGAGCTGTTCCTGAAACTCCTCCTGCCCTGCCAGCATACGCACCACAGAGGACAGACGCATCCTCTCATTTGGCATTCCATTTTCCTCACAGAGCATCAAATCTGTCTGAGCCAGCTTTTTGTCAAAGAGCAGGTTCAGGTTCAGCATCCACGGACGCACAGCCACACCGATCAAAAGCGCTATGGGGATAAAGGCGGTCAGGCACAGCATATCTTTCAGATAATGGTACCGGTAAATGCCTGCCACAGCTTCCCGCATGGCATTGATGCCGTAGGTAAATGGAAGCAGGGGATGGAGCGCCTGGAAAAATCCGGGTGTCATCTCAATGGGATAGGTTCCCGCAGAGCCCGGTATCTGTACGATCACCAGAATAACACAGACTGCTTTTCCGATATGTTTAAAGGTGATGGACAGCGCATAAATAATGTTTACATACACAAAGGAAGCAAAAACGCCCGCAAATAAAAATGCTGCCGGATTTGCACACTGTATGTCAAGCAGGTATAGATCTCCCAGACACACGATCAGGGACTGCGCGATCCCGAAAGCCACAAACAGCAGCCATCTTCCGAAATATCCCTGTACAGCCGAAAATTTTCCCACCTTCTCTTTGTCTGCCTCCAGTTTGAAGATGGCGATCAGCACAATGCCTCCCACCCAGATGGCCAGGTTCGTGTAAAAGGGGGCCAGCGCAGAGCCATAATTATCAATCCTGTAAACATCTTTTGTCTCCACCTCCACAGGGGAGGACATAAAGTCCGCCACAGATTCCCCGTCAATCCCGGAAAGGTCAAAAAGCAGTTCCATGGATTTAGAGTTTTCCAGGGCTTTTAAGTCCGTCATGGCAGTTTCCAGTATATTCTGTACACTCTGCAGGGAATCCCCGGTGCTCACCAGGACAGCCTGTATATCATCAAGACTTGCGGCAAGCTCATCCAAAACAGCTTTCACCTGCTCCGTGGAAGGCTCCACACCGTCTAAAATACCGGAAAGCCTGCCGGAAAGCGCTGAGAAGGAATCCAGATTCCGGCTGATCTCCGGCAGTATCTGCTGATCAAAGGATTCTCTGGATGTAAGGAGCTGTCCCCCTGCCTCCTGTATGATAGTATCCATCTGGCTAAGGGCGTCGGATGCGGTCTCCACGGAATTTCCGATGCTGTCATTTCCCTGTCTGAGACTGGATATGGTCTGCTTCTGTCCCTCCAGCTCTGCTTCCAGGGCCGCGATCACAGACGTCATGGCATCTGTGGGGTATGTGTTATTGAAAGATTCCAAATTGTCAAGGACATTCTGCCCCAGAGAAGCTGCCTGCTCCGCTTTGGTGATCATGCCGTCCACCTGACTGTTGATCTCCAGGATCTTGCCGTTCATTTCACCCACAGCGGACTTGGAGGCAGCACTTATATCCGCCAGCGTACCCTGTCCCTGGGAGAGCGCAGATGATATTCCGGTGGAAAAATCAGCTGCCGCCGTCCTGGCGTGTTCCAGGATCTCACTGCTCTTGTCCATGGCACTGCTGCCCTCCCCGGCGGCTTCTGTCAGGGCGTCCAGAGTTCCTTTGGTATCCTTGATCGTCTCATTTGAGCTGTCCGCAGAATTCCGGAATTTTTCTAGGCCGGCCTGATATTCCCCGATATTATCTGATACCAGGCTGATTCTTTCCAGCAGGCTCTCCTGGGATCTGCCCAGCTCTTCGGACAGGGAACCTGTAGATTTTTCTATGATGTCCGCCACTGCCTTTGACGCTGTGGCTGTAAAGGTACTGTTGATCTCTTTCTCCACAGTCTCTGCCCCGGTATCGGTTATTTTGGGGGCAATGGCATTTTTCTTTTCATTGATGTAATATGTAAATTCCGGCCTGCTAAATGTTCCGCTGGTAATGCTCAGCATATCTTGGCTGAATGTTTCGGGAATGACAATGGCTGCATAGTATTCTCCGGATCTAACCCCATCCACCGCTCTGGTTTCATCCACAAAAACCCAGCCCAGGGCATCATTTTCCTTCAGGTTACTGACGATCTCACCGCCTGCATCCAGTCTTCCTGTCAGCTCACTTTCCGCGCCTTTATCGCTGTTTGCCACTGCCACTTTAATATCCCCTGTATTTGCATAAGGGTCAAAATTAGCGGCAATGTTGAACCATGCGTACAGGGAGGGGATGATACAGATTCCCACTGCCACGATCACCGCCACAGGGCTGCGCAGCAGTCTTTTGCAGTCCCTGATGAATATCTGCCATACCTTCTTCATATCTTTCCTCCTGTCATCACTTTTTCGCATCTGAGAGCAGGGCTGTATCCGGCACTTCTGCAGTCATCAGCAGTATGTTCTATCATTATTTATAAAAGATAAAAGAACAGAGTACACTTACATACTCTGTTCTTTATATGGGAAATCCGGCATTTCTTTACCTTGTCTCCAAAAAATAATTTTCTTTCACTGCTCTCTCATCTGTGGGATATGCCTCCAGATAAGCAGTGATCTTCTCTTTTGCAGACGCATAGTCCATCTTCTTTTCATAGGCTACGATCTCATTGAACAGAAGTGCCTGTTTCTCGTCCTGGTCTCCTGTATCCAATCCCTTCTGGATATTAGAGAGGGCACTGTCATAGTCCCCGTCCAGGATATCGCAGTATGCCATACCGTTGTAAGCTTTTGCCTGCAGTGACTGCTCACTCAGGCTCTCTTTATAATTGGCGCGGGCGTTGGCTGTATCACCCTGCTCGGCGTAAACCTTGCCCAGATATATGGCTGCCTGCTTGTACCCGTCATTGTATGATGTGGTAAGTTCTTTTTTTGCCTCATCATACTCCTCCAGATAATAGTAGACACGGCCTCTGTCATAGTGGTCCTGCTCATCACTGCCCTCTATTTCAAGAGCCATCTCCAGGTAAGACTCTCCGTCAGCTTTCATGTCACACTCTTCGTATACACGGTAGATCTCCAGATAGTCATTGTACTCTTTGGAATCAGCAGCCACTTTTCCAAAATCAGAGGCAGCTTTGTCATATTGGTCCAGATGCAGATAAGCAGTACCTCTCAGAAAATATCCTTCTTTACTGTTCTTCACATCCAGCATCTGGTCACAGGTAGCAGCGCTGGCCTCATAATCGCCTCTCTGGTACTGTACCACTGCCAGATAGGCCAGAATGTCCGCTCTCATGGCCTTCTCCGAATCAGCTGCCAGGTCCCTGGCTTTTTCCAGGGCCTGCTGTGCCTCCTCGTATTTGCCCATCTTCAGATAGGCAATGCCTTCTCCCCTGAGAGCCTCCACCTCATATTTCTCATCGGCGATTGCCAGCTCAAAGTTCTCAATGGCACTCTGATAATCTTTCCCCTCTAAATCTTCCGCCCCCAGCTCATAATAACTGGGTGTATCTTTCCCGCATCCTGCCAAGAGGCAGAGGATGCATCCTGTCAGAACAATAAATTTTCCCTTCACAAATAAATTCTCCGTCCTGTCACTGTACGATCAGGTTCTCAGCCCTCATGACAGCGATCACATGATCTACATTTTGTTCACAGATTTCGTTTGTAGCTGCTTCCACCATAACACGGACAACAGGCTCTGTACCACTTTCACGCACCAGGATCCTTCCGTCATCTCCAAGGCTTTTCTCCACCTCTGCAATGGCTTTCACCACTTCCGGATTCTCTCTGGCTTCTTTCTTATCATATACCCGTACATTTTTCAGTACCTGGGGATAAATCTTCACTTCTTTAGTCAGCACACTCAATGGCTGTTTTTTCTCAATGATGACTTCCATCAGCTTCAGGGAAGTCAGGATGCCGTCACCTGTGGTAGCATGTTTTGAGAAGATGATATGGCCGGACTGCTCGCCTCCGATGGAATGGCCGTTTGCCATCATGTTCTCGCAGACATATTTATCCCCAACGGCTGTCTTCTCGTACGCAATGCCCTCTCTCTCACAGGCTTTGTAAAGGCCCAGGTTTGACATGATCGTGGTGACAATGGTGTTGTTGTTTAACTTGCCCTGCTCCTGCATGTATTTTCCGCACACATACATGATCAGGTCACCGTTCACTTCATCCCCGTTCTCATCCACAGCGATACAGCGGTCAGCATCCCCGTCGTAGGCAAAGCCCACATCCAGGTGGTTTTCTCTCACAAAATTTTTCAGTTCTTCAATATGGGTGGAGCCGCAGTTGGTGTTGATGTTGGTTCCATCCGGATCATTGTGGATCACATAGGTCTTTGCGCCCAGTGCGTCGAATACGCTCTTGGCAATGGCGGATGCACTGCCGTTTGCACAGTCAAGACCCACTCTTTTATTCTTAAAAGCACGTGTGGGAATGGAGATCAAATATCCAATATAGCGGTTTCTTCCTGCAGAGAAATCCACGGTGCGCCCAATCTCTTCTCTCTTTGCCAGAGGCAGCTCCGGTACTTTTCCGTCAATATAAGCTTCGATCTGTTCTTCCACAGATGCTTCCATTTTCTGTCCGTTGCCGTTGATGATCTTAATTCCGTTGTCATAGAACGGATTGTGGCTGGCAGAAATCATAATACCGCAGTCAAAGTTCTCTGTGCGCACAACATAGGAAACGCTGGGAGTGGTGGTCACGTGCAGAAGATATACATCTGCTCCGGATGCTGTCAGGCCTGCGACCAGTGAATATTCAAACATATAACTGCTTCTTCTGGTATCCTTGCCGATCACAATCTGAGCCTTGTGCTCCTGTCCGAAATACCATCCCAGGAAACGTCCCACTTTAAACGCATGCTCTACTGTCAGGTTTACGTTAGCTTCCCCGCGGAAACCGTCTGTTCCAAAATATTTTCCCATAACTGACTCCTTATACAAAAATTCAATTTATTTATCTTTTCGTTACCGTATTATAAAATATCATATTTTCAGCGATTTGTCACTGTTAATGTGGAATCTGCGTAATTTCCGGTCTATGCATACAGATCCTTTTTGTACACACCCTGCTCTGCCAGATCGGCAAAAGCTTTCATTACTATTTCTTTGTCTTCCTGATATGTAACACCAAACCAGGTGTCATGTGTCTTGAGGACAGCCACGTCCGCTTTGTTCTCCTTGATGAGCTTATCCACGATGGTGGGAAGCAGGTATTCTTTTTTCAGGTCTTCCGGGCGGCATTCCTTCAAAAATTCCACAAATCCCTCTTCCAGGGTCTTTAAAAATGCAGGTGTCAGTCCCCACATATTCATGGATACCAGGTTTTTCGGATCCAGCATACGAAGATTTCCCTCTTCGGTCTCCACAGCAGGTCCCTGGGGTGTCTTTTTGATATGATAGGTCTCTGCAATTCCCACAAGATTTTTATGTTCATCCAGGGAGCAGATCCCCCTTGTCACAGAACCGTTGTCACTCAATGTATTCTCCAGGATAAATCCTGCCATGCAGACGTCCAGCTTGCCGGTATCCGGGTGCTCCTCTACCAGATAGTCGTGGATTTTCACATAGGCCTCTTTGCCGTAGTAGTCATCCGCGTTGATGACAATGAACGGCTCAGAGAGCACTTCCTTTGCTGCCAGGATAGCCTGTCCGGTTCCCCATGGTTTTGTGCGCTCCTTGGGGCAGGAAAAACCTTCCGGCAAATCGTTCAGGTCCTGGAACACATATTCCACCTCTGCAAGCTTTTCGATCCGGTTGCCGATCACCTCACGGAATTCTTCTTCTATATCTTTTCTGATGATAAATACAATCTTGTTAAATCCGGCCTCCAGGGCATCGTGAATGGAATAGTCCATGATGATCTCACCGCTTGGACCCACTTTCGCAAGCTGTTTGATCCCTTTTCCAAAGCGGCTGCCGATTCCGGCTGCCATGATTACCAATGCTGTTTTTTTCATGATTTTTCTCCCGTTCCTCATTTATAAATTCTATCTATTTCCTGACAGCCAGAGCATGTCTGAAAATCCATTTCCGCGGTCTGCATACTGCACCGGACCGGCCGGTCCTTTGAACAGTAACCATAACTACTTACTTCCATAATATATTACAATTTGCCGGGAAATGCAATGTCCTTTTCCATATGGTAACAGAAAAAAGCCTTGTATTTTCAGGAATCTTCTCTGGTCATATTTTCTATTGTATCATGGATATGCGATTAGATACAACCTGGAATTCCCCTGCGTACAGCCACTGTCCCACAAGGCGTTACTGTTCACTGGCCACTGTACCGGGAGGCGTTTTCATGCGGGATATATGAAAGCCGGAAGATTTTTTATCTAATAAAATATGCCAGGCAGAAGTATGATACCATACTTTCGCCTGGCAGTTCCGCGTATATTCCACAGGAACTCAACCGTTTTTCATAAGTTCAATTTCCTGCCTCAGTTGTTCTTCCGGCATATGGATGGCAGCCGGCTGGGGGTATGCTTTGTACATAAATCCCCCTTTTTCTGTACTCAGGGCATGTATCATGTCTTTGATATAACTGCCCATCTCCTCTTTCGTCATCTGCACACTGTGCTGGATATCCACGGGACATAAAAAACATATTTTTCCGGTCCATTTGCCCAGCAGTTCCAGCCCCATATTCATCTGCTGGTCCATCTGGATCACATCCACCCCAAATTCTGTAAAGACATCCAGAAGATAGGTAATGTGCCCGCAGGAGTGAAGAAAATATTTCATACCTTTTTTATGGATGTAATCCACAAAACTTTTCATCCTGTCATAATAATATGTCTCCCACATCTGGTATGACATCATAGGCCCCCGCTGCAGCCCCCAGTCCTCCCAGGCCATAACCGCATCCATGCCGGCCTCGGCATAGCCGTCCACCATCTGTTTTCCCACTTCGTAGAGGCAGTCGATCAAACGGTTCAAATTCTCCTCCTCATCGTAATAATCCACCATGCAGTTGGCGTACCCCCGCAGGTTGATGATTTCTTCCATCATCATGCCAAGCCCTCCCACCAGAAATTTATCCGGGTAAAGCTGCCTGCACCTTTTTGCCTCTGCATATCTGCCGGGCGCTGTGAAATCCGGCAGATGGCTTTTCCAGTTTTCAAAGTTCTCCCAGTTCTTTAGCGGCGGATTCTTCACCTCCCCCATTGTTTCCCCAAATGTCTCCATCTTATATCCCCACTGGGTGTATCCCTCAGCAACCGGCACAAATTCAGGGTCATAACTCGGAATGATTAAAATATCCGCATTGTAATCTTTTACTATATTCTCTGTAATTGCCCGGTTCAGGGCATCTGAATCAAAATCCAGACAGAGAGGTATCCTGTCCGGTCCTTTTCCCTCTATGGCATTCAAAACACATTCTTTTGACGTCTGCATATACTTTTCTCTCCTTTGCTCCGTTATTTACTTCAACACAGCTCCCGCCGCGAAACTTTTTTCCACCTGCTCACTGCAAACACAGTAAAATAAGATCAGTGGTATACATGTTATGACAATAGCTGCCGCCATAGGCCCCAGAGCGGTGGAATAGGCCCCCCGAAAAGCAGTCAGTCCAATGGGCAGTGTGTACAATTCCGATGTCTGCAGATACGTGGATGCCATAATAAACTCATTCCAGTTGCTCATAAAAGTGAAGATAGCAACCGTAGCCACCGCCGGTTTCAGTACCGGGATTATAATATGTACAAACGATCTTATCACACCGCATCCGTCTATAAACGCAGCTTCCTCCAGTTCATGGGGGATGCTCCTGAGAAAATTACTGATGATAAATACGGCAAGAGGCAGACCTGCCGCTATGTACGGGATGATGATACACCAATGTGTGTTCAGCAGCCCCGCCTTCTGCATGAGTAGAAACAAAGGGATCAAGGTGGCGTGTATGGGAACCATCATGCCCAGCATCAGAAATCCCAATGCGGCATTGCTCCCTCTCCATTTCATCCTTGTGATCGCATATCCCATCATACAGCTCAGTACAACGGTGATGGCAACACTTATAAAAGTAACCAACACACTGTTCAGAAAATATTCAGCCACGTTTCCTTTCAGCCATGCCTCCGCATAATTGCCAAACACAGGTGTTTCCGGCAGTTTTAAGGAGCTGGCCGTATAAATCTCACTGTTGTCCTTCAGAGAAAAATTAACCAGCCATAGCAGCGGAAATATCTGGATCACGGAAAAAATGATCAAGATCACGATTTTGACTCTATTTTTTATCTTCATTGCCGTTTCCTCCTGTCAATATTCCATGGGTTCCCGTGACATAGCCTTGTTGATCAGCAGATAGACTCCGATACATACCACACAGAGCATGACCGCAATAGCGCTGCCATATCCGTAATTAAATTTCAGAAAGGATTCCTTATACATATGGATGGCTATGGTTGTGGTCAGATTGTAAGGCCCGCCTGCAGTCATAACATAGATATTATCAAAAATCTTTATGCTGCCCACCACAGCAAGCACCAGACAGACTTTGAGTATATCCCGAAGCATTGGTATGATAACACAAAACGTTATCTGAAGGCCATTGGCCCCGTCCAGCTTTGCCGCCTCCTCATACTGTTCCGGGATGGCCTTTAACCCCGCGTAGAGAATGATCATATGATAGCCGATCCACTGCCATATCACCGGAACGATAGCTGCGATCAGACAAGTGCCTTTCTCGGATAACCATTCGTGCTGAAAATTTGACAAACCCACAAGCCTTAAAAATTCATTCAGAAGCCCATAGTTTACATCGTATATTTTCTGCCACATAAGGGCGATCGCTGTGGTGGATAAAAGCACGGGTATAAAAAATGCGATTCTGAAGAAACGTGTTCTCTTTTTCATATTGGACAGCAGCATGGCAAAAAACAGCGCAGGCACCAACTGTCCGATCACCGCAACCACCAGAATGACCAGTGTATTGACAAGTGCTTTTCTAAAAACCACATCATCGGAAAATAGTTTTGTATAGTTGAGAAATCCCACATATTCTTTTGGTCCGATTCCCTTCCATGATGTAAAACTAAGATTTATTGTATACAAAATGGGATACACAAAGATAAAAGCGAATATAAGAAGCCCCGGAATCACAAACAGTGCGATGACCGGTTTGTTGGACAACATTTTTTTCATTCTTCTTCCTCCTTCAAACGGAACTGTCCTCCACTGAGGACAGTCCTGCACTTCTGTTATATCATCCGCCTTTTATAATACTTTCCAGCTGCTGAAGAAAATCATCCGCATCCACCTCGCCTGCAAACTGCTGCTGAGATAAATCCCTCATAGGCTCTCCGATCGCAGTATCCAGATATGTGAACCACCAGAGCTGGGTCTTCTCCAGTTTTTTAAAGTTTTCAATATACGTTTTCATCATTTCTGTCTGTCCGGCTTCTTCGATCTCTGTTTCAAAATAGGTCTGTTCCCCGCTTTCCGCCAGATGATCATTGAGGATCTTGGAGTATTCCACTGCCAGTTTCGCTGCTGCTTCCTTATTCTCAGAGTTGGCGCTGACAGCAATTCCCGCATCTGCTGCATTTCCGCAGCAGGAGAGATATGGATCTTCCTTCCCGGTTTTAGGGAAGACGGCGCATCCTAAGTTCTCATCAGACTGTAATGCGGATACCTGCCAGGAGCCGGTGGGATACATGGCTATCTTTCCGGCCTTCAAAAGCTCAACACATTCAGAGGGGGTTGCCTGCATATAACCGCTCTGGAATGCATTTTTTTCTATCAGCGTCTGCACCTTTTCGGCTGCCACTGCAAACGGTTCACTGGTGAAAGTACCTCCATCTTTCATAGCGTCAGTAAATGCGTCCGCATCTTCCCGTACCACCATCATGTTATAAAAGAGGTCTCCCTCCCACCGGTCTTTGTCTCCAAGCCCCATGGCTCCAATGCCCTTGGCATTGCATGCATCCACTACATCCAGCAGCGCTTCCCAGTCCGCGGGCACCTCTTTTCCCATCTCTTCAAAAACCGCTTTGTTGTAAAAGAGACAGTAGGATTCCAGGGCCCCTGTGGGTACCACATAGTTGTGGCCGTTTTCATCTGCCTGCGCATAGGTGTCATAAAGTGTATAGCCGGAATCCTGAATGGCATCCTCCAAGGGATAAAGCGCATTGGCGGATAAAAACGGTTCGCTGTAAGAACCTCCCCAGGTATAAAACAAGTCCGGCAGCTCGTTTGCCTGAAGCATAACCCGGATTTTCGTCTTATATGTGGCATCATCCACACGCTCTAAGTTGATCTTATAACCGAGTTTATCTGCCGCCTCCTGAAAACTGTCCACCTTTGCCGGATTGTCTGTTTCCGGGTCAAAATGCACCAGAATTGAAATTTCCGTCTTGCCTTCCCCATCCTTATTTCCTGCATTTGCCTCAGACTTGCTGTCCTTTGCCCCATTGCCGCCGCACCCTGCAAGCGTACCGATCATACCTGTGATCCCCAGCAATACGATTACTTTTTTCGCCTTTCCCATTTTCTTACCTCCATGTTTTGTCCTTTTGCTGTAACTATTCAGTAGGTCTGCGCATTCACTGCGCTGACCGTAAGAAAGCATTTCGCAGCCAAGCAAAAATCCCATCGCCAAAGGCGATCCTGCATGGATTTTTGCCTGTAACTGTGAGGGTACTGAATAGTTACCTTTTGTTTATGTTTCCATTCTATCATTGCACTTTGATGAAAAATATAGAATATATTCCGACTGCATTAAATATATTCCTCACTTCAGCAGTAAAACAGAAATTGGGCTGCAGCCTTACATTTCCTGTAAGACCACAGCCCAGCCTATATCCTTTTACTTTTATTCGCCGGCATAAATTTCCCTGTATTCTCCGGCGGTAATCCCTGTATGCTTTTTAAACACCTGCGAAAAATAAGGATAATCCGTATAGCCTACCATCTCAGCGATCACATAAACTTTATGTTCTGTTTTCCGCAGAAGCTGCTTTGCCCGTTCCATCCTGACTTTTGTAAGATAAGAAAAAAATGTCTCCCCTTTCTCTCTTTTGAATATGCTGCACAGATAGTTTTTGCTCAGATGGACTGCATCTGCCACATCTGCAAGTGAGATCTCTTCTCCCAGATGCTCTTCCACATACCGGACAATCTGTCCCATGATCTCTCTGTTTTTTCCTGCCGAATCAGCTGCCGCTTCATCCACGATCTCTTCCGTGATCCCGAGAACAAGAGCCTTCAGCATATCTCCTGTCTTATAGTCATTCAGCCCGGCAATCGCATCCCTGATCTTTTTCTTCCTCTCCTCATCCGGGGAGAGATTGAACAGCTCTGTTAAGATAAGGATAGTCTGGCTGTAAAACTGCTGATATATGGCTTTATTTTCCCTCATCCCATTATACATCTTTTCAATCAGGTCCACTGCGCTTTTCTTATTCAGTGCACGGAGCTTCATGCAGATTTGGTTCATAAGCTCATGGTTATATTCCACACTTTCATCCGAAAATATTCTGACTTCATCGTAGAAGATACAGCTTCCCTCTCCCAAATTGCAGCGTTCCTCCAGTGCTGCCTCACAATCCTTGCGTGCCATAGATAATCTGTGGTACTCCTCATAAACGCAGCTTACTCCCACAGAAAGACTGGTCCTGGTAAGATTTTTAAATTCACTCAGGATGCTTTCCAGAACTTCCTCCATGGCCGTTCCATCCTGCAGCGTGTCGGAATCCTCAACCACATAAAATAAATGCTTTCCCTTTACAAAAGAATCACTGACAAACTGTCCCCTGATATGATCTCTGATGATCATCCGAAGCTGTACCCACAGCAGTTCCCGCATCTCCGGAATGCTGTCGCAGATTTCTTCCCTGTCCAGATCAAAACACCAGAGCCTGAACGGATTCCCTTTCAACGGGGAGCCGTAATACTTAAGGCTCTGCGGCAGGTTTTGTCCCTCAGAGATGATCTTTTCCGCCAGTTCGCTGAAAAACTGATTTTTCAGTATGGGTATGTTTTTTTCAGCCTCCTCCTGCAGTTCTCTGATATTGCGCTCCAGGTCCTCCTTCTTTTGTATTCTTTCGCGGACCTTCTGCAGGGCCAGTTCCAGTTCCTCTCTTTTCGTGGGTTTCATAATGTATTCTATAACCCCTGCCCGCATGGCGGAACGGGCAAAATCAAACTCATCATATCCGCTGATGATGATAACCTCTGTTTTTGGATAATTCTCCCCGATCAACTCCGCCAGCTCAATACCGTTCATCTGGGGCATCATCACATCTGTTATCACAAGACTTGGCTTGTACTCTTTCAGCAGCCTGCACGCCTCTTCCCCACATTCTGCTGTGGCGCAGACGCTGAACCCGAATTTTTCCCAATCTATGACTTTACTTATATTTCTCAGAATAACAGGTTCATCATCCACCAGTAATACCTGATACATTACTTCCTCCACTCCTTCCCTGAAGTTTATCTACGGGAATCCGTATGGTAACCTTAGTCCCACCATTTTTTCGGTTCTCAAACCGCAATGCGCTCTCCTCCCCATAACGCATTTTCAGCCTTTCATTTACGTTGTATATCCCATGTCTGTGTCTCTTTCCGCTGCTGTCATAAGTATCTCCCCGAAGCAGCACAGCTACCTGCTGCTCATCAATCCCTGTTCCGTTATCCCAGACCCGGACCACAAGCTGCCCATCTTCTTCCCCGGCTGAGATACCGATGTATCCTTTTTCAGGTTTAGACTGAATCCCATGAAGGATGCTGTTCTCCACCAACGGCTGCAGGAAGAACTTGATCACACGGTATTTCATCACAGAATCAGGGATATCAATGAGATATACCAGCTTATCTTCAAACCTTTTTTTCTGCAGCAGCAGATAATTTCTAGTATTTTCCACCTCTTTTGACAGCTCAATCTCTTTTTCGCCCCTGCCCAGGCTGAAGCGGAACATTTTTGAAAGGCATTGTATCATTTCCGCTATTTCCGTTTGGTCATTTGCCATGGCTTTCCAACTGATGCAGTCCAGCGTATTATAAAGAAAATGAGGGTTGATCTGGGCCTGCAGATTCTCAAGCTGGGCCTGCTTTGCGTTCAATTTTTCTCTCATGACCTCATTGACAAGAATATGTATGCGGTTTATCAGCTTATTGTAAGCTCCCCCAAGCTGTATAAACTCCTCAATCCTCCTGATCTTGATCTCTTCCTTAAAGTTCCGGTCTTCGGCACGCCCCATGATCTCATTCAGACTCTGAAGCTCCCGGGTAACGCCCCGTGAAAAGCGGCTGTATATGTAAGAGGCAATGATGATCACAATGCATGTGACCATTGCCACGATCAAAAAGTTTATCCACTGGCTGCTGAGTACCCCACGCACCATGCCTACACACAGATAATTCCAGTCCATGTGCGGGTCATAGCACCCTGTAACGAAATATCTGCCACGCCTTCTGCTGTCTATCTCCTCTTTTCCGGTCAATTTTATTCCGCTTATAAATTCCTGTATCTCCCGGTTCTCTTCCTCAGGTCCAAACAAAAGCTTTTCCCCGCCGTATATATAAAATTCACCGATGGCAGGATTACTTAAACTGTTTATCATTTTGGACAGATATGCGTTGTCAAGCACGACCATAAGTATCCCAATCCCGTCCATGGTGTCTTTTCTGTTGATTACCCTGGCAAACAAAATTTTGTTTTCCTGTTCCCTGATGCCGGTAAAATCCGAGCTTACCCAGATGTAGTTTCCCTTCTTTCGGATCATCTCAGGATACCAACTCTGTTTTTTCCATACGGACAGGCTGCTGATATACGAAGGGCTGTCCCCCACTGTAAAACCATTTCCTTTTAGATCAAAAACAGAAAGTGATTCTATGTAATCCTGCTCCATGATCAGTCTGGTGATCTCCCCCTTTGCCCGCTGCAGGATATCATTGTAGGCGGGGTTCCGATGTTCTGCGGTGAGCATTTCCTGGATACTGGATTCCGAAAGGATAAAACGCGATTTGTTTTCCACGTCATTTGTAATGTATTCCACATTTCTTGACAGATCCTGAATGAACTGTGACGCATAAGTCGAATAATTTTTGACTGTTATTTTCCCTGTTATTACAGCCGATGTGGCCAAGATCACCAGAACTGCCAAAACAAAAATGCCGTTAAAGGTTAACATCAAAGAGGGGTATAACTTCAGCTTATAAAACCAGTTTTTTATTTTCGTTTTCATTGTGTTTTTCATCCCCGCCCTTCTGCGCTATTCCATATAAACTGATTATAACAGATACAAAAATAAAAAAGAATAGTAGAAAACAGGAGGTAACAAAAAACCCCCTTATTAACTTCTTACAGCTAATAAGGGGGTAACACAACGTTACTGTACACAGGCCACTGTACCGGGAGGCGTTTTCATGCCGGAAGCATGAAAATCCCGAGGCAGCCAGCGCATACCCTCCCAGTTACAGGCAAAAATCCATGCAAAATCGCCTTTGGCGATGGGATTTTTGCTTGACTGTGGTACACTTTCTTACGGTCAGCGCAGCGAATGCGCAGACCTATTGAATCGTTACTATTTATCATTCATTTTCGTAAGCTTGGCCGCCTGATCCGCAGCGGTAAGGCTGTCAATGATCTCTTCCAGATCACCGTTCAGCACACCGTCCAGTCGATGCAGGGTCAGCTTGATCCTGTGGTCCGTCACACGTCCCTGGGGGAAGTTGTAAGTTCTGATCTTCTCAGACCGGTCCCCGGTACCTACCTGGCTTCTTCTTGCCTCTGCTTCCTCGTCGTGGCGCTTCTCCAGTTCCATCTCGTACAGTCTGGAACGCAGCACTTTCAGCGCCTTGTCCTTGTTCTTGAGCTGTGACTTTTCATCCTGGCAGGAAATAACGATCCCTGTGGGAATATGGGTCAGACGCACGGCGGAGTCTGTGGTGTTGACACACTGCCCGCCGTTTCCGGAAGCACGGAATACATCGAACTTGCAGTCATTCATATCCAGGTGGAAATCAATCTCCTCCGCTTCCGGCATGATCGCCACAGTAATGGTAGAGGTGTGGATACGTCCGCCGCTCTCTGTCTCCGGCACACGCTGCACCCGGTGTACACCGCTTTCATACTTCAGCCTGGAATAGGCCCCTTTACCGTTGATCATAAACGTGACCTCTTTGAAACCGCCGATGCCGTTCTCATTGAGGCTCATCATATCAGTCTTCCAGTTCTGGGATTCCGCGAATTTTACATACATGCGGTAGATTTCCGCAGCAAAAAGTGCGGCCTCATCCCCGCCGGCTCCTGCTCTGATCTCCACAATAACGTTCTTCTCATCATTGGGGTCTTTTGGCAGAAGCAGGATCTTCAGCTCCCGCTCCAGCTCCTCAATGCGCTTCTTTGCGTCTGAAAGCTCTTCCTTGAGCATCTCACGCATCTCCGGGTCCGATTCCTCATCCAGCATCATAAGGCTGTCTTCCACTGTCTGTCTGCAGTTTTTATATTCCCGATATGCATCCGCAATGGGCTGCAGGTCGCTCTGTTCCTTCATCAGCTTCTGGAAGCGCGCCGTGTCATTCGCCACTGTGGGTTCATTTAACTCATTTAAGATCTCCTCCAGGCGAATCAAAATATCATCTAACTTATCAAACATGGTGTTCCTCCTGTTTCTTTCTTCCCAGCACCACCCTGTCAAGGCCTGCCAGGTCTTTCACTACTCTGGTCTCTTCATATCCGGCATTTTCCAGCATAAGGCGCACCGGACCGCCCTGATCATATCCGATCTCAAAAGCCAGGACTCCTCCCGGCCTCAGATATTCCCCTGCCTCACGGGAAATCCTTCTGTAAAAATACAGGCCATCCTCTGTCCCGTCAAGGGCCATTCTCGGCTCATGGTCCCTCACTTCCTCCATCAGGCTGTCTATAACATGACTCTCTATATAAGGCGGGTTGGACACGATAATATCATACGTCCCACTGATATCTGAAAACAGATCGCTTCTTTTCCATACAGCCGGAATACCCAGTTCCCTGCTGTTTCTCCCTGCCACGGCAAGCGCTTCAGCGGACAGATCCACACCGGTGCCTTTTGCTCCTTTCAGAACGGACAAAAGAGCCAGCAAAATGCAGCCGCTGCCTGTGCACATATCCAGAATCCTGAATCTGCCGCCTGCCTGCATCTTCCCGGCTTCGAGGAGCACTTCCTCAACCAGAATTTCCGTATCCTGCCGTGGGATCAGCACATGTCTGTCCACATAAAATTTCAGTCCGTAAAACCAGGCCTCATGGGTGATGTGCTGGAGAGGGATATGCTGTGCCCTTCTCTGTATCATCTCCCTGTACCTTGCCGCCTGGTCTTTCGGCATTTCCTCCGTCTCCCTCAGAAAATAGGAAGCCCGGGTCATACCTGTCACATATTCCATCAGAAGCCATGCATCCGACCTGCTGTCCGCGATCCCTGCTTCCTCCAGTGTCTTCCTTCCCTCCAGATGTATCTCTCTATGCGTCTGCATAACAGCCCTCTCTTGTTTCGCATCTGTGTGAAGCAGCCATCCGGCTATTTTCCGCCTGTTCTATTTCTTCGCGGGCATCCGGAAAGTTTTCCAGCAGATAAGCTTTCCAGTCAAAAACAGCCTCCACCGCCGCAATGGCAACCTCTGCCATATCCGGTGTAGGTTCTTTTGTGGTCAGCTTCTGCATAGCCATACCGGGCTTTGAGAGAGCGCATACTAACGGATTCTCGCTCCTTCCCGCCAGACGGATGATCTCATAGGAAATCCCTGCGATCACCGGCACCAGCAGGATACGGATCACAACACGCAGCCACATGGTATGTACCGGCACAACAGCAAAAAATCCCAGGAAAAATATAATACTCACAACAATAACAAAAAATAAGAAACTAGTTCCGCAGCGTTTGTGGAGTCTGGAGCTTTCCATGACATTTTCCACAGTCAGGGCTTTTCCATGCTCCACACAGTTGATGCACTTGTGCTCCGCTCCATGGTACATGAACACTCTCTGGATATCCTCCATCTTGGAGATCAAGAGCAGGTATCCCAAAAAGAGCAGGATCCTCACAACCGCCTCCGCCAGGGTCACCCC
This sequence comes from Blautia hominis, assembly GCA_002270465.1. GTDB lineage: Bacteria > Bacillota > Clostridia > Lachnospirales > Lachnospiraceae > Blautia > Blautia hominis. The sequence goes on from NQOF01000001.1 coordinate 644,715, forward strand.
GGTCTCGGATGCCCCCACTTTATGAAGCAGGCTGGCGATCAGATACGGCAGCACCATAAACAGGCCAACCGAAAGGATAACGGAAAATATCACGGTTCCTGTCATCAGGATATTTTCCATCTTCTTCTGCTTCGCATCGTATTTTTCCCGGTCCTCCCGGTTCAGGGCTTCCCTCTTTTTGATCTCCTCCTCTTCCTCCTCAAAGAAAGTGGCGGAATACATCAGGCATTTCGTGCCCACCACCAGGGAATCAATAAAATTGAAGACACCTCTGATAATAGGAAGAGAAAGGATTTTTTTGTTCTTGATAAAACTCTTGTAGTCCTCTATCTTAACTTCAATCTCTTTATCCGGCTTTCGGACAGCAATAGAATACTGGTCCTGATGACGCATCATGATGCCTTCCATGACTGCCTGTCCGCCGATGTTGGATGATTTCATCTATACCTCCATAAAATCCAAATCCCAAAGGCAGCTCTGTTTTAACCAAAGCAGAGAAACTGCCTGGGAGATACAATAAGAGGCTGAAGTCCGAAAACCTCAGCCTCTCCCGTTTTTTTATTTGTCCATGCCGTATTTTTTGTTGAACTTATCAATACGTCCACGAGCCTGTGCAGCTTTCTGCTGTCCTGTATAGAAAGGATGACATTTAGAGCAAACTTCTACGTGGAGTTCTTTCTTTGTAGAACCTGTTTTAAATGTATTTCCACAGTTGCATACTACTGTACATTCCTGGTAGTTTGGATGGATTCCTTCTTTCATCTTTTTCACCTCTTCTATCGTTTGTTATTTATCTTTATTTTGCGTTTTACAAATTCAAACAGCTTTTAAATTATAGCATATGATTTTTATAAATGCAAGTATTATTATAGAAATCGTTGTTTTTTCACAGTCTGTACAAATTCGCTGTTATTGCGTGTGTGAGCGAACATATTCAGGATATTTTCCAGTGCGTCATCCGCCTTCATACCATTCAGGGCTTTGCGCATGATATCCACTGCCTCCTGCTCCTCTTTCGTAAGCAGAAGGTCCTCTCTTCTGGTACCGGATTTGGCAATGTCAATAGCCGGGAACACACGCTTTTCCTGAAGTCTTCTGTCCAGGACCAGCTCCATGTTGCCGGTTCCCTTGAACTCCTCGTAGACCACATCATCCATCTTGCTTCCGGTATCCACCAGGGCTGTTGCCAGGATGGTAAGGCTTCCGCCCTCTCTCATATTTCTGGCAGCACCAAAGAAACGCTTGGGCATGTGCAGGGCAGCCGGATCAAGACCACCGGACAGGGTACGGCCGCTGGGCGGAACTGTCAGGTTGTAAGCTCTTGCCAGTCTTGTGATACTGTCTATGAATATGGTAACATCTTTTTTATGCTCAACCAGGCGTTTGGCACGCTCGATGGTCATTTCGGAGACTCTCTTGTGATGCTCCGGCAGCTCGTCAAAGGTGGAATAGATGATCTCCACATTTGGCCCCTGAATGGCTTCCCTGATATCTGTTACCTCCTCAGGACGCTCATCGATCAGCAGGATGATCAAATGCATCTTGGGGCTGTTCTTCAGAATGGATTTGGCTGCATCTTTTAAGAGGGTTGTCTTACCGGCTTTCGGCGGAGATACGATCATTCCCCTCTGTCCCTTGCCGATGGGACTTACCAGATCCACAATACGCATGGCCAGGCTTCCGCCCGGACGCTCCAGGTGCAGTCTCTCATTGGGGAAAATAGGGGTCATATCTTCAAAGTTCAGTCTGCGCATCTCATTGGGTTTGATTCCGTTAATGGAGGTCACATACAGGAGAGCTGAAAATTTTTCGTTCTGGCTCTTTACTCTTGTATTGCCCCGCAGGATATCCCCGGTCTTTAGATTAAATCTGCGGATCTGTGACGGGGACACATAGACATCGTTCTCGCCCGGCAGATAATTCTCGCTTCGGATAAATCCATAACCATCCGGCAGGACCTCCAAAATCCCGCTGACACTGATACCGCTGTCCAGATCAGACTGCTCCATAGGCGGACGCTCTGTGCGGCTCTCCTGCCTGGGTTCCTGACGGCTGAATGTGCGGCTTTCCTGGTGTTCCTCCTGGCGGCCGGATGTTCTGTTCTCCTGACGGTCCCGGTTTTCCTGAACGTCTTCCTGGCGGAGGGATGACCGGCTTTCCTGGCGTTCCTCTGCCCTGCCTGCTCTCATCCCAGTTCTTGATTCCTGTCCGTTCTCCTGGGATGTGGCGCTATCCTTCATCTGGCGTTCCTTATCATCTTCCTGCACCATACGCTCCACCAATTCACTTTTTTTAAGGGTGGATATTCCTCTCATACCTCTGGCTTTTGCTATTTCTTTTAATGCCCCTAAAGACAGGGACTCATATTTTTCTCTCATTTAATAATCCTTTCTTCAAAAATAATGGTAAATGGATAAATGTCTGATTCGACTTGAATAGATCTATGAATGTTTGTAAATGCGCAGACCTACTGAATAGTTACGAATGTCTCTACTTCTTTTTTATCCTATCATACTTTCTGGAAAAAAGCAAAAGAATAATATGCATTTTAAGATTTTTTTCTTCTGCTGCCTTATTGCCATCTGCTCTCACTTATTTTATAATAGAAAAAAAGAAAAAGAGTAACTGTTTTGCACCCTTACAGTTACGAAAAGGAGACTGTTATTATGAAATTTCAAATGATACATGAAAATTACAATGTAGCTGACCTGTCACGTTCTCTGGCGTTCTACGAGGAAGCGCTGGGTCTTACGGAAAAAAGACGCATCACTGCCGATGACGGTTCCTTTATCATTGTGTATGTGGGAAATGAGACGACTGACTTTGAGCTGGAACTGACATGGCTCCGGGACAGAGAAGAACCGTACAGCCTGGGTGACAATGAGTTCCATCTGGCTTTCCAGGCAGATGATTTTGAAAAAGCTCATGCAATCCACGAAAAAATGGGATGTATCTGTTTTGAAAATCATGATATGGGCATCTACTTCATTGCAGACCCGGACGGCTACTGGCTGGAGGTTGTTCCTGCCAAATAAACACGCCGCGCCTCTTATGTCCGCCCGGCAGAACATATTCAGGACTGCTGCATCAGGCTAACTAGTACAGCATTGCGTAAGTTTCGGTGATAGAGTGCCTGATATTTTCGTCAGTGCAAGGCGCCGAAGCGACGGCGCAGCGGTTCCTACGACTAGCTTCGGCAACGCGGCACTGGCGTAAATAGTGGGTGCTATATCATTGGAACTTATGCAACGCTGTACTAGTGCTCCATCCGGCCAGAAACCATAGTAGCAGCACTGCCTATTTTGATTTCTGACTGGATGGAACACTAGCCTCTGATGCACAGTCCTTTTTATTAATCAGTTCATGCCTATCCTGGGAATCTCCTGTCCGCGCAGAAGGATCCTGGGACCGCCGGTGTGTTCAATGTATTCCTTTGTGATAATAACTTCCCCGATATTTTCATCCTTGGGAATTTCATACATAATATCCAGCATGTATTCCTCCAGGATAGCCCGCAGGGCTCTGGCACCTGTATGTTTCTCCAATGCCATTCTGGCGATGGCGCCCAGGGCTCCGTCATCAAACTCCAGCTTCACTTCATCCAGTGCCAGAAGCTTCTGGTACTGTTTTAAGATGGCGTTCTTGGGCTCTTTGAGAATCTGCACCAGCATCTCCTCCGTCAGACCGCTGAGGGTGAAGACAATGGGAAGACGTCCTAAGAACTCAGGGATCATGCCGAACTTCTTTAAGTCATCCACAATGACTTTATCCAGTATATTGGCATCTTGGTCGTATTTGTCTTTCAGATCCGCAAAGAAACCGATGGATGCCTGTTTATTCAGCCGCTCCTTGATAATATTCTCCAGATCCGGAAAGGCTCCGCCGCAGATAAACAGAATGTTCTTCGTATCCACAGTGGTGAGAGGCACCATAGCATTCTTACTGTTGGCTCCCACCGGAACCTCCACCTCACTGCCCTCTAAGAGCTTCAGCATTCCCTGCTGCACGGCTTCCCCGCTTACATCTCTCTGGTTAGTATTCTTTTTCTTAGCAATTTTATCAATCTCGTCAATAAAGATGATGCCGTGCTCCGCACGCTCCACATCATTGCCGGCTGCTGCCAGAAGTTTGCTGACAACGCTCTCAATATCATCACCGATATAACCGGCCTCCGTCAGGGAAGTGGCATCCGTGATGGCAAGCGGCACATCCAGAAGCCTTGCCAAGGTCTTAACCAGGTATGTCTTGCCGCTTCCTGTTGGTCCGATCATCAGCATATTGGATTTTTCAATCTCTATATCATCTTCCCTGTCAGCGAACACCCTTTTATAGTGGTTGTATACAGCTACCGACATAACTTTCTTTGCCCGTTCCTGTCCGATCACATACTCATCCAGGCTTCCTTTTATTTTGTGAGGCGCAGGAATACTTCTGATGTCAAATGCCTTTGGCGCCACATTTTCCTGCTTTGGCTCCTCTTTTTTCTTCTTCACCCTCTGGCGCTTGGGAATCTGGTTCTGCAGTGAATTCAGATCGATCATGCTCACATTTGGCATGTTTTTCATCAGATCGTTGTAGTCAATGGGTGCATTGTTCATGGTGTCAAAGCTTTTCTGCATACATTCCACACAGATATGGATATCGTTTGGCAGGTCTATCATCTTCCCTGCTTTGCTCTCCGGCCTTCTGCACATAAAACAGATCTTCTCAAATTCTTCCTCATCGCCGGAGGTATTGTCCGGTGCTGTTTGTTCTTTATCGGATTTCTCCAAATAGTCCTTATCGTCTGCCATTTGCTGTTCTCCCTGCCTTTTCTATATAAAATTTGATCATAACTATTTTCAATATCGTTTGTGGGTATCTTATCACAAATTCATATGAGTAACAAGTAAACTTTTCATTAACTGCCTGTAAAACCGGGCTTTTAAACCTCCTCCAAGCTCTGAACTGCGCAGAAAAAGGCATCTGCCTGTACCCTTATATGTACAGGCAGACACCTTTTATCTGCTGTTCTAACCCTTAACGGGATTGTTCCTCTCCTTTGTCAGCTGCTTTGTCCGTTGTCTTGGCATCTTTTTTAGCACCCAGGGTCACGGTAATGGTCTGCTCTTTGTACTCTCCGTTCTGGGCACGGGAGATGACAAACTCCACGCTCTCCCCTGCTTCATAATACTGCAGTCTCTCGATCAGTTCATCCCTGGTGTTCAGGGTTGTTCCGTCAATCTTCAGGATCACATCACCCTTCTGGATACCTGCCTGTGCAGCAGGACCGTCCTCCTCCAGGCTGTATACAAAGACACCTACCGGCATGCCGTATACCTGAACGGCCTCGGATGTTACATCGGTACATGTAATTCCAAGATAAGATGCTTTATCCTCGTCTTCCACTTTATATCTGGTTTCCTTGCTCATCAGTTCATCCAGGATAGGTTCCGCTTTGGAAATAGGAATCGCGAATCCTACTCCCTCCACTTCGTTGGATGCGATCTTGGCGGAGTTAATGCCTACCAGCTCCCCGTTCATATTCAGAAGCGCACCGCCGCTGTTGCCCGGGTTGATGGCTGCATCGGTCTGGATAAATGTGCTGTTGGCATTCTCAGAGTTCACATGACGGTTCAGGGCACTCACATAACCGCTGGTCACGGATTGTCCGTATCCAAGTGCATTGCCGATGGCCACCACCTGCTCACCCATAGCCAGAGCATCGGAGTCACCGATGGTTGCCACTTTGATCTCCTCCAGAATATCCTGAGGGATATCCGACAGCTTTACAGAGATGACCGCCAGGTCATTGTCCGCATCTGTACCCTTCACCTGGGCTGCAACCGCACTGCCCGGGTTTTCCGACTCCTCTGTGCCCTCTCCCTGTTCGCTGCTGGTTTTCTCCACCTGGGAACTTGTAACCGCGCTGCCGTCCTGGTTGGTAAAGAATACCGTGAGGGAATCCGCACCGCTCACCACATGATTGTTGGTGGCTATGAGAAGTTCTGTATCATTCTGGCTGACAATGATACCGGAACCACTGCTCTTTGCTTCCTGTGCCTGCTCCCCATAGAAATACTTATAGATATCAGGCAGTTCCTGAACACTCACTCCTACAATGGACACAATAGAAGGCATGGCATTTTTAGCCACCTGGGCAACGGTGGCCCCGGAGGAATCCGTATTGCCGGTGCTGATCGCGTTGTTTTCTTTTGCGGAGTTATCACCGGTTGTCTGCGTGTTCTCTATTTTTATATTTTCTTTTGGATTTACTTTGTCACCCACGTAATTGGTTGCCTGAAAGACCACACCGGCAACCAGACCGAAAACTGCTGCGCAGGCTGCTGCTGTCCCCAGCTTCTTTCCGATTCCGCCCTGCGATCTCCGGGGCCTCTCTTTTTTATTATTCTCCGGAGGAATGGGGGATGAAAATTTGTAGGAATCATAATTTTTCTTCCTCTCCTTCTCATACCACTCTTCCTTTTTCGGTTCACCCTTGTAGGAACGGGCATAGACAGGATTCTCCGGTGTGGGAGCTGCGGCAGGTTCTTCTGCTTTTTCTCCGGCGCTGTCTGTATTCGTATGATCCGGCTCTTTGGCTGCAGCTGCCTCTGACATGGCTGCTCCGGTTTCATAGGCCGGTGTCCCCGGCTCCCTGCCCGGTACTGGGGATTCCATTCCGGGTGCTGCTGCAGAATCCGGTGCTGTCTGATCCAAAGTTTCCGGTGCCGCCTGTTCCGGTGCTGCCTGCTCCGGTTCTGACGGCCTCACATCTGCCGCATCTTTTATCGTAAAGTTTACACCGCCCGTTGTATCCATACCGGAAGTATTGTCTTCCTCCACACCACGGTTCTCATTCAGACCTTCTTTGAATTCTTCACTCATGATTCATTCTCCCTTCACTGCTATCTATCTCTAAATTGTAACGGTTCCATCTCTTCACAGTCACGAACAAAAATCCCTGCGGAACCGCCTTTGGCGTTGGGATTTTGCTCGGCTGCGGAATCGTTACTTTAATTCTCTTATTTCTTATCTTTCTGAACATAGTTTACCAGCCATTTGTGTTCAAATTGTGATAAAACAGCAAAGAAAAAATGAAATTCTATTCTACAGTCACAGATTTGGCCAGGTTTCTGGGCTTATCCACGTCCAGGCCTTTTCCGAGAGACACATAGTATGCAAAAAGCTGAAGCGGTACCACTGCCAGAGAATTGGTAAAGTATTTATTTGTCTTTGGCAGATAGATCACATAATCCGCAGTTTTCTCAATTTCGGTATTGCCCACATTTGTCACTGCCAGCACAAATGCGCCTCTTGTCTTAACTTCCTGTATATTGCTGAGTGTTTTCTTGTACAGTTCTTCCTGGGTGGCAACTGCGGTCACAAGGGTATCCTCCTCGATCAGGGAGATCGTGCCGTGTTTTAATTCGCCCGCTGCGTACGCCTCTGAATGGATATAGGAGATTTCCTTTAATTTCAAGGAACCTTCCAGAGAAATGGCATAGTCCAGTCCCCTTCCGATGAAAAACACATGCTCTGTAGCCAGATAACGGTTGGCAAATTTCTGGATCCTTTTCTTGTTCTCCAGCAGCATCTCAATCTGTCCGGGAAGCTTCTTCAAATCCTCTACCATCTCCGCCATCTGTGTATCATCAATCTCTCCTCTGGCTTTGGCAAATTTCAGTGCCAGCAGATAATGGGCGATGAGCTGGGTACTGTATGCCTTTGTGGTGGCAACCGCGATCTCGGGTCCTGCCCAAGTGTACATTACATTGTCTGCTTCCCTGGCAATGGAGCTTCCCACCACATTGACAATCCCCAGCACCTTGATCCCGTGATCTTTCGCCTCACGCAGAGCGGCCAAGGAATCCGCGGTTTCCCCTGACTGGCTCACGATGATCGCCAGGGTATCCGGCTCATAGATGGGGTGGCGGTAACGGAATTCACTTGCCAGGTCTACCTCAACCGGAATCCTGGCCAGACCTTCAAACACATATTTTGCGGATACGCAGGTATGGTAAGCGGAACCGCAGGCGATCATGTATATCTTGCGGATGCTGCGGATCTCGTCATCAGACATGCCCAGTTCTTCAATCACTACATTGCCGTCCTTGATCCGGGGATTCAAGGTGTCACCGACTGCCTGGGGCTGTTCATACATCTCTTTGAGCATGAAAAACTCATAGCCGCCTTTTTCAGCCGCGTCAATGTCCCATTCAATGGTAGTAGGCTCTTTCTCCAGTTCCTCCTCGTCAATATTGTAGAAGGTGATGTTGTCTTTTGTCATGCAGACAATCTCTTCATTCTCAATAAAATACACATCTCTTGTGTATTTCAGCACTGCCGGCACATCGGAGGCGATCAAATTTCCCACATTACTCCTCCCCACAATGAGAGGGCTGTCTTTTCTCACTGCGTAAAGTTTATCGGGCTGGTCTTTGAACATAATGCCCAGTGCATAAGAGCCTTCCATACGGTGCATGATCTTGGCGATGGTCTCCAGCGGATCTCCCTTGTAATAATAATCCAGAAGATGGGCGATTACCTCTGTATCTGTCTCAGACACAAATTCGTAACCTTTTGCCTCCAGTTTCTTCTTCAGTTTCATATAGTTCTCGATGATCCCATTATGTACTACAACAATGGTCTGCTCTTTATTGAAATGGGGATGGGCATTGACATCGGAAGGTGAACCGTGCGTTGCCCATCTGGTATGTCCGATCCCCACGGTACCCGGCAGAGTTGCTCCGCCGTGGGTAAGCTCATCCAGGATCTTCAGCCTTCCCATGGACTTCATCATCTCAATGGATGTTCCATTATAGACAGCGATTCCCGCGGAATCGTATCCTCTGTATTCCAGTTTCTCCAGGCCTTCCAGCAAAATGGGGGCTGCCTGTTCTTCTCCGATATAACCAACTATTCCACACATAATCATTTCCTCCATGTAACCGGATCGGTCTCCCTATCTTTGTCTTATCATCCGGTGTGTTTGTCTTTCTATCCATGAAACATGGCCTATTTTAGCAGATTATTGTGTTGATGTCCAGTAAGAAGCGTTCATAGTACAAAAATTTATAACGGATCTGGGCAGACGGCGGTAGGATTTTCCCATGCGGTACCCCAGAAATTTAAAGCCGCTCTTCACCACCAGCTCCGCGATCAGCCAGGGTCTGTGTATTTTGAACAGATACCCTGCCGTCTTTTTTACCAGGCGGATGCCCTCACTTTCAGAACGGATACCTGCAAAAACTTCCGGATGGTCCGCCTGAGATACTGCCAGATCAAAGTTTCGTCTAAACTGCTGCATACACCCGTAATTGTGGGAATGAATGACCTTGGCCTCCGCCTCATATGCCACACAGTAACCTTCCAGAATCAGTCTGCCAGCAAAAATCATATCCTCATTAAAAATGGTGTGTGTGATAAACCCTCCCATTTTTTCATAAATACTCCTTCTGTATGCTGCACAGACGTTGGAGCAGAAAAAGGTTTTGATCCCCAGATCCGGCAGGTCGTCTTTGCTCTTGACGCTGCTCTTTGCCGGATAATTAAAGGAACGTGTGTACTTTTCAATGATACGGCAGTCTTTGTCTGCAAGCTGTCTGCCGTAAGCTGCCCCCACCTTGGGATCATGGAAAGCTTTTACCAGTTCTTCCACCACATGTTCATCCGCAGGCACTGCATCCTGTGTAAAAAAGACCAGTATATTGCCTGTGCTCACAGCCGCCGCCCTGGCCCTTGTTCCGCCGTGGTCAAATTCTTCTTTTTTTAAGTGTTCCACCCGGACATTTTCCATCCCCTGTATCCAGGCATCTTTCCAGAATTCTTCTTCTGTATTCATGATCAGGATTTCTTTTATGGGATAGGTCTGCCTCTTCAGCCCTTTCATCAGCTTCCTGAACTTTTCATCCGGTTTGTATACCGGTATTATCACTGTCACTGTATAAGAATCCATTGGATCCCTCCTTGATATGGCACAAGGGATGCTGTGTTATACACACAACATCCCCTGCCGCTTTTCTTATTTTTTATTCATAATCTTCATACTCGCCGCTTCCGGTTCCATTGTCACCGGAATCTCCTGAACCACCGCCGCTGTATCCGTTATCCTGGCTGTCATCATAACCATTGTCATAATTATCGTCGGAATCATCGTAATCATCTCCGCTGTTGTAATCGGATGATCCGCCGTCACTGTAGTCGGAGGATCCGCTGTCACTGTAATCGGAAGAACCGCTGTCGCTGTAGTCGGAAGAACCGCTGTCACTGTAGTCGGAAGAGCCGCTGTCGCTGTAGTCGGAAGAGCCGCTGTCGCTGTAATCAGAAGAATCGCTATAGCCACCGGAACCGCTGTCATCCGTATCACCGGAGCCGACAGAACCGCTTTTGCTTGACTGCTTGAGCGCAGACCCGTCATAAGTGGAGGCCCGTTCTGATATAAATGCTTTCTGCTCATCTGAAACATAAGAATTTCCGAATCCTGAAAAGCCTGCAATATAGTCACTTCTCTGTTTTACTGTCTCAGAAGGTTCATAGCTTTCTTCTCCAAAAAGGAACTGATGCAGTGCTTTAACGTTTGTCTCCAAAGTTGTAGGTATCACATAATCTTCACCTACAGGACTGCGTTTCACTTCCTCTCCCATCATGTTACTGGTGGGAAATCCGCTGGTTTCTCCCAGCTTGTAAGACAGGATGCCCATGCCAAGCTTTACCAGATCACTCTTACTGAAGTCTGTGGCGATCATTGGAAATACCTCATCCATGATATCATTCAATGTGGACAGACTTGCTTTTTTTGCTTTTTCCACAATCAAAGAAATAATATATCTCTGACGCTCGGTTCGTTTCATATCCCAGCCGCTGGTATAACGAATACGGCAATATGCTGTCGCCTGCACACCGTTCAGATGATAATTTCCTATAATCTCAGACTCCTGTTTATCATCACCAGGATATTCCGGAAGCTCAATAGGCTCATAATCCATACCTGTCACTTTTGCAGTCTCTACACAGTAGTCATTCATATTTACAATTTCAACATAGGTCATATCCACATCAAGACCGCCCAGACAGTCAATTGCAGTAGCCAACGCTTTAAAATTCACGGCAACATAATTAGTAATATTCAAATCCAGGTTTGTATTTATCATAGACATAGCCTGGGTCGGACCGCCGGTATTATACGCGGCATTACATCTGGTATAGACGTCATTGCCAACATTCACATAGGTATCCCTGTAAAGAGAAACCAGCTTCACTTCTTTTGTATCATTGTTGATACTGGCAATAATGGTCGTATCACTCTGTCCTGATTTTACATTTTCTTCTCTATTATCCACACCGAACAAAGCAATGTTGGTAAATCCCTTCAGCGTTTTGCTACCGATCACGTCCTCATTGACCTCAACCTGGCTTGCTTCTTCCGAGTTGTTGTTGTCAAGATCCAGCTTATTCATCTTTTCGTTAACCTTAGCGTATATGAAGAGTCCGCCCACCAGGATCAGCAGCACAAACAGTTCAATACCAAAAAGCACTCTTCTTTTTCTGCGTCTTCTGACGCTTTTGTTCTTTTTTGCCATTTCACTTCCCCTTATTTACTAATAAGCGTTTTTGTTTACAAAGCCCTTAAAAACTGTGAGAAACAGTATCTTGATATCAAGCCCTATGGTCCAGTTCTCAATGTAATACAGGTCATACTCAATTCGCTTGCGGATGGAGGTGTTTCCCCTGTATCCATTCACCTGAGCCCACCCCGTAAGTCCTGGGCGTACCTGATGCTTGATCATGTATCTGGGTATCTCTTCCCGGAATTTTTCCACAAAAAACGGACGCTCCGGTCTGGGACCAACCAGACTCATCTCTCCGCGCAGTACATTGAAAAGCTGAGGCAGTTCGTCGATACTTGTTTTTCTCATAAATTTGCCGAAATTGGTGACTCTTGGGTCATCCTTAACGGTCCAGGCTTTTTTCTCCTCTTCCGGCGGCTGCACATCCATGGAGCGGAATTTGTACATCATAAAATTCCGGTTGTGCAGACCCACCCTCTCCTGCTTATAAATAAGCGGCCCGGGAGATGTGATTTTTATCATGATCACCGAGAAAAGCATAACCGGTGAAAATAATACAATTGCGGCCAGCGCGCCTCCCAAATCCATAATGCGCTTTATCAGGGCATTGAAGGTATTGGATAGGGGCACATATCGGATATTGATAACCGGCAGTCCCAGAATGTCCTCTGTATAGGGTTTTGTGGGGATAATACGGTTATAATCCGGTATAAATTTTGTATGCACTCCTGATTTTTCACAGAGCGCCACAATCTGTTCCAGACGGTAATACTCATTCAGTCCAAGAGTGATGGCAATCTCATCCAGGTGGTTCTGCGGCAGGATCACCATCAGATTGGCAATCCTTCCCAGCACTTTGATCCCCTTATACTCGGTTCCCGCCTCAATATGGTCATCCAGAATTCCTCTCACCTTATATCCCCACTGGGGATTTGCGAGAATACGGTCGATATATTCCTCAGCGGCACGGCTGTAGCCCACCAAAAGAACATGCTTCTGGTTATATCCCTTGGAGCGCATCTGACGCAGCCCCAGCCTTATAAGGTTCCTGGACACAGTCTCCAGAAAAATATTGACCACATAAAAAATGACAATAACATGACGGGAAAAATCAATCTGCTTAACCAGATATAAGGCCCCGACAAACAGAAACATCCCAATGGTATTGGCCTTAATGATATTGGAAAGTTCCAGCCTTCTTCCCTGTATACGCTTTGGCGTATACATGTTAAATGCATAATTTAATATCAAATATCCGGGCACAATGAACAGCAGCGCTGACATATAGACCCGGAAAGGTAATCTTCCTACATTGTCGTTCAGGAAAGGTACATAAAACTTAATGACCCAAGCCAGAAAATAAGAGAGCGCAATCACAAAAGCATCGATCACCACCTGCAGACGGTTAAAATGCTTCTGGTTCTCTTTTATCAAGGTTTATCACCTTCTCTTCTTCATAATTCGCAGCCATCTGCACTTTACTCTGCCAGCTGACCACGATCATCCGTAACCGTTCAGTACCTTCACAATCACAGACAAAAATCCATGCAAACTGCCTTTGACAATGGAATTTGCGCCTGTCTGTAAAACGCGGTCTTACAGTCAGCACAGTAAATGCGCAGACCTGCTGCTTAGTTACGATAATTCCCACTTATAATACTATAAATTTAACGAAAAGGCAACAAAACATTTTCTGAAGACTCCTTAAGAAGGCAAAAAAACGGCAATTTGCAGGTTTTTTTACTGCAAAATGCCGTTTTTTCACGTAACATTATTCCATATTTTTGTTACTTTCTTCCAATTTTTCCACCAGTTCCCTACAGATTTCTTCCGCGCTTTTTTTGTCCGTATTGACAATAAAATCCGCTGCTGCCATGTATTTTTCTCTGCGTTTTTCCATAAGCGAACGGATGTACGCTACTGTCTTGTTGCCCTCTATGACGGGACGGTCATGACTGTCCTTTACCCGTTCCAGGATCACCTCCGCAGAGGCGGACAGCAGTACCACTCTGCCGTTCTTTTTCATCTCTGCCACATTACACTCCCGCATGGGTACCCCGCCTCCGCAGGATACCACTACGTTTTTCCTGTCCTGCAGCTCGATCAAAAGTTCTGTCTCCAGATTGCGGAAATATTCCTCACCGTGAGTCTCAAAAATTTCCGGTATGCTCATCTTCTCTCTTTCGGAGATAAGCTGGTCCATCTCCACTACTTCCAGGCCGTACTTTTCACTCAGTGTACGCGCAATTGTGGATTTTCCTGCTCCCATAAATCCGATAAGGACGATATTATATCCAAAATCTCTCTTGTCTTTCATGCTGTTTCCCCTGTTTCCCTTTATGAATGTAAAGCAATGAATTTATTATAACAGAAACAGGAAAAATAGCAATTCTTTTTTCATCAGACAGCAAACAGGTCGTTGAACGCCTCGCTCATAGTTGGATGGGTATAGATCTGGTCACGCAGCACTTGATAAGGAGCACCTAAGTCCATTGCCAGTTTTATAGTGTTGATCATCTCGTAGGACTCCTCACAGAGAAGCATAGCTCCCAGTATCTGCCCTGTTTCCTCATGGATCACTGCCTTTAACATGCCCTGGGGATTCTTCAAAACTTGTGCTTTGGGGATGGCTGCTGCCGGAAGTACTGCGATCTTCACCGGTATCTCTGCCTTCCTGGCCTCTGTCTCATTCATTCCCACGCGGGAATAGGAGGGAGAGATAAACACACTGTAAGGAACCGCCTTTCTCCTGGAGAGTGCATAGCTGCCGCCGTTCATCTGGGACCAGATGATCCTGAAATCATCCAGGGAAGTATAAGTAAACTGCAGCCCGCCGTGCACATCTCCCATGGCCCAGATATTATCAGCCGTTGTCTTCAGATTGTCATCCACAACCACTGCCCCTCTGCTGTTAAGCGCTACCCCTGCCCGCTCCGCGTGCAGACCTTCCGTGTTGGGTTTTCTTCCGGTTGCGATCAGCACAGCATCTGCCTCCAGGATCTCCTCCTGTCCTTTGAACGTCAGCTTCACCAGGGCATGGCCGTCTGCCTGGGCGATCTCGTGGATCCCGGCTCCCAGCTTAAAGGTCACACCGCGGTTTTCCAGCACACCCTGAATAGCACCCGCGATATCCCTGTCTTCTCTTGGGATCAGCACTTCCCCGTCCTGCAGAACTGTCACCTTTGTTCCGAATCCTGAATACATGGAAGCAAACTCCAGGCCAATATAACCGCCTCCCACGATCACAAGGCGCTTTGGATAGTCTCTTAAATCCATCAGTTCTGCGCTGGTATGTACAAAGGGATTACCTTCCAGCCCTTTGATCGGCGGGATCACAGGGGTTCCTCCTGCGTTGATAAAGATTTTCTCCCCCTTGATTTCAAAGGTTTCCTCAGCCATCTTCACCTCCACAACTGTGTTGGAGACAAACGATGCAATTCCGTTATATACATCCACATTTTCCAGGTCATCCAGCTTCCTGAAATTCTTTTCCCGGAGCATGGAGGTAAGCCTTCTCTTTTCATCAATGGCCGCCTCATAATCCGCAGTCCTCTCTTCCGGTGATGCTTCTTTCTTATTAAAAGCCAGCCCGGAGCTTCTGATCAGGGATTTTGACGGGATACACCCCACATTGATACAGGTTCCGCCGTACATGCCCGCGTCCTTCTCGATCATTGCCACCTTTTTACCCTGTCCTGCCAGCTTGCCTGCCAGTGTTTTGCCGCCTTTGCCAAATCCGATGATCACTGCATCATATTTTTTCATATCTCTTTACCTTTCCTCTCTGTGGAAAATCCTTTTATCTATATCCTCTATGGTTATTTTACTGAGTTTTTCCCTGCAAACTTCATTCAGCTCGCCATAAATATCATCCATAATGTCAGCCATCCCAGAAGCTACCATACATTCCATATCCGGATTCCCGGACTTCCAGGACGCGCACACAGCCTCTGTCTCCAATGCGTCATAAATCATGGCAAGATCCACATCCCCGGCTTCCATAGAAGTATGGTACCCGCCATTCTGTCCCTCTTTGGTGGCGATAAGATTCTTCTTTTTCAGCTTTGCCATAACCTTACGGATGCGCGCCGGATTGGTACAGACATTCTTTGCCAGCTCCTCACTTGCCAGGGTCTCCTGTTTATGGTTCAGATAAACCAGCGCATGTACTGCAATTGCAAATTCACTTGTCATTTTTCTCACCCTCACTCCTGTTCTTTTTCATGCTTGTGCATATAGCACCGCGTTTACAACTCCTGATGCAGTCGCCGCAGCGGATACACTCCCTGCTGTTGGGATTCTCCCACACACGGATATCCATCTTACAGACCCTCTGACAGCTCCCGCACCGGTTGCACTTAGATTCATCCACCTGATATCGGTACAGCGCAATCGGATTAAACAGGCCGTAAACCGCGCCCAGAGGACACAGATATTTACAAAACGGCCTGTATACCATAAGGGAAAGGAGCACGATCACCACCAGGATTGCCACCTTCCAGGCAAACAGAAATCCGATCGCTCCCTGCAGATCCTTATTTAAAAGCACCAGGGGAATACCTGCGGTCAGTGTCCCGCTGGGACAGATAAACTGGCAGAACCAGGGACTTCCCTGTCCGATAATATCCACATAAAACATTGGCAGCAGTATCACAAATACCACTAATATCACATATTTCAGCCATATAAGCCATCTGTGCCCCGGCAGATTCTTCCTCTTTCTCTTTTTAAGAAACGGTATCTTATAAAGAAGATCCTGAATTAGCCCAAACGGGCAAAGCCAGCCGCACACAAATCTTCCGATCAGGGAACCGATAAATATCAGAAATCCGATAATATAAAAGGAAAACCGATAATTCCGACTCCCCAGCACTGCCTGCAGAGAGCCAATGGGACAGGCCCCAAGTGCTCCCGGACAGGAGTAGCAATTCAGCCCCGGCACACACAGCGCCTTGGTGGGACCTTTATAAATCCTTCCTTTGATAAATCCCAAAACATAGCCGTTGGTCAGTGCCGTAAATCCCACCTGCACAATCAGCCGCAGCCTGTTCTGGATCTTCTGCCAGATATTAACCAATTCCTATACACTCCAGACATATATTGATCGCTTTTGTAAGCACTGTATCCGCTTCCCCCCGGCTCACCCCAAACAGGATAAAGGCCGCCGCCGTGACAAGAAGCAGGCCTCTGATCACTGCCGCTTTCTTCCTACTCATTTGACACCTTCCCAAGCATCTCATCTATAATAGCTGTCCACTGCTTCTTACTCTTTGCTCCCGGGTAAGTATCTCCAATCTGGTTACCATCCTTATCCAGGAAAATCGTTGTGGGCACAACCTGCGCATTTTTCAAGATCCTATACTGCATATTGGCATCCTTCGGTATCACAAGATGTGTATAATCAGCTTCTGTTGACTCCACGATCTCAAGCGCCGTCTCATCCCCCGGTTTACTCACATCACTGATGATCCCCACCATCTGAAATCCTTTATCCGCATATTCCCGGCTCAGTTCCCCAAGATCCGGCATTTCCCTGATACAAGGCCCGCAGAAAGTCCCCCAGATATTCACCATGGTCAGATCCGACTTACCAAACAATTCCTGGTCCACATCCTCCCCATCCAGTGTCTTAGTCTGAAACTCCCCAAAAACATCATTCTTCTCCACCGCATCCCCAGCGCCCTCATCCTGCGCTTCTGCCTGCTGTCCATCCTGGCTGCCGCTCTCTACGTCCGCCTTCTGTTCCTCTCCCTGACTGTCATCCTTCCCCTCCTGCACTTCTTTCGTCTCTGCACTCTCCCCTGCAGCACTGCCGGAGGCTACACTCTCCTCCTTCTGGCTTTTCGCGCTCTCTTCTGTCTGTGTCTCAACCTTCCCCCCTTTATCCTCTTTATCCCCACAACCAGCCAGCACCCCAGCCGCCACTACAGCCGTCACCGCCATTGCCATCCAATACTGTCTCCGTTTTCTCATAATAAACCTCCATATTGTTATCTTCTCTGTTACAGTTCATACTGAAATTATATTAGTTACAGTTCCAAATGTCAATACCCTTTCCCACATTTTTTCCATTTCCCCCTCTTATGTAACCAAATCACATTCCCCCTTAATCCATTCTGCCTTAAGCCCTTCTGCCCCAATCCTGTCCATCTCAAGCCTATCCGCCTCAAGCACTTTCTGCCTCAAGCACTTTCCGCTTCAAGCCCTTCCGTCTCATGCACTTTCTGCCTCAAGCACTTTTCGCTTCAAGTACTTCCGCCTCAAGCCTATCCGTCTCATGCCTTTTCTGCCTCAAGCACTTTCTGCCTCAAGCCCTTATGCCTCAAGCTCATCTGTCTCAAGCTCATCTGTCTCAAGCACTTTCCTCCTGGATTCCGTCTGCCTCAAACCCATCCGCCTGAGAACACCAGGGATGAGGGGAGGTACCGGGAGGGGCGGCGGGGTGTATATCTGTGGCAGCGAGGTTAAGTGGAAGGTTCTGTGAGATCCGCCAATTACGCAGACTTAGGCGTGAGCCCGCTGGCGAACGTCTTAGTCGTAGTTATTGGCTAGCTCACAGGTTCTGGAACGTCGAGCGGCCACAGATATACACCCCGCCGCCCCTCCCGGTACCTCCCCTCATCCCGTCCCTCCCAGCCAAAACACAAAAAAAGAAGCCGCCAAGCTCCCACAACCGTGTTCCGCCCGACAGCCTCTCCCCCGAATCCGCTCATCTAAATCCGCTTATCTATACTCGCTTATCTATACTCGCTTATCTAAATCCGCTTATCTAAATCCGCTTATCTATACCCGCTTATCTATACCCGCTTATCTAAATCCGCTTATCAAAGTCCGCTCATCTCCCCTATTTTCCCGGATCAATCACATACTTCCCTTTCGCCCTCACCTCAGGCCTCCCCAAAACATCCTCCAATTCCTCCAGTCCGCATACCGCATAAACCATACTGCTCACATCCAGTCTCCCCGAATTGATCAGATCCAGCGCCCGTCTCTGTGTATAAGGATTAATATAAGAAGCCTTCAGAACCAACTCCTTCTGAAAGATCTGAAACGGCTTCACAGTAATCTCTTCATCCGGCTTTGTAAGCCCAAACATCATGACAACCGCCTTATTCCCCGCAATATCAATTGCCTGCTCAATAGTAGTCGGACGCCCCACACATTCGATCACCACATTCACCCAGTTCATCCCACATTCCGCCAGACGGCCTTTTACATCTTCCTTCAGCGGGTCAATACATACATCTGCCCCAAGCTTTCTTCCCACTTCCCTCTTGTTCTCCACCGGTTCCAGCAAGGCCACCTTAGCGGCCCCTGCCAGCTTTGCAAGCTGAAGCATTAAAAGCCCTATCATACCGCCGCCGATCACCACCACCTGGTGTCCGGGCTGGATCTCGCACATGTCAATACCGTGGAGACAGCAGGCCACCGGTTCTGCCATTGCGCCCTGCTCAAAAGTGGTGTGCTCGCCCAGCAGATAGACCTGACGTTCATCCACCGCACAATATTCCGCAAATCCGCCGTCCACTGTGGTTCCATATCCGATCATATTTTCACAGTAATGGGCAACCCCGTTTCTGCACGGGTCACAGGCTCCGCAGTAACAGTTTGGATCAATACACACTCTGTCCCCCGCTTTGTAATTCTTCACCTGGCTTCCCACCTCCCGGATCACACCGGAAAATTCATGTCCCAGGATGGTGGGCGGTGTCACTTCCGCTGCGCCTTTATCTCCCTCATAAATATGAACATCAGTTCCGCACACGCCACATGCCTTAACCTGAATCAACACATCATGAGGCCCCACAACAGGCATCTCATGTTCTTCCACTCTCAGATCATGTTTTCCGTAAAATACTGCACTTCTCATATCCGACTCCTCCTGAATCAAAACTAATTTTTACTTTTACCTCAAACTTATGATTATGTATTACGCATAAGTTCACTATATAGCAAGGTACCACAAATTACAATTGACAATAATACCAATTTTAAGCACAAGTTTTTATTCATTCTGCTATAACTTTTGATTAGGAATTGTCTTTTTCTTTTTCCCATACTAAAATAGAAACAGCAGCAGTAACCGGCGAGATACGGAACCGATGCAAACAGCAATATCCCAGGAGGAAATTCATGATGACAACCGGCATGACCACAATGGAAATCAAAAAGATAAATAAGAGCAAAGTATACCATCTCATATATGACAGCCACACCATCTCCAAGCAGGGGATCGCCTCTGCCCTGCAGATGGGTATGAACACTGTGACACAGAATCTGAAGCTTCTGGAGGAGGAAGGCTTGATCGAACGGAACGGTTATTTTGAATCCACAGGCGGCAGAAAGGCCCAGGCTATCCGCATTCTGCCCAGGGCCAGAATATCTCTCGGTATTGAGATACTCAGGAAAACCCTGCATATTGCCGCTGTGGATCTATACGGATGCATTCTGGAACAGGAATCTTACCCCCTCCCTTTTCATGTCTCAGATGCATACTGTGAAAAAGTAGGGCAAACGGTAAATGCTTTCACAGAAAAATATAGGCTGCCCCGGCAACAGATCCTGGGCGCAGCGATCGCAATGCAGGGCCTGATCTCCACTGACGGTACCTCTGTAAGTTATGGCAGGGTGCTGGACCATACCGGTATGAAGCTTTCGGATTTTGCCCGCCATATTCCCTATCCCTGCCGCCTGGAACACGACTCCAAAGCAGCCGGTTATCTGGAAACCTGGCATCAGGAAAAGTTCCGGGATTCCATTGTAGTCCTGCTGAACCAGAATCTGGGCGGGGCTGTCATTCTGGATGGAAAAGTGCATAACGGCCTCGGCATGCACAGCGGTTCCATAGAACATATGTGTATCAATCCTGACGGCCCGCTCTGCTACTGCGGGGAGCGGGGCTGTCTGGAAACCTACTGTTCCGCGGACAGTCTGGAGCGGGCGGCAGGGACCGACATTCCCGCTTTCTTCGGACAACTCCGGCTTGGAACCCCTGCCTTCATAAAGATCTGGGAGGATTACCTGCGGCACCTGGCGTTTGCCATATGTAACCTGAATGTGGTGCTGGACTGCTATGTCATTATAAGCGGATATCTGGCCCCCTACTTTCTACCGGAAGATTTGGAACGGCTCACACGTATGATCACAGACGCCTCCCCATATAAACAGCAGAAGGATTTTATTTTTCTGAGTACCCACGGACAGCTTGCACCTCCCGTGGGGGCGGCTCTCTATTATATAGATGAATTTTTGCACGAAATATAATAAGGTATGGGAACAGCCCCTGTGTGGACAGTTCCCATACCTCTTATCCTTCATAAAAACAAACTTGGTCTTTTCCGCGCTTTTTCGCCTCATAAAGTGCCTTATCTGACTTTTGGTAAAGCACAGGAAATGTTGTTCCGTCATCAGGCGCCACAGCGATCCCTATACTGACCGACAGGCTGCATCCCTTGAACTCCTTCGTCAGGCTGCTCTGGAAATTTTCCATAAGCTGCTCTGCCTTTCTGGAAATTTTCTGCCGTTCATTCACATTCCTCATAAACACCACAAACTCATCGCCGCCCATACGTCCCGTAAAGTCATCTCCCCGGAAGGTGTTCTTCATACAGGCTGCAAATAACTGCAGAACCCGGTCCCCCTGGGGATGGCCGCAGGTATCATTCACATTCTTGAAATTATCCAGATCTAAGATCAGAAAAGCCCCTGCATTGCCGCTCTCCTCAATGACCATATCCATCTCCTGCTCCAGTGCCCTCTTGTTCTTTAAACCGGTCAGGGAATCTCTGGATGCACTTTTCACAGCCTCTGAAAGCTGTTGTTTCTGGCGGCTGATATCTATAAAGGCGCACTGGACAACCAGATGACCTTCCTGTCTCTGCACATCAAAATTCCCGTAAGCCCATTTGCTCTGCTTTTTTCCGCATCGGATCAAAAACTCCCTGGACACCAGCCCCTCTTTGAGATTCTGAAACCACTCACGGTCTCCGCTCTCCAGGACCGGCCAAAGGAAGCTTCCGTATTTCTCCTGATACTCGTCCGAAGAACATTCCATGAACTGGTAAAAACCGTCATTGGAATCCAGGATCGGCAGATTCTCATCCAGGCGAAAACGGACAATGGCACTGGGCACAGTCCGGTAAATAGAACGGATATTCTCATATGCCTGCTTTATTTTTTTATGGGTCATACGGCGGCTGTTCAGCATGACAAAAACCATCAGACCCAGCACCAGCAGAACGGAAACACAGTACAGTGCCGTGCCGTCGATCACATCCCTTGTCTTGGCGTCCACCACATTACAGGGGATCACCAGAAGCAGATACCAGTCATTGATCCCCACAGCCGTATACTCTAATATATATTCCTCACCCTTTTTTTGGTAACGAATATGTCCATTGTCTTTCTTTTTCATATGCTCTGCCAAATCCTGCAGATTCTGCCTGGTGAATTCTTTACTGACCACTTTTTCCAGGTCTTCCAGCACATTCTCTTTGGCGTCCCCCTGCTCTGAACGCACTAATATTTCTCCGGAGGAATCCGTTATATAGTTGTACCCTTCTCCATTGAAATATTGGATGGACATTAAATATTCCAGCTGGTCCATGGTATACTGTCCCAGCACGATCCCTTTGATTTCCCCTTCCCGGTATATGGGTACGCTGATGATCATCATTCTCCTGCTGCTGTCGGTTCCAACCAGGCTCTCCACGGAGCTTTCCCCCTGCATCGCCTTTTTGAAATAATCCCTGTCCTTTACATTCCTTTGCTGCTCCATGCCGTTGTAATACATATTGCCGTGCAAATCCACAACAGCAAGCTTTGTAAAACGGGTTATATTGGATTTCTGCTCCAGGATATCCAAAACCCGCTCTGAATGGACCGATGTTTTCTGTCCCCCGATAGAATCCGCGATCCCCTCCAGATACAGATAATCATTGTTTATCCGCTCATTGATCAGCTTTATACTCTGCTGCGCAAGCTCCTGCGCATAGGCATTTGTTTCATTTTCCAGAATGTCATAAATATAAGCAGCATAGAAGAAAGATGCCCCTATGATAAACCCAATGGCCAGGGTGAGGATTCCGACTGTGATCCACCTCTTTTTTTTCTGCATATCATTCCTTCTTCCTGAACGCCGACTCCGTGTCTCTTCTATATATTATATAGGAGCGCGGATGCCCCGTCAATTTGAATTAAAGAAACTCCTTTACAGTTTCCCTTGCAGTCTATTATAATGAAACTATAACAAAAGAGGAGGAAGATTATGGAAAAAGCAAAAACCGTTTTCAAAGGCATTGGTATCCTTTTACTGGTTCTCATTGGTATTTTACTGCTTCTTGTGGTTTACCTTACCGTTAGGGAATACCGTCCAAAGGCAGAGGAAACCGTGGAGGGGAATTACAAAGACGGTGAACTGCTCTCACTGGGCCGTCCTTTTTCTGTCATGAGCTACAACACCGGTTATGCATCCCTGAGTAAAGATGAGGATTTTTTCATGGACGGCGGGAGCAAGGTCAAACCCGGCTCCAAATCCCTGGTGGAAGACAACCTGGACGGTATCACAAAAATCCTTCAGGATAATCCCTCTGACGCGTATTTCTTACAGGAGGTTGACATCAATTCCACCCGCTCCTACGGCATAGATCAACGCAGCATCTACAGCGAAGCTCTGAACAAAAACAGCTTCTTCGCCTATAATTTCAAATGTGATTTTGTACCCTACCCGATTCCTCCTATCGGGCATGTGGAAAGCGGCCTGGTCACTCTGACGGACAACTATGTTACAGATGCTGTCAGACTTTCCCTGCCGGAGTCCTTCTCCTGGCCGGTAAAGACCTGTAATCTGAAACGCTGTCTTCTGGTTACCAGATTTCCTCTGAAAGATTCCTCCAAAGAACTGGTGCTCATCAATTTCCATCTGGAGGCTTATGACAGCGGGGAGGGTAAAATAGCCCAGAGCAAAATGCTTGCAGATGTGCTGGCCAGGGAATATGAAAAAGGAAATTATGTCATTGCAGGGGGAGATTTCAACCAGACCTTTGAGGGCGTAGACAAATATCCTGTCACCCATAAGGAAGACTGGGTTCCCGGTGTGATCGGGGAAAGTGACATCCCCGAACATTTTTCCTTTGCCATAGATGATTCCTTCCCCACCTGCCGTCTGCTGAACGCCCCTTATACCGGGTCATACGATACCTCTCAGGTGTATGTCATTGACGGTTTCCTTGTATCCGACAACCTGGCGGTGAGAAATGTAAATGTCATTGACGTGGGGTTTGAATACACAGACCACCAGCCGGTGCGTCTGGAAGTTGCTTTCAAGTAAGCATACTGATTTCAAGGATTTCCGCATAGAGTGTCTATAGAGGATATTCTGTGAAAAGGAGTCTTTACATGAAGGAGATCAGCCATATTCATTTGAAAAACCAGGGAAATTTTATTGTGCGTCCCGGCTTTGTCTATGTGGACTGCCGGGGCTGCCGGATTTATGAGAAGGGGCACACCATGCTCCCACCCGGAGCTTCCGCCACCATCAGTCTGGAGGATCACGGAATCCCGGAAGGTTCCTGTATCACTTTTTATGCGGAAGTCCCTCAGGGACCAGACCGGGAGGCTCATCAGATTTTTATTTACTCGGATTCCTGCCGGAATACTGCCCGCTATGTCATCAGCGGCACAGCCGCGGACAGTACACTGGGCTTTATCTCCGATGTATGCTAACTTTATACAGACAGAAATGCAAAGGTCAGGTATCGTCTGGTACCTGACCTTTGCATTTCCTATCCCATTTCCCTGTAACTCAGACAGGATCACGCACCACCTTTATTGCATCCATCTGTTTAGAACATCCAGCAGCCGCTTAAGTTCAATGGGCTTGGCAATATGATCATTCATACCTTTATCCCTGGCTCTTGCCACGTCAGCGGTAAAAGCGTCCGCTGTCAGCGCTATAATGGGTACAGTCCCCGCATCACAGCGGTTCAGGGAACGTATGGCAGAAGTGGCGTCATAACCATTCATGACCGGCATCTGGATATCCATCAAAATGGCATCATATTCACCCACTGCGGATGCTTCAAACACTTCCCGGGCACGCTGTCCGTTCTCCACTGCGTCTACAGCGAAATTCTGCATCTGGAGCAGCTCCACCGCGATCTCACGGTTCATGTCATTGTCCTCTGCCAACAGGATCTTTTTGCAGTCTGTCTGCGTATGTATATTCTCATCCTTTGATTCTGCCGCCTCACCCAGATCTGAAGATATAAATATATGGAGTACCTGCAGCATTTTGGACTTAAACAGCGGTTTTGTGATAAACGCATCTGCTCCTGCCTGCAGAAATTCCTCCTCGATTTCCGAATAGTCATAAGCGGAAACAATGATAATTGGCACATCGCTGCCCAATTCTCTGCGGATGGCTTTCACTGTCTCCAGACCATCCATCTCCGGCATCTTCCAATCCAGCACAACGGCAAAAAAATCATCCTTCTCTTCATGGGCTTCTACGATCCGCCGGACAGCCTCCTTACCGGATAATACCCAATATCCCCGCATTCCCAATTCATTGAGCAGTGCCGCTGCACTTTCACAGGTTATTTTATCATCATCCACGATCAGTACCGGCAGACCGGCAAGTTCCTCACTGTATTCCTCTTTTTCCAGACAGAGTTCAAGGGGAACGGAAACGGTAAATTTACTGCCCTTCCCAAGCTCGCTCTGCACATGGATGGAACCGTTCATCATCCTGACAATATTCTCCGTAATGGTCATACCCAGGCCTGTGCCCTGCAGTTTACTGATGCGAGAATCCTCTGCCCTGGTGAATGGTTCAAATATCCGGGGGATGAAATCATCGGCTATCCCTATCCCATTGTCGATACAGATAAATTCAAACTGGCTTTTCCCCGGAGACGGTGCGTGCAGTTCATTGATGCGCAGTATGACCTTTCCTCTTTCAGGGGTATACTTGATCGCATTGGACAAAAGATTCATGAGGATCTGCTGCAGCCGGTCGCCGTCAGCAATGATATTCTCATGCCGTACCTGGCCGATACTGATTTGAAATTCCTGCTGTTTTTCTGTCACCAGAGGGCGGCACATGTCCGTTATATTCTGGACCAGCTCCGGCAGATTGACCTTTTCCGGCGTCAGATCGATTTTCCCGCTTTCAATCTTTGACATATCAAGGACTTCATTGATCAGACTGAGCAGATGACGGCTTGATGTGCCGATCTTGTTGAGACAATCCCGTATCTTTTCCGGAGAATTTATATTGGCCTGGGCAATTACCGCCATTCCCATAATAGCGTTCATGGGTGTCCGGATATCATGTGACATGGAAGAAAGGAAGTTTGTCTTCGCCTGATTGGCTATCCTGGCAGCCTGGCAGGCTTCTTCCAGGGCGATGCGCTGTCTCTGCTGTTCCTCCCGGTCATTGGTCATATCAATCCCCACACTGTAAAAGGACGGGATACCATCCCAGCTCTCCTCAGCACTCACATAGCTGAACGTCATGGTGAGGATTTTAATCCTGCCGCTGCGTGTGATAATGCGGGCCTCGGTGCTTGTATCTGCGCCATTTTCTCTGGAATTCTCCATGACCTTTACCGCCCGCTCCAGATCATCCGGGTGCACATAATCACAGCGGGAATGCAGTTCTGCTTCAAACTGCGATTTGGTATAACCGATCATCTGCAGAAAACCGCCTCCATACCATAGAACCGTCCGCATATCCCTGGCGTCCACCCTGGCAAACCCACCGGGGATGGTCCGGATGATGGCTTCTTTTTCCCTGTCCTTTTTTGCCATGTTGTATTCCATACTGTGGTTATCGTGGGACAACTCCAGGCGTGCCCTGTGGCCCTCCCAGTACACAATACGGTTCTTGATCAGAAATGTGCGGTCCAGCACAGGATTATAAAATTCCCATTCATAGAATTCATCTTCTGTCAAAAGGTGATTGGTACAGAAGGGACAGGGGCTGGTCCTGCCCTGTATTACCTCATAGCATTTGCGGCCTGCCACCTGCTCAAACGGCCTGCCCAGGGTTTCACAGGAAGACGAATTCAAATACAGAAGTTCATATGTCTCCAGATCGGCCAGATAGACATTTCCCACATATTCATCCATCATCCATTTAAAATAATCTGATCTTCTATCCGAATTGCAGGTTCCCTCTCCCAAGCCTGACAGCCCGCTGCACTCACCGGATGGCATGTTCCCCTCAGCTCTGTTCACTGCAGGGTCTGTATTTCTTTGACATTCCATGTCTTTCTCCTTCAACCAATTAATCCTCTTATCCCTCAAAACACCTGTATCAAAACAAGTCTTCCTCGTTTGTTCACATACATATTTATGTATTATATCATAAATAGCAGAAATAGCAAATAATAAGAAAATGGTTCACAAGAATAACAAGGCGGAGAATATCCGATCTCCAAATATTCTCCGCTGTTTTTTCAAAATATCAAGTTTCCGTCCCTATATCGGTCCGTAGACGATCAAATTTATCTTGCTTCTATTTTTATAAACATCATAAAGAAGCGAAGCAGTACATAGCCGATGATCATGGTCGTGATAAAAGTCTGGAAACCTGCAAGCTGGATCACTGCATTTCCCAGTGCTTCTTGTCCTCCTTCTGTGAGGAAAGCCCCCATTTTTGCGGACGCCACAATCCCGATGGCCATGGGGAAGGTCATGCCTGCATACCCCGGAGCAAAGGGGAAGGAAAAAAACTTAGGCAGTTTTATAAGAATAAACACCAGGGACGCCAGCACACAGAGGTACAAAAATGTCACCAGAACCTGACTCGGTTTTTCCAGAACATTCAGCACACTCACCACACAGAGGCTGCAGGGTGCCAGCAGGACAGCCATAGTGTGGTAGACCGCTGGCTTAACTTCCACTTTCATAAGTCTCCATATCATGAACGGGACCAGGATCACATAGATAGCGATCCCATAATATGTCACCACGGTCAGGATCCCCTTGGCATTCATGGCTCCACCCGTCACACAGCTCACCATGATACCGTTATATGTAACAAACCAACTGGGCACAAAGGTGCTGATCTCGCGTTTCATGATCATGTTGCGGACAGTGAACACAAGCAAATGCACCGTATGGATGGCCAGGCCCGCTCCCCAGATGAATTTTCCCGCTGTGAATCCCAGTTCAAAGAAGTAACTGCCCAGGATCATCGTCACCATGGAAAACCCTGCATAAAGACTACAGGGCACTACTGCCTTATACTCTTCCAGACAGGTTTTGGGAAAACGGATCATTTTTACTATATAGCAAATCAGGATCACCACGGCTGTCCACATCATAACATGTCTCAGCCAGCTATAGCCAAACCCTGCATATACATTGCTCAGAGTCAGTGCTCCCACAAATGTGGGCAGTATGGGCACAGGTAATTTTTCCAATCTATTCATCTTTTGTGTCCTCCTGATAATAATATTCAAAATTGTCGCTCACATGGAAAAAATCGGAGTAGTCTATCTCAAATATGGGTTTCTTCACCTTTGACACGTCAATCCTCCTGGCAATTAACTGCTGGAGAACACCACTGTAGGATAGATCCCCCTGGATGACCGCACCCAGGATCCGTCCGTTTTTATGGATGATCTTTTTGTACCCCTCTCTTCCCTCCTGTGTCTCCACAAGCTCTGTCTCATCTTTAGGCTCTGCCTGTCCCAGGGACATGGTGGGGATACCAAAGAAATTCATGGTGGACTTACTGGCAAAGAAATCTGTCATCTTCCGTTTCACCCCAGCCATATTGCTGCCGGCGATAATGCCCTCCTTGACAGCCACGGGCCAGATGGGTGCCCTGCCGGATACATCCCCGGCCCCGTAGATTCCCGGCACGTTAGTCTCTCCGGATTCATCGAAGAGAAGACCGAAGCGGTCGGTCTCCACCCGGCATCCTTCCAGAAACTCCACATTTGCCCGCACACCTGCCGTCACAATGAGGAAATCACAGGGGATCTTGCTGCCATCTGAGAGAAGGAGTTCTTTTACATTTCCATCCCGGCCGGTAAAAAGTTCCTGTACGCCCACACCATAATACTGCTTTACTCCTTTTTCATCCATAGCTGCCTCATAGACAGAAGCTGCCTTTTTGTCAAGCTGTTTACACAGCAGATGGTCCGCCAGCTCCACGACCACTGGCTTTACCTTGTTATCCAGCAGTCCGGAAACCGTATCCAGGCCCACAAGCCCTGCCCCCATGACAACCACATGGCTGGCCTTTGGCAGTGCCGCCTTGATCCTGTCAATATCGCACAGGTTCCTGAAACCAACCACATTCCCGGCCTCCCTCATGCCTTTTACGGGAGGGATGAAAGTATGGGAACCGGTTGCTATGAGAAGCCTGTCGAAGGAAACACGCTCCCCATCCTCTAAAAGAACGGCGTGCTCCCGGCAGTTTACAGATACAGCCTCTCTGCCTTTCAAAAACTTTATTCTGTATTTTTCCGTAAAATCAGGTTCCGTAAAATCAAGCTGCTGTATATTCCTTATATTTCCCAGATAATGATGCAGGATGCATCTGGAATAAATGGTTTCATCCCTGGAGATCATGAGGATCTCCCCGTCCCTGTCCACCCTGCGGATCTCTTTTGCCGCATTGACGCCTGCTGCGGAGGAACCCAGAATCACATATCTCATACCCTACACCTCCTCAAATGTTATGGCCTGCATGGGACATTTCTCCACACACATGGGGGCGCCTTTATGGTCGCGGCTCCTGTGCACACACATATTACACTTCATAATTTCCTTATGCTCATGGCTGTCACTTTTCAAGATACCGAAGGGGCACGACATGATGCACATATAACAGCTGGCACACCGTTCCTTGTGGTATTCCACATAGCCCGTCTCAGGGTTCTTGCTCATAGCTCCTGTCATACAGGTATAAACACACTCCGGTCTCTCACAGTGCCGGCAGAATATGGGGGCCGGTTTTGTCTCACTGTCGATCACCACACGGTTTCTGGCATCCCCGCTGTCGGTCTCATGGCTGACCACACAGGCGGTAACACAGGTCAGGCAGCCGATACATTTGCTGCGGTCTATTTTTATCCGATACATTTTGGTTCCCCCTTATCTTTTTTCAATGCGGACAGCCGCTGATTTGTAGGATGGTTCTTTGGAATAAGAGTCATAGATGGATGGGGTGAGCTTGTTGCACTCCATATAATGGATGGGCGCGTACAGCTCGTCCTCCCTGACATTTTCCGTTATCTTTACAGCAAACTCTGCGTTCCGGCCGTTGGCGGAACAGACACGGATCTTCTCGTTTTCTATTATACCGTGATGTTTTGCTGTGTTTGGGTGCATGTAGAGATATGCTTTCTTCAGGGAGACATCCTCCACGAATTTCACCTCTTTTGTCCTGCTCTGTGTATGCCACTGCCCAACAGAACCGCGCCCGGTGTTAAACACAAAGGGAAACTCTTTGGTTACAGGCATGGGATTTTCCATAGGCTTCTCAAAAATAAACTGTGCCTTTTGGGAGGGAGTAAAAAATTTACCGTCCTCGTAAAGCCTTCTCTGGTCTTCCTGCAGTTTATCGCCTTCCCGGAACGGCCACTGGATGCCATGGGAATTTTCCAGGCCCTCCCAAGTCACCCCTGTAATATCACAGGGCATCCCTCTGGAACATTCCTTCATCAGGGCAAAGCAGTCCTTTGGTGTCTCCCAGCCGTGAAGCAGATCCCCCATCCCCAGGGCTTTTCCCACTCCTAAAATGGCCTCGTAGTCTGATATCTCATTTTCCTGTCTCGGAAGTACCTGCCGCATAGCTGAAAGTCTGCGTTCCAGGTTGATATAGGTGCCTTCCTTTTTCATACCTGATACCACAGGGAAAAATACGGTGGCCCCCTCCGCGCTCTCAATGGTGTCATAGATATCCTGCACCACGTATAGCTCCAGTTTTTTCACAGCCTCCGCAAAGGTTTCATTGTTGGTCCAGCTATGTCTTGGATTGGTGCAGAGGATCCACAGACCCTTGATCTCCCCTGCATTGATTCCCTCAATGATCTGGTTATAGGTCTTGGTGGGTTTCTCCGCCAGCACACTTTCCTCCACGCCCAGAGCTTCTGCCACCCTTGCCCTTCTGGCGGGATTGGTGAAATCGCCCCCTGCATAGAGTACGGCAGTATTGCTGTAGGCCCGGGAGCCCATGGCATTGCACTGGCCTGTGATGGAGTTTGCTCCTGTTCCGGGGCGCCCCATATTGCCTGTCATTAACGCCAGATTGATCACAGCCTGGGCGGTGCGGACAGCTTCATACCCCTGGTTTACACCCATGGTCCACCAAAAAGAGACACGTTTGCCGGTGTGGATCAGCTCCGCCAGCTCCAGGATCTGTCCCTCCGACAGGCCTGTCGCCTCTGCTGCCCGGTTCAGTGTATAGTCTTTCACAAACGCCTTGAATTCCTGGAACTTTTCTGTGTGCTCCTCTATGTATGTTTTATCAATATAGCCTTTCTCGATCAGCAGATTGGCTATGGCATAATAGAGGTACAGATCGCTTTTATGCTTCAGGCTATACCAGTAATCCGCATTTCTGGCACTCTCAGACTTTCTGGGGTCTATGACGATCAGTTTCTTATTGTGATTGTCTTTGATCTTCCCCCACATGATGGGGTGTGTCACCACCGGATTAGCTCCTATAAGGATAATGGTGTCAGACAGCTCCAGATCCTTTAAGGTATACCCCGGGGCATCAAAACCGTAGCTCTGTTTATGTGCCACTACCGCGGTTGCCATACAAAGGCGGGTGTTTCCGTCCACATTTGTCTTCAGATAATTGCGCATCACATGGCCGAACAGTGCAAACTCTTCCATGGTGAGCTGTCCCGTACTGATGCCCGCCACACTCTCTGTCCCGTATTTTTCCTGAAGCTCTGCAAGCTTGTCAGCCACATACTGAAAGCCCTTTTCCCAGGATACTTCCCGCATGGTCCCGTCTGCCTGCCTGATCTTAGGAAGAGGGGACGGTTTTTTAACGGTAAGCTGCTTGTCCAGGGACAGACCTTTGATACAGCAGAATCCGTCATTGACCGGATACCCTTTTGTGGGCACAACTTTCATGATCCTGCCGTCCTCCACGTAAAAATCCAGATTACAGTCTATGGCACAGTAATTGCAGGTGGATTGTATTTTCTTCATGACTTCCTCCTATTTTCCTTATTTCAATCCTGTTCGGTAATTTCACAGAGTACGACTACTTCTTATATAGATGCATGGATCGACCTCATGTCAGTGTGGGATACCGATTCCTCTCCGCCCGCCGCTGCCGTTACCCTTGTTCTTGGTGATGCTCTCTCCACCTGCAGAGGTGGGAGAATGTCTTCCATGCTTTCTTCTATATAAAAGGATAACGCCATACACGCAAAAAAACCGTGACATAAATCACGGTTTTAGACAATGTTCCTAACTGCTCATTCTTTAAAGTACCGGTTTAAAGCATCCGGGTTTGGTATCACAAAAGTATTCTTATCATAGCGGACAAGCCCATGTTCCACCAGGACTTTAAGCTGGCGGGAAGCTGTCTCCCTTTTTGTTCCCAGCATATCCGCAATCTGGGTCACGGTGAGTTTCAGGCAGATACGGACACCGCCCTCCTCCTTTTTCCCGTAATCACGTGCCAGCTTCCACAGCTTGGCTGCCATTTTCTTTTCCCCTCTTGTGGCATTGGTGGTATTCTTTAGCTGACGGTACAGTCTCCGGACTTTATGGGACTGAGAGGAAAAAAGGAAACGCATGAGTCTCCCATCTGTTTCCATCAAAGACAAAAGCTGCTTTCTGGGGATTGCCAGAATCTCCGCGGCCTCCATGATCTCACAGCTCACAGGTTCCGGCAAATCCTGAAGTATCTCCTCATTCAGGATACTGCCTTTTCCCAGGACGAAGATCACCTTCTTTTCTCCCATGGCATTCATCTTATATAAGGCAGCCGTCCCGCTGACCACGGCATAAACCGTGACGATCTCCTCCCTCTCCCGGTACAGGTGCTGGCCTTTTTTCATCTGTAGCAGCACACTGTACCGGGACAGATGTTCCAGACTGGACTGCCGGATCTCCTCTGCACCGAAGATCATCTTAAGTGAACCTTCTATATCCGTCACCCTCACGCTCCTATCTTACGTCTTTTTATCTCCAACCGCGTCCATGACTGCTGCCAGCCGTTTTGCTGACGCGCGGCATGATTTTTCCTAAGGCTCATTATAACGTAACAGATGACGAATATCTACCTATATTTATATAAGATACTTAATTTCTGTTAAGAATCGTTACCGTTCACAGTCCAATGTCCCGGGAGGTGTTTTCCCAAAGAGATGCTGCGCGATGCGCAGCAAAATCCCGAGTTGGCTAGTATACTATGAACCGTAACTAAGAGTCGGATACATGTATAGCGTTCAAATCTATATATTGGTTATAAAAATATCCGATCCCCACAAGCAGCATCAGCAAGACTACCAGGAACAAGATAAAATAATACTGATGCTCACTGTGCATGACACTTATCTTATAATTCATAAACCAAGTCTTTACGGATTCACTGCTGCCCAGAATCAGGATGGCCGCCTGTATGGCCGGAAACACCAAGATCTCCGTATTCTCTCCCAGCATAAAATATGCGGGAACAGTAAGTATGAGTGTCAGGGCAAAGAGGATCCAGGCCCTTTTATTATTTTGAAATATCATATTGCATTCTCCTTCCACTGTCCTTTCCCGCATCTTAAGACGGTTTTCGCAGAATGTCAATAGGCTGCTCACAATATCCGTTTTTTTCTGCCTGAGGTACATCCCCTTATGCCCATCTGTTCAGCCCAGGCTCAGTCCGCGCGCAGGGAACGCCTTCTTCGCTCCAGCTCCACATCCATATTTCCCCGCTCCTTATCCAGTCTGTAGAAGCACATCACAACGCCGATGACTACACAGAGCACCATGGGGATCCAGATAAAGCTGGCCTCAATGTATGCAAGTGCCTTAGGCGTCTGGGCTGCGTTTGCCACATAGCCGCCCTTTTTCAAGAGCAGACCGATGATGGCGCTTGCAAGGCCCATACTGGCCTTTACAAAAAAGCCCTGAAAAGCGGCAATGAGACCTGAAACACTTTTGTTTTTCCTGTACTCAGAATAGTCAATGACATCCGGCTGAATGGCAAAAGTGGTTCCAAATATACCGTATATGCCCAGTCCTGTCACAGCCAGGCCGATGATCAGGCATACTGCCGAAGATTTTCCAAAATAGATCACAAAATCCCCGATGATATAAATAAGTACACTCAGAAACATTACATTCCGCTTCGACATTTTCTTCTCCAGATAAGGCAATACGAGAAGCATGGGAAGTCCTGAAAGGATTCCGAAAAGTCCCACAAAAGTCAGCCATTGGGTCTTCTGGAGATTGTAAGTAAAATAATAGATAACTGTAGTATTCCGCACCACATAGATGGCAAAATAGAGAAAGTTAACTGCAAAAAAGATCACACTCTGGCCTGTCAGTCCTTTTAAATCCTGTGCCAGGGAAGACTTCTCCCGTTTTACCGAAGGAGGCACCACTTCCTCTGTGTTTAAAAATGTCACTACAAAAATAAGCATGGCTGCGATTCCGTAGATGGTCATGGTCACCAGGTAGCCCTTCCTGGCATTTCCTTTTCCGAAAAACTCCACAAGGGGAGAGGTGATGGTCATGACAATGGCGGTTCCGATCATAGCACAGATCATGCGGGAGGAAACCAGACAGTTTCTCTCATGCAGATCTGAGGTCAGCCGGGGAACAATGGTATTAAGCGGAATGTTCACCACTGTATAAGCTGTACAGAGCAGACAGTATGTAACATAAGCCCAGACGATCTTTCCTGTCATATGCAGATCCGGCACAAAAAACGTCATGACGGTAAATATGGCAAAGGGAACTGCGCCGATCAGGAAATAAGGCCTGCCCTGTCCCCATTTTGTGTGGGTCCTGTCCACCAGGATCCCCATGCCTGTATCCGTCAGTGCGTCGATAAACTTTGTTACCAGCATCAGCGTCCCCGCCACTGCCGCTGAGATTCCAAATACGTCTGTATAAAATATCATCAGATAAGACGCCATGGTACTGAATACCAGATTGCATCCCAGGTCCCCCACCCCGTATCCGATCCGTTTCTTCCATTTTGCTGCTCCTTCGTTTTTTGCCGCACGTGAAGGGTTCTGCAAATTTGCTGTCTGCTCCATTCTTCTTCCTCCCTAATCTCTTTCTTTTTCATACTTTCCTATTGGTATTCCCAATTACGGTCCACAGCCGCCGTCCGGGGCGGTGTTTCCCATGGCAGTCCCTACTCTGCCAGTTTTGTGAGCTTTTTCATATCCTCTTTCAGGTTCTGATAGATTGAGTGGTACAGCTTAAAATATTCGTTATATTTCTCATGGTTCTTTGCATCCGGCAGGATCATCTCATCCAGCACCTGCCATTTTTTCACTTTCTCATAGGACAGGATTCCGGTTCCGATCCCTGCCAGGATCACATCCCCCATGTTTGCCTCCACATCCTGTTTCGGACAGACCACCGGATACCCGGTCACATCAGCAAAAATATGTCTCCACACCTGGGATTTTGTTACGCCCCCGGCAAGAAGGATATACTCCCCAAGGTTCTCATTGGTGGCTTCCATAGCGTCTCTCAGGGAATAGGCAACTGCCTCCAGAAATGCCCGGTACACATGACCTTTTGTGTGTGTCAGGGAAAGCCCCACAATAGTTCCTTTTGCATCAGAGTCCCAGACCGGGCTTCTCTCCCCCATAAAATAAGGAAGCACAACCAGTCCCTCACTTCCCGCAGGGATTTTCTCTGCCTGCCTGTTCAGGAAATCGTAGGCATTGCCCCTTCCCTCTGCTTCCGCACGCATTTCTTCCTCCGCAAAAGTATTTCGGAACCATTTGACAATGGCACCTGCCGTGGCTCCTCCCGCAAAATAATAGGAGAGGTTTTTCGCGTCATACAGATACGGCCATACGATCAGCCCGTTCCCTTTTACGGGCTGATCGGAAATCAGGGCCGCACACATGGATGTTCCGATCGCCGCTGCATAAATCCCTGACTCCAGCACACCCAGGCCAATATTGGCAGCGCCGCAGTCAATGCCCCCTGCAATGACCGGCATCCCTTCCATAAGCCCCAGGTCCTGTGCTGCCTCTTTTGTCAGGCCCCCTACAATATCCGTGGATTCCACAATGTTTTGGGGCATTTTCTCCATGGGGATCCCCATGGCCTCCATCATTTCCTCTGACCAGGTTCTGGTCCGCATGTCGAAAATACCGCCGATATTTCCGGCTGAGGAGTAGTCAATAGCAATTTGTCCGGTGAGATGGTAGATCACATAATCATTGGGCGGCAGGAAAAGCTCTGTCTTCTCCCAGTTTTCCGGTTCATGGTTCTTGATCCACAGCATTTTTGTGTACCCATAGTATGGGTCCGCACCGTTCTGTGTGATCTCTAACAGTTTCTCCTCCCCGATGTGCGAGAGAACCCAATCACTTTCCTCCTGGGCTCTCCGGTCCATCCATATGAGGCAGGGGCGCACCGGCTTCATATCCTTGTCCAGGGGAATCCCGGAACCTCCGTAGAGGCCGCTGACAGCAAGGCCGCTTATGTCCTCTTTTGCCACACCGGATTTTTTAACCGTTTCCCGTATAGAAGCAAACGCTGCGTCAAGCCAAACCTTGGGCCACTGCTCCGCCCATAAGGGACGTGGTGTCAGTACGTCGTACTCCACCAGATGCTTTGCGATCAGTTTCCCCTCTGTATCCATTAAAATAGTCTTTGTACCGGATGTGCCGATATCTGTGCCTAATAAATATTTCATCCTGTTCTCCTTTGGCAGACATTTATAGTAAAGGCATAACGATTCCGTAGGTCCGCGCACTGACTGCGCTGACCGTAAAAAGTGTTCAGCAGCCGGCCCCATCGCCAAAGGCAAAGCCGCTGAACAGCTGCAGATTTTTTAAAAGCAAGTAAAAGCGCCGTCCACAATGAAGTCAGAACCTGTGGTAAAGCTGCTGGTATCTCCCGCCAGATACACGGCTATGGACTGCAGTTCTTCGGGGCGTCCCATACGTCCCATAGGCGCCATGGCATTCCACTGTTCGATCAATGGTTTCAGGCTTGGGGAATTGAGTGTCAGCTCTGTTCCCATGTATCCCGGGCTGATACAGTTCACCCTCACACCGCGTTTTGCAAACTCAATGGCCATGGATTTTGTGAGCTGGATCACACCTGCCTTTGACGCGTTGTAGGAACACTGGGGCTGAGGTACATTTACAATGTGTGCTGACATGGACGCTGTGTTGATGATAGAGCCGTGTCCCTGTTTCAGCATCTGTTTTGCGGCTGCCTGTGCTGTTAAAAATACACCGCTTAAATTAATATCAATGACTTTTTTCCACTGTTCATAGGTCATCTCCTCACAGGGGATATTCATGCAGATGCCCGCATTACAGAATGCGGCGTCCAGCTTGCCGAATGTGCCCACGATCTCTTCCATCATGGCATTGACTTCTTCGGGCTTTGTCACATCCGTCCGGATGGCAATGGTCCTCACACCGTTCTCCTCCCCAATGGCTTTTGCGGTCTTTTTCGCTTCCTCAATGTCCACATCCACGATCGCCACATCACTGCCTGCTTCCGCAAGCGCGATCGCGATCTGTTTGCCGATGCCTCGGGCACCTCCTGTTACAAAAGATACTTTTCCGTCCAGTCTCATTTTCTCGATAATACCCATGGTCTCTCTCCTTTTCTTGGTGATATTTGTTTTGTGATTTAATTTTATAAAATCATTTTGTAAAATCTATTTATATAATAATCCCCGAACGCCAATTCGTCAATATGTATAACTATCCAAATATTGGGTTGCATTTTTATGAATTTCTACCAACGGTGTTTGTGTTATACTCTATTGTGTAAAGTTTTTTTATAAATATCCTTTATAAATCTAAGGCTGCTGGGTATCTCCCGCTGCCTGCCGGAAAGGAATGAAAAGAATATGGGAAATATTACATTGACTGATATAAAGAAAAACAACTACTCTTTAATTTATAATCTTCTGTACGAGCAGGAAAAGCTCTCCAAGCAGGAGATTGCAAACCAGCTTCACTTGAGCCTGCCAACCGTCACACAGAATCTGGTTGCACTGGAGGAGGCCGGACTGATCGAAAAGGGAGGACAGTTTGAATCGCAGGTGGGAAGAAGGGCTGTTGCCTACACCGTCTGCCCTCAGGCAGGAATTGGGATCGGGGTGGAAATATTAAAGAAGCAGGTAAGGATCCTGGCCGTTGACCTAAAAGGTCAAATCTGCAGCTGTGTGGAACATAAGCTTCTCTATAGAAATGACGATGCCTATTATAAGGAGACTGCAGACTTTGTCAGCACCTTTATCCGGGACAGCGGATTTGAAGAAGGACAGGTTCTCGGAATCGGATTTGCTGTGCAGGGCCTGACAACGGCTGACGGGCAGGAGATCATCTTTGGCAAAACACTGGGATATACAGGGCTTAAGATCACGGCTCTTTCCGGACATCTGAAATATCCTTGTATGTTTCTCCATGACGCCAAATGCGCTGCTGCCACAGAGCTGTGGAACCGCAGGGATTTGACGGACGCCATCTATCTCTCGATCGGAAAGCATCTGGGTGGTGCCGTGATCATCGGGGGACAGACTGTGATGGGAAAACAGAACCATGGCGGTGCCGTGGAACATATGACCCTGATCCCAGGAGGACGGCCCTGTTACTGTGGAAAATCAGGCTGTATGGAGACATACTGTTCTGTCAATGCGCTTATACATGAGGAGGAGACATTGGAGGAGTTCTTCACCGGACTTAGAGATGGGGAGGCGGAGAAAAAGAGACGTTTTGATGAATATCTGGATCATCTTTCCACAGCGGTGAATAACCTGCATA
The DNA here is from genome assembly GCA_002270465.1 of Blautia hominis. GTDB lineage: Bacteria > Bacillota > Clostridia > Lachnospirales > Lachnospiraceae > Blautia > Blautia hominis. The sequence continues at coordinate 683,230 of NQOF01000001.1, forward strand.
TGGTGATGGACTGCGATGTGATTCTGGGAGGACATATGGCGCCTTATCTGACAAGGGCGGATATGGATATCCTGCATGAAAAAGTATGGGAAAAATCTGCCTTTCCGGATGAGGAGGATTTTATCTTTTTGTCGGAAACTGCAAGGGATTCTGTGCCGGTTGGGGCGGCGCTGGAATTTGTGAGGGGATTTTTGGACAGTATTTAATGTAATTGCTAAGGAGCGGAGGCAGGCAGTATAACTTTGCTGCTGCCCCTGCTCCTCAACAGATCTTCGGTGCTCTCTTTGGAATGGAAGGACCTTAAAAGGTGAATATTTTATTTTTTTCTATGAGCGGCAAGGTATTGAAGGTTAGTCATCCTCTCCTGGAAGGCTTGTGATAATGCGCAGCATCTTTGCTCGTCCAGATATGGAGATTGTATAAAAATATTGTATAGCTCCTGGTGGAGATTCTTTAACTTTTCAAAGGGTATCCAGGTAAAATCTGTGATCAAGCTTAATTGCTTTGTTTCGTTAGTGCAGAAGGGTTTCGTATCGACTTCTGCAAGGGGCTGGATACGGCTGGTGAGAATATTATGCCAGAGGCTGGTGCCGCTGTCAAAAATGGGTGCCGGCCCCATCCATTCTAACGTCTCTACATTTCGTACGGCACCAAAGTTGCCGAAATGCCTGTCTGTGTTCGCCATCAGATAATCAAATACCAGCATCTGATCGAGAAATTTATGGATTCCGGGTATCCCAAGGCTGTCACATGCCCGCAGGAAATGTTCATAGGCAGAATATTGGCTTCTCTTTTTTAGTGACTTGTTAATACTGACTGCACTTACAAGTTCTGTATTGGTTGTAATAAAATTCTCGCATATGCTGTATGGTATTTGTTCTTCCCATAGAAGGCCATATGAAACATGGTTATCCATCCCCATACATTCTAATAGTTTTGTGGCGAATACTTCGTTCAGCGGCTCCTGCATATAGGGCGCACTTCCCCCTTTTATCAGGCATCTTTTACCGTTGATAATTTTCCACTTTTTCCTTAACCAGCCGTCAGAAGTGTTGCAGGGAGACATAAGGTCTGCCTCTTTTCCCAGCGGCTGTCCAAACAATGCATTTCCTACATCCTCAGAAAAAGAATTCTCAAAAAAGTTTACCTTTGTCCATGACAATTCCATATCTGCCGGCTTCATCCAATACTGATCCGACAAACTCAGACCAAAGCATTTCATAAGAAGCTGCTTTGTGTCAAACATTTCCAAATGCTCCAGTGCTTCCAGGATACCCAGACGGCTGGCTGGTATGGAACGCCCCTGCCACCATTCGTTTAAATCTCTGCGATTGGGCAGACCCGCTCTTTTCTCTATTCCCACTGGAAGGTAATTCAAATCATATACTTTTAAAACTTTAGTAATGGCAGATGAATCATGGTCAATCTGCAAATCTATAATAGGAGTATTTTTATTCATAAGTGTGCATTGCACCTATATTTCCTCCTCTCCGGCTGATGCCATAAAATATAGCCATTATTATATCACGGTAAGTGGGTTATTGTCACTGCCGCTTTCGTATAAAATCCCAATTTCCTATTTTTCTGCACGTCCCTATAGCTTTTCCTCACCTGCTGCCGGACAAATTGCACGCCTGGTACCGCTGTCCTCAATGGCATATGCAATCCTCTTTAGCTTCCGTCTCAGCTGAAATAAGATTCCAGACTCTCCTGCAGCTGTTTCCATGATCTCACCTTTCTCTCCGTCACCCTGTCCTCCGGCAGTATCTCACTGCAGAGGATCGGAGAATCCACCCTATATTTCTTCCTTCCCCCAGCCACGGCAGCACTGCTTTGGTTGGCATAGCAGTAGAGGCATCCATGGGGACAGGTGTCATAGGCGCCAATATCAATACTCTCCATACAGCCGCACTCACTTCTCTGGTTCTTGTCCTTTCCAGCTTCCAGGCCGCAGCCGCATAGGCGCCCGATCAGTTCTTTGTCCATACAGCTCCCGTGGGCGATCCCGTATTTCTGAAGGTCCGCCTTTTCCGCGCAGGTCACGATCTCCATGCCGTGGCTTTTGGCAGTCCGGGCCAGCTTCCCGGCCAGCACGCACAGACTTTCCTCCTCAAAGGGTTCACAGCCCAATCTTTCCAGGTTCTTTCGTATCTTAGGGTAGAAATCCAGAAAACTGATGACCACCCGCCTTGTATATCCTTCCAATGCATCCGCAATCTGTGTAAATGCCCGCAGATGGTAATCAGCCGTATACCGTTCGCTGAAAAATATAGGATCATACCGCCATATGACCCGCTCTGCTCCCAGACTGCCGGCAAGTGACCGGAATGCGGGGATCAAAACCCGTTTCTTATCCGGCAGCCCTGGCTCCACATCTCTTCCGTATCCGGTCAGTGTAAACTGAAAGTAATACATGTATCCTTTCAGTAAAGAAAGCCGTTCCAGCATAGGCGCAGGATTCTTTGTCCAGAATACAATGCAGTCCACCACCTCCGGGGCTAGGGAAATACGGCTGACCTGGTGGCGGGAAACAGGATTGCGCACACAGGCATATCCCGCTTCTATGCGCTCAAAAAACCAGTCCGAATAATATGCCGGCACATCTGTTCTCCGGCTCACACTCAGGATCAATCACGTCACCTCTTTTCCGAAAATATGTTCGTTTTTTTGATTATACACCATTCTGTCCTCCGGCACAACCGTGACACAAATTTCAAGGAAAATCCCCCAAAATTCGTCTTGTCCCGCCCCTCTTGATTGTCTATACTTAAAGACAGGAAAAGTACTGAACAGAAAGGTACCAAACAGTGATAGGAAAAGTTTTATAACAGGAGGAAAATCCATGAACAGAGAATACCATGTAGCAGTCACAGGCTGTGATCACGCGGAGGGAACAAAAGAGGCTCCCTTCAGAACCATATCAAAGGCAGCAAAGACCGCCGAAACAGGGGATAAGATCATTGTGCATGAGGGTGAATACCGGGAATGGGTAAAGCCGGAACACAGCGGCTACAGCAATATCAGCCGCATTGTATATGAAGCCGCCCAAGGGGAAAAGGTGGTGATCAAAGGCTCCGAGCGAATTCAGAACTGGGAAAATATAGAGGGAACTGTCTGGAAAGCCGTTGTTCCAAATACACTTTTCGGGGACTATAATCCATACAAAGAACCGCTGTGGGGTGACTGGTTCATCTATCCGGATGACAATTCTGTCCATGCAGGTGACGTATACTTAAACGGCAAATCTTTCTATGAAGCAAAATCCCTGGATGAGGTAAAAAATCCCCAGATCCGCACAGAGGGATACAATCCGCCGTGGACAAAACATCCCGAACCGATCAAGGATAAAGCATGGACCATTCATCAGTGGTACGCTGAGACTGACCATGAAAACACATATATCTACGCCAACTTCCAGGGCGCTGACCCGAACAAAGAACTGGCTGAGATCAATGTGCGCAAGTGCTGTTTCTACCCTGAGAAAACAGGCATGAATTATATTACGGTGCGGGGCTTTGAGATGGCTCAGGCCGCCTGCCCGTGGACACCGCCCACGGCTGACCAGCCGGGCCTTCTGGGTGCCAACTGGAGCAAGGGCTGGATCATGGAAAATAACATCATCCATGATGCCAAATGCAGCGGCATCAGCATTGGAAAAGAAGCATCCACAGGACATAACCACTGTACCAGAAGGCATAGAAAACCAGGTTACCAGTACCAGATGGAAGCTGTGTTCCGCGCTCTGAAGATCGGCTGGAGCAAAGAGAAGATCGGTTCTCACATTATCCGGAACAATGTGATTTATGACTGCGGACAAAATGGTATTGTAGGTCATATGGGCTGCGTATTCAGCCAGATTTATAACAACCATATTTACAATATCGCTGTCAAACATGAGTATTTCGGCTACGAGATTGCAGGCATCAAGCTCCATGCAGCTATTGACGTGCAGATCCACAACAATAACATTCATGACTGCACCCTTGGTACCTGGCTTGACTGGCAGGCACAGGGCACTCGTGTCAGCAAAAACCTGTTCTACAACAATGACCGTGACCTGATGGTTGAAGTGACTCACGGACCTTATATGGTGGACAACAACATCTTTGCCTCTGCCTATAACTTTGACAACATTGCCCAGGGCGGCGCTTACGTTCATAACCTGTGCTGCGGAACCATGAGAAGAGAGGATGTTCTGAACCGCTCTACCCCATATCATTTCCCGCACAGCACAGAGGTGGCAGGCACTACCCCTGTATATGGAGGGGATGACCGTCTGTACAACAATATCTTTGTGGGCAGTGCGGATGCCTATACGGAGCAGTCCTTATGCGGAACCGAAGGCTACAACGGCTCCACCACCACCCTGGAGGAATATATGGAAACCGTTGCCTCCATGGGTAATGAGGACTTGGAAATGTTTGAACAGGTAAAACAGCCGGCCTACATCAATCACAATGCCTATCTGAAAAATGCTCCGGCATTTGATAAGGAAAAAGATAACTTTATAAGCCAGGCTGACCCGCAGGTAAAGATCTCCGTTGAGGGGGAAGAAACCTACCTGGAGATCCAGCTTGAAAAAGACATGCTGGATATACCTTCTGAGATCATCTGCACAGAAAAACTGGGTATGGTCCGCATTCCGGAAGCTCCCTTTGACGGCCCTGACGGTGAATCCATTGTTCTGGACACTGACTACAACGGTACCAAACGCTGTGAGACACCCGCAGCCGGACCTTTGGAAGGCCTGAAAGAAGGATATAACAAAATAAAGATCTGGGGATAACCCATTACAATGAAAACGGGACGCCGAAGATCCAGGCGTCCCGTTCCATTATTTATCCAAATACCTTTTTTCATATTCATCCACGGAGATTGGCTTACTGAACAGAAATCCCTGTGCCAGTTCCACACCGCAGGCACGTAGGACTTCAAGCTGTTCCTCTGTCTCGATCCCCTCTGCCACGATCTGAATGCCCATCTGTTTCCCCATCTCCACAATGGAGCCTATGATAGCCCGGGCTTTGGAATTTTTCACCACATCATCCACCATACTCTTATCCAGTTTTAAAACATCGAACTCCACTGCCGACAAAAGAGCCAGATTCGCGTACTCTGTGCCAAAGTCATCAATGGTCACAATAAATCCGGCCTCCCTGATCTTTTCGATCAAAGTACCAATATCAATATCATTGACGCTTCTGACGGTCTCTGTTATTTCTATCTCAAGATACTTGGGTGAGATTTTGTATTGTTCGCATATGCCCAAAAGACGTTCTATGAAATGCGGCTGGGCCAGGGAATATCTTGAAAAGTTCACGGATACAGGAAATCCCTTTTTCCCCTCCATGCTCCATTCTTTTATCTTGGAGCAGATGAATTCAAACACAAAGAAGTCAATTTGGCTGACTGTCTGGGATTCCTCCAAAAGAGGGAGAAAATTGCCCGGAAGAACCAGGGAGCCATCTCTGGACTGGTATCGGATCAGGGCCTCTGCGCCCACTGCCATTCTGTCCGAAGATGAAATCTTTGGCTGCAGATAAACCACAAACTGGTTCCTGCTGATCTCTTCCCTGAGGATTTCAGGGTCCGTCAGATAAAGCAGTTCGTCGCTGTGGTGGCGGTACCTTTTGGAAACCGGGTTATTCCTGTAAAATTCCTTCTTGTCCTCATACATCCTGGCATCCGCATTTGCCACAGCCTGACTTACGTCCACCAGCTTCTCTGTCCACTGGGAACCAATGGCTGCCCTGCACAATTCATCTCTTTTGAATGATGCCCGCAGAGCATTTACCTTTCCACGGAAATGCTCTTTTGATACACCGGGGCAGACGATCACAAACTCGTCGCCTCCCACCCGGTAAAAACTGCCTTCCTGAAAAACCTTTTTCATGCGCTCCGCGCATTCAATAAGCACTTTATCCCCGAAAGCATGGCCGAACTGGTCATTAATATCCTTCAGCCCGTTGACATCCAGGTATACTATACCCACGCTCCCCTCTCTTCCGGCCAGCTTCTGCATATCTTCCATGTAGCGGTTTCTGTTGTAAAAGGATGTGAGGGTATCAAAATAACTGAGATGGGACAACTGCTGCTCATCCTCTGCTCTGCGATAGGCAAGCAGGATAAAGTAGCAAAGTGTCTGAAGGATCGAACTGATATTCAATAGACGTTCCTCCGGAAGATTATCCACACCAAGACATCCCACCACCACCCCTTCCTTCTCCAGAGGGGATATGGCTATATTGCGGATATTCCGTTCCCGGATGATGTCCTCACTTCCCGGAAACATTTCCCTGAATTCCTCCGCACTTTTTATGACTATGCAGCCTTCCTTACGCAGTATCCCGCGCCACTGTTCCAATTGCTCCCTGCCCAGGTTCTGCAGGACCTCCTGCCTGGATCCCACATTTTCGGCACACCATTCATAGTCGTTATTGAAAAATCCTCCGGTCAGATTGAACATATACGTCCTCTCTGCATTTAAAAACACACCGCTCTCCCGCAGGACATCGTTTACCGCGTCCCCTATATCTTTTTCACAGTACAGGGTTCTGATGCATTCCATCACCATCTGCTCTGAGCTGAGGGCATACCGCAGCTTTTCTTTTTCATACTCTGCTTCCGTAGTATCAAAAGCCAGTTCCAGGCGCGCCTGTTTTCCATCCCACTCGATCAGACGGTCTTTGAGCAGGTAATGCCGGCCTGTGATGGGATTGGTGGTTTCCCAGGTATAATTCTCTCCGCTTTTCAGATATTTGGTGGTGCAGAACGGACAGGGGGTATCTCTTCCCTGTAGTACCTGATAGCAGAGTTTCCCCTCCACATCATCTATCCGAAAACTGCGTTTTCCCGCTTCATTTATGAATAACAATTCATATGTATCAACATCAGAGACATACAGGAGTTCAGAGATCTCATTCATGGGCGCCTGGATATCCTCTGTCATTCTGGAAAGTTTACGGCTCTTTTCCAGATTGGCATTCTCCATCAGTGCAACTGCCTTACGCCTTTTCTCCTGCTGCTTCATATAAAATGCCAGAAAGATCGCCGCAGCCGTACATATAAGGGTCAGCGCAGCAAAACAAATCTGTGCCATTCGCACATAACCTTCCGCATACTGCTCTGCAACCCCTACACTCTGATCAGCCAGCTCAAAATATTCTTCGCTCAAAAGGTACAGCGTACTGCTGTCCGCCCCCTGTCTCACCTTCAGGATCTCCAGTTTTATCTCTTCCCAGCGTTCCTGCATAAGGGCCATCATTTCCTGATATTTTGCGTCATTGAGCCTGACCAGATGATTTTCCCCTTTTCCCGTGCGCAGCTCTTCTATGATGCCGTCCAGCTTATCTATCAGGGCATCATCCCGGCGTCCTTCCAGTTCCTCTTTCACCAGCCTTTGGGTCGCTCCTCGCACCACCCCGGTATAGTTGATGACTCTTGCATTTCCCTGGAGGCTCCTCATAGAATATAAGGACAGAAGCCCGGATAATACCAGAGCGACCAGCAGAAAAATGGTTCTCATCTTCTTTTGCATATGCACTTGCCCTCAAACCTTTCTCACAGACGGCCATGCCGCTTTTAGGGAAACGGCAGCGCATCAGTAAACGGTATTTCTTCTTTCTTCTAAGTATAGAATGTATTTTACTGCAAGTCAATGCGCTTTGTCTTTGTCCATTAAAAACCTTTTTCTGTACTTTATTTTCCCATAGTCCAGTATTCTTTTGAGATAAATCGAATCATAAGCTCCGCCAATTACCCCTGCCACCGGAATCCCCTGCAAAAACTTCATGTACAGCAGTTCTTTTGAGAGGACAGAGGAGGTTTTTCTGATCTGCTCCCCGCTGTCGTATCCCTGGGGTACTGTCTGCTCCATGATATATCGGTCTGTCTGCTCATTGATCTGTCTCAGAGCGTCTCCATAGGACAAGGCTCCCTGTATGAGCAGCAGTATGAAATACTTCTCCTCCTCCGTATCATACGAATATCCATAGTGAAGCGCGGTTTCATAAATGCTTTTCAGTATCATGCCGGTAAAAAGGGGAATGTCGGGAAGGCCAATGCCAAGGATCCCAAGGCCTACTCCTTCCACCCCTGCCAGAAGAAGATTCCTGCTGCCTGCAGCCTGGGCTTTTTTCGTAAATGTGCGGAGTGTTTTTTTATTTTCCAGCAATCCGGCAGCGTAGGCATCTACTTTATACGTGTGCTCTATCTTCTCCCTGGAATATGTCTTCTCTATCACATCCGTCCCCTTCTCAAATATGAGGCCGAATGCTTTCTCAAATGCCTTATCCAGAGTCTCCTGCAGCCTGGCCGGAACCTTTGCTTCCAAAGTCCGGTCAAGAAAAGACGCATTCTTCTCCTCATTTCGTTTTAGAAATGCCTGCTCTTTTTTTAGAACCGCTTCCATCTCCACTGTCCGGGTAGATTTTTTTCTTCTCTTGATCATTTTTCCGCCTTTCCAAAAAAGATTATGTCCGCTGCTTCTATATATATTCCAGTTCACTGAACGCTTTTATGAATTCTTTTTTTCCATACCCCTCAAATTCTGCTTCCAGCATAGTTTCATCCTCATTCACCACAACGCCTGTTCCGTATCTGGAATGCCGGACAAGCTTCTGCTGTTTTGCCTGTTCGGGACTCTGTTCCGGACTCTGTTCCAAACTCTGTTCCGGATTCTGTTCCAAACTCTGTTCCGGATTCTGTTCCAAACTCTGTTCCGGATTCTGTTCCAAACTCTGTTCCGGATTCTGTTCCAAACTCTGTTCCGGATTCTGTTCCAAACTCTGTCCCGGACTCTGTTCCAAACACCCGGCAGTCATACTGCGCCTCTGTTCCTGCACCTGGCGTTTTAATTCCTGCAGGCTCACAGCAGGGCCTATGTCCTCATCGTGTTCCAGCAGCCGGGGTGGGATCATACGGATATAACGGCTCTCCCCCGGATCAGCTCTCTCCTGGGGATTCATGTAATAGGACAGTTCCAAATGGTCCTTTGCTCTGGTGATACCCACAAAAAACAGCCTTCTCTCTTCCTCCTCCCCCTCCATATCCCCGGTCCTGAGCGGAATCAGCCCATGATTCACCCCCGTGATAAACACACAGGAAAATTCCAGCCCCTTTGACGCATGGATGGTCATGAGTTTTACGCGGTCTTCCTGCCGGCTGATATCCTCCCGCAGCACATCCGATCCGTAGAGTGAGGAGGAATTGACAAACTCCCGCATTCCCGACGCCCGCTCTGCCTGCTGTTCTCTCACATAGGCATACATAATCCCAAACAGTCTGCGCACCGCGTCACTGTCCTCATGGAAGGATGCCGACACAGGGTTCAGGTACCTGTCCAGTTCAAAATATGTAAACAGTTCTTCCTCATTGCCCAGTTCCCTGCAATTTTCCACCAATCCGCACATTCTGTCAAACAAAAGGGATTTTCCCGGCTGTCCGGCCCTGACAATCTCCTCAGCCTTTTTCCCGCTGATACCTTCCCCGTACTCCCGGCTGGAAAGTACATAGATCCCGGATGCCGTATCCTTTGTGTTCAGTGAAAACCGGAGAAGACGGATACACCATTTGAGCACAGGCACATCACCCACCGTCTTCTTCAAGGATACCTCAAAGGGGATACCCTCTCTTAAAAACACGTCCTCAAATATTTTAGACTGGCTCTGCAGACGGTAAAATACAGCCATCTCCCCATAAGATATGCCCTCCTCATGCAGCTTTTTCATTCTGGCTGCAAGATAACAGGCATCCTGAAAAGCATCATACTGGCGTCTGACTATGATCTTGCTCCCCGGCTCCCGCACCCCCGTAAGAGGGCTTCCGTTCTGCAGAAAACAACGGGCAGCCTCCAAAATGGAGGTGCTGGAGCGGTAATTGATGGGAAGTGTCAGCTCTTTTGCCTGATATTTGTGCTTTAAAGTATAAAATATCTGAAACGCGCTGCCCCGCCAGCTATAAATCACCTGGTTGGGGTCCCCCACCGCAAACAGGCTGGCTCCGCGGCTTATGAGACGGTCCGTAAAAACAAGCTGCTGGGTGTCACTGTCCTGGACTTCATCAATAATGACCCACTTGGGAGATACGGATTTCTGTTCTGCCTCCTTCAGAAGAAAATTAGCGTTTTCCAGCAAGTCAAAAAAGGTCATTTTATCCTGCTTTGCCTTCTCCTCCTTTAGCAGCCCGGCAAGCTCATAAATATCGTCCTGATATTTTGAGACCTTCTTTTCCGCCTCCCGGACAGCCATGGCTGACTCCAGCCTTTTTTTGAGGCGGTTCTTATATTTGATCTTCAGCTTGTGCTGCCTGATCAAGTCATAAGCCAGCTCCAGCTCCTCCTCGGGGTCTATGACCAGAAACTCTTTACTATAACCCAGATCCTCCACAGGAAGGAACTCCCGCAGATAATACAGGGCCGTACTGTGAAACGTACCGAATCCTCTGAGTTTATCTGCCGGCAGTTCCGGTTCCGCTGCCAAAAGCCTGGACTTAATCTCGTCTGCGGCTTTATTGGTAAAGGTGAGCACCGTCATATCCTCATAACCCACCTTTTTTATATGGTGCAGATATTGGATTTTAGTGATCAGCACTGTCGTCTTGCCGCTCCCCACATTTGCATTCACCACACAGGCAGGGCTCTCATCCAGAACGGCTTCTCTTTGATATGGATTCAGTCTGTCCAATTCTTTTTCAAAATACAATTCCATACGATATCCCCCGCACTGTCATCCGTTTTTCCCGTCATGTAAATGCGAATATCTCCGCCTGATCTTTTCCTCTGTTTCCTTCTTATCGCTCCCCTTGTCTGACAGATACACTTCCAGGCGCAGGGCAGCCGGGGCATCTGTGTAAAAGGCGATCATATTTTTCAGGCTCAGCCTGTTTGCGTCCTCTAAGATCCATGTCCGGTAAAAGGTGCCGGACGTGGGAAGAAACAATATGTTCCCTTCCACGCTTACCTCCTCCACCGTATTCAAAAACGCTGCCATAGCTTCCCCTTTCCGGCTCAGGAAGGCGCAGAATTCTTTCCATTTTGAGGGAAGTTCCGCAAACACAAAGGGCTTCTGCATATAAGTGGAGGGCACATGGTCAGGCAGTTTCATCCCCATGGGGGAATCCCGCTGCGTCAACAGATTTTCCAGACCCCAGCATACGATGTCCTTGTCCAGCCGGTAATCCCCTATGCAGGCCGCGCAGCCGTCTTTACATTTACAGCCTCTTACCATCTCTATGGCATGTTCTATGATTTTCGGCATGAGTTCATAGGCTTTTTCCGCATACCCCAGGCCGCCTACATACTCATCAAAAATATAGAGGCAGACTTCTTCCTCCAATCCCGCGCCCATATCCAGCGCATTGCCTGACATGGTGACGCCGATATCCTCCTGTTCTGTCATGGTTGCCATCCGCGCAGCATTCCGGGTAGCATAGCAGATGCCTTCAAAATGGTTGTTTCTCAAAACCTGTCCGTTTCCTGTTTCCCTTATGAGGCTCCTGTAAACCTTCACAACATTTTGGGGAATGGTGATCCAGGTGCTTTCCGTGTCAAAATCCTTGGATAACGGCGGCTCCAGCTGTCCGTATCCCAGATTCTGATGATTGTGGAACTGCAGTTTTTTGTACATGTAGACCGATTCCTTTACATTAACATCACCGAACGAAACCTTTGTCCTTTTGTATTCCTTCTCTGCGCTCCCATGTATGATACGGATGGCGGCGGCGCTTCCCGGCATGGTGTAATAGTTTCCGCAAAAGGGTACCGCATAGGATGTTTTTGTCTCCCTGTCCATTTGTATGACTTCATACTGGGCGCCTCCGTGCATGTACACTGCGCCTTCATGGATTTCCCGGAAAGCCTGCATCTCATCCATCTCTGTGATGATCCTGGAATTCTCCCGGTCCACCAGTTTATATCTGACCTTATCTATATTTCTGAGACTATAGTCACCTGCCGGAAATGTATCTCCGGACCAGGCAAATCTGCCATCCTGGGCATGCAGCTCTTTTACCCGCAGAAGGACTGGGATCGTCTCACCCAAATCAGGAAAAACAGCAATATCGTCAAGGGTAAGCGGCAGTTCCGCCGCTGCTGCCCGGATATGGGCAAGTTCAATGAGAAGATTGTCTCTGTCCACCACTGCACTCTCGCTCTCCCCGTCAAAAAGCCAGTCCGGATTGATGGAGATATACTGGTCAAAAGGTAGGTTGTCTAAGATCAGATAGTTGGTGCAGGCTCTGCCGCTTCTTCCGGCTCTTCCCGTCTGCTGCCAGAAGGAAGCCCTGGTTCCCGGAAATCCGGCAAGCACGGTTGTGTCTATTTTGCCGATGTCTATGCCCAGCTCCAAAGCATTGGTGGAAATAAGGCCGCAAAGCTCCCCAGACGTCATTTTCCTTTCAATCTCTTTCCTTTCTCTTGGGGTATAGCCACCCCGGTAGCCTGAAATCCGCTCCGTAAGTCCGGCACCGGGAATGCCCTCCCCCTCCAGCATATCACGGGCTTCTTTTAGGATAACCTCCACATTTCTGCGGGATTTGGCAAATGTAAGAAAGCTCTGTCCCTTCTCTGTCAGCTCTGCCGCCATGGACGCTGCTACAGACGTACTCTGCACCTGCCCGTAATACTGATTATCTTTCCCGTAAATCTTGGGCGGCTGGAGGAAAACATATGTTTTCTCCGGAGCAGGGGACCCATCCCTGTCAATGCAGATAAATTCCCTCTGACAGACTGCCCGGGCAAGTTCCACAGGGTTTGCTATGGTGGCGGAACTGCAGAGGAACTGAGGCGACGCGTGATAGTATCTGCAGATCCTGGACAGGCGGCGGAATACATTGGCAAGGTGTGAGCCGAACGCACCGCGGTAGGTGTGGAGCTCATCTATGACGATGTATTTCAGGTTTGAAAATATAAAGTCAAATCCGGCTTTGCTGTGATTAGGAAGGAACGCGCTGTTGAGCATTTCCGGATTGGTAAGGATGATGTTGGCATTCTTCCTGATGCGGCTCCGTTCGGCCGGCGGTGTATCACCGTCATATACCCCTGCGGACAGTCTGTGCTGTCCGAAAGCCTCCGTCCAGGGTTGTATTGCCCGGTACTGGTCACTTGCCAGGGCTTTTGTCGGGTATAAGAAAATAGCCCTGGACTGGGGATGGGACAGTATCTCCTGTATGACAGGGAGAAGGAAACCCAGGGTTTTGCCGCTGGCGGTGGAGGTTGTGATGACTATATTTTCGCCCCGGATGGCCTGGGTGAACATCTCGGCCTGATGGGTATAGAGGCTTTGGATGCCGGTGGAGGACAGATGCGTGCAGATTTCCTCTGAGAGGCCGAAGGGGTAGGGGGCGTATTGCGGGGGTGTTGGTGGGATGGTTTTTTGGTATATGGTAAGGTCTTTTATTTCCATGTGGGGACTCCTGTTGTTTTTTTGTGGTTGAGGAACGTTTGTTCTTAGTTTAGCATTTTTGGTGGGGAGATGCAATGGGGTAGTGGGGCTCATGTGGATTGCATGGCTCACGGACGGAAAGAGCAGCGGCCCAGGGGCAGGGAAGGCAGGGGATAATTCATCCGACGTTCCGCTGGCAGGCAGCTAACCTGCTGGCATTCACTAAATTCGTCGGCAATGGCCTCCTCATTAAGTGTCTGCCGCAGGTGGATCTGCCAGCTGCTCCACTTAACCTACTGAATTATCCCCCTGCCTTCCCTGCCCCTGGGCCGCTGCTCTTTCCTGTTGGTGGAATGCGGATGGGAGGGATGAGAGAAAGTTATTTGAGATGCGGTTGGAGTGGCGGGCGGAAGCTGTTTGGATTGCGGATGCGATGGGCTGGCAGAGGTTATTTAGAATGCGGTTGGGTGACGGGTGGAGGCTGTTTGGGCTGCAGATGGAATGGGTAGGCGGAGGTTATTTGAATTGCTGTTGGGATTGGGATGAGCGTTGTTTTGAATGCGCATGGGATGGATGGAAGGAGGCTATTTGACTTGCGGATACGATGAGTAGGCGGAGGTTATTTGAATTGCGGTTGGGATTGGGATTAGGAGTTGTTTGGATTATGGATGGGATGGACGGAAGGAGGCTATTTCGATTGCGGACGGAACAGGGTAGAGGTTATAAATGATAGATATTGGGATTTTAGTTGACAGTGGAGATTGATGTGGTATTATGTAAGTATATGTTTTAAATCAAGTGTTTTAAATTGAATGATTTAGGACGGATATGGTGGATTTTTAAATTTGATTAAGGATGGAGGAATGAGAGATGCCGCCTAAGGCTAAGTTTACCAGGGAAGAGATTGTGAATGCGGGATTGAATATAGTGAGAAAACGGGGGATGGGCGCGGTTACGGCAAGGGAGCTGGGGATGGAGCTTGGAAGTTCTGCCAGACCTGTGTTTACGGTGTTTCATAGTATGGAGGAGGTGCAGGAAGAGATTGTCCGGGCTGCTAAAGAGGTTTATAACCGGTGTGTGAAGCAGGGGCTTTCGCAGGAGATGGCATTTAAGAGTGTGGGGATGGAGTATATTGGGTTCGCCGGAAGGGAGCCTCAGCTTTTTCGGCTTTTGTTTATGAGGGAGAGGGCAGAGACCCCCGGAGTGAAGGATGTGCTTTTTGCAATTGATGATAACCATGAAGAGATCATGCATTCGATTCAGACACAGTATGGACTGAGTGAGGAAAACGCCTGGGCTTTGTATCGGCATTTGTGGATTTATACGCATGGGATCGCAACGCTTTGTGCTACGAATGTCTGCAGTTTTGAGACGGGAGAGATCGACGGAATGATGACAGAGGTTTTTACAAGTATATTGAAAAATATAAAGGCAGGTGAAAAGTATGATCAGAGCTTGTGATATTTTTAAGTCTTACGGAAACAGCGACAATCCGCTGCCGGTGCTCAGGGGGATTTCATTGGAAATAGAGGAGGGAGAGTTTGCGGTTATCCTGGGGGCTTCCGGCTCAGGAAAATCTACATTGCTGAATGTTCTGTCCGGGCTGGAGACGCCGGATCAGGGGAAAGTGTTTTATGGGGAGAAAAAGATCACAGGACTTGGTGAGCGTGAGCTGACACAGTTTCGGAAGGAATATGTGGGATTTATTTTCCAGCAGTATTATCTGCTGCCTCATATGAATGTGGATAAGAATGTGAAAATGGGGGCAGATTTGTCCGGGAATAAAGATTACCGGGAAATGATCAACGCGGTTGGACTTGGTGATAAGCTGGAAAAGCTGCCGGGAGAACTGAGCGGCGGGGAACAGCAGCGTGTCTCCGTTGCAAGGGCACTGGCGAAAAAGCCTAAGGTATTGTTTTTGGATGAACCTACCGGGGCTTTGGATGAGGCAACCGGAAGGCTGGTGCTGGATTATATCTGTAAGCTGCAGGACATGTACGGTTTTACTGTTGTCATGGTTACGCATAATCAGAATATTGCCCGGATGGCTCATAAGGTGATACTGATGAACAGCGGTAAAGTCACTGATCTGTATCAGAATGCCGCCCGGAAAACAGCTTATGAGATAGGATGGTGATCATATGGTCGTAGGATTCAGAGACGCCGCAAAATTTACCGGGATTTTTATAATATCCTGCTGTGCAGTCTTTGTCTGCACTTTGTTCCTGAATTTTAATATGGATATGGTGGGGATTCGGGAGGAAATCGCACCAGGGGCGGTTACCGTTTTTTATGAAGCCCAGGTCTCGTCCGGCAGGATGATCAGCTGCGTAAGCGGAGGCTGTCTTTTGCTGACTTCTGTTATTATGTTATTTTTTTATATTAAGCATTATATTGACAGCCATCGAAAAGAACTGGGTATCCTGAAGGCACTGGGATATTCTGATTTTAAGATTGCCCGTGGCTTCTGGGTGTTCGGGGTCAGTGTGCTGCTGGGTACCGGCATTGGATTTGCGTCCTCTTTTTTGCTTATGCCTACGTTTTACCGGGTGATGAATGAGGATAAGATCCTGCCTGATATTACTGTCCATTTTCATTGGTCACTGCTCCTCTTTCTTGTGCTGATCCCTGCTGGATTTTTTTCTATTCTTGCGATTCTCTACGGGTGCCGTAAACTTGGAAACCCTGTGCTGACTCTGCTCCGCGGAAAACAAGGTGGGATTTTCAAGATAAGGCGGCAGAAAAGAAATAGCGGAAAGACACTTTCATTTTTGCAGGATTTGAGACAGAGCACTGCCAGGAGCCGTATCTCTCTTTTATTTTTTATTGGATTTGCTTCTTTCTGTTATTCCTCCATGATGCAGATGACTTTTGGTATGAAGGACTTGGCAAGTGCCATGTTTGCTGTGATCATTTTTGTTATTGGGATCGTGCTTTCCTTTACGACGCTTCTCCTGTCCGTGACAACCGTGGTGGATGCCAACACAAAGACGATCGCTATGATGCGGGTCTTCGGATATTCCCAGAGGGACTGCCGGAAGGCGATCCTTGACGGATACCGGCCTGTGGCTTATGGGGGATTTGTTGTTGGGACTCTTTATCAATTTGCACTGATAAAAAGTATGGTTAAGATCATCTATAAGGATATCCCCCATGTTCCTGACTACACATTTAACTGGCAGGCGTTTTTTATTGTTCTGTTTTCTTTTATTTTGGTTTATGAATGTATTATGCTGTGTTATTCTGTTAGAATAAAGAACATTTCTTTAAAGGAAATCATGCTTGAGTGACTTTGCCTTTCCTTGGGAAATGAATAAGATCAAGATCAGGAGGCTCTCAGATGAAATTAACCGTTCTGGTGGATAATAACACGTATATCGACCAATATTATGCAGGGGAACCGGCAGTCAGCTATTACATTGAAATTGATGATTTAAAAATACTCTTTGATACCGGCTACTCCTCTATCTTCATTCAAAATGCTGTCTCCATGGGCATAGACTTAAATTCCGTCACCCATATTGTGCTCTCCCACGGCCATAATGACCACAGCGGAGGCTTAAAATACCTCCGTGAAGAGTATGACCTTCCAAACGCCCGGCTTGTGGCACATCCTCTGTGTTTCCAGCCGAAATACTATGAGAATGAATACATAGGCGCCCCCTATTCCCCGGAAGAGATCGCCAGACTGTTCTGTTACCAGCCTGCCCAAGCGCCTGTTTCTCTCTCTGAAAATTGTCTTTTCCTGGGGCAGATCCCAGAGCTTTATAGCTTTGAAAAGCGAAAGGCAATCGGCACATACAGAATAAACGGCGAAGAAAAGGAGGACTTCTGCCCGGACGACTCTGCCCTGGTGTGCAGGACAGACAAAGGTCTTTTCCTTATCACCGGCTGCTCCCACAGCGGCATCTGCAGCATCACAGAGTATGCACGCAGAGTCTGCCGGGAACAGCGCATTACAGGTATCATTGGCGGATTCCATTTGTTTGATAAAAATACACAGCTTACGGAAGCCATCCATTTCCTGGACACCCTGTCCGCAGATTCCCTTTATCCCTGCCACTGTGTTTCCTTGAAAGCCAAAGCCGAAATGCTGAAATACATGGATATTGAGGAAGTCGGTGTTGGATTAACCATACAAATATAGACTGCAGGTGAAAGTATGTTTAAAATAGGTGAATTTTCAAAACTGACACAGGTATCCATCCGGATGCTGCGGTATTACGATGAAGCCGGCCTTTTGAAGCCGGCTAAAACTGATGCCTGGACGGGTTACCGTATGTACTCTGCCGAGCAGATCCCCACCCTGAATAAAATCATTTATCTGCGTGACAGCGGTTTTCAGGTGTCGGAAATTGCCGCTGCCCTGGCCGCTGAAAATGAAATGTCCCTGATAGAACATCTGGACAAAAAATACCGGGAAATCCAGGAAAACATCAAGACAGAGCAGGAACGGCTTCAGAAAATCCTGCTCGTCAAGAAAGATATTCTGCATGGACAAAATGAGATGCCGTACAATGTGACCATAAAATCCATTCCCGGTATTCAGGTGCTCTCCCTCAGAAGGATCCTTCCGGATTACTACGGTGAAGGTCTTCTCTGGAAAGAGATGTCAGATTTTGCAGAAACAAACAGGATACCGATTTCCCCTGAAACCTTCTCTCTATACCACGATCAGGAGTATAAGGAGACACAGGTGGATGTAGAGATATGTGCACCCGTAAAAAAATCCGGAAAGGATACCGGGGATTTCATCTTCCGGTTTATTGAACCCGTCCCTGTCATGGCCTGCACCATGGTGTACGGCCACTTCTCCAATATAGCCGGAGCCTACCTTTCCTTCGCAGAATGGCTGCAAAAAAACGAGCGCTACCAGATGACTGCCCCAAGCAGGCAGATCGTCCACCGGGGCCCCTGGAATGAAGATACCCCCAAAAACTTTCTGACAGAGATACAGATACCTCTGCTGATCAAAAAAGACTAAAAATTTCCGTCAAAAATATTCCTCTTGACTCTCACACCATGTCAGGGTCTACATTGAACTCGTAAATGTAACTATTCAGTAGGTCTGCGCATTCACTGCGCTGACCGTAAGAAAGTGTTCCACGGCCAAGCAAAAATCCCATCGCCAAAGGCGATTCTGCATGGATTTTTGCCTGTAACTGTGAGGGTACCGAACAGTTACTCACAAATAAATCATATATGGAGGAATACACCATGACATCATTCAAATTACATCCCATTGGGACCATCCACAATAACGGAGAAGAAATGTTTATCACCCTGGATCCGGAATACATCCCGGCGCTGCAGGCATTAGACGGCTTCAGCCACATCGAGGTGCTCTGGTGGTTCAGCGACTTTGACACAGAGGAAGCCCGCGCCGTGCTGGAAGCAGAACAGCCCTACAAAAAATGCCCTCCCGTAATGGGCATCTTTGCCACCCGTTCTCCTGTCCGCCCCAACCCCATAGCCCTTACCACAGCCCCGGTCACATACATTGATCACGAAAACGGCGTCATCCACATAGCCTACATTGACGCAAACGACAACACCCCGGTCCTGGACATCAAGCCCTACACTCCCAGCATGGACCGCATAGAAGCCCCAACGGTTCCGGACTGGTGCAGCCACTGGCCTAAGAGCCTGGAGGAGTCGGCAGAATTCCCGTGGGAGAATGAATTTAACTTTTAGCTAAAATAAGGGGGTGCTTTGTTGGTATTTCTTGGAAATTAATGTCTTTGCAAAACAAAGCTGCCGGGAAACAGCCGGAACAGATATGGGCACAGTTTTCTCCCTATCTGCTCCGGCTGTCTTGATTTCACCATCACGGAAAGCATTCTCCCCAAATATACGGATGTCTTCCGGCTTTAGTTTTTCTTCTGCAATGATACTCTGCATCCATGCTGCATATACATCATTTCCTCTCGAAGAAATGTATCATGGTATCTTTCAGATCCTCACTGAAATCATCCAGATCCTCCAAAGTGATCGCACCCTCATTCAACAGTGACATCATGATATAGAACTGGTTCGACCTCCTCATGTCACACTGCACACCGCAATCCTTCTTATCCCCACGGATACGCTTCTCTAATGCCCAGAATTTATCTGAAGCATTTCCTTCACCGCTCAGTAATTCTATGTATTCCTTGTTCAGCTTTTCCATGTACGCTTCCTGCCAGACAGCGATCTTACTTCGGAACAGTTTCCAGTCTTTCTCCGAAAATTTGTTCATGTTTCCTCCCACATCGAGCCTTATATCACCTCCCGAGAACATTTCCTCATTCATGCTTCCCACACTTCCGCAGCCAAAATCAGGGAAACTCCGGCGGGGAGGGGCAGGCAGGGATACGGGGCCTGATTCCGCAGGTTTAGTGGAGCGTCGGGCAGATCCACCTGCGGCAGACACTTAATGAGGAGGCCATTGCCGACGAATTTAGTGAATGCCAGCAGGTTAGCTGCCCACCAGCAAAACGTCGGAGGAATCAGGCCCCGTATCCCTGCCTGCCCCTCCCCGCCGGAGTTTCCCGTCCCTTTTTTCTCTAAATAACCCCCTTCTGCAGCATCACATTCGCATAAACCGCCTCTTCCCCCGTAGCCACAATAGCATAAGCCTTCTTTGCCTCCTCATAAAAAGCAAACCGCTCCACATTCCGAATCACGCTTTCCCCGCGGTCCTCATACTTTTTCACGATTTCCCTATAAGTATCCCAGATTGGTGTCTTAACATCATCCCCGGGCATAACCTCCATAAGACTCATAGGATGTTCCACATATCCGTCCAGCGGCATCAGACGAAGCACTGCATCCAGCACCTCGGGCACTCCATGCCCATCCATCCGCACAACAATACAATCCTTCCCCATGCTCTCCGCAGGGAAATTCCCATCCGCGATCACAATCCTGTCACTATGTCCCATCTCTGCCAGCACTTTTAAAAGCTGAGGCGGAATAATTTTCGGAATCCCTTTTAACATCACATTCACCTTTTATCCTTAACAAAATTTACGTAACTGTTCACTCCGTGTCCAGTAACTCGCTTCGCGATGCACAGATATGGGGCATTCTGCCCCATATGGCGCTGGCTGCCTCGGGATTTTCATGCTTTCAGCATGAAAACGCCTCCCGGTACAGTGGCCTGTGTACAGTAACAAATTTACTCCTGCCAAAACAGGCAGCGTCTCATGAATACTTCTTATATCCGGGATGCCTTCCGGTCACACCATATCCTTCCCGCATGGATATGAGCCGGTCAATATTTTCCCGTGAGATCTCCTTTGCTCCGCCGAGCATATGAGCGTTCAGGCTGATCTGTGCAAAAAGTTCCAAGGTCTCCATCCGGTAATAAGCGGTAATGACATCTGCACCCACAGTCAGCGCCCCGTGATTCTGCAAAAGCACTGCGTCATGTTCACCCAGATAAGGAGCAATGGCATCAGGCACCTCATACGTGGAGGGCGTTCCATACGGTGTCACCGGCACAGAGCCAAGAGCAATCACAGTCTCGATCATGGAATATTCATCCAGAGGCTTATTCGCCACAGCAAACCCTGTCGCTACCGGGGGATGCGCATGTAAGACAGCCCCCACGTCCTCCCGCTCCCGGTAACAGCGCAGATGCATCTTGATCTCTGAGGAAGGACGGCACCCTTCCTCCGCTTCCAGGATATTTCCTTCCATATCAATGTGTACCAGCTTTTCCGGGGTAATAAAACTTTTGCTCATCCCCGTAGGTGTCGCCAGAAATGTCCCGTCCTCTAATTTTACGGAAACATTCCCGTCGTTTGCAGCTACCCAGCCCTTCTGCCACATTTTATGGCACACATCACAAATCTGTTCCCTAAGCTCCATATAACTTAATTCCATTTCATTTCCTCCATTTTCTGTCCTGCACCCTTTCCTCTCACGAAACAAACTTCCTATACTGTCCGTAAGCCTCCTGCCACTGCTCCGTATCCCGCGGCTCATACACTTTCATATTCTCAGAATTCCGGATGATCCTCCGAACCTCTTTCAAATTCTTTACTTCCCCTGCTGCCACAAGCTGCATGGCAAGATTGCCGTACACAGTGGCTTCCACAGGTCCGGCGATCACGGGGATGCCGCATGCGTTGGCCGTCATCTGACACAGAAGGGCGCTCTGGGCACCGCCTCCCACCAGATGGACTGCCTGATACGTTCTGCCTGTACATGCACAGATCTCGTCCAGTACCATCCTATATTTAAGAGCAAGGCTTTCGTCAATGCAGCGCACCACCCCGCCCACGCGTTCCGGTACTTTCTGCCCGGTTTGTCTGCAGAATTCCCGAATCCGCTGCGGTACATTTCCGGCGGGCACAAACTCCGGCGCGTCCGGGTCCACAAAAGCGGCAAAGGGTTCCGCATCCCCTGCCATGGATTCCAAATATCCGAAACTGTATTCGCATCCTTCCCGCATCCACTGTCTCCGGCTCTCCTGAATCAGCCAGAGCCCTATGATGTTTTTCAAAAAAGAGGTTTTGCCGCCGCATCCCCCCTCATTGGTCATGTTGCAGGCAAAAGATCTGCTGTCTATCTGGGGTACATCCAGTTCTGTTCCAAACAATGACCAGGTACCGCAGCTCAAAAACAGAAAATCATCTGTCTCTGACGGAACGGCAGCCATGGCGCTCTGCGTGTCATGTCCTGCCACAGCTATGACATCCATGGGGCCTGCCCCCAGCTCTTCCCTGATCTCATTTCTAAGGCTGCCAAGCCTTGTTCCCGGCATAAGCACCGGCTCCAATATCCGGGAGGGAAGGCCCAGGCTTTCCAGCACCTCCCCGGACCAGTCCTTTTTTCCCGCATCCAGCATCTGCGTGGTTGAGGCAATGGTGTATTCACTTGCCATTTCCCCTGACAGGAAATAGCAGAACAGATCCGGCATTAAAAGCATATGCTCTGCCCGGGCCAGCAGCTCTTTTCTGTATTCCTGCTCTGCCATAAGCTGAAATGCTGTATTGATCTCCATGAACTGGCTGCCGGTGATCTCATAGAGTCTTTCCCTGTCCATGCGGGAAAAGGCTTTTTTCAGCATCCCCTCTGTTCTGGCATCCCGATAATGGACCGGATTGGATAAGAGCATACCGTCTTTTCCCAGCAGCCCATAGTCCACGCCCCAAGTATCCACACCAATGCTGCTGATAGCCGCACCTGACCTGCCCTGCATGATCCCCGCTTTTGTAATGCCTGTCTTCAGCTCGTGGAAAAGCCGCAGAAAATCCCAGTACATGGTACTGCTGCTTTTTCCGTTTAAAATCACAGGTTCATTGGCAAAACGGTGGATCTCATGCAGAGAGATCCTTTCCCCATCAAAACTGCCCAGCATCACCCTGCCGCTGGAGGCTCCGTAATCTGCTGCCAGCATTTGTTTTCCCGGCATTTTCATCTTCCCCCAATCAATCTATTATCTGAATCATTACAGCATACTGTAATGGTTCCGTACCTTCCCCTGTACAAGCAAAAATCCCTACGGAACCGCCTTTGTCCATGGGATTTCTGCCCGGCTTGGAAATATTATGGTTCGGTCAGCGCAGCAAATGCGCAGACCTGCTCAATCGTCACTGCACGCTACTTATAAAGGGGACCATAAGCTGCGCAGGCTCTGTAGTCCTGTCCCTCTTTGTCCATACCAAATGCATTCCATGCAGCAGGACGGAAGATTTTTTCCTCTGGCACGTTGTGCATAGCTACAGGGATCCTAAGCATGGAGCACATGGTGATCAAATCTGCTCCGATATGTCCGTAGCTGATGGCACCATGGTTGGCTCCCCAATTGTTCATCACGTCATATGCTGTCTTAAACGCACCCTCACCGCTTACTCTGGGCGCAAACCAGGTACAAGGCCATGTATAATCCGTACGTTTCCAGATCGTGTCAGACACTTCAGTCGGAAGCTTAATGGTCCAGCCTTCTGCGATCTGCAGCACAGGTCCCAGACCTTTTACCAGGTTCAGGCGGATCATGGTCACAGGCATCTCCGCGTCTGTCAAAAATCTGGAGGAATAGCCGCCGCCACGAAAATATCCGAAATCAGCCGCGTTCCAGGTAGTTGCTTTCATAATGGCATCCTGGTCCTCTTTTGTCACATCAAACCATGGCTTGATCACACTGTTTCCGCTTTCATCCTTTGCTTCCCCGCAGGCATCCAGGCAGGCTGCGCCGGAGTTGATCAGATGGATGAAACCGCCTGCCTCTGCCGCTTTGCCTTCCAATGTATAACCTGTTGCCTCCTTCACAGCCTCCGGGCTCCAGTATGTACGCACATCTGCAAAGATCTGGGCTCTGTTGGTGAGCAGTTTCATAAACATCATGCCCAGACCGTTGAGCACATCGTTCTCTGTGGCCAGGATATAAGGCTCTCTGGCTCCATTCCAGTCAAAAGATGTATTTAACATCGCTTCCGCAAAGTCCGCATTTGGATAAAAATCGGTCCACTGCCTCTGCCCCTGGAAACCGGCTGCCAGGGCATTGTGTCCCACTTTTTCCTCCTCGCATCCCTCCGGAAGGTTTTCATTTCCATTCATCAGATCCTTGATGATGCACATCATCTTCACAACAAATTCCCAGTCCGCATCTTTCTGCTCCCTGGTCTTCTGCACTGCCTCCGGGTTCTTGTCAAAGCCCTCCATGCAGTGTTCTTTTGTCCAGGCCAGGGCTTTTCCGAATTCTTCCTCATCATAGATCCCTTCTGTCATGCGGCGGATCAGTTCCACTTCATCCACGGATTCCACACGCATTCCCAGATACGATTCAATAAAATCCGGATCAATGATGGAACCGCCAATCCCCATAGTCACAGAACCGATCTGCAGGTAGGATTTTCCCCTCATAGATGCTGCCGCAACAGCCGCACAGCCGAACCGCAGCAGTTTTTCCCTCACATCATCCGGTATATCCGTGGCATCTGCAGCCTGTACATCATGGCCGTAGATTCCAAAAGCGGGGAGCCCCTTCTGTGCATGGGTCGCCAGCACGCTTGCCAGATATACGGCACCCGGACGCTCTGTCCCGTTAAATCCCCAGACTGCTTTTATGGTCTGTGGGTCCATGTCCATGGTCTCCGCTCCATAACACCAGCACGGGGTCACTGTCAGAGTAATATCCACCCCTTCTCTTCTGAATTTGTCCGCACAGGCGGCAGCCTCAGCCACACGCCCTATGGTAGTGTCCGCGATCACTACTTTTACCGGTTCGCCGTTTGAGTATTTTAAGTTTTCCTCAAAAAGCCGGGCTGCGGATCTTGCCATATTCATAGTCTGTTCTTCCAGGGATTCCCGCACTTTCAGGTATCCTCTTCTTCCGTCAATTGTTGGTCTGATTCCAATTACGGGATATGCTCCGATCAATCTGCTCTCTGCCATTTTTTCTGTACCTCCATACTGATAATAGTTGGCTCCCCTATGAGCCTCCGCTTGTCGGGCAGGGGAGTCTGAATCGGTTATAACGTGAACTGTTACGCATCCAGCCATTAAAAATCGCTTCGCGATGGGCCGGATAAAGCTGGCACTACTTTTTCATACGGTCAGCGCAGTAAATGCGCAGACCTGTCTGAACTGTTACCGTGAACTGTTCTATTTTTCTTATATTCTCATCCTAACCTTGTTTTCAATATATTTCCTGTGATATAATGGCAAAAAACAGGACAATATTCACCTTTTCCATAACTGTTCACCACCTTCACCGTTATGAAAAAAACTTATGCAGGATCATGCCAAGCAATGGGATGATCCACAGGCAGGAGGTACCTATGCATTATCTGGACTATAATGAAAAACAGGCTCACGGAACAGCAGATTTCCCTCTGGCCTATTACTACGTGGACGAACACCATCCCCGCTATCACATGCCCTTTCACTGGCACAAGGAGACGGAGCTGCTCCGCGTTCTGGAGGGACAGCTCCGCCTCAGTCTGGATGACAGGGAGTATGTGGTAAGCGCAGGGGAATTAATTTATATTGGGGAGGGCGTCATCCACGGCGGGGAACCGGAGAACTGTATCTATGAGTGCGCGGTTTTTGATCCTCAGCCTCTGCTCATGCACACGCACGCTGTGCGCCGTTATCTTTATCAGATCCAGCGCCGCCAGATTCAGATCCTCATGCGTTTCACCCAAAAACAGCCTGATATCCTTTCCCGTGCAGAAACTCTGTATACTTCCCTGCGCAAAAAAAGCTCCGGATGGGAAATGACTTCCCTCGGAGCGCTTTTTGAACTCTATGGAATTGTATTTGCCGGGGAATATTACACCCCCTGTGCCTCCGAAAACAACGCCGAAGGCAGGCTCCAGCAGCTAAAGCCTGTGCTGGAATATATGGAACTGAATTATCAAAACCCGATCACCTTGGATGACCTCTCCAGGCTGGCCGGCATGTCATCCAAATATTTCTGCCGTTTTTTCCGCGCGGTGATCCACAGGACACCCATAGATTACCTGAACTATTACCGCGTTGAACGGGCCTGCTATCTCATGGCTGCGGAAGGCATTTCCGTCACAGAGGCTGCCTACCAATGCGGATTCAATGACAGCAGTTACTTTGTCCGGGCCTTTAAAAAATACAGGGACATGACACCCAGACAGTATGTGCAGCGTTTGGGGAGATCCGGCTAATAGCGTTTTATTTTCTTGGAAGGTGTCTTCTCAAACTCTTCCTCCCTGATCTTCAAGCCGTGGATCTTTTTATAGGGAGGAAGGCCTTTGTTGAAGTTGTCAATCACTTCCTGCAGTTTTTCTCTGACATCTTTGATTCTTTTTTTAGCGGCATATTCATAATCCGGGAAGATTTCGGCCTCTATGACTGATTCTGTCTCCCTGACAATGATCTCTTTTACAAAAGGTGATCTGCTAATCTCGTTCTCCAACTCTTCCGGTGAGACATTTTCCCCGTTTTTCAGGATGATCAGGTTTTTCTTCCTTCCTGTGATGAACACAAAATCATCCTTGTCCACATACCCCAAATCGCCGGTTTTGAGCCATCCGTCCTCCAGGGTTTCCGCCGTCTCTTTGGGCATCTTGTAATAACCCATCATAACACTGGAGCCCCGCACCCAGATTTCCTCATCCACAACCTTTGCCTCACAGTTTGGAAGAAGTTTTCCCACAGACCCTTCTTTTGCATCCCATTCCAGGTTGGTGCTGATGACAGGGGAACATTCCGTCATACCGTACCCCTGTAAAACGGTAATACCATACTCGGCAAATGCCCCCACCATCTCCGGTGGAAGATAGGCCCCGCCGCTGCAAATGGTCTTTAAATTGCCGCCAAAAGCAGCCTTTGCCACCATTTTCTTTGGCAGGATGCCTGTGGATTCCTTCAGCTTTTTATAAATGGATTCAATCACCATGGGAACCAGAAGCACGATCTCGGGCTTGAACAGCTTCATGTTTTTTGACACATGCATGATAGAATCATTGATACAGATAACCATGCCGATATAGATCCCTTTCAGGATATCCATGGTAAAACAGTAGGCATGATGGATGGGAAGAAGCGTCATGGATACGGTTCCCGCCGGGATCTTCATATCCAGACAGGCAGCATTGTCGGTCAGATTACGGTGGGTGAGCATAACCCCTTTGCTCTTGCCCGTTGTCCCTGACGTGAATAAAATAGCACACAGTTTATCCGGATCCGGACTACAGGAAAAACTGCCTGTATGCATTTTCAGAAGCTCCTGCAGGGACATGACATTCTCTGTGTTCTCTTTTGCCTGCATGGAAACCATACACTTGATATCCGGGCATTTTTCTACCGCCATCTCAGCCACATCCCTGCGGAGTTCATCGTAGACCAGAACACTGATATCCGCCCGGTCCAGAAGCTCACAGACATCCGCCGCCGGAAGCTGCGCATCCAGAGGGACAATGACACATCCGCTGTTTGCGGCTCCAAAGTAAGTGATGATCCACTCATAAGTGGTTGGCCCGATGACAGCCACATGCTTTCCCAGCATCCCCATGTGGTCCAAAGCCCTGGAAAAAGCCTCGCTGTCCTTTTTTATATCCTCATATGTCTTTGTGATGATTTCTTTTCTGACTTTATAACGGATGGCAGGATTTTCCCCGTAAGTTTCCGCCGCATAGCCGATAATATCCTTCATGGTGTTGATCTGACCACTCATAATTCCCCTCCTGTTCTATTCCTTGAGACTCTCGATGTAGCGCATAGCCTCGCCCACGGTTCTGATCTCCGCAACCTCACGCTCCTCCACCTCGATATCAAAGGTATCTTCCAGTTCGCCTATCATGCTCATGAAATCATAAGACGTGAACCCCAGATCCTCCACGAATCTGGAATTTTCCGTAACCGTGTTTTTATCTATTTCCACATATTCACAAATCATATCTCTCAGTTTTTCAAACATCTCTTATCCTCCCTCTCCTATCAAACAGACTCTATGATCTCTCCCACTGTCATCTCCGGATTTTCCACACCTTTGAAAATGATCCGGCACAGGTAGTAATAGAGATACTGCAGGTCCTCAAAATGTACCACACCCGTCTGGTGTTCAAAATTAAAGTTCATGCCATTGTCCTCAGCCCTGTGCATAACTGTCAGGTAGAGGGCATGTGCCGCGGCACCGTTGCTGTACCAGGCGGATTTGTACCGGATATTCTCCAGGCGTTCCAGTCCCTTTCCCTTCAGGGTCAAAGGCTGGTAGGTCAGGCTCAGCGGTTCATAGGTCTGTCCTGATCTTAATTTATAATACTTGTTTCTGTACGCGTAAAAAGCGGTGGGGTCGAAGTTGGCATGGCGGAATATCTGGTTCTGTCCGTCCCTGATTTTTTTCAGGCCCTCCATAAACGTATCATTCTTTTCCACCACAGTGCGGAACGGGAAGCAGTGGATCCTGGTGCCCCCGCATTTCTTTTCAGACAAGGTAGCCCTCCTTGCCACTGTGGTGTTGATGGAAACATCATCATTGCCGTTCACCTTCTGCAGATATGTGCGCAGCCCCATCATCAAAAGGCACACCATGGAAATATGGTGCTCCTCACAGAACTGCATCAGCCGCTCAGAGGGGTCTGATTCCAGTTGGAATGTGATAATGTTGGCATCCACATTGTCGGAAACATTGGTAACTGCCCTTAAATCCGGGTTCTTTTCCCTTTCCCGTTCTGCCTCCAGTTTGCCCGGACCGAAAATGCTGTTGAAAATAGGTTCCGAGGAGGCGATCATCTTCTCAAAGAACTCGGTATCACGTTTCTTTGCCTTTGAATCCATCTCATATTCCAGGTCTTTTTCCAACTGCTCTATGTAGGATTTCATCTCCTTTGGATATTCCATGCCCTCATATTTCATGTTGGCATAAATCTCTATCACATCTTTTAAAAACAAGATCAGGGACTGGGCATCCATGGTCATGTGATCCACCAGAAGATAGATCCCCTGGAAACCATCCGGTGTGATGATCATGACCACCCGGTTCAGCGGGGAATCAAACCGTTCAAAGGGAACGGAAGTCCACTCTTTCATCTTATCCGCTGCATGGCACTCCTGCCATCCGGTAAAATCAAAGAATGCAATGTCTCTTACTTCCCTGTCGGCAATGTACTGATACACCTTGCCGTCCTCATCCTGCGTAAAACGCAGCCGCATGGACTCGCATCTGGCATACGCCTGGTAAATGGCTTCCTTCAGCGCACCAAAGTCCAGACTCTGCTGAATGGTCAGGCTGGTGCCGATATTCAATACCTGCTTTTTCGGGCAGTATTTCTGGTAGAAAAAGTGCAGCTTCTGTGCTGCAGTCAACGGATACAGTGGTTTGCCAAATTTCTCTTTCATATGTCAAACTCCTCTCTTATTTACACGGGAACCGCGTCCCCGGTGCTTCCCTCTCCCGTTACAGACGCCTCAGCGTCCCCGGTGCTTCCCTCTCTGATCACAGACTCCTCAGCCTCCCCTGCTGTCTCCAGAAACTCTGTCAGCTTCTGTTCGTATAGTGCCTGTTCTTTATAGAAAGCTTCCACGTGGCCTGCCCCGTGTATGATCAGCATGTTCTTTTTTGATGCGCAGTTTTCATAAATCTCATAACACATCCTGCACGGAACAAAGGTATCCGCATCCCCGTGGATAAAAAGTATGGGAACCTTTGCTTTCTTCACCTCCTCGGACGCGCTTAACTGCCGCAGTCCGTACCCCGCCTTTTTCCTGCACATGCTGTCCGAGATTTTCAGGATAGGATAAGCCGGTAAATGGTACTGGTCTTTCAGCACATGCTCAAATACATCCCAGGCGGAGGTAAACGCACAGTCGGAAACAATCCCTTTTACCTGCAAAGGAAGCTTCAAACCGCTTGTCATAAGCACTGTGGATGCCCCCATGGAAGTGCCGTGAAGCCAAATCTCACAGTCACTGCCAAAGCGCTCCTCCACATATTTGATCCAGAGAAACGCATCCTCCCTGTCCAGGCACCCGAATCCGATGTAAGTCCCTTCGCTGTCTCCATGGGCCCTCTCATCCACCAGAAGCATCTGATATCCTCTGGGCAGATAATAGTTGGACAGCCCTATGTAGTCACTCATACCTTTGCTGGTATAGCCGTGAAAACAGAGCACAAGCTTTTTGCCCCCCTGCCCCGGAAAATACGTTCCGTGGAGTTTCAGCCCGTCACCGGATGTAATGTACACATCCTCCCGTTCCTGTTTCAGCATCCACTCTTTCATCTTTTTAAGCTTCGGCATGTAAAGATCCCAGTTGGTGCCTGCCATATCCATAGTTCTCTTGGTTGTGGCTTTCTGCCGAAGCATGGTCCGTCTGAAAAAGTAAGACGCAATCCCATATTCCCCTGCAGCGGCCGCCGCTCCTGCTCCCAGTAACAAACTCCATCCATTCATAGATATTCCTCCTGTCTTCACGACTGTCCACACATCAGCAGTGCCCCCGCCCCTGGTTATCTGCCATTTGGTTATCTGCCATTTGGTTATTTGTTTTTCAGCAGTCTTTTGACCGGATTTTTGACTGTATTTGCCTTCGGCTGTATGATATCATCCGTCTTCACAGACACCGTGGTATCCGGTCCGGACGCGGCTTTCTTTTCTGCAGTTTTTTCTGCTTTTGCCTGCTTTATCTCAGTCTTCAGGTTTTTCTCCTCTGCCTTTTTCTGCTTTTTCTTTTCTCTGTTGGCCTGTTTTGAGAAGTTCTGAAGCAGCAGTGCCTTGTCAAAGCTGCCCTCCACCTGCAGTTTTCCCTGTGTGAATGCGGCAATAGCATCCATAGTGCCTCCCGCAATGCTCAAAAGTGTATCCGCTGTGGTTGTGAACAGCACATCCCTGTCATAATATTCGTATGGCTCTATGTACAGTTTCCCCTCTGAAACTTCCGCGTAAAAGGCACCTTCCGCCTCCCCCCGGATATCGAACTGATAGGCTATGTGTTCCTTGATCCCGCTCACATCCGCCTGCATAAAAATGTCTCTGATCTCACTCACTAATTCCTGATAAGTCATGTATTTTTTACCTCCATACATTTTTCGCCATTTTTCGACCACTGGTCGAATTTGGATTGTAAACAAGATACCACTTTTTCGACTGGTAGTCAAGTTTACATTTTTATGCTATCATGTTACTATTAAAAAAAATGGAGAAAAGGATTTATGCAAAACAATAGAAAAAAGGATATGATCCTGGACGCAATGCAGAGATTGATGAACCAAACCAGCGCCCAGTCCATATCCGTCAGCGATGTTGCCAAAGAAGCCGGCATCGGAAAGGGAAGTATCTACTATTATTTCAAATCCAAGGAGGAAATCCTGGAGGCCGTCATTGAGCGCTCCTACTCCGCAGCCATAGAGAAGGCCAAAAATCTGCTGGATGCCACGGATATGGACGCCCTGACCAAAATGGAAGTCATTTTCCGCACCTGCCGGGAGTCTTCCATGGAACTTCTCCGCCAGGAGTCAAACAACTTCTTTGAGCTCCAGCAAAGTGCCCTGCTGCATCAGCAGTACATACGCATTATGGTGAGAAACCTGCGTCCTATCCTGGCAGACATTATCCGCCAGGGCAACCGGGAGGGATCCATGCACTGCAAATCCCCGGAAGAAGTCTCTGAGATCGTCCTGATCATCCTCACGATCAAGCTGGACAACCATCTCACACGGGACAGCCGGGAACACACGAAAAAGACACTGGATGTCTTTACTTATATGCTGGAAACCAGCTTTCATATCGAAAAGGGTAAACTGGCCTATCTGTGGGAAGACTAGGGCCGGATCCCAAAAAAGAGTATGCAGGCCAGATCACGATTCTGTCCGCATACTCTTTTTTTTACTTACTTTTGACTGCTTCTATAAATGTTGCCCCTTCTATACAGTCCAGCACATTTACCTGGGAAAATCCCGCCTGCCGAAGAAGCTCTGTCTCATGCTCCAAGGTAAGGGGAATGTCAAAATGTACAAACTGCTCCTCCGAAATCCCTCCTGCCTTCCGTTTTCTGCCGCATTCCCTGCGAAGAAGCACTTCTTCCTCCTCACAGCAGGCAATATAGTCCCCCTCCAGAAATTTTCCTCCCGGCCTCAGCGCCGCCCGGATTTTTTCAAACAGCCCTCTCTTTTTTTCAGGCAGGAAATGATGCAGGGATTCAAAAGATATCACCATATCATAACCTGCCTCTTCAAAAGGCTCCTGAAGATAGTCTCCGCAGATGAGCTTTATATCCTTTTTCTCATATTTGCGCTCCAACTGTTCCAGCATGGTACTGCACATATCAATTCCCGTCACACAGATATGGGGATACTTCCGGAAAATAGATTCCAGTTCCAGCCCCGTTCCGCAGCCCAGATCCAATATGCTTTTTGTATCATTGCCTATCCAGTCAGCGATCCTTATATAAGCCTCCTTCCAGGTCTGCATATATTCCTCATACGTCCCGATACGCCGCTTAAAAAATTGGGACATCTCCTCAAGGGGCACATCTTTTTCCTGCTCCAGCCAGTCCCGCAGATCCTGCATATACTGCTCCCGGTCTTCTCTTATAACAACAGACATTCCGCCTTCCTCCTTGTATATGAATTTCTCTTCCCTTTTATTCTACAGGGCATTTCTTTGAAAATCCACCTCATACATCCTTCTATTTAAAGTTGATCCTCTCTCTTCTCTCCTTCAAATCCGCCGCGATCTGCCAGGCCAATGCCTGTTGGTCCACATCCACGATCCGAAAAGGAAATATGGCAAGCCATATTTTTTGTCAACCCCTGTTTTTCGTTGACCTGATGTTCCCTCCGGCGTTATACTGAAAGCAACAGTAAATGCGCAGACCTACTGAATCACAATGGAGGAATCATTCATGACCATCACGGAAGTAAGCAAAAAATACGGGTTAACCGCCGATACGCTCCGTTACTACGAGCGCATTGGCCTGATCCCCTCTGTTCCCAGAAATAAAAGCGGGATCCGGGATTACGACGAGGAATCCTGCCAATGGATCGAGCTAATGAAATGTATGCGGAAGTCGGGTGTACAAATTGACGCACTCATTCAATATGTCTCCCTGTTCCAGGAAGGGGACGCCACACTTGACGCAAGAAAAAACCTTCTCATTGACCAGAGAAACCAACTGGCAGAGCGCATGAAAGACATGCAGGCCTCCCTGGACCGGCTGAACTACAAAATCGAGCGTTACGAGCAGAGCATGATGGCCGCGGAACGAAACCTGCAGCGACTGCACGAAGAAAAGACCGCACAGGACGGGGACGGCAAAACAGCATAAAAATGCGGCAGAGCTTATTGCCCTGCCGCATTTTCCTATTCTTTTTTCATTTCCCGCTCCAGCAGGTCATGTTCAATCTGCGGATACATTTTATCCAGCTTGTACATCAGCAGAATCACAACCGCTGCTCCCCATACAATGATAGGACCAAACTTATAGATATTTCCAATCGTCCTTACAGCAGAGTCCGGCTGCATCACCTGTGTGCCTGTGGAGCTGATATAGCCGCTCACGGTCATAAGGCCTGTCATGATGGCACTTGTGATACCGGTTCCCACTTTGAAGCCCAGGCTTGCGCCGCCAAACACCAGGCTTTCCTGGCGGAACCCATTTTTCCAATAGCCGTATTCCACCACATCCCCCAGCATACCAAAGATTGTGGCTGAGAGCTGGGATGCCCCTACGGAACGGATAAGCGTCACGAAAAACAGCCATTGAAAATTATAAGGATTGACCAGTACCAGTATCTGGGAGCCCACCGCGATCAGACAGCCCGCCAGTGTGACATTCCTCTTCCCCCATCTTTTGATCAAAAACGGGCAGGCTGCAGCGCCTCCGATCATGCACACGGTTTCCAGGAAATACAGGGTGCTGTACATCCACGTGTCATTTCCGAAAATATATTTACAGTAATAAGGCAGGTCTGTTCCCACAATAGTCATATGGATAACCTGGATTGACCACAACCCCAGCACACACCAGAAATACTTATTTGTCACAAGAGCCTTTATATTCACCCCGACGGAACGCTTTTCCTCTTTTTTCGCCTCTGTGACCACCGTCTCCTCACACCGGAAGAAGCAGAACAGCAGCAGCACTACCGCGATAACAACCCAGATGCACATGGTCTTGATCCATGCGGACTGGTCATTTCCAAATACTTTCACAAGAGGCATGGTAAACGTCACGGAAATAATACGCCCCACCGGTGACAAGATCATGCGGAAGATAGAAAGCAGATCCTGCTGATAAGAATCCCTGGTCATCATGGTGGACAGGGAACCGTAGGGCACATTGATGGCTGTATAGATAACCGTAGTGGTCAGATTATAGGTGACGAATATGTATATCCCCTTCAAAAAATCCGTGGTGTGGGGCACTGTAAACATAAGGATCGCGGCTATGGCATAGGGAACCGTCATCCACAGGATCCAGGGTCTTGATTTCCCCCATCTGGATTTGGTCCTGTCCACCAGAAATCCCATGATAAGATCAGAACTGCCGTCAAATACTCTTGACACCAGCATGACAATACCGATAGTCACCGGTGAAATCCCCACATAATCTGTGTAAAACAATGTCAGCAGCGTGGATATCATACCGTACACAATATTGCAGGCCGTATCCCCGCATCCATAAGCTACCCTTGTCCCAAAGGTTATTTTCTTCTTCATAATGACCTCCCCGCCACATGATCTTCCATATTTTTTATATTATCTTTTCAGCATTCTTCCATAATAGCCTTCACAGCCGCCGCTGTATCATAAAGCGGAAACAGTTCATACCCCACATACCCCGTGTAACCGCATGCCTCCAGATGGCGCAGAACTTTTTTATAATTAATCTCACCTGTGCCCGGTTCATGGCGCCCCGGGGCATCCGCCACATGGATGTGCCCAAACTGGTCTATATACCTGGAAACCGTATCACAGATACAGCCTTCATTAATCTGCATATGATACACATCGTAGAGCAGTTTCAGCCTGGGCGACCCAATCAGACGGCAGATTTCTGCCCCCATCTGCGTGGTTTCCAGAAAATTCCCCACATGGTCAGTGGTAATATTCAGAGCCTCCAGGTTCAGACAGATCCCTTCTTTTTCTGCCACTTCCACACAGTCCAGAAGTGTGCGGTACATGGAGCAGAGCTTTGTTGTATGGGAGAGATTCTCATAATGATCTACCACAATCCCCCCATCGCCCAGGGCATTGGAATGGATCGTCACACTGGCTGCCCCTACAGTCTTTGCCGCCTTAACAGATTCCTTCAGATATTCCACATACTTTTCCCTGTGTTTCGGATCAACCAGGGAATAATCCGCATCCCCGTTAAATCCGCTGATGGCAATCCCCGCTTCTTTCGCTGCTTTTCCGGTATCCTCCAGATTCCGGATCCTCCAGTCCCAAAATTCCACAGCGTCAAAGCCGTCCTTCTTTGCTGCCAGAAATCTTTCCTCCCAGGGCAGTTCTGTATACAAGGTGTCAATACAGGCACATTTTCTCAGACTCATTTTCACTCTACCTCCTCAATTTTAACAGGTCTTCCCTCTTTCAGGGATTTTGTGGCTGCTGCTGCCATCAGAACAGGATACAGCCCGTCCATCCCGGTAACAGGCGTCTCCTTATCCTTCTCCACAGCCTCCACAAATGCCTGGATTTCTGATACAAACGCACCTGTGTAACGGTCCCACATGACTTTATATGTATTCTCACAGGTGGTACTTACGGCATCTGAAAGCACCACGGTATTGGGCACGTCATTTTCATTCCGCACACATCCCTGGGAGCCAAACACTTCCACCCTCTGGTCATAGCCATACACCGCTTTTCTGCTGTTGTCAATTGTGGCAATAATCCCATTGTCAAACTTCAGCATTACGACAGCCGTATCCACATCACCCGCTTCCCCGATAGCCGGGTCAATCAGCACAGAACCTGCCGCCACAACCTCCGTCACCTCAGCACCTCCAGCCAGAAAGCGGGCCATATCGAAATCGTGGATCATCATATCATAAAAAATCCCGCCGGACACTTTCACATATTCAATTGCCGGCGGCTCCGGGTCCCTGGAGCTGATCTTGATCATCTGCACTTTCCCGATCCTTCCATCCTGCACCATGTTGTAAACACCTCTGTGATTATGGTCAAATCTGCGGCAGAATCCAATCTGCAGCTTCACCCCGGCGTCCTCAGCCGTCCGGATCGCTTCCCTGACTTTTCCCAGGTCATAATCTATCGGTTTTTCACAAAAAATATGCTTTCCTGCCTTTGCCGCCTCCATAATATACCTGGAATGAGTATCTGTGGAGGAACAGATCAATACCGCTTCAATCTCCTCATCCTGCAGAATATCCTCCGCATTCTTCGTCACATTCCGTACACCGCATTTTCTCAGATACTTCTCTGTCTCCTCATTCATAAAAGGGTCTGCCACGATCTTGATCTCCACCTCCGGTACAAACATAGAAATATTCTTCGCATGTACCTTTCCGATTCTGCCTGCTCCAATAATTCCTGCTTTCATCTCAATACTCCTTTACTCTCCATTATTTTGCTATTTATTTTGTTTTTCCCACCCGCTGTAACTCTTTCACAGAGCCGTCCTTCCGCACACATCTCTTGTTATTGCGCCGGCATCCATTTACATTGCTGCTTAAATTTAGATTGCTGTTTAAATTTTCATTGGCTTAAATTTTCATCGCTTCTTAAATTTTCATTGCTGC
This sequence comes from Blautia hominis, assembly GCA_002270465.1. Lineage (GTDB taxonomy): Bacteria > Bacillota > Clostridia > Lachnospirales > Lachnospiraceae > Blautia > Blautia hominis. The sequence goes on from NQOF01000001.1 coordinate 719,782, forward strand.
CTAATTTTCATTGCTGCTTAAATTTTCATTGCTGCTTAAATTTTCATTGCTGCTTAAATTTCCATTGCTACTTAAATTTTCATTGCTACTTAAATTTTCATTGCTGCTTAATTTTTCATTGCTGCTTGATTTCATTGCTGCTTAAATTTGCTTTACTTCCCGGATTGCATGCATTGCTTCTTCTTTGATCACTACACTTTTCTATTTTGGTATATACCTTGTGCTTTTGCATATCATGTGCTTTTGCACTTACAATTATAGGAAATCCACAGCGTTTTGTCAACATTCTGCCTCTCTTTTTTTCATCTTTAGCAACATTTCACAATTTTGTGCTTTTGAACATGCCATTTTATCAGTCCTCCTGCCTCCCATCATTGTTAAACTTAACCAATTCCCCTATTTACAACCCACTTCCCCATATGATAAAATTCATTTATAAAACATCACACACTGAAAACTTCACCCCGTGCAATAGCACGTACACATAGACATAAAGAAACAGGAGGAAACATGATAAATAAAAAACCAACCATACAGATGGTTGCCGACAAAGCAGGTGTATCCCGTGGAACGGTTGACCGTGTTCTCAACAACCGTTCCCACGTAAGTCCTGATGTATACGACAGAGTCATGGCCGCCATTCAGGAAACAGGCTACCTCACACCCCGAAGCACATATCAAAAAACCCTGTTCGGCCAGGGTTTTCCGCCGATCAAGCTGGGTGTGCTTTTACCCAACTGGACCGGTCATTTCCGCTGGGAAATCATGCGCGGCATAGAAGCTGCCCAGGCAGAGCTTACAGACTTCCATGTAAAAATCCTAGTTGAAGAATGTGAAACCGACATACCGGAGGAAAGCATTGAAAAACTGGACACTCTGCTAAAAGAAGGCATTCAGGGCGCTGCGGTCTGCACCATGAACGACCCCGCCATTGAACAAAAGATCCAATCCCTCACCGAAAATGACATTCCTGTCATCACCTTCAACAGCGACCTACCCGGCACAGACCGGCTCTGCTTCATCGGTCAGGACTACAACAAAAGCGGCCGTATCGCGGCCGAACTCATCAGCAAATGCATCCCCGCCTCGGGCAAGATCCTAGCCGCAGCAGGCAACCTGGAGTTTGACGGCCACCGCGCCCGTCTGGACGGTTTCCGAACCCGCATGGCCGAGATCGGTTTCCCCCACGACCAAATCCAGGTCATAGCAACCTACAACAACTACCAGCTCACCTACAAAAAAGTCCTCACCGCCCTCCAGCAGGACGACACGATAAAAGCCATCTACATGGCCAACCGCAGCGTAGCCGGCTGCACCAAAGCCGTGGAAACCGCCCAAAAAAAAGGAGAACTCCGTATTATCTGCCATGACATGTCAGAACACACGAAATCTCTCCTCACTGATGGAACCATAGACTTCTCCATCTCCCAGGACCTCCACCGCCAGGGCTACCTCCCCCTGATCTACCTAAGAGACTACCTACACAAACAAAAACTCCCCCCCACCCAGGACACCGCCGCCAACATCTCCATCCTCTGCTCCCAAAACCTCTAAACCGGCCTGTCCCCCAGTAACTCCGCCCTATAACACCCTCACCACTTAGTAACCAAACGCTTCATAACCATAACGCTTCATGACCAAAACGCTTCATGGCCATACCACTTCATGGCCATAACGCTTCATGGTCATACCACTTCATGGCCATAACGCTTCATGACCAAAACGCTTCATGGCCATACTGCTTCATGAACATACCACTTCATGGCCATAACGCTTCATGGTCATACCACTTCATGGCCATAACGCTTCATGACCAAAACGCTTCATGGCCATACCACTTCATAACCATACCGACGTAACATACCAAATGAACGCTCCCATCCTCCCGTTCCCACCACCAGTCACTATAGATAGGAGGCCGGAGGGCTGGTCGGTCCGTGGGGCTTCCTCCCGGGCAGCATTCCGCAGGAGGCTTAGACCTGCTTAGTAAAAATGGAAGTCCCAGGCAAGGAGAAATTCCGGTTACCAGCCGGAATTTCAGGACAGTTGAGCTGTTCAGCCATAAAGGCTGGACAGCGGTTCTGTCCGGTGCCTTGCCTGGGACTTCCATTTTTGCTTAGCAGGACTTGCCGACGGAGGTGCTGTCTGGGAGGAAGCCCCACGGACCGACCAGCCCTCCGGCCTCCTATCTATAGTGACGTCCGTGAGCCACCTTCATCCGTGATCCACCTTCATCCGTGCCCCACCTTCATCCGTGAGCCACCTTCCGATTCACCCAAAAGAAATACCCCACACACAAAACGATCTGCACCGCCGAAGAACAAGGCGTCGCCAGCCCCACCCCAAACAGTGAAACCGGCACCATCCGGCTCATAAGAAACGACACCGGAATCCTCACCCCAAAAGCGCCCACGATCCCCTGCACCATCACAAACAAAGTCTTCCCGCACCCATTAAAATACCCAATCATACAAAACATCACAGAAACCAGCAGACAGTCAATGGCATACGCCTTCAGATACTCCGCCGAAGCCGCGATAACCTCCCCGTCCCTGGCAAAAACCCCGGACAGAATATCCCCATGGAAAAATGCCCCATAAGCCATCAAAACACCCACGGCCACAGACATCCCAATCCCACATAACAGCGCTTTCTTTGCCCTTCTTGTTTCTCCGGCACCCATATTCTGGGATACAAACGCCGCCATAGACTGATTAAACGCTGACGGCACCAGCATAATAAACCCGCACAGCTTCTCCGCCACACCCACTCCGGCAGACGGGATCACCCCAAGGGAATTGACAATCGCCGTGATCGCCAAAAATGAGATCCCCACCAGAACATCCTGAAACGCAATAGGAAATCCCAGCCGGAACACTTCCCCCATACGCTTCCTGTCAAAACCAATATCCTTTTTATGAAAGACAAAGGGAAACTTCCTCTTCCTGATGATCAGCAGGGAGATCACCACACTCAGCACCTGCGCAAGCACAGTGGCAATCGCCGCCCCCGCGGTGGCAAGCTCAAAGACACCCACCAGCAGCAGATCCCCCGCAATATTAAACACACAGGCGATCGCCACTGTAACAAGCGGCATCTTAGAATCCCCAAGCCCTCTGAAAATACTGCCGATCACATTATACGCCACTATAAAAAGCGCCCCTGCCGAGCAGATCCTCACATAAGAAACCGTAGCTTCAAATGCCTCCGGGGGCGTCTGCATGATCTTGGCAATAGGCACAGCAAACACTTCCATAAGAACCGTTATCACCACACCGATGACAATAAAAAGCATGATACTGGCGCCAATGATCTTTCCGCCTTCCTCTGCTCTCCCCTCACCGATCTTTCTTCCCAGAAGAATGGTGGTACCCATGGCGATCCCCACCACAAAAGCCGTGATAAGCTGCATCAGCCAGCTTCCTGTGGAGACTGCCGATACATCTGCTGCCTGGGCAAACTGCCCTACAACCAGCATATCCACCGCCCCGTACATAGTCTGCAAAAATATAGCTGCAAGCACCGGCAAAGCAAATTTAACCAGGGGCATCAGGATCTTTCCCTTTGTAAAATTCTGTCCTTCACTCATGATATCTTTCCTCTCCTGTATGTACAGCCTTGCATGAATCCCACAGTCATCATCACCCGCTGTCCGCGCCGGGACCGCGCCCGTAAAGCTGGTCATAGACACTCTATGAAGTCGCTTCGCACACACCTCTGACGCGGATATCAAGCACTCTTTACCGCAAGATAAACACAACGCTGTACTGAATTTTCATTTTTACCGGAAAAAAACCGGATAAGAAGCAGGCATCTCAGCCAGCATCTTATCCGGTTACCATTTCTTTACGAATGGTTCACCTCCGATGAACGCTGTCATTATATAACATGACTTTTTATTTGTCAAGATTCATAAGTCAACCGATCTTAATGTCATAAGTCAACCGATTTTAATGATACATAAGCCAACCGATTTTAATGATTCATAACTCAGCCGATTTTAATGATTCATAAGCCAACCGATTTTAATGACCGGCGAAGGATCCCCGATACAGGATTTTGCTCAATTTTACTGCCCAATCAATTCATCTATTGTGAATCTCTCATATTTCAGTATGTTCTTTAAATGCAGTTCATTTCGTGACCAGGAATCATATTTTTCATACAGCAGGCCAATCTCGCCGCTTGGCAGTTCTGTCAGACAGGAATAGGAATACCCCATCTGCGGATCGTCAATGGCATAGCTATACTTCCATTCCACAGAATATTTATTGACCCCTGTTTCCCCTGTGTCATTGATCAGACCAACCCAGATCTTACCGTTCTTCCGGCCCTCTGTGGCGTTTGGTGAAGACAGGATTATGGCCGGTTTTCCGTCAACAGGTTCAGAGTAATTGATAACGGACAACTGTGTGCCGTAAGAAGTTGTACTGATCCCTGTCAATGGGACTCTGTCGCTCCAAGTCTCTCCTCCGTCAACGCTTGTGACTTCCGCAATATAACCGGAGCCTGTGCGCAGATATGTTTTTAAGGAGCCGTCCGGCATCTCAACGATCTGTGCTTCTGCTGTGGCGCCGCCTGTCCGGTCATCCGCCTCCACATAAGTCCAGTTATCCCCATGGTCATCACTGTACATAAATCCAAGCTCTGCCGAAGATTTGGAGTACAGGGGAACCAGCAGCCTTCCCGCGTATTCACCTGTTGTTATCTGCTTGCCGACACCGGGACCCACTACTAAAAATTTAGACTCCTCAGGCTTAAAGGTACTGACAATATTCAGGTCAGACCATGTCTCTCCCTCATCATCCGAATATCTCATGGCAAGATAATTTGTTGGAAACGCCTTAAAAACGGAATCCTTATAAAATATGTTCATATTTACATTTACATCCGTCTGGGTCTCCAAAAGAGTCGAACCTTCAAAATTATAATCATACTGTCTGCAGGTCAGATTATTTCCGTTCTGGTAAAGATCATATTCCCCGTCTACCGTGTATTCGGTTGGCTCACCTGTGGCATCGTTATAGATAACACCGTCTTCACGGACAGAATAATTGTAAACACCCGCTCCATCTTCATGCCATCTGAGCTTCAGATATTTTTTGCCGTCTATCTCCTTAAAACCGGACCCTACAGAGGCATTGGAGCTGCCAATTCCAGCGGGCATCAGATCCGCAAAAAGAAATACTCTTTTCGTTTCCTTATCCTCCAGCAATACAGGGTCAATATAAGAAGCGCTCCCCTGGATCTGTACATTCTTCCCTACAGAATCCCTGGGCCAGTCTATATTTTTTGCCACGTAATCCTCAAACTTTAACGGCAGTGTGGGCTCTCCCCATGTATTTCCCCCGTCTGTGCTCTTGGCAAACGCAATATTAATCTTACTTTTGGAGTCATGGGTTCCGCCATATCTGGCATCTGCCGCAGCCAAAACAGTCCCGGAATCCAACGTCAGCAGGGAGGGTATCCTAAAATAATTGGATCGTGTAGCGTCCCCCGCGTAGAAAATATTTTCTGCGTAAGCCGTCTCTCCTGTTGTCCCGATCAATTCCTCATCAGAGAGGACATCACTGTATATTTTGATGTTTCCTATGGTCCCTCCAAAAGGATAAGCCACACTGCCCTGACGCATGGTTCCTCCCAAAGTGACGTTGTCCACTCCGGTAATGTCACTGATAAATTTAAAATCATCCTCGTCCAATACCGCCAGCAATTCTCCGTTGGCGAACAGCTTATACTGTTTATTTTCCGCATCCGCCTTGAACGCAACCGTATTAAACACTCTTTCCCCCTTATAGAGGCCGCGGACTGCTGCCGGTCTGTCAAGGGTATATTTAAACACTCCATCCGTATTTCTCAGCTCCATACCCACACCACCGGAACTTGTCACATAGATATGGAAATGTCTGTTCTGGTTCCCTGCCGTGCTGTTTCCCACACTGAACAAAGACTGAATGGCATTTTGGCTTGTGGATTGATAAGAAATAACAATGGTACCCTGAGTTAACGCTTTTACAGATTCCGCTCCCTGCTCTTCATCCAGACGATATCCCTGTCCTTCCCGGATCTCTATATTATCCGCTTCTAAAACAGGCGTTCCCATTGCTGTTTCCACAAGCTCTGTGTTCCCGGTTTCCTGCTCTGTCCCTGCTTCTTGCAGTCCAGTATTTTCCTGTTCCTCGGCTGTCTCTGCTTCTTGCAGGGCTGCATTTTCCCGTCCCTGTTCTGTCTCTGCTTCCTGCAGGCCAGTATTTTCCCGTCCCTGCTCTGTCTCCGCTTTTTGCATGCCAGTATTTTCCCGTCCCTGCCCTGTCTCTGCTTCCTGCAGGCCAGTATCTTCCTGTCTCTCTGCTGTCTTTGCTTCCTGCAGGGCTATATTTTCCCGTCCCTGCCCTGTCCCTGCTTCCTGCAGGCCAGTATTTTCCCGTCTCTTTGCTGTCTCTATTGCTGTTTCTGATAAATTCCGGCTGTCCACTGCTGCATATACATTGAAGGAAGCAGCACAAACTGCCGATACAACTGCAAATACAACGATTCTTTTCCTGAATTTATACATACCTTTAATCTCCTATTATTTCACTCAACTGCACTTTGCGGTTCTCATATCTGGACTTGGTACATGCATCTGCCGTTGCGATGGCTGCTCTTGCTGCCTCACCTGTCAGCAGGGGTCTGAACTCATCATCGGCTGTTGCTCCGTGCATGATCCCATTTAAATATTTCATCTCATTTTTCATAATACTGTGCAGCCACATAGGCGGTTTTTTGCCTGGTTTTCCATACATAATGGCCCCATCCATCTCGGTTCCGTGATATATCCTGGTGCGGTCATCATCCTCTTCCCGGGATTCATGCACCAGAAAATGCTCCTCTTTTCCGTCCACTTTCAAGGTCCCTCCGCAGTCGCACATATCAATACGGATAGCCCCCTTTGTACCCTGGACCAGCACATAATGTTCCGGCCAGTGGAAGGCTGAACCCCACTCTAATACCGCGTAACGGTTGTCGGGAAACTCCATATTTACAAACAGCATGTCGTCCTCATCACCAAATTCATCTCCTTGATGGGCAACATTTCCCCCTGTCATGGTGACTGTTTTCGGCATCCCGCCCATCAGGAACTGTACACAGTCCAATTCGTGAATATGGTGATACAGATGCCCTCCTGATTTTTCCCTGATTTTTTTCCAGGAAATGGTTGGCTGCGGTTCTTCCCAGCCGTTTCTGGCAGAATGACAGTACAGAACTTTTCCGATCACGCCCTCATTGATCAGCTTTTTGGCGTAGCGCACGCCCCGGAAGAAATTCATAACATGTCCTGCCATAAAAGTAACGCCGTGCTGCTGGCACGCTTTTACCATCTCATCGCAGTCTTTATAGCTCAGTGCAATAGGTTTCTCACAGAAAACATTTACTCCGTGTTCCGCTGCTTTTATGACCGGCTCTTTGTGCAGATAATTAGGTGTTGCCACGATCACTGCGTCCACATCCTGACGGCTGTACAGGGTATCTAAATCTGTTTCCACATCACATCCCAGTTCTTCTGCCACAGTCTGCGCATTTTCCGGGTCAAGGACCGCCACAATTTTGGCGCCTTCCTGTTCTTTCATAATACGTCCAAGCTCTGCACCGAAATAACCGGTTCCCACAATTGCGTATCCTATTGTTTTCATATCCATTACCTCCAAATATATTCAGTATTATTTTACCGCTCCATCCGTCATGCCGCCTGCGATCTTATTCTGGATGAACATAAAGAAGATAACAGACGGAACTACCACCAGGGCGGAGGCTGCCATCATATCTCCCCAGTTAAGGATCTCAGAACCCTGAAGGGATTTCAGCGCTACGGACACAGTCATTTTATCTGTGCTGTTAATAAGAATCAAAGAATACAAAAATTCATTCCATGCGTTAATAAATGTATAGATGGCGGTTGCCACGATCCCCGGCATGACTAGGGGAAGTACGATCCTCACAAAAGTCTGGACCTTATTGGCCCCGTCCACTCTTGCCGCCTCCTCAATACCCAGGGGAACGGTTTTGAAAAAGCCTACCAGCATCCACACCGCATACGGCACACTGAAGGAGAGATACACAATGACAAGGCCCACTCTGGTGTTGACAAACCCCAGCTTTGCCATAACCATGGAGTATGGGATTGCCAGCAGGATTGGCGGAAACATGTACGTTGCCACCAGAACCTTTGACATAATAGAGCCCAGCTTCGGAAAGAATCTCACGATCCCATAGGCCGCCATGGATGAGATCACAATGGCAATACAGGTGGTGGACACCGCAATGATCAAACTGTTGCTGATATTTCCCGCGAAGCCCAAATCCTTGATCACATGGACAAAGTTTTCAAGGGTAAATTCTTTCGGCAGAAAGCGGGTTGGATTTGCCGTCAGTTCTCCTGAGGATTTTACGGAACACAGTAAAACCCACACTAAGGGGAAAAAGGCAATCAAGGACAAAAGGATCAGGTATACATGACAAAGCCCATTGCCGATCTTTTCTTTTCGATTCGTCATCACTTGTCCTCCTTTTCCCATTTTCCGATAATTGTAAAGTAGATCACACAAACCAGCAGCAGGAAGGCCAGCAAGAGCATGGTAACTGCAGATGACCTGCCCAGAAGTTTGGTTCCCCAGCCCATATTGTAGGCATAAATAGGTACCGTGGTTGTGGCATTTGCCGGACCGCCGCCTGTGAGAAGGTAGATAATATCAAAGTTGTTGAATACCCAGATTGTACGAAGGACCACCAGCAGACCAACCACGATCTTAATATGGGGCACTGTAATATGCCAGAACTGCTGGAATTTGGAAGCGCCGTCAATCTGAGCCGCCTCATACTGGTCCTGGGGGATCGTCTGCAGCGCGGACAGCACATTTACCATGATCATAGGTGCTCCAAACCAGACATTGATCAAGATCAATGTCAGAAACACCAGGCTGCTGTCACTTAAAAACTGCGGGAGTTCACTGCAGATGCCCAACTGGACAAGAATATTGGGAAGGAACCCTGAAACACCGTTCAGTATCCACTTCCAGGAAAGTGCGATAACAATGGAGGGAAAGGCCCAGGGAATGATCATGAGGGTTCTGTAAACACCTTTTCCGATCTTTACCCGGTTGATCGCCAATGCCGCCGTAAACCCAATAAACAACTGTCCCAGCAGGGAACCTACTGTCCAGAGTATGGATGTGAAAAATGCCTTATAAAAATTAGAGTCCGATAAAACCGCTTTATAATTTTCTAATCCTATAAAATCATATGTCGCTTTAATCAGATGCTTGGTGGTCATACTGTAATATAAACTGGAAAAGATCGGATATATGAGCAGTATCCCCACAACCAGCAATGCAGGAAGTACGAAAATCCAGCGGGCATAATCAAATTTTACTTTTCTATTCACTAAAATGCCGCCTTTCTTAGGGATGGGACTGCCCGCTTATGTGGTGGGTTGGGCAGTCCCCGGTAACATGCTATGTATTCAAAATCACTCTACAGTGCTGAATACCTCATTCAGTTTGTCCTCTGCTGCCTGTGCAGCCTCTTTTACATCTGTTCCGTTTGTGATAATATCCTGGAACATGCTCTCTATGATTCCCTGGGACGTGAGAAGGCCTGCCTGGACACTTGGTCCCTGTTCAAATCCTATGGCGGTTCCCATGTCCATGGCCTTAGTGATAACATCTACGGCATTGGAGAATTTCTGTACCGTCTCATTCTCTTTGTATTCTGCTGTATCTGCAATCCCTGTAATGGATGGCAGCATTCCCACCGGGGTTGCTTCCAGGAATTTGATGTAGGTATCCTTCTCGTATAACTTTTTAATAAATTCCTTACATATTTCCGGATGCTCTGAGTTTTGCCACACCACCATAGGGATATTGGAAGTTTCCGCGCCATAGTCCGGATCATCTGCATTTATCTTTGGAAGAGGCGCACAGTCAATCTGGTCCACTAGATCAGGAGAGTTGGTCTCAACACCGCCGATCTGGAAACCGGAGTTAAAATCAAAGGCCGTCTTTCCCTGGTAAAACAGAGTTGCCTGGTCTAACACCGCATAGTTTACAGAATCCTTGGGGGAACAATTATTATAAATATCCAGCCAGTAATTAATACCATCAATAGCCAGGTCACTGGTCAAGTCTGCTTTCAGGTCTTCCGTAAGAAGGCTCCCGCCGCCGCTTCTCACATAGAAGTTCAGGAAACGGGTTCCCATAAGATCATTGGAACCGCAGGGGAAAGAACAGCCATAGACGCCGTCTTTCGTAAGTGTTTTGGCTGCCTCTGCAAATTCATCCCAGGTTACAGGAACCTGGAGACCTGCTGCCTCCAGCAAATCTTTTCTGTACCACATAACCTGCGCGTGGGAATACAGGGGCAGGGAATAACAGGTACCATCTTTTTCTCCCTCTGACAGAGCGGTCTTTGAAAACTTATCTCTTCCTATGTCGTCGATCAGATCATCCAGGGGAACCAGAGCCTCTGCATCCATCATCTCCACAACATGTCCGGGCAGCGCTGTACTCATATCCGGCACATTCCCTGAAGCCAGGCCCGTGGTCCACTTCGTATAAAAATCACCCCAGGAAAAAGTCTCGATGGTGATATTCACATCCGGATTATCCTTCATAAACTGGTCTGCCGTCTCCTGTATAACCTCCAAACGGGGCCCCTGTGTAAAAGAATGCCAAAAGGTAATGTCACCTTTCAGTTCCCCTGTTTTTGCTGTTGTCTGTTCACTTTCTGTACTGCCGTTCTGTCCGCATCCTGCGAGCATGGCGGAAACTATCATCGTCCCCACTAACAATATTGCCAAATTTCTTTTCATAAAGCTCTCCTTTCTGCTCACTTTGATTCTATTTTTGATATCGGCCGTATCAATATGTTAATGATAGGTATATTTTACCTATTTTTTTTGTGTACATCTACTAACCAAACGCTCAATAATAGCACTGGACACTTATCTTATTCTCTTGCCACCCTTCTATATTGATTGGGCGTAAACCCAAACGCTGACTTAAATTCCCTGATAAAATAATTGGCATCCTCATACCCCACCTCATAGGCAATGTCATTGATATTGTCATTGCTTACCAAAAGAGCTCTTGCCGCAGTGGTAAGGCGGATCTCCCTCACATATTCCATGGGTGTTTTCCCCATATTTTCTTTAAAAAGGCTGCTGAACCTCTGTTTGCTCAGTTCCGCCATGTTTGCCATTCGTTCGGGAGTGTATCTTTCTTTCGGGTGCAGGACGATATAATCTGCCACTATCTGAACCCTTGAATCAATCTGTTTCTTGGTTTTCATGGCTCTTTTTTTGATTTTTTCCAAATCATACTCCGCGCTTTTAATCTCCCCTTTCTCTCTGTCTATTTTCTCTCCTCTGACAGAAAGGGAGCCTATGAGCAGATCCAGATATCCACGCACAAAACACTTTTTGGCTGTGTGTTCTGTTTTCACCCATCTGTAAATCTCTCTGAAAAAACTGTCCTCGCCCATATTTTCCGTAACTCTCGGTATTCCGTAATACTCTTTTAAAACATCCTCTCCCTCATAAAAAACAGAGGTAGTAAAACGGATACTGAAAAATTCAAATGTATCGCTGAGTGCATGGCAGGACATACTGCACCCGCTGGGTATGTACACGATCTGGTTCTCTTCCACCAGGATCTCTTCATTATCAATGCAGAATTCTGCCTTCCCTTTCACAATATAACGAAAAATATTATACGGAATCACTGATTCCGGGTATACCCATGTTCTTCCCATGGAGTACAGATCAATGTAAAGAAACGTAAAACGTATATTGTCAATCACTGACATGCCGTAATCCCCCTTGTATCCTTTTATGCATCCGCTTTCTGCAATAAATAAGACAGCTATCAGTGAAGATACTTTTATCTATCTGCACTTTATAGCTGCCCGTCCCTTCTCTTACTCTGTTAACTGCCCGCTTATTCCGTACCTTCCCAGTCACGGACCAATGGCCGTGTTCACTGCACGCGTATCTTCACCACCACTTTTTCTATCTTCTCCGGCTTATCCTCCATCATTGCCACCATATGGGCATCACTGGGATAGCACACCATAAAATCACCCGGTTTCAGCAGACTGTGTCCGGACGCACGGCCTTTATAAAACCCGATATCCTTATCCGCATCATAGGGCACCGTCTCATCCAGTGATCTGACATCCGCTGTGGCGATCCTCTCTTTTCCTGACACAATGTAATGTAGATCTATGTACTTTTTATGCGCTTCATAAATACATGCCTCCTCCGGTTTTGATGTGAAGGAAACAGGATTGCAGAAAATTTTATGTTCAGCGATCACGGTGTTGGGGTGAGGAAGTTCTCCCCGGTGCAGGCCCTCCAAATAGCACAGAACCGTATAGAGTGTTTCATACTCTCTGTAGTTTTCCTTATTCCTGATAGAATCAAAAATCATGGTACTTTCCTCCTGATATTTTTCCCTGTGTGATATTACAGATTGATCTTGTATTGATGCAGCGTATTCTTCAAGACTGCTGCCATAATTTCATACCCTCTTGCGTTGGGATGCAGACCGTCATAAGTAATGCCCCCCAGCAGCTTGTCCGTTCCCGGAAAGGTGGTGGTGAGATAATAATTTACATATATAAGCTTTTTCCTTCTGGCTGTCGCCGCCAGCCATGCATTCATCTCTTTGATATATCTTTTTCGGACCGCTTCATTTAATGATACCGGAATGTGTATCGGCAGCAGGGAGGTGAGGATCAAAGTGGTATCCGTACTTTCTGTCTGGCGTATAATATCACTTATATTTCTCTGGGCGGCTGTAAGGACCTCCTCATAGGGTGTCGGTTCCAGCCTTCTCCAATAGTCCCCTTCCAGTTCAATGGAATCATTAATGCCAATGCCCATTATGCAGTACCTGGGTTTTAACTGCAATGCATCTGCATAAAACCGCCTTTTCAGATATTCCGTAGTGTCTCCGCCGATTCCCCTGTTCACGATCAGCTGCCCCGGCAGATTAAAATATGCATTTAACTCCCAGTAATGGGTGATGGAGTCCCCAATGAACAGGAAGTCCGGCTTCTGGTCCGTATAAATAAGAGAGTGATTTTTAATGTCAAATTCTTTCCTTCTGCTGTCCGCTGCTGCAGTCCTGGTAAAATACTCCGGCCTGGCATATCCCTCGTTCGTTGCAATCATGTGCCATCCCTCCTTCTCTCCTTTGCACGAAGTCACCTGCTTTTCTTAAAAATTATAGCAAAATGCTTCTGATTTTAATATGGAGTATACACTCAAAAATAGCACAATATGCTCATTTCCAATACGGAGGACCTGTAAATCCCCGCAAAAAAAGACCGCCAAAAGGTTCCTTTCAAAGAACCTTTTTTGGCAGTCTTCCAATTGCTGGGCACACCTGTTATTCAGATGCTTTATTATAGCAGATTTTGATTCTGCTGTCTATTTCTTCTCCTGTAAAAGTCAGGATCTTGCCAGCGCCTTGATCTTCTTATATGACGGCAGATCCAAGTACAGGTCTGTCTTATACGGATTCCGTTTTGTCTTGCGGATATGCAGGATCATATAGACGAATACTCCTATATTTGCAAGCAGTGCAAGAAGGCTCACAACAAACAGTGCCGTTGTGCTGGGATTTGCTGACGCAAGCTGGTAAATGCCCGGCTCCACCAGCGCGGTATAACCGTCCGCCGCCACATACCCCTGGGAAACCGCGGCATCTGCAATGGCTTTGCTGGATGTGGAATGTACCATCCACCGGCTGGCGTCCTGGAAAGCAGGCACGGTCTGGGCGAACATACACCACAGTGCCAGCGTGTGGGCCCTGTGCTGCAGCCAAGCTCCTTTTCCCACTGTAAACGCACATACGGTAGGCGCCAGCAGCAGGGCAAACCCGCAGTACCAGGCATGTGTCGGCAGGCAGTTGTACGTGTATGCAAAGTTCCACAGATCATAGGCTACGATCCAGAACCACATCATATCCGGCCAGAGCATATCTTTGCTTCCATCCTTTTTCGTGACTGCCCGGATGCAGATGCCAAACCATCCTGTAATGGTGATGATATTCAGGATCCCCGCAATGCCGTTCATGTAATTCCAGGCACCGCCGATATAATACTGTGTCTGGTTGTTGGTATACTCCATGACCGGAGTCACATATCTTCCAATCTCAAAGTCCCGAAGCACAGCTTCACAGATATTGACTGCCAGGATCAGAGGCGGAAAACACAGGGCGATCCGGTTGGATGACAGTTTCTTCACATGCCGGATGCACCAGAAACCAATACAGCCCGCAGTGGAGGAGTACACCTTTGCCAAATGGAACCAGTCCATATACGCCGTATCCTTGAAGGCTGTGAGCCACAGGATCGTCAGCACCACCGGCAGGATCACAAAGGCGGAAAAGCCCACCCACTTAAATCTTCTGGTCACCTCATTGAGCGCAAAGAGGCTTACGAACACACACAGCCACACAAGCAGTACCAGCGCTGTGGGAACACCCTCATAAAATGCAAACATACCCATTCCCCCTACTTACATAATATTTCTTTGATCATCAGGTCATTTCCCGATAGGATCTCCATTTGCTGCCCCTCACAGCCGGGGCAGCGCATATCATACTCCATGGCATTGAAGACCCTACCGCAGTCCCGGCACTTTACCATACCGGGCACCACGCAGACCTCCAGTTCGGTCTCCTCCATGGAGGTCTTATATCTGGCGGCAGGCCAGCACTCTTCCAGATATCTGGGCACAACTCCGGAGAGTTCCCCCACATCCAGAACGATCCGTTCCACCTCTTCTGCCCCTTCCTCCCGCACCACATCCTCAATGGTGTGGATCATGGCATCCAGGATTCCCAGTTCGTGCATAGGATCAGTCCTTTCTCCGTGTAGTTTTTGCGGAGGAGGCGGCGATCTTTCCGGTCCTCTTCACCGCATTTGCCGCTATCTTCACAGGAAGCTTCTCATATAAATCCGGCTTAGAATGGCCGGTACGTTTCAGATGGATGGCGTCAAATTTACACTTTGTGGTACACATGCCGCATCCCACGCACATATAGGAATCCACCTGTACGGCACCGCAGCCCAGGCATCTCTCTGTCTCTTTTTTCAGCTGTTCCTCCGTGAATGTCATCCTGTCATCCTGGAAGGTCCCCTTCTTTTCCTGTGCGTGAGCCGGCCGCTGCCTTGGTGTATTGTCAAAGCTCTTCAAGTCCACAGCCACATTATTTTTATCAAATGCGTGGTATTCTCTTCTATCACGTCCCAAAGTCAGGGTCTGTCCCGGCTGTACATACCGGTGAATGGATATTGCCCCTTCTTTTCCGGCCGCGATAGCATGAATGGCGAATTTAGGCCCGGTACAACAGTCACCGCCCACAAACACATCCGGTTCCTTGGTCTGATAGGTCAGGCTGTCTGCCTGTGCCGTATTTCCCCGTCCGAGTTTCACCTTGCTGCCCTCCAGAAGGCCGCCCCACTCAATGGACTGTCCGATGGAGAGAAGAACCGTGTCTGCAGGAACCGTAATGGTATCCTCCTCATCATATTTTGGAGCAAAGCGGTGCATCTCGTCAAACACGGATACGCAGCGCATAAATTCCACGCCAGTCACTTTTCCGTTCTCCGTCAAAATACGTTTTGGTCCCCATCCGTTTTGGAATTCCACCTGGTCAGCTTCTGCTTCCTCGATCTCCTCATCCAGGGCCGGCATCTCCTCCCGGCTCTCCAGACAGTACATATTAACGGTGTCAGCCCCCTGCCTTGTTGCCGTGCGGGCCACATCTATGGCTACGTTTCCGCCGCCTACTACCACTACATTCCCGGAAAGCGTCCGGCCTCGGCCCAGATTCACTTCACGCAGAAATTCCACGCCGGATACCACACCCAAAGCGTCCTCACCTTCCACATTCAGCCTGCGCCCGCCCTGAGCACCCACTGCTATGTAAAATGCCTCGTAGCCCTGTTTTCTCAGCTCATCCAGTGTCACATCTTTTCCCACTTCCACACCGGTCTTAAACTCCACGCCCATCTCTCTCAGCACGTCGATCTCTGCATTCAGCACCTCTTTTTCCAGACGGAAGGAGGGAATTCCAAGGGCCAGCATACCGCCCGGCTTCTCCTGTTTTTCAAAGACAGTCACCTGATAATCGTCGATGGCAAGGTAATACGCGCAGGAAAGTCCGGCAGGACCGCCGCCGATAACTGCTATTTTATTGCCCAGATGATACCTTTTTGGCGGAACATAGCGCACATCACTGTCCAGCTCTTTATCTGCAATAAACTTCTTGATCTCATCAATGGCGATGGGCTCATCAATATCCCCGCGGGTACATTCATCCTCACAGCTGTGGGGGCAGATACGTCCGCAGACAGCCGGGAAGGGATTTTCCTTTTTAATCAGCTCCAGGGCTTCTTTATATTTTCCTCTGGCAGCCAGCTTGATATATCCCTGCACCGCAATGTGGGCTGGGCAGGCTGTTTTACAGGGAGAAGTCCCCTCTTCGGCCACATCCTGCCGGTTCTCGCGGTAGTCCATATTCCAGTTCTTTTTGCTCCACACATGGTCTCTGGCTGTGGGTTCCTCTTTCTTTGGAACCGGATTTTTGGCACAGAGTCTCTGTCCCAGCTTCAGGGCATTTGTGGGACAGTTTTCCACGCACTGGCCGCAGGCCACACACTCCTCCGGATCCACTTCCGCGGTAAAATTGGAGCGGATGGCATCCGGGGTGCGGAATAAGGTTGCAATACGCATGGAAAAGCAGGAACAACTGCAGCAGTTACAGATTGCTGCTGATTCCCCCAGGCCGTCTGTAGCAGGCATCTCATGCATCAGGCCATTGTCCTCCGCGAATTTGAGGATTTTAAGCACTTCCTCCCGGCTTACCTGACGGCCTCTTCCCGTCCTGATATAATACTCCGCTCCGGTTCCCATCTGGATGCAGATGTCCTTTTCCAAATGACCGCAGCCCTCGCCCAGCACTTTTCTGGACTGGCGGCAGGAGCAGTCTGACACACTGAACGTATCATATTTCCGCAGATAATAAGACAGCTTTTCCCAGGGCTGAACTCCGGGCAGATCCTTTATGGCGCTCTCCACAGGAGTCACACGCATCATTGCCATGCCTTCCGGAAAAAGAGGGGCCATAGGCGCGATCCTTTTTCTGGTATACTCCTCAAAAGCCTTGCCGATCTCAGGGTGCGCGGCTAACTGTTCCCGGTTATTTACCATCATTTCCAGCATACCCGGCGCAAAAATGTTGATAAAGTACCTGTCCCGTTTATCCTTCTTATCGGTCCAGACCTTAACCACACCTGTGTAGGTAAGCCGGTCCAGAAGCTTTTTGGTCTCCTCCCTGCTCTTTCCGCATTTTTCCACAATATACTCAAAGGTACGCGGCTGGCGAAGCCCCATCACCAGGGCCACATCCGCCATATCATCCGTCACCACGGCATTCAGTGCATAATATTCCGGAGCCTTCTCATCAATCCGGTTCATTGCCCCAGCAACACCGCCCACCATTTTTGCCAGTTTTACAATTTTCGGTCTTAAATTTGCCATATACTAACCCACCCTTTCTATACCATTCTGCAGTTACCCTGTTGTAACAGTTCAGACAGGTCTGCGCATTTACTGCGCTGACCGTATGAAAAAGTAGTACCAGCAGGCATCCGGCTCATCGCGAAGCGATTTTTAATGGCTGGATGCGTAATGGTTCAGCTTGTCTGAACTGTTACACCCTGTTTCTGTTCACAGTCCTTCCATTCAACAGCTCTGTGAAAAATGATCACGCTCCTTCTCTCCAGGTTTTTACTTCTGCTCTCAGCCAATCTGCCCAGACATCCACACCTTCCCCTGTCTTGGCACTGATGGGGATCACTTTTGCATTAGGATTGCGGAGTCTGATGTTCTCTCTGCACTTTTCCAGATCAAAATCAAAGTAAGGCATCACATCCACCTTATTGATCAGCACCACATCACATACAGAGAACATCAACGGATATTTCAGCGGTTTGTCATCCCCCTCCGGAACAGACAGGATCATGGCATTCTTCACAGCCCCCGTATCAAACTCCGCCGGGCAGACCAGATTCCCCACATTCTCCAGCACAGCCAGGTCCACATTCCCAGTCCCCATAGCCGCAAGCCCCTGCCTGGTCATGTCCGCGTCCAGATGGCACATGCCGCCTGTGTGGAGCTGTATCACCTTCACTCCCAGATTTTCTATGGTGCGGGCATCCACATCCGAGTCGATATCCGCCTCCATAACACCGATTCTCATTTCCGCCTTCAATGCCTCAATGGTCCGCTGCAAAGTTGTAGTCTTGCCTGAACCCGGGGAAGACATGAGATTTAAAAGAAACACTTTCTCCTTCTTCAATTCTCTGCGGAGTTCCAAAGCCTGCCTGTCATTATTATCAAAAATGCTCCGCTTTACTTCAATGGTACGGAATTCTCCCATACCCGCATCCCTCCTTTTCGCACTGTTTTATACTATCATCATACTATGCCGGGACTGCTTTTACTATAGACAAAACCGGCAGTTTGTCAAAAATTTTTGATAAACTGCCGGTTCCGTAAACAGGAATCATCCCGTCTTCATAACAAGACTTTCTTTCCTACTTCATAACAAGACATTCTTTCCTATAAAAACAAATACCATATTTCTTTATATTTGAGTATCCGTCTGACCGAAGAGACGCTGCATAGTCCTTCTCCTCAATCTGTAAAAGCGCTTCTTTGCAGGCTGCCTCCATTTTTCCGAAATCACGTGCCACTTTTAGCTCCAGAATCACAGCTCCGCCTCTGACGGAGGGTGTTCTCAGAATAATATCTGACCTTCCGGTTCCGCTCTCCCTATTGGAATAGACACTATATTTCTGTGACGTTTTTAAAAGCCCGGTAAGAAAACCGTGATAATAATTTTCCGCATAATCAAAGAAACTGATCGTATCCAATAACTGATCTGAAATAAAACGTCCAATAGTCTCACAGTCTCCGTTCTCCATTGCCGCAAAGAGGGATGACATGTCTGTTTTTCTTATCTTTTTGTCAAACCATGTGAGAATCGTATTTCGGTAAATAGAACGAATCTCAGCATTTGGAATGGATAGATCCAGATATATGATCTCCTGTACCTGTTTTTCCCCTGACTTTTTCAGGTATCCGGTAAAATACAGAAAATTCCACAGATTATCTGCTGACTCACGGATATCACCGTAAGTAATATCCTCATGTACCGGTTTTTCTATGGCCTCCCCGGCTATAAGCTTTTCAATTTCTTCCCGGGTTTCAAAATCCGCTTCCTCCACCAGCTCACGGATAATATGATTGGAGGAAGTGTTAGACCAGTAAGCTTTTGGATACGCGTGGAAATCTATTGTAGCTGTTTTAATATAGTTCACAATACTCCATGGATTATAAATTTCCGCAGAGCCGAACTGATAACCGTCATACCAATGTTTCAGCTCCTCAAACTTACATTCCAGCCCATAATAAGCCAGCATTTCTTTTACTTCACCCTCTGTAAATCCAAAACAGTCAGCATATCCGGGGCTCAGCACAGAAAAAACTTCCAGATTGTTCAGCCCCGTAAAGATACTCTCCCTGCTGATCCTCAGACAACCGGTGATCACTGCAAACTCCAGATTAGGATTCGTCTTCAGCGCTGACTCAAAAAGAGAGCGCATAAATGTGATCATATCATCGTAAAATCCCTCAAAATATGCATTTTCCAAAGGAACGTCGTACTCATCAATCAGTATGATCACGTTTCTGCCGTGATATTTTGCAAGACATCCTGAAAGGAATTCCAGTGCCCTTGCATACTCGATATCCTCTGCCTTCCATTCCATGATCATTTTGAATCGTTTCTTCTCATGCTCCGTCATACTGTCCGTGCCCAGAACATAATCATGTCTGCCAAATTCCGCTGCGATCTCATCTCTCAGACATTTAAAGGCATTCTCATAGGTAGGCTGTTTTGCAGATTTAAGAGAAAGATTGATCACCGGATACTGTCCCTGATGCGACATATATACATCCCCGTATGACGAAATCTTCAAGTTGTCAAATATATAACTATTGTCAATCCTACTCCCGTCATCCCCCATCTCCATTTCAAAAAAACGCCGTAACATACTAAGATTCAACGTCTTACCAAATCTCCGCGGCCTGGTATACAAATTCACGCAGCCAGCCATATCTATCAGCTCTTTGATCATCAATGTTTTATCAACATAATACATATTCCCATCAATCAAACGTTTCATATCCTCATACCCAACCGGTATTCTCTTTCTCACAGAACCACCCCCTTTACCATTTCCTTTATTATAATTGATTCCCTCCTGATACACAAGGCCCCCTAAACTCCCCACTGTCAGCAATCTGAATTATCCTCACCCCACACCCGTGCCCGGCAGCCCACCTCCCAATGTACAATTATGACACATTCTATCCCATATCACACTGACCGCCTCATATTTCTTAAAGTAACCTGCTTTTCCCACTTCCGCCTTAAAAAACCAGGGAAGTGCAAAGGGGATGGGTGGGCTGCAGGTGTATATCTGTGGCAGCGAGGTTAAGTGGAAGGTTCTGTGAAATCCACCTCTTACGGAAACTTAGGCGCGAACCCGCTGGTGAGCGTCTTAGTTGCAGTTAGAGGTTAGTTCACAGGTTCTGGAACGTCGAGCGGCCACAGATATACACCTGCAGCCCACCCATCCCCTTTGCACTTCCCGTCCCAGTCCCCATCCCTACCGAAATACCATCACGATCCCCATCCCGTCCACCTCCCTCTCCGCAAACACCTCCCCATCCATCTTCCTCATGATCTCCCTGCATATATAAAGCCCCAGCCCACTCCCCTGCTGTCCTATACTGTTGGTCCCTCTGAAAAAGCTCTCGAAAATATGATTAAAATCATTCTCCGACACTGCCTCCCCTGTATTAAAAACACGTATCAGCTGACAATAATCCTCCTCATAAAAACTAATCTCGATCCGTCTCCCATCCCCATACTTAAACGCATTCTCCATCACATTGTCAACCACTTCCAGTGCCCTATCCAAATCCCCCCGCAGGATCCGGTTTTCATACTTTCCCATCACCAGTTCCACCATCCGCACCGCACACTTTTCCACATAAGTATCCGCCACCCGCTTCACCAGTTCTTCCAGATAAAATTCCCCCATTTTCACCCGGATATCCAGTATATCCTCTTTTGAATTCCTCACGATCTCCGCCACATACCCCTCAATCTCCTCCGCCTTCACTCCAATCTGATGGGCTGCGTGCCGTTTCTTCTCCTCTGTATCATAAATCCCCTGCTCCAGCGCTTTCCCATAAAGCTTTATGGTCCCAAGAGGCGTTTTCATATCATGAGACAAGGACAACAACATTTTTTTCTTTTCCCTTTCCAGCTCAAGCCCCCGCTTTTTTGTCACTTCCAGGGTATCTTTTAACTGCCCGATCCCCCATAAAAAATCTCCGAAATATCTGTTTTTCTCCTGCTTCACTTCCCCTTTCAGGTGCCCTTTTGCCAGCTCATAGGGCAGCTCCCTCACCCGGTTGAAAGGCTTGATCACCCGGTATTTCAGATATAGAAGTATCCCTATGACCGTCACTGCCATAAACGCAAGCGCAGCCTGCACGGTCACCATCACACCGCCCAGGCTTATATTTTCTTCTCTATATAAAAAACGGAGATACCCTTTCAGGCTGCTGTCTGCAAACCAGGGTTTCACAACAACATTCCCCTCATTTTCATCTCCGAAAAACACATCCGCTTTCTCCCGGCTTTCTGCCTCCTCCAGGGGCAGAGTATCTATCCTGTATACATCCCTGTATCTGCTCAAATCCACTTTATCCGGATGTGTTCCTCCCAATATCTCTTGATAGATCCGGTTGATCTCCACTCGGAATGCTCTGTCTTTTTCCCCCTGCATCCGGTATAGAACCATACCTGTTCCCAGTGCCAGAAAAAGATAGAGACACACAAACACTGCCAATATCCTGTTATATTTCCTCATACCGGTACCCCACTCCCCAGACAGTCTGAATACGCTTAGGCGCCCTGGGATCATCCTCTATTTTGCTTCTCAGCATCTTAATATGAACTGTCAAAGTCTGGTTTTCACTAAAGCTGTCCATCCCCCATATCCGGTCAAACAGATACTCCTTGTGAAGCGTTCTGCCCGGATTCTCAGCAAGTAGGAGCAGCAGCTCATACTCCTTCGCATTCAGCTCTACTGCCTGGCTCTCCCGGTAAACCTTCCGTGAATTCCTGTCTATGGTAAGCCCCCCGGATACCAGGTAATCGGTCTTTGTCCTGGCACCGTAAGTTCTCTGCATCAGTGCCCTCACTTTAGCAGTCAAAAGATCCGGGTCCACAGGTTTTTCCATATAGTCATCCGCCCCCAGTAAAAACCCGTTTAACTTATCATCTTTTTCCGCCCTGGCACTCATGATCAGTATGGGGATATCCCCCTTCTCACGCACTGCCCGGCAGACGGCAAAGCCGTCCATGCCGGGAAGCATAATATCCAGAAGCAGTATCTTTACACGGTTTTCCTCCAGGTATGCAGATGCCTCCTCCCCTGTAGGAACAGAATGGACAGAAAATCCGTCCTTTTCCAAAAATGCCTGCAGAAGCTCTGCCAGCTCCCTATTGTCTTCCACCAGCAAAATATCTTTCATACAAATCCTTTCTTTACCATCCAAGCTTGATCAGCCAGTCATTCAAAGTACGCTCCCTGGCCCTTAAGTCCTGGTCCTTCTGCCATTTCCCAAGGGTGATATCCTCCCGGATATCACCGTCCTCAATATACAAAACCCTCTCACAGCGGGCCGCCACCTTCATATCATGGGTAACCAGAAGAATACTGGTGCCCTCCTGGTTAATACGGTTCAATTCCTCCATGACCTCAATGGAATTCTGTTTGTTCAGCGCTCCTGTGGGTTCATCCGCGAAAATGATCTTCGGCTCATTGATCAGGCTGCGGCAGATACATGCTCTCTGAAGCTGTCCGCCTGACACCTCATTGATATCATTGTCAGCCACTTCACTGATTCCCAGTTTCTTCATCAGTACCTTGGCCCTCTCATTGACTGCTGCCCGGCCAGCCTTTGTCTTTCCCACGGCGGTCTGGTAAGCAGGCATAATAATGTTATCATAGATTGACAGATTTTTCAGCATATACATCTGCTGAAATACAAATCCCATCTGTTCCAGCCGCATATCACTGATCTCATTGGCACTCAGCTTTGTCAGCTCACGCCCAAAGAAATCCACTTTTCCAGCAGTGGCATTGTCCATGCCGCTGACCGTATAAAGAAGGGTCGTTTTGCCGGAACCGGAGGGCCCCATAACCGCCACCATCTCCCCTTCTTTGATCTCCAGATTTACATTCCTGAGCACATTATTCTGGCGCTTATCAATAATATATGTTTTGCACAAATTAGAAACTCTCAATGACTCCATTTTCCTCTACCTCCGTCCAAACCTCTACTCTATATTGTTCATTTCACGTATATGGATCTGTTTCACTTTTCTGGTTGCAAATATGGTGGCTGTAATGATTCCCACAAGCAGTATACCCGGATAAACGCCGTATACCTGCCAGGGTACAACCTGGATCTCAACACTGGCTCCCATGATGGCAAAGATCGGTTTCAGTACGAACCGGTTGCTCAGAAGAGACAGTGGCACTGCCGCTATCATGGATACCAGTACCACCCATACCATTCGGAGGATCTGCCATCTCCGGATACTCCAATTCCTGAATCCCACACTTTTCATCATGGCAATCTCCCCTTTCTCCCTCACAATAAAGAGTTTTTCCATAAGCGCGGTGATCAGCATGATGATCGCGCAGAGTAAACCCGTCATGGGGAGCAGAAGGTCCGATAAGGAATCCTGGATACCGCCCACATTCTGGTCAACCAGGGTCTGTGCGTCCGTCCATTCATAGCCGGGAAGCTTCTCCTGAAGTTCTTCGGCCAGCTCTTTCTGTGTCTTATCCGTATCCATATCCACCAGGATATTCCAGTAATCCGCTAACATTTCATCCCTCATATCAATGACAGGATTCAGTCTGCCGGACTGTCCTAACTGCATATAGTCAGAGTAAGTGCCCGTTATAATAAACTTTTTGTTTTTGCTGCCGATCATGATATCTACCCAGTCACCAATATTCCATTCATTCTGTTCCAATACCGTTTCTGAGAGTGCGATCTCGTTTTCCAGCCTCGGGGCCTCACCTTTGTCATAAATCAGATAATCATTGTCCGGTCCCAGATTTTGAAGAACCAAAAGCTTTTGGTCTGCGGCCGTTCCATCCTTTGAAATCTTCAGAAAGTAAAACGGAATCCCCGTAAGTTCTGCATCGTATCCCTTTTCTTTCATTTCCTGTTCTACACGCCGCATTCCTTTTGTAAGTTCCTCTTTATTTTTATAATTCCCCTCACTTGGCTGCTCAATCCTTCTCACATATACCGCGCTTTCAGGGTCCAGGGCGAACTTGACTACCATCTCCCGGCTCCGCATGGTATTGATGGTATTCAGGGGAATAGTGATCAGCACAAAGCTGATGCAGAACGTGATCATAAGTACCAGATACCGCCTCATATGCGTGAGCATATCGTTAAGTCCCAGGAACATGGACACAGACATTTTCCCTCTCCGGTTCAGCCTGATCCCGGCCCTTCTGCCGTATCTCTCCCCTGACTTTCCGCTCCGGATGGCAGAGATCGCTGATATCTTATCCAGCTTTCCGGTGCAGATATAACAGAAAAGCATGACCAGAAAGATGATACACCCTGAGCAGATGAAATTCACCCACAGGTTGGAACTGCTGTCCTCCATGATCATATTCCGGCTGACACTCTTCACCATGAACCGGCTGACCGGGACACTGGCTGCAAATCCGATCACACTGCCCGCTGACACCAGGACCAGATACTTGATGAGATACACCTTTTTCACAATAAAATTCCGGAATCCCACGGCCTTCATGATTCCGATTTCCCGGTATTCTTCCTCCATAGTGAACACCAGTGTAAAGCGAAGCACCAGAAGCGCAATGAGGATCAGACAGATACCTACCAGTATTAAAAGGGCAGCCATGATCATATCGAAGGAATAGATCATGTCGTATGTGCCCTTTGTGACTGTGCTTAAAACGGTTGTAAAATCCTGGTCATTTAAAGTCCTCACAAATTCTGTCTCATCATCTGTCATGACCAGATACATATTGATATCTTCTGCATGTTGGTCTTTATGGAGCGCATCATAGTCCTGACTGCTTAAAATAATACGGTTCATTCCGGTCATATCATTCCCAAACGCCGCATCCTTCATCTGCCGGGAAACCGTCAGTTCTTTCTCTGTGTCACCCACGGAAACCACAATCTTATCCCCTGTCTCCAGATGATTTCTCTCCATAGCATCCCTGGTCATGGCAGCCTGCCCGTCCTTCAGGGAGAAAGCTTTTCCGTCCATATCAAAAACCTTGCAGTATTCCATTCCCACAGCACTTATATATACCGTGGTCCCTGCGGTATCATATTCCTTTTTCTTTTGGTTTCTTACTATTTTTATATCTTGGTCATTGAGGGCGATCAGACTGCTCTTTCCGTATTCCGTTATCTTCCCCTCTTGGCTGTCCAGCCATTTTTCCACTTTCTCACTCTCTGTTTCTCCCCGCATAATGAAGTTCACACTGGGGATTTTTGAATAGTTTGTGTAATAATCAATGGCTGAACTCACAACCAGGATATTATTCACACTGCTGGCCAGAAAAATAGTTGCGATGGTGATAAACAGAAACAGTATCACATTGACTCCTTTTCTCCTCAGCAAATCCTTTTTTAATATTCTGTAAAGCATTTGGCTATCCTTCCCTTTCCTGTTTTCTGAGTTGATTATAACCCGGCAATTATGAAAAAATCCTTAAATCGGATATGCTTTTTCATACATGCAAAGAAAACATTCCTGATTATCCTATACAAATCCGCCGCTATAAAGTATAATCATACCGTAGGCAGAACTATTTTTCAAACAACAAAAGGAGGCATTTTCTTTATGAAACGATATGTAATGTTCGCGTAGCAGAGGCTATTGCGGATCATGACCAAATATAAAATAGCCTTTGCGAATCCTGGAACTAAAATAACCGAGGAGGACAGGATGAGCTACAAAAAGGCTGATAAGATCCTTCCAAAAGAATTGCTGGAAATGATACAGCAGTACGTGGAGGGTGAGAGCATCTATATTCCCAGGAGGACAGAACACAGGCGTTCCTGGGGAGACGGCACAGGCATCCGGCAGGAGATCGCAGCTCGCAATTCCATGCTGTACCGTGATTACCGGGACGGTGCAGATCCCGCGGGACTGGCAGATAAATACTGCCTGTCTTTGAAAAGCGTACAGAGGATCTTATTACAGGAAAAAAGGAAATAGGTAACTGTTTATTAAGATTACAGTTATAAAAACAGCAGCAAATACAAATGGCCAGCATAACCTGCACGAATGCGTTATGCTGACCTTTTTTATATTGACTTATTTTCCGGCTGAATTACAACCGGTCTTCTAATCCAGAAAAACCGTTTCTCTTTTATCTATCACAGACCCCACGATCAAAAGAGCCAGTGACATGAGGCTTCCCACGATCACCTCCGGAACACCGAAAGGATTTCCCAGCAGGGATTTCCACACGACAGAAGAAATCAATCCCCCCATCATTCCCATGGTAATTCCCAGTTTTTTCGCTTTTTTTGACAGCAGAGCCGCCATAGCCGGAATCGCGATTGCTGAAGCAAAATAGGACATAGACAACACCAGCGCTTCCAGGATATTTTCCATCCGCAGTGCAAACACCAGAGCAAGCAGACCGATCACTACCACCGAATATTTTGACAGCTTTAGCTGAGTCTCCGGCTTAATCCCGGGATGGACTGCCAGCAGAAGATCTGTACATAATGTCTGGGACGCCAGCAGCAGATAGCTGTCAATGGTTGACATAACAATAGCAATCAGGGACGTGATCACCAGCGCATATAAGATAGGAGGAAAGGATTCTTTTACAAGTAGAGGAATCAGCATCTCGTGGGATACCCCTTTAGGAAAAGAGGGATACAGCACCAGTGCGCAGACACCTATGATGGTGACTGCAAAACTGTAAAACAGGATGATCACATTTCCCCCTATGGCCCCTTTGCTCGCCACCTTGGAAGACGAAGCCGCGAAGGAACGCTGCCAGTATGGAGGCCCGGCCAAAAAGTAAAGCAGATATACAACCATATAAGACACAATGGATTTATCAAACTTCAGTTCAAAATAATGTTTCGGAAGGCTTGCCGCCAGTTCAGCCGGCCCTCCTACTTTTGCCAAAGCCGCCGCCGGAAGCGCCACCCCAATGACTACGATCAACAGAATCCCCTGAAGGGTATCCGTGTAAGCCACCCCGTAAAACCCAGACAAGGTGGTATAAGCGATCACGATCACAGTGGTGACAACAAGGGCTGCCCGATAAGAAATCTCCCAGTCATCTGCCATGACCATCTGAAGGATTTTGGAGGAGGCAACCATCTGGGTGCCTGCCGTCCCGATCACAGTCCATCCGATAATGGCAGAGGCGATCAGGGCGGGCAGACGGCCGAATCTCTTGGTAATCAGATCCGGAATGGATAAAATATGATATTTCTGCCCAATCCTCTGGATCCGCCCGGCAAAAAGGCAGAACACGGCAAACGCAAACACCGTTGCAAAGGTAGGCAGCACGGCCGATATCCCGATTTCATAAGCCAGACCTGATTTTCCCAGGGTGGAGGACGCACCAATCCAGGTAGCCGCAAAAGTCAGCATGATCACAGGCCAGGGAAGATTCCTCTGCCCAAGATAATAACCTTCCAGATTTTTCGATTTTTTCTGCAGCACAATACTGATGACCGCTGTTGCCGCAAAATAGATCATTAACACTATAAGTACAAGAACCATATATTTTCACCTGACCTTTTGTAAAATTCTTGCAACTATTCAGTAGGTCTGCGCATTCACTGCGCTGACCGTAAAAAAGTGTGCCACAGCCAAGCAAAAATCCCATCACCGAAGGCGATTCTGCATGGATTTTTGCCTGTAACTGTGAGGGTACTGAACAGTTACAAATTCTTTTTATGCCGCTGCTGTCTTGGCCTTTTATGCAGCTCTGTTTTTCTTCCCCATCCGGTTAATGATCAGAGCAAATACAATTCCCAGCAGAGCGAACAGGATAATTGCCCCAAATACAAACTTAAATCCCGCCGCACCCGGATTATTGTCAATCAGTTTTCCAAGTATCAGGTTCATATACGCGTCCGGAAGGAACCCAATGGCGCAGATAATCCCTGTGGCTGTACCCGTAAATTCCTTGGGAACCCCGGCTTCCCCCATAGTCGCAAAATAAATTCCCCTAATGGCATACATAACAGTAGCAAAAGCGATCACGGTTACAATTGCAGGTATCAGCATGTTTGGTTTTCCGGGAATGAACAAGAGCAGAGCGGCAAAAACGATCTCCACCACAAACAGTCCCATGACCATCTTTGAATAGGAGCTGGTCTTGTCTGCTATTTTTCCCATGATAGGTGCACTGAAGATACCGATCCCATAACTTCTGATGGTGGCAATGATACCAGCCGTCACGGTAGTCATACCAAATATCGTAGTCAGATATGTAGTTGTGTACTCGGATGCCACCTGGGCACTGTATGCACACATAACAAGGAATGCTACGATCCAGATACCGGGAATCTTTAAAACTTTAATATAATCTGCCAGCGCTGCCGTTGAACGTGCTTCGTCTTTACTCTTTTTAGGAAGGAGCAGCCACATGGCAGCAGTAAGTATAGTATAAACAATACCGTAAAAGATCAAAACATAGCGCAAAGGCTGTTCTGTAAGGACAAAGTGGTTAAACACCGCAAGGGCTGCAAAGTTGATCAAAACGCCTGCCAATGCACGGATCCCCTCACTGTACCCGAATATGGACCCCTGCTCATTGTCATCTGCCAGGATACGGATGGCCTTCACAGCAGAAACCCAGAATACCACATTGGAAAATGCCAGTAAGAACTGAATTGCCATAAGCCCCGTCAGAGATGGAATGGTGGCATACCAGAAAGTCAGCAATGCCAGCATCAAGTTAGAGCCCACCAGCATCTTGCGGTTGTCAAACCGGTCCGCAAGAATACCTCCCGGGATATAAATGATCATTTTTGTTATGGAATAGACACTCATAATGGTGCCCACCTGCGTGTTGGTCAGCTGAAACTCTTCCACCAATGCATCATAAAATACAGTTTTTAAATATGGAACACGGTAGATCAGGCCCGCTGATATGGTGACCACAAAAAACGCGATCCATTTATGCTGCTTATTTGTATTTCCCATCTACATACCTCCCTGGTTTTTATACTACTGCTGTAACTGTTCAGTACCCTCACAGTTACAGGCAAAAATCCATGCAGAATCGCCTTTGGCGATGGGATTTTTGCTTGGCCGTGGTACAATTTCTTATGGTCAGCGCAGTGATTGCGCAGACCTACTGAATAGTTGCCTACTGCTCTTTTATGATCAGTGCGTCCGCCAATGCTGCCCCTTCCCCCTGGGGGTATACAAACAGCGGATTTATATCTAATTCCTTTAAAGTCTCTTTGTGGGCAACAGCATATTCGGAAATCTTAACAATAAATTCTGCCAGGGCATCCACATCGCAGGGTTTGCTGCCCCGATAGCCGGTTAAAAGCTTACAGCCTTTCAGAGACCCGATCATTTCTCTGGCCTCCTGCTTATTCAAAGGCGCAGGGTAAAGGCTCACATCTTTGAACACCTCCACAAACACACCGCCCAGTCCGCACAGTATCATGGGGCCAAACTGGGGATCTGCATTCACTCCAATAATCATCTCCACCCCCTGGGGAAGCATGGACTGAAGCAGCACACCGTCGATCTTTGCATCCGGACATTTCCCTTTTACACTTTCCATGATCTCCCTGTAAGCCGTTTCCACCTGACCGGCGTCCATAAGGTTCAGCTTCACTCCGCCCACATCACTTTTATGCAGAATATCAGGGGATGCGATCTTAGCCACAGCCGGGAAAGTCATGGTTTTTGCGAATTCTTTTAATTCTTCCGGAGAACTTACAATGGCTTCCGGCGGTACAGGCACCCCTGCTGCTGCCAGCTCCCGCTTGCTCTCATGTTCGCTGAGAGCTGTCCTGACTTTCTCTTTTTTCTGAACTTCCATGACTGCCAGATCCAGAATATGTTCTTTCGGATCATACTTTACAAAATCCATGAGATATTTCAAAAGCTTAAATCCACACCCTGTTGCCGGCAATATGGGAACACCTGCACCTTCCAGCTTTTCACGCACCCTCTCATCTCTGGAGGAATTGAAGAAGCTCATGACCGCCACGGGCTTTTTCTTCCTGCCCGCTGCGATCACCATACCGTCTGACATGGGCCAGATCACATCCTTCGGACCGTGCTTTGGCAGTATGGTCTGTCCGCACAAGACCATTCCTATGGACGGGTCTTCCATAATAGCCTGGATCACAGCAGCATATTTTTCTCCGTCATGGGCAAGGGTTGCTGACATATCCAGAGGGTTAGCCGGTGTGGCATAGTCCGGCAGGAGCCCTTTCAGCTTATCCATGGTCTCAGGGGCAAGATCAGGATATTGAAGTCCCAGCAGTGTTCCAGTATCCGCGCACACGCCTGTCTCTCCTCCTGAGAGACACATAGCCGAAAGTCCTGTATTTTCCGGTATCATGGGCAGGACACTGAGCATATGGCACATCTGTACCAGTTCTTCAATATCATCCACCCGGATAACACCGAATTTTTTGGCGACTGCATCAAATGCTTTGTCAGATCCCGCAAGACTCCCTGTGTGGGAAGCTGCTAGAGCGCTTCCTTTTGAGGTTTTCCCCACTTTCAGGATCACCACCGGTTTGCGCACCAGGGCTGCCTGCTTCAATACCTCCTTAAATTTAACAGGGTCTTTGATCCCTTCCATATAAAGGCCGATCACCTTTGTCTCCCTATCCTGTATCAGATACTCCAGATAGTCCTCGATCCGGATACAAGTGCTGTTTCCGCTGGAGATCAGATAGGAAAAATTCATATATGTAACCTGCATCATATTCAGACATATCTTACCGGACTGGGAAATAACAGCAACATTTCCCTTACGGGCCTCACCGGGCACCAGCATACCAAAGGCAAAGATATCATCCAGATTGTTGATAAACCCCGCACAGTTTACTCCCATAACAGCCATATCCAGCTTTTGGCAGAGCAGGCGCAGCTCACTTTCGCTCTCCTTATCCCCAGTCTCCCCATATCCGCTGGCATAGACAACTGCTGCCTTACACCCGCATTCTGCGGCCTCCGCCAGCGCTTGGGGCACTACTTTCTTATTGACGATCAGCACGCACATGTCGATCCTCTCAGGAATGTCCGCAATGCACCTGTAACATTCCTTTCCCAGAACCTCGGTCCTCTTGGGATGAACAAAATATACGTGTTCTCTCATCCCGGACTTCAGGAGATTGGTGCAGGTGGACAGCCCGAAACCGGGCTTGTCCGTTGCTCCCACCACCGCAATACTTTTTGGACGCAGTAATTTATTCAGATCCATAGGCTCACCCCTTTGCTACATACTCATATCCTGCCCGAAAGGCTGCCAGGTTGTTTTCATGGAACTGCGGTTTCTTTGCAAAATAATGCCTGATCCCCTCTTCGTAACACGCTTTATCAAATAGATCGGTACAGGCTGCCAGTGCCCCGATGATACAGATGTTGGTCCCTCTGGCATAGGAAATCTTTTCACACACTTCTGCTGCAGGAATCTCCACTACTTTTATATTTCCCTTTTGGGGAACTTCCTTTATAATAGAAGAATTGACCAGAATAAGTCCGTTATCACTCATCTGCGACAGAAACTTATCAATGGAGGGCTGATTCATGGCAATGAGGATATCTATCTTCTTCACAAACGGACTTCCGATCAGATCATCACTGATCTTAACCGTACAGTTAGCAGTTCCCCCGCGCATCTCTGCGCCGTATGAAGGGATCCAGGTGACCTCTTTATCCTGCATTGCCCCGATATGGGCAATGATCAGTCCGGTAGTCAGGATCCCCTGACCGCCGAAGCCCGCAAATACAAATTGTTTCTCCATTACCGGTCACCTCCCTTTGCAAATTCTCCCAGAGGATAATACGAAACCACCTCTTCACCGATCCTTCTCATGGATTCCTCCGGTGACATATGCCAGTTCGTTGGACATGGGGATAAAATCTCCACACAACTGTATCCTTCCCCTGCCATCTGGGACTTAAAGGCCTTCTTAATATAAGATTTTGCTTTGTTGATATGAGCTGCGTCATGAATGGAGCCCCTTGCCATATAAGCAGGCTCAAAGCTTTTCAGGACCTCCATAAGGTTCAGCGGCATACCGGACACTTCCGGGTCCCTTCCCTTCACAGAAGTGGTTGTCTTCTGGCCAACCAAAGTAGTAGGTGACATCTGTCCCCCTGTCATGCCATAGACACCGTTATTGACTACTATCTGTGTGATCTTTTCTTTTCTCTGTGCTGTGTAAACCGTCTCCGCAATACCAATGGAGGCAGCATCCCCATCACCTTGATAGGTCAGTACCAGCTTTTCGGGCCTGCACCGTTTGATGGCCGCTGCCGCCGCAGTTGCTCTCCCATGAGGTGCCTGAAGCAGGTCAATAGCCAGCGTACGGTTTGTAAGACAGCTGCATCCCACTGCCAAAACACCGATTGTATTCCTGTCAATGTCCATCTCATCCAACACTTCAGCTATCAGCCGTAATACAAGTCCATGTCCGCATCCCGGGCAGAAACTGTTTGCCGCATATATACTTCTCGGTATTTCCCTAACTTTTACTGCCATTTAGAATGCCTCCCTTCTTGTGCCGGCGCGAATCTCGTCCACAATCCTCAGAATTTCATCCATATCCGCAATGACTCTTCCCGACGGATAAGCATATACAGGGGTACCCTGTGCGTAAATGGCCACATCCTCCACCATCTGGCCGCAGGCATTCATCTCCACTGCAAGATATGCCTTTACCTTTTTGTTGGCTTTGTGAAGCGCTTTCTTCGGGAACGGCCACAGCGTAATGGGCCGGATCAATCCCAGTTTTATCCCCTTTGCCCTGGCTGCTTTTACAGCTCCCCTGCATACTCTGGAGGTGATCCCGTAAGCCACAAGGATGATTTCCGCATCCTCCGTCTCAACTTCTTCCCACATCTGTTCCCTCTCTTCCATCACAGAGTAGCGCTCACGGATATGGGGATCATACTCGTTATATTTAAAGTCATAATAAATTCTGTCTGTCATTTTTCTGCCGTTGGGGTGTGCCTCATCTTTTCCTTTCAGTGTCCACTGAAATTTATCGGGGTCGTGCTCTCTGCCCTCGGGCAGTTTCACGGACTCTGCCATCTGGCCAATGGCTCCGTCACTCAAAAGAATGACCGGGGTGCGGTATTCTTCCGCTTTGTCAAAGGCCAGTATCGTATGATCCACATTTTCCTGTACTGAGGATGGTGCATATACCAGTGTCTTATATCCCCCGTGTCCTCCTCCCTTTACCGCCTGGAAATAATCCGCCTGTCCCAATGTGATATTACCAAGGCCAATGCCGTAGCGCATAACATCCACGATCACCGCGGGCAGTTCCATGGAGGATATGTAGGAGATTCCTTCCTGCTTCAGGCTGAATCCCGGCCCCGAAGAACTTGTCATTGCCCTAAACCCGGTGGCTGCAGCGCCCAGGACCATGTTGATCCCCGCCAGCTCTGATTCTGTCTGGACAAAATGTCCCCCCACTTCCGGCAGTCTGGAAGACAGATATTCCAGTATTTCTGTCTGAGGTGTAATGGGATAACCGGCAAAAAAACGGCATCCGGCCAGGATCGCGGCTTCAGCCAACGCATTATTTCCCTTCATCAATGTTCTCATGCAGGCTGCACCTCCTCATCTTTTATTGTGATCACATAATCCGGACAGACGGTGTAACAGATTCCGCATCCGATGCATTTTTCCTGATCCGCTTCAACCACTGCATACCCTTTGCTGTTCATCTCCCCTGATACGGACAGAGCCCCCTGCTTACATGCCCGGATGCAGTAACCGCAGGATTTGCAGTTCTCTTTTTTTATGGCAACCATATATACCTTCTCCTTTCCCGCAGCCCTGCCCGCCGCTGTACGGCCGGCAGGCTGCTTTATGATAACCGGGGTTCAGCACTCAGGCTCGTCCTGGGTATCCGGTTCAAAGATCTCAAGGGCAATGTCTCTTTGATATCTGCCTGTGGCTTTGGATATCTCAAATATTTTCGCCACATTCCTTCTGCACAGGGCATCAATATCGTGGATGACATTCTCGGCCGTAGGCTCGATGACGCCAAAGGTGATGGTATAGAAAAAGCGGACAGCACCCAGGTTCGTAATAAAGTCAGGTACGATCTGGATTCCTCTCTCATATAGTCCCGGGTCTGCGGAAGCTGCCACAGGTATATTGGCACCCTCACAGATGAGTTTTGCTTTCACTTTGTCCACATTGCCCCCATTGATCACATCTTCCAGCGCTACCGGAACCAGGATATCACATGGTACATCCAGCCAACCGGAGTTGGGCATCACTTCCCAGGAAGGGTCAAATTTTGACTGGTCCATCTCTCCTCTCGGCAGAACATTGGACACAAGACTCTCCACATCCAGGCCGTCCTTACAGTAAACAAAACAATTCGCATCTGCGATACCGACAATCTTATAACCCAGTTTATGCAGTCTGTGGGTGCAGCTCAGTCCCACACATCCGAATCCCTGGATCACCACGGAAGCGCCCGGCTCACCGTCCATCTGTTTCCAGGCCTCGTCCGCTGAGACAGCAACACCATATCCTGTGGTCAGGTCATTTAACAGGAACCCATCGTATTCACTTTTCAGGAGTTTTCTTACATTCTCCTGGCCTTTTGCGATGATCGGGTTATTCTTCATGGATTTTGTCATTGGACGTCCCATTCCCAGCTCATCAAAGATCCGGTATACATCCTCATACTTGGTCCCCAGATCCGAACCCATGGCTAATCCCGCGTCAATATAGGGTCTCATGGCAATGATAAATCTCTTCAACACATCCACAGCGTCCGGTGCCTTGTAATCATAAACGATTCCCGCTTTGGCGCCGCCCTGCCAGGTATTCTCACAGGCTTTCCTCTTGTAAGCCATTGCCTCCGCCAGACGGATAACCTCTTCTCTTGTCACAGTGGGATGCATCCGGATTCCCCCGCCGGAATATCCTTTTGCCAGATTAAATACACATAACCAACCCTTTGCCTCTGTTTTTGTATCGTTCCACTCAATTAAAATATAAGGTCTCATAAATGTTCCTCCCAATGTTTTTTTCATATCTGTGCATCGCGAAGCGTGTTACTGGACACGGAGTGAACAGTAACATTCTTTTTACTGTTCCATTGCATGTATTGGCCAATTCTATTGCAAAAGAAGCGATTTCGAGCTATAATATTAGAAAATAGCAGTAGTAAGAAAACTTTTTTCTAACATCTATCCCATGTGAGACATTATATCAATTTCCACCCTTTTTTCAACAATTTCTGTCTCATTTTTGTGGATAGTATCTAAATTAAAAACGTACTGTCTATGAGGAGGAAGCATGAAATGCTGAATGAACCCGTGATTTTTGGCCGATTTATAGTAAATTCCACCCAGGGCCGGGAATACTTTGAAATATACAAAAAAATTTCTCCTGACAGCAATCAGTACCGGTGTCTGGAGCGTACCCAGACAGCCCTCGGGCAGCATTTTCTGGATTTCCTGGAAAACAGTGAAGAGGCACTCCACCCAATTGTTGAGCATTACAACAAAGTATTTAAATATCTGGATAAAGATTATTTGGATCAGACGAAGATACATACTACCATGGATTTTATCATTAAGATTTACGAAAATTTATCCGGGGTACATCCATTTTGGAGGTCCACTTTTAACCTGAATCCTGTTCTTACAAGCTACAAATGGTATGAGTTTTATTATCTCCGGGAGTATATGAATTTTGATGCCTCGGACATTACAGAGGCGGACCGTGATGATAAGATGCAGCATTATTGGGAACAAGTCCGCAAAAATATCATGCACGAATTAAAAGAGCTGGAGGAGTTCCAGAATTTCATATCCTCCATGAGAAATGCAGTTACCTTTTGCCTGGATTATTCCAGTTTTCTTGAATTTTCTAAGCTCCATACACAGCAGAGGGCTTATCTGTATCAGTCACATTTTGACTCTAATTTTATGCGGAACCAGCCCATCCAAAATATATTTAACTTAAGTGACCGCGCCAGTGCTCTTAATCCGGACAGAAAGATTCACTTCTCTAACAACAATGATGTGATGGTGAGCAGTATTATCTCCAATGCCAACTATTATGAGCTGATCAAGAAGACCAAAACATCCCTGGATTTCTCCGCACTGGCAGCGTCTTTAGAGAAGACATCCATTGAGACCACCACGAACCTGGATATAACTACCCTGGAGGATATAAAAACGATCTGTCTCTATACCTTCTCTCTTCTGGTCTCCAACAATGTACATGTACGCCCCTGTAAGAACTGCGGCAGGCTCTTTTCCCCATATAACAGAAAAGATGAGCTTTACTGCTCCAGGACCCAGGCCAACTCCAAAACCTGCCGGGAAGATTACTATGACAAACAGATCCATGCGGATGAATTGATCCGCTATTACCGCACTGCATACAAAAGGGAAAATGCCAGAAAACAAAGAAATATCATCAACAAACCATCCTCTGAAAAGGAGTTTACACAGTGGGCAAAAAAGGCAAAAAAAGCTTTGGAAAAGGCAAAAAAAGGAGATTTATCTTTTGATGAATTCAAAAAAATACTGGACCGTGAAGGGTGATCATTCATGTAATGATCGCCCTTTTTTATAAAAATTTTCACCCCTTTCCTCATTGTTTTTTAGAAAAAAAGTCGAGGTAGAAACCGTATTCTCCCCCTGATATACTATCCCTATACTGAAAAAGGAGGCTCCATTCATGTCCGAACCCAAGAAAAATGCATAGCAGAGGCTATTGCATTATAACAATTCTATAGTGAAATAGCCTTTGCATATCCTGAGCCAATAAAAGACCGAAAGGAATATGCATATGAGCTATTTAAAAGGAGAGACTTGGACTCTTACCCCCGTCTCTCCGTATAAGATCATCAGAAACTGTCCAAAATGCGGCACAAGATCCCTCTTTCAAAGTACCGGGAATTTCCGCATCAATGCCAACAAAAAATGTGTAGATATCTGGCTGATCTACCAGTGTGAAAAGTGCAGATCCACCTATAATCTCACCATCTTTGAGCGCGTCAGCCCCAAAAAGCTGCCGGAAGGATCCCATAAAAAGTTCCAGGAAAACAACAGCGCTCTTGCCCTGGAGATCGGAACATCCAAAGAAATATTCGAGAAAAACAGAGCTGTTGTAAAGGAAGGATCCATCTCATACATTGTAACCAAAGAGAATACAGAAATACCTGTTTCTTTACAAGATTCGGAGGGAAACTGCCGCATCATCCGCATCCAAAACCCCAACGGCCTGAAGATCAGGGCCGACAAGTTCCTGGCGGAGCAGCTTTCCATCTCCCGGTCAAAAGTAAAACATTTGATAGCGGACGGGTTGCTGCTGGGAAGTAAGAGGGAGGATCTGGAGAAGATCCATCTGGGCAGCAGTTTGCTCATCCTTCTTAAAACCACTGTTTGAGCGGATGCCAAATAACGGCAGGGAAAGCCATTTACTGTGCTTTCCCTGCCGTTATTCTTATTTTTTTATCCTGCATTTTCTGCCGCAGGGACAGTGTCCTTCTGTATTTTCTCTATGGTCCATCCCGTCTGGGCACATAGCAGGGACACAATGGGATTGATGAGATTCAGGAAACAAAACGGTGCGTAAATGCCTGTTGTCACCCCTAAGACGCCTGACAGGAATGCTGCATCCGTCCCCCACGGAACAAAGGGAGCACACAGCGTTCCGGTATCCTCCAAAGCCCTTGACAGGTTCTTCGGATGCAGTCCCCGCTCTTTGTATATGTCTTTGAACATTCTTCCCGGGATGATCAGTGCCACATACTGCACACCTGTTGCAAAATTGGTAAAGATCGTGGACAAAAGCGTTGCTGTTATGACCGTGGAATCCTTCTTGGCGTTCTTAAGCGCCCGCTCTATGACAGTGCTCACCATGCCGCTTTTCTCCACGATCCCTGCAAAAGAAAGTGAGATAAGGATCAGACAGATGATCTCCATCATACTGGTCATACCGCCCCTGTTCAGCAGTTTATCTACCTCTGCCACTCCTGTCTCAATAGAAAATCCGGAAAAAGCGGAGGAGATCACAGACTGCAGGTCAGCCCCCTGGAAAACCAGTGCAAATACACAGCCCAGAAATGCCACTGCGATCAGTCCCGGCAGAGCCGGTATC
Source organism: Blautia hominis (assembly GCA_002270465.1). Taxonomy (GTDB): domain Bacteria; phylum Bacillota; class Clostridia; order Lachnospirales; family Lachnospiraceae; genus Blautia; species Blautia hominis. Next base: position 758,386 of record NQOF01000001.1, read on the forward strand.
TTTTTGATCACCATGACGATCACCAGCACAGGTGGTATGAGCATAATGGGTGAGACATAAAAAATATCTTTCAGCGTGGATGTATACAACTCCACCAGGGAGGAATCAAAATTATTACCCGCAAATTTGATACCAATGATTCCATATATGATAAGCGCTATCATAAAACTAGGTCCTGTTGTGTAGATCATATGTCTTATGTGGGTGAAGATATCGGTCCCGGCCATAGCGGGTGCCAGATTGGTAGTGTCGGACAGAGGGGACATTTTGTCACCAAAGTATGCTCCTGATATAATAGCGCCCGCTGTCATACCGGCAGGAACCCCCAGCCCGCTGCCGATCCCCATAAGTGCCACACCGATGGTGCCCACTGTGGACCAGGAACTTCCGGTGGCTGTGGCGATCACCGCACAGATCAGACAGCTTGCCAGCAGAAAGACCGAAGGGGATAAGATCTTCAGCCCATAGTAAATCATGGTGGGCACAATACCGCCCAGCAGCCAGACGCCGATGATCACACCGATCGCCAGCAGGATCAGAATCGCCGGCACGGCTGCCTTGATGGTGTCACCGATTCCCTCCTGCAGTTCATCCCAGGCGTAGCCGGAACTCACAGCCACAATTCCGGCTACAACAGCCGCGATGAGCATTGCCACATGGGCCGGTCCGCCAAGACCGATGGTCACCGTGAGAAGTGCCGCAACTACAAATGCAAACACAAAGACTGATTTTGTAAATGTCATATTTTTCTGCCGTTCTTTTTTCCCGCCGCTCATTATTTTCCCTCTCCTTTTTCCTCTGTATGGAATGTGCTGCCCCTCTTGGCCGTTTCCGACACCGGGGATTTTCTTTCTCTCTCTATCATCTCTGCAGCATCAAAGACGATTCCTTTTACCGCTCTTTCTTTGTACCGCTTTTCCGCCTCTGTTATCTTTAATTTGGATTCCCTGGTCCTGCTTGTCCGTATAGATCTTATTTTCCCGGACAGCCATTGGGCAGCTTCCTCTTTTTTCTCCTCGGACCTCTCACCCAGAAGACTGACACATTCAAACTCCACAGGTCTTACATCCACTGCCCCTATGAACCCCCTCATATCCCTGCATGCAAGGTCCTGTTCTTTCCAGGAAATACATAGGGAAATCTGGGCAATGGTCACTTCTCTTCTGCTTCCCAGTTTGGTAAAACAGCTTTTCCGCCCCTCCTCCACAGGAAGCCAGATGGATGTGAGGAGTTCATTTCTGCCAAGAACGGTCCGTCCGTTTTCTGTGAGGAATTCTTTTGCTTCCACAAAACGGATTCCCTCTTTCCCTAAGATCTCTATCTTTCCTCCATACAGAAAAACGCAGGGCATAATATCACCCGCCGGTGAAGCGTTTGCCAGGCTTCCGCCCAGCGTTCCCTTGTTGCGTATCTGCTGGGACCCCACCCGGCTGCAGGCCATGGCAAGCCCGGTAAAATACTCTCTGATAAGAGGGTTGTCTGCAGCCTGTTCATGGGTTGCCATAGCACCGATCTTCAGCCAATCCCCCTGTCTTTCTATGTTTCCCAGCATTTCTAACCGGCACAGGCTTAAATAAATATCCGGCTCCTTCTTTCCTGAGCGGATCTTAGGAAGCAGGTCTGTACCGCCGGCTAAAATAACCGATTTGTCCGTCAGCCTCAGCAGACTGCTCTCCAGTTCCTCAAAGCTCTTCGGCTGCAAGTATTCTGCACTCATGTGGCACCTCCCCTTCCGCTTTCGGCTGCCTCCTGTATGGCCTCCCTGATCTCCCGGTATCCGGAACATCTGCAGATGTTTCCGGCAATCGCACGTTTGATCTCCTCCTGGGTTGGGTTTGGATTGTGAAGGAGAAGCGCCTTTGCTGACATCACCATTCCGCTGGTGCAGAATCCGCACTGGATCGCACTTTTTTTGATAAACGCTTTCTGGATGGCATCCATCTCACCGTTTTTTTCCAGCCCTTCGATAGTCAGCAGTTCACTGTCCTCCAACTGCCCTGCAACTGTGAGACAAGAGTGAATGGCCTGTCCGTTTAAAACTACGGTGCAGGCACCGCACTCTCCCTCCCCGCATCCTTCCTTAGTCCCTGTCAGGTGCAGGTCCTCTCTGATAAAATCCAGAAGCCGCTTTTCTCCCGGAACTTCCATGGTCTTCTCTTCCCCGTTCAATGTAAAATGCAGTATCATACGTTTCTTTCCTCCAATGCTTCCATAATGACTGCCGGGGTCAGGGGGAGTCTGGTCAGGTTGGTGCCCAGTGCGTCGTTGACTCCCGCCACTATGGCAGGTGCCACGGGTACCACCACCACTTCCCCTATGGATTTTGCCCCGAACGGACCGCTGTTCTCAGGCTCCTCGATCAGAAGAGTCCGGTAATCCGGCAGGTCACAGGCATTAGCCACCTCATAGTTCTTTAGATTCGTTATGAGTGTCTGCCCGGTCTTTGGATGTATTTTTATCTCCTCGCAGAGTGCCATTCCCATTCCCTGCTGTATGCCGCTCCCAACCTGCCCTTTGCACAGATCAGGATTGATGGCTTTGCCGATATCGTGTACAGAGAGGCAGTCCATGATCTTTGTCATGCCGGTATAAGTGTCCACCCTTACTTCCGTAAAATGAGCTGCCGCCACGCCCGGATTTGCTCCGGCATTGGTGGTATTTGCATAGTAGATATCCTGTCCCATGGTCTGTATGGAATAACGGACGACCTCCCTCAGGGATATCCTCACCGACTCATCCATCTCCTTAAAAAATTCCCCTGATCGGTAGCGAAGAAAACTCCTGCTGCATCCAAGGGCTGCCGCTGCCGTCTCTCCTGCCATTTCCAGAATGTGTTCACAGCACTGTTTGACAGACTGCCCCAGGGAATATACGGTCCTGCTGGCATAACAGCCGTAATCATAGAGACTGTTCTGGGTATCTGCCTCGTTCAGCTCAATGTTATCCAGTCCGATCTCCATAATTTCCGACGCGATTTTTTTCATTGCCATGACGGTCCCGCAGCCGTGGTCATGAATGCCCACATGTAGAATCAGGCTGCCGTCCTCCTGGATCCTGGCGGCTGCGGAGGCCACATCCACCCTGTAGGGATAAAAGGAACTGGTATGGGAGGCCAGCGCCATGCCCACTCCGTAGCGGTATCTTCTCTGCTCCCTGTTTCTTTTTCTGCACGCTTCCTTCCTTTTTTCCCATTCAAAAGCCTCCCGGCCCTTCTGCAGGCATTCCTGAAAATGTACATTTCCCACCGGAATTTTATGTACGACCTCTGTCTCATAGGGGTACAGGATATTCTTCAGCCTGAACTCCACAGGGTCCATATCCATCTCCCTGCACACCATATTCCAGTGGTTCTCTAAAAGCAAAGCCTCTTCACAGGAACCCCAGCTCCGAAAACTTCCGTTTATGGGCGTGTTGGTACAGACCACCTGACTGTCAAAATGTATGTTAGGCATACGGTACACTTTTGCTATTTTTTCTCCAATGGTGGAGGCATATCCCCTGGATACCGTGAGATAAGCCCCTGCATCCAGTGTGCAGGACATGGAAAGCCCCACTATGGTCCCGTCTTTTGTGATCTTGCTCTTCACCGTTCCGTCCAGACTGTGTTTCATCATGGTATTCACGATCTGCTCTTCTCTTGTATACACCAGCTTTACATCTGCCTCCAACATTCTGGCCGCATATGCCGTCAGCGGCTCCAGCAGTGTCTCCTGTCTGACGCCAAAAGAACCTCCCATGGGAGCTTTTATGACCCGGACTCTGGCGTAAGGCATTCCCAGATATTCCGCAACCGTGCTCCTGACACCAAACACAGACTGGCAGCCTGACCATATGGTGAGCTTTTGGGCGGCGGCATCATAGGCTGCTCTGCAGGACTGGGTCTCCATAGCCAGATGTGTCATCCTTCCAATATGGGAACTGCTCTCATGAAAAAGATCCCCCTCGGCCTCCTCAAAGTTCCCGTACTCAAAGGCAGGGACCTCATAGACATTCCCGCCCGGATGCAGGGGCAGGGCAAACGGTGCGGCAGCTTCCTCCACAGATATAGCTGCCGGCAGATCCTCATACTCAACAACGATCTGTTCACAGGCTTTTGCCGCTGTCTCTTCGGAGACTGCCACCACCGCTGCCACCCTTTCCCCCAGAAAGCGAACATGCCTGTCAAACAGTTTTTCCTGGTTGGGCACATTTTCCCAGGCCTCCACCCTGCCCCTGTCGTAACAGAGATCCGGTGTGTTCTCACAGGAAAACACTGCCACGACTCCCGGAATTGCCAGCGCTTTGCCGGCGTCCACGCGGCGTATCCTTCCATGGGGAACGGTTCCTGCCTTGAGACGCATGTGGAGCATGCCCAAGGACTGCATATCACTGCAGTATTTGACCCGCCCGGTCACTTTGCCGTAAGCCTGGTCATTTGAAAGTTCCTTTCCGATCACTTTGTAATTTTCCATGATTCCACCTTCCCTTGACTTCCGTTTTCTATTTTTTCCAAGCATACAGGCAGAGCATCAAAAAAGTATCAAAAAAGAAATGTCAAAAAAATTTATTTTTTGTTGTAATCTTTTGACGCTGTATTATAATGAGTGTAAAAGCCTGTGACTGCGAAAGTATTGAACAGTTAAGCCTTATATTTCAGGAGGAATCTTATGAGTCAGCAATTGGCGGTATCTATGCTTGGCAGCCCTTCCATGGAGCTGGACGGGGCACCCCTTGTTTTTCCCTATCGGCAGGCAGAAGCAATTCTGTATTACCTTTTCCTGAATCAATCAGTAAATAAATATACGCTGGCTGACCTCATATGGGAAGACAAATGTACGGAGGAGAAAACCAACTCCAACTTAAGAAATGCGTTTTATATCATCCGGAAAAATCTCGGAAAGGATTTTCTTGTAAAAGGATCGGGGGATATGATCAAGATCAACCCTGCCTTTTCCCTTACACTGGACACCGAACAGTTTTTGAGGGAGGAACAAAATCTGTCACTGTACCGGGGTGATTTTCTGGAGGGGTTTTATCTGAAAAATAATGTCTCCTTCAACGAATGGGTCACGAATACCCGTCAGGTCTTTAAAGCACACTATTTAAAAAAGCTGCACCGGGCCATCTCTACTCACTTTGACTCCGGGAATTTCCAGCTTTGCGAATCCCTCTGCCATAAACAGATGCAGATCAATGAATTCGATGAGACCGCATACAAATATCTGATGCAGATTTATCTTTCCAGAAAAGAATACACCCAGGCTCTGCACATCTATAACCGCCTGGAATCCCTGCTGGAGCAGGAGCTCTTCGAGACCCCGGCAAAGGAAATACAGGATCTGGCTCTGGTCATTGAGCAGACCTGGAATGAGGAGGTAAATAAGATTCTGGAGGGCAGAAAAGAGCTGAAAGCACCAAAGCGTATCTCTTCTGTCTTCTATGGAAGGGAAACAGAATTAGAATGCATCAAAAAGGATCTGGCCTCCCTCCGGCAGGAAGATCCGGTACAGCATCTTCTGCTTTTAGGTGAGGCCGGAGTTGGAAAGACAAGGCTTATGCAGCAGGCCCTCTCCCTCCAAGACCTGCCGGCGGATGCTTTTGTACTCTCCTCCCGCTGCTATTGTGCGGAAGAAAAATACATATTAAAGCCCTGGCAAAAGCCTGCCCGGGAACTGCTACAGTATCTGGCTGATACGGGGACTGCCCCCCACTATGTCTCTCTTATGCAGAGTATACAGGCACTTTTTCCGTTCACCCAGGAGCAGTGCCATCCCATGCCGGATGCCGACGATATCTCCACCCTGGATTACAAGAGCATACAGCGTATTTTTGTCAACGGACTGATACGTCTGTCCTCCCAGGTGCCGCTTATCTTCTTTTTTGATGATATACAGTGGGCTGACAAGGTCAGCTTATCTCTCATGCGGGACATCATTACCAGCCTGAGAGATTACAGCCTGCAGAATCTTATTTTTCTCTTCACTGCCCGCAGCGCACTGGAGGGGGAGGCAGAACGTTTTACAGAGGATATGTGTTCCATCGGACAATTAAAATGTATCACGGTTAACCGTTTTGACTATCATGAAACCGTCTCCCTGGCTTCCCGCCTGCTCCCCGGCTATGTGTTCACAGACAGCGTGAAGGAGCAGTTATTTCATGAGACGGAAGGCAACGCGCTTTTTATCACTGAGGCTGTAAATACAATAAAATACCACGGTTCCCCCGATGATATCACTCCAAATATGCGCAATATCATCAAGCAGCGTGTAGCACCTATTCCCGGGGAATACCGTCAGATCCTCAATCTGGTCTCCATATTTTTTGACGGGGTATCTTATGACTGCCTCTCCTCCCTGTCCCGGAAAGAGGATTACGAGCTGGTGGAGATCCTTGAATATCTGCTGAATAAGGATCTGCTCAAGGAAAATATGGACCGGGATAATACCTTTTTCTCCTTCTCCCACCAAAAGATCATGGAGTATGTGTATGATGAAATGTCATGGACAAAAAAACGGATCCTCCACAATAAAGCAGGCCGCTATCTGGAGAGCCGCCTCTGCAAAGGTCCGGCCGATATGGCCTTGTATCCAAAGCTGATCTTTCATTTTGAGAGGGGCGCAAACCGGCAGAAATACCTGAAATACGCTGTCAAATACCTTTATAATTACCTGAATGTGACCCATGAATTTTTCCCGATCATCGGAAATAATCTAACTTTATTTACTCTGGATATGAGGGAGGAGACAAGCGAACGGCTTTCCGATGACTTAAGCAGTATAGAAGAACTGCTTTATACTGTGGAAAATAAAGTGAATGAATCTTCTTTTGAACTTTTTGACCATGAGAATTCCAGGGAGGAGCAGTTGGAGATCCTCTCCGATTATCTGCATATGATAGGGCGGCATTATATCCGCATCTGCAGCTATGAGAAGGGGTTGTATTATATCCTTAAATTAAAAGAGCTGAACCAAAACACACCCTCCCCCTTCCGGCTCACCAAACTCCTGCAGGCAAACCGCCAGTTGATCTGTGTATATATCAACCGCTACGAACCGGACAAGATGGAAGAGGTTGTACGGGAATCCCTGGGGCTTTTGGAGGCCACGGATTTCACCGATGAGGTGGCTATCTGGAAACGTCTGCAGGGTCTTGGGGATATCATGAAGGGCAGTCTAAAGGAGGGGATTTCCCATCTGCAGGATGCCATAAAAACCTTCAGCAGTTCTCCTGCAAGAGATGAACATCTGTACAATCTGGCTGCTGCCTACTCCTGGATCGGTGAGGCTTTCCGGCATTCCATGAAGTATGAAAAAGCTATGGAGTATTATCATAAGGCTCTGGAAATCGGGGGAAGCAACTTTCTGGTCAGCGGTGTTTCGGTATTCTACGCCTATGCGGGAATGGCTGCCTATGACAGCGGGGATCTGTGTTCTGCCAAGGAGTACCTGACAGAATCTATTGCCCGTTATGAACAGGGAAACCTTATGTGGGGGCGCAGCCTTCCGTATTCTTATTATGCCCAGATACTTCTCAGACAGGGAGAATATGAGGAGGCGCTGAAGAATCTGGAAACTGCGCTGGGTTACGCAGAGAAACTGGAAAATCCTTATGAGATGGGGATCATTTACCGTATTTATGCACAAATAAAGACCGAGGGCTATCCGGTCAATGCGCTGTCCGGTGATACAGCGTATTATTATGACAAGGCGCGTGAACTGCTCCAAGGTGTTTATTCTCCTGTGGATGAAAGATATCTGGCTGCCATCGCAGAAAGTATCCGGGAGTGTGTCTGAAAATCCGGTTAGAAATCCTTCTCCGGACAGTTGTTGTGTGCTGTCCGGAAGTTTTCCTTTCATGCTCCGCCCGGTGTCTAACGGAGTGCGTCCTTGGGGATTTCCAGTTGTTCGATCGCATGTATCATGTGGATCTTCATGGCATATCTGGCACCCTCGGCATTTCTGTTTTGCAGGAACTGCATGAGCATCCGGTGGTCTGATACTGTGTTGGTCTCCGCTTCCCGTTTTTCCCTGGAAAGTGTCACGCCCTTGTCAATGGCAGTAAAGAGAATGGGCATGAGGCGGTTCATGAACTCGTTGTGGGTGGCTCTGGCTATGGCTTTGTGAAACTCCTGCTCCACGGCTTTTCTGTCTCTGCCTTCCCTGATACGCTCTTCTATCTGTTCTCCCAGCTCTAAAATCCGTTCCAGCTCTCTGTCTGTAGCACGTTTTGCCGCATAGTAGGCAGCCTCCGGCTCGAAGATCAGCCGCATCTCGTACAGGTCTCCTGCATCTACCCTGGCCGCTGTCAAATCGGACAGGGCATCCATGGAGGGGTCTGCAAAGTCTTCCCTGACATATGTGCCTCTTCCCCGCCGGATCTCCACTACCTGGCCTGCAGCCAGAATGCGGAAGGCTTCTCTCAGGGTGGTGCGGCTGACCTTAAGTATTTCGGAGAATTCGTTTTCATTTGGAAGTTTGTCGCCCGGTTTGTATTTTTTGTCTACTACGATCATGGACAGGATCGTGTCTGCTACTGTGTCTGACAGCCTTTTTTGTGACATTTTTTTGTTCTCCCTGGTTTTTGGTTTTATTTTAGCATGTTTGGGGGGTGGGGGCAACTGTGGGATGCTTAGAGAGTGAATGCGGACGGAAGGGGCGGAGGAGGGGCTGGATATGCCTGTGAGCGAAGCGTTCCGCTGCCACGGAGCTAACCTGCTCCCAGTTCCTAAATTCATCGGCAATGGCCTCTTCATTAAGTAACTGGGGCAGGTGGATCTCCCTGGCGCTTCACTGGAACATCGCACACAGGCATATCCAGCCCCTCCTCCGCCCCTTCCTGTTTCTCATTGGCCGCTAGTGTATGTTGGTGCGGTGAGCTTTGGAAAAAATTATAGGATTATTTTATTAGGGTGGGGGCGGTTTTTAGCAGGCGGAATACTTGTTCTGCGGTGTCTGTGAGGTTGGCTTGGGCGGTTTTGGGGGTCATGGCTTCTTCCAGTGTGGTGATACCGCGCAGGATGGGGAAGAAGGCGTCTATTCCTTTTTCGTTGCAGGCTTTGGCATCTTTTGTGACGCTTCCTGCAAAGGCGATGACCGGTTTTCCGTGTTTTTTGGCTAGCTCTGCTACACCTACAGGGGCTTTTCCCATGGCGGTCTGGCCGTCCAGACGGCCTTCTCCGGTGATGACCAGGTCAGCTTGTCTTATGTGGTCCTCCAGTCTGGTTTCTTCCAAAACAATGCGGATGCCGGATTCTAAAACTGCGTTGGTGAATGTGAGGAACGCAAAACCCAGGCCTCCGGCTGCTCCTGTTCCGGGCTGCTTGGGGTCCGCTTTGGGGAAGTTTTTCTGCGCCAGTGCGGCGTATTTGCCAAACCACTCGTCCATTTGGATGATCATGGAGGGGGTGGCTCCTTTTTGGGGGCCGTATACTGCGCTGCAGCCCTGCTCACCGCATAGTATATTGGTCACGTCGCAGGCGATTTTGAATTCGCATTCGGCCAGCCCGGGGATGACGTTGTCTGTGGTGATGGCTGTAAGTTCGGAAAGTCCTTCTGCGCCGTACCGGACTTGTTCCCCCGCCGTATTTAGGAAACCGTATCCTAATGCCTGCAGCATGCCAATGCCGCCGTCGTTGGTAGCACTGCCTCCGATGCCTACAATGAATCTTCTGCACCCTTTTTCTATGGCGTCTTTTATTACCTCGCCTACACCGAATGTGGTGGTATGAAGGGGATTTCTCTCTTTTGGGGTCAGAAGGGTGATCCCCGCTGCTCCTGACATCTCAATAATGGCTGTCCCGGTGTCCTCTATGATTCCGTATTGGCATGTTACGGGCTTACCAAGAGGGCCTGTCACGGTGACCTGCTGGGTCTTTCCGTTCATTCCTCCAACCAGGGCCTCCACGGTCCCCTCACCACCGTCTGCCAGCGGCCTGACTTCCACTTCTGCCTCTGGGTCTGCACGGAGTATGCCTTCACGGACGGCTCTGCCTGCCTCCATGGATGAAAGGCTTCCTTTTAATGAATCTATGGCTGTGACTACTCTCATTTTTATTTCCTCCCGTGTCTTTTTTCTTTAATATAGCAAAAATCGAGTGTTTGGGAAATGTTATGTGTAATATTTTTTTGAGGTTTTTTTTAGTATTTATGGTATTTGTACTAAAATATTGTTATACTGTGTTCAGTAATAGAGGCGGGGGAAGGGGTAAAATGAGGTTTGAGTTGGAAGAAATCGGTTTTGTATATAGAAGAAATGTTTTGATGTGTACTACGGTGCAGACTTTTAGTGGAAATGTTATGATGGAACTGTGGTTTGAATGTTTATGGGGGAAAATATAGTGGAAAATTCTATTGATAAAAAGCTGGCGCAGCAGATTGTGGCCACGGTAAAGGATGTATGCGGGCAGAATGTGAATTTTATTGACCATACAGGCATGATTTATGCCAGTACGGACGAAAGAAGAATCGGGAGTTTTCATGAAATCGGAAAGCAGGCTGCAGAGAAGGGGGAAATGCTGGAGGTGGATACAGACAGCCTGTTTGCCGGGACGCAGAAGGGTGTCAACCTGCCGGTCTTTTATAATGGCTCTTTTGTGGCTGTCATCGGTATCAGCGGACCGCCGGATCAGGTGCGCAAATATGCTTATCTGGCGGAACGTATCACCGGCCTTTTGATTCGGGAAAGGGAGCTGAATACTTTCAGCCGTACCCAGGCGGAGAAAATGAATTATGTGATCCACTCTCTTATCAACCGGGAAAATCTTTCTCAGGCTTATCTTCTGGATACACTGGAACAATTTCAAGTGAACAAAAATGGCAGTTACAGGATGCTTCTCATTCATATCCGCTCCGGCAGAGCACCTATGAATACTGCTGAAGCAGAGCAAAAGATTCAGCAGATGTTTGCCAAAACCGGTATTACGCTCTGCACGTTTCATTATCCCAGTGAATATCTGGCTGTTGTGGACAGCCGTAGATTTCCGTTGATTTCGCCTGTTCTCGCAGAGTTTGCCTGCCAACAGGAGGGACGGCTGAAAATCTCTGTGGGAAAAAGCTGCCCTGTCTTTCAGTTGTCAGAGTCTTATGAAACGGGGGCTGCTGCACAAAAAAGTATTGTCTCCTCCGCCGCCCGGCATTATGCGGTCTTTGATGACCTCACCCTGGAACTGATCCTCTCCTCCGTGGAGGAGGGCTGCAAAGCGGAATATCTCCGGAAAACACTGGATGCCCTGGATGCAGAAGATATTTCCCTGCTTTCTGTATATTTTGAGGAGGATATGTCTCTTGGACATACCAGCAGCAGGCTGTTCCTGCATAAGAATACACTCCAATATAAGCTGGACCGTATTTACAAAAAGTGCGGACTGAATCCCCGAAAATTTCGGGACGCAGTGGTTCTGTATCTGGCATTGAAGCTCACCTGACAGCCTTCGGTCCCATGGCGTCTGTCACTCCCGGTTTTCTATGATAGGAAGTGCCTCCGGCAGTGAGTGTATCACTGTGATCCCATGGCAGGTCTTACCGCCTTTTCTGTCCAGCAGTACAGGGGTGATCCCTGCTCCCAAAGCCCCTTCCACATCTGAGGTGAGGGAATCTCCGATATGGATGACCTCCTCCGGGTGAAGGCCGCTTACCTCCAGCGCTTTCAAAAAGATCTCTTTGTGGGGCTTATATGCCCTAACCATGTCTCCGCAGATTATTCCCGCAGGGTGCAGGTTCTTGTCACGCATGCCCTCCTCCACGTAGGAGAGACCGTTGTTGCTGATAACGTAGATCGGAACACTGCATCTTTCAAAGAACTCCTTTGTGTCGGGAAATGCCGGGGCGTACGCCCAGAAACGCTGGCAGAGCCGGTGCAGGTCCTTGAAATCTTCCTTCAGATGGATTTTTTCCGCACATTCCTCCAGCGCTTTGTCCACGATCTCATCCTCTGTGATATAGTTTTCTTTATAACTGACAGCCTCAAAAGTTTTTATCAGCTTCCACCAGTAGGCCAGCATGGCCTCCATGCTCTCAATGTCGCTGTTTTCGTAACACCGTCTCAGCATCTCCATGCCGTCCGGGCCGCCCTCCTCAATGATGGTGCCTGTATAATCCAAGAATACTGCTTTTATCATCTCTCTGCTCCTTGTCTTTTCTATTCGATACTATATCCTTTATGCCGGAAAAATTTCATTCTCTTTTCTGCCGGAACAAGTCTTTTTCATTTTTGCAGCGGCAGCCTTCAGCATAATGTTGTTTACCCCTCTGGCCTTCTGCGGGCAGACGGAAATACAGCGCATACAGGATATACATGTTTCCTTGTCCGTCTCTGACGGGTTCAGCCGGGCAATTGCCCCCACCGGACATTTTTCCGCACACACTCCGCATTTTGTACAGGATCTATTGGCTTTGGGCTTTAAGGGGATTCCGTTGTAGCTTCTGTAGGGTTTCTTTCCCGGTACCTTTACCTCCCCTTCTCTATCCTGTCTCTCAAGCTTCTCTTTTATGCTTCCTGCAAATCCCTGCAGCTCTGCTCTGTCTGCTTCATCCGGTCTTCCTGCGCCAAACTGCCTCATAACAGAATGTTCCGCCACAGCCGCTATTGCCGCTGTGCAGTGAAATCCGGCACCTGTAAGTGCCTCCCTTAGCTCCAGCAATGTATCATCATAAGCTCTGTTTCCATATACCGCAGCGAGAACAGCCTGCGCGCCCCGGCCGTTCATCTGTCCAAGCGCGTCCAGGGCTGCCTTCGGCACTCTTCCCCCATAAGAGGGGACTCCCACAATGCAGATATCCTCTTTTTCAAAGGTATACCTCTTGTAGTCTGCTCCGAAGACTGCCAGATCAATCTCCTGCTTTTCTTCTTCCCAGACGCTGCACAGAATATCTGTCACCTTTTTCGTTCCCCCTGTAGGGCTGAAATAAATATTATATATTTTCATCTTCTGTCCTCTCCTTCACCTTAAAAACGCCGCACAGTCTGTTTGCAAACTGTACGGCAGTCCTCTGGATCATAGCCCGTAAATACTTAATGGCATTTACTCCACCCACAGCTCTTACAGATATTGCAGCCCTCCTCAAAGACGAGGGGTTCGCCGCACTCCGGGCAGTACATTCTCTCTGTCTCCGCTTCGGTCACAGCTTTGGCTTTTGGGGCCTTCTTGTGTGAATGGCTGCCTTCCTCTTTTTTCCTCTGGGCAAGTTCTGCCTGCATTTCATTATACATATCCATCAAGGCATTTCCCACCGCCATGGGACAGCACGCTCCTTTGCTGGTATCCTTTCTGGTCACCCGGCGCGCTGTGTAGGAGGGGCAGGAACCGCTGGAATTGAGCTGGTCCACAATGGTCTCAATATCAATCCCGCCTCTGGCACTGATGGAGATCATTCTGGAAAGCCCAACCATGAAGTTGTTGCAGCCTCCTGTGGAGCCTTTGCTCAGATAAGTTTCCAAAAGCGCGCCTGTATGGGGGTCAAACAGCGCGATGCAGTGAAGGCTTCCGCATCCGGTAATGAGTTTACGCTTTTTGCCCACCACGTCGTCTGTGACCAGGATGATATCGCCTCTCTTCAGCCCTTCTCCCGCAGCCACTTTCTTGGTCTCCTTCGTGTTCAGGATCCCGGTCCGCCTGCAGCCGTCACGGAAGATGGTGATTCCTTTTAATCCGCTCTCATAGGCGTAAAGATACAGGCTCTCCGTCTCCTCCACAGTAAAGCTGCCCGGCACATTCACCGTGGAGCTTATGGACGCGTCAATATGCTTTTGCCATACAGACTGCATATCAATCCTCTGACGGTAATCCAGTGTCATGGCTGTGACAAAATATTCCGGCAGGGATTTGTCATCCTTTATTTCAAACTGCTTCATATAGTTTTCCACAATCTTAGTGTACACCTTGTAATAGACATCCGTTCCGTGCAGGGATTCTGTTTTCCGCTCATAATAATTGGCATACACAGGCTCAATCCCCCCGGAAATCCCCAGCATGGTGGACAGAGTTCCCGTTGGGGCTATGGTCAGAAGCTGTGAATTACGCAGGCCGTATTTGCTCACAAGGCCTCTTGTCTTCTCTGTGGTGTTCGCCGTAAAATACGGTGTCTCCATGATCTCGTCCACACAGCAGGCCGGAAAAGCGCCCTTGTCCCTGGCAAGCTTCGCGGAGGCTGCAATGGCTGCATCTGCCATGGCAAATCCAATCTTGTCACACATCTCCACAGCTTCAGCCTCCCCATAGGTGATACCCAGCTTAATAAGCGCATCCGCAAGCCCCATGATACCAAGCCCAATCTGGCGCCATTTTTCCACGCTCTTTCTCTGCTCGTCCAAAGGATGCAGGGGCAGACCTTCTTCCAGAACCTCATTCAGCGCATTTACAGATGCCTGGACACAATTCTTAAAGCTGTCAAAATCAAAGAAGGCTGTGTCTGTAAACGCATTCTCAACAAATTCCGCCAGATTCACACTTCCCAACAGACAGCTTCCCCCTGCCGGGAGCGGTTCCTCGGCACATGGATTTACACCGGCATAGACAAAATCCTCCGTATTACTTAACAGATTCCAGCCTGTGATGCGGTCCCAGAACAGCGCACCCGGCTCTGCATAATCCCAGTTCGTCTCCGCGATCCTTCTGAACAGCTCCCTGGCATTTACAGTCTTCTCGATCACTTCCCCCGTCACTTCCCTGGTGTAGTGCAGAAGATAATCCTTATTTTCCTTTACCGCTTCCATAAAATCCTCATGGATACGGATGGAGATATTTGCCTTTGTCACTTTGTCCAGGTCTGTCTTCAGGTCAATGAACTCCTGTACATCCGGGTGGGAACAGTCAATGGAGATCATCAGCGCCCCGCGCCTTCCGTTCTGCCCGATCAGAGAAGTGACCAAAGAATACAGCTCCATAAAAGACACAGAGCCGCTGGTCTCCTTGGCCGCATTGTTGATCTTTGCTCCCCTGGGACTTAACTTTGATATATCAATGCCGCATCCGCCGCCATAACTGTAGGTGCGCGCCAGTTTTTTTGCACAGTCAAAAATACTTTCTATCTCATCCTCAGGGGGTGCAATAACATAACAGTTAGAGTATGTCACTTTTCTGTTCTGTTTTTGAAGACCTCTGTTTGAGAGAATCCTTCCGCCAAACAGGAATTTCTTCTGTCTGATATACGCTCCAATCTCTTCATTTCCCCCGCTGATTCTTGTAAGCCAGGCCTCGAAATCCTCGTTTTCACAGCAGTATTTCTTTGCCCAGATATCCATTCCAAGCTGGTTCTCCTCACCTAGCCACTCTTCTATTGTCATAACATCGCTCCTTATCCAGATTTAGTCAACGATTTTTATATTACCACAATATATAGGGCAAATCAAGGTTTGAACCATAAGTTTTACACGGTTGTCTTTAAATTTTGGTACATAACTCCTTTTGCTCTAATATACTAAATTGATTGGAGGTATTGCTATGTCTGAAAACAAAATTCCCTGTCCCTTCCAGGGGCCGGGACAACAAAACCCTGAATTTATAGGCGGATATGACATGATCCGTCCTACCGATGATCCCCGGGAATCCGATTACTGGATCTCCTCCGGAGAAACTGTCGTATACGATGCAGGCGAAAATGTGGGTTCCGGTGGAAATCTGCACTTTTCTGACCGGCTTCGCATTTCAAAAGGTGCCGTGGGCGGCTGTACCGGCACGGTCACCCTTGATATAGAGGGAAACCCGCTGATGTATTCTTACTATCCGCCTCACTCCCTGGATATTATATTTGTGCTGGACGTGACAGCCAGCATGATGTCAGGGGGGAGCCGGAAAATGGCACTTGCCAAAAGAGCGCTGATACAGACCATAGAAATGCTCTGGCAAAAAAACAGGGAAACGGTGATCACTATCATCCCCTTCGCCCGGGATGCCTACATTCCCCAACCGGAGGGCGGCCTTTCCTATAATTATCTGGGCACCTTGTTCACCTGGAGACGCTCCACTACCGGCGGCAACATGATCGGACAGATTCTGGGCTACCGGAACGGCAGCTATGTGTCTGCCACAGATATCCCGGCTTACATGCAGAGTTCTGGACCGATCGCTGCCAGTGCGGAACTGAGCCTTTATAATTATTACAATTATTATAAGATCCGGTATTCTGATATTTATAATGCTGACGGCAGCCCAAAACCGGACACCGTTCTGGAGGATTATCTGGCCTCCGTATATGCGCAGGACCCTCAGGCTTATACCGGGAATTTTATAGAAGCCGTGGCAGACAATAGAGAACTGACCCCGGCCCAGCTCCCCTACAGCATGCATGACAATGGGTACCAAAACAATACGATCCTGGATAACCTGATCTGGGCAATCCCATACGGCGAGGATACCAACACGGAGGCAGGGCTTATGGAGGCCTACAACTTTTTTAAGACACCGGGCTTTGCCCAGTCGGAGGATATTCTGAGAAGGGCTGTGATCCTCATAACGGACGGCCAGGCCAACCGTTCCGTAAACCCTGCATATTCCCAAATCTACGCACAGCCTGACAGCGTGGACAGCCACTTTTTCCCTGACATTCCCGGCGGCCCCTGGAGATACTTTATGTATCTGCAGCAGACACTGCCGAATCTGATCTCTGAGATTGGAAACCGTTCCGCCACTTACGATGAATTGATACTTGCCCTTCAGCGCGCCTGGCAGATATCGGAAAAACTCAAGGACTCAAAAGACGGCAATGCATCCGTATTCGTACTGGGTATAGAAATCGGCGCACAGACCCCCGGTCCGTATACAAAGGAGGACGTTCTGGATATCATGCGCACCATTGCCACCACAGGCTCCTATCTGCATGAGGCAGCGGAGAACGGTTCCGAAAATCCCATCATTGAGGAGCTGGAGCGTCTTGTTAAAAATCTTCTGGTCCTGACCGGAAGCCTTCGCGTCACGATCACGGATACCATCAATACCGCTCTTTTTGACTATGTCCCGGGTTCGCTCCGCATCAGCGGCACACAGGACGGCATAAAGCTGAAATCCAAAAGTGCCCCTGACATTACAGACCCCTCAGCCCCGGATTATACCGTATATCAAAAACCGGCGCTTCTGCCGGATGTCAGCGATGGAAATGTGGCAGGCGGTGTCATCACTGTTGACCTGGGGGCAGTGCCCTTCCCCATTGCATCCTCTGACAGCCAGGCCAAAGTACGCTTAATGTATGAGATAAAAGGCAAAGGTTCCGCGTACGGAACCCATCTGCATACAGACAATGACGGGGAAACCTATGCTTCCTATTCAGAGCCCAGCCATCTCACAGCGGACAACAGTGACCTTACCTACAGCGATCCGCCCCACAGCCTCTATTTCCAGACCCCTGTTGTATCCTGCTGCCCTGCCTATACAGTGGAAAAATTCGTGGGCATTTCCCCGGAAAATACCAAATATAAATCTCTGAAGATCCCTGCCTGCCAAACAGCTTTCTATCGCGTTGCAGTGGGAAACCACACAGATTCCGAGGCCGCCTTCCCTCTGCTCTACGAGGCGGCAGGCGCGGCCACTTTGGAAGAAGCCATACACAGCACAGACCGGCGGATTCTGGCAGAAAACCTGACCGTCCCTGCCAACAGCGTCCGAGAATTTACTTTCCAGTATAAAACAGACTGCTGTGACCACATCATTCCTGATTTTGCCGTTCTGGAAACCCCAAGCGGTCTTCTCTATGACAATGCATCCATTGAAGTACAAGACGGTTTTGCAAGTTATGTGATCCAGTACCTGGACCGCCGTACGGGCAGACGCATCTGCCCTGACAAATTGGTGGAAAATGTCAGTGCCTGCACAAAGATCCCTGTATGCCGGTGCGTCCGGCGTATCCCCTGCTGGAGATATGTGGGTGCCTCTGCCTGCTGCCTTGATCTATGCAAAGGCGACAATGTTTTGAAACTATACTATGTACACAGATAGACGAAAAGGACTGCGCATAAACCTTTCCGTTTATGCGCAGTCCTGTCTTCTGCTTATTCCACACGATCATCCTGTGCCGTTGGAAAGGTGGCGGCGGATGCCCTGTAATTTTTCGGGCTGATCCCGTATCTCTGCTTAAATATTTTGGAAAATGTCAGGGGATTTTCATATCCCACCTCCGCCGCGATCTGATTCACGGGAAACTCTGTGTTCTTCAGCATAGCCACCGCTTTCTCCATGCGCAGGTTTACAAGGAACTGCTGAGGGGAACAGCCCAGCATTTTCTTAAAACTCTTTGCCAGATAGCTTCTGTTGATGCCTATCTGGTCCGCCAACTCATTTACCCTGACTTTCTTGTTGTAATTCTCCACCAGAAACCCCTTTGCGTAGCTGACGTACGCCCCCATGGAATAGGGATATGTGTCCGGAGTTTTGTGGAGCGTCTGGTACTCCTGGATCAGTTCAGACAAAAACCACTGCATCATGCTGTTTCTTCTCAGTTCATTGACCAGGGTAAGCTGCGGTATTTCCAGCATCTTTCGGATGATCTCATGAAGGTGTTTTGTGCATGTCACCTGTCTGACTAACCTCTGCTGTCCAAATCCTGCCTGTGTGAGACATTCATAGGCTTTCAGACCGGAGAAGCCTATCCACATGTAAACCCATGGCTCCTCCCTGTCTGCCCTGTAGCTGCCTTTTATGTATGGCGGTATCAAAAACGCGTCATTTGCCCCAAGCTGAAAGGTCTGGTCCCCGATCTCCAGTGTCCCCTTCCCTTTCAGGATAATGTGGATCAGATAAATGGAGCGTTTTGGGGGACTGTGGTGATAACCCGGCCTGCACTCCTCAATGCCGCAGTAATTCAGTGCCAGCTCCACGGAATCCTGGCTTTCATTATCCAAAAAAGCTTTAAACCTTAAATTCGTCCCCGGATCATGCTCCATAATTCCTCCTATCTGTCAAGCCACCATTGCAGTACATCCTGAATCTGCATGTCCCAGCAGTCCCAGGTATGGTTCCCCTCCGACTCCCTGGCGGTCACCTCAATTCCCAGATCTCTCATGTGCGCCCAGGTATGCAGATTGTCCTCATAGAGAAAATCCTGCCTGCCGCACCACGCATAGAGCCTTGGCATGGGGCTGCCGGATGCTTTTCTTCTGCCTGCCAGTTCCCACAGGTCATTGGAGGAACCTTTCACAGACTCCCGGCTTCCGAAGATCCCATTCCAGAACTCCTGCTCCCTGGGATTTTCCTTCCTGTGTCTTTCCAGGCTGGCCGCAATATCCAAAGCACCGGACAGAGCTGCTGCCGCTCCAAAATTCTCATTGCCCTCAAGAGCTGCTTTCCACGCCCCATAACCGCCCATGGACACACCTGCTGCCAGGATGTCTTCTTTTCTGTCAGAGATATTAGGGAAAAATTCCCGGCAGATGCCGGGAAGCTCTCTGCATATAAAAGTCTGGTACCGCATTCCGTACTTTGTATCCGTATACCAGCCCAACTGTACTTCGGGCATGATAACGGCAACTCCCAGTTCACTGACATAGCGCTCTATGGAAGTCCGCCTGCACCATGTGGTATGATCATCGGTCATACCG
The DNA here is from genome assembly GCA_002270465.1 of Blautia hominis. Taxonomy (GTDB): domain Bacteria; phylum Bacillota; class Clostridia; order Lachnospirales; family Lachnospiraceae; genus Blautia; species Blautia hominis. The sequence goes on from NQOF01000001.1 coordinate 777,886, forward strand.
TGCAGCAGGAAAACGGCGGGGTATTTCCCATCCTTCACTGCACCTGTCATGCCAATCTGCCTGCTGGTCCTCTGCGGCAGGATCACGGACATCTTTGTGCACATTCCCAGCACCTCGGAAAAAAAATCAACTTGAAGCAAAGCCATGCCTCTTACCTCTTTCTATACTTATTCTTCTGCCAGGGACTCATTCATAAATCCCGCGATCTCCCTGCAGGCATCTGCCATGGTTTTGTCTCCTGCGTAAACTTCCTTTAAGATCTCATTTGCCTTGTTCTCCCAGGCTACTGTAGTCTTGGAGTATGGACGGATGACCATATCATCCATCATATGCAGATAAGCCTCCAGATTAAAATCAGCAGAGTTTGCCCATGCATCTGAGGTTCCTTTATAGGCGGACATGGTGACTCCAAGCTCTGCCTGTTTGATCTGGGCTTCTTTTGATCCCAGGTACTCGATCAGTTTCCAGGCATCCTCTGTGTTTTCTCCGTTTGCGGCGGCTGCCCAGCCCAGTCCGTTATAGATGGACACTCTTTTTCCGGTCTCCGCATCCATGGGAAGTTCCACACAGTCGCAATTTTCGGCTGTATATTCATTGTCCTTGAAATAAGCAAGCATCCAGGAACCCTGGAAGGTCATGGCAATTTTACCGGATTGGAACAATACGTCCTCCCCATTTTCCGACATGGTTTCCAGAGATGGCATGACACCTGCCTGGATCCAGCTCTCCAGCATCTCCATAGCCTCAATGGTCTTTGGGTCATCCCAGCCTGATTTCTTCTTATCCTCAGAGATAATATAGCCGTCATTGTCATAGATCATATTGTAATAGCCTGCCTGATTGTTGTCATTTCGCATGGCAAGGCCGTATTGGCTGCCGTCCTCTTTTGTGAGCTTTTTCGCTGCTTCAAACACATCATCCCAGGTCCACTCAGCCGTGGGATACTCCACCCCTGCCTCATCAAACATTTTCTTATTATACCACAGGGCAATGGTATCCACATCCTTTGGCACTGCGTACTGCTTATCATCATTGTTATATAATTCTACAATATCCTCCGGGTAGTTGGCAAGGTCAATCTTGTCGCTGCCTTCTATCTTGTCTGTCAGATCCAGAAGCAGCCCATTGGTCATATACCGTTCCGCCTCATTGGAGTGCATCCAGAACACATCCGGGAGTGTGCCTCCCCTGGCTCCTGCATCCAGCATGGTCCAGTATTCATCCCATTTAACTACGCCTGTCTCCGCCTTGATCCCCGTCTCTTTCGTAAAATCATCCAAGATCTTCTGAAGGCCTTTTGCCTGATTGTCATCCCATGTCATGACTGACAGCACTTTGTCACTTTTTTCCTCTGCTTTGCCGCTGCTCTCTTTCTTCTGACTGTCAGCATCCTGCCCACAGGCCGCCAGTGCTGCCGCTGCAGCCGCTGCCAGTAAAACCGCACTTATTCTTTTTAACCTCATACCTTATCTCCTTTATTTGCTATGGACTTACAGGCGGCGTTCCGGAACCCTCTGTTTGTTACTATTATAAGAAATCCCAGGCGGCGATAAAATAGAGTAATGTATGAGGCTCATAACCTAATGTGTCATTTTCTTTTCATTTATCTATGTCAAAGCGGTACTCTAATCTGTGTAATTGATCCTCGTAACCAGAGGATCTTTGTTCTGCATGTTCAGGCAGATGGCCGTGATCAGCATGGGCACCAGCAGCATACACACCGCATAAATACAGTATTCTGCCACAGGAAACTGATAATGCATATAGGCGGCACCTGCAAATTTTCTGAATGCCCACACCGTACCAAACCCAGCCAGGCCGCCGGCAGCAAACGTGATCAGAATATTCGGTATTGCCAGGTAAATATTTTCAATACAGAGCATTTTCATGATCTGCCGTTTCTCCATCCCAATGGATTCCAGCATGGCAAATTCTCTCCTTCTGGCAGTAATACTGCTGATGTTGGTGTTGATCATATTAAAAATACTGAATATGATGATAAAAACGGTAAGGCCGTAAATCTGTGTATTCAGATTTTTTATCTGTGCTTCATCATCAATCTTTTTCTCTCTCAGAGTCCGAAGTCTCAAGTTTTTATGCTCATCCAAGATGTCCAGTATATTGGCTTCGATGGTTTCCCCGTTTTTCCGGAAATCCTCTGCGGTTACAAGAAAGGAGGAAGTCTTGTTCATACCGGACCACATTTCATCCATGGCTTTTTCCGTAATATATATGCCGTCTTCCAGCTTCCTGTCCACGTCACTGCTTTCCCGTACACCTGTAATCTGCACTTCACGCTGCTGAACACTGCCGTTATACCACTCTACCCCTACTTTCTTCCCCATATCCAGAGATATATCGAAGATGGATCTCATCATTTTGTTATTCACTATAATGACAGCATCATCCTTTAGCGTGTCTGTGCTTCCTTCATCCAGCAAGGAGTCCAGCCTTTCTTTATTTTCCTCTGTCACAGGATATACATTTACCAGGACCTCTTTGTCTCCATCCCGGATAATTGCCTGGGTAGTGATCTCTCTCAGAACTGCTCTTACATTGGGGATGTGTTCCAGCTGCTCCTTTAGCCGGTCATCCAGGGTTCCCTGTCTCTGCAGGTCCGTGATTCCATACTTCTGCGCATTGCCATGGGCATCGTATGCATAGTCCACAATATATTCCCAGTCCTCAAATTCTCCCATTCTGGAATATTCATCCGTATCCCATGCTGCCATGTAAGCTGCGCCCACCATGAACAATACGCCTCCTATTGCCAGCGACACGGTGGTCAGGACACCCTTTTTCCTGTTGCTGTTCCGGCTGCTCTTTGCCAGCGTCCACGCTGACAGTCTCTTGTGCGGTCTGTCCTTCCCCTCTGTATCACGGTCATCCCCAGCGTATCTTACCGCTTCCACAGGGGAAACACTTCCTGCCATCTTCGCGGGCTTTCCTACGGAAAAGAGAACCGAGAGTATTCCAAAGGCGGCACAGGCACAGGCAGTGAGCAGACAGTTTTTCACATCCCAGCCATCAGGCTTGATAAAATATGCGAACACATTTCCTATCCCTATCCCCACAGGAATGGCAATGGCGCTGAGCATAAGCCCCTCCCTGCGGATCATCCGCTTGATCTGTTTTTTAGTCATACCTATGGTTCTGAGCTGCCCAATCTGCTGGATCCGGCCTGTCACAGACAGATAGAAAATACTGTAGATAACCACTGCAGCGGCAAACAATACGATGATCCCTACCATGACGATCAAAAGCGTCATGCTGCTTTTCTGAAGGGAGTATTCAAAGTTCCCGTTTACATTGATCTGGTTTCTCTCGATTCCATATCTGACAGCAAGGGCATCCACCGCCCCTGCGAACTCGGATATCTGCATATCACCTGCACCGACTATCTTAACCAGGGCTGTATACGGGATATCCCAAAGCCCTGCGCCTCTGTCTGCATATGCTTTTGACACGTAGACAGGATATTTGCTCATCTCACTGCCCCGGTCCATGAGACCGCAGACTACAAAGGTCTCCTGCTCTCCCTCCGCAAAGGACAGTTCCAGCTCTGTCCCTATTTTCACCTCTTTTCCCAGGGCTTTTAAAAGCTGGATATCCACAGCAATCTCATTTTCCTGTTCCGGCACTTTCCCATCCTGGGGAGTGAAAGTGACAATTCCGCTGCTGCGGCTCTCTATATAGAACGGATACATCTTTACTCCGCTTTCCTTGATCTCACCGCCCTCTTTATAGGGCACCAGCAGCTCTGTCTGCCGGTCACCGGCCAGACCCTCCATCTGCCGGTCCGTGATATTCATATACATGACCTGCTGCATGGTATCCAGTATCCGCTGTTTTTCTTTCTCGCCTGATTTCTGGACCATAGCCAGACCGCTTATGAGACTCACGGCCAGGATAATGGTCAGGACCGTAAAAAAACTGTGGAGTTTATTCCCCATTAAGTTACTCCCGGCAACTCTCCACACCACACCTCTGTTATTATTTTTGTCAATGCTCATGAAGACCACCCACTCTCAACAATCTTTCCATCCTCGATCCGGATGGTCCTGTCCGCCACCTGGGCGATCTCCTCATTGTGAGTGATCATGACAAGTGTCTGATGGAATTTTTTACCGGCTGCCTGAAACAGCCCCAGCACCTCCTGGCTTGTCTGGGTATCCAGGTTTCCTGTTGGCTCATCTGCCAGTATGATAGCCGGCTTTGTGATCAATGCCCTGGCAATGGCCACCCTCTGCTGCTGCCCGCCGGAGAGCTTTCCCGGTTTTCTCTTCAGTTTATCCTCAAGTCCCAGGACCGTTACGATCTCCTTCACGTAATCTTCATCCGCACCGCGTCCGTCCAGCTCTATGGGCAGGACGATATTGTCATACACATTCAGATTTGGCATCAGATTAAAATTCTGAAAAACAAATCCAATCTTACGGCGCCTGAAAATGGTCAGTTCATTGCTGTCAAGCCCGCTTAACTCCTGTCCGTCCACCATCACACTGCCTCCTGTGGGGCAGTCCAGCCCTCCCAGCATATGCAGAAGTGTACTCTTGCCTGAACCGGACCGGCCTACAATGGCAGTAAAACTCCCCTGCTCGATTTCCATACTGATACCGTCAAGAGCTTTTACCAAGAGCGGCTCTTTTCCGTAATACTTTGTGAGATTTCTTGTCTGTAATATATTCATAATCCGTTCCCCTTTCTTCTTATAAATCCATTATAGCCGTCTATTCTCTCAATCCGGTATCAATATCCTGTATCAATAGTACCAATATTGATATCTTTCCGCATCCCATGTGTATCCGCCCAAAACACCGCCCGACCATACAGAAAAGGCGGCCTCACGCCGCCTTTTTCGGAAGAAATATCTGGAATTTTGTGCCTTGTCCCTCATTTGATCTTACTTTGATGTATCCGCCCTGCAAAGTGATGATCTGCCTGGCCAGGTATAATCCGATACCCAGGCCCTCTGTTTTCGCTGCCTTTGCCTCCCGGTAAAACCTCTGGAAAACCTGGTTGTAATGTCTGGGATCTATACCCATTCCATTGTCACTTACAGAGATCACAACATACATTTCCAGGTTTTGGGCATTTACGGATATTTTCCCGCCGCTGTCCGTATATTTCACTGCATTGTCCAGGATATTGCCCAAAGCTTCTGCGGTCCATTTACTGTCATGGCTGACCTCCAGCGTTGGCCTGACGTTTACCTGCAGTTCGATCCCCTTCTCCTCTGCCCTGGATCTTACTGTATTTACAGCCTGTGTTACGGTATGGATCATCTTGCAGTTATCAGGATGCATATGCATCATTTTGCTCTCAAGGCGTGACATCTTAGCCAGAGAGTCAATGAGAAATTCCAGTTTTTTGATCTGCTGCCCAATGATCTGAATAAACTGACGTTCCTCTTCCCTGGACAGCGTTTCCTCACAGAGGGTATCCCCGTACATCTTTATGTTGGTTATGGGGGTTTTCAACTGGTGGGTGATGTCCGATACCATCTGCTGGGTCTCTGCTTTCTCCTTTTCCGCTGTACTGGCCCTGGCTTCCAGGATCTCCCCTGTTTTCTGAATTTCCATGACCATTTTGGAGGTCAGAGTCTCCTGATTCTGCACACCGGCACAAGGATTCCCTTTCATAATTTCCTGGGCATAAAAACACACCTGCCTGCAATGATCCACATACTGCTTTCTATAGTAAAGAAAGCTGCCCATACCGGCAGCCCACAATCCCCACAGCACCGCCCATAGAACCAGCTTTGTTTCAAACGGAACTGGCTGCAGGAAGAGAAAAAAGCTCCCCCCGCACACCGCCAGAAAATGGATCGCTATGAGAACAGCCCCGACGATTTTTTTCATATTATCTGCAGCCTCCCATCCATTCATAGCCCATGCCATACACGGTTTTTATGTAGCTGTTCTCCCCATCCTCCAGCTTACCTCTCAGTCTGCTGATATTTAATGTCAGTGCGTGGTCATTCACATAATTCCCCCTGTCATCCCAGATCTTTTCAAGCAGTATCTCCTTTGACAAGATCCGGTTTGGATTTCTGCAGAAAAGCTCCAGCAGACTGAATTCCGTGGGCGTCAGTGTCAGTATCTGTCCGTCCCTGCTGACTGTTCTTTTCTCAAAATCCACCTCCAGGTTATTGCAGGTATATACACGGGAAGTCTCCTCCGTCTTGGTACACCGCCGCAAAATAGTCTGTATCTTCTCCACCACCACTCGGATGCTGAATGGCTTGGTGATATAATCATCCGCTCCAAGCTGCAGTCCCTGGATCACATCATCATCCAGATTGTGGGCTGTCAAAAAAACAAAGGCAGCGGACTGTTTTGTGAGCACTTTCCTGGCAAACTCAAACCCGTTCCCATCCGGCAGATTCACATCCAAAAGGATCAGATCCGGCTCATGTCCTTTTAAATATTCCTCCGCCTCTGTCAGTGTATACGCAGGTTCCACTTCAATATCCTTTCTTTGAAGGTGAAAGCAGAGGCCCGCATTTAATATTTCGTCATCCTCAATGATCAATACCTTGCTCATATCTGTCCACTGTCCTGTTCTTTCTTTTCCGGCACGCAGGATCATCTGCCAATTCCGATCCTCTGCACAATACGCTTCTGCTGCCGCTGTTTTACTGAAAAGTATACACTATCTTTTTTCTTATGTACATAGATATTCTGTAACTGTTCAGTACCCTCACAGTTACAGGCAAAAATCCATGCAGAATCGCCTTTGGCGATGGGATTTTTGCTTGGCCGTGGTACACTTTCTTACGGTCAGCGCAGTGAATGCGCAGACCTACTGAATAGTTACGATATTCTTACTACAGAGTTACACCCTGTTTGAAGATTGCAATGTCATGATACCCTGCTGTTTCCGCTTTGACTTTTTTTCCGGATGCCACCTCTATAATATAACAGAATAATTCTTCTGCCAGTTCCTCTTTCGTCTTATCCTCCACCATCCTGCCCGCATTAAAATCAATCCAGTTTGTTTTGTAAGCAGACAATCCGGAATTAGAAGAAATCTTTACAGTGGGAACAAGAGATGCAAACGGTGTTCCTCTTCCGGTCGTGAATAATACGATCTGCGCTCCTGAAACCGCCAATGCGGTGGATGCAACCAGATCATTCCCCGGTGCTGACAAAAGGTTCAGCCCTTTTTTCCTGACCCGCTCAGTGTATTTTAATACATCCGTCACAGGTGCAGAGCCGGATTTCTGGGTACAGCCAAGAGACTTGTCTTCCAGTGTGGAGATTCCTCCTTTTTTATTTCCAGGGGACGGATTTTCATAGATCGTCTGGTTATGGCTTGTGAAATAGTCCTTGAAATCATTGATGAGATGAACGGTCTTTTCAAATACTTCTCTGTTTTCGCATCGGTTCATAAGGATGGTTTCCGCTCCAAACATCTCCGGAACCTCCGTGAGTATGGTTGTTCCCCCTTTTGAGATGAGAAGGTCAGAAAAAGCTCCCACCACCGGATTTGCCGTGATGCCTGACAGGCCGTCTGAACCGCCGCATTTCATGCCGATGATCAATTCCCCTGCATCACATTCTTCTCTGACACATTTATCTGCATTTTTGTAGAGATCTCCAAGCAAAGCCAGTGCTTCCTCTATCTCATCCTCCGTATCCTGGCATTGTAAAAATTTCACCCGGTCCTCATCATACGCGCCGATATATTCTTTTAAAACAGGAATGTTACAGTTTTCACAGCCAAGCCCCAGTACAAGAACTCCTCCCGCATTTGGATGATGGATCATATCAGCCAGAACTTTTCTTGTATTTTCCTGATCATCCCCCATCTGGGAGCAGCCGTAAGGATGGGCAAATGCCACAATTTCCTCCACATTCCCAAGAGGGAACCGCTTTTTGGCTTCCTGCTCTATGGCCTTTGCCACAGACGAGACACATCCCACTGTAGGAAGGATCCAAAGTTCATTCCGTACCCCCACGGTGCCGTCGGTACGCCTGTATCCCATAAAAGAAGCTTTTTTGCCCGTCAGCCCTTTGAGCGGAACCGGTTCGTACCGGTACTCCAGCACCTCACCCAGTGAAGTTTTCAGATTGTGGACATGAATCCAGTTCCCCTTCAAAATATCTTCTTTTGCGTAACCTATGGTGGCGCCGTATTTAACCACAGGAGTTCCCTTTACAATATCACAGAGGGCAAATTTATGCCCCTGGGGAATATCTTCAAGAAGTGTGATCTCCGTATGGTCCACGGTTATGGATGTCCCTTTTTCCAGCGGTTTCAAAGCAACTGCTGCCATATCTTCCCTGTTTATCTTAATAAAATCCTGCATACTCTCTCCTTTACCCCAGTACAGCGCTGTAAGCGTTCTCCATACCCTCTGTCTCAATACAGTCATACCATTTCTGAACCGCCTCCAGCATTGGACTTAGATCCTGTCCCCAATACTCTTCCTTCTTTAAAACGTCAGCAACAGAAGCCTCTTTCATAAATGCCAGGATTTCTTCCCCGTCGTTTGCCGCATCTGTGTGGTAAAATGCTATGAGGGCAGCAAATGAAAAAGTAAGCCCCTGGGGGTAGGTGCCGTATTTTTCTTTATATTCCAGGATCGTAGGCAGGACTCTTGCCTTAAACTTGGACACAGAGTTTAAAGCAATGGATAAAAGCAAATGCCTGATAAACGGATTTGCAAAGCGCTCTAAAACTGCCTGCCCGAAGTTTCTGTTGTCCTGTGAATCCCCGATAGTAGGAATGATCTCCTCAAAAATACATTTTTTGAGAAGTGCGGATACTTTTTCATCTTTCAGGCATTCCCCTACTGTCTCCAGACCATAGAGATGTGCTCCCAGCACCATAGATGTATGGGCACCATTTAAAATTCTGACCTTTCTCTTTTTAAAAGGATCTACATTGTCTGTCCAGATGACATTATAACCGGCCTTCAAAAGCGGCAGCTCGTCCTCGTGGTTTCCCTGGATGACCCACAGATGAAAGATCTCCGCCGTATCCATCATATTGTCCTGCTCTTTGATCCTTTCACACAAAGCCTTATGCTCCTCCCTCGGAAATCCGGTCACGATACGGTCAACTAATGTGGAACAGAAATCATTCTCTTTCTCCATCCAGTTCTTAAAATCTTCTCCAAACCCCCACAGATCCGCATACTGCATACAGCATTTTTTCAATTCTTCCCCGTTATGGTCGATCAGTTCACAAGATAAAATGATAAACCCTTTTAAGCCCAGTAAAAAACGTCTGTACAATAATTGGGTCAGCTTGCCCGGAAAAGATTTTGCCGGCTTATCATCCGGTCTGTTGTCCGGGACAAACTCAATGCCCGCCTCCGTTGTATTCGATACAATAAATCGGAAGTCAGGGTTTTTGGCCAACGCTTCATACGCTTCGTGTTCTGTATAAGGGTTGATACATCTGGATATAATATCAATATGCGTGTGCTCATCCACGACTCTTCCCTTATCAATCCCTCTTAAAAAGAGATGATACCTACAATCTTGTTTCTTCAATTCTTCAATCATACCTTTTTCGATTGGCTGTACCACCACAACGGAACCGTCAAACATATCTTTTTCTTTTAATTTCTGAAAAAAATAATCTACGAATCCACGGAGAAATCCTCCTTCTCCAAACTGTATTACTGTTTCTTTCCTCTGTGTACACATAACAGAAGCCCCTTTCGGTCATATCTTATTTACAACAAACAATTTCCTTTTCGGTTTCCCCTATTATACTTCATATATCCCATGTTGTATACAACATATTATGTATTTTTTTACTTTCGTGCCTTTCCATAAAAAATGTTTTTTCTTTTTGTGCGGATTTCATAAAAAGGAAATGACCGGTCTTCCTATTTATAAAGACCAGTCATTTCCTTTAAACAATAAATCAAATATGGCATTCTTAGAATAATGCAGATGCTCATTCATGGCGTCAGCCGCGCCGTCCCAATCCTGTTTCAGCGCACATTTTGTAATCTTTAAATGTTCCTGAATGGTTTCTTTGCGGCGCTTTTCGGAACACTCTCCGCTCATGATCCGCATTCGTTTTATCTGGCTGTTGATCAGCTCATAGGTTTTCAAAAAATAAATATTGGATGTGGCGTCCATGAACATCTGATGAAAAAGATCATCCATATCATCATAGGAATAAGGGAGATCTCCGCCCTTTAAATATGCCTGATAATCCTGATAATAATTCATGTAGATGTCCTGCTCTATCCGGTTTCCATAGTGGGAGATGGCATATGGCTCCAGCATAAGCCTTGTCTCATATATCATATTGATCTGACTCAGGGACAAGTCAGAAACCATGATCCCTTTCTTGGGAAGAATTTTTACCAGGCCTTCCTGCTCCAGTCTGCTGATGGCATCCCGCACCGGCGTCCTGCTGGCCGATACCTCCTCCCGCAGCAATTCTTCATTGATAAAAGTATTCGGTGCATATTCACAATTTAATATTTTTGCTTTTATGGCATTATATGCCTGTTGTTTTAAACTCTCTTTTTGCATATTGCCGCCTTTCTGAGGTTATTTCCGTATGATCACTTTTGCAGCGGATTGGTCTCTTAATCGCTGCAGTTTTTACACTCTCCCAATTCATAACCTGTTACATATTTTACCACATTCAGGTGAGATTGAAAAGCCTATCCATTCTTAGTTTTTTCATCGTTGTATACATTATCAGCTATATTAATCCGAAGGCATTTTCTATTTTTGGCTATATTGCACATTTCATCATGTGTTTATTTGTGTATAGTTGACAATTTATTGATTTATACTGCATTTTTATCTTTTTTCTATTGACATTTCTCCCACCTTACCCTATTATCTCTTGTATACAACAAGCAATTTCCTATAACATTTTTGGAGGAACAACAATTATGAAAGCAATGTTTATTGACAACCCCGGACAAGTCTCTATTAAAGAACTTCCTATGCCAGTGCCCAAAAGGGGCGAAGCCCTGTTAAAAGTATTATACGGCGGCATCTGCGGCAGCGATTTAGGTTCTTACCGTGGTACTTTTGCCTATTTTTCTTACCCAAGAACACCGGGCCACGAATTTTCAGCTGAGATCATAGAAATTGAGCCGAATGACAGAGGTCTGGAAAAGGGAATGATAGTAACCTGTAACCCATATTTCAACTGTACCCAATGCTACTCCTGTCAAAGAGGCCTGGTGAACTGCTGCACCACGAACCAGACTATGGGAGTTCAGAGAGAAGGCGCTTTCGCAGAATATATTACAATGCCAATTGAAAGAATATATGATGGCAAGGGCCTTTCACCAAAGACACTGGCACTGATCGAACCTTTCTGCATCAGTTACCATGGTGTGACAAGAGCAAACACAACAAAAGGCGATAAGGTTCTCATTATCGGCGCCGGCACGATCGGCGTTCTGGCAGCCGTAGCGGCAAAGTCCCTGGGCGCTGAGGTTACCATCTGTGACGTAGCCCCCAAAAAACTCGCATACGCTCAGGAGACTTTCGGCATCGACCACATCTTATTAAACGATGATCCGGATACTTTTATGGACAAGGTCAGGGAAGCCACAGATGGAAATGGATTTGACGTGGCAATTGAGGCGGTTGGTCTTCCCTCTACGTTCCAGAACTGTATTGATGCCGCTGCCTTTGGCGGGCGTGTTGTCTTGATCGGTGTGGGGAAACAAAATCTGGATTTCAACTTTACTTTGATCCAGAAAAAAGAGCTTAACATTTTCGGTTCCAGAAATGCCCTGAAAAAAGATTTCTTACAGTTGATCGACCTTGTTAAAGAGGGAAGGGTTGACCTTGATAAAATTGTTACCAATACATACAAATTTGATGATGCGGCCGCTGCTTTTGCTGATTTTGATCAGAATGCGGCGTCCATGTTAAAAGTCATTTTTGAATTCTAAAAACAAACGGAGGTATTTGTTATGTCACATTCCGCATGGTTATTTATGTCTTTGATCATTTCCATGATCGTTATTTTATTTTTAATTCTGAAGGTTAAATTGAACGCAGCCATTTCATTAGTATTAGGAAGTATTTTAATGGGCGCTTTATCCGGCATCTCCCTGGTTGAGACCATAGACGGTATAAACGTGGGCTTTGGCAATATGCTGAAAGGCATGGGACTTCCTATCGGTTTCGGCATTATTCTGGGTGAGCTTGTGAGCAGGTCCGGCGGTGCTCAGATCATTGCATCTAAAATCGTAAAAGCATTTCCAAAAGCAAAAGCCATATATGCCATCGGTCTGGCTGCTTTTATTTTAGCCATCCCGGTATATTTCGATGTAACTTTTGTCATTCTGATTCCCATTGGCATTGCCCTGATGAAAGAGATCAATAAATCCATTGCACATATTGTGGGGGCTATCACGATCGGGGCTGCTGCTGCCCACACCATGGTGCCTCCTACACCGGCCCCTTTAGCTGCAGGCGAGATTTTCGGATTTGATACCGGTATCATGATCGCCTTTGGCACGGTTTTCGGGTTGATCGGCGTATTCCTTGTTATATTTATCTATACAAAATTTTTAGACACAAAGACCACCTTCTGGAATCCTGAAACCGACGAATCTTCCGCAGGTGTCCATATTGACGCCCAGGAAGACAGTTCTATCACACCGCCGTCTTTCGGCTTTGCTTTGCTGCCTATTTTTGTACCCATAATTTTGATTCTTTTAAACACAGTTACAAACAGCGCCATGGGTGACGCACAGCCAAGTATTTTTCTTTTCTTAGGTGATAAAACAGTTGCCCTGTTAGCAGGCGCTATTGCCGCTTATCTGATCGGTGTAAAATGCATGGGCAAAGAAAAAGCGGAAAAGGCTGCCACTGACTCGCTTTCTTCTGCGGGAATCGTATTCCTGATCACAGGTGCAGGCGGTGCCTTCTCTAACATTATTACAATTACAGGTGTCAGCGATGCCATTGCCGATATTGTAAGCGGATTTGCACATAATGTATTTATTGTTCTGATCTTGTCCTATCTGGTTGGTCTGCTGATCAAACAGGTGACCGGGTCCGGCACGGTATCTGCCCTTACCAGTATGACCATTATGTCCGGCGTAGCTGCCTCTATTGCACTGCCGCCTGTATTTGTAGCAATGGCCTGTTTATCCGGGACCCTTTTCGGAGCAACCGTAAACGACAGCGGATTCTGGATCGTAACAAACATCAGTGGGCTGTCTATCAAAGGAGGCATTAAGACATATACCGTATCTGAAATGTTAGAATCCGTTTTCTTCCTTATTTTACTATTGATCGCAGCCGGCGGATATATGATAATATTTTAATGACAACAGGAGGTTCCAATCATGAGAGAAAGACCCTTTGTAGCAAACCTGGTCAGTGACCAAACAATACCTAAAATGTTTAAAGTAAAACAGGTATTTCCCCGGCCACAGATTAAGCCGGAAGAAATCCCCCAAATAATACACACTCTGCTTTCCGAGGAAAAGTTCTCCTCCAAAGTAAAGCCGGGGATGCACATTGCCATCACTGCCGGTTCCCGCGGCATCGCAAATGTAGCGCTCACAACTAAATGCATTGCTGATTTTGTCAGATCAAAAGGCGCACATCCATTTATTGTTCCTGCCATGGGCAGCCATGGAGGCGCCACCGCCGACGGCCAGCGGGCAATCTTAGAAGGCTACGGCATCACGGAAGACTATGTGGGGTGTCCTATCATTTCTTCCATGGAAGTCAAAAAAATAGGGGTGAATGAGGAAGGCATGGATGTATTCATTGATAAAAATGCTGCGGAATCCGACGGCATAATCTTAGGATGCCGCATCAAACCCCATACGGCATTTCGCGGACCATACGAGAGCGGGATCATGAAAATGATGGCCATTGGTCTTGGAAAACAGCATGGCGCTGAAGTCTGCCACGAAGCGGGATTTAAAAACATGGCGAAATATGTCCCCATGTTCGGCCGCGCGATCATTAAAAATGCTCCTATTTTATTTGCAGTTCCAACGATTGAAAATGCCTATGATGAAACCTGTAAGATCACAGCCGTAAATGCGGAGGAGATCATTGAAAAAGAACCGCCGCTTCTGCAGGAAGCCTTTGCAAACATGCCCAGGATCCTGGTTGATGCATGTGATGTATTAGTGGTTGACCGGATCGGAAAGAATTTCAGCGGAGACGGCATGGACCCTAACATTACTGGAACCTTCTGTACCCCATATGCAACAGGCGGGATCAAATCCCAGCGGGTATGCGTTTTGGATCTAAGCCCTGAAACACATGGAAACGGTATTGGACTGGGATATTCCAGCGCAACCACCAAGCGTGTATTCAACCAGCTTGATCTATCTTCCATGTACCCGAATGCGATCACATGCACCGTTTTAGGCGGTGTACGCATCCCCATTGTGATGGAGAGTGATAAGGAAGCGATCCAGGTCTGCATAAGAACCTGTAATGAGATTGATAAAAAGAATCCTCAGGTTGTACGGATTCCAAACAGCCTTCACATAGAGCATATTATGCTGTCGGAATCCTACTATGAAGAGGCCATAAACAACCCGAACCTGATAATCGAAAGTGAACCGGAGTATCTTCCTTTTGATGAGGACGGAAACCTTTGGTAAATGAAATACCCTCCCGGCTCCACCTGAAAAGCCGGAAGAAAGAAAAGATGCCGACCGGAAATCTATCCCGGCCGGCATCTTTTCTTATTGGCTGTCTCTGGTAATATCCCTGACCCAGTTATATTTTTTATAATGCATATACACCGCCGGAAGCTTTACGATCTCATCCAAATTGATGATAAAATACACGGCCAGAATGGGTATCTTGAAATAAAAAGCCGTCAGCAGCCCAAGAGGCACTGTCACTGCCCACATGGTGACCGCGTCACAAAAAAGTCCGAACTTGGAATCCCCTCCCGCACAGAAAATGCCTGCGATCACAGTGGAATTCACGGACTTTCCTATCATATAGTAAGAACACATCACAAGCATTCCCCTCAAATATCCGTGGGCAGTTGGACTCAAATTGGAAAAGCCCAGAATCAAAGGGCTTAATCCCAGAAGCAGAATGCCTGACAGGGCACCCAGAACAATGGAGAGCCGGCACAGCCTGTTCCCATAATCCTTTGCGCCGGACAGATTTCCCTTTCCCAGTTCATTTCCCACAATGATCCCGCCGCCGCTGGCAAGGCCAAGACACAGGCAGGCTATCAGGTTTTTCACAATATTGGCAATGGAGTTGGCTGCCACCGCATCACTGCCAAGATGTCCCATGATGACCGAATACATGGTAAATCCACATCCCCATATCAGCTCATTTCCAAGCACTGGAAGGGTATAGTGAAAGAAATCCCGTCTCAAATCCCGGTCAGCGTGAAACACATATTTCACATGCAGCTTTATCCGGCCACGCCGCATAGATTCCAGATACGCCCAGATAAGCTCCAGCACTCTGGAAAGCACGGTTGCCAGCGCAGCTCCGGCAATCCCCATGGCTGGAATCTTCCATACGCCGAAAATAAAAACCCCGTTCAGCACAATATTCGTCACCATGGAGACAGAGCCTATCACCGTGCTCTTCAAGGTATATCCGCTGTTTTTCATGATACACAGATAAATCTGGGAAATCCCCATCAGCAGATAAGATACTCCCACGATCCGCAGATACTGGGCGCCCTGTCTGATCAGGTCTGCGTCCGGGGTAAAAATCCGCATAAGCGTTTCCGGTATAAACAGGGTTCCCAAAAAGAATACCAGGGATATGACGGAGGAGAATTTCAGCGCGATGGCAAGGATCTTCTCCACAGACACCTTATCCCCTTTTCCCCAATACTGAGCTGCCAGAATCGTAGTGCCAATGGTCAGAGCTGCCAAAAACAGGCTTAGGACAAACTGTATCTGCCCTGCCAGGGAGACTGCAGACAATGCCTCCTGGCTGATCACGCCCAGCATAATGGCATCGGAGGCGCTCACAGCCGCTGTCATAAAATTCTGGAACGCAATAGGCAGGACCAGGGTAAACAGCTTTTTATAAAAAATCTTCTTATCACTCACCTTTTTCCATTGCCTCTATCACCGCCCAGGATTCCGGGTCAAATTCTCTGTCTTTATAATAGTATTTTTTATCTTCCTCCGTTATCTTACGGATAACACGGCAGGGGTTTCCCGCTGCCACCACATTGGCGGGTATATCTTTTGTCACCACGCTGCCCGCGCCGATCACCACATTGTCTCCAATGGTCACACCCGGGGTGATGACCACATTTCCCCCAACCCATACATTGTCGCCGATGGTCACAGGGATCCCATACTCATATCCCGACTGCCTGGACACAGGATGTACGGGGTGCCCTGCGGTATAGATAGACACATTAGGCGCAAATAAAACATTTTCCCCTATGGTCACTGTTGCCACATCCAGTATGGTACAATTATAATTTGCAAAAAATCCCCTTCCCACATGGATATGAAACCCATAATCACAGTAAAACGGCGGCATGATAGAAACATTCTCCTCCGGACTGCTCACGATCCTGCCCGCCAGCCTGCCCAGGGTCTCAAAATCTGAGGGGTCTGTGGTATTAAACTCTCTCAAAAGTCTTCTTGTGATCTTCTGCTGGTCAAATACCGCATCATCTGATATGTAGGGAAGCCCGGCATCCCTGCGTGTAATATTATCCATCTCTTTGCTCCTTCACAAACAAGTATTTTCATGTATAATAATAGTGTATTAATCCGGTATATTCTATCAAAATATGCCTTTATATTATAACAATCGTATCTAAGGAGGAGGATTTTATGAACGGAGTAAGTATTTTAAAAGATGCCTCGGAAATTGTCCACTACAATAACCCGAATATTCCTGTGTACCTGAAAGAACGATGGCTGTCCTCCTACACCAACATGGAGGCTCTCTGCCACTGGCATGAGGATATCGAGTATGTGAAAGCCCTGAAAGGCCATATGGTCTATTATGTAAATGGGGAAAAACTGCAGATCAGCGAAAAGGATGCCCTGATCGTAAACGCCAGGCAGATGCACTATGGTTTTTCAGAAGATAAAACGGACTGCTATTTTGCGTGTATTGTCTTTCGCCTTCATCTGCTGTGCACGAACCCTGAGCTTACGGAAAAGTTCATCCAGCCCATCGCCGGACATCCCAATCTTCCTTATATTTATCTCCGTGCAGACAATCCCGCTGAGGCGGAGATCATCCGTCTCTTCGATGCGGCATGTGAAGACTGCCGCGGACAATATGGGGGATATGAGCTTATGATGATCAGCCGGCTCACAGCGGCCTGGGTGGAGCTTTACCGTTTATTACGCCCGGAGCTGCTGTCCTGCAGCACTGTTTTTGAGGAAGATCTGTCTGTACAGCGAAACATGGTATCCTTCATATACAAGAACTATACCATGAAGCTGTCCCTCAATGACATTGCTGCTGCGGGCAATACTTGCCGCAGCAAGTGCTGCAGGATCTTTAAAAAATATCTGAACAAAACACCTATTGATTTCCTAAATGCCTACCGCCTGGAAGTCAGTATGCGGCTTCTGACGGATACTTCCATGAACATCACAGAGATCGCCCTGTCCTGTGGATTTCAAAGCCCCAGCTACTACGCTGAGATCTTCCGGCAGCATAAGGGCTGCACGCCCAGCCACTACCGGATCCGCCAGGCAAACGGGTTTGGATCATGATATCCATCTCTTCATGATCTTCAGCAGATGCCCGATCTCCAGCGGTTTTGTCACATGTTCATCCATCCCCGCCTGCTTCGCCTGGTAGGCGTCATCAGCAAAAGCGTTGGCTGTAAGGGCAATTATGGGGATATCTGCCGCATCAGGCCTCTGTCCCGTCTTTCCCAGCCTGCGGATAGCTCTGGCTGCCCCATATCCGTCCAGCACCGGCATTTGAATATCCATGAGGATCAGGGCATAAGTTCCCGGCGGGTCGGCCAGAAACCGTTCCACCGCCTCCCGGCCATTGGACGTACACACCGTTTTGATACCGGAAAGCTCCAACAGCTCCCGGACGATCTCCTGATTGAGAACATTATCTTCAGCGAGAAGCACACAGGTATCCGGTGGAAATGTATCAGATGGGCCGGAGCCTTTCACAGACCTTTGCTCCACAGGGACCTCCCCAGCCTGAGCAAGCTTTAAATATATGGTCACAATAAATCTGGTCCCCTGATCCAACCGGCTCTTGACCGTGATCGTGCCGTTCATCATCTGCACCAGATTCCGGGTAATGGCAAGTCCCAGGCCGGTTCCCTGTATATGGCTCACCCGTGAATCCTCTGCCCGCTCAAAAGGCAGAAACAGCTTCTTCTGAAAATTTTCCGACATGCCGATACCGTCATCCTCCACAATAAATTCAAAACATCCCACTCCGCCCTCACTGGAAAGCTTCTCTTCCAGATAAACGGCAATATGCCCGTTTTCATGGGTATATTTCACTGCGTTGGACAGCAGATTGAGGAGGATCTGCCGGATTCTGACCGGGTCTCCGTATACGGAGTCATGCTCCACCTCTTTTACATTTACAGACAGATGCTGCTTCTTCCCGTCTGCATCCGGCCGGATGATCTGAGAGGCATCCTTCAAAACATCCCTGAGGCAGAATGCATCCTCACTCAGGCTCACATTTCCCGACTCAATCTTAGACATATCCAGCACTTCATTGATCAGCTCCAGCAGGTGTACGCCTGAGAGATTGATCTTTTCCAGGCAGTCCGCGGTCTTTTCCTTATCCCCCAGGCTTTTTTCCGCTATGGCTGTCATACCCATGATGGCGTTCATCGGTGTCCTGATATCATGGCTCATTCTGGATAAGAAATCCGATTTCGCCTGATTCGCCCGGTTCACCGAATCGTATGCCTCCTCCAGAGCGCGCTTTGCCTTTTTCTCCTCCTCGTAATATTCCAGTTCTTTTTGTTTTTCCTCACTGATATTCCGGAAGGCTATGATGATCGTCTTAGACCTGCCGTTGTCCGATGCCGTCAGATGGATTTCCATTCTCAGCCACAGGACAGAATCCCTGTGCCTGAACTCCACCTCCAAATGTTCCTTTTTGCCTGTCAGTTCCCCAAGAAGCCTCTCCCTGCTGCAGATTTCAGCCATCTTATCCAAATCCTTACTATCCACATCCTCCAGGATATGGCTGCGAAGCACGGAAGAATATCTGCCCGTCCGGGGCAGATTCAAGCCTTTGTCCGCCTCCGGGAGACGCACCGCGTAATAACTGTCTTTTAGCAGGTCCACATAGAATATACTCACATACACATCATTGATCGCCTGAAGCGCGGACTGGCTCATATACAGGCGTTCGCTGCTCTCCGAAAGTTTTGCTTTCATGCTGTGGATATCGTGGAGCGCCCCCACCACCCGGCTGGGTTTTCCATTTTCCATCATAAGCCTGCTGTTAGCCCTGTACCAGAAATACTGTCCTTTTATCCCGTCCGGAACGGAACAGCGCATCTCAAACACTTCTGTACGCCCGTTGCAGATATTATCTATCACTGTGGGAACATCGTCCGGATGCACAAGCTGGTCTTTCAACAGTCTTTTGGAGTAATCCCGCAGTTCATGCCGCAGCACGCCCTTTCCTTTTCTGGGTTCATAGCTGATGAATACATCCTCATCAATAAGATATTCAAACATGACAGATGAGCCGGCCTCCATGGCAACCCGGTACATTTCCTGTTCTCTGTCCAGGCGCTCCTGAAGCACCTTCCTCTGGGTGATATCCACCACTGTCCTCTGAAGGATCTTTTCCCCGTCCGGTGTAAAATCCACCACCATGCTGGTTCCGTTCAGCCAATGGATAGAGCCGTCCTTCCACTGTACCCGGTATTCCAGCTCCTGAAAATCTCCCCGGCTTGTCATTTTATGATAGGTGTCCTGGATGACCTTTCTGTCTTCCGGCACCACTGCCCCCATGACGCCCTCCCTCCAATCATGCAGACCTTCCTCCATACTGCCGTATCCCATCAGAGAAAGAGCTGCTTTATTCAGGGAAATAAGCCGGTACTTTCCATCCCGGCACTCCATAAAGCGGATAATGCCGCAGGGAACTGTATCGTAGATGCTTGTGAGAAGCTGTGTCTGCTCTCTCAGCCGCTGCGCATCCTCCTCCGAGCGGGTGACATCCAGATACAGACTGTTCACCATCCAGTTGCCGTCCACATCCTGTGCCTTTTTTCCACTGTCAATGACCCATTTCAGACTGCCGTCCCTGCAGCGCACCCGGTAGCGGGTGGAATATGTAAGATTTCCGTCCCGGAAAGCCTCTTCACAGTCAGCCAATGCCTTAGGTAAATCCGGAGGATACACAGTGCCCACTGCACTGCCGCCGGTAACTTCCATAAATTCCTCCACGGTATAACCGAACAGCGCTGCTGCCTCTTTGCTGACAAATGCAAAAGAATAGGTGTCATCATCATTGCTGATCTTCAGACCTCCCGCTATGGAGGACATGATAACCTCCAATTGTCTGTTGCGCTGTTTGATCTCCTCCTCCAGTGCTTCCAGCCGTTCCTGCACATACTCATAGGACTGCCTGCCGATCCTGTCAGGAAAATGCTCCCCGTCCATCATCTCCTGGTAAGGGTTGGAACAGTGGATGTGGCAGCACTTCAGACCCATTTCCGTATCCTGAAATACAAAAGTCACTCTCTGATGTACCTTCAAATACATCTCCACACTCTGGTCTGTGGCGATCCACATCCTGCCCATTACCACATACATATCCTCATTGGGACATATCACGTCATACTCTTCATCCCGTATGATACAATCCGGAATAAGATCTCTGAACTGAATAAACTGGTTCACACAGGCTTCCCGCCCGGACAGATATTCCGCCTCCCCTGTCCCCAGCCAGGAAAACTGAGGCGCAAAATGAGAAGTGATCCATTCTGCATCATGTTCGCAGTAATGCTTATGCATGATGAGCCCTGCCATTTTTTTTACTTCCTCGATCCGTTGTTCGTATCCCATCTCTGCTCTTAATCTCATGCCCATTCAACCTGCTTTCCCGAATCCCTTGGCTCAAGCCTAATCCCTCTGCCCCTTCGTTCTCCTGACTTTACGAACCTTTCCCTTTATGGGTTTTGTCCGGAGACACTCTATTACCTGATTCCCTTTATCATTCAACACTTCCACATAGCTTAAGCTGTCCCTGATATCCACAATGCCTATATCAGAGGCTTCCAGTCCTTCTATGCTGCAGATAGTCCCTACAATATCGCCTGCCCGCATTTTTGATTTCCGTCCGCCGCCGATGGACAGACGGGTAATACCCCGGTTTAATGCTGCCCCTTTTTTGGGCTTTGCTTCTATTTTAATGCGCTGGGATTTCCAGAATGCCTTTTCCTTCTCTTCATCCGCAGCCGGAAGTTCCATGCAAGGCAGCTTCCGTCCCACAAATTCCTCCACCTGCGCCAACATCTTTTTGTCTTCCTCTGTTATTAGGCTCACTGCTGTACCGCATTTTCCGTTTCTCCCTGTCCTTCCGATCCGGTGGACATAGGTTTCCTTTCCCGTAGGAAAATCATAATTCACCACATGCGTGATCTGCTCAAAATCAATCCCTCTTGCCGCCACATCTGTTGCGATCAGGAACCGAAAACAGCCTCTCCTGAACGCATCCACGGTCTTCAGCCGTTCCCTCTGCTCCATCTCACCGTGCAGCATCCCGCAAAATATCCGTCTTCTGCGCAGCTTCTGAAACAGGACATTGGTCATCTCCCTGGTCCCGCAGAAGATCATACAGCTTTGAGGATCCTCATCCGTGAGGACCCTAAGAAAAGCATTGTATTTATTCTCCTGGTCCGTAAAATATAACTTTTCCGTAATGGCTGCCGCCTGTTCATCTGTCGGCTTCTGCAGCACAAGTATGTTATCCGGAATATATTCATTGGCCAATTCCTGTATCTCCGGTCTCAGCGTAGCGGAAAACAGGCATATCCTGCTGTTTTCAGGAACCAGGGAAAGAATGTTTTTCACTTCCTCAATAAATCCCATGTCCAGCATCAAGTCCGCTTCGTCAATGACCAGCCATTTTACCTTATCCAGCTTCAGGCTCTCTCTGCCCAGATGGTCCATAATACGGCCCGGTGTACCTGTCACAATATGAGATTTCTGCCGCAGTGTCTGGATCTGCTTGTCAATAGGGAATCCGCCGAATACTGCGGGTACTTTCAAACGCTTTTTTCTGCCTATATGGAACATCTCCTCACTGACCTGGACTGCCAGCTCCCTGGTAGGTTCCAGCACCAGTGCCTGGGGCGCATTCTCTTCCCACCGGACGCCTTCACAGATCGGTATGGCAAATGCCGCTGTCTTCCCGCTGCCTGTAGGTGCTTTCACCACTACATTTTTTCCCGCAAGCATGGGTAAAATGACCTCCCGCTGTATACTTGTGGGTTCTTTGTATCCCAGCCCCTTCAGTGCCTCCAGAATTTCTTCTGAAAGTGCGTATCGGTTAAATTCGTTTCTCATTCTTTTATTACCTTTCTTTATCTCAGACGCCCGTCTTGTGTGGACACCGCCCATATTTGCGAACGGCAGCGAAAGCCCCATCACAACATCTATTTTAACAAAATACAGGCGGAATTGCCAGACATTATTCTCCTCCCCTTCTAAATGCCCAATCTCTCCCGTATATCATAATTCTACCTGACTTTCAAGCTGAAAAATACATACTCCATAACCAAAATTCCAGACAAATCCTCCAATAAAATTGGATTGCTTGCACGTATCAATCAAATCTGCATTTCGTTATAATGATTTTATAAAATATTTCGTGAAATTTTATAAACCTATCTCATTCACAGGTGTGCCATTTACGCCGAACAGCATCCGCTATACGAAAGAAAGTGAGGGATCTCTATGGAAGTAACCAGCAGTAAAAAAGAAATCTGGACAATGGGAAGTTATTCTTTGCTGACCCTGGCAATCATGGTTGGATTCATGTACCTGAACACATTTGCTACCGAGGTTCTGGTAATTCCCGCAGGCACTCTTGCGCTGGCACTGGGTGTGGCAAAACTGCTGGATTTCTGCTTCAGCCTGTTTGCCGGTGCGATCATCGAGAAAGTAAAAATCGGCAGAACCGGCAAGAACCAGTCCTGGCTCTATCTTGGCCGCTGGATCCTCGCAGTTTCCATCATGGCTGAGGTCTGCAACACCAGTTCCGCTCCCATGATCGTCCGGGTGGCAGTCCTGTCCGTATCCTATACGGTCCTGAACTGTCTGATGAACATTCTGCAGACTGCATATTACGGCGTCCTTGCAGCCGTTGCCGGTCCCAACATGGCCAACCGAAATGCCATGACCATCAATATGACCCGCCAAAGCACCGTTATCACCATCATCAGTTCCTTCATTCCAACTTTTGTTACGATTCTTCCTTTCGGAAACTGGAACTATTTTATCGTGGCTTTCGTATTCATGATCCCTATGCCTTTTGCTTTGGGAGCCATCGCCAAATGTGCGGACGGCAAGGATGTCCCGGTGGGGGCTACCGCTTCCGTCAACCAGGTGGGCATCGGTGATATGTTCGGCACGCTGCTTAAAAATCCTCAGATGCTGGTCCTCTTCCTGGTATTTACCATCCTCTACATTGCCCAGTTCACCTACCAGGCTAACTATACCTATTATTTTATTTATGTTGTGGGCGATTTTACGAAGATGACCCTTGCCACTTTGATCAATGCCTTTGTAGGATTTCTGGCAGCCATGGTAATGCCAAAACTGGGGGCAAAACTGGGAAAGAAAATGTCCTGTGTGACCGGATTTGCCATGATGAGCCTTGCTCTGATCCTGGTATCATTTTTCGGGGCTCCAAACGGTGTTCCGAATCTGACCGCTTACATTATCATTATGTCTCTGCTGATGGCCGGAACTTATACCTGGATGCCTTACATGGTTGTTCTCTTCCTGGATGCAGGTGAATATTTCCTGTATAAAACCGGAAAAGATACCCGCGCTATCGCCGCCGGCCTGGCCTCTCCGCCTATGAAGATTGGCATGACCGTTGGCAACACCCTTGGACTGGCTCTGCTGTCAGCCATCGGATTCGTCTCCGGAGGTGCTTTTGAAATAAGCGTTACATGGATCGCCAATTTCATGCGTGTTACCTTCATGCTCCCCGGTTTTATCTATCTGGCCGCTGCTGTTATCATGCTGCTCTTTTACAAGATCAGCGACAAGGATGCCGCCAAATATGCCCAGGCAAACGCTGAGAAGATGAAACAAGGTAAATAATAGAAAGTACATTTTGCGCACTTCCTATTGCCATGATATAAAAATACACTCAGAACAGGAGATACTATTATGTCAAAAATTCCCTTTGATGAAAAAGAAATGAATGTTGCTTATACTGTTCCAAATTTACTCGACCCTACCATCCCCGAGAGTCCTGCCTGGACTTATCCACAGTCCGAAAAGGACGCGGTAAAAGAACTGTATGCGGGAACACCAACCTGGTGTCTCTCCGGTTTGGAGACTGGTCTTTTTGCCCCTTCCGTAATCCCGGACAACATCGCCCGCGGCTTTGTCATTGAGGGCAGCCCCTTCGATATGGCAGACTACGGCGGTCCTGATATGTTCGGTATCGAATGGGAATATGTTCCCGTAGCAGGAGGCTCCATGGTCCGCCCCGGCACCCCCTTTCTTGAGGATGCCAACGACTGGCGCAAAATGCTGAAATTCCCCAACATTGATGCCTGGGACTGGGATGCCAGCGGCAGAGAAAACTATGATTATCTCCATAACGGAAAAGCAAATATGCTTTGGTTCTTAAACGGATGCTGGTATGAGAGACTGGTTTCCTTCATGGATTTTGAAGGTGCTGTGGTCGCCCTGATCGACGAGGAACAAAAAGATGCCTTAAAAGAACTGTTCGCAGAGACAACTGCGCTGTATTGTAAACTTGTTGACCGCTGCGCCGAGACTTACGGGGACGGTATCTCGGGCTTTACCGTTCATGATGACTGGGGTTCCCAGAGAGCACCTTTCTTCTCCCCTGCGGTGGGGGAGGAAATGATCGTCCCCTACATGAGAGAACTGACGGACCACATCAAGTCCAAAGGGCTGATCGCCGACCTGCATAGCTGCGGCAGCCTGGAGATGCAGCTTCCAAACTTCATAAAAGCCGGCTGGCAGTCCTGGTGTCCCATGCCAATGAACCCCACCCGGAAGATGTATGAAGAATACGGCGATAAGATCCTGCTCCACGTGGAACCTGACCTACCTGAAGGTGCCTCTGAAGAGGAGCAGGAAAAAGCAGGCGGCGAGTTCGTAAAGAACTACTTCAAACCCGGCAAATACTGCATCCCCAACTATATGTACTTTCCTCAGAAGATGACACCGGCGTTCCGCAGAGGCATGTACCGTGCATCCAGACAGCAGGCGGTAAGCAGCCTCTGATTTCACAGATTGATCTGATACCCTTTTTCTTTTCATCAACAGCGCCCGAAAGATGTATCTCTTTTGGGCGCTGTTCGTTCATGGCATGCCTGTATTTTACTGTAGTCCTGTGTGTGCGAACCCAGCTTACAGAATGGCTGTACATATACTTCTATCCATTTTGCTTTTTGAAAGTGAGGAACACAAATGTCAAACAAAAATCCGTCTTCAGCGGCAGTTCTGCCGGAAGAAAATAATATCATGGGTACTGCTCCCATTCCAAAACTACTTGCAAAATTCGCCATCCCCTCCGTCATTTCCATGCTGGTAAACTCTATCTATAATCTTGTGGATCAGATCTTTATCGGCCAGGGTGTGGGATATCTTGGAAATGCTGCCACCAACGTGGTATTTCCTTTTGTCACCATCGCTATGGCAGTTTCACTGATGATCTCCGTAGGCACCGCTGCCAATGTGGGACTGAATCTTGGGGGAAAGGATCAGGACTGTGCCAATCTCACCCTTGGCAACGGCCTTACGCTTGCCCTGTCAAGCGGCATCCTCCTCTGCATTTTAGGTGAACTCTTCATGGTCCCCTTGCTGCGCCTCTTCGGTGCCACGGACACGGTACTGCCCTATGCCATTGACTATGGCCGTATTTATCTTCTGGGCACCATGTTCACCAGCGTGGGCATTATGATCAGTGATGAGATCCGTGCTGACGGCAACCCTGGCTATGCCATGAACTCCATGCTGATCGGCGCTGTACTGAACTGTGTGCTGGACCCCCTGTTTATCTTTGTCTTCCACTGGGGTGTTAAGGGCGCCGCCTTTGCCACTATCATCGGACAATTCGGCACACTTATCTTCTGTCTGCTCTACCTGAAAAAATTCCGCACCCTGACAATGAAGAAGGAAAACATGAAGCTTCGGTTATCTGTTGTAAAAAGCATCCTGACCCTTGGTCTTTCCTCCTTCCTCACGCAATGCGCGGCACTTGTCATGCAGATCATCATGAATCAGCAGACCATCAAATATGGTGCCCTCTCCCAATACGGCGCTGACATTCCTCTGACTGTATTCGGAATCGTCAATAAAGTAAACGGCCTGATGATGTCCCTGATCATGGGCATCTCCGTAGGCTCACAGCCCTTATTCAGCTATAATTACGGTGCTAAATTATTTACCCGCGTAAAAAAGCTGGCGAAAACCTGTCTTATTGTGTGTGTCACCATCGGTTTTCTCGGTATGCTCTGCCTGCAGATCTTTCCCCAGCAGATCATTTCCCTGTTTGGACAGGAAAATGCTCTGTATAATGAATTTGCCGTTATGTGCCTGAAGAACATGACTATATTTATCTTTGTTATGGGAGTTCAGATGGTAGCCAGTGTATACTTTCAGGCAGTGGGAAAGGCAATGGGAGCTACGGTACTCTCCCTGTCGCGCCAGGTATTGTTCATGATCCCCTGTATGCTGCTCCTTCCCCACTTCTTTGGGATCATTGGTCTCATGTGGTCTTTTCCGGTATCCGATGTTTTTTCAGTGGCTATGGCAGCGGTCATGCTCACCACAGAGATGCGGAAACTCAACCGGCTGATCCGGTTTCCGCTGGCCCCGGAAGCTGACGTGTAAATATTTTTGACTGCGCCTTAAAAATAATCCAGCCAATCTTTGGCTTTTGCAAAGATTGGCTGGATATGTTTCTGTTTCCATGTGTAATTTTAGCGCTTTTGGTAAAAGGATAATCCATACTTCCTTGCCTCATCGGCCAGGTATTCCCCCTGCTCCTGAAATCTCGGAGTGATTCCGCTCTCCCAGAAGATATACCGTCCTCCCGGTCCGTAAGTATCCATTGCCAAACGCACAGAATCCCTCACTTCTTCCTCCGTTGAGTCCGCCTGATTTCCCCTGCCGAATGAATCCCAGCCTCCGATCGCTACCAGGCCATACTTTTCTTTATACAGATTAATATCATTATAAATCTGGAGCGGTTCTATCGCTTTCACCCCAACCTCAACAATATCCTCAATAATTGCTGATATATCCCCATCCACGTGCATGGTTGGTATTGCCCCAAGTTCATGGACTGCATCAAACATTTTTTTATGTATTGGCTTCAGAATCTCCCGGTATGTATCCGGAGACATGAGCAGCCCTTTATTTGTGGCGATATGTTCCATAAAGGTGATCATTTCCGGTTTCAGGTATTTACATTGGTGACGCATAACATCAATCCAAAAATCCGCGATAGCGTTAAGGGCTTTGCCTGTCTCCTCCGGCTCCAATGCCAGTGATAAAAGCGCGTTCTCAAACCCCATCATATAGTGGAGCTCGTCCCAGACGAATCCGGCGTAATAGTCGATCATCTGCCCGTCTTTCACCATAGTGGCCCTAAGCCTCTTGGCCTCTGTCTCCCAATCAATCTGATCCAGATCAATTTTAGGTATAATATCCCGCCAGCGGGTGATATCCTCCAGCTCGAACACATGACTATGAGTGTTTGCAGGAATCCCTCCATCGGGGGTATTGATAAAGGAAACGCCAAACGGGTCCACATAATAGCCTGTGGAAGGGTTATACTCCCTTCTTAGCGTGACATTCAGCATGAAAGAAAATGCATCCTCATGATAGGGAATCCATGCCGGCTCCTTCCCCGCAAATACTAATTCAAGATTTTCTTTTTCTGTGATTTCTTTCTTTAAATTCATCATATCCTATCCTTTCCTATTATATTTGGCTTATCTTTTCTATTTCATCATTGCCGCCTTCTATTTCCACACGTCCTGTTTCCACATACTTCTTTTTATAAAAGTGTATCACAATACTGTTGACCACCCCCAAAACCATCATACATATAGTGTAAATAAATATCCGTGTATAACCTGCATTGCCGTAAGTATCCAGCCAATGTCCATATAGTGTATATAAGAATAAATCCGGGCAGAAACCAACCGCGCAGACAATACCCGCAGCAGTTGCGGCATATTTTCTTGGAATCTTCATCTCTGACGGGATTGACATCATACCGCCCCGCGAAATCTGGATCAGGAATCCGATGAGCAAGGTGATCGCTGTCACTGCTCCTGCAGAAGCATGCCCTGTCATAGTCATGAATATAACCGTAACAATACCGCCTAATCCCAATGTTATGCCGATGACTCTTGATACGGAATTGATCTTGTCACCCAGAAACCCTCCCAGCGGAGCACCGATCACACGGATACCATAAGTCCTGATAACAGCAATAACACCGGAACTTACTACCGTGATCCCCAGCACATTCGTCATATATGGTGTAAAATAGGTTACGGCAAGTCCTACGGAATAGCAGGAAAATACGGTAATGCCGGAAAGCCAGGTGCGCGGATCTTTGAAAACACCAATCCATTCTGCCCTGCTTATTTTAGTCTTGCCCTCTTCAGCTGCAGCACTTCTGAGCGCCTTATCCGGATTCGGAAGTAAAAAGATAAGGACCGTGGTAACGATCAATCCAACTACCCCATAGCTGATAATAACAGCCCGCAGACCGCCAATACCGCCTCCAAAAGCCTTAATAGCAAATTTTGCGTAAACAGCCAGAGCAATAAAATTAATGACCACACTGGCCAGGCCATATAAGGCGTCAGCAGTTCCAAAAAGCGTCCCCTGGCTCTTTTCATCCCCCAAAAGCCGGACCAGCTTTGTATGGGCCGGAAAGAATAAAAATAATGCGGCAACTGCCAATGCTGACCAGATAAATACAGCAAATTTATAATTCATATTCATGGCAAAAATAAAGCTCAACAGACAGGTGGCATACATACCAATGAGATAAACCGTCTTTGCATTAAATTTATCACTTATGACACCGCCAATAGGTGCGATCAAATTGCCCACACCAAAAATGGCGATCAGAACCCCAAGCTGTGTATTTGTAGCATTCAATGCTGATGCCAGATCATCATAAAATACATACTGGATGAATGGAGTCGCATAAATGATAGAATAGGCAAACCCCATTAAAAAAAGTATAAATATTTGTCTGGGTGAAATAGATACCTTTGTTTTTTGCATTTGAAAAACCCCTCCTTTGTCAGACGATCAATTTTTTCCTTCTGCCGCAAGACATGCCAATGCGATAGAATTCAGTTTAATATCCGCAGTGTCCGCCCGGGACCCCATGATGACGGGACAGGCCGCCCCAAGCACAATACCTGCCCAGTTACAGCGGCACAGGTGGATCCATGATTTCCCCATGATATTCCCAGCCTCAATATTGGGGAAAATCACAATATCCGGGTCCCCGCTGATTTTACTGTTAATTCCTTTCTGGGCAGCTGCCTGAGGGTCAAAGGCCACATCAAAAGATATTGGACCCTCAATGGTACATGGAAGAAACCTGTCATCTCCCGGAACCTTTGCTGCCAGTGCTGCGGCGTCCACAGTTGCCGGAATCTTAGGGTCTGTCAATTCATTAGCTGTAAGTACCGCCACTTTCGGGTGTGTAATGCCAATATTCTTTACAGCGATGAGGATATTCTGCAGGATCTCTTCTTTCTGCCGCAGATTAGGTGCCACATTTATACCGCTGTCCGAACAGAAGAGCAGCTTGTGGTAATTAGGCGGTTCATAGACAGCCATCATGGAGAGAAGATGCTCTGTCCGCAGCCCCCATTCCCTGTTCAGAATCCCCCGCATATAAACACTGGTGTTCACCATCCCTTTCATTAGAACAGACGCCCTTCCATCCCTTACCTCCTTTATGGCCGCCCGCACAGCCTCCTCATCGCTGTGGGTGTTTATGATATCTAACGGCATGAACCCCATACGTTTACAACCGGATGCTATCTTATCCGCATCACCAGTCAGTATCGGACGGATAAGCCCCAGTGACGCAGCCTTTTTCACAGCCAGGAGCACTTCCCCATCATCCGCCGCTGCAACGCTCACCGTAACACGCCCTAATGACTGCACTTTTTCCAGCAGCTGGTCAAAATTACGAATCATTTTTCTCTATCCCCTTCTTTTTCATCTTTATGATCTTAGCAAATATAGTTTCCTTCTTATCACCCTCCCGCAGGATAAAAACACCAAACATGGCAAGTACAATGGAAAGCAATGGGTTGACATAATTCATAATGGAATATTTCCAATATTCTCCCACCGTGACACCAAGGGTCGCTGTAATAAATACCCCGCTGGTGGACCACGGAATGAACGGCTGCGTCAGCGTCCCTCCTTCCTCAATGAGCCTTGAAAGCATCTCCGGCCGCAGCCCCCGCTGTTTGAATGTATCTTTGTACAGACTGCCAATTACGATGATGGAAAGGAAAACTTCTCCCATGGTAAGTGTCCCTATGGTAGTGCTGACGATCACAAGCGGCACCATCATGCGGTCACTTTTTACCTTACTGACCACCAAGGCAACTATTTTACGGAGATATCCCACATTTTCCATCACACCGCCAAAAGCAATGGCAATGCAGGACAAGGAGAACGTATACATCATGCTCTGAATGCCTCCCCGCAGCAAAAGCTGATCCACCATATCAACTCCCGTAGGCATTACATATCCATAATTCAGCCCTTCAATCACTTCCTTCACCGGATAACCTTGCAGAAACACTGCCGCGATCACTGCCAATATACTGCCAATGGACATACTGGGAAGTGCCGGGAACTTCATGAGGTTTAAAATTAAAAGCACTGCCAAGGGCACCAGCACAACAGGATTCATATCAAACTGCCCCCTCAAAGTATCCAGGAACAAATCAATTGTGCTGTGGTCAATGGTTCCTCCCTGATATGAAAATCCAATCATGGTAAATGCCGCCAGTGTAATAAGATATGACGGGAAGGTTGTCTGCCACATGGCGCTGATATGTGTATACAATGTGGACCCGGAAGCAGCCGGCGCCAAATTTGTACTGTCAGAGATTGATGACATCTTATCCCCGAAAAAAGCGCCTGAGATAACCATGCCTGCAGTTACCGGAGCAGGTACCCCCAGGCCGGCACCAATTCCCATCATCGCAAGTCCCATTGTGCCTATGGCGCCCCAGGATGTCCCTATGGACAGGGCGGTCAGGCTGCACAGGACCAGACCTACGGGCAGAAAAAACTTTGGTGTGATATACTGTAACCCATAGTAGATCAATGCGGGCATTGTCCCTGCAAAAATCAGGGACGCAATAATGATCCCAATAAAAATAAAGATTATCATAGCTGACAGGGCACGCCCTAATGGTTTTTTCATACATTCAATAAGGTCATCCAGATGATATCCCAGCGGCACCGACACCAGGCAGACAAAACCCAGGGTGATCAACAGGACAATATGCATATCAAATTGAAGAACAATGACGCCGGTCAATATCATCATGATAGCTGCCGTAAAGACTAAAATGGACATTTTTGTACTTGGCTCCCGTTTCGGCTTATCCTCCATCTCTATCATGCCACCTTCTCTCTAAAGGAAATGTCTGTTATCCGTAGCACTTTGGCTCCTCTTCTTTTCTAAGCACTCTCAGTGCTCCATATGCCAATGCCTCTAATTCAAATTCCCCCGGAACGATTTCCACAGGAGCCAGAAAACCTGTCATTCTGGTAATCTCCTCCGTTACATAACCGGAATGGGCAAGACCGCCTGTCAGGATAATGCAATCAACCTTCCCTTCAAATACTGCCGCATAGGAACAGATTTCTTTTGCCACAGAATATACAAATGCCTGATAAACCGTCCTTGCTTTTTCATCTCCTTTCTTTATCCTTTCTTCCACCTCCCTGGCATCTTTCGTACCCAGATGATCATATATCCCTCCCCCGCTGCTGATTTTATCCACCATTTCTTCATGGCTGTATTTACCGGAATAGCATAATTCAACCAACGGGTATGTAGGCAGCCCGCCGCTCCTTTCCGGGGAAAATGGTCCATTGCTGCGTCCCCCGCTTCCATCTATCATTCTGCCCTCCTTGTGAGCCACAATAGAATTGCCGGAACCCAGATGTGCAATGATAAAATTGCAATCTTCATACTCCCTTTCTATCCGCTTCGCTATAAAACGGGCCACTGCTTTATGGTTCAATGCATGGAACCAACTGGGCCGCTCCAGCTCAGCAAGGCCGCTGATACGGGCAATCGGCATCAACTCATCCACGGAGACCGGGTCAACAATAAAAGAAGGGATATTCACCTCATCGGCAATCTCTTTTGCCAATATAGGGCCCAGATTAGAAGGGTGCTCGCCATGGACAGCCTTCTTTAAGTCTTTTGTCATCCGTTCATTCACTCCATAGGTACCACCCTGCAGCGGCGCCAGCAGACCGCCCCTTCCCACCACACAAGAGAAATCCCCAGGTACAAAACCGGCCTCACTTAATGTGTCCAGGATAATATTCCTGCGATAGTCCAACTGATCCACTACATGGGGGAACCTCCTAAGTTCATCTGCTGCATGGATGATGGTCTTTTTAAACAGCACATGCTCATCTTCAAAAACTGCAGTCTTTGTGGATGTTCCGCCAGGATTGATCACCATGATCTTCATCCCTTTTTCCCCTCTCTTTCTTTTTGCTTTCGCTGATTTCGTTCTATTCACTGGAACAATGTTCCAATTTTAAGAGGTTAAAAAAGAAAAGAATGGCACAATCTTTTCTTTTTTACGAATATTAACATGATTAATATATATCACAGCCACATTTAGCTGTCAATCTTAATATTATACAAAATTTTCCGAAATTTCATGTGCAATACTACAAACTGCCTGGATTCGCTCGTCTATATCTGATGACAACATACGGCTGGTTGGACCTGAAAGACTAATTGCCGCGACCGCAATTCCTTTCCTGTCCAAAATTGGTGCGCCAATACAAAAGAGCCCTACCTCCTGCTCTTCTTTGTCAATGGCATAGCCATTTTCACATACCTTTATTAATTCATCACGAAGCACATCCACAGAGTGAATGGTATTTCCGGTAAACCGGAAAAACGGATGCTCCTCATAAACAGACAGGTCAATGCCCTCGCTGAATGCCAGCAGGCACTTGCCCACAGCCGAACAGTAGCATTCACAGCTGGAGCCTACCGGCGGATTTACTGTAAGCATCTGCTGTGTGCTTTCCTCTTTCAGGATAATGACACTATGGTACACCTCCCCCGGATTACGTTCCAGGATGGAGACATTTACCACTTCATGATAACGCTCATGCAGCCTTTTCGCATAAGGGCGTATCATTTCCCGGATACCCATCTTATTCTCTACGCTTTTTCCCATGGTAAAAAGACGGCTCCCTAACCAATACTTCCCTGTCTCCGGGTTTTTCTGTACAAACCCCCTGGCTTCCAATGTGGCAAGTGTACGGAATATGGTGCTTTTATAAACGCCCAAATCCGATGCAATCTTTGTCACACTGGTTTCTACACCCTCTTTATTCAAGTAGATCAGCACTTCCAGTGCACGATCCACCGCCTGAATCACATCTGACATGTTAGACCTCCGTTACTTAAAAATTTATGATTAATCTCATTAAATTACATTTCCAACATTATGTCAAGAGCGTGAAAATTCCATGTTGCCACTTGACATCCGGAAAAGATAGGCGTTATAATTTAAAAATAGAACAGTATTCCAGTGAGTGGAACATATATTTATTGGAGATTGGAGGGTATTATTGTGAAAGTGAACGTAAAACAAGAACGCTGCAAGGAATGCGGCCTCTGCATTTATCACTGTCCGCGACAGGCCATCAGCAAGTCGGGTATGTTAAATGCAAATGGGTACCATCCTGTACAGGTAAACGATGAAGCATGCATCGCCTGTGGCATGTGTTACACCATTTGTCCTGACGGGGTGTTTTACATACCGGGCAGTCAAGATAGAAAGGAGCGTGATCTCTCATGACGGAAATGATGAAAGGAAATGAGGCAATTGCAGAGGCAGCAGTCCGCGCCGGTGTAAGATTTTATGCAGGTTATCCTATCACCCCTTCCAGTGAGATCATGGAATACCTGTCCTGGAGACTCCCGCAGGAAGGCGGCAGCTTTATA
Organism: Blautia hominis; assembly: GCA_002270465.1. Classification (GTDB taxonomy): domain Bacteria; phylum Bacillota; class Clostridia; order Lachnospirales; family Lachnospiraceae; genus Blautia; species Blautia hominis. The sequence continues at coordinate 812,295 of NQOF01000001.1, forward strand.
CAATCCGAAAGCGAACTGGCGGGAATCAATATGGTGATCGGTGCGGCAGCCAGTGGTGTGCGGGCATTGACGGCCTCCTCAGGGCCGGGTATATCTCTGATGCAGGAAGGTATCTCCACTTTGTCAGACGAAGGCCTTTCCGCAGTGGTAATAACCCAGGTCAGATACGGAAATGGGCTTGGGACCCTCATATCCGCACAGTGTGATTACAACCGTGAGACCCGGGGTGGAGGACACGGAGATTATCGATGCATTGTGCTGTGTCCGGCTTCCGTGCAGGAATTTGTGGATTTAATACTTACGGCCTATGAATTGGCAGAAAAATACCGGGTAGTCACAGTCATGATGGGTGAGGCAACTTTAGGACAGATGATGGAACCGGTAACCCTGCCAGACTTTGTAGAACCTAAAAGGCTGCCCTGGGCACTGAACGGCCATTATACATACAAAAAAGTGGGGATCTTTCAAAGGGATTCCCGTAAGGAAGCAGTCGAGTTGGTAGAAAAATATAACCGCATAAAAGAAAATGAACAACGCTGGGAGGAGGAATCCCTGCAGGACAGCGATTATGTCTTCATCTCATACGGTGTACCGGGACGGAGTACTTTGGGTGCAGTCCGTGCCCTCCGCGCACAGGGGGAGAAAGTCGGAATCATACGTCCCATAACCGCATGGCCATTCCCTGAAAAAGCATTTTACCACATCAATCCCAAAGTAAAGGGAATCATCACCGTGGAAGCCAATGCCACGGGGCAGCTTGTGGACGATGCTGCCCTTTACACCAAAAAGGCACTGAAAGAAAGGAATGTACCGGTCTATGATATGGCCTGTGTCTTTGGCACTCCTACACTCCAAAGCATTGAGGAAGAATATTTCAAGATAAAAGCAGGTGAACGAAAGGAGGTCTACTGATATGGCAATTATCCAGGAGAGAAAAGTCCCGGCACTGGCAGATAAACCAATGGATTTCTGTCCGGGATGCGGGCACGGCATCGTCAGCCGTTTAATCATGGAATGTCTGGATGAATTAAATCAGAATAACAATATTATTTTTGCGATCGGAGTAGGTTGTTCCTCAAATCTTGGGGCCGGCCTGGAATGTGACCGTCTCCATTGTTCACACGGACGCGCCGGAGCCGTGGCAACGGGCATAAAGCGCGTAAACCCGGATGTCCTTGTAGTCTCTTACCAGGGTGACGGTGATGCTTACAGCATTGGTCTTTCTGAAACTTTTAATGCTGCCTATCGAAATGAGAATATCACCGTGATCATTATAAACAATACTAACTTTGGAATGACAGGCGGACAGATGAGCCTCACCACACTGGAAGGCCAGAAAACCTCGACCAGCGTCAGCGGACGGGACTGTGCCGTCACAGGATACCCCATCCGCTTCCCGGAGATGGCTGCCAGCCAGTTTCCAGATGCCGCTTATATAGCAAGGGGTACTGTGACAAGTCCTAAAAGAGTTAACCAACTGAAGAAATATATAAAAAATGCTCTGGAAGCGCAGATGGACCATGAAGGGTATTCAGCGGTGGAGGTGTTGTCACCGTGCCCGGTGAATTGGGGACTCTCTCCTCTGGATGCTATGGAACGAATTGAAAAAGAGATCATCCCTTATTATCCAATTGGGGAATTCAAGGGAAGAAAGGGGCGCTAGATTATGAAGGAGATCGTATTTGCCGGTTCAGGCGGGCAGGGAATTTTGACATCCGGCCTGATCATTTCTGATATTGCAGCCACTGCTGGTTACCATGTTACCTGGGTTCCCTCCTATGGCTCCGCCATGCGGGGCGGTACTGCTAACTGTACGGTAAAGTATGGAAAGGAGATTATCTATAACCCATCACAGGAACACCCGGATATACTACTGGTCATGAATGATCTCTCCCTTCAGAAATTTCTTCCTCTGGCAGCTCATGGTGGGATCGTGGTAGTAAACGACCTGGTCGATATATCGAATGACTGCAGGAGTGACGTGCATTATATCCGTATTGCATCCGCCGGGATCGCGGCGCAATTAGGGAACCCTAAAAGTGCTAATATCGTGATGACCGGAGCGGTGGTTAAACTCTTAGGGGACTTTACCAAGGAGGCTGCGATTAACGCAATGAATCTTATGTTTGAGAAAAAGGGAAAATCCAAATTTCAGAAAGCTAATATGGAGGCTTTTAATGCCGGATATGAGGCAGTTAACAGGTAATCCATACGGAGGGAAAGGGTAAGGAATAGAAAAGATGACGGATTTTAATGATATGACAGATTTTAATGATACGACAAATTTTAGAGACATGACACCGGAAAAAGTGCAGGATATGTTTGGCTTTGAACTTATGCATGTAGGTATTAACTGCCCGGATGAGGCCGCTGCGATCTCAACTGCGATGGTTTTTAAAAGCTTATTTGGATTTATGGAGCGGGATACCGATATTTCTATATTTGCCGGTGATGCAATAGAAATCATGAAGAGGTCTGCCCGCGGTGTTAATGGGCATATTGCTATTGGTACAAATTCTTTGCCTTTGGCAAAAAGATATCTGGAAAATCAGGGATGCAGATTTGTGGAGGATTCTATTTGTTACAAGGATGGGGTTCCATTTCTTGTTTATATGCAGGATGAGATTGGAGGGTTTGCGGTTCATTTGATTCAAAAGTAAATCAGAAAAATTTTGGACATCCACGACAACTTCCAGGAATGCCTAAACTGCACTGACGATTCGCACAACCTGTTTTCTGACAGATTCTCCTCACTCCAAGCACCTCCCTGATGATTTTATTATAATCTTTCATCTAGGGAGGTTTTTTATATTATACCCTTACTCTTAAATATTTTTTCCAAATCAGAACCGACACATCCACATCAAACATAGCATTGTGCCTGATTCCCTTCGGCATCTCATCCAGAAGCGTTTTAAAATTCCGGTTGTCATCCACAAGCCGTTTTATCGTATTCCAGTCAAGGGAATCCTTTTCCTTCGCTGAAAATAGTATCTCACTCTGCATAAAGTGTTCTGAAACCAGCCGCTGTTCTTGCCGCTTTTCCCCCTTCTGAAAACTTCATGGTGGATTGTTTTTACCATACATTTGAAATGCTCATCTGCACATATAAAGCTGGACAGAAGGATATGTAAGTCCCGTTCACAAAACCTGCCAGCATCCCGTCAAGCCCCAGTTTACATCCCGCATAACTGGTTCCCCTCTCCGCCTCCGCAGCCCGGACAATGGCCGTCCTGCTTCATATGGCATAGTCCGCAGTTTAGGCCACAGAGGGAAAAGCATAGATTGTCTCTTAGAAAATCCTTCAACGGTATCTCCAGCAAAATATGATATTTTCATAGGCAGAACATTGTATAAAATTATTCAGAAGAAAGGTTATGTTCTCCAGTACTATTTTCTTTGTTTCCTGCGTTACCTGAAATGGGCGCATGTCCCAGCACCAGTCCCCGTCCAGAAAGACACTGTTATCCAATTTCTGTTTTAAAATCTGGCAGGTGGCTGTCTTTCCTACACCCATAGTTCCACCAATCATGTATAACTTTTTCAATGCCTCACCCCTCCAATAATATACCTGACAAACGAATTCCTTTCCATTCTCTGCTTTATTTCTTCGTTTGTTCCTGAACCCTGAACAATATCATCTGACGAAGCAATTCATATGGCATCGGTTTATCATATGGCAACTGTAACGTGCCTTTTGAATATTTGTAATCCGCAAAACCGTCCTTAAACGCTTCAATTGCGCTTGGGGACGGGTGAAAACCCAAATGTCTCTTTTCCCCTGAAAAATGGACAAGATTACCGTTAAGCACAAAAGTAGCCATACCCCAGGAAATCTTCTCGGTGATATCCGGTGAACACTCTAAAATAATCTGCCGTAACGTTTCCATACGCTGTCGCACATCACCGCTGTAGCTTGCAATATATTCATATACAGTAGAAAACGCCTCCACTCCATGAAAAATACGGGCTGTTCCAGCAAGGATACTTACTCCTGACAGCCAGACACCGCTAAGCACTGCTATGAAAGCAAATGTATAAGTCCAAGAAAAGATAACTCGGTCAGAAGAAGCATTGTAAAACAACCGCAGCAAGCAGACAGACATATAACACATTCCCGATAATGGCCGTCATAATAAACTCCGGAATCTGTACGGTGCTTAAAAAAGCACTAGATGCACCAAAAAACGAAATGGGCATAAGCAGTAGCATAAGTTAACTGCCACATGGTAGTTCTTCCCTGTTCCAACTTTTTTCACTATATGTAATTAATGCAACAATCTCAAAAAATAAGTACACTCCCAACACCAAAATAGAAAACAGCAAATTCGCCAAAAAAGGGGAAGAAAAAACAAAGACCTATCACCTTATAAATAAGTTCAAAGCATATGAGCACGCTCCAGTTACGAACCATAACAGAAAGAAGTGTTCTGACTTCTCCCAACCATCTCCTATTTTTTTTTCATACCGCTCCCTCAGTCTTTTTTATAAGTCAGACATAAATTATATGCCAAAATTTCGTTTGTGAGTCTGGTGCATAAGCCTTGAAAACTTTTGGCCCAGCCCCTTTTCGCATCAAATTATTCACTTAGTTGTGAAAATACGGTTTTTACACGTCTTCACAGCTTAAAGATCAACCGACCTACCGGTTTGGGCCAATCATGGACTTTTGCCGCGGGGTATATCTTTCACCAGATAATATCCACTTTTGCCAAATAGTAAGGATTGTGCCCGTCCCCATATCTGCGGAAACTTATTCATCACTTTACTTGTAAAAACACAATTCCATATCCATCATATAATCCCGCAAATGCCCATAGAATCAACCTTTACGCACCAGAAGCACGGCGGTTTCAACGTGCGGTGATAGTTGTTTTTTATACTACACGTCAATAATATAGTTTTACCCCGCAGACTTAATCAAAATTTGATATTATTCAAAAATTTGTTTCCACTCATCGTCATATTTATCTGCATACATAGGAGCTAATATCTCATCCGGTCTGCGGTGAAATTCTTTAATATCTTCCTCTCTTTTTACTGAAAATACCAAAAGAACAATTGCTTCTCGTACATATGTTAATAATTGTAAGGTCAATTTTTCAAAATCTTCAAAACTAATATTATATGCCAACTGGTCTAAGCGACTATCATCGATTAATAATTCTTTACAATAAGTATCAAGAATTTTCAGATATCCATGCTCCATAGCATTTCTTACTTTTGATACTTTTGTCATTACATTGTCAATATGTTTATATTCTTGCTCCTTATTTACAGTCCCATCCTCATTAATATTTATGTTTCTAACATCCTTAAATAACCACCACATCCCATACAATGGATAATTATTCTCTGCAATATCAAGTATTTTGACTTTATCATTAGAATTTTTATCCGGTGAAAATAGCCTAACATATCCAATAATATTTTTCTTAATTCCTATTTCAAAATATTCATTAAGGAAAAATGCAATTTTATCAAAAATAGAGTATACAGCCCGATAACATGCTTTGATTTTTTCAATCCCTAGTCCGTATATAGGATAATCTAAAGTATTAACAAGATATACATCTTTATCTGAAAAATGTGTCTCTTTGATACTAAAACCTTCATATGCCAAAAATCTTGCAGATACATACTCTTGCTTTATTTGATTAAAAAGACCAAATAAATATTGCACTTTTTTACTTTCAATCTCTTCTGTCATACTTGGTAAATGTAATGGATCATAGCCAACTTCAACTGTATCAAACACATCATTTAAAAGGTTAAGTGCCAGCTTGTTTTTAGCAACCCATTCCCAATATTTGGTTTCATCCACAGACATATCATTGGAGAAATAAAGAAAATCACTTATAGTATATGGTTTTTCTAAGTATGTTTGTCCTAACATTGAGATAATATTGTCTATATAGTTGTTTAATAAGTTAACCATCTCCTCCTTTTCCGGAAAAGGATTATCACTTTCATATGCCTGTTTAATATAATGAAAAGCTTTATACAACATTATAGTTTGTTGTGATTCATCGTAATGGCAACGAGATAATTCATATAATTTCATACCTAATTGAGCCATTCCCATTGGAAAAACATTTTCAGTGTCAAATATACTTAAAATTTCAACCGCTTTGACAAATCTTCCATTTTGATAAAAGAAATTTGCATAATTCACACTTAATTGCCATTGAAAGTTGATAAAATATTTAAATTCATTTTCGGAAATATTAATATCTTCACCCATTTCATTAGCCAATAGTTCAAAAGCATTTCTTGCTAAATATAAGCTTTTTTGAAAATCTGTTTCATACAATTTTAGACCTTTAATCCTATCTTTATAGTTATTTCTACTCTCACTTCCTTTCCTTTTCAAATCAATCAAATCGGATTGTATTGTAAATGAGATATAAAAATATCTTGCTCTAATCATGTTAGAGTTTTTCAAGTCATGAGCTTGTCCGTAACATTCATCCACCAGTATACACATACCCTTTTCATCTTTATTTAAATAAGCTTCATCACATTTAAGGGATAAGTTAGCTAAGTTTTCATCTTCATACCATTTAGTATCTGACATCTTGAACCTTCTTTCATTTTGTGTATTCCTTACAAAAGGAGAAATTGACTTGGTTATACACGTATCAAACTTTCCTGCCTGGCAACCCGCTATCATACATTAGAAATTATTCCGATCCTGAGTATTTGTTACAGAAAGCTCCTCATCTGCATAGCTTTTAGCATATAAATTCAATTCTCTCTCAGTTATACTTTCCAATTATTTATTCTACAATATTCTAACCTTTTGCCAAAACATTCATTTCCCTTACCCCACCCCAGTAACCGGAAACTTATATCATCTCAACAAGCAAAAAAGCACACCTATATATCCCGCTGAAATCCCCTAAACCCTTTGATTTCCTAGGCTTTTCTCGTCAGCAGAGCCACGTTTTCCACATGCGGTGAAAGTTGATTTTTATACTACATGGCAGAAATATTTTCATGACATAGTGGTGGGGTAGATATCCTCGCTAATTTTACCCCTCTTACCCCTTTTCACTGAAAATCACCCCTGTATAAAAAAATTCACCCCTTTTAATACAACCTCCACAAATATTGTACTTTGCTAAGATAAAGTTACCTTAGTGCATTCCAATACCCGTACTCTTTTTGCAATTCTTATGACAATTTTTCTACTTATTCACACTTACAAACCTTACATAATTTCATCACAATACATATATTACATCAATAACGGAAATACTAATTAGTATTTAAACACTAAATATATGATATCAGACTTCATAGTTATTCAAAGCTGTTTTCATATTTTTCCTTTAAGTATTCTGGAGAAGGGTACCATTCTTTATTTTGTGGATAAAGAATTCTCTTATAAGTATCTTTAAAAGCTTCATTTTGAGCTTCTATCTTTCCATCTGGCTTTATCTTTATTAATCCTTTGTCATAAGCAATTTCATGATTTGTACATAAACATAATCCATTTTGTATTTTATCACTACCACCTTTCGCCACTGGTACAATAAGAGCAGCTCTTAATATTTTCGGCTCTTTTAAACCACAAATTGCACAGGTGCTATTATATGCTTTCAAAACATCTTTTCTAAACTTTCCCTGTTTTCTATATGGTTGCTTAACAACTTTTTCTGTCCACTCTCTATTTCGGTACGGAAATCTGTTTATAATTTTATCTTCATCTTCAATTATAAATGTTTGTGCCTTTTTATCCCATTTTGCAACAGGTAACATATCATATCTTTCAGTTGACATATCCAAAAATACTGTAAAGCGATATCATTACTCTCATCTCATCTTTACTATGATACATATTAAATGTAATCGGAAAGATATATCCTTCTTGAAGGTTTTCAAGCACCTCCTCTTTTATAGACCTATTCCTTTTTTCCCTAATAGCTGCATTATTGTACTCTATCAAAAGTTGTTTTGTGAAGTAGCGTGTATCATTCATCATATGCGTACCCTTTCATAATTTTCTCTATTATTCTATAACACACCAATGTTTCGCAAAAAATATTCCGAACTCTTACTGACAAACTTAAGTTTTACTATGGAGTATCCACTTGCCAAATAGTATGGGTTTTGCCGGATTGCATCTTTTGCCCGACAAAACCCTCATTATCAAACTCTCCGGCGTTACCCCGTCCCCTTATCTGCGGAAACTTATCCATCTTACCTTTCGTTAAAACACAACTCCATTTTCTTCAAATAATCCCGCAAACCCGCCTAGAATCAAGGTTTCCGCACGAGAAGCACGGCGGTTTCAACATGCACCGTCTGACAAAACTGATCCACACAACAAACCCTCTCCACCCGATACCCTTCCCTCAAAAACAAATCCAAATCCCTAGCCAAACTACTAGGCTTACAGGATATATAAACCATCTTATCCACCCCATACCCCACGATCTTCGGCAGCGCCTTCGGATGGATCCCATCCCTGGGCGGATCCAGCACAATGAAATCCGGCCTTTCCTCAATCTCATCAATCACCTTCAGCACATCCCCCGCAATAAACCTGCAGTTTGTGATCCCATTCAGCTCCGCATTCTCCTTCGCCGCCTGCACAGCCTCCTCCACGATCTCAACCCCGATCACCTTTTTCGCCACCGGCGAAAGAATCTGTGAAATCGTTCCCGTCCCGCTGTACAAGTCAAACACCGTCATATCCTTCGTATCCCCAATATACTCTCTGGCCGTATTATAAAGCACCTCTGCCCCATATGAATTCGGCTGGAAAAACGAAAACGTCGTCACTTTAAATTTCAGCCCAAGAATCTCCTCATAAAAATAATCCTTCCCATACAAGATCCGCGTCTCATCACTCTGCACCATATCTGACAGCGAATCATTGATAATATGAAGAAAGCCCACGATCTCCCCCTCCAAGGGCAGCGCCAGCAGTTCTTCCTTCAGCATATCCAGATCATGCGCCTCCTGGCTTGTAGTGACCAGATTCACCAAAATCTCTCCGGTAGTATTCGCCCTCCTCAAAAGCAAATGCCGCAGATACCCCACATGCTGCATTTTCTTATAAAAACTCACACCTCTGCTCCTGAAATACTCGCCCACACACACCAGGATCTTTGTCATATCCTCATGCACCAGCTTGCAGTCAAAAGCATTCAGCACATCATACGTGCTTCCCTTCTTATGCAGCCCCAGGGCCAGCGGTCCGTCCTTATATTCGTCCCCAAAGGAAAACTCCATCTTATTCCTGTATGCAAACTCCATAGGACTTCCCTTAATCCCCTCGAACACGTAATCCGGGTTCCCGTCATCGTCCACCTGCCCTGCATCTGCTATGGCCTTATCCAGCATATTCTTAACCTGCTCTGCCTTCATTTTCAGCTGTTCTTCATACTCCATAGTCTGATACATACAGCCTCCGCAGTCCGGAAAAATACTGCATACCGGTCCGCGTTTCTCCATTGGAGATTTCTCCAGCACTTCCAGAAGCCTTCCCTCCAGGCGGTCTCCTCTTTTTTTATTTATCAGAAACCGTACCTTCTGGCCCGGAATTCCGTTTTTCACAATCACGGTCTTTCCATCTATCACAACTCGTCCCTTGTTGGGGAAGTCCACTTTTTCGATAATTCCTTCGTAAATTTCTCCTTTTTTCAAAACTATCCCTCCCGATATTATTTAACAGAAAAAGAAGCTCCGGTTTCCCGAAGCTCCCTATTACTCTTTTTTTATTTGTCTTCATCCTCGTCATCGTCTTCAAAATAATCATCGAAGTCATCGTCGAAGTCCTCTTCAAAATCTTCCAGATAATCCGGAGTGAAGAAACGGTATACTGCATATGCTATTCCGGCAACAGCAGCTACTGCTCCGATGATAGCCAGAATCCATAAGACGGTATTCTTATTTTTTTCTTCTTCTTTCTTCTGTAATGCTGTGATTAAATCCTCAATACGATTCATAGCCTGCACCATCCTCTCTTACATATGACATCCTGCACTGCTGCCCCGCCTATCCGGAGTTGCTGCCGGCTGTCTGTCAATCTGTGCCGAATGTGATTCTAATTTCTCTATTATGGTTTCCTAATAAAAAAAATTTCATTCGGCTTGTTTTTAATATTATATCACGATAGGCAAAATTTTACTATCCTTTATTCAATATTTTCATATTGATTTCCGGGAATATAAATTGTAATCTCAATTTCATCTGCTCACAGACCCACCAAAAAAGTTCTGTTATGATTCCGCTTAGGCAAATCTTGGACTTATGATCCCTCTGCAAGTCCCTGAAGATCATCGCCCACTCTCTACAGCTTCTGCAAATCCCTAAGATCATCCTCCACTCTCTACAGCTTCTGCAAATCCCTGAAACCATCCCCCACTCTCTACAGCTTCTGCAAATCCCTGAAATCATCCCCCACTCTCTACAGCTTCTGCAAATCCCTGAAATCATCCCCACTCTCTACAGCTTCTGCAAATCCTTAGATCCTTATTCCACTTTTTTCAGCTTCGCAAAAGATGCAAACATTTTCTTCGTCCCCGCCTTGTCGAATTCCACCGTTACCTCATAGTCCCGGCCGCCCTCCACAATGCCTTTCACAACGCCCACACCAAATTTAATATGCTTCACCGTATCGCCCACATCATAGGACAGTCCCGCTGATTTCTTCACCTCAAACTGCTTCGGTATAAATGCCGGCTGCTTAAATGCCTGCTTCATCTGTTTCATGGTATTGGGAAGGGGAATTTCTTTAATCTTCTGCTCTTTAAAATCTCTTCCCAAATCTACCAGTTCCCTTGGAATCTCCCTGATAAAACGAGACGGCTTATTATACTGCGTCTCTCCACGGATCATTCTCTGCTGCGCACAGGTCAGCGTCAAATCCTTCATGGCCCTTGTGATGCCCACATAACAAAGCCTGCGCTCCTCCTCAATCTCTGTCGGATCATCCGCGGTGATGGTCATATAACTTGGGAAAATCCCGTCCTCCATACCAGCCAGATAAACAAAAGGAAATTCCAGCCCCTTAGCGCTGTGAAGCGTCATCAAGAGCACCTGGTTTCCATCCCCGTCCACAGTATCAATATCTGCGATCAGGGCAACCTCCTCCAAAAATCCGCTGAGCGTTGGGTCCTCATTTTCCTCTTCGTAGGAAACAATTTTTGTGATCAGCTCGTCAATATTTTCAATTCTGGCGTCAGCTTCCTCGGTCCCCTCTGCCTTCAGTTCCATCACATATCCTGTCTCTTCAATAATGTCATTGAGCAGTTCTGAGGGAGAATAATACTCTGTTTTACTCCTCAGGCTCTGGATAAATGTGACAAACGGCTCAATCTTACCAGCCGCCCTTCCAAGCGTAGGAATACTTTCCGCCTCTTTCAGTGCATCATAAAAACTCATATCATGCGCAGACGCATAATCCTGCACCTTCGCAAGTGTAGTTGCCCCGATTCCCCGTTTCGGCACATTGATGATACGGCGCACAGCCAGGTCATCTCTTGCATTGTCCACAGTTTTTAAGTAGGCCAGCAAATCCTTGATTTCCTTTCTGGCATAGAAGTTCACGCCACCCACCAGCTTGTAAGGAATGTTTGCCATAAGGAATTTCTCCTCGAAAAGACGTGACTGGGCATTGGTCCTGTACAAAATAGCGCAGTCCTTATACTGACAGTCCTCTTCCCGCACCCTCCTGCTGATATCCCCTGTAATAAATTCCGCTTCCTCATATGCATTCATGAACTGCCTGTAATGCACCAGGGAACCTTCCTCATTATCTGTCCACAGAGATTTCTCTTTTCTTCCGATATTATTATGTATCACCTCATTGGCGGAATTCAGGATATTCTGGGTAGAACGGTAATTCTGCTCCAGCTTGATCACCATTGCATTAGAAAATACTTTCTCAAATCCGAGGATATTACCAATATTCGCCCCCCTGAATTTATAGATCGACTGGTCATCATCACCTACCACGCACAGATTCTTATACTTGCTTGCCAAAAGACTCACAAACTTAAACTGTGCAGTGTTGGTATCCTGATACTCATCCACCATAATGTAACGGAAACGCTCCTGGTAATAATCCAGCACATCCGGGCATGCCTGAAACAATTCCACTGTCTTCACGATCAGATCATCAAAATCAAGCGCATTGTTTTTTCTCAGTTCTTTCTGATATTCCTTATAAGCCTGGGCAATTTTTTTCTTGCTGAAATCAGACATATTATTCAGCTCGTACTCCTCCGGAGTCACCAATTCATCCTTTGCCGAGGAAATGGCGGACAGGATTGCCCTCTCTTTGTGTACCTTTGTATCAATCTGCAGACGTTTGCAGATGTCTTTCATCAAGCTTTTCTGGTCATCCGTATCGTAAATGGTAAAATTGTGGTCAAATCCCAGTCTGTCTATGTATCTTCTCAAAATACGCACGCAGCTTGAATGAAAAGTGGAAACCCAGATGCTCTCCGCTCCAAATCCCACAATCTTGTCCACACGTTCACGCATCTCACCTGCTGCCTTATTGGTAAATGTGATTGCCATGATATTCCACGGATTTACACCCTTTTCCTCGATCAAATAAGCAATTCTGTGGGTCAGAACCCTGGTCTTTCCCGAACCTGCCCCTGCCAGAATCAGCACCGGTCCCTCTGTGTGAAGGACAGCTTCCTTCTGCTGGGGATTCAACGTATCATATATACTCATAAAAAATGTCCCTCCATAATCCATAACGATAAAAAGCACACTGTTACTGTTCACAGACCTGCTCTTTTGGCAGGGCTGTGAATAGCAGCAGCATACTCTGAACTTTCTGTATCCGAAGATCAAACCCTTACTGTTCACAGGCCGCTATCCCGGGTGGCATTTTCCCCGCGGGGATGCTCCGCCATACCTGGCAAAATCCCGCAACAGCCAGCACCTAAATGCCGTTTCCTGCATTTTCACCCTGAAAGGTGAACTGTCCTAAAAGGCAGAGCTGTGCACCGCAAAATGTGTTACTGGCTTCATAATTTGGCAGCAACATCAAAACACCTGTTCCTACAATATAACACAGCTCTCCGGGGCAGGCAAGCGTTTGCCGGGGATTTCTGCCGTTTTCAGAAAAATCCATTTACAAATAGTATTTAAAACTATATAATAGAGCGTAGAGGTGATGAGATGACAATTGATACAAAAGACATGCTGAACAGTATTCTGGCTAGTATTTCCCGCATTGACTATATAAAGCCTGAGGAAATTCCGGGCATTGATTTATATATGAATCAGGTAACCACATTCATGGAGAGTCAACTGGCCGCTTCCAAGCGCCACACGGACGACAAGATCCTGACCAAAACCATGATAAACAACTATGCCAAGAACGACCTTCTCCCCCCGCCGGTGAAGAAGAAATACACAAAAGAACATTTGCTGATGCTGACCTTTATTTATTATTTTAAAAACATTCTGTCTATCAGCGATATCCAGGTTCTTCTGGGGCCGCTCACCGAAAAATACTTCAATCATAACGGTGAGATGAGCCTGACGGACATATATGAAGAGATCATGCACCTGGAGCTGAAGCAGATAGACCCTTTGACAAAGGACATTGTCCGCAAATACAAGATGGCTTGTGATTCCTACGAAAATGCAGAGGAAGAAAACCAGGATTTTCTAAAAAAATTCGCGTTTATCTGTATGCTCAGCTTTGACGTATATCTGAAAAAACAAGTGATTGAAAAACTCATTGATGACATGGCCGAACCAAAAAAATAGTAAAAAGCACGCTCCGCACACATGCTGTGGCTTCAGTGCTTTCCAACGTCACAGACAATCAAAATGCTGCTTTAGGGGACAGGCCCCAAAGCAGCATTTTTATCTGTTATTCACTTTTCATCTTATGTCTGAACACCAGCACAGCTATCACGTCCACCACAGCCGCATAGGCCAGCACCCATGTAAGTTCCGGCATGATCCTGCTGTATTCCCCTGCAAGCGCATATCTTCCCGCGTCCACAGCGTGCAGAAACGGAAGGCATTCAGCCAGCTTTTCAAACACACCGCCAACCATAGCCGGATCAAACCAGGTCCCGGAAAGCCATGCACTCAGGTTGGTGAGCAGTGCGCCGCAGGCACCGCCCACCTGTTTATCATTAAACACACTGCCGCACAACAGGCCAATTCCAATAAACAACAGTGCTGCCGGTATGGAGACCAACACAGTCAGCAGAATATTGAAACTGGGGGAAAGTCCGAGGATCATTGCAGCCGCAAAACATATCAATACCTGTACTACTGTCATTGGGATCAGCGGCAGCGTATAACCCGCAATGAAATCCCCTGCCCCCATTGGTGAGGCAAACAGCCGCATAATAAAGGAACTCGTTCTGTCTTTTGCAATGATCATACCGGAAAACAGCGATATAAATGACATCCCAAACACAGCGATCCCCGGCGTCAGCTTATCTATCTGAAACATATCCACCGGAGCATTTGCCCCAATAAGAGACAAAAGCAGCAGCAGGATCACAGGAAACCCAATGCCGAATCCCAGGCTCGTTTTATCCCTCAGGATCTCCTTCGCGTTACGTGACGCAAATGCCATTGTTTTCATGATATACCACCTCCTCTGCACAACACAACAAACGCTTCCTCAAATGTTTCCTTACCCGCCTTTTTTGTCAGTTCTTCTGCTGTCCCCACAGCAAAAAGCCTGCCCCCGGCCATAATACCGATCCTGTCGGAAAGATTCTCCGCCTCCTCCAGATAATGGGTGGTTAGCACCACTGTCACTTTCCCCTTCAATTTTTCAATCATGTCCCACAGTTCCCTTCTTGCCAGCACGTCAAGCCCCAGTGTAGGTTCATCCAGAAAGAGAATTTCCGGTTCTGAGATAAGCGCCATAGCAATAGAAAGCCGTCTCTGCCACCCTCCGGAAAGCATCCTGGCCTTTTTTCCCGCAATTTCCCCAAGACTGCACCTCTCTATCATATCCTTTGCCTTAGCACCAGCCTCCGCTTTTCCGATCCCGTAAATACCGCAGACAAACTCTAGATTTTCCCGCACGGTCAGATTGGGGGCCACTGCTGTCTCCTGGGGGGAAAGATTGATTTTTCCCTTCACCTTCATAGGTGCAGTCACCACACTGTCCCCCAAAAGATGAGCGTCTCCCCCGCTGGGCGCAGTGAGGCAGGATAACATTTTGATGGTGGTTGTTTTTCCCGCTCCATTGACACCCAGAAGTGCAAATAACTCTCCCTGTTCCACAGAAAGACACAGGGCGTCCACAGCGGTCACGTCCTTATATTTCTTTGTCAAATGATTCGTCTCGATAGCCTTCATCAAATCTTCCTCCCTTTTCCAGGATCTCTTTTGCCAACGTCATAAAAACTTCCGTCTTCACCATGGCAAGCCCCTGTTCTTCATCCCCAAGTATCAGAAGACTGTCCCCGGGTTTGATCCGAAAAATATCCCTCGCTTTTTTAGGTATGACGATCTGTCCCCGCTCCCCAACATTTACAGAACCAAATACATGTTTTCCCTTTGGCGGTATCTGAAGTCCCTCTTTTTTTGCCTGGTAATTCACCAGATTATCTAAACTTACCCCATACAGCTCGGCAAGCGCCATGGTATTATCCAAATCCGGCATCGTCTCCCCGCTCTCCCATTTCGCCACTGCCTGGCGGGAAACTCCTATTTTCTCGGCTACCTCCTCCTGGGAGTAACCCCTCTGTTTGCGCAGTGTATTCAAATTCGCAGAAATCATATTTTTCACACTCCTTTCTATCCAGTATAATCCCTGAATCCATATAGTTCTACCAATCTGTCTTAACAGATCCTGTTATTTTCAGTTGCCTTTTTAACAAAAAAAGGAAAGGTATGGGAAGACTGCCCAAATCTCAGCAGCCTCTCCATGCCTCTCCCATATCCCTAAATCTACCCGTATATCTCCGGATGCTCTCTCAGGATCTTTTCTGCCAGTTTCTGGCTCTCAATACAGACCTCATCCATGATCCGATCCACATCGGGAAATCTCCACAAGCCCATATAGGACTTAAAGATCACGTCCGGTATGCTTCCCTCCATCATCTCCAGGCTGTCATCATAGAGCACCAGTGTCCGCTCCATACTGACGGAAATAAAATTGCCGTACCATCCCATCTTCTCCGCTTCCTCATCAGACAGATCCTGTCTGTAATTGTCACGGATACTCATATAAGTCTCCACGCCTGACTTAGCTATCACATCAAGCAGTATGTCATTGCGCAGTATATCTCTGTAGAAGGCCTCATATTTTTCTGAGGATAACACCATGTAATTCAGATTGACCAGAAGCCCGGAGTATAAGATGGGGTTTCTGTGCCGGTTCACATACATTTTTGCAAAGGCAGCAAACCGGTGGTACATCCGCTGTACAATCTCCAGCGCAATGTCACGTTTTGTCTTAAAGTGATAGGCTACCAGCCCCAGACTCACATCCGCGGCAGCCGCAATCTGCCGCATACTTGTCTTTTCATATCCTTGCTCTATAAAAAATTTCCGGGATACGTTCAGAATCTCTTCTTTCTTGTTTTCCTGTTTTTTCCCTTCCCCTGCAGCTGCTCCCATAAATATTTCCTCGACTTTTCTTAAATATTCCAGCACTCCCATAATAGCAGTCCTGTTTTTAGAAGTCAACCATTATTGTCCACTTTCCACCTCTTTACTGCCCCTGCGTTACTGTTCACTCCGCAATGTCATTTAGTTAAATTTCATGGTTAGATTCCTTAAGGGGATCTACCGCAGCTGCGCATCCCCCACAAACGCACAAAAGACCGGGCAACAACTGTTTTTTCTGCCCTGAATCGGAAAATCTCCCTGCCTCGGCAGAGAGATTCCCGCTTGATCCTTTATTTCAGCCAAATGCTTGTATTCTCTTACTTGCAGCTGCAGTCTATGGCATCATTCGGACAGTTCATGGCACAGCGTCCGCACTCCAGACATCCAAAATGTTTGATCTCATATTTGCCGTCAGCCGTAGGATGGATCACATCCTCCATACAAGCCTCCTCGCAGGTACCACATCCTACACAGCGCTCCTGATCGATCACATAAGCCCAGGGACGTACTTCCGCACCGCCGAAACAGAAACGCAGGCGGCAGACAATATCATCATCCGGAAGGTGGAAGATCTCGCCTTCTCCGCTGTCCAGTATGAATATGCGGAACATATCCAGGTCTTTCCTGTACAGTGCCTTGGTCCCGGGATTCAGCTCCCAGTATTTTGTATAAATCTCCGGATGTTTTTCAGGTTCAATCTCTGTCACATGGGCACTCAGCCTGACACTTGCAGATAAGCGTTTCACCGTATCGCGGATAATGGTCCCCACCACGTAAGGATTTTTCTGAAGCTCATAATACACGGGTTTTCCCTTTGCAATACCGATATAAAAGTTGCCTGCATCATCCAGATAGTGCACCTCCAGACCTCTGGCTGTAGGCATTTTCCCATCGATCGCAGTTGTGCCGAACACCATATAGCCCACTTCATGTACAAACTGAAAGGCTGCGTTTTTTATTTCTTCATTGGAACTTTCTTCTGTCAGCCCCAAAGCCGGAGCCGGATTAAAATCTGACATTATAATTCCTCCCAATCACGTTTTATCTTTGGTATCCTCTATGCTTCCTCGTAGCTTACCTCAATCTCCACCTTATGGAACTTCTGGCGGATCAACGGGTAAATACATGCAACAGCCAGATAAACTAAAATTCCAATCACATAATTCATGTGGATTTCCAGACATTCATAGTATACAAATGCCGCGCTGACAATGGCACCCATCACACATAAAAATGTGTATAACTTGTCATTGATATGGAACTGAGAGCGCTTCCAAATCTCCGGTATTTTCTTAGGCATAGTGATAATTGCCAGGCACAGGATAACCTGTACACAGTTAGCCAAAGTATTTCCGATATTTGCAATGTCTCCCACATTCATGCCGCTCAATATAATAACAGAGCAGAGCACATAAATGGTCAGGATGATATAATGAGGCGTACCGAATTTTTCATTACGTTTCGCAAAGATCTTAGGCCACCAGCCGTCCTCTGCAGCCTGTGCGATAGGCGCCTGCAGCCATCCCAAGTTCGCGTTCAGGGATGTGACCAAAGCCACCATGGCACCGCCCACGATGAAGAATATGTACAGCGGGGTAGGCAGGATTTCCCTTGCCACCTTAGAAAGGTTCTGACCGGCTACATGTTCAACCGGGAACACACCTGCTGCAACTACACCGACACCGATGTACAGAAGTGTAACGATCACAGTACCCACAACAATACAAAACGGAATATCTTTTTTCGGATTCTTTGCCTCGCGGCTCATATTGATAATAAAGGTTGCGCCGCTGGTCGCCATGGACAGCAGTGCTGCTGCGGACATCACACCTGTAAATCCGCTTGTAAAGAACTGGTTCTCATCAAAATACCCCGGTTCCAGATGGATAATACCAAACCCTGTAAACACAAGCAATGCGATAACCAGAATGATCACCAATGCATACTGTACTTTTGCCGCCACCTGGATACCGCAGAGATTCAAAACCACAAATATGGTCAGGATCGCAAAAGCAACCAGCTTGCCGTTAATCTCCGGAAATGCAGAGAGCACGTAGTCTGCAAAAGATGCGGAATACATAGTCGCACCGAAGAAATAACTGACAAATACCACAGAATACAAGCCCGCAAACCACTTGCCGCCGAACATAGCCGCCTGCGTATAAAAACCGCCGTTCATACGGATCGTTCCTGATAAGAAGAACTGCGGCAGAGCCACAATGGTCACCATAACCGCACAGATAATATAAGACAGGACAATAGAACGTCCCGTAATTCCAATGGCAAGGCCTGTCATTGTCATAACACCGCCGCCGATCACGTTGCCGATCGCAATCGCAAGCAGATCACCGCGGCCTAAACTTTTTGAACCATCAGCATTTGTTTTAGCCATAATTTTTCACCTCTCACACGCATCCCAAACCTCAAGTTTCCCCTTTTTCCTTCAAACGGCAGATCAGTGCCGTGTCTGCCTGCGGACATTTGGTGTAACAGATACCGCAGTCGTCGCAGTCCATCTCTTTTATGTAATATTTCCCGTCTTCCTTCTGATGGATGGCACGCTCTACACAGTTTTCCTGACAGACCCCGCAGCCCACACATTCCTCTGTAATGCGGTAGGTCATAGGTCTTATCTCTTCCCCGCCAAACGCAAAACGCAGGCGGCGTATTCTCTCGTTGGCATACAGGTGGAAGATTTCCCCTTCCCCTCTGTCAATTTTATAAAGTGCCACGATATCAAAATTTTTCCGGTACATTTCTTTTGTGCCGGGATTTAATGTAAAAAATTCATCCCATACCGCCTGGTCTTTTGTCTCGCTGACCCAGGCACTCAGACGCAGGGAATACCGCTCGTCGATCAGCGTATTCATCACAAGCTGAGGACGTCTGCAAAGCTGTTCATATGTGGGTTTTCCCTTGGATGTCATAAAATACAGATTTCCATCGCTCAAACGGTTGAAATCCAGGATCCTGTTTTCAGGCTGTCCCTCATTCACCGTTGCCGCAGGCATAAAACGAATCTTTCCGATAAGCGCAAATGCCTTCTCCCTTATTTCCTCCATGGAATCAGCATCCGTAAGGCCCCATAAAATCTCTTTTTCTTCCATACGCATGTTCCCCTTGTCTACTTTCCCTCTCCTACCTCAATAAACTTTCCGCCAATATTCTTTACGATCTTGCCGGCCTGCTCTCTCACATATTCACTGGTGAGCAGAATGGTCATAAAGCAGTGAGGACGGATGATCTTTTTATAAACGATCGGACAGTGTTTTACCCCTGCCGGACAGTAGATACATGTGTTTTTCGTAATGGTGTAGGGTTCTCCGTCAATATAAAAATCCGCTTCCCCCCACACTGCGTTGATGTCATCCCCCACGCCGTTGTAATTCGGCATGAAAAATACCAGCTCATCCACATCATGAACATGTTCATCCACATAAGGATTCTTATTGGGAATCTCATAGAACCAAGACAGGCTCATGTTCACCTTACAATCCGGAAACAGATCCGAAGAGCTGTATGTCTGCCCCAGTGTTCTTCCCGTCTTGATATCTCCTTTGTCGTCCCTTACATCGTCCATGACCGGCGGTACATAATCCGGAGAAATGATCAGATGCTCCCATTTCCTATTACCCATTTTTTTACCTCCCATATGCAGCGCTTTCCCGGTGTGCACTTCCGGAAAAGAGCTGGAATTTAATTGCCTTCTCTTTCACTGTACGCGTTCAGTCGAATCTTGTCTATATTATACTGAACATGTTCAGTGGTGTCAAGTAAAACACTGCCTTTTTATTTCACTAAAGTATATATGGGTTACTGATCACAGGCCACTGTACCGGGAGGCGTTTTCATACCAAAAGCATGAAAATCCCGAGTTAGCCAGCGCCAAAATGCAATTTATTGCATTTTGTACCCTAAAGGGCAGAACTGTGCATCGCGAAGCGCGTTGTTGGACACGAGATGAACAGTAACATATATGGGTTATTGTTCACAGGCCGCTGTACCGGGAGGCATTTTCATGCCAAAAACATGAAAATCCCGAGTTAGCCAGCGCGATATGGGGCAGAATGCTCCATATCTATGCATCGCGAAGCGCGGTACTGTGCAAAGAGCTGCGTTTTTAGTATACTGTGAACAGTAACATATATGGTGCCTCCCGTCCCCGTCGGAAGTTTTTTTAATAGCTGAATGCAGAAAGGCCGGAACTTTTTTCAAAGTTCCGGCCTCATCTTTTTATTCTTCTGTTTCATCTTTTTTGTTGGCTAATCTCTCAAAGACCATCTCATAACCGTCATTGCCATAATTCAGGCTTCTGTTTACACGGCTGATCGTAGCTGTGGAAGCTCCTGTCTTCTCAGAGATATCCAGATATGTTCTCTTATCCTTCAGCATCTTGGCAACCTCAAAGCGCTGTGAAAGGGAAAGGATCTCATTTATTGTACACACATCCTCAAAAAAGAGATAACACTCTTCTCTGTTCTTTAAACTGAGGACAGCATCAAACAGGGAGTCTACTGCCTCCGTATGAATTTTCTTGCTCATATACATACATTCTCCTTATTGTTTAGTTTTCACCCCAAGTGTAGTAACACATCACCCGTATATATAGTAGCACACTAAAATTTTAAAGTAAAGCAGTCTTGTGCGATTTTTTTGCACTAAACTATTAAATTTTTATTAATTTTTGTATTTGTGCACATATTTCTTCCATTCTTCTACAGAACGGTTCACGATCAGCTCCTCCGGAAACTCCATGGCCTCCACAATCTTTTCTGAATAACAGCGGCAGCCAATCAGTTCATCCACATGGGCATCGCTGTTCATGACAATGGGAACTTGATATTCCATACAGTAACGGAGCATGGTCCTCACGTTCTCCTCCCCGTTTTCCCTGCTGCAGCGGGGGTCCAGGGAATTGTTGTTCAGCTCCAGCAGGACATGATGCTCTTTGGCGGCCTGCACAAGTGCCAGGAAATCTACGGGATAACGCCCGTCATCAGGGTGCCCGATAATATCCACATAAGGATTCTTCATAGCTCCCAGATAGGCATGGGTATTCTCCTCTCTGCTTCCCGGTTTGATCGTGGGGATATGCATACTGGCAATGACCACATCCATCCGCTTTATAAGACGTTCTTCCATATCCAGTTTCCCGTCATAATCCATAATGTTCGCCTCAACACCAAACAGCATCTCCACTCCGAACATGCTGCGGTTCAGCATTTTTGTGTTATCAAAGTAAAATGCATTGCAGGTGCCTGGCATGGCAATCCCATGCTCTGTGATTCCCAGCAGTTCCAGCCCCTTTTCGGAAGCAGCCATTGCCATCTCGCGGATCGTATTGTATGCGTGTCCGCTGGCAAGGGTATGAGTATGTACATCCAGAACGTATTTCATTTTCTTCACCTCATATTTGAATAGAAAACATATAATACCGGCTTTCTATGTAAAAGATCCATCACACAATTTCACTGTGACAGTATATCACACTTTGCCGTGGAAAAGCAACAATAATAGCATTGTTTGCTATACAGAGGAAAGGCGGAGGCATTTTAAGGCAAAAATAAACTGCTGTCACGGACTTGTCATGCCCTGTGACAGCAGTTATCGCTGTGTCTCGCCAAACGGCTGTTTCCTGCCCGCCTGGCTATTTAATTGGATCTGTCTAAATGATCTCACTGAAAAGATCTTTTACGGTAGGGTAAATCTTTGCAAACTTGCGGTATTTTTCCTCATATTTTGCTGCCAGTTCCGGTTCCGGCTCCACGGTGCCTGTAACCTTCACGATCTTAGCGGCTGCATCCTCAACAGAAGCAAATTCCCCGTTTGCCACAGCGGCCAGCATGGCGCCGCCCAGAGCCGGGCCTTCCTCGGATTCGATGACATCCACCTTGATATTTAAAATATTGGCGATCATCTTTTTCCACAGCGGGCTCTTTGCTCCGCCGCCGCAGATTTTTGTGCGCTCAATTTTAATGCCAAGGGATTTTGCGACTTCAAAAGAATCACGGATGGCAAAAGCAACACCTTCCAGTACGGCCTGCGTCATATCCGCTCTTGTGCTGTCCATAGTAAGACCAATGAAAGTACCTCTGGCATTTGGATTGTTGTGCGGAGAACGCTCTCCCATCAGGTATGGCAGGAAATATACATTATTCTCGCCAAGTTTCTGGATCTTTGCCTGCTCTTCTGCATAGTCCTTAGTTCCGATGATCTCATCCATCCACCATTTGTTACAGGACGCGGCGCTGAGCATACAGCCCATCAGATGATAGCATCCGTCTGCATGGGCAAAGGCATGAAGGGCATTGTTAGGGTCCACGCCGAACTCTTTGCTGGAGATAAAGATTGTACCGCTGGTCCCAAGGGAAATATTGCACATGCCGTCCCCTACGGTTCCTGTACCTACCGCTGCGGCTGCATTGTCGCCTGCCCCTGCCACGATCTTGCAGGAAGCCGGGATGCCCAGGTCCTTTGCAAGTTCGGGCTTCAGTGTGCCTACTGTCTCATAGCTTTCAAAAAGCTTTGGCATCTGTTCTTCTGTGATTCCGCAGATATCCAGCATCTCTTTTGACCAGCAGCGGTTCTTTACATCCAGAAGCAGCATACCGGAGGCATCTGACATGTCACAGCAGTGTGTACCGGACAGTTTGTATGCCAGATAATCTTTTGGAAGCATGATTTTTTTAATCTTATTAAAGTTTTCCGGTTCATTTTCCTTTACCCAAAGTATCTTAGGTGCGGTAAATCCGGCAAATGCAATGTTTGCTGTATACTGGGACAGTTTATCCTTTCCGATCACCTGGTTCAAATAGTCTGTCTCCCTGCCTGTTCTTCCGTCATTCCACAGGATAGCCGGACGGATCACATTGTCCTGCTCATCTAAAATAACCAGACCGTGCATCTGTCCGCCAAAGCTGATGCCTGCCACCTGGCTCTTGTCGCAGTCTGCAGTCAGTTCCCTGATCCCTTCCAGGCTCTCTTTCCACCAGTCCTCCGGCTTCTGCTCAGACCAGCCGGGATGAGGGAAGGAAAGGGGGTATTCCCTGGAAACGATCTTTTCTATTTTGCCTTCGCCGTTCATCAAAAGCAGCTTTACGGCAGAAGTTCCTAAATCCACGCCAATGTATAACATGCTATATTCTCCTTATTAGAGGCTGCTCTTTCGGGCAGCCTCCTGAATTTTGTCAGTAAATAGCTCTATGGTTTAAGCAAATGGATTTTCTGTAGGATACAGAACACCCTTTGGCTGATTATAGTTGATCTCTTCCACTTCTACGCCTAAGTATTTGAATACTTCATACAGTGCTTTTCCGAAGTGTCCGAAAGCTACAGCGCCGTGATGCGGGTAATTCTTCTCTACCAGCACGTGACGGTAGAAACGTCCCATCTCCGGAATTGCGAAGATACCGATGGCTCCGAAGGAACGGGTTGCAACCGGCAGAACCTCGCCCTGTGCGATATAAGCGCGCAGTTTGCAGTCTGCTGTGCTCTGGAGACGGTAGAATGTGATATCACCGGGCATGATATCTCCTTCCAGTGTTCCCTGTGTCACTTCTTCCGGCAGGGTTCTTGCCATGATCATCTGATATTTCATGGAGCAGAAGGAAAGTTTTCCTGATGCTGTGTTGCCGCAGTGGAAGCCCATAAAAGTATCTTTATGTGTATAGTTGTATTTTTCTTTGATCTCTGTCTCATACATATCAGCCGGAACGGTATTGTTGATGTCCAGAAGCGTAACGGCATCCTGGCTGATAACAGTTCCCAGGTACTCGCTTAAGGTTCCCCAGATATCTACTTCACAGGATACGGGAATACCACGGCCTGTCAGACGGCTATTTACATAGCAAGGCACGAATCCAAACTGAGTCTGGAATGCAGGCCAGCATTTTGTGGTCAGTGTCACGTATTTTCTGCTGCCCTTGTGAGCTTCAACCCAGTCAAGGAGAGTGATCTCGTACTGAGCCAGTTTAGGCAGGATCTCCGGTTTCATATTGCCTTCGCCCAGTTCCGCTTCCATTTCTTTCACAACATCTGCGATTCTCGGATCGTCTGCATGGTTGTTGAAAGCCTCGAACAGGTCTAATTCAGAATTCTCTTCAATCTCTACGCCCAGGTCATAGAGACGTTTGATAGGTGCATTACATGCCAGGAAGTTTGTGGGACGGGGTCCGAAGCTGATGATCTTCAGGTTTTTCACAGCTACCAGCGCACGGGCGATAGGTGCGAACTCAGCGATCATCTCCGCCACTTCTTCCGGAGTTCCTACCGGATATTCCGGAATATATGCTTTTAAGTTGCGCAGTTTCAGGTTATAGCTTGCATTCAGCATTCCGCAGTATGCATCTCCGCGGCCCTGAACCAGGTTGTCGCCTCTCTCCTCAGCAGCGGCTACTACCATAGACGGTCCGTGGAAATATTTTACCAGGAGAGTCTCTTCTGTCTCAGGTCCGAAGTTGCCCAGGTATACAACAAGTGCATTACATCCGGCCTCACGCAGTTCTTTTAAAGCTTTCTGCATGTCAGTCTCGCTCTCTACAACGGTGGGACATTCATAGATTTCACCCTTGTAAGCGGCTGCTACCGCTTTTCTTCTGTTCTCAGACAGAGACATGGGGAAACAGTCACGGCTTACAGCCACAATACCAAGTTTTAATTCCGGCATGTTTGTTAAATTCATAATCTTAATCCTCCTGATTTTATATTGGTTGGTTTTTCTTTCAAGTCAAAACGGATATCCGCGATCCGCTCCGCTGTCTGCTCATATGATGAAGCGAGATTAACAGTCTTTTACAGACAGATTCTCACCGATCAGTCCCTCGAACGCGCCTTCGATCTTGGCGTCCTTGTGGGCGATCAGCCATTTATTTCTGGCAAAGAGGAGCTTATCCTCAACGGTGTTGTTCTGCACGGCAGGTGCGTCTGTGTTGGTCCCCTTTGGAAGGATCACTGCAGTACAGAATTTATTTCCGTTTACATTGCATGGGGCATAGTGCAGGGTGGTTGCGTAAACTTCGATCACGGTTCCTGCGGGTACTAAAAATGCTTCCATTTTCGATGTGTCGTATGTATTGTCTGCTTCGATGTCCTGCTCTTTTCCGAGGATCAGGATCAAATCTGTCAGCGCTGCGTTCACTTCACTGTCTCTGTGGTATTCCACAGCGTTCAGCAGGTAGTTGCTGCCATTGCAGTAGCCAATCTGAATGGGCATTCCGCCGAACAGGCTATAAGCAATTTTCTCAGCACATTCACAGGCTTCCAGCTTCTCATCTGATGCAACGTAGATGACATCGTCCGGCTTCGGAGTTTCCTCCAGTGCTTTCAGAAGACTGCTCACATCAAGACCTTCCACGACCTTACCATAGGCCTTGAACCGGGCATCCCTGACGTTTAAGATTTTCATGGGAATTGACCTCCTTGGGAATTAGTTTATCCATTAAACTATATGTTTATGCTACCATTGACGGAGGGAAAAATCAAGATGTTTTTTTAAAAAAGTGAATGTTTTTTTGGAGGGGGGGACGGGAGGAGGGGCGGGGTGTGGATATTTGTGGCCGCTCGACGTTTCAGGACCTGTGAGCTAACCAATAACTGCGGCTAAGACGTTCGCCCAGTGGGGCTCACGCCTAAGTCTCCGTAATTGGTGGATCTCACAGATCCTTCCACTTAACCTCGCTGCCACAAATATCCACACCCCGCCCCTCCTCCCTGACGTTCTCTGCCGGTAGTGAAAAGCATGTCACTTTTGTAAGTGGGATAAAGGGCAAAAAACAAGACAGAATTCAGTCCTCTGAGTTCTGTCTTGTCCGGTTATTTTAATATGATGTCTTTTTCAAAGTATTTTTTTGAAATTTCTGTTAGGGTGCCGTCTTTTATCAGGGGGGTTAGGGCCTGGTTTTGGATGGCGGGGATTAGGCAGGTGCCTTTTTTGCCGAATATGGCAAGTTTGGGGTAAGCGGCTTTTTTGCCCAGTTTGTCCTGGATGCCGGAGACGTCGGCGTAGGGTTTGGTGGCGGAATAGTGTTCCTGGTTCCAGTCCGTGGTGCCTACGGTAATGACGCAGTCATATAGGTCAGCATCTAAGGAATTTAAGAGGTTTTCTTCTGTTGTGTCTATGATTTCCAGGGTCAGACCCAGTTTTTCTGCTATCTTGGCGGCTGTCTCCGGGGCGAAGCCTGCCGGTTTCGCTGTGCTTTCTTCTACATAACCCATGGAACCGTCGTCTAAATGTATGCCTACTTTCAGGACGCCTTTTTCTATGGTTGTGATCTTTCCCTCACCTTCACAGTCTTTTGGGGTTCCGCATCCGGTCAGGGCTGCGGCTGTCAGGATGGCTGCGGCCAGAACACAGACGATACGGCAAAATTTATTTTTCTTCAATGATAACCACCTCATTTTCTTTGCTTTCTATAAAAATATCATAAATGGTAGGTTTGTGCAGGCTCTGCGGCTGTCCGGAGGCAGTCTGCTTTTGCCCGGCATTTTAACATATCCACGTAAAAAAACATAACATGCCTGCTTCTTTTTGTCAAATGGCTGTGGAAATTTTAAGAAAATGGGGCTGGAGCCGGATATCGTTACGGTTCACGATCCAATGTCCCGGGAGGATACTATGAACAGTAACCGGATATCAGTTACTGTACACTCCGTGTCCAGTAACACGCTTCGCGATGCACAGATATGGAGCATTCTGCCCCATATCGCGCTGGCTGCCTCGGGATTTTCATTCTTCCGGCATGAAAACGCCTCCCGGTACAGTGACCTGTGTACAGTAACGGATATCAGATACCGAAATACGAACGTTTGTTTTTTTACTTGTAAAAGATTTTTCCTTTTGGTATGATAATAGAAAGCAAACAGTAACTGTGAAAATATAGAACTGTTACAGCTAACAACGGAAAGGTCTCTGGATATGAATGCATGGAATGGAAAACCCTATCACTCTTTTGATCATATGCTGAAGGAACGGTTTTCGGAGAAAGTATATAAGGTAGCTCTGAACGGAGGGATGACCTGTCCTAACCGTGACGGTTCTCTGGGCAGCCGGGGCTGTATCTTCTGCAGCGCGGGAGGTTCCGGGGATTTTGCCGGCGACAGGGATTTGTCTGTCACTCAGCAGATTGATGAACAGGCCGCTAAAATACGCAGCAAAAGGAATGCCGGCCACTTTATTGCATACTTTCAGGCATACACCAATACTTACGCACCCGTGGAATATCTCCGGAAAATTTTTACGGAGGCAGTTTCCCATCCCGATATTGTGGCACTGTCCATTGGGACCCGGCCTGACTGTCTGGGTGAGGATGTGCTGGATCTGCTGGCTGATCTGAATGAGCAGAAGCCTGTATGGGTGGAGCTTGGACTGCAGACCATGCATGACAGCACTGCGGCTTATATCCGAAGGGGCTATCCCCTCTCTGTTTTTGAGGATGCAGTACAAAAGCTGAGGGCACGGGATCTGGAAGTGATCGTGCACACCATTCTGGGACTTCCCGGCGAAACTAAGGATGATATTCTGGAGACCATCTCCTATCTGAATACACAGGATATCCAGGGAATCAAGCTGCAGCTTCTGCATGTCCTGAAAGGCACAGATTTGGCAGAGGATTATGAGAACGGCAGATTCTCTGTATATACAATGGAGGAATATATAGATCTTGTCATAGCCTGCCTGGAACACCTGTCCCCCCGCATTGTCATTCACAGACTTACCGGGGATGGGCCCAAAGAACTTCTTTTAGCGCCGCTTTGGAGCAGCGCCAAGAAGACAGTCCTCAACACCCTGCATCATGAATGTAAGGTCCGAGGCGCTTACCAGGGACGGCTTTACACAGATTCCAATGTACACAAGAGGGCATGAAAAAGGAGGATTCTTTATGGCTGAACCACTCACTTTATACAAACTGATAATACTGTACATGCTGCAAAAAGTGGATTTCCCACTGAGCAACGCGCAGATATCCGGATTTATACTGGACAAAGGATATACCAACTACTTTCATCTCCAGCAGGCAATCTCTGAGCTGATCGAGTCGGGTCTGGTGCGCTCCGAGACTGTGCGCAATGCCTCTTATCTGAAGATTACAGATTCGGGGAATCAGACATTGGAATACTTTGGGGAGGAGGTTTCCGCTGATATAAAAAAGGATATCAGGGAATTCTTCCAGGAGAACTCCATGGAACTGAAGGAGGAACGCTCCGCCATGGCTGACTACTACAAAAGTGATAAGGAGGGTTATCTTGTCCGCTGTCAGGCAAAGGAACGTGATATCCCTCTCATAGATATGACACTGACCGTGCCCACAAAAGAAGCCGCAGAGGCGCTGTGCGCGGCATGGAAAAATAAAAGTAAACAGGTATATGAAAGCCTGCTGGATATGCTCCTGTGAGCATTGCGTGGCTTATGGCATATTGACTGTGCCATAAGTTACACAATGCCCGCCGGGCATGTCCGGAAGGCTTTTCTTTCCGGGTCCGAACCAGTAGGAGCGGCATCCGCCAGGCTATAACCTGAGGTATGCCCGTCACCGGCCTTTGCGGATCCTGTCCAGATGCTCCCTGATATTCTTCTCATACCCATTTTCCGTAGGCTCATAAAACCGGCTGCCCAGTATCTCTGTAGGAAGGTACTGCTGCTCCACATAGTGGTTGGGATAATCATGGGCGTATTTATAGCCCACCCCGTGTCCCAGCTTGGCGGCCCCTTTGTAATGGGAATCCTGGAGATGCGGGGGCACGGTTGTGCGTACAGACTTCACGGACTCTGCAGCATTGAAAACCGCCATACAGGCAGCATTGCTTTTCGGTGCACTGGCTACATAGGTCACGGCCTGGGAGAGGGTGATCTGTGCCTCCGGCATTCCAAGTCGTTCCACGGCCTGGGATGCTGCCACTGCCACTACCAGTGCCTGGGGGTCTGCATTTCCCACGTCCTCTGAAGCGCATATCATGATCCTCCTGGCAATGAATTTAATATCCTCCCCTGCGTACAGCATTTTAGCCAGATAATAGACTGCCGCATCCGGGTCAGAGCCACGCATACTTTTTATGAATGCGGAAACCGTGTCATAGTGGTTGTCCCCGGTCTTGTCATAGCGCACCACCCGCTTCTGGATACACTCGGAAGCCACATCAAGGGTCACATGGATCTTTCCGTCTGCTGCCTTTTCGGTGGTCAGCACAGCCAGCTCCAGGGCATTCAGGGCCGCCCGCGCATCCCCGCCTGCTATATCCGCCAGAAATTCCCGGGCATCTTCCTCCAGCTCCACGTCATAGCTCCCCATCCCTTTTTCCACATCTGTTGCAGCCCGGACCAGCAGCCTGCTGATATCCTCCCGCTCCAGGGGCTTCAGTTCAAAGACAATGGACCTGGAAATCAGGGCACTGTTGACCTCAAAATAGGGATTTTCCGTGGTTGCACCTATGAGTATCAGAGTTCCGTCCTCCACAAAAGGCAGAAGGTAATCCTGCTGTCCTTTATTGAAGCGGTGTATCTCGTCAATAAAGAGAATGGTCTTCTTCCCGTACATGCCCAGATAGTCCTGGGCTTTTTTCACTACTTCCTCCATGTCCTTTTTTCCCGCAACCGTTGCGTTCATCTGCTGGAACTGGGCGCTGGTGGTGTTGGCAATAACCTTTGCCAGTGTTGTCTTTCCCGTACCCGGAGGTCCGTAGAAAAGTACACTTCCCAGTTTGTCCGCCTTGATGGCACGGTAAAGCAGTTTCCCTTTACCGATGATATGCTCCTGCCCCACCACCTCTTCCAGCGTTGTGGGGCGCATCCTGGAGGCCAGGGGAGACTCATTCTCCAGAGTCTGTTCTTTCATATAATCAAATAGATCCATTATTTTCTCCTATTCCAGCAACAGTTCATCCACTGTCACAAATTGGTACCCTTCCTCTGTAAGCGTATCCACTATCTGCAGAGCGGCTTCCACAGAGGTGTCAAATATATCGTGCATTAAAATAATATCACCTTCCCCCACATCTTTCACTACCCTTTTTACAATTTTTTCAGTATTTTGCGTTTTCCAGTCCAGGGAGTCCACATTCCAGGATACCGGAATCATGGTGATACAGAAATCTAGGTTCTTTTTCCACGAACCGTAGGGCGGACGGACAAAGGAAGAATAGGTGCCTGTGGTTTCATATATCTTATTGCAGCCTTTTAACACCTCATCCCTGGCCTTGGATTCGGATAATTTATTAAGCTGCACATGATTGTAGGTGTGGCTGCCGATCAGATGTCCCTCCTCCTGGATCCGGTTGACCAGCTCCTCATTTCCTTCTATATTTTTTCCAATCAAAAAAAAGGTGGCATGGATACCACGTTCTTTCAGACCGTCCAGAAGCTTCGGGGTATAGACCGGATGCGGCCCGTCGTCAAAAGTCAGCGCAATCTTTGGGTGTTCCTCATCCGACAGTTCCCCCACTGTCTGTATATTCAGCTCTGAAAAAGAATCCGTGCTGTATTTCAGTGCTGCCGCTGCTGTCAGAACCAGAAGGACTGCCAGGCAGAGCCATATTTTATTTTTGCTCATATTGCAACTCCGGCCATACTGTTCCTTCTATTTATATGTATAGAATTTGGTGAAAAGACTTTCTCTTCCCAGGTCAATATGATAAAATATCCAAATAATGATTTTATCACGTTCATGAAGGCCGAAGAAACGTTTATCCAGGCCGAGGGAGGGATCTTTGACATGACATTTGACGTATTATCTTCACTGGCTGTCTACGCCCTGGTGACAGGCTGGTCGCCCGGACCTAATAATGTACTGCTGCTGAGTACCACAGGACAATTCGGACTGAAACGGAGTATGAAACTGATCACCGGTATATGGACCGGTTTTTTGACCATTATGCTTCTGTGTGCAGTCTTCAGCGTAGGGCTTGGCCGGCTGCTGCCCGGAGTGGTCCCCTATCTGAAATACATAGGCGCAGCTTATATCCTGTATCTGGCGTTTACCGTTCTCAAAAGAAAGCCTGTCCGCGCTGATGACGGCACGGGAAAAGACCCTTCCTTCGTCTCCGGCTTCCTGCTGCAGTTTATCAATGTGAAAGTCATCCTGTACGGCATCTCTGCCCTGAGCAGCTATGTTCTTCCATACGAGAGTAGTGTCCCGGCGCTGATTTTCTTTGCTTTTTTTCTGACCTTTTTCGGTGCCACGGGAAATCTGGTCTGGGCCTTGATCGGAAGTATCTTCCAAAAATGGTACAACAAATATTATATGGCATTTAATATTGTCATAGCTTTGCTGCTTGTCCGCTGCTCTGTAAAGCTGATTCTGTAAAACAATTTACCAAAACATTTTATCTCTGCCGGCATCTCCTTCCTTTTCATGAGCAGAGCAAAACTGCCGCAGGTGCGGCTTCCCTTTCCGGGATGCAGGCACCAGCGGCAGTTCTTATTTTTCGTTATTTAAAAGCATTGACTAAATCTTCGCCGTCATCATATCCCTGTGATCTCAGTTCTTTGATAAACCACGCATCGATCCCGTCAACTGCTTTTTTGAAGGAATCAATATCCAGATCATCATAAGCCGTCACGTCCATACCATTTTCTGTCTGCCAGCGGTTCAGGATCTCATCATCCCCGGCACGGTTGATCTCACGTTCATACCGGACAGCCTTCTGTCCGATCTCGTCCACAACCTCCTGCTGCTGGGGAGTCAGTTTGTCATAGACTTCCTGGTTGATGCCAAAGAACAGGCAGTCATAGTTGGCGTTCCACAGGGAACCGTATTTCTGTACCTCCTGGACACTGGCCGCGTCGATGGCGGGAAGGGGATTTTCCTGTCCCTCCACCGTGTTCTGCTGCAGGGCTGTGTAAGTCTCAGACCAGTTCATATTGGTGGCGTCAGCCCCCCACCGCTTGTAGCACTCCATCAGCAGGTTGGAACCTGCCACACGGATCTTCAGGCCCTTCATATCATCCACGGATCTTACTTCCCTGACAGAGTTGGTGAGCTGGCGGAATCCGTTCTCCGCCATGCCCATGCAATGTACACCGTACCCCTCCAGGATTTCCTTCATCTTCTCACCGGCTGCCCCGTCCAGCTTGGCATCCGCATCCTCCACAGAATCGAAAAGGAAGGGCAGGGACACCACATTGAAGCGCGGGTCAAAGGCAGAATAGATCAGGTTGGAGTGCATGGATATCTGTACCGGGTCACCGTTCATCAGGGCCTGAATGCCCTCTGACTGGTTTCCATTGGTGAGCTGATCTGCTGCGTAGACATTCACATGGATCTTACCGCCTGTGGCCTCTTCCATCATTTCACCAAATTTGCGTCCCGCCTCGGCCCAGGTGCTGGTCTCTGTGGTGGAGCAGGCAAAGTTCCAGGTCTGCTCTTCCCAGGCAAGGTCGCTTCTGTCCTCCACCTGATAGGCGTCTGATGTTTTGGCGGCAAAGGCTTCGATCAGCTCTTTCACCTCCTCTTCATCATATCCTTCACTGACCAGTTCCTCCTGATACCACTGCGGAATGTCCGCTACGGCTTCTTTAAAGGAATCAATATCAAGGTCCTCATAGGCTGTGATCTCCACACCGTTCTGCTCTGTCCAGCGCTCTTTGATCTCATCATCGCCGGAGCGGTTAATATGGCGCTCATAATCAACCGCCTTTTTACCTGCCTCGTCCACTACTTTCTGCTGTTTGGGTGTCAGGCTGCTGTAGAGTTCCTCGTTGATACAAAAGAACAGGCAGTCATAATTGGCATTCCACATGGAGCAGTATTTCTGCACCTCCTGGACACTGGCCGCATCAATTGCCGGAAGCGGATTCTCCTGGCCTTCCACCGTGTTCTGCTGCAGAGCCGTATAGGTCTCGGACCAGTTCATATTGGTGGCGTCAGCGCCCCATCTCTTGTAGCATTCCATCAGCAGATTGGAACCTGCCACACGGATCTTCAGATTTTTCATATCATCTGCGGTTTTCACTTCCCTGACAGAGTTGGTGAGCTGGCGGAAACCGTTCTCTGCCATACCCATGCAGTGCAGCCCGTATTCCTCCAGAAGGGCATTCAGCTTCTCTCCTGCCTCACCGTCCAGCCTGGCATCCGCATCTTCCACAGAATCAAAGATGAAGGGCAGGGATACCACATTAAACCGCGGGTCAAAAGCAGAATAAATCAGATTGGAATGCATGGAAATCTGTACCGGGTCGCCGTTCATCAAAGCCTGGATGCCCTCTGACTGGTTTCCATTGGTAAGCTGGTCGGCAGCGTAGACATTCACATGTACTTTTCCGCCTGTTGCTTTTTCCATCAGCTTTCCGAACTGTTCCCCGGCTTTTGCCCACGTGCTCGTCTCTGTGGTAGAACAGGCAAAGTTCCAGGTCTGTTCTTCCCAGCCCAAGTCACTGTAGTCACCGATCTCATTGTAATCTTCAGAGCTGTTGTCTCCCGCTGTGCTGCCTGTATTGTCCTTCAGCTTGGAGGTTCCCGTATAAGAGCTTCCGGCAAACGCTTTCGGCAGACACACAGAGATCTGCGGAATGTATGTGACCAGCAGCAGCACAGCTACACTGGCCGCTATCATAGGCACAACCGCCCTGGAGATCTGCTGCAGGCTGACTTCCAGTCCTTTTTTGATCTTAATACTGATAGCGACAAACAGATTGACACCCACAGGCGGCGTTACCTGACCGATTGCCAAGTTGACCGTTGCCAGTATACCGAAGGCTACCAGATCATATCCCAGAGCCTTGCAGACCGGCAGCATAATGGGAATAAATATGTACATAGCGGAATTGGCGTCAATAAAGCATCCCGCAATAAGGAAGATCACATTCACGATCAGAAGGAAAATAAACTGATTGTGGGCCACACTGCCCAGCAGCTCGGATGCCGCCTGGGAGATACCGAACTTTGTGCAGACAAAGGAAAACAGGGACGCACAAGCCACGATAAGCATGATACCGCCGGTAGTCTTGGCTGATTCCACGAAAATGTCGATCAAATCCCTGAATTTTACTTCCCTGTAAATGACCATACCCACAAAAAGACCGTATACCACAGAGACAGCAGCCGCCTCCGTAGGCGTGAATATACCGCCGTAGATACCGCCCAGGATGATGACCGGCATCAAGAAGCCCCAGAACGCATCGCCAAACGCGCGGAGCCTCTCCCCCCAGGTCGCCTTTTTTGTGGTAGGCTGGATGCCTTTTCTGCGTACCTCGATCATGATGACAAGGATCAGCGCAAGTCCCATGAGGATACCCGGCAGGATCCCCCCTGCAAACATATCCGCAATAGATACGCCTGTAATGGAAGCATAAACCACAAATGCAATACTGGGTGGTATGACAATGGCTATGGAACTGGACGTTGCCATCATAGCCGTGGAAAACGGTGCGGAGAACCCTCCCTCCTCCACCATGGCAGGAATTAAGACTGCGCCCAGCGCCGCCACCGTAGCTGGACCGGAACCGGAAATAGCGCCGAAGAAGCAGGCTACAATAACGCACACAATTGCGATGCCGCCTCTTCTGTGTCCCACACAGGTATTGACAAACTTAATGAGACGTTTGGAGATTCCGGCCTTGGCCATGATATTTCCCGACAAGACAAAAAACGGGATCGCCAGCAGCAGGAATTTGCTGATGCCGGAATACATATTGGTAGCCACGATCGTCAGGGATGTGCCAGAGTACAGGATCGCACACACAGAGGACAGGCCCAGACAGATAGCGATCGGAACATTGAGGATCAAGAAAATAAAAAAAGATATAAATAAAACCGCACTTACCACTTATGCCTCCCCCTTTCTCTTAACAAACTTAAAATCCGTGCAGAAATCAATACAGTATTCCACAAAATGCAGGATCATGAAGACTGCGCCAATAGGCACAAAGGACCAGAAGATCCATTCCGGCCAGTTCAGCACATAGGTCCTCTTTCCATTGGCAAGCTGTGTCAGCACCTTGTCCATACCGTACCGAAACAGTATGACCGTAAATACCACAGAGAGCACTGTCACAAGAATGACCATGGGCTTCTTTGTCTTCTTTGGCAGCCTGTCCGTAACCAGCGTCAGGCTTACCAGCTCTCCTTCCCGGCAGGCCAGAGCCGCTGCCATGAGTGTGATCAGTACAAAGACTGCCACCACCAGCTCTTCCGTAAATGACCAGGAGCGGTGTATCACCTTCCTGGAAAATACATTTCCCACGGTCAGGACCAGAATCAGCAGTGTGGATGCCGCCAGGATCAGCTTCTCAGCCGAAGCCAGTACATCCATGATTTTTTTGTAGACTTTCATCCTTTTTCCTCCTCTTTTATAACAGACATAAAAACTCGGCACACATCTGCCCGTGCAGCGCGTACATTCAGCGCATAGAAAAACCGCTGCCTCGGGATTAGACCTTTGGGCAGCGGCCATATGTTCCATACGAGTTAGGCGATTTTGGATTTAGCCAGCTCTGCCAGTGTTGCAAAGCCTTCTGCATCGTTGATAGCCATATCAGCCAGAACTTTTCTGTTCAGGTCAATGTTAGCCAGCTTTATGCCGTACATGAATTTGCTGTAAGACAGACCATTCATTCTTGCTGCAGCGTTGATACGTGCGATCCATAACTGTCTAAACTGACGTTTTTTCTGCTTTCTTCCTGCATAGGAGCTAGCCAGTGCTCTCATAACAGACTGTTTTGCAACTCTGTACTGTTTGGAACGTGCTCCTCTGTAACCTTTCGCCAGCTTTAATACTCTATTGTGTTTTTTCTTAGCGTTTAATCCGCCTTTAATTCTTGCCATTCTTGATTTCCTCCTATTTTAGAACCTATCCGATAATTAGATGTATGGTAAAATTTTCTTGATTGCTTTTACATTGCTTGCATCTGTGATAGCTGCTTTTCTCAGGTTTCTCTTTCTCTTCTGAGATTTCTTTGTTAAGATATGGCTCTTATAGGCTTTGTTTCTCTTTAATAATCCTGTACCTGTTTTTTTGAAGCGCTTAGCAGCAGCTTTCGTTGTTTTCATTTTTGGCATGTTTGTATTCCTCCTTAGACTCTTTTCGTGAACGTGTTTAACGTTTTTCTGTCAAATACATGGTCATTGTCCGGCCTTCCACCTTTGGTGCTTTCTCGATCACCGCGATATCAGCTACAGACTCTGCAAACTCATCAAGGATGTGTTTACTCTTATACATATGTGCCATCTCTCTTCCGCGGAAACGTAAAGTCACTTTAACTTTATTTCCCTTGGTTAAAAATTTTCTGGCATTATTGACCTTGGTGTTCAGGTCGTTTTCCTCAATATTAGGGGACAAACGCACTTCCTTAATCTCTATGGTTTTCTGTTTCCTCTTAGCTTCCTTTTCTTTCTGCGCTAATTCGTACCTGTACTTACCATAATCGATAATTTTGCAAACGGGCGGTTTTGCAGTCGGAGCAATCTTAACAAGGTCAAGCCCTGCCTCCATTGCCTGTTTCTGCGCATCTCTGGCAGACATGATTCCAAGCTGTTCGCCGTTGGCGCCGATCAGACGTACCTCTTTGTCTCTGATTTGTTCATTGATCATTAAATCGCTAATTGTAGTGCACCTCCATAATATTGATAAAACACTCTGTTATTGGCCGGTCAGGCGGCCCCACCTCATAAAACATCCTGAAAGAAACAAGAAAAAAATGGATAGACGACAATCGACTATCCACACATATCCGCATAAAGAAAACGCTGAAGGCGCTTCGTTTATTACCGTATTAACCATAGTCACGCGATTGTGCTAGGGTGAGAGTGGATACTCTGCTTTCTTTTTCTTCAGACTAGGTAAGTTTAACACAGCTATTTCACCGCGTCAAGTATAAAATATAAATTTGTTTATAATTTTATAAGAAAATTCTTGTCTTTTTTCTGAAAAAATGGCATAATGTTTCAATACAACAAAAGATGCGAAAAGCATCGAAAAAAGGGAGAGAATCATGGAGAAAAAAAGAGGAGCATTTTCTAACAAGATGGGATTTGTCCTTGCCGCTGCGGGTTCCGCGGTTGGTCTTGGAAATCTCTGGCGCTTCCCGTACCTTGCAGCAAAATACGGAGGCGGCATTTTCTTACTCGTCTATCTAATTCTCGCCGTAACACTTGGGTTTACCCTGATGATAACAGAGATTGCCATAGGCCGAAAAACAGGCCTCAGTGCAGTAGGTGCTTTCAGAAAGCTGGACAAACGATTTGGCTTCGTTGGATATCTGGCCTGTATCGTTCCTTTTATCATCACCCCATATTACTGTGTTATCGGCGGATGGGTGATCAAATACCTGATCACCTTTGTCAGCGGCAACGTATCTGCGGCTGCCGGAGATGACTATTTTACAGGTTTTATTTCCCAGGCCGGTTCACCGGTGCTGTGGTTTGCGGTTTTCGTACTGCTGACTTCCATCGTCGTGATTGCCGGCGTGGAAAAAGGCATCGAGAAAGCCAGCAGGATCTTAATGCCGGTACTGATCGTACTTACACTGGGCATCTCTATCTTCTGTATCACAAGACCTGGTGCCGCAGAAGGTGTGAAGTATTATCTGCTGCCTGATTTCAGCCGTTTCTCAGCAACCACTGTGCTGGCTGCCATGGGACAGTTGTTCTACTCTATGTCACTGGCTATGGGTATTATGATCACATACGGTTCCTATATGAAGAAAGACAACAGCCTGGAAAAATCTGTCCGTCAGATCGAGATCTTCGATACCGGAATCGCTTTTCTGGCTGGCCTTATGATCATCCCGTCCGTATTCGTATTCTCCGGCGGCAACGAGGAGGCCCTGGGCAAGGGACCATCCCTGATGTTCATCACACTGCCAAAGGTATTTGACAATATGACACTGGGCGGCGTCATTGGTGCGGTCTTCTTCCTTCTGGTCCTGTTCGCGGCACTGACCTCCTCCATCTCACTGATGGAGACCAATGTGTCTATTATCCGTGACAAACTGGGCTGGAGCAGAAAGAAAACAACGATTGCAGTCACCATATATGTATTGCTTCTGGGTGCACTGGTATCCCTCGGATTCGGACCTCTGGATTTCATCCAGATCATCGGACTGGGACTTCTGGATTTCTTCGACTTCCTGAGCAACAGTGTGCTGATGCCGATCGTTGCTATCCTGACTTGTATCAGCATCGGCTTCTTCATCAAGCCAAAGGCTGTATATGATGAAGTGGAGCTGAACGGGCCTTTTAAAATGAAAAAGTTCTATACGGTCATGTTGAAATGGATCGCTCCTATCTGCCTGATCATGATTCTGATCTTCGCAGTATCTGAGGCAATGGGTTGGATCAAAGTCTGATACAAAGAGCCATATCTGTAATTTCGGTTACAGGTATGGCTCTTTTTTCATATCTTATCGTTTTTCAAAGCTTCCGCATTTTGTCTCTTCACAGTGACAGGCACTTCCGCCTGTGATTGTGATCTTGTCCGCATGGCATTTCTCTTCTTTGTTGAAAGTACAGGTACATGCACGGCAGTCCACATCAATGGTACGGCATCCGCAGCTGTCAGCAGCGGCTTTATTTGACGCGGATTCTCCTCTTTCCTCAAAGCTGCGGCAGCAGGTCTCGTCTGCAACTCTCGCTTCGCTTCCGTCTACCAGGATATCTCCTTTGGAGCAGTATTCATCTTTGTTATAAATACAGGTTCTTGCGGTACAGCTTAATAATGGCATAGTCATTTCCTCCTTATGATTTCGTCGGAAATAGTATGCGTCCGGCCGCTGGATTTTATACCATGGATTTTTTTATAAATTTATTTCTGCTCTTCTGCCTTTACTTCACGGATCTCTCTGCTTTTTATCTCCTCTTTGACGGAAGTGATAAACTCACCCAGGTCTTTTTGCCCCTCATCGCCCAGGAAGCGGCTTCTCACGGACACAAGGCCCTCCTCCTCTTCTTTGGCGCCTACCACTACCATATAAGGTATTTTTTCCAGTCTGGCCTCGCGGATCTTGTAACCGATCTTCTCAGCTCTTGTATCCATATCCGCGCGGATTCCCGCCTCCTGAAGCTGTGCCAGGACTTTTTTGCCGTAATCCATATATTTGTCAGAGATAGCCAGGACACGCACCTGGACCGGGGATAACCAGGTCGGAAATGCACCTGCAAAGTGCTCGATCAAGATGCCGATGAAACGCTCAATAGAGCCAAATGCCACCCTGTGGATCATGATCGGGCGGTGCTTTTCCCCGTCAGCGCCAATATATTCCAGTTCAAAACGAAGGGGAAGCTGGAAGTCAAGCTGAATGGTTCCGCACTGCCAGGTCCTGCCGATGGAGTCCTCCAGATGGAAGTCGATCTTAGGTCCGTAGAAGGCTCCGTCCCCCTCATTGACCACATAGTCAAGTCCCAGGTCATCCAATGCACCGCGCAGGGCTTCTGTAGCCATTTCCCAGTCCTCATCGCTTCCCATGGAATCCTCCGGGCGTGTGGACAACTCTACATGGTATTTGAATCCAAACAGGCTGTAAACCTGGTCTATAAGGCTGGCAACGCCTTTGATCTCATCACGGATCTGGTCCGGTGTCATGAATATATGGGCATCATCCTGTGTGAAACAGCGCACACGCATCAGTCCGTGGAGCTGGCCTGATTTCTCGTGGCGGTGCACCAGTCCCAGTTCCCCCATACGCAGCGGCAGGTCTCGGTAAGAACGGGGCTCAGACTGGTATGCCAGGATGCCTCCCGGACAGTTCATGGGCTTGATGGCAAAATCCTGCTCGTCAATAACGGTTGTGTACATATTTTCTTTATAGTGGTCCCAATGGCCTGACGTCTCCCACAGATGGCGGCTTAACATGATCGGGGTGGAAATTTCCACGTAGCCGGCTTTTGTATGGATCTCCCTCCAGTAATCCAGCAGGGTATTTTTCAGCACCATGCCCTTTGGCAGGAAGAATGGAAATCCCGGTCCCTCGTCGCGCATCATGAACAGGCCCAGCTCTCTGCCCAGTTTTCTGTGATCACGCTTCTTCGCTTCCTCGATCCTTGCCAGGTGTTCCTCCAGGTCTGCCTTCTTTGTGAAAGCCGTGCCATAGATCCTGGTAAGCATTTTATTCTTCTCACTGCCTCTCCAGTAAGCACCTGCAAGGCTTGTGAGTTTGAAGGCTTTCACCGGTTTTGTGGTCATCAGATGAGGACCCGCACAGAGGTCTGTGAACTCTCCCTGTTTATAGAAACTGATCACCGCATCTTCCGGCAGGTCCTCGATCAGCTCCACTTTATAAGGCTCCTCTTTTTCCTTCATAAACGCTATGGCTTCCTCTCTCGGAAGCTCGAAGCGTTCAATGGGAAGGGATTCCTTCACAATTTTCTTCATCTCCGCCTCGATTTTTTCTAGGTCTTCCGCTGTCAGGGGAGTCTCCCTGTCAATATCATAATAGAAGCCATCAGAAACGGATGGTCCGATCGCCAGCTTTGCATCCGGATACAGGCGCTTGATGGCCTGGGCCATGATATGGGATGCGGTGTGGCGGAAGGCCGCCTTGCCGCCTTCATCATTGAAAGTCAGGATACTCAGCTCACAATCGCTGTCCACTACTGTTCTCAAATCCACGGTCTGGCCGTCTACTTCCCCTGAGCAGGCCATTCTTGCCAGGCCTTCGCTGATATCCGATGCGATATCAAGGACAGATACAGCATGATCGTATTCTTTTTTTGACCCGTCTTTTAATGTGATAATCATAATTCCTCTGCTTCTCCTTTTCTCTAGTACAGCCTATATCACTGGAACTTATGCAACGCTGTACTAGGCATATTTCTTGTGCAATTCGGTACTGCTCACACGCGACAGACCGGAAACCGCAAAAAACCCGTCCCATGCAGCCATTTCTGACTGCAAGGGACGGGTAACTGTCATTACTCGCGGTTCCACCCTTGTTGTACACTGTCCTCATTTCAAGGACCGGTTCACCACTCATTTGACGGTAACGGAATCACCGGGCCGGATCAGGGCCGCTCCAAGGTAGTTTTCAAATGCTTCCTGAACAGGCTGCTTCCAGCATATGCCGCCCTCTCTGGGAACCTCCGCATTTTACTCGTCTTGTCAACGCGTTTTCTGTATGAATCTAACTTTCATTATAGCCGCAAAAATATTTTTGTCAACTATTTTATCAGTTCCAACAGTTCATCCCTGCTGATCCTGTGGTCAGCCACTGCCTGCCCTTCCATGACGTTTTCGGCCAGGCGTGCCTTCTTTTCCTGGAGGGCCAGGATCTTCTCTTCTATGGTGTTCTTCACCACCATCTTCATGACAGTGACTATATTCTCCTGTCCGATACGGTGGGTACGGTCTGTAGCCTGGTTCTGGGCAGCCACGTTCCACCATGGGTCATAGTGTATGACAACATCCGCCTTTGTCAGGTTCAGCCCCGTGCCGCCTGCTTTCAGGGAAATAAGGAAGACCTGGGTTTCCCCATTCTGGAAGTTTTTCACCATCTCCCGGCGCTGTTCTTTGGTGTTCTTTCCCGAAAGATAGAGATAGGAAATCCCCGCCTTGTCAAACTCCCCGGCCAGCAGTTCCAGCATGGTGGTAAATTGGGAAAAAAGCAGTATCCTGTGCTCTGCCTGTACCAGATCCCGGACCAGTTCCACGCAGCTTTCCTGCTTTGCGGAACCTCCCCTATAATTTTCGTAGCAAAGCTTTGGAGAACAGCAGATCTGCCGCAGCCCTGTCAGTTCCGCCAGATACTTGATCTTCTGGGCCTGATAATCCTCCTCGCTCTGGCTGTTTAATTCCATCTGCAGCCTGGCGACTCTGGCATCGTAGATCTTCTTCTGTTCCTCCTCCATCTTCACATAGATGGTCTTCTCTAACTTGTCCGGCAGGTCTTTGAGCACATCGTGTTTTTTTCTGCGCAGAATAAAGGGATTTACCATATGCTTCAGCCGTTCCATGGCATTTTTGTCCTCATTCTGTACAATAGGCTGTTCCAACTCTTCCCGGAACTTTTTGTAGCTGTAAAGATACCCGGGCATTACGAAATCAAAAATACTCCACAGATCACTGAGACGGTTCTCTATCGGGGTACCTGTCAGTGCCAGACGATGGACAGCCTGTACTTCCTTCACTGCTTTTGCCGTCTGTGTGCCTGCATTTTTAATGTACTGGGCTTCGTCTATGACCATATAAGGGAAGACCCTGTCTCTGTACAGCTCTGTATCCCGCTTCAGCAGGTCATAGGAAGTCACAAGTATTTCCGACCCGGATGCGCTTTTTATGATCTCCTCCCTCTGCTGGCTGCTGCCAACGGCCACTGTGACCGGAAGGTCCGGCGCGAACCGGCTGATCTCACTTTCCCAGTTATAGACCAGGGAAGCCGGGCACACGATCAGAGCGCCCTCTTTCTTCATTTCTAGCAGTGCAATGACCTGAAGTGTCTTTCCCAGTCCCATATCATCTGCCAGAATCCCTCCGAAGCCCCACTGGGACAGCATAGCCAGCCATCGGAACCCGTTTTTTTGATATTCCCTGAGTTCTGCCTTAAGTTCCTCCGGAATCTCAAAATCATTGTCCTGATAGCTGTTCATCTCACGGATGAGCCGTTTGAATTCCGGACTTCTTCTGGTATCCGCCTTGCCCGGCTGCGCTTTTAAAGTTTCGGCTATGTAGGATGCCCGGTATTTTGGTGCGGAAAAACTGCCTTTTGCAAAATCATCTTTATCAAATCCAAGTCCCTGGGACAGCTCTGATATGAGGGAGAGGCCGTTATCCTCAAGGCTGATAAAATCACCGTTTTTCAGACGGTAATACTTTCTCCGTCTGCGGTATCCCGAGAGTATCTGCTCCATCTCCCTCAAATCCATATCTTCCACCTGAATATCCAGATCCAGCAAATCCCCGGACATGCCGATTCCGATATTGACTTTTGGGGTGGGAAGGATCCGCATTCCCTTGATCTTGTCATCCACAAATAGGGCTGCCAGTTCCCGGATCTTGGGAAATCCCTGTTCCAGAAGATCATATATCTTATCTTCCTTTGTACAGAGCCCATAGATCTCCCCAGCTCTTTCTTCTATATCAAAATACGCTTCCAGGCATTTTTTCAGGGCCCCTTCCCTCTGCATGTCACGGTACTGGCTGGCCGGGTCTATCTGGGCAAACAGATTGTAGACTGTATCTCCATAGATGGCTTCCGCCCGCATCCGAATGGCATCCCGATACTTTTCATCCATACTCAGGTACACATTGCACTCCGCCTCTTTTGGCTGGTACTCGTCAAAATCAATATCGTTCATCTGAATATCCGCATACTGCTCCAGAACAGGAAGCAGTGTTCCGCAGAATGCTGTGTAGTCCTCCCGGTTGAGAAATATCGAACGGTCCCTGGATTGGAATGTATAATATTGTACGTTGTCCGTGTTCAAAGCTTTCACGATCGGCATCATATCTCTTGAAAAATCAGATGTGCACTGGTAAATGATGCCGTCTTTCTGCAGATAGTCGTGGACATTTCCTTTTATCCACTTTGGTGAATGCAGATAAATATTTGCCCCCTGCTCCTCCGTTTTGACGATCTCCATTTTGATCTCCGGATTGCCGTGTCTGACCTGATAGGGGGTTCCGTCTATTTCTATGGTCCGGTCCATATATTTTTGCAGGACCTTGTCTATCCCATAACCGTTCAGTGAAAGATTCCGGAAATTAGAGCTGTATATCTGGGAACTGAATTCCATATTATTATACTGGATCTTCAAATAATCAGACAGAAGGTCGATCCAGGAAAGGGCCTCCGGGGTAAAAGCAGAACGGTCATGGATAAAACCTAGATTTTTGCCGTAAGAATCATATTTGCCATATTCCACGCTGTCCAGCATTTTACAAATATTTCTCAGGATATACAGTTTGCGCGTGCCTATTTTAAATTCTATGTGGAAAGAGTTATATGAGGTTGTGATGACCGGCTCCAAGCGGACCTGACCATAATATTCCCCCAGCAGATACGCGTTATTGCGCACAGCGTACTTAGCAATGGTATTTTTCAGTGTGTCCGATGT
Source organism: Blautia hominis (assembly GCA_002270465.1). Lineage (GTDB taxonomy): Bacteria > Bacillota > Clostridia > Lachnospirales > Lachnospiraceae > Blautia > Blautia hominis. Next base: position 856,838 of record NQOF01000001.1, read on the forward strand.
CTCCCGTTTTCTCGGGCCTCTCACAGGAAAATCCACGATCCCCTGTGAATCCCGCGGCGTTTGGGTGTCTCTGTAGGCAAGTGCCAGAGCCACGCAGTGCTTACACATACCAAAATAATTTCCATACACCGGACAACTGCAGACATAGTCCATAATATCATCATGGGAGTCAAACGTAACCGTCACATCATACCATTTGCTGCCGCTGCCTTTTACCTGGGCACTCACCTCTTTTATGCCCTCCGCACATTCCTCGATCAGGAAACTTTTGTATCCCTTTTTCTCGGCAAGCAATTTTCCCCGCTGATACATTGCCGGAAAGCAATTTTCTTTGATCGTGCTGATTTTTAACATTTTTCCCTCTCCGATTTATAAAATTATTGTATTTTTCCTCCAACGGTCACATGTTTCCTGCTGCTTTGTCCTTCACCACTCCGAAAAATTCTCTCACAAGGTAATTGACTTGTAAAAATTTATTGCTTTCGGAAGGGATCCCTTCTATATGAGAGCACCCCAGTTTTTTCCCCAGGGCCACGCCACGGTACACGTGAAAATTGTTGGTCACTACGCCGATGGATGCCTCTATCCCTTTCTCATCTTCCTTTGTGTCAATGATCTCCAGAGAAAATTTCAGATTTTCACTGGTGTTTGTGGAACGCTCTTCTTTCAGAAGCCGCTTGGGGGAGATGCCTTTTTTCTCAAGATAGCGGTACATTGCCTCCGCTTCTGTGATATCCTCCCCTGTCCCTTTTCCTCCCGAGAGAACTGCACAGGTCTCAGGATTTTCCTCCAGGTACTCCCTGGCCCGCTCCACACGCAGTCTCAGAGAATTGCTCAGTTTTGTGCCGTTCACCTGGGCACCCAACACAATAATATAATCCAGATCTTTGGATGGCCGGTGAAACATTCCTGTAAAGATCAAGGCTTCCACTGCCACAAAAATAAGTACACAAAGCGCTGCCAGAACCAAAAGACCGTTTTTCAAGGCCACAGGGAGTACAAACCCGGACAGCATTCCGTGCTTACTGCTTAAATGCAGAAATAGCGCGATTCCGTAAAAAAACACGCCTCCTGCCGCCCATATACATGGAAACAAAGAGGAAAGCCCCGCATAGACAGCAATGCCTATAAAATAAAAGGTGCAGAGGCTCCCCAGGATAATGCATAAAATCTTCATATGTATCCTTCCGTAACGATTCAGCAGGTCTGCGCATTCACTGCGCTGCCCCTAAGAAAGTGTACCACGGCCAAGCAAAAATCCCATCGCCAAAGGCGATTCTGCATGGATTTTTGCCTGTAACTGTGAGGGTGCTGAACAGTTACATCCTTTCTAAACAAAGAGGGGCGGTTCTCCACCGCCCCTCTTAAAAATTATTTATTTCTGCCACAGCAGTGTTTATATTTTTTGCCACTTCCGCATGGACACGGATCATTACGACCGATTTTTGCACCTTTTACGATCGTACCGGATTTTTTCTGCTCTTTATAAAGCTCTTTTTTCTTCTCCTCCGGGAAAATCTCATCCCACTGGGGAAGTTCATACAGCCAGTCTGCTTTCGCATCCACCATGTTCTTATAGAGCAGTTCTTTGTCAAATCCCAGATTGACTTCTGTATTCTCGTCCATCTCCTCAATGGGGTTCTGAACTTTCAGACTGTCATTAATACCATCCAGGAATCCAACCATAGTCATAACTTCTACTTCAAATTTATCTGCCAGGTCTTTCACTGTGCCGCGAACTACTTCGTCCGGGTTGGCAAGAAGTTTTTCATAGATCCCTTTTTCGATCAGAAAATAGTTGGTCCAGAATTTCTGCAGCTGCGCTTTGTCTGCTTCCTGAGAATAGGCAACATCTCTCCATTCCTGTAATAATGCCATGTATCTTTACCACCTTTTATTTATTATCGTATTTTGAGGCGTCCCGAAACGCCTGACAGATATAGTATATACGATATGACCGATTTTTTCAATCCTTACTTTTTACTGATAAATTTTCTTAACAATCCTTAAAGAATCCATCTGCCATTGGTAAAATCAGGAATCGCCACCGGCTGTCCGCCAAGGGCAATTGATTCCTCAGACAGGGCACTTATGCACATCCAAGAAGCGGCATCGTAAACGTCGATCGGGCAGGGTTTGTGATTTTTCACACTGTCAAAAAATGCATCAAACACCAGCCAGTCCATTCCGTCATGTCCGCCCTGGACACCGTCATTCAGGAATTTTTTCCACACCGGATGTTCATACTCTGCCTCATACCGTACAGCATTCCCCCACTGTTCTTTCCATTTAAAGTCATACGCCGCGTCCTTCCCGTTCAAAAACACAGAATCGGTTGCCTCCTCATACATGCCCTTTGTTCCCCACACCGTAAAGTCACGGCTGTAAAATCTGGGAAGTGTGGTGTTCAGGGTGAGCAGGATGGTTTCTCCTCCTGCGCATTTAATGGTGGTGTTCACCACATCTCCCTGGGAAAATTCCGGGATTTCCTGGCCGTATCCTGCCAGATACTCCGAAAGCCCCTCTGCTTTCGATGCCATGGAACTCAGAGTCAGCATCCGGTTGCCCCTGTTGATGTTAAGAATCTGGGCTATAGGACCTAATTCGTGGGTTGGGTAGTTCTCTGTATTTCTGTGTATATAATTTCGGAGACGGTAATGGCGGTTTTCTTTTCCCCCGGCAACCTCACTGCGCAGGTCATGGAGATAACCGCCTTTGCAGTGGACGATCTTTCCCAGTACGCCCTGTCCGGCCATATTCATGACCATCATCTCCCGCCTGCCGTAGCAGCAGTTCTCTAAAAGCATAAACGGTGTTTTTGCAGCCTCCCAGGCGTCAACCAGGTCCCAGCACTGTTTTATACTGTAGGCGCCTCCCACTTCCATGCCTACGGCTTTGCCGGCGTGCATGGCTTTTACTGCAAGGGGAATGTGACTCTCCCAGGCGGAAGATATGACAACTGCGTCAACCTGGCTGCTGTCCAGTACCTCCCGGGCCTCTACTGTGATAAGAGGCTTTTTTCCGGTCATATCCTTGGTAAGCTCTGCCGCTGCCTGTGCCCTGTCCTTATATTCATCGCAGACGGCTGTGATTTCCACATCCATCCTATGCAGCATGACGTCTTTTAAAAGGCTGTATCCCCTGCATCCAAGTCCTATTACCCCAACTCTGAGTTTTTCCATCTGAACGGCTCCTTTTCCTTATGTATTTTATGTTTTGAACTTTCTATATAATAGTTGTAACATACCCGTATACAGATTTCTATGTGGATTTGGGGATAAAATATTTGAATATGGATAACTATCAGCTGCCTGCCCAGTTTAAAAAAACAGATAAACTCCCGTCATGGTCCCGGCCACCGGAGAAAGGATGCGGGGGATTTTCCTGTGACCCGTTTAAAAACAGTACTGAAATAATTCCTGTCACAGAAACCCAGACACTCTGCCGTCTCATTGATCCCGGTTCCGCTTTCCAGCATTTCCATAGCATGCCGGATCTTCATCTGTGTAAAATATGTCATGATTCCAATCCCGGTATATTTTGAAAACGTCTTTTTCAGGGAAGCCTCGCTCATGCTGCATAATCTGGCTATGTCCGCCTGGGTCAGTCTCTCCTTTATATGTTCTTCCAATGTACGGACAATGCGTCTGTAATTGTCGGCACTGACGGATTCATAATAATCCATTTTCTGCTTTTTTCCGTTCAGTACGGACAAAAGAAGATTTTCCGCTGTATTGATAAAGATCTGCGCCTCCACTCCCCTGCCTGTACGCACACTTTTTACCAGAGTCTCCTCCTCCCTGTCAAACACTTTTGCCGCCATTTCTCTCAGAAATGTAATGGTATTATGATTCTCCTCTGTCAATTGGAACTGCTTTTCATTTATCAGAGGCATGGCATCCGCTGCAAAGGAGATCACAAAAATATGAGGTTCTGTCCTTCCTTCTGACCAAAGGCGGTGAAATTCCATGGGGCGGTGCAGCACAGACTGTCCTTTTTCCAGGATCAGTATGTCTTCCCCTGCCGTCACCCCCAGTGTCCCGTCCAGCACACAGACGAATTCCCAAAAGTCATGGGACTCTCCCTCAAAATAGTAGCTTTTATCAAAGGTTTCCTCAAAAATGGTAAAGAGTGATGTGATACTGATATATTTACTGACCGCGCATCCCTGAAAATATCTTTTCATGGTCTTTCTCCTTAAACATCCTGATATTGTAAGCGTTAAAACTGGTTTACAAAATTATTTTAACTTTTTTTATTTCTTTTGTATAGGATGTTTGTTTCCGGTCATACTATAAGTAGTCCACGGAGGGAAGGCACAAAGATGTGACGCTCTTCGAGGATCACAAAAGAAAAAGTAGAAATACTTATCCTCCCCTTTGAAGCCTCTGTAACCGGAAGAAGCCCACCGGTTACAGGGGTTTTACATAATGTGAAGTGTTGAAGCAGGGCTAAAAACTGCTGATAGCAGTTCCCACAGCCCTTATTCTTCTGTTAAAATTCAACTCCCATCTTTATACTTTCTTCCGGATGTTCTATAATATAGTGGGTATATTCTTTGTCACACTCTGCAAACTTTACAACAGGAAATACAACATTTTCACAGTTTATTTTTCCTGATGCCATGAGTTTCCAGCTTTCTCTGCAAATCCGCTCAAAGCTCCATCTTGGATAGTCTCGGTTGGGATTACTGCAGGCTCTTGAAAAGAATATATTCTGCTGATTAAAGTGCCCCTCTCTTCCCAGATGAATAGGAACATAACATTCCTTAAACCAGCCGCATAAAGCCATATTGCCGTTATAAGAGAGAGCGCGAAGTCCTTGTTCCAAAGCCTTGTAGTTCCCACTTGTCTCTATAACTACATCTACGCCCATACCATCTGTCAGTTTCCGAAGTTCCATTCCCATATCCTGCTCCAGAGGATTAAAAGCAATATCTGCACCATTTTCCAGTGCTGTCTTTCTGCGAAGTTCGATGGGGTCAGATACCGCTACAAAGGAAGCCCCCGCTGCTTTTGCTGCCTGGGCTGCCATCTGCCCGATAGCTCCAAGGCCTGATATCAGAACCGTATCACCTATTCTTAAATCAGCGTCCCTAAGTCCGCCCAAGGCAAACTGCATAGGGTCATAACACATAACCTGTTTCCAGGTCATCCCTTCCGGCATATTCAGAATCTCACAGGCCTTTACTGTATGGGTTTCCGCCAGATGTCCGTATCCGGCCACCTGCTCTCCTACCGTATAACCCACTGCCTCATCCCCCACTTCTGTTATAATGCCCACCCACATATTTCCAAGACCGCCAAAAACAGAACTCGCCCTCTGCTCCCGTTTCCTGAATATTTTCAGTTCTTCATCATAATATAGTTCTTCAAAAGGCATTGCTTTGATTCCTGTCATTTCCGTTCCATGCTTAGGTGCACCATATATGCATTTTACCCTTACTTCATCCGCCTTCAAGGGTTGTTCTTCATACTCAAAAAGCTGCGGTGTATAATTTTCATTTGCAAGTAATTGTTTCATTGTCTATTCCTCTTCCTAATAATTTTCCACCCGTGTCTTTTCTCCGTCCATCTTTGCCGAGAACAAGGCAGCTTCTACATAAAGAAGACTGCGAAGCCCTTCCTCCACGGAACAAAAGCTGTCCAGATCCTCCTTCACTCTTCGTATAAAATCTCTGTCTTCTTCCAACTTATGATCTGTGGGTTGATTAAAATATTCCACTCGTTCTCCGCCATTCTCAATATAATGAAATTCCGCTTCGTCAGGACTTCTGAAAAATACGCTTACATTCTCAAATACCGCATCAAACAAGGCATCCCACCTGCCCGGCACAGAACAATTATTAGCCGTAATGGCAGCTTGTGCTCCTGTAGTAAACGTGCTGGCGGAAACACTGACATCCTCTACTGTATAACCCGGTACATCCCCGTGACATACATTTCCCATAAATGCAGAGACAGCTTTAGGATGCCCGTACAGATATCTGCAAATATCGTACACATGGATTGCCTGCTCAAATATCTGTCCCCCGCACATATTTACATCTCTCCACCACGGCGCATGGAGTGCATTACACTGGTATCTGCCGTTAAAAAGTACAGGTTTGCCTGCCTCTTTTCGTTCTACCATATCACGTAATTTCTGAACTGCTGAACCGTAGCGCATATGAAATCCCACCTGCGTCTTAATTCCGCTTTTTCTGGCTGCATCCACCATGCTTTTCCCTCTGCTGCTGGTAATCGCAATGGGTTTCTCAATAAATATATGGATTCCCTTCTCCGCCGCTTTTTCAAACTGGCCATTCTGCGCAAAGGGAGGCAGGAGGATATACAGTACCTCCATCTCTGCCTCTTCCAGCATTCTGTCAAAATCTGAATAAGCTGCCGCTCCTGTCTTCCCACACAATTCCTGGGCTTTTTCCAGATTGGTATCACATATTGCAACAATCTGTACTTCTTCAAGCTGATTCAGATTGCCGACATGAACATGGCCCATTCCCCCAGCGCCCAGAATCCCTGTCTTTACTATTTTCACTCTTTCCTACCTCCCATATTAGATTTATCTGTTAAAACATATGCCGGCTATACTCACCCCTTAACTGCACCGGCTGTTATTCCGGAAATAAAACTTTTTTGGAATAACGTATATACCACTACAATAGGCAATGTACAGATTGTTACACCTGCTGCAATCAGAGAATGATCTGCTGTATATTTTCCGAAGAAAAACATCAGACCCAGTGGAAGTGTTCTGGCTGTGTCTTTATACACCACCAGCATAGGAATAAACATATCGTTCCATGACCACATAAATTCAAAAACCAAAAGCGCTGATAATGCCGGCTTGATAAGAGGCGCCATAATATAAGCAAATGTGGTAAATTCATTACACCCGTCTATGGTAGCTGACTCTATCAAAGCATCCGGCAAATCTTTAAAGAAAGCCCGCATCATAAACACTGCAAAGGGCATAGACAATCCGAAATATGGAATAACCATGGCCCATCTGGTATTGATAAGCCCCAGATTCTGCAGATTGTAATACAGCGGAATGACCATGGCCTGAACAGGTATCATCATTCCAAACAGCATGAAAGAAAAAATCTTGTCCCTCCACCGAAACTTCAATTTTCCAAATGCGTATCCCGCAAGTGACGACAAAGCAAGTACACCGAGCACTCTTGGCACAGCCACCAAAATACTGTTCAGCAGATATGTGCTCATTTTGCCCACTGTCCAGGCATTGATAATATTATCCAGTGTCAGTCTGTCAGGAATCGCAAAGGGATCTATGTTCAATTTTTCCGACGGAACCAGCGCTGCCTGCCACATCCAATACAGCGGAAGTATGGAAATAAGCAGAGTGACAATCAAAACTCCATAAGTCACTATCTTCTTTACAAGCCCTGCTCTTGACCCCTTGTATATATTTTTCATATGACTCGTCCCCTTCCTTCCCGGCATTATCCGTCCTCCTTTTCTGAATATTTCATATAGAGTGCAGAGCAGACTGCTATCATGGTGGAAAGTACCACCGCAATAGCCGATCCCATGCCAAATTCACTGTCTTTGAAGGCCGTCCTGTACATCAGGTTAGAGATAACCTCTGAGGAATAGTAAGGTCCCCCTTTTGTCATTATGTAAACTATCTCAAACACTTTAAAAGAACCTATCAATGAGTTCAGCACAAGCAAAGTAAACGTATTCTTCAACAAAGGAAGTGTCACATAGAAAAATGTCTGAACCGGATTTGCCCCTTCAAGCCTTGCTACCTCCACATAACATGTGTCTATACCCGAGAGGGCAGCCATGGTGATAACCATACAGAATCCATAATGAACCCAGCTTCCTGCAATTAAAAGCGCCCACATCACTGTCTTTTCATCCCCCAGCCAGTTAAAGGCCAGAAAATCCAGACCAATGAATTTAAGAACTCTGTTCAATATCCCAAACTCAGGATTCAGAATCCAATTCCACACCACACTCACCGCCACCATGGAGACAATAGATGGCATATAGAACACTACCCGAAACAGCAGTCTTCCCCTGACGAATTTCTGACTTAGCATAACCGCCAGAACCACACCAAACACCGTGGGAACGAATATGGTAAATAAAATCCAGAAAATATTATGTCCGAGGGCTTTCCAGAAAATTTCGTTCTGAAAAATCGCTTTATAATTTTCCAGACCCACAAACTCCATAATAGGAGCTGCCCCGTCCCATTCATAAAAACTAAGTTCCACGGTATTTAAAATTGGTATAATAGCAAAAATAATATAACAAATCAAAGCAGGAGCCACAAATACCATAGCTTTACACCATCTGCCCACTGCCCGCTTACGTCTGGCAGCACGATTCATTCCGGATACCCCCTTTCCTTATCTTTCTATAACTACTTCACAATAGCTTTATAATTTCCTTCTTCTGTTTCCTGGTCAAGAACCTTCTGTTTTTCTTCCATACACTCCATACCAGTCTTTTTGCCTGCCAGCAGTTCCTGCATATAGTTGGCTGTGGCTTCGTTTACCTTTGTGGGCATAAGTACATCCAGATTGCTTCCCATCTTGGTTGCAGTTAATATGGTATCTGCAGCATCTTTAAAGAGCGGGGTTACCTCTGCCTCATCCACATTCGCATTATTAGTTGCGGGAATGAGTCCTGCATCAAGCCACCTATTTACATGTTCCTCGTCAAACATATATTCCAGAAACTTGATTGCTGTAAAGGTTTTATCTGCGTCTGCTTTCCCATTGATCACCAATGCCTGACCCAGACCAAATACCCCTGATGTCTCTTTTCCCTCTGGCGCCGGCAGGAAGAAGAAACCGCAGTCTTCCCCTAAACCTTCTTCGCCTCCAAAGGCACTTACTTCCCAGGTTCCTGTGGGATACATGGCAATCTTACCGGACAGGAACATCTTTCTGGCATCGTCATGTCCCATTGCATTGGGAGCGTCAATAGTCCATCCGTTTTGTACTGCCTCCTGAATTTTATCCAGTCCTATGGCACAGTCTTCCTGGCTGAACTTATCCTCAAGGGCCAGTATATCAGAAATTTTATCACAGCCCGCAAAAGCGTTCAGCCAGATACTTTCATAGTGATAGCCAGGCCACTGGTCCAGATCATCAAGCATCAGAGGTGTTTCCCCGTTCTCCTTTAAGGTTCTGCACATCTCCTCAAATTCTTCGTAAGTTTCAGGTTCCTGAAGATTGTATTTCTCAAAGATTCCTTTGTTATAATAAACACCCACAGACTCTAACTGATTACCTACTCCGTATAATCCATCATTAAACTGACATGATGTAAGTGCATTTTCTTTAAACAGCTCGTTCCATCCGTCCTGCTTCGCGGTCTCTGTCAGATCATAAGCCAGCCCCCCATTTGCCAGCACTCCCAGATAACCAGACCCAATTTCATATGTAAAGATATCTGGCCCCTCACCTGCATTGATTGCAGCCTTAATCGTAGTTCTCAGATCATCCATCTTCATAACTACTCGTTCCACCTTGATTCCATGTGCTTCCCCAAATCCATCTGCAAATTCCTGAAATAATACATTGCCTTCCCCTTCTGTAGAGTCATCCCAAAGAGTAATATCTGTATAATTCCCTTCTGTCCCCGAAGCCTGATCCTGGTTTTCTGTTTTGCTCTCCTCTTCTGATTTCTCTTCCTTTCCTGCCTGGGCATTCTTCTTCACTGTACTGCTCATACATCCCGTACAGGCCATGGATGCAGTCAGTAAAACCGCCAATACTGATAACAACTGTTTTTTCTTCATGCCTTTCTCCTTTCACATAATTTCTCACTTGTTTTACCTGATATCTTCATTATAGATATTTTCCCTTTACTATGGAATGCCTGTTCTTACTCTGTATTTGTCCATTTTACATATCCTTTCTCTTTTCCAGATTTTATTTCATATGTGCATAGCAATCATGATTTTTATGATTCTATTAGTTATTTAGCATATTTTTACAAATTATTATATAATTTATAGTGCATTATCACGGTTATAGTCTTCTATTTTTCTGGTATCATAAAATTTATTTTAAAACCGCTTTATTATGTCTAGTACTGGTATTTGTCCTTATTTTTCATGTTAATACGTGGTAAATTTTACCATATAAAATAAAAAAAGCAGCCCGGTCTCTATGCCGTGACTGCTGCTTTTTCGTAAAATTTTATTCATGCTTTTAACCTTCTATTTTCTTCCCTGAATCTGCTTGGACTTTGCTGTGCACACCGCGTAAAAAAATGAGTAAAGCCGGGAATGCTCTCAAAACCTGATTTTTCCGCTATTTCACTGACTGTCATATCGCTATCCTGGAGCATAAGCTTTGCCCGTTCTAAGATAATCTGATTTTTCATCACCATGGGTGACGTTCCAAAATAATATTTGAAGCGATTAGATATATATACAGAACTCATATGATATTTTACTGAAAGAATCTCCAACGAAAGTTTTTGATTTTCCTCACTGTTAATCTCTTGAAAAATCTGCCAGAAGGCTTCCGGAATCCTGGCGTTCAGCTCAATCTTCTTATCAGCAATCAACTCCTCCACCAGATATGCCATCAATTCCAAACCGCAGGCTCTGTGCATAAGAAGCTCTGACAGCTTATTCATCTGCCTGCTGCTGTCATAGAAACGATAAAAAATATTCTCAAATCCCTCTCTGTCTTTCAAATACGACAGCACCGGAAAATTTAAGAGTTTCAATGCGTCCACTGTATGCTGGATCCTGAAGCAGAAATGCCACCACAAAAAGGTAGCTGGTTTGCAGTCCAGTTTATAATGACTGTGCAACACGTTCTCCGGGATTATCACTATACTTCCAGGTCCGGTTTCATATGTTTTACCATTTATCTCCAGTACTGCACTGCCGGATTTCAAGTATGACATGACATAGCATCCCATTCTACGGTTATAAGTCTTCATCTCTCTTCTGGTTTCCACATCATAAGCTTCTATTTCCAGATTCGCCATCTGCATAATCTGTTCCAGGCATTGCTGCATGATATCACCTTACCTTATCATCTTTTCATATTCATTTTAGCATAATAAGGACTAAACTTCTACCTGTCTGCAAAATGCCTTTTAATGGTGACCGTATATTTCAATCTCATGACCAGCTTTCCACCCCTTCTTGTCAGCAGATTCATTCCCAAACATCAAGCTTCCTTCCTTTCGCATAAAACTCCCTATCCTTTTCCCCAATTTCCCGCACCACTTTACACGGAACGCCAAAAGCAACTACATTTGCCGGAAGGTCGCTTGTGACTACACTCCCGGCACCCACAACCGTATTGTCCCCTATGGTGATTCCCGGCATTATCTGAACGGCAGAGCCTATCCAAATATTTTTCCCCACATGGATCGGAAGATTATAGACATAGTGGTGTTCACGGAGAATAGGCAGTATGGGGTGACCGGATGTTGAGAACACAACATTTGGTGCGATCAAACAGTTATCACCAATATAAATATGTTCATCATCCACAAAAGTAATATTGGAATTCAGATACACCCCATTCCCCAAATGAACATGCCTGCAGCCCCAATTGGCATTTAACGGGGTTTCCACTGTACACCCTTCCCCAATCTCAGCAAACACCTCTTTGAGGAGCTGCTGCCTTTTCTCTGTTTCAGTGGGCATTGTCCGGTTATATTCTGTCATTTTATCCTGATACATATGCTGATCTCCAAGTAATGCAGGGTCATCATAGCGATAGGGCAGGCCTTTTTGTTTTCTGGAAACATTGTCCATATTCTTTCCTCCGGATTGATAATAGTAAGATTGTGATCATATTTTTCATCAACGTATAAACTAACAGTTAATACGATACTAACATTTTGGAGATTCCCCGTCAACGGGATTTCTTCTATAATAAATTCAAAAATAGTCAAGTGGTATGTTCGGATGCCCTACGCACCCCGGCCGTGTAAAACCCACTGTTCTGCAGGCAAACATGTCTGTCTAATGAGGAGGATTCCCATGGAAAAGAATGAATTTAAATCTCTTTTTCCCACAGGAGGAAAGAATGATGCTTTTGCCCAATATTTTATAGGGCAAAGCTATCTGAAAATGCTGACAACAGAACGTCTTTCAATCGGAAATGTCACTTTTGAACCCGGATGCCGCAACAACTGGCACATCCATCACAAAGGCGGCCAGATTTTACTCTGCACAGACGGCAGGGGCTATTACCAGGAGTGGGGAAAACCTGTCCAAAAACTGCATCCCGGCGATGTGGTCAATATCCCGCCGGAAGTGAAACATTGGCACGGAGCGGCTCCTGACAGCTGGTTTACACACCTTGCAGTGGAGGTTCCTGCTCCCGGCGCTTCCAATGAATGGCTGGAGCCGGTATCAGAGGAGGAATATACACAGCTATAGGTTCTATAACCAATCTCTGCTGCCGTTTATAATAATTGGAGGATATAACATTGAACAGAATCCAGCAATGCGAAGAAAAATTTATGGAATTATTCGGAACCACACCCGTGAAAAATGAGGGGACTGACCCGGAGTTCATGAGGATATTACAGCGCTTTATTTTCGGACAGGTCTGTTACACAGGTGAACTGGACAACCGTATCAGAGAACTGATTACCATTACCGTTCTTTCCGTGAACCAGACTCTCCCGCAGTTAAGATCCCATGTAAAGGCCTGTCTGCATGTGGGCTGTACACCGGTTGAGATCCGTGAGGTGATCTACCAGTGTGCCCCGTTTATAGGTTTTCCCAAAACATTGAATGCCATTGCCGCTATGAACGAAGTTTTTACGGCGGAGAATATCTCGCTGCCGCTTGAAAACCAGGAGACCATACCGGATGAGGAACGATACCGGGCCGGGCTTACGATCCAGGAACCTCTGTACGGCTCAGAAATCCGCGAAAAATATGCTTACCTGCCGGAAACATTTGCTGAGGCTGTCCCCAGGTTTTTGACCGAATTCTGCTTTGGCGATTTTTATACCAGAAAAGGTCTTGATAAAAAAGAACGGGAATTACTGATCTTTGTTCTGCTCTCAGCATTGGGCAGCGCTGACCTGCAGGTTTACAGCCATGCTGCCGGTGCCTTAAAAGCCGGCTGCACCAAAGAGGACCTTCTCGCTTCTCTGCTCCACGCCATGCCATATATGGGATTTCCCAGAATGTTGAACGCACTGAACAGTCTCAGACCCCTTTTTTGATAGATATTGTCTGACTGCTGAATCCTCATTTGCGGTCAGCACCGCAAATGCCAAAACCTGCTGAGTCATGGCGGTGGTTTTCGTTCGTTACGGTTTACTCCGTGTCCAGTAACACGCTTTGCGATGCACAGATATGGAGCATTCTGCCCCATATCGCGCTGGCTGCCTCAGGAGGTGTTTTCATGCTTCCGGCATGAAAACGCCTCCCGGTACAGTGGCCTGTGAGCAGTGACTTACGTTCTCCGTTACGAAAACCTTTTCCCAAACAGATATTGAAGAACTCCGGCCGTGTATAGTATACTGACTACATGAGCCGGACTTTTTATTTCCAGATGGAAGCCCGGTTCGGTATCCGGTATAAAAAAGGAGAAGGACAGAATGGATTGGAATTTGCTTTACTCAGAAAAAGAACCACCCTCTTGGGAACAAATCGCCGAATATATCAACGATCCGCTCTGGACAGTGTTCAACCAGCGTATCCAATCAGCTTACCACTGTGACCCGCGCCTGGAATACAGCCGCTGCTCCATGCAGGCCGGCTGGAATATCAAATACAAAAAAAGCGGAAGATCGCTTTGCACACTGTATCCCATGCAAGGGTATTTTATAGCCCTGGTTGTTATAGGAAGCAGGGAACTCACAGAAGCAGAATTACTGATGCCTCTATGTTCTGACTATGTACAGACCGTATTCAAGAATACCAAAACCGGTAATGGCCAGAAGTGGCTGATGCTGGAAGTGCGGGAGGAATCAATCATGCGTGATGTTTTCACGCTTATTAACCTCCGAAAACCCGCTGCTCTTAACTAAAAAAGGGAGATTGGACAGCCCTCCATGGAAGGCTGTCCGTTTTCCTGACTGAAAAATCCACAGAGTCTCCGGCTCCTGTTCCGAATAAACCACAAATTTCCACCACATACCCACCCTTTTTTCAGGGTAGTCTCCATCCCATCCATTCTATACTCTTAATCAAAAGCAATCCTTATAAATACTTGCCATCCTTGTCCCGTAAATAAGCAGGCAGTCAGCGTATTCCTACTGTATAGTACCTCTGCAGCTTACTCTGCGGCTTTTCCGGTAAAGTCATTACCAGTTTCCCGCTCTGCAGCAGCGGATTCACATATTTCTTCATGATGTAATACAACGTTTTTACTCCCATATACTCCGCAATTTCTATTTTTGTCCTTGGCTGCGCACAGAATTCCAGCAAATCCTGTATGCCTTTATCTTCCGGCATCTCCTCTATATCACCGCTGCTCACAGCATACAGCGCACTTTCTCTCAGTACCAGCGGCTTTTTTGCAATACTCCGATAGCTGACCATGGCATTATAGAGCACTACCACAAATTCATTTCTCCTGTTCTCAAAAACCGGTTCCGGGAGGCCGGCATCCGCCATCTCCTTGCGGATTGTTGGGATACCGGAATAACGGTTCTCCGCTCCGGTCAGACTCTCTGCCATGACTGCCAGTGCCGGATTACGCAGGTCCGGACGGGCAACTCCAAGCTGCTCTACTGTCATCCTGCCGTAAAGGTTTCCCGGACTGTGTATCTCCAGCCGGTCTTTAAAAAAGTCAATCTGCACAGGTGTACCCTCTGTATGCTCACTGTAGTCCCGGTGGATCAGCGCATTCAGAACAGCCTCTCTGACTGCATTCAGCGGATATTCGGTCTTGTCCCTCCGCCTGCCGGTATCCGGGTCGATAATTGTCTTAATCTTCATATTGCGCTTGCAGAATCCTACCGCCTCCTCTACCATCTCGGAAATTGTTCCGCAAATCCTTTTATTGTCCATAAATCGCTCCATATCTTCCCCCACATCCCCAATCTCAT
Organism: Blautia hominis; assembly: GCA_002270465.1. Classification (GTDB taxonomy): domain Bacteria; phylum Bacillota; class Clostridia; order Lachnospirales; family Lachnospiraceae; genus Blautia; species Blautia hominis. Next base: position 871,873 of record NQOF01000001.1, read on the forward strand.
AACCCGGAACTACAACCGCTGTTATGCTGTACTGGGGAAAGATCCCCTGGGGATAGATGCAGAAATTCATAATACCCGCCAGGGTTGGAACGCCGCCCCTGGTCACATTAAGCATTTCCAGCATCTGTGACTCCTGAAGCATGGAAAACTGCGGACGCTCCGCTTTTTTATCGTTCAGGAAGCGTTCGAGCCTTGTTCTCTCCAGCATGGAAACAGGGATCCTCTCAACGATCCGTTCATCATCATGCACATGTTTGCGGTACACCTCGTAGCTGTAGATTTCATAGTCTGTCATGGGCAGATCCGCATCTCCTACCCGGACATATGCTCCCTTCACTTTACCTGCCCCCTTATAGTAGCAGGGCCGCTCCGCCAGGTCGATGGCCGGAATCTCGGCAGAGCAGATATTGACACCCTCATATTCTGTAAAGGTGAACACTGCACGTACTGGAGGATCCATCTGATTGCACTGCTCTGTCACTTTCTTCTGAAGATCATGCAGGTCATACACGCCCACCGCCTGAAAGGCAGCTCTCTCATCAAGGCCAAAGATCAGGATTCCTCCGCTGTCCTGGTTGGAAAAGCTTGATAACGTGTCATAAAGTCTCTTGGGACATCCATCCTTCGCGGTTTTTACTTCTATATACTGCGCTTCTGCCCTCTGTATCTGAACTCTCGCTGCCAGTTCTCTTAACTCTTCTGCTAACATCTGATCCCCTCTTTCGCAGAAAGAACATTTGTTCTTATTTATAGATATATACTAACACATCACAAACCGTCTTTCAAGTTTATTTTGCAAATATTAAATCTGTTTCAATATTTTTTTGTAAATCCGGTCTATTTTTTGCAATTCCCCATTATTTTTATAAACAGCTAAGGATCAAAGCAGCTTTTTACATACAGTACAAATAAAAACCACCGGAATCTCACCCGGCGGTCTGCTCTTTCATTGTTCTCTTTTTATGATCATTTTTGCCTCTGTACTGCCTGATCTCTCATCCTTCTTATTTCACAACAAGATGTGCCACACTGGACGGCGGCAGTTTAAACTGAAAGGTGCCGTTGTCTAAAATGATATTCTGAAGGGGAACCGGCTGCACGTTTGACGGCTCCTCAAAAGTATTCTTTGCATGGATATCTCCGGCCAGCAACTCACCTGTTACCTCTTTTACTTCTCTCTCCGTGATCTCAGCCTCAATCTCACTGGATTCATCCGCCGATAAATTGGTAATGGTTATATGTATCTGCCCGTTGGTGTCAACGGATACGGAATGCGTGAGATTTGGAACCATAAATGCCTCCTCCAGTCCGATCCCGGAAGTTTCCAGCGTGCTGTCCACAAGGGAAGCTCCCTGATGGCTCTTATACATCTGAAATACATAGTAAGTAGGTGTTTTCACCATCTGCTCCCCATCCGTCAGCAGAACAGCCTGCAGCACATTTACCATCTGGGCCAGATTAGCCATTTTAACTCTGTCACAGTGTCTGTTAAATAAATTAAGGTTAATTCCCGCAACAAGGGCATCACGCATGGTGTTCTGCTGATACAGAAATCCCGGATTTGTGCCCGGTTCGCAGTCGTACCAGGTTCCCCATTCATCTATGATCAGTCCGATCTTCTTATCCGGATCGTACTCATCCATAATTTTGCCGTGCCGCTCGATCAGTTCTTCCATATATAACGTTTTGCTCAGTGTTCTGTACCAGTCCTTTTCATTGAACCAAACAGCGCTTCCCTTCTCCTTCCAGTCCCCGGGAACGGTATAATAATGAAGTGACAGGCCATCCATAAACCCATGATGTTCCGGTGCGGCGTTGCGGTAACAGGTGTCCAGAACGGTTCTGGTCCATGTATAATCATCTGCGTTTGGTCCGCAGCAGATTTTGTGGATGCCTCCGTCATTTCTATAGTCCCGGATATAGGTCTGATAACGTCTGTATTCATTTGCATAATACTCCGGGTTCATATTGCCGCCGCATCCCCAGTTTTCATTCCCCACACCCCAATACTTCACATTCCAGGCTTCCCCGGAACCATTTGCCTCCCGAAGCTGTGCCATAGGTGACAGCCCCTCAAAGGTAATATACTCTACCCACTCTGACATCTCCCTCACAGTGCCGCTTCCAAGGTTCCCGTTGACATACGCACTGCACCCAAGCTGGCGGCAGAGTTCAAAATACTCGTGTGTTCCAAAGCTATTGTCCTCCACCACGCCTCCCCAGTGTGTATTGATCATTTTCTTGCGTTTCTTTTTCGGACCGATCCCGTCCATCCAATGATATTCATCTGCAAAACATCCGCCCGGCCATCTCAGAACAGGCACATTTATTTCTTTCAAAGCACGGATCACATCTGTTCTCATTCCATTTACATTCTCAATAGGCGAATCTTCCCCCACGTAAATGCCCCCATAGATACAGCGCCCCAGATGCTCTGAAAAATGCCCGTAGATTTCTCTGTTGATCTTTCCTGTTATCTTATTCGGATGAATCCTTAATCTATCCATTTTCCCATTCCTCTGCTTCCAAATCTGTTATTCATGATCCAGTACCTTTACATGAAAGTTTTCAAAGGCAGCACAGCCATTTTCCGCAAACATACCAAGGTAAGTGCCTGTAAATGTCATATTTCTCGTACTCTCCGTACAAAGGCCTACCACCAGACCGCTTCCCAGTTCCACAAAGATTTCCCCGTCCAGGCTGTAAGAAAATCTGTAATATGTCTTATCGGATACGATCCGCAGCATAACATTTTCTGCAGCAGGAAGTTCCGCACTTGCTGTAACTGTAAAGATATCATGAACATGTTTCGCAAGACAAACCTTCCATCTGTCCAGTTCTCGGCTCAGATAAATTTCATAGTGATAGGAATCATTATAATAAGCAGTAAGGCCTGCCCGCATTCCCTGCACTGCATCCAGCAGCGAAACAACCGCCGTGGATACTGTCTCAAAGCCTTTCTGCCGCACCCCGATCCAGGTGGGGCTTGCCATTTCATTGATGGTTGTACCGGTTCCTTTCAGGATCAGTTTTCCCTCCGCAGTATCCCTCACATAATTTTCCATAGACGGATTTCTCAGGAAATTATAATGCGGACTGAACTTATCCTTGGAAAAATCATCTGCAAAGTCCCGGTTGACCGGTACCGGGCTCTCTCCGGGAAGGGGACCGTCCATCTCCGGTGAGATCAGTCCTTTTTCCCCTACAACGGGCCAGCCGTCTTCGGTCCACACAACCGGTGTCAGGAAAGTCTCACGGCCCAGATTATGAAGCAGCACCCTGTCTTTTTTCTCCTGACACGGACGGATCGCCAGACAGACCATCCACCAGTTACCATTATGATCCTCTATCATATCCGCATGACCGGTACAGTAAATCTCCTCCCTCATATCATCCCTGTGAGTGAGTATCGGATTATGGGGACACGCCTCAAATGGTCCGTAAGGGCTGTCTGACCGCAGTATGGTTTCCATATGTCCGTATTCCGTACCGCCCTCAGCCAGCATGAGATAATATTTTCCAAACCACTTATAAAGATGTGGGCCTTCCGCATATCTGCCGCCGCATCCTCTGCTGATCACCACGCTTTCTGTGAGCCGCTCCCCTGTAAAAGGATTTACCTGGCAGAGGAAAATTCCCGTGTTTCCTTCACCGTCCATGCTGGTGGATGCAAAATACACAGTTCCGTCATCGTCAAACAGCAGAGACGGGTCAATCCCCCCCTGGTCCACCCAGGCAGGCTGTGACCATCCTTTTTTCATATCCGAGGTATGTACGATAAAATTCCCTTTGCCTGATGTGTTGGTCGTTGTCATAAAGAAAGTTCCCTGATGATAACGGATCGTAGGCGCATAGATCCCTCCCGACGGCCTGCACCCATGTAAGTCAAGCTGAGATTCCTCTGTAAGGCAATACCCCTCAAGTTCCCAGTTCACAAGATTCCTGCTGTGGTAAACAGGGACTCCCGGATAAAATTCAAAAGACGAATTGACAATATAGTAATCCTCTCCCACCCGGCAGATTGACGGGTCAGGATTGTATCCGGAAATAATCGGGTTTCTGTATTTCATTAAGTTGTCCTCCATTTTGTCATATTATGGTTATAAATGTCAGGGAATGCCTCAGCCTTTCAGACCGGACATTTTTATTCCCTGGATAAAATATTTCTGGCAGGTGGCAAATATCACCAGCACGGGCAATAGGGAGATCAGTGCCATGGACATCATCTGTCCTACCTGGACATTCCCCTGAGAACCTTTGAAAAACTGCAGTCCAATGGCAATTGTAAACTTATCATTGGAATTAAGGTAAATTAAAGGATTGAAAAAATCATTCCAGTTAAACACAAGTGCCATCACCAGAACAGCCAGCATGACCGGTTTTACTGCCGGAAGAAGAATCCTGGTGAATACCTGCAGGGAATTGGCACCATCAATCTTAGCTGCCTCATCCAGTTCCTTGGGCAGTGTCCGGAAAAACTGGATAAACAAGAATATATTGAACGCGCCTCCTCCAAGCCAGCTTGGTATGATAAGAGGCCATATGGTGTCCACCATTCCCAGTTTATAATAAAGCAGGTACTGGGGGATCAGTGTAACCTGAGTCGGAAGCATCATGGTGCCTAAGAGCACCATGAACAGGATCTTTGATAATCTGGACTGGAACCGTGCAAACCCATAGGCAACTACAGAGGATGACAGTACGGTCCCCACTGTGGCAAGAAAGGTGATCACCGCAGTGTTTTTAAAATAAAGCTGGAAATTAGCTCCTTTCCATCCTTCCACAAAGTTCTCAAGGGTACTTTGCTTTGGAATAAGAGTGGGTGGCATACTGTAGATATCCGACATTGGCTTAAAGGATGTGGAAACCATCCAGATAAACGGGAAAAGGCAGATAACCGCAGCAATGACCAGCACAAAATATGTCAGTATCCTTGCCATAAGTTTTGTCTTTTTTTGTGATCTCGTACGCATATTTTATCTCTCCTTCTCCTTAATCATCATAAAACACCCAGAATTTAGATGTGGATACAACTACAATTGTGATCAGCATGATCACCGCGAACATGCTCCAGGCCATCATGGATGCATAGCCCATCTTTCCGTATAAAAATCCATTATTATACAAATGCATAGCCGCCGTGTAGGTACTGTTCAGAGGCCCCCCGTTGGTAAGGATCAATGGCTGCTGGAATACCTGGAACGCTGCAATCACTGTGACAATAAGATTGAAATATATGGTAGGCGTACACAAAGGCAGTGTGATATAGAATGTCTGCCGCAGAGAGCCTGCCCCGTCAATCTGTGCGCTTTCATAATAAGACCGGGGAATATCCTGTATGCCGGCCAGCATGATGATAATATTATTTCCTATGGTCCACAGCGACAAGATCACTATGGAGATCATGGCTACGTTTTTATCACCCAGCCAGTTCGGCCCCTTGATCCCCACAAGGGAAAGTATGTAATTGATGATCCCGAAATCTTTCTGGAAGATCCATCCCCAAAGGATCGTCACCGCAACCCCTGAGGTAATATACGGTATATAAAATGCGGTACGGAAAAATCCCAGACCTTTTACTTTCTTGCTCAAAAGAAGTGCAACAAAAAAGGCAAGTATAATGCTGCACGGTACGAACATAAATACATATTTCAGGGTATTCAGAAAAGCTCTCCTGAATAATGTGTCATCCGTAAATGCATATTTCCAGTTATCCAGCCCCACAAATTCCCCGATCCCTGTTAGATTCATATTCGTAAACATCAGATAAAAAGAATACAAAATCGGATACAATGTAAGTACAAGGAATCCGATCAGCCAGGGGGCTGTGTAAATATAAAAATTCCTGGCTTCTCTTTTTTTCATGGTTGTATATTTTTTTTGTTTTCCCGGTTTCCTCAAAATTCCCATGCCTCCAATCGACGATAGAACGTACACGCTGCGGACCTTCTATTGTCATGAACTATCAGCGGCCGCCCGCCGGGCCAAAATGACCCGGCTAATAACCTCCGCTCCTCTGCCATCCTTACTGTCAGTTGCCGTTTGCCTCGTTAAATGCTTTCTCCAAAGCCGGATAATATTCCTCCATGGCTTCCTCCGCCGTCTTACCGTCAATGGTCACTGACTGCCATATCTGTGTATACACATCACCGGCTGCTGAAAATGCACCGCCCCATATATTCAGTTTTGCATCAGCCAGTCCGTCAAGGAACGCGCTGTTTTTGATCGGTCCATACTCTAAATCCTTATAATATGTCTCTGCGATATTTTTGCAGGATGTAAGTCCGATCTTACTGGTTTCTTTTGCCATGTCTTCATTTGCATATGCTGCTTCTTTTAAGAAAGTCCAGGCTGCATCCTTGTTCTTTGAAGTTTTCAGCATGGCATAGCCGGTTGCGTACATAAGGTTGTTCTTTCCGTTTTCCACTTTCGGCATGGAAACAGCATCCCATGCAAAATTATCTCCCACTTCCTCTGCGATCAGCTTTGTCTCAAATCCGCCCAGTGTATACATGGCCGCGTGTCCAGATACAAATAACTGTTCCTTCGGAAGGCTTTTTGCTGCTGTGTCATCCGGCATTGCCTTGCTCTGAACCAAATCGCCGAATAGATCCAGTCCGTCTTTTACTTCCTGGCTGTTGACTTCACATGTCTTCAGATCATCTGAGTATGCACTTCCGCCTTTGCAGATCACAGACAAGCCTGCGTCAATCCAATGGTTTACCATTCCATAGGTGGCATCCGCCCCTTCTCCTCCGGCAAACTTTTTAGCGGTTTCTGCCAGGTCATCCCAGGTCCAGTCATCGGTAGGATATTCTACACCAAACTTATCAAACATGTCCTTGTTGTAGGCCAGGACAAAAACATTCTCCAATAAAGGCATAGCCTCCAGCTTACCATCCGGGCGGTAATACGGCTCGATCATTCCCTCTGTTATCACGGATTTGAGGTCAACGCCTTCTTTCTCCACATAAGGATTAAGGTCTTCATAATATTCCGTATATAACCCGTAATAATCCGGGGACATCTGGATAACATCCGGGCCGGTGCCTGCAGACAATGCTGCTGTCATCTTCTGATCCCATACATGGTCAGCTGTGGGGATCACAGAATGTTCAACCTCGATTTCCGGATGTGCTTTCTGAAATGCCTCCACCATGGTCTCTCTTGATTTCTTCTCCTCATCTGCTCCCCAGGACCAGATCACCAGTTTTTCTTTTTCCTTGCCGTCCGCTGTTTTTGCAGTTTCCTTATCTGAATTGCCTCCACAAGCAGTCAAACCTGCAAGCATAACTCCAACCATACCCACTGCTGCCAATTTTTTTAATTTCATCTTTCTTCCTCCATCCATTTAAGATAAATTTATATATACACCAAAGCTGCGCGCGGTACTTTGATATATGTTCCTAATTATGTAAAGACCTGCTAAACAGATGCTATATTTTTTACGGTCTCCCCTTCCAGGATTTCAAAAGGAGAGTAATTCATGTATTTATATTTGTTTCCTTCTAATACATTTATCAAAACATCTACACATTCCGCTCCCTGGCGTTCCGGGTAGATGGCGATTGTTGTCAGTTTCGGCTCATATCTTTCTCTTGTAAAAAGCCCGTCGATCCCTATAACGGAAACATCTTCAGGCACCCGGAATCCCAAAGTTTTTAATTCTTCCATCATTCCAAATGCCATATCATCATTAAAACAGATGATGGCTGTGGGCTTATGCGCAGACTCCTGATACATCCTCGCTGCCCTTCTTCCTATAAAAAACAGATCCAAGTAAACAAACCCTTCCGCCTCACAGCTGAAATCCTGTTGACTGCTGTTCTTTGGCGTTTCCGTCTTGTCCAGATCCCCCTGTACATCCAGGATATATTTTTTGTATTCTTTCCCTATTTCCAGCATCATCCGTTCCTTCCAGTAACGGTAACGGAGATTTGCGTAGCCTTCATTAAACGGAAGCGCCATACCGATCTTTCGATGGCCCTTTTTCCGGAGATAGTCAATGGCCGTATTGATAACTTTTCTATTATCAATGATAACTGCCGGCATGGGTTTTGCAAAAACCGCTGACGGATCAAAACTTGCCGTGACGGTTGGCAGATAATAGTTTTTTCCAATACTTTCCGCATATGCCTGCGCCACCGACTCCGTAGGGAAAAGCGCACCGTCTGCCAATGTCTTTTTCACCATCTCGAAATCCCGTTCATTCATGATAGCCAGAACATGGTAGCCTTTTTTCTCAGCTTCCCTGGCCATGCCATGGTACATCTGGTTATAATATGTTCCGGTAAGGTCTCCGCAGAAAAACAACAGCTGGTACGTCTTCTTCTGCTGCAATGCCATGGCTACGGGGTTTGGCATATACCCTACACGGTTAGCGATCTCCAAAATCCTTTTCTTTTTTTCGTTGTCTACATATCCGCTGTTGTTAAGTGCTCTCGAGACCACAGATACCGAAACACCGGCCTCTATCGCTATATCCTTCCTGGTAACATTTTTTTCCATGATTAACTTTCTTATTCCCTTTGTGTAATATGCACTATTTGTATAGTCACTATACTATATGATAAGGCCGAAATCTTCAATACGGAGAAATATGGTCACGCGTCCACATAGGCAAGTTGGTTAATGCTCACTCTGTTCTCCCCAAAACGCCTAACGGCCTCTCATTTGACCCCCTCGCCAAACAATGTCCCGTTCCGCTACAAAATACTTTTTCCATGTCTTGAACCTCAAGCCACAAATATGCTATAATTTCCTGCAAAGATGCTCAATAATTACAAATAGAAAGAAGCATATCATGGATAAAAGTCAAAAACCCAAAGTTGAATTCCGGTATTATTCCACCCTGCCCCAGCTTCCCATATATTTTTTAACAGGGGACGGGTGGCTGAACTGCCGGGGAACCCGGACCGTCTGCCTTCATTTTCATAATCTGATGGAGATAGGGTATTGTTATAACGGAAATGGAAATATGCTTCTTGGTGACTATGCATGTAAAACAGAAGCGAATATGATTTCCATTATTCCACCCAATTATCCCCACTCCACCGACAGTATTCCCGACAGTATCATAACCTGGGAGTATCTGTTTATTGATGTGGACAGTTGTCTGCAGTCTGTCTATGGGAATGATGAACATAAGTTTAACTATATGAAGCAGCTGATCACACAAAAGGCCCGTTATATACATGCCAAAGAATATCCTGACATTGCTTCCGCATTTCGTATCATACTGCATGAAATGCTGGTGCAGAAAGAATACAGCAACGCCATGGTAAAGGGGATGGTTTTCTGGCTGCTTATGCGGATTGCCCGCATGACTACTTCCGAGGAAGATCATGAGATCCTATCCTATAAAAGACCCCTCAGCCTGGAAAACGTAAGCCAGATACGGCCGGCGCTGGAAATGATCCGAAAACAGTACACTTCTTCCATCAGGATTCAGGACCTGGCCGATATCTGCAGTATCAGTGAGGCGTATTTCCGTAAGCTGTTCAAAAAAATGATGGGGGTTTCCGCGCTGGACTATATCAATAAGGTGCGGATCATGAATGCGGCAGAACTGATACAGAAAACAGATGATCCGCTGCATGAGATCATATCTAAAACAGGATTCATTTCCGAGTCTACCTTTAACAGGAATTTCAAAAAATATACGGGGATGTCTCCAAGACAATGGAAAGAAAAATATGCCGGAAAGGAATGCCGGCTGAAAGATTTTGATATTTATCTGGAAAACGGATGGTAGGTTTTAGAAGCAAAAAGTCCATTGCCTTTGAGGATGGACTTTTTGCTTGGTTAAAAATCAAGCTGCTGAATGGTCACTATTATTCATCAATCTCAACCATCCGTGTGTAAACCCCGGATGACTTTTCAGGAATCATTTCTGCTTGGACACATTTTTCATAAAAGGGAATTGCTGTTCTGGACGGCCAGCCGATTATTGCATAGGCATAGCCCATTTCTTCCATGGATTGGAGGGATCTCAGAAGCAGTGCTCTCCCAATCCCCTTTTTCCTCTCCTCTTTCAATACTGCCATCGGGCCGAAAAAGTTTTTTGCAGTCGCCTCAAAACAGGCAAAGCCGACTGGTTTTTTGTCCTTTGTCGCCACATAACATGTGATTGGATTATTGGCAAACGCAGCTGTCACTTCGTCTGAATAATCTTCCTCTGCACATGTTTTGGAAAACTCTATTATTTTTCTTCTGTCAGGTGCCAGCGCTCTTTTTATTCTGATACCGCTGTCTGATAAATCCTTTTCTGTTTCCTGTGAAGATGGTGTCTGAAATAGTTTTACCAGCATATCAGCCATGGTTAACCCCCCTTTTTCTTTACACATTACACGCTGCTGAAGAACTGCAGGTGTCTTACATGTTTATCATATCACATATTTCTGTATAAGAATATTTTTTTAATTGTTCAGAAGGTCCGTCCAATTATTTTGCCCAAAAACAGATTCCGGGGTTCTTGTTTCAAGAATATTCATTTAATTATAGTTCCATTGTACAATAGTCAATCTATTTCTTTTGTGATATAATAAAAGCATGACCAATTGTTTGTACTATACAAAGGAGGCTTGTTATGAGCACGAAAGAACAGTACCAGAACAGGATGAAACGTATTGACGAAGCTCTTGCGGGGAATGAACCTGACCGTGTACCCGTAATTCCTTTTGTCCAGACCTACTCTGTCACCCATTCCGGACACACTATGGCGGAGGCCATGTATGATTCAGCTGTAATGCAGAATGCGCTCCGCCAATATCTGAAGGATTACGAGCCGGATGCCAATTATGGTTACTCCCCGTTTTTCTGCGGGCTCGGACGCTGTTTTGAACTGACAGGAATCTCTTTCCTGCAGTGGGCGGGACAAGAGGGCGGAGTCTGTACAGAAAATAGCATCCATCAATTTGTGGAGAAGGCGTATTTAGGTGATGATGAATATGCCGAACTTCTGACAGATTTGACCGGATGGATCATGAAGAAATACCTTCCCAGAAACTTCAAACTGCTGGAGCCCATGGCGCAGATGTCCTTTGGGAGTATGCTGGGATACGGTGCACTTCCCGGAATGATGCAGTTTGCAGATCCTGCGATCGCGGAGATGTTTGTAAAACTGGGGGAGGCTGCCAAAATGATTTCCCGGTATTATGGGGAAGCCCATACTTTTGATATGGAAATGATGGAGGCCGGCTATCCCCTCTTTTTCAAGGCCACCACTACCTGTGCCTTTGATATGCTCAGCGACTGTCTCAGAGGCACTTTGGATACCATGGCCGATTTATACGAGCAGCCGGAAAATGTCCATAAGGCCATCGATTTCTTCTATCCCGGCACACTCTATGGCGCTCTCTCCCAGACGGAACGCTCCAAGGGAAAAGTGGTATTCATTCCTCTGCACAAAGGCCTCGACGGTTTCATGGGAAATGAACAATACCGTGAATTTTACTGGCCTACCTTAAAGGCACTGGTAAATGACCTGGCCGCCGCAGGGCAGATCCCCTATGTCTACACAGAAGGAAAATATGATTCCCGGCTTGAATTTTTATCCGAGCTCCCTGCCGGAAAGTGTCTGGTCCACTTTGAGAACTGCGATATGAAAGAGGCAAAACGGATCGTCGGAAAGAATTGCTGTATCTCCGGAGGGTTTGACGGAAGGATCCTGGAAACAGGAACACCCCAACAGGTAACAGAGGCGGTGAAGCGTATTCTTGATATCTGCGCTCCGGGGGGCGGTTATATCTTTGATGTCAATACAACCATTGATTATGGGGTGAAGCATGAGAATGTACTTGCTATGTTTGACGCTGTGAAGACTTACGGAAAATATTAAAATACCTTTTGCAGCCTTCCTAAACAATAGCGATGCGAATACGTGGAACCGGAATGAGAACTCCATCAAATGATGGAGTTCTCGCATTTTACCCTAAACCTGTTTTTCCATTATAACGAAAACCTACTTCCGCTCCTGACTTCCTTTTGCAGCCCAAAGGTTTCTGTATTCCCTGGGCGTCATTTTCACAATCCTCTTAAACACGCTGTTAAAAAATTTCTTATCCTCATACCCCACCGCCTGCGCGATCTCCCCAATCCGCATATCGCTGCCCGCCAGCAGCTGGCAGCTCTTCTCTATTCTGACCTTCTGCAGATATTCCCGAAAGGAAAGCCCTGTCTCCTGCCGGAAAATCCTGCTGATATAGGACAGGGTATAATGATACTGCCAGCAGAACGCCCCTAGGTTGACATAATTCTGATAATTTCTGTCAACGTACTGAATCACATCCAGCACGGCCCTATGTTTTGGATGCTTTTGATTCTCATGGATGCCTTTTCGCAGAGTGAGTATGAGCAGTTCGATGAGTCTGCACCGGAATACCTCTGCATACCCCTCTTTTTTCTCCTCATACTCCTCCAACATGCCCATGATCAACTGTTTGATCCGTCCGTTCTCATCATGGAAGATGCGGTCTACAGGTGTCTCACCCGGTATAGAGGTATAATAGCGGATCAGGCAGCCGTGCAGCAGTTCATCCAGAGAACGGCACCCTGTCAGTGTCTCATCTATCACCTCAGGCAGAAAGATACAGTTGATCAGTGTAAAATCCGAACTTCTGGAATAGCTGTGCACACTTCCATAGTCCACAATAAAATAATCCCCCTCTGTGAGCATTCCCTCTGTGGAATTGAGCGTATGCACCGCTGTTCCTTTCACCACATATACCAACTCAAAAAAGTCATGGTTATGCCTCTCCATATCTGTCTGCTGATATGGCATCATGACCAGTCTCTCCTGTTCCTCCTTAGATACTTCCCTGATATGGATCGTTACTGATTGATTCATAAGACAAATTCACCCCCTATTTTAGTTAAATACAGGTGTTTTTTTCCATTCTATTCTCTGGTATCATGATAGTCAAGAGAAACTGTTAGAATTCTGAACAGTTACTGTCAAGAAAAGGTAACAGTTCAAACTGGTCTGCGCATTTACTGCGCTGACCGTATGAAAAAATAGTGCCAGCTTTATCCAGCCCATCGCGAAGCGATTTTTAATGGCTGGATGCGTAACCGTTCAGCTTGTCTAACTGTTACAAGAAAAGAAAAACGGAGGTATTTTAAATGGAATGGTATGCAAAATGGATCAAACCACAGACGGAAACAGGTGATATCTGCCCCCTGTTCCAAAAATCTTTCTTCCTGACAAAACCGGTAAAAGCAGCAACACTTTATATAACAGCTCTCGGTACATACGAAGCGGAACTGAACAAGACCCGGGTAGGAGATTTTGTACTTGCCCCAGGGTGGACTTCTTATCAAAAACGGCTTCAGTATCAGGCTTATGACGTTACAGATCTGATAAAAGAAGACAATCAACTCTCCGTCACCGTAGGAAAAGGCTGGTACCGAAGTCCCATGCCGGGCTGGAGCAGATCATCGGTTCAGGAGGAGCTTAAAAAAAGCCCTGCGGGGCTTCTCGCCCAGTTGGAAATCACCTATGAGGACGGTTCCGTGGAATACATGGCAACGGATGAGACCTGGACGGTTACAGAGAGCCCTGTCCGCTTTTCAGAAATATACGACGGCGAGATTTATGATGCCTCCCTTGCATACGACTGTGCCCCCGGATGCAGCAGCACCCAGGGTTGTGGATGCGGCAGACCTGTATGTGAATTTGAAGGCCCGTCACATACCTTGATCCCCCAGCAGGGTGAGGAAGTGCGTGAGCAGGAAAGGCTTTCTCCCATTCGGATATTTACCACTCCAAAAGGAGAGACCGTGGTGGATTTCGGACAAGATATCACAGGTTATGTGGAGATCAACCTCACAGCAAAGGCCGGAGAAAAAGTGGCGCTCTCCCACGCAGAAGTTCTGGATAAAGAAGGATGTTTTTACACAGAGAATTACCGAAGTGCCAAAGCGCAGTATTTGTATATCTGCCGTGAGGGCCGGCAGTCTTATAAGCCAAAACTTACATTCTTTGGCTTCCGCTATGTACGGATCGACCAGTATCCGGGCGGCCCTTGTGCGGCAAAACCGGAAAACTTCACAGCTGTGGTGATACATTCCGCAATGCAGCGGACCGGATATTTTAACTGCTCCAATCCCCTTTTGAATCAGCTTTTTGACAATGTCATCTGGGGGCAGAAGGGAAATTTTGTGGACGTTCCCACAGACTGTCCCCAGAGGGATGAACGTCTTGGATGGACCGGCGATGCGCAGGTGTTCATCCGCACAGCCTGCATGAATTATGACGCAGAAAAATTTTATACAAAATGGCTCGCAGATATGGCAGCAGACCAGGGTGAGGACGGAAGAGTAGGCCATGTGATCCCCGACCTGCTTTCCGAAGAACCCGCCAGCTCTGCCTGGGGTGATGCGGCAGCCATCTGCCCCTGGGAACTCTATCTGGCATACGGAAACAAGGAATCGCTGGCCTCACAGTTTACCCTCATGAAGAAATGGATCTCCTACATTTCTTCCCATACCACAACAGAATATCTGTGGACCGGAGGCACGCACTACGGAGACTGGCTTGGTCTGGATGCACCTGCGGGAAGTTATAAAGGTTCCACCCGCGAGGATTTTATCGCCTCCGCATTTTATGCATATTCCACATGGCTGGTCATGGAAGCCGGAAAGGTGCTGGGAGAAGATATCGCAGAATATGAAACGCTTTACACTGAAATCGTATCTGCTTTCCGCACCGCCTTCCCGGAATACAAAACACAGACCGAGTGTATTCTGGCCGCCCACTTCGGCCTTGCCAAAGACTGCCAGGCAGCTGCGGATCAGCTTGCCGCCATGGTCAAAGAATGCGGGATCCAGCTCCAGACCGGTTTTGTAGGAACACCTTATATGCTGCATACTCTGAGCGAGTACGGCTATTCCGACCTGGCCTACAGCCTGCTACTGAAGGAAGACTACCCATCCTGGCTGTATCCCGTGACCAAAGGCGCCACTACGATCTGGGAACACTGGGACGGCATTATGCCTGACGGCAATTTCTGGAGCGCGGATATGAACTCTTTCAACCACTACGCTTACGGCTCTGTGGCTGACTGGATTTACAGTGTGGCCGGCGGGATCCAAAGGATTGCTGCATATCCGGGCTATGAAAAAGTCAAAATAGCCCCCACCCCGGACAAAAGGCTTGACTGGCTGTCTGTGTCCCTGGATACACGCCATGGAAAAATAGTTTCCGCCTGGAAAAAAGCGGGGGATGAGTGGCGCTATGAGATCACGACTCCGGTGGATGCGGTTGTGACGATCGCAGGGAAGGAACGGATGGTCGGCAAAGGGACCTATATATTCTATAGCGAAATAGAACAATCCTAAAAACGGATGAAATAAACTTTATCCATAACAATAAAGGCTGTGATTCCATGATCATACAAGGATGATAGGATCACAGCCTTATTTTATATGCTGCTTTCCTATACTTTGACTCATTGGCTTAATTTTCTGATCTTCTTTTCCTGCGCATCACCAATACCGCAATTTTCGGCAATGCTGCCAGCGCCAATTCTGCTGCACAAGGCGGCGAAAATACTAAATTCATACCACTTCCATATTTTTTCCATACTTTTTCTTGTTAATATTATCCCATAATAAAAATTTGTATATGAAAAGGAGGGAAGGCCCATGAACAGAATATCGTTAGCGGCCAAATACTTAACACGCAGAAAATCACGTGCATGTTTGATTCTGATCGTGTTTCTTGTGATAAATATAATGGCATTCATTATTATTTCCATTCGGGAATCTGCCAATGACGCTTTAGCGAAGCTGGATCAAAAGCCGCTGGACTATTTCTATCTTGAATCCCAATATGAGACAGACCCGAAAACCGTGATAGCCGAAGGAAGCAGCATCAGCTTTTTGTCCGTTCCTTATGTGATAACAGACGAAGTAATTGAAAAAATAAAGAGTATCCATGGAATAAAAGCATATGCATCCCATTATGCCTTTTTATCGGGAATGCTATCTGATAAAAACGGCAATAAGCTGGAATTGGCTGCTTACAATATCCCGGTGAGTAAAGATGACGCGGCTTCCATAAGGGGCGTATCTGATTCTGATCTATATTTAGGCTCAACAATAAAATTAACGGCAGGCAGACACATAACGCCCGATTCTAAGTGCGAAGCAATGGTAAATGTCCAATTCGCAAAGCAAAATGATCTGAATATAGGAGATAAACTGACAATTACAACGCAGGGCCATACATCCGGTATCGAGTTTACTCTGTCCGGCATATATGAAAATACGGATAACGTTGACGAAACTGAATTTTCTCCATCAGAATTACGCGAAAACTTCATTTATGTGGACTACGGCACGGCACATGCTCTGGACGATAGGAACCAAGGGATCATCAGCGTTAAATTTTTTGTTGACCAGCCGGATCAGTTGGCATCCATCTACGCGCAAGCACAAAAGCTGGATTTGGATTGGAACAAATATTATCTGTTTGATGAAGCGGATGCGTCTGTAATAGATGCGGATGCAGTCAAGGCCGTATCTAATCAGTTTTCAGTTTTGACTGCAGTGATCATTCTTGCAGGATTCCTGTTTATCACCTTTGTCCTAATGCTTCAAACAAAAATGCGGGCAAACGAAATAGGGATCTTACTTTCACTGGGTTTTACAAAAAGCCGAATCCTACTGCAGCACATTATTGAAGTCATGATTCCGGCAGGAATATCCATAGCCGCCGCATATTTTATAGGTGATCACTTAATATCCAGTGAGCGATTCAAGATAACTGTAACTCATATCCAAATGGTAACGACCTTGCAGATCATTGCTATAAATCTATGTTTGCTGATGGCATCCATATGGATATCCAGTGCCCGGCTTCTGCATACAACGCCAAAAGCCATTTTTGAAAAAAACAATTGAGGAAAATATCTATGAATTTTATCCAATGTGCAAGCCGATACGTTATGAGGAAAAAAACCTGGTGTACTCTTCTGATCCTGCTGCTGACCACCGTATTTACACTGATACTGACTGTTGTTTCTATTGCTGCCCATGCAAACACCGCCATTGAACAAATGGAAAATAATTTTAACAGGGAGTTTGTCATCAACGCGTATAACGCCCCCGGAGCACTGACTCTGGACAGAATAGCCGAGATTTCAGACAGGGATGACATCGCCGCTTACCGTTCCATCTCAAATGCTGTCCCTGTGGAATTTTCAAGCGATAACGGCACACCTCTGTCTGTGAAAACGGATGGCGATAGCTGCTTTGTCAGCCCCGGCTTTGAACATGCAGGCACGCTTGTCAGTAATGTGACGTCAGATTCCGACGATCTGTTTTCAGAGGAAACGCTGACGATCCTTTCAGGCAGGCATATTACGGAAAGCGATAAAGGCAAAATCTTAATACACAAAGAATTAGCAGATAAGAATGACCTCCACCTTGGCGATACCATACAGATGCATTTTTCACAGGTGATCACCCAGGACATGGAAAGTATGGGCTATGATACCAGCCATATGGATACCCATATGATACAAGGGGAAATCATAGGCATTTTTGGATCCCGTGACAACGAACAGAATACAGGACTGCATCTTTCGCACCAGCTATACGAAAATTACTGCTATATTGATTTGGAGACCTATTCTTCGGTATTCAATCCGAAATCACAACGCTTTTTCTGTCAAGCGGCTTTCAGCGTTGCTTCCTCTTCAGATTTAGCTGTTGTGACGAATGAGATCAAAAATCTGGAATGGCCTGCAGGGCAGCCGGCCGGTATTGCTTCTGATCTAGATTCTTTTGCCGGTATGATCGGGTCGCTTGCTTCTCTCTCAAACCTGCTTAAAATCATACTGATGGTTATTATCGTTGTATGTATCACCCTGTTATATTTCCTACTTTCCCATGGGGTAAAACAACGAAAGCGGGAAATCGGCATTATGATGAGTTTTGGCCTATCAAAGAGCCATATTTTGATGCAGCATATTGCCGAGGTTCTGATTGCTGCCGTAATAGCCATGGTAATTGCCCTCCCTATAAGCGGAGGAATCGTACACGGTACCGGAGAGCATATTGTTTCAGCAGCCGTTGATCAAAATGACGGATCAGAACTGTTGGCAACAGAGGAAACCCATGAAAGGCCACGGAAGACCCAAATTGAAAATAAAGGAGCTT
The DNA here is from genome assembly GCA_002270465.1 of Blautia hominis. GTDB lineage: Bacteria > Bacillota > Clostridia > Lachnospirales > Lachnospiraceae > Blautia > Blautia hominis. The sequence goes on from NQOF01000001.1 coordinate 890,038, forward strand.
CTGTTTCACCGGACGCGGCAGAGATCATTCTGCTATTTGGATTCTTGCTGATCCCCGTTTCAGTTATGACAGCGGAATTTTCCGTTTTACGAAAAGAACCAAAGGAAAACTTAAAATCCATAAGTTAGGAGGAGCATATAATGCTGGAATTACAGAATATCAAGTATTCATATCAACCGGGAACCACCATATTAAACGATCTAAACGCCACTTTCTGTCCGGGTCGTGTTTATGCCATAGTGGGTAGTTCCGGGTGCGGAAAGTCAACATTGCTTTCTATTATGGGAGGGCTGGATATGCCCGGTTCGGGGCGGGTGCTGTATAACGGAAAAACTCTGACAAAAAAAGAATTGTCTGAATATCGAAAAAAGGATGTATCTTTTATTTTTCAAAGCTACAACCTGATCGACTACCTGACAGCGGAAGAAAACCTAAAACTGGTATCTCCCCTCAGCGCCCTGCCTGTTTTAGAAAAAGTAGGCTTGAATCGTGAGATCGCCAAACGCAATGTCCTTAAGCTGTCGGGTGGGCAGCAGCAAAGAGTTGCCATAGCCCGCGCGTTAATCTCCGATTCTTCGCTGTTATTGGCGGACGAGCCCACAGGAAATCTTGACGATGAAAACGCCCGCGCGATTTTCGATCTACTCATACAATATGCGCATGGCCCGCTGCAAGGATGTGTCATTGTGGTTACGCATTCGCCCATACTTGCCCAAAAGGCTGATGTTGTACTGAAGCTGGAGGGCGGTTTACTTAGGGAAATGGTGTAACCGTATGCGTGCAGGGTCAGCAGGTTTGCCATATTATCGGTATTCTTGTATAATGATATTTGACACGGACAAAAATCAAAGGGCAAGGGGGTAAGTGGGTTGGATAAGAAAATTAAAATACTGATCGTTGAGGATGATGAAAGCATCCGTGATATATTGCTGGCATTTATACAGCAAAATGGATATCTCGTTATGTCCGCTGCCGATGGTATGGCCGGGTATGATCTATTTGTTCGGGAGGCACCCCAATTGGTAATCCTTGACATTATGATGCCCCGCATGAACGGATATGATCTGCTGAAAAAAATAAGGGAAATATCAGATACTCCTGTTATCCTGCTGACTGCTTTAGGCCGAGAACAGGAACAGGCCCGCGGATTTGACTTACTGGCGGACGATTATATTGTAAAACCCTTCTCGCATACGATTTTGATCAAACGGATAGAGGCGGTGTTGAGGCGAAACAGACCGGACACCCCGCCTGATATGATCAGGCATGGAGATGTACAATTACGGAGAAATAGCTGTGAAATACGATTCCGTGATGAACTGATCGACTTTACCCCCAAGGAATATGAATTGATCAAGTTCATGCTTGAAAATCAAGACCATGTGTTCACGCGAAACCATCTACTGGATATCCTATGGGGAGAGGAATATTATGGGAACGAGAAAATCATCGACAATCATATCAAAAACATCAGAAAAAAACTGGATTGCGAACTTATTCAAACCGTTTGGGGGATGGGTTACAAGATCAGCAGCAAAAATACAAAGTAACCTGGGACTGAAACTATTTCTACAATTATTCACCATACTGTTTTTGATGTGCACCGGGATCGTATTACTCCTGCAATTTTACTTACCCGTTCGTTATACGGAGAAAATTCAATATGAATTAGATTCGCAGGCGATGAAATTTGTAGAGTTATTGGAAAGCAAGACATTGACGGAAACCGAAATGCAGGATCATATCCTTACGTTTTGTTTGCAGAACGGAACAGCGGCGGAATTGTTTGATAAAAACAAAAACAGCCTTTACAAAGTGGATCTCTCCCAAAGCATATTGGCGGAAAACCCGGTGTACAGCAGGGTATTGACTGCTTCCTTTATAAGCGGTGATGAAAATTATACGCTGGACATAACCATTTCCCATAATAAAGGATCAGAGGTTACAGAAGTCATAAAGGAAATGTACCCTTTGATTTTAATCATAGCTTTTATCCTTTCTGCTGTGATAGCGGTCATCTATTCAAAGCATATTGCCAAACCAATCATAGAAATAAGTAATATTGCCCGGCGAATGGAAAAGCTTGATATGACATGGAAGTGCAAGATTGACAGGACGGATGAAATTGGCTTGCTGGCTTGCAGCCTAAATAACATGGCAATACAGCTGGACAAAACGCTGAAAGAACTGGATGGCGCAAATATGAAGCTGAGATCAGATATGGAAAAAGAAAGGATGCAGGCCAAGCAGCGTTCTGACTTTTTTATGTCTATTTCACATGAGTTGAAAACACCCCTTACCATTCTGAAAGGCGAGACGGAAGGTATGCTGCAGAATCTGACGCCTTTCGACAACAGAGATAAATATCTTTTGCATTCCATGCAAGTCATAGAAACAATGGAAAAAATGATCAAAGATATTTTAGCTGCTGCGCGAACGCAGATGATCAATGATAATGGGGTCATGCGATCTGCTGACATTGGAAAAATAGTTGTGGATATCATTCAAAATCAAGATGAATTGGCAAGATCAAAAAACATCCAAATCCATATGGCACTGGAAAAAAATCTGTTTGTTATCCTCGAACAAGAGTTGTTCAGCAAGGCGCTTGCCAATGTGATCAATAATGCTATCACACATTCTTCGGAGGATTCTTCTATTTATATCACAACCAAACGATCGGGAACCGAATGCATTTTGACTGTAAAAAATGTAAACAGTACCATACCGGACGATGAAATCCAGCATGTGTTTGAACCTTTCTACAAAGTTGACAAATCACGTACAGGGAACGGAACCGGCTTAGGACTGTATATTGTAAAATCGTTCTTGGAATATCACGGATTCCGGTTTGGTATTGCGAATCAGGAAAACAGCGTGATATTTACCATCGTCATGCCGTTATGCTATGACGGACCTGACCTAATGGGTGCGGATAAAAAGCAGCAGTAGCTTTCATATAGGCTATTGCTGCTTTTCCGTACACGATCATAAACTTTCCTTCACCATCACATGGATCTCCGAATACAAATGTTTCCTGTAAGGATTCCTGTCATAGATAAGCTTGTCCAGCAGGACCTCCATGCTTCTTTTCCCCTGGTCATTCAAACCGCTGCCCAGGGTCAGGGTCACCACATCTTCTCTCATAAGCTCCAGGATCTCCGGGTAATCCTCGTAGCAGATAAGGCGCACACCGCTGCGGCCGCTGGCCTTCAGTTCCTCACCTGCTGCCCGGACACATCCGCAGGTGATCAATATACCGTCTATGTTCCTTTCCTCCTGCAGGATCCTCCGCATCTCCCGCCGCATAATCGCCGGGTCCTCTTTCGTTGTGACGCTGGGGAGCATCTGAATTTTGGGATACGCCTCTGTGATGACTGTGCGGAACCCGCCCTCCCGGGTACCAAAGGGGAAGGATTGATGCTCGTCCCCATCGCTGGTTATGACTACGGTCTTACCTTTTCCATTCAGAAATTCTCCCATAAATCTTGCTGCCACTTTTCCCGCTTTGTAGCCATCCTGTCCGATAAAGCAAAAACGCTTGCTGCCTTTGATATCTGAGTTGACCGTTACCACAGGAATTCGCTCCTCTGTGCAGCGGTCAATCGCTCCCACGATCTCATGCGCGTTGATGGGGCTTAAAATGATACCGTCCACTTTCTCCTCACGGTATTTGTCCAGCAGATCTGCCTGCTTCTGCACATCGGAATAAGCAATCACCTGGAATTCCAACTCTATCTGAAAGGAATTATATTCCTTCAGTTTCTCCTCTATTCCTTCCCTGATGTAAGGAAGCGCATCCACCTTTAAGAGCAGCACCGCAATACGCAGCTCCCTGTTCTGCATTTTCAACGCTTTTCCTATAGGGTTTGCCTCATAATTGCATTCATCTATAATCTCCTGTACCTTTTTGCGCACATCATCACTCACGCCTGGCCTTTTATGAAGTACCTTATCAACCGTAGAACGATGTACTCCCGCCATCTCTGCTATCTGTTTAATTGTCACTCCCACTTTATCAACCCCTTTCCTGTCTGATTCCAGGAGCGTGCAGACTGTGGGGATAAATTTCAAACACACTCTGGAGAGAGAACGAACTCTTAGGCTAAGTATACCTCATTATCGGGGCGATGAAAAGAGAAAATTGGCATGTCACAGGCTCGTTATCTGAGACATGTTACTGTACACTCCGTGTCCAGTAACACGCTCCGCGATGCACAGATATGGAGCATTCTGTTCCATATCGCGCTGGCTGCCTCAGGATTTTCATGCTTTCGGCATGAAAACGCCTCCCGGGGCCTGTGTACAGTAACTGAGACATACCATTTTATTGCTGCTTCTTTTTCTTCCTAATTTATTTTTCTGCCTTTTTCTTCAAATCAATCTGCGCTTCTCTTTCCAGAAGTTCTTTCATGACAGTGGGATATTCTTTATCCAGGTGATAGAACAAGAGCAATACTATCATGATCACACCCAGAATCGTCACACCATAAATAAACAGGTTCGATATGGTATTCAGCGCCTGTGCTGACTGGGTTCCCAGATCACCGTTATATTGGTTTGCCTCCATAATAAAACCAATCAGTGCGGAACCGATACCCTGGCCGAATTTCTGCCCGGATGTGGCTGCGGACTGGATGGCACCGGCTGTACGAAGACCGGTCTTCCACTGTCCGTATTCTATGGCATCTGCGATCATCGTAAAGATCATTCCCAGAATCGGCGTCATGCCAATGCCACGGAGCAGACCGCCGAAAGTAACAACCGCAATACTGGTGGGATCTACCAAAAGAACCAGAGAACCGGCGATAATAAAGATCGCTCCGATAATGCACCAGTTTCTTTTACTTGTCAGGTGCATGACCTTTCCCAAAAGCAGAGTTGCCACTATAGTAATATCGAAACAGGCTGTATTTACATTTCCGATAATTTTTGTATCCCCTACGATCCATTTACAGTAGTAGGTGGCCATAGTTCCTGCGAAGGTCTGGTACATAGCGAAAAATACAAAGAACAGAAACAACATGATAAAGTATTTATTTTTAAACAGGGCAGGCAAAGCTTTTTTCAGCGGGATCTGTTCACCGCCCATCTCGTCTTTTACTACCACTCTCTCACGGACTGTGGCAAAACAGAACAGCATCAGGGCTGCTGCGCCCACTGCGTAGACTGCTGTCAGGATGATCCAGTTTCTCTGGGAATCCATGCCGCCGCCTGGCATCATATCCAGAATCCTTGTAAAGAGAAGTGTAACAAGAATATTTCCGATAGGGCTCATTGCCATACGGATAATATTGATCTTTGCTCTCTCATTCTGGTCACGTGTCATATAAGTCATGGTTGTGGCAAACGGAAGCTGGAACAGGGTGTATACCACTGTCAGCATCAGGTTATATGTAATGAAAATGTAGATAGCCTGCGCCATAGCTCCAATCTGAGGCACAGTTATCAGAAGCACTGCTGCAATGGCATATGGAACGGACATGCGCAGCATCCAGACGCGGGCGCGTCCATACTTGGAACGTGTCCTGTCAATGATAAATCCGGCTGCTATGTCCGATACTCCGTTGAATACCTGGGAGATAGCAATGATCATACCGATTACGGCTGCAGAAACATGGGCTACGTCTGTATAGAACATGACGAGAAGGCTTGTTGCAATGGTAAATACAATATTTGTGGAGATTTCACCACAGCCATACGCAAATTTTTCAAATCCTGTTACCCTGTCTTTCTGTACCAGTTTGTTAAATCCGTTGAGATTCATCCGGGCACCTCTTTCCTTATTTACTTATCGTCTGATTCAAAGCGTCAATGGAAGTGTTCAGGCCAGCCTCCACACTCATGGTCAGATCTTCCATTTCCAGGGAAACATATCCATCATATCCCATCATGTGGCATACCGAGAAGAATTCTTTCCACCACTGCAGATCTTTGCCGCATCCCACTGCCACATAGTTCCATGTTCTGTTTTCACAGTCTGTTACCGGTTTTGACTCCGGAAGCCCGTTCACATCGCACAAGCCCCTCTCAATACGGGCATCCTTGCCGTGAATGTGATACAGTGCACCTTTTAATGCTCTTGCCGCTGCAATGGGGTCTGCGCCCATGACCATAAGATGGGAGGGGTCCAGATTCATTCCGATCATAGGGTCCACTGCATTTCGCAGTTTCCAGAGGGTTTCCGGATTGTATACAAGCTGACAAGGGAATTCTTCAATGGCAATCTGCTCCACACCGTTTTCCTTACAGTGCACCACAAATTTTTTCCACCAGGGGATTGCCACATCCTCCCACTGGTATCTCACTGTCTCCACCATGTAATCCGGCCATGAAACTGTGGAAGTGATCCAGTTTGGAGTTTTGTCATCCGGTCCGCCTGCAGGAAGTCCTGACATCATGACCAGTTTCTTCACACCCAGCCTGCCAGCCAGTACCGCAGTATCGTAGATTGTCTTTGTGTGAAGTTCTCCCATATCACTGGGGCACAGGGGATTACCGGAACAGTTCAGTGCTGCAATTTCCATACCTCTGTTATCAATCTCCGCTTTATATGCTTTTAATTTTCCTTCATCTGCCAAAAGTTCCTGTGTGGGGACATGCTTACAGCCGCCCCAGCCTCCTGCTGTCATTTCCACTGCATCTATACCTAATGATTTTACCTTATCCAGCATAACAGTAAAAGATAAATCGCCTAAAACATCTGTACAAAGGGATAATTTCATGATCTATACCTCTCTCTTTCTTATTTTCCTAAAAGTTCTTTCTCTATCCGCTCTCTGGCCTCCGGTGCCTGTTTGTCCATTTTCTCCGGGAACCCGAACATGGAAACACAGGCTATATTATCGCCGCCTGCTTTCGGCGCATTTTCTTTCCGCTGTTTATCTGCAAAATCCATATGACGCAGGGTCTCAAAAATACCTTCAAAATCCACATCCCCTTCCCCCATTGCCAGGTGCTGGTGAATGGTCACATCTGCTTTGCCCCGGCCGTTCAGCCACGGGGGATTGGCAATGTAACGGCAGTCCAGAGTCTGATTAAAGGTATCCGCAAACAGTACGTGGGTCAGCTCGTCACCTGCATATCTTAACATAGAACGCACATCTCCCTTGCCCTCGTCATAGAAAAAGCCGTGAGGGGAGGAGTACACATACCCAAGATTCTTTGAGCGGAAGGATTTTACCAGGTCGCAGGTCTCGTTATTCAGCTCACAGAAATCATAAGGATGGGATTGGATCTCCACACGGATGCCTTCCCTTTCTATAACAGGAAGAAGTTCTTCCATGGATCTGAACCACATGCCATTACAGATTTCCTGCTGGTTAGGGTCTCCGGACAACTCCGTATTGATGACTGTTACCCCCATATCCACTGCGATCTCTATCATGCGTTTCCAGTTGGCAACCGCAAACCGCCTCTGCTCCTCTGTGGGGCCTGACCAACGGTACACAACGATAAAAGATGAGATCTCCACCCCGGTCTCCCTCAGGGCTTTTCTGTATTCCTTCTCACATTCCTCTGAGAATAAGGGGTGTTTATAAAAGGGGTTGATCCTCGGATGGGGGGATTGTTCAATGTATTTGTATCCCCAGTCAGCTACCTGATGGACCATGTGGTTGATGTCCATCTGTTTTGCCAGAACATCCACATCAAATGCTATTTTCATGGTATGTATCCTCCTTACTAAATTAAGAGCTCGTGCTCTTTTTTAGGTATTAAAATTCTTCTCTTTGATTGTATGAAATCTGTTTCTATCAATGAAGTGAATGCGTGGACCGTTATCATTTATTCCCGCCAGCAACGGTCCAAAGCTGTGTATGCCTGTGCTTGGCTACTGCCGCAAGGGTCAAAGCGTCCGGTAACCTGTTGCAGGCTCTTGAATCACAGTTTGTAAAACTCCGGCATTTCATCAAAGATGATCTCCACAACTTTTTTCTCATCACGGGCTTTGGATGCTGCTTTTGCTGTCACCTGTCCTACATATCCGTCCCAGGCTGTGGGGCCGTCCACTCTGCCTGCTTTTGTGGCGTCGATCCATTCCTGGATTTCCGTATTATAAGCGTCTACAAATCTGGTGGACCAGTCACTGTGGATGGCGTGACCTCTTGTGGCATTAGCACATACTTCAATGTTGGATGGCTCAGGCAGGTTCAGAATGGCATCCTCGCATACCACCTCACACTTAATATCATAGCAGTGTCCTGTGTTCACAAAGGCTTCCACATCAATGCGAACACCTGATTTTGTTGTCAGGATCATGATCTGAGGGTCCATAAGGTTCGCATGGGTCCTGCGGGTGTTCTTAGCAAATACCACCTCTGCGGTTGCATAGTCCTCATTCAGCAGCCAGCGCAGGACATCTATTTCATGGATCATGGAATTTTCAACTGCCATAGGTGTGTCGTAGCTCTCGTCCACTGCCGGATTTCTGTGTGCGCAGTGCAGCATCAGGGGTTCCCCGTAGGTACGGTTCTCAATTGCAGCTTTCAACTGACGGTATCCTGTATCATATCTCCTCATAAACCCAACCTGCACTAGCTGCTTCCCTCCTGCGGCTTCCGCTTCCACGATCCTCTTGCAGGCTTCTGCCTCAGGTGCCAGTGGTTTCTCACAGAATACATATTTTCCTGCTTTGATGGCTGCCATTACATACTGCTCATGATATGGGTCAATAGTGGTGACAATCACTGCATCAATGTCGTCTGATGCTATCATCTCTTCTCCGTCGGCATAGAATTTGCAGCCGTATTTTTCCGCTACGGATTTTCCGAAATCCACATTCACGTCTGCGCAGGCTACAACTTTAGCCCCCTGCAGTTTGTTGTTGATCCTCTCAATATGTGTTCTTCCGATTGCTCCTGTACCTACAACGCCAACTTTTAAATCTTTACCAGCCATATCTTATCTCCTTTTCTTCATTCCTGAATGTTTTGTTTTTTGCCTTCAAGAGCTCGTGCTCGTAACTCTGTAAAAAAGATTGCGGCTCTCACCGCAGGTTTCTCATCTTTTCTGATATTGTTTCATTTTTTTCTGTTGTCCTTGTTACGAGCTCGTGCTCTTTTCAATGACTTAATAGTACAACTTTCTTTCTACTATGTCTATTGACATAATTACCCAATATTAAAATGGCTTTTTATGCATTTTTCACAATTCCCCCCTTCCCCTTATATTTCAAACCAGTGACCCATCCGGTCAAAAACTGTCCGGTCCGGGCTATATTTCATCAGCCTGTAAAACGAAAGCGGGAAACCGAGTCATTGTTTGACTGAGGATAACAACACAGCAAATGATAAAACGCATGCTTGACATATCTTATTCAATATGCAACAATAGTTATGTAACATAAGTTACCTATCGTACCCCTGACAGGAAGGAAAAAGGAAATCTATATGCCGCCTAAAGCAAAAATAACCAAAGAAATGATTTTGAATATTGTCCTGACTATTACAAGAGAAACAGGATTTCATACTGTAAATGCAAGAAGTATTGCAAACAAATTACAATGTTCTACCCGCCCAATCTTTACTTGTTATGAAAACATGGAGGAATTGAAAAGCGAATTTCTTCCCTTTGCGTATGAATACTACCTGCAGTATGTGGATGAATACAGCAATTCTGAAAATATCAGTCCCTATTTGCTCCTTCCCCTCTCTTACATTGCATTTGCGCAGGAAGAAACACATTTATTTAAGCTGCTGTTTGTAAACGATATGGATTTGAACATGGCTGAGACAACGGATTTTTACAAAGAACCGGACAATGAAAAAAGGGCCAGATCATTCTCAGATGCTGTTGGAATAGGATTAGAACGAGCAAAGGTAATATTTTTAGACTTGTTCTTTTATACTCATGGGATAGCGGTCTTAACAGCCACTAAAAAAATAGCATTAGACAGAAACAGTATTGAAAAAATGGTGACAAATATATTATCTGCTTTTATAAAACAGGAAAAACCGGATTGGAATTTGACCGATTAATATTTTCCATTGACAGAAAGGGGACATTATGAATACAAACCAATATTTAATTGATTTTTACAATACTTACAACGAAGACAGCAGGCTGACCTTAAAGCACGGCTCAGTTGAATTCCTTACTACTATGCATTATATTGCCAGATATATGAAACCCGGGGACCGTGTGCTTGAAATCGGTACCGGAACCGGCCGGTATTCCCACGCGCTGGCCCGTCAGGGATATACGGTAGATGCGGTAGAGCTGGTGGAACATAATATAACCGTTTTCCGCCAAAACACGCAGTCAAACGAAAATATAACCATCACCCAGGGGAACGCTTTGGATCTATCTGCCTTCCCGGATCAAAAATATGACATTACCCTTTTATTAGGTCCCCTGTACCATCTCTATCATACGGAAGATAAAAAACAGGCGCTGCGCGAGGCGATTCGTGTAACAAAACAGGGAGGCATAATTTTTGCCGCCTACGTCATATCCGATGGCTGTCTCATGGACGAAGGATTTCATCGGGGCAATATCAGTGTCTCCGAATATATAGAAAAAGGCCTGCTTGACGCCCGGACATTTGCCGCCAATTCCAATCCAGAGAATGTTTTTGAACTTGTCCGAAAGGAAGACATTGATGATCTGATGTCTGCATTTCCCGTAACCCGGCTCCATTACGCGGCAACAGACGGCTGCGCCTTATTTATGCGCGAAGCAATCGACAAGATGGACCAAGATACCTTTGAACTGTTCTTGAAATACCACTTTGCCACTTGTGAGCGGGAAGATTTATTGGGTATTACAAGCCACGCTATTGACATATTCAGAAAATGAGCATCCCAGAGACAAAAATTCTTCCGGCCAAACAAAAGCTAAATGTGAGGATCCAGGCTGCTTATGTATTAAGTAAAAGCAGCCCGCCAAGGCACAGCATGATCCCGCATATCTGTTTAAAAGTTATCAGTTCCTTATAAAAGATCACACCCACAATGATCAAAATAACCGCAAGCCCAATATTGGCCACCAGGGAGCCAACACTGACCTTCCATCCGGCTCTGTATATGGCAATATAACCAAATTCCAGCGCAACCACAGATGCGCCCAGGACTACGGAGGCCCAATTCAGTTTTCTTAATTCAGTAAGATATGCTTTTTCGGATGATGTAAATAAAAACATCACAATGGACAGGAACGCCCCTACCAAATAAGTCACGGAAAGTGAGACAAATGCATTTGCCTCTGCCGGGGTTGATTTTGCACAGATATTATAGACCGTATTTGAGCCAATCACCAAAAGGATCGGCCAGATGTAATTCCACATACTTTTCCTCCTTATAAACAAAAAAAGCCGCAAACTAAATGACCTTAGTTTGCGGTAGGTGTCCACCCAATTTTTATTTTACGTCATATACTTATATCCGTCAATGCCTTATATTCTGAACCAAAAATCCGTATTTTTGCCTTTACTGCCTCTGCCACTGCCTCCACCTGACAGGGGATCATATCTGTCAGACAGGTTTTGCCTTCCCTGATAGCATGTTCTGCCGCTTTGCCTGCAGCCTCATTGATGTCAGTAAAAATATTCACTTTGCTGATCCCGCAGGCGATGGATCTTCTGAAATCTTCTTCTGAAAGCCCGGAACCTCCGTGGAGTACCAGGGGAACATGCACCATTTCTGCTATTCTCTTTATCCTGTCAAAATCCAGTTTCGGTTTGAATTTATAAGCACCGTGAGCGGTTCCCACAGCGATAGCCAGGGCATCTGCCTGTGTTTTTTCTGCAAACTCTTTTGCCTGCGCGGGGTCTGTGTAATATGATTCCGGTACATCTGCACCATTATGGGCAGTCTGTTCCTCATTGTCTCCCACATGTCCCAATTCTGCCTCCACCGTTGCCCCGAAACAATGTGCGATCCTCACCAGCTCACGGACTTTTCTCACATTTTCTTCGTAACTGTCCGTGGAACAGTCATACATAATAGAGGTAAATCCCAGCTTCAGCGCCTCCATACATTTTTCAAAAGTAAGACCATGGTCATAGTGGACCACCACAGGAACGGATGCTTTTTTTGCCATGGGAACAAGCAGTCCCGCCAAATCCTCCAGAGGTCCGCAGGGAAGTAAAATCTCCGCTGTTCCGATAATGACCGGGGATTTAAGTTCTTCCGCTGCTTTTAACACACCTCTGGCAAGTTCCAGATTCACGGTGTTAAACAGACCAACACCGTAGCCGTTTTTTCTGGCAGGCAGCAGCACATCATTTAGGTTTACTAACATTTTTTACACCCCTTCTCTCTTTTTCCATCCGTTTTTAATTTTCTCATCCAGTTCCTCCAGGGGGCGGATGCCGCTCAGCGCGTCATATGCTTCCACACAGGACGCCCCCTCAGCGGCAGCCAGGCGGACACACATTTCAAAAGGATACCCTCTCAGCATGGCTGTCAGAAATGCGGCGATGGTAGTGTCGCCTGCTCCTGTTCCTGACAATACTTTCCCGGGCCGGTAACTGGCCTCAAATCCTTCCCTGTCTGACCATTCTTCTGCGGAAATCCCCAATTTTGCTTCCAGGTCCCCCAGCCCATGTCCTTCTGCCGTCCTGTAATATAAACCGGGTGCCCCGCATTTCAGCAAAAGGACCTTTGCCCCAAACTCCATACACCGCTCTGCCAAAGGCCGGATATCTTTCTGTACATCCAGAATAAATGAAATGTCTTCATCCCCTGCCCTGCGCTTCCAGTCCTCATATCTTCTTCTGTCCAGCATGAAACAGAGTTCTTCTATACTTGGTACAAAGAAATCCACATAAGGGAGCACACTTCTTAAGATTCCCTCCCAGTCAGCCTTTCCTGCCGTAGAGTCTCCATCCACAAAAGCCAGGTCAAGGGAGGTTGCTGTTCCTTGGGACTTCATATATTTCATCATACGCACCAGTTCACTTCCGGTATTTTCGTACATTTTCTTCATCAGGGGCGGATAGCCAAAATGAAACAGGTCCGCGCCGTAAAGCTTCTCTTTCGGCAAATCCTCAAAACAGAAGGTGTCATTACATCCGGAATCATGAAGAAATATCCTGTCTATCCCCGGAACCGCAAGCACCACGGAATAAGATGTATTCTGCCCCTCCTGAATAATGATCCCGGAATCTACACCCCGGGCAGCATAGATATCGGAAAGGATCTTACCGAATTTATCATTTCCGGTCTTTGTCATGAGGCAGACATCAACTCCCAGCATTTTCATAGCCAGCCCCGTGTTGGAGACCGCTCCGCCCGCATGAATATCTACACCTTCCATCTGTATCAGCCTTCCCGGCGAGAGAATTTCCCCCAGTTTTGATACCTGCTGCCCCTGCGGAAAGAGGGGCGTTATATCCAGGCAGGAATGTCCCGCTACGATCACCTTTTTTTCCATATGATCACCTGTCTTCCTTTATTTCTTACCGTCTTCAGAACACGGAAAAATCTTGCTCTGTTTTCCTTTCAGTTTAGCCGATTTCCAGTGAAACTGCATTTCCATATTTGTGATAACCGGGCGATAATCTTGCGTTTTGTCCTTTGTTTGTCTAAAAGCTGAAAATGCCTCTATATTGTAAAGTTTTTCTTGTAATTGGTACGATTTATTTGTTTATATTTAATGATTATTTTGTTATTATACAGATAATTTTGAGATTGTTCTTGTCTGATCTATCCAATGATATTAGAATAGAGTTAGAAAATCAAAAGAAAGCAGTGACAGAAATGGAAAAAGAATTTGAACTGGTTGCCCACCCGCAGATACATGCGTTCCGTGCCCTATTGGTACGCCTCTTTTCCCGTGCTCCCCATACTCACAGGGAGATGGAAATAGGGCTTGTTCTTGACGGAAATCCGCAGCTCACCGTCAATGGAACTATACGGAACCTGCAAAGCGGTGACATATATCTGTTGAATCCCATGGAGCTGCATGAAATACATGGACAGAGCGGCGGTGCGCTGATACTGGCCATACAAATGTCACGGCAGCTTGTCACCTCTTATTTCCAGCACGACGAGAATACCTGCTTCATTGAAAACAGTGTCCGTTCCTTTTTCTCTCAGCATGAGACCCGTTATGAGATCATGAAGGGTCTGCTGATCGAGCTTGCATATAATTATTTCGGACAATTTGCCAACTATGAGTATAAATGCATGAGTCTTTTGAACATGATCCTATATGCGCTTCACACTTATGTTCCCAAGAAGACATACACAGATGCGGAGATCACCACTCGCAGGCACAGACAGGAGCGCATGAGCCGTATCACGGATCATATAGAAAAAAATTTCAGACAGAAACTATTGCTGAGGGATATTGCTGCCCATGAAAATCTGTCTCTCACCTATCTCTCACACCTGTTTCGCGACGAACTGGACCTGTCTTTTCAGGAATATCTGAACCTGAAACGGTTTGAATACGCCTGCCGTCTTCTGCAGCATACAGATAAGAAAGTGCTTACCATCAGCATTGAAAGCGGGTTTTCGGATGTGAGGTACCTGAACCAGCTATGCCAGAAGTATTATGGCTGCCCGGCCTCCGAACTGCGCGGAAAAACGAGGCTGCCGGCCGCTGCGGACAAACAGGTCTCCTCCAATACACAGAATATTTTCACGCCCGGAGACAGTATACTGCTTCTGCATACACTGCGTGAAAACTATCAGGATAAATACAGCAGTTACACTATATGGGAATTTTACCGGTGAGTTTCCGGTATGCCCCGGGAAAAGTCGGAATATACATAATCATATCCTTCACAAAGCAGAGCAAAGGAGACAGCTATGTGCACTGCATTATATATACAATCACCTCAGAAAGACGCTTTTTTCGGGCGAACCATGGATTTTTCTTATCCACTCAGCCCGGAAATGTATTTCATACCGAAGGGCTATACATGGAACAATCTTATGAAAACCCACAAAATCCACAATCAGTACCGTATCATGGGCATTGGACAGAATATTTCACCTGTGATCTTGGCAGATGGGGTCAATGAAAAAGGATTTGCTGCGGCAGCGCTGTATTTTCCGGGATATGCGCAATACGATCCTATTGTTTCGCAAGATGCTCCCCGTATCTCAATTGCAGCTCTCGAACTGGTGAATCTTTTGCTTGGTCAGTGTGATTCCGTATCTGGAGCTGCCTCCATGCTACGGATGATCCGGATTGTGGGGTTAAAAGATTCCGTTACAGATTCTGTTGCCCCGCTTCACTGGATTCTTGCTGATAAAAGCGGTAAATGCATGGTAGTAGAAAAGACTGCAGACGGACTGCATCTGTATAACAATCCAATCGGTGTCTTTGCCAACAGCCCTGACTTCCAGTGGCATATGACAAATCTGCGGAATTATATGAATGTCACACCGCCCCAGAAACAAAATGCTGAGTGGAATGATGTAAAACTAACCCCTTTTGGCCAGGGTACCGGCACCTTTGGTCTTCCCGGAGATTACACACCTCCGTCCAGATTTGTCAGAACTGCCTTCCAAAAAAGCCATGCCATGCTCCCTGACAAAAAGGAAGAGGCTTTGCTTACCTGTTTTCATTTAATGGAGAGTGTCAGCATTCCCAAGGGAGTTGTTATGACAGACAAAGGAACGGCGGATTTTACGCAATATACGGCTTTCATTGACCTCTCGGAAACCCGGTATTATTTCAGAACTTATGATAACAGCCAGATTGCCGCAGTTAAATTGCCTGCGCAATGTGATTGTACTTCAAAGATACTTTCTCTGGGAAAATTGGCAAGACCACTTATCTTTGACAGTTTGAAGAATACAGCTAACTAGCAAAGCAAATTCTGACTGTCATTTCTTTATCCGCAGCAAACCTACCGTCACAGCCTCCCATATAAAGTACAACACATGCGATTCAGACATTCTATCACCACACCTCAGTTTTTCTATAGCGTATCTGAAGATTAAATTCCGCAAGATGTGCGGTACCATTTATAGGAGACTTTCCCCGAAAGAAGGCGGTGTCAAAATATGCCTCAAAATGGGCCGGCAGTTTGCGGAACTTCATTTTCAGACCCATTTTATTCTAAACTATTGAAATTAACATATTCTCTCCAAACTGCCCTTTCGTTCATCAGTCTATATTTTTTATCGTTTATATCAAAAAATTGGCCGGGTGAAATAGAAATATCAGTACCATCTTTTAATTTTATATCATAGTGGGACGAAGCACCATCTGAAATGCTGTTACTCGTAGTGGGCAATAATTTCGTCTTATTCAGTAAAGCAACAAATCTCCTGATCTCCTCTTCATTAAACTCATGTTCCGAGGTATTATCGGGCGGAGCTCCGCCTGTATAGCTGTACAGATATATACTTTCGACCTCATCTGCCTGAATACTATGGACCACTCTTTCACCTCTTTTGAGAAGTCCAAAATATATAGCTGCAGCTATCCCGGCTAAAATAATAATAATGTATAGATTTGATTTATTCCTTTTTATGAACCCCTTTTTAATCAAAGTATCCCCCTCATCTTTACTTTCACCCTTATTTTAATTCAATTATACACTATATTCACTGTACCGGGTCAAAGAATTATTACTGCAGATGAACTTACAGGGGATTTGCCACACTATTCACATATCTGCTATTCTGCAAAGTGTTTTCATGGAGGATACATTAAAATCCCCATGGCTGCCAGCGCGATATGGAACAGATGCTCCATATCTGTGCATGGCAACGTGTGTTGCACAGAGAGAAGGAAACAATAACGTTCTGCCGACTGATATAAACGGCCGGATCTTTTACTCCATAACGATCACCGTCTGATTCTTACACCTACTACTGCGGGGGAATTCTAAGCTTTTGCCCATATGCTCCAAACAGATATGGTACTCAAAATCTGCCTGCAGTTCATCTGCAGAGATTTCCAGGATATAGACCCACCTCGCCAGTTTTTCAAAGGTTTTTTCTTTATATTTCCCTTCCCCCAGTTTCCTGAAATATATCGCAGGGGCATTTTCACTTCCTCCCAATACGATCACTTTAAGCTTTAAACTTTCCCCTCTTTTTAAAGAGGTCCTTACTGTGGGAACTACTAATTTTGAAGCGGCTTCCAGTACATTTTCTTTCAGCTTTGGCAGCTTAACATACCAGTTCCCCAGTTTGCTTTGACAGTCTTTTAATATAGGGACCACTGATCTTTGCTGGATATTTGCCAGAACGCCCATATCCCCATATGTCTGCAGTGCCATCAAAAGGTGGAAGTCCAATGCCTCTATGGTTTTTATTATATTTCTATATACATCCAGTGCTGCATCCTGCGCTCCCACTTTATACTGCTTTTCAAAACTGCCCCAGAGACATCCTAATTCCGCAGTTTTTTTCATTGCCTGAAACGTATGGTTCCAATAGTCGAACCGCTCCTTTTCCCCTTCTCCACTTATATATTTTCCCAACTGCTCAAACTGCTCCGTAAACTTGTACTGGCTCTGCATCTCCTCCCAAGGTATATCATTTTGGTATATATTCCCTGGCCCGTCTTCCCATCGGCTGGGTCTTGGCAAATGTCCATCCATTTCTGTTAAAATACGTGCTGCCTCACTTCCTGCCCTGTCACCAAACTCAATGGCGGAAAAGCGTTCATAAAAATCACGCACCGGCGCATAACGGCCATTTTCCTTATGCAGCGGTAAATCCGCCTCATAGTCCTTCCACGCCTCCCCTCCGCAGTTGATCTTTCTGGAAAAATCGTTTCCTGAAAGTTGATTGTTTTTTGTGGCGCCTAATATTTCTATGGCTGTAAGCGCCGGGCTCCCCTCCTTGGTAAAAAACGTAATCCTAAGACTGGTATCCTGCTCCACTTCCATTCCCGGTACCAGGATCCTGGTGTGCTCTTCATTTATTTCCAGATCCCTCAATGTGAGATGATTGACCTTTATATCCAATTTTGCCGTATCCGGCCGGAAATCCAATTGAACCGTGTAATTACCTGCCGGAATCTTCAGTTGATATCCTGACATACCTTTTCTGGCTGTCGCAGAAAGATTCCCGCCATCCGGATATCGTACCGCATAGGATTCCTTCCCGATATACCCCTCCAGGCTGATCTCCCCATCCAGTTCTTTACCCCACGGCTGCTCCCAGGCAGACTCCATGAGAGCCTTGGCATTGGGCGCTATATTTCTTGTCCTCCAATGGATCCCCAGCAGTCCGCTGCAATGATACCTTTTTGCGTCAAAGGCATCTCTTCTCATTCTTCCTGCCCATAACTGAGGGGAGATCATTGCCGGGTCGTCTTCCATCCACGGGATCGCCCAGGCCGGTCTTCCCTTCAGGTCCTGAAACTTGGGTTCAATGGGGTCAAACCCCACATTCCTGTTAATGCAGGAAAACGGCATGGATTTTGGCAGATAATTGTCAAAAGCAGCCCTGTCCTCCCGGGGACCCAGCGTCCAGCCGCAGACAGCCAGTTCAAAGGGAGCCTCTGTCCTCTCTTTTGCCCTCAGCGCACAGGCAAAATCCCGGATTGTCTTATGGGTATCCTCCTTTGTGTTTCCAAGCCACGTCCAGTCCTCCGGTGTCCACATCCAATAATAATCCAACGGATGCAGCCTTTTGATCCTCTCAAAAATCCCCTCATACAACGCCTCCACGGTATCCTCATCCGCTTCCCCGGCTATGGCCAAATGATGCCTGGCTGTCTCTGGAATGGTAAGTGGTGCTTCTGTTCCGATACAGGTTTTGACGCCAATCTCTTTTGCATAGGAAAAAGTATCCTGTAAAAGCTGTCCGTAAGCATGAAACATTTGGTTGTATTTATCCGCAGGTACCGTATTTTCATGAAGTTCCGTGCTGTATATATCCTCCTCGTATCCCTTCATATAGTCCGCACCGTAGCTGTCCGTCTCAAATACATTGCCGGTTCCGCAGGGATAATCCCCTGTCTCCATGGGATGGTATCCCCAACTGTTTCCGTTTGTTTTAAAATGCTGTACAGGATAACTGGCTTTTACAGTCCCATCCTCCCTGCAGTCCTCTTTTTTTCCAATCCACACCAAAGGTTCTGCTGTCATTGCTTTTGGGGCATCCTGATTCTCAGGGTATGTATGCAGCGCGAAAAAATTGGCCCTCATTTTTGCTAATTGTGTTAATACAGCGTAATAGTCATCTTTGTTCCACCAATCCGGCCCCTCCGGAAAATCGTGGAAGGGAAGGATGCCCCTCTCACGGAACAGAG
This sequence comes from Blautia hominis, assembly GCA_002270465.1. GTDB lineage: Bacteria > Bacillota > Clostridia > Lachnospirales > Lachnospiraceae > Blautia > Blautia hominis. The sequence continues at coordinate 909,211 of NQOF01000001.1, forward strand.
GTGTTTCACGGATATCCGGCTCTGTTCCCCAAATATCTTTCCTGCACTTTTTATCGGGGATCACATCTCCGTGCAGGTAAAAGCCAATCCCCTGTAATTCCAGGAAACGATATACCGCATAAAGTACAGATATCCCGGTATTTCCTGTAAATATTTTCACACCCTTCTCCCTGCCGTACAACAGGTATCCCTCTTCGCCAAGGCCAGTATGATCCAGCACGGATATATACTTTTCTAAAAGACCATGCCCTTTCACCGCCAGGATCATACAATTTCCCTCTTCCGGAATACTGCTTACGATCTCCGGCAGCTCTTCCCCCAGAACATAGAGGTAACGCCTCAGCTCCTTTGCCGCCAGAAGGACTGCATGGTCCCCCTGCTCTGCCACTATATAGTTTTTCATACCTATTATCCCTCCTCTGTCTGTTATCCCTTGATGGCTCCTGCCATTAATCCCTTGACAAAATATTTCTGCCCTACTACTGCCAGTATGAGGATCACAGGAATACAGGAAAGCAATGCTCCTGCAAGGGGTGCACCGTAAGAAATCTTGTAAAAATTCTGCAGTCTCATCAGACCGATGGGCAAAGTGTACTTCTCCTCCGCATTCAGATAAATAAGGGGTGTCATAAAATCGTTCCAGGCATTCATAAATGTCAGGACTCCCTGAATGCCAATCCCCGCTTTGCTCAGAGGCACTGCTATTTTAAAAAATATCTTAAGTTCCCCATATCCGTCGATCATTGCGCTTTCATATAAATCCTTCGGCACCTGCCCCATGATCTGACAGAGCAGAAAAATACCAAATGCATTGATCATAGCAGGTATGATCAGAGGTACATAGGTGCCAAACAACCCCATATTTTTGTACATCTGAAACTGGGGAACCATGAGAACTTGAGGCGGTATCAGCATGGTAGCCAAAATCAAGCTTAAAAGGATCCCTTTCCCCTTAAATTCAAATCTGGTAAATCCATAGGCCACCAGCGCGTCAACCGCCATAGCCAGAAACGCGGCAATGGCTGCCACAAAAATACTGTTCGCAAACTGTTTCCAAAATGGTATGGTATCGAACAATGTTTTAAAGTTATCAAAGGTAATCTCCCGCGGGATCAGACGCAGTATGTGCCTGTTCATCTCCAGGTCCGTCTTAAGAGCGCCTGATATCATAAATGCAAAGGGATACAGTATAAATATAACTGCAATTACCAATATTAAATGAAACACAATACCTGAAATTATTTTCTTTTCTTTCACACTGCATCACCTCAGTCCTTTTCCCGAAACAGACGTCTCTGTATGGTTGTAATTATCAGCAGGATCAAAGCGATCACATATCCCATGGTGGCTGCCCTGCTTACCTGATTATTTTTAAACATTGTATTATAAAGATATATAACCGGATACAGCATGGAATCCCTGGAGCCTACCGAGGAGGAATTCTGTACCAGTGTAAGAACCTCCCCAAACATGGCAAAGGAACCTGTGATAGCAATAAATACAATATATGTCATAATTGGTTTTAATAAAGGCAGCGTTACATACCAAAATTCCTTCCATTTCCCTGCCCCGTCTATCCTTGCCGCTTCCCCAAGTTCCGTTGGTATCCCCTGCAGGCCGCTGAGAAAATACAGGCTGTTGATGCCAAAATACCTCCAGCAGCCAATCAACAGAACGGAGGGAATCGCCCAAGCCGGATCACTTAAAAACTTGACCGCCTTTTCCGCCACGCCAACATCCTGCAGAACCGTATTGATCAGTCCATTGTTGGTTCTCAGGATCAATTTGAAGACAATTCCCACTACAATAACGGAGGTCACATTGGGAATAAAAAAGACTGTGGAAACAAAGCCGCTTTTCTTCCCCATATATTTACTGTTCAGCATCAACGCTGCAAGCAATGCCACGGGAAGTATAATAAATATACTTCCCATCATGTAAATACAGGCATTTAATATGGATTTCCAAAACCTGTGGTCCATAAAGACCGTTCCGTAATTGGAAACAGTAAATCCTCCCGTTTTCGTCTGAAATGATAAGATCAAACCTGAAATTGCAGGGTACAGTCCAAAAACTGCATACAGGATAAAAAATGGGGATATGAAAAGATAAGGCATTAGTTTTCGTTTCTTACTCTTCATATACATGCACCTTTCTCTCTATCGGCTATTTTGTCTGATTGTATTCTTCAACCGCTTCTGTCAAAATATCTCCCATCTCATCCATGCTGATATTACCTTCCACCAGGTCATAGGCATTGGAATTGAATGTTTCCATAAAAGTATTTCTCCAGTCTGCCTGATACTGGATGGGAATCTCATCTGCCAGGCTCTCGTACAGTTCTCCAAGATTTTGATCATTGTAATACGCAACCGGGCTGTTGCATTCGGGCATAGCCTCATAAACCGGCGGATACAGAGCGATCATCTCGTATTTCTTCACACAATTATCCTTGTCAAGCTGTGCAAACTTCATAAAATCCCACAACTGCTCTTTATCTTTCCCGGTGTATTTTGTCATACAAAGGCCGGTGCCGCCCCTTACTGATACCGGTGCTGCCGATTCCGTCAGCTTTGGAAGCGCTGCCATCTGCCATTTACCGCTTTGTTCCGGTACATTATCTCTCAGCCATCCCGCTGCCCAGTCTGCCGCAAAATAGGTTGCCACCTTATCCTCAGCCACCACCGGCCATACTTCCTCCTGTGTCTCCCAGGCATACATCATGCCCTTCTGCTGCATATTCACATAATCCATAACAATATTTTTGAATTCCTCTGTGATATCCAGCTCTCCGTTTTTATCCACATAGTCCAGACCGGCCCCGCGCAGCATAAGGGCTATTTCATCCATCTCACCGCCCAGAGACATGTCTTTCGTGGCAGAGATGTAAATATCATGTTTTGCAAATTCCTCTGCAGCCGCTTTGTACTCCTCCCAGGTTGTGGGAACCTTGATATTATATTCCTCGAATAGATCCGCCCTGTACGCCATGGTTACCGGACACAGCGCATGTTCAAGTCCATAATAGTGACCATCATACGCATACAGGTCCAGACGGTTTTTAACCATTTTCTCTGTCACTTTATCCTTCTCTATAAACTCATCAAGAGGGTAATAGCACATCTGCTCCTCTGACATGAATCTGGAGAAATATCCCTGCTCCTGGTCCACCAAATCCGGGGCGCCCTCCCCGCCGGATGCGTTGATGACAGCCAGACGATCTGACAGCGCATTGATATCCATGACTTCTATGGTAAAACTTACATCCTGATGCTCTTTCTTATATTCCTCTGTCACCCACCTGAAATATTCCGCATGAGGCTCTGTGAACGCCCATATCACAATATCTTCCGGATTCGCCTCCGCCTGTTCCTCTGTATTTGTGCCTGTATCAGGCTCGTTGTTTTTTTCCTTCTCCTCTGTTCCCCCGCTGCTTCCGCATCCGGTTAAAACTGCAGTGACTAACAATACTGTACTTAAAAACATCCCAATTTTTTTTCTCATAGTTTTTCCCCACTTTCCCTTGATCATTTACCTTCTGTTCTTAAAATCTCTGACTGCCTGGAACATTGCCATCATATTTTCAGCACTTGTGGGACTTTGTATATTATGGGTTGTATTAAACACAAACCCGCCCCCTTTTGAAAACAGTTCCAGACGCTGCGTTACCTCCCGGTACACCTCCTCCGGTGTGCCAAAGGGCAGGGTGTGCTGTGTATCAATGCCTCCGCCCCAGAAAACAAACTTATCCCCCCATTCTTCTTTCAGTTTTTTGCCGTCCATACCTTTTGCAGAGAGCTGGACCGGATTCAGAATGTCCATTCCCGCCTCATAAAAATCAGGAAGAAATGACATGACAGCTCCGCAGGTGTGATAAAAAGTCTTCCAATTTGTATTTTTATGAACCCAGTCGTTTATTCTCTTGTAATAGGGCTTATAAAATTCCCGGAAAGAATCCAGCGACATAAACGGTCCGTTCTGTGTACCGAAATCGGTCCCTGAAATATAGACTGCCTGTATCTTGTCCCCGCAGGCCTGACGGATCAACTCTGCATTTTTTAATCCGGTTTCCACCTGCATCTCAAATACCTCATGGATATAATCCGGGCAGATATGGTGCGCCATCATAAAATCCGGTAAATTTCTGATCCCTTTCGGATGCTTTACACTTGGTCCGGGAACAATGGCAAAGTCACCTATCGAGGCAATGGCCCCGCTGTACACGATGCCGTATTCCGTATTGCTGTAGTAATAGCTGCACTGTCTTTCCAGTTCTTTTAACTGCTTCTCCGTGATCACGGAAAAATCGTCCTTGAAATCCTCTTTTGCGCTGTTTGTGTCCTCGTCAAACTCAATATTACCTCTGGTTATATTGTCAAAAAAGAATCCCCCTTTTGGCATCATACCGGAGGGCGGTACACTTAAATCCCCCTGTGGATACAGATAGGTACGGCCTGTCTCATCCACTGTGGTATGAAAAGCTGCCGGAACATCCACCTCCAGGCCGGACTGCATCGTCCAGGGCTTACGGCCCTCATTGGAAAATCCAAACATGTTCATCCCCGTGGAGATCTCCACACAGTCAAGATGCAGGGCCTGCCTGACATCCTCCTCCACCTCCCCCAAAAGCTGCAAAGGCTCATTGATCTTTACCTTCCTTTCCTCCAGCCCCAGCGCTTTTCTCAGCCGGTCCAGTGCATTGGCATTGATGCCGGTGATCGGAGTTGCCCCCATATCCACTACCACTTCCTCAGGCTCAATGTGATTTAAAGTCTGATTCAGCCTTTCTCTGCTGCTCGCCATTTTGTTAACCTCCTCTTAACTGATTTTGTTTTATGTGTTATGGAACCGTGTCCGTGCACGATACAGGTAATTTTTTTCTCTTTACTCCTTAAGACCCCAGAGTAAAGAGAATATGTCATAAGTTATATTTTGTTGCGATAAATATATGCGTTTTCACGGTAGACTCTTCCGGACGGGTACCATACAGCAAATACCGTCCCAGGATTTCCACTCCCATAAAGCCTTGCCGGAATGGTTCCTGACAGACTGTTGCAGATACCACGCCTGATCTTAAATTTTCCTTTACGATATCTGTCAGGTCATATGTGACGATCCTTAATTTGCGCCCGTAATCCGTCTCACGGACAGCTTTTATCCCCCCTTCAACACCTGCTGCCGCAAAACAGATGGTCGTCAGGTCAGGGTTCTTCTGAAGCAATGTCCTCAGCTGTTCATAAGACTTCCGGTCATCATCTTCATTTTCCAATACCGCGTCTACGATTATATTGCTGTAGTCCCGTTTCAGTGTTTTTTTTATTCCTTTCAAGCGCTGCGCCTGCGCCATCACCATCTTTGAACCTATCACCAGGGCAATATGTTCCTCTGCCCCATTGCTCATCATCCCCAGCAGTTCACCTGCCACACAGCCGCTTGTAACATAATCACAGCCCACATAGGCTAAATGTTTGACACTTGCTATGTCTGTATTAATCGTCACGACAGGAATATTCTTATCTTCCAATTCCTGTATCTTTTGGGCCACCCTCTTGGAATTAACGGGGGTGATCACAAGGCCTGAAATTCTCTCTTCCAGCAACTCTTCAATTTTTTGAAGCTGCAGCTCCGCATCAAATCCTTTGATCTTCTTCACACTGCTCTGTATGCCAAAATGCCCCATTTCCTCCAGCCCATTATTTACCCCCTGGATCACCTCCTTAAAAAACGGATTCCCCTCTGAACAGAGCAGCACGCCTATGGTCTTGGTATATTTCTTATTTGCCAGTGTCCTGGCCGCCATATCCGGTTTATATCCTAATTCTTCTGCTATCTTAATGATTCTTTCTGCCACCTGCTGGTTTACGCCTGGCCTGTGGTTTAAAGCCCGATCCACAGTCCCCCTCGACACGTTAGCTGCCTCTGCAACTTCCCGGATTGTAACTTTCATAATTTCCTCCATCGTGTCCGTGCACGTTTTATGATTACATTATATTCCATAAAATTCATTCTGGCAATTGTCAAAATTGTGCGAATTTTTCTTCTTATAATTGGTCATATTTGCTAAATTTCTCCGCACACAAAAAGGAAGCGCCTGCCGCCGCTTCCCCTTTGTCTATATATCCTGTATCAGTCAAAAATGATCAATGCCATAAACACTAAGTCTTCCTCCCCGGTATTCACCAGGCCATGCCCGTGATCATCCGGTGTAAAGGTTACATCCCCTGCCTTTACCGGGCGCACTGTGCCATTGTCATCATAGTCTCCCTGGCCGGACAGGATATAGTAAGTCTCGCTCTCATTGTGGTGTTCATGATATCCAAGGGAACATCCCGGCTCAATGACAACCTCTGCGTACAGACCGCACTTTCCATTCAGTTCCTTCTCTCCTAAAATATGCTTAATGATCACATGGCCCTTGCCGCCGCACATATTTTCTACTGTTTCTGTTTTCATCATACTTCATCCTCCATACAAAAAGGTCCCCAAAGGTGGGTTTTCGCCTTTGAGAACCTTTTTTTCTTATCATTTTATTTTTTTATATCTTAGACCAATTTTACGGGCTTGTCAATATTTTCCTGCATAAAAATATTCTTCTGTTTTAACCTTTCACACAGAACCCATTCTCCTCCCGCACCGGAATATCCTTGGCATCAACCCCTTCAATCCGTATAAAATTCCCCATGGACAACCGTTCCAGGAAGTTTGATATCTCCTGCTCTCCGCCCTGCAGTTCCATTTCCACGCATCCGTCCCAGGTGTTCTTCACCCATCCGGTCACCTGCAGAAGCCGTGCCAGGTGCTGCGCCCGGTACCTAAGCCCTACTCCCTGTACCAAACCGGTCAGTATAAAATGCTTTCTGATCTTCATTTTTTACATTAATTCCTCCATAAATGTGTATATCTGGAAATTTGAAATTTTCTCTATACAGTTTGCATTATACCACTTTTTAAAATGTCTGCAACTATCTTTCGCAACTTTCCTTTTTTTCCAAAAAAAACCATCCTGCAGCCGTAAAGATTTCCCGGCTGCAGGACGGTTTTAAGAGGGTATTCTATCGATATTTCAGTGTTGTGCCTATTCCCATTTTTAATGCTTTTTCATATACTAACTGTCCCAGTGCAATGTCATTTGTTGAGAGTCCTCTGTGCCAGAATAAAATGGTCTCATCCTCACGCTGTCTGCCCGGTTTTTTTCCTGCCACGATCTCTCCCAGTTCTCCATATAACGTATCCTCGCTTAGTTTTCCTGTCTCCACATGTCTGCGGAGGCTTCCCAGAATACCGCCTTTGCACTGCCCCCAGTCGTCCACCACGATCTTGTCCATCACATCTGTGAGGGAGAGTTCCACCGCGCTGACTGTCCCATAGGGAACCACAAAATTCCCCGGCTGTACCCACTCTGTCTTCAATAGAGGCGTGGGTTCCATAAGGCGGGTGGCCTCCACCATGATATCCGCCCCTTTCAGGCACTCTTCGCTGTTCCGGGTCACTTTAACCGGTTTGCCCAGTTTTTTGGTAAGCCGTGCCGCAAAATCCTCCATGGATTCTTTTCTGCGGCTGTTCACACGGATCTCCTCAAAATCATAAATGGAATCAAGAAGCACCACGTTCCACCATGCAGTTCCTCTGGAACCCAGATGCCCCAGGATCTTATTTTCTTTTTTTGCCAGATACTTTGCTCCAATGGCTGTCAGAGCACCCGTACGCATGGATGTAATCTCCGTAGCATCAACCACGGCTCTCGGCGCCCCGGTTTTAGGGTCGTACAAATTTAACAGGGCCATTTCTGACGGCAGATCCTGTTTATAGTTATAAACATAGTCTCCCACAACTTTCACGCCTGCCACATCCATAGGCTCTATATATCCTCTGAGTACATTGAAATGTCCGTGAAATTCCGGATTGGGGATCAGATGCACCCGGGGCTCAATGACTGTCTTGCCATTTCCCTGGGCCTCCAGGCTTTTCTCCACTGCTCCCAGGATTTCTTCATTTGTCAGTTCCAGTTTTTCAATATCAAATGCATTTATGTATAATAAATCCATAAGCACCTCCAAAATTTAATAGATTTTACTCTGTTCGTTTTCTGCAAACACTGCTATTCTTTTTTCTCATTCTTTTCTTTCTTTAAATCCACGAAAAATGTTTTTATAAATGCGATCAACTGCAGCAGGAATACAAAGAGTACCAGAAAACCTCCCACCGAAGCCAACTGTTTTACGCCGTCTATACCACGTACACCGCCTGCTACGGCTCCCATGATAATGGAAATGGAACCGATCAGGATACCCCAGATCAGCTTCTGGGACTTTGGAGGCTCCTCCTCCATGTTCTGTCCCTTGGTACAGATGGATGCAATGGTGCTGGTCATGGAGTCCGCCGCCGTGGAGAAGGACAGCATGAGGGTAATCATAACGATGGGTATGATGATGATCCCAAGCCCCAGCGGAAGATTCTGCAGAAAGGCCCATACGCCTGCCGTGGCGCCGCTTTCCTTGATGACTCCAACCATATCCACAACACCGTTCATCTGCCAGTTCAGTCCTGTTCCTCCCCATACGGAAAACCATACGATACCGAATAAGGATGGCATAACCCAGTTGATGATCATAAATTCACGCACGGTTCTGCCATAGGCAATCTTACCAAGGAAAATACCCATGATGGGAGCATAGGCGATCCAGGAACACCAGTCGGCCAGGGTCCACCATCTTGTCAGCGCCTCGCCGCCCACATCACCGGAATCCAGTCCCCAGATAAAGAAATTATTCAGCCACTCTCCCAGTCCTGATACGGAATTGCTTAAAATGATGGCCATTGGTCCTGTGATGAACAGGAAGATCAGCAGACCATAGAAAATCTTACTGTTCAGGGATGCCAGTCTGCGGATCCCTTTATCCACGCCCAGGATGGCGGAGCTTGTAAAAATAAGAGTGGCAATACCCCCAAGAAGCACCCAGATAAATGTATTATTTGGTATTTTATATACAACATTCAGCCCGGAGATAAGAAGTGCCAGACCGGTTCCCAGACCGGATGCCATTCCCAATGTGATCGCAAGGGAGCACAGCGTATCTACTGTATTCATAAATATAGGATTCTCTGTCTTTTTTCCGAAAAGAGGCTTTAAGGTGGAGATCACAGACAGTTTTTCTTTCTTGTTGAAATACATGTAGGCAATGAGAAGGCCTGATACCGCATACATGGCATAAGGTACAAATGTCCAGTTATAAAAGCATCTGCCAAGTGCAAAACGTGCCGCCTCCTGGGTTCCCGCCTGAATACCCAGCTGGTCCAGCTCACCATACACATTTCCATAGTAGATCAAAGGTTCATTGATCCCCCAGTTTACGATTCCCACTGCAATTCCACCTGTCAGCGTCATGGCAAACCAGGTTCCGAATGGATACTTGGGTTTTGCATTGGCTCCGCCGATCCGCATATCTCCCAGCTTAGAACATGTGACAATGGCTATGACCACAACTGAAACAACTGCCACAAGCTGATACAGCCACCCGAATTTCCCAAGGGAAAAACCGAAGAAGGCTTTGGCTCCCTTTGCCAGCCCCTCATTATTGATAAAACCGATTGCTACAACAATTGCCATGATAGCAAAAGCAGGAATAAATACACCCTTCCGCACAAGTCCGGCAGAACCTGTCTTTTCTTTCGTTTCTTTCATCTTTAACCTCCCAATTCTTCTCCAATCTGTTTATATGTTTAGTTTTCGCAGAAATGTTCCCTCTTTCAACAGTTCATAAACTGCCTCTATATCCTCAGTCAGTATACGGTCATCCTTATCATAAAACGGTATTTTTTCCCTGAGCACGGCAAGTCCTTTCCCTGTTATTTCCCCAAATGTTTCCCCTCTCCGCAGATCCATCGCCTGGCCTGCGAGCATCAGTTCAATCCCTAGGATATAGCAGAGATCGTCCAGTATTTTATCCAGCCTCTGCACAGCCAAAGGCGCGTTGGTGCTCCTGTCCTCAATCTCACCGGCAAGAGGAAAGGTATCCATGGATACGGGGTTTGCCAGACTGCGGATTTCCGCGTCCAGAGCCGTGAATGTCTTCTGGATGGTGGAAAACGCTATGACACTCTCCTGTGGTGATAAATTCCTGGTAAGCCTTGTAAATGCCGGGTTTGCAAGCTTTATGGCCCGCAGACAGGATGCCTTTGAAACATGTGAGAAAGCAATGGAAAGCATCTCCAGGGGAAGTACCCAGGCCAGGGGTTCAAAATTAGCACTGGGTGTAATGTCCCGCTCTTCCGTCAAAAGACATGGATTGTCATCTGAGGAATTTATCTGTACGGTCAGTTCTTTCTCCGCAAAAGAGAGCGCATCTGACACTGCTCCATGTACCTGGGAAACACTCCGGTAACAGAGCGGGTCCTGCAGCGGTCTGCTGCTGTTGGCTTTATAAAGAAAACTGCCTTTCAGATAACGGTTCATAGCCTCCGCTGTTTTGATCTGCCCTTCATATTTTCTCTTTTTCGCAGCCTCCATTCTGAGCTGTGAAGTGTTGCCTCCAAATCCCTCCAGGGCCATACAGCTGATCACATCTGCTGCCTTCCGTATTTTTTCCGCCCTGCAAAGGACAAGGCTGGCCCATCCGGCACTCAGGGCATTGGAACTGATCATTGCAAGTCCGTCTTTCTCTGCGGGAACTGCAGCTGCCAGCCCCTCCTTTTTTAATATCTCCCGGACCGGAAGGATCTCACCGTGATATTCCGCGCGGCCTTCACCGGTCATGGCCAGTGCTATGTGTGACAGATTTCCTATATCCGCCTGCCCCACTGACCCCCGTACAGGCAGCAGCGGATGGATCCTCCTGTTCAAAAACTCCTGATACATCCTGACAATTCCGGGTGAAATGCCGGTACACATATTTAAAAGCCCATTGAGCCGTACCAGCATCACTGCCCTGACCACTTCCACCGGCGCATAAGGTCCCACGCCCACTGCGTGGGAATGCAGCATACTGCTGTTGAATTTTGTAATGAATTCCCTGGTCACTTTTTTATCTTTATTCCAACCGACTCCGGTATTGCATCCATAGATGGGGATCCCCCTGTCTGCCAGTTCAAAGACAAGTCTCCTGGAATCCTCCAGTTTTTCCCATAAGGACTCTTCTATTGAAACACTCTGATCCCCCCATGCAGCGGATTCCACCATACGGAGTGTCAGACTGTCCCCAGTTAATACAATGATTTCCTCATCCCCTTTACATATTGATTATTGTAATAACATATTTGTAATAACATATTTTTTCATTCGGCCGAATTTTCATTTATTATGGTCATAATAGCACTTGATTTTACTCTTGTAAAATACTAAAATATGGTTATGTTATGAGTTTTTTCAATAGTAAAGGAGGATCCCCCATGACACTCCGCCACATGTCCATATTTCTGGAAGTTGCAGCCTGCAACAATATGAGTATTGCTGCCCAAAACCTGTATCTTTCACAATCCACGGTCAGTCTGGCCATATCTGAGATTGAAAAGACCTACAAGGTCCGCCTGTTTGACCGCCTGAGCAAACATCTCCGTCTCACAGAGGCCGGTATGCTGCTCCTGGATTACGCATCCAGAATCATTTCCCTATATAAAGAAATGGAGTCCGCACTTTTGGGACTCCATCTGAAACAGATCCATATTGGAAGCACGCTGGTGGCTGCCTCCTGCCTGCTGCAGGATATTATCCGGGCATACCATATCATCTGCCCGGATGTGAGCACACGTTTTACCATTGATGACTCCTATTTTATGGAGAAAAAGCTGGCCCAAGGGGAACTGGATGTGATGCTGACTGAGACAAAGGGAAGCCACAGCAGCCTTGTCTACACCCCTTTTTTGGATGATACCTTTGTGGTCATATGCAGTCCTGACCATCCCTATGCCCGGAGAGAAAATCTTTCCATTGCGGATTTTGAAAATGAGATGTTTCTCCTGCGGGAGGAAGGAAACAGTACCCGTGCAGCTCTGGAGCGGGCCCTGAGCAAACAGGGCCTTTCCCTTACTAAAAGTCATGTGTATCATAACATTGACGCCCTGAAGGAAGCTGTAGCTGAAAATGAAGGAATCTCCATTATCTCCAAAATGCTGATCCGGGAAGAACTTTCCAGCCGCAAACTCCACGCCTGCCCGGTCACAGACCTGCCCATAAAGCGTGTTTTTTATATTGTACAGAGAAAGGACAGGGCCTTTCTTCCCTATGTCAAAGAATTTATACGCCTGTGCCGGGAAACTTCCGGCAGACAGTCTGACAGTTAACCGAAAAAAGGGTTCCAGGCAAACGCCTGAAACCCCTTTTTCTCTGTTCTTTTATACTTTAGTCCGCCGTATCCTTCTGCCGGTTCACTCTGCTTCCTGCATACTTGGCAACAATACACCCTCCGCTGCTTCCGGCTGCAAGGAAGCAGACTCTGCCACCTTGAGACTTTCCACCTCTTCCTTTGTCTCCTGCAGCGTTGCTTTTTCTGCTTCTGACGCGGGTATTTCCTGCAATTCCTCTGCAAATGTCTCTTCTTGCAATGCTGCATCTTTCGCATTCTCTTCCTGCAGATAGGATATTTCCTCCGCATCCTTCTGCGGAACCAAAGTTTCCGTTCCATTGCCGCTGATTTCTTTAATGGTTTCCGTTCCTTCTTTATCGGTATCTTTGTTTACTTCAACAATATTTTCTAACGCTCCCCCGTCACGCATCCCTGCAAAAATCTGATTGGAATATCCTAACAGCAGAGCAAAAGATAATACTATACTTCCCATTAATATTTTTCTTGCGTACCCTGCTTTTCTGCTTGATTTTTTATAATTCATTATCGCGGTCACTCTCCTCTTTAAACTACCTGATGATAAAGGTGATGCCATCTGACTGAAACGGCGGTACAGACCCGCAAAGGCCACTAGCGTGCCTGCGTATGCAGCTTTTCCGTCTTCCCCGATCCGCAGAAGCACCTCCTCATCACAGGATAACTCTACTTCTTTTAAAAACGTAAAATAGAAAAACCACAGGTATGGATGCTGCCAATACATGCACAAAAGAAACAATGCAAGAAATTTCCACAGGTTGTCTCTTCTTTTTGCATGAATGTATTCATGTAAAACAATCTGCGTATAGCTTTCGCGGTAGTCAGTCTCCAAATAAGAAGGTATCAGAATCCTTGGCCTTACAAATCCCCATGTCACCGGCGCGTTTATACGGTCGCTCAGCAAAATCCTGTATCTGTTAATACCTGCTCCCTCTAAACACAGCTCCCCAGACACTTCTTTTTCCACAGGAACAGCCGCCTGTAACACCTTGCTTTCATAGCAGTAACGGAGAAACAGGAATAAAAAGATAGCCATACCCGCTCCAAAGGCTGCGGTCATTCCCCACTGGGCCATGCGGATATTCTGTGTCAGACTTTTGGCGGGGAGCTGTGATATGATCCCGGCTGTCCCTTTGGAAATCCTGCGGATCCCGCACTTTTGGACGCCCAGCATTAGCGGCAGGAGCAAAACCCCTGTACTGATAAAAAGCCGGTCCAGCCAATACTTGTCCCTGCTGCAGAAGTGTTTCACTGCCAGACGGATAATGCTGTATATAAGGCACATTCCTGCGAGAACCAGATTCGTCTTTAAAAATATCATGCTACCTCCGCTTCTTATGAATAAGCTCTTCGATTTCTTCCAGATCCTCTTTGGACAGATCCTGTTCCTCAAAAAATGCAGAGATAAAGTTTTTCTTGGAACCCTTGAATGTCCTGGAGATCAATTCATTGACTTCATAGGTTTCAAATTCATGTCTGTCAATCAGATGTCTGCATATAAAACCAGGCTCTGACCGCAGCACTGCACCTTTTTCTATGCACTTTTTTATTACCGTATACGTGGTGTTCTTGTTCCAGCCATATCGTTCTTTTAGCACTTCCACAACTTGTTTTGCCGGTATCTCACCTTCTTCCCACAGCACTTCCATTACTTTTTGTTCTGATTCAAATAATTTCATAAACTTTACTCCTTTGGACTATTGCAATCGTCTACATATAGACTATTACAATAGTCCGCATTTGTCAATGGTTATTTTACTATTTTATTTTCTTCTATGATATCCAGCAGGATTTCTTCCCACACATATCTGTTTTCCCGCAGAACTTTTTTGTATGCAGACTGGGGCAGCGGGGAATCCGCCCTGCCGATCTCAATGGTCAGGCTTGGAATGCCCCTTTTCAGTAGGGCCCAGTCCTTATATCCTGCGGGGTCCAGTTCCTCATAATTGCCGTCTGGCTCATATCCCGTGACAGCAGCAATGCGGTTTGCAAAGGCCTGTGTCCTGGCTGCCAGCTCCCCCTGCTGCCCGAAGGCCCAGTATATGACGCCGCCGGAGGAATGATAGCTGACAGTGCGCGCAAAGTTTTCCTTTTTTGTCAGATTTACCAATGCCTGGGCCTCCCCAGTGCTCTCCGGAGCGGTCCCCTTGTATTTTTCCCTGGAGGGCCTGCCGATCCCATCCACATAATCTTCCCACAGGGCATCAAAATTCCGGTTCACATCCACACCTTCGGCATTGGATTTCCAACGTCTGAAATAAGATTTCCACGGCATCCTTGCCCCATCCCGGTCCGCGATCTCCCACACCTGTTCCCGGATCCCGGGTGACTGCATACCCTCAGCTCCAAACTGGCTGATCGTCACCCCGTCCGGATTTGCCATGGGAATGATATGGATGGCACGGTCTTTCAGCAGCTCACGGTAGGAGTATCCCTTGTAGGTTCTGTCCTCGTGAAGCAGATTCTCCACAAATTCCCCCATCTGTTCCATGACAAGCTGGCAGGTCATGTATTCTCTTCCATGTATTCCCGCAAAGATCAAAACCCTGTCAGAGGCATTTTCATCCCCCATTCTCACATGGTACAGCTTTCTGCCGTCCAGCGTATCGCCTGCTGTCTGAACTTCCATAATTCCTTTGAAAATTTTGGAAAATATGTGCAAATCATTCTCCATTTCTCGGTAAGTATAGCCTGAAAATTGGACAAATTGTCGATTTTCTCTTTGATTTCGAGCATTTATGCACATTGACGGATACCTCAAAACTCATTATAATTAAAGATATTCTATGGGAGGGAGAATAAGAAGTGAAGAAGCTGAAACAAATCGCTGCACTGGTTGGAGCCGTACTGCTTCTTGGCATGTACGTCCTGGCTTTTATTTTTTCTCTTTCGCACAACCCAAATGCCGGTAATATGCTGCTGGCCGCAATCTACTGCACGGTACTCGTTCCCGTGTTTTTGTATGCCTGCCTGCTGGTATACCGCTATACAAGGCAGAAAAATGATATTCCTCAGATAGACACTGCATCCTCCTCTGTAGATACTTTTATCTTTGACCTTGGAAATGTGCTGGTCCGTTATGACTGGAAAACCTATCTAAAAAGTTTGAAATTCAGCGCGGAAGCAGTACAGGCCGTGGGGGATGCTGTATTTGACAGCCCTGATTGGGCGGATGCTGACCGAGGTGTGCGGAATGAAGAAGAAATTCTCCAGGCCTTTATTGACAATGACCCGGAATACGAAAAAGAAATACGTGAGGCATTCGCAAAAATGAGTGGTGCCATACATACCTACTCTTACACAGTGGACTGGCTGAAATATTTGAAAAAGAGAGGATATAAGCTCTATTATCTATCCAATTTTTCACAGCCCATGTATGAACGCTGCAAGGAGGAAATGGCATTTCTGGATCTGATGGACGGCGGCTACATGTCCTGGCAGGTAAAAATGCTGAAGCCGGAACCGGAATTCTACCAGAAACTGCTGAAAGACTTTCATATCAAGCCGGAAAAGGCAGTATTTCTTGACGATGTCCTGGAAAATGTAGCAGAAGCCCGTTTGCAGGGAATCAATGCTGTTCATTTTAAAGGCAGGAAAGAGACGATCCAAAAGTTGATGGAAGAATACGATGTGCTTTAAGGCAAGGATAAACATAACAAAAACCGATTGGTCCACTGGCCAATCGGTTTTTGTCTGCAGCAATACATGTCTTTTTCCATTTGCTCACACTGCTTTTATTTATTGCGGTAAATGATATCCTCACGGCTTGGGCCGTTGGAAACCATGGTGATCGGGAATCCGATCTTCTCTTCCACGAACTCAATATATCTGCGGCAGTTTTCCGGAAGCTCATTGTAATCTTTAATGCCGCGGATGTCGCAGTTCCAGCCCGGAAGTGTTTCCAGAACCGGTTTTGCCTTTTCCAGTCTGCCTGTTGTTGGGAAATCTGTTGTGATCTCGCCGTCGATCTCGTAAGCCACACATACGGGAATCTCCTCCAGATATCCCAGAACATCCAGGACCGTGAAGGCCACATCTGTCGTTCCCTGCATACGGCAGCCATATTTGGAAGCCACACAGTCAAACCATCCCATACGTCTCGGACGTCCCGTGGTGGCGCCAAACTCTCCGCCGTCTCCGCCGCGTCTCCTCAGCTCGTCTGCCTCATCACCGAAGATTTCAGATACAAATGCACCGGCGCCTACTGCGCTTGAGTATGCCTTGCAGACTGTGATGATCTTCTTGATCTCGTAAGGCGGGATACCTGCGCCCACTGCGCCGTAAGCAGCCAGAGTGGAGGAGGAGGTAACCATTGGATAGATTCCGTGATCCGGGTCTTTCAGGGAACCCAGCTGTCCTTCCAGAAGCACTTCCCTGCCCTCTTTCAGTGCATTCCACAAATACAGAGAGACATCACACACATAGGGGGCGATCATCTCCTTGTACTCCATCAGCTCTTTCATGATATCATCCGGATTCAGAAGCGGTTTGTGATATAAGTGCTCTAAGGTCACGTTCTTCGTCTCACAGACACGCTCCACTTTTTCTCTCAGTGCCGCGTCGTCATCGAAAAGCTCGCTGACCTGGAAACCGATCTTTGCATATTTATCAGAATAAAACGGTGCGATCCCAGACTTGGTGGAGCCGAAAGATTTTCCTGCCAGACGCTCTTCCTCATATTCGTCGAATTTGATATGATAGGACATAACCATCTGCGCACGGTCAGAAACTTTGATCTTCGGTGCAGGTACACCCTTGTCCACAATAGACTGGATCTCTTTAAACAGTACCGGGATATTAAGCGCAACACCGTTTCCGATGACACTGGTTGTGTGGTCGTAGAACACACCGGACGGAAGAGTATGGAGCGCAAATTTTCCGTAATTGTTTACAATTGTATGGCCCGCATTGGCACCGCCCTGGAATCTTACGATGATATCGGATTCCTGTGCGAGCATGTCAGTGATTTTGCCCTTACCTTCATCTCCCCAGTTAGCCCCTACTACTGCTTTTACCATTTTTCATTCCTCCTAATGAACTTTTTGTACTCATGTATCATACTACATTTCTTTTAAGAAATAAAGTTCTAATTTGTATTTTCGGACGAAAAATTGTGGATTTTTATGGGAAAGGAGCTGTTTTCCCCGTGTTTTGACGGTTGAAAACAGCTCCTTCCCAATCACAGAACGGAAATCACTTACTCCCCTCTGCCTGCTTTTTATCAAAAATTGTTAGTCAAAATGCACTTCTGCGGCGAATTTTGCCTTCTCGTCTATAAGAGCCTTATAGCCATCCTCCTGCCTGTGCCCTTTCAGCTCATCCATATATTCCATGTAATCACATAAATATACATAGACGGTGGAGACATCGTAATTTTTCACCGGTACGGTATTGACATCACCTGAAATAACCTCCATGGCTCTGCCCTGGGCATCCAGGATCACAGGAAAATAATCTGCCCGTTTTGTCTCATCTTCATATAACTCGTTTACAGTCAGCTCAAAGGGTGTCTTCACTACAGACGCAATACCTGCGCCCTCTTCATTCATCTGGTTCACTTCTGCGGTCTGTATTTTGGAATGGTCCGCTTTAATATCCAGCTCAAACTGCCAGGAGCCATCCATCCACCAGTTTTCATGGCTGTTTGGGAAGCTGTTCCATCCACCCTCATTTTCCGCTTCTGTCATGACCTGTTCCCACTCTTCATCTGACATGGCTTCCAGTTCTTCGTCAGTGTATCCGGTGTCAAAGACGTCCGGTTCTGCCAGTTGTCCTATGATCTGGCTGATATCCAGATTCAGGGTGAACTGTTCCGGGATCTCTAATTTTGTGCTGTATTGTTTCAATACCTCCGCATCAACCATGAATACTTCCCCGGCAGCTTCCGCTTCGGCCTGTTTTTTCTCCAGCTCTGTGGCATCCGTATTTTTCATATTCAGGTCTATGCGCATAACCCCTGTGTAGGTATTGTCATCCAGAAATTCGCCTTCCAGATAAACCAGATCCTTCTGTTCCTGAGGGTTAAAACTGTAATTTTCTGTTGTCTGTATGCAGATGGAAGGCTGCCCGGACTCATTTTTTAAGGTATCCTGAAAGGCTTCCTCTGATTCGATCAGCACAGACAGATACAGAGCGGAACCGCTGCAGTAGCTTTCTGACATGGTAACCGTGGTACCGTCCACTGTTTTTGTAAAGGCGCCTTCGGCCTGGCCCTCCTGTCCGCCGCCGTCCTGATCTTCTGCTGTTTTAGACTCCAGAGGTTCGGCATAGTCTTTATAATTTTCTCCGTATGACAATTTTCCTTCCATCCGTTCAAAAATGTGACCGATCAGGGGCAGATTGGATGCCCACACCGGATTTTGATAACATGCACCCAGAAATACGGCCATTGCAGCAGCCGCGGCTGTACAGCCCATTGCTGTCCTTTTTAAACGTCCTGTTTTGCGTTTTGCCTTTCTATTCATACTGACGATCTCTGCGCCGGCCAAAGCCTTCTCCCCTGTATGCTCTGCCCTTTGTTCTATCAGCTTCAAACTCTCCTCGAATCTGTCGTGAAACTCCTTTGAAGGTTTCGGTGCCTCATCCTTCCATTTTCCCTGTTCTAACATAATGCTTCCTCCTTATCACCAAGACTTTTCCTGAGCTGATTTCTTCCCCTGTACAGACGTGTTTTTACGGTATTTTCTTTAATTCCCAGCATCTGGGCGATCTCCGCGATGGAGAAGCCTTCTATATAGAATAATGTCACCGCAATGCGAAGGTCCTCCGGCAGATCTTTGATGGCTGTATAAAGGTCTGTATATAATTTATCTTCGTTTCCCGGCTCCCTCTCCACATACTCTTCGTAAGGAACCAGACGTTTCTTTTTCCTCTGAATCTGATAGCACTCATGGATCAGGATACGTGTCAGCCAGGTTTTGAAATATTTCTCTTCCTTTAACGTATCTAATTTTTCAAAAGCCTTCAGAAGCGCCTCCTGAACTGCATCCGCACTGTCCGCATCGTTTCTCAGAATAGACATGGCTACATGATACAGCGTAGTTTCCGCTTCCCTGACGGCTTGTATAAACTTCTGCTGCTGCATGGGTTCCTCCTTTTTGTGTACCGGAAAGGGCCTTCTCCCCGGTTCTAAAAACGTGAGCTCCGTTTTTGTAAACAATAGACAGAAGCAATAAGTTCTGTAAAATCTCTATTGTTATTAATTAGATACCTGGCATGATAAAAAGGTTCTTAAAAAATTATTATAAATGATATTCCTGTCCGGAGGCAATAAGAGAGATCACATCCTGCAAAATTTCGACCCGGTGACAGAGCTGCTGCATCCATATACCCCAAAAAGCACCTGCGGCCCAGGTCGATTCCGGGCGGCAGGTGCCGTTTCAGACAACACGCAACGCTATTCTCTTGTATTTTTCTCTACTACACGAACGATCTCATCGGCTTCCTCCCTGCTTTCTGCCTCTGCGAGAATGAAAAGTCCCCTGGAGGAAAGCTGCTGCATTGCAGGCTCTATTTCCTCCGGTTTCAAAAGCAGCACAAGGCCCTTCCCTTTTTCCTGAATCTTTTTGAGCTGATCCATAAAGGTAAGGGGAGACGGCTGTCCCACAACACTGGTCCACTGGATCATCCCCAGTTCTTCAATGGAGAGCAGGGTATCCAGATGCCGGATCTGTTCCATGCCGTCAAAATGGTACAGCGGATAATCAAGAAATCTGCTCTGTGCTTCCAGCTCCGGCCTGGTATATCTCTCATAAATGTCATTGGAAAACATAACAGAAATATCGCACTGCATCTGCCCATGGAACCCGGGTGCCCAGGTGCGCAGCCATCCTATGGTGCTGCCTCCCTGATCACATTCTTTTACTATCTTATATGTCTCCTCCAAACCGGCCTCCCACATACCTTGTATCCTGGTGAGACAATCCCTGATCGTATCCTCATCCTCCGTCAGAAAATCCACCAACAGCTCCTGGGAACCTCTCAGCGCGGCCAGTACATCCAGGTTCCCTGCCAGGTCCGGCATGGAAACCATATATTCCCCCCTGCATTCCCGGCAGAAATACCGGGCATGTTCCAGTGTCTTCTGAAATAAAAAGCTCTGTCTGTCAAACAGGATCTTTTCGGGCATCAGCTCATCACGCATAAAGGGGGTGAACCATATGGTACTTGGCTCATAGCTCCATTTCATATTCTTTACAAACCCGGCATGGCCTGCAGGACCCAGGTTCAGCGAAACCAGCGGAAAGGCATCCCCCGCATAATATGTATGTTCCATGTGCCTCCGGTTTCTTTTCAGGACTATCTCCGGGTCTGTCCAGTATTTCATCCGGTCCTCATCCGAGGCGGGAAAAGCATCAATGGCCTCTTTTTCCGCCTGTTCTTCATATACTACACTGACACAGCATCGATCCAGTATCTCATGATCCCAGAGAGCTGTCATACGCTCTTTTATCCTGTCAAAATCCACTCTCATATAAACTGCCCCCTATTCTTTCTCTGCATTATATTTTTCCATGGCCTCCTGGAACTTTGACGCTGCTTTTTCAGGCGTCGTTATCATTCCGAATAAGTCCTGACAGGTATCAAGATGTACCTGTCCCACTGCCGGAGGCAGATATTGATCGTACCAGAGCTGTGTGGCGGGACCTGCACTGCCGTTCCCGCCGCATCCCGACAACGCAAACACAGCGGACATTACCGCCAGACCTGCTGCCATAACAAAATGCCTTTTCATCTTTTTCTTCCTCCTTGTAGTTTTTCCCTGAATTTATAAGTATATTATTGCATTCACTTGGGTACTTCACAAGATAGGAAGCCGACAACAATCAGGACTTTTCCGACATATCCTGATTTTGTCTTCTTGTCTGGGTAGGGGAAAGGCAGAACCGTTTTTTATAAACCCTGGCAAAATAAGACGGGTCCTCGAATCCCGCTGCCTCTGCCACTTCGCTGACGGTTCGCCCGGTATTCATCAGAAGTGTCCTGGCATGCTTCAGGCGCAGTTCCGTCAGATATTCTATAGGAGACATCCCGCACTCCTCCCTAAAGATCCGTTCCAGCTGTCTGGGGGAAATGGTAACGCTTTTTGCTATATCCGTAACTTTTATGGCTGTATTTAAGTTAGAGCGGATATAATGAATAGCGCTGGCCAGTATTTTCATTCTGTCAGACATATGCTGTTTAGTCCTGTAGTTATTTGCAATATAGGAAATCAGCGTCTTAAATCCATATTTCACCGGCACATAATACTGCCCCCTGGCATCTCTGAGCTGTCCTATGAGAAAATCCGTGAGCTGTTCCACCACTTTCACGGTATCTTCCGCCAGCGTAACGCGATAAGGATAAGAAAGATGGGGCAGCCATTCCGGCTGGATGATAAACATGTAATCAAAACCTTCCACAAAACGCAGTTCTTCATTCTCACCAAACAACATACGGGGGTCGTACATGAGATTTATGATCTTAAGCTCATCATTGTTTCTAAAACCGTGTTTCACATCCCCTTTGATGACAAAGACATCTCCTCTGCTCAGGGGGTAAACCTGCTGCTCCACCAAATGTTCCCCTGACCCGGAGACTACGATCACGATCTCGTCAAATTCATGGGTATGTTCCATAAAATCTTGGTTCACAGTTACCCGCTCCACGTACAGACTGTAATCCTGAAAGGTCCGGTACTCCTGTTTGAAATATTCTGCTTTTTGTATAAACATTGACACCTCCTGTATCAGCCTTGGTCCGCTCACAATTGCAAGCTAAGATCCATGTATATTAGTCTTTGACTATGGGATTGCCGTTACCCTATGATGTTTATCTTATATCTTCCTATACAAAAATGGCAAGCAGTTGAATCAATTTACCGCTTGATTTTTTATTTACTTTGACACAGGAAGGTGTTAAGATAATAAGCAAGTTAATAAGTAAGTTAGTAAGCAAGTTAGTAAGCAAGTTAATAAGCAAGTTAATTCTGGGAGAAAAGTATATGAAAAGCCATCAACCACCATTCTCAATCACTAACACAATGCTGATATATGTATCTTCTATTTCAGAGAAACTGGGAAAAATCAGTATGCAGCAGACAATGGAATCACGCCCCTATCTGAGACGGAATAACAGAATCAAATCCATACATTCCTCTTTGAAAATAGAAGCAAACTCCTTGTCTCTCAGACAGGTCAGGGATGTTATTGACGGCCACCTGGTCTTGGGAGAGCAGAAGGAAATACAGGAAGTAAAAAATGCATATGCCGCTTATGAAAAATTACCGAAAATCAATCCCTATAGCCTGGAAGATTTGAAAAATGTACATGGGATCATGACAAAATATACCGTAGATGAATCCGGTGTGTTCCGCATGGGCGAAGAAGGCGTATTCAATGGTGAGAACTGTATCTTCATTGCACCTCCGGCAAAATTTGTTCCGGAACTCATGAAGGAGCTATTTGACTGGATGAAACGAGAGCAGACATCTGTACATCCCTTAATTTTATCTTCAGTCTTTCACTATGAGTTTGTGTTTATTCATCCATTTTCTGATGGAAATGGCAAAATGGCACGTTTGTGGCATACAGCACTTCTTTCCAGATGGAAACCTGTATTTGAGTATATACCCATCGAAAGCCAGATTGAAAAATTCCAGGACGGCTACTATCGGGCAATTTCCCAGTGCCATTCAGAGGGAACCTCCAATACATTCATTGAATTCATGTTAAAACAAATTGATATGATATTGGATGATATTTCAAATCAGATATCAGAGGAAAATCCGCAGATAACGGAATATGTAAAGAAACTCTTATCTGTAATGGATCTTGATAGGGCATATGCTGCAACAGACATTATGAATAAATTAGGACTAAAATCAAAAGAAACATTTCGCAAGAATTATCTAAATCCGGCACTGGATCTAAATTTGGTTGAAATGACAATTCCGGATAAGCCCAAGAGCAGAAATCAAAAGTATATTCGGACATAAGTAGTAAAAAGGCAGGCATATTCCCAATGAATACGCCTGCCTTTTTACTACTTAATTATATCCATCCACTTCTCTCCTGCGGAAAATGATAAATCCAATGGCTGAAACTCCCATTAAAATAGGATAAAACAGATACGGCATGATCGCGATAGGCGTAAGCCCGGACAGACTGGCAGCGGCCAGAAGCTGGGCGCCGTAGGGAATCATTCCCTGACCCACGGAGGCAAAAATATCCAGTAAGGATGCGCTCCTCTTGGGGCTTACCTTGAATTCTTCGCTGATCTCTTTTGCAATGGGTCCGGCCATAACGATAGCCACCGTATTGTTGGCTGTACAGCAATCCACCAGCAGCGCCAGAACAGAGATTCCGAACTCCCCGCCCCGCTCGCCGCTTATCCGTTTCTTGATCACATGCAGGATATATTCGATACCTCCGTGTTCCTTCACCAGCGCCACAATGGCTGCTACAATAATGGAGATCACTGTGATGTCATACATACCTGTGATGCCGTCGCCCATCTTCTGAAACATTTCGCTGGCAGCAAACGCGCCTGTGCCTACCCCCACAATAAGGGACAGCACGGTACCTGTGATCAGTACAATGAACACATTAATACCAATGAGCGCCCCGATCAGGACCACCAGGTAGGGGATCACCTTTATGATCTGAAACTTCAGATCACCATCCATACTCCCTGCATTTCCCCGGGCTATGAAGAAGAAGATCACTGCCGTGATAATGGCTGCTGGCAAGACAATGAAAAAGTTTTCCCTAAATTTGTCCTTCATCTCACAACCCTGTGTCCTCACTGCCGCGATGGTGGTATCGGAAATCATGGACAGATTATCTCCAAACATGGCTCCGCACACAATAGCTCCCATACAGATAGGAAGGGGAATACCTGTTTTTTCGGCAATCCCCACCCCGATGGGGGCCATAGCGGTAATGGTACCCACACTGGTTCCCATGGAGATGGAAATGAAACAGCCGATCACAAACAACCCTACCACAGCAATAGAGGACGGCATTATGGAAAGCCCCAGATTGACTGTGCTCTCCACCCCGCCGGCCGCTTTGATGGAGCCGGAAAAGGCCCCGGCTGCCAGGAAGATCAGGCACATGGTGACAATATTCTCCTCACCGATCCCCTTGGAAATGATTGCCACCTTCTCCTGGAATCCTACTTTACGGTTCTGGAAAAATGCCACAGTAAGGGCAATCAAAAATCCCACAATGGCCGGCATAGTATAAAAGTCATGGAACAGGATACCTGCCCCAATGAAAATGATCAAAAATACCCCAATGGGCAAAAGCGCTATGGGATTCCCCCTCTTTTGTTCCTTCATGTAAAAACCTCCGTTTCCATCCACGCTTTTCATAGAAAACGAACGGATTCCTCTCCGCCCGCCACTGCCGTTGCACTTATTTTGGGGTGATTCCTCTCTCCGCCTATAGAGGCGGGAGAATCCTCACTTTTCTTGTCAAACGTTAATCTCTGCTGTCATCCCCAGAATATCTTTATTTTCATCCAGCACAGGTTGCACTACATTTTTCAAAAATGCCTCCACCTGTACCTGGGCACGTCCTGTATAGCGGGAAGGCTCCATGGTCTTCTGCAGGTCTTCCAGACTCATATTGAATGCCGGGTCCGCAGCGATCAGCTCCAGAAGGTTATTCTCTTTTCCTTCCACCTTCACATTCTTTCCTGCCTCCATGGACAGCTCACGGATCCTCTCATGCAGCTCCTGGCGGTCTCCGCCTGCTTTTACAGCATCCATCATAATATTCTCTGTAGCCATGAACGGCAGTTCGCTTCTCAGACGTTTTTCGATCACTTTCGGGTATACGACAAGGCCGTCCACCACATTCAGGCACAGATCCAGGATACCGTCAATAGCCAGAAATCCTTCCGGAACAGAGAGGCGTTTGTTAGCGGAGTCATCCAGAGTCCTCTCAAACCACTGGGTAGCGGAAGTGATCGCCGGATTGAGGGCATCTACCATTACGAAACGTGACAGGGAAGCAATACGCTCGCTTCTCATGGGGTTTCTCTTGTAAGCCATGGCTGAGGAACCGATCTGGCTCTTCTCAAATGGTTCTTCCACTTCTTTTAAATGCTGCAGGAGTCTGATATCATTGGAGAACTTATGGGCACTGGCTGCAATGCCTGCCAGCACATTCAGCACTCTGGTATCCACTTTCCTGGAGTATGTCTGTCCTGATACAGGGTAACATTTTTTGAATCCCATCTTCTCTGCGATCATGGGGTCAATCTTGTCAATGGTCTCCTGGTCTCCGTCAAACAGTTCCAGGAAGCTGGCCTGTGTACCTGTTGTACCTTTGGAGCCGAGAAGCTTCATGGTGCTTATCACATAATCCAGATCTTCCAGATCCATCATGAATTCCTGCATCCACAGGGTTGCCCTCTTGCCAACCGTGGTAGGCTGTGCGGGCTGGAAATGTGTGAATGCCAGGGTTGGGAGCGCTTTATGCTCATCCGCAAATTTAGCAAGCTCTGCGATGACGTTGATCAGTTTTTTCTTGACCAGTTTCAGGGCTTCTGTCATTACGATGATATCCGTGTTGTCGCCCACATAACAGGAGGTTGCACCCAGATGGATGATTCCTTTTGCCTTGGGACACTGTACCCCATATGCATATACGTGGGACATAACATCGTGACGGACCTGTTTTTCCCTCTCTTTTGCCACATCATAGTTGATGTCATCCACATGGGCTTTCAGCTCGTCGATCTGTTCCTGGGTGATATTTAATCCCAGCTCTTTCTCTGTCTCTGCCAAAGCGATCCACAGTCTTCTCCATGTGCGGAACTTCATATCCGGGGAGAAAATATACTGCATTTCCTTGCTGGCGTAACGCTCGGATAACGGACTTTGATATCTGTCTGTACTCATTTAAAATCTCCTTTTCCATTTACAATTATAAAAAGGGCACCGCGAGGCGCCTTCCGAGCCGGAAGGTGTCCCGGGCACCCCTCTGATCAAGCCAGGCCCAGACGTTTGAAAACTTCGTTGTATGCCTCTTCTACATTGCCCATATCTCTTCTGAAACGGTCTTTGTCCAGCTTCTCGTTTGTTTCCACATCCCACAAACGGCAGGTATCCGGTGAAATCTCATCAGCCAGGATGATGGTTCCGTCTGCTAATTTACCGAATTCGATCTTGAAGTCAATTAACTTCATTCCTGCGTTCAGGAAATATTTCATTAAAAATTCGTTGATCTTTCTTGTATAAGATTTAATGGTGTCGATCTCTTCCTGTGTAGCCAGTCCTAATGCCAGCGCATAGTCATCGTTGATGAAGGGGTCGCCCAGGTCATCATCTTTGTAGCTGAACTCTAAGATTGGGCAGAGAAGCTGTTTTCCTTCTTCCACTCCCATTCTCTTGGAGAAGCTTCCTGCAGCAACGTTACGAACAATTACCTCTAAAGGAACGATGCTCACTTTTTTCACGGCTGTCTCGCGGTCACTCAGTTCTTCTACGAAGTGAGTCGGCACGCCTTCCTTTTCCAGCTGCTGGAAAACATAGTTTGTCATGCGGTTGTTGATAGCACCCTTGCCTACGATTGTGCCTTTTTTCTCGCCGTTGAATGCAGTTGCATCATCTTTGTAATCTACGATCACTACGCCGTCTACATCTGTTGCAAATACTTTCTTTGCTTTTCCTTCATAAAGCTGTTCTAACTTCTTCACCTTCGTACACCTGTCCTTTTTCCATAATATTGATTTCTCGCAACTGCCTGATACCTTCACAGCTGCGATTCCTCTCTCACTGAGAAACGTTATGATACACAAGGAATTATATAACATCGGTTTTCAAAACACAAGCCTAAAATCCGGTGCTTCTATGGTATTCTTTTGTGTATTTTTCCAAAACAGCCCCCATATCTTCCTGTTTCTCCCGGGGAACGCTGACTTTTCTCTCATCCATCTCCTTTTGGATCTCCCTGCAGGTATCCAGATCGGCTCCCATTTTGGCACATTCTCCCTGCCACTGGGCTTCCTCCATGAGCATCCTGCAGGTACACAGATAATGTTTCAGAACCAGTTTGGTATGAAGACTTTCATATGCTTTTTCAAAGCAGGCCTTTGCCTCATCCATCTGGAAGAGATGCAGATAGGCGCAGCCCATATTGTGGTAGATCTCTCCCTCATACTGTCCGCCCAGACCGCCGGTATCCACACTTCTGAGTGCATCCTCATAGATGTGGATGGCATTGACATACATCCGGTTCTCAACCAGATAGTCGCCTTTTTTCTTCTTGCGTGCCACATCGGGAAGCTGCTCCAACACTACAAGCTCCTCGTTCAGCTTCTTGAACTGCTCATGGGTCAGATAATTGATCTCCCTGAATATAGCCAGGATAAAGTCCCCTGCACCGCGCTCCTCCTCCAGGATACGGTACAGCTTTTGATAGAGTTTTAAAAGGCCCAGCTCATTTTTTATCCAGTCACAGAGATGTTCATTGATCATGGTCTCATCCAGCAGATAGATGTTGTGGTAGAGATAATAACATAATTCTTCTATACTGTAGATATTTGTGCTGATGTTCTCAATATAAAACGGAAGGGAAGCCCGCTTTATCTGACATAATATGTATCCGCTCATCTGTTTCCTCCTACCACGTTGCTCTCTCGGTCCACATCAGACCGCTTGAGGGGAACATTTCCCCAAATCCCAGGTCCTGTACCAGAATGATGCAGGTATCCGCAGATTCATACATGACGTGTACCCTGAGTCTTGTGGTCCTGTCAGGCCTCTTTGGAAGTCCCGGCAGTTTCATGCAGTAATGTCTGACTTCACCGCCGTCCATGGGTTTTACCATAAATTCCAGGTCCTCCCTGCCATCCAAAAGCAGCTCAAACTCATGCTCTGTCTCATACCAGTTTCTTCCCGCCTCAGCAACCGTGTAATTCTTTTTTGCTCCCTGGATCAGCATTTCCATACTCACATGATTCTGCACCAGGGCATTTCCCACGTACAGGTATGTGCCCAGAAGCTTCTCCTCCGTCCGCTCCCTGGCCGCATAGCAGGCACCTTTCACATACATGTTATTCCCATAATATACATGGCGCTGATTCTTGCACAAGAGCGGTACACTTCTCACTGCCCAGTCTTTTGAAAAACCGTCGCCCACCAGGTAGATTCCCCCATATGTGTCATTTCCGCAGGAGTCTGCGATCAGCTGGTAAAAATCCACATCCTTCTGGTCCGGATCTTCCGGCAGGGTTATGGTCTTGCCATGCTCCACCGTGACCAGCATGGGTTTCTTCTGGCTGTCAACCACCATGCGGGAAAAGGAGACTTTCCCCTTTTCAAAGGTGAAAAGTCCTGTCATCCTGTTCCAGTTATCCATTCTTTTGCTCATCACATAGTAATAGAAGCTCTCCTCATAATCCTGCAGAAGCACCTGTCCAGAAGTAAACTTCAGACGGCTGCAAACTCTCTGCAGCTTGCGCACCAGCACCCGGTTCAGATCCGGAACCGTGATCATCAGTGTCTTGATCTGTCTTGCAGGCTCTGCCACGCCCAGAACAGACAGGCAGCCTTTTAAATATATCTCCAGCAGCTCCTCCGGTCTGTACCAGCCGCCGTCAATCTGGGCCGGTTCCCCCTGCGCCCAGATTTCCAGCAGATTGTCCACCGGGATTTCCCCCTCATGCATGGAGAAATAATCTGCCTCCATGCCAAAATGCCACACCTCAGTCCTGGGCCTTTTGGAAAGTCTGGTTGAGAATGTATACTGATTGCTCCCTGTCTTCACGGAGAGAGAGACAGGCTCTTTTTCTTTTCTGTCATAATAGCAGATCTGGGAGAATTCCTTTCCCAGTTCCAGGCCCGCGATAATATTTCTTGTCTCATTCATGCCCTTGTCTGCCTCCTTATTCTATCAGTTCAAAGAGAGAGGATACCCATTCTTCCTGCTGCCTGTACTGTCCAAGCAGTTCCATAAGCTCCTGTTCTCTTCCCTGCTGTCTTGCCGCCAGCATACGGTTGATCATCTGGTATTTTGTGGTCCCATCCAGTTTTGCTGTGGGAACGGTTAACTTTTTCTTCTCCGTCTCATGGGTCTCTCCCTTTTGTGCAACAGTAAAATAATACTCCAGCACTTCCCCGTAAAACAGGATAAATTCTTTATTATAGATACCCTGATACAGGTTTTTCAGGGGTTCGCTTTTGAAATCTCCCGGCTCCCGGTCTGCCTGCAGCATACGGTAGTGGATCGTCACATCCGCCCTGGGGCTTGCCTGGCACTGGGCAAATACTTTGTCCTCCAGCTGCATACTCTGCAGAAGAGTCCTGGGCAGCTCCTGGAAAAAGGCGAATTTAAGCCCGGTTCTTCCGCATACGGATAAGATGGAGCGGGCTGTCGAAAGCCTGCTTTCCTCCCACTTGTTTTCCCCTGCGTAATATTTGAGAAGAGCCAGGTCGCAGATAATGTCATACTCCCATCCCTTTTTCCTCACATGCTCCAAGGAACGGAAAATAAACGGCTCCGCCTCTTTTCCCCCCACAAAATACTGGAAGGAGACAAAGGTCAGATAGGCCAGTATCACCTGCTCCTTGCCGCTTAATTTCACATAATCTTTCAGGACCGCGGCATCCCCGGGGTGGTAAAGCCTAGTGAACATGCTGTATGTCAGAATATCTTCCTCCAGCTCGTAGGCTTCTATGGAAAATCCCATGGAGCGCTCCCACACCCGGATCATCTCATCCACGGGGCCTTCATAGTATTTGGTCAGATATTCGAGGACCACCTCATCATAGGTATTTTCCTTAAATATATGGTGAGCCAAAAGAAGCAGTTCTTCCTCGTACTCAAATTCCAGGTTAAGTATCATGCGGCTGCACAGCCTGAGCAGGTCCCTGGGATCGATCTCCTCGTAACCATACTCGCACAGCAGGTCATAGGCCCCCACATACATTCCCTGTTTCACCAAAATGGTGATGAGCAGGCTCTTGTTGACCTTTGCAAAGCTGTGGAAGTCCATTTCCCGAAGATAGTCTTTCAGATTATCGTTGTCCATGTGCTCCTCATAGTAAAGAAGCAGGCGCTTGCGCACTCTCTGTCTGTAATCCTCAGAAAAACAATCCTCCCCGGAAACATCCTGGATACAGGAGATATTATCTCTGGTTATGGGGTTCTCATGATTCAGCTCTCCGCAGGTATAGAGAAGAAGTCCCGGTGTCCTGATACCCTCCGCTAAAAGCTGCCGTGCCAGCTCCTTTCTCTCCAGAAGCGGCTGGATATTGTAATCTATGGTCTGGATATAGCGCCTCTGCCTGTCATCCTCAAAAACGATCCTGGCATCCGGGGTATAAATGGACACATAAGCCACCTTATCCGTACAGGTATAAACCTGTTCTTCCCGAAATGCCGCATGACGGACGATCACCCGACGTATTTTAGGGTCATCACAGAAAAGCCTGTGGGTAAAAAGCACTTTCGCAAGCGCCCTCTTAACCGCAGGATCATGGGAATTCAGGCAGAATTCCTGGTACACCACCGCAAAATCCTCATTCATCCGGCCTTCCTTCAGTTTCTCACAGGCAAACTGTTCCATGCTGCTTTTATAGCTCAAATAAGTAGTTTTATCCACTTCCTTGTTGCGTATCACATTGCTGTAAACAAATGCCTTTTTTGCATCGCTCAGGGTATTGTTATAACTGAAATACATGCGTATCATACGAGGCAGCATCTTCTGGTAATTGCGGCTCATAGTCTCAATATAGTACTCATACAGCCTTGTGATCTTCAGCTCTTTTTCCACTGCCAGCTCATACCAGCGGAAATATTCCTTTTTTCTGGGATTGCCCTTCATGATCAGCATACAGATAGAGCGCACCACGGCTGTTGAGGGATATTTTTCATAGATGTATTCCAGGATCTCATAGACCTTCTGGCTGTATTCCTTCATCTGGCCTGCCAGGTCTGTGGCGCGGAAAGCCATCTCCTCTGTCATGATGTGATGACGCATGGCAAAGAGCAGCACCTGAATGGTAAAAGGACTGATCCTGCGCAGCAGTGCACCGTCGGCTGCCGCTATCCGGCAGGCTTCCAGATACAAAAATGGACTTCTGCAGCCGGTTCTGTACTGTTCCTCCAGCAGATAGATTTTCTTGGACTGGGTACGCACCTGCTCAGAGTCTGTTTTCAGCAGAATGTACAGAAGAAGGAAACTATCCTCCCTGCGCTGGTAAAGCTGGTGGAGACGCACCACCATCTTCTCCCGGATCTCCTGGCTGCAGCCCAGCACATCTTCCAGATAGAGATAGACGCCCTCCAGTTCCTCCTCAGCCTCAATCCGGCTGTTGTCCTTCAGCTTGTCAAGCGCTTCCCTCGCTTTGCCGTCCTCCCCGCATTCATGGTAGAACCACACTTCAAACAACTGGTGCTCCGTGGTATAGTGCCCTGTCTCCTTGAGTTCTGCTAAAAGACCCAGGGTTTTACTCTCCCACTGGCTCTTAGACAGCTTCTCCAGGCTGTGATCCAGATAATCTCTTAAAAGCTCCAGTTTCTTTTTCTTCTCATAGGCAGTGACATTTACCTGGATCTTCCCGCTCTTGGAGGCCATGACCTCATATACAAGGGTCTGGTAAACGGTTTTGATACAGATCCTTCCGTAGTTCCTTCCGTGCCCCAGATTCTCCCTGCGGATAATGTACTGCAGCTCATAGACACTGCCGATAAAATCCTCGTCGCGGATGGACTTTTTCTCCACCTCCAGGAAGTCGCCCTCCACACTCACAGCGGCCTTCAGATACCCCCATCCGCTCCTGCGTACCCGGACTGTATCCATGAGGGAACTCTGCACTTCATAGATCTCCAGTTTTTCCTGTTCCAGATGGAGCTTTACAGGCTCTTTTTTGCCTGTTCCGATGAGGAATTCCTCCAGATGCTGCCATGTCACAGGGTTCTTCGCCATGGCATAATAATAAGGCAGCACCTCCTGGTCCTCCTTCAAAAGTTCCGGGAAAGAGTCATCCAAAAACAGGTGGTAAGCCTCTTTAAAGTCCTTTTTCGCCAGCTCTGCAAAGGCATCCAAATCCTTAATAGAGCCTGCAGAGGTCTTGATCCTGCAGGGTTCCACCCGGATGGCAAAAGGAATCCTGTACTCTCCGATGCTGGTGCTTAAAACCAGCTCTCCTTCAAAGGAATCCCCCGGATTCAGGCCTTTTACATCTGCTCCGTAGGGAATCTCTATCTTCTCCCCGGTAAAACGCTCTTTTCCCAGAAGAAAACGACGGTGGGAAGAATAGGCGATCCCCTTAATGCGGCTCCCGTTCTCTGCTGCTATCATCAGCTCTCCCCTGATATTTTCCCCTGCCTTTGTACTTTCCCTGATCTCTTCCCTGGACAACAAAAGGCCGGGAACCTCGTATTCAAATCTTCCATTTATCAGTTGTTCTATTCTTCTCTTCAATGTATTTTACCCCGTTATCTATTCTGTTTCCATCCACGCACAATACCATGCCGGCTTCGGCATGGGCAGCAAATACGATCAAAATGGCATTTCCCACAAAGTGTGACGCACATCTTGCCGATAGCAATTTTCAAGTTACGGTTCACAGGCCAATGTTTCGGGAAGTATTTTCCCAAAGGGATGCTGCACAATGCGTACATTTTCAAACACACTCTGGCAGGTAACCGATTATTATGTTGAACTATTTATTATATCCCGCTATAATGTGGGTAAGTATATATTTTTTTCAGGCCAAGTCCTGAATAGTACAATTATACACTACAAATGCAAGGGGTGCAACCTCTGCTGCCCCTCCTAAAACTCTATAAATATGAAAATTCACGGAAACGGAGGCATACTTATGCTGAAACATAAAGACCACTTCCACGGCAGCGACCTGGAAAAAATCGAAGAGATCTATGGTATCAAAAAGGAAGACATCACCAGTTTTTCCGCCAATGTAAATCCTCTTGGCATCTCTCCCCTTTTAAGGGAGACACTGGCAAGCCATGTGGACGCCATCACCACCTACCCGGACAGGGACTACGCAAAACTGCGCAAAAGCATCTGCGCCTATACCGGTGCCCAGTTTGAGAACATTATTGTGGGCAACGGCTCCACAGAGCTGATCTCCCTGTTCATCCAGACCACCCACCCGGAAAAAGCACTGATCCTGGGTCCCACCTACTCAGAATACGAGAGGGAAATCGCACTGGAAGGCGGACATACCCTCTATTATCCTCTGAAGGAGGAGAACAACTTCCAGATGGATGTAAACGACCTGTGCAGCCAGATGAAAGACGGCCTGGACCTGCTGGTACTATGTAATCCCAACAATCCCACCGCCTCCGCCATCTCCAGAAAAGACATGCGGAAGATCCTGGATGCTGCCCTGCAGTACGGCATAGCTGTCATGGTGGATGAGACCTATGCGGAATTCGCCCCGGATGACTTAAAAGTATCCTCTATTCCTCTGACCAACAATTACAATAACCTGATCGTATTAAGAGGGATATCCAAATTTTTCGCAGCCCCCGGGCTGAGACTGGGCTATGCTGTAACGGGAAATCCGGACTTATTAAAATACATCAATACAAAAAAGAACCCCTGGACCATCAACAGCCTGGCCGAGATCGCCGGCTGCATCATGTTCTCAGACAAGGATTATATAGAAAAGACCCGCACCCTCATCACCACAGAGCGGGAGCGGCTGCTTTCACTTTTGTCCGCATGGGATACTGTGAAGGTCTATCCCTCCTGCACGAACTTTATTCTTTTGAAAATATTGAAGGAGGATGTCACTTCAGATATGCTGTTTGACTGTTGTATAAGAAAGGGGCTTATGATTCGTGACTGTTCCACGTTTCCGTTCTTGGATTCTTCCTATGTGAGGTTCTGTGTGATGAGTCCGGAGAAAAATGATGAGCTGATTGGGGCTTTCAAGGAATTGTTGTAAGGAGATGGGGGAACGGACGGGATGCGTGTCATACGCATATCCTTTATAATATTTCCTATACTTCCCATTTGACCCGTTATCGTATGGGATTTCCATTCGCTGCTGATCATGGTGCAGATGTGCTTTCCCTTCATGCTTACGGATAAGGACAGTGATATGCATATGTGCAAACATTGTAAAAAAGCCTTTGTCGCAAGAAGGAAGGGAAATGAATTTTGCAGCCAGAAGTGTAAGAACCAGTTTAATGTTTACAAATCAAAGGAAAAGAAAAAGGGGAACAAAAGCGATGATTGAAAACAGAAATGTAAATATCATAACTGATGCAGACGGTAAAAAGTTGGTCTTGATTAACGATATCCGTTTCAAGGGCAAACGCCAAATTGACTGGGATGATGTAAAGCAGTATCTTGAAGGATATGTCGGAGACTATTACGAGATTGAGGAAAATGCGGAGCGTATTTATATTGGTAGTGAACTGCCTGAAGAATACACGGAATCAGAGAGCAGGAAAAGCCTTATGGGTGCAAATGCAAAGGCGAAGGCAAACGCCGCCACTGCGATACCAGAACTGATACAGATAGCATCTAATCCGGCTTTTGAAGAAAACCACAAGGAAAAACACAATAAAAATGCGAAATACGGCTGGTATCGGTATGATATCCGCTTTGCCCTTCCCATCTATGAGGGGAATGTGCTTGTCAGATACAATATCTTTCATGCCCGACTTCTGATTAACCATGCCGAAAATGGCAGGAAATATTTGTATGATATTTTGGCAATAAAAAAAGAAACGAGCAAGCCGTAGCAAGATGTACGGTGAAAACCCATTTCTTATTGTCAATAATAAGCCATTTCTTCCGTCCTGTCAATCCCCCATTTTGAATTTTTCAAAATTAGACATTGGCATTTTTAGTGCAATGAGGGAACTTTGTTCCCCCTTAACCACTTCATAGCATGAGGCGCAGATGATGTCAAGACCGCCGCAGAATACAACCGCCTTTTCTTGTGCTAAACTGTTTACAGATACGAATAAAAGGATTATCACCTTCTTCCTTTACCACAACATCTGCAAGTTTCCATTCACCACAAATGAGCCAGCACCGGCCCTCTCCCATCACCTTCCGTCCGCCTTATCCCCTCCTCATCTCTTTAATTCCGCAGCCAACTGCCTCACTGTCTTGCCAAGGATGGGATGGATTTTCCAAGGAGCGATCTCCGCCAGTGGAATCAGCACAAAATCCCGCAGATGCATTTCCACATGTGGCACGTTCAGCTCTTCTGTATCTATGATCTCATCATCAAATAACAGCAGATCCAGGTCCAGTGTTCGCGGTCCCCAGTGTACCAGCCGTTCTCTTTTGGCTGCCTGCTCAATCTCATGCATCCGCTCCAAAAGTTGAAACGGATCGTACAACGTCCGCATACTGAGGCAGGCGTTCAAAAAGTCATCCTGCTCTACGCCGCCATAGGGCTCGGTCACCAGATACTCTGATACCTTCAGAACTTGACAACCTTCCGTCTTGTCCAGTTCCTCCACCGCCATATCCAGATATGCCTTCTTGTCTCCCAGATTGGAACCAAGGGCAATATAGGCGGTATGCCATCCCCTGGTTATCTTCACGGATACGGTTTTCAGCGGAAGTCCCACAGGGGCCCAGGGTTTTTTGATCTCCAGGGTGACTGCTTCCAGATGGGCGATGCTTCTGAGCATCTCCTCTGCCAGATGCTCCGCTGCAGCTTCAAGAAGCTTAAAGGTGTGCTTCTGCATGTAAGAAGTGATAAAATGGCTCACAGCACCATAGTCAATGGATGCTGCCAGTTCATCGGTTCTGCCTGCACGCAGTGTATTTGTGTACAGTATGGCGGATACCATGAATTTCTGGCCCAGTTTATTTTCCTCTGGGAACACACCGTGGTTTGCAAATATCTCCAAATCTTCTATGGTGATTTTATCGTATCTTTCCGGATTCATATGTTTATATTCCCTTTCTCTCCCGCAGAATTGCCTGTGTCATGCGTATGGCGCGCAGGTTTTCTTTCACATCGTGGACTCGGACAAAGGCAGCACCTTTCTCTACGCCCATGACAGTGGTAACCAGTGTTCCCTCCACCCTTTGGTCGGCAGGCAGGTCCAGGGTATTGCCGATCACGGATTTTCTGGAGGTTGCCAGAAGAACGGGATACCCCATCTCCCGCAGCATTTCCAGATGGTGGATCGCAGCCAGATTATGTTCATAGTTCTTTCCAAACCCTACGCCCGGGTCCAGGATGATGCTGTCATCTGCCACACCGGCCTCTTTTGCGATAGCGGCGCACTCTCTTAAATCCCGGCACATATCCTGCATGAAATCCGTGTACTCTGCCTTCTCTCTGTTATGCATCAGACAGCAGGGGACCTGATACCGGGCCGTCAGCTCTGCCACTTTTCTGTCGTATTTGAAGCCCCAAATGTCATTTACCATATCAGCGCCTGCTTTTAAGGCAGCTTCCACTACCTGGCTTTTATAGCTGTCAATGGATACGGGAATATCAAAATTCTGTTTCAGCATCTCTATGACGGGTACCACCCGGTCGATTTCCTCCTGCACGGTTATCTGCCGGTGTCCCGGACGCGTGGACTCTCCGCCCACGTCAACAATGGCAGCCCCCTCTGCGATCATGTCTGCTGCGTGCTGTTTTGCCCGCTCCATATCATTCCACTTTCCGCCGTCTGAAAAGGAGTCCGGGGTCACATTTAAAATTCCCATAATATAGCAGTCATGTTCCGTGTTAAAGATTCTGTTTCCGATCTTCATTTCTTCTTGTCTCCTTTTTCGTTACTGTCACAGGCTGCTGTCCCTGGGCACGGAGTGGACAGTAACCTTTTTTTCCTGTATTTCTGTTTGCTTCTATAAAAATTTTGCTGGTCTCTGTTTACAGAACTGCGTCTTTTGCAGTTTGTGTATCATAACGCTCACACAGTCAGCCGCATATTTTTCTTTTCCATACTCCAGTTACACTCCGCCTCTGCCGGGCAGGAAAAGCAGCACCGGGACCTTTTGTCCGCGCGGTAAAGAATCCCGGCCAGATCCTTTCCGCTCTTCACTGAAACGTCTCTATGGCCTCCGATGGCCTCAAGGATCTCCTCTGTCTCCCTGTCTGAAAAGCCGCACGCGCTGAGGATAGGGGCTGCAATCTTCACTCCGCCTTCATGGTGTGGAACCCCCTCTGTATACTGCAGGCCTCTTCCGATATCATGCAGAAGCGCTGCCGCATATATGATCTCTTTTGAGATCCCAAGACTCAGTTCCAAATCTTCAATATATGCAAGCCTTGCCGTATCCAGCAAATGCTGGACGTCATGTCCGCAGAAAATCCGTTCTTTCTCCAAATCTTCAATATTATGTAAACTCTTTTGATAATCCGGGTGATTCCAGATCCGATTCACCCGGGTCATATCCTCTTTGTTATCTGTCACTTTTTTGTTCCCTTCTGCCTGGAATGAATTTTCAAACACACTTCAGGACCGCTGAACTTTTCCTGCAAAGGAAATGAATAATTACTATTCACGGCTGCTATCCCGCCAGGTGTTTTTATGCGCTTGCGCATGAAAATCCCGAGACAGCCAGCGCGATATGGGGCTGAATGCTCCATATCTGTGCATCGCGAAGCGTGTTCCTGTTTACAGAACTGCATTCTTTGCAGGGCTGTGAATCGTAACAATGAACAGCCTCTGTCAGCAGTCCAGCATTCTATAGAAGGAATTCTGCAGGCTTTCATTGTTGTCAAAGATACCTCTGGTTACTACAGATACGGTTCTGGTTCCCGGTTTTTTAATTCCCCGCATGGTCATGCACATATGCTCTGCCTGTATCAGCACCATCACGCCCTTGGGCTTCAGTTCTTCCATAAAGGCGTCCGCGATCTGGGCTGTCAGTCTCTCCTGAAGCTGGAATCTCTTGGCAAAGACCTCCACGGTCCTGGCGATCTTGCTAAGTCCCACTACTTCCCCGTTGGGAATATAGGCAATGGCTGCATTCCCGTAGAAAGGCAGCATGTGATGCTCACAGAAGGAATAAAAATGAATATCCTTTTCCATCACCATGTCATTGTTGTCCACATGAAAACGCTTCTTCAGATGCGCTGCTGCATCATCCGAATATCCGGCAGCCAGTTCCTCATACATGCGGGCAATCCTGTCCGGTGTCTCCAAAAGTCCCTCTCTGTTTATATCCTCCCCAATCCCTTCCAGAATCAGGCGTACTCCCTCTTTTATCTTATCCTGGTTCATGTTTTATTCTCCCTCCATGGACTGTACTTCCCGGTCAAGCTCCCCTAAAAAGGACAGAGAGCCAAACGCTGCGATCACGTCATCTTTTTGTGCATTTTTCATACTTTTTTCCACGGCTTCCCGTATGCTGCCTGCTGCCTCCACGCTGGGGTTTACCTTTTCCACAGCTTCTTTTAACTTCACGGCAGAAAGTGCCCTGGGATTACCCGGTGTCTCTATAGTGATAATATGCTTTGCAAGGGGTGCCGTCATCTCGATCACACTCTGATAATCCTTGTCCGCGAAAACGCCCATAATAAAGTGCAGGTTTTTCCCCTGAAAATAGGTCTCCAGGGAATCCTTCAACACCTTGGCCGCGGCCGGATTGTGGGCACCGTCTATGACTACCACCGGATTTTTGTGGATGACAGAAAAGCGTCCTCTCCAGAAGGCCGCCTTCATGCCTTTTCGGACCTGCTCCTCTGTCAGGGAATACCCCAGTTTCCGCAGCGCCTCCACAGCCTCCAGAGCCAGGGCTGCATTTGTTACCTGGTATGTGCCCGCCAGGGTGATCTCCACATCTTTCCAATTCTTATATGTAAAAGTCTGTTTCTCATAACCGTAATGTACATCCTGAAAAGCATCCGGGTCCACGACCGACAGCTTACAGTCCTTTTCACGGCATACCCGCTTGATCACCTCTGCCGCTTTTTGGTCCTGTTCCGCGCTCACCGCCCATGTGTGAGGCTTGATGATCCCCGCTTTATTCTCCGCGATTTCCTGAAGTGTACCGCCCAGAAATTCCATGTGGTCCATACCTATGGAGGAAATCATCTCCATCACTGTGGTCTTCACCACATTGGTGGCATCCAGCGTTCCTCCAAGTCCGGTCTCCAGCACTACTATATCACATTTCTGCTCCTTAAAATACAAAAAGGACAGGGCAGTCTCCACCTCAAACACAGTCGGGTTCCCTTTATTCTCCGCCTCCATAGCATCCACGGCCTTTTTGACCACCGTCACCAGGGCAGCCAGGGATTCCCTGTCTATCATCACCCCATCCACCTGAATCCGTTCCCGGTAAGCATATAGGGTCGGAGATATGTACCGGCCCGTCCGAAAGCCCGCTCCGGAAAGGATTGTAGACATATATGAGAGTGCTGACCCCTTTCCATTGGTACCGGAAATGTGGATAAACTTCAGATCATCCTGGGGATTACCAAGCCGTCCAAGCAGCTCTCTCATGTTATCCAGACCAAGTACACTTCCGTATTTGGACACTTCGTCCAAATATACTCTTGCTTCTTCGTAATT
Organism: Blautia hominis; assembly: GCA_002270465.1. Lineage (GTDB taxonomy): Bacteria > Bacillota > Clostridia > Lachnospirales > Lachnospiraceae > Blautia > Blautia hominis. Next base: position 949,004 of record NQOF01000001.1, read on the forward strand.
CATGTTTCTCCTATCCGAGGCGGCCCTCTTTTCTGTCCGTCTCTTTATCGTTCCCATTATATTACTTTTCCCTTGTGTATTCAAGAAATGTTTTAAATACAAAACACTGCATAAAGAGGCACAGACTTTATTCCATCCATAAACCCAAAATTCCTGGATGAAATTCTGATACTATAAGCGGGTTTATACTTTCCTTTATAGACCATCAGGCTTTTGGCCTTTACATGATCTCCGGCTTTGCACTCTACCGGGATCACATGGTCATCACGAATGATCAGAAAATCCACCTCTGCCGAACCGTCAGATTCCCAATAATATAATTCATAACTATTTGTTCGTAAAGCACATGCTGCATAATTCTCTGCAAAGATCCCCCTGAAGTGTTCGCTCTCCGTCATTTTTTCCAATGAATAAACGTGTTATTTAACATTATTCTTAAAAAAAGGAGAAAACCTTCTCATCCCCTGGGATAGAAAGCTTCTCCATTTTTCTTTACTGAAAATCAAACAATGACATCTGATTGGAATCCGGCAGATCACCGAACAATCCCAAATCATCCATCAGATCAATTACCGTCTTGCTGACCTTGGTTCTGTTGCGGAAATCGTCCTTTGACAGGAATTCTCCCTCCTCCGCTGCAAGCACCACGGCATCGGCGGCCCTGTCTCCCAGGCCCTCTATGGTATCCAGGGCGGGCATCAGCTTCTCATCCATGATCTGGAAGGTGTGGGCATTGGCCTTATAAAGGTCAATGGGCAGAAACTCAAATCCTCTGGCATACATCTCCTGCACGATCTTCATATCCCTGTATGTGTCCTGTTCCTTCTTGCTCAAGGTATCCTTGCGCTTCTCATAGTCGTCCATAAAATACTCCAGCTTTTCTTTTCCCTGGCACATCAGCTCATAGGAAAAGGCAGTTGCACGGATACTGAAAAATGCTGCGTAGTATGCAAGCGGATAGTAAATCTTACAGTAGGCAATTCTCCATCCCATCATAACGTAAGCCGCTGCATGGGCTTTTGGGAACATGTACTTGATCTTCTTACAGGACTCAATATACCAGTCCGGCACATCATGTGCCTTCATATCATCGATCCAATCCGGCTTAAGCCCCTTTCCTTTACGCACGCTCTCCATAATGGTAAACGCCTGCCCGTGCTCCAGCCCCTTGTTGATCAGATATATCATAATATCATCTCGTGTACAGATACAGGTGGTAATGGTCGCCGTCCCGGATTTGATCAGATCCTGAGCATTTCCCAGCCACACGTCTGTACCGTGGGAAAGGCCGGAAATACGCACCAGGTCAGAAAACGAGGTGGGATTGGCGTCAATTAACATCTGCATGGCAAAATCGGTTCCGAACTCCGGAACACCCAGGCAGCCCAGAGGGCAGCCCCTGATATCATCCGGTGTGATCCCCAATGCATCCGTATTTTTGAAAAGAGACATAACCTCTTTACTGTCCAGAGGGATCTCCCTGGCATTGATGCCGGTCAAATCCTCCAGCATACGGATCATTGTGGGATCATCGTGTCCCAGTATATCCAGCTTCAGCAGGTTGGAGTCAATAGAATGGTAATCAAAATGGGTGGTGATAATATCGCTGCTCATATCATTGGCCGGATGCTGCACCGGGGTAAATTCCTCGATATCCCAGCCAATAGGAAGAACAATGATACCCCCCGGATGCTGTCCCGTGGTCCTGCGGACTCCTGTGCAGCCCTGCACGATCCTGTTAATCTCACAGTACCGCTTCCGGCTTCCCCGCTCTTCAAAATAATTCTTCACATAACCAAAGGCTGTCTTTTCCGCAAGGGTACCGATGGTGCCTGCCTTGAAGGTCTGTCCGGCGCCGAAGATAACCTCCACATAACGGTGGGCCTTACCCTGGTAATCTCCGGAGAAATTAAGGTCAATATCCGGCTCTTTGTCCCCCTTAAATCCCAGGAAGGTCTCAAAGGGAATGTCAAACCCTTCTTTTGTCAGGGGCTTTCCGCACACCGGACAATTCTGATCCGGCATATCACAGCCGGCCCTGCCGGAGTAAGCCCGCACCTCCTCGGAATCAAAATCACAGTAATGACAGGAAGGACAGTAATAATGAGGGCTTAGAGGGTTAACTTCCGTGATACCTGACATGGTGGCAGCAAAGGAAGAACCAACGGAACCACGGGAACCTACAAGATAACCGTCACTGTTACTCTTCCACACCAGTTTCTGGGCAATCATGTACATAACCGCATATCCGTTGGAGATGATCGAGTTCAGTTCCCTCTCCAGACGCTCCTCAACCACTTTGGGAAGCTCATCCCCATATATCTCATGAGCCTTGCTGTAGCAGATCTCTCGCAGCATCTCATCTGAATTTTCAATGACAGGGGGACATTTACCATTGTGGATCGGGGATATCTTCTCCACCATATCCGCGATCTTGTTTGGATTGGTGATAACAACTTCCTCAGCCTTCTCACTTCCCAGATAGGAAAATTCATCCAGCATCTCCTCCGTGGTATGAAGGTACAGGGGCGGCTGTAAATCCGCATCGTCAAAGCCCTTGCCAGCCATGATGATCCTTCTGTATACCTCGTCCGACGGGTCCAGGAAATGCACGTCGCAGGTGGCCACCACGGGCTTATTGAACATCTCCCCAAGCTTCACGATCTTCTTATTGACATCCCTCAGATCATCCTCTGTCTGGATATCTGTCCTGTCCTCATCCCGCAGCATAAAGGCATTGTTGCCGATAGGCTGGATCTCCAGATAGTCATAGAAGTTCACCAGCCTGGCGATCTCCGGTTCGGGCCTGCCGTTTAAGACTGCCTGGTACAATTCCCCTGCCTCACAGGCGGAACCTATCATAAGCCCCTCCTGGTATTTCAGATACAGGCTCTTGGGTATTCTGGGCCTTCTGTGATAATAGATCAGATGGGAATCTGACACCAGATGATAGAGATTCACCCTGCCCGTATCATTTTTAGCCAGGATAATGGCATGGTAAGAGGGCATTTTCTGCACTGCGTTCACAGATACAGCCCCCTTCTCGTTAAGCTCATCCAGGGTACCGATATCACGTTCTTCACACATGGTGATAAATTTCTGGAAGATCTGGGCTGTGCACTCCGCGTCATCCACAGCCCTGTGGTGATGTTCCAGGGAAACGCCCACTGCTTTCGCCACAGTATCCAGTTTAAAACGGTTTAACTGCGGAAGCAGGAAACGTGCCATTCCCACAGTGTCCACGGACGTGTAATCTGTCTCAATCCCTAAATCCTTACAGTTCTTCTCAATAAAGCTCATATCAAATTCCGCATTGTGGGCAACCATGACAGCCCCCTTGCAAAATTCCACGAATTTTGGAAGCAGCACGTCAATGCTCTCTGCACCTGCTACCATACTGTCATTGATGCTGGTGAGTTTCTCAATCCTGAAAGGAATGGGGATTCTGGGGTTTACAAACTCAGAGAACCGGCCCACGATCTTGCCGTCCTCCACACGGACCGCACCGATCTCGATGATCTTATCACGAAGCGCGGAAAAACCCGTTGTCTCTATATCAAATACCACAAAGGTCCCCCGCATGGACTGTCCTTTGCTGTTCTGCACAATCCCCTTCATGTCATCTACCAGATATGCCTCCACACCGTAAATGACCTTAAAATCCGCATCCGGGGGCACTACCCCGCCCCAGGAATCAAAGCAGTGGTTTGCCTCCGGGAAAGCCTGCACCACCCCGTGGTCTGTAATGGCAATGGCCCTGTGCCCCCACTCATAGGCGCGCTTGATGATGGCCTTTGCATCTGACACACCATCCATATCGCTCATCTTCGTGTGGCAGTGAAGCTCCACTCTTTTTTCCGGGCTGGTATCTGCCCTGGAACTGGTAAAGGGGGCGATCTTCTTGATGCCCACCACGCTTCCGATGGTCAGCTCACTGTCATACCGGTCAATGGTGGTAACGCCCTTCAGCTTCAGGAAAGCTTTCTCCTTCACACCCCCCAGGATCTCTTCCACCTGGTCGTTCCTGGCAAACATCTTCACTGTGATGGAATCCGTAAAATCCGTGATGGCAAAAATGATGATGGTCTTTTCATTTCTGATCTCTCTGGTCTCCAGCGTCATGATCTGACCGCGGATACAGACTTCACCCATCTCTGTCTGGATGCTTTCCAGAGGAATCGTCTCATCCTCAAAATCCCTGCCATAGAGCACATCGGGATTATCGGAGCGTTTGATGCTCCGTTTGTAATCACCGAAACTGCGGTCACCTTTTCCGAATGCTTTTTTGCCCTTTGCGTCTTTTCCGCCTTTGGGATCTTTCTTGTCTTTGTCGTCCTTTTTCCCGCCTTCTGCCGTTTTTTTATCAGCAGGCGCTTCTTTTCCGTCTGTACTTTTGCCTTCCCCGATACCTTGGACAGCGGAGGATTCTCCTTCTTCCGGGTAATCCTCCCCGTCATCCTGCTGCCCGAAAGAAGACTGCTCAATCACGTGAGCAGCCTCCTGCATAATACGAATCTCACTGTTTTTGCGGACCTTGCTCTCGCTGGCTTCCACATATTCAGGCTCCACGATCAGGGAAAAGGGACAGCGCTCACAGAACACCTTCTCAATGTAAGAGACAAGTTCCTCCTCCCGGCTTTTAGCCAGCACAGAGGACTGCATTTTAAGCTCCATCTTCTGTTCCTCCGGGAAGGAGATCTGGGCAGTGCGGAACATATTATATACCAGAATGCTGTAGTTTTTCAGCTCCATGGACATGGAGGCGCGGTATGCGTCAAAAAAAAGCTTTGGCGTATACTGGCCGGTCAGAGTGAATTTTTCTATGATCTTCACTGCCATGGGTACACCGGGAAAGAACTGGTTCCGTATGGTCTCCTCCAGGAGATAGATATATTTTTTATGAATCCACTGTCTGCTCCGGATATAGATTCTGATATGGTCTTTTTCCGGATTGACGGCAACCTTTGTCACCACTACCTCTTCCAGCAGGGCAGCCAGCTCCTGCCCCACCTCCAGATTGGGGAAGACATCCAGAAAATTCTTTTCCATCTTTAAGCTTCCTTTCCGTAAAACACTATTTCTCCCAGTTCTCCAGTTCCCGCCGAAGGGTTCCAAGAAGCTCTGCCTCCGGAACTTTTCGGATGATCTCACCCTTTTTGATCAGCAGACCCACACCTTTGCCGCCTGCGATACCGATATCCGCCTCTTTTGCCTCACCGGGGCCATTGACCACACAGCCCATAACAGCCACCTTAATGTCCAGCGGAAACTCCTGCACCATGGTCTCCACCTGGTTTGCAAGTCCGATCAAATCAATCTGCGTTCTTCCGCATGTAGGGCAGGACACCACCTCTATACCTCCTTTTCGGAGATTCAGGGTCTTTAAGATCCTCTTTGCTGACTTGATCTCCTCCACCGGGTCTCCGGTCAGGGATACCCGGATGGTGTCACCGATCCCCTGATACAAAATGATGCCAAGGCCCACAGCGGATTTGATATTGCCGGAGTACAGGGTGCCCGCTTCTGTGATTCCCACATGGAGAGGATAGTTCGTCCTCTCTGCCAAAAGTTCATGGGCTTTGACGCACATGAGCACATCTGAGGATTTGATACTGATCACCAGGTTGTCATAGTCAAAAGCTTCAATGATCTTCACCTTGTCAAGCGCGCTCTCCACAAGCCCCTCCGCAGTCACACCGTGATACTTCTCCACCAGCTCTTTTTCCAGAGAACCGGAATTAACGCCCACACGGATGGGGATATTCCGCTCCTTTGCAGTGTCCACAACGGCCTTTATCTTCTCCGGCCCTCCAATGTTGCCCGGATTGATACGGATCTTGTCGGCTCCGTTCTCCATGGCCGCAACAGCCATCCTGTAATCAAAATGAATGTCAGCCACCAGGGGAATATGGATCTGTTTCTTGATCTCCCCAAGGGCCTCTGCCGCCTCCCGGCTCGGAACCGTACAGCGGACGATCTCACACCCTGCTGCTTCCAAAGCCAGGATCTGTGCCACCGTGGACTTTACATCCTCTGTTTTTGTATTGGTCATGGACTGGATCAGGATAGGGTTTCCCCCGCCTATTTTTTTATCACCTATCTGCACCACTTTTGTATGGTCACGATACATATTACTGCCTCCTGTATAATAAGCGTGTTTGAGCGTGTCCGGGCTTTTTAGCCCAAACACGCCCGCTTCTGTTTACCGGTTGATCTCTAAGAGTTTCTGTTTCAGTTCCCCTTCCAGACGGTTCATCTCCACCTCTGCCTCCATACGCTTCTGGTGTCCCTCTTTCTGGATGTTCATGATCTCATCAAATGTGCTGATCAGTGACTCGTTTGTATGCTTCAGAGTCTCGATATCCACAATGCCTCTCTCAGATTCCTTTGCAGCCTCGATGGTAGCCATCTTCAGTGTCTCCGCATTTTTCTGGAGCAGGGCATTTGTCATATCTGTTACCTGTCTCTGTGCCCTTGCAGCTTCCGAGGAATGAGCCACACCCAGGGCCAGGACCATCTGGCTTTTCCACAGAGGAATGGTATTTACCAGGGTGGACTGGATCTTCTCCGCCATCAGGGTATCATTACCCTGTACCAGACGGATCTGGGGTGCCGTCTGAATGGAGATCATGCGGGTAAGTTCCAGGTCATGGATCTTCTTTTCAAATCTCTGGCACATGGAATCTAAGTCCTTGGCTGCCTGGGCGTCCTCCGGAAGGCCGCTCCTCTGGGCTTTGTCCATAAGCTGGGGAAGGTCTGTATTTCTCACTTCCTGGAGTTTCTTCTTTCCTGCCAAAATGTACATGGAAAGTTCTTTGAAATAGTTCAGGTTCAGCGCATACATCTTGTCCATGGTGGCAGCATCCTTCATAAGCTGAATCTGGTGCTGCTCCAGGGTCTGTACGATCTTTCCTATATTGGTTTCAGCCTTGGCATATTTTGTCTTCATGGCTTCTATTCTGTTGGAACCGCGTTTGAAGAAACCGCGCAGGCCTTTTTCCTCCTCGGCCGCGTCAAAGCTTTTGAGCTGTGTCACCACATCGCCCAGAAGGTCTCCTACTTCACCCAGGTCCTTTGTCTTTACTTTTTCCAGAGCCTCCTCTGAGAAATCCGCCATCTTTTTCTGGGTGCCTGCCCCATACTGCAGAATGGCTGCGGAATTGCGGATATCAATCTGTCTTGAAAAATCATCCACCATTTTCCGTTCCGCTTCGGAGAGCACACTCTCGTCAAGCTGCGGCTCCACCGGCTCCTCTTTTTTTATTTCCACAACCGGCGCCTCCTCCTTTGGCGCATCAAATGTCAGTGTGGGTGTTACTGTAAAATCCTTGAATTCGTCACTCATCTCTTACTCCTTCTTTGGTTTCATTTCACGCCTCGGTAATTTCACAGAGTACGGCTGCATTTATATCCAAATGTTGATCTGCCTCATGTCAGTAGGGGATACCGAATCCGCTCCGCCCGCCACTGCCATTAACTTTATTTTCGGTGACTCATCTCTCCGCCTATAGATGCAAGAGAAATCTCACTTATCTTCTTGAAAATCTTTGCCGCCGGTGAGACCTTCCTGTGCCAGCATAGTTTTTAGAACAGATATATCCGTGGATACATCCCAGGCTGTATCCCTGAAAAAGCTGTCCAGAAGGTTTTCAAATGCCTGATTGATGGTATCCAGTGTATTTTCAATCTCCTTCTTTGCGGTTTTAATATTATCGCCTTCCACGTCCTGTTTGTCCAGCTCTTCATATGCCTGCAGAAGCTTCACTGTGGTGGGCAGATAATAATCCATAAATTTGTGCAGGTCATCGATCAGCTCCGGATGCTGTTCCACACGTTTGAAGATCCGGCGGATCACATTTTCCAGATGATACATTTTATTGGATATCTCCACGCCCGGAATCGCGTCATTGCTCTTCCGTATCTGTTCCATGTAGGCATTGCCTTCCGCTATAACCTCACGGGTTTCTTTGGATAGATCCCCGTCTCCCGCTGTTTCCTCTTCTTTTTTGATCTCCTGCTCTTTTGTCTTTTGCTGGATCTCCGCCTGTTTCTTTGTCTCCAGATATTGCTTGTAAGATTCGTCACTGGTGATCAGACAGGTACCCGAATCATCCAGATGGCCTTCCAGAAACATATATTTCTTGATCATCCGCTTCAGATCCCTGCGGACAAATTTCTCCGGTTTTCTGACGCCCTTTGCCAGCTCTGAAATTTCCGCATACGTCCTGCCGTTCAGGGTGTGTATGTAGGAGCGGAAACGGTTCACTTTTTTTCTCAGCTTATTCCCACAGATCCCCATGATACCGCTGATCCCTATTGCGGGACCAAACACAGAGACAAATATCCCCATTTTCTCCGCCAGGGAACCTATGAACAGCGAGCAGATTCCCAGCACAGTCAGCGTAACGCCAAACATAGCCAGCAGCGCAAAGCCCAGTGTGGTAAATAATATACCCATGGCTCTTGGTCCGCTGGTATTTATATAGAGGGCAAACTTTTCTCTTGCCTCCTTCACACGTTTTGTTTCCGGGTAGTGATACCTTGGCCTTGTCTGCGTCCCGTCCCGGGAATAGCTCCTGTCATTCCATGAGGAACTGCCCGCGTAAGTTTTGCGGGAGCCGGGTCCTCCGTAAGACCTGCCGTTTTGCCCGGGGCCTTTATAGCCCGGTCCCTGATTCATACCGTTCTTGGCCTGGTCCATGCCGCTTTTTGCCGCGTCTTTCACGCTGTTGGCCACATTACTGAGGGCGTCTTCCAGCGTAGCACCCAAGTCCCGGTTCAACCGGTTAAAGTTTCCTGTGTCCAGGGCATCCTGTACGATATCCTTAATATCCCTGCCCAGATTATTCCAATCATTATTTGCCATTTTTTATCTCTCCAGTTTTAAAAAACTAATAGCTGCTGCATATACATCTCCGTTTGAATACGATTATATATGAAATAAGAGAAAAAAGCAATGCGGCATCTCTTGCAATTCACGGATTAAAGTTCTATAATGGTAAAAAATATTTTATTACATACCGTATCTATCGGCAGAATGGAGGATTCACTATGGAAAAGAAGAACATTGACTGGTCTAACCTCGGTTTTACATATATGAAAACCGACTACCGCTATGTTTCTAATTATAAGGACGGCGCCTGGGATGAGGGCGCAATGATAACAGACGACACCGTGGCGATCAATGAATGCGCAGGTGTCCTGCAGTATGCGCAGACAGTTTTTGAGGGGCTTAAGGCTTATACCACAGAAGACGGCCGCATTGTCACCTTCCGCCCCGACTTAAACGGTGAGCGCATGGAAAATTCTGCCCGCCGCCTGGAAATGCCTGTATTCTCAAAAGAACGCTTCATAAAAGCCGTGATTGAGACTGTAAAGGCAAACGCCGCCTATGTTCCTCCCTACGGCTCAGGAGCCACCCTGTATATCCGCCCCTATATGTTCGGAAGCAATCCGGTCATCGGTGTGAAACCTGCCGATGAATACCAGTTCCGTGTATTCACCACCCCTGTAGGACCTTACTTCAAAGGCGGCGTAAAGCCTCTGACCATCCGTGTCAGCGATTTTGACCGGGCTGCACCAAACGGTACAGGCCATATCAAAGCAGGCCTTAATTACGCCATGAGCCTTCACGCCATCGTGGATGCCCACAACCAGGGCTTTGACGAGAATATGTATCTGGACCCAGGTACCAGAACAAAGGTGGAGGAGACCGGAGGTGCCAACTTCCTGTTTGTCACCAAAGACAACACTGTAGTCACTCCAAAATCCAGCAGCATCCTGCCCTCCATTACCAGACGTTCCCTGATCTATGTTGCTGAACATTATCTTGGGCTGAAGGTTGAGGAAAGAGAAGTTCTCTTGGAAGAAGTCAAAGATTTCGCTGAATGCGGACTCTGCGGCACAGCTGCCGTTATCTCTCCTGTGGGTAAGATCGTAGACCACGGCAAAGAGATCGTACTGCCGGCAGGCATGGAACAGATGGGACCTGTAACCCAGAAGCTGTATGATACACTCACAGGCATCCAAATGGGAAGACTGGAAGCTCCCGAGGGATGGATCCAGGTTATCGAATAAGGCTCCCATGACATTTGAGCAGATCCGCTGCTTTATCGCAGCTGTTGAACATACTACTTTTTTTAATGCCGCCGAATCTCTTAACCTCTCCCAGTCGGCACTGTCAAAACAGATCATAAAACTGGAAAAGGAACTGGACATCCGGCTGTTTGACCGCAGCCGCAGAAACGCAGTCCTCACAGAGGCGGGCAGGGAATTTTACAGACATGCCCTTACCCTTGACAGCCAATACGGAACGATGCGTAAAAAAATGGATACCTTCCGTGAATCCTGCCAATGGAATCTGCATGTGGGGACCCTTCCTTTCCTGACCCAGTACCAATTGACAGAAAAACTGAAAGCTTTCAGGGAAACGCATCCCGAAATATGCCTCACCTTGAGCGAGGTGGAGGAACATGACCTGATGGATGGCCTGTACCGGGAAACCTTTGACCTGGTTTTTGCCAGAAATGCCCTGGCGGATGCCTCTGTCCACAGATGTTATCCTCTTGCGGAGGATGAGCTGACAGCAGTCCTGCCAGCTGACCACTGTCTGGCGCAAAAATCTTCCGTCACTCTTACGGAACTGGCGGGGGAAGATTTTCTGCTCATGAATCCATATACTTCCATTTATCAGCAATGTATGGAGCTTTTCCGGAAGGCACAGATCACACCACATATTTTACGCACAGGGCGCGCGGAGACCATTATAAGCGCAGTCTCTGTAAAGGAAGGGATCAGCCTTCTGGGAAAAAGCAACTTTGAGGTTTTCAGTTATCATGACCTCTCTCTTGTACCGCTGGACCCTCCCGTTCTGCTCCCGGTCTCTGTCATCCGGCTGGCAAGCCATCCTATGACGCAGGCCATGCGGACTTTTATACATGCTGTGCAAAAAGGACCACACAACTGACACGGCCTCCGGAAGAGATCCATCTTCCGGAGGCCATATCTTATCTGCAGAAAACTGCAGGTATTATTCTTTATTCCTTTTATACTGTACAAATTGGTATTCCAGATCAAAATATGTCTGCTCCTCACTGGCCCCTGCCACTGACCAGTCTTTTCTCTCGTCCAGATTCGGAAACCAGGTATCTGCCTCATAGGCAAAATCAATCTTTGTCACATGAGCCGTATCACAGTGATCCAGCAGCGCGCTGTAAACACTGTCCCCTCCGATGACATAGACATCTTCACTGTCATACTTTTTCAGTTCCTCCATGAGTTCGTCCACACTGTGCACGATCACAGCACCTTTTACTTTATAATTCACATCCCTGGTCAGGACAATATTTGTACGGTTCTTTAGGGGCTGTCCTCCCGGAAAACTCTCCAGCGTCTTTCTCCCCATCACCACTATCTTGCCTGTGGTGGTTGTGCGGAAAAACTTCATGTCAGCCGGAATACTTACAAGGAGACGGTTGTCTTTGCCGATTCCCCAATTCTTATCTACCGCTACGATTATATTCATTTTGTCTCTCCTTTGCTTAACGATTTTCAGACTGCTATAGGTATATTTTTGATCTGCGGCCCAGCCTGATAATCCTCCACAATTAGATCATTGGTGGTAAACTCATAAAAATCCTTTATCTCCGGATTCAGGGATACCTTAGGTGCCGCATACGGTGTCCTGGATATCAACTCCCTGATGGCCGGCACATGGCGGTCATAGATATGGGCATCCGCGATCACATGCAGCAGTTCTCCGGGAATCATGTCATTGACCTGGGCCACCATCATAAGAAGGATGGAATACTGGCATACATTCCAGTTATTTGCTGCCAGAATATCCTGGGAACGCTGGTTCAAAACCCCATTTAAAATAAGCTTCTCCTCCCCCGGCTCCTTTGTCACATTGTAAGTCATACTGTAGCAGCAGGGATCCAGGGCGCCGCTGTTCAGGTATTCAAACTGATACAGATTTGTCATGATCCTGCGGCTGTAGGGATTCTCCTTCAACTGCCGCAGCACGTAATCCATCTGGTCGGTCTCCTCCCCTTTATAGATGAACTTTCTCCCCACCACATCTCCGTAACAGGTTCCGATCGAGCCGTTTTCATCCGCCCAGGCATCCCAGATATGAGATTTCAGTTCGTGGATGTTGTTGGATTTTTTCTGGTAGATCCAGAGGATCTCATCCATGCAGCTTTTGAGAGCAGTCCTGCGCAGTGTCAGTGCGGGAAATTCTTTTCTCAAATCATACCGGTTCACAACCCCAAAACGTTTGATGGTGTAAGCACTTTCCCCGGTATCCTCCCATTTTGGACGAACCTTCTCGCCCTTTGTATCTGTGCCGTTTTCCAGAATATCACGGCACATATCCATAAAAATATGATCTGCCTGACTCATGTCTCGTCCTCGCTTTTCTATTTGTTTATTCCATGCCCGGCAAGTCTGGAGAGATTTCTAAGCATATTTATTTAGTTTTTTATCTCGTTTCTGCCGTTATTTTATCTCTGTTAAATATATTACTTTGGCTTGCTTATTTTATGTTGCCTCTATACAGCCACTTTATTATAACTTCCGTGAAAATATTTGACAACTGTTATTTTGAGAACACCGCATCATTTCTGGAAAGAAGATATACGCAGTACTGATTCATACTGATTCCTTCTCTCTGTGAGTGTTCTGCCAGTGATCTGTGCAGACTTCGTGGAATTCTCAATTTAAACTGCCCAGAATAATCTTCCAGACTATCCCGCTTGCAGATACCATACATCCGGGCGGCTAATGTTCTTTTTTACTGAAACAGATCCATGATCCAAGGATTGGAAGTCACAAAAATAATGAAGATCACAACAGGCAGCACAAATTTGATCAGCACTGACCACACAGAAACCAGCTTAAAGCTGATTTTCCCTTCATTCGTGACTTCCTTCTCTGCGTTTTTGCTCTTCCACACCCAGCCGATAAAGATACAGGCCAGGATTCCGCCGATTGGCAGAGACACATTGGACACCAGGTAATCTCCCAGGTCAAAGAAGGTCTTTCCTGCGATCTTGATGTCACTCCAGATTCCAAAGCTCAGGGCACATGGAATACCCAGGCAGGTGATCAGCACAGCGGAGATCACAGAAGCCTTTGCGCGGCCGACTTTAAAGGTATTCACAGCAAAGGAAACCACTACCTCCAAAAACGCAATGCTGGTGGAGACCGCTGCAAAAAGCACTAACACAAAGAATACAACGCCAAAAATCTTTCCTCCCGTCATCTCGTCAAACACTGCGGGAAGGGTCTGGAACATCAGGCTCGGTCCGCTTGTGGGTGAAAAGCCAAAGGCAAATACAGCCGGAAGAATGGCAAATCCTGCGATCATAGCCACCATGGTGTCGAAAAATGCAATACTTACGGCACTCTTAGGTATATTCTGGTTCTTGCCCAGATATGCCCCGTATGTAATAGTAGCTCCGGTTCCCAGTGACAGGGAGAAGAACACCTGTCCCAGTGCTGACAGGAAAGCTCCCGGTGTCAGTTTGGAGAAGTCCGGTTTCAGGAAGAACTTAATGCCTTCCCCTGCGCCGGGAAGCGTACAGGAACGTATGACAATGACGATCAGGCAGACAATCAGAAGAGGCATCATGATCTTACATGATTTTTCAATCCCTTTCTGAATTCCCATCACAACGATTGCCACAGTTATGACCATAAATACCAGATAATAGATGATCTGGCTTCCTGTATTCCCTGTGAATGATGTAAAAAACGCTTCACTGCTCTTTGGCAGTCCTGTAACAGAAACAAAAATATACCGGATGACCCAGCCGCCCAGAACAGCGTAATAAGAAAGTCCGATAAAACTTGTGATCACAGCCAGTATACCCACCCCGCCCCATTTGGAGTTCAGGGCTTTATAGCTTCCAAATGCATCTTTTCCTCCTGCGCGGCCAATACTGATCTCAGCAATGATCAGCGGAATCCCCACCAGAAAAATGCAGATGAGGTACACAAGAACAAAGGCACCGCCCCCGCTCTCCCCCACAAGCATTGGAAAACGCCATAAATTTCCCATTCCCACAGCAGACCCTGCTGCTGCCATAATAAATCCGAAGCTGCCCGACCATTTGGGCGCTCCTCCTGTTTCCTGTGTCTGTTTACTCATGATCTCCTCCTTTTCCGGCAATAAAAAAGTATAAAGTGGTAAAAAAAAGCCCCCATCCTTAATTGTATACACAATCAGGACGAGAGCATTACGCTTCGCGGTACCACCTTGATTTATCCGCACCTCACGATGCAGACCTTTGCAAGTACGGGAAATCCAAACCACTCAGTAAATTTCCTTATACTCTGGCGCTGTAATGGGCGCTCCCATCGTAGCCTATACTTCCGTAGTCGGTACGCGGCTCCAAGACCATCTTCCATTCCGCCTGCTGCGCTCCTTCTCACCAACCGAAGCTCTCTTTGCCAGTCTGCAGAACGTACTCTTCTTTTCTCTGCCTTTTTCTTTTTATTTATTATAAGTATAAAACTGTTCTTTTTCCTTGTCAAACGGTTTTTCCGAAAATTTTATAATTTGTAAAAAATCCGGATATTTTGCCAAATTACCGCTGCTTTTACCCAGCTCTGTCCAAGTCCTGTCCTTTACACTGCCCCCAAAACGTGATATAGTCACCAGAAGGTAACCAAAAATTTATAAATACAAATGAGGAATCAAATATGAAGAAATTTTTCATACTGCTGCTGAAGCCCTTTTCCTTTCTCCCGGCCCTTCTGGTCATGTACATGATCTTTTCTTTTTCCGGCCAGACGGGAACGGAATCCGGCAATCTCAGTTATAAAGTCAGCCACAAGGTCATCGTAACTGCCGATAAGATACTCAATAAAAATATGAGCGAAGAACAGATTTCCTACTACACAGACAAGATCCACACCCCCGTCAGGAAACTGGCACACATGACCGAATACTTTGTGCTGGCTGTCTGCGTCTCCTTCCCTCTTTATGTGTACGGACTGCGCGGAATTTTACTGATTCTTTTTGCCGGACTCATAAGTGTGGGATTTGCCTGCACGGATGAGTTTCATCAGTCCTTTGTAGCCGGAAGAGGCCCTTCCAAAAGGGATGTGATGATAGACAGCATCGGTGCATTCGCAGGTATTTTCCTTGTGCAGTTCGTCTGCTGGAATGCTCTTCGCCGAAACAGAAAGAAAAACAGGCGCTGCCGCTGACAAAGAAATGCTTCTGCTCTTTTAGCAGAGGCATTTCTGCGGTTTACATCTGTTTTTTGATCACTGCCTGTCTTCATGGAGATTCAGAGAGACATCTCCGCAGGGAAGGACCTCCTCCTCCCCCTGTTCGTTTTTGATCAGAAGCCTGCCGTCCGGCAAAATCTTTTCCGCCTCCACACTTCTCACCTGCGTCCCGTATGCCACCCGGACTCGTCTGCCGGGCACAATATTTCTGGAAATGTATTCCCCCGGAATCCCCTCCTTTTCTGCCTCCTCAAGCAGATAATTGATGATTCCTGCAGTCAGCAGGTTCCTGTCTACATACGCATCCCCTTCCAGTACAGCCCCAGCGGTACCGGATAATTCCTTCGGAAAACCGCCGGCCGGCATACGAAGATTCAGACCAATCCCCACGATCACCAGCTCAATGTCCCCGGTCTCAAAATCCGTGACAGCCTCCGTGAGGATCCCGCAGACTTTCCGTTCTCCCAGATACAGATCATTGACCCATTTGATTCCCAGGGACACACCGCAGACCTGCTCCACGGCCCGGCAGACAGCAACAGCTGCCGCTGCCGTAAGTGTCAGACTCTCCTGGGCGGTTCTCTTTGGCCGCATCAGTACACTTAAATAAAGGCCGCTGCCCGCAGGCGAGTAAAAGCTGCGGCCACGCCTGCCCTTCCCCTCTGTCTGGGCCTCTGCTGCCACAAAAGAACCGTGGGGAAGGTTTTCCTCAATCCCTCTTTTTTTCAGATACTGGTTGGTGGAGGAAATCTCCTTTTCCACCTGCATAAACACATCCGGGTGTTCCAGATGCATTTTCACTGCTTCCACAGACAGAATATCATTATCCGTCTCAAGGGCATATCCCCTGTTATTCACGGCGGTGATCCTGTATCCTTCCTCACGGAGGCTCTTCATGGCCTTCCACACCGCTGTTCTGGAGTATCCAAGCCTTAACGCCAGTTCCTCCCCGGACAGATATTCTCCCCTGTGACTTTCAAGCAGCTTCAGAAGCTCTGATTTTGTTGACATATTCCTGCCTCCTATCCACTGATCATTGACTCTATCCTGCATATTCACGAAAAGCCAGGCTCCCGCCGGGAATCTGGCTTTTCTCTTGTGAATCCTTATCTCTCCTCACGGAAATAATTCACACCGCAGGACTGCGGCTGGGAATTCTCCTTGGAAGAACGGATGGATGTGACGATCAGCACAAGTATGGTCATAAAGAACGGCACCATATCAAAAATGGAGTCCGGTATCTTGATGACTGATTTTGGCACATAGTATTTCAATACACTGAATGCCCCGAACACCAGCGCTGCAAAGACAGCCTTGTTCGGATTCCAGGTAGCAAAGATAACAAGCGCCACGGCGATCCACCCGAGACCGTTTACACAGTTGCTGATCCATACGCCGTTACAGATGATCATGGAACAGTACGCACCGCCAATACCGCAGATCCCTCCGCCCAGCATCAGATTGATATATTTCAGTCTTGTTACCGGAAGGCCTGCCGCATCTGCAGCCGCGGGATTTTCACCCACCGCACGGATATTCAGGCCGGCTTTTGTCCTGTGCAGATAAATACCGCACAGTATGGCAGCCGCAATTCCAAGATAGACAAATATATTATAGTTAAAAAACAATTTTCCCAGCACCGGGATATCAGACAGCACCGGAATCTCCACCTTACCAAGGCTGTCCAGAATGCCTGCGGGCAGTTTCAGGGAGGTTGCCCCTGTCTTTTCCCTGACAAAATCACCGAAGAAGTTACTCAGTCCAATACCGAAAATAGTCAGGGTCAGACCCGTAACGTTCTGGTCTGCCATAAACGTTACCGTGAGCACTGCATAGATAAGGGCTCCCAGCATACCGGCCGCAAATGCGGCGATCAGGGCCAGAAGCAGATTATCCGTCTTATACCCCATCATAAATCCCGCGCATGCACCGATGGACATCATACCTTCCACACCCAGATTCAGATGGCCTGATTTTTCGTTGATGATCTCACCCAAGATCCCGAATAAAAGCGGAGTACCGGCAAGGACCGCCGCCACAAAAAAGTTAGTAAAAAAATCCATTACGCCTTACCTCCCTTCTTACGGGTAACAAACCGGTATCTGACAAAGAATTCGCATCCAAGTACAAAAAACAGGATGATCCCCTGCAGCACGTCAGCAGAGTAGGCGGACAGTCCATAGGAGGACTGCATGACCGTACTCCCCTTTTCCAGCACACTGAATAAGAAAGATACCACCAAGATCCCCACCGGGTTAAGCTGTGCCAGCCATGCCACAATAATAGCCGTGAATCCCACGCCGCCCGCCACAGATGTGGTGAGTGTCAGATCAGAACCGCTGGCCTGCACCATACCCGCAATACCGCAGATGGCACCTGAGAAAGCCATGGTGCGCAGTACGATCTTCTTATAATTCATACCCGCGTACTGGGCTGTAGCACGGCTCTCGCCTACCACACTGATCTCATATCCCTGTTTTGTATATTTCAGATAGATGTACACAATCACTACCAGCACAAGCCCAATCAGCCATCCCACATGCACGCCGAACAGTTTATCAAGCTGCGCATTCTCCCCAAACCGTGCAATCTTGGGAAAACCTGAGGAATTGGGGTCCTGCCACGGGCCGTCTCTTAAAAAGGAGATGAGATACAGCGCGATATAGTTCAGCATCAGTGTAAAAAGTGTCTCATTGGTGCCAAATTTTGCTTTAAAGAATGCAGGAATGATACCCCAAAGGGCACCGCCCAGCATACCCGCTAAAAACATGCAGATCATGAGAAGCCAGTGCGGGAAATCCCAGCAGAACAGAGCAAAAAAAGTGGCAAACACCGCCCCCATGATGATCTGTCCCTCAGCTCCTATATTCCAGAAACGCATCTTAAACGCCAGGGTAAGCCCCAGCGCCGGTATGAGCAGCGGCACCATCACCTTAATGGTGGCCTGGAATGCCATGCTGCTTCGGAATGCGCCTGACACAATGGTTGCATATACAGAAAACGGATTATACCCGATACAGAGGATAAAGAGGCCGCCGGCTACAATGGCAAGCAGTACAGAAGCCAGACGCAGCAGCCGTACCTGCTTTGCGGGTCGCTCTTTTCTCTTCTCCACACGAATCAGAGGCTCTTTCTTCCTTGTCTCATCCATCAGCCTTCACCCCTTCCCTTTTTGATCCTGTCATCATAAGTCCCAGTTCTTCTTTTGTGACTGACGCGGCATCCACGATACCCGTCACCTCTCCATGGCAGAGCACCATGATCCTGTCTGAAATCTCCAGCAGCACATCCAGGTCCTCGCCGATGAACATAACGGCTACCCCCTTCTTCTTCTGCTCATTCAGCAAATCATAAATCGTGTAGGAAGAATTAATATCCAGGCCTCTCACCGGATAGGCTGTGATCAAAACTGACGGCTCTGATTCAATCTCCCTTCCCAGCAGAACCTTCTGTACATTACCGCCGGAGAGCAGCCGCACAGGGGTCTCCACATTGGGCGTCATGATCTCCAGGCGCTCCACCAGTTCCTCCGCCAGCTTTTTGGCGGGCTTTCTGTCCACAAAGATTCCCTTCGCCTTGTCATAGGACTTCAGAAGCATGTTGTCCACCATGCCCATGGAGGCTACAAGCCCCATGCCCAGCCTGTCCTCCGGGACAAAGCCAAGACTGATGCCCAGATTGTTGATCTGCTTAGGTGTCTTTCCTATAATATTCTCTTTGTTGTGCAGGATCGCTCCCGTCTCCACAGGCAGAAGACCCGCAATGGCTTCGCACAGCTCTTTCTGCCCGCTGCCAGCAATGCCTGCCACACCCAGGATCTCTCCTGCTTTTATTTCAAAAGACAAATCTTTCAGCGCAGTGGTCCCATCTGATTTTTTTACGGAAAGATCCACCACTTTTAACCTTGTGTGTACATTTTCACACTTAGGGCGGTCTATCTCCAGAACCACCGGGCGGCCAACCATCAGTTCAGTAAGCTGCTTTTCGTTGGTTTCTGCTGTATTTACCGTATCAATACTTCTGCCTTTTCTCAGAATAGTCACCCGGTCACTGATCTCCATAACCTCATTCAGTTTGTGGGTGATGATGATAATGGCGCTTCCCTGCTCTTTCATTCTTCTCAGGATAGCAAAGAGCTTCTGTGTTTCCTGGGGCGTGAGCACCGCTGTGGGTTCATCCAGGATCAATATGTCGGCATTTCTGTACAGTACCTTTAAAATTTCCACGGTCTGTTTCTCGCTGACAGACATATTGTATATTTTCTTCTCCGGGTCGACCTCAAGGCCAAACTTCTGGGTCAGCTCCAGGATTTTCTCCTTCAGCTCCTTTGGCTTGATCCTCTTTCCCTCTGCACCGATCACCACATTGTCCATGGCAGAAAACACATCCACCAGTTTAAAATGCTGATGGATCATGCCGATCCCCAGCTTTTTTGCATCCATAGGGGAATTGATCACTACTTCCCTGCCATTTACTTGGATACTTCCCTCATCCGGGTGGTAAATGCCTGAAATCATATTCATCAATGTGGTCTTTCCGGAACCGTTCTCACCCAGAAGTGCAAGGATCTCTCCTCTTCTGACATCCAGGTCAATATGGTCATTCGCCACAACACTGCCAAATGTCTTTGTGATACCTCTCAGCTCAATGGCATTCTCTACCTTGTCTAAAGCCAACTGTGTCACCTCTCGTTTCTTTCTGTTTTGGTAACGCATACTCCATCCGTTACAATTTTAGACACAAACATACAGAATAATTGTATCATAAGAAAAGAGGGAATACAAAATGATTTTTTACATTTTATATTCCCTCTTTGTTTTTTTCTCTAAACAAGAACTATTGATGGTAATTATACAACCAGCTCAGTAAATGCCGGGCCCGGCTGATCCGTTATCCTTAGTCAACAACTACATTCTTGTAATACCAGTTGATGCCTCCGGTGATGGTTGCATCATCCAGTGTACCGCCTTCTGTTCCTACTACTTTGCCGTCGTTTGTCTCCAGGACACCGTCAAATACATTGAAGCCTTCTTCCATGATCTTTCTTCTGGCCTCTTCCACTTTTTCTTTGGTTCCCGGTGCGCACAGTTCCTCATTGATCGGTGTGATATCTACAAGACCGTCATCCATGCCGCCGAAATAGATTTCCGGTGTCCATGTTCCGTCAATCACTTTCTGTACGGCCTGTGTATAATATACACCCCAGTTCCAGATAACAGAGGTAAGTGTTGCTGCCGGAGCATCCTTGCTCATATCTGAGTTATAACCAACGCCCCATACGCCTGCTGATTCTGCCTCTGTCTGGGGATTCGGTGTATCACAGTGCTGTCCGATCACATCACAGCCTGCTGCGATCAAAGCTTTTGCCGCATTGGTCTCCTCTGTGGGGGAGAACCAGCTGTTCGTAACTTTTACGTGGATTTCCGCATCCGGGTTTACTTCCGCAACACCGATGGCAAAAGCATCAATACCGCCGGTAACCTCAGAGTTCTCAGAACCCATAGCTGCAACATAACCAATCTTGTTGCTCTCTGTCTTCATACCGGCAACAATACCGGATAAATATCTGGCCTGATAAATTCTTCCGAAATAGTTGTTGAAGTTTGTGTCATTGGACTTATATCCTGTGCCGTGAGAGAAGATCACATCCGGGAATTCCTGGGCAAGCTGTTCACAGGTATCCATGTAGTTAAAGCTGGTGGCAAAAATGATCTGGCATCCATCCTCTATACATTCTCTGATAGCCTGTTCCGTCTTTGTAGGATCTGTATCCGGAATATTGTTCTTGCGGATGATCTGGCTGTCTTCCAGTCCCAGTTCTTTCTGCATTTCCACAATACCCTGGTCGTGTGTATATGTGTATCCGGAACCCTCTGCCGGGTCAGAAATATGGATAACACCAACCTTCAGGTCTTCTTTGGCAACAGGTGCAAACTTGCCGGTGCCTTCCGTCTTGCTTTCATCTGCTTTGTCATCCTGCTTGTCCGCATCGTCCGCATTGTCCGTATTGGTATCTTCTGTCTTAGTTTCTTCTTTTTTGGTTTCTTCCTTCTTGTCTTCCGCTCCCTGCTGCTGTCCGCAGCCTGCCAGCATTGCGCCGACCATTGTCAGAGACAATACGATACCTAAAATTTTCTTTTTCATGCTCATCCTCCTTTTGATAACCCTTGTACTTCTTTTATGAATACAAATTAACTATAACATTATCTTTTTTGTTTTTCAACCGGCATGTTGGAGATAATTTCAAAATAATCACCTTATTTTTCCAGATATTGATAAATATTTTGAAAAACTGTCAATTTGTTTTTCTCGTTCAAAATTTCATGGCGCATCCCGGGATAAAGCTTTCCTGTCACATGGCGATACCCCACCTGTTTCATATACTGAAGCTCCTTGACAAATTTTCTTCCGTTTCCGATACAGGGGTCGTCCTGGCCTCCCAGAAACAAAATAGGCAGCTCCGGGTTCTGCAGTCTCCAGCCTTCTTTACTATATGTCTCTTTGAGCAGCATCAAAAGCCCTTCAAACCCATCCGCCGTAAAAGTAAAACCGCACAGAGGGGACTGCTCATACGCCTTCACCACTTCCTCATCTGAACAGATCCAGGCAAAGCGGCTCTTCTCCCCTGCAAAACGGCTGGCAAAGGAACCGAAGGACATGGTCTCCAGCAGTTTACTGTGGTAACGGCCTCCCTTTTTCTGTTTCTGCATCCTGGCAATGAGAAGCCCCAGATCCACCGCCGGATTCTGGCAGGGCGGCCCGGTAAGGATCAGTTTTTCCACTTCATTGTCAAAATATTTCAGGTAATTCCTGGCTACCAGGGTACCCATGCTGTGCCCCAGCAGATACACCGGCAGATCCTGGAATATTTCCTTGATCCACAAAGTGATCTGATGCAGGTCTTCCACCATGGCTTTATTCTTTCCGCCGTAGAGATATCCCAGTTCTTCCTGATTATGTACACTTTTCCCATGCCCCCGGTGGTCATGGATCACACAGAGGTATCCCCTCTCTGCCAGATATTCCATAAACGGCAGATACCTCTCCTTATTCTCGCTCATACCGTGGGAAATCTGTACCACGCCCTTACTTCCCTCTTTGGGCACTACCCACAAGACAGACAGACCCAGTCCGTCGTATTCTGATTTCAGTACCGCTGTGCCGTGTACCATGCAAAAACCCCCTTTTCCAGGCAGCGGGTCCCGCCTGCCGCCAATGTTCAATCCTCCAAAACCCAAAAGGCTGCCGCACGGTAACTGCGGCAGCCTCCTTACATATGCTTAGCCTTCTACAACTTCCAGTACGTCCATCGGACATGCTTTCGCACAGATACCGCAAGCGATACATTTGCTGCTTGTAGGTGAATCCTCTGCTTTTACCATTACATGGAAAGGACATGCCTCAACACATTTGCCGCATCCGGTACATTTTTTCTTGCTGATCATGTAAACACCCTTTGCATTCTGTGTGATCGCGCCCTCCGGACAGGCTTCTGCGCATTTTCCGCACTGTACGCAGACCATTGGTTTTGCATCGCCCTTTTTGTCAATGATCTGGATACAGGATTTGTCCGGGTCAAACTCCTTATAAAAGCTTGTTGAACAGGCTCTTACACACTCCAGACATGCCATACACTTTGCGCCTTTGGTCACTTTCAGTTTCTTCATCTTGAATTCCTCCGCTTTTTTCCTGAAATTTTTGTATGTATTTAGAAACATACACAAGCATATGCTTATGTGATAATTTTAACATTATATATTATGTTTCACAAGTGGATTTTACAAAAAAGGACATTTCCACCCACGTAGAAACGCCCTTTTTGTCATATTTTGTCAGAGGGGTTTCCCCTCCTAAAATTTGTTTCGGTTATTTTGCTGCCTCATTGTAGATCAGCGCCATCATTTCAAAATCTTCGTCTGTGTTGTTCTCCATGCTGTGGCTCTGTCCCGGTTCAATGACACATACATCCCCGGAATGCACCTCTGTGCGGCTGCCGTCATTGTCCACGAAAACCCCGGTTCCTTTCAGCACAAAATAAGGCTCTGTATTGCCCACATGCTGATGCATGCCGATGGAGCTGTGAGGCTTTAACACTACTTTGGCATATAACTTTCCATGTCCGTAAAGCTCTTCCTCCTTCAGGATGTGATGGAACTCCACGGTTCCCTCTCCGCCCCGCACATTCTGCTGTGCCACTACATTTGTCTTTCTGACCACGATGTCAATCCCCTTTCTTCTGTCGTATCCTATCCTCCCGGTAAAATGGGTATGGATCTTCTGTTTATAAAAATGATCTGACGATAAAGAACACTGCCGGAACCAGAAATGCCGGCAGCATATTCATGGTTCTGAAATTCTTGATCCCCAAAATGCTGAGGCCTGAACTGAAGATCAGGATACCTCCGATGATAGAGATCTCTGCCATGATCGCCGGGCTCATAACCCCTGAAAGCAGCAGCGCCAGGCAGTAGAAAAATCCCTGCCAGAAAAATAAAACGATAGCAGCCAGCGCAATTCCAAATCCAAACGTGGATGCCAGTACGGAAGATGTCACAAAATCCAGCATGGCATTGGTAAACAGGTAAGTATTGTCCCCTTTCAAAGCGCTCTCCATGGGACCCAGAATAGACAGCGTGCCCACGCAGAACAGCAGTATCGCTGTGGACAACCCCTGAGCCAGGTTCCCATTGGAAAAGCCGGTGACAAACTTTTTAAACCTGTCCTCCAGATGTATCTTCTCTCCAAGAAGCCCGCCGAGAGCAAGACTCACAATAAACAGGACCGGGTATTCACTCTGGGGCATATACTTGACTATGGCATTGATCCCAAGCGCAGTGGCTGCCAGCCCCATAGCCTGCATCATGATCTCCTGATGTTCTTCCCTGATTCCCTTTTTCAGTCTGCTGCCGATAAAACTTCCAGTCAAAATAGTTGCGCAGTTTACCAGTGTTCCTATCATCTCTTGTATCCGCCTTTACAGTTTCAGATATTGTTCCACATTCACGATAAATACGGTGGCCCCGCCCACATCAATGGTGACCGGCGGCGCGGAATATCCCAGTACCGGGCCTTTTGTTCCAGCCGAGTAGGTTGGGTTGATGAGCATCTCTTTTCTCCTGGAACACTCCTCCTTGATGACCTGGAGCACCATTTCCACTTTGTCGTCCTCAGTACCTATCATCAGCGTGGCATTTCCTTTTCTCAAAAATCCGCCTGTGCTGGCAAGTTTTGTCACACTGATGCGTTCCTTATTCAGACGTTCTACCACGAATCCTTCATCTTCTTTGTGCACGATTGCAAATATCATTTTCATAATGAAGCACCTCCTAATGCAGTGCTGCTCTTTACCCGCCGCCCGACCTCTTATGAAATCCCAGGCGCCTGAGGCGTCTGACCAGCTTTTCGTCTATTATAGCATAAATTGAGCATAATGGTAAATTATTTTGTATAATTCTTCTTGCAATCAGTCCCTTTCACAAAACATTCAAATTCCATTCACAATTCTTTTAATATTTCACCACAGTTTCATCACATTTGTGGTTTAGTATTAGATACATAGAAAGGCAATCACCTTTATATAAAAATTTTCTTTTTCATACGCCGGGCTTTCAAAAAGCCCGGCCCTCCTTTTTTATCCCTTCTTTTCCGTAAAAGCCGTCCCCAAACGCTCTCTCAATACCAAAAATGGTCTTCATCTAATTATCTGCTTTTACTTTATTTTCAAACTGTTTGGCACTGCTGCAAAGTCTTTTTACATTCTCCCAATTATCACATACTTGTTCTACAAACTGCCTGTAAATACGCAGCCCCTTTTTATGCCCCGGTATCCGAACTCCATGGTAAGCCTTTCCTTTTGAAATTATCGCCCCCCACGGATCTTCGATCATCTCAACATCCGTCAGATCATCATAGGCAGCCGCCACCCATGCATCTGTACTATCGCAAGGTATTACAATACATATCCCCTCTTCATAATTCAGCCATGAATATATTAATTGGGTTAAATGCTCTATGTACCCCTGAACGCTTTCTTCATGTGTTCCGCAAGGCAGTTTCACCGGACAATCATTTTTCTTAATATCCTCACAAACCAGCGGATTGATTTTACCTTTCCGTTTACACACCGTCTGCTCGCATAAACAATGGACTTCTTTTTCTTTTCTTGAAACATCACCATCCATCTGGACAATGATCATATCTAATTTGGGTGTAATATCTTTCATAAAACTTTCCAATATCCCAGAATGATCGGTACACCATTTCCAGACGCCTTTCCAGCCATTCCCATATTCTCCGGTCAGATTATCTTCTGGCTGTAATGCCAAATAATGATTATCTTCTCCAGTAATCAGATCTACGATTCCTTTCAATAATATATAATCCGTTGGCCCTTCACAGACAATTCCTATATTCCTCATATCAGCTCCGGTACACCTCCAAGCCTTCCATTAATCCAAAGCCTGGACAAAGGTTGTCCCTCCTTGATGAGTTCATCTGACACTTGAATTCTATTAATCTGGGCATAACCATTTTTATCTCTGTCAACAGCAAATAGACGAATATCATCCTTTCTTAAATCAAGTCCGTCCAGTACAAGTGGATTATGTGTAGTCAGGAATACATGCTTATTATTTTTTATAACCTCTTCGCAGAATACCTGCGTGATTTTTTTAGCCAGCCGTGGATTTAATGCATGATCAAAGCTGTCTATGGCAAATATGGACGGAGCCTGCGGATGCATGGCAAGGCAGAGCATGAAGAGCAAATATAAAGCCCCCTCACTGGCATCGTAACCAGTAAATTTAGCAGTGTTCTTCATAAAGCGGTCACTGAATTCTATAATTTGTCTTGTCGTTGGAATATTGGAGTTAATGCTTGTCTTTTTCGGTATATCAATAGTAATACCAGATGCCCAGTCTATCATCTCTAACACATCATCCATATAAATAGAGCCGAAACGAATATCTCCATCCTGTACCTTAATGATATCTTGAAGAGCTTCTGCCAGCCTGCCCCCATTTAATCCTATCGGTGTCATCTGATTTGGATCAGGAACCGTCCCACGCAATGTCAATGTATTCGGCTGAAAAATACCATAATTAGAAAAAAACTTTGCAATTTCTCTGCCCTTTATCAACTCCGGATTTTCATCTATCAAGAAAAAACCAATATAATTGTTTGCTTGGTTTTGAGAAGCGTTACTTCTCCCCCATTTTTTTTCACCATTTTGTAAAAAGGCTTCTGAATGGTACTTCCAATAATCAGTATCCGTTGGGGTTGTCAAATGTACATCATACCTGAATGTATCAGCCCGCTCCTCATCTTCCCATTCCAGCGATAAATCAATGGTCGGCTTTGCTCTCAATCCTCTAAAACTCGACTTATATAGGGAAGATGCACTTAATCTCACGCCTTTTCTCTGCAAGCTGCTGGCATCCACACGATCGGTCATGGCTGCACTCAATAAACCGATAGCTTCAAGAATTGTTGATTTTCCGGAACCATTTGCGCCTACGAATACATTCACTTTTCCCGGTTCAAAGGAAGTATTGTATAGTGATTTGAAATTTCCAAAACTAATCTCTTTTATGTTCATCTTATCGCCCCTTTCTGCGAAAATTATATCATATGTCATAAATTAAATATAGCCATTTTCCACTAATTTATTCATATCTAATTTGACAAACTTGCGTAATAAGTGCCTTCTTCGCTTCAGTTCTCCTTCCTCTCTCTTTGAAGGTGTCCTCTTAGAATTGCGTTCACTACTAAACTGTCTTTTTCATACTGTCCACAGAAATAAGTGAACTGCCTCATGCACTGCCTGAGCGTCCCATACCGAACTGTTGCTGGTCAGCAAATTTTTCTGGAAAATTTTTAAATTTTTTTCTAAAAACGTGTTGACATTTGGCGAAAGGTATAGTATATTATGTCTTGTCGTTAAGACATGCGCGAGTGGCTCAGTTGGTGGAGCGCGACCTTGCCAAGGTCGAGGCCGCGGGTTCGAGTCCCGTCTCGCGCTCTATTTTTTTGTCAAAAGGACGGACATCTTTCAAAGATGCCCGTCCTTTTTCGTTCTGCATTTTAACTATGCATAAATACTCCCCGCTTTTCTCACAAGCTCTTCCAGAAGTGTCTGCATTTTCCCAATCACCGGATGACTGCCCAGGCCATATTCTCCTGCCAGCCGCTCCATTCTCGGAAATGCCAGCCAGGTACTGCCCACCGCATCCTCCCAGAGAGCGATCCTTAGAGGAAGTTCCAGGGAAATACTCTGGTCTTCCTGCATCAGCCCGGTCCCAACCTTGGGTGCCCCGAAAACAACCACGGTGGTCGGCCTCAGGGATAAACCTGCCTCCTCCGCATTTTTTGCATGGTCAAATATGGCAAATACCGGGATCTTCTTTTCCTCCAGGATAATCTGCAATCGTCTGACCATATCCTCCACCGGGAACTGCCCTTCAAGGAGATACAATTTATTATCATCGTAATTGGTGGACAGCAAATCTCCGAAAGCACCTGCAATTCTTCTTCCCAGGTTCGTAAAATCTATTCCCTCCTTATTGGACAGAAGCGTGACGCATACCAGTTCATCCGGGTGAGTGAACCTGCTTAGGAAAGAAGAATACCCCGGAACAGAACCCTTGATATCCATCAGTCCTCTGTGTTTATAAAACTGCCATCCTGCCACTCCAGGCACTTCTCTGCCGTCCGGCAGGTTCCATGGCGCATAGACAAGCTTTCTGTGCTCCGGCTTATGGATCAGCACCCCGCCTGCCAGCCCGATATCCCAGAAAGATATATCCTGCGCGGATGCCCAGATATCCCCCACACCCCTAAGGGCTGAGGATGCAGCCCGCTCTGTCTTTCTGCCTGCTATGTCATAACTTGCCGCCGGTTCCGTAGGGTCTATGTACTTTCCGTCTTTCTTAAAAAGCTGATGAATGTTCTCTGTCAGAGACACATCCTCATGCCGGAAATTTTCCAGGTCCTCCGCAAATCCTGTCCTCTTAAGCCCAAGGAAACGGATCTGCCTTTCCATCACAAAATCGTGATACGTTTCACCACTTACGCGTTCTACAATCTCTGTCAGCATCAAAAAGTTTGCTGCACTCCATTCTACATCCGTACCCGGAGTAAAATGCAGTGCTTCTCTGTATATCAGCGCAAGCATCTCTTGAAATTCCCATTCTCTATAAATGTCAAACCCGTCTTTTCGGTAATCCGGCAGCCCTGACGCATGGCGGAGCAGCTGCAGGATTTCGATATTATGCCATTCCTTTGGTACTTCCGGTATGTGATCCCCCAGCTTATCTTCAAGTCCCAGCTTTCCATCCTCAAAAAGCTGCATGACAGCTACAGCCGCGAATGCTTGGGAAATGGGACCTGCCGGCCACATTGTGTTCGCAGAAGCCAGCCTTCTCTCACCTGTATCTGACAGTCCATACCCCACTACCCTTGGAATATACGGTGCTTGGACAATTGCCAGGGTAAGTCCCGGAATCTCTTTTTCCTTCATAAACTCCCATACCATGGAATCCACACTCTGTCCAAGATATGACACATCTGCACTGCCTCTCATTTTCATAACTTCGTGTTCTTTCGTATTCATAGCTGCTCCCTTCCTGAGCATCAGGCTCAGAATATAAATCCTCATCACGTTTTTGTAACTTTAATTATTACATTTATACTGTAACTATATCAGTTACATTTTATTTTGTCAAGAAACATTTACAGATTGACCGGAAATTTTCTCCATCTTATAATAAAAGAAAACGCGTAACTGTGAAGGTAGGGAGCCGGCACGAAAACTCTTTTGCCGGGAAAGGAAAAATATATGCTTAACACAGAAGAAATAAAACGTCTTGTAGACAACCACAGACCGGAGCTCATTCAGGCCGCTGACCGTATCTGGGAATTTGCTGAGGAGCGCTTCTCAGAATTCAGATCCTGTTCGCTCCAGATGGATATCCTGAAAAATCATGGATTTGCCGTCAGTTCCCCCTGTTCCACGCTGCCCACCGCCTTTATGGCCAGATATGGGAGCGGT
Source organism: Blautia hominis (assembly GCA_002270465.1). Classification (GTDB taxonomy): domain Bacteria; phylum Bacillota; class Clostridia; order Lachnospirales; family Lachnospiraceae; genus Blautia; species Blautia hominis. Next base: position 978,291 of record NQOF01000001.1, read on the forward strand.
CATCCGGTTATCGGGTTTCTCGGTGAATACGATGCGCTCCCGGGCCTGTTCTGGCCGACTGACAGTATTCATCCGCCCACCGAAGCGTCTGCTTCCACCGGTGCAAAAAGTTGCGGACACGGGTGCGGCCACAATCTTTTGGGCACCGGCGCACTGGGAGCTGCCCTTGCGGCAAAAGATTATATGGACCTTAAAAAAACCGGTGGAACCATTATTTATTACGGCTGTCCGGCTGAAGAGAACGCTGCAGGTAAGGCCTTCATGATAGAGGCCGGTTTCTTTGAAGGAACAGACATCTGTCTTTCCTGGCATCCTCACTTTAAATCCGGACTATTCAATGATTCTCTTGCTAACTGCCGTGTCTCTTACCGCTTCCAGGGAACCAGTGCCCACGCTGCCCAATCTCCCCATATGGGAAGGAGTGCTTTGGATGCCTGTGAACTGATGAACGTAGGTGTCAACTACCTCCGTGAGCATATGATCGATGAGGCCCGGGTCCATTACGCTTATCTGAACTCCGGCGGCACTGCGCCAAATATCATCCCTGCCGAAGCTGAAGTTTTCTACGCCATCCGTGCTCCCCGCACGGAGCAGGCAGAGGCATTAAAAGAGAGGGTAAACAATATTGCCAGAGGTGCAGCCCTCATGACAGATACCACTGTGGAGATAGATGAAAAATGTATCTATGAAAGTTTTCTGCCCAATCAGACACTTGACGATCTGGTACTGAAATATCTTGACCGCTTTCTGCCGCTTTCTTATACAGATGAGGAGATGTGTTATGCTGCACGTTTTGTGCCATTTGGCAATTTACCGGACACCCCGGATCCGATTGATACCGTCCCGGATTTTTCTCTTCACAGAAAGACCAGTATTTCCACAGATGCCGGAAATGTCAGCCAGAGGATCCCTTCTTCTGCTTTCATGGTAAACTGTTACGCAAACGGTTCTCCTCTTCATCACTGGAGTGTGACTGCACAGGGCAGATCCTCTATAGCACACAAAGGAATGCTGGCCGCTGCCGGAATCCTTGCTTCCTGTGCCTGTGAGATTTTGCTGCATCCCTCTGTTGCCGTTCAGGCCAGGCAGGAATTACTGCGTTTACAGGACAAAAAAAGGGACGAGAAAACCTGAAAAACAGGTTTCCTCCCCCGTATAAAGTCTAACGTATTTTTTGACCTTAATGACAATTCTTATTTTGAGATTATTTCGGCCTTACAAGTAGAAATAAAAACCGGATTACTGTTATTCTGGTCAACAAGAACTACTAATCCATACAGGTTCTTCAGTACCCGCCCCTGTCCGACAGTCTGACCGCCTGCCTTGATTTCAACCCCAGCCGTGCCCACCGGCAGATAGGAACGGACAGCAGCTTCACAATTTGCGCAGCAGCCTGTTGGTGTGGGGTTGGGAGCCGGAAGATAGACAATATCATTATTGTAAGCTGCACTGGTGATTTTGACGGCTGCAATTCTGCAGATAGATACCGCCTCCTGTGCTTCCCCCTGGCTATTTACCAGTTGAAAAAGTCCTGCATTAGGATTTGTATTTGGAGCGGGCAGAAGGCTGCCGGGCCGACCGCTAACATTATTTCCGCTTTCCATTGAAATCACTATATTATCCCTTGGATAAAGAGTTATAATCTGTCGGAGTAAATCTCTCATCTGCGCAACACATGCACACCCTGCGGCGCCTCCTGCAGGGCCTGCCGGACCTGTGGCCCCTGTGTTTCCGGTAGCTCCTGTGGCTCCCGTAGCCCCTTTTTCTCCAGCGGCTCCAGTAGCCCCTGTGGCTCCTTTCTCTCCAGCCGCTCCTGTAGCCCCTGTGGCTCCTTTCTCTCCAGCCGCTCCTGTAGCTCCCGTAGCTCCCTTTTCTCCAGCCGCTCCGGTAGCTCCTGTGGATCCTCTTTCTCCAACCGCTCCGGTAGCTCCCGTAGCCCCTTTCTCTCCAGCCGCTCCGGTAGCTCCCGTGGCTCCTTTCTCTCCAGCCGCTCCGGTAGCTCCCGTAGCTCCTTTCTCTCCAGCCGCTCCGGTAGCTCCCGTGGCTCCTTTCTCTCCAGCCGCTCCGGTAGCTCCCGTGGCTCCTTTCTCTCCAGCCGCTCCTGTAGCTCCTGTAGCTCCTTTTTCTCCAGCGGCTCCTGTAGCTCCCGTGGCTCCTTTCTCTCCAGCCGCTCCGGTAGCTCCCGTGGACCCCGTTGCTCCCTTTTCTCCAGCCGCTCCGGTAGCACCGGTAACTCCAGCCGGAATCGTAAATAACAGTTGGGCCCCATTAGGCGTAAATGTTTCATCAACAGCGGCGTCCGTTCCCGGGTCACCGGTCACTGTTCCTGCCACAGTGATCACAGGCGTCATACCTGTGGCCCCGGTAGCCCCGGTTGCACCTCGCGATCCATCGGCTCCTGTAGCGCCTGTTGCTCCCCGCAATCCATCCGCTCCTGTAGGCCCCGTGGCTCCTCGCATTCCGTCTGCTCCCGTTGCGCCCGTAACCCCTCTGGGTCCGATTGGTCCCATTGGCCCAATGGGTCCCATAGGACCTTCCGGGCCGGGACAGCAGCATCTTTTCCCATGACATATGGGACAACATCTTGTGTCCTCACATCCTGCTGCATGCACATTATTATCTCTGTCCGCCGCAGCACTCTCTTCTTTTCCATATCTACAATTATCACTCATAATATCACATCCATTTCTTTTAGCAGTTCAAGACTGCTAATACATTGTATGTTAATGTCAAATGGATGTTCAAAACTTAATAAATTCAGGTTCTTCCCCGAAAATAATTTCTATTATATAAAACAGCCGGGGAATCCGGCTTATACTCCCCTGCCCTGTCGTTATAGGCCTCCGCCTCCGCGTACCTCCCCAACCTATCACAGCAGACACAAAGCTGCATTGCCGGGATGTAATTGTAACAGTCCGGAAGCACAAAGCCTCCCCTGGTTAAATCCATTTTGCATTCCAGTGCAGTTTTATACCAAAACTCAGCGATTTCATACCTGCCTTCTTCCATGAAATATTTTCCAATATCACAGCAGATCTCTGCCCTGGGCACATCGTATTCCAGGCTTTTCAAAAGCGTTCTCAACGATACGGCACGTTCCCCTGTTTTCTCATAACATTCTGCCATGACCCTACATGCCTCTATCTTATTTTCGATCCATGCATCCGCCCGTTCCAAAAAACCCCGGAGCGTCTCTGCCGCCTCCTTATATTCCTCATGATAATAAAGTTCACGGGCATAATAATATAACTCACGGGCATTGAGGCATTTCCCCTCTGCAAGCATTTTTTTATAAATATTGAGATTCCTGTCCGGATTCCCAATACCTGTTTTTTTATGGGAAACAGCCACATCTGAGTAAACAATATTTCCCTCTGGCGCTATCACCTCATGTACGGCTCCCTGCCACAAAAATCCCCGCAGATTCCGTATCAGACGCTCTCTGTAATATCCCAAAACAGCATTCCCATTTTCATCAAAACCCGTGTCGTACCGCATCATCACAATGTCCGTATCCGGGGACAGTTCACGTTTCAGCTTCAAAAAAGCCCCTCTGTCTTTTTCAGACAAAACATCATCCGCATCCATCCACATACAATACTCCATAGATGCCTTGGAAAACGAAAAATTCCTGGCCTCTGAAAAATCATCCGTCCATGGAAAAGAATATATTTTTTTGGTATATTGGCCAGCAATCTCTTTTGTTCTGTCCTTTGACCCGGTATCCACAATAATGATCTCATCCACCAGGTCCCTGACCCCTGACAGACAGCGCTCCAGTACCTTCTCCTCATCCCTGACAATCATACATAAACTCACAGATATCATGCCTTCCATCTTCCTTCTCACGCAGTTCGGCCCTCTGGATCCAAGAGCCGTCTCGTAACACAATATGCCGCTGTATGCCTAATCGTCCATAATAAAAATCAGAAAAGGACATGATCCTTGATCACGTCCTTAAAATAGCACTCAATATATACTGGCTGTTCGGGAAATTCTTATGGGTAATATCCTCCAGACGGATCAAATCCACGTCCAGCCACAATTCTTCCGCAACGATCATTAGATGAGAAAACATGATACCAAAATTAAATTCCTCATATTTGCCCAGATGGTTCATATTATGCTTCTTGGCAAACACGTGAATTCTGTTATCATAAACTACAAACCGCCACGGCTGGCTGTTCATACTGGAAGGAGCCAGACGTGCGGAATCCAGAAGCTGCTTCATCCACTGCCTCGGAACCTCCTTGTACACACAGAGGTCCTGCAGGTCCATGCGCTTGGCCTCCACGGCCTTTCTGGTATGGCTGCCCCGGCTGTATCCAAATGCCATGAGGATCACAAATTTCAGATTCCCCTTGTGCGGATTCCCTGCCTTTGGCTTCACACCGCCAAAGAAACAGGTCCCCAGCCCTTTGGCACACATAAAGAGCGCAAGCTGCTCCATAATATAACCCGCGTTCATCATGGCCCGGTCTTTCTCCTCTGAGTAAAAGGCAATATAATACGGAGCCTTTATGCCCAGCAGATGTATTCTTTTATTTTGTCCCTTAGTATTATCTATAATAGAAATCTCCGTATGGATACCGGGATTTAACCCTTCAATCTGGCTGTAATACTCTCTGATCTCATTCAGCAGAGCAGCCTTCACCGGTTCCATCTCATAGCTTCGGACTGATTTCCTTGAAAATATCGCTTCGTATAAGTTCATACTCTCACCTTTTAATTTTTCCGTAACAATATTGTAACATATAATCGGGGAATTGCAATGCCTAAATCGAGGGTTTTTCAAATTCTTTTGTATTTTTTTTAAAACTTATTGACAATGGGCTTATAAACGCGTATTATTGTATTAAGCAATTAGTACAGTAATACAGGAGGTGTTACATTATATGTCGTGGAAACTAAATCCAGATCGGCCTGTCTATGTACAGCTGATCGAGCGTATCACAACCGATATCATCGCCGGCATCTATCTGCCGGGGAGTAAACTTCCATCTGTGCGGGACCTGGCACAGACTGCCGGTGTGAATCCCAACACAATGCAGAAAGCCTTGTCAGAGATGGAACGTACGAACCTGGTATACAGCCAGAGAACCAGCGGAAGATTCATTACGGAGGACCTTAGTATGATAGATAGTCTGAAAACAGAACTTGCATCTGAACAAGTCAAAGAGTTTCTTGAAAAAATGGAAAAAATAGGCCTGTCTAAAGAGGACATCATAGGGCTGATCCAAAAAGTGAGCGAGGAGGAGAAAAAATGAGTACGATTTTTGACTGCCGGGGCCTGACAAAACGTTACGGCAATAAACTGGCACTCGACCACATCGACTTATCACTGGAGCGTGGTAAAATTATCGGTCTGCTTGGCCCTAACGGCAGCGGCAAGACCACATTGATCAAACTGCTGAACGGGCTTCTGGTTCCCACTGAGGGTGAAATCTTTATTGACGGCAAGGCACCCGGTGTGGAGACAAAGAAGATCGTATCCTATCTGCCGGAACGCACTTATCTGAACCGATGGATGAAGGTCTCTGATCTGATCTCCTATTTCTGTGACTTTTATGCGGATTTCGACAGGTCCCGGGCTTATGATATGCTGCAGAAGCTGAATATCAACCCTAACGACCGTTTAAGCACCATGTCCAAAGGTACTAAGGAAAAAGTACAGCTCATACTGGTCATGAGCCGCAGAGCCAGCCTGTACTGCCTGGATGAGCCAATCGCGGGCGTGGACCCTGCAGCCAGGGATTATATCCTTTCCACTATTATCAACAACTACGACGAAAATGCAACCATCCTTATTTCCACTCATTTGATCTCCGATGTGGAAAACATTCTGGATGATGTGATCTTTATTCAGAACGGCCATATCCGCATGCAGGACAGTGTGGACAATATCCGCCTTGCAAAAGGCATTTCTGTGGATAGTCTGTTCCGGGAGGTGTTCAAATGTTAAAGAAACTATTCAAATATGAGTGGAGGTCTGTTTCCACACTACTATTTATTGTACACGGAGCGCTTTTAGTTTATGCACTTATCGGGCGTATGGGATATCAAATTTATTTTTCAAAATATCTCTCTGATTCCAGCAACACCGTCATGGGAATCACAACTATGTTTTATGTGACCGTTTATGTTTTGGGGATCATGGCGGTCCTGCTCATGACCATGCTCTATCTGGCGATGCATATACAGAAGAGTTTCTTTTCCGATGAGGGCTACCTGACCCACACGCTTCCGGTATCACCCACACAGCTTTTGCTGTCTAAAATGTTTATCTATTGGATCTGGACAATACTTGACATTATTTTTGTAGTCATCTCCATCGGTATCCTGCTGATCAATAAGGATACCTGGCCTGCTTTCACTCATGTATTGGGGGAAATGTGGCACTCCCTCAGTTCCCTGAGCGGATTTTCGGATATCATGAATACCATTATCTACCTGCTGTCCATTTTCATTGATTTCTTCTGCTTCTCTACGGGGCTGTTGATCTTTGCCATCTGCCTGGGCAGCCAATTTAAGACTCATAAAGTCATGGGGTCCGTACTGTCCTTCTTTGGCATTGTTATTGTAAGCAATATCGTAAATCTTATCATTAGCGGAATCACTCTTCCCGGTGGGATCGGAGCAACCCTAATGGTCACACGTGCCGGTGAGACTGTCGTAAACTATTCTTATATCGTGGAAACTATATGGTATCTCTTAGCCGGTATTTTCTTCTTCTTTGGCAGCAGATACATCTTGTCAAAAAAACTGAATCTGGAGTAAGGTATCAGAAAAAAATGGCACAGAACCTGTTCGCAAGGTTCTGTGCCATCTCTTTTTATATCCTGCTGCAATGGATACAGCATCTTTACAGATACATTTCTTATACCATTCTGATCTTCTGTCCCACAAGGCTCTTCACTGAGTAATTACCGTTTCCACCTTCCACATGTACCAGGATCTCTCCGTCACAGCACCGGGCATGGGCTTTCATTACGGTATTTCCTTTGCAGTCCGGAATTTCCACTTCCGCCTCTTTTCCATCCGCAAATACGGACAGAAGGAGGGTCACACCGTCCGCAAAATCATACTCCGCTTCCCGGTCATTGTTTCCTATGGGCAGAATAGTATTTTCTTTCACCATGAGCGGCAGAGAATGATAGTCATGGACTTCCTTATACCAGGTTCCGCCTTCCCGTGTCTCCCCTGTGATCAGGTTCACCCAGGTTCCCTTTGGCAGATAGTAATCCACTTCGCCTGACTCCTTAAAGATGGGAGCAGCAAGCAGAGAAGGACCGAACATATACTGGCGGTCCAGTGTGTCGCAGGCTCTGTCCTGGGGGAAATCCAGGAACATGGGCCGCAGAACCGGTGTCCCGTATGTATGGGAGCGCACAGCCTGCCCGTACAGATACGGCATAAGACGACATTTTAGGTTGACAAATTCTTTCAGCACCACGCAGGCTTCCTCATCAAAAAGCCACGGCACGCGGTAAGAGGAAGAACCGTGCAGACGGCTGTGTGAACTTAAAAGCCCGAATTGGCACCAGCGTTTGTAAATATCCGCGGGAGCTGTCTGCTCAAATCCACTGATATCATGGCTCCAGAAACCGAAACCGCTGAGAGAAAGGGACAATCCGCCCCGCAGGGTCTCCGCCATGGAAACATAGGTAGCTGAGCAGTCACCACCCCAGTGTGCCGGGAATTTCTGTCCGCCTACGGTGGCAGAACGGGCAAAGAGGACAGCATCGCCTTTTCCTCTTTCTTCCTCCAAAAGTTGGAATACCGTCTGATTATATAAATAGGTATAGTAATTGTGCATCTTAACCGGGTCTGAGCCGTCAAAATAAGCAATATCCTTTACAGGCACCCTTTCACCGAAGTCTGTCTTAAAGCAGTCCACCCCCATGTCCAAAAGTGTCTTCAGTTTGCTCTGATACCATGCACAGGCATCCGGATTGGTGAAATCCACAAGTCCCATTCCCGGCTGCCACAGATCTGTCTGCCATACACTTCCGTCTGTGCGTTTTACCAGATATCCATTCTTACTGCCTTCCTCAAACAGACAGGATCTCTGGGCAATATAAGGGTTGATCCATACGCAGATTTTCAAACCTCTGTCATGGTACCTCTGCAGCATGGATTTGGGATCAGTAGTCACATTTGGATCCCATTTGAAGTTACACCACTCAAAAGCCTCCATCCAGTAACAGTCAAAATGGAACACATGCAGCGGAATATCCCTGTCAGCCATCCCCTGTATAAACCCGGAGGTGGTGTCCTCATCATAATCTGTTGTGAAGGAAGTGGTGAGCCAAAGGCCAAAGGACCAGGCCGGAGGCAGTGCCGGTTTTCCGGTCAGCTCTGTATATTTTTCCACGGTCCCCATTGGGCTTTGCCCGCTGATGAAATAATAGTCCAGGCGCTCCCCTTCCACGGAGAACTGGATCCTCTCCACCTTCTCGCTGGCGATCTCGTAAGCCACGTCCCCCTCATTGTCCACCAGGACGCCATATCCCTTGTTGGTAATGTAAAACGGTATATTTTTGTAGGCGATCTCACTGGCTGTGCCGCCGTCTTCATTCCACATCTCAACAGTCTGCCCGTTTTTCACAAACGGTGTAAAACGCTCGCCAAGGCCGTATACATACTCATCCACATCAATGAGGAGCTGTTCCACCATATAATTCTTACCGGTTTCCCTGTTATGCATGTGTGCAAGATTGCGGAAGCTGGACTCTGTCAGGAATTTCTCCCCCTCATAAAAAGCAAGCTTGTACGCATTGGGGGTCTTGTGGATCACAGCTTTCAAACTGCCGCTTGCAAAGGTAAGACAATCCTCTGTCTCGGTGATCTCTGCATGGGGATGGTTATTTTTTATTTCCGCAAAAGGCCCTTTATAAAGCGCGCCTGCATGGTGAACGGCAGACACCTTGATAACCCCCTCCATGGGTGTTGAAAGAGTGACGGTCAGCATGGGAATATTAAGGGCATCCCCTCTGCCCGCAATATGCTTTCCGGGAAGATAAACCACAAGTTCATCTCCCTTAACGGTATGGCCCGCGTATTCTACGGCGTAGGCCGGGGTCATTTCGTCTCTTAACAGCCAATATCCATTGGTAAATCTCATAGCTGTGATTCCTCCAGTTCTTCTATTTTTGGTTCATGCTTTTTCAGTACCCGCTCCATAAATTCAGAACAAAGCAAAGCCGCTCCTCCCGGCACAACGATCATGGTATAGGGTATCCATGCCACGATGGCGGCGGAGGATACCAAAATAAACAGCAGCACAACCGTTGTCAGGAAATAACGCCCTGTCATGAACATGGACAGCTTCAAAATCCATCCCATCGGCATTTCAAATCTGGAAAGCGCAGGGAAGGCATAGCAGAGCATGCCTGCTGCATATATACTGACACCATAGTACAGACAGATAAAAAACAATCCTATATATCCTGAAGTCTCTGCCTGCAGGATCCCCACATTTAACTGCAGGATAAACAATACCACCGCAAAAAGGATTTCAAGAAGGATACCGTCCTTTAAATTCCTTCTGTATGATCTCAGAAACTCTTCCAGTACATATCCCTCTTCTTTTTTGATCACCTTCACTGCAGTATAGTACATGGCAGTTGTAGATACACCGATCGTTATGATGGGGAGACATCCAATCAGCCAGAATAAACTCAATACAATTGTATTGAATATCTTATCTATCACCTTTACATATTTACCGTCATAACCAAATATCGTACCATTGCCCATATGTCATCCCTGCTTTCTTTCCTTTTCTTTCACCTGCCGGCAGACAGCCTGCTCTGCCCGGCTGCCGGATCCGTTTAAAAAATGTCTTCCAGTTCCCCTGCCTTTACAAATACCGGAATGCTGTCATACGGAGCAGCGCACGTATACCCGGCACCGCCGTCGTATATCCTGTTGTCATTGATGTTCTTCCATTTTCCCTCCGGCAGATAAACATTCCGTTCTCTGACCCCTTCATACAGTACAGGGCAGACCAGCACTTTACTTCCGAACATATATTGGTCCTCGATCTCCCATGCTTTTTTGTCATCCGGGAAATCATAGAACAACGGACGCATGATGGGTGTCCCTTTTTCATGGGCATCCTGCATCAGTGTCTTCACATACGGGCGCATCTTCTCACGCAGTTCCATATACTTTTTGCAGATTTCGTATACTTCTTCCCCGTAGCTCCACACCTCGTTTTCCGCTCCGCTTATATGTTTTCCTCCTCCCGTAGTTCCAAGAGGCTCTTTGAACGGTTCACGGAATCCGTGCAGCCTCATGACCGGGCAGAACGCACCAAAGGCAAACCATCTGACAAAGCACTCTTTAAATGCATCATCATGGATGTTGCCGCCATGGAAGCCGCCGATATCAGTTGTCCACCACGGAATACCGGCGATTCCCATGTTAAGTCCTGCTGCAAGCTGGTTTCTCAGCGCGCGGAAAGAGGAGTCAATATCACCGGACCAAACAAGCGCACCGTATTTCTGGCTGCCTGCCCATGCGCAGCGGAGAAGATTCACAATGTTCTCCTGCCCCTGTGCCTCCATGCCCTCATACGCCATACGCGCGTAATATTTGGGATATAAATTTCCCACTTCCATATCTGCACCCAGGAAATAGCGGTAATGTTCAAATTCATATCCTGTAAATTCAGGCTCTGCCTCATCCAGCCAGAAGATTTTAATACCCAGGTCATAATAATTTTTCTTTATCTTTTCCCACACATAATTTCTCCCGTCAGGGTTGGTCACATCTATGATGCAGGCATCCCCAAGCTGTCCAATCCGTTTTCCATACTCCGAGCGGGTCAGATAGCCCAGTTCCGTCATTTCCTCATAATTCTCGCTCTCCGCATCCACGGTAGGCCAGATGGATACCATCAGTTCAATCCCCATCTCTTTTAATTCCCTGACCATGGCTGCCGGGTCCGGCCAATAGTCTTGATCGAATTTCCAGTCTCCCTGATGGGGCCAGTGGAAGAAATCTACAACGATGACATCTATGGGAAGGCCTCTCCTCTTATATTCCCTGGCAACCTCCAGAATCTCATCCTGGGTCTGGTAACGCAGCTTACACTGCCAGAATCCCATGCCGTAATCCGGCATCATGGGAACTTTTCCGGTGGCATCCGCATAGGCCTCCTCGATCTCAGCCGGGGTATCCCCCGCGGTGATCCAGTAATCCATCTGCTTGGTTGACTCTGCGATCCATTCCGTAACGTTTTTTCCGAAAGTCACCTGACCAATAGCCGGGTTATTCCAGAGGATCCCATATCCCCTGTCTGACAGGGCAAACGGAACACTTGCCTGTGAGTTCCTGTGAGCAAGCTCAATGATACAGCCCTTCACATTCAGATATGGCTGCTGGTACTGTCCCATACCGTAAAATTTCTCATTCTCATATGCTTCAAACCGAACGGTCAGTTTAAAATTATCGGAGCACTGGCGGGGATGGAAGGTGCGGGGTACGATCTCCAGCGCGCTGGCAAATTTGCCGCTTCCCTCATACATGTCCCTGGTGCGGTCATACTCTTCCAAAAGGAGCTTTCCATCCTGATTATAATATTGAAGCACCCCGTTGTCCATGACTTTACAGGTTAATCTGCCGTTGGTGATAACCGCCTTTTTCCCCTCAATGGAAATCTGTACATCTGTGTCCTTTGGCTCAAGAAGCGCACTGTCTGTATCAGGAATAAATTCACTTCGCTGTGTGGCACGCACACGCAGGCTGTTCTCCCCCCACGGCTCGATCAGGAGTAATTCCTTATCCTGCCTTCTGTATAACTTGTTACCCACTTGTTTCAGCATTCCAATACCTCCTCTTTCCAGAGCTTTTTTAGCCTGTCCAAATCCGTTATCAGGCACACTCCGGTCTTGTTTTCATATTTTGCAAAAGGGCTGCCCCAGTTTTACGTGCAGCAGCCCCTTCCATTTAGAAGTTCAATTCATAATCATCTTAGAAGTTCAATTCATAATCATCTTAGAAGTTCAATTCATAATCATCTTTTGTAAAGAGCGGAATCTGATCAATAGGTGCAGCCACAGCCACTGTCTGTCCGCCCTGATAAGTCTCGCCTGTCCATACATGTTTCCAGGAAGCCCCTGCAGGAAGATATACTTCTTTTTCCTTCTGGCCTTTTTCCATGACCGGGGCAACTAATAGTTCAGGTCCGAACATATACTGTGTCTCATTTTCCCAGCACATTTTGTCCTCCGGGAAATCATAGAACAGAGGCCTCATGACAGGAGTTCCCTTTTCATGGGCTTCCTCCATCAGACTGCGCACATAGGGGCGCATGGCTTCCCGCATTTCAATGTATTTCCTGCAGATTTCATAAACCTTATCCCCGTAGGACCAGATTTCATTGGGTGCTCCGGATACACACGCTGCGCCGCCTGTTGTCCCATACTGAGGCTGATATGGCATACGGTAGCCGTGCAGCCGCATAACCGGGCAGAAGGTACCGTATTCAAACCATCGGATCAGCACTTCATGGAAATCCTCGTCGTAGATGTTTGCTCCGAAAAATCCTCCGATATCCGTTGTCCACCACGGAATCCCCGCGATTCCCATATTAAGCCCTGCTGCGAACTGGTTCTGAAGGCTCTCAAAGGAGGAATGAATATCCCCTGACCATACCAGTGCTCCGTATCTCTGGCTTCCTGCCCATGCACAACGCAGCAGATTGACAATATTCTCCTGCCCCTCTTTTTTCATACCTTCAAAGAAGGTCTGTGCATACATTGCCGGATAGATATTTCCGATCTGGACATTCGGCCCCAGATGATAGCGGTAGTTCTCAAAATCATACACCGTATATTCCGGTTCTGCTTCATCCAGCCAGAAAATCTTCACACCCTTGTCATAATAGTTCTGCTTTGCCTTATTCCACACATACTCTCTGGCTTCCGGATTGGTCGGGTCATACTGGATGGTGTTGCCCATATAAGTGTTGTCAATGCGGACACCTTTTTCCACCCGTGTGAGAAGGCCTTTTGCCTTCATCTCCTCAAAATTCTCACTTTTATAGTCCACCATAGGCCAGATGGAAACCATCAGTTCTATTCCCATCTCCTTCAGCTCTGCGATCATAGCATCCGGGTCAGGCCAGTATGTCTCATCAAATCTCCAGTCCCCCTGTTTCGGCCAGTGGAAGAAATCCACGACAATGACGTCAATGGGAATCTGGCGGCGTTTATACTCTCTGGCCACCTCCAAAAGTTCTTCCTGTGTCTGGTATCTGAGCTTACACTGCCAGAATCCCATGCCGTATTCAGGCATCATGGGAACTTTTCCTGTGGCATCCGCATAGGCTTCTTCAATTTCGGCGGGGGTATCTCCTGCTGTGATCCAATAATCCAATTTCTTAGTGGATCTTGCTTCCCATGTGGTGATATTTTTATTAAAGCTCACACGGCCCACTGCCGGATTATTCCATAAAAATCCATAACCCAGAGATGACAATGCAAAGGGCACGCTGGCCTGTGAATTTCTGTGTGCCAGCTCCAGCTCCGCCCCTTTTACGTTTAAGAACTTCTGCTGGTACTGTCCCATACCGTAAAGCTTCTCCTCAGGATTGGATTCAAACCGCATGGTGAGCTGGTAATCGCCTCCGATGATAGGTTTAAATTCCCTCGCCTCAACCTCCAGAGAACTGCAGGTATCTGCAAACATGTCCTCTCTGTTGCGGACATATTCTTCCAGAAGCACTTCCCCTTTCCGGTTGTAAAAGGTTATCTTTCCGATATTATTTACTACTGCTTTGATATCCCCATTGGTGATCTCTGCGGAAAAATCATGTATCACAACTTTGGCTTCCTGGCATCCCTCCGGTTTACCGTCCAGTGCCCAAAGCTCCTCCGGCATCTGGGGCATCTTGGAGGCGCGGACACGGAGGCTGTTTCGCCCCCAGGGTTCCACAATGACACGCTCCGCATCGTAACGGTAATACAGTGCATGATCCTTTTCCTCAAAATATCCCAGCAAAAACTGATTGTCTGAACGAAAATCTCCTGTTGATGCATCTTCTCTTTTTATAATATCCGTCATTTCTTGTCCTCACTGTTATAATAAACTGCTGCTTTTTATTCTTTCACCGCACCTGCCGTCAGGCCGCCTACAATGTATTTCTGCAGGAAGACAAACAACAGGATGACCGGCAGTACTAAAATCGCTCCATATGCCATGATACAGTTCCATTTTGTGCCGTATTTACTCTGGAATTTATAGATGTTGGCAGTCAATGGACGCATATCCGGTTTCACGTTAAATGTCATGGAGTATGCCAGGTCATTCCAGCCGCCCAGGAAGGATATGACCACAACCGTGATAACACCCGTCTTGATCGCCGGGATCATGATCTTGAAGAAGGACCGGAACACACCACAGCCGTCAATCCTGGCAGCATCATCCAGGGACGTGGGCACACTCTTGAAATATGGCCTCAGGGTTACAACAATAAACGGTACCGATCCGGAAGCGATTGCCAGGGATGGGCCTAAGTAGGTTCCTAATAAATGCAGTTTGTTGAAGATCAAGTACATAGGTGTCAGCATAAGGGATGCGGGAAGCATCTGTGTTACAAGGAAAGTGAGCAGGAATACTTTTCTGCCCGGTACTTTATAACGCCCCATACCGTAAGCTGCCGGAATACCAAATACCAGCGAGATCACCATGGATAAAAATGCAATACAGATACTGTTCTTCAGGGATGACAAAAACTCTGCATCCTGGAAGTTTTTGATCCATGGCTCTAATGTGAAGGTGTGCGGATAATATGTCACCAGCTTGCCAAAAGATTCCGCGTCTGATTTAAACGACATTGCCAGGATCCAGTAGATTGGAAACAGGAACAGAATGGCAACGATAACCGCAATAACACAGTTGATAATATTTTTTCTTTTCTCTTTGGAACTTGTTATTTTTACTTTTCCTGCCATTCTAATCATCCTCCTTTGATATGAGCCGCAAGTAGAATAGTCCGACAATGAACAGACATGCGAATAAAATGATCGCTGCTGTGGAACCTAAGGAAAATTCATACTGTTTGAAGGACAACGTATAAGCATAAGTACCGAGAACATCCGTCGAGTTCAAAGGTCCGCCGCTTGTCATGACAAACATCAGATCGAATGCTTTAAATGTATAAATAAAACCTAACATAAGCACAGATAAAATTGCCGGTTTCATAAGCGGAAGCGTGATATAAAGAAATCTCTGGATCGGGTTTGCACCGTCAACCTCCGCACTCTCATAAATCTCCGTTGAAATTCCTGTAAGACCCGAGGTCAGAAGCAGCATATTAAACGGAATACCAACCCAGCAGTTGACTGCAATGATAGCGATCATAGCCGTACTTCCATTGAGAAGCCATTCCACCGGAGCATTGATCAGCCCTATCTTCATCAACAGATCATTGATCACACCGCTGGATACATCGAACATATTCTTGCCCAGCAAAGCCGTAACGGACATTGGCATCATATATCCCACCAAGATCATACCACGGATCGGGCCGGCAAGTGTAAATTTCTTTGAGAAAAACAGTGCAAAAATAAATCCGATCGTAAACTGGACAACCAAACATCCGATGGTAAAGATAAAAGTATTTTTGAATACCATCAAAAATGTTTCATTGTGAAATAATTCTATGTAGTTAGACAGGCCGACAAAGACATCCGTTCCGCCTTTGAAGGTTTTCACATTTACGTTCCTAAAACTGAGTACAAAGTTATAAACAAGCGGATATCCCAGAACAACCAGCATATAAATGAATCCCGGAAGGATAAAGGTATAACCTTCTCTTCTCTTTTTCGCCGCCATGGACATTTTCATGGATTTCACCCCTCTTCCAAATTCCTATCAATTTCTTTTAAAAAGGTTTAAGATGTATCGCTGTGATACACCTTAAACCTTGTCTTACAGTCAGCATCCAGACTTGTTGTAACCCTTCGGACATCTGAGCGGTTACAGCTTATTCTGTTTTACTTCTGTACAGCAATAGGTGTTTCTTCCAAAATAGGTGAAATCGTTGCCTGCGCCTCTTTCAGTGCTTCTGCCGGGTCTTTGTCACCCAGTAAAGCTGCCTGCTCCGCTTTGTACAGTGCTTCGGAAATTGTAGGCCATGACTCGTGAGGTCCCCTTGCCACTGCAAATTCCATGGAATCGTTGAATACTTTGTATCTTTCATCTGCTGTCCAGAAATCTTTCAGCTCAACTGCGTCTGCACGAACTGGTAATTTGCCTGCGATCTCACACCAGTCTGCAGTGTTCTGTGCGGACTGCATATATTTCAGGAATTCAGCACATTCCTCCACATTCTCGGAACCGCTGCATACGCCGAAGTTCTCACCGCCGATAACTGTAGCCTGCTCCTCACCTTTTGGCATCGGAGCATACTTGTATTCCCATGTCACATCCTCTTTATTATCTGTATCTAAGGTAGCGATCTGCCATGTACCGGATTCCAGCATGGCTGCTTTGCCTGCGATCCAGGCATTATAAGCATCGCCCTGTCCCCAGTTTACAGCTTCTTTACTCATATACCCGTCTTTTACCAGGTCACTTAAAAATGTCAGGGCATTTACTGCCTTGTCGCTGGAGACATCTGTGATGTCTGCGCCTGCGCCATACAGCCACGGTATGAACTGGAATGTTCCCTCTTCGTTTGCGATGGCTGACATAGCAAATCCGTAAACTCCGTTTGCCTCGTCTGTGGTCTTTTCACAAGCTTCTTTGAACTCATCCCATGTTGTGGGCGGATTTTCAATGCCTGCGGCTTTCAGAAGATCCATGTTGCACAGCAGTGCCAGACAGTTTGAGTTATTGGGCAGTCCGTAATATTTTCCGTCCGCATCCATACAACTGCTCAGAGGTCCTTCATAGAACTGGTCCAGATCAGACCATCCTTCCAGATACTCCGAGATATCTGCAAACACACCCAGAGAAATGTAGGAAGCCATATCCGGTGAATCCACCATTCCGATATCGGGCAGCTCTCCTGATACAGCACCGATAGTATACTGTTTCATCAATTCGTCACGTGATACAAAAGTAGGTACAATGTAGATGTCACTCTGCTCCTCGTTGTATTTCTTTACAACTGCGTTTAAGGCGTCAGCCTCGTGCTCAAAATAATGCCAGAGGGTAACTTCTTTTCCGCCATTCGGTTCACCTATGTCTGCTGCGGTGGCTTCTGTTCCTGTTTCCGTCTCCGCCGCCCCGGTATCCGCATCGTCCGTGGTATCCTCTGCCCCGGTATCCGCACTGTCGGTTTTCGTGTCACCGCCTCCGGAACTGCCGCAGCCTGCGGTCATGGTCAGCACCATTGCAGATGTCATGGTCAACGCCAATGTCTTAACAACTTTCCTCTTCATTTTGTTTCCTCCTTTTGTTTTTTCGTTTCTTAGGATGTCATTATTATAGCGTTTATATCATATTTCAAAAACCGACGCTTTTAATATGGGGATTAATTTTTTAGGGTATTTTTTTAATATCGGAGTAAAAAATTAATATTTATTATTTTCCCTTGTATATTTTGTACATCATATTCATATAATAACAGCATTTTACACACAAAAAAGCGAGACATTATCGTCTCGCTTTTATAAACTCCGTCACATTGACTCCAGTCTCTTCCTTAAAACATTTGTTGAAATACTTTGGGTCTGAAAATCCTACACTATACAGCACTTCGTCCTTTGAAATTTCCCCTTCCAGCAGCAGCTCCTGGGCTTTCTCGATGCGGTACCTTCTGAGAAATCTGGAAAAATTCTCCCCCACGTCCCGGCTGAACAGATAACTGAAATATTCCGCACTGACTCCCAGGTCTGCAGCCAGGTCTTTCTGAGAGATCTTAGAGGCATAGGAACATTCTATAATATGCATTGCCTTTAAGATCAGCGGGTGCGCGTTGGGGTATCTGCTTTTTAAATCCCTGTTCTCCTTATCCCAGGTAACGCTGCTGCATTCTTCCAGCCTGTGGATCACGTCCTCTATATCTTCAGGTACCAGGGGTTTGACCAGATAATCCGTAACCCCCAGAGAGATTGCCTGCCTGGCAAGTTCAAACTCCTCATACGCACTGATAATAACAAATTTTATCTTCATATCCTGGGCTCTGGCAGCCCTGATCAGCGATATTCCATCCATATAAGGCATTTTAATATCAGTAAAGACCACATCAGGCTCCAGAATCTTCATAAGTTCAAATGCTTCTTTCCCGTCTGCAGCCTCACCGACTATTTCGTGCTTATCTGACACCATCATGATCAGATTTCTAAGGCCTCTGCTTGCCCTCTTCTCATCTTCCGCAATAAGTATTCTCACATCAATTCCTCCTCCTGGCATATCTCACTTTCGCTCTGCTTTTTCAGCTCTGATTCCGGGATGGGAATCCAGAATGTAAAGGAGGTTCCGGATTCCGGACATGTGTGCATCTGAATATCCAGGTTTTCTCCATAATACATACGCATTCTTGTAACAACATTCAAAATTCCGATGCCTACCTTTTGACGCTGCAGTACAGGCGCCTTTCCTTTTGACTCCAGGATATTCTTTATGACTTTTTCCGTATCTGCATCAATTCCGCTTCCATTGTCCTTTATCTCTATCCTCAAACGGCCTTTTTCCTCCGACACGGTAATTTTGACCATTCCTCCCTCATGCCTTCCCTCAAACCCATGAAGGATAGAGTTTTCTACAAAAGGCTGGAACATAAGCTTGCAGCACGGCCAATAACCATATTCCTCCTCAAAATCAATAGAATATTCAAATACATTCTCAAATCTTGTCTTCTGCAGGTAGAGGTACTGGTCGATCCAGGCAATCTCCTGGTACAGGTACACATCCTGGCATTTCTGGTCAAAGGTATAGCGGAGGATATTAGACAGCTTCTTGATGAGGACAGATACCTGCCTGTTTCCCGCTTCTATGGCTTCATAATTAATAGTGCCCAGAGTATTGCATATAAAATGGGCATTTATCTGGGATTCCAATGCCTCCCGCTCGGCCTGGTGCTGCCGTTCGATGGAAGCAAGCGTCTCCTCATGCTGCCTTCTCATAGCTATGTTCTTTTCTTCCAGAGCTTCTATCATTCGGTTGTACTCGTCTGCCAGCTGCCAGATCTCATGTTTTCCTTCTATGGATATCTTACTGTGAAAATTTCCCTTTTTTACAGTTTTAATGGACTCTGAAATCTTTGTGACCGGCTTTAGCAGATAGCGCATAAAGAAAACCGTCAGAAATATGTAGGCAGCCAGAATCAAAATATAGATGATCACACCCCTGTTATAGATCTGGTCCACATGTTCCTGCATTTTCCGTTCATCCATCAGAATGTTCATGGTCCATCCGAAATAGCCCAGCTGGCGGCTGATGACCTGTATATCATCATCCCGCACCAGGTCATCTTCTGAGGTGCCGATATATTTGTCCATATTATGATACAAGATCTGTCCATTCTCGTCTGCAATGTATCCCTGGGCATATTTCACTTTCGGTATCTCCACTGTGTTCAGAAATTCTTTGAAAACATCCATATTATAGCTGACGATCAGGACATACTTCACCTTTTTCAGACCGGTCCTGTTGCCAATCAGGGGATAAGCCACGTGAAAAAGCTTCAGGTCAGAATCCTGGGGATGCACTCCCGGCTCTGTGGATGCCATGTACAGAGGGATGTAATAATTATTTGTATTATTCATGACTTCCTGATACATTTCACGCAGATACTTATCATTGTCACTGTCCCACATGGCCCCATCTGAGCGCTTATACCTGTCGTACTGGCACATCAGGCCATCTTCACCTACAATGGCTACCGCCACCGTATTTTTTATATAATCATAATCTGACAAAGTGTTATATAACGCATTATATCCGTTGCTGTCATAAAAGGACTGCACCCGGTTATAGATATCTGAGGATACCACCATCTCACTGCCGAAATTTATATGTTCTTTAATGGAGTAATTCACATTTTTCTGAACGGATACCAACACCGCATTTTCTGTTTCAAAGCTCTGATCCACCAGGTAATTCAGGTATTCATTTTTCAGATATCCCTGAAATACAAGGGCCATTACCAGGACCGCCAGTGAAAATACAAGAACAAATGAAGATACGATATGCTCTTCAAAATATGTTTTTATCTTTCTGTATAAATGCATGGGACCCCTCTTCCTTCTTGGCGGCGTCCATACCGCTTACTCTGTCTTACTGTCTGCCGCCTTCACTTCCTCTGCCACCACCAGGATCTGCCCGTCCACATCCTTTTTGAACTGTTCCCAGGCATCCGGATGGTCTACAAAGTATTTGGGGCAGATTTTCTCTGTCACATCATAATGGCGGATAACATCACTGCTCTCCAGGCCGAAACGGTAGCAGAGCCATCCCACCAGTTTGACCAGAGAATCATATGTTGCCTCCGTAAATTCACCGGTCTCGTCCTTGTGACAGCACTCAATGGACAGCGTATCATCATTGCGTGAGTTGGATGCATAGGCAATCTCTGAGCTGGGGATACACTGGACGATCTCCCCCTCAATGCCTATGACAAAGTGGCTGCTTACTTTTGTCTCATGGCTGTCTTTCAGTCCTTCAAAATAGTTTCTGTTTTCCGCTGCCGTACTTCCCGGATTGGCCGTATAATGCACCACGATACCCTTTATCTTCTTCAGGGGGATACCGGGCCTTGAGTATTCATTCACATCCAGCAGATTGACCTCAAAAGGCGGCGCCCCTATAAAACTGCCGTTCTCCTGCGTAACCTGTGCCTCCAGTTTATCCAGCCTGGCATCCTCTACCTTCCCTGTCACGATTTTTATGACCCCTGCTGCAAAAATAATCCCCAGAAGAACCAGGCCAAAAAGCATAAGCCTTCTGTTTCTCTGTTTCCTTCTGTTTACCCTTCTGTAATCTCTCCTGCTATGACCTCTCCTTTGTCCCATAAGCGTTTCTCCCCATTATCTATGTACTTTTCCCGCAACTGTTTGTCCCCACTATCTATGTACTTTTCCCGCAACTGTTTCTCCCCACTATCTATGTACCTTTCCCGCAACTGTTTCTCCCCACTATACAGCGGGGTGTACGTTTCTCTTCACGGCTGACTTCCCCTGCAAAAGGCAAAAGGCTGTTGCCACTTTAGCAACAGCCTCTGTTCTTGTATCAATAGGAGATACACACTGCCCGTGCTTCCTATTATTCGTCTACACTGTAATTCGGTGCTTCTTTTGTAATGTGAATGTCGTGCGGATGAGATTCTTTCAGAGACGCAGCTGTGATCTTCACAAACTGTCCTGTCTGTTTCAGAGTCTCAATATCTTTTGCTCCGCAGTAACCCATACCGGAACGGAGACCACCCACTAACTGGAAGACTGTATCCTCCACATGGCCTTTATAAGCAACTCGTCCTTCTACGCCTTCCGGAACCAGTTTCTTAGCATCCTGCTGGAAGTAGCGGTCCTTGCTGCCGTTCTCCATTGCGGCGATGGAGCCCATACCGCGGTAAACTTTGTATTTTCTTCCCTGGTATAACTCAAAGTCTCCGGGGCTTTCGTCACATCCTGCGAAGATACTGCCCATCATGCAGACATTGGCCCCTGCTGCAATGGCTTTTGTCATATCTCCTGAATATTTGATACCGCCGTCTGCGATAATCGGAATGCCCGCCTCTTTTGCTACAGCATAGCACTCCATAATAGCCGTGATCTGCGGTACGCCGATACCTGCAACCACACGTGTGGTACAGATGGAACCGGGACCGATACCAACCTTCACAGCATCCACACCGGCCTCGATCAGGGCTTTTGTTGCTGCTCCGGTTGCCACATTGCCTGCAACTACCTGCAGATTCGGATGTTTTGCTTTGATCTCTCTGACAGCTTTGAGAATGTTGGCAGAATGTCCGTGTGCAGAATCCACAACAATGACATCAACCTGTGCCTCCACTAATGCGTCCACACGGGCCATAACATTGGCTGTGATGCCTACTGCGGCACCGCACAGCAGTCTTCCCTGCTCGTCCTTTGCGGATAACGGATATTTAATCTGTTTCTCTATATCTTTAATGGTAATAAGACCTTTTAAGTTGAAGTTTTCATCGACAATCGGAAGTTTTTCTTTTCTTGATTTTGCGAGGATCTTTTTCGCTTCCTCTAAAGTTACACCTTCTCTGGCTGTGACCAGATTCTCTGATGTCATGCTTTCTTTGATCTGCTTGCTGAAGTCCTCTTCAAATTTCAGGTCGCGGTTGGTGATGATTCCCACCAGCTTCCTGCCTTCTGTGATCGGAACACCGGAAATACGGAATTTCGACATTAAATTGTTGGCATCCTCCAGGGTATGCTCAGGTGAAAGGTAGAAGGGATCTGTGATAACACCGTTCTCGGAACGCTTTACCTTGTCCACCTCGTCCGCCTGTGCTTCCACAGACATATTTTTATGGATGATACCGATACCTCCCTGTCTCGCCATGGCGATCGCCATACGGTATTCGGTAACGGTATCCATCCCTGCACTCATCATCGGAATGTTTAACTTCACTTTTTTTGTCAGATTAGTCGACAAATCAACTTGATTGGGGATCACTTCAGAATATGCCGGAACCAGCAGCACATCGTCGAAAGTAATGCCTTCACCAATAATCTTACCCATTTTCGTTCTCCCTTCGTTTGTTTATAGTAAAATAATATAACAAATTACGACAAACCTGTCAATCCGTAAAAACTTTTCTCGGACAGCTTTTTTCAATATTTTTGATCAGTTCCATGTCCGGCTCGATCAGCACTTTACAGACTTCTTTGTCGTCAGGGATGATCATTGCATAAATCTTATGGGATGGATTTCCGGATGAAAAATCGTAAACTTTAATATTTTTATTGTGGTTCTGGTAGTCCAGGCGATGTGACTGCACGGGAGCCATAAGTTCCATTTTTGAAAGATCAAGGCTCTTGATCCTCTTCCTTTTTGCTCTGGAAGCGATCCTGTCAATGTCCAGCTCTCCGTTCACATAGAGATATTCAAATTCCAGGTCCAGGTTCGGCAGCAGAAAATACGCAGCCACTCCCAGCACTACAGCTACAACCAGGGCAATGGGCGTAAATAAAATACCGACAACTGCTGCCAGTACGATCAATGCGATAACCAGTACCTTGATTGCTTTCTCCTTTATGGTCTGCTCTTTTTTCACGAGCAGTTCTGAGTACGCGTCGTTCATGTTTTCCTCCTTAGGTATCAGCTTTTGCTTATAAGTCTATCACAAAGAAATGCCGGTGTCCATATGACACCGGCATAAGAAATGTGAATTTTCTATTATATATTACATCATTCCCATTCCAGGAGCACCGCCTGCCGGCATAGCCGGTGTTTCTTCTTTGATGTTGGAAACAACAGCTTCAGTTGTCAGCAGAGTACCTGCAACACTTGTTGCGTTCTGCAGTGCACTTCTTGTAACTTTTGTAGGATCCAGGATGCCTTCTTTTACCATATCCACGTATTTCTCGTTCAATGCGTCAAAGCCTACACCTGTCTCAGCTTCTTTTACTTTGTTGATGATCACAGAACCTTCCAGTCCTGCATTTGCTGCAATGTGATACAGAGGAGATTCCAGAGCTTTCAGAACTACTCTTGCGCCTGTCTTCTCGTCTCCATCCAGTCCGGCGATAAGTTTCTCAACTTCTTTGGATGCATGGATATAAGCAGATCCGCCGCCTGCGATGATACCTTCCTCAACCGCTGCTCTTGTAGCGTTCAGAGCGTCTTCCATACGCAGTTTTGCTTCTTTCATCTCAGTCTCAGTAGCAGCACCTACACGGATAACTGCAACGCCGCCAGCCAGTTTTGCAAGTCTTTCCTGTAATTTTTCTTTATCGAATTCAGATGTTGTCTCAGTGATCTGATGTTTGATCTGAGCGATTCTTGCATCAATATCAGCTTTGTTTCCTTCGCCGTCAACGATAACGGTGTTTTCTTTCTGCACTTTTACAGATTTTGCACGACCCAACTGCTCCATGGTCACGTCTTTTAATTCCAGACCCAGTTCGTCGGAGATAACTGTACCATTTGTCAGGATTGCGATATCCTGCAGCATTTCTTTTCTTCTGTCACCATATCCCGGAGCTTTTACAGCAGCTACGGAGAAGGTTCCTCTTAATTTATTTACAATCAGAGTTGTCAGAGCTTCGCCCTCAATGTCCTCTGCGATGATCAGCAGTTTGGCACCGGATTTAACGATCTGCTCTAATACAGGCAGTAAATCCTGGATGTTGGAGATTTTCTTGTCTGTGATCAGGATATATGGATCGTCCAGAACTGCTTCCATTTTGTCCATATCTGTAGCCATGTATGCGGAGATATATCCTCTGTCAAACTGCATACCTTCTACCAGGTCCAGCTCTGTCTTCATGGTTTTGGACTCTTCGATGGTGATAACACCGTCGTTGCTTACTTTATCCATAGCATCTGCAACCATTTCTCCCACTTCATCATCACCTGCGGAGATAGCTGCTACTCGTGCGATCTGGTCTTTTCTTTCAATCTTACCGCTCATCTGCTGAATGGCATCAACTGCAACTTCTGTTGCTTTTTTCATACCTTTTCTCAGGATGATAGGATTAGCTCCTGCTGCCAGGTTCTTCATACCTTCATTTACCATTGCCTGTGCCAGAACGGTTGCTGTTGTAGTACCATCACCAGCTACGTCGTTTGTCTTGGATGCAACTTCTTTGATCAGCTGTGCGCCCTGATTTTCAAATCCGTCTGCCAGCTCGATCTCTTTTGCGATAGTCACACCATCGTTTGTGATAAGCGGAGCGCCGAAAGATTTATCCAGAACAACGTTTCTTCCTTTCGGTCCTAAAGTTACACGAACAGTGTCAGCTAACTGGTTTACACCACTTTCAAGGGCAGCTCTTGCTTCTGCACCGTATTTGATTTCTTTTGCCATGATTCGATTCCTCCTGAAATTAAAAAATGTCTATTTCTGTTTTCTGGTTTTATTCTTCCCCTGCTGCCTGTTATTTTACAACGGCAAGGATGTCGCCCTGTTTTACGATGATGAACTCTTCATCGTCCAGCTTCACTTCTGTACCGGCATATTTAGAGTAGATCACCTGATCGCCTGCAGCTACTTCCATTTTAACTTCTTTGCCGTCGATCACTCCGCCCGGTCCTACTGCTACCACTTCTGCCTGCTGCGGTTTTTCCTGTGCCTGGCCCGGTAACACGATCCCGGATTTTGTGGTCTCTTCTGCAACCAACTGTTTTAATACAACTCTGTCTCCTAATGGTACTAATTTCATATCTATTGCCTCCTTTTAAAATTCTCTGCTTGTTATTAGCACTCATTTGATTCGAGTGCTAACCGTTAGTCATATATTAGTGAATCCGGCGCATTTCTGCAACTTCTTTCATCTGCGAATAATCAAGTCAATACTAATTATTTCTTATTTTTGCTCGATTATTCTCTTGTTTTCTCATCTTTTTAATTTTCATTGAATTTTATATTTATTTTAGAATCTTTATATTTCCGCATGAAATCCCCTTCCAATGGGATGATCCATAGCAAAAGTTTAGCCAAAACCCGCCCTCTGCATACAGTCTTTCCCCGAAAAATATAAAAACCCAAAGAAAACCGGAGGTTATTTCCTACTATATGAATAACCTCCGGTTTTCTTGCCCTAAATCACTGTTTAATTACTGCTTTTTTACCAGCTTGCGCTTTTTGATCTCTTCCAGTTCATCAAAGATCACTTCATTGAGCACTTTGATATAGGTTCCCTTCATGCCTGAAGACCTGGATTCAATCACTCCTGCACTCTCAAACTTCCTCAGTGCATTGACGATCACAGAACGGGTGATCCCCACTCTGTCGGCGATCTTACTTGCCACCAAAATCCCCTCGTCCCCATCCAGTTCATCAAAAATATGGATGATCGCTTCCAATTCTGAGAAAGAAAGCGTATTGAATGCAGATTTCACTACCTGAATCTTCCGGTTCTCCTCTGCATTCTCCTCATGTACAGAGCGCATCATCTCCAGACCCACAACGGTTGTGCCATACTCGCTCACAATAATGTCCTCGATATCATACCCCTTCTGATCTCTGTACATAAAAAGGGTACCCAGCCTCTCACCTGCAATATCGATCGGACTGATAATTGCCATATACTTACTGATGTTCTCTCCTTCAAATCCTAATGTCTGAAGATTCACATTCTCCTTTGTCGACAGCACGCCAAGCAGACGCTCATTGAGCAGTTTATCAATATAACCGCCCACTTCACTGTCAATCAATTCCGTAATCTCCTCCACACCCGGACAGGTACCCACACCAAGCACCTTTCCTTTCCGGCTGATAACCAGGATATTGGAGTCTAAAGTCTCCACCATCACCTCACAAATATCGTTGAACAGCACCTTAGAAGAATTGTTGTTATGAAGCAGTTTGTTAATCTTTCTGGTTTTATCCAATAACTGTACGCTCATAGCGACCTCCTTTCACTCTATTCCTACAGAATATAACCGCTAATTTCTATTCTCTATATCCTTTTTTATTTTAACACACAATTATTCTGAAATCAATGCATGATTTTTTTATTTTCTGTCTATTTATCTCTTTCCCACAAACTTAACTTTCAAAACAATTGAAATTTCCCCGACTTCCCTTTCTTTCCCCGCCTGTCAGATACTTTCCCCTTTTCTCCAACTCTTCCCCCACCAAACACACACCACCTTATCCCACCACTTCCCCCTCAGCAGACCTTTTCCCACTACTCTACGTCCGCAGGTTTTTCCCACTACCAGATACCTGCCGCACAAAGTCCCTGGAGGGCATTGGAGGCAGATGGCTGGATGGACTTATGGGAAAAAGCGGGAAGAATGGGTGATAGAATTTGCTTCACAAAAGCAAATTCTAAGGATAGTTGAGCAGACAAAACATCAGTTTTGTCTGCGGTTCTATCCGGTTCACCCATTCTTCCCGCTTTTTTCCATTAGTCCATCCCCATCTGCCGACTGGCCTCCAGGGACTTTGTGCGGCAGGTATCGTCCGCCTTAAACAACCACCCGCCCAGCCACATACCTCATTCGACAACACTCAGCCTCTAACTGCTAAGCCTCCTGCTGCACCTCCTCTTTCTTACGCACCATCACAAACCCACAATGCTCATCCGCACACACAATCTTATTCCCCTTCTCCAGCATATACCCTCCGCAATTCGGGCACTTCTCCTTAGAAGGCTTCTGCCATGACATAAACTCGCATTCCGGATTATTCTCGCACCCATAATACCGGCGCCCTTTCTTACTCCTACGGAGTACCACATCCTTCCCGCAAACAGGGCAGGGAACTCCAATCTTCTCCAGATAAGGCTTTGTATTCCTGCAGTCCGGAAATCCGGGACACGCCAGGAATTTCCCGTGAGGGCCATATTTGATCACCATATTCCGCCCGCACAGATCACAGATCACATCTGTCACCTCATCCTCTATCTTGACTTCCTCCAGTTCCTTCTCAGCCGTCTGCACTGCCTCCTCAAGGTCAGGATAGAAATTCCGTATCACAGTCTTCCACTGCACGATCCCTTCCCCTACACTGTCCAGCAGCTCCTCCATGGTGGCAGTAAAATACACATCCACAATACTGGGGAAAGATTTCTTCATAATATTGTTAACGACTTCGCCCAGCTCCGTCATATACAGATTTTTATTTTCCTTTGCCACATAACGCCTGGCAATAATGGTGGTGATGGTGGGCGCATAGGTACTTGGGCGTCCGATCCCCAGCTCCTCCAGCGCTTTTACAAGGGCAGCCTCCGTATAATGTGCCGGCGGCTGTGTAAAATGCTGCTGTTCATGGAAGCCCTGGAAAGAAAGCTCTGTGCTCTCATCCAATCCCTTAGCCAGAAAAGCGTTCTCTGTCTTTTCCTCATCCTCCTGCACATAGACAGCCATAAAACCGTCAAATTTCAACTTGGAGGCAGCCATCGTAAAATAATACTCCCCGCCCTTGATCTTCACAGACGTAGTCTCGTATTTGGCATTCTGCATTCTGCTGGCTGTGAACCGTTTCCAGATCAGCTGATACAGCCTGAACTGGTCCCTGCTCAAGGATTCCTTCAGGGAAGCCGGCGTCCTTGTAATATCTGTGGGACGGATGGCTTCATGGGCATCCTGGATTTTTTTCTTTTTGTCATCCTTCTTCTCCTGGGTCAGTGTGTAATCCGGCCCGTACTGGGAAGTAATGTACTCATGGGCGGCTGATTCAGCCTCCTCAGAGATTCTGGTGGAGTCTGTACGCAGATAGGTGATAACACCCACGGTACCGTTCCCCTTAATGTCAATGCCTTCATAGAGCTGCTGCGCCAGGCGCATAGTCTTCTGTGTGGAAAAATTCAGCACCTTGGACGCTTCCTGCTGTAAGGTACTGGTCGTAAATGGAAGAGGCGGTTTTTTGCTCCGTTCGCTCTTCTTTACCTCAGCCACCTCATAGCTGACGCCCTCAAGTCCTTCCAGTATCTTGTCCAGCTCTTCCCTGGAACCGATGCTCATTTTTTTGCTTTTATTTCCATAGAATTTGGCGATCAGCGGTTTCTTTTCCCCTTTTACGGCAAATTCTGCGTCCAGTGTCCAGTATTCCTCCGGAATAAATGCATTGATCTCATCCTCCCGGTCACCGATGATGCGCAGGGCCACGGACTGTACACGGCCTGCACTTAAGCCTCTTTTTACTTTTGCCCAGAGTACGGGACTGATCCTGTAACCAACCATACGGTCCAGCATTCTTCTGGTCTGCTGTGCATCCACCAGGTTCATATCAATATCGCGGGCCTCTTTAATAGAAGCTTTTACTGCAGTCTTGGTTATCTCATTGAATGTGATTCTGCGCATTTTCTTCTCGTCCAGTTTCAGCGCTTTGGACAGATGCCAGGAAATGGCTTCCCCTTCACGGTCAGGGTCAGTTGCCAGATATACCTTGTCCGCCTTTTTAGCCGCCTTGCGAAGTCCCGCCAGGATATCCCCCTTTCCTCTGATCGTTATATATTTAGGTTCGTAATCATTCTCCACGTCGATTCCAAGCTGGCTTTTGGGAAGATCCCGCACATGTCCGTTGGACGCCATGACCTCATAATTTGAACCGAGAAATTTCTTGATTGTCTTCACTTTCGCCGGTGATTCCACAATCACTAAATATTTCGCCATCTCAACCTCCCGTTCTGGCATAATAATTTTTGACTGGCTCTGCTACAAGCCCCTTCAATTCCAGTTTCAATAATATTTCCTGAATTTCCCCAGGATTTAGTTCTACCTGAAGGAAAATCTCTTCCAGATATTTTGGCCTCAAATCCAGACAACTATACACCATTTCTTCCCGGCTTGCAAGCCTAAAGTTTGATTTTGCTTCCAAATCTGCTTTTAATTTATCTGAGATCTGAAGTTCATTTAGAATAATATCTACGGAATTTGCAATGCCTGCACCTTCAAAGATCAGGTTGTTGCATCCCTCACTGAGGGCATCTCCCAGGCGCCCGGGAAGGGCATAGACGCTGCGCCCCTGCTCCAGTGCAAAGTTCACAGTGATCAGGGAACCGCTTTTCCTTCCCGCTTCTATGACCAGCACCAGATCCGCCAGCGCGCTGATGATCCGGTTCCTTCTGGGGAAATGATAGGGAAGGGCCGGCGTCTGGGGTTCATACTCTGAAAGTATGCCTCCCTGAATCGGAATCCTTCTATATATATCCATGTTCTGCCTGGGATAACAGATATCCACCCCGCTTCCCAGAACCGCGAATGTTTCCCCGCCCCCGTCCAGAGCACCTCTGTGTGCCCAGCCGTCCACACCCCTGGCCATACCGCTTATGATCTGGATCCCGTACCGTGACAGCTCTTTTGCAAAATAATATGCCTGGGAACTGCCGTAACTGCTGCACCGCCTGGCTCCCACGATCGCCACACTCTTTTTTTGGCTGTCAGGAAGCTTTCCCTTCACATATAAATATTCCGGCATGTCCTCAAAATATCTGAGCTTCTCCGGATATGCCCTGCCCGTTTTCGGACAGCAGAAGATTTTCTCTTTTTCCATGTACTTTATACCTTCCTTTTCTCCAGGCCCCTGTAGCAGACTGCCTCACTGATCTGTGCCTCCTTGATCTCTTCCTCACCGTCCAGGTCTGCAATGGTACGTGCTGTCTTTAAAATCTTATGATAGGCCCTGGCACTTAAATTCATCATTTCGTAAGCTTTTTCCAAAAGACGCCGGCCTTCCCGGCTGACACTGCAGTATTTTTCCACCTGTTTCCCGGAAAGTTCCGAATTATAGCAGATACCCAGCCCCTGATACCGGTCTTGCTGTGCCAAAAACGCTTTTTCTACCTCTTTCATAAGCTCTGCCGAACTCCGGCCAATGTTCCCGCCGGAAATCTCCCGGTAAGTCATACAGGCCGCTTCTGCGCAGAGGTCGATTCTGTCCAGTATGGGGCCGCTTAATCTCCCCGCATACCTGCTGATATCCCTGTCCGTACAGGTACACCGCTTCAGATCCGGGTACCTGCCGCAGGGACAGTGGTTCATGGCAGCCACCAGCATACAGTGCGCCGGAAACTCATAAGAGCCTCCGGTTCTGGCGATCATCACCTTATGCTCCTCCAAAGGCTGTCTCAATATTTCAATAGAATTGTGGGAAAACTCGGGAATTTCATCCAGAAAAAGAACCCCTCTGTGGGAGAGTGTGATTTCCCCCGGCCTTGGGATCCTGCCGCCTCCGGCCAGCGCCTGGGGAGTAATGGTATGATGAGGGGAACGAAAAGGCCTTGCGGACATAAAGGGCTGGTCTTCCGACAAAAGCCCTGCAACACTGTAGATTCTGGAAACTTCCAGACTCTCCTCCCTGGAAAGCTTTGGCATAATGGTGGGGATCCTGCGGGCGATCATAGTCTTGCCCGCCCCCTGGGGACCGGTCAGAAGTAAATTGTGAAACCCGGCTGCCGCGATCAATGCCGCGCGTTTCACGGTTTCCTGTCCCTGTATTTCTCCAAAATCCACATTGTAAACAGGTTCGGACAACTCCTGGTTCCCATAGGGCATCTGTTCCCTGACACCCCACCGCTCTTTTCCTGACGCGTCCAGAAGATCCTGCAGGGATTCCACCCCCAGAACCCTTATCTTTCCTGTTGCCAGCGCCTCCCTGCAGTTACTTTTGGGCACAATGCAGAGCCAGCATCCCTTTTGTGCCGCCGTCTCCGCCAGAGGAAGGATTCCTCTTACCCGGTTCACCCTGCCGTCCAGACTTAGTTCACCGGCCAGCATGACCCCTTTCAGTTTCTCCTTCTCTATGAAGCCAAAAGCTGCCAGAAGTGCTGCCGCAATAGGCAGGTCAAACCGGTTCCCCTCCTTCCTCACATCCGCTGGCGCCAGATTCACCGTGATCCTTTTGGGCGGCAGGCTGATCTTTGTATTCCTGATCGCTGTCCTTACCCGTTCCTGAGCCTCCTTTACCTGGGAGGACAGATACCCCACCATGTTAAATACAGGCAGGCCGCTGCTCACATCCGCCTCCACCCGTACCGGGACGCAGTCCACCCCGCAGATCGCTGCCGACATCACACTGCTGAACATACAGATACTCCTTTCCCCCGCAGCAGGCAGAAATACCCCTTTCGGTGCGGGTATAAACATTTTCAATTTTAAAATATAAGTTTTGAAATAACGGTGGAATCACCTGGAAAGAAATGCGGGAACCCGCTTTCTGACTTATCCTTACTGTATCACATTTTTTCTTCCTGTGCAACGAAAAGAAGAGAGGAATCTCCCCCCTCCTTATTTCTTGATACAGCTTTTCCTATACTCTCTTGGTCCCATACTGCACTTCTCCTTAAAAATATGGGAAAATGCCAGTGCATCCCTGTACCCCACCCGGGCAGCCACCTCCCCGATGGTATACTCTGTATCCCGCAGCAGTTCCTTTGCCCTGTCCAATCTCACTTGGAGAAGATACTGCTGAGGGGGACATCCTATTGCACTTCGGAACTGCCTGGTAAGGCCGCTCCGGTTCATTCCGTATTTTTTAGCAATCTGCTCGACTTTCAGATCCTGCTCCATATGTTCCTTCATGTATGCAGCGATCTCCTGCATTTTCTTTAACCTGTCATTTCCCGCCGCGTGCGGAAACTGCCCCTTTGAATACCTGTGGTCTTCGATCAGGTCGATCCATATTTTCGTTATGCGGCAGCTCTGTTCCAGACATTCCACATACCCGTCATCTTCTGACTCCAGCATACTCCGCACGGTTTTTATCAGTTCTGCCATACCATTGACGAGATGGTACGGAGCGTCCTCAAAAAAACCTGCCTCCCGGGCGCACTCCGCCACCTGGGCACCACAGGAACAAAGACGGATATAATAGAAGAGATCCTGCGCATTCCCTGCGGCTTTCACATCCGTTTCCGGGAAGACAGCCAGCACATTTCCTTCGGCCGCTTCATATTCTATTCCACCTGCCGTTATACTTCCGCGCCCTTTGGTTATGATATATAAAGCGTATTCCCCGCTTCCTGTCCGGTACGTTTCTATGCCCTGCCCCAGGCAGTTCCATTCCACAGACCGCAGACTTATGCTGCCCTGTACACAGTCTTTGCCCTGCTGCTGACTTTTGTTATTTCCGCCCATATAAACAGCCCTCTGCCTCTACTCTTTTTCCTAAGATTATAGGTCAATTTCACCCTAGAGTCAATAGGTCACAACGCCATAATTGATTATCAATGGAAAGCCATTAATAGAAAGAAATGAGGTGTATCAATGAAATCCAGATTAAAAGATTTAAGAATGGAAAAAGGATATACACAGATCAAAATGCAGCATCTGACCGGCATTGACCAAAGTGACTACTCTAAAATTGAAAACGGAAAACGCTACTATACCTTTGAACAATGCAAACGAATCGCCCTGGCACTGGATACCAGTATGGACTATCTGGCAGGCCTTACAGACGATAAAAAACCTTATCCAAGAAGCACAAACTGAATTTTTTGGCAGCCTACCCGTCCCTAAATGAGTGGGAAAAGCACAATTTGACGGATTTGCACATAGACTATAATTAAATCCCTTTGAGGTAAAGCTGCTTGAAAACATTTCTTAAGCCCTTGACTTCCGAAGAAGAGAAATATTATCTTCAAGAATACAAAAGGGGCAGCCAGGAAGCTAAAAATATTCTCATAGAGCGCAATCTGCGCCTTGTTGCACATATTGTGAAAAAATATCAAGGGGTTGAGGAAGATTTAGATGATTTGATCTCAATTGGAACCATTGGGCTTATCAAAGCCATTCATACATTCAATGGAGAGAAATCCAACCGTCTCTCCACCTATGCTGCGCGCTGTATTGACAACGAACTGCTTATGCTGCTGCGTTCCAAGAAAAAGACCAATAAAGAAGTTTCCCTCTACGAACCGATCGGAACAGACAAAGAGGGGAATGAGATAAATCTTCTGGACGTGATCGAGAATGAACCTGTAGACGTGGTGGATCATTATTCCCTGAAAGAGGATATCAAAAAGCTCTACAGCCTCCTGGACCAGGTCTTGAACGAACGTGAACTGGAGGTTCTGAAACTGCGGTACGGACTCTACGGAGAAAAGGAACTGACGCAGAGGGAAATAGCAAAGCGGCTGAATATCAGCCGCTCTTATGTCTCCCGTATTGAAAAAAATGCTGTCCTAAAGCTCCGGAACTGCTTCCTTCCGTCTTAAAATGTCGTACAGATCAAGCCCTTCACCCAGGTCCACATACAGAATCTGCTGGGGATGCGGGGCGCTCTCACAGGAATTCCCTTCCTCATCATATATGGCCTTCACAGTCACCGGGCGGTTCTCTCCGTCCGGTTTCATGACCTCTATCGTCTCTCCCACGAGGAATTTATTCCTCTGGGTGATGCGGTACAGCCCTTCCGAAGTCTTATCCTCCAGATATCCCAGATAGGTATAATCCTTGGCATAGGTATTACTGTCATATATCTGCGCTGTCTCATCCGGTTTTCCATAGAAAAATCCTGTGGTAAACTGCCTGTAGGTACAACCCATGATCTGTTCCTGGTACCAGGGCATATTCTTTTTATAAAGCTCCGAACTGTCAAAATAGTCATCAATGGCTTTTCGGTAGGTCCTTGCCACCGTTGCCACATACAGGGCTGTCTTCATACGCCCCTCTATTTTCAGGCTGTCTATTCCCGCTGTGAGAATATCATCCATATGCTCGATCATACACAAATCTTTGGAATTGAAGATATAAGTCCCTCTCTCATTTTCAAAGACAGGCATATATTCTCCCGGTCTGGTCTCCTCCACAATGGAGTATTTCCAGCGGCAGGGGTGGGTACATGCCCCCTGGTTCGCATCTCTTCCTGTGAAGAAGTTGCTCAGCAGGCATCTTCCCGAATAAGAGATACACATAGCTCCATGGATAAAGGTTTCTATCTCCATATCCCTCGGAATATGGGCACGGATCTCCCGGATCTCCTCCAGGGAAAGTTCCCTTGCGCATACCACGCGCTTTGCTCCCAGCTCATGCCAAAACCGGTAAGTACCATAGTTGGTATTGTTGGCCTGTGTACTGATATGCCGCTCGATTTCCGGGCAGACTTCTTTTGCAATCATAAAAACACCGGGGTCTGAAATGATCAGCGCATCCGGCTTTATCTCTTTTAATTCTTCAAAATATTCCCGCACACCCTCCAGGTCCCTGTTGTGGGCCAGGATATTGGCAGTCACATACACTTTCACCCCATATCTGTGGGCAAACGTGATCCCCTCTGCCATATCCTCCATGGAAAAATTCCGGGCTTTTGCCCTCAGTCCAAATACTTCACCACCGATATATACGGCATCCGCGCCGTAGATAACAGCGATCTTCAGGACTTCCAGGCTGCTGGCGGGAATCAGTAATTCTGGTTTTTTTCTCATTTTCCTCATCCTGTTTTTATTTCTTTATACTCAAAGTCACTCCATCTCCCAGAGGCAGAATGGATGTTTCCAGTTCTTCATGGTTCTTCAGCACATAGAGATACTCCCGCATCCGCTTATAAATGGTACGGTTCCTGCGCTCCACGGCAAAATGAGACTCTATTAAATCCCCATCCTGAAGCACATTGTCAGATACCAGGATTCCCCCGGATGGCAGAAGTCTTAACACCTCGGGCAGAAAATGGATATACTGTGCCTTGGCAGCATCCATAAAAATAAGATCAAACGGCCCCTCAAGGGTTTTCAACACCTGGGCAGCATCCCCGCAAAGCAGGGTGATCTGCTCTTCTCTTCCGGCCCGTTTGAAATTTTCCCGTGCTATGGGGATCCGTTTCTCATAGTTCTCTATGGTGGTGATCTCACACTTTGCCGGCGCGTATTCGCTCATCAGAAGTGTGGAGAACCCAACAGCAGTCCCCACCTCTAAAATGAGGCGGGGACGTTTTATCTGAAGCAGTACTTTCAGGAAACTCTGCATCTCCCTGCGGATAATGGGCACCCTGTCCTCCCTGGCTTTTCTCTCCAGTTCATTGAGAAAGGGGGTGTTGCCCCGGTCCAGGGAATTGATATAAGTTACCATTCTCTCGTCAACTATCACTTTTACTTCCTCTGCTATTCTGCCTGCTGGCCTTCCTGTCCTTCACCGGTACCGGCATCTTCACCTTCCCCGGCATCTTCACCTTCCCCGGCATCTTCACCTTCCCCGGCATCTTCGCTTTCCGGCTCTGTGCCGTCTTCTCCGGTCGTCTTGGAGGTGTCCTGCACAGCGGAATTGCCGTCTGTACCGGAGCCTTGGGTAGGCTGGCCGTCCACATTTTCACGGGACAGGATCGCCATCATATCATCTGCCGTCATATTGGTATTCAGAATGTAGGTACCTGCCTGCAGCTTGTCCTTATAATTGGACAGCTTTTCCTGCACCACAAAGACCTTTGCATCCTCGATCAGCCCTTTTTTCTTCAGGATCTTGCCAATCTGATAAACAGAGGAACCATCCTTGATCACTACCGTGATGTCTGTTCCCTCCCCCTCAGCCACAGGAACTTCATTAAAGATCGCATATCCGAAATCATAGGCAGATTTGCCCACAAAAATGACGGCAAATACAATACAGGCATAAACTGCCAGCCTGAAAAAACCACTCGCCATAATAGATGCCGCACCCTGTTTTCTGATTCCTTTTGCCATGTTGTTCTCCTTATTCTTAAAGATCCGGAATATCCAGCTGTATTCCCTGATGGATGGACGCATCAATACTTTGAAGCTGTCTGCACAGCGTAAGCTCCGCTTCTAAAAAACGGTTCACCTCCGGTATCCTGCACAGCTCATCCATCTTGCTGTCTACATCATCAATCGCATCATAGAGATTGATCTCATCGCCTTCCGCCTGAATCTGATAATTCAGCTTGCGCAGTTCATCTACCTGTTCTTTCAGCCCCGGGATTGCCTTGATCTCCTCTAGAGCCGTGCAATACTGCTTGTAGACAACGCCGTTCTTGATCGCATGTACCAGCTTGTCCACGCAGACGTCGATTATACTCATTTTCCTAAGCCTCCATGATGATCGGCAGGATCATGGGGTTTCTCTTAGTCCTCTTCCATAAGAATTCACCCAGGGAGTCCTTGATGACATTCTTGATTTTGCCCCAGTCTGTTATATGCTTATCCAGGCACACATCTATGGCGTCCTCCACCACGATCCTGGCCTCATCCATCAAATCTTCGGATTCCCTCACGTACACAAATCCCCGTGAGACAATATCCGGTCCTGCCAGAAGACGGCTGGAACGCTTCTCCAGGGTCAGCACCACGATCATGATACCATCCTCTGCCAGATGCTGGCGGTCACGCAGCACGATATTTCCCACATCGCCCACGCCAAGCCCGTCAACCAGGATAG
Source organism: Blautia hominis (assembly GCA_002270465.1). Taxonomy (GTDB): domain Bacteria; phylum Bacillota; class Clostridia; order Lachnospirales; family Lachnospiraceae; genus Blautia; species Blautia hominis. The sequence continues at coordinate 1,015,224 of NQOF01000001.1, forward strand.
CTCCTGTGCGCACTTTGCCTGTAACTTTGGCCGGCTCCTCCTCATTCAGCTCCAGCACGTCGCCGGACTGCAGGATAAACACATTTTCCTTGGGGATCCCCAAATCCAGGGCAAGTCCTGCCTGGGCTTTCAGATGACGGTATTCACCGTGCACCGGAATGGCGTATTTGGGTTTTACCAGGGAATAGATCAGTTTGATCTCTTCCTGGCAGGCATGTCCGGATACATGGGCATCCTGGAAGATAACGTCCGCACCTTTCATGCTCAATTCATTGATAACCTTGGATACTGCCTTTTCATTGCCCGGAATGGGGTTGGAACTGAAAATGATCGTATCATTCGGTTTGATGGTCACTTTTTTGTGAATGCTGGCTGCCATTCTGGAGAGGGCTGCCATGGATTCTCCCTGGCTTCCCGTGGTGATCAGCGTAACCTTCTCATCCGGATAATTCCGAAGCTGGTCAATCTCGATCAAAGTCTTGTCCGGGATCTTCAGATACCCCAGCTCAGAGGCCGTGCCGATAACGTTTACCATGCTCCGGCCCTCCACAGCCACCTTCCTGCCGTACTTGTATGCAGAATTGATGATCTGCTGCACCCTGTCCACATTGGAGGCAAAGGTCGCGATAATGATCCTGGTATTCTTGTGCTCTGCAAATATATTGTCAAAGGTCTTTCCAACCGTGCGCTCAGACATGGTAAATCCCTTGCGCTCCGCATTGGTACTGTCACACATCAGTGCCAGTACACCCTTCTTTCCGATTTCCGCAAACCGCTGCAGGTCAATGGCATCTCCGAATACAGGAGTATAGTCCACTTTAAAGTCACCGGTGTGCACCACGATTCCCGCAGGGGAATAGATTGCCAGTGCAGACGCATCCTGGATGCTGTGGTTTGTCTTGATAAATTCTATACGAAAGCAGCCCAGATTAATGGACTGTCCATGTTTGATCACTTTTCTCTTGGTACTTCTGAGCAAATTGTGCTCTTTAAATTTATTTTCGATTAATCCGATCGTAAGCTTTGTTGCATAGATGGGTATATTGATCTCCTTCATTACATAAGGAAGTGCACCGATATGGTCCTCGTGACCATGGGTGATAACGAATCCTTTGACTTTGTCAATATTGTCCTTCAGATAAGTGATGTCCGGTATCACAAGGTCAATTCCCAGCATATCGTCCTCGGGAAATGACAGACCGCAGTCCACTACGACAATACTGTCCTCATATTCAAAGGCAGTAATATTCATTCCTATCTGTTCCAACCCGCCCAAAGGAATGATCTTCAATTTTGAGTTGTTGTTTTTTTTCAAGTTAATTCCTCCAATTTCTCCGTTCAATTTTCAAATTCAATGTCCTCTAACATGGCCTCAAAGACTTTGTAAACCGCATCGTATTCCGTATCGTCCTCCACGAACACGTAGCAGCCTTCTTCGTCGCCATCCTCTGAAATGTCCTTTAAAATATATGCCGCTGCCCCTTCATCGTCCGAATCCTCAGGGTCCACTACCAGCAGATATACGCTTCCGTTCACTCTTGTCTGTTCCAGAATCCCTAACTCCAATTCTGTTCCGTCTTCTCCATCAAAAATAATTGTCTCCATACATTCTTCCTTTCTGTCGTTCTTTTCACGTGCATAAACGCCCAAACCCGGAAACGAGCCTTCTTTCCCTCAATAATCCAAATACGGTATCAAGCTGAAATCAAACTGTACCCGGGTTTGCTTTTGCATCCAGATAGCCCTGCAAAATAAACACTGCAGCTATCATATCCACGTATTTACTTCTGTTCTCTCGCCGTACACCGCTTTCCATGAGCGTACGGTTGGCCTCAACAGTAGTCAGCCTCTCATCCCACATGATCACAGGCAGACCGCATCTTCTCTCCAGCATTTCCTTCAGCTCAAGAGACTTCTGCGCCCGTTCTCCTATGGTGTTATTCATGTTCTTGGGAAATCCAAGAACAATCTCTTCCACCTGATATTCGCTTACAAGCTCCTCAATCCGGCGAAGGGATTTTCTAAGTTTATTTTCATCTTCCCGACGGATAATTTCGATTCCCTGGGCAGTAAGACCCAGAGGGTCGCTGATCGCCACCCCTATTGTCTTAGAGCCATAGTCAAGTCCCATGATCCTCATCATCAGTCACGCTTCCAGGATTCGTTTTTGATATACTCCTTCAAAAGCTCCTCCACTAACTCATCACGTTCTACTTTCATGATGGTGCTTCTGGCACCTTTGTAGCTGGTGATATAAGTCGGATCGCCGGACATGATGTAGCCAACAATCTGGTTTACCGGATTATATCCTTTCTCCGCCATGGCATTGTACACCAGGTCCAGGACTTCCTTTACCCGGACTTCCGGTTCTGTCTTAACTTTGAAATACTGTGTATTTCCTAAATTATTCTCCATAATCTCTCACGCCCTTATCTAAACTTATAACTATTCGGAAGCTGCCGCCGGATAGTTCTCTAAACCATACCCTTATTCTAATATATCTTGAAGGGAAATTCAACCATTATATTGCGCAAATAAAAACGCCATCTTCGACAAATCCGCCAATTTTGCCAATTTTTATGCAATTCTCAAGGTTTTCTTTTGTATCGGCTGCCACTTTTAAATACTCTCTGGTATGCCCGATCCAGTATGTTTTGCCACGGATCTCAGCCTGTTCCTCAAAGAGGATCTCCACGTTTCTGCCGAGATAATATTCCATAAATTTCTGCTTCTGCTGTCTTCCCAGATCGATCAGAATATGGCTTCTGGCTGCTTTTACTTGTTCCGGTATCTGTCCTTCCATTTGGTCGGCCCGGGTGCCTTCCCTTCTGGAATATTTGAAGATATGGGTCTCGTAAAAGTCCACGCTCTCTATCATAGCTCTGGATGCCTCAAAATCCTCCTCCGACTCCTGTGGAAATCCAACGATCACATCCGTGGTGAGAGCCGGATGTTCAAAATATTTCCGCAGCAGTGCACAGCCGTCCAGATATTCCTGTGCTGTATACCTTCTGTTCATGCGTTTTAAGGTGGCATCACAGCCGCTCTGCAGGGACAAATGGAAATGAGGACATATTTTAGATAAGCTGCTTATAGTTTTGACAAATTCTTCCGTAATAATACGGGGTTCCAGAGATCCGAGGCGAATTCTTTTCACACCTTCGATCTCATGGACAGCCAGAATGAGCTGCAGAGGGGAATCCTCACAGTCCACGCCGTAGGAGCTTAAATGGATGCCTGTAAGGACAAACTCCTGGTATCCGTTCTCCACCAGCCGCTTCACCTCGTCCACGATCTCCGGCCTTCTGCGGCTTCTCACCCGCCCTCTCACATAAGGGATAATACAGTAGCTGCAGAACTGGTTGCACCCATCCTGCACTTTCAGATAGGCCCTGGTGTGCTCCCCTGTGGAGGAAAGCTGCAGATTCTCGTATTCCACCGGTCTCTTTAAATCAATCAGTTCTTTATCCTGGCCCTTTTCCCTGTCGTACTGCCTGAGCACTGTGAGTAAATCCTGCTTTTTATTGTTGCCCAGCACAATGTCTATGGCCGGGTCAATCTGTACCTCATCTTTTTTGGCCTGTACATAACAGCCTGCTGCCACCACTATGGCATCCGGGTTCATCTTCTTTGCCTTGTGGAGCATCTGTCTTGATTTGCGGTCAGCAATGTTTGTGACTGTGCAGGTGTTGATAATATATATATCCGCTCCGGGCGCAAAAGGCACGATCTCGTACCCTGCCTGTTCCAGCATCTGCTGCATGGCCTCTAACTCGTATGCGTTGACTTTACAGCCCAGATTGTGCAATGCTACTTTCATTTTCATCCTAATCCTCTTTATCATAAAATTCGTTAAGCGTTTTGACGAATAGTCGTCAGATTCTTTGTATTTTATTTCTCCCTTTTTTATATTGACTTTTTTTGCCATAAACGGTAACATAAGTCTTGTAAGAAGCAAAAAACGGAATAGGTAAGGGAGGATTTTTCCAATGAAAACAGTAAAAATTTCACTGAATTCTATCGACAAAGTAAAATCATTCGTGAATGAAATTACAAAATTTGATTATGATTTTGATTTAGTATCCGGAAGATACGTTATCGACGCTAAGTCTATCATGGGTATCTTCAGCTTAGATTTATCAAAAGCTATTGACTTGAACATCCATGCAGCTGATGGCGCTTTAGATGACATCTTAACTGTGTTAAAACCATATTTAGTAGACTAATCGAGATTCATTCCGACAAAGCAACAACCGGGGCTGCCTGAGGGCAGTCCTTTTTTTCATTCCTAAGGAAAACCCTTTGGGGCAGATGCCGGAATCCCACATCCCGGCACCGCTGTTCTTATTCACAGATGATCGTCTCCGCTGTACTCACAGCTTCCTCCATCATCACTTCTATCTTCTCCTGAAGCTTTTCCTCAGAGCGTTTGATCACTTTCAAACTTGGCTTTGTAACAGGATGTTTGGCAACAAATATGGTACAGCAGTCCTCAAAGGGCAGGATAGATGTCTCATAAGTGTTGATCTTCAGCGCCACGTCCACGATCTCCTGCTTGTCAAAGCCGATCACCGGACGGAATACAGGCATGGTACATACCTCATTTGTAGCGGCAAGACTCTGCATGGTCTGGCTAGCCACCTGGCCGATACTCTCCCCTGTGATCAATCCCAGACAGCCGTCCTTCTCGGCAAATGCCTCCGCAATCTTCATCATATAACGGCGCATAATGATAGTCAGCTCCTCATGAGGGCATTTTTCATAAATATATAGTTGAATATCCGTGAAATTGACCACATGCAGACGGATGGGACCGCTGTAGCGTGCCACCAGTTTGGCCAGGTCCACGACCTTCTGTTTCGCACGCTCACTGGTGTACGGCGGTGCGTGGAAATACACAGCGTCAATACTAACCCCGCGCTTTGCGATCATGTATCCGGCAACCGGGCTGTCAATACCGCCTGACAGAAGGAGCATTGCCTTTCCACCGGTTCCCACAGGCATTCCCCCCGGTCCCGGGATCACCTGGGAGTACAGATATATCCTATCCCTGATCTCCACATGGATAAACACATCCGGCTTGTGCACATCCACTTTCATGTTCGGGCACGCATCCAGGATGGCTCCGCCAAGCTCTGCGTTCAGCTCCATGGAATTCATGGGATAACTTTTCTTGGTTCTTCTCACATTCATTTTAAAAGTCATGTCTTTGCTGCCGTATACTTCTTTTGTATAGGAAACCACAGCCTCTGCAAGCTGGTCATACCCCTCATCCTGCAATACAACGGCAGGACAGATGCCGTAGATACCAAACACACGCGTAAGCGCCTCCACAGTCTCCTCATAATCAAATTCGCTGCGGGCAAATACATAGATCCTGCCTCTTTCCTTCACCACATCAAAGGACCCGTCCACACTTTTCAGCACACGGCGGATCTGGTCCACCAGAGCGTCCTCAAAAATATACCGGTTCTTTCCTTTGATGGCTATCTCTGCATATTTTATTAAAAATGCTTTATACATAACTTATTCCTTTCCCTTATCAATGCCTTGCATACTTCCGAAGCACAGGCAGTACGGTTCTGATCTCCTCCAGTGTATGATCCAGCTCCTTTTTTGTGGTAAACTCACTGAGGCTGAAACGTATGGCGGACTCTCTGCGTTCCTTGTCCGCGGATATAGCAGTCATAGTGGCGCTTGCAGCCCGCTTGTGGCTGGAACAGGCGCTTCCCGCGGACACATAGATACCTTTTTCCTCCAGGGTATGCAGAAGCACTTCACTCCGCACCCCCAGGAAGCTGGCGTTCACTATATGGGGTGCCCCGTCCTCGGGCGCAGGCCCGTTGATGACTACCCGCTCCATGGCAGACAGGTTTTCTGCCAGATAGGATTTGAGTGCTCTCAGCTTTTCTATCTTTTCCTCATGATCTTCATATACCATGCGTGCTGCAATTCCAAGTCCCGCGATCCCCGGCACATTATCTGTACCGGAACGCATACCTTTCTGCTGGCCGCCGCCCAGAATAAGGGGCTGGATCTTCACCTTTTCACTGACATATAAAAAACCTACGCCCTTTGGCCCGTGGATTTTATGGCTGCTCACAGAGAGCAGGTCGATCCCCGCGCGTTTGGGATAAATCCTGTATTTTCCATAGCCCTGTATGGCATCCACATGGTACACCGTCTTAGGATTCTTCTCATGCACCAGCTTTGCCACGGCCTCCACAGGCACTACGGCTCCCACTTCGTTATTCACATACATGGTGGATACCAGGATGGTATCCGGGCGGATGGCTGCCTCCAGCTCTTCCATGGAGAGATTTCCTTTCTCATCCACAGGGATCACGGTCAGATCGTAACCCTGCCCTTTCAGCCAGTCAAGAGGTGCCGAAACCGCTGCGTGCTCAAATGATGTGGTAATGATATGCTTACCCTGACGGCAGTTGGCAAGTGCCGTGCCCACCAAAGCCCAGTTGTCTGATTCTGTTCCTCCGGAAGTGAAGAAAATCTCCTTTTCCTGTACTTTCAGAGTTTTGGCAATGGCTGCTGCTGCTTCCTTCACATACTTTTCCGCCTCCACGCCCTTTAAATGCATAGCTGACGGGTTGCCGTAATCCTCGGTCATGGTCTTCACCACAATGTCCTTTACTTCATCAAAACATTTTGTGGTGGCTGAGTTGTCCAGATACGCTTCCATGTTATTCCTCCAATGCAAACATCAGGACAGAGAGGACTGTAAGCCCTGCTGTCTCTGTCCGCAAGATTCTTTTTCCCAGTGTGATGGCCTTTGCTCCCATTTCCACTGCCATACGCACCTCTTCCTCGTCAAACCCGCCCTCCGGTCCAATGAAAATGCCGATAGACCCGCCCGGTTCTATCTGAGCAATGATCTCCTTGGTCTTTCTCATGCCTTCCGCCAGCTCATAGGGAAGAAGCACTATGTCCAGTTCCTTTGCCTGTTCTATCGCCTGGCTAAAACGCATGACAGGTTTTACTTCCGGCACATACATGCGTTTTGACTGCTTCGCCGCGCTGCCTGCAATGGCCTGCCAGCGGCGGATCTTGTTCTCTTCTTTTTTGCCTTCCAGCTTAACCACGGCCCGCCTGGTCGCCACGGGAATGATCTCATGCACGCCCAGTTCCACAGCTTTCTGGATGATCAGCTCCATCTTATCACCTTTTGGAAGCCCCTGAAACAGATAAATCCTGGAAGACAGCTCATAACCGGCCTCCTGCACATACATCACATGCGCCAGGACTTCCTCTGTTCCCATCTCCTCAATGTAACAGGCATACTCCAGATTATCCCCGGAGCTTATGAGGATCTCCTCACCTGTCTTCATGCGCAGCACATTTTTTATATGGTTCACATCACTGCCCTGAATGCGGATGGTATGCTCCTCCACCTGGGAAGGCTCTACGAAAAAACGGTACATGGATCACACTCCTTAATTCTTTCTGGCGGTCACAGACACCCACTCGCCCTGATAGGTCACCTCCAGGACCTCAAGGCCGGCATCCTTCACTGCCTTCACCACAGTTTCTTCCTTATTATCAATAATTCCTGACGTGATATAAATGCCGCCCTTTTTCATCTGGTTCAGAATGACCGGAGTGAGGGGTACCAGCACATCGGCCAGAATATTGGCAGCCACAATATCGTATTTTTCATATCCCACCTTGTCCTGGACGGTTTTGTCATCAATGATGTTTCCGATCATCATGTCAAAGCGCTCAGGCGGAATATCATTTACTTCCTTATTTTCCCCCACAGCGGGAACTGCACAAGGGTCCAAGTCTGTCCCCACAGCGTGTTTTGCTCCCAGTTTCAGGGCTACGATGGAAAGGATGCCGCTTCCGGTGCCCACATCCAGAAGTTCTGTCTCGGGCGTCACATATTTCTTGAGCTGACGGATGCAGAGCTGTGTGGTCTCATGCATCCCCGTGCCAAATGCAGTACCCGGGTCAATATGGATGATCATGCGGTCTTTGTCCTCATCCTTCACCTCTTCCCAGGAAGGAATGATCAGGATATCATCCACATAGAACTGTTTGAAATACTGTTTCCAGTTGTTGATCCAATCCTTGTCCTCTGTCTGGGAGGTGGTTACGGTTCCCTCACCGATATCCACAAAATTGCGGAGTTCCTCTAATTCAGCTTCCACTTTTTGCAGCATTTCCTCCACGTTTTCATCCTCATCCAGATAGAAATTCAGATAGGCCACCCCGTCATCCTCCGGCATGTCCGGCAGGATATCCACAAACATCTGTTTTTTATCCTCCTCGGTCAAAGGCTGTTTATCCTCTATCTCCGCACCCTGAATGCCGATATCCGCCAGTGTGGATATAATAATGTCCTCCGCGTCGGTTCTTGTTTTCAGTGTGAATTTATTCCATTTCATATATCATATTCTCCTTTCCGGCTGCCTCTGCAGTCCGTGAGATCAAACTATACAAATAAAAACACCAGGGAGATCGTGGCTGCCGAAAGCACGGTAGACAAAATGATCCCCTCGGATATGGTCGTTGTTTCTTTCCCATACTGCTCTGCCATCATCATGGGCATGTTCGCCACCGGCAGAGACATCATAAGTACAATGGAAGCCCTCATAATATAATCCGGCAAAAACGGTTTTAACAGCAGGGCCAGGGCTATAGGCACTGCAATAAAACGGATGGCAGTAAAAAGCAGAAGCCTTTTGTTTTTAAACACACTGCCCAGATTCATTCCCACCAGAGACATGCCGATCACGAGCAGGGATAAAAGGGTGCAGGCATTGCCGCAGTAATTTACCAGTGACTGCAGATCCGCCGGGATCTTTATATTGAACCAATAGATAATGAATGCAAGGATGCAGGCAATAAATCCGGGGCTGAAGATATCGGTCCAGGACTGCTCCACCCCTGCTACGCCTTTTTTCACCAGCATGATCCCAAAGGTGAAGATCACCACATTGAACAGAAAGTTAAAGACGATCACATACACCATGGATTTCGGCCCAAGCACTGCAGACGCCACCGGCAGTCCGATAAAACCCAGATTGCCGAATACGGTCATCAGAATGTATGCCTCTCTCTGGGAAACAGGCACCCGCAGGATTTTTGTCAGAGTATATCCCAGTATTATGAGAAAGGCAAAACAAAGAATGCCGATCAGGGCAACCAGGCCCACATTTTTTCTGGATATGGAGGTCAGGTCGCTGAACATGCTGGAAATGATCAGAGCCGGGGAGCAGAGGTTTAATACCAGTGCTGACATGTCTTTGGATGCAGCGGAAGATATAATGCGCCTTTTGTGCAGGAAAAATCCTGCCATGATCAATGCGAATATTATTATCATCTGCTTCATAACTACAAGACCGCTCATTTTTTATACACTCTCCGCTTTTGTATTCAATATTCCTATTATATATAAAAAATTTGAGGATTGCAATGATAAATAGAATTGGGTTTTAGAAATGCGATTTAGAATCAAGGGGGGACGGAAACAGGGCAGGAAGGGGCCGGGGATGTATCTTTGCAGCCGCTCGACGTTCCAGAACCTGTGAACTAACCAATAACTGCGGCTAAGACGGTCACCAGAGGGTTCCCGCCTAAGTCTCCGTAATTGGTGGATTTCACAGAACCTTCCACTTAGCCTCGCTGCTGCAAAGATACATCCCCGGCCCCTTCCTGCCCTGTTTCCTGGTTTTCTATGGCGGTAGATAGTATTTAAAAATAAAGATCATATTTTTACTGTTTTTTCGGATATTCTTCCTGCTGTTACTCTGGCTTTTCTGCAGAGAAGGACAGTAAAAAACTGGAATACGGTGAGTAGGAGCAGGCTTGCGAGTTGTGCCTGTAGTGCACCGTGGAATATGGTGTTGATCACGGCGAAGGCGAAGAGTCCCGCACATCTTCCCACTACCACGAATACCTCGTGGAATGCCAGAAGTTCGGGTGTGTACTGCTCTGCTTCCGGTACGCTTTGGGATATATCAAAAAAGGTTGTGTAGCAGGATATTTCTATCATACCCGCGAAAAATGCATTGATGACGGCAAACACTACCACCATCACCGGGTTGACGTCCCATAGGCTTATCAGGGAAACGCCGGTTAGGATGCAGATAGCGGCCACCATGTATTTCTGCCTATTGTCAGGCCGTATAAAATGGCTCATAAACCAGAAGCACAGAATGGAGGCCGCGCCGCTCAAAAAGGAATTGCACCCGATCAGAAACTCGTTTTTTACCAGTTGGTATAGGATCATGTTGAGGATGAACATGAAGGTTCCCTCCCGGACACCTTTCATGGTCTCTCCCAGCAGGCCATAGAGTATTTGGCGTTTTTGGCAGATTAGCTTCAGGAATTTCAGATAGTGTACTCCGGGCTTTTCCCGGTGCCGGATTTCATTTGGAAGCCGGAAAACTGCCAGCAGTGTTGCGAACGCCACCAGGAAAGCCACTATGAAAACAACCACATAGCCTTTTACACCTCCGATAAGAGAGATCAGGCTTCCTGAGAAAAGGGGGACCAGCAGATTGACTGCCGCGCTGAAAATGCTGATGATCCCCATGCCGCTGTCTCTGTTCCAGGTCTCTGTGCAGGACAGGATCATCCTGCCGTAGCTGATGTAATAAAATCCGTCTGCCATGCCGTTGGCAAGCCCAAACAGCATATAATACTGCCCCACCCGGTCCTGAAAAAGGATGTAGCACAGATACAGAAGGTTGTATCCCAGAATACCGATGACGGCTGTGACTTTGCTCTGTGTCCGGTGCATGATGTGGGCAGATAAAAGCATCATGACGGCGCAGGCAGCAAAGATTGCGCCATTGTAAAACAGAGTGGAATTGATGCTCCCTGTCTGGTTCATCAGCAGTGTATTGATAAAGATGCCGGGTATTCTGGTAAATACCAGGAACAGGGTGTGTACCAGAAGGAACTGGTAGTAATGGTGCCCCAGCGCGGTTCCCCCCAGCACATATTTGATTTTTCTTTTTATGCTGTGTTCTCTTTTCACTACATAAATGCCTCACTTAGCCCATGCGGCTAAAAGTAAATACTCTTGCTGTTTTAGGTTCTAATTTAATATGGAGACACTCCGTATCCGCTTTATATTTGTAATCGGTTTTCATATCCACGGGATACATGCATCTTACATCTTTTACCTGACAGCCATTCTTCTGAAGGGGGATGCGGAATTCTTTTTCCCCTTCACCTTTGGTCCTCCATACAGCCAGGTAGCATCTGTCCCCGCACTGCATTCCATAGCTCAGGTATTCGTCAGAAAAGGATGCAAGCCCTGTGGGCCAGAAGGGAAGGCCTTCTTTAATGTCTTCTCGTATCTCTTTATATAAGCGGATACCATCCGTCACATGGCGCATCCTGCTATCCCCGATCTGTCCCAGATACCCGCTCTGGTGGATGCGCAGAAGCATGGCATTTACCATGTTGAAGACAGCCTCCTCGTCTGTTCCCCGGATGAGAGGATAGGACCAGATTGCAGCCTGTTCCGGCGCACACGCTGTAGCACAGTTTGCTGCAATGGCTGCCATTTTTATATAATCTGTCTGGTCTGTGACAGACTGGATGCTCTGCCTGGAGAGCATGGAATACTCCATGCGCATACCGCCGCTGCTGCAGTTTTCGATGATCAGATCCGGATAGGTTTCAAACACCCGGTCAAGCCAGGCCAGATATGCACGGTTGTGCTCCAGCAGTCCCGCGCCGGCGCTGTCTGCATCCCGGTCTGTACCCACACCGCAGTCTATGTTATAGTCCATCTTAATATAGCCAACCCCGTATTCCTCCACAAGACGTCTGATCACGCCCATGGCGTACTCCTGCACCTGGGGATTTCTGAAATCCAGCTGGTATCTGCAGTGGTCAATAATGGCCTGCCCGTTTCTCTGGAAAAACCAGTCTTTTGGCACCTTATCCACCATAGGGCACTTGGTTCCCATGACCTCCAGCTCTAACCACAGGCCGGGTATCATATCGCGGCTTCTGATATATTGAATGACCTCCTCGATCCCCCCCGGAAACCTTTTTTGACTGGGCAGCCATTCTCCCACGCCGTCCCACCAGTGACCGTCAGAATACCACCCGCAGTCCACACAGAAATACTCACATCCCGCCTCTTTCGCCGCGTCGATCAGGGGCTTTAACACCTCTGTTGTGGGGTCACCCATCAGACAGTTCATATAATCATTAAAGATAACCGGAAGCGTCTCATTGTCCTTGTTCTGCCTCCTGATCCTTCTCCTGTACTGTGTCATGGCTCCTATGCTCTCCTGGAATTCCCCGCCTGTCACGGCAACCGCACAGGGAACGGAGGTAAAGCTTTCCCCCGGACGCAGGTTAATCATCCAGCCGTTTTCCTGGAACGTGGGGCCTGAGATCTGGAGATACAACTGCTCCCTGATATCGCTGATCTCCCAGTGCCAGGAGCCGCTGGTCTCTATCTCCCAGGTCATGGACGTGTCCGTCTCTGTGTTGTAATAACAGCCCATCGGCAAAAATTCGTCACACCCCCAGCTTCCTGTCTTGCTGTAGGAGATGCGTTTCATGGAAAAGGTGTTTACAACGTCATATCCCAGTTCGTTCAATGTATATTTTTTCCACTGTGCCTCCCCAAACCATGTATTATGGGGAATGTAAAGCAGCCCATTCTTGTCGCGGGGCTGTTGGCATCCACCGGAAAGGCCCGTAAAGGCAAAGGAGGACAGGTACTCCACCGCGTAGGTTCTTTTCCCCTGGTTTTTCAGCTCGTTCCAGCACCTCACAACAGGAATATCGTTGTAGAACTGCATATGTGTGATCAGTTTCAATCCTTCATAGTCCTGCTGTATCTCCAGCTTCCTGCCATATTCATTTTCATGATCCGTATGGGTCTCATATTTCATAAGCAGGGATGGGCTGCTACCTGTGTGTTTATTTCCGTGATGGTCGCACTGGTCAAATCCGCTGGCCTGCATCTCTGCCAGTGTGCAGACATGCAGGTCCTCCTGCGCAGTCTCTGTCCTCCCCGGACAGCGGGAAAAGTGGGTGAACGCTGCCGCCTTTCCTTTTTCCAGTACCAAATTCATATAAATGCCGTTTTCAGCAATCTGCATTGTTGTTTTCTCCTTTATTCTAATTAATCGTGGGGCAAAAGCCCCCAGGCGGGAAAGTGTGTGTTTTCCCACTGTGCTCATGCCGTATATCAGCCCTTGATCCCCGTCTGGGCAATTCCTTCAATAAACTGTTTCTGACACAAAATGTAGATGACAAGCATGGGCACCGTGGCAATGACACTGCCTGCCATCATGGCCCCCTTGTTGGTGTGGCACACACCCTGCAGAACACTCAGGCCTGCGGAAAGGGGCATATGATTCAGATCATTATTGGCGATCAGGGGCCACATCAGATCTTTCCAGGCAAACAGGGCCGTAAAAATAGCCAGGGATGCAATGGTGGATCTTGTGATGGGGACCATGATCTTTATGAAGGTCTGCCACGGATTGCAGCCATCCAGTATGGCAGCTTCCTCCAGTTCCTTTGGCAGAGACATGTACTGCTGCCTGAGCAGGAAGGTTCCAAAAGCACTGACCAGAGCCGGGAATACCAGGGCAAATACGGTATTCAGCATATTGATCTTGGACAGCATCATATACTGGGGAACAATGAAGATCTGTCCCGGCACCATCATCTGCAGCAGCACGATCCCAAACAGAAGGTTCTTAAAAGGGAACTGGAGTCTGGCGAACCCGTAGCCGGCCATACTTGAAAAGATCACCGCGCACAGCACTCGCCCTGCTATCATCAGCAGCGTATTTCCATACAGCCGCAGAAATGGCACTGCGTCCAAAGCCTGGCGGAAATTCTCTGTATTTTCAAAACTGGACGGAAAAATCCGCATGGGTATCATCATCTGCTCCCCCACTGTTTTAAAGGAGGACAAAACCATCCAGAAGAACGGAAAAAGCATAATGATACTGCCTGTTATCAAAATAACATGTGTTCCTACATGTATTTGTCTCTTTGTCTGCATACTTTTTTCCTCCTAATCGTAATGTACCATCTTTTTCTGGGCTGCGAACTGTACTGCCGTAAATATCATGATCACACAGAGGGTGATAATGGAGATGGCGGAGGCATAGGGTTTATCCTGTACCACAAACGCCTCCCTGTAATACTGAAACATGATGGTCCGCACAGAATCCATAGCTTTTGATGTGTTGTTTCCATAAAGCATGTAAATAAGGTCAAACTGGGTCAGAGAACCGATAAATCCCGTTATTGTCAGGAAGAATACACTGGGTGAAATAAGCGGCACGGTTATCTTAAAAAGCTTTACAAAACCATTGGCGCCGTCAATGGCTGCCGCCTCATAATAGGTTTTCGGCACGTTTGTGATCGCCACGATCAAAATGATGATCTGCTGCCCCATTCCGCCCCAGATAGCAATAATGACAATGGACAGCATGGCGTATTTGGGATCATTTAACCAGGAATGGGTCCGGAATCCCAGTCCTCCCAGAAGCTGGTTCAAAGCTCCGAACTCTGTATTATAAAGCCAGGACCAAACCATGGCCACTGCCGCGGGAGCTGCCACCATAGGCGTAAAATAGATTACCCGGTACACACCGGTACCCCTGATCTTTTTGCTCATAAGCCATGCCAGCAGCAGACTGATAAATATCCCTCCCGGCACCGACAAGGCCGAGAATACTAATGTATTTCTGAGGCCGATCCACACTTCCCTATCCTGGAATACCCGGATATAATTCTGAAGTCCGGCGAATATATACTCGTCAAATCCTGTACTCTGGGAAAAGCTTAGGATCATGGTCTTGATAATAGGATAAATATTCAGAATCAGCAGTCCGATGATGGTCGGCGCGATAAAGAAATACCCCCAGAGCCATTTCTTTACTTTTCTTTTTTTCATCTCTTCACCCTCCATTAGAACAGGGCTGCCCAGCACACCCGGCTGAAGGCAGCCCCATTATCAGAGTCTATTTTTCTTTTGCAAGTATCTCATTCATTTCTTTGGATGCATCTGTGAATCCCTCTTTCGGAGAGATCTCTCCGTTCAGGATCTTTGCCACATAGTCGTTCATCACTGCCTCCCACTGGGATTTTGATTCTGTGCCTACAAACTGCACGCCGTAATCCAGGCCGTCCAGAATAACTTTTGTATCGTACTCCGCTTCATGCGCCTTGCTCCAGTCTTCTTCCACACCGTTAAAAGCCGGGATCGCAGGGCCGTTTACGGCATCCTTCATTCCCTGTTCGCTGCTGGCATATGCCACAAATTTCTTAGCCGCGTCCATATTTTTGCAGTTCTTTGGTATGGACAAGGCGATTCCGTTACTCTGGGTGGCTTTCACACCTTCCGGTCCGGCCGGGAGCGGTGCAATGGCGAACTTATCTTTCATGATCTCATTGTCCGTATAATTGTTGAGCTGCCAGTTTCCCTGGAACTGCATGGCAACGGTTCCGGTGGCAAACATGCTGATATAATCCACTTCCGCCTGCATTTCCTGGGACGGAGAATACTGCTGCAGCTTTACGAAAAAGTCCATAGCCTCAATAGATTTGGGATTGTCCAGGCCTGATACGTTCTTTGCCTCGTCAATGATGCTTCCGCCGTTCTGATAGAGCAGATTCCCCCAGCTCTCCTGGCTGTTATTGTAGGCATTAAATCCGTAAATCCCTTTTTCTTTGTCCGTAAGTTTCTGCGCTGCTTCCTCTAAGTCAGCCCAGGTCCAGGAGTCATCCGGATATGCCACCCCGGCATTGTCAAAAATCTCTTTATTATATACCAGTATCACGCAGTCCTTATCTTTCGGAACACCGTAGTGTTTATCCTCCGTTGTGAAAAGCCTGGTGATCCCTTCCGGGTAGTTGTCATAGCTGAAGGTATCGTCTATCTCCGCCAGGTCATCAAGCTGCGCCAGCTTATCCCCATTCACATATTTTGCAATCGTATTGGTGTGCATGGTTACAATATCCGCCATGTTTCCACTGGTGGCAGCTGCCTCCAGCTTTGTCCAGTATTCACCCCAGGGCGTGATCTGGATCTCCACTTTGATGTCCGGATATACCTTATTGAAACCATCGATGGTGGCCTGGATGGAATCCTTCTGGTTTTCATTCCACGTTGCATAGGTGAGCGTCACACCGTCTTTGCTGCTCCCTGTCTTCTCCTTTTCTCCTCCCCCTGCATCGCTGCTGCCTGTGCCGCATGCACACAGAGAACCTGCCATAAGTGCTGCCAATAAGAAACTCCCATACTTTTTATTCTTCATGATTCTTCTCCTGTTCCTTTATTTTTTTCGTTTTTGCTGCTGCCCGCTGTGCACACACGGTATATGTATTTCCTGCTGCTTATGTATGGAATTATAATATTGTAGCCTCCCTTTTTGCTACCTTCAAAAATTGCATATTGCCAAATGTAACAAGCTATTATCTATGACATACTTTTGCTTTCTCAAATGATATATTTAAACACAAGGCTTTTCGTTAATTTGTATATTTTTCATATAAAAGGAGAGGATAAGGATATGAATTATGAATATGAGATTCTAGATGCGGCAAACGTTCTTTTGCCGGAAGAGATATTTTATCTCAATCTGACCCACCATGATATGGAATATCATGTACATGCCCCAGGGTCCGTGGAATTAAATTATATAGTAGATGGTGAATGTTTCTATGACATTGACAGTGAGATTTTCCCTGTCAAAAAAAGAAGCCTGATACTTGTAAACGGACATATCCCCCACAAACTCATCTGTACATCCCCCTGTATCAATATGAGTATCAACTGCTATCAGCATACACTTTCACCCAATTTTGGTACACTGTGTGACCTGATCACAGCTTATCCGGCGCTGGCTGCTGTTTTGGACAGCCTGAAAACAGGCATTATACTCCCCAATGCCAAAAATATATACCCGCTGATGCAGCTCATCTTTCATGAATTTGGTCATGGCAAAGACCCTTATTATATGAATCTGCTGCTCAACAATGTGCTTATTCTCATACAGAAGCAGATGTCCACCACGGACCCCACTCCGGCACAGATTTATGTGGAAAAGGTAAAGAATTATATCCATTACCATTATTTCAGTATAAAAGATATTGACGAGATCGCAGACTTTGCCGCACTGAACAAGGTCTATCTGCAGAAAATCTTCAAGCGTGAAACCGGCACAACGCTCTGGAATTATCTCACCCGGTTCCGGCTTGATAAAGCGGCATATCTGCTGTGTAATTCTGACATTCCTATTGGGGATATTGATGAGATGATAGGGATTAATTCAAGACAAAATTTTTATCTCCTGTTCAAAAAAATATACGGTATGTCACCTTCCGAATACAAACGGATCCACAAAAAGTCTTAAAGTGAATTGGAAGATCCCCCTCAGAAACAGTGCATCACACGCTGCTCCTCCTCCATGATCCAGACAAAAAAGCAGAGATATAATCCCCTAAAAAGATTATATCTCTGCATCGATTCAGAAACTAAATTGACCGGGGCCAAACCGCCCACAAAGTGTGACACAAAGCTTGCCGAAAGCAGTTATCAGACACACGCTAACGTATTGGCGCCTATGCCTCTTCGTAGCTGACTTCCATATGGACCTTGCCTGATTTTTTACGGAAATACGCATAGGCAAGACCAAAGATCAGTACCACTACATTGGCTACGAATTCCCACGGTTTCAGATCACTGAACAGAAGCAGTGTCTGTAAGATCAGGGAAATACCGCCCACGACTGCCCAGAACAGCAGCATGCCGTTGCTTACATGGAACCTGGATTTCTTCCACACATCTGGAATCTTCTTGATCATGTTGTAAGAAGTAAATGCCAGTATGGCGAAGAATACATTGTTCAGGATTACTGCCATGTTGCCGATTGTGGAGATCGGAACATTGAACAGGATAACGATCACACATTCCACATAGAACATGGTCAGGATAACGGTAGGAGTCTTGTATTTCTTATGGATGGTGGCAACCTTAGGCGGGAACCATCCGTCAACTGCTGCCTGCAGGATTGGCTTTGTAACCCAGCCAAGAGCAGAGTTCAGTGTTGTGGACAGGGCGAACATAGCACCGCCGACAATAAAGAACACATGCAGCGGATACGGCAGAACTTCCGCGGATACCAGAGTCAGCGGCTGATTGGCAACTTCCGCAACCGGAAGAACACCGGACGCAACCACTACCAGGCCCGCATAGAAAACAGCGATGATACAGGTAGCCACAATAATAACAAACGGGACATCCTTGGTGGGATTCTTACACTCCGCACCCAGATGGATCACAACGTTTGCACCACCCACTGCCCAGGTAAAGAGCGCGCCTGCCGACAGCATGGATTTCACACCGTGAGTCATAAATTCGGGCTGCTTAAAGTAATCCGCAGTTACATGGGGTAATCCAAATACGATAAATGCTGTAAGTGCCAGGATCATGATCAGCATCATGGCGTTCTGCAGTTTGGCTGCCCCCTCAATTCCCATCAGGTTTGTCACATAGAAGACGGTCAGCACAATAAGCGCGATAAGCTGGCGCACGAAACCATTAGCAGCCAGAGCCGGAATCAGGCCCAGCATGTAATCTGCAAAACTCAAAGCATACATTGCCAGGGCCGTCCAGGACAGGATATGGACAATAACGAAAAATCCCGCACTGACATCATTGCCGAGAAGCGCAAGCTGTGTATAAAAACCACCTCTCAGACGAACGGTACCGGCTACAAATATCAATGGAATATTGGTGAAAATTGTGAAAATGGCGGCGATCAGCATGGAAATGCTGGCTGACCTTCCCGTCATGGCTATACCGATACCAACCATAGCGAAGATACCGGAGCCGATCGTCTGTCCGATACCAATGGACAGCAGCTCTTTTCTGCCTAAAACTCTCTTTAGTTCTTTGGTTGAAGCAACTTCAGACATATATTCCCTCCTCTTTTACAAACTAATATTGCATATAGACATAACTGCGCATCGCTAAATCAAGCGGGCGCAAAACTCCTCTATGTACCACCCTGCCGGGAGAGCTTTACGCTCCCCGGGGGCAGTACATCAGAAAAGAGGGTGTAACTGTAAAGGTAATGAACAGTTACAAGGGTTATGTCTATGTCCTGCCGTTACGCGTTTTTCCCTGCAAAATATCCGCCGCTTACTGCCTGCAGGATCTTGCCCGGTTTGATACAGTCACCTACGGTAATGAATTCAGCATCGTTTGTGCGGAGTTTCTCCACCTCGTCGATCTTAGATCTCATACCCACAGACAACAATACCGTGTCTGCCGGATAGATAACTTCTTTGCCGTCTTTGTCTTTTGCATGTACTCCGTCATCCTCAATGGAGGTAACGGTAACTTCTGTATATGGATGTAAATTCTCTGTGCGTTTTTCGTATTCCATCATCATGGCTTTCAGATGCAGGATCGGTGCATCGGGCGCCAGTTTTTCCTGCATTTCCAGAACCGTAACATCTTTTCCTTCCATAGCAAGGGCCAGGCCTTCCTCACATCCCACAAGACCGCCGCCGATCACTACTACCTTTTCTCCGAATTCCAGACCCGGATCGCGGAGCTGGGTAACTTTTACCACATTTTCTCTGTCAACTCCCGGGATCCTGGGGATAATAGGTTCTGCACCCACTGCACATACCACGGTATCCGGTGCGATTTCCTGAATCAGTTTCGGCGTGGCAGTTGTATTCAATCGTACCTGGATGGCTTTTCTCTCCACCATGCGGATCAAATACTGCATATATTTTCCAAGATCCTCTTTGAAAGAAACATCATGAACAGCCACATTGAGCATACCGCCCAGACGGTCTGCTTTTTCAATCAGAATGACCTCGTGTCCCTGCTCCTCAGCCTTCAGAGCTGCCTGCATTCCGCCAGGGCCTCCGCCGATCACCAATACTTTCTTAGGCAGCGGTTTTGGCTGATACATGCCTTCCTTTAAGTCGCGTCCCACTTCCGGATTCACCACACACTGGGAAATGCCGGAACACATATCTACATAAGGAACGAAATCCAGTGACAGACAGTGATTACATCTCACACAGGGGCGTACTTCGTCGAAGCGTCCTGCTTTTGCCTTGTTTGGGAATTCCGGGTCTGCCAGTATCTGACGTCCCACGTAGATCACATCTGCCTTGCCGGATGCGATGATATCTTCCATCTCTGCCGGATCGGACAGGGATCCTACGGTTGCGATGGGGGTCTTCACATGTTTCTTGATGGCCTCCGCCAGGTATACATTGACACCATGAGGCAGGAATGCTGACGGGAACATACGGCATCCGGAGTTCACATCGCGGAAGGAAGTAGCGGATACATGGATCAAATCTACTTTTCCGTCCAGCATCTTGGCAAATTCAATAGCATCATCAAGGCCGTAACCGCCTTCCATAAATTCATCACCTGAGATACGGATCTCAATGGGGAAGTTTGGCCCTACGGCTTTTCGGATACGGTCAATGACCATAAGCGGGAATCTGGCACGGTTTTCAATGGAACCGCCGTATTTGTCTGTTCTTGTATTGTACAGCGGAGATAAGAATTCGCTGAGCAGCCATCCATGGCCGCCGTGTACCATAACCATATCAAATCCGCCGAATTTAGCTACATATGCACCATGTGCAAAGGCATCTGCGATCTCGTTCATGATGTCTTCATCCATAGGTGTTACATCCACGCCGTATACACCGGGCTGTGCACTTGGCCCATAGATGATCCCGTTGGTATACTGGGGATGGGCACGGGCACCGCTATGTAGGATCTCAATATTGGCCAGCGCATTGTGCTGATGGATCCTGTCTGTCAGCTGCAGATGTGACGGCATAAATCCCTCATTGTCCAGGTTACAGAGATTGCCGTGAGCACTTCCTGTGTGGGCATGGACCAGGGTCTCGCCTCTTGTGACAATGGCAGCACCACCTTTTGCGCGGTTCTCAAAAGCTGCCAGGTTCTGCTCGGATAAGAATCCTGATGTGTTAGGTTCTGATCCCATAGGAGCAGTTGCGATACGGTTTTTCAGGGTTACGTTTCCGATGCGTAACGGGCTGAATAAATGTGGATAGTTAGTTGACATAATAGCACCTCATTTCTCTTAATTGGTATATATTAATTGTTTTCATACCGTGTCAACCTTTCCGATTGGCTTATACTGATACTAGCACAAACCCGGTGGTTAATCAATATATTTTTATTTTTTCAGCATTAAAGTTAATTTTATATTTATATTTTTGTATAATTTTCACAATAAATCAAATTCGCATCAGCATACTAATATATTCCAATTTATTTTTTAATATATACCAAATGCACATCACGTCATTAAGCTATACCAGATTCTTTTTCCAGAAGTTATTTCGTCTTACAACATATATATTCGGCAATCCATAAAAAAGAAGACTAGCCCGGGAAAGAAAAGAAGAGCTGTGCACCAATATCAGGTGCAGCAGCTCTTAAATGGGCACAGCCCGGAGGCAGAACGCACTTAGTAACTGCCCCATCCTTTATCGTGTTATACCGTTTTTTTTCCCTCCGCCAAGGGGGATTCCCCTGTTCCTTTCTCCAGCCACCTTTTAAAGGCCTGCCCCCGCAGATGGAACAATGACCCCTGGTCCGCATATTGGTGAAACGGAAAACTGCAGATTTCCTTCTTCTGGCACAGAAGCTGTATCTCTTCGATCAGTCCGTCCTTGTAGGAAGGATTCTGGGGCAGAATGACAGCCTGGTACCTGTTGGAATTGCGTTCCAGCTCGTATATACAGCTTTTAACGGGAATATATGCGTAAGGGCTGACCACTCCGAACTCCTTCAAAAAACATTCCACACTGAAGCGGTACCATTCGCTGCCATAAATCACTGCAATCGGTTTTTCCCCCTGCAGTTTGGCAATGTTGCTGATCGTCTCATTGGATACGGAGAGGACCACCTTCTCCACAGGTATTTCATCCCCGCCTTCCACCACATGCTTCACGGTTGCCCAGACCTCATCATGATGATTGATGGTGGTTGCGAACAGATCATATCTTTCCCTGTTTAATATCCCGGGATTTTCCCTGATCTCATCTATGAGATACGCGTCTGCACGTACATTGCAGAATCTTGCGATCTCCTCCGCCGTATCCTGCAAAAACTCCTCACTGCAGTCTATCCACGCAAGTTTCAGACGTTCCCTGTCAGGGATGTGCTGCCAGGCGCTCTCCACGAACATCCGCTCGATCTCTCTTCTTCCTTTGCCCATGGAGGCCAGTTTATCTATAACCTCCTCCATGATCCCGCATACTTTATCGTCCAGTTCTGCCCGGCGGCTGGTGTCTACATAGGTTCCGCTCCCCTTTTTCGTAGCAGCATAGCCTTCCCTGCACAATTCTTCATAGGCCTGTTTCACTGTGTTGCGGGCCACATGCAGAGTCTCACTGAGCTTCCGTTCAGGCATAAGCCGCTCCCCTTCTTTCAGGGTGCCGTCTTCAATCTCTGCCATTAGTTTTTGTGCGATCTGCAGATACACGGGCACTTTTCCGTTTTCTTCCGGTATCCAGTTCATATTTCCTCATTCCCCTTCTGTCTGTCCATCTTCTCTGCCACTTCCACCATGTGCATCCAGGACCCCTGGTCAATCTCATATTCCATGGGAATGATCCTGCACTTACTCTTTCTGGCCCTTGATACCACCTGCAGTGTCCACGCGCTTGCGTATTCTATGTAGTCGGGCGGAATGATCAGGGGCATACCCTGAAGGCAGTATTTATCAATGTCCTCTTTCATTTCTTCCTCGCTGGAACAAATCTGCCGGTTCGTTTTCCCCAGAAAATGCAGGGTCCTCTGAACGTTTTTTAAAAATGTGGCACTTCTGTATAAGATACATATGGGCTGCCCCTCCGGTATGGTAGCCAGACGGGCTATTGTTTCCCTGCTCTCCACCAATGCAAAGGTCTCCGTGGGGATCCTGATGGCATCCGCATACCTTATAAATTCCTGGTAATGGCTCTGGGAGATAAACGCCAGGTTACATCTGGAGCTGATCACCCTGTTCCCGGAAAGCAGATCCTCCAGTACATACGTCTCCACCATCAGATTCGGGATAGACTCCACCACCGGAGCGATGGAGTGCAGGGTTTCGATATTACATTCCACCAGTGCCGCGCAGGTTTTTTGTTTTTCCTGAAAACGGCTGACCAGCTTTTGCTGTGCCAGAAGAAACAGCTTATTCATGGGCATACCGCTTTCCGCCACTTTTGAGAACATTTCCTCCACAATAGCGGCGGGATCTTTTTCCAGTGTCACGCCTTTTTGCGGCCTTTCCTGCACATAGGCACCTCCGCCCCGGACCTTCTGCACAACACCCCTGTCCTGCAGCCAAGTATACGCCTTTTTCACCGTGCCCACCGATAATCCGGCTGCCTCTGCCATTCTGACTTCCGAGAGAAGACGTTCACCCGGAACCAGAATGCCCTCCGCTGCCTGCTGTTCTATCTGCCCGGCAAGCTGAAGATACAGCGGTACGGCACTGCTTTTATCCAGTTCTATTTTTTCCATTTCAACAACCTTAAACTTTCTTTTATCTGTAATAAATTGTAACTATTCAGTAGGTCTGCGCATCCACTGCGCTGACCGTAAGAAAGTGTACCACGGCCAAGCAAAAATCCCATCGCCAAAGGCGATTCTGCATGGATTTTTGCCTGTAACTGTGAGGGTACAGAACCGTTACAATAAGTTTATTGTATCATATCCCCCCAAGTAAAAAAAGAGTTCTTGACATTATCATAGTACGGAGCATACAATTGTTGTATATACAATAATTGGAGGTGCAATAAATAATGCTGATGCGCTTGTTTTCTTATATGCATCAATACAAGAAGTTCGCGGTCCTTGCCATTTTCTGCGTTGCCGCGGAATCTGTCTTTGAATTGATCGTTCCCCTTATTATGGCAGATTTAGTGGACGTGGGAGTGGCGGCAGGTGACAAGAATTACATCTATATGAAAGGGATCCAGATGGTGATCTGCGCTGCCATAGCCCTGGTTCTAGGAATCGGAAGTGCAAGGTTTTCCGCGCTTGCAGGACAGGGACTGGGGGCGGAACTTCGGAAGGCGGAATATGAAAAACTGCAGGGATACTCCTTTGCCAACATTGACCATTTCCGGGTATCCTCACTGGTCACCCGCCTGACCAGTGATGTGACAAATATCCAGAATTCCGTCTCCACAGGCCTGCGTCCCTTCTGCAGGGGACCCGTAATGCTTGTGGCAGCCACCGGAGTCGCGTTTTCTATCAACAAAAGGCTTGCCCTGGTCTTCCTGGTGGCTCTGCCAATATTGGGAATCCTGCTGTTCCTGATCATTTCCCATGTAAGACCCTTATACACCAAAATGCAGGGGGCGGTGGACACGGTGAACCGGATCATCCAGGAAAATCTGACGGCTATCCGGGTGGTAAAAGCATGTGTGAGAGAGGACTATGAGATCTCAAAGTTTGAAAAGGGGAATGAAAACCTGAAAGCCCAGTCTGAACACGCCTTCCGGTTAGCCGCACTGAATATGCCAGCAATGCAGTTTGTCATGTACGGGACCATTTTAAGTATCCTCTGGTTCGGAGGAGACTTGATCAAAGGCGGTGAGATGCAGGTTGGGGAACTGACCGGTTTTCTGAGCTATGTGCTGCAGATCCTTAACTCTCTGATGATGATCTCCAATGTCTTCTTAATGCTCACGCGCTCCGTGGCGTCCGGGACACGTATTTTGGAGGTCATTGACGAAAAAATTGATATTACGGATGAAAACGCCCGGGATATCCAGGTCAAAAAAGGAGAAATTGAATTCCGGCACGTATGGTTTAAATACAAGAAAGAGGCAAAGGAATACGTGCTCACGGATATCTCTTTCCATATCCAACCGGGGCAGACGGTTGGGATCATAGGTCAGACCGGTGCTGCCAAAACAACGCTCATCCAGCTTATTCCCAGGCTCTATGATGTGGAAAAGGGGGCTGTTATGATAGACGGCATCCCGGTCCGGGAATACTCCCTCAAACACCTGCGTGATGCCGTGGCTGTGGTCTTACAGAAAAACACCCTGTTCTCCGGCACGCTTCTCTCCAACTTAAAATGGGGAAAAGAAGACGCCTCCATGGAGGATGTAAAAGAGGTCTGCCGGATTGCCTGCGTGGACGAATTTGTGGAGCGCCTTTCGGATGGGTATGAAACAGAGATGGGGCAGGGAGGTGTGAATGTCTCCGGAGGGCAGAAACAGCGGATCTGCATAGCCCGGGCATTGTTGAAAAAGCCCAGGGTACTGATCCTGGATGATTCAACCAGCGCGGTGGACACTGCCACGGAAGGGCTCATACGGCAGCGGATGCAGGAATTCCTTCCTGATATGACCAGGATCATCATTGCCCAGAGGATATCTTCCGTAAAACATGCTGACCAGATCATCATTCTGGATGACGGCCGTATCAGCGATATCGGAACGCACCGTGACCTTCTGCAGCGCAGTGAGATCTACAGACAGATATATGAATCCCAAAAGGAAGGAGCGGATCTGTAATGGCAAAATTTGTAGGATATAAAAGACCCAAAAACACCAAAAAGACACTGCTGAACCTCTTTCATTATCTGGGGATGCATAAATGGCTGTTTGTCCTGGTGGCCCTCCTGGTACTGATAAGCACCGGTGCAAATATAATGGGAACTTATCTGCTGAAGCCCGTCATCAATCAGTTCATCCTGCCCGGCAACACCCCGGGACTTCTAAAAGCAGTGGCAGCCATGGGCGCTATGTACGGATGCGGGGCACTGGCTACCCTGGGATATAACCAATTAATGATAAAATCATCCCAAAAGGTGATCAAGGAAATCCGGGCAGATCTGTTTGCCCATGTCCAGAAACTGCCGCTGCGGTATTATGATGCCCATACCCACGGTGAACTGATGAGCCGCTTTACTAACGATGTGGATACCGTCCAGGAAGCAATGAATAACAGTTTTGCCATGATAATACAAAGCTTTATGATGCTTACCGGTACGGTTGTCATGATGATGGTCTTAAGCGTGAAGCTTTCCTTGATCGTAGTATTTTTCCTTCTTCTTATGTTTGTGTTCATCAAATTTAACGGAAGCAAAAGTAAAAAATATTTCCAGAGGCAGCAGGCCGAGATTGGCAGGATCAATGGATTTGTGGAAGAGATGATGGCCGGACAGAAAGTGGAAAAAGTGTTTAACCATGAGGAAAAGGATTTTCAAACTTTCTGTGAGATGAATGAGTCCCTGAGAAAGGAGTCCTCAAACGCCCTGACCTTCGCAGGCCTGATGGTGCCTACCATCGTAAGCCTGTCCTATGTAAACTATGCGGTCTCCGCCTGTGTGGGCGGTCTGTTCACCGTATTCGGTATGTTGGATATCGGAAGCCTCGCCTCTTATCTGGTCTATGTAAGGCAGAGCGCCATGCCCTTAAACCAGTTCACACAGCAGGTGAATTTCTTGTTGTCAGCCCTATCCGGTGCAGAACGGATCTTTGATATGATGGAGGAAGCCCCTGAAATCGACCAGGGGGATATCACCCTTTGTAATGTGGAAACAGAACAAGGCATACTGAAAGAATGCAGCAGGCATACTGGACAATTTGCCTGGAAAGTCCCCGGAAAGGAAGGGGCAAATCTGGTTTTGCTGAAAGGCGATGTGAAGTTTAAGAATGTTGTATTCGGATATGGCCAGGAAAAAATAATTTTAAACAACATCTCCCTGTACGCAAAACCGGGACAGAAAATTGCCTTTGTAGGTTCCACTGGTGCAGGTAAAACAACGATCATTAACCTTATTAACCGTTTCTATGAAATCCAGTCAGGCGTGATCACCTACGATGGTATTGATATTAAGAGGATCCGGAAGGATGATCTAAGGCGTTCCCTGGCAATGGTCATCCAGGATACGCATTTATTCACAGGAACCATTGCAGAGAACATCCGATACGGAAAACTGGATGCAGACAACAGGGAAGTCCATGAAGCGGCTGTGATCGCCAACGCAGATTCTTTCATCAGGAGGCTTCCTGAAGGGTATGACACCATGCTGTACGGTGATGGGAGCAACTTATCCCAGGGACAGCGGCAGCTTCTGGCTATTGCCAGGGCTGCCATCGCCAAACCACCTGTATTGATCCTGGATGAAGCCACCAGTTCCATTGATACCAGGACAGAACGGCTGATCGAAAAGGGAATGGATGCGATTATGGAAGGCAGAACCGTATTTGTCATCGCGCACAGGCTGTCCACCGTGCGCAATGCCAAAGCCATTCTGGTATTGGAAAAAGGGCAGATCATTGAACGGGGCAGCCACGATGAACTGCTGGAACAAAAAGGACGCTATTATCAACTGTATACAGGACAATTTGAATTGGAGTGATGGAAATGGAAAAGAGTAAGATCAGAAAAATACTGCACAGTATGGACATGGAACGCAGAAAAACAGTAAGGCCAAAATTCCAGGAGCTGGGCCTCACTGTGGGCGAAGGGCAGGCGAAGATCCTGAAATGCCTCCTGGAGCAGGGAAGCATGACACAGCGCCAGCTCGCAGACAAGTGTATGCTGGATGTGACGACCATGTCCAGAACCCTGGACAAATTACAGGGGGCCGGATATCTGTTAAGAACAGTCAACCCCTCCTGCAGAAGATCCTTCCTGATCTGTATCACGGAAAAAGGAAAAGAAAAGGCTGCCAGTGTGCAAAAAATATTTTCCGATCTGGATGAACAGATATGGCAGGGAATATCAGAAGACGAAATGGAAGTGCTGTATCATACACTCCAGAAAATCATGAAAAATTTTAAGGATGACTAAAGTGTTCAAAAGTCATAGGCATTTTTACCACAAAAACAAGGCACTGTGGAATGTTCTCCACAGCGCCTTGTTTTTATGAGTCTTCAAAAGTCTCTTTCAGTTTGTCCATAAATCCTTTTTTCTTTTTCTCTGTGCTGCCGGACGGACGGTTGCCGCATGCCTCATCAAATTTTCTGAGCGCTTCCTTGGCATCCTCATTCAGCTTGGTCGGCACCTGAACCACCAGTGTTACATAGTGGTCGCCGCGCACGCTCTTATTCCTCAGAGAAGGCACACCTTTGCCTTTCAGACGCACCTTGGTGTCTGTCTGGGTCCCGGGCTTCACGTCATACATCACGTCCCCGTCCACTGTGCTGATGCGCACTTCGCCGCCCAGAGCAGCCTGGGCAAATGTAATGGGAGCGGTAGAGAATATGTTCATATCCTGTCTCTGGAAGATCGGATGGCGGGACACCACAACTTCCACCAACAGATCTCCTCTTGGTCCGCCATTGGTTCCCGGTTCGCCTTTATCCCTGATACGGATACTCTGTCCGTTATCTATACCTGCCGGTACGGATACCTGGATTTTCTTTCTCTGGTTCACATATCCGGTTCCGCGGCAGTCCGGGCATTTATCCTTGATCACCTTACCGGTTCCGTGACACTCTGGACAGGTCTGTACATTTCTCACCATACCAAACATGGACTGCTGGGTGTATACCACCTGGCCTTCCCCGTGGCATTTCGGACAGGTTTCCGGGGAAGTTCCCGGCTTTGCGCCTGTTCCGTGACATGTATTACAGTTTTCCTTCAGATTCAGATCCAGCTCTTTTTCACAGCCGAACACTGCTTCCTCAAAAGTAATGCGCACAGATGCCCTCACATTGGCACCTTTCATAGGACCGTTGTTGGCCCTTCTTCCGCCGCCGCCGAATAAATCACCGAAAATATCGCCGAAAATATCACCCATATCGGCACCGTCAAATCCGCCGAAGCCTCCAAAGCCTCCTGCTCCGCCGGCACCGCCGTTTTCAAAGGCCGCATGGCCGAACTGGTCATACTGTCTTCTCTTATCCGGGTCACTCAAAACGCCGTAGGCTTCTGTAGCCTCCTTGAATTTTTTCTCCGCTTCTTTGTCTCCGGGGTTTACATCAGGATGGTACTTCTTTGCCAGCTTACGGTATGCGCTTTTGATCGTGGCGTCGTCAGCGCCTTTGTCCACGCCTAAGACTTCATAGTAATCTCTTTTATCTGCCATTGGTCTTATCCCTTTCTAAACATACAGTCAGGCATGGAGTGCTGTAAACACCCCATGCCATCCAAGTCATTTACTGACAAAGCTATTTTATACTTCTCTGTAGTCTCCGTCAACCACATCATCACCGTATGCTTCATTTCCTCCCTGAGTACCGGCGCCTGCGTCCGGACCCGGACCTGCCTGTGCTCCCTGGGAAGCCTGTGCCTGCTCATACATCTTAGCGAAGAGTTTCTGTGCGCTCTCCATCAGTTTGTCTTTGCCGGCTTTGATGTCAGCAACCTGAGCATCTGTGATCTCGTCTGTGTTTGCACAGCTGTTTAACAGTTCTTTTAATGCATTCAGATCTGCTTCCACTGCAGTCTTGTCATTGGCATCCAGCTTGTCGCCTGCTTCTTCCAGCGCTTTTTCTGTCTGGAATACCATAGCGTCAGCGTCGTTCTTGGTGTCTACAGCCTCTTTTCTCTTCTTATCCTGAGCTTCATACTCAGAAGCTTCTCTTACTGCTTTATCAATATCATCATCGGACATATTGGAACCTGCAGTGATGGTAATGTGCTGTTCTTTTCCTGTTCCCAGGTCTTTTGCAGATACGTTTACAATACCATTGGCATCAATATCAAAGGTAACCTCGATCTGCGGAACACCTCTTCTTGCAGGCGGGATTCCATCCAGACGGAACTGTCCGAGGGATTTGTTGTCTCTTGCAAACTGTCTCTCACCCTGTACCACGTTGATATCCACTGCGGTCTGGTTATCAGCTGCTGTGGAGAAGATCTGGCTCTTCTTGGTAGGGATCGTAGTATTTCTTTCGATCAGTCTTGTAGCGATACCGCCCATGGTCTCAATGGACAGGGACAGCGGAGTAACATCCAGAAGAAGGATATCGCCTGCACCTGCATCGCCTGCCAGCTTACCACCCTGTACGGAAGCACCCAGAGCTACACACTCATCCGGATTCAGGGTCTTGCTCGGCTCTTTGCCTGTGAGCTGTTTTACTTTATCCTGTACAGCCGGGATACGTGTGGAACCGCCTACTAACAGTACCTGGCCCAGTTCGGAAGAATTCAGGCCTGCATCAGACAGCGCACGGCGGACCGGCTCTGCTGTTCTCTCTACCAGATCATGTGTCAGCTCATCGAATTTTGCTCTTGTCAGGTTCATATCAAAGTGCAGAGGTCCGTTGCTGTTCATGCTGATGAACGGCAGGTTGATGTTGGTCGTGGTTGCGGAGGAAAGTTCTTTTTTCGCTTTCTCTGCAGCCTCTTTGATTCTCTGCATTGCCATTTTATCTGCGGAAAGGTCTACACCTTCGGATTTCTTAAACTCAGCGATCATGTAATCTGCAACTTTCTGGTCAAAGTCATCACCGCCCAGACGGTTGTCGCCTGCTGTGGATAATACTTCGATAACGCCGTCGCCAATCTCAATGATGGAAACATCGAAAGTACCGCCGCCCAGGTCGTATACCATGATCTTCTGCTCTTTCTCATTGTCCAGGCCGTAAGCAAGTGCTGCTGCCGTAGGCTCGTTGATGATACGTTTTACTTCCAGACCTGCGATCTTACCGGCATCTTTGGTTGCCTGACGCTGAGCGTCGTTGAAGTAAGCCGGAACTGTGATAACTGCCTCTGTCACTTTCTCACCCAGGTAGTTTTCTGCATCGCTTTTCAGCTTCTGAAGGATCATTGCGGAAATTTCCTGCGGAGAATATTTTTTATCGTCAATGGTCACTCTGTAATCTGTTCCCATATGTCTCTTGATGGAAGAGATGGTTTTATCTGCATTGGTAACAGCCTGACGTTTTGCCGGCTCACCTACCAGTCTTTCTCCTGATTTTGTAAAAGCCACAACAGACGGTGTGGTTCTTGCGCCTTCTGCATTGGCGATCACTACCGGCTGTCCGCCTTCCATAACACCTACACAGCTGTTTGTTGTACCTAAATCAATACCTATAATCTTACCCATGATAAATTCCTCCTGAATTTAAAATCAATTACTTTTTCTGTTTACAGCGGTTTTTCGCTCCGCCAAAGCGTCTCATCTATAAGATAAAATCCAACGGGCTGTTCCGCCGGAGAATTTGAGTTGCGCCTCAGGCGCACCTTCTGAAACTAATTGGCAACCTTCACCATGCTGTGTCTCACTACGTGGTCTTTGTAAAGATAGCCTTTCTGGAATTCTTCAACTACCTCATTCTCTCCGGCTTCTTCATCCTCCACATGCATGACAGCATTGTGGTAATCCGGATTGAATTCCTGTCCTACTGCTTCAATGGGCTTTACGCCGATCTCTTCAAAGACGGTCATCATCTGCTTGTAAATCTTTGTCATACCGTCAGCAAAAGGACTTTCCTTTTCATTCTCCGGAACTGCTGCCAGACCTCTTTCAAAGTTGTCAACCACCGGAAGAATCTTTTCAATCACTTCACGCGCACCAATCTCATACATGGATGCTTTTTCCTTCTCTGTGCGCTTTCTGAAGTTGTCGAACTCTGCCATCTGGCGTTTTACCATATCGGTGAGTTCCTCTATCTTTTCATCTTTTTTATCTTTTTTCTTTTTACCAAACAGGCCCTTTTTCTCTGTTGACTTTCCTTTTCCCTGGTCAGCCTGCCCGTCTGTCTGCTCTTCTGTTTCCTCCGCAGACCGGTCATCAGCCTCACAGGCCTCTTCACAGGTGGCCTCCTCTGCCAGAGCCTTGTCGTCTTCCTCTAATATTTCTTCTGCTTTCTCTTCAGAAGCCGCATCCGGCTGCATCTCTTCATATAATTCCTTTTCTTCTGACACGAATCCGTACCGCCTTTCTAGGTTTTCTTAAATATATTGTCCAACTGCGTCTTCAGCGTTTTCAAATTGTCCACTACGTTCTCGTAATCCATACGCTTGGGGCCGATAATACCGATGGTACCCTGCATCCCGCCTCCCAGATCGTATGTGGCTGTCACAACGCTGCAGTCTTTCATAGTCTTTACAGGGGTTTCATTTCCAATGTATACCTGAATGCCGGTATTTTCTTCGGAATTCATAGTATCTTTTACTAAATCTACCAGCTCCTGCTTTTCCTCAAAGGCGGAAATCAGTTCACTGGCTTTTGAGGTGTCCGCCAGCTCCGGATACTTGAAAATATTCGTGGTGCCGCTGGTATATATCTCCACCTCATCATCATCCACCGCAATGGCATTGGCCACCGCGTCAATGACGCTTCCCACAACAGCGCTGTGGATGCCTGCCTGTTCTTTCATCTTGGTGATCATGCCCAGGTTAATCTCCTCAATGGTGAGGCCGTTTAACTGGGTATTGAGAAGCAGGTTCAGCTTCAATATTGTGTCATCATCCATAGGCTCCTGAAGGGTGATCATATGATTCTTTACGATATTTCCTTCAATCACCAGAACTGCCAGCAGCTGCATCTCAGCAACCCTGGAAAGCTGAATGAATTTTAATTTGTTTCTGTGATACGTCGGGCCTGTGATCATGGTTGCGTAGTTGGTGTTGGATGCCAGAACCCTCACCACCTGTTTGAGCACCTTCTCCATTTTGTCGGTCCGCTCGATCATCATTTCCTTGATCTCCGAAACTTCCTGTTCCTTCTCCCGCATCAGCTCATCCACATAGAGACGATAGCCTGTGTCTGAGGGAATCCGTCCTGCTGAAGTGTGGGGCTGTACAATATACCCCAGTTCCTCCAGGTCTGACATCTCGTTCCGGATGGTCGCAGAGCTGAGATTCAGGTCAGTGTATTTTGAAATCGTTCTCGAACCAACCGGTTCTCCGGTCTCCAGATACGTCTGGATAATGGCTTTTAATATCTTTCGTTTCCGCTCATCCAGTTCACTGTCCATTATTATCTCCTTTCTGCTTCTGCATTGATAGGGCCGGATCTCTTTTCCGGTGTTGTTAGCACTCGTTTGTGTGGAGTGCTAACATCTATGTTCTAAAGATAGCACCAGCGTGTTTATTTGTCAAGGGCTTTATATTTTTTTTAGAAAGTTTCAGAATCTGCAACAATAGGTAAAGTAGAAACGGCATACAAAAAACAGAGGGGCTGTATATACTTAACAGCATTCCCTCTGTTTTGTTATAATATATCAGAAATTTTTGCCGGTGGTCATTTATTCAATGGGTACCACGTAGAGATCATCCTCTGTGAGCAGCTTGTCACCTTCCGGATAAGATTTTACAAACAGAAGGCTTTCCACTTGATCCGGGTCCAGGATCCGGTCAATCCCATACGTGAGCGCGTACGCATCACTGTCCTCTGACAAATACCCGGAACTGCCCGGTCCCCTGTACAGGTACATGTAAGTGGTTCCATCCTTCATCCTTACGCCTGTCAGCCACGGAGCTTCCGCATATGTTTTGGAAATGGTCTCTTCACCGGATTCATTATATCCTTTTTCTTCTATCTCCTGTCTTGGAAAATCATATACGACTCTCATGGAGATAGGAGATATTTCAACCTGTTTTACAATGGCTTTGCTGTCCCCCAGCTCTTGATCCGGACTGCATTCCCGCACCTGGTCCGAACCACCCAAGGTCCAGGTAAAGCTCCAGGTATCCTCTATATCCGGTATATGACCGTCTATGGTGATCTCCCCCAGGTTTTTCAGTTCAACAGAAATAGGTTTCCCGATAAAATATCCCTTTTCATTTTCTTTTGCCAGTGTGATCTCGTACTCCAGGCTGCCGTCCTCCCGGACATATTTTTCCAAAGGTCCATCCTCCGGGAGCGGCGTTCCATCCGCATATACGGCTTTGCCGTCATTTCCCTGAACCAGACCGTTGTAGAACCCTCTCGAAATACTGAAATCTCCGTCAGAGGCGTCCTGACCGTCAATACGGATCTGCACATCTTCAAAATCCGGCTGTTTTCCCGCCTCAGGCTCATATCCTTCTACTTTGAATGCCAGATGCACGTAATAGTTATCCACAATACTCTGCAGAGCCGTGACTTTTATCCCTTGCTCGCTAACACTTTGGTTCACAGGTGACGCCATATTATCTGCTTCCAGTTTATGCATTTGTTCCTGTTCCGCTTTCATCCCCTCTGACAGCCCATGGCTCCACTGCATATAGACTGCGGCTCCCGCTGTAACCGTTCCAAAAGCAAGAACAGCCGCTGCCACGAGAATCCA
The DNA here is from genome assembly GCA_002270465.1 of Blautia hominis. Taxonomy (GTDB): domain Bacteria; phylum Bacillota; class Clostridia; order Lachnospirales; family Lachnospiraceae; genus Blautia; species Blautia hominis. The sequence goes on from NQOF01000001.1 coordinate 1,049,445, forward strand.
TATCTTCTTTTTCGGCATTCTGCCTGATGATCTTTTCACTGCCATTTTCCCTTCCACGCGTCTTTTTTGCGCATCCTTTTTTATAGAAGCAAAAGCATCCTCTGCTTTTTTCTGTACTGTTTCAGGAATCGGTACATCCTGTCTGAGTTTTTCAAATATATCCTCTTCTCTCATACTCATATCAATCTTCTCCTTTCCGCTTCCGGATAATATTCCTTAGCCATGGTTTTTCTGGCCCTGGCGATCCTGGTCCTAACCGTTGCCTCCGGGATATCCAGGATCTGGGCAATCTCCGACATTTTAAAGCCTTCCACATAATACAGGATGACCACTGTGCGGTACTTCTCATCCAGAATGCCCAGTGCTTCGTTCCACTCCAGATTGCTGTATCCCTCCTCATTTATCTCTACATCGGGCATCTCCTCCGTGAAAGAAAGGTTCTCTTTTTTGTTCCGTATATCCTTGCATTTGTTGATCAGGATCCTGGTCATCCAGGTACGAAAATACCTCTCTTCCCTGAGCCGGTCTATTTTTTCCCAGCAGGTGAGGATGGTTTCCGAGATGGCGTCAGCTGCGTCCTCCTCATTGGAAAGCAGAGAACGCGCAGCTTTATACATATTCTGCATCTGGGACTGCATCAGTTCCGTGAATGCATCCGCATCCCGCTCCTGCGCTTTTTTTATAAGATCATTCATATCAGGTTCCTTTCTTCCGCACGTACGTTTCCACATGTTTTTCATGTTTCTGCTTATTAGACAGGAAGTTTGCCGGAAATGTTTCAAACTATTTGATATTTTGTAAAACAGGAAGATTTGATGACGTGCGCCCATTCCGCCGGCGGACTTTTCTGTATAACAAAACAGCCGGCGGACCGTTAGAAACGATGCGCCAGCCGTATATCATACTGCTGCTTTTTTATTAAATACTTTATTGATAACAAATACCACGATAACCAGCGCCGCAACGGCAAATCCCAGGGAAGCGGCGCTTTTCGTTGCCCCTGCGATAATAAAAGCAATGAGAGCGATCACACCGTTCACCAGCGCGTAGGGAAGCTGGGTCCTTACATGTTCGACCAGATCACATTCTGCACCTGTGGAGGACAGAATGGTGGTATCAGAGATCGGGGAGCAATGGTCTCCGAACAGGCCGCCGGAGAGAACCGCGCCCACTGCTATGGCAAACGGTATGGAGAATGCCTGAGCCATTGGTATGGCAAGAGGCATCATAATTGCGAAAGTTCCCCAGGAGCTGCCTGTGGAGAAGGACACAAATGCCCCAAACAGGAAGATAGCCGCAGGAACCAGCGCTGCGGAAAAGCTCATGGATTTCAGCACATCCACAATGAACTGTGCCGTACCCAGCTCACTGATCATGCTTCCCAGAGACCAGGCAAGGATCAGGGTGATGGCCACGTCCGTCATGCCTTTCATACCGCCCACATATACTTTGAAGGTCTCACTGAAGTTCATAACCTTAAAGAGGCATATCATAAGGATCAGTACCAATGCCCCGAAAAAGTATCCCATGGTAAGCGCAACCCTGAATTCATTGCCGTCCACTTTTTTAAAGGGAAATCCCAATGGCGCCAGCGTAGCAAACAATGTTACGAATACAACTACAATAGGAAGGATCACCATAATGGGTTTTGCGTTCTTTTTGGAATATGCTCCGGTGTTCTCCTCTTTCTCCACATGCTCTTCAAAGCTGTAATCCGCCTTTTCTTTTTCAGCCTTTTGTTCTGCTTTTTTCATCTGGAAAAAGTCTATCTTTGTAAAGGCTATGAGCGGAATCATGAGGATAGCCAGGATGGCGTAGATCTGGAAGGGAATTGCCCGGACAAATGTAGTGTAATCCGATGCTTTTACCCCCAGGTTATCAAACTCTGATTGGATAAGCCCCATAATGTATACGCCCCAGCCGATAAAAGGAATCAAAATAGCCACCGGTGAGGACGTGGAGTCCAGGATCCAGGCCAGTTTTTCCCTGGAAATCTTCAGTTTGTCAAACAGAGGCCGAAACACAGGCCCTACCAGAAGCGGGGTGCCCAAATCCGAAAAGAAAATAATGATGCCCCCGGCCCAGGCGCAGAGCTGTGCTTTCAGCTTTGTGTTCACATAGCGGTATGCACTCTGTCCAAAAGCCTGTGCCCCTCCTGACTTTTCCATGAGTTTGATAAATCCGCCGATAAAAACAACAAGTACGATCACACCTGCGTTATAGCTGTCTGTAAGCTGCACGAATAAATAATCACCAATCATGGATTTCACAGCCAAAAACGGATTACCATGGCTGAAGATCAATACACCGGTAAGCCCTCCGCAGAAAAGGGAAAGGATCACATTTCGGCTTTTGATCGCCAGGATAACGGCTATGACAGGCGGCAGTAAACTTAAAATACCGTAATTCATAGGTTTCCTCCCAATAATAATATTTTCACATAAGAAAAGGCCTTGGCTGGATATTTTTAAACAGCCACGGTCCTGTATTACCGTCCCGCCCGGGGACAGTCCATGAGTAATATTACATTATTCTGAATAAATTTACAAGAAATTTATTTTATATCTGCACCGCAGTGTCTGAAAATTGATTTCGGCAAACAGTGTATCACCATTTGCCGAAATGAATTTTCAGGCACACTCCGGCTCAGACTCATCAGCTCTCTGAAATCTCTTCCAGATTTTTTCTAAGCTCTATCATCTTATCACGCAGCTCTGCTGCCATCTCGAAGTTCAAATCTGCTGCTGCTGCCCGCATCTGTTTTTCTACATCCTGAATCAGCTTCTTCAGCTCTTTCTTGTTCATGGACTCCGGGTCTTTCATCAGCTTGTTCTCCGTCTCTGCCACACTCTTGGAGATGCTGATCAGATCACGGACCGCCTTCCTGATCGTCTGCGGTGTGATGCCGTGGGCTTCGTTGTACTCCTGCTGCAGCTTACGGCGGCGCATGGTTTCGTCAATGGCAAGGCGCATGGAGTCCGTTATTTTATCGCCATACATGATAACACGCCCATCCGAGTTACGGGCCGCACGTCCAATGGTCTGGATCAGGGATGTCTCAGAACGCAGGAAACCTTCTTTATCCGCATCCAGAATCGCCACAAGGGTGATCTCCGGGATATCCAGACCTTCACGGAGAAGGTTAATACCTACCAGAACATCAAACACATTTAACCGCATATCACGGATAATTTCCGTACGTTCCAGGGTGTCGATATCTGAATGCAGGTATTTAATGCGGATGCCCAGTTCTTTCATATAGTCCGTCAGGTCCTCTGCCATCCGCTTGGTCAGGGTGGTTATGAGAACCTTATTGCCTTTTTCCACCTCTTTGTTGACTTCCCCCACAAGGTCGTCGATCTGTCCCGCAACAGGGCGCACCTCCACCATGGGGTCCAGAAGTCCTGTGGGGCGGATGATCTGCTCAGCGCGCAACAGTTCATGATTTGCCTCATAGTCTCCTGGCGTGGCAGATACAAACATGATCTGGTCTATTTTGTTCTCAAACTCCTCAAAATTCAGAGGTCGGTTATCAAGGGCTGACGGCAGGCGGAAACCGTAGTCAACCAGTGTGCTCTTCCTGGAACGGTCACCTGCGTACATACCTCGTATCTGGGGAATGGTCTTGTGGGATTCATCCACAATGATCAGATAGTCATCCCCAAAATAGTCCATGAGGGTATAGGGCGCCTCCCCCGGTTCCAGACCGGATAAATGGCGGGAATAGTTCTCGATCCCCGAACAGAATCCCGTCTCTTTCAGCATTTCTATATCAAAGTTGGTCCTCTCGGAAATCCTCTGTGCTTCCAGCAGTTTGTCCTCACTGCGGAAATAGTCCACCCGCTCTTTTAACTCCTCCTCAATATTCACAGCCGCCTTCCGTATCTGCTCAATGGGAACTACATAGTGAGAGGCAGGGAAAATGGCAATGTGATTGAGCTGGGACTTGATCTCACCGGTCAGGGTGTCAATCTGTGTGATCCTGTCGATCTCATCCCCGAAAAATTCCACCCGCACTGCCATGTCTGTATAATCCGCCGGAAAGATCTCCAGCACATCCCCGCGCACGCGGAAGGTACCGCGGTGAAAGTCCATGTCATTTCTGTCATACTGGATGTCGATCAGCTCCCGCACCACGTCATCCCTGTCCTTTTCCATACCCGGACGGAGAGAGATGATCATGTTCTGGTAATCCTTGGGGCTTCCAATGCCGTAGATGCAGGAAACACTGGAAATAATGATAACATCCTTCCGCTCACTCAGGGAGGATGTAGCGGAGAGACGGAGCTTGTCGATCTCATCGTTGACTGAGGAGTCTTTTGCTATATAGGTGTCGGATGAGGGGACGTAGGCTTCGGGCTGGTAGTAGTCGTAATAACTGACGAAATACTCCACCGCATTATTCGGGAAGAATTCCTTGAACTCTCCGTAGAGCTGTGCAGCAAGGGTTTTATTATGGGCAATAATGAGGGTCGGCTTCTGGACTTCCTGGATGACATTGGCCATGGTGTAAGTCTTGCCGGAGCCTGTGACCCCTAGTAAAGTCTGGCATTGGTTGCCTTCCCTGAATCCTTTTACCAGTTCTGCTATAGCCTGCGGCTGGTCACCAGTTGGCTGATATGGGGCTTTTAAATCAAATTTATTCATGGTTAAAACCTCCTTTGTGACTTTTGATACGTTCACAGTCAGCCATACTCCTGCGCTGTGATTCGTAATGAAATCCTCAAAAATATAAAAAAGTTGTGTCTTATAGTGAACTTTACGAGTTGAAAATATAAAAGTCACAAAAATAATATTCGTAACGGAATACAAAATACTCTGTTGAGTATTCATTATTCATTTATTAAATTTTGTCTTCCAACAACATTTGTAATTCTTCTTTACTAGGAAGTACTGTTTGATATTTACTCGCAAATATCTGATTATTATTCTTGGGTAATGTCATTTCTACAATAGCATCTTTCTTATCTTTACAAATAATAATTCCTATCGTTGAGTTTTCATCATCTAATTTAACTTTTCGATCATAATAATTTACATACATCTGCATCTGTCCTATATCCTGATGCTTTAACTGCCCAATTTTCAAATCAAACAATACAAAACAACGCAGTAAGCGATTATAAAACACTAAATCAACTCTAAAATGTTCTTCTTCAAATGTAAATCTGACCTGTCTGCCTGCAAAGGTAAATCCTCTTCCTAATTCTAATAAAAACTTCTGCAAATTATCTATAATTTTATTTTCCAACTCTGTTTCAGAATAAGTAACCAATTCTGGAAGCCCTGTAAATTCTAAAATATATGGATCTTTGAATATATCTTCAGGTTTCTCAATCATCTGTCCTTCTGTTGCAAGGCTCATTACTTCATCCTTATTTCTACTTAAGGCAAGTCGTTCATACAGAGAACTTCCATACTGGCGTGCCAGTTCATCTTTACTCCATCCATTTCTATATGCTTCTATTTCATAAAAATGGCGTTCTTCAATATTAGTTATTCTCATTAAAATAAGATAGTGTGACCAACTCAAATAGAATTTACGTCCTTCTTTTGTATTTGTTAACTTTTCAGATTGGGGAAACGACGTTTCCCCAATTGAGTCCTTAGAATAAACCAAATAAAATTTCCGCATTAATTTTAAATTATCGTACGAATAACCTCTTCCAAATTTTTGTGTTAATCTCCCTGATAATTCTTTTAATATATACTTTCCATATGCTGCACGTTCTTTACCACCTTGCTCTTCCTCGATAATCATTCTCCCTGCTTCATAATAGGAATATACCATTGTCATATTCACTGCTGCCGACAAATTTTTCTTCGCACTCAGAAATAATTCTATGACTTTATTATAAAAAGTTTCATTTTGAATATTATCCATACATTCACACCCTTTCGATATTGACTTGCAATTGTTGCATTCCACACATACATCTTTAATTACCGGATCAGCCTCATGCACAATCTCTTTAGCTTCATCAATCGTAAATAAACATTAGGGAAACAAATCTAATACTCAGCTTAAAACGATATAGGATATACATAAAACAATCCTCTGCACTATGTACAGGGATTCATAATTGTCATAAATTATAGCATAGTCCGATTGAAAAGTATAGACATAAGCGGAACATTTGTTCTTTTCTATTTTTATCTTTTAAATAAAATACACGTGAAACCTCTGCATTTGCCTTAGCATTGGTTAATCCATCTATTTTTAATCATCAAAATGTCCCACAGGCATTTTCAGCTTCTCAAATATAAAAATCGCCGTTTCCTAAGAAGCGACGATTCTGTCTTTCTCTAATTTATTATTTTTAGACAGCATGGGAACAGGGACAATAGGGTTGTCTCTATATGATTTGTAGAATTCGGATCACTAAAAGAGTATTCTCCGATTTCATATTGACCAAGCACATTCTCCGCATAAAACCTGTATCAGCGCTGCAAACACTCCTGCTCCAGCTTTATTCCCTTTTCTTTCATATAAGCAAGCACATCCCGGTATTCACAGTTCTCCGTACATTTCTCTATCAGCTCATCCAGCCTTTTTCTATCGTTTACTGTCAGTTTCTTTGCATATCGGGCATAAGTTTTCAATTCTTCAATTCCCATATGATATGGCTGGAAAGTGATCTGTGTCTTTCTGCATAAATCCTCATAGATTTCAAAACCTCCTACATCAATATCCCCGAAATGCAGATACTGGGCTGTGGGCATATGTTGGTGGATGGATTGCAGGAGTTTCCTTCTGACGGTGTTGTGATAACCTCCCAGATAAATGATAATACTGTCTTCCTCCGCCCAGCCAAAAAAGGTAGTCAGATTTTCTATTGTGATCACTTTCCGGGTGGTTGGCTTACTCCGGATTCGCAGTGTGCCGATATCCTCACCCGATACTCCGATACCCTGGCGGAGACGGGAAAGTTCCAGTCCTGTATTGTCATTTTCCCCGAAATACAGGGTTCCCTCCCCTTTCAGATATACATAATCAGGGGTATGGTAAATGGAATAATCTGCTAAAATAGAATAGTTATCCGTTTCCCCCTCTTTTCCTCCGAAACGCCTGAATATTTTTCCGGTTACGCCTAAAAGAGACTCCATTTCTTTGGAATCTCCAAACAGACGTATTGAAAACTCCCGGATATAGCAAGTCTTTTCATTCGCTTCAATCGCTGCCACTGCCTTGATGAGCCTGTGTATTCTCTGCTTATCTTCCAAATCTATATATTCCTTTACCGACTGGCCACCGGAAATACGTGCAGTGAGGTATTGGAGAAAAGCGGTGGCTGTGGGTGTCTTGTATTTCTCTTCTAAATCTGCCAAAAGCTTAATCGTATTGTTCTCCAGCTTTATTCTGGGAATTCTCCCCACATATCTGTATATAATATCTACATTTTCTTCCCTTAACAAAATCTTCTGCAGAATATGATCTTCTTTCCCTTTCTTCCACTGAACTGTAACAAAGCCTTTGCATTCCATCTCCCGGACACAGGCATGGATATCTTCATAGGCCAGAGAGCTTTCGTCAAAATATTCCGGCATTGTTTTTTTCGTAACAGGAAAACAAATATGCACTGCCACTTTGTTTTCCTTTCTGGACAGAAGACTGTTCTCGTAGGAATCCAGAAGTGCATGCAGGATCCGCTTTTCATACAGCGCCATTATAATACTCCTCCACATAACTTGTCTTCTCGTCGGTCATGACAAGAAGCGTCTCCTCCATGGCAGGTCCTATGTACTGAATCTTATCCGGGGGTGCTGCGATGATGATCTGCAGCGGAAGGCGTCTTAAAAACTCCAGAACCCCGCCAATCCTCTCATCATCCATATTATTAAATGCTTCGTCGAACATAACAAGCCCCGCTGCTTCCCCACCTATGTTATTACTGTACAACTGCACAAAAGATGCCGCCACTGTCACATAGAAAGGTGTCTGTGTCTCTCCGCCGCTCTTTTCCTCACACACCTTTGAATAATAAGAATAATTATCGTCGCTGTGGATGATCTTGATGTCATAATCCATATAAGTACGGTAATCTGTAAACTCTTCCAGGGCTTTTTCGTTATTATCATTATCCAGGGCAAGCCGTTCAAACAACTCGTCTATGACCTCTTTATGGGTCTCATGGAACATTCCGCTGAATATAGACTCTCCCGAAACGGCATTGAAATCATCCATGATCATCTCATAATAATTTCGGTGGCGCTTGCTGGGCATATAGAGAAATTCGTATTTTTCATTGCTGAATGCAATATCTTTCAGTGCTTTATTCAGTTCTTTAAACTCTCCCTGTGCCTGTTTCATATTTTCCTGCAGCTTTGCAAGAAACTGCTCCCGAAATTCCTCCTCGGCGGCCTTCCTGGCAGACTCCACCTTTTCCTCATATGCCAGAAGTTCAGACGTTTTCAGACGGTCATAGGTTGCTGCAAATTCAGGAAATCCGGCCATGGTGGGTGCGGCTCCAAAGTCATGCTCCGTTTTATACGCAAGCATCTCCTCTGTCATCTGGTTCTCGGCCTTTTCCCTGTTGGTATTATTGGCTTTCCGCCGTCTGTCATAATTCTCCCTGAATTGGTCGTAAGATTTCTGGGATGTCTGCTTCTCGTATTCCTTCTTCCATATGACGAAAGTATCCCCAGCTCCGGCTGCAAGCCGTGCAACCGCAGCACTTTGGCCGGCCTGGCTGAGAGTCAGATTTTCTGCCTGCTCTCTTTTGGAGATGATGTTCTCGCCGATCCTTCCAATCTTCTGATTATATTTTCCAATCTGGGATTCCAGTTCTTTTCTCGCCTTTTCCAATGCATCTAACTGGATCTGCTTTTGGATCAAGGTTGCGTTCTTCTCCAGCGTTTTTATGTTCTCCCTGCATTTCTTTATGGACATCTGCACAAGGGACAATTTTGATAATACATCCACACGGTATTTGATATCCACATCATCGTCTGTAGACAATGGTTCCTGAACAGATTCGATAGCCTGCAGTTTTTTCTTCTTAGCATCAATATCCCCGCAGAGTTCTTCCCACTGCATTTTTGCCAGTTTCAACTGTACTCTGAACGCATTCTTCCCGATGAATGGCACTTTAAAAATCTCCGGTTTGATGGCGCTTGCCACTCTGTTCTGATATTTCATGCACCCTTTTGTGATGGATGTGGGGTATTTCTTCAATTCCTCATACCGCTCACACATCTGTACTTTTCCGAGTACCATATTGATAAAACGCCTGGCGTATTTATTGCCGGATGTGACGGCTGAAGCAAGTGTTCCTGCCGGTGCGTTATCATAGGCTTCCAGATTCTGTGTATTGATCAAACCCACGCCGAAGGCTTTTCCGTCTCTTTTCAGGCGGTCATAGATACCGAGAGCGATATCAAAGTTTTCAGGCTCCACCAATACATAGAATCTCTGGGTATTCAGATAGCCTTCCACCGCATTTCTCCAACTCTCATCAGCGATCTCCAATGTCTCGCACAGTACATATGGTTCCGGCTTCCTTCCGATCCTGGCAAATTCCGTCCGGATCGCCTCCATCAGGCGGTTCACTGCCTCCGGATAAGAAAGTTTTCTGCGTTCCAGGTCCGCAATCTTTTGCTCCAGTTCTTTTCTCTGTATCTTCTTTTCATTTAACTGAATTTCTATCTCCGCTTTTTTATGCTGGATCTTCTGGTACATTTCCCCTTTATAGCGGATAACTTTTTCTGCCACTTCCTTTGCATAGACAACATCCTGAATGTTCTCAAGGCGCTCAAAAAGCTTTGCGTATTCCTCCACGCATCTGTCCACATCACTGACCTGCAGCAGTTTATATGCCTTATCAAGGGCTTTCTTAACGCTGCCCTGCAGCACTCGTCTTTCTTCCAGATACTCCTGCTCCCGGTCTTTTAATTTATCCAGTTCTTTTTTTTGTTCTTCCAGAGCACGGAATTCCGCTTTCTGTTTCAGCTCTACACGGAGAGCTGTCTCTATCTCCTGTTTCTGTTCCTTTTCTTCTGTCGCGGACTTTAATTCCCGTTTTGTCTCTTCCAGCCTGTATTCCTCGGCTTTTTCCTCCCTCTGAAGGGTCTTAAGCCGCTCTCCTGTGATATCCAGCTCTGCCTGTGACAGGAAGTATTCGTACATATTATCTTTGTGAAGACAGTCCAGAGCTTCCTCATGATACTTCTCTATCTGCTCCAGCCTAGCCATTCTTTTCTTTACTGATTCCAGGGTCCGGCCTAAATCCTGGTAACTGCGGACATTCTCCCGCAGAATGTCAATATTCACTTCTTTTTCATCCAGCACATAGGAATATACAAAATCTTTAATATCATTGATAGGCTTAAATGCCAGAGCTTTCGGTATCAGGCTGAAAAATTTATCCTCGATCCTTCCAAACCTGGCCTTGATCATCCGTTTGGCTTCTGTCTGTGTCTTGCACCAGATTTTAATCTTTTTATTCGCAGCACGGAATTCCGTAATGGAACGGGGTGTCTTACCTCGAAAAAACATATCCTCGGTCAGACGGACGTCATCTATCAGGTAGCGGGCTGTGGTCTCCTGCCCCTCCGACGATGAATCAATGACTGCACCTACCACAAAGTATTTCTTTTTGCTCTCCTCGTAGAACTCCAGGGCAATATGGGCGCTGATCTGTCCCGTCCGCTCATAGGGCTGGTTTTCTTTTCCTGTCTTGCAGCGGATGTAACCGGTTAGCTTCCGCTTACCATTTTCATGAGCAGCCTTATTAAATGCATTGGCCGAACAGGTCACAACAAATTGAATGGCATCCAGCAAAGTGGACTTTCCGGCTCCGTTTTCCCCTGAGATCAAGGTGGATCCGCCGAAATCAATGGTACAGTTACTAAACCGGTGCCAGTTTATCAGCTTCATTCTCGTCAGTTTCTTCATCGGCCTGTTTCCCTTTCCTGTAAATTTCCAATTTCTCGTATGTCTGTTTAATATCCTCCACCCTTACCGCCATCAGAATGGAGTCGTATAGCAGCAGCCGGGATTCCTCATTTCCCAAATCTTTGTCCAGCAGTTCAATCAGCTGGAATCTTCTGAACAGATTCAGGGTATTGCGCATGGTCATCTTATCTATCATCTTCTCCCGGATCCCAAGGCTCAGGAATTTGTCCTGTATATCCCCCAGATTAACAATGACTTCATCACTTACCGACAGTTCTCTCTTTTTTTCATCATAGAGAATACGGAGGATCAGCAGGATCACCGATTCAAACAGTTTGAGGTTCTGGCGGTTATAATTCTGCGGGTTCACCAGCTGCACCACTCCATACTCCTCATTGATCTCCAGTCTGTATCCCAGAACGCCCAGAAATTCCTGATATTTTTCCCTGTGCCTGAGCACAAAATAATAATCCGATTTGTTTGTTATATTTCCTTTGCATAAAAAGCAGCAGCTAAGCAGGCGGTTACCGATGCGCTTAAACTCTTCTTTCTCTCTCTGCAGCATCCCTTCCAGTAAATCCACGTTATTTCCTCCATATTTTGAAATCTTTGAATCGGAATCCATTCACTTCCGTCTCATTTTCCACTGTTATCCGGTAATTCATATTCTTTCGCTGGCCATAGAGCCGGACATAGATAACTTTCACAAAATCTTCCACACTGTCCATGGGCAGCTCGGACGCCGGGAGTACCTTTTTGTCGCCCATCTGCGTGTCTATATAGTTCCCGATCTTTTCAGGACTCAGGATCCTCTGCATCTTTTCCATCATTTTCTTCATTTTTTCCTGGCGCTGTCCCATATCCGGCTCAAGGACTTCCAACTGCTGGGGGATAAACTCCTTTCGCCCTTCTATGGGTGAATAAAAAGAATTCTCATCCAGAAAACTACAGCTATAGATGCGGATCAGGTTTTCCAGAAATCCCAGCTGATAGATGCCGCCAAGTTCCATCTGCTCCTGATTCATGATCTCATTTATACCGATCAGGATTTCTTTTAACTGCCCTCTTACGTCCTCATTTCCTGACAAGAGAAACTTCGCCCTGTTGATGGCTGCCCTCTGATACTGGGTATTCTTCTGATTGATCTCCGTGAGAATTTCATCCATATTGCGGAAAGCCTCTATAATCTCATGCAGGAAGCGGTAAACTGCCTCCCTGGCTTCCTCCTGTGATATTTCCTGAAGCCCTGCGATCTCAGCGGATGTCTTTTCCATGTACGACCTGCTTCTGCTCTTTGCCTCCAGCCGCTCAATGATCTCCGGCCGAAACTTGGATACATTGTCGGATGTCATCAGCCGGTGATAGGCCTTGTCCACAATATTGGTTATGTAATCGTTAAAAAGAGCATCCATAATTTCAGACACTGTCTTGTGTTTTGTCAACTCGTCAATATAATGCTTGATATTGGAATTCAAATTTTTCAGTCCTGTGATCAGGAGGTCTGTATTTTCCATGATCTGCATCAGTACGATCCCCGGATTATCCGTACTGCTTCTGACAAGTGTATATATGGTATATATATATCCCTGGTACTCTGTCTGCTTTCCCTCTTCAATTTCCAGGAGTGTCTTGATAAGGCGCACAGAATACTCCTTGAAATTGACTCGCTGCACATAACTCTTATCTGTCTCTATCTCGATCCAGCCATAGTTTTCCAGCCTTCTCAGGATGCCGTTTGCCTTTCCTCTGCTGTCGGACTGGGCAAAGTCCTCCTCTACCACCTCAGCCGAAGCTGACTGGTCAAAATAATACTGCAGCTCGTCCACCAGAATTTCTCTTTCCACGCCAAAAGAAAGCTGATGATCCATAGTGGAAAACAGCTTACAGATACATTCCCAGTATACAATTTTATTCGGAGATGCCAGGGGAGCAAAAAAACTCCCCGGTAAAATATTAAACATAGATCACTCACCGTATCCTATTTATTTATACTTCATTATACTACACATCATTTCCATTTAACAGGATAAACGTATAGAGGTATCTTTGCTGCGGTACTGCCGCGTTACTGTTCACAGGCCACTGTACCGGGAGGCGTTTTCATGCCGGAAGCATGAAAATCCCGAGGCGGCCAGCGCGATATGGGGCAGAATGCTCCATATCTGTGCATCGCGAAGCGTGTTACCGGACACGGAGTGAACAGTAACACTGCCGCCGGAATTCAGATGGCTTCATTCCATATTTCTCCGCGAATATCTTATTAAAATAATACCTGTTGGAATACCCCTGCCGCTCACATATTTCTGCAATACTCAGATCCGTATCCCGCAGCAATTCTGCTGTCTTTTGTATTAGGAAGTCTCTGCCGTATGCGGAAAGCGTTTTTCCTGTATGTCTTTTCACAATACGTTCCACATAGTCTCCGTTATAGCCTGTAATCTTCTCTATATCTGTCCGTGAAAAAATTCCATTCTTTTTTTTGTACGCCTCGGTAATTTGATATATGATCTGCTCCTCATTGGACAGTCTTGCCCAATGGATTTCTTCCTTATAGATAGAATCGTTCTCCAGCATTTCAAAAAAATGGCAGAGTAATGCCTTCATCATATGACTTTTCCCTGAATGCGTCCCGGAGATTTCTGTGATCATTTGATTCATGATCTTTAAAAGGGGTTCTATGGAATCCTGATATAAAATTCGGTAATCCGCATATACCTTGGCATCATACAATGGATTTTTCTTATTCTCGGAAAAAAATACATCAAAAACAGTTCCTATAGAATGGGGTCTGCCCTTTCGATCATAGTAATAATTTGTATCAAACGCATCATGTATGTACTCTTCTTTGATAAGAAAAAGAACAATCTCCGTATCTTGTTCCATGAGTTCCATATGATGTATATTCCTATTGCAAATACAGCAGTCTCCTTGATTGTAAATAATATTCTCATCTTCGATCCTCATAGTTAATTGCCCGGAGAGCACAAACGTCAATTCGTAGAAATTATGGGAATGAAGTTTTCTGGACTGCTCGGTAAACTCCGTATACTGTCTCTCTTTTAATATCCTGTTGTTTTCACTGAATTCTTGATAAACCATAAGATCCGCCCCAATATTCAGTGACTCGTATATGACCAGATACGGCATATTAATGTCAAAATATTGATATACGGAACTACTCTCATCAAAAAGAATGAGATGGGAACCGTTCATATCCTCTGACTGCATAATTTCTCTTTCGGCAGGACGCTCCTGAAAATAATCGGTGGAATTCTTTGAAAAAGTCGTTTTTAGATACATATTAAGTTTTCCTTCTCTATTTTCGATATTTTCATATTCTCTCCACATTATATAATGAATTTACAAGCATCACAAGTACATTTCATTTATCACACTCCGGTACAGTGCTGTACCGGATATAAAGATCCAAAGGAGGAAAAGGTTCATGATCATTTATGTAGACATCCATGCATGTAGAGATGGCAACGGTACAGAACAAAACCCGTTTAAGCACATTAACGATGCGGCTCAGGCTGCTAAACCGGGGGATGAGGTCATTGTGGCCCCTGGTATTTACCGGGAATATGTCAACCCGTTACATGCCGGTCATGAAGACAAACGCATCACTTACAGAAGCCGGGTCCCGCTGGGTGCGGTGATCACAGGCGCAGAAAAAGCTATCGGCTGGAAACACTATAAAGGCAATGTCTGGATGTTCCGTGTGAACAACAATACATTCGGCAATTACAATCCCTATACGACTCTTATTAAAGGGGACTGGTACTTCGGACCCTTTGTCAGACACACCGGTGCCGTTTACCTGAATGACCGGCAGCTCTATGAAACACAAACTTTAGAGGAATGTCTGGAAGGTAATGTATATATCCATTCCTGGGAACCGGAATGGTCTGTATATAAATGGTATACCGAGCAGGATACAGAAAAAAATGAAACTGTTATCTATGCAAACTTTCAAGGAAAAGATCCAAATGAGGAGGATGTAGACATAAGTGTACGGCGCAACTGTTTTATGCCCTCCAAAACAGGGGTGGATTACATAACCGTCAGCGGCTTTGACATCAATAAAGCAGCAACTACGTGGGCTCCGCCTGCAGCATACCAGGATGGCATGATCGGACCGCATTGGTCAAAAGGGTGGATCATTGAAGACTGCGAGATCAGCAACAGCAAATGCTGCGGTATCTCTCTGGGTAAATATTATGATCCTGAAAATGACCACTATTTTACCAACAGACATGTAAAGAGCGCAACGCAGATGGAACGGGATGCCGTCTGCCGCGGTCAGTATCACGGCTGGACCAAAGAGCGTATCGGCTCTCACATTGTGCGCCGCTGCCACATTCATCACTGTGAACAGACCGGTATCGTGGGCCGGTTAGGATGTGTGTTCTCCACCATCGAAGATAACCATATCCACCATATCAACTGTATGCAGGAGCTGGCCGGTGCGGAAGTCGCAGGCATCAAGCTTCATGCGGCAATTGATGTCACCATGAGGAGGAACCATATCCACCATACCACCATGGGAATCTGGTGCGACTGGGAAGCCCAGGGCACACGCATCACACAAAATCTGTTTCACGATAACAATGCTCCCAGTGAAAATATCCCCCTGGTTCCGGGAGGCATGTCAAGCTGCGACGTATTCGTTGAGGTTAGCCATGGGCCCACTCTGATCGATAATAATATCTCTCTTTCCAGGATTTCTTTTAAACTGGCATCGCAGGGATGCGCTATCGTGCATAATCTCTGCCTGGGGCCCTTAAGTTCCATTGGCAGCGGTTCCGATATGCTCTTGGCAAACGGTACTATGGCTCCCAGATACACCCCTTATCACATTCCGCATAGAACAGAAGTAGCCGGGATGATGACCTTCCTTCACGGAGATGACCGTATATATAATAATATTTTTATTCAGAACTGGCCTGTAAAACCTACGGAAACAAAAGAAGATATGGGATTCATCATGCGAGACAACCAAATTCAGGGAACCAGCGTTTTTGATGATTTTCCCACTTATGAGGAATGGATCGTTCCCTTTGAGCTGGACAATCCCCAGCCTGATATGTTTACCATGCAGGATCATCACTTTGGAAAACTTCCTGTGTGGGTGAGTGGTAATGCGTATTTCAATGGTGCAAAAAGCTGGAAACAGGAAACGGACAAATATGCCCTGGATACCCCAAAAGCATATGTTACTCTAATTGAAAAAGATGGCAGCTATACAATTGAGACCAATGTTTACGATCTTCTTGACGGCTGGTCCACCGGTATCATCAACAGTGATGTTTTAGGCAAAGCCTTTGAGCCTGAACAGCGTTTTGAAAATCCTGACGGCAGTACAATTGTCTTTAACCGCGACTTTTGCGGGAATCTCCGGAGTTTAAACGCTATTCCCGGTCCCTTCGCAAATGCTGCTGCCGTGATCGATCTATAGTCATACAGAAAGGATAAAAAAATGGAAGAGAAAAAGTATTTAAATCTATTTAATAAAGTCGGCTATGGAAGCGGCGACTTTGCCGCAAACATGGTCTATAGTATGGTTTCCAGTTTTGTAATGATCTACCTGACCAATACCATTGGCATGGCTGCCGGCATCATCGGTACCCTTATATTAGTTTCCAAACTGACTGACGGTATCAGTGACATCATCTTCGGAAGTATACTGGACAGAACCCATACAAAAATGGGAAAAGCCCGTCCCTGGATGCTGTGCTCCTATATCGGTAATTCTGTGGCTTTGATCGCCCTCTTTGCAATCCCTGCAGGTATTGGCGCCAATGCTCAGTATATTTACTTCTTTATTGCCTATACTTTATTGAACGCGGTCTTCTATACAGCCAATAATATTGCATATTCTGCCCTTACTTCCTTGATCACCAAAAACAGTAATGAGCGCGTGCAGATGGGTACGTTCCGTTTTATTGGTGCCACACTGGGCAATGTCCTGGTCTCTAACTACACTCTGGTTATGGTTGAAAAATTTGGTGGAGGGGCTGCGGGCTGGAAAACAACAGCAATTATCTTTGCGGTCATTGGTCTGGTTGTGAACACGATCTCCGTATTTTCTGTCAAAGAGCTTCCCGAGGAGGAACTTATGGACGGTGTCAAGGTATCCGGTACAGAAAAGATCGGATTCCTGGAGACTTTGAAGCTCCTGCTCTCCAACAAATATTTTGATATGCTGGCTATGCTGTATCTCCTGTTCTATCTTATGATGGGTGTATCCATGGGAGCGGCCATCTATTACTTCACTTACAACTGCGGCGACGCAAACTTCTTTGGCAAAATGGTATCCATGTCTTCCATTGCAAGTATCATAGGGTTATTGCTGGCACCATCTCTTGTTAAAAGATTCAAAAGCATCCGCATTATAAACCTTGGATTTTTCCTGGTAAATCTCGTTGTGCGTATCATATACATGGTATTTGCCATTTCAAATAACGCGCCTGTCCTTGTGGGGATGTATGGTCTGGTCTCTCTGACATGCTGTACACTTGGCGGAACCTTCAACGCCCTTGTATCTGAAGCAGCGGATTACAGTTTTCTCAAAACCGGAAAACGTCTGGATGGTTCTATGTACTCCTGTACCTCCTTTGGCATGAAGGTGGGTGGCGGAATTGGCTCCGCACTCAGCGGCTGGTTACTGGCTGCTGCCAAATTCGATGCTTCTGCGCTGACACAAAGTGCCGGGTGCTCGAATATGCTGACTTTCATGTTCGCGGGAATACCTGTGATCATTACTGCAGCCATCGTCTTTATTTACTTCAAACTTGATGTAGAAAAGGCGAATACAAGACTTCGCGCTGAAAAGGACCGTTCACATTAGTACGAGACGGGTCAAACGGCATCCCTCTGCGGACACATCCGGCCTGGCTTGTAAGCAGCCGGTCTGAAAATCCCTATAACCAAAGAACATGGGAAATCTTAAAAGAATTTGAACAGATGGGAATCACATCATCTGACGGCAACGTAATTTTCCCAAGCGGAAACGCACTGAAATATCTAAGTGAATATTTTGATCCGGAAGAGCCAGATAATCCTTATGCGGAAAATCCCCTAGATGTGCGTACGATCAACATTTCTCCAAACGGTGATACTCTTAACGATAACGTGTATCAAAAAGACATTATAAATATTATTGATGATTATATGCCGAAGAGAATATAACGCCCTTTTTCTTTTGCAGGGCCAAAAAACTGTGCAGGAACAGGGTTTTGCCGGAGATAATTTTTTATCCGGCAAAACCCACTTAAATCTGACCGCTTCCTATAATTCCCCTTTTAATTCACGTTCCGCCAGCTCCTCCATGATCGCAGGATACCTTTTATCCAGCTTATACAAGGACAAGGTAATGATCACAACCACCCATACGATCACCGGGCCTAATTTATAAATATTCATGATCATATCAATGGCACTTTGCGGCTGGACCGCTGTACCTGTGGTGGAACTGATATAACCGGCCAGTGACAACAGACCGGTCATACCGGCGGAAGCCAACCCCGAACCGATTTTTGTCCCTACGGAACCGCCTGCAAATATAAGGCTTTCCTGCCTGAGATGTGTTTTCCACTGTCCAAATTCCACCACGTCCCCTAAAAGGCCGAAGACAATGGAATTCAGCGGTGCAAGCCCTATGGCTCTGATCACACAGCTGAGGGCCATCCAGGCAAAGCTGGTGGGATTCAGGAAAAAGATGATCTGGCCTGCCAGTGCAAGACAGGCTCCTGCCAGCGACATGTTCCTTTTTCCAAAACGTTTTAACAGGACCGGACAGCAGAAGGTAGCGGCCACGATCAGAAGTGTCTCTGTCAGATAAAGGGCGCTGTACATCCAGGTGTCATTCCCAAATATATATTTACAGTAATAAGGCAGGATCGTTCCCGTAATGCCGTAGATCACGTTCTGCATCATCCATAATATGAGCACTGCCCAGAAATATTGATTTGTTATCAGCGCCTTAAATGCCTTTTTCACAGGGATCTTCTCCTGATTCTGCTGCGCTTCAATATGAACGGTCTCCTCACAATTCTTAAAACAAACAAGAAGCAGGATCAATGCAACGGCTGCCCACAGAGCCATTGTCATGACCCAGGCTGACTGTGTATCCCCAAACAGCTTCACCAGAGGGAGTGTGCAGGTAACAGCCAGGATACGTCCGAAGGGTGACATTCCCATCCTCACAATGCTCAACATGTCCCTCTCCCCGGATATTCTTGTCATCATAGCCGAAAGGCTTCCATAGGGAAGATTGATCGCCGTATAACAGATCGTGGTGCAGAAGTTATAAGTGACAAACATATAAAGAAATTGTACCATATTTGTGGAATGCGGTACGGTAAACAATAAAACCGCTGAAATTGCGTAAGGAACACTCATCCATAAGATCCAGGGTCTTGACTTTCCCCATTTTGAATTCGTCTTTTCTACAATGAATCCCATCACAACATCAGAAAATCCGTCAAAGAGACGTGAAAGTAACATGACCATTCCTACCGTTGCGGCACTTACCCCCACATAATCTGTATAAAATAACGTAAGTACCGTGCTGATCATACCAAAGACTACGTTACATGCCGTATCACCGCAGCCATATGCAAATCGCGTTTTCCATGAGAGTCTGCCGTTTTTGACAGACTCCCCGTTCATATTTTTCATCTCCGCTTCCTTTCCTGTCCCTGCCTAAACCCCAAGCAGTTCTTTTTCAATCCGTTCTCTTGCCTCGGGTGCCTGTTTTTCCATCTTTTCGGGGAATCCGAACATGGATACGCAGGCAATCGTATCGCCGCCTGCTTTTGGAGCATCTTCTTTTAACTGGGCATGAGCGAAATCCATTTCTCTCAGTGTTTCAAAGATACCCTCAAAATCCACATCCCCTTCTCCCATCGCCAGATGCTGATGGATCGTCACATCCGCTTTTCCTCTGCCGTTCAGCCACGGCGGATTGGCAATATAACGGCAGTCTAAGGTCTGGTTAAAGGTATCCGCAAACAAAACATGTGTCAGCTCTTCCCCTGCATACCGCAGCATGGAGCGCACGTCTCCCTTTCCCTGGTCATAGAAAAATCCGTGGGGAGAGGAATAGACATATCCAAGATTTCTTGAGCGGAAGGATTTCACCATATCACAGGTTTCATTATTTAATTCACAAAAATCATAGGGATGGGACTGAATCTCCACACGTATGCCTTCACGTTCCATGATAGGCAGAAGCTCTTCCATGGAGCGGAACCACATGCCGTTACAGATCTCCTGTTGGTTCGGGTCACCTGAGAGTTCTGTATTAATGACTTTAACCCCCATGTCTCCGGCAATCCGGATCATCCGTTTCCAATTATCCACCGCAAATCTTCTCTGTTCTTCCGTGGGTCCTGACCATCTGTATACGACAATGAAGGAGGAAATCTCCACTCCGGTTTCCCGGAGTGCCTTTCTGTACTCTGCCTCGCATTCTTTGGAAAACAGCGGATGCTTATAAAAAGGATTGATCCTGGGGTGGGGAGACTGTTCGATATATTGATATCCCCAGTCGGCCACCTGGTGTACCATGCGGTTGATATCCATCTGTTTTGCCAGAACGTCTACATCAAATGCAATTTTCATTCCTTTCTCCTCCCTCCGTTTATCTGTAATCTACCCACGCTGCCCCATGATCCGCAGAACGCACACAGTTCTCTACCCAGCGCACACCTTCTGCTCCCGCATGTACGTCAGGATACCAGAAGTCCGCTTTTTTCCCTTTATCTGCCGCATCCATAGCCTGTGCAAATCTGCTGTACAGGTTACTCCATGCCTCAAACAAACCTTCCGGATGTCCCGCGCCGATCCTGTCCTCTGTACAGGAGGAATCATCCAGATAATCCATTCCTCTCTCCAGTACACGGACCGGTTCTCCCTGTACCTCATAGGTTAACTGGTTTGGTCTCTCATCCCACCATTCCAGGGATGCTTTTTCTCCGATCACGCGCACCTTCTGTCCGTGCATGGAACCACAGTTCACGCAGCTTGACCAAACATATCCGACGGCACCGTTGTCATATTCCATGATGGTCATTGCATTATCCTCCAGCGGCGCTCTGGATTCTACAAAGGACTGGCGGCTGCACATCAGACGCCTGATCTTCATATCCGGCAGCATCACCTCGGAGAGGTACAGCGGATGCGTCCCCACATCGCCCAAAACATAGGATGGTCCTGCAACCTTAGGGTCTACCCTCCATTTGGTGGAAGCGGTATTTTTCTCCACCGCCACATTGTGGAAGCCATGGGAAAACTGCATATTTACAATGCGGATTTTTCCCAGCATTCCTTTCTCTATCAGCTTCCTTGCCTCCTGGATCATCTGATGTCCCGCATATCCATAAGTCACACCCACAACTTTGTTCTGTTTTTCTACCAGCGCTTCTAATTCTTCTGCCTCCTCTGTGGTAAAACAAAGCGGTTTTTCACATACCACATGAAGTCCTGCCAGCAAAGCGGCCTTTGTGATCTCAAAGTGGGTTCCGTTTGGAGTTGCTACTGATACAGCCTGGATGCCGTCTTCTCTCTTTGCTTCCTCGGCAAACATGGTTTTATAATCCGGATAACACCTGTCTTTGGCCACATGAAGCTCTTTCCCAAAGGCTTTCCCTCTTTCCGGATCAATATCAAAGGCTCCTGCCACCAATGCAAAGTTAAAATCTCTCAATGCCGCGGAACGATGGATATAACCGATCTGGCTGCCTTTTCCTCCGCCTACCATTGCCCAGCGGATCGGGTTTTCAATTTTCTTCTCTCCATAATACATGATCATTTCCTCCTGCTATTTTTCTTTTTTTTAATCTATATCTCATATCCTACGCTTTTTAAATATGTAACACTTTCTTTTACATCCCGCAGGCTTGTATCTGAATTCCTGGGGTCTCTCTCCTGCTCGATGGTAATATATCCGTTATAGCCAATCTGCTCCAGTGCTTCCTTGATTCCGGGATAATCCAGCGTCCCTTTGCCGATCGGGCACATGGCGCCTTTCCCGCAGCCTTCAAAAAACCGGATCCGTTCCCCTAACACTTCCCGGTAGACCTTCTCGTCTACATCTTTGAAATGGACATAATCCAGATTGGATGCGCATTTCTTCAACCATTCGACCGGATCCATACCGGAGTAATACAGATGCCCCGTGTCCAGACAGAGGCCTGCGAGTTCATAAGGGATATCTCTTAGGATCCTCTCAATTTCATCTGCAAATTCAATGTATCCTCCCGCATGGGGATGGATCACCGGGCGTACTCCGTATTCTGCCGCTTTTTTACAGATTCCTTTTATATGACTTATCATCCCTGACCACTGCTCATCTGACAGACGGGGTGCCTTATGGGAATGTCCTGCCGCATAATCCCTTTCATCATGTCCCCAATCCATGATCGTCATATAGGGCGTAGGATAATGCTGCCCTTTATGTACCGGAAGAGGCGGAAGTTTTGTGATGAGGGAGCAGATATCCTCTGTCTGTCTCAACAGATTTACGTAATTCCTTTCATCCACCAGATCATCAAAAATAGTGCCTGCCACAATAGACAAACCGTTTTTATCAAGCTCCTTTGACACTGCCTCCACGTCAATTGGCAGAAAACCGTAAGGTCCTAATTCAATGGCCCGGTATCCTGCTTCGCCTGCCTCCTTTAATACTCTCTTCCATGATGGGAGATAGGGATTCTTGACATCATCCACACCCCAGCAGCAGGGTGCTCCGCAAATATTCATACCCATACTTTCCTCCTTAAATCCATTTTTAATTGCTGTACTGGTATTGTTCGTGTTGCCTTTGATACTTTTAATTATAGTTATTTTTTTCCTCTCTGCCTTCACTATGCTGTATAAAAAAGCCAAAACTTTATATAAATATGGCAGTTTTTTCATCATTTTCGCACCAACACTTCACTATCCTGTACAATATGCCTGATGAAACAAAACGATGGGTCCGGTTCGGCGGACTCGCCCGCCAAAGTGCGGCTCCTTACGGCCATCTTCCTGCGCGATAAAAAAAGACTGCAATCCGGTGATCACCATAACCGTTTTGCAGTCCATTTCTCAAATTTATACAAGCCCTGCCATGAAATTCTTATGACTGGTCCTGTATGCCTTTCATTTCTTCCTTATAAAATTCTCTGTATCTGATCGGCGACATTCCCACAACCTTAGAAAACAAGGTGCTGAAATAATTCGTATTGTCATACCCCACGATCGAAGCAATGCGGGTGGCGGAGTGATCTGTTGATATGAGCAGAGTCTGGGCATGTCCGATCCTCCTGCGGATGATGTACTGGATGGGTGTTCTCCCTGTGGCCTTCTTAAATATATGGGATACATATGTAGCGGAACAGCCCAGGTCATCTCCTATCATGTCCAGCGTAACCTCTTCCATAAAGTGTTCATTCAGATAGTTCCTGATCCGCAGTACCATCTGCTCCTCCTCTGATTTTTCTGCGTCAATAAGCGGAAAGCTGTCCAACTGGCTTGTCAGCACAATAAAAGCGGAACACAAAAGCTGTGCCGCAAGCTTGCCTTCCGTATTGGTGCCTTCCAGTTCAAACATCTGTTCACACATGGATCGCAGCATGGGAAACAGGTGTCCCGACTGCCTGACACTTGGTTCACTTGGAGATGTAAGGCAATTAGGGGGAAGGCCGCGCTTATGCAGATTTGTAATGCCTATACAGTAATCACCTATCTCATTCTCTGTCTCTGAGACCACTTCATGCAAGTCTCCCTGATTGTAATAGATGACGCTGCCTTCGGAAAGGGGATAGGACTTCCCGTCCACATAATATTTTCCTGTTCCCTTATACACCAGCAATAACTCACAGATGGAATCGTGTCTGTGCAGGGGGCGCTGGATGGTTTTCCTGGCATGGCTCTGTCTGTTGACATAGACCATGGTGGGCATCTGGCCTCTTTCAAAGGCTGTGCTGATCCTGCAGTTCGTATCCGGATAGAGCATATCTGCCTCCTTTCTATTCTTCCATAAATACTATATTACAGAAAGTATAGCAGAAAAGAAGACAGATAAAAAGAGGATTTAGTCAAGCCCCAAACCGTACCGGGCTGCAAAATAAGCCGTCTGTCCTAACAGCTCCTTCACATCATTCAGTTTCCTACCTTCCAAAGGGATGAATCCGGTTGCTTATGGTTCCGTAGTTCTGGTATTATATCTTTAAGTTTATTGCAACAAAGCAAAAGGCAAAATACCTGGAAATAAGTCATCAGCCATGGAATCACCGTACTTTACAGAACTTCCCCTCAAATTCTACCGACAGGGGATGTATAAACGGCTCAAAAAACGGTATTCTGTGTTTAAGAGATACAGAAGGAGGCTCACATAATGGATCAGTTAGAAATCGGAATGTTTATTGCAAAGAAAAGAAAGGAAAGGAATTTCACACAGGCACAGCTTGCCGAGAAACTGGGGGTTTCCAACAAGACCATATCAAAATGGGAAACAGGGAAATGTATGCCTGACTATGGTATTATCCAGTCTTTATGTAAGGAATTGGAGATCACAGTGTCAGAATTGATCGACGGAGAAGAGACGGAACCTGACAGTATACGTGTTTATGACGATAACCAGGTTTTGGATCTAATCAAAAGGATACAAAATCTGGAGAATCAGAAAGTATCACTGTACGGTATTATTTTAATGACCATGGGGATTGCTCTTTTTGCGGTCCATTTCTCTATCGGAGGAAGTGATGTGAAGGATTTCTTTTCCGGATTATTGATGGGACTGTCTATCGGGGAAATGCTGGTTGGTGTTTTTGTGACAGTGATTGGATTTTCCAGACAAAAATAGAAAATGACGCTGCCGCCATATGAGGCCATGCAATAGAGGCCTTATATGGCGGCAGTATGATTTTTCTGCATACGGATGTCACACCGGTCAGTCTTCATCTGGCAGATTCTGATGCCTTTGAGCATTGCTGCAATGAGACAAATCATGACCTGAAGCTAATTTATTTAAATCTTCCACCACTTTATCAAGCTGTCGGTTCGTAATACCACTAAAACTCCTGAGTGCACGCAGAGGAAGGCCACGTAATACACTGCTGACCAACCTGTTGGCATCCTCATCCCCATCCTCAAAATATGTCAGATATGGTTTCAATTGACTGCGCACATATTCCCCTGCGGCCCTGTTTTCCAGCAGTTCTCCCACCGTAGTATTCTTGTCATAGATCACAGGTTCTTTTATCTTTTTTACCAGCTGTACGCTTTCTTCCAGACAGATATTTTGTGAGGAACTGCCGATCAGGATCTTATATTCTCCCTCAGCCGCATACCAGTCTTGGATATCCGTCCTATACCAGGCAAAGGAGCGCTTATTTAATTCCATGGTCACAGTCTTGGTTTCCCCGGGTTCCAGCTCTATTTTCTCAAATCCTTTCAGTTCTTTGGATGGTCTTACCGCACTGCCTGTCAGATCCGAAATATAGAGCTGTACTACTTCCTTTCCGGTCATACTGCCTGTATTGGTGATATTTACGGATACCCTCACCGCTTCCTCTTCCGTAAACTCCCTCTTCGATATCCGGAGTCCGCTGTAGGCAAACGTCGTATAACTCAAACCATGCCCAAAAGGAAACAGCACTTCCCTTTCCACGGAATCATAATAACGGTATCCTACAAAAATCCCCTCCGCATACTCAACGGTTTTTCCTCTGCCCGGAAACTGCAGATAGGATGGATTATCCCGGAACCTTACAGGGAAGGTCTCAGCCAGCTTTCCGCAGGGATTTTTTATTCCGTACAGTATATCTAAGACTGCCTTTGCTATCCCTTCGCCTCCCAGATAAGCCTCAACGATGCCCTCTGCCCCGCCTGCCCAGTCCATCTCAACGGGAGAGCCGTTCTGGAGCACCACGATCACATGGTCATTTACTTTGGTGATCTCCTGTATAAGCCGTTCCTGGCAGGCAGGAAGTCTCATATGCTTTCTGTCATAACTTTCCGATTCGTACAAGTCCGGAAGCCCGGCAAAAATCACCACTTTTTCCGCCTGTGCGGACTGCTCCACAGCCCGATCAAATTTCTCCTGCTCCCACTTGTCACTGTGGGCGCAAAATCCTTCTGTATATCTGATATTCCCATATGCTCCGGCAAGTTCCATGATCTCGGGGACTTTATGGGCATTTATATGAGAGCTCCCACCTCCCTGATACCTGGACTTTTTCGCAAAACCGCCCACAAATAAAACCGTTTCCTTTTTATGGAGGGGAAGCACTGACTGGTTCTTTAGCAAAACCACACACTGGGCGGCTATATCTTCCGCTTCCCTGTGGTCCTTTTCCCTGTCAAATAAAGCGTCCTCTGTCTTATTTTCTGCACATGCAAAGACAATCCCAAGAAGCCGTTCCACTGCGCTGTCCAATATGCGCTCTTCCAGCAAGCCATCCTCTACCGCTTTGATGATGAGCTGGTCATTGGTGGCATTTCCGCCCGGCATCTCCAGCTCCAGACCTGCGGTGAGTCCTGCGATCCTGTCATTGACGGCTGCCCAGTCTGACATCACGAAACCCTCAAATCCCCATTCATCCCTTAAAATACCGGTAAGCAGATTACGGTTTTCAGAAGCATAGGTACCGTTCAATTTATTATAAGAACACATTACGGTCCACGGTTTGGCTTTTTTTACCGGAATTTCAAACCCGGGCAAATATATTTCCCGGAGGGTCCTCTCATCTACTCTGGAATCACCCACCATTCTTTCATATTCCTGGTTGTTTGCAGCAAAATGTTTGACTGACGCCCCCACATGCTGCGACTGCAGCCCTTCTATATAAGCTGCAGCCAGCTCTCCTGTCACATACGGGTCCTCTGAAAAATACTCAAAATTCCTTCCGCATACAGGGGAACGTTTGATATTCACTGCCGGGCCAAGCAGGATGCCCACCTCTTCCGCCCCGCATTCATTTCCAAGGAGCATCCCCATCCTTTTTATCAATTCCCGGTCAAAAGAACAGGCTGCCGCGCACGCCGCCGGGAAGCAGACAGCCTCCACACTTTTTCGGAGTCCCATATGGCTTGCCTGTTTCTCCTGCTTCCTGAGTCCGTGAGGCCCGTCACTGACAGCTACCGCAGGGATATCCAGCCGTTTTACTGCCTGGGTGTGCCAGAAATCACCTCCTGAACACATACCCGCCTTTTCTTCTAGTGTCATCTTTTCCACTATCTGTCTTATTTTCATAACTGCCTTTGTCTCCCTGTAGTCTGTCATCCCTTGACAGCTCCTGTGACCATGCCTTTGATGATCTGCTTGCTGAACACAAAGTACAGCACAACGATAGGAGCCATGGTTATCAGCATAGCTGCCATGATCTTCGGATAATCCGAAGAGAACTGCCCCGTAAACTGTGTCATGGCAAGAGGCACTGTCTGGAGTTTCGTATCCCGGATCAGTACAAGGGCAAATGAAAATTCATTCCAGCATCCAAATGTCTGTACAATGGCTATGGTAGCCATGATCGGCTTACAGATGGGCATGATGATCCTGAACATAGTTGCAGAAAAGGAACAGCCGTCTATGGCGGCAGCTTCCTCCAACTCCGTGGGGATTCCCTTGATGAATCCCTGTGTCAAAAACACGCTGGTGGGCATGCCAAACGCGACGTACGGTATGATCAGCGTAAACCACCTGTTGGAAATCCCCAGATTGTTGAACACTACATAGATCGGCACCAAAAGGGAATGAATGGGGATCAGCATTCCCATGAGGAGCAGAAGCCATATGAACCTGCTTCCTTTAAATTTAAATCTGGCCAGAAAATACCCCACAAGGAATCCAAAGAGCACGATCAGACAGACAGCCAGCACTGTGGTCCTGACACTGTTCAGTACAGATTCCCCGATATGATAATCCGGGTTCGTCAAGATCCTGGTGTAATTCACCCATGTGGGATTTGACGGCAGACTGATGATATCCGCGTTGAATTCACGTTTTATTTTCAATGAGGAATAGAACATCCAGATCAAAGGGAAGACACATGTCAGTGAAAAAATGATCATGACCGCATTCAGCGGCACTGCCAGTATGGTGTTTTTTATGTTCATTCCTTTACTTTTTTTCTTCATGCTCATGCCACCTCATTATCCCTGTTCACAAATTTCATAATCAGCTGCATCCCTCCGATAATGAGTATACTCAGCACAAAGATCCCCACTGAGATTGCGCTTCCGTACCCCATGTTCTGCTGGGTGAAGGATACTTTATAACCATACAGAGCCATAACCATGGATGAATTCCCCGGACCTCCGCTGGTCATGACAAAAATATTGTCAAAGGCCTTCATATTGCCTGCCACACACAAGATCACACATACCACAAGCGTATTTTTGATCAGGGGCAGCACCACATGGACAGCCCTCTGGATACCATTTGCACCATCCAGCTCCGCTGATTCCAGCACACTCTTGTCAATGGCAGATGTGGCGGAAAGCAGGATCAGCATGTAATATCCTATGTACTGCCAAATCAGGGGAATAGCCACCAGTGTCATGACCAATTTTGGATTGTTCAGCCAGACCTGTGTATGCTCCTCCTGTCCTATTGCTGTCAATAACCAGTTCAGCAATCCCCTCCGGCTGTCATATATCATGGTCCAGATAAAGCCCGCCGACACTGCGGAGATGGTGCTCGGGAAAAATCCAAATGTCCTGTGAATGCCCTTCAACCTGATATGTTTGGAACAGATGACCATGACAAAGATAAAGGCAATCCCCACCTGCCCGAATACACACAGGACTACCAGATATAAATTGTGGGAAAACGCCTCCCAGAACATGGAATCTTTCAGCAGGGCTGCGTAATTCTCCAGCCCGATGAATGTTCTGTTCGGCCCGCCTTTCCATTCAAAAAAGCTATAGTAGGCAGCCGTTACCAACGGTACAAAGACCGAAAAAATATAGAGTGCCAAAGGAATGCATAAATACCCTACTAAGAGTTTAACTTTAGGCTTACGCGATATCATATATCTGTCTCCTCTATCTGCCGGACAGTTTTATCTGACCGGCAGTTTTCTATCATTATTCGTAAGTGTCATCAATAGTTCTTTTCATAGGCTTCCTGGGTCTCTGCCGCAACATCCTCCGGTTTTTTATCCCCGTTGAGCATGCTCTGCACACCTGTATTCAGCACATCCCACACTGCTCCGTTTACATAGGAATCATAAATATCACAGACCTCGGTATCCACATACTGATAGTTATAAAAATCCTGTGTGTAGCTGTCAAATCCATCCAGGTCCACGTTTTCCACAACACTGAGTCCCTGCAGGGCTGAACTTTTTGCTACCATATCCGCATATTCGGCTCCTGTCAGGTAACAGGCAAGATCTGCTGCCGCTTTCATTTTCTCCGGATCATCTTTTAATTTTGCATTCAGAGCAACTGCGT
Source organism: Blautia hominis (assembly GCA_002270465.1). GTDB lineage: Bacteria > Bacillota > Clostridia > Lachnospirales > Lachnospiraceae > Blautia > Blautia hominis. The sequence continues at coordinate 1,078,786 of NQOF01000001.1, forward strand.
ATCCAAGTCCAATATCCTGGGTGTTTTCAGCACCTTTCGCACCTTCCGGCTGAGGAAGGACTGCAAACCCTGTATTAGCAAACAGTTCTTCATCCTCCTCCTGTAGAGCGGAATGTAAATATGTTACATCCCAGTTTCCGCCGATAAAAGCAGGTGCGGTTCCCGCTATATAATACTCTCTGGCGTCTTCATTTCCGATGGCATTAAAGTCTTCATTAAACACACCGGAATCAAAAATGTCTTTCGTGAAATCCAGAGCCGAGACAAAGGTATCATCTGTAAATTTGGCTCCGTTTTTGTCTATGATGGATTTAAACCATTCATCCCCGGTGAATCTGTTTCCGATCACTGACAGAAAACAGGAATTGATCTGCCACTGGCCTCCGTTTCCGAATGCAATGGTGTCCGTATATCCGTTTTCTTTAAAATATTTATCTGCTTTCTTCACCTCTTCCCAGGTAGCCGGGAACTCATCAAAGCCTGCATCCTTCCATGCCGCCTTGTCATATACCACGACACTGCAGCTGCTTCCTGTCAGTGCAGGAAGACCGTAGACTTTATCCTCCACTGTGTATGGTGTAAAGTAAGCACTGTTATAGGTATCATAATAAGGGGAAGATTTCACGATCTCACTCATGTCTAAGATCAATCCCTGCTCCGCCCAGGTCTTTGTGTTCATGCCCTGTATCAAAAATACATCGGGAAGATCCCCCGCAGCGGCCTGTGTGGCGATCTGCGTTTTATAATCGTCATTGGATAAGACATTCTGGGTCAGAGTGATATCAGGGTTTTCTGCTTCCCAGTTGCTGATGACAGTTCTGAAATCCGACGCGCTGCCGCTTTCCGCTGATTCCTCCGCCGTGGAAAAATGCATCAGGGAAAGTTCTCCTGTATACCCTTCACCATCATTTTCGGCCTTTGTTTTTTCCTGAGTTTCTGCTGTTTGACCGTTCTCTTTTTCCTCTGTCTCTTTTTGGCATCCTCCCAGCATGGTTCCTGTCATTGCCAGGGTCAATATGGCTGCAACTGCTGTTTTTCTTTTCCTCATGTTTCATTTCCTCCTGAAATCATTCTGATATTTGCTTCTATTTGCCGACATTCGCTTTTATTTGCCGTTATCCACTTCTATTTACCGTTATCTACTTCACAGAGCCGCCACGGATTCCCCGGGTTCCACAACGCCATCCACGATTATGCTTTCCGAGCCTGCTGCTGCCTGGGGAAATTCAATCCTGTTGATGAGTTTATTCCCCGCCTGTATCCCTATTGTAATGACATCCTGGCGTACCGTGGTGATCCTTGGCCTCACCATACCGGCTATATTTAAACCGTCGAATCCTGCGATGGAAATGTCATCCGGCACGGCAAAACCGGCTTCCTGAAAAACATTCATTGCCCCCACAGCCGTGAAGTCATCAGGATATAAAATACAGGTGGGTTTGTTCCTGAAGTTCATGATGATCTTTGTCAGGGCATCCCCTTTTTCACAATCACGGTAAGAACATGTCAATAGATATTCCTTGGGTATTTCCAGGTTATTTCCTGCCATAAAATCCTTATATGCCTTTACTCTTTTTCTGGTCACTTCACTGTAAGTCCCATGGATATACGCAATCTTCCTGTGCCCTTTCTCATAAACCATCTGCATGAGCCTGCTCATATCTCCATAAGAATTGGACAGGATACTCACATGCTTATGGGTAACATGGTCGATGACCACCGTGGGAATATCCGCATCCAGAAGTTCCTGGACTTCCGGCATCCTGGTGTCTGCGCACAATATGAATACCCCGTCAAAATTCAGATATCTGCACTGTTCCATATAGGTAAGACGTTTTGATGTACCGGCGGCATTAAAAAAAGTCATGAAATATCCTTTTTCCTCAACCGTATCTTTAAAGCTGTTCAAAATCCTTATAAAATGCTCATGCATCAGATTGGAACCTGTGGTTTCTGAAAATAAGACCCCTATATGACATGTCTTCTTACTCTTCAAAGAGGCCGCCATATAGTTGGGAACGTAATTGAGTTCTCTTGCCACCTTTTGGATCTCTTCCTTTTTTGCCTGCCCCACATCCTCTTTATCGTTCAGCGCTTTGCTGACTGTAGATATTGATACCCGGCATATTTGGGCTATATCCTTCAATGATACACAATCCGAATCCATCCCTCCTCTTCCTTTGGCATATCGTACATTCTTTCGGGTTACTAAATCGTTTTTGTTAACCATATTGTAAGTTTACCCCATTGTTTTCGCAATATTTTTCGATATTATCATGCAATACGCACAATACATCAGCAAGTAACCACCTCATTTATGCAAACAATGCACAAATCCATCTTTTAATTTCATATATCAGCTTTATCATTTACGAAACAGTTTCGTAAGACCATCCTTCCCATAGCTTATATATTTGTTTCTATGACTATATCCGGGCATCTCTGCAGTACCTAAATCGTTTTCGCCTTTGTACCGGTCCATAGAAATCCTGCTCCGCAAATCTGAAAGCAATCTCCACAAATCTTCTATTGTTTGGAATAAAAGGGCAGGGATTCCTGCCCTAAAACTTTCACATCTCTATCTCGTCCTGATCCAAACCTGCATTTCTCCTGCTTTCCTGTTATTCCACAGAAAATAAGGGACTGCCCTGATCTCTGTCTCCGTTTCTTCCGTATCATATGCCATATAAAGTTCACCGGAATCTGTTTTGTTTATCCTCCTGACCCCTTTTCCCACCAGCATGACGGCTCCTCCAAACTGCTCCATTGCCCTTTCCTCCAGCGGTCTGTCTGCCATGATTGAAATCTCATTCAGGTATTTCCCGTTGTCAGTCTCCTCTATGCAATATACAAGGGGACCTCTGACGATTGCCGCTTTTTGGGCATTATAATGTACATTCCTGTTGGAAGCCATAAATTTGGGCTCCATTTCCAGCTCCAAGTCAATGACGGTCTGCCTGCTGAAATCTTCCTCAATGTAAATATAACCATTCTCCTGCACAGGGACCATGACTTCCCTTCCGTCTTTCACCACCCGGTAACTTCCGCTCCATTTGGGGATGCGGACTGCCAGCCTCAAGGGGTTCTTCGTATCAGACTGTACTTCCAGCCTGATTTGATTCGTCCACGGATATCCTGTGGTCTGTTTTATGGACAGCGTTCCGCAGTCCAGCCTGATGTTTGCCCGGCTACCCAGGAAGAGATGTACATACGCCGTGTTCTCTCTGGCTGCATAGATGTACTCCCACAGATCAGGAATCGTTCTTGCGATGTTGGGGGGACAGCAGGCACAGGCAAACCACTTCTGGCGCACCGGTTTCACATGATATCTCTCCGGATTTCCCAAGCAGTTCTCAGGGACCACCTCCAAGGGATTCACGTAGAAAAACCGGTTTCCCTCATAGTTCATTCCGCCGAGCACGGTATTATACAATGCCTGTTCCATGACATCTGCATATGTCCGGTCAACCTCTGTCTTCAGCATCCTCTGGGCAAAGAACATAAGCCCGATAGATGCACAGGTCTCCGCATAATTGGTATCATTAGGCAGATCATAAGCTGCGGTAAAGGCTTCCCCCGAATGCGTGGCTCCGATGCCGCCGGTGATATACATCTGTTTCTTTACAATATCATTCCAGAGATCCTTACAGGTGTCAAAAAGTTCCTTTTCCCCTGTCAGAGACGCAATATCAGCCATGGCCGTATACATATATACGGCTCTTACCGCATGTCCCGCCGCCTCTTTCTGCTGTCTTACCGGAAGGTGGAACTGATTGTAGGTCTTATAGGAAAACTGGTTATAGCGGATATTCGGCTCTCCCTGTTTTGCTTTATTCCAGAAAGAGATCTGCCCTCTTTTCTCAAACTCCTCCTCAAAAAAGCTATCCGTTCCCCTGGCATCCAGAAAGAATCTGGAAAGCCTGAGATACTCCTCTTTTTTCGTGCACGCGTAGAGTCTTACCAGTGCAAGCTCAATCTCCTGATGTCCCGGATAGCCGTGATTTTTCCCTTCCTCCGGCCCGAATACCGTACAAATATGGTCTGCAAGCCTGCAGGCAATGTCCATGATCTTCTGCTTTTTTGTTGCTCTGTAATAGGAAACCGCACTCTCTATAAAGTGGCCGGCACAGTACAGTTCATGGCATTCCAACAGGTCCGTCCACTTCTGATCCGGCTCTTCAATGGTAAAATAAGTGTCCAGATAACCGTCACTTTCCTGTGCCTTTTCTATAATATCAATGACGGAATCCGCTTTCGCCTCCAGCTCTTTGTCCCGCTTGATAAGCAGGATATTCCCCACTGCCTCCAACCATTTATATACATCACTGTCTTGAAATACCTGACCGTAAAATGCACCTTCCATCTCCCCAGCTGCGATCCTGAAATTATCAATGGCGTGACTTGGCTCGGAATCTGCAATCTTGTCATTTAAAATATCCCACTGATAAGGAATGACCTCATTTTTCACCACCTGGATATAGCGGTTCCAGAATGTACTGTCGATTCCGCACTCCTCTTTCTTCAACAAACGATACTGTCCCATTTTTATCCTTTTCCTTCCTTTATTTAATATCAAAGACGCTCCGTACCTTTAGCCCATCCACACTTCCACGGATAACCTTTAATCTTCTGCAGTCCGCATGCAGATCAAAATAATTATCCGAAAGTACCAGATCCTCATTTTCATTCTGCACCTCCACATTCTTTGCATAGGCTTTTGCAGAGACTACGATCTCCCCATTCTCCGCATAAACTTCCAGCCCGGGGTCCTGATACTCAAAATGTTTCGGAAAGCAGAGGACCAGGGAAGAATCAGATATTTTCATTCCGTCCTGATACAATTCATAACTGATATATTCATGATAGATATCCATATCCTCCAGTTCTGTCTTTTCCAGCCATTTTGAGGACAGCGGCGGAACCGTAACACACACGCTTTCCTGCTGGATCATACTGCCGTCTCTGTTCCGCAGTGCCCAGCGCACTTCTGCACGCTGTTCCTCCATGGTCTCATTTGCCACATTTAAATGGATGCTTTTCTGCAGTTCAAAAGGCTGGGGATTGACATTATCCTGCTGGGTCATCTGCCCCTCCTCCTGGCAGGATAACAGCAGAGGCGCAAAGAAACGTTTCGCATAATAATGCAGCGCTTTCCAACGGCCAAAATAATCAATGGAGGACCAGGATGCCACCGGCCAGCAGTCATTTAGCTGCCAGTAGACTGCTCCCATACACCTGCCCCGGTTTCTCCTGAAATGTTCCACGCCATATTTGATGGCATCTGCCTGCAGTAATTGGGAGGTATAGAGCAAGGTGGAAAAATCGGTGGGATACAGATAGTTCTGGCTGATGTAATTCATGATCTTTCCGTTGGCGGTGCCGTTACGCTGATGTTTCTCCATGACATAGGAAAAAATATTCCTGTCTTTTGGCTCTGTAAAGCTTTCTATTGTCTTCAGGCAGGGAAAAGACTGAAAGCCAAATTCACTCACATACCGGAAATAGTAGTTCCTGAATTCCGTGAACGGTTTATCCGAGTGCCATACTTCCCAGTAGTGCACATCCCCCCGGTCCGGGTCATTGGGGTTATCAAAGCTTCCTCCCGAGGACGGACTTGCGGGCCAGTAAAAGGTCTCCGGGTCTGTCCTTTTCAGGATTTTGGGAATCACATATTCATACATTTTGATATAATCTGCTTTCTGTGCCAGGCTGCTCACCCACTGCCCCTGGTCTACGAACATCTCCATCTCATTGTTGCCGCACCACAGACCAAGGCTTGCATGATGCCGGATACGCCTTACATTTTCTTCTATCTCGTGGGTAATATTCTCCTCAAATTTCTCACTCAGATCATACACCGCACACGCGAACATCAAATCCTGCCACACCACCAGACCCAATTCATCACAGATATCAAAGAAATAATCATGGGGATAAAAGCCGCCGCCCCACACACGGATACAGTTAAAATTGGCGTCCCTGCAGTCCGTGAGAAGTCTTCTTGTCCTCTCCTCCGTGATATTTCCTAAAATGTTGTCCTCCGGAATATAGTCCGCGCCCATGGCAAATATTTTGACCCCATTGATCTCATGGGCAAAGCTCTCTCCATACGCATCTTTTTCCCTGGAAATAGTCATGGTGCGCAGACCGATCCTGCGCTCCCACGTATCAGCGGCAATTCCTTTGACCAGCATTTCCACACGGACGGTATAAAGATTCTGTTTCCCATATCCGTTGGGCCACCAAAGTTTTGGCTGTTCTATCAGAATACCCTCAGTCTTCTCAGTCACAGTCAGCGTTTCTCCATCCGGGGAAGTCACCGCGACTCTGTAAGATACGGATTCCGGCTCCGTAGATACTTCCGTTTCCGGAAAAAGAGACAGGTATACGCCTTCCTGCGCATGGTTCTGCCGGACGTAGACAGAGCATAGGCGCCCCTCCTCCACACCGATCAATTCCACGTCTTTCCATATCCCTGCATCAGGCAGCCTGGGACCCCAGTCCCACCCATACATACAGTGCGCCTTCCTGATCTGGGGAAATCCATCCAGGGCATGGGAAGATCCAAGAGTCGTACACGTAGCAAATGCCTCTTCTGCTGCCTGGATCGGGGAATGGAAATGAATCTTCAAGTGGTTGACCTCTTCTTTCAGCAGCTCCTTTACAGGAAACTCATAGCAGCGGTGCATGTTTTCCGTCTTTCCGAGGATCTTTCCGTTCAAGTATACATCCGCGATCGTATCAAGCCCATGGAACATGAGCATGATCTTTTTACTTCCAAGCAGTCCTGCATCCGGGATAAATGTGCCTTCATAAATATAATCCTTCCGCATAAGATCAAAAGCTTTTGTCTCATTGGCTCTGTAATATGGGTCCTCCATTTCTCCAAGACGCAGCAAATCCTCATATACACTTCCGGGTACGGCTGCCTTCCTTTTCTCTTCGCCTCCTGCTTCATAGAAATACCAGTTACTGTTCAATTTTTGTATGTACATATTTCGCTCCTCTATTCGTTTTCTGCTCACTACCCCTTGACAGAACCTGATGAGATTCCTCCCACAATGTATTTCTGCCCCAGAATAAATACTACCAGTACGGGAATCAGCGTCAGGATGATATCCGCAGACACCAGATTCCATGCATTCTCAAAAGCACCAAAAAAGTTATATACCGCCAAGGTCATGGGCCATTTCCTGGAATTGTTCAGAAAATACAAGGGCATGGTAAAATCGTTCCACACCGCCATAAAATTCAATACAAACAAGGTTGACAAAATGGGTTTTAACAACGGCAGTATGACTTTGATAAAAAGCTGATGGGGCCTGCATCCATCAATGACCGCTGCCTCGTCAATCTCCCGTGGTATGGTGCCGATGAACCCATAGGAAAGGAAAAGGCTCAGTGGAATATTGATCGCCGCGTATAAAAGAATGATACCCAGCCTGCTGTTCACCAGATGGAACATCTGCATCACTTTCATAAGCGCCACATTGTTGATCGGTATCGCGATTCCGGAAATGATGAAATAGTACAGGAAATTATTGATGCCTTTCCTGTTTCTTGATATCACATAAGCCGCAGCCGAAACGCATACAACGATGATCACCACACTGCACATGGCATACAACAGCCCATTGAAAAAGGATGAGACCAGTTTTCCCTGCTCAATGACAGTACCATAGTTCTCAAGGACCCATTTTTTCGGCAGTGAAAGGGACATAGAGTTGGATTCTCCCTGTGTCTTAAAAGAATTTACAAATAATACGATCACCGGTATCACCACAATGAGACTTACTGCTGCACTGATGATATTTGCCAGCACATGCCAGAAGGTTTTTCCAAAACGTGCCATCAGTTCTCCACCTCCTTATTCTCCATTGACTTTATGATAAAATACAGAAGCGCCAGCACAATGACAAACAGCACACTGGAAAGTGTTGTCCCCATAGCCAGATTCCCACGGGAAAACTCTTTATACACTGCTGTATTGATAACGCCGGTAGCATTTCCCGGACCTCCGTTGGTAAGGGAATAGATCATATCAAATACCCGAAGTCCATATGTCACATTCAGGATTGTCACATTGACAAGCACTGGCTTTAACAGCGGAATGGTGATCAGTCGAAATTTCTGGAAAAATGTAGCTCCGTCGATGCTGGCGGCCTCGTAATACTCTGGTGATATGGACATCAGACCCGCAATGATCACCACCATGATATATCCCATACCTTTCCAGGTATCCACTGTCATCACTGTGGGAAAAACGAGATTCAAATCTGTAAGCCAGTTTTTTGCCAGGGCACCAAGCCCTATATCGTTGAGAAAATGATTCAAAAATCCTGTGGTAGGGTGGAGAAGGCTCCGAAATACCAGTCCCACCACAAGATATGACATAACCTGCGGCGTAAATATGATCATCCGATGAAAATTTTTGAATTTCATGAATTTCTGTGTGAGTAGCAGCGCAAGGGCAAGTCCTGCAATCGTCTTCATAACTGTGGTGACGACAGTAAATAAAAGCGTGTTTGTTATGTAGCTGAAATACTCTGAATTACCTGTGAAGATTGCCTTATAATTTTTAAGCCCCACAAAATGCAGTTCATTGCTGAAATTATTCCAGTCGGTAAACGAATATACAATTCCCAAAATCCCGGGCAGAAGGCATAATAGAGTAAACAGCACAGCAGCCCCGCCGGCATAATACCATGGATATAATTTTTTCCGGTTCATTATTTCCCTCCGTTTCCATAAAGCAGATGCCTCATCATCTGACGAGGCATCTCTTATCTATATTAGTTACTCCATCCGGGATCGTTCTGTAGTTTTGCCTGCTCATTGCGTCTCTCTACCAGTGCATGCAGCACATCTTCCGGTGTCATTGCCCCCGTGAACATGGCCTCCATATCCTTTCCGATGTCCATCCACTGGAAATCAATATAGTCCACCGCGCTCTGGGCAACTGTTGTCTTCTCCAGGGAATCAATATATGCCTGGTCCTCTTCTGTATATCTGCCCTTGATCTCCGGCCAACAGAGGTCATTGAGATTAGTTTGGCCCTCCAGCCTCTTCTCAAGATTTTCAGGCCTTGCGAGGAATTCAAAGAATTGTTTTGCCTCTTCTGTATATTTGCTGTCTTTATTGATGAAATATGCATTAGCAGCAGGTTTTACACCAATACCGGTGTTGTCACCCCAGGGCATCACAAACGCTCCCAATTTTTCCGATGCTTTAAAATCAGGATAGTCAGCTTCAATCTGTCCCCTGAATCCAAGTTCTGCAATCGTCATCGCACATTTCCCTGATGCCATGGCCTCTCCTGCATTCTCCCACGCATTACTCAGATAGTCCTCGCCGAAATATCCCGCCTGCGCGCACTCATTCATCTGCTCTAAAATTGTAAGTATGGACTGCATATCTTCCAGCTTTACTTCATTGGCGTTTAATTTATCAAATACATTCTTATCGGTTTTTGTCCATAGACCACTTGTCTCAAAAAGTGGCAGGACCTGATGCCACCCGTTGGTGGTCGCCTCATAAATAGGAGTGATCCCTGCTTCTTTTATGGTTTTGCACGCATTTTTGAACTCTTCGTATGTCTTTGGCGCTTCCAGCCCTAAATCAGCAAAAATGTCTTTGTTATACAGATAGAAATACATTTTTGCGCCGGGGAAGGTGATGCCATAAGTCTTGCCGTCTACAGAAACAGCCTTTTTTGCATTTTCCTCCATTCTTCCTACCCATTCCTGGTCAGACAGATCTACGCAATACTCATCCACTCTGACGCTGGAGGTCATATGGACCGGTGTGTCAATGCACAGAATATCCGGCGCCTCTCCCGAATTCAGCTTTACACGTACTAAATCCTTCCACTGTGCATCCGGAGAAATCTGGAAATCTACTTTTATTCCCGTCTCTTTTTCAAAATCCTTAGCAAGCTCCTGCACAGTACCTGTGGTAGGCAGGCCGCTCTGGTGGCTTCCAAATGTAAGTGTGACTTTCTTGGCGCTGCCTTTACTGCTCTCCTCTTTGTCCGAACCACATCCTATCAGCAGTCCTGCTGTACAGGTAAGTGTCAATGCTGCACACAGCGCTCTTTTTATCCTTGCATTCATCCTTCTATTCTCCTTTTCTTTTCCTGGCCAACATTTCCCTTTTTATCGATAAAATTTGTTGTTGCATCCATAATAGCATCTGACTGTAAAAAAAAGAATGGACGAATCTGAACTACGGCCTGTACTTTTTTGAACAGTATTGTAAAATCGCCTTTATCTGTGATATGATGAACGAAACTTTTCACTGAAAGGAGGCATCCTATGCATAAACCGCAGAAGCTGTCTCAGAGGATCTACCTTTTTCTCATATATGGTCTGCTTATATTTATTCTGCTCGTCTGTTTTTTTATTTTTACTTATTATGACTATCAGAAGAATATGATATCCGAGGATGCGAAGAATTCTACCAATATGTGCTCCTCCGTACGTGAAGCAGTGACCACACAATTAGACCAGATGTCAACGATTTCGGTCAATATCGTCTACTCCAATGCGATCAAGAGTAATTTTAATGAATTTTCAACATATTATCAGGAAAGCGGAAACACCCCCAATCTATTGATTGCTTCCCGAGAAAAAGCCCTTGCCATACACGATATTGTCACTGCCATGATCGGTGCCTTTCAATCTGCCTCCGATGTAAAAATGTATACCATGGATGGGTATGAAATCGAACTTGGCTATCGGATGTCAATAAATACTGTTGATGTTAAAAGTCTCCCATGGTATAAAGAAACTCTGGCCCTTAAAGGACACAAATATATAACAGCACCTGCACTCGACGATTCCCTGCCGGCAACAGGGTATAATGAAAAGTCGAAAAAATTCATCTCCCTTACCCGTGCTTATCTCGACGCCAATAATGAACCGGAAGGATTTGTGGAGATCATCCAGGACTGTAATACCATATTCTCGCTGGCAAGCCAGCTGCAGGAGGAAAATAAGGACAGCAGGATCATCATATACAATGAGGAAAATGAGCAGGTCTTCCCTTATGACAGTTCAACAGAGGAAAACTACGCTTCTCTGATTCAGGAGAAAAACCTGACAGAACATACAAGCCATAGGATAACTGGAGCCGACGGCAATGAATATTCCATCATGTATCAGACAATCTCCGATTATGGCTGGAATGTGGTCCATCTAAAACCATACAGTGAAATTCTTGCCCCCATCGTGGCTTACCGCAACCGCTTTCTTCTCATTGCCGCAAGCGCTGTATTTCTCACGCTTATCATATGCTACGTTATCTCCAAACAGATGACTAAACCGCTCAGGAATCTGACTGCTGCCACAGAGAAGATCACGATCAACCGGGTGCTTGATGAGAAAAAAGTTAACCTAACCTCCGTTGATAGCAATATCAAAGAACTTTCCATCCTCTGCAACTCTATACGGGATATGTATGAAAAGCTCCGGGCCACCACACAAGATGCCCTGCTCGCAAAAAATGAGGAGGACAGAGCCCACCTGCAGGCCATGCAGTCCCTCATCAATCCCCACTTTTTATATAACAGCCTGACAAATATCAGTATCATGGCCGAGGAGGGAATGAATGAGGATATTGCAGATATGTGCAGCGCACTATGCGATTATATGAGGTATATCTCTTCCTCTTTGGATATGATCGTGGATATAAAGACAGAAGCTTTTTACACGGAAAAATATCTGGACTGTATGAAATACCGCTTTGCGGATGACTTAATCTTTCATATTGATATTGATGCAGAAAGTGAACCTGTGCTGATTCCTAAATTAATCATCCAGCCCTTTGTGGAAAATGCATTCAAATACGCATTTACCAGTTCCGGACCATGGATGTTGTTTCTCCATTCCTATGTAAAAGAACAATTTTGGTATATTGAAATCAGAGACAACGGCGGCACTTTGAGCGAAGAAAAAAGAGAACAGATCCTCAGTTCCCTGAAGATCTTGGACGCAAGAAAGGATTTAAAATCGCTGAAGATTGGCGGCCTGGGAATGAAGAGCACCTATCTTCGCCTGAATCTGTTATATGGGGATGATATGATCTTTGATATCTCTTCAAGAAAATACAGAGAAACCGTCTTCACCATTGGCGGCCCCATTTTATTAAAGGAGGATTATAATGAAAAACTCACGGATCTATAAATGTATCGTAGTGGAAGATGAAACTCTGATCCGAAAAAATCTGATCAAAAAAATAACTTCGCTCAATCTTCCCATTGAAATAGCAGGGGAAGCCACCAACGGAGGTGATGCCATAAAACTGGTGGAAAATTTATATCCCGACCTGGTCCTGTCTGACATAAGGATGCCGAATTTCAGCGGGCTTGAACTGGCAAAATATATCCACACCAATCACCCCAGTATTTACGTTGCGATCATCAGCGGCTACAATGAATTTTCCTATGCACAGGAGGCAATCAAATATTCGGTTATGGATTATATATTAAAACCGGTAAAAATCGAAGAACTGAAAGAATTCTTTCATAAGTTCCTGATCCATATGGATGCAAATGAACAGACGCTTGACAGCTATAAAATTGACAGTACGGATTTGGACAAAGAGGAATTGTGTGCTCTAATAGAACACTTTATCCAAGATAATTATAAAAAAGATATTTCCATGCAGGAACTCAGCGATAAATTCGGATTTACCCCGGAATATCTCAGTAAAATATTCAAAAAACACAGCGGTGACACTATCACCAAATACCTTACAAAAATAAGAATGAACGAGGCCAAAAGGATCCTGGTTCAGAGCAGGGATATTGAAATCCAGAAGGTGGCGGAATTAGTTGGTTACAGAGACGGGTTTTATTTCAGCCGGGTTTTTAAAAATCAAGTCGGTGTCTATCCCAGTGACTTCAGAAAATCTGTGTAATAGCGTAATATATACTTTCATGAACTGAAAACAGCCAGGGAGTACAATTCCCTGGCTGTATTTGTAAATCCTCACCGCAGAGGCCTCAAATTTTCTTTATATCTCCGATCCAGCCCCACCCTGATTTCAGGATATTCCTCATCCAGCCTATAAAACCGCAGCACAACTGCCAGCCCCCCGCACACAGCCAGGGGAATCAAAATAAACCCAAGCGCTATAAACGGTTTCCGGCCAGCCATCTGCGCAGCAGTCTCAGCCAGTTTTCCCGGATTTACTGCAAGCGCTGCCAGGTTCTGCCTTACCACACTTGCTAAACCGGCTCCCACCGCTATGACTGCCGAGATAACTGTCACAGGAAATACCGCGCGCGCCCTTCCCGTAAAATGGTCCACATGGTCAAAAACATCCGGCTCCATAGCCCAAAGCATTGCCCACATAAATCCGCTGCCAATCCCCTCCATTACAAGCGCAGGGTAATAGGCAGGCCGCATTTTTAAACTGACAAGCATCAGAATGCAGGCCGCCCCATAGACTGTTGTGCCCAGCAGTGCACATTGCCTTTTTGTCATTTTTCCGGTCAGAAACGGTACCGCCAGATATGCCGCTGGGGGCACACCGTATGTAACAGCCTTTACAAAATCAGCATTTGCAGGTTCCCCCAAAACCCAGTATGCGTATTCTCCTTTAAGAAAGGAAAAAACAGAGACAGCGAACATCAGCATTCCCCCATAAAGCAGCAGGAGCAAAAAGTATCGGTCTTTAAAAAATGCCTTCAAATCTTCTCCGCATTCTTTTATACTCATTTTCTGGCTGTCCGGAACAGGGGGAAGATATGTCTCTCTCAAAAATATGCTTCCAAGCAGCATAGAAGCCAAAATCACTGCCGTAAAAACAAGCACATATTTTCTGCCGCCGTCACCCCCCTGAAGCCCCGGAGCTGTGAAGCTGCCAACAATAAAACCGGTGCAGATCACAGCCATTCCTCCGGCAACCCCTTTCACCGAGGCAAGATTCGTCCGCTCTGCTGCATTTTTGGTCATCCCTGCCAGCAGCGCATCTGCAGGAAAGAGCAGCAATTTCATACCAAAACACCATACAAAAAATATGATTCCCACATATACCGTTTCAATCCCCACAGCAGCCCTTGGCACATGCAGGCTCATCAGTGTGCTTGCAGCCACTAAAACAATCCCTGTGTATATCCAGGGTTTACTGCGTCCCGATTTTTTCCTGGTTCTGTCTATGACCAGACTTAAAATAAAAGCAGCAAAAAAAGCCCCTGCCAAACCAATTACCATTATGGCCCGTGCCGCATCCCCGGAAATTTCCGTGTTCTCCATCATATATGACATTATACCAGCTGCTGTAAGAAACGACAGCATCTTACTGCCGAACGCCACCGCTCCAAAACTTCCCCTCTGTTTCCGGATAAAAGTCTTTTCATCTGCTGACATATTACCCATAAATTTTCCTCCCCTCTTTGGTTCTCTCTCCTTTTACTGGTTCCTCCTTGTAAATCACGCCATAATATCTGTTAATACTTATTACCATTATATAATTTTCAGTCAAATTCTACAACCCCAAACCCGCCTCATCCCTGCCTTTTTACCACAAAAAAAGCCCGGACACACCTCTCATGTCCGGACTTCTTGCTCCTCTATCCACGCACCTGTATAGTCCGTGATCCCCTTCCCCGTATTTGGGTGCCGGTTGGAATAAACCTCATCGGCTCCAAATACAGCCAGCAGGGTGATACACACAGGGATCAGTATCTTATAGGGTATTTTCCTAATGAGATCATCCAGAAGCGGCGCAGCCACATAGACAATAGCCATTCCTCCCAGTCCAAAGACCAGAAGGCCTTCCGCGCAGATCCTCCCATTCAGATTGAGAAAATATCCGCTGTAATCCCACCACTTCTCTCCATTGTGGGTAATCTCCAGGAACCAGGAAGTAAAGTATTCCACACAGCCGCACAGCACAATGGTCAAGAGAAATTCCACCAGAGGCTTTTCCCTGAATTTATTCAGAACCGCCAAAATCATGACGCCTCCGGTTCCATAAATAGGCAGCCAGGGACCATGCAGAACTCCCCGGTTCACAAATACACCGTCTGTTATGAGATGCAGGCTCACTTCCCACACCCATCCCATAAAGGAAAATGCAAAAAACAGCAGGATCACAGACCACACGGAATAGCGGCGCATATAACGCAGGGTCTCCAGCTTCTGACGCTTCCCTGCCTCCGGGATGGGAAACAGTCTTTCAGGGTAGACCACCCCTTCCACCGCTGCTTTTATCATCTGATATTTTGCCTGTCCGTTCCGGTATTCTTCGTAAGCACGCTCATCCTGCCTGTTGATCACTGTGATTCCAAGAACATTTGCAAGAAATCCTGCAACCCCTCTCAGTTTCTCAGGCTCTTGCTCCTCTT
Source organism: Blautia hominis (assembly GCA_002270465.1). Classification (GTDB taxonomy): domain Bacteria; phylum Bacillota; class Clostridia; order Lachnospirales; family Lachnospiraceae; genus Blautia; species Blautia hominis. The sequence goes on from NQOF01000001.1 coordinate 1,094,138, forward strand.
CCTCCCAAACGGAAGCAAGGGAATCCCCATACGCCTCGAAAATCACATCTCCATCAGCCTTTTCAAACAGATACCTGTCATTCAGAAGCTCACAGCCCTCTATTTTCTTTTCCTTTGCCAAATCTCTCATCTGGACATAAAATTCGCTGAACGCTGCTGTCTTGTAAGGGTTGGAGTAAAAAATGGCAGTCAGGCCAAAGGTCAGACTCCCCAGCATATCCCAGCCCCAATAAGTAAGTTCAAAGACAAAACATTCCCATTTATGCCCATGCATCATCTTTCTTGAGAGATTGACAGCTTTTTTAGGGGAAATATCCGGATTTTCGGCCGCAATGTATGGTACCAGAAAATAAGAATACCGTTTGATGATACCGCCCACGATCGTCAATGCCCACAACATCTGATACAGGGATGCCAAAGCCATGGTAAGAGACACTTTTGTCCATCTCTTCACCCTGAGCAGGAAGGCAAAACGCTGGATAGTCAGCTTCTCATACACACGGCCTTCCAGAAAAATACGTCTGGATACCACGGTATACATATTGAACAAAAAGACCCAGGCCCCCAGGGCCAGCAGCAGACTCAGCACAATAAAAAGAAAGACTGTGATCCCCGCTGATCCCACCATGGAATTCACGGCAGCGATCAGCGTAACCAGGATAGAACCCGATGTAACGGAATTCACAAACCCTGCCAGGACACCTCTGCTTCTTCCCAGAGCCGCACTGCCTCTGCCTTCCTTTGTGTTCTGCACTGCCTGTTCTTTCAGTTCTTCTGACAGCTCCCGGCTCTCCTCCTCATTCCCCTGCAGTGCATCCAGCACCACATCTGACAGATTGGGCTGTCTGCCCACAATCCCTGTAACCGTTGTCTCCGGGCTGCGCTCCTCTCTGGATTCGATCTTTATCCCATCCAGAGAACCGGAAAACTCAGTTCCCAGTATAGCCGCAGCAACGCAGACCGTCACAAACATCAGATAATGCTTCCGCAGAGACTGTCTGGCTTTTTGCTTCATCTCTTTTCTTGTCAGCATACTTTCTTCCCTCACCCTTTGTCCTGTACTGTCCGCATAAATCCTCCACTCTCTGCGGAACAATCTGTTTTTCATTATAGCATCCGCCAGATGTGATCACAACCTCGAAAGCGCAAAAAAACAGCAGCATGGCCTTTTTATGCCCTGCTGCCGTAAGAAAATCCCGGATTAAATTTATTGTCCTCACCGCATAATGATATAAGCCGTATATCCTCCATAGAGCACCAGAAGCGCAATGGCCTCTCCTCTGCTGATCTTTTCTCCCTTTTTCGCCAGGACGAAAAGTATGATACTCATGAGCAGCAGCACCGCTCCGTCATAGATAGACTCCATACGGATAGCCATAGGGGATATTGCTGCTGATGCGCCGATGATGAGCAGAATATTGAATATATTGGAGCCAATAACATTACCCATAGCCAAATCATTCTCGCCTTTTGTGGATGCCACCACAGAGGTCACAAGCTCCGGGAGGGAGGTGCCGATGGCCACAATGGTCAGTCCGATCAGTGTCTGGCTCATGCCAAAAGCGGCAGCAATTTCACTGGCGCTGTCAACGACTAATTCCCCGCCTATAATGATCATGGCAATACCCAGAACAGCATATACAATGCTCCTGACAGGGGTCAGCTTTTTCCCGATATTTTCCTCCTCAGGCCTAACGGTACGCGTCTTCAGCGCTGATTTTATCTGCATATACAAAAATCCGGCGAACAGCAGAACCAGTATCAGCCCCTCCAGACGTCCAATCTGCCGAACTCCCTTTGTCCCTCCAACGGAAAACATACAGAATAAAAGCAGAAGTCCTGTGACAAGGATGGAGAAAGGCATTTCTTTTTTCAGCAGCCCGCCCTGTATTTTCATAGGCAGGACGACACCGCAGACGCCGATAACAGCCAGGCTGTTAAACAGATTGGAGCCAATGACATTACTGATGGCAATATCATTATTACCTGACAGGGAGGCCATGATACTGACGGAAGCCTCCGGTGCACTGGTCCCGAACGCCACGATCGTCAGACCGATGATAATGGATGGAACCCGCAGTGTCTTTGCAATGGAAGAACATCCGTCTACAAACAGATCAGCTCCCTTCACCAGGAATACAAAGCCCAGCAGCAGCCATAGATACATCATATTATTTTTTCCTCTTTTCTTAATTTGTAAAATTGGGATAACCATTGGATCGGTCCGTGCCTCTACTGCGCTGACCGCACATCGCCAAGGCGATTCTGCATGGATTTTTGCCTGCAACTGTGAAGATACTGATCTCTTACAATTTTTGTCACAAAATTCCATCATTACCTATAATATGATGAATCTCCCTCCCAGTCAAGGACTAAAGAAGGGGATGTTCCGCTCTTGCTTTCAGGCGTTCCCAGCGCCGGTCCACCTCTGCCTGGATCTCCTCTGCTACACCGCTGTAGGACGCTTCCGTCAGATGGCGTGTTCTGCCCATAAGTTTAAGCCAGTCTGTAACCGGAATCCTTTTCTTACTTTTTTCCGGATCATAGTTCAATGTGGTGATCCCGTTTTCTATCTCATAAAGCGGAAAATAGCAGGAGTTCACGGCTGCTTCTATGACTCTCCGCTCCGTATTGGGTTTATCTCCCCAGTTTAAGGGGCAGGCGGAAAGTGTCTTGATATATGCGGTTCCGAAACGTGATGCATACTCTTTGGCTTTTGCCGCTTTTTTTATAAAATCCGCCGGGTTTGACTCTGCTGCCGTTGCCGCATACGGCAGGTTTGTAGCAGCCATGATCATAGGCATATCCTTGTGAAAAAATGTTTTTCCGTACTGTTCTTTTCCGATATGGGAGGTGGCGCTTTTGGCACCTTTAGGTGTGGAATAGGATAACTGGTACCCGGTATTCATATAGCCCCCGTTGTCGTACTCGAATAGGATCAGATGGTCATTTCTGAGGGCCGTTCCCAGCGCGGAGCCCATGCCGATATCCATACCGCCGTCACCGCTGACCATGACAAAAGTAATGGCTTCGTCGGGCAGTTCCCCACGCCTGCGCCGCTGCTGAAAGGCCTCCACAACACCTGCAAGCGTTGCGGCGCCGTTCTGGAACAGATTATGGATATAGGGAACACGGAACGCTGTCTTGGGATAAGAGGTGGTGACCACCATGCCGCAGCCGGTCTGAAACAGAAGTACCACATTTCCCTCAATTCCTTTTAACAGCAGGTTTACATTTACCGGGATTCCGCAGCCCGGGCAGGCGCCGTGTCCGGGAGCCAGACGTTTTGGCATGACTGTGCTCTCATTCACTCTTCCCCCGGACACCTTCATTTGACCGTTTTCATCCGTCTTTACGGATATATAGCCCGGACTGGCTTCCTCTTTGCTGATGGGGTTAAAATACTGCTGTATCTGCAGGCTTTCATCCCCGGGATAAACACCCAGATAATCAAATGCAGATGCCTTGCCGTCCAGACACTGCCGGAAGAGTTCTAATGCATCCTGCACATAAAAGTCCCTTCCGCCCAGTCCGTAAATACGGCTCAGGACCCTTGCCCTGCTGTTGCGGTCCTTCAGAGCTGCCTTCAGCTCCAGGGTCATATTTCCCCCTCCGGCACCGTAGCTGTCCTGTCTGTCCGCTGCCAGTATGGTCACTGCGCTTTTGCACAGCTCGTACAGTTCCTCTGCCGGGAACGGCCGCAGAGCGTGCAGGGTCACTACGCCTGCCTTGATGCCCTCCTCCCGCATCCGGTCAGCCGCGGTCTTGGCTGTGTGGTAGGAAGAACCCAGCAGAAATAAGATCACTTCCGCATCCTCATTTTTATATCCCTCTGCCAGAGGATATTTCCTTCCTGACAGGGCTTCATACTCTGCAAACACCTGGGGGATCACTGTACGTGCCTGTTCCATAGCCAGATGAAGCTGGTATTTATTGTTCAGAGTATCCGGTTCGTTCATATAGGAGCCGATGGATACCGGATGTTCCAAATCCAGAACGGAATATTCCGCATCATACGTCCCAATAAAATCCCCCACTGTTTTTTCATCCTCAAACACATAGCACTTCTTCTTCTGGTGGCTGGTAAAAAAGCCGTCAAATGCCACGATCACCGGAAGTCTGACTGCCTCTGCAATCCTGAGGGCACACAGGTTCATGTCATAGACAGCCTGTGGTGTATCCGCAAAAAGGATGATCCATCCCGTATTCAGTGTGTACATAATATCACTGTGGTCCCCTTTAATGGACAATGGACCGGACACGGTCCTGCAGGCCACGTTCAGCACCATAGGAAACCGGGTCCCTGACTGGACCGGAAGCTGTTCCAGCGCATACAAAAGACCATTGGCGCTGGTGGCATTGAAAACCCTCGCCCCCGCGGCTGACGCGCCATAGCAGATACCTGCCGCACTGTGCTCCCCCTCCGCTGCGATCAGGGAAATATCATGCTCCCCCTCCGCCTTCATCAGATCCAGGAACTCCGCGATCTGTGTGGACGGGGTAATGGGATAATACCCCATCACATGATAATTGATCTGTTTCGCCGCATAGGCAGCCAGTTCATTTCCGCTCTCAAATAATACTTTCTGCTTTTCCATCAAACCAGCCCTCCGTCTATTCTCCGCTCTTCCAGATAAGAATCACTTGTGACCCAGGAATTTGCCCCTGCATCCTCAAATTCCAGGTGGTCCACGATTAAATCCTTATTTCTCACAAACCATTTTTTGTCAGGATGCTCTCTCTCAATACCCTGTACAAGCGCATTCACCGGGCAGACATCCACACACCGCAGGCATCCCTTGCAGTGGTGATAATCAAGTCCCTTATTTACCATTGCCTCTTTCCCCCTATACTCTCCCTTCTCAAACCGGAAGACCATATCAGGGCATGTGGAATCACACAGGCCGCAGTTTATACATCTGTCCTGGATAAACAGGGGAATGTAGCCTTCTCTTGATGCGGAAAGGTCATTGGATACCGTGCTTCCATAACGGGTATTGACACCGCCGTAAGGAGCATTTTTATATCCCCACTGATTTTCAGCTTCCTTGTAGGGGACCTTTTCATATCTGCCGTCAGGTGCAAAATATTCTTCCTCGGCCGCCTCATATCCTCGCTTCACGCCCTCCAGATTCCGTTCCAAAAGCGCGGGATATTTCTTTCCTATGGTATCCCTTACCAGGTCATATGCCCGCTCAAGAGCTATGAACCCCGCAGCTTTTACAACCGCCCCCAGCATGACCATATTCACACGGCTTTTGCTCTCCATGGCGATCTTCAGGGCGTCCACTGCATAGATACTTCCCCCATAAAGCTTCAGCCTCTCTCTCAGGTCATTGGGGGAATCAGGGGAGTTGATCACGATCTTGGTCTCCTCCCACACACCAGCGGTAACCGGCAGCTTGCCTGCCAGCGCCTCATGAAAAAGCCCCAGGATGTGTGGCTTCTCCACCGGACTGCTGATGCGGATTTCCCTGTCAGGCTCACACCAGCGGATAAACGCTTTCACCGGTGAACCTCTTTTCTCAGAACCATAGCTGGAAAAACTGGATGCATTAAGCCCCAGATAGGATGCTCCCAGCTCTCCCAATAACTTTCCGCACAGGTTTGCTCCCAGACCGCCTATACTCTCCAGACGAATCTCAAAGCAGCCTTCCTCATTGACAATGGGCAGATTTATTTTTTCATCCATTTGCATTCTCTCCTTCATCTCTGTTACCATTTATTATCCATAAAATAAGAAAACTTATGCAGAGTATGTCCCGATATACACATAAACCTTACATTCTGTGGGAATGACTATAAGGCAGACAAGGAGGTAATAGATTATGAATGAACCGCGTTTTTACAGCAAAGAAGGATGCAGCACACTGATCGAAGTCATCAGCGCAGACCCGGGAGCAAGTTTTTCCTGCTGCGGCAAAGAGCTGACGGAATTGAAAGCCAACACATCGGAGGGTGCCTCTGAAAAACACCTCCCGGTTGTGGAACAGAATGGAAATACGGTCACAGTTAATGTAGGCAGCATTGCACATCCTATGACAGAGGAGCACAGCATTGGATTTATCTGCCTGGAGACGGAAAAAGGCCTGCAGAGAGTTCCCTTAAAAGCAGATGGAGACCCCAAAGCCTGCTTTGCCCTCACAGAGGGAGACAAGCCAGTTGCAGCCTATGCGTACTGCAACCTGCATGGATTCTGGAAGACAGAGATCCGCTAGACGATCATTCCTGCCGATGCAAAAACCTCCGATTCAAAAAGGACAACCCTTTTGAACCGGAGGTTTTATTATTGATAATTCCCATCACCGTCATACCACTTCATCCAGAAACACACCCTGAATGGGACGGATGAATTCTGCTGCAGCCGGAAGTTCTTCAGGCATACCATAGCCGAAAAGCCAGGCGGTCAGTCTCCGGATGTGAATATTTATCACCCCTGAGATCTCACCTTTTCTTTCTGCCTGTTCTCCCGCGGACACCTGTTCAAGCGCAGAGGAATGCCTGTCAACGGTCCAGTAAAACGCTCCTTGATTCTCCTCCAGCAGTTCGTCCTCAACTTTGATATAGAACGTCATACACTTTACAGGTGTCTCCTCTTTCAGTCGGATAGCCTTCATAAAATCCGGAAGGCTCACGATCCGCCCCATGACAGCCGGCTCTCCCCCGTCCTTTTCCCGGATCAGAGGCGGTTTTGAAAACAACAGCCGCTGCTCCTGCTTCTCAAGTCCCCATGTTCCCAGAAAACCGGCTGTTTTCCCATTCTTTCGGATCTCTTCCAGGATTCCGTTCTCACTCTCCATCTCTTTTAAAAGGCGCCTCAGATATTCTGTATCACGCTTGGCAAAAACTTCATATCTCTGCCTCAGCCAGGCATTCATCCATCCGGCTGCCCTCTCCACAACAGCCCCCGCATCCAGACTGCTGACCCGGCGGACTGCCAGCGTATTGTCCTGGGTACGCATCTCGGGCAGCTCCCATTTGGGCTGGTCAAAAATGTAGGTAAATCCAAAGGGAAGATAAATCGCTTCTGCCGCAGGCATGAGAAAACAAAAGGGCATCCCTTCTGCCCTCATATCTGACAAAGCTCTCTCCATAAGCCTGCGCATGTATCCTCTGCGGCGTCCCTCTTTTGCTGTGGCAACACCTACAATATAGTCGCATCTCCACATCCGGTCTCCCACACAGATATCATAGGGGTTTCTGTGGAGCATGGAAAGGATTTTTCTATCTTCCTCCAGGACCAGAATTTGGTTGTCCTTTGTTTTCTCTTTCATATAATACTCTAGAAAGGCCGGGGAATCCTCCGGGAAAGCATCCTCCCAAAGGCTTCGGCACCGTTCTTTCTCAGAACTGCTCAGATACCGTACTTCCATGGTACACCTCACACTTCCGGTTTGAAATCAATCTGTCTGACTTCGTATTTTCTGGCAAACCCCACAGGATTGTAGGACATCTTTGCTTTTCTCAGCCCTTCTATACCCAGGTCGTCCTCGCGGTTCACAAGAGCTGCCTGCGGAAACTCAGCCAGAAGGAACTGCTGGTTAATAAACTGATACAGTCCCCGAATCTCGGGATTGGCTTTTTCTATATGGATCACCGCCATATTTTCCAGCGGGTTAAAGCTTCCGATGGTAAACGCCTCCAGTTTATCATCAATATAGACACCGCCCATGCGGACCTGAAGGTTGGAGCAGTTTTTCAAGATTTCGTGTATGCCTTCCACCTCATAGTCAAGATGTTCCTCCACCTCTTCCCCTTTCTGTTCTCTCCAGTGATCCAGGAACTTCCACACATCACCTCTGTCGGAGCAGCAGAGACGGCGGTATTCATATCTGCCCTCATAGGCCCTCTTAAACCCATTGAGATGGTTTTTCTTTTTATGCAGTTTCTTTCCGGACAGGCTTCTCATGGCATCCCCGTCATAGAGATAATCCTTTAAATCTTCCTGTTCTGTCACAAGAAACCGCTCCTTCTGCTCCATTAATCCCAGAGCCAAAACTGCCTCCTCGTCGGCGAGATGGATATATAAAGGCTTTTGCAGCACGGTATTAAAATACTCTGTGATCTCATTGAAATAATGCTCCAAATCCTCCTGGCTGCAGATCGGCATGGCAGTCCCGGCCACACCTTCATTGTCCATGAGCCACTGGATCGCTTTGCCATCGCTGACAGCAAACTGTACGCCGTAAAGCTTGCTCCATATGAAACTGTCCAAAAACACACTGTCACAGGTCTTATTTGGCCGCCTGCAAAAAAGCGGGGTCAGTCTGTCTATATCTTCTGCTTCTACCGGTTTAAATTGTAAATTCATTCTGTCCTCCATATCTGAAATCTGTATCTCTGTCCATACATGAGACGGCACGCATGGTGTGCCTTTCACATAACGGTCCGGCAGGCCGGCACATTGAGCGCTGACCGTAAAATACACCGGATTGTTATCTTTTTATTATGCCATACTATTTATGGTATAACATTTTTTTCAGATTATATACTATATTCAGAAATATGGAAAGGGACTTCGTCACATTTTAATCATAATTCACGTCCACAGGCATTCCTTTTTCCGCTGATTCCATGATCGCCAGGATGGCTATAGCCGTTCTTCTGGCATCCTCCATGGAGACACGGAATTCCCTGCCATCCACCAGCCGGTCGATAAAATCCCGGATACTCTCATAAGACAATCCTTTACAGCGGTCAAACACACGGTTGGACACCAGAATGTCCGGGGTGCTGGTATTTACCTCTGTCACCTCCTGGATCAGGTTATGGCTGGACAGATCCATATTGATCATGCCTTTTGTGCAGAGAACACTGAATTTGTAATCATTCACATTGGTATTTCCATTTGGCGTGATCCATCCGTTTTCCATGTGTGCAATGCCCCCATGTGCAAACTCAATGGTAGTGAGGTAAATATCGTCCGTATCCACGCCCATTTCCTCCAGGATCCCTTTCCGCTTGACCGCATAGACACGTTTTACCTCATCTCCGAAGATCCACCGCAGGGTGTCAAGGCTGTGACTCCCCAAAAACCAGAGAATGGAAGACCGGGAAGCCCAGGAGAGCATATCGGTTGCCACCCATTTTACATCGCTGTGCCGGATATATCCGGTATATGGGGTGCCCAGTTTTCCGGATTCCACCTCCTGCTTTGCCGTGTTGAAGGGCGGGTTCCAGCGGTTGTGCAGGTCCACCATGCAGCGCACCTTATTTTCCCGGACAGCCTTACAGATCCTCTCAATATCTTCCCTGGTGGTTGCCAGTGGCTTTTCTATCAGAATGTCCTTGCCTGCATTTGCCATTGCCACCGCAATATCCGCATGGGCAAAATCCGGCGTCACGATGGCCACAGCGTCCACATCCGGGTCCGCGGCCAGACTGTGATAATCTGTGTAGACCTTCTCAATCCCATACTTGTCTGCGATCTCCCTGGCACGTTCCTCCCTGCTGTCGCAAATAGCCACCGGGCAGGCACAGACATGCTCCGCGTAAATGGATGCGTGTGTCTGTCCCCAGGTGCCAGCCCCTACAATACCCATTCTGATCTGCTTCATCTCCATAAATTTACCTCCTGTTTGATATGATCTTTATTCCTTCTGTTCTACTGCCATATTGCCTGCAGTTCCTCCAATAGAGCCTTTACTTCCAGCGGTTTCACCAGATATCCGGTCATTCCGGCTTCATAGGCCTGGGACTTGTCCTCGTCAAACGCATTTGCCGTCATCGCCAGGATCGGTGTCTCTCCCCCTGTCTTCTTTTCCAGACTCCGGATCCTTCTTGTGGCTTCCAGACCGTCCATGACAGGCATGCGGATATCCATCAGGACCGCGGAGTAATACCCTTTGGAAGCTTTTGCATACATATCCACAGCTTCGGCCCCGTTTTCTGCCGTATCTGTCCCAATCCCATGCATCTCCAGAAGGGACTGGGCGATCTCCCGGTTCAGGTCATTGTCCTCCACCAGGAGCACCCGGCGGTCCGCAAAGTCCTGCTTCTCCATCTCGGCTTCCCTGCCGGCCCCGCAGGCGGTTCCCAGCTTTGAAAACGTATCAAAGATAGTGGAGCGGAAAAGAGGTTTAGAGATAAAGAAATCAGCCCCTGCCTGTCTGGCCTCCTCCTCAATACTGCTCCAGTCATACGCTGATATGATGATGATCATGGTTTCCGTCCCGGTCAGCGCCCGGATGCGGCGGGTTGTCTCCACTCCGTCCATATCCGGCATCCGCCAGTCTATCATAGCCACATCTATGATCCTTCCCTCCGAGACAGCAGTCCGCACCTGCTCCACCGCCTCACGGCCGGATGTCACCCATATGGAATGGGCGCCTATCTCCTCCAATATGGCTGATGTCTGTTCACATACAAGTTCATCGTCATCCACCACCAGGACTTCCACATCCTTCATAAGCTCCCTTGTCTTCCGTCTGCACTCTTCCTCCTCGTCGTCCTCCATCAGGCCCAGCGGGATGGAAACCGTAAATCTGCTTCCCATATCCTTTTTACTCTCCACCCGGATCTTTCCGCCCATAAGCTGGACCAGATTATAGACAATGGAAAGTCCAAGACCGCTACCCACATTGTTCCTTGCACTCTCCACGCTTTCCTGTTCAAAAGGCTGGAAAATGCGATCCTGAAATTCCTCGGACATGCCAATCCCGTTATCCTCAACTGTAAGTCGCACATAGGCATATCCATTGGTGCGTTTTTCCTCCTGGGTATTTACCACGATCTTTCCCCCGGCAGGTGTGAATTTCAGGGCATTTGACAGTAAATTCATGAGGATCTGCTTTATCCTCAGGGCATCGCCCACATAATAATGTTCCATAGGCTCCGTCTGACGGGCTTCAAATTCAATCATAGCCTCCAAAGCCTGGGGATAGATGATGGAAGATATCTCCTCATACAGCTCGGCAAAATTAAATTTTCTGCTGTTGATCTCCATTTTTCCGGTCTCTATTCTGGACATGTCCAAAATATCGTTGATCAGGGAAAGCAGATATCTGGATGAGGCGTCTATTTTCCTGAAGCAGTCCTGCACCCTGGGTGTGTCCTCTAATTTCATCTGTCCGATGGTGCTCATTCCGATAATGGCATTCATGGGAGTCCTGATATCGTGGCTCATCCTGGAGAGGAAATCAGACTTGGCACTATTGGCCGCTTTTGCCGCCGCCAGAGCATCCCGCAGAAGCTGTTCCTGCCTGGCCAGTTCCGCCCTCTGGCTGTCCAGCACTTTTACCAGCTCGATGGCCAGCATGTCTGCTCCCACAGGATTGTCCACATAGATAAGCTGTATGGAGATCCAGTGGTATTTCCCGTCATAGCCTTTTTCCTGCAGCTCCATGTAAAGTTCCCGCTCACCGTTTTTAAATCTTTTCTTCATCTGTTCCCTGGAAACAAATCTTTCAAAATCCTCCCTGTAAGAAGGGTAGACGTCAGGCAGCGCCCTGCTCTGCATTTCATCGTAATTCCCGCGCCTCTCGTACGGAGATTTCTGCTCTTCAATAAAGCAGTTGTACGTGTTTTTCGTAAGATTGATGCTCATGATCAGGGGATACGCCGTACAGGTAGCTGCGCGCAGACACTGGTTTTCAATCCTCTGCTCCTGTTCCTGCGCAGCCTGCAGAAGATGCATCTGTGTCACATCCGTAAAGATAGCCTGCACCACATCTGCGCCGTCCGCGTTGACCAGACGTTCCATGATCACACTGATCCACATGGGGGCTCCATCCTTTTTCCTGCTCTGCCTTGTGTATGTGATGGTGCCGCTCCCCACATGCAGGCCCCGGATTTTTGCCTCGATCTGATCCCGCTCATGTTCCAGGACCATTATGAGAGGGTTCTGTATTTCGTCCCGAAACGTATTTTCTGAGGAAAACCCATAGAATTCCCAGACACTCCGGTTAAAATTCACAATGCGGTATGGGAATTTCGGCTCAAACTGAAGGATCCCGCAGGGTATGGAATCGTAGAGCTGGGTCAGAAAACGTGTCTGCCGGGCAGCTTCTCTTCCCGCCAGTTCTGCCTGCTGTTCCCGTTCCTTTTTCTCAGATATATCCGCAATGAAACAGTAGATCACTTCCTCCCCATCCTGGTCAATAACCTTTTTCCCCATATCCGATGCCCAGAACCAGGTGCCGTCCTTTCTGAGAACCCGGTACTCCACATAGTAGAGATCCCCCTCCCTCAGACTTTCTTCCGCCTGCACCTGCATCGCTGCATAATCCTCCGGAACTATAAAACCCCGGCAGCAGTTCCCGGTATATTCAACGTACTCCTCCGCACCTATATAGCCAAGAAGATGACTCAGGGTTTCACTGATCCATTTCGTAGAATACCGGTCATCTCTGCGGCAGATCATCATTCCGCCGGGAAGCTGGGACAGCATCAGTTCTATCTGCCTGTCTCTGTTGGCCAGGCTTTCCTCCAGTTTTTTGTATGCATCTTTTCCGGCCTGCACCGGAAAAAGTTCACCTTCCTGGATATCGGAAAAATCTACGGAATTATGGATATGAACCGTCTTCAGCGCATCCCCTGTCAGTCGGAAGATAAAAGTGATCCTCTGGTGTGTCTTAAAATACAGTCCGGTCTCCTCCCTGGGCTGGATCCAGCTGTCCCCCTCACACAAAAAACAGTCTCCCGAAAGCGCCCTGGTCACGTACTTCTCCCCATACATATGGCAGGGTGCCAAATCCTCCCTGCCCTCCAAAAAACAAGCCGCCACTGCCTCCTTCCCCTCTGCCTGCTGCTGAGGTCCTGCCCCCAGCCAGACGATATCCTCATCAAATGTAGATATGAGAAATTCCACGTCGGATTCACAAAAATATCTTCTCAGTATCAGGGAAGCAAACCCTTCCACTCTCTGCAGCATCTCTTTACACATATTATAATCTCCTTACAGAATCGGCACTTTGACTTGTCCCAATATCCCTATTGTTACTATTGTATCATTTAATTCTGCAGGATACCATAGAAAATCCGGCCCCGTTCGCCGATTTTACGGAAAACGAAGCCGGATCCCCGGTGCACAGACCTCTGCCCCCGCACCCTATTTCTCGTATAAAAACTTCTCCGGCAGATTCACATGAAAATCTACCGCCAAATCCCTGAAATTCTGCGCTGTGATGGTCTGCAGCTTATCCGGTCTCATGGACAGCATTTTCACAAGGATCTCCGCTGACTTTTCCACGGTATGCATCAGCCCAAACGTCAGATCGAAATCTTCCCCTGAACAGAACATGCCATGGTGCGCCCAAATTGCCACATCATACTTCTTCATCAGCTCACTGGTGGCAACCGCGATCTTACTTCCCCCCGGCACCATCCAGCCCACAACGCCCACACCATCCGGGAATACCACAGGACACTCTGTTGCCATTTCCCACAGCTCCCTTGTAAACACTTCATCCTTTAAGGGCAGGACAAAGGTGAGTGCAATGATATTGGTGGTATGCGCATGATATATCACCCGGTGCTTACCGCCTGTTGCCTGCATTTTCACCTCATGGTTCATCAGATGGGAGGGCAGCTCGCTGGTAGGTCTTCCGCCGTTTACCAGCCCCCAGCAGATGCGGTAGTTCTCCCCCTTGTGATCCAGTTCTATGATGGCAATAGAGTCTTCCGGGTCGCTCATGACATTGCGGAAGTATTTCCCGCTTCCTGTCACCAGAAAATACTCCCCGGCAAGGGCCGGTACCGCTGTGCCGATCTCCTTCCACGCGCCGTCTGCTGACAGATCTTCTCTGACAAGTTCCACCTCTTCTTTCTTTATACGGTAGGTCAGATTTCCGCCGTTTCTCTCGTGCCATCCCTGTTGCCAGCCGTCATCTGCCATTCTCATAAAACCCTGTACAAATTTTGCTTCCAAAACTCTCATTTTTTCTGTTCCTTTCTATCATCCCTTACGGATATCCATGTCTTCTGCAGCGTACCACGCGCTTTTTGCTATGCGCGTTTACTCAGCACCTCTTTTTCGTACTGCTGTACCTCTTTAAACCAGTCCTCTTTTTGGGGGACTTTGCACTGTTCACAGAAATAATTCCACACATCTCCAAACGGAAACAGCTTCAGCTCCTCCTGAAGCATCATAAGTTCTGTAAATTCACTGTTATTCTGCAGTTCTTTCAGTTTATCATTTGGCTGGAGAAGTGCAAACAGAAAAGCTTTCTGCATATTGCGCATTCCCACCACCCAGGCACTGATCCGGTTAATGCTGGCATCAAAGAAATCCAGTCCTAAGAATACCCGGTCAATGGCATCATTTCTCACAATTTCCTTTGCGATCTCTTTTGTCTCATCATCAAACAACACTACATGGTCGGAATCCCAGCGCACCGGTCTTGTCACGTGCAGAGCCAGTTTCTCATTAAATAAGAGCATAGCCGGGATCTTATCGGAAACCACCTCTGTGGGATGATAATGTCCATTGTCCATCAGACTCAAAATACCGTTATTGGCAGCATAATTAATACAGAATTCGCTGGACCCCACCGTGTAGGACTCCATGCCAATGCCAAACACCTTGGATTCCAGGCAGACATATACTTTTGACTTGTCATAGTCAATGGATAATATCTGATCCAGGGAGTCCTTGAACCTGGCCCTTGGCGCAAGACGGTCAGCCGGCACATCCTTATAGCCGTCGGGAATCCAGATATTCATCACACAGGGCTGTCCCAGCTCCTCTGCAAAATACTGGGAGATGCGGATGCAGGCCTGTCCATGGCGAATCCAGAACTGGCGGATCTCCTCATCCGGGCTTGAAAGTGTAAAGGTCTCTGCCTTCTCATGAGAGAAAAATGTGGGATTGAAATCAATTCCCATCCCCCTCTCTTTCGCAAACTCTGCCCATTTCCTGAAATGCACAGGCTCCAGGGCATCTCTGTCCGCAAACTGTCCCTCCTCAAAAATGGCGTAGTTTGCATGGAGATTCAGTTTATGCTTACCCGGGATCAGGCTTAGGGCTTTGTCAATGTCATCCATAAGCTCCTCCGGTGTCCCGGCTTTTCCCGGATAGTTGCCTGTTGTCTGGATCCCTCCGGATAATGGTCCCTCGTGGTCAAATCCCTGTACATCATCCCCCTGCCAGCAGTGCATGGAAATGTGGATGTCCTTCAGTGTTTCCACTGCTTTGTCTGTGTCAACCCCTATACTTTTGTAGATTTCCTTTGCGGATTCATATCTCTGCGCTGTAGT
Source organism: Blautia hominis (assembly GCA_002270465.1). Classification (GTDB taxonomy): domain Bacteria; phylum Bacillota; class Clostridia; order Lachnospirales; family Lachnospiraceae; genus Blautia; species Blautia hominis. Next base: position 1,109,333 of record NQOF01000001.1, read on the forward strand.
CATATTCTTTTCCTCCTGACTTTACATTTAATCCTTTTGCATCTCTTATTTACGGTTCGTATATTTTAATCTCAAATGAGTCATAGACGCACTGCCTGGCTGCCTCTAAGTCTGCCAGCACACCCTTTGCCATGAGCTGCACCATCAGGTTGCCGATGGCCGTGGCCTCTGTGGGACCTGCCAGGACTGTTTTTCCGGTACTGGCGGCTGTGAGCTGATTGAGATACGCTGCGTTTGCGCCGCCTCCCACCACGTGGAGATTTTTATACCGTACCCCTGTCATCGTCTCAATCTCCCGCACCGTTTTGCCGTAGCAGTCCGCAAGACTTCTATATATAACGCCTGCAAGCTGTGCCGGGGCTTCGGGCACCTGCTGCCCTGTCTCTTTACAGTATCCCTGCACTGCCTCTGTCATAGACTCCGGGGCCAGAAAACGGCTGTCATTACAGTCCACCAGGGAGGGGATCCTCTCCTGGGATGCCATTTCACATAGCTCCGCAAAAGAATACGCATCCTGCAGTTCTTTCTTGAGAGACTGTATCATCCACAGCCCCATAATATTTTTCAGATAACGGAACCGGTGATCATAGCCGCCCTCATTGGTAAAATTCAGCCTGCGGCTCTCCTCCGTACAGTCTGCCTCTTTTCGTTCCACTCCCATCAAAGACCAGGTCCCTGAGCTTATGTACAGGGCGTTTTCCTCGTTGGAAGGCACAGCCAAGACCGCGGAGCCTGTGTCATGGGTGGCAGGCAGAATGACCTGGCAGTCAAAGCCCACTTCCCTCCGGATTTCTTCCGTGAACGTCCCCAGCACGGTACCCGGTTTTTTAATAGGCTGAAAAATATGTTTCGGATACCCCAGCATTTCAATCAGTTCAAAATCCCAGTCCTTTGTTTTTGGACTTACAAGCTGAGTTGTGGTGGCATTGGTATACTCTGACGCCCTTTTACCGGTGAGCAAAAACTGAAAATAGTCCGGTACCATCAGCATGGCCTCTGCCTTTTCCAAATGATCGGGATGTTTTTCTTTTACAGCCATAAGCTGGTAAATGGTGTTAAATATCTGTTTCTGGATCCCGGTCCTTCCATACAGCTCTTTCTCGGGAATAACCCGGCGGACAAGCCTGTCCATCCCCTCTGTTCTTTTATCCCTGTATCCCACCGTGTTTCCAAGGACCTGATCGTTCCCGTCCAGAAGCACAAAATCCACAGCCCAGGTGTCAATCCCCATACTCACAGGTATCTTCCCGGCCTTTCCACACTTTTTAAGACCAATCTTGATCTCCTCAAACAGCTGTTCCAGGTCCCAGCAGGCTTCCCCGTCTTTTACGGTCAGTCCGTTATAGAAACGGTGCATCTCCTCCATCACCATGCGGCCCTGCTCCATATGTCCCAGAATGTGACGGCCGCTGGACGCGCCGATGTCCACCGCCAGATAATATTCTGTCATGATTTCCGACCTCCTTATATTCTCATCTTATCGGAAAAGAGGACAAAGAAAAAGTACACCGTTTGCATAATTTTATAACCTTATTTGCAGTCTGCCGATTGCATTATTTTCTCTGCCGTATTACTATAAATATAGCTGTTCAGTACCTTCACAGTTACCGAAAAACATAGAACTGCTCTCTATGGGCAGACAGCAGAAAAAAAACGGAGGAAACCATGAACCAGGAATTGTTAAGAGAATTGAAAAAAATTACGGCGGAGGAACAGGCCCTGCTGAACGGGCAGAAGCAGATCAATCCCTCCATTTACAATCTGGAACATTCCATGACCATTGACAACAAAAAACTTCTGGAGCACGGAAAACTCCTGCAGATCCGTCCTCACACCCGGTTCGTACATTTCCCAAAACACAACCACAATTACGTGGAAATGATCTATATGTGCTCAGGCAGCACCCGTCATATCATTAACGGCGCAGAAGTTCTGCTTGGCACCGGGGAGCTTCTCTTTTTAAGCCAGACTGCCACCCAGGAAATCTATCCTGCAGGGTACGATGATATCGCCGTCAATTTCATCATACTGCCTGAGTTTTTCGGGCAGCCCTTAGATATGATAGGCACAGAGGACAATATGCTGCGCACCTTCATCATTGAATGTCTGAAGACCGGCAGCCAGAATGTAAATTACCTTCATTTTAAAGTGGCAGACATTCTGCCCATCCAGAATCTGGTGGAAAATCTCATCTGGACTCTGCACAACAAACAGCCAAACAAACGCAGCTCCAATCAGGTCACCATGGGACTCCTCTTTCTGCAGCTCATGAATTACATCGACAAGGCTGAGATCGGCCAGGAAAACTATGAACAGGAACTGCTGCTCACGGTCTTCCGATACATAGAGGAACATTACAGTGACGGGGAACTGTCAGAGCTTGCAGGGGAACTGGGTTATGACCTTTATTGGCTGAGCCGTGTCATCAAGCGGCACACAGGGAAAAATTACAAGGACCTGCTGCAGGATAAAAGGCTGAATCAGGCTGCCTACCTGCTTCAAAATACTTCCCTGTCCGTAACAGATATCGGACTGAACGTGGGATATCATAATTTCAGTTATTTCTATAAGATATTCAAAGCCCGCTTCGGAATGTCCCCCCGCTGCTACCGCCTGACCAGAGAACCGGAATCCCGCTGACCTTACGGCAGCACTATCAAAAAAGGTGCATCCCCCGGCGTCCATTCATCCAACGCCGGTGCGGATGCACCTTTTTATCCTTCTCTCTTATAAAGAGCTTTCATCTTATCCTTTGCTCTGCTGAGTCCTTCCATCAGAAGGGGGCTGAAACAGCCGCATTCCCCATTCCGTATCATCTCATAGGCCGTGTCATGAGGATATGCCTTTTTGTATACACGGTCACTGACCAGGGCATCATAGACATCCGCCACAGACACGACCTGCGCCTGTATGGAGATCTCATCACCCTTCAGTCCGTCCGGATACCCGCGTCCGTCCCATCGCTCATGGTGATGACGGCAGATATCATACGCATATTTGTATACAGGGTTCTCACGGAACCGCGGTACACTGTCCAGAAGCTCACATCCCCGTACGGTGTGTGTCTTCATAATCTCAAATTCTTCAGCAGTAAGCCTGCCCGGCTTGTTGAGAATACCGTCAGGAATGGCAATCTTGCCAACGTCATGCATGACTGCCGCGTCTGCTATCATAGGCAGATCATTCTCCTCGATCCTGCAGGAGGGGTCCAGATCTTTGATGACATGCAAAAGGATCATGGTCAGATCCCGGATTCTGGTAACATGCTCCCCGGATTCGCAGTCTCTGAACTCAATGGCAGTGGAGAGGGTCTCAATGATGGAACTGTTCAGTTCCCTGATCTCCTGTGCCTGTTCCCTGAGCAGAGCTTCCTGTTCATTCACAATGTTGTTAAGCCGTATCACATTGCCGATACGCCGACGGATAAAGAAAGGAATGATAGGCTTTCCGATAATATCCACAACACCCAGTTCATATCCTCTCTTCAGAACCTCCTGAGAGTTCTCAGCTGTGATCAAAAAGACAGGGATCTTATGCGTAAGGTCCAGTTTCTGCATTTCTTCCAACACTTCAAACCCGTCCATAACCGGCATAACTACGTCAAGCAGTATGGCTGCAAGCCTGTCCTGCTGCTCCATGATAAACTCCATGGCCTGCTTTCCGTTCTCAGCTTCTAAAATTCTGTAATCTTCCGAAAAAGTAGCGTCCAGAATCGCACGATTCATTTCCACATCATCTACAATCAGAATTGTCTGTCTGCTGTTCATAAACGCCCCAATGCCTCCTCCCGAAAAATCCCAGAAGAACTCCCATGTCTATTCTCCATCGTGCATATATCCTTTCATACACTTTTTCCTTGGTAAATCCTTCACTTCTATCAGTTTAACTTCTCTTGCTAAAAACTGTCAAGCACTATCTCCAATATTACAAATTTTGTAACCGCACAAGTTACTGTACACAGGCCACTGTCCTTAACCGTAGGACTATCTGTACTCCCCAAGGAAAAACAGAGCTACCGTGCCCGGGCCGGCATGTGCGCCTATGGTGGCGCCTATGGGGTTCATCATCACATTGGTAATGCCAAATTTTTCCTCCACAAGCTTTGCCACGTACGCTGCATCTTCCTCACAGTCACCATGGCTGATCAGGACGATCTCATTTTTACCCCTGTAATCTCCAATCCGGTCCTCCATCATGGAAACCAGGGTTGCCAGTGATTTTTTACGTCCTCTGACCTTTCCCACAGGTATCAGTTTCCCTTCGTTATCCACATGGAGCATTGGTTTGATATTGGCCAGAGTCCCCAGTACCGCTGTGGCTTTTGAGACACGTCCGCCCCGGTAGAGATGGTTTAAATCATCTACGGTGAAGACATGGCAGGTGTGAAGGATGTTCTCCTTTACCCACTGTGCCACTTCCTCCATGGACCTGCCTTCCGCTTTCATCTTTGCGGCATACCATACAAGCAGGCCTTCCCCCATGGATGCAGCCAGGGTGTCAATCACCTCTATCTTTCTGTCAGGGTAAGATTCCCTTAACTCTTCTGCGGCAACGCGGCAGCTGTTATAGGTTCCGCTTAAGCCGGATGAAAATGCCAGATACAGAACATCTTTGCCCTCTTTGAGTACAGACTCAAAGATCTCCTCCGCTGCTGTGGGATTTACCTGTGATGTGGTGGGCATGGAGCCCGCTCTCATACGCCTGTAAAACTCTTTATCTTCTATAACATGCTCTTTGTCGTAGATTTCTCCGTCCATGTTACAGGACAGACAGAGATAATCCACCTGATGTTCCTTAAACCATGACAAGGGCATATCCACTGTATTATCCGTCATAATTACATATTCACTCATACGCTGTCTCCCTCACTTTCCCATTTTTAACAGTTTACCACGGATTGACCGTCTCTTCAACTACATTCCCTTTACCACTTCTATGGCCTTCTGAAGCTGATTGTCCTGGGATTTCTCTATTGTCACCTGCTGGCGGAGGCTGTCATCCAGCTCCACTTCCACATCCGGCTCGATTCCCGTACCGTGGATGTTGCGGCCATTCGGTGTATAATACTTGGCAATGGTGAGCTTTACTGCGCTTCCGTCTGTGAGGGGAATGGGCATCTGTACGATCCCTTTTCCGTAAGTGGTGGTGCCTACCAGTTTTCCGATTCCATAATCCTGTACTGCACCGGAAAAAATTTCCGCCGCACTGGCACTGTTGTCATTGACAAGCACTGTCAGCGGAATCTGCAGTTCATTTTCCCCGTCACAGGTGTATTCCTTTCTGTTCCCATTCTTATCTTCGGTATAAACGATCAGTCCTTTTGGCAGAATCTGCTCCAGGATATCACACACGGAGATGAGCAGACCGCCCGGATTATCACGCAGGTCCACGATCAGGCGCTCCATCCCCTGGCTCTGCAGATCCTGGAATGCGGATTCATACTGGGCAGCCGTCACCTCCGCAAATTCATAGATCTGGATATATCCGATATGGTCCTCCAGCATCTCATGCTCCACCATGGGCACTTCCACGTGTTCCAAAGGAATATCCAGGCTCACATAGTCACTCTCTCCTTCTCTGGCGATCTCCAGACGGACGGTCTCACCCTCTGAACCTTTGATCAATTTAACGATCTCTGACAATTCCTTATCTGTGGTCGTCTCCCCATTTACGGTGTAGATCACATCCCCCGGCAGAAGCCCTGCCTTGGCTCCTGGTGCTCCTTCGTAACATCTGGTGATGGTGACGATACCTGTTCTCGCCTCCTGCTGCAGCACCACGCCCACACCCAGATATTCACCTTCTGTGCTCTCGTTGAGCTTGGCGTACTCCTCAGAGGTGTAATATCCGGAATAAGGGTCACCCAGTCCTGCCACCAGTCCTTTATACAGATAGGATTCCAGTTCTTCCTCGTCAATGTCCTCCAGATAATACTCATCTATGATGTCCTCGATCACTTTTGCCTTCTTCACTGTAGAACCATTCAAGACACCTTGCTGGTCCTGAAACCACAGAAACCCCAGCACTCCGCCGCCTATGAGGGCTGTACAGAGAACACCCAGCAGAAAACCTTTGATATATTTCTTTCTGTCCACGCTTTCAGTTCCTTTCCGTAACTATTCAGTAGGTCTGCGCATTCACTGCGCTGGCCGTAAGAAAGTGTACCACGGCCAAGCAAAAATCCCATCGCCAAAGGCGATCTTGCATGGATTTTTGCCTGCAACTGTGAGGGTACTGAACAGTTACTCCTTTCCTTATAAAATTGTCTTTGTCAAAACAAAAAGAAGACACTGCCAAACAGATCCTCCCGCTAACGCGGGAGGAAACATACATTCAGCAGCATCTCTTCTGTACTTTATAACTTATACCCTTAAATGTTTCCTTACGGAAATCATACTACCAATGAAACCAATGCCGATACCAAGTCCCACACCTACCGGCAGCAGGATCTGGAACACATGGGATACATCCAAAAACTGAAGGAATCCTGACAGTAAATGGAATTTTGTCATTACAAACTCTATGACTCTGTTATAGAGCACATAGAGAATTCCCATAGGGATCGCTGCCCCTACAACACCCAGCAGAATACCCTCGATCACGAAAGGTGCTCTTACAAAGAAGTCGGTCGCTCCGATCAGTTTCATGATCCCGATTTCTTCCTGGCGTACAGAAATACCCATGGTGATGGTATTACTGATCAGGAAGAAGGCAACTGCCAGCAGGATAAATACAATTCCCAGAGACACATAACCGATCAGCTTATTAAATGTGGAGAGGGTCTTCTCGGCTGACTGTGACTGGCTGACACTGCGCACACCGTCAAGGGATTCAATATACTCTACAAGCTGGCTCTGCTCCTCAACATTTTTCAGATATACCTGATAGTTTGCTGAGTTGGCAAGAGGATTATCCTGGTTTCTGAATCCTTCTGCCAGTGCCTCGTCGCCGCCCAGATAGTCATCGCGGAACTCTTCCCATGCCTGGTCAGCAGAGATGTATTTTACTTCCGCAACCTCATCACGGGCCTGGATCTTCTTTCCGATATCATCAATCTGTTCCTGTTTTGTTCCCTCATCAAAATATACAACAACTGCTACGCCTTCCTCCGCTGTGTGGACGATATATCTGAAGTTCATTACCAGTGCAAGAAACAGTCCAAACAGGAATATACATGCGGACATGGTGGCGATAGAAGCAAGGGAGAATCTTAAATTTCTCCAGATGTTCTTCACACCCTGTTTTAATATGTATGCTATTGTACTAATTCTCATACTGATATCCACCTTCTTGTTCGTCGCTTACAATGACGCCTTTCTTCATGGTAATCACCCGCTTCTTGAATGCGTTTACGATTTCCCTGTTGTGTGTAACGACAAGAACGGTTGTACCGCGCTCGTTGATCTCTTCCAGCAGCTTCATGATCTCAAAAGAGTTCTTAGGGTCCAGATTACCGGTTGGCTCATCCGCAAGCAGGATGCTTGGCCGGTTCACCAGTGCCCTTGCCAGGGCAACCCTCTGCTGTTCACCGCCGGACAGCTGGTCCGGACGGGATTTGTATTTTTCAGCCAGGCCCACTAAGGTGAGCACCTCAGGCACGCGCTTTTTAATGACACGTGTGGGGCGCTCAATGACCCGCTGCGCAAATGCTACATTTTCATAGACATTCCTGTCACGAAGCAGACGGAAATCCTGGAACACAACACCGACTCCCCTGCGGTATTTTGCCACTTTTCTCCGTCTTAACTTATCCAGGCGCTGTCCGTTTACCGTGATGGACCCGCTTGTGGGATCCAGTTCCTTCAAAAGCAGCTTTATCAGAGTGGATTTACCCGAACCGCTGTTGCCCACGATAAAAACAAATTCACCCTTCTCTACGTGAAGCGACACATTGTTAAGAGCCGGCTGGCCCTTACTGTATGCTTTACTCACGCCCTTTAAATCAATCATAAATATCCTCCTGTGTTCCTGACACCCGCTTCCCCGGATATCAGTAATCAAGTGTCTCCATATACTTCATATATTTTACCACCATCAGGGCTATCTTAAATGTTATGGCATCTTCAAACACACGCAGGTCAAGGCCGGTACTCTTCTGGAGCTTATCCAGACGGTATACCAGAGTATTCCTGTGTATGTACAGCTGTCTTGATGTCTCTGAGACATTCAGGCTGTTTTCAAAGAATTTGTTGATGGTGGTCAGTGTTTCCTCATCAAAGTCATCCGGTGATTTTCCATCGAAAATTTCACGGATAAACATTTTACAAAGAGGAATCGGCAGCTGGTAGATCAAACGGCCGATGCCTAGGGAACTATAAGCGATCACTTCTCTGTCTCCAAAGAAAATCTTACCAACGTCCAGAGCCATGCGGGCTTCCTTGTAGGAGCGTGATACTTCCTTTAACTCCTTCACAATGGTACCGTAGGCAATGTGGGTCCTGCCGTCCTTCTCGATACCGAGAGTGGTCAGGATCATATTAGCGATCTTGTCCACCTGCGGATAATTATCCGTAGCAGTCAGCTCTTTCACAATGATAATACTCTTCTCATCTACAGCAGTGACAAAATCCCCGGTTTTGCCGCCCAATAGATTTTTAATATTTTCCAGGGAGCCGTAATCCTTATCCTGGTTTGTTTCCAGAATAAATACAACTCTGCGCACATCCACTTCGATATGCAGCTTTTTCGCGCGGTTATGGATATCCACCAAAAGCAGATTGTCCAAAAGCAGGTTCTTGATAAAGTTATCCTTATTGAACCGCTCTTTGTATGCGGTCAGCAGTCCCTGGATCTGGAAAACCACAAGCTTTCCAAGTGTATAGACATCGTCTCCGGCGCTATTGATAACCAGCACATACTCAAGCTGATGGTCATCGTAGATTTTAAAGAACTGATATCCTTTAATCACTTGACTGTCTGCCTGGGAATTTGCAAAAGCTAGGACTTCCTCCTGTGCACAAACATTCTCAGAAAAAGTAGATGCCATCACTTTCCCTTCCATGTCCGTGATGTAGAAGTCTGTTCTGGATATGCTTTTCAGCCCGTCCAGAGTGTTTTGTAGTACCTGGTTTGATATCATTCTCTTTCCTTCTTTCATTATATAGTGTTCTTCTCTGTTTCCATCCCATAAAAACAAAAAACCCTACACTATATACTAATACAGAATCGAAAAAAAATAAAGAGAAAATGTTAAATATTACATCTTTTTTTCAAAATGTAACATTTTGTTCACATTTTCCCTTTTCTTTTCACAACTCTGTTTACGCCCAAATCCCCCTGTGGAAGCGGCTTCTGGAAGGATTCCTTACATCTCCTCCCCGCTGTGGAATCCTTCCCCGATCACCTCACGGGCATCGGTCACGATAACAAAGGCTTTGGGGTCTGTCTTGGTCACCAGCTCTTTTAAGCGCACGATCTGCTTCTTACCGACCACGCAGAAGAGCATGGTTTTCTCCTCACCGGAATACATGCCTCTGGCAGATATGCCGGTCAGGCCCCTCTCCAGTTCCTCCATCAGGCTATTTGCCATCTCTGTGTGCAGGTCAGTGATGATAAATGCGATCTTGGCAAATTTCATACCTTCCAGGAAGCCGTCAGTCACTTTCGTGGTGACAAAAATAGCGATCACCGCGTAGAGTGCCCTCTGCAGCCCAAAGATAAACACGCCCAGTATGACGATAGCCCCATCCACCACCTGGAGGATCTGTGCAATGGAATAATGGCGCATCTTGTGCTGTATCAGCGCGGATACCATATCGGTTCCGCCTGTGGTACCCTGTCCCAGGAAAATAAAACCGATCCCCACGCCCATGATCACACCCCCGAACAAGGCTGCCAGCAGCATATCATCGGGTATGATGGGAAGTTCCGGTATCAGAAAAAGCCAGAGGGACAGAGCCAGGGCGCCGAAAATAGACTTTTTTGTAAATCCCCATCCCTTGATGCTCACCCCAAGGAAAAACAGGGGGACATTCAGTACCGCATTGGTGAGCCACAGGGGGATCCCGCCGGGCATCAGATTCTCAGTCAAAGATTTTATAATGATGGCTAAACCGGAAAAGCCCCCGGTCACCATCTGCATATGGTCGTAAATAGAAGTGATTGAGACGGCCATCACAGCCGTCCCAATCAGTATATACACATATGCCCGCCAATTTCCTTTTTTCTCAGCAAGCATGTTACTCTTCTCCTTTTCCCGAGTCCTCATTCTCCTCATTATACTGTGAGACCAGCTTTTTAAATGTACTCTTTTCCAAAAGTTTTCCCAGCCAGCCCTTTTTTAATCCGACTTCTTTCTGGATTTCCTGACGCTCCCCGAGACAGAACAGGATCTTTGTGTTCATCATCTTCCTGTTATCTGCCACAAAACGTTCGATCCCCATGTTTCTGGAACAAGTCAGGACCGCCTGGGGACTGAAAGAGTTGATCTCATTGATAATCCTGTCTACCTGGTCCGCATGAGCCTCCTCCAGACTGTCTTTTCCCAGTATCACAATATCAGGATACTTATCCTTCACATAATGATAGAATGTCTCCGTATCCTCCTCGGTCTCTCCGAGTAAAAAGACCTGGTTCTTATAATGGGACAAAAACCAGAACAGTGTGGAAAAGAAGCCATGCTTGGCAGCCTCCTCCTCAAGCCTTTGGTCCTCAACCCCTGCCGCTTTTAAAACCTCCGGCTCATCCACCACAGCCTTGTCCAGGATCCCAATATATTCTTTCAGCTTCTCATCCTCCTGGGCAGCCATGAGCAGCTTCATATTGATAACACCATAAGTGGAAAGCGTCTCGTTAAACCAGTTCTCATTGACGTATTCCATCACGTCCTCCACATAACATTTCTCCACGGAAATGCCCAGTACCTCTATTCTTTCATGCATAATATTTCTCCAGTAATCTTATTACAGTACCTTGTACAGCACCTCACACGCGCTTTATCTACCTACTATAGCAGACAGGCAGAGATTTTTCAAGCCGCACATCCAGGGATTCTTCCCTTCCCTTTTCCTACACTTTGTATTTTCAGCCAAAACCGGTCATTCCATGCGTTTCCAGAAAAGAAAATACGATTTCGTAGTATTCTTTTGGTGCCTTGTCGGGTGCCTGTGCATGGCCCGCGCCCTCCACGATCAGGATTTCTTTTTCACAGTCCGCCGCATCGTACAGTTCATAAGCCATCTCCACAGGTACAAATGCATCCTCCTCCCCATGAATGATCAAAAGGGGAATGGTGCTTTTTTTCACAGCTTCCAGGGCAGAGGCCTCTTTCAGACTATAGCCACCGCGCATCTGCAGCATGAGGCTGGCACCGTCCACCAGGGGAAATCCGGGGATATGGAACCAGTCCTTTAACTGCTTTTTAAAAATACTGTAAGCATCCGTATACGCACTGTCGGATACTGCCGCGATCACATGTTCCGAAAGCTCCTCCCCGGCCATCATCAGCGCGCAGGCACCTCCCATAGACTGTCCGTGTATGACTATCTGTGCACGCTCATCCATATCCAGGATCATCTCAAGCCACAGCTGATTATCCAGTCTGTCGGTCCATCCCATACCGATGAAATCGCCTTGGCTCTCACCGCTGCACCGCATATCCGGCACCAGGACCTGATATCCTCTTTTGGCATACTCATAGGCAATGGGGTACATCTCCTCTTTCCATCCGGTATAACCGTGGAGCAGCAGGACCCAGTTATGGCTCTCACCTTCCTGGTAAAACGCCCTGCTGATCAGACGGTATCCGTCTTGCGTTGTCACAGACAGCTCCTGGCTGTCAGATGTCTGCGCCCACTGGTTTGCTTTCTCCAGACTGGACATCCTGTTCTGTTCAATGTCATCTGTCTGGACAAGGGCTTCGTAACTGTCCTTGGTTATATCTTCAAAAGCCTGGGTCTGTTCCATCTTCTCCGGAACCAATGCCAGATCCACCACGATATTCGCTGCAAACACCAACAGCACAAGCAGTATGACCAACACAACAGCCCGTCTTTTTATCCATTTTTTCTTCCGCATATTTTTACTGTCACCTTGTAGTATTTTGTCATATTTTATACATTATACCTGTTTTTTTTCTGCTGCGCAATAACCATTGCGCTTCACAGGGCAGCCCGCGGACAATAAGCAATAATGGGCAGATAAAAGCTTTTTTAAACATTTACACTGTTCCTTTACTTTGTTATTATAATACTATACGAAAAACAAGGGGGATCTTATATGCCTCAGTCAGAAATATTGAAAAAGATCATGGACAACATGGAATCTGCCATTGTGGGGAAACGCAGGGTCATAGAACTGGCACTGGTCACCCTACTTTCCGACGGCCACCTTCTTCTGGAGGATGTACCCGGAGTGGGAAAGACAACCTTGGGAAAAGCGCTTGCCCAGTCTATTCAGTGCAGTTTTGCCAGAATCCAGTTTACCCCTGATACCCTGCCGGGGGACGTGACCGGCATGTCCATGTACCAGATGCAGACCGGGGAATTCCGTTATGTTCCCGGTGTTGTAATGAATGACATCCTGCTGGCCGACGAAATCAACCGCACCTCCCCCAAGACCCAGGCAAGTCTTCTGGAGGCCATGGAGGAACAGCAGGTCACAGTGGACGGCACCACATATGCACTGCCTGAGCTTTTCATGGTGATCGCCACACAGAATCCTGTGGAACAGCTTGGCACCTACCGTCTGCCGGAGGCACAGCTTGACCGGTTTATGATGAAGATCTCCATGGGATATCCTGAGACCCCTGCAGACGAGGCGGATATTGTGCGGCGCATGGTAAACGGAGAACCCCTGAAAAAGCTCGGCCCGGTCAGTACCAGGGAGGAACTTATAAGTATCAAAGAGGAGATCAAAACAGTCACCGTACACCATGATGTGATGGCTTACGCGGTAGAAATTGCCAGAAATACCAGAAAAAGCAGATATTTATCCCTGGGTGCAAGCCCCAGAGCCGCCATTGCCCTGGTGCGGGCTGCCAAAAGCCGTGCCTATCTGGAGGGGCGCATGTATACCACGCCTGAAGATATTGCGGCTCTGGCGCCTCCGGTGCTCCTGCATAGGCTGATCCTGTCTTCCGAGGCCAGGCTGGAGGGAAAAAAGGAAAAGGAGATGCTGCAGGAAGCCATGCGCGCAGCTCATGTACCTGTCCTGTGAAAAAAGCCGCCTATCTGCTTTTTCTCATAGGCAGCACCGTGCTGGTCAGCTTTCAGGGCAAGGCAGTTTCCTATCTGCTCTTCTACTTTGCCCTGCTGCTGCCGCTGCTGGCCCTGCTTTACTCTGCCTATGTGTATTACCGTTTTAAGATCGTCCAGGATGTATCACACCTTGTGGTAAAAGGAGAGAAAGTACCCTACCGCCTTATTCTCGGCAATGAGGACTTTCTGCCATTTACCGATATTACCCTGCACTTTTATACGGATATGGTCAGAATGCAGCATGACAGCTCAGAACAAAAAATGGACCATCTCTGTCTTCTCCCCCATACGCAGAAACAGATGGATACGAAAATGTACTGTAAATACAGAGGCACCTATCCCGTTGGTGTGAAAAGTGTCACCGTCACGGATTTTCTGGGTCTTTTTACCATCACTTATCCTATGATGTCCCAGGTCCGCCTGACCGCTAAACCACGCATTCTTCCTCTGGAGCGCCTGAATCTAGCACTGCAGAAAAAGGACCCGAAAAACACGCTGTTCCCCACCACGCGTCTGCAGAACCTGCCCGACTATGAAGTACGCCGCTATCAAAGCGGGGACTCCAAAAAATACATACACTGGAAAAATTCTGCCAGGACCGGAGAACTTCTTGTCCGAAAACAGATGCCGGAGGAGTTGTTTGAAACGATCGTTATACTGGACTTATATCCAATCCAAGGGGATACGGAAAAACGGCTGCAGACAGAGGACAATATACTGGAAGCTGCCCTCTCCTTTCTGCAGGACTGTTATCTGAAAAAGATCCCGGTCCGGGTGGTCTATATGGATTCGGAGCTCAGGGAATTACTCATAGATGTCCGCTCCGGTTTCGACGCCTTTTATGAAAAATGCGCAGATATGGCCTTTGAGTCCCCGCTTCCCCTTGAACAAGTGTGGAGCCGGTATGCCGCCCGCCTGGCAGGTACCGGGGCATACATTCTCATCACCGCCTCCCTGACACCGGCTCTTACAGAGGCTGCCCGGGAGAGCCGCCTGCTTGGAAACGAAGTGCTGTGTATTAATGCAGGAGAGTTGCGTTTATGAAAAGATACCGTGAATTGATTGGAAGATATCATGAAAGTCTCCATGGAGCCTGTCTCTGTACAGGCTTTCTTTTGCTGGCTGATTCTTTCTGGGATCTGAACTGGCCTTCACTGCTTTTGACTGTGTGTGCCGTACTTTTCTGTTTTCTTCTCCACTATGCGGTTCAGAAAGAGGCTGTCATTCCTGCCGGTCTTCTTCTGGTCATCCTGCATTTTGGGGTTCTGCTCTTTTTCCATTTCACCCACAGGGACCCGCAGTTTTTCCTGCCCTTCCTGGCAATGGAAACCGCCTGCATCGCCGCGTCCGTTTACTGTTATTTTGCAGTCCGCCGCCTGTATTTGGCCCTGCCTCTCCTTGCGTCAGAACTGGCCTGCCTTATTTATTACGGGGTCGAAGGAATTCCTTTGTCAAAGTGGACTATCTGCCTGGTATTTTTCTGCTGTATGTTGTTTCTGGCGGAAGCTGCAGGCCGGAAAAAGGGAGTGGGAAAACAGGATGTGTTTTTCCTTGCCCCGCTTTTTCTGGCATCTCTTCTTCTGCTCAGCCTGCTCCCTGTAAAGGATACCCCCATCCGCTGGGAGAGAATCCGCAATGCGGCGGACGCAGTACAGGAAAAAGCCGCTGCCCTGATCGTAAGCCTGGATTATCTCTTCTCCGGCACCTCAGGTACTTATTCCCTGGCCCATACCGGATACAGTTCTAAGGGAAACCTTGGCGGCAGTCTGGTCCAATCCAATAAAGCCCAGATCTCCGTTGCCGGGGACCGGACCAAATCGCCCCTGTACCTGAAGGGAACGGTCTACGACACTTACACGGGAACCTCCTGGGAACAAGGCCCCCTCTCCCCCAAAAACGGCACGAGAGAATACCGGGAACAATACAGGCAGATAAACGAAGCACTGACCACTTCCGGGCTGACAGATGAGGAGATCCGCTCTCTGACCCATCTGTGTACAGTGGAAATAAAATTCGAGGGACTGAAAACAAAAAGCCTGTTCCACGCGCCGAATACCTGGCGGTTTCATCTGCCGGACGCGCTGGAACCGGACACTTTTGGGGGCACCATTCTTCTTCCCAAAGCCAAAGGGGTTGGATTTACCTATGAAGTGCAGTTTCTGGAAATCAATTATGAAAGTGACGATTTCCGAAAACTACTGACAGAGGCCCCGGCCTCTCACAGCGATAGATCCTGTACTGCCCTTCCCGAAGACCTTCCTTTACGGGTTTACGATCTGGCCAAAGAGATCACCCGCGGCTGCGGGACCCCCTACGAAGAGCTGGAAGCCATCCGCACATACCTGAGCAGCTATCAATATACCACCACTGTGGACTCTCCTGAGGAGGGCAGGGATTTTGCAGATGTCTTTCTCTTTGACACAAAGACCGGCTACTGTACTTCCTTTGCCACAGCCATGGCCATACTTGGGCGCTGCCGCAGCATTCCCACCCGATACGTGGAGGGATTTGCCACAGACCGTACCTGTGACACGGAAAACACCCAGATACATCTTGGGGGGTCCAGTGCCCATGCCTGGGCCGAAGCTTATCTGGAGCCAATAGGCTGGGTGCCTTTTGACCCCACCCCCGGATATTCTTCGGACACGGCTTCCGGCTGGGAGGAACATGCCCCCGAGGACGCTTCTTCCCCTTCATCTCCAGGCACGCCCGGCAGTATGGATGGTTCCCCTGCACAGAACAGAGAAGAGGACACCCCTGCGGATGAGCCCCGGACAGCAGCAGGCCTATACAAAGGATTTCTGCGCACACTTTTAAAGCTCCTTCCCATTTTTATCCTTCTGGCTGCTGCCTGTGTTCTTGGGACTGCTGTTCTCCTGTTCCGGAAATTCATGCGGCACAGAGCCTATGCCTCTATGGATGACTACCAAAAGATACTTTTCCTCATGGATAAACTCTTCCGGCTTGGAAAACTGTCGAACCTGCCATTCCAGGAGGGAGAAACCCTTCTGGAATATGAAGAAAAGGCCGCCGGTGCCCTTGATGCGCCCGATGCAGCCTTGACTGATCTGTTCCGGATCTTCCGCCAAATCCGCTATGGAGGACAGAAGGCTTCACCGGAAACCGTCTTATATATGGAAGCCTATATCCGCTCCCTGGAAAAGCAGTATAAAAACAACTGCTCCCGCACAGGCCGGATGCTGTACCGCCTGCGGTAGGTACGGCATCCATCCGCTCACTCAGCGGATCTCAATGATACCGTCCCTGACACATCTGACAAAAACAGGCACAAGCCTGGGATCAAACTGTCTGCCGGATTCCTCCTCCAGATTGCGGAGGGCATCCTCCACCTCTATTCCGGGCTTGTAGCTTCTCACAGTGACCATGGCGTCAAAGGAATCCGCAACACACAGAATTCTGGCCATAAGGGGAATCTCTTCCCCTTTTATGCCTCGTGGATACCCTTTTCCGTCATATCTCTCATGATGGCCTATCACAGCCGGTATAACATAGTCCAGAGAGGGCAGGTGCCGGATAATGCCGATGGAAAGTTCCACATGGGATTTCACTTTCTCATATTCTTCGGGGGTAAGCCTGCCCGGCTTATTCAAAACGCTCTCCTCAATCCCAATCTTGCCGATATCGTGAAGAAGCCCTGCCTCATAGATGATCTTAAGCCCCTCCTCATTCATACCGTAAGCTCTCGCCAGTTCCCTTGCGTAATAAGCCACATTTTCCGAATGGCTGAAGGTATAGTGGTCCTTAGCATCAATGGCAGCTGTCAGCGCATAGATGGTCGGCGCGTAGTCGGAATAAACACCCGGCTGGTACCCCATCTGTGAAGGGCGCTCCCCGCCGTTGCCTTCCTTATAAATGACTGTCCTGTTTTTCCCGGCCTTCTTTGCATAATAGACCGCCGTGTCTGCATGGCCGATCAGATCGTGGAAATCGTGGATGGGACAGACCCCCAAAGCAATCCCGCAGCTCACGGTGAGGATCTTCATGGCATTTTCACCGGATGTAGAATTCATCTCCCGCACCTGCTCTGATATCCTGTCTGCAACCGCCTTTGCCTCCTCCTCCGTGGTCCCGGGAAGCATGACGGTAAAAACTTTACCGGAATATCTGGCCACCATTCCCTTTTTTCCCACCTCTGCCTGGATGATCTCTGCGATCCGCTTCAGGGCATCATCCCCCGCCCCCGTGCCGTAGAGTTGGTTGTACAGCTTAAAATCATCCACATCGATCATAATGATGGAGCCAAAGGCATAGGTCTGGCTCTCACAGCACTGTTCCAGCACCTCATAAAAATATTTGCGGTTGGCTGCTCCGGTCAGATAATCCCTCCTGGCCTCCTGATACGCTTTCTCATAAAGCCTGGAATTCTGTATGGCGATAAACGCTACTGAGCTAATTGATTCAAAGAAATTCAGGTCTCCGGCAGTGTATTTCTCCCCGTTCTTTTTCCCGGTCAGAAAGATCAGTCCCAGATATTGTTCATCATCTTTTATTCCGGCAATACACTCAATCTTATATTTGGGCATTTTTCTGCGTATCTCAGCCATGAATTTTTTATATTCCGGTGTATTCCTGTGCTCTCTTGAAAGAATGCATCCCCCGGATTCTCTCAGCAGGCCAAAAACCTTCTCATCCTTTGGTATGACACAGGATATTTCCTCTGTCTTTTGGTTTCCCTGTGTCAGCACATAATCCCCGGCTTCATCTTTCAGGAAAATAAGGACCGCCTCAGCCGGCACTGCTTTTTCTATGGTCTGCATCAGCTGTCCCAGGATCTCTCCCACATTTGTCAGATAGGAGACCCCTGTACTGAATTCTCCGATACACCTGGACTGCGTGATCTCATCCTTTTCAAAGACGGTATCAAGGGCTGCCTTGATGATAAAATAGATCAATACTGCTGCCAGGACCATACTGAGTGCTGCGACCATGGTAAGCTGCGTCTCTTTAAATCCAAAATATTTCTCTAAAGCCGCGTTATAATTCGGGATGAAACTATAAAAAATGAGCGTGGAGATCACAAAGGCTGCCACAAAACAGTTAGCCTTTGACACCAGAAGGTCAAGACGGAACAGGCGCTTCTGATATAACGCATAATACACACAGACCGCCATGACAATACCCGAACATATATCAATGGGAAAACCACGAAACACCGGAAGGGCAATCCCTATCTGTCCCAGTGCCAGCGCCCCGATCCCCAACCACACCGGCCTTAAACTTTTTCCTGCAAATTTATTTTCTCTGCTGTTCTCATATACCATGCGGCTGCATGCAAACAAAGCCCCGCCCTCCACCAGAAACGGGATCACCACCTGCCAGCGCAAATGGTAAACATAGGCATTACTGCCGTTTCCCAGGCTCAGGACCTCCGGGGGCTGCACAAAAATACTGTATTTGTAATTCACCAACAGCATGAGAATGATCGCTGCCGTCCAGAAATGGATATGGTACGACTTTTCAACACGCAGAAATCTTTTCAGAAAGCGGTAGAAAACAAGCGGAATCATCAAAAGCCCCGTGAGGGAAACATGAAACCAGAAACCCTCGGAGGGCCAATAGGCAAGCCTCATAAAGAGGGAACCGCTGGCCCATATGACCATGGTCAGCAAAAGTTCCATAAAAGCGTAGATCGCCGCATCCTTCTTTGCTGCCAAGAAGGATATCAGCAAAAATAGGTAACAGAACAGCGCAATGATCGGTACAATCGTAAAACTGCTCATCCTCACACACCATTCTTCTGACAGATATCCTGCAGGCAGCATTTTTCACAGTAAGGTTTTGTTCTGGCTGTACACACATCTCTGCCGTGGAACACCAGCCTGTGGCAGAAATCGCTGCCCTCCTCAGGGGGGATCAGCTTCCAAAGGGCCATCTCCACTTTCTTAGGGTCTTTTATGGCGTCCACAAGACCTATGCGGTTGACCAGGCGGATACAGTGGGTATCTGTCACGATCGCCGGTTCCCCGAACACATCCCCCATGATCAGATTGGCGCTTTTGCGCCCCACTCCCGGCAGTTTCAGAAGGGCATTAAAGTCAGAGGGCACCCTGCCGCTGTACTCATCCCTCAATATTTTCATGCAGGCACTGATATCCCTGGCTTTGCTCTTTCCCAAGCCGCAGGGCTTCACGATCCGCTCAATATCCTCCACATCTGCCTCCGCAAGTGCATTCACATCTGGATATTCTGCGTATAGATCCTGTACTACCACGTTGACTCTGGCATCTGTACACTGGGCTGCCAGACGGACACTGACAAGCAGCTTCCATGCCTGGTCATAATCCAGGGTGCATCCCACATCAGGGTATTCCTTTTTTAACCGTTCCACTACTTCCAGTGCCAGTTTCTCTTTCGTCATAGTCTCTTTTCCTTTCTAATCGTTGTTCAGGCTGCATAAGATGGGGCTATTTGAATAGTTTTTCCGCTTTTCTCCTTTTTCTGTTACGTTATTTTTTGATACTGAATTTTCCAATCAGTTCTTTTAAGATCTGCGCCTGGGCGGAAAGCTCCTCGCTGGCGGCAGCACTCTCCTCCGCGGTACCGGAGTTTACCTGGACCACGCCGGAAATCTGCTCTATCCCCTGTGATACCTGTTCTGCGGAATGGGCCTGCTCACCGGATGCCTCTGAGATCTTGTAAATGGCGTCAGCCACCCCGCCAACTCCTTCTACCACACGTTTCAGTGTCTTTGCGGTTTCGTCCGCAAGCACCGCTCCATTTTCCACGGCTCTCAAGGAACTCTCTATCAGCACCGTGGTGTTTCTGGATGCCTCCGCGCTCTTGTTGGCAAGGTTTCTCACCTCCCCTGCAACTACAGCAAATCCCCTGCCGCTCTCCCCGGCTCTGGCTGCCTCCACAGCGGCATTCAGCGCCAGTATATTGGTCTGGAACGCAATGTCCTCAATCGTCTTGACGATATTGCCTATTTCCCGTGAACATTCTCTCAGCTCCTGCATTGCCGCCAGCATTTCCTGCATACGGGTGTCGCTGGCAGCCGCCTCCCGGCCCACATCCGCAGCTCTTTGGCTGGCCTTTGCGGCGCTCTCCGCATTAGCGGCGATCTGTGCGGAGATCTCCCCGATACTCTCTGCCAGCTCTTCCACTGCGCCCGCCTGTTCCGACGCGCCCTGGGCAAGGGACTGGGCACCTTCTGAAACCTGCTCTGAACCACAGGACACCTGTTCCGCGGAGACATTGATCTGCCCCAGCGTTACATTCAGTGACTCAATGATCTGTTCCAGCGCCTCCCGGATGAACCGCAGATCACCGATGTAACTGCCATTTACCGTCACATCCAGATTGCCATGTGATATCTCACTCAAAATATGAGTGATATCATGTATCATTTCTTTCAGCGTACTGACAGAGGAACGGATGCTGCCAGCCATACGTCCAATCTCATCATTGCCGTATTCTTTGATCGTAACCTCCAGATTCCCGGCGGAAAACTCCTCCATATTGCTGCTGATCTCCGCAAGGGGCTTCATCATCCTGCTGGTAACGGCTATCACAATAACTGCCAGGAGTCCGAGTATGACAGCAGACAGCAGCACAAGTACAGCGATCAGATGATTCCGGGTTGCATTGACCTCTGACAAAGGCAGTGTGGCAGCGGCCAGCCAGCCTGTTGTTTCGCAGTTTCTGAACATGGAGATATAGGCAGTATCACTGTAATGAAAATCCACAACTCCATTGTAACTGCTTTTTACTTTTTCTTTGTAGTCATTGGATATATCCAGTTCCTCCACATTTTTTCCCATTGCTGTGGGGTCATCGCTGTATATGTAATCTGAATCGTCGGAGATCACCTCCAGATATCCCTCTTCCCCCACCTTTATCTCTGAGAGAAGCTGTGACAAACTGCTCACAAAGACATCGAAACCTGCATAACCTGCAATATCCACACCGTTTTCAGAAAAAACCGGCGAAACCACAGACACGATCGATTCTCCTGAGGCGGGATCCAGGTAAGGCTCTGACACCACAGTTTTCTTCCCGTCAAGCAGGGACTGGCGCCATATGACGTTTTCCAGATTTGCATCCACTGTCTCACCGCTTGAAAGAAAGTATCTGTCCGTCCTCTCGTCCGCAGACCATACCTGCATAACCATCTGGTCAGACATACGCTCCAATGCCCCTGATAGTTCTTTTATCACCACATCCCTACCCTCATACCGGTCGATATCTTCCGCCGTATGCACGGCTTCAAAGTAATCCTGTAAAACAGCATTCTCCTCAAACATACTGACTGACGCAATTTTACTGCTGAAAAAATCATCCACAACAGAAACCGCATAATCTGTCTGCACATCCAAAAGTTTTTCATTAAGGTCTGAGATAGCACCCGCTGCCATTATGCAGGAAATAACAATTAAAATAGCCAGTGACGGAGTCAGCACCAACAGCAGGCTCCTGATGATCTTCCCGGAAACAGATTTTTTTCTCTTTTTCACAGGCTCGTTACCATATTTATTTTCTCTACTTGAAATATCAGACATTGTTCTCCTCCAAGATCATGGCATCGGCCGGTCCTTCCGGACAGCAGCTCAATTCCAGTCAGAATATTTAACTTACATACAAAGTATTATACCATGTGCCCAACAAAAGGCCAATAGATTCCGGTGTCAATCCGTGTATTCCCCGTCATCGCCATAATGCCGGCTGAATGCTTCTGCCAATGCAGACTGCAGCATCTTCATGTCAATGGGCTTCGCCACATGGGCTGTCATCCCTGCCTCAAATGCCGCTTTGATGTCCTCCGCAAATGCATTGGCAGTCATGGCAATGATGGGAATTTTCTTTGCATCCGGATGGTCCAGATTCCGGATCGCGCGGGTGGCTTCATAGCCATTCATTTTCGGCATCCGGATATCCATCAGTACGGCGTCATAGGTTCCCGGCGCTGCCCGCCTGAATGCCTCCACTGTCTGAAGGCCATCCGGCTGCAGGTCAGAGGATGCTCCCTGCATCTGCAGAAGCTCACATAAAATTTCCGCGTTTATGTCATTATCCTCCGCGATCAGGAAATGACGTCCCTCAAATATCTTCGTCTTTCCCTTGCCTGAAAGCCCGGTTATCCTCTCCTCTTCTCCCCCAGCGTCTTCCGCCCTCTCAAATTCCAGGTCCACAACAAACTGAGACCCTTCCTCTTTCCTGCTCTTTACTGAAAGTCTGCCTTCCATTAAATCTACCAGGCGTTTTGTAATGCTGAGTCCCAGACCGGTCCCCTCCAGGTTTCCCACTGCCTGCTCACGGATAAACGGTTCAAAGATCCGGTCCAGAAATCCTTCTGTCATTCCAATCCCTGTATCTTTAACAGTAAACCGGTATCTGACATATCCTGGCTGCTTCTCAGGGCTACTCTCTTCTATGAGGAAATCTACGCTGCCCCCCGCCGGAGTAAATTTAACGGCATTTCCAAGCAGATTGATCAAAACCTGGTTGATCCGCAGGGGATCTCCATAGAAAAAAGTATGTACTATATTTTTCCGGCAGACGGATAAATGCACACCCTGCTCTCCGGCCTGGGGCATGATAATAGCTGTAAGCTGTTCCAGCAGATCAGATAAATGGATCTTCATACGGTTTAAGGTTATCTGGGATTGTTCGATCCGGCTCATATCCAAAACATCATTGATAAGGCTTAACAAATGCCTGCTGGAAACTGTGATCTTCTGCAGACAGTCCTCTATACGGCTGCGGTCATCCATATGTGCCTCTGCCAGAGTGGTCATGCCCACAATGGCGTTCATGGGTGTCCGGATATCATGGCTCATGGCGGACAGGAAATCACTTTTTGCCCGATTGGCCTCCTCCGCCAAACGCAGTGCTTCTTCCAGTTCTTTCTTTGTACTGCGCTCTGCTGCGATCATATCTGTCACATCTGCCCGGACCACACAGACTATACTGTGATTCTGGTTTCCCCAGAGTACATTAAACTGCTTATAGCGAATACTGCCGTCCATCTCATAGGAAGCCACAAAATCATAACCTGACGGTTCTCTTTCCAGACGGGCAAGGACGGAGGTCAGCCGAAGCTGTGTCTGCAGTGTCTCCTCGGATTCCTCCAAAACAGAGGAGCCGGCAAAAAGCGCAATGGCATCGGCATACTGTTCGATCACTTCCGGCGGCAGATTTTCCAAAACTGTTTTTCTGGTATACATGGTAAAACTGCCGCTGTTCACATCCAGAAATCCCATGAGTTCAAAGGTGTACGCAAGCATATTCAAAAGCCCCTGCTGTTCCCTGACGGAATCCGTTATGTCGGTACACACAAGACAGTAACGCTCCAGCCACGGCTCCACGGAAGCAGCCGTCATTCTCTTAATGCGGATATTTCCATTGCTGTCTGTTATAGAATAAGTAAAAGTATAAGGTCCCTCTTTCAGCGTCCTGCGGATCTCATCTGCCTTCAAAGCCTCCGCATATGATCTGCTGTCCTTTGGCAGTACCACCGATCCGGCCATATAGGCCACTCTCTCTGAATGGCAGCCGCTCAGTGCAGGGGCCCCCACAGCACCCTCTCTGCGTGTCAAAACGGTGTACGTGTCATGAAGAAGATCCACATCCATAACATAATCATAGCTTGTGACTGTGAGCTGCCGAAAGATCCGTTTGGAGATGGTTTCCTCTGTAATATCCGTAACCGTAAGAATCCCAATGACCTCTCCCCCATCCGGCCCAGACAGAAGGTTTACCTTAAACCGGACATAACGCCCGTGTTTTTCCTTTGGCAGACGGATAAAGCATTCCATGGTCTGCTCTGTCTTATTTTCCGCAAATGCGCGCAGCATTGCATCATTCCAAAAAAGGTTTAAAAATTCGCTTCGGTCCTTCTCCCTTATGATAAGCCCTGCAAGTCCCTGATAGAGTGCTTTCCTGGATGTTCCAAACCGCTTCAGGAGGGCGGAATCCGTGGAATCCCGTATCTCCACCACCTTGTCCTTGGATATAATGCTGTGGCCAAGGATCAGTTCATTGGCCCCCGGTTTGTGGTAATGCTCCAGAAGCTGTTCTTCATACTGGCGCTGCAGCCGCCCCTTTTCCTCCATGGTTTTGCTGATATCCGTATAAACAATGTATATTCTGCGGACATTGCCTTCCGATGGCAGCATTGACAGCGTACTGCTGACCCAGATATAGCTCCCATCCTTCCGCTCCATGCGGGCAATAAGTTCACAGGATTTTTCTTTTCCCGCTAAAAAGTGCTGCAGCCTGTCCCGGTTTTCTTTTATATCCTCAGGATAAATTCCCGCAAAGATATTCTCATCATACAGCGCTTTTGCCTCCTCCACTGTCCGCTGCATCATGGCAGCAAAACCGCGGGAGATAAATTCCAGCTTCATGGCACCGTCCGACTGATAGGTCATCATGGAGATACCTCCTGGAAATTGCTCCACCATGCTTCTGAAATAAAGGTCCAGGCGCTCTTTCTCTCTGCGTGTCTGAACAGACTCCGTAACATCCCGCATATATTTTACATAAGCGGGAATACCGTTCCAGTCTGTTTCCCGGTAGTATGCCTGAAAGATCTGCTCGGTCCCGTCTTCTTTTTTCTCATGCTCCTCCCCCTCCATCTTTCCTTTTGTCATACTGCAGAATTCACAGGGTGCATTTTTTTCATACAGTGCAGTGTAACATTTTTCCCCCAGACAGTTGGGCTTGTGTGAAAAAAGTCCCTCTGTTTCATTTATATAAAGGAGTTCATAGTTGTCTTTTGCTATAACATAAATGCCGTCTGCCGTCTCATTGGTAATATTCTGGAACAATCGGCTCTCGGAGGACATTCCGGTAAAGACCGCATAGAACCGGGTGCTGTCCGTACCCGTTCCCATGCGCCGGCCATTTAAATGGATCCAGATCAGACTGCCGTTTTTATGGCGCATCCGGTAAGATACATCTAAGACTTCCCCTGTCTCAAACGCCCGCAAGGCGGCTGAAAGCACCCGCTCCCTGTCAGCCTTATAAATGACATCCAACGCGTCATGCTTTATCATCTCTTCATATTCTTCCCTGGTATGACCTGAAATTTCCATAACACCATCTGAATAATAGAGAGGGATAAAACGGCTCCCCTTAATCTCGTAACTGGCAATCCCTCCGGGAATAGAATTGACCAGGTGGTCCAGCTCGCACTCCACCTGTTTCTGCCGGCTGATATCCGCAATATACTCAATATGCGCCGGACGTCCTGCCCAGTCAATATCCCTGCCCGTAAAACGATAGGTATGCCCATTCTCCGGAATCAACAGTTCACGGAGAATCGGTTCATCTCCCGCCATTCCCGCAGGACATGCTTTACAGGGCGTATCATAACCAAATGCCTGATAGCAGGTCATCCGCTTTCCTCTGTATTTGGGGGAAATCATGGTCCTGGCCGCCTGATTGGCATAGAGAAGCTCCCTGTCATCCAGGGCACTTATAATAACAGATGTGGGTGAGTTATCAAGTATGGACTCAAGCTGGCCCATGGAAAGAATCACATCTTCCGTCACAGCAGGATACCTCCTCGTCTAATCAAATAATATAATACTTATGCATCCTTTGTTCACATACATAAAAATACTATTGCAAGTATAACAAAATACGCGAAAAATAGCAATATTCCGGGGGGATGTGCACGGAATCTCTGCATGGCGCACAGCTTGATCCTGTGGTAAAATATTTATGTTCATGCTATACTGATTTAAAATACTGATGGAAACAAAAGGAAATGAGGTAAGACTTGTGAAAGATGATACAGAACTGTGCAACGTAGTTTATGGTGTGTTAAAAACACACATTCAATTCGGGGTCTACCATTATGGCGATGCGCTTCCCACAATGGAACATGCTGCAGGCAGCTTTTTTGTCTCACTGGATACCATACGCCGGGCTTATCTGCGCCTGCAGAAGGACGGCTATATTACCATCTCCCAGAATGTAGGGTCTGTGGTCATAAAGGATTACAGTGAACAGCAGATAGAAGACCATGTCCAGATCTTCTTTTCCCAGAGAAAAAATGCCCTGATCGATTTAAGTAAATCCATAGGACCGCTGACAGGTCATGCCCAGTGGCTCGGACTTAAAAATGCGCCTGCAAAGATGCTAAACAGTACGCCTTTGTCGGATGCCAACCATACATATCCTCCGACTTTTGCGTTCGACTACATTATGACAGCATATGCGTCTTTGGGAAATGATCTTCTCCTTCGGCTGCTGTGGCAGATCTTTACCTTCTTTGAGGCACCTTTTTTCAGTACACCCAAAAATCCTTGGCATATGTCAGTTGTCACGGAATATGCACCGCGCTCTTTAGAATTTTGCCTAAAAAAAGACTGGGATTCTCTGCGCGGATCCATCCGCAGCGCACAGGACTCCATTTCCCTGTCTCTATGCCGGTTTTATGAAGAGAGGATCACCATGCCCGGTCCGTCCCAGGAGATCCCGTTCACATGGAGCCCGTATAAAAAGGCATCACAAATATGCTACTCACTGGCAATGGACCTTCTCACATCCATCAGCCGGGGCCAGTATCCTGCAGACACCTTCCTCCCTTCTCTGAGTCAGCTTTCCAAAGAGAGAAATGTATCTGTGAGCACGGTCCGCAGGGCACTTTCCCTGCTCAACGGCGTAGGTGCCACCAAATCCTTCAAGCGGATTGGAACTAAAGTGCTGTCTTACAAGGAGACAGCGAAAAACTGTGATTTTACAAAACCTGCTGTCCGAAAACGGATGTTAGATATGGCACAAAGCCTGCAGATCCTGGCCTTATCCTGCAGGGATGTTTCGGAGATCACCATATCCTCGCTGGATACCGATGCCATACAGGATTGTCTGAAACGCTTGTCCGGACTGAAAGAACGTCAGCAGTATGAGCTGATCACTTATGCCACATTGGATATGCTGAGACAATATTCCCCTTATGAGGCTGTCCGTACCGTTTACACGGAGCTGCTGCAGCAGCTTTTCTGGGGATACACACTCTACAGTATATGGAAAAAGAGCGATGATAAAAAGGATCTGTATATTTCCTGCTTTGAAACCTTCAGCCGTTCCCTGAAAGAAGCAGATGCCGTCCGTTTTTCCGAGAAACTGGAAGAACTTTTGATGCATGAGTTTCATTTCACGATCAGCAATCTGGTCCGATCAGGAATAAAAGAAGCGGAAGAGCTTCTGATCCCTGATCACTGACAGGCGTCTGATTCCAGACGAAACTGTCCGGTCAGATCTTTCAGAAGCTGTGCCTGCGCTGACAGCTCTTCACTGGCAGCCGCACTTTCTTCCGCTGTAGCGGAATTCGTCTGCACCACCTCAGAGATCCGTTCAATTCCCTGTTCTACCTGAAGGATGGAATCTGCCTGTTCTATGGAGGACGCTGTGATCTGCCCAATGATCTCGGTCACAAGCCCGACACTTTCCAGCACCGCGTCAAGTGAGTTGGCTGTCTCATCCGCAATACGTGTACCGCTCTTGACGGTATTCAGGGAATTCTCGATCAATGCGGCAGTGTCTTTGGATGCTGCCGCTGACTTTGTGGCAAGATTGCGGACTTCCGCTGCAACCACGGAAAATCCTCTGCCTGCTTCCCCGGCCCTGGCTGCTTCCACTGACGCATTGAGTGCAAGGATATTGGTCTGGAACGCAATATCTTCAATTGTCTTAATGATCTTACCGATCTCTCTGGAACTGGTGCTTATATCCGCCATGGCTGATACCATATCCTGCATCCTGCGGTTACTCTCACCTGCCTCGCTCCCCGCCGCATTTGCCCGCTGGTTTGCCTCTTCCGCGTAGTCTGCATTATGTTTTACATGATTGGAAATGCCTCTGATGGTCTCCGCAAGTTCTTCGATGGAGGATGCCTGCTCTGCTGCCCCCTGCGAAAGAGCCTGTGCTCCTGATGACACCTGGTCAGCTCCCGATGATACCTGGTCAGAAGACAGATTGATCTGCATCAATGTATCGCTTAATGAAGTTTTGATCCGTTCAATAGATTC
This sequence comes from Blautia hominis, assembly GCA_002270465.1. Classification (GTDB taxonomy): domain Bacteria; phylum Bacillota; class Clostridia; order Lachnospirales; family Lachnospiraceae; genus Blautia; species Blautia hominis. The sequence continues at coordinate 1,137,528 of NQOF01000001.1, forward strand.
CAGCACTTTTCCAAAGTCCCCTACATACTTTTCCTCCGCTTTTGACCGCACATTAAAATTACCGTCTGCCATTTCTCCCAGCATGTTACCCTCATCCTGTATGATGGTCAAAAGTGAATCCACCACACTGCGCATACTGTCAGCCAAATGGCCCAGTTCGTCTTTTGCCGTATAACCGATAGCTGCAGCCCTCAGGTTTCCACGGGCCAGGTTATCCGCAGCCTGTTCCAGTTCCGAAACCGGCACAGTGATAGCCCTGGTAATATAACTGCCGAACAGAATACTGATCAAAATACTGCAGATTCCCAGAAAACTCAGCATAATTATAGCATTCCTCTGGTCTGCACGTATGTTTTCTATCAGCTCCTCTGCTTTGAGATCGCCATTCTCGATCAGAAGATCCAGTTCTTCCTGGGCCGCTTTTATGGTGGGAATATTGTTTGCCTCCATATACTCTGCCGCTTCCCTTGTTTTATTCTGAGATGCCAGTTCCAGGACCTGCTGTCTCATAGGGGCCAGCTTTGTGAACTGCGCCTCCAGCCTGGTTATGATCTGTTTGTCTCCAATAAAATGTTCCTTAACAATAGGAAGCTGTTCCTGTATTATCTTGGCTGACTCTTTGGCATTTTCTATGGCCTCACCGGTGATTGCCTCATCCTCATTGGCGATTGAACGGTACACCGCTTTCTGCATTCTCTCAAAATTGGAGTTGATCATATTCGCGCTGCCTTTTACAAGAAACGGCCCGTCATAAAATGACTCAATCTGTTTGCTGAAATCTACAAGATTCACAATACTGACGGCCATTCCTGTAATAAGGAACAGAAGTATAACAACATAAGATATAACCAACTTTTTACTGATTCTTAAGTTCTTCATTTTCACCTTCCCCGAGCTAAAAACAATTGTCCCCATCTTTGTTCATATACATAAATATTATTTTAAGTATAACAAACCATGGTAAAAATAGCAACATTTTACCATGGCTTCTGTTTGTTTCTTCTGTAGTTCCGGTTTGTTTTTCCTCCAATTATCGGAGAATATGTGATTCCATCGGCGTATATCTTATTCCGTGGGTGATTTGTTCCGAATCCGTATCTGTGAATCCCAGATGACGGTAGAAGCTCCTTAATAGGGTAGGTGAGGTTTGATCAGTGACGTAAAGATGTGGATACGGCTTAATGGCAGCTTAATGGATTCATTTAGATAAATCTTGTTTCTGTCCGGACCGCAAAGCTCCATGTTATGTAAATCTATGAAGCTACAGACGAAGTATTAGTTTCTGGCACGGATAATCGAATACTGTCAATTTTTCATCATCCGTAAACCCGCAGGCATGATAACAAGCTCTTGCAGGAATCCCTTTGGGATCTCCATCCTGAAATGTGATTACCTCAATGATATCTCCCGCTGTAAACCATCGTGACATTTCCGAAATCAGCCTTTTCGCCACACCCCTTTTTCTGTACTTGGGATGGACAGCAAGAAAAGTCAGTTCTTTTTCTTTTTTAGAACACATAAGCAGACCTGCTATCCTGCCGTCTTCCGTCTCCACGATTGCTTCCTCATTGCTGACAGCATTGTGTACTGCCTCTAAAAATTCCTTTTCTTTGTACCCGGCGAAGTCATCTTTTACCAGTTCCATCATGGATAATATTTGACTTTCATCGCTCTTTACCGCATATCTGATCATTTTCTTACCTGCTTTCTGATTCTGCTGCTGAGTGATACGCAGCAAGCTGTATGTAGTATATTTTACTTTACTTTGTAGACTTTGATTTTGAATTTTCCGGTAAAATTATTACACTGTGCATTTAATGTATAGATATCTGTTTTTTCCAGGGTGTAAAACGTTTCTAATTCTTTTGCCTTATCTAATCGGTATACTTCCCTGCCCCCAGAATCATGCAGGATCATTTCCAATTCCCCCTCCTTTACATTAGATGCCAAGGAGAATTTTATTTTATCCCCTGCCTTCCCTGAAAATGAAATGGTGGAAGTTATGGTTTCCTGCTCTGTATAATTGCCATTTATGTTGCCTAATGATTTCGGGCGGGTCAGTAGGTAAATGCCTGTTATAAGAATAATTATACATATAGTGCTTATGGTTATGATTTTCTTTTTCAATTTTTTATACCTCATTTATGAATCATAGCTTTTACATAGAATTATTATCTTCCAGATTGCTCAATCCTCTTTAATATCACGACATGAATCAATAAAATCTTTACTCAATCCATGCTGCTGAAACAAAGTCAGTATTTTTTCATCTCTCAGTAAAGCATCCCTTATCAAATTGTATGTGCACTGATATTCGGGGGAATTATCATTTACCAAACCGTATTGTGATTGAATCAGTTCAAAATATGAGTGACCTTCGTTTAAAATTTTGCGCAGTTTTTCTCTATCATCTTGAATAATTTGTTAAAACACAACTCCATTTTCTCCAAACAACCCCGCAAAAATCAAGGCTTCCGCACGAGAAGCACGGCGGTTTCAACGTGCGGTGGAACGTATATTTTATACTACATGGCAAAAGTATTTCCATTACATAATGGTGGGATAAATTTCTTCATCAATTTTACCCCTCTTACCCCTTTTGAACGAAAATCACCCCTTTATTAATAAATTTGTCCCTTTCAATAACCCTCCCACAAAAATCACACTTTCTTTAAGTAAAGTAAAGTTATTTTGATTTTTCTTTATCATATTCCAATGCTCTGTACTCTCTTTGCAATTCCTGTAACAGCTCTTCTTCGCTTGGAAGGTATAGCTTATACTTTGACGCAAAAATCTGTATTTCATTTTCTGGCAATGTATACTTTACTACAGATTCACTTTTATCCGCACAAAGTACAATTCCTATCGGTGGATTATCCCCCTCATTCATCAATTCACGTTCGTAATAATGGACATACATCTGCATTTGTCCCAAATCCTGATGTGTCAAATCTCCGATTTTTAAATCAATTAATACAAAACATTTCAAAATATAATTATAAAAAACAAGATCTATTCGGAAATGCCGGCCATCAAATGTAATCCTCTTCTGTCTGGCAACAAAAGAAAATCCTCTCCCCAATTCTAAGAGAAACTTTTGCAAATGCGTTATCAATGCTTCTTCAAGATCACTCTCATAAAAATCGTCTTTTGGATTCAATCCCAGAAACTCTAAGACGTATGGATCGCGGATAATATCCTCTAGTACTTTTGCAGACTCCAATTTCTGGATTTCTTCCGAAACTTTTTCTTTATTTTGGCTGGATAACAGCCTTTCATAAAAGAAAGAATTAATTTGCCTTTCCAACTGCCGTGTACTCCAATTTGACTTTATTGCCTCTTCTATATAGAACTGGCGCGCGTTTTTATTTTCCACACGCATAAGCAGACGATAATGTGTCCAACTCAATTCGTCACGCAGTGCGTGACTATTTGGAAATGTCAGATAAAACTGTCTCATGTATTTAAGATTAGTCGGTGTAAAACCTTTACCAAAATCTACAGTCATTTGTTTGGATAATTCCGCTATTAATCTACTCCCATATTCTGCTTTTTCATAGCCATCCTGCTGTTCCACGATACTTTTCCCTATATTCCAATATGCTTCCACCATTGCAAAGTTTGCTGTTTGATATACTTTGTTTCTGGCTTCTAAAAGAATTTTTTTAATTTGTTCATAGAATTGTTGTTCCATGGCTTCTCCTTTTATCAAACTCTATCTTTATTCTTTGTATAAGATATGATAAACTCTCTAAAAATAAATTGCAAAATGGAAACAGTCTTTCTCATTTCCTAAAAACATACAATTATATTCTTCTTTTTTATAACCTATAGGACTATATGGGAGTTTTTGATAAGCCAATCCATAATTGTATTCCAAATCAGAACTATAGGTGGGAATCTTTGGTCTATGTAAAAAAGGAAAATAGCATAATCTGCTTTCATTTACAAGAGGATGTCCTCCACTTCCGATACCGAGTTGGATTATTTTTGAAATTGAACTCACACAATTAAACCATCCTAAGATAAACGCCACTTTCCCCTTATTACCATTATCAATTTCAGTTAATAACCAATCAAAATCATCTTGATATTCCTTCCATCTCTTACTTGCAGAATATTTACCCGAAGTCCCCTTCCAATTTTTCAAATATTTTACTTCTATCTTAAATTTTTTTGTCTCAATGCATAAATCATGGTTAACTTTTTTTGAAATACCTTTACATCCTTCTCCAACAGTGTAATGCACCATTTGCTTAAATGGATATCCAATCCTTACAATTATATCCATCTCATTAAATTTCGTATCAGCAATTTCTTTTAAATCCTTCTTACTATAATTTTGATATGAAGTATTTAAATCATCTATAATAAATAAACATGTTGATAATAAATACTGGTCAATATGTGGTTCCACCCTATTTATCCCCCTTTGCCTTATATGTTCTATTTATTACCTCTATTGTTTACACAATTCAAACTTCTAGGCATTAAAATATAGCGTTTAATATTTTATCTGAATTAACACAAAGAAATATTCTACATCAAGCCAAGATGTTAGAAATCTAATTATTATCAAATGATAATGAAGATGCCTGATATTATTATCACAATAATAGATCAGGCAACTATCCTCATTCAATATAAATAAAACTATTTTTTCAATCCACAGGGGTATGGGTATTTCTCCTGACATTTTTTATTATATCACTTTCACAATAAAATTCAATAGGTTTAATAGTTTTATATATAAACATTTGTGATGTTTTTCTGTTTAGAGAAATTGAAATATTCTAGCAAATCAATGAACGACTATAAGTAAATACAGATTTATTAAAAGAACACTTTTTATACCTCCCACCTTTTCTTTTTGATTTTATTTGCTATACAGTTTGTTCTTTTGCCAAATAGTAAAGGTTCTGCCGGATTGTATCTTATGTCCAACAAAACCCTCATTTTCAAACTCTCCGGCGTTATCCTCGTCCCCACTTATGGGGAAACTTATCCATCTCACTTCCCGTAAAAACACAATTCCATTTTCTCATATAATCCCGCACCCCCGCCTAGAATCAACCTTTCCGCACGAGAAGCACGGCGGTTTCCACATGCTCCGTCCAAGCAAACATATCATAAGGCACCGCCCTCACCGCCTCATACCCCTTCCTTACCAAATACCGCAGATCCCTTGCCAGAGTCTCCGGATTGCAGGAGATATACACCACCTTTTCCGGCCCCAGTTTCACCACAGAAGACAGAAAGGCTTCATCACTGCCAGCTCTGGGCGGGTCCATGAAAACCACGTCCGCCCGCTTTCCTTCTGCGGCCATCTGCACCATGAATGCCCCGGCATCTCCTTGGAATACCTTGAAATTTTTACTGCCATTTCTCTTTGCATTGATTCCCGCGTCGCGCACTGCATCCTTATTTAATTCCACACCGATCACTTCCTTCGCATGTTTAGATGCGATCAGGCCGATGGTACCAATACCGCAGTATGCGTCAATCACCCGCTCTTTGCCTGTAAGGCCCGCAAATTCCACAGCTTTCCCATACAGTTTTTCCGTCTGCACAGGATTCACCTGATAAAAAGAAGAAGGCGAGATGCGGAAAATACAGCCGCAGAGCTCATCCTCAATATATCCCTTTCCGTAAATGGTAATGTTCCTCTCCCCCAGCACCATGCTTGTCCGCCTATCATTCACATTCAAAATAACCGTTGTGATCTCCGGATGCAGTTTTCTCAGAGCCTTCACAAAATTATTCTTTGATGGAAAAATAGGTGAGACCAATACTAAAACCACCATAATTTCCCCACTTGTAAATCCCCTGCGCACCATGACATGCCGCAGAAGCCCGTATCCGCTGTCCTCATTATAAATCTTGATCTTAAATGACCTCAGAAGCCCCCGGATATCCCTCACAATGGCGTCTGCTTTCTCATCTTCGATGAGACAGTCATCCACAGGCACGACTCTGTGGGTTCCCTCCGCGTATTTTCCGGAAACAACACTTCCGTCCCGAAGATGCGCAAACGCAGCATGTATCTTATTCCTGTAATGATAAGGATTCTCCATCCCCACAATAGGCTCCACTTTGCAGATTCCTTTTAAAAGTTTCCGCACCTGTTTTTCTTTCATATCTGTCTGTTCTTTATAAGAAGTCCCCTTGCAGCTGCATCCTCCGCATTTTTTCACTACAGGACATTTTTTGATCTCCAATTTATTTGCCATACATAATAACCTTTCTTTCCTTTGCTTTTTCACCACGCAGTTCACATCCCTGCTGCTTTCCATCTATTATATCTGTTAATCTTGCCCGCGTCCATATAAAACAACGGCAGATTCCTCCGTATCACCGAAGGCCCCTGCCGTCTGCACTACTCCTCTTTCTCCAGCTGCCGTATCAGATATCTTCCCACAACTTTTGAAAATCCGTTCACATCATGGATATAAGCAAAATCCTTTCCAAAGATTTTCTTCTCTGCCGGCAAATCTTTTTCTTCCCCGGCAAAAACACCGAGAACACACACACCCTGGTTCCTCAGCCTCCGCACCTCAAAAGCGGTATCCGATATGGCGTATTTTCCCTGGTATGGCTGCGGATTTCTGGCGTTTGGGCGGTTCAGGATCACATCGTATGGCCGCCCGTCACTTAACACGATCAGTACCTTATGCTCCTCATCCCGGTTCAGCAATTCGTGACCCGCGGCTTTCAGAGCCAGACCGTCCCTGTTGTTGGAGGATGTAATATATTCAAAAATGTTGCTGTTTGCACTCCTGTCATCTTCATAACTGCGGAAACGCTGCATAATAGTGTAGTCCCAAAAAGTACAGAAACTCATGACCCGGTGAGGAATATTCACATTACTCAGTGCTTCGCTTAAAATGTAAGCCTGCATGGCAACCTGTCCCTGCCTGCTTCTCTGAGACCCGCTGGCGTCAATCAACACATCTACCACAAAATCACTGTTATCCTGCTTCAGCTCCCGCACAAAAAATTTTGCGTCCTGTGTCCTGCCGATCCGCCACAGACGGGAGGGAATGATCTTTCCTCTGTCTGAAAGCACTTCATCTGTTTCATCCCGCATGGTAAATGCCTTTTTCAGCATATCGGTGAGTGTCCAGATATTATTCTTCACCATCCTGTGATTGTTGTGGTAAGCATATAGATTTTTATCTTTCTGCTTTTTGGCGTATTCATATTGGTAATTGCGGAGAACGGGATTCTTTAAAACCCCCTCCGTAAAATACAGGCTGCAGTCCGCGTGGATACCTCTGCACAATAAATAATTCAGGCGTTTTTCCTCCGGCTCGGTCAAATAGGTCTTCCCGTAATTTCTCTGTACATAACTGTACATACGTTCCAGGGCTTTTTCGTCAACCAGCAGAATCTTTTTCTTATTGGTGCTCTCCTCTTCCCTGTCCTCCTCCTGTTCCTGTTGTTTTGCCTGCTCCATCATGTCCAGGTTTGTCATGCTTTCCGTCACTTTATCCAGATAAGCGGAAAAGGTCTCCTCCAAAGCCTCCTCCTCCAGATAATCTTTCCAGGAAAACTCTGTCAATTCCTCCAAAGTGACTGCCAGCACGCGCTCCAGAGAACCGTGCTGCTTTACAAACTGAGGGTCCACAATCTCATTATAAAGAAAATCCACTATCCGTATGACTTCCATGGTGTCCACAGCATTTTTCAGCTCATAAACTCTCTCCATAAAACCCCGAAGTCTGTTTGTGGCCGGTTCCTCCCCATTCAGAGCTTCCTTAAAAAGGGATATTTTCAGCCGGCCTGCCTCATACCCCACTAATTGGGAAAAATCCAGCTCCAAGGTGTCCTCAAAAGCTTTTGTCCTGATCTCCCCTACGCCTTCCCTCTCCTCCATGATGCGGTCACAGACCGCCCACTCAATACAAAGCTGTGCAAGGCTGATCAATTCCCCTTCCTGGGCGTGAAGGTATATTTTCTTAACCAGATACAGGGAAAGCTCTTCCCGGTCAAAATAGCGGGCAAAGGCGCCCTGTTTGATGCCGTCATAAAGGGCGATATACCTGGAACGCCGGAAACTCTCCAAATCCGGTTTTACATCCAGGGTATAGTCCCCGCTTACCGTCCACATCAGGTTGCGTATTCTGTTTTCCAGCTCCAGCTCAAACTCTTCTCTCATTGAAATACATCCCCTGTGGTCCAGGATTCCGGTATCCGTGTCATGACCACATCCTGGACAATCTCTTTTTCAAACACATCAAAACATTTGTTAACTACACCCATGCGCACCGCAAGCGCCGGATGGAGTCCACAGGAAACTGCCTTCAATGCTCCCAGCATTCCCCGCAGATCCAAAGACTTTGTGGTGATCTCACTGTTGCCTGCCTTTGTCTGTAAATCCATGAAAAGTCCGATCCACTGCTTCAGCGCATTTTCTTTGATCTGTGGAAATTTTCTGCGGAATATATATTCCAGGGTCTCCTCATTCTGAGGCGGCATGTCGATCACAAGGAAACGGGAAACCAGCGCCTCGTTCAACTCTTTTGTACCTGCATATCCGTAATTCATGGTTCCGATAAAACGTGCGGCGTCATGCAGATCTATCTTGTCATATCCCGGCACATCAATACAGCGCCTGTAATCCAAAGAAGCGTGAAGAACAGAAACCGCATCATTCTTTGCCATGTTGATCTCATCCAAAACCCCAAAGCCGCCGAATTCCGCGCATCGGTAAATACTTCCCTTGCGCAGTTCCACTTCATTATTCACAAAGGTGTCTGTGCCGATCAGATCACCGCTGTTGGTATTTACATGGAAGGAAACATTGTATACCGGCCTGGCGAAAATCCATGCCAGATTCTCTGCCAGCATATTTTTCCCTGTAGCCTTAGGACCTGTCAGAAGCAGGTTCTCCCCCTCCAAAAGTGCGGCAATACCCATTTCCAGCACTTCTCTGCCGTAAAATGGCATGTCCGGGCAGATCACGCGCCCTTTCGCCTCCTCCGCCACGTCATACCTTGACCGAAATTCCTCCACCCCGTCAATGAGGCCGCGGTCCACACCCTGTTCCCGTAAAAATTCCAATTCTTTATCCATTTTCAATTCCTCTCGTCTGCTCATTCTTCTCTTGCTTACTCTGCCCAAAGCGCAGCTTTTATAAATAATAACTCATTCTTGCTGTTCACTGACACGATCCCGGTTTCTCTTAACACGCATTCGCATCATTATCAAACACTTCCTATATCTAATATGGCACCTTCACTTTTATCTGATTATAGCATTTCATCTAACAGCCGTCTGTTGCATCTGCAACACCGCATTTTTATTATAACACAAAAGGTGCTCCGAATCTGCATCCGGAACACCTTTTCTGAATTATACATCAAACAGCAAATCCCCATAAGAAGGCATTGGCCACATATCTTTATCCACGATCATTTCCAGCTCATCCACCGGACGGCGCAGAGCCTCCATTGCGGGCATTACTTTCTCCCGGTAATAGAAGGCACGTTCTTTTCCTTCCTCCATGGCTGCGGCTGTTTTTGCCACCTCTTTTAAATGATTCAGAGCATCCCTGGTATCCTTCAGAAGGGCAGATGTATCCCTGAGCAGCTCTGTCTGCACATCCACATCCAGGATTCCTGCGGAAACCACGGCATTGATGGAATCTGCCAGATTCTTTGTATATCTGATCACTGCGGGGATGATCTGCTTACTGGCAATATCTATCATAGTCCTGGCCTCAATATTGATGGCTTTGGAATATGTCTCGTATTTAATCTCTTTTCTGGACTCCAGCTCTGCCTTTGTAAAGACGCCAAACTCCTCGAACAGACTCACAGACTCCTCATAAGTCAGAGCCTCCACAGCTTCCACCATGCATCCGATATTTGGAAGGCCTCTCTTTGCTGCCTCTTCCACCCATTCCTCAGAATATCCGTTGCCGTTAAACACGATTCTCTGATGCTGGGTGAAGTTCCTCTTGATCAGGTCATGGACCGCCATATCGAAGTCTTCCGCCTTTTCAAGCACATCACAGGCTTCCTTGAAGGACTGGGCCACAATGGTATTCAGCACCATATTGGCAGGGGCAATGGAATCCCTGGAACCAACCATACGGAATTCAAACTTATTACCGGTAAATGCAAAGGGTGAGGTCCTGTTCCTGTCTGTGGTATCACGCATAAACTCAGGAATAGATTTCACGCCTGTCTCCAGCTTCTCACTCTCAATACTGTGGTCAGCCATACCTGTTGTGATCAACTGATTCATAACATCCGTAAGCTGGTCACCCAAAAATACCGAGATAATAGCCGGGGGAGCCTCATTTGCCCCCAGACGATGGTCATTTCCCACATCCGCAGCAGATTCCCGAAGCAGAGCAGCGTGTCTGTCCACAGCCTTTAACACACAGCTTAAAACAAGAAGAAACTGGATATTCTGGTGGGGCGTAATGCCCGGGTCCAGCAGATTCACTCCGGTATCTGTAGTCAGAGACCAGTTGTTGTGCTTACCTGAACCATTCACACCGGCAAAAGGCTTCTCATGGAGCAGGCATTTCATTCCGTGCTGGGAAGCGATGCGCTTCAATGTCTGCATAATGATCTGATTGTGGTCAACTTCCACATTGACTTCCGCATAGATAGGTGCCAGCTCATGCTGTGCCGGAGCTGCCTCGTTATGCTGTGTCTTGGACGTAACACCCAGTTTCCACAGTTCCTCATTTACGTGCTTCATGTATGCAGATATTTTCTGCCGGATGGTTCCCAGATAATGGTCATCCATCTCCTGCCCCTTCGGAGGCATAGCGCCGAAAAGCGTGCGTCCCGTAAAGGTCAGGTCCTTTCTCTGCATAAAATTCTTATCACTCACCAGAAAATATTCCTGCTCCGCTCCCACGGAGGGGGTAACTTTCTTGGCCGTTGTATCACCGAAAAGGCGGATCAGGCGCAGTGCCTGTTTATTAATAGCCTGCATAGAACGCAGCAGCGGGGTTTTCTGATCAAGGGCTTCCCCTGTATAGGAACAGAACGCTGTAGGAATACAGAGTGTGGCACCTGCCGCATCATGCCTTACAAACGCCGGAGAAGTACAGTCCCAAACCGTATATCCTCTGGCCTCAAAGGTGGCGCGCAGTCCGCCGGACGGGAAGGAAGACGCGTCCGGTTCCCCTTTGATCAACTCTTTGCCTGAAAAACTCATCAGGACTTTCCCGCTAGGAAGCGGCGCAGTAATAAAAGAATCATGTTTCTCAGCAGTCACGCCCGTCAGCGGCTGAAACCAGTGAGTATAATGTGTTGCCCCTTTTTCCATAGCCCATTCTTTCATCTCATGGGCAATCACATCCGCGATCTCAGGGGACAGTTCTTTTCCCTCCAGGATTGCCTGTTTCAAATCCTTGTAAACCTTTTTCGGAAGACGCTGCTGCATGACCGTGTCATTAAACACATCCTCTCCGAAAATTTCAGCTACGTTTGTATACTCGCTCATATGTTTTTCCTTTCCTTACTGTGTTGCCCCATACTACATCTCTCCCAGGCCCCATATTTTTTCCCTTATAAGCCATACATCCCCGCACCTGAGAGCCGCGGAGATACCTAGTACAGCGTTGCATAAGTTCCAGTGATATAGCACCCGCTATTTACGCCAGTGCCGCGTTGCCGAAGCTAGTCGTAGGAACCGCGCTACGCCATCGCTTCGGCGCCTTACACTGACGAAAATATCAGGCACTCTATCACCGAAACTTACGCAATGCTGTACTAGTCATTGAAACTGTTTCTACGATACCGCAAAAACAGCCAAAAATCAAGAAAAAATTTATGATTTAGCCACGCAGGGAGCCAATAGCCAGCAAAAGAAGACACACTCCGCTGAGCCAGGACAAATCCCGGTTCAAAATGTGCCGGGTTCCGTGCCCAAGCATCCAGCCGGCCTCCATCACAACAATACCTGCCAGAAAAGAGCCAATAACCAGCAGCACCTGCCCGGACTGCACCAGCCCGGTCCCAATCCCCACTGCAATACTGTCAAGGGACAATATAAAAGCAAGCCCCAGACCTTCCAGCAGATTCAGCGCCTTCACCTTTTCCGACTCCGCTTCCCCTTTCTTCAAAAAATAGGAGAAAAGCCTGTAACATCCAATACCAAACAGCAGAAGAAACCCAAGCCTCCCCGTAACTCCTTCCGGAAGCAGCGAAGCCAGACGGCTTCCCATAAAAATGGCTGTACCTAAGATCGTACTCATCAGCAGGTTCATACAAACCACAATACCCAAAGGCATTTTAGTCTTACTAACCCCATAAGCAAAACTGACCACGAAAGAATCCATGGTCAGTGCAAGAATCAACAATATACCCTTTAAAACAGCTAGAGAATTCATTGCACACCTGATTAGTTTCTGTTTCTATTATAGTATTCCGGTGTGTGCAGAAATGGTATCCCTATACCTGCGTATTGATCAGAGGAACCGTATCATCCTCCGCGATCATGATCTGTACCGCATGTTTCATATTTGTAATCTCCACCTCCCTGTGTTCGCCTCCAAATTCCCCATCCAGAGTCCAGGAAACAGGTCCCTCGCAGGAAATTTTCAGTGATGACGTCTTAAACGACTCGATCAGCTTTGTATCCGCTCCTCCCAGCAGAGATGCAATGATCTCATTCAGTTCCAATATATTTTTAGGTCTGTGTACCAGCATAACCTCAAACACCCCGTCATCCAGCATCACATCCGGCCCTGTCAGCTTCCGGAATCCGCCCACGGAGGTAGCATTACTCACCATCCCAAAAATAAACTCCCCATCCATGGCACATTCCCGGCTTTCAATCCTCATATTATAAGATCTGATATTAAACAACCTCTGCGTTCCTTCTAATATATAAGCCGCATGTCCCAAAATATTCTTCAGATCCTGGTTCGTCTCATAAGAAACATCTGTAAACAGCCCAAACGCCGCAATATACACAAAAAAGTCATCATTAAACTTCCCCACATCAAAAGCGTGAGCCCTTCCCTCCACAATATCCACAGCCGCCTCCAGCATATTTTTAGACACATGCAGGCTGTTAGCAAAGTCATTCGTACTCCCCGCAGGAATATACCCCACCGGCGTAGAATGCCCCCCTTCCATGATCCCCGTCACGATCTCATCCAAGGTCCCATCTCCTCCGCTGGTAACCAGCAGATCATACTCCCCGCCCTTACGCCGGGCCACTCTCTGTCCATCCCTGTAAGCCTGCGTAGGATGCACGGTCACCTCATACCCAGCCTTCACAAATATATCTAAAATATCCACCAGCCGGTTCTTAATACTCCCCTTCCCAGCCCTAGGATTAAAAATAAACAACATCCTCTTACCCATAACCAATCCTCCCTTTCCATCTCAGCTTATTTTACTACCGAACCCCCAAATATACAACCCACATTTCCCACCACCATCTTTTCCCTCCCCCAACTTTTCCCCAACACGACGCTCTTTCAACATCTATTCCTCCCGCACGATGCTCTTTCAACATTTCTTACCCAACACGACGCCCTTTCAACATCTATTCCCCCGCACGACGCTCTTTCAACATTTCTTCTCCAACACGACACCCTTTCAACATCTATTCCCCTGCACGACGCTCTTTCAACATTTCTTACCCAACACGACACCCTTTCAACATCTATTCCTTCCGCACGACGCTCTTTCAACATTTCTTCCCTAACACGACGCCCTTTCAACATCTATTCCCCCCGCATGACGCTCTTTAACCATCTCTTCCCCAACACGACGCCCTCTCTACATCTGTTTCCCCCGCATGACCCTCTTTCAACATTTCTTCCCCAACACGACACCCTTTCAACATCTATTCCCCCCGCGCGACGCTCTCAGGGGAACCCGCGGCAGGGTGTGGCAGAGGTAATATCCTGTGAACGGTGTTCACGGAGCGCCTGGGAGATCCACCTGCCTCAGTCGCTTAATGAGGAAGCCATTGCTGACGAGTTTAGCGAATGAGAGCAGGTTAGCTCCCTGGCAAGCGCAGTGCACCGTTCACAGGATATTACCTCTGCCACACCCTGCCGCGGGTTCCCCGTCCCCCCCACACACAAAAAAAGACCCCCAGGTTCCCCCAGAGGCCCAAAAATCCATATTAAACTAATTCCAATACAACTTCCATAGCAGCATCGCCCTTACGCGGTCCGATCTTAACGATTCTGGTATAACCACCATTACGATCAACATACTTCGGAGCAATCTCAGTAAACATTTTCTCAACCATGTCCACATTCTTGGTATTCTTCTTCTTACCAGCAGCTGCAGCCGGAACTTCCTTTACAGGATAGAAAACTTTTAACATCTGTCTTCTTGCATGTAATCTGGAAGGAGCATCTTTTTTGATCTCCTTTTCCACTTCGTCATATACGGTAACTTTCTTACCGTCAACAACTTCTTTTACTCTCTTTCCGTCAGCATCTTTGCGCGGAACCTTTGCCATAACTTTAACTGTCTCAAAGTTGTCTTTTTCTTTCACTGCCATAGCGATCAATCCGTCAGCAATCTTGCGAACTTCTTTCGCTCTGGTCTCAGTGGTAACGATTTTTCCGTGGTATAACAGGTTTGTCACCTGATTTCTCAGTAATGCTTTTCTCTGATCAGATGTCTTGCCTAATTTTCTATATTTTGCCATCTCAATATTTCCTCCATTTGTGGAACAATATGCCATGCTTCTTCGGTCTTACTGACATACTGCTTTTTGCCCATAAATTCTTATCAGAGGCTTACTCCTCGCTGGGATTTAACTGTAAGCCCAATTCTTTCAGCTTCGCAAGCACTTCTTCCAGAGATTTACGACCCAGGTTACGGACCTTCATCATATCCTCAGAAGTACGGTTGCAAAGTTCTTCTACTGTATTGATACCAGCACGTTTTAAGCAGTTGTAGGAACGAACGGACAGCTCCAGTTCATCGATATTCATCTCAAGAACTTTTTCTTTCTCGTCATCTTCCTTCTCGATCATGACTTCTGCAGTCTTTGCACTTTCAGAAAGGTCAATAAAGAGGCTTAAATGCTCGCTCAGTACTTTAGCCGCAAGGCTGACTGCCTCATCGGCGTCCAGGGTACCATTGGTGTAAATATCCAGTGTCAGTTTATCAAAGTCAGTAACCTGACCGACACGGGTATTTTCAACAGTCATGTTCACACGCTCTACCGGAGTATAAATTGCATCAACAGCAATCACACCAATCGGCATATCGTCTGTTTTTCCTTTGTCAGCGCTGACATATCCGCGACCCTTGGTAATTGTCAGTTCTGCATTGAATTTGCATCCTGTGCCGCCGTTTAAGGTGGCAATTACCTGTTCTGGGTTCAGGACTTCGATATCCTGGTCTACCTGGATATCTGCGCCTGTGACAACACCTTCGCCTTCAAACTCGATATAAGCGGTCTTGGGTTCTGTGCTGTCGCTTGTGTTCTTGATCGCCAGGTTTTTCAGATTCATGATGATCTGTGTCACATCCTCTTTTACACCCGGAATCGAACTGAATTCGTGCAGAACGCCGTCAATCTTGACCTGGCTCACTGCAGCACCCGGCAAAGAAGAAAGCATAATTCTTCTTAAAGAGTTGCCAAGAGTGATACCATATCCTCTCTCCAGTGGTTCCACAACGAATTTCCCATATCTCTTATCATCAGACATTTCTGTGATTTGAATTTTGGGTTTGTTAAAATCGAACATGCAAAGCCCTCCTTGCTACGTGCATATTACTTAGAATACAACTCGACGATTAACATCTCGTCAACAGGAACGTCGATTTCCTCTCTTGTCGGAAGTGCTTTTACTTCACCTTTCAGATTCTCCTGGTCCATATCTAACCAAGCCGGTACAAGACGTCCGCCTGTTGCTTCCAGTACGTCTTTATATCTCTGAGAAGATTTGCATTTTTCTTTGATTTCGATTGTATCTCCGGCTTTTACCAGGTAAGACGGAATGTTTACCTGTTTGCCGTTTACCATTACGTGTTTATGGTCAACGATCTGTCTTGCTTCTCTTCTGGTCCTTGCTAATCCCATACGGAAGATTACATTGTCCAGACGTGTCTCCAGCATGATCATCAGGTTTTCACCTGTCTGGCCCTGTTTCTGGTCCGCCTTCACATAGTAGTTACGGAAAGGTTTCTCCAGAACGCCGTAGATGAATTTAGCTTTCTGTTTTTCTCTTAACTGAAGTCCGTACTCAGACATTTTTCTGTTTGCTCTTCTTAACTGTCTGGTGGATTTCTTGTCAATTCCCATATATACCGGATCCAGACCCAGGGATCTGCATCTTTTCAGAACTGGTACTCTATTTACTGCCATGATTTCTTAACCTCCTAATTAGACTCTTCTACGTTTTGGTGGACGGCATCCGTTGTGCGGAACCGGTGTTACGTCACGAATACTTGTAACTTCCAGACCACAAGCTGAGAGCGCACGGATTGCTGCTTCTCTTCCTGATCCCGGTCCTTTTACGAAAACGTCAACAGTCTTCAGACCATGAACTAACGCTGCTTTTGTAGCAGTCTCTGCAGCCATCTGTGCTGCATACGGAGTAGATTTCCTTGAACCTTTAAATCCCAGACCACCGGCACTTGCCCATGATAAAGCATTTCCTTCAGCATCTGTCAATGTTACGATCGTGTTGTTGAAAGATGACTGGATATGTGCCTGTCCGCGTTCAACGTTTTTCTTAATACGCTTTTTTGTCACTTTTTTTGTAACTTTAGCCATTTTTAAACTAACCTACTTTCTCACTTAATCAAAAAATTATCATGTTTCTTATATCAACCGCAGAAAGCACGCCGGGCGTTCTTTCCATTGTCATAAATTATTTTTTCTTGTTAGCAACAGTTCTCTTCGGGCCTTTTCTGGTTCTAGCATTTGTCTTAGTCTTCTGTCCACGAACCGGAAGTCCTTTTCTGTGACGGATTCCTCTGTAGCATCCGATCTCCTGTAATCTCTTGATGTTCAGAGCGATTTCTCTTCTCAGATCACCCTCTACATTGATATTCAGTTCATCGATTGCATCACGGATCTTTCCTACTTCTTCGTCAGTTAAATCCCTGCAGCGAGTGTCAGGGTTTACACCTGCCTCTACTAAGATACGGTCAGCACTTGTTCTACCAATTCCGTAGATATAAGTCAGACCAATTTCAACACGTTTTTCTCTTGGTAAGTCTACACCAGCTATACGAGCCATGTACTTGTTCCTCCATTGTTCTTAAATAAATATTGTTCCTAATTGGGACACATAAAAATGACGGGTCTCTATGCATCCAGCCGCAAAATAAAATTTTACGCAGCCTTTCCGCCACGGCAGTGTGACGGTATTAAGCAATATTCTGCAATCGTCCTCTCGGCAGGACGACAAACGTGATATATTACTATATTTGATCAGTACGAACAACGCAACCGCGCGTTTCATACTGCAGCCGCACTAAAATAATTCACACAAATCACATCCATCAAACATTCACTCTAATCTCACACCTATCTGACAGGCATTCCATAAGAGTCTCATGCTTAACCCTGACGCTGTTTGTGTTTCGGGTTTTCACAGATAATTCTGATACTGCCTTTTCTTTTGATGACCTTGCATTTTTCGCAAATCGGTTTTACAGATGATCTTACCTTCACGGATAACCCTCCTTTCTGAATTTCTCTGCACATGGGCATAAAAAGTCCACGTACGAGCACAAAAGTACGTTTTTAATGATAACACTCTTTTTACAAGAACGCAAGCACTTTTTTAAATTTTAACCCCATTTTCTCTCCCTATTCACTCCCCTATAAATCTTCTCCAAAAAACCTCCCCAAAAACCCATTCCTTCTATATTATATTCCATCGCTTCCCAACCCCTCCGGCCCCCGGCTCCACTGCAAACAACCTGTATCCTAATTTTCAAGAACATCGACCATCATCTTATACTAACTCTTCTGAGTACACCAGCCGCATTCTTATACTACCTTTTCTAAGAGCGACCGCCGCCTTCTTATACTATCTCTTCCAAGAGCGACAGCCACCTTCTTATACTACCTCTTCTAAGAGCACCAGCCGCCTTCTTATACTATTTCCTCTGAGAGCGACAACCGCATTCTTATACTACCTCCTCTAGAGCGACAGCCACCTTTTCTTATACTATCTCTTATGAGAGCGACAGCCGCCTTTCTTATACTACCTTTTCCGAGAGCGACAGCCGCCTTTTATACTATCACACCAGAGAACAATAGCCAGTCTCTTCTTATACTATCGCATCAGAGAAACCAGGGGAGGCCGTAGGAGGCAGGGGAGGGAGAGGGATTGGGGGGAGCGGCGTTTCACGGAGCGTCTGGGAGATCCACCTGCCCCAGTCACTTAATGAAGAAGCCACTGCTGATGAATTTAGTGAATGGGAGCAGGTTAGCTCCCTGACAAGCGCAGTGCGCCGCTCCCCCCAATCCCTCTCCCTCCCCTGCCTCCTACGGCCTCCCCGTCCGCCCTATACCCAAAAAACGTTCTCCCCGCCCACCCTATACCCCCAAAAACGTTCTCCCCATCCGCCCTAAATACAAAAAAGCAGAGACACGCCTCCCATCAGAAGCCCGCATCTCCACTCCAATTCCAATTCCGAAACTATTCCTACTTGTCTCTCCAGATAATCCTGCCCTTACTCAGATCATACGGTGACATCTCAATCGTAACCTTATCACCCGGAAGAATCCTAATAAAATTCATCCTCAGCTTCCCACTGATATGCGCCAAAATCACATGCTTATTCTCCAATTCCACCTTAAACATAGCATTCGGCAACTTTTCCAGCACTGTTCCTTCTACTTCAATTACATCTGCCTTTGACATAAATCAAACCTCCTGTTTACTCCTATATTCTTTGATCACTCTCTTGATAATTTCATTCTTCAACTCCCCAGTCTCACTGAGATTCCTCTCAATTTCCGGGGAAATCCTGCGGTTAATCCGGACATGCCTCAATTTCTTCTTCTTGGGATGCTCACAAGTCCTAAGCGTTCCGTCAGCCAGATAGACATATCCGTCCTCCGCCCTGACGATGATATAATATCTGCCGGTATCATGGCCAGCCATGGAAACGGCTGCCATTCCTGTTCTTACCTCGCTCATAGGGTCACCTACTCACTCAAGGTCAGTATTTCCGGCTCGCCGTCTGTGATGAGAATGGTATTTTCATAATGGGCTGACAGGGAACCATCCTCTGTCACCACAGTCCAGTCATCATCCAGCCAAACCACATCGGCTCTGCCTTCATTAATCATCGGTTCGATCGCAAGAGTCATACCTGCCTGAAGTCTCAGCCCTCTGCGCTTCTGACGGAAATTCGGTATCTGCGGGTCCTCGTGCAGGCTTGTGCCGATTCCATGTCCGACCAAATCCCTGACTACACCGTAACCGAATTTCTCCGCATATGCGCCGATGGCTGCGGAGATTTCATATAAATGCTGTCCTGCCCTGGCATACTTGATTCCTTCAAAGAAACTCTGTCTGGTCACATCTATGAGCTTCTGTGCCTCCGGTGCGATTTCACCCACCGCATGCGTACGCGCCGCATCTGAGTGATATCCTTTGTAGATCAATCCGGCGTCAAGGCTCACAATATCCCCATCCTGGAGAATATGGTCCTTGCGCGGGATCCCATGTACTACCTCATCATTGACAGAGACACAGATAGAAGCCGGATATCCGTTATAGTTGAGGAAATTCGGTATACAGCCCATCTCACGGATAAGCTTTTCTCCATACTGGTCAATGTCGAGTGTGGAAATACCCGGACGGATAAAATCCCTCAGCTCGTCGTGTACCTTTTCCAGAAGCCTTCCGGCCTCTCTCATAAGTTCAATTTCGTTGGCAGTTTTTATCGATACTGACATTTTTTACGCTCCTAATATTTTGACGATCGCCTGGAACACATCTTCCATATCAACGGTTCCGTCAACCTGTTTTAATACACCGGACTTGGTATAGTAGTCAATCAGGGGCTGTGTCTGGTCATGATATACTGTGAGACGTTTTAAAACAGTCTCCGGTTTATCATCATCCCTCAGGATCAGCTTCTCACCGCAGATATCACATACATCCTCTGTTTTCGGGGGATTGTACTTGATGTGGTAAGTAGCGCCGCATCCTACACACGCTCTTCTGCCTGACATACGGTTCACAATATTCTCATCCGGAACATCCACATCAATGGCATAATCCACCTTCTGGCCTACTTTAGCCAGTGCTGCGTCCAGACTCTCTGCCTGGGGAATGGTTCTGGGGAATCCATCCAGCACATAACCATTCTCACAGTCATCCTGTGCCACTCTGTCCACTACCAGGTCCACAACCAGTTCATCCGGAACCAGCAGTCCCTGATCCATAAAGGTTTTTGCCTTTTTACCCAGCTCTGTTCCGTTCTTGATATTTGCACGGAAGATATCTCCCGTGGAGATGTGCGGAACCTGGTATTTCTCGGCAATCTTTTTGGCCTGTGTTCCTTTTCCTGCGCCCGGCGCGCCTAACATAATAATCTTCATACTTTTTCCCCTTTCGTAAATACCCTGTATCCTTAAGAGTATACCGAAGAATCCCCGCACTGCTAAATCTGTACCACAGGCAAGATCTCCGGCATTTCTCTAAAAGGCTGGAATTTTACTGCTTTAAAAACCAGTCTGTCATAAACAAGCCCGTATTACAATGCCCCTGCCGCTCTGCGGCATATGCCCATGAGACACTGTGCAGACCCCCCGAAGGGTGATGTCCTTATATAGCATTTTAGTGCACCCACAAAAGTGGGTACACTTAAATCATATATGCTTATTCACTTAAAAATCCCTTGTAGTTACGAACCAGCATACGGGACTCAACCTGCTTGATCGTCTCCAGGACAACGCCCACCACAATGATGATGGATGTACCGCCGAAGGAAACATTTGCACCGAACACACCATTAAAGAAGAATGGGATGACGGCTACAATTACCAGGCCTGTGGCACCGATGAAGATAATGTAACTTAAAATCTTCTCCAGATACTCCTGTGTCGGCTTACCGGGACGGATACCCGGAATAAAACCGCCCTGTTTTTTCATGTTATCCGCAACTTCCATCGGGTTGAAGGTGATGGATGTATAGAAATAAGCAAAGAAAATAACAAGAACGATATAAACTACCAGACCAACGGAATAAACCGGCTCCTCTGGCTTGAACCAGTTGCTTGAAGTCAGACCTTTTAAAATCTTGCTTCCGATTCCCGTACCGCCGCCCTTACCCAGGAAGCTTGCGATGACTACCGGGAAAGACATAAGGGAGGATGCAAAGATAATGGGGATAACGCCGGCAGTGTTTACCTTTAAAGGAATCGCACTGGACTGTCCGCCCATCATTTTTCTTCCTACCATCTTCTTGGAATACTGGACCGGAATCTTCCGCTCTCCACCGTTCAGGATAAGTACCAGTACCACTACCACTACAATGATGGCCATGATAATGATAGCTGCCAGACCGCCTCTGGCGATGGTTTTCCCTTTTACGAACTTCTCGAACAGGGATGCCAGATCGCTGGGAATTCTGGATACAATGTTGATCATCAGGACAATAGAGATACCGTTGCCCACACCTTTTTCAGTGATCTGCTCACCAATCCACATCAGCATTGCGGAACCGCCGGTTAATGTTACCACTGCAACTACAATACTGGTGAAATTCATCTCTGTCAGCCAGCCGCGGTTACCGAATCCGATTACCATAGCAACAGACTGGAACAGAGCCAGACCTACAGTCAGATAACGGGTGATGGCAGTCATTTTCTTCCTACCCTCTTCTCCGTCACGCTGCATTTCTTCCAATTTCGGAATGGCAATTGTCAGAAGCTGAATAATGATAGATGATGTGATATATGGCGTAATACTCAACGCAAAGATAGACATCTGTTCAAATGAACCGCCTGTAAATGCATTGAAGAAATTGAACGCATCATTAGACTGGCTGGCAAACAGGTTCTTAAAAAAGTCCCTGTCTACGCCCGGAATTGGCAGCTGAGAGCCAATCCGGACAATAACCAGCATTAACAATACATAATAAATTCGACGTCTTACATCTTTTATTTTAAAAGCGTTCCTAAGAGTCTCAAGCATTAAATCACCTCGACTGTTCCACCTGCAGCTTCGATTTTAGTTTTAGCGGTTTCGCTTACAGCATTAACCTTTAAATTGATCTTCTTTGTGATCTCACCGTTTCCGAGAATCTTAACGCCGTCACCAAGACGGGAAATAGCTCCGGATGCCAGTAAAGCTGCCGGTGTTACTTCTGCTCCATCCTCGAATCTGTTTAACTCGCTGACATTGATCGCTACGATGTCTTTGGAGTTTCTGCATTTGAAGCCTCTCTTAGGAAGTCTTCTGTATAAAGGCATCTGACCGCCTTCAAATCCCGGTCTCTTAGCTCCGGAACGGGCTTTCTGTCCTTTATGGCCTTTACCTGCGGTCTTACCGTTTCCTGAACCGTGACCACGGCCTCTTCTGAAGTTGTCGCTCTGTCTGGAGCCTTCAGCTGGTTTTAAATTTGATAAATCCATGACTGCACCTCCTTCTTCAATGATTAGATCTCTTCTACTTTCACTAAGTGTCTTACCTGGCGAACCATACCGCGAACGGCTTCATTGTCAGGCATTTCCACTGTCTTGTTCAGTTTTCTTAAGCCTAAAGCTTCTACTGTTTTTCTGTTTTTCGGAACAGCACCGATTGTAGATTTCACCAGAGTGATTCTTAATTTATCTGCCATTTTTCAATCCTCCTACGCAAAAATCTCGTCAACAGATTTTCCACGAAGTTTTGCTACTTCTTCCGGAGTCTTTAACTGACTTAAACCTGCGATGGTAGCCAGAACTACGTTCTGTTTATTACGGGAACCCATACATTTGGTACGGATGTTTTTGATGCCTGCAAGCTCGATCACCGCACGGGCCGGGCCGCCGGCGATAACACCGGTACCTTCCGGAGCTTTCTTCAGCAGCATCTCAGCACTTCCGAATTTTCCGATGAAGTCATGTGTGATACTTCCGTTTTCGTCTCTTGCTACTGTTACAAGTTTCTTCATAGCATCCTCTTTTCCCTTGCGGATTGCTTCGGGAATTTCAGTTGCCTTACCTAAACCAGCGCCTACGTGACCATTACCGTCACCTACAACAACTAAAGCTGTGAATCGGAAGTTACGACCACCTTTAACAACCTTTGTTACACGCTTGATTGACACTACTTTTTCTTCTAATTCTAACTGACTAGCATCAATGATAGAACGTTTCATGTGTTCATTTCCTCCCTTATTAGAATTCTAACCCAGCTTCACGTGCTGCGTCTGCTAATGCCTGAATTTTTCCGTGATATATAAAGCCGCCTCTGTCAAAGACAACCTCTTTGATGCCTGCTTCGATAGCTTTCTTACCGATCACAGTTCCTAAATATGCTGCAGCATCAACGTTATTGGTTTTTTCCAATTCTGCTTTTACCTCTTTCTGAGTGGTAGAAGCGGAAACCAGAGTTTTTCCAACGGTATCGTCAATAATTTGAGCATACATATGATTATTGCTGCGGAAAACTGCTAAACGTGGAGTTGTAGCGGTGCCGCTCAGATGATTACGTAATCTTCTATGTTTTTTTGCGCGAACTTTCGCTCTTGATACTTTACTAACCATTTTTACACTCTCCTTAATTATTTCTTACCAGTTTTACCAACTTTACGTCTGATAACTTCATCAGCATACTTAATACCTTTACCTTTGTATGGCTCCGGTCTTCTCTTATCTCTGATTTCAGCAGCGTACTGGCCAACTTTTTCTTTATCAATTCCTTTTACGACGATCTTATTGCCGTCTACAGAAGATTCCAGTCCTTCTGGATCTTCCATCTCTACCGGATGTGAATATCCTAAGGAGAGAACCAGTTTTTTACCCTGTTTTGCAGCTTTATAACCTACACCGTTAACCTCCAGAGTTTTTTCATATCCCTGGCTTACACCGATCACCATGTTCTGGATCAGTGTTCTTGTTAAACCGTGTAAAGATTTCATTTTCTTTAAATCGTTTGGTCTTGTAACAACTACCTGACCATCCTCTAATTTGATTGACATCTCTGTTGGTAACGCTTTTTCAAGTGTTCCTTTTGCGCCTTTTACGGTCACAAAATTGTTCTCAGCAATTTTAACTTCTACGCCTGCCGGAACAGCTACTGGCTGTCTTCCAATACGTGACATACCTGTTGTCCTCCTTACTTAAATTTTCGGAAAGGCCTATTATGGTTCCTTTCTGTTTTCAGTATCTCTATCTACACAGTATCCCCGTTCCGTAAAGAAGGGGTATGTTCGCTCATCTAAACTCATCTGTCGCCTGCGGCTTGGATTCGTTAAGGTTCGCGAACGGCTTCGCACTAAGTTCAGTTTTCACCTGACGGCTCGACTTCACTAAGCTGCTTTCAGCCTACCATACGAATGCTAATACCTCGCCGCCAACGTGCAGCTTTCTTGCTTCTCTATCTGTGATAACACCCTGGTTTGTGGACAGGATCGCAATACCCAGTCCGCCCAGAACTCTCGGAATCTCCTGGCTGCCTGCGTATACACGTAAGCCCGGTTTGGAAATCCTTTTCAGACCTGTGATGATTTTTTCGCTCTTGTCCGCACCGTATTTTAAGGTGATACGGATTGTTTTGAATGCGCCGTCTTCCAGAACGTCGTATTTTGCAATATATCCCTCTTTAACCAGGATATCTGCAATAGCAAGTTTCATTTTAGATGCCGGAACATCTACTGTATCATGTTTTGCAGTATTAGCGTTACGGATTCTTGTAAGCATATCTGCAATTGGATCACTCATTGTCATTAGAGTTTCCTCCTTCTATTCTTTATCCCATATCCGCAATGGCGGATGAACTGATTAGATTCACTGCGCACAAAATAATGTGCGGGCTTTTTACCAGGATGCTTTCTTAACTCCCGGAATCTGGCCTTTGTATGCTAATTCACGGAAGCAGATTCTGCAGATTCCGTATTTTCTTAAGTAAGCATGTGGACGGCCACAAATTCTGCAACGATTATATTCTCTTGAAGAGAATTTCTGTTTGCGCTGCTGTTTTAATTTCATTGCTGTTTTAGCCATGAATTTTCCCTCCTATAATTACTTTGCAAATGGCATGTTAAATAATGTCAATAATTCGCGGGCTTCTTCGTCTGTCTTAGCAGTTGTAACGAAAATGATGTCCATACCTCTTACTTTATCGACTTTATCGTATTCCACTTCAGGGAAAATTAACTGCTCTTTGATACCGAGTGCATAGTTGCCTCTTCCATCGAATGCGTTAGGGTTAACGCCGCGGAAGTCACGTACTCGGGGCAGTGCTAAGTTGATAAGGCGATCAGCAAATTCATACATTTTTTCGCCTCTTAAGGTTACTTTACAACCGATCGGCATGCCTTCACGGAGTTTGAAGTTAGCAATGGAGTTTTTCGCTTTCGTTGTTACAGCTTTCTGACCTGTGACTAATTCCATGTCAGCAACAGCTGCATCTAACAGTTTTGCGTTTTCCTTTGCTTCGCCTACACCCATATTCACAACGATTTTGTCGAGTTTCGGCACTTCCATGATATTTTTATAACCAAACTTTTTGATCATACCATCTACGATCTCATTTTTGTATACTTCTCTCAGTCTGCTCACTTTAAAATGGCCTCCTCTCTTATTAATCGATTACTTTGCCTGTAGCTTTGGCGAAACGCACTTTCTTGTCGCCTTCCATCTTGAAGCCGACTCTGGTAGCTTTGCCTTCATGTACTAACATAACGTTAGATACATCCAGCCATGCTTCCTTCTCTACAATACCGCCCTGCTGATTAGCCATGGAAGGTTTTGTGTGCTTTGTTACCATATTTGCGCCTTCAACCAGAACAGCACCTTTTTTCGGATTAACAGAGATTACTTTTCCTTCTTTGTCTTTATCTTTACCGGCGATCACTTTAACAGTATCACCTTTTTTAATCTTAAATGTTGACATCAGGTTACCTCCTATAATACTTCGGGAGCTAAGGAAACAATTTTCATGAACTGTTTCTCACGAAGCTCTCTGGCTACTGGTCCAAAAATACGGGTTCCTCTCGGAGTCTTATCATCCTTGATGATGACTGCAGCGTTCTCATCGAATTTGATGTAGGAACCGTCTTTACGACGAGCGCCTTTTCTAGTACGAACAACAACGGCTTTCACAACATCACCTTTTTTAACAACACCACCTGGTGTTGCATCTTTAACAGTAGCAACGATTATATCACCGATGTTAGCATATCTTCTCGTAGAACCACCCATAACACGGATGCAGAGGATTTCTTTTGCACCTGTATTGTCAGCGACTCTAAGTCTACTTTCCTGTTGAATCATGCTTGGATTCCTCCTTACGAATTATTTGGCTCTTTCAACTACTTCAACAAGTCTCCATCTCTTGTCTTTTGACAGAGGTCTTGTTTCCATAACTTTTACAGTGTCACCGATATTGCATGTGTTTTCTTCATCATGCGCTTTTAATTTATATGTTCTCTTCACAATTTTTTTGTAAAGAGGATGTTTAACGTGATCTTCGATAGCTACAACGATGGTTTTGTCCATCTTATTACTTGTAACTTTACCAACACGTGTTTTTCTAAGATTTCTTTCCACGGTTATGCCTCCCTTATTACTCTGCTGCTTTTGCCTTGTTCTGGGCAATCAGTGTCTGAATTCTGGCAATATTTTTACGAACCTCTTTGATTCTGCTTGTATTGTCCAATTGATTGGTTGCATTCTGAAATCTCAAATTGAAGAGTTCCTTTTTAGCAGCTACTAATTCTTCCTGTAATTCTGCAGCTGATTTTGTTTTTAAATCTTCTACATAATTTTTAATTTTCACTGTTATCACCGCCTTCTAAGTCTGCACGAGAAACGATTTTACATTTACATGGTAACTTGTGCATAGCAAGACGCAGCGCTTCGCGTGCTGTCTCTTCTGGCACACCTGCGATTTCAAACATTACTCTGCCTGGCTTTACAACTGCTACCCAGTATTCTAAGGCACCTTTACCGGAACCCATACGTGTTTCTGCTGGTTTTGCTGTTACTGGTTTATCCGGGAAAATCTTGATCCAAACTTTACCACCACGTTTGATGTAACGGGTCATAGCAACACGGGCTGCCTCGATCTGGTTGGATTTGATCCAGCACGGCTCAGTTGATACTAAACCGTACTCACCATAATTGATCTTATTTCCTCTTAATGCTTTTCCTTTCATGGATCCGCGGAATTGTTTACGACGTTTAACTCTTTTAGGCATTAACATAATTATTTATCGCTCCCTTCCTTAGTTCCTTTAGTTGGAAGTACTTCGCCATTGTAGATCCATGCCTTAACGCCAACTTTGCCGTAGGTGGTATCTGCTTCAGCGAAACCGTAATCGATATCTGCTCTAAGTGTCTGCAGCGGAATATTTCCCTCGCTGTAGAATTCTGTACGTGCCATATCTGCACCGCCAAGACGTCCTGATACAGCAGTCTTGATTCCTTTTGCTCCGGCTCTCATGGTTCTCTGCATTGTAGATTTCATGGCGCGGCGGAAGGAAATACGGTTCTCTAACTGTAATGCGATGTTTTCAGCTACTAACTGAGCATCTTTGTCCGGTCTTTTTACTTCTTTGATATCAACGATCAGTTTTTTGTTTGTGTAGTTCTGTAATTCAGCTTTCACTTTTTCGATCTCGGAACCGCCTTTACCGATAACAACGCCCGGTTTTGCAGTATAGATGATCACTTTTACTCTGTCAGATGCTCTCTCGATCTCAATCTTAGAAACACCTGCACTATATAATTTCTTTTTCAGGAATGTCCTGATATTATAATCTTCCACTAAGTTATCAGCGAAGTCGCCTTCAGCGTACCATTTGGAATCCCAATCTTTGATAACGCCGACTCTCAGTCCATGTGGGTTAACTTTCTGTCCCATGATTGTCCTCCTTATCTCTCATCCAACACAACGGTAACATGGCAGTTTCTCTTTTCGATCCTGTAAGCTCTGCCCTGTGCTCTCGGTTTGATTCTCTTCATAGTCGGAGCTTTGTTTGCGTAGCACTCTGCGATATAAAGGTTTTCCGGGTTCATACCATTGTTGTTTTCAGCATTTGCGATTGCTGATTCCAGTAATTTTTTGATCACGCTTGAAGCGTATCTTGGGTTATATGTCAGGATACCAAGAGCAGTCTGAACGTCTTTCCCACGGATCACATCCAGTACATAGCATGCTTTCTGTACGGACATTCTAGCGTAGGATATCTTCGCAGACGGTCTTGTATCTTTATTAGCATTTCTTGCTCTTTTAATCTGACTTCTATGTCCTTTAGCCATGATAAAAGCCTCCTTCTAAAATATTAACGAACACCTGATTTTTTCTCGTCTTTGCCATGTCCTCTGTAGGTTCTGGTAGCAACGAACTCACCGAGTTTGTGTCCTACCATATCCTCTGTTACATATACCGGCACATGTTTTCTTCCGTCATGGACAGCGAATGTGTGTCCTACGAAGGACGGGAAGATTGTTGAACGACGTGACCAGGTTTTGATAACTGTTTTATTTCCAGCCGCATTCAGAGCGTCTACTTTTTTCAGTAAGCTTTCATCTGCGAACGGTCCTTTTTTTAATGAACGAGCCATTTAGCCTTACCTCCTTATTTCGCTAATGTTTTACCATCTCTTCTTCTTACGATATACTTGTTAGACTGTTTGTTTTTCTTTCTTGTCTTCAAGCCAAGAGCCGGTTTGCCCCATGGTGTACACGGACCCGGACGGCCGATACCGGTCTTACCTTCACCACCACCGTGCGGATGGTCATTCGGGTTCATAACAGAACCACGAACTGTAGGTCTGATACCCATGTGACGTTTACGTCCTGCTTTACCAATATTGATAAGGCTGTGCTCGCCGTTACCTACTACGCCGATAGAAGCGCGGCAGTTAATCGGAACCATTCTCATTTCACCTGACGGCAGACGAAGGGTTGCGTATTTGCCTTCTTTTGCCATTAACTGTGCACCGTTTCCAGCGGAACGAACTAACTGGCCGCCTTTGCCCGGGTACAGCTCAATGTTGTGGATCATAGTACCAACCGGGATCTCTGACAGAGGCAGGCAGTTGCCTACACGAACCTCGGCGTTTGCGCCGTTCTGAATCTTCATGCCAACCTTTAATCCTTCCGGAGCAAGGATGTATGCTTTTTCACCGTCTGCATATGCGATCAGCGCAATGTTTGCAGTTCTATTCGGATCGTACTCGATCGTTTTTACTGTTGCCGGAACATCATCTTTTCTTCTCTTGAAGTCGATGATCCTGTATTTTCTTCTGCTTCCGCCGCCGCGGTGCCTAACTGTAATTTTACCTTGGTTATTACGTCCAGCGTTTTTATTTAAGGACACTACCAGAGACTTCTCAGGTGTTGCAGTAGTGATCTCAGAGAAATCAGAACCTGTCATGTGTCTTCTGGAAGGTGTATATGGACTATAGGATTTAATTCCCATTTCTGTCTCTCCTTTCATTCTCCACGCCGCAAGCGTTGTGTTCACAACGCATCCTGGCGTTTTCATGCCGGCAGTCAAATATCGGATTAATTTTTCTTGACTGCGCTTAGTTACTATTGGTTAAGGGCTGATTAAAGTCCCTCGAAGATTTCGATATCTTTGCTGTCCTCAGTTAAAGTAACAACAGCTTTTTTGGTCTTTGCTGTTTTGCCGAAGGTCATTCCGCGTCTTTTTGTCTTGCCATCTAAATTCATGGTGTTGACGGTTTTCACTTTTGCTCCCTCGAACATTTTCTCAACAGCTTCTTTGATCATGGTCTTATTTGCTTCCGGATGAACTAAGAAAGTATATTTCTTCTCGCCCATAGCAGCCATGCTCTTCTCGGTAATAACCGGTTTCAGGATTACATCATAATACTGTACGTTTGCCATTATGCGTATACCTCCTCAATTGAAGCTACAGCAGATTTTGTCAGGATCACCGTATTGTATTTCAGAACATCATATACATTAATGGTGTTCGGTAATGCTGTGATCACATCCGGGATGTTTCTTGCGGATAATACTACATTCTGATCATTGTCAGCCAGCACTACCATTGCTTTGGAAACATTCAGATTCTTTAAAACTGCCTGCATTGCCTTGGTTTTTACTTCATCTAATTTCAGGTCATCAAGAACGATGAGCTTGTTCTCCTGTACTCTGCTTGTCAGAGCGGACTTAAGAGCAAGTCTTCTTTCTTTCTTGTTCATTTTGATCTCATAATCTCTTGGAACCGGAGCGAATACAACACCGCCGCCTGTCCACTGCGGAGATCTTGTTGAACCCTGTCTTGCATGACCGGTTCCTTTCTGTCTCCACGGTTTTCTTCCGCCGCCGCTTACTTCAGAACGGGTTTTTGCCTTCTGAGTTCCCTGACGTTTATTTGCAAGCTGACGAACAACAGCCAGGTGCACTAAATGGTCGTTGATCTCAACGCCAAACACTGCATCGTTTAATTCCATTGTTCCAACTTCTTTGCCTTCCATATTATAAACAGATACGTTTGCCATCTGTGTGGTCCTCCTTTCCCAGAAAAACTTTATTTCACGGTTTTAACAGATTCTTTAATTGTCACTAAGGATTTCTTCGGTCCCGGAACGCTGCCTTTTACTAAGAGCAGGTTGTTGTCAGTATCAACTTTAACAACTTCCAGGTTCTGAACTGTTACTTTTACATGTCCCATCTGGCCTGGCATCTTTTTGCCTTTGAATACCTTGCTCGGATCAGATGCTGCACCGTTGGAACCTGCATGACGATGGAATTTGGAACCGTGAGCCATAGGTCCTCTGGACTGTCCGTGTCTCTTGATCGCGCCCTGGAATCCTTTACCTTTGCTGATCGCAGTAGCGTCAATCTTATCGCCTGCTTCAAAAACATCGCATTTGATCTCCTGGCCCAGTGCCATTTCTTCTGCACTGTCTAATTTGAATTCTCTTACAAATCTCTTGCAGGAAACACCAGCTTTGTCAAAGTGTCCTTTCAGTGGTTTGTTGACAAGGCTTTCTCTCTTGTCTGCGAAACCAACCTGTACTGCACTGTAGCCGTCGTTATCCTGTGTCTTAACCTGTGTTACTACACAAGGACCAGCCTGCAGCACTGTTACGGGAGTTAAAACTCCGTCTTCATTGAAGATTTGAGTCATTCCGACTTTGGTAGCTAAAATCGCTTTCTTCATTTTTTCTTTACCTCCTGTGAATCTACAGCGGATTACACTGCGTTGTGCAATCATCCTAGACAGACAGTCAATATAGACTATATATCAACCTTGTAAGGATAATCTCATCTCTTACCGGGAAGCCCCCGTTAAGTAAGACTTATTTCTGTTTCATTTTGATATCAATGTAAACACCGGCCGGCATCTCTAAACGAGACAGGGCATCAACTGTTTTCTGAGTTGGTGTGATGATATCAATGAGTCTCTTATGAGTTCTCTGCTCGAACTGCTCTCTGGAGTCTTTGTATTTGTGTACCGCACGCAGGATAGTTACTACTTCCTTCTTAGTGGGAAGCGGCACCGGTCCGCTAACAGTTGCTCCATTCTTCTTTACAGTCTCGATGATCTTGCTTGCGGAAGCATCTACCAACTGATGATCGTAAGCTTTTAATGTGATTCTCATTACCTGACTTGCCATAAAAAAAGTCTCCTCCTTTTCGCACTTATAAGTAGTACGACAAGCGGCGACTGTACACATTCCCGTGTGTGTCATCTAACGTTTCACACACTCCCACATTCCCGTGGTAAGTCTTCAAGATTTTGTACAGTGACTTGTCGTCAGTTTCCTAACTTGACATTCGCTCCACGGAAAACCTGCCATTTCGGCAGCAACCTCACGCTTCACAGCTATCAATGTCACAGCACTAGTTAGTATACAGGATGTTTTTCCAGAATGCAAGGTATTTTTTTCTTTTTTTGAAAAAAGTTTGCATTTTTTCCCGTACACGTTTTTTTTCTCCTATAAATACCGGAATCAGCGGCACATTTCCGCTTTTTGGGAGAATGTGCCGCCATATTGCTGTCTGTCTTTACCGATATCTCTTACTTTTCCGCCGCTCCTGACGTTCTGGCCGCCTCTGTCACGGCTGCGGCAACTGCTTTTGCCACCCTGCTGTCAAAAGGGTTGGGGATAATATAATCAGGATTCAGATCCTTCCTGGCAAGGTCAGGCATGATTTCCGGCACCGGATTCGCCATGGGAAAGAGGATGGGGTAATTTCTTAATAGGAAAGTTCTCTGTCCTCTGCGATCTTCAGGCAGGGCTCTTCCACCCCGGGAGTCTAGGCAATTGATAAATCCTCCGGTGTCTCCAGCTTTGCCCTGCTCATCACTTCGATCTTTCCGTGCCATTCCTCATGCTGCCGCAGTGCCTGTTCTTTCTTATCCATTTCCCCGCCTCGCTTCTATCCGATCACCTGCTCCGTAAATTCTCTCAGAATGCCTACGGATTTATCCATGTCTGTCTTCTCTTTCTCGTTCATGGGAATACGCAGCGTCTGTTCGATCCCTTCCCATCCAATCCTGCACGGAAGAGAAACAGCCACTCCAGACCACGCGTCAAAGCTCTCATCCAGTACATGGGCAACCGGAAGTATGGCATCATCATTCTTCATAATAGTCTCCACAATGTTGGAAACCGCCATGGCGATCCCATAGAAAGTGGCACCCTTCAGCTTGATCACCTCCGCACCGCCGTCCTTTGTCCTGCGGGCGATCTCCTCCTCATCCAGAGTGATGCCCACCTGCTGTGCGTAATCATAAAGCGGAAATCCGCCAATATTGGCAGAACTGAAGATCGGCACCTGGCTGTCACCATGTTCTCCCAAAATATAGGCATTGATATCCTCAACATTAACATGCAGCTTCTCACTTAAAATATGGCGGAACCGTGCCGTATCCAGGGACGTACCGCTGCCGATCACCCGCCCGGAGGGAAGCCCCGACTCTTTATACACTGCCGCGGTTGTCACATCCGCAGGATTAGACACTACCAGGATCAGCGGATTCTTGGCATATTTCATAATATTCTGCGTAATACTCTTTACAATTGAAACATTTGTCTTTGCAAGGTCCAGCCGTGTCTGCCCCGGCTTCCTGGCAATTCCCGCTGTAATAATAATGATCTTCGCATCAGCGCACTCCTCATATCCGCCCTTTCTGACCCAAACCTGCTTAAAAAAGCTGGTTCCATGGGCAATATCAAGAGCCGCCCCCTGTGCCCGTTCCTCATTCAAGTCCACCAGCACAATATCATTTGCCTGCACACGCACCATCAAAGTATACGCAATAGCCTCACCTACATTACCTGCACCTATCACTACAATTTTGTCTCTATGGGATTCTTTCATCTTATTCTCCTGTCTGAAATGTTATATTCCGTATATGTTTTTTATGTTCTCTTAAAATTTCAGACAGACAACGGAGGCCCCCGCCTCTTCCAAAGGGCATATCTCCTCTCACAGCCATCCGCAGCTTCCCTGCAGACACTTTCCCTCTTAAAGTACAGCCCAAAAGCCACACAAACTGCAGACACAGGAAGCCCCCAGGACAACAACGATACCTTTCTTTTTTCCTGCCTGTGAAGGCTATCCCGGGAAGGTTCTTTCGTAATACAGTCATTTTTATAATGAAAAACCTGATGTTCAACAGAAACCCCAGTCTTCTCCTCCAGTGGATCCCACCGCACTTCCTGCTCTGCATATGTCCCCAGAATCCCAGAAAGGACCACAGCCAGAATCAGAAGCAGTTTCAGAACGGCACCTGTCTTCTTTTTTATTCTCTTCACCTATGTGTTTTCTCCGCTACCATATTTTCAAAATACAGTTCCATCATAATACAGACCCTTGATTTTTTCAACACTTTATTCGGACAGAGCGTACAAAAGATTTGTTGAAAGCGGACGGAAGAGAACGGGAACGGACCAGAGGAGGTGAAGACCCGCTCCGGCCCCCTTCCTATCCTACACTGTCCCACAATATTTAGTTGAAACTAACACCTTCCGTTCCAGATGCAACGATAAAGCATAAATAGCGAACATCTCTTTTTCTCCAAATAAAGTGGCGAGATCCTATCCTTACCTACCGGAGCGAAAACCAGGGATGGAGGGGGAGGCTGCAGTTCTCTTTTGGCAGACATTGCGATAGTGAGCCTGAAAATCCAGCCCTTACGGAGACTTAGGCGCGAAGTCTTTACTGAGCGTCTTAGTCGCAGTTAGGGCTTAGTTGAAGGGGAACGAAGCTGGCTGCCAAAAGAGAACTGCAGCCTCCCCCTCCATCCCGTCCGCATCGAAAAAAAAGGACAACGCCCAAACGCGTCATCCTTTCTCATCGCTATATCAACTTAGAATAATCCAGAAGTGTCACCTCATTATCCTTATCCTCGATCACTTCCGGCGTCTCCCCCGCTGCCTCTGCCTTAGAAAGCAGTTCAGTCACAGACGGGGCAGGAAGTACGGCTTCCTTATCCACTACAGGCACCTCCTCAGGTTCAGGTTCGATCTCCTCTTCCTGCTGTACCTCTTCTTCCGCAGCCGTTTCTTCCTGCGGCTGCATAGCTTCCTCATCTGCTGTCTCCAAAGCAGCGCTGTCATCAGATACCGCTTCCATTTCAGAAGCCTCCGAAACTCCCGCTTCTTCCGCCTCATCCATGTTCAGAAGGATTTCCGCAGTCTCCTGGGGCACTACAGTTTCCTGTACCTCCTCAGGTGCTTCGATCTCTCCGCTCTGTACCTTTGCAATACTCTCTGCAATAGATGCCATGGCATCTTTCATAGCGCTGTCATATTCATCAGGCTGCTTTTCCGGTATGGGAGCAGCTTTCAAAATGGGAGCTTCCTCCTCCTCTTCTGTCTCTTCCTCATCCAGAAGACCCTTCTTTTCAAGTTTTCTGCGGCGCTTCTCCTCTTTTTTGAGGCGCTTACGCTCTTTGCGGCTCAGCTTTTCTTCTTCGTCATCATCCTCGTCTTCCTCGCTGTCATCCTCATCCGAAGTGTCTTCATCCTCTTCGTCGTCATCATCATCTGCTTCATCCTTACGCCATAACTCGGCCAGGATAAAGAGAATGATCAGAAAGATCACACCAAGACCTACTACGATCAGCCCTTCTTTGCTCTGCAGGGCAATGGCCGCATATGCAATGTAGGGAACTACCACAACGACTTTCACCGCATTATTGATCAGCTGGACAGTCTCCTCTTTGGCATTCTTGTCGTACACGCTTTTTACTTTGTACGAACCGGCGGAGGAATCCATATCCGTAACTTTATAGACATATGCCTTATTGTTGCTGGTATAAATAATCTTATCGCCCTTTTTCAGACTCGCGGCTTCTATCTCTCTTCCGTAGGCAACAGAACCCACCGGAAGATTGGTCTCCTTACTGCTGTTGTCATTCATTACTGTGTTGACCCCTGCAAAGGGAGGAACGAGCAGGGCGGCTGCCACAAGTATTGCGCAGATCACAACCAGATTCACAATAAATTTCAAAAACTTAGACATGTGTGTATTCCTCATTTCGTAATCTCGTGCTAGAGTGTGATATACAGCTTGCCGAAAGCAATTTTCAAACACACTCTGATTTTTTGCTGAAGTCCATGCATATTTTATATTAACATTTTCCGGCTGAGATGTACATAGGAAATCGCAAAAATTTTAACCCGGTCAAGCAGGTCACTGTTCACTCCATGACCGGTAACCCGGACAGGAGCAAGTCTCAGGGTCCCCTGCGCCCAAGCACAGAATCCCGGATCCGCCCGCATTTCAGCAGTTTCTGAGGAATGCCAAATATCCCTGATAGGCCTCATAGATATCCACTTTGCTGGCTATTTCCCAGGGGGAATGCATATTCAGCACAGGCACGCCGCAGTCAATGACTTCCATATTATAGTTGGCCAGAATGTAGGCAATCGTTCCGCCGCCCCCTGCATCTACCTTACCCAGCTCTGCTGTCTGGAACGATACGTTGTTCTCATCCATAATATGGCGGAGCTGTGCTATATACTCGGGATTGGCATCGTTGGAACCGCTTTTTCCCCTGGAACCGGTATATTTGTTGAAGGTGATCCCATGTCCAAGATAGGCTGAATTCTTCTTCTCCATTACCTCCGGGTAATTCGGGTCAAAGGCTGCGCTCACATCTGAGGACAGCATCCTGGAATTCTTCAGCGCCCTGCGGACCAGCAGTTCGCTGTACTGCCCGCAGGCGTTCATGACCTCTGCCACTGTGTTCTCAAAGAAACGTGACTGCATCCCGGTTGCACCTACACTGCCAATCTCCTCTTTATCCACCAGCAGGCATACAGAGGTATACTTCACCTTCTCTGCAGCCGCGATCGCCTCAAAGGAGGGATAGGCGCACACCCTGTCATCATGCCCGTATGCCATAAGCATACTGCGGTCCAGGCCAAAGTCTCTTGCTGCCCCCGCAGGGACCACTTCCAGTTCGGCAGAGATAAAATCCTCCTCCTCCACCTGATACTTCTCCTTTAATATAGAAAGGATCTGTGCCTTTACCGCCTCAGTCTCCACTCCTTTAAGCGGAATACTGCCCACAAGTACATTCAGGCTCTCCCCTTCAATGACTTCCCTGGCATTCTTCTCCATCTGTTTTCCGGAAAGATGCACCAGCAGGTCTGAGATTCCCACAACCGGGTCCTCTGCATCTTCACCGATGACTATGGGAAGCACAGTACCGTCCTTTTTTACCACCACACCGTGCAGTGCCATGGGCAGTGTCACCCACTGGTATTTCTTCACGCCGCCATAGTAATGTGTGTCAAGGAGGGCCTGCTCTGCCTCCTCATAGAGGGGATTCTGTTTCAGGTCAAGCCTGGGGGAATCCACATGGGCTCCCAGGATGCGCATCCCTTTCTCCATGGGTTCTTCCCCGATCACAAAAAGGGCCAGGGCTTTTCCCATATTGTCAGCATATACCTTATCGCCGGCCTTCAGTTCTGTCCCGGCCTCCACAATATCGTCAAGATTTTTAAATCCTGCATTCCTGGCTTTCCGGACCATCCAGGCAACACATTCACGCTCTGTCTTGCAGTCAGATATAAATTTCCTGTAATCCTCACAGAAAGCGAAGATCTCACTTTTGTCCTCATATTTCTTCCAAGCATTTTCTGTCAATTGATTAACCACCTTTCCATACAGGCAACACAGCTGTTTCGTACCTTCACGGATACCGTGTCTCTGCCTTTCTCTTATTAAAGATTACTACACAAAGACCGGAAATGCAAGATTGTTTCGCTTCACAGGCAGTATAGGAATGTTCACAGGTTACCGTACGCAGGCCACTGTACCGGGAGGCGTTTTCATGCTGAAAGCATGAAAATCCCGAGGCAGCCTGCGCAATATGGGGTAGAATGCTCCATATCTGTGCATCGCGAAGCGTGTTACTGGTCACGGAGTGTACAGTAACTGTTCACAGTTACTGTACACAGGTCACTGTACCGGGAGGCGTTTTCATGCCAAAAGCATGAAAATCCCGAGGCAGCCTGCGCGATATGGGGCAGAATGCTCCATATCTGTGCATCGCGAAGCGTGTTACTGGACACGGAGTGTACAGTAACTGTTCACAGGTTACCGTACGCAGGCCACTGTACCGGGAGGCGTTTTCATGCCGGAAGCACGAAATTCCCGAGGCAGCCTGCGCGATATGGGGCAGAATGCTCCATATCTGTGCATCGCGAAGCGTGTTGCCGGTCACGGAGTGAACCGTAACGTTCATAGAGAAACAAACAGTATCAGGCCGGGAATCCGGCATGGCACCTGAAGAGGCGCTGTCTGCCAAAATCCCGGCCTGACTGTTTTTCTTCTTATTATAATAGCTTAAAATTTAAGTTTCAGGGTCTTGATCTCAAAGGGCCTCATCCGGAAGGACACTTTTCTTCCCTCAGGTCTCAGTTCCTCCATATCAGCTTCCAGCATATCACATTCGCAGACGGTCTTAATGTCCTCCGCAAATGTCAGGGTAACATCTGTCCTTCTGTTAAAGCATTCATAGAGTCTGACAATAACCGCATCCTCTTCCTCGGCCTTTTTCACCACCTCCACAACCACATTCTCCTGGCTGCAGGTGACAAAGGAGTAGGTATCCGGCAGAGTGCCGCCCTCATTCTCCTTCACAGACGCCTCCAGAGGATTGTTCAGCAGATATGCCTGTTCCACAGTTCCCGCTTCTTTCCAGCTTCCCCGGTGGGGATAGATGGAATAGGTAAAGCTATGGTGCTCTTTATCCGCGTCAGGATTTGGATAGACGGCAGATTTCAGCATGGAAATACCGATCACACCGTCCCGAACACTGCAGCCGTACTTGCAGTCATTTAAAACACTGACTCCATAGCCATCCTCCGATACATCCATCCACTTGTGCACGCATACCTCAAATTTCGCAAAATCCCATGAGGTATTGGCATGGGTGGGGCGCTTCACATTACCGTACTGGATCTCAAAAGATGCCTCACCGGTGTGAATGTCCACCGGAAACAGAGCCTTCACAAAAATCTGATGCTCTTTCCAGTCAATTTCATTCTTAATATCAATGCGGGCCGTATTTTGGTAAATACAGATATACTGGCTGATAACGGAATCCAGATAATTCCTGGTAATCTTCAGGCAGCCACGCACCGGACCGCACTCTTCTACCTGAATCTCTGCCACATCATCAATCTCCCAGGATTTTTCCGTATAATAATTGTTCAGATCCCAGGCATCATAGTTGTGTGGCCTGTCCTCATAACTCATAAGCACATTGGCTGCCTGGCCTTCGGGCAGAAGCTCACGGGCTGCCTTCTTGTCATATATGCTGATGAACTGTCCCTTTTCATTCAGGTCAATAGAGATAAATCCATTCTCCATATGGGTTTTTGTCACCCGGATCTCGGCTTCGCATTTCTCCTCATTGTCTTCCAGCAGGAAGGTCCGGTATCCCTTTGAGGGAACAGCCTTTGCGGTAAATATACAGGTACCGTCATCCTTTTTCTGTACAGGAAGGATCTCCTCCCCGGCCTTCACTGCAGGGTGCAGGAGGTCCTCCGGACACCGGAAACACACCACATCCTCAGCCTCCATGCTGTTCGGGTTGTAAACCACAACGGAATGTTTCGGCGCGTCGATCTGTTCTGCCAGGCTGCCCAGCCTCCTGTCCGTATAGGCCCTGTTTGCACAGAGGATCGCCTCGTATTCCTCCTTGGAGTCATCGTAAACCTCTTTGATGGATGACCCGGGCAGAATATCGTGGAACTGGTTCCTCAGGATCACTTCCCAGCCCTCATGTATCTCTTGGTCAGGATAGGATTCTTTAAGAAGCCGTTCTCCCAGGATGCCGTACAGCTCCATGTTCTGGTAAGCAAATTCGGACTTTCGATTGTACTTTTTATTTCTGGCCATGGAGGTATAAGTTCCTCTGTGGTACTCCAGATAGAGTTCTCCCACCCAGGAAGGCAGATATTTCTTTCCCCTCACGTTCTCATCCAGCACATGGAAGAACTCCCGGGAAGTGCTCATGACCGTTTTGGGGCAGCCAGGGATCCCCTTTGCCAGACGCCTCTGGTTTTCCAGCATGTCTTTTGTGGGACCGCCGCCGCCGTCCCCGTATCCAAAGCTGCACAGGACTTCATCGTTCAGATACTTTTGGCTGTAGCGTTTCCATGCACCCTTCATCTGGGACGGGTTGATATATCCGTTATAAGTGGTAAAATGTTCTGTCTCGAAACCGCCCTCCACTGCCCCTTTGTTGTAATCCCTGGTGGGCACAAAATGAGTCAGTATCCTGGTGCCGTCAATGCCTTCCCACTCAAACGTGTCGCAGGGCATTTTGTTAAATTCATTCCAGCTTATCTTTGTTGTCATGAAATAGCGGATACCGCATTTTTCCATGATCTGCGGCAGGGCTGCAGAGTAGCCGAACACATCCGGCAGCCACAGGATCTCATTGTCTTTCCCGAACTCGTCCCTGAAAAAACGTTTCCCGTGCACAAACTGGCGGACCAAAGCCTCACCGGAGGCAATATTACAGTCAGCCTCCACGAACATGCCGCCCTCCACTTCCCAGCGGCCTTCCTTCACACGTTCCTTGATCTCCTCATATACTTCCGGTGCATTTTTCTTTACATATTTGTAGAGCTGCGGCTGGCTGGACATGAAGATGTACTCCGGATACCTGCGCATAAGCTCCAGAACAGTGGAAAAGCTCCTCACAGCCTTATCCTCCGTGACCTTCAAAGTCCACAGCCAGGCACAGTCTATATGAGTATGGCCCACGCAGTAAATATAAGCGTCACTGTCCCCGCAGTGTTTTTCATAGAATTCCCGGGTAATATACTCCTGTGCTTTATCCAGGCTTTGATAGTATTCCTTTGACCCCTCTTTCCTGAGATCCAGCAGGTTCAGGGATTCATTCAGGCAGCCCAGGATGGTCAGGTATGCCTTGTCATCCTCAGGGAGAAGCCTTGCCACCTCAAAGGGAACCGATAGATCATAAAAATATTTCTCTGTCTTTCTGTCCAGCACCTTGATGGCGGAGCAGAGCCTGAGGGCAAAGTTCTGGTCCCCTGTGAAGGCTGACAGGATTATGCGGTACTCCCGGCCTGCGCAGGCTTTTTCCGTAAGGATGATCTCCCTGTGGTTCACGTCCAGCCCCTGGATCCTCTTTCCGTCTACAAAAACAGAAAACTGCGGGTTGGTAGCATCCCACTCCCCTTCTCTGCCGGTCATCAGCTCATAGACCACGCACTCCCCGTCAAAATCCGCAGGAATCGTAACCTTTGTCTCAAACCAGTAATACTCCCTGTGACCGCCCCAAAGCTGCTCTCTTGTCAGCATGTCCCAGCCGGAGGTATCCAGATCCTCTAAATCGGTGAACCTCTTTTCCGTCTTCGTCATCCTGTAGTCCTGGATCTGAAAGGACCTGGGATAAATCTGCTCCTGCAGGTATTCCAGCAGTTTGCCGATCCGTTCTCTCATTAACACCATGTAAAAATTCCTCCCGTTTTCACGTTATCCTTTTGCTGCACCTGCCATGGTAAATCCTTTTGACATATAGTTCTGTGAGAGAATATACAGAAGGATGGAAGGCAGTGCATAAATCGCGGAGTATGCGGCAAGAGGGCCGTACTGGATGGTTCCGTGCTGTCCGAAAAACTGGTACAGCATTACCGATGCCGGCATCTTCTCCGGTGAACTTAACAATATGTAGGGAATAAAGAAGTTCCCCCAGCTTCCGGAAAAGGTATAGATAAATACCACACAGATTCCCGGAAACATAAGCGGCGCCACGATCTTACGGATGGATTTCATGGTTGTGGCGCCATCCACCCAGGCAGCTTCCTCCAGTTCCACGGGCACTCCGTCCATAAAGTTCTTCATGAGCCAGATTCCATAGGGCAGGGATGATGCGGACAGAAACAGCACCAGTCCCGGAATGCTGTCCAGCAGCCCCACACTGAGAAAGATCTTATATACAGGTACCGTGACGGCGATCATCGGAAGCGCTGTCATAAACAGAATAACATACATGAAACCTTTTTTGTAGCTTAAATGATATCTGGATAAAGGATAAGCGGCAAGCCCTGAGATCAGTACCACGATCAGGGACTGGGCAAAGGAGATCACAAGCCCCACGCCAAAGCCTCTCAGGTTATCCGAGTTTGTCAGTACGTCACTGTAGTTGCTGAAGGTCCACTGTGTGGGCCACTTTAATGCCTCACCCGCATTTGTATCCAGAGATGCGATCACCACCCACAGAAGGGGAAGGATAAACACGATTCCCACGATCACCAGGAATACACAATGCAGGCTCTTTACCATTTTTTCACTCATTAGACTCCCTCCCTTACTGGTCCTTCAAAATTCTTGTATAGATCACACTGCACACAGCGCCTACGATCAATATCAGCATACCGATGGCGGTGCCGTATCCTAACTGCAGCCCTTTCAATCCCTGATTATACATGAATATAGGAAGGGTTGTGGTTGAGGAACCCGGCCCTCCTCCTGTCATAGCATAGATCAGACCGAAAACACCCAGTGTGGACAGCGTGTTCAGCATGGTATTGGTTGCAATGGTGTCCTTGATGCAGGGCACAATAATACGGATAAGTGTCTGGAAACGATTGGCACCGTCCACCCTGGCAGCCTCCTCAATATCCCCTGACACGTTGTCAAGAGCTGACTGGAAGTTCAGCATGGAAAACGCAGTTCCGTGCCATACGTTGGCGATCACCACGGTCATCATAGGATGCTTGAACAGCCAGGAAACTGCCGGAATATGTACAGCCCCCAGAATCATGTTCATGGTTCCATTGTCCTTAAAAAATGCCATACAGCACAGGGCAACCACAATCTCCGGCATAACCCATCCCGCCAGGATACAAGGCCCCACAAAGCTTCGCAGACCCTTGGGTTTTCCTTTCATGAAATAGGCGATCAAAAATCCCAGGACACTCTGCCCCAAAAGGCTGCCCACTAAAAAGAGCAGTGTGTTTTTGATACTAGTCATGGTACTGGGGTCTGTGAGCATTCTCTTATAATTTTCAAAACCGATAAATTCCACATTCTTGGCATTGGCACCGCTCAGGGCCAGATTGGTAAAGGAATAATATACGGTCAGTACGATCGGTATGATAAAAAAGCATAAAAGCAGCAGCACTGCCGGAAGCAGCAGGATAGATTTTTTGGCCTCATCTTTTATGACAGCCGCACGGCTTGGTCTTGCCATAAAGCACCCTCCCTTCAATCGTGAAAAAATATGGGCGGCGGCACTTTACGGTGCCAAAACCGCCCAGTTGCTGATCACGCCGGATTTTCTCCGGACAGCCTTTTATTTCTCAGTTACATTGTCATCCCCCACAGCACGTGCCACATCGGTAGCGTACTGTGTCATGGCATCTTCCGGAGACGTGCCGGATACCACGGATTCCACCATAGTCTGAATGCTTGTGGTGACAGTGGAGTATTTATCATTCTGCGGTCTGAAATCAGCGCTCTCCAGGAACTCTGTGGCAATCTGTTTGAAGGGCTGTGCGGAATAGGTTTCATCGGTGGCTACATCCTGTCTGGTGGCAATATTTCCCTGTGCAATGACAGCGTCTGTATAAACCTCAGGGTCCATAAGATGTTTGATGAACTCAAAAGTCTCATCTTTGGCATCTGCATTCTCCGGAATGGATAATGCCCAGCCCCCTGCAAGGGTA
Organism: Blautia hominis; assembly: GCA_002270465.1. Classification (GTDB taxonomy): domain Bacteria; phylum Bacillota; class Clostridia; order Lachnospirales; family Lachnospiraceae; genus Blautia; species Blautia hominis. Next base: position 1,180,823 of record NQOF01000001.1, read on the forward strand.
ATGGTTCCCGGGTCCTGTCCCTCAGAGGTAGGCATAGCTGCGAATCCCAGCACGTCCTTCGCCTCCGGCCACGGTGCTGCACCTGTATCTGCCCAGTTTCCGGTCACCCAGCTTCCGTCAAGAGAGATAGCCAGTTTGCCTTCCGGCAGGTATTCTCTGGCGGATGTGTTGGAAGCCTGTCCGTTTAATACAAGGGAGAGGTCAGGTCCGTATCCGTTGGTGTAGATATCCTGCAGGAAATTCAGGGAATCCAGGATACCCTGGCTCTTTACGATCCATTTCCCGTCATCATCCAAAAGTCTCTCTCCGGTTCCGTAGAGCAGCATTTCATATGTCTGCATGGAAGTTGCCTCACCGGTTGCCACACCAGAGTTACACCAGAACGGCACTACATCCGGGCATTTTTCCTTCACAGCCTTGCAGGCGTCCAGAATGTCATTCCAGCTTTTCGGCTCCCAGTCCTGTCCTTCACTGATCACGCCGGCCTGTGCCAGAATGTCCCTGTTGTACCACAGGCCCCTTGTATCTGTACAGTACGGAATGCCGTATACAGAGCCGTCTGAGCCGGTCACGCCTTTTTTCATGGATTCATAGTAGGATGTGTTCCAGTCCTCATAATCCTTCACATAATCATCTAATTTTGTCAGATAGCCTGCGCTCACATCATTGGGAAGCTGGAAAGTATCCTCACAAACCAGGTCCGGGCATGTCTTTTTATCCGCAAGCTGGAGAGCCACCTTTGTGAAATAATCGCCCTCCTGCGCTACGATTGGGGCAATATTCAGTTCCACCGTATCTTTTTTGTCCCAGGTGTCATATCCGTCCTGTATCCATTTCCAGAGCGCACCGTCCTCGCCCTGACCGTCATCCCTGAAACAGAAGGTAATGGTTTTCTTTCCGCTGTCCGCTTCCTTTTTGCCGCCGCCGTCCGCCTGGGCTTCTTTGTCGTTTCCTCCTCCGCAGGCTGTCAGCCCTGCAACCATTACAGCTGCCAGAAACAGGCCCATCACTTTTTTCATCTTCATACTCGTTCTCTCCTTTTCGGTGTTATTTGATGAAATAAGAATATCATTTTTTCCCGGTTGGGTATATTCCACATATTTAAAAAAGGGGGGCATTTTTGACCACCCCTTAACGTTTTTTTATGATAATGAGTTTTACCGCATTCTGAAGTTCCTCCGCTGTATCTTCCGGCTTGGTCCCTCTGACCTCCAGCAGGTTATAGAGGCTCTCTGATACCTGCTGGGCAATCTCAAACCAGGAATTATTGGTCTCGGCACACCATCCCTCATTAATGTAACGGTTGAGAAACCCGGTGCCTTCATCCGGACCTATGCGTTTTGACTGGTAGGGCACTGCTGCTTTTACGGGCAGAGTGTCCATGGCGTTGCAGATCCTTTCCTGGATATCATCCTGGTAAAGGTAGGTGAGAAAACGATAGGCTTCTCGGTCCGCATACTCTGTCACGCCGATGTTCTCCCCTGACAGCATCAGGGATTCCCTTACATCCCCCGGCAGCGGTATGATGCCTGCTGAAAATTCCATTCTGGAGCTGCGCAGAATGGTGGAGGCACTGAGCCTGTTTGCCATCATCAGCACTTTTCCCTCGGCAAAAGAACGGGCTACATCCGCTTCCGTAAGGTTAATGGTCTGCTTTCCTATGTACCGGCTCCTTTTCAGTTCCTCCAGTATATGAGCTGCCTTAACCCCGCCCTCCTGGTCCATGGTATTAAGGCTCCCCCCGCAGGCGTACAGCAGTGCCCTGTAAAAGGCGTAAATCTCCTCCGGCCGCTTTGCCGCGAATCCAAACTTGTCCCCAACGCTGTCCTGCAGGGCACTGCAGGTATCTAAAAGCCCGTCCCAGTCTTCCGGAGCGGACAGGCCTTTCTCCGTAAAGACATCCCGGTTGTAAAACAGTACATAAGGATCGCAGGTAAAGGGAATCCCATAATATTTTCCGTCATCCATGGTTGTATTCCACAGCTTCTGGAAGTTCATGCTGTCCTGACAATGCTCCTCCACATACGCTGAGATATCCGCAAACACCCCCATGTCGATCAGGGCAGGCATCATCCCGTTGTCACAGATGATCAAATCCGCGGTTTTTCCGTTATCCATACGGAGGCAGATCTCTTTTTTAAAATTCTCCTTCGGGATGAATTCCATATGCACCTCAGCACATCCGGAGCGTTTTGAGTAATACTCTGCCACCTCATTTAGGATCTGCTGATGCAGCTTCGTCTCATAGGCACAGAGCACATAGATCTGTTTTTTCTGCTCTTCCTCTGTTTCCTGTACTTCCTTTCCCTCCTCCCCCTGCCCAAAGAGGAGCGCCGCTGCAAGGCCCACGCACAGAAAAAAGGCGGCAAAACACCATTTCTTTTTCATTTCGCATTCTCCCTTTTGTATTCAGAAGGTGTGACCCCGCAAAGCTTCTTAAATACCTTCACAAAATATTTCTGGTCATGGAATCCCACCATCTCCGCCACCTCATATACCTTATAATTTCCCGAGAGCAGCAGACGCTTGGCTGTGCTGACCCGGAAATTCTGCAGAAAGGAGGTAAAATTCACCCCGGTCTCCCTGCAGAAAATACGGCTTAAATATTCCGGCGTGACACAACACCCCTCAGCAGCCTCAGACAAGGTGATATCTCTCTGATAATTGCTGCGGATAAAATCGATCACATTCAGTATCATGCCGTTTTCTGTAATATCAAGGGTCTCCCTGCTGCTGGCAACCGCATTCATGATCTTTTCAAACTGATACCTCACCTCTCTTTTTGAAGTGCTTCTGGCTATATTTTCCATGATATACGAGGTATCCTCCCCCGCTTCCAGACTGCCCCTGGTCTCCCCTGCCACCCGAAGGATCCCCGCCGCAAACCTAAGGACATATTCCCGGATACAGGCAGGCCTTCCCTCACTGTCTATGACGGTTTTGGCAAACTGTTCCCCGATCATGCGCACTTTTTCATAGCGCCCGCTGCGTATTTCCCTGTAAATGCTCTGTTCCAGATAATCCGGGTATTCCAGTTCTTTGTATGTAACGGAATCCACAAGTTCCCGGCTCAGAATGGTTTCCTCCGGCAGGGAAAATGCGTACTGCATCATATCCTTAAGCTCTGCCAGCCTTTCGTTCAGCCCGGCAAATCCGTAAAGTATCCCGTAACTGCAGTGGCATTCCGTGATCTGGCAGAGAGAGTGGTAAATTCTGGTCTTGAAGATCTTGAACAGGTTTTTATTTCTCTCCGTGTCGGTGAGCATCACTAAAAACCCCTGCTGTCTGGGCAGAGACATGACGTAATAATTTTCCATGCACAGAGAATCCAGCAGTTCTGTGGTGTGCTTCTGCAGCTCGCTTCCCGTCTCATTGGCAAGACTGCACGGATAGATCAGGAAAAGAGAGATCTGCGTCCTGTCATCCACCTGCAGGGTCTCTCTGAGGATAGGATCTGTCTGCTGCCTGTCCATATCCGTACCTGTGAAGTACGTCCACAGAAGCTGTTCCGCAGATACTTTCTCCACCTTGTTTTTCTTAATGTTTCCCTCTGCCCTCTGCAGCACCTCCAGAAATCCTTCCACCTCCAGAGGCTTCAGCACATACTCCACCACCTGGAGTTTTAGCGCCCTTCTTGCATACTCAAATTCAGAATACCCTGTAAGAAGAATGGCCTGGACATTTATTCCCTCCTCCAGGATCTTTTCCAGCATTTCCAGGCCGCCCATGACCGGCATCTTGATGTCAGAGATGACCAGATCCGGCCTGTATTTTTTCACGGCCTCAAGCCCTTCTTTTCCGTTTCCGCAGACTGCTGCCACCTCATACTCTGTATTCCTGGCGAGTATATTTAAGATTCCTTCTCTGGATTTCGGTTCATCCTCTACTACTATTATCTTCATATTGTATTCCTCCTACTCATAGGGAATCAGAATGGTTATAACAGTCCCCTCCTGGCTTGTTTCCACATGGAAGCTTCCATGCTCCCCGTAATAAAGTTTGATCCTGGTTATGACATTGCGCACGCCGATACTGGATTCTATGCGCTCTTTCTTATAGTCAAAATGATTGAAATACTCCGCCTGCTCCTCCCTCATACCTTTTCCGTTATCTTTCACCACAATGGATATTTTGTGTTCCCCGGCTTTTGTCAGACAGATATTGATCTCATCCATGCCCGTATTTCCCGGAAAACCGTGGACTAAGGTGTTTTCCAGAAGGGGCTGTATCAGCAGCTTATGGATCCTGCACTTCATCAGATTCTCGTCAGCCTCCACTGTACAGATAAAAGAATATTCAAATCTCTGCTGCTGCAGATACACATATTTTTTCAGGTATTCCAGTTCATCCCGGATTTCCACGATCTCATTGCTTTTGTGGATGCTGTACCTGAGGATCAGGGCCAGGCTGGTGAGCATTTTACTGATGCTGTACTCTTTCCGGTCAATGGCGACCCAGTTGATGGCATCCAGAGTATTGTACAGAAAATGGGGGTTTATCTGCGCTTCCAGGGATTTTATCTCCGCATATTTTTCCCGTACAAGGGCTTCCTTTTCCTGCTCATTGGACGAGCGGATCTGCCGAAGCATACTGTTAAAGTGTCTGCCGATCCTTGCAAACTCATCCATGCCCTCCTCCGGGACCTGTACATCCATATCCCCATTGTTGGCCTTATCCATGGCATTCAGGATCGGTTTTACGGAACGGTCCATCTCTTTTGAGAAGGATACTGCTATCAGCACACAGATCACACCGGCCAGAAGGCCCACCAGCACAATGAGATATGCCAGGTTATGAAGGTCTTTCAGCACATAATTCAGATCCCGCACATTCACCACATAAAACTCCTGATCCTGTACCCCTTTGCTGCGCACGGACAGGCTTGCGCCCCCGGGATACCGGTTGTCCTCCACAAACTTCTGGGCTGCCTGCTCTATTTCCTTCTTCCCCCGCTCCTTCTTCTCCTCCCCGGCAAATATATTCCTCTCCCCGTAATTCCCCTCCGGGTAGGAGATAATATCCCCGTACCGGTTCACAACGAACGTAATGTTTGACTTTGTGCTGCCCTGCCTGTACACGTCGCACAGCGCCTTCTCATCCACACACAGCAGGATACATCCCACAGGTCCCTCTTCGTAATCATTAAAGTCTGTGAGCTGATGCGCTACATAAAAATAATCTTTCTCCCCATATCTGGTGTCCAGCTTATGATACGTCTTGGAATAGACCGTCTGTTTCTCGGCATAGGCCTGTTTGACCATCTCATTGTTTCTGATATCATCCAGGTCAAAACAGAAGCTCTCTGCACCGGACAAGGTCATGCTGTCATAAAAACATACATCCCCGTAAATGCCGGTGACGGCGATCCCCAGTATATCTTTATTTATGTATACGATATTCTGCAGATTTTCCTCTATCTTATGTTTTGCCAAGTAATATCTGCTGCTGTCCCAGATATTAATAGGCTTCAGGTTATCCACATATGTCTGGTCCGTATAGATATCCTGGATCAGATTCTCAAAGGTATCCAGAAAATTCTGTACGTTTCCGGAGGATTGTTCCAGGTTGGCTTCAATCAGCTCTCCGGTCTGCCTGGTTATGGTAGCTGCGCTCTGTTTGTAAGAGATCAGCAGGACAAATATGATCGGAACCAGGGAAACACCTAAAAGAAGCATAAGCATCCGCCTGCCAATCCCCAGTCTCTGCAGTCTTTTTTTCAAAATCTCTCTCTTCTCCTCCTTTGTCTTTGCTGTCAGGATCATATCTGTACATCATGGGTGATCCTCTCTGCCGGCTAAAAAAATGCAGATTTTCCCATAATGAGATACTTTATCATTTTACAGTATGTTTTATCCTGTGCCAAGGTGGAGATATTTGACTTTTGGGGAGTAATCTATATATAATGAGAGATATAAAATGACAGAGATGCCCCTTGTGGTATCTTTTGAAGATAAGGCGGAAACGCATATGAACAGCAAGATTAAAATTATCGAAGACCTTTCCCTGAATGCCTGGCCCTCACATCAGATGCAGATCTATGATGGATGGATCCTCCGGTTTTCTTATTTTTACACCCACAGGACCAACTGTGTGGAACAGATTGGGCCGTCTGCCATTCCACTCATGGATAAGATCGCATACTGCGAGGAGATTTATGCAAGATGGGGAACTCCCACCATCTTTAAGATCAATCCCCTGATGGACAGTTCCTTTGACCAAAAGCTCATGGAGCGCGGGTATCACATTGCCCACACTACAGAGGTCATGACCATGAACCTGGAGAAGTACATGGTGCAGAAACCATTAAGGCCCGTATTCTTAAGCCGGGAAATATCACCGGATTGGCTGAACGGACTGTTTTCTTTAAAGGGAACGGAAAATGAGATACATAAAAAGATCGTGCCCTCTATGTACAGGGCCATTCCGAAAGACACCATATTTGCGTCCATTTATGATGGGGGAAAGATCATAGGGACAGGACTGGGCATATTAGACAGGGATCACGTGGGGATATACGCCATACATGTGGCGGAAGAATACCGGCGGCAGCATTTAGGAGAGTCCATATGCAGGTCTATCTTAAATTCAGCCATCGACGAAGGGGCCACGGAAGCCTATCTCCAGGTTGTGGAAGGCAATGTGGGGGCGCGGAAACTTTATGAGCGGCTGGGATTTGCATATTTTTATACTTATTGGTTCCGGCAGGAAAGCTGCCGGCCTTTCTCCCAGGATAAATATCCCGACTCAGCTTCCCGGGGTTGACGCCGGACCCATTCTATGCAATAATTAATTAAATGATAAGTCAATTAATTACGGAAGGCGGTCCTATGGCAAGAAAAAAGATACCGGAGAATTACGAAAAAATGAGGCAGGGCATTATAACGGCTGCTATAGAGCTCATGGTAAAAGGCAGTATAACAGACTTCAGCCTGACAGATGTGGCAGAGAAGGTGGGTTTGTCCAAAGCTGCCCTCTACTGGTATTTTCCAAACAAAAACGCTTTGATTGACCAGGTTGTCCAAAACATTTACGACACCTATATCGGATACATAGAAAAAATAAGCAGCAGCGATCTGAGTTCCTATGAGAAACTCAGGCTGATAGTCCTGGGGGAGGAGGATACCCTTCAGGCTGCCCTGATGTGCGTGTTTCCCATCAAATTCTACCTGGACTCCTACTCAGAAAGCCATGCGGTAAAGACCCTCGTCAAAAACGGCTATGAAAGATACAATTCCCTCATCACAGCCCTGCTGGAAGAAGGCCTCCACAGCGGCGAGTTCCATTCCGACTTACCTGCCGGGGAGTTGTCCAAATTCATCACAGGAGCCATCGACGGCCTGGCCTTTCAGAATCTCCTGGTCTCCTCCGAAAAACCGGAAGTATCCAGGGCCATTATTTTTTCCGTATTAGACCAACTCCTAAAACCCCCATCAACCAGAAAAGAGGAACCAAATGACTAAAAAAAGAAACTTTTGGAGCATCATCCTTGCAATCCCATTTATCCTTGCAGTCTTAACCTGTTTCATCGTAAACTTCGCCCTGGAGCAGCAATTTAACTGGTCTCTGCTGGTAGCCGCAAGCTGTCTCTTCGGCTATCTGGCACTATACACCCTGATATTCGGCGGAAAACACCGCATCCTTCTCACCTACCTGGTCATCTGTATCCTGCTGATCCCCTTCCTGTACATCACAGAATACACAGCCAACCTCTACATCCCCCAGCCCATCTACTGGGTCACAAAATTAGGCATCCCCATAAGCCTTGCCTGGCTGGCCGCCCTTGCAGTCACCGCCCTTCTCAGAGCCCTGACACACGCCAACGCCTTCCTGACAACCGGCTGCTTTATCCTTGCCTTCTACTTTGCAGAACGTTACACCAACAACCAAATAGATGCCTTCACAGGTTTAAACGAGTCCTGGCGCCTCTCCGACCACTACCCCCTCCTCTACTTCTCCGCCGCCGCCCTCTTCCTCCTGATAGGCCTGATCACCACCGCCGCCAACCACTCCCACCCCCGCCAATAAACGCCCTCCATTAACCACCCGATATCCCCCAAAAAGAGATATAACATTTATCAGACAAATCCTTCCTAAGAAACAAAATCAGAACAATGAAACAAATTCTGATTGATGTGGTAATAAAGGAGTGAAATAAAATGATTTACGAACCCCAAAATCTAAAATATAAAAAAGCAATGTATGAAAAAAGAGATAAATGGCTCATTAGATTAGCATTTTTATTTTGGGCAGTGTTGTTATTCCTTTATGTGAACATAGTAATTCCCTATGTAAAATCAACAATTGGCTTTTTAGGTATTATTGTTGGTGGTATTGCCGTTATTACTATTATTTATTTCTTTACTGTATTCTTTGTTTTAATGCGGAGAGGACGTCAGTTCAGAAAAATGAACAACGATATTGTAAGAGAATATCACGAAAACAAAAATGGAGAACTCTTTTTAGAAAAACTACTTGCAATGGATATGAAACCAAAAGATATGAATGATGAAATGACATGGTATCTCAATATTGCAACTGCATTTAATGTATTAGGTAAACGAAATGAATGCATTGCTTTATTCAAACAATTAGAAGAAGTTGCAACAGAAAAAGACAAAAAATATATTCAAAATAGTATTAAATTTCTTCAAGAACAATCAGAAAAAGATAATACTAATTAAGTGGTAAGTAAAATTAAGAAAAACGGGAGATAGACAGATGTTTTGTGCTATCTCCCATATTGTTTTAGTGTCATATCAAGGATCATTCAATCGAAAGTATAGTATTTATGAGGATAATCAAAAATTAGATATAAAATTTAATTTTAATCTTTTAAATCTTTTTTCTCTTTAATCTTTTTTCTTTTAAGTCTTATTTTCTTCTAAGTCTTTTTTTCTTCTAAGTCTTTTTTTCTTTAACATTTTTTTCTTTAACATCTTTTTCATCCACAACCGCATTAGAACGTCAGGCGGAACAGTGGATGGGAAGGCGGGGGACCGGTTGGTGTGGAGCGATGTTCGTGGAGCGCCCGGGAGATCCACCTGCCCCAGACACTTAGTGAAGAGCGCACTCGCGATGAACTTAGTGACTGGGAGCAGGTTAGCTCCGGGGCAGCGGAACGCTTCGCTCCACACCAACCGGTCCCCCGCCTTCCCATCCACTGTTCCGCCGTCCCCCCTTCTAACTCACCCTACCGAAAAAACACCCCCCCTAACTGCAAATCCCTCTTAAACTCCCGAATCCGAGTATCCCCATCAATATAAACCGCCTCAATTCCCATAGCCGCAGCCCAGTCACCCATCTGTTCCGCCGTAATATCATAAGAAAACGCCGTATGATGCGCTCCTCCGGCCAGGATCCACGCTTCCGCACCGGTAGCCAGATCCGGCTTTGGTGTCCAGAACGCCGTAGCCACTGGCAGCTTAGGCATAGCCTTCTCCGTCTTCTTGCAGTCCACATCATTAATGATCAGACGGAACCGATTCCCCAGATCAATCAAAGAAGCTGCTATGGCAGGACCTGTCTTAGCCGTAAACACAAGACGAGCCGGGTCCTCCCTGTCACCCATACTCAGAGGGTTCACCTTAATACTGATCGGACCATCCGAAATGGTAGGGCATACCTCCAGCATATGCGCCTGCAGGATCCCTTCCTTACCCGGAACCAGGTTATAAGTATAATCCTCCATGAAAGAAGTACCCTTGGCGCCTTCCATCCCGGCTGTCATGATCTTCATCAGACGAACCATGGCAGCTGTCTTCCAGTCACCTTCCCCGCCGAATCCGTATCCTTTTTCCATCAATCTCTGGATTGCCAGTCCCGGAAGCTGTTTCAGTGAGCCTAAATCGCCAAAATGAGTGACAATGGCCTGATAATCCTTCTCCTCCAGGAACCTTTCAAATCCAATCTCAATCTGGGCCTGGACTGCCACATGACGTCTGAACTCCTCCGGGTCTCTTCCCTCCAGAAGGATCTCATATTTGTCATAATACTCTTCCACCAGCGCGTCTGTATCACCTTTTGACACAGCCTCCACTGCCTCTGCGATCTCATTCACCGGATAAGCGTCAATTTCCCAGCCGAATTTAATCTGGGCCTCTACCTTGTCCCCTTCTGTCACAGCTACGTTTCTCATGTTATCTGCAATTCTCATGACACGGATATGGCTGCTCTCCATAATACCCACTGCTGTGCGCATCCAGGACGCAATCTTGCCCTGTACCTTTTTGTCACTCCAATGGCCGACCACCACTTTCCGCTCAATTTCCATGCGGGACACAATATGGCCATACTCCCGGTCTCCGTGAGCAGACTGGTTTTCATTCATGAAATCCATATCAATGGTATCGTAAGGGATCTCCTGATTGAACTGTGTATGCAGATGCATCAGCGGTTTTCTGTACTCCTGCAGACCCAGGATCCAGGACTTAGCTGGTGAAAAGGTGTGCATCCATGTGATAACACCTGCGCATTCTTCATCTGCATTTGCCTCATTGAATGTTTTTCTGATAATTTCATTTGTGATCAAAGTCGGTTTCAGGATCACTTCATAAGGAAGCATCCCCGATTTATTTAATTCCTCTACGATGATCCTGGAATGTTCAGCCACTTTTCTGAGACATTCATCCCCGTACAGATCCTGAGACCCTGTGGCAAACCAAAATTTGTAATTTCTTCCTGTTTTCATTAATATCACCCTCCTGTTAATGTCTTCACTTGTTATTCTTCAAATGTATGATATTTTTCTTTTATCATAGAGCTTGTACGGTTATCTTTACAAGTTGTATTCACAGGAAGGGTACAAGTTTTTTAGTTGTACGCCTTTACTTGAACCAGTTTCCCGGGGAGGAAAAACCGTGGGCAAAATCCCCCGGCTCCTCATTTACATCAATAAGGGAACTGACATAACATTTGATCCTGTTGCTTCCGCCCCCTGCATCTTTGAACAGACGGCTGATACGTTCCGCCACGCGGAAACAGTTTTCCTGCGTAATGCCCGGAAGCATGACCAGAAACTGGCAGGAACTATACCGGGTATATAAGTCTCCCCGGCGCAGGGACAGTTTAATGGCAGTCTGAAATTTTTCCGCTGCCTTACTGATCTTCTCCTCATTTTCAATGGGAGTACCCGTGTTGTCTGTCAGTGTGCACAGCATGAGAAAAACCGACATCCCCGTTCGCTCTGTCATGCGCACAATGATCCTGTATGTATCAATAAAACTGGGCAGGGAACAGAAATAAGCCCCTTTCCCTTTTGTCTTTTCCTTTAATTCTCTGCGTATTTCCCACATATCAGAGGTAACGCCCCGGATCTGGCTGCTCATGGCATGAAAACGCTCCTGCATTTTATCCGATGGGGTCAGTCCAAACTCGTTATAATACAGGGACGCCGTCTCCTCATAGACCTTCAGCGCCTCCTTATGCCGGTATAGGGCCAGCAGGCTGTCGATCCGCCAAAGCTGCCACTCCTCATAGGGATAAATAGAAGCGGCCCGGGTACTGATATACAATATCTCCTCATATTCCCTCCGGTTTTTCAAAATAGAAAAAAGCTCCCGCAGGCAATTAAAATAAAAGTCCCTATACTTTACACCCGCGATCACTGCCCATGCCTCTGAGGTGACGGTGGATAAAAATTCCCCTTTATAGAGACTGCAGGCCTCCTTTAAAAGCTCCTCCTTCTTCTCACCGCTCGCGGTATGGGCCTCCTCGATCAATGCCTCCATCTGATGGACATCCACGACTGCCTTTATATGCTCATTCCACCTGCAGACGCCTCTCTGCACGGTGATGTAGGGATCATCAGGCATACCTGCTTTTTTGAGCTGTCTGCGGAGTCTGAAAATGGTGTTGTTGAGGCTGCTGTTTCCATTCTCCACACCATTTTTGCCATAAAGATTATCAATCAGTTCTGTCTTGCCTATTCCATCCTTCAGGTGCAGCATAAGAAGCTGAAACAACTGGACAAATTTTGCCGGGCTGCTCCTGTCGAAAACAACGGCAGCCCCCTCATAAGAAATAGAAAAACCACCCAGCATCCGGACCCTCATAATTCCGGTATTTCTTTCTCTCTCCATCTTTTATATCTCCTGCAATCTGTGTGCCGTAAAAAAGGCCGCCCCTCATCCAGGACGGCCTCTCTTTTTCATATCTGCTCTTTTTTCCTTAAATGTTCCATATTTATTTGTTGCTCAAATATTCCTCGATACTTTTCATAGCTTCGACTTCGTCTTCGCCTTCAACTGATACAGTCACGCTCTCACCAGCGTCTAATCCCAAACTCATCATACCCATGATGCTCTTTGCATTTACCTTCTTTTCCTGACTCTCCAGATAGATATTGCTGGCATACTGGCTAGCTACCTGCACGAGTAATGCAATCGGTCTTGCTTCCAAGCCGTTTGAAATACCGATGGTAATTGGTTTACTGATCATATCTGTTCCTCCTTGTTCCCTCTGAGCTCCTCTGCTATGCTGCCGATCTTCCGCAGTCTGTGATTGACTCCTGATTTTCCCACTGGCGGTGTTAATAACATGCCAAGTTCCTTCAAAGAAGCCTGTGGATATTCCAGCCTTATCTGTGCGATCTCTTCCAGATTATCCGGAAGCCGTTCCAACCCAATGGTGTCACGGATATAGGCTATATCCTCCATTTGTTTTACTGCAGCATTTACAGTCTTGTTAATATTCGCCGTTTCGCAGTTAACCTTACGGTTCACGCTGTTGCGCATTTCTTTCAGTATCCTGACATTCTCAAGATTCATCAAGGATACATTGGCCCCCATGAGGCCTAAAATTTCTACGATCTGTGCGCCTTCTTTTACATAAACAACTTCGTGCTTCTTGCGGCTTACAACTTTTGCATCCACTTCAAAGGATTGCACCAGTTCCTGAAGCTGCTGAGCTTTTGACAATGTGGAACATACGATTTCAAAGTGATAAAACTTCTCTGGGTCACTGATGGATCCGGCACATAAAAATGCCCCCCGCAAAAATGCTCTCCTGCAGCAGCTCTTCTGGACAACCAGAGGGTTCACAAGAGCGGCACAGGGCATTGGCTGCCTGTCTGCTGTCAGATACTTTGCTGCCTGCAAAATTCTCACGGTATCTTCCTGACCTCGTACTTCAATCACAAATCTGTTGTTTCTTTTTATTAAACGTTTATCTATAGAAATTTCTCTATCTATTTTAAATGTTTTTTGCAATAAAGTAAAGCACTTTCTTATAACACTTTCATTTTCTGTAGAAAAACAGAGAAACGCATCGCCTCTCTCTGTCCTCTGTATCTCACCGCAAAAGCTGAAAATGGCCGAAAGCTCTGCTATCTGGCAATGCCGCGCAGGGCTGACCAAGCGCTCCAGCTCACGTTTTACGCTTCCGGAGAATGACATTTCTTCGCATCCTTTTCTATATCTCTATGTTCGATCCGTATTCCGTATTCTTCTGACTTTTTAAGCCGTCTGTAAAGCTCATTGGCCAGAGTCACACTGCGGTGCTTACCACCGGTACATCCAATGGAGATCACAAGCTGAGATTTCCCTTCGGATATGTAATTGGGGATCAAAAAACGCAGCATATCCTCCAGTTTATCAGAAAACTCCTGTGCCAGTTCAAATCCCATCACATAGTCACTGACCGGCTTGTCGTTGCCGCTCAGAAAACGCATTCCTTCTATATAATAGGGGTTCGGCAGAAACCTCACATCAAACACCAAGTCAGAGTCCCCGGGGATCCCGTACTTAAAGCCAAAGGACAGGACTGTGATCATCAGGTTTCTGAATTTCTGGTTCTCCACAAAGATCTTCTCCAGCTCTTCCTTCAGCTCCCTGGTAAGGAGCTGGCTGGTATCCAGAATGTAATCTGCAAATTCCCGCAGAAATGCCAGCCTGGACCGCTCCAGCTTGATCCCTTCATCCACCCTGCCGTTGCCGGAAAGCGGATGGGAACGCCGCGTCTCTTTGTATCGTTTTACAAGAGTCTTGTCGTCCGCATCTAAAAAAAGGATTTCAGGCTGGAACCCCGGCAGCCGCAGCCGCTCCAAAACGTGTTCCAATTCCGATAAAGCTTTGCCGCTCCTGATATCCACACCCACGGCTACACGCTCGATCTCTCCTGAACTTCCGTCCTTTACAAGCTGCGCAAACTTTTCTATTAAGAGTATAGGCAGATTATCCACGCAAAAATATTCCATGTCTTCCAGCATCTTCAAGGCCGTACTCTTACCGGCACCTGACATTCCCGTCACAATTACAAAACGCATATAAGATCCTCTCTGGTAACCACTTTAAAACTCGCCCAGGAACTTCACTTCCGGCTCCAGGGTAACGCCGAACTTCTCCCGGACTCTCCTTTGTACTTCCTCTATCAGGTTCTTCACATCCTCGGCTGTGGCATCTCCGGTATTGACAACAAATCCGCAGTGCTTCTCAGAAATCTGTGCCCCGCCCACCTGAAAACCGCGAAGGCCTGTATCCATGATCAGTTTACCTGCAAAATACCCCTCGGGCCGCTTGAAGGTGCTCCCTGCACTTGGCATATCCAGCGGCTGTTTGCTGGTACGGCGCTCTTTGAAGTCATCCATCTGTTCCTTAATGTGGGTTGCCTCGCCTTTATTCAGCCTGAGCACTGCTTCCAGTACAATATATCCTTTTTCCTTTACGATACTTGTCCGGTACCCCAGATTCAGTTCTTCTCTCTTCAGGCATATCACACTGCCCTCTGCATCCATGACTGTGACTTCCTCCAGGACATCCTTCATCTCTCCGCCGTAAGCACCTGCATTCATAACAACAGCGCCTCCCAGGGTCCCCGGAATACCGCTTGCAAATGCAAACCCGGCCAGACTGTGGTCCAGAGCCACCGCTGCGATCTTGGAGAGGAGTGCCCCCGCCTTAGCCCGTATGACCTGCCCGCTGACTTCAATATCACTCATATTCTTCCAGAGCTGAATGACAACGCCCTTATACCCCTTGTCGCTCACAAGGAGATTGCTCCCATTTCCTAAAATGAAAAACGGCAGATCCTCCCTTTTACAGATATGTAAAATCTTCCGCAGTTCATCCACGCTGTGAGGACGAAGGTAATATTCCGCCGGTCCTCCAATACGAAATGTTGTATGTTTTTTCATTGGTTCATAGACATTGACATTGTCACTGCCCAGACACTGACAAAACTCATTTTCTATTTTTTTATTCACTCTCTTACCTCTTGCTCTGATAATATTATATAAATCCAAATGACACAGCAAAAACAGTTTCAGACAGAAATTTTATTTTCTGTCTGTCTTCTGTCGCATCCCAATTAAATCTTTTATCACCTCTCCGGCGATCATCAGTCCGGCAACTCCCGGAACAAAGGATATACTGGAGGGCACCGGCCTTCCCGTGGACGGCCTGGTCTCCTGTGTCTGTACCTTTTCCTCTTTTAGGCCCATCCGGCGTTTTTTTTCTTTCGGCGCAAGCTCTGTGGAAAAAAGCACCTTAACCTTCTTTATCTTTCTTTTTTTCAATTCTGTCCGCATGACCTTTGCCAGGGGACATACACTGGTCTTCGCAATATCCGCGATCTGAAAACAGGACGGATCCAGCTTGTTTCCAGTCCCCATACAGGATATGACCGGCTTATTGCAGGCCTTTGCCCTCTCTATGAGAAGGATCTTAGCAGAGACCGTGTCCACTGCGTCAACAATATAATCATAACTGGAAAAATCAAATAAACTGACTGTCTCAGCAGAAAAAAAAGTCTCATAGGTATGAACCACTGCGTCCTCATTGATATCAGCAATGCGCTCTTTCGCTACCTGTACTTTTTTTCTTCCGATCGTAGAACGAAGCGCTACCAGCTGTCTGTTCAGGTTTGTTACTGCAACTTCATCGTGGTCCACCAAGATCAGGTTCCCCACACCGGCTCTTGCCAGTGCCTCCACCACATAGGACCCCACACCGCCCAGGCCAAACACTGCGACCTTGGAATCGGCAAGGATCTCCAGTCCCTCTTTTCCTATTAATCCTTCTGAACGGGAAAATGCATGCAGCATACTTGCGGTTCCTCCTAAGTAAAAACTATTTTAATCGAATAACGGCTCGCTTCCCGGGCTCGCCGCTTCTTTCATGTACCGCCTTGACCTAGGTCAAGCCGTATCGAATAACGGCTCGCTTCGCGGGCTCGCCGCTTCTTTAATGTACCGCCTTGACCTAGGTCAAGCCGTATCGAATAACGGCTCGCTTCGCGGGCTCGCCGCTTCTTTAATGTACCGCCTTGACCTAGGTCAAGCCGTATCGAATAACGGCTCGCTTCGCGGGCTCGCCGCTTCTTTAATGTACCGCCTTGACCTAGGTCAAGCCGTATCGAATAACGGCTCGCTTCGCGGGCTCGCCGCTTCTTTAATGTACCGCCTTGACCTAGGTCAAGCCGTATCGAATAACGGCTCGCTTCGCGGGCTCGCCGTTATTCTTCATTATACTATTAAATCCCTTAATTGTATAGAACTAGTTTTTCATCTTTGGCTTAAAAATAAGGCTGGCCAGGTATGCGAATATGAGGGCTGCGGAGATTCCCACAGCGCTGGAAGTAAAGCCTCCCATGAAGATTCCGATGAATCCCTGCTCTCCGATGGCCTTTTTTACGCCTTTCCAGAGAAGATTTCCAAATCCGAGAAGGGGAACGCTGGCGCCTGCGCCGGCAAAATCCATGAGCTTGTCATAGATTCCCACTGACCCCAGAACAGCTCCTGTGCATACCAGAAGTACCATAACGCGGCCCGGCAGCAGCTTTGTCTTG
Source organism: Blautia hominis (assembly GCA_002270465.1). Lineage (GTDB taxonomy): Bacteria > Bacillota > Clostridia > Lachnospirales > Lachnospiraceae > Blautia > Blautia hominis. The sequence continues at coordinate 1,197,602 of NQOF01000001.1, forward strand.
TCTAAAAGTATCTGAACCAGGGCACAGATCAGCCCTCCGACCCAAAATGCATTGATATAATCCATATTAACTGCCTCCTGTTATCCTGCTTTAGCAATGCTCCACCACAACAGCCTGGGCGATTCCCGGCACACTTTTTCCCTCATTGTAACTGACTTTGGACAAAAGCGCTCCTGTGGGGACAAAAAGTACACGTTTCCATTCCCCCTTCTCGATCTTGGGGAGAATATAAGACGCAAAGGTTACGGCTGAACAGCCGCAGCCGCTTCCGCCTGCATGTGTGTCCTGGGATTCCTTGTCATAGATCTCTATGCCGCAGTCCATATGCTGCTTCTCAATGTCAAAGCCTTTTTCCTTCAGCATGTCAAAGAGGATATGCTGCCCCACTTCTCCCAGGTCACCTGTAATGATCCTGTCGTAATCCTCAGGCATACGGTTAAAGTCCATCAGGTTCTGGTAAATGGTGTCACAGGCAGCCGGGGCCATACAGGCTCCCATATTCAGGGAATCCTTGAGGCCGAAATCAATGATCTTTCCTGTGGTAATGCCGGTGATCCGGGCCTTTCCCCCTTTTGTTCCCAAGACACAGGCTCCGCTTCCCGTTACCGTCCAGGTAGCGGACAGGGGACGCTGGTTTCCGTATCCGAGAGGAAAACGGAATTCTTTCTCCGCACTGCCGAAATGGCTGGAGGTGACAGCCACCACATAGTCACCGTATCCTGCCGCCACAGCCATGGAGGACAGGGACAGTGCCTCCCCCATAGTGGCGCAGGCTCCATACAGCCCGTAAACGGGTGTGTCAAACCCTATAATACCAAAAGAGGAGGCAATGGTCTGGGCCAGAAGGTCCCCCACGTAAATGGTGCGTATCTGCCAGTTCTCCAGCTCTGCCTTCCCGATCGCCATGGTGACAGCCTCCTTCTGCAGGACACTCTCCGCTTCCTCCCAGGACTGGCATCCGAACATGCCGTCCTCGCCGCCTATGACGTCAAAGCATTTTCCCAGAGGGCCGTCCCCCTCCTTCTTCCCTACAATGGAGGCTCCGCTTAAAATATGAACCGCATGTTCAAACTGAATACTCTGTTTGCCGATTGTCTGTTTTCTCACTTCTGTCATCCCACGATCCCCCATAATTTAAGAACATAATAGACGGCTCCCAATACTGCTGAAGTCAGGATACCATAAAGGATCACCGGACCTGCAATAACGAAAATCTTACAGCCAATCCCGAATACCTGTCCCTCTTTCTGATACTCAATGGCCGGTGCTGCCACAGAATTGGCAAACCCGGTAATAGGCACCAGGGTTCCGGCACCGCCCCACTTTGCAATTTTGGGATAAATATTGAAACCGGTACAAAGTACGCTTAAAAGTACCAGAATCAGAGAGGTCCAGCCGCCGCTGATCTCTTTATCCAGTCCCTGGCTCATACAGAAATTCATGATCCCCTGACCCAGTACGCAGATTGCGCCGCCGCATAGAAAAGCACGGCACATGTTTTTAAACAGGTTGTGGGTGGGTGTCACCTGTTTTACATATTTTTCATATTCTTTGGCTTTTTTCTGTTTTTCCTGCTCCGCTGCAGTTGCCATAACTTTCACCATCCTTTTTTTCCTGCTTCATGATCATAGAAGCTGCTTGTAACCATCCAGCCGGTCCAGTGCTCCATCCGGCCCGAAACCGGACGAAACGGAACACCAGGCCTTTACTGAATGATTACGCTTTCAGATAGTATGAGAATGTTATGATAAAAATATGTGCGGGAAAAAATTATGATTAAGTTGTCAAAACGCATACTTCGATTTCGCAGAAAATTTTTCAGGACATCCGACCAATATATAGTAGGTGTGTTGGAGATATATTCGCTATATATTGATCGGATGTCCTGGAAAATTAACGAGTAAGCAGAGTATGCGTTTTGACACCTTAACCGATCATGAAAAAAGAAAGGCAAATCCGCGGATATGCAGATTTGCCTCAACACAGCGATCGTCAGTATTTCTTACGCAGTCAATGTTTCCAGGCAGTCAGCGCCTGTCATTGTACTGCTCAAATCCTTCTTCAATCTCTTTTAAAATTTTCGCGTATCTGAGAAGTTCTTTCTGGATCTCCTCTTTGTCATCACGCTCCTGCTTATAGCACACCCGGTGCTCCATGCTGGCCCAGAAATCCATACCAATAGTCCTGATCTGCACTTCCACCGGATAATATTCCGTGCTGTCAATGGTGCAGACCTGAATGCCCAGAACCATGTGATAGCTCCGGTAGCCGTTCTTTTTCGGATTGGCAATGTAGTCTTTTTCTTTGATCAATATAAGATCGTTCTGCTTTTTCAGCTGCTCGGCAAGCAGTTCCACATCTCTCTCAAAATAGCAGATAACCCTGGCACCTGCAATATCCTGAAGATTTTCCTTGGCATTTGTAAAGCTGGGGCTCAGTTCCATCCGCTCCAGTTTATCCTCAATACTTAGTTTCTGCTTGATTCTGGACTGGATATTGTGAATAGGATGGGATGCACTGCCATACATGGAATGGTTCAGCACATCCAGCCTGGCCTTTAGAAGGTTAAGCGCATCCTGATAGGGAACAATCAGATCATAATATTGTTCATTTGTCATATACCGTCCTCCTTTATGGGCAGACCATCCCCCTGTCTGCCCGCTCCCTCTACTATAACATAAACCGGCATATCCATAAATAAAGACGGGCTGAACTTTTTCTAAAAGGCTTATAAACTGTTACTGTACACAGGCCACTGTACCGGGAGGCGTTTTCATGCCGAAGGCATGAAAATCCCGAGGCAGCCCCGCACCCGGCAGCCATATCTGCTTTACTTTATGTCGTAAACGCTTCGCAGCCTGAGTGTATCAGCATTTCCGGAGATGATCTCCACCTCTTTTGTATCCCCGTTCAAGTCAAAATAATTGTCGGAAAGGACAAGGTCTTCCTCTTCATTGAGGATCTCTACACTTTTTGCATAGGATGACGCTGTGACCCTGATCTTATTTCCCTCTTTTTCCCAAGTCAGACAGGGGTCTTCATAGCGGAAATACTTCGGGTAGGAAAAAATGACCGTCCCCTCTGACAAAACCTGTGCCTTCTCCTCCCCATCTTTCACTTCTATGGCCTGGAAGCTGACGTACTGGGTAAATACATCCGCATGGGGAAGCTCTGTCTTCTCCATCCACACAGCCGAGAGGGCGGGTACTGTTATCTCCTGTTCCTCCAGGTGCAGGATTTCTGCCTTTTGGTTACGGAGCTGCCAGCAGACTTTGATCTTTTTATCCTCCAAAGTTTCATTGGCCACATTGAGGCGGATGGATTTTTCAAATGTAAAATGCTGGCGGTTCATGTTGGCCTCCTGGGTCATCCAGCCCTCCTCCCTGCAGGAGATCATCACCGGGGCAAAAAAGCGTTTCGCATAATAATGAAGCGCTTTCCACCTGCCGCCGTAGTCAATGGAGGACCAGGATACCACAGGCCAGCAGTCATTTAACTGCCAGTATACAGCACCCATGCATCTTCCCCGGTTCCTGCGGAAGTGCTCCACCCCATAGCGGATGGCATCTGCCTGGAGAAGCTGGGATGCGTATAAAAGGGTGGTAAACTCTGTTGGATACCGGTAAGTCTGCTGCAGATAATTCATGATCTTTCCGTTGGCTCCGTAATTCCTCTGGTGTTTTTCCATAACATAGGAGAAAATGTTAAAGTCCTCCGGGTCGTCCGTGATCTGCTCCAGGGTCTTTTTAAAGGGAAATGCCTGAAATCCGAATTCTGAGGCGTAGCGGAAAAAATGCTTTCTGTACTCAGAAAAAGGACGGTTGCCGTGCCATACTTTCCAATAGTGTACATCTCCCCTGTCAGGGTCATTGGGATCATCAAAGGAACCCCCTGAGGAGGGGCTGGCAGGCCAGTAAAAGGTCTGTGGGTCGTATTTTGACAAGACTTCGGGGAGGATACGCTCATACATGAACAGGTAATCCCTCACCTCTGACGGCTTTGTGACCCAGCATCCCTCATCCACGAACATTTCCATCTCATTATTGCCGCACCACAGGCCAAGGGAGGCATGATGCCGGATCCTCTTTATGTTGTCCGCAAACTCCCGGCGGATATTCTCCTCAAATTCCGGCGTCAGTTCATAGACAGAGCAGGCGAACATAAAGTCCTGCCAGACCAGGAATCCCATCTCGTCACACAGCTCATAGAACCAGTCCTCCGGATAGCAGCCTCCTCCCCAGACACGGATCACATTAAAATTAGCCTCCCTGCAGGCTTCCAGCAGTTTTCTCGTCTTCTCCCTGCCGGTCCTGCCCAGAAGATGGTCCTCCGGGATATAGTCTGCACCCATGGCAAATATGGATCTTCCGTTTAATTCATGGGCAAAGCTCTCCCCCCACCGGTCCTTTTCCCTGCGCATTGTGACCTGCCGCAGGCCGATCTTTCGCTCCCATGTATCGAGTATAGCACCCTGATAACAGAGTGTAACACAGATGTCATAGAGGGGCTGGCTGCCCAGGTTGTTGACCCACCACAGCTTAGGGTTTTCAATGGTCAGTTCCTCGGGGGAATCCTCCAGGACCCAGATTCTGCCCTCCGGTTCCTTAATGCGGACTGTGTAGGTAAAGGGGGACGGCAGGGACTTCACAGATTCCCGGACTTCCACCCGGAAAGCAAGGCTGACCCGGTCCTCCCCATGGCTCTGCTGTATATACACATTGTCAATTCTGGCTTCCTGAATGCCCAGAAGAGAGACCGGGCGGAAAATACCCGCATCCGGAAGATGTGCTCCCCAGTCCCAGCCAAACATATAGTGGGCTTTTCTCAGGTGCATAAACCCTTCGTATGTATCGTCATTTCCGATATTACCGTATTTTTTGTAAGCTTCGGCAATGTATTTCAGAGGGGAATGAAAGATGACCTGTAATTCATTTTCCCCTTCCTGCAGGAGGTCCTTCACGTCAAATTCCCAGATCCGATGCATATTAAAGGCTTTTCCTGCGTATGTTTGGTTTACATAAATTTCAGCCAAGGTGTCCAGACCTTCAAAATGAAGGACAACCCTGTGGTTTTTAAGCATCCCCGGAAGTAAGGTGAACCGGCATCGGTACTCATAGTCTTTTTCCATGAGGGCACAGATCTTGTCCTCATTGTCCTTCCAGAACGGGTCCTCCATCTTGCCGTTTCTAAGCAGATCCGTATAAACGGTACCCGGCACCACTGCCTCCTGCCAGGCTGTACTGCCCAGCTCCCTCATCTGCCAGACCGTACGGTCCTGTCTCCCTGTCCGGAGGGCGTTATCCTCTAACTTTGATATTGGTCCGGCAGTCCTGTATAATGCCTGCCTTTGTCCTTGTGTATTTAAACTTCGTATTTCCATGATCAGCTCCTTATAAATAAGCGCCCTGCTCAAGGTAAGCGGGCGCTTTTGTTCTTTTTATCCTATCCGGGAATCAATCAACTGCTTGGGGATATTCGGTGCAGAGCAGGCGGTACGGCGGTTCGTCCTCCTCAATCTCTGGAAATCTTCCGATCGGCTCATAGAACCGGTTGTCATTCTCATCATCATTGCACATGGAGACTTCGCCTAAAAGCACAGGACCTGTTCCCGGCTCCAGTTCAAAGTCATGATACATATAAGGATAGACCGTAATGCTCTCACCCGGCTGCAGCTTCACCTGGGTGCCTGCCGGAACTGTAAATTCTTTTCCGTCACAGTTTACAGTCACGTCCGTGTCCGCGAACTGCCCGTCTTCGGTGGAATTGTAGACGCGGATCAGCACATTGCCTCCGCCCCTGTTGATAATATCCTCCATCTTATCCCAATGGAAATGCATGGGCGCCATCTGGCCTTCTTTGATGTAGAGAAGTTTTTCCGCATAGGTCTTTGTATACTTCTCATTCTTCAGGTTGCCGTTGCGCAGCGTGATCAGGGAAAAACCAACCTCATCGAATCTGCCCAGTCCGTAATCTGTAATATCCCACCCCAGCATGTTGTCACGGATCTCATCATATGCATGGCCTTTGTGCTCCCAGTCTTTTGGTGTAAAACCGCAGAATGGAGGAAGGGCAAAACTATGTTTCCGGATCATGGCTTCCATTTCCTTTAATGCTGCGTTAATCTTGGATCTTTTCATTGCTCTATACTGTCCCTTTCCGATTCCCGCGCACCTGACAGCGCTCTCTCTTAACCAGGTGCTGCGGGGATATAAATGTCTTTTAGTCTGCAGCTTTCCACTCGTCAATCTGTTTCTGCATCTCGTCAATAACTTCCTGGATCCCTGTTGCCTCCAGTTTTTCCTGCAGCTTAGGCAGGTATTCGTCAGGGTCTACACTTCCTGTATACAGAGATTTTCCGAACTCATCCAGTACGTTTCTGAAGCCTGCCACCTGTGTGCTCACCGGTTCCAGGTTAAAATCGAATCCAAAGGACGGGGCTTCCTGGGAGGCATCATTGAATTCCTTGAAGGTATTCCATTTGTCAAGAGGCTCATTCTCCAGCACATAGGTGTTGAACAATCCGCCCTGTACCCAGTATGGTACCGCATAGTCTTTGTTTGCACCTGGTTCCAGTTTCACTTTTGTATCATAAATGTAATCTTTGCCTTCTGCCGCAGCTTTTTCCTCTTCCGTAGGCTCTGCCTTGGTCCAGTGAACACCTTCAATACCATAATTCAAGAGGTTTCTCAGATATTCATCTGTATTGACCAGATTTAAGAATTCCATGGCCTTTTCCGGATGTGCGGAGTTTTTATTGATAGCTGTCAGAGCGCCGCGGGCAGATGCGTTTGTAACCTGGGTATCCATGATGGGAGTGGAAACCACCTCATATCCCAGATCCTTGCCCCAAAGCAGTTCCGCATATGGCTGTCCGTCGCCTTTTGTCACAAAACGTTTGATGGATTTGTCATCCGTTGCTGTTGCTGCGTCTTTATTGATATACCCAGCCTCATAATATTTTCTCATGGTCTTCAGGGTGGATTTCATCCGGTCTGTCTCAAATACATTTTTCACAGTCAGTGTATCATCCCCGTATTCAATACCCACAGGATCCTGGATCTTATCCATATAAGTAGGTGCTGAGTAATCCTTGGTCAGATAGAAGGGAACGACTTCCGGCTCGTTTTCTTTGATCAATTTCAGCCATGGCTCCAAATCCTCCAGTGTCTCAATCTCTTCATACGGAATGTTGTATTTGTCCACATATTCTTTTGTGAATACCCACATAGGACAGTTGCCGATCTCTTTTTCACTGGGCACACCGTATGTTACGCCGCCTACTTTTGCGGCTTCCCAGAAGCGCTGGTCAATGGCGTCATACATCTCTTTTCCTTCCTCTTTCAGAAGGTCATCCAACTCCAGAAAAGCACCTTTTTGTGCATTCTGCAGATAATCATTTGCCCAGGAACAGGTAAAGCACATATCCCAATCATCGCCTGTGTTGATGACAACCTGCATTTTCTGGTTATAGTCGCCCCATGCAACATTGTTTACTTTGATCTTTACACCGATCTTTTCTTCTGTATATTCATTTACCTTTTCCAGAACCTTTGGTGCGTCTTTCTGCGCATCACCAACCTGGTACCAGACAAGTTCTACAACTTCTTCTCCCTTTTCATTGGTTTCTGTTTTCTTGCCGCAGCCGGACAGCATTCCTGCAGTCATCACTGCTGCCAGAGAAACTGCCAGGGCACGTTTTACCGTTCTATATTTCATTTTATTCTCCTCCTCAAATATGTCACTCTTTTTCAATTATTCTTTCACTGCGCCTATGGTCAGGCCATTTACGAAATACCTCTGGAAGAAGGGGTACGCAAAGATGATCGGCAGGGTTGAGATAACCACGATCGCCATCTTTATGGTCTCTTTCGGCATATTTTTAGCTATCTGCAGTCCATTGACACCCATCATGGCTTTATTGCTGGCCAGCCAGTCAATGGAACTTTCAATCTTGATCAGCAGGTACTGAAGGGGGATCAGGTCCTGGCTGTCTATATACATCATAGCATTAAACCAGTCATTCCAGTAGCCCAATGTCAGGAAAAGCCCGATTGTGGCCAGACCCGGCATAGCCATGGGAATGACGATCTTGAAAAACAGTCTCCACTCGGAAGCTCCGTCAATCTTGGCTGATTCTACAACGGAATCCGGTATGGTGGTCTTAAAGAAAGTCCGAAGCACAATAACATTGAACGTATTCAGACACAGGGGCAGAATCAGCGCCCATATGGAATCTTTCAGCATCAGCACCTTGGTCACGATCAGATAGTTGGCAACCATACCGCCGGAAAACAGCATGGGTATGGTGATAACTGTAGTGAAAAACTTTTTAAATGCGTATGTTTTTCTGGACAGCGCATAGGCATAAGTTCCGGTAAGGAACAGGCCCACGATAGTTCCCGCCACTGTGACCAAAATGGTGACACCGTAGCTGCGCAGGATGTTTTCTCCGGCGCTTATAATATAATGATAAGCATAAAGGCTGAGTTTTTCCGGTATGAACTGGTAACCGTTCATGGCTAGGGTCTGCTCATCTGTCAGTGAAATGATGATGACAAAGATAAAGGGCAGGATACTTACCAGTGACATGACTGTCAGTATCACATTCAGCACCACGTTGGTGGGCTTTTTGACCTTGTTGTATTCGCAAACCTCAGCCTCCATCTTTTCTATCATTTTGGCTTTTTTTCGTTCTTCTCTTCTTGAAGACATTCTCCTTACCTCCTTCCTAGAATAGTGCGTTTTCGCTGTCAACCTTAGATACCAGTTTGTTGGCGATCATGATCAATACAAATCCCACGGTTGACTGGAACAAGGCTGCTGCGGAACTCATTCCCAGCTCGCCGTTTGTCTTCAGTGCACGGAAGATATAGGTATCAAGTACATTGGTGACCGGATACAGAGGACCGGAATTCTGTGGAAGCTGATAAAACAGGCCGAAATCTGACTTGAAGATTCCGCCTACTGCCATGATCAGCAGTATGGTGATGACCGGTTTTAAAAGCGGCAGCGTAATGTATTTTATCTGCTGCCATTTGCTTGCGCCGTCGAGAACGGCTGCCTCATAGTATGTCTTGTTGATACCGCAGATGGACGCCAGATATACCACCGTATTGTAACCGATTCCTTTCCATTGGCTCATGAAAATAATGATAAAGGGCCACATGGATTTCTCCGTATACCAGGAGATCCCATCTACACCAAAATGTTCAAGTACGGAGTTAAAGTAACCGTTTTCCGGGTTTAAGAATGCGAAGACACAGTAGCTGACAACTACCCAGGATAGGAAGTAGGGCAGAAACATGGAGCTTTGATAGATTTTAGCCATGCCCTTATTGCGAAGTTCGTTTAACATTAATGCCACAATAACGGGGAGCACGACACCAAGGATGATGAATGCAGCATTATATAAAACCGTGTTTCTCAAAATAATCCATGCGTCACCGCTGGAGAACAGGAACTTAAAGTTGTCGAAGCCTACGAATTCACTGGATAAAAGACTGGTGAAAAAGTTGCTTCCGGTCAGACGGAATTTCTTAAAGGCTACCAGGATACCAAACAGTGGTAAATATGCAAACAGGAAAAACCACACGGTTCCCGGAAGGCTTAACAGCAATAGTTCTTTGTTGGTCTTGACACGGGTGAAGAAGCTTATCTTTTCTTTTTTCTTCTTCTGTTTCAATTGAATACCTCCCTCTCATCCCGTCAAAATCCCTGCCGGCATGGGGTTTTGGCGTTCTGTTTTGTATATATTTACTATACATGGGTAAGGGGAAAAATTATAGTTGAGAAATTGTAGGTTTTCTGTACGAATTCTAGACAGAGGAGTGGAAAAATTAGTGTCAACTGGAGAAATTCTAGCGTGTGTCTGAAAATTGCATAAAAATAGACAATCACCTTTGTGCGGTGATTGCCTATCTTACCGGATCAATGATAATCCACGGTTTTCGTTCTGTTATATCATGATCTTATTTCTTCAACTTCCTGTTTTCTTTCCATCCGGAAAGCATCACACAGGCTGCGCCGGACAGAAACAGAGCCAGAAACCATATAACGGAATCCGCGGTGTCCCCTGTTTTTGCGGCATTGCTTTTGGATGCGGTATTCTTATTGCTGCTGCCCAAACCCGATGCTTTTTCTTTTATAAAGGTAACCTTTAAGGTCAGACCATCTTCGTATATAGCCTCAGCGGTATAGGTGGAATCCTTCAGCTTAACGGTTTTACCATCATACAGAACCTTGTCTGCCTGATAACCGCTGTCCGGTTTCACCTGATATGTCTGGGCTTCTAACCGCCGGACCTTTATCTCCTGTTTTCCTGTATACTTTTTTCCGTCTACGATCACAGAACCGTGTTTGCCAATATCCAGATTTACCAGGTGTTCATCCGGTATCTGTGTTGTCAGTTCTGTACTTTTTTCCTCTGTGCCGGCTTGTACCGGCTCAGTTATCATAAAACACAGACACAGCATAACGACCGCTGCAAAGAACTTTCCTGTCCTCATGCATGTCCTCCTTTCCTTTGCCCTATATCTTCTCAAATCCGGTTATGGCTGAACATTCTCCAGTTCGGCAGTAAATGTGACTGTGCTTTTATAAGTACCGGCTTTTGCCTTATTCCATGTATCCTGAGGTATGTGGATCGCCAAAGGTATTTCCTTCGGCTGGCTGCTCCTCAGCTCCGCCTCATTCCAAACTCCCTTGGAGAATGGTATATCTTTTGACTTATCTAAAAGCATATAGGTAAATTCTGCTTGTCCGTCATCGTTCTTAAATTTCTCTGTCGTGGCGCTCACAGTAACCTGCTGGCTGCTTCTGACGTTTCCCGTGACTTTCAGTGCACCGCTCAGGTCTGTATCGACAGTCCCATAGGAAACCGGAGTATCCATGGGAATCGTCAGTACATAGGATGAGTCTATGGTTGCAGTCAATGTGGTCGTATCCTGCTGGCTGCTGGATGACCCATAAACCGGAAGCGCAAAACTCCCTGTTATGATCACACTCAGAATTCCTGCCATGATTTTTCTGTTCATTGTTTCTCCCCCTTTTAGTTAATATCGACAACTTCCATTTTGTAGGTCATGGTTCCGGAATAATCACCGGCCTTCACCTCACCTGCGTCCGCATAAACAGCTGAAAAAAAGATGCTTCCCCCGTACGTGGGCACGGTTTCCTCTGCCTGGTATTCAGCGATCACCGAATCCGTACTTACCTTGTTCTTACCCTCTTTGTCCATGCTGACATTTGTCTTTACTGCAGCCTTGTTATCTGTCCTGTTCAAGATCACAACACCATCGGTGATATTCTGTCCATTATTCTTCCCAATCTTAACCTGCAGCTTTTTGCCCGGCTCAATATTGATCTGGGTAACATCAAGTGATTTTTCTACATCCGTATCAGAATTGATCGTAGTCTGGGGGATGCTGACCATCCATGCATTTGGCTCCGTGTACCGGATCGTCATATCCTTGTCTGTAGCGGCTGCACTTACCGGCATAGCCGCTGCTGCGGTCATTGTCATGATCATGATTCCCACTGGTATTCTTTTCTTCATATTTGCCCTCCTCTTACTCTATGACATTTAAAGTCAGTTTTATTTCCGAACCGTTTAGCGGTGTCTGTTCTGCATCCATTGCAAAGCATTGGTATTTGAGAACTGCATTTTCGTATTCCCCTGCCTCCAACGCCTGATTTATGTTTATTTCATAGACCGCCTTGCCCGGTTCCAGCAGATCGGATTCCCATAATACAGTACCATCACTCAGCAGGATAGATACTTTGAAATAACAATTATTCTGTTCCGGATTAAAAAGATTCACAGACTGCCCGGTTGCCCCTGCTTTTAAATTCATAGCATCAAATCCCGGAATATCTATGGTGTCTGTGTTCTTTTCCCCTGAATATGTTTCCTTCTTTCCTGTCCAGTCCTCGGCACTGTTATCAACCTTTTCTATACTTTTTTCTTTTTCCGGATAAGGGTTCCATTTCATACCTACAGCAACCCCTATGCCCACTGCGGCTGCCAGCAGTATGACGGCTGCCGCGATCCATATTTTTTTGTTCTTCATTTCCCGCCTCCACTACTCTACGGATACCGCAAAAGTCAGTGTACCGCTGTAATTTCCGGCCGGAACTGTACCGCTGCCGTCGGATGTTGCCGGATCACCAAAATAAATTTTCCGGCTGTCGGAACCCAGGTCTGAAACAGACAAGATTTCTATGCCTGTGGTCAGCGGTCCGCTCTCATTTGAAACAGATGTGAAAACCTCTGCGCTTCCGCCCATTTGTGATAAAGCAAGCGCTCCTTCCTGGCTAATCTTTGTGGAGTCAGAGACTTTGACTTTCACTTGTTTTCCTATATCCGGAAATGTCATGTATACTCCGCTGACAGAAATATCGGCCTCATGCATGCTGCCTAATTCCAATGAAGTCGGAATCGTCAGTGTATACATATTTTCCAGAAGTTCTGAAATTGTGATCTTGGAGTTAGCAAATTCTCCTATGTATCTGTTCTGCGGAGTGGTTATCACATGGTCGCGGCCTGTCATGTAAAGATAATAAGAATCATCATTTTCATGATTGCCGGCCACTTTATAATCCATTCCGTCTACATTCACGGAAGGAATTCCGGGTTGGTTTTCCAGTATTGCCCTATATACATAATTCCCATTCCCATCTGTGGGACTTCCGCTTACAGGGCCTTTAATACTTCCGCCGGTGATCACAGTGTTTTTTGCTGAGCCATTAGAACCGCCGCCAATTCCGCTTCTTCCATACTTGTCTGACGCTTCTACAGTACCGCCGGTTATGGTAATGTGGTCTGCGCTTCCATTACTTCCACCTCCGATACCGGCACCATTGGTTCCTCCTTTCGCTGTGATAGTTCCCCCGTTTATGGTGATATTACCTGCCTTCCCATTGGATCCTCCTCCAATACCGGCACCATTGATTCCTCCTGTTGCTGTGATGGTTCCCCCGTTTATGGTGATGTTACCTGTATCCCCATTGGAACCACCTCCAACACCGGCACCATTGATCCCTCCTGTTGCTGTAAGACTTCCATCCGACATTCCATCTCCTGCAGCGGATGTTATGATCAAAGATCCTGAAGTGACATTCCTAAAGTCCAGTCCTGCATTACTGACATTGCTTGTCTTCAAAGTATTTATACCGCTCAGCTTCAGCGTAAGCCTGGCAGACGGGTCTACCAAAAGAGCTGCTCCTGAGGAAGTATTGATCGTTAAATTCTCAATTGTGATGCTCCCCTCAAAATCTGGTGCTACCACGATTCTGTCTCTTGTTGTATTGCCGGTGACTGTATAATCCCCACTGCTGCTAAACGTCAGAACGTTTTTGTCATATACCCATCCATCCTGCGGGGTAACGGTTAGATCGTTTAATGCAAATACCTGGGGATTTGGATTCTGCTGCCCCTCAGAAACATTCCCGTTATCCGGTGATAAAGCCTTATCCGTATCCTCGGTTACGTTTCCTGCTTCACCTGTAACGATTCCTGCTTCTTCTGTCACATCATCTTCCTTTTCTCCATTCTGATCCACGCTTTCCGGTTCTTTCTCTTCCGATGTCCCGATATTTTTCTCTTGTTCGGACGGATCTTCAACTGCCGGCGATTCGATGTTCCCCTGCTGCTCCTGCAAAACACCCGCGTTCGTGTTTGTTTCCTGCTCTGTCTCAGCTGCATAGACCGGATTTCCCATGGAAAAAGCCATAACAGATATCCCCAGCAATGTAGTCCGTATACAGGTCTTACAGCCGCGTCTTTTTTGCTTCATAAATATGCTGCGCCTCCCTTCAACTGTTTTCATGCATAATACATAGATCCAGCATAGCACAGCAAAGAATTCCGAAACAGTATTGGAAACCCAAACTCCTGCTTTTATACCGAAAGACAAAAAAGGCAGGGATAATCCCCGCCTTCCTTACACTTACTCTTTCCTTGTTCCTGCCTTTAACGATATCTCACCATTGACCCTCTTTCTCAGCCGGAATAAAAAATCATGCTCCCTTGGATATGCTTTGAATGTAAGGTCCATACCGGCCGTTTCACGGACAAGCTCTTCCACATATTCCCGGGACGTGTACTGTTCCAACGCCTCAAGCGCCCGCAGATCCTCCATGGCCTCTCTTAAAACCTCCAGCCTGATGGAGGAAAACGGCTGTCCCTCCGGCCCCGGATAGACAAGGAAGGCATCCCCTGAGGGGAAACTCTCTCCGCTGTCTGTCACGGCAAAAGGGTCGATGTGCTGCAGGGAAAACCTGGTATTGTAAAAATTATATCCCCACTGAAGAAATCCCTGCATCCGGTACAGATAGAGCTGCACACCTAAAATGCGGTTTCTGCGGGAAGGCATTGCAAAAAAACGATTGCTCACATCCACCCCCTGAACGCAGCAGTAATACGTCCACAGATTGGGAATCCCCGCCTCCAGAAACGGTTCCAGATGGTCAGAGGCGACCACCGGACATGAGGCCAGACCAAGACGGTAGAATTCAAAGTCACTCAAAGCATCCAGAATTCTGCAGTCACCCAGTCCCCGGCGCATACACAGAACCGCGCTGCGGTAACTGTCTATATCGTTCATCCCCGGCTCGTCGGATACATGAAACCAGGTATGCTCCAGCACACCATTGTCCTGCAGATACCCCTTTAGCTGCGGCAGAAACTCCATCAGGAAAGACCGGTATTCCTCTTGCTCCGCACAGGTATCCCATCCGAAGACCTGCTGCTGCCTGCCGTTTACCAGCGCCATGATCTTGGGCGCGGACCGGGCACCCCACTGGGTGAACAGCGGCGCCATCTCAATCCAGGCAATGCCGCACTCCCGGCACATGGCGATCCATCTTCCCAGCCTGGAAAACCCAAACTTCCAACCTTCCTTCGTCCGCTCTGCCTCTACCAGCTGGACTGTCGTCCGCTCCCCGCCCACAGCCGTATCCATGGGTGGTGTGAACAATGGTGTCAAAATCATATTTATTCCGCTCTCTGCTGCCAACGTGATAAACTTTCTCAGGATCTCCCAATGCTGTTCTGAAAAAACAGGTACCCTATAGTGATCCGCCAGACAGTCCGCATGAAGCCACTCCGTATGCAGCAGCCTTTGAGCCGGCAGTTTTCCACCGTGCACTTTGAAGACAACCGCCTCTTTCCACAATATTTCCCCGTTTTTCACACGGGCGGATACCTCTATCGTATGATCGCCGGGCTTCATATCCTGTCCGACACATACCCGGATCCAAAGCGCCCTCCACTGTCCCGGCACAGCCCGTACGGTCCCGTCCGGCAGAGGCTCCAGCACATCGGGGAACATGCCCGGTTCCCTGGTCAAATAATCATCATCAAAAGAACCGCTGCAAGGGTAAGCACTGGGCACAAGCCCTACCCGAAATATACGAAAGGAGATTCCCGGATGGCTGTGGATCTCAAAATGCAGGTCCTCCTCCAGCATATGGGATTCGTCGTACTCCACGGTGTAAGCGATCTGAAATGACGTCCGCTCCCCGGCAAAACTCCCCGCACAAAGGGGATGATCCCGTTTTTTGGGCGGCTTTCCCGGGAAAATCTTATCCAGGGAATCCGCCAGACAAAAATCATACTGATGCATATATCCTCCTCTTCCCCGCCGCTTAAAAAATTTCCACCTGCACTGCGCAGTCGGTATGATCAAAGCGGAAACGCACGACAGCATTGTCTTTTTCCACTGTGAACCTTCCCTTATTGGAACTTCCGCTTCTGGGATACCCGTCCCCGCAGTAAGTAGCTGACAATGTCCCATAGGTGGAAACCGCAAAATCATAGGTTCCTGCATAAGGCATCACAACACTCAGGGTGTATGTGTTATTTCCTATATAATACATCCGCGTCACTTCACTGTTGGAGTCGTTTTTCACGGCCCCCACATAAGGCTGGAAACTCCCGTAAACCACCACCTTTTCCGGAAGCTTGATCCCCGTCTCCGGGTCATAGACTTCCCTGGCGCCGTACGCGATCTGAAGCTCCGGATTGGCAGCCTGCTGTCTCAGACGGTGCCCTTCCTGCCACAGGCGCTTTACTGTCTCCTCCTGCCCAAATCCCATAGGACAGGACGGACTCTTTTTATTGATCTGATAAAATGTCTGTGTGTCTATGGTTCCACTGTCCCCCCGCTCCATGGTTACCGGGGCATCCCCCAGCATCCGGCGGAAGGGGATCTCAAAAAATCCATTCACATTATTCACTTCCAGCCACCGGTATGTGTACTCCAGAAAATGGTTCCGTTTTTCAAAATCCTGATGGGCAAACCAGGCGATCTGATCATATCCCCACCAGTCTTTTAAGGCAAGTTCCTCCCTGGAATATTTGGCGGGGTTATCCACCACAAGGCCTCCCCAGTTGTCGTATTCCATCAGATAAGGCATGGCCTGTGCTGACCAGCCATTTGGATTTAATCCGCCCTCACTGTATCCCTCACGGACCAGTACCAGGTCTGTACCCTCCCGCTCCAAAAGCGGAACCCGGGTAAAAGGCATGGCATGATAGTCAAATAACAGCGTTCCCCGCCGGTTCACCCCATGTGTGTGGGCATCCAGCAGCACCTTATGTCTCCTGCCATGAACAGACGCATACCTGCGTATCATCTCAAAAAGCTCCTGCGTCTTTACCATCCCCCGGTCATTTGCCGTATAAAGATGTACCTGCCCCATATGGAGTGCTTCATAGCCGCAGTCAATATAGCGCGCTGCCCGGTAGTAAAACCACATCCTGGCTTCCTGTCTGTTCAGATCAGGGATTCCCCCATTCTTTTCCGGTTCCTCTCTGTGGCTGACAAATCCCCCCGGCTCCCCGGGAAACAGGGTATCTGCCAGACAGAAGCACCTGTCCTCCGGCTCCATCCCAAAATCATGGAACACAAACTCAGGTATCTTCACGGTCTCTATCCTCTCTGTCACCCACTCAAAAATACAGGCCTGCAGGATTATATCCGGGTCTGCCTCATGTACCCTTTCTGCCAGTTCCTCTGACCTGGCAAAATGCACCCGGTCATCCTCCGTCATATACCAGATCCCTGAAGCCCGCCCCAGGAATTTCACTCCCAGCTCCCGTATCACCCGCAGGTCATCCGAGAGGGTCCTGCTCTCATAAAGCCCTGCCGCGGTCACTGCCCGCGACAGATAATTTTCCAGGACTTCCTTTGAAATCCTGCCGTCAAACTTATAATCCATCATCCCGGTTTCCCTTCTCCAAAAATGTAACGATGGAGGCAATATTGGCCCCTGTAGCGCCCTCTGCCATCCGATCGTCCTTTCCCCGCATCACACTTGGCCCCACTGCATCCAGATGTATCCATGCAACCCCTTCCTGAATAAATTCTTCCAGAAAACAGGCAGCCACACTGGCCCCGGCGCCTTTGCCGGGCGCATAGTTTGCCAAATCTGCGGTATTGCTCCAGGCCAGCAGTTCCCGGTAATGCCTGTCCAAAGGCAGTCTCCATACCCGTTCTCCGGCCTTACGTGCAGCACATGCAAACCCGCTGCTCACAAAATCATCGTTTGAGAACATTCCCGTCATGTTATCTCCTAGTGCTGCCTGGCAGGAGTATGTAAGCGTAGCCAGATCCAGGATCCTTTCTGCCCCCTGCTGCTGGGCATAAACCAGGGCATCGGCCAGGATAAGCCTTCCCTCTGCATCCGTGTTATAGATCTCCACCGTGCATCCGTTTCCCATGGTGATCACATCTCCCATCCGGCACGCCTCCGGGCCAATGGCATTCTCCGCCAGAGGCAGCACTGCCATAAGGTTTTCCTTCGTTCCCTCCCGGACAAGGATCTCAAAAGCCTCCAACACGTTAGCCGCGCCGCACATATCGAATTTCATTCCTTCCATTGCTTCAATAGACTTTAAGTGATAGCCGCCGCTGTCAAAGAGGATCCCCTTTCCCACCAAAGCAGTCAAAGGCCGCTCCAACCCCCGCTCTGCGGTGAGCACTGCCAGTTTGGGTTCCTGCGCGCTGCCCCGGTTCACTGCCAGGATACCGCCGAACCCTTGGGCTTTTAACTCTTCCCTGCCCAGTATCCTGCACGCTACACCTAAATCCGCGCCCAGGTCCCTGATGTAAGCAGTAAATTCCTCTGTTCCCAGGTAATTGGCCGGAAGATTGCCGAGACTTCTGGCATGGGCCATACATCTCCCTTCCAGTTCCCCGTACCTCACGGCACGTTCCAGCTCCGCGTCCTCTGCCCCATGGCTTTCTATATAAAATACCGTGTCCCCAAAATCTGCCAGGCTCTCCCGCATCCTAAATATGTCTTTTCCCTGAAGGTCTTTTAATCCTTCTTTCCGGAAACGGTATGCCCCCTGGCAGACAGAGCGCACGATCAGGCGTGCTGCCTCACTTTGCTGCTCCAAAGGGATTTTGTCCAGAGGGATCTTAAAACAATCTCCCCTCTG
Organism: Blautia hominis; assembly: GCA_002270465.1. GTDB lineage: Bacteria > Bacillota > Clostridia > Lachnospirales > Lachnospiraceae > Blautia > Blautia hominis. The sequence continues at coordinate 1,216,047 of NQOF01000001.1, forward strand.
TTTTCCCAGCCGGTTAAACTGTTCTGCCAGCCGTCCGGCATCCGTGTGATCCGGTATCACTTCCGTACAGGCAGGCATATCCAAAGCCCCCATCCCGCTTGTCTGCAGGTATTTCAGAATAAATTTCATGTGGTCAAATCCCCGCTTTCCATTTTCTGACCGTCCTTCACATGCAGAAGCAGGGTCTTTATCTCATAAGGATGCAGGGATACCCGAATTTCAGATGAAGTGAAGGGGCTTTCCGGTTCTTCCATCAGATCACACTCACACCATTTGTCAACGTGAAATCCTGTCCTTATGCTTACTTCCCCCCGTTTTCCCTGGAATTCATGGAATCTGAGCACGATCTCCTCCCCGTTTTCCGCCTGTTTCAGCGCGTCTGCCACCAGGTTATCCCTGTCAAATGTCAGTATGCTCCCGTGCACAGCCGCGGCGCCTGCCTTGGCTTTTAGGGGCGTATTCAGGTCAAATGCCTCCTGCTCGATGGCCGCGTTGTACCATTCTTCCATATGTGGCAGCAAAGAATAGGTGAATGTATGGCTGCCCAGGTCCGCGCTGTAGTCAGGGTCTGTGGCTGCTTTTAAAAGGGTCAGACGCATGGTGTTCTCTTTCAGGTCATAGCCGTATTTACAGTCATTAAGAAGCGCTGCCCCGTATCCGGTCTCCCAGATATCCACCCATTTGTGGGCTGCCACCTCAAACTTGGCTGCCTCCCAACTTGTATTTCTCGTGATGGGACGCCGGATATTTCCGTTCTGGATATCAAACCTGGCGTCCACGGCCCGGATATCCACGGGAAATGCGGCCTTCATCAGTTTCTGCCGCTCCTGCCAGTCAACTTTTGTACAAAAATCTATGCGCCTCTTTTCGTTATAGAGACACATGGTCTGGCTGATCCTGCTCTTATGGTATTTCCAGCAGAAGGACACCTCCGTGCCAAGCCCATGTCTCCGAATCCGGATTTGGGTGCAGTCGGTGATCTCTTCCCTCTTTCTGTCAATGCCCGGCTCCAGTTCCCAGGCGTCAAAACAGCGGGGTTTGTCCTCAAAGATCTGGAGTACATTGGCACAGGCGCCACGGGGCAGGATCTCTCTTTCGGCCTCCCTGTCATAGATCCTGGAAAGCTGTCCCTTTTCATTCCAGCTGATTTCATAGAAAGGCGTCCGGATCTCCCCGGCTTTCACAGTCATCTCCTCCGGCTGTTCCCGGGGAATTTCCTCCGGCTGCCACTCTATGTCCGTGTAGGCGAAAGGCTCCATATCCCTGACCAAAACATACGCGCCTTCCTCTTTCCATACACAGGGAAGGGGATCCTTTGACCCACGGCCTCCATTTTGCATCCGGTAGAAATTCCCGGTACCCACCTGCTGCGCACACAGAGCTGCTGCCTCCTCCACGGGAATCAGGACAACCGAAGTTCTCAGCCAGTTGCTGTTGTTAAATACCGAAAAGAGACGCGCACCCGTACATTTTTGTACAAGCACCGCATCCACAGCCCCTCCTGTTTCCCTCAAAAGAGCGGCGGCTTTTTCATACTCCGTGTGGCTGTCCTCATAAACCTCCTTTATGGAAGACCCCGGCAGAATGTCATGAAACTGCTGGCAGAGCACGATCTTCCAGGCGCGCAGAATCCTCTTGGCGTCGTATGGAACCTTTCCAAATATCCTGGCTAACACCGACTGTATCTCCGCATCCCTGAGTGCATATTCCATCCTGCGGTTCATCCGTTTGTTATACGCCTGGGAGGTATAGGTCCCCCGGTGGAATTCCAGATAAAGTTCCCCGTCCCACACCGGAAGATAGCCTCCCATGGGGTTCTCTTCTATTGTCTTGTTAAGATCACGGAAATACTGCGTCACGGACTGTTTTTTCACATGGGGAATCCCCGGCATTTTATCCGCCATCTCCAACTGACGGAGCATATCCCGGTTTGGCCCGCCTCCCCCGTCTCCATAGCCGTAGGAGATCAGCAGTTCCCGGTTCAAATCTTTGTTCTTATAATTATCCCAGACACTTTTCACTGCCCTGGGGCCGGAGTTGCCGTTATATGTATAGTAATCCTCTCCGGGGTCTGAAGTAGTCACAAAGTGAGCGGTCACCCCGGTCCCGTCAATCCCCTTCCAGATAAAGGTGTCATAGGGCAGTCGGTTGGTGTCATTCCAGCTTATTTTCGTAGTCATAAATGTATCCACACCGGACTTCTTTAAAATCTGGGGAAGGGCCCAGGAATACCCGAATACATCCGGCAGCCAAAGGAACTCGCTCTCATAGCCGAATTCTTTACGGAAAAAATTCTTGCCCACCAAGATCTGGCGGATGATAGATTCTCCTGAGGCGATATTACAGTCACACTCTACCCACATGGCCCCGGAAGGCTCCCATCTGCCCTGGGCCACACGCTTTTTGATATCCTCATAAATGTCAGGGTAGTCCTCTTTGATAAATTCATAGAGCTGGGGCTGGGACTGAAGAAAATGGTAATCCCCATATTTCTCCATCAGGCGGTTCACAGTGGAAAAGGAGCGCGCAGCCTTCTCTCTGGTATGGCACAGCCGCCACAGCCAGGCCACATCAATATGGGTATGGCCGGTCATTGTCACACTGACATCCGGTTTTCCGCGGCCATCCAGACATCCGTCCAGATACCCCGCAGCCTCCGCCGCACTTTCATAGAACGCTCTGCTTCCCGGTTCGGTAAAATCCACAAGGCAGAAAGCCTTTACCAGTACATTCAGGATCCATTCCCGGTACTCGTTATCTGCTCCCAGGGCCTCATATGTCTCAAGCGCCGCTGTGGTCAAATAGTACAGATCATCGGTCCCTTTATCCAGCACACCCATCTGCGCCCGGCGTATCTCCATCACATTGTCCTTTGGAATGCCTCCCCCGCTAAGCCCTGTCCAAAGCCTGAATTTAAGACTTAGCTTCTGTCCACATACTTCCGGGTCCAAAAATACTTCCCGGTGATTTCCGTCTACTGCCTGATATGGTACGTCATTTAAATAGAGAAGACTTTCAAAGTTCCCGTTATTTCCGGTTCCCGCCAAAGCACCGAAGTCAAAGAGGCCCAGTACCTCTTTGCCCCAAAGCTCCCGCGGTATTTCTGTTTCCGTGCTCAGCCAGTAATACTTGTCCCAGCCTCGAAAGGAAAATCCCACGCCAACCTCCATAGGGTTCTCCCCGGATGCACAGTCCCCCTCCTCCCAGAACAAAAAAGAGGGAATATCCCAAAGATTTTTGTACCTAAGCTCCCGAAGTTCCTCGGCCAGGTTCTTTATCCTGTCAAAATCATGAAAATCAAACGGCATTTTTACTCCTTTCCAAGCAGTCCTTCATAGGCTCTGTCATAGTCTTCCAGCAATTCCTTTGCCAGTGACCAGGAACTGACCAGGGGGTGAAGCATCAGTGCTCGTGCTGCACACGTAAGGGAACCTGTCTTCACAGCCTCCACGGTCAGACGCTCATAATTTTTGATCAGACGCATGAGAATGCCGCACTGCGGGGGCACCTCTGTGACTGCCACCGGGCGGATGCCCTCAGAAGATACGCGGCAGGTCACTTCCACCACATCCTTGTCCTCCAGTCCCGGAATACAGCCCTGGTTCTCCACAGAGAGCACCAGGTATTTTCCCTCCGCACTCTGCATGCCTTCTATGCAGTCCAGCATAACACCCGCATATCCCATTCCGTCGGGCACCTCCAGACTTCCTTTTTCCGCAGCCGGGCGTTTGGCGGCCCCGGATTCAATACTCATATAGGAGTTCTCCCTCAGCTGCATATAATATAAGAATATCTGCAGTGCCCCCTCCGGGTCGGCATCCATATCCATGTTCTGCAGTTCGCTCATCATCTGTAGGTTTAGCTTTTCTATGGTCTCCCCTCGGGCGGTACCGGATTTTTGGATATTGGCCAGGGCTTTCTCTCTGTGATAGTAATAATACAGATACTCATTTGGCAAAAATCCTATGGAACGCAGCAGTTCCGGATCAAACATGGCAAATTCCTGGATTTTCCCAAGAAAATCGTCATCCGCCAGAAGCTGTGGAAGGATCTCTTCCCCCTCCTTTTTCACGCTCCGTATCCAGGAGAGGTGGTTCAGCCCAAAGAATTCCACATACAGGTCATCCTCCTCTGTCCCCAGGCAGGCAGCCATACGGAACTTTGTGCTGCTTGGCGCATCACAGATCCCAATGACACGGTCATAGCCTGCTGACCTAAGAGCCTGCGTCACAAGCCCGGACGGATTGGTAAAATTAAAGATCCACGCATTGGGTGCATACTCTTTTATCATCCTGCAGTAATCCAAAAGCACAGGAATGGTGCGCACTGCCATGGAAAATCCCCCCACCCCTGTGGTCTCCTGGCCGATGACGCCGTGCTTCAGGGCAATCTTCTCATCCAGTACACGGGAATGGTCACCGCCCACGCGCAGGGTGGTCACTACATAATCAGCACCCGCAAGAGCCTCCACAGGTGTCTGCGCTGCCCATACTTTCAGGTTTTCTCCCCTCCTGTCCACAACATGTCTGCACAGGCGCTCAATGATCTTCTGTTTTTCCTCCTGGATATCATAAAGCACTACCTCATCAATATGCAGCTTTTTATATCTTTTTAAAAGTCCGTTGATAAATATGACGGTCCTCACTCCGGCACCGCCTATGACAGCTATTTTCATTGCCGATCTCCTTTCACTTCTTTCTATTTATGTAACGGTTCAGTACCCTCACAGTTACAGGCAAAAATCCATGCAAAATCGCCTTTGCCGATGAGATTTTTGCTTGGCCGTGGTACACTTTCCTACGGTCAGCGCAGTGAATGCGCAGACCTACTGAATAGTCACCTATTTTTCTCAATAAAACGCAGCATTTCTTTTTCCTCAGGGAAACCGGTATTGCCCCCATGAGCGGATACCGAGCAGGCACCGCAGGCGTTTCCGTACTGCAGACAGGCCCCCATATCCTCCCCTTTCAGAAAGCCGTAGATAAACCCTGCATTGAAGGAATCCCCTGCTCCGGTGGTGTCCACAGCCTGTACCTCATAGGAAGCACGGCGGTGGACAACACCTTCTTTCACTGCCAGGGCGCCTTTTTTTCCCAGCTTGACCACAGCGGCCCCGCATCTCTCTGCAAAATGAAGGGCTGCCTCCTCTGCCGAATCCGTCCTGCCGTAATGCTCCGCCTCCGTCTCATTCATAAAAAGGACATCGATCCACGGAAACAGCTCATAGATCCTGCTGCTCCAATTCCCGGAAGGATCCCATCCCACATCAAAGGAGACTGTGGCCTCTGTCTCTGTCTTCACCCGGCGCAGCAGCCGTGCGTAGGACTCATGGGAGTCCTCCCCCTCATATCCCGTCACATGGATATGCCGGGCCTGACCTGCCTTTTCAACCTCTGCCCTATCCATGCTGATATCCCGGTTCGTTCCCCTGTAAGTGAGAAAGGAACGGTCATGTTCGTTGGTGAAACTCAGGGAGATTCCGGTCCGCTCCCCCTTCCTGGTCACAAGCAGTTCCGTGTCCACACCGGCCTGCTCAAAAGTCTCCCGGATCATGTGTCCGTAGCAATCGTCTCCCACTGCCCCCTGGAAGACCGGATGGAGCCCCAGCCTGCCAAGGCCCAGCGTAAACAGAGCTGCACCGCCTCCCACATACGTTTCCATGGAGGGGACAAGGTCCTCCTGGCCCGGCGCCGGAAACTTCTCCACACCGGGAATGATAATATCAGCATTCACGTCTCCATAGACATAGACATCCCACTTCTTTTCACTCATATTTCTGCTCCTTTTGTCTTTATCTGCAAAATATCTGTTTTCCTGCCCGTCATACCCAAAAACCGGCTTTCAGCGCGAACTAAAAGCCGGTTTTTTGTCAACCCTTAACTGCCCCAATCATGGCACCCTGAGCAAAATACTTCTGCACAAAGGGATACACACACAGAATCGGAACTGTGGTGATCACCACCGCTGCCATTTTCAGGGAATCTGATGTGACTGCCGTGGCGTTCTGCGCCAGGGCCTGAGCCACGGATGTAATCTCCTGCTGGGAACTCATGGCCTTACTCAACATCTGCTGGAGCACGGTCTGCACCGGCCATTTGGATGTATCACTCATGTAGAATGCCCCGGCGAACCAGTCATTCCAGTGATTCACAGCCGTGTAAAGCCCCACCACCGCGATCACAGGCTTACTGAGCGGAAGCATGATACGGGAATAGATCTGAAAATAACTGCACCCGTCCAGCTTTGCCGACTCCTCCAGACTGTCCGGAATCCCTTCAAAAAAGGTCCTGGCCATCAGCAGATAGGTCACGCTCACCAGTGACGGAACCACATAAACCCAAAAACTGTTGAGCAGATGCAGGTTCTTATACTGGATATAGGTGGGGATCATACCTCCGCTGAACAACATAGTAAATGTGATCAGCATGGTGATCAGCTTGTTGCCCGGCAGTTCCTTCTGTTTCAGGGAAAATGCCGCCAGGGTGGTCACCGTCAGACTTAACCCGGTACCGATCACGGTTCTGGCGATGGTGTACCCATAAGCCCGGACAATACTGCCGTCCCGGAACACTTCCTTAATGTTGTCAAACGTAGGCATTCTGGGCCAGAACCAGATACCGCCCCGGGCGGCATCCTTTCCGTCATTAAACGCCAGAACCAGCACATTCAGACAGGGCAGTATGATCACCAGACATACAGCAATAACGATCATGTATACAATAACCTGCACAGCGATATCTGTCCGGCTGGACTTAATCTTGGTTTTTTGGCCTTTACTCATCTTAAGCACCCTCTTTCACCTGTCAATGATAAAAGTTAACAGCATCTTTGTCTTTGTTGTAGACATCCGCCACATAGTCCTCAAACTTCTCCACACCTGCTGCTTTTAACTGACCGCGGAAAGATTCAATGATGCTCTTCACCTCGTCATCTGTTTTGGCGAAACATGCCTGGACAAATACTTCATCCCAGTTGAGCAGATCCATCTGTGTCTTCACATCTTCCAATCCTTCTGAGGACAGATACGCCGGTGCGTCCAGTCCCGGAATCAGTTTTTTCACATACGGATAATCCGCTGCAACCTCAACACTTCTGGCAAAGGTATCATTGGCAGACGCACCCGGTCTTGCCTCTCCGAAGTTATTGATATTGTCTTTATTGGTCAGTACAAATTCAAAGAAGTAGTTTCCGCTGCCGCCGAATCCTGCGCCCACCTGGTTGAGCAGATAGTCCATGTTGCCGTCGCTCAGAGCCTTCTGCACCTCTTCCTTGAGGACCGGTTTTCCGTCGACCATATCGTAGCTTACGCCCTCAGCTCCATACTGGGCGATCATCTGTCCCTCTTTTGTGGAGAGCCAGTCAAAAAACTTGAAGATCTCCTCCGGGTTCTCCGCATCCGCAGAGATCGCCATGCATCCCCTTGCCGTCTTACCGTGTGTTACCTTTTTGTTGTCGCCCTGAATGTCATTGAGGGGCCCCAGGGGGATCCAGTCGTCGGTCTGGTAAATAATATCCGTATAATTATTGACGTCAGCGATGATCGCGGAGTTATAACTCTTGCAGGCCTCCTGTGCACGGGTGGAGTCCATGGTGAAAAATTCCGGGTTCATAAGCCCTTCATCTATAAGGCGGCGGATATAATTGATCTCGTCATAGATGGAATCACGCTCTGCCTCATGCTTCACTTTTCCGTCGGTATCTATATTGTAGTTTTTGCTCACACCCCAGCGGTATCCCGGACAGATATACTCCAGGGTATCCACAGAACCGCCCCAGTATTTTGGTCCCAGCGGATAGACCGCATTTCCGTTCTTGTCTTTAAAACCGCCTTCTTTGATCTTCACAAGCAGATCATAGAAATCATCCTGTGTCCTGATATCATCCACATTAACCCCAAGGGCATCCACAATAGACTTCTGGATATACATGCCGCCCCGGTAATCCTCCTCCGGATCATATGTCAGGGACTTGTCTGTGGCATCCACATTCATCTGCCACAGATATACGCCGTCCAGGTCATCCCGGAATGTGACGTTTTTATAGGAATCCCAGGGAAGATAGCCTTCCTCATAATATCTGGAATACACCTCTGAATCTTTCATGTACTCCGATACATCCGCGAACATTCCCTCTTTTGCCGCCTTGGACAGCAGCGGGAACTCCGGTCTTGTAGAGTTGTCCAGATAGGAAACGATCACATCCGGAATGGTACCTGATGCCAGCTGGGAAGCCAGCACTTTTGCATCGCTGTCCCCGGGGGTATATTTCACATCCAGCTTGATCCCTGTCAGCTCCGTAATCTTCTTCATCGTTGGTGTGTTGTTTAAATCTTTGGGAAGGGAGTTTCCAATGTCATCCACATATGCCTGGACCGTGATCGTACGGTCTGCGATCCAGGTATCCGGTTTTCCTTCTTTACTCTCTGTACCTGTATTTTTAGCTGTCTCTTTGCTGTCTCCTCCGCACCCCGCCAGAACACCTGCCGTCATGGCGCCGCAAAGCGCAAGGGCCAGAACTTTCTTTACTGCTTTTCGTTTCATACCTTTTCCTCCTTTACCTTCTCCGATCACGCTACCATAGCCCGACTTCTGTGATCTTTTTACATACCTTGTTACAGATTACAACCAGGATCAATCCCACAACACCCTGTATCAGCCCGATGGCGGTTGCATATCCAAATTGTCCTCCCTGCAGGCCCACACGGACCACATATACATCCAGAGTATCTGCCAGAGTCATATTGCCGGGTGTACGCAGCAGCCAGATCTGATCTACCCCTGAGGAGAGCAGGCCTCCGATCCCCATGATGAACAGCAGACCGATGGTTCCCCTGATCCCGGGTAAAGTAATGTGCCACATTTTTTTCAGTTTTCCGCATCCGTCCATCTCCGCCGCCTCATAAAGAGCTGTATCTACGCTGCTGATCGCCGCCAGATAGATGATGGAATCCCATCCGATATTTCTCCACAGGTCCATGGAAAACAGGATTTTCAGGAAATACTTGGCATCCATCATAAAGAAAGTGCCTCCGTCCCCTCCAAGACCTGCTATGAGCTGATTCAGAATACCGGTATCCGGTGCAAGGATCCTCTGAAGCATTGTCACAATGATAACGGATGACAGGAAATGAGGCAGGTATGTAATGGTCTGCGTCACTTTCTTAAATTTCATGTTTCTGATCTCGTTGAGCAGCAGTGCCAGAATGATTGCGAACGGAAACTCCAGCACACATTTGATAAACCCAATCCTGAATGTATTCAGGATCAGCCTGGGGGCGTCATAGCTTTCAAAAAATGTCTTGAAGTATTTAAGCCCTACCCAGGGGCTTCCCCAGATGCCCTTGTTAAAAGAGTAATCCTTGAAAGCCAGAACGGAGCCGGCCATGGGCACATAGCAGATCAGTGCGTAATAGATCAGTGCCGGCAGCAGCATCACGTACAGTGGCCAGTATCGGACAAGCCGTTTTCCAATGGGCTGCTTTTGTTGTTTTGGCTGCTTTTCTTTTTGCATTTGGTATCCTCCTTCCTTCTGGTAACTATTATATTTTTTTCTCACGAATTTCCACAATGGATAAAAATCAATTATTTCATGGACATTTCTCTTCCCTGTCAGCCTCAGGTGTTATTGTTCACTCTGTGTCCTGTGTACCGTAACCTTCAGGTTCCAGCACCGCACAGATCGGATAATGGTCAGACAGCCAGATTTCCCCGTCCCTGTCCTCCCATTTTTCCACACTTCGGCAGCTAAATGGCGTGCCGGCAAAAATATAGTCAATACTCTCCGGCATATCCTCCGGCTCAAACCCATGGTAGGTGATGCCGATTCCTTCTGTGACATTTACAAGATCCCTGCGGCACTGCAGGACTTCCAGTTCCGGGCTGTCCGGCTCTGCGTTGAAGTCCCCGGCCAGGATCACAGGAATACCCCCAAATGCCTGCTCCCGGTCTGCCCTATCTAACAGCAGAGTTAGTCCCAATCTTCTGGCCTCTGTCCCCAGATGGTCCAGATGGACGTTATACAGCCGGAACAGGTATCCTTTTCCCATCTCTTGGGCATATTCAAACACAGCACCGGTGCAGACCCTGGGACAGATACTCTGGCACGCGTAACGGCTCCCCGGCACCTCCGGCTTGTCTGACAGCCAAAAAGTATCCATGGAGATCAGATTCACCCTGTCCTTTTTGTAGGCCACGGATACCTGCTCATCCCTCAGATTTTCATCCCTGCCGCACCCTATCACATAATATCCCTCTAAATGCTCTTTCAGCCACACCGCCACATGGGGAAGCACCTCCTGAAAACAGATGATATCCGGCTGCTCTTTCTGAATCTTTGCGGCGATCAGTTCCCTGCGCCGGCAAAAACAATTCTCTTTGTCCTGCCCAAAATCGCAGCGGATATTAAACGTGACCAGTTTCATACATTTTCCTCCATTCTCCCTGCCGCACCTTTTATAAAAGCCAAAGCCAGATCGGCTGGGACCAGGCTTTCTCTCCGGCCGCGTTCTTCACTACAAGGCGCACATATTCCTCGTCTCCGTTCAGGACAAAGGTTCCGCTTTCTAAATTTCCCTGGTCATCATGAAGGTGTCCGCTTCTGTGCGGGGTCTTAAAATATATGTCCGTACAGCCGCTGCAGAGGGCACAGGCAGCACCGTCCTCCACATAAAAATCATGGATCAGAGGACCTGAGGAGGCATAAAAGCTTCCGTCTCTCAGCGCCTCGAAGATACCCCTGTGGGTAAGCTCCCGGGCTTTTGCCATGATAAAGCCGCCCAGGCTGTGCGGTCCCAGTTCATGGGTATCATCTGACGCAAAGCAATACGTCCTGTTCCTCACAAACAAAAAATGATCGTAATACGTCTCGGAATTTCCATTACTATCCTCAAACTCTGCCACATGATTGTAGATTTCCATTCCCAGCAGTCCGTGGATATCCTTGATATCCGTGGAGTCCACCTTGGACCAGTAGGGATGGGCATAGATGGTGACATTGCCCCGCTGTGCCATATACTCAAGGATCCTCTGGGGGGTGCACAGGGTATTGCCTGTTCTCTCCTCCTCAAAACGGTAATCATCTGGTATCCGGTTCGTCCCAGGCAGACCGATACTCACAAGATGATGGTCCTTGCGCTCAGGCATCTCCAGATCCAGCTCTGTGCCGGGAAATATGAGAAAGTCCTCCCTGTTTAACGCTTCATGGACCCCGTAGACCCAGTGATCCGTGATAGCCAGAAAGGAATACCCCTCCTGCCTGTACCGCTCTGCCACCTCCCACGGCTCACCGCTTCCGTCTGAGCGTGTGGTATGGGTGTGGAGATTTCCCTTATAAAATTTCCCGGACTGATACAATGTTCTCTTCTGCATCTTCTATCCTCTCTTCCCAAAATTCTGCCTCAGCAATTTGGCATGGGCCTATTATAAAGCACTTTATTTTCAAAATAGAATGAAGATTTCTCAAAAAATCTATGGACAATTCTACGATACTCCCAAATCTATTGAATCCTGTTTTTATGTGTAGTATCATTTAGCCAAATTCTATTAACACTTTTTTCGGGAGGAGATACATCTATGAAAGTACTTTATAAGGTTGGAGGGACACTGTCAAAAGACTTTATCGGACAGATTTCCTATACCGTATGCCTGGACCAAAAATACGAGGAACTGGACATCGGGTTTTCTTTTGATAAGCAGAGATACACAGCCGCGGACGTGACAGAAGACGTGATCAGGGACTTGACAGACTACTGCCGAAGCCATTATGGCCTGGAACTGCCTCCCGATGCAGATCCGGTAAAAGAAATTACAGAAGGTACCAAAACGGAGATCCACACACTGGCCTCTCTCAATGACCGGTTCATCGGCTGTATCCACCGGCAGCTCACTGACAGACACATGCACTTTTCAGCCTCCTTCGCCACAGAGGGCTGTATCCCTCAGACGGAACTGGAAGGAGTCCTGAAGGTGACCATACTTGTCTTCAATGTCCTGATGGATGACACACATTATACGCTGCAGGTTTCTGCCAAATAAGGAGGTTCTCATGTACAAACGACTGGAATTACATAATCACACCACAGAGTCCGACGCTTCCCTCACCTGTGAAGATCTGCTTCACTGGATGGAAGCAGATCAGGTGGATGCCTTTGGCCTTACAGACCACAATACCATCTCCGGCCATCCCAAAATGCAGAAGCTGCTGCAGGAACGCAGCTTGGGCATACAGTGTATTTACGGCATGGAATACACCACCTATTACGGACACATCCTCTGTCTGAACTTAAAAGAGTATGTGCCTTGGGAAACCATTGACCGCCGCCGCCCGGAGCTGTTGTTTCAGGCCATCCAAAAAAAGAATGCCCTGGCAGGCATTGCCCATCCCTTTTCCTACGGCTACCCCTTTGCCCGGGGATGCCGCTTTGAGATGGAGCTTACAGATTACAGCTGTGTGGATTTTATTGAAATCTTCAATAACCCGGAACCGCTTCACCAGGTCAATGAAAAGGGACTGCTTCTCTGGGAAGACCTGGTGCTGAAGGGACTGCCCATTGCCATGACCTGCGGCATGGACCTGCACGGACGCTGGGAGATGGGGGATCAGTTTGCCACTTTTATCCCGGGGGAACCGGGCGGCGATATTTCTGCGGAACTGGATCTGGCAGTCCGCAGCCAAAAGACCTGTATCTCCAAAGGACCGGTCCTGGAGGTTTCCATGACCCCTGACAGCCGCTTCCTTACCTTTCATCTGGCTGACACTAAAAAACCCGGCTTCTCCTGTCCGGATGCCTCCGGTTATCTTGTCACGCTCAAAACCCCGGCGGAAACTTACACCGCAGACCCTGACCGGATGTTCCCCATAGCTAAACTGAAGGGTGCGGAATATGTGATCCCAAAATTATACTATAAAACTACGGATATTGAAAACCTGATCTGTGTAGCCCCGGTCCTGCACCTTGCAGGGCAGAGCCGCCTGCCGGGGATGTGACGTTATGAAATGGAAAGGTATCTATTCCCACCGCATCTTTACGCAGCTTGTTGTCTTTACTCTTTTGATCAGTCTGATCCCCACCTTGTCCATCACCAGTTTTCTGTTCTACAAGCTGGAGAACATGGTCAAGACAGAGCTTTCCAATTCCTATCGGCAGATGACCTCTCAGTACATAAAAAACATTGACGAAAAATTGACCCAGTACCAATACAGCCTGGACGTGATCGCCGACAATACGGTGATCCTGGAAGCTCTGGTGAATGAGACAAAAAGTCCTTACATTAAAGGAGAACAGATCAGCAGTGAAGTCACAAAGTCCCTGCTCCTGGACCGTCAGAAAGAAATCCGCAATTGTATGCTTTACTCTGATATAGATGAGTACCCCGTTTACGGAAACCGTGCCTCCATGGTCAAGGAGGCCGGACACGAGGAATGGTTTCTGCGGGAACGCGCTGTGAAGGAGGGCAGCTTCAGCTATATCTCCAGCGCAGGCAATGTACCGGTTCTCTCCTTTGTCAAAAACATAGAAAATGTCAATATCCATAACTATGAAAAAAAACAGCTCGGTTTTCTAAAGCTGGACCTGTACATGGAGCTGGTCTTCAAGCCTGCCGATGCAGACCTTGAGAAGGACTCCTCCTATGATGTCATTGTCTACAGTGACAAAAATGAACTCCTGTATTCCTCAGCCCCCCGAAAGAATCCCCTGCTGGACGCATGGCTTAATACGGAAGACTCCACAGAGCTGCTTGACGGCTTTACCGTCAAACATGAGACTCTGAAGGAAAGTTCCCTGAATGTCCTGCTTTTGTTTGACAATCATCAGCTGGCTGTCAAGCAGCAGACCGTAAGGCAGATGGTCCTGCCCATCCTTCTCGGTGTTACTCTGCTCATTATATTCTGGGCCTGGCTCTACAGCCGGAACTTCTCAGCCAGGATCGGATGTCTGGTCCAAAAATTCCACAAGGCGGAGACAGGTGACCTGAATATCTACGGGCCGATCGCAGGCAATGATGAAGTGTCAGAGCTGGACCGCCAGTTTTCTCACATGCTCGGGAAGCTGAATGCCCTGATCCAAAAAAATTATATCCGGGAACTGGAGAACAAAGAAGCCCAGTTAAAAAATCTGCAGCTTCAGATCAATCCTCATTTTCTCTACAACACCCTGGAGACCATCAGCTCCATGGCCGCAGTGAAACAGGTATTTGATATCTGCGATATCTGTCAAAAACTGGGGGAGATCTTCCGCTACAACCTGGGAAAAAATTACGGGGAATTTGTGACTGTGGCACAAGAACTGGGCCATGTACAGAATTATATCTTTATTATCAAAAAGCGATACGGAAACCGGTTTGAAGTATTCTACAATATCTCCCCGGACACAGACCAAGTCATGACCCTCCGCTTCATCCTGCAGCCCATCATTGAGAACGCAATCCTTCACGGGCTGGTCAAACAGACCACCACAGGTACCCTGGAGCTGTCCGTCTGGGAGGAGGACAACTGTCTGATGATACGCGTGGAGGACGACGGGATCGGCATGGATATCCAGAAAGTGGAGGAACTGAACCGCTCCATAAATGTAGCCGACAACCTGACCAAAACAGGACGGAACATCGGTATCCGCAATGTGAACCAGAGAATCAAACTCGCCTGCGGGGAACGGTACGGCATCACCGTAAAAAGCACTCTTCACTATGGCAGCCAGTTTGATATACGGCTGCCCCTCATTCGGAAAGGAGAAAAAACGGATGAATAGTAACCTGCTGATCGCAGATGACGAAGAACTCATTAGAAAAGGCCTGATCGCCCGTCTCAGCTACCTGGGATTTGAATTTGACCAGATCATGGAGGCAGAAAGCGGCTCTGAAGCGCTGGAGGCTGTCAGACAGAATTCCATATCCATTGTCATCACGGATATCAAGATGCCTGATATGGACGGACTCTCTTTTATCCGTGAGGCCAAGAAACTCTCTCCCCATCTGCGTTTCATGGTGTTAAGCGGTTACGCCGAGTTTGAATATGCCAAAACTGCGTTAAGTCTGGGTGCCAGCGCCTATCTGCTGAAACCACTGTCCAACAAGGATTTAAAGGAAGAGCTGGACAAACTGCTCATGCAGGTGGAGGTGGATACAAGAATACGCAGGGACATCACTTCCAGGAAAAAACTGGAGGAGGAGAATATTGCGTACACGCTGGAAAAGGAAGTCAATGCCCTCCTCCACGAGCCGGCAGGGGAAACTTCAGCAGCAGACAAATATCCAGCATTCTATCAAAAGATTTCTCCTCACCCCGGAAAACGCCTCCTCCTGGGGGTCATCAGCATTGAAGAAAAAAGCTGTGAGAATCATTTCAGCAAAGGGGACACCGAACTGATCCGGTTTGCAGTCAAAAATGTGTTTGACGAGATCAGTTCCCCCGGCAAGGTCCTTCTGGTCAACAGCATTATCCACAAACATCAGATGTATGCCGTCTTTGAGGGCAGCAGCAGTGAATCCTCCGTTCTCCGCCGGGAGGTGGAACAGTTCTTCCTGGAGATGCGGACAGTTCTGGAGAAACAGATGGGTATTTACCTGACCATGGGCATCAGCAGCCAGACCCGCAGGCTCTCTGCCGGCGTGTTAGGGGAGGCGGAATCCGCACTCCGTCAGCGTACCATCTACGGTGACGGCAATCTCTATTTCTATGAGGACAATGCGGTCTTTTCCGGAAAATCTTTCCCTGCTTCCGAGCTGTACTTCCTGGAACAATATCTGGTCCAGGGCAACATCAACGGCATACACAAGCTCCTGTCCGAATTGTTCTCCGAGGAAATGCTCCTAAACTGCGGGGTTTCCTACATCAGGATCTTGTGGGTGCGTATCCTGAACCTCCTCTTAAAATATTATGAGCCGGAGATACGCCAATACATCGGCGTGGAAGACCTTCTGCACAACTTCCGGGTCCTGGATGAACTCTGTCTTCCGGAAAAAATACACCGTTATATTTCGGAGATCGTCACTGACTGTATCAGCAAGCGGGGTATGCAGGATGCCAGTTCCAAAGACAAGATACTTCTGGCAGCACAATATATCAAAAAACATTATAACGAAAACCTGGCCATAAACAGTCTGGCAGAACTCTACAACATGAGCCCCAACTACTTCTCCTCTGTCTTCAAGAAGGAACTGAACCAGTCCGCGGTAAACTATATCACGGAAGTCCGTATGGAAAAAGCCAGGGAATACCTCAAAGACACTGACCTGAGCGTGATCGAGATCGCAGAAAGGGTGGGCTATGAGGACAGTCAATACTTTTTCCGGGTCTTTAAAAGGACAGCCGGGGTCACACCCCTTCAGTTCCGCCAGCAGCACAGGCGCAATACATCCATGTAGAAATATCTACTCCAAAATGTTGATATATCCATTTCCCCTTTTTCTGTTCTGATGTATATTGTTGAATGCAGAAAAAAGAAAGAAGAGGTATATCTCATGAAAAGATTTCACAAGCTTGAAAGTAATAAAATGGCACTCTGCCTGTTCCTGCTGTGCTGGTTCGCCTACTTCACCTCCTACATCGGGCGGCTGAATTTCTCTTCCGCTATGACCGCAATGATCGATGAGCAGGTACTGGCCGGGTCCCAGGCGGGCTTCATCAGCATGGTATATTTCTTCGCCTACGGCATTGGACAGATGTGCAACGGACTGCTGGGGGACAAGTTCCATCCCGGACGTATGATATTCACGGGGCTTGCCGCTGCCGCCGCCGCCAATTTTGTCATGGGGTTTGTGGATTCCTTTTTCCTCATGGCTCTGGTCTGGGGCATCAACGGCTACGCCCAGTCCATGATCTGGCCTCCCATCATCCGGATCTTTGCGGAAATGCTGCAGGAGACACAGAAGGTACGCTACTGTATCCACATTGTCTCCTCCCAGGTGGCCGGGACGCTGGGCGCCTATCTCCTGGCCGCAGCCGTCATGTGGCTGGCAGGCTGGAAGGCTGTGTTCGGTGCCGCTGCTCTCTGCCTGGGCGTTATGGCCGCTGTATGGTTCTTTGGTTTTAGCCGCATTGAGAGGTACAGTCAAAGTCACGGAAAAGATGAGGATACAGCCTCAGATACTTCCGGTCCCGTTCCCCAAAATACAAAGGCAGTACCTTTCGCCTCCCTTCTGTTCAGCTCCGGCCTGCTGGCAGTGGTATTTCCGGTACTGGTCCACGGAATGCTGAAAGACGGTGTAGCCACATGGGTGCCCACATTCATCAGCAAAACTTTTCTGACTTCTCCGTCCCTCTCCGTACTGGTGACAACGGTTCTCCCTGTGGTAAATCTGGTGGGCGCATATGCGGCACAGTATGTATACCGCCGGGCAGGCAGGCGGGCCATGAAAGCCGCCATCCCCTTTTTCCTGCTGGCTGCAGCGGCGCTGACCGGCATACGTCTGGCAGGCAGCCTGTCCATTGTCCTGACGGTGATACTGTTTGCGCTGATCACCGCCTCCATGATGGCAGTCAACACCTTATTTGTGAACCTGCTTCCTTTGAACTATGAAAAACAGGGGCGTGTCTCCACCGTATCCGGTTTTCTGAATTCTGTGGCCTATCTGGGAACCGCAGTCTCCACCTTTTCCATCGGGGTCATGGTGGACCATCTGGGATGGACCGCAACCGTGACCAGCTGGATCATAGTGACTGCTGCAGCCCTTTTGGTCTGCATCCTGAAATCCCTGCGTGAAAACGCCCTGTCTAAAAACCTTTGAGAACCGACAAGTGCTGCCGGAAAATACTCCGGCAGCACTCTTTTTTTACTGTATTGTAACTGTATCCTAATATTTTTTCATTTCCCGCAGGGACGCCGGGGAAACTCCATAGCACTGTTTAAACTTCCTGTAAAAATAGCTGGTATCCGTATATCCCACTTCCTGGGCAATGTCATTTATCCTGCGGTTAGTATTCAGGATCAGATCCTTGGCAATCCCGTTCTTAATGTTACTCAGATATTGGGTAAAGGAGCACCCCACCTCTTTCTGAAAAATCTGGCCCAGATAGGACGCGTTCATATGATACTTGTATGCCAGGGTTTTAAGGCTCAGTTCCTCTTTATAGTTTTCCTGCACCTCTGTCATGATCTGTTTTACCACCGGCGTATACGCGGAATTCTCTGTATGCAGATATGTGATGATCTCCGAGATCTCTGAGATAAACATAGCCTTCAGCCCAAAGATATCCTCCGCCCCATAGATGCCCTCCACCATATCAGACAGATCCTGCATATTCTTCTCTTCCAGCTTATATTCCCCTTTGATGTCCCATAAAAGCATGGCAATCTTAAGGGCAGTCTGGTACAGATTATTCACATCTGCGTCTTTCCTGATATTATTGATGAACAGATCCTCAATATAATTGATGGCCCCGTCCCGGTCCTTCTGCAGGATCATTTTGCGGAGCTGTGTCTCGTCAATGGCAACATCTTTTGAGCCACGGTTTTTAATATGGTTCTCATCCACACAGCTCCCGTACCCGTCCAGCATCCTGTACTTCTGCATCCGCATGGCTTCCCGGTAGACCTCCGGGAGCGTCTCATAATCCGTAAAAGAAGGGCCGATGCCTATAAATGTAAATATCCCCAATTCGCTTTCCAGCCGGTTCTGCAGATAGGAAAAGCGGCTGTGGATCTCACTTCTGATCTTCCTGGCCGTCTCCCCCTCCCCGCCATTCCAGGTATAATCTGTGGAGAAACATTCGATCAGAAGCAGGGTGTCTGCCTTCAGATGGATCACTCTGCACGCTTCTTCCTGCAGGATGGACAGCAGCTCTGACATATCCCCTTTCCGCATACTTCTGCTGTCAATCTTCATAACCGCTGCGGACAGAAGTTCTGCTTTTTTCACCTTTGGCAGCAGAGAGAGAAATGTCTTCCGCTCCTCCTCCCCGCTTCCTCCTTCCAGGAACTTCTGCCATCCAATGCGGTCCTCCATCTTCCTGGCATTGTCCTGGTCCATCTCCTGAAGTTTTAAGAGTGCCTTTTTTGCCACTGCCTCAAGCTGCTCCTCGTCTATAGGCTTTAATATGTAATCCTCCACATCAAGCTGGATCGCTTTTCTGGCATATTCAAATTCATCATATCCTGTGAGGATCACAAACCGCACCCTCTCATTCCTGCTCCTGATCTCTTTTAAGAGGTTCAGACCGTTCATCACAGGCATCTCCACGTCCGTCACCACCAGGTCCACAGGTTCCTTTTCCCAGAGGGACAGCGCTTCCTTTCCGTTGTGCGCCATATGTACCACATCAAGACCCAGCGCCTCCCAGTCTATAATGTTCCTTATTCCCTGGAGGATCAGTTCCTCATCCTCCACCAGCATTACTTTTTTCATCTGTTTCCCTCTCCTTGACTTTCACCAACAATATCACATGCATTCCCCGCGGCCTGTTTGCCTTTAAAAACACACCGCATGTATCTCCATAGGCAGCCTTCAGTCTGCGGTTGACATTGGTCATACCAATGGATTTGCGGGTATCCATCTCATTATTTTTAAGCTCCCGGTTCTTATTTTCCATATCTTCCCCGGGCATGCCCCTGCCATTATCCTCCACGTGGATATATAGATCCTCCCCTATGCGCCTGGCATAGATCCTGATCTCATTGTCACTCTCCTCCATACGGATCCCATGGATAAAATAATTCTCAATAATGGGCTGCAGTATAAATTTAATGACCGGAATTTTGGAGAGTTCCGGACTGCACTCCACACTGGAACGGAACTTTCCCTGGTAGCGGTATTCAAACAATTCCAGATATTTCTTACAATAATGCATTTCCTGCATCAGGGTGATCACATCCGCCTCCTTTAACTGGCTGCGGAATGTGACGGCAAGACTATACAGCATTTTTCCCACTTCCCTGTCCCCGTTGCAGATAGCCTTCATGCGGATGGCCTCCAGGGTATTGTACAGAAAATGAGGGTTGATCTGACTCTGAAGTGCCTGCATCTCCGCATTTTGCTGCTCTATCTCTGCCAGGTAGCTTTTTTGGATATAAGACTCCAGCTCCTGGCACATAAGGTTAAAATGGCGGGAGATCATATCCAGCTCGTCCCCGTTTTCGTTCTCAGGGAGCTGTACTTTTAAATTTCCCGTCTGCACCTGGTCCATGCCCTGTATGATACCGTCCAGCCTTTTTGTTAGGCGCTTCAGATAACTGCTGATCAAAATTTCTCCTGCTATGACCAGAACAGCACCGATGGCCAGTATAGCCAATATATGCACAACCGGGATGGAAGCGGCTGTATGCTTATCAAGTCTGGTGGCTACTATATAATCTTCCACGCTTTGGATCTGTATGTAGGATCTAAGCTTCCTGCCTGCGTCCTCCTGCTGGAGATCTTTCAGAAGCAGGGAATCTTTCTCCGGATATACCTGGTTTCCGTTATTATAATACAGGTACAATTCTGCCATGGGATACTTTTCCTGAATGGCTGTGATAGTACCCGTGTCAAATGTGAAGACAATACAGCCCTCTATCCTCATACTGAGAGGATCCCGGATCTCCTTCTGGAAAGAATAGGAGCCGGGGGATGCCAGCCCCCCATCCAGGATCTCCTTCCTCCGCTCTCTGCCGTTGTGATCCACACGAATGTCATTTTCCGAATAGAATACCGTTGTTTTATTATTGGTGTAACTGATAAGTTCTATTTTTTTGATATCCGGATATGCGGAATAGGCATTTTCCACATAGCTGTAAATGTCCTTGTTGTCCACTGTATTGGAGGAGGCATAAGTGTCCAGATGGCGTTTAAGATACTCCTCTGTTTCATACCGGAAATAATTGAGCATGTCCTGCAGTTCAGAATTATTTTGGTAGATGGCTCGGTGCAGATAGTCCGCATCTGAGCTTGCGCGGTTCACCTCCAGCACCGCCTCCCCGCACAGTTTCCCTGCATAATCCTGGTTTGTCTCCAGCATACGGGTTCTGCTGGATGAAATAAAATATAAAATGAGCACTCCCACGATCAGGATCAGAACTGCTGAGTAGCTCAGGAATAATTTGTGAAATAGATGTCTCGGGTTTTTGTTTTCCATATGTTTCCTCCTGCACATAAGTATAACATAACCATGTATGCCTGGGAAAGAAAAGAATCCGAGGAAAAGAAAAAGAGAGCTCCAAAGAACTCTCTTGGTCTCCCTATTCACTTAAACTTTCAGAGTGCGTCCGGTCGGGGACGGGAATAAAATCTGCCGCTGTAGCTCTTGATCTCATCCATAACAACAGCATTACGCCCCGGCGTTTTTAATGCAAATAATGCAATATAGCTGCCCCCCGGCGCCATCTCATCCAGAGTTTTCCTGACTGACCGGCGGATGTCCTCCTCGGAAATACACAGCCCATCCATATATTGGGTATCGAATCCGCCAATGTAGCACATTTTATGTCCATTTTTCTTCTTGCATTCAGCCGGATGATTTGATACATGCATGGTATTGGACGCTGTGCATCCCATATCCGCTATTTCATCCAGAATAGGGGCAAAGTATCCGCAGCAGTGATGCTCATATAGCACTCCCATAGAAGTAACCATATCTATAATACGCTGCAGATGGGGTTTCAGCAACGCTCTCCAGGTGTCCGGGGACATAAACATACCTTTTCCATGCCCATAATCATCGTGCATGCATAAAATATCAGGCTTATAATATTTTATTATATATTCATACATTCGTATTTTATGGTCTGCCACAGCCCCAAAAAAATCATAACAGGCTTCCGGTTCTTCTATCAGTGCACAAAGTGCTTCCTGAAATTCCATAACACTGAACATTCTCTCCCAGGGACCAAATACATCATTAATCCTTGTCAACTTATGTATACGGTCCCAATCTTTTGTATCAACAGCTGCATGTCCTTCCCAATCCAGTTTAGACAGATCCGGAAATTTCATATATTCTTTCCAACGTGTAATATCCGGCACCAGATGAATACCCGGTGTTGGATTTGCAGCCTTGATCTTAGGCTCATAAGTCCAGCTCTGCCCAAACCAGTCTTTTGCCACACCGGGAATATTGGTATATTCACATACAAAATCCATCCCCAAAGGCGTATATGTCTGAACATCTGTAATCATAGGCAGAAATTCCGGCTCTTTATGCTGCAGGGCAAGCAGTGTATTTTCTTTGTAGGATAAAACCGCCATTTACCGTCCCTTCTTTCCCGGCTCACTGTCCGCTGTAAAAAATACGGCTGTACCGGTACATCTCATCATCCAGATTGGTATTACCTTTGACTGGCCTCATGTCACGGATCCTGTATGCACATCGGCCTTTACTCCCTCTGGTCTTTATCATATCTTTGATGATCTGCACAGCCTCATCATCTGTAATATTGCCGCTTATATTAAAATTCCCAAGCTGTATCAGCCTATCCCCATACAGTTCCATGATCTCATCTTTATCCGTAGCCCCTTCCTGCCCTTCCCAGGCATCGAAACCTGCTTCAATAAAGTTCGGTATATGCATACGCACATTTCCACAGGAGTGCAGAGCAATATACATGCCCTCCTGATGTACTGCCTGTGTCAGCTTTCGATACTGGGGAATAAATAATTCCTGGTAGATTTCTCCGGAAAAAAACGGAGCGCGCTGTGCTCCCATATCATCATGGAACAAGATCATATCTGCATGATAATATTTCTTTGCTATTTTTATCAGTTGGATATACCAGTCAATCAATTTGTCATAAAACGCTGTTAATGCTTCCGGTTCCTCCAACAGATAGCAAAAGGCGTCCTCAAAACTGGTCAGGTCTGCAGTCCTCTCAAAAATGCCATTGTAAATCACAAAGTAAGTAAATCTGTCATTTGGCAGCATACTGTATAGTTCATCCGCATCCTTTTTCCAGTCTAACTGCTCTAAATCAGGAAACACCAGCTCTTTCTCCCAATTTGCCATGTCCGATAACCTACGGGTACCGGGTTTGACCATGGCTGCTTTTGTAAGCGGCTCATACTGCCACTCCACCCCGAACCAGTCCATTCCACCGAAGGCTCTTGCGGACGCATCCGGCATCATATCCGGGCATATGAGGTTCATATCCCGGTTCATATTGGGCAGCCACAGAGGTTTCTCTCCCCGGAACACCCGAAGTACATTTTCTCTTGGTGTAACAGGAGTGGAAAGCTTGGGCTGCTCCACACTTGCAGATCCATAACTGCCCGGAATTTTATAAGACCCTATACGCTTCATCTCTGTTTCTGAAAATCTCACAGTGCTCATACGCTCTCTCCTTATTTATCTATTATCGTAACTGTTCAGTACCCCTTTGGCGATAGGGTGTCAGCGCAGTGAATGCGCAGACCCTACGGAATAGTTACCTATTATCTACACATAAAACAACAGCACAATAGCAATGGCCGCGATCCCTCCGCTGATCACAGGTATTA
The DNA here is from genome assembly GCA_002270465.1 of Blautia hominis. Taxonomy (GTDB): domain Bacteria; phylum Bacillota; class Clostridia; order Lachnospirales; family Lachnospiraceae; genus Blautia; species Blautia hominis. The sequence goes on from NQOF01000001.1 coordinate 1,239,446, forward strand.
AATTTCTCTTTACGCAGGTCAGAATATTTACATTCGTAGCGGATGCTATATAAAGAGAAGCGCCCGCCACCGGTGTAACCGCAGACCCAAGGGCGCACCCGATCAAGCCCAGATGCAGCAGAGGAAGAGGCTCAAGTCCTGTGGAAGTTATGATCGTAGTCATTACCGGTATGATCAGGCTGACATTCCCGTTAAACACTCCGGTTACCCCAACTACGAAAATTCCCAGGAGGGTGGTGATAGAAATGGCAATGGCAGTCCCCCCGCCGATACCGGAAAGCCCATCTACGATCAATTTCATTCCCCCTATCCCACTCAGGGCAGATGCAAAGAGTGTACCGAAAACAAGCAGGATACCAGGCCCTTTAAAGTAATCTCCCATCCCGTTGAATACCACAGAAACATCATTAAAGCACTCACGGAATTTCCTTCTGCATATACTGTGCACTACCACAGCAAGAAGCAGACTGAAATAGCAGGCCGCCACAACACTGATAACTATACTCCCCACGATCAGCTCACTGAAGATCAATATGGTCACCAGGGGTACCAAAGGCAGCAACGCGTAAAAATACGGAACACCGATATCCTGTACAGACTGGGATTCCAGAACTTCTTCGGAAGCCTCCGCATGCTCTCTTTTATCAAAAAACTTGGAAACCGGTATGAATACTGCCATTACAACCAAAAGTACAACCAGCATTACGGGAATCTGGCTTGAAACAAACCACTCCGACACAGACACGTCCTCGATACCTGCCAGCGACAGGGCTGTATACAGGCTGGCATCCGAAGGTCCCCAGACCGTCACATAAGAAAGCAAGACTGCTGATGCACTGGTTGTCTTAGAACATCCCACCTTGAGGAGTACCGGATACAAAGTGGCGATCATCAGGGCCGCAACACTAATACCACTTGGAATCACAATCTTTATCAGGTTGCCCACTAAGATCATCATGGCTGCCAGCAGATACGGTGCCTTGATCTTTTTCAGCGGTGCAGCAATCATTGTGGCAAACATATCCGACGCTTTAATATGTTTCATATAGACAATGTATCCGTATATAGACATGATGATCAGCACATTGCCCCCCATTGTTCCCTGCGCACTTGTATTGAGTTTTTCAAATATATCGAAAAACGCACTGCCGCAGGTGGCTTCCCCCATAATATCCGCCCCAGCCAGCGTAAGTCCCGCATAGGCAGCCAGAGACAAAGCCAGTAGTGTTACAACTGTATTATACTTTTTGACAATACTGAAAATGAGCAGTGACAAAAGAACTGCAGTTGCCAGAATTTTGATCATTTTTCGTTTCCTCCTTTACTTTTATATGTTTATTCTAAAGGGAAAACAATATTTTTACTATTCTCCCGAAGGTTTAAAAAAGGCTGTTTCTTTTTATGCATGCAGACTATAAACAGATTTCCGCTCTCCAATCTCAAAGTATGCCGTCTAAAGTATAGATTATTTGTTGTTGCTGTGCTATAATAAAGCAACTAAAAACTCAGGCAATTGCACAGGAGCTGATTTCAGATGGTAAACACAACCCTTTTTCTCAATATGCAAATTCTCTCGGATTATCTGGACGACCAATTTTCCGACTATATCTTTTACCGAAGCAATGACCCCATGGTCCTGGAGGACGTGCGTCTCTATTATGGGCAAACTACGGTTTCCCAGCAGATGGTCTACGTTACATCACCTGCGTATCTTGACGACCTGATGAAAAAGAACTGCAATATCATACTGGTAGGACAGGCAGTCATATGCCCGGATCCTATCCATTATAAAAAATCTATCATTCACATTCCCAGAAAAGAAAATCCCTGTTTGATCCTGGAACTGATACAGGATATCTTTTTGAAATTCCGGAAATGGTCTGCTCATTTGGAGCAAATATTGGCCGGTCACGGCAGCATGTATGACCTTTGTTCTGCTTCCATTGAAATCTTTGAAAACCCTGTCTATATTCTGGATCACAATAACAACGCCATTGTGCGCACCGCATTTGTGGTGGGAATGATGGAGATGAAGATGGACCCTGCTACCGGAAATCTCTTTCTTCCTGTTGAGAGAAGAAATCTTTTGTATCACTCAAAAGAATTTCTTGAAACCTATCAGACACAGACTGCTCAATACTGGACTCCCCCCTGGAACAAGCACAGAGACATCTACATTAATATATTTGATGAAAATAAGCGTTATCAGGGACGGATCCTGATCAATGAACTGCAGTCCTCCTTTAAAGCCAGCCACCTGAAACTCCTGGAATATTTCTCCTGCTTTATCAAGGAGGCTTTCTTATCATGCCGTTCTATAGAAAAACCCAAAGACAGCCCTTTACAAAAGCTCCTCTACCGGTATTTATTTGATGAGGATATAAGCGAAGAGCATCTGCTGGAGCAGCTTGACCGGATCGGATGGCATCAGGAAGATGGTTATCTGACAGCCAAAGCATCCCTGCCCCATCTGGATTCCAGTTATGCTTACAGTGCCTGTCTGGATATCACAGAAAATATCAACGACTGCGTAGCCTTTTTCCGCGAAACAGAGCTGTACGCTGTATGTCATGTGCCGAGATCCGTCCATGATCCGGCGCCTTGCTACTCCCTTCTCCATGAAATAGGATTGAAGGGCAGCATTCATTTTGGAGCAAGCAATCTATTTTATAATATATTAAAACTCCCCAATTACAGCAAACAGGCACAGGCCGGCCTCGAATACGGTCTGTGGCTGCATCCGGACCAGTATTGTCATCCTTTTTCCGGGATTGCCTTGTCTTATATGTTAAAAAACTCGGTTGGTGATCTAAACTCCAATATGGTATGTGCATCCAGTATCCGTTTACTGGAAAAGATCGACCTGGAAAAGGGCAGTGATTATTTTAAAACTTTGAAAGAATATATTCGTTCCAATTGTCAGCCTGTACTGGCCGCCAAGGCCTTATTTCTACACAGAGGCACCCTTACCTACCGGTTAAACAAAATACAGGAACTGACAAGTCTGGATCTGGATGACAGAGATACTATCTTATACCTGGATCTCTCCTTCCGTATACGGGATTTATTCCGGCAGGAGGCTTCAGACTGGTCCCCCCGTACTACAGCGGCCAGAAAACCGGAATCATAACAACACATGCGGCAAAGCACACAGCCACCAGCGGAAGCCCCTGTCTCAGCCAGTCTCCCATGTATATTCCGCCTTCCTCCGCAAGCATTGGATAGGACGGCGCCGCAATGGGCAGGGCAAATCCACAGCTGGATGCGATCATAGCTGTCAGCATAACGGGTTTCAGATTCACATCAAGACTGGAGGCAATCACTAAAACAAACGGCAGCACCACGCCAAAAGTACCTGTATTATTTAAAAACTGGGTAATCAATGCCACCAGCAGAAAGACCACAGCTATCAGTATTCTGTCAGGAATATCATCCCAGAATAGTCCCGCCGCCTTCTCTGACAGCAGAGAATCCAATTGGACCTTCTCAATCCCTATTCCTAACGCTTTCATCCCCATAATGAACATTAATATATCCCACCGGACAGCATTTACGATCTCATTTACCGATAGGATCCCTGCTCCGCCTAAAAACAGGATGACTGCACAGCCGGCTGCGTAGGCGGAGATCAGCGCCTTCTGATCAGGCGCTACCACAAGAATAAAAAACAGAAACGTCAGGGCAACGAGTATCTGGTTTTTTCTGCTTACTGCGCTTTTCACAACCGGCTGCACATCCATACATCCGGCTCTGTCGGGCAGATACCTGCTCCCTACAAAACAATAATATAAAATCATTAGGATACCCGCAGGCACGGTCACAAGGGAAATTTCAAAAATCCCCATGATATCTCCCGGCACTGTATTTTCGTAAGCAGCCTTCCCTATCATATTTAAGGGGGTGCCCATAATGGTCATCATGCCTCCGATCGTTGCCGCATAGGCGATCGCCATCATAGACTTTGTCTTGCTGACCTTCAGACTGCTTCCCAGCGTCAGTACCAGGGACATCATGGTAACCTGCACGGCCAGACTGGACAGTATACTGGATAACGCTGCGGTGCACAGACTAAGGACCAGGAGTATGACACCATCGCTGGTTACTTTTTTCAGTCTTTTCTGCATCCACTTCCCCAAAATATCCGATAGTCCCACCCTGAAAAATGCTTCACTGAGTACAAAGGCTCCCACAAAAATAAACATGGATTTGTCGGCAAGTCCTGAAAAAGCCTCAGCAGGGGTAATAATGCCTGAAACGGAAAGCACACAGGGAAGCAGCAAGCCAATCCACCCCAGGCTTGCTTTTCTTGTAAGCAGAAGTGCGATCAACACCACTATCATCCCCACAATAAATATCTGTTCCGCATTTCCCATTTTTCACCCCGCCTTTCCCTTCCCCTTTACTGTCAGCACATACTAAGATCCTGCACGGATGAGCTTTACTTCCTGATCTGATCTTGATGTAATTATAGCATTTCTGATAGTCTGCGTATATTCGGCAGGTATTATAAAAAAAGCAGCCTGATTTTACACATCAAGCTGAAAAGGATAAGGGGGCCTGTGCCAATGACTAGCCCATATATCCAAAAAAGACACGGGAGCACCGTGTCTTTTAAAGATCATATATGATTTTCTTCCAGTGAAAGCAGAACCTTCTGGTTCATAAACGTTATGAGGAACCCATACAAACTTCCCATAAATAATACCGCTGTCCCTGCCTTCAGTTCAAACAGCATCAGGATAACTCCCAGGGAAACCATGCTTCCCAGAGTGCTGGCAGGCCTGGTCACCAGAAGGATCAGGGATGTCTTTACAATATCCCTGTTTTTCATCCGGTAACGGGAAGCCAGCAGGTACAGATTGGGCGTGACCACCAATGTTGCCGCGAATAAGATGACAAATAGGATCATCAGAGGAAAGATAGGGACCTGGACCGCGAAAAACTCAATATTTATCTCAAACATCAGTATGAGGAACATATGCCCTGCTGCCAGAAGATATTTCTGCCCACAGTCATCCATATATGCCTTCCTGAAGTCTCTCCACGCCCCCGACTCTGTACCAAAGAGCAGTCGGTTCATGGTGTAAAACAGAGCGGAAAGGGCAGGCCCCATGGGAACCATGCACAGCAGAAACAGGGGCAGGCAGGTGCGCACCTGGGAAACTCCCACAAAGAGGAAGAACAGAAGCACCGGAAAGTTGGAAAGCAGAAACAAAGTATTTATTCCGATCACGTACCACAGTTTCTCACAAAATCCCAATATTTTTTCCATCTGGAACACTTCACTAAACATTTTTTCCTCCTTTATGGGTTCCGCAGGCCCTTACCGCCCGGCCGCCATCAAAAGACGGCAGGCGGCATATTGCTGCACACTGTATGGTTTATATACTGCTCTTTATAACGCTATCAGTAACGTCTTGATCTCATACGGATGCAGGTGAAGTTTCATCTCCCCTGCCGGTTTCTCCTCTGTAAGAGGACGCTCTCTTAAATCGCCCTCCATCCAGCGGGAATACGCAAATCCCGGTGTCACGGTTACCGTCTGGGAACTTCCCGCAAACTCATGGAAACGGAGCACAATATAGTTTCCGTCCTCGGATTTTTTCACTGCGTCTATTTCCACCTGCTCATTATCAAATGTGACAAAGCTTTCAAAATCCACCCTGGTCTTTCCGGCTGTTACTTTCATAGGATCATTGAGCGCACATGCCTCCTGCACAGTCTGCCCCTCCACAAAATCCCCGCCGTGAGGCAGAAGTGCGTAGGTGAAAGTGTGTATTCCCTGGTCCTGCAGATGGTCCGGCTGCAATCCGGAGCGCAGTAGGGAAATACGGATCACATTGTCCTTGATATCATGGCCGTATTTGCAGTCATTTAAGATGCTGACACCGTAATTTCTCTCGGAAAGGTCTGCAAAACGGTGGGCAACACTCTCGAATCTGGCCTGATCCCAGCTTGTATTCCAGTGGTTCGGACGCCTTACATTGCCGTACTGCACATCATAAGTGGCATAGGTGGAACGGATGTCAACCGGGAACGCAGCCTTTAATAACTGCTGTCTCTCATGGAAATCCACATCTGTCTTAAAGTCAATCCTCCTTGAATCGCGGTAAAGGCTCATATCCTGGGATATAGAGGACTTCATATATTTCCACTCCATATGGATCGTCAGCTTCAGAGGGCCGCACTCGGTCACCTCAAACGCTGTCATCTCTGTGATCTCCCTCATCTTCTGCTGATAGTAAATATCAATATCCCATGCATCGTTGTCAATCGGCTTATCCTCAAACATCTGCAGGACATTTCCCCGCTGTCCTTGTGCCAGGACTTCGCGGGCAAAAGTCTTATCATAGAGCCTGGTCATCTGTCCGTAATCATTCAAAGATACCAGGTAGTATGGTGTCTCAATCTCTCTTCCCCGGATCACAAAACTGTTCTGCTCATCCTTGCCCTGATCTTTCGGATGGAAACAGATAACCTTATGTCCCATGGCAGGTACCTGTTCTGCTTTTACATACACAGCGTTTTCCCCTTTTTGTACAGGCAGAACTCGGCCTTCCTCGTCTGTAAAGTACCCGTCATCTGTGCAGGGGACTGAGACCAGTTCATCTTTCTGCCATGCGGAAGCATTCCATACTGTCCAGGTATTCTCCTGCTGCAGGGCAGTGTTCTTTGTAAAATCATCCTCCACCTGTACGGCAATATCCTCAATTCTGGCATAGTCTTTGTGACAGTCCTCGTAAACTTCATGGATGGAAGAGCCGGGAATGATATCGTGAAACTGGTTGGTCAGGATCAGTTTCCAGCCTTTTGTGAGGCTTTCCTGCTGGGCTTTTTCAAGGCTTCCCTCCATCAGTCCCTGCATTACGGTCATCCACTCTGCGCGGCGGTACAGAAGTTCCATCTTCCTGTTCATGCGCTTGTTATACCCCTGGCTTGTGTAGGTTCCCCTGTGGTATTCCAGATACAGTTCTCCGTCCCAGGTGTTTACATACTGGTCTGTGTTCTTTACAGTGTCCTTCAGCTTTCTGAAATACTCCCCTGCTGTGGAGGTTTTCACATGGGGCAGCCCCGGGATCTTATCCAGCCTGCGTCTCTGTTCCAGCATATCACGGTTTACACCGCCGCCGCCGTCCCCGAACCCGTAGGCAATGAGCAGGTCTTTGTTCATCTCCTTCTCACTGTAGGCATCCCATACCCCCTTCACGGTCTTTGGCATCAGCTTTCCGTTGTAGGTGTAGAACCAGGATCCAGGTTCATTCCAGGGTTCCGGCGTGGTAATGAAGTGGGTCAGGACTTCGCTGCCGTCAATCCCCTTCCATTTAAAGGTGTCGTGAGGCATACGGTTAAACTGGTTCCAGCTTATCTTTGTGGTCATGAACATATCAATACCGGATTTTTTAAGGATTTGGGGAAGTGCCCAGGAATAGCCAAACACATCCGGCAGCCATAGGTATTCCACATCTTTTCCGAACTCATCCTTGATAAATTTGCTTCCGATCAATATCTGGCGTGTCAGGGACTCCCCACTTGTCAGATTGCAGTCCGCTTCCACCCACATGGCTCCGTCTGCTTCCCAGCGTCCCTCTTTCACCAGCTCTTTAATCTTTTCATAGATTTCAGGAAAATCTTCTTTCACGTATTCGTAGATCTGGGGCTGTGTCTGCAGGAAAATATATTCCGGGAACATTTCCATCATACGAAGCACAGTGGAGAAAGAACGGGATGCTTTCTCATGGGTATGTTTTAATCTCCACAGCCAGGCCATATCAATGTGGGTATGTCCCACACAGTATACATTTACCAGAGAGTGCTTATCCATCCGGTCAATCTTCTCATTCAGCACCCGGTCCGCCTGGTGGACAGACTCATAAAATTCATCGCTTCCCGGATATGCCCAGTCAATACAGTGGCAGGCTTCGTCCAGGGCATTTCTCAGATCATAACGGACAGGGTCATTCTCATCCAGATTTTCAATGGATTCCAGCACCATGGTTCCCAGATAGTAAAGGTCATCTGCTTCCTCATCCAGCCAGGCCAGGTCTGCTCTCTTGATCTGATGTTCCTGCACTGCCGGTACTCCGCCGCCCTCCAGTCCTGACCAGAGACGGAAGGTAAGGCTTAACGCCTTCCCAAAGTATTCCTCCGGGAAAAATACTTCCTGATGGTTCACGTCCACACCCTGGAAAGGTTCCTCATTCAGGTAACACATGGACTCAAATCCGCTGTTGTTTCCTGCTCCGGTATTTCCGAAATCAAAGATACCTACCGCTCTTTTGCCGGTCCACTCTGCGGGAATACGGATCTCCCTGTGCATCCACAGATAGCGGTCCCTGCCTGCCCAGCGCTCCCCTTCGCTGATTCTTCCCCAACCGTCAAAGTTTATGGGAACCTGGGGATTCACTGCTTTTTCTTCATCCTCGCACATAAGGAATTCTCCTATGGGAGTTACGCCACGGTATCTGTATTTCTTTACTTCGTCCATTCGCCTCTGTAATTTTCTATCTGTTAAAAACATAATACCTCCTGCTTCGCGCTTTTGATTATCTTTATGTCTCTATTTTACATGTTTTACAGGAAATAACAATTTTCCTTTTTCTAGGTTTCCTGTACAAATTCTAGAGCAGTATCCAGGCTGGCGAAAGCGTCATGATTGACCGGTCTTTTTACCGTTTTACCCTGTATCCCAGATAGTCCAGCATCAGTTCACTGTACATGGCATTTGCCCAGGAGAACCATGCTCTTGTAAAAATCTCAGGGTTATCCACAAAGACTCCCTCATGCATCATGCCTTTTCCACCGTCTGTCCCCGCAAGGCGCCTGAGCACCTGCACTTTTTCCTCTTCCATAGCTGCGGTCAAGCCTTCCATGGCTGCGGCAATATGCCAGACATATCTGGAAGGTGTGTGAGGACTTCCAATGCCGGACAGTTTGTCCCCTTTAAAATAGTACGGATTTGCTTCACTGAGCAGAAATCTTCTTGTATTTTCCGCCACATCACGGCGTCTGGGAATGTATCCCAGATACTCCATGGATAAAAGGCTGGGCACATTGGCGTCATCCATGAGATTATACTGCCCGAATCCGTCCGTCTCGTAAGCATAAATCTCTCCAAACTCCGCAGTCCTGACGATTCCGTATGACTCGATTCCCGCTGTTATCTCCTCGCGGAGCCGCTCTGCCCGCTGTGCGGTAAGCTCTTCATGAAGGAAACTACGGCATATCTCTGCCATATATCCCAGAATGACACAGGCAAACATATTGGAAGGAATGAGATATCCATATGTACATGCATCGTCACTTGGACGGAATCCTGACCAGATAAGGCCGCATCCCTCCTTTACCAGTGCACCTTTTCCCTCACGGGACAGAGTATCTGTAAAAACGCAGTTTTTCCGCTGGAAACGGTATTCCGAGCGGGACTCATGATACTGTTCCCGTTCAAATACATCCATGATAGTTTTGATCCCGGTTAAAAATGTATTGTCAAAGTGTTCCGTATACCCGGTATTTTTCCAGAGAAGATAAGCCAGCTGTACCGGATAACACAGAGAGTCAACCTCAAATTTCATTTCCCACACCCATGGATTTTGGTCCGGGAAATCTTTTTCCCAACAGTTTCCGTTATCCGTCTCATTAAAGGCATTGGCGTAGGGCTCCTTTAAAATACAGTGAAACTGTCTCTTCACAAGGCCTGCGATGACCTGTGTCAGCTTCTCATCCTTCCCAGCCGCCAGCAGATACGGACGGAGCTGTGCAGTGGAGTCCCGCAGCCACATGGCAGGGATGTCCCCTGTGATCACATGGGTGGTTCCGTCCTCCATCTCTTTTACTGTGGTGTTTAATGTGTTGGTAAAGCAATTGCGGAATACCTCCGCAAGATATGGCTCCTCTTTGCATTTTTGTTCTGCTTCTTTTATCAGTTCTTCAATGATTTCGGGGTTTTCCATTATATAGTCCTCCTGTATTCTTTCATGTAATTTGTTATGTGTCCATCCTATCAAAAACCGGGGGGACTGTATAGTGAAATATCTCTTGAAATTTGTAAACTTTTCTATTCTCCACGATTGTCCGCATATTAAATAAAGAGCCTCCGGACTATTAAAAACTCTCCGTCCATGAGACTCTTATTCTCTATCTTTTTATCACAAATTGATAACTGTTCAGTACCCTCACAGTTACAGGCAATAATCCATACAGAATCGCCTTTGGCCATGTTTTTTGCCTGGCTGCTGAAAGTTACTGCAAATTACAGATATCCAATTCCCTCACCGCACAAGAATGCTTCTTTGTACTCCTGTCATAAGTCAATGCTACCGCAAAGACCTTGCCGGATGTCTTATTATCACCAATCAAATCTTTAAACCGCAATGCGTATTTTTTCTCCTGGATCTGCTCCAATGCCGTCTCCGGTGCTGCATCAACTTTTAACTCCAAGATCAGTGCTGTATCACAGGGATCATAAGGATAAAATATAAAATCTGCAAAACCCTTTCCGGCTCTGTCCTCGCGTTCCATGCGATAATTGTCTCTGGCAGATAAATAGATCAGATTAACCAGTGCTCCCAGATCTGCCTCACTGTTATAATTTAGAATCGGCACCTCCGTATCATGTGCAAGAGATAAAATATCCTCCATTGTCCTGACATCTCCGCATAAAGTGGCCTGTAACATTTCCTGTGAACGCTTTGCTAATTTTGCAATATACCCCATTTCCCGGCGCTGCAGAACTTCCTCGTATTTTAACATCAATTCTTTATTCGGAATTGCTATTTTTCCATCCTTATGAGTCAGCATACCATAAACCAGCATGGCTGAAAAAATATCTTCGCGGCTGTGCAGTTCCATAGTTTCTGCGGTAAAATTCTTAATGCAAACCTCAATCCACTCTCCTGCCACCATCCGCACAATATCCTCTTTGACTTCGTGCAAATTGTGATTGATATAGAAAAATATTTCATCATACGGCCCCGTACTGCTCCAATAAGTGCCCAAATGATTCTCTGACAATGCCCGGTTCACAGAACGAGGATTATACACTGACTCTCCCTCTGCAGTCTGGTACCCGTCATACCAGATTTTCAGTTCCTGAAAGGTAAATCTTGTATTTTCTATTTTAGCAGAATACTTTTCATATAACTCCATCACCTCTCTGTCCGTAAAACCGAAACAAGTGCTGAATCTGGCAATCCCCGTGTCCGCCATAGTATATTCATTGAACATATTCAGCGGAGAACCGCTTGAATACTTCGCAATCGGAAGAATCCCTGTCATATATGCCATCTCTACATAGGCCTGTGATTTGAGTAGATTCTGCAGGAAACGCAGAAATTTAAACTGGTCGTTCCCGCTGAATGTATTGTCATGGAAAATAAAATCCCACTCATCCATGACGAAAATAAACCGTTCTCCTGTTTTACCTCTGATCATCTCAAGAGCGTCCCAAGGTGTATCTGTCTCTGTAATCCCGCATTGCGGGTACTGCTCTGCCAAATCTTTCATAAGTTTTTTCACTATGGCACTCATATAAGTATTATAATCTTCACACGGATACGGCGTTTTGCTAAAATCAATAAATATAACATTATGTTTATTGATGTGTTCCTCAAAATCAGGACTCTTTTTAATTTTCAGTCCGGAAAACAATTCCCTGCTGTCATACCCCCGTGAAAAGAAAGACGCTATTAGGTTTGCAGCCGCGGTCTTTCCAAATCTCCTTGGCCTTGTAATACAAATAAAACGGTTTTCTGTGTTGAGGACAGGGAATAGCTCTTCAAGGATTTCTGATTTATCCACAAAGTATTCCATTTGCGCGATATATTTATAAGATTCATAACATACATTATTGTTTAAATAATATGCCATACTGTCCTCCTTACGTTTTCTGCAAATTATTTGTCTGCATTTTCTGTAAATATGTATTTAAAACTAACTCTATTGTTAGATTATAACACATTGGCAGATTATAATCCAAAACATATCCTATAAAATCCAAAATACTAAAACACCCGGCAGTTCTGGCTAAACCAATAACTGCCGGGTATTCCCTATCTTTTCTGGCATTTCTCACAGAAATATACATTCCCGCCCATATATGCGGCCCTTTTTATCTCCCCTCCACACCGCATACACGGCTGATGCAGGGAGTTTTTAGAGAGCTGGGTAATGTACCCACCCTTATTTCCCAATAGATCACGTTCTGTATCTCTTCCCCCGCCGTCACACATCTGTTGCAGCGTACCGGTCACAGACTCGTAGAGGCTCCGGAAATCTTCCTCCTCCGCCTCACGCATATCAAACCTGGGGTCAATCCCCGCATTCCACAGGATGTCCTGCAGAACACCATTTCCCAGACCGGGAATGCGCTGCTCTGTTGCCAGATATGTCTTGGCCGATATCTTTTTCCCGGTATCTGGGTACAGACTTTTGAAATACTCATATGTGAATCCCTCATCCAGCGCCGTATGCTTACTGATGGAGGAACGGTAATATTCTTCGTCACACTCCCCCAGAGGATACACGCCGATAAATGCATACATCTGAACCGATACGGAAAGTGCCGTGTCGTCATCAAAGGCCAGAAATAGCTGATGCTTTTTCGGAAATTTTGCCTTCTCCTCATAATACCTGGGATAGGCGCCGTCTGACAGGATGATCATATAACTCTCCGTGTCGATCTCAAGCATACCGCCCCGGTTCAAGGCTTTTATAATTGACTGCCCCTGGAGCATTTCATCATACTCCTCTTTGTCCCCATGAAAAAATGCAAACTTATGGGGTGTATATCCCGCCGTTACATAGTCAATGGTCTTTCCATGCAAGGTCTCTGTTATCTGCTTTGCTATGGTCCGGCTCTCCGGCAGTTCCAGCATAGTCGTTGTCCTCCCTTAAGCCTGTTTCCACCTCTTCAGTGTGGGGAACCAGGACTCCATCATTTTTCTGGCCTCCTCCCGGGTGCCGAATGGGTTTCCGTTTTCTTCGTTGAATTTCAGGTTAAACTGGATCATATCCTCCATTGTCATATCATCGGTAAATTTGCCTTCCTTATAACAGTAACAGCAATACTCCTCATTTCTTCCCCCGTCATTGTTGGTACCGAAGTCCTCTGTCTTTTCCATGGGCATACCGCAGCTCTGACAAAATTTTTTATCTTCCATATTCGATGTCCTCCTGTTTTTCTTACAGAATACACGATGTAATATGACACCCTATGTCATATATGATAAAGTTTTTTTATTTTCTCCGCCTCATTTTTGATCTGCTCTTTCAACCATTCCGGTTCCAGAACCCTTGCGTCCGCTCCAAAGGATAAGATAAATCCTGTCAGCCATCTGCCCGGCGCGAACGCTGCTTTTACCTCAAATCCCCCGTCTTCCAGACGTACAATATCTTCCTCCGCAAAAAAATCCAGCACTTGAAACCCGGCTGCCTCCGTAAAGCTCAGCTTGATGGGAATCACCTTCCCGGGCATTTTCTCCTGCTGTTCCCCGGCCTCAGCCGCCTTTCTTATAGGGAAGATCTCCTCCTCCATCTGCAGTTCCCGGATACGGTTCAGGCGGAACAGACGAAAAGCCTGCTTTTTTCTGCAGTATCCTGACACATACCAGTGTCCGCCCTTAAAACAAAGACGCACCGGCTCCACCATTCTCCTGCTCTGGATGCCGGAGGAATTATAATATTGAAAAGTCAGCAGGTTTCTGTGTAAAATGGCATACTTGCAAAGCTCAAAATATTCTTTTTCCTGTTTTCCTGCACCCCAGGTCTCAAAATCCACTTCCAGCCAGTCCACCGTCTGCCTGCCGAACAGCCCGGCAAGCTGAGAAAGGAGCCTGCTGCTGTCCCCTGCTCCCACAGCGTCCAGACTTTGGAGAGCGGTCATGATATGCTCCTGTTCATCCTCCCCAAGCAGAGTCTTGTCAAGCTGAAAATGCTCCATGAGCCGGATTCCGCCTCCGTGCCCCTTCTCTGTATAGACCGGTATGCCTGCAGCGGAGAGTGTATCTAAGTCCCGGTATATGGTGCGAACTGATACCTCCATCCTTACGGCCAGCTCTCCGGCTGTTATCTCGCGGTGCTCCATTAATATGTATAATATCTCAAATAGCCTGCTGTTCTTCATTTATCCATCCCGTCTGTACCACAACATCTGTCCCTGTCACCGGCAACGCCATAGGATACACAGATATGGAGCATTCAGCTCCATATCCCACCGGCATTCTTCCATGACAGGGTATCCCTTTCTTTTCCTCCAGTATAACACAGGCCTGATTCACCTCACAAGATTGGTTCTCATGTCATTACGAAAAACTGGATCAGACTTGCCAATGTCTTACCGATGGCAATGGACAGGACTACCAGCCCTACCCCTTTTGTAAGGCCCACCCGTCTTGCCATAATGGCAAATACATTCACCACTTCGCCAAGGGCAATGATCCAGCTTCCCAGGAACATGCCGAAGAATATGCCGATAACTGCCAGCCCCCATTGCCCAAGAGGCAGGTGGAACTGATACAGATAAAAAATATTCCCCAGAAAAGTACCCAAAATCAAAGCGTCCTCGTAGAGGAGCAGATTATGTCCTGTATGGGTAACGCCTGCATACCGCGGGATAATACCCAGTCCGATAATAAAGGCTGCCAGCGCGGTGGCCACAACCATACCGCCGCTCAAACCTATGATGGCAGCAATCAGTTCACTCAACCACATTTCAGCTCTTCTCCTTCCTGTTCTTCTTCTCTATCAGAGTTTTGTCCACATCGTCCTCATAGACACGCATCTGCACCTCCATAGGAGTAGGGTCCTGTGTGATCTTTCCGTGCCCGAAATGGTTGAAGAAGAATACCACCCCAAGGCCGATCCCCAACGAATAAGTAAACTCCAAAATGGTGTGTCCGGTGGAAATATTGCCTGTGAGCTGTTTATAGATCTGAAAAAACAGCCCGGAAGTATCCACATCCATATTAAATGTCATAATGGAAAAAGCGCCGCCGAAAAATGTCAGAAAGCACACCAGAACCGTCTTCATCCAGCTCCAGAATACGTGTTTATGTCTCTGTGTCTCATAGGTGATGACAAAATTTGCCTCGCCGATATGGGTCACGTCCACAGTCTGCTCCTTATCCTGGATCGCATCCACCAGTTCCAGGGCTGATACCACATAACGCCCCGGCTTTCCGTCCGGTACGGTAAACACCTTTCTCACCCGGTTCCTGTTCAGCACACTTGTGCTGCTGGAGGACAGCTTCGCCACATCCTGCAGATATACTTCCGGCTGATGTACCTCCACATTTTTCTCTGTCTGCACATATAAAACATCACTCATGTATATATCTCCTTTGAACATAGACAGCCGGACGTAATCCTCCTGACTGCAATCACTATTACAGGGATAGTATGACATTTTCCTGTGCAAACTATTCTTAAAACAGCACACTTGCTGTGCCTTTCCTCAAAGCTTTTCCCGCAGGCAGTTCAGTATTTTTTTCTCAAGCCTGGACACTTGGACCTGAGATATGCCCAGCTCCCCGGCGATCTGGGTCTGGGTCTTCTCCTGGAAGAAACGCATATAGATCAGTTTTCTCTCCTCCGGATTCAAGGTACCCAGCATCTGCTCCAGCATCATGCGGTTTAAAAGATGCTCCTGGTCATTTCTCTGTTCCTCTATTTTGTCTTCAAGGGAGATATCCGTGCCGTCGCCCTGATATATGGTCTTCTGCAGGGACTCGATCTGTGCCCCCGACTCCATTGCCATTACCAGCTCCTCTCTGGTCACCGCAATACGCTCTGCGATCTCATCCATCTCCGGCTCTCTCCCGTTCTCTATCATCAGTTCCTCTCTGGCTGTGTAGGCCCGGCAGCATATCTCCTTTAAGGAACGGCTGACTTTCATCATACCGTCATCCCGCAAAAAACGTTTGATCTCCCCTGTGATCATGGGAACTGCATAGGTGGAAAATTTCACATCATAAGAAGTGTCAAATTTGTCGATGGCCTTCAAAAGACCAATGCTCCCTATCTGAAACAGATCCTCTGCCTCCACCCCACGGTTTAAAAAACGCCTTACAATACTGTGTACCAGACCAATATTTTTCTCTACCAACGTATCTCTTGCTTCCTTATCTCCCTGGTGCGCACGCCCGATAAGGGCAAGGATATCCTCCATACAGCCTCCTTCTACTCAAATACCTGACTTCCGGTTCCGATTTTTTTCTTCATCCGGACGACAGTACCCTTTCCCGGCTCAGATTCCACTTCCAGCATATCCATAAATGCCTCCATGAAGGCAAAGCCCATGCCCGAGCGGTCCTGCTCCGGTTTTGTAGTGAACATGGGTTCCATGGCCTTCTCCACATTCTCAATCCCACGGCCGTGGTCAGTTACCGCCACGGTAAGCTCTTTGCCGCAGATAGTGCAGTCAATCCTGATCTTATCCGTCTCCTTCTCGTAAGCATGTACAATACAGTTTGTGATCGCCTCAGAGACAGCAGTCTTAATATCTGCCACCTCCTCAAGTGTGGGATTTAACTGGGTGGCAAACGCTGCCACCGTGATCCGTGCCAGCCCTTCGTTGCAGGAACGGCTGTCCATCTCCAATGTCATTTCATTGGTATTCTCCATATCTACCTTCCCCCTTACCTTCTTTTCTGGTGCCAGACAGCTTCCTGGCTGATTTCAATATATTTGTAGATCCCTGACAGGCGCATAATGCGGTTTACCCTGTCGTTTACATGAATTGCCGACACCCTGCCCCCGCTGTAATGCAGCAGGCGGTATCTTCCCATAAGCATACCGATTCCGGAACTGTCCATAAAGGTGGTGCCGGAAAAGTCAAAGACAAGCTGGCGGACATTACCTTTTTTCAGCTCTTTGTCCACCTCATCGGTGATCTGGCTGGCAAAATGATGGTCCAGCTCCTGTGGTACATAAACCATCAGGCAGTTGCCTCTCTTTTTTAACACATCTTCCATACTCATTTCCCCTTACTCTTCCAATGCATCCCATCCGGATACTGCCGCCCGCAGAAATCCCATATTTTTCTGCAGACAACAAAAGGATGTGCATCCATTCATGCACACCCTTTCCTTCAAGGTTTCTCTTAGGTTATTCTTCCCCGGTGTCTTCCCAGCTGCCCTGTCCGTCACCTTCATCACCGCTGTTGTCATCACCATTATTGTCATCCTGGTTTTCGTCACCGGTTCCGGGATCCATACTGTCTTCCCCGCCGCCGTCTTCCTGGCCTTCATCGGGCTGATCCCCTGTATCTTCCTGAGGCTGTCCCTCATCAGCAGGTGCCTGGGAACCATCTCCGCCCCCGTCCTGCCCTGCTGAGGCTCCCGCAGGCGTTCCTCCGATGGCTGTCATGTAGTCCTTAGCGTCGCTGGCATAGCTGGTGCCCGGGAATGCGTCTATGATCTTCTGATACCATACTATGGCATTTTCATTGTCTCCGCTCTTCTGATAAGACTGGGCCAGATAGAACATGGAGTCATAATCCGGGTCTCCAATCTCCTGGGCTTTCAGCAGATTTTCAATGGCTGTCGCATAATCCTGGTTTTCGTAAGCCGTGATACCCGCGCTCTTATATGCGGCCTTCACCGTTTCGCCGATCTCACTCATAATCTTGTCATACATGGACTTGGCATCCACGGACAGCAGGGACGCGTCCACACTCTCCAGAGCGTTGGCCGCATTCTGATAATTCCCGCCGTTGTAAGCCTGCCAGGCCTTGATCAGATTATCGTAGCTCTCCGACTTGGTATTAGCCTGGGCGATCTGCTCGTTGGCTGTGTTCACAGACTGAGACGAGGCATCTATCTCCTGCTGCATCCTGTCTATCTCCGCAGCCTGGGTCGCCACCTTGTCACTGTACTCCACGATCTTCTTGTTGGCCTCATTATTGATCTTCTGGGTCTTGGCCGGAACAATGAGGAACCAGAGGGCTGACGCCCCCACAAGCAGCCCGATGATCAGGTTGATCAGCGTGTTGGTCACGGTCCTCTCCCTGTATTCCGGGGGCTGTATGATGGTATCATTGCCTGAGTTGTATATGACACGCCCGTCCTTTTCCTGGCGGTTCTTTTCCTTTGCCTTGAATCTTGGCTCCAGGCTGGTCATTCTTCCTGTCTGGTCATCCACCTCCCGCAGAAAACGCAGGGTGGTGGTATTGGTCTTGTCTATCTTGGCAGCGATCTTCAGCTGTTTCCTGGCCTTCTCATAGGCACCTTCTTTTATATATATCAAAGAAAGCAGATGATAGCCTTTAATCAGCTTGGGATTGCTGGTAAGCACCTTCTTGAGCTGCATCTTAGCCATATCCAGATTGCCCGTCCGGCAGTATGCAAGACACTGGTTATATTTTTTGATGCTGGTGTTGATGGTATCCAGCCGGTTGGCATTGCTCTGCAGCTTGTTGATATAATCTGACGCCACATTGCCGTCCGGCATAATATTTTTGCTGATGACCCATTCACTTAAAGCGGCCACTACCTCTCCGGTCTCAAAATACACCAGCCCCAGCAGGTTTCTGGCCTGGATATTACATTTGTTCATCTTAAGGCTTCGTTTCAGGCAGGTAATTGCCCCGGACAAGTCACGGATCTGTGCCTTCTCCAGCCCCTGATTATAATAGAGATTGGACAGTGCCACTGCCTTTTTCTGGGCGGTCACATTACACCCGCACTTTGGGCAGTAAGGTGAAGTGTTGAGCTGTGCTTGGCATATCATACAATTCATCTGTCTTCTCCCTAATTCTTAGCCGTTCCATTGGTTTCTTTCAGCATTTCCTTCAAAATATCGATCACATCCGTCAAATCCTGTTTGTAGATATTGCCTTCCGCATCATCCACATCCAGGCACGGCTGAAATTTCTTCAGTTCTTCCTCGTAATTAATCATTCATTCTCCTCCTAACGTAATCCTTTATCTCCCCGGCAAGATACAAAGACCCCACAACAAACAGCAGACCGTCCCCCTTCAGGGCGTATGCCTTCTCAAATGCCTCTCCCGAATCCGGCACTGCCAGTACATTGCTGCATCCGTTTGCTTTAAAAAGCTTTGCAAGCTCCACGGATGACTGCTTTCTGCTGCCCCATATCTCCGTTGTCACCACATTGGCAAAAGTCAGGCCGCTGCACACCCTGCGGATCATATCCGCATAGTCCTTGTCCGAAACCGTTGTAAACAGAAGGCTTATAGAATACTCTTTTTGAAAATGCCGGACGGTCTCCACGAACTGGGCAACCCCGTCCTCATTATGGGCACCATCCACGATCACGCCCGGAAGTATAGTCTCCATTCTGCCCTGCCATCTGGTATGCTTAAGACCTGTTTCCAGAGTTTCCTTCTCTATCCTGTGGATATCCTTCAGGACACCCATTGTCTCCACTGCCAGTGAGGCATTCATCATCTGGTATTTTGCAATAAACGGGACAAACAGTTCCGTAGTCCCGTAAACACCGGAATCAAAGGTAAATCCGATTCCATTTGGCGTATAGGACAAAAGCTTCTGGCTTCCTGCTTTCACCTCATAACAGGGGCACCCCAGCTCCTCTGCGCGCCTGCGGATCACAGCGGCTGCTGTCTCATTGTTCGCATCAAAGATAACCGGCACGCCTTTCTTTATAATGCCTGCCTTCTCGCCGGCTATTTTGTCAATGGTATCTCCCAGATATTCCACATGGTCCAGACTGATCGAAGTGATGACACAGGCCAATGGATTCAAAATGGAGTTGGTAGCATCAAGTCTTCCCCCAAGGCCGGTCTCAAGTACAACCATATCAACATCCTCATCATCAAAGATCAGCATTCCCATGAGAAACAGGAACTCAAAATACGTGGGGTGATAATCCCCCTGTTCCACCAGCCGGTCGGACAGCTCCTTCACCTTCAAAAAAGTTTCCAGAAATTTTTCATCTGAGACCATCTGCTCATTGATCTGGAATCTCTCATTGATCTTCATCAGATGCGGGGATGTAAAAAGTCCGCATTTATAACCGCCTTCCTCCAGCATGGTGGACAGAAAAGCGCAGACGCTTCCCTTTCCGTTGGTTCCTGCCACATGGATCATCTTTCTATTCTTATCGGGACTGCCCAGCATGTCCAGGCATTTCCTGGTGTGTTCCAATTTATTTTTCTTTGTAAATTTAGGAATTTCTTCAATGTATGCTGCTGCTTCTTCATAAGTAAACAAAAGCTTTTCCTTCTTTCCGTCTTTGGTAAGCCTTATGATAACTATATAGGAAAGTCACCACTTCCCTTTATAAGGATAAGGTCACTTATCATTATAATGGAGTGGTGACAATATGCAAGCAAATTATGTCGGTTCTTTTAAAAGTTTTTAATTCTGTACCGGGTTTTCCGGATTTGGCACCTCAATGTGCCCTTCACCGGACTCGGTTTTGTTCTGCTCCTCAATAGGATTCTGGGCTTCCCCGTCCCCATTGCCCGCCGCATTGGGGTCGATGACATCTGCATTTTCCTTGGGATCCTCACCCTCCAGAGGCGGAACCTCCGGGGTCAGAGGTTCCACAGGCACCTTGTAGATAATGGTATCTGTTCTGGTGAGCACCTTGCGGGTGGAGCTGTTGCTCCGGATCGCCACGTCCACCTCATCCCCGTCTTTTAGTTCCACATCATTGAGCAGTAGGGTTGTCGGGCTGATATATGTGGCATCCAGAAGTTCTCCGTTCACTTCCACATACGCGGACTGCGTGAAGTTCTCCCCGGTTATATAATACCTGCCGTCAGAAATCTTCTCGATTTTTTCAAGCACGGCATCTTTTACACCAAGACGCATCTCTGTCCGCTCAAAAGGATTCTCCCCATCGTAGACATACTGTTTTCCATACAGGATATCATACTGGAGCGTCTCCAGATCCACCTGATAATTTTTCGTCTGGCGTCTGGCCTGATGGAAACGGAAGATATTTCCCTCGTGGATCCCCACACGGTCCATAACCTCTGCTGCCATCTGGTAGGCTGCCACATTGGCATCCTTTTTCTCAAGGCCCATATTGTCCCAGATCACATACTCTGTCTGGAACAGATAACGGTTCTTTACATCCTTCACCTTCAGACCCATGGTAGGAAGATGGTCGCCGTACATGACAAGCACTACATCCTCGTCATATTGGGAGAGGGTTTCCGTAAGTTCTTTGACAAACTGGTCCATCTCATATATCTGGTTGCAGTAATACTCCCATTTATTATTCACAGCCTCCGACTCTCCGCCGGTCACGGTGATCTTGGGGTCATCGATCATGGGTTCCTCCGGATAATCCCCGTGTCCCTGCACAGATATGGTGTAAATATAATCCGGGTCATCTGAAGATTTCAACGCTTCCATAATATATTTTGTCAGGTTCCTGTCCCGCATCCAGTCATTGGGATTGGTGTCATCCTGCTCTGCCATATATTCCTCTGAGGTAAAAGTGTCAAATCCCAGATTGGCGAAGACATTCTTCCTGCCGTAGAAGTTTGCCTCATTGTTGTGTATGGCGTGGGTGCTGTATCCGAGATTTTTCAGCACATATGGCGCACTCTCGCAGGTTGTCTCCTTCAAAATACTCTTGTAAGGATACTCACCCGGCCCAAAATAGCGCAGGCTCATACCGGTAATGGACTCAAACTCCGTGTTGGCTGTTCCCGCACCCACACTGGGTACTTTGTAGTAGCCGGAGGAATATTCCTTCATCAGTTTCCTGAAAGTGGGAATGGGGTCCTCGGAGATATCCAGGAAATTCACAAGTGTGGGGTCAAAGAAAGATTCCAGCTGCAGGAAAATGATGTTGGGGCGTTTCTCCCCTGTCTCAGCCAGACCGCTCTCACTTTTCTCTATCTTATTGATGGAAGCCTCCGAATAATCCCTTGGGCAGCTGATACCTGTGTTGAAAATAGTGGTAGCCAGACAATAGGGATACCCATAATCTTCATAAGCAAATGCGATATTTCCGAAATAGTTGGACAGCACTCTCTTTTCCAGTGCCAGCTTGGTGGTTCCCGCAAAGGCCAGCACCCCTGCAAGCACAAGGGGAATATTCAGCTTGTAAGTCATTTTCCCCTGATATTTCGGTCCCTTCAAAAACAGAAATACCAGGCCAATGAGAGCCGCCACTGCCAGAATGATCACGATCACAAAAAAGACCGGTGATAAATATTTGTTGGCGATCTTAAATGCATCCGTGAGGAGATGCAGGTCCGGCCCGGTAAACGGTGTGACACGATTCGCCAGCAGCACACCGTTGATGATACCCAGGACCAGCCAGAAGATTGCCAGGAGAGTCCTCAAAAAAACCCTCCGGCGCACCAGATACACTATCAGCGTGGTAGTAAAGATCAGAAAGGAATTGTACAGAAACACCAGGGGCCTCTCCGTCATATAGGTATATGCCTCACCCACGGAATGCCTGGAGATTGCTTCTATAACAAAGTACCCCATCATGACCACTACCATCTGAATCGGCAGAGAAAGCAGATTCAGATATTTTAACCACTTCTCATTCATATATTTAACTCTCCTATAGCCTGCGCAGTTACCTGCCAAGCTGTGCAAGTCTTTCCTTTACCTGTTCCATCATATTTGTATATTTCTCAAGTTTGGCCTTCTCCTCAGCCACCTTGCTCTCAGGCGCTTTGCTCAGGAACCTTTCGTTTTTAAGCATTCCGTTTACACGGGCAAGCTCCTTGTTCAAACGCTCCGCTTCTTTGTTCAGGCGCTCAATCTCCTTCTCTATATCCACCAATTCCGCAAATGGCATATAGATCACAGCCTTTGAAGTCACTGCGGAGACCGCGTCGTCCGCAATCCCTGCTTTGTCAGCCTGGATCGTCACTTCACTGGCATATCCCAGAGTTGCGAAGAATACCTTTCCGTTCTCAAATACCTGACGGATGTCTTCCTCCTCTGAAACCACGAATACTTTGGCCTTTTTGCTTGGGGGTACATTCATATCTGTACGCACATTACGGATGCTTCTTACAGCCTCCTTGATGATCTCCACTGCACGCTCATCCTCTTTGAAACTCCACTCCTGTTTTTCCACCGGCCAGGAGGCGATCATGATGGATTCCTCCTCCGGATGCAGGGTGCAGAAGATTTCCTCTGTGATAAACGGCATATAAGGATGAAGGAGCTTCAGCGCATTGCCCAATACGGTTTTCAGCGTCCAGAGTGCTGCTGCCTTGGTGTTGTCCTCATCATTGTAAAGCCTTGGTTTTACCATCTCGATATACCAGTCACAGAACTCTTCCCAGATGAAATCATATACTTTCTGAACTGCAATGCCCAGCTCGTATTTGTCCAGATTCTCTGTGACTTCTGCTGCCAGAGTATTCACTTTGGAGAGGATCCACTTATCTGCACTTGTCAGGGTGCTTATATCAATCTCTGCCGGAACCTCGGCTTTTTCCAGGTTCATCATAATGAAACGGGATGCATTCCATACTTTGTTGGCAAAGTTGCGGCTTGCCTCCACTCTCTCCCAGTAGAAACGCATATCATTGCCGGGCGCGTTTCCTGTCATGAGGGTAAGACGCAGTGCATCCGCACCGTATTTGTCGATGACCTCCAGAGGGTCAATTCCATTTCCCAGGGATTTGCTCATCTTACGGCCCTGGGAATCACGCACCAGACCGTGGATCAGCACATGGTGGAAGGGTGTCCTGCCCGTCTGCTCCAATCCTGAGAATACCATACGGATTACCCAGAAGAAAATAATGTCATAACCTGTTACCAGCACATCTGTGGGATAGAAATATTCCATCTCCTCTGTTTTCTTCGGCCATCCCAATGTGGAGAAAGGCCAGAGTGCGGAGGAAAACCAGGTATCCAGGGTGTCCTCATCCTGGGTCAGATGCTCACAGCCGCATTTCGGGCAAACCTTTGGCATCTCCCTGGCAACCGCTACCTCCCCGCATTTGTCGCAGTAATAGGCGGGGATCCTATGGCCCCACCAGAGCTGACGGGAAATACACCAGTCACGGATATTCTCCAGCCAGTGCATATAGATCTTATCAAAACGGTCCGGAACAAACTGCAGGCTTTTGTCTTCCAAAGTCTGGATGGCAGCCTCCCCCATCTCTTTCATCCTTACAAACCACTGGGGTTTGATCATTGGCTCAACAGTGGTGTGGCAGCGGTCATGAGTGCCGACACTGTGGGCATGTGGCACTACTTTCACCAGAAGTCCCTGTTCCTCCAGGTCTTTGACCATTGCTTTTCTGGCCTCATAGCGGTCCATACCCGCATATTTGCCGCCCAGCTCATTGATGGTGGCATCATCGTTCATGATGGTGATCTCCGGCAGGCTGTGGCGTTTTCCCACTTCAAAGTCATTGGGGTCGTGAGCCGGTGTGATCTTTACGCATCCGGTACCGAATTCTTTATCCACATATTCGTCTGCCACAACCGGGATCTCCCTGTCCGTCAGCGGCAGCTTCAGCATTTTTCCAATCAGGTCCTTGTATCTGTCATCCTCGGGATTGACTGCAACAGCCGTATCTCCCAGAAGGGTCTCGGGGCGCGTGGTTGCGATCTCTACAAAACGGCCTTCCTCTCCCACGATAGGGTAATTGATATGCCAGAAAAATCCGTCCTGGTCCTCATGTTCTACCTCTGCATCTGAGATGGATGTCTGGCATACCGGACACCAGTTGATAATGCGGGAACCTTTATAGATATAGCCTTTTTCGTATAATTTAATGAAAACTTCCTGCACGGCCTCGGAACATCCCTCATCCATGGTAAAACGTTCTCTGTCCCAGTCAGCAGATGCGCCCAGTTTCTTTAACTGGTTGATGATCTTTCCGCCGTATTCCTCTTTCCATTCCCAGGCGTGTTTCAGAAATTCTTCTCTGCCGATCTCATTTTTATCAATGCCCTGTGATTTCAGCTTTTCAATAACCTTGACTTCCGTTGCTATGGCTGCATGGTCCGTGCCCGGCTGCCACAGTGCTTCGTACCCCTGCATTCTCTTGAAACGGATCAGGATATCCTGCATAGTCTCATCCAGCGCATGTCCCATATGAAGCTGGCCTGTTACATTGGGCGGGGGCATCACAATGGTAAATGGTTTTTTGTCTCTGTTCACTTCGGCATGGAAATATTTGTTGTCCAGCCATTTCTGGTAAATTCTGTCCTCCAGCCCCTTGGGGTCATAAGTCTTGGCAAGTTCCTTGCTCATAATCTCCTCCTTAAAATGAAATGGAATCCCGCGTGCGTTCCTCTTCCTTTTGCATACATTGCACATCCTGCCCGGAAGACCTTTTGTGTTACAATACAAAACGCCCTCTACAGACTTAGCTGTAAAGGGCGAAATATTCCGCGGTACCACCTTTTTTTCTCACTCATGTCCGTTAACGCAGACTACGCGTGAAGGCCTACTCCTGATTCATCCTTTACAAACCACACCATTCAGCCCTCCGGTTCAAAAGCTACCTTCCATCCATTCCCCTGAAACGACCTTACAGCCGGTGGATCGTTCTCTCTGTCAGGATCCAGGATGTACTCCTCTTTCTCATCACCTTTTCATACGTCCCATCATAATCACATTATCCTGGTTTGTCAAGTGAATAAATTGTGAAAAAACAAAAATAAGCCCGTTTCTGCGGACTTATCACTCACTTTGCAAGGGATGTTACCCCTCTGATCCTCGCCCCGTTCCGTAACCATTCAGCAGTATCCTTTTGGCTATGGGATGTTTGTCCGGCTGCTGAATATCTTCTGAAATTCAACATATTGATTGCACAGACCTACCGGGTTGTTACGGGTTCCTTCTATATAAAAGGGTGCGGATACACGAGGCATAAGGATCAGAGGAATCCCTGCCGTTTAATCTGCTGCATAATTCTATAAATTCAGGTTTCGGCCTTTCGGCATTCCATAATAAGAATCTCTTATAGAGATTCAGGTTCTAAACTTTGCACGGAAGTTCTCACCCTACTGCTCTCAAGCAGGTTTCCTGGCTTATGGTTCATCGCTCAGCCGCCTTCTCACACTTTCATGCAATGGCTCTTTGGCATCGCTCCCCATTTACAGTGACCGCATCGCTCAGGACTTGCACCTGATTCCCTTTTCACCAGCACTGTGCGGCCAGTGCGGATGCACTTGATCGTTTTATGGAATTATACACGTTTATGTTACCATTCTCCTCAGGTTCAGTCAAGCCCTTTTATTGGTTTACGGATGCAGTCCCCGCCTTCTGGCTCTCACGTTTTCTTCTTGTCATGATACCGCCGATGCGCCCTGTCTCCTTGGCTGAAAGGCTTTTCCATCCGGATTCCAGAACCTGGTCTAGCAGTCCCAGTTCCTCTGCTATTTCATATTTCAGCATTTCCTCGCGGGGCACCTTATTTAAGTCAATCTTCTCATTATTTTTCTTACTCATGAAAAGTCACACTCCTTCATAGATAATTAAAGTCTCTTTCAAGTATGACCTGTTCTTTTCATTTTAAACATATACAAAAAATATTCTGCTGTACTCCAATTCCAGTTGTTCCCTGTTTCTTTCCTTTGCCAATCGTGTTATTATTCACTTTGTAACAACTACATAACATTTTCGTAACAAATAAGGAGGTCTTTATGAAACACAAAATATTACCGGGATTTCTGGCACTGGCTGTCGTGAGCGCCATGGGAATGGCTCCCGCTCGTGTACAGGCTGCTTCCCTGGAGGATGTAAAACAGAATCTGCAGGGCAAAGGTATTATTGTAGCCGGAAACATTTCCAATCTGGATGAATTAAAACAGAAGCTGGAGAGTATGGGCATTGACTGCTCCATCCCCGGCTGGCTGGAATCCCTCTGCCCGGAACTCCCAGGCATGGGACAGCCCGGAAACCCGGACACACCGGACGACAACCAGCCGGAAAATCCAGACACACCGGATGACAACCAGCCGGAAAACCCGGACACACCGGATGACAACCAGCCGGAAAACCCGGATACTCCGGACGACAACCAGCCGGAAAATCCGGACACCCCGGACGACAACCAGCCGGAAAATCCGGACACTCCGGACGACAACCAGCCGGAAAACCCGGACACACCGGATGACAACCAGCCGGAGAACCCGGATACCCCGGACGACAATCAGCCGGAAAATCCGGATACTCCGGACGGCAGTCTCCCGGAAAATCCGGACATCCCGGACAACAACCAGCCGGGAAATCCCAGTGTTCCGGACAATGACACAGAGAACGCTGATTTTGTCCAGCAGGTAGTAAACCTTGTAAATCAGGAACGCGCCAAAGCCGGCCTCTCACCGGTGACAGCCGACACATCCATCCAGGCTGCCGCCCAGGTGAGGGCAAAAGAGATTGAGAAATCCTTCTCCCACACACGTCCTGACGGAAGTTCCTTCAGCACTGCGCTGACCCAGCAGGGTGTCACCTACCGCGGTTCCGGAGAAAACATTGCGTGGGGCCAGAAAACCCCGGAGCAGGTTATGAACGGCTGGATGAACAGTGAAGGCCACAGAGCCAACATTCTCAATAAAAACTTTACCAAAATCGGTGTAGGCTACCACCAGAACGCCTCCGGCACCAATTATTGGACCCAGCTATTCACTTACTAAACACACACACATTCATAAGCACACATCACACCAAAGACCGCGGCCCAGTGTCCCCCACTGCAGCCGCGGTCTTCCCTATTTCAGTATAATAATTGCGGCAATAATACACGATTATTGCCGCTCAACACCCTTCCCTATTTAGGTATGATAATTGCGGCAATAATATACGCCACAATTCCAGTCCATACCATCCCAAAGCAGGAAAGTATCACCCATGCAAGCCTCACCAGTGTTGGGTCGATATTGAAGTATTCCGCAATCCCTCCACACACACCTGCCAGCATATAATTTGTAGATGACCTATACAATCTCTTATCAGACATTATGATTCTCCTTTCATCTGAAACAATTTTTTTGATTTACAATTCCTGTTACTGATTCGCAGTATCAATCCCCGCTGTAACTGTTCAATCTCCATTCTCAAATAATATATCCACAGTGCCCATTCCGCATTCTATCTCCATATATTTTGGTGCATTGCTGTCACCTGTCCTCAATGAGCTGACACCGCTGTGGGACTCACTTCCCACATTTACAGCGCCTAATCCGCAGTCTATATCCGTGCCGTAATCCTGACGTTTTCCGCCCAGCGTTGCGGTTACGGTTCCCATTCCGCAGTTCACATACCCGGTAGTAAATTCTATAAAATGAATATCCATGGTGCCCATGCCAACGCCCAGTTCCGCCTCATTTGCCCTGATGCTTCCACTGGTCTCCACAGTGCCTGCGCCCACATACATGGTCAGATTCTCTGCCTCCAGGTCCTGCACTTCCAGTATTCCGGCCCCAATCTGAAATTCTGCGTCAACAAACTTCTTATTCTTCGGAATCTCTATCTGAATAGGGTATTTTTCAATCGAGCGTTTTCTGTAGGACCTTTCTATGGAGAGCTGACCGTCATCCTCATCAAACTCTACCTTATCTTTATTGGAATAAACCTTGACACGAATTTTATCGCTGGCTGAGGAACGCACTACAGATACATATGTGTATTTTGTATCCACATCCAGATCCAGGACTTGGTCTGCGTCAAATTCATATTCCTTAGCCGCTTTCCCGTTCAGTGTATCCTTGATGTCATCTACAGACTCTGAAAACTTATAATCATTGTCATAACGTACCCAGTTTTTAAAAGGCTCCCAGTCCACACTGTTTTCCACAGCCGCAGACACACCGCCCCAGGTAGCGCCCATGATGATCCCGGCTAAAAACAGTGCACCGCCTACAATCACCAGGACCAATGCTGTGATCAAACAAAATTTTGTAAATTTCTTCATGAACGGTCACCTCCCCTCATTCCTCTATGCATAATTCTCTGAATCAGATCAACAACCCAGCGGAACACCGCAGGCACCACTTTTGCTAAAAATAAAATAAATACCATGACCAGCAGGATACCGACAGCGGACATGATGATTCCCGCTCCGGAAATAGCCAGTGCTGCCGCCGGATTTCCCAGCATATGGATCAGTGCGTAAACCACCATGGCAATACCGCCGCCCAGCAGAGCTACCCCGCTGAACATAACTGCTGCGATAATACCGACCACACCTGCCAGCAGGCCAAAAGGTATACCGAGGATACCAAGGCCGATCCCGCCCACTACCGGAACAGCGAACAATACGAATACAATAATGATGCCCCACATGATTCCGCTTCTGTTCCTATGGGATTTCCCTGTACCGTAACCGCTTCTGCTGTAAGGGCCGTCATATCCCTTACCACCGCCGCTTCCGTACTGTCCTGTACCGTCCTGGCTGCTGCTCCCTTCCGTGCTTGACTGGCCGCTGAATCCATTCCGGCTGCCATAACTTCTCCTGCCTTCATATGCACTGCCGTCCCGCTGTGTCTGTTCCCCGCTGCCGGTACTTTTCTCTTTCTTATCCGCACCTGCCCGCTCCGGCATATCCCTGTCATCAAATATCCCGTCGCTGTATCCGGTCTCTGTGTATTCCCCGTACTCTTTGCGGCTTTCACCCAGGTCTGCCTTGATGATGGCAGCCACCTTGCCCGGACTCCCCAATTCCTGTATAACAGAGGATTCATTTTCCTCCCCTGCATCGTCAAAGTAATTGTTGTAGAACTCCAGTGCCTCCTCTCTCTCCTGCACCGGAATATCCCAAAGCAGCCGTTCCAGCTGCGCTAAAAATTCCTTTCGTTTCATTTTGGTATCCCTCCCTCGAACAATCTGGAAATCTTTGTGGAATAGTTTTTCCACTCTGTCTTATAAAGATTCAGCTGTGCCATACCTCTCTCTGTCAGCTTATAATATCTTCGGTTCCTGCCCCCGTACTCCTGATCGTAGGTCTCCAGGCATTCATCCTTCTGAAGCCTTCTGAGTACCGGATACAGTGTGGATTCGGATACCTCCAAAACCTGCCGGACATCCTGGGTGATCTTATACCCATATGTGCCGTCTGCCTCCTTGGAGACGACCGCCAGTACAATCGCGTCCAGCAGCGCGGCGCCTGTATTAAAAACCATATTCTCACTTCCTTTTCTCCGTATGTGCCGCCTGTACTGCCGCGGCTGCCTCCCGGCATGAAATATAGAACTCCGGGATACTTAGGATTTGTATAATATTATATTTTTTACAATACTATTTTATATTTAATACTATACGCTATATAATATAGTTTTGTCAATAGTATTATATAAAAAACATGTTTTTCTTTTCAAATGTCGGAAAAAGACGTATAATGTAGAAAAGAGCACAATGGTAACTGCGGGTCACTATCCGCAGATTCCCGTCCGGGAAGGCCTTCTCCAAAAGATGCTGCGCGAAGCGTGTTACTGTACAAAAAATACACATTAAGCATACTGTAAAGGTACCGGGCCGTTACCATTCTAAAACACGGAGGTAAGAATGAAAAATAAAATAGCAAAGATGATCGGCGTAGTCTGCGTCCTGATCCTGGTCATTTTCGGCGTATTTCTGGGAAGATACTGGGAGGGACGCAAATATCAAAAGGCAGATATCTCTGTCTCCGCGATTACTGCCCGTTTAACTCAAGCCAGTGACCTGGCTACCGCCCGCCTGGAATACAGAGGATTGATCCGTTACGAGGCCGGTGAGATCCGTTTTATCACTCAAAAAGGCTTTACCATGATCTACGATGCCCATATCAAGGCAGGCATTGATCTTTCCAAAGCCCAGGTGGACGTATCCGGCGAAACCATCACCGTGACCCTTCCCGAGGCTGTGATCCAGGATATCAATATTGACCCGGACAGCCTGGAGTTTTACGATGAAAAAATAGCACTGTTCAATCCCCAGAACAAAGAGGATACCGTAACTGCCCTGCAGGCTGCCAAGGAAGATGCGGAAAAAAATGCCGCTGACAGCGATCTGCTGACAACGGCAAATGAACAGGCCCAGCGCCTGATCCAGGAACTGCTGGCCCCTGTGACCCAGGACAGTGATAAAAAATACACCATTGTATTTAGTGAACCGGCTGCAAGCTAAAAAAAGTGTAACTATTCAGTAGGTCAGCGCAGTATATGCGCAGACCGTGAGAAAGTGTTCCGCGGCCAAGCAAAAATATAACAGTATATACATATCGGCAGAATAAAAGAAATGGGCCGGGAGAATATTACGATTTCTCCCGACCCGTTTCTTTTATTCCTTAACCGCAGCCGTATCCTGTCCGGACAAAAACTGGCTGTTATACAATTTGGCATAAAATCCGTTTTTCTCAAGCAGTGTCTTATGATCTCCCTGCTCCACAATGTTTCCGTTATCCATTACAAGGATCACATCCGCCTCCCGTATGGTGGACAGGCGGTGAGCCACGATAAAACTGGTCCTGCCCTGCATCATTTTTGCAAATGCCTCCTGAATATGCATCTCAGTCCTGGTATCAATGGAGGATGTGGCCTCATCCAAGATCAGCATAGGCGGAAGGCAGAGCATAACCCTGGTGATACACAGAAGCTGCTTCTGTCCCTGGGACAGGCCGCCGCCATCCTCTGTGATCACCGTATCATATCCCTTTGGCAGACGCTTGATAAAACTGTGTGCATGGGAAGCCCTGGCCGCCGCCTTGATTTCCTCCTCCGAGGCATCCGGTTTTCCCATGATAATGTTGTCCCGGATCGTACCTGTTCTGAGCCAGGTATCCTGGAGCACCATTCCGTAGGAACCCCGCAGGCTTTTTCTGGTAACACTGCGGATATCCCGGCTGCTGACCCGGATACTGCCCCTGTCCACATCGTAAAAACGCATGAGCAGGTTTATGATCGTGGTTTTCCCGCAGCCTGTGGGGCCTACGATGGCCACTCTCTGCCCGGGCTGCACATGCAGATTGAAATCCTGCACCAGTTTTGTCTCCGGTGAATAGGAGAAGTATACATGCTCCAGATCCACTTTTCCGTCTGTGTGTTCCAGAGTCTTTACATCCTCCGGCTCCGGTATCTGAGGCGTTTCCTCTATGAGCGCGAAGATACGGGACGCACAGGCCAGTGCATTCTGAAGTTCTGTCACCACACCTGATATCTCATTAAAGGGCTTGGTGTACTGGTTGGCATAACTCAGGAAACAGGAGAGCTGCCCCACTGTTATCCCGCCGCTTATGACAGACAGCGCCCCCACCAAACCAACCCCTGCATATACAAGACTGTTGACAAAACGGGTACAGGGATTTGTCAGGGAAGAGAAGAAGATTGCTTTTAGCGAACAGTCTGCCAGATGCTTGTTGATCTGGTCAAAATGCTCCAGGGCTTCCTCCTCATAATTGAATGCCTGGACCACTTTCTGGCCTCCGATCATTTCCTCCACAAGGGCGGTCTGCTCCCCGCGGGCCTCTGACTGCTGTCTGAACATGGTAAATGTCCTCTTGGCAATAAAGTTTGCCACAAAGAGGGAGAGCGGTGTGATCAGCACCACCACCAGCGTGATCCCCACATCTCTGGTGAGCATAAAGAGCAGGGTCCCCAGGATGGTGATCACCCCTGTAAAAAGCTGGGTGAATCCCATCAGCAGCCCGTCTGAGAACTGGTCCACATCTGCGATCACGCGGCTTACCACCTCGCCGTAGGAATGGTCATCCATGTATTTCAGCGGAAGTATCTGTATTTTCCGAAATGCCTGGTTCCGCACATCCTGAACCGTGTGGTAGGCGATCTTATTGTTGCTCACATTCATGATCCACTGGGCCAGGGCTGTAAACAGGATGACAATGCCGATCTTCTGCAGTGTATGCAGCACATAGACAAAATCAACCTTTCCCTTATCTATAATATGATCAATGGCCTCACCTGTCAGGATGGGCACATACAGAGTCAGGACCACCGTCACTGCCGCCGCCCCAATAGACAGGATCAAAAACGGCCAATAATGCCTAACATATTTGAGTACCTTTCGGAGTGTTTCCTTCTGTGCTGATCTTTTCCTGTCCATCTTATGCCTCCTCCTCTCTGTGCTCAAACTGTGATCCATAAATTTCCCTGTACACGCTGCAGGTCTTCAGAAGTTCCCCATGGCTGCCCGCACCTGCCAGATGACCGTCCTCCATCACCAGGATCAAATCTGAATACATGACAGAGGATGCTCTCTGGGATACAATAAATACCGTCATCTTATCCTTCAGGTTCCCTATAGCCCGGCGCAGTCTGGCATCTGTGGCAAAGTCAAGGGCTGACGCACTGTCGTCCAGGATCAGGATCTCCGGGTTTTTCACCAAAGCTCTGGCAATGGTGAGGCGCTGTTTCTGTCCTCCGGAAAGGTTTTTTCCTCCCTGCACCACCTCCGTGTCCAGGCCGTCCTCCTTCTTCTCCACAAACTCCTTTGCCTGGGATATCTCCAGTGCACGCCACAACTCCTCATCAGACGCCCCCCGGTTTCCCCAGAGAAGATTCTCCCGTATGGTCCCTTTAAACAACGATGCCTTCTGCAGTACCATCCCTACTTTTTGGCGGAGCTCATGGATGGGATAATTTCTCACATCCACTCCGTTCACCCGGACTTCTCCTGCCGTGACATCATAAAACCTGGGGATCAGATGCACCAGGGAAGATTTTCCGGAGCCGGTGCCTCCTATGATACCTATGGTCTGTCCCTTCCCGGCCTTAAAGTTAATATCCGTCAGGGATTCCTCCCCTGCATTCTTATATGTAAGCCCCACATGGCAAAATTCTACGGCTGCGCAGCTCTCTTTTGTCTCTGCCGGGGATTTTTTGCCTCCGTCCTGCATACTGGACTGTATTTCCAAAACACTCTCCACACGATTTGCACAGGCCAGGGCTTTGGTGATGGTGATGATCAGGTTTGCCAGCTTGATCAGCTCCACCAGGATCTGGGACATATAATTCACCAGGGCAATGAGCTGTCCCTGTGTGATATATCCCGTATCCACCCGAATCGCTCCTGTCCACAGAAGCACTACCAAAGCGCCGTTGATGATCACGTAGGTCATAGGATTCATAAGACCTGAGATTTTCCCCACATGTTTCTGCATGGCTGTGAGGGTATCATTACTCTCTTGAAAGCGTTCTTTCTCTTCCTCTTCCTTATTGAATGCACGGATGACTCTGACTCCGGTTAGATTTTCTCTGGTGATCCCCAGTACCCGGTCTAAAGCGGCCTGGGTCTTCTTATACAGAGGGATGGTGATCAGCATGATCCCAAAGACTACCACAGAGAGCAGAGGGATCGTCACCACAAAGATAAGCGCGGCTTTCACGTCAATGGTAAATGCCATTATCATTGCGCCGAACACAATACAGGGGGAGCGCAGAAACAGACGCAGCACCATATTGACTCCGTTCTGCACCTGATTGATATCACTTGTCATTCTGGTGATCAGTGTGGAGGTTCCCATGGTATCCATTTCCGTAAAGGAAAGTCCCTGGATATGGGAAAACAATACGTGCCGCAGTTTTGTGGAAAATCCCACCGCGGCCTTTGCCGCAAAATACTGTGCCGTCGCAGAGCAGACAAGCCCGATAATACCAAGGCTCACCATCAGCAGGCACATGATGATCACATAATGCCTGTCCCCGTTTCCGATCCCCCGGTCAATGATCCGGGCCATGACAAGAGGCACCAGCAGTTCAAAGGATGCTTCCAGAAGCTTGAACAGCGGTGCCAGGACAGACTCTTTTTTATAGTCTTTCATATAAATCAGCAGTTTTCTCATGATGTTCTCCTACCGGTTATTATTTTTTCCTATTTATCTTATCACCTCTTTCATGGAAAGACAAACTTTATCTGATATATTCCGGTACCGGCACATCTCTGAGGATCCGTACGGTAACTTTTGTCCCCCATCCCTCCCTGCTGTAAATGGATACGCCGCACTCCTCCCCATATGTACTTTTTACCATAGCCTTCACAAGCCGCACACCAAATCCGCCCTGATCCCCGGTATCGTCCTCCAAAAGACGGCGGCAGGTTTCTTCAGGCATCCCTTTTCCGTTGTCCCAGACTTCAAAGATCAGGTATTCCCCCTCCTGCCTGAGACTCACATGCAGCTGTCCCTCCTGTTCATTCATCCCGTACTTAATGGCATTTTCCACCAATGGCTGGATCAGCAGCTTGGGCATCTCACACTCTGACAGCTCATCCGGGATGCGGATCTCATACTGCAGTTTTTCATTCAACAAAAGTCTTTGGAAGGACAGGTAGGATGACAAGTATCTCATATCCTCCTGCACCGTGACAAATTCCTTTTTATGGTTCACGCAGTACCGCAGAATGTCAGCAAGGGTTGCCACCACATCAGCGATCTCATACTCATTTTTTAAGACCATCTTCCAGTAGATCATATCAAACGCATTATAGA
The DNA here is from genome assembly GCA_002270465.1 of Blautia hominis. Lineage (GTDB taxonomy): Bacteria > Bacillota > Clostridia > Lachnospirales > Lachnospiraceae > Blautia > Blautia hominis. The sequence continues at coordinate 1,274,794 of NQOF01000001.1, forward strand.
GAAAATGAGGATTCAGTTTTGATTTGAGTGCCAGCATCTCCAGCTTGTAGTAATTGTTCCGCTGTCTCTGAACCGTATGAAGCAGTTCCTTGATGCGCACAAGCATGTAATTAAAACTGTCAATGATCATGCCGAATTCATCCTGCTTTTTCCGCTCCATGGTGAAATCCAGCTCACCGTTCTGGATCCGTTCCATGCCGTACAGAAGCTGTTTGACCGGCCTTAAAAAAGATTTGAAGATGGTAAACGCTATGATCCCCACTAAAAGCATGATACACACAAAGACAATGATCAGGATCGGGATGATCTGATTCAGCTCCTGCGTGACGGCTGTGCTTTCAAGAATGCCGCACAGGTTCCAGCCAAAGCTTCCCAGGGGATAGACCACCTGGTGGTCCTCCTGGTGGTCCTCCTGCTGCTGCTTCTGCTCTTTTAAATATTTCCCGGTCAACTCCTTGTTTTCCGTAAACAGAATGCGCCCGTCTCCGTCTGTGAGCATCATCTTTTCCTGGCGGCTTTTGTTTTTTGCGGTAAAAATGGTCTCGAAATTCTCCTGCGTAAACTGGACCACCAAAAGTCCGTATACAATATCCCCGTCATGGATGTAGCTTACAGCCTCCATAAGTCCCGGCTCTCCCTCGGGATATCTCCACAGTATATTTCCCTGGGGAAACTCCCGGTATTCTTCCAAATACGTCTTGTACAGCTCTGCAGTCTCAAAGACGGCGTTTCTGTAAAAACAGTTGACAGGCTCATAATCCTTTGTGTAGACATAGACATTCTCTGCCATACTCAGATTCCGTTCCCGCAGGGCTTCCCGCACAATGCGCACCTCTGTCATGGAAAAATTATCGGTGCCCGCCAAAAGTTTGGACAGATAATTTTTTACCCACTGGTTCTCCGAAATCCCTAAGATCAGGTCCTCCATCTGCCCGGTCTCCTGGCTGCATCTCTCAGAGACCTGGTATACGGTATTTTCAAAAAGCAGGTTGGTCTTTTCCGTCATGATCTTTACTGTACGGTAATACAAGACACTAAAAAGGACACAGATAAAAATGCCGCCTGCCAGGAAGATCAGAATGGTCTTTATCCATAAGGTTCTGGGTCTGTTCAGCTTTAGTCTACTCATAATCGTTTGGCACCTCTGTGTTGATCTTCCCGTCTATGTCATAATCCTCAAAGTAATCCCTGATCTCTTCCATGCCGATCAGACACCTGCCGTTTACTATAATCGTGGGTACCCAGAGGGACTCCTGCTCTCTCCCATAGAGGATATAGAACTTTTTCAGCATTTCCCAGCTTCCGGGCTCCCCGCTTCCTACAGGGTAAAGATCAAATTTTTCATACAGTTTATCATCCAGCTCCTCATTTCTGCCATCCAGCCATTCTTTTGCCTCCTGGCAGTCAGGACATCCCTCCATAGTAAAGAACACAATACGCGGAATCTCCCGGCTTCCCATATGGGTCTCCTTTTGTATCCCCAAAAGATAACCCAGCTTTTTCCGAAACGTTCCCTCTGCCTTGATGGAGGATAAAAGCTTTGCCTCCACTTCATCTTCCCCCAAAAGCATGGTACTGCCTACAAATACTGCCGGGTAAGTCATCTGTGCCGGTTCACTGGATGTCTGCATGGCTTTCGTCAGATCATTTCTGTAAAAGGAATAAAGTACATTATAAATTTTCAGTTCCGCCCGGTCCCTCACTCCCGCTTCCTCCAGCATGGATTCCATCTTGATCCTGTACTGCCGTTCCCCGGTACATGCGTTGCAGGGATGATCTGTCACAGAACATCCCCCGCACTGGTCATAAATATAGCATGATACAGGAACCGGTACCCTGTTTATCTTCCATACAGCACCTATCCCTCCTGCAAGAAACAGGAAAAGGACAGCTCCGAAAATCATTTTTCTCTTCAATACCGGTTCCTCCCATCTTATATGATCTCCAGGTCGTCTCTGCTCCCAAGCACGGAACCGCTGGGCGCCGGACTGTCCTGATACCAGTAGGCCACAGATGAGATATCATCCTGCAAAGGCAGATATCTTCCGCCCGAACGCCATCCCAGAGCCTGAATAGTCACTTTTAAATCCGTCTCAAAGTATATGGGATCTGTGATATGCCAGCGGTACATGCTGAACCTCTGCTGCGTCTTATAAGCCCCGTCCGTGTGTGTGATCTTTGAAAGGCCGGCATAGGGGGTACAGTATGGACGGTAAACCCCGTCCACCTCAAAGTCGTAAGCCCCGCAGAAATAATCCTCTGTCCCTGTTCCGCAGATAGTGGGATACTCCCGGTCCCCATCCATAAAGAATTTGATCTCTCCTTCTCCCCACCATCCATTGTTGTTTACACCCCAAAACATATAGGTGCCCACATACTGTCCTTTTCCCTTCACGCCGTCCAGGACCGTATAGTCTTCTTTATATGGAAGGGGATTTGTGCGGCGGTACTGGGCATGGAAATATCCGTACGCCTTCTCCAGCTCCCTGAGCTGGTAATCCACCTGGTAATATACGATCACATTCTCCTCCGCCAGATTTTCCAGTGTCATGCGGCATCCTTCGTAAAAAGGCATATCCCAATAACAGTTCAGGCCTCTGCGGGGATTCACACACACGGCAAGGGAGGTTAGCTGCTCATACTGCTGTTCATCCGCGCTTGCAAAAAAATCCCCCAGGGGAGCCTCCACAGACGGAAACTCCTGATCGTCCCAGTACATCCTGAGCACCAGGGTTCTGTTCTGCATACTGCTGGTGGTCACCCAGATATGCTTCACCATACCCTGCCCCTTTATATCCGCCAGGGTAAAGGTCTCGCCCGGCCCAATCTGTACGGAAGGTGAAACCTTCCATCCCTTGCCCAGGTCCCTTGCGCAGGAGGCACCGGTCCCCTCTACGGCCTGCCCTCCGGCCCCCTTTTCTCCTGTAAAGTTTTCAGGACTGACGGAACGTGTCCTGATATTTACCATTTCGCTTAAACTGCTCATATCTCCTATCATGGCTTCTCTTTCCTTTCTCAATGACAACTGTTTTACAGTTACGTTCAATGTTCATAACGGTAACACAAGACCTCATGCCCCTCCTCCATGGAATACATGGACGGGCTTTTCTGCCTGCATTTTTCTGTGGCGTATTTACACCTGGAGGCAAATTTACAGGCAGTGGCAGCAAATTCCTTGGTTTCCAGGTCAGGCAGGACTATGTCCCGGTCCCACTTTCTCCCCACAACAGGAATGGATTCCTGCAGGAGTTCCGTATAGGGATGGCCCGGATTCTCTAAGATTGCTTTTGCCTTTCCGAATTCTATCAGGTTCCCCCTGTACATGGTGGCTATATAATCACTCACATAATACGCGGTGGACAGATCATGGGTTATGTAGATAAAATTCACATGGTAGTCATTTTTCAGTTTTTTAAATAAATTAACAATATTCATTCTGAGGGATGCGTCGATCATGGCTACCGGCTCATCCGCCACGATCAGCTTTGGCCTTGTGATCAATGCCCTGGCTATGGAGATTCTCTGCAGCTCTCCGCCGGAAAACTGGTTGGGGAATTTTCCCTGTACCTGTTCCATGTTAAGCCCCACTTCAGCCAGTGTCTCCCGAATCTTTTCGGCAGCCTCCTCTTTTGACTTCATCTCCCCCAGATTACAGGCTGTTTCAAATAAGTAGCTGTCCACAGTCCTTCTTGCGCTGAAAGCAGTGAAGGGGTTCTGGAAAATAGGCTGCACCATTTTCCTGAATTCTTTTTTCTTCTTGTCATATACCGAGAGGTCTTCCCCTCCCAGGGAAATGTCTCCGCTCCCTGCCTCCAGAAGTTTTAAAACCATTTTGGCCAGGGTGCTCTTACCGCTTCCCGATTCTCCCACTATGGCCATGATCCACGGTTTGTCTGAGTGGATATCCAGATTCACATGGTCCACAGCCACTATACTGGTTCCGAAGATCATTCCGCCTATTTTAAAAGATTTTGTCAGATTTCTCACCGATAAATTATAATTTTCCATGGCTGCCTCCCTCCTTCAGCAAATGGCAGCTTGCCTGATGCCGTTCCCCCACAGATACCGATGTGGGCTGTTCCCTGCGGCACTTATCCTCAGCGTAAGGACAGCGTGCGGCAAATCTGCAGCCTTTCGGCGGGTTCCTGAGACTTGGGGGAAGGCCGGGAATCCCTTCCTTCTGCGTGTCATCCCCAAGCTTTGGAAGGGCTTTGATCAGCATCTGGGTATAGGGATGCTGGGGATTCCCGAATATCTCCTGTGTGGGTCCGTTCTCTATCATCTGCCCTGCATACATGATCCCAAGCCTGTCTGTGATCTGATAATGCACGCCCATATCATGGGAAACTATGACCATGGAGTTCTCCAGCTTCCTCTGCACTCTTGACAACATGGTCAGGATCCCCCGCTGCACCACCACATCAAGAGCCGTGGTGGGTTCATCGGCAAGCACCAGATCCGGTCCCAGAAAGGTTGCCAGCGCGATGATGACCCTCTGCCGCATTCCGCCGCTTAGCTGATGGGGATAAGCATCCAAAACTTCATGGGGCAGCTCCAGTTCCTTCAGGTACGCGGCAATGGTCCTCTCCTGCTCTGCCTTTTTCTGTCTCTTTTCTTTTGGTATCACATCAAAAAACTGTTCCCTGACTTTTCTGACCGGGTTCATGACATGCATGGCACCCTGGGGTACATAGGAGATTTCCCTCCACCACTCTTTTCTGATCTGGCCTGTTGTCAGGATTTTCTTTTCTTTTGAGGACTCTGTGGTCAGGGTCACCTTTCCCCCGCATATTTCCAGGGGAAAATCCACCAGGTCGTACATGGTTTTTAAAAGAGTGGATTTCCCGCAGCCGGATTCCCCGGCAATGCCCATGATCTCATTTTTCCGTACCTCAAAGCTCACATGGTCCACGGAATTCACATATCCGCTGACCGTTTCATAACGGGCACTCACCTGTTCCAGTTTAAGCATCTGTACCCCTCCTTTTTGCCCACATCTGCTGTGCCCCTGTCATGGTGAGGAACAGACCGATGAAAATAAGTGCTGTGGATACCACTGGCGCTCCGATCCACACCCAGCGCCCTGCCAGCATAGCCTGGTGCTCATTGGCCCAGTAGATCATTGTGCCGAGAGTGGCCGTTGTGTTGCTGGACATTCCGATCACGGCAAGGCTGGATTCCGCCGCGATTGCCACCAGGATCGTATTAATAAAGTTTGCCAGAGACCAGTTCATGACAAACGGGAAAATCTCTTTCAGAATGATCTTTCCGGTACTCTCCCCGGAAAACAAGGCTGTACTGATAAAATCCCGCTCTTTCAGGGTCAGCGCCATGGAACGCACCTGTCTGGCCGGCCAGGGCCAGTTAAAGATCACCAGGACCGCTGCCACATAAAAAAGCGGTGCGGTGCCCTTCAACATACTTGATATGAGGATCAGTATGGGAAGGGACGGGATCACAATAAAAGAATCCGTCAGAAGCGTAATGATCCTGTCTGCCCATCCGCCCTTAAATCCTGCAAGCAGCCCCATAAAAACCCCTACAGCTGTGGCAAAAAATGCAACTCCCATGCCTACCAGAAAGGAGTTTCTTATGGAGTAGGCCAAAAGCCAGAAGACATCCTGTCCAAGGCCTGTGGTCCCCAGCCAGTGCTCTGCTGTCGGGTCCATATTTCTGGGGTAAGACTGCCACTGCACAGGGCTGACTTTGCAGAAAACAGGCATGACAAATCCGATGACCAGGAAGACACCCAGAAGCACAGCGCCCATCTTCAGCCGAAAATTCCAGTATTTATTTATTTTGTTTTTCTTTCCTGCCATTCTCTCTCCCCCTAACTATAGCGGATGCGCGGATCCAGGAATGGATACAGCAGGTCTATCACGAAAGTTGTAAGGGCAACACTGATCACCGAGATGGTGATGGTGCCCATGATCAGGTTGTAGTCACTCTGCAGGATTCCCTGGTAGATCAAACTGCCCAGTCCCGGAAATCCAAACAGGATCTCCGTCACCAGTGCGCCGTTGAAGATACCGCCTATCTGCAGTGCCAGATTGGTGACCTGTGGGAGCATGACATTGGGCATCACATATCTTCCCATGATACGGCCTTCCCCCAGCCCTTTCAGTCTTGCAAACTTCACATATTCCTCTTCCTTGGCATTGCTCACCATGGTCTTCATACTGATGACCCACCACCCAAATCCTACCAGCACCAAAGACAGGGCAGGCAGAAAACAGTTCCAAAGAATGCTTTTTATATGTACCCAGTTAAATCCCTCGCCCTGTACAACAAAGGACAGGGGGAACACAGGAAGCAGGTAACAGAAAAACATGATCAACAGCAGGGCGAAAATGTAATACGGAATGGGATACATTACGATGGCGATCCCCTCCAAAAATTTTGACAGGGGTTTGTCTTTGCGAAACCCTGCCAGAAGCCCGATCAGGTTCCCGATCAGCCATGACAGGACCGTGGTGGTCAGCATAAGCCCCAGCGTCCACGGCAGCGCCCTGGCGATCATCTGCATCACCGGCGTGGGATACGCGGAAAGGGACGGGCCAAAATCATGTGAGATAACTACCCGTTTAAAAAAATCCAGATACTGGTGCAGGACAGAACCGTCCAGGCCGAAGAGGGAATTCATAGATTCCCTCATCTGCTCGATCGCCTCCGGGCTCATGGAACCGGCATTGGACGTCATCTGTCCAATCATTGCTTCCACCGGATCATTTGGCATGAGCCTGGGTACGAAAAAGACGGTTGTCACACCAATAAAGATCACGAGAAGAAATGTCGCAATCCTGGAGAGAAGAAATTTACCGAATTTCATTGACAGCCTCCTTATAATTGGTGTAATGTAACTGTTTCATACTTTCACAGTTACCGTATGGTGACAAATCATTTTGCAGCCTCGATCTTAGTGGTGTAGAACCTGAACTGTGACCACCACCACCAGGGACCTTCAAATGGATTTTCAGAATCCTGAAAACCGGTCCAGTACGTCTCAACGACCGGAACGAATTTTGCGGTGCCGAACATGGGGATCGCGGGCATCTCGTCCACAAAGATCTTCAGCATTTCTTCCACTGTTGCATTCACCTCTGGGTCATCCGGCTCAAGAGTCTGTAACTTATCAATGGCTGCACTCAGCTCCTCATTGGCATAACGCTCTTTGTTGCCTGCCGCGTTCTCTCCGTTTGGAAGAATATACTTTTCGTGCCATGTCTGGATATTCTCTGTCAGATCAGGGATTAGTCCGCAGAAAGGCCAGTATGCGCCTGCGTCATAGTTTCCTGTGGCATAGGAGGTCCAGAATGTGGAGGAATCCTGCTGCTTTACCTCAGCTTTCACACCGAATTTACTCCAGGCATCCGCAACTGCAAATGCCAGACGCATAGATTCAATCTCAAAGTCCGCAGGAGCCAGGATGATGATCTCCCAGGGCTGTCCCTCCGGTGTCATCCACTGCCCGTCCTTCTGGGTAAATCCGTTCTTCTGAAGCAGCTCTGCCGCCTTGTCTGTATCATATTTCCACCAGCCGATACCAAAGATATCTGTGATCTCCTCGTCTGTGGTGGGAAGATTTTCAACACCCTCTGTTTTGAGAAGCTCCACCATTTCCTTGGCTGTGTTCTCATTGAACGGTTTGTATCCATCCTCAAAGGCATATGTTTTCAGCCAGTCCAGCATTGGTTTCTGATACACATCCGTCAGCGCTGTTGTGGGAGGTACCGCAAGAGGTGAAAACTTCAATTTTCCGCCAAAGGTAGCCATGCTCACCTGTTTGATGTCCATACTCAGGGTCAGTGCCCAGCGCACATCCCTGTTATTGTAGTATTCATTGGAACAGTTAAAGGAGATGCCGCGCTCACAGGGATCATCCGGGATGGCATAAGGGAATTCCTCTGTCCAGCATTTTGCGTTGGGATTCTTTTCCTTCAGAATATCCCAGCTCTCCGGTGAAATGTCCTGCAAAATGTCAATCTCATTATTCACGGCTGCCATGACACGTTTCTCTTCACTTCCGAAATATTTGAATAATACATACTGGGGCTTCGGTTCCCCGTCAATGACGCCTACATCCGATTTGTCCCAGTCCTCTCTCTTTTCATACAGGAACCAGTTTCCCTGGGCATCACGTTTGGAGAGGGTGTACGGCCCCAGTGACAGAGGGTCTGTATACTTAAAGGTAGCCGGGTCTTCTTTTTCCCATATATGTTTGGGAACTACTTTAAAGTTATTGCCAAATACAATAACGCCCAGTTTCTGCTGGGGCTTCACGTTTGGCTCCACCAGCTCCATCTCCACTGTGTATTTGTCCACGGCCTTCATACTTTTTACAAAGGATTTGTACCAGCTTCCCCAACTGAATTCCTCTGTACTGCTGAGTATGTTGGATGTATACTCCACATCCTCGGCAGTGAACTCCACGCCGTCGGACCAGGTGATGCCCTCCCGCAGATGGAACTGGAACTTTGTGTTGGTGTCATCCATGGCCTCGGGAAAATCCGCCGCCAGGTCACAGATCTGCTCCCCCTTCATGGTATCCGCCTCCCACAGACATGGGTACAAAAGCTGATGAAGCCCGCAGTCCATGGCCACGCAGCCTGTCATATAGGGATTGAAATTATCCGGGTCTGTCTGGGTGCCGCTCAGCATATCCACGATCAGGGTATCCTCTCTGGGCGTCCCCACGTCTGTCATCTTGTCCCCCGACGCTGCAGGCTGAGCTGCAGTTTTTTCTCCTGACTTCCCTGCGCTGCCGCCGCAGCCTGATAACAACAGGGCCGCTGCTGTGGCTGCCGCCAAAATCTGTTTACTTTTTCTTCGCATTTTTTATCCTCCTTTGTTTTTTCATTGATGGTTTCAAGTATATCTATTTCCGTAAAAAAAACTGTTGATTTCATTAGATTTCTGGTAAATATATTTTATATTGCACAAAAAAAGCAGGGGTCATCAGTATTTTGACGGCTCCTGCCTCTTATCCGGCACTGTTATTTATTCATTATTTTCATTCTGTACTCTTTTGGCGACATTTTCTTGAACTTCTTGAATACGCTTCCAAAGTAGGCGGAATCTTTAAACCCCACCAGCTCTGCAATCTCTCCGATCTTTAAATCCCTTTCCTCCATCAGATTCACGGCTGCCTTGATCCTGACCTGATTCAGATATTCCCCCATGGGGATTCCCATATACTTTTTAAACTGGGAACTGAAGTACCAGGGATTCAGCGACACATATTCCGCCACCTTCTGCAGGGACAATTCCTGCATATAGTTGGCCTCCATGTAAGCGGATGCCAGCCGGACATAGGAAGGCACCTTGGCCTTTTCCTGGAAAAAGCTGAGAATCTGCTGCAGATATGCTTCCAGATTGGTCCATGCATGTAAAAGGCTTCTGCTGTTTCTCAGGTCTGAAAGTATCTGCTCCTGCTCGGAAAGACGCTCCGGCACTTTGCCCGTCTCCTGGGTTTTGACACGCTCTTCCATCATACAGCAGAAACGGATCATGCCCTTTTTCAGCATTCCGGGGTCAAATCCGTCTGTTCTGTTCAGAAGGCGGCGTCTGCCTTCATGCAGTATAAGCTGAAGCTGATCCTCTCTTCCCCGTATCAGGATCATTTCAATTTTAGAAAAAGGCAGATACTCCTCCATATTGATCTCCTCTGCCCTGCTGCTTTTCTTCTGCCATTCTTCCTCGTCCCACGTAAACAGCCTGCCGTTAAAATCCATATAAAATTCACGCTCCAAAAGTGCCTGCACGGTCTCCCGCAGTTCCTGCTGCTTCCAAGGAAAACGTCTTTCCAGATAAATAGCAAAATCCCCTGCATCCACACAGGTTTTCAAAGATCCCTCCTCTTGCAGCTCAGAAAAGGGCGCTATGATCCACAGCCTGTGTTCCTCCGCAGTCCCCACGGCATTTTTCTTTCTTAACTCTGCCCGCCTTCGTTCAAGGGCTGCCTCCCATTCCTCCCTGCCTTTATCCTTGTCAGACCACATGGCACACACGCAGTCCGTCCCCTCCGGGAATATAAGGGAGTCTCTCTCCTGCCAGTTCTCTGCCCCTTTCAGGAGCTTGATAAACAGGCGCTCTTTTTGCTTTTCCTCTGTCTCCTGTTCCCTCTCCTTTTTCTGCTGCTCCGCTTTCTCAAATATCCCCAGGATCTCTTTCCGCCTGCAGGGTTTCAGAAGATAATCCACTGCCCCGTTTTTCATGGCCTGCCGGATATATTCATAATCTGTGTACGCACTCATGGCGATCATGACGATCTCAGGACGTATATCCCTGATTCTCTCTATCAGAGTGACACCTGATATGTGGGGCATTTTTATATCTGTCACCACCACATCCACCTGTCCTTTATTTTCCTCAATAAAACGGATGGCAGGCTCCGGATCGGTAAAACTCCCCGTAACCTCATAATCAGGAAAGTCCTCCGCCAGCAAATGACTCATCCCCTGCAGCACTACTTGTTCATCATCAATCAATACAACCTTCAGCATCGTTTTCCACCCGCAATTCTGATCAATTTTCTGTTGTCAATTCTTTTCTATACAGAATTTTCTGTAGCTTTTTCCCATATCACGCAGATAAAACGCCCAGCAAACTGCAGATATACAGAATATGTAGATTATTATAATATATTGTCGGATTACAAACAATGGGAAATAACAAAATATGGGAGCCTCCTGTCGGGTTACTGTACACTCCGTGTCCTGTAATACGCTTCGCGATGCACAGATATGGCGTATTCTGCCCCATATCGCGCTTGCTGCCTGGGGATTTCCATGCTTTCAGCATGAAAACGCCTCCCGGTACAGTGGCCTGTATACAGTAACCCTGTCGGAGCCGTCAGCAATGCCTGCGGGTTTTATAGCCAAAAAAGAGCCTGCGGCAGTCCTCCGCAGACTTCTTTTTTCTTAACTTTGTGCAGCAGTCTTACTTTTTCTTTACTTCTTTCTGGAAATCAAAACATTCCTGTGCCACCACATTACTCAGCACCAAAAGGCAGATCAGGTTTGGGATTGCCATCAATCCGTTCATGGTATCTGAGAAATCCCATACGATCTGCAGTGTCCTGGTAGCACCCACAAATGTGATAAAGGAGAACAGTACCCTGTAAATCCTGTTCATCTTAGTGGAGCGGACCAGAAATTCCAAAGATTTCTCCCCATAGTATTCCCAACCCAGAATTGTGGAGAAGGCAAACAGCATGATCCCGATGGAAACCAGGTAACTTCCCATAGGACCCAGGGCGCTCTCAAAAGCTTTTATGGTCAGGTTTACGCCTGTCACCAATTCTCCGGAAGCATCCTTCATACCCAGCACACCGGAGGATGCAATGACAAGACCTGTGACGGAACAGACCACCAGCGTATCGAAAAAAGTTCCCGTCATATTGATGTAGCCCTGTCTGGAGGGATAATCGGTCTTAGCTGCCGCTGCCGCAATAGGAGCTGAGCCGAGGCCTGCCTCATTGGAGAACACACCTCTGGCAACACCCCAGCGCATGGCAGATGACATGGTAGCTATGATATTTCCGCCAACACCGCCGGCTACTGCCTTTACGGAAAACGCCATGCCGAATATCTGGCCCAGACCGTCCGGTATATGTTTTGCATTGATAATGATAACGCCCACTCCGCAGGCGAAATACAGCACTGCCATAAAAGGCACAACCTTCTCACAAACTTTTCCTATGCTCTTGATCCCGCCCACAAGAACTACCAGTGCCAGGGTCGTTATCACAACGCCTGTGACAATATTGGGGATTTTAAAGGTACTGTTCAGTGCATCCGCAATGGAGTTGGCCTGTGTCATATTACCGATTCCAAAGGATGCAAGAACCGCAAAGACTGCAAAAAGTGTTGCCAGCACAGCCCCCACTTTTTTGTTACGGAACCCATTTTTCATGGCATACATGGGGCCGCCCACCATCTCGCCGTCCGCGTTCATCTCCCTGTATTTTACAGCCAGAACGCTCTCCGCATATTTGGTGGAGAGTCCAAAGAGAGCGGAGATCCACATCCAGACGATCGCCCCGGGACCTCCCATGACCATTGCGGTTGCCACACCTACGATGTTTCCCGTACCTATGGTTGCAGCCAATGCAGTCATCAGGGACTGAAACGGGGTGATATCGCCCTCTCTGTTTCCCATACTGTCTTTTTCAGGGTCTTTGAATATTGATTTCAGAGCAAAGCCCAAATTACGCCACGGCAGGAATTTCAAATGAAAGGTAAGAAAAACACCTGTCCCCACCAGCAGAATGAGCATAAAGGGCCCCCACACAAAATCGTTCACCGTCTTCAGTATTCCAGCAAAATCCATACATTTCCTCCCTCACCTGCAGCAACGCAGAAAGGGACAGACTACCCAACCGTCTGCCCCTTTGTTCCACTGCGTTATTGCATTAACGTTTTATTCTTTCTCCATATCATACCATGGGAGGAGGGTTTTGTAAATCTGAAATCATTGCATCCAGCCCATCATGAAACGATATTTAATGGCTGGATATGTAACGGTTCAGCTTGTCTGAACTGTTACTCTGAAGTAACAACATGACAAGCAAGACTCGCAGCTCACCGAACCAATCACACCACCGGGCTTCAATTATTCATGTTCATGGTACAATTCTTGGCTGTAAGTTTTTAATCATTCCCTCTTACTGCCTATAAGCACATTTTTTCCATGGAACGCAAATCCGTACTTCCGGATTCTATCCTGCGGTATTCCTCTTGCTATTAAATATGCCGAGTACTCTTTCAATTCAATTTGATCTAATGCCGATTGAACGGTATCGTTCAAAGTTTTCTCATCATTTACATCCTGTACCTTAAATTCCATTATAATCGCATCATCCGTATGCTCCTTCGGTTCCAACATCACATCATATCTGCCAAAACCGCTTTCCCGATTTGACGCAACCGTATAACGATCCTCCAATTCCACAATTAATCCAAGCACAAAACCATGATAGAATCGTTCCGGTTCACTTTCTGCGGAAGGTTTTTTTCCTGTGTCAAAAAAACTGAATGTTGTTATGGACACTCTGTTCATATATACATTCATGGCCTTTATATCATCCTGCAGCATGGCTTTTATAAAGTCATTATAATTTGATGCCGATGAAGCAAACCAATCACGGACTAATCCCCGAAACATAATCATTACTTCCAGATTTGTTATCTCCAGTTCATACAGTTGTCTCCAATCCATCATAAAATCCTTCTGGATCAGGCATTTTCTCACCTTAAGATAACCACTGGCGAGCAGCAGACTCCAAATAGCACTCTCGTCAATATTAAGCTGCTCATACACGATCTGTTCATTGATTTCAGTGGTAATACTCTCTCCGGATAATAGTATTTCAAAAGTTTCTTTTATTTGCCTGCTCCCCTGGCGTATTAAGTTTCCTGCCAGGTTATTACTGCTTGTATTAGTCCAGTAAGGACCTACCTCACCTTTATCAAGGAAATTAATGATTGACCAGGGATCATAAATCCCCTGCACCTTTCCGAAAGAAAACCCATCATACCATAGTCTTACCTCTTCTTTCATATCCGTTAAACCATATGTTCTTAATGATTCAAATACTTCATCTTCTGTAAAGCCAAAACAATCTGCATATTCATTGGATGTAGCCGTTATCACCTTTAAATTGTTGAGGTCAGAAAAAATCGACTCCTTGCTAATACGAGTGATTCCTGTCATAATTGCACGTTCCAGATACGGATTATTTTTAAAAGTTGCATTAAATAAATTTCTGGTAAAAAAAGTCAAATCTTCCCAGTAACCGCTAACATAAGATTCCTGCATTGGGGTGTCATATTCATCCAGAAGTATAATCACCTTTTTGTGGTAATACTTATATAGATAACTTGACAATCTCCTAATTGATATGCTGATCTCAAAGTCTTCCATATCTGACGATATACTGTGGAAATACTCTTTTTCCCTCTCATTTAATATATTCCCATCCGCTAAATAATCGTGTTTATTGTACTGGTCAACTATAAGCTCACCAATTTTTTTACGAGCCTGCGTATAAGAAGTTTCTTTTATATCCGAAAAGCTCAGCGCTATAACTGGATAAGTTCCCTGAAGAGAGCGGTATTCCTGCTCTTTCCAAATATCCATATCTTGGAATAGGTCACTGCGTCCTTTAAATTCTAATGAAAAAAACTGTGCAGTCATGCTCATTGTGAGCGTTTTCCCGAAACGGCGTGGTCTGGCAATCAGGGTCACTTTGTCGCCACTTTCCCACCATTCCTTTATAAATCTTGTCTTGTCAATATAAAATAATCCATTTGTTATCAGTTCATCGTACTCCTGATATCCGATAGAAATTCTTTTTATCACAGATTTATTCCTTTCCAGTTGGTTTTATGGCTAATTCTTGTTATTATATCTGCAATCTTTGATTAGAGTGTGTTTGAAAATTGCTTTCGGCAAGATGTGCGTCACACTTTGTGGGAGATTTGACCTCGATGAGGGAGGCGTAGCGGGCTACGTTGACCGAATTGGGGGCAAATATACCGCGAAGTGGGGCGTGCGGATTGTCGGAATGGATTTTCAAACACACTCTAGTACAACCAGAAAATCCACTTCTCCTGCGTTACCAGGCAGTAGTATGGCTGTAATCTTACTGCTCTTTTCTTCCACCGCTTTTTGACCCAGGCAGTGCCCACCTCCGCATCTCCCCCTACACAATTAATTCCTTCTGCATATCCACCGAATAGATATACCTTTCAGACACCTTCCTACCCGTCATCCGCTCCAAAGCCTCTGTATAGTAATCAAGCTGAACCCTATATTTTTCAACCAGATCACTGCCATTTCTGCGCCGTACCCTGTCTGTTTTGTAGTCTACCAATATGATCCTGCCCTCCTCATAGAAAAAGGCATCAATGATCCCCTGTACCAAAACGCTCTCATCCCCAGCATACTCTTCTCGCAGCCGGTCGGCAGAAATCCCCATGACAAAAGGCTGTTCCCGATAAAGCATTCCTGCGGCCTGGGCTTTTGCCATGCGTTTTCCAATAGAAGAAACAGCAAACTGATACACATCGCGGGGCGAAACTGTACGCCGGACCTCCCTGTCTATCCTGTGCCCGGATTCCAGAGATGCAAGCTGTTCCTCCACTTCCTGAACGGAACCGGCCTTTGAAAAGTCAAGGCATTCAAATACTCTGTGGTATGCGGTACCTCTTCCGGCTCCGGTCAGGCCCTCCTCCCGTTTCTCGATAAATGAAGGGATGTATGGAACCACCTCTTCCTCCTCATACCAGTCAGTGCTCTCCTCATCTTCCATGTGCAGCCGCTTTAACTCGGAAACCGTAACCTTTGCAGGGATCTTTTCCCGGTCCGGGTATGGATAAGTGTAGGTAAAGCATTCCTCTATCTGCTCCTTTGCATCCTTATCCCAGCTTTCGTTGGTGTCAAATCCCAGGATCTCCTGTTTTTTCATCATCTGTATCATCCTGGTCTCCGCCTCTTCCAGGGTAAGCTTTGCAGGCGAGATTACCTGCACACGGAAGCCCGCCTCATGGTTATGGAGGGGATTCAGCGCGTATGGACGTTTTTCATAGGAGAGATATACCCGGTCCATACAGCGGTGCCTTGCAAGGGCGGGAAAGATCCAGTCCAGATAACAGCGGGCTTTCACAAGCCTGCCGTAGGATATCCTGCGCTCCTCCTGCTTTTTAAGAGGCTCCAGAGCTGTCAGCCGCTTCTCCAGCCTGGAGGTACAGCCTGTGAGAATCAGTTTTTCTTTTGCGCGGGTCAGCGCCACGTAGAGAATACGCAGCTCCTCCCCCAGATTCTCGATCTGTATCTGACGCTGTACCGCCTTTTTTAAGAGGGTTGGTGTTTTTGTGCGGTATTTGGCATCCACCCAGTCTGCGCCCACACCTAGATCGGGATGCATGACCAGGGATGCCCTGGCATCCTGCTGGTTGAACTGTTTTCCCAGGCCGGAGACAAATACAACAGGAAATTCCAGACCTTTGCTCTTGTGGATACTCATGATCTTCACTGTATCCTCATTTTCGGAAAGGATGTTGGCCTCCCCAAAATCCACCTGGTATTTCTGCAGATTTTCTATATACCGTACAAAGTTGAACAGGCCCCGGTAACTGGTGCTCTCATAGTCTCTGGCCTTCTGAAGCAGCATGAGCAGGTTTGCTTTCTGCTGTTCCCCGGAAGCACCTGCCTGGATATAGTCAAAAAGTCCTGTTCTGTCGTAAATCTCCCAAAGCAGCTCATGCATGGGTGTGTAGGGAACTTTCTTTCGGATACTTCTGTACAATTCCAGGAATCTGTGTGCCTTTTCTCCAATCTTTCTGTCCTCTGCATCCTCACATTCATGGAGTGTTTCCGCTGCCAGAAGTGCCTGATACATCCCTGATATTTCTTTCTCTTTGCCTGCACATTTCACACGCGCAAGCTCCTCCATGGAAAACCCGCCGGGCAGGTTGTGAATGGCTCCCGTAAAAGGGATGTCCTGCAAGGGATTGTCCAGGATCCGCAGGTAGTTTAACACAGTCATGACCTCTGACGCGGAAAAATACCCGGTCTTTGTGGTCACACTGGCCGGAATCCCTTGGGCGTTCAGGACACGTTTAAAGGTCTCCGACCAGCCGGACAGTGTCCTTAAGAGTATCACGCAGTCACTGAATCTAGCGGGACGGTACTTCCCTGTAGCCTTGTCAAGAACAGGATAGGAACCCACAATTTCCTGAATCTTACCCGCAACAGCCCTGGCTTCCAGCTCCTGCACGTTTTCACCGGATTCCATGACCTTCCATTCTTCCTCATCCGTCTCCACCAGAAGCAGTTCCGTGTCCTTCCACATGCTTTCGTCCGTCATAGGCAGCGTCAGTCCCCGTTCCTGATGCTCTGCCTCGTCTGTCTCCGCCAACGACAATTCTGTGCTTTTCCATTGGGTCCCGTCCGTCTTAGACAGCGTCAGTCCCCGGTCCTGATGCTCTGCCTCGTCCGTCTCCGCCAACGGCAGTTCTGTGCTTTTCCATTGGGTCCCGTCCGTCTTAAGCAGCGGTGTTTCCGTGTCCTCATCCCGTCCGGCCAGGCTCGCTGACCGGAGGCGGCTGTTCTCCTCTTTTCCATACGGGGGAAAGGATGCCCCGGGATACAGGGCCGCCGCTTCGTCATACTCTACTTTTCCCAGGGCCTCCCCCATGATCTGGTAGAAGAGAAAATTCACGCCGTCCAGCACTTCTTTCCTGCTTCGGAAATTTTTGTGCAGGTCTATTCTCAGGCAGTCGCCGCCTGCTGTGGAATAGGTCTTGAACTTCTCCATAAACAGATCCGGCCTTGCAAGACGGAAACGGTAAATGCTCTGTTTCACATCCCCCACCATGAAAATATTGTTGCTTCCATCCTCCATTTTAGAAACGGCGTTCAATAGCTTTTCCTGGACAAAGTTACTGTCCTGGTACTCATCTATCATGACCTCAGCAAACCTCCCGGCAAGCTCTTTGGCCGCCTGGGTCCTCCTGTCTCCCTCTTGGGAGTGATCTACTAAGATCTTCAAAGCAAAATGCTCCAAATCCGGGAAATCCAGAATATTTTTCTCTCTTTTTTTCTCTGCATAGGCCTGCGTAAACTGCAGTGTCAGGTCGATCAGCACACGCACGGGGCCTCCGGCCATCTGCACGTACCGGGCAGCCGCATCCAGGGAGAGAGAAAAATACTGCTCCCTCAGCTCCCCCAGCAAATCCTTTACCTGCTGCCGCAGATTTTTCGTCAGTTCCTTTGCCTCCTCAGATACCTGCGGGTCTTTCTTGGCTGAAAGCCTGGCAAAAGCAAGACCAGAAAACAATTTCTGCCATTCCTCAAAGGAATCTGTCTCGAGCAGCTTCTGTATAAAGGTCCTGTCAGACTGCAGTGCATTTTCATAATAGTAAGGGCCGCCCTCCCCCATGGCCGTGTCCAGAGCCGCGTCTGCCAGACTCATGGCTTCCTGCAGACTCTTTTGGATATCCTCTTTTATCATCTGCATCCACCCGGCCTGCTCCAGTTCCTCTTTGGAAGAGATATGGTAAGCCTCCTTACAGGATAATAGCCACTCCTCCGGATACGGATAGCTGACGGAAAAGGTGTAGAGCCGCTTTATCATGTCCTCAATCCCCTCATCCGTCTTGCCGGTGGAAAAACATTCCACAAACTGCAGAAACTCCGGCTCTTTCCTGCCGTACGCGTCATCCAGCACCTGCGCTGCCACATCCCCCTGCATCAGGCGCAGCTCTCCTTCCTCCGCCATCCGGTAGGATGGGTCCAGGTCGATCAGATGGAAATAATTCTTTACCACATAAGAACAAAAACTGTCAATGGTGGTGATCTGTGCGTGGTGAAGCAGGGTGCTCTGTTTCTGCAGATGTTCATTGTCCTCATCCTCTGCAAGCTTTTTCTCAATTGCCAGACGGATCCGCTCCCGCATCTCCCCTGCTGCCGCCCGCGTAAATGTCACGATCAGCAGTCTGTCAATATCCACCGGATGCACCGGGTCTGTGATCATGGTTATAATACGCTCCACCAGCACTGCCGTCTTGCCGCTCCCTGCTGCTGCACTGACCAGTATGTTGCATCCCCTGGCATCAATGACCCTTTGCTGCTCTGTTGTCCACATCACTCCCATACTTACACCTCCTTGTCCACAGGGTCCCCGGACTTTTCCCCGTCTTTCATCTTATTCCATATTTCCTCCGGTTTCAGAGGGTTCAGCCGCCGGTAGCGGTATCCCGCCACTTTTTCATCAAATCCGCAGGCCCCTTTATAGGGGCAATACTGGCAGGCATTCCGTTTTCCCATCTCATAGGGCAGAGTCTCTGCCTCCCCCGCCAGGATCCTGCGGCCGATCTCCCTCATCTTCTGGTTTACATAATTCGATATTAGATGAAACTGCTCTGGACTGACCGCGCTGGAATTTCGTGACAGGCTTCCGTCCTTATTGATGGTCACCGGGACACTCAGGGAGGCAGCACCGTTCTCCCTCAGATTTACATCCAGTTTTTCCAGCACGCCTCTGTCTGAGGAAGCCAGGCCGTTCATGCGCAGTTCCTTCAGAATACGACGGTTCAGCGCCTCCGGGTCTTCCTCCTCCACCTTTTCCACCACAGGGTCCTTGATATTGTAATAAAAGATCCCTGCAGGCTCCACCTTTTTATCGGGATTGTTCCTCTGCTCCAATTCCAGAGCCGCATTCATATACAGCACAAGCTGAAGCTGAAGGCCATGATACAGCGCCAGCAGATCAAAAGAAGTATTTCCTGATTTATAGTCAATGACCTTCACCAGGATCTTATCCTCCTCCACACAGGTATCCACGCGGTCAATCCTCCCCAGAAGCTTCATCTTCTCCTCTTCTGACAATGTGATGTTAATGCTCTCCAGGGAATCCGCCATGGCAAAGGAGACCTCAAAACGGCTTGGCGTGAAGGCTCCCTGCTCCATCTGGCTGGTCAATGCCCAGATGGTCCGCTTCATCATCCGTTTTACCCGGCTGACCATGTATTCATTTCTGGCACTGCTTTTCAGTATGGTATTTCCATAGTAAGAGACTACTTCCTCCACACAGGCATTTGCCATCTCATCCATCTGTTCCTCGTCAAGGTCTGTCCAGGGAATGCCGCTCTCATGCATTTTCTTTGCAAACCGCTCCAGGCCGCTGTGCAGTACATTTCCCATATCCATGGGACTGAATTCATATCTGGCCCGCTCTTTTAACTCCAGCCCGTAAGCCAGAAAATGGGCACAGGCACACTGGGCAAACAGTTCCAGACGTGTAGCACTGTTCTCCAGGGTCGTACCGTAGAGGGCCTTTGCCACACTTCTTCCGATCTCGTCCTCAGGGTTGATCCGAAATGCGCCTTCCACCATGTTCTGCATGGTCTGCTGCCATATTTCCTGCTTCTGGTACCAGGAAAACAGCTCCTTCCAGAGAGGGGACATCTCCTTATCAAGGATCTCCTTGAAGCCCTGCGCCAGATATTCCAGGGCACTCTGGGGATTTTCCACCTTCCAGGCAGAATCTTCGGATGGGCGTTCTAAAACAAGAGCCGGAAACAGCTTCTGCACCGCGCCGATCAGGAAAGACTGGGTCATGGGTTCTCCTCCATCGTCAGCCCTGCTGTACGACAGATACAGTTTGTCCGAAGGCTTTGTCATATTCAGATACAGATAGAACCGCTGTGTATACAGATTTTCCCGGTAGGTAGGAGCCAGCGTAACCGTGGAGTCTTTTAAATCCTCCCGGTTCAGATCCGACAGGATCTTTCCCGCAGCGTCCTCTCTTGGGATCTTCCCGTCATTGACGCCCACAAAGAATAACACCTTTATGTCTTTCAGCCTTGTCCTCTCCATATCCCCCACCAGCACCTGGTCCGAGTTTGGAGGGATGATACCGATCTTCACTTCGGAGAGACCGGCCTCCAGCAGCTCTTTGAATTCCCGGAGGCTCACTTTCTCCTCCCCCAGAACCTCTGCCATCTTGTCAAACAGGTCCATGACCATGGGATAAATCTGACTATACTCCTTGGCCCTGTCCATGGCGTTCTCCGAAGCGAAGTCCTTCCCGCTCCTGTCAAGCTTTTCCTGGATACCGCATGCGGTGATGAACCCATAAAACGCAGACACGCGCTCTAAGACGGTTCCTTTTCTGGTCTTCATCTGCTCTGTAAAAGGGGTCAGGATCTCCATGAGCTGTTTTCGGATTTTGTTGATCTCCACAACCTCCTCCGGCTTTTCTCCCCGGTAGTGGAGCACCCACTCCTCCTGCCATTTGCCAAAGCCCCGGATCCCCATGCCCAGCACATAGTTCTCCAGCCTGTCCATATCCTGCCCCTGCAAGTCCAAAAGCCCGCAGCGCAGCAGCCTGAAAACACTCTCGTAGCTGTAATTTTCCAAGAGCATGTCCACAGCCGAACGCAGAAATTCCACAAAGGGGTTCATGAACACAGACTTCTTCTGGTCAATAAAACAGGGGATATCAAACTTTAAAAAAGCTCTTGCCGCATGGTCCGCATAGGTTTCCATATCCCCGGTGATGACCGCAAAATCCCGGCATCTGTACCCTTCTTTCCGCATCAGGCGGCGTATGAAAAGGGCAGTCTCCTCCATCTCCTGTGCCGGATTTCTGCTCTCCCGGATGTGGACCGCCTGCTGCTCTTTCGTATAGATCTCCTTTTTAAACCGGAACAAGTTCTGTTCCAAAAACTCCATGGGTTCATTGCCAACAAACCTTCCGTTTCCCTTTACCCAGGTCTCCTCTACCTGACTTCCTGCTGCCCTGGCAAATTTACATAACTTTGACACCGTCTCCCTGCTCAGATGAAAAAGATGATGGGGGCTTCCCTGGCGGTAAGCGTCCAGGCGTTCATCCATAGTAACGGTCACATACATAGTTTCACACAGGGGAAGGACCTTTTCCAGCAGTTGAAGCTGAATGGGGGTAAATCCGGTGTAGCCGTCCAGCACTATCACACATCCCGATAATTTTTCAGACTGTCCGGCCACACGTCCCAGAACCTCCAGCACTTCTTCCTGGGTAATAAAGTTTCCCTCCAGGTAATCAAAAAATCCCCGGTACAGCACAGAGATATCCTTCAGCTTATAATAAAGCTCCGGCTTGTCCTTGGCATAGTCCAGCATGATATCCATATCCTCTTTTGTGACTTCATACTGTTTCAGCTCTGACACCATGGACTTCATCTGGGAAATATAGCCCTGCTTTTTCATTTTCTCCCCCAGGATCTTCAATTCCTTTTTCTTTTCCTGGGATACCTTCCGAAGCACCAGGCTCTTCCCGGTCTCCTCCAGCACCTGTGCACAGGATTCCCCGGTCTCCTCCAGCACCCTGTAGGCAAGGCGCTCAAAGCTCAGAACATCAATGTTCAGGATTCCCTTTCTGGGGTGCATCATCACAAGTTCTTTCTGCGTCTGCATAGTAAACTGTTCCGGTACCAGCACTAAATACTGCTTCCCCGGATGCTCCATGGACTCCTGTATGATCTTCTGGTAAATATAATGTGATTTCCCGGCGCCTGAAGCACCGAAAATAAAATGCAGCGGCATGTATCTCCTCCTCCGATCAGTTATAAAAAAACTTCTCTATCACTTCTTCCACCCCGTCCTCATCATTGCTCCGGACGGTGATGTAGTCAGCCACATCCTTGACCTTTTCCTGGGCATTTGCCATGGCGGCGCCCAGCCCGGCAAATTGTATCATGGAAATATCATTATAGCCGTCCCCGCAGCACACCATCTCCTCCCTGGATATGCCCAAGATCTTCAAAAGCTTTTCCAGACAGTAGGCCTTGTCCACATTTTTGGGTGTTGCCTCCAGGAAAAACGGCTCTGAGCGGAAGATCTGGGCTTCGTGCAGATATTCCTCCGCCAAAAGAGGCTCGATCCGCTCCAGCTCATCCGGCTCCCCTGTAAGAAGACATTTGTTTACCGGGAAGTTTACATAACTAGGAAAATCCTTTCTGTGACAAATGGGCAGCCCGGTGATCTTTGATTCTGTCTCCATATAGATATCCGGTGTGGTTCCCGCAATGATCTGCTCCTCCTCATAAGTGATGATCCCCACCTCGTGCCGCACGGCACTGCGGTAGAGCTTTCTGGGCATACCCAGGGGAAGCGTTTTGGAATAGATACACTCCTTTGTCTTCCAGTTCACGATCCTGGCCCCGTTAAAAGCCAGCACATAACTTCCATATTTATCAAACTCCAATTCATCCGCCACCGGAGCGATTCCCCTGGTGGGCCGCCCGGAGGCGATAGCTACCAAAGTCCCCTGCTCCTGTAGTCTTTTTATGGCCGCTTTTGTCCTGGGTGTCACTTTTTTCTCTGTATTGGTAACTGTGCCGTCAATATCCAGCACAAGTAATCGGTATTTCATAATTCTCCTGCCTCCTTGGTGACAAAATTGTCTGCAACCAGTGTATCACAAATTATGGAGGGAACCAACCTTGTTTTTCTTCCGGAGACTCCGGTAAAAAGCCGACTACGTGCTGTGCCTAACCTGCAGGATTTACAACACGAAGTAATTCCTCAACAAATTTACTGCTTTCATTTATCCAGGGACTATGGCCTGAATGCTCAAACCATACGATTTCCTTGTGGGGTGCCTGTAGAACTTCTGCATAATCCTCCACTAAAGATGTAGGTGCATTGATATCATGTCTTCCAAGAAAAAAATAAACCGGCACTTCTAGTTTCGGATAGTCAGTGCTCAAATTTATATGATACAACTGCGGATAAACATGATTGAACGTTGTAACAATTCCTCTCAAATAATTTATTTTATCTATAATACCATATTCACTTGAAAAAATATCCCGGAAGGTATTGAATCCTCCATTGTGGATCTCCGGGTTTCTTCCCATATAGGAGGAGAGATAATTTAAATATTCCGCACTTTTCCAAGTGACATCGGGGCCATAATAAGGAGGACGGCCATTATCTTTCAGTTTCCTTACTTTGTCCGTATCACCGTTCTTTTGAGCTAATTCCATTGCTTTGTCATAGTCAATACACTCTGTCTTCAGAAAATCTACCATTTGCCCTGTCCCTATTACGGCATGGTAGCTGCCGGGTGATTCCGATGCCAGAAACACGCCCAAAGCGCTCCCCCAGGATTCTCCCACAAGATATATCTTATCCTGGGAAAATTGCTTTTGAAGATATGCAGTCAACGCCAGGCCATCCTCAACATATGTATCAAGTGTCAGATTCTTACCGCCCGCCCCATATGACTTTCCGGACCCCGGCTGATCCCAGACCACAACAACAAAGTGTTTCTCCAATTCTGATAGGTCATGCCGCACGGCTGCCATCTGTGACCCGCCGGGACCTCCTGCCAAAAACAGAAGCACCGGGTTTGTTTTATTTACGCCTCTGATGCTGATCCATTCACTTCTTCCGTTCAAACTTACTTTTTCCAACTCTGCAATACTGCCTTTTATGGGCTTTTTGTTTTCATCTTTTATGGACGGTGTTGAAGCTGTAAGCTGACTGAATAACATAAAACCTCCCGTTAAAACCAATATCATAACCAACCATACTGTATTTTTCCTTAATCGGTTACGTTCTTTTGAATACAATCCCCGGTTTCGTTTTTTAAGGAAAAAACGGAATCCCAAAATAAGCTCTGCCGCCAAAAGTATAAACGTACAAACCAGCAGACCTAAAAATATAACCACCTCAATCATTATTAACTTCTCCTTTTCTCTTTTTTGACCGTTGTTCAAATTTATTGTAGCATAGATTTGACCGCTGTTCAAGTGTGAGAACTTGTGTTATAATCAGTGCCAAAGGTGGTGAACTTATGAATAAAAAAGATTTAATTTTAGATACCATGCTGGATTTGCTGTCAGAGAAAAAAGGTGAAAGCTGTTCAGTTAATGATATAGCCAAAAGAGCGGGAATCGCCAAAGGCGGATTATACTATTACTTTAAGTCAAAAGAGGAGGTTTTCGACGCCTTGGTGGAGCGCACTTATCAGGATATAATAGATGAATGTAAGGACATTGCTTCTTCAGGTGGAGAAAATGCCATTGAAAAGTTAAAACATTTATATATCCATTACCGAAGATCCATCGTATCATCGGATTTAGATACTTATCTTCATAATCCACAGAATGCAGGTATACATCAAAAATCACTTGCAAAAATATTAAACAGTCTTTCTCCCATTGTGGCTCAGATTATAAAAGAGGGCAACCGGGAGGGCGTATTTCATTGTGCCTGTCCTCTTGAACTGAGTGAAATAATTATTTCTTCTTTTTGCTTCCTGCTGGACCCCGGCATATTTAGCTGGACACCAGAGCAGAGCAGGAAAAAATTGGAGGCTCTTGCCTGTATGCTGGAAAAAGGCTTGGAAATTCCGGAGGGAAGCATAGACTTCTTTGTTTAAACGTAAGGGTTCCCTTCCAATATAGTTACCTGTCCCCCCAGGCCCCTCAACAATTTGTCCTCCTTTCAAGAATCCTTGCATATTTTCCCCACTTCCATAATAAGTTATAAAAAGGAATGCAGGAGGTGCAGCCATGAGCTCAAAGACCAAGATTGTCGTATTACATATGAAAGAAGTCATTTATACCATTATTTTCGTGGTACTTGCCATTCTTCTGGCGGTTCTTCTCTTTATGATGTTCGGAAAAGACCGGAAAGCCGACTCAGCCGCCACTTCAGCCGCTGTCTACCACGCTGGCGTGTATAAAAGCCCCATCACACTAAATGGCAACACATTTGACGTTGAGGTTACTGTGGACGAAAACCACATAAATGCCATATCTCTGGTAAATTTAAGCGAGACCACCACTGCCATGTATCCGCTGATGGAGCCCGCACTGGATGCGCTCTCCAGCCAGATCTACGCATCGCAGACCACGGAAAACATTACCTATACAGACGAGAACAAATACACCTCGATGCTTCTGCTGGACGCCATCAACGAGGCGCTGGACAAAGCAAAAGTGGATTGAACGCCGCGGCCGGCATAACAAGCCGAATAAAAAAACGGGGATGCTCCGGAACATCCCCGTTTTTTTCTGTCTGTTGATCATATCTGTTCTTCTCTGAAACCGCTTCTCAATTTACCGTGAGTACCTCCCCTGCATAGATCAGATTAGGATTTTCTATCCCATTGGCTGCCGCAAGCTGCGAAACCGTGGTACCGTACCTGCGTGCGATCCCGGACAACGTATCACCGTAGCGCACAACATAAGTCCTTCCCACATCCCCGGTACTTCCCGAGGAAGATACCTGAAGGATCTCACCCGGATAGATCAGGTTGGGATCAGAGATATGGTTCATAGCCGCAAGTCTTGCAACAGAAGTCCTGTACATCTGTGCGATCCCCCAAAGAGTATCCCCTCTGCGCACCAGATATGTGTTATTCATCTCTGAAGAAGGCACATTATCCGCCAGCGTGATCCTCAAAACCTCACCCGGATAGATCAAATTAGGATTTGCTATCCCATTCTCCGAAACGATAGCTGAAACACTGGTTCTGTACATCTCTGCGATTCCCCAGAGTGTATCCCCGCTCTTAACGGTATATTCCACTGTTGACGCAGAAGGCTCCGGCATTGGCACAGGCCCCGGCACACTGCCCGGTTCTTCCAGAAACATGGCATCCGTATAAAGATCCAAATCCACCGGCCCGGAGATCCCGGCCACATTCCCCATATCCGAATACTGCCATCCGGCCCAGGAATCCCAATTCACCGCCGAGGAAGGTTCAGAAACGCCATACTCCGCGATCCAGAGCGGATACGCTGTCAGTCCGCCGCCAAAAACAGCCCCCGCATTATAAGCGTCACTATACACCACGGTCCCTTTGCCGCTCAGATCTTCCACTGTCCTGATAAACGCCAGCCCAATTTCATTGGCCTCAGCGGCACTCAGTGTTGTCAGGTCTTCAAAGTCCATCGCCAGGCGGCACTGGAACTCCTTCCCCTGTATGGTATTTACAAAAAAATGGGCCTGGTACTCAGCCTGGGAGACCGTCCTGGCCGTGACATAATGATAAAATCCCACATTCAGCCCGGCTGCCCGTGCCCTCTCGTAATTCTGTTCAAAATACGGGTCCGTATAATCACACCCCAGACCGGAACGGATATAGACCGTGTCCACCCCGGACTCTGCCACCTCCTCAAAATCAATATCCCCCTGCCACATACTCACATCAATCCCCCGGCGCTGTTCCCCTGACGCCGCAGGGAGGGCAGACACGGATGTACAAGTGAGCAGCACAAAAGCCGCTGATAACAATATATATGAAAATACTTTTCTGATCATATCAATAAAAATCCTTTTTTCTCTATCATATGACCCCTATTCCCATCTGCTACCTTTCCCTCTCAATCAATGAAAGTTTTCCATCCGCTGCACTTTGCCGTGTGGGTGTTCCACCCGCTAAACTATCTGCCCTTTTCTGAACGCGCCTATCCTTTCACGGCGCCTGCCAGGATTGCGTTCTGCACCTGTTTACTTAACAAAATATAGATCAAAAGCACCGGGAACGTAGCCACTACCATTCCCGCCCCTATAGGTCCCCATTCCGTATAATACATACCAGCCAGGCTTTGGATCCCTACCGTAAGTGTCTTATATTTTTCATCACTGATAAAGGTCATTGCAAACATCAGCTCATTCCATGAAGATAAAAACGTAAAGATAGCGATCGTAGCCAATGCCGGCCGGACCAGTGGTAATATTACCCTGAAAAAGGTCTGATAAATATTGCATCCGTCTATACAGGCCGCCTCCTCCATCTCGTACGGCACGGTTGCGTAATGATTTCCCAGCACCATGATTCCAAAAGGAAGGGCGAACACAATATACGGAATGACGATAGCCAGCGGCGTATTCAATATATTGATCTTCTTAAATAATATGAATAGCGGAAGCAGCGTTGCATGGATGGGAATCGTCAGCCCCGCCATAAAGAACCAGTAAGCCGCTCCCCTGAGTTTCCATCTCATCCTTGTCACTGCATAGGCAACCATGGAGATCAAAATGGTAGATACAACAATGACCACAACTGCCACCAGTACACTGTTTCCCAGATATCCTAAAACCTTTCCTCCAAGCAAGGCGTTCTCATAATTTTTCACCTGCCAGATTTGGGGAGGCCCCATAATATTGCCGCCGAAGATTTCCTGATTACTCTTAAATGAGAAAAACACCAGCCAGATCAGCGGATAGACCGAAGTCACAGTAAAAAGGAGTAAAAATGCCATAAGGATCATTCTTATGCACTTTTTGCAGATAATACTTTTTAATGATTCTTTCATCCTTTTCCTCCCCCTTAATATTCAATCGGTGATGTCTTCACCAGCCGCTGCAAAAGATATGCTATGCCAATACATTCCACTACGATAAAAATCGCAGCTGCACTTCCGTATCCATAACGGTTGATGACAAAAATGCTGTTGAACATCAAAGAGCTGGGCACTTCTGTGGAATTCACCGGACCGCCGTTTGTCAGTACATAGATCATGTCAAATGCTTTTAAGGAGCCTGTGATAACAAAGATCGCACATGTCTTTAACGTTGGTAATATCAAAGGTATGGTGATCTTCATGGCTGCTTTTATGCCCGTGGCCCCATCTATCTGCGCGGATTCATGGATGTCCTTTGGAATGGCCTTGATGGCCGTATACAACAGAAGCATGTGATACCCTATGTTCTGCCAGATGATAGGGATAAATACACAGAACAGAGCAGTTTTGACATCCCCTATCCAGTTTTGTGTGAGATTTTCCAGCCCTATCATTTTCAGCAGCTCATTCAAGGCTCCATAATTAGGATTATAGATCTTAAGCCAGAGCTGGCCCACTACTACTGTGGACAAGGTGACCGGTATAAAAAATATGGTACGAAAGATAACTTCACCCTTTATATGTGATGCCAGGATCAACGCCAGGATCAGGGCCAACGGCAGCTGGATCAACAGCGTAAAGATACACAGAAGAAAGGAATTGATAACCGCCCTATGGAAAATAGTGTTTTGAAACATTTCTATGTAATTATCAAGGCCGATAAAGATCCCTTTTCCGATACCATCCCAGTCTAATAAACTATAGTAAAAAGAAAACAGTACAGAAGCGATCAGCAGGCCTCCAAACAGCAGCAAAGACGGAAGCGTGAATATAGCGATCGCTTTTTTATTTCCTAAAAATCTATCCAAAATAGCACCTCCCTGCTTTTAAAATCGGCAGCATAATCTGCGGGATAGAGATTATGCTGCCGAAATCATATTATTTCCTGGTTGCCGTCATTGCCTCTATATATTGTTCTGCCGTGGTCTGCTTCGCATAGATCCCCTGCAGAGAATTGCTGTGGATATCTGCTGTCTCTGCATCCAGCAGGGTATCCCATGCCAGACAGAAGCCGTCTGCATTTTCCATCAGTTCCGTTAAACGTTTCTGCATATCCGGCAACTCTGCGTCTCCCTCGTACTTCCATGTGGGAAGGTGCGCGCCGCTCTCGTAGCCATATTCTGAAAATTTCTGGCTCATAAATACAGCAAACTCTACGGCTTCTTCTTTTTGTTTTGATTCAGAAGAAACCATTAAAGTAGCACTGGCTCCTCCGATATAAGAATTCTGTTTCTCCGCACCGCCTTCGGCTGTTGGCCAGTTTGTCACTGTCAGGTGTCCTGCCAGAGGTGAATCCTCATCTAAATTCGCAACGCCCCAGCTTCCGTTATAGAACATAGCCGCTCTGCCTTCCAGAAATTCATTTTTCGCCTCATCGTTGGTGAGCGCCACTGCGCTGTCTGAAAAGACACCTGTGCTGACCATTTTCTCCAACTCTTCTGCGGAATTTTTCACAAAATCCTGGTCAAAATTCCCTTCCCCGTTTAACAGCTTTGTATTTTCATCAACGCCTCCGTAGCGCAGGGAAAGGATACCGAATGGGAACAGCCCGGGCCATTTGTCTTTTTCCCCCAATGACACGGGTGTGATCCCATTTTCCACGAATACCTTAGATACCTCATACATCTCATCCATGGTTTCCGGAACCTTCAGATCATACTGGTCAAACAGTTCCTGATTGCACATAAGTACGCCGATAAAGCTGTCCAGGGGAAGTCCGTATAAGGAGTCCTCATAGTAAAAATTATTACATATGTTGGGCATCATTTTATCCATATCAATGACACCGCTGTCCACATAAGCGTCAAGGTTTTCTACAATCCCGGCTTTTACAAAGGACTGGGAAAATCCGCCGCCCCAGGAATAGAATACATCGGGAGCCGAACCTGCTGCCAGTGTGGTCTTTAACTTTGTCTTATAAGCTTCGTTATCTGTTTTGTCCTCTTTGACGGTAACATCCGGATGTGTCTTTTTGTATTCCTCCAGCGCTTTATTCCATGCCAATACCTGGCTGTCCGTTTCATTCACCATAATGTGGGAAACTGTTAATTCTACCCCTTTTGCATCCCCATTATCCGTCTCTTTCTTTTGTGGGTCCGCCCCTCCGGCACTTCCACAAGCCGCTAAAGATACTACCATGGCCGCTGCCATAAGTGCCGCTAATCCTTTTTTCCTCATTTTCCTTTCTTGCCGGGAGCACCCGGCAATTCCTCCTTTCAAAGTTTAACGTGTTTTTTTATAATTGTATTATACCTATTTTCGCTTTTTCTTTTCCTTTTGCTTTTTACTATTTCTATTAATATTTTTACCACGGGAAACAGATTGCCGGCCCCTTTGCAGGTCAGCAAAAAAGGCCGTGCCGGCATATGGCTTTGGCGGACAGAATAATAGAACTGCACCGCTTCTGAGAGCCGGTGCAGTTCCGTCTATAAGGTTATACACAATGTACAGGGATCTTAACCCTGGCGTTTTTTGGAACGGTACTCATAAGGCGTACAGCCTACCGCTTTTTTAAACAGGATCCCTAAATAATTGGCATTGCCGGTCCCTACTTTTTCCGCTACTTCATAGATCTTTAAATCAGTCTCTTCAAGCAGGGATTTCGCCCGTTCAATGCGCTGGGCATTTACATACTCCACAAAAGATACCCCCATCTCCTTCTTGAATATACGGCTCAGATAGCTGCTGTTCAGATAAAATTTCTCAGCCGTTCCCGCTAACGCCAGCGTGGCATCCGACAAATGCATGTTGACATATTCTTTTACCGCATAGATCAGGCTGGACGGCCTGACAGACTTTTCATCGTGATACATTTCCATGATCTTTCTGCACATATCCAGAAAACAATCCTGCAAAAGCTTTAATGTGGGTATCTGAAAGATCCGCTGGTAATACTCCTTATAATCCTCATGGAAATCATAAGATGCCTCTTCCTTTGTATTCATAGAATAAATATAAAAGACAGCATTGAGAAGCTGCAGCTTCAGATAAAATAAATCCATAAAATTGATATGCTTCCATTTTTCAAACCAGTTATGGACCAGCTCCTCCACCTTGGCGGGGGAGTCTGTTTCAATATAAGCATGCAGTTTTTTCAAATCTTCCATGGGTATGGGATTGGCCATTCCCTCAAACCTGGAAAATATATTTTCCTCCTGATATTGGTTGTTTCCGAAAACAATAGCTGAATTCAAACGATTATTAGCTCCCATATACGATTTATAAATGTCTTTCATAAACCGCTCTGCATCCCCAATCCCATAATAAATGGGGAAATGAAACGTTTTTTTCCATTTCCCTTCTAATTCAGCCATAAATGTTTCCCATGAAAAATCCTCTTCACGGCTTAGGAATACTATATGCCCGAACTTGTCCGGCACCCAGTATATCCTTTTATCTTCCAGCTCCTTTTCCAGATAATGCGTCATCCACTCTGTGTTCCCTTTTTTAATGTCCATGCCAAGTATTATCTGGGAGAAATCATCAAAACTCACCACCACGGTCTGATAAAATCCCTCCCTGCCCGGCAGCAGAGAATCCACAGCATTTTCAGATAAAGAATCCTGATGGAAATCAGGCTCCAGTAATTTTTTCAGATAATATTCCCGCACGATGGGTTCATTCTGCCTTCTGTAATCTGTCAATTCCCGAAACAGCTCATCCTGTGACTGCTGGGATAAGATACTCTCTTTAATCTCCAGTGCCACGTTTTCCAGTTCTTTTTCGTCGATGGGCTTGAGCAGATAATTATCCAGACCCACCCGGATACCGCGCTGCGCGTATTCAAAATCATCATGTCCGGTAACGGCGATCACTCTTACATTGGGACAGCTCCCTTTTAACAGCCCGGTAAAAGACAGACCGTCCAAACCGGGCATACAAATATCTGTCAGCACCACATCCGGTTTCAATTCTTCCGCCAATTGAAGTGCGCCCTGAGCAGTCCCAAGCTCTCCTACAATGGTGTAACCTAATCTCTCCCAATCAATGCAATTACGGATATACTGTCTGATCAAATATTCATCATCTACAATCATAAGTTTCAGCTTCTGCATATAACCACCCTCATCTTTGGAGATCAGTAACAGCTCAGGCAGCTGAACTGTTACATGCATCCGCCTATTCAAATCGCTTCGCGATGGGCCGGATGCCTACTGTCGTTACATATTCATACGGTCAGTGCAGTAAATGCGCAGGCCGGTCTGAACTGTTACGGAGATCTTTCATAGGAATATAAATCTGTATCTTTGTTCCCCGGTTGATCCTGCTTGTTATTTTATAGACCATATCCCCGCCGTAACAGTATACCAGTCTCCGAATGGTCCCCATTAACCCAAAGGATTTCCCGGCTCCTGTATTTTTGCCATTGAGGACATTGTTTAGTGTATTCTCTGTCATTCCAATCCCGTTATCTTCCACCACCAGGCTTAAATATCCCTTTTCCTCTTTGATCCGCACAGCGATACGGCCTTCCTCCACGAAACCGTGGATTCCATGGGTGATGGCATTTTCAACTAAAGGCTGTAAGACCAGCTTTAATATTTTATATCCGCCCACTTCGGGGTCCACATCATAGTCCACCTGCAGATCCTCACCGTAACGCATTTTCTGTATTTCGATATAGTTTGCCACCATTTGGACTTCTTTTTCTATGGTGATATACTCATCGCCTTTGCTCAGACTGATCTTATAGAACTGGGCCAGTTCACACATCATGTGATAGGCATCCTCATAGCGTTTTAACAAAAACAGGGATTTAATAGAATCAAAGGTATTATAGAGAAAATGGGGGTTCATCTGTGTACTCAGAACTTCCAATTCCGCTTTTCTTTTCTGCATTTCCACCTGTTTTGTTTTCTCCAGCAGATTTTGGATCTCCCCCACCATTTCATTATAAACATCTATCAGATTCTGCACTTCACGGTGCTTGGTCTTTATCTCGATCTGTTTGAAATGTCCGTTCTTTACCTCCTCCATAGATTCCATTAATTTTTCAATGGGGCGAGTATACCAGTGGGACACAAACAGTGCCGCAATGATAATGATCGCCGCCTGGACAGCAAGGAGTATCATGGTCAGCAGAACCGTTCCTTTTTCCTGCTGATGAAGATCATCAAAAGGCGTGACCCCCATGTAAGTCAGCGTCTCCGTCTGGTACACGGATATCTGGCAGCGGACGTTTCCGATCTGCTCCGTGGCGGAGTCCCGGCCTTCTTTCACAAGCTGGATTCCCAGTCTTTCCGCCTCCTTCTGCATACTGCTGTCTAAGGTATTCAGCAACACATGGTCTTTATCCGAAAAAATGTAAAATTTCATCTGTGACTCATTATCATCTAGATTCAGCAGCAGCTTCTCCACCATTTCCTGGGAGATATGGATCATCATGTATCCGATGGTCTGCATGGAATCAAGGCTTCTGATGGCACGGGCAAAGGAAATGCCCGGTATCTTATCGGGATTGCGGAAAAAGTCATCACAGCGGTAGATGACGTGATACTGCCCGTCCTGCCCTACGTCCCGGTACCAGCTATAGTCCTGTATGTTACTGTGCCGCAGGGGATTGTTTCCCGACTTGTCTGAGTAACACAAAAAATTTTCCGTATCAAAAATATAAACGGACTCGATCAGATCAATTTTGGAGATCAATTCTATCAGGGAATCTTCTATCTGCTCTATATTGCGGAAATCGGTGATTTCCACCTTTTCCTTTACCAGTCCCTGCTGCAGATCAGAGTCTGACAGACAGATATAGGAATATGTATTGATATTTTCGATTATATTTTCCACTAATGTGTTCACACTTGTCAGATTCGTGATGGCAGCTTCCTGGGTATTTTCATATAAAATACGCTTATTATAGGTCTGGAAAATTGCCACGGTGCAAAGAAATACTAAGGTGATAATCGTGATCATCAAAACTGACATTTTCGTTGCAATTTTCTTTGAATAAATAAAATGCTGTATTTTACGCTTCCAATCTTTTGTATTTGGCATAATTTTCCTTTTTTCCTTATAATTTTCAAAGAATTTTGTAAATTATACACTATTTTCCGTAATAAATCAATAAAGGCGAGAACACACCTCAAAAAACAGAAGCGTGTGGTAACAGTTCAGACAAGCTGAACCGTTACAGCGTGTGGACTGCTGCATGTAAATACGCTCTCTGCAGTTTTCCAAAATACCTGATCCATATCCTCAGGTTTCAAGATCTGCTTATACTTTTCCAGCTCCACCCTTACATTATTCACATGGTCTGAGGCGAACATCATCCGGTGTGGTCCTATTTCCCTGTAGATCTCCCTTGTGTTATAGATTCCTGTCCAACTGGTCTCCAGGTAGATATTGGGACATTCTTTTGCCACAAATATGGCCTGATGAGTATCCCAATCCATACCGGAATGGGCGATCACAATTTTCAGATCCGGATATTTCCGGGCTGCCTTCCATATCTTCAAAGGCTGGGAAAACGGCACGCCGGAGCCTGTATGGACCATCATAGGCACCTGAAGCTCATTTGCAACGGAAAAGGCGAACATGCCGTCCTCCGATTCCGGATCTACCGCATGCCCTACAGGTGTGATCTTCAAGCCCACAAATCCCAGTTCTTTGATGCATCTGTATGCCTCCTCTCTGTACTCTTCCTTGGTAAAATGGGGATAGATGGAGGCCAGCCCCCAAAACTTCATTTTCCTGGAAGCACACAGACGGGCAATTCGGTCATGTATCTCCCGGTTTGCCTGCAGGGAAAACCGGGGCAGGGATGGCTGCACAATGGCTCCCGCCACCGGGGTATCCTCGTATCCCTTTAACAGATCCTCCTCGCTGATATGATGGTCAAAAACACAGTCATCGCCAAGGTGTGCGTGTACATCAATTATTTTCATACAATCTCAATCCTCTCTTTTTCCGGTCCGGGTGCCAACGGGAACCGGGCACCCGGGCCTGCTCTGCCTTTCCCGCGTGGGGATGACTCCTCCGTTCGATGCTGATCCCACATTTTGAGCATACTGATACAGACAGCCTGTGATATTCTTATGGACTCTGGCTTTTGTCTGACGGCGCTTTGCAAAGTCGACGCAAACAGCCTCTATGATCCCCTGCCGTACATCTACCAGGATTTCATCTCCATCCTCCAGATAGGCGATGGGGCCGCCGTCAGCGGCTTCGGGGCAGATGTGCCCTACAAAACAGCCGTTATTGGAACCGGAAAATCTTCCGTCCGTGATCAGGCACACTTTGTCTCCCAGATCCATCCCCACCAACAGCTTCATTGCCTTGTACATTTCAGGCATACCCGGTCCACCCTTGGGGCCCTCATTGCGGATCACTACCACATCTCCGGCTTTGACCTCGCCGCATCTGATCCCGTTAAGCGCCTCTTCTTCCCCCTCGTATATCTTTCCTTTTCCGCGAAACACCAGGGCTTTTTCCGGAATAGCGGAAGGCTTCGTCACTGCGCCCTCCGGCGCCAGATTTCCTTTCAGGATTTTGATCCCTCCCATTTTATGTACGGGATTTTCCATGGGGTGGATCACCTCTTTTCTGTGATTGGTTACATTCTCCAACAATTCTCCAACGGTTTTACCTGTACAGGTCTTTTCCTGTGTCCACAAAACCTCCTGTAACTCCTTCATAAGTACCGGTATCCCTCCCGCCTCATAAAAATCCAGGAGGGTATTGCTGCCTGCCGGGATCAAGGGGACCAGATGAGGGATCCCCTCGCATATCTTTCCAAATTCAAATACAGACATCTCGATCTCACCCTCATATGCAACAGCCAGCAAATGAAGGACTGCGTTGGTGGAACCTCCTATGGCGGCGTTCACCCTGATACCATTATAAATTGCCTGTTTCGTTATGATATCTCTTATTTTTATATTTCTGCGTACCATTTCTACAATCTGCTTGCCGCTCTGATATCCCACGGACAATCTCTCACTATACACCGCAGGGATAGCCGCTGTACCGGGCAGCATGATCCCCATGGCCTCTGCCAGACATCCCATGGTGTTGGCCGTACCCAGCATGGCGCAGGAGCCGATGGAGGGCATAGCATGTTCCTCTATCCACTTAAATCCTTCCTCGCTGATCAGTCCCTTCTTCAGCGCACCTTCTGATTCCTGGATAATGGAATGGTCAATGTATTCTCCTCCGTAAGGATTCCCCTCCTTCATACGTCCCGGCAGGCTGGGACCGCCGTTTATAAGAATAGCCGGAAGATTCACCCGCATGGCTCCCATGAGCATACCGGGAATGATCTTGTCACAGCTCCCCAGTAAGATAAGGCCGTCCAGTCTGTGTGCTTCCGCCATGGCTTCTATGCTGTCCGCGATCATCTGCCTTGTGGGAAGAATATACCGCATTCCCTTATGTCCCATTGCTATCCCGTCACA
This sequence comes from Blautia hominis, assembly GCA_002270465.1. Lineage (GTDB taxonomy): Bacteria > Bacillota > Clostridia > Lachnospirales > Lachnospiraceae > Blautia > Blautia hominis. The sequence goes on from NQOF01000001.1 coordinate 1,311,098, forward strand.
TGCCCCGATCACGCCGAATTCTACGGGCGTACCGCCTCCTGCCTGTATCCCTTCTCTGACACGCTCCGATAAATTTTTAAATATCACATGCCCGGGGCAGACTGTGCTGTAGGAATTCACCACCGCGATCATGGGTTTTTCCAGTTCCTCCCGGGAATACCCGTCCGCCTTATACAACGCCCTCACATTTGCCCACTGAGGTCCCTTTAAAATATCACTGCTTCTCGTATTCATACCAGCACTCCTGCTCAATCTGTTCATTTTTTGCAACTGTTCCATTCTTGTTACTGTTCAATCCATAGCTTGTCACCTGCTAGATAAGCTATAAACCACTGTATCATACAGCCAATGGGCATACCCCTGGCCGCAAGCGGTTCCCAGCGGATATGCCATGTTACTGTCCAAATGCCTGCCTGTGGACAGTATCTATTTTTTAAGTGTAAACCGGTAATCTCCTGATCCTACCCGGATACAATATCCTTTATCCGTCTGTTCTACAGAGCGGATCCCTTCTTTTCCCTCTTCCCCGGGCAATAAGAGATCGCCGCCTTCCTGCAGCGCTTCTCCGGTGCCCGGAAGCAGCACCACTGCGCCGGTATTGCAGGGAATGGTTAAATACAAAGAAAAATCCGTGTCCGTTTTTTCCCATTCTACAGAAACCATCCCATACATGGTCTCTTTCTTAGCTGCCGCAAACCGCAGATCACCGATTGGCCCCGGTGCGATCAGAACCTCTTTGCAGGCTGGCGAAAGGGGCACGATCCCCGCCACTTTTTCGTAAAAGCATCCGCTGATGCTTCCGAACATGGGCTGGTTATGACAACAGGAACACTGATAGAACCCGTATTCTTTTTCCCAATACTCCCACAGCGCAGTGGCCCCGTTGGCGAGCATATACCCATAGCCGGGATAAGTAGTATTTGTGATCATTTGATATGCAATATCCCCATACCCGTTATCCACGAGTGTTTCAAATAGATAAGGTGTCCCAAAGATCCCTGTATCCAGATGACCATCACATTCCTTAGCAACATGCTTTGCCATATATCTGAAGACCTGTTCTTTTTCCTGTTCTTTTACAGCTCCCAGTTTATAAGCAAAGGCTTCACTGCCCTGTGCCCCGATGCTGTACCGGCCTGTCTCCTTATGGAAAAATTCCCGTCGGAAAGCCTGTATGGTATTTTCCTTTAAAACGCTGTAGGACTGCCTTTCCTCTTCCTTTCCCAGAACCTTCGCTATATTTTCCATCAAAGAAGCACAATAACCGTAAAAATAGGTATTCACAAACCGGGGCGGAATCAAGGTCTCACCCGGCGTTGACCACTCTCCCAGGCAATCCTTATCTGTCCCTTCCGCTTCTACGATACCATTTCGGACACCTGTAGCCAGGAACTCCATCCAGTGTTCCATATTTCCAAAATGTTTTTTCAGTATCTCTGTATCCCCATAGTATTCATAGCATAACCAGGAAATGATAATATAGGCGCAGCCCCAGGCCGGACCGCCCCCGCCGTCCTGACAAGGTACCGTGTGAGGCACAAAACCTGTTTCCGCATCCTGGGCGTCCGCAAAATCGTCCATCCAGGCAGCATAAAAATTCTCCATATTAAAATTATAGATACAGGCTTTCGCTGCTGTCAGCGCATCCCCGCCGTACCCCTGCCTTTCCCTGTGGGGAGAATCCAGAGGCATGCCGCAGTGCAGCCCATTTAACAGGGACCAGCGGGAGGCCTGCTGGATCTGATTCATCAATACATTGGAGCAGCTAAACTGTCCGTCTTCTTCCACCCCTGTATGTACTACCACAGCCTCAATATCTTCTGTTTCAGGCATTTTCCCGTATCCCTGTATTTCCGCGTATCGAAATCCATGCCAGGTAAAGCGGGGCTGATACTCCTCCTCCTCTCCTCCCTTCAGGATATACACGTCTTTCTGCTGTTTCCATCCGGTTCCGGTGCTGTAATAATTGATCTTCCCATCCGGCCACAGCTCCTCGCCGAAACGCATGGTTATGGTCTGTCCCTCACTGCCCCTCACTTTCATCTTTAACCAGCCTGTGATGTTCTGCCCGAAATCCAGCACATACATATCCTCTTTGACCTTCGTAATCGTTCTAGGATGTATCGTGCCTGTCACAGCGTCACCGGATGCCCTCTGTTCTGTCAGACTCCCTCCGGGTTCTTTTGCCGGTCCCGCCTGATTCCATTCCTCCTTTCGCACACCGGGCCGGTTCCACCCGGACAGTTCCTGGCGTGCATCATATATCTCTCCGAAATAAATATTATTATATTGTATAGGACCCGGCTGCCATGTCACGGAAGTATCACTGCCTACTGTCTCCCTGGTTCCATCTTCATAATACAGTTCAATCTGAAATAACAGCTTCGGACAGCCATACCATAATAGTTTCACATTGACCTTATCCCTCTGGTTATACCAGCCATTTCCCAAAATCACGCCCATGGTATTTTCCCCATTTTTTAGGGCTTCCGTAATGTCATAGGTATGGTAATAAACTCTTTTGGTGAAATCCGTTCTGTTGGGCAGCAGAAATTGTTCATTCCTTTTCTCTCCATTGAACGAAAGCTCATAGAATCCTAACCCGCAGATATAAGCCGTGGCTTTTTCCAGCTTTTTCTTTACCGAAAAGTCTTTTCTGAAATAAGGTGCACTCACCTGGTCATCTGCACAGATCCAACTGGCTTTCCAGTCGCTTTCCTCCAAGAGTCCTGCCTCAAAAAAGTTTATCTCACTCCAGGGAGACACTTTGCCCGCCTCGTCCCAGATCCTCACGCACCAGTATATCCTCTCTCTGGAATGAAGGGATTCCCCTCCGTAATAAATGCCCACAGAACAGGAACTCTCCACCCTGCCGCTGTCCCAGCACAGGCCGCTCTCATCTGAAAGCTGGGTTTTGCTGTGCGATGCCCATATCTGATAGGCGGTTTGTCTTCTGCCTCTTCCATATCCTGCCATCTTCCATGCTAATCTGGGGTTTTTGCTGTGGATCCCCATGGGATTTACAGAATATTCACAGGTAAGTTTTTCCGGCGCATAACATTTTCTTTCCATCCTAATCTCCTTATCTCCATTGAATCACAACGCCCATGAACGGGGAACGGTTTTCCTGCATCTGTTTATATATCCCGGCAGCCTCCTCATAAAAAACGCGATGGCTGATAAGACTGGCCACTTCCATCTGCCCGGTGGCGATCATCTTGAAGAACACTTCACTGTTACGCACACAGGTCCAGGGATCATCAAACCCTGCTGTCACAGCCTGGGAGGAGATGTGCGCCCCTATGATCTGAAAACTCCCCGCGTTGCAGAAATCGTGAAAATCAAATTTTGTTTCTTTCCTCGGTGAACTCAGCATACAAAGTTTCCCCTGCTGATGCAGCACCTGAAATTCCTCCGGGATCAAATCTGCGTTTCCGGTGGTCTCAAACACAATGTCCGCAAGCTCACCTTGTGTGGCCTGCTTTACTGCTTCCATTACGGACTCCGTTTTTGAGGACACAGGAATCACTGCTGAAGATTTCGGAAGATATTCCAGCCTTTTTTGGGAACGGTTCACAACTACTATTTCTGTACACCCTCCGGCCAGCAGATAACGGACTAAAACCTGGCCGATGACTCCCGCACCGTAAACCACCACCCGGTTTCCCAGTTCAATCTTTGTTCGTCTGATCCCATTTAAACCAACTTCTGCAATGGCAAAAAAGGCAGCCTCCTCTGAGGTGATATCATAACGGATCACGCGGAGTTCCTCTTCCTTTGCCGTCACGTACTGTGCATGTTTGCTGAAACTGGCTACTCTCCTGCCAATCCATTCTTTTGAAACCCCTTCTCCTGTCTCTACCACAACTCCTACATTGGAATAGCCCGGTGTCATTGGATAATGGATATAGGAAGACCATTTGGAATCTTTGGGACATTCCCCATTTAAAAAGGTCAGTTCTGTGCCAATGCTGACCAAAGATACCTCTGTCTGGATCAGGACCTCTCCCTTTTGGGGTTTTGGACATTCCCTGTCCTGCAGCTCCACATTTCCTGCTGATGGAAAAATAATTGTTTTATTCATGGAAACCTCTCCTTTTGTTAAATTTTCGTAGTGTTGATATAACTCTTCTGCGCCTAGTATATCGTCTTTTTCCATAATTCTATCTTAATTATTTTACCGAAATCCTATCTATTTTTACCACTGCAAACATGTTCCTCCCCCTGGTGCCTTTCCTATACCCGGACCGTTCCGGGCAGGCCGGCTTTGCCCGGATAGCGTAACATTTCAGACAAGCTGAACCGTTACGCATCCAGCCATTAAAAATCGCTTCGCGACGGGCCGGATAAAGCTGGCACTACTTTTTCATACGGTCAGCGCAGTAAATGCGCAGTCCTGTCTGAACTGTTACCGGACAGCGTCTGCAATGAAAGTTGAGATAGTAAAAATAGACAGCATTCCAGTAAAAATATTGCATATATTTTTTCCGTTCAAGTTCTATAATTCTAAAGTGTATTTGAAAGACCCTAACGGTAATTTTCAAACATACCATAAAAAAGGAGGTAACTAAATTGATAAACATTGGAATTATAGGATGCGGCAGAATTGCACAGGTACGTCATATCCCGGAATATGATCAGAACCCGGATGCCTGTATTTACGGGGTATATGACATGAATGAAAAGCGTACCGAAGAAATCGCGGCAAAATATCATGCAGTCCCATATAAGTCTTACGAGGACCTGCTAAATGATGAGGCCATTGACGCGGTCAGCATCTGTACAGCAAATCACTCACACTGCGAAATTTCCATAAAGGCACTAAAATCGGGAAAACATGTCCTGTGTGAAAAGCCCATGGCTGTCACCTACGACGAATGCCAGGCTATGGTAAATGCCGCAAAAGAGACCGGGAAGTTTCTGATGATCGGCCAGCAGGAGCGTCTGTTCCCCACCCACGTAAAGGCCAAAGAGATCCTTCAGAGCGGTGCCATTGGAAACGTTTTAAGCTTCCACACCAATTTCCGCCACTCCGGTCCCGAAAACTGGACCGTTGACCGTCAAAAAGTCTGGTTCTTTGACAAAAGATCCGCCGCCTTCGGCGCCATGGCTGATCTGGGGATACATAAAGCAGACCTGATACATTACCTGTTAGATGATGTGATCGAAAGCGCCATGGCCGTAACCGAAACCCTGGACAAAAAAAATCCTGACGGAACTCCCATTGACGTGGACGACAATGCAGTCTGCATCTTCCGCACCCAAAAGGGCGTCATCGGGACCATGGAAGTGAGCTGGACCTGCTACGGTCAGGAAGACAAATCCACCATAATATATGGTACCAACGGCAGCCTGAAAATCAACTGTGATCCCCAGTACCCTATTATCTTAGAAAAAAAGAGCGGAGAACAGATTTACTTTGATATGAAAAACTATCACAGCAGTCAAAACGGCTCCGGTATCATAGATACCTGGATGACCTGCCTGACCACCAACACCCCGCCCCTAATCTCCGGAGCATCTTCCTTTGAATCTATGAAGGCAGTCTTCGCCGCATTGGAATCCGCAGAAAAAGGGTGTGTTGTAAACACCAAAAATCTGTCCTGACCTCCCTCAGGATGAAACTTAATATTAACGATACACGACACAAAAAAGACGCCGGACAGGTCCCTTACTCCTATCCGGCGTCTTACTCAACAAACTATATAATTTTCAAAATCCCCTTCTATTTGATCGCTCCGTCCACCATTCCCTGTATGATCTGCTTCTGCGCAAACAAGAACAGGATAATGATGGGTATCATGGCGAGCAGCGCTGCCGACAAGATCAAATCCCATTGTTTCACATAAGACCCCACAAAACTGCTGACCGCAACCGGCAGTGTTTTGATCCGGCCATTCAGTCCCAGCATCAGAGAAGGCAGAAGGTAGTCGTTCCAGATCCAGATACCGTTCAATATCAGGACCGTCACCTGCACAGGCTTCAAAAGCGGGAAAATGATCCGAAAGAAAGTCCCCTCGGGACTGCACCCATCAATCCACGCGGCCTCCTCCAGTTCATAAGGGATCCCCTTCACAAATCCGTGCAGAATGAACACAGACATAGACCCGCCGAAGCCCAGATAAGCAAAGATGATTCCCTTATAACTCTGCAGCATCTGGATTCCGAAAAAGTTGGAGGTTTCCCGGAATGTGGAAAGCAGCGGCAGCATGACCACCTGGAAAGGAATGACCATAGCGGATACAAAAAGCATAAAAATAAAGCTTGACCATTTGGTCTTATTTCTCACCAGTACCCATGCCGCCATACTGGAAAACACCGTCAGCAGCAAAAGGGAAACTGCCGTGATCAGCAGAGAGCTGAAGAAAGAGTTCCAGTAATTAAAGTTCTGGTTATGTATCACATTGCTCAGATTGGTAAAAATCTGCCCCCAGTGTTCCGGCAGGGTAATGGGGCTTGTGATAATGTCCGCGCTGCTTTTTGCAGAGTTCACAACAACCAGCAGGAAAGGAGCCAGGATGATGATCGTAAGAATCACACCGATAACCTCTGCGATTCCGGTTCTTATTTTTTGTGCCTTCATTACATTTCAACCTCCTTCTTCTTACTGATGGATACCTGTGTCAGGGAAACAATGGCCAGGATAATAAAGAAAACCACTGCCTTTGTCTGCCCCAGTGCATACTGATTCTTGCTGATAGCCGTATTATATATGTTTAAAGCCAAGAACTCTGTGGCCTGTACCGGTTTTCCCGCCAGGATACGGCTGGGCGCTCCGTTGGTGATGGCCAAGTTCAGGTCAAACTGCTTGAACGAGTTCACAAGCGTCAGGAAAATACATACGGTAAATGTATTGGCTATCATAGGGACTTTAATCTTCAGCAGTGTTGTGATCTGGTTGGCACCATCCACATTGGATGCCTCCAGGATATCCTTAGGCACACTCTGAAGCCCTGTCACGTAAATCATCATGATATAACCCGCATACTGCCAGGTACTCACGATCAGGATCGCCGCAATCGCCAGATTGGGGTCTGTCAGCATGGATGTACTGCCCTCGATCACAGTTGTCATTACCTTGTTGAAAATAAACTGCCATACATAACCCAAAACAATACCACCGATCAGGTTCGGTATAAAATAAGCTGCGCGGTAAAAATTTCGTCCTTTTACTTTTGACGTACACAGAAGGGCCAGTCCGAAAGCCACCAGATTGACAGCCAGCATGTTGATAACCGTAAAAATAAAGGTTACTACAAAGGAATATATATAATCGTTTGATTTAAACATACTTATGTAATTGCCAAGTCCCACAAACTTTTCAAATTTGATTCCGTTCCAGTCCGTCATGGAATAGAAAATACCGCAGGCAAACGGGATCAGCACCGTCACCGCAAACGCGAAGATCAGCGGAAACAAAAACAATACATTGATAATGGAACGGTGTTTTCTGGTAGGAAGCAGATACACACCAGCCATTACAAGCACAGCTCCTGCTATGAGAAGCGGCCCTCTGACCGCGGAGGAGCTGCCGGAAAAATCCATATACAGTGCTGCTGCCATACATAGGATGCCCGCAGCCATGGCAGCGATTGATATTGTTTTTTTCAATTGAACATTCATGTCTTTTCCCCTTTTGAAAATTTACCGGCTGTCCTCCCAAGGATATGCCCGGGACCTTTCCCGCGCACACCCTAAGGAAAAACCGCCGGCAAAACTGGTTAATTGCTTCCGTTAGTTGTTACATAATCTTTGATCACTGATTCCATGGTGTCTACAAATCCCTGTTTGTCCAGCTGGCCCTTTGCGTACAGCTCAAATACAGCGCCTGTGGCATTCTGTGCGATACCTTCCGGCTGTGTCAGCCAGTCCCAGGCATATGTCTTGCCGTCCTTGATATAAGGAAGCATACTTTTTGCAAGTGGTGTGCTTGGCTCCAAGGTGCAGGATTTATACGGGGAAACCATTCCGCAGTCCTCAACCAGGGCTTTCTGTCCCTCTTCGCTCTCAGCCAGTGCTTTCAAGAATTTCTTGCAGGCGTCAATCTTATCGCTCCCATTATAGATACCCCAAACAGCCGGTGCATCTACAATAATACCTTCTGTGTCCTCTGTTGTAAAAGCAGCAGGTGCAATACCGCATGGAAAATCTGCCTCGTATGTGGGAAGTGAAGGATCGATCCAGTTACCCTGTGTGATAAACGCTGCTTTTCCTGTTGCCCACAGTGCAAGCTGGTCATCATATGTACCGGAGATCAATACGTTTTGGTCTGAGTAATCAAACAGTAACTGAAGCCAGTCAGCAAACTGTCCCATTCTGTCCTTATCAATCCCGCCTGCATTCAATTTATCAATAATGTCTTTATCTGTTCTGTCTTTTCCCTGTGAAATATAAGCTGCCATCATGTGATTTCCGGTGGACCAGTACATCTGGCCTGACTCCGCTGCCACAGCGCATACGGATGTGATTCCCAGCTCATCCTTCATGCCGTCAATCTTCTCGAATGCATCTTTATAAGCATTGATGTTAGTCAGTGTCGATGGGTCAATACCTGCCTGATCCAGTATGTCCTTGTTATAGGCAATACCAATCCCCTCAAGCGCAAACGGCATTCCGTATACTTTTCCGTCCTCTCCCTTAAATGCATAATCCGTATCTTCGATCCATGACTCTCCGTCCAACGGTTCCAGCCAGTCTTTAAAAGAAGATTTGTAAGAGTCCGCAGCAAATCCAAAGATATCCGGCATATTGCCTGCTGCATAATAGTTTTTGAGCTGTCCGTTCACATCCACGCCGCCGCCCAGGGACTCTACGACAACTTCCTGCCCCGTCTCTTCCTGGTACTGCTTTGCAAACTCTTTTAATGCTCCGTCGATCTCAATTTTTGTATTCATAAAACGAATGGCATCTCCGCTCACATTCGCTGTGTCTGTCGTCCCCTGTGTGTTGTCATTAGCCGTGCCGGTGTCATTTCCACTGTCTGTATTCCCTCCGCATGCTCCCAGTGTCACTGTCATTGCTCCGGCAAGTAGTGCCGCTAAAATCTTCTTTTTCATTTCTCTTACCAACCTTTCTGAGGATTATCTTTTATACCTTTTGCGCATAAGGTTTTGATGTTTTGTATCTTACCACCAACCCCGCGTAAAATCAATGTTTTTTATAACACCTAATATGCATTTCTCCATTTTTAACAGAATTCATCCCTATTTCAACCTATATACGGCTATATTTTTGTCTATATTTAACAACAGGTTTTTCGCAAAACCTTTTTTACAAGATTCGACATCTATATACTTTTGCGCAAAAGTAAGCATTGTATGACGTCCGTTGTAGCACTCTGTATGTTTTGTCAATTTCGAACAAATTCACTAAAAACATAAAATAGAGTTTCGCTTGCGAAACTACGCCTGCGGCAGCCGCATCGCGGCATCTACAGCTTACGCCGCAGTGCGCACCCCGCCGGGAGGGATTTTTATCTTATAGGCGAACTTTCCTATAAGACAAAAAAGCCGTATGGCTGCAGTTAACCTGCAAGCCATACGGCATAAAGTTCTGATCCTTTATTATTTATTTATATTTCTTACGGAGTCCCGGATGACCATGCGGGTAGGAAGCACCACCAAAGTCTCTGCTTCCTCCGGTTTCCCCTCCAGCATCTTCACCAGCATGTCAACAGCCACCTGGCCTTTCTCCTGGATATCCTGACGCACTGTGGTCAGCGCCGGTCTTACCAGGGAAGCGTATTCCACATCATCAAATCCTGTGATAGAAATATCCTCCGGAATCTTCCTTCCGCTGTCCTGCAGTGCATTGAGAAGCATGGAGGCATAATAATCCGAGGCGCATATAATGGCTGTGTATGCATAGGATCTTTCACACAGTTCTTTCAGGTTATCCTGCTCTCCTCTGTTTCCGGAACATATCTTCAGGAAGTTCTCCTCACTGTCCGGAAGTCCGGCTTCCTCCATTGCCTGGCAGTATCCCAGAAAGCGCTGATGATCCAGGTTTATATTATTATCTGCCAGAAAAGCTATTTTCTTGTGGCCGCAGCCTATCACATATTTTGTCATCTCATATGCTGCTTTTTTGTCTTCCAGACGGACGTTGATACAGTTGTCCAAATCATCGGTGTCATAATCATCAATGATCACAATGGGCTTTTTGTAGCGTTCCTGCAGATATGAGATCTCACCCTCCACAAAACCACAGGTCACCAGTCCATCCATGTTCCAGGACAGGATAAACTTCTGTACCTGCTGTACATCATTCAGTGCATAGACCATCAGATTATAACCTTTGCTCCTCACACGCTCTTCCACTGCGCCCAGTAGTTCGCCGAAGAACTGGTCTTTAAATGGGTTTTCTTTTCCGTTGACTTTTACCACCATACCAATGATCCGGGAGCGTTTACTCGCCAGATTCCTGGCATTGATGTTTGGCATATAGTCATATTCCTCCAAAACCTTCCTGATACGCTCCACATTGGCTGGTGAAACCTCTTTTGTCTTGCCGTGAATGACGTTTGACACCGTGGTGGTGCTCACGTTCAGCATATTGGCTATCTCTTTAATTGTAATCATTTCTAAGTCCCCAATCTGTTTACAGTTCAGACAGGTCTGCGCATTTACTGCGCTGACCGTATGAAAAAGTAGTGCCCGCTTTATCCAGCCCATGGCGAAGCGATTTTTAATAGCTGGATGAGTAACAGTTCAGCTTGTCTGAACTGTTACTCCAATCTGTTTACAGTATTTCTGCAGTGATCTCTTTTCTGCGGCTTCCTGTATAAGTACATTTTCCGCTTCTGTCGATTACAATCATACCATAATTTTCGGGATTTTCATAGTCTTTCCCTTTGCCGTCATCCTCATACCACTCATAAGATGCCCCTTCTTTTACAAATGCAATGGCCTTTACCCGGTCCATGTCCACCTCATCGGTGCATTCCCCGCCGCCGGACAGCAAAAGGATCTTATCCGGGCGCAGAAATACCAGCATTTCACTGAGCCCGGCCTTAACATAGTGATGTCCTGCGGGGAGGATCTCCGTATCATAATCGTTCAGGCTCCGGAAACGGAGAAGTGCCATCTCCTCAGGCAGATATACATACCTTCCCTCTGCATTCTGGGTGTAAACCGGGGCAGTCATAAGGCTGTCTCCCACTAAGAGCTGGTCTTCCACCTGGGAAGCAAAGCTGTCTTCTGTGTACACAAAAGACAGAGGCATAAAATACATATCCCCGCCCAGAGCAGCCTTCATATATTCACTGTAAATATAGGGCAGCAGTCCATAGCGGATCCCCAGTATATCCGCAAACTGCTCCATATGGTCAAACCGGTAAACCTCCTGCATTCTGGTCCCCAGTGCTGTGTGGTTCCTCATAAGCGGGGAGAACATGGCAAGCTGGATCCAGCGCATGACCAGATCCTCGGTAGTATCAGAACCAAAGCCGCCGATATCAGCGCCTGTATAGAGTATTCCCACCATATTCAGGGACGGCATCATCTTCAGATTGAGAAGCAGGTGCTGCCACCAGGACTTGTTGTCCCCTGTCCAGATGCCGCCATACCGGTGCATACCCACGTAGGAGGAACGTGAAAACATGAGGATCCTCTTGTCCGGGCACAGGCGCTCAAATGCCTCCCCTGCGGCTCTTGTCATATTATAGCCGAACAGGTTATGTACTTTGTCATGGCGCACAGTTCCCATGTCTGTGCTGTGATAAAATTTTTTAAAATCCTCCGTATTGTTTGCCAGACTATCCACCAGACCCGTAAACTTCTGGAAAGTATCCAGATCCAGGTTCTTTCCCTTCAGCTCTGCGATGGCATCAATGGTATCATCCATGCGGTCCTGAGCAAAGAAGATGGAAGGCTCGTTCATATCGTTCCAGAAACCTTCTATTCCTTTATCCAAAAGGAACTGATACTGATTTCCGAACCACTCCCGTGCCTCACGGTTTAACACATCAGGAAAATGCACCTGTCCCGGCCATACACCGGCGATAAACTCTTTTCCGTCCTTATCCTTACAGAAATAGCCTTTCTCCACACCTTCCTCATAGACCGGATAACCTTCCTCCACTTTTACACCCGCATCGATGATAGGCACCAGACGGATATTCTGTGCCTTCATATCTCTCACAAGGCCTTCAAAATCAGGGAAGCGCTCCTCATCAATGGTGAAGTCTTTGTACCGCTCCATGTAATCAATGTCCAGATAAATACTGTCAAGGGGCAGATTGTTTTTCCGGTGCTCCTCTGCCACCTCTCGGATGTCCGCCTCACACTTATATCCCCAGCGGCTCTGTTGATATCCGAATGCCCACCTGGGCGGAATATAACTTCTGCCGATAAGCCCTCTGAATTCTTTTACGATGGAACGGATATCGCTGCCCTCCAGAATATATACATCAGCGTCCGGCTCCTCCAGTGTAATGATCAGCTCATCCAAATGAGTATAGCCTACATCAAAGCTGATGATTCCCGGGTAATCGAAAAAAACACCGAAGGTCTCTTCCCCTGCGATCACCAAAAAGTTATGGGATGCGTACAGGGAATGCCTGTCCTCCAGATGGTTTGGCTCATCCGCGCAGCAGCTCTTGTAAAGCCATCCCCTTTTGTTGATCCCTCTCACATTTTCACCCAGTCCGTATACCAGGTCCTTTTCCCCAAGACGGCAGGAAAATGTGAGTCTGCCATCCTGTACGGTCTGTTTCAGGTAAGGCAGCGTATGATCCTCTGCTGTTATCTCCTTTACAACTGCGTCCGTACAGAAAGGATTTCCGTATGTGTATTTCCGTATCATGTCTATTCCTCCTGGTTCTCCATTATTATTTGGACATCATAGCACATGCCTATTTATGCCGCAATACCTTTTGCGCATAATTTATACTTCATACAATATATATCAAATACATTATGGCATATTTTCCGCATTTTTCTGCCTATATATGGTTTTATGCACAAATTTCCCGAGATGATTTTAGTCATAATAACAACGGTAAAAATAAACAAGGGAACGTACTCATGTACATTCCCCGGTTTGGCTTGATTTTTCTCTTCTACTGCGCCTCTTCTGAACTCTGGCCGCTGTTATTTTGTTAAATCCTATTATTTTTCCATAGGATAGCAAAGTCCCCATTTTTTACGGACAGCATCCATCTGCTCCATGATCCGGACAGTCTGGCTGTGGGACATTTGAGGACACTCACAAAGTCCCTCCTCTATGGCCTTTTTGCAGGCTCTCACCTCATATTCATAACCGCTTATCTGCTTTGGCTGGTCATACCGGGCCGTCACTTCCCGTTTCTCATTATAGACCGTGATGGATTCAAAATTATTGATATTCTCCACCACAAGAAAACCTTTTGTTCCGTAAATGATGCCCTGCCTGTCAGAGAGCGCCCGGAGGGAATTGTTCAGCACAGACATCCTGCCGTCCGGGTAGCAGAGGGTAATGCTGCTCTGCGCATCCACGCCTGTGTCTGTCATTACCACAGAGGTATCTATGGATGAAATGTCATCCCCAAATGCGATAGATGCAAATGTCAGGGTATAAACACCTACATCCAGCAGCGCACCCCCTGCCAGTTCAGGCACCATCATCCTGTGGACGGATTCCAGGAGGTATCCCAGATTGGCAGTCAGAGTATACGGCTTACCGATGGCCCCTGAGGCAATGACCTCCTGCAGTGTCTCTGCCATGGGCATATATCTCACCCACATGGCCTCTGCCAGCAGCAGACCTTTTTCTTTTGCCAGCACCGTCATCTCCCTGGCTTCCTGTGCATTTACGGAAAATGCTTTCTCACACAGGACATTCCTGCCGTTTTCCAACAGCATCTTTACATTTGCACAGTGTTCGGAAATGGGAGTTGCCACATATACCAGATCCACCTTCCCGTCTGTTGCCATCTCTTCATATGTACCGTATGCCTTTTCAAATCCGAATCTTGCCGCGAAAGCATCTGCTTTCTCCTGGCTTCTGGACGCCACTGCGTACAGTTCCACATCCTCCATACACCCAAGTGTCTCCGCCATAGTTGCAGCAATATTCCCTGTACTTAACACACCCATTCTCAGTTTCTTCATGCCTGTCTCCTTCTGCGGAATGAATTTCCGCTGTATCCTCATGGTTTCACCGCAAATTTTATTACCCCATCCTGCCTGCCTTCAAAGATTTCATATGCCTTCAAGATACCATCCAGGTTCGTCCTGTGAGTGATCAGGCAGCTTGTATCCAGTTTTTTCGCTGACAAAAGCTCCATGATCTCCTCACAATAGCATCCGTCCACTCCGCCTGTTTTAAAAGTCAGGTTCCTGCCGTACATCTGGGGCAGGGGAAGGACCTGTTCCTCCTCATACATGGCAACTATCACGACAGATGCATTGGGTCTGGCAATCTTCCATGCTGTCTCAAAAGTATCCGCCCCGCCTGCAGCTTCAAATACCACATCAGCGCCTCTCCCATGGCTCTCTGAGAGGACACGCCCTACAACATACTCCTGCACTTTTCCTGCCACGTCCGCATAATCCTCGGCTCCGCAGCGGCAGCGCTCCGGCATGGGGCATACCACCGCGTCAGCCAGCCCTTGTCTCTTGGCCAGTTCCAACCTGTCCGCATCCACATCTATGGCAATGATCTTTGCCGGACTGTATAACCGGGCACACATCATGGTACAGAGCCCTGTGGGACCGGCGCCCAGGACCGCAACCGTATCCGCAGGTTTTAATCCGCCCAGTTTGGCTGCCCAGTAACCGGTTGAAAGGATGTCCCCGGTGAACAGAGCTTCCTCGTCGGTCACATGGTCAGGTATCTTAGTCAGGCCATTGTCCGCATAGGGAATGCGGCAGTATTCCGCCTGACCTCCGTCTATGCGGCATCCAAGCGCCCAGCCGCCGTTTTCATCCTCGCAATTATTCACAAATCCCCTTCTGCAGAAAAAGCACTCCCCGCAGAATGTCTCCACATTGACCGCCACCCGGTCACCGGGGCGGACCTTCTTCACAGCACTCCCGGTCTCCACTACCTGCCCCACAAACTCATGGCCCAAAATGGTTCCCGGCACTGCCCTGGGCACCGCTCCGTGTTTTATATGGATATCACTGGAGCATATGGTTGTGAGAGTAACTTTCACGATCGCATCCGCGGCATTTCGGATAACAGGGATATCCCGCTCTTCAAGGGCTATGTTTCCCTTTCCCTGGTATACAACAGCACGCATCTTATTTTTCTGCAACTTTTACACCTTCTTTTCCCCAACCTGTCATCCCAATGTTTCCAGTTCATCCATCCAGATCCTCACGCACGCATCACTTGGCATGCGGAGATCCCCTCTCGGTGACACCGCCACACTTCCCACTTTTGGACCGTCCGGCAGACAGGAACGCTTGAACTGCTGGGAGAAAAATCTCCAGTAAAATTTCTTCAGCCATTTTAATATCACTTCGTCATGATACATGCCGGCAAAGGCAATTCTGGCGATCCGGTAAATTTTTCCCGGTCCGAACTGGAAACGCATCATATAGTACAGGAAGAAATCATGCAGCTCGTACGGGCCTACCAAATCCTCTGTCTTCTGGGAAATGACCCCATCTTTTGGAGGGAGCAGCTCCGGGCTTACAGGCGTATCCAGCACATCCTCCAGGATAGCCGCCAGTTCGGGTTCTTTGCAGGTATCCGCATAGTAGCGCACCAGATGCCGTACCAGTGTTTTCGGAACAGAGCCGTTGACTCCGTACATAGACATATGATCTCCGTTGTAGGTTGCCCAGCCCAGAGCAAGCTCTGACAGATCCCCCGTTCCGATCACAAGACCGCCCAGGCTGTTGGCAATATCCATAATGACCTGGGTCCTCTCCCTTGCCTGGGCATTTTCAAAGGTCACACTGTGGTCCTCATAATCATGTCCGATATCTTCAAAATGCTGCAGCACTGCCTTTTTTATGTCAACCTCACGAAGGGTGGCTCCCAGCCTTCTTGTCAGCTCACAGGCATTCGTATAGGTCCTGTCCGTGGTGCCGAAGCATGGCATGGTCACCGCTGTGATCTGGCTTCTGTCAAGGCCGCACAGGTCAAATGCCCTGGCTGTCACTAACAGGGCAAGGGTGGAATCCAGTCCCCCCGATATGCCCAGGACTGCGGCTTTGCAGCCTGTGTGGTCCAGACGTTTTTTCAGGCCCATAGCCTGTATGGTGAGAATCTCATCACATCTTCTGTCCCTGTCCGTTTTATCTTCCGGTACAAAGGGACTGGGGTCAAAAAATCTGGACAGAGGAGTCTGTTCCACTTTCACATGGAAATTGATCTGCGTATGCTCTTCCTTGGATTCCGGCTGCCAGGTGGAGATCCTCCGTCTCTCACTCTCCAGACGCTCCACATCAATTTCCCCGTAAATGGTCTCATTTGCAAAGCGCTTTGCCTCCCGCAGAACAGTGCCGTTCTCCGCGATCAGGTTCTGTCCCCCGAATACCAGGTCCTGGGTGGACTCTCCGTTGCCTGCCGTGGCGTATACATATCCGCAGATGAGGCGCGCGGACTGTCCGCTTACCAGTTCCCTGCGGTAAGCGTCTTTTCCTGTTGTCTCATCGCTGGCTGAGAGATTGACGATCAAAGTGGCCCCTGCCATGGCATGGAATATACTGGGCGGGTTAGGTGCCCACAGATCCTCACAGATTTCCGCTGCCACACAGAGTCCCGGCACTTCCGCACAGTGGAACAGAAGATTCTGGCCAAAGGGAACCTTTTCCCCCTGCCAATCCACATATCCGTCAAAAGCCTGACCCGGTACAAAATATCTGGCCTCATAAAATTCAGCGTAATTGGGCAGATGATGCTTGGGAACAAACCCCAGGAGCCTGCCCTGATTCAACACTGCTGCCGCATTGTAGAGCTTTCCTTTATGCCGCAGGGGCAATCCGATAAAGATCAGTCCGTCAATATCCTGAAGCTCTCTCTGCATGATCTTAAGCTCTTCCTCTGTTCTGTGCAGCAGGGTTTCCTGCCAGAACAGATCCTGGCAGGTATACCCTGTCAGGCAGAGTTCCGGAAATACCAGGACCTTTGCCCCGTTCTTTGCCATCTCCCTGGCTTTCTCTACAATTGCCTGTCTGTTGTGTACACAGTCTGCTACCAGAACATCCGGTGTGGCGGCTGCTACTTTGATAAAACCATCTCTCATATTGTACCTGACCTTTCTCTACCCTCTTTTGCAGCGTTTTAATATATTTTTCATTTCTTCCACAGAGAATGTATAATTCCTGTTGCAGAAATGGCAGTTCATCTCAATCTCTTTCCCCTCATCGATCATATCCTGCAGTTCTTTTCTGCCCACAGAGATGAGTGCTCTTTCCACCCGGTCTTTGCTGCAGTTGCAGTAGAACTGTGTGGGAATGGTCTCGTTGATCTCTATGTCAAAACCATTGAGCAGGGTTTCCAGCAGGGACTGGGGGGTGTGGCCCTCCTCCAGCATGGTGGTCACAGAGGTTATATTTTTCAGGTTTTCTTCCAGACGGCTGATCACCTTTTCCTCTGTAAAAGGCATGAGCTGGATAATAAAGCCCCCTGCCTGTTTTACGGTGTTGTCTTTTTCCATCAGAACGCCTAAGCCCACAGAAGAGGGCACCTGCTCGCTTGTGGCGAAATAATAGGTCAGATCTTCGGCGATCTCACTGGTCTGCAGTACCGTCTGGCCCACATATGGCTCTTTCAGCCCCATATCCTTGATCACATTCATGAAGCCCACGCCTACGGCTCCTGCCACGTCCAGTTTTCCCTTGTCGTTTGCATGGAGGATGACATTGGGATTCCCCACATAGCCTTTGACATTTCCTTTGGAATCCGCGGTCACGGTGATACCTTCCAGAGGGCCTCCTGCCTTGACCTGCAGGGTCAGTAAATCTTTATCGCCCTTCATCATAACACCCATCATGCTTCCGGCTGTGAGAAGGCGACCCAGGGCTGCTGTGGCTACCGGGCTTGTGTTGTGTGCTGCCCGGGCGTACTCTACCAAATCTCTTGTGGTTGCAGCAAATGCACGGATCTGGCTGTTTGCTGCGGTTGCTCTTACTATATAGTCTGCCATGTTATTTCTCCTTTTATTATAATTACCTACAGGTTTATTTCTGATCGCGCAGCCTGTGGGAATCGCTTTTTATTTTCCGCTTTCCTGTGCAAGGATATAGATGCGCTCACTGTCTTCCTTTACCGGATCATGGGTAAATGCATCATAAGCCGCAAGGAATTTCATGCCGGATGCCTCTATGACACGTCTGATCTCCTCCAGGGTGTAAGCTTTCTGGTAGTGGACTTCCTCATATTTGCGGTAGAGGATCTCCCCGCTGTGCTCCTCAGGAATAAAGAGGGAGAGATCGTATTCGTTGATGTTCTCCTCCTCATCAAAATAGTTGTCCCAGATAAAGCTGGCATCCTCCCTGTCCTCAGCTATGGTCTGTTCGCCCAGGATCTCTCTGTATTTGTAGGGGGTGTTCAGGTCAAATATGAAAATGCCTTTTGGATCCAGGTAGTTATTGACCAGACGGAACACTTCCAGGAGGTCTTCCTTTTCTGTGATGTAGTTCATGCTGTCACAGATGGAGACTACTGCCCGCACAGTGCCGTAAAGCTCGAATTCGCGCATGTCCTGCAGAAGGTAGAGGATGTCCTGGCCGTCTTCCGCTTTTTTCTCCATGGCGATCTCCAGCATGTCCGGGGAATTGTCTATGGCTATCATGTCGTAGCCGGATGATGACAGGATCCTGGTGGCATTGCCGGTGCCGCAGCCTAATTCCAGGATCAGGCCGTCTTCTATGTTATATTCTCTCAAAAGCCCGGTGAGATATGCGCACCATTCTTCATAGGGGATGTTGTCCATAAAGAGGTCGTATACGCGGGCGAAATTTTCGTAGGAACTCATGGGGTGCCTCCGTGGTTTTTTTCTTTTTTATACTATCACGAAAAGGGGGGTGGTGCAAGAGGGGGGAGGCGGAATGCAATGTGGACGGGGAATCCGGTGCGGCGTGGGGGAGGGCGGGGATATCCGGGGGGCGAAGCGTTCCGCTGTCCGGAAGCTAACCTGCTCCCAGTCACTAAATTCGTCGGCAATGGCCTCCTCATTAAGTGTCTGGGGCAGGTGGATCTTCCGAACGCTCCACTAGAACATCGCCCCCCGGATATCCCCGCCCTCCCCCACGCCGCACCGGATTCCCCTGGTATTGGATGGCCGCTGGGTTGTGGAAAGGAAAAGAAAAAATCCCTCTCTTGCTTGTAAGATTCTAAGCGGGAGAGGGATTGTATATTGGTATAAGAATATACTTTTTAGTTAGGGTATGAGGGTGAACTGGGTTTGGTTGGTGGTGGTGCTGTCGGTGCCTATGTAGAGGTCGAAGGTGCCGGGTTCGCTTTCCAGGCGGGAGTGTTCGGTGAGGAAACGGAGGTCCCGGTCCGTGATGTGGAAGGTTACTTTTTGGGATTCACCGGGCTGGAGGTGGATCTTGCGGAAGTGTTTCAGCTCTTTGACGGGGCGGACGACGGTGGCGGCTCGGTCGTGGATGTAGAGCTGGATGACTTCGGTTCCGGGTAAGGAGCCTTCGTTTTTGATGGTTATGGATGCCTGGATGGTTTCGGTTTTGGTCATTGCAGACTTGTCCAGCTCTATGGGGGAGAGGGAGAAGGTGGTGTAGCTCAGGCCGTATCCGAAGGGATATAGGGGGGCATTGGGGATATCCAGGTATTTGGAGCGGAAGCGGTCTTTGTCTGCTCCGGTATAGGGGCGGCCGGTGGCGTATTCGTTGTAGTGGACAGGAACCTGGCCGACACTGTAGGGGAAGCTCATGGGGAGTTTACCGCTGGGGGCGAAGATGCCTGTGAGAATGTCCATAATAGCGTGGGCACCTTCGGTTCCGGGCATCCAGACCTGGAGGATGGCTTTGGCTTTATGGGAAAGTTCTCTGATGTCCAGGGGTCTTCCGGAGAAGAGGATGACTGCAATGTTCTGGTTTACCTCGTAAATTTTGTTGAACAGGGTCTGCTGGATCTGGGGTATCTGTATGTTGGCATTGCTGGTGGCCTCGCCGGATTGGACGTAGTGTTCGCCTAAAGGCATGATGACTAGGTCTGCTTTTTTAGCGGCTTCTATGGCGTCTGTGAGCATTTTCTGCTGCTGAACGGGGGAAACAGGTTCCTCTGTCTGTTCTGTGAAGCCTTCCAGATGGATGTCGTTTCCAAGGAGGGGGCAGCCCGGATGGAAGGTGGCTTCTGCAGTTTCAGGACATTCCAGGGCGGCTTCCCGGAGGGTCAGGGTGTCTTCTGCTTTGCCGATGAAGGACCAGGAGCCTGACATGTTACGGTTGTCTGTGTAGGGGCCTATGAATGCAATGTGCTGTCCTTTTTTAAGGGGAAGGACAGTCTCATTTTTCAGGAGGACGAAGGATTTGCGGGCAGCTTCCCTGGCAAGGGTTTTGTGTTCTTCGCATAGGATGATCTCTTTTTCTTTGGCCTCGTCCGCGTCTTTGTATGGGTTCTCAAAGAGGCCCAGTTTGTTTTTCAGCTCCAGAATGCGGAGAACTGCTTCGTCTATCAGTGCTTCATCCAGGATCCCCTCCTCTATGAGAGCTGTCAGATGCTCAGAGTAGATGCCGGTCATCATGTCAATGTCAACGCCTGCCTCGGCTGCTCTTACGGCTGCTTCTTTTCTGTCTTCACAGTAGCCGTGGTAAATGATCTCCTCAATGGCGGCCCAGTCGGATATGAGGACGCCGTCAAAGCCCATTTCCTCTCTCAGGATGTGGCGCATGAGCCATTTATTGCCGGTTGCCGGAACTCCGTTTATGGTGTTGAAGGAGGTCATGACCAGGGCTGCGCCTGCGTCGATGCCAGCTTTGTAGGAGGGAAGGTAAAATTCACGCAGGGTGTGTTCGGAAAGCTCCACGGTGTTGTAATCGCGGCCTGCTGTGGGGGCGCCGTATCCTGCAAAGTGTTTTACGCAGGCTGCTATTTTGTAGGGAGCTTTCAGGTCATCCCCCTGGAAACCTCTGACCATGGCTTCGGAGAAGAGACTGTTTAAATAGGTGTCTTCCCCGGTGGATTCCATGACTCTGCCCCAGCGGGCATCCCTTACCAGGTCCACCATGGGGGCAAAAGTCACATGAAGGCCGCTGACGGCAGCCTCTTTGGCTGCTGCGGCTGCTAACTTTTCGGATAACTCCGGTTCAAAGGTGGCACCCTGTCCCAGAGGGATGGGAAAAATGGTGCGGAAACCGTTGATGATGTCCAGCATGAAGAGCAGCGGGATTTTGTGGGGATGTTTTTCTATGTAGTTTTTCTGGATCTCTTTTATTTTTGACGCGCCGAGGGCACCTAAAACGGAACCGGCCTGGGAGATGTTCTCCTCTGTGAAGCCGTTCTCCTTCATGGGGCCTGTGATGACGGTGTCGTCCATGTAAAAATTGCCGGCCACCTGTAACATCTGATTGACTTTTTCCTGAAGCGGCATATCTTTTAAAAGTTGGATTAATTGTTGTCTTGTCATGATCGTTCCTCTCTGTTTTCTTGATTCTTTTTAAATTTTCTGCGGTATTCCAGGGGTGAGAATCCTGTATTCTCCCGGAACATTTTTGTAAAATAGGAGAAATTGCTGTATCCCACATAGATGGAAACCGTGTTGATGGGCAGACTGCTCTGGGTCAGCATTTTTTTGGCTGCCTCCACCCGTTTCTGCATCAGGTAGGCACTGATGGATATGCCTGCCTCCTTTTTAAAGATCCTGGACATATAGTCTACATTCAGATATACGAGTTCAGCCAAGGTCTCCCTTCTGATATCTTCCTGGTAGTGTGTGTCTATGTATTCTTTTAACTGGTCTGCCACGGATTCGCTTTTGTTGATGTATTTTGTGTATTCCACAGCCCTGGTCACCAGGTGGGAGGCAAACTGCATAGCGCCTTCCACACTCTCCAGTGCCTCCTGGTAATATTGTTCGTTCTCACTTCCGGCAAAGAGCAGATGGGCCTTGATCTCCCTGGCGGCAAGCCAGGTGTATGTTATCTGGGTAATGTCCATGCGGAAGCTTTTTAATATGTCACGTGTGACCAGTTCGCGTCCCGCAAGTTCTGTGAGGTATTGCCGCATACTGCCTATCAGCGCTTCCGGTTTCTGCTCACCGAGAAGGGCCTCCCACACGGCGCGCTGTTTATTCTGATAGGAAATGCAGGGCTGCCGGAAATCGGACAGATACAGGACTTTATCCCAAACAGTCAGGCTGTTGTCCCGCATGTCCTGTAACTGGGCAAAGCAATCCTCCAAAACGCCGATCTCCACACTGCTGCCGGCTCCGCACCAGATATCCATCTGCATACGCTCCCCCAGCAGATTCCGAAAAGAGGAAAATACACCTTCCTCGCTGAGTCTCTCCAAATTCCGGACCGCGCCCCGGCATATAACCGTATAGCTGTCTTTCCGGCAGGGCGAGACCGTTTCCAGAGTCACCTGATATTCTTCTGCCAGCTCCCCCAGAATATTTTTTATGATAAATAGCAGAATCTTTTCATCCCAGTGCTCCCTTTTCTCTCTTCCGCCTCTGCCGGACAGATGCAGGAGCACTGCCAGAAACCTGTCCTCCGGTTTATAATCCAGATTCCTTTTTTGGATCTCCTCCTCTATGGCGGATCGTTTCATCCTGCCCGAGAGCAGCTCAGACCAGAAATTTTTCAGAAGGATCTCCCTGTTCTGTTCCCATATCCTGCTCTCCTGGCGGTAAACCTGGTAATTTTGGGCTGCCTTTGCTCTGTCGGATGCCTTCCGGATGGCGGCGGTAAGTTTTGTAAAGTCTATAGGCTTCAGCAGATAATCCACACTGTCCAGGGCAATGGCACGGCGTGCGAAATCAAACTCGGCATAGCTGGTGAGAAATATGGCCTGCACCTCGTAGGCTTCCCTGCGCACCCACTCCATAAAATCGAAACCGCTGCCTTTGGGCATGACAATATCGCTCACGATCACATGGATGGGCATGAGTCCCATGACCGTCTGGGCCTGCTGCATGGAGGACGCCGTATAAATCTGCTCCACATCCAGCAGATCCCAGTCTACATTTTTCTTAATACTCTCTATCACATATTCCTCATCGTCAACCAATAACAGATTCATCGGTACCTCCCTGAACAGTTTTCTCTGCTAACCCCGGATCATGCTCCTTCTTATGCTCCCGGAAAGGAATGTGGATATCCACAATGGCCCCCTGAAGAGGGCTGTTGTCAAAATTGATCTCCCCCTGTCCCCCGTAATAGTAACGGAAACGCTTCAGACAGTTTTCAATCCCCACATGACTGCCGTTTTCGCTGATACCCTCCCCATGCTTCAGCCTCTCCAGAACATGTTTGGGAAATCCCCTTCCGGTGTCGGAAATATACAGATTGATGTATTTCCCATCTTCCCTGTCCTCCGGAAATGCCGTGACTGAGATCAATATCTTCTCCTCCAGGGTCAGCGCATGTTTTGCCGCATTCTCCACAAAAACTTGGAGCATGAAAGGGAATATCTCCCCATTCTCCACCTCTTCATCTATCTCAAAATAGTATTCAAAGCTGTCCGGGTAGCGCAGGAGCAGTATTTTCAGATAGTCCTCACAGTGTGCCGCCTCCGCTTTTACAGGCACCAGGCCGCTGGTGCTGCGGAATACATACTGAAGGTAGTCTGAGGTGGTCTTGGTCATCTTCCGGGCATTGCCGTACTGTTTGAAATCAATCATGCTGTAAATAAAATTCAGACAGTTCAGATAAAAATGAGGACGGATCTGCAGCTTCAGATAATCCATCTCTATCTTCTGTTTCTCCAGCTCCTGTTCATACAAAGTGATCTTCAGACGGCGGATCTGATGTATCATTCTCTTGAACTTGCCGTCAATCTGCTCCAGCTCCATCAGGTTGTTTTCCGTGATGTGGAAGGTATAGTCATCGTCATCGTATTTTGTCAGGTTATCCGTAAATTCCCTCACAGGCTCCAGCAGATATTTTTTCAGATATAAAAGGATTGCGGCCCCGGCCAGGACCAGTGCTGCTGCCAGGACTAAAAGGAATCCCAGGCTGCCCATCATGACACCCAGTATTTTGTCCCCTGATATCTTCATCTGGATGCCAAAGGGGGCCTGATTCAGATTTTTGCTGAGTGAGTATCCGCTGTTCGCCTCCCGGGAATCCGGTTCCTGTTCTATGCCCTTGCTGGTGATCTGGCCCACCACCCGGTTCTTGGCGTCCACCAGGCGCACATAGCCGTCATCGCCCACGATCGTATCAGTGAAAGGCTCCAGGATACTTTTCACGTTCACATAGCAGCCCATGTACACATCCTGGTTCTGGGCTATTTTGCAGATATAATTTTCTTCGCCGCAGTCCATTCGGTTCCACTTCTTCTTGGCAGAGTAAGAAGTATCTGTGATAAGCGCGATCTGATTTCTCACAGCATCCTCCAACTCATCGTCAATGTCATGTCCCAACCCAGTCATAGTGAGCATGGCAAATATATCCTTTTCTTTGATATACAGGAAAAAGTTATATTCTGTGCCGTATTCCCACGCATAGGAAAGACAGATTTTCCGCAGGTTACTGACTGCATTGTTTACTTTTATGGGGTCATCAGAACACTCCATTGTCTCAATATAATCTCCCAATACAGAATATTCCTGGTTCTTCTCCATGATATTGGAAAACAGGCTCCGGCTGATCCGAAGGAAACGGTTGTCCAGCTCATCTGTATAGAGCTTTGACATTTCATCCATCTCCTGAATGGCCTGTTTTCTGGTCCTTCCAAGCAGCATGGCGCTGACACCCACATACACAGCCAGCACCACCATGAGAATGATGAGGATGGCCTTCATCTGCTGGGCCATATTCCTTTGTTTTCTGTATTTCGGAGCTTTCCTCATATGTCTGTTATCCTTTCACTGCCCCCAGAGTGATTCCCTCCGAGAAATATTTTTGAAGGAATGGATACACGATAAACAGCGGCAGCATGGCTATGAATGCAATAGCCATTCGGATGGATGTGGTTGGAAGCTTGGCAACCTCCGCGCCGATATTTCCCACAACTTTTCCGCTTGCCAGATATTGGATATCCGTGATCATCTGGTTCAGAAGGTTCTGTATACCGAACAGCTTCTGTCCCTGGTTCCCTGATAAATAGTATAAACCATTGGTCCAGTCGTTCCAATAGGCAAGTCCGGAAAACAGTCCCATAGTCACAAGGATTGGCTTGCCCAAAGGCAGAACCACGCTGGTAAATATCTTCATATGCCCCGCCCCGTCTATCTTGGCAGCTTCAAACAGGGCATCCGGTATGCTTGTGATAAAATAACTCCGTATCATCAGTACATTGTTTGCACTCATCAACAGATTTGGCAAAAGAAGTGCCAAAATTGTATTTTTGATATGCAGATAATTTGTATACATCAGATATGTCGGCACCAGGCCCCCGTTAAAAAGCATAGTAAAGAATACAAAAAAAGCCAGCATTTTTCTATGGGGAAGAGTCTTTATGGTCAGTGGGTATGCCATCAGTGCAGACATACTAATATTCAATATGGTACCTATGATCGTCACAAATATGGTAACACCATATGCCCGCAGTATTTTTTCTCCCTGCTTTATGATGTACTGATACGCATAAAGACTTAATTTCTCAGGAAAAAAAGAATAACCGTTACGAATCAATGTATTTTCATCTGTAACAGAAGAGATGAACACCAGTACAAATGGCAAAATAATGATTAAAACTAAAATGATCAGAATTGCATTGATGAAAAACTGATACCTTTTCTCTTTTACCGAATTTTCCATTCCCTCTCCTCCTAAAACAAAGCCTGTTCTTTATCTACTTTTCTCACAACCCAGTTGCTAAACATAACTATCACAAATCCGACAACAGACTGATATACCCCTGCCGCGGAAGACATACTGATATTTCCCCTCTCAACAAGTGCTCTGTACACATAAGTATCAATGACATTGGTTGTAGGAAAAAGGACACCGGAATTCATTGGCACCTGATAAAACAGCCCAAAATCCGAATAGAAAATGCGTCCGATATTTAATAGAAGCAGGGTAATAATGGTCGGTATCAAACTTGGCAGGGTGATTTTTGTGATCTGCTGCCATTTTGTAGCACCGTCCAGACTGGCAGCTTCATAGTAAGATGGGTCGATGCCAATAATAGAGGCAATATAGATCAGGCAACCATATCCAGCACCCTTCCAACAGTTGGCAAATACCAAGATAAAGGGCCAGTATTTTGGCTGCTGATACCACTGCACCGACTCCTTTCCAAGGGCGCTTAAAATTGTGTTGTTAACCAGACCATTTTCAGAACTGAGCAGTGCATATACAATGTAGCTCAAGATAACCATAGACATTAGGAACGGCAGCAGAATAGCACTCTGATAGAGTTTTTTCATTTTATTACTGCGCACCTCGCAGATCAGTATGGCGACTGCAATACCTACGATCATATTTACAGCAATGAAGGCCGTGTTGTAAAGCAGCGTATTTCTGGTAATGATCCAAGCATCCTTTGACTGGAACAAAAATCTGAAATTATCCAGACCGCACCAAGGACTTGCAAATATGCCTTTTGCAAAGTTCAGCTTCTTAAATGCTATTATGATTCCTCCCATGGGGATATAGTTATTGATCAGCAGGTACAAAAGACCCGGCAACATCATCAGGTATAAAGGCCAATGCTGTTTGTAGACACTGAGCCTGGATTTTTTCTTCATACTTTCCTCCTCTATCTTTTCAACGGCTTCTACCCGGCAAAAAGCTGCCGCACTAAGAGCTTTTTTATGATTCCCAGAGCGACAGCCTGCTGTCCAAAATAATCCGCTTTATTTATTCTCATCCAGCCATTTATCAAACTGTTCCTGCTTTGCCTGTATGATCTCATCAATACCGGCTGCCTGAAGCGCATCCAAAAATTCGGGCAGATACGTTTCAGGATCAACAGATCCGCTGTTCAGTGAGCCGGTATATTGTTTTACAACATTGGTAAGCGCAGCTACCTGGCTCTCATACTGGGTATTATCAAAGCAGAACCCCACTGCCTTGGACATTTTCGCTGAATCATTAAACTCCTCCATCTTTTCCCAAAGCTGCGGGTCAGAACCTGTCCATTTATGTGCAATAAACTGATTCGGCAGCTCCCAGCCCAGGTTCAGGCTGTATCCAACATTATCAGCAGTGATGCCTTCCGGATAGTTGATTATACCATTCTCCGCATCCTCTATGACATAATCCACGCCTTCCTCACCCCAATTCAGCAGATTCATAATCTCCGGACTTTTATACATGTAATCAAGGGTTTCCATGGTCTTTTCCGGGTTCTCTGAGTTTTGAGCAATGGAATAAATAACATTGTTGTAAGTCTTACAATTTTTGATTGGATAATCTCTGAACGGAACAATTTCAAAATCATATCCAGTTGAACTTTTAAACTCCACAGGTGTTCCGGGATGATATGTAAAAAACAGGGAGAACAGGTTGCCTGCTTTACAGACAGTACGCCAGTTTTCTGTATCGGTACCCGCGTCCTTACTAATATATCCCTTCTGATACCAGTCATAGAGCATTGCAGTAGTGTCCTTATACCAGTCGCTGGCAAAGAAATTGGTGATCGTGGTGCTATTTTCCTGATCCATAAGCACACCCAGGTAATAGTCATCTGACAAAGGGTCACCTCCAAACAGTCTTGTCACCGGTGCATCTTCATTCGCTGAAAACAGCATTGTCATATCCGGTTCCCCTGCCTTAACTGTCTCGAATACTTTCTCCATATCCTTAGGCTCTTTGATAGCTGCTGTATCTATTTTGTACTTCTCCACCAGGTCTTTTCTCATAAAGATGGCAGGAATACTGCCCCTTTCAATCTGATTTGGTACGCCGTACATAAAACCATCCACTGTAATGCTGTTGAGTACCTCTTCCCCATAGATACCTTTCAGATTTGTTCCGTAATCTTCTACCAGTTCTGACATGTCCATGATCTGACCGCTGTGCATATACTGGATGGCATCAGTGGCATTTGTATAAAAACAGTCAATCTTTTCATCACCTGCAAGCATAAGCTGAAGCTGCTGTTTTGCACTGGCCCAAGGAAAAACTACGATATCCAGATTGGCATTTACTTCCTTTTCCAGGATCTCATTGATCTTCTCCTCGATCCGCTCTTCGTCAGCGGGCTGGCTACCCTGCAGTACCATGGTCACCGTGTAAGGCTCCTTTCCGTCATCCCCGGATGCTGTCCCCTCACCCTCACTGCCACTTCCGCCTCCGCAGGCTGCCAGTGACAATACCATGGCTGCTGTGAGCATGGCAGCTACTATCTTTTTCTTCATGTGATTTCCTCCTTCATTTCTGTTCCTTTGATACGTCTATCTTATTCTTTTCCCCGTTTCTTTTCTATAACTGGTCTGACTTAAAAATATCACTGATTTGACACACACAGGCAACGTCAAAAGCCTGTATACCTCATTGATATCATGGTATACAGGCTTTTTTCCCGGCTCATATAAAATTATCCTTGGCAGCAGTTTGGCACCCTTCCCGTTTTGCCCGGTTATTTTCCGCTTTTCTCTGCCAGCTTCTCCTTAAAAAATCCAGTGATCAAATCCCATATCTCTCTCTGGAAAAACCGTATGTCCGCATGATCCGCCCCCTCAATGGCTACAAGCTGTACATCTGCGCCTTTTTCCTCAAGAGCAGCATACATGGCCTCGCTCTGGGAAAAGGGGACTGTGCGGTCACATAACCCGTGAAGCAGTAAAAATGGCGGTGCCTGTTTGGTCACATAGCTGACCGGGCACGCGTTCAGGGCTTCTTTTTGGTGATGGACTGCGTTCATACCTATCAGAAGAGATTCCGGTGCGGCCTGCATATCCCTTGCCGCATCCACAGGCATTTTGGTAATATCTGCGGGCAGGTACCAGGGGCAGGCTGCCTGTACGGCGCTTGAATACTCCAGATAGTCCCCTGTATCAAACTCTCTTCTGTCCCCCGTAAGTGCAGCCATGGCTGTGAGATGTCCGCCTGCCGACTCACCCATAACGCCGAAATGTTCGCTGTCTATGCAGTAACGCTCCGCATGTGCCCTCAGATACCGGACCGCCGCTTTAATGTCCTGGAGCTGGGCGGGAAATACGGCTTCATTGCTGGTCCGGTACTGGACGCTGGCAGCCACAAATCCCTGTCTTGCCAAATCTGCCAGATAAGCCAGATGGGCACTTGTGCTCATCTGCTGCCAGGCTCCGCCGCATATCCAGATAATGCACGGACTTCTTTTCTCCCCCTGCTCCGGAAAAATAATATCCATCTTCAAATCTTTCGTTGTATGCCCAAACCAGTCACGCACCTGGGCAAAGGTGACATTGGTGTCCACGATATACTGAGGCTCTTTGATCTCTACTTGAATTGTTTTTTTCATTGCCTGATCCTCCTGATTTTTATTGCTGCGCAACAGTTCAAAAACGGAACCGTTACATAGCCGCGCACTGTATTCTTTCCCTGCTCGTATAAATGCCTGCCTAAACATTGAGCAGAAATCACAGCGGCTGTTTCTGAATGTTCATCTGCTCTTATTTTATCACATATACATGTCTTGGCAAGACATGAAAATCGTAAAAAGCCTATATGCCACAGGATTTACATCTTGGCATACAGGCTTTTTGTGTCAGATAAAACGATTTAATTTTTCATCATAGGCGTAGTCAATTGCGCCCAGTTTTTTCTCCAGGTCTTTTCTGTCAAGCTGCAGGTCTTCGCACATAGCATCCAGAGAAGAATAGAAATCTCTCAGTTTCATGTTGGCAAAGCTCAGCAGCATTACCGGATCTTTTGGTATCATAGTCTCTCTCACCTCTTATGCCCTGCGGGCTGTAAGTTCACCATTTTCCACATCAATGACAATGGTGTCCTCTGTTCCCACATTGCCGGAGAGAATGAGTTTCGCAGTCAGTGTCTCCACGTATTTCTGCAGGTAACGTTTCAGAGGACGCGCGCCATAAATGGGGTCGTATCCGCCCTCAATAATATAATCTTTCGCCGCATCTGTCAAGCGCAAAGAGAGTTCCTGGTCCTTTAGCCTCCGGTTCAGATCCTCAACCAGCAGGTCCACAATACCGCCGATGTTCTCCTTGGTGAGCGGTTTGAACATGATGATCTCATCCAGACGGTTTAGGAACTCCGGACGGAAATGCACACGCAGGTCCTTGTCAACCATATCTCTGGCTTCCTGACTGATCTCACCGTTTGGTTCAATGCCGTCCAGAAGATAGGTGGAACCTAGGTTGGATGTCATGATCAGGATGGTATTCTTAAAGTCAACGGTGCGGCCCTGAGAATCTGTGATGCGGCCGTCATCCAACACCTGAAGCAGAACATTGAAGACATCCGGATGTGCCTTTTCTATCTCATCGAACAGGACTACGGAGTAAGGTTTTCTTCTGACAGCCTCTGTGAGCTGGCCGCCCTCCTCATATCCCACATATCCCGGAGGCGCTCCGATCAGACGTGACACGGAATATTTCTCCATGTACTCACTCATATCAATACGCACCATATTCTGCTCGTCATCAAACAGGGTGGCCGCCAGTGTCTTGGCAAGTTCTGTCTTACCTACACCGGTTGGTCCCAAAAACAGGAAGGAACCGATGGGCTTGCTGGGGTCTTTAATACCGGCTTTGGAGCGGATGATGGCGTCTGTTACTTTTTCCACGCCCTCCTCCTGACCGATCACACGTTTGTGCAGCTCTGCTGCCAGACCCAGGATCTTGGTCTTTTCGCCCTCCGTCAGCTTGGCAACCGGGATACCCGTCCAGCGGGAAATGATCCTTGCGATCTCCTCATCCGTGACACTCTCGTGTACCAGGGACAGATCCTGGTCCTTCACTTTCCCCTCCTCGATCTCTAACTGTTTCTGGAGCTTGGGAAGTTCGCCGTACTGAAGTCTTGCGGCTTCGTTCAGGTCGTAATTTCTCTGGGCAACCTGAATCTGTTTATTCATATCTTCAATCTGTTCCCGCAGTCTGGAAAGCTTTTCCACAGAGGATTTTTCATTGTCCCACTGGGCTTTCATTCCGTTAAATTCATCACGCAGCTCTGCCATATCCTTCTGCAGATCCACCAAACGGTCCTGGCTGAGGCGGTCGTTCTCTTTTTTCAGGGCAGCCTCCTCGATCTCCATCTGCATGATCCTTCTGCGCAGGTCATCCAGCTCTGTGGGCATGGAATCCAGCTCTGTCTTAATGAGAGCGCACGCTTCATCCACCAGGTCAATAGCCTTATCAGGCAGGAACCTGTCAGAAATGTAGCGGTTTGATAAGGTGGCTGCTGCTACCAGTGCACTGTCGGTGATCTTGACACCGTGGAATACCTCGTAACGCTCTTTCAGGCCACGGAGAATGGAGATAGTATCCTCCACGGTCGGTTCGTCCACTGTTACCGGCTGGAACCGCCGCTCCAGGGCCGCGTCTTTTTCAATATACTGGCGGTATTCATCCAGAGTTGTGGCACCGATACAATGCAGTTCTCCTCTGGCCAGCATGGGCTTCAGCATGTTGCCTGCATCCATGGCACCATCTGTCTTTCCTGCACCTACAATCAGATGCAGCTCGTCGATGAACAGGATGATCTGTCCTTCACTTTTTCTGACTTCCTCCAGCACTGCTTTCAGACGTTCCTCAAATTCGCCTCTGTATTTGGCGCCTGCTACCAGAGCACCCATATCCAGGGCAAAGATCTTCTTATCTTTCAGCCCCTCCGGCACATCGCCCTGAACGATTCGCTGTGCAAGGCCCTCTACAGCGGCGGTTTTACCAACGCCCGGCTCACCGATCAATACCGGGTTATTTTTTGTTTTTCTGGACAGAATACGAATGACATTACGGATCTCAGCATCCCTGCCGATAACCGGGTCAAGCTTCTGTTCTCTTGCTTTTTCCACCAGATCCTGGCCGTATTTGTTCAGTGTGTCATAGGTGGCTTCCGGATTGTCAGTGGTCACACGCTGGTTGCCCCGCACAGTGCTCAAAGCCTGCAGAAAGCGCTCCTTTGTGATTCCGTACTCCTGCCAGATTTTCTTCACGGACGGGCTTGGATTGTTGATAAGGGCCAGAAACAGGTGTTCCACGGAGACGTATTCATCTCCCATGGCCTTTGCCTCATCCTCGGCGCTGACCAGAGCCTTATTCAGATACTGCCCGATATAAGGCTGACCCCCGGATACTTTTGTCCGGGCATTTAACGCTTTTTCTACATTATTCAGAAAGTGTTCTTTCTGGATCTCCATTTTTTCAATCAGTTTCAGGATCAAGCTGTCTTCCTGATGTAAAAGGTTGTATAGTAAATGCTCCTGTTCGACCTCCTGGTTGCCGAACTCGTAAGCTGTCTTTTCCAAGTCCTGAACTGCCTGAAGTGATTTCTGTGTAAATTTGCTGATGTTCATAAAATCCCTCCATT
Organism: Blautia hominis; assembly: GCA_002270465.1. Classification (GTDB taxonomy): domain Bacteria; phylum Bacillota; class Clostridia; order Lachnospirales; family Lachnospiraceae; genus Blautia; species Blautia hominis. Next base: position 1,343,590 of record NQOF01000001.1, read on the forward strand.
TCGAGATTTGAGCTGTTTGTTATTTGTTCTAGTGCTAATATAACACTAATTGTTAGCAGTGTCAAGAGTCGAGTGCTAATCAATTGTATTTTTTTCTAAAGCTCTTTAAAATCAAGGGTTCCAGGCTTTCCGCTTCTTGAAAAATCTACTTTTTTACCATTTTGAAACCAATTTCTATTAATGATCAAACCTTCCATCTTGGCAATTTCTTTTTTACCTGACTCCCGGCTACACAGGTGGTTACCGAAACTTCTACTTTACTCCCATCCCCCTTAGCATTGCTACTGCTGCCTTTAGAAGCGCTTCTACCTCTACTTTATTCATAGGTTCATTTGAATGTCCGTTTTTATCACTTGCATGGTTGATTCCATTTCTCTCATCTTTGATACTTTGATATAATCTTAAAATTTTCTTTAACTCTGCTCTCTCACAATTAGAATATATGGGATCCGAAGGGTTATCACCTATAAAGTCTACTAGATTACGGAATCCTTTCCCATGGGAGGATGGATACAGCGCCCGGTTATCCTGACGTGAACAATAGACTTGATAACCTTGTTTATCATTCAGATAGGGAATCAACAATAGACACTGCCAGTCTTTCCCTTTTATCAAGTTCCCCTTATTTAGTTTCCTCATGGTTGATACATATCGCTTTTCAATATCATCCTTAATACCGGCGTCTATCATAACAGGTTTTTCTCTTTCTTTCTTATTCCTTTCACCCACAAGCATAGATGGCAATTTACTATCAAATAGAGTAAGGGCCTGCTGCAGAAATTCTTTTCGGATGCACCACTGTATTAATTCCAGAGGGGTAGCACATTCCTTTTTAAATACCATATGTTCCAACCGCTCCGCTTCGCTGCATTCCAAAATCAGCTCTCCGTAATCTTTTAAAATCTCCTTCAGAACAAAATTCCATAAAGCATAATTTCCATCAGATATTTTATCAGAGCTAATATATCTATTTGACAATATCTTCAATCTCCCCAGCTCTTTGCTAATCTTTGCAGGATGACATAGCTGCATATGTTCGGCAAGGCTATTAATAACCTCAAGGATCTCCTGGTCGCGGCATATCTCGGATTGAAAGAAGAATTGGTTCAAACGCCTTGCCCTTCCATACCCTGTATACTCATCAATCCCTGATATCAGATCAAATATCCTATAGGCCTTCGTTTTATCTACAATTAATTTTATGTCAGGTCCGAAATAAACGCCCCAAATACTATGAACATAAAAGTCCCTCAGTTTTAAAAGCTGTATTGTACCAAGCAAAACGGTCATAAAATCACGAGGTCCCCCATTAGAGTCAATGTAAAGATGCACATCGTCCTCCTCTTTTTGTAATTTTACTTTTAACTCGTACAAGTCCTCTGTTATCCGAATTGAACTGCGCATTAATGCCATATTATCTGGTACATTCTCTATTGGGAATTCTTTTATATGTTCTTTCTTCCAGACATCTGTCAAATTGTTAGCCGCACAATACTTTTCAATCTGTTCCAGATAAAACTCTTTATGCGTTCTTTTTTTTCCGTCAGGAAATATAGCAGAAATCTCTTTTCCAGCAGCTTCTGATACAATCAGATATATACAATCCAATTTCTCTGCATTTTTATTCAGTTGGGATAAAAGCAGCTTTGTTACCGCTTCATTTGTCTGTAGCCCTTTACACTCGAAATACTGCTCTCCTTCACCATATTGATATGTATATTCTTCTTCGATTTTCTTAGGATCTATAATACTTATATTTACCAGCAGAATATTTTTGTTCATCTATTTTCCTTTTCCATATCTTTCTAAAGCATCTGCCATAGGGTTTATCCCCTGATCTTCATATTTTTCCCTTCCAGACTGCTTTTTACTGCCCGAATATTTCGTATTTTTTTTACCCGGCTGCCGTTTATTGTCTTTATCCCTTTTCATATACTGCTTTGTATTACCACCATAAGACTCCCCACCGCGGTCCTCACACATGATGGGATTGCCCTTTATCACGTCATCCACAGAGGGCAGCCGTATCTTTTTTGCATTCCGTTTTTGGTACTCTTTCTTATTTTGATCAAGAGACATATATCGGGTCCTGCTGTTTGGCGGTATCTTCTCAGGATCCTTCATATCCAAAAAGTCACGAATCTGCGGCACATTCATAATATCGCTGCCCACAAAGCATGTCATATCATCCTTTGCCATCTGTATAAACTTTTTATACATTTTCGTCCCTTTTTCAGGTTTATACGGCTGCAGGCACAAGCTATTGCCATTATATAAAGCATCGTTATCTAAAAACGCAAGCTCCTTCAATTCAACTGAAATCCGCCCATAACCATATGGCTTTCCCTTCCCAATATTCTGCTGGCTGTTTTCTTCCAACAGGAGTCCCCACAGCAGCATGCCAAGCTCTTCCTCTGTAACATTGTTGAATCTTATTTTTCCGTTAAATCTCACCCCTGCATCCAATGGATAGAGATGAGATGCCACCTTCTGGTTCTTCCCTACCGTACCTTTTACGATATCTCTTTTCAGCCAGTATTGTTTGATACCCCGAAGCAGGAAATCCTCATTATACGAAACAGCATCCTGTCCATTGGGTGCTTCCAGATAATCCAGATAGCTTGTCGGTTTCGGACTCCCCAGAATCACGGACTGTTCATCTGCTTCCCCATGATTCGTTTCCACCCGGGCATCCATAAAGGATATCCTTGATTTATAGCCTCCTGTTTCATTGGAAAATCCGAATAATAAGTTACTGTAATCCAGACAGACTTTCCCCTGGTCACCTTTCAAGCCATCTGAAATCTTGTGATCATAGAAGACCCGAAGCCTGGGTGTAAAGCCAAAATATAATTTTCCGCCCAGCCGAATATAAAATACAGGCTTAGTTCTGCCGTTTTCCGGTAGTTTAAAAAATGTCTTACTGACAGCCTCCACCTGGTTTTTTCTGCTTTCATAGTCTCGCCTGAAATTATCTATATCTTCTTCCGGGATTGGGATTCCCTCTTTCTTTTCATCTATCTCCGGAATAAGATAGAGGGCTTTTTTCTCCTGCATATAGCCTGATGAGAACAGATATCCCTTCATATCATATTTTCCGGGTCCATCAATGGCACTCACTTTATCCTTTCCGTTCACCTGATAAGACACCTCTTTATAATAAGGCTTATACTCATCATTTTTTGTCCCTATATAATGGATACGTCTGTGTTTGTCATAATGCAGTTCAAATTCACCATCCAGGTTTTGAAGATCCAGTGTTTTCAAATATTCAAAACCCTCATATCCGCTTTCCATGATTTTCCGTTCACTCAGTACATAATAATTCATTTCCCCCATCTCTTCCCTGATACTGTCCAGGGAAGTTTTCATAATGACATAACGGTGTTTTCCCACATTTCTGATATATCCGGCTTTCACATTTTTCAGAACAGACATATGGAGCTTTTTTCCGCTCGGAAGAGGGATCTCTGCCGTTCCATTTCCCAGGACATGATTATAAGTTTCTTTATATAATCCACTGGCAACGTGGCGGTACATCAGATGTCCGTCCTGAATATCATCTTTCACAGAGGAGCAGCTCAAGATCTGCACATTTGAACGCACCAGCCCCCTTATGGTACTCCCGGGAATGGCATATTGACCGTAACAGTCTTTATAAAACTCGCTCTCTCCGTTGTCAATAAAAATTGGAGTTTTTGCAGTTATTTCATATGTGATAGTTCCGGACTTTCTTTCTTTTTCAATTACATTGTTGGGCTGCAGCTTATCCTTTTTATAGACCCTGTCACTAAGCCCTACAAAGTTGTATGGAGCACCCACATAACCTTCATATTTTTTCTGACCCATGGCTTCCTCCCTCACTTCATGGAAAATGGCCTGTTATAACTTGCCACTGCCTGCCCGTCTTCATCCGGCTGCAGGTATTCTTTAACCACCAGTTTCTTCCCGTTTCTCATAAGATAAGATTTTATGATAATGTCCTTAACATTGCCTGTTTCAAAAACATGGACTGCCTTACTTTCACCGTTCCTGTCGAAAACATGCAGTTCTTCTTTGCCATTGAATGCCCTCAATTCCAAAAGTTCTTCCCAGTTAACATTGATACTGTCTATCTCTCCATATTGCATTTGACTGATCATATGGACAATGGCAAAATCATAATTCCCAAGAGTGGCCCTTGCCTCTTCCAGTGTCAGCTCTTCAACTTCAAGGTTTTCAACTATCTGTGCCATTCCTAATCCCCCTGTCTGTAAAACCGATATATTCTTCTATAACAGCGGCACCTTCGACTACTTTGCCGGCTTTTAGATCTATTTCTGCAAGAACCTCTGACCCCTTACTGATCTTCAAACGGTCACAGGTAAGATAGCCACGTCCAATACTGCTCCCGCTTCCCACAGGAAGGATTCCCATGCCCAGGTCACGCAGTGCCATTAAAAGAAGAGCATTTCCGGCATAGTTATCTGCATTTTCCATATCCACACGAATCACCAGGGAACCATACGCTGGTTTTTCACTAAAAAGTGCCTGCGAAATCACACCACCGGTGAACTTATCAATATGTATCCGCGCCTGCGCTTTTACCCTGTCATTATCAGTCGTATTTCCCACAACACAATCAAAGAATTTTATCTCCCCCCGCTTTCCTCCGCTATTGTCATCTGCACAGGTCCCAAATATATCATCAATTATCTCTAAACCCATCCCTTTATAAACTGCAATCTTCTCCATTTGACTGCGGATAATGCCCTTTAGGGAAGACGCCGGAATCATATACTCTTTCCTGTGATTTACAATATTCTGTGCATCCGGAGCATTCTCGCTGTAATCGGCTATGCTGACCGCTTTCACAAGAATGGCACCTTCTGTTTTTCCTGACAGTTCAAAATGGAGGCGCTGGTCCTGCGCTTCCGCTTTATCAGTGATCTCAGCAGTGATATCCCTCATTGCTTTTTCTTCTTTTGACCACTGCTTTCTGTCATTTTCATCTGTCATTGTATAAACCGATTTTTTTATTGATGCAAGCTTTACATAGCCACAACCATTACTTTTCTGCCCGCCAAACTGGATATTACCACAGTGTAAGGCTTCTAATGCCTCTTCAAATGGCTTTTCGTATGATCTTTCCTTTTCAAATATATATACAGAGAATGCAAACTCAGAGCCTGCCGCTACGGATTCAATCTCAAACTTCTGTCCGCTGGAAATTGCGGCACCTTTTACAGCATTACTTTGACAGGTTCCTGTTTCCCCATCAATCTTTATATGTGGCCGCAGCTCTGTTTCTACAGAAGCCTTCTCAAAAAATCCATCGCAGAAGCGAATCCTGCTTCCGTCACTGCCATTTTCATTTACGTTTCCAAACATTTCGTTACGCAGCTTCTCGTCCGTAAAATGTTCGCGGAAAGCCCCTGCAATCCCTGTGGCTGGAATAAACGGGCGATCCTCCACCGGATGGATCAGAATTTCACCCTGTTCCTTTTCTCCGGAACCAATGTGGAGAGGTTCCCTGCACTCCGCCCTTACCTGATACTTTATTACTCTGTCATATATGCTGTCAAAGCAGCTTTGGGATTCCCGGTTATTCTGCATGGTCTTTCTCCTTCCTGTTGACATATCGGATTTGATCGATCATAAGCTTCAGCTTATATTTTATCTCATCATCACCGGAGAGAATATCCTGTACGCGGATACCAAATATTTTATTTTCCTTCCACTCCAAACCCAGGATCTTACTTAAATCCTTATGAAGAATGTCCTCTACATAGAGATGCAGGGGCTGCCTCTTTTGTGTGTAGCCTTTCAATCGACTGTCCTTTTCTTTTTCATGTTGAATATAGCTTTCAAGCTGGTCCCGTGCTTCCCGGGGCGTATAACGCAGCTGCATACACATAGACTCCACAACACCCCTTTTACTTTTTGAAATCTCTTCCAGATTGCCGGTGGAGGCATCTTCCACAATGTACCTTTCTATTCCTCTTTCGATGCGATACTGTAAAAGACCTTTGGCTGCGATCTTAAGATCCGATTGGATTTCTGTTGTGTGCAGAGGCCGCTCTTTTACAGTATCTGCATCTTTCTCATTTTCTGCTGCTCCGTCAGAAAGGGCCTGTTTATATGTGATCTCGCTGTAAGAATCCCATATGGCTATCTGTCCAAACCCTTCATTCCTTCTGATCCCGATTCCTTTTTTCTCAAGACTGCGTAGTCTCTCCGCCTCAACCTTTCCTGCTGCTTTTATGTAAAAAACACTTCCGGCCTCGTACATCACAGCTGACGGCACAGTTCCCTTCCAAATACGGTTGTAACCATATACTTCCCGAATGGATGTGGCACAGCGGACAATTTCCAGCTTTTCACACCCCAGCTCTTGTTCCAGTTCTGGAATGTAAAGGCCTGACATTTCGCCGTACTCATTTACTATCACCGTATCGGAAAGCAGAACAAGGAAAAATGCATCAGACGTCTGTACATTTCGTAGTTCCTCATAAGGCATACCCTCTTTTATTTCAGTGTCTATACATTTGCATGCGCCATATCCTGCAAAACGCTTATTACCGATGTAAATAATTCCATGGAATACCTGTTCGATCAGCAAGATCAATTCCTCTTCTACATCTTCCGTAAAATTGATATATCCCACAAAACGCTGATCCTTTTTCATATACTGACTCCGGAATATGGCTTTATCACTGTCTTTTCCGGTATTAATATTCAGGTCTTCCCCGGTCTGTACATCGGTATAAAAAATACAACCGTCATTAATATAACAATAATGACCCAAAGATGCTCTTTTGGCACCTGCGGCGATTTCGGTCACCATTCCATTCTCTATTTGTTTTTTTCCTGTATATTCTTTCTTATCTTCGTAAAAACCCTTCAGTGACGGAATCAGTTCCTTTTCTTCTATCATCAGATATGCATTCATAAATTGTACCTGACTTGAGAAGATCCGCCTTTTATATTTTTCAAACTTCTCTCCCTGTGAGAGCAGACTGTTTACAACAAGACCGCGCAGTGTACTTCCCGGAATATATTTCAGTGTATCAGTCTGCCCATGCTGGCTTGTCTCATCATTAGCGATTCTGACAGGGCCACAGTTTTCAATCACAAATCTTATAAATCTACTCATCCGCTTTCCCCACCTTCATCTCTATTTTTCCAAACCCCCGGTTTCTCATGCTCCCTGCCCATTTGATCATGGACAATACACTGCATACCAGAGCCTCATCTTTTTGGTCACAGCAGCATGTTCCATAAAAATTCAATCCTTTTTTAATACATCTTGCCATTCGGAGAGAGCCGTCTTTTGCCAGCCCGTCCTCCAAACCCGTAAAAGTACGCAGATAAGTAAAAATATTCTGCAGCTCCTGCCGGGAAATATCCTCTGCTAATACTGATTCCTGAAGATCCGGATGAAATGTCAAATCAGAAAAAATCAGTTTTCGAGGGTTATAAATGTCATCATTTCCTCTTTCTCCTGCCAGTCTCTGCACGGTTTCTTTGATCTCCTCCAGAGACTTCTGCTCCCAGTTCAAATAATTGATCAACTCTTTCCGGAACAGTCCCTTTAATGTACTGCCTTTCATATAAGGAAATCCATGGGCATCTGTCCGGACACCAATGTCTTCCCCTCCCGGAATGCTCATTCCATTTCCAAATATTGCATCTGATTCCAAATGCATTTGTATCATTAACTGCATTCCCGCACCTCCCGCATCCTTTAATCAAGATTTATATAAGTATCCAGCATTTCAATGGCATCAAAAAATAATGCCCTGTCTTTACCATCCGCTGTCTGCGTAAAAATCTTTCTATCCAATCCTCTTCCTGTAAAAAGCCTGTCGTTCTTCACTTCCTCATAAATATCCGCAAAGCCTACCAATGCCAGCTCATCCATCAGATTGTTTTTCATATAATACCAGGCAGTCTGCTCTCCCTCTTTTAGTGCTGCACAGAATTCCTTGATCTTTCCCCGGGCGTACGCGATTTGATCGCTTTGGAGATTTGTTACCAACGTTCTGAAATTTTCATATCGGCGGATTTTTTCTCTATCCCAAATCTCTTCTTCTGCTGAAAGCAGGTATGGCCGAAGTTCTAATTGTTTCCCATCTGCAGCCTCATATTGTTTTCTCATCTCAGACAAGGATTCCAGCATAACCCCTAATTCAATATGCCAGTCAATGGCAGATGCACTGGCATCCCTCTGCTCATGGGAAAAAGATGCAACGTATTTTTTTGCATTAGAGCAAAGCATTTCTGCCGTCTCATATGCCTTATAAAATGGATACTTCTTATGAACGATCGCCACACCGGCACAGGCCGTATACCCCTGATGGTCCTGCTTATTTGTTTTACTTCCCAACTGCTCAATGAAGATCCTTGCAGCTTCCAGTCCGATTCTTCCCTCTGTCACAAAACAGACATCATCCCCTGCAAGGATAATTTTGCGGACCGGGAAGGTATTTCCCTGTAGTTTCAAAGCCGTAAGCTTCCTGTTTTTTAAGTTTTGCGCAATTCGGTCAAGCATTTCTTTATATGCTTCTTTAAAATCATCGTCTACGGACTTACTGAATTTTCTCAAAATATCTTTATATTCTGCCCACGGCTTCGTCCGATTTTCCCTCCGTATTTTTTCCACCCTTTTTCCCATGGCGTTTCCATCAATATGGATGACTGCCACAAAGCTGGATTCATTCTTTGCATTTCCCAGATCATCAAACTGCTTTGGGACAGAATATCCTTCCGGTACATATTCCGGAATAGGCTCCCACGCGATTCTATTATCCTCTTCTACTGTGCATATCGCTTTTCGCAGGGTGGCATCCATTCTCTCCACCCCGAAGGTTCCCTGATGAAAAGATGCGGCACGCACAGATTTTTTTGCCTCCAGTGCCTCTGACAGACGTTTTAAATTTTGCCCCGGTTCCTCTGCATCATTATATTGTATTGTTTTAATGAACAATTCCATCTCCGGAAATTCTCTACGCACGGTTTGGGATATATGAAAAGCAAATGCCTTGGCAGTTTTCTCGGATGCAAACTCCAAAACAGTATGTCCGCCTCCGGAATATACCAAGTTATCCTCCTGGCAAAAAGGGATTCCTGCTCCCGCTGCGATTTCCCGGAAATATCCCGGATCAGTCACCTGACAGATAGATTCAGAATTTGCAATGTTGTCCTTTAGTTTTGTACTGGCAAATATATATGCCTGCTTTTGTGATACCTCCAGTATCATTAAATAGCGCATAGCATCTCCTCCTTTGACTTGATCATACTTTTATCATTTCGCGTTCCACATATCTTTTATAATTCAGAACACATCATAAAACAGCCCATATGTAATATTTCCCCATTCAGCATTGTTTTTCGTCGTTATCTTAACACTTTACACAATCTTTAAACGTCGGCGCTTCTCCCTTATAGTATATATTACACTATTTTCCATTTTTATGCACCTGCAATTTATGCAATTATACATAATTCCACGTTTTCTCACACATTTTCATGAAACATCTTTTCTTACTTATCTGCCATATGGGAAGTTTATCTTTGAAAACCGCAAAAAACCAGGCATTGGACGCACGCCCATGCCTGGTTTTCCCATAAATACTATTTACTATTTCATCACTTCCTGATAAGTTGCATGTTTTTCCAACGCCTCCGTCATCTCTGCCAGACGGCTTACATCTCCGATCAAAATCACACCACAGAGCCGGTTATTCAGGAAGTAAAACTTCTGATACTGCTTCTTTCCCATATCCTTAAATTCAACTGTTTTATAAATCAAATTCGGATTCTTTCCATTATCGCCCGCAGCAAAAAGCGCGGTCCCCATTCCATGGAAATTCAGTGCCGCTGATACGGTCTCATATTCCAAATTATCACCTGCCGCATTGGCTCCGGCTGTCTTGCCCTGTTCCACAGCTTGACTCCACAATCCATAATTGATCCCCTGATACTGGGCACAGTCTCCGCACGCATAAATGTCCTCCATACTGGTTTCCATCCTGGCATTGACCACAACAGAACGGTCCACCTCAAGACCTGCCTCATTTGCCACAGCAGTATTCGCCCTCACTCCACAGGAAACTACCACCATATCAGCCGGGAGAACCTGGCCATCCTCCATGCGGATTCCGGAAACAAAATCATCTCCCTCAATAGATGCGATCTTAACACCTGTGCGGATCTCGATATCCTGGGCTTCACTTATCTTCTTCAACAATTCAGCCGCAGGCTCATCAAGCTGACGTCCCATGATAACAGGCGCCAGCTCCAGCACTGTCACCCTGCACTTCGCTTTTTTCAGTTCCCATGCAGCTTCCAGGCCCAGCACACCGCCGCCGATCACTGCCACATTCTTCACCTGAGGAAGCATATCTGCAATCTTTTTGGTGTCATCCAGTCTTCGGATAGCAAACACATTCTTTTTATCCACACCCTTCATAGGCGGCACAAAACACTCTGCCCCCAGAGCATAGATAAGTTTCGTATATTTCAGCTTCATGCCATCATCCAGAACTACCTCTTTACTGTCTGTATCAATCCTGTCCACCCGGCGCCCCAGAATCTGAAATACTCTGTTTTCCTCATACCATGATGTCTCATGCACAGCGATCTGACTGGCATCCAGGTCTGCCATAATTGATTTTGTCAGCATAGGTCTGTTATAGGTACTATATATTTCATTAGAGATCATAGTGATGGACCCCGTCTTATCCCTCTGCCTGACAGCCTCCGCCGCACTGATTCCCGCAGCCCCGTTTCCCAGAATAAGATAGAAATTCTTTGTATCCTGATGGAATTGATTCTCTTCCTCCTCCACAGGTACAAAATGCTCTCTTCCCACTCCGCAAACCGGACAAATATCAATAGACGAATCAAAAATAGCTCCGCAGACCAGACATTTCACCAGCCTGCTTCTGCCTGACTTTCTCTCATTCTCCTTATCCTGAAGCATACACCCAAAATTATAACCAAAGTCATAAGCATCGATCAAATCCGCTTCACTTGGCTTAAAACGAACGCGAAAGCCGTCAACGGTGCGCATACGAAGCTGTTCCAGCCGCTCCATCACATGAGGCACGCCCTCGCCGCTCCATCCGTAACTGCCGAATGCACTTGCCAGCTTCTTCCCGTGAGTCACAGGATACATGGAAATCAACAAATCCCAGACAGGCTTCAATGCCTCTCCCAAAATAGTCGGTGTACCGAACAGGATACCATCAGCAAATCCCAGTTCCTCCAGCACCTTCTCCTGCTCTGCATCTACCAGATCATAACTCCGCACAGCCACATCCCCGCTGTCCTCCACGCCTTTGGCAATCCTTTCTGCCAATGTCTTGGTATACCCATAAGCACTTACATAAGGGATAATTACGGTTTTCGTGCTGTTAGGATTCACAACTGTACACCATTCCTCATAAATGTCATACATCTGCTCAATTTTATCATCCAGCACCGGCCCGTGTCCGGTACAGATCATGGACACATCCAGTTCACGCACTCTTTTAAGCGCTTTCAGCATATAAGGTTTAAACGGTCCCAAAATACAATCAAAATAATACTTTGTGGCCCGCATATATCCTTCTTTATCTGTCACCTTACTTGCCAGCACATCCGGAAATCCATAGTGGGACCCAAAGGAATCACAAGTCACCAAAATCTGTTCTTCCTCAATATAAGTATACATGGTATCCGGCCAATGCAGATTCGGCACCACAAGGAACCGCAGAGTCTTGTCCCCAATCTTCATGGTCTCATTATCCTTCACCGCGATCCCAGTGAAGTCATCATTTACAATCTCCTTCAAAAAGCCAAGTGCACAACCGGTAGCTACAATCTTAAGTCCCGGGTTCAGCTTCAACAAATTCTCAATACTGCCTGCATGATCCGGTTCCGTATGACTAACAACAAGATAATCAATCTTATCAACCGCTGTGATCTCCTGGACCTTCTCCAAATATTCATCCCAGAATTTCACCTTAGCCGTCTCAAACAAAACCGTCTTATCCCCGGATTTCAGCACATAAGAGTTATATGTAGTGCCGAACTCCGTATACATAATAATATCAAACACCCGCAAATCCGCATCCACAATTCCTGTCCAATAAAAATTCTTCCTAAGTTCCAATGTCTTCAACTCCTATACCTTCTTTCTCTCTTTATTATCAGTTTTACCCCACAACCCCATTATATTCCAAATCCTTCAAAAAAGAAATTCTTATTTACCTATAACCCTCATAACCAAAATATATACTATTTTCCTCCACTTTACCACCCCCTATTTACACTTACACCAAAATATTTCTTACCACATACTCCTCCCCATCATTTCTCACTCCTTATCATTTATCTCTTATCCTCTGTCTTTAACTTCTTGTTCTTTATCTTTCTTTTTTATCTTCTGACCTTTATCTTTTTGCCTTTACTTTTGGCCTTTATCTTTTAACCTATACTTTTGGCCTTTATCTTTTGGACCTTATCTTTTGGTTCTTATCTTTTGGCCTTTATCTTTTAGCCCTTATCTTCTGGCCTTTATCTTTTGGCCCTTATCTCTTGGCCCTTATCTTTCGACCTTTATCTTTTGGCCCTTATCTTTCGACCTTTATCTTTTGGCCCTTATCTTTCGACCTTTATCTTTTGGCCCTTATCTTTCGACCTTTATCTTTTGGCCTTTATCTTTCGACCTTTATCTTTTGGCCTTTATCTTTCGACCTTTATCTTTTGGCCTT
>NQOF01000010.1 GCA_002270465.1 Blautia hominis
TGCTATTATAGTGGTATGATTATCTTGGAACTTCAACATAATGATGCCTCCTTTCGAATTTGTTTCCCTACAAATAGGATAGCACATTTTGTTGAAGTTTCTTTATTTAACTAGCACAACAGGTTAACTTAAACGTATACATATTTTTAAGTGAGAATCGCCCCTATAGATGGAGTGAAAAAAATGAAAAAAGATGATTAGAGGCAGAGGAGGAGAGTAATGGGTCTCCTCTACTGACATGAGATTAAACCATGAAATTATAAAAATATGGTCGCACTCTTTAAAATTACTGAGTGTGGATTGAAATAATACACAACCGGAGAGAAAACCAGGGCTGTTGCGGCGGGGTGCGGTCCTCCTGGGGCAGACATTGCGATAGTGAGCCTGAAAATCCATCGGTTACAGAGACTTGGCGCGAAGCCTTTGCTGAGCGTCTTAGTCGAAGTTAGCGATTAGTTGAAGGGGAACGAAGCTGGCTGCCCCAGGAGGACCGCACCCCGCCGCAACGGCCCGTCCTATTATCCAAGAAACTTCCGCAGCCACCTTCCTTTTTATAATTTTTCCTGGTAATTCCCCCCTCTATAGTGACTTTTTCCCCTCTAAATGTTATAGTGATAGAAACCCGAAAAGTAGGAACTTTTATGGAGAATAAGGTTGCTTTTTGTGGTCTTGTCTGTTCGGAGTGTTCGGTTTTTATTGCTGCTGGGACAGGGGATGAAGAACTGAAGGAAAAGGATCCGGAGCACTGCGCTTTGTGCGGCGAATATCCATGTATACTTATTGATTCCTATGTCCCGTAGGGCAGTGAAAACAGAAATAGATTAGAAGGATTACGAAAGCAAAACAGGAGAATTAGAGAATGAATATACTTGTACTTAACGGAAGTCCCCGTAAGAATGGAAATACGGAAATAATGGCGGATGCTTTTATAGAGGGGGCCCGCAAAAAGGGGCATATGGTTGAAAAAGTGAATCTTGGGAACAGGAAGATCGCGCCTTGTCTGGCCTGTGAATTTTGTTTTACCCATAACGGTGTGTGCGTGCAGAAGGATGATATGGCGGAGATACTGGATAAGGTGGATAGCGCGGATATGATCGTTTTTGCATCACCTGTGTACTGGTTTTCTATCAGTGCGCAGTTAAAAGCTGCTATTGACAGACTGTATGCAAGAGCCAGAAAAGGATTTAATATCCGGTATGCGGCACTTCTTTTGGACTCCGCTTCCGATGGTGTTTACCGCTCTGCGATCGATGCTTATGAGGATATCTGTGCCTATTTGAGATGGGAAAATAAGGGGATACTTACTGTTCCGGGGATGGATGCTAAGGGAGATATGGAGCACTCTGAAGGTGTGAAAAAAGCATATGATCTGGGAATAAACCTGGCATCAGAATAGCCGGGAGGAGGATGGAGCAAGGGATGGAAAAAACAAAAACGTTAGTCATTGGAATTGCCGGGGGAAGTGCTTCCGGTAAAACGACTATATGCGATAAGCTGTCTGAACAGCTTCAAGATCATAGAGTAAAAGTCTTTCATATGGATGATTATTTTAAACCGGAAGAGCTGCGTCCTCGCTCCCGTGCACTGGTTGGGGAGCGGGAGTACGTGGACGATAATCATCCGGATACCATGTACCTGACACAGTTATATGAGGATATGGTAAAAGAAAAAGAAAGCGGTAAGGTGCAGATCATATTGACAGAAGGACTCCTTACCCTGTATGATGATGCCATTTTGAGCCTGTTGGACCTGAAGCTTTATGTAGACTGCCGTGCGGATGAGAGAATCCTGCGGAGGCTGAAACGAAATATGCAGAGAGGGCTTTCCGAGGATGAGATCACGGATGTTTATCTGGATGTGGTGAGATACCGGCATGACCAGTATGTGGAACCCTCCAAATGGAGGGCTGATATGATCCTAAATGGGGCCAATCCTTCTGTGGTGTCCATGGAAATGATCACAGACTATATAAAGAGATCGCTGTAATAAAATACCGTCTTCTGAATGAAATCATTCGGAAGACGGTATTTTTTTAGTCGGGAACTTTATCGGGAAGGGGGATCTTTCCGTCAAAGATCCGTTTAAAGATCAGTGAAGCAGAACCGATCAGCGGTGCATTTTCACCGAAGGAAGAAGGATAAAGACGTATATTCTGAAAGCCGTGATGGAACATATTGGCATTCATATAAGCCTCCATTTCATCCAGATAGATGGGGGTCAGTTTTGGCGGGATCTCTCCAAATATGATGACCTCCGGATCATAGAGATTGGCGATAGTGATGAGCAGGGTTTTCAGCGCATATCGGCACGCTTCCAGGCGCTCTTTCTTCGGTCCATCCAGTTTGTTATCCTGTATCATCTGCCAGAGATTGGAGACGGAATCGGTCCCCATATCGTCCAGGAGTTTTGAGACGCTGGTGTAGGTTTCGATACATCCTTTCTGTCCGCAGGAACACAGAGGACCCTGCGGATTGATGGAAATGTGCCCGATTTCACCCGCAAATCCCGCGCTTCCGTGGAGTAGTTTTCCATGGATAATGATCCCGGCGCCCACACCGGAGCCAAAGCCCACATAGGCAAGGGTATCTGCCGTCTTTCCCACACCGTAGAACTGTTCTGCAATAGCGCTGGCGTTCATATCGTTGTCAAGATAGACCGGCAGATGAAATTTTTCTTCCAGTAATTCTCCCATATCCAGATTCCCAATGCTGCAGAAATTGGGAGGGTAAAGGATCTTTTTCTGAGTAATGTCAAGGGGGCCGATAGACGCGATCCCTATACCTGCCATAAAACGGTCTTCATGGGCGCGCAGAGCCTTTTCAACCAGGGAAACCAGTATTTCCGACAGGGAAAGGTTGTCTGCGTTTTGAGGCAGCGCGCAAAAATCATGATACAGAATATTTCCCTGTATTTCCGCGATCAGGCAGTGCACCTCATACCGTTTCAGTAAGATCCCTATGGCATGGATCCTTCTGGGGACAATGGAAAGGGCGGATGGCTTTCTGCCGCTGGCATCTCCGGTGTACCAGGTAGAATCCCGGAAGGGTGAATATTTTCTGTCTTCTACATAGCCGTCTGCAACCAGGTCATTGATAAGCCCGCTGATAGCCATTTTGGACAAACCCAGATGAGAGGAGAGTTCTACACGGTTGGATGCCTCCCCAAGGGCCAGGGCTTTGATAATGGCAGCCCGGTTGCTGGTTCTTAAAAACTGCATATTTTTTGTGGTTCCCATACAATATACCTCTATCTCGGCTTTGCCGTACTTTTTCGTATGATCAGGTGGGGTTCAAAGCTTATGGTCTGCTTTTCCGCCTCCGGTCTGGAGATTTCCAGAAGTGCGCGCTTGGCGGCTTCCCGTCCGATTTCATATGTGGGCTGGTTGACCGTGGTCAGCGGAACCTCCAGCATATCGGAAAAATCAATATTGTCAAAGCCCACAATGGACATGTCATCAGGGACAGACAGTCCTTCCTGCCTCAGGCAGTGGTAAGCCCCCAATGCCATCAGATCATTGAAGGCAAAGACGGCGGTTGCGTCTGTCTCTTTTAAGATCTGTTTTGTGGCTTCGTTTCCGCTGTGCCGCAGATAGTCACCGTGAAATACATATTTTTTAGGCAGTGGGATTCCCGCGTCATGGTAAGCCCACTCGTAACCTGCAAGGCGCTCCTGCGTGCTGTCTGAGTTGGCGGGACCGGTAATGCAGACAATATTTTTGTGCCCCAGAGACAGCAGGTGGCTGACCGCATTATAGGCGCCTTTTTTATTATTGAGCTTTAGGGCACTGCAGTTGAGAGCGGGATTGCAGCGGTCAACTGTGATGATGGGAATAGGGGAATCGTTTATAAGGTCCTTGTAGGAAGGTATATAGGTCCGGTCGATATTGGATGCCATGGCAAGAATGATGGCATCCACACCACGGGATCTTAATACCTGGATACTCTTTAAATCCCGTTCGGGACGGTCGCTCGTATTGCTGAGTATAATATTCCGGTCATGTTTCAGCATTTCATCATCGATTCCCAAAGCCAGATTAGCAAAAAAGTGGTTGCTGATATCAGGGATGATAAGCCCAATGGTCTTTGTCTCCTGTTTTACAAGACCAACCGCAAGCTGGTTGGGATAATAATGCATTTTTTCGGCAGTTTTCAGGATCAGACTGCGTGTACTGTCTGAAACACGGCATTCCTTTTTGTTCAGGACCAGTGAGACTGTAGTTACAGACAGATTCGTTTCTTTTGCGATGTCTTTTAATGTTACCCGCATATTTTCACCTCGTAAATACTGGTATGCCGTCTGCCAGTTGTCTATAGCAACGGTACACTGTATGGTATTGCAATCTGATTTTATCATGTGTAAATTCTGAATGCAATGAGTTGTTCTGTATTGCAGCATTATCTGTAAAAATGATAAAGCGTTTTAACATGAATACAGGGGTGGTGCCGGAAAACTAGGGGCAAAATGATAGAAGATTAATAGTAAAAAAAGTTTATAAAAAATTAAAGTGCACAAAATAATAGAAAATAAATCAAAAAAAGTGTTGACAATGTAGAAAAAGTGTATATAATGTAAATCATAAATAATGATAAAACGTTTTATCAACCAGAGAAAGGAAAATGGCTTATGGAGATAGGTTATACGGTTTGGGAATGGGGGCTGGAATCAGAAGAAGACCTGAAGACAGCGCTTAATGACATGAAAAAGCTGGGCTATCATAATTTTGAGAATTTCATTGGCATGGCTGATCTGTATCAAGGACGTGAGGAGGAGTTTAACCGGCTGGTAAAAGAATACGGACTGAAATTTGCAGCTTTATACCATTACATACGTGATATGGATGCTGACCATGTGGGAGAGGCAAAAAAATATTTGGAGTTCTGTAAAAAAACCGGAGCCAGGATCATGAATATCCAGGCACCGGCAAGGAACGGAAAGCCATCCCGGGAACATCTCCTGCAGTTGTCAGGTATCCTGGACGAGATTGGGAAAATGGCTGCAGAGTATGATGTGACACTTTGCCTCCATCCTCATTTTCAGATGACCGTAGAACAGGAGGACGAGATTGACTTTGTGGCAGAGCATACAGATCCGGCCTATGTAAAATTTTGTTTTGATACGGCGCATACGGTACTTGCGGGAATTGATTTTGAACGTCTGTTTGAGAAATACAGGGGAAGGATCGGTTATATACATCTGAAAGACCAGGATACAGAAGTGGATGTGGAGGATTACAGGTATAAGTGGATCCATGAATGGGACAAACATCAGAGATTTTATGAACTGGGCACAAAAGGAATTGACTTTCCGAAAGTCCTAAAGCTGCTGGAAAAGAACGGCTATGACGGATACCTGGTGATAGAGAACGATACCCCTACGGTGAGCAATTATGAAGGTGCCAAAACAAACAGGGAATATGCAGCAAAAATACTGGGAATGTGAGAGCGGGGGAATAGATCGTGCGGAAGGAAGGAATTTTAAATACTGATATCTGTTATGCCATATCATCACTTGGTCATACGGATTACATGGTGATCGCAGATCCGGGACTTCCCATACCGGAGAATGTAACAGTCATTGATATTTCACTTGTAAAAGGAGTACCCGGATTTATGGAAGTTTTTGATGCAGTGACGAGGGAGCTGGTGATAGATTCCTACATTTACGCGGAAGAGATAGAGGCATCCGGCACGGAACTTCTGCAGCACATGCAAAAAAGACTTTCCAATGTACCGGGCCGGAAAATGCCTCATGAGGATTTAAAGGACATGCTTCCCAAGGCGAAAGTGATTATCCGGACCGGTGAGTGCACACCCTACGCCAACGTCATATTAGAGGGCGGCGTTAATTTTTAAGAGGAGGAACATACATGGAAAAAATGTTGGCGGCGGTTTTTGAGGATGTTGGAAAACTGGAACTGAAAATGGTCCCGGTCCCTCAGATCCGGAAGGAAGATCAGGTGCTTGTGGAAGTGGAAGCGGTTAGTATCTGCGGGACAGATGTACATATCACAGCAGTGCCGCCCGGATACCAGGCAACCCCCGGTACCATCCTGGGCCATGAGCTGGTTGGGAAAATTGTAGAGAAAGGAGAGGCGGTGGGACATCTCCAGGTGGGAGACCGGGTTGTGGTAAATCCAAACGACTACTGCGGTGTATGCCAATACTGCAGAAAGAATCTTCCCAATGAATGTGAGAATATCATTCCTCTGGGAATAGACTATGACGGTGCTTTTGCAAAATACTGCCTGATTTCCGGGAAAGTCGCATATAAGATTTCAGAAGAGGTGTCATCAGAGGCCGCGGCATGTACAGAACCTCTGGCCTGTGCCATCAACGGATTTCATAAAGTGAACATTCTGCCGGGAGAGAGTGCGGTGATCATCGGCTGCGGGCCTATCGGGCTGATGATCGCCATGCTTGCAAAGGCATCCGGCGTGGGAAAATTATTCCTGTTGGAAGCTGCACCCTACAGAATTGCGTTTGCAGAGAAGCTTGGGCTGGGGGAAGTCATAGATGTGAAAAGCAGGAATGCCGGGGAGATCATACGGGAGCAGACAGGGATCGGTCCGGATTACGTTTTTGATGTGACGGGTTCCCAGGTAGTGCAGGCAGTGGATCTGGTGAGAAAAGGCGGACGCGTGGTACTTTTCGGTGTGAATAAAAAATCCGTCAGTCAAGTGGCACAGTGTGAGATTACCACAAAAGAGATCACGGTTCACGGAACTTGGCTCGCCAACGCAACCTTTCCAGAGGCCATCCGGGTTCTGGAAGAACACATGGTGGATATGGAGAAACTTGTGACAGACGTAATCCCTCTTGAAGAACTGAAGTCAGGAATTGAGAAGCTGGCAAAGGGAGAAGCGGTAAAAGTTGTAGTGAAGCCTTAAGGACAAGGAAAAAGAATTGGAGGAAAAACGATGAAGAAGAAAGCTTTAGCAGGATTTATGGCAGCAGCAATGGCAGTATCCATGGCAGCATGCGGTGCACCTCAGGCAGTGAACGATGACAGTGACAACCAGAAAACAGAGCAGAAGGAAGAGAACAAAGCGCAGGACAGCGGGGAGGAAGGGGAGAAGAGTACGGGAGGCAAGACCACGCTTACTTTGATCTGCCACCAATCCAGAAGCAATATCGGTGAGGGAGGCTTTACCACCGGTTTCTTTGGGGCCCTTGATGCATGGCAGGAGGAACACCCGGATGTGGAAGTAAAAGTGGAGGAGATGGACCAGACGGCATATCAGACAAAGATCAACTCCCTGGGTGCCTCCGGTGATATACCAGATCTGTTCATGATGAAGGGTTCCTGGACGAAAACGTTCGTGGAGAACGGATGGGTATCGGATATTACTGCGGAACTGGACGCAGACCAGGAATGGAAGAATGCTTACATAAAAGGCGGATTTGACGCAGCAACAAGAGACGGAAAGAACTATGGTGTTCCCCAGGAGAGTATGTCCACAGGTATGGTTTATTATAATTCAGACATGTGGAAGGAGATTGGATATGAGACTTTCCCGGAGACATGGGATGAACTGCTGGATGCAGTGGATAAATTTAAAGAAAAAGGCATCACACCATTTGTCATGGGAAATAAGCCCAACTGGCCTGCAGAGTCCTGCTGGTTAAGCACACTGGGAGACCGTTTTACAGGACCGGAATGGACACAGTCCATACTGGATGGTTCAGGCGCCAAATTCACGGACGAGTCATTTGTAAAAGCGCTGACTGCTTTCCAGGAACTGGCCCAGAGAGGTGCTTTTAATGAAGATATCAACTCCATTGATGATACAGAGCAGAATACGGTGTACTTCAACAAGAAAGCAGCCGCCATCGTAAACGGTACCTGGTTTATCCCGACTATTGACAACACTGCTCCGGAGGATGTAAAAGCTGCAACAAAACTGGCGATCCTTCCGTCTGTTGAGGGCGGCGCAGAAGACCAGAAGACAGTATCCGGCGGGCCTGCCTGGTTTATGGCTCTGAGCAGCAAAGTGACAGACCCGGCAAAACGTGAATTGGCTATGGATCTGCTGAAAGCACTGACAGATGAGCGCCAGGCAAACGTGACAGCTTCCATGGGCGGTGTTACCGCATGGGCAAACCCGGAGTATGATACCGCTAAAGTTCCGGCATTATTTAATGAATATAATGACATGATCAAAGATATCACTGCTGTCCAGATCTATGATGCCTGCATGGATGCATCTGTGATCGAGACCATGAATGTGGGACTTCAGTCTCTGTTGATCGGAGAGAAGGCACCTGAGGAATTGGCAGAAGAGATACAGATGGAACAGGAACTTGCACAGTAAAGGGGGGATTGGCTTGAGAAAATCCACGCTGAAGCCTAAAACGAGAATGGCAATTATTGTATGCCTGCTGCCAGCTCTCCTTGTTTATACCTATGTGGTTATCCTGCCGATCATCAATGCGTTTAGCTACAGTTTTTATAACTGGTCGGGGGGACCTCAGGCGAAGTATGTAGGATGGAAGAATTATCAGATCCTGTTAAAGGACACATCCTTCTGGCATGCATTCAGCAATAATATCTGGATCGCAGTTCTGTGCATTTTGGGGCAGATTGGCATTGCATTTGTTTTTTCGGCGCTTTTGACGTCCCGGTTTGTAAAATTCAAAAAACTTCACCGTGTCGTGGCCTATTTTCCGGCCACCATATCCGCAGTTGTTGTAGGTTTTACCTGGTCCTTTATTTTTAACTATGACTATGGACTGGTAAATGTGATCTTGAGAGCCTTGCATCTTGGAAGCTTTGCAAAACCATGGCTGGATAATCCGAATACGATCATCAGTGTTGTCAGCATACCGCTGATCTGGCAGTACATTGGCTATTATATGGTTATTATCATGGCGGCTATGACTTCCATTGACCCAAGTATATACGAGATGGCCGAGCTTGACGGGGCTACAGGGATACAGAAGGCAGTAAAGATAACGCTTCCGCTGATCAAAGGTTCCATAGCGGTGGCGGTTATGCTGTGTATTGCAGGTAATATGAAGATTTTCGACCATATTTATGTTATGACAAACGGAGGCCCAGGAACCAGTTCTATGGTCATGGCGCTTCAGGTATATAAGACAACATTTATTAAGAACCAGTTCGGATACGCCAGTGCCATGTCTATTGCTATTCTGGTGCTGAGCCTTGGGTTGGTTGGAGTCAGCAGGCTGGTGATTACCAGACCATGGAGAAAGGAGAGTGATTACTGATCATGGCAGATATAAAAAGAAATACTGTGCCGGTGAAAAAGGCCGGAAAAAGTATCGGAAAAGTAATCTGTAATGTAGTGCTCCTGCTGTTTTCTTTTTCCTGCATCTTTCCAATGGTATGGATATTTTATTCCTCTTTCAAAACACAGACGGAATTCACGCAGAGCTCAACCGCACTTCCGCAGGCATTGAATCTGAAAAACTACATATCCGTATTTACCCAGACAAAACTGGGGATGTATATGCTGAACAGTGCCAGGAATACAATTTTATCGGTATTGATCATAATCGTGTTCTCCTTCCTGGCCGGTTATGTCCTTTCCAGATATCGTTTTAGAGGAAGAAGCCTTATCTATAACTATTTTATCATGGGTATGCTGATCCCGGTACATGCACTGCTTGTACCTATGTATGTACAGCTCAGGCAGAGCGGGCTTACCAATCACTGGTATACGCTGCTGTTTCCCTATGTGGCGTTTGGGCTTCCCATATCTATCATGTTGATCGAGAGTTATATTGCATCCATACCCAAAGAACTGGAGGAGGCGGCATCCATTGACGGCTGCGGATTTTTCCGGTGCCTGTTCCAGATCGTATTTCCGCTGGCAATGCCTATATTGTCCACAGTGGCCATCATTCAGTTTTTCGCGGTATGGAATGAATTTTCATTTTCATTGATCCTGGTGAACAGTGATACCCTGCGGACGGTTCCAGTAGGGCTGACCATGTTTAAATCCGCGTATACAGTGGACTATCCCAGGTTAATGGCCGGTATCATGACAACCACGCTGCCGGTCATGATCCTGTACTTTGTATTCAGTAAGAGAATCATAGAAGGTATGGTGGCGGGAGCCGTGAAAGGTTAAAGTTGGAGGAAAAATTATGTATAAGACATTGGCACCGGATTGTATCGGACACAAGGCCGGGCTTGAAATATCTGCACCTGTTGCGAAGAAATATGGTTTTGAGGGAATCTGGTTCAATATGGAACGGGATGCCCGGATGCCTGTAAAAGAGACAAAGATGCTGCTGGAAAAATACGGTCTGAAGGCTGCAGGCTTTGGTCTTCCCGTGGAATACAGAAAAGAGGAGTCTGTTTTCAGAAAGGACATGGAAAAACTGGAGGAGTACGCCGCGTATGCCCGGGAATGCGGGATGCACAGGTGTATCACCTGGATCATACCGGCCAGTGACGAGCTGACTTATGAAGAGAATTTCAATATGCATCGTGAAAGACTTGGGGAGGCTGCCCGAATCTTAAAAAAATACCATATTTCACTTGGCCTGGAGTTTTTAGGGCCGCCTAAATTAAGAGCGGGGAAAAAATATGAATTCATCCATACCCTGGACCAAATGCTGGAACTGTGCAGGGCTATCGGGACCGGAAATGTGGGGATCCTGATGGATGTGTGGCACTGGGACATGGCGGGGCAGACATTTGATGATTTTGCAAAATTCCCGGATGAATCCTGGGTTGTCTGTGCGCATATTATGGACGCGCCTGCCGGAATACCCAGGGAAGAACAGGTGGATGTAGTCCGCGCGCTTCCGGGAAGTACAGGGATCCTGAGGATTGGGGAGTTTTTTGAAGGCTTGAAACATATGGGATATACCGGACCTGTTCTTGCGGAGCCGTTTGTGGAAGAGTTAGGAAAAATGGACTTTGAAGAAGCTGTGGCGGTAGTAAGCAGCGCCATCAATAAAGTATGGCCGAAAGAGGCATAAAGGAGGCATTATTATGAAATCATTGGTTCTTGGAAATAATCAGGCATATCTGGAGGAGGTTCCGGATCCTGTTCCTCACGGAGAGTGGGTAGTTGTCAAAGTGGAATCCACACCCATCTGCGGGAGTGACAGAAAAGCTTTTGTTTCCCCCACACCTGTTCGCGACGCAGGGCATGAGGGTGCCGGCGTAGTAGTTGCTGCAAATGGGTCTAACCTGCTTAAAGAAGGGGACAGAGTGATTCTGAATCCTCTTTCCGGCTGTGGACACTGCTCCTTGTGCCGTTCCGGTAACTATATTTATTGTACGGATAAGCCTAAGTATTTCAGTCATTTTGCGGAATATGTGCTGGTACAGGATTTCGTCTGCACAAAACTGCCGGATGATATCACTTATGACCAGGGTTCCCTGGGTTGCTGTGCTTTGGGTCCCGCGTTCAGCTCCATCAAAAGGCTCAATGTAAAGGGGTTTGACACCATTTTGATCACAGGCCTTGGTCCTGTGGGGATGGGTGCCATTGCAGTATCGAAGTTTCTGGGCGCCAGGGTCATCGCCCTGGACAGTGTTCCTTTCCGTAAAAATATGGCAAAGGAAATGGGCGCTGATGTGGTTCTGGATCCTACAGACCCTGACATCAAAGAAAAGATCAGGGAAGCGAAAATGGGTGCACCGCTTATCAAGGCAGTAGACGCCTCAGGGAACGGAAACGCAGAGAGACTCTGCATTGATATGATGGACCCAAGAGGTTCCGTGGCGTTTATAGGGGAAAACCACAATACAGTTCCCATCTGTCCCAGCGATGATTTTATCAGAAAGGGACTAACTCTGATCGGTTCCTGGCACTACAACATGGACGACAGGGAGGAAATGTTTGCAATCCTCAGGCGTTCACCTGTTGTACATAAAATCATTACAGATGTATATGGATTTTCTAATGTACAGGGAGCTTTTGAAAAGTTTATGGGACAGGATACCTGTAAAGTGATTTTAAAACCCTGGGAGTGATATGACGAAGAGGGGATGAAAATTGGATAAGAAAAAAATACTTGTAATAGGAAGCCTTAACATGGACTGGGTCCTGAAGGTGGAGGACATCCCGGTCATAGGAGAGACGGTACTCGGAGGGGATATTCAGGAGTCACCCGGAGGAAAAGGCGCCAATCAGGCTTTCGCGGCAGGGCGGCTGAACGGAGATGTAACCATGCTGGGGGCAGTGG
This sequence comes from Blautia hominis, assembly GCA_002270465.1. GTDB lineage: Bacteria > Bacillota > Clostridia > Lachnospirales > Lachnospiraceae > Blautia > Blautia hominis. The sequence goes on from NQOF01000010.1 coordinate 12,168, forward strand.
GCTGTGATGAGAACGGCAGAACACTGCTGGAAAACCTGAAGCTTGCAGGCGTACATACAGAATTTATAAAGAAGAGCCGGAAGAAAACCGGGCTTGCGATCATCACGGTAAATGCAGACGGTGACAATTGTATAACCGTCTCACCCGGTGCTAACCTTGCATGTGATGTTTCTTATATAAAAGAGAATCTGCAGGTGATAGAGGAATGCAGTATTCTGCTGGTGCAGATGGAGATCCCCCATGATGCGGTTTATTATGCCATGGAACAGGCTCACCGTATGGGAAAGACTGTGATCTTTAATCCCGCACCGGCGCCCGCCCAAATCCGTGAGGAAGCATATGCGTGGATCGACTACATCACACCCAATGAGACAGAACTGCAGAAACTGACAAAAATCAGAGATACAGAGCAAGAGGAGATAGAGAGAGGATGCGCCATACTTCTTGAAAAGGGGATCAAAAATGTGGTCGTAACACTAGGAAGTAAGGGTGCTCTGCTGATGAACAAAACTGTCAGAAGAAATTTTGCTGCAAAAAAGGTGCAGGTTGTGGATACCACGGCAGCGGGGGACACTTTCAATGCTGCAATGGCAGTATTTCTGGCAGATGGAAAAAACATTTTCCAGGCAGTGGAGTTTGCCAATGCAGCGGCAGCTCTCACCGTGCAGAAAAAAGGCGCCCAGAATGCGGTGCCGCACTGGAAGGACCTGGAGGAAAACCATAAAATGGTCATATAGAATGGGGGAACAGCAATATGTTTCGATTGGAGATAAACAAAGACTGGAAACTGCACGAAAGCCTGTTGTGTGTGGAAAAGGAACAGTGGGCCTATGTGCATGGTCTGAAAGACGGATGGTATACATGCAGCCTGCCTGCAGATGTAAGGATGCCGCTTATAAAAGAGGGGGTTATCAAAGACCCGGTACTGGCAGATTACTGCAGGGAATCTGAGTGGATAGAAAAGAGAGCCTGGTGGTTTGAGCGCACTTTTGACAGCAGTGAAGTGGACAGAGATGAGGATATTATTGAGCTGATCCTGGAAGGTCTGGATTCCAGAAGTGATATTTTTATCAACGGACAATATATCGGCAGCCATTACAGTGTTCACTATCCATTCGTGTATGACATCAAAGAGATGATCAAAGAGGGTGAAAACGTGATCACAGTCCGGGTGACCAGCGGACTTGAGACTGTGTCAGACCAGGATTTGTCGGAACTGAATCACGCTGTGTGCCTGGAGACGGACAACGGGGGAAAATACCGGGGGGATGCCAGAAGGGCATTTGTCAGAAGACCGCAGTATACGGTAGGATGGGACTGGGGACCAAAAGTGATCACCTGTGGTATCACAGGCGGTGCCAGGCTGGAAGGCCACAAAAAAATAGCACTCAGGGAAGTCTGCCTGCATACAGAAGAAGTGGGGGAACAGGCAAAATTAAAACTGATGCTGAACGTGGAAAACCTGGGATTCATCAGTTCCAGAGACGGAGCGTATAAAGTCAGGATCAGCTATGAAAACAAGCCGGTCTTTGAGCAGACTTATGACGACAGGCTGTTCACATCGGGATATAACTACTTTGAGGAAGAGATCACACTATCCGATCCGGAGCTTTGGTGGCCCAATGGCTATGGAAAACAGCCCTTGTATGAAGTGCAGGTGGAGGCAGCGTGTGAGGGAAGCGTAGAAAAATATCCCGCATTTTCCTATGGTATCCGTAAGCTGGAGCTGGACACAAGTGTTCTGGAGGGAAAAGACAGGAAGTTCCAGTTTGTGATCAACAACAAGCCCATTTACTGCAAAGGCGGAAACTGGATACCAAATGATTTTATCTATGCCAGAGTTACGGATGAAAAATACCGGGTTTTGATCGACGAGGCGGCAGAAGCCAATTTCAATATGCTGAGAATCTGGGGCGGAGGCCTGTACGAACGAGATATTTTCTACCGGCTCTGTGATGAGAAAGGAATTTTAGTCTGGCATGACTTTATGTTTGCGTGCTCCACATATCCGGACCATCGCCAGTGGTTTCGGGAAGAGATGCGCAGAGAATTCGACTATCAGACAAAACGTCTGCGCAGCCACTGCTGCCTGGGACTTTTCTGTGGTACAAATGAAGTACACTGGCTTTTTAATTCCACCGACAATCCAAAGTGGGGAATTGAATTCACCTATGAGCACCAGTACGGCATGTACGTTGCAAACATACTATCAAAAGAGATCATACATGCAAACTGTTCCTTCATCCCCTACTGGAACAGTTCCCCATATGGAGGAGAACTTCCAAATGACGATACGGTGGGGGATATCCATCACTGGCAGCAGGCATACATGAGCAAAAAGATGGAAGAGCGTATCGAGGCAAAAGACTACGACAAGATCAAAGCAAAATTTGTCAGCGAATACGGCTATGTAGGCCCCTGCTGTATGGAAACGATCCTGGAGTACATGGACGGGCAGCCCCTTTGCAGAACCAGTGAAGTATGGCAGATGCACAACAACGTCTTTGAAAAAGACACTGTAAACACAGCTATAGAAAAGAATTACGTGGACCATGCAGACAAACTGTCCCTGGAAGATTACATTACCTATGCAGGCATGGTACATGGAATGATGTACGGGTATTCCCTGGAGGCCATGCGTTTTAAGGAACAATGCTACGGCGGCCTTTTCTGGATGTACAACGATGCATGGGGAGAAGTGGGCTGGACGATCATAGACTACTACCTGAGAAGAAAAATCGCCTATTACGGTGTGAAACGTGCCCTTGCCCACCGGAAATTCACCATGCGTCTCATAGACGGCAGCATTATCCTGCAAGGTGCAAACGATACCCCGGACCCACTGTCCGTAAAAGCGGATTTCGGCTATGTATCTTTTGACGGTACGATTCGCGAAACAAAAGAGATCCAACTGGAAGTATCCCCCGGGGAACGAACCTATCTTCTGAAAGAGAAACTTCCGGACAGAGATTACAAAAAAGGAACTATCATGCTTTACATCCATGACGAGAACATAGACAATATATGGCTGCGTTTAGACGATATGCGAAACCTTGCCTTTGAGAAAAGTCCTATCATCTGTACTGCAGACCATCAGGAAGGCAGTGACAGGACCCTCACCGTTCATTCAGAAGCGTTTGCCCACGGCGTGCACATAAAAGGCAACTACAGATGTTCCGACAATTATTTTGACCTCCTTCCCGGGGAAACAAAAACTTTCACCATCAAAAATGCCGGGCAAGCCTCACTGGAACTTACATCTGTAAAATAGGAGAACACCATGAAAAAGACCGAATACAACGAAAAAAAAGCCCAGGTACTGGCCTATTTTGAGAAGGCATACATAGCACTTACCGAAGAAGAGAAAGCAAACATAGAGATCGCTGATTTCGGCCTGAACGACCTGGAACACATCGGGCTCCAGCTGATCACCTACATCAATACACCAAGGTGCTGTTCCAAAGAGATGGTCCTCTTCCCGGGACAAACCTGTCCGGAACACTGCCATGCCCCCATCCAGTCACTTAATTACGAGGGCAAAGAGGAGACCTTCCGCTGCCGATACGGCACAGTCTACCTCTATGTAGAAGGCACCCCCACCCAGCCGCTGACCGGAAAAATCCCAGCCAGCTATGAAGACACCTACACTGTCTATCACGAGATTATCCTTCATCCCGGCCACCAGCACACCATCCCACCCAACACAAAACACTGGTTCCAAGCCGGCCCCCAAGGCGCCATAATCTCAGAATTCAGCACCACCAGCCAAGACGAGTACGACATCTTCACCGACAAAAACATAATAAGAACACCCATACTAGATTCATAATTTTTTTCATACTCTTTTATAAAAAAGCCAAATGCGTAAGCCCATTTTTCAATCCACTTACGCATTTGACTTTTTTCTTTACCTACCTACCGGCAGAAAAAACCAGGAGGATTAGGAGGCGGGGGCTGGAGGCAGCAGGGTATGGGGGGAACGATGTACAGAGGAGCGTCGGGAAGATCCACCTGCCCCAGACACTTAGTGAAGAGCCCACTGGCGATGAACTTAGTGACTGGGAGCAGGTTAGCTTCCCGGCAGCGGAACGCTTCGTTCCCCCCATACCCTGCTGCCTCCAGCCCCCGCCTCCTGATCCTCCGTCCCTTTTTCAACCATCCCCCCCACTCCCAATTTGAAACATCTCAAACCCTTCCCCATGCACCTCATTAGACTCCAACACAATGATAAACGCCTCCGGGTCCGCCTCCTTCACCATCTTCTGCACGAAATACATCTGCTTATTATTACAGGCACACATAACCACCTGTTTTTCGTCCATCCGATACCCGCCGGCCCCTTTCAAAATCGTACTCCCCCTTCCGCAGCACTCATCAATAACCTCGGTAACCTTCTGCCCATGCTCCGTCACAATCAAAGTCATCTTCCCTGCATTGATCCCATAAACCACCTTATCCACCACAATAGCAAACAGAAAATTAATGATCATTCCATAAATGATCCCATCCATATCCCGGAAAATGATTCCGCCCAAGAGAATGATCCCCACATCAGACAAAAAAGCGATCTTTCCAAGTGATAAATACGGCTTTAACGCCTTCACTGCCATAATAATAAAATCTGTTCCTCCTGTGGAAGAGTTCTGCATATAAATAATGGCATAACCAAGGCCGCCAAGCACACCGGTACAGATAGCTGACAACATTCGGTTCCCCTCATACACAGGAAACAAAGGTGCCAGATAGTCGATCATCACCGAAGAGATGATCATAGCCCGCAGGGACCGCAGAAAAAACTGCCGGCCCAAAAGCCGGAAACAGAGAATCGCCACCGGAATATTCAATACGATGATTGATATACCGATCGGAAGCTGAAACAAACGGTTTAAGATCAGGGCAATACCTGAAAATCCCGTCATAGGAAAATGTGAGGCCACAGCAAAGTTATAAATACCAACTGCGATAAAAACACTCCCCAGCAGTTCCATCCCAACATTCTTTATAAGAGCTTTATAATTGTTTTTCATATTAAAACCATCCTTTCCCGAAAAATACGCATAACTATATTGTTATGCAGAGCAAAGCAAAATTACCCATAAAATAACAAAAAAAGAGCTTATGCAAACGATTATTATAATCCGCATAAGCTCTTTTACAAAATTCAGTATATCAGAGAAAAAATCAGATTTCAAGCTCCTTTTTTCAAAAAACTTAATATCTACTCATAAAGCCTGATCTCAAATCCCAGTTCTTCAGCCAGGATTTTATCCTCATGGACAGTGACCCCTCCGGTAGTCAGCATATTTTGTGTGATTGCCCCATTCGCCCCTGATTGAAACACACGCCGTCCCTGGTCACCCATCAATCCTCTGCCGCCTGCCATGCGAAGAATAGCATCCGGCAGCAGAAAACGGAAAAGAGCCGCGGTCCGGCAGACATCCTCTTCTTTCAGAGGTGTGTTGTGTTCCAGAGGGGTGCCGGGGATGGGGTTCAGTACATTAATGGGGACAGACCGGATGTGCAGCTCTCTAAGTGTCAGCGCCATATCAATCCTGTCCTCCATAGTCTCCCCAAGTCCGATGATCCCTCCGCTGCACACGGTAAGTCCTGCTGCCTGTGCGTCCTGAATAGCCTGTATCTTATCCTCATATGTATGTGTGGTGCAGATTTTGGGAAAAAAGCGGCGGGAAGTTTCCAGGTTATTGTGATAACGGACAACGCCGGCAGATTTCAGCATCCCAAACTGTTTTTCGGTGAGCAGTCCCATGGATGCACACAGAGAAATACTGCACGTTTCTTGGATTTTCCGAAAGCTGTCACATACCTGTTCCACCTCTTTGTCGCTGAGACGTTTTCCGGATGTGACAATTGAAAAGCGAAGGATACCATTTGCTGCATTTGCTTCTGCCGCCTGCAGGATCTCCTCGGGGCTTAGGAGTGGATACACGGTTGTATTGGCCGCGTAGTGAGCGGACTGGGCGCAGTATTTGCAATCCTCGGGACATTTTCCGCTTTTACCGTTGATAATAGAACACATATCAAAAGCATTTCCGCAAAAGTGTCTGCGTATCTGGTCTGCGGCTTCACAAAGGGGGGAGAGTTCGGCAGATGATAGGTGCATTGCCTCTTCTTTGGTAAGGGAGTGGCCGTTTATGACTTTTTCTTTTAGTGTAGTGATCATTTTTATACCTCGTCTTTCGGGTTTTTGGTTTGTTTTGTTTATAGGGGAGTGTATTGGTATAGGAAATAATATAAAATATTGGGTGGAGAATGTCAACTATAAAATAGTGATTAGTTTACAATGAGGGCGGCTTTTGAGAGTGAAGTATTGGATGGGGGCTTATAAGATTGGGGGTGGGCAGTGGGGGATGAAGGCGGACGGGTGGTTGGGGCAGGCAGTGGGGGATGAAGGCGGACGGGTGATTGGGGCAGGGTGCTGTTCTCCTTTGGCAGCCAGCTTCGTTCCCCTTCAACTAAGCGCTAACTTCGACTAAGACGCTCAGCAAAGGCTTCGCGCCAAGTCTCCGTAACCGCTTATTTTCAGGCTCTCTGCCGCAATGTCTGCCAAAGGAGAACAGCACCCTGCCCCAACCGCCCTGGTTTTCTCAAGACAATAGGGGATTTGTAGTGATATTGTCATGGTGATAGAGATGGGATAAGATGAAGATGGGGTGTTTTTAATGGGAGAAGACGGATACCTGTCCAAAATAAAATTTATATCCATACTTGACAAGTTGAACTGAAACAATTATAATTACAGTATGAACTGTAACCGAAATAGCCACAGTATGTATAATCTGCTCACCATATTAGAATCCTATATAGCAGAGGAAAGGAAAACACATGAAGAAAAAGAAACAATGGCTTCTGGCGGTCATAGCCGCAGGTATCATGGCAGCAGCGCTGTCTGCGTGCGGACAGGACAAGACCAGCCGGGATACAAAGTCAGCCCAGGAGGACACAATGAAAACAGAGTATAAAAAGATCACAGCAGAAGAAGCGAAAGAGCGGATGGATAAAGACGATAAGATCATTATTTTGGATGTCCGTACAGAGGAGGAGTACCGGGAAGGACATATACCCGGAGCGATTGTGATCCCAAATGAGACGATCAGCAGCGAACCGTTAAAAGAACTGCCGGATTTAGATCAGGAAATCCTGGTATACTGCCGGAGCGGGAACCGCAGTGCCCAGGCTGCTAAGAAACTGATAGAGGCAGGATACACCCAGGTATACGATTTCGGGGGGATCACGGACTGGCCCTATGATACAGAAAAATAAAAAACAGTAATTTGATCTCCTCATAGCTGCCGGGTATTCACACACAAAGTAAAACCAGCGCACCATGGATTCCTTCCTCCACAGTGCGCTGGTTTTTATACATCCTTATTCAGTTTAATGAAATGATAACTTTCCAGTACCTGAAAGAATTTAGCCAGCCTCTCATAGAGAGGGGCTGCCTCCTCACCAAAATGTGCATCCACCTCTTTGCCCAGTTCAATAATATTTTTCTTACCATCGATCAAAGGCCAGACGAAACTTCCCAGCTTGTCCAGATGGACATGGGTGTATTTCGGGCGGTTAAAGCATTTTTGTGCCAACCGGTTGAAAAATCCGGTGTTCTCAACATCCAGGGTCACAATCCCCTTTTTGTCTGTTTTCCAAGTGAGAAGTGTATTCCTCTCAGGAATAAATTCCAGATAGTTCTTATCAATGACATTTTCTTTGTTTTTCATTATTTATTCTCTTTGCGTTTTCTCCAGAGAGAAAATTTGAGCAGACTCAGGATCACCAGTGCAAATACAACAAGGCTTCCGATGTTTGAAACGGCTGCCGGCAGATTAAGTCTGCTGGATAGGTCAATCGCTTTATCAATATGGAAGACCGCGAATACAGCCAGAAGAATGCCCACCAGACCTTCCCCGGCGATCATACCGGAGCAGTAAAGCACACCGTCATTGACAATGGCATCTTTTTTCTTTTTATCTTTCATATTCATTTTGTCAAATACCAGACGAACAAGTCCACCAACCATAATGCAGGCATTTAACTGGACCGGAAGATATACACCGATTGCAAATGGAAGTACCGGGATACCCACGATCTCCACTGCGATCGCCAGGAATACACCGATAAATACCAGTGTCCATGGCAGGTTGTTTTCCATAACACCTTCCACGATCATCTTCATCAGCATGGCCTGTGGTGCACCCAGTTCTTCGGAACCAAATCCCCATGCAGCATTCAGCAGGTATAACACACCGCCGATTGCCAGAGCAGCAGCAAATACACCGATGAACTCACCAATCTGCTGTTTCTTAGGAGTGGAGCCCAGAAGGTAACCGGTTTTCAAATCCTGTGAGGTATCGCCTGCAATGGCAGCTACGATACAGATGATGGAACCGATTGCGATAGCGCCCTGCATTCCGTGGATTCCGCTGTCGCCTGTTGCCTTCAGCAGGATAGTGGCGATCAGCAGCGTGGCAATTGCCATACCGGAAACAGGGTTGTTGCTGCTTCCTACCAGACCGACCATTCTGGAAGATACGGTAGCGAAGAAGAAACCGAAGATTACTACGATAATGGCACCCATGAAAGTTACCGGAATCGGAGGAGCCAGCCAGATAGCAATCGTGATCAGAAGCACACCGCCCAGAATGACACCCATATTCAGATCCTGTCCTGTTCGGGTTGTGTTGGTATTTGTATTGCCTTTCAGGCTCTTCATGGCATCACGGAATGTACGGATGATCAGGGGCAGGGATTTCACCAGGCTGATGATACCGCCCGCTGCCAATGCACCTGCGCCGATATAACGGATGTAACTTCCCCAGATAGCACTTGCACCGCCTTCTGCGAACATTTCACCGATGGGGGCAGTTCCCGGATACAGAGTCAGGTCAGCACCGAAAAGCACAACAGCCGGAATCAGAACCATCCAGCTTACCAGACCGCCGGCAAACATATAAGAAGAAATACGAGGACCACAGATATAACCCACACTCATAACAGCCGGATAGATCTGCGTTCCGATTTCACCTGCAAAGCCCTTTACTCTCAGGGATACTTCACTTGGAACTATTTTCAAACCGTCAATGACGAATTTGAAGACTGCCGCAAATCCCATACCGGCAAATACAGTGGACGCGTTTGCGCCTCCTTCTTCACCTGCCAGAAGGACTTCCGCACATGCAGTTCCCTCCGGATAAGGAAGAATGCCGTGTTCTTTTACGATCAGGGCATTTCTCAGCGGTACCATGAAAAGTACACCCAGAAGGCCGCCCAGCAGGGCGATCAAAGTGATTTCCAGAATACTCGGGGTTTCCATTTTGCCATCAGCAGCCCATAAGAACAGGGCAGGTAAAGTAAAGATGGCACCTGCAGCCAGAGACTCACCGGCGGAACCGATGGTCTGTACAATGTTGCTTTCCAGGATGGAATTCTTGCGCATGATAACGCGGATGACTCCCATGGCTAGAACGGCTGCGGGGATGGACGCGGAGATTGTCATACCTACACGAAGTCCCAGGTAAGCATTGGCAGCGCCGAAAACGACGGCCAGAATGATACCCATAACAATGGAGGTGACAGTTAATTCCGGCGTTACGCGCTCGGCCGGAATATAAGGCTTGAATTCTTTTTGTTCATTCATAGTCTTTCTCTCCCTTATATTTTATGCTCTCCTATTATATCGAAAAATATAAAAAACTGCAATAAAGAAAAGAGTTCTCAGAGTAAATACCAGTAAATTACGGATAAATATGACAAATAAAGACACAATCCTGCAAATATAATGTATAATATAAAAAATATCATACACCTAAAATACAGTATGAAAAGCAGGAGAAGAAAAAAGTGGGGCGGAAAAAGAAAAAATATGTGGAGGACCATATTTTCAGAATATATCCGGACTATCCGTTAATGGTACTGGATAAAATCGCATGGGCAAAAGCAGGGGCAAATGATCCCCTTCATTTTCATTATTATCTGGAGATTGGCTATTGTTATGAGGGGCAGGGAACGATCATGAGCGAGGGGAAAGAGGCAGCCTTCAGTCCGGGAAGCATCAGCCTTGTGGCACCGAATCTGCTGCATGCCACACGAAACGAAAATGGCGTGTATACTATGTGGGGCTATCTGTTCGTAGACTTGGAGGATTTTGTAAAACTGTTTTCATTCATTGATGAAAGAATGCATTTGAAACTTTGCAGACAATTATTTTATGGGATCCAGATTTTGGATGAGAGGAAACATGGGCAGATCACCTCTCTGTTGAAACAGATCTTCAAAGCAGCGGATGAAAAAAAGGGAACCTATAAGGTGCAGATCATGAACATGCTGTGTGCCTTTTTGTTTATGCTGTATGATGTGCTGGAGCATGATCATATGGCTGAGGAGGAGGCAGTGAGCCTGCCCCTTCTGCCGGCCATTGATTATATATTCGACCATTATATGGAACAGATAAAAGTGGGTGAGCTGGCCGCAATGTGCCATTTCAGTGAGAGCCATTTCCGTAAGGTATTCCAGAAAATGAAGGGGCTCGGTCCGGTGGATTACATTAACTGCATAAGAGTCAGGGAAGCGTGCTGGAGGCTCCAAAATACAATGGAGCCGATCAGGATCATCGGGGAGAAGTGCGGCTATCTCTCCATATCATCCTTTGAGCGGAATTTTAAAAAACGTATGGGCGTTCTGCCGGCAAAATGGAGGGAGGAAAGACGGCTTTACAGAAAAAAGGAGAGGGGAGAATACGAAATTAAAAAGATCCTGGTGGAGGAGCAGAAATGAAACAGGAAAGAAAATCAGATTTGATTGTTTAAGGAGCGATTTTGCTTACTATGAGGAAGGCTTATCCTGTATTTTAAAGGTATGAATCTGACAATATGACGGGAGTTAAAAAGGGAGAATAAAAGTCATATGTCAAAATGTACAGGAGGAGCTTTTATGAAGAGAAAGATTGTGACGGTTTTACTAACTCTTTCCATGGTTCTTAGCAGCATTATTTCGCCTCTGGAAATAAAGGCGAAAACAGAAGCGGCTGATAACCAGAGTGTGGAGTGGAATGGGAATACCTGCGAGTATCAGGTGGTACTCCCTGAGGGATATGACCCGGATGGGGGACTGCAATATCCGGTTATGTACCTGCTTCCGGAGGACGGATTGGGAAATTATCCGGAGGGAATGGAAGATGTACTGCAGGAAACCATGTCCGGGGAAAAAGGAATGGATATGATCCTGGTAAAACCTGTATTTACCATGGATATGGACGTACGGCAGGTCATGGATCTGGTTGCTGCTGATGTGGATGCAAGGTATAATACGGTTCCGGGAGCCGCCAACAGAGCAGTTGTGGGGACCGGTGTGGGTGGATATCTTGCATATATACTGGGGTTGACAGAGACAAAAGAATCTGAGGACCGGGAGGATCCAAAGGAAGCGGAAGAACAGTCAGAAGAGACGGCAGGTCAGCCGGAAACAGACGTGGATTCCCGGGCCGGGCAGGATAATGAGGAAAATACAGACATAGACAAATCGGACCCCTCGGATTCTGATACACAGGATTCCGGAAAGACTGAGGAAGCAGATACACAGAATCCGCAGGAGAGCGGAAAGTCTGAGGAAGCAGATACACAGAATCCGCAGGAGAGCGGAAAGTCTGAGGAAGCGGATGCACAGAATCTGCAGGAGAGCGGAAAGTCTGAGGAAGCGGATGCACAGAATCTCCAGGGGACCGGAAAAACAGTAGAAACAGATGTACAAAATCTCCAGGGGACCGGAGAGACAGTAGAAACAGATATACAGAATCTTCAGGGGACCGGAAAGACAGTAGAAACAGATGTACAGAATCTCCGTGGAACCGGAAAGACTACGGAAGCAGATACACAGAATCTCCAGGGGACCGGAAAGACAGCGGAAATAAATGCACAGATTCCACAGACCCCCCAGGATACCGGAAAAACTGCGGAAATAGATGCACAGACCCCACAGGAGTCTGGAAAGAACGCAGAAACAGATGCACAGACCCCTCAGGAGTCCGAAAGCAATGAGGATACCGATGCACAGACTCCGCAGGAATCCGAAAAGAATACGGACATGAATGCACAAAAACCGCAGGAGACCGATACGGATGCACCCGAAACACTTGATGCACAGCAGAAGGTAATTGCAGGAACTCCTCTTACAACACCTAAAACATTCGGCATGATCGCCAGTATCAGAGGTGATTTTGTCAGCAGTGAAAACCCCTGGTATGAGATATACGGTGATGTATATGATTATTTAGTGCAGTGCCAGAATGCAAAGAAGGGATTTTATAACAGTTTCTACACGTACATGGATGCACCGGCGGGCGATGGATGGACAAATATGGCCCACTCTACCAGCGATATGGGCGCATTGTTTATCAGTTGGGAAAAATCCATTTCCTTTGACTATCATGAATTTACGGTCAGAACAGGCTCTTACAGCGCCAAATACCTGCAGGAATCTCTGGAAAGAGTTGTAAGCCGCATGACAAACCGCTTTTTTTCCGGTATGGCGTCAGGAAATGTTTCTCTGAAAAAAGCAGCGCTTACAGGAAATGATAAGACGGCGGAAGTGAACTATTCCATAGAGATTGGAAATAGGTATGCTGAATTTTTCCGGGGAGGGAACAGCAAAATGGATATCACCATTGCAGTTCTTGATCCCTCCACAAAAGAGGTATTATACGATACCACCATTTCACAGACCATAAACGGCCCCGGAAAGTATGAGGGCGGTGTGAAGGTTCCGAATAAAGTAAATAAGACGTCCTCCACGATCCAAATGTACGCTGATCTTTTAGGCGTCCGCCTGGACCTTGATACAGCCACACTGATCCGGATCCAGGATACCGGGGAGTCGGAAGATGAGCAGCAGATCGATCTGATGGGGGACTGGTACTTTAACTATGTAGGGTTGTCTGACCCGTTTCAGGCAGATACATTGACCGCAGAGGAATATGAATCATGGTCCGTGGTTCAGCCGGCCCTTGCCAACTGGGAACAGGGATTTGGAAATATTACAAAAATCTGGTATATGAACACCGGCTGGGGCTGGTATGCCAGAACCTTTGAACTGCCGGAAGATTTCACGAAAGAGAATTTGACACTTTCCATCGGCTATATGGATGACAGAGGCGAAGTTTTTGTCAACGGAAAAAGAGTGGGAGGAACCGGTGTCAAGGAAGACGGCAGCAGTACAGGGGATACAACCTGGGCTGTTCTCAGCAAATTTTCCATTGACCCAAGTATATTGAACTACGGTGGTACAAATACGGTGTATGTGCATGTATACAATGATCCTCCGTACGGCGGCGGCGGATGGTACAGTGGTCCGGTTGGCCTTTACAGTCAGGCTGCTTACAATAAACTGCAGGGCCTGCCCTCCAGAGTGCCTGAAAAAGAAGTAAAAGAGTCTGTAACAGAGGCAGTTGCATATCAGAATACCTGTTTGGAAGAAGGAAAAATAGAAGACTATGCAAATACAATAGCAGAGGACTACTTCTCATCAGGAAATAAAAAGGAAGACAGGCTAAAAGAGGCAGAAGCACTGATAAATGAGAATGACATTACGGGTATTGAGGATACCGGTATTACCATATTTGAGACAGAGGATAAAGAGGGTGTCACTTCTTATTTATATAATGCAGAGAGAAAAATTACTTTTGCAGACGGAAATATACAGGAAATAAAGTTCCAGGATACATATATCAGCAGAGATGACAGGATTTATATGTATGGAAATCATTCCAGATTTTTTGAGACTTCATACGATTCTGCTTATGCGGCATCCGCGGCAGGTGTAGAAGGAACAGCAGAAGAAAAATATCTGGTATACCTGCCGGAAGGGTATTTTGAATCTGACAGAAATTATCCGACTACTTATCTGCTGCACCAGTTTAACAGTGACCATACATCATACATGACAGATAATGTAGACAGGCTTTTTGATGAAGCGATTGAGGAAGGTCTCATTGATGAAATGATCGTGGTAATACCAAACAGTGCGGAGAGCAGTTGGTGGAGAGGTGACTGGGAGAAGATGGTCACAGATGAGATAGTGCCCATGATGGATGCGGGGTACAGGACGATCCGGGATGCCAGATACCGTTTGACAGCAGGAGCATCCATGGGCGGACAGGGGGCTTATGGCCTGGCTCTGCGCAATCCTGATCTGTTTTCAGGTGCAGTCAGCTTCTTCGGAGCGTTCAGTATGGGTGGTGACTACAGCCCAAATAAAATTGTACAGGAGGTATCAACAGAATACCTGCAGTATTTTTCCATGTATTTTATGTGCGGAAACCAGGATCTCTATGGCTTCGGCGTTCCGGCCATTGAACTGGATGCCGCTCTTACGGAACGTGGTGTGGAGCATTGCTTCTTCATTGAGAACGGGGACCACAACAGTGAATTTTATATCCCTTACTTCAAATCCGCATTTTCTTATGTGAGAGATCATATGTATCAGGCAGACGAAGCGGTGACAGAGCAGATTGGCGGTTCGGCGGTTCTGGAAAATACAGATGGAAAGGCCATTGTAAAGGCCGGGATCAAAGTTGAGGACAGCATCAGCAGTTATATGAATAAGATACCGGAATCCATATACACAGAGAATGAAGCTCCGTCACTCTCCATACCGGTTACCCTTGCGGTCACACAGGGAGGTAAAACCGTATACACCGCATCTGAACGGGACTATACGGCAGACGGTTCTGCAGAAGACAGTTTTTCTTATGACATAACAGGCAGTATCAACCCGGATGAAGCATATGATGTGAGCTGGACGGCTGCTGTTTTTGATAAGACAGTGGAATTGGCACATGTAAGTGTTGAGAAAAAGGATGATGGCAAGGACCCGTCTGATGATGGAAAAGATGACGGCAAGGACGATGGCAAGGATGATGGTAAAGACGACGGAAAAGATGACGGCAAAGGCGGAGATAAAAAAACTCCCGGTACAAAACCTTCCGATCAGGGAGGTGGTACAGGAAGCAAGGGGACTAAGACAACAAGTGCCGGCAATGCCAAGACAGGAGACGAGACACCGATTGTACTTTATCTCATATTAGCTGCCACAGGACTGGGCGGGATCGGCCTTGTAATAAAAAAGAAAAAACAGGTCCGCAAGTCATAATATTTTGAGTTCTGTAAATATTATATAGGAAGGAAGTGGCAGCCCGACAGACAAATCCGTCTGCCGGGCTGGTCCATTTAGATGGGAAGCACGCAGAAAGGCTTATTTTTTGCCAAAATTTCGAGAAAACCTGTTGACATGCCCGGATAAGTGTAATATAATATCTCAATGTGACGTAGTGCGAAAATACCTAGCCAAAAGCCCCGGTATGGTATTTTTCATTATAAATTTATGAATTTGAATATTACTGTATATGCTGAAAATTAGGAGGTAAAACCATGAACACTTATATGGCTAATCCGGATAAGATTGAAAGAAAATGGTATGTAGTGGACGCTGAAGGCAAAACCTTAGGCCGCCTTGCATCTGAAGTAGCTAAAGTTTTAAGAGGAAAAAACAAACCAGTTTTCACTCCTCATGTTGATACAGGTGATTATGTAATCATCGTTAACGCTGAGAAAGTAAGCGTAACTGGTAAGAAATTAGACCAGAAGATTTATTATCATCACTCTGACTATGTTGGCGGAATGAAAGAGACCACATTGAGAGAAATGATGGCTAAAAAGCCGGAAAAGGTTCTTGAACTCGCTGTTAAGGGAATGCTTCCGAAAGGACCTTTAGGAAGATCCATGATCAAAAAGCTGCACGTTTACGCAGGACCGGAACACAAGAATGCAGCTCAGAAGCCAGAAGTATTAACATTTTAATAGGAGGTAGAGAACATTGGCTAGTACAAAATTCTATGGAACAGGAAGAAGAAAATCATCTGTAGCTCGTGTTTACTTAGTACCGGGAACAGGTAAGATCACTATCAATAAAAGAGACATTGATGAATATTTCGGATTAGAGACACTGAAAGTTGTTGTTCGTCAGCCCTTAGTGGCAACTGAGACAGCAGACAAATTTGACGTGTTAGTAAACGTTCATGGCGGTGGATTTACAGGACAGGCTGGTGCTATCCGTCACGGAATCTCCAGAGCATTACTGGAGGCAGATGCTGAGTACAGACCAGTATTAAAATCCGCTGGTTACCTGACTCGTGACCCGAGAATGAAAGAGAGAAAGAAATACGGTCTCAAAGCAGCTCGTCGTGCACCGCAGTTCAGCAAACGATAATAAAGAACTTTATAAGAGAATTGTCAGAACCCTTGAAAATGCAGTATTTTCAAGGGTTCTTTTATATTTCGGATGGTCATAAAGCAATATAAAAAGATATGGAAATATGTGGGTAACTGACAGGTAACTAACACGTAAGTGACAAACAGAAAAAAGTTTTTATCATGTCTTATGTAAGACTGAGCATAAGACATAAAAAGATATTTAATGAAAAGAAATAAAGAATTGTATGAAATTGGATAATATGATAAAATTCGACTATGGAACAATCGTGTTACAGGGTGTGTTGACCTCATTCTAAAAGAATGGGGGTGATGCCTATGAAAAATCATTTTGATTTTAAGGATTTAATGACCTTCGGTCTTTTCCTTTTGGCATTACTTACATTCGTTTTTACGTTTTGTAAGTAGCTATACATAGCAAAAACCACCCTGATACTTGGTCGGTTCGGGTGGCTTTGCTATCTCATTAATCGGTCAACCACCTTGTGGGCGGTTGTTCCTTTTCTATCTATAATATAACATAAGGGTTCATTCAATTCAACACAAAATTGAGATATAAAGCAGCATCAAATCGTAAGAAGAGGAATAGAATCAGTACGAATGGAGATATTTTTGGTTTCCATAGGCCATAATCTCTATAAATAACATAATAAGCAGAAGAGACTACAGAAAGCAGCCTAAAAAGAAGAAGCAGTAATCTGTGGGGAAGGGGCTTTTTTCACAGCCCCTTTTGCATGTCTTCTATTGAACAGAATTCGCTGCTTCCGCCGCCGCAGCATCTGCCCGTTCATCCATAGTCGGTATTCTGTTCTTGCGGTCCCTGAAAACCTTTGAGGCCAGAAAGCCCAGAAACAGAAGAGAATTCACGATCAGCAGGAATACAACGTCATTCCAGGTGATTGTCTGGTTGGAGATTACTTCTGCTGAAAAGGTGCCCGTGGCAACCAGGGCCATATTATTGTTTAAGTAATGGGCAATTACAACCACCCAAATATTATTGGTCTTCATATAGGCATAGGCAAAGAATACTCCCAATGTTACACAGGTAATGAGCTGGGAAGCTACACTGATAATTCCCATGGATGGGGAAGTATAGTAAAAGAAATTTAGGGGCAGATGCCAGAAGCCCCAGATAAGTCCCAGCAGTATAACACCTTTTCTCATACCGAATTTCTTCTGTAAAAGCGGCTGGAGATAATAGCGCCATCCGTATTCCTCGCCGAAGAATGCAGAGAAACTGAGGTAAAAGCTGGGTATGAAAGTAGCCATTACAATCCAGGCGGTTGGATTCTTGAAGATATCTGCAAAGTAGCCAATCTGGCCGCTGATGCCGTAAGAGACAGCCAGTCTGAGTATATACAGCGCCAGAAAGAGCAGAGACATAAGGAATGTCAGCTTCCATTTGCCGCCTTTCATGCCGTAAGCCTTGCGCCGCGCGGAACCTTCGATAAAATACAGGATCCACAGTACAAGGGAACCGCCTATCATCAGCCACTGGCTCATGATTGCCCAGATAGTGGAAGAGGAGAAAACACTTCCAATAGCAGCAACTACCAGCGCAGCAGTAAGCAGAATAAATCCAATAAAAAAGCGGCGCGGCAGTAAAGCATCTCCTTTTCGTGTGATCAATGCCGCCAGCATAACACCTGCCGCAGGATAATACATTTGGGCATTGGGAAATATGGAGAGGCTGGCCCCTTTACTATATCCAAAGCCCATAAAAATTCCAAGAATAAATGGCAGCAAATAGGCAACTGCCAGAAAAATAATAATCTGTTTTTTGGTTTTTTCTTTCATTTTCATTATCTTCTCCTCTTACATTTAATTTGTTGCCGTTACTCTAACACAGATAAGGAGAAGAATGATAAATGTTTCGTAAATGGTATAGAATGCTTCGCAAACGGAATCAAAATATCTGTTATGGCAGATTCAGTTTCGCCCTGCGGGATAGCAGGCAATGTTCCCCGTTGGTTAATTCTACAAAATTTTCTTTTAGATGAATCTTGTGAATATGCTCCCGGTTGACCAGATAACCACGGTGGCAGCGCCAGAATCCTTTTCCCAATTCTTCTTCGATAGCTGTAAGGCAGCCATAGAATTCTACGGTTTCGTTAAGCAGGCGCAGAAGCACCAGATGCTTTCTCCCGATTGCTTCCAAATAGAGAATCTGAGAAAGGGGGATATGCCGGATAGTATCTGCCATTTTCAGGGGGTAATAAGGTGTGTCCTCCTTTGGTTCAGCCAAAATCCGTTTCTCAGCGTTTGCAAGGCAGCTCTGGATCCGGCTTTTGATTCGATCCTCATCTCCTTTTACCACATAATCCATTGCTTCTAATTGATAGCGAAATGTTTCGGCGGCTAAGTCCTCATGTGCGGTGATAAAGATAATAAATCCCCGGGAGTCCAGACTGCGGATTTTACGGGCCAGTTCAAATCCGTTCATTGAGCCGGGAAAGTCAACGTCCAGAAAGTAGATGCCCCGGTGGCATTTACCGCTTATTTCCACCAGCAGTTCTTCCGGAGCTGTGAAAGTCTGTATGGGGCCCATGTCGTAGGCGGCAATCATGACCTGGTCCGAAACCAGCTTTTTCAACTGGGATAACAGCAAAGTTTCATCATCACATATGTAGATTGGTATCATCGGTGTTGCCTCCTTATTTCAGTATTCATTTAGCGGAAGCCTGATTTCGTAATGGAACATATCATCTTTCAGGTTCATGTTGGTAATGCAGCCGGGGTACTTCCGTGTGATTTTCCGAAGGCTCATCAGCCCGGTGCCGCGGCTGTCTCCTTTGGTTGTATAGTTGTCATGGCTCATTTTAACCAGATCAGGTTGTTCTGCATAGGAATTGGCAACAGCAGCAAGAAGCTGTGTCTCCGTCTGCAGCAATACCAGGCTGATACGTGGCTTTTTACTTATTTTCGCCGCCTCAAAGGCATTATCCAGCAAAATCCCCAGACTCCGCAGCAAGTCCTGCTGCTGCATCCCTTCTGAAACGACCGGGTAGAGAACTTCTACATTGGTCGAAATACCAGCCTGCTGCATTCGGGCAAGCTTGGAAGTTACCAGACTCCGAAGAGGCGGGAGCTGTATTCGATTAACCGCTTCCAGATTCTTTATCTCATCCCCCAGCCTTTCATCAAAATAGCTGCTGGTATTGCGCATAAAATCCTGAATCCCTTTCAGATCCCCATCTCTGGCCTGTAATGACATTCCAGCCATCAGATTAATGAAATCATGGCGGAAAGAGCGCATTTCCTGCTGAAGTTCTTCCAGCAGAGCCAGATGGGACTGCTGCTGGAGAATAATATTTTCCTGGGCTTTTACACGTTCCTTGTTGGCTTGATACATGGCTGTAAACTGAAGAAAAAACAGTGCCAGCGCAATCAGGGCAACGGAATAAGACGCGGTGAGCAGTGAAACTTTTTCCACTGGAAACAGCAGCCGGATTATGGTATAGATGTGCATCAGCAGCAGACTGATGATGAAAGTAATGGCTGCCCGGATGCGGTTTGTGAACAAAACCCCCAAGTAACCACTAAATTCTAACTTCCTCAGCAGCAATGCAATTGACAGAGAAGATATCATCATTATGGCATGAGGAATAACAGACACGATTATGCTGTACAGATAAATATTGTCCATTTCAGGAGTATAATTCGTAAATACTTCTTCTGCCAGAGAGCCAAGGGTGAAAACCACAAAATGTGCCAGCGCCGCAGCCGTAATCGTCCGAAGCACATTCTGGCGGTAAGTCCAGATGAGCAGAAATATCAGGATAACTACGTGAAGGGTATATAAGTAAATATTCCAACTGATGATAAAGGATTCATCATCAATTACACCCTGTATCAGAAGTTGATTGGCTACTACCTGGATTAAGTAATAAATGGTACAGAATAGTACGGCGTTCTTCTTGTGTATTTTTTCACCCAACATACGTACAGTCAGAACATATATGCCCAGAGAGTAGCAAGTCGACATAAAGAGAAGTGTACCCCAGACGAAAATAAAATCAAACATTTCTACTTCCTTTCGTTTGTCTTACGTTATGTAATAAGTAAACCACAGATAAACATGAAATAAAAGTGTATTTTTATCCAATGAAAACTTTTTTTGATGTAGGGGTGTGTTAAAATAAATTAAAAGAACAGAGAGAATTACAGAATTTATTGAAAGGGCGGAAGCCATATGAAAAAGGGAAGGATTGTCATAATCACAGGAGCCCCCGGAACCGGGAAAACGACAACAGCATCGATGACTGCCAAAGAATCCAGTCTGGAAAAGTCAGTACATATGCATACAGATGACTTTTATCATTATCTTAGCAAAGGAGCAATACCTCCGCATTTACCAGGATCCAATGGACAAAATGTAATCGTTATGGAAGCTTTCCTAGAAGCTGCAAAACGTTATGTGCGCGGAGGCTATGATGTGATTGTGGACGGAATCATAGGCCCCTGGTTTTTAGAGCCATGGTTAAAAGCCGTGCAGGATGGCTACGAGGTGCATTACATTATATTGAGAGCCAATAAAGAGGAAACTATGAAACGCGCTGTTGGACGGGATAAACTGGACAGGGAAACCAACATGGAACTGGTGGAAATAATGTGGGAGCAATTCAATGATCTGGGGTGTTATGAACCTTATGTTATGGACATAACAGATTGCTCTGTTGAAGAAACAGCGTCTATGATAATAGAAGTGGTTGAGAGTAAAACGCGTTTACTGAGGGGGAATGGAAATGCTAAAGAAGAAACTTCCTATTGGCATTGATAATTGAATTATCATTGAAGTGAAATATGCCCATGACGGTAATCTGGATGCTGCCTGCGGAGAAGCGTTAAAACAAATAGAACATACCGGATACGAAGATGACTTGCAGGATGATGGGGTGAAGGATATCCTGAAATACGGTATTGCATGTTATAAAAAGCGGTGTAAGGTTATGCTGGCTGAAAAGATATGATAATGGTCTGTGAAATTAAAAAAGTAAGAACATTTTCTTAAAGTAAGTGTTCTTTTTTTTATGATTAAACTGGATTAAAATGATTATTATAGCTTTGGATTGTGCAAAGATAAAATTACAACAGTAGGCGGTTTGTAAAGGAGTTATTTCAATAACCACCCTGATGCTTGGTCGATTTTCGCCGCAATAACCTGCACAAAGAGATTGCTGTGAATATAGTATTTGAGTATAATGATATTATATATGTAAAAAACGATCTTTCGTTAGCTGAAAAAGAGTTTTTGATAATGAGATGGTAAATCAAAGATTATTGACTGTATATAACAGATAAACCGGCAGTGTATAATAAGACAGGGGGCATGAAAGTGGAATGGAGAGCACTTTTTGATCAAAATGTATTAAATGCCGCGGAGAAATATATTAGGAGCGGTTCGATCCAAAATTTGACTGTGGATGAGAAACGGCTTACTGCCCGTGTGAGCGGTATAGAAAATTTTAATGTGGAGATTCGCCTTGCGGAGAATACGGTGTCTTCAATGAAATGCACCTGCTCTCATGCAGGTTCTGGCTGCAATTGTGAACATATGGCTGCCGTTCTTTTGGCATGGGAAAACGATACCAAGGCTGACCCAGATCATGCAGCGGGAGAGAACAACACAAAAGGTAGGGAGAAAGCGGAAATCGCATCTAAGAATGTTTTGCAGCTGACCTGCGATATCGATGATGTGCTGACCTATGCGATTGTTCACAACGGTGTACATATAGTCAGAGATATTTGTATCAAAAATATATCGGAAGCCGATTTGGATGATCTGATGGTTAGGATCAGTTCCGGAAATGAACTCATTATGGATTTTGAGCAGGGTATTGAGAAGATAAAGCCTGGAGAAGAGTTTCATCTTAAAAATCTGAATGTTTCCATTAATGCAGGATACCTGGCATCTCTTACAGAGAGAAGTTCGTGTCAGCTTACAGTAGGAATTTATTCTAAAGAAGACCGGTTGCTATCGGAAACCATAAATATTACCGCATTGGCCTTTGAACAATGGCCGGGCCTACAGTATACACCGGAGCTGTTAGCAGCATTTTCCATGCCGAATCATCCTGTAGTGACAAGTTTGATTCAGCTTGCTGCTAAATATATGGAAAAGTGGACCGGAGATCCGTCATTGGCGGGGTATCAATTTGAAGACCCCAATCGGGTTGTGCATATGGCTGCCGCAGCCTATGCGGCAATCCAGCAGAAAAATATCACCTATGCGGAGCCGCCTTCAAGCTTTGAAGAGTTTGGGCAGAGAATCCGTCTGGCAGATACAGTCCTGGATCAGCGTCTGGGAACCTGCATGGATATGACATTGCTTTATGTGGCGTGCTTGGAAGCCATGGGGCTTAATCCTGTTATGGTCATGATGAGGGGGCATATCTTTGCCGGTGTGTGGCTGGTTGAGGAATCCTTCTCCGATATGATCATGGATGATCCCTCTCAGATGGAAAAGCGTATGTCAAAAGGTATTCGTGAGATGATCGTTGTGGAATGTACAGCCATGTGTGCCGGAAAGGGAAGATGCTTTGATGAGGCCGTTACGCTGGCAGAGCGTAACGTGTCCGACTATGGCAATTTTGCTTTTGCCATTGATGTGAAGCGTGCCAGAAGCATGGGGATCCGTCCGCTTCCGGTACGTGTAAAGACAGCAGAAGGATTTCAGGTTCAGCATGAGGACCGGGAAGAGAAGGATATCACAAATGCCACTAAAAATAAAGTCGAGATTTTCAATCTCCCGGATCCTTCCCAAAAAGGAACGGTCACAAAGCTGACACAGTGGGAACGCAAGCTTTTGGATCTGAGCCTTCGCAATATGCTGATCAATATGCGTATGACAAAAGCAGTAGTTCCGCTTTTGTCTTCCGATGTAAGTATTTTGGAGGATGCATTGTCGGAAGGGGAAGAATTCCGGGTTATGCCTCGGCCGGCAGATATGTCAATTGCAGGAGATGGCGGCGTCACGGTGGAAGCATTGGGGGATCTGGGGCCGTTTGCGGATTTTATTGCACTGGAGAGCAAACACCGCAGACTGCACTCTCTGTATGCGGAGAAAGAATTGAACAGCTCCCTGACAAAAATGTACCGCTCTGCAAAAACTTCTATGGAAGAGAACGGAGCAAGCACATTATATCTGGCACTGGGTCTACTTCGGTGGTTTGAGGGTAAGAAAAGTGCTGCGGCAAGGTATGCGCCCATTGTGTTGGTACCCATTGATATCATCCGGAAATCGGCCAGTAAAGGATATGCTATGCGTATGCGCGATGAGGATGCACAGATCAATATCACACTGTTGGAATTCCTGAAGCAAAATTATGATACGGAGATTTATGGATTGAACCCGCCGCCGATGGATGAGCATGGCCTGGATCTGCCTAAGATATTTGCGATCATCCGCCATGGGGTGATGAACCTTCCCATGTGGGATGTGGTAGAGGCAGGATTCATTGGAAACTTCTCCTTCTCGCAGTTTGTGATGTGGAATGATGTTCACAGCAACTGCACATTTCTTGAAAACAACAAAATCGTTCACAGCCTGATGATGGGAGCTGTGGATTGGGATTGTACAATTCCGGAGGGTGTGGACACGGATGAAGCTTATCTGCCGGTGACTGTTGATTCTTCTCAGCTGCGGGCGATCAATATGGCGGCAGCCGGGGTGAGTTTTGTATTACATGGTCCCCCCGGTACCGGGAAATCACAGACGATCACAGCAATGGTGGCCAATGCCCTTACGAAGGGGAAGACGGTTCTTTTTGTTGCGGAGAAGATGGCAGCTCTTGAAGTGGTACAAAAGAGGCTTTCGGCTTTGGGAATCCGCGATTTTTGTCTGGAGGTGCATTCCAATAAGGCAACAAAGAAGGCAGTTCTGGATCAGTTGAAAAGGGGGCTGGAGATTGGCGTCTGGGGACAGAAGACAGATTACGATAAAAAGATTCAGGACATTCGCAAAATGCGTGCTGATCTGGATGCCTATGCGAAAGCGCTGCATGTGAAAAGACCGTTTGGTAAGAGCCTTCGCCAGCTAATGGATATCTATGAAATGATCCCGGAGTTGAATAAGAGCGTGCGTTTTGATCATACATATGCAGGTTCCCTGACAGAGAGTGACCTGGATCATCAGGCTCATAGCCTGGAGCGTTTGATCGCAGCAGGAAAAGGAATCGGTCATCCTCATGATCATCCGCTGCAGGTGGTACACAAGACAGAATACAGCCAGAGGCTGAAGTTTGAGCTTGAAACTATCATCCGCTCCTATAGAGAGTCCCTGGAAGTATTCCGGAAGGATATGCTTGGCTTCGTGGAATCCATGGAAATAAAGGCCCCCGTTACAGAGGATGAGTGGAGAGATATCTGCAATTATGCCCGCAGCGTCATTGCTATAGAGAGGATTCCGGCATTTTTACGGCGGTCCGGCAGTGTGGAACGTGAATTTGCAGCGCCGGAGACCTATCTGTCCATGCGGCAGGCATTTGAGGCTAAGAAGGCCGGGTTCCTGGCAAATTGGAATGAAAACTTTCTCCGTATGGAGATGGATACATATCGTGAAAAGTATGAGCAGGCGAATAAGAAATTTTTTGGCAAAGGAAAAGCACTGGCAGCACTGACATCTGAAATGCAGGCATTTGCATCTTTTACAGTGGAGACAGACCGGATCTTAGTGTACCTTACAGATATTTCTTTTTATCAAAAAGAAGCTGAGGAAATAGCAGAAGCCGAGGCGGCATTGTCCTATGAGTGGAAAGAAATTCTCAAAGATCATCCCACAGGGGAGGCTCTGCAGGCATACAAAGACCATGTGAAGGGACAACTGCAGATCATATCACACTTCTCGGATCAGATACAGATACTGGAGAATGAAGGAGCCTTGAAAGGCTGTATCCGGAAGGCAGAAAATCTGATAACAAGCCTGGAGTCTGTGAAGGCAGCAGAAACCCAAGCAGCAGAATTGCTGGAGCTGACTTTTGAAAACACGGAAGAAAATTGGATGGACAGCAGATTAAAGCTTTGTGCAGGCATTCTGGAAAATGCTTCTTCCATAAAGGATTGGATCGTTTACCGGCAATTTGCCGCGGAGTGCAGACAGAGAGGACTGGGCCCCATCTGTGATGCATATGAAGCAGGGATTCCCCATGATGAGGTTATGACCGTATATCTGCGGTCTATATACAGAACCATCATTTTGTCGGTGATTGAAAAGGAACCGGTATTGAACGGATTCACGGGTATCGGGTTCAATGAAAAAATCGCACAATTTAAGAAGCTGGACCAGGAGTTCATGGAACTGACCAAGGATGAGATGTTTTACAAGCTGACGCATCAACTGCCTACATCTTATGAGTCTGTAGATATCAGCAGGGAATTGAATATTTTACGAAGAGCGATCAGCAGTAATGGCAGGGGGATATCCATCAGGACGCTGTTTGAGCAGATTCCGCATATCCTGACAAAATTATGTCCGTGTATGCTCATGAGCCCAATCTCCGCGGCACAGTATCTGAAGGCCCAAAATGATTTATTTGATATTGTGATCTTCGATGAGGCCTCACAGCTCCCCACCTGTAAAGCCGTGGGTGTACTGGCAAGAGGCAAAAATGCGGTTATCGTAGGTGATCCCAATCAAATGCCGCCTACCAGCTTCTTTGCCGGGAATACAGTAGATGAAGATAACCTGGATATTGAGGACCTGGACAGCATTCTGGATGACTGTCTGGCACTTGGGATGCCATCCGCTTATCTGCATTGGCATTATCGAAGCAGGCATGAGAGCCTCATCGCTTTCAGTAATCAGGAGTTTTATGAAAACTCCATGCTTACCTTCCCGTCTGTAAATGACCGGGAAAAGAGGGTAAACCTGGTGAAGACGGACGGTTTTTTTGACCGTGGAAAGGGCCGCGTCAATGAAGGGGAGGCAAAAGCGATCGTTGCGGAAATAAAGAGAAGATATCAGAGTACGGAGCTGACGAATCAGACCATTGGCGTTGTTACCTTCAATATAAGCCAGCAGACGCTGATTGAGGATCTGCTGCAGGAAGAGTACCAGAAGGATGCGGCATTTGACAGATGGGCAAATGTTGGTGAAGAGACTCTGTTTGTCAAGAATCTGGAGAATGTACAGGGAGATGAGCGTGACGTTATTCTGTTCTCGATTGCCTTCGGTCCTGATGCAGATGGTAAACTGTCATTGAATTTCGGACCATTGAATAAAGACGGCGGTTGGAAACGGCTGAATGTGGCCGTATCCCGTGCCAGACTTGAAATGGTGGTGTTTACTATCATGACTGCCGATATGATCGATCTGAGGAGAACGAAATCAAAGGGGGTTGAGGCTCTGAAGGATTTCCTGGAGTTTGCGCAGAAAGGCAGACTGCAGGGAGAATATGTGGAGACCAGAGTGCGGAGAGATCAGGGAATTATGGAGCACATCTGTCAGGTGATCTCTGATGGCGGATACAGATACCAGAAGGCTGTAGGGCATTCAAAGTTTAAGATTGATATTGCAGTGGCCAATCCTTACAATGAGGAGGAGTATCTGCTTGGTATTATGCTGGATGGAGAGTCCTATCGCCAGTCGTCGAATACCAAAGACCGCGAGGTGGCGCAGAGCAGTGTTCTGAACGGACTTGGCTGGGAACTGCATCGTATCTGGACCATGGACTGGTGGGATAACAGGGATAAAGAATTGTCTAAGCTGATGCAGGTGTTGGAAGAAAAGAGGGAAAAGGCATATCAGACATTTCTTGAAGCGCAGTCGGTCTGTGCTGCGGAGGCGGCAGCAGGGGAAAAAGAAACGGTTGAAGTTTTTGCCGATGAGTCGGAGGCCGCAGTGAAACAGGATGAGACAGCAGAAGATTTATCCGGTAAAGTTACCGGAAATGTTGAGGCTGCTGTGGAGAATGAAGGGAATGTTTCAGAGCAGACGAAGGCCGGACCGGAAATGGATGAAAAGTCGGAACCTAAGTTTGCAATTGATATTGAAAATCGTTTTGCTCCTAAAAATCGGATAGCAGAGGAACTTGATAAAAAGGTTGCTGCCGGGAAACAGAATACTTCGGCCGTAGTCAAACAAGTATTACTGGGAGTGTTGGAGTACCGTGTCGAGGATTATGTATATGCTCCGGAAGAGGGGATAGATCTTACTGCAGCTGATTATAACAAAAAGGAAAATTTGGAACAGATCACCGCAAAGATACAGCAGATTCTAGATGCTGAAGCGCCTATTGCATATGACAGGCTCATGAAAAAAACGCTTCGAGCTTTCAATATTGCGCGTTCCAGTCCCCAGACACTGGAAACAACAGACAAGGCGTTAAAGAAGGCTCTGACTAAGTTAAATAAGCAGGCCGGCGTCAGGTTTTACTGGCGGAAGGATCAGGAGCCGGATATGTACAGAGTGTACAGAATGGATATTGTTTCTGCGGAGAAGAGAACTGTCGACGAGATATGCCAGCAGGAGCTTAAGAATGCAGTCTGCTTCACACTGCAGGAAAAAGGCGCACTCAATAAGGACATACTTATGAAAGAAACCATTCGGACAATGGGATACGCAAGGAGTGGAACGGCCTTGATCGCTGCTGTAGAACGAGGGCTGAAATATGGAAGGAAGACAGGAGAGATTGGGCAGGATACAGAGAAGAGATTTGTTTTGAATACGGATAAATGAAAATAGAAGAGGACTCATAAACCCCTTGAAAGCACAGCGCTTTCAGGGGGTTTTTGCGTTCCTGCTGCATCAGTTCCTTACAATCCTTCTGTTATTTATCCAATCTTAATACAAAAGCGGTTTCCCTTATGCGCATTTAGGATATTACGTGGTAACATCAGTTACATCCTGAAAGATAAAGGAGGGGACCTGATATGATGGACTTAGCTATGGTGGCTGTACTGCTTGCCTGTTTTGGTTTCATGAAGCTGTTTACCGGATGGTGCAGCAGGCAGGTGGATACAGGCAGCGACGAAAATAAGGAGTAAAGGAAAAGTGCAGAACGACGACAGGAGGGAACAACATGATATTATTGGGAATTATAATTCTGCTGACAGCGGCTTATTTGCTCTATGCCCTGGTCTATCCCGAAAAATTATAGAAAACAAAGTGTTACTGTCTGCAGGCATGGCTGCTTGGCTCGTTGCCCGCAGATATAAAAAATCAGTGACAGGAATAAAGAAAATGACAGGAGGATATAAAAGTCATGTTACAGATAACGCTGACTTTGGCAATTTTCATTTTGGCAGTTATTCCAATGGGAAGATATATGTATCACATTGCAGCCAAAAAGAAAACATTTGCAGACCCATTTTTTGACAGGGTGGATAACGGGATATATAAAATCTGCCGTATTGACAGAAACGGAATGAACTGGAAGACTTATGCATTAAGCCTGCTCATGGCAAATGCAGTTATGATCTTTGTGGGATATATGGTGTTGAGACTACAGCATGGGCTGTTTCTGAACCCCAACGGAATCGATGGAATGGAGCCCACCCTTTCCTTCAATACAATTATAAGCTTTATGACAAATACCAACCTGCAGCATTATTCCGGTGAATCCGGACTTTCTTATTTAAGCCAGATGCTCGTGATCATTTTCATGATGTTCACTTCCGCGGCATCCGGGTATGCGGCCTGTATGGCATTTTGCCGGGGGCTTGCAGGAAAGAGAAAGGACTTGGGAAACTTCTACGAAGATATGGTGCGTATCACCACACGTATCCTGATCCCATGGTCCCTGATATTCGGCCTTGTTTTGATCTGGCAGGGCTGTCCGGAGACCTTCGGCTCGAATATCACGGTAGAGACGATCCACGGAAAACTTCAGGATTTTGCCATGGGTCCCATAGCGGCACTTGAGATCATCAAACATCTGGGAACAAACGGAGGCGGTTTCCTTGGAGCTAACTCTTCCACACCCTTTGAAAACCCTACCGTTATCACGGATATCGTGGAACTGATCTCCATGATGATCCTTCCGGGTGCATGTGTACTGACCTTCGGAAAGATGTGCCAGGAGAGAAAGAAAGCGGAAGTTAAAACAAAGGAAGTCAAAACAAAAGAACCATTATTCGGAAAACAGGGAAGAACTATTTTTGCAGCCATGTCCGTTATCTTCCTGGTGGGCCTGACTCTGTGCTTTGTGTCTGAAAAGGCCGGAAATCCTGTCCTTGAGACCGCGGGGATCAGCCAGGAAATGGGCAGCATGGAAGGAAAGGAAGTAAGATTCGGGATTGACCAATCCGCCCTGTTTACCACTGTCACTACATCCTTCACCACAGGTACGGTCAACAATATGCATGACACACTGACGCCTCTGGGCGGAATGGTGCCGCTTTTACATATGATGCTGAACTGTGTCTTCGGCGGCAAAGGCGTTGGCCTTATGAATATGCTGATGTATGCGATACTGGCAGTGTTCATCTGCGGGCTGATGGTGGGACGTACACCGGAATATCTTGGGAAGAAGATAGAGGGAAAAGAAATGAAACTGGTGGCGCTGGTGCTGATCGTGCATCCGCTGCTGATTCTGGGATTTTCCGCGCTGGCAGTTTCCACCCAGGCAGGTCTGGAGGGCATAAGCAACCCTGGTTTTCACGGGTTGTCGCAGGTGTTGTATGAGTTTTCATCCGCGTCGGCCAACAACGGCTCCGGTTTTGAGGGACTGTCTGACAACAGCTATTTCTGGAATATCACAACAGGACTTGCAATGTTCTTTGGCCGTTATATAGCTATTATTGCCCAGCTTGCCATTGCGGGATCTCTGTTTGCGAAGAAGATGACAAAGGCTTCCGTTGGTACCATGCGTACGGATAATGCGGTATTTACCATTTTACTGGTATTCATTGTATACATTTTTGCAGCTCTGACCTTCTTCCCGGCACTGGCTTTGGGGCCGATTGCGGAGCATCTGACCTTGTGGTTTGCATAAAATTTGAGAAAGGGATGTAAAAGAAGAATGTCTAAAAAACAACAACAAACAAAGTTCGTGACAAAGGACATTTTAAAAAGTTCTGTTATAGGTGCATTTCAGAAACTGAGTCCGAAATATATGGTGAAAAACCCTGTCATGTTTGTAGTGGAGGTGGGGTTTGTGCTCACGCTGCTGATGACCATTGTTCCAACTCTTTTTGGGGATGATGCATCAGTGGGATATCTGAGAGTCTATAATGGGATCGTGTGTGTAATACTTTTTATAACCGTATTATTTGCCAATTTTGCGGAGTCTGTAGCGGAAGGGCGGGGAAAGGCCCAGGCTGCCACACTGAAAAAGACAAAACAGGATACAAGATCACGCCTTATAGACAAAGACGGTACGGAATTGACCGTAAATGCTTCTGACCTGAAAATGGATGATGTGGTCCTGGTAAAAGCGGGAGAGATAATCCCAAATGACGGGGAGGTCATAGAGGGGATCGCGTCTGTGGATGAATCAGCCATAACAGGGGAATCCGCGCCTGTAACACGTGAGGCGGGAACCGATTTTTCATCTGTCACAGGAGGAACAACGGTGGTCAGCGACTGGCTGAAGATCAGGATCACATCAAAACCGGGAGAGTCTTTCCTGGATAAAATGATCGCCCTGGTGGAGGGGGCATCCCGCCAGAAGACGCCCAATGAGATCGCGTTGAACACCCTGCTGGTAGGTCTTACGATTATTTTCCTGATTGTTGTGGTATGCCTGTATCCTTTTGCTACTTACTCAGGGGTGCAGATACCTGTCTCCACAATGATAGCCCTGTTGGTCTGCCTGATCCCCACTACGATCGGCGGCCTGCTTTCCGCCATCGGTATTGCGGGAATGGACAGAGTTACCAGGTTTAATGTGATCGCCATGTCGGGAAAGGCAGTAGAGGCCTGCGGGGATGTGGACACCATGATACTTGATAAGACAGGTACCATTACCTTTGGAAATCGTCTGGCAGCGGAGTTTTATCCTGTCGCCGGAAAGAGCAAAGAGGACTTAATGGACTATGCGGCGCTTACTTCTCTCTGTGACCCTACGCCTGAGGGAAAATCAACAGCAGAACTGGCAAAAAGTATGGGAAGCAGAATAGATGACAGTGCTGCTGATCAGATGGAGTTTGTGGAATTCACAGCCCAGTCCAAAATGTCAGGGGTAAACCTGGCAGGCGGCTCTCAGATCAGAAAAGGAGCGGCAGATGCTATCAAGGAGAGAGTCCTGAAAAATGGAGGCAGCGTGCCGGATGATCTGGACACCATTGTGGAAAAGATCGCGGGCCTTGGAGGAACTCCCCTTGTGGTGGAAGCAGATGCTGTGATCTACGGTGTTATTTATTTGAAAGATACAGTAAAACCGGGATTGGTGGAACGCTTTCAGAGACTTAGGGAAATCGGGATCAAGACCATTATGTGTACCGGCGACAATCCGCTGACAGCGGCCACCATTGCGAAAGAAGCCGGTGTGGATGGCTTTATTGCTGAATGCAGGCCTGAAGATAAGATCCGGGCCATCAAAAAAGAACAGGCAGAGGGAAAACTGGTAGCCATGACAGGTGACGGTACTAACGACGCCCCGGCCCTTGCCCAGGCAGATGTGGGTCTGGCTATGAATTCCGGTACGGCAGCGGCAAAAGAGGCCGCAAATATGGTGGACCTTGATTCTGACCCCACAAAAATACTGGAAGTGGTGGAAATAGGAAAGCAGCTTCTGATCACAAGAGGTTCCCTTACCACATTCAGTATAGCTAACGATGTGGCGAAGTATTTCGCCATTATACCGGCCATGTTCACTTTGGTGATTCCGCAGATGCAGATGCTGAATATTATGAAGCTGGCGACACCTATGTCCGCTATCTTATCAGCACTTATTTTCAATGCGATCATAATCCCGTGCCTGATTCCCATTGCCATGCGAGGTGTGAAATACAAGCCTATGAGTGCGGAGCGTATGCTTCTGAAAAATATGGGTATTTACGGTCTGGGCGGTATTATTGTACCTTTTGCTGGAATTAAGATCATAGACTGTCTGGTAGCACCGCTTTTGGCAGTGCTGGGAATGTAGGGAGGAAGATTTTATGAAATCATTTTTTAAATATTTTAAGAGTGCCCTGATCCTGACTGTTCTCATGCTGATCCTCTGTGGGTTTGCCTATCCGGCAGCTTTGACCGGACTTGGGCAGTTGATATTCCCGCATCAGGCAAACGGAAGTCTGATCACTGCAGAGGGAGAGAAGACAACAGAACCGGAAGAGGCCATAGGGTCTGCCATTGTAGGGCAGGATTTTTCAGGAAATCCAAGGTATTTTCAAGGCCGTGTATCCGGTGTGAATTATAACACTTATACAGAGGAAGAAAAGGAAGATAATAGTTACGGCGGTGTAGGCTCCGGCGGCTCCAATCTGGCTCCGTCCAACGAAGAGCTGAAAGAACGGGTGGAAAAGTCTGTGGATGAATTCCTGGAAAAGAATCCGGGTGTGGAGAAAGGAGATATTCCTGCTGACCTCCTCACCGCTTCCGGTTCGGGTATGGACCCGGATATCACACCTCAGTCAGCCAAGATCCAGATTCCTGCCATTGCTGAAAATACAGGACTGAGTGAGGAAGAACTGGAGAAAATAGTTGAGAACAACACACAAGGCAAAGTCCTTGGCGTGTTCGGACATGAGAGAGTCAATGTCCTGAAATGCAATCTGGAGATTGCAAAAGCCATTGGAGAAATCTGAGGAGTATGCCATGGTAGGAGAGGAAAGGCCAAGTTCCCAGGAAATGCTTGAAAAGATTCAGGTGGAGGAGGAAATGGCACGGAAAAAGGAGATGGGGCAGCTCAAAATATTTCTGGGATATGCAGCCGGCACAGGGAAGACATATGCCATGCTGCAGGCCGCAGGGGAGCTGAAAAAGCAGAAGATAGATGTAGTTGCCGGATATGTGGAGCCCCATGCGCGGCCGGAAACCACGGCATTGCTGGAGGGGCTGGAGCAGCTTCCGTTTTTGATGGTGGATTATAAGGGTGTAAAAATACGGGAATTTGATCTGGATGCTGCCCTGGAGCGTCATCCGAAAGTGATCCTGGTGGATGAACTGGCGCACACCAATATCCCGGGCTGCCGCCACAGCAAACGGTACCAGGATATAGAGGAATTGCTGGAACACGGGATCAATGTGTACACCACCGTCAATATCCAGCACTTGGAGAGTCTCAATGACAATGTGGCGAGTATCACCTCCATCATGGTCAGGGAAACCATACCTGACCGTGTGTTTGACCGGGCCAGCCAGGTGAAACTTGTGGATATCGAGCCGGAAGAGCTGATCGAGCGCATGAAGGAAGGGAAGATCTATCAGGGCGCGCAGGCGCAGAGGGCTCTTCAGAATTTTTTTACCAGAGATAAGCTGATCGCCCTTCGGGAGATTGCTTTGCGCCGTATGGCGGACCGTGTGAACCATCTTGCTGAGGAGGAGAAAAAGATCTTTGGCACAGGAGAATACTCCACCGGTGAGCATGTTCTCACCTGTATTTCGCCCGCACCTTCCAACGCAAAGGTGATTCGCACAGCAGCCCGTCTGGCCTATGCATTTCATGCGGAATTCACTGCGCTGTATGTGGAGACCAGATATCTGCAGAATGCGGATGAAAAGGTGAAAAAACGAAGGGACGAAAATATGCGGCTTGCCAGAAGCCTGGGGGCAAAGGTAGCCACAGTTAACGGGGAGGATGTGTCCAGGCAAATCGCGGAATATGCCAAGGTCAGCAATGTGACAAAAATCGTTATGGGCAGAACGGCTCACCGGATTTTGTTTGGGCAGACAAGAAAAACCCTGGTTGAGAGCCTGAATCAATATGCCCCCAATCTTGATGTGTATGTCATACCTGATCTGCAGAGCGGTATCGGTCAGCGGCCCTATACCATAATAAAAGCCGGGAAATTTCTGCAGGGTATGAAAGGAACCGATTTCTGGATCATGCTGGGCATGATGGCGGTCAGTACAGCGGGCGGTTTACTGTTGGCACATTTTCAGATGACGGAAGCAAATATTATCATGGCATATCTGCTGGGGGTGATGCTGACTGCGATCTTTACCCAGGGGTATGTGTGTTCTGTGCTGGCCTCCATCCTCAGTGTGATATTGTTCAACTATTTCTTTACTGTGCCGGTCCACAGCCTTCAGGCATATGACGCAAGTTATCCGGTAACATTTGCCATGATGTTTACGGTCAGCCTTCTCACATCCTGGAATATGTCAAAGATACAAAAACAGAATGAGGAAAATGCAAAGCGGGCCTACCGCACGGAAATCCTTCTGGTGAACAGCAAAAAACTGAGGCGTGCCAAATCCAGACAGCAGGTCAGCGATGATCTGGCTGTCCAGATACAAAAGCTGATGCAGTTTACCGTGATCATATATATGAAGAAAGATGGTGTGATACAGATGCCTTCCATATATCTGCGCAGCGGAATTGAGAATGGCGGGGAGGAGGGCCTGAGGGCAGATTATACCTCCCGGTCAGAGCAGGCTGTGGTCAAATGGGTATTTGAAAACGGCCACAGAGCCGGATGCACTACCCATACCCTTCCAAATGCCAAGGCTATTTATCTTCCGGTCATGGAGGATGATAAGGTTTCTGCCGTGGTGGGGATGGTGCTGGAAGAGCGCAGGGAAATTGCCGTATTTGAATACAATCTCATATCCGCTATGCTGGATGAGGCCGCGCTTGTGCTGGAGAGGATCCAGAAGATGGAGGATTTGGCAAAGTCCATATCTAAAAACACACCATAGCGCGGAGAATACAGGATTCTACTGTCAGTCGATTGCCAAATCATGCATTTTAAGATAAGCTTTTGATTAAGAAAGCAGGAGGCGGATAAAATGTTTGAGATTGACAAAGTGCGATTCGGAGCATTTCTTTTAGAACTGCGGAAAGAAAAGGGATATACCCAGAAACAGCTTGCCGAAAAATTATTTGTTTCTGATAAAGCGGTAAGCAAGTGGGAACGGGGGCTGAGTCTGCCGGATATCACCCTTCTGGGCCCGCTGGCAGATATCCTGGGCGTGACAGTAACGGAATTACTGCAGGCCCGCCGCATCAGTGAGGAAAAAACCATGACAAAGCTGGAGGTGGATGATCTGGTTTCAGGTTCCATCCACTTATCTGTTGAGGAGCAGGAAGAAAAAAGGGTAAGACAGAGAAAACGCATGATTTGTTTTCTGCTCTGCACAGCGGCTGCAGCTTTGGAAACATGGGGTTTGATGCGCACAGGCGGCGGTAAAGAGATATTTTCTACCGAATTTTTTACTATTGAGGGAATGTACCTTTTGTTTGGGGCATGGTTTTTATTATTTGCAAGGGAGACACTCCCGTCTTTTTATGATGAGAATAAGATCAATTATTACAGTCAGGGTCCGTTTCGGATACATATTGCAGGAGTGCATTTTAACAACAAAAACTGGCCTCATGTGTTGAGGGCGGGCAGAATCGTCATGATGGGAATTGTGGTTTTTAATCCCTTGTTCAGCTTTCTGCTCTTTAAGATCCTGGGGGCAGCATGGTGGGGGAGATATGAGGGATATGTCAGCCTGGCGGTGGTGCTGTGTACATTTATTCCCCTTGTTGTAGCGGCAAAGAAAAATGAATGTAACAGTTCAGACAGATCTGCGCATTTACTGCGCTGACCGTATGAAAAAGTAGTGCCAGCTTTATCCAGCCCATGGCGATGCCATTTTTAATGGCTGGATGCGTAACAGTTCAGCTTGTCTGAACTGTTACAAATGAATAAGAAAGATTCAAAGACAGAGAATCTCCAGGGACTTTTCCGGGGGATTCTTTTATGTTATGATGAATAAGGAATACAGTTTTAGAAGAAAAGGGTAGAAAACAATAGAATAGGAAGAACGCAATATGAAAACAAATAAATTAGCAGTCGGCATTCTGGCCCACGTGGATGCCGGCAAGACAACTCTGGCTGAGAGCATCCTCTATTTGACAGGCAGCATCAGAAAGCCGGGACGTGTAGACCATCAGGATGCGTTTTTGGACACTTACGACTTGGAGCGGGAGCGGGGGATCACTATTTTTTCCAAGCAGGCGGAAGTGAAGCTGGGAGAAAAAGAAGTGACACTTCTGGACACACCCGGGCATGTGGACTTTTCTGCGGAGATGGAGCGGACCCTGCAGGTGCTGGACTATGCGGTGCTGGTCATCAGCGGTGCGGACGGTGTGCAGGGACACGTGCAGACTCTGTGGAGGCTTCTGACAAGATACAAAATCCCTGTATTCCTGTTTATCAATAAAATGGACCAGGAAGGAACTGACAGACGGAAACTTCTGGTGGAACTGCAGAAACGCCTGGATGAAAGATGTATAGCCTTTGATGATAAGGAGGACAGAGAAACTTTTTTCGAGAATCTGGCCATGAGTGATGAGGCTGTATTGGAAAAATACCTGTCTGACGGCACGGTGGAGCCGGGAGAGATCATAAGGCTGATCCGGGAACGGAAAGTATTCCCCTGCTATTTTGGTTCTGCCCTTAAAATAGATGGGGTGGAGGAGTTTTTGCAGGGACTGGACACTTATACAGCCTGTCCGGATTACCCGGAGGATTTCGGTGCCAGGGTTTACAAGATAGCCAGGGATACCCAGGGGGCCCGTCTGACGTATATGAAGATCACGGGCGGTATCCTGAAAGTAAAGCAGATGCTGACAAACCGCCGGGAAGGAAAGGAAAGCAGTGAGGAGATTTGGGAGGAAAAAGCAGATCAGCTCCGTATCTACTCCGGTGCCGGTTTCCGCACCATCAGCGAGGCCCCGGCAGGTACGGTCTGTGCGGTGACAGGGCTTTCATGGACGTTCTGCGGTCAGGGACTGGGCGCTGAGACTGAGGCGGAGCTGCCACTTCTGGAGCCGGTCCTCACTTATCAAATCCAAATCCCGCCGGAATGTGATGTGCACCGGATGTATTTGAAGCTCCGCCAGCTGGAGGAGGAGGAACCGGAACTGCACATTGTCTGGGAGGAGCAATCCAATGAGATCCATGCCCAGGTCATGGGAGAGGTACAGATAGAGATATTGAAGCGTCTCATCGCGGAACGTTTTGACACAGAGGTGGAATTTGGCGCAGGAAGCATCGTCTATAAAGAAACCATTACAGAACCGGTGGAAGGTGTGGGGCATTTTGAACCCCTCCGCCACTATGCGGAGGTGCATCTTCTGATGGAGCCGGGGGAGCGGGGCAGCGGCCTTCAGTTTGAGGCTGCCTGCAGTGAGGATATCCTGGAACGGAACTGGCAGCGCCTGGTGCTGACACATCTGGAGGAAAAACGCCACAGAGGTGTACTGACAGGTTCAGAGATCACGGATATGAAGATCACGCTGGTCACAGGACGCGCCCATCTGAAACATACAGAGGGCGGAGACTTTAGACAGGCCACTTATCGAGCCGTGCGTCATGGACTGAAATGCACAAACAGCCTCCTGTTGGAACCGGTTTATGAATACAGGCTGGAGATCCCTTCCGATAAGGTGGGCAGGGCACTTTCGGACATCCAGAAAATGTATGGTACATTTTCTGAGCCGGTCATAGAGGGAGATATGACTATATTGACAGGTACTGCTCCTGTAGCTGCCATGCGGGATTACCAGACAGAGGTGGTTGCCTACACCAAAGGCCACGGACGGCTCTCCTGTACACTGAAAGGGTACGAACCCTGTCACAATGCGGAGGAAGTGATCCGGGAAATAGCCTATGATCCGGAAAAAGATACAGAAAACCCCACAGGCTCTGTATTCTGTTCCCACGGCGCCGGTTTTGTGGTAAGCTGGGACAAGGTGCGGGATTATATGCACCTGGACAGTGGGATTCGCCTGGAAAAAAAGGAAAAGCCCGTGCAGGAACGATCCATCCGGACATCCGGCCAGATGATCCCAAGCGGCGGTCCGGCAGATGAAAAAGAGCTGGAAGAAATATTTACCCGCACGTATGGAACCGCGAAGAAAGAGAGAAATCCATTTAACAGAAAGCGAACGGTCAGTGCGGAAACTTCTTCCCCCAGGGAATACAAACCGAAAAAGCAGGGGACAGAGGAAGAATATCTGCTGGTGGACGGCTACAATATCATATTTGCGTGGGAAGGATTAAGAGACCTTGCCAATGCCAGCATCGAAGCTGCCAGGAACAAACTCATGGATATTCTCAGCAACTATCAGGGATATAAGAAAAATACACTGATCCTCGTATACGACGCCTACAAAGTGGAAGGCAATACAGGTGAGGTGATGAAATATCACAATATCTATGTGGTTTACACAAAAGAAGCGGAGACCGCAGACCAGTATATTGAAAAGACCGTACACGAGATTGGAAGGAAACACCGGGTCACAGTAGCAACCTCTGACGCCTTGGAGCAGATCATCATTCTGGGACAAGGTGCAAGCCGCCTTTCAGCCGCGGGACTAAAAGAGGAGATCCAGGCCGCAAATATTGAAATCAGGAGCAACTATCTGAACCAGGGCCAGAATGGGAAAAACTATTTATTTGACCATCTGTCAGATGAACTGCAGGGATTGATGGAGGACGTCAGAATGGGGAGGAAGAAGCTGTAGTATCCGGGCCGCACAAAAGTTCTGTCAGCTTTTTGGCTGCAACACTGAGCGGGCGCTCTATATCCTGTATCAGGCATATGGAGCGTTTCGGCGGTTCCCCATGCAGAGGAATCCGGAAGATTTCATGTTTATCCAATGCATCTCTGGCAAATTCCTCAGGGAGAAAGCCGATCCCAAGCCCGTTTTTTACCATCAGGAGTACCTGATCCATAGTAGCCGCCTCCAGATCCGGTTCCAGGGTCAGCCCATGTTCCAGAAAAAAGTCCCCATACAATTCATAGCTTCTGGATTTCTTATCCATACAGACAAAAGAGTAAGGTTCCAGTTCCCCAAGATCCCATGTTTTTTCTGAAAGCCCTGAAAACTGCGGTCCCCCCACAAGGATCTCCCTGAACTGTTTCAGTGGTGTTTCTTTTAAAGGTATGCGGATACCGGACGGATTTGTGATAACCGCAAAATCTACCGTGCCATTTTTTAAAGCAAGTATGGCTTGAGGTGTTGTCTGATTTGATATCCGTATCCTTACGCCCGGGTATTCCCTGTGGAACTCTCCCAGTTTATGTAAAAGCAGTCCATGCAGTGCCGTTTCACTGGCTCCAATAGAAACCTGACCGCTTTTAAGAGACTGCTCCATTCTCAATTCTTCCTCCCCGGCCTGGATCTGTTCCACAGCCAAGGCTACATGTCTGAAAAGCTTTTCCCCCTCCGGCGTGAGTTTAACGCCCCTGTTAGAGCGCAGCAAAAGTCTGCATCCCAGTTCATGCTCCAGGTTATTCATAGACCGGGTAATATTGGGCTGGCTGTTCATCAAAACAGAGGCTGCCTTTGTAAAGCTATGATACTTAGCCACATAATAAAAAATTTTATAATAATCGTAAGTCACATTCATCATTTTTCCCCCACATTACGGTTCTGTTTTAAACTCCTTGTGATAAAAGCTTATTCCCTGCCGCACATCTCCGCCAATCTCTGCTGCAATAGACAATGCTCTCATCTGATATATAAATATGATATAGAAATAATAACATATATATATTTTACATCTTACACCTCAAAAGTATAATATAGAAAAGAATAAAAAACAATGCAAATCAGCAGCAGTCAACAGGAGGAACTATGAAGCCGGCAGTCAAACCAGTGATCAAATCCCGTCAAATGTCAGAATCCATGCCCCTTGCCATATTTCTAACCCTGGCCGGCGGTTTCCAGGATGCTTATTCCTACAACTGCCGCGGCAGGGTCTTTGCCAATGCCCAAACCGGAAACATTGTCCTGCTGGGGCAAAACCTGGCTCAGGGACATTGGGGAGCAGCATTTCGCTATTTTATTCCCCTCTGCGCATTCCTTCTGGGTGTTTACATCACAGAACGTGTACACCACCGTTTCCGGGCAAACGAAAAAATCCACTGGAGGCAGGTGATCCTTCTGATAGAATCGCTCCTGCTGGTCATTACCGGTTTTCTTCCGCAGACCCTGAATATAAGTGCCAATGCCCTTATGTCCTTTGCCTGTGCCATGCAGGTCAACAGCTTCCGAAAATTTCACGGCCTGCCCTGTGCCACCACCATGTGCATCGGCAACATCCGCAGCGCCACGGAAATGCTCTGCAGATATCACATAACAAAAGACAAAACACTAAGACGGAAAAGCATCCACTATTATTTTGTGATCCTGATCTTCGCCATAGGTGCAACTGCAGGAGCACTGATCACATCAGTTCTTGGCAGCCCCGCCATCTGGACAGCCGCGTGTCTTCTTCTGGCAGGTTTTGTACTTATGTTTATGAAAGAACAGCCGGAGCCATAAAAAAATGATTTCATCCTTGCATTTCCTCAGAAAATATGATATTGTTAGTCCACAACAAAAGGC
This sequence comes from Blautia hominis, assembly GCA_002270465.1. Lineage (GTDB taxonomy): Bacteria > Bacillota > Clostridia > Lachnospirales > Lachnospiraceae > Blautia > Blautia hominis. The sequence continues at coordinate 52,873 of NQOF01000010.1, forward strand.
AGTGTCACTGCCTTTCTTAAATATCTATTTATCTATTCAACAAAATCAGGCATTTCGCCAAATTATCAATTCATCTTAATTCATATCTGAAGGAGGTTTTTTTATGGTGCAAAAAAACATGGTGTGTGAAGGGCTTCGCTGTTATGTGCACTCCAAGTCTGCATTTATTGACTGGTGTATGGAATCTTCCAAAGAGTCCCGTGGTATGCTGATACAGGCCATGATGGAGGCAGACCGCAGAGAGGGGTTTTTTGAGTCCTCCCAGATGGGCAGTGTTGTTAAAATGCAGATCCTGTGGGACCAAGAACAAAAAGAGCATGTGTTTGATGCCATTATCAGGAAAAAGCTGCGGAGGCGCCAGCAGGAGGAAGTGCCCCAGAGATTGGCAGTTGCAATGGGACCTGCGCTGAACCTGGATCATGAGGAAGTCCATGTGGAGAGTATCCTCTTTCTGGCATATGCAGTTGTGAGAAATGAGGCCTGCAGAAAAGCGATGATGGAATATGCCAAAAGGGAAGGGGAAAAATGCTATGAAGCATACAGAGAGTCCAAGTTTAGAGAGTCCGCCTTCCCATCCTGGTTTCTCGTGGATGACAGACTTCCGGCAAGCATGGCAGTCGGACTGATAGAGCGGATACGTCAGGAATATAAGACACAGCAGTGCTGTGTACTCAGGGAAAACAGGCTGTATAAAAGTCTTATGGAAATCCTGGAAGAAGGTTACAGAAATTTGAAAAACCAGTTAAAAAAGGCAGACTACATAGATGGCAGCATGTTTCAAAAAATAGTTAAAAACAGCAATGATATGGTATTGGCAGCAGCCGAGATGATGGTGCTTTTGACAATGGCCGAAGATTCGGAAGTTCCGGTACATGAGGATTATGATTTCTATCTGGGGCTTCAGATGCTCTTGACTTATGAAGGGGATCTGGAAAGATTGCCGGAATTGGAAAACACGGATAATAGGGGAAGAAGACTGCACAGACAGCTTCAGAAAGAACACCTGCAGATGGAATCCTACTATACCTGTTATTATCTTGATGGGGCAGCGGCGAAAGAAAACGAGTTGGATCTGGAGCTGGTCTTTGCATATTTTCATCTGAATCTGAGAATGCTGACGGGAATTGCGCTGGAGCAGAAAGATGTGGATTTTCTCTGTTCTCTGGCAGAGGACATAAAATGGGAGGACTATATACAAATACTGCTTACTGCAACCCTGTGCAAATATATCCACAGGCTGCATAAGTTATGTGAAGAACAGGATCCTAAGGAACGCCGCTACCTGCAGCGCAGAGCTGAAAAAGACAGGGATACTATGCTCAGTGAAATAGAAAACCTGCAAAGCAGGACAGAATACCTGGAACAAAAGAAAAAAGAGCTGGAAAAACATCTGGAGCAAAGCGAAACAGAGAATGCAAAGCTGAGGGCCCGACTCCAAAGCGCGGAGGAAAACAATGCGTTGGAGCGGGATGAGCTCATCAGTCTGCGCAACTATATTTTTCAGTGCGTACAGGCAGAAGAAAAGCCAAAACAGGAGGAGGCCCTCAGCAATGATGAGTATGCAGAGCTGATGAAAGGTGAAAAAATGCTTATCATCGGGGGACATGCAAATTGGCAGAAAAAGATGAAACAATACCTACCCCACAGCCAGTTTTTATCTTCCGACAATCTGCATTTTGACAATTCTGTACTATACTGCAAGAAATATCTTGTATTCAACACAGACATGATGAAGCATGGATTATACTATAAGATCACAGGTCAAAGAAAAAAAGGGCAGAAAATCCTCTATGTCCACGGAAATAACATAACCAAAAGTCTGCAGGAGCTAAAGCGTCAGTTACCATAGGGCAGCCGGATAACAACCCGGAATCCCCCTCTTTCCCCGTGTGAAACCTCCATGCCTCCCCCATGCACCTCGGCGATCTGTCTCACCAGCATCAGCCCCAGCCCATGCCTCTGATTTCCTGTCTCCCTGTCGCAGACCATATAGTGCGGCGCCTTCCGGATCCGCTCAAGCTCTTCATCCGTTACCCCGGCACCGTTGTCCTCCACTGCGATCTGGCAGGTTTCCCCTGCCTTCCCCACAGAGATAAATAAGGTACATCCATCCGGATTATGCACCTGGCTGTTGGTTATCAAATTGGAGACCGCCCGTGACAAAAGTCCCTTATCCGCCTTCACATAACAGTTCTGCATATCCTCCCCGGCAGCCCATTCAATAGGAAATTTCCCTTCCAGATCCAGATTCAGAAAGTCCACGGCTGTCTGCCTGACAAGCGGTACCAGATTTACGGTATCCATATGGAGCGGCTGTACGTTATACTCCAGCTTTGAAGCCAGGTTCAGGTCATTGACCAGATTTTTCATCCGCAGGCTCTGCTGCCGGATGATCCGCGCTTTATTCCTGTCTCTTTTTGGTACATTTCGGTTCTCCTCAATCTGGCTGGCATAACCCAGAACCATGGAAAGAGGAGTCCGGATATCATGTGAGACCCCAGCTATCCAGTTTGCCCTGGCAGTCTCCTTTTTTTTGAGCTGATAATCCTGGCTGCGCAGCTTCTCCGCCGCCTTATTAATGGAAACGGCCAGGTCTGAAAGCAGCCCTTTTTCCTTTACATACACATTTCTGTCAGCAGGCAGTGCTTCAATCCCATGGATGACCGGTTTTACAGAGCGCAGGACCCCGGAAGTTACTATTAGATAGACAAAAAATATAAAAAGCAGATTACAGCTCAAAAATAACAGGATCGTTTGGGGCATATTTTTGATAAGATCATAATCAAAAGTATTGTACATTAATTTCCAATAAGATTTTTTGGGAAATCCCAACAGGAGCAGATCGTCGCCATATCCGCTGGAAGCCACGGGATAGTCATTGATGTACCCTCTGACCGCTGTGGCTATGCTGGCGGCAGAATACTGGGTGGGTATTCCCTCCGGAAGATTGCTGCTGTTCCAGAGAATAGATCCGGTTTCATTGTCAACCAAAACGGCCCAGGCTTTTGTCCTGGATAGGGCTTCTTCTCCCTGAGCAGACAATTCATAAGTCCCGTCATCCTTTCCGGTAAGAGCAGATGCCACCTGATCTGCGGTGGACCATGCACCATGGTTGGCAGCCTGCTTATAAGAAATAAGGATCAGAAGAAATAAATTCAGAAAGACCAGCAGCACCAGAGAAAACAGCATGGTTACAATGAACCGTTTTATCAGCTTCAGAATACTCTTCATTGTCCATCCTCCGTGACCAGTTTATAACCAAGTCCTTTCACAGTCAGCAAAGACTGGGGTTTGGAAGGGTTCTCCTCAATTTTTTCCCGTATCCGCCGGATATGTGCCATAAGGGAATTTTCATATCCGAAGGGATTGTCCCCCCACACTGCCTCGCAGAGCATATCAATGGTCACAATCCTGCCTGCATTTCGGCTCAATACCTGAAGAAGATCAAATTCTTTGGCAGTCAGAGCCACAGGTAATCCGTTCCGGATCACTTCTGCCCGGTCAAAGTCCAGGGTGCAGGCCTTCAAATGTACCAGGTTTGACTGATTTTTATAGCTTCTTTTTAGGATCACATGAAGCCGCAGGATCAGTTCCCTGGGCAGAAACGGCTTTACCATATAATCATCGGCGCCCAATCCCAGACCGGTAAATTTATCTTCATCCTCCCCCCGGGCCGTTAAAAAAAGAATAGGAAAGTCAGAAAGATCCCGAACCTTCCGGAACAGGGAGAAACCGTCCCCATCCGGCAGCATCACATCAAAGATGCCAAGCTCAGGATTCCACTCCTGACAGGCCGCCAGCGCCTCCGCCGCATTCTTTGCTGTTTTTATCTGTGAATAGCCTTCGTCCTGCAAGATAGAGAGAACCATATGGAGCAGCTCCGGTTCGTCATCCACAAGAAGAATTCTTTTTCTTTTCAAATATTCATTCGCCATCATCCATACCTCCTGTAAACGCAAATTTCCCTGTCCTTATTATATCAGGAAATCATCCCGCCGGATGGCATAAAACAAAAATGTAAGGTAAATGTAAGGTTATGAGAATGCTGCTGTAAGGTTGGGTTTCTATAATAAAGACAGAAACAAAGTAAAAGAGCCGCAAAAGGAGAAAGGATCATGAATATTATTGAAACCCATCATCTGACAAAAGAATACGCTGACTTTACAGCCGTCTCAGATTTGAATATGCATATACGCAAGGGGAGTGTCTACGGATTTCTGGGACCAAACGGGGCGGGCAAATCTACCACAATGAAAATGTTTTTGGGACTTACAAAACCCACCAAAGGCCGTTTTACCATTCATAACTGCACCTTTCCGAGAGACAGGATGAAAATTCTCAGGGAGGTGGGGTCTTTTATTGAGGCACCTGCTTTTTACGGAAACCTGTCAGGCCAGGAGAATCTGGAGATCATAAGAAAGATACTCGGGCTTCCAAAGTCCAGTGTAGCGGATGCCCTGGAGCTGGTAGGACTGACCCAGTACCGCACCCGCCTGGCCAGAAAATATTCTCTTGGTATGAAACAAAGGCTGGGTCTGGCCTCTGCCCTGATCGGCCGTCCTCCCATTTTGTTCCTGGATGAACCTACCAATGGTCTTGACCCGGTGGGTATCCATGAGATCCGAACCCTGATTCGATTCCTGCCAAAGAAATATGACTGTACCATCCTGGTTTCCTCCCATCTGCTCCCGGAGGTGGAACTGATGGCTGATGACATCGGCATCCTGAATCACGGACGCCTGCTTTTTGAGGGCGACTTGCAGGAACTGAGGCAGAAAGCAGATTTTGAGGGTTACCCTTCAGACAATCTGGAGGATACCTTTCTGGCAATGGTGGAGGAAGATAACCGAAAGAGAGGTGCTGGACAATGACACTTGCATTGGAGTGGAAAAAAATGAGGCGGACCGGTTTCTTTCCTGCCTTTTTGGCGGGAGGTCTTTTGACTGCAGCAGTCCCGGTGGTAAATATGACGGTCCGTTCTGAGAACTTCGTAAACCTGCCAAAATCCCCCGGGGCAATTCTGATGGATGCCAACTGGCAGGTGATGTCCATGCTGCTGTCGTTTCTTCTCATCATAGGTGCATGTATCATGTATCACACAGAATTTGCGGATAATGCCATGCAGCGCATGGATACCCTGCCCGTGCAGCCTAAGAATCTGTTTTTGGGCAAATGTATTGTGCTGGCAGTCTTGGCATTGGGTGCATTGATATTGGGAGGCGCGGCCCTTCTGTTCTGCGGATGGAAATGGTTTTTGGCGGACGGGACATTTGCGGCGGAGATATTGAAAAGTATGGGATTTTCCCTGGTCATGTTTCTGCCTTTGCTTGTCTTCATGGCAGCGGTGTCTTCCATCTGCAGAAACATGTGGATAGCCCTTGGGATCGGAACCATCGGATTGTTTATGACATCCATCCTACAAAACACGGAAGGGATATTAGCCTATCTGCCTTTTATGATGCCGTTTAAGGTATACCCGGCGCTAAAGGAGGCGCAGATAATGAAATGTATTATGATATCCTGCGGGGAAACAGCAGGACTGGGACTGCTGGAAATGATCTATATCAAAATAAGGGGGAACTTTACATGAACTTTTTATCCTTAACGGCAGTAGAATTGAAGAAAATACGCCGCTCAGGTATCCTCTGGATCCTGTTGATCCCTGTATGTTTGATATGGCTGACAAGCGTGAGCAACGCTGATATAAACTTCACCATGGGGAATGAGGGGATATCACCGGAAAACAATTTTTTTATTCAAAGTTTTATGGGGTATGCCTGGTTTATGTACCCGGCAAGTATTGTCATCAGTACGGTAATGATGGTGCAGACGGAGAGGAAGAATAAAGGAATCCTGAAAATGCTGGCCCTGCCTGTCTCCGCAGCACAGCTCTGCCTGGTGAAGTTTTTCGTTCTTCTGCTGCTGGCGGCCGTACAGATCCTGGTCATGACACTGGCGTATTTTCCAAGTGCAGCCATTGCGTCCCACATGCAGGATTATCCTTTCATGCTTCCTGTCCTTGACATAGTAAGAGAGGCGGGAAGGATTTACCTTTCATCCATTCCTATGGCAGCGTTTTTCTGGATGCTTGCTGTATGTATACAGACACCTATTTTTTCTATGGGTGTGGGGATGGCGTCCATAGTGCCGTCTGTGCTTTTGATCAATACGAAATATTGGTTTGCATATCCCATGTGTTACCCCTTTCTCATGACTGCGTCCAGGATGCATGAACTGGCAGCCAATATGGGGACATTTGGTTTTGATCTGATACCGTTCATACCGGTGGCGGCGGGCCTTACGGTTGTCTGCCTGCTGATCGCCTGCGTCCGTTTCGGACAGGCGGAAAGGAGATAAATGATAATGAAAGAAAAATTATTTACTGCCATAAGCACTGTTTTGCTGATTTTCCCGTTCACAATTTTCCCTGTCCGGTCAAATCCCTGGGCATTGGAGTCGCCGGCAGCGGAAACCATCATACTGATATATATAGCGGTAATGCTGCTGGGTGGTATTTTCACCATTGTCGCCTACAACAGAGGAAAGGTTAAGAACAATCTTATGAAAATATGCCTGGTAGTCCATAGTATTTATCTGGCAGGGGGCGTAGTGCTGCTTGGCATGATGGGTGTGACCAAATTTTCATAGGCAGCAGACAGGTCCTTTACAAACAGGAGAGTTTCAGATAAGATAAAAGAAAACCGCCTTTGGCGATAGGAATTTTACTTGACTTTGTAATGCGTTCTGACGGTCCGTGCAGTGAATGCGAAGGCCTGCCGAATCCTTACAAATAACCATACAGTTGAAAAAGCTTAAATGATCGGGAGCAGTCAAATGAGAATAGCCGTTTTATCTGATACCCACGGGCTTCTTCGCCCTGAGGTGATAGAAATTGTGAATACCTGTGATGTGGTTCTCCACGGCGGGGATATCAACACGCAGAAAATTGCGGATGAACTGTCCAAAGATAAGCCCCTCTATATTGTCAGAGGCAACAATGACAAGGAATGGGCGGAACATATACCGGCGTCCCTTCGTTTTGAACTGGACGGCATCGGTTTCTATATGGTACACAACAAAAAAGAGATTCCCCTTGATTTGACGGGTGTGGACGTGGTGGTCTTTGGGCATTCCCACAAATATCTGGAGGAACGAAAAGACGGACGTCTTTTTCTCAATCCGGGAAGCTGTGGAAAGCGGCGGTTTAACCAGGAGATTACCATGGCAGTTTTAGAGTTAAAAGGCGGAGAGATAGAGGTACAGCGGATAGATATCTCCCATACGGAGCCGGCTATCCATGCGCCCCAGGAAAAGGATATCCGAAAAACGGTGGAAAATATCAGCAAAGATATGAAAAAAGGGGAAACCATAAAATATATGGCAGAAAAATACGGCTGTACTTTGGAGTTTACGGAACAGGTCTGCCGTATCATTGCCACACACCCCGGTGTGACGGGGGAGGGGATACTGAATAAAATGGAGGTGAACCGGATACAAAATCCCCCTTGCAAAACCTCCCTTATTGATGATACAATAGCATAAGCATCCGTCTGCCACCGGGTAGACGGAAAAATGCCTGAATACATTCCGGTAGGTCATGGAAGGAATGTATTTGGGCATTTTTTATCTTAAATAATAAGGAGACAGGTTATGCAGAAACAAATAAACAGAGAATTTTATAAATACATATCCCTGAACGTTCTGGGAATGCTAGGACTGTCCTGTTACATTCTGGCAGATACTTTTTTTATCTCAAAACGGCTGGGAGCAGATGGTCTGACCGCTTTGAACCTGGCTATTTCCGTATACAGTATTATGAACGGGCTGGGGTTAATGCTGGGAATCGGAGGGGCCACCCGTTTTGCCATCTGCCGGGCGCAGGGGGAGAAAGAGAAGGGAAACCAGGTCTTTGCTGCCTCAGCCGTGGCGGGGATCACCGTGGGGATAGTTCTCTTGCTCATTGGGCTTGCAGGCTCGGATGCCGTGGCAGGAATGCTGGGGGCTGAGGGGAATATTCAGAAGATGACAGGGAGTTATCTGAAGACAATTTTGGGATTCGCTCCGCTTTTCATTATGAACAACATACTCATCGCCTTTGTCAGGAACGACGGCAGCCCCCGTCTCTCCATGGCTGCTATGCTGACCGGGAGTTTTTCTAATATTGTGCTGGATTATGTGTTTTTATTTCCCTGTAATATGGGGATATTTGGGGCTGCTCTAGCAACCGGTTTTGCACCGGTTATCAGTATAGGGCTTTTGTCCCTGCATTTTATCAGGGGGAAAAATCAGTTTACCTGGAGTTCGCCTATGGGGGCACTGTGCTGCCGGGTACGTGATATCTGCAGTCTGGGGATATCTGCGTTTATCAATGAATTGTCCTCCGCTGTTGTGCTCATTGTGTTTAATCTGCTGATCCTGCATCTGGCAGGGAATACAGGGGTGGCAGCTTACGGGATCGTCGCTAATCTGGCACTGGTGGCTGTGTCTGTGTTTACCGGGATCTCTCAGGGCAGTCAGCCGCTTATCAGCCGTTTTTACGGGGAGGGCAGGAAGAAAGAGAGTGCCGCTGTGTTTGTTCGTGCCTCCATATTGGCGGGAGCTGTGGGGATTTTCTTCAGTGTTGCTGCGTTTGCTTTTACCGCAAACCTGGTTGGCATTTTTAACGGGGAAGGAAATCGTGAGCTGGCAGAGATCGCATTTTGGGGACTGAGGCTGTATTTTCTGGGCTTTTGCCCGGCTGGTGTTAACATTGTGGCAGCCGCTTATATGGGGGCAGTGGAAAAGGGAAGAGAGTCCTTTGCCATTGCCTTTGTAAGGGGCGTCGCAGCCATACTGTTTTTTGCGTTTCTTTTGTCTTTTATCTGGAAGATGGACGGTATCTGGCTGGCATTTCCGGCTGCGGAGCTTTCCACATTGCTGCTGACCGCATGGTTTTTAAAAAGATATAAAAACCCGGTTCTACCGCCGGTTGAAAAATAAAAAGAAACTCAAATATCCCGTTATTGCTGCCGCCGATAAGCCGGGGTATGATTAAGACAGAAAAAGGCCCGGAGCTTGCTTGAAAATTGTTCTTGTAAAACTATGCGTGACTCTTGGCAGGGAAAATGAGGAGGATTCATCATGCTGGACAGTGTAAAAATCGGAGGTTTTATTTCCGGAAAGAGAAAAGAACTTGGGATGACACAGCAGCAGCTTGCCGACCGTCTGAATATTTCTTTTCAGGCAGTTTCCAAGTGGGAAAACGGCAGTACATTTCCAAATGTAGAGCTGCTCCCGGAACTTTCCAAGGTCATGGAAGTGACAGTGGATGAACTGCTGGCAGGCTGCGAAAAGGACGGGGAGGAATTGTCATACAGCAAAGCCGGTGTGGACATTGCTTATACGGACACGATCAAAAAAGAGATGGCAAAGCATCTGGAGACAGGGGACAGAAGAGTCTTAAATGGACTTGGACCTTTTGCTTCCCTCTACGATATTTCTTTTCCGGAGATAAAGAACCCTGTACTGGTGCTGAAATCAGAGGAGCCTGGTTCCAAACAGAAGCTTGCCATGGAATATGGCTATACAGGTTCCATCTGCCATGACATGATCAACCATTTGGTCAATGACATTGTGGTCATGGGGGCAAAGCCCCTTGCTGTGCTGGATACCATTGTTTGCGGAAATGCGGAGAAGGATACCATAGGCGCCCTGGTCAAAGGCGTGTCGGAGGCCTGCCGGGAAAATGAATGCTCTCTTGTGGGGGGAGAGACCAGCGTGCAGCCCCAGGTGGTGGAAAAGGGCGTGTATGTACTTACGTCCAGCATTGCCGGTATTGTGGAAAAAAACAGGATCATTGACGGGTCTGCTGCGGGGGAGGGAGATGTGGTGCTGGCTCTGGCATCAAACGGGCTGCATACCAACGGATATTCCCTGGTCCGTATGCTCATGGACCGGATGCCGGAGATCAAGCTGGAAAAAGTGGAGGGAGAGACATTCATAGAACAGATCATGAAGCCTCATACCCCTTACTATAAAGCCCTGAAAGGGATATTGGGGAAGGACTGCATCCATGGCATGGCCCATATTACAGGCGGCGGAATAGAAGGCAACCTGTGCCGGGTGATTCCGGATGGGTTAAGCGCTGTCATAGACCTGGACAAGATCAAGACACTGCCTGTATTCCGTTTTATCAGGCAGTGCGGAAATATCAGTGACAGAGAAATGCTTTCCACATTTAACTGCGGCGTGGGATTTATAATGGTAGTGCAGGCAGAGGCGGCAGCACAGATCGCTGTCCATATGAACAATTATTGTGAATGCTATGAGATTGGCCGAATCCGGACAGGGGAACAGAAGGTTGTAATGGAGCACAGACTGAACTGGCAGTGATATGGCTCGTGTAACTGCCAAAGGAATATTCGGCTGCCGGCTGGGAGTTATGATTACTTTGAGATCCATGCAATATGATATAAGGCGGACGGTATCCTCCCAAGGGGTTAGGGAGGCCGTCCGCCTTTTCAGATATTGGAATTTTGTAACTGTTCAGTACCCTCACAGTTACAGGCAAAAATCCATGCAGAATCGCCTTTGGCGATGGGATTTTTGCTTGGCCGTGGTACACTTTCTTACGGTCAGCACAGTGAATGCGCAGACCTACTGAATAGTTACGAAATTTTGTCTTTTCTAGATCAGAACGCTGTGGCCTTTCTTTTTCAGCCAGGTTATAGTGTCTGCAATGGTCTGAAACAGGTCTCTTGGTTTGAAACCCAGTTCAGAGGTGGCTTTTGTGTGGTCAAAACGGTCATTGCTCTGTAAGGTATACAGAGAGTACCGGGTGTACAGAGGGCGCCGTTTCCGGATCCGGCAGATAACGCCGATCAGAGGTGCCGCCATTTTTGCCATCCACATGGGGAGGACCGGCAGGCGTCTGCCGCCGCTTAACATTTTAACCATTCTAAGTACATCTTTTATCTCATAGTGGCGGTTTGAGAGAATGTAACATTCTCCTTTCTTTCCACGTTCCAGGGCTGCCAGGCACCCGTCAGCTACATCCCGGACATCCACAAAATCGTAACCGCCGTTTACACAGGCCGGAAGGCGTCCTTCGATATAATCTGTGACCATCTGCACCAGATGATTGCCGGAGGTGTCAAAGGGTCCCAGGATTCCCGACGGATGGACAACCACGGCATCCAGGCCTTTTTGTACAGCATCCAGTACCGCTTTTGTGGCCTCGGCTTTTGTTTTGGCATAGGCGCCTTCCACCAGATCAGGGGAAAAGTCTGTTGTCTCATGCAGAACTTTCAGCTTATTCTGCTCCGGGATCGCATGTACGGAGCTTACATAGAGAAGCCTCTTTACTTTGTATTGGAAGCAGAGGGAGATGATATTTTTTGTTCCGTTTACATTAACTTCGTATAATTCCGGTGTGACATTCTCAGCAATGGAAATCATGCCTGCAGTATGTATGACAGCCAGCTCCCGGCATCCGGCATTTTCAAAAAGGGGCCGCATACTTTCCAGATCTCTTACATCACCGTGGAAATACCGGACACCGGGAATATCCGGTGCGTTTTTTCCGGGAATAAGAAGTCCCCGCACCGTTCGGTTTTGTTTTCTTAACAGGCGGATAATGGTACTGCCCAGGTGACCGTCCGCTCCTGTGACAAGATATAGTGTTTTCATAAGGAAACATCTCCTTTTTAGATACAGATATTGTATCTCTTTCTACTATTTATTATAATGAGGGGATAACAGGAAAACAATCGGCAGATTTCGGCCATTTGGATAGTTATTGAACAGAATTGGCGAAAGTGTCGGGTATGATAATAAGGAGGTCTTTCTATGGGAAAATCAGGTGACCAGCGGACCAGAATAACGAAACAGCTTATCAGAAATGCATTTATGGATCTTCTCAGCAGGAAACCCATACAAAGTATTTCCATCAGAGAATTGTGTGGGATCGCCGGTATAAACAGGGGTACATTTTACACACATTATAAAGATATCTATGATCTGCTGGAGCAGATTGAGGAGGAGATGACCAGAGAGATTGAAAAAGCGTTGGAACCGCTTCTGTCAGAGGGAAATAAGGAACTGACCCCACTGAAGATCACTACGGAAATTTTCCGCTGCCTAAAGGAAAACGCGGATTTATGCACTGTGACTTTGGGGGATTACGGGGATAAATCCTTTGCGGTACGGCTGCTCAGTCTGGGACGGGAGAAATGCGTGGAAGCTTATTCCCGGTTCTTTGCTCTGGCCACACCTAAGGAAATAGAGTATTTCTATGCATTTGCAAGTGCGGGGTGTATCGGCCTTTTGGAGGAATGGCTCAGAGAGGGCATGGTGACAGGGGCAGAGGAGATCGCGGCCATGGCTGAAGATATGATGATGTATGGGGTTGGATGCCTGAAAAAAAGATAATGTGTTAAGGAGGAGATTGTACACGGTGCAGTCTCTTTTTGTATGAATTACAGTACAATTTTACAACTGTCTTGTCAGATGTAAAGGAAAGTTGTATAATGTTAAAAATTCGTAAAATTGAGGAGGAGAAACCGTGGATTCCATTTATCGGGAAATCGAGGAACTGAAGAAAGAGAAGGACGCAGTGATCCTTGCCCATTACTATGTGCCGGGAGAGGTGCAGGCATGTGCAGATTATATTGGAGATTCTTTTTATCTGAGCAAGATTGCCACAAAGCTGGAAGCCAGCACCCTGGTTTTTGCCGGTGTGACCTTCATGGGGGAGAGTGCAAAAATACTGAATCCAGAGAAGACCGTACTTATGCCGGATACCACAGCAGATTGCCCTATGGCCCATATGGCGGATGTTCATAAGATTGAAAAAATGAGAGAAGAATATGAAGACCTGGCAGTTGTCTGCTATATCAATTCCAGTGCTGCGTTAAAGACATATTCGGATGTATGTGTGACTTCCTCCAATGCAGTGGAGATTGTAAAGAAGCTGCCTAACAAAAATATCTTTTTTATTCCGGATGAAAACCTGGGAAGTTATGTGGCGAAGCAGGTACCGGAAAAAAATGTGATTCTCAATGACGGTTACTGCTATGTACATAAAGAAGTGAAGAAGGAGCAGGTGGAGGAAATGAAACGCCTGCATCCAGGTGTGGAGTTTTTAGTGCATCCTGAGTGCACCAAGGAAGTTCTGGAGCTTGCAGATTATATCGGCAGCACATCAGGTATCATTGATTATGCCACAAAGAGTGAAAGAAAGGAATTTATGATCGGAACAGAGAACGGCGTACTGTATGAACTGCAGCAGAAGAACCCGGACAAGAAGTTCTATACCGTTCCCGGCGGACAGACCTGCGCTTCCATGAAAAAAGTGACGCTGGAAAAGGTCCGTGACTGCCTGAAATATAATAAAGGAGAGGTAAGCGTGGATGACAGCCTCCGAAGCCGGGCAAATGTGCCTTTGAACCGGATGCTGGAGACTGCAAAGTAGATGGAACCTGCACGTTCCTTTAAGGAGGGGCAGGCTGCGGAAGGAAAGAAGGTTTAGGAGAAAATGGAAAGAAAAAAAACAGATATCGTGATCGTTGGTACAGGTGTTGCGGGGCTGTTTGCAGCGCTTCATCTGCCAAAAGAGAAACAGATTCTGATGCTGACAAAGGATGACCTGGAGAACAGCGATTCTTTTCTGGCGCAGGGGGGCATCTGTGTCCTGCGGGATGAAAAGGACTATGATCTGTTCATGGAGGATACCCTGAAGGCCGGGCATTACGAGAACCGGAGGGAATCCGTGGATGTGATGATCCGTTCCTCCAGAGAGGTGATCGAGGAACTAATCGCCTGTGGTGTGGATTTTAACCGCAGGGAAGGAGAGCTTGCCTATACCAGGGAAGGGGCCCATTCCCAGCCCAGGATCTTGTATCACAAGGATATCACAGGAAAAGAGATCACCACCAGACTGCTGGAGGCTGTTCAGAAACTCCCCAATGTAAAAATTTTGACACAGACAACGATGATTGATATACTGGAGGAGAACAACCGGTGTTATGGTATTGTGGCCCGGAAAGAGGACGGCAGTGTGTTTGGAGTCACTGCCCAGGACACGATCTGGGCTTGCGGGGGGATCGGCGGACTTTATGAGCATTCCACCAATTTCCCACACTTGACCGGTGACGCCCTGGCAATTGCACTGAAACATGATATCGAGCTGGAGCATCCGGATTACGTGCAGATTCACCCTACAACCTTATATTCCAGGAAACCGGGGCGCCGATTCCTTATATCCGAATCCGTGCGCGGGGAAGGTGCCAGATTGTACAATGCCAATATGGAACGTTTTGCCAATGAGGTTCTGCCTCGGGATGTCCTTGCGGACGCGATCCACAGACAGATGGAAATAGATCACAAGCCTTATGTGTGGCTGGACATGCGCCCTCTTGGGGAAGATGAGATCATGTCACATTTTCCGAATATTTTTGAACGGTGCCTGGAGGAAGGGTACGATGTGAGGAAAGAGTGCATTCCTGTGGTGCCTGCACAGCATTATTTTATGGGCGGCGTGAAAGTGGACCTGGACAGCAGGACCACGATGGAAAATCTCTACGCAGCAGGAGAGACAAGCTGTAACGGTGTTCACGGGGCCAACCGTCTGGCCAGTAATTCCCTGCTGGAAAGTCTGGTATTCGCAAAACGTGCAGCTCTGCGTATTTCTGCCCGTGAAGCGCAGGAAAATGGAGAGATGTGCCAGGAAAGGGCAGCTATGCTTCTGACAAAAGCAGAGAGAGAAGGTTTTCCAAGGCAGGAAGAGCTTCAGAGAATGTATGGCGAGAGTGTTTTGAAAGAAATCGAAAGGGTGAAAAAAGCGGGATGAATCAGATTACAATGAAATTAAATGCAGACCATCTTATTATGCAGGCTCTGCAGGAGGATATCACAAGTGAGGATATTACCACCAATGCGGTGATGCGGGAAGCGTGTCCGGGCGAGGTACAGCTTATCTGTAAACAGGACGGAGTGGTTGCCGGACTTGATGTTTTTAAACGAGTATTTGAGCTGCTGGATGAAAAGACAGAAGTGGAATTCTATGTAAAAGACGGAGAACGGGTGAAGAGCGGCCAGCTTATGGCAACACTGCACGGGGATATCCGTGTGCTTCTCTCCGGGGAACGTGTGGCTTTGAACTATCTGCAGAGAATGAGCGGAATTGCCAGCTACACAAGACAGATTGCTGATCTGCTTGCGGGAAGCAAGACAAAGCTCCTTGATACCAGAAAGACAACACCGAATATGCGTGTCTTTGAAAAATATGCAGTCAAAGTAGGCGGCGGCTATAATCACAGATACAATCTGTCTGATGGGATTTTATTAAAGGACAATCATATCGGGGCAGCAGGGAGTGTGAGAAAAGCCGTGGAGATGGCAAAGGAGTATGCTCCTTTTGTGCGTAAGATCGAGGTGGAAGTAGAGGATCTGGATATGGTGAAGGAGGCCGTGGAAGCAGGGGCTGATATCATCATGCTTGACAATATGACCCCGGAGATGATGAAGGAAGCGATCCGGATCATTGACGGAAAAGCGGAAACCGAGTGTTCCGGCAATGTGACTAGGGAAAATGTGGAGCGGCTGGTATCTATCGGTGTGGATTATATTTCCAGCGGGGCCTTGACCCATTCCGCGCCGATCCTGGATATTTCTTTGAAAAATCTGCATCCCGTGTCCTGTTAAGCCGACCAGTGCTGCCCGGGAGTATGGAATCAGAGGATGTGGAAAAGATATAGGATAAGCACCGCAAAAGGACAGTGAGAAAGGATTAGTGGAGGATGAACGGCGAAAAACGCAGACAGGAAATTTTAGGATATATCAGGCGCAGCCCGGAACCTGTTTCCGGCACAAAGCTGGCACAGCGGTTCCAGGTCAGCCGCCAGGTGATCGTGCAGGATATTGCACTTTTACGGGCGCAGAATCAGGATATTCTTTCCACACACCGGGGTTATGTATTTCACGCACCGGTGTTTGCGAGCCGTGTGTTTTATGTATGCCATAAGGACAGTGAGATTTTGGAAGAGCTGAATTTGATCGTAGACTGCGGAGGCAAGGTGGAGGATGTGTTCATATGCCATGAGGTTTACGGCCAGCTTCGGGCTGAGCTGTCTGTTGACTCCAGAAAAAAAGCTGCAGAGTTTGTAAAAGGCATTCAGGGCGGAAAATCCAGCCCTTTGAAGAACATAACATCCGGCTATCATTATCACACGGTTCTAGCGGACAGTGAGCAGACTCTGGACGAGATAGGGGCAGAACTTATGAAACGCGGTTTTCTGGCTAAGGCGGGAACCAAAATATCATAACCGGGAATACAGGTAAAGGGGCAGAGAGATATGCGCGAACAGCTCACTGAGAGTGATGTAAAGAAAATTCAGGAGGAGATCGAATACCGGAAGCTGGTGGTCAGAAAAGAAGCCATAGAGGCTGTGAAAGAGGCCAGGGCTCAGGGGGACCTGAGTGAAAATTTTGAATACTATGCGGCAAAAAAAGATAAGAACAAGAACGAGAGCCGTATCCGGTATCTGGAAAGAATGCTGAAGACCGCTGCCATTGTGAAGGATAATTCCGGAAATGACCAGGTGGGAATCAACAATGTGGTGGAAATTTTCTATGAGGAGGATGACGAGACAGAGACATACAAACTGGTAACGTCCATCCGAGGCAACTCTCTTGACAATAAGATCAGTATAGAATCGCCTCTTGGAAAAGCCATCCGGGGTCACCGGGAGGGAGACCGGGTCATGGTGAAGGTCAATGACACGGTAAGTTATCCGGTGGTGATCAAATCTATTGTAAAGACAACAGAAGACGAGGATGACCAGATCAGGAGTTTTTAAGGCTGGCCGGCCAATTTGGGGCCGGCCTTTTTCTAACCCGTAATGATAAACCAGACGATCAACAGGATCCCTATCACCAGGGAAGCGATACCGACCTGCATATATGGTTTTTCTTCATACTGCGTATGCTGATAAAACATTTCAAAGGCAAGGGCGAAAAATAAGATGGATAAACTACCGATCCAGGCGGAATTGCCTTTGATAAGACATATAATTGTAAAGATCTGGGTTACTGTGGCAACATATTCAAGCGCATAACTTTTTGACTGTGTCTCGATCATTTTATCACGTTCGTCCTTAATGGGACGCGGTCTTGGTGTTTTTCTCATAAAATCGTTCCTTCCTATTATTTTATTTGGCTCCCTTCGGTGACGTATACCTATTCGTTTTTTTCAAAATAGATATTAATGCACAGAAAAGCAATAAAAATGAAAACGGTAACCGCACAAAGAGTCATGGAGATAATTAGAAAAGAGGATGCTTTCCATGCACTATAAGCGATCAGAAATAGAAATGTAAAAGTGCATAAAACATAATTAGTAATTTTTAATAATAGATGGCTGGTTCTCATGGTCAGATACAGATCTCTTTCGTCAGCAGTATCTTCCAGTTCTTCTAAAATCCCTTTTTTAGTAAAAGCGTTATTCAAATTCGTTAATGAGAATACGATCAGGAGTATGGATGAGATAAAAAACCTCTGTTCTTTTGAAATAACATAAAAGATGATACTTGCCATACCCAGTAAAAAAGTTATGATACCTGCAGCAAATCCACGCCTATTCTTTATCTTCATATTCCAAATCCTCCATTTCTTTATTTTCCTTTAGACAGCATAAATCCTCAACTGTTGTGCCAAATACTTGGGCCATTCGGTAGGCAAGCATAAGGGACGGACTGTATTGTTCCTTTTCAATAGAAATGACCGTCCGGTTGGACACATGAACAAGCTCAGCGAGCTGCTGTTGGGTTAATCCTCTGGATATTCGTAATTCCCGTACTTTTGTTTTCATATTCCACCCACCATCTATGTGAAGTTAACTTCGTATGAAGCTAACTTCATAATATGACAGGAGGAAAAGAATGTCAATACTAATGTGAAATGAACTTCACATAGACATAACGCCAAAAGTAAACGTAAAAAAGACTTTAGTCCTTTTTTCGGAGTGGAAAATGCATTATAATATAAAACATACCCTGTAGAGCATCTGGTAACTTATACAGCAGGATGAGTTTGGGGATTTGGTTATCTGCCCAGAGGTGTACCGGATACTGGCATGATGGATCTCCGGTAAGACTTTGCAGTAATATGGATAAGCAGGTTTGCCTGTAAGCCATCGTGTCAGTATACCGGCAATAGTGAAAGTGAGGAAAGCAAAATGACAGAGAGAGAAATTTTAAGGCATGTGGATCATACGCTTTTAAAAGCATATGCTTCCTGGGAGGAAATACAGAGATTGTGCGATGAGGCTGTCTGCTACCAGACTGCCTCGGTCTGCGTTCCACCCTGTTATGTAAAAAGAATTCATGATACCTACGGGGAGAAGATCAATATTTGCACCGTTATCGGTTTTCCCCTGGGCTACAGTACCACAAAGGCAAAGGCAGCGGAGACAGAACAGGCGCTTCAGGACGGTGCGGCAGAGGTGGATATGGTGATCAATATCACGGATGTTAAGAACGGGGATTTTGATGCTGTGAAGAGGGAAATCCGCACATTAAAAGAAATTGCAGGTGATAAGATCCTAAAGGTGATCATTGAAACCTGTTATCTCACAAAAGAAGAGAAGACAGCCATGTGTCATGCTGTGACAGAGGCAGGCGCGGATTATATCAAGACCTCCACAGGATTTGGGACCGGGGGTGCAGTTCTGGAGGATATCCTGCTCTTCAAAGAGCACATTGGCAGAAATGTAAAAATAAAAGCAGCCGGCGGTGTGAGAAGTGTGGAGGACATGGAGGCATTTTTGGAAGCGGGATGTGACAGGATTGGAACAAGCTCTGCGGTCAAACTGATCCAGGGACAGGAGACGAAGGGATATTAATGGAACAGAAGTATCTGTATCAGGCGCTGCCTTTTCTGCGGGAGCTGGATAAGAGAAGGCGGGAACTTTTTGAGGCGTATTTCGAGACGGCTCCGGTTTGGCTCATGGATTCTTTTCAGATAGAGGTGCTGGAGAAGGGCGTTACCTTTGTCCGGGAGAATACACCTGTAGAAACGGTTTATATTGTGGGGCAGGGAAGTATTCGGGCAGTGGATTACCGAATCTATGGCATTGCCTATGATTTTATGCGGTTTGACGGTGTGTATGCCATGGGCGGTATGGAAGTGATCATGGATCTGAGTGAATATCGGACAACACTGGAGACAGTGACAGAGTGCACAGTGATAAAGATTCCCAGAGCAAAATTTGAACGATGGCTGAAAACGGATATCCGTGCCCTAAAACAGGAGGCAAAACTCATGGGAGAGTATTTGCTGGAGCAGGGACGGAACAGCAGGGCGTATTTGTTCCTGCAGGGAGCTGACAGGCTGGCCATGCTTTTTACAGAGCGGTATCAGCGTTATGCGAAGCAGGATGTTTACCGGATCAGAAGCACGAGACAGGAATTGGCAGAGGCTTCGGGCCTGTGTGTGAAGACGATCAACCGTGCGGTTAAGAAGTTTCAGGATGAGGGACTGATATCCAGGGAAGGTAATTCTATCTTGATAAGCAGAGAACAGTATGAGAGGATGCAGGCCATGGTTTCCTCCGTGGTTGAACAGGAATGAAAGGAAGGGTGAAATTATGAATCAGGCAGAAGAAAAGTTATTCAGGTGTTTGGAAAGTGTTAAGAAGAGAACAGGATTTAAGCCGGAGGTGGCGCTGGTCCTGGGGTCCGGACTGGGAGATTATGCGGATGGGATCCGGATCGAGGATACCGTGGATTATAAGGATATTGAGGGATTTCCAACCTCCACAGTGGAGGGGCATAAGGGAAGATTTGTGTTCGGATATGTGGGGAAGGTGCCTGTGGTGATCATGCAGGGACGTGTTCATTATTATGAAGGGTATCCTATGACGGATGTGGTGCTTCCTGTGAGACTGATGGGGCTTTTGGGGGCGAAAAAACTGATTCTCACCAATGCGGCAGGGGGAGTGAATTTTGATTTTGAACCCGGGGATTTTATGCTGATCCGTGACCATATCACCACGGCGGTGCCCAGTCCTTTGATTGGGGCAAATATGGATAAATTGGGGCCAAGATTTCCGGATATGAGTGAGGTTTACAGCGTGCGCATGCAGAAAGTGGTGAAGGAGGCGGCATGTAAGCTGGGGATTTCTCTGAAAGAAGGGGTTTATATGCAGTTTAGCGGACCGAATTATGAGACTCCGGCGGAAATCCGTATGTGCAGAGTGTGGGGGGCTGATGCGGCTGGGATGAGTACCGCATGTGAGGCTATGGCTGCACGGCATATGGGGATGGAAGTGTGCGGGATTTCCTGTATTACGAATCAGGCTGCGGGGATGGGGAAGAAGTTGGATCATGCGGAGGTGCAGGAGACGGCGGATAGGGTTTCGCGGGAGTTTGCGGGGCTTGTTACGGAGGTTATAGGGGGGATTTAGACAGGGCAATGTTATAGGGGGGCGGATTATGGCGGATGGTGGACGGCAGGCGAGGCGGCGCAGCAGGGGCGGGAGGCAGAGATACAGCCTGGCTCCTGGCTGCGCTCCCCTCAGCTAACTTGCTCCCAGCTGCTAAATTCGTCGGCAATGGCCTCCTCATTAATCAGCTGCGGCAAGTGGATCTTCGGCTCGCTCCGCTTGACACTCGCCAGCCTGTATCTCTGCCTCCCGCCCCTGCTGCGCCGCCTCGCCTGCCTGGGGTTGGAATGCGGGACATAAGGATGCGGGGATGATAGGGACTGGAATGCGGGACATAAGGCTGCCTTGCCCTTAGGGGTGGATGGGGGGGAGGGTTAGGGTGGTTTGGGTGCCTTTGGGGGTGCTGGTTATTTGGAGGCCGTAGGCGGGGCCGTAGTGGAGGCGGATGCGTTGGCAGCAGTTTTGGAGGCCGTAGCCGGTTGTGGGGATTAGGGTGTTGGATGTTAATAGTTGATTGAGTTCTTTTTGACGGTCTTGGGGGATTCCGGGGCCGTTGTCTTTTAGGGTTATCTTGATGATTTCTGTGTATTCCACGTTTATTGTGATGGTTAGAGGCGTTGGCGCTGAGATGAAATCTCCGTGTATGATGGAGTTTTCTACTATGGGCTGCAGGGTGAATTTGGGGATTCCGAAGGAGGATATCCGGTCGCTGCAGCTTATTTGCCATGTGATCTTTCCGTCGTAGCCGGCCTGCTCGATCTGGAGGTAGGCCTCTATCATGCGCAGCTCCTGGTCTATGGTGATGATGTCTTTTCCTTTGCTTAGGGAGATGCGGTAAAATTGGGACAGTGACTGGATCAGACGGCAGGCTGTCTCTTTTTTGTCCATGAGCATGCATATGCGTATGGTGTCCAGGGAGTTGTATAGGAAATGGGGGTTTATCTGTTCCTGGAGTATGGTGAATCTTGATTTTTCGATCTCCAGCTCATGTTCTCTTATGGATGTGTTGAGCTGGGTGTTTTTTTTGAACAGGTTGCTGAAGGTGATGATGATGGCGTCTATTTCGTCACCGGTAGTGTCGTCTTTGACCAGGGTATCCAGGATGGCTTCAGCAGCACTGGCGGATGTCAGGTCCTTGTCGGAGATATTGTTGATGGTGTTTGAAAAGTGTTTTATGCGTTTGGACAGGGTGATGGGGAAGATGATGACTGCGATGATGCATAAAAGTACGGTCAGTGAAAATACCAGCAGATATCCTGTCAGCAAGGCCTGGTTTACTATTTTGGAACTGCCTTTTAAGGACTCAAACAGATAATACCAGTCTGTGTATTTGCTTTTTTTAAGTATTTGGCAGCGGGCGTTTTCCGTGGAGAAGACTTCATTTATTTTGCAGGAGGCCGGGGAACCGGGAAGGGTCATGTCCTGGCTGCTGCTGTATAAAAGACCGGATTGGGAGTTCAGGAGCGCAAGGGCAGTGGTATTGGAGCCTGGGGAAAGGATGCTTTTCAGGGTACTGGGCAGATCTATGTCTATGAAGTAAACGGCAATGATGGTCCCGTTTATGTTTTTGATGGCTTTGTAGAAGCTGGCGGTGTTTGCAGAGGACGTGTCAGCTGTAGTGAAGGTCTTCAGGCGGTTGGCACCGGAGGATTCGGATGTTATCTGGCGGAGGGCAGAGGGGTCCAGGTTTTCCAGAGGGAAAAAATGAAAGCTGTCCCCATCTGTGAATGGAAAATAGTCGGAGTAGATTCTTATTTTTTTTACATTATAGACGTATTCCAGGCTGGTGACATTGGCCCGCAGGGATTCAAAGCGCGACAATGCCAGGGAGGAAATGTCTTTTGAGGCGTTGTCCGGGGTCAGGGAGGAGGAGAACAGGGAGGAGAGCGCATTCTGCATGTCAATGATCTGACCCAGACGGGCCTCTATCTGCTGTGCTTCCAGGCTGGCATCAGAGGTGAGCTGGTTGACAGTCTCCTTTCTCAGATAGCTGTTTATGATAAACATGGCTATGGTGATGGAGAGGAGCAGAGGGATCATGGAAGTTAAAATAAAGGCAGCCGTCAGTTTGGAACGGAAGGTGGAAAAACGTTTGTTGAATATTTTTTTGAATGTATTCATAATGGCCTCCGATTGTTGTTGTATTGGCAATATTATAGCAAAATCCGGAAGGAATAAAAACGATTTATGTAAAAATGGATATGATATATTAAAAAATAGATAATAAATTGTATGATTTTCCTAAATAGATGTGATATCTTAATATTAGCTGAACAAGCGGTACTATTTACAGATTCTTTTGCGCAGGAGATTCTAAGAGCTGAAAAAAGGAGTAAGGTATGAAGAAAAGAAATTGGAGAAGTAAATTGGCAGCAGGGACTGCTGTATTTATGACAGGGACTATGCTTTTATCAGGATGTACATCCGCAGAAGAAGATGCCGGTGCCGGCAAACAGGAGACAAAACAGGAGGAAACCTCCCAGGATACGGAGATAACCGTCTATACTTCAGCTATTAATGATGATGAGTATGGGCAGGCGTTTAAGAAAATGGTGGAGGACAACCTGGATTTTAAAGTTAATTTCGAGGCGGAACCTCTGCTGTATGCGGATACAGTCAATAAGGCCACTACGATGCTGGCTTCCGGTGATGATTCTGTGGATGTGTACTTTATTGATGAGATCATGCAGTTATCTTTTATGAGTGCTGATTTTTTGGAGCCTGTAGATGATGTGATCACAGAAGAAGATTTGAATGAGTTTATGGATGGGTATGCAGATAAGTTCTTGAAAAAGGACGGTCACGTGTATGGAGTACCTGCTGATTTCGGTGGTATCCTTTTCTTTGTGAATAAGAAGATGTTTGATGAGGCGGGGATCGCAGTGCCTACGAATCAGGAAGAATTCATTGAGGCAGCAAAGGCTCTGACAAAGGACGGAAAATATGGGCTTCTTGAGGCATGGGATAAGGCTTCACATCTCCAGGATAACCTGAACCGCTGGTGTCTCATGTTTGGCGGGAATTTCTATGACTGGACACTGGACGGGACAAAAGAAGCGATTAAATTTATGTATGATCTGGTACATACCTACGGTGTGACCAGTATTGACAATCTTAGCGTGGATTATGAGACCGGCAACCAGAAGTTTACAGACGGAAATGCAGCCATGTATTTTCAGTGGGCATCAGCCTCCTCCTCTTTTGCTGAGGCAGGGAAATACGGGGATGAGATCATCTGTGCGCCAATGCCTACGTTTGCCACCAACAAGACGCCAATGAGTTCCTGGATGTGGGTGGTGAATAAAAATTCCTCCAAGAAAGAGGCTGCCAAAGAATATGTAAAATTCATGGCAACGCCTGAGGCACAGGCAGCTTATATGAAGGCAACAGGTAAATTCTCCCCTACAGCCAATCTGCGTGCATGGGATGATACGGAGCTGACGAAGAACCTTCTGACTGTGGAAGAACATAAGTCCTATGTGGAGGACAATGCATTTGAGGCCAGGACTTTAAGCGAGAGACATAGTGAATATATGGATACAGTGACCGGAACTCTTCAGGAATATCTTATGGACGAGATCAGTTATGAGGAATGTCTGGAAAAAGGACAGCAGCAGATTGATGAACTATTAGGAAAAAATTAAGACGGACAGGAGGCTGCAGTGCATGCAGCCTCCATAGGAAAAATATTTGGAGGAGGGGAATGCGATGTTGAGAAAACTGACGCTGACAAAGCGGAAAATTTTATTTGCATGGCTCTGCATTCTTCCGGTTCTGCTGATCCGGGCCTGGACAACCATATATCCGGTGGTGACCATGTTTTATTATAGTCTGTTAGACTATGATCTGATTCGGAGAACAAAAAAGTTTGCAGGTCTGCTGAATTTTAAGAAACTTACCACCAATAAACAGTTTTTGGAATCTTTATCTTTCACGGCGGTTTTTACGGTATTGTCCATACTGGCCATTATTGTGCTGGGGATCGGCCTGGCTCTTTTGCTGAAGCAGAATTTCGGAGGACGGAAGCTGATAAGGACCGTATCTCTGATTCCGTGGGGCCTGTCCATGATCGTTGTCTCTATAGCGGCACTCTGGGCTTTTGATGATACATATGGGATCGTAAATGATCTGATCAGAAGGATCGGATTTGCGGGATACCATTTTAGCTGGCTGTCAGATAAGTCAGGGGCACAGATCGCAGTTATTATGGTAAATATATGGAAGAACGTTTCTTTCTTTGGAATTATCATGCTGGCTGCTTTTCAGGGAATACCTGGGGAATTGTTTGAATCAGCAAAGATTGACGGGGCAAATGACTGGAAGATATTGTTCCATGTGTCACTGCCTTATGTTATGAGAACCTTCATTATCATGATAATCTTCATCGGTGTGTCTCAAATCAACAGTTTTGAGATCGTTTACGCCATGACAAAAGGAGGACCGGGGACTTCCACATCCCTTTTGGCATACAGGCTGTATATGGAAGCAACAAAGAATATGAACTATGGAATGGCATCTGCAATTACGGTGGTCATGTTTTTAGCCACGGCAGTTTATGGGGTTGTGGGGCTGTCCATTTACCGAAAAGTGGACTATTAAGGGGGGATGAATATGAAAATGTCCGGGAAAAAGAAAGTCTTTTTATGGATCATGACAATTGTTGTGGGATTTATCATTATGTGGCCTGTTTACTGGATCATAAAGTCATCCTTTACCCAGCAGGTGGATCTGTTCAAATCTCCTATAGAATATAGGCCGATCCATCTGACACTGGATAATTATAAGCTGTTGTTTCAGGCAGCAGGGCTGACGGAATACCTGAAGGGGACCGTGATCATAACTGCAGTATCCCTGATCCTTTCAGTCTTTCTGTGTGCTTTAGCCGGTTATGGGTTTTCCAGATGTCAGACAAAGGGACTGAACGCGGCTTTCGCATTTATTATGTTTTCTACTATGATCCCCGGTACCGTGACGGTGATCCCGCTTATGACATTATGGCGTCATCTGGGGCTGAGTGATACATTTGCAGGGCTGGTGATCTTATACTTTTCCATATTGATCCCGTTTTCAACGATCATGTATTCCGGCTTTATCAGTCAGATCCCCTCTTCCCTGGAGGAAGCAGCCAGGATTGACGGGGCAACCATGGCGGGCGCATTTGTGAGGATCATCCTCCCTCTGCTGAAACCGATCATGGCAACCCTTTGTATCATTAATTTTATTACCTGCCTGAATGAATTTTTTACACCTCTGATGTTTACTACGAAAAATGTGAAGGTAATGAGTCTCTTAATGTCGTCAATTCCCAAGATGAACCAATACCAGATGCCGTGGGGGGCCATCAGTGCAGCGGGATGTATGATGCTGCTCCCGGCGATCTTGTTTATTGTCTGCTTTGAGAAGAATATTATGGGCGGTCTGATGATGGGCAGTATAAAGCAGTAACGTAAAGGATGATGAGTTATGATAAATGTAATGGTGATTGAAGACCGTATCTTAACCTTGAATGCACTGAAAACACAGATACAGTGGGAGGCGTACGGGCTGAATCCGGTGGGCTTTTATGCTGACTGTCAGGAGGCAATGAAGAACCTGGATGAGCGAAAGCCGGATGTTATCATATCGGATATTGTGATGCCCGGAATGGACGGCCTTAGTTTTTGCGAGTATATTAACGGGCTGGGATGTAATATCAAAATTATAATCATCAGCGCATATAGTAAATTTGAATATGCTAAGAAGGGCATTCAGCTGGGCGTGTACGATTTTCTGGAGAAGCCTGTGGATTATGAATTTTTGAGCCAGCGCATTTTACAGGCGGGCAAAGAAAAACATCATGAGGAGCAGGTGCAGCGTGTGTACGAAAACAATCACGGGATTTATCAGGAGGCTTTTTTCCGTAAGCTGCTGAAGGACAGTAAGGAAAGCAGTAAACTGGACCGGATGGAGCTGGAAGAAATACTGGAATCGGATTTGCGGAAAATGCAGTTTAACTGCATAATGATAGCTGTGGAGGCGGGGGAGAGCGGCAGGACGGGAGAGGAGATTTGTGCTGATCTTTGCAAAAACCTGTCTCAGTATTATCAGACCCAGGAATTTTGGGGGCCGTTTTTCATGGAGACTGGTGTGTACTGCATTGTGTTCGGGGAGAAGGAGAATTTTCTTGTGAGTACCCTGATTCATCTGCTGAAAAAGTATATTCGTGATACTGCAGACAATGGGACAGGCGTGTATATGGATATTGGTGTGGGATATTGGGTGGATGATATCAGAAAGCTGCAGTATGCGGCAGACACTGCTATGCAGGCCCTGGAGTATCGTTTTGTCCTGGGCAGGAATCAGGTGTTCCACATCCATGATCATGCGGATAAAGAGTTATCAGATTATACACGGTTTGATTATTTTGAAAAAGAGCTTGCAGATAGTCTGACCTGCGGTGATTTTGGCGGAATCGACAAAGTGTGTACGGAAATTCGCAGTTATGTGGAAAACCATCGCATTAAAAGGCCGTACCTGCTGTTCTTCATCACTAATTTTTTAAGTACACAGATGTGCAGCCTTCTGCCGGAGGAGAGGGTAAAGGATCTGATAAGCCTGCAGAAACTCAATGCTATGGTCTATGCCTCGGATATCCTGGAGTATTTTGAGAAGATCCTCATATCCTCATGCCGGGAGATACGAAATTATACGGTAAAGGACACAACGCACACGGTCGCTAAGATCAAACAGTATATTGAAAAGAATTACAGGGAGGAAGATCTGAGCCTTGGGCAGATCGCAAAGGTCTTCTGTATGAGTCCCAATTATATCTGCCGTATTTTTAAAGAGCAGACAGGCGGTACGCTGGTAAATTATATCAGCAGTCTTAAGATCCTCCAGGCTAAAAAGCTTCTGGTGGAAACAGACAAGAAGATCGGAGAGATCAGCAGTGAGCTGGGGTATTCCAGCCAGTATTATTTTAGCATGGGATTTAAAAAAGCAACCGGATATTCACCAAAGGAATACCGGAAAATACAGGAGTAAAGGAGAAGGATCATGGGCGGTAAAAAAATAAAAGTGGGTATTGTGGGACTTGTGTTCGGAGGAGCCTTTCCCACCATTTACAGAGACCATCCCGATGTGGAGGAGGTAGTTATCTGTGATAAGAACGAAGAGCTGCTTGACAGTTTTTCACGAAAGTTTGGATTTACCAAATGCTGCAGGGATTATCAGGAGTTATTGAACTCGGATGTGGACGCAGTCCATATACTTACCAATATACATACCCACGCAGACCTTGCAGTGCAGGCATTAAATGCAGGAAAACACTGTGCAGTGACGGTGCCTATGGCAACAACGCTGGATGAGATCAGGGATATTATCCAGGCAAAGAAGAAGAACCGGAAGAGATTTATGATGATGGAGACCAGTGTCTATACATATCAGTGCTTGTACGTGAAAGCACTGATGGAACAGGGGAAGCTGGGGAGAATCCAATATCTGAGAGGAACACATTTTCAGGATATGGAGGGATGGCCTGATTACTGGAAGGGACTTCCCCCTCTTCATTATGCCACCCACGCGGTATCGCCGCTTCTGTATCTAAGCGGACAGAGAGCTTTAAAGGTACATTGTTTCGGCAGCGGGACCATGAGGGAGGAGCTTGTGGAACATTATGGGAATCCTTATCCTGTGGAGACGGCTGTCTTTCAGCTGGAAGACGGGCGGACTTCAGCGGATGTTACACGTTCCCTGTTTGAGACGGCCCATGACTATGTGGAGGGATTCAGTGTCTTTGGTGATAAAATGTCGTTTGAGTGGAATTTTGAAAATGAGGACCCCTACGTGTATGCGTTTGAGGAGGGGATGGCAGAGACAAATATCGGAAACAGAGGCAGGATGATAAGCAGGCAGGCAGTACACTGTCCAAACAGAGAAGAACTTCTGCCGGAAGAGATCAGAAAGTATACCACGGAGTTTGCTATCCTGGATCCGGATAACCCTGAAATGTATATGAAACAAGGGGGAGGGCACCATGGCTCCCATCCGCATCTGGTGAATGAATTTGTACGGAGTATTGTGGAGGAGCGGGAACCTCTGATCGACGTATATACGGCAGCCAACTGGACGGCAGCGGGGATCTGTGGGCATCTGTCAGCCATGAAACAAGGTGAGGGAGTTGAAATTCCGGATTTCAGATGAAAGCGATCCGCCATGCCGCAGCTTTGGCAGAATAACACAAGCCGCGCGCAGGAAGAGACAGCAATCAGTGGCTTTGTCAACTATATAAAAATATTTCCCGTCTGTTGTATATGCCTCTGGCCGGATATGTCTTTTGCAGGCCGGGGCAGATAAATTTGTTTCCCATAAAAATATGACATACCGTGTCATGTTTTATATGTTATACTGGCATTAGTTCAGAAAGGAAAAGGGAAAATTTATATGGATATTATTACACTGACAAAGGAAAACCTGGAAAAGGAGCATATCTGCTGTGCGATCTCCAACAATAAGGACTGTCAGGTGGCGGCAAAGAAGGAATGGATCTCCCGGCAGCTGGATGCTGGTCTGATGTTCAAAAAATGTGATGTGCGGGGGAAATGTTTTATTGAATACATTCCTGCGGAGAACGCGTGGGCGCCGGTTTTAGCGGAGGGTTATATGTACATTGACTGTCTGTGGGTATCAGGGAAATTTAAAGGACTTGGGTATTCTAATCTCCTTTTGGACGAATGCATCAGGGACAGCAAGGCAAAAGGAAAAAAGGGACTGGCAGTCCTCTCCTCCCCTAAAAAAATGCCATACTTGTCTGATCCCGGCTATCTCCGTTATAAAGGATTTATCACTGCAGATACGGCTAAGCCGCATTATGAGCTGCTTTATCTGCCTTTTGAGGAGAATGCGGAAAAGCCACAGTTCAGGGAACAGGCAAAATCCCCGCACATAGAGCAGGAGGGATTTGTTCTATATTATACGCATCAATGTCCTTTTACCGCAAAATACGTTCCGCTCATTGAGAATTTGGCAAAAAACAAAGGGGTGCCCTTCCGGGCCATACGTTTTGAGACGAAAGAACAGGCACAAAATGCCCCGGCACCTTTTACGTCATACAGCCTTTTTTATAATGGGGCTTTTTTGACAAATGAAATCTTATCTGAAAAGAAATTTGAAAAGATTCTTGCAGAGTAACGACTCCTCCGGTCATCGTATTTATTTCGCTGACCGTGAGAACAAGTCCAACAGCCAAGCATAATCCCATTGCCCAGGCAATCGTCAATTCTAATAGTCAGTTCAAGGGCCGCTGCCGGAGTTTAAGGCAGCGGTTTGTGAATCTATAAGCCTGTATTTCAGGTATCAGAAAATTTTACATAGATTTTACAAAACCCCAATAAAAGATTTTACATACCTCCCCTACAATAAGGACAGAATAAAAGGTAATAAGCTGTTACTGCTCACTGCCACGATCCCTAGGAGCGTGTTGCTGAGAACGGAGTGAACCGTAACCAAGTTTGCCTTGCTACAAAAGGAAAAGGAGAAAAAGTATGGATTTCTTTAGTATTTTGACCTTAGTCGGTGGTCTGGCTTTGTTTTTATACGGAATGAATGTCATGGGCGACGGTCTGGCCAAGGTATCAGGCGGCAAGATGGAGAGGATTCTGGAAACACTGACCTCAAATCCCTTAAAAGCCGTGGGACTGGGAGCCGCTGTCACTGCGGTCATTCAGTCTTCATCAGCAACCACAGTCATGGTTGTAGGTTTCGTTAACTCCGGCATCATGAAGCTCTCTCAGGCAGTGGGTGTTATCATGGGGGCCAATATCGGTACAACAATTACATCCTGGATCCTGAGTCTTTCCGGAATTCAGAGTGATAACTTCTTTATACAGCTTTTCAAACCATCCACATTTTCACCCGTCCTGGCTATTGTGGGTGTCGCTTTCCTTATGTTTGCCAAAAGTGAGAAGAAAAAAGACATTGGCATGATATTTATTGGATTTGCGGTGCTTATGTTTGGTATGGAGAGTATGAGCAGCGCTGTGAAGCCGCTGGCGGACGTTCCGGAATTCACCGGTATTCTGACACAGTTTTCCAACCCCATCCTGGGCATGATCGCAGGTACGGTCCTCACAGCAGTTATCCAGAGTTCTTCCGCGTCTGTGGGTATTCTGCAGGCACTCTGTGTGACAGGGGCGGTGAGCTTTGATGTTGCCATCCCCATTATTATGGGACAGAATATCGGTACTTGTGTGACCGCGCTTCTCTCCGCTGTGGGAGCTAATAAGAATGCAAAACGTGCGGCTATGGTACATCTGTACTTTAACGTGATCGGTACGGTTACATTCATGATCCTTTTCTATGCACTTAACTCCTTTATCCATTTTGGATTTATGGGACATGCGGCAAATGCGGCAGGTATTGCCATCGTGCATACCACATTCAATGTTTTTGCGACTTTGGTCCTGCTGCCATTCTCCAGAGGCCTGGAAAAGCTTGCCACCCTTACGATCCGGGACAAAGAGGAGGAGGCAAAAACATCCCCACAGGATATTCAGACACAGCTTTTAGATGTGCGTTTTCTTGATAAACCGGCGTTCGCCATGGAGCAGAGCCGCCACGTGGTGGATAGTATGGCAAGAGATGCACAGGAGTCTCTGCGCAAAGCCCTGTCTCTGATTGATAATTACGATGAGAAAGGGGCGGAGGATGTGGTCAGCTTGGAAGATCATGTGGACCGCTATGAGGATGCGCTGGGAACGTATCTGGTGAAATTAAGCCAGAAAGATCTGAATCAGAAGGACAGCCATGACTTGTCCATTATGCTCCACTGCATCGGTGATTTTGAGCGTATATCTGACCATGCGGTAAATATTATGCAGTCAGCAAAAGAAATGTATGCAAAAAACATGAAATTTTCAGATAAGGCAATACAGGAACTGCACGTGATAGCCAAGGCTGTTGAGGACATCTTTGATTCTGCCTACAAAGTATTCGCAGGGCAGGACCAGGAGCTGGCAAAAAGTGTGGAACCTCTTGAACAGGTAATAGATGAGCTGAATATGGAGCTGAAGGCCCGTCATATCCGCAGGCTCAGGGAAGGCAAATGCACCATTGAACAGGGCTTTGTCCTTTCTGATATCACAACCAGTCTGGAGAGGATCGCAGACCACTGTTCCAACATTGCAGTCTGTATCACCCAGGTTCCGGATGATGCGTTTGATACCCACAGTTATCTGGAGCATATGAAGCGTGAGGATAACTCCGAGTTCCAGCGGGTAATGGAACTTTCCCGCAGTCATTATCAGCTTCCATAAATTTTTCTTGTGCGCTCCCTGAAAAATGCGTATACTGTCTATAGGATAGGATGGCAGAAGAAGGGAGCGCATATGATTTATTGTGTGGAGGATGAAAGAAATATTCGGGAACTTCTTGTATATACATTGGGCACTACCGGATTTCAGGCAAAGGGATTAAGTGATGGAAAAGAATTGTTTGCAGCACTGGAGGGTGAGATACCGGAGCTGATACTTCTGGATATTATGCTGCCCGGTGACGACGGGTATGCGATTCTGGAAAAATTGAAAAAAGAGCACAAAACCAGAGACATCCCTGTTATTATGGTAACTGCCAAGGAGGCGGAATACGATAAGGTGAGAGGGCTGGACGGCGGGGCGGATGACTATATTACCAAACCTTTTGGTATGATGGAATTTATTTCCCGGGTCAGGGCAGTGCTCCGCAGAAGTAAAAAGCAGTATCAGGACAAAATCCTGCGCTGTGAAGATCTCTCCGTAAATGTGGACAGGCATGAAGTGCTGGATGGGCAGCGGAGAGTGGAACTGACACTGAAAGAATTTGAAATGCTCCGCTATCTGATGGAGAATCAGGGGATCGTGCTGAGCCGTGACCGACTGCTGGAACATATCTGGGGATATGACTTTGACGGTGAGACAAGGACAGTGGATGTACATATCCGGACACTGCGGCAGAAGCTGGGAGACTGCGGAAACCTGATTGAGACCATCCGGGGAGTGGGCTATCGGATTGGAGATGGAAGATGAAACAACGTATACTGAACCACGTAGGGATCATGGTGGTTCTTTCCGTGATACTGACCTTTTTCGCGGCCAGTGCTGTTATGTACGGGAAATACAATCATTATATGAAGCAGGATGTCAGGAATGAAGTCCAGTACATCCGCTACGCGGTGGAGAATACGGGGGAGGAGTATCTGAACAAAACCACAGGTGATCTGACTACAAGCCGTATTACTCTGGCAAGGCCTGACGGGACGATCCTTTATGATTCAGAAAAAGATGCCTCTGATCTGGAGAACCATAAGGACAGACCCGAGATCATCCAGGCATTGGAAAAGGGGACCGGGGAAGTGGTACGGTTTTCCCAGACGCTGTCAAAGCAGACCTTTTATTATGCAGTCAAATTAAATGACGGAAATATTCTGCGGGTAGCGAAGACAACAGACAGTGTTTTGTCTACCATGATGTCAAGCTTTACGCTTTTGGGGCTTTTGCTGATCGCGATTCTGGCGCTGGCTTTTTTTGTAGTCGAGAAGCAGACCAGAAGGCTGATCGCGCCCATCAATGAATTGGATCTGGAGCATCCGCTGGAGAATGTGGCGTATGAGGAACTGCGGCCTCTTTTGAATCGGGTGGATGAGCAGAATGTGCAGATTGCCAAGCAGGTAGAGGAACTGAAACAGGCGGAGTTGGTGCGAAAGGAATTTTCGGCAAATGTCTCCCATGAATTGAAGACCCCGCTCATGTCCATTTCAGGTTATGCGGAGATCATGCGTGACGGGCTGGTACAGCCTCAGGATGTGCCGGAATTTGCAGGCAGGATTTACGATGAGGCAAGCAGGCTTACCAGTCTTGTGCAGGACATTATTGAAATCTCAAAGCTGGATGAGAGCAGGAATATGCCTTTGGAAGAGGTGGATCTGTATGAAATGACCCAGGATATCTGCCAGACCCTTATGCTCCCTGCCAAAAAGAAACGAGTGACGGTTCTGATGGAAGGAAAGAGCGTGACGATCCAGGGGGTAAGGCACGTTTTATATGAAATGCTGTATAACCTTGTGGATAACGCCATTAAATATAATAAAGAAGGTGGATACGTGAAGGTTCTGCTCGCCCGGGAAAAAGACGGGGTGCGGTGGAGTGTGGAGGATAACGGGATCGGCATAGCAAAAGAGGAGCAGGAGCGAATCTTTGAGCGGTTTTACCGTGTGGACAAGAGCCATTCCAGAAAGACCGGGGGAACAGGGCTGGGGCTTTCCATCGTGAAGCATGGAGCCGCGCTGCATCACGCCAAGATCGTGCTGAACAGTGAGCCTGGGAAGGGCAGTAAGATAGTATTGAGATTTTAGCGGCTGTAAAAGATTGAGGAGACCGTCTGTATTGGCGGGCTCCTCAATTTTGTTTGTGCGCAGTATTATTTGGTTTTCAGCGCAGTATTATTTAGGTTACTGTTCACTGGCCACTGTACCGGGAGGCGTTTTCCCAAAGGGATGCTGCGCGATGCGAAGCAAAATCCCGAGTTAGCCAGCGCGATATGGGGCAGAATGCTCCATATCTGTGCATCGCGAAGCGCGTTACTGTGCAAAGAGCTACGTTTTTAGTATACTGTGAACAGTAACTCATTTTGTTTTGCTCAGTTTGATGCTGCCGCTTACCGTATCGATCCGGAAGTGGCTTTTGCCGGACTCGTAGGTGCGGTGGGAGTCAGAACCGGTAGTCGGGAAGTCGCTCTCCAGGTCACCGCTTACGGTGTCATATTCCAATGTAAAACCGGAATTGTCGGGGATGTTCAGGGTTACGCTTCCGCTGGTGGTGTCTGCCTGGATATTTTCAGGGCAGGCAGCAGAGGTGATCTGTAAATCTCCCGATACACTGTCGTGCTGCACAGCAGTCAGAGAACCATCCAGGATAACGTCGCCGCTGGTAGTATTGGTAACCGCATTTTCGCTGACGATCAGATTTGTGGAAATCAGGGAGCCGCTGGTGGTGTCCGCGGAAAGGGTGTCGGACTCCACATTTTTAAGACTGATATCTCCGGACACATTATCCAGGGACAGTTTTTTTGTTTTCAAGTTATCCAGGCTGATATCTGAGGAGACACCATCCACAAGAATTTCCTGGAAGGAGTCCGCATATTTCCTGGGAATCTGGATCTCCAGCTTTTTTGAAAGGCCGTTGGCAAAAGCGGTTATGATATTTTTGGTGGCACCGCGGTATTCAATAAGAAGCGTGTCATCCTTCAGGTAATAGTGCAGTTGTTCTTTGGTGTTTAATTTCCGTGAAGATGTTTCTTTGACAATGACCTGATCGGTATCTGCGGCAGATAAAGTGACGCTGCCGTCTAACCAGTTTACTCTTATGTTCTTTATTTTATCCGCAGGAAGTTCGGCGGGCCCGGCCGTGTACTTGCCGCTTTCCGCGTAGGTCCAGCCTCCGGAAGAGGTGTGATTGCCAAAAGGAAACAGGGTGACACTCCAGTTGCCTAAAATACCCATGATAAGTACAACTGTCAGGATAACAGCCACAATAGACCAGGAAACTATGCGTATAACAGCAGATGTTTTTCTATTCATGGTTACCTACTTTCTCAGCTCAAAGGCTGCTCGGATGATAGACTGTACCGCAGCGGCGATCAAAAAAATGATCCAGGTTACATTCCACCGCATGGTAGTGAAACTGATGATAATATACAGTACAGTGGCAAGACTCCATAAGGCACTGTTGACTGCCCGGAAAGTCTGGCGGCTGCCGCCGTTGTATTCCTGCCATTCTCTGAAATCATCTACGATAGTGCCGTCATTGGCAGTATAGCGGGGGCGGGTCATATTGTTATAGAGCAGCAGACCGGTGGCAGCGGCGATCATTAGAAACATGAGGCATACACCTACGGTATCGTGGCCTAAACTGTCCGCAATGATGACAGGGACCACACATGTGATATAAAGCATAATGGCTGAGGAGAACAGGATGGCGGATTTGCGCTTCTGTTTTTTATGGCTTTCTTCATCAGGGAAGGGGTTGGGATTGTAGCCGGCAGTCAGACTGGACAGCAGCTCATCCACGTCTCCTACGCTGGCTACAGAAATATTAAATGCCGCTTCCGGGCTTTTGCCTTCAGCCAGAAGGTCATGGTATTTGTCTATAAGGTTCTGAAGAATCTCCTCTTTTAGCTCCACGGCCTGTTTGGTGGGGGGAATTTCCCCGAATAAATTGTCCATATATTCCCTGAGTCTATTTTCCATCTTTTACTTCCTCCTTTTTTGATTGGATCAGAACATCAATTAATCGTTTCGCTGTGTCCCATTCTTCCTTCAGACGTTCATAAGTCCGTTCTCCCTCCGGGGTGATGGAATAGTAGCGCCGACGGGCACCTGTCAGCTCATTGCCCCAATAGGATGATATGCAGCCAGCCTCTTCCAGACGTCTGAATGCAGTGTAGAGGGTAGCTTCTTTTAATTCGTACTGTTGATTTGTCTTTCTTTGTATCTCTTTATTGATCTTATATCCGTAGCTGTCGCCTTCCAGCAGGTGTGCCAGAATAATAGTATCGGTATGGCCGCGAATCAAATCAGAAGCGATCGACATATAGCATACCTCCTTTTCTTAGTTACATTTAAACACAAACATACCTCGCCTGTCAAGGTATATTTAAAATTGAAAAAACTACCTTTGTGAAACGATTTTTTTCTGCGCATACTAACAATGCAGAGAAAAATTTGATGTTTTTTGGTAACTATTCAGTAGGTCTGCGCTTTCATTGCGTTGACAATAAGAAAGTGTACCACGGCCAAGCAAAAATTCCATCGCCAAAGGCATCCAAATGCAAAAGGCGATTCTGCATGGATTTTTGCCTGTAACTGTGAGGGTACTGAACAGTTACGGTTTTTGTCAAAAAAAGTATTTGCACAGCAGAAAGGAGACGATGATATGGAACAGCAGCATCTTGCAATAGCCTCCGTTCCCATTCAGAGCTGGGAGACACTCTATGATTGGGAACAGGCACTGGCAACGGGAACCATTTTTCCGGGGCTGAACAAGCCTTTCTTTGTATTGGAGGAAACTCCTTATGAAACAGGTTTTAAACCGGATGAAAACGCATCCCCCGAGCAGCAGGAGAGGGAGCGGATGATGAAAGAGATCAGTGCACTGAGTTTTGCCCTGGATGATACGGTCCTGTACCTGGACACCCATCCCGAATCCGCAGAGGCCATGGACCTAAGGAAAACACTCATTGAACAGAGAAAAGTTCTTCTCAAAGCATTTGATGAAAAATTTTATGCTTTGACAAAAGATTGTATGGGATGTTGGGGAGAAGGCCCCATGCCATGGGAAGGAGCGTGTATCTGATGTGGACTTATGAAAAAAGACTTCAGTTCCCTGTAAAGATCACAAAAACATGTCCGAAGACGGCACAGCTTATCATCAGCCAGTACGGCGGGCCTGACGGAGAGCTTTCGGCATCCATGCGGTATCTGGCTCAGC
The DNA here is from genome assembly GCA_002270465.1 of Blautia hominis. GTDB lineage: Bacteria > Bacillota > Clostridia > Lachnospirales > Lachnospiraceae > Blautia > Blautia hominis. Next base: position 89,788 of record NQOF01000010.1, read on the forward strand.
GTTATACCATGCCGGTGAAATCGGTAGGCGGACTTTTGACCGATATCGGCACAGAAGAGCTGGCCCATATGGAAATCATATGTGCCATGGTTTATCAGCTTACCAGGGATTTGACGGTGGAGCAGGCCCAGGCTGCAGGTTTTGACGCCTACTATATTGACCACACTAAGGCACTGTGGCCCCAGGCTGCGGCAGGTGTTCCTTTTACAGCACTGGAATTCCAGTCAAAGGGTGATGCCATTGCGGATCTGACAGAGGATTTGGCTGCAGAGCAGAAAGCCAGGGTGGTATATGATAACCTTCTGCGTATGATCACAGACCCGGAAGTAAGGGAACCGCTTAAATTTTTAAGAACAAGAGAGATCGTGCATTTTCAGCGTTTCGGAGAGGCACTGGAGAGAACAAAAGAGAGACTGGATTCCAATAATTACTATTATTTTAATCCGGAGTTTGACAAGAAGTTTCTTCAGGACTAATAAGATGTCAGCACAATAGAAAAAGCCGTTATCTGAAATTTTCGTTATCAGATAACGGCCTTTTTTAGAATTTTTTCCAGGTGTCCCTGGTAAACAGCAGGAGGATGGGGAATAATTCCAGTCTTCCCGCAAGCATATCAAAGATCAGGATCAATTTGGCTCCGCCGGAAAATATAGAGAAGTTCTGAGTAGGCCCAACCAGTTCAAGTCCAGGTCCGATGTTGTTCAAAGTGGCGGCGACACTGGTAAAATTGGTTATCAGGTCGTGATTGTCAAAACTGATCAACAGGGCAGAGAAAGCAAACACCAGTACATAGGCGATCATGAATACATTGGTGGAGCGGACAACCTCATGCTCAACCAGTTTTTCATCCATTTTGATTTTCTTGATACTGCGCGGATGCAGGAACTGACGCAGTTCTTTTTGGATGGTCTTCATCAGAATGACAAAACGTGACACCTTGATACCACCGCCGGTACTGCCTGCGCAGGCACCCACGAACATCAGGATGACCAGAATCGTTCGGGACATTTCCGGCCACGTGTTAAAGTCCGTGGTGGCAAATCCGGTAGTAGTGATAATGGAAGCCACCTGGAATGCCACTTGCTGCAGGGATTCACCGATACTGCCGTAAATATGGTACACATTAAATGTAATAGTGACGATGGCAATGGCAATGATAGCCAGATACCAGCGCACTTCCTCAATGTGGAGGGCCTGCCTCAGCTTGCCGCTTATTATCAGGAAATAAGCACTGAAATTGACGCCGAATAATATCATGAATACAGTGACAACCACCTGAATGTAGGTGGAATAACTGGCAATACTGTCATTTTTGATACCAAATCCACCGGTACCTGCCGTTCCGAAGGCAGTGGTCAGTGCATCAAACACAGGCATACCGCCGCAGAGAAGGAAAAGAATCTCCAACAGGGTAAGTGCCAGATAAATGCCGTACAGGATTTTAGCGGTGGACTGTACTTTTGGAACCAGCTTGCTGACAGAGGGGCCAGGGCTTTCCGCTTTCATAAGATTCATATGGTAGCCGCCGCCGGTCAGAGGAAGCAGGGAGAGCAGAAATACAAGTACCCCCATACCTCCGATCCAGTGGGTAAAACTCCTCCAGAACAGGATACAGTGGGAAAGGGATTCTACCTCCGTCAGGATACTGGCACCTGTAGTGGTAAATCCGGACACGGTTTCAAAGATTGCATCAATAACATTGGGAATGGAGCCGCTGAATATAAACGGCAGCGCTCCCATGATACTGAGCACGATCCAGCTCAGCGCTACGGTGACAAAGCCTTCTTTTGTATAAAATATTTTGTTCTTTGGCTTTCTCTGAGTCAGAGGTATGCCGATGAGGAGGCACAGAAGCATGGCCAGCACAAAAGCCCACCCGCTGGATTCCTTGTATATCATGGCGACAATACAGGGAAGGAGCATAAAAAGTGCCTCAAAATTTAAGATCCATCCTATAATATAGGAAATAATTGAGTAATTCATTTCATCCCTCGTAAATTATTTATTTTTCAGTATATCTTTAATGTCGTGCAGCCCCTTCACAGTGGTGACCACGATCACAGTGTCCCCAAGCTGAATACTGTCCTGTCCCCGGGGAATGGTGATTTTTCCTTTTCTGTTGATACAGGTGATCAGCAGATTGTCCCGGATATTCAGGTCGGCAAGCGGTATGTTTAAGAAGGTGCAGTCCTCGTGTACAGAGAATTCCAGAGCTTCCGCTTTGTTGTCCAGGATCTGGTAGAGGGTTTCCACATTGCTTCCGATGCTGTTCTGCATAGCCCGCACATACTGCAGGATGTAATCAGCGGTCAGATATTTGGGATATATGACGCTGCCGATGTCCAGGCCTTCAATGATATCGTCAAAGGCGATACGGTTTACTTTTGATATCAGCTTGGCATTGCTGTTCTTTTTGGCAAACAGAGCTAGGAGAATGTTCTCCTCGTCCAGGTTGGTGAGTGTTACAAAAGATTCTACACGTGTCAGGCCTTCTTCCAGAAGAAGATTTTTATCGGTGCCGTCACCGTTTATGATCGTCGCGTCAGGGAGAAGCTCACTTAACTGTTCGCAGCGGTCCTTGTCGGCCTCCACGATCAATACCCGGATCTTCATAGCCAGAAGAAGCTTTGCCAGGTAAAAGGAGAGGGTACTGCCGCCCACGATCATGGTACTCTTGACCTGGTGGGTGTGAATGCCGATCCTCTTGAAGAACAGCGCGGAATTTACCGGGGAGGCAATGATAGAAATAATGTCGTTGTCTCTCAAAACAAAATTACCGGAGGGAATGCTCACCTCGTCTCCGCGCTCTACCGCACATATGAGGATACTGTTTTTATAGCGCTCTGCTACTTCCATGACAGTGGTCTGATCCAGATTAAATTCTGGTTTTAACTTGAATTTCAGAAGTTCGACCCTGCCTTTGGCAAAGGTGTCAATCTTAATGGCAGATGGAAAACGCAGAAGCCTTGAGATCTCAATAGCTGCGGCATGTTCCGGATTGATGATCATGGAAATGCCCAGACGCTCCTTGATAAAGCCAAGTTCTTTGCTGTACACAGGGTTTCGTACCCTGGCGATGGTGTGACATTTGCTGACCTTTTTGGCGATCAGGCAGCAGAGAAGGTTCAGTTCGTCGGAACCGGTCACCGCAATGAGGATGTCAGCCGTTTCGATGCCGGCATCCAGCAGGGTATTAATACTGGATGCATTGCCCAGTACGCCCATGATATCTGCGTCTTCTGAAATGTCCTGGACCTTTTTGGCGATTATATCGACCATAACTATATTGTGTCCTTCGTTGCTGAGCTGTTCGGCAAGGGTACGGCCCACTTTACCACTGCCTAAAATGATGATTTTCATAACTTCCTCCAGTAATTAAAATTGTATAAAAAAAATATACCTGACATAAAGATTTTATAAAGGGATATCGTCCAATCATTATAACACCACTTGCAGTTTTTTTAAATCATAGAATCATAAATTTTTCTGTTTTTTATAGGAAATTTATAGTGAAATTTGACAAAAAGAGAAGATTCTGCTATACATAATTCAAAAGATAGAAAAAGGGAGCGGATTATGGAAAAAAAGAAAACAGCTAACTGCGAATATTGCAGTAATTATGTCTATGATGAGGAATACGGCTATTATAGCTGCGACGTGAATTTGGACGAGGACGAGATGGGCAGATTTATGACCAATACTTTCCAAAACTGTCCTTACTTCCAGATGAATGATGAGTATAAAATTGTTAGAAAGCAGATGTAAAAGAAGAAGCTGTGCCCAGACAGGATATTCAGTCAGGGTACAGCTTCTTTTGGGTATACAGGCAGACCTGTTAATGTATTATGAAAGGTTCTTTTTATAAAGAATACGGATGGAATTGAGCACGCACAGAATAGCAACACCGGTGTCTGCAAAGACAGCCATCCACATGGACGCAAATCCAAAAAGACCGAGTATCATAACCAAAACTTTTATGATCAGGGCGAAGATAACATTCTGCCAGGAAATGCGGCTGGTGGCTCTGGCAATGGATAATGCCTGGGGTACTGCCTCCATGGAAGAATTCATAAATACCACGTCGGCTGCCTCTATGGCAGCATCGGCACCGCTTCCCATGGCAGCGCCCACATCGGCACCTGCCAGTACCGGTGCATCGTTGATACCGTCACCTACGAACATGACAGAGCCGTATGTGTTGCGCAGCCGTGTCAGTTCATTTAGTTTATCCTGGGGCAGGAGACGGGCCCGCACTTCCTCAATGCCCGCTGCTTTGGCTACTGCCAGAGCTGTCTCCTGGGCGTCACCGGTCAGCATGGCAGGGGTGATGCCCATATCCTTTATCTTTTTAACCGCAGATTTGGCATCCCCTTTCAGGGTATCGGCGATGACAAGGCAGCCTACATAGGTTTTATCTTTTGCGGCAAAGACTTCTGCGCCCAGGCCGTCAGTGGAGATATTTTCCATAGGGATATGGAACTTTTCCATCAGTTTGCGGTTGCCGCATAGAATTTCTGAACCGTTTATAAATGCATGGATTCCGCAGCCTGCGATTTCCTCCACAGAATCCGGGCGTTTGATGGGGAGACCTTTTCCCTGTGCTGCAGTGACGATACTGTTTGCAATGGGATGGGAGGAAGTGGATTCACAGGCAGCGCAGAGTTCCAGAAGGTCATCCGCGTTCATATGGCCGGCAGGGAGAACTGTCTGCAGGACAAAATTTCCTTCTGTCAGGGTTCCTGTTTTATCCATAATAACTGCATTTACACCCTTCATAGCTTCCAGGGACACGCCGCCTTTAAAAAGAATGCCTCTCTTGGAGCCGGCCCCGATCCCGGAGAAAAATGCAAGGGGTACACTTAAAACAAGGGCACAGGGACAACTGATCACCAGGAAAGTAAGTGCTGTGTATACCCAATGGTTCCAGTCACCGGTGATCAGGGAGGGGATAATTGCGGTTGCCAGTGCAAGAAATACAACAAATGGTGTGTATACTCTTGCGAAACGTGTAATGAACCGGTCAATTTTGGGCTTGTTGGCAGCAGCGTTCTCCACAGAATCCAGAATACGTGTCACCATGGATTCCTCCAGTACTTTTTCAACGCGTACCTTTAAGAGGCCGGAAGTATTGACGCATCCGGAGGTCAGTTCATCTCCGAATCCTGCTTTGACAGGCACGGGTTCTCCGGTCACGGGGGAGGTGTCGATACGGCTTTCACCCTCGATCACCACGCTGTCCAAAGGAATCCGGTCGCCGGGTCGGATAAGGATAATATCGCCCACCACTGCATCCCCGGCTGCGATGGTCTTTGTATCATCTCCGATAACCAGGGTGACGGTTTCCGGTCTCATGTCGACCGCGTCCATGATCTGGGAGCGGCTTCTCTCCACAGCTTTGTGCTCAAAGTATTCTCCGATACGGTAAAACAGCATTACACCCACAGCTTCAGGGTATTCCCGGATGATGATGGCGCCAATGGTGGCGACGCTCATCAGGAAGTTTTCATCGAACACGTGGCCCTTTGTCAGGTTACGGAGGGCAGTCAGGACAATTCTTCCGCCCAACAGTACATAGGCGGTCAGAAGCACTAAAAGGGACGGTATCTCCATACCCATATGTTCCAGTACTTCCCCTGCAACGAACAGGACAGCGCCGGTACAGAGGGCAAGGATCGTTTTTGTATCCTGTGAGAGCACCCTTGTGGGGGGGACTACGTCCCCGATCGGCAGGGTATCTGCACTTTTCGGGGTAGTATCCTTTGCCTTGAGCGTTACACCGCTCTCAATGTCGGTACAGATTTTTTGGATCCGATCCAGCAGAATGTCAGGGTCACGTTTTGCGGTGACGCGGAGCTGGTGTGTGGCAAAAGTCAGGGTGGCATTGGATACCTCCGGGAGAGCGTTTATCTTTTCCTCCATTTTGGACGCGCAGTGGGCGCAGCCCAGATTTTCGATCAGGTATGTTTTGGTGGTAAATGCACCGGGCATTTTGAAGCGGGGCACTACATCTACCTGCGACTCAATAGAGGCACAGATTTCCTGGATCCGCGGTAAAAGGGATGCATGGTCCCTGGCTGATAGGCGGAGCTGGTTCGTGGCAAAAGTGATAGTGGCATACTCTACACCGGGAAGTTCTTTGATTTTGGCTTCCATTTTAGCGGCGCAGTTTGCACAGCCCAGGTTTTTCAGGATATAGACTTTCTTTTCGCAGTCGGCATCCGGCATATGACACTTGCAGTTTGCAAGACTCTCGCCGCAGATATCACAGTATTCCTCATGCGGGTGGCACAATTGGCACTGGCAGTCCTTGGGATGACCAGGCGTGTGATGGGATTCCTCATGTCCGTGTTCATGCTCACAGCCGCAGTCACAGTTTTCCTCGTGGTGATGGTTGCCGCGATTGTGTTCATGGGAATGCTCATCATGGTCGCGATCACAGCCGCAATGTTCCTCGTGGTGGCAGTTGTCGTGATGGTGTTCATGAGAGTGCTCGTCATGGTCATGGTCGCAGCCGCAGTCACAATGTTCCTCGTGATGACGGTTGTCGTGAAGGTGTTCATGGGAGTGCTCGTCATGGTCATGGTCGCAGCCGCAGTTACAGTAGTCATGTTGCTGCTGCTCATCGTGATAATGCTCATGGGAATGTTCGTCATGGTCATGTCCACATCCGCAGTCGCAGTGTTCCTCATGTTGGTGGCTGTCGTTAAGATGATCATGAGAGTGCCCGTCATGGTTATGCTGACACCCACAGTCGCAGTGTTCCTCATGTTGGTGGCTGTCGTTAAGATGATCATGTGAGTGCCCGTCATGGTCATGCTGGCATTCAGAGTCGCAGTGTTCCTCATGTTGGTGGGTGTCATGATATTGCTCATGGGAATGTTCGTCATGGTCATGCCCGCACCCACAATCACAATGTTCATCGTGGTGGTGGGTGTCATGATAGTGCTCATGGGAATGCGCGCCATGGTCATGTCCGCACCCACAGTCGCAATGTTCATGGTGTTGTTGCTCATCGTGATAGTGCTCATGGGAATGCTCGCCATGGTCATGTCCGCATCCGCACTCACAGTGTTCATCATGCAGATGTTCATGATTAGGTTCTTTTTCATACCTCTGCTGACTTATGGAAGAATTTTTTTTATCTTGTTTCATATTCGGACCCTCCAAATATATTTTTTACCTATGTAATGATAGTATATTAATCATATGAATATCTGTTCATATATTAATATGAAAAAGTGGAAAAGTCAATACTTATACAGAAAAAAGTAAAAGTTCTGCTATTGTACACAGGTCACTGTTCAGGAAACATTTTACCCAAGAGGATGCTGCTCCATGCGAAGTAAACGCCATATCCGGTCAATGCCAAAATGCTCTGTGTTTTTCACCCTGCGAGGCGGACTGCCCCTGTAAGGTGAAACACATCTGTAATGCAAACTCCCCCTGCATAGAGGAACTACCCTAAAGGCTGGAACTAGTCGGTAGGAAGGAAGTATCCCAAAGAAAGAAAACATTACAGACGGCAGATGCAGATGGCAGAACTTGTTCATATTAAAAGGTGTTACGATTCAAAAAACCACGGGTGAAACATACTGTGACCAATAATAAAGTTATCAAAAATATTTCCAGGCATAAAAAACCTGATTGCGGTACAGCTAAAATGGCGATATAATGAGAACTAACATTAGAGCAATTATCAAATACGCTCTGAAGCCGGGAGGATAGAAGTGTGTCATTTATAGAATTCCAAAATGTAAAAAAAATATACGGCAGCAAGAATGAGGTGGAGATCAGAGCGTTGGACAATGCCAGTTTTTCCGTGGAAAAAGGGGAGCTTGCAGTGATCCTGGGAGCATCCGGCGCGGGAAAGACCACTGCCCTCAATATTCTGGGCGGTATGGACAGTGCCACTGAGGGAGTAGTCATTGTAGACGGAAAACATGTAAATGAATTAAAGGCAAAGGATTTAGTCACATACAGACGTAATGATGTGGGGTTTGTATTTCAGTTTTACAACCTTGTTCCAAATCTCACAGCCCTTGAAAATGTAGAACTGGCTGTTCAGATATGCAGGGATTCCCTGGATCCGGCTACAGTTTTGGGAAAAGTAGGGCTTGCAGAGAGAACCTCGAATTTTCCGGCACAGCTTTCCGGCGGTGAGCAGCAGAGGGTAGCAATAGCCAGGGCTATAGCCAAAAATCCCAAGCTTTTACTCTGTGATGAACCAACAGGCGCTCTTGACTACAATACGGGCAAACAAATTCTTCAGCTTCTGCAGGATACCTGCCGCAAGGAGCATATGACGGTCATCATTATTACCCATAATTCTGCGCTGGCGCCCATGGCTGACCGGGTCATCCGGTTCAGGAGCGGAAAAGTGACGGAGATCATAAAAAATCCATCCCCCATTCCGGTGGAAAAGATTGAATGGTAGCGTAAATGTAAAGCCTTTCATGGAGTGAATTTACAGGCCTGCTGAGACGTTGTAACAGTTCAGATAAGCTGAACCGTTACGCATCCAGCCATTAAAAATCGCTTCGCCATGGGTTGGATAAAGCTGGCACTGCTTTTTCATACAGTCAGCGCAGTAAATGCACAGACCTGTCTGAACGGTTACGAGACGTTACAGAAATTTCACACATATATAATAGTAAAGAATAACAGGAGGATACATCATATGAATATAAAAGAAGCAACAAAAAAAATGAAACAGGATAGTTTCCGCATGGCAGCTCTCAGCCAGGAACAGAGAAATGCTGCTTTGGAGGCAGTGAGAACCGCACTTCTTGCAAATCAGGAGGCTGTCTTCCAAGCAAACCGTGAAGATATGGAAGCGGCAGAGAAAGCGGGAATTGCAGCTGCTGTGATGAAAAGACTCAAGTTTGATGAACATAAGCTCCAGGATGTGACCGCAGGGATTGCGGAACTTATCAATCTGCCGGATCCGCTCTCAAAAGTACAGCTTGCAAGAGAGCTGGATGAAGGGCTGGAATTATACCGGGTGACATGTCCTATCGGTGTGATCGGTATTATATTTGAAGCCAGGCCGGACGCCCTGGTGCAGATTTCTTCCCTCTGTTTAAAAAGCGGAAACTGTGCCATCCTAAAAGGTGGGAAAGAAACAGCCAGGACAAACAAAGTTCTGTTTGATATCATCTATCAGGCCGCTGTCCAAGCAGGTGCGCCCCAGGGATGTATGCTGCAGGCCGAACTGCATAATGAAATTGATGAGCTTTTGTCCTGCCATGAGACAGTTGACCTCCTCATTCCAAGAGGCTCCAATCAGTTCGTACAATATATTATGAACAATACGAAAATACCGGTCATGGGTCATGCTGACGGTGTGTGTCATATATATGTGGACGAATCCTTTGAAGAACAGAAGGCAGTGCCAATCATCGTTGATGCTAAGATACAGTATACAGCGGCCTGCAATGCTGTGGAGACCCTGCTTGTCAACAGGAAGATTGCACAGGAGTTTCTGCCAGTGATCAGCAAAGCCCTGGAAGAGAACCATGTGAAGATCAGGGGAACCGCGGAAGTGTCAGAGATCATACCCTGTGAAATTATGGAGGAGGAGGCCTTTGATACGGAGTATCTGGACCTGGTGATCTCAGTGAAACTGGTGGACAATGTAGAGGAGGCAGTGGAACACATTAACAGATTTGGCTCCCACCATACGGATTGTATCATTACAGAAAACGAAGAGACAGCCCTGACCTTTATGCAGCTTGTGGATTCCGCAGGTGTTTACCGGAATTGTTCTACAAGGTTTGCCGACGGATTCCGTTACGGATTCGGTGCGGAAGTGGGGATCAGTACCGGGAAGATCCATGCCAGGGGTCCTGTGGGGCTGGAAGGTCTGGTAACTTACAAATATAAGCTGTTTGGCAGCGGACAGACGGTGGGAGAGTATGCAGGCGGTACAAAGCAGTTTCATTTTAAAGACCTGGAGGCATAATAAGGAATGGTAAAAAAAGCAAAGACACTTCTGCTGAGTCTGACACCAATTGCACTTATGTATATCATCCAGATCCTTGTGGTATTTGGGGTGCAGTTTCTGATCATTTTTGCTGACCGTTTTTTGACCATGATCCACATATACCAGTCGCCGGTGCTGCAGTATGTGATAAATCAATATGTGTATATCATAAGTGCTGCATCCTATGGGCTTTTTCTGTTGGTGGGGTATTTCTGGTACCGCAGAGTGATGGCAGACAGACGGGCTGTTTATCTGGAGCGGGGGCATAAGCCGGTCCTGGATTCAGGGGCAATACTGGGTATCTTTTTTGTGGCCTTATTTATCCAGTTTGCAGTCAGCAGCCTTTTGAATATTCTTGCCGTGGTGGCCCCGGACCTGATGGGACAGTACATGGAAGTGATGGAAGGGCTGGGAATGTCAGAGCCATCCATCATTTCCATGCTGTATGTGATCATTATGGCGCCTTTGGCGGAAGAACTGCTTATGAGAGGGCTTTGCCTGAAAATATTGGAAAATAGTTTCCCTTTCTGGGCTGCAAATTTCTTTCAGGCATTGTATTTCGGCATCTATCATATGAATCTGGTACAGGGGTGTTATGCTTTTGTGATGGGATTGATCCTGGGCAGGCTGGTAAAGAAATACGGTACCTTGAAGGCATCCATACTCTGTCACTTTATTATTAATTTCAGCGGACAGGTGATGTCTGTAATAAATTTCAGCATAATGGGAATTTTCACAGGGGCGCTGGTATGCGCAGCAATTCTGGTGATTTTATTTATTTGGGAAAAAAGAAAAAACGAAGAGTATCTCTATAAATGATATAACAGCAGGTAAACCGACGAATCAGCTTTGTGGCAAATTATGATTGCAAGAGACGGTGGCTAAAAACAACAGCCCCGTCTTTTTTGTATAAACAGTTGACAACTATCCTTGTCAAGTGCTATAATTGGTGACAAGAAAAGTTGTCAAAATGACAAAAAATTTTGTCACAAAGGAGGGATGGGAATGTCGCTACACAACCGCCTGAAGGAATACAGGGCAAAGCTGGATATCAACCAGCAGGAAATGGGGCGGCGCGTGGGAGCATCCCGGCAGACCATCAGCCTCATTGAGCGAGGAGATTATTCCCCATCTGTGACTCTGGCATTGAAAATAGCCAAAGAGTGCGGGGCATCCGTGGAGGACATTTTCTGGTATGTGGAGGACGGGAATGAAGAAGCATAAAAAAGAGAAAAAAGGATATCTGGAATTTATTATGATCATTCTGGTCAGCGGTCTTATGGGCGGGGTAGGTACTATGATCATAGGAAAGCACGGCGGGGATGTGGAAAAACTGGGAAGCATCCTGGAGGCATTCATTGGTAAGGGCGCCTTTTGGCTCATAGTCCTTATGTCCATCCTGGGGAGTATTGCCAATACATACATGGTACTCACAGTCCGGAAGAAATTCCGTGAATGGGATGGAGAAGACGATGAGACAGCAGAACAGATTGAAAGATATAACAATCGCTGCCAGGGCATCATTTCATGCTGCGCCACAATGACAATGGTATTAAGCGGTGTTAACATTGTTTACGGACTTCACAGAAGTGAAAGTAAAGCCAGTCTTGCAGTCATCCCCACTTTGTTTGTGGGATACTGTTTATGGTCCGCCTTCTCGGAACATATTCTGGTTGAACAGACAAAGAAGATGAATCCTGAAAAGAAAGGAAATGCTTTGTCGCTGCATTTTAACCGGGACTGGGACAAAAGCTGCGATGAACAGGAGAAGGCCAGGATGTATGGGGCCGCTTATGTGGTATACAGAAAGTCCAATTGGCTTTATGCGGGCATCTATATAGTTTTGCTTATGTGTTCTGTGGCAGTGGATATCGGTGTACTGCCGTTTCTTATGCTAGGAATTATCTGGACGTACCAGATTGTTCTATATATGTGTAACTATGAAAAAAGACGTTAAGGGTAACGATCCGCTGCGGTTTCGTGGACAGTTGACGTTAAGGAAACTGGTGCTCCATCCTGTCAAAAACAAGGCCGCCGGCACTGACAGTCTTGTTTCTGATGGGATGGAACAGCAGAAGAGGAGGAGTATATGAGTTTAGTAGTGGAAAATCTGACAAAGCGGTTTGGAGAGAAAACAGCGGTTGACCATCTGTCCTTTTCCATGGAGACACCGGGGGTATTTGGCCTTCTGGGAACCAATGGGGCGGGCAAGACCACCACGATCCGGACCATACTGGGGATTATGGAAGCTGATGAAGGAAAAGCCCAGTGGAATGGAAGAAAGATCAACAGGGAGACACTGGCTTTCGGCTATCTGCCGGAGGAGCGCGGCATCTATATGAAGACAAAGGTTCTGGAACAGCTTATTTATTTCGGGATGCTGCGCGGCATGAAGCGGGAAGCAGCGAAGAAAGCAGCCCTTGGCTATATGGAACGCCTTGGGGTGATGGAGTACAGAAATATGCCCGCAGAAAAGCTTTCAAAGGGAAACCAGCAGAAGGTGCAGCTGATATCTGCCATTATCCATAATCCGAGGCTTGTCTTTCTGGATGAACCTTTTTCCGGCCTGGACCCGGTGAACGGCAAAATGCTGAGGGATCTGGTGTCTGAGCTTGTGGAAGAGGGGAAATATATTATTCTGAGTACGCATCAGATGGAGACCGTAGAAGAATACTGTAAGAACCTTCTGATCCTGAACAGGGGCAGAACAATCCTGCAGGGGAATTTAAAAGAGATTAAATCGGCGTTTGGCCATACCAATCTATGTGTTTCTGTAAATGCAGAGGTGGAGGAGATAGCCAGAGAAGAAGGACTGGACGTTTTTGAAGTGCGTGCCGCTGAGACAGAGTATAAAATCAATGGGGATGAGATGGCTCACAGATTCCTGAAAAGAATGCTGGATGCAGGGATCTACCCAAACAAATTTGAAATCCGGGAACCATCTTTACAGGAGATTTTCGTCAGAAAGGCAGGGGAGACAGAATGAGACAGGTAACAACAGTATTTTCATACACCTTAAAAGAGGCAGCCAGAAAGAAAGCTTTTATTGTATCAACCGTGATCATTATGGTCATGGTGCTGGGTCTGTGTCTGGCTCCGCGGATCATATCAGCCGTGAAGGGCAGCGGCGGCGAGAAAGAGACGGGCACGGCAGGCACGGAAAATTCTTCAGAACAGATCGCTGTGGACGAAGATGCACCCGTCTGTTACCTGATCGACCAGACCGGGATCTTTGAGAAAAATCTGGATTCCTTGAGAAAGATATATATGGACAGGAATTTTAAGATTGCCTCAAAAGAGGAGGAGGAAGGCATCCGTGCTGAGATCAGAGAAAATGAAAATAACGCTCTGATCTCCATTGAGGAGAAGGACGGAGTTCCCTTTATCCATGTGGTAAATGCTAATTTCATGAAGGGAATAAGCGCTCAGAAAATATCAGATGAGTGTAATAAAATATGGCAGAAGAATGTCCTGGAGGAGAGTGGTGTGGACAGCCGGACCATTGAAGAATCCACGCTGTCTCTGCCATACACAGAGGAATCCGTAGGTGATATGGATGTTACAGGCTACATCCTGGGCCTGGCCGTGGTATTTATCATGTTTTTTGCAGTATATTATTACGGCTACGGCGTTGCCATGTCTGTGGCATCGGAAAAGACCTCCCGGGTTATGGAGACCTTGGTGGTCTCAGCAAAACCATCCAGGATCCTCATCGGAAAATGTCTGGCAATGGGCGTCTTGGGACTGATCCAGATGGTGGTTATCATTGCCTTTGCAGTTATATGCTACACGGTATTTGTGCCTGCGAACTTTAATATAGGCGGAGTTGCAATTAGTTTTTCCAGCATCACACCGTTCACGGTTTTCATTTTACTGGTTTATTTTATACTCGGATATGCATTGTATGCGGTGATGAATTCTGTATGCGGCGCGGCTGTGAGCAAGGTGGAAGACCTGAACTCAGCTATGATGCCTGTAATGTTTATCAGTCTTGGCAGCTTTTATCTGGGATATTTTACAGCTATCGCCGGAGGCGGAAGCAGCGGATTGGCCAAATTTGCCATGTATCTGCCGTTCTCCTCACCGTTTTCCGTACCGTTCACTCTGCTGACAGGCGGGATGAAGACAGGGGATCTGTTGGTTTCCATGGGCCTTCTCCTTCTCTTTATCATTGTGATCGCGGCAGTGTCGATCAGGGTGTACAGTGCATCTGTTCTCCATTACGGCAATAAGCTGAAAATGAAAGAACTTTTAAAAATGAGATGATCAATAGAATGCAGTAAAAAAGAGGGAACAGCCGGCTGGTCGTTCCCTCTTTTTCATGAAATTATTGTAACTGTCAAGTACCCTCACAGTTTCAGGCAAAAAATCCATGCAGATTCGCCTTTGGCGATGGGATTTTTGCTTGGCTGTGGTACACTTTCTTACGGTCAAGCAGTGAATGCGCAGACCTACGGAACCGTTACAAATTATTTAACTTTGGAAAGTGCCGCATTATCAGCAACGATTGTCACATCAGGATGAAGCTGCAGGATGGATGCAGGAACCTGAGGGGTGATCGGTCCGTTGATGATCTTGTTAAGGATTTCCGCTTTATCCTCACCGCTTACCACAACAAGGATTTTTTTAGCACTCATGATGGTTCCGATACCCATGGTGTAGGCCTGTCTCGGTACATCAGATTCTTTTTCAAAGAAACGTTTGTTGGCCTGGATCGTGCTCTCTGTCAGGTCAACACAATGTGTGATCTTGGGGAATTCCTCTGCAGGCTCGTTAAAGCCAATATGTCCGTTGTGTCCAAGGCCCAAAAGCTGCAGATCAATGCCGCCCAGATCCTGGATGATCTGCTCATACATCTGGCAGGCTTTGTTGCTGTCCGCTTCCTGTCCGTCCGGTACAAAAGTATGGTCTTTGCGGATATTTACATGGTCGAACAGATTTGTATTCATAAAGTAACGGTAGCTTTGGTCATTTTCAGGGCTTAATCCTCTGTATTCATCCAGATTGCAGGAGGAAAGTGTGGAGAAATCCAAATCCCCGTTTTTATACCATTCAACCAGGTTCTTGTATGTGCCTACCGGTGTGGAGCCGGTTGCCAGACCGAGAACACAGTCAGGTTTTAATACAATCTGAGCAGCAATGATGTGTGCTGCTTTTTTGCTCATTTCATCGTAGTCTTTTGTTCTGTAGATTTTCATAACACATTCTCCTTTATTGCGAGCCCCCGTTTCACCGTGCTCTTTTTCTTCATTATAATATGAATAGTCTTGTAAAACAATGATAAAATTCTGAAAGAAGTTTCAGAATTATGGCCTTTCGGCAAGCAGTTTAATGGATGAGGCATATTCGGACGGGGTCATGCCTGAGAGCTTTTTGAACTGCCTGGAAAAATAATGGATGGAAGTATAGCCAAGGAAATCTGATATCTGCGTAAAATTGTGGTGATTCTCCCGGATGAGCTGTTTTGCCAGCTCGATCTTAAGCCGTGAGAAGTATTCAATGACACCACACTGGTTCTGCTCCCGGAAAAGCTTCTGAAGCTGGGAGCGGCCGATCAGGTTTTCTCTGCAGATCTCATCAATGGTCAGATGCTCACGGATATGTTCCTCCAGATAAGCGGTGATCCGCTTGTAAATGATGGCATCATTTTTCTGTTTGATGGATTTGACTACAGCAGGTGCAGTGCTGCGGCCTTTTAACTGCTCCCGCACAAGGTGTATGAGCAGATGTTCCAGATAGAGCTTGATCAGTTGTTCGGAACCGAAATCTGCCCCTGGGTGCCGTTCCATATGGGTAGTATACGGGTCATCAAGGGGTGTGGCAATGCAGTGTTTGGCTTCGTAAATGATCTGAGCCATGAGATAACGGGCTGTTTCACCGATTTCGGTTATAAGCCCCTCAAAATACTGCATGGCAGGAGAACTGCATTCAAATGAGATAACCACCAGGTTCGGCGCGATCCGGCCATTGGCCTTCAGGCTGTGGAATTCATTCGGTTTGTGGAAGGCAACCTGCCCCCTCTTCAATGTGTGGGGCCTGTCGCCGGCCATGATATCCACCTCTCCTTTATCAACGCAGACAAATTCCCAGAAATCATGGGATTCCCCGGGAAAATTAAAGTCACTCATATATTCAAAATAGTGTATGGTGACAACTTTGGAGATACTGATATCTTCTCTTAATTCAAGACTTTCAAATGGCATAAAACACCTCCATAGCATGAATACATTATAAAACAACTTTTCCAGAAAAACCATATCGTTTCGCCAGTTGGACTATTACGGAAAAAAAACAGCAAGAAATGCAGGGATGCTGTCTGTAATGAGACATATCACCAGGCTGAACCGAAAATGCATTTGTACAATCAGATTGCCATATCAGTAAAGTTATTATGTCGCCTGTAGGATATGTGTTGCTGAATATAGATACACTTACTTTATTTATAGTGCTATATGCATAAAAAAATCGTCAAAAATTGTGGTATAATACGGAATTATAAATTTAAGATATTATTAAGATAAATAACATATTAAATTGTGTAAAGAACAATTGTACAAATATGATATACTAAAGTTATTATTCACATAACAGTCCTGCCTTTTGCTTTTCCGCCAGGTGCTGTTCCGGGAAGCATTTTCCTAAAGGGAGTGCTGTGCATTGAAATTGCTTTTACTTGTGGTGAAAAAAAGGGATGTGTAGTATAATGTTTAACAGGCAGGAATACAAGGGTATCCTGTGTCCGGAAAACGCATTCATAAGGAGGAGCAGTGAAGATGAAAGAACCGGTATTAGTAGTTATGGCAGCAGGGATGGGAAGCCGTTACGGCGGGCTGAAGCAGATTGACCCGATCGACGAACAGGGACATATCATTATGGATTTTTCCATCTATGATGCAGTGAAGGCAGGGTTTAAGAAAGTAGTATTTATTATAAAGAGAGCCAATGAGAAGGATTTCAGGGAGGCCATCGGTGACAGGCTGGGCAGACAGATCCGGGTGGAATATGTATTTCAGGATCTGGAGAATATCCCGGAAGGTTTTGCCGTGCCTGAGGGCAGGGAGAAACCATGGGGTACCGGACACGCGGTCCTTAGCTGCATGGATGTGGTGGATGCACCTTTTGCGGTGATCAACGCAGATGATTATTACGGTGCCCATGCATTCCGGATGATCTATGATTACCTGACTACTCATGAGGACGATGATAAATACCGTTATACCATGGTGGGCTATGTGCTTGAGAATACGCTTACAGAGAACGGGCATGTGGCAAGAGGCGTCTGTGAGACAGATGAGGATCATCATCTTGTGGGGATCCACGAGAGGACCCATATTGAGAAGCGGGCAGACGGCACTGCTTACACGGAGGATGAGGGCAGAACCTGGACAGAGATTCCAAAGGGAAGCACAGTGTCCATGAATATGTGGGGCTTTACAGTCAGTATGCTGAAGGAACTGAGAGACAGATTTCCTCTGTTCCTTGAGAAAAATCTGCAGAGTAATCCCATGAAGTGTGAATATTTCCTTCCATCAGTGGTTGGAGAGCTTCTGGCTGAAGATAAGGCTACCGTGGAAGTCCTCAAATCCATGGATAAATGGTACGGCGTTACATATAAAGAGGATAAGCCGGTGGTAGTTGCTGCCATCAGAAAATTAAAAGAAAGCGGCCTATATCCGGAGAAACTTTGGGAGGAATAACAAGTGAGCGGCGAGGAACTGATACGCAGAGAGGTAATTGAGAATTTTACATTTCCGGGGAAGCTGGTGGAGGAGATCCCATACGGCAGCGGACATATAAATGATACCTTCCGTCTGGTCTTTGAGACGGAACAGGGCAGGAAAAGATATATCCTTCAGAGGATGAACAAGAGCATTTTCCATAAGCCTGTGGAGCTGATGGAGAATATTGTTGGGGTCACATCCTGGCTCAGGAAAAAAATCCTGGAAAACGGCGGGGATGCCGACCGGGAGACCCTGAACATCGTCTCGGCCGGAGATGGAAGGCCATATTATCTGGACTCTGCCGGTGACTACTGGAGAGCGTATCTGTTCATCGAAGGCGCAAGCTGTTATGATAAGGTGGAGAAAAAGGAAGATTTTTACCAGAGTGCAGTTGCGTTCGGGCATTTCCAGGGACTGCTGGCGGATTATCCGGCGGAAACCCTGCATGAAACCATTGTAAATTTCCATAATACAGCAAGCCGCCTGGATGATTTTAAGGCAGCCGTACAGCGGGATGCCTGCGGTCATGCAGGGGATGTGCAGAGGGAGATCCGGTTTGTTCTGGAGAGGGAGCACTTGGCCTATGTGCTGGGAGAGATGCAGGCAGAGAAGAAACTGCCTCTTCGGGTTACCCACAATGATACAAAGCTCAACAATATTATGATTGATGATAAGACCGGCAAGGCCATCTGTGTCATTGACCTGGATACGGTCATGCCGGGACTGGCGGTCAATGACTTTGGAGATTCCATCCGTTTCGGCGCCAGCACTGCGGATGAGGACGAGAGGGATCTGGCGAAAGTCTCATGTGACATGGAATTGTTTGAGCTGTACACGAAAGGGTTCGTGGAGGGCTGCGCAGGCAGCCTGACAGATGAGGAGCTGGACATGCTGCCTATCGGTGCCATGGTTATGACATACGAATGCGGCATGCGTTTTCTGGCTGATCATCTGGACGGAGATGTGTATTTCAAGACACACCGGGAGGGACATAACCTGGACCGGTGCCGTACACAGTTTAAGCTGGTTGCGGATATGGAGAAAAAGCTCTCTGCCATGAATGCCATTGTGGACAAGTACAGGTAGGGTGAAAGATAGAGAAAATTTTCCTTTTCTTTTCACAAAAAAAGTGTTACAGTAGTTATGAACAGAAAATATGTTTTAAAACAGGATAGTTAGAAGGAGGAGTTAAAATGGCAATTTTAGTGACAGGCGGTGCTGGTTACATCGGAAGCCATACGGTAGTGGAACTGCAGACTGCAGGATATGATGTAGTGGTACTGGACAACCTCAGTAACTCCAGTGAGAAATCTTTACAGAGAGTGGAGAAAATCACAGGCAAACCGGTTACCTTTTATAAGGCAGACATTCTTGACAGGGATGCACTGAATGCTGTTTTTGAAAAAGAGAGCATTGATTCCTGTATCCATTTTGCAGGTCTTAAAGCGGTAGGGGAGTCTGTACAGAAACCCTGGGAATATTATGAGAATAATATTGCCGGTACCCTGACTCTGGTGGATGTCATGAGAAAACATGGCGTGAAGAATATCATTTTCTCATCCTCCGCAACCGTATACGGGGATCCGGCTTTTGTACCTATCACAGAAGAGTGCCCAAAAGGCCAGTGTACCAACCCATATGGCTGGACAAAATCCATGCTGGAGCAGATCCTCATGGATATCCAGAAAGCTGACCCGGAGTGGAATGTAGTGCTTCTGCGTTATTTCAACCCAATCGGTGCTCATAAGAGCGGCATGATCGGTGAGAACCCTAACGGTATTCCTAACAACCTGATGCCATATATCACACAGGTAGCTGTGGGTAAATTAAAAGAGCTGGGCGTGTTCGGCAATGACTATGATACGCCCGACGGAACCGGTGTGCGTGATTACATACATGTGGTAGACCTGGCAAAAGGCCATGTGAAAGCCCTGAAGAAAATTGAGGAGAAAGCAGGCCTGAAAGTATACAATCTGGGAACCGGTATCGGTTACAGTGTTCTTGACATTGTCAATAACTTTGAGGAAGCAACCGGCGTGAAAATCCCGTATGTGATCAAAGACCGCCGCCCGGGCGATATTGCCACCTGCTATTCCAGCGCTGAGAAAGCAGAAAAAGAACTGGGATGGAAAGCGGAATTCGGAATCAAGGAAATGTGTGCGGATTCCTGGAGATGGCAGTCTAATAACCCGAATGGCTATGATGAGTAAGAAATAAAGTTTTTGAGGGGCGGATCATTTGTGTCCGTCTCTTATTATGCACAAAAACAAAGACAGCGCCTGCCATATAGAATGGTGAGGCGCTGTCTTTCTATTATTAATACAATTTTTTATGCTCGTAAACCGGTTCACAGGTAAGCTGGACAGCCAGCTTCTGGAAAATGGTCCTGTCCACAGAGGAGAGCATCACAGAGGAGTGCACCTGGCAGCCTTTCAGTTTGGGGAGCTGTTCCAGTGCTTTCTTTGCCACATCGCTGGTTGCAGCAGAGCTTGACAAAGCGATAAGCACTTCGTCTGTGTGCAGCCGCGGATTCTTGCTGCCCAGATAAGCTGTTTTCAGCTTCTGGATAGGCTCAATAGAAGCCGGAGAAATGACATGGGTCTCATGAGGGATCTCTGCCAGTTCCTTCAAGGTGTTGAGCAGAAGCGCCGCGGAAGCGCCCAGCAGATCAGAGGTTTTTCCTGTGATCATTCGTCCGTCCTCCAGTTCCAGTGCAGCGGCAGGGGCACCTGTGACTTCTGCCCTGATAAGTGCTGCTGAGGTGACTTTCCGGTCATCTGTGGAGATGTGGGCCTGTTTCATCAGAAGCTCTAATTTGAATACCTCTTCCTGGGTGCGGGTGCCCTCTGCCAGTCCGTCAATGGCCTGATAGTAACGGCGGAGGATCTCCTGTTTGGATGCCTCCTTGCACGCTTCATCGTCAAAGATACAGTTTCCGGCCATGTTGACGCCCATATCCGTTGGTGACTGGTAAGGGCACTGACCGAAGATGCGCTCGAATATGGCGCTGAGGACAGGAAAGATCTCCACATCCCGGTTATAATTGACGGTTGTGACACCATAGGCGTCCAGATGGAAGGGGTCGATCATGTTCACGTCATTTAAGTCAGCAGTTGCCGCCTCGTAAGCCAGATTCACCGGATGTTTCAGCGGAATGTTCCAGATGGGGAAGGTCTCAAACTTGGCATAGCCTGCGTGAACCCCTCTTTTGTGCTCATGGTAGAGCTGGGACAGGCAGGTAGCCATTTTGCCGCTTCCGGGCCCCGGTGCTGTGACGACCACAAGGGGTCTGGTGGTTTCAATGTATTGGTTTTTGCCATAGCCTTCATCGCTGACGATGAGGGGAATATTGCTTGGATATCCCTCAATGGGATAGTGAAGATACACTTTAATTCCCAGTTTTTCCAGTTTGTCCTTGTATTTATTGGCACTGTTCTGTCCGGAGTACTGGGTGATGACAACGCTTCCCACATAAAAGCCTCTGCCTCTGAAAGAGTCGATCAGGCGGAGTACATCAATATCGTAAGTAATGCCTAAATCCCCGCGGACTTTATTTTTCTCAATATCGCCGGCGCTGATAACGATAACGATCTCTGCGTGGTCACTGAGCTGCATCAGCATGCGCAGCTTACTGTCAGGGGCAAAGCCGGGCAGAACCCTGGATGCGTGGTAGTCGTCGAAGAGCTTGCCGCCGAATTCCAGATACAGTTTGTTGTCAAACTGGTTGATCCGCTGGCGGATGTGTTCTGACTGCATGGATAAATACTTGTCATTATCAAATCCGATTTTCATTTTTTTCTATGCCTCTATTCTACAAAATATTGGGGTATGTGATAGTTACTATTCACAGTCACTGTCCCGCCAGGTGTTTTGCAAAGCAAAATCCCGAGTTGGCCAGCGCCGAAATGCAATTTATTGCATTTTGTGTGCATCGCGAAGCGTGTTACTGTTCACAGAACTGCGTTTTTTGCAGGGCTATGAATAGTGACATGTGATGTCGCCTTCCATAGTATACTACAAAAGATAGAGGAAATTCCAGTGGCTTAGGGAAAAATATATTATTTTGTTCAGATTACACAGAATAACAGGTAAATTAACAAAAGTTTTATAAATGTGTCGTCTTTTTCATAATCTTCTTATTGATTTATCAAGTCCCAATCCGTATAATAGAAGAGATAATAATAGGAGGAAAGAGATGGATCAAAACCAAAATAGAAACCAGGACCCAAACAAAAAAAGTCCTCAAAATAAGCAGTCCCTTTTGGTGCTCCTGATTTGTATAATAGTCATGCTGCTCTGCATGAATATGATGACAAAGATAGGCAGAGGAGATTCCAGCAAAATAAAATACAGTGAATTTATCACTATGCTGGACAAGGGGGAAGTAGAGAGTGTAGTCCTCAAGTCCGATACACTCACCATCACCCTGAAGCATGGCGCGGGAGTTGCAGCGCAGACCAAGACCACCACACTGATGGAGGATTTGAGCGAACTTACCAAAAGGCTTGAGAAAGCAGGTATCAAAGACTTTGATAAGGAGCAGCCCAATATAGCGGGAGAGCTGATCTACAGTTTGCTGAGTATTCTCATACCCGTTGTTTTGATGGTGGCCCTGTTCAGCTTTATGTTCCGCCGGATGAACAAAGGCGGCGGCATGATGGGCGGTGTAGGCAAGAGCAAGGCGAAGGCCTATGTGCAGAAGGAGACCGGTGTCACCTTTAGGGATGTGGCCGGTCAGGATGAGGCAAAAGAATCCCTGCAGGAGGTTGTTGATTTTCTCCACAACCCCGGCAAATATACAGCCATCGGTGCAAAGCTCCCCAAAGGTGCCCTGTTAGTAGGCCCTCCGGGAACCGGTAAGACACTGCTTGCAAAAGCGGTAGCCGGGGAAGCCCATGTTCCATTTTTCTCCCTGTCCGGTTCTGACTTTGTGGAAATGTTCGTAGGTGTAGGTGCCTCCCGTGTGCGTGATCTGTTTGAGGAGGCAAAGAAGAATGCCCCTTGTATCATTTTTATTGATGAGGTGGACGCCATCGGCAAAACCCGTGATACCAGGTTCGGCGGCAATGACGAGCGTGAACAGACCCTGAACCAGCTTCTGGCTGAGATGGATGGATTTGACACATCGAAAGGTCTTTTGATCCTGGCAGCCACCAACAGACCGGAGGTATTGGACCCGGCGCTTCTGCGTCCCGGACGTTTTGACAGACGTGTTATTGTGGACAGACCCGATTTAAAAGGCAGGGTAAACATTCTGAAAGTACATGCAAAGAGTGTCTCTCTGGATGAAACGGTGGATTTGGAAGCAATTGCCCTTGCAACGTCAGGAGCTGTAGGTTCTGACCTGGCAAATATGATCAATGAGGCGGCCATCCTGGCTGTCAAGAACGGCAGAAAGGCAGTAGCCCAGAAAGATCTGCTGGAGGCTGTGGAGGTTGTGCTGGTTGGTAAAGAGAAGAAGGATAGGATCTTAAGCGCTGAGGAGCGTAAGATCGTCTCATACCATGAAGTGGGCCATGCCCTTGTAAGTGCCCTTCAGAAAGACTCTGAGCCTGTTCAGAAGATCACCATTGTGCCCCGTACCATGGGTGCTCTGGGATACGTGATGCATGTGCCAGAGGAAGAAAAATTCCTGAATACCAGAAAAGAACTGGAAGCCATGCTGGTGGGATACCTGGGTGGCCGTGCTGCTGAGGAGATTGTGTTTGACACAGTGACCACCGGTGCTGCAAATGATATTGAGCAGGCAACAAAAGTGGCACGGGCCATGATCACCCAGTATGGTATGTCTGACCGTTTTGGCCTTATGGGGCTTGCGGATACCCAGAGCCAGTATCTGGATGGCCGTGCGGTATTAAACTGCGGTGATGCCACGGCAACAGAGATTGATCATGAAGTGATGAAGCTTCTGAAGGTTTCTTATGACGAAGCAAAACGTCTTCTGGCTGCCAACCGGGAAGCCCTTGACAAAATAGCGGATTTCCTCATTCAGAGGGAGACGATCACCGGCAAAGAATTTATGAAGATCTTCAGGGAGATCAAGGGAATCGCAGAGCCTGAAGAGAAAAAAAGGATCGCGGAAAAGGACGGAGCGCCGTCAGTGCCTGTCATTGAGGCTCCGGACGATACGATAGCTTCATCCGGGGGCAATGTCCCCACAGAGGAGGAAGAAAAAAATAATCGTACACCTGTTCCTTTTAGCTGAATGATATGATAGAATAATAGAAAACACGCGCTGCGAGTTTTCCATTATCATGAATAAAGGAAGTTATCGCATGGCGGTAACTTCTTTTTCTTTATTTATCAAGAAAGTCCGTCAGAAAAGGTATTAGCTGTAAGGAGGAATACATGTTTAACATAGAGGAAGAACTGAAAAAGCTGCCGGCCAGACCTGGGGTCTATATCATGCATGATGCCGACGACACCATTATATATGTGGGCAAGGCGATCAGCTTGAAGAACCGGGTGCGCCAGTATTTTCAGGGCAGCCGGAACCTGGGTATCCGTAAGGAGCAGATGGTGGAACAGATCGCCAGATTTGAATACATCGTCACGGATTCCGAATTGGAAGCTCTGGTCCTGGAGTGCAACTTAATAAAAGAGCATACACCAAAATACAACATTCTTTTAAAGGATGACAAGACATATCCCTTTATCAAGGTTACGGTTGGGGAGGATTACCCGAGAATACAGATCGTCCGCAGGGTTAAGAAGGATAAATCACGTTATTACGGCCCTTATTCCAGTGCTATGGCTGTAAAAGACGTGGTGGAGCTGACTACAAAGCTTTACCGGCTGAGGACGTGCAGCAGAAATCTTCCCAGGGATATAGGGAAAGAGCGTCCCTGTCTTTACCATCAGATCCACCAGTGCGATGCACCCTGCCAGGGGTATATTTCCAAGGAAGAATATAAGAAAAAAGTGGATGAACTGCTGGATTTTTTAAACGGCAATCACAAAGAGATCTTAAAAGAGCTGGAAGAAAAAATGCTTGCTGCATCTCAGGAAATGAATTTCGAGGATGCAGCCCAGTACAGAGACTTGATCCAGAGCGTGAAACGGATCGGTGAAAGGCAGAAGATCACGGACCAGCACGGGGAGGACAAGGATGTTGTGGCAGTTGCCCAAGATGGGGAGGATGCTGTGGCACAGGTATTCTTTATCCGGGGCGGCAAACTCATAGGAAGAGACCATTTCTATCTGAAGGTTGCCAAGGAGGACCCGCGTGCCCAGATCGTGTCCAGTTTTCTGAAACAGTTTTACGCGGGGACTCCGTTTATCCCAAAAGAGATCATGATCCAGGAGGAGATTGAAGACCGGGAGGTCATATCCCAGTGGCTGGAAAAGAGAAAGGGAAGAAAAGTACACATACGGATACCAAAGAAGGGCACTAAGGAAAAGCTTGTGGAACTGGCCCAGAGGAATGCGGAACTTGTACTTAACCAGGATAAAGAGCGCATAAAACGTGAGGAGGGCCGTACGATCGGCGCATCCAAAGAAATTGCCGGTATGCTGGGACTGCCAAAAATGGAGCGGATAGAGGCCTATGATATATCCAATATCAGCGGATTCCAGTCTGTTGGTTCCATGATCGTCTACGAAAAAGGCAGGCCAAAACGCAGTGACTACCGCAAATTCCGCATCAAGTCTGTTCAGGGACCAAACGATTACGCCAGTATGGAGGAGGTCCTTACACGCCGCTTTGTGCATGGACTGGATGAGCAGGAAGCCAGGAGAAAAGAAAATCTGGATGAGGAGTTCGGAAGTTTCACACGTTTTCCGGATCTGATCATGATGGACGGCGGCAGGGGACAGGTCAACATTGCGCTGGAGGTACTGGGCAAGCTGAATCTGCAGATACCGGTCTGCGGTATGGTAAAGGATGATAAGCACAGGACCAGAGGGCTGTATTACAATAATAAAGAGATTCCCATCGACAGGAACAGCGAGGGGTTCAAGCTGATCACAAGGATCCAGGATGAGGCCCACCGCTTTGCCATTGAATTCCATCGTTCTTTGAGAAGTAAGGGCCAGGTACATTCTATCCTGGATGATATTCCCGGTATCGGTCCTGCCAGACGAAAAGCCCTTATGAAGCAGTTTCCGGGGCCGGATAAGATCAAGGAGGCTTCCGTGGAGGAATTGAAGGAAGTCCCCTCCATGAATGAGCGCGCAGCGGAGGCGGTGTATGGATTCTTCCACAAGGAGCAAGAAAAAAAGGAATAGTTTGGGCAGGCTTGTTGAACTTCCAAATGCCTTATGATAAACTAGATAAGAAGAATTGTAGCGGTACGGGTAAGTTACGGAACAGTTACAAGAAATGTTGAAAAGGAGAGCGTGCCATATGAAAGGTGTAGAACTGAAAAAGCTGATACAGGAATTAAAACTGTATAATAAGACACCGGATATTGATATTTCCAAGAAAAGAATCACCACACCTGATATTAACCGTCCAGCACTGCAGCTGACAGGATATTTGGAGCATTTTGAGAATGAGCGTGTACAGATAATCGGATATGTAGAATACACATACCTGCTTCATCTGGGGCGTGAGAAGAAAATAGAGGCTTTTGAGCGTTTTGTCTCCAGCCAGATCCCCTGTGTGATCTTCAGCACTATGACAGAGCCGGACGAAGATATGCTGGAGCTGGCTATGAAATACGAGGTGCCTATTCTGGTGACAGAGCAGACAACCTCCACATTTATGGCAGAGATCATCCGCTGGCTGAATGTTCAGCTTGCGCCGTGTATCTCCATCCATGGTGTTTTAGTGGACGTGTACGGTGAAGGTGTACTGATCATGGGTGAGAGCGGTATTGGAAAAAGTGAGGCGGCTCTGGAACTGATCAAACGAGGACACCGCCTCGTCAGTGATGACGTGGTAGAGATCCGCCGTGTCAGTGATGTGACGCTGGTTGGTTCAGCACCGGATATCACCCGTCATTTTATCGAACTGCGGGGCATCGGCATTATTGACGTGAAGACCCTGTTCGGTGTGGAGAGTGTGAAAAACACCCAGTCAATTGATCTAGTCATCAAACTGGAAGAGTGGAACAAAGACAGGGAATATGACCGTCTGGGCATGGAGGAAGAATATACGGAGTTCTTGGGCAACCGGATCGTATGCCATTCCCTCCCTATCCGCCCGGGCAGAAATCTTGCTGTTATTGTGGAATCCGCTGCGGTTAACCACAGGCAGAAAAAGATGGGCTACAATGCGGCACAGGAACTGTACCGCCGTGTACAGGAGAATATGGCAAAGAAGAGAAGCGAGGAGGACGAAGACTGATGACTGCATGGTGTTTTGGAATAGACCTGGGAGGAACAAGCGTAAAATGTGCACTGTTTCAGACAGACGGCACAGTGGAGGAAAAGTGGGAGATCAAAACCCGCGTGGAGAATGAGGGAAAAGAGATCCTTCCTGATATTGCGAAAACGATCCTTGCCAAGATGGAAGAAAGAAAGATTGCAAAAGAAGAGGTGGCAGGTGTAGGGATCGGAATTCCCGGACCGGTGGATGAATACGGGGAGATCGCCTGTGCAGTCAACCTTCACTGGGGAAGAAAGAACATCGAAAAAGAGCTGGCAGAGTTGACCGGTCTTGTGGTAAAAGCCGGAAATGATGCCAATGTGGCAGCCCTCGGTGAGATGTGGAAGGGCGGCGGCCAGGGGTCTAAAAACCTGATCCTGGTCACGCTGGGAACCGGTGTAGGCGGTGGTATTATTGTCAATGAAAAAATGGTGACAGGTGCCCACGGAGCCGGCGGCGAGATCGGACATGCCTCTGTGGAGATGGACGAGGAGGAAGCCTGCAACTGCGGCAACAAGGGGTGTCTGGAACAGTACGCCTCAGCCACAGGGATCGCCAGACTAGCAAGGCGTGCCATGACATCCTGTGAAGAGGATTCAGTACTGCGGGGAATTCGGAATGTGACAGCAAAGGACGTGTTTGACGCCTACAAGGATGGGGACGCACTGGCAGCCAAAGTGGTGGATCAATTTGCGCGTTACCTGGGCAATGCCCTGGCAATCTTCTCCTGCGTTGCAGACCCTGATGTTATCGTGATCGGCGGCGGTGTCTCCAAAGCGGGACAAGTGCTGATTGACTGTGTGGAAAAATACTTCAGACAGTATGCATTTACAGCCTGCAAGGATACAAAAATAAAGCTGGCAACTCTGGGCAATGATGCCGGGATCTATGGAGCGGCAAAATTGATCTTGAGTAAATGATCCGGCACAACTTAAAAGGAGCATTTCCAATCTGAACCGATTGGAAATGCTCCTTTTTTATAAACTATTCAGTCTCTCCGCCGCCTTCAGGGGGAGCCGGGTCGGGCGTATCCGGTGTATCGGGCGTATCCGGCGTGTCCGGAGTATCGGGTGTATCAGGATTGTCCGTTGGTGTATCGCCTCCGGGTGTATCCGTGGGGGTATCACCGGGATTATCCGTTGGTGTATTGCCGTTATTATCCGGCGGCGTATTAGCCGGATTGTCTGTAGGTGTATCCGTAGGTGTGTCAGTCGGCTCGTTGTTTTCCTCAGCCGGAGGCGTGTATACTTTGTTGGAGTGGACATTACACCGTTTCTTTGGTATCTCATCCGTTTCAAAATACTCTGTGATGGTTGGGCAGTTATAGTTTGGAAGCAGGCCCGTCTCGCTGCAGACTGTGGTTTTTGACACAGTTGCCGGTATCTTGAAATCAGTATCTGTCTTGCCTTCGTGGAGCCTCTGCATAATTTTACGCCATAAGTCCTGATGATAGGTTCGGTAATCACCGGATGGCAGTTTTGTATTATCATCATATCCTGACCACACCGTACAGGTGTAATAAGGGGTATATCCTGCAAACCAAAGGTCATTGTAGCCCTCTGTGGTACCTGTCTTACCGGCTACATGCATGTTGTCAAGCTGAAGTCTGGTACCTGTACCGTGGTCCACAACATCTTCCATAGCACTGGTGAGCAGATAAGCTGTGCTGGGTTTGATGACCTTTGTCTTTTCGGGTGTGTTATCAAGGAATACATTGCCATCCTCATCCAGGATCTTGGTATAGAACATTGGTTTGATATATGTTCCGTTGTTGGCAATCGCCGCATATGCGGCAGTCAGTTCCAGGTTGCTCACACCTCTTGTGATACCGCCAAGTGCGGTAGGCTGTCCGATATCGGAGTAGACTTTTCCGTCCACAGTCAGAGTATCAACAATAGAGGTAAAACCGAATTTCAGCAGATAATCGTATGCAAGCTGAGGTGTTACATCGGTAATACATTTTACGGCAACTACATTGACAGAATTTACGATAGCATCTCGGATGGTGGTAGGACCGCCATAGCTGCCGGTCAGCCAGTTCTTTACAGGTTTTCCGTTAGCGTATTCGTAAGGTTCATCATCATAAACGGTTGCCAGTGTCTTGTCACACTCATTCAGCGCCGGTGCATAGGTGGATACAATTTTGAAAGTAGAACCGGGCTGCCTTACGGTTCTGGTCGCTCTGTTCAGGGATAGACTGGTGGCTTTCTCGCCTCGTCCTCCCACAATTGCTTTTACATATCCTGTGTGCTGATCCATGATACACAAAGAGGACTGGGGCTGCGGTGTAAAATATGCCTGTTCCGCGATAACGGTACTTCCGTCCTCCGTCTTTGCTGCTTTGAAAGCATCAATATAGGATTGCGCCTGCTCCTGACTGTCAAAGAGAAGAGAGAAATTGGGATCTTCATTTTCTTTGAAATAAGTGGTCATCATTTCCTTGCTGAAGTTTTCTTCTGTCCCATCCGGATGCGCGATGGTCAGCGCATAATCAAGTCCCATCTGGGTACCGGCAGGAAAGTTTTCCGGATTGCTGTACTCCTCATCGCATATCTGCTGGACTTGAGGATCCTGTGTGGTGTAGATGCGCAGACCACCGCTGTAAAGCGCATTGTAGGCCTGCTGTTCGGAATAACCCTTCTGGGTCATCAGATCATCAATCACCTGTCTTGTCAGCTCGTCAATGAAGTAGGAATAAGTATCGTCCTCCTCGGAGGATTCCGCTTCCACTGCCTGGATACGGTCATAAACATTGTCTGCCAGACATTCGTCATATTGTTCCTTTGTGATATAACCCTGGTCCAGCATATGCTCCAGGACATCCTGGCGTCTTTTCGCATTCTCTTCCGGGTTCACAGCCGGGTTAAAACGCGTGGGGTTCTGGCTGATACCGGCGATAACGGTTGATTCCGATAGTGTCAGCTCGCTGACGTCCTTATTGAAATAGCCGTGCGCGGCTGCCTGAACACCATAATTGCCATTGCCCAGGTTGATGGTATTCAGATAACTTTCCAGAATCTGGTCCTTGTCCTTCAGCTGTTTTTCCAGCTGGATAGCCAGGTACTGTTCCTGGAATTTACGTTTGAAACGTTCTACTACAGACTCATTGGTCCAGTCTTTGAATACATTATTTTTCAGAAGCTGCTGGGTAATGGTACTGGCGCCTTCTGAAAATTTAAAACCACTGGTGATGCCTTTTACCCCTGCACGGACAATACCGCGCAAATCAATACCGTTGTGTTCATAAAAACGTTCATCCTCAATGGCGACTACTGCATGCTGCAGATCAAGAGGAATTTTATCAATAGTGACCGGCATACGGTTTGAGTTAGGTGCTGTCAGTTTCTGAAGCTGATTGCCGTCAGAATCATAGACAAAGGTTGCTGAGCCAATTGGCATTATATTTACGTCATCAATATCCGGCGCATTATCCAGCAGACCCTTGAAGGCACCAAAACCTACGCAGCCGCCGATTACCATTATGGCAATCAGGGAAATGAAAATGATGCGTATAAAAGAAACGTGTGCCTTCTTCCCCATCATAGTAGAGCGGGAGGAAAGCGAATTGCGCTTCTTATCAGTCGCACGTTTTCCAAAATTCATGTAGTTTGCCTCCTTTTCCTGATTATATACCATACCCATACCATCTATACAGAAGACCAGCTTGTCCACGCCTGGTTTTGCCTGTTTTCCGGTAAAGATAAGAGGGCAATATAAGCAGTATACGTTCCTATTATAGCAAAATGGCATAGCGAAATAAAGTAGAACTTATAAATTTAATGGAATTTAAGAGAAAAGTTATAACTTCAAACAACCATTGTTATCTGGTACTACACGCATATTATAATTTATGATATGATAGTTTCAAATGCATATGGCATTGATTCAAATTTATATTTTACAGAGAAAAGCAGTAAAAGGAGGATTCCCATGCTGGAACAATACAAAACAATCTACGAGGGCGGCGAAGGTGAAATCACAGAAAAGAAATCACGTTTCGTTGCTGCGGTAAGGCTGGTAAAGTCTGAAGAGGAAGCCCTCAGCTTCATAGAAGAGGTTCGGAAAAAACACTGGAATGCTGCCCACAACTGTTATGCTTACGTCATAGGCCAGAGAAAAGAGACCATGCGCTGCAGTGATGACGGAGAACCGTCAGGCACAGCGGGTAAACCCATGTTGGATGTACTTTTAGGAGAGGACCTTTACGATACAGCCGTGGTAGTCACCAGATATTTCGGCGGAACGCTCTTAGGGACCGGCGGTCTTGTCCGTGCCTACTCAAAAGCCGTCCAGGAGGGCCTTGCCTGCAGCCGGGTGATCACAAAACGCCATGGTATTCTCCTGGAAATAGGAACCGACTACAACGGCGTGGGTAAACTTCAATATCTTTTCGGCCAGCGCGGCATCCCCATCACGGATTCTCAATACACCGAGAACGTGAAACTCCAGGTCCTCGTCCCCAAGTCCGAAGAAAATCCCATAAAAAAAGCCGTGACAGAGGCGACCAACGGCCGTGCCTCCATCACAGACTTAAAAGAACTTTACTTCGCAGCCCTGGACGGTGAATACCTGACTTTCCATGACTGACCAGCCATACCCGCTTCCCTCCTCCGCCTTGCAGATTGACAAAATATTCAGCACTGACGGTCTTGTTTGGAGCGGATGGAGCAATAGCATTTGTAAAAAAATACCCTGTCCGCACAAAAACCGGTTCAGCGCTGTATTACTCTGGCTGTAATTAGTACTCACTATTTACGCCATATAAATACAACACTCCAGTCTGTGCCGACAGGGTACTCACACATTAAAATTTCTCAGGTTCAGCGTACTCCACACCAAAAGTTTCCACAGTCATACTCTGGATCGTCTGTGGCTCCATAGGACGATCACTATAATCTGTCTGAACATCAGCGATGGCATTCACCACATCCATGCCTTCCGTCACTTTACCAAAAGCAGCATACTGTCCGTCCAAATGCGGTGCATTCTCATGCATGATAAAAAACTGGCTTCCGGCAGAATTCGGATCCATAGCACGTGCCATAGACAAAACTCCGGCATCATGCTTCAGGTTATTCTCAACCCCATTTCCACTAAATTCACCTTTAATAGAGTAACCCGGACCACCCATTCCGGTTCCCTGAGGGCAGCCGCCCTGAATCATAAAACCACGGATCACCCGATGAAACACCAGTCCGTCATAAAATCCATTTTTCACCAAACTAATAAAATTATTCACAGTATTCGGCGCAACATCCGGATACAATTCCGCCTTAATAACGCCCCCATCTGCCATAGTGATCGTAACAATAGGATTAGCCATATCAAAAATCTCCTTTTAAACATTTTCCTCTATTATAATCTCTAAAAATAAAAGGTGCAAGAAATTTCTTTTTTATACTTGTAGCATAAAAGATAATTTTATATTATAATTTAGGATATCTCCAAAATTAAATATCCACAGAATAAATATATTTTTAAATTATTTTTTAAATTTATCACAGATGAAATGATAAAACCATACATTGTTCCACTTAATACATGTATCATACAATACTATTGCACCAAACAGGCACATATTATTTCCATTAAACTTTAGCATGCCATTGTACCGCCTGTGAAAACCAGGGTAAGCCGGAGCGGCGGCGGGGCGTGTGTCTGTGGGAGCGATGTATAGTGGAGCGGGCAGAAGATCCACCTGCCCCAGACACTTAATGAGGAAGCCTCTGCTGACGAATTTAGTGACTGGGAGCAGGTTAGCTTCTGACCAAGCGAAACGCTTCGCTCCCACAGACACACGCCCCGCCGCCGCTCCGGCTTACCCGTCCCGTCCCCATATCAACCCAAAAAGGAGCTGTCCCACATGCTGACAATAGAAACCAACACCCCTCAAGAAACCTTCGCCCTAGGCCAACACCTGGCCCAAAAAGCCACCCCCGGCCAAATCTACACCTTAAACGGTGACCTGGGCACCGGCAAAACCGTCTTCACCCAAGGCGTAGCCAAAGGTCTGGGCATAGACGAGCCTGTCAACAGCCCAACCTTCACCATAGTCCAGATTTACGAAAGCGGCCGTCTGCCCTTCTACCATTTTGACGTTTACCGCATCGGAGACATAGAAGAGATGGAAGAAATCGGATATGATGATTACTTCTTCGGTGAAGGCATCTGTCTCATAGAGTGGGCAGAGCTAATAGAGGAACTTCTCCCTCCGGATATTATAAAAATAAATATAGAAAAAGACCCCTCCAAAGGCTTTGACTACCGAAAAATAACCATAGAAGGTCTAAATAAATAAGGAGATGACAAAAAATGAAAATCTTAGCACTTGACAGTTCCGGACTGGTAGCATCCGTTGCCGTAGTGGAAGACGATATACTGGTGGCTGAATACACCATGAACTACAAGAAAACACATTCCCAGACCCTGCTTCCCATGCTGGACGAGGTGAAAAAAGCCATATCCCTGGACTTAAATTCCATTGATGCCATAGCAATAGCTGCCGGCCCCGGCTCCTTTACCGGACTCAGAATAGGTTCCGCAACAGCTAAAGGCCTGGGACTTGCCTTGAATAAACCTCTGATAGGTATTCCCACTGTAGATGCCCTTGCCTATAACCTATACGACACAGCCCCGGACACGCTGATCTGCCCCATCATGGACGCCAGAAGAAAACAGGTTTACACAGGCCTATACTATTTTGAAAACCATACCTTGAAAATATTAAGACCCCAGGACGCCCTCCCTATGACCGACCTGATAGAGGAACTGAACCGGAGAGGAAAATCTGTTATCTTCCTGGGTGACGGCGTCCCTGTCTACCGTGAGCTAATAGAGGAGACATGCCGGGTCCCCTATTCCTTTGCCCCGGCTCATGTGAACAAACAAAGAGCAGCCGTTGTTGCTGCCCTTGCCGAGATTTACTATAAGGAAGGAAAAATGGAAGACGCCGCAGAGCATCAGCCGGATTATCTGAGAGTATCACAGGCTGAGAGAGAACGCGCGGAACGTCTTGCAAAAGAAAAAAATGCTGATAATTAGAGATATGCGCCCTGAAGACACCACAGCAGCGGCGCAGATTGAAGCGGAAAATTTTTCACGCCCCTGGATGGCATCCGGTTTTCTGGACGCCGTGCACTCTGCCCATGCAATTTATTTTGTGGC
This sequence comes from Blautia hominis, assembly GCA_002270465.1. Classification (GTDB taxonomy): domain Bacteria; phylum Bacillota; class Clostridia; order Lachnospirales; family Lachnospiraceae; genus Blautia; species Blautia hominis. The sequence continues at coordinate 123,965 of NQOF01000010.1, forward strand.
GGAGCTTGACGGCGTTATCACAGGATACGCAGGCATGTGGACAGCCCTGGACGAAGGCGAAATAACCAATGTCTCCGTAAGATCCTCCTGCTGGGGAAAACATATAGGGCGTCAGCTTGTGGAGGCACTTGTGGAGGCAGGCAGAAAAGCAGGGGTCTCCTCCTTCTTTCTGGAAGTGCGCCAAAGCAACAAAAGAGCGATCGCTCTGTACCGTTCCTGCGGTTTTGAAGAGGCAGGACTAAGAAAAAACTTCTACGAGGCTCCCACGGAACACGCCGTCGTAATGTGCAAAAGATAGCAGAGCTGCTATCTTTTTCTATATCTGCAACTGTTTCCCACTGGGTTTCTGCACATATTTTTTGTATAATGACAGAGAAGAGACAGATATGGTTTGGCGTACAAGCTCAAAGCAGGAGGATAAAGATTATGCGAAAATACGAAAAAAAGGAAACGGGCATGCTCACAGAGTTATACTGCAACCGCTGCGGAAAGAAACTGCATGTGGAAAACGGTATCGCTATGGAAGGGGTTCTTCCTGTAGACATAGCCTGGGGATATTTTTCCAAAAAAGACACGCAGCGCCACCAGTTTGACCTGTGTGAGGACTGTTACGATGAGATTATCCGGGGATTTGCCATACCCATTGATAAGAAAAATGAAAAGGAATTGTTGTAGTGGAAAAAAATGTGTGCTAAGATAGAAGCGCAGTCCTCGCCAAAGGCGATCCTGCATGAATTTTCAAACAGACTCCAGGTACTGTGCAGGTAGTGAACAGTTGCCGAAGTCAATATGGAAGAGAAATGAGGATATGACAGATGCTGGATGTTTGTCTATTGGGTACAGGAGGAATGATGCCGCTCCCAAGGCGGAAACTCACCTCACTTATGACCCGCTATAACGGCAGTAATTTTATGATAGACTGCGGCGAAGGCACACAAGTCGCAGTAAAAGAAAAAGGATGGAGTTTCAAGCCGATCGATGTGATCTGTTTTACACATTATCACGCAGACCATATCAGCGGGCTTCCGGGACTCCTTTTAACCATGGGGAATGCAGAGCGGACAGAAACGCTGACACTGATCGGCCCTAAGGGGCTGGTTCGGGTAGTTCAGGCTCTTCGTGTCATTGCTCCGGAGCTTCCCTTTGATATACAATGTATAGAGTTGACACAGCCGGAGGAGCAGATAGAACTCTGCGGATACCATATTACGGCATTCCGGGTAAACCATAATGTGACCTGTTATGGTTACTCAATAGAAATCAAGAGAGGCGGCAAATTTGACGCTTCCCGTGCAAAAGAACAGGGAATTCCCCTGCAATACTGGAATCCCCTTCAAAAAGGCCAGACTATAGAGGCAGACGGCAGAATATATACACCGGATATGGTTCTGGGACCTGTCAGAAAAGGCATAAAACTGACATATACCACAGATACCCGTCCTGTAAGATCCATTGCAGAACATGCAAAAGACTCTGATCTGTTTATCTGTGAGGGCATGTACGGAGAGCAGGACAAAGAGGAAAAGGCTAAAGCGCACAAACATATGACTTTTAGGGAGGCCGCACTTCTGGCGAAAGAAGCGCAGGTAAAAGAGCTATGGCTCACACATTACAGCCCATCCCTTGTGCGGCCGGAGGAAGCGCTTCCGGAGGCGTCGAAAGTATTTCCGAATACCATTGCAGCCAGGGACAGACAGTCCGTGGAACTGCAGTTTGAGGAAGAATAAGTTTGATCGTTCAGTCGTCTGAACGATTCCGAATAAGTTCTGTAAAAAAGGAGAATGTAAGATGGAGAAGACAAATGAGGATGTACTTGTCCTGGCGATTGAAAGCTCCTGTGACGAGACGGCCGCCTCTGTGGTAAAAAACGGCAGGACTATATTATCTAATATTATTTCGTCCCAGATAGAGCTTCACAAGTTATACGGAGGCGTTGTTCCTGAGATCGCGTCCAGAAAACACATTGAAAAAATCAACCAGGTTATTGAGGAAGCCCTGAAAGAGGCGGATGTGACCCTGGATGACTTAGATGCGATTGGTGTCACTTACGGGCCGGGGCTTGTGGGCGCACTGCTTGTGGGTGTGGCCGAGGCAAAGGCTATCAGCTTTGCAAAAGATATCCCTCTTGTGGGAGTGCATCATATAGAAGGTCATATTTCAGCGAATTATATAGAGCATCCTGATCTGGAACCGCCGTTTCTCTGTCTGGTAGTATCCGGAGGACATACCCATCTGGTGATCGTAAAGGATTACGGTACGTTTGAAATCCTGGGCAGGACGAGAGATGATGCGGCTGGTGAAGCCTTTGATAAAGTGGCAAGGGCTATTGGCCTTGGCTATCCGGGAGGACCAAAAATAGACAGGCTTTCCAAAGAGGGAAATGCCTATGCGTTTGATTTTCCAAAGGCGAAAGTGGACGAAGCGCCATATGATTTTAGTTTCAGCGGCGTCAAATCAGCGGTTTTGAATCATTTAAACAAATGCAAAATGCAGGGGGAAGAGATTGTTGCGGCAGATGTTGCGGCCTCTTTTCAGCGTTGTGTTGTTGAGGTGCTTGTGGAACATGCCATTGCGGCGGCAAAGGACCATAAGATTGACAAGTTGGCGATCGCAGGAGGCGTGGCGTCAAACAGTGGTTTGCGCACAGCTATGGAGGAAGCCTGCAGAAATAACAAAATCCAATTTTATCATCCATCCCCCATTTTCTGCACAGACAATGCAGCCATGATAGGGGTGGCGGCTTATTACGAATATCAAAAAGGAACCAGGCATGGTCTTGATCTGAATGCAATTCCAAATTTGAGATTAGGAGAGCGCTGATGAAATCCACAGCAATCGTGCTGGCTGCAGGCCAGGGAAAGAGAATGAACAGTAAAGTACAGAAGCAGTTTCTTCTAATTAAGGGGAAGCCGGTTCTGTATTACAGCCTGTCCTGTTTCCAAAATAGCAGGGAAATTGGAGAAATTATTGTTGTTACAGGAAAAGAGAGTATAAATTTTTGTAAACAGGAAATTATAGAAGCATATGGTTTTTCAAAAGTAAAGGCAGTGATACCAGGCGGTAAAGAACGCTATGACTCCGTCTATGCAGGACTGTGCGCCTGTGAAGACAGCGATTATGTGTTTATTCACGATGGAGCCAGACCTTTTTTGTCAAATGACATGATCAGAAGAGGAAAAGAGGCGGTACTTGACTATGGGGCCTGTGTAATTGGGATGCCTTCCAAGGACACCATAAAAATTGCAGATGAAAATGGAATGGTGGAGTCTACGCCCAGCAGAAATAAGGTGTGGAATATTCAGACTCCTCAAATCTTTTCTTACACTGCGATCCGGGAAGCACATGAGAAAGCGCGGCAGCAAAACATGGCTGATATCACGGACGATGCCATGGTTATAGAGCGCTTTGGAAACATGAAAATCAAGCTGGTAGAAGGCTCATATGAGAACATAAAAATCACAACGCCGGAGGATATTGTTGTTGCAGAGAAAATTTTGGAAAAAATTCAAAAAATCTATTGACAACTTCCGACATAAGTGATAAGATACCACTTGTCGCTGACCGAGTGATAGATATGGAGAGATATCGAAGTGGTCATAACGAGGCGGTCTTGAAAACCGTTTGTCCGCAAGGGCGCGTGGGTTCGAATCCCACTCTCTCCGTTCCCGAAAGCATATATCGAGAACGAACCGGGGTGGTAAGTTCAAGATTAGTTGTGATGCTTTTGGATATATAAATGAATAGTTATTTTATTCAGCCTGGAGAAGTACCCAAGCGGCTGAAGGGGCTCCCCTGGAAAGGGAGTAGGTCGTTAATAGCGGCGCGAGGGTTCAAATCCCTCCTTCTCCGTTTTCTCTTAAAAAAAGAGAAAAAAGTTGTTGACAAACGACAAAAGTTATGATAATCTATTATAGCTGTCGCAAAAACGACAACATCCAATTGCTGGAAGCCTTTCAAAAAGGCTGACAACAAAAAAGAGTTTGAAAAAACTTAAAAAAAGTTCTTGACAAGCCAAAAGAGATATGATAAAATATCGAAGCTGTCAAAAACTGACAGGAACCTTGATAACTGAACAGTGAAACACATGAATCGAAAATTCTTTTACATTCATTAGTAACAAACGAACGGTTCTAAACGAACCAAAACAGTAAAAGGGATAAATT
>NQOF01000011.1 GCA_002270465.1 Blautia hominis
TTGTTGAGGGTACAAACAGCAAATTGAAAATGATAAAACGTACCATGTATGGTCGTTGTGGCAAGGAATTATTGGCCGCAAAGCTTATATTGTCAAATCGCTAATACGGATAATTGCGGAAGAACCCTAAAACTCCGTGCACATGGTGCAGTGTTAGCGGAATATACACCAATATAATAACTTCATTTCCGACCTGCACCAGATAAAAATATTTTATTCAATGAATGATAAAATGTTATATCTACCGAACGATATTTAAAGTTATTATAATGCATGCAATAAGCTATTTTCAGATACACAAGCAAATCAAATAGAGCCAAACGACATAAAACAACCCCGAAAATGCCCATTTTATCAGCATTCCCGGGGTTCTGTCCGTTATTCGAATTCAATCGTAGCCGGCGGTTTCCCCGTACAATCATACATAACCCGATTAATACGCTTCACCTCATTCACAATCCTACTAGTCACCTTCCCAATCACATCCCAAGGCACCTCCGCGCTCTCAGCCGTCATAAAGTCCGTAGTAGTAACCGCCCGCAGCACCACTGCATAGTCATAGGTTCTCTCATCCCCCATAACCCCCACAGACCTCATATTCGTCAAGGCCGCAAAATACTGCCCTATCTCCTTATCCAGCCCTGCATTGGCAATCGCCTCGCGCCAGATAGCATCAGCCTCCTGCACCATCTCCACCTTTTCCGCAGTGACTTCCCCGATGATCCTGATTCCAAGTCCAGGGCCCGGGAACGGTTGACGGAACACCAGATAATCCGGAATTCCCAGTTCAAGACCGGCCTTACGCACCTCATCTTTAAACAGATCACGAAGTGGCTCAATAATCTCTTTAAAATCAACATAATCCGGCAGACCACCCACATTATGATGTGATTTGATCACCGTAGACTCTCCGCCCACGCCGCTCTCCACAACGTCAGGATAAATAGTTCCCTGCACCAAAAAGTCAACGGTTCCGATTTTCTTAGCTTCTTCCTCAAACACCCGGATAAACTCTTCGCCGATAATCTTCCGCTTCTCTTCCGGCTCTTCCACGCCCTTTAACTTCTCATAAAACCGTTCCTGTGCATTCACTCTGATAAAGTTCAGATTATAAGGACCCGCCGGTCCGAATACAGCCTCAACCTCATCCCCTTCATTTTTCCTTAAAAGTCCATGATCCACAAACACACAGGTAAGCTGGTTCCCTACCGCCTTTGACAGCATAACAGCCGCCACAGAGGAATCCACACCGCCGGAAAGCGCACACAGCACTTTACCGTCTCCGACTTTCTCCTGGATCGCTTTAATACTCTCCTCCACAAAGGAGTCCATCTTCCAGTCTCCGGAACATTCACACACATTATATACGAAATTGGAAAGCATCTTCTTGCCTTCCTGCGTATGCAGCACTTCCGGATGGAACTGGACAGCATACAGATTCTTACCCGGATTCTGCACCGCTGCAACCGGACAATCAGAGGTATGGGCAATAATCTCAAATCCCGGTGCTTCTTTTGCAATATAGTCATTATGACTCATCCAGCAAATTGTCTTCTCGGACACATTCTCAAACATTTTGGAAGACTGTTCCACCGTAACTTCAATCTTTCCATATTCCCTGACAGGCGCTGTGCCTACCTGACCACCCAACAAGTGCATCATAAGCTGCGCACCATAGCAGATTCCCAGAACCGGAATTCCCAGCTCAAAGATTTCTTTTGTATATGTGGGGGAATCCTCCAGATACACACTGTTAGGACCACCTGTAAAAATAATTCCCTTAGGCTGGATTTCTTTTATTTTTTCAATATCTGTTTTGTAAGAATATATCTCACAATATACATTGCATTCCCGAACACGTCTTGCTATTAACTGGTTATACTGGCCGCCAAAATCAAGTACAATTACGGTTTCTCTCTTCAAAAAAGTGCCCTCCTGTTCTTTCGCATTCCTCAAAATCAGATTTTATTATAAAATATCCCGCTTCAATTTACAAGAAAATTTCCTTTCCATATTCTAAAAACAGAATATCTGACAAAAATCGTCCCTGCAAAGCCCCATTCTTAGTAAACCTTACTTAGAGTGTGTCAAACGGGATTTACATGAACCATGCAGTGTTTTACCAGCGGAAACTCCTTTTCAATGGCATCATGCACCTTCTGTGCAATCTCATGCCCTTCCTCCAGAGAAAGGGTTCCGTCCGCGGAGATTTCAATATCCACATACATTTTTGCACCAAACAGCCTGGTGTGCAGCATATCAATATTTAACACACCTGCCTGCTCCGAAATAATACCGCGCATCTGCTCCAGCGTCTCGTCATCACAGGATTTATCCACCATCTTGTCTATAGCATCCTTGAATATATCATAAGCCGCTTTTCCGATAAATAAACAGATGATCACACTGGCGATAGGGTCTAAAATAGGATAACCCAATCTGGCCCCCAAAATACCGGCAAATGCACCGACCGATGAGAGGGCATCCGAACGGTGATGCCATGCTTCAGCCATGAGCGCTCCCGAATTGATCTTTTTAGCTGCTGACCTGGTGTACCAATACATCCATTCCTTAAATACAATAGAAACAACAGCTGCCACAAGTGCGATCACTCCCGGAACCACCGCACTGCTGCTGTTCCCTTTTATGATCTTCTCCAAACCGCTGATTCCGATACCAAGCCCTGTTGCCAGCAAAATGACAGCCAGCACAATAGCTGCCACACATTCCAGCCTGTCATGCCCATACTGATGGTTCGCATCCGATTTTCTCTTCGAGATGCTGATTCCCAGCACGGCAATGATAGTGCCAAACACATCGGAAGCGGAATGTACCGCATCAGAAATCATAGCCCCTGAATGGCCTATAATACCAGCAAGCAGCTTAAATAGTGACAACACCACATTGCCGGCCACACTGACTCCGGATACGTGAAGTGCAATCTTCTTTGCCTTTTCGTCTGTTACAAATTCTTTCCTTACCTGTTCCATTTTAAATCCTCCCCGGTATTGATTCTTTATACTGCATAACTTCCTCTGCCGCTTCTTAATACCCGGGCTGTTTCCAACCATTTTAAAAAGCACCTGTGGAACAATAAAGTAATCTACTGTCCCACAGATGCCCTATGCTCATCTGCTGTCACTAAAAGTGACCCGGCTATACGGATGCCCAGCATCCGTGCCTGCTCAGTTTGTACTGTAATTTAAATGCAGTGCAAAGAAGTTTATGTTATTTTATGCCAGAGCAGGCCCATTAGTCAATGCTAATTTTTATATTTAATTTTCAGTCTCTAATTCCTTGATCACAATACCCATCCGTTTTGCACAGACAATGGCCTGTGTCATGTTGAGCACTACACCCCGCAGTTCTTCCTTGCCATCAGATATGATGATCCTGTCCATATCACAGTCAGACATATCCACACCTTTAAGCGCAGTTTTGAAAAAGCTTGCGCCGGCAAGTTTTACCTGATGTAAGTCCAGATTATCCAGCCCGCATTTACTCAGGCTTGACTCTTCCAGATTCGTGTCTTTGATCTTGACATAGCTCATTCTGGACGCATCCAGATTCATGTCAGAAAGATTACATTCCAGAAAGGACACATGACGCATAAGACTACCGTAAAAATCAGCTCCGACAGCCTTGCATGACTGAAAGGAACATCTTTTAAAATACACATCCGTGAGGCTAGTGTTGGAAAAGTCGCAGTTCTTAAAACGTACATCAGTAAAACTGGCTTCATCGAAGAAACAGCTTATAAACTTACAGTTTTCAAAAGCCATTTTTTTGAAGCGAAGCAGTTTTCCATCAAACTTAGTGATAAACACTCCCTTAAAACAGCAGCCTGTAATTTCTTCCTCAGATATTTTTGCATCTTCCAGAACAGAAACTACATCTTCTGTGACTGGAAGTTTCACAGGCGCTTTTGGTTCTTGAAACATCTTACTGTTCATATTTTACCTACATTTCTCTTTCGTTTTAAATTTTAATGCAATACATTAACCACAAATATCCGCACTTTTTGCCTCAACATTTCGGGTTATTCCCATTCAATCGTAGCGTTTGGCTTCGGACTCATATCATAGCAGACACGGTTCACGTTTTTGACTTCTTTCATAATACGGTCAGTAATTTTAAGAAGTACCTTCCAGTCAACCTGCTCAATCGTTGCGGTCATGGCATCCACTGTATTGACTGCACGGATGATCACTGGATATTCAAAGCTTCTGGCATTGTCACGTACACCGACTGATTTGAAATCCGGAACAACGGTGAAGTACTGCCATACTGTTTTATCCAGACCTGCATTCTTGAATTCCTCACGCAAAATCGCATCTGATTCGCGCACTGCCTCAAGACGCTCCCTGGTAATTGCACCCAGGCATCGAACGCCAAGCCCCGGTCCCGGGAACGGCTGTCTGTACACCATTTCTTCCGGAAGCCCAAGCTCGATCCCACAGGCACGTACCTCATCTTTAAATAACTGTTTCAGAGGTTCCACCAGTATAAACTGTAAATCCTCAGGCAGGCCGCCCACATTATGATGGGATTTCACCATTTTGGCTGTTTTTGTCCCGCTTTCCACAATGTCAGGATAAATGGTTCCCTGTCCCAGGAACTCAATCCCTTCCAGTTTTCTTGCCTCTTCCTCAAAGACACGGATAAATTCCGCACCGATTATTTTTCGCTTCTGCTCCGGATCATCCACATTTTCCAGCTTTGTCAGGAAACGCTCTGAAGCATCCACATAAACCAGATTTGCATCCATCTGGTCTTTAAACACTTCCACTACACTTTCGGATTCACCTTTGCGCATGAGTCCATGATTTACATGCACACAGGTAAGCTGTTTGCCAATGGCTTTGATTAAAAGTGCTGCGACAACCGAGCTGTCCACTCCACCGGATAAAGCCAGAAGAACCTTTTTATCTCCAACCTGCTCCCTGACGATCTCAATCTGGTCTGCAACAAAGTTTTTCATATTCCAGTTTGCTTCCGCATTGCATGTTTCAAATACAAACTTTTTGAGGACCTCTGCTCTCTGCGCTCCGCACAGGCCCTGGTATTTCTCACTGCAGGATGCCGGCTCATGGTCAATTGCCATTACAGGGCTGCCTGCCTGGTAAATTTCCTGTCTAACATCAATGCGGACACCGTCAACCATATGGTTCGGTCCGCCGTTAATGATGATTCCTTTTACATTCGGGAGCTTTTCCAGCTCTTCTTTGGTAATATCGTGGGGATAAATCTCACTGTACACACCCATATCCCGGATTTCTCTTGCAAGTACAGTGTTCTCTGTGCTCCCCAGGTCAAGAATAACAATCATATCCTGTTTCATCAATACTTTCTCCTTTTGTATTTTCATATATTACACTGCCCATGAGAAATATATCTCCGGCAGATGTATACTCTGATCAGACAAGTGACTGGTGCTGCCATTTCCCTCTTATGTAGCGGACCGTAAAACAAACAGCGCGGAACAGCCAGTCAATGGTCATGGCTACCCACACGCCAAATACGCCCCAATGCAGTTTCACTCCCAGCAGTACCGAGAATCCAATGCGGAAAATCCACATGGAAACAATGGCAAGAAGCATGGTAAAACGTACATCAGCTGCTGCACGCAGAGTATTCGGAAGTGAAAACGACAATGGCCATATGGTCACCACACATATGGAATGGTATATCAAAATTTTATAAGCGTAATTACTGGCCTCTGCTGATAACCCATAGGCTCTGATGATGAAAGGCATAACAAGCATTAGCAATATGTTTATTCCTATCAGGGAAACATAGGCAACCTTCATCAGTTTCTTCGTATAATAATGTACCTGTTCAAAATCATTTGCCCCAACACACTGAGCCCCCACTGTCAGCAGTGCAAATCCAATGGACATTCCCGGCAGGACCGCAAATGTTGCCACATTGTTTGACACAGCATTCGCTGCAATGGATGCAGTTCCAAATCCGGTGACAATACTGAGCACCAGGATTTTTCCAAGCTGGAACATACTGTTTTCCAGGCCGTTTGGTATGCCGATATACAGTATTTTCTTCAGAAGCATCCAGTCTGTTTTAAACGAAAACGGATGGTGGATATGCAGAATTCTGCTCTGATTATTTAAAAGACACAGCATCACTACACAGGCCACACCTCTGGATACAAGCGTAGGAATCGCAACACCCTCCACGCCTCTGTGAAAGCCGTAGATGAGCAGCGCATTTCCTCCCAGATTGATGGCATTCATAAGCAAGGACGTCTTCATGGCAATAGTTGAGTTCCCCATTGCGCGGAAAATAGACGCGCCTGCATTGTATAAGGCGATCATGGGTACAGACGCAAATACGATCAGCAGATAAACATTACAGTTGTACATAACGTCTGCTTCAATCTTTCCAAATACTCCATTGATAATAAGATTCTTCCCAAGATATCCAAGCACCATAATGATACAAGATGCTTTCAGGGTAAAGGACAGCAGTTGGTTTGTTGCCAGGCAGGCATTCTCAGCTTTCTTTTTCCCGATGAACTGACCTGCGATAACGGCTCCTCCTGTAGCCAGTGCTGTAAAAATGTTGATGATCAATACCATAACCGTATCGATCAATGATACACCTGAGACGGCAGCCTCGCCCACGCTGGCCACCATAATAGAATCGGCAAGTCCTACAAACGCCTGCAGAAACTGGTCGATAATCAGCGGTATGATCAGCTTCCGCAAATCCGCATTTGAAAAGAATCGATTCATTTGTCTTCCCCTCACAATAAACTTTTGTATTTTGATAGGAACAATTATACGCCCATATTTTTTTCAAAACAAGAGTCTCTTTTGTTATTTTTGCACCTTGTGCAGATATTTTTCCCTGGTAGCCATCCCGCCGCGGATATGACGCTCCTGCTTGTTCACGTCAAGAACCTTTCGGGCGCATTTAGCCAGCGAAGGATTAAGCTGCAGCAGACGCTCTGTAACGTCCTTGTGGACCGTACTTTTGCTCACCTTGAACTCCCTGGCGGTCTGGCGGACGGTTGCGTTGTTTTCAATGATGTAGTTGGCTATGGATATAGCACGTTCTTCTATATAACTTTTCAAGGAAAAATCTCCCGGAAACGTTGTTTTTACAATGTATGCCGGGAAATTTGGTTGTATGTCAATGCAAATTATTACTTAATGTAGTGTAGGATATTTGATTATACATGACTGTGGGATGGCAGGCGACCATTGCTATTGCCACCTGGATATCAGTTTTAATTCAATTAACCTACGCTACCGCAAAGGCAGCGGCTCTATCATGTGATGCAAATGTGGACCGTACCGCGAAGGCAGCGACACAAAGTAGGCGATAATTGCCCGGCCCCCAGGGTATTTCAATCTACGCTACCGCGAAGGCAGCGACCTTCACCCTTTGCGTCAGATACAGCCTGGTTGACATTTCAATCTACGCTACTGCGAAGGCAGCGACAAATCTATGGTTTTACTGAGATATCAGAGCGATTAATTTCACTCTACGTTACCGCGAAGGCAGCGACAAAGATTTGTATAGTCTCATTTCAAAATGATGTTATTTCAATCTACGCTACCGCGAAGGCAGCGACATTTGAACGGTGTGAGAAGCCGGAGGAGGTATAGATTTCAATCTACGCTACCGCGAAGGCAGCGACTGGATGCGCTTGAAAGAAATTGTATTTATTTGAGATTTCAATCTACGCTACCGCGAAGGCAGCGACGGGCCTATGAGGCATATAAACTGCTTTACCCGATAATTTCAATCTACGCTACCGCGAAGGCAGCGACGATTCCTTTTTGACACCTTAATCCCTGAGTATAACATTTCAATCCACGCTACCGCGAAGGCAGCGACCCTCGGGGTTTGTTAAAGTATTGATAAAAGTATCATTTCAATCCACGCTACCGCGAAGGCAGCGACGCTCTGGCGTCATGGGCGTTCCCGCTGGTATTTTATTTCAATCCACGCTACCGCGAAGGCAGCGACAGCAAAAATGCATAAACACTCTCACTATTTTTTGTATATAATACCACATTACCCTCACATTTACAATTAATTTCCACTGATTCATCCCATTTCTCCCAAATTCCCTTCTACCTTTAACCGCATATCAAGTGCGAATCCCCCGGCAAATTCATGTGCACTGTCATTTCGCACCAGAAAATCCCCTCCTATACACTTGACATCACCCTTCCCCACGTATATTGTATATAAAAAGCAACACCACCCCAAAGGAGGCATAACTTGAACTACACACTTTATCAACTTCTATGGTTTTTCTTACTCTATTCTTTCATCGGCTGGGCAATCGGCACATCGGTTGCGGCGGTCAGGGAGCATCGGTTTATTGATGTGGGTTTTTTATTTGGCCCTTATTGTCCGGCTTATGGTTTCGGCGCAGTGGCTTTTGCCGTATTTCTGCCTGAGCTTAAAAATCACCTGTTTTTTCTTTTTCTGGGCGGTGTGATCCTTTCATCTGTTATCACATTTTCAACAGGCTTTGTTCTGGAAAAGATATTCCATCGGAAATGGTGGGATTACTCACGAAAAAGATTTCAGTTTGGAGGTTATGTCAACCTTCCCTACACCATTGTATGGGGACTCTCAGCCGTAATATGTATTTCTTTTATCAACCCTTCCCTGAAAGAATTGCTTGCTTTGATCCCTTCCAATCTGGGAACCATAATCTTAATCATCCTTTACATTGTCCTCTGTCTTGACCTGGCAGGAACAGTTATGGCCATCAAAGCCGTACATTCCAGGCTGCGAAAGCTCTCCATCATTGAAGACGTTTCTGAAAACCTGCAAAAGGCCGCAGATATGATGGGTGAAGGCCTGACCGGATGGGTACAGAAGCATATGGCTAAGGCCTATCCCAGCCTGGAAGCGAAAGAATTACTGGCTGCCAGACAGGAAAAGGAACGGCAGATGGAGGCAGCCAGAGAGCGTGCCGGTGTATTTGCTGTGGGCTGTTCGTTCTATAAGCTGGTCTGCCTGTTTTTCCTCGGAGCCTTCCTGGGAGATATCACCGAGACTGTTTTCTGCCTTGCAACTACCGGAAAACTCATGAGCCGCAGCAGTGTTGTCTATGGACCTTTCAGCATCGTATGGGGCCTGGGCTGTGTCCTGCTGACCGCTATTCTATATCAATACCGCAGCCGCAGTGACAGCTATATCTTTATCTTCGGTACCATATTAGGCGGGGCTTATGAATACATATGCAGTGTGTTTACAGAGTTGGTTTTTGGCACCGTGTTCTGGGATTACAGCAATATTCCTTTTAATCTGGGAGGCCGGATCAACCTGTTATACTGCTTTTTCTGGGGCATTGCTGCAGTCATCTGGCTGAAATGCCTTTACCCGCTGCTGTCTTCGCTGATTGAAAAAATCCCGAAGAGAGCCGGAATCCCCATAACATGGCTTATGATCCTGTTCATGATATTTAACATGATCATGTCAGGCCTTGCACTGAACCGATACACAGAGCGTCACTCCAATAAATCTGATAATGACAATGCTGCCACCCGTTTTCTGGATAAGAATTTTACCGATGAACGCATGGAACAAATCTATCCGAACGCTATTTTAGTGGAAGATTAAACCATATATAAATCCAGAAAAAAAGACAAGATTTCGGAAATCACTTCCGCATCTTGTCTTTTTTCCTACCTCAGAAAGGATATATTTCGTAACTATTCAGTCGGTCTGCACATGCACTGCGTTGACCATAAAAAGGCATTCGGCAGCCAAACAGAAATCCCATCGTCAAGCCATACATGGGGGTGCCTGTAACTGTGAGGGTACGAAACAGTTTCTATCTTCTATTTTTTCTTACCGCAGCAATGCTTATACTTTTTCCCTGAACCACATGGACAGGTATCATTTGGATATATCTTTTTCCTGCGTTCTTCCTGGAAATCAATAATATCCGCTTTCCCGCCGGGCGTATCACCCAGCGGCTGAAATCCCATCCCGGCTGCCTTCTCCTTTACTTTCTTTACAGACTCAGGACATGACATTTCATCTGGCATATACCCTCGGTTCATTTGCATACGTGTATGATTCCAAACTCTCATCAGAATTTCTGCAAACTGTGGGAATACTGTCTCATCTATCATGACCAAATCGTTTTCCAGATAATTCATAATGTCCCCTATCTGACCGCCAATACGAATTATGCGCTGAATGTTCCTGCATATATCCCTGGCATCCTCCTCTTTCTCTACTGAAAACTCCTCAAAAAAATCTTCCATTTCATTCATATATCTGTCAAAAGGCACATAAAAGTAACCTCCGAGCGTCTGTATTTCTTCTCTTGTTGGGGTATAATAGGCCTTGATCCCCTGCATGCTTTTCAGATGCTGCAATCTGTCAACTTCCAGCAAATGCTCCTGAACCAGTTCGTTCCCAACGATTTCAAAATATTTTAAAAATCCGGGGATTTGACCACAAAATTCCCGCAGTTCTGCCTCTGAGATTGTATTTCCGGTATTCTTTTCATACATGGAAATCATCCGTTCCAGGGGACAAATTCCATACAGTTCTACACAGGCGTTGATATGATGCAAAATATCCTGCACTCTTTTCCGTTCCTTTTTCCACTCCTCATCGCAATTTTTACGGAAGGCGTCCTTCACATCTTCCGGAACATAAACCACCTCTATGTAGGTTGCTCCAGCATATCCGCTCTCCACAAGATTCCATACATCATCGGATTCATCCACACCTGTATTTCCTTTATCCATAAGGGTCAATTCCGTATCATTCATATACAGGAGGCATCTGCACATAACCTCCTTTGACAAAAGCTTTTCGTATACAAAATCTATTAAATCTTTCTTTAAAAATTTCCTATAACCGGAAAGACCATGTAATTCACAAATCTCCTGCAGATCATCCTTGCGGTAATCCTCCAGAATATCCCTGAGTGTCCCCTTTGCCAAATCGGCTCCCCACGCGTCTTTTAACTGTTTATATTGTGTCTCATACTCCTTAAGGATGTCATCCATTTTAGAAATCATTTTTTCACTCAACGCTTCATCCTTATTATCATTTACACCCTTATTGACACACTGAATCGTTTTGAAGCCGCTGCCCTTCTCTATTAACGCTTCGTAGATCTCGTTCTGAAGCATAGGTCTGCTTTTTTTCTTCTTCAAAGCCATATGTTTCAACGATTTATTTACTTCGCCCATATCATAAACAGAGGTAAAATGCTCCTCTGTCCAGCTTTTCATATTCTCAAACTCCGGATGGGACGAATCCTTTAGAATCTCCAAAAAATCATAATATCCGTAAATACCTCCGCAGTCCTCATATGGCGTTTCTCCCTTATACTTAAGAACAACAGGGTAAGAAAAGGCATAGTCCTCTATAACCTTTTCAATAGTCACCCTATGCTCCCAGTAATCTCCAAAATCGTACACATAAGTAAACCAGTCTTCCTGCTCCATAAAAGGATCTATGAGTGTTTCGGATGCCTTCAGATACTCCATATCATCCAGACCTATGAAATCCTCAAATTCCTCTTCAAGACTTATCTTCAAATGGTAAAATTCAAATTTAAACAAGTGATATCCGCACCACCCCATAACCTCATTGAGGACAACACTGAGCTGCGAAAAACTCAGTCCGGCCGGAACGACAAACCGCCTCCATATGGGCGGATGTGAATTCTTAACTGCAATCTTCATCTGGTATGCTTTCATAATACTGCCCCCTTTTATTTAGAAATCCAATAACTGTTCAGTACCCTCACAGTTACAGGCAAAAATCAATGCAAACTTGCCTTTGGCGATGGGATTTTTGCTTGGCCGTGGTACACTTTCTTACGGTCAGCGCAGTGAATGCGCAGACCTACTGAATAGTTACGAAATCCAATCATATTAACTGTTTCGTTTGTACCTTTTTGATTTATTTTAAGCTCATGGCTTACAATTCCCGCATGCCTCATATCCGTTATCCATAAGCTCGTCTTTACTGCCTTTATAATAAGCCTTATTTTCTTCCTTCATCCCCTTCAAAGAAGAGCAGGAAGGCAGGTGGATTTTTTTCGTATGTGTGTTCAATACATAGTCACAGTGCTCCGCATCGCTGTTATTTTCCTCCACATAAGGTTCCTCCTTATCACCGGACGCCGTTCTTGTGCCGGGCGAGTAATCATTACATGGCTCCTGTTCCCAGGATATCGTTTTTCCATCGCTGTGGAGAATGACTGTCCCCTGCTTGTCTGTACGGAATACAGGAATCCCGGCGTCCTCCAACAGCTTTATGGTATCCTGCCTGGGATGCCCGTAACTGTTGCCGTCTCCGCAGCTTATCACCGCGCAGGATGGAGAAATACGCTCCAGAAATCCACTGCTCAGATAAGAACCGTGATGATTCAGCAAAAATACATCTGCCCCAATATCCACACCGGACTCCATCACCTCTTTTTCACCGGTTTTCCCCATGTCTCCTCCAAAAAAGAAACGGTTATCCCCATTTTCCACTATGACTCCCACGGAATCCTCATTCTCATCCTCATGTCCGTAGGCAACCGGGGAGATGATCCGTACGGAAGCACTTCCGAGGGTAAATACATCCCCCTGTGACGGGTGTATCTCCTGATACCCCTGTTTATCCATAGCTTCCAGATAAGACTTATAAATGGAAGAATCTGTCTCATAATCAGCCGTTATGACTTTCCCCGCAGGAAACTGGTAAAGCGCACCGATAGCCCCTGCCAAATGGTCCTCATCAAAATGAGAGATCAGTATATAGTCCAGCGCCTCCACATTCTGCCGTTTCAGATAGCTTACAACAAAGGAGGACGCTTTCCGGTTCCCACCGTCTATGAGCATATAGTGTCCGTCAGACTCCAAAAGCGCTGCGTTCCCCTGCCCTACATCCAGATAATGCACCGTCAGCTGTCCACTGCCTGTCGCCGGGCCATCGCCTTCTGTCTGTACAACATCTGCCGCCTGACTGCTTTCTGACGTTTGCCCGCTCCCTGCTGCCTGACTACTCTCTGACGTTTGCCCGCTCCCTGCTGCTCGGCTGCTCTCTGACGTTTGCCCACTGTCCATTGCCTGGCTGCTCTCCGGCGTTTGCCCATTCCCTGCTGCCTGACTGCGCTCTGACGTTTGCCCACTCCCTGCTGCCTGCCCCACTGCACTGCATCCGGTCATAAGAAGCGCCAGAACCACCAGTCCGGCTAAAAGATTTTTCCATTTTTTCATTTCTTCAAGATTCCTTTCCTGTCTAATCCATGATGCCTGTTTATCTGTCTATTTTCTCCACAACGCATCTTCTTTTGTAACTATCCAGCGTGCTCAATAGTTATCTGCTTTTTTATAAGCCTTTTCCACTCTCTCACTAAAACATACCATAATGATCTCTTCTATATCGGGATACTTTTCCAGTCCTTCCCGAATGGTCTTTACCGCAATACGGGCAGCCTGATCCAGAGGATAACCGTAAATCCCCGTACTGATAGACGGAAATGCCACGGTCTTGCACCCATGTTCATGCGCTAACCGGATGCAGTTTTCATAACAATTTTTCAGCAATTCCGGCTCCCCGAAAGCCCCGCCGCTCCAGACAGGCCCCGGTGTATGAAGCACATATTCAGCAGGCAGCCCATACCCTTTTGTTATCTTTGCCTGACCTGTCTCACATCCTCCAAGCCCTCTGCATTCCTCCAAAAGTTCCGGTCCCGCAGCTCTGTGGATAGCCCCGTCAACACCACCGCCCCCTAAAAGGGAACAGTTTGCCGCATTAGCAATGGCATCCACACGATACGTTGTAATATCACCTATCTCAATCTTAAACCTTCCCATACTGACCACTCCTTTCTGGCATTCCCAATTGGCGCGCCATAATTGTTCCTTACCTTCGCTGTTACAGACAAAAACCATCTAAAACTGTCTTTACCATAACACGTTACCTGTCTGCCGAACATTCTAAACTGTAAACTCTGCCTGTCTGCCAAACATTCTAAACTGCAAACTCTGCCTGTCTGCCAAACATTCCAATTTGCAAACTCTGCCTGTCTGCCGATCATTCCAATTTGCAAACTCTGCCTGTCTGCCGATTATTCTAAACTGCAAACTCTGCCTGTCTGCCAATCATTCTAAACTGCAAACTCTACCTGTCTGCCAATCATTCTAAACTGCAAACTCTGCCTGTCTGCCAATCATTCTAAACCCCAAACTCTGTCTGTCTGCCAATCATTCCAAATTGCAAACTCTGCTTGTCTCCCGAACATTCCAAATTGCAAACTCTGCCTGTCTGCCGAACATTCTAATAGGAAAAGTAAGTGCACAGCCCTCCCAAATGTCCGCAATCAACCAATCTGTTACGGCACTGAATACTTACGCTTTTTCATGATCTGCCGCAGCTTACACCAGCATACCAAATGTGCTGCCGCAGTGATCACCCAGGTTATGGGATACGACAGATACAAAACAAATAGGCTGTGCTGCCAGGCAAATACGGTAAAGATCCATACGATCCTAAGTCCACAGGCTCCGGTCAGGGATACCAGCATAGGCATAACCGAATATCCCATGCCCCGCAGACTCCCCACCAGCACCTCCATAATTCCGCAAAGAAAATACGGAAGGCATATAATCTTAAGCCGCTGTATCCCATATGCGATCACCTCCGCATCCGAGGAATAGATTCCCAGCAGATGGGGTGAAAACAATACCATAAGACATCCGAAAATACCACCGATGACCGTCACCAGCACCAGGCACCTCCACAGGATCTGATCGATCCGCTTCTGATTCCCTGCCCCCATATTCTGGCTGGTAAAACTTAAAGTCGCCTGATAGATGGCATTCATGGAAGTATAAACAAACCCTTCCAGATTGGATGCCGCTGTATTTCCGGCCATGGCAATGGCACCGAATGAATTAACGGATGACTGGATCAGTACATTTGATATGGAAAATATGGCGCTCTGCATCCCGGCCGGAAGCCCAATGCGCACAATGTGCTTCAGCTTGTCCCTGTGCAATTTCAGCTTCTTCAGCTCCAGCCTGCACATGCCCTCCGTATGCATAAGACAGCGCAGTACGAGAAGTGCTGACACTGCTTGGGAAATGATCGTAGCCAGCGCTACCCCCGCCACACCCAGTCCGCACACGATCACAAAAAACAGGTTCAGCACCACATTGATAACCCCAGCCAGCAGCAGATAATACAGCGGCCTCTGGGTATCTCCCGTAGCTCTCAACACCGCCGCTCCAAAATTATAGAGCATCATAGCCGGCATACCCACAAAGAAAATCCTCATATAAAGCACTGCCTGCCCCAACACTTCCGGGGGTGTTGCCATCCATTCCAGCATGGGTCTTGCAAATGCCACTCCCAGAAAAATAAGGATACAACCGCATACAATACTGAATAAAATGGACGTGTGCACAGTCTCACTGACATTCTTAGCATCCTTTGCCCCATAAAAACGCCCCACTAAAACATTTGTCCCAATAGAGCATCCAATAAATACATTGACAAAAAGCTGTATCAGGGAACTGGTAGACCCCACTGCTGCAAGCGCATGGTTTCCTGAAAACCTTCCCACCACCACAATATCTGCAGCATTAAATAAAAGCTGCAGAATACCTGATAAGATAAGCGGCACGGAAAACAGCAGAAGCTTCCCCCAAAGCGGCCCGCTGCACATATCTATCTCATATGACTTCTTCATCTTACTCTTCTTTCCAAGGCGGAAATCTGCCGCCTAACCTCCTATTTTAACCTGAAAGCCGCCTAAAGACCCGGCAGCTCACAGCTCTTGATCCTTTTATAATAACCAGACACAGACAGGGCTTCCCACCTGCAGTTCATCCTCCGTTTCCGCCATATGGCAGTCCGTGTGCTTCACAGATAGAAGCTGATCAGAATCCTGGTTTGCGATCACCAGAAATGTATTCCCTGACTCTGTATCTTCAGCCGCAGCAAAGCACCGGGGCGTCTTCCCACCGGAAGGTATACTGCTGTTTGGCGCAATCCTTCCTGCCCCGTCCACATCATATACCGTAATACAGTCAGCGCCTCTGTTGGAAACATAAAGCCTTGTCCCCGAGGAATGGATGCGTATTTCGGCAGCCGTATTAAAAATCCCTCTGTCTTCGGTCACAAGACTGGAAACATCCTGTACCTGCTGCGGTGTACCATTTCCATACTCATATACAAGAACCCTGTTCCCCATCTCCTGCACCACATAGAATATGGGCAGAGAGGGATGATAAACCAACATCCTCGGGCCGTATCCGGGCATTGTCATCCAGCTTTCCTCCTCTGTAAAGAGCCACCGGCCATCCTGCTCCCTGACCACACAGCGACTGATCCTATCCAGTCCCAGATCACACACCAGCACTCCTTTTCCAAACCGGCATGGATGAATAGAATGCACATGCGGCCCCTCCTGCCGTTCTTCATCCACGGAATGCCCTTGATGCTGGATCACCATGGCAGGCTCCTGAAAGCGCCCCTCCTGACCGATCCTGTAAGCACAGGCAGAACCGCTTCCATAATTACTGATGTACAATATCCCCTCTGTCTCATCCAGATACAGATGACAGGGATTTGTTCCCATGGAAGGTTTCCTGTCCAGCAGCTTCACTGAACCATCCTCCCCCACCTCATAGACACTCACAGCCCCGCTTTTATGCCCTTCATACTCCTCCAGCTCACTGACCGCATAGATTCTCTTTCCGGCTTTATCTGCGCAGACATAAGAGGGGTTTTTTATCCCCTCTATGATCTGTTTCAGCCTTATTTTACCGGATACCATATCTATATCTGC
Source organism: Blautia hominis (assembly GCA_002270465.1). GTDB lineage: Bacteria > Bacillota > Clostridia > Lachnospirales > Lachnospiraceae > Blautia > Blautia hominis. Next base: position 16,808 of record NQOF01000011.1, read on the forward strand.
CCAATATATACCCTGACCATTACCTGCAAAACGGCTTCCATCACCAAATATAACGGTCTCCGTATACGTGCCGATCAAAAATTCCTGTCTCTCCTTTGACATCCTGCCTCTACTCCCTCTTCTCTTATCACCCAGCGTCCTGCGGATAACGGATCCCGCAGATCCTTCTGATCTCATCCAGTTCTTTCATGATCTGAAGACTCTCTTCCCAGGGCATGACCGGACTCTCCATCCTGCCCTCCTTAAGCATCTTCTGTACCTCCAAAGCCTCATAATGGTATCCGTTCCCCGCCACTTCCACAACTCTTTTTTCTTTCAGCGTATCCGTACGGAAATCTTCATTTGGTTCAAACAAATATACGGTATTCGGACGCCAGAAATACGGTATTTCAAGTTCTGCCTTATCCGTGATGATCACTGCCCTGTTGTCCACTTTTCTATTGATGGAAAATACCATATCCGCCAGGCATCCGCATGGATAAGTCATCTGAATGCATGTATTTAAATCCACTGTCTCCTCATTTTTTTCAGACCATGCATGTATTACATCCGGCGCCTCTCCCAGAAGATACTGTGCAACACTCACACCGTAGACTCCCACATCAAGAAGTGCTCCGCCCCCAAGTCCTGCCTCAAACAGACGCCTTGTCTCCGGTTTGGCAGGCCCGCCAAATGTAAAATGCATATTATGTACTTTCCCGTACACACCAGCCTGTATTTCCTTTCTAAGCCCCCGCATGGCAGGAATGAACCTGGTCCACATAGCTTCCATAAAAAAGGTTTGGTTCTCCTTGGCCAAATGAAGGATCTCTTCCAGTTCCCTGGCGTTCATAGTCACCGGCTTCTCGCACAATACAGGTTTCCCAGCCTTCAGGCAGGCCTTTACACACGAAAGATGCTGAGGGTGGATTGTCCCTACATACACTGCATCCACCTCTTTATCATCTACCAGCTCTTCATAAGAACAGCAGTATTTCTTTGCCTTTATCCCGTAATCATTCCTTCCGGACCTGGATGCCAACACTTCCACCTGCATATCTGCCGCTTCCTCCAGCCCCCTGGCAAACTGGGATGATATAAAACCGCCGCCCATAATTCCCCATCTAAACATATAAATACCTCCTCATCCGTTCAGTCTCGGGTTATTTTTCCTCAATTATACCACAAACGGACAGCCGGGAATATACTTTCCCGCCTGTCCGTTAAAAATATGTAACAGTTCAGACAAGCTGAACCATTACGCATCCAGCCGTAAAAAACGCTTCGCGATGGGCTGGATGCCTGCCGGCACTACTTTTTCATACGGTCAGCGCAGTGAATGCGCAGACCTACTGAATAGTTACCAAAAATGTACTTTTTCAATCATTCCATGAATAAGTCCGCAGACCCGCTTTCAAGCAGCCAGGCCCCGCGCTATATTCCTCTATTTCCCATCCACTGCTGCCTGGAGTTTTGCTATGAGTTCCTGTACTTCCCGTGTACTGACCCCCGCAAAACTTCTGAATGTCCTAAGCGGTGAGTTCTCCATCATTTTAAGAGACATTTCCGGAGAAATGGCTTCACTGGCTGCACTTTCCCCATCATCTCCTGCCCCGATATTTTCCATCATGGTTTTCAACAGCCCACTCATGATTTCTTTCGCTTTAGGCTCTGCCAACAGTTCTGCGACTGTGGTATTCATATGGATCGTTACGGGAATTTCTGTTGTGGAGACAAGCTGTACCGCATCCCTTAAATGGATGTCCCTGGATGAACTTCCCACAAGGATCTCATATGTCCCGGTAGCTGCATACCAGTCTGAAATTTCTGTATTATACCACGCAAAACTTCTCTTATCCAGCTCCATTATAACTGTCTTTTCCTCGCCCGGTTCCAGCTCCACTTTGGCAAAATTCTTCAGTTCTTTCACCGGTCTGCTCACAACCCCTGTCTTATCCGCCACATAGAGCTGCACAATTTCCCTGCCTGCCATGTCCCCCGTATTTTTAACTTTAAGGGAAACGGTCAGCCTGTCCGTATCCTTTATTTCTTTTGCGGAGAGCTTCAGATCACTGTAGGCAAAGGTAGTATAACTCAGGCCATAACCAAAGGGATAGCGAACAGGCATTTCCTTTGTATCATAATAGCGGTACCCAACAAATACGCCTTCCCTGTACTCCACGGTCTTCCCATCTCCGGGGAAATTCAGATAGGAAGGATTATCACACAGTTTATACGGAATGGTCTCTGCCAGCTTACCGCACGGATTTGCCCTGCCGAAAAGAAGATCCACCTGAGCCTCTCCCACTGCCTGTCCGCACAGGTAGGATTCCAGGATGCCCTTCACATCATCCGCCCAGGGCATTTCCACAGGAGAACCATTGTGAAGGACCACCACGGTATTGGGCTGTACCTTTACGATCTCAGCGATCAGTCTGTTCTGGCATTCCGGCATTCTCATATGCTCCCGATCATACCCCTCCGATTCAAACGCATCGGGAAGCCCTGCAAATATCACAGCTATATCCGCATTCTCTGCTGCTGCAACAGCCTCTGCAAGCATGGCTTCATCTGCCTTATCTTCTTTCACATCATATCCCTGGGCATAGGACACATCCGCATATTTCTTCACAGCCTCCAGTGCGCCGGTCACCTTAAACGAGTTAATGTGTGAACTTCCGCCGCCCTGGAACCTGGGCTTCTCTGCAAATTTACCGATAAATGCAATCTTCTGACCATTCTCTTTCAGCGGCAGGATCCCGTCATTTTTCAGCAGCACCATGGATTCCCTGGCAATCTTTCCCGCCAGTTTATGATCTTCCTCCCTATCGAAGTTTCCGGGCTGTCGGTTATCCGTGAATTTAAAGATAATGTTCAGGATCCTTTCCACTGCAGTATCCAGAACCTCTTCCTTAAGCTCACCGGATCTCACAGCTTCCACGATCTCCGCATCCGTATGTCCGCCGCTTGCCGGCATCTCCAGGTCAAGCCCTGCTTCCAGTCCTTTTACCCTGTCATTGACTGCACCCCAGTCAGACATAACATATCCTTCAAATCCCCACTCGTCTCTCAGGATTTCTGTAAGCAGCCTGTGATTCTCAGACGCAAAGATGCCGTTGATCTTATTATAAGAGCACATCACCGTATCCGGTCTGCTTTCCTTGACTGCTGTTTCAAATGCAGCCAGATAAATCTCCCGGAATGTCCTCTCATCAATTTCAGAGGAACAAGACATTCTCCTGTGTTCCTGATTATTTGCGGCAAAATGTTTGATGGAGGTTCCCACATTTTTAGACTGCACACCCTTTATGTGTGCCGCAGCCATCTGGGAAGCCAGGTACGGGTCTTCGGAAAAATACTCAAAATTTCTTCCGCACAGAGGAGACCGCTTAATATTCACTGCCGGCCCTAAGATCACCGACAGATTTTCTGCCTGGCATTCCTCACCAAGTGTCTCCCCCAAAGTTTCCAGCAGCTCTCTGTCAAAAGAGCAGGCGGTAGCACAGGCAGTAGGAAAACATACTGCTTTGATACTCTCATTTGCACCAAGATGGTCTGCTTCTTTATCCTGTTTTCTAAGTCCGTGAGGTCCGTCGCTGACCATCACCTCAGGGATACCCAGCCTTTCCACACTTTTCAAATGCCAGAAATCCTTACCGGAACACATGCCTGCTTTCTCTTCCAGAGTCATTTGTTTTACAATTGCTTTAACATCTCGCTTCATATTTATCCGCTCCTTTGCATAAATGCACCATGCTTTTTTACCGTTGTGCCGCATGATGAGGTATATCATTAAAATACCACGCAAACGCCCGAATGAATATCATAATCCTGCTGTTTTTATCATATTATTGTCACAAATTCTCATTTCTGTTATACTTAAATAAGCTTATATGATCTCTGGAGGAACACCACATGGATATGCAAACCATCCGCCATAACTGCCGCCTGCTTTATCACTTGACACAGATACCTGTCTTCTGCCAGGCACCGGACGGCAGCATATGCTTCACCTATCCCCGGCTTGAAGGTATGGACTTATTCCCCCTTCCCCGCATGCCCAAGAAACTGCCCCGAAAAGGTACGGCCCCGCTGCCTGTTCTCTTCATGGAAAACAGCGCGTATTACAGTGCCGGACTCTCTCTTCCCCCGGCTGACGGTTGTTTTTCTCTTCACTTTGGTCCCTGTCTCTTTTCCCGGCTTTCCGACAGGGAATTGAAACAGGCTTTCCCGGGGCTGTGCGCACTGTCTCCGGGCAGCCGTTACACGCTAATGTCAGCGCTGCCTGTTATGGAGCAGGAATACTTTTATAATTATCTTTCCCTGGCCTGCAGCTTATTCTACCGGGAACGAATCAATGCGGAGGATATTATGGAGGCAAATGACCTGATCACTCCCGCACCTATACCTGCTGCTGTGCAAAAGACACTCTTTCATAGAAGAGAATCCTCCGCGTTTCACACACCTTATTCCTACGAAAAAAATCTCCTGGACGCCGTGCGTGCAGGAGACCTTATACGTGCCAAAGAATGTATGAACGAATTAAGCCTTACAGGTAAACCGGGAATTCTCTCTGCAGATCCCCTGCGGCACGCGCAGAATCTTTTCATTGCCCACATTACCCAGATCACCAGGGCCGCTATTGAAGGCAGCGCGGAGGAAGATATAGCCTATGCAATGAGCGACAGCTTTATCCAAGCTTCTGAAAAATGCACTTCCATCACACGCCTTCTTACTCTGCGTGACCAGGCCACCTGTGAATTCACGGCTGCAGCGGCAAAGGCAAAAGGTATCACCACCCATTCTCCGGCCATACGCAGAGCCGTGAATTTCATAAATGACCATCAGCAGGAAAAAATATGCCTCTCCGACATTGCCCATGCAGCGGGATTGAGCAAAGACCGTTTCTCCCATCTGTTCCGCCAGGAAATGGCTATAAGCCCTATGGAATACCTGAACCGGAAGCGTGTGGAGACATCCAAGTCTCTGCTGACTGTTTTTCAGTATTCTATTTCTGAAATCAGCATGATACTGGCCTTTTCCAGTCAGAGTCATTATATTTCCGTGTTTAAAAAATACACAGGCATGACTCCCAGGCAGTATCGGGATTCTTTCTAAAAAAATCCTATCTTCCAGCGGACTGACAACCTGTCAGTGCTTCTGGAAAATAGGATTCTTCCATCAGACATATCAGCCCGCGCTGTATGCGCGTTCTCTGTCCTTTTCCTTATAATGATGCGCTTCTTCAAGCATCATATCTTTTACTTTCATCAGACGGATCTGTGTACTTCTCTCGCTCTCGTCCAACTTCATGGTAATATACTTAATATTTTCCTGCGTCTCCGGAATGATAACATGTTCCAGAGCGTTTACTCTGCGTCGGGTCTTCTCAATCTCGGAAGCCATAAGCTGGCAGGACTTCTCTATCTCCGCAAGCTTCAGCATATCCGGCAGGATATCTGCCAGAGATTTCACCGCGCCGTCCAGGTCACCTGATGTAAAGGCAAAACCGTAGGAATAGATGTCATTTGCATCCGCGGTCCTGGTCTGGGACTGGAAGACAGGAATGTCAACACTCATGACATTCTTCTTGCCCGCATCCAGATACACCTCTTGTTTTGGTGCCATCAGCGCTGTGTTCAAGGTCTGTTCGGACATGCCGGCTTTTGCGATCACGAAGTTCTTGTTAGCCTCTTTAATACCCTCTTCCACTTTCAGGCGCAGAGCCATATTTTCTCTTGCCAGATCCAGGAACTGACGCATAAGCTCGTCACGTTTGTCCTTCAAAAGCTTGTGGCCCTTGACGGCGGTAACCAGCTTTTTCTTCTGCTTGGTAAGCTCCATTCTGGTAGGATTCACCTGGGTAGATGCCAAGACAATCACCTCTTTCTATGCATTTTCTGATGGAACAGCAGGATATTTTGTCCTGCTGTCCCGCCGGCATTATTGTTTACCGTAATATTCATCAAGGAATTTATCATCAATACGTTTCAGCTCGCTCCTCGGCAGTATGGAGAGCAGCTTCCAGCCGATACGCAGTGTCTCCTCAATATCGCGGTTTGTGGTATAGCCCTGTGAAACATACTCTGCCTCAAAAGCGTCCGCGAATTTAGCATAGATAAGGTCAATATCAGAAAGCGCCGCCTCACCGAGGATCGTCATCAGCTCTTTTGCCTCTTTACCACGGGCATAAGCAGCGAATAACTGGTTCATGGTGTTTGCATGGTCAGCACGTGTCTTGCCTTCACCGATACCTTTATCTTTCAGTCGTGACAGAGACGGCAGAACATCAATCGGCGGTGTTACACCCTTTCTGTAAAGCTCACGGCTCAGGATGATCTGACCCTCAGTGATATATCCGGTAAGGTCAGGGATCGGATGGGTTTTATCATCCTCAGGCATGGTCAGGATCGGGATCATGGTAATGGAACCATTACTTCCTTTCTTACGTCCTGCTCTTTCATACATGGTTGCCAGGTCTGTGTACATGTAACCCGGATATCCACGGCGTCCCGGAACCTCTTTACGGGCTGCGGAAACCTCACGCAGTGCATCTGCGTAGTTTGTGATATCGGTAAGGATTACCAGTACATGCATATCCTTTTCAAATGCAAGATATTCTGCTGCGGTGAGGGCCATCTTAGGCGTTGCGATACGCTCAACAGCCGGGTCATTTGCCAGGTTGATGAACAGAACTGTTCTGTCAATGGCTCCTGTCTCTTTAAAGCTTTCAATAAAGAAGTTTGACTCCTCAAAGGTAATACCTAAAGCGGCAAATACAACGGCGAAGTTCTCACCCGTACCGCGAACCTTAGCCTGTCTCGCAATCTGTGCTGCCAGCTGCGCATGAGGAAGACCTGATGCGGAGAAAATCGGCAGCTTCTGGCCACGAACCAGTGTGTTCAGACCATCAATGGCAGATACACCGGTCTGAATGAACTCTTCCGGGTACATCCTGGCAGCCGGGTTCATAGGCAGACCATTGATATCACGTCTCTCATCCGGAAGGATCTCCGGACCTTCATCTATAGGACGTCCCATACCGTCGAATACACGGCCCAGCATATCCTCAGATACCCCAAGCTCCATGCTTCGTCCCAGGAAACGCACCTTACTGTCAGACAGGTTGATACCTGTAGAACTCTCGAAAAGCTGTACCAGGGCATCACTTCCGTTGATCTCTAGTACACGGCAGCGGCGTGTCTCACCGCTTGCCAGCTCGATCTCACCTAATTCATCAAAATGTACATTTTCAACACCGCGCACCAACATCAGAGGGCCGGCAACTTCCTGTATGGTTCTATACTCTTTCGGCATTAGAAGTCCTCCTTCCCAAATACATTGGCAATATCAGCAGCAAGCTCTTTTAAAACTGCATAATATTCTTTGTCCAGTTTGTCCTCAGTCACATATTTAAAACGGCCGATCTTCTCACGTACTTCCATTTTGATCAGACCCTGGATATTCGCACCTTTTTCCAGTGCCTCCTTGGCCTGCTCATAGAAAGCCAGAACCAGCTTCATCATCAGATGCTGTTTCTTCAGTGAACTGTAGGTGTCCACCTCATGGAAAGAGTTCTGATGCAGGAAGTCCTCACGGATGGAACGGGCAGCCTCCATTTTCAGCCTGTCAGAAGCTGAGAGGGCATCCATACCAACCATCTTAACGATCTCTTCCAGTTCCGCCTCATCCTGCAGAAGACTCATGAGCTTCTGGCGGTTCTCCATCCAGTCTGCAGCCACATTATCGTCAAACCAGTCAGCCATGTTATCCACATACAGGGAATAGCTGGTCAGCCAGTTGATCGCCGGGAAATGACGTTTGTATGCCAGTGCGGAATCCAGTCCCCAGAACACCTTAACGATACGAAGGGTTGCCTGGGATACAGGCTCGGAAATATCACCACCCGGAGGGGATACGGCTCCGATAACGGAAAGTGCACCCTCTCTCTGGTCGCTTCCCAGAGAAACCACATGTCCGGCTCTCTCGTAGAACTGCGCCAGACGGGAACCCAGGTATGCAGGGTAACCTTCCTCACCGGGCATCTCTTCCAGACGTCCTGACATCTCTCTAAGTGCCTCTGCCCAACGTGATGTGGAGTCTGCCATCAGAGCTACGGAATAACCCATATCACGGAAATATTCTGCAATGGTGATACCTGTATAAATAGAAGCCTCACGTGCCGCAACAGGCATATCAGAGGTATTTGCGATCAGAACGGTACGTTCCATCAAGGACTGTCCTGTTTTCGGGTCTTTCAGTTCAGGGAACTCGTTCAGAACGTCTGTCATCTCGTTTCCACGCTCGCCGCATCCGATATAAACCACGATGTCGGCCTCAGCCCATTTTGCAAGCTGATGCTGGATAACTGTCTTACCGCTTCCGAAAGGTCCCGGAACGGCTGCCACACCGCCTTTTGCGATAGGGAAGAACGTATCCACTACTCGCTGTCCTGTTACCAGGGGCATTTCCGGCGGCAGTTTTTTCAGATAAGGACGGCCTTTACGAACCGGCCATGTCTGCATCATTCCCACTTCTTTGTCACCGTCTTTTGTTTCAATAACAGCAACAACGTCTTCCACCGTAAATTCACCGGCTTTGATCTCTTTTACCTTACCATTGATCCCGTAAGGAACCATGATCTTATGGTTCACGACGATGGTCTCCTGTACGGTACCGATAATATCGCCGTTCTGTACCTCGTCACCAACTTTAACAGTAGGAACGAAATTCCATTTCTTATCTCTCTTCAGAGAAGGAACCTCAACACCACGCTTTAAGTTGGTGCCGGAAACCTTCATGATCTCATCCAGCGGACGCTGGATACCATCATAGATACTTGTGATAAGACCCGGTCCAAGTTCTACGGAAAGAGGCGCATTCATGGATTCAACCGGTTCTCCCGGCCCCAGTCCTGATGTCTCCTCGTATACCTGAACACTGGCTTCGTCACCGTGCATCTCGATGATCTCACCAATCAGACGCTGATTACTAACACGGACAACGTCGAACATGTTTGAGTCCCTCATGCCCTCCGCGATAACCAGCGGTCCTGCAACTTTTTTAATCGTACCTTTGCTCATCGGAACGAATCACCTGCTTTCTAAATTAGTTCGTATCTGTGACATTTCGCCACCAAAATTCCGGTAACTGCGGCGCTGCCGCTAACCGGACCTTTTAATTATTGCTGAAAAGAATATCCGATCCAACAGCCTTCTCCACGGATAATTTAACTCCCTGCACACCTTCACCGGTATTTCCGAAAACACCGGGTATCAGGATAATTGCAGGAAGGAGCTGTTCCTGAAATTTATCAATCGTCTTTTTACACTCTGCAGCCAGCGCTTCTGTGATATAGATTATCCCATATTTGCTTGCTGCCAGATGTTCCAGTTTTTCTTCAGCTTCTTTTCGGGATGTTACCGGGAAGGTATCCAGACCCAGTGTAGCAAACCCGTAAATACTGTCGTAATCGCCCACAACTGCAATCTTAAACATACATTTCCCTTACCCTTTCCCGGATGGAATCATCCGAAAGCCCGCTGCGTTTGCCGGACAAAATGATTCGTACCGTTTTAATCTCGTTCTCCCTGGCAAGCACATAGGCAACCAGAGGTCCCACTGAAAATGACTGATATTTCTGAGGCTGCATGGTCTCCATCATACGGTTGTCGCACCAGCGTTCAAATGCGGACATAGACTCTGCAATGGCTTTTCCGCCCTCTGCATAAGCAGTGCCTGACAAATATTCCACAATGGCATCAATGCCGCTTACTGCTGCTTTGGAAAGCTGTGCCACACTTAAGGATTCGCATTCCACCATGGCACGCTTCATAAAGTCCATGTTTTTTGCGGTTTTCTGTGAACGCACAGCGATCTTAATATCTGCTATGGCAACGGTAGACTCCGCATAATCCTTGATAATGCTGTCCTTCGCTTCCCTGCCTGCTGCATAGATGGCTTCCAGGGCTGCCTTGTCCACAATAACATCACAGAGCTGTCCGTCCCTTGTGTGAAGCAGTGTCTCGTAGGCCTCTTTCGCAGCACCGGCCATATATTTGGGAAGTCTGGAAAAATCCTTGCTCCTCACGATCTCCAGCATCTCTTCCGGTGAAATGGCAGTGTCATCATAATAGATGTTCATGGCCCTGCCGTTCTCCTCCGTACATACATCCTTGATGGCTGCCTTCAGATTGTGGAACATATTCGGGTAGGAAAGTACATCAAAAACGGACATATCAACACCCAGGTCTTTAATATTTTCCCATATCTTTTCCTGCTCCCTGGTTAATATTGCCTCTGCATTCACCGGCGTATCCGCGCCGCCCCAACCCTTTTCCTGTATAAGCTGCAGGCACTGCTCCTCTGTCTGGCAGGCCATGAGCTGGTCAAGAGTGGCAGAAGTGAATAACGCCGTCTCAAGCGCACGGATTCGCGCAACCGCATAGGTATATTTTGTATCAATCAAGATAATTCCTCCTTCTTGCGGTTATCGCTTACGAAAATAATAATGCATGAACTTTATCGGAAAGTTCACCTCTCTTGGAATCAAACATGGCCTTAAAGGTACAGTTTTCCTCGATTCCACCATATATAAGGACAAAGCCGCCGCGGATATTTCTGTGTTCTTTGGAAAGAACCAGTTTTCCGCCCTTTTTCTCGGCTATGCCTGAAATTTCTTTTTCAAAGCCCTGCGGCATTCTCTTCAAATCTTCAGGTGAGAAACAAATTTCCCCTTCCTGAGCCAGAACGAATTTGTCCAGCATTTTGCGAAGCATGTTGAAATATGTCTCGTCATCTGCAGAAAGCAGTGTGTTATAGGCTCTTTCCAATACTTCGGAAATTACTTCCTGCTTTGCTTCCAGAAGCGCTTTTCTTTTCTGCAGATCACAGGAGGAAAGTGCGCGTTCCTTAATATTTTCAACATCAGCATCCGCTTTTTTGGAGATACGTCCGCATTCTGCTTCCGCCTTTTTTTTCATCTCCTGTTTTACTGCTTCTGCGCTTTTCTGCGCCCGGTCGATGATATCATTAGCGGAGCTTTTTGCTTCATCCAGAATCTGGCTTTTCATTTTTTCTAATCCAGTCATTCTTTAGCTCTCCTTTACTATTTCTATTCTGTCCTGTAATATCTGTCCCCATGCAGGGACTGCCCTCCTTTTATGATCAGAAGGAAAGGTTCGTTACGGAAAGAATGGAAATCAGCAGAGCAAGGATTGCATAGGTCTCAACCATGGCTGGGAAGAGCATAGCTTTACCGAACTGTTCCGGTTTCTTGGCAACGATGCCGATAGCTGCTGCAGATGTCATTCCCTGATATTTACCGGAGATCAGACCAACGATACCGATCGGCAGACAAGCTGCTAATACCAGTAAGCCCTGCTGTGGTGTCAGGTCTAACATACCGCCGCCTAACAGACCGATCTTGGAAAGTGTGATGAAACCAACCAGCAGACCATAGATACCCTGTGTACCGGGCAGAAGCTGCATGATCAGAACCTTTGCAAATTTGCTTGGATCTTCCGTAACAACACCTGCGGCTGCCTGACCGGCAATACCTACACCAATAGATGAACCTGCACCTGCTAATAATACTGCTAATGCTGCACCAAGTAATGCGTAAACAATTCCTAACTGACTCATAAATAAGTTTCCTCCTTAACATCTACATATTTCGTAGTTAATTTAAACGGGTTGAAAGGTCTTCCTCCACCCTCATAAAACTTGCCGAAGAACTCGACAAACTGTAAACGGTTTGTATGCACGTATGCGCCCAAAAGATTGATCGCCAGATTCAGTGAATGTCCGACAATAAAGATCACGATAAAACCAATGGCAGCGATAAAGCCATCCCCCAGCATACTTGCCATCTGATTTACTACAGAGGCGATAACACCTGTTGCAAGGCCCAGGGCCAGCAGACGGGAATAGGATAATACATCACTCAGCCATCCTGTTACATTGTATATATCATACGCACCCAGCGCCAGACGCAGTGCGATGTTCTTATTGGCACGGCCTGACATAAGGAGCAGACCTACAGCACCTGCGATCGCCAGCACTTTTCCAATCTGTGAAACTGCCGGCGGGAAGGTTCCTTCCGGAAGCTGGGAGATTGATGCAAAGATACTGCTGGGAAGCAGCATCATGATCAAACCGATCAAAAATACATACCAGATAATAACATCGCAGAAGAAATCCATATATTGTTTTTCTTTCAGATGCATGTATCCCTTTAAGGCAAGTCCCATAAACAGATGGATCACACCAAACAGCATTGCATACAGCAGAAGACGCATAGGGTCATTCAGCGGAACGAACCAGGCAGCCTTGATCAGTCCGCCATCCGGAACATTCACGTGGAAGAACGTTTTCGCGATCACATCCACAGCATCTCCGAAATATCCTCCGAAGAGTACGCCCCATACCAATGTGGAAAGTCCACAGTACATAAACATCTTCAGTGCCTTGTGCATGCCCTGGCCCATGCGCGGATATTTTTTCAATACAATAAAACATGCCAGGAAAATGATCAGCCCGTATGCCGCATCAGACAACATAAGACCGAAGAAAAACACATAGAAAAACGACATGATCGTCGTTGGGTCTACCTCGCCTTTTTTGGGAAGACCGTAAGATTCCAAAACACCCTCCACGGACTGGGAAAATGGATTGTTGCTCAGAAGCACAGGTGCTTCCTCATCTTCCTGTATCTCCTCCACGTCAAAGACCAGATCATAGCCTTCCTCCATTGCCTTTTTCACTGCGGGAACTGCCTTCTGGGGTATATACCCACTTACAAAAAAGGTCCTGGAAGACTGTGGAATATGTCCCAGGAGTTCATATTTCTCTGCTCTGGTACGGAAATAGTCAGATATCAAACGCAGGTCTGCGCGCTTGTCTCCATATTCAACAATATGCTTCTGACAAGTATCAATTTGTTTTTGGACAGCACCGATTTCTGCCTCCAAATTTTCTTTTTCGACCGCCGGAACTTCATCCACGATCTGAGATGGCTTAGCAAAGCCGCCCTGCCGCAGCGCATCCTCCACCTGCTGCGCGTCCTTTTTCAGACACAATGCAACAATATAAGTGGAATCTCTGTCCGCAGAAAGGACTGTCACATCCACGCCTTCAGCCTCGGGAGCATACTCCGCGATCAGGCTGTAAACCGCTTCCAGTGTCATTTCTCCCGAAATGGCACCGATGAGTGCCCTGGTAGAACCTGTGCCCTCAAAATTCATAGGCACATCCAGACTCATCCATGGAGCCAGTGCTTCTATCTGGTTCTCCATTTTCTGGATATTCGCACGGCACTCTGCGATTTCTTTCTGCCAGCCGGTTATTCTCGAAGCAATGTCCATCATTTCTTCTTTTCTAACCGCTACCTGGTTGTAAGCTTCTTTTTCAATCAGTTTTTTTCCTTCCAGACTGGACAGCAGGGATTTTTTCTCCGGTGCATATTCCTGCAGGATATCCAGTGCTAAGTCTGCCAGATTCGCTTTCTTCTCAAAAGTGTTTCTGGCTCCCTGGGTATCCATCTTTTCAAAGCCTGACTCATCGTCCAAAACCTGGGTCATTTCCATGACTCCCATGGTCTGCAGCTTTTCCAGGATGGCTTTCCGGTCCCTTTTCAGCGCGCAGATACTGACTCGCTGCATCTGCATTACTGCCATACTCTCATCCCTCCTTCAACTCGTTTTCTTGTAACTATTCAGTCCCCTCACAGTTGCAGTCAAAAATCCATGCTAAATCGCCTTTGGCGATGGGATTTTTGCATTGCTTTTGGGGCGCTTTCTTACGGTCAGCACAGCAAATGTGCGGACCTGCTGAATCGTTACGTTTTCTTTTCTTTCTCTCAGACTAATTCGGAAATAATCAAATCAACCGCTTCTTTTTCCCGGCTTTTTGCCGCGCTCTTCAGCTTCTCGATTTCTTTTCCGGCCTCCAAAAGGGCCTCGTCCGTCTGCTGCTTTCCAAAAGTTTCAGCAGAATCTCTGAGTTTTTTCGCCTTCTGCTGCGCTTCGGAAACCATATCGGAATACAACTTTTCGGAAGCTAGTTTTGCTTCCTCCGAAATCTTTTCACTCTGGCGCTTTGCATCCGCAACAACGTTTGCTGCCTCCTGCTCCGCATCCCGGATTTCTTTGATTGTTCCTTCTATCACAGTATCACCACCTTCACATAGTTTAAATATTACTATGAATTATGCAATTTGTCAATTTGTTCACAATATTTTTAACCGAATTACACGAAAAAAAGTTGCCTTATTTTGGTAATCCCGATAAAAAAAGAGAGATTGTATATAATTTACACAATCTCCCCGAATGTCTTTGTTTAATTTGACTTTATCTTACTCGTATAAGTAATTCTTCAGCTTCTCATCATCCAGACTGGCTGCATCAATCCACCGATACCCCGGATTGATAAAGGAATCATTCTCCAGCCCCAGCCAAGCCCTGGCTGCCGCTACCACTGTGGCATATCCCATGCCGTACGGATTCTGGGCAATAACTCCGGCCTCTCTTCCGTTTTTGATGGCTTCCTTCTGCTTCTTGCCTGCATCAAATCCGACTACCGCCATGTCTTCTTTTCCCGCTTCCTCAAGCGCGTCCAGAACCTCATCTGCCGTCATCTGATTGGTACAGAAATAGCCTTTCAGATTTGGGTTTTCATCCAGCACTTTTGCAGCCATTTCCTTGACGGACATCTCCTCATTTTCATAGGAGACATTCACAATCTTGATCTCCGGATGGTTTGCAGCGATCTCGTCGGCAAACCCTGCTTCTCTGTCCTGGCTGCTCTCAGAACTTTCAATATGGGCCATGACTGCGATCTCACCGCTGCCTCCAATGGCTTCGCTGAGTTTTTTAGCAGCGTCCGCTCCTGCTGCCTTGTTGTCTGTGGCGCAGACAGAGTTCACAGTCCCTGTCACAACGCCTGAATCCAGCACCACAACCGGGATTCCATTCTCCTCTGCAGTCTCAAGCTGTGCCTGACAGGATTCCATATCTATGGCTGCCAGACAGAGAACCCCCGGGTTCTCAGCCAGGACCGCGTCGATGATATTGATCTGACTCTCCACATCCGTCTCATCGGACGGTCCTTCAAAGGATAGTTTTATCTTATCATCACCTTTATATTCCAGTTTTTTATTTAAATCTTTTACGGCTGCTTCCATGCCTTTTTTTACAGTTTCCCAGTAGCCTGTCTTGGTGCTCTTGACAACTACTGCAATATGGCCGCCTGCCTCCAGATCCAATCCCTCCAGGGACGTATAATCAATGGTACCGGCACTGCTCTTCAGGGTTGTCATGGTCAGATCTTCAGACATGTCAGCGTCTTTCTCTTCTTCCGCATCCTGACTTTTCTCATCCTCACCGGTATTCACTGCGTTCTCTGTATTATCTTTTTCCTCTTCCTTCTGATCCTCTTCTGTATCTTTCTGAGGTTCCCCATTACTTCCCACAACCGGTTTATCTTCGGCTTTTGCCTCTGTATTCACAGGTACCTCATTCTTATCCTTATCACCGCATCCTGCCAGGGAACCCACTGCCAGCGCGATGCATAATAAAGCAACTATCGTACGTTTCATGCCCTACCTCCAAGGCTCACACCATGCCCCTGCACGGCTTTACCAGATTTTTACATGGACTTCTCTTCATTTTAACTACGTTTCCATTATACACGAAACTATACATTAGTCCATATGCTTTTTGTAATAATTTCGTAAAATTTTCAGGAACTTTTCTATTCATTTTTCCCATAGTCCAGAAGATTCCATTCGCGTAAAATCCCGTAAATCACCAAAGCAGAGAGAGGGCCAAGCAAAAAACCTGCTCCTCCGTACAAAAAAAGTCCCAGATACACGGACAGCAGAACAAGCAGAGGGGATACACCCACTTTTTTTCCGATCAGGCGGGGTTCCAGAAACTGCCTGACGCAGCTTGTGACAAGATAGAGGGCGATACATCCAACAGCACCCACGGCATTTCCCCTCAGGGCAAGTACCAGCGCTGCGGGCACAAGAAATGTTCCTGTTCCCAATACCGGCAGGGCGTCCAGAAGTCCCAGTGCCAGCCCGGCGAGGAGGAAATGGGATGTCCCCAGTAAAAACAGTCCGGCTATGCAGAGCAGAATAATAATTCCCATGATCTTTATCTGGGCTTTGAAATATTCCGCTATTCCGTTCTTCAAATTCCGGAAAAGATTTCTGATCTTCACGAAAACCGGCCAGGAGGCGAACTGTGCTTTCCAGTCTCCGTGTTCCTGCAGGATCAAAACCGCGGATACCACGCACAGGATCAGACCGCCTACCACCACCACACACGTTTTCATGGAATCCACCGCAGCTTCCATGGACTGGCTTCCGCCAAAAAAAGAACTTCCCAGATTGTTGAGCTGCATATAAATATACTGACTGCTCTCCTGGGCCGGTATTCCCATTGTGTACTCCACCTGTCTGCAGCATTGTCCTATGATTTGGCAGAATTCTTTTTTTATTACCGGATAGTAGGAGATCAGCCGGCCAATCTGTGTGGATAGAGCCTGGAGAAGCCACATGAAGCCAAGAATGCTTCCCACTGAGAGAAGAAGGATCAGAACCGCGCCAATGCCGCCCTCTGTAAAGTGAAGTTTTCTGCAGAGTTTCCGGTCAGCCAGCCATCTGGCCGCCGGAAGTATGGCGAGTGCCAGAAGCCCACCTAATAGAAATGGGAGCATCACAGGTACCGCATATTTCATTATCAGAAATACGCCTGCGAATACTCCCACTGTTATGCCCGCCTTCTTCCATCTCATCTTCCACTCACCATACCTTATTTTTTTATTCTTCTCTATCAGTATGTGTGGACTTTTCTTACCTATACTATAGGAAAATTTCCAGAGGGCTTTACCTGGAATTCCATTTTTTTCTTTGTTTTTGGATGGATAAATGATAATTTGTATGCACATAAAGCTATGTACTGCCATTCTTTTTCTTTCCCTGCCTGAGGGTTGTATTTGGTATCCCCCAGCAGTGGGTGGCCTGCATATGCCATCTGGACACGGATTTGGTGATGACGGCCTGTCAGAAGGTGGATCTCCAGTAACGATCTGTCTTCCTCCTCTTTTAATACACGGTATTTCAGAACGGCTTTTTTACTTTGAGGTGTTTTTTGCCTGGATACTCTGGATGTGTTGGTTTTGGGGTCTTTGATCAATTCATTTTCCAGGCGGGATTCTTTTTCGGTCAGAATGCCGCTGACAGCGGCAATGTAGTATTTTTCCATTTTGCCGTTTTGGATCTGGGTGTTTAGATCTTTGGCTGCCTCTTTGGTTTTGGCGAAGACCAGGATGCCTTCCACGGGCTGATCGAGGCGGTGGATCACGGCTAGGTAGGGAGGATCGCCTTTTGAGGTCAGGTAGGTTAGGAGGGTGGATTCCAGGTCTGGGGCGTTGATCTTTTTGGTTTGGACGGGGAGGCCTGGGGGTTTGTGGCAGATTAGGAGGTGGGGGTCTTCGTATAGGATTTTGGGGGTTGTCATAGTTATGGGGTCCTTTTTGATTTTTATTGGCAAGAGGGACGGGAAATACAGGGGGATGGGGCCGGGGTGTGGGCTGTGTCCGCGTGAAGCGTTCCGCTGTCCCGAAGCTAACCTGCTCCCATACACTAAATTCGTCAGCAATGGCTTCCTCATTAAGTGTCTGGGGCAGGTGGATCTTCGTGACGCTCCACTGAAACATCACACGGACACAGCCCACACCCCGGCCCCATCCCCCTGTATTTCCCTGGTTATCTCTGTCGGTAAAATAATTAAAACCAAGCCTGATTGATAGCTTTATATTATGAAAAAAATGCTGTTGATGTGCTATGCAGAAAACGGAAGGATTGGTGTGTGACAGGGGAACTTTGTTTGCCTGAGGGTATTATAGCATAGAATTCAAAAAATGAACAACCGTCATATCTTCGATTTTCGGATACAACGGTTGTTCTAATGATCTGCGTTATTCAATTTTTTTATTCCTTTCTTTTTCTATTATTGATAAAAAATCCGGAATGAATACTGTTATTTTGTTCTTTCCTTATTCTTCTATACTTCTTTTTAATCTTCTCATTCCCTATTTATAAATCTTTCACTCTGAATTCTTAATCTCTTTGAGCTTCCTTTCATTTCTTGTATGAACGTTCTACCCAAATCCCTTTTGGACTCTGACAAAACCTTCTTTGAAATGGTCTTCACTCTTCTTGGATATTGAAATTCTGGTTATTTGATAAGATTTATTGAAAGTTCATATCAAATCTATTATGGATAATAAAAAGCTTCTAACAAATAGTTCGGGCTATTTTGTTTTCAAAACATTTCTTTATACATTTCTTCGGGATATAAAATAACTTACTTCTTTTTCAAGAACTTCTAAATACAACAGGCTTATTTCAACAAATATAACTTATTATATCTTCTACATTTTTTATATCTTTGAATGATGTATAAATACTTTGTTCTTTCAAAATATATTTCTTTACATATATCCTGAAACCTTTTTATTACTTTTGTGGTAATTGTTCAATATGAGGGCACTTTTTGATATATCACCTAACCGCTTATTTATCCTCTTAATAGGATTCTTTTTCGGTCTTATGTAGTTAGGTCTTTCTCTAGGGAACTATGCCTTACCACTCTCATATTGATAATTGATATTCGCTATTTCCAATGGAATATACCTCCTTATCAATATTTCAAATGACACCTTTTACATTACTTTTTATCCTTGGTACTGTTATTCTTTTGTACTTTTTGTATCTCTCATACGTTGTACTGTTTACATTACTCTGGTTCCTATTATGTATTCTCCATACACTTTAAGGAGATATAATGTTTTATCTTTTGTACCTTGTAGCCAACTTCTTAAATAAAATTTATCTTCTCTTAGTTAAGAATTGGTTATGTAGTAATGTGTGTAGGTGTTTTCTTTTGATGGTTATATATTACCATGGGTCGTTTTATTTGTCAATATACTTTTTGAAAAAAGTTTTGTTTTTTTATAAGTTATATCTATAGCATTATTAAGCTGTAAATTATCTGTTTTTATGTGAATTTACTATACAATTCTTGAAAAGCATAATAATTCTGAACATTGGAAATTGCCAAAATAAAACACCGTACGACACATTATTTTATCCTTCATACCGGAAATGTCTGGTTTTGTCGGATAAATCCTGTGCCGTACGGCCTTTATGTTAACCTCTGTAGTAGTTGATCAGACAGCCTTTCAGAATGATCTCACGTTCATCATCTGTCAGATCACCTATTTTAACTGTAAATTCTGTACAGGAATCTCCTGCCACATAGATTTTTATTTCCTCTGCCTTTTCCTCCACAGCCTTTCGGATTCCCGGAAGGAACAGATAATCGCCTTTCTTGAACGGCAAATCACCGGCCTTTATGAGCAGAGGAAGCATACCCCAGTTGATCAGGTTGGAGCGGTAGCGTTTGGTCGCGTATTCATTGGCAATGTTAGCCCATCCGCCCAGTACTTTCTGACAGGAAGCAGCCTGCTCTCTGGCTGAACCGTCGCCCGGCTTAACTGCGAAAATGGTGCTTCCGATCCCTGTGTTGGAGCTGTCCATATCAGGATACAGTTCTTTCAGTTTGTCCCACACCGGTTTCAGTTCAGGCACAGCTTCCAGCGGACAGTTTCCTTTCTCACGGGCTTTCTCCGCAGCCTGGATCTTTTTTGCCAGCGGTACATACTCCGGATCTTTTCTGGACAAGGTAAATTCGGCAAGTCCCAGAGGGTTGGAGCGGAAGGATGAAGTCTCGCCGGACGGGATCAATTCATCTGTTGTGGTGACCGGATCATGGATCTCGGATACCACCTTAAGCACCAGGTTCTCTGTGAGAGCCGGCATTTCAGGCCAGTCCTTGATGTTGGGACCAAACTGTATTTCTGTATCCGGGTCAGCGATGCCTTTGCTGTCAAAAACCCGGTTCTCATAAATGGCCTTGTCAAAGAAATAGCGCGGTTTTGTATATTTCACATCAAAGTCAGTTGCCGCGGTCAGATATCCCTTGTTTGCTGCAGTGGCTGCTATGGAACGGGCATCCATCAGAGCCACAGAGGAGATCTGTCCGTTCTGTACTTTGGAGCCTTCCCGGTTAGGGAAGTTTCTGGTTGAATGGCGGATGCTCAGGGCATTGTTTGCAGGAGTATCTCCGGCGCCGAAGCAGGGGCCGCAGAAGGCGGTCTTCACAATAGCACCTGTCTGCATCAGGTCTGCCAGGACTCCGTTCTTGGCAATCTCCATGTAAATCGGTGTGCTGGCCGGATAAACACTTAATGTAAAGGCATCTGAACCAATGCTGGTGCCTCTTAAGATGTCCGCGGCATCACAGATATTCTCAAATCCGCCGCCTGCACAGCCTGCAATGATTCCCTGCTCCACATACAGCCTGCCGTCATGTACCTTATCTTTCAGTGTAAAGGGGATCTTGCCGTCCAGGCTCACCTGTGCCTTCTTCTCCACATCATCCAGAATATCCATCAAGTTTGCGTTCAACTCTTCTATGGTGTAGGTATTGCTTGGGTGGAACGGCATGGCGATCATAGGTCTTACCTGGCTTAAATCCACATAGACCATTCCGTCATAATAAGCCACTGCTCCCGGAGCCAGTTCTTTGTACTCTTCTGCCCTTCCATGTATTTCATAGAAATCTTTTATGGTATCGTCTGTGGTCCAGATGGAGGAGAGACATGTGGTCTCTGTGGTCATAACGTCAATTCCAATACGGAAATCAGCACTCAGCCCGGAAACACCGGGGCCTACAAATTCCATAACTTTATTCTTTACATACCCGTTGGCAAATACAGCGCCGATAATAGCCAGAGCAACATCCTGAGGTCCAACGCCCGGCATGGGCTTTCCGGTGAGATAAACACCTACAACCTCCGGCCTGTGTATATCATAAGTCTTTCCTAAAAGCTGCTTCACAAGCTCCGGACCACCCTCACCCATAGCCATTGTTCCCAGGGCACCATAACGGGTATGGCTGTCGGAACCCAGGATCATCCTGCCGCCGCCTGCCAGCATTTCCCTTGCGAACTGATGGATCACTGCCTGATGAGGCGGCACGTACATTCCGCCGTAGCGCTTTGCACAGGTCAGACCAAACATATGATCATCCTCATTGATGGTTCCGCCCACTGCACACAGAGAGTTATGACAGTTTGTCAGCACATAGGGAATGGGGAATTTTTCAAGCCCGGAAGCCCTTGCCGTCTGAATGATTCCTACAAATGTAATATCGTGGGATGTGAGTTTATCAAATTTAATCTTTAAATCATCCATATTCCCGGATGTATTATGTTTTTCTAAAATAGAGTAAGCCATTGTCTGCCTGGATGCCTCTTCCCTGTCAAGAGACGCTGCACCTGTCATCTGCGCAACAGCATTTGCTGCCTGGGGACCATCTTCCACCAGATCGGTCCCATTCACCAACCAGACACCGCCATCATAAAGTTTCACCATGATATATCCTCCTTGTCACTAATTTGTATCATTGTATACACTTATACAGTTCTTTTCTATTATACGGATTATCACGCTAAAATGCAAGCATTTTATCTCTCTATCGCTTTATTTAATTCAAGTGCCCTTACCGTCCGCATACCTTGTTCCGACAAGTGACTTCCATAAAGGGATGTAGCACGGTTTCCAATAAAATACCAAATAGGGATGCAGCACGATTTCAAATAAAATACCAAATAGAGATGCAGCAGGATTTGCAATAAAATACCAAATAGGGATGCAGCACAATTTTCAATAAAATACCAAATAGGGATGCAGCACGGTTTCCAATAAAATACCAAATAGGCATGCAGCACGATTTCAAATAAAATACCAAATAGGCATGCAGCACAGTTTCCAATAAAATACCAAATAGGCATGCAGCACAGTTTCCAATAAAATACCAAATAGGCATGCAGCACAGTTGCCGGCAAAATACCAGAGCCGGAAAAGGCTGCGAAAAAAGCTGCCACATACCCCGGGTGGATTCCCCGCGGCATATGGCAGCTCTGGCATATGATCCTCTTTAATCCTGTTTTTTCATAAATTCCATATAGCTGGAAACCATCAGCGCAATTTTGAATGTCAGTGCATCGTCAAACACTCTGATGTCAAGCCCTGTACTTTTCTGGATCTTCTCCAGTCTGTATACCAGTGTGTTCCTGTGCAGGAATAACTGACGTGAGGTCTCTGATATGTTCAGGTTATTGTCAAAGAATTTGTTGATCGTGTTTAGTGTCTCGTCATCCAGGGATTCCGGCAGTTTTCCTCCGAACACCTCTTTCATGAACATTTCACACAGAGGCATGGGAAGCTGGTAGATCAGACGGCCGATACCCAGGTTGTTGTATCCCACAATGGTTTTCTCCACATAGAAAATCTTTCCTACATCAAGGGCCATTTTGGCTTCTTTATAAGAGCGTGATACATCCTTTATCTCATGGATAATATTACCGTATGATACACGCACCTGTGACATAGCCTCCGCATTGAGCATATCCACGATCATTTTGGCGATGCTCTCAATGGACTCATAATTGTCGGTCTCCTCCAGGGTGCGGACAATTATTATATTTTTCTCATCAATCGCTGTAATGAAATCATTGGTTCTGGACACAAACAGATTCTTCAGGATCTCAATGGCATCCTGGTCCTTCTCATTTTTGGTCTCAACCAAAAGCACTACTCTCTTGGCCTCCACCGGGATGTGCAGCTTCTTGGCACGATTGTATACATCAACCAAAAGCAGGTTATCAAGGATCAGGTTCTGGATAAAGTTAGATTTATCAAAACGTTCTTTGTAAGCCACTATCAGATTCTGGATCTCAGCAACCGCTACACGGCCAATCATATAGGCGTCCTCATTGCCGCCTTTTGCGATCAGAATGAACTCCACAGACTGCCCGTCGTAGATTTTGAAGAAATGGTAGCCTTTCATTACCTGGCTGTCCGCCATTGATTCCACAAAGCCGGACACATCACCGAAATCCTCGTTCTCCACCGGAAATGTAGTAGAGTTTACCTTTCCATCCACATCCATAACACAGAGATCTATTCTCGTTATGGTTCTCAATTCTTCTAATGTCTTCTGTATCACCTGGCTTGAAATCATAGTTCTTCTCCTTCTGCGCACTTGTCAAAATACTAATATATCAATTACTATAACGTATTTTCGACAAAATATCAATTTTTTATTTTCATACAAAAGCTGGACGTCCCTGAGATATAAAAACTGCCGCAGATAAATCCGCGGCAGTCTGTATCTTTTCATAACAATTAGTTTGTAATTACCTGTTCTGTTTCTTTGTCGAATACATGAATCTTTTCCAGATCCAGAGAGAATTTAACAACATCGCCTGTTCTGGCTGTTGTACGCGGATTAACTCTTGCTGTCATCGGGAATCCTTCTGTGTCGAAGTATAAGTAAACCTCAGCACCAAGTAATTCGTAAACAGTGATCTTACCTTCGATCACGCTGCCCGGGAATGCCTGGATACGAGCTTCATCATCGTATACATGCTCAGGACGGATACCCATAACAACTGTCTTTCCATCATAACCGCCGTCGATCAACGGTTTTCTCTTGGAAGCAGGTAATGCGATCGTTGTTCCGCCAACTACCAGTTCAACTTCGCTGCCTTTTACGTGGCATACTGCATCCATCATGTTCATCTGCGGAGAACCGATGAATCCTGCAACGAACAGGTTCTTAGGAGCGTTGTATAAGTTCTGAGGAGTATCAACCTGCTGTACAATACCGTCTTTCATAACAACGATCCTTGTACCAAGTGTCATAGCCTCTGTCTGGTCATGTGTTACATAGATAATGGTTGCACCTAATCTCTCATGCAGTTTGGAAATCTCAGTACGCATCTGTACACGAAGTTTAGCATCCAAGTTTGACAGAGGTTCATCCATCAGGAATACTTTAGGCTCACGTACGATAGCACGTCCCATAGCAACACGCTGTCTCTGACCACCGGAAAGAGCTTTCGGTTTACGGTCTAACAGTTTCTCCAGGTCAAGGATCCTGGCTGCTTCTTTTACCATCTTATCAATCTGGTCTTTCGGAACTTTTCTCAGTTTCAGACCGAATGCCATGTTGTCATATACGGTCATATGCGGATACAGAGCGTAGTTCTGGAATACCATTGCGATATCTCTGTCTTTAGGTTCTACATCATTTACAACTTTATCACCGATTTTTAATGTACCGCCTGAAATCTCTTCCAGACCTGCGATCATACGAAGTGTTGTAGATTTACCACAACCTGAAGGACCTACGAAGATGATGAACTCTTTATCTTCAATTTCAAGGTTAAAATCTTTTACTGCTTCGAATCCGTTTGGATATGTTTTGTTAATATGCTGTAATGATAAGCTTGCCATTTTCATTTCCTCCTAATTGTTACGCGTCTCTTTGCTTTGATTAACTGTTACAAGTATAACACTGCCACCCCGTTTTTTACCATAGTTCAATTAAACAAAGATTAAATAAAGTCTTTGTTATCATCTCCAAGGAATTACACCCCATTGGCAATTTACCGAATTTTTTATTCTTCAATATACAACTTGCACAATGGATATTATTTCTCCATATTTTCTCCGCAGCCCGTGGACTCTATGGGAAATATAAGGGTAGTCTTAAACAAATCCCCATCCAGATAGATGATAAACCGGCCTCCCATAAGCTCCACAAGGTTCCTGGCAATGGAAAGTCCCAGGCCGCTGCCCTCTGTGCTCCTGGATTCATCCCCCTGGATAAACCGCTGGGTAAGCTCTTCCGCATCAATATTGAGAGGCTGCCTGGAAATATTCTTCAGGGAGAAGGCGACCCTGCCTTCCTCTATCCTCATGTCCGCATATACACGGCTCCCAGGAAGGGCGTACTTGACAATATTGCCATAGAGGTTCTCCATAACCCGCCACAAGGCTCTCCCGTCAGCCCGGATATAAACCCGCTCCTTAGGCATACTGCTCACAGTCTCCAGACCGCGGCTTTCGAGCTGCTCAAAGAATTCCCCCTGCACCTGCTGCTGGAACTCCTGATAGTCCATCTGCTCCGGCTGGATATGGAAATTGCCGGAGTTGATCTTGGATACTTCGATCAAATCCTCCATAAGTATTTTCAAACGCTGGGTCTTTTTGTCCAGCACATCCACATACTCTTCAATCTTGGGGTTCACAGTCTTCTCCCGCTTTAACAGTCCGATATAGCTGATCATGGAAGTGAGGGGCGTCTTCAGGTCATGGGAGACATTGGCTATCAAGTCCGTCTTTCTGCGTTCATTGTGCACGCTCTCCTGCACAGCCTTTTCCAGATTGTCGCCGATCCTGTTAATGTTGCCGGCGATTTCCGCATTTACCCCTTTCAGGTTCTCTGTAGGCAGTTTATATGCAAAATTATCCTGGGTGATCTTCCGCACACCATCCAGCATCTGCTCTCTTGCGGAGATCTCTTTCAGGATATGTCCGCCCGCGTACAGATTCAGGAACACCAGGACCACACCGCCCACGGTCCCTGCATGACATAGCAGATAACTGATGACCGTATAGGAAACAAACCCGGCCAGTGCCAGCGCCGCCCGCTTTCCGCCCCGGATACCTGCTTTATAGTTTTCAATGATCTGGTTAATAATGCTCCCTCTGCCAAGGGTCCCGGTCTTCCCTCTGCGGAGGATGCTCAAAACTCCTGCCAGCAGAAACGCATAGATGAAAAGAAGCAGGATCACATTTGCAGTAGCCTTTGGAGGAGGCAGGACTTCCTCCAGGCTGTTCCTGACGATCCATGCTCCAAGGTACAAAAACAGTCCCATGGGAACCAGCAGAAATTCAATGGCAATCTTATCAAAATACCTGCCGATCCCTTTTCCCTGTCCGGCTCTTTTTATGGTCAGCACACAGAGGATCATCAGGGAAATGAAAAACGCGGCAGCGAATAACACCAGCCCCTTTGGAAAGGTTTTGATAAACCAGGACCATTTATGATAAAACTGACTGCCGCCCCACAGGTAATCCTTGGCTGCAAATGTCCGGTCGATCCAGACGGAGAGGGTGACGTTCTCCATATCCACAATATCCTGATTGAGCTTCTTGATAATATCATACCGCATTTCATAAGACAGCGGGACATCTGTATCCAGAAAGAAGGTGTCTCCCTGAAACAGAATATGCGCGGCATTCTGCCGGTCCTCCTCCCCGGTACAGTTGGTGTAGACCTTGCCTGTCTCACGGTTTTCAAACCTGTATTTTATGTTCGTATTCTCAGACCTGAACCTTTCTTTGTCTTTCAGATATACCGGCATATCCGCGTCAATCTTCAGCAGGCACACAGCAAGTCCGGAGGAGCAGTGTACCTCGCTTGCCCTTTTCACATTTTTGTCCGACATGACAAATTCCAGAATGCTGTCAAACCCCTGAGGAGCATAAAGTTCGTCCAGAGTCCCTTTGATCTCCCTTAATTGACTGAAACTGTACAGGCTCTTGTCATTCTCCTGGATGTAATTCCTCCACCACTGATAGCTCTCATTCTCCTTGCTCCAGTCATAAAGGTGCTGGAGCTTATACACAAGACCGCTTGTATTACTGCCGCTTATGCTGCCCTGCTCCGAGTATTCCAGGATATCCACCAACTTATCCGGGTCGTACTCGCCGTCCGTCTCAAAATCATTCCTGAGACGGATATAATCAATCAGTTCGGATACCTCATTCTCCACATTCTGGGCGTAATCCCTGGTCCTGTAATAGGGCGGTGTCTCCCCTGCAAGCCAGCCCGGATCCTGCCATACCTGATAATAGTCGGCAATGATAATGTAGATCATCACTATTATTGCAAATAAAAAATGCAGGATCAGTGTCCCTGGATAACAGAACGGACGCCTATTCCTGCCGGGTCTTTTCTCTTTTCTATTACGAAATATTGTCAATTTTGTATCCCACTCCCCAAACAACTTTCAGATACCTCGGGTTTTTTGGATTCAATTCAATCTTCTCTCTGATATGCCGGATATGTACTGCCACCGTGTTGTCAGCGCCTATGGCTTCCTCATTCCATATATTACGGTAAATCTGCTCGATAGAAAATACTTTGCCTTTATTCTTCAGAAGAAACAAAAGGATATTATATTCAATGGGGGTAAACCGCACCCCTTTGCCATCCAGGGTTACTTCCTTCGTATCATCGTTCACAAGCAGTCCCCCGGAAAAATAAATGTGCTCCCCCTGCCCTTTCGGCATATTTCCCAGTTCGGTGTAACGCCTTAACTGGGATTTCACCCGGGCTACCAGTTCCAGGGGATTGAAGGGTTTTTCCATATAGTCATCTGCTCCCGCATTAAGCCCGGCGATCTTATCCTCATCCTCTGTTTTGGCTGTCAGGCAGATAATGGGGATACTGGAAAATCTGCGTATCCGGGTGATTGCCTGTATTCCGTCCATTTCAGGCATCATGATATCCACCACCAACAGGTGAACCTTCTCCCTGCGCACTGCTTCTACAGCTTCTATTCCATCATATGCGCACAGTACCTCATATCCTTCCTCCGAAAGATAGAGCTCTATGGCACGAACGATCTCTCTATCATCATCACAAACAAGTATCCTGAACATGTAACCACCTCTTGTCATTATTTTGCTATCGGGCACAGCATCCTGCCAGGGATGCCTGTACCCTGAATCGTCTCAGGACGTGGCGTCACTGCTGTAAATCCATTATACCATTATTTCTACATTTACCGTAAAGAAACGTAGATAAATTCCATAAAATTAAGAAATACTTAAAGAATACATATTAAATATACAGATAATGAACTTTTCTTCTGTATACAGCATTAACAAAACAACGACTTCAGGCAATTCCTAAATCAGCAGTAATTCTTTATGTATTACTTTACATATGTTGAATTCTTTTTTATAATAATACGAATTAGACAAATTCAATGGAAAGGAATTTTATTATGTTTCGTTTGATGGGAACAATCTATAAAGACACACATATGATCAAGAGTACCGTTATATGCGATGAGACGGATACCAACCGCACCAAAAAAGTATTTCACTGTCTGGATGCCATATGCTATGAGTTCGATCTGGAAAAGCCGCTGTGGCTGGATGTGAATATCAAAGATTTCCAGAAACACGCAAAAGCGCGTTTTAATCAGGATAATTTTATTGAGGTATTGGATTTTGATTTTCTGGAGATCCAGGTAATCGAAGAGGGATAAAAAATGGCCTGCACGGAAGTTGTGAACTTCCGCACAGGCTTTTTTATTAAAGTCTTTTCAGTAACTCTTCTCTTCTGTCCTCGTATCCCGGTTTTCCAAGGAGTGCGAACATGTTCTTCTTGTAGCTCTCAACACCAGGCTGATTGAAGGGGTTCACACCTGTCAGGTAACCGCTGATACCGCAGGCAAATTCAAAGAAATAAAACAACTGTCCGAGATAGAACTCATCCTGTTTCGGGATTTTCACCATCAGGTTCGGTGTATTGCCGTCTGTATGGGCAAGGATGGTTCCGTTCATAGCGCTCTTGTTTACAAAGTCCATGCCCTTGCCTGCCAGATAATTCAGGCCGTCCAAGTCATTGTCTGCCTCTTTGATGGCAAGGTCTTCTTTCGGCTCTTCGATGGCAAGAACTGTCTCAAACATGATTCTGGAGCCGTCCTGGATAAACTGTCCCAGGGAGTGCAGGTCTGTGGTAAAGTCCACGGATGCAGGGTAGATACCCTTCTGATCCTTGCCTTCGCTCTCACCGTATAACTGTTTCCACCATTCTGCCACATAGTGCAGGGTCGGCTCATAGTCAGCCAGAATCTCAACGGATTTGCCTTTTCTATGAAGAATGTTGCGGACTGCCGCATACTGCAGAGCGTCATTTTCCGCATACGGAGTATTCAGTGCCAGTTCTCTTCCGGATGCTGCACCTTCCATGAGCTTGTCAATGGAAACGCCGCTCACTGCGATCGGCAGGAGTCCAACGGCTGTCAGCACGGAGAAACGTCCTCCAACGTCATCCGGAACTACGAAGGTCTCATATCCTTCCTCAGTTGCCAGGGTCTTTAATGCACCCTTCGCTTTATCTGTTGTCGCATAAATCCTTTTTGCTGCTTCTTCTTTTCCGTACTTGTTCTCAGCCATTTCTTTGAACACACGGAAAGCAATTGCCGGCTCTGTTGTTGTACCGGATTTTGAAATGACATTGATGGAGAAGTCTCTGTCTCCGATAACCTCAGCAAGGCCTTTTACATACGCACCGCTGATGTTATTTCCTACATAATAGATTTCCGGAGCTTTACGGGCTTCTTTTGTAAGGTTGTTATAAAATGGATGGTTCAGGAAATCAATGGCAGCTCTCGCTCCCAGGTAGGAACCGCCGATACCGATCACAAGCAGCACATCGGAATCTCCTTTGATCTTCTCTGCTGCTTTTTTGATGCGGTCGAACTCTTCTTTGTCGTAGTCTACCGGAAGGTCGATCCAGCCCAGGAAGTCATTTCCAAGACCGTTTTTGGATACCAGAGTTTCTTTGGCCGCTTCCACCATTTTTTCCATTGCTGATACTTCTTCTTCGCGGATCACATTGGCGGCTTTTGAATAATCAAATGTAACTTTATTTCCCATTGCTCTCTTCTCCTTTTTCCTGTCGTTTGCCTGAAGCTGACCTGACAAAACGTCAAGACAGCATGTCCGGCTTTACTTGAACGTTGTCATTCAACAAATATAGTTTAGCAAATGATGGGAGGTTTATCAAGTTAGAAATTCCTTTATCACATCTTTGACGATGGCCTCCTCCTCTTTGTTCAGGAGATGACTGTACCGTTCATCTGTGGCTGCCGCTTCCCGGATGCGCTCTTCCACCTTCTCGGCCCGGGTGTCTTTATCCTGACCGCGGCGGTCCGGCATGGCGCGCTCCTTCTGGGCTTTCAGCCGCTGTTCCTGCTGGATCTGTTCCTGTTCCTTTGCCTTTGCTCTTGCCCTTCTGCCGGTCTTTCCCCCTTTCGCTGCCCTGGCAGCTTTGGAGTTAGAGCTCTGACGGACCGGTTCGATCTGGATGACCTTCTGGCTGTCACCCTTCTGGTTTTCCATATAATCCAAAAGATTTGTCTCAATAACCTCCTCCTGGAATCCCATGGATATGACCATGCGGATTAGAAGAAGCACAATGCCCATGACCGCTGCGCTGCCCACGAGAAGTCCCATAGCCGGGAAATCACGGGTGATGACCGGAAATGAGATCCGTTCCAGGCCTGTCCTCCTAAGCCACAGCACCCCGGCACCCGCTGCCAAAAAAGAGAGGACAAAAGTATACCAGGATACCCCTTTCATCTGCCGAAGGGTTATCGGTCCTATCTTTCGTCCTCTCATCCGCCTTGTGAGATACACAGCGGGGTTATGTATCGCTGAATCGTCTTTTACATTTCTCTGATATTCCAGCAGAAACTGCTGCAGCCATTTGTCTTTTACCGCCGGAATGTTTTTCATATCCCGGATTACTCTTCTGTTGCTCCCGTAGATTGCCAGTACGCTGAACAGGCTTAATAACCCCATCAGCCAGGTGCCATAATAAAATAAGTGCACAGTAAATCCTCCTCACTATTTCGGCGCGCAAAAAGCTCGCTCTTTATGGCATTCATTATATAGCAACCCAGGCGTTTTGAAAACAAAAATCGTGCGTCAAATGGCGACAAAAGCCGCCTTTTCGTTACTGTACACAGGCCACTGTACCGGGAGGCGTTTTCATGCCGAAAGCATAAAAATCCCGAGGCGGCCAGCGCGATATGGGGCAGAATGCTCCATATCTGTGCATCGCGAAGCGTGTTACTGGACATGGAGTGTACAGTAACGCCTTTTCTATAGTCTCTCCACCATGCTCTCCACCAGATTTACGGTGTGGCGGATCGCCTCTCTTTCAAAGGCGGGATAGTCCATATGGGCGCTGTCATCCGCCTTGTCGGAAATGGCCCTTATGACCAGATAGGGGATCTGATTGAGGTACGCAGCCTGTCCGATGGCCGCCCCTTCCATCTCTGTACAGTATCCGCCTGTATTCTCAATGATCCGGTCTTTCAGCTCTCTTTTGGCTACAAACTGGTCGCCGCTCACCACACGGCCCTCAAACACCCGGATATCGGGATTGACCCGACGGCAGACCTCCGCGGCCAGGCTGCGCAGCTGTTCGTCCGCAGGAAACGCCAGCGTGTCCATTCTGGGAACCTGGCCGATGGGATAGCCGAACTCCCTGGCATCCATATCGTGCTGCAGGGTATCTGTGGAGAGGACAATATCACCGATATTGATCTCCGCCCGCAGTGAGCCTGCCACACCGGTGTTGATGACAGCATCCACGTGAAAATCATCCGCCAGGATCTGGGTGCAGATACCCGCATTGACCTTGCCGATCCCGGAGCGCACGATCACAGCCTCCCTGCCGTTTAACCTGCCGCTGTAAAACTCCATGGACGCCTTTTTCTCTACTTTCACGTCCGTCATCTTTTCTTTCAGGATTGCCACTTCTTCCTCCATGGCTCCTATGATCCCTATATGTTTCATTATGATGATCCTTTTGTAACTGTACAGTGCCTGCACAGCTGCATCCTTTCTGTCATTTATGATCACGGTTCACACGTCACTGTCTTGCAGGTGTCTTGCTGCAGGTTCAGATGATCTCCGCCTGTTTCAGTATTTCCCTGATCTTCTCTGTCTCATTCTCATCCGCGGAAAGCAGAGGCGCCGCACAGGCAGGATCCATCTCCACGCCGCACAGGACCATGGCCTTTTTGATAATAGGTATAAACTGCTCCGCCACGTCGTAGATCGCCATCAGGCTGTCTATCTTCTGCTGATATGCCTGCATGGCCGCCAGATCATTATTTCTGGCCGCTCCGGCAAATCCTGCTGCCACAGCCGGAGCAAAGTTGGAAAGCCCTGCAATACAGCCGTCCCCGCCGCTTAACACATTATGGGCAAAGAACTCGTCAAAACCGGAATACACCAAAAATTCCGGAAACTCACGCTTAACAGCCTGGATTATGGCACGGGTATGTCCCATAGTTCCCACAGTATCTTTGATCCCCACAATATTCTTATGTCTGCGCACCAGACCCAGAATCACTTCCGGTTTTAAATCGTATCCTGTTCTTGCAGGGAAATTGTAGAGCAGCACAGGTCCGTTCACACGGTCCGCCAGGCTGTCGTAGAAATTTTCCACCGCGCTGTCAGGCAGATTGAAGTAATATGGGGAAATCACCATCACACCGTCCGCCCCGGCATCCAGGGCAAAATTGGAAAACTCCACGCACTCCTCAAACTCCATGCTGTTGGTACCGATGTAAACAGTGACTCTGTGGTCAATGCAGGCCACTGCTTCCCGCACCATATCTTTCTTTTCCTCCATGGGCAGCGCGAAAAATTCACCGATGCTGCCGAAAATCAGGATCCCGTCTATGCCTCCCTGAATCAGGTGTTCATAAATCCTTTTATTGGCCTCTGTATCAATATGTCCGTTCTCATCCAGTGCCGTCACTACCGGTGTAATCCATTTTGCTTTCATTGTCTTCTATCCTCTCTGTTATTTGGTAAAAATTATAACACGCATTTTCCCATGAAACAACTTTCCGACGTGAGTTTTTATCCGGCTTTTTCTTGTAACTATTCAGTAGGTCTGGGCATTCACTGCGCTGACTGTAAGAAAGTGTACCACGGCCAAGCAAAAATCCTATCGCCAAAGGCGATCCTGCATGGATTTTTGTCTGTAACTGTGAGGGTACTGAAGAGTTACTTTTTCTTTATAAAACTTCTCTGCGGCATTGCGAAAAAGCTTGACTGAACCCCTATTTATATGTACAATATTTATATAATAGGTATTATTTTCCAACATTTTTTCGTCATTATTCATGTAAACCGTGACCTTTACATGGGCTGTGGTCCTCTCCCTGACCGGTAATGTCAGACACCTTGTCCGCTGCTGTCTCAGAGAAAAACACGATCTCGGAAGGTTCCCCGGAGACATTTTCCCCGCGAAGTACCAGTCCGTTGCTGTTTTCCCTGTATGTAAGCGGCAGCAAACGGCTGTATACGCGTCCCTCTGCCTCATCCTGCACATGGACGGTAACCTGGGATGCCCGGATGTATTCCGTGTCTGCATTCCCATACAGCAGTTCCATTCTGGCATCCAGGGCCTGCAGGATCTGTCTGTGAAGCTCACCTGACTGCCTGGGATCCTCCGCGCCGGCTGCGGCCATAAGGTAATCCAGCAGTCTTGCTACCTGAAGTTCAATCTCCTGATATAAATTCTCCATGTTCTCTCCTTTCTCTCCGCCATCTTGTATATCTGCTATTATACAGGAAGAACAGCGGAAAGAAAAGATGTGATACACTGCTACTTACGAGACATAATACCCCCCTGCTACCAGAACAGCCTGAAGGAACTGATAACAGCCAAAGGAGGTATCCATATGATCAAAAAAGTATTGAAAATCAACGGTCTGCCCCGCACTTTAATTGTAAATGAGGAAGATTCCCTTGCCAAGGTCCTCCGTGAGCAGATGATGCTGACGGGATGTAAAGTAGGCTGCGGTCAGGGCCAGTGCGGTACCTGTACTGTCATCGTAAACGGTAAGGCAGTCCGCTCCTGTATCATGAAGATGGGCAGGCTGGAAGATGACTCGGAAATTGAAACCATTGAGGGTATCGGCACCATCGACAATCTCCATCCCCTTCAGGTGGCCTGGATGGGACACGGATGTGCCCAGTGCGGGTTCTGTTCACCCGGATTTATCATGTCCGCCAAAGTTCTTCTGGAAGAAAATCCTTCCCCCACCCGTGAGGAAGTGCGCCACTGGTTCCAGGTACACAGGAATCTGTGCCGCTGTACCGGATATAAACCTCTGGTGGATGCCGTTATGGACGCGGCTAAAGTCCTGAGAGGCGAAATGAAAAAAGAAGACCTGATCTTCAAGCCGGTGGGCAACAAGATACTGGGAACCAGCTATATCCGTCCGTCAGCCCTGAAGAAAGTAACCGGAACCTGGGATTACGGCGCTGACATGGCGCTGCAGATGCCCCCGAACACGGCACGGCTGGCGCTTGTACAATCAGAGATCCCCCATGCAGTCTTAAAGGGTGTTGATCATTCCGAAGCAGAAAAGATGCCCGGCGTAATCAAAGTCATCACCGCAAAGGATGTAAAGGGAAAGAACCGCATCAGCGGCCTTATCACATTTGCCAACAACAAAGGGGACGGCTGGGACCGCCCGATCCTCTGTGATGAGAAGATTTTCCAGATAGGGGATGCGGTGGCCATGGTAGCTGCCGACACGGAGGAACACGCAAAGGAAGCGGCAAAGAAAGTCAAACTGGACCTGGAACCTCTTCCCGCCTATATGAGCGCACCGGAAGCAATGGCTGAGGATGCCATTGAGATCCATCCAGGAACACCGAATATTTACTATGAGACCAACTGTATCAAAGGGGAGGAAACAGGCCCGATCATGGAGTCTGCGCCCTACGTGGCTGAAGTGGAGACCTACAGCAGCCGCCAGCCTCACCTTCATCTGGAACCGGACTGCGGTTTTGCTTATATAGATGAGGAGGGCAGGCTTACCGTACACTCCAAGAGCATTGGTATCCACCTGCACTCTGCCATGATCACTGCCGGCATCGGTATTGAACCGGACAAATTCCGGCTTGTGCAGAACCCCTCAGGCGGAACCTTCGGATATAAGTTCAGCCCCACCATGGAAGCCCTTCTGGGCGTTGCCTGTCTGGCGCTGGACGGACGTCCCTGTTCCCTGGTTTACGATATGTACCAGAATATCACCTATACCGGAAAACGCAGCCCGGCCTTTATGAACATCCGTATGGCGGCAGATGAAAACGGCAGATTCCTGGCACTGGAAGGTGACAATTATATTGACCACGGCCCGTACTCCGAGTTCGGTGACCTGCTGACCATGCGTCTGTCACAGTTTACAGGTGCAGGATATGACATCCGTAATATCCGCAACAAAAGCCAGACCGTATGTACCAACCATGCCTGGGGCTCCGCCTTCCGCGGTTACGGTTCTCCCCAGTCCTATATGGGCTCTGAGGTCTGCATCGATGTTCTGGCAGAAAAGATGGGCATTGACCCCTTTGAGCTGCGGTACCGCAACATTTACCGGAAAGGAAGCGGATGCACCACACCTACAGGACAGGAACCTGAAGTGTACTGTCTGGAGGAAATGTATGAGAAAGCGCGGCCTGTCTACTATGAAGCAAAGGAAAGGCTTGCAAAAATGAACACTGACAAGTTCCGGTACGGCGTAGGCTTTGCCAGCGGCAT
Organism: Blautia hominis; assembly: GCA_002270465.1. Lineage (GTDB taxonomy): Bacteria > Bacillota > Clostridia > Lachnospirales > Lachnospiraceae > Blautia > Blautia hominis. Next base: position 52,153 of record NQOF01000011.1, read on the forward strand.
CTACGGCTGCGGCCTGGACGGCAAGGACAGTTCCTTTGCCAATATCCGCCTGAATCCTGACGGAACCTGTACGGTCTACAACTCCTGGGAAGACCACGGACAGGGCGCTGATATCGGTGCGCTGACCATGGCCCATGAAGTTCTCAGGGAAGCCGGATTCACACCGGAAATGATCAAGCTGGTGCAGAACGATACAGCCCTCACACCCGCATCCGGACCTGCGGGGGGAAGCCGTTCCAATGTGGTTACGGGTAATGCCACACGTGTGGCAGCGGAAATGCTTTTAAATGCCATGAGAAAGGACGACGGAACCTTCCGCACCTATGAGGAGATGACAGCGGAAAACATCCCCACTTACTATGAAGGCACATGGGCTGCCGCAGCCTGCACGGACTGCGACCTGGAGACAGCCCAGGGTGCACCGTTCAGCAATTACATGTACGAACTGTTTATCCCTGAAGTGGAAGTCAACATGGAAACCGGAAAAGTGCGTGTCATCCGCCTGACCACGGTATGCGACTTTGGAACCATTATCAACAAGATCGTGGTGGACGGCCAGGTCTACGGCGGCTGTACACAGGGTATCGGACTTGCGCTCACTGAGGACTTTGAGGATTACAGCAAACATACCACCTTAAAAGGATGCGGTATCCCTTATCCTGAGGATGTACCTGATGACTTCAATATCATATATACGGAAACCTCCAGGCCTTTAGGCCCGTTCGGGGCATCCGGCTGCGGAGAAGGCCCGCTCACTGCCGGCCATCCGGCTATATTAAGTGCCATCTATAACGCCACCGGCGCAAGGGTACTGGAAATCCCCGCACGGCCTGAAAAGGTAAAAGAAGCCATCAAAGCTTTGAAACAGTAGTTTAAAAACACCCATAGGAGGGCGCTTCGGCGCCTTCCTTACATAAAAGGCAGGAGGGATCCCATGCTTGAACTGAACCAGCAAAAATTACATGAACTGGAAGCGAAATGCACGAAAGAACAGCCGCCTGCTGCCATGGCCGCCTGTCCCCTTCATGTGGACTGCCGGGAAATATGCCGGGCCATCGCTGTCTCCGATTTTTCCAGAGCCAGAGAACTGTACGAAAAAAATGCGGTCTTTCCCGGTATTTTGAGTTATTTGTGCGAGGAACCATGCCAAAATGCCTGTATCAGAAAAGAACACGGTGATCCCGTAAGCTTACGCCTGCTGGAATGTGCCGCGCAGGCCTATGGTTCCCTGAAGAAAAAAAGAACGTTCCTCTCTAAAAGAGCTGAGAAAGCCGCAATCGTAGGAGCGGGCCTGACCGGGCTGGCTGCCGCGCTTGAATTAGGGAAAAAGGGCTATTCTGTCACCGTGTTGGAACAGGCCCCGAAACCCGGCGGTTTTCTGCTGACAGAAAGACGCCTGCCCCGGGAGATCCTGGAAAAGGACCTGGAGCGGCTGAATGAGTATAAAATTGAAATCCACACCCTTAATAGGGTTGATCATATAGAGACTCTCACGGCGCAGTACGATGCTGTTTTACTGGCCTGGGGGCTTCATACACCGGCTGTACATGCGGATGCCGTAACCTTTGCTGCCGATGAGGACAAGCTGTTTGCAGCGGGAGATGCCGTAAAAAGCAGCAGCGGAACTATACCGGATGCCATCTCTGAAGGCAGACGCGCGGCCATCTCCATGGACCGTTATCTCAAAAAAGTATCGCTCACCGCAGGCCGGGAGGGGGAAGGGGCATTTCGCACTACACTCCAAGTCACGGGAAAAGATGTGGAGTCTTTAAACTCCCGCCTATCATCCCGGCTCCCCTCAAAAGAGGAGGCCGTACAGGAGGCCTCCCGCTGTCTGGAATGTACCTGTACGGACTGCATTGACGCCTGCGCCTTTATGCGCCGCTACAAAGCCTGGCCAAAGAAATATCTGAGGGAAGTATACAACAACCTGGCTATCGCCATGGGTACCAGGCACGCCAACAAAATGATAAATTCCTGCAGCCTCTGCGGGCAGTGTGCCTCTGTTTGCCCCCATGGTTTAGACCTGGGCGAGGTGATACAGGAGGCCAGGAATATCATGGTATCCCAGAATAAAATGCCTTCCTCAGCCTTTGAATTCGCCTTGAACGACCTGACCTTTTCAAACTCAGAGCACTGCTTTCTTGTGAAGCCTGACCCTGAGAATGTCAAACCCGCCTATGTGTATTTTCCGGGCTGCCAGCTTGGGGCTTCCACCCCGGAGACTGTATGGCAGTCTTACAATGACCTCCGCGCCCGCCTTTCCGGGGGGACCGGCATAATACTGGGCTGCTGCGGCATTATGGCAAAATGGGCCGGACGCGGGGATATCTATGAAAAGACAGTCCTGCAGCTTAAAACTGCCTGGGAAAGCCTGGGATGCCCTGAAGTGATCACCGCATGTCCTGCCTGCCTTACCTCTCTTTCGGAGGCGGTTCCGCAGATGCACTGTACAGGTATCTGGGAAATCCTGCATACGATGGGCCTGCCGGTGACAGCGCATACCGGGGATATATCCCTGAGGATCCATGATGCCTGCCAGGCAAGAAATTCTCCCCGGATCAGAGAGCAGGTCAGGCATCTGGCCCGTTCCATGGGATGCAGCATATCAGAAGGCCCCTATACAGGGGCGTCCTCCAGCTGCTGCGGTTACGGCGGACTGACACAGTTCTCCAATCCCACACTGGCAGATGAGATGGCGGGGCAGTGCGTCTCGGATTCCGATACTGCCTTTCTTACATACTGCATTAACTGCCGGGACCGCTTCCTCAGACAGGGAGCGGAGGCTTACCATATACTGGAACTCATTTACCCTTCTTCCCATGAAGAACACAGATGGCCTTCCTACTCTGTAAGACAGCAGAACCGTATGTACTTAAAACGCAGGCTGTCAAAAGAGCTGTGGGGGGAACTAACTAAAGGAGAGATGCCCTTGAAATTATTTTATGACAGTGAGACCGCGGACCTGCTGGAAAAACGCATGATCTTAGAGCGGGATATCTGCTCTGTCATCGAAGCGGCTGAAAAGGACCGGGAACGGATACGTGATACCAGGAGCGGCCTGTGCATTGCACATAAGAAGGTGGGGAATGTCACGTTCTGGGTATGGTACCTGCCCAGGGAGGACGGATATGAAATCCGCAGGGTATATGCACATCGTATGGAAATCAAAGGGGATATATAATGTCAGAAAAATACTATGAAACTTATGCGTTTGAACCCGGCAGCCTTGTCTGCGACAAATGCGGCACGGCACTTGAACCGGGTGAGGTGGTGCTGCACTATATGGGAAACGATTTCCCTATTGAAATGCCGAAATGTCCTGTCTGCGGACAGGTCTTCATTCCGGAGGAACTGGCAACCGGGAAAATCCTGCAGGTAGAACAGGCATTGGAGGATAAATGACTAAATGACAGAATTAAAGGAAAATGACATCTGGGCAGACCAGGCGGCCTCCCATCCGGGAGGTAAGATGCTGACCAAAAGAATGATACAAAAGGCGCTCCAGGGAGGGTGGCTGGCAAACCACTGCCGGCTTCTGGATCTGGGTTGCGGCAGCGGGGAGACAGTAAGACTGCTCCGCGGCATGGACTTTAACGCTGAGGGCATTGATCTTAGAGCTGATCTAAACCAAGCCCATCTGGTAAGAGGGGACGCGTCCCTGCTCCCATGGGAGGCAGAAAGTTTTCAGGGGGTCCTGGCGGAATGCACTTTATCCGTAACCGGAACCGAACAGGTACTGCCTGAGGTCCTGCGGATCCTGGAGCCGGGAGGCATCTTTCTGGTATCCGATCTCTTTGAACTCGGGTGCCGGCCTTCCTGGCCTGAGAAGTATGATCTTGAGCTTTTGTATCTGGAGAATGCAACACCTTGTCTGAGAAATTACATCAGTGAGTGGATCTGGAAACAGGAACGAGCCTGTCCGCCCCTCTGTCTTGGGGGCCGGCGGATCTCTCCCGATGATCTGACTTACTACTATGCAATACTGCGAAAGAGAAAGGGGGCAGGATACTTTAATGGAACTCAGAGAATATCTGATGGAGTTAGGAATGCAGGGCTTTGAGTGCAGCCAGATCCTCATGCTGCTGGCCCTGGAAACGGACGGCTGTGAAAACCCTGACCTGGTACGGGCAATGAGCGGACTTACCGGAGGAATGGGGCACTGCCGGAAGGAATGCGGCGCACTGACCGGAGGCTGCTGCGTACTGGGATATTTCGCCGGAAGAGGAAGCACGGAGGAGATGGAACATAATCGGTTTACACAGATTGTAAAGGATTATGTAAACTGGTTTCAGGAGCAGTACGGCACTTTGGAGGGAAATACAGACTGCCGCTCCATACTGGGAGAAGATTTCTCCAAAACTTTTGCTGTATGCCTTCCCATACTGGAAGCGTGCCAGGAAAAATTGACAGCGCTTTTAAGCGAGAATGGTGTGATTGATTGAGTGAAAAAAAATACGAAAATATTTATGTACTGATCGCGGCTGCCGGTTGTTCCCGGCGCATGAAGCAGTTTAAGCCGCTGCTGCCGCTGCATGACATGTGTATTCTGGAGTCCACCCTGAAGAATTTTCAGGATGCGGGACTGCACAATATTATAACTGTTGTGGGATACCGGAAACAAAAGATGATTCCCATTCTAAAAAAAGCCGGTGTCCTTATTGTGGAAAATAACGCCTATGATGAGACAGACATGCTGGAGTCCATACGTCTCGGACTGCAGTCCGTCCCGCCCTGGGCCGATGCCGTATTTCTATGCCCTGCTGATGTGGCCCTTGTGTCCCCTTTTACCGTACAGGAACTCATTGCACATCACAGGGCATTTCCGTCTTCTGTTCTGCTGCCTGCTTATCACGGGGAATGCGGGCACCCGCCCCTTTTTACCAGGCCTGTCATGGAGGCCCTGACTCACTACAAGGGGGACAAGGGGATGCGCGGTGTGCTGGAGATGTTTCAGGATGACACAGAGATCCTTGAAGTACCTGATCCGGAGATCCTGGAGGATGCAGACCTGCCCAAGGACTATGAACGCCTGAAGGCTGCCGCAAAGAACAGGGCAGTTCCCAGCGTCCGGGTGTGTGAGGATATATGGGATTACGTGAAGACGCCCTCCCGGGTCCGGGCGCACTGCAGAGCGGTGGAGAGAACCGCACTGAAACTTGCAGAAGCATATGAAGCCCGACACGATAGCCGGAGCAGCAGCCTTATAGATATTACGGTGCTGTCAAGGGCGGCACTTCTGCATGATATGCTGAAAACACAGCCACACCATGCCAAAGCCGCTGCGGACATGCTGGAACTTATGGGATACTGCGGTGTGGCCGGATGTGTGCGGTACCACAAACAGCTTCCCACGCATTTTCGGGACACTGTGAATGAAACCACCCTGCTCTATCTGGCTGACCGGCTGGTGATCGAGGACAGAAGTGTAAGTCTTACGGAACGTTTCCTGCAGAAGAAGGCAGGATTTACTGGAAATACGGAGGCACTGGAATGTCTGGAAAGAGACAGGAAAACCGCGGAACATCTGTATGAATTGATAAGGGGTGAAAAGCCATGATCTATCTGAACAACTCTGCAACCTCATTTCCAAAACCGCCTGCATACGCGGACGCCTGGGCCAAGACCGCAGGAAAAATACCGGGGCACGGAGTCCGTTCCACGTACCGTGAGGGAAAAGAAAATACATCATGCCGCCAGCGTCTGGCAAAGATGCTGGGTATTGATGACAGCAGACAAATCATATACACACTGAACGCCACTCACGCCCTGAATATGGGGCTGCTGGGCTTCCCCTGGGCGCCGGGTGATGTGGTCCTGACAAGCCGGGCTGAACATAACTCTGTACTGCGTCCTCTTTACTTTCTGCAGAAAAAGGGCCTTATCCGTTATTATGAGCTGGATACAGACAGAAGCGGACGGCTGGACATGGCAGTTTACCGTGAAGCCCTGAAAACCCTTCATCCCCGTATGGTCGTGATCACCCATGCCTCCAATGTGACCGGAGCCGTGAATGATATTCCCGTTATTGCCGGGGAAGCCAAAAAAGCCGGGGCCGCGGTCTTTTTGGACGCTGCACAGACAGCCGGGCTGATACCGGTCCTGCCTGCCTTATGGGGTGTGGATATGGCTGCGCTCACAGGGCACAAATATCTTCTGGGACCACAGGGTACCGGAGCGCTGTATGTCTCCCGTGATATAACTCTTCAACCTGTTTATACAGGAGGCACCGGCATCCATTCGGATCTGGACGAGATGCCGGAGGAATATCCCATTCGGCTGGAGGCAGGCACCCAGAATGAACAGGGCATGGAAGTGCTGGGGGAAATGCTTGCCTGGGCAGAAGAACATCCCTTCAACCCGGGGCAGATACTGGACTATTCTTATATGCTGGAAGACACGCTGAAGGGGCTTGGATGTTCTGTAGTTCCGGTATCCGGAAACCGCACGCCTGTGGTAACTTTTACTTCGCCAGACTATTCACCTGCTGATATCGGGGATATGTTAAGCGGCAGCTTTGACATTATCTGCCGCACCGGACTTCACTGTGCCCCACATATTTTCCCCTGTATAGGAGCAGGAAGGGATGGGACGGTGCGGTTCAGCCTGTCCAGATTCACTTCACTGATGGAGGTTCAGGAGGTCATAGGGGTGTTAAAGGAGATTTTCAATGGGAATTAAAATACTGGACTGCCAAAGGGCAGATAACTGTTTTGCAGATGCCAAATCTTACGCCTATACACTCTCTTCCCCTGTGGATGACCGTCTCTTAAAGCTTCTGTCCGGCTGGGGAAGGATGAAGGTGCGCAAAGATTTCAGAAGGCCGTTCTTCACGCTGGACACAGACCAAGGGATCCGGGTGAAGGGGATTCTCAATGAACCTATCATTAAGGCCGGATTTTCCGGGGATGACTGGGAGGAAATGAAGATGGAGTTTGAAAAACGGCTGTGTGGTTGTGAGGACTCTGCTGAAGGCTGTGAAGGCTTAGGAGAATGCTATGGCGGTGCTGCGGATTGCCGTGATGGGACTATAGAAGGCTGTGATGGGACTGCGGATCGCTGTGGCGGTGCTGCGGATTGCTGTAATGGGACTGCCGAAAACTGTGATGAGACTGCGGATCGCTGTGGCGGTGCTGCGGATTGCTGTAATGGGACTGTCGAAGACTGTGATGGGACTGCGAATTGCTGTGATGGGACTGCGGATTGCTGTGATGGGACTGCGGATTGCTGTGATGGGACTGCGGATTGCTGTGATGGGACTAAACAGGGCATTCTGGGATATACAGAGAGTGTCTGCCCTGTCTGTCTTAAAAAGCTGGAAGCCCGGAAGGTGCGGACAGGGAATCAGGTGTTTTTGGAAAAATCCTGCCCGGAGCATGGTGATTTCCGCGCGCTTATCTGGAATGGTGCCCCTGCCTATGAGACCTTTGACAGAGAACGCTGTTTTGTATCCCCTGTGGCACCTGCTGTCAAAGCAGACAAAGGCTGTCCCGATGACTGCGGGCTCTGTGCCCAGCACAGACAGCGTACCTGCTGTGTGCTGCTGGAGGTGACGAACCGCTGTAACCTGGAATGTCCTGTATGCTTTGCCTCCTCCCGGGCCGAAACAGATGCGCAAACGGCAGGGTCCGAAAATGAACCTGACATGGAAAATATCCAGCATCGTTTTGAGGCCATGATGAGCATGGGCGGACCCTTTAATATCCAGCTTTCCGGCGGGGAACCTACTATGCGCAATGACCTGGCAGATATTATCCGTATGGGTAAGGAGACAGGATTTCCATTTTTCCAGCTCAATACAAACGGAATCCGGATCGGGAAAGATCTTGCTTATTTGAAGGAATTAGCAGATGCTGGACTTGACTGTGTGTTTCTGCAGTTTGACGGACTGAGGGAGGAGACGTACAGGGCACTTCGGGGCCGGGAACTCCTGAAAGAAAAAATGGATGCCATTGCGGCCTGTGAACGTGCCCGTGTGGGGGTTGTACTGGTACCTGTGATTGTTCCGGGGATCAATGACGGGGAGGTGGGGGATATCCTTAACTTCGCGCTGGAACATATGCCGGCTGTGAGAGGCGTACACTTTCAGCCTGCCAGCCAGTTCGGCAGATATGACCCCCTGCTTTCCAAGAAGCATTTTACCCTGCCTGACCTGCTTCGGGCCATCGAGACCCAGACCGGGGGAAAGATGAAGGCAGAACATTTTTCACCGGGAAATGCGGAAAATCCTTACTGCTCCTTCAGCGGAAATTTCATACTCCGAAAAGACGGAACTCTGCAGCCGTGGCGTAAGGAAAAGACCTGTGGATGCGGCACCAAGGACGCTTCCCGGAAAGCCAGGGAATTTGTAGCAAGGCAGTGGGCAGCTCCCTCTGAACCATGCTGCTGTTCTGATTCACCGTTTCACAGTAGATCGACCTGTTGTGACACCAGTTCACTTGATGATTTTCTGGAACGCCTGGAACATGATACCCTGGCAGTATCGGCCATGGGCTTTATGGATGCCTGGACCCTGGACCTGGATCGGTTAAAGGAGTGCTATATCCATGTGGTCACAGGGGAAGAACCGGTTCGTCTGATCCCATTTTGCGCCTATAATCTGACTGCACAGGACGGGACCTGCAAACATAGGGGACATGAGAAAGGAAACTGAAAATGCCCATAAAAACATGTGTGTTAGATGACTGGATAGCGAAAAAAGAAAATATCACCCTTTCTTCCCGAAAGGAATTAAATAGCTGGCATCTGGAAAGAATACGTGCTCTGCTTTCCTTTGCGGGGGAGAACAGCCCCTGGTACAGAAAAAAATTGACCGGATTCCCTCTGCCAAGATCCCTGGAGGCGTTCGCATCCTTTCCCACAATGGACGGAACGGATTTAACTGACGCCGGACTGTCCCTGCTGTGTGTTTCACAGGGGGAGATCAGCCGGGTAGTTACTTTGCATACTTCAGGTACGGAGGGGCTGCCTAAACGTATTTTTTATACGGCTTCTGACCAGGAACTGACCGTGGATTTTTTTCATCACGGAATGGCTGGGCTGACAAAAGCGGAGGAAACTGTGATGGTATTCCTGCCCTTTAAAAAGAAAGGAAGCGTGGGGGATTTACTCATGCAGGGGCTTAGGCGGCTGGGCGCATATCCCATTGGCTTCGGAATCATAAGCAGCATGGAGGACTGCGCGGCTCGCTTACTTGAAAGGCAGGTCTCCTGTGCCGTGGGAATTCCGGTTCAATTTCTGGCACTGGCGGAATACTGCAGGCAGCAGCATATAAAGCTGCCTTTGAAAACTGTGCTTTTAAGTACCGATCACCTGCCGCTTCCGGTGCGGGAGAGAATATCCTCCGGTCTTGGATGTGAGGTATTTGATCATTTCGGCATGACAGAGACAGGACTTGGAGGTGCCCTGGAGTGCAGCGTACATAAGGGAATGCATATCCGGGAAAACGATATTTATGCGGAGATCCTGCATCCGGTCACACATGAGGTCCTAAAAGACGGTTCGTGGGGTGAACTTGCAGTCACTACGTTTACCAGAAGGGGTATGCCTCTTCTGCGATACCGCACCGGGGATCTTGCCAGGTTCCTTCCCGGTTCCTGTGCCTGCGGAAGTGTATTAAAACGTCTGGAATGCGGAGGGAGGATCAGTGAGAACGGCCTGACCGTAAAACTGGATGAGGCCTTGTTCTCCATAGATACTCTGGTTGATTATGAAGCGGAATATGAACCGATGGAAAAAATGCTTTCCCTGAAACTGAAATTTATGGGAGACGGATTCCGTGGAGATCAGGCAAATATTGAAATGAAAGTAAAAAGGGCAGTCTTTGAACAGGGACTAAATGTGGTTTTTGAAAAGATACTGGTATCCTATTACAGCGTGGATAGATTTTTAGATGCTTATGCAGGAAAAAGGAGCATTAAGATAAGGGGGAAGTGATGAGGCTTATTTTTATGCGGCACGGTATTCCCGATCTTATGTACGGGAACGGAAAATGTACAGGACAGGCAAAATGTGTGGGACAGACCAATTATCCCCTGTCGGCAGCCGGATGCAGCAAGATAGAGAAAAGCGCTCTGGAGCTGAAAGAGAATAATACTCCTCATGTGATTTACAGCAGCCCTCTGCTGCGCTGTGTACAGAGTTCCTGTATACTGAGGCCGTTTTTTGATTGTGGGATTTATTTTGCCCAAGGCCTGGCGGAGATTTATATGGGAGAATGGGAAAATCTGCTTTTTTCTGAGATAAAAGCCAGATACCCGCAGGAGTATCACAGACGGGGGTGTGCAATGGGAGATTATTGTGTGCCGGGCGGAGAATCCTTCCGGGAGGTCCAGATGCGGGCGGCGGTGGTTGTTCGCCAGGCTGCAGCGGATGCAGCGGCGGATGATACGATTCTCTTTGTAACCCATATAGGGGTGATACGAAGCCTGTTGTGTCTGTATGAGGACAGGCCCCTTGCAGATTTGTTTGAATACTCCCTGGATTACGGCGAATTTGTGGAAGTGTCTCCATCCGTTTTTTAAATACGGCGGCAGCGTCAGTATATCCGCCGCTGTCGTATTTCTATATTTCGCCGTATTTCTATCTTTCACCGTATTTCTATATCTCACCGCATTTCTATATCCCACCGCATTTCTATATCTTAACGCATTTCTATATTTCAACGCACTGCTATATCTCAACGCATTTCTATATCTCAACGCATTTCTACATCTCAACGCATTTCTATATCTCAACGCATTTCTATATCTCAACGCATTTCTATATCTCAACGCATTTCTATATCTCACCATATTTCTATATCTCTTGGTATTTTATACTTCCTCATATCCCGCGCCTTTCATGGCTGAAATGGCATGGCTTGTATAGCGGCCAAACAATCCTTTTCTTTTTGGACGGGGAAGGATGCCGGACTCTGACCGTTTTTTCAGGACTGCTTCTATCTCTTCCCGGGGAAGTTCTTTTCCCCGTATGCCCACAACATCCAAGCTTCTGTTCTGTACGCTATATTTCAGTATATCTCCTGTCTCTATAAAAGCCAGGGGGCCTCCTGCGGCTGCCTCGGGGGAAACATGACCGATGGCGGCACCTCTTGTGGCGCCCGAGAATCGTCCGTCTGTTACCAGGGCAACTGTGCCGTTGAGACGCTCATCGCAGACAATGGCTTCTGTTGTCATCAGCATTTCCGGCATACCGCTTCCTCTTGGTCCTTCGTAGCGGATAACAAGAATGTCTCCCGGGTCCACCTGTCCGTCCACAACTGCCTGGTAGGCATCTTCCTCACGGTTGTATACCTTTGCCGGGCCAATGTGCTCCCGCATAGTTTCGATGCAGGCTGAATACTTGATCACTGCGCCTTCCGGTGCCAGATTGCCCTTTAAGATGGCAATGGAGCCTTTTTCCTCCGCTTTCTCCACAGGGAAAATGACCTGGTCACGTTCCAGACTATAATTGTGAAGATAACCCAGGTTACGGGCAAAAAAATTGTCTTTTTCCAAATCTTCCAGATTCTCACCCAGCGTTTTGCCTGTGACAGTCATCACATCAAGATGCAGCATGTCCTTTAAGTAAATCTGGACCATGGGGATTCCTCCGGCAAACCAGAAGGATTCCGTCAGGTGCTGACCGCTTGGATTGATATTGCCAATATGGGGCACTTTGTGGTTCAGGTCATCGAAAAGTTCCGGCTCCAGCGTGATCCCCAATTCCCTTGCTATGGAAGGAAGGTGGATCGTGGCATTGGTGGAGCCTCCGATGGCACTGTGAATGATGATGGCATTTTCAAATGCCTCTCTTGTCATGATGGCTCCTGCCGTAATATCACGCTCTGCCAGCTCCATGATCTTTCGTCCCGCCTTTCTGGAATAGGCGAAAATATCACGCATAGTAGCCGGCATAACGGCAGTTCCGGGAAGCGCCATACCCAGAGCCTCCGCCATACACTGCATCGTGCTGGCAGTTCCCAGGAAGGTACAAGCCCCACAGGACGGGCAGCCTGTAAGTTTGTAATCTCTGATCTCCTGCTCTGTGACAGCCCCTTCACGCTTTTGCCGCAGAGAAATGTCTCCGGCAACCAAAGATGTAGTCATATCCGGGCCGGGGCGCATACTGCCTCCCGGAATAAAGATTGTAGGCATGTCCAGACGGGCCGCTGCTTTTAACTGGGCAGGAATAGACTTGTCGCAGGAGGCGGAAAGGATCATACCGTCCCATGGATATACGCAGCCGTGTACCTCAATCATATCGCAGATGGCTTCACGGGAAGCCAAAATGTAATTCATGCCGTCGTGGCCCTGGGCACATCCGTCACAGATATCTGTAGTGTGATATTGAGCCGGATAGCCGCCTTTTTCAAATACCCCGTATTTTGCCTGTTCCATGAGGCCGGACAGGTGGGTGCTGCCGGGATGACTGTCTCCGAAGACATCTTCCAGCAGGATCTGCGGTTTTTTTATGTCCTCCTCATCCCATCCTGAGCCCATCTGCAGGGCGTCAAACTGGGACCAGAGAAGACGCTGGGGAGCACTTTTTTGTTTGTGGTTCATAGTGTGTTATGTATCCCTTCTTTATAGATTATTTGATGATTTCATATTACAACTTTTTGGGGGATTTGACTACTGTTAATTGAGAGAACGATGAAGTACAAAAGCCGCGGAACGAAGACGAATCTCTTTGTTCCGCGGCTTTTGTAAATATATAAGGAGGTTTTTATCAAGCTTACTTTAAGCGTTTTCTGACTACAAATTCCCTTGCTCCGGCTATAAGCAAAACACCTGCAAAAACTCCTACACACAGAAGACCCGTATAGTCGTTTTTTGTTATGTTTTCCCCTTCATCCAGGGGTACCTGCTCACCGTTGATCGTAACTGTTTTCCTGTTATCTGTATCTTCTGCAGTGTCCGAATCATCTGCAGACATGGTATTACTTTGCTGCTTATCTTTATCATCCTGAGGGATATTTCCTGTACTTTCCTGTGTCTGTTTTTCGTCCGTCTCTGTATGGGAAGCTTCTGCCTGCCGGCTCGTGCGGCTGCTTTCGCCGGATAGGCTCTGTTTCGCCTGGGCAATAGTTATGTTTCCCAGGATCATGGCAATGCATAATGTGAGCGGTAAGATTTTTTTCCGTAATCTCTTATGTCCCATAATGCACTCCTTCCCAAGCCTTATTGTTGCTTTTTGTTCTCTTCCGACTGTTCTAAGGCTCTGTCTATAAACTTTATTAACTCTATAGCACTGCGGAAATCCTGTTCGCTCTGTTCTTCCATCCAGGTGACGCTGCCCTGCCATGTAGCGCTTTTATTGTCAGCAATTTTAACCACAAAGGTCTCTGCATTTCTCGCCATTCTATTTTTCACAATGTTTTTCTCCTCCGGAAGGTGTTTATCAAGTTGGATCATCCAGTTATTATATATAATATTGTACTGCAGACAGCATTACAAAAAGCATTACATCATTACCTATCTGTAACCCTATTTTCCCTGTATGCTAATCTGTAATGGTGAAAAGACCAACGAGAAAAAATCACCAAAAGCCCTGAAGACTATAGCTGCATTTTCTATCGCCTACTCTATTCCCGTCTGCGGATCACTGAGGCTATAACCTCCAGAAACAAAGCTGCGGCGATCACACCGCCGGCAATGATCTTTCCGATCGTACTTGTGAGGGCCTGTGCAATTCTTCCCAGAACGGGAATTGTGTACACTACTTTTCCTATAAAATTGCTGTAGGGAACTGTGTTCATATCTTCCGTCTTATTTGCGTCACCTTTGGTGACAAATTCACCCATGACCACTTTATTCTCTACAACTCTATGGGTGATTATGGCATTGGAATCCTTAGCTCCGTAGAAAGCGATTACATCATCCTCTTTCATATCCTCGGGTGCTGCTTCCTGCACATATACCAGGCTTCCCGTGGGGATTGCCGGTTCCATACTTCCGCTCACCACGGAATAGGCATCATAGCCAAAAAGCCTGGTTGCTGTTATGGGAAGACAGACAAGCACCAGACCTATCAATAAAACAGTGCCCAGTGCACTGCAAACTGCAGACACTGGGCTTTTTTTATCCTTTTTCTTCTTTCTGCTCAAAATCGGATATCCTTTCTGTTACCTATGCATTTTTTATATATATTATCTGCGGCGTCTGATCAGAAATACAGCTAATGCTGAAAGCGCAGCAACTGCTCCGACTCCGATCGCAATACCGGCTGCCAGCGGAAGACCTTTTTTCACTTTCTCTTTGGTTTCCTCCGGGTTGTCAGCAAGGGGAGTTTCCTCCTCGTCTAAATCTACAATATCCTGATTACCTTCCGGAACTTCCTCAGGCTCGATCACCTGGGTTCCCTGATCCGCTCCGGCTTCCGGAGTGCCAGTTCCCTCAGCAGTCCCCTCTGTACCTGGGGTTCCTGCCTCACCGGGGGTCCCTGCGCCCTCTGTACCTGTAGTACCAGTTGTGCCAGCTGCGGGTGTTTCAATTACGGTGGTCTCCGTTGTTGTGGTTCCCGGTATTACGGTTGTGACTGTTGTGGTCTCACCGGGGACAGGTATAGTTTCTGTGGTTACCGGTGTATAAATAAAATTGAATACATTCTTAGATTCGTCAGATAGCAATGTTTTTGTAAAAGCTTTCACCATAGGTGTGTAATTTTCTATATACTGATATGCCACTACTGGTTTATCACCCACATTACCATAGTTAATACTGCTCGGTAGCAGTTCATTACCCTCCTCATCACGGTAATTAACAGTATAACTAACCATATCACCTTTGATACCATAAGCAACTACAAAATCTTTGTCACCGTCTACATTAATTCTTGGATTTTCAACAGCGTCATTATTATCACGTCCACTTTGCCGGATACCTTTTATATAATATTTACCAGAATCTATAAGCTCTAATCCTCCGCTTGATATATCGAATTCTACTATATCGCCTGTTCTCAATCCAGTTTTAACAATTTTATCTTCACCATTTAGAAATATACCTTGTTTTCCAGCGTAAAGGGTTACTGTATAGGTGTATTCTTGTTCTGCTGCTGTAACATTAACTACCGTTGAGCTAAGGAGCATACCAACAGTCAGTAAAGATATTAAAATCATTTTCAACTTCTTCATGACTTCAGATCCCCTTTCTCATTTTCATGGTGTTTTTTTATAGAAAGCATTCCGAAAATCAACAGTATGACCCCACTTATCATGGCTATTGCGCTATAAAGCAGGATATTCGTTGTATCACCTGTCTTTGGACGGGTTATGGTCTCTCTCACTGTATTGGATGTACCCGTGACGGTCTTTCTAATCACAGTGTCCTCACCTTTTACTGTGACAATAGACGGAGCAACTTTTTCAACTGCGAAATTCATCTGCAGACGGGCCAGTGTATTCTGATAACCATTTCCTTGTGTTTCACCATCTAAAGTAACTTTTAAATGAACAGAACCAATGCTACCCGCATTCAATCTATCCAAATATAAAAAATCATCAAGAGAGTCAGTAGCCTGCTCAAGTCCGACACCAATATTAGATGGTTCCTCACCGCCTACTGTTTCATTGTTATATAATACTGCCTCCGCACCAGACGGTGTAACATATGTCAATTTATAGGTATATGCTCCACCTTCTGCTTTGCTTTCTTCCTCCAAACTTTCTAAAACTTCATTGGACATATACCAGTCTGTCTGCTCTTCACCCGAATTCTTTATATCCACCTGCAGTTCTATAGTATCACCGGGAAGAATTCCATATATCTTCTCTGCCATCTCCCTGGAACTAAAATTGCTATTTACGTCATCCCCGTCAAAGTTGACCTGCCAACTTTTATCGCTTTTAAATTCTTCTGCATGCACAGTTAGTGCAGTGCCTACGGTCATGACTACTGCCATGACAAGGCACAAAATTTTCTTTTTCATATTCTGTACCTCCTATCGTAAGCTGATATCTCCATTGCCTAAAACTCTTACATCTACGCCCCAAGCACTCTTTATCGCATCAGGAGCATTATGCGTCTGAACCGCATCCACCTCTGCCTCTACCTGAAAACTATAACCATCATAGTCATAGACAGTCGTAATAGTCTTGTAACCCGTCTCTTCATCCACATTCACATGCTCTGTAATCTTCTTACCCAAAGCCGGGTCGATTCTCAGAGAATCTGCAAAATTGGTAGTTGTTTTTCCTGCTGGCAGAATTTTTGTATAATAAAGAACCGTACGCTCCTTGGTAGATGCATCTGAATCCACCTTCCATCCATCATCCGTCAGATTAATTTCAATTAGTTCCGGTGAAAGTTTAGTATCCTTTACAGCTTCCGCTCCTTCACCTTTTAACCAGCTTTTGGTGAGAATTACTCTAACATAACTATCAATGGTACCACTGTTAGTGACACTAAGTTCTTCATGATATCTCTTTCCAAGAATAAATTTTTCTTTTTTTAAATCTTCCAGAAGATTTCCTGTTGTCACATTCCATTCCCCATCTGTATCATTATCATAATCCCTGCTACTGACTATGTTTCCGTTTTCCACCAAACTTACACCTATGCTGGATGTACTCATCTGGACTGCATAATTTTCACTGTAATAGGTCAGAGCTGCCTGAGCACTTCCCACTGTACTTCCAAGCAAAAGTAATGCGGATGCGGTGAGAAGGATAACTGGTTTAACAGAAAAGGATTTTTTCTTCTTTTTCATTATTCACCAACCTCCTCTTGTTTCGCGTTCCAGTCTGCGTAGGGATTGCCCTGGTCATCATATAAAACCGGTGTGCACTCCTGGGCCACGATAACATTAAATTCTTCTTCGCTGTCTTTGGAATCAATCTTAACCTGAAGTTCTTCTGTCTCGCCCCCCGCCGGAACTACATCGCTGTAATAATAGTAATCCCCTTCTCCCGGAGACCATTTCTCGCTGCCCTGATATTTCAGTCCATCCTGATATTTATCTCCCGCAAATACTTTTACGCGGACATAGCATTCAAAATCGCCTGTATTCTTGATCACAATGTGCTTTGTCCAGTCGCTGACCGTCTCTTCCGGGACAGTTGTTGTTGAACCAAGGCTGATGGTCACACCGCCTGCTGCTGTTGCATAGGTGGTAAAGTATGCCATAGCGCTGTTCACTGACAGACCTGCAGTGAGGGCGAGAGCTGCTGCAGCCAGACAAAGGCTTTTTTTACTGAATTTCTTCTTCATCTCTCCATCCTCCTTTACTCCTGCTCACCTGTATTGTCTTTCTGCTGTTCCCAGTCCCAGTCACCTTCATTGTATGTGAAACGGTTGACTACGCTGCTGCCGCCGTTGTTTCGGTGGTCGTATTCATTTTCAAAAGAAACTCTTGCAATATCATCTGCTGCTATGACTGCGTGCTGTGTGGCTTCAGTTGTGAGTTCATAACTTGCACCGCTGTAAACCTCTGTAACTGTGACATTCGCACCTGCTGGGATATGCTCAATCTTCACACTTTTTGTTCCCGGAGCGTTAAAGGAAATGGAAACTACATTGCTGTAAACTACCTCATAGTCCTTCTCTGCCTCTACCTGAAAAACAAAATCTGCTCCGCCTAAAGTTTCGTTGTAGGAGGTGAGTGTTTTACTGATCTCCAAATCTCCATAGCGTTTTGTCTGTGAAGGTTTTAAACCGGTTGTCACATCATATACCCAGGTATCATCCTGTGTGGACTGATAATAGTTGTTCGGAAGGGATACCAGGTAAGGTGTAAAGTCATAGGTATTGTAATCTGACTGCACGGACCTGGCCGCTACCAGATACATTCCTGTTGCAAGGTTCTCCGCACTTCCTCTGGATTTATCCTGGCCTTCCTGACGCTGCATCTGGACATTTGCTGTGGGCTGGGCCGCAAGGCTGTTTACCAGATCTGTGGCTTTTCCTGCCAGCTTCTCCCAGTCTTCTGCTGTTGTCTTGTCGCTTATAGAGGTCAGATCCAAATCTTCGTATCCGGATAAAACTGTGTATTCCCCGTTCTCTTTCACATCTGCTACTTTGTACAGGTCAATGGGGATCACCAGACTGTCCAGCTCTTCATACTGTCCATCCAGTTCAAATGTCAGGGAACAGCTTTTCTCTGTATCTATGCCGAAGGCTGCATATACCTTTGGCAAAACCGTTGCGGAAAGCACCAATGCCAGAGCCAGAGCTAATGCACTTCCTTTTTTTATTATCTTTTTCATCTTCACATTTTACCCTCCTCTGAAATCTCATTCCCTGTCATCCACTGTATCCGTATTTTATTTTTTCTTCCGTGGTCTAAACAGGAATTTCATTAAAAGTATCACAAGCAGTGTCACAGCCAATCCAAGGATCAGATATATCATATAATAATTCTGAACTGCTTTCAACATGGACTGAACCGGTGTGCTTTCTATTTCTTCCTCTCCTGTATACGGTACCCGATGTCCGCGGACTAAAAGCCTGTGGGAGTTTACACCGTATGGAGTGCAGGTGAACAAGGTTACATAATCCTGGCCTTCTTCGATGGCCATAGCGCCGTCTAAGGTTTCCCTGTCATCTTTGTCTATCATAGTAAGGATTTCGTCTACCTCATAGGCTAAAGTTTCGTCCAGTACGTGAATGTAAAATAAATCTCCGCGTTTTAACTGGTCGACATCTGTAAAAAGTCTGGCGCTTGGAAGTCCTCTGTGGGCTGCCAGTACGCTGTGGGTACTTTCGCCTCCGATTGGTAATTTGGTTCCGTTTAAGTGGCCTACTCCGGTCTGGAGGACATCGTCTCCGGTGCCGTGGTAGATGGCAACTTTTATGTTGATCTTGGGGATGGAGAGGTATCCCATGATCCCGTCATTGTTGACATTCAGAACTTTCCAATATTCTGTATTTTCCAGTTCTTCTTTATCCTCTCCAAATACATCACCATAAAGATTGTTCTGGGTCAGAGATTCATCAAAGGCTCTTG
The DNA here is from genome assembly GCA_002270465.1 of Blautia hominis. Lineage (GTDB taxonomy): Bacteria > Bacillota > Clostridia > Lachnospirales > Lachnospiraceae > Blautia > Blautia hominis. Next base: position 71,080 of record NQOF01000011.1, read on the forward strand.
CGGCTTCCCATTCTTTTGTAAAATCTTCCGGCGTCATATCACCGATGGTTTCCTCATAACTGCTTATGAGTTTACTCTGGCGGTAGGTGTTCCACTGATTGGAAACGGTTGGGTAAACCAGGATGCCAAACCCTGCCAGAAATAATAATCCGAACAGAATCGTTGAAATTTTTCTCTTCATTTATTTGTCCGTCAGCTCCTCATTCTCCTGTTTCTCACCCAGATCAAGCTTTTTTCTTAATTTCTTTTCACGGAGATAGAGGAAAGTAACAAAGGCTGCTGTGACTGCCAAGCCTACAATTACCCAGAAGAGATAACTTGTGTGCATACTTACACCGGTCAGCAGGGAAGTAGGTGTTTCTTCCATTACTGTCTCTTCATAGGGAACGCGGTGCCCGCGAACCAGAAGTCTCTGGCTGTTCACGCCGTATGGTGTACAGGTAAAGAGGGTTACTAAATCTTTTCCTTCCACTACTGCCAGCCCTTCGGTTTGGTCAGGTTCTACGACTGATATCATATCCACTTCATAGCAAAGGGTATCATCTAATATATAGAGAAGGAAATGGTCGCCTTCTTTTAACTTGTCAAGATCCGTGAACAGTGTCGCACTTGGAAGCCCTCTGTGGGCGGAGATGACAGCATGTGTGCTCTCTCCTCCAATTGGAAGGGAACTGCCTTCCAGATGGCCTGCTGCTTTTTGAAGTACCTCATCCTCCGTAGTATGAAAAACAGGGATTTTAATATCAATTTTAGGGATTTCTACATATCCCATCATACCATCACCTGTGAGGTTAAGACAAGACATATATTCTTCGTCTTCCTCGGAAGCTTCCGCTACGGCAAAGGAGTCTGGGAGGATGCTGGGAAGAAGGGCATTGTTGTAAGCTTCTGCGCGGCTTGCTTCGGCTTTGTAGTCAATCTCACCGGCTGTGCTTTTTTCATTTACCACTTCTTCGTAATTACTGATCAATTTGCTCTGTCTGTAGTTATTCCATTGATTTGATACGAAGGGATACAGCAGCAAGGACAAACCGGCTAAAAATAGAAGGGAAACAATGATTATGTGTGCTCTTTTTTTCATCCGGACTCTCCTTATTGTTGTATTTTTCTAAAATGCCGGGGCGGGCCGTCCGCCCCGGCATTTTGTTGTTGCTTGGATTTGTTGCTAATTGTTATAAATGATTGTGGTTATATTATTTTGCAGATTTTCTGCGGCTTGCGAAGAAGAGACCTGCTGCTACAATCATGATGAGGCATCCGCCGATGGTGAAGATTGTTGTACCGATTCCACCTGTGGACGGGAGGGAGGAGAGTTTGGTATTCTTAAACTGATATCCATCACCTGTATGATCTACTTTTGTAACTGTACCCTCTTTGCTGTATTCAGCAACATATGTAGTAGTTACATTGCCACCAATTGATATTGTATAACTCTTAAGTGTTCCATCCTCTTCATAAGTAGGCTCAACCAAAACTGGTACTACAACATCATTTAACTGAAAACCAGTTGGTGCCTTTGTTTCTTTTAAATAATATTTTACATCCCCATCTAAACCTTTAATATTCAGTCGTCCATTCTCATCTGTTACAGCGGATTTAAATAAATTTTTACATGCCTCATCTGTAAAAAGCCCAAATTCTGCTCCCTGAAGTCTTGCATAATTTATCTCTTCTGAGGACTCAGTTTTTGTTCCGTCATCTGTCTTAAAGATATCTTCATATCTATCTGTTGTAGAACCCCATGCTAATCCATCAAGTTCAAAGGTATATGTTTTAGTTGTAGAATCCTTTTTTGTAGTATTGTCAGGTGAATTGCTATATTCTAACTCAGCTGTATTAGTATTCGGATTAAAGTTTGTAACTGCATTTTCATTTACTTCAGCTGTATAAGTAATGGTAACAATTTCACCTGGATGATTTTTAATCATCTCTGAATCAAATGTAACAGTTAAAAGCCGAGCATTCTGCGCATCCTGCTGAACTGTTGGTTTTGTATAACCGTCTTTTAATCCAGTTACTTCTACACTTGCATCATTATTATAGTCTAATCCATCTGATAATCTATCTGTAATCTCAAATGTAACATCTCCAGTATATTCTGGGCCATAGCTCGGAATTGTTGCTTCAATTGTAAACTTTACATCTTTCCCAATTTCTACGTCAGGCTGGTCAGCTTCTTTAACAATTGTTGGTTCTGAAGGTTTTGCAACTGTATCTGTAGAAGACACTTCACCATTCTGCAGATTAACACTAAGTGCCATCGGATTGTATACAAATGTTGTACCTGTTACAACAATTAAATACATTCCTGGTGTTAAATTTGCCGTATAGTCTGCAACTTTATAACTACCTTTTGAATAATCCTGGCCCTTTGTCATTGGTTTTGAAGATAATCCTGTTGTATCAATTGCTCTTAACTCTGCTGTTGTCGGTTTTGTTACGTCAGCAATATTGCCAGTTAAATCTTTATAACCAGTTAAACTCGTTCTGTCCAATTCAACAATCTTATAAGCTGTAACCGATACTGTTTTGCCTTCTTCCTGCCGGATTGCTGATACCTTTGCATTAGCCTCAGTAGTTTCATCCGCTGCAAATGCTGTCAACGTGGTTCCCAGAACCATCGCCAATGCTAATAACATGGCTAATACTTTTTTAATCTTACTCATATCTTTTCTCCTTTTCTTTTTAGGGCTATACCCATTTAAAGTTAAAAATGTTTTTACTCAATTGCCTTCCGCTTTTTGCGGTACAGAGACCGCTGAAAAATGCATTCATATCATTTAATTTTCCAGCACCTCCCTGTGTTTGTTTTTATATAAGATTAGAGTTGCTGCCATCATGAGCAGTACACCACCAATCAAATAACCAAATATTCCCGAACCACCTGTACTTGGCAGAGCAAACACTGCGGTATTCTCAAAATAGAAGTGAACTGTTGTTTTTCCATCCGTAGTCTCAGCTTTTTTAACCTCTCCGCTACTGGATTCAATTGATTTCAAATCACCATTATTAGTAATTACAATAGTCCACGTCTCACTACTATTTGCATATCCCACAGGAGCCTTTGTCTCTCTTAACGTATAAGTACCCGGGGAGAGTTGTGAAGCTATAGAAGTTTCGCCAAAATCTTCAGTCTTATACCAATTTACAATACCGTGCTCATCTGACTTTCCATAATAAATATGATCAGAAGACTTTAATTCAAATTCAGCACCAGATATTAAAAGACTATTGTCACTGGAACTAACTTTTCTGATATCCCAGTCAGAAACCACTTTTTCATTTGTATAAGTTACAACTCCAAGGACGCCATCACCGATATATTTCCATTCCTTGTTGATAACATTTACATCTTTTTTGTTGGTACCTAATGTAAACGTAGCAGATTCATTTGATAAGGTATTTTTACAATCTGTCTTATCCGCAACGGATAAGTCTTTAACTGCATATCCATTCACGGATTTTTCAGTAACCGTATATTCTCCGCGTGCCAGATTCTTTAACTCTTCCCCAGTATAAAATACTTGATCTGTACTGTTTGAGGGAATTACTACACTTACCGTTCTAGTAAATGCAGAATCATTTTTTTTGGTCACTTCAAATTCAAATACCTGTTCTGTACTGGATGCCTCATCAAGTTTCTTAACTATTTGTATTTCACCGGCAATAACTTTAATCTCATAAATACCATAATTCTTCCCGTTATCATCAACATTTGCCGCTTCAACAATATGATCTTCTCCGCCTGCAATATGACCATTCGTATTCTTTGTACTCTCTCCTGATGGTTCACCTGCATCGAAAGTAACTTTCAGGTAATAACTGGTATCTGAGTCCGGTATTGATTTTGCAATGTCTTCCTTTGATATTTTTTTGTCTTCAGTGCAGGCCGCATCCGTATACCATGCCAGATTAAAATCATTCTCTGTTATGCCATTATACTTAGATAATAAATCCTCAATATTAAACAATTTATTTAATATTATATCATCTGTAGGAATACTATCACCTTTGTAAATGGTCACTTCATTATTTCCTACCTCTATCTCAGCCTTGACATTAACGGAGGGCAGCGGAAGTATTGCATTCCCGTATCCTGTTGATATTCTGGAATCAGGCGAGATATTAGTTGTTACGTTATTACCACCAATGTAATCATCCTGCGCCTTAACTGTAATGGTATTACTCCACTCACCTTTTTCTTTATTTGGAATTGTTTGTTCCGTCCATACAATGTATTGATAGCCTGTTTTGGCATCATAATATACTGTGCCACCATTTTTTAAAGTAATTCCATTATTAATACCTTTGTAATCCTTTGTAATAGGATTACCTTCATCATCCAGAATCACAAATCTTGGATCAATTACATCTTTAATTTCAGCATTTTTAATCTCTACGCTTTCAGTAATTGTGCTTTGAATTTTCTTAAAGATATTTTTTAATTCATCCATATTTTCTGCAGTTAACGCACAATCTTTAGAAGCAATACCTGAATAATTTATATTGTCATATGTTATCGCTCGACTTCCATCCAGCCACCCTTTTGCTTTATCAGTAAGTCCAAATCCAACTGTATACAAAGTAATACCAAGGGCTTTTATTCTATCAGAATATTCTTTTGTGTTCTTAACCGCGGATTCAGACCAACTATTATCCGTACCACCAGATATATTATTACCACCTGTCGGAGCACCATCCGTAAAAAGAATTACATATTTAGGAGTATCATCTCCATTCTCAATCGCACTAGTTAATTGATTATAGGCAATCTCAAGACCTTTTTCCGGATTTGTTCCATCAGTTGCCCGCATTTTTATTATATTCTGAATCAGTGCAGTAGCATTTACTCCTACTTCTTGAAGTGAATTAATTGTTTTGCCACTCGTATTATATGATGCAACGCCTAGTTTACTCTTAGGAGAAGAAGTCAATACTGAATTTACAAATGCATTCATAGCTTCCTTTACCCCTGTAAGTCGAGATTCACAGTGATAGACATAACTTTCGCCTTTAGGTTCAGCCCACTCACCTGAAGAATTACACCATTGCCACTTACCATCAATATAAGCCATTGGGCTATACTCCCCAGAATAGTAGAAATATAGTTTTGTTGTATCCAACTGTGCATTTTTATACCTATCCACAAGCTCCATTGAGGCATTCTTCACAGAACTACCTATCTGTTCATAGTTCATACTTCCAGATGCATCTAACACAATCATCGTATCTGAGATTACAGTTTTTTCCTCAGTCATTGTTGTAGTTAATTTAGAAGATGCATTAATATTAATATCATAAGCTCTGTCATCCCAGTTTTTTACAGTCGCCGTCTTGTTATAATCCATAGAGCTATCTATCAGTTCCTGTTTTGTTACATTTAAAATTTCATAATATCCTCCATCTTTCTCTGTATACTTCGTTACTCCATCCGATAAATACATGGTTGCAACTACCGTATCTTTATCTTTGGGTTCAACCTTCACGATCCAACTCTCCAAAGATGGAATATATCCCGATGGTGCCATATCTTCAGTTAAAACATATGTACCTTCTATTAATTTTGTGAACTGAACAGACCCTGTGGCAGTAGACGTAGATGTTTGAACTTCACCACTTTCCTGATTTGTTAATGTAAATCTTGCGCCTTCAAGCGCTTCTCCTTGTTTGTTAACCTTATGAAGCAACAAATCGGCCATTGGGGTTTGAGTCACTTTAGTCACTTGTGCCGATGGTAATGTAAAATCCATCTTACAGTTAGATTCATAAGCTCCTCGCTCCATATATAAAATGGTCAACTTATGCTCTTCTTCTTTCTCTTTAGTGCTAAGACTACTTGGATCACCTATATAATCCCATAGATCAACACTTCCTTCAGCTGCATCATGAATACCTCCAAGATCAATTACTACTTCTTTACCATCTAGGACAACCCATAAATCATCATCACCGGTGAAGCTGTAATTCAAAGGACCAATATAATCTCCAATCTTAAATGTCACATCATATCGCATACCAAAATAGACATTATTTTTAGGATTTTTTAAATTTTCTGTATCGCCAGAATAACTGGGTTTAACATCATCAAGTGGAAAGAAATCATTTCCGGCATATGCTACCGTTTTACCACTTCCATTCTTCACCTGGGATAATTGGTATGAATCACCTTTTTGTGCAAATTCTAATTTATAGTCTTTATATACCTTTCGTGTATATCGTGTCTCTCCCTTTAATGTAAACGACGCATCTGAGTTGTCAAAAAACCCTGGTTCTGCATAATTAAATACAACGTTACCATTTTTATCCAGTCCTTTTAGTAAACCTTTTATAACTTTTTTTGATTTTGTATATGCATTAGCATTTTGATTATTAACTAAACATTTATATTGGTAAGGCGGATAATTACGAATATCAACACCTACTGTCAGCTTGTTCTGTGCAGCAGAATCCGAACCATAGTTCTCCGGCATGTTAATTGAATAATATTTCTTATTATTCCCCTTCCCACTTGTTCCTGCCATCATGGTATAGTCATAGAATGTTGTTTCACCTTCATATACATCTTCTATAGGTGTATAATAAATCTTTATTGTACTATTACTGGCTACTTGAATTTCACTGTAGTCTTTCTCGTTTGAATAATCCTTTCCATTTATGTTAACCTTCTCAACTTCCCAGTTGTTTGCTTTTGCATAATTATTTACTTTTCCTCCAACCGGAAGTGTAAGTATGTCATCAGAATAAATTTTCTCTCCTGTTGAGCTATTATAATGTTCAAGAACTATATTTACCTCATTTCCCCCTTGCTGAATAATTACATATGTAGAAAAATGAGTTGTTGTAAATTCTATTCCATCATTCATTTCATTTGTTTCCATTTCAGTAACACTGTTTTTGTCATCTGAAACATGCATAACCGCTATTTTACTTTCATCATTTTTTTCCTGCGGCAGTTCTGGGTTAAGTACCTCTACGTTTACCTGACCCACTGGCTGAATATCATTTCCCTCAGCATCCTTAAAGCTAATATCATAGGCAACAATTCCTTCTACTGCTTTCTGCTGTTCTATAGCCTTCTCTTCTACTGCTTTTTCTATCTCTTCGATTTCCGTCTCAGATTCAATCTTACTTGCATAAAGCACTGCGTCTGAAGGAAGGACATTTTCATCAGCTGTCACCTTCACTATGGATGAATCAACTTCCTGACTCCACTCCAGCTTTTCTTCCTCTTTTTCCAACTCTGGCACTTCAGAATCGCTATCATTTAATACTGTATCTGTCTCAGTTTGTGTATTATTTTCTAAATCATTGTCTTCTGCCTTCTGCTGTTCTTGTTCTAATATATTTGTATCCTGTTGTTCCTCTTTTAATTCACTATTTTCCTGTTGTCCCTGTTCGGAACCTTCTGTCTCTGGCTTCTCTTCATCATTACTTGTTTCTGCCGGTTCCTGGCTTGCACCGTTTTCTGGTACAGGTTTTCCTGTCACAGGCTCACCGTCCGCCATAGTAGATATGCTCGTACTCAGCATCAAGACCATGCAAAGTACAACTGCTAATATTCTTTTCTTTATATTACTTTTCATGGCTTCCTCCTTCTACTATATCTTCTTCTATTCCGGCTATAGCTCCATCTATCATCTTCAATAATTCCAAAGCGCTACGAAAATATTGTTCCCTTTGTTCTTCAACCCACAGGACACTGCCCTGCCATGTGGCGTTCTGACATTCATGGATTTTTATAATAAAAGTTCCTTTGTCTTTTTTTACTGTTTTGCCACTCACAACACTCTCGCCTCCTTTGGGTAAAGTTTTTAACTCTTGCTTAACTATGGTCTTATTGTACTGAAAGGAGCATTACGAAAAGCATTACACGCATTACTTTTTCAAATCTTTTTCTCTTCTTTATCTCTTGTGTAATGGTAATGTGAAAATCCTGTGAAACGGTCTAAAAAAGGGCAAAAAAAAACCGCCGGCAATCCGGCGGCATATGCATGTCAGATATCATATTCCCCAAGAGCACTGTCTACGAGCTTTATCAGCTCCAGTGCGCTGCTGAAATGTTGTTTCATTCCTTTCTCTTTCCAGATTACTTCGCCCTGCCAGGTGGCATTCTGTCTGTACTGGACATAGATGACAAATGTAGCTACTTGACCATTCTGTTTTAGGATTTCATCCTGAGGTACCCGTTTTTCTAATCTCTGTGAGGGTTCCTTTTCTTTTTTTACAAAACTCCGGCTTTCTGTGGAAGCCTGAGGGTAAGAAATTATATCGTAAAGATTGTCCATAAGACGCAGGAGCTGTACCACATTTTTGTAACGCCACGGTTCTTCCTCGTAACACTGATAGAGGCGTCCTGAGAATTCCCCATGGTCGCTGGTATCCACACAAACACTGATCAGGTTTGGGGCGGATACATTTATGTTTATATTGTCTTCTCTGTTCATAGTCCACACTCTCCCGTCATTCCCGGAATTTTTTTGTTAATCCCAATGGAATCCATTGCTTCGGAAACTGATCCTGGATTTGTCATTCTCTACATCAGCTATGGAGGAAACATAGTATTCCAGATGTTGCTCCCATGATTTATGTTCTCTGGCAAAATAGCGGGAAATACGGTTAAAAATCATTCCACAGTTTTCCTGGTTGGTTCCTACCAAAAGGATCAAAAACTGTGTGGGGCTGTATTTTGTAAAGGAATCTCCCCTGCGCAGACAATGTTTAACTGCATAATACAATTCATCGGACATGGCTGTCAATTTATCTTTGTTTTCCATTGGGTGTCCTTTGCCATCTGTAATGGTGCACAGCATAAGATAAACGGACTGGCCGCTTCGCTCAATGATTCGCCGCACAAGACGATATCCATCCCGAAAGCTTGGAAGGTTACAGTAGAACGCACCGTCCTCCTCCTCATCTTCTTTCAATCCGCCTTTGATTTCGTTGATCGCCTGTGGCTTATGGCTCATTTTAGCGCTCATTTCCTTGAACTGGTTCATCATTTTTTCAGAAGGGCTGATTCCCAGTTCTTCAAAGAACAGCTTCGCCGTATCCTCATAAATCTGGATTGCTTCTTTATATCTGTTCAAGGCCATCAGACAATCTACCTGCACGGACTGCCATTCATCAAAGGGATAAAGTTCACTGGCAGTATCACATAATTTTAATACTGTCTCATATTCCCTTTGTTTGATCATATAATCACAGATTTCTTCCAAAGCATAGGTGTATTTCTTTTTATACTGCACACTCTCCAGCAAAACCCAGTCTTCCCCTGAAAGCCCCGGCAGGAATTCACCGTGGTATGTTTCACAGGCCTGACAGAAATATTGTATTTTCTTTTCTTCATCCGTTTCCGCTTTTCCTAATTCAATTAGGTGTGAGAACATAAGGGCATCCACCTCTGCCTCCATAGGCGCATTCCAGCGGTAGATTCCACTTTTAATCTGTATATAATCATACTCTGGAAGGCCGGCATCCACAAGCATTTTTTTCAAACGGTGTGAAGTTACCCTTAAATTGTTGGATACATCCGCCAATTCCTCCCTTCCGTACAGATTCTCTAACAGTTTTGCCCTGGCAATTCCATTTTCACCGCAGTGGAGAAGGATCTGAAGCAGCTTCATTGATTTGGTTGCTGTATTTCTGCGGAAGGATATGGGTCTATCGCCATATTCCATGGAGAAGCCTCCCAACATGTGCACTTTTAACACCGGTAATTTTACTTCTATCATACTCTCTCCCATTTGTCTGCACGCCTCCGCTTGTTTTATAGCCCTAAAATATATTTGTTTTAATTTTATAATTTGTGTAATGGTTTGTCAATGCAATAAACTGCAACAAAACTGCCATTCGGTAACAAAAACTGCATTTCGTGTCAGAATGTATTCCTATTATCCCTTCTTAGTAAAAGCGTAATGCTTTTATGTTTATAAACGTCATGTTTTATGACACCTTTTTAAATTTTTTATCTTCAACATACTTTTCTAAAGTATTAGTATTAACATCTTTTAAATCTGCTATAATGGTGCTGTCAGGATCCCCATTCCATTTTTTATTTGTGCTCTGATACACCTGTCCATCAATATAGATAAGATATCCCTTCCACCCTTCCCAGGGATCTGTTTTGTTCGTATCTGTTGTTCCAAATAATATCATTTTACCATCTGTCAAATAATAAGGTTTCCAATATAAATCTTCATTAGCAAAAGATGTCTTATTTTTTATCGTATCTGTAATCTTTAAAAATCCTTTTTCTTCCGCTACTTTTTTTATTACCGCTTCCCTATTTACTTTATTACCATTATTCTTTTTTAGTTCCTCATAATAACTGCCACATAAAGAAACATAACCTTTAACACCGTCAACACAGGAACAGGAAAAATCAACTTGCTGATGGCCGGATTCTACCGTCACTTCAACCGTATATTTTTCATTATATACAGGACAAACCGTTATGTCTTCAGAACAGTATCCATTCTTGACCATATAGTTCAGCACATCCTGGCCTAACAGTGTGTTAACCTCTCCTATTTGATCACAAAGCGCAATTTCCGGCACATCTGTTCCCATGATCTGAAACTGTGTCTCCAACTCATGCCTTTGATTCGCACACTTTGCTACCTTTGACTTCTGCACATAACGGGTTATGGATGGAACAGCTAATGCGGCAAGTATCAAAATAATTACGATCACAACAATTAATTCTACCAGCGTAAAACCCTGGTTATTGTTTTTCTTCTGCGCCATGTCCTGTTTTGCCCTTCACTTTCTTTATGTATGATACCTAAATATACTTTAATCCCATCATATTACTAATATTGGATATATGTCAATGGGTATGTCTCTGTATAGCACACAAAAAGAGCATTTTATGCTTAAAATGCCCTTCTCACACTTTCTTAATTTTTTATTAAGCTTCCAGCATAAGTTTACATAACTTAAATTGCTGTGCCCGGTTCCCCAGAATACACAATAACTAACTTACAAGATGAACGTATCCTTCATTCATGTCTGTTTCTTCCATATATAATGTACACCAATCATATCTTGGTTACCATTCACTCCATGACCGTAACATGTATCGCGATGCACCATTTATAGCAGATAAGACAACCCAACAACCACAGAAGGTTGAATGTGATCGGTTAATGATAAACTCAAACACTTTTTTTCACTCTCTGTACACGCAGTGGGACAGTTTCAATATTTCAACTCCTTTGTTTCCTGATAAATCCTTACCCGAGTGGCCTCACTGACCCTTTCCGGGCTGTTGAATGGCAGGGAAACAGTAGAAATGGAAACCTTTGCTCTTTTTGCGATAAATATTACCAGAAAGTAAAAAAGAATCCCTAAACCCTTGTGGTCCAAGGGCGCCGGGACTCTGTTTTGTATATCGATTCAGCATCACAAAATTGCAAAATGTACCTCAAAATCTAAGTGCTCTGCTTATAAGTTTATTAAAACTCAAGATATTGTCGTTTCAAGAGAGTAATTCCTTTACCTCCTCCAGTGAAAGGCCGGTGGCTTTTGAAACTTCCTGGGGTGAACTACCTTTCAGGAGCAGTTTAAGTGAAACGACTTTTAATGATTCCTGATTCTTCTTGGCTCTTTCCTGCTCCGTGATGGCTCTCTCCTGCTCTAACAGATCCATCACTGCTGCCACTGCCTGCTGTTTTTCTTCTTCAAACAGTCTTCCTACCTTCGTCATTCTAATCCACTCCTCTACTTGTCTTGCGAACTCCGGTTCTATGATCTTATCGGAAAATGTGATGATGCCTGACAGAACAAACAACTGCTGTTCTTCATCCTGTATATTTTTGGCAAGGTTTACTGCTTCCTCTAAAACCACCTTTTGTTTTTCTTTCTTTTCCTCTGTCAAGGGTAGGATGATGAGCTGCATGACCTCTGTATCACTTAGTTTTTCTCTGTTCTCTATTCTCTCCCTGACAGTCTTCAAGATGATTTCCGCATTGATAGAAGACAGATATCCCGGCTCCACCGTGAGACGGAGGCATCCCACATCCAACACAGCATTGATATGGCGGATTCCGGATGTGCATAAGACAATCATCCTCAACCGGATATTGCTGCCGTATTTTTTCAGGATCCGGGCTATGTGGTTCACGTACTTGATCTTGCTTTTCTCTGAAAATGTACTCTCATAGTCTATGACCGCATAGCTGCTGTCTTCCAGTTTGAAAAGATTGTCTGTCGCCATTTCATTTGCTTCTATTGCGGGCAGGTTGACGGGCAGTACCTCTTTTACTTTTGACATAGGTATCCCGTATACGGAAAAGGATTTTTCCTTCATCCCATCTCCCAGGATTTTGGAAACAATATCCTTGTTCTGATATGCAATCTCTCCCATATACATATCTCTCCTTTATTTTAGCAAACTTTTATTTAACATGCAATCCCAAAAATACTGCCATTTGCATCACCTCCGGATCCTTATAGATTTCAAGTGTTGGAAATAAGCGGCGATATGCCTCAATGCAGAGAAGCTGCACTGTAAAAGAAATTACCTCCAGCGGTCTTGTTTTCCGCTGTTATTACAGATTACATGATATATGAATGAAAGTCAATTAAGTTTATATAACCTTTTTCTGTTATTTTAAGAAATAGCGTGGCAGTAAAATCTGCTGCAGGCTGAATGTATAACGCATGAAAATCCCGAGGCAGCCAGCGCGATATGGGGCAGAATGCTACATATCTGTGCATCGCAAAGCGTGTTACTGACACGGAGTGATCAGTAACAATTGCTTTCCTCATCCCTGCCTCCCCGCAAAATCCCTATTTTCTTTTTCACGCATATCTGCTATAATTATCCGCAGGATAATACAAAACGGAGGATTATATTATGACTGTATATAAGACAAGAGGCGTATGTTCACGTTCTATCGAAATTGAATTGGATGGGGATACGATCTCATCTGTAAAATTCAACGGGGGATGCAATGGCAATACCAAGGGAATTGCCAGTCTGGTGAAAGGCATGAAGGTTGACGAAGTCATCGAACGCCTGAAAGGAACCGACTGCGGCGGACGCGGTACATCCTGCCCGGACCAGCTTGCACTGGCTCTGGAATCTATAAAAGCTCAGAACGCCTGAGACTGAAAATTTATCAGAAAATAAAAGCCGCATCCTGCCAAGGACCAATTCTATGGTTTCCTGCAGGAGACGGCTTTTCTTATGAGGTGGATATTGATGAAGTCCTTTCTATATAAAATACTCCGGGAGGAGACGGTTTTCTGCATCTCGCTCCTTTTCGCCCTGCTTTCCATGCTGGCTGTAAAGCCTGATGCCGAATATGCGGGCTATATAGATCTGCGCACCCTGTGCCTCCTGTTTTGTCTCATGGCTGTGACGGCAGGTTTTCAGAAATGCGGTATTTTCCGTATACTGGCCGAAAAACTCCTGGGTGCCCAGAACCATATGCGCGGGCTTGCACTCGCCCTGGTACTGCTGCCGTTTTTCTGTTCCATGGTGATCACAAATGATGTGGCGCTCCTCACCTTTGTTCCCTTCACCATCCTGGTACTGCATATTATCAAACAGGACAGGCATACTGCGCCGATCATTGTGCTGCAGACCATAGCTGCCAATCTGGGAAGTATGGCTACTCCCCCCGGAAATCCCCAGAACCTTTTTCTCTGTTCCAGATATGGGCTGGGAATGGGGGAGTTTTTTCTCACCATGCTGCCCTTCACTGCCATAAGCCTTATTCTGCTTCTTTTTTGTATCCGGTTTGTGCGTCAGGAACCTGTGAGGGTGTATTTTAAGGAGTCCTCCCCTCTGGAGCATCCACGGCTTCTGGCTGTTTTTACCGTCCTTTTTCTTATGTGCCTGCTGACTATCTTCCATGTTCTTCCCTATCAGGCCCTGACCTTGTGCGTTATGGTATGCCTTTTACTTCTTTCCAGGGACATCTTTGGGAACGTAGACTATTTTCTTTTGGCAACATTTATATGCTTTTTCGTCTTTTCCGGAAATCTTGGCAGAATGGAAACCATACGTTCCTTTCTGTCCGCTTGTATGACAAAAAACGGTATGCTGACTTCTGTGCTCTCCAGCCAGATCATCAGTAATGTCCCCGCTGCTGTGCTTTTGTCTTCCTTTACGGAGAATTGGAAGGCCCTTTTGGTGGGTACCAATCTGGGCGGCCTGGGAACTCCCATCGCCTCTCTGGCAAGCCTGATCTCCATGAAATTTTATCTCAAGACCGAGGAGGCGGATTTTCGTTCCTATCTGCTGCTTTTTCCGGCCTTGAACGCTGGCGGACTTGTAATCCTCCTTACAGCCGCATACATACTTTCAGCCGCCGGTCTTCTCATTTGAAAACCGGCGGCTTTACTGTTACATCTCTATCTCTGTCTTTGTGGTTCCGAAGGACTCCTCCGCACCGCTTTTCTGCTTATTTACTGCCAGCGTAACACAGAGGACTGCTATTGTGAATCCCAGAAGGATCCCCATACACTTCCACACCGGAAGCAGATTCTCTATGCCGAATCCGGTCAGACCGCTGATCTCATCCAGGCATTCTTCGTACCAGTATACGGGCAGGCATCTGGCAAATTTCAGAACGCCGTCCCCCATAATGCTGATGGGCACAAATGCCCCTCCCAGGAAAGACAGGCCCAGGGCCAGTATATTGGCTGCCGCGTTCTGCATATTCGTATCCCTGACAAAGAGGGATGCCAACACCGAGACTGCCATAGCAAGCAAAAGCATGATAAAGCTGTTCAGCAGGATCAGACCTGTGATCCTAATATCCATGTCCTTCACCGAATCGTAATATAGGAAAAGTCCCGCAACTGTAAGTATTATCCAGAATACGATCCCAACACATGCACATCCCAGTCCCATCTGCCACAGCCGTGTAAATGGTTTCAAAGGCCCGCACAGATTCCTCATACGGATATCCGGTCTCTGGAAGCTGAGGAATATGGAGGTAATGCAGAGAACACAGATAACCAGAATGATATACGGCGCCACCTGATATTGAGCCTTAAATCCCTCGGAAACGGGCTGTGTCTTCAAATACTGGCGTTTTTCCACGCTGACACTGCTGTTTAAAAGTTCTGATACCTCATCTGCAATTTTCTCTCTGTCCGGATTCTCCTCTATCTTTTCCCTGGTCTGTATATAACCCCAATATTGGTTAACATAACTACTCATCTGATATCCACTGGCGGAATCCTGTGTCTTATTTTCCAGTAATCTGACCGGTTTCTCATCCTTCAGGGCATCCTGGAACCCCTCCGGGATGATCAGGATATAGCTGACTGCCTCGTTAAATCTGGCATCCTGAATGACTTCCAGATCATCTTCAAGAGGCACATAAGTACCATGCTCCTTTAAAAAATCCATCATTTTTTCCGTATAGGTTGTTTCTTTATCTCTGTTTATCACTGTAAACGTAGGGCGGCTCTCCTCAAATACACTGCTGTAGCTCTGTCTGCCAATCTGTGAGAGCATAATGGATACACCGATAAATATGATAAAATAAGTGGCAAACATGACCATCCTGCGTCTGATCACCAACAGACATGCCTTAAATACTCTCATAATTCTGCCTCCTTAAAGAAAATGCTGACAACAGAAACATTCCGGCTGCCATAGCCAGTATCACAGCTATGTTCTGGCAGTATCTCTGATAGTCGTCAAAATAGTACAGGCAGTAGAAGGCATCTGATATCCTTGCCGCAGGGTTCAGCCAGGAGATAATAGGCATATTCTGGTCCACAATATATTTCATGCCTGAAACCATCATGCCTGCCCCAAAACAGCAAACCATAGTGATGGATACCAGAATTCCAACCTTCATATTCTCCCCCAGTTTAGACAGGCAGCTTACAACCGTACCAAACGCCACACCCAGGATAGTGCCTGCCAGGCACGTGAGAACGAGAAGAGGCAGCCGGTCCCCAAAATCCACTTTCAGAATAACCGTAATATAAAATAATAGAAACAGCAGGCTCATCATATGCACTGTTGCGCTTGCCAGCAGGTCGTAGAAGATCACACGGATCCTGCCAAGAGGCGCCATCATGCGCCTGGCTCCCAGGGCGGACAGGTTTCCCTGCAGATATGTGATACTTGTAAGCCCCTGCATACCGCCGTACATGCATACCATTGCCATCAGGGCATAATAGAAGTTTATCACCGGGGAATAGGGCTGTGAGGAGAGAGATATTTCCTCTGTAAGGGTATCTCCTCCCATGATCTCCTCAAGATCAAGGGCATATCCCGGATTTTTTTCCATTATGGCCCTTATATTTCCCTCTGTCTGCACATAACGGTCCAAAAAGCTTTTCAGGATTGTCTGGTTCATGCCGTCCTGCTTTACCACAAGCTGAGGGGTATTTTCCCTGATAAGGATATATCCGTCAATGTCTCCCTTCTCCAGCGCACTGTCCGCTTTATCCCTCTGTGCGTATTCCGTCACCTTCAGTATGGCGTCCTCCCCGCTGCTCACCTGTTCCAAAACCTGACTGAACATCTGGTTTTCCTCATAGGCGGTATCCGTGATCACACCCACCGGAACAGACTCCAAATTGTCTGACTGTGACACGGCTGACAGGCAGAAATAAAACAGGGTCGACATGATGAGCGGAAAGGCCCAAATCCAAATCAGCTGATCCTTGTTCCGAATGGAACTGAGTAAACGCTTACTGTAAATATTCCAGAACATATCCATCCCCCCTAATCCCTCAGTTCTTTTCCTGTGATCTCCAGGAAAACATCGTTTAATGTAGGCGGCTCTGAAAATATCCTGCCGAAATATATTTTGTTCTTCCGCAGAATATCCAGCAGCGTAATGAGGCTGTGGCCTCCGCTCTCACACTGCACCTTCAAAAGATTCCCTTCATATTCCGCTTCCAGTACACCTTCCACTTTCTGCATTTTCGCCATGATCTCCGACGGAAGTTCTGATAATTCTATGGTGATCTTCTCACCTGTACGGATCAGGCCCTTCAGCTCCTCTTTGGTGCCGGAAGCAATCTCCCTGCCTTTATCCATGATCATGATGCGGGAGCATATCTGCTCCACCTCTTCCATATAGTGGGTGGTATAGATGACAGTGGCACCGTTTCGGTTCAGCATTTTGATGCCTTCCAGAATGCTGTTTCTGCTCTGCGGGTCAACCGCTACTGTAGGTTCATCCATAAAGATCAGCTCCGGCTTATGGGCAATACCGCAGGCAATATTCAGACGCCTCAGAAGGCCGCCGCTGAGTTTTCTGGGCAGAAATTTCCTGAAATCTTTCATATCCGTAAATTCCATAGCCTCCTCTACCAGAGCCTTTCTTTTCGTCTTTTCGGGCACATACATGCCGCAGAAATAGTCTATATTCTCATAAACGGTCAGTTCATTGAACACTGCCACATTCTGCATCACAACACCGATCCTCTGTTTCACCGACCGGTTGTCCGGCGCCATGGTCTCTCCGAAAAGCCGTATTTCCCCTTTATCGTATTTGAGCAGGGCAAGCATACAGTTGATGGCAGTGGTCTTGCCGCTGCCGTTTGGCCCGAGCAGACCGTAAATCTCCCCTTTCTTTACCTGAAGATTAAAATGGTCCAGAGCCACCAGATCCTTATACCGTTTTACGAGATTGTTTACTTCTATAATCATAGGTCTTCCTCCCCTTTTTCTTATCTGCCTTCATTCTATCAATTTTGCTCCGCCTCTGACAGTGAGCAGTGTCATGAATACAGGCCGCTGTATATGACATTTGTCATTTCTTCCTGCGGCACCTTACTTTTTACGCGCTCCTGTGATACACTCTTACTACAAGCATTGATAAATCTTAAGACACACTCCGGGAAAGGGGGCGTACATATGAGGCGTCTGTGGGATAAATCCTTTATTTTTATATTTTGCACCCTGAATCTTGCAGGCTATTCTATTAATACTCCTCTTATCTCAGCCCTGCTTTTATCACTCAGTGTAACCGCTCTCATTTCCTATCTGGACCGGGAACGGTCCCGGGATTTCCTGTGTGGGATCTGCATCGCTGTCTCCCTGTTCTACTCCGGTCTGGCAGTCTTTCTTCCGGTCATTTACTATGACTGCCAGCGTTCCCGGAAAAGGCTTCTGCAGTTTGTCTGGTTCCCGGCATACCTGTACCATTTTCACAATTTCACGGTATCGGCCTTTTTTCTGAACCTTATGACAGGGCTGCTCGCAGTCTACATCTCCCGGCGGACGATAGAATATGAAAAGATGATGACGGAATTTCACAATTCCCAGGACAGCACCCGTGAGGAATCCCTTTATCTGGAACAGAGGAACAGGGAGCTTCTGGAAAAACAGGAGTATGAGATCCAACTGGCAACCCTCACCGAACGAAACCGGATCGCCAGGGAGATCCATGACAATGTAGGTCATCTGCTCACTCGTTCCCTCTTCCAGATACGGGCCATGCAGGTTGTGTGGAAAGAACAGGAGGAGCTGGCCGCACAACTTTCTGCTGTTAAATCCACACTGGATGATGCTATGAACAATGTGCGCAGCAGTGTGCACAATCTGTATGAGGAATCTGTGGACCTGCAGATGGTACTCTCACGCCTGACCCGGGAGTTTACCTTCTGTCCCGCGGCACTGGACTACAACGCCAAGATTGAGTCCAAAGAGCTGAAATACTGCGTGATCGCCATTGTAAGGGAGGCCCTGTCCAACATTTCCAGGCACAGCAATGCAACAGAAGCTTCTGTCTCTGTGCTGGAACATCCCGGCTTCTACCAGCTCATCATCCAGGACAATGGTACCCAGACCGCCGTATCCGGTGCCGGAGGTATCGGACTTATGAATATGAGGGAGAGAGTGGAGGATTTTCACGGCATTTTCAGGACGGAGAACAAGAACGGGTTCCGTATTTTTATCTCGATTCCCAAACAGAGCGAGCAGGTTTCAAAATAACCCGGATAACAGAAGTGAGGTATTGATATGAAAGTTATTATTGTTGATGATGACCCTTTTGTCTGCATTTCATTGAAAACGATCCTGCAGGCAGAGCCGGGTATTGAAGTATGTGCTTCCGGAAACAGCGGGGAGGCGGCTGTCCGTCTGTACGAGGACATGCGGCCGGATATTCTGCTTATGGATATTCAGATGGGGGACTTTTCCGGTCTGGATGCAGGGGCTGAGATATTGGAAAAACATCCGGAGGCCAGGATCCTGTTCCTGACCACCTTTTCAGACGACGAGTACATTGTGCGCGCTCTGCGCATTGGTGCCAAAGGTTATCTGATCAAACAGGATATTGAGACCATTGCTCCGGCTCTGCACTCCGTCATGTCCGGGCAGAGTGTGTTCGGCAGCGAAATTGTTACCAGGATCCCGAAAATGATGGAACGATCCGGGAGCATGGATCTGAGCAGATATGGGATATTAGAACGGGAAATGGATGTCATTGAGCTGGTGGCAAAAGGCCTGAATAATAAAGAAATCGCACAGAGCCTTTACCTCAGTGAAGGCACTGTGCGGAATTATTTAAGCGCAATATTAGATAAACTGAGTCTGCGTGACAGGACGCAGCTTGCGGTTTTCTATTATAAGAACATGGAAAACTGATGCTCACAGCCATTAAAAAGAGCCAAAGCTGGTGATATAGACTCCCTCTCTCAGCTTTATACCTATATGGAAATTCCCTTGTTGATAGTGAATGGTCTGGTACCATCTGTTTTCACTCCATTTTAGTAAATTATTAGGTTCAAATCCGGTCATTCCAAATCCCACAAGTCCCACAGCTGCTCCGGCCAGCATAAAAATAACGCCAGCCAGCAGGATCTTACTTTTAAAAGATTTCATTTTCATGCTTTAACACCTCTCTTTTTCTGAAACAGTCCTGCAAGCCATCTGCTGAATGTTTTTGTAACCACTACAAATTTTTTACCCACTTCCCAGGTAAGCAGTGCGGTTACCAAAAAAACGCCTGCAAGCAGAATTCCCAGTCCCATCTGCACCAAACCTGTGGCACTATCCTGGAACAACAATATTGCAGAACCTACTGTGCTTACCAGGGCTAAAAAAAGACTGGACACACTAAATACGCCGAATAAAAAGGGAATACACCAGATAATTACATAGGCACATAATACCATGATCACGGCTGAAAGCGCACAGCAGATAGCCGCCAGGACCAAACTTCCCCAAAGCGGAGACCCCAGGACTAATAATGCAATAACACCTGCCTTCATCCACTTGGGTGTGGGCTTCGGCGGCAGAGCGTCTCTGTCTGACAGGATTTCCTGTGCTATCTCGCCGGGATTCCCAATCCGCTGCACAGCCTCCTCCTCCTCACATCCGTCCTCCATATAATCCGCGATCATCTCTGAATAATAGGATAGGAATCTATTCCGTTCCTCCCTTTTCAGGCTCCGCAGCAGTCGCTCCAGACTGCTTATAAATTCATCCTTCTTCATTTTCCACTGCTCCCTTCACAAAATCATATATATCTGTTACCTGCTGCCAGTCATTTAAAAACTCCTGGATATGTTCCTTGCCCCCTTCGGTGATCCTGTAGTATTTACGCAGGCGGCTGTTGTGCTCCACTGAGTATGTCTCCAGACGTCCGTTTGCCTCCAGGCGTTTTAATATGGGGTACAGGGTTGATTCTGATATTTCAATACATACGGATATGTCTTTAATGATCTGGTATCCGTAGGAATCATTCTTGTATAATGCCGCAAGAACACAGAATTCCAGGAAGCCCTTCTTTAGCTGTGTATCCATCGTATCGCCTCCTTATGCATTATACTATACATTGCATAGTATAATGTGTCAAGAGGTATTTTGTGATTTTTCAAATAAATTTTGCCGGCTCCCCACCGGGTGTGAGGCATCCCCTTTGGGGTACAAAAAAATCGCCAACTTTTATAAAGTGACGATTTCCGCTCAATGCTTCTGTATTATATTCCTACCACGCCTCACCGCTGTGGTATTAGCGCTCTTCCTGTCCGGAAGGGCCGTCCAAATACAGATCCTCAGACAGTTCCTCCAGACCTTCGATACCATTGGCCGCTGCCAGCGCTTCCACGCCGTCCAGGATTTCCTGTCTGCTGTAGCCGTTTGCAGCCAGAAATTCATCTGTATATTGGTTGATATGGAGATAAAAGCTCATGGCCATCTCCATGTATCGTTTGTCAGTCTGATCCATATCTGTGAGGAGTATGTTTTCCGCCTCATTGATCTTTCCCTTGTCTGCCATCTCAAGGATATCGCGGTAGAGAAAATCCGTGTCATCTGCTTTTTCTTCCTCCACCTCATACTCTGTAAATCTCTTTCCAAAGATGACACAGGCCAGGGCCTTGACCATATCCTTAATTATCCTCATGATATAATCTTCTTCAAATCTCATGCTGCGTCCTCCTTCTCACCACTTCTTCGGAATCCCGGGACAGTTGTTCTGTTTCATGACAGCCCGCATCTCCACAAAGCATCCGCAGATTCTGCACATTCCGCTTATTAAATGATCACATTCCCTGCAAAATGCGAGTCTCCGGTCATAGAGCTGCGAGGAGACCTTCAATTCCTCATCCAGATTTTCAATGTATTTACGCATGTCATCAAAATACTGCCCTTCATCCATATCCTGAAGAAGACACTTTCTGCAGAAACGTTTGGGTTGGTTTCCCGTATTCTCCATGCTGCACCTCCGTTTCGCATAATTATGTAAACCAAATCCAGTCTAAACCTTTTCTTACACCACAGGCGGAATCCCAATAAAATCCCGCCTGTGCTACTGCTATTTATAGATCATAATAATATTTAAATTCTGAGGGGCTTGGAATCTGTTCGATTTCCTGCAGCTCTTTTTTCTTTTTCTCCAGCCAGATATCAATGAGGCGCTGCGGGAAGACACCGCCTGCGGTGAGATAATCGTGGTCATTTTCAAGGGCTTCCAGAGCTTCTCCCATGGAACGGGGCAGGCTCTGTATCTTTTTCTGCTCCTCAGGTGACAGGGAATACAGATTACAGTCAAAGGGACCCCATCCGTGTTCACGCGGGTCTATTTTATTCTTGATCCCATCCAGGCCTGCCATGAGAATGGCAGAATATGCATAGTATGGATTGGCTGTGGCATCCGGGTTGCGCAGTTCAAATCTCTTGGCTTCCGGTTTCTTGGCATAAGCCGGTATACGGATGACCGCGCTCCTGTTTGATGTTGCATATCCAATGGTTACAGGTGCTTCATAACCGGGTACCAGACGTTTGAAGGAGTTTGTGGATGGGTTGGTAAATGCGCACAGGGAGGCAATATGCTTGAGCAGGCCGCCGATAAAATAATGGGCGGTGTCGCTCAGTCCTGAATATCCGTCCTTATCGTAAAAGATGGGAGCGCCGTCTTTCATGAGCAGCATATGCACATGCATACCGTTTCCGGCTTCTTTGTGAATGGGTTTCGGCATAAAGGTAACGGTTCTGCCTTCTGCCGCAGCCGCATTTTTCAAAACATATTTTACGATCATGGTCTTATCTGCCATTTCCACCATGTCACCCAGCTCAACCTCAATTTCCATCTGGCCCGGGCCGCCCACTTCGTGGTGATGATATTTTACTTTGACACCCCACTCCTCCAGGAGCATACACATTTTACTTCTGAGATTATATCCCACGTCCTGGGGCGCTGCTGCGTGATATCCACCTTGATACGGAACCTGATAGCCGTTGTTCTGTCCATTATCTATGCCGCTGTTCCACTCCGCCTGCCTGGTGTCAATGCTGTAGCTGCACTTTTGAGGTGTGACACTATAGCTTACATGGTCCAGCAGATAAAATTCAAATTCCGGCCCAATCACCATCCGGTCCGCGATCTGCTCCTCCTGCATATATTCCACTGCTTTGAGCGCAACATTTCTCGGATACTGGTCAAAGGGCAGGTTCTTATCATCGCCGATAGTACAGACATTTCCGCACATGGTCAGTGTGGGAATCTCTGCAAATGGGTCCACGGTAGCGGTGTCCGGGTCGGGAATAAATACCATATCACTCTTTTCTATAGGAGCATACCCGTAATTAGAACCGTCAAATCCGATTCCATAGACAAAAATGTCATCATCAAAACGTTCCACCGGAATGGTCAAATGGCGCCACCGTCCGTTTAAATCCGTCATTTTAAAGTCTATCATACGGATCTGCTTTTCTTCACACAGTTTTCTCACGTCTTCGCTTGTTTTCATGTAGAATCCCCCATTCTCTCTGTAAAATAGTTTTTTCCGCTGTCCCTGGCTGTCAGCGGTCCCACTTATCGCACATGGAATTAATCTGGTCTGCAAATTTTGCCAGGTCTTTATTTGCACCACCCTCATTATGACGGATAACCGTCATTAACCGCTGGCCTGCTGCAAGAAGTCTTGCATAAACACCGGAAGCCTTGCGGGCTTTTGCCTTCTCCTTCGCATGTTTGATGACAACTCCAACGGTTTCCTTCTCAAATTCATTTGCCAGCATATCAAATTCCGTGCCGCTGAAAGGCGCCATGGCATTGTAGCCCAGTTCATTTTTCAGCCTTTCCGCAAACAGATCACATACCTGGTCATCCCCGTGTGTTACAAAGACACGCTGGGGCTTCTCCTTAAAAGCGGATGCCCAGCGGATCAGTCCCGCATCATCCGCATGGCCGCTGATGCCCGGCAGTCTCACAATGTCTGCGCAGACATGGATATCCTCACCGAACAGTCTTACATCTGTGGCGCCCTCCAGCAGCGCCCGTCCCAGTGTACCTACAGCCTGGTATCCGACAAATACAATGGTGGACTCGCGCCTCCAAAGATTATGTTTCAGATGATGCTTGATACGTCCCGCATCACACATACCGCTGGCCGACAGGATCACCTTATGGCTGTCATCCATATTGATGGCTCTTGACTCATCACTGGTGATGGAGAGCTTCAAACCCGGAAATGCTATAGGATTGATGCCTTTCTCTATGAGGTCCATGGCCTCCTCATCATAGCAGTCCGTATAATGCTCTTTGAAAATATTGGTGGCCTGGACAGCCAGGGGGCTATCCACATACACATCAAAATACGGGTATTCGGGAAGCATATTTTCTTCTTTGATCCGCCTGAGAAAATACAGCATTTCCTGTGTTCTGCCGACAGCAAAGGAAGGCACCACCACGTTTCCGTTTTTGTCAAAGGTTCTTTTCAGAATTTTCACTAATTCCATGGCATAGTCAGGTCTTTCGCCGTGACTCCTGTCACCATAGGTGGATTCCATAACCACGTAGTCCGCGCTGTCCAGATATTCCGGATCTTTTATAAGCGGCTGGTCCAGGTTGCCGATATCTCCGGAGAACACGATCTTCTTCTCCACACCCTCCTCTGTGATCCAAATCTCAATACTCGAGGACCCCAGAAGATGCCCGGCATCCACAAATCTTACCTGTATGCCGTCCGCAACCTGGATTTTTCTGCTGTACCCACACCCCACAAACTGTTTGATCACATTCAGAGCATCCTCCATGGTATATGCGGGTACAAAATCAGGCTGTCCGTTTCTCTGTGCCTTGCGGTTCCGCCACTCTGCCTCAAACATCTGGATATGTGCACTGTCACGCAGCATAATGTCACACAAATCGCAGGTAGCGTTGGTCGCATAAATAGGTCCCCGGAATCCTTTTGCATAAGCCAGCGGGAAATTGCCGGAGTGGTCAATATGGGCATGGGTCAGCAGCGCAAAATCCACATCAGACATTGCCACCGGGATCTCCTGGTTTTCATACTGATCCGGTCCCTGCTCCATTCCGCAGTCCACCAAAAACTTCTTCCCCGCCGCCTCCAGGAAATAACAACTTCCCGTAACCTCATGAGTCGCACCTATAAAAGTCAGTTTCATAAAAGAACCCCCTTTGCGGTTATATAAAAGTATGGTTACTTTCATTATACCGTAAAGGGGGGGAGTTTAATAGAACTTTTCAGATTATTTTATTATTTTTGATAGTGGTAATTAATTATTATCCTATCCAGATTCCATCGGTGGTTGGTAATTTTGTTTCAGTTGTACTTCCTTTTTGTGCAATACAGGCACCTTTTACTCTATAATAATATCCCTTTGCCACGCTAACATTATAGCTTCTTGTAAAAGTCGCGGTATTATATGCAACATCATCATACATATCAACATTGTACCATGCCCCGCCAGAATATCTCTGTAAAGTTAATTTAACGGTAACTTTATCACATGTCACAAAACATGTTGCAGAACCATACATATTAACCATACCACCACCGATATTAGTTATTTTAGCAATTCCTTGATTTAGAATATTTCCTCTTGTCAATGTACTCTCTATAGACTCTGCAGATACTTCATTAGTTAATTTTGAACCATCTACAATTTTCCCCAAATCTTCTAATTCTTGTGCACTTACACTTGTGACAGTTAATACTGTTAACATTACACAGGCAATTATTGTCTTTAAAAAGTTTTTTCTACTAACTATTAATTTTTTCATCTTTTAGTCCTTTCTAAAATATCAAATTTTCAACTATCAATCTTATCTCTTTTTCTTGCAGTTTTCCACTAATACAGTAGTAAGTATTACCATAATCCCATTGTGCCAAATAGACCGGCATCTCATCTCCTTCTTCTTCGATTTTCCAAAGTTCAATCTTTGAATCAATCATATCATTATTGAGAGTATCTATCAAACTTCCTTGGTCATTACGATATATACCACTTGATTCATTATTATTTTCTAATATTTGTAGATAAAAATATTGTGTTTCTAATTTGTATCTCATATACACTGCATGAGCATCCTGGTCTATACGAAAGGAATCATAAATCGTCCCATCTGGCAGATAATATAACGAAGGTACTGTTACCTCTAAAATTCTCTCTATTTCTTTTTTGTCGTCCTCTTCCTGTGTACTACTTACTATTACATCTCCAGTATTATTAACTTTTGTATTTACATCATTACCAAACATTTCATTCATTTTTTGCATTACAAAAGTTCTATTAGCCTGACTACTCATAGATACACCAAACACACCCATTAATGTTATTGCTAACATTGCAACCCATTTAAAAGCTTTACGTGCATATGAAGTCTTATATATGACACTCTTTTTAAATGGCTGTATATGCTTTATTGCTTTGGAGTTTTTAGCAAAAATATTTTCCTGACTCTCTTTATCATCTGAAAGTTCTATCTTCTCTTCGTTCATATCTTCTTGCTCTACTTCGGCCAGCAGCCCTCTCTCATTTGCTATTCCCACAATTTTCTGGAACAGTTCCTCGGAGGGCTCAAAATCATCTAAATCCGGGTCGTTTTCCAACCCGTTTACCATCTCTGCGGTTTCATCAAGGACGCTTTGGCTGACCCATTCCTCAAAAGCTTTGTCTTTCTGGACTGCCGCAGACTTATGTGCTTGTTCAACTTGCTTTTCGTCCAATTTACTCATGAAACTCCTATCTTTCCTTGACTTTTCCTGACAAGTGTATCATATTATCTTATAGTATTTGTTTGTAACTATTCAGTAGGCGTCTGCACATTCACCGCGCTGACCGCAAGAAATTGTTCAGCAGCCAGGCAAAAATCCCGTCGCCGAAGGCGATCTTGTGCGGATCTTTGCTCGTAACTGTGAAGGTACTGAACCGTTACAATTATTCTTTTAACTATTATTTTTGAATGAGCAGGAGGACACCATGAAACATATCGTACTTACCGGCGGCGGTACTGCCGGACACGTTACCCCTAATATTGCAATGATTCCCCGCCTAAAGGAGCTGGGCTATACCATTTCTTATATCGGTTCCTATGAAGGAATCGAAAAAAAACTGATAGAGGAATTGGGTATCCCTTATTATGGGATTGCATCCGGTAAATTAAGACGCTATTTTGATGTCAAAAACTTTACTGACCCATTCAAAGTTATGAAAGGCTTTGCGGAAGCTAAAAAACTTATGAAACAGTTGAAACCTGATGTTGTCTTTTCCAAAGGCGGATTTGTTACCGTTCCTGTGGTGATCGCGGCAAGCAGGCGAAAAATCCCTACCTTTATCCACGAATCTGACATGACACCTGGTCTGGCTAATAAAATTTCTATTCCTTTTGCTACTAAAGTGTGCTGCAACTTCCCTGAAACCGTGTCTGAACTGCCCGCGAACAAAGCGGTACTGACCGGAACTCCCATACGGCAGGAACTGCTGGAAGGAAGCCCCGAAAGAGCACGGGCTTTTACCGGTTTTACTTCTGACAAACCGGTTATTATGATCATTGGGGGAAGCCTTGGTGCAGCAGCCGTAAATGATGCCGTCCGTGCAGTTCTTCCTGAATTGCTGAAAAATTTCCAAGTTGTCCATCTCTGCGGCAAAGGAAAACTGGACGAATCATTAAAAGACACAAAAGGTTATGTACAGTATGAATATATCAAAAAAGAACTGGCCGATCTATTTGCCCTTGCGGATATTGTCATTTCCAGAGCAGGCGCCAATGCCATCTGTGAACTGAGTGCACTGAAAAAACCTAATCTCCTGATTCCGCTATCTGCCCGTGCAAGCCGCGGTGACCAGATACTGAATGCCCGTTCTTTTGAACGCATGGGTTACAGTATGGTTCTGGAGGAGGAAGAAATCACCAATGAAAAGCTTCTTGATACAATTAACTCCCTCTATGAAAACCGCTCTACTTTTACGGATGCCATGTCCAAAAGCAAGCTGACTGATTCTATTGAAGAAATTGTTCAGCTATTTGAACAGACCATAAACAGATAATTCATAGCGAATCGTATTCTGACTGATATCTTTGTTTCAGCCATTCCATCATCCTGTGTCTCTTGGTACGCACATTTCCAATGGTGATGCCAAGAGCACAGGCAATTTCTTCATCGTTTTCTCCCATGACATATGTCCTTACTGTGATTTCATACCAGTCCGTATTCTTCGTTCTCAGAGAATTGAGAATCTTTCCGGTAAATTCTTTGTGCACCATCATCTCAGCCATTTCATCATTATAAAATCTGGTGCTTTTGCCTCCGTTGTCATTCTTGTCCGCCATTTTCTCCGCACCTACTTTTTCAGCACGGTCTCCTGCTGTCACTTCATGTACCTGATAAGCCTTCTTACAAAAATCTATGGCTTTTCTTCTGGCACAAACGGACAGCCATTCCGCATAACGTGTTTTATCAACAGTATCCACCTTTTCCAGAAACGTAAGAAATGTTTCTTGGCAGATATCCTGTGAAAGATCTGCATCATACAAGACACAGTATGCCGCTTTCATAACTAAACGATAATATTGATGAAAGATTTCACGAAATTTTTCTTCTGTCATCTTAACCCTTTTCCTGAAGTCTAATCCATTGAAAACTTCTCAAGGATTTCCTGTTTATCCTCCTCTGTTAATTTCCCCGGCGTCCATGTAATCCCAGCGTTATCCCCAACACTGCGCGGTATCAGATGGATATGGAAATGGAAGACGGTCTGGCCAGCTGCTTCTCCGTTGTTCTGCACAACATTATAACCATCGCAGCCGAGAACGTCTCTCATTCTGGTGATTATTTTCTTTGCAAGCACCATCGCTTTACCTGCCAGCTCATCAGGGATTTCATAGAGATTGGCATAGTGCTGTTTCGGCAGAATTAAAGCATGTCCTTTGTTCGCTGGTCCCAGGTCCAATATGACCCGGAAGTCCTCATCCTCATAGAGCGTTGCGGACGGGATCTCGCCGTCTGCAATCTTACAAAAAATACAATCCGACATATTTATTTCTCCTTTCTGTGCTGCTTTTGCCGGCTCTTATCGACGGCATTCTGTCATAAGTTTGTCGTTTTTTGGCGCTTTTTAGGTTATGAAATTATTTGATATTTGGCAGTAACAGTGCTACACTATCAACGTAAAGAAAGAACAGGGGGGACACCTAATGACGATACAATCCGGCACCAACCAGAGCACCAGGATGCCTGAAACTGCTGATTATAAGATGCTCTATCAGCAATTGAAAATGAAGCATCAGTTTATGCTTTCTCAGGTTTCTCACGAAATAAGAAATCCTGTCACTTTGATCAACAGCTTCATGCAGCTTTTAGAAGGACGGCATCCTGAACTAACGCAGGATAATTACTGGCAAAAAATCATGGAGAATATGGATTTTCTCAAATCACTTCTCAATGAATTATCCGCCTTCAATAACTCAGAAAAACTGAATTTGCAGATTTCCAATATTTATACAACCTTCTGCGATGTAATTGAATCTGTGACCCCATCTTTGAATGAACGGCATATTACCATAGATTTGCAGAAATTATCTCCAATACCCGTTATAAAAGCTGACGGCATAAAGCTCCGTCAACTTTTTCTGAACCTGATCAGAAACGCATCGGATGCTATTGAAACCGAAGGCCATATTGCCTGTACCATACAATCAGACGGTGAAGCTGTCATATTTACGATAGCAGATACCGGTAACGGCATTCCATCTGAATATCAGAATGATCTGTTTGAGCCATTCATCACGCACAAACAGGAAGGTACCGGCCTTGGTCTGCCAATCTGCAGACGGATTGTCAGCGCCCACAAAGGCACTATTTCCTTCAAATCAAAACCAGGTGAAGGTACCATTTTCAAAGTAATTCTCCCAATCAGTTAATCACACAAAAATGTGCTGCCTCTTATTATGAAGGCAGCCTTTTCTTTCCATGATAAAGGATTATCCCAAGGGCGAAGCCGCATAAAAGCCCGCCAAGATGTGCTGCATTGTCTACCCCTGCACTTGTATACCCATGATAAAGTGTAAGCGCGGCCAGGAAAACAAGCTGTCTGGTCGTAAAGTTTTCCACTCTCCCACGATTTCTTATCACCACATAGATCAGCGCTCCAATCACGGCAAACACCGCACCGGATGCACCTGCGGAGACTACCGTCTCCCCTCCTCTTATCTCTGCGTAATAAGAAATATAGCTGGCACCAATTCCGCCAATCAGATAAATGAGAAGATAGCGTATTTTGCCCACTTCTCTTTCCAGACTGTCTCCAAGAAATACAAGCACCAACATATTATTTCCCAGATGTGTCAGCCCGAAATGAAGAAACATACAGGTAAAAAGACGGTAATATTCATGCCCCTGTTCAATGAACGGCGTATAAGCAGCTCCCCAGTTTACAAGATGCCTGCTGTCCAGTGATGACCCGGTTAGCTCTGTCAACAAAAACACTAAAATATTGACAGCTACCATAATCGTGTTCATCAAAACACTCTTCCGCATTCGTAAAAACCGCCTGAGATCGGATTCCGGCTTCTGGTTCCAGTTACTGTAATCTACCATGCACTACCTGTCCTTTTCTTCTTATCTGATATAGTCTTCAGCCCTGCGAAATCCTTAAACCACTCTTCACTCCCTGCCTGCAGGACATAGCTTCATTATAAGCTCTTTCCCAGATTAACGCAACCATATACTTCCAAATTAAGCCGCCTAAAATAAGCCAATCAGC
Source organism: Blautia hominis (assembly GCA_002270465.1). Taxonomy (GTDB): domain Bacteria; phylum Bacillota; class Clostridia; order Lachnospirales; family Lachnospiraceae; genus Blautia; species Blautia hominis. The sequence continues at coordinate 101,528 of NQOF01000011.1, forward strand.
CCCCTATATTCTGAAAATAGCGGTACTCTAACTCCGTTCCCGCAATACTTATCTTATCACCATTATGCAGTAAATATTCTCGTTCCGGTTCCAGCATTCTGTCGTTTAAGAGGGTACCATTCTTTGAATTCAAGTCGGAAATAAAAAAATCTTTCCCCTCTTTTCGTATTCTGCCATGTATCCTGCTCACTGCCGGATGCCTTAGGCATATATCCGCAGACCCCGTCAGCTTTCCGATCATCCCCATATCTTTGGTAAGCATAAATCTCTTTTGAACGCCTTCTTCCGTCCAAAATAAACATGCGTCTGCCTCATTCTCTTGATCCGGCGACAATAGAATGGTGGGGCCGCATGTATCCAAAACATCCGCTTCCTTTTTCTCCACTGGACTTTCGTTTGCATATCTCTCCGCCTCGCTTATATCCTCCCGCTCATATTCAGCATCCCGTTCCCATCCCCATGCTTCCAGCTGGTCCAGCTCTTTTTTCTTCCTCTTTTTCTCCTCCCTGGCCTTCTTGAGCCTAAATACAAAAAAGGCCCCTGTACCCGCTGCCGCCGCTGTTGATAATCCAATACAGATTTGAAATGTGTTGGCGATCTCATAGTGCAACAGAAGATAAATGCACACCGCTGCTGCCGCCAATGTAAAAATACACCCCACAGCATTTAACAGGGGATGCTTCTCTTCAACCTCTTCCTCCTCCTCGAAAAAAGCATCCAGTGCCTGCCTTCTCTTCTCCTCTGTCATCACTGCCTCCCCGGTATATTCCTGCTGTGTATATTCCTGCTGCGTATACTCCTGCTGCGTATACTCCTGCTGCGTATACTCCTCCTTCTGTCTGGCCTCTCCTTCCTTCAGATTCTCCAGGGTTACCTTTCTTAACTCTTTGCGAATCTCATCCGCTCCCATACCGGACTCCACGCTCTCCCTATACACGCCATATCCCAAAACTACAGCCCCTGCATCTTTATGGTCTATCTTCGGCAGTATATACTCCGTCAATTCCAATATCCCGGCCTGTTCCTTTTCCTCTCTCACAGGAAAACAGCAGAAATAGATATTCTGCCGTTCTGTATCCATATAGATATAGCGGGGATTAAAAAGAAGTGTCTCAATATCCAGAAGATATTCCTCCAGTCTCTCGATCACATCTGCTGCTGCCCTGAAAATCCGCTCCAGATCTTCCCTTCCAAACTTTTTTGTCTCATAGAGTAAGGAAATACTCTGCTTGGATGTGACCTCATAATAAAACAGCGGCTCGCCGTCTATATATCGCACAGAGAGGGGAAGCAGCCCCGCCGGTGCGTTGTGTAAAAGCATTTTTATCTCATATCCCTGCGGATCCATTTCTTCGTCAGCTTTCAGAACCAGATAACTGTGATTCATTTCCCTTCTGTACTCTGCCTGCATCTTGTCCTCCTTATCCCCCCATTTCGTCCTTCCATCTTCTGACGATTCTAACCTTTTCTATAAACGAAACAGGCCGGATCACTTTACTTTTTCCATTGCCCTGTATATGCCACTGTAAACCGGCGAAAGGGAATTTTATATGCTCCTCATAGCTGACGGTAACTTCCCTTTTGCTGCCGTTCACAGAATAATGTCCGCTTTCACCGGCAAGCCGTTCCCCTGCTGCTGCCACGCCATCCCCCTGTCTGCGTACAGCCTCCGTGCTGCCTGCCACTGCCGCCTCATATGCTTTTGCTGTGTATACCCCTCTTTTTATGGTTCCCATCAGCAGCAAAAGGACCGCAAATACGATCAGCATCCACACGCCGCTGATACAGGCAGCCTCCAGGGTATAACTGCCTCTGCACACAAACCTTCTTCTGTTTTTTCTTATCATGATCTCCTGTCTCATCCTATAAAGAAATAAAACATCATCCCTGCAAATAAAAACGGGATGAACGGTATCTCATACTTCCTGTCCTTCTTCCGCACTGTCAGTAAAAAACCGGCAGCCAGTACCGCCAATATGAAAGCACCTGACAATACGCTGAGAACCTGCCAGAATCCCAGGTAGATTCCTAAGATCAACACGATCATTCCATCTGCACTGCCCACTGCCCAGCCTGAGATCCTTCCGAAGAGCAAAAGAAGGACACCCGGAAGGCTGCCGACCAGAGCGTCCTGGGCTGTGCTCCATACTTCCCCCGGAATCCCTTTTGTCTTGACCGCCGCACATATCAAACTTCCTGTCAGAAATAAAAGGATTTTCCAGACCGCAACTGTTTTCCCTCTGAAATCTTCCCATCCCATAAACGCAAGTAAAATACCTGCGGTTATCTTCTCTGTCATTTGAATCTTCCCCCTATTTTACCCCGCAGCGTGAACAGGCACTCCTGTTCTCCGCCTCAGATTTCTTCATCAGCCGTACATGCCGTGCCAAACCGCCGCACGAACTGTCGCTGTGGTAACGGTTTCCTTTTTCCGTAATATACACAAATCTGTCATTCCCGTGCCCCTTCATGCATTTTTCACAGGGATGATACTTATTCCCGTACTGGTTTTTGCCCTGTAAGGCATTCTGTATTCCCACATGCTTTACCGTAAGCTTTATATGGGTACAATCTTGTGAGGTGTGATATACACTTTCATAATCCGTCACAAAAACCATCTCCTCCCCCGGCCCGTCATCTGCTCTGCCGTATTTATCCCCCTCATATCCCAGCCAGGCCTGCGCACTGGCTGCAGCCTTTATCTTTACCGGGAGGACCGGAAATACTGCTGCCGGACTTCTGTACAGATAGTTGGCTTTCAGGGTTACAATACCATTTTGATACTGTGAACCCAGCAGTGTGATCCCCGCCTGTCTTCCCACAATTCCGGTAAGATTTTCTCCCTTTATTCTCTTCTGTACCTCCGCCGAAGCATAAGCAGCACAGACAGCGTCCGTCACTGCTCCAACGGGTGATCTACTCTCCCCGTCTATGCTGTATGCATACATTCCCAGCTCTTTGGCGCTCTGGCTGAGCGCGGATACCAGAATTGTCTGGATGCGGAAGATATCCATCATACTGATAAGCATTACCATTGCCAGAAAATAAAGAGGGAGAACAGCCGCACTCTCCAGTGTCAGGCTTCCTTTTTGCTGAAGAGAGTACCATTCCTTTCTATTCCATTGATTTCTGCCTTTTACACCGGGCAACTGCTCCCCCTCCTTCTTTCTGCTTTTCACAATTGCATTTCACATGTCATATCCATAACTTCGGATTGCTGTCCACCTGTTTCCCGATGGGCTTAGAAAACCGGTTTCCATCTCCAGACATTCCATACAGGAATCTATACGGAAATTTTCTTTTCCGGGTTTTAGCCGCATGTTCTGTTCTATCATATCCATACAGCGAAATGTCAGGTTGTTCCTGGAGGATGTGAACAACAATATCTGCAGATAGTCATTATAATCCAGGCCGGAAGTATTTTTTGCCTGCCCGTCCTGCAGCAGCGAAAAAATCTGTCCTATATCCGAAAGTGCAAGCTGCCAGCTCGCACTATTTTTTACCAGTGGGACCTTCCCGCCTGCCATCAGCTGGCGCACGTCCAAAAGGCTTTCCCCGTAGGCCCACCCCAGCAGAAGCAGTTTTTCAACTACAAAGGCCCCCTCCGGTATCAGAAGTGCCGTGCACAGTGATGCCGCCAGTGCACCGGACTGTGCCCGCTTTTCCGGGTCTGTATAAAGATACGCCGCGTTTGCGGCCTCGCGCAGCAGCAGCATCCTGTTCACTGTCTTTTTCAGATTTTCCCTGTCGCTGCCCTTGCCGCCCACTATGTATTCCACCTGATAATCAAGGGCTCCCGGATTCACAGGTTCTCTGTAAGTTCCCAGTTTATTCATTGCGTATGCCTGGAGAAACAGCTTATCGGATGTACCGGATTCACGGCCTCCTAAACTTCCCATCCCCTTCTGCAGATTTCGGTTTGAAGTGAAAACGGAAACATCTGCTTCCTTTTCGGAAATAACTGCATCGTCAGGGAGAACCAGCCCTAAAATCCCCATGGTCCGTATACGCTTTATCACCTCCAGGGGATTGTTATCCGGGGTAATTTCCGATACAGACGTGTCATCCGGCACCGGTTCCTCCGGCATGGGAGGAACTCCGGCCTCCTTTTGTTCCTGCTGCTGTTCTATCACTTCCCCGGTATTGCTGAGATACTCCTTCAGGCGTTTCACGGCATCCGTACCCAGATGTTTTCTGACAGCCTCTGCCGCCTGTGCACAGAATGCCTCCCCGCCGTTATCGGAGGCCAGCCTGTACCCTGTAATAGAACAATTTTCCCGTCTGCTTCCCCGTATGCCGGTTTTTAGAGTCAGATCCATGGAATTTTCCATTTGCTGTACCACACGGAAAGCATCTATGGCTCCTCCCCCGTACCCGCTGTCCAGAAAAAACAAGTCATACTCCTCCAGCAAATCCCTTTCATACTCCGAGAATACGGAATACAATCCTGTGTCCACTGCATTTACAGCCTGTACCCGGGCATACTGTTCCCTGCATAGCTTGATACCTGCTGTAAGGATTCCAAGCATTACAGAAAGCATCATACACATGGCAATTGTCATACTTCCCTTTTGTCTCATAAGGACCTCACTAAATACTGTTACTCTGGCTTGTGATTTTTGAAAGAATACTCTGTATTAGGCTGGTGAGCTGTTTCTTAAAAATGATAACAAGCCCAATCAGCACCACCAACACCAGCACGATTTCAATCACAGTGATTCCTGATTCATCATCATAAAAATCCCTGAACACCTTCATGATCATCACCCCCTTTCTAAATATTTTTATGACTTTTGACTTATATCAGCTAGTAAAAACTCAGAAAAGCAGGAATCATGATCAGTGCCATAACCAATCCAAGCTGTATAAACATAGGACCTAAAAGTTTCGTAGATGCCTGTTCCCCGCTTATTTTTGCTGTCCTTTTCCGCTCCTCCACAGCAGCCGTGGTTTCCCGTTCCAGAAGGGCTAATACTCCCTGATTTCCCTTCTTTAGATTCTGTACCAACAGCACGGAAAGCACCTTATATTCCGGCGTATTACAGCGGTTTCCCAACCTCTCATACGCCTGTATCTCAGGCATACCGCCTTCCATTTCTCTGTAAGTCTCCACCAGTTCTTCATAGGCAGCGCGCTGCTTCTGACCATACATTTTGCAACTGCTGACATAGTCTTTTGCAATCTTTTCCACTGCACTGTGCACCGTCAGTCCTGCCTGCAGAAACAGTAAGATCCTGCTCACAATATCGGGATAATCTGCCTGCATTTGGGCCTTTTTTTCCCTGTCTTTTTCCTTCTCTTTTTCTCTGTATAAAGGGAGGATCAGCAGACCAAAAGCTGTCCCGAAAAGGCAGATCAGCACACCGTTTCTGCTCTGTTCTTTCTGAAAAAAGACCTGGGTTCCGTCCACTTTTTCCGGCAGTTTTACCTTATCCTCAGAGACATTGTTCTGTGTATCCACCACCTTCTGCACCTCCCTCTGCAGTCTTTCTTCACGGGTGATCTTCTCCGGATAGACCGTCACTTCCTTTTCCCACCGTTCCGTCTCCAGGCCCAGACTCAACTCGCACATTAGGTTTACTTTTGTACCGCTCTCCCCGGTATTCTCCCCGATCTTGCCTTCCCAATTCAGCACTTCAGGCATATCCGTACTCCACGACATGTTTACCGGAAAATCAGGACTGCGATCCGGCAGATGAAGGGGATAGCTGATCTTATCCAGGCCGCTGTTCTTCCCTCGGATAAGCGAGGGCATCTTATCTTTTACCCGGCTGAGGATTTTTTTTGCTTCACCCGGTCCGTATTCTTTTTCGCGGACACGCACCGTTATATTCTGCTTACCCTGCTCTGACTTTACTGTCAGTTCTTCCTCATAATCACCTTGGCCATATTCCCGCCGCTCCAGATATTCCGTCTTTTCTTTTCCGGCACGTTTGTTTTCCAGGAAATACGTGGTAAGGCCGGCTGCATTAGCCAGTAAAACCACCGCCATGCCGGCTGCAAACGCTTTCTTCTCCCCAATCAGGGTTTTCTTATACTTCAATCTCCACAATCCTCCTGCCCCAGATAAAAGCTCCCGCGTAACAGCCAAGTCCGGCAGTCATGATGCAGACCCCGGCAGCATTGTGGTACAGCACATCCATAAACCCCGGTGAGGTCAGACGCATATAGAGGATGATACCAACCGGCATGAAGCTCATGATATTCTGTTCCATTTTTCTGGCAGCCAGCATGGCGTCAATCTCCTTTTTCACATCAATCTTGTCCTCCATGATCCTTACACAGTTCTGAATGGTCTCCCGCATATTGCCTCCCATACGCTTCGACTGTGCCAGGATCTCGGAAAAACTGCGGATATCCTCCACCCGGCTTCTGTGTCCCAGGTCATAGAATAGTTTTTCTACCGGAACGCTGACGCGCATCTGTGCTGCCATATATGCAAGTTCTCTGGAAATCTCCCTGTCAGGCCCGTATATCCGGTCCATATCCTTTCCTGCTTCCAAAACCGCATTCTCCAGGGAATATCCGGCTGAGATTCCCGCCCCCAGCGCGTTCAGCGCATCCCTGAACTGGTGATGGAGCCTTCTGCGCCGCAGCAGCAGGAGCTGCCGTTTTCTCTGCCTGATATACCAGAAAGGTATGGGCAGCATAAACAGAAAGGTGAGCAAGCTCTGGTAGCACAGCGCATCTATGATCACGCAGATGAGTACGCTCTCCCCCAGATATCTGGCCCATTCCAGAATTGTCAGTTTGTAGTGTTCATAATCCATCTTCAAGTGTCATCCCCGCCTTTTCTAATTTTTCTCTGTGTCTCAGTTTTCCTTTCTGCACAAGGCCCCTTTCCTCCTCGTACAGAAACAGTGGATTCAAAAGTATTTCCCCGTCCTCCATCCCGTCTATCTCACAGATTTCCAGGATCCTGCGGCTTTTGTCCCTGAGCCGTCCCAAATGTATAAATATATCAAACCCCGCTGCTATCTGTCTCCTGATCGCCGGAAGGGGAAGGTTGATCCCCATGAGAACCAGGGTCTCCAGCCTTGTTATCATGTCCGTGCAGCTGTTTGCATGAATGGTGGACATACTGCCCTCTGCTCCCACATTGACGGCCTGCAGCAGCTCCTCCGCGTCACTTCTCACCTCCCCCACAATAATTCTGTCCGGCCGCATCCTCAAAGCAGTCTTTAATAAATCAGCCATGGTGATCTCCTGTGATTCTTCTATATTGGCTGCCCTGCACTCCAGTCTCACCAGATTGGGGATCCCCTGTATCTGAAGCTCTGCGTTATCCTCTATGGTTATGATTCTCTCATCCTGGGGAATGAACGCGGACAATGCGTTCAGCATGGTGGTCTTGCCCGCTCCGGTCCCTCCTCCGATGAGGATGGTATACTTGGCGCGCACCAGAGGGAGCAGCAGTCCAAGCGCCTCCTCCGTCACACTCCCTAAGGAGAGCAGCCGCTCCATGGTGACCGGTTCTTTTGGGAATTGGCGTATGGTGAGTATAGGGCCGTTCAGTGCCGCAGGGGCTATGACAGCATTGACCCTGGAACCGTTCTCCAGTCTGGCATCAACAATGGGATGCAGGGTATTGATCACCCGGTTGCATCTTCCGGCAATCTGCTGGATCACGTCATCCAGCTTTTCCGGGGATGTAAAATGCTTTTCCCAGGGGGAGATCCTGCCCTCCCGCTCCACAAAAATATGCTGCCACCCATTCACCATGATCTCCGTAACACCGGAATCCTCCAAAAGCTCCTGCAGCACATCCAATTTGCGGATGGAACTAAATAATTCCCGGCGCAGTGCGCTTTTCTGCCCCAGATTCAGTCCAAGTCTTCTTCCCTCCTCCATGAGCAGACGGTCAATAAGCTCCATCACCTCCTCATCCGTGCTCTCCCACATACTGTCCAGCCGTTCCATCAGGCTGTTCCTAAGTTCTGAAAATACCTCCATCCTGCACCAGCTTTCTCACATGATCCCCAAATCTGCCGACAGTCAGGCACTCCGGCCACGGCATCTCCCCCTGGGGAGCCACTGTCGGAAGAATGAGCTTCTCCGTCTTTTTCAACACATCTTCCCGCCCCGTACTTCCAAGCCAGGCCTCATACTGTGCCAGCTTTGCCTCTGAAACCCGGTCCTGGCGGACAGGCATATAAATCTTGCTGCATGCATCAAACAGTACAGACGCCTGGGTGATCCCCCCACCGAAATCCAGAATGACCACCTGATACCCACTGTAAAGCCTCAGTTCCTCCAACAGTGCGCTCCATTCCTCCCCGGTAATCTGTTCCACATCCTCCGGTGTGATGACCGGGGGCACATACGAAAGCCCTCCGGCCTCACGCACCATAGCTGCAAGCTGCACTGCCGGCTGTCCCTTCTTCTGCCGGATATAGTAAAACAGATCTCCCAGATTCCTCTCAAACCCGCAGGAGAACAATTGCTCAAAACCGGAATACGGTTCCAGGTTTAAGAATAGCACAGAATACCTTCTTGCAAGGAACTGCCCCAGGGCCAGCGCAAGGGAAGTCTTCCCCACACGTCCAAGAGGAGAATAGACTCCCAGAACATGCATTGTCCTTTTGGCAGCCGCACCCCTCCCCTCTTCCCGGGCTTCCTCCCCGTAGAGGGCTGTCACCTCCTGCATGATCTTTTCGCAGGACTGGTATTTCAGCACAGCAGGGAGTTCTTCCGGCACTGTGCCCTTCTCCTCGTCTAAAACCACAAGCTTCTTCACAGGCAGGCTGCTGATCGCAGGACACATGGTCCCCTCTGCCACCAGCAGCAGCTCCACAGGATTTGTCTGTACATAATCGCAGACTTTATCCGCTCCGGTAAAAGCTATAAACTCAAAAGGGTAATGTCCCTTTCTCTCCAGCCATGCGGTGAAGCTGCAGGCATAAGACGCCTCCTCATCACAGACTGCCAACACTTTTTTTCTCAACAAAAACCTCCCGCATACAGCATGATTCCCAGAAGTATGGGCACGGTAAAATGCAGATTCTCCGCCTGTGCTCCCTGTTTCCCATAGGGAATAGGACAATTCTCCTCTTTGCAAACTTTCAGATAATGGAAAAAATAAGAAAAACGTTCCCGCAGATTCCCGCAGGAAATAAGAAATGCCAAAGAAAGTACAGCGCCCAGGATAAAGGCGCAGAACATCCCTTTCAGGATACCGGAAACACCCAGGATTCCGCCGAGTACAGCCATAAGCTTAATGTCACCTGCCCCCATCATGCGAAAACAGAACAACGGAAACAGCAGCAGCAGCGGCAAAAACACACCGCCCAAAAACAGCGGCATCCCTCCTGCGCCGTGTGACAGCCCCTGGTACCCGGCGCCTGCCGCAAGCCCCAGGAGGATCCATTTGTTAGGCACTTTTTCCAGGAACAGATCGGTGCAGACCGCCCCGGCGGAAAAAAACAGTGCCATACCTGTCGCTAAAGACATAAAAACACCCCTCTTCACTCTTTACTTTTCAAGACCCCCGCCCGGCATCACTGCTGAACCTCACATACCGCACCTCCTGCAGAGGTGAGATCATCTTTGTCTTATTACCAAATCTACATGGAATTCATTTGCCGAACGGCTGATCAAAAACAGAAATGCCAACTTCTAAGTATAAGATGCAAACTCAAAGTGGCTGCAGCAGTCTTGCTGCTGTTGAAGATGATTATATACTTCCCGGCACGACTTGTCCATAGAAAAAATCACCAAAACGACTTTTTGGCAACCCTTCACAAAATTACTATTTGCAATAACGGTCATTTTCAGTTAAAATAGTACCTGTCTTTTGAAGTTGAGGTAAAAAAATAGTGCTAAGCCATAGGTTAGAACCTATGACTTAGCATTTTATTTATATCTTCATTTCCGAGAAAATAAGATGTTAATGGTAATCCTGTCAGAGAAG
>NQOF01000012.1 GCA_002270465.1 Blautia hominis
GTTCGTTTAGAACCGTTCGTTTGTTACTAATGAATGTAAAAGAATTTTCGATTCATGTGTTTCACTGTTCAGTTATCAAGGTTCCTGTCAGTTTTTGACAGCTTTGATATTTTATCATATCTCTTTTCGCTTGTCAAGAACTTTTTTGATTTTTCTCAACTTTTTTTCAAATAATCGTTTCAAAAAATCTTTTTTCTGAAAACTAACGTTTTCAGCGTTTGTTGTCGTTTTTCTTTTGCGACAGCTATAATAGATTATCACATCTTTCACTGTCTGTCAACAACTTTTTTAATTTTTCTCAAAGTCATTCACTTTCTGTCTCAACGGCAACTTTGATAGAATATCATAACCTCCATCAATTGTCAACACTTTTTTACTTTTACTTCTAAAACCAGTAAAAAATAGCTACCAGAACTCGCCGGTAGGCTTTTATAATAGCATTCTCTGCCAAATATGTCAATAACTAAACAGCAATTTTTTCAGGTATTTACCATCTTTTTCCACACCCGCTTACAATACACCTTATTTCGTCAAAAAGAGACTCAATTATCCTGTTATCACCTGCCTGTCAACGTGTATTTGGAAACTCATTCCACAATCTGAACACTATATTTTCATCCGAATTGACTCCCGCGGCAGCTGCCAAGTCAAAGCAAGCTTTGCTCTGGCTCGTCGCCCGCGGAAACAAACGGGGATTTTGGCTGCATCTGCACACCAAAATCCCCGTCTCCCGGTCTGTAACAATGCTGGACCGTTACCTTTATTTTTCAATCACTAATGCTTCATACGGCCTCAGCCTGATACTGGGCGCAGCTTCCTGCTCCTTATAGTTACCTACAAGCACCTTTTTACCTGTGAATTCATCCGGCATACTGAAGACAGTCTCTTCCTCTGTAAAATTGCAGATAACCAGAAGTTTCTCGTTGTCCAGACTGCGTGTATACACAAAAAGATTTTCATCTTCCGGCATAAGAAGTTCATAATGTCCATAAACGATAATTTCTTTTTCTTTCCTAAGGCGAATCAGTTCCTTATAATAGGAGAATACAGAATCCTCACGTTTTATCTGCTCCTCTGCATTAATGTCCTCATAATTAGGATTCACCCTCATCCAAGGAGTTCCTGTAGAGAAACCGGCATTTTTGCCCGCATTCCACTGCATAGGTGTTCTGGAGTTATCCCTGCTCTTATAGCGCAGATAGCGCATCATGGTTTCCCCGTCTATTTTTCCGCTGTCCACATATTCATGATATGCGTTAATACTCTCGATATCGCAGAAATCCTCTACAGTATTAAATTCCATGTTTGTCATACCCAGTTCCTCGCCCTGGTACACATATGGGGTTCCCTGCATCATATGCAGACAAGTAGCCAGCATTTTTGCTGAAACCTCCCGGTATCTCACGCTGTCATTTCCAAATCTGGAAACGACTCTGGGCTGGTCATGGTTTGTCCAGTAAAGGCTGTTCCAGGCTGTTCCTTCCAGCTCATTCTGCCATTTTGAGAGATTTGCCTTCAAGTCTGTGAGCTTAACCTTTCTGTCACTCCATTTTGAAAATTCACCGCCGTCCAGTCCCATATGTTCAAACTGGAATACCATATTCAACTCTGTCCCCTTCTCAGAGGCATACCTCTTGGCTTCCCCGATGGTAACGCCGGCACATTCACCGACAGTGAGCAGGTCGTATTTTGACAACACTCTCTGATTCATTTCCTGGAGATATTCATGGACATGAGGCCCGTTCTGCACATACGGAGACGCATCTCCATGAAGTCCGTCACGCACTTCACCGTCGGGAAGTCCCTCCGCCTTGGAAATCATACTGATCACGTCCATGCGGAAACCGTCAATCCCCTTCTCACACCACCAGTTCATCATGGAAAATACTTCATCCCGTACTTTAGGATTCTCCCAGTTCAGATCGGGCTGTTTTTTGGAGAACATATGTAAATAGTACATATCTGTATTTCCGTCGTACTCCCAAGCGGGACCATTGAAAACAGAACCCCAGTTATTCGGCTCTTTGCCGTCTTTTCCCTCACGCCAGATATAATAATCACGATACGGGTTATCTTTGGATTTTTTACTCTCCATGAACCATGCGTGTTCATCGGAAGTATGATTCACCACCAGGTCCATGACAATTTTGATCCCCCTGGTGTGAGCCTCCTCCAGCATTCTGTCAAAGTCCTCCATAGTACCGAACTCTTTCATGATCGCCTGATAATCGCTGATATCATAGCCATTGTCATCGTTGGGTGACTGGTAGACCGGGGAGAGCCAGATCACATTGATCCCCAGTTCCTGTAAATAATCCAGTTTGCTTGTGATACCGTTAATATCCCCCATTCCGTCCCCGTTGCTGTCACAGAAACTTCTAGGATATACCTGATAAACTACACTCTCTTTCCACCATGCTTTTCTCATAATCATTCTCCTTTTTTATGCTTTCACCGCACCGTTGGTAACACCGCTGATAACCTGTTTCTGCGCAAACAGATAGAATATCACAATAGGCAGAAGGGCCAGCAGGTATGACGCAAAGGCTAGGCTGTAATCAGTTGCAAACTCCCCTTTGAACACATACTGCGCAAGCTGCAGGGTCTGGTTCTTCTGGTCACTGATGATGACCAGGGGCATAGTAAAGTCATTCCAACACCATAAGAAAGTCAGAATAGCCACTGTGGCATTCATGGGCTTCAAGGTTGGGAATATGACTTTATAAAACATCTGGAAGGTATTGGCTCCGTCAATGGTTGCCGCTTCATCAAGTGCTGTAGGAATGGACTTAACATAGCCGGAATACAAAAATATATTCATAGGAAGTCCCATGACAATATAAAGTATGATCAGTCCCGGTACATTATCCATGTGGAAAAAGCTCACCTGTTTAACCAGTGGCAGCATGATAATGTTAAATGGGATAAACATAGCGCTGATCAAAAAATAGTAGATAAAATCATACAGCTTCTTTCCTCTGTTTCTTGTAATGGCAAATGCCATAAAGGAGTTGGTCACAATGGTTCCCGCAACAGATACCACAGTAATGATCAGCGTATTTCTGAATGTAACGAAAAAGTTTGTCTTCTCAATAGCAGTCAAAAAGTTCTCAAAATGCAGTTTGTTGGGAAATGCCAGAACGGACTGCGCGATCTGCTCCGGTGTCTTTAGGGCGATCACCACGGTGATGTATAGCGGGAATAAAATAGTAACCGCTGCAAGCGCAAACAGAACCACTGTAAGTACGGTATTGTTTTTCTTGTTCTTCAACATATCCTACGCCTCCCTTTTCTCTAAAACTCTTGTCTGGAACAGTGAAATAACAGCTATGACAATGAAGAAGATCACCGCATTGGCTGACTGGTATGCATACTGGGCACCGGAAAATCCCTGCTTGTAAATGAGTACGGATATGGATTGTGTGGAAGTGCCCGGACCGCCGTTTGTCATGGCTATGATCTGGTCAAATACCATGAGGAAGTTCTTCACACAGAGCACCATATTGATGGTAAAAAACGGTGCGATCAGCGGGAAGGTCATCTTCCAGAAAGTCGTCCATTTACCGGCTCCGTCGATGCTGCTGGCCTCATAGATATCCGTATCCACAGTCTGCAGGCCTGACATATAAATAATAGTGTTAAAGGCTACTGCCTGCCATACTCCCACTACCAGAATACCAATCCAGGCCAAATTCTCCTGCCCCAAAATATTCGTGCTTAAAAAACCAATTCCCATCTTCTGTCCCAGGTCGGGCAGTACATTGGAAAAAATGAAGTTGAACACAAAGCTGACGATCAATGCACTCAGCATATAAGGCAGGAAATAGACAGCCTTCAGTGCATTTTTGCATTTGATCTTTGCGTTGAGCGCAAGTGCCAGCAAAAGGCTTATGACATTGACCAGTATAGTGGCACAGATTGCATATTTGAATGTGAACTTGTAGGCATCGCCGATGGCCTCATCGCCCCACAGTTTCAGATAGTTGGTAAGACCCACAAAATCCCAGGTTCCGTATCCCTTCCAGTCTGTAAAGCTGTAGAAGATCCCCTTTAAAAAGGAAAATGTGTGAAAGGTGAAAAACAGTACCAGCATTGGTATGATGATCACCATATAAGCTCTGTTCTTTTTCATGATTCATCCCCCTAAAAACTGTTGTATTTGTCGTATTCTTTATCCAGTTTCTTTAAAAACTCTTCCACATCACCCTGCTTGCTCACAAAGGTCTGCAGGGTCACTGTGAAATCAAAGCCTGTGGGATAATAATGATCTGCAAAGTCCCCGATATTTCCCTGGGCAAACTTATCTGCAACACCTGCCACGCTGGCATTATCCTGCACCACAGTATCCACAGACGGGAACGCAAACTGGTCTTCTATATATGCCTTTACCTTTTCATCCCGGAAGATAAAGCTTATAAAATCCTTTGCCAGTTCCTCCTCTTTGGTGTCTTTATATATGGTGGGCATCACATCAATACCGGAGATGATGGCATTTTTGTTTTCATCGTTTGTGACCGGCAGGGCAAACATATCAAGATTCACATCAGGATTTGCTTTCTGGATATTGGGTATCGCCCAGTTTCCCTGGAACATCATGGCTGCCTTGCCGTTGGCAAAGTCAATATTTCCGTCATCATATCCCTTTCCAAGAAGGTCCTTCTGGCCATACTGGGTGAGCGTAAGAATCTTTTCGGCTGCCTCCTCATGGGTACCCAGGAAAGTGGTCTTCCCCTCTCTTCTGTCAAGGAAAAAGTCCATTCCAGCCAGGTCATATGTCATCGGGATCCAAAGCGGCCCGCCTGTCCAGGAATCCTTCAAGGTGAAATAAAAGGGCTGTATACCGGCGCTTTCCAGTTTCTCACACACATCCATCAATTCATCCCAAGTCCCGGGGATCTCAAGTCCCTGTTCCTTAAAGATATCCACATTGTAGATGATACCTTCTGCATTTGTAGCGTAAGGCAGGCCGTAGAGTTTCTCCTCCTGATCAGGATTCAGGTTGTAAACCTGCTCTTTGTAGGCTTCCTTAATCCTGTCAGCCTCCTCCATATCACTTAAATCCATAAGGATTTCCGCCTCGGACATATCCCGGAAGGTCATATCCCCTCCCATGAAAATAATATCCGGCACACGGTTCTTGGTCAGTTTCGTCCTAAGCACTGTGGAGGCATCCGGCGGAGAGTTAAATTCAATGGTCACTTCCGGATGCGCCTGTGTGTATTCATCAATAAAAGACTGTAGGATTGCCTGGTTCTCCATCTTTGTCGAAAAAATCTCCAGGTGGTTTTCTTCCTTTTTCCCGCAGCCTGTCATCAGCAGTGCACAGCCCGCAAGAGCTGCAGCGGCTAACAATCTGTTTTTCATATGTTTCTCCTTTCACTCAGCAAAAACAAAAGACGTTTTGCGCAAAACCTTTTCTATCTGTCACAAATTATAGCAACAAGATAGAATCTGCACAATAGGTTTTGCGCAAAACGTCTTTTTATACAACAAGCACTTGTCTTTTTTGTAGAAATTTACTACAATCTTTTTCGTTTGACCGAATCCCGAATCACCACTTCTACGGGAAGTCTCTCTTGTCCTTTGAATTCCTCCCCCTGAATGAGGCTTGTCAGTCTTTTCACAGCCTCCTGCCCTTTCTTCATGATATTCTGGCGGACTGTGGTGATCTCCGGTCTGCAGATCTCCGCATAGGGACTGTCATCAAACCCCGCCACAGATACATCCCACGGAATCTCGATCCCCTTATCCTGCAGAAAATGAATAGCCTCCAGAGCGTAAAAGTCTGAAGCAAAAAAGAGCACGTCACGGCTCTTAAGCTCCTCCAGATTATCCTCCAACCATGCCTTCCGCAGTTCCCTGTTCTCCGGCATGATCTTTCGCCCAGCCACCGCACCTTTCGCTCCGTATTCCCCTACAGCCTTCTGTACACCCAGCCACCGCTCATGGTCCACGCCCACGTCATTGTCCGCAAGGAAGAGGATGTCTTTATGCCCCTCCTCTGCCAGGAATCTTCCCATTGCATAACCGCCCTCAAAATCCTGCAGACCGATATTGGCTACCTTTTCTTCTCCATAATAATTGTCAATACTCACAAGGGGGATCTGACATTTCTCACTCAGTTCCAGGTTTTCCTCTGAGGACAGCCCAAGGGTGATTAGCCCTTCCACTTTCCAGGTAGTAGCCAGTTTCCAGCTCTCCTCCTGGGAATTTGCCAGGTGAAAAAGCATATAATAATTTTGTCTGTAAATCTCCAGTTCCAGAGAGTTGAGTATAACACTGGTGAACGGGTCTGAGGCAATACTCCTGCGCTTCCCCTCTCTCTCTCCGATCAGCACACCGATCAGCCTGGATCGGTTTTCTGCCAGCATCAGAGCACTCATACTTGGAATGTATTGGTTCTTTTCCAGAATCCTTTGGATCTTGTCAATATTGGCCTTGGAGACCTTCTTCGTATTTCCATGAATAACATTGGAGACCGTGGTTGGACTTACCCCGGCCTCTTTTGCGATATCTTTTATCCTAACCATATGTAAAACTCCTTATACCCTTCCAGTAATTCTATATTTTCAAAAATCCTGACACGAATTTGAGAAGCAAGTTGGAATCATAGAGCCATTTTGTAATGTGATTCTCCTTTGCCATCTCCACAGCCGTTCTTCCCCAGTCTGTACTCCAGAACAGAGTAATGACAAGAAAAAACACCCAGACAATGAGCAGTCCCTGAATGCATCCTGCGGCAGCTCCCGCGGTCCGGTTCAGCAGACTCAGCACCGGCAGGCTGAAGATACTGTCAAGGGCTGCCACCGCAAACCGCAGAATCAGGGAAACCACAAAAAATGTCACCAAAAACGATAGACTGTTGACGATCATATGGGCTATGGAGGAGGACAGATATCCGGCAAAAACATCCGCCAGAGAACTCCCGTAGAACTCTCCGCTCTCCTTCAAAATACTTTTCATGCTCTCCGGAAGCGGCAGCTCTTCAATGAACGCTGTCTGATCCTGCTCCCCCAGTTCTCCCTCCAGCCCGGCGGCTATGGATTCACTGCATTTTTCCTCGATCGTATCATAGATCGGTGTTTTCTCCTCCACAAAATCAACTACATAGGGGTTCAAAAAATAGACCAGCACCATGCTCACAAGAATCGAGAACATAGCCGCAACAGTCCGGATAAACCCCCTGCGTATACCATTCATAATACATAACACAAATACGGCAAGTACAATAATATTAAGCCAATTCATAATTTTCTCCTGTGTTGAAACCATGTAACCGTGAAGGTACTGAACAGTTACAAATCCATCAGATAAACGAAGCTGCCGCATATACGCCGGCAGCTCCCAGATCACTTTATCTATTTTAATTTAATTGTCTTGATACCATTCTCAGACACGAGAATATACCGATTGGAGCCCATTTTAAAAATATCTTTGATAACACCTTCGTCCATATTTCCGTTGAACTTCTCAATTCCACTCATGGAGTACATGGACACTTGGCTGTCATTGTTCATAATGATCATATCATCACTGATACGGATATTTTTATATTCCATATTAAAACTGCGGCTGAATTTTTCTTTTCCGGAAAGGTCATAAACAGTCATTGTGTACTTCTCTTCCTTTCCGCCGCTTTTAAAGACAAGTCCCACATATTTTTCATTGTAAAATGTGCTGACTATGTCTGTCTTTATTTCTTTTTTGGTCTTCTCCTTTGGCACACTGCTTCCCTCATATATGGAAAATCCATCATCCCTGAAAGCCGCAGAAACATTGCCGTCCAGATATACCACCTGCGGAACCACTACACCCTCATATGTAAATCCGGCAACTATATTGTCAATCTCGCCCTGCCCTTCATCGCCAAAATTATAAAAGGCCACATAACTGGTTGTCTGCCCATCCTCCACATAGAGATAGGCGATCATGATCAGCTTTCCGTCAGGGGAAACTGCCAGGTCCACCGGATATCCGGGGCTGTCTATTCTAGTCTGGTTTTCTGCGATCAGACTGCCGTCCGTGGCGTAGAAATCAATCCATGTCTTCTCTCCGTCCTGGAGAATAGCTGCCACGACACCACTTTTTGCCACCCTTGCCTTGAGGATCGGCATACTGGTCTCCACAGCGCCCACAGGGGCTTCTTTCTTAAAAATATACATCAGTGTGCCTTCCTTGTCAGCCACCACTGCTGTCTCGTCCCGGACATCTGCCACAGGGTTTGTCATCTCATAACTCTGTTTCCAGACTGTCTCCTGCTTCTGGTCCAGCAGTGACGCGCCGTCTGACGCGTACTTGAGTACACAATCCCCAAGCTGGACATAACCGGCTGACTGCACATCCTCATTCTTGGCTGAGGACTGTACGGAATACTTGTGATAAGTCCTGCGCTGGATCACCACCACCGCGATAATGATGACAGCTATGACTATCAGGGCAGCCACCAGTATGCGCTTTAGCTGCTGCCTTCTGCGTCTGCGGGACTTCCTTTTATGGCCGGAGGCGGGTCCGGCTTTTTTAGAACTGCTCATATTTTCTCTTTTCTCGTTTGTCTTATTGTCTTCCATTCACTCTTCCTTATCGAATCTGTAACTGTTTTCGGCTATTATAGCACAAAATTCTACGGGAGTAAAATTTTTTGTCCCGGGAAAATAAAATCTTCCGGTGACAGGCCGTTTAAAGCACAGATATCTTTAATTTTAGAGCTGCTGCCATAATATCGCATACTGATACTTGTGATGGTGTCGCCCTCGTGAATGGTGTAAGACTGGTGCGTGGAGCCTGCTGTCTGGCTGGAATCCTCATCATCGCCGTCCTTCTGCTCTTTCTCACCTTCTGCACTGCCTTTGCTGTCAGACTGACTGTCCGGTTTGGTATCTGTTTTGGATGCATCCTTGTCGCCTGCATCCGTCTTTTCGTCTGCGGCGCTGTCATCCTGCCCGTTTCCATCCTCTGTCCCGGTCTGATCTTCCGGATCTTTCCGGCCATCAGAAGCAGTATCCGCGGCATTGGCCGTATTATCTGCTGCGTCCGTATCCCCGCCGCTGTTTTCGGCATCTGTGCCTGCAGCATTCCGGTCCGCCCCGTCCTGACTGTCCTCTTTCTGATTCTCAGATACCAGGCCATTGACCGGCTTAGTCTCGACCAGCTCCTTCCCGCTGTTTTTTTCATCCAGCTTGGAAATTACCGTCTCTGTGTTTTTCAGCTTGTGATAATCATTGAGATACAGGACTCCCACAGCCAGTACAGCCACCATCATACACACACTGGCAGTCTTGAAAACAGGAGTATTCTTTGTCTGTTTCTTTCCTTCAGACTTCACCTCCACCTTTTTCCGGAAGGTCTTTACTGCCTGGTCACTGACCTGCTCGCTCTTTGTCTCCGCCTTGTCATTCTGGGCTACGAGAAAATTCTGCATGGGCTCGTTTTTTTCGTAATAGATGTAAAAGCCCGGCTGTCTGGACAGTTCCCCGTCCTCGTATCGGTAAAATGCTTCTTCTTTTTCAAGGGGTTCCATCACCATGAGCACCTTGTCATTGCCGCCGAAATGATCCAAATGGGTCCGGCAGATGACTTCGTGAAGCTCCATGGAGCATCCGGGAATGGACAGATACCATCCCACAATTTCCTGATCCGGAAAAAATTCCTTGTTCTTCTCATACACGTGATTCCAGATTTCCCTGGTAAAGGAAAGGTGTTCTTCAGTAATTTCCATGTCAGGAAGCACAACTGCACTTTTCACAAAAAGATAGGAAACGCCGTCTTTCCAGTTGGCCTGTCCCAGAAGAATTGCTGCTTTTCCTTTGGAAGAATTCCCGGAAGAGATTCTACAAAGGTAAGTGTACGCATAATCTTCTATATAGATTTTTTGTGTTTCGTTGACTTCTCCTATCTGGCGTATGTTGTTGGGGATGCGGAAGAATCCTTCGTTTCCCTCAGGCTTTTGTTTTTCTTTTTCGTAGACTATTTCTATCATAAAGATTCACCCCTTTGGGCAACAGGATAGCATGAAAAGTCTGCGAAATTTAGCGGATTAGGAAAGGTACATGCCTTTTTTTAACGACAAACATCCCGTTAAAAAGACAGGATAAAGAGAGGTAAAAACGGACAAAATAGGGGAAAGAAAGGATGGATAAAAATATGGACACACACCTTGATACGCCCGTTTACTATATTGAAGGCCGCACAGACCGGGCCGGTAATAAGATCGGCTCCCTGCTCACCGAACTTTACGCCAAATCCGACAGCAATTTTGAAGAACTGGTCTTCC
Organism: Blautia hominis; assembly: GCA_002270465.1. Classification (GTDB taxonomy): domain Bacteria; phylum Bacillota; class Clostridia; order Lachnospirales; family Lachnospiraceae; genus Blautia; species Blautia hominis. The sequence continues at coordinate 10,271 of NQOF01000012.1, forward strand.
TATGCATTGGAAGTGACCGCATCACCGGCGACAGCCTCGGACCGCTCATAGGCCACCGCCTGGCAAAAGAACATCTGAACCGCTGCTGTATATACGGCACCCTTGCAAACCCTGTCCATGCCCTGAATCTCCAGGAGACCGTGGAATCTGTAAAAAAGGAACACCCCAACAGCCTGACAATAGCCATTGATGCCTCCCTGGGTTCCAAAAAGCACCAGGGCTTTGTGACGGTCGGACAAGGTTCCCTGGAACCCGGCCTGGGAGTAAAAAAGAAACTGCCCCCGGTAGGTGACATCTCCATTACCGGAATCGTCAACTTGTCGGGAGCATTTGAACACTTTCTGCTGCAGACAACACGCCTGTCCACTGTCATGGAGCTGGCGGATGCCATTGTCTCGGGGATCCTGGTAGCCCACCGTCAATACTTCGGCACGCGCCGTCCCTCTCTTTTGGCTTTCTTCCATCCGGAGGAGGAACGCCGGCGCAGCTTGACAAAATTAACCCCGCTGTCCGCAGAGTCCGCGGCCGCCAAACCGAAGGGAAGCTGATAATCCTCATAATGGTAGTCTTCTCCAAAGACCTTTTTCATCAGCCGTTTCGCCATATAATAAATTCCCCTTGGGAACCAGGCCCGGTAATAATATCTGCCGATCTCACAGGTTCCGCAGTATTTATCCGTCAGGGTAATGATCCATGTCTCTCTGTGCATGGGCGGAACCGGGGTTACGGGAAACATATGCTTTAAGATCATTTCCTCTTCCAGCTTGTTGAGCTGGAAGTATTTTTTTGCGTTTCGGAGAGCCGCATGGGGATGGGTCATAGCATGGACCGGGTCACCTGTCTTTTTCCTGTGCCCTCTCCAGTCATAGAGAAATAAATCGTGCAGCATCCCGGCTCTGGCGGCCGACTTGGCATCCAGTCCAAAGAATTTGCAGATACGGAAATTATAATAGGCCACATTAAGGCAGTGCTGGTAACAGCTTGTCTCGCAGTGATGGGGATAATCCTTCATCCTGAGCACATAAGGGTGATGGACCAAATCCTTTATGCACTCATAAAACTCCTCATTGCCCGGATCCTTAACCGTGCTCACACGGGAAGAATCCCTCCTGAATAACCCCTTATGCTTCATATATTTTATACTCCTTTATACCCTTTGTGTGTCATGTTACTGAATTCCGGGCGGCGCTTCGCCGCTTCTGTCATTAGAAAAAGGGATGTCCCCAGCGGTGACATCCCTCACTTTAACCAGGTTTCTAACCTGATTGTAAAACATCTCTTATTTTTTGTAAAGGCCTATACAAGTGCCTTAGTATTTGCCTTATACAGATACCTTAGTATTTGTCTTATATAAATACCCTAGTATTTGCCTTATACAAATACCTTAGTATTTGTCTTATATAGATACCCTAGTATTTGCCTTATACAAATATCATAGTATTTGTCTTATATAAATACCCTAGTATTTATCTTATACAAACTCTTTTACTTTAGCGTAAATGCCATTGGCATCTATGCCGTATTTCTCAAGCAGCTTCACGGCAGGGCCTGACTCGCCAAACACATCGTTGATGCCAATCCTCAGCATTTTTGTAGGTGCTTTCTCGCTCAGGACCTCGGCAACCGCTCCGCCCAGTCCGCCAACTACGGAATGTTCCTCCACGGTGACTACTTTGCCTGTCTCCTGCGCCGCTTTCACGACCAGCTCCTCATCCAGAGGTTTGATGGTGTGGATGTTGACCACTTTGGCGTCAATCCCGTCAGCAGCCAGCTTCTCAGCAGCAGCCAGAGTCTCACTTACACAGAGGCCTGTGGCAAAGATCGTTACATCCTTACCCTCTCTTAAAACGATACCTTTTCCAATCTCAAATTTATAATCCGGCTTATCATTGATAACCGGAACGGCAAGACGTCCAAACCGGAGATATACAGGACCTTCATGCTGATAGGCAGCCTCAACCGCTGCTCTTGCCTCAACATCATCAGACGGGTTCAGGATAACCATTCCGGGAATTGTGCGCATCAGGGCCATGTCCTCGTTACACTGATGTGTTGCGCCGTCCTCCCCTACAGAGATACCTGCATGGGTAGCACCGATCTTAACATTCAGGTGCGGATATCCGATGGAGTTGCGCACCTGCTCGTAAGCACGGCCTGCAGCGAACATGGCAAATGTGCTGGCAAACGGGATTTTGCCTGTGGTGGACATACCTGCTGCAATACCCATCATATCGCACTCCGCAATACCACAGTCAATATGACGCTCCGGAAATGCTTTTTGGAATGTACCGGTCTTTGTAGCACCTGCCAGGTCAGCGTCCAGGACTACCAGGTTGTCATATTTTTTGCCTAACTCTACTAATGCGTTTCCATAGCTTTCTCTGGTTGCGATCTTCTTTACTTCTGACATAATGCTTCACCTACCTTTTCCAAATCTGCCATAGCGATTTCATATTCTGCATCATTGGGAGCTTTTCCATGCCATCCGGCAGAATTCTCCATAAAGGAAACCCCTTTGCCCTTCACGGTCTTCATGATGATAGCAGTGGGCATTCCTTTTGTCTCCCTGGCTTCCTGAAACGCTGCATCAAGCTGGTCAAAGTCATTGCCGTCCGCAACGTTGATCACATGGAAATTAAATGCTTCAAATTTTTTGTCAATCGGGTACGGAGAACAAACATCTTCGATGCTTCCGTCAATCTGTAGTCCGTTGTTGTCCACAACCACTACCAGGTTGTCCAGCTTTCTGAATCCGGCAAACATGGATGCCTCCCAGACCTGGCCCTCCTGGATCTCACCGTCACCAAGCAGTGTATAAACACGGTAATCCGCGCCGTCCATCTTAGCGGACAGGGCCATACCTACTGCTGCGGAGATGCCCTGTCCCAGGGAACCGCTGGACATATCAACACCCGGGATATGTTTCATATCCGGATGTCCCTGCAGGTAAGAACCAAGATGGCGCAGAGTCTTCAAATCTTCCACCGGGAAATACCCTCTCTGTGCAAGAGTAGAATAAAGGCCCGGCGCTGTGTGTCCTTTCGAGAGCACAAAACGGTCACGGTCTGCCTTCTTCGGCTCTTTTGGGTCAATATTCATCTCCTGGAAATACAGATAAGTAAATAAATCTGCTGCTGATAATGAGCCGCCCGGATGTCCGGCTTTTGCGGAATGGACAGCAGTCACGATGCCTTTGCGGACTTCGTTAGCCGTCTTCTGAAGTTCTAACTTGTTCATTTCTTCCTCCTGATTGTTTGTTCTGTGTTCGGGAGCCTGACCGGCTTCCCGCACAATATTATAACAGTTATATTATTCGCCGAAAACTGCAATATAGTCTTTCTGGAACTTTTCAATACCCTGGTCTGTCAGAGGATGTTTTGTCATCTGCTCCAGAACCTTGTAAGGTACGGTTGCAATGTCTGCACCAGCAAGAGCGCAGTCTGTCACATGCATTGGATGACGGACACTTGCTGCGATGATCTCTGTGTCAATACCTGCAACCTGGAAGATCTCTACGATCTCACTGATCAGGTCCGTACCGCATACGGAGATGTCATCCAGTCTGCCCAGGAACGGGGAAACATAAGTTGCACCTGCCCTTGCTGCCAAAAGTGCCTGGTTGGATGTAAATACCAGTGTAACGTTGGTTTTGATGCCTTCTGCATTCAGGACTTTAACTGCCTTTAATCCCTCTGTTGTCATAGGAATCTTTACGATCATGTTGGGATGGATGGCTGCGATCTCGCGTCCCTCTTTAATCATCCCTTCCGCGTCTGTTGTTGTAGCTTTCACTTCACCGCTGATCGGTCCGTCTACGATAGATGCGATCTCCTTGATAACCTCATTGAAATCACGTCCTTCTTTTGCGATCAGAGATGGGTTTGTGGTTACCCCACAGATGATCCCCATGTCATTTGCCTTGCGGATGTCTTCTACATTTGCAGTGTCGATAAAAAATTTCATAATTTTTCCTCCCGTTCAAAACCTTTGCTTTGTTTTTTGATACACTCAGTTTACCCCATAAAGCAATCCTTCGCAAGCACTGTTGTTTTTATAAATAATTTTTTATATTAATAAACCTGATTTTTATTAATCATTTTCAGCGAAATAAGAAAACCGAACTTGTCCAATCCTATAATTTTTCACAATTCACTTTCTATTTTATTACTAATAACAAAACGGAATTCATTTAATTTATTTTGTTTTTTTCTTCTTTTTCTGCTTTTGTTTTACATAACCTGTGGTTTTGCGCACGATCAGCTTAGGTTCATACTCAATATGATAGATACTGGTAGGCTCACTGTCAGAATATGTATTCAGGAAAGATTCGATCTTACGCATGATAATATCGCAGGCATCCCGCCCCTTGAGCGGTACAAAGTGCTCAATGCTGGTGAGTGACATAGGTGACATACCGGAAAATATAATGTTGTCGCAGCCAATCACTGACACATCACCGGGAATCTTATATTTCTCTTCCTGGAGAGCGTCTATGATCCCAAAGGCCATCATGTCATTCAGCCCTGCAAATGCAGTCACCTTCTTTGGACCGGCCAAAAGTTCCTTTGTCAGATTGTATCCCATCCTGTATTCCGAATCAATGCTCGGAAGCTGGTCATCCAAAGCGTCGTCAGCTGCTTTGATGATAACATGGCCTCCCAGACCTTCTTTTTCATATTCCTCCACAAATCCCGCCACACGTTTTGAACGCTGCTGCTGTCTCTTTGTAAGAGGCGGCGCGATAAACGCCACATCCCGGTGCCCCAGGTCCAGCAAATGTCTTGCCATAAGGCTTCCCACCTTGGTGTTGTCCTGGTTAATGGCATCCACTTCCACCCGTTCCCTGTTGCTTATAATGACAAGGGGAATCTTTTTCGCCAGTTCCTCCACCTGCTGCATGTACACAGGACTGGGGTTAAAGGTGTAGATAATGCCCGCCGGGATAACTGTATGCATCATCTTCAGGTACTGCTCCTCCAGCTTTAACTCCCTCTGGGTATCGCAGGTGAAGACCGCGTATCCTTTTTCCTTGGCCACTTTTTCAATCCCCTGGAGAAGCATGACATAATAAGGGTTCGTGAGGGTTGGGCAGAATACAATGATCAGCCTGCTGTTTCCAGCATCTTTTCTGGGACGCCTCTTTGGTATATTGTATCCCATTTCCCTTGCAGTCTGCTCCACCTTCTGAATGGTCTCTTTTGAGAAGGAGACATTGTACTTTTTATTCAGTATCATGGATACCGTAGCCTGAGAAACCCCCGCTGCTTTTGCGATATCCGTGGACGTCACTTTCTTCTTCATGTTAAAGCTCCTATAGTTCTACCCTTCCCTCCAGTGCCCGAAGCAGGGTTACCTCGTCGATATATTCCAGGTCGCCACCTACCGGAACGCCGCTGGCGATACGGCTCACCCGGATGCCCGAAGGCTTCACCAGCTTACTGATATACATGGCCGTGGTCTCGCCTTCCAGGCTGGAATTGGTGGCGATGATCACCTCCTCAATGTCATCCTGGGAAAGACGCTGCATCAGCTCCTTTAACTTAATGTCATCCGGACCGATGCCCAGCATAGGGGAAATAGCGCCGTGCAGCACATGGTACACACCGTCATATTTCCCGGTCTTCTCATATGCTGCCAGGTCCCTGGTGTTCTCCACCACCATGATGACTTTCCGATTCCTTCTGGGGTTATTGCAGATTGGGCAGATTTCCTGGTCTGTCAGGGTGTAGCAGTTTTTACAATATTGTACGTTGGCCTTGGCATTCACAATGGAGGCGGAAAGCTGCTCCACCTGGTCCTTGGGCATATTCAGAATATGGAATGCCAGGCGCTGGGCTGATTTTGCTCCAATGCCCGGCAGACGGGAAAGCTGCTCAATTAATTTGTTGATATGACTGCTGTAGTATTCCAATATTTTTCACCTCTGTGGCATGGAAGCCCCTTAGAACGGGAATCCGCCGCCAAGGCCTCCAAGACCTCCTGTAAGTTTAGACATAAGAGCTGCGGACTCCTCCTCCATCTTGCGGAGGGCTTCATTGGTGGCCGCCATGATCAGGTCTTCCAGCATCTCGATATCATCCGGGTCAACCACTTCCTCATCCAGTTTTACCTTTGTGATCTCCTTCTTGCCTGAAACGGTCACTTCCACGGCTCCGCCGCCTGCGGTTGCAGTAAATTCTTTCTCTTCCAGTGCCTTCTGGTTCTCCTCTGCCTGACGCTGCATTTTCTGTGCCTGCTTCATCAGATTATTCATGTTTCCGGGCATTCCCATTCCCGGAAATCCTCCTTTTTTTGCCATGTTCAAATCCTCCTATTCTTCCTCTTCCATTTCTTCCACTACAACATCCATATGGATGTTCTGTTCGATCAGATCGTCTACGGAAATCGAGGCAAGCCCCGCGGGTCCTTTATTCTCCCCGCCTGCAAGCAAAAGTTCGATTTCCACACTCTTTCCTGTTTTTTTCCGGATGATCTCTTTGAGCATGGGTACGGTATCCGGATTGTCCATGCAGATTTTCGCCTGGAAGTTCCCAAACTCCACGTACAGGACAGGTTCCCCTGTATTGCCGTTGTACTTTGGTGCGGAGGTGAGCAGCATCTGCTGCAGAAACCCTTTCGTCTCCCGCACAATGGAATTCCAGTTCTTCTTAATATACTGCAGATCCTCCGGCGCTGCTTTCTCAGGCTTTGCCTCGGGTTCCGCCGGCATTTCCTCCGGTTTTGTGCTCCGGACAGCATCCGCAGTCTGGGAAGCATATCCCTCCGCCTGCGCTGGCCCTGTCATTACAACACCGTTCTCCAGTTTCTCCTCCAATACCCGGATCCTGTCAAAAAGGGAATCCAGGTTGGTCTCCATAACCGGCTGGCACAGCTTGATCAGCGCGATCTCCACCAGCACCCGTTTCTGGGATGCGTAGCGTATCTGGTTGGACAGTTCTGAAAAAATACGGATGTAGCGCATCAGTGTCTCCGCATCCAGCATCCTGCCCTCTTCCTTCAAAAGCTCCATGTTCTCCGCAGACACATCCACAGCCTCCTCCGGCGCATCGGAAGTCTTTACCAAAAGCAGGTTGCGCAAATACCAGATAAAATCCGCCACAAACTGCCCCAGTTCCCTTCCCTGGATGATCAGGTCTTCCAGTGTCCTGATCGCCCCTGCAGTATCCTGTTTTACTACAAGACGGAGCAGCCGGCTGAACACCTGGGTGTCCACAGCCCCCAGCACCTCCAGGGCTTTTTCGTAGGTCAGTGTCTCACCCAGATAAAAGGCAATACACTGGTCCAGCAGGGAGAGTGCATCACGCATGGAACCGTCCGCCGCCTTTGCAATATAGCGGATGGCCTTCTCCTCCACGTCTGTGCCTTCCTTATCCATCAGCTCCGTAAGCCTTGCCGCTATGGTATCCACTGTGATACGTTTGAAATCATAACGCTGGCACCTGGACAAAATGGTGATTGGGATCTTGTGGGCCTCCGTGGTGGCAAGAATGAAGATAACATAAGAAGGAGGTTCCTCAAGCGTCTTTAACAGTGCATTAAACGCTCCTGTGGACAGCATATGAACCTCATCTATGATATATACTTTATAACGTCCTTTTGCAGGACGGTAGGCCACTTCTTCACGGATCTCGCGAATGTTATCGACGCCGTTGTTGGATGCGGCGTCGATCTCTATTACATTCATGGAGGTCCCTGCATTGATCGCCTGGCATGTCTCGCACTCGTTGCAGGGGCTTCCGTCTACCGGATGTTCGCAGTTTACCGCCTTTGCCAGAATCTTGGCAATGGTAGTCTTACCTGTACCACGGGTGCCGCAGAAAAGATAGGCATGCCCAATCCTGTCTGCCTTCATCTGGTTCTTCAATGTGGTTACAATGTGTTCCTGCCCCTTAACGTCTTCAAAATCCTGGGGGCGGAACTTCCGATACAGAGCAGTATAGCTCATGAAAATTCTCCTTTTTCAGTTAATCCCCGAAGCTTATGCCGATCCTCTTTGCTGCTTTGATCAGCTGGTCCTCCGGAGATACCATCTTCAGTTTGCCGGCGCATTCCTGAAGCGGGACTTTCTTGATCTTGCCGTTGACGATTCCCACCATATAGCCGTATTCATCTTTTAAGATCAGGCCTGCGGCTGCAGAACCCATATGGGTGGAGAGCACCCGGTCATACGGGCATGGACTTCCGCCTCTCTGCATATGTCCCGGAATGGTAATGCGGATATCCAGATCCAGCTTTTCCTTTAATTCTGCTTCCAGTTTATAGGAAACGGACGGATATTTCTTTGCATTTTCTTCCATTTTTTTCTTCAGCTCTTTCTTGGGAAGCGCTGCGTCTTCTTTGGAAACCGCGCCTTCCGCCACTGCCAGGATGGTAAAGCCTTTTCCGGCTCTGTTCCTCTTCTTGACTGCGTCAGCTATTTTATCAATATCATATGGGATTTCAGGAATCAGGATAATGTCAGCGCCGCCTGCAATACCTGCGTGCAGGGTCAGCCATCCTACTTTATGTCCCATGACCTCCACAATAAAAATACGGCTGTGGGATGCTGCCGTTGTGTGGATGCAGTCGATCGCCTCTGTGGCAATATTCACTGCGCTCTGGAATCCAAATGTCATATCGGTTCCCCAGATGTCATTGTCTATGGTCTTGGGAAGGTGGATGATATTCAGTCCCTCTTCTCTCAGCATGTTGGCTGTCTTCTGGGTTCCGTTGCCGCCCAGGATCACCAGACAGTCCAGACGCAGCTTGTAATAAGTCTGCTTCATAGCTTCAACCTTATCAAGCCCTCTGTCATCCGGTACACGCATCAATTTAAAAGGCTGCCGTGAGGTACCCAGGATCGTACCGCCTCTTGTGAGGATTCCTGAGAAATCCTTAGCTGAGAGCATTCTGTAATCCCCGTATATCAATCCTTTATATCCGTCATCAAAACCGTAGACCTCCAGGTCGTCCAGATTGGAAGCTAAACCTTTCACAACGCCGCGCATGGTAGCATTGAGTGCCTGACAGTCACCGCCGCTTGTTAACAAACCGATTCTCTTCATAAATATTTCACATCCCATCTTATGATATAGTGTTTACTAAAATACACATGCTGAGTTTAGAAAGTAAACTCAGTTTGTTCTGCCAATCCATCTCCCACTAATGGCGGCTGGGAGCCTCCTGGCATTTGGGGTGCATGAATCACTCACCTGCATCCATTATAGCTTATTTTATTTTCTATCACAACTCAAAATTTTCTTTTTGGCAAATGTGCCGCCTCAAGGTTTATCCCTGGAAAATACCGGAACTGCAGTGCCAAAGGCATTTTCTGTGTTTTTTACTGTGAGCTGGAAGACCACATGGTCATTTGGCGGCAGTTGCGCAAGTTTAAGGGGCGTCTGCAGGACCTGTCCGCTGCTGTACAGAGTGCCGGCCTTTGCCAGCTCCCATGTGATGCCCTCTGCCGCCTGTATGGTAAAGTAGTATGCCTCCTCTTCCTCCCCTGTATTCCAGATGGAAAATACCTGGCTCCTCTCCTCCCCGGGTTCCATATCTTCAAAAGACAGGAAAGGCTGTTCTGTGACAACGAACTCCTGCTGGCCCGGGAGCGCCTCTACGTTTTGCGGTTCATTTTGCAGAACTGCTGCTTCTATTTTTTTGCTCCCGCTCATTTTCGGAAGTCCTCCCGTGGCGGCGGGCATGATCTGGCATGCAACGGCGCACAAAACCCATAATATAATCTTTTTTCTTCTCATATACTTGTCCTCCTTCTATATTTTATGCATAAGAAGGAAGTTTATTGCATAAAAAGAAAACGGACAGGTATGCGGCCTGTCCGTTTTCTTTCGTTGAGGAATTCAAATTACATTAACACATTTATGGTCGATATTCATTATACTACACTTCTCTGCTTTTGTAAAGTGTAGCGCCAAATTTTTTTCCTTTCTTTTTCATTGACAAACCGTTCAAAAACCGATATACTTTTAGATACCGTGCAGCCGGGGAGATAGCGGTGCCCTGTACCTGCAATCCGCTACAGCAGGGGTGATGCCAAATCTGAGGGGCTTTCTTTGCGGAGCTGCCCTTTATAAGTGGCGCTGACGTCTGGGTCTTGCGCAACAGAACTCTACGAACCGTGTCAGGTCAGGAATGAAGCAGCACTAAGTAGAATCTTCTGTGTGCCGTGAGGGTGCCTGGGCCGAGTTAACTGTAGAGGTAACGTCCGTGAAGGGGTTTCGAGGTGCGGCGCACGGTGAAAAAGAATAGAATAACCTCCACTGTATCGTCATAAGATGAAAGAGACGATCACAGCGGAGGTTTTTTTGATGAGTTATTGGATGATGCACATAATGGATGCCTACGGGTATCTGGGGATCGCACTCCTGATCCTGGTTGAAAACCTGTTTCCCCCTATTCCTTCAGAAGTCATACTGACCTTCGGTGGTTTTATGACAACATATACAAAAATGAATATTATCGGTGTTGTGCTCTCCTCCACTGTGGGCAGTGTGTTCGGCGCCATTCTCCTGTACCAGATCGGACATCTGGTTCCACGGGAAAAACTGGAATCACTTCTGGAAGGCAGAGTCGGAAAAATACTTCATTTTAAGCCTGAGGATGTAGGCAGCGCTATGGAATGGTTTGACAGCAAAGGAAATTACACGGTTCTCTTCTGCCGGTTTATTCCCATCGTGCGGAGCCTGATTTCTATTCCCGCAGGTATGGCTCATATGAATCTGGGTACTTTTCTGTCTCTGACTACGATCGGCAGTTTTATCTGGAACCTGGTACTTGTCACCCTGGGAGCCATTGCAGGAACTTCCTGGCAGAAGGCGGCTGAGTGCCTGGGCACTTATACCCAGGTGGCCCGTGTTGTGATCCTTGTCTTCGTTTTAGTCGGCATTTTGGTTTACATAAAAAGGCGTTTCCTTCAGAAATGAGGGAAACGCCTTTCTTAATTTCAAAACTTTTACTTATTTCAGGACTTCCGCCAGTTTCCTGATATACGCAGGGGTAGTTCCGCAGCATCCGCCCACAATATCCGCACCGGCCTCTGCAAGGGTTTTCATATGCCCTGCAAATTCTTCCGCACCCATGGAATAGACCGGATTTCCTTTTTCATCAATCACAGGCATCCCTGCATTCGGTTTTACAATAACAGGAATGCGGACTCTTTCCCTTATATTTTTCACAACGGAAACCAACTGGTCCGGGCCTGTGGAACAGTTAATTCCCACAGCATCTGCCCCCATCTGCTCCAGAGTCTCCACCGCCTCATAAATATTTCCGCCAAAGAATAAGCTGCCGTCAGATTCCACCGTCAGCGTACACATAACCGGCAGCTCACACACCGCGGCAGCGGCATCCAACACCGCCATCACTTCGTCCACACCCAGCATGGTCTCTGCGATCAGCAGATCCACACCTGCATCCGCCAGAACAGTTATCTGTTCCTTGTATGCCTCAAATAATTCTTCATACGGCACATCCTGCTTTCCGGTCGTAGTCAGGTCCCCTGCAACATAACACTGCTCACCCACTGCCTCCCTGGAAATGTGTACAAGTCCACGGTTCAGTTCCTCCACCTTATCTTCCAGCCCGTGATTGGCAAGGCTTATCCTGTTTGCTGAAAATGTGGGAGCATAAACCACCACGGACCCTGCCTCGCGGTACTCTCTCTGCAGTTTCTGCAGCACCTTGGGATTTTCATATATCCACTGCTCAGAGCAGACACCCCTGGGCATTCCTTCCTTCATGAGATTGGAGCCTGTTGCTCCGTCTAAAAGCAATGTTTTGGCCTGCACCAGTTCTCTAAATTCCTGTTTTGTCATGACATTTCTCCTTTGCTTTTGCTTTTTCTTTCCTCAATTCCCGGAAGAAGCCGCTGAGCATAGCACTGCACTCTGCTTCCAGCACACCTCGTTCTACTTCTGTCTTATGGTTAAACCCATCCATTTCCAACAGGTTTAACACCGATCCGGCACACCCGGCTTTGGGGTTCATGCTGCCAATCACCACTTTATCAATTCTGGCCTGTACTATGGCACCGGCACACATCTGACAGGGTTCCAGTGTGACATACAGGGTACATCCCTCAAGCCTCCAGTCCCCCAGCTTTTTGCTGGCCTTCCGTATGGCATTCATCTCCGCATGGGAGGTCGTATTTTTATCTGTATTTCTTCGGTTATAGCCTCTGGCTATTATTCTGTCCTCATATACGATCACACAGCCGATGGGAACCTCCCTCAGGGCGTAAGCTTTTTTTGCCTGCTTAATGGCTTCCTTCATATACTTCTCCTGTATATCCATCTCACGATCCGCCTTTCTGTATGATCTTATATGCAGCAGTTCCGTGCTCTCTTTGTTTTTCTTTTGCCGTAAACAGCTACTTTTGAATTATACTACACCCTGCTTTTATAATGCAATAGTCAACAACATTCCCGTATCAAAGTCTTTCCCATGTTACTATTCACGGCTGCTATCTGGCGAGGTGTTTTTAAGGCAGCCAGCGCGATATGGGGCAGAAAGCTCCATATCTGTGTATCGCGAAGCGTGTTACTGTTTACAGAACTGCGCTTTTTGCAGGGCTGTAAATAGTAACTTTCCCATTTCTTTCATAAATTCTTCAAAAATTTCAGAAAAGCTTTATGGTGCTGTCATAAATTACTCATATTTCTTGGATATACTGTAATTGTCAGCAAGGAGGACGGTCATAACAGCCGGACCTCAGAAAAAAGCCAACTGACTTATTTATATAGATTTTTCTTTTCCCTCCCTCTTTTGCCGGTACTTCGCAGAGTACCGGCTTTTTCCTGTCCTGAAATGCCTTTTGTTTCCTCTTCAGATTCTTTTTAATTATTTTTAAAATGTTTCAGAAAAGCTTTATATCCTTGTCACAGAATCCTCACATTTACAAGTTATACTTTAATTGTTGTTGAAGAAGACAGCAGCTGCATTACAGTGATATATGTGGCTGCCGGGCTTCGCCTAATAAAGCCAACTGACTTATTTTCATATAGATTTTTCTTTTCCCCCCTCTTTTGCCGGTGCCTGCCAAGGTGCCGGCATTTTATTTATGATCACAGAAAATCATCAAACCCCTGCAGGGCAAAGAAAAAACCCGCTGGTCATGCGGGTTTTAGGCAGCGGAGACGGTGGGATTCGAACCCACGTGCCGGTTACCCGGCAACTTGATTTCGAGTCAAGCTCGTTATGGCCGCTTCGATACGTCTCCATACTTGTCCATTATAAAGCCCGGCAGCTTTCCGGTCAAGTATAAATGTGAGTTTTCCCTGGTAAAAGCTCACTGTGTATAGTAAAATATAAAGTATCAGCAAAGGACTTACCGTCCTGCCCAAACGATGCCTAAAGGGGGATTTTTATGCCAATCAATGGTTTTAACAAAACAACGCTTCTTGACTATCCCGGCAAAATAGCTGCCACCATTTTTCTGGGAAGCTGCAACTTCAGATGTCCCTTCTGCCACAACAGCGGGCTTGTCCTCTCACCCGGTGAACAGCCGTTGATTCCCATGGAGGACGTGCTTAAAGTTCTGAAAAAACGTCAGGGGATTCTGGAGGGTGTCTGCATCACCGGAGGCGAACCCACGCTGGACAAGGATATTTTCTGCCTCATTGATAAAATAAAAGAGCTTGGCTACCCGGTCAAACTGGATACCAACGGCTCCCACCCCTGGATCCTGAAAAAACTGATAAACAACAAAATGGTGGACATGGTTGCCATGGACATCAAATCATCCAAAGAATCTTATGCCAGGGTTGCCGGCAGTAAAAATCTGGATTTAAAGCCAATCTGTGAGTCCGTGGATTTCCTTATGTCCGGAAAGATCCCCTATGAATTCAGAACCACTGTGGTCAGGGAACTGCATACCCGGGAAGATTTCCGCTCTATCGGAAAATGGCTTGCCGGGTGCAGTGCTTACTACCTCCAGGCCTATAAGGACTCCCCTGAAGTCATAAGGCCTGGATTCAACAGCTATTCTAAAAGGGATCTGGATGATTTCTGTTTTATACTGTCAAGAACGATTCCTGCGGTTTATATCAGGGGTGTCGATTAAGCGGTACCAGTAGCCAAAACGCGGCGAGGAAGCTTTTCCCTGCGTTTTGGCCGCTTTAAAGTTGGGGAACCCAAACATGCCGGCCATGAGACATTCCTGCCTGTCGTAAACGCCCGGAACACCGAGTATGTACCGGCCGTCATCTCTTCTCCTGCCAAGGAGCAGATGATGATAACGGTAATATCCATGTCTCAGGAAATTATTGTTCATAAGTCCTCTGTCTCTTCTTGCTAAGATCCGCAGCTCCGCAGGTGTAATCTGCCTGCAATCCACGATCTCCCCATCTGAAAACGGCGCAAATACAGCAGGCTGTCTGGCTGCCTGTGCAGACTGTTCATGAAGCTCTCCCGCTTCCGGTTTTTGTACCTTCTTTTTCGATACTTCTTTTTCCATCTCTCTCATGTTGCGGATGGCATCCTCATCCTGGTCCAGCTCTTCCAGAAGATTGATCTCATCCCCTTCATTTTCCCCCTCTGGGTTCCATGTGGTCTTTTCCGCTGCGTCTTCATCGTCAGCCGCCTCAATCCGCATTCCGCCGTTTGGATACCGGTCTCCACCGAAGATTTCATTATTGATAGCTTCCCGATACAGCTCTTCCTCCGTGTAAGGCGGCATATCCGTATCCGGAATGGTAGTGTCCATATTCCGTTCTGTCTCCATGGCATTCCTGCCACCTGTAGGCTGTTCCGGGGACCGCGCTGCGTTTTCTCTCTCAGGGGAAAATACCGCCGCATCTTCCTGTCCGGTCTGTTCCTCCTGCCTAGGCATTGGCTGTTCGTCCTCAGAATAATGAGGCGGTATATAGGTCCCTCTCTCGTTTATACGCGGCGGCATGTAAGGGTCTGCCCCCATCCTGGAAGGCCTATCCATACCCCTGCCCGGCGTGCCGGTGCGATTCCCCCGGTCTGCATTGGACGGATACTCCGGTTCTTCCCAATCTGCATTCCGTGATGTATTGTTTCCTCCCCGGTCTGCGTTTGGCGGATAGGCCGGTCCTTCCCAGTCCGCATTCCGTGATGTATTATTTCCTCCCCAGTCTGCGTTTGGCGGATAAGCCGGTTCTTCCCAGTCTGCATTCCGTGATCTATTGTTTCCTCCCCGGTCTGCGTTTGGCGGATAGGCCGGTTCTTCCCAGTCTGCATTCCGTGATGTATTGCTTCCCCACCTGCCTGCATTCCCCGAAGTATCCCGTTGCCGCATCCCCGCATTCCGTGGAGTATCCCGTTCCCACATACCTGCATTTGGCTGGACAGCCGGTTCTTCCATGTCTGTATTCGGTGGTATGGTCCGCCCATTCATACCTGTGCCTGCGTGTGTTCCCTGTTCATCCGTTCCTGCGTTCGGCGTGTCTCTCCATTCATCCATTCCTGCATTGGGCGGCACGATCCCTTCATCCATTCCTGCATTGGGCGGCACGATCCCTTCATCCATCCCTGCGTTCGGCGGCATGATCCGTTCATCCATTCCTGGGTTCGGCGGCACGATCCCTTCATCCATTCCTGGGTTCGGCGGCACGATCCCTTCATCCATTCCTGTATTCGGCGGCACGATCTGCTCATCCATTCCTGCGTTCGGCGGCACGATCCGCTCATCCATTCCTGCGTTCGGCGATACGATCTGCTCATCCATTCCTGGGTTCGGCGGTTCGATCCCTTCATCCATTCCTGCGTTCGGCGGCACGATCCGCTCATCCATTCTTGTATCCGGTGACATGCTCTGCCCGCCCCTGCCTGTATTCGGCGGTATAACCCGCTCACCCATACCTGCTTCCGGCGGTGCAGCCGCCTCATCCATATCCTCATCCGCCGGACTGACCGGTTCATCCATGTACGCATTCGGCGGATAAATCCGTTCTCCCATGCTGCCGTTTGTTGGATCCCCCTCTTCCTCCCGGGACACCTCATCCTGTTCCTCCCCGGAATACCCGGACGATCCATAGCGGTTTTCCTCGGCCTCCGTAAGAGCCTGTGCTGCTGCTACCCCTTCCGGCACTTCCTCCTCATGCATCCCGGAGGTCTCTTCTCTCCGCACACTGCCTGCTCTCTCAGAGGCACTGTCCGCTTTCCGGGAAGGCTCCTTCTGCATCTTCGGAAGGCGTATTTCTTCCAGACGCACCGGTTTGTCATCCCATCCCGTACCATACATCATTCCGTCACTTGTCAGCATGATCAAACCGCTCAGATCATTCAAACCGTAGGCCGTGCCTCCCAGTCCCTGTTCAGGCACCTCAGTCTGAAACTGTACTGTATCACCGGCAAGATCGCATTCTCCAAGATAAATGCCCTCACAGCCCTGCTCTTTCCTCACAAACCCGTATATCTTACAGGGGGCCTCCTCCCTCCCATAAATACCGGTGATCCGGTAATTCATGCGGCACTTGCCGTCACGGGCTTCTACTTTGATAAAACCCTTTCCGTTTCCTTTCTTTCCATCTGGGTACTCATATACATACGCAACAAATCGCCGATATCCAGCCAAATTTTCTTTCTCCAATACCAATTATTCCGTAAAGTATATGAGCGAAAAAAACTTTTAGAACCAAGCATAAAAACCAAACGGAAAAGTTTTTGAAAAAAACGCAAAAAATTGTTGACATTTCTGCCACCATTATATATAATAACAAATGCTGAATGACACAGCCGAAACAAAATAACGAAGCGTGGCTCAGTTTGGTAGAGCGCTGCGTTCGGGACGCAGAGGTCGCGTGTTCGAATCACGTCGCTTCGACTTTCAGCAACCGTTGAAAACACTGGATTTTTGAAATCCGGTGTTTTCTTCTTTTATAACTTTTCCTCCTGCTGCCTAACACTTTCCTAACACTTCAGCTTATATTTTTGAATTTTTCTCCCATATTAACTGCAATATAATTTTTTCGTGTCTCTTTTACCTTTGCATAAATATCTAACGTTGTTTTCACATCCGTGTGTCCAACCCACTCTTGAATTTCTTTTACGTTATATCCATCCTCTACCATCATAGATACACAACTTTTTCTTAAATCGTGAAATGTGAGTTCTGAAGACAAGTTTTCTTCTTTCTTAATAATCTTTTTAAAAGTCTTTGTTATATAATCTGTCGAAAAACATCTGCCGTCCTGCCATGTAAAAACATAATCACTTTCATGATATTCTTTCCCCAATAACTTTCTATATAAATCCTGTCTTTCTTTTACCTTAAGCAACAATTCTGTAGTATATTCTGACAACGGGTAAGTTCGATAGCTGGCCTCTGTCTTTGCAGTATCTTTTGCAGTTTGCTTTTTTACCTTTACAACTGTGTGATTAATTTCCAACGTATTTTTTTCAAAATTTATCGCTGACCATCTCAATCCCAAGACCTCTGACCTACGCAATCCATATACAAGTGTTATCAAAATCAACTCTTCTAAAATATGACCTTTAACGGCCTCTTTCAGATACTTTAAATCATTACTATCAATGAAAGTTCCCCTTTTTACATTAGTTCTTCTTTTCTTAGGGACTTCAATATTCTCCGCAGGGCTGTTGGGAATGTCACCCAACACCACTGCATCTCTGAACATTGCCTTTACAAGTAGTGATATCTCTTTAACAGTACGCTCTGAAAGCCCCTTATCTTTTTTATACTTCGATCTGTTCCCTTCTCGTAAGAGGTATTCATATAACAGTTTAATATCTCTTGAAGTCACCTTCGAAAGTGCTGTCTTTTTCGGTTCAAAATACTCCTGAATATGCTTAATCCTAATTTCATATCCTTCATATGTAGTTATTTCCAAAGACTGCTTTTTATGTTCCAACCAATAATTACAATAGTTCGAAAACGACATATCTGCAAACCTTGTAACGGTATTGCACTCACCATATTTTTGTATCAGTTGTGCCAATTTCTCTTTAGCAGCTCTTTTATTACCCTTTTCCGGTAATCCTGTACTAAACCATTTGAGTTTTCGTTTCCCGTACTCATCTTTCATGTTTAAAACACAATACCATTTTCCTTTATTTACTTGTATGCTCCCAGTCATTCCCTATGCTCCTTTCCGTTTCTTGACAGGCGAGCAAAACATATCATTACTATTATTATAAAGCGGACTTATCAAAAAGTCTATCATACATGCCTTGGGAACTCTAATTTTTCTTCCTATTTTCAAAGACTTTATTTCTCCCGCATGAATCAAATCGTATGCCTTATTTCGTCCAATCTGTAAAATATCCATAATATCATCTATCTGCAATACATCTTTGTAATCTTCTAGCATTCATTTCCCCTATTTATCTATTGTTATTCTTGGGAGATTTTTAACCCGTATAAGAGTGTAAATCTCCCTGTAATGCCTAAACTGCTTACTTAAACAGCTTTTAACACTTCGCCATCTATTGTCATATCCATTTGTATTCCAGGTGTTACATCTTCTGTATACATTTTATATGCCGAGTGCACTTTACTGATAAGTTCTTCTGCTTTGTCAGCATCCTTTTGTTGAAAAACATTGTTGTGTTTGCATTGTCGTAACAATTCTTTTTTGTCTCTTGAGAAATGACCATTTTTATCTATTTTTTTTACTACAATCAGTAAATCCGCTATGTCAAGTAACACAGGTATCTGATTTATCTGTTCCATATTACCGCACTCCCTTAAAAGATTGCTTTTCCAATACCTGCTGTTCTGTTTTTTATGGTAAGTAATCTGTTCCAATAAATAATTACAATTATACTTTTGCCATTTTCTATACTTATTCTCGATAATTTTCACAAACTGCTGTATGTAGTAATCGTTTATCTTTTTATCCGATATAAGATCCAAAAGATTTGAGCCAAATACTTCTTTTATTTTCGCAGGCTTTTTCAAAACAATTTCTATTCTCATGATATCTGTTTGTGTTACAAAACCCAACTTCTGATATAACTGTTCTTTTTTATCATAAATTTTTAATGCAACTGATTCGTTCCCTCTTAAAAATGTTTCATTTTTAATACAAACATTTTTTTCATCTGTTCTTCCATATTCCACTAACTTTTTAAAATTTTTCGGAAGATTAAACATCATTAACCGTAAAACCCTGTGATATTTATAAAACTCATCCTTTAAACGAAATGTACAGTTAATCTCCATCTCATTAAGCCTTATGTTACTACTGTCAATTAGTATTCCGTATTCATCATATACATATTGTAATATCTTTTCTAACCTTGCCTCATATCCTGAAACTGTATCATTCTGCAAATTACCTTCTCCAACATTCTGAATAAACACATCCATCCTGCTGAAATCTGTTTTCATAAACTTCGTGTTTCTGGTTCCTGCTACTAATGTTCCAAAACAATAATTGTCCTTAATCTTCAGCCACCTGAAACCACTTCCATCCTTTAACATATACAACAATTTTCCCTGCCGTTCTAACTCTACATTATCATGAGCCATAAATTTTGCCACATTGATATAAACAATCCTAAAGCCTGCAATAACCGTTCTGTCAATACCAATTCTTTCTTCTAAAGTCTCCGTGCTACCTATATTTTTACCCTCCGTATTCAATGTACTTATTAGAAAGTCACCCTAGACCTCTTTTATGGGTCAGCCTGTCTCCCATCCAGTTTTGATAAGTGGTACTGGCATACCTTCATATTCAGTTTTATTTTCCCCTATTGGGTACACTCAGTATACCCCACGAACATATGTTTTTCAACACCTTTCACATATATGCCCTTTCAAACCAATATTACTTTAGTCATTTTGCACAACGCCATCTATTATCTCCATTAATAAATCCTCTGTTTAAGTCTGAGTTTATGCAAAACTAAAACAAATGACAGATGAAAATGTGTTAAGGCTACTTTTATATACCCTATATTATTTTCTCTTCTGATTTCCTTTATTTATTAAAGAAAACAAAAAAGACACTTGCCGTATATGCAAATGTCCTGTAAAAATTTTGTTAAAACTGCACAACTACTTTTTGACTCTGATTATCCTGTTAACAGTGCTCCTGGATAAATCTGTCTGTTTCACGATATCAGCAACTCTCATTCCATTATTATATAGTGTCCGTACCATTTCACCTTTTTCATTCTGTTTCGAAGGTCTTCCCCCATTTCTTCCTCTGGCTTTTGCACTTGCCAATCCTTCCTTTGTCCTCTGACTAATCAAATCTCTCTCTAGTTGGCTCAACCCACTCATAACCGTTAACAAAAACTGATTATACGGATTATCAGAGGTAGTATCTAACCAAGTGTCCTTTAAACTTTTTATTGACGCTCCCTTTTTCTTAATCTTTTCAACAATTTCAAGCAAATCTTTCGTGCTCCGAGATATTCTGGTAAGGTCTGAAATTATTATAATATCTCCAATTTCCAAATTATCTAACATTTTATCAAGTTCCGGTCTGTCTTTCTTGGTTCCCGTCATTTTTTCTTGATAGATCATCCGTTTATCCACCCCTGCTCCTGTCAGTGCATCTATCTGTCTATCTAAATTCTGTCCGTCTGTTGATACTCTAGCATAACCAATTAACATCCGTGCCACTTCCTTCCGCTTTTATGTTTACATTGTATCAAAAACGCATCAAAACTTCAATAGTTTTTGACACGTTTTATGATATATTTTTATATACAAAATCCTTACGTTTTCCGCATCAAAAAAATATGTATCAAAAACAATCGTTTTAGACACATAAAATAAAAACAGGAACTAGTTGTTGTTTCAACTCCTAATTCCCGCTCTTTTTATGTTCATTCAAGTTTAACAATATCACTTCTAAAAAACGCTTTTCTTCTTCTGACAAGTTCCCCCATAGCCTTAATATCTTTTTCTCTTCCTCTGAAAGACCTGCTATATTATCGGGGGTTGTAAAAAATTCTACTGCTGACATTTGAAAACCTTCGCATATCTTATCTAATGTATCTAAAGTTGGAATTTGCTTATGCTTTACAATATTTGATAAAGCTGTCTGTGAAATTCCAGTCCTTTTTGAAAGTTCATATCTTGTTATTTTGTATTTATTACATAAAAAGTTAATTCTGTCTGGTACAAACTCTTCCAACTTTACAGATTCCAAGCATTACACCCCTTTTCTGGTAGTATAATGCCATTCTAAACATTTTCATGCAAGATTATTAGTCTATTTATGCGCCACCATACTAACTTATAGTTTAGTATAGCTATAAAAAAAATAAACACCTCTAAATTTTGTTCATGTCATCAATTAATCCATGCAAATAGTGGATATAAAACAAGCAACCACAAATTATGCTCGGAAGTAAGAGTGAAAACATTGCGGCGTTAAAAACATATTTTATCAACGTACCTCTATCGTTGGGCGCTCCGGCTATAAAGCAATAAAACATATTACCCCCAATAAATAATACAAACACAACTGACAATAATATATTGATTACCTTTTTTATAAAACTTTTCTTTCCCAAATCCATCACCTCCTACTTTATTATATTCGTAATTGCGAAGATATTCAAGTATCACCTTCTGCTTTATTGTTAAACATATAAACAAAAATAAAGGTGAACATATGATAGACTATAGTCCGTTTTGGAAAACATTAGAGAATTCCAAAGAGAACTGGTATACTCTAACCAAGAAACATCATTTATCAAATAGTACTTTGCACAGACTGAAGTATAATCATGATATATCTATGAAAACCATTAATGACCTCTGCCGAATTTTAGATTGTCAGATACAGGATATTTGTATTTATGTCCCATCTGATGATGACCAAATCTTATAGTTCGACGATTATGTATTTTCCCTTTAATTACGGGATTTTTTGCTAAGCAAAGTATAATTCGACCTCAATCTTAACTGAGTTCGTAAAAACCCTTTGTTACAAGGTCATTTAGCATTTTTACAAATCAAACCTATCACAATAAAACCTTATAAATAAAGACATTTTAACTTGAGCATTTATTTATTATGGTTCGGAGTTTTGGGAAACGCTATGTCAGGTGTGATTCTCTCACATACCTGTACCATTATTGTATTGTATCAAAAACATAATGTAAATTATCCCCACTTTAAAAGGCACCCTTCCGAGTGCCTAACGATATGTTTTGCTCTGCCATTTGCCTAACACTTTTCCTAACAATTAACCTTAAAATTTCTTCAATAGACTGATTTTTAAAGTTGCAGTAGGCCTATCAATACCCTTGTATTTAAAGCATTCTGGTATTTACAAACACGTCTTAACAGATATACTTCTCTGTTCGGGACGCAGAGGTCGCGTGTTCGAATCACGTCGCTTCGACTTTCAGCAATGGTTAAAAACACCGGATTTCTCGAATCCGGTGTTTTTTTATGCCTATCCCTCCGCCGCCCAACATTTTCTCAGCCTATCAAAACAATCTTTTCCCATCTGAAATATTAATATCCAGCTCTTTTGCCAAGCCGGTCTGCTTGAACGGATTTACTTTTTCCACTATACCGTCACGTTTAAAAAAAGACCCTGTATTCTTGAACCAAAATGTCACATTTGCTCTTACACATTGCTCACGGATATTGAGTACCCAGTCATAATCGCATTCCCTAGCTTCCCGGCCCGTCTCGCCTCCCACGGTTACATGATCTACACCATGAAGATATGGCGTTAGATCTATAGCCTCCAAAAGTGGCACACAGGCTATAAAACGCCGCTTTATAGGATAAGACAGAAACAACGGAAGTCTGTGATCAGCTAACTTTTGATTCTCCACAGTACATCCAATATTCACGTTGTCATATCCCGTACCCCAATCAGGGGGAAGTGATACAAGAAAACGGTCAATCCGTTTTGTTAAGATCAAAAAGTCTATGTCTGTTCTCTCCTTGATCATAGACCAGACATCTTTACGCCATTCATCCGCTTCGGGAAGAAAAAAATCCGTTGCAAAGCAGGTTGCAAGAATCTTATTTCCTTTAATGTTGTATTCACCTTTTGCGTTCTTTCTCACAGGCCAATCGAATTTATCTGTTTTTAGGATGGTGTTTTGACCGTAACGTTTGGCGTGCGGCCCATAAAAATAGCAGTTCGTGCAGCCATCACTTATTTTGTAACAACCTGTCCAGGGTTCCCAGTTCATATACATTCTCCTTATTGTTGTGTTTTCTATTCGTTCCTTGCGGATATGGTATAATATATTCCCGCCTGTTATAGTAAAAATCCGACATGCTCCTTGCATAGCTTTAAGGGTTGATCATGCACCCGCCTATATAAGATCAATTGAGAAGTCCCATCTGCCTGAGGATAAATATGGTAACAAACAGCGTAAATATGGAAACTATGCTGCTGAATACCACAAGCTGCCCCGCCAGTTGTTCATCCGCGCCCGCCTGCTGGGCCATAATATAGCTGGATACCGCAACCGGTGTCTGATACGCCAGAAGTGCTGCCAGCAGATCAGAATTGCGGTACCCCATTGCCACCACAATGGGGATAAAGATAAGGGGAAGCAGTACCATCTTAACTAAGATCACACATCCTGCAGTTTTCAGGTTCCCCTTTATTTTGGAAAAATCAAAATCTCCGCCCAGTATGAGAAATGCAATAGGGGTTGCCAGTTTTGCCAGATCATTCAGGGTAGTATCTGCCGCCTTGGGAAGTTTGATTCCTGACAGAGAGGCTATGATCCCCAGAACGGAGGCAAGGATCAGCGGATTTTTCAGAATACCGATGATAACTTTTTTAAGATCCCGCTCCCTCTTCCCTCCGAAAAAAGACAGGGCGATCACTGCCAGGAAGTTATACATGGGTACTAGGACCGCGCTTAAAATTGCCGCTGTGGCTGTATTGGCAGAACCATACATATTTTCCACCACTGCTACTCCGAATATCACATAATTGCTTCTGAATATCCCCTGGATCACCACTCCCTGCTGATTCTCCTTTTTCACCACCCTGGGAACAATGAGACACAAAAGTGCAAACAAAAGGAGCAGACTTCCGGCGGCAAAAATACAAAGTCCGCCCTGCATCTGTTCTCTGATATTACTCCGGTAAATATTTTTAAACAGCATACACGGCAGAAAGACCTTGAACACAAGAGTATTTGCTTTCTTCAGCAGGTCTTTATCTGCAAGATCTGTATAGTTGGCAATCAAATAGCCTATTACCATCAGAAAAAATAATGGCGCTATCACATTAAACGACAGTATCATATTTTCCATTTCTGTGCCTCCGGGCGGTTTATCCGCATGATTGTCTATTATACTCTGTACTCTTTACTTGCGCAATTCCCTTCCGACACAGATGATAGCTTTCCTATTCAACTGTCCATTCCCCCTTTTACCTTATTTAACTCTTTTTTTACTTTTATGGAAAAGCACATAAAAACAGAGGCCTGAATCCATCATTCAAGCCTCTTAACACTTTCCCTCTCACTTAAACCGGAAGGTATCGCTATCTTCATCGGCGGTACCCTGCTTTCCAGCAGCTCTCTCCTTAAAAGTCTTACCGCTTCCAGAGCCATCTCCTCCAAATGAATACTGATACTTGAAAGCTGTGGCTGCATCAGTGTTGCCAGCACGGTGTCATTATAGCTTAAAATGCTGAAATCCTCAGGCACCCGGTATCCCAACTGCTGAATCCCCTGCATCACGCCAATGGCGGCAGCCTCATTGAAGGTAAAAAACGCCGTTGCAGGGTTCTTTTCCTCCTTCAGGTAAGCAATTATCTTTTCCAGTACAGCGGATGCCTCTCTGTCTGTATCAACAAAAACCGCCTTTAAATCTTTCCTGTAATACTTCATGTATTCCTCAAATATTTTTCTGCGCTTCTCCGGCGCATCACAGCCCAAAGAATCCGGGGACATTACAGGCCCCACAAAGGCAATGGTTTTGTGGCCCATCCCGGCCAGATAGTCCACTCCCTGATGGATCCCCACCTGAAAATTTGGCACCACAGAACTGAATCTCTCCTCATAGGGAGAGGAATCCAGGAATACGATCTGATTCGACCACTGTTCCATGGCATGGACCTGTGCCTCATCAAACTGTCCCACAGCTATCACGCCGTTCAGCCCTGACTGGCTGTTGCTCTTATAGCAGCCCTCCTCCTCATCATACTGAAGGGTAACTGTCTCAAATCCCTCTTCAAAACAACACTTATCCAGGCTGCTTTTCAGGTAAAGATAATAAGGGTCATCCAGCTTCATCCGGGAGTCCATCATTTCAATAATTCCGATTCTGAGCTGGGCCGCTTTCCTGCGGCTGCTCCTGACACTCTTACTTTCGTAGTCCAGCTTGCCGGCTACCCTCAGTATCTCTTCTCTGGTGCTGTCCGTCACACTGAGGGAAGCATCATGATTCAGCACTCTGGAAATCGTAGCTATGGAATAACCGGTCAGCTCAGAGATTTCTTTTAGTGTAGCCATATCACTCACTCCGCTTATCTTCTCGTAGTCTGTAACTGTTCAGTGTCTTGGTCTGCTGAATAGTTATTATAATTTTACTTGTTTTGCCTCTGTCTTTTACTTAATATAAATCATATCATTTTTATCTTTTATTTACAAGAAAATACTGGAAGAACCGTACGGATCCCTATACGGAATGTGGCGGCCTGCTAATTTAACTGTTTCATGATACTGTTCACAGGCCACTGTACCGGGAGGAGTTTTCATGCCGGAAGCATGAAAATCCCGAGGCAGCCAGCGCGATATGGGGCAGAATGTTCCATATCTGTGCATCGCGAAGCGTGTTACTGGACACGTCGTGAACAGTAACATTTCATGGCACCATAATACCCGGAAGGGATATTTCTGTAGCGCAATAAAACCCTTCATGCTATAATAAGTCCAAAACGTAACAGTGCAGACAGTTGAACTGTTACTCCAAAACAACAGAGCCCAAAAAAAAGGAGACCGTTATGATCGAACAACTCCCCAAAGCTTTCCTCTCCCGTATGGAGGATATGCTTCAGGATGAATATACTGCATTTTTAAAAAGCTATGAAAATCCACGGCATTTTGGCCTCAGAGTCAATACCCTGAAAATATCCGTGGAGGAATTTCTAAAAATCAGCCCTTTCTCCCTGACACCTGTGCCCTGGACCAGAAACGGCTTTTACTATGAGGAAACAGACCATCCGGCAAAACATCCCTACTATGCAGCCGGCCTGTATTATCTGCAGGAACCCAGTGCAATGGCTCCTGCTGCCCTCCTTCCGGTCACACCCGGAGACTATGTGCTGGACCTCTGTGCCGCCCCGGGGGGAAAGGCCACAGAGCTTGGCGCCGGACTGGAACATAAAGGTATGCTGGTTGCCAATGATATCAGCAGTTCACGGGCCAAAGCCCTGCAGCGAAATATAGAGCTGTGCGGAATCCCAAATTCTTTTATCACCAATGAAGTCCCCGCGTCTCTGGCAAAAGCCATGCCGGAGTTTTTTGATAAGATACTGGTGGATGCCCCCTGCTCCGGGGAGGGAATGTTTAGAAAAGAACCTGCCGTAGCCAAGACTTGGGACGAGACAAGGCCTGCATTTTTTGCCAAACTCCAGCGGGAATGTGTCTCGTCTGCCATTTCCATGCTAAAGCCCGGAGGGCTGATGCTGTATTCTACCTGCACCTTTTCCCCCGTTGAAAATGAAGGAACCATTTCCTTTATCCTGGAGGAATATCCGGAAATGGAGCTTTTAGAGACGGATAGTTATAAAGGGTTTTCCAAAGGCAATCCTGCATGGGGAAATGGAGATCCTGAGCTCACCAAATGCCTCCGCATCTTCCCTCACAGAATGGATGGGGAGGGACATTTCATGGCCCTCATGAGAAAAAAAGGCAGTTCCGGGCAGACTTTATCAGATTTCAGAACAAAACCTGATAAAGAAGCCCAAAAACTGCTGACTGAATTTTTCGCCGGAATGGACATTCCCTTTCCCGCGGACCGAATAGAAGTGCGCAGCAGCAATGTCTACTGCCTGCCCCCTGCGGACAACCACTTTAAGGGCATCCGCTTTCTCAGAAACGGACTGTTTCTGGGGGAATTAAAGAAAAACCGTTTTGAGCCGTCCCAGCCTCTGGCCCTGGCCCTTAAAGCAGGTCAATTCCCTTCACGCCTCTGCCTTTCCCCACAGGATGAGCGCATCGGACGTTACCTGAAGGGTGAAACTCTCCTGGTGGAAAAAGGTGAATGCACAAAGGATAAAGGATGGCAGCTGATCTGCGTGGACGACTTTCCTCTTGGATTCGGAAAACTGGTAAACGGTACATTAAAAAATAAATATCCTGCCGGATGGCGTATCCATTAACTCTCATGGAGCTGCCTGTCCATGTCCCTGAACATATCCCGGACCAGACAGCGCAGTTCCTCTTCTTTTACACAGAATACAATAGCAGCCGTATATAAGGTCAGTTCCGGCAGTTCTGATGCCTTTTTCATCACTGTTTTGTCTGTAAGGGAGTACATTTCCACATACTGTACCCCCACTGATGTCTTAATATGACCGATTATGCCGCCACGGCTGTCTATCTCACCGGCCAGTGCTTCCATATACCTGACAAGCAGTTCTCCCGCCCGCTCCCGGTCTGCCGCTGTGTGGTACTCCGCCGAGACCACCACAGCACTGTCCTGGAGCTGGGATGTCACATATAATTTTTCTCTTTTCTGTGTGCAGGAAGGGCATTCACATGCCTCACCATCACGATGTTCATGCACATGGATATGATGCGCCTCATGTACATGCGCATGTCCGCATCCATGATGCTCCTGCTCTGCATGTTCATGTCCGCATCCATGATACTCCTCTGCATGTTCATCCCCGCATCCATGATGCCCCTCGTCTTCCTGTTCCTCTCCGCATCTTGGCAGATTCTCCTGCGCATCCCCGGACACCTGCAAAGTCTTCTCCTCTTTATCCATGGTCCATCACTCCCAACACAACATCCCACACATGTTCATCCACATGGCCTACTGCCGTGGTGGCAATCCGCGCAGCGGCCGGGTTCATCTCCTCAATATCCTTCTCCACCTCGCGGAGTATATCCTCTGTCACCAGATCCGCCTTATTCATAAGGACCACATCAGCCCGTTCTGTCTGCCCCAGGAGAAGTTCCCGCATGGCATGCAAAAGCCGTTTCCATCTGGATACATCCACCACCGTACACACCCGTGATTCCATTCCGATCCCCGCTGCCAAGTTGTCCTGGATCAAACCCGGATATGCCAGGCCTGTTGTCTCCACGATCAGCCAGTCAGGGGCATATTCCTTCTCAATCTCATAGGCCGCGGAAACCAGCTCTCCGGCCAGGGTACAGCAGGCACAGCCGTTAAAGAGATTTTCCACATTAAATCCATTTCCCCTGAGAAGCTTGTCATCAATCCCTTCCCTGCCCACCTCATTTTCCAGGATCACCACCTTATAGGCACTGCCTGACCCGGAACTGTCCACCAGATACCGTGCCATCTGAAGAAGGAGGGTCGTCTTACCAGAGCCCAGAAAACCGCCTAATATCAATACCTTCATAATCTTATCACTTCTTCCCGCATCACTTTTTATAAAACTTATCTCCATAACGGAACACTTCATCAAACAATACTGCATTTTTTCTAATGACTTCCGGGTCATCAATGGCTCCCAGATATCCGCCGCACCAGCAGAAACCGCCCCCGGGTGCCAGCCTGTCCATGGTATCCCGCACTGCCTGGCGTATCTCTTCTTCCGTCACATTTGGGTCTGCCAGATGGTCACGGGGATCGAATCCACCCATAATGACCAGCTTGTTTCCGTATTTTTCTTTGATGCCTGTCAGATCATTGCACGTCTGTGCAGGGTCCCAGGCATTAACGCCGATTGAAAGCCAGTCCTCTATAAACGGTTCCGCCTTACCACAGTTGTGCATGGTAATGGGGATTCCCAGGTCACGTCCGAATTTGGCCTGCCTGTCATGGAAAGGCAGTACCAGATCATGGTACATCTGCTTGGAAATGAAGGGCGCCCTCCATGCGGCAGTATCATCCATCATGGTCAGCACATCAGGCTTTACATATCCAATGATCTGCCGTGTGGTCTCTGTGTAAAAGTCACACATGTAATCAAACAGCGCGTACACCTCCTCCGGTTCCTCAGCCATGGCGCAGAGCCCCTCCGTAAATCCCATAAATGCCATCAGATTCTGGAAGTATCCCACGTGAAGGTTCAGGGCAATGGCCGTATCTTCCCGGTTTACCCCCTGACGGTAAAAACCTTCCAACTGCTTTTTAGCCATGGCCTCCCAGTCCACCCCTTCCAGGGAAGGCGCTTTGATAACATCTCTCCACTTTGTAATGTCATCCAATATAAATTCACCGGGCTTAGGAAGCAGCGCGTTTCCTGTCTCCCTGGTAGGAACATAGGTGACACCCCAGCAGTCCTTGCCGCCCCCCTGAAAACGGAAATACGCCACGATCTCAGGTTCCAGCATACAGGATGTGCAAGGCCTTGTCATATTGGGCATAGGGCCAAAACTGTAGGTGGGCACCCACTCCGGCTGTTCCCCGCGCAGAGTCATAAGATAATTTGTTTTTTCTGTCATTTTTGCCATATTGTATCCTCCTTCTTGCAAACAGATGCTGTCCGGCACGATATTTACGCTTCAGCCCGGACAGAACCATGGATTCTTATGATTCTATTGTAACTTTTCCCACCTTCCCGCACTATGTCTGCGGGGTACAAAAATTGACTTTCTGTTTCCCTCACTTTTGTACCCTGCATTTCCTTTTTTACACAATACATGCTAATCTGACAGTCTTGTTTCTTGCCGGATGGAGCACTTGCGGCCAGGCCCCCCTGTTCAGTAGAAAAGCCGTCTGCGAATGCAAACGGCTTTTCTAACTATTCTATCTTCTTATGCTTCAACTACAGCTTCCACAGGCTCCTCAGCGAGTACCTGTTCGTATTTTTCCAAAATGATGCCCTGGATTCTTTCACGGGTTTCAGAGTTAATCGGATGTGCGATGTCCCTGTATTCACCGTCGGTTGCTTTACGGCTGGGCATGGCAATGAACAAACCTTTTTCCCCTTCGATAACCTTGATGTCATGCACTACAAATTCTTCATCAATTGTAATGGAGACAACAGCTTTCATCTTACCTTCCTTCGCAACTCTTCTTACTCTTACATCTGTGATGTTCATAAAAACCTTCCCCTTTCATATGCCATTCTTAAAAAGTCCTGCTTATGATGTCACTGCACCCTGCACACTTTTTACTTGTGTATTTTTATAGTACATAACGCTCGTTCTTTTCCACTACGATCTTAATGCCGTCCTCACCGCAATAGTAGGAATTGGCACGAATGGTATCACGGCTCTCCACGATACAGTTCTCAATGTGGGTATTATCCCCCAGATACACATCGTTGAGAATAATGGAATTCTTGATCACGCAGTTATTGCCTACAAATACTTTCTTAAACAGAACAGAGTTCTCAACCTGTCCGTTGATGATACATCCACTGGAAACCAGGCTGTTCTTCACATCTGAACCGGGATTGTATTTTGCCGGAGGCAGATCATCTATTTTTGACTGAACTCCGGGATACTGATTGAAGAAGTAATCTCTTACTTTTGGTTTCAGGAAGTCCATATTGGTTTTATAATAAGATTCCACAGTGGAAATATTGCTCCAGTAAGTATTGATCTTGTAACCATAGATCCTCTTCAGGTTCTTATAACGGATGAGAATATCCTTTACAAAATCATATCTGTCTTCCTGTGCACATTTTTCCAGAAGCTCAATAAGCTGTCTTCTTCTGATGACATAGATACCGGTAGAAACCGTATTGGTGCGTGTCACCATGGGTTTTTCTTCAAATTCTTCGATCCTGCTGTCCTCATTCATTTTCAGGCAGCCGAACCTGGTGGTGTCATCTCCATATACATCTGTGCAGACAACTGTGATGTCCGCCCGCTTTGCAATATGGTACTCCAGAACTTTATTGAAATCCAGCTTGTACACACCATCGCCGGATGCGATCACCACATAAGGCTCATGGCTTGATTTAAGGAAATTCAGGTTCTGGATCATAGCATCCGCTGTGCCTCTGTACCAGAAGCTGTTGTCAGCGGTAATGGTAGGTGTGAAGGTGTAAAGGCCTCCCTGCTTTCTTCCGAAATCCCACCATTTGGATGAGCTCAGATGCTCATTTAAGGAACGGGCATTGTACTGTGTCAGAACCGCAACTTTTTGAATATGGGAATTTGACATGTTGCTAAGCGCAAAGTCTATGCTGCGGTAACTTCCAGCGATCGGCATTGCTGCAATCGCTCTTTTCTGTGATAACTCTCTCATTTTATTGTTATTGCCGCCGGCAAGAATAATACCTATTGCTCTCATGATGTCTCACCTTCCTTATTCAATGTTTCGCCGCTCTCCAGTACGCCGTCCGGATAGTCTTCACTTGATGTTTCACCAACAATGGCAGTATTCTTGCCAATCTTCACATCGGACGGAATCACTGTGTTCTCTCCCACGGTTACAAGACCAAAGGAATAAACACCCGGTTTTTCTTTGTTCGGGACCTCTTCACCGATTCCCATGACTACATTGTCTCCCACTGTGACATTTTCTGCAATGATCGCCTTGTCTATCACACAGTTCTCGCCAAGGAAAGATTGTTTCATGATAATGGAATCGCGCACAACCGCGCCTTTTTTGATAACGACACCTGCACCAATAACGGAATTATGTACCTCGCCGTATATCTCGGTCCCTTCTCCCACAATACTTCTCTCCACCACAGCATCAGCGGAAATATACTGGGGAGGAATAATATCGCTCTTGGTATAAATCTTCCAGAACTCTTCATATAAATTAAATTCAGGAATGATATCGATCAGCTCCATATTGGCTTCCCAATAGGAACCCAGTGTTCCAACATCTTTCCAGTATCCATTGTACTCGTAAGCAAACAGGCGCTGGCCCTTTTCCTTGCAGTACGGAAGGATATGTTTTCCAAAGTCACATCCAGGCTGGTCTTTCAGGGCAAGAAGGGCATCCTTCAGTACCGGCCAGCTGAAAATATAAATACCCATGGATGCCAGATTGCTCTTTGGATGCTCCGGTTTCTCCTCAAAATCCGTAACGCGTCCTGATTCATCTGTGATAGCAAGTCCAAAGCGGCTTGCCTCCTCCCACGGAACGGGCATACATGCCAGTGTGACATCAGCCTTGTTCGCTTTGTGGTAATCCAGCATCACCTCATAGTCCATTTTATAAATGTGGTCGCCGCCCAGGATCAGCACATAATCAGGGTTGAACTCTTCCATATATGCCATGTTCTGGTAGATAGCATTTGCAGTTCCTGTATACCATTCCGTATCCGTCTTCTTCTCGTATGGCGGAAGAATGGATACGCCTCCAACATTCTTATCGAGATCCCACGGAATACCGATGCCAATATGAGTATTCAGGCGAAGCGGCTGGTACTGTGTAAGTACACCTACGGTATCAACTCCTGAATTAATGCAGTTGCTCAGCGGGAAATCTATTATTCTGTACTTTCCCCCGAATGTTACTGCGGGTTTTGCGACTTTTGCAGTCAGTACGCCTAATCTGCTGCCTTGTCCACCTGCGAGCAACATTGCAATCATCTCTTTCTTAATCATGCAATCACCTCTTGTATATTCTATGATTTTTTTATTATACCACACTAAATCGCAATTGTGAACATTTTTAACAATTTTTTTTCGACTTTACTTTAGTTTTTGTGACATTTTACCTGCCCATAACCATTTCTATAACTAGGGGTTTCATTTTGTACTTTTTTTAGGTATAATAAACACAAACAGTGCCCCATTCCCGTCTTTGGGATTTAGCACTACAATCTTTAGAGGTTTATTTTATTACGAAACAGCCGCAGTCAGCATAAATGCTGGCTTTTTTTGTTTTTGAAAAACTTGACAAAAATCTTTTTTATATATTGAC
>NQOF01000013.1 GCA_002270465.1 Blautia hominis
TTCTGATTATACTGCCAGAGAACAGAGAATCTAAATAG
This sequence comes from Blautia hominis, assembly GCA_002270465.1. Taxonomy (GTDB): domain Bacteria; phylum Bacillota; class Clostridia; order Lachnospirales; family Lachnospiraceae; genus Blautia; species Blautia hominis. The sequence continues at coordinate 39 of NQOF01000013.1, forward strand.
GAACCACCAGCCCGGCGCCGGGTCATATGCCGGACTTATATGTTTATCTATATAAATCTATATAATAGGTTATTACACTCCGGTCCACCGGAGTGCAGTAACCTATAATTGTGCCTGAAGCCCGCATAAACAGCGGGATTTCAGGCTTTTTGACAAATAAAGTATTACGGAAATATGAAGATTTGGATAGTATGCAATTGTCTAGGAAATGATGATATCAAAATACAGGCAGCCGGATTCCTTGTCGTAGATAATTTGATCTAGCACTGTACGGATAAACATACCCTTTGTCTCGTAGGTGATATCCGAATTCTGAATGATATCGTAAACAGTTTGGATTTCTTTTAATACGTCTTGTGGTGAGGGTTCAATATTGTTTTGCTGAGATTCCAGCCGGTATATTTCATTTGACAATTCTTCTCTTTGTATGCTCAGCCGCCGGCGGTTTTCACGGTATTCCTCCAGAGTGTCAATTTCATTTTCATAAGCGGCACGGACGCGCTGCTCTTTCACAGCAATGTGTTCCAGCTCTTGCTGCAGGGATTCTATTTGGGAAATGTCCTTTTCAGAGGGAGCCTCCCCTTTGTATACATAAGAAAAATCTGCGCCGTCCAGTATCTTTTTAAAATATTCTAATACAGCCTCTTCTGCTTTCTTCACAGAAAGACTGACAGATGTATTATGGAATCCTTTGGCATATTTCCAGCACTGAAAGTAGGGACAGGTCTGATTGCCGGTGTAGGAGAGGGTAGAACCGCAAATAGAGCACTTTAGCAGACCGGACAGCCAATGCTTGCAGGTAGATACATTTCGGTGCTTTGCAGGGCGTTTGCGGGCGTTCATGAGCCTGATGCGCTCTTCATAGCGTTCTTTTGAGAGACGTGCTTCGTGGGCACCTTCAAATTCCGTCCCATTCCAGACCACAGTCCCGGTATAAAAAGGGTTTCTTAAAATAAAGTCAATGTTCCTTCGTTCAAAGGGATTTCCTCTCTTGGTCCGATATCCCAGGTCATTGCATTTTCTGGCGATTGCCGTGGCGTCAACATTGTAATGGTCGTACTGATCCATAATGTAATCTATGATTCGGTATTCTTCTTCGTTAATGACGAATGGCTGTCCGCTTCCCACGGCGTCATATCCAAGGCATGGAGTGGCCTGATATCCATTCTTTAAGGCTTTTTCCTTCATACCACGGAGAACTTCGCCGGATAAACGGATGGAATAGTATTCATCCATCCATTCAATGATCCTTTCTATGAGTGTTCCGAATGGGCCATCTATGAGCGGCTCGGAAACACTGATAACCTCTACACCATCCTTTTTCAGCATACTTTTGTAGACAATGGATTCTTCCTGGTTTCTGGCAAAACGGCTGTATTTCCATACTAAAATGACGTCAATGGGGTGGCTTTCCTGTTTGGCAGTGGCAATCATCTTCTGAAACTCTGGCCTCTTCTGGGCTCGGCGGCCGGAAACACTTTCCATGTATATAAAATCATTGGATATGATAATGTTGTTCTTTTTAGCATAATCCAGAAGGAGACGTTTCTGCGCGTCCGGGGACAGTTCTGCCTGATCTGCGGTACTGACGCGGATGTAGAGGGCGCCGGTCTGCAGTTGTTTTGTATCATTTTCGGACATTATTTTATCACCTCTTATATATCATATTGATTTTGGGGTACAAAAATAACAGCCAGCGAACTTTTGTTCCGCTTGCATGGCTGCTCCGGAGATGATACAATATTATTGCTTATGTAATATGTATGCATCTCCGGATGTATCGGTCGCCCTGGTGTTGGTAGCACTGGGGCGTTTTTTCTATTTGACATTTCAGCATATTTTGCTATAATATACTTAACAAGAGAACCGAAAGCTGGGTGATGTCCAGCTGCCGGTAGAGTAATTTGCTAAAAGTAGCGCCTTATCTTACCAGGACGAGGGCGCTACTTTTTGTGTTGTGTAAGAGTAACAACAAGAGTAACGACCGCACAAAGCATTGTTACAAAAGTGAATAATTCGTCATATGTAACCATTCGCGACCAGCTCCTTTCCGTAAAGAATTGGCAGCTGGTGTATGCACCCTCTTCGGTTCCCTGGGTAAATATATTGTTGCCAAGGTGCCATCCCTGTGGCGGTTTTACAGCCGAAAGATGAGTGCATGTCACCCGTCCCGGCGAAGTTTTGAGCTAAAAAATAGCAGAACTCAATAAGCATAAACTGTGACGCACAGCTTGCCGAAAGCAATTTTTAAACGCATTCCAGCGCAGGACGGCTATTTTCTATGCACATAAGTCAGAATTGCTGCCAGCAAAATGCCAGCGGTAAAGATGACCATAAATTCCTCATAAGTAGTCATAAGCACCACCCCTTTTGCAGAACTCAGAACGGGTGGGTGCACGTCCCCCGGCGGCCTGGGTAAATATATTATTTTGATTCAGCCTCTGCCTGTTAGAGCAGAGGCTGGTTTTATGTAATTATGTATTAACTAAGATTTGCTATGGCGTATTCGGCTTCTTCGGCAGTAAATTGTTCACCATATTCGGAAACAAGCTGGTCACGAATTGCTTCTGGGGACATATCCATTGTATCTTGATAATCCTTGGCCTTTTTTAACGCGTTTGCATTCCAATCAGCTTCCACATGATCTATCGCATATTGAGCTTCTTCGGCAGTAAATTGTTCTCCGTATTCAGAAATAAGCTGGTTATAAATTCCTATTTTAGACATATACATTGTATCGCTGTAATCTTTTGCTTTTTCCAATGCGTTTGAATTCCAGTCAGCCTGCACATTGTCGATCGCATACTGAGCTGCTTCTGCAGAAAACTGTTCACCATACTCAGATGTAAGCTGGTTATAAAGCCCTGCTTTGGACATATGCATGGTTTCGCTATAGCTGTTTGCTTTATTAAGTGCAGATTTGTATTCCTTGGGGACCTGATCATCTTCGGAATTATCTGGAGCAGACTGTTCTTCTTTGGGTTCAGTGGATTTATCTTGTTCTTCAGTCTTTTCCGTTGATGCTGCAGTTTTCTTGGTTGTATTTTGGGCCTTGTCTTTGTCACCGCCAATTGCGGAACCGATTCCTCCTATTACTACGAATGCAAGGACGATTATAAGTAATGTTTTAAGACAGCTCCCTTTCTTTTTTCCTTCTTTAGCCATAAAGATTTCCTCCTTAATTTATACTGTTAATAAAACGGGATCATTGGTCAATTTTGTCAACATATACTCCAGGGATGGTAATGGTTCCTCCTAAAGTTGATTTATAGCTGATTGTACCAACAGAAGTTCCATATATTGTTATATGGTCATCTTCTAATATCCTGGAGGAAACTATGCTTTTTGAATATTCTGCAAGTAGAACGGTATCATAATCATCGTTGACCGCTAGGCGGATCTGGGTACTGGTATCACCTTCCATAACTTGAATTACTTTACCTGAAAATTTGACTTTTTTTGAAAGATAATCATCAGGAGTTCTGGCTAACTGGTCATACGAGATACCGGTTTCGTAACCTTGTGCCTCCTCCTCAGCAGCGGCCTGTTCCTGCGCGGATAATGAGGCATCAGCTGCTTGAACTGCCTGCATAAGTTCATTTTTTTTGGTTTCATCAGTTAAAGCATTAACCTTGGCTAAGGCGTCATTATATAGTTCTCTAGTAGCTCCGGATACCAGTGTACCATTAGCAAAGTCCCATATTTTATTTACGGCATCATTAGCGGCAGTTTGATTTTGTGTTTCCTTTTGAACTGCTTCAGCTTCAGCCTTTTTCTGTTCAGCTTCGGCCGCTTCCATTTCTTCAAATGGCTTCATTTTCTCCTTGTACTTATCAAAATCTGATTTTAATGAGTCATAATCAGACTGCAATGCAATAAGGTCAGATTTTGATTTTTCAAGTTCATCTTTTGAATCCTCTAATTGAGATTCCAGTGTGCTGTTTTTCTCTTTAGCTGAGTTATAATCAGCTTCACTGATTCCACATGATGTGAATGTCAAGGACATTGACATTGCAAGTAATAGTGCTGCCATCTTTTTCTTCATAAGTTTTCCCCCAGTACATTATAATATTTATTAATACGCCGAAGCGGATTAAACGAGTAGACATAGGTACATGTTTTTTTGAGCTTTAAAATCTATGCTTTCCGCAGCTACATACAGAAGCACTATTTTGATTTAATCTGCCGCATTTAGGACACAACCATCCTTCTTCGTCTGTAGGTCCTGACTTGGTCTCTCCTAACAGGGATGCAGAACTGTTGGAACGAGAAATCTTTGTAGGTGGGGCGGGTGAAGAGGCGTCTGGATTTTCTTGCTGCTTTTCCAACTGCTTCATTATGTATTCTTGATTGTCCATTATTTCTGAAATTGAATAAAGAACAACAAAAAATACATAGGAAACTACGACACCTATTAAAAAAGTAAAAATGGTCGTGGTCCAGTTTCGCCCCCCTGCATAGACATTGATCCCTGCGCTTTTGGCCAGGATAAAGCTGCCTATAACGCCTAAAATCAACTCCACAATTGCAATAATCTTACATTGGCTTTTCATGATAACCTCCTTTGAAATAATTTACTAAGATACCAAAGCAATATGCCTTAATATGAAATGACCCAGTTCATGCATTAGAGAGAAGTGTATCCTCTGCGGGCATATTTTATCATTGCATAATACGACTTTTAGAATTTTATCTGAAAATGTATCGTCTGACATTCCCCGGAACAGAGGATATAATTTTTAATACTGCATTCTTTACATACTTCCAAGATTTTTTGATGTAATTTTTCTCATTTTGTCCTCCTGAATCATTCTACTATTTCGGACAAAAGTTGTATCAGACGTAATTTCTGCTCTTTTGACATCTGCTTTCCATTTCTTGCAATGAGGCGTTCCACATCGTCATAGGACGGTTCACATTTTTGCTTCTCACCAGTAGCCATTTCTTCAAGCTCTTCAACAGTAATGCCAAGATTCTGACATATTTGTATAACGTTATCAACACTTGCACGCCCCACACCTTTTTTTAAGATTCCATATAAAGTGGTATAGGGGATTCCACACTTTTCAGCAAAAGCCTTTAAACTATACCCCTGCGCTTTGATTAACTGTTCAAGTATTTTAGCTTTTTCCACGTATTTTCACCTCATTTCTGTATAGTTATATTATATACGAAAAATGGGATTGTGTAAATGATAAATATTCGTTAAACCGAATAAATTCGTAATAGGGTATGTTTTATATTGACAAAATACTGAATAAAGAATATAATTCAATTATTAAATTCGGAATTACGAATTAAAATGGAGGTGTGAAAATTTATGTATTTAAATCTTCTCGAGGCAATGAAAACTGAAAAAGTAACTTTTGCTCAAATGGGAGAATTATTGGATTGCAGATACCAAACTGTTAGCGACACTGTTAATGGAGTGACAAAAAAGGGTTTTTATTTCGATGATGCTTCTAAAATCCATAAAGTATTTTTTCCAAAATATGATATGGAGTATCTGTTTAAACGCCAATAATACGAACTTATGTTCGATATAATAAATATACTACGAATATATGTTTGAGTCAATGGGAATATGAGAAGAAGGTAAGGTAGAAATTGACCGCTGTTTTTGTAATGATTACAGCAAACCTACCGGGTGGTATCTATCAGAACATGGTTAAGCGTAGCCGATGAGATGGCAGCAAGGAACCCAGACAAGCATACCCACGTATCATAATCAGAGAGGTGGTGTCATGAAAATAGAAGTGGTGCCCCGTTTCCGTATAGACGGGAAATACTATACGGCAGACCAGCTGACAGAAGAAAAAATCCGGGAGATCGTTACAGAAAAAATAGACCTGGCAATGGCTGGTCTGAAGTACGAAAGGAAAGGAACCGCCTGAGGGCGGTAAAGAGGAGGGACAAGCAATATGCATTATAATACAATCCGGGATGCTGCTTTTGGTACTGCGTTGGCCATTTTATCAGGATTTTGGAAGCCATACAGTGCCTTTGAAGCTTTGTTTTGCTACATGGTTATATTTATGATTTTAATTTCTTTACTGGAAACGGCACGAGATTGGCAGTTAAGAGTTTGTAAAAAGCAAAAGTCCCTGACGCCGGCAAGCAAACAGGGGCAATGAAAAATTATAATAACTCTATTATAGATGGTGTAAGGAGGAAATGTCAAGTATGCAGAACGTAAATTACGGAATAGACGCTGACTGTGACACCAGCGCCGATATCATCGCTTTACTCACATCGGACAAGAACCATGTGGAGATCTGCGGGATCATAAATAAGCTGCTGACTATGCTCTACAGCAGTGGGGTAAAAGTGATCGACGGGGATAATCCGAAGGACGATTTCCTGGACAGGATCACATATGACCGGGATTCGGATAACCTGTATTTTTGGACAGAGAACTTATAGGGGATAAAAGAGATGTTGAAAGCATATGAAGAGATGCGGAAGATAGACGTCCGCCCTTACTGCGAGGACAGGGAGGGGAAACTATACCTGAACTGGGCCAAGTGCATCGAACTTCTTCATGAGAACGGTGCAGAGAAAGTATACTGGATCCCGGTACCGGACCCTAAGACGGGCAGCAGCCTGAGGATGACCGATACCGTATTTTCGGACAAGAATGGGGTAACGAACAGGTGCTACGAGACATTGATCGAGGTAGTGATAGATGATAATACATACCGGATGCAGTCCCCGGTCATGAACGGTACCAATCCTGTAAAGGACAATTCCATGTCACAGCAGCGGGTGTGGAACAGCATGTGCCGTTCCTTTGTGAAATGTGTAGCCATACATACAGGCCTGGGCTTCAACCTGTGGCTGAAGGAGGAGTTCAATAAATTCGAGAATGCCATCCCGACAACAGACAGTGACAGAGCCACGGATGCCCAGATAAAACAGATAAGGCTTTTAGGGGACAACCATCCGAACTTAAAGCTGGAAGCCTGGCTGGAACGCAATAAAGTGACCTGGGACACGCTGACCAGGGAGCAGGCAGCCTATATGATGAAAGCGATCAAGAATAAGTATGGGGATGAATAAATGAACACGGAAATACAGATCAGGGGATACCGGGAAGACCCAACAGGTACTGACCTGCTCATCCATATACCTGACAGACAGCTGGGAGATATGCTGCGGCACAAGAGGATAAAAGGGGCAGAGCTGCGTCTGGATGACGGACGGCACATCACTGCAGCGCAGAGGCGGAAAGCTTATGCGACCATCCGGGATATCGCAGACTTTACAGGCTATCTTCCGGAAGAGGAGAAGGAATGGCTGAAATACCTGCATATCATACGGACCGGAGAGGCGTATTTCAGCCTGTCCGGATGTTCGATGGACACCGCAAGAGGGTTCCTGAACACTATCCTGGATCATGCCATAGAGAACGGGATCCCTCTTTCAGAGCCGGGGATAGAGAGGGCGGAGGACATGGGCGCTTATCTTTATGCCTGTATCAAGCATAGGAAATGTGCCGTTTGCGGGCGGGATGGAGAGATACACCATGTAGATGCCATAGGGATGGGGCGGGACCGGAAGTCTGCAGATGACAGATGCAGCCGGAAGATATGCCTGTGCCGGAAACACCACATGGCAGCACATCAAAAGGGCACCAAAGCGTTTGAACAGATGTACCATGTATACGGTATTGTAATACCGGCGGATCCGCGTTCGCCAATGCTGGGAGCGCTGAATGATATATCACAATTCACTTTATTGTAAGCCATGATCCTCCCCTGTTCTGCAGGGGAGAGGAAGGAGGACTATGACAACAGAGGAAACAAGAAATATGGCGGGATCTTATTATAAAAGGATAGGGGACGGGCACAGGAACGCCGTGCGCCGGCCAAATATCAAATGCATGGACATGGACAGGGTCGACAGGAGCCTGCGCCGGATGATCAACCATGCGAACAAGAACGGGGACTGCATCATACCGGGAACCGGGGGCTATTACCGGCCGGTGCCGGGGGACCCCGTAGATGAACTGGAATACAGGGAATACAGGAAAATGGAGGATTCCCGGGTACATGACATCATCATAAAGAACCACATGATGGACATGGCCTTTGAGAACCGGAGAAGGGAGGCAGGGTATGCAGCACAGATTCGTGATAAAAGGGAGGCTGCCGGGGCTGAATGAATACCTGAAGGCGGAGCGGAGTTTCCGGCGGGGGCACAGCTGCGGCAATGACATGAAGCAGGGGTGCCAGGCTATTGTATCGGAAGCCATCCGGAAAGACCTGGGGCATGCCCGGGTAAAAGCCCCTGTCACGATCCATTATGCCTTCTATGAGCCGGACCGGCGCCGGGATCTGGATAACATCGCGGCTGTGGCCCACAAGTTCATCCAGGACGCACTGGTCAGCTGCCGGATCCTGGAAAATGACGGGTGGCGGCATATCAGGGGGTTCACCGATGTGTTCTATGTGGACAGGCACAACCCGAGGATAGAGGTGGCCCTGGTGGAGGAAGGAGACAGAGATGGCTGAGAGGAGGATGTTCTCAAAGGTGATCATTGACTCCGATGCATTCCTGGATATGCCGTTATCCACCCAGGCCTTATACTTCCATCTGTCCATGAGGGCGGATGATGACGGCTTTTTGAACAACGCCCGGAAGATACAGCGGCTCGTGGGGGCTTCAGACGATGACGTGAGGCTGCTCCTGATGAAGCGCTTTGTCATAGGGTTTGAAGGCGGGATCCTTGTCATTAAGCACTGGAGGATGAACAATTACCTGAGGAAAGACCGTTATACCCCTACGGTGTACCAGGATGAATATGCCATGCTGGGTGTCAAGAAAAACGGCTCCTATACACTGGAAAAAACCGATGGTATCCAGGCTGGTATACCAGATGGCAGCCAGTGTGTAACCCAGGTAAGTATAGGTAAGGATAGTATAGATAAGAAAAGGATAGAAAAGACTGTATGCCCGGAGCCGGAAACGGCACCGGACCGGAAGAAGGCCGTCAGTCTTATCTTAAACGATAAAACAGAGTATTGGATATTTGAGGACCAGATAGCTGAGTGGATGGAGTTGTTTCCTGCTGTGGATGTGATGCAGGAGCTCCGCAAGATGAGATCCTGGCTCGACAGCAACACAAGTAGGCGAAAGACCAAGAGGGGGATCCTTAGGTTCGTGAATGGCTGGCTGTCAAAGGAGCAGGATAAAGGCTGGTCAAGACAGGGAGGAGGAAGCACATATGACACTGGAAGAGAAGCTCGGGGAGATAGAACGGCAGAGAAGGGATATATCCAGCAACTCATCGAAGCAGGGTATGACCCGGAAGATACCACAGGATTCTGAAACCTGCCCCGTATGCGGGGGGATGGAATGGGTGCTCTCTGAGGAGGGCGGGGTATTGGCAGCCGCCCCGTGCAGGTGCAGGAAAAAGAATCTCATGGAGCGCAGGCTGCGCTTTGCGGACATACCGGAAGCGTTCCGGGAGATGAGGCTGGGTACCTTCCGGGTGGACGTGTACCGGGTACCGGAGCAAAAGAAAAAAGCTCTGGCGGCCTGCCGGATGGTGAAGGAATACCTGGGGATGTTCCGTGAGGCAGAGGAGAGGGGCATGGGATTGTACCTGTATTCGGGGACAAAGGGGTCTGGAAAGACGCGGATGGCTGCCAGCATAGCAAATGAGCTCATGGAGGCCCATGATGCCCAGGTGAGGTTCGCGGTGTCCACAGAGATACTGGCGGAGATCAGAAGGACCTTTGATAAAGAGTCTGAATATACCCAGAGCCAGGTCCTGGACGCCCTCAAGATGGTAGAGGTGCTTGTCCTGGATGACTTCGGGACAGAGAAGGTCACAGAATGGGTGGCGGACCAGTTCTACCATATCCTCAACAGCAGGTATGTCAGCCGGAAGGTGACGATCTTTACCAGCAATGAATCACTCGGAACTTTAAAGTATGATGATCGTATCACCAACCGGATCAAGGAGCGCAGCTATCTGATCGACTTCCCGGAAGAGTCAGTAAGGGAACATATGGCGGAGGGCAATATGCAGTATATGATGAGAAAAGTGATGCATGGCTATAGATGACAGAGGGAGGCTCTATCGGTGGACAAAAAAACATTGAAGCAGTACAGAGCGTTGCTAAAAGAACAGAAGTTGAATGAGCAGGCAATAGAAAGATTGTATGATCGTGCGGAACAAATTCCAACAGTTTTGGGAAAAGTAGTGGGTTCTAGTCATAATTTCCCTTACACGAAAGTCCGGACTACTGTACAAATGGAGGAACCAAAAGAAGCGGACGAGATTTCCAGAAGACTGAACATAAAGAAGATCAGACAGGAACAGATTAAAATAGCGGTTCTAAAAATAGAAGAGTTTATTGCTGATATTCCGGACAGTAATGCAAGGCAAATCTTTGAAATGACATATATTGAAGGAAAGAAGCAACGGGAAATAGCGGATGATCTTGGATATAGCAGGGGAAGGATTCCGCAGATCATTAGCCAATATTTGAAAGATTAGCACAATTAGCAAAAATTAATGATATAATTATAATAGAGCCAGTGGGCGAAAGCAAACGGCTCAATCGGATGTTGAATATCCTCCTCTTTGTTAATTTGGCTGCCAGGTGTCATGGCCTGGCAGCTGATTTTCCGGTAACCTTTGCGGGATGTGCCTGTTAGGGAAATCTCTGCAGGGCAAGGTAAGTTTGCGGTGTATAAACTTTAAGCTGCTTGTCCCAGATCTGGGATAACAATCAAGGCAGTAGCTGTGCCTGATAAACAGCAGTGTATATGTGGAGCGACCATCAAAAGCAGATAATAGAACTGCTTTTGAAATCCAGGTTGACTCCGTTTTGTCGAAAGACAGACAAAATTATTTTTTATGAAAAGTGCTCATCTTCGGTTGAGCACTTTTTCGGTTATTTTTACTAATTGACATAATAGAACATATGTTCTATTATGTTTATAACTTCAATACATCTGATTTATGTTTTGTTGAAATATATACTATATTAGTATAAAATGGAAATATATTTAGTGTATTGGAGGATAAATAATGGCTGGAACTTACATAAAAAAAGTGAGAATTGAATATTATCAAGTGGTTGAATCCAACGAATCGGGTCAGGATAGATTGTTTGACCTAAGGAAAATCATTAATAAACTTGATGACCTGCCTTTGGAAAGAAGAAAAAAAGAGTATTATCAAGATGGAGCACGACTTGATAAAATAAAATACAACAAAATAGATAATTATTGGTATTTAAATTTTGTGCGTCTGCGTCAGACGGGTATCCCGTCTAAGGCGTCAGAAACGAGCGAAACTGAGCCCATAAAATTGCTGGATGATGAATATATAGGCGAAGAGGTATCATGTATATATGATGTTGATAATCATATACTGGTACTACAAAGAAACCGCGATAGTTTAAGTTCTTCAGGGCTGGAATTATATTTGAATTATTTTAATTGTTATAATAGTAATATGATCGCTTTACGCCCAATCAGAGCTGTAGATATAAATGATAAATTAAATACTGCAAAAGATTATAAAAAAATCACAATACGTTTTGCTAATATTCCGACAAGAGTCGTACATGGAAATAAAAATAGCTCTTTTGGTCAGTTTATTGAAAACTTCAATAAATTCAAAGCAAATTCGGCAACGTTAACATTGTCTCTGGGTAGAGGAAGAAGCAAAGGAAGCCTGGATCAGGAAACTATAAAAGAAACAGTTGGATTGATATTAGATAACGAAGGACTTGTTGATACTGCTGAGTTAAATATTAAACCATCGGAACTAGAGCCAGTGGAGGTGATTGATATATTTTCAAAACGCAGCCATGATTTTATAACTATAAAGATGGAAAAATTAGAGTCAATAAATTTTGAGGATATAATTGATGAAATGCATAAAAAATATAATAAAACCAAGAAACAAGTATTAGAATTATTAGAAAGATAGGAGAATAGCTATGAAGAAAGAGGATAGAAATAATAGGATTAAGTTAATTATGGAAAAATACTATCCTCTTTTTTTTAGTAGTATTTTTACTGTATTTTGTATTATACAATCATCAACATTTACGTTAAGAGATGATATTATGGCTGCAGTTAATGCGGTACTTGTTGCAGCGTCAATTTTGATCGGTTTTGTTGGTGTATTAGTTGGACTGATTTTTACACAATCTGAAAATGAGATTTTAAGAGAAGTTTTTGGTGATAAAAATTTGCTGAATCTTCTAAAGAAGTATTTTATGTCGGTATACAAATCAGGGTTTCTTTTATTGATAGCATGTATAGGAATATTCTTTCAAAAATCATTATATGAAATAATTTCTATTAAGATATTAGGAGAAAATCTGACAATTGATGTAGTTGTAAAATATTTCTGGATTTTCATTCTGCTATATTTTGCATTATCTACTTACCGCCTAATAAAAATTGTTGTAGAGCTAATATTCCATCAGCCTGGTATAAAAGAAGATAAAGAAGATAAAAATGAAGATTATTCAGAATTAGAGGATAGACATTCAAAATAGCATATATGCAGATTGTAAATGTTTTAGTTTAGATAGATTTTTGGTCTATACGGTATATAGAAACAACTATAAGTGTAAGAGGCGGATGACCCCGTCTCTTTTTATGTATAAAAGAGGTGAGTCAAATGGCAAAAGGAAAATACGAATATTGGCTAACGCCAGAAGGCTTGCTGTTACTGAAAGGCTGGGCCAGGGATGGGCTGATAGATGTACAGATTGCCGAAAACATGGGAATAGCGGCTTCTACATTATATCGGTGGAAGAACGAACACAAAGAGATATCAGAGGCCTTAAAAAGAGGAAAAGAGGTAGTGGATTATCAGGTCGAAAATGCATTGTTAAATAACGCTCTCAATGGACACACAACAGCACAGATATTTTGGCTAAAGAACCGCAGACCGGATAAGTGGAGGGACAAACAGGACTTAGAGCACAGCGGCGGTATTAATGTCCAAAACCAATATGAGAACATGACAGAGGAGGAGCTGATAGAGCTCACAAAGAAGTATGAAAAAATCAACAGCTCTTAACAGGCAGGATAGGATCGAATACTTAAAGCTGCAGGAAGCCCTTGCGGTTAAGAAGGCCAGAAGAGATTTCTGGTCTTTTTGTCGACTTCTTTATCCGGAATTTTATAAAGAAAGCCGTTCATATTTAAAGGACCTGTGTATAACACTGCAGTCTTTTTATGATGGTGACATTAATAAACAGATTTTAATTATAAACATGCCCCCCAGACATGGAAAGACATTTACGGCAAGGCTGTTTGTGCTTTGGATATTTGGACAAGACCACAGGACAAAGATCATCACCGGTTCTTATAATCAGATATTGTCTGGATTGTTCGCACAGCAAACCAGAGATGGCGTCCTTATGGAGAATGAGAATATAAAACAGAAATATTTTTCTGACATTTTTCCTGATACGACTATCAAGCAAGGCGATGCCGCAAAAGGGTTCTGGAGCTTGAAGGGTTCAGAAGAAAAGAATTATCTGGCTACATCCCCTGGCGGTACTTCAACCGGTATTGGAGCAAATTTTATCATTGTAGATGACATCATTAAAAATAATGAAGAGGCCGCAAACGAGCTGGTAAAAGATAAACACTGGGAGTGGTATAACAACACCCTGGTACAACGTATGGAACGTCCAAGAAGACAGATCCTCATCATGACACGTTGGGCCTCAGACGACCTGGTAGGACGTATGTTGGAAAAGAAAGCCGATAAGTGTCATCTGATCACCTATAAGGCCGTACAGGATGACGGTTCTATGCTCTGTGATGAAATAATGACGAAAGCAGAGTATGAGGACATCATTTCTGAGATGGGTGAAGATATTGCTTCTGCCAACTACCAACAGGAACCCATCGACTTGAAAGGCCGTCTGTATACTAATTTTAAGACATATGACCGTTTGCCAGTGGATGAACAGGATAACAGCCTGTTTGAGGGTATATACAGCTATACAGACACAGCGGATGAGGGAGTAGATTACCTATGTACCATCATATGGGGGGTGTATATGCGGGAAGCTTATGTGCTGGATGTCTATTATACGCAAGAGGGCATGGAGATAACGGAACCGGAGACCGCAAAACGTTTCAAGGAATTTGAAGTGAACCGTTCAAGGATAGAGAGTAATAACGGAGGTTCAGGATTTGCGAGGAACGTAAAGCGGATATCAGAGGAAAAGCTGCTGAACTTCAAGACAGTGATTAAATGGTTTCATCAGTCCAAGAATAAGAAAGCCAGAATATTATCCAATGCAACCTGGATAATGGAGCATGTCATTTATCCTGCCAATTGGATGTATAAATGGCCGGAATACTATAAATCAATGGTCCGTTACCAGCGGGACGGTGAAAATAAACACGATGACGCCCCTGACTGTACTACGGGCGTTGCGGAGACAATGTATAAGTTGGGAGCGTGATGAAAGTGGGGCTGATAAAGAAAATGAGTGAAGGTATGAAACGGGGGATCCGGGGATGGCTGAATATCCAGGATGCAAACCCTGCCATGATAATGATTAATGAGACTCTGGATTATGAGGCGAATGCAATAAAAAACCGCATTTGGTATCGGGGAGACAGCAATGAACTGCAACAGCTCTATTGTCAGATCAATACGGGGGTTGACAGATATAAGTTTTGGGCCAGTAAGAGCAGTCCGGGACAGGAAATGCGTAAAATACATACCGGGCTCCCGGCTCTGATCGTTGATACCCTGGCTGGAATCTCCCTTACTGATTTAAAAATCCAGATTGAAAAGAGCAGTGCTGATCTGGAACTTTGGGAAGCAATTGAAGCAGACAACAAATTTCGGAAGAAATTAGAGAAGGCAGTCAAGGAAACACTGTATATTGGCGATGGTGCTTTTAAGATATCCTTTGATACAGCATTAAGCCAGTATCCAATCATTGAATTTTATCCGGGTGACCGTATTGAACTGGTAACAGAACGAGGCAGGATCCGTGAAATTGTATTTAAGACAGTTTATCAGCAAGAAAATGTACAATATGTCTTGTATGAATATTATGGATATGGATATATCACTTATGAGCTATATAAGGACAATGAAGTGGTAGATTTACATGCAATCCCGCAGACGGCCAATCTTGTAAATGTGGCTTTCGGTACTGAAAAGCCGGGGGAACATTACATGATGGCTGTTCCTATCCAATTCTATGAATCGGGTAAATGGGATGAGAGAGGACAGAGTGTCTTTGACAAAAAGATTGACTCTTTTGACGCTTTTGACGAGACCTGGAGCCAGTGGATGGATGCTTTGCGCAAAGGCAGGGCAAAAGTATATATGCCGGAAGACCTAATACCAAAAGATCCGAATGGTGGAGCGTTATTAAAATCTAACGCATTTGATGACAGTTTCATAAAGATAAGTGGTGGATTTTCGGAGAATGAGGGAGGAGTCATTGATATTGTGCAGCCCAATATACCCCATGACAGTTACCTGGCATCCTATGTGACAGCTCTTGATCTATGTCTGCAGGGGCTCATTTCCCCTAGTACGCTGGGAATTGACATGAAGAAGCTGGACAATGCTGAGGCACAGCGTGAGAAGGAAAAAGCAACTTTATATACCAGGGATACGATCATCAATGCGCTGCAGGTGGATATCCCGCTACTGGTAGAGACGGCTATCAAGGCTTACAATGAGTTCTACAATAAACCGGTCACATCAGTTGAGGCTACGGCTGATTTTGGGGATTATGCGAATCCAAGCTTTGAGAGCCAGATAGAGACAATCAGCAAGGCCAGGGCAGGACAGATCATGTCTGTGGATGCTGCTGTGGATGAACTTTATGGAGATGACAAAGATGAAGACTGGAAGCAGAAGGAAGTAAAAAGGATTAAAGCCGAGCTGGGAATTGCAGAGGAAGTAGAACCAGGTGTAAACCAGGAACTAGATGGATTCAGAATAGGGGGTATGGAAGATGAAAGTAAAAGTGGGACAGAGAACATACCGGATGACCCGGAAGGAGTACCAGGGACTGCTTGAGATAGCCAGTGAGCAGGTAGCACTGGGGGTGTACGCCCTGGAAAAGGATGACTATGCGGAACTTAGGAATGACCATTGTGACAGTACAACGCAGCTTAAAGCAATGATAGGGCAGTTTAAAGCCCAAGGATTCAAGGTGATGGCGAATGCCAGAGTACATAAATGATGAATACCATATCGGTAAGACCTTCCGGAAAATAGAGGAAGAATTAATGTCCACTGTGATTTGCAATATGAAGCATAATCGAGTTAGTGATCGCGTGGAAAAAATAAACTGGGAACAATGGCAGGCATTGCAGCTGAGACTCCTGGAAAAATATAAGAAAGAGAACCGAAAACGATTAAAAAAACAGTTTAAAGACATTAATAAGGAAATAGAATCCTTTATCTATACAGCTAATCAGCAGGGCAGTATGGACCAGGAAAAAGAGATACTGGAGGTTATTAAAAAAGGTTATCTTGCCAAAAAAGTCAGTAGAGAAACAAAGGAAGCGTTATCTAAAATCAATGACCAAAAGTTGAATGTCCTTATTAAAACTTCCAGGATAGATATAGAGAAGGCTGAAAATGCAGTCCTGAGACGTGTTAATGATCAGTATCGTAAGATCATCAGTGACGTTCAGGTTTATGCTAATACCAAAACGGGCACTTATGAGACTATAATAGATATGGCTGCAAAGGATATGCTGTCTGCAGGACTAAATTGTGTGGAGTATGCCAATGGCACCAGACATACATTATCTGACTATGTTGATATGGCAGTCAGGACAGCCGGCAAGCGGGCTTACCTGCAGGGAGAGGGACAGAAGCGCCAGGAATGGGGCCTGCATCTGGTCATTATGAATAAACGTGGGAATTCCTGTCCAAAATGTCTGCCTTTTGTAGGCAAGGTGTTTATAGATGATGTCTGGAGTGGTGGGAGTAAAGCAGATGGAAATTATCCACTTTTGAGTAAGGCTATATCGGCTGGATTGTACCATCCCCGCTGTAAGGATGGCCATACTACCTATTTTTCCGGTATCAGCACCTTGCCGGGTGACAGATTTTCTCAAAAGGAGCTGTCGGAGATTGAGGAGCAGAGCAGACTGGAAAACAGAAAACAGCATGCTGCAAGACAGGAGGAAAAGTATAGGAGAATGGCGAGATTTTCCCTGGATAGTGATAATCAGGAAAGTTACAGGGACAAAGCCAAAATATGGGAAGATAAAAAGAATTGGTTGCTGAGACTGAAGGATATTTTATATTATGAAAATACAGATGTATTACAAGAATTTAAAGAAAAAGTTGACGTTATCAGTAACGTGGATGCCAAAATATTATTTGAACAAGCATTTAAGCGTACAAGATTTGGAAAATCACAACGCAAAAATTCCTATTTTGATTTAAATAACTGCACTATTTATGTATCACAGAGTGCAACAGCTGAAACCATAGCGCATGAATTATTTCATGAAATAGATAAAACTTATGGGATTATTGACAATGGTGCATTGGAAGAACAGATCCGAAATGATTATAAGCGTTTGATGAAAGCTTCTGAGAAGCATGGAAACTCTATCAAGGATATGCTATACTCTAAATATTCAGAAGCATTTGAGATGGGGAGACGTGGCTTGAAATTAAAGGAAGAGTACCGTGGAATATCTGATATCTTAAACGGAATGTCTGCTGGAAAAATAAGTTTGGGATATCGGCATGAGGAGTCATATTGGAAAAAAGAGAAAAGTCTTGAACGTGAGACATGGGCTCAATATGGGAGAATGATATTCCAAGACAATGAAAAAGTTCTGGAGTTTGCAGAAGTGCTTTTTCCGGAGACAACAGTAGAAGTGCTTCGTATTTTGAAGGAGATGATAAAATAATGTGGTATGGTGGTATGACACCTGAATTAGAAACTTTGTATGATCAGTATTATGAAATGTTCCAAGGTGATCCGGATGAATATATTGAATTGGAGTATGGACAGCAGGATTATGAGGATTATGTCAGAGATATTAAAAAGGCTATAGAGCAGCATAAAGAGTTACCGGAAGTAGTCAAGTGATACCACCAGTCAGAAATGACAGGTGGTATTTTATTTGCGCTCAAGAAATAGCCGGAGAAAGGAGGATTATTTTTGAGACTTATTAATGGTACTTAGAAGGTGGTCTGTACATGGCCATTTAAGACGCAGGGGAAGCGTCTTATTTTTATGCCCGAAGGCTAAAACTACACGGAGACACCGGGTTATCAACTGTTCTGTGAGACACACATAAAACTGTACGTGCGGACAGCACATAAAAACTGTTTTGAAAGTACTGAAGATAATGGAAAAGAAGTTTTTAAATTTTGTAAAGCTGTGGGGGCGAGCTGACCCCAAATCATGCAAAGAAAGCTGGTGAGTGATATGTACAAACCATATGCAGATACAGCGTATTACACAGATATCTACAATGGCAGTTTACTGTCGGACAATGTCCGGGAAAGATTTCTCAAACAGGCGAGCCGTCACATTGATTCCTTAACCTACAACAGGATTGTGGATCAGGGGTTTATAAATATAACACCCTTTCAGCAGGAGATTATTCAGGATATTGTATGTCAGCAGGCAGATTTTGAATTCCAGAACCGGGAAATTTTTGACATGATATTGCAAAGCTATGGAATCAATGGTGTATCTATGCAGTTTGGTGAGAGTTGGAATGTGACTACCCAGAAAGGCATCCCTATGCGGCGTGATGTATATGAGCAGCTATGCCAGACCGGGCTGTGCTGCAGATTGTTGAGGTGATTTTTATGTATCCATGTTTAGTGCCAAAATGGGCTTGTACCACAGATATTTATGTGACCATATACAGTGAGGGGCTGAACGAGAATGGCGGTCCGGAATTGATATTTGAGGGGGAGCTGCAGTGTAATTATCAGGACAGTGCAAAGACTGTTATGGACAATGAGCAGAAGTATATACAGTTGTCCGGAACGGCTCTTTTTTGTGGCGATATTGCGCCGGCTGCGGCGGTTATCTCTGGAGGTACCGTCACAGTATTTGGGGAGACCAGACACATCCTGCAGGGGATGAAAGCCAGGAATCCTGACGGCACTGTAAATTACACGAGGCTGGATATTGTATGATCAATGTTAACGCAATCATTAAGATGGACTGGGGCCGTATTCAGGTTCTTACAGAAGCCCAGATAACAGCCTTGGAGCAGACTGCAGAGTACCTGCACACAGAGGTGGTACAGGCCCAGGTAATGCCATTTGACGAAGGTACATTACAGAATGACAGTACATTTGCTGATTATACAGAAAGTAGATCCGGGAAGGTATCTCTAGTATCCACCCAGCCGTATGCCAGGCGCTTGTATTACCATCCGGAATACAATTTCCAGACAAAAGAAAATCCTTATGCGCGTGGTGAATGGTATGAGGACTGGCTGCCTGGGGGAAGTAAAGAGCAGGACTGCCAGAAGGCATATAAACAGATATATAAACGTATTACGGGGGTGTGAACATGGAATTAGCAGATATCCGGGACTGGGTCAAAACGCTGGGTGTAGGAGATCATTTCTACATTGGAAAAGTTGAAAGTAAGAAGGAGCGCTCTGTTGGGGTTTACCAGCGGCAGATATCGGGCAGGCCTAATATCGCTCTGGGAGGTCTGGAATGCACAAAGACAGCCAGCAGGCAGGTCAGTATACTAATTCATTGGAATAAGTATGCAAATGAGACTGAGGAAGCTGCGCAGGTCATGTATGACAGGATCATGCAGGTGACAGATTTAGAGATTGCCGGAAAACATGTGAATTACCTGAAGCTGGACGTACCGGAGCCTATTGACGTGGGGACGGACGATAACGGTGTGTATGAGCGTGTCATCTGGCTGACATTGTATTATGAAAGGTAGGTAAAGATATGGCAGGAAAAACAGGAGTATATCCTTGTTATGAAAATCAGTTCCAGGCAGGGGCTGCGAAGGAAGGGGCTACATCCATTGCGGATATGGAGACCTTTTCTGTAAAATTTGATAATGGTGTGGAAGAATGGTATCCCTTTGATACAGAGGGCTGGGTACGCAGGCTGGCAACAGCAAAAAGCATCACCATCTCTGTATCCGGCAAAAGAAATATCGGGGATACCGGAAACGACTATGTATTTAATAAGACATTTAAGAATGGACGGGATGCGGAAGGGTATTTTGGCTGGACGTTCCCGGATGGGACGGTCATCTCCTGGGATGCTGCAGTTTATAACATCACAAATACGGGAGCCGGTAAATCTACTGAGGTTGGACCGCTGGAATTTGATGTGATGAGTAATGGAAAACCGACGGTAACATTGCCTTCGGGAGGTGGAGCAAAATGAGCAAAATAGTTGATATTACAGATAAATTGCAGTTTGAGGAGAATCCTAAACTGGTCATAAAAGACAAAGAGCTGGAAGTAAATGCCGACGCAGCCACAGTCCTGAAGATCATGGGCATATTGGGGGATGGCGAAAATGTACAGCCCAGTGATGTAGTGAAGATGTACGAACTGATCTTCAGTGAAGCGGACCGCAAAAAGATTGATAAGATGAAGCTGCAGTTTGCAGATTTCCAGACGCTGGTCTTTTCTTCTATCAGTCTGATAACAGGCGAGGAAGAATCGGGAGAGTAATGACCCGTACTATGACCTGATAGATGATTTTGGGCTTGTTATATCATCTTTTCAAACACAGTACGGGTTACGTTTATCACGGGAATTGCAGCAAATGAAATGGGATGAATTTAAAGATATGCTGTCCGGCTTGGGGCCTGATACGCCTCTGGGCCGGATGGTGTCTATCCGGTCAGAAGACGACCCGGAAATCCTGGAGCTATTTAGCCCTGAGCAGAAGCGTATTCGGATGGAATGGCGAACACGGGCGGCAAAAGACATGTCCCAGGAGGATATGGATAATTTCCTGGAAACTATGAAGCAGGCTCTTATCCAGGCCGCGGGAGGCAGGTGAGTATAAATGGCGCTTAGCGTAGGCCAGATTGGCCTAGATTTAGTAGTAAATAAAAATCAATTTCAAAAGCAGATGTCCGGTATTACCGGAATTGCCAAAAAAGCAGGATCTGTTCTTGCAACCGCATTTGATTTAAAAAAAATAGTCGATTTTGGCAAGCAATGTATAGAACTGGGGTCTAACCTGGCAGAAGTGCAGAATGTTGTAGATGTTACATTCCCACATATGACTGCACAGGTTGACCAGTTTGCAAAATCGGCAGCAGCCAGCTTCGGACTGTCGGAGACGATGGCTAAACAGTTCACCGGTAACTTTGGCGCAATGGCGCAAGCTTTTGGGTTCTCAGAAAAACAGGCCTATAACATGGGAACCACCTTGACAGGCCTGGCTGGTGACGTTGCATCCTTCTATAATATCAGTCAGGATGAGGCATATACAAAGCTTAAATCTGTTTTTACAGGTGAGACTGAGTCCTTAAAAGATTTAGGCGTCGTAATGACCCAGAATGCTCTGGATGCCTATGCAATGGCAAACGGCTGGGGTAAGACTACGCAGGCAATGAGCGAGGCTGAAAAAGTGGCCCTGCGGTATCAGTTTGTGCAGGAACAGCTTTCAGCAGCATCCGGTGATTTCGTTCGGACATCTGATAGCTGGGCCAACCAGGTACGTGTGTTGAAACTACAGTTTGATAGTTTGAAGGCAGCACTTGGACAAGGCCTGATCAATATATTGACACCTGTTTTGAAGCTGCTGAACCAGCTGCTGGGGAAATTAATGACGGCTGCGTCAGCTTTTAAGAGCTTTACAGAAATGCTGACAGGTAAGAAAGCGGAGGCGGGTTCCGGATTTAGAGATACAGCGTCTGATCTGTCGGCGGCTGCAGGTGCGGCAGATTCTCTGACAGATTCTACAAAAGACGTCGGAAAAGCGGCAGAGAAGGCATCCAGGAGCCTGATGGGCTTTGATAAGATCAATAAACTGCAGGATAAGGGTGGTTCTGAGGGTGGCGGGACACAAAACCTACCAATAAAAGGCATGGATATCAATTACGGTAACCTGGCTGAAGGAGATACAGTAATTGACGAATTGGACTCAAAGTTCCAGAATATGTTTCTGAATATCCAGAGGAACATACAGCCTACCATAGATTCCTTCAAGCGATTGTGGAATGAAGGCCTTAAACAACTGGGGAGTTTTACCCAGACAGCACTGGGGGATTTTTTCAGTGGTTTTCTTGGTAAAGTGGCAGGCTGGCTTTTCCAGACAGGTATTCCCGGATTTGTTGACGCTTTAAATGATGGCCTGATGGATATAAAGTTTGAAGATATCAATGAGGCACTGCGTGGACTGTGGGATGCACTGGCCCCCTTTGCCATTCATGTAGGCGAAGGGCTGTTGTGGTTTTGGCAGAATGTGTTAGTGCCACTGGGGGTATGGACTGCCAATGAGGTAGTGCCGCGTTTCCTTGATACATTAGCAATCGCTGTTGAAGCAGTGAACCGGATCCTGGAGGCATTGCAGCCATTATTCCAGTGGTTTTGGGATACTGTATTGCAGCCGCTTGCGAGCTGGGCTGGGGGGATTTTCCTGGCGGTATGGGACAAGATTAATGGAGCATTGCAGAAATTCAGTGATTGGTGTAAAGAACATCCAATGGCTATTCAAAATATGGCCATTATTATCGGTTCATTTTTTGCGGCGTGGAAAATTAGCAGCTTGGTCTCAAAAGTATCTGGTTTTATTACAACTGCTATTAATATCGTGAGTTCTATTAAGAGTATTTCTGGTGCGATAAGCCTTGTAAAATATGGTTTATCTTTACTAACATCTGCATTTAATCCGGTAATACTTATCATTGGAGGAGCTATTGCAGCAGGTATATTACTCTGGAAGAACTGGGATACAATCTCAGCAAAAGCAAAAGAAGTATGGTCTTTTGTCCAGGAAAAATTTCAGAAGTTTGATAATTTCCTTACAGGAGTGTTTACTAAAGACTGGACAAAAAGTTTTATAGGATTTGGTGGGGTCTTAAATGGATTTTCAAAAAATGCTTCAAATATATGGGGCGCTGTTAAAAAGTTGTTCGGGGGAATTATTGATTTTGTCTCAGGAGTGTTTTCTGGTAATTGGGAGAAAGCCTGGGGAGGTATAAAGGATACATTTAAGGGTATATGGGACTTAATGGTATCCATAGTTAAAACACCGATTAATTTAATTATCGGAGCTGTAAACGGACTGGTAAAAGGAGTTGTAAGCGGTTTAAACGGGGTAATAAAGACTATTAATAAGTTGAGTTTTGATATTCCGGAATGGGTGCCAAAATATGGAGGCGAAAAATTTGGATTCGACATTAAAGAAATCACTGCACCACAAATTCCATATTTGGCGCAGGGTGGTTTTGTAAAGGCAAATACCCCGCGGCTGGCTATGATTGGTGATAACCGCCATTACGGTGAGATCGTGGCACCGGAAGACAAACTGCAGGCTATGGTAAATACTGCAGTCATGGCCGCAGGCGGCAGCGGTTTGTCTAAGGCAGATGTGGAATCTATCGTCAACAGTGCAGTGACAAGGTTTATTGCTGCAGTCGGGAAGATGGGATTCTTTGTGGATGGTGAACTTTTGGCCAGGGCACTTGACAGAGCACTGGGTAATGCTAATTACCGCCATAATCCGGTAGAGGTGACATAAATGAAAGATATTTTAAGAGCAGGAGGCGTGGTGCTGCCGGCACCCGTCTCCATTTCCGTTAATGATGAGATCATATGGACTTCAGACACGGGCCGTACAATGGATGGGACGATGGTAGGTGATCCGGTTGCTGATAAAAAAACTGTCAGCATTAAATGGGGCGTGCTCCCGGAATCAGAGGTTGTTCTCATCAGACGCACACTGACAGCAGGTTTTTTTCCCTTTACCTTCAGAGATGACGGTATCAATGTGACAATAGAAGTATACCGGGGGACTATCTCAAAAGAACAGATAGGCCGCCTGTGGGATGGGATATTCTGGTACCGCAGTGTGACGGTGGACATTATACAGAGGTGATGACATGGTAAAGACAAGTATGGACTACAGAAGAGCTGTGGTACAGGACAGGATATTTCATGTGCGGGCAGTGATGCGGTTCCCGGATGGGACAGAGATGGTGTTGACAAACACAGAACTGATGACAGACGGACTGACCATTAAAACAGGGGTATCCGGTACAGACAGCTTTGACATTGGTTCTGTATCTATCAGTGAATGCACGCTGCGCCTGGATAATACGGATGGCAGGTTTAATCCCTATGATTTCGAGGGTGCAGTCATAAATGTCAGTGTTGGGCTGCAGCTTTCAGATGATAAGATTGAATGGATACCCAAGGGCATATACACTGCGGAGCCGGGAAAATTCACAGGTGCGGTGATATCCGTAACTGCGTATGATAACATGGCGAGATTTGACCGGCCATATACTGAAAGCGTTTTAAAGTATCCAGCCACACTGGGACAGATCATAGCAGATGCCTGCAGTGTATGTGGTGTGGTGCAGGCATCTGCGGATTTTCCGAACCGCAATTACACAGTAAAGGAACGGCCTGACGATGAAGCACTGACCTTCAGGCAGGTGCTGACCTGGGTGGGGCAGATAGCCTGCCGTTACTGGCAGTGTGATGCATATGGCCGATTGACGTCAGGATGGTATGATACTGCCGTATTTGGACGTCATAATGGCATGGATGGTGGCAGCTTTGATGAGGGGACTCCAGTCTACGGGACTGGTGACAGCGCAGATGGCGGCAGTTTCATGCCCTGGACAGACGAGGATAGCCTGGACGGCGGAACATTTGAGAGCTTACAGGAGTACCATCATCTGTATGCATTAAACAGTATAAACGTTGCTACAGACGATGTGGTAATAACCGGGATCAAGGTGACGGAGGCGCAGGACACCACTGTACAGGATACCCCGCCGTCTTATATGACGGGCGTGGAAGGTTATGTGCTGGAGGTAAAGGATAATGATTTTATCCGTAAGGGAAATGGTAAAACTGTAGCAGATTATTTAGGCGGCTGCCTGATAGGGATGAAATTCCGTCCAGTGTCTCTCTCTTGCCTGTCAGACCCCGCCATAGAGGCAGGAGATCCGGCAATCGTGACAGACTATAAGCAGAACACCTATGAGTGCTATATTACAAATACCACCTACCAGACAGGTAATTATCAGTCGGTATCCTGTGATGCAAAAACACCGGCCCGCAACAGCGCATCCAGATTTACAGAGGCCACACAGGCATTTGTGAAAGCGAAAAAGAATACTAAGGTACAGATAAACGAGTACGATAAGTCGGTACAGGCCCTGACCAGTCTGATCACTCAGTCTTTTGGCGTATATAAGACGGAAGAAAAGCTGGAGGATGGCAGCACCATTTTTTATATGCACAATAAACCAACGCTGAAGGAATCAGATACCATCTGGAAGATGACGGCAAATGCCTTTGCGGTCTCTACGGATGGCGGAAAGACCTGGAATGCTGGCATGGACAGCCAGGGGAATGCTGTGGTCAATGTTTTGTCGGCTATAGGCATTCGTTTCGACTGGGCGAGGGGTGGTACCCTGACGTTAGGCGGGGAAAATAATGTTAGCGGTTCTATGCATATTTTAGACGAAAAGGGAAATCAAATAGGGTTATGGGATAATTCAGGTATAACTGCTGAAAATGCGTGGATTAAAGGAACTATAACAACAAAGAATAATCCCTACCATCATTATTTACAGATGTCAACAGGAGCATTAACACTAATATCTGAAAAAAAAGGTAAACTTGATAGGATTTATTCTATTCATGCCTCCGAAGTATTGAGTACCGAAACAGGTGAGGTGCTCAATTATGGACCGCAATTTGTATTTCATAAAAAATGTGGCACGTTTAGTTTGGTATTCCAGAATGCACAGCCTATAAAGTCTTGGACGTTTGGAAGTGAGGGAGCTACAGATGGCAGTACACGCATACCAGGTTCAAAATCTGGGCGGGCTGAATTTTCGGATGGCAGTTACCTGGACTTTAAAAATGGTTTTTGTGTAGGGGGGAAGACTGCGAGTGGTTCGACATTTTAAGGAGGCAGAAATATGGCACTAATAATAAGTAACGCATATCTGACCCAACCACAAATGACAGACAATGCACAGTATATCGCAGATTATCTCTATGCCAGAGGCTGGACCCAGAATGCCATCGCTGGAATACTCGGTAACATGCAAAGAGAATCCACAATGAACCCTGGACTATGGGAATCCTTAATATATGGCAACATGTCAGGCGGGTATGGCCTGGTGCAGTGGACACCGGCAACGGGTTACACATCATGGGCAGATGCCAGGGGATATCCCTGGGGAAACAATTACGGCAATACGACAGCATATTTTAACGGGCAGTTGGAATGTATTTTATGGGAAGTGGCAAACAACCAGCAATGGATTGCCACTTCCTCTTTTAATTTCTCATTTTCTGCATTCACAAAATCTACACAGACCCCTGAATATCTGGCAGAAGCATTCATGCGGAATTACGAGCGGCCCGGGGTGCTGGAATTGGAGGAGAGAAAACAGAATGCCCGGTACTGGTATAACAATCTTACTTATGGGACAAGCAGGATCGAGGATGTAGTTCAGCTTGTATTAAGCCGTGTGGGTAAAAATACCTATACAAATGATTGGAACCTGAGACAGCGGGTATTTGACGAACCTACGGGGTATAGTGACTGCTCGTCATTGATGTGGAAGGCATTTGAGCGCGGGGCGGGCATCCAGATAGGTACATGGACCGGGGAACAGATGGAACAGGGGGACCGGGTCTGGTACAATCCGGATTATGAAGATGTGTTTTCACTGGATATGCAGAGAGTTTCAGGCGCACAGCGCGGAGACCTTGTTTTCTGGGGACCAAACGACAGCCCTGATGCATCCACCCATGTAGAAATGTATCTTGGTAATGATCAGTTTGCAGGACATGGTTCCGGAATTGGACCGCGCATCAAAACAGCAAGCACATATATACATACCGGTAAGCTGGTGGAAGTGCGCAGATATCTGTCGGGCGGCGTCACTCCGCCTCCTGTCACATGTGTTTCTTTAGTACGCTGGATACCAGGATAAGGGAGGTGAGATATCATGGCAATACAGGATAGGCGGGGAGGATATGACCATTTTGACCCGCAGAAGATGGTGCCAGGGGAATGGGCGGTAGTCTTGAGGGGAGACCCTAATGTGAGGGATGGGAAAGCAACTTATGTATGCTTTTCCGCTGGTGTCGTTAAGCGCCTTATGACAGAGGAGGATCTGACGATCGAGTTGGACGAGCGGACACAGGAGGTCATCAACAGGCTGGTAGGAGAAGTTGGTGAAGCTATTAAAAATGCTGTGGAAGCAGCAAAGTATGCCAATAACGCCGGAAACTCAGCTAACTTACAGGCTCAGGCTGCAGAGGCAGCTGCCAATAGAGCCGATGCCACTGCAGATGATCTGGAGAAGCGCAGACAGGCAGGAGAATTCGATGGCCCGGCAGGTCCGCAAGGCCCGATAGGAGCAACCGGTCCGGCAGGCCCGCAGGGACCTCAGGGTATCCAGGGGCCAAAAGGAGACAGAGGAGACAAAGGAGACCGGGGTGGTGATGCCGCAGTGGTAGAGAGCAAAGGAGTCTATGCCTTCCAGGTGCGGGAGGATGGACACCTATATGTTGTCTACGCCGGCACAGATGCACCGGGTTATAAGATAGACGATAACGGCCATTTGGTCATGATCTTATAAGTCCAGCTAAGTTACCATTAACATAATCTCTGATGGAGGTAGAATCTCTCTTTCAGTTATTAATTCAAATAGATATTGGAACTTTTAATTTTTAGTCCTTATTGACTACACCATTATTATACTAGGAGGTAGAAAATTATGCCCGAACTTGATTTAGGCAGTGTAATGGGGCCTCAGGGGCCTAAGGGAGCGGCAGGAGCGATAGGTCCGCAAGGTCCGGCTGGTCCAGCAGGTCCAACTGGACCTCAGGGGCCAAAAGGGGATAAAGGTCTGACTGGAGCAACAGGGCCGCAGGGACCTCAGGGAGCAACAGGAAAGGTGGATGCGGCAACACCTATCGCATTTACAGATGCAGTATCCCGTGAGGCATTAGTGACAGGGAATTCTATAGCGGTGTTATTTGGAAAGATATCCAAGTGGCTGAAGGACACAAAGTACCTTGCTTTCAGTCGTGTGGCTGATTTGGCTAATAAAGTGACACCTGAGAATACGGATACATTTTTATTGGAAGAAGCAACGGGAACGGGGAAGAAGCTATTATTTTCCAACTTTTTGACTTATCTTCAGAATGAGGTTAAACCCAAAACGACGGCAGGTAATGTTACATTTACTAAAGCAGATGGAACTGCAAGTAATGTGCAGGATACTGTTACTGCATTAAACTCCGCTTTAGAGAACAAATCTGAAACATCTCACGTTCATGATAATAGATATTATACTAAAAACCAATCAGATGACAGGTATTACACCAAGTCGCAAATTAATAATGAATTGAGCAACTTAAAATTTGAAATTGGTACCTCAATAATCACTGTATCCGGAAAAACTGCTTCAAATAAAGATATATCATTTACAAAAACATATAGCTCAACACCAATAGTCATTGGGATGCCAAATTCTTCTTGGGCTGATGTATTGGGACTTACAATATATAACGTAACAAAAACTGGTTGCAGATTACAGTTACACAATGCATCTGCAACAGGAACAACTGCGCCTATAATGTATTTAGTTGTAGGTAAATAGTTGGATTTATTTCCATATACCAATTGCAAGCCATTCAATCCATAATCCGCTTGTAGATGCATTGCATCCTAATCTCGTTTTTGTTGTAGAAGTGGTTAGTGTGCCTACGTTTTCTGGGATTCCTCCTGTAAACCTAGGTGATGTCATTACAATTGGAGACTCTTTGAATTTTGTACGGAAAGTTACATCAAGATAATATAATTTTCCTGAAGAACTATACGAAAATGTAGTGGTTTGGCTTGCCCCCCAAAGGATCATTATACCTGACTGCCCCTTAAATATCCCTTGATTATTTGTAGAACCAGTGGTTCCTTCTGTTGTTTCGTTCGATAGAAGCGTACTTATGCTGTTAATATTTTTTTCAACAATAGACAAATCGGATTCTTCTGCTTTATTAACTATAGCGGAGTTTA
>NQOF01000014.1 GCA_002270465.1 Blautia hominis
TTGTTGAGGGTACAAACAGCAAATTGAAAATGATAAAACGTACCATGTATGGTCGTTGTGGCAAGGAATTATTGGCCGCAAAGCTTATATTGTCAAATCGCTAATACGGATAATTGCGGAAGAACCCGCATCTGTCGGAATATACAAACATCACATTGGTGTATATGCCAGCAAACAGATAAACATATGGTCAAAGCAGACCATCCAAAATTTTTACTGCATGGAAGTCTGGTATCCCCATCTTTGGCAGCTGCGATCATCTTTATCAATATAACTATGGAAAAATCAATTATATTCCAGCACATTTTAATATGGAAAATGATGATATTTAATAGAATACATGATGGAAGTATTTATTCATCAGCAGTGAAAGAAACGTTATCTTCTTTTGTTTCTGGAATAGAAAGTATAGCAAGAATGGAGCATACTACAGTTTGTTATATTATTGATGGCTTAGATGAACAAGATATATGGAGCGAAAGTTCGCAGGATAGCGTTGGCAGAGTGGCATTGGATATTATAGCAGAAACCAATAATTCTAAATATATTATGTCATTTTGCCAAAATAGACTGGCTCGGTTCAAAAATACTATGTCTAGAATGCAAATTCCGGTTGAATGGTGTGCGCATTCCGAAATTAACGGTTTAGGTTTTCCATTATAGCGGTGTAAGCATTCCAAACAAACGGTGTGATTTTGCTTTATTATTGTAGTGTAACTATTTACCACAGTGTAAAGAAAGGCGCACTAATCATGCAAGATTACACTACTATCCTTGGCGTCATAGAATTGCGTATGAATAACGTTAGTTATGACGATATAAGGAAACGCTACCGGCTCGGCAACATCGGAATAACCCTAATTATGAACCTTTTCAAAGATTCTGGATTATCGCTGACGAATCTGAAACAAATGGCACCAAAAAAGTTATTGACCTGATTTATCCCAAGGACAATCTCCGCCACAAGGGCATCCCTATGCCAGATTTTGAAAAAATCCATTGTCAGATCGTTCAAATGGGGAGGCATGCTGCTTTGAGTTACCTTTGGATTGACTACAAGAAAAAAAATCCAGATGGTTATCAACTCTCCCAGTTTTACAAACTTTATGGCGATTTCATGAAGGAGGCTTATGGCACTTTAAAGGCATCGATGCCGGTTGAAAGAATCCCTGGTAAAAAAATGTACATTGACTGGGTAGGTGATCAAGCGGAACTCTTACTGGACACATCAACCGGAGAAATCCGTAAAGTCCATATTTTTACAACCACGCTCGGCTTCAGCAGTCTCATCTATGCCGAGATATTTATGGATGAGAAGCTGCGGCAGTTTATTGCCGGGACAGTACATGCGCTGTCGTTCTACGGAGCAGTCCCCAAATATTTAGTGCCTGATAACTTACGCACAGCTGTTACAAAACACAGTAGGGATGAACTTGTGTTACAATCCGCTTTTTCTAATCTGGAGACGTTCTACGATACAATTATACTTCCTCCTCCGCCGCGCAAACCGAAAGGAAAGCCTACGGTAGAAAACCACGTCCGTTTCTTGGAGACACATTTGGTTGAAACGCTTAAGAAAGATACCTATACATCTCTTGAGGCATTGAATGCCGCAGCAAAAAAGATAGTAGCAGACATCAACCAGCGACCATTTCAGAAAAAATCCGATATCCGTGAAACACGGATGAACGGATATGAGAAGTATGACAAGCCACGTATGAACAAGCTTCCAGGCGAAAGTTATACGCTTTGTGATTACAAGTACTTTCTTAAAGTTCCCGATAATTATCATCTTGAGTATGATGCCCACTACTACTCTGCATTGTATACCCAGCTTAGAAAACCTGCAATTCTTAAGGCCACAATGACAGAAATTCGTATCTGTGATGAATGTAACCGCCTGATTTGTAAGCATCCAAGGTTATATCGGGATTTTCCCCTGTATGTTACCGAAGATAGCCACATGCCTCAGGAACATCGCTATTACAAAGAGATCAACTTACACGACGGGGCATATTACCGCCGCTGGGCATCCGTATACGGCGATTCAATGATTACCCTCATCGATAGGATACTTCGTAGCAGCAAACATGAAGAGCAGGCCTTTAACAGCTGTGCTGGCGTACTCCATTCCTGCAAGGATGTTCCACACCGGCTGGTTCAGGAAGCCGCTGACAAATGTGTTGAAGCGAATGCCTGCGAGTACTCCTATTTTAAAAAGGTTCTCGGAATGGTGCAGAATTCCCACGCTGCCAGTGACACCTCCTCTTCCGGAAAACTTCCTTCCCACTCTAACATCCGTGGAAAGGAGAGTTACAAATGAGTATAATAATTGAAACAGAATTAACACCTGAAGAGCAGGCGCTGATCTAAACATTCTGGAAGCTCAGCTGAAGGATCCAAATGCGGATTTAAGCACTTTCATGGAACGCATCTCTTCCATGGTTGATTCCGAATGGCAGTCCAGGGCAAATAAACGTTTCAATCGCCTGATGAAAGATGCTCATCTAAGATATCCTACAGCAGATTTGGATGAAACGATATATCATCCGGAACGCCAGTTAGATACCCAGACCATAGAACGTCTAAGCACTTGTCATTGGATTGAAGAAGGTAAGAATCTAATCGTAACGGGTTCCTCTGCAAGCGGCAAGACTTATCTGATCAATGCCCTCTGCGTAACTGCTATGCGACAGTTCAAGAGTGTCAGATATATTAAAGCAAATACTCTTATGAGTGAAATGGAACATGCCCGTATCAAAGCCACAAACCTGGAATACCTGAATAAGCTTACATAGCTTGAACTTCTGGTCATTGATGATTTTGGGCTTATGGATCTTGACCTTGATAAATGCCGTGATCTCTTTGAAGTTCTTGATACAAGAGATGGGAGGAAATCCACTGTGGTCATTTCTCAGTTTCCAGTCATCTCCTGGTTTGACATGTTTTCGGACAACACCTATGCCGATGCCTGCCTCACCCGAATCACTGACAAGCATCACACCTACCGGCTTGAGATGAATGGAGTCAATATGAGAGAAACTAATTAACCGGTTAAACTATAGCGGTGCTACGCACCGATAAAAAGTAAGCGCTACATAACCTACCGTCGTGCTATTTAATATCAATTGCCATAAAATTAGGACAGTTGGAGTATTTCACTTCATGTTCTGATCTTGAACGGCAAAAGTTGTAGCATTTCACTGTTATTTATTTCAAACTTTTGAATCATTTTACTCCAAACTTTATGGGAGGATTTTAGATAATGACAAAAGCTGAAAAAGATAATTACTGGATGGACCTCATTCAGCAGTGCCGCGTCAGTGGTATGTCTGATTATGCATGGTGCAATCAGAACGGGATATCTATTAGTTCCTTTTATTATAACGTTAGACGCTTACGCACCAAGGCTTGTGTTCCTGATCCGGTGGCAAAAGTTACAGAGAAACAGGAAGTTGTACCAATTCACTACAACGAACTACAAGAAACAAAAATCGGTACGCCTCAAAAGCAGTCAGATCCAGCAGCAATCCGTCTTGAATATAATGGCATCATTATGGCTATCAGCAATGATGCAGATGCTGCCGTTATCAAAGCAACGCTTACGGCGTTGCAGCAACTGTGTTAGGTGATCTGGCGTTGCCAAGATCTATCTGGTCTCAGGCTATACAGATATGAGGCGTAGTATCGATGGTCTCATGGCTATTGTTCGGGATACCTATGAGTTGGATCCTTACAGCAATTCACTCTTTCTCTTTTGTGGAAAGAGATGCGACAGGCTGAAGGCTCTGCACTTTGACAAAGATGGTTTTGTGCTGCTGTACAAGCGTTTGGATAGCGGATGTTTTCAGTGGCCACGTAATTCTGAAGAGGTAAGAAATCTTACCCGTCAGGGGTTTCGGTGGCTCATGGAAGGTCTGTCAATCCAGCAGCCAAAGGCAATCAAACCCATTACAAAAAAGCCCTTCTAATTACTTGGACATGTGCAAGCAAAGCCGCTTATTTACTGGCTTTTTAGCTTCTTTTTGGGTATAATAATGGTATCATTTAAGGAGGTTTCTGGTCATGAAAAAATCTGTTGAAACACAAGATCTTAACATGAATAAGCTGGTTGCTCATTTATTAAAACAGCTCGAAGCAAAAGACCGTCAGATGGAACAGCTCAATCAGACCATTGCAAACCTTACGGAAACAATCAATGAAATGAAGCGGAAAATCTTTGGCAATCCAGCGAGAGATCATCCAATGTCCCATCTGCATCATCGGTTTCATACATCATGTATCAGAAATGTATTAATTGTCTGCCTTTCTATCGACAGGAAAAGGATTGGGAGCGGCTTGGTGTTAAGCTGAACCGCGGAACTCTTGCAAACTGGTTCAATACATGTGCCGAAGAATATCTGGTACCTGTCTATGATAAGCTTCATGAGTATCTCCTACAGCAGTCTGTGATCCATGCAGATGAGACCACATGTCAGGTGCTCAAAGAAGATGATAAGACACCTGGATCAAAGTCCTACATCTGGCTGTACACCAGCGGAGCATTTGAAGAGCACCGCATCGTGATCATGAATACCAGCCATCAAGAGGCGGTTATCATGCGGTAAAGTTCCTGGCAGATTTTCATGGCTTTATCCACACGGATGGATTCAGCGGTTACAATCGTCTGCAAGACATTACCCGGTGCGGCTGCTGGGCGCACCTTCGCAGATACATGTTCGAAGCCATTCCCAGGAAAAAAGGGAATGAAGCGCTGGGATCGCCTGCAGCCATCGGGCTTGCTTACTGCGACCAGCTCTTTCAGATTGAAAAAACACTGAAAGATATGGGGCCGGAGGAACGACAGGTTCAGCGCCTGGAACAGGAACGGCCAGTGCTGGATGCTTTCTGAAAGTGGATAGATGGGATGGATGCCCTTGGCGGTTCTAAACTTGCCAATGCGATTAACTATGCTCGAAACCAACGTCCATATATGGAGAATTATCTTCTGGATGGAAGATGTTCCATTAGTAATAATGCAGCTGAGAGAGCAGTAAAAAGCTATGTCATGGGAAGAAAGAACTTCTTATTTCATGACACTGTAAGAGGTGCCAGAGCAAGTGCAGTTGTATATACACTTGCAGAGACAGCGAAAGCGAATGGATTGAACATCCGCCTCTATCTGGAAACAGTAATGGCCAAGATGCTGGACTACAAAAATGAGCCCGATAGCATCCTGGAGGAACTGATGCCATGGTCAGAAGCAATGCAGAGATCCTGTAGCTTGAATAATGGTAATGTCTGAATTTTTCAAAAAAGAAAAATTCAAAAAAGCAATACGCTATTTTATGTAGCGCTTACGTTCGATCTCCACTTTGACGGTTTCGTTCCACGGTGCCAGAAGTTCTAATTCATCATCACTCATCCTATCATCAGGCAGTTTTTCAAGCAGATAGGTAAGATAGTGATAGACGTTTACTCCATTGGCTTTTGCCATTTCTACCATTGTATACACAATGGCGCTGGCCCGGGCTCCGTTTGGTGTGTCGCAGAACAGCCAATTTTTACGGCCAACTGTTATTTCACTGAGATTATTAGAAAAACTGCAGCGTCCATCTTCCAGATAGGTGGAAAGATAAGAACGGCGGTTCTGAATGTAGGTGACAGCTTTGTCATTCTGCTCCCACGGGTAGGGTTCTGCTGATCAAGCCACGACAAAAAGCCTTCTACTACCGGCTTTTCTTTTTCAAGACGAGCCTTTTTGATAGCATCGAAGGAAGAATACTTTGACTTGATCACATCTTCCATATGGAAAAGCTGGTTAATATACAGCATTCCCTGTACGGATGGCTGGGTATAATCCAGAGCCTTTCCTTTTGGGATGGCATCGGTCATCGGTCAGATATCTTCTGATGTGTGCCCAGCAGGCTGTGCGCTTTGCATCCGGAACTTTATTGTATCCGCTGTATCCATCACACATCAGATAGCCCTTGAAGCCGTGGAGGAAATCAACGACATTGTCCCCTGCCCGGGTCTCCGAATATTTATAGAGGATAATAGGCGGTCCTCCGTCTTCGCCGCTGCGGAACAGCCACATATATGATTTTGTCTGTGCACAGCGTTCCGGTTCATGCAGAACCTGCAGAGGCGTTTCATCTGCCATTGCGAATCCCCGTTCCAGAAGCTTTCTGTGGAAGTATTCATACATGGGAAGAAAAAATGCCTCTGAATTCCGGATCACCCAGTTTGCCATAGTAGCTCTGGTGACTGCCACACCATACTGTTTCCAGTCTTTTTCCTGGCGGTAGAGCGGAAGGCCATTACAAAACTTCTGGTACATTACCCAGGCAACTGTACCGGCGGAAGCCATTCCATAGAGCATATGGGCTCTGCCATCTTTGCCTTTTTTGATAACTGGAAGATCACTAAGGCTGCACTGCGGACACTCATAGTTTTTACTGTAGTATTCATATACTTTCAGTTTTGCCGGGACAAAAACTAGTTCCCGGCGGACAAACTCCTCCCCGATTTCTTTCAGTGGAGTACCACACAGGGACAGAGTTTGTCTTCCTCAGACAGGTCCAGATACTTTTTTCAACTGGAACACCTTTAAAACGCTCAGCATCTGTAACTCTTGCTTTTCGTTTTTTTCCTGTTTTTTCTGGAAGAAGTGCTTCAAGATCTTCCGCTTTTGCAGCTTTTGGATCCTGTTCCAATTCAGCCTCATTGAAAAAGTTCAGCTGGCCTGGAATGTCGAGTGTTCTTTTTTCGCTGGAGGTACCAAACAGTTTTTTACGGAGAAGGTCTATTTCCTCTTTCAGGTTATCCCGTTCCTGGGTGAGAGCCTCTTCTCGTTTATTGGCAGCATCGACAGTTGCCTGAAGTGTTTTTATCATTTGAGATCATTGATCATGTCCTTCAGCTCACGGAGCTGGATATCTTTTGAACTGTCTGCCACTGCTTTTTCCTACCTATTTAGTCAAGTATTTTTTCCTTTAAAATCAAGGAATTTTTAGTTCTATCTCTCAGATAAATGAGCCATAATTCTGGATTTCTCTTTATATCAAGTATGAAAGTAGAAGTATTTAGGTACACGAAGTAAAACGTCATTGCTTTTCGCTTTACATGGCCTTGTGTATACCCATCCATCTACGGCAGCGCACCTCCCGTGTCTACCAGGATCTCCATACATTTCTGCATGGCTCCTAACTTCCTTCGTTCCGCCTATCCATAACCAGGGTGTCAGCTTAGCTCCTTTGCAGGGTCTTGCCCTCTGGAAAATATTCCTGCCGACTACTGGCTCATTCTTTGTAATTTAATTCTTACTGACCTGCTTCCGGCTACAGCACCTTGCGGTGGACGTTTTCCTGTCACTTTCTGCTTTGTACAGTTTTTATTCTTTTCTTCACCACTTACCGTGGCTGAATTCAGCCTTCAATTATGCTTGTTAAGGGCTCAATTCAACCGCGATAGTTGGTTCTGCTTATGTCTGGATTTTATGCCGCGTTTAACTGTGGTCTTCTGATATCCTCCATCAGCTTCCTTCCATCGTAATCTACGCCCTTTGTCAGCATGGCATAGAATACCCTCAGAATATTACACGCAACGGCTATCACTGATTGCATTTTCTTCAATGGGTTCCTTTCTCTCGTCCGATAGTAGTTGTGTATTTCTTTAAATTCTGCATTCTTCCCGACCAGAGAAACAGCTGCTTCATATAACACATAACGAAATCTCTTTCTTCCTCAATAGCTAATGTGACTTTCTCCCTGATGTTTACCGGAACTACAATCCACGATTGCATATCCTGCCAGCTTTTGCAGCTGTTTTGGGTTATCAAAACGACTGATGTCACCCACCTCTGCAATAAATCCGCTCACAGTTATCAATCCGATTCCCTTGATTTCCATATGCTTATCAACATAGGGGATCTTCGTTAGCTTTTCCTGCATCTTTTGCAGCAGATCCCCCAGCCTTTCCTTGTAAACATCATAATCATTCAGAAGATTCTTTAACTCCATTCTTGCACTCTTTGGTGCTTCCTGGCTTCCAACACTATGCTCTGCGGCAGTTATCAGGGTCTTTGCCCTCTTCATTTCTGCGCCTCTCAGCTTTGCTTCACGCCAGATTTTGTTCACACCATCTGCACCCAGGCTCCTGATGTCTGCAGGTAAGGGGGCTTTCTTTAAGATCATTATGCCACTGACTGTCTGCAGACTCCTATAAACGTCTTTATACTCGGGAAAATATATGCTGAACCATCTGGCAATCCGGTTCTTTATTCTTGTGATTTCTTCCTGTGTCTGAAATCGAAGATTGGATAAATTTCTGATTTCTGCATAAATACCAGTTGGGATATATGGATATGAAAATCTCCCTTCATTTACCAACGATGCTATTGTCTTTGGATCCATACGGTCATTTTTATTCGGATTGTTGTCATCCATCTCTTTTGACTTTTTGACATGATGCGGATTCACATGGACTGGTTTCATTCCGTTGTCCTGCAGGAACTTTCCTAAGGCGAACCAATAGTGACCCGTCGGTTCCATACCCGGAATTACAACGTTTTTACCATGCCTTTCTGCGAGATCTTCCATCCATGCCTTAAAGTTTATAAAGCCTGCCTCATTATTACTGAATTCGAATGGCTTCTTAGAGTACTCATAATTGCGCCAGTCAAATGCTCTTGCAAAATGGATTTCGCTTCCGACATCAATTCCTACAATCAAAGTTTTTTCCGTAATAGATGCAATTTTTGCGTTTTGTGTGTTACAATTCATTTTAGATACCTCTCTGTTTTAATAAGATTTTTTACTAACCGCCAAAGTCAGTAATCTTATTTTACACTGAGGTATTTTTTTCTCAACCTTCTTTCTTGGAATTTCCTATATTTAAATTATACAGGAAGCTCCTGTTTCTGATATTTTTATCATACCAGAAAACAGGGGATTTTCCTAGCAAAACAGCAGATTTATAGGGGCTTGAAAGTGCTGAAAAAACAAGTTTTATGTGTATCTTTTTCGTGTAGTCTTAATCGCCTTTGGCTGCTCAATATCGATGCCTGACATCAGCCAGTCGAACTCCCGCCATGTAAGATTCCGGACTTCGGATTTATTCCTTGGCCATCTGTAAGATCCCTGGGCAGTCAGTCTTTTGTAGATCATAACCATCCCGTCCGGTTCTTTAAAAATGGCTTTGATCCGGTCACATTTGCGACCGCAGAAAAGAAAGAGGGCATGGTCAATCTCCATCGAAAACTGTTTCTGGATAGTCGCACATAATCCATCAATGGATTTGCGCATATCTGTTCTTCCGCAGACGATATAGATTGCAGCAACACTTGAGATATCCGCTAGCATAATGACTCCTTCAGCGTATCCATGAGTATCTTCAGAAGCACCGGTTTGATTTCATTACTCATTCGTATCAGAAATCCGTCTGCTTCGATTTCAATCGTATGTGAATTGTCAAGGTGCATAGAACTGCTTCCATTATCTGAAATCCGTTCTGCCGGAGAAGACTCCGGTCCTATAGCAATCTGAACCACATCCTGTTTATGGGATGTAAGGTCAAGAGTGCTGG
This sequence comes from Blautia hominis, assembly GCA_002270465.1. Lineage (GTDB taxonomy): Bacteria > Bacillota > Clostridia > Lachnospirales > Lachnospiraceae > Blautia > Blautia hominis. Next base: position 9,565 of record NQOF01000014.1, read on the forward strand.
CTTTTCCAACTGGATCCGGTATCTGACAGGCTTTTTTACGGAGACGGGTAACTGCATTGTAAAAACAGCTGGGAGATATCCCGTGTTCATTACACCATGCAGCATCTGTCAGGCCACTTTGCCTGCATTCAGTTACCAAATCCATCCATTCTTCCAGGGAGCGCCCTGGAGCACGTTTGTAACTCATAATGAAACCTCCAAATGTATCGAATTTCTATCTCCTATCAGGCGGAGTGTAGTAAAAATCTATTTACTATCATTATGAGTTCAAAAACGTAGACAGTAAAGCTACCCAAGATTTAAGCGCTTACATTACAAGTACTGGAATGTGGACTGATTCTGGAAACAGGATCCGATAGAGTTCCTGTTCGTCCATATCGTCAATAGTTTCAGCGGCTACCGGATGGGCCATTGCAGCCTTGGCAGTCTTTGCCACGGTATTTCTTGATACGCTGAGCATATCAGCGATCCTCCGCTGGCTGTGGCCATCACGGAGAAGTTGAAGAATCTGTTTTTCTTTGGACATGGGTAAGTCCTCCTCTTAAAGTATTACGGAATAATCCGTAAATCCAGTATACAACAAATTTAAGCGGTGGTTCCGGGCAGCGGAATGGCTTCTTGCGGTTGGCGGCTCTCAGATACGGAACGGGTGGCTCTGCACAGCGGATTCACTGGCTCTCAGGGGGCAGAATACTCATTTGTTTCCGGACAATTCAATTTTACCATAAACCGGTGAGGAGTTGTTTTATTTTTGTAAAGAAAAATCACCGCAGATATGTGGGTTTTGGCGTTTCGCAAACGCCTATGTGCTTTTTTACATACAAAGGATCTGCGCTCTAATTACTTAGTGCGACAGCCCCACAAACTGGTTTAAAGTGACTTAAAATTCAATGAGTGATTGACCTAATTGGGATTGACATATACATTTGTCAAAGGTTTTACTATCATTTACGTTTTCATAATACAAATTCCATTTTTAATGTGAGAAGTTTAAGTCCTTGATATATTTTTTATTACATACAAGCAAACGATTATCATCTGAAAAAATCAATATGTCCTCCAAGCCTAGTAAAAACACCTCTTTTTTATCATATATAAATGCAATAATATTATCATTCATTTTGAATAAACCATCTCCAACATAATAATTGCTATCATCTCTAAGAAAAAAACCTTCAAATCTTTTCCAGCTCCCAAGATCTTGCCATCCAAATTCACCTCTGATAACTTCAACATATTCACTTTTCTCAATTAACCCATAATCAATAGATACGGGAACCAGCTTTTCGTAAATCCTCTTATCATTATATTTAATATATCTACAAATCAAGTTATAATTTATAGGTGCATATTTTTTTATCTCTGAAAGTCCAAACGAAATACCTACAAAAAAAATCCCAACATTCCATAAATATTTTCCTTTTTCCACATATTTCTGTGCTTCTATTGCACTAGGCTTTTCAATAAATTCTTTTACTGCTCCTATTTCACCCTCCTCTAATAGCTTATTACATTCTATATAACCATAATCTGTTTCATTATAAATTGTATCTACACCAATAAGCATAATCTTATCATTGTTTTCCATATAGTTTAATACGTTTTGAGAAACCATACTAAATTTTAGTTCATCTTCTATGAAAGCATCCGATGGTGTTATCATCACTATTCCATCACCATATTTTTGTAATATTATTTGCATCGCATAACATATGCAATTTAGTGTATTTTTTCGTTCTGGTTCTACCAAAATATTCGACATATCTATAAATTTCAGAACTTCATGACTATAACTTTTTTTTTGTTCCTCAGTCATAATTACAAAAATATGTTCTTTTTTAACATATGCTTGTATCCTTTTTATAGCTAATTCCAATAAACTTCTCCCATTAAAAACCTTCAAAAATTGTTTTGAATACTTTTCTGTACTTAATGGCCATAAACGACTCCCACACCCTCCCGCTAAAATCAATCCATACACATTTTCTATTCGGTTCATTTTCTAAGCATTCCTTTCATAATAAATTTTACATTTAGTAATCCACAAAATAAACGCCATCGCCCGTAACACACCTAGCTTTTTTGTGTGCATAGAAGCAACAGAATCAAATCGCCAAAAAAATCTGATAGCATAGTATTCGGATATCATATAGGTCATAAACAATGCATGCCCGAGACCAATGAAGCCCATCCATGCATGGCAGCTATAACTGAAACTGCACTGCCATACCCTGTCATATGGTGAAAAGCCATGGTTGCAAGTGTTAAAAATAACGGCTAAAGACAGCCTGGCTACCAGTTCAAAGTACCGCCAAAAACAGTACCATATATAGAAACTTGCTTGATGTCGTTCAGAATTTTTTTGTCATTTTGCTGGAGAATCTTTCCATCATATTCAATCAGGAGCCATGCGTGTGTATAGATAAACTTAAACTTTCCCGGAACTGCATTCAAGTATTTTCGCGTTCTCCGTGAAGCATAGGCAGAATGTGGTCAAGGATGAGTCTAACTTTATCACCTTCCGGAATGGTTATATAAGCTAGACGACATTGGTAAAAAAAGATAATCTGAACTCAATAATTTATAATATTGTATATGATAAAGCAACAAAACCATGTGACAAAGACTTTAGAGCTTATATTCAACGAGACAGAAGCGCTGATGGAAACTTTACATGAACGGACTTCCCTTATATCAGATCCATCAGGAATTTTTGCGGAACGACATTCACATTTCCAAACAGGTCATGACGAATTGGATAATTCAGTGTGCGGATTGGTATCTTGGAATCCTGTATGAATATCCGCGGACCCGGAAGGCCAACCACCCAGAAATATTTCTAAAAGGATTTCAGAGTGTTGTTGTCTATGATGGATATTCTGCATACCCAAAACTGGATTGTGAGAATCCAGACATCACATTTGCAGGCACCTGGCACCATTTACAGTGAAAGTTTACAAATGCATTAGAGGAGCTCCAGAAGGCCGTCCAGAAAAACGCAAAAGGGACTATTATCTATGAGACCTTAACTCAGATTGCAACCATCTTGACAATCAGTTAAAAGCACCGTGACCAGATTAGCGAAAAAGCAACGACAAACCGACCTCAACCCTCTGGTGGAGGATTTCTTTGTATAGGCAAAGGAAAACCAGAACTGAAACAAGCTTTCCTAAAGCAAGCCATTGAATGGGCTGACCTACTGTATCAATCAGGAGCTGTCATTAAAAGTATTCCTTAATAATAGGAAAGTTCCACTTGATAATAATGCGGCAGAAAGTGCCCTGCGCAGCTTTTGCCTACATAATCATACCTTGAAACTAATCGACAGTATTGGCATGCTGTTATTACACCATTACAGAAACGGCAAAAGCAAACAACCTGCATCCCTTCCTTTATCTGAAATACATACTGATGAAGTTGAAAGAACGTCAAGATGATACGGATTACAGCTTCATCCATAACTTGCCGCTGCGGTTAAAGACACTGCCGGATATTTGCAGGAGCAGATCAAAAACAACAAATGTATAGGAGAATGCCCCCAAAAAGCGGCTAATTATTAAGACCGTACTTATGGTTTACCATATACTTATTGCAATCAGTATTTAAAAAGCATTCCCGTAAAACTTTAATGAAAAGGTGTTACACGTGTAGGTTTAATACATGATGTATTTACGCTGGCCGGCATTGGTAATAAAAACCTTTAAATCCATTAAACGAAAACGCAAAAACTGGCCACTAAGACCAATTATTAATCTATTATACGTAAACTGTTAAGGAGCTTTTACTAAATTATGCAGTATTTTAGTAATACAGATGTATGTAATAAGTGCCTTCCCAAAATAAAAACGTGCTATCAGCTATACTTACTTAACCACTTCCAAAAGTTCTGTTATTTTTGAAATTGATTTATCTACACTATTTAAATTAACATTATTTTTAAGAAATTGAGTAGTTTGCACAGTATACATTCCAATTGCCTTAGCACCTAATAACTCATTATCACCTCCATCTCCCACATATATTGCTTCGCTTGGCTTCACGTCCATTTTTGTACATGCATACCTATAAATCGTTGGATTCGGCTTCATCATACCTATATCGCATGAAAATATTGCATAATCAAATATATCTTTAAGTGGCGAACATTCCCAACAAGATTTATCTAATATATCTGCATTACTAATTAAACAAAGCTTTGTATATTTTTTTAATTCTAATAATGTCTGACAAATATTATCATCCACCTGAACTAATGTCTTATATAACCTCCTCTTTCGGATATCTAAAACTTTCGCCAAAAGAATCTCGTTATTCCCATTACATCCAACCGATACTAACATTTGCCTAATTATTTGGTATATATTTTTTTCTTCACCTAGTATTCTATTCGTATATATCTTTTTTTCGTCTATTTTCTTTTCCCACTCATTACATGTAATCCCTAGTATTTCGTATTCTTTTTCATCTAAATATTCAAAAGGGCATAATGTAAAAAACAAATCAAAAAATATACATTTTACCATTTTCTTAAATGTTGTATTAATAAATACAACTAATCCCCTTTCCACTAGTAATATGAATACACCAACTATAAATTTGTAACCCAAAATTCGCACTTAAATAAGTTCGTGTGCACTTTGAAAATCCAATAAATGTTGGCATAAAAATAGCATAAAACCGCTGGTTTTGTTATAATTAAGTCACCACAACAAAATCATAAACTGGAAACTCATGCTATTGATTAATAGTATAACACAACACTATCAGAATGAAAAACAAATCTCTTCATCAATCAGTGCGACCATTCTAAAAAAGTTGAACTTCTAACCCAAAACTATAATCACACAAAACAGGCTTACAGGTATGGCTTCCGTATACTTACGCTTGGCTGGTCAGATGGAAATACTTTCCTTCTATCTTCTAAAGAGGCAAAAAGCTGTATAAATGAAGTAGTCCCACTAGACAAAAGAACCGTTGGCTACCAAAGCCCGAAGCTTTCTATAGCAATAGGCACAGAGGCTATGATATTTGCAATTCCATCTGCGTTAAAGCGATAGCAAAAAGCCGCATATTATAATAATTCATAAACTAAGACTCTTTTTCAGACAATTTTTAATGAATCTGATATACTAAAACCAGTATGAAAGAAAGGATTCATTGCCATGTCCAGACAAAGAAGAAACTTTATTGCCAAATTCAAATCAGACCTTGTGATTGAGTTGCTTAAGGGAGAGAACGATCTCAATACTCTTGTAGCTGAGAATAATATCCAACCTGATTTACTCCGTAACTGGAAGAAAGAATTCCTAAATAATGCTTCTACAGTGTTCGACGATAAGCGAGAGGAAAACCTCAAAGGTAAGCTTGCTAAAAAACGCAAAAAGAAGGCGGAGTATGCAAAAAAGGTTGGTCAGTTAACCATGCAGGTTGACTGGCTCAAAAAAAATACTAAGAAATTTTTGGACCTGACTACGGGGGTAAATTTAGTCCAAAGACTTTTGACGCCTAAAGAATTACCAGCTTCTGTTGGTGCAAAATCACTCGATATGAATCGCACTGGCATTTACTACAAGGGCAAGCCAGCATCTGCAGAAGAACTTGCCGGTAAAGCGATGATCGATCATCTTCATACGGATAATCCAACCTGGGGTGCCAGACAAATGTCAGCACAGTTAAAAGCCAGAGACTATCATGTTGGTAGACTTAAAGCCCGTCGATACATGAATGAGATGGATATTTATCCCATGTATCCACAGATGGGTTTCTCCAAGCGAATGCAACACGCCAAGGTGTGTCCTTACCTGCTTCGCAATGCTGTTATAGATGCGCCAGATCAGGCGTGGTCCATTGATATTACTCATATTCCAATCAGAACACGAATTTCTTTATCTGCCCGTTGTAATCGACTGGTATAGCCGATGTATTGTAGGTTGTGAGGTCGATGATACATTTGATACCAGAATGGTTATAAATGCTCTCAAAAAAGCATTTAAAGTGGCGAAACTTCAGATCCTTAATTCAGATCAAGGCTGCCAATTTACAAACCGGCAATACATTAACTTTATAAAACAAAATGGAATTTGCCAGAGCATGGATGGAAAAAGCCGCTGGGCTGATGACATCATGATTGAGCGATGGTTCCGCAGTTTCAAATACGAAGAAGCTTAATTAACACAGTACATCAACATCAAGGAAGCCAAAGCTGTCGTCGGGAAATATATCCACTTATAACGTTAAGCGTCGTCATTCTGCACTTGATTACAAAACACCGGCTGAATGTTACTATCCAGCAAAGCTTTCAAATATTGAATTATTAAGGTGCATAGGTATTGTCGACATGTTTGAATGTTCTTTGCAAGTTCATACAGTTAAGATATCTAGCAACTAATTTACGTGGTATTACAATAAATTAAAGTTTTTCACCATTTCATCATTTTATAAAGCTTTTATTATAATACATTTAATTTTTCCGATAACATAAATCAAATTATTTTCTGAACAAATAAAAAAACTGTCTCCTTTACGTATTTTACAGCTTTTTTCATTATTTATTATTTCACCTATTCCATCCAATATAATAATGTATGCTTTTTTATTTAAATTTACTTTTTTACCTGGATAACTTATATTAATAAATGTAATACTTAATCCATTTTCATTTAATATTACCTGTGTATCTTTTCTTGCTTCATACTTTTTGTATTGAAGTATTTCTTTATTTACATTTCCAAATGCTTTATCAAGATGTAGCTCTCGTGTATTGCCGCTATAATCAATTCTATTAAAATCATCAATTCTGTATGTAATATTTTCCCATAATGAGACCTCGCAGATTAATATCCCTCCTCCAATAGAATGTATAGTACCAGGATATACTTTAATAACATCTCCTTCTTTAACAGTGAGGGTATTTAATACTTTATCTATTCCTATGTTATTAAAACACTTTTCACAAAATTTATTTAAGTATTTTTTTTTAACTCCTACTTTTACAGAAGCATTTTTTTTACACTTTACTATATACCACCATTCGGAATAATTTGGATGAAGCTGTATAGATAATGGTGATTCTGCATCAATCAATTTGACTATAGGAATAATGCCATTTATCAAATACTTATCATCATAACATTGGTACGGCGATAGTAATTTCACTTCTCCTAACTGACATTTTATTGAACTTTGTGGGTATAGAGTATGTAAATTATTTCCTGCCCATATTTTTTGTTCAAAGATTGGTTCTATTTTTTCTACAATATTTTTTGTCATAGTGTTCTCCAAATGCTTTTTTCTGCTTTATCGTAAAAACATCATCAAAATGTGTGCCATCTATTTAGATTCAAGTTTATGTAATGAATCAAGTGGCATTTCTTTATTTAAAGAATCAATGATCATCGCCGCATACTCACTCATATCGGCCTCCAAATACCACTTCCTATCCAATATACTCTGTTCACGATAATTTAAATTAGTTGTTATCATATAATCAAACACTTGTTTACAATATGCATCTTCAATATCATTAATTCCTTCAGTAAATAAACCAAATGTACAGCAAATAATCACCTTATTAGCTCCCATAATTTTTAATTTATGCGCTGTATCAATTATACTTTCGCCTGTTGAAATCATGTCATCGATTAATATGCAATCTTTTCCTTCCACATTTCCACCTAAAAACTTATGCTCTAAAATAGGATTTCTTCCATCCTTTATTTTGCTGTAATCCCTACGCTTGTAAAACATCCCCATATCCACTTGAATACTATTAGCTAAAAGAATTGCCCTATCAACAGCACCTTCATCTGGGCTAATTATTATTAATTTTTCTTTTTCAAATTTTATACTTTTTATGTTATTAATTATAGTTTTTAAAAATTGATATGAAGGTATTAGATTCACAAATCCACCTAACGGTATCGCATTTTGTATTCTAGGATCATGAGCATCAAATGTGATTATATTAGCGACTCCTAAGTTAAATAATTCTTGAAGCATTAATGCACAATCCAAAGACTCACGATTATTTTTTTTATGTTGTCTCCCTTCATACAAATATGGCATAATAACAGAAACTCTTTGTGCCTCTGATATGGCAACTGATATTACTCTCTTTAAATCTTGAAAATGTTCATCTGGAGACATCGGTATATCTTTGTCCCGCAATCGATAGGTAACATTATAATTAGTTACATCAACAAAAATATACACATCACTTCCACGTATTGATTCATTAAAAACCACTTTACCTTCACCTGTTGCAAATCTAAAGCAACCCGGCTTAATTAAAAATACATCTTCTTTCCTAATCTCCCGTAAACGTTTATATACTAAATTTCCAAAATCATCACAAGAAGGCAAAACAATTAAATTAAGTTCATTAACCATCTTACTATTTATTCTTCTTTTCAATACAATTCCTCCTGTTTTATTAAATAAGTTCTCGGAATTCTTAGCCCTTATTTTTCAAGGCTTTCCATCCTTTTATAATAAAAATCACCCACTTTTTTCGCCAAAAAGCTTGACAAATCACCCAAAATTTGCGGCGAAGCCGATTGATTATATTTTATTTTCATCGACTGGAGGCGATTTTTATGTTACCTTGCAACATCGGCGGACATTCCGCCTATCAGGACTTTGTCCTGACAGAACTTTTTCATTATTATCCGGATCCTTTTGCTCTTTCTAAGGATACCTGGAAATCCATCATTGAATTCTGGCATCTTGATCTATCCTTAACTGACTCTCTTATGGTGGAACGCTATTCCAAACACGGGCCTGCTCCAAGACTTCCTTCCTGCATGCTCCGCTCCTATCTGTTGTCCATTAAATTTAAGATCACTTCCATCACCCGGTGGGCCGCTCTTCTCAAAGAAAACCCTTTGTATGCCATTCTCAGCGGCTTTCCCTTTGGCGACGTTCCTGGTATTGGTACCTTTTATGACTTTTTTGCCCGCTTGTGGGATCTTGACTCTAATAACCTTTCTCCAAAGGAAAGATTTTTGAAATCTAAAGTTAAAAAAGGAAATAAGAAAGGCGATAAGACTCCTGCTGACACGGAGTCCATTTCTTCCAGACTGCTTCCTTTCTTTCAGAGGCACCCTGTGAAGCCTGCCCATGCCTTTTCTTTCATTTTTCAGCTCTACCAGACTCAATTCCTTCATAGATTCATTGAGGATGGCCTCATAAATCCAGCAAAGCTTTCCCTGGCTGGCGATGGAACACCTGTGAAGACCTCCTCACTTCTTCGCAAAAAACGAATCTGCAGCTGTAAGGAAAACGGTATTTCTGACTGCAACTGCAAGCGTCTGTTTTCTCAGCCAGATACCAACACCGGATGGGACTCTACGAGAGAATGCTATTTTAACGGATACCACCTTTTCATGTTTGTCGCGTCCGATTCCTTTAGTGATCTTCCTGTCTTCCCTCTACTGGAGCGTGCTTCCAGACACGATATGTTGTCTTTCCTGCATACCTTTTTCAGTATGAAATCCTATCTCCCTGATTTCCATCTGGAAAAACTTCTTCTTGACTCTGCCATGGATGCTATCCCTGTCTATGAGTACTGTAAGGCAGAAAAGATCCAACCTTTTATCGATCTAAAGAAAACGAACAATGGGAACTACAAGTACAAAGATACTTTTACCATTGACTCTGATGGGGTTCCCCGCTGTAAGCTGGGCTTACGTATGTATCACGATGGATATGAACCTAAGAAAAACCGGTGTAAATACCGGTGTCCAAAAGCAAACCGCCAAAAAGGCTGCTTCTGTGATACACCTTGCTCACCTGCTAAATATGGGCGGACTGTACATACACAATTAAAGGATAATCCCCGCATTTTTAACATACCGCCAAGAGACAGTAAGGAATGGGATAAGGAATACGGCAGAAGAACTTCTGTGGAACGCTCTAACAAGCGTGAGAAACAGGACTATAAATTAGAAGACGGCAAACACCGCTCTACGAAGATGTGGTATTGCCGCCTCTATGTCATCATGATGTGCCAGCACCTTGATGCCTGGAACATGCCCTCTGTTGAGGACTTTCAAAACGCTATCCAATCCGCATAGGTAAGGAGTAGCAATACTTATTTTAAAGCATAGCAGCCGCTATGTCTATTTCTAATACACAAAAATATCTTCTTTTTTTCAAAACTGCCAATATTCAATTTTCAATCTGCATTGGAATTAGATTTATCTAATTCCGAGAACTTATTTAATTATGATTTCCCCCCGTTTGCAAGCCACAATGTTGTCCAGGGAACTTGCCGCCCATATAGGCTAGACAAGCCGTAAAGAGAACGACTTTATTCAGCATATCAGAGATGTCATAAGTCAGACCATGAAAGACCGTTAGTACTTTATAATAGACAACCTAAGTACCTATAAATCTGAGGCTCCTTGCACGCCTAATGGCCAGCCTGGATGTACTGGGATGAAAGGGCACTACGTAATCCTGAAGGACATGAAAAGCCGGTAAGGATATCTGAAAAATAAACTTTATAATGTATATAACTACACATCCAAGCACTGTTTCTGGTATAACTTCCATTTCCTTATCTATAAAAAACTTAGAAACAAAAGCTAAAATTTTATTGTTTATTATGACATATGTTTGAAAAGCCATTCCAATAGAACTCTTCGTCGAAAAATGTTGCGCGTGTAGGTTTATTACACGACGTATTTACAACGGATAGCACTAGATACATAGCAAATCAACTAATTAACCGTCTCACTTCTTAAGCGTAGTTTATTTTTATATATTTTTCATAACTAAATATATCTTATTTTCAATTTTTTTTATATGTATATTGATTTCATATAGATGAACTATGGATTCATTAATCAACCATATCTTATGGTCAGATAAAATATCATTTATAATTTTTATTCCTTTTTTATTTTCACCTCTCCTCAAATCAGTTGTGTTCGACTGATTATAAAAATCCCATATGAAATTTTCCAATTTATTGTTATGAATCATTCCATTTCCATCCATCACTGGTACTTTAATATTTTCGCTTACTAACATTTTCCATATTTTAAGCAGTTCTTGTTTTTTATTTGCAACAAGACTTTTACGATAGTCCACTAAATCTCGTAGTTTCTGTTGAACTACAATTGTGCTTTCGCTAGCTTGAAGTAGTCCATATTGAAGTAGTTCTGCAATCCACTCACAGTCTTTTGTCTTTACTATTCTACCAGGCATATTTTTTATTGTATAAACATTAATTATGATCACAATAAGTCCTGACGCCTCCAATATTTTGTACAATTTTTCTCCAAACAAACTATGATTGTCCATAGCAATAATTTGACATTTTACTTGAATGAGCCAATCCGATAATTCAAGTAATGATTTAATATTTGTATTGTATTCACGGATTTCTACACTATTATCGTATATAAAGCAAGCTAGCAATTTTCCCTTATTGAATTCTATACCGCAACAATTATTGTAAATTATATTCATACAATTTTTCACTAAACTAAAAATTAATTATTTCAAATAGATTATTTAAAACTTTATTTAAATTATTGTCATTGTATTCTAAAATAAAAAAATCAACTTTTTTCTCCATTTCTAAAAATAGTTTATGACAACATAAAAATCTGTGCTCATCAAATTCATCTAAAATATTAAGGAAATTTGCGTGTTCATTATCATGTGGTATATTCACATAATTTAAGAACTCATCAAAGTTCATTCTAATTTTAGTAACTTTACCATTTGTATCAGCACTGAATTTTGGACATACTATTGAATACAGTATTGCCCTTTTATCTGGTATAATAGAATTATTTCGTAAAAATGTGGATACTGGTATAAAAAGCTTACTATTATCATATGAGTGTTTATATTCATATTCTTTTTCCATTTTAATATTATATTTTTTAATAGAATTTATTTTTACTTTTAAGTCTTCAAACCAAGGAATTACATCAATGGACTCACTATTTTGTTCTATCATGCAATTATCATTGCAAACATAATTTTTATTTAATTTTAATAAACTTTCTAATAAACAAGTCGTTTTTCCGGAATTCTTTTCACCAATAAATAGTATACAATTATGATTTTGATTAGATATTCCAGATGCATGAATATGTAAACTATCATAAAAAAATTCTCTATATCTGTATACTAATTCGATAAGTATTAATTCTAAAGTTTCAACTAACCCATTATTATTATTTCCACTACAATAAATTATTTTTTCATTATAGTTAATATATACTAAAACATTATATTTTTCTATAAAGATTTCTTTATTTGATCCAAGATTCCTAAACAAACCAGTAATATAATATTCAGATCGCTTTCCGCCATGTATTAATTCCCTTTTGTATCTATTATTCCTATTAAATTTTATCATTTTTTTATATAAAATTATTTTATAATATATATTATTTGTAGAACATATATCCATTATTGGTATATATTTTTCTTTTATTTTTTTAATTAATAGGTTATCATTGACTTCAATATTTATAATAGTACCAAAATAGTCAAAATTTAAACTATACATATTATTCCTTGTATGATGTTTATAGAAGCAAAAACAAGATATTCCTTTCATTTTTCTTATACTGTGGTTTAACACATTCAGATACCGTGGACTTTTGATTCTTTTCTGTAGCTTGCCTACTCGACAGGAGTATA
>NQOF01000015.1 GCA_002270465.1 Blautia hominis
TACCCGTTTAATACAGCGGACTTCTTGCCTTGATGAGGTCTTCTCCGAGCTCCAACACTTCCTTAAGTCCGGTGTGCATCAAAGTTCTGTCTATCCCCTCCTCAAGGAGGCTCCGACACCGAATGCTATTGCTTCCATAATATGACTAATCTTTTCCAATAAGTTTCCCATAGCCATTTTGTAAAGATACAGCCAGAGAATTAAGAATTTTCGTACAGGAGTCTGTCGGTGTGGGCGCTCAGACAATTGAGCAGATTGAGTTACTGGATAGGCAGTCATTCCATACAGAGCTTGAATTGGTGAGACCGGGGACATCCACCGTTTCTCTACACCGGGTGAATTGTTTGCATTTTCCGGATTGGGTCCATCTGTTTATCAGTCTGGTAATTATCCGGCTAAGAAAACCCGGATGTCCAAACGAGGCTCACGTGTATTACGTTATGCATTCATGAATGCAGCACACAACGTAGTAAAGGATAACGCGAATTTCAAGTCTTATTATAATTCCAAGAATGACGAAGGCCGGACTCACTACAACGCGTTAGGGTACTGTTCCGACAAACTTGTCAAGGTCATCTGGAAGATACTCACTGACGAAGTAGAAATCAACCGCGAATAAGAGGTCTGCATACAATATCCATAGATTTAAAAAATTGCACCCATCAGGGAGCTTGATTAAAGTTACCCTTTTTACCATTGATAAGAAAATATAATCGTTGTCTACTTTTGGCTATTTTTACTCTTTTTCTCACTATTTCTCCTAATAAATATATTTATTTTCTATATATAATACTGACCTTTTAGTTTTTTTTCAATGAGCCATGGTTTTAAATTTTATACCTAAGATTCCACACAAATAATATTCTTACTGTTATCATCACCGGAAGCTACTAGGAACAGAATGCCCATATGACAGTGAGTTCTGCAAAAAACATCTGAACAGCCGTCCGAATAATGCGGAACCAGAGATTATGTTCACATATGGCGCATACGGTAGTAAAGAGAACTAAAAGCTTGATGAATCTAAAAACCCGGAACTAATTACGACTACGCTCACCGAAAAAACAACGATACCGATTTTTACAGGCTTTATATTTTCTGGGGATGGAAAACAAGTAATCAGCTGCCCAATTAGACATATTACAAAAAACCACGTATTATCCCAAAACCGGAATATATAGAGCCTTATTCTCCCAGGCGCTGTAATAATTGCCCTTTTAAAGATAAATACAAAGGTTAACCGCAAAAGAAGGATTATGCTGTCTAATATGGCGGAACGCACAAAGTATCTGATTAAATTATCCATTATATCCAACTTGCCCGTAAATGGAATGCTGTAGAAGGCATTCCCCCAGTCCTGCTGAGGAAATATCATGTAAATAACATTCCGCTATTTGGTCACCTGCGCTCCCGTACATTCTTCTAGCGCAAAATAGGCGATTATAATTTTTATAAACTGCTGAGACATAATAGAAGTTTAATAGAAAAGCCTACCCCTTATTTGGCATAGTCAAAAAACAAAGGGATAAAATACTCTTTCTATAGAACAGAAAGTAACCGTTAAATAGGTTCTTTTCCAGCATTAAGAAATAAAAAATTTTCGCAATAAAATAACTAGATTCTATACAGGATAACCTTCTGTGCGTTAAAAATGTAGGTAATAAATTTATCGCGCTGAAGGTTTTATGTATGAGAAAACGGGAAAATTGAGAGCGAAAGTGTTTTAGCCACGGTTTTTTGTCCTTTCACTGCTCTGTGCCGTTGTCCACGAACAGATGGTATTACTCTCTTGCCTTGTCCACAAGATATCGGTATAATACCAGCGACTAACTGGTATCGAGGTGAAAGAAAAAGCACCACGAACGATATCTCTCCTACCAAAGATTGATCTCGTATCGTGATATTCTCATAAAACATGATCATAGTATCACAATATGAATTGAGTTTCAGTAAGAACACGGGTGTGTTTTTCAAGGAGCAATGAGAAATATTCCTGCCCACAATGCGGAGGACAGCTGGTCAGCCGGAATTCCCAGATCCGTAGGCTTAAATGCAAAGACTGCAACAGGCCGCATACAGAACTCCCGGATTTCATCCACCCATTGCGTCACTACTACACCGGTACGCTCCAAGATGTACTAAATAGAAAGTAAAAAAATGTCCAACAGAAGATTCCACCATACGACGTTGGATACTCTCTTTTGCCAAAGCACTTTCAAGCGTGAAAAGTACACCGCTCTCCATATGGGGGCAGGAAAAAGGAACATCGTGGAACCTTCTTGGCAAAATCTCACTGCTCGAAAAGATCAAACAACACCAACCAAAAACTGGCTGGCTTAATTGGATCCGAAAGAGACAGCAGAGTCCCGCCTGCAGCTAATCGCATCATTATGGAGTCTGGAGTGGATTATCAGCAGACTGTAGTGCTAAAGAAAAAATATGTGACCGAGAAAATATTTCCTACCATACCATCAGCAGATATCTAGACACATATCTGATAGAATGCTTTTCCGGATTGAAGCCTAAAACTCTTTACCACCCAAAAGAGTTTAAGCTACCACCGGATTTACCTGAACTTCTGGACAAAGCCATTGTACTACGTCGGGAGTGCCCAAACCGCAGTATCAACGATATCATCCGGATACTGGAATTGGAAGAGAGAGTGCGCCCGGAGCCTTATAAACCGTTTCACACTCCAGCGTCATATGCAGGCAAAGGGCTACGGAACAAAGCAGATTAAGCTATATACAAAGTAGGGGACAGCAGCACGCCGGTTCCAGAAACAGCACTGGTGTAATCTCTATCAAGGAGACATTAAATACAGTCCCTATCTTCCAATCGGGAAAGACAAAGAATCAAAACAAGTATACTTGTCCGTGTTCATCGACGATGCCACCCGATACATCGTTGCCACAAAGTTCTATGATGATCAAAAGGTGGACATCATTGAAGATACGCTCCGCATGGCAGTCATTCGTTTCGGGAAACCTTCGGCGATCTACGTAAATAATGGAAAGCAATACCGCAGAGAGTTGCTAGCTAAAACCTGCAGCTGTCTGGATATCCGGCTTCATGCAAAGTCCTACCATCTGGAAGGTAAAGGCAAAGTAGAAGCCTTCAACCGCCGGGGGATTCTTTCCTGTCAGAAGTAGCACTGGAGAAACCACAGACCTTAGAAGAACTGGACTGCCTGTTGGATTTCTGGATCAATGAATGCTATCATAAAAGTGTTCACCACTCCTTACATGGAACCGCTCCGGAAACAGCCTTTGTACAGATAGCCATCCACTGAACTTTACCTCCGCAGAACTCTGTGTGGCGTGGTCACCGCCGATGTGGGCTGTGGCAAAACAACGACATTGCACCGCTTTACCACAAAACTAGATAAAGACCAGTATATGGTCTTGTACCTGTCAGATTCCAAGCTACCCCCACGATGGTTTTATAAGGAGCTGCTGGCAAAGGAAACTCTGGAAGAAATCCGCTTTCTTTTAAATTACAAGATGGATCCCATAAACCCTATGGGACTGATCCTAGTCGGCCAGAATGAATTGTGGGATAAGCTGAAGCTTCGGCGTTATGCAGCCATCCGGCAACGCATTGACCTAAAGTGTGAGATTCTGCAATACGACCGTTCTCAAAGCGAAGAATACATATAGCCGCATCTGAAATACACTGACGGAGCACAGGATATCTTTACTGACAAAGCGATGAGGAAATCTATCAGTATTCAGCCGGTACTCCGCGTACAATCAATAAGGTGTGTAGCCACTGCCTGATGAAAGCTGCGCAGAGGAATAAAAAGATTGTGGATAATCATACTGTCAGGGCAATGATTGCCGGTGAGTTACCATAAACCCTAAACTTAAACAAAGCGGAGGCAAAACTTGAGATTTGTTTCCGTCATGGCATGAGAGCAGTCGGTGGACAGCCCAAGAAAGCAACAACACAAACGAAACAGGACCGGAGGATTGTTAATCTCATGATGGTTACAAATCATTTTTTCCATTCTTTAAAGGAGTGGATCATGGGCATGGATGATTCAAGAAACCAGCGTTATGTCACATACTCACAGACGGATTTGAGATATATGGAGATTCTATAAAATATATGTGGTCAACACTCTGTGCGAGAGAGGGATTAAAACGGTATTGTAAGCTCCGCATTCTGTCGGGGAACCAGCATCTGGACAAAATGTCTCATTATGATACACTAAATCATCGTCTGGAGAAGCTATCGCCGAAGTGCCTTTTATATCTACAAAAAAAGATGGTCACAAATCTGATTCCCTGCAGTGCATATTGCGTGAGCCAGTGGCCGGTTTTGCGGAGCAAAACGGCCGCAATGCGAAGCTAAACGGCCAGTAGAACTTTTCCATATCCAGCAGTATATTTCATAATGATGATAGCTATTTTAATGGCAAATACATCATGAGGAGGATAATGTATGCTGGATTATAAGGATATCATTATCAAACGTTATGCACTGAATTTGTCTAGGCGGGAAATAGCCAGGCAGCTCCGTGTAAGTAAGTCAGGAGTCAATGAATTCCTGAGAGCTTTTGAAAGATGCGGTACGTTACAGTACCCATTGCCAACATGGATCACAAACTATGGTATCCGCACAGGCAATTTACGAAGGACTGCCAGGAAATGCTGGGCGCAATCAGGATATTGAACTGCCTGACTTCCAAGAGGCTTTCCGGCTGATGACAACCAGAAAAAACATAACTCTTGTGTTTATCTGGAATCGTTATAAGCAAAAATGTATAGCTGAGGATAAGCGCTTTTACCAATACCGGCAGTTTTGTGAACACTATGCCCGCTGGTGTGCGGATAACTATGAAACCGCACATTTTGATGCGGTCATAGGGCAGAAAATGGAAGTCGACTTCGCTGGCAAGACTTTTTATATGACCGACCCTCTTACCGGCGAAATGATAACCATTGTTGTTTTCGTGGCGGTTCTTCCCTATTCGCAATACATTTATGCAGAAGGAAAGGTCTCTACAAAGGAGCCGCAGTGAATCGATGTAAACAATCATGCACTTTCCTATTTTGGCGGAGTCCCTACTTTATGTGTCTGTGATAATTGCAAGCAGGCCGTAATCACCAACAAAGACTGGATTGATCCGGAACTGAACAAGGACTATGCTGAATGGGCCGAACATAATAGAACGGTTATACTGCCGGCAAAAGTTAAGAAACCAAAGTTCAAGAGCTCCATAGAAAATGCAGTCGGTATCCTTGAAAAAGGTTTTTTCCACACCTTAGAGGATAGACAGTACTTCGACCTGGAGCAATTCAACCAGGACCTCTGGTCCGAGTTGGATAAGCTTAACCGGGCGTCTTTTAAGAAAAAGGAACACAGCAGATACTACTATTGGGAAGAAGAAAAGCACGAATTATTGCCGCTTCCTTCTGCAGAATACGAATATATGGAACGAAGGACGGCAATCGTTTCCAGTGATTTCCATATCCGCTTTGATAATGCATACTACAGCGTAGACAAAGCATACCTGCATAAGAAAGTATCTGTCAGATCAACTTCCACAACTGTCCGCACTTATTCCCTTGCCGGTGATCTGATCTGTGAATGGCCGCGGGCAACTTCCAAAGGTCAGTGGATGACCGACCCGGAGCATCTTCCTGATAGCTATAAAGGGTTTTCCCAATGGAATGCAGAGTATTTTATCAAAAAGGCAGTTCTTGTAGGCGAGTATACCGAAGCAGTTATCCGGTCGGTCCTGCGTTCAAGAAAATATGAGGTCCAGACCTATCGTATGTATCTTGGTATTCTCAATTTCACAAAAAAGTACAGCAATACGGCATTGGAGGAATGCTGCCGGCAAGCGGTTCTTCTTGCCTACAAAGGGGCGGCAACAAGTAACTATACCGATTTAGGAAAGAGCAGCCATGCGCTTACAAGAGGCGCTGATTACTATAGGAGGTAAGGAATCATGACGACACAAAGCACCATAGATAAACTCATTGAGATGCGCCTGACTTCTATGTCAGATGCATTCCACACCCAGATGGCAGACCCTAAGATGAAAGAAATCCCTTTTGAGGACCGTTTCGGGATGCTTGTGGACATCGAATACAGTAACCGTAAGAGCAACAGCCTGAAACGCCTGATCCAAAATGCCGGGTTTGACCAGTCGGATGCATACATTGGCGATATCAACTATTCTTTCGGGCGCAAGCTGAACCGTTCTTTGATCGAGCGGCTTGCAACTTGTGAATATATTACAGAACACAGGAATCTTTTTATCACAGGTGCTACTGGGAGTGAAAAGACATATCTGGCCTGTGCATTCGGGATGGAAGCATGTAAGCAGCGCTACAAGACGAAATATGTCCGGCTTCCAGATTTGCTCCTTGAACTAGAGATGGCACGTAATGACGGCACATACAAGAAAGTCCAGGGGAAATATGCCAATCCGGTTCTGTTGATCATCGATGAATGGCTCCTATTGAAGCCCACCGAATCTGAACAGCATGACATTCTGGAACTTCTCCATAGGAGACGCAGGAAGTCATCAACCATTTTTTGTTCCCAGTATGATTCCAATGGCTGGCATGATCAGCTGGGTGGTGACGACAGTCCCCTATCGGAAGCGATCCTGGATCGCATCAAACATGATGCATACAAAATCAACATCATCCCGACAGACCCAGCGAATTACAGAGCCATGCGGGAAGTATATGGATTAGATCCTGCATTAAGCGAGTAAACTCGCAAGTAACAATCAATTAAGTGTAGTATCCCCGTTCCGGACTCTCGGTATCCGTTCCTCCTGAACAGGGGTACATTTTCACCGTAATATACAATCATACTGGATGATTTCTTACTGCACACCATTACAGATGAAAAAGAAGTAAAGATCCTCTTTGAACTTCTGGAGAAGCGCAATGAACAAAACCGTAGTACGATTGTCTGCTCACAACGTGACCCTGACCACTGGACAGCAATGATACTGAACGATGAAGTATCAGCGAATTCTATTTTAAAACGTGCAACCAGACATTATACGATCATGATAAAAGCGAAAGAAAACCAGTAATTATATGCGGCCATTGAAAAACGCATCAGTGGCCGCCCGAGAGCGCAGAATGCACCTGCAGGCAGTTTGATTAAATACTTTCTATATTAGGATAACGAGAAAAGCGAAAAAATTTTATTATATACAAATATATTTATTACATATTTTTTCCGCATATTCATCATGTGAAACTAGAAAAACAATTTTTCTTTTTGCTATTTTCTTTATTTCATTCAAAATTAAAATTGAAGTATTTTTATCTAACGCACTTGTTACTTCATCGAAAAAATATATATCTGCATTCTTTAAGAAAGCTCTTGCCAAAAGTATTCTTTGACACTGCCCTCCAGATAAACGATTACCTCTATCTCCTACAATAGTGTCAAATCCATCTGGCATTTTTAAGATTTCCTCCAACACATGTGCTCTTGCACATGCCTTTCTTAATTCATCTTCTGAAGCATTTTGTGCAGCATATAACAAGTTTTCTTTAATAGAAGTATTAAATAAATAGGTGTTTTGTAAACATCCCGAAACCCTTTTATAGTAACTTATCAAGTCCACTTCTGAAATCTGTCTCTCATTTATCATTATACACCCGCTATTCGCCTCCATTAACCCAAGCATTAATTTTACAAGGGTAGTCTTTCCACTACCACTTTTTCCTTTTATATGTATACAATCCCCTTTATTCATCGTTGCATTTATATCTTTAAAAAGGAAATGGCGTTCTGCCCCATAATAAAAATCAAGACTTTTTAATTCAACTTTCTGGATTGTAGAAATATGTATATTACCTTCATCTTCTTTCATCTTCAAATTCCACGACATAGCCCGAAGATAAATTGGCATATCAGATTGCAATGAGGCTTGATATGCCGACAAAATAGTCATAGATTTTGTCAGTAGATGATAATAAACAATAAATACCAATAGATTTCCTACTGACATTCTTTCTTTTAAAATTAAAACACCCCCCAAAAAATAAACACCAAATTCCATAAGAAACTCATTTTTTAATTTAGGAATAATTAATTGTCGTGT
Organism: Blautia hominis; assembly: GCA_002270465.1. Taxonomy (GTDB): domain Bacteria; phylum Bacillota; class Clostridia; order Lachnospirales; family Lachnospiraceae; genus Blautia; species Blautia hominis. Next base: position 8,090 of record NQOF01000015.1, read on the forward strand.
AACCCAATAATTTATCCATTTTGCATTATATAAGGCATAGTTATGCTGAAACCTTACATAACGCCTTTCCATATTTTTTTCCTGACCTAACATTTTTAACTTCTTCCATCCAATTACTACTGAATATAACCATGTAGACATGTTGCTATCATTTTGACGATTTTTTTCGTTTAATATATTCTCTTTCTTACTTATTTTATAGTCCAACCAAAGTGTAACCGGAATTGCAAAGATACCTATTAATGCCAACTCCCAATTCAGGAAGACAAGACATATAGCTGAGGCTAACATTAGTAAAATATTCATTTCAAAACTCGCAAACTGTTCTTGCAAAAACTCAGACAATTTACAAATATCATTATCTATTTTCCATTTTATATCTCCTATCTCTTTTGTTGAAATACTCTCTCTTTTTGGATAAATAACTTTCTCTAATGCTTGCTTGCGTAACTTATATTCTAAAGTATTTCTTAATTTATTTATTAAGATACATGCTGTTATATTTCCCATGCAACCAAGAATAAATAATGCAAAATACTCAAGAACAATAGTTAAAAAATTTTGTACTTCCCCCTGCAAAAGTACATGGTCAATAAAATTATTATAAAGTTGAGGTGTGAGAATTTCAATACTCATTACCAGCAATAGTATCAGTACATAAATTAGTATCACCCTTTTTTGTTTTCCTAAACAATTTATTAAATACATATATATATCTTTTCTAAGCCTTATTGTCCTTTTCATAATCTTCACCAATCCTTACAATCCTATCACACAACTTCGCCACATTGTTCCTATGAGTAATAATCACCATCGTTTTTCCTTTAAAAATTTTCATCCATTTAGAAATAATTTCTATTTCTGCTTCTGCATCTAATGCAGATGTAGGCTCATCTAAAATAATAATATTTGGGTTTTGTAAACAAAGTTGAGCCAATGCTATCCTTTGACGCTGCCCCCCTGACAAAATTTCTCTGATTTGTGTATCCATTCCCGCCTGGAGCTTTTTTACAAAAGCATCTAATCCAGCATTTTTAATTGCCTGATATAACTCTAAATCAGAGGCCTTAGTATTTGCCAATAAAAGATTCTCTTTTAGGCTTCCTTCCAGAACAAATGAATCCTGAAACATAATTCCAATTTTTTTTCTTAACGACTTTAACGAATATTCCTCTATTTCTACTCCATCTATTTTTATTTCCCCTTTATCTACTTTTATCATTCCTGTCAGTAAATCTACAAGAGTTGATTTACCAATACCACTCTTTCCTATTATTGCAACTTTCTCACCCGGTTTTATATGTAAGGAAAAATCACTATAAATTTTATTAGAATCATACATAAAATCCATATGATTAATTTGAATTTCTCCAATACAAGGTTCTATATGCATACCTTTATTATCAATTTCATCTGAACACTGCATAAATTCATCTATCTTCCAAATATATCCCACTCTTGTCTGTGCATCATTCCAGTTTTGGTTTATATCAATTATAACATTTGTTAATTTTGTAAAATACGCCATAAGAACAGTAAAAGTACCAATTGTAATTATACCTTTTTTTATCAAATAACTAGTTATAGCAAATATACATAGTTGAGAAATCAAAAATATCCCTTTTATAATCTGTTCTGAATATATATTATATAAATTCATACGTTCTCTTTGAAATAATATTTTTGTTGAAAATTCATCAAAATTTTTTTTGATTGATTTTTGCATACTCAACAAACGTATTGAAAAAAAATTTTCTATTGACTCATATAACCAACTTATATACTTTCCATATTCTTCTTTTTGAATTATAGAGGCAGTTTTACTCCTTTTCCCAAAAAAAATAGTTATGCTCCCACATATACCAGAAAGTAGTACCATCATAATACCTACTATACAATGAATCTTAAAACAGAAGGCCACAAGAAATATTATAATGATGAAATTATTAATCTGATGAACTATACCACGAATTAAAAAATGCATACATTCTGCTGGATATTCCTGGATTATAGCCATTATTTCTCCTATTTTCAGTTTTTTTTGATTGACTAAATTTATTTTTAAAAATTTCTCAAAAACATCAATTTTAATTTGAAAAGTAAACATGATCATTAAATAATGGTGCTGTGCATAAAGCCAATAATACAAAAGACAAGAATATAAAACTAAAAACACAACACATCCACTAACTTTAATAAAATCTTTTATATCTTTTTGGTAAATAATTTGGTCAAGCATAATTCCAAACAATTTTGGTAGTAACACAGCAATTATTGTTTCTACTAACCATCCCATATAAAATGCAACAAAATGTGCCTTATATGGATGTACATATTTTCCCAAGAAATTTATAGCATTTTTTATATTATATTTTTTCATCGATATCATCTCCTATCCTTGCCATATTTTCAGCCACAGACATGTTCCATCAATTTTTACCTTAAAGAAAATAATTACACATAATAAAATACCAATTATCATAAATAAATAAAACCATTTCAAACCTTTAATAAAAATTTTATAATATATTCTACTTTTTTTTTTCATAGTTTTACTACTCCTTCCACTTTTTCCTTAAGCGCGATTTCCGAATACCGTGCTCGGATTATTTTATTTTTTTTAATCGCAATGTCAATGGCGTATCATAACTAATAAGCCAGCTCGTTATGCTAGTACTACAACGAATTTTCAGTAGTTTTCTTAAATTGCCCCCCCACAGACTGTCCGAAAACTTTATTTTTGAGCATAATAATAGCCCCTTTCTACACATGTGCCATTGAAAACTGAATAAAATACACATTTGAAGAAAACGGGGCTTATGCTGCCGCCATCAATTCCATCATTTTTCCGAATCCCAAAAGGTTTTGGGCCCTTTCCGGGTTATAGCCCAGACAAAAGAGCGCAAATTCACCTACCACCTTCCACAATCCCCTCAACAGGAAGTGGGTGGCTCCCATCGCTCTTTTTATCGTCCCAAACGGATGCTCTGACAAGCACATCCTCTGCGACATCTTTTCCCGATTTGGCTTCAGCAAAAATTTTATAACCTTCACCTTTTCATAATGGGCTTTTTCAGGTGCCTGGGGGGCGCATTCCTTCCCCTCTGCCTCCATCCATTCTTTACATGGCTTCTCAAGTTTGTCTTTTGTAAAATCTATCTCTTTCCATTCACCTTTTCCCTTATAACACTTGTTCCTGTTTTTGCAGTGCCTGCAGGCATTCTTATTGTCATACCGGATATTACCGTTTTTCTTAATGCATTTCTGCCTCAGGTTCTCCCCGCCAGGGCAGTACACCAGGTTCCTCTCAGGGTCCCTTACAAAATATCCCGCTTTCGCCCGCTCCTGCATTTCTTCCGCTGTCCCATATATGGGCTTTGGTTTTTCTGTCCCTTCCGGTTCCTCCTTCACTTTCCGGAGGACTTCTTCCACCCTCATATCAGCAATGACATCCTTATATGCCTCTGGTACTTTTCCTGCATGGAGTCTTTTCTTCAATTCCTCCCGCTTGGTACTGCCTGTATCCGCTTCTGCTTCCCCATAAGGGATCTCAATTTCATATCCGTCTTTTCCGTCTTCCATGATCACGTGTGGTATGATCCCGTCCTCAAGGCATCTGGCCATATCTTCCGTATTTTGATAGCCTTTGTCTGTTACTGCTTCCAGGACCCCATCCGGGGCTTCCTCCCGGCTCCCTTCCATCGTCGGGCTTAACAGCCCATGGTCTGTCACCTGGTTCGTCATTTCAAAATCCCGAATCAGTTGTATTTCAGAATCTACTGCTGTCTGCGGGTTATATGCTACTGCAAAGCCATTTTTATTTTTCATAAGCCTTGCATCCGCATCTATTAATGACAACTGGGACACCCCCCTTTCTTCCATCAGTTTCTGGTAAGATTCATATCTCGCCAGACGTTCCTACGCCTCATTGAGTTTTGCCTCGACCACCTCTCTGGTAAGCGTTTCCGGGGGGTCTTCCAGATCCTCATGCTCATCCATCTCTTCCTATAATGTCAAGCCCTAAATCGTTGATTTTTCAGGCTTTTCTTTAAATAGTCACCTCTATAAACAGAGCTAAATGTGTATGACAGTCATTGTATCCTGTACTGAATAGTTAAAAATAGGTACAGCCAATAAAGCATCCTATTGGTTCGCTCTATAAAGGCTATCATTCCTCTGTTAACTATGATGGTGAACCTTCCGTGTCTAATGGGATCATGTCCCAACTTCCTTCGTCCCACCTGTTCATACACCGAGTGTCGGCTAAGCTTTCAAACAGGGTCTTGCCCTACGGAGGGAACTACTGTCGGCTACAGCTCTTGTTTGTTTGGATTTTACTGACCTCTTTGTTTTGCAGGATACGGTTATTCCGTGGACGCTTTACCCTGTTTCACTCAGCTGGTCCTGTTCCTGATGCAGCGCTTCCCGCACTCCATCGTTTTCGGGTTTCTTTCCAGAGCTCTGCTCGGTTTCAAAATCCTCTGGAACCCAGCAGGGCTCTGGAATTATGGTGCAGGCGGTTGGGTTGACTCAGGCTGCTAATGCTTCCTGGTGTTCCGGGCGTCTTATGTCCTTTAACATCTTTTTCGGATCATATTTCGTTCCCTTTGTCAGAATTGTATAGATTATCCTCAGCAGCTTGCATGCTATTACTATCAGAGACTGCTTCTTCTTGAGCGGATTTTCTCTCCTCGTCGTATAATACACGTGGAGTTCCTTGAATTCCTCCGCATGGGCCACCACCGATCTGGACGCCTGGAACAGCCAATACCTAAGCCGTTTGTGTCCTCTATGGCTTATCCTGCTTTCTCCTTTGTGCTTGCCTGAACTGCAGGCAACCAGACCTAATCCACTTAATTTCTGTATTTCCTTCACATCATCGAATCTTGATATATCTCCCATTTCGGCTAGTATTCCAGAAAGAGTGTTTTCTCCCAGCCCTGATATTTCAAGGATATTTTCTGCATGAGGGATTTCCTGACATTTCTGTCTTATTTAACCCTCTATATCGGAAACCCGTTCATCCAGTTCCAGTATCTTCTCGACGAACCACTTTACGGCTGTTTTACCAGCGCCTGCTCCATCTCTGATCCCTACGCTTTCTCTTGCATACCGTAAGATCTCCCCGGCTCTGCTATAACCGCGCCCTCTTAGTTTCGCATCATGCCAGATTTATCTTATCCCATCACATCCAAGTCTGATCAAATCCGCCGGGAACGGTGCCTGCTTCAGCACTTCCAGGCAGAATGCACCATCGATCTTTCCGAAGCGTCCTTGTATTCTGGAAAATAGATCTTCATCTCCCTGTGCATACGGTTCAGGAAGCGGATCCGGTCTTCATTTAACTGGTCTCTGAACATCGATAACCTGCGAAGTTCCGCATATAGCTTTTCTGGCAGGTATGGCATTCCAAAGTTGCCATCCTTAACAAGGTTTGCAATGACCTTGGGATCCTTCGTATCATCTTTGAGATGACTGTTATCTTCGACCTCCTTCGTCTGCTTTACAGCATATGGGTTTACCTGAACAACACTGAACTGCCGTCAATAGAAGAAAATCCCCATTCCACTGCGCCACCCAGCCTGCGGTTAAATTCATGGAATATCTTCTTCAGATTGTCAATGTTATCCTTGCGGAAATCCGGCCTGACCCCGCCGGTCATCCACTGTACCTCTATATTCACCCGGCAGCTCTCCGCCAGTTTTCTGGAAGAACGGATGCCTTTTCGGCTGCCATATATGTACAGCTTGTACATTGCTTTTGGGTCATACATTGGCCTGCCTTCTTTTTGAAACTTCTTTTGCCACGTATTTTTTTATATCTAGGCTGTCTACAAAGGCATCAATCAGTCTCGCTATACTCTCTGGTTCTACAAAAGAATCCCAAGAGCACATCCTAACCTGATTCCTGTCAAAAGTCATTACATATGGCATAACATTCACCTCTATATATAGTAATCTTAATGTCTTTATTATTATATATAAAAAGAAAAGGCTCGGCTTTTGTGTATTTTATTCAGTTTTCAAGGTACAAGTTTATATGTTAAGCATCCTCATGGATGGAATAACCACGATATTAGCTTCTCTATTTTAGCCCTCTAGTTTTCGGACAGTCTGCCCATATGTGATATAATAAAAAGAAGCAATATTATAATACCAAACACAACATATGACCAACGGTTATTAGAATAGTGGGCAATTGACCCAGCAGTACACCGGATATCGAAAGGCTCTTAAATCCATACCTGCGCCAATACGATTGTGCCTTTTCCTCTAAACAATAGAGAAACCATTTCTCAGCTTTTGTTAATGGCCTACTCCGTTTTTTTGAACTTAAAACCTATTGAACCCATCGCCTTGCATTTGAGAAATAGGTCCGGTCTATGCAGCAATTTTTCACCTGTACGTCGCTGGATAATCCAGCTATCCTTAATACCTACCAGCAACTTCTGTCAGCCCAATTGAACCATAAATCAAAACTCTAATCCGACCATTGCCAAAGCTTGCGGCTTGGAGGATAAGCTTGGAAAAAAGGAAATTGGATATATTAAAAAGTAAATCACTTACCATGGTATATGTGCTCAATTTCCATTTTTGCGGTTGTACTTAGCATCGGGAGCTTGTCCAGATATTTATGTTCCAAGGTCTGGATCTTTGCTATTTCATCCGTGGAAACAACGTTAGTCCCCTGCTCCTCCAACTCGTTTATCGCTTGGTACATTCCGCAGATTTTGTACATTCTTTTGGCGAAAACAACCGGCTTCTTTGACTTTTCGATTGAATCTAGACAATAGCGAATCTCATAGAGCTGTAAATTTACCTCATTTTTAAAAAATGGCTCACCGATTTCTTTGAAATCTGGTCAGCGATACCTTATTTCTTGATTTCTTTCACTAAAACTTTAAGACTCCAGTTGCTTACCTTATAACTAAAGTTAATGTTCTTAACGGTCTGTTCTGGAGCAAAACTTGTTCATCGGTAAGTAGCCACCAGATTGTTTCATCCAATTTTTCCGGTTTCTTAATTTTATTCTAACAGGCCGGGAAGCACCAGGAGGACGCTGCTACAGTAAGCAAGACTAAAAATCTATACTAATTTAATCCTTATACAAATTTTAAATTCAATAAGCAAAATTGTCATTAAAGTATCTGCAAAATTTTATTATATATTCTGCAAAATATCTTGAAAAAATATTATTTTTTCTTTATAATTATAATGAGGTAAAATAAAAATGATTAAAGACAGACGTTATACGGGGAATATGATTTATATTGATTTTTTTGCCAAGGAATCTTTTCAAAACTACCCGACTCCCAAATTTTTGACAATGACTTTAGTTACTGATGGAACATGGGAATTTTCACTTAATCAATATAATTATAATATTACAGCTCCATTTATCTTTTTTTTGAATGATTCTGATGATATTACAATTAAAAGTACTGGTAATTACGCCGCAAAAACATTTATTTTTCATCCTGCGTTTATAAATAGCAGTTTGACCGAAGAAGCAATATTTCATAATACATTTGAAAATATAGAAGTAATTCATGATCGAAATTTAATTGATGTTTTTCTACGAAGAACTACCAAGTATCATGGTTTGTTGTCTTTAGATGCACCTTCTGCACTGCAAATAAATTCTTGGATGTCTATGATTGGCATAGAGTGCTTATCTCAAAGTGATGGACGTTGGACATGCCGAGCCAGAAAATATCTTTTACAAATTCTTTTTTTTATGGAAGATTTATTTTTGGTACTTTGTAACGACCAAATCTTAAAAAAGAAACCTATTGATTATGCACTTGAATACATTCAGAGTAATTATAATCTTGGGTTAACACTTGAGGGTATTAGTAAACATGTTGGTGTAAATCGTACAACACTAAATAATATGTGTAAACAAAAAACCGGTATGACTCTTATTCAATACCTTAATAATTATAGATTAAAAGTAGCAAAAGAAACTCTTAGTCACACAAACTTAACATTGTCTGAAATATCTATCTCCTGCGGTTATAATTATGAATCTTATTTCATAAAAACATTCACTGATAATTTCGGCATTTCTCCTAATGAATACAGAAAAAAGGTTAATATGTAAAACAATACAGTGTTGAATATATTTCCAACGCTGTATTGTTTAATTCATTTATTAATTATGTTTAATACTTTTTCTACTAAATCATTAATAGTAACTGTATTGTTTATTGCCAAATCCTCCAATTCAAACTCAATGTTATATTCATTCTCTAATAATACTATTAATTGCACATAAGAAAGAGAATCAACTCCTAAATCCATGATTTTTAATTCTGTTTTTCCATCCACACCAATACTTTGCATAATAAATCTCTGTATTTTTTCATAACCTATCCGTTCCATTCTTTTCATTTTATCCTATGTATTCTCTAAACTTTTTCCAAAATTTTTCTTCTAATTTTTTAATTAACCTCATATTTTCTATTCCTTTATATATAGATTCTTTTTTATATTTCCTTTGCATATAGTAATATGAACAGATATTCCTTACTTCTTCCCAGAGATTAACAATATCCTTCAATGCTACTACGTATAAACTATTTCCTAATAAATGATAAAACGCATACAATTGTGATTTCTTTTTATTTAAAATATGATAATGCATTAAGTAAAACAAGTTTTCTTTATATTGATCCCATGTATCTTTATCTTGTGTTATATATGTAAATTCATCGATTAGTCTATCTATATTACCAATAGACTGATAAATATCAGTATAACATTTTTTTATATTATTCAAAAAAATACCCTTACACTTATCCAAAGTATAGTTATTCGACTCATTTCCAATATTTATATATTGAAAAAGATTATTCACATTGGGATTATATGCACTTTTAAAAGCTTGAATAAAATCATTTTGATCCATAATACACTTATAATACTTTTTATTATCAGGGTTATCTATGATATATAATTTTTTCATCTTATGATTATAACCATATATCATTGCATAATGATTTGTATGTACTTTCATAAATCTATCTGGTCGGTATGACAAAAAATACAAGTCCATGTTGACCATTATTGGTGTATTATTTATTAGCGAGTTTATTATATGTTTCATCACTTCATTTGGTTCAATGCATTTTTCCAGAATTTCTATTCCAGATTCTTTATACAATGTATGTACATTTTTATAAGGGAAATACTGCACCTCATATTTATATCTTAAATCTGTCTTCTCTGGTCGATACCCATAGTAAAAAATATTATTTGCAATATATTTATCAATATTTTTATTTCCACATGCTTTTAGAAACATAAAAAGGTTGCTATAAAAACAACTTAAATACTCTGTTCCATTTGTATATTCCTGCGGGGTGTTAAATGGGTACAATTCAAAGTTAATTTGAATAGTGTTATTTTCCACTTACATTTTCCTCCTCTTTTTTTCTTATTTTCGTGTAAAAATACAATGGTTTTATCTACATCACCCACACTGATTTTCTTTTATTACTTTGCTTACTTATTATATATTTGGCAAGGAAGTAATTTGACCTCAGTTCTTGTTTTATGCTTAAATTCAGCTTTTCCTATTGAATACTAGTGCCGCAATATAGGCTGTTATCTAAAGTTCACTGAGCATGATTTTCTCTCTATTATTATCACCTTATTTATCTAACCAAATTTCTTGCTTTTGCACAAAAGATGATACATACTAATTTTTTATCCCACATTTATAATAAAGTATTCTAAAAAAAATTTCCACTTGCTTTAGGTACTTATAATATAACAAAAGTTCCTATCCTTTAAAACACTTCAAATTCTGGCAGTACATAACCCCTACTTTTCCATGGATTGTTGTATCGCATAGAAAAAATACACTTGATAGCCACGATCCATTGCAAGTGTGGCTTTGTTAAAAAGTGCCACCCCCGTTCTATGGCATCAAAAGTTATACTATTTACTGATTTGCATTCCTTCTCTGAAGAAGAATGGGTTCTGGAGAAGATATTGACTGGATGGTTGCCGGTTGTGAGAATACAGGCTTCTGTAACGTCGCAACCTTGAGAAAATGTTAAAACAACATTACTCTCCTTATTCTCAAAAACAAATGAGAATGGTAATCCAAGTTCTTGAGAATTACAAAATCGATGTAAAAAACATGGACTTAATTGATATGCTAATATCTGAAGCTAAGGCCGCTCAAATCCAATGTGACTATTTGACACCTTTGAAAAAATCAATTAAAATATTGGGTGCTATAATTATCCCGATAGCAGCATATGCTGCACAAAAAATAGGTGAGGATACACCCCAAGGTGATATTCTCGCCTTGGCAATTCAGTTAATTATAATAATTTTACTTATTTTTTCTATCGTTTTTGCGTTTGCAACAATTGTCAAAGACGTTCTCTACCTTGAGTATAACCAATTGTATATTCCGACAGATGCGGGTTCTTCCGCAATTATCCGTTTTTTACTTCCGATGGATTTATTTCTGTGATAAAATGTTGGTATCAAATAAAGGCGGTAAATGATAATGAATGATTTGTTGAAGTTGGATATATTTTTCCCAGGT
>NQOF01000016.1 GCA_002270465.1 Blautia hominis
TACCCGTTTAATACAGCGGACTTCTTGCCTTGATGAGGTCTTCTCCGAGCTCCAACACTTCCTTAAGTCCGGTGTGCATCAAAGTTCTGTCTATCCCCTCCTCAAGGAGGCTCCGACACCGAATGCTGTTGCTTCCATACCTAATTTTATGCTTGACTTTTCATAGCTGGTCTCTTTCTATATTTTTTATATTCTCTGGATATATTTCATATTTTATTTCAATCAACATAATAACAGTCATTAGGGCATCCTTCAGGAAAAAACTCATTTTTCACCATATGAATATACTCTTGTTCAGTTTTGTAGTTCTCTACCATTTGCAAACAAAAATCAACAGCCTTTATATCCATTAGAATATCTTTTGTATTTTTTCCTCTTCCAACAATTTTCAATGAATTTATACCTATTTTACTCAATTTCCATATTTTACATAACCCGCATCCTGTATTACCGATTTTCTTTTGTTCTAAGTCTGTATTAGACGATAAATTACTTTTTCTTTTATTGAAATTTTCTTTTTTTATCACCTTCTCTTCAGAAACTAAAACTTTAGGAAGTCTACATATTCGTAGTAACTCATCACAATGAAACGCATTACAAAATGCCCCGCTATAATAGCATAATTCATTTAATACAAATGCTTCATATTCAATTTGCAAATGAATTGTTTCTTTCACAATCTTTTCCATATTGTTAATATTCGTTTTTCTAGGAAATATCAGCCTCTTTATACCCAAATCAGCAAATTCTTTAACTGCTTCACTATTATATACACCTGCATCTCCACTTACTATTACATTTACTTTAGGGCCAAACCATTTTTTTAACATCATTATCAAAAAAAAATCTGCTACAATAAAATTTTTTATTCCTATCTTTAATATTTGGGCAATATAATCTTTCAAAAAAATATATGCATCATTATTGTAATAATGGCCATTTATTGTAATATAAATCTTATCTTTATCATTACTATTAAACTGTTCTAACTCCTTTTTATTACATAAACCGAAATCGGCAAACATTCTTTCTCTTCCATTCAGTGGCATAAAATTGAACCTAGTACTTATCCATTCATATGGTATATATCCTAAATAAAACTCATTTGCTCCTGCCTTTTTTAATAGGGGCAACTCACTTGGTTCATTTATTGGAGAAGTTATTTTTGTGTTCACATTCATAAATCGCCGAATATTCAATCTTGGCTTTCCTCCTGTTTAAATTTAAATTCTCAAAGAGACATATATATTTATAATGGTGTATATATAATTCTGTCTATAGAAGGATTATTTTTTATTTCATTTATAATATTAGACGTATAAAAACTACACAATCCATTCCCTATTCCTATCAAATTTAAATGCTGCCCTAAAACATAAAAATATTCATTACAGTACTCCTTACATTTTTCTACATTTACCTGCCTATTAGAATCTTTATTTTTAATAGCGGCATATAATGGACAGTACATTGACGTATTGGTTTGCGAAAATGGAAAATGCAATGAACATCTATTTACTGAATATACATTGCCTATTACATTATGTTCATATTCAATCCTATTAAAATTATGTAAATAATCTTTTATGTTTTGAAAATTAACATTTAAATCATTTTCTCTTAGTAATCCTTTTTTATTATTTTGAATCCAACGATAACAATATCTAGGATCCTTTTGTCTTCGATTAAGCATTACTCCCCATACCATTTTTGTATTTTTAAATTTTTTACATAGATGTATACTTCCAAAATCATTAACTATTATTTCAATATCTGATCCATTTTTATTTAAATTATCAATTTCAAATAGTACATTATAAAATGATGCTAATTCATGTTCTGGTAACACCGACGTAATAATTGATAATTTGAAATTTTTTTTATTGCATTTTTCAACGATACAATACAGAGTATCAATATTTATATTCTTATGCCAACAAAATGCATTACCAACATAAACTCTAGAAACATATTTCTCTATATATTCCCTTTCAAATGTATCATCATTATTATGTTTATCATTCAAAAAGTCCATTATCTTTTTATTACTGTTGTAACAAATTGCACATTCAATGTTTTTTAAAATATCATTATATTTAAAACTTTGAAATTCTATTTTTAAATCTTTATTAATTTTGTTTTTTATTTTTTTGATATCAGTCTCAAAAATCAAGTCATTGTTTACGGGATATTTTATCAGCAGCTTACCTATACTATTATTTTTTTCTTTCAAATTTTTTTCCGGCAATTCCAGTTGCTTAATGATTCTATCAATCACCTTCTGAGCTAACTTCATATCAATTACTATTTTGTTTTTAGTTATAATATATTTATTAATAATACATCGATTAAATTTATCATTTTCCAAATCATAAAATAAAAGATTAACTTTTTTTATATCCATTATATCTGTTTGAATAATTATTTGTTCATTACAGATACGGTAAGGAACTATTTGTTCATTTACTAAAACAAATAATTGTGTTTTTGGTATTTTTATACTATCCATATCCATAACCTTTCTTCTTGCTTTCTACAAGCTTACAAAAATAAATTTATATTTTTTTCCTTCTCTAAATGTCAGGGGATTGGTCTACTTGACCTGTCATATAATGCTGTATTGAGTATGTATGGAATTCACTTCCAAATAATGCCCCGATTGGTCTCAGAAACGTATAAAGCTCAAGCTACCGCCGTTTTTTTGTTTCTTCATTTTTAGGTATTGCTATCAGGCTTTCTATATCTGGTATCCAATGATCTAAACACTGACGTGTCATTACATTAAATTCTATTTCCGCTATATTCAGCCAGTTGCCGTGCTTAGGGGGGTAACGATTATCCAGGTGCATTGTCAGCTTCCTGGCTTTTTAAAGTGGAGAGATATTCAATTTCCTGTGCCTAATCAACAATTGTACGGGTCCTTCTCACATTGGCATGGCGATAATCTGCCAGGGGCTGTGCAAACACAAAAATATTGTATATCCCTTTCCGCTTATATTCGTCATCCTCTTCCCGGATACTGCCGGGCTTCACCTGGAGAGGCCTCAAAACCTGATCTAGCCGTTGATATGGCTCCTCATCCATGCACACAACAGGGGCCTCTTCTTTGTAAGGAAGTTTATAAGTGTTCAGTATTTCTTCCATATAGGCTACAAATTCTGCATTTTGTTTTAGGGAAATAACCAGTATTCGTTTTTGTGAGGCTACAGTTCATTTTTTTATAGCGGAGCGCACAAGTTTCCACTGCGACAGGCTCAATGATCTTAAGTCAACCGCTCAGTCACACAAAAGCTGCTGAGGCCAGGTGGAATGACCTTCGGGTGCTGGCCAATTGATTCAGGCGGGCCTTCTGGTCGTCCTGTATTTTACAGACATTGTTTTGTCTAGGGTTTTGATAAATCGTGATACATTCATCAAAACCCAGCTCCACAAAATATTTAATGGTACAATGTACAGTTGAAGTGGAAATATTCAGACTTTCAGCAATCTGGCAGTGACTAAGCTTTTTACCAAAAACATTGTGAATAGCAACGAGAATCAGGGCACGCTTTTTAATTGTAGATGTAGTTTTATCCATGGAAAGTAAGGATTCAAAAAAATTTGTTCTTCATTAAGGATAACTTCATATTTGGGGTTACGTTTACTATTTGAACTTGTTTTACTATATGTGATAATCAATTCTTTATTTAACATTAGCATTCTAAAGTTTATTTGACAGCTAGATGCCACACTAGGACACACCACCATTTACATAAACCATTTAAACTTACCAACCTGCACGCTGTCGTAAAAAGTGCCCAGAACTGCCCAACTTTTTATAGCCTTAAATTTAAGGATATTTATAAAAAATCCGTTTATTCAATTATTGTTCATCTAAACAAACTGTAAAATAGCATCATTGTCTTATCCATGTTGAAAAGCCTGTATTATTAAGATTATCTCATCAAATTGAAAGAGCATACCTTGAATCCAAAGAGAAGTATTTCAAGAATAGTTAGTTTACAATAATTCAGATAATTTGTATATCCCTATTGTCAAATCATGATCTACAGCTAATTGTTCACTTCTTCCATCAATAAATGTATACATATATTTTTCTATTATATATCTATATTTATTAAATTTCTCTTCAGATAGCATTGTATATTCTCTTCCGTTACTTGGTGTGGCATTTCTTATTCTAAATAAGAAAATTTTATTGTTCAAATTATATTTATGTATAAATCCTTTAAAGTCAATAATAGACTCTTCATAAATAGTAAAGCTAAGTGCAATTTTATTATATTTCTTATTGTACTTTATTGCCTTATTATACACCACATCACAAATCAATTTTATATCATCAAATGATAATAGCTTCCTACTTACATTGTCATTTCTTACTACTTCATTGTCACTTGATAACGATATTTGTAATTGAATTTCTATACTTCCTTTTATATCACAAATATCCAGCAATCGCTGTTCAGTTCCTTCAGGCAAAGATGTAGATATTTTAACCGCATAGAATTTTTTTTCATCAAGTTTTTTAACAATTTTCACTATATTAACATTGTCTAAAGGTTCTCCCTCCTTAACTAAAGAAATTTTTATATCTTCATTATTTCTCAAATTCAGAGTTTGCATAACTATATTTATTTGTTCTAAAATCTCTTCTACTAATAAATCCCGTGAAAAATAATTAACATTACAAAACAGTTTACATTGTGTTTTACAGCCTACTTGTGTAGAAACTGATATTATTTTTTCAAATCCCTTTTTTTCCCAATAACCCGAAAAAATATATACTCCTGGTTCAATTTCCATTTTAAATTGTACGGATTTATTTACTGCATCTTTAAATATTTTATATGAAATTAGTTTCATTTTAGCAATTATGTTATATCATACGAAATGCTATATAACCTTTCCTTTCTTACAATTCATTTACAAAATCATAATATTCCTTAATGTTTATTTTGCACAATAATAATTCTATATCTGCTTTTTCATAAAATCCATTGACAAATAATGTTTTAGTCTCTTTAATATTTAATGCTGATTCTACATATTTAAAAACCACTGTGAAAGAATCAAATACTTTTTTATTTTTTTCTGCCGCAACACTAACAACTATTAATTTTTTATGATTTGTTATAATAGATTTATTTTTATAAAAGACTTGTAAGCGATCAATCCACGCTTTTGCTAAAGCTGTAACTGTACCAAAATAAACAGGTGATGCAAAAAGAATTAAATCACATGTAATTATATCTTTAAGTATAGTGTCAACATCATCCTTTAATTTACAATTTAAAGATTGAGAACAAATGTCACATCCATCACAAGGTATGATATTAATTTTTCTTAAATAAACGCTATTATGCGAATAGTACTTACTAACAATTTCTTCTTTTAAATAGTTTAATATTCTATCAGTATTACCATTTTCTCTTGGACTTCCGTAAATAATCAAACATTTTTTCATTTTATTATGCTGCATAAGTATTTACATTTATCCCCCTCTTTGATAATCTCTTCAATCTTGCAAATTCCGGAACAATAGTAACTATTATTACATTTTTTGCACTCTCCTTTTATGTCAAGAAATTCTTCCCATCTTCTATCCCCCTCCCAAATAGTTTTAATGCTCTCATTTTTTATACTTCCCATAACAATTGGCGGATCAATAGAAAATCCAAAAATACATGGTGAAATATCACCATTATAATTTATTGTTAATTCTTTTTTTCCCGCCTTACAATTCATATATTTATTTTGAAACTTATTATAGTATGAACGAATATCAATATTATAGCCATTACCCATTCTATCTATTTTTTCATTCATATACTCTAACTTTCCGGCATCTATATCTAAGTAAGCAAGTTTATTAGTAAAGATCTTAATAGGATTAAAGTTTATTTTTTTCACATTAGAAAATTGAGAACAAAACGAAATCAAGTTATCAACATGTCTATAATTATAGTTATTTACTGTACACATAACTGTTATTTTTTTTTCTAACAACTTCAAATTTTCTATAATATTATCCATGGTTCTAATGCCACGAGTAATATAATTTTCTATACCTGTTCCATCTAGGCTTACATATATTTTATTTATATTACTATTATTTATAAAGTTTCTTACTTCTTTATCAAATAATGCATTTGTCAAGACATTAACTTCTATATTTTTTTCTTCTAATGCTCTTATAATATCAAAAAAATTCGGATGTACTGTCGGCTCTCCTCCAGACAATGTTACTCGATTTACATTCATTTCTTTCAATTGTGCGAACACATCTATTAACTCATTATAGGTTAATTCTGTTATATTTTCCTTTTTCCCTTGAAAACAATATAAACAATTATTATTACATCTATTTGTTATATTAATATATACATGCTCTAATGTTCTCTTCATATTATATTATTCTTTCCTTACTATCCCACGGATCAAATTTACCTTCCATTACTGTCTTTAATGGATTAGTGATATCATCTATTTTTTCCATCAGCTCAATATTAACTTTATTTTCAACAAGAGACTTATATAAAGAATATAATTGCTCTTTACTTCTAATTCCAATTATAGGAATACTATTAGGTTGTTTATAAATAATCCACTGAATAATTGCGCAATAACATTCAACACAGTATTCCTTACATAGATATTGCATATTTTGAATTATATTATTTAACAACTCTTCATAGCCTTGCTCATTATGTTTTGCTTTATATTTCATATAATTGAACAATCTTGTTCTCTTTCTGCTGTTTGGAAACTCATATATATTTTTATACTTTCCACTCAGCAATCCCTGCCCCAAACAGGAATACCATAAATAAATCCAATTATTTTTATATTTTGATTTTCTATTTTCTACTTCCCGCCAAATAGGGCTATAGGGTAACTGGTTAGTCACGAAATTAGCGTCAAAATGAACAGCAGACTGTTCACCACAATTGCAAACTCCTAAATTTCGGACCTTCCCTTTCTCTTTTAATTTTAATAATTGATATATAATATCTTCTATATTCAAATTTGAAGGCAACCAATGTATTTGATATAAATCTATACAATCCACATTAAGTCTTCTCAAACTTTCATTACAAGAAGTTTCAATATCCTCAAAATTTTTCAAATCAACTTTAGTTGCTATAGCAACCTTTTTGCCTCTTTCCTTTATCACCTTACCAATCAATTTTTCTGCTAACCCTGCCCCATATGTTTCGCCTGTATCTATTAATTTTACCTCTAAATCGAATGCCGTCTTTAATGCTTCAATTGATTTTTCATAAGATTGTTCCCCCCATGTATAAGAGGAATATAAACTACCTGTTCCTATTCCTATACACATACAATTCCCCCCCATACTTAATCATAATATTTACTCCTTGGATCATAACCCTCTAAAACATCTTCACTTAAAAGATTAGAGTAATTTTTTTTAATATCTTTATCAAAAACTTTTACAAAGTTTGCATGAATATCAATTTGCAGTATACTTCTAATCCAATCATGAAAATAATTTACCCATGGATCAGAACAACCCGCACAACTTTTAAGTTTGCATGATAAGTTTTTCTTATTTATATCACTTTCATCACTAAAACCTTTGTACTTCTTATCAAATAAGCATATATCGCCTAAGTAATACTCATCATTTGGATTGTCTAGCCAGTGGATACATGGCGAAATTTTTCCTTTACCGTCGAAATACAATCTTGTTTCTGCCTGATAACAATATTTCGCAGGAAACTTATCAGCATGATAATTAATGCTACATTTTTGAGGAATTTCCCAATATAAACTGTTAAAATTATCATCGTATAAATTTTTTAAATTTTCTCGTAATTGTTGTACTAGAATTGTATTTTCGGTATATACTTTATTAAAGTCTATTGAGTGTAAAGCTGGCTTAAATATATCAAAACCAATTCTTTTAGAATACTCTGCTGCATAATATGTTTCATATATGCTATATTTAGAAATTTCCGTAGAACTTTTCAATACTAAATCATGTCGCTTACTTTTCAATCGTTCTCGAACCATGATATCCATATTATGGCGCGACGCATCAAACAAATCACGCCCTGTATACGCCAAGTATGATTCTTGTGTTCCAGCTTTCATACTTACCCATATTAACTTAAGACTTTTTTCAGCAATAAGTTGTTCCCAATATTCGTCATCTAAGAAAGTAGCATTTGTTGTAATTCTTGTACATAATCCTAATTTACTACATAAACGTATTGCCTTTAAAACAGTAGTACGAGTTTCTTTATTGCAAAGAGGATCACCCGGTCCATGAAATGCAATCATAGCCGTACTTACTCCCTTCACTCTAATATCTTCATATACACCGTAAATTACTTTTTCTATATTCTCATATTTCAGAGTATCCCTACTTCTATTATTGGCAGAATAACATCCTTTACATGCTAAATTACATGAATTAGTCGGACCAACTTGAACATAACTATATGGTAATACTACTTTATTTATTATATTTTCTCTCATCGGATTTATGTACACATCCTCTAAAGGCATTCCATGAATATGCACCGGATCAATCCACGGACTAAATTCTATTAACACTCCATCAGAATTATATGCTGCTAAATGATGCCAACGACTATATTCTTTTCCAGTTTCAAACCCATATTCCATATCTTCTTCTCCTTATATAAGTTTTATTATATATATATTATCTCTCTAATTTTCATAATTCTAAAGGAGCCCTTATTCTTATTTATGCAACCTATATGTAATATACGCATTTGAATGTTTAGTGAAAAGTAATATAAAAATAGATTTTACCAAAAGTCTTTATAAGAAACTTTATCAACGTAAAAGTGTTGTCAGAAATTCTGTTATAAGGCTTTAAAAAACGCCCGCGCTTAACCACTTTTAGTGTTGTTTTGCTGATAACATTTTTCATTGTTTTTCCAATTGATATAAAAAACCTAACAGCGGTAGTTTTCCATTGCAAAACGAATCATTAAAATGAAAATGTTATAACCCCACTGCTCGGAAACATTGCCACATAAAGACTCAAACAATGAAATTGAAGTTTATCCTGAGAAAGAGCGAAAAGGCAAAAAATAGTACCTGCTACATTTCTACAACCATCGCGAAATAATTATCGGTAAAATGTGTTATTTGCCCGGTCATAAAACACTATTATTTCACATTTTCAGCTTATAATGGCTGATAACACGCTTTAGTCGATAATTCTCAGGCTTTACCAGTCTTGCAGGAGTGATTGCAGTCCTATAATGCTCTGCCATTTCATGGTAGGAAGCCTCCTTCCGATAAGAAGCGAACGAGATTGCATCTGCCATCTGACGTGTCGATCCCGAATGTTTCTGTTCCATCGCATCAATGAAGCGTGATGTTGTCGGTGTCTACTCATGCATCACAGCAGGAAGTGTTGGAGCCTTATCACAGAACTCACCGATTCTGACTGGCTGTGCGGTAAATGGTCCATATCCCGAATAACCTATGGTAATGTTTTCCACATCCGCAGTATTATTGGCAATCTCAACTTTATATCCAATCAGGGTTGGTTTCGTTTCGTATTTCCTTCCCCTGAAACTGATGCAGGCCCCTTTGTCCGCCTTACATATTTCGTGATGCAGGAAGGCTTCTGATACAACAAAAATATCCAGATAGGTAAGGTGACAGCTGTCGCGATTCCATTCCTAGAGGGAAGTAATCCCAATTTCCTGGATTACCGCGCCCTGGCTTTCGTAGTATCCACGGATTCCTTCATGGGACTTTTGATGGTAATACGCATTGAGGTACATAGCCCACAGCCTGTTCAGTTCTTCCAAATCCCTAATATCTTTGAGCTTTGCTTCACGGTTAAACGTGTCCAAGACCTGATAGAACTTTTCAATCTTCCCTTTGCTTTTGCCGCTTCGGGTTTTGCATGAAGTATCTGGATTCCCAGTTTTTCCAGGGACACCTTTACCTGTCTGGTAATAGACTGGGAGCTGTTGTCAAAGTGCAGGAGTCTTGAATGGTCATCGGCTGCAGAGGAACGATAGGTCTGTATCCTGGCACCGATTTCCCCAATAGGAAGTTTCAGGCTGTACTTGATATCCCCCTGGACAAGCATCATACGGTGTGGTT
This sequence comes from Blautia hominis, assembly GCA_002270465.1. Lineage (GTDB taxonomy): Bacteria > Bacillota > Clostridia > Lachnospirales > Lachnospiraceae > Blautia > Blautia hominis. Next base: position 10,126 of record NQOF01000016.1, read on the forward strand.
TACAGAAGCCTTTGGAAGAACATGTGCGTGCATCGCGGTACATTTGCATCTTATCCCTTCCATAACCAGTACTAAACAGGTGCCGTTCCAAAATGGGGCGTTTCAGACACCTGGCGTGGACAGACACTCCAGTTCCAAGATGCAGATAATCTGTGAGACGGAGCACTCCGGAACTCCCCTGCATAGTAGGATTGCCTACTCAAGCAGAAGATCATAGTTCTCCGGAAGCTTTTACAAACAATACTTTTCCCGCAAGGTTGGCTTTAAACCGGAAAACTTTCCTTCCCAGTACGCTTTTTCATAACGTTAAAGAGTGCGGACAGAAATGTCATTCTCCCGTGCAATCTGTTGTCTCATCTATAGCCACTTTGCATCGTCAAGCTCCTCTCTGAGCAGCGGTACAATCAACTGGAAACGGAAAAGAGCTTCCTGTTCCTGCCATTGGTACCTGTGATTGTATTGGTATTCATACGGAATCAGCGGAGCCAGCGCAGCATTGATTGTAAGGAAGTGTGATCCTCGGAATCTCCGTATTCAGAAATTTAGACTCCATCGATTTCACCGGAGATTAATTTAGCCTCATAGTGCTTGTGGGGGACAAGGCAATCCGGCAGTTCATTATAGTAACGGCGGAATTCTGCATAACGGTGTTTTTTGTCAAGCAATTTTCCCTAAAAAAGCGTCGGAATTCCCTATTTTCAGCAAGGGGATTTCCTTGCTTTCAGCGGGTAGCATTTATGCATCCCTGTGCATGTGGGCATGCTCCATCCGGTAGCTTTCCCCTCAAAAATCAATAAGTGTCCATGGTGTACAAGGCGATCTATCATGGCTACCGCCATCTGGTCGTCCGTAAATATCTCGCTCCATTTGGAAAACTCCAGATTTGTAGTCAGAATCAGGCTTTTGCTTTCGTAACTGTCTGATATGACCCGGAACAGCAACTGGAATCCGTCTTTGTCTACGGGAACATAACCCCATTCATCCAGAATTAAAAAATCCAAGATACGCAGTCCCCTTAGCAATTTTTCCAATGTTCCGTTTTTGTGTGCTTGACCAAGCTTCAGGACTAGTTCTGTTACCGTATAAAATTTTGTTTTATAACCAAGGTTGGATGCTTTTACGCCAGCAGCGATCGCCATGTGTGTTTTATCAATTCCTACCGGGCCATAGAGAACCAGATTCTTTTTACCTGGAACGGATTCCAGCTGTTTCTGGGTTCCTTTTTCTTTTCAGACCTCGCTGATGCGGCTGGAAAGAAACAACTGTCTGCTGGCTAAGAGGATCTGACTGCAGTGGTACTGCAGGATGGAAAAATCACCTTTTCTTCGATACCTGAAATATCACACTGATATTTTGGGATAAGTTTAAGCTCAAATTTCCCATTTCAGTTCCTGGGTATGTCTATCTGAAATCCTCATACTGGCTCTTAAGGGTCTTTGAAGAATGCCCATTCCTTTTATGATTCGTGGTATACGGTAAATCACTAGTACCGTGCTAGTTTTATCTATCCATGAGATAATAACTCCAGAAAACTACAAGTTTTATAAAGGAGTTGTCCCTATGGATAAGATTACACATCAGGTCCGTGCAGAGCACTGGACCAAAATCATGAATGAATGCATAAACAGTGGGATGCCTAAAACTGCCTGGTGCAGAGCTAATGGGGTTTCAGAAAAGCAGTTCTTCTATTGGCAGAGGATCCTGCGAAGGGAAGCTTTCGAGAATTCCCATATCATTGCCGGGAATTGTCGGACCGGATCTGGCGCTAGTGCCGGCAACTCAGAGGACGGTATCTTTTACCAAGATCAAGCTTCCATCATCTCCTCAGAACACAGCTCCGGTTTTCCATCCGGATCTCGTAATCCGAAAAGGAGATATCGTCCTGGAAATATCGAATTCCGTTTCAGACGCGCTCGGATGCTGAATAATGCAACCGGATTTCGAAACATTTTTATTGCTGCAGGATACACAGATTTACGTCGCGGAATCGATGGACTGGCATCCATTGTTAAGTTCAACTTTCAGCTGGATCCATATGAAAAGGAGATTCTTTTTCTCTTCTGCGGCAGACGCAGCGACCGTATCAATGGGCTTGTATGGGAAGGTGACGGATTTCTTCTCCTTTACAAAAGGCTGGAGCTTGGCGGTTTCAGCTGGCCCCGTACAAAAGAAGAGGCACTGGAGATCACACCGGAACAATATCAGGCATTGATGCAGGGGCTGGAGATTGTCTCCAGACATCCGATTCAGGAAGTACATCCCAAGGCTCTCCTGTAAGGCATTGTGCAAAACGGAGAAGATCAAAAATCTTTTCACCTTCACCGCCTAGGGAAGATTGGAAGTTATCCACAACTGGGCCTTATTGCATTCATTCGATCATGGAGTACTTACCAGCAGCAAGCTGCCGTGTGGATAAGTACTCTGAAAAGACGAAAAAACTAATAGTTTTTTCGTCTTTTCAGAGTGTTTATCTTATAGTGAGAATGACGAAAGATATTTTTGTGTAGTTCGCTTTTTCTTTTGTTTTGCGGTACAATAGTTCCAGCAAAACAAAGGAGCACCAAACATGTCAAAGATCTACTCACCAGAAGAACTGAATAGCTTCAGCAGGGAAACACTCATGGCAGTGATCCTGTCCATGCAGGATCAATTGAGCCAGCTGAATGCAAACATGGAGCGACTGATCGAGCAGATCGCTGACGCAAACAATAAACGCTATGGGCGTTCTTCTGAAAGGCTGGATGTCATCGCAGGCCAGTTAGAACTGGAACTCATCTTTAACGAAGCAGAAGCTCTGACAGAAACTCTTTATGTCGTTGAGCCTGCCGAAGAGGATGTGATCCGGGTCAGCCGTCGAAAAAAGAAAGGGAAACGTGAGGAAGATTTAAAGGATCTTCCAGTTGAAGTGATCCCTCATACTCTGGGGAGGACAGATGGAAGCGGCTTCCAGATGAAGTCTACAAAAGAGTCCGTGTTCAACCCGCTGCGTATACAGTTGAAGAGCATCATGTAGCTGTCTATGCCGGCAGGGACAATCAGACGATCGTTAAGGCAGACCGTCCTAAAGATCTGCTCCGAAACAGCATCCTGACTTCCTCTCTGGCGGCAAGTATCATGAATGCCAAGTATGTAAACGGGCTTCCTTTGTACCGGATTAGCCAGGGATTCCTGCGGAACGACATCCACATTTCCAAGCAGGTGATGGCGAACTGGATGATCCAATGTGCGGACCGGTATCTGGGTATTCTTTATGATTATCTCCATAAAGAGTTATATCATTTCCATGTGCTGCAGGCGGACGAGACCCCGGTCATGGTATCGAAAGACGGACGCCCCGCAAACAGCAAGAGTTATATGTGGGTCTACCGCACCGGTAAGATCTACACAGACACGCCGATCATCCTGTACGAATATCAGCGTACCCGAAAAGCAGACCACCCAAGAGAACTTTTGAAGGGCTTCGCAGGCGTGGTTGTCTGCGACGGCTATTCCGCTTACAGGAAGCTGGATCGGGAAAATCCGGATATTATTTTTGCCGGATGCTGGACACATACAAGACGGTATTTCTCGGATGCTTTAAAAGCCCTTCCGAAAGCGGCACAAAAAACCGCAAAAGATACTGTTGCATATGAGGCACTAAAGCGGATTGGAGGCATCTATCATTTGGACAATCAATCATCTGATCTGAAACCGGATGATCGGAAGAAACAGCGGCAGATCACAGTCCAACCTCTGGTGGAGGCTTTCTTTGCGTGGACAAAAGAGGTTCAATCCTCTGGTCGTCTTTCCAAAGGGAAAACACTGGAAGGAATCAATTACTGTATCGATCAGGAAGAGACCCTGAGAGTGTTCCTGAATGATGGTGAAGTCCCTCTTGACAACAACGTAACAGAAGGAGCGCTCCGCAGCTTCTGTCTGCATAAACATGCGTGGAAGCTGATCGACAGTATCGATGGCGCGAAATCCAGCGCGATCATCTATAGCATAACGGAAACAGCAAAGGCGAATAACCTGAATCCGTTCCGTTATCTGGCCCATGTCCTGACAGTTTTGAAAGACCATCAGGATGACACGGATTACAGCTTTATAGAAGAACTACTTCCCTGGTCAGATCAGTTACCTGAGATCTGCCGGAGCAAGTCTAAATCAACCAATGTGTAGACCTGGCCGCCGGAAACGGCGGTCGAAAAAAAGCCAGTACTCATGGTTTACCGTATACGATTCGTGTCCAGATTTCCCTTTTTATTTTTTCGTATCCAAGAGCGTCATCTAATTCTGCTTCTATAAGCTACTGGAGGATATCCTTGAAACTGTTCTTGAGGAGAGTGTAGTCATTATATAAACACTGTTGATGTTGTTTTAAGAAATGATCTGTCGAATTTGTTTCTTTATTGCTGGCATAAAAATACTCCTTTTCGATAAGGATTACCATATCTTAATCCTTACCAAAAAGGAGCCGTTTTTGCCAAAGACACCAATTTATTTACATTCCAAGTTAGCAGCTACACTAATCGACTAATTGGTACATCACAGCCATATAATCGTCTTCAATCGTGACAAGTGAAGATTTGAGCATTCACTGGTAAAAAACCCAGCAATTAAATAAACGCTCTAGAGAGTATTACACTTTTTCTTTGCGTTTCAATACACTTTAAGGTTGGAAAAAACAGGAGTAGATTTTCATGGATTTTAGTTCACCTTTTTTTCTTTCTTACAATCTTCCCTGAAGCATTCCTCTCTAATTCATTAACAAAATTAATTATATTAGGTTTCAAGTAATCTGGTATTGTATTTAACAACTCTGTTCTTTTAATTTTATAATTATTTTTACAGACTATATCACATCCTATTATCATTGTTCCTTTTTTCTTCACTCCATATACAACACAATCACTTACCCCTTCAAATTGTTTTATATATTCCTCTACTTCTTTAGGATAAATATTCATTCCTGCTTTATTAATCATGTCATCTTCCCTTGATATTATATAAAGGTTTCCTTCTACATCCTTATACCCGATATCTCCAGTTCTCAGATATCCTCGAAAAAAAGAAGCCTCTGTTAGCTCCTTATTTCTATAATATCCTTTCATTACCGATTTCGATTTCACATATATCGCACCGCTTTCTTTACCTTCTATAATGTTCATATTTTTATCACATACCAGTACTTCTGTTTCATCCAGTGGTATACCTACCGATTCAGACTTAACATGAAATTTATTCGCCGGTAAATAACTCACTCGTGGTCCAGCCTCTGTCAATCCATAAACATTGTATATCGGTGTATCTATAAAAACACTCTCTATCAGGTTAGCTGTTTGTTTATCTAGACATTCACCACTAATGGCAATCGCTGACAATCGAAAAGTCTTTCCAACGTGCCCACAGTAATATGCTAATTGTCTAAATAGTGTTGGTGTAGCACATAACACCGAAATATCAGGCAACAATTTGACAATTGAAAAAGGGTCATATTCCCCATTATAAAATTTAATCGAACATCCTTTATGTATTGAAAGTAAAAACTCACCAATCATAACAGCCGCATGATATAACGGTCTTGCTATCAATATTTTGTCGTCAGATGAAATATTAAAATATTTCGCAATGCCAAGTACATTGCATATAACTCCCTGTTCCGTTAACATTACGCCTTTTGGATTACCAGTTGTACCTGAAGTACACATAATTAATGCAACATCTTGTAATATTTCATCTACTTGACTCTTTATATGAATCACTTTATCTTCTCTGTACAGATTAACACACTTTTTATTGAACTGTTCACAAGATTGAACATCATCCGTTAGTATTATATCTGGTTCAACTAAATCAATTATTTTATTGCAGTGCTCAAGTCCATAGTTAAATGAAATTGGTATTACTACATTATTATTTCTCCAACACGCTACTATGTACAGTGCTGCTTTTAGACTACTTTTGCATGCAATAGCACATTTGATTCTTTTTTTCGAGACATAATATATCTTTCGATATAATAAATTGATTGACTTCTCTATATCAATTGGATTATATATAATCTCACCCTCTTGCCAAACCATTCTTGCATTACTTTTTAAACCCGACTCAATAAAGGAATTTAGCATCTTACCCCCATATGTTTTTCTACTAATTCAATTATAGACTTTACAGTTTCTAAATTTTGAGGAGTCAAATCCGAATCCTTAAACCTAATACTAAATTCGTCCTCCAAGGATATAATAACTTCTACTTTTTCCAATGAACTAATACCGAGTGTAGATAATTGTTGTTCTTCAGTAATCTGCTCATCTATATTACTTATATTTGCCAAAATACTGATTACCTTGTTTTTAATCATTTCTATAACCTCCCCCTGAATTACATAAAATTAAAGTCATCGTTTTCTCTTCTATTTTTTGAATAGCGTATATATATTCTTTAAGCTTATCTTCATCAAAATTGTTCCTTAATCGCATATATTCAACTGAAGTAAAAATTTTATCCAAAGAATGTATCATTTTGTCCCACGAAGACGTTTTAATAGACTGATAAAAATATAAACGCATTCTATTATAAACAACTCGAAGAATAGCTATTGCATCTCTTAGCTGTAGCAATGTGTACTGCTCTATATTCATTAATGGGTTATATACTTGTAGCCTATATATCATTTCATCATTTGACAAACTATATGGTGTCCAATTCATATTACATATTACCAGAAGTATGTCTTTTTCATAGATTTCACTCAATTCTTTTTTTGATATTACTCTTTCGTCAATGGGATTATCATTAATATATTTCCACATTCCACTACAACACTTTTCAATCCATAGATAATGATCGCTTCGCCATAATTGTTTACTATATGTTTGGATTACAAATTGGGGCTTGACTCTAATTATTGCTTCCTTCTCAACAATCTCATACAACTTTTCAAATGAAATGTTGGTTTTCATAGAAATTATAAACATTCCTATATCTTTTCCAAATTCCTGAATTCTTCGCAGTCCAGAAAATGTTGCATAGTTTTCTTTTTTTTCAATCAGCCACCCCAAAATATCGCGAAACCCAATATAACTGCCACTAAAAATTTTCTCCCAATTTACAATATTATGGCTAATATAGCCTATTAAATAATTCTCCACGCAAGATAAACCATACCCTGTTTGCAACCACTCCTTATTCATCCATATATACCTCTAATAGTTCTTCTCTATTTTTACAATTAAATCGTTCAATAAAAGGTTGTTTATACTGATAATACTGATTACTTTTTGGATCAAAAACAAAATCCAAATATCTTTTATCTTTTGGCTCCAACTTTCTTAATATATTATTCAAAGCATCATTTCTAGTTAATTGTACATATATTTTCAATGTATAATAAAGAGCAAAATAAAATTCTTTAGAAACTTCTAAATCTATTACCCTTTCAAACAATTTTTCATAATCATATTTTACGTTCATCATTAAAACGTTAATATCACTGAATTTATATAAATCTAAATCTCTCTTCTCAGCAACCCAATTCATAGTAGTTGCCTCTTTATATAAATGGCAGCATAAATGAATTAAAAAATCATTATCACTAAGTGAATAATAGTAACCATCTTGAAATATTACCTTTTTTCTGTCACTCAACATTTCCCGAACCAAATTTCGTTTTCCTTCTGGCTTGAAATCCAAAGAGAAATTTAGGTCAATCATAAGAACTTCATTATCAATTTGTTTGCAAAACGGAATTGTTTCACCATAATTGATTCTACTAAACACTATATCTTTTCTGCTTGCCGGGACAATTCCCTGTTGTGGATTATAGAATCCTTGCACAAATCCATTTTCAATAAGTACGTCTTGGCAGTTACTGATATCTTTCTCATCAAGAAGAATATCTATATCATTAGAATTTCTACACCCTAAAGGATATACATTAGGTATCAAGTATGCCCCTTTTAAAAGTGCATACTTGAAAGACACATTTTGCAGAATTCTCTCCATATATAGGATACATTTTCTAAACCATAAGTTTCTGCTGCAATCCATCTTATAAATTGCATATAAGGAATCAACAAATTGTTTTGGAAATGATGTAAGCAAATTTCCCTTAATATTTTTATAAGCAATAGACGCCACTCGATTCATACATAACTCCCCAAGAAGTTTTGCGTAGTCATCGATATATATATTCTTTAGATTCTCTAGATACATATCGGATAGTTCAAATAAACAATTCATAATAATCTTGTATGATGTTTATAGAAGCAAAAACAAGATATTCCTTTCATTTTTCTTATACTGTGGTTTAACACATTCAGATACCGTGGACTTTTGATTCTTTTCTGTAGCTTGCCTACTCGACAGGAGTATA
>NQOF01000017.1 GCA_002270465.1 Blautia hominis
TGCTATTATAGTGGTATGATTATCTTGGAACTTCAACATAATGATGCCTCCTTTCGAATTTGTTTCCCTACAAATAGGATAGCACATTTTGTTGAAGTTTCTTTATTTAACTAGCACAACAGGTTAATGTATGTTTTGCATTTGGATCATTTGTAGCTGAAACCAATCCTTTGAGTGCAGTTAAGATATAAGAATAGTCATTTGAAGTAGCAAGGTGTTTATCAAGCCTAAATTGTGCGGATATTTCATAACCACCTGCCGCTCCAGCAACGGAAACAATCGGAATTCCTGAAAGACATAATGAATCGATATCTCGCTGTATAGTTCGCACGGAGACTTCAAAATGTTTTGCCAATTCATTAGCAGATGTTCTGCCATGATTAAGAAGATACACGGTTATCGCATAAAGACGTTCTATTTTCATTTGTTTGTTCCTTTCCTATAACTGAATTCCATTATACCTTAAAAATTCTTAGTAGTTCAATAAATAGCCGATATAAATAATGCCTGCCCGTTAATGTCGGCAAGGTAGTCGTTCGGTCTACCGCTTGTTAGTAGGGTTATGTAGGTGGCTCTGCGGTATTCTTTCAGATACCGCAAGTGCCGCTGCCCCCACAAACCGATAGGCTGTTCTTTTTCGGCTTTTCTGCCCTCGATTTTGCTCTTATGATTGTTCAAAACAAGGGTAACATTATTTCTGCATTAGGATGACAAGGTGGAAAATTTACAGCACTTTAGGTGATGGTGTTTTTGGGGAATAAAACCTAGCAAAATTATCCGGAGCAGCAGCTAATAGAGATGGAAGTCTTGTATTCTTCCGGCAAAAGAAATATAATAAGTGCTATAAAATTTATGACCCTGTAGGCTAAAAAGGACTATAGCAGTCAAAGCAAAGGAAGGAACAAAGCATGAAGAAAGTTTTGATCATAGACGATGACAGAGAGCTTTGCACCCTAATGAAAAAATGCGCCGAGCAGGAAAATTTATCTGCTGTTACGGCTCCCGGCGGTGTGGCCGGGCTGCGGCTGGCTGATGAAAACCGGGACAGTCTTTCCCTTATCATTCTGGATGTTATGATGCCTGACCTGGACGGTTTTCAGGTCCTTCAAAAGATCAGAGAGACAAGTAATGTCCCTGTGCTGATGCTTACTGCCAGAAGCGAAGAGGAGGATAAAGTTTCCGGGCTGCGGCTTGGTGCGGATGATTATTTGACGAAGCCTTTCAGTATCAATGAACTGATGGCACGTGTCAATTCTCTTATCCGCCGCTATACCACCTTGAACCCGACCATGGAGACAGACACGGAGTGTATGACGCTGAAAGGTATGGTCATTGACAAAACAAACCGTCTTGTCACTGTGCATGACAATATGGCGGAACTTACGGGAAAAGAATTTGACCTCCTTTTCTTTCTGGCGGCAAATAAAGGGCGGGTCTTTACCAAAAAACAGATTTATACCCAGGTTTGGGAGGAGGACTACGCTTTTGATGACAGTAATATCATGTCTTTTATCAGCAAACTCCGAAAGAAGATTGAACCGGACCCAGAGCATCCGTATTATATCCAGACCGTGCGGGGTGTGGGGTATCGTTTTAACAGGGAGGCATGAATATGGATATGAATGGTTATCTTCTTTTGGGATTTGGCCTAGCCCTGCTTTTGATCTTGTATCTTCTTTTGAAGCTGCGCCGCATCAGGGAACAACTCTCTTTGATCAAAGAGGCTTTGGAGGATTTGAAAAAAGGCAATCTCAACCGTCGTGTTCTGGCTTGGGAGAACGATATGACAAAACAGATCTGTTATGATATCAACGAGATTGCCGTCAGCAGCCAATCCAGGCTGATTCAGCAAAAACAGGCAGAGCAGGCATATAAGCGTTTAATGACAAGCCTTTCTCATGACGTGAAGACCCCGCTGGCCTCACTTGTAGGTTATCTGGAAGCTGTCGAAAACGGACTGGTGACCGGGCAGGAAAAAGAGGAGTATATCCATGTTGCCTGTAGTAATGCGTATCGGCTAAAAGATTTTGTCACAGCCCTGTTTGAATGGGTAAAGCTGGATGCAGGGGAACAGATATTTCATTTTGAACGTATGGATATCAATGAATTGACCAGGAATATTATTGCTGAGTGGATTCCTGTTATGGAAAGTGCCGGTTTAAATTATGACATTGAGATACCTGAAACAGAGTATGAGGTTTCGGCTGATCAAAACGCATTTACCCGTATCCTCAACAACCTGCTGCAAAACGTGATGATCCACAGCGAGGCGGATCATGTGATGCTGCGGATGACAGAGGATACCCGGCAGGCAGAGATTACGGTAACAGATAATGGAAAAGGGATCCCGGAGGATGACCTCCCTCATATCTTTGAACGGATGTATCAGTGCGACGGCTCCCGGTCCGCCAAAGGAAACGGCCTTGGGCTTTCTATTGCAAAAGAGCTTGTAAGTGCCCACAAAGGAACCATTACAGCAGCCAGCACAACTGGCGCAGGAACTACATTTACTATTTTACTGCCCAAAACCCTGTGATACTACAGGGCTTTCCTGGTGGTCAAAACAAGGTTAAAACAAGATTCCGGCAAGGTTTTGGCAAGGTTCATGTTTTATACTTTTCCTTGTAATTGTTTCTGCTATTATAACGGGTATCACATTAGAAAAACAATTTTATGGAAAGTGAGGTATATCATATGAACGATTTTGTGATTGAAACAAAGCAGCTGACAAAAATTTATGGAAAGCAGACAGTAGTCAGCAATGTCAGTCTCCATGTAAAAAGAGGCCGCATTTACGGTCTTTTAGGGCGTAACGGAGCGGGGAAGACCACGATTATGAAAATGATCTTGGGTTTAACACCCATCACTTCCGGGCAGGTGGATGTATTCGGCAAAAATATCAAAGGGCAGGAAAAACGAGTGTTTCCCCGTATTGGTGCAATGATTGAAACACCGGGATTTTATCCCAATCTGACGGGAACGGAAAATCTGGAGATCTTTGCCAAACTGCGGGGGACAGCCGCTCCACATGCAGTTGAGAACGCACTGAAAGTAGTGGGACTGCCTTATAAAGACAAAAAACTGTTTGGCAAGTATTCTCTCGGAATGAAGCAGCGTCTTGGTATTGCCAACGCTATTCTGCATGAACCGGAGCTGTTGATCTTGGATGAACCAACCAACGGTCTTGACCCTATCGGAATTGCGGAAGTGAGAGAATTTATTAAGAATTTAAGCACGATGTGTGAAAAGACAATACTTATTTCCAGCCATATCCTTTCGGAAATCTCCTTATTGGCTGATGATATCGGCATCATTGACAAGGGCATTCTTTTGGAAGAAAGCAGTATGAGGGAACTAGAAAAGAAAAATCGCAGATATGTCCTGTTGCAGGTATCAGATATTCCGAAAGCGTCACTGATCTTAGAGCGTCAGTTCGGCTTAAAAGACTATTCTGTTCAGGATGACCATACGATACGGCTTTATGATACCTCTCTGGATATAGCGGCCATCAACAAGGCCCTTGTCGTACAGGACGTGGCAGTTATCGGCTCCGGTCTCTACAACGATTCTTTGGAGGACTATTTCAAAAAGATCACGGGAGGGGAAGGCATTGCTTAATCTGATCCAAACAGAATTTATGAAACTACGCCGCAGAAAACTCGTATGGCTGATGCTGCCTGCTGCTCTTATCATGCCTTTTTTCGCGCTGTTATATTTTAAATACCTGGGGAAAACCAATGTAGATCCCTTTCAGTTTTACAGATGGTCCGCCCTTAATTATACCCTTTTGGTCATTCTGCCTGTTATTTTGGGAATACTGTGCACCATGCTTATGTACGATGAAAATCAATATGATATGCTAAAACAACTGTGGATCGTACCAGTGGGTAAAATGCAATACTTTTTCAGTAAATTTTTTGTGGTATTGATTTATTCTGTATGTTTTATGCTGATCACAACCGCTGCCTCCGTCATCTCCAGCGCACTTTCCGGCTGCGTTGCATTTGAATGGGGGAGTGCTTTGCTTTTGCTGAAAATGTGTTTAGAAAATAGTGTGCTCACCGCTTTGGCAATGCTGCCGGTCCTGGCAGTTGCTGCGTCTCAGAAAGGATATATCCTTCCGGTTTGTGTAACCTTGGTTTACGTTTTTATCGGCTTTATTATAGTTCCGGTAAATATGTATGTGCACCCATTATCCAGCATGACGGTTATCATCATGCGGAACGGAATTGTTCCGGGCATTTTATTTACACAGGCGATCAACATTCCGCTGGCGTTTCTATGCATCTGTGTATGGGATATCGGGGCTGTATTACTTGCAAATATATCGCTTCAAAGAAGGATGTGAGGGGTGGATCATGATAAAATTACTCTGGGCGGAACGTCAGAAGCTTCGCCGTTCCAATATTGTTTGGATCACAATTTTCGCAGCAGTCATGGCAGCAGTGATTGTCTTTGCAGGAGGGCTGGATGTGTATGAGGGACCGGATGTGCAATATGGTTTAAAAGCTGTGCATGATGGAGTCCGGTTGATCGACAACCCGGGCTGGTATATGGATGAAGTCCAGCCATGGGCAACCTTTTTTGTTCTGCCGGCGGTCATTGCTCTTTTGGGCAGTTATATGATCTGCCGTGAAGAGCAGGAGGACACTATGAAATCCCTGCGGCTGATCCCCGTGGACGAAGCAAAATTAACCATAGCCAAAATGATGATCACATTTCTGTTCAGTATCCTTCTTTACTTACTGCTTTTTGCTATTACATTTTTGATAGAGGCGGTTCTGCATTTTTCTGATCTGTCGGCTGCATTGGTTATGGGTTCTCTGAAAGAATATTTTCTGGACGGTGTAGGTGTATTCCTTGCGGTCTCCCCCATTATTGCATTGGTGTCGCGCATGAAAAAAGGGTATTGGCTTGCATTAGTGTACACTGAAATTTATTCTTTTGCCGGATTATTGGCAGGTATGTCCAACATTCTGAAAAATTATTATCCCATAATGGCTGTCTTTAACCTGTCCGGCTACTATATAACCACTGTAGGAAACATATTGAAAAGTACGGTAGTCCTGCTGCTGTGCGGCTGTTTTTCTGTTTTTATACTGAGAGGGCTTCCGCATAGAGAGCATTGACATGCCTTCCGGTAAACTGCCGCAATTCCATTAAATGTTTGCGGATTTTATCTCTGTGATTTATAATAAAAAATAGTAGAATAATCTGCTCACCACACCGCAAAAAATGGATACCAGGAACTGGAAAAACCGCATAAACACTATGTTTTTGCGGCTTTGCCAGTTCCTGTGGCAGCGGTAAAAAAATCTGTTCTGCCGCCCGTTTGACGCACTAACTCGACGGGGAGAGATAAACCGCCATAGTCTGCATTTCGGACAATAAAGAGGAAAATTTTTCAGTTCTGTATCTGCCTGTATTTGTAACCTTGTTTTATTACCACAAACAGGGCAACGTATCCATTTAGTTTTCTACATTAGAATATTACCTTTCTGCAATCAAATTTGACGTACATATTTTCATATGGTTATTTACCGTTAGAACGCCCCATGTTTTTTTATTAGCAGGTGAAGCAGGAGGTATAAAAACAGCTTCTGCAATTATATTGCTTTGAATTTTTCCTAAATTGGTAATACTATAACCGTTTTGTGAACCATATCCAAACATATTTCTTCCTACAAATGTTCCCGCTTTACTTGCAAAGTCTCCTAATGTAGATATTGCAACAGCGTCAATCAGTTCTGGCAGCATATGTATATAACAGGCAAGCACAAGCATTTCTTTCTGTGGGTGTTGGCATATATTTATAACTTGTGACGCTGCGCGCTTTGCAAGGGTAATAACATCTTCCCCGTTCTTTTTGACGGAAACGCTAAAAGCAGTAGAATAATTTCCCATTGCCCCTTGTTTGTAGCATTTTGTTTGATTACGAATATCGGCAGCAATCAGCACCTTATTTGTATTTTCTTCCAACATCATCTTTGCAATCAGCCAGTCATTTACAGTAATATTCTGTTGTTTGCATAAAACCAGTATTTCTTCTAACTCCCGATTGCAGACGGTGAGAATTTCCCGCTTTATTTTGTGTTTTTGAATATAGGCTCTTTCAAATGCGCTATATTCCTCATACATAACTTGCTGCCCCTCTTTTTTCCACCTCCTGTTTGCGTCGCCTATAATCAATTTGCTGATAAAAGGTAAATCGCTATTGGGGGGAAGGTCGTTTAAGCCTTGAATTACGTGTTCTGGGGCAAATTGCGGCATTACTCCGTTAGCATAATGTGCTGTAAATTCCTCCACCAGTTGTAAAAGCCCTCTGCCGTCACACAAAAGATGGTGGGCAATAAAAAGTATATGAAATTCACTTCCTTTTGGATAAACCGCTACTTTTAGCAGACATTCTTTCTTGACATTCCACCCACGGACGGATATTTCTTCATAATCCTGTTGCCACAAAGCAACTTCTTCTTTTACCATTACAGGGATATTCAAGTAATCTTGTATCTGATAATAAATTCTACCAGTATCCGTTTCCTCTGCAATTAAACTTTGCAAAAAGGGGTGCGCTTTCTGCAAAGTGTCTATGCTTTGTATTAGCCGTTCTTCATCATAATTGCTTTCTATTTTTGCCATAATCCCAAAGTGCATATTAGGACACATAAAGTGTGCGCGTTCTGTAAACACATAATTTCTATCTGGTTTCATATTTTTTCTCCAATTCATTATTTTCTCGCATGGCAATATCATTCAACACATTATCTTGATGTGCTTCAATGGCTACTAAGATTAACAAAACGGCAAACATAATTCCTGATAAAAACCAAAAAATGATAGATAACCAGTGCCACTTTGCCACCCAAAATATAATGCCAAATACAAACAATGCGCCAATGATTTTCATCATAATAAGCCCCGGTTCAAGCATATTTAGTTTGTATTTATAGTGGCTATCATAGCATATATTCTTATGCTTCATTTCCCTAACCTCCATTATTTTCGTTATGATATAACTTGAAACTTGCACATGCTTCTGTAAGTAGCTGCCTTATTTCTTCGGGTGCAATGTTCGTTGTGTTCGTAGAAACAATCGTTGCGATACCATGCGTAAATATCCATGTTTTTACAAACACTTCCGGTTCAATCGGAATAGGAACGTGCTTAGCCAAATCGTAAAGGCTTTCAAGTCTTGTTCCGCTATTTGACATACATAGAAGCTGAAACAGATTTTTTTCATTTTGAGCCAGTTCCACATACTTTAGTCCCATACTTAAAAAATAGGGAGTTTCTGTATCAGAGGGGTGTTGTAACATGGTTTCTTCAAATAGTTTTTGCGTTTTTTTGTAAACTTCTTCCTTTAGTTCTTCCATATTGCGAAAAGCATGAAACACTGGTTGAGTAGAGCATTTTAATTCACTGGCAAGCAAGCGCGCGGTTACTTTTTCAAAACCATATGCTTTTGTCAGTTCAAATGCTTTTTCAATAATAGCTTCTCTGGGTATCTTAACTTTTGGTGGCATAATTGTCCTCCCGCTAATAACTAAGTTATATATCAATGTTATCATACGCTTCGCAAGGATTTTTGTCAATTCCTACGGCTAAATATTCACCCAATATTCACCATTACGAAAGACGGTATAACGGTAATATAAATTATTTTGACTAACCATTTCTGCGAATGGCTGCGTGATTGCCCCGGCTACAAGGTTTATCTTATCCTTGCCGATTTCGCCGGACGGGAGTATAATACCCTTGTCTAAAAGCTCGTTTTTCATGTCGTCCTCCTGCTCATGCGCCTGAATTTTTGACGCTATTTTGCCGCCCTTGCTCCAAAAGCGGCTTGTAAAGAGATACGGCGTGGTATAAACAGAGGCGGCAAAAGCCTTGAAGATCAAGGGTTTCTGCCGCTTCCTATAAAGACTTGTGAGAAGTAATAAGACGATTTCCGTCTATAAAATCAATAAAAAATAAATGCACCGCCTGGGCGGTGAAGTAAGGCGGGGAATAGAGACTAAATGGATACGCATTCTAAAAAAAATATATTGATCGTGGAAGATGACCGGAAACTGAATAATGGAATCCGTCTTGCCCTCAAAGGGCAGGAGTATCACTGTCTGCAGTGTGAATCTGTCACTGACGGAAAGGCAGCACTTGAGCAGGAAAAGGTAGATCTGATCTTGCTGGATATTAATCTGCCGGACGGAAATGGGATGGACTGGCTGGTGGATATTCGGCAGCGCAGTGCCTTGCCGGTGATCCTCATCTCAGCGAATAATATGGAGATGGATATTGTAACAGGTCTGCAGCTGGGGGCAAACGACTATATCACAAAACCTTTCAGCCTGATGGTCCTTCGGGCAAGGATTGAAGTCCAGTTCAGGGAAACGGAGGCTGAAAGTCCGGAGATCTTCCAGACAGATAATTATTATTTTGATTTTCGGAAAATGGTTTTCCGGGTGGATGACAGCCCCGTGGAACTGAGCCGGACCGAACAGAGACTCCTGCGGAAATTGGTGGAAAACCCCGGCGCGGTTTTAACAAGAGAAATCCTGACGGATGAAATATGGTCCGGTGATTCGGATTTTGTGGAGGAACATGCACTTACTGTGGTGATAAAAAGGCTGCGGGGAAAGCTGCGGGAATCGGAGCATCCGGCGTCTTATATTAAAACGGTTTATGGCATTGGCTACGCATGGGAGCGGCAGGAAAAGGGTAAAAGGACATGAATACAACGGTTATCATAGGAATCTGCGTGTGTATTATCATCTGCCTTCTGGCAATGCTGGCCGCTGTCATAGCGGCCTGCAGACTGCGCGAGAAAAAACTGCTCAGGCGCCTGCAGGAAATGCTGGAGGATGCGGTTGCAGGTACTTTTTCAGAGGGAAAGCTTATGGATACGGGGATTTCGGAACTGGAGAGTGCCATGTGGCGGTTCTTGAATGACAGCCAGTTGTCCTCTGTTCAGCTGGCTGAACAAAAACAGCGGATCCAGTCTCTGATCTCTGATATTTCACATCAGACAGTCACGCCCATTGCAAATATTAAAATATATGCGGAACTGCTGGGAGAACAGCAGGAAAAATGGAAAGCAGGGGACAGCTCTGTAAAAGAGGATATCGCGGAGGAGATTGAAGCTGTTATTGACCAGGTGGACAAACTGGATTTTCTCATAGGATCACTGGTAAAGCTGTCACGGCTGGAAAACGGCATTCTGGAACTGGAACCAAAAAGATGCTGTATCCGGGAAGTCTTGTCTGCCATTAACAGACAGTTTCAACCCAAGGCGCAGCAAAAGGGGATCACCCTTGTAATAGATGACTCCGGGGAAGAGGCAGAGTTTGACCTAAAGTGGACCATAGAAGCCGTTGGAAATATTGTGGACAATGCGATAAAGTATACACCAAAAGGAGGAACCGTATCGCTGCATGTAGTCTTATATTCCATGTTTCTGCGTCTGGATGTGGCAGACACGGGAATCGGAATTGCAGAGCAGGAGCAGGCCTCTGTCTTTACACGTTTTTACCGTTCCAGGAAAGCTGCGGAGCAGCCGGGCGTGGGGATTGGCCTGTACTTTGCAAGAGAAGTGCTGCGCAGGGAGAGGGGATATATCAAGGTCTCATCAGAGCCGGATAAAGGCTCCGTCTTTTCCGTTTTTTTATACAGAGGATAATGTGTCAGTTCTGATATATTCCTGACACGGGTTGGAAATATTTTTATGGTATAGTCTGTATTGTAATAATACAGGCTATTTTGCGTGAAGGAGATAATTATGGTGATTTTACAGGCAAAAGATCTAAGGAAAGTATTCGGCAGCGGGGAATCGGAGGTGACGGCCCTTGACGGTGTGAACCTGACTGTTTTAAAAGGGGAGTTTGTGGCAATTGTTGGGACCTCGGGAAGCGGTAAATCCACCCTTCTTAATCTGCTGGGCGGCCTGGATGTTCCCACAAGCGGAAGCGTGATCATGGATATGAAACAGCTGGAACAGCTCAGTGACGATGAATTGACTATTTTCCGCAGAAGAAAGATAGGGTTTATTTTCCAGCAGTTTAATCTGATCCCCATGCTGAATGCGTGGGAAAATATCATTCTGCCGCTGAAGCTGGATAATAAAAGGGTGGATAAAAAGTATATCCAGGATATTATTGGGATACTGGGACTGGAAAAGAAATGCGACAGCCTGCCGGGGCAGCTTTCAGGTGGACAGCAGCAGAGGGTGGCGATTGCCAGGGCAATGGCAATTAAGCCATCCGTGATCCTGGCTGATGAGCCTACCGGAAATCTTGACTCTAAAACCAGCCAGGATGTACTCGGAATCCTGAAAGTGACCAGTGAGCAGTACCATCAGACGATCGTTATGATCACCCACAATGAAGAGATTGCGCAGATGGCTGACAGGATCGTCCGAATCGAGGATGGAAAAATAGTTTGATGATGGGGAGGAGACCAATGGAAAGACAGGAAGAGGCAGACAGCAGGTTATGTCTGCGGCATCGTTTTATGAGGAGCTATAAAAAGAATACCCTTGCCTTATTATCCTGCTTTGTACTCAGTGTAACGCTGATCACATCCTTATTGATCCTGGTCCACACGAATCATAAGATGGAAAATATTCAGGGTAAGATGCTTTTTACGGATTCTGACTGCAGCATAAATGAAATTGATGGCAGCAAGGTGGAAAAGCTGGCTTCTGACCCGGATTTGGAGTGGTATGCAGTGAAGCAGCTGGAGTACCCGGAATATCAGAAGGATTTTCAAGACAATCACCTGGAGCGGGGGGACAGCCGCTTTATAACGCTGACCGCCATCGTAGAAAAGGGAAGACTGCCAAAGACGGAGCATGAAGTGGCAGCAGAGCGCTGGGCACTTTTAAATATGGGGATAGAACCCGTATGCGGGCAGGAAGTGGAGATATACAGCGAAAAGGAAAACCGTACAGAGACGTATAAAGTAGTCGGGATCCTGTCGGATGTGCCGAGCAATAAAAAATACGGGGTCAAAACGCTCTATGCACCTATAAAGTCCAGGGGAGAGGACAGCTTTTCTGTGTATGTACGTTTCCGGGATGGAACGGATTACGATAAAAAAGTAAGCAAAGTCTGCAGGGATTTGGGCATAGAGAAAAAGCAGGTGAAGAAATGTCCCGGCAGGGAAGATATTCAGGGGTTATGGCTGACTGACTTTAAGTTTATCAGTGTGCTGCTTCTGATCACTATGATCGTCTTTTATGGGATATTTCAGATCACTATGATGTCGCGGAGAAATCCATATGGGATCCTGAGGGCGGTGGGTATGCAGGCAGGCCAGCTTAGGAGGCTTATTTTGTCGGAAATGTATGAGATATATCTTCTCAGCATTCCGGTAGGGGGAATCTTGGGTATTGGCATTGCATTGCTTATTTCCGAATTATCAGGAGACAGCAGTCAGGAAATTTATCTGAATAATGAAAAAATATCATTTGCACCTGTTATCCCCATTTGGCAGATCGCGGTCTGCATCGCAGTCATTGCACTTCTGATCGGACTTGTGGGATATTTTACAGGGAAAAAGATCGTACGTGAGCCGGTGCCGGATCTGATCGCCAACCATGGGAATAAAGTGAACCTGAGTGTCCTGTTCATGCGTCATTTTCACTGGAACAGAAACGTGGACAGACACGGAAGGGCATATACATTGTTCTCACTTGGCAGCAAATATATTTTAAAGGAGAAAAAGACTTCAATTTTTGTTATACTTACCATATGTGCCGGGGTTACCTTGTTTACAGGTCTGGCCTATCAGACAAAGATAGCAGAACACTACCGGGAAGATACGGCAGAGATGTATTATTTGAACGGGCAGTACGAGATGGGGACACTGCATATAAACAGTACGGCAGATGGGGTATCCAGGGAGTGCGCAGAAGAGATATCCTCTTTGGAGGGGATCCGCAGTATAAAGACCCAGGCCGGAATCCCGGTTCGTGTGATCGATGATAAAAAGATCAAGAGAAATGATGCCTATTATAAGGAGAGGAATGAAGCGTTCCTGAAATATCAGGGGTATCCCCTCGCCGGAAATGACGGGAAGGATCAGATTTTTAAATCGCTTATCTATGGGTACAATAAAAATGCATTGTCGGAATTAAAGAAATATGTGATAGACGGGGATTTTGATGAAAACGGATTAAAAGATGATGAGATCATTCTTTCCATCCTGCACATGGATGACACGAAGAATAATCCGTATCCCGGAAATTATAAGGAAGGTACCCCACTGATGCAGTACCGGGCAGGGGACGAGATCCAGGTCAAGTACCGCAAAGATTTTGACACCGGGCAATTGCCGTATGAACAGTTGACCGATACAGAGGCCCAGTATTGTTACAAAACTTATAAAGTGGCAGCGGTCGTTTCCTTTGCCTACATGTATGACTGCAACATTACCGTGTACCCGCTTTTGATCACCAGCGATGACCAGGTACAGAAGCTGTGCCCGGACAGTCATTTCCAGCGCATATATATGGACGGAGAGGAGGACCTGACAGAGAAAGACCGGGATAAATTGGAACGGAAGCTGATTCAGCTTGGCAATCAGTTTCAGGGGATATCCACCCGGAGTATGATTTCTGATATCCAAAAAAATGAGGTGCTTTTCCGGAAACAGATGGTATATGTGGCAGGGATCGCAGTGATTTCTTTTATCCTTGTATTGATAAACATAATCAATAACCTGAGTTACCGGATGCAGATAAGAACACAGGAGATCTGCATGTTCCGTGCCATAGGCATGAGTGTAAAAATGATCCGCCGCATGATGATATTTGAAAATACCATGCTTGGGCTTTGTGGCGCGGTACTGGCATATTTCTTCTCCATTCCTGTACTCCGGTATCTATATAGGCAGTCCGATATGAGGGCCTTTGGCCACAAATACCAGTTTGACTATCCGGCCTTTTTCATGATTTCCGCTGTGGCGGTTTTACTGTGTATCCTGCTGGCCGGCCGCCTGTCAAAAGACTGGAAAACGAAAAAAATCATGGAGCAGATGAATAAGGTAGTTTAATAAAGATCAAGTTTCTGCAGAAGAATGCAGCCATGAAATTTATGATCGGGCATCCGCTGTAAAGCGTATGCCCGATCATTATCTTTGGTCTATTCTGCATCTGCCTGAAGGGAGGCAAGAATACTTTCTTTCAGCTCATTGAGTTTGTCCATAGAATCCCCTTTCAGAGCGGATCTGATGGTGACTGCAGGTTCCAGTATCTGCATCTGCTTCATTTCTTCCAGTAATGTTCTTATCTGTTTGGTACTGGTCGGTGCCCAGGTACCGTTTTCTATGAGACCAATGGTCCGGTTCTGGAGATTCAGGGCCTTCATATCATGGAGCAGATTCAAAGCGGCCGGATAGATCCCGCCGTTGTAAGTAGGTGACGCGATCACAAGATGGCTGCAGCGGAATGCCTCTGCGATCAAAGTGGAGATATGGGTGTTTGAGATATCGTAGACAGCCAGATTTCTCACTCCTGCTTCTGCCAGTCCGGCGGCCAGTATGTTGGCAGCGTTTTCCGTATCTCCGTACATGGAAGCATAAAACAGTGCCACAGCCTGTTCTTCCGGCTGATAACTGCTCCAGTGGGCATATTTGTCCAGGAGGTACTCCAGGTTTTCTCTCCAGACAGGGCCGTGGAGAGGGCAGATCATACGGATATCCAGTCCGGACAGTTTTTTCAGCGCGGATGTGACCTGAACGCCGTATTTTCCCACAATATTGCTGTAATAGCGCCGTGCATCAGGCAGCCAGTCTTTGTCAAAATCCACCTCATCGCTGAACAAATGTCCGTTCAGTGCACCGAAGCTTCCGAAAGCATCTGCGGAGAAAAGGATTTTTTCGCTTTCCTCATAAGTAACCATGACTTCCGGCCAGTGTACCATAGGTGCGAAATAAAAACGCAGCGTATGGGCACCAAGGGAAATCGAATCATTTTCCTTTACGGTGATGGTCTTGCCATCCAGATCTGTGTCATAAAACTGTTTGGCAAATGCCAGAGTTTTGGCATTCCCCACAACTTTCAGATCAGGGAACCGCAGCAGAAGTTCTTCGATATTGGCACAGTGGTCCGGTTCCATGTGATTGATGATCAGATAGTCCAGAGGACGTCCGTCCAGGACATAGTAAATATTTTCCAGGAACTGATGAGTAATAGAGGCATCCACTGTGTCGATCAATGCTGTTTTTTCATCTGTGATCAGGTAGGAGTTGTAAGAAACACCCCGCGGTATGGGAAACAGGTTTTCAAAAAGTGCCAGTCTGCGGTCATTGCCGCCTACCCAGCTTATTGTGTCATTCAATTTTCGCGTGCAGTGCATAAATGATTGCTCCTTTCGTAGAGAAACTTTCATAAAAATATGTATTTTATTTATGTACGTTAGAATTTGCTAACTTATAAAAGGATATAACATTTTTCAGCAAAAATCAATAGAACCAAAGGAACATCTTATGGTTTTCTTAAAAAACAAAATTGTGGTATAATAAAACAAAAGATGCCGGACGGGCAGGACAGCGCGCGGAACCGGAAAACGATGAAAATAAAGGAACATCAAAAAACATAAGATGCATTCTGCTTTTAAACAGTGCAGAAAGAGAGGGAATAAGCATGGGACTGATCCGTTACGAAACATATCCGAAACAGATACTTATTGGAAATGTGCTGCTTATAGTCTGCTGTGTTTTTTACCTGGCGTGGTGGCTGCTGGCGTTTCGGCCTGAGAATCCTGTCAAAGGAATGAGATCAGGCTGGCTGCTCCTGCCTGCGGCGGTGTCGGGGCTTTTGTCGGTTATTGTGTTACTGAGAGGTATGGATGCGGTACCCCGTTACAGAGAATTGTATTCCGGCGGCATTATATTGTGGGGCGGAATCGCAGTGTATTTTATTTTGCTGGCTGTTACCCTGTTTTGTTTTAAAAGGCCGGTGACCACAGAACTGTTATTGATTGTGGGGTGGGCGATGCTGGCTCTGGCTGAAATCAATGCTCTGTATTCCTGCCAATGTTTTTCCTGGGGCGCGGCTGTTGTATTTATAATTGTGATCGGTATAGCGGCGGTCATCAGTCTGGTCTGTTATGTGCGTTATTATCATCTGGACAGCGGTGCGCGCTATTATGACGGCATGGTACCCTTATGGATGGCTGCACTGGTGATGTTGGGGATCACCATCGTTATGGTGACCCGCAGATAATGAAAAAATTTCCTAATATATCCACTTGCTTTTGAAAAGCAAGTGTGTTATATTAACAAATAGTTAGTAATAACTAACTACTAACCACTAGCTGTCAACCACACACAATCAAATCGCATACATGATTTCCGTCTTATTGGAGTCAGAAGTATTTCATAGACTGGCTGCACCCCGGAGGATGTGGAAGAAATGCCGGGAATGATTTGACACCATGCAGACAATAATAAGACTAGTGCTCCATTCGGTCAGAAACGTGACCGGATGGAGCACTGGAAAACAGTACATCACTAACAGCACATCACTAGGAGGTAATATATGTCATTAATAAACAAAGAAATCGGAGACTTTACTGTCCAGGCTTATGCGGACGGGGATTTTAAAACAATAACAAAGGCAGATGTGATCGGAAAATGGAGTGTATTCTTTTTCTATCCTGCTGACTTCACCTTTGTGTGCCCCACAGAGCTGGAAGACCTGGCAAATAAATATGAAGAATTCAAAGGCATTGGATGTGAGATTTACAGTGTCTCCTGCGATTCCCATTTTGTGCACAAAGCATGGCACGACGCATCCAAAACCATTCAAAAGATCAAGTATCCTATGCTGGCAGACCCCACCGGTGCTCTGACAAGAGACTTTGAGGTGATGATCGAGAAGGATGGTATGGCAGAGCGGGGAAGCTTCATTGTGAACCCGGAAGGAAAGATCGTGGCATATGAAGTGATCGCCGGCAATGTCGGAAGGAATGCGGATGAACTGTTCCGCCGCGTGCAGGCATCTCAGTTCGTAGCTGAACACGGAGACCAGGTTTGCCCTGCAAAATGGCAGCCAGGTGCAGAAACTCTGAAACCGAGCCTCGACTTAGTTGGATTGATCTGAGCATTCTCAGAAAAACAGAACCCTCCCATCTCGTCCTGAGGTGCGGAGGGTTTTCAATAAGAAAGGAGATGCCATGCAGACAGAAAATGATCTATATGACCTGGCAATCGTCGGAGGCGGTCCGGCAGGTCTCTCTGCCGCTCTTTATATGGCCCGTGCCAAATACAGAGTTATCGTTCTGGAAAAAGCGGAGATTGGCGGACAGATCACCATAACCTCTGAGATCGTGAATTATCCGGGAGTGGAAAAAATAAGCGGAAAAGAGCTGACAGGGAACATGCGCCGTCAGGCAGAGAATTTCGGCGCAGAATTTGCGGCTGCCCAGGTACTTGACATGGAGCTTGCAAAAGATATCAAGGTCCTGCACACCACCAAAGGGGAATATAAGGCTCTGGGCGTGATCCTGGCGACCGGTGCGAATCCCCGGAAGCTGGGATTTAAAGGAGAGCGGGAGTTTCAGGGCAGAGGTGTTGCCTACTGTGCCACCTGTGACGGTGAATTTTTCTCCGGCCTGGATGTTTTTGTCATCGGAGGCGGATTTGCTGCTGTGGAGGAAGGGATTTTCCTTACAAAATACGCGAAAAAGGTGACCTTAGTTGTGCGGAAGAAAGAATTTTCCTGTGCCGGGACGGTTTCTGACCAGCTGAAAAATTTTGGGAATATAGAGGTCCTTTTTGAGACAGAGCTATTGGAAGTGGGGGGCCGGGATATGGTCACTTATGCCAGATTCAGAAACAACCGAACACAAAAAGAGTGGGTCCACGAGGCAGGGGAGGATCCCGGATTCGGTGTTTTTGTATTTGCCGGATATGTACCCAATACGGACTGGATCGGTGCGGAGGTGGAAAAGGATGCCCATGGATATCTGCTTACAGACCACAGCCAGAAGACCAATCTGGACGGTGTTTACGCAGCGGGGGATGTATGTGTGAAAGATCTGCGCCAGGTTGTGACTGCGGTATCGGACGGGGCTGCTGCAGCTACATCCCTGGAAAAAGAAGTATCCGAACTGCACAAGAAATTAGGGATTCCCGAGCTGGTTACAGAGAGAAACACACCGCAGCCTCAAAAAGCAGAGTCTGCTGCGGCCCATGAGGGGAGCGGGGAAGGATTTCTCAATGATGCCATAAGAGGACAGCTCCAAGAGGTATTTGGAAAGTTCAGGCAGCCTGTGGTGCTAAAAGCCTGGCTCAATGAGGAACCCTTGTCAGGTGAAATCCTTGGCTTTCTGCGGGAACTGGAAGGTGTCAGTGATAAACTGACCTGGAAAAAGGTAGGAAATGAGGAATCGGCAAAAGGCCGCATCCTGCCCTCCATAGAGGTGTGTTACCCAGACGGCAGAAGCAGCGGGATCTGGTTCCACGGAGTCCCGGGAGGCCATGAATTTAATTCCTTTATTATTGCCCTTTACAATGTGGCAGGACCGGGGCAGGCGATTGGACAGGAAATCAGAGAAAAACTGGAAAAGCTGGACAGTCCGGTCAATATAAAGGTCCTGGTATCCCTGTCCTGTACCATGTGCCCGGAGACGGTCATGTCCGCGCAGAAGGCCGCCGCTGTATCCGAATACGTGGAGGCCGAAATGTTTGACCTGGCACATTTTCCAAAACTGAAGGAAAAGTATAAAGTGATGAGTGTCCCCTGTATGATCCTCAACGATGAAAAAGTATACTTTGGAAAAAAAGGAATTGGTGACATTGCTGATATTTTGAATGAAAAATAATTTAACCTGTTGTGCTAGTTAAATAAAGAAACTTCAACAAAATGTGCTATCCTATTTGTAGGGAAACAAATTCGAAAGGAGGCATCATTATGTTGAAGTTCCAAGATAATCATACCACTATAATAGCA
>NQOF01000018.1 GCA_002270465.1 Blautia hominis
TGAGATATCCCATTCTATAAAGAAGTAAGACCCCTTGAAGACGACGAGGTGGATAGGGCAGAGGTGGAAGTGCAGCAATGTATGGAGCTGACTGCTACTAATCGGTCGAGGGCTTGACCTAAGCACGAAAGTGCGAACGGCGGGTAAGAAAAAAGGTTTTTGTGTTTTGTATATGCGGTTTTGAAGGTACGGTGTATCAGTGTATCTATTCCTCCTTAGCTCAGTCGGTAGAGCATGCGGCTGTTAACCGCAGTGTCGTTGGTTCGAGTCCAACAGGGGGAGCTTTAAACTCCGTAAACATGATTGTTTATGGAGTTTTTGTGTTATACGGAATTTTAAGACTAAGTGCAGTCTGTGTTTTGGGAGGGAGTGTTTGAGTCTATTGATAAGATAGTGGCACTTGTTCGTGACTATGTTTTAAGAGCAAAATCAGGCCCGACACCTGCTATATTCTTTTTTAATAATATATCACCCTGCACAGCACAGGAAAAGATACAGGCCGCTGTCCAGGCCGTTAAAATCTATGGCGCCCCCGGAGCAGATGAGAACACGCCATACCTGCTTCCAAAGTTCCGGTCATTTGAGGACTTCCTGAATCATAAGCTGAAAAACAATCCGGAGGGATATACATTTGAGTGGATGAAACAATCTGCATATTCTTATTTATTATAGTTTTAGCAATACATAGACGCAAATAAAAAGACCAGCTGGGGGGCTGGTCTTTTTGGAGAAGGTATTTCTTCTTATGGGGTGTAGCAAAAACTATATAATGTATTGGGGGTAATTTATTTATACTATATTTCGACAGATAAGTGTCAACAAAATTTCAAAAATATCCGGATAGAAATTGTGTAGTTTTAAAAACAGGCAGAATTCATTGTAAGATTAGACCGGAAAACGGATATTATCCGCTGGTTCATTATGCAATCTGAAGGCGGAAGGTGTGACTCCGTACCGTTCTCTAAAAAGCTTAGTAAAGTAACTGGGACTTTGGAAACCGCATTGGTCCGCGATTTCAATAATACTGTGGCTGGTCTCAGTAAGGAGATGCACGGACATAGCAAGCCTGTACTGCTCAAAATATTGGGTGGGTGTCAGGCCCAGTACCTTTTTGAAATCCCTCTGACATTCACGTTTGCATATATTGGCCTGGTCTGCCAGTTGTGTCACGCTGACGGGTTCCCGGTAATGGCTATGGAAGTAATCCAACATTCGCTTTACACGCTCCATCAGAAAAGAAGCCCTGGTCTCCTTCTGCTCTAATTGGTCCTTGCTATGCCCAAGAAGGAGAGTAAAGACATTAGACAGTAAGCTTCGCACGGTAAACTCATATAAATCCGGTTTGTTTTTACAGACGGTGATCGCATTTTTTATGGAAAGAGCTGCTTCTTTCTGCCAATCTGTGTCCGTATGGAAGACAAAGCCTGCCATGGATGGGCAGCGCATAAGCGGAAGCATATATTTATCATAAAATATGCTTCCAACATCTCCGTAAATCAGACGGGGATGGAATACAATGTCGCTTTCTTCATAGGGAACGCCCGGCTCCTCAAAAAAGGCATGGGGAATGCCTGTATTGATAAAGAGAGCTTCTCCGGCGCAAAGAAGAAAACGTCTGCTCCCAACCGAACACTGCAGAGTTCCCCGGTTCAGATACACCAGCTCAATCTCTTCATGCCAGTGCCAGGGCACATCACCCTGGTTCATGCCGCTGTAATACCAGGCACATGGGAAGGCCAGGGTTCCATGATTGAGTAGTTCCCTGCCTTTTTCATCAACACGTATGGGATTGCTAATCATTTTTCACCTCAGGATATTTTAGTCTGTCGCTTTTCTTATAGTATAATACGCAATCTTTATGGAAGCAATCCGCAATTTGAAGTATAATATGCCAAGATACTGATTTATTACGGTTCACAGCCACCGTTTGAGAAAGGGTTGTTGAACTGTAACCTGAATTTGAGACATAAGAGGAGTTTATATGGTATGACATCATTGTTATTGATTATTATCTATCTGGCATTTATCAGTCTGGGACTTCCGGATTCCCTTCTCGGATCGGCTTGGCCCAGTATGTATCAGGAATTGGGAGCATCCGTCTCCTGGGCTGGTATTATCACTATGATCATCGCTGCAGGGACGATCGTTTCCAGTTTAGCAAGTGATCATCTCACCCGGAAACTGGGGGCCGGCAAGGTTACTGCCATCAGTGTGGGAATGACGGCTGTGGCATTGTTTGGCTTTTCCATCAGTAATTCTTTCTGGCTTTTATGCCTTTGGGCAGTGCCCTATGGGTTGGGAGCGGGAAGTGTTGACGCGGCACTCAATAATTTTGTTGCCCTGCATTATCCTGCCAGGCATATGAGCTGGCTGCATTGCATGTGGGGATTGGGAGCCAGTATTGGACCTGTAGTAATGGGATGGGCTGTGGCAGGAGGATTAAAATGGAATGGCGGGTATCAGACCATTTCTATTATGCAGGTGGTTTTGACTGCAGTCCTCATTTTTTCACTTCCACTCTGGAGGAAGATGCAGAAATCCCACGCAGTAAAAACAGGGGATGATTCGGAAGTATCTGAAAAAAATCCGGGCCGTCACTACACATTGCCTCAGCTTGTGAGGCTGAGAGGCGTTAAGGAAGTGCTGATCTGCTTTTTCTGCTACTGTGCTCTGGAAAGCACGGCAGGTATTTGGGCAGCCAGCTATTGTACCTTATATCACGGAATCAGCCCGGAACGGGCAGCGCGCTGGGCCAGCCTTTTCTATATGGGAATCACAGCAGGCCGGTTTGTGTGTGGGTTTATCACGATGAAAGTGAATGACCGCAATATGATACGTTTGGGACAGGTGGTAACTGCCGTGGGCATTGTCTGCATTCTTCTTCCTATTGGAGGAAATGTGCTCTTTGCCGGATTGATCTTGGTTGGCTGCGGATGTGCACCTATTTATCCATCTATCATCCATGAGACGCCAATTAATTTTGGAGCAGATTTAAGCCAGTCGGTCATTGGGGTACAGATGGCGGCTGCCTATGTGGGGACCTGCCTGGTTCCGCCTCTGTTCGGACTTATTGCACAGTATATAAATATTGGGCTCTATCCGGTTTTTATGGCAGTTATACTGGTCTTAATGGTAATTATGTCAGAAAAGCTTCATATTGCTGTGCTGCATAAAGACATAGAGTTTCGTACTGCGGAGGAGAACTAGTGTTCCATCCAGTCACTGTTTTTCTGAATCCTTGTATATAAAAAACATATCGGTTATACTTCTAAAAAGAGGTATAGCCGTTTTTTGTGTAAAGCGATATGTGGCTGGACCATACTATGCGGGGCATAGCATGTCTGTCTGAACGGGAAAGGGGGATATAAGGATGATATGTCAGGAACCGGGAGTGCTGCCAGGCTCTGATTTTTATTTTTACACGCCGTCTGCGCTGGCAAAAGAGCGTCTGTTTTATTTTACGTCTGTGGGGCATTTCCTCTGTGAGGCGGAATACCGCATTGAACGGCAGGTTGATTATAAAAATTATATGCTGCTGTTTGTAAAAATAGGAAAAATGATGATAACATCAGAAGGGAAGAAAAGTATAGCAAAAGAAGGGGATATGGTGTTTTTGAATTGTCACAGACCTCATGCGTATCGTGCTGTGGGGTATGCGGAATTTCAGTGGGTACATTTTGACGGGGCAAATACCAGGCAGTTTTATCATGATATTATGGAGAGTACAGGCGGACGCCA
This sequence comes from Blautia hominis, assembly GCA_002270465.1. GTDB lineage: Bacteria > Bacillota > Clostridia > Lachnospirales > Lachnospiraceae > Blautia > Blautia hominis. The sequence goes on from NQOF01000018.1 coordinate 3,739, forward strand.
GGTTTTCCGTCTTGATAATGGGGAGACGGTGCAGAAGAAATTAAAAGAGATCATATCCAACTGCAGATATGGAAGATTCTGTTCCGAGTTTGACGATTCCCTGAATATCTACCAGCTCATAATTGGTATATCTAAAAACATGCAGGGGAGCCTGCAGAATGGAAACGAGAATGTGGAGCTGATGATTGAAGAGGCCCTGCTGTTTATTGCGGATAACCTGAACAGTGACCTTTCTGTAGAGATGATAGCAGATCATGTAGGATTGAGCGAATCCCATTTTTCCAGAAAGTTCAGGAAGGCTATGAACAGTTCTCCAAAAGAATATGTGATCCGAAAAAGGCTCAATGAGGCAAAATGTCTGTTGAAAACCACATCTCTTGCGGTGAAGGAGATTGCTTTTCTGGTAGGATTCAACAGCGAATCCCACTTTTGCAATACGTTTACAGCCCAAAACGGATTATCCCCAAAAAAATTCCGGGAATTCCCCCTGTAGGAATAAGAAGGAGATTCAGAGAGCAGAAAATTACAATATTATAGTCAGAATCTTTATTGGAAATCTATTTTTTCTGACGTATCATATGGTTAACAGATAAGGAAAACCCATATAATACGAAGGGAGAAAGATAAGCTATGATATCACAAAAAGAAAGAGAACGTCTGCGCGAATTGGCAAGACGGCAGCTGGAAATTGCAAATAGTGAAAAAAATCTGAAGAGGACCCGGGAATGGATCGCCCACAACGCCTGCAGAGGGGAACGTCCCATGATCCATCTGGAAATTGATAATTTTACACAGGAGGTATTGTTCCCCGAGATGCAGTGCGAGGACCCTATGGCACGCAGGATAGAAGAGCGCCTTCTGCATAATTTCTATAATATGCAGGTGTTGGATGACGATAAGGTAGTTGCCCCGTATTTTGGTGTATGGTGGGATCTGGAGCTGAGACCCTGGGGCTTTGATGTGCTGAAGGATGTGGACGCAAATGGAGGAATCGGGCAGCACTTCAGAGAACAAGTAGAAGAACTGGGAGAAGAGATGGACAAATTTAGGCCTTCCCGGTTCCGGTTGGAGACAGAAAAAACCAATGAATATTTTAAAGCGGCACAGGATGCCTTTGGAGATATCCTTCCCGTCAAACATACCGGCAAGTCACTAACATGCTGGCTGACACAGGATCTGGTACATATTATGGGAATGCAGAATATGTGTTATGCACTTTATGACTATCCGGACCAGATCAAACAGGTTTTGAACCAGCTTGCGGATGATTATCTGAAATTTTTCCAGGATTGGCAGGACAGCGGACTTTTGTATCCCACTGCCGGTTATGAAGAATGCAATCAGGGCTCTATCTGCCTGACAGATGAGCTTCCAAGTGAAGGTCCTGCAACACTGGACAAAGTCTGGCTTCATATGGATTCCCAGGAAACGATCAATGTCTCCCAGGAAATGTTTGAGACCCTGATTTGGGATTCCTATAAAAAAGTAGCAGATCGTTTCGGGCTTGTCTCCTTTGGCTGCTGTGATCCCCTGGAACGTTTGTGGCCGTGCCTGAGTCAATTGAAAAATCTGAGAAAAGCCTCTATTTCACCCTGGACCAATGAGACATTTATGGGGGAGGTGCTGGCCGGAAAGAAAATCATTTATCAGAGAAAGCCAAGCCCTAACTATCTGGGTGTGGATGAAAAGCTCAATGAAGAGGCATGGCGCAGCCATATTATGACAACTCTGGAACATGCGAAAAACTGTACCGTTGAATTGACCATTCGTGATGTATACACGATACATAATAATGTGGATAAAGCAAAGAGATGCGTAGAAATCATGAGAGAGTGTATTGCGGATAAATGGAACGCATGACGATCTGAACAAGGGGGATGTTTATGCAGGAACAAAGATTTCCGAGAGAAGGCCGCATCAGCTTTACTACGAAGATCGCTTACGGAAGCGGGGATGTAGCGTGTAATATTGTCTATGGCATGATTAGCACGCTGCTGGTTCTGTTTTATACGGATTATGCCGGAGTCTCTCCGTATCTGGTGGGGATTGTGATGATGCTGTCGCGTATTTTTGACGGCGTATCAGATGTGATCATGGGATATATTGTGTCAAAGACACATTCCAGGTGGGGACAGTCACGTCCCTGGATCATATGGATGGCGGCACCGTATGCCCTGGGAGCTGTTTTACTGTTTACGGTGCCTCATACCGGAGAGATGCTGCAGTTTATATATATGTTTATTACCTATAATTTCTGTACGACAGTCTGTTATACTGCCATTAATCTGCCTTACGGGTCTCTCTCTGCCATGATGACCAGGGATTCCGGACAGAGGGACATGCTGTCCGTGTTCCGCATGGGGATGTCTCCAATAGGGCGCATCATTGCGGTCACTTTTACCCTGCCTTTGGTCAAGGCTTTCGGCAATGATCAGGCGGCCTGGATAAAATGTATGTCTATCTGGGCTGTGCTGGCACTTATCCTTCTTGTGTTCTGCTTCTTTTCCTGTGAGGAGAAGGTGCATATAGTGGCAAGAGAAAAACAGGGGACTATATCCTTAAAGGATAATCTGAAAGCGTTGGTAAAAAATCAGTATTTCTGGGCCGTTTTGCTGCTTTGGACCTTCCAGGGGACTACGCAGACAGTAGTGGGGACCATACTTCCGTATTATTGTAAATATGTGTTCCATAATGATTCCTGGATGTACAGTACATTATATTTTATTGAGACAGTCGTGATCATCATTGTCACATTTTTGTGTCCTTTGCTGCGGAAATTCTTTACCAAAAGCAGAGTTATCCTGTTGGGGGCAGTGATTGTTCTGGCAGGACAGTTTCTGTTTCTGTTGAATCCTTATGACTTTAAATGGTGTGTATTGACCACAGTGCTCCGTGGAATTGGGCAGGCGCCTTTGAGTGCTTTTATTTTCGGTATGATCGGTGATGTGGTGGAATTTGGGCAGTGGAAAACACATGTGCGTCAGGAGAGTTTTATTTTCTCCGGCGGGTCTGTGGGAGCCAAGATTGGAATGGGGGCTTCTCAGGCCCTCATTACAGGAATCCTGAGCCTGTGCGGTTATGTGGCATCCACCGGAGCCGCAGTTACACAACCGGAGGCAGTGGTCAATGCCATTGTTAAAATCTATGCATTTGCGCCTGTTGTGGTGTGGATACTGGTCATTCTGGTGATTCTGTTTTACGGTTTGGATAAAAAGTACCCTGCTATCATGAAGGAATTGTGTGAACGGGAAGCGCGGGGAGAAATGTAAAAGTAGGGAAGGAGAAAGGGGGTCCGGCCAGCAGCCGGGCTCTTTTTGCATAAGGAAAAAGACCAGCGGGGGAGCTGGTCTTTTTGGAGAAGGTATTTCTTCTTATGGGGTGTAGCAAAAACTATATAATGTATTGGGGGTAATTTATTTATACCTTATTTCAAGGAAAAAGTGTGAACAAATATTAAAAAAATTTACTGCTGAAATTGTGGAATTTTAAATGTGAGGAGAATTTGTTGTAGAAAAAGACTGAAAAAAAGTGGAAGATTGGAGTTTCGTTATGCAAAATGGGAGGATAAGGGAAAGGGCAGTGGCTCCGGGAAAATGGGAAGGAGGAGGGAAGAGATGCATGAAAGCTTGTATATAATTTGAAAATCGGTTATACTTCAAGCAGATGAATTTTGATGGTTCTTAGAGTGAAGAAGAACAGTTGTTGAAGGAGATATTATGGTAAGAGCAGTGGTGAGAGACACTTTTTTTCTCAGTCAAAAATCGGAACCTGCCGGAAGGGATGACGATGAGGTGATAAAGGATTTACTGGACACCCTTCAGGCTAACCGGGAGCGGTGTGTAGGGATGGCAGCTAATATGATCGGCGTTAAGAAACGTATTATTGTGGTCAGTACGGGCGGGGTGGATATGGCTATGCTGAATCCCGTGATCATTAAGAAATCCATGCCTTATGAGACGCAAGAGGGATGTCTTTCCCTGGAGGGAAGCAGAAAGACCACCCGTTTTGAAACCATAGAGGTAGAATACAGGGACCGGAGCTATAAGCGATGCAGACAACGTTTTAAAGGATGGACCGCGCAGATCATACAGCATGAAATCGACCATTGTGATGGGATCGTAATATGAGATAAAAGAAAACGATGCAGCAGTCAGGAGAAAATTTGCAGGCACACAAGAAGGAGGGTATTATGGAACGGGATTTGAGGCCAGGGGATATTGTAAGGAATTTTAAGAGAGAAACCGTGCATCCGGACAGTGACTTATATTTGTATCAGATCATTGCATTCGCAACGCATTCTGAGACAAATGAAAAACTGGTGATCTATCAGGCGCTATACCGTCCGTTTGGAGTATGGGCCAGGCCGTACGATATGTTTATGGGTGAGGTGGACAGAGAAAAATACCCGGAGATCAGTCAGAGATACAGGTTTGAGAAGATCGAAAATTGAATATAACAGCCTAAACTGCCGCTTGGAAAAAAAGACCAAACGGCAGTTTTCTGTTGCCGCATTTTCAGCTTGCCAATTTTAAGCGGCGTATCATGGGATTTTTGCTTGAATTTCTGGACAAACTTCCGGTAGCTGCAAAACCGTTTTTTTCCCCAATATAGAATACGGAATGATTTGTTGTAAGCAGGTCTGTATAAGCGTGTTTCGGGCATATGTCAGTAATGTGGGTCAGGAACCTATGAAATCAGCATACCTGCCTAACGGAAGGAATAGCCTATAGCATAATGGCCGCCTTTTTGTTACAATATGAATTAAAGTGTGTTTGCCCTTTCGTGGGCGTGGCAGACATTAAGGCGGCAGAAAGGGAGGCAGCGTTTCATGAAGTATATTGCAATTATAGAAGATGATATTCCCATCGGTGATATGGTAGAAGCAATTTTGAAAAGAGAGGGATACGGGGTGCTGCGTGCGTATTCAGGGACGGAGGCACTGCTTCTTTTGGCCCAGAGGCATCCGGATCTGATCCTGCTGGATCTAATGCTCCCAGGACTGAGCGGGGAGGAAATCCTTCCAAAGCTTTCCGGGATTCCCGTTATTGTAGTCAGCGCCAAGGCTGGGTTAGATGACAAGGTGAATCTTCTGCTGGAAGGCGCTTCGGACTATATCACAAAACCTTTTGAAACAAAAGAATTGTTAGCCAGGATAACGGTGCAGCTCAGAAAGGCATCCATTCCCGTTGATCATACAGAATTGATGTTTGAGGATCTGTGTCTCAATACGGAAACATATCAGGTTACGGCAGACGGTATGGCTGTCCGCCTGACCAAAACGGAGTTTGCTGTTTTGAAACTGCTGATGCAGAACCCTTCCCAGGTCATCACAAAGACACGGATATTGGATCTGATCAGTGAAGATACACCGGACTGCATGGAAAGTTCCCTGAAAGTACATGTGAGCAATCTGCGGAGAAAACTCAGGGAGATAACAGGAAAAGATTATATTGAGGCGGTATGGGGAATTGGATTTAAAATGCGTGAACAATGATCTGACAGTATCTTTACGGTTTCTTAACTGTTTCCTTAACCGCTTTCTTAACCATGTCGTGCTATTATGGCTGTATCAAATAAAGGAGGCACGGATATGGATTACGTTTTGAATACAGAGAATCTTTCAAAACAATATAAAAATTTCAAAGCTTTAAACAGACTTTCCATGCATGTGGAAAAAGGAGCAATTTATGGATTTATAGGAAAGAACGGGGCCGGGAAGACCACTCTCATCCGTTTGATCTGCGGACTGCAGAAGCCCACTTCTGGGGAATACACGATCTATGGGGAAAAATATACTTCCCCCAACATTCTCAAGGTGCGCCGGCGAATGGGAGCAGTGGTGGAGACACCGTCTATTTATCAGGATTTGACAGCGGAGGATAATCTGCGCGAGCAGTATGTGGTCCTTGGACGGCCATCCTATGATGGAATCAAAGGATTACTGGAGTTGGTAGGCCTTTCCGATACCGGAAAGAAGAAAGTAAAGAATTTTTCTCTGGGCATGCGTCAGCGTCTGGGGATTGCCATAGCGCTTGCGGGCAATCCGGATTTTCTGGTGCTGGATGAGCCGATCAATGGTCTGGACCCTCAGGGGATCATCGAAATAAGGGAATTGATTCTGAAGCTGAACCGGGAATACAGGATTACTGTGCTAATCTCCAGCCATATTCTGGATGAGCTTTCCCGGCTTGCCACACATTACGGATTTATTGACAGCGGAAGAATCGTAAAGGAAATCACAGCAAAGGAACTGGATGCTGCGTGCCGGAAGGGGATGCACATGGTGGTATCTGACGTACAGGCCCTCAGCCGTGTACTGGACGAAAGAAATATAGAATATGCCGTTGCTTCAGAGCACGAAGCCGATGTCTTTGGTGAGTGGAGTGTGACGGACCTTGTGCAGGCCTTATCAACACAGGGATGTACAGTGAATAAGATCACAGAGAGGGACGAAAGCCTGGAGAGCTATTACATCAATCTGATCGGAGGTGGCAGCCATGAGTAAACTACTTCGTGCAAACTTTCTGCGCCTGCGAAAGGATAAATATTTTTGGATCGGAATCCTTGTAATGGGTCTGTATGGTGTGATTGACAGCGTGGGACAATATCGGAATGTGAAAGTATATGATATGAGTGTCACATTTGACTCTGTATTTTTTGCCTCTCATATTATGATGGGCATGCTGATCGCAGCATTCTGCAGTCTCTTTGTGGGGACGGAATACAGCGATGGAACCATCCGCAATAAACTGATGGTAGGGTGTAACAGAAGAGATATCTATCTGTCAAACTTTATTGCCTGTGCGGCAGCAGGTGTGTTTATGAATTTTGCTTATATGTTTACCGCATGTATTGCGGGAATCCCTCTCTTTGGATTTTTTGAAATGGAATGGCAGGAGACAGTTATATATATGGTCAATGGTGTGCTCATGATTGCTGCGTTCGCAGCCATTTTTACCATGCTGTCTATGCTGAATCAGAATAAGGCATTGGTGGCGATCATCAGTATGGTGGGTATATTTGCGCTTCTGTTTTTGTCTATGTATATCACTATGAAACTGGGAGAACCGGAATTTACCGATGCGGTTTCTATGTCGGAGACCGTTGGTGATACGGTTACACAGACCATACAGCGAATACCCAATCCTATGTATCCCAGTCCATCACAAAGAAGCATTTATCAGTTTTTATTTGATTTTCTTCCTACAGGTCAGGGGATACAGATTTCAGCGGGGGCTGTGACACATCCGGGAACAATTGGGATTTATTCTATCGTTATAGCGGCGGCTGCGAATATGATCGGAGTTTTTTGTTTCAGCAGGAAAGATTTAAAATAAGGAGAAGATTATGGTATATCTGCTTGGTGTTTTATGCGCTGTTCTTTTTGTGGTAAACGGTATTTTAATAATGAAGATCCAGGGAATGCGCAGGGCGGCAGATGAAATATGCCAAGAAATTGACGCCAGACTGGGCAGAGATACAAATGTAGGAATTGATCTTACCATTTCCGATGGTAAGATGCGCCTTCTCGCTGCTGAAATGGACAGGCAGATGCGGAGGCTGCGAAAAGAACATATACGGTATTTGCAGGGGGACAAAGAACTAAAGGAGGCTGTTACCAATATATCCCATGACCTGCGCACGCCGCTTACGGCAATCTGTGGGTATATGGAACTGCTTGAGCAGGAGGAGGTATCCGAAAAGGTACGGGGATACCTGGCGGTGGTCCAGGAGCGGATTGATACGTTGAAACAGCTTACAGAAGAATTATTCCGGTATTCTTTGGTGGTTTCCGCCAATCAATATGAAGAAAGAGAGTCTGTGAATCTGAATCTAGCACTGGAGGAAAGTATAGCGGGGTATTATGGGGCTTTAAAGGAGGCGGGGATCACTCCCAGAATCTGTATTCCGGAAAAGAAGGTTATGCGGCAGCTGAATAAGGCTGCCCTTTCCCGTATACTTGCAAATGTGATCGGGAATGCAGTTAAGTATAGTGATGGGGATTTGGAGATCACGCTCTCGGGGAATGGATGTATTGTGTTTAGAAACCATGCAAAAGAAATGAATCAAGTTCTGGCGGAGAGGCTTTTTGACCGGTTTTATACGGTGGAGACCGGGAAAAATGCCACGGGGTTGGGGCTGTCTATTGCCAGGGCATTGACTGAGCAGATGGGCGGGGAGATTTTTGCTTCTTATGAGGAAGAGTATTTGGTTATTGAGGTTAGGTTTTGTTCTTGATTGAGAGAAGTGGAAAGAGTTTATCAAAAAATGAAATTTATTGTTGACACCCGGCATTCCCTGTGATATTATAATCTAGCTGTCGCCGATAAGTGACAGAAAACACCATAATAATTCAAAAGAATTGACACAATTCAGAATATTATGAAAAAAGTTGTTGACAAACAGCGAAGCATGTGATATAGTAAACAAGTTGCAGCTGATGCGATATGGAAACAACTGGTAACAAGTTTTCGTAATATGGAATAGAAACTTCCAAATATTATGAAAAAAGTTAAAAAAGTTGTTGACAAGTCAGAAAAGATATGATAATCTAATATGGCTGTCGCAAAACGACAACATCCAATTGCTGGAAGC
>NQOF01000002.1 GCA_002270465.1 Blautia hominis
TTCTGATTATACTGCCAGAGAACAGAGAATCTAAATAGGAACCACCAGCCCGGCGCCGGGTCATATGCCGGACTTATATGTTTATCTATATAAATCTATATAATAGGTTATTACACTCCGGTCCACCATACTGACTCATAATATACAAAGCAGCCTTGGCATTCGGAGTCTTAATATTAATCGGATACTGTAATCTCTTCTCATAATTCCACATATTCTAGCAAACTCCTTTCTATTCCCAAGGCCACGGCTGCATCACCCAATCCCAGGAGTTGCTGCAGTCATCATCAGCAGTTGCAATGGTAAGCGGGCCATAGTACATGGCATATTCTTTCAGTGCTTCTTCGCGGATGCGGATTTTATCGCACATAAATTCCATGGCGGACTTGTCATCCGGATGGGTGTCAAGATAGAGGTTCATATCGTTGACAGCAAAGCTGACTTCATTGATCAGCTGCATTAACTGCGCTTTACTGCGTCTGCATTCTTTCATCGACAGCCACCTCTCTTTCCGCAGAATGGCTTGCACAGTTCAGGGAAGATGGTTCCCATCTGCAGGCCTTTGCAAAGTTCAAATGTTTTTTTGTATTTCTGCATAGGTACATATGCCATGGTAAGCGGCAGCTTATCGGCATGTTCATAGATTGAAGTGTTGTCTACCATATCGCAGTTACAGCCGCAGGGGGTACGGCGGCCGCAGTTGTCCCGGGCCGGCATTTCCCTGTTCGGCGGATAATACGGACGGACGCCCTGATAATTCATTCGACATTTTTCCATATCTGGTTATCCTTTTTATTTACTTATACAGTAATATCTTATGAAAGAAAGCATAAAATGTTAAATATTCTTTACGCTGAAGCGCTAAAATGGTATAATAACAAAAACGAGCCGCTGCGGGACAGGTTTCGGCGGCAGGCGTGTCAGGACCCAAACAATATATGGTCCGGGATGTTGTTTTTATAGTAAAATGGATGGAAAGGAATTTACAGTAATGGAGAATTATTATCAGCCGGAAGTCGAATGTGCCTCAAGAGAGCAGATTCGGGAGTGGCAGGACGAGCGCCTGGCAAAACAGGTAAAGCATGTATATGACAACGTGCCCTATTACAGAGCGAAAATGGAAGAAAAAGGCATAGTGCCTGAGGATATCAAATCCGTGGATGACTTACATAAGCTTCCCTTCTTGACAAAAGAAGACCTGCGCGAGGCATATCCCTACGGACTGCTGGCAGTCCCTCTCTCTGATTGTGTGCGTATTCAGTCAACCAGCGGCACTACGGGCAGAAGAGTGGTGGCATTTTATACCCAGCATGATTTGGATCTGTGGGATGACTGCTGCGCCAGAGCGATCATGGCTGCAGGCGGTACAAGAGAGGATGTGGTACATGTATGTTATGGATATGGACTGTTTACAGGCGGTCCTGGTCTGAACGGCGGTTCCCACAAGGTAGGCTCTCTGACACTCCCTATGTCCTCCGGAAATACGGACAGGCAGATACAGTTTATGTGTGACCTTGGCTCCACTATCCTCTGCTGCACCCCTTCTTATGCGGCGTACCTGGCAGAAACCATCTGTGAGAGAGGCCTCAGGGACAAGATCAAGCTGAAAGCAGGTATCTTTGGAGCAGAGGCTTGGAGTGAGGAAATGCGCCGTGATGTGGAGGACAAGCTTGGAATCCGCGCGTATGATATTTATGGCCTCACAGAGATTTCCGGCCCTGGTGTATCTTTTGAGTGCAGCGCACAGGGTGGTATGCATATTAATGAAGACCATTTTATTGCTGAGATCATTGACCCGGCCACAGGTGAAGTGCTGCCGGACGGAGAGAAGGGCGAACTGGTATTTACCAGCATTACAAAAGAAGCATTCCCTCTTCTCCGCTACAGGACCAGAGACATCTGCGTGCTGAACCGTGAAAAATGTTCCTGCGGCAGGACTCATGTGCGCATGTCCAAACCAATGGGCAGAAGTGATGATATGCTCATTGTCAAAGGCGTCAATGTATTCCCAAGCCAGATTGAAACCGTACTTCTCAACAAGGGTTATCCGGCTAACTACCAGATCATCGTCAGCCGCGAAAAGAACAGTGACAAGCTGGAAGTTCAGGTGGAGATGACACCGGAAATGTTCTCAGACTCCATCCGCGAGATCGAAGTGAGAGAGCGGGAGCTGATCGAGGCCCTGAAGTCTATGCTGGGTATCTATGCCGTTGTGAAACTGGTTGCGCCCAAGACCATTGCCAGAAGCGAAGGAAAAGCAAAACGTGTGATTGATAACCGCAATCTTTACTAGAAAAAGGGGGGATTTTTATGACAGTAAAACAGATTTCCGTATTTGTGGAAAATAAACCGGGTATGCTGGCAGAGCTGGCGAACGCTCTGAATGAAAATAAGATCAATATGAGAGCCTTGTCTTTGGCTGAGACCAAAGATTTCGGAATCATCCGCCTGATCTTGGATGATCCCTTTAACGCAGTCAGAGTTTTAAAAGACTGCGGATACATCTGTTCCATCACAAAGGTATTGGCCATAGCCATTTCCAACAAACCGGGAAGCCTTGGAAAGGTGATGCAGATTCTGGGGGATAATCAGATCAATGTGGAATACACATATGCCTTCACCGCGGGCGTGAAAGATAAAGCATGTATGATCTTAAGAGTAGGTGACAATGAAAAAGCAATCGAAGCCCTGACAAAAAACGGTGTGAAACCACTCTGCCAGGATGACCTGGATGAACTGTACAAATAATTATATTTAGAAAAAAGATGCTGCTGGATTACTTAATGATATGCCCCTTGTCAAGAGGACAAGGGGCATATCAAACAGTAACCGGCGGCATCTTTATTAAACTTCCACAAGCATTCCCTGTACTTTGTCATACCTGCAGTATTTTCCGTTTTCGGATATAAATGGGAAATAGTCTCCTGTCCGGATGTTTTTTATGTACACAATATTGGTGGCCTTCATATAGACAAAGGAAAATCTCTCATTGGGTGAGGAGATCCATTCAAAGAGATTCTGTTTGCCATCTTCGGCAAGAACCAGCGAGTAGCCGCCCTCACAGGCATCCAGATGGAAATAGCTCCTCTTTTGTTCACGTTCCTCTGCGAATACGTGGTCATAGATATAGTCGGAAAATGTATTTTCCACAAATTTCCGAAAGCTTTTCAGATTTAAGACATCTCCGGAATCCTCCACAGTGATCCTGTCCCCACGCTCCAGACGTGCCCGGAAAACACTGAGGATCTCAACGGCCTGGTTTAGAAACGAAATACTGCTGTACTCCAGCGATTCCAATAAAGTATCGGTTACTTCCTGTGACAGGACCGAAGATTCCTTGGCCTGCGTATACAATTCATCTGGTGTCATAACGTTACCCTCCACTACATGTTTTTAACTACCTAAATTCATTATAATATAGAGGGGGAGAAAGTCAAGGTTTGCTTTGCAGCATAAATAATTATTTGTATACTTGTGTTTCGGGTATAATATTTGTTAAAATAGAAGAAACGGCCAGCGCGGCATCTGTGGGCTGACAGAATCATAGGCGGGAAGTGACAGGGCATGAAGCAGATTTTCAGAAGTATGTTAAGAGCAGTAAAAAAGAATATGGTAAGTCTTATACTTTTTGAGACAGGTTACAGGACGGCATCCTTTCTGCTGGTGATGCACGCTGTCTCCGCTGCAGTCAATTACTCACTGAAAGCACAGAACTTCAGTTACCTCACAGCGGAAAACTATCTGAAATTTCTGGCAAGTCCTCTGTCCATTGTGCTGCTGCTGGGGATTCTGGTGCTTATCCTTTTATTGTTTTTGATAGAGATTTCTGCCCTCCTGTCCTGTTTCCGCCACTCTTATCAGGGCAGGAAGATTTATATCAGTGATATGCTCATTGAAGGTGTGAAGCGTTCCTGGGATTTTCTGAAAAACAGTCATGTTTCCTGGTTTTTATGTATCATTCTGGCGGCTCCCTTTTTGTCCATGTATTTTCTTATTCGGGAAATTTCATATATTAGGGTTCTGGAATTTACGGCCAGACAAATCTATAAAGTGATAAGGCCGCACTGGATCTTGTATGGCCTTTTGGGGATCATACTGTTGGTCTCCTTCTTATTTATCTTTTCCCTGCCTTACTGTCTTTTAGAGGAGCAGAAGAGTATTAAGGGAATGAAGGATGGTCTCAGGCTGCTGAAAAAGCAGTGGAAAAAAACGCTTGGCGGATTTGTCCTGCTTCATATAGGAATGCTGGTATTTATCGCTGTGGTCTACGTTCTGGTGCTGGCAGGTATGACCGGGGCTGCCATGCTTACAAAATCCGGTTCCTCGGTAGTCAGTACCGTGCTCATATACAGCAGCTGGATCGACATGGGCCTTGGAATCTTTGCCGGTGCGGTGCAGCTGATCTGCAGCCTGGCATTTGTGTATGTGATATATGCCAGATTCCACGTACAGCCCCAGACAGAGGCTGCCATGGAGGCGATCATCCGAAACCATATCTGGTTTTCAAAAGTGGGCAGGCGTAAGATCGCAGCGGCACTTACCTTGATACTGCTTATGGGAGAGGGGGCTTATCTTGTGGTTTTGGCTTCCTCCCATGACAGTGTGGTGAGCAGCCAGCTGACTACCATGGGAGTTACGGCCCACCGGGGCGGGGCTTTGATGGCACCCGAGAACACGATAAGCTCTCTGGGCTATACCATTGACAGCGGCGCGGATTTTGCAGAGATTGATGTGCAGGAGACAAAAGAGGGGGAGCTGGTGCTGCTTCATGACAACTCCTTGAAGCGGACGGCAGGTGTCAACAAAAATGTGTGGGAAATGGAATACGCGGAGATTGAAAAACTGGATGCCGGTTCCAGTTTCCATAAAAAGTTCAGAGGTGAAAAAGTCCCCACTCTGGATGAGGTTTTAAAATTTTGTAAAGGAAGACTGGACTTAAATATAGAGATTAAGTATAATGGTAAAAATAAGGGCATTGTAAAAAAGGTGGTCAGGGTCATCGAACAGAATGGATTTGAAGACCACTGTGTCATAACTTCCATGAATTATGGTTTTCTGCAGCAGGTGAAAAAGGCAAATCCCAATATCAGAACCGGCTACATCATGACCATGACATACGGAAGTGTCTCACGGATCACAGCAGCGGATTTTTTCAGCGTAAAGTACACCTACATTGACGAAGCCTTTGTCAGAGAAGCACATTCCCTGGGTAAAGAAGTTCATGCTTGGACAGTCAATTACCGTGGTGATATCAAGCGCATGATGGATGTGGGAGTGGATAATATCATCACAGATAATCCGGTTCTGGTGCGAAAGGTCATGAACCGGGAAAGTGAGACGGAGACAGGTTTTTGGGAGCTTATGAAATATGCCCTGAGGATATAAGACAGCATAAAATGCAAGGCGTCATTTTAAGAAGGCACGACAGATGTGAGTAAAGTGGAGGAAACAGATGGCATTAAATGTGGCTAAAAAAGCCGGAACAGCAAAAAAGAGAAAAAGAGGCCAGCCCATAGGCAGATTTGCGAACAGAGTCCGCTACTATGATTTTAATCTGGTGGCAGTGGTTATTCTTCTCACCTGCTTTGGCCTGGTAATGCTTTACAGTACCAGTTCTTATCTGGCACAGGTAAAGAGGGGCAGTGATATGGCTTATTTTGGGAAACAGGCAGTGATCAGTGCGGTCAGTATTGGCGTTGCGCTGTGGCTTTCAAGATTTGATTATCATGTGCTGTTTCACCTGTCACCCATTATCTACATGGTATCCATGTTCCTGATGTGTCTGGTTCCCACACCGCTTGGTGTTACAGTCAACGGTGCAAAGCGTTGGCTGAAATTCGGTCCATCCTGGACACAGTTCCAGCCCTCTGAGATTGCCAAGATAGCTGTGATCACGTTCATTCCCTGTCTGATCATCAAGATAGGGCGGAAGATAAAGCAGTGGCAGTCCATGGTCCTGCTATTGGCGGTTGGCGGTGTGCTTGCACTCGGAGCTTTCCTCTTGACAGATAACCTGAGTACAGGTATTATAATCGGAGCCATCACTGTACTTCTGATATTTATGGCACATCCAAAGATGAAACCGTTTCTGATCAGCGGAGCCATATTGGGTAGTGTAATTGTGGCTGTGATCATTATCCTGCATATGACACTGGGAAGCGGTGTGGGCAACATTGAGGATTTCCGTCTCCGCCGTATCATGGTGTGGCTGCAGCCTGAGCAATATTCTAAGGATGGCGGCTATCAGATCATGCAGGCCCTGTATGCCATCGGCTCCGGGGGATTTTTCGGGAAAGGGCTTGGCAACAGTGTGCAGAAGCTGGGACCGGTTCCGGAAGCACAGAATGATATGATCTTCTCTATCATCTGTGAAGAGCTTGGGGTGTTTGGCGGGATGATCGTCCTAGCACTGTTTGGCTATCTTTTGTACCGGCTGTTTTTCATTGCACAGAATGCGCCGGACTTGTACGGTTCCATGATCGTGAGCGGGATATTTTTCCACATTGCCCTTCAGGTCATCCTGAATATCTGCGTGGTCATCAACCTGATCCCAACTACCGGAATCACACTGCCTTTTGTCAGTTACGGAGGTACATCTATTCTCTTTCTTATGATAGAAATGGGGATTGCCCTAAGTGTATCAAAACAGATAAAATTTGAAACATAGAAGTAACTGTACAGTTACCCTTAGAAAAGGGTTGACAAATGGTGGTAAAGAAGATATACTTTGGTCATCAAAGTATTTCAAAAAATCAAATCAGAAAAACAAATTCACAAGATGGATTTGAATAAGATGTATTTTAAAGGAGAATAAGAAATCATGTTAGAAAAAATGAGAGAAATCATTGCAGAGCAGTTAAATTGTGAAGAAAGCGAAATCAATCCGGAAACAAATTTCAAGGATGATTTAGGAGCAGATTCTCTGGATTTATTCGAACTGGTTATGGCACTTGAGGATGAGTATTCCGTAGAAATTCCTGCTGAGGAATTACAGGAACTGACAACTGTGGGCGCTGTTATGGAGTATCTGAAAAATAAGGGCGTTGAAGAATAAATGTAACTGTATAGTGCAGATGGATGGAATCTGCCGCGGCGGTCTGTACTGCCATGGCAGGTTCTATTTTTAAAAATAATTACTTTGAAATACAAAATATTCTACAGCCAAAGGAGTTTGAGCCATATGAGTAAAACAGCATTTATATTTCCGGGCCAGGGAGCACAGTATGTGGGAATGGGCCAGGACTTTTACGATAAAATGCCTGTCTGCAGACAGGTGATAGAGAAAGCAAGCCAGGTTTCCGGCCTGGATCTCCCCAAGATCTGCTTTACGGAGAATGAGGAGATTCATATTACAGAGTACACACAGATTGCTATGCTGAGCGTGGAAGCTGCCATATTAAAGGCACTGGAGCAGGAAGGCCTTATGCCTGATGTGAGCGCAGGCTTGAGCCTTGGCGAGTATGGAGCCTGTATCGCATCAGGAGTCCTCTCTTTGGAGGATGCCTTCTATGTGGTAAGGAAAAGGGGAATCTTCATGCAGGAGGCAGTGCCCGCAGGCGGCGCCATGTCCGCGGTTATGGGCACAGACGCAGAGGTCATCGAAAAAGCCTGCCGGGAGACGGAAGGGATCGTCTCCATAGCCAATTACAACTGTCCCGGACAGATTGTGATCACCGGGGAAGAAGGGGCAGTGGCAAAGGCTTCCGAAAAGCTGAAGGAGCTGGGAGCCAGAAGGATCGTTCCACTGAACGTGTCAGGGCCGTTTCATTCGGCCATGCTGGCAGGAGCCGGAGAAAAACTGGCAGAGGTCCTACAGAGTGTTGCGGTTGGGGAGCCAAAGATACCCTACGCCACCAATGTGACGGCAGAGTATGTGACAAAAGCTTCCCAGGTAAAGGAGCTGCTGGTAAGGCAGGTGTCCTCCTCAGTGAAATGGCAGCAGTGCGTGGAGAAAATGATCGCGGACGGAGTGGATACTTTCGTGGAGATCGGACCTGGCAAGACCTTGAGCGGCTTCATGCGGAAAATCAGCAGGGATGTAAAAATGCTGAATATCCAGACCGTGGAGGATTTTGAAAAAGCAGTGGAAACGCTGAAAAACCAGACGGCAGATAGAGAATAGAGGCAGTATGAGCCTGAAAAGTGAGGGAATGTATTATGTTGGAAAATAAAACAGCTTTAGTGACAGGAGCAAGCCGCGGCATAGGCAGAGCCATTGCACTTGCCCTTGCAGCACAGGGGGCAGCAGTGGTTGTAAATTATAACGGTTCCGAAGAACGCGCCCAGGAAGTTGTGGATACGATCAAAGCCCAGGGAGGCCAGGCGTCCCTGTATCAGTGCAGCGTGGGAGATTTCCAGGCGTGCCAGGAAATGATACAGCACGTGATAAAAGAATACGGACATTTGGATATCCTGGTAAACAATGCAGGCATCACAAGAGATAACCTGATCATGAAAATGAAAGAGGAGGATTTTGACGCGGTCATTGAGACCAACCTGAAAGGGGCTTTCAATACCATCCGCCACACTTCCCGCCAGATGTTAAAGCAGAGAAGCGGAAAGATCATCAATATCTCCTCTGTATCGGGAATTCTGGGGAACGCCGGCCAGGCCAATTATGCGGCCAGCAAGGCAGGGGTCATCGGACTTACAAAGACCATGGCAAGAGAGCTGGCAAGCAGAGGGATCACAGTCAACGCCATAGCTCCCGGATTCGTGGAGACAGAGATGACGGATGTGCTGAAAGAGGATATCAAAGAGGCAGCCTGCCGCCAGATACCCCTTGGAAAATTCGGAAAACCGGAAGATATTGCCGACATGGTGGTATTTCTGGCATCAGAAAAAGCAGATTATATTACCGGCCAGGTCATCAGTGTGGATGGCGGTATGAACATATAGGAGGATTTCATGAGAAGAGTAGTAGTGACAGGAATGGGTGCCATTACCCCGCTGGGATTAAACGTAGAGGAATTCTGGAACGGCATAAAAGAAGGAAGGCACGGGTTCGGAGAGATAACCAAATTCGATGCTTCAGAATATAAAGCCCATCTTGCAGGGGAAGTAAAAGGCTTCGTGGGCAAGGAATACATGGATGTGAAAGCGGCAAAACGTATGGAACTGTTCTGCCAGTACGCAGTGGCAGCAGCAAAAGAAGCCATTGCCCAGTCAGGGTATTCCCTGGAAGAGGAGGACCCGTACCGGGTGGGATGTTCCATCGGTTCCGGCATCGGAAGCCTGCAGACGATTGAGAGAGAGCACAAGAAACTGCTGGAAAAGGGACCGAACCGGGTAAATCCGCTGATGGTCCCCATGATGATCTCCAATATGGCAGCAGGAAACGTGTCCATCCAGTTTGGTTTAAAGGGAAAGAGTATCAATGTGGTGACTGCCTGCGCATCCGGTACCCATTGTATCGGTGAAGCTTACAGAACCATCCAGTTCGGCGATGCGGATATTATGGTAGCCGGCGGCGCGGAATCCTGTATTACCCCGGTGGGTGTCAGCGGATTTGCAGCTTTGACAGCCCTTTCCAAATCCACGGATCCGGACCGCTGTTCCATTCCTTTTGACAAAGAGAGAGATGGCTTTGTTATGGGGGAAGGTGCAGGCATTGTGGTTTTAGAGGAACTGGAACATGCAAAGAAGCGTGGAGCTGCAATACTGGCTGAGGTTGTGGGATACGGCGCAACCAGTGATGCTTATCACATCACATCCCCTGCAGAGGACGGGGAAGGCGCGGCCAGAGCCATGAAGAACGCGGTGGAGGAAGCAGAGATCTCTCTGGAGGATGTGACATATATTAACGCCCATGGTACCAGCACACATCACAACGACCTATTTGAGACAAGAGCCATCAAGAAGTTATTTGGGGAACATGCATATAAAATGAAAGTCAATTCTACAAAATCCATGATCGGACATCTGCTGGGGGCAGCAGGAGCCGTGGAGTTTATTGCCTGTATAAAAGAGATGGAAAATAATTTTGTACATGTTACAGCAGGATACCGGATGCCGGACGAAGGCTGTGATCTGGATTATGTGACAGGAAACGGCGTGGAGATGGAAATCCCCTACGCACTCACCAATTCCCTGGGCTTTGGCGGACACAACGCCAGCCTGCTGATCAAAAAGTACGAAGACTAGGAGGCCGCATATGGAATTTGAAAAAATCATTCAGCTAATTAAAACAGTCAGCGACTCAAACCTGACACAGTTTGCCATGGAGGAGGGAAACCTGAAAATCTCCATGAAGACAAATAAACAGACTAAGGTGATCGCAGCGCCCATGATGGCACCTGCACCGGGACCTGATATGGGACCAGCAGCCGGCGGTCCTGTTATGCAGGCTGTCCAGGCACAGGCAGGGCCGCTTCAGACGGAAGTCTCTTTTCAGGAAGCAGGAGAGACAGTCCTTTCCGGCAATGTGGTGAAGTCCCCGCTGGTAGGTACCTTCTACAACGCACCCTCACCGGATGCGGAAACATTTGTAAAAGTCGGAGATACTGTAAAAAAAGGCCAGGTATTGGGAATTGTGGAGGCCATGAAACTGATGAATGAAATCGAATCTGAATTTGACGGAACCGTGGAACAGATTCTGGTGGAAAATGAGGAAGTAGTAGAGTACGGACAGCCCCTGTTCGTAATCCGTTAGGAGGCATAACTATGAAATTGACTACAAAGGAAATCATGGAAATCATCCCTCACAGACAGCCCTTTCTGCTGATCGATACTATAGAGGAGCTGGAACCCGGTGTCCGTGCGGTGGGGAAAAAATGCGTGAGCTACAACGAACCGTACTTTGCCGGACATTTTCCCCAGGAGCCTGTAATGCCGGGGGTGCTTCAGTTAGAATCGCTTGCCCAGGTAGGCGCTGTGGCCATTCTCAGCAAGCCTGAAAATAAAGGAAAGACAGCTTACTTTGGAGCCATCAATTCCGCAAAATTTAAAACAAAAGTAGTACCGGGGGATGTACTGACTCTGGAATTGGAGATCATTAAGGAAAAAGGGCCTGTCGGCGTGGGAAAAGCAGTTGCCAGAAACCAGGACGGCAAGATAACCACATCCGCTGAGATGACATTTGTAATCGGATAGGAGAACGGATATGTTTCAGAAGATATTAATCGCAAACAGAGGAGAAATCGCGGTGCGCATTATCCGTGCCTGCAGGGAAATGGGGATCAAAACGGTTGCCGTCTATTCTGAGGCGGACAGGGATGCCCTCCATGCGCAGCTGGCGGACGAGGCGGTCTGCATCGGTCCGGCTGCTGCATCGGAGAGTTATCTGAACATGGAGCGGATCTTAAGTGCCACCATCGCTACAAAAGCGGAGGCCATACATCCGGGATTCGGCTTTTTGTCTGAGAACAGCAAATTTGTGGAGATGTGTGAGAAATGCAATGTGACATTCATCGGTCCATCTGCTGCGGTGATCAATAAAATGGGAAATAAATCAGAGGCCAGAAGAACCATGATGGAGGCAGGCGTTCCGGTGGTGCCGGGTACAAAAGAGCCGGTGTACACAGTGGAGGAGGCTCTGACGGAGGCGGAGAAGATCGGTTTCCCTATTATGATCAAGGCCTCCTCTGGCGGCGGCGGAAAGGGTATGCGTATATCGGAGAGCATAGAAGACTTCCGGGAGAATTTCAGCACTGCCCAGAGAGAGTCTGTAAATGCTTTCGCGGATGATACCATGTATCTGGAGCGCTACGTTGGCAGACCCCGCCACATAGAGGTGCAGATCATCGGGGACAGACTGGGAAATGTAGTGCAGTTAGGGGAGCGTGACTGCTCCGTCCAGCGCCGCCACCAGAAGATGATCGAGGAATCCCCCTCCTGCGCCATCACTAAAGAGCTGCGCAGGATCATGGGCGAGACGGCTGTGCGTGCCGCGAAAGCGGTGGGGTACGAGAGTGCCGGAACCATTGAGTTTCTGCTTGACGGAAATGGTGATTTTTTCTTCATGGAAATGAACACCAGGATCCAGGTGGAGCATCCGGTGACAGAATTTGTCTCAGGTGTTGATTTGGTAAAAGAGCAGATCCGGGTGGCAGCAGGCCTTCCCCTGTCTGTGAAGCAGGAGGATATTTGTATGAGAGGTCATGCCATTGAGTGCAGGATCAACGCGGAGAATCCGGCGAAGAATTTCATGCCGTGTCCGGGGGTGATCGAGAACCTGCATGTGCCGGGCGGAAACGGTGTCCGCATTGATACAGCCGTGTATAACGGCTATCAGATACCGCCCAACTACGATTCCATGATCATGAAGGTGATCGTCCACGACAAAGACAGGGCGGGAGCCATAGCAAAAATGCGGAGTACCCTGGGTGAAGTGATCATCGAGGGCGTGCAGACAAACCTGGATTTCCAGTATGATATATTGAACCAGAAAGATTTTCTGGATGGAAATGTGACGACACATTTCATAGAAGAGCATTATGAGTAACAGTTCAGACAGGTCTGTGCATTCACTGCGCTGACCGTATGAATGTGCGATAGCTGTAAGTATCCGGCCCATTGAGAACTGATTTTTAATGGCTGGATGCATGTAACAATTTAGGCATCTGAACGGTTACCATTACGAGTAAGGAGCAGGCAGATATGTCCAGATTAAAGGATTTATTCAAGAAGACTACCAATGTGCAGGAGCCGGAGACTGAGGAGAGCAAAGTGTCCGGGGAAGAGATATCCGGCAGTGAAAACACACCCTCCGTTCCGGAAGGTTTATGGGTGAAATGCCCGAAGTGCGGAGAACTTCTATACAAGGAAGACGTTGTAAAAAATGATTATGTATGTCCGAAATGCAAGGGATATTTCCGGATCAAGGCCAAGACCAGAATCCGCATGGTGGCGGATAAAGGGTCTTTTAAAGAATGGTGTACAGGGCTTCATACCTTTAATCCCCTGGACTATCCGGAGTATGAGGAGAAGATCGCAAAACAGCAGGAAAAGACCCATCTGGAGGAGGCCATCCGCATCGGAGAGGCCAGGATTGACGGTACTAGGGTTGTGCTGGGAGTCTGTGACGCCCGTTTTCTCATGGGGAGCATGGGATATGTGGTGGGAGAGAAGATCACCCGTTCTTTTGAGCGGGCCACAGAGGAAAAGCTGCCGGTCATCCTGTTCTGCTGCTCCGGCGGGGCCAGAATGCAGGAGGGGATGGTATCCCTGATGCAGATGGCGAAGACCTCTGCTGCCATCAAAAGGCACAGCGAGGCAGGTCTTCTCTATATTCCGGTGCTCACAGACCCCACGACAGGGGGCGTGACAGCCAGCTTTGCCATGCTGGGTGATATCATCCTGGCCGAACCGGGAGCCTTGATCGGTTTTGCAGGCCCAAGGGTCATTGCCCAGACCATCGGACAAAAACTGCCGGAAGGGTTCCAGAAAGCGGAATTTCTGGTGGAGCACGGCATTATAGATGGAATCGTGACCAGAAATTTGTTGAAAAAGACGCTGTCAGGTCTTGTTAAATTTCATGAGAGAAAGAATGGTTACTGCCAGTTCACCAGGATCACTCTGCCGGAAGCAGCAGGGGAAGAGGAGAAAAGGCACAGGCGCAGAAATAAGGAAAAGCATATGACTGCCTGGGAGCGCGTGGAGACTGCAAGGGACTCCAAACGTCCCACCAGTCTGGATTATATAGAAACTGTTTTTGAAGAGTTTATGGAACTGCACGGAGACCGGGCATTTCGGGATGACGGTGCCATTGTGGGAGGTCTGGCAGTGCTGGACGGGCAGCCGGTAACTGTGATCGGTGTACAGAAGGGGAGAAACACCAAGGATAATATCCTGAGAAACTTTGGTATGCCGTCCCCGGAAGGATACAGAAAAGCACTGCGTCTTATGAAACAGGCAGAAAAATTCAACCGCCCTATCATAAATTTTATTGACACGCCTGGGGCGTTCTGCGGCATTGAGGCGGAGGAGAGAGGGCAGGGGGAGGCCATCGCCAGAAACCTGCTGGAAATGTCTGCGTTGAAAGTACCTGTGCTGAGTATTGTCATCGGCGAAGGCGGAAGCGGCGGTGCGCTGGCTCTGGGAGTAGGCAATGAAGTCTGGATGATGGAAAATGCCACGTACTCCGTTCTCTCACCGGAGGGATTTGCATCCATTCTCTGGAAGGACAGCAAGAGGGCAAAAGAAGCGGCAGAGGTCATGAAGATCACAGCCAGGGATTTGAAGGATTTGGGGATCATTGAGCATGTGATCATGGAGGATACGCCTGCCTGCGCGCAGAACCTGCCGGAGATCGCAGAGGATATGAAGAACCGGATGCACCAGTTCCTTACAGAGATGGAAGGAAAGACACCGGAAGAGCTGGCAGCCCTCCGGTACGAGAGATTCAGAAAAATGTGAGCCAGAAAGAGTTAGAATATGAGGAAACCATTAATTATAGGTGATTTGACAGCTAAGATCCCAGTGATACAGGGCGGCATGGGAGTGGGCATCAGCCTGTCCGGTCTGGCGGGCAGTGTGGCTGCCTGCGGCGGTGTGGGGGTGATATCCACTGCACAGATCGGATGGCGGGAACCGGATTTTAGAAAACATCCTTTTGAGGCAAATTACAGGGCCATAGAAAAGGAAATCAGAAAAGCCAGGGAAATTGCAAAAGGCGGTATCATTGGCGTGAACATTATGGTAGCCACCCAGAGATATGAGGAATATGTGAAGACAGCGGTGAAGGCGGGGGTGGATCTGATCATCTCAGGAGCTGGACTGCCCATAGATCTTCCAAAATATGTGGAGGGTACCAAAACAAAGATAGCCCCTATTGTGTCCTCCCTGAAATCCCTGAATGTCATCTGCCGTATGTGGGACAGAAAATATAAGAAAGCACCGGACCTGGTTGTCATCGAAGGGCCGAAAGCAGGAGGCCATCTGGGATTTTCCAGGGAAGAGCTGGATACCTTCACCGATGAATCCTACGATAAAGTGATCCGTTCTATTATAGAGAAAGTGAAGGAATACGGGAAAACATGCAGCAAAAAGATTCCTGTGGTCGTAGCGGGCGGTATATATGACAGGGCGGATATGGACCATGCACTTTCGTTGGGCGCGGACGGGGTACAGATGGGAACCCGCTTTGTGACCACCAAAGAGTGTGATGCAGCACCGGAATACAAGCAGGCATATCTGAACGCACAGAAAGAGGATATCTGCATTGTACAGAGTCCTGTGGGAATGCCGGGAAGAGCCATCAAAAATCCTTTTATGGACAGGGTGAAGACTGAGAAATGCAGGATTGAACACTGTTACCACTGTATCGTTACCTGTAAGCCCGCAGAGATACCTTACTGTATCACCCAGGCATTGGTGAATGCAGCGGAGGGACGGGTGGAGGATGCACTGCTGTTTTGCGGTTCCAATGCTTACCGTTCCAATAAAATAGAAACAGTGGAAGATATAATGAGAGAGCTTGGCTGACAGTATGGCAGCCTGCCTGTTCGCTGTTGTACTAGTGCAGATAAAATGCAAGAGGCCTGGCCGAGTGATTCGGACCAGGCCTCTTAAAATGAGGATTTATTGTAACACGATTTATTTTTGAAATAACTACATGTTGACCTTCATTTTGAATTTTTTCTCATGGTATCTGCTTCCCTGTTTTCTGCCCTCGGTGTGTTCATCTGCCTCTGCAGTATTTTTTGTACTGTGAAGAGGATTCAGGTGGGCACTTCCGAATTCTTCTTCCATCCATATGTGGCGGAAGTTCTTTTTCTGCTGAATGGCCTGGCAGAACCGGCCGATCACTAAAATGGTTTTATCTCGTAACCCCGTTTCTGTTGTGCGTCTGGAAGAACGAAGCCAGTATTCCATCAAAGTCCAACAGACTAACAGGAATCCGGTAGCAAAAATCAAAGTGATAATCAATCTTTCCAACATTATGAACACCCCTTTCCACATTTATTTGTTATCTTTATATTAATTCTTTTGAAAACAATAGTCAATGATTAAATGGAAGAAAAAACAAATTTTCTAAAAATTTAAGATTATAATTGTATGTAAACAGTTTACATCACAGAGGCAGTCACCATCTCGCGCCAGATATTATCGCAGACCGGGGAGAGGGGCTGCCCTTTGTCATCTGTAAGTATGGGCAGACGCGTTTCCTCCAGTTCCTCAATGCAGGTGATCTTTCCTTCCGCATAATCCGCCATGCGGGCAGCACAGCTTTTAAGTCGCTCCATCAGACCGCCTAAGCGGATATCCAGGACCTCGAAGCCAAAGGCTTTATTTTCCTGAAACCACTGGTCTTTTAATGCGTGTTTAAACTGTTCCACCAGCCCGGCAGTTTTGATGCAGATATCCGCAGTCTGCAGGAGTGCGGCTTTGTCCTCCCCGTCATAGGCTGACTTTGCTTCAAGTCCAAGGGTGGCTTTTTTAGCCAGCACTTCACTTAGGAGTGCCAGTGTGCGGAACATGCAGGCATACTCCCCGCCCTTTTGGGCGATCGCCCGGAACTCTTCGGCACAGTGGCGGTAATGGGATTTAAAGGACATATCCACATGGCAGTCATAGATACCCATAAGAACATCCTGATACAGCAGATATCTGGCAGGGGCCGCACTCATCTTTCCCGGCAGCGGATTATCAGGTGTCAGGTTAGGGAGGTCCAGCTTCAGGAAATCCTCCAGCACAGCTCCGGTACACGCCAGGAAGCGCGGGGCCAGGTCACTGTCATTTACCGTCTGCCCATAATCATACTCTGCGAAGAGGGAGAGCACAGGCAGAACGGCAGACTGGGATGCCTCACTGCCGTCATCTCCCCAGCCGGTTACCAGTACATTGGTTATGCCGTGTTTTTGGCACTGTCTGAGGGCAAGGCGGGAGACCTGCATACTGTGGTTCAGAAGCGGTGCGTATCCGTTCCATTTCCAGGCACCTCCGGCAAAGCCAACGTTTCCTGCCAGTTCCCTGTGGTATTTCATCATCTGGTCATAGGTCTTTTCCTCTCTGGAATAGTAATCCCAATAGAGCAGTTCCACATTTTGCGGGATCTTCTTTTTGATCTCCTCTGAGATATGAAATTCCTTTCCGTAATATTCCCCGCCGGAGATCATTTTGAAAAACATGTCACTCCACATCATGGCAGTATATCCATACTTTTCACAGATTTCAAGGACGCGGTGCAGATGGCGCTCCATAATGTCGATACGTTCCTCATATCCGAATTGGTTCAGGTAAGAGCCCCGGCCGATCATCTCCGCTTCATCCATCCCAATATTGATCACACGGCTTTTAAAGGTTTCCGACCAGGTGCGTATCATGGCTTCGATCAAGTTATAGGTGTCGTCGCTTCCGCACAGGAGAATGTCCCCCGTGTCGTGTACCTGTTTAAAGGCAGGCCAGCGGAAAATGGCATTTAAGTGGGCCAATGTCTGGATGCAGGGAACCATCTCAATGCCCAGTGAGGCCGCAAATCCGTCCAGTTCCCGCAGTTCCTGTCTGCTGTACCTGCCCCGGAAATGGCCGAAGTAAGGGTAGCCCTCCACCTGGTAAGTGTCCTCTGTGTAGAGCATTAGGCGGTCATATCCCATCAGGGAAAGTTTGACCATGAGCCGTCTCAGATAATCAGGGCTGCATACCCCATTGCGGGAGCAGTCAGCCATATAGGTGAGATGTTCAAAGACGGGATGTTCTTCCCTGGCAGCAACGGTGCGGTTTTCCGTTATCCATTCTTTTACAAAACCCAGGCCCCGGAAAAACTCGGAAGTTTTACTGTATGTAATGCTGGCAAGATCCCGGTCCAACCGGACAGACAGGCCGCTGCCGCCTTTTTCGGCAAGTATTTTTACACGGGATCCCCCGGTCATGTTTTCTTCCAGATATTCCACAGCACATACGGCTCCGGGTATTAGGGACGGGTCTATACAGGCAAGGTTAAAAAATTCCATAAGCAGTCTCCTTTTCGTGATTTGTCATGATAGAAAACCTGCGAAGCGTAGTTTCTATTATCGCAGTGCTCTTTCATTGTAAAGGAGTTTCAGGCAGGAGTCAACGAAAGAATCTGCAAGATCAGGAGAGATATAACAAATATGCACAAGGCCGGAAAACGGATGGTGGACAAAGTATACAAGGATGGCGTATATTGTTATGAGAAATAAGTTAAGAATGACAAAAACAGGGAAAGGACATATGGACGGGCCGGACGGTAAGGCTGCAGTGTGATCTTTAGATATGATGTCTCCTGCAAATTTCAGGGATCTTATCCTGCAGCTTCTGAGAAACCGTAACTGTTCATAGTATACTAAAAAGGTAATTCTTCGCACAGTAACACGCTTCGCGATGCACAGTTCTGCCCTTTAGGGTACAAAATACAATGAGTTGCATTTTGGCGCTGGCCAACTCGGGATTTTGCTGCGCATCGCGCAGCATCCCTTTGGGAAAACACCTCCCGGGAATTGGACTGTGAACAATAACGGGAAACCGGGCAATTGAAAGAATCCTGTTTCATGAATATTGACTTTTACACCTGTGTATACTATACTAATAATAGTAGTTCGCCGTAGTAATACGGTGAAAACAGGACTTATATATGTTCATAATGCGGGTTGAACGTTTCTACCAGCTACCGAAATAGCTGACTATAAGTCCCCTGATCTTGGGGGCTTTGCAGTCTGGCTTTGGTGGCTGGTTTTTTATTGTTGGCAAAGGCTCCTCATATAGGAGGAAGTGACATGAGAAAAGAGGAAAAAAAGGCAGATACCTTTATATTGAAAGGAAATATCTGCTACAGCAAGACCGAAAAAGAAGTAACTACGATCCCCCATGCATATCTTTTATGCAGGGACGGCATCTGCCAAGGCGTATTTGAGAGTCTGCCGGATGATTACAAAGAGTATCCCCTGACAGATTACGGGGATGCGTTGATTCTTCCCGGGCTGGTGGATCTGCACCTGCATGCGCCCCAGTATGCATTTACAGGGCTTGGCATGGATATGGAGCTTTTGGAGTGGCTGGATACCAGGACATTTCCCGAGGAGGGCAGGTACGGGGATATGGAGTATGCCAAAAAGGCATACCGTATTTTTACAGAGGATCTGAAAAAAAGTGCAACCACCAGGGCCTGTGTTTTTGCCACACGCCATGTTCCGGCTACCATTCTTTTGATGGATATGCTGGAGGAGACAGGTCTGCAGGCAATGGTGGGAAAAGTAAATATGGACCGGAATGCGCCGGACTACCTCTGTGAGGACAGCCCGGAAAAATCCGCGGAGGACACCCTGAAGTGGCTGAGGGAAGTAAAGGGGAAATACAGGAATATAAAACCAATCCTTACCCCCCGGTTTATTCCAAGCTGTTCGGACCGTCTGATGGAAATGCTGTGTGAGATCCGCAGGGAATATGACCTTCCGGTGCAGTCCCACCTCTCCGAAAATAAAGAGGAGATCACATGGGTGAAGGAGCTTTGCCCCTGGTCTGCTTTTTACGGGGATGCGTATGAGCGGTTCGGCATGTTTGGGGGAGACTATCCGGCGGTCATGGCACATTGTGTGCATCCCACGGAGGAAGAGATTGCACTTATGAAGAAAAACCGAATCTTTGCCGCTCATTGTCCTCATTCCAACACGGATCTGTCTTCCGGGGCCGCACCCATTCGGAGATATCTGGAGGAGGGCATACATGTGGGACTGGGAAGTGATATTGCCGGGGGCCATGTGCTCTCCCTGTTTCAGGTGATGGTGGGGGCTGTGCAGGCATCCAAACTCCGCTGGCGGCTGTTGGATGAAACACAAAAGCCGCTCACGGTAGAGGAAGTGTTTTATATGGGTACAAAGGGAGGCGGTGCCTTCTTTGGACAGGTGGGAAGCTTTGAAAAAGGATATGAATTTGATGCGGTGATCGTGGATGACGCCAGATTGCAGACACCTAGGGAACTGACTTTGAAAGAGCGTCTGGAGCGTGTGGTATATCTGTCAGATGACAGGGATATAGCCGGGAAATATGCGGCTGGGAGAAGGATCATTTAATTATTTTATGCGGTGTACAGGAGATACTGGCTGTCCACCGCCGGAAAAGAGGGATGATGTATGGGAGTTGGCAGTTCAATGAATCGTGTGGATGCCTGGGAGAAGGTCACGGGTCAGGCGAAATACACGGCAGATTTGATGCCGCAGAATTTGTATACGGCAAAAGTGGTGCACAGCACCATTGGGAACGGATGGGTAAAAAGTTTTGATCTGGAGGATGCTTTAAAGGTACCCGGTGTGATAAAGATCGTCACCTGTTTTGATGTGCCGGATATTCAGTTTCCCACACCGGGGCACCCCTGGTCCGTGGAGAAGGCGCACCAGGATATTAAGGACAGAAAGCTGTTAAACCGACGGGTCCGCATGTACGGGGATGATATTGCGGCTGTCATCGCGGAGGATGAGATCGCAGCCAGGCGGGCAGCGGATAAGATCAAAGTGGAGTATGAAGAATATCCTGTGATCCTGGATCCGGAGGCATCCATGAAAGAGGGCGCGCCTCTTCTGCATGAGGAGAAGCCGGGAAACGTAATCGCACATACCAGTTTTGTGCTGGGAGACGAAAGCTTTGAGGAGGCTGTAAAAGAGGAAGGTCTGACCATAATAGAAAAAGAATACAGAACCCAGCCGGTACAGCACTGCCATATAGAGGTGCCGGTTTCCTATGCCTACATGGAGAAAGGGAGGATCGTTATTGTGACCTCCACCCAAATCCCCCATATTGTGAGACGGGTGATCAGTCAGGCTCTTGGGATCCCTGTCGGTCAGATCCGGGTGATAAAGCCTTATATAGGAGGCGGTTTTGGCAACAAGCAGGATGTGCTTTACGAGCCTCTGAACGCATTTTTATGTACCCAGACAGGCGGCCACGGCGTCAGGCTGGAATTGTCCAGGGAGGAGACCCTTGGCTGTACCCGTGTGCGCCATGCATTTACCTGGAAGATCAAGGGCGCAGTGCGGGAAGACGGTACACTGGTGGCACGGAAATATGTGGCATATTCCAATCAGGGTGCATACGCATCCCATGCCCACGCCATTGCAGCCAACGCGGCCAATATTTTTAAACAGCTTTACCGGGATGAGAAGGTGCTGGAATCCGACAGCTACACGGTCTACACAAACCTGATGACAGGCGGAGCCATGCGGGGATACGGGATTCCGCAGGGGGATTTTGTGACCGAGTGTGTGGCGGATGATCTGGCCCATGCTGTGGGCATGGATCCGCTGGCATTCCGGCTGAAAAATTGTGTGAAAGAGGGGTACATGGACCCTCATCTGGGCATTGCGTTCCATTCTTACGGACTGAAAGCCTGTATGGAAAAGGGAAAGGACTATATAGGCTGGGAGGAGAAAAGGAAGGCTTATGAAAAGCAGTCCGGGCCTGTGAGAAGAGGCGTGGGGATGGCAATTTTCAATTATAAGACAGGGGTTTATCCCATCTCCCTTGAGACTTCCTCCTGTCGTATGGTCCTGAATCAGGACGGCTCCATGCAGCTTTTCATGGGGGCAACGGAGATCGGTCAGGGTGCGGATACGGTGTTTACCCAGATGGCGGCAGAGGTCACCGGAATCACGGAGGACAGGATACATATTGAGACCGTGCAGGATACGGATACCACACCTTTCGACACGGGGGCCTATGCCTCCAGACAGACATATGTGAGCGGAAAAGCGGTCAAAAAGACAGGTGAATTGTTCAAACAGAGAATACTGGAATATGCGGCATTTAAACTGAAACTGCCAAAAGAAGATGGGCCGGCAGCTACAGCGGAGGATACCGGAACATCCGGCAAAAGTACAGAGACTGCTGCCTGGAAGAGGCTGGATATAAAAGAAGATCAGGTAATCGACAAAGTTTCGGGGGAGGTCCTGCTTTCCCTTGCGGCACTGGCGGAGGAAGCGCTGTACAGCTTGGAAAGATCGGTACATATAACGGCGGAGACCACCAGCCACTGCAAAGAAAATTCCTTTGCCTCAGGCGTCTGTTTTGCAGAGGTGGAAGTGGATATGCCGCTTGGCAGGATCCGGGTGCTGGATATTATCAATGTGCACGACAGCGGGAAACTGATAAATCCCAGCCTTGCCAGAGCCCAGGTACACGGAGGGATGAGCATGGGCATGGGGTATGCCCTGAGTGAAGAACTGCTGGTGGACGAGAAGACAGGAAGGCCGCTGAATGCCAATCTGCTGGACTATAAGATTCCTACGGCCATGGATACCCCTGGGCTGCATACGGATTTTGTGGAATTGGATGACCCTACAGGTCCTTTCGGAAATAAAGCCCTGGGTGAACCGCCGGCTATTCCGGTGGCTCCGGCTATCAGGAATGCGGTGCTTCATGCCACGGGGATCGCTTTTGATTCCCTGCCTCTGTCACCCCAGAAACTGGTGGAACGGTTTCTGAAAGAGGGGCTGATCGGAGGAGAAAAGGATGCTGTGAAAGGGGGCGGGACACATGTATGACATTGAAAAATATTATCAGGCCAGGGATGTAGAAGACGCTGTGAGAGCGCTTGCGGCAGATAGGGATGCTGTTGTGATTTCCGGCGGAAGTGATGTGCTGATCAAAATAAGGGAAGGAAAACTTGCCGGCTGCTCACTGGTGAGTATCCATGGGATCCCGGCTCTCAAAGGGGTCAGGATGGAGGCGGACGGGACCATTGTGATCGGCCCGGCCACTACATTTTCCCATCTCACCTATGACCCTGTTATACAGCGGTATATCCCTGCATTGGGCTGGGCCGTGGACCAGGTGGGAGGCCCGCAGATACGGAATATTGGAACCATCGGGGGCAATGTCTGCAATGGTGCGACCAGCGCGGACAGTGCGGCGGTTCTCTTTACGCTGAACGCAGTCTTGGAACTGACAGGTGAAGAGGGCACGAGAATGGTGCCTGTCACAGAATTTTATACCGGTCCGGGCCGGACGGTACGGGAACACGCAGAGATCCTTACCGCTATAAAGATCACCAGGGATAACTACGAAGGATTTTACGGGCATTATACTAAATACGGGAAACGAAACGCAATGGAGATTGCCACCCTGGGCTGTGCGGTACATGTGAAATTAAGTGGAGATAAAAAACAGATGGAAGACTTCCGGCTGGGGTTCGGGGTGGCTGCGCCTACACCCATACGCTGTTATCAGACGGAGAAAAGGGTAAAAGGCATGGATATAACAGACCCGGAATTATACGAGAGGATACGGGAAGGGGCAGTATCTGAGGTGACACCCCGTTCAAGCTGGCGCGCATCCAGGGAATTCCGCCTTCAGCTTGTGCGTGAGCTGTCTGTGCGTACTGCAAAAGAAGCCATAGAAAAAGCAGCGGGAGGTGAGGCGGATGCTTAAGATCATAACGATGACAGTCAACGGCAGGGAGACAGAACTGGCTGTTGATGACAGGGAAGCGCTT
Source organism: Blautia hominis (assembly GCA_002270465.1). Taxonomy (GTDB): domain Bacteria; phylum Bacillota; class Clostridia; order Lachnospirales; family Lachnospiraceae; genus Blautia; species Blautia hominis. The sequence goes on from NQOF01000002.1 coordinate 23,381, forward strand.
CTGGATACACTGAGAAACCGGCTGGGACTTACCAGTGTAAAACGCGGCTGTGAAGTGGGAGAGTGCGGGGCCTGTACCGTTTTAGTGGACGGAGAGGCAATTGATTCCTGTATTTATCTGACCATGTGGGCAGAGGGAAAGCATATCATGACGGTTGAGGGCTTAAAGGGCAGAGACGGTGACCTTTCCCCTATCCAGAAGGCCTTTGTGGAGGAAGCAGCAGTCCAGTGCGGCTTCTGTACGCCGGGTCTTATCATGAGTGCCGTGGAGATCGTGGGAACAGGGAAAAGATACAGCAGAGAGGAACTGAAAAAGCTCATATCCGGACATCTGTGCCGCTGTACAGGATATGAAAATATCCTGAATGCCATGGAACGGATCGTGGAGGAGACTTACCGGACCGTGAACAGTAATAGAATTTGATGAAAATGTGTCAGCGGGACACGTCTGCATTCAGGCAGCGTGTCCCGCTTTTTATGTCAGATTGATCTTTTTCTGATGAAAGGCCTTTCTGTATTGCGTGGGAGTGATCCCCTCATAGCGTTTAAACAGCTTCATAAAATATTTCTCATCCGAGAACCCGCACATATCCGCAATCCGGTAAATAGACAGGGTACGGTTGGTGAGCAGGTTTTTTGCCACGGCGATCCGTGTACGGTTCACATATGTGAGAATGGGATATCCGGTGTATTTCTTAAAAATATTGGTCAGATAAGTGGGATGATACCCAAATTGTTCCGCAATGGAAGCCACGCTGAGCGGCTGGTCGTAATGGGTGCGGATCCATTCTATGACATCCAGAACATGGATGGGAACGCTGGAATCCAGAAAACGGTTGATCTGGAAAGATTCATTTGTGGCTTCCATGAGGAGCAGGTTCAGAGCATAGTGGCACCTCCATGTGGGCATATAATTTTCCCTTTTGGCAATATCAAGAAGCTGCACGAAGAGAAGCCGTGAACGTTTCTCCACAGATAACTCCCCGTATTCGGGAAGTAGAAAATTTTCCCTGGGGGGGGGGGTAGAAGTGATATCTGTAGATTCCTTGAAAATAGGGCGGTTCCTCAGGAGACTGCCCCTGTTATAGATGGAATAATCCGGGTCTTTCACATAGAAGTGCACCTAGTAATAAGACAGTTCCCCCTCTGTCTGACGGTATCCGTAATGGAGCGTATCAGGAAAAAGCAGGATAAATTCGTTCTCCCTCACGTCATAATTTGTCATGTTTTGGGTAATGTGCAGGGTCCCTTTTATTACAATGATCAACACAAAAGAATCAATGTTTCTTTTTGGGTGTACAAAACCATCTTTGCTTGCCAGGTTGCCGCAGGAGATATATTCCACCGGTTTGCTGGCATCAGAAATAAAATAGAGCATGGTATTCCCTCCTGGAGTGTGTTTGAAAATTCATTCCGGCAATCTGCACGCTCCATTTTGCCGAAAGCGATTTTCAATCACACGCTTGTCTTGTTTTATAGTATCACAAAATCGCAGACTATGGACGGGGAAAATGGCAGATAATTGGAAATGACCACTTTTTCTTGTGTATTGTACGTTGTTTGAGAATTTCAGTATGGTAACATAATGTCATCAAATAAAAAGCGCTTGCAAGCAGAGTAACTGATAATAAGAATGATAGATCAGGAGGGTTTATAACATGAAAAAGAGACAGATCATGGCGTTATCTCTGGCAGCAGCAATGGCTGCAGCGGCTGTAACAGGCTGTGGTGCGCCGTCCAGACCGGACGGCTCCGGTGAGGCAGGCAGTACAGATGCTTCCTCTGATTCCGGTGGAGAGTCAAAAGATGGTGTGGTGGAACTTACCTTTATGGGGTGGGAGGCATCCCCTCTGGAAACCCAGGCCGTGAAGGACGGCATTGCGGCTTTTGAAAAAGAGAACCCCAATATAAAGGTGAATTATACACCTGGACTTGCCGGTTCTGAGTACAATGCAAAACTGCTTTCCTCGGCAGCGGCCGGCTCCCTGCCGGATGTTATGTTCGTGGCAGCGGAGAGTTACCGTGCCATTGTCTCAAAGGGCGCATTGTGGGATATTACAGATCAGTTCGATGAGAATTATCCGCTGGATGATTTCATAGATTCCTCCCGCCAGATCATGGAGGTGGACGGGCATGTGTATGGGATTTCATCCTGTACCGTATCTCCCATAGTCTACTACAATAAAGATGTATTTGACGCAGAAGGACTGGAATATCCCAGTGCAGACCCGGAGAATTGCTGGACCATTGATGAATTCAGGGAGATCGCGAAAAAGCTCACATCAGAAGATATTTACGGTGTGTACGGACTGGAGACGGTGGCAGATACTTTGAACGCACAGCTCCTTTCAAACGGTGGAACCAGATACAATGAAGATTACACCAAGAGCACAATGAACTCCCCGGAGAACAAAGAAGTGTTTGAGACCATCAAGGCGATCCGTACAGAGGACGGATCCGCGCCGGATGCTTCCACCTTAGACGCTGTGGGAATGTCCGCAAAACAGATGCTTCAGACAGGTAAAGTGGCTATGCTGGTGGATGGTTCCTGGTCCCTTCAGGAGCTGGCTGCATCCGATATGAATATTGGGATGGCCCCCCTTCCGTCTTACGGAAAAGTGCTTACCACAGGGCAGGCCCACCTGCATTGTATTTCAGATACCAGCAAACATAAAGAGGAGGCCTGGAAATTCCTTCAGTTCCTGTCCGGAATGGATTATCAGGGAGCACTTGTAAAGAGCGGACTCTGGATGCCAAACCGCTATTCCATGTATGAGGATGACGCTGTGGCACAGTGGTATGATGAGAAAGTACATGGGGACAGCTACAAACAGATGCTTACATATTTTAAGGATGCAGTTGTTGACCCCACGGCCTTACAGCTCACCTCACAGGCAAGGGACATTATTGCGGAAGAGACGGATATGTACTTTAAACAGGACCAGGATATTGATCTGACATTAGAGAATATGGATACCAGAATCGACGAGGCAATTCAAGACGCATTACAGCAGTAAGTGGTAAAATTTGATGCATCCTGCACACTGCTTTGTGCAGGATGCATTTTTATGCGGACAGGTGTCCGGCACCGCCGTGTGTAAGGGATAGGGAACGGATTTACGCACCGCAGTACCGGTCCGGGACAGGAGGGTAAGAGTGGGAAATACAAAAAAAATAAGTAAGTTAAAGGATGACAGCAAATGGGCTTGGCTCATGCTGGCTCCAAATGTGATCGGATTCTTGTTATTTATGCTGATACCGGTGGTGGCAACCCTGGTCCTCAGCTTTACGAAATATGATATGCTGACAACGCCCAAGTTTATAGGGCTTCAGAACTACATTAACATGGCAAAAGACCCGATCATCTGGGAAGTAACGAAAAATACCATTATTTATACAGTTATCACCGTACCTATCGGCATGTGCTTTTCTTTGCTCTTGGCGGTTATGTTGGACCGTGAGATTGGATTCCGCAGATTTTACAGGGCGGCGTTTTTTCTTCCGGCAATCACATCCATGGTTGTTGTTGCCATTGTGTGGCAGTGGATCTATAACCCGGACTACGGTATTTTGAATTACGTGTTATCCCTGTTTGGGATTCAGGGGCCAAAATGGCTGTTAAACAGCTCCACATCCCTGATTTCCCTGGCCATCGTGGGGATATGGAAAAATGCAGGCTACAATATGATCATTTTCCTGTCAGGGCTCCAGGGCATCTCCACCAGTTATTATGAAGCTTCTGAACTGGACGGGGCAAATAAATGGCAGCAGTTCAGGTATATAACCTTGCCTATGCTGCGCCCTACAACCTTCTTTATTTTTGTCATGTCCATCATCAGCTCCTTCCAGGTATTTGACCAGGTAATGCTTATGACAAAGGGCGGGCCGGGACGTTCTTCCTCTGTTCTGGTACATTATCTGTATCAGAATGCTTTCCAGTATTTTAAACTGGGCTATGCCTGTGCGATCGCGTATCTGCTGTTTTTCATTGTTATGATCATAACAGTGTTCAATATGCGCATGGAAAAGAACATGCGGGAAATTTATTAGAGGGGGAGTCGGGTCATGAGTAATAAGAAAAAAAAGCTGATTGGTAAAGTGATAGCTCATCTGATCCTGATCTTGGGGTCTGTGATCATGCTGGTTCCCTTTTTCTGGATGCTGTCTTCATCTTTTAAAAGTCTTGGGGAAGTGTTTGTATTCCCTCCGACTTTGTTTGGAGAGCGTCTGGTGTGGGAAAATTACACGCAGATCTCCAGCAGGTTTGATTATTTTGCATATTTCCTGAACAGTGTAAAAGTGTCTGCCTGGGTTGTGTTTTTTCAGGTATTTACATCTGCCACGGCAGGTTATGTGTTCGCGAAGATGAATTTTAAGGGCAGGGATAAAATCTTTACGCTGTATCTGGCAACTATGATGATCCCGTTCCATGTAACGGTTATCACAAACTTCCTGCAGATGTCCATGTATGGGCTGGTAAACACCCTGTGGTCCCTGATGCTTCCTGCATCTGTTTCTGCCTTCGGAACGTTCCTTATGCGGCAGTTTTTTATCACGGTGCCAAATGAGCTGGTGGAGGCTGCCAAAATTGACGGCTGCAATCCTATTGTGACATTCTTAAGGATTGCGTTTCCCATGGCAAAGTCCACCATTGCCACGCTGTGTATTTTCTGTTTTATGAATGTATGGAACGATTATTTTACACCGCTTATTTATATTAATGACGCCAGAAAATATACGCTGCCTCTGGGACTTGCCAGCATGAAGGGCATGTATTCCACGGACTGGCCTGTGCTCATGGCGTCCTCAGTGATCGCGGTACTGCCGGTGCTGATCGCATTTTTATGCGCCCAGGATGCCTTTGTAAAAGGTGTAATGATGTCGGGAATGAAAGACTGATGGTAACTGTTCAGTACCTTCACAGTTACAGGCAAAAATCCATGCAGAATCGCCTTTGGCGATGGGATTTTTGCTTGGCCGTGGTACACTTTCTTACGGTCAGCGCAGTGAATGCGCAGACCTACTGAATAGTTACGACTGATGTACAAAAGAGGGAGATGATACGATGAGTTTTATGGAATATGATTCCCCGGTCATGGCAGGGATCGGCAAGGTGACGGATATCTTATGGCTCAGCATCCTGTGGTTTCTCTGCTGTCTGCCGGTTGTGACCATAGGGGCATCCACCACGGCCCTTTATTACACATCGGTGAAAGCGATCCGAAAGAACAGGGGATATGTGACCAGGACATTTTTTCATGCATTCAGAATGAACTTTTTTCCTTCATTGGGTATCTGGGTCCTGTATCTGCTGGGAATCTTATTGTTCTATATGAATTTTATATTTGCAGCGGCGATCAGGGATGAGAGTTTCCGGTTTTTTACCACAACAGTTTATGGATGCCTGGCCTTTGCCGTATTATCCATTGGATGTTATGCCTTTCCTGTTCTTTCCAGATGCAGTATGAAATGTTTTGAGATTCTGCGGTTTTCTGCCGGGTTAATGGTAAAGCATTTTCCGTATACATTTCTCATGGTCCTGACTGTGGCTTTGTGTGCGGTGGTCATGTGGTACATCCCCTTGTCCGCTTTTTGCCTTCCTGTTGTGGGAACACTGTTATTCTCTGTTTTTATGGAAAAAGTTCTGATTCGCTACACGCCTGAAACAGAAAAAAGCGGCTGGTACGCGGAGCAGTAAAATAAGATTGGAGATGAAATATGAGTAAATTAAAAATGGCAAAAGGCCGTCAGGTCAAAGTCTTTGACCCTGAGTTGGTACGCCGCCGTGAGGAAAACAAAAAGTATCTGCTGGAACTGGAGAATGAAAACCTGCTTCTTCCCTATACACTGGAGGCAGGTCTCTATAAGACATCAGAACTGCCCCCGGGTATCCATGGGGGCTGGGAATCCCCCGTCTGTGAACTGAGAGGGCATTTCCTCGGGCACTGGCTTTCCGCCGCAGCCATGCATTATGAGGCAACCGGGAATGAGATGGTTAAGGCAAAAGCAGATGAGATCGTAGATGTCCTGGAAAAGTGCCAGAAAGAAAACGGCGGCAGATGGGCCGCTTCGATTCCGGAGAAATACTTTTACTGGATTGGGAACAAAAAGCGTATTTGGGCACCCCAGTATACGGTGCACAAGACATTCATGGGGCTTCTTGACATGTATGAACTGGCCGGAAATGAAAAAGCCCTGGAGATTGCCGTACATTTCGGGGAGTGGTTCTATGACTGGAGCGGACGGTATACCAAAGAGCAGTTCCAGGGGATCTTGGATGTGGAGACAGGGGGAATGCTGGAAATATGGGTCCTTTTGTACCGGATCACTAAAAAAGGTTTGTTCCGTGAGTTGATGGACCGCTATTACCGCTGCGACTTGTTCGACGGCCTTCTGGAAGGAAGAGACGTGCTGACGAATATGCATGCCAACACCACGATCCCCGAAATCCTGGGAGCTGCAGCCGCTTACGAGGCGACAGGGGAAGAAAAGTGGCTGGATATGGTGAAGGCCTACTGGGACATGGCAGTCACCAGGCGGGGCACCTATGCAACAGGAGGACAGACCTGCGGAGAGATATGGAGCCCCCGGATGCATCTGGCCTACAGGCTGGGTGACAAGAACCAGGAACACTGTACCGTATATAATATGATGCGGCTGGCAGATTTTTTATTTAGGTGCACAGGGGATGCTGTTTATATGGATTACTGGGAAAGAAATCTATACAATGGCATTATGGCCCAGGGATATTGGAGGGGAAGCTTTACCCACGGCAGGAAATCCGTGTATCCGGAGGAGGGGCTTTTGACTTATTTCCTGCCTCTGCGTGCAGGGGGGCAGAAAGCGTGGAGCAGCAGGACACAGGATTTCTTCTGCTGCCATGGCTCTCTGGTCCAGGCAAACGCGGCGCACAATACGGGAATGTATTACACGGGAGAAAACGGCTTGTATGTATGCCAGTATTTTGACTCGGAATACAGGGGGATGATAGGGGATACAGCCATATCAGCGGAGCAGGTCATAAATTCTCTGAGCGGGAGCGAACATCTGTCCAGTGATTCCCCCGGACGGCAGAAGATCACCGATGCCACGGCAAGGCAGCTCTTCCATCCTGACAAGCTGGTATTTGACCTTAAAATAAGGGCAGAGCGGGAAACAGAATTCTCCATCCGGATCCGAGTGCCCTGGTGGATGCAGGGAACGCCGGTTTTCCTTGTGGATGGGAAGGCCGTGGATCTTAGGGCAGAGAAGGGCAGTTTTGCAGAGATCAAGAGAGTCTGGAAGCAAAACACCATCCATGTTGAGATCCCGAAAGGAATCCATGCAGACTATCTGCCGGGCAGACCGGATATGGCTGCTTTTCTGGACGGACCCGTGGTGCTGGCCGGGCTGTGCGGGGAAGAGCGTACCTTGTACGTGGATCCGCGGGAACCGGAGCAGGTCCTGGTCAGTGACAATGAGAGGGAATGGGCTTACTGGCAGAATACATATAAGACCATCGGGCAGGACACAGGCATCCGGTTTGTTCCGCTCCATCAGGTGGGGTATGAGGAATATCAGATTTATTTTCCGCTTAAGGGGAAAAATCATGATTCCCCACTTGAAAAGTAGAAAACCTTACGGTATAATTTCAATGATATGGGGTATTTGGCCAATGTCCATGTACCCCTTTTTTGTGGAAAGACCAGAACAAAACAGGAACCGATAAGGAGATTAATGATAATGAGTACCGTAAGAACAAGATTTGCCCCAAGTCCCACCGGAAGGATGCATGTGGGAAATTTGAGAACCGCTTTATATGCATATCTCATCGCAAAGCATGAGAACGGAAGTTTTATGCTCCGTATTGAGGATACAGACCAGGAACGTTTTGTGGACGGTGCGCTGGAGATCATTTACCGCACACTGGCTAAAACAGGGCTGATCCATGACGAAGGACCGGACAAAGACGGCGGATACGGTCCATATGTCCAGAGTGAGAGAAATGCCCAGGGTATTTATCTGAACTATGCAAAACAACTGATCGAGCAGGGAGATGCCTATTACTGCTTCTGTACAAAAGAGCGCCTGGATTCCCTGAAAGCCAGCGTGGGAGAGGACGGCAAGGAGATCGCGGTCTATGATAAGCACTGCCTGCATCTTAGCAGAGAAGAGGTGGAAGCAAAGCTTGCGGCTGGAGAACCTCATGTTATCCGTTTTAATATGCCCACAGAGGGAAATACAACCTTCCATGATGATATTTACGGTGATATTACGGTGCCGAACAATGAATTGGATGACCTGATCTTAATAAAATCCGACGGATATCCCACTTATAATTTTGCAAATGTTATTGATGACCATCTGATGGGCATCACCCATGTGGTGCGTGGAAATGAATACCTGTCTTCCTCACCGAAATACAACAGGATATACGAGGCATTTGGCTGGGAGATTCCCACCTATGTCCACTGTCCTTTGATCACCAATGAGGAACACAAAAAGCTGAGCAAGCGTTCCGGTCACTCTTCCTATGAGGACTTGACAGACCAGGGATTTCTCACAGAGGCTATTGTAAATTATGTGGCGCTGCTTGGATGGTGCCCGGAGGACAACCGTGAGATCTTCAGTCTGGAAGAGCTGGTGAAAGAGTTTGACTATCATCACATGAGCAAATCCCCGGCAGTGTTTGATATGACAAAACTGAAATGGATGAACGGGGAGTACATCAAGGCTATGGACTTTGACAAGTTCTGTGACATGGCGATCCCGTTTGTGAAAGAGGCTGTAAAAAGGGATCTGGACTTAAAGAAGATCGCCCAGATGGTTAAAACAAGAATCGAAGTATTTCCGGATATTCCGGCACTCATTGACTTCTTTGAGGAAGTACCGGAGTATGATGTGTCCATGTACACACACAAGAAAATGAAGACAAACCCTGAACTTTCACTGGAGGTCCTGAAGAAGATCCTTCCGGTCCTGGAGGACTTCGAGGACTATACAAACGATGCGCTGTATGATCTGCTCTGCGGTTTTGCGAAAGAGAACGGCTATAAAAACGGACAGATTCTCTGGCCGATCCGTACCGCGCTTTCCGGCAAACAGATGACACCCGCCGGTGCTACCGAAATCCTGGAAGTGCTGGGAAAAGAGGAGTCCATGAAACGCCTGCACGCAGCTGTGGAAAAGTTAGAGTGTGCGTAACCGTTCAGACAGCTGAACTTTTTTAAGTGCGCAGCATTTTAAGCCAGGCATAAACAAACCGATAATGGAGTAACCCATATATGCAGAAAAATTCCGCACAGGAACGAGCAGTTTCCCATAACCAGGGCCCCATGATGCTTCTTGCAGGCCCTGGTTCCGGGAAGACCACCACCATCACCAGGAGGGTGGCTAATTTAATAAAGAAATATCAGGTGACTCCTTCGTCCATACTGGTGGTGACGTTTACAAAAGCGGCTTCCAGGGAGATGAAGGAGCGTTTTTTACGCCTGTGTGAAGAGGAGGGAATGCAGGGGGCATACAGGGAAGTGACCTTCGGCACCTTTCACGGTATCTTTTACGGGATCCTGCGCCATGCCTACCGGCTGTCCGCAAAAAATATTCTGGGTGATGAGCGGAAATACGACATCCTAAAAGAGATCGTTTACCGCCAGAAAATGCGGATTGATGATGAGAAAGAATTTTTTGAGGGTCTGGTACAGGAGATCTCAATTGTTAAGAACGGCAGAATGCCCATAGAACATTACTACTCCGCCAACTGCCCGGACGATACATTCCGAAAGATTTACCATTCTTATGTGGAGGCCTGCAGGCAGTCCAGGCTTTTGGATTTTGATGATATGCTGCTGTATTGCTATGATCTTCTGACAAAGAGAAAAGATATTCTGGCGGGATGGCAGGGAAAGTTTCAGTATGTGCTTGTGGATGAGTTCCAGGATATCAACCAGCTTCAGTATGACATTATAAAGCTTTTGGCAGCGCCGCAGAATAACCTTTTTATTGTAGGGGACGATGACCAGTCTATCTACGCATTCAGGGGAGCGAAACCGGAGATCATGCTGCATTTTCCAAAGGATTTTCCCGATGCGGGGACAGAACTTCTGGCCTGTAATTACCGCTCCACAAAGCAGATCGTAGAGACTTCCAAAAGAGTGATCGGGAAGAATAAGAACCGTTATCCAAAAGAATTTTTTACGGATAATGAGGAGGGAAAACCGGTAACGGTATGTGGATTCGAGGACGGCAAGGAGGAGGAGCTTTTTGTGAAGGAGTGTATCCAAAAAGCGGTGAAAGAGGGGACTCCTTATGAAGAGATCGCTATACTCTACCGAACCAATCTTGGGGCCAGATTTCTGGTGGAGACACTGATGGAGTACCAGATCCCATTCCAGATGCGGGATGCCCTGCCAAATCTGTATGAACACTGGATTTCCAGGAATATCATCTCCTATATAAAACTGGCCCAGGGTGACCGGAGCCGCCGGGAATTCTTACAGGTGATGAACCGTCCAAACCGTTATATATCCAGGGAATCCCTTGACGATGCCACAGTATCTTTTGAAGGCCTTCGCTGGTTTTACGAGGGAAAAGACTGGATGTGCGACAGGATTGACAAACTGGAGGAAGATTTGACCACATTAAAGCGCATGACCCCCTACGGCGCCATCAACTATATCCGGTATGGGATCGGATATGAAGAATATCTGAAAGATTACGCGTTTTACCGGAAGATCAAAGTGGATGACTTGTATGAGGTCATGGAGGAGCTGGCTGAGAGTGCAAAGGGATATAAAAGCTTCGGAGAATGGTTTGCCCACATAGCGGACTACACGGAAAAGCTGAAAGAGCAGGCAAAGAAACAGGATATGGAGAAGAAAGGCGTTACCGTATCCACCCTTCACAGCATCAAGGGACTGGAATATGACAGGGTATTTCTCATGGATGTAAATGAAGGGACGATACCGTATCACAAAGCTGTTTCGGACAGCAGTATTGAGGAGGAGCGGAGGCTCTTTTACGTGGGTATGACAAGAGCCAGGAAAGAGCTTTACATACTCTATGCAAAAAGCCGGCATGATAAGGATTTGGAAGTGTCCAGATTTCTGGTGGAAAGCAGGCTGGTGCCGGAGGAGTTGAAAAGAGGGCAGTGATCATGGAAAAGGTTTGGATCTTTTATGGAAAAACAGATGCATTATCCGGTAAAGCGGCGCCAGGAGGGGAAAAAGGAAGGTATGAAACCCGGGCCGGGAGGCTTCTGCTTTGCCATGCCCTGAAAGAGGTGTACGGATTGTCCCTGCCCAAAGGAGAAGAAGGGCTTGCGCAGCTGGAGCGTATGCTGTCAAAGGGAAAAAACGGAAAACCTTATCTGCACGGTTACCCGGAGATCCATTTTAATATCAGCCATTCCGGCGCATATGCGGTCTGTGCTGCAGCGGGGGTTTCGGTAGGAATCGACGTGCAGATAAGACAGCCGGTGAGAGGCAGAAGACTTTTGGAACGGACCATGAATATCCGGGAACAGGAAGTGATCAGAAGTGCGGATGACCCGGAAATGGCATTTGCGGATTTCTGGGCACAGAAGGAGAGCTATCTCAAATGGAGCGGGGAGGGGATTACCAGGGACCTTTCAAAACTTTCCATGGAACATGCGGTTATGGAGGAGATCCCCATCGAAAAAGGATATGTCTGCCAGGTCTGCGCAGCCGTACCGTTTTATTGGGAAAAAATAAAAGTACCGCTTCACAGCCTTTGGACTGTGCAGCGGTAATATGCTAAATACATTGGAGGAAATGCGCAGACCTGTCTGAACGGTTACGAAAATTCGTCTATTTTCTTCAGTTCCTCTTCTGTAAACGGTGCGCTTTTTATGACCTTCAGATTATCAAGGATCTGTTCGGGCTTGGATGCGCCCACAAGCACACTGGTCACCACATTATCTTTTAATACCCATTTCAGCGCCATCTGCGCAAGACTTTCCCCTCTTTCGGATGCGATCCGGTCAAGCCCCCGGATACTGGCAAGACGGCTGTCTGAGAGCTGGTCTGCATTTAGGAAACGCCCGTCTGTAACGATTCTGCTGTCAGAGGGGATTCCTTTCAGATAACGGTCCGTCAACATGCCCTGAGCCAGAGGACTGAAGGAGATGATCCCTTTTTTCTCCTCTGTACAGGCATCTTTCAGACCATTCTTTTCTATGGTACGGTTGAAAATGTTATAGGAATTCTGATTAATGATAAAGGGGCATTTCAGGTCCTTTAGTATGGCTGCCGCTTTTTTCATAGTTTCCCCATCGTAGTTGGAGAGACCAACATACAGGGCTTTTCCGCTTCTTACCGCTTGGTTCAGGGCCTCCATGGTCTCCTCAAGGGGCGTTTCCGGGTCCATTCTGTGGTGGTAGAAAATATCCACATACGCAAGGCCCATTCGCATCAGGCTCTGGTCCAAGCTGGCAGTCAGATATTTTTTACTGCCCCAGTCGCCGTAAGGACCCGGCCACATATCATAGCCTGCCTTGGTGCTGATGATCATTTCATCTCTGTAAGGAAGAAAGTTCTCCTTAAGGATCCTGCCGAAGTTTTTCTCCGCGCTTCCGGGCTGGGGACCGTAATTGTTAGCCAGGTCAAAGTGGGTGATCCCGTTGTCAAAAGCAGTGAAACACAGTTTTTTCATGTTGTCATACACTGCGGTGTCTCCGAAATTATGCCACAAGCCCAGGGAGACTTCCGGAAGCTTTAAGCCGCTGTATCCGCAGCGGTTGTATTTCATAGTATCATATCGTCTGTCGTTTGCTCTGTACATGTGTGTTCTCCTTTACTCCATGATGATTGCATATTGCATTCTTTTGGTACCATTTCAGACAGGTCTGTGTATTTAATGCACGGATCGTATGAATGCGTGGCGTTACTGTTCACAGGCCACTGTACCGGGAGGCGTTTTCATGCCGGAAGCATGAAAATCCCGAGGCGGTCAGCGCGATATGGTGCAGAATGCTCCATAGCTGTGCATCGCGAAGCGTGTTACTGGACACGTAGTGTACAGTAACATATGTGGCAGCAGTAAGTATCCGGCCCATCTGTTCTGTCTTTACAAAGTCTAACACCTCAAGTATACTTGAAGTCAATGAAAATCTGAATTTCGTCACATTTACGGAAAATGAGGAGGTTATTATGGCAGCATACACAATAAGACAAGTTTCTCAGATGTTTGGACTTCCTGCATCTACACTGAGGTATTATGAGGAGATTGGCCTTCTGCCTGTTGTGGAGAAGACGAAGGCAAAACAGCGTATTTATACAGAAGAACACATAAACCGTCTGGGAGCCGTCTGCTGTTTTAAGGAGACAGGTATGTCTATGGCAAAGCTTTTGGAGTTTTTTGCATACGAAGAGCAGGAACAGGAGCACATTGATGAGATTTTAGTCCTTCTCAGAGAGCAGGAAAAGCACGTAGCCGGGCAGATAGAAAAACTAAAGTCTGCCCAGAAGCAGTTAAATCGCAAGCTGAACTATTACAAGGACATTAAGAAGTCCGTGGACAACGGCAGTGCGTATCCTTGCTGGGCTGACTATTGGGAATAGTTTTTCAGTTTCGTTTGGAGCCTGTAATCTCCCTTGATTTTGCGGACTGCATCCTGATTGCAAGGCACAGGGTATTGGGAGATGAGGCTGCAAGTTTTGATAAAAAGCTGAATAAGATGCTATAGCAGAAATGTGGCAAAAGGCGCTTTGTATCGTATATGCAGGGCGCTTTTTTCATGCGGAAAATTTGGATGGGGGAGGTGTTTTCATGTATCCGGCCAGAAACATACGCCAGCACTAAAGTGTATTGATCTTTTTCTGGTTAAAGGCTTTTCGGTACTGCGTGGGTGTCATGCCCTCAAACTGCCGGAACAGTTTCATGAAATGTTTTTCATCGGTGAATCCGCACATGGAGGAAATCTGCCGGATGGTCAGGGTATGACTGTTCAGCAGATTTTTTGATACTTGGATGCGGGTGCGGTTAATGTAAGTGACAAGGGGATAGCCCGTGTATTGTTTGATCAATGCGGACAAATAAGTGGGATGGTACCCGAACTTTTCAGCCAGGCCGCTGACCGTCAAAGGCTGGTCAAAATGACTCTGTACCCATTCCATAATATCCTGCACGGAAGTTGGCAGCATGCCCAGGCCAAAGTATTCAGCCTGCCGGTATTCACGGCTCATTTCCAGTAGCAGCAGATTCAGTGCGTGATGGCAGCTCCAGGTGATCTCATAACGATTCCGCTTTGCTAAGTCCAAAAGTTGAAGAAACAGGAGCTGGGAACGTTTCTCAGGGGAGATTTTGCCGTGTTCCGGGAGACATATCCTTTCCTGTAATGCAGGATCCAAAGGGGGGATGCCTTCTGCCGGACAATGATTTTCGGAAGAACGGGGCAGATTTTTGACAGTATCAGCCGGACTGCCCGGCAGCATAAAATGTACCCAGCAGTAGGAGAGGAATCCCTGGGTTGGCTTATAGCCGTAATGGGTACTTCCGGGAAAAAGGAGAAAAAATTCACCGGGGCGTACATCATATGTCCTGTCATTTTGACACATATGCAAAGTTCCCTCCTGCACTAAGATTAAAACAAAAAAATCCAGGGTTCTGCAAAGATGCACAAATTCATTCTCGCTGACAAGATTTCCGCAGGTCAGATATTCTGCCGGTTTTGAAGCGTCACAAATACAAGATAACATCTGGGATATGACCACCTTTTCTTTTGTTTTATAAGTTGTATCAAAAACGGAAAATGGTACAATCATTTCAGGATACAGCCGCTGCTGTGTATGGTTTTCCATCGCTCTATGATAGCACAAAGAATCTTGGAATTCAACAGATCAGAGCGTGTTTGAAAATGAAAATAACAAGATATTTAGGAGGTACAGCATGTTAGAAAAGAAAGTGAAAATGATGCCCCTGGGCGATGTTTCCATTCAGGATGATTTTTGGAAAGAGTATATGGAATTGGTGAGAAAGCATGTGATCCCTTACCAGTGGGAAGCTTTAAATGACAGGATAGAAGGAGCAGAACCCAGTTACTGTATGCAGAATTTCCGGGTTGCGGCGAAAATGGAGGAGGGAAGTTTCCAGGGAATGGTTTTCCAGGACAGTGATGCCTATAAATGGCTGGAAGCTGTGGCCTACTCTCTGATGTGGCACCCTGACGAGACATTGGAGGCGACGGCAGACCAGGCCATTGATATTATCAGTGCGGCACAGCAGCCGGACGGTTATTTGGACACCTATTATATCCTGAATGGCCTGGAAAAGCGATTTACCAATCTTATGGACCACCATGAGCTTTACTGCCTGGGACATATGGTGGAAGGGGCTGTGGCTTATTATAAGGCAACCGGAAAGAGAAAATTCCTGGATACAGCCATTGGCTATGTAAATTGTGTCTACGATAATATTGGGAATGCTCCGGGTAAGAAACCCGGATATCCGGGACACGAAGTGGCTGAGATGGCTCTGGCGGCACTCTATGAAGTGACTAAAGATCCAAAGCATCTGGAGCTTGCCAAATATTTCATTGACCAGAGAGGACAGGCACCTCTGTATTTTGCCCGGGAGAGAGAACAGAACAAGAATGACTTCTTCTGGAAAGACAGCTATTTCCAGGATCAGTATTACCAGGCCGGCAAACCGGTCCGCCTGCAGGATCGGGCAGAGGGCCATGCAGTGCGCGCCGTATATCTATATACGGGAATGGCTGAGGTGGCCAGTGCGTCCGAGGACATGGAATTATTTGAAGCCTGCCAAAGGATCTGGAACAACATTGTGGAAAAACAGATGTATGTAACAGGTGCTATCGGTTCCTCCCAGTACGGGGAGGCGTTCACGTTTGATTACGATCTGCCCAATGATACGGTTTATGCGGAAACATGTGCTGCGATCGGTCTGATATTCTTTGCCAGAAGAATGTTTGAAATTACCCGGGACAGCAGATATGCGGATGTGATGGAGCGCTGTCTCTATAACGGAGTCATCAGCGGCATGTCTTTGGACGGCAAAAAATTCTTCTATGTAAATCCCTTGGAAGCCGTGCCGGAGGCGTCCGAGAAGGATTTTTACAAAAAACATGTAAAAGTGGAACGCCAGAAATGGTTTGGCTGCGCCTGCTGCCCGCCGAATGTGGCGCGTCTTCTCTCTTCCATCGGCGGCTATGCCTATGAATATAATGAAAAGGAATTTTTCATGAACCTGTTTATCGGCGGCAGTATGCATGCGGTTCTGGACGGGAAAGAGAATCAGTTCAGGGTAGAGACCGAATATCCATGGAACGGCCATGTGAAAATACAGGTTGAAAACGAAGCGGATACAGCATTTACCTATGCTGTCCGTGTGCCTGGCTGGTGCCGCGGTTATAGTCTGAAGCTAAACGGGGAGGCAGTCAAATGTCCTGTGGAGAACGGATATCTCCTTATGGAGCGCTGCTGGAAAAATGGGGATGAGATTGTCTTTTCCATGGAAATGCCGGTGGAGCTGGTGGCTGCCAACCCAAGAGTCCGGGAGGACATTGGCAAAGTGGCGGTTATGCGCGGACCTGTTGTATATTGTCTGGAGGAAGCGGACAACCAAGACCAGCTTCAGGAATTATACCTGAGTGAAAATCCGGAATTTGCGGTAAAATACGAAAAGGATTTACTGAAAGGAGTGGTGACACTGACCACGGAGGGAAAACGCCTCTCAGAGGAAGCGTGGGATGAAAAGACACTTTATAAACCTTATACGGGCAGAAAATTTGTGCCTCAGACATTGAAATTCATACCTTACTATGCCTGGACAAACAGGACAGTGGGAGAGATGCTGGTATGGGTTAGGATCTGAGGACAGCGTAGCCAATAAATCTGTCTTTCAAATGTGTATGAAAGAAAGCCGGATACTGTGGGGATATTTTATTTCCCCGGTATCCGGCTTTTATAGATTTGGTATTTGGTGTGATCTGGATAAGGTCACTGTTCACTCTGTATCCAGTAACACGCTTCGCGATGCACAGATATGGAGCATTCTGCCCCATATGGCGCTGGCTGCCTCGGGATTTTCATGCTTCCGGCATGAAAACACCTCCCGGTACAGTGGCTTGTGAACAGTAAGTGGATAAGAGCCATAGATATATCTGATTTTTCATTGACAAACCTGCCGGGAAATGGTAGAGTATCCTTATCTTTTGATGTATCACTATATAGATACATAATCAAAGTCCCTGATCGGGGACGGATTACCCTATTTACAATATTAAATTAATAAGGCTGTAGTTTGAAAGATGTTGAGAAATCTGTTTATCCAGGTTATACTGTGATATAGATAATTGATATTCTGTAACTGTTCAGAATCTTCACAGATACGAGCAAAAAACCATGCAGAAATGCCTTTGATGTTGGGATTTTGCCTGTCTGCCGAAGGTTCTTCCAAAATGGGACTTTTTTATGGTCGCGCAGCGAATGTGCAGACCTGTGGAACAGACACAGTATTTTCCCATCGTTCAGACTCGGAGAGGAGAAGGATGGGAGAGCATATAAAAATTGAATTTATCATGAAGCCCAAAGTGGATTTCTGTTTTAAGGAGCTGATGGAGGAGAAAGAAGTACGCAGGGGATTTACAGCCGCCGTGCTCCATATCCATCCGTCAGAAATCAGGGAGACTATCCTGCTCCCTACAAATTTGAGGGTAAAATATGAGGAGGATAAGCTGGGAATCCTGGATGTGCGTGTACTGTTAAATAATAACACACAGATTGATATAGAGATACAGGTCAGTCCATTTCCGTTATGGCCGGAACGATCTCTGTTTTATCTGGGGAAAATGTATACAGACCAGATTGAAAAAGGAGATGATTACGGGATACTGGAAAAATGTGTCCATATTGGAATCCTGGATTTTATCTTGTTTCAGAAAGAGGAGGCTTTTTATTCCTGTTTTCATATGAGAGAAGATACGAGCGGTATCCTCTATACAGACAAGCTGGAAGTACATATTCTGGAACTGCCTAAGTTAAAGACATACGATTACCCCGAAACAGAGCTTCTGGACTGGGCAAAATTCATGAATGCCGAACGGCAGGAGGAATTTGAAGAGATGGCGGAGAAGAATGAATACATTGGAAAGGCGTACAAAACTCTAAAGAATATCAGTGCAGATGAAGAGAAGCGGTTGGAATATGAGGCAAGGGAAAAAGCTCTGAGGGATCACAATTATCTGATGAGGAGTAATTGGGAGGCCGGCGTAGAGGCTGGAAAAAGTGAGGGCTTAAAAGAGGGTATGAAACGTGGGGAAGGCAGGGTAAATCAGCTAATCCAAATCTTAATAGCGAAGTCCCGTACAGATGAAATTGAAAAGGCCGTGAATGATACGGAATATCAGGAAAAACTGTTTGAAGAATTTAAGCTGTAAATGAAGTTCGACACACATCTGGTCCTTCCGTAAAATCCTGTTTGTTGAACAGATCCAGATGTGTGGTTCAGTATATACACTCATTTCCGTCAGGATTTATGCGTGAAATGCCATTGCGGCCACCATAATCCGGCAGAGCAAAAAAGTGTTTAACACACTCTGGAGATATCCCGATTTTTAGCCAAATATATCATAAATCAGGCCATAGCTGAAATGCGTCATTATTTCAGCCATGGCCTGTTAGCCTGATCCCCAGCGGTTCGTTGGATTATTTACTGTCTGTGACATCCCAAACAGGCAGCCGGAAGGGGTTACCCTCATAGTTATAATAAATGTTCTTTTGTCTCCTCATCCAGTGCGCTCCGCATTTTCTCAAGCAGGGCATCCTCCGTAAAATACGGTTTCCCATACTGCAGATTAAAGTCATAATCAAAATCCTGCGGGTTTTTTCCTATATTATGCTGGATTATAGTCTCAGCCTTATCCAGAGCCTTTA
The DNA here is from genome assembly GCA_002270465.1 of Blautia hominis. Lineage (GTDB taxonomy): Bacteria > Bacillota > Clostridia > Lachnospirales > Lachnospiraceae > Blautia > Blautia hominis. The sequence goes on from NQOF01000002.1 coordinate 42,270, forward strand.
CAAGCTTGGCTTCTGGTGTTTTGCCATCCTCGTATTCCTGCCAGACAGACATAAAATGTTCTCTTTGTTTCTCCGGCAGCAGAGAGAATACTTTGTGGACAGCGCGGTATTCCTCCTGATATTTCCGGGAACTGTCAGGAAGGAGTGCGGCAGAGATATCGCCTTCATAGATTTCCCCCATATCGTGAAGAAGACACATAAGCAGTGTCCTTTTAGCGTCCAGCTCCGGATATTGCTCCAGCATGATACCGGCAAAGAGGGCCAGGTGCCAGGAGTGTTCCGCGGTGCTTTCCTGTTCGCCGGTCCTTGTCCATGCTGTTCTCAGTACAGACTTTAACAGTTCTGTTTCTTTCATAAAAGCCAAATAGGCGTCTATGGTTTCTTTCATGGTCTACCATCCTCCCTGAATAAATTATGAAAATAAAAATATTTGGACTTGCAGAGATATTACCAGCATAAGATAAGAAGAAAAAAAGGTCAATAGTTTCCATGCCAATATAAGCAGTTTACTGGTTCCTGTTCACTGCCGCTGTACCGGGAGGCGTTTTTATGCCGGAAGCATGAAAATCCCGAGGCAGGCAGCGCGATATGGGGTGGAACGCTCCATATCTGTGCATCGCGAAGCGTGTTACCGGACACGGAGTGATCAGTAACGTTCTCTGAGAACAGAGTGAACAGTAATGATATTTTTCGTATGAAATAGGGATTGTCCTCATATATTATTTTAAAGAGGTGAGACAATGAGAGAAAGGGATATTATACGTTTATTTCCCCAAAAGATCAGAACAGCCCTGGAACATGCGGAGTTTGATATGGAGCATCTGTATGAGATACGGCTGAGGGTGAATGCGCCGCTGATCTTAATTTACAAAGGGAATGAGTATTTTCTTACAAAGGATGGAAAATTGACCAAGCAGATGCAGGATGTCTGCCAGGTGGAGGCAAAGGACCTGCGGGAAACCATGGAGTACGTGAGCAATTACTCCATGTACGCATTTGAGGAAGAGATCCGGCAGGGATTCATCACCATTCAGGGAGGCCACCGTGTGGGAATTGCCGGTAAAACGGTACTGGACGGAGCAAAGATCAAAAGCCTGAAATACATATCTTATATGAATCTGCGACTTTCACACCAGATAAAGGGATGTGCCAACCAGATTCTTCCCTATGTGGTCAATAAGGGAAATGTGTGCCACACGTTGATCATTTCCCCGCCCATGTGTGGGAAGACCACTCTGCTTCGTGACCTGATACGGCAGGTCAGTGACGGCAATTCCTACCTGCCGGGTATGTCTGTAGGGGTGGTGGATGAGCGTTCAGAGATCGCAGGCTCCTATCAGGGGATTCCCCAGAATGACTTGGGGATACGGACCGATATTCTGGACTGCTGTCCAAAGGCAGAGGGCATGATGATGCTGATCCGTTCCATGTCCCCGGAAGTGGTGGCAGTGGATGAGCTTGGGGATTATGAGGATATCCACGCCATAGAATCAGTTATCCACTGCGGATGCAAACTGTTTGCCACGGTTCACGGAAGCTCGATCGAGGATATTAAGAGAAAGCCTCTCATGCAGCGTCTGGTGCAGGAAAAAATATTTGAGCGGTACATTATCCTGCATAATAAGGACAAGGCAGGGAAAGTCAAGGCCGTGTTCGATGAGAGAGGCACCTGCCTGTTTGATGAAAAAAGGAGGAGAGGAACCCTATGCTGAAAGTGCTGGGCGTCTGTCTTGTGGTACTCTCCTGTACGGCTCTGGGTTTTGAGAGAAGCCTTAAGCTTACCAGAAGGCTTGCCGGCCTTCGGGAACTTCAGCGGATGGCGCTTCTCATAAAGGGAGAGATCAGCTACCGCAAGGAGGCCCTTCCTGAGGCTCTTTTGCGGGCTGCGGGCAGATTGACCCCGCCGTTCTCGGATTTTTTGAAGAAAGTTGCAAAACGGGCGGATGCCTACGACGGAATCATATTTGCCGATATTTTTATGCAGGAGGCAGAATCCGCATTCAGGGACAGCGCATTTACAAAAGAGGATAAGGAGGAATTAAGACAACTGGGACAGTATCTGGGATACCTGGACATCACCCAGCAGGAAAACGCCATGGCTTTATTTCAGCAGGAATTGGAACGGAAGATCCAGTTGATCCAGTCTGAGATCCCTGCAAAAAAGAGGCTCTATCAAAGTCTTGGGTTACTTGGGGGGATTTTTTTGGCGATCACTCTTATCTGAATGTAAGATAACGGGAAAACAGCAGACGAAAAAGGCAAGGCACGCGGGACAGAAGGTGAGAGGAAGGGAGGAAGAATCTTGGAGGTAACAATTTTATTCAAAATCGGTGCAGTGGGGATCCTGGTCTCAGTGCTGTGCCAGATTTTAAAACACAGCCAGCGGGAAGAACTGGCTTTTTTGACAAGCCTTGCCGGACTTTTACTGGTACTGTTCTGGGTGCTGCCTTATATCAATGATCTATTCCAGACCATACAGGAGTTATTTGCGCTGTAGAGGGAAAGGAGGGCTTTGGATGGAAGTGGTGAAAATCGTCATGCTTGGCATGACAGGAGTGGTGCTGGCTCTGTTTTTAAAAGAGACAAAGCCGGAGTACTCCCTGTATCTGAGCCTGGCAGTGGGAATCTGCATCTTTACCTTCATGGCGCAGAAGCTCTCCTATCTGCTGGACTCTGTGCTGAAGATACAGGAATATGTGCCGGTGGACACAAAGTATCTGACCATACTGCTGAAGATGATAGGGGCCGCCTACATCGGCCAATTTTCAGCCAGTATCTGCAAGGACGCGGGATATGGAGCTATTGGGAACCAGATTGAGATTTTTGTTAAACTCTATATCATGGTAATGTCCATGCCGGTGCTCCTGGCTTTGATGGAGGCCATATACGGGTTTTTGGTATGAAAGGGGGGATTGGAAAAAGAGTCAAGGCAGCAGCATGTGTGCTGGCAGTGCTGTTTCTGGTATTGTCTGCAGCGGTGGAGGTGAAAGCCTCTTTTTTTTCGGCAAATGCGGGACAAGAAGTGATGAAGGACCGGCCACAAGGGACAGCATCACAGGATGGACAGCCAAATGAGGAAGCGAAGGATAAGGCAGCACAAGAAGATATCGCAGAGGAAGCCCCAGGAGAGAACGGAAGTGCAGCAGGGGAAGCCCCAGGAGAGGGCGGAAGTGCAGCAGGGGAAGCCCCAGGAGAGAATGGAAGTGCAGCAGGGGAAGCCCCAGGAGAGAACGGAAGTGCAGCAGAGGAAGCCCAAGGAGAGAACGGAAGTGCAGCAGGGGAAGCACCAGGAGAGAACGGAAGTGCAGCAGAGGAAGCCAAAGGAGAGGATGGAAGTGCCCCAGGAGAGGATGAGGATACAGCGGTACCGGAGGAAGAAAAGTCAGAGGAGGAGATCAGGCAGGACACCCAGAGTGCCACAGCAGAAAAACTCATGGACGACATGGAGATGGAGCAGATGCAGGATGCCATCAATGAGCTTTTGGGAGAAGAGAGTTTTAGTCTGGAGGATGCCCTGCACAAGATCCTAAGCGGAGAGAAATTATTCTCAAAAGAATATTTCATGACCCTTATCAAAAATTTTCTCTACAAAAACCTGGCCGCTGAGAGGGATACCATGATCCATGTGGTCCTGCTGGTCCTTGTGGCAGCACTTTTTTCCAATTTTTCCAATGTATTTAACAACGGCCAGATGGGGGAGATCAGTTTTTATATTGTATACATGCTTCTTCTGGCAGCTTTGGTGCATTCCTTCGGCACACTCAGCATAGAGATAAGTGAGGGGCTGACAGGCTTTGTCACTTTTATGAAGGCGCTGATGCCCTCCTACTTCCTGGCAGTCACTGCAGCCACGGGAAGTGCCACGGCCATGGTGTTTTACGAGGTGGTCCTGGTATTGGTGTATGTGGTACAGGTTATCTTTTTAAAAGGTGTTCTGCCGGGCATCCATATATACGTGCTGCTGCAGCTTGTAAACTTTCTGCACAGTGAGGACTTTCTTTCCAAGATGGCAGAGCTTGTGAGGACTGTGGTGGAATGGACCATGCGCACCTGTATCGCGGTCGTGATAGGGATGCAGATCATCCAGAACATGATAGGGCCTGCCATAGACACACTCAAGCGGGATGTCATCGGCAAGACTGCGGCCGCCATTCCCGGCATTGGAAATGCCATAAACGGTGTGACGGAGGTGGCATTGGGGACTGCGGTTCTGGTGAGAAACGGGCTGGGGGTGATCGGTATGATCGTTATCCTGTGTGTTGGACTTCCCCCTGTCATCCGTCTGGGAATGACAACCCTGCTCTACAAACTGCTGGCAGCCATTGTACAGCCCATATCTGACAAGAGAATGGTGGGGGCTTTGGCCACCATCGGAGATGGCTGTATGCTGCTGTTAAAGGTACTGCTGACTATGGAACTGCTGTTTTTGATCACCATTGCAGTTCTCACCATTTCTTTTATCGGACATTAGAGTGCGTTTGAAAATTCATTCCGGGGAGGAGGCAGGCAATATGACAGAGACACTTTACGGCTGGATGCGGAACCTGGCGTGTTACTTCATATTTTTATCCGCGGTGATGCATTTTCTGCCGGACAACAATTATAAAAAGTACATTCAGTTTTATATGGGATTGCTGCTGATACTCCTTTTACTCTCACCTGTCCTGGATTTTCTGCATCTGGAAAATAAAATTGATGCAGGGGTGGACCGGTATATGGAAGAGGAGGAGCGGGACCGGGAGGAATGGGAGAATTATGCACGGGAAATCGAGGAGGAGTACGGGTGGAGCAAAGACGGTAGCAGTCCAGAGGCAGAACAACAGCAGGAAGACAATTCCCTGCAGGAAGGAGCGGTGGGCCCATGAAGCCATTTCCGGAAATGCTGAAAAAAGAGCAGATCGTGGTAGTGCTGCTGGCAGGAATCCTGCTGCTTATCATTGCCATGCCTGTAAAGAAAAAAGATACGGAGGAGCAGACGCAGAAGAGTACACCGGCAAGTGAAACCAGCCAGCGAGCCAATTATGAGGACCAGCTTCAGGACCGGCTGAAAGAAGTCCTGGCTGAGGTAAAGGGGATAGGGAAGACAGACGTTTTCGTCACATTTGAGGATACGGGGGAGAAGGTGGTGGAGAAAGACGGCACAGACACAGTATATTCCAAGGATTCCAAAGGCAACCAGGAGCCTTATCTGTCCAATGAGCGCTATCCGAAGATCAGCGGCGTGGTGGTTGTGGCAGAGGGCGGGGAGGACCCCCACGTAATTCAGAATATTCAGGAGGCTGTGCAGGCATTATTTCAGGTGGAAGCCCATAAAATTAAAGTAATGAAGATGGTGACTGGCCGCTGACGTCCAAGCGCGTGTCTTTCGGCAGGGCAGTTGCTAAAAAGAATTAAAGGAGTAGCTCGCATGAAAAAAATCTTTAAGAAGAATCAGGTCATTATCACCGCGCTGGCAATCATGATTGCGGTTGCCGGGTACATCAATTATTCAGATAACCATCTGGGGATTGACAAAACACTGAAGAAAGCCAGCACAAACACAGCGGATGATAAGAGCAAAGAGACAGCGGACGCAGACGGGATCGTGGAGGATATTGACAGTCTGGATTACGACCTCACAGACGAATCCGCATTACTGGAGGAGAACGCAGCGGCAGAAAACGGGGACACAAATACCACGGAAGACCAGAATACAACACAGGACCAGAGTTCCTCATCCACAGACGGAACCGCCACAGGGGAAGACGGAAACACGACGGACAACAATGCAGACAGCAAAGATGCTTCCGCCGAGACACCGGGTGAGGCCGTGCTGACAGGGGCTTCCAATTTTGTGGCACAGGCAAAAGTGAGCAGGGAACAGGTGCGCTCCGCCAACAAAGAGACTCTTCTTGAGATCATCAACAATGAAAACATTGGAGACGAGCAGAAACAGGAAGCCATTGCCTCCATGGTCAAAATGACAGACCTGGCAGAGCAGGAGGAAGCTGCGGAACTGCTGCTGGACGCAAAAGGATTTGAGAACGTGGTAGTGAATCTGACAAACGATTCCGCGGATGTGATCGTTCCCCAGGAGTACATGGCAGATGACAAGCGTGCCCAGATTGAGGACATCGTAAAACGGAAAACAAGCGTTCCTGTAGAGAATATTGTGATCACACCTATGGATGAAGGGACTTCTGACGGGGAATAATAAAAGTTGATGTTCAAAAGACCCTGTTCCGCCAGGTGTTTTGCGGAGCAAGATCCCGAAAGTTCAAGAAAACCTTGACACCATATTCCCGGTATACTAAAATGTTTTAAGCGTGTAAAAGAATAAGGAGGTCCCTCAAGTGGCTGACTATACGAAAGAAATTACGAAAAGACGTACATTTGCAATTATATCCCATCCCGATGCCGGTAAAACGACCCTGACGGAAAAATTCCTTCTCTACGGAGGTGCGATCAACCTGGCAGGTAGTGTGAAAGGCAAGGCAACCTCACGCCATGCGGTTTCTGACTGGATGGAAATCGAAAAAGAGAGGGGTATTTCTGTTACTTCCTCTGTACTGCAGTTTAACTATGACGGTTATTGCATTAACATATTGGATACTCCGGGACATCAGGATTTCTCGGAAGACACATATCGTACCCTGATGGCAGCGGATTCTGCAGTCATGGTCATTGATGCCTCAAAAGGTGTGGAGGCCCAGACCAGAAAGCTGTTTAAAGTCTGTGCCATGCGTCATATCCCCATTTTTACCTTTATCAACAAGCTGGATAGAGATGCCAACGATACCTTTGACCTGCTGGATGACATTGAAAAGGAACTGGGGATTCCCACCTGCCCCATTAACTGGCCCATTGGTTCCGGCAAAAAGTTCAGAGGTGTGTATGACAGAGATACCAGGAAGGTACTCACCTTCTCTGATACCATGAAAGGCACAAAAGAGGGTATTGAGGAAGAGATCAGCGTCGACGAGCCCCGCCTGGATGAGGTGCTGGATGCGGAACAGAAGGAACAGCTTCTGGAAGAGATCGAACTGCTGGATGGTGCGAGTGCGGAATTTGACCAGGATCTGGTCAATGAGGGAAAACTGTCTCCCGTATTTTTTGGCTCCGCCCTCACCAACTTCGGTGTAGAGACATTCCTTGAGCATTTCCTGAAAATGACATCCTCCCCTCTGCCGAGGACTGCAGATATTGGAGTGATTGACCCCATGAAGGAAGAATTCTCTGCCTTTGTATTTAAGATCCAGGCAAATATGAACAAAAACCACAGGGACAGAATTGCCTTTATGCGTATCTGTTCCGGAAAATTTGATGCTTCCCAGGAAGTGTTCCATGTCCAGGGAAATAAAAAGATGCGCCTTTCCCAGCCCCAGCAGATGATGGCTTCAGACCGGCATGTGGTGGAGGAAGCCTATGCAGGCGACATTATCGGTGTCTTTGACCCGGGCATTTTTGCCATCGGAGATACGGTGTGTACACCGGGGAAAAAATATGCCTATGAGGGGATCCCCACCTTCGCACCGGAGCACTTTGCCAGGGTGCGTCTCATGGACAGCATGAAGAGAAAACAGTTTGTCAAAGGTGTCAACCAGATTGCCCAGGAAGGTGCGATCCAGATCTTCCAGGAGTTTATGGGAGGCATGGAGGAGATCATTGTAGGTGTTGTAGGTGTCCTGCAGTTTGATGTGCTGAAATACAGACTGGAAAATGAATATAACGTGGAAATACGTCTGGAGAACCTGCCATATGAACATATCCGCTGGATCGCAAACAAAGAATCTGTGGATATAGAAAAGCTGACAGGTACCTCAGATATGAAGAAAGTAAAAGATATGAGAGGAAATCCGCTGCTTCTGTTCGTCAATGCCTGGAGCGTTGGCATGACACTGGACAGAAATGAAGGTCTGGAGCTTGCGGAGTTCAGCAGAAACTGACAAAAAGAAATAATAATAAAATCCCTGCCCCGAAGCTGCCGGGAGGCGTCCCATATAGAAGGATGCCTTTTGGCAGAAACTGTCGGAAACAGGGATTTTTTTTATATAATTACCTGTTTTCACGGGAGTGAAAATACAGTATAATGAAAAGGCAGTAGTTTCGCCAAACGATATTGTCCACGCCGTGGACCGCGACTGCCAAACAGAGAGGGGAGAGTGTACAGCAACGGGGGTTATAAAATGGAATACCAAATAATATACGGCAATAGGACTACGCTGGGAATCCAGATCACACCGGAAGGGCATGTGGTAGTCAGGGCACCCCGGCATTACCCTAAGCGTAAGATCAGACAGTTTGTACGAATGAAAAAAGAATGGATACATAAAAAGGCAGAGGGCAGGAAAACAGATGCCTGGTATATCAATGCCCAGCCATACCAGAAGGAGGAAAAGGTGCAGTACCTTGATTCTGCCCTGGAAATCTTCACCGTGAAAGCAGATTACTATGCTGCGCTTATGGGGATTTCCTACGCGCAGATCGAGGTTATGGAAAAATACGGCCAATGGGGAAAATGCACAAAAGACGGCAGGCTCCTTTTTAACTGGAGACTGATCCTGGCACCTGAGGAGGTGCTGGACTATGTGGTCATCAATACACTGGCCCGTGTGAAAAATTATCCCTTTTTAACGATCAGGATGGTGGAACAGGTTATGCCGGACTTCCAGGTATGGAAGCAATGGCTGAAGGAACGGTCCATTTTGTTATGGAGCCGTGAGTAAACAGAATAGGTATCTGCTGAATCGTGGAGGCAAAGCTGTGAAAAGGCTTTGCCTCCATTGCTGTTTTAGGGTGACTTTTTCAGATATGGAAACAATATTTTGAAATACAAAGTAATATGTTTGCAATTTACAGAAAAATATGACGGAAATAAACAAATTGCATTGACTATAATCGAACGAATCCCTATAATGAAAGTATCAGTGCAGGCCCCTGTTCGGCAGGTCTGCAGATAAGAGGGTGAACCGCTGCCGGCGCAGCGTGTTTTCAGGAGGTGAGAAGGCATATGGGGTAGCAAAGATCATTGCCGTTGCAGGAAAGGGAGGTGTTGGAAAGACATCCATATCCGCTATGATCGTCCGTATCCTGACGCGGAAGTATCCGGATGCCAGGATATTGGCCATTGATGCGGATCCGGCGGTGGGGCTTGCCACAGCTTTGGGGGTTTCGGTGGAGAGCACAATGGATGATATACGGAAGGCAATTGTGGAAAATGTACAGAAAGGACAGAAGGAGGAAGCGGTGGAGTGTCTGGGTGAGGCCAGGAATTTAATGTTTGATGCCCTGGAGGAACAGGAGGGATTTGCATTTCTGGCGATCGGGCGCCCGGAGGCCGCGGGCTGTTACTGTGCGGTGAATGCCTATCTGAAAGAGGTCATCACCGTGATGGCAGAGCAGTTTGACTATGTGGTGATTGACGGTGAGGCGGGAATTGAACAGATTAACCGCCGTGTCATGGAGCATGTGACACACCTGATCCTCATTACTGATCCAAGCCAGAAAGGGCTGCAGGTCATCAAAACCATAAAAAAGGTGGCGGATGAACTGGTCATGTATGAGGTCTGCGGGGCGTTGGTGAACCGTCTGCCGGAGGCTGGGATGCTCCGGTTTTTGGATTTTGACGGGATCCCTTTTCTGGGATCCATCGGACCGGACAGCAGCCTGACAGAGTTTGATTTAAAGGGGAAGAATATTTTAGACCTGCCTGACAGTTCCCAGCTGGCAGCAGGGGTGGGGGAGGCACTTGCAAAACTACATATTGTATAAGGAGGTGTGAACCGGGTGAAAGATTTAAAGCACTTGTTTTACTTTGAAAATCTGCTTCAGGAGGCAAACAATGAGCTGGTGCAGCAGGCAAAGAAGGAAGGAAAACTGGCCATTGGATACACCTGTTTCCATATGCCGGAGGTCCTGCTCAATGTGGACAATTGTTTTTCCCTCAGGATGAGGGCACCCAGGACAGGTTCCCTGGAAATTGCCACATATTATATGTCCAACTATACCTGTGAATATTGCCGTGCTCTTTTGGAGCGGGCAGTGGAGGGCGGCTACAATTTTCTGGACGGTATTGCCGGAGTGGACGCCTGTGCCCAGATGAACCGTTCCATGGAAAATATTTTGGTGCAGAAACTGATACCGGGGGATAAATTTTTTATGTCCCATGTGGATGTGCCCTATAAAGTCACAGAACACGGGGTGGAACACCAGGCAGAGCAGATTCGGACGAAAGTGTTTCAGAAGCTGGAAGAAAATTACGGGGTGGACACCTCGGACGAGGCCATAAGGAAAGCCGTGGAAGAACACAATGAAATCTGCCGCATCATTACTGAGATGGGAGAATACCGCAAGGAGGATAACCCGCGCATCACCGGATATGAATTCCATATCCTGAACCTGGTAACCTATGTATGTCCCAAATATCTGATCCTGGAAAAACTGCGGGAGACTCTGGAGGAGATAAAGAACAGGGAACCGGATGAAAAAAAGAACTACCGGGCCAGGGTTGTCATGGCGGGAAGTGAGATTGACGATCCTGATTTTACGAAGCTGGTGGAGGAGGCGGGTGCCCTTGTGGTGGCAGACCGTTTCTGCTTTGGCTCTTTCCCGGGAAGACAGGAGATACAGCTTGGAAATGAGGAGGACGCACTGAAGGCCGTGTGCCGCAGATACATGGAGGACAGCCAGTGCGCCCGTTATATGAGCCATGAAAAGATCCAGGCAAGGCGGGATTTTGTGAGAAAGCTTTACGAGGATTACCATGCGGACGGTATCATTTACGAACAGTTAAAATTCTGTGACTACTGGGGATATGAAAGAGCGCTGGTCAGCCATATTATGCAGGAGGAATACCAACTTCCGGTATTGTCTGTGGACCGTCCTTACCGGGCAGGTTCCTCAGGGCAGATGCGCACCAGAATCCAGGCTTTTGTGGAACGGATGGAAATTAAAAAAATCCAGAACCAGAGAGGAGGCACCCTCCATGGATAAAAAGATCGAAGAACTGCTGGAAAAAGGAAAAGAAATAAAAAACCAGGGGCAGGATATCCTGAAAAAGGAGAGAAAAACCGTCTCCAGGGCATTCCAGGCATGGAAGGATATGGACCATCACAAGGGGGATGTCCATACCGGTGAGCTGACCACTGCATTCAGGGAGTGGAGGGGCGTTAAGGACACTGCCTACGATTTTGCCAAATGGCTGCAGGTGTGGGGAGATATGAGCCTCATGATCATGAAAAATCCCGTAGGTTCTGTAAAAGGATTGTGGAAATACAGATGGTTCAGTTCGTATCTGCAGACGCCCATGTTTATTGATGCCCAGCTCACAGGCCTGCGGGGCCCCCAGCTCCGTATTGCCAGGGAGCACATGAGGATGATCGTGCGGTTCTGTACCCGCCTTCTGGAAAATACCTTCAAGGCAGACGAAAATCTGAATGGCCCCAATGCCCTCAGTGACAAGATCGTACTTTTTGATGAGATGATGCCCATACATATCATGGCAGGTTTTCCAAATCTGATAGGTATGCCCTCCCAGATGGCGCCTGTGTATATCACCTCCCTTCTGGACCAGCAGATGCAGGTCCACTATCTGGACGAGACAGAAAATTACGGGCTTCCGGCAGATGTGTGTCCTCTGCCCTCCGCGGAGGCCGGGTGTGGGATCGCCGGGGATTATCCGGTATTTGGAAAATGCTACATAACCAGCAGTATGCCCTGTGACGGAAGCGTCATGACGAATATCTTCCAGGACAGATACTTTAAGCTGCCCACCTATCCCCTTACCCTTCCGGTGCGTTACCTGGATGAACAGGCAGTGGACTACGCGGTGGAAGAAATAAAGGGTATGATCCGCTTTATTGAGGAGAACACCGGGGAGACATTTGATTGGGACGCTTACTTTGAAGCAATGGAAAGATACAATCGGGAGACGGAATATGAACAGGAGAAGTGGGATGTAAACCAGACTGCATATCCCCAGATTACAGGCTCCATCCTGGCTATATACCGGGAATTAAGCTACATGGCAGACGCAGGCCGGGATCCCAGATTCCTGAAAACAGATGAGAGAGTAAACAAGATCATGATGAAGGCCTACCGGGAGAAGAATCCATGTGCAAAAGAGATGCGGCACCGGGCCGTGGTCTGGTCCTGTCCGGCACATTATTACGCCAACTTCGGAAACTGGGCGGAGCAGTGCTGGGGCATTGACGTGCTTATTGATATGGAGAGCATGATGTCCATGAAGTTTATCGACACAGAGGACAAGGAGGAATCCCTGAAGGATATTGCGTGGACATATGAGCGCATGGCAATGAGAAAACATACAAACGGCGGGTATGCCAATGTGCTGGACGAACTCTGGAAAGTCTGTGAGCAGTTCCATGCGGACATGGTCATTATGTACAGCCATATTTCCTGCAAGACTATGGCAGGGCTTCAGGGATTGTTTGATGACCAGGCAAGGGAACGGGGAATCCGTTTTATCTGGGTGGAGCACGATTTGATGGACCCCAGAACGGTTTCCAGGCGGCATATGAGAGAGTCCGTGAACCGCTACATGCGTACGGTTATGCATGAGGAACCCGTGGACCCGTCTCTGGAAGACTTTGACGATGAGAAAGAATGGTAGATACCCGGGAGAAGGAGGTTGCAGGCAATGAAAAAATATTATGGCGGATGTGACGTGGGCTCCACCTATACCAAATGCGTGATTCTGGATGAAGAGGGAAATATAGCTGCCCACACAACAATAAAAAGTAAGATCAATCCATCGGAAAGCTCCGTGATCGCCATGGATGAAACCGTAAAACAGGTGGAGGAGCTGAACAGCCCCAAAGACCTGGCCTATCTGATCGGAACCGGATATGGCAGGAACAAGGTACCCTTTGCGGATGAAAATATTTCAGAGATAAGCTGCCATGCCATGGGCGTCCATGTGACAAACCCGGAGGTGAGCGCCATCATTGATATCGGCGGTCAGGATGTGAAAGGAATCGCCATAGATAAAGACGGAACCGTTAAAAATTTTGCCATGAATGACAAATGTGCAGCCGGGACCGGACGCTTTTTTGAGACCATGGCAAATGCTTTTGAAATGTCCCTGGAGGATTTTTCAAACCTGTCTTTAAGCGCAAAAAATGTGATACCCATCACGGCCCAGTGTACCGTGTTCGCGGAGAGCGAAGTCATTACCCTGGTAGGCGAGGGAAAGGCCAGGGATGAGATCGCAGCCGGGATCGAGCTGGCAGTGGCAAAGAGATGTTTTGTCATGGCAAAAAAAGCCGGTGTTACGGACAGGATCACGCTGACCGGAGGCTGTGCCAAAAATGCAGGGCTGAAAAAGGCCATCGAACATGTCCTGAAAGTAAAAGTGATCGACCTGGACGTGGACCCGCAGCTTATGGGAGCGCTGGGAGCAGCGGAATATGCCCGCCAGAAAGGAAGAAGGTAAAGGAGGAAGTCCTATGAAGAAAGAGTGCTGTGTAAAAACATGCTGTATCAAAAAACACGGATGCATCCTGAAAAAGGTACTGGCAGTGAGTACCGTCGCAGCTGTCCTGCTGTTTATCATATACATATTCAATCTGGATGTGAAGCTGATCGGTTTTGTCTACAAGCTGCTGGGAAAGCATTATGACGATATGGACAGGGAGAGAAAACTTTAATGGAGATACAGGACCGGATCATTCGGGACACCCGTTTCCTGCTGCGGGATATCCCGTCCGCCTGTTTTCCCTATGACGCAGAAAACTGTGCACCGGCCAGGAAGGAGAGCCAGGTACTGCTCCAAAAAGAGACGGCCTTTGAGCTTGGGGGAAGGGAGAAAAAGAGTGCGGCATACACCTGCATCTCCTCCACGCCCGGTATTGTAGGGCAAAGCGCCACCCTGGTCTACGGTCCCGATCTGGGGCAGATAAAAGGCCCCCTCTCCTATGCCAGGATCACTTTTGCGGAGACCGGGGATATAGGGGAAGACGACAGGGCATATCACATCTGTAAAGATATTGACCTGATAAAATACAGCGTCTACCCGGAAGGTTTTATGGTGAGGGCCTCCTCCATGGAGGTGCGGGAACAGGTACGTGTGGGAAAAAAGGCTGTGAAGGACGGGCTTACCTTTGCGCAGACAGGAAATCTGTTTATCAGAAACTATTTGGAATACCCCGGTGTAAAAGCCGTGCAGGTCCTTTTCATAACCGGGGATACCGTAGATTTCAAAGCACTGGATCAGCTTGCCAAAAAGAATAAAATGATAACAAAAGCACTGAATAAGATCATGGAAAAGGCAGATAAAGAGTGCAGCACCTGCGGATTAAAAGAAATCTGCGATGAGGTGGAGGGGCTTCGGAAGATGCATTTCCAGAACAGAGAGAGGTGACACATTTGAAAACAGATAAAATCGTTCAGAAGCTGGTTGACAGCTACGGCAATTGGGTACAGGAGGAGAAAGAAAACTGTCCGGGGCACACGGCTGTCATGAGCAAAGAGCTGTATCCCTATGACGCAGTCTTTTCACCCATACGGGTCAACCGTATCACCCTGAAAAACAGGGTGGTCATGGCGCCCATGGGCAATCTGAATATGTGTGAGGAAAACGGACGGCCAAATGACAAGATGCTTCAGTATTTCTTTGCCAGGGCAAAAGGAGGGACCGGCCTTCTCACAACCGGGCTGATCCCTATCAGCCATGGCATTGACAATACGGTTACCGAGCCTGGAAAATTAAGCTTTTTCCCTAGGATTGACAGAAGCAGGACCGTTTTCTCCGGATGGCGGGATTTGGCACAGGGAGTACATGCATATGGAAGCCGGATCTTTATTCAGCTTACCCCCGGACTTGGAAGGGTGGGACCGCCCCAGTGCGTGATCAATGAGATGAAGCTGCCCTGTTCCGCATCCCTGAATCCCAATTTCTATATTCCGGAGCTGCCCTGTCTGCCGCTCACCGACCTGGCGCTTCACAAGATCATTAAAAATGGCGGCCAGGCTGCCTCAGACGCAAAGACGGCAGGTCTTGACGGCGTCTATCTCCACGGGCATGAGGGCTATCTTCTGGACCAGCTCACAAACCCGGCGTTCAACCGGAGAAAAGCAGGAAGATATGCGTACTGGCAGAATTTTGGCCTGGACCTGGTACGGGAGATCAGAAAACGTGTGGGGGACAGCTACCCGATCATGTACAGGATCGACCTATCCCTGGCCCTCAATGAGACTTACAAAGAGCGGATGGAGACGGTGAGATCCTTAAAGAAATTTACAAACGGCAGAACCATCTATGACACGCTGCGCTATATGGAAAACCTGGTAAAAGCAGGTGTGGACATGTTTGATGTGGATTTGGGCTGCTATGACAACTGGTGGCTGCCCCATCCCCCGGCAGGAATGCCTGCAGGCTGCTTCCTGGATATTTCCAGGATCGCAAAAAAATATTTCAAGACCAGGGAAGTGAGATCCAATGCCGGTCTGGAGGTGCCCATTGTGGCAGTGGGAAAACTGGGATACCCGGATTTGGCGGAGAAAGCCATCCGAGACGGCATGTGCGACCTTGTCATGCTGGGACGTCCCCTTCTGGCTGATCCGGACTGGTGTAAAAAGGCATATGCCGGAGAGGTGGAGCGGATCCGTCCCTGCATCGGATGTCAGGAAGGCTGCATCAATGAGTTTGTGGAGGGCGGCCATCCCCAGTGTGCCGTGAATCCCAGAACCGGATTCGAGGATGTGATCCCCGAGACACTGCCAAGAGCTGAACAGAAAAAGAAGATCGCTGTTGTGGGTGCAGGCCCCTCGGGCATGCAGTTTGCCCTGACCGCGTCAGCCCGCGGACACCAGGTGACTCTCATCGAGCGGGAAAAAGAGCTTGGAGGCAAGGTTGTGCCGGGCAGCAGGCCTAAGATTAAATTTGATTTTAAGAACTATCTGGAATATCTCATCAGAGAAGTCCGTCTGGCAGAGAAAAAAGGCAGTCTTACAGTGTCCACCGGAGTGGAGGCAGATACCTCCTGGCTGAAAGAACAGAACTTTGACGCCATTGTCTACAATATCGGAACCACCAGTGTGGTGCCAAAAATTCCGGGAGTGGACCGGGCACACTGGGTGCAGGCCACAGACCTTCTGGTCGATCCGGGAAAGCTGGGAGAGGCAAAGAAAACCGTAGTCATTGGCGGCGGTGTTGTGGGATGCGAGACGGCATACTGGCTTAAATATGAGAAAGGCTGTGATGTGACGGTGGTAGAGATGCTGCCCTACATTATGAGCGGTGCGTGTACAGCCAACCGCTATCATCTGATCCATTATATGGAAAAGGCCGGTGTCAGGCTTCTCAATTGTGCGAAGGTTACAGGGTTTACAGGGAGCGGAGTCCAGATAGAAAAAAACATCTCAAAAGGCGTACCGGACCCATACAATACCTGGCAGCCCCAGCTTCCCGAGAATATTGCCAATCCACTGGCTAAAAAGATCGGCCCGGAGACAGAGGCTAGGGAGCTTGCCGCTGATCTGGTTGTATTTGCAATGGGCGGAAGGCCGGATGACAGCTTGTATCTGGAGGGGCTTAGAATGCATGCGGCGAAAGAGATGTATAATATTGGTGACAGCTTCTCAGGCGGAAGAGTGCTGGAGGCGGCACGGGCGGCTTATCGTTTGGGGAGGGATATTTAAAGAGAGTGGCTGGTAGGGGGACGGGTTGGAGGGGGAGGCTGCTGTCCTCTTCCGGCAGCCAGCTCCGTTCCCCTTCAACTAATCGCTAACTGCGGCTAAGACGCTCAGCAAAGGCTTCGCGCCAAGTCTCCGTAAGCGATGGATTTTCAGGCTCTCTACCGCAATGTCTCCCGGAAGAGGACAGCAGCCTCCCCCTCCAACCCTGGTGTTCTCTGCCGGAAGATAATAAGAGAATGGCCATACGATAATTTGATAAAAAACAAATATGCACCTCATATGGTTACGGCGTTGTTGTACATGATTTCATCTTATAAGGATATGAGCAAGAATAGAAAAAGCCACAAAAACTGTGGCTAATGAAAAACAGGAAGCGGATGGGGGCGGGGCGGGGTGGGATAAACTTTGAGCGATGTTTCGTGGAGCGCCGCGGAGATCCACCTGCCCCAGTTACTTAATGAAGAGGCCATTGCCGATGAATTTAGGAACTGGGAGCAGGTTAGCTCCGTGGCAGCGGAACGCTTCGCTCAAAGTTTATCCCACCCCCCCCCGCCCCCATCCGCTTCCGTCCGCCTTCTATCCGCCTTCCATCCGCCCTTGATACCATATGATTTTCCGGCATTGATTTTCCAGCATAAAAATTTCTCTTTTAATTTTCATAGGAATTTGGTATAATAACAACCAGGAGATTTTCCTATAGGAGGTTGAAACTATGGCGGAAGACAGAAATATTTATAAGATACATGATAACGGTTCGCTGGGTGAAGTGCAGATTGCTGACGAAGTAGTCGCTATCATCGCAGGACTGGCTGCTACAGAAGTTGACGGTGTTGGCTCCATGGCAGGAAATATCACCAATGAACTGGTAGGTAAGCTGGGCATGAAAAACCTTTCCAAGGGTGTCAAAGTGGACGTGCTTGAGGATGTTGTCTGTGTAGATTTAGCCCTGAATATTGAATATGGTTTCAATATCCTGGAAACCAGCAAAAAGGTGCAGGAGAGAGTAAAATCTGCGATTGAAAATATGACAGGTCTGAATGTTTCCGATGTAAATGTGCGGATTGCCAGTGTGGAGATGGAAAAGACCAAATAAGGTGAAAAACCCTTCAGTACCCTGACAAGTGAAGCACAGCATTTTGAAGTAAAAATGAAAAGGTGTCTTTTACAAAAAGGGCACCTTTTCTTTATAGAAGATTAGAGCGAGTCTGAAATGATTACAAACACAAACGGAGGATAACCATGGGTAGAAGAGAAATGAGGGAGCATATTTTTAAGCTCCTGTTTTTAAGAGAATTTAATCCGTCAGAGGAGATGCCGGATCAGATTCGGATGTATTTTGAATCCCTAGAGGAACTGGCTCCCATAAACGAAGCCTATATGCAAAACAAATACGAGAAGATTCTGGAACATCTGGATGAGATTGACGGCACATTGAACCTGGCGTCCTCCGGATGGAAAGTGAGCCGCATGAGCAAGGTGGATGTGAATATCCTGCGCCTTGCGGTCTATGAAATGAAATACGATGAGGATGTGCCTGTGAAGGTGGCGATCAATGAGGCAGTAGAGCTGGCAAAAAAATTCGGCGGCGATGATTCCTCCTCTTTTGTAAACGGTATTTTAGGAAAGATTGCCAAGGAGCTGTCATGAACAGCGTCTACTCCGTAGGACAGGTGAACACCTACATTAAAAATATGTTCATGCAGGACTTCCTTTTAAATAAAATTTATATAAAAGGGGAAGTATCCAATTGTAAGTACCATACTTCCGGCCATATTTATTTTTCCCTGAAGGATGAGACAGGAGCTATGGCCTGTGTAATGTTTGCAGGAGCCAGAAAAGGCCTGGCCTTCCAGATGAAAAACGGGGACAAGGTAATTGTGGGCGGCAGTGTGAATGTATACGAAAGAGACGGCAAATACCAGCTCTATGCAAAAGAGATCACCCTGGAAGGGGCTGGCCTTTTATATGAGCGCTACCTGGCTCTGAAACGTGAGCTGGAGGAGATGGGTATGTTTGCCCAGGATTATAAACAGACCATACCGAAGCATATCCGTACCCTGGGCGTGGTCACCGCTCCCACAGGGGCAGCCGTGCAGGATATACGGAATGTGGCAGGCAGAAGAAATCCATACGTGCAGATCATCCTTTACCCTGCACTTGTACAGGGGGAAGGCGCCAAAGAAAGCATTGTAAAGGGGATCCGGATGCTGGACCACTATGGCGTGGATGTGATGATCGTGGGAAGAGGCGGCGGTTCCATTGAGGATTTGTGGGCTTTTAATGAGGAGGAAGTGGCGCGTGCCATTTTCAACTGTAAGACGCCTGTGATCTCAGCCGTTGGGCATGAGACAGACACCACCATTGCGGACTATGTGGCAGATCTGCGGGCCCCCACGCCTTCTGCGGCGGCAGAGCTGGCGGTTGGCGATGTGCGTATTTTGTTAAAAACTTTTGAGGATTACCGGGAGAAACTTTCCAGAAGTGTGGAGAACAAGGCTCTGCTTCTTCGGCAGCATCTGCGTCTCTATCAGAATAAACTGCGTTTTTTAAGTCCCGAGAACCAGATTCGGGAAAAACGCCAGCATCTGATGGATCTGGAGGATAAGATGGAGGCTGCCATGAAGAATCAGATCTATATGGCAAGAAGAAGTCTGGATATTTACATTGAGAGGATGAAGGGATTGTCTCCCCTTGAAAAGCTGAATCAGGGATTTTCCTATGTGGAAGATATAAGACACCATGCAGTGACCAGCATAGCGCAGGTAAAGGTGGACGATACTCTGCATATACAGGTCAGCGACGGATGTATATCTGCGGATGTGACATATACGCAGGCTTTGGGCAGAGTTGACCGGGGTGGCTGTGAGAAAGAGCTGCACGCTTGTGCCGCAGGAAAGCCGAAGGAAGATGGTAAATGTGAAACAGACGATACAGAGTAAAAACCGGGAAGAGGTGTGATATTTGGCAGCGAAAAAAGAAGCAGAAGAAAAGACAATCGAAGAATCCTTAAAAGAACTGGACACCATTGTGGAAAAGCTGGAGAGCAGGGAGATTTCCCTGGAGGACTCCTTTACCATGTACCAGCAGGGGATGGAGCTTTTAAAACAGTGCAGCGGCAAAATTGATACTGTGGAAAAAAAGATGCTCAAGATGAATGAGAATGGTGAATTAAGTGAATTTTAAAGAAGAATTACAGAAGAGGACGTATCTGGCTGAACAGGTCATCCGAAAATACCTGCCGGAGGAGTCCGGGTTTTCTAAAAATATGGCTGAGGCAGTGAACTACAGTATGCTGGCAGGGGGAAAGCGCCTGCGTCCTGTTTTTATGTATGAGACATACCGCATGTTCGGAGGCAGGGAGGAACTTGTGGAACCTTTTATGGCAGCTATGGAGATGGTGCATACGCACTCACTGATCCATGATGACCTTCCTGCCCTTGACAATGACGAGTACCGCAGGGGACGAAAAACCACACATGTGGTATACGGGGAATCAGCAGCCATACTGGCAGGGGATGCCCTGCTGAATTATGCCTATGAGACGGCATTTGCCGCTTTTGATATGACCTGCGCATGCGGGGCGCCTATGCAGACCAGAATCGCTCAGGCTCTTAAGATACTGGGCAGAAAAACCGGTATACACGGAATGCTGGGCGGTCAGGGCGTGGACGTGGAAAACGACGGAAAACCCCTTACCAGGGAAATGCTTGACTATATATATGAGAATAAGACATCAGCGCTAATTGAGTGCGCCATGATGATCGGCGCAGTGCTTGCAGGGGCATCCAAAGAGGACGCAGAAAAAATTGAACAGGCGGCAGGCCGTATCGGCATTGCCTTCCAGATCCGGGACGATATCCTGGATGTGACGGGCAGCACGAAAGAGCTTGGAAAAGCTGTGGGCAGCGATGAGAAAAACAACAAGACCACCTATGTGACCCTGGAAGGAATCGAAAAAGCGGGAGAGAAGGTCAGAATTCTGACAGAGGAAGCCATTGGGCTTTTGCAGGAGCTGCCCGGAGAAAAAGAGTTTCTCACAGAATTGCTGATCTCACTTTGCACCCGCAGAAAATAGAGGTGCAGTAAGAAATGCTGTTAGAGCAGATAAAAAAAGAAAATGATATCAAGAGGATCCCCCCTGAGAATTTCCCGCAGCTTGCACAGGAGATCAGGGAATTCCTGCTGGAGCATTTAAGCAGGACAGGGGGGCATCTTGCTTCCAATCTGGGAGCTGTGGAGCTGACGATGGCTCTGCACTATGTCTTTGATTTGCCCAAAGATAAGATTATCTGGGATGTGGGGCATCAGTCCTATACCCATAAGATCCTGACCGGGCGGAAAGAAGGCTTTGACGAACTTAGAAAATTCGGCGGACTGAGCGGATTCCCCAAAAGGTCGGAGAGCTCATGTGACGCTTATGATACAGGACACAGCTCCACTTCCATTTCTGCGGGGGTGGGGTATGTCAGCGCGCGGGATCTGTCAAATGAGGACTACCGGGTAGTCTCCGTCATAGGAGACGGTGCCCTGACAGGCGGTCTGGCTTATGAAGCCCTCAACAACGCAGCGCAGTTAAAAAAGAATTTTATCATTGTACTCAATGACAATAAAATGTCCATTTCCGAAAATGTGGGAGGTATTTCCCAGTACCTGAGTAATCTGCGCACAGCAGACTCCTACACAGGGCTGAAGACGGAAGTAAAGCGCACGCTGAACAAGGTGCCCGGCATAGGACCTGCCATGGTGCATAGGATCCACAAGACAAAGGACAGTATCAAACAACTGATCATTCCGGGCATGTTTTTTGAGGACATGGGGATCAAATACCTGGGACCCATCAGTGGTCATGACTGCGGCCGTATGATCCAGGTGCTCAATGAAGCCAGGAAGGTGGAAGGCCCGGTGCTGGTC
The DNA here is from genome assembly GCA_002270465.1 of Blautia hominis. Classification (GTDB taxonomy): domain Bacteria; phylum Bacillota; class Clostridia; order Lachnospirales; family Lachnospiraceae; genus Blautia; species Blautia hominis. Next base: position 63,816 of record NQOF01000002.1, read on the forward strand.
CATGTGCTTACAGAGAAGGGCAGGGGATACGAACCTGCCATGCGCCATCCGGCCAGATTTCACGGAACAGCCGCGTTTGACCTGGAACATGGGATTCCCCTGGCTAACAGCGGGAAGGCCAATTACACGGATATTTTTTCCACAGTCATGAGAAAATTCGGCGACAGGGAAAAAAAGGTGGTAGCTGTCACAGCAGCCATGCCGGACGGAACAGGGCTGAAACGGTTCCGCAATATGTTCCCGGATCGCTTTTTTGATGTGGGTATCGCGGAGGAACACGCCGTGACCTTTGCGGCAGGTCTTGCCTTGGGTGGGATGATCCCCGTGGTAGCAGTCTACTCCTCTTTTCTGCAAAGAGCCATGGACCAGGTGATCGAGGATGTCTGTCTCCAGAATCTGCATGTGATATTTGCCGTGGACCGGGCAGGCATTGTGGGAAGTGACGGGGAGACCCATCAGGGATGCTTTGATTTATCCTACCTGTCTATGATTCCCAACATGACGGTCATGGCTCCGAAAAATAAATGGGAGCTTTCCGATATGATGAAGTTTGCGGTGCGCCACAACGGTCCCATTGCAGTCCGCTATCCGCGGGGCGCGGCCTATGACGGCCTGGAAGAGTACAGGGAACCAATGGTGTACGGTAAGAGTGAGATGATCTATAAGGGAAAGGACATTGCACTGCTTCCGGTGGGGAGTATGGTAAAGACTGCGGAGGAAGTATACCATTTGCTGAAAGAGGAAGAGAAAGATCCAACACTGGTAAATGCCAGGTTCGTAAAACCTCTGGATACAAAAATGCTGGACAGCCTGGCTGATGACCACAAGATGCTTGTGACCATGGAGGAAAATGTAAGATCCGGAGGCTTCGGCAGCGCCGTGCTGGCCTATATGCATGAGAGGCATCCTCAGGTACGTGTGGAGATTGTGGCAGTTCCGGATGCGTTTATTTCCCACGGCAGCCCGGATGTGCTGAAAAAAGAAGTGGGTATTGATGCTCTGTCCATATATAAGAAGATCAAGGAGGCATACAAAGGATGAAAGAGCGTCTGGATGTGATGCTGGTAAAACAAGGGCTTGCACCGTCAAGAGAGAAGGCCAAGGCCATAATTATGTCAGGCAATGTCTATGTGGACAATCAGAAAGAAGATAAGGCAGGCTCCATGTTTGCCGATACCGTAAAGCTGGAGGTAAGGGGCAGTACGCTGAAGTATGTAAGCCGCGGCGGACTGAAGCTGGAGAAGGCTATGGAGCGTTTCGGCGTGACCCTGGAAGGCAAAGTGTGCATGGACGTAGGTTCTTCCACAGGAGGGTTTACGGACTGTATGCTTCAGAACGGAGCTGTGAAAGTCTACGCCATTGACGTGGGACACGGACAGCTTGACTGGAAGCTTAGAAATGATGAGCGGGTGGTCTGCATGGAACGGACCAATATCCGCTATGTGGTGCCAAAGGACCTGGGGGAGCGCGCGGGTTTTTCCTCCATAGATGTATCCTTTATCTCCCTGACCAAGGTACTGCTGCCGGTCCGGGAGCTGCTGCTTGAAGGCGGTGAGATTGTCTGCCTGATCAAGCCCCAGTTTGAGGCGGGAAGAGAAAAGGTGGGCAAAAAAGGTGTGGTCAGAGACCCCAAGGTGCATGAAGAAGTGATCGAAAAAGTCATGGAATATGCAAAAAGTATCGGATTTGCTGCTCTGCACCTGGAGTTTTCGCCGATCAAAGGACCGGAAGGCAACATTGAGTACCTTTTGCACTTAAAGAAAAAAGATGGAGAAGAGCCAGCAGAGGATGCCGCTCTGGACGTTCACACAGTGGTAAGCGAGGCGCACAGAGAGCTGGACAAATAGACGAATGGAAAAATTTTTTATCATAGCCAACTGTGAAAAAGACGAGGGACTGAAAATTTCCAAAAAGGCGGAGGCTTATCTCAAGAGCAAGGGAAAAATGTGCACCATCGGGGCAGAGAAATCCTGTGAAAGAGATGCCAATAACCATTATACAGATGCCTCTTCCATTCCGGAAGGGGTGGAATGCGTCATTGTTTTGGGCGGGGACGGTACACTGCTCCATGCAGCCAGGGACGTGGTGGACAGGCAGATCCCTCTTCTGGGTATTAATCTGGGAACCCTGGGATATCTGGCTGAGATCGACCACTCCAATATTGAGTCAGCCCTGAACCACCTGATGTTTGATGAGTATACCATTGAAAAACGGATGATGTTAAGCGGCAGGGTATTCCATGAGGGAGAGCTTGTGGCTAAAGACGTGGCGCTCAATGATATTGTGATCGGGAGAGAAGGCCCTCTGCGTGTCACCCGGTTTCACAATTTTGTAAACGGGGAATTTTTAAACTCCTACACAGCGGACGGCATTATTATTTCCACGGCAACAGGGTCCACAGGATACAGCCTTTCCGCAGGGGGACCCATTGTATCTCCGGAGACCAATATTCTGATCATGACGCCGGTAGCGCCTCATACCCTGAACACCAGAAGCGTGATCTTCCCGGCGGATGACGAGATAACCGTGGAGATCGGTGAGGGCAGGCAGAAAGGTATGGCACGGGCGGTGGCATCCTTTGACGGGGATACCAATGTGATCATGACAACCGGGGACAGGATCGTGATCAGGCGTTCGGTCCGTGATACCCAGATCGTAAAGATCAGCAATATCAGTTTCCTGGAAGTGCTGCGGCGGAAAATGAAGAACTGATAAAATGTTTCGCTGTCTATACGGCTATGGATTGACAGCAGCAGAGTGTTCAAATATATGGAACAAATGAAATTTTATAGAAGGAGGGAACCATGAAGATTGCCAGACATTCAAAGATCATTGATCTGATCAACCAATATGATATTGAGACACAGGAAGAACTGGCTGCAAAACTGCAGGAGGCCGGCTTTGCGGTAACGCAGGCCACCGTATCACGTGATATCCGGGAACTGAAGCTGATGAAGATCGCCAAGCCGGACGGAGGCTCCAGGTATACGGTCATGGGACCCAGGGACAGCCAGAACAGCGAGAAATACATAAGGGTTCTCAAAGATGCTTTTGTATCCATGGAGATGGCACAAAATATTCTGGTGATCAAAACGGTTTCCGGTATGGCAAATGCTGCAGGCGCGGCCCTGGACAATATGAATTACAGCGAAGTGGTGGGCTGTATTGCCGGGGATGATACCATTGCCTGCATCAACAGGAGTACAGATGACACGATCATTTTAATGGATAAGATCAAAAAAATAATCAATGCTTATGAAGAGAGTACAAGGTAAAAAGTATGCTGGTACATTTACATGTAAAAAATCTGGCGCTGATCGACGAGATAGAAGTGGATTTTGCAGAAGGCCTGAATATTCTCACAGGTGAGACAGGCGCCGGTAAATCGGTCCTCATTGGTTCCGTCAATCTGGCATTGGGACAGAAGGCTTCCAAAGAGATGATACGGGACGGCGCGGAATTTGCTTTTGTGGAGCTGGTTTTTGAGGTCAATGAAAAAACAGCGGCACATTTGAAGGCCATGGATATTTTTCCTGAAGATGGGCAGATTATTATCAGCAGGAAAATCACCGGGAGCAGAAGTATCTGCAAGATCAACGGAGAAACCTGTACCGTATCTGTGGTTAAAGAAGCTGCCTCATATCTGCTGGATATCCATGGTCAGCATGAACACCAATCCTTATTATATCCGGAAAAACAAATGGATATTCTGGATGCCTATGGCAGGGAGGATATTTGGCCGGTCAGGGAAAAGACAGCTAAGCTGTACAGAGAATATGCAGATATGAAAAAGGAACTTTCCACCTACCAACTTGACGAGGAACAGCGGAAGCGGGAGATGGATTTTCTTGCATTTGAGATTGGTGAGATTGAGGATGCCCAGTTAAAGGAAGGCGAGGATGAAGCTCTTGAGACAGAGTACCGCCGCCTGATAAACGGTAAAAAGATCACGGAAGCACTGGATGAGATATATGAACAGACCGGATATGAGAGGGATGGAAGCGCGGACAGGATCGGAAGAGCTGTGCGGCGCCTTGCCCAGGTTACGGAATTTGACGAAAATCTTTCCGGGCTGTACGCTTCATTAAGTGATGTGGATGCGCTTTTAAGTGATTTTAACAGGGAACTGTCCTCTTATCTAAATGATTTCTCTTTCTCCCAGGAAGAGTTTTTACAGCTTGAGGAGAGACTGAACTTGGTGAATCATTTAAAGGCAAAATACGGAAAGACCATTTCTGATGTTTTCCTTTATAAAGAAGAGAAAGAAAAAGAACTGGAACGTCTCCGGAACTTTGAACATTACAAGGAGCAGCTGAAACATGAGCTGTCCGGGAAAGCGGAGGCACTCACAAAGAAAAGCGAAGCTCTGACAAGATCCAGAAAAACCTGGGCAGAAAAGCTGGAACGCAAGATAACCCAGGGGCTGAAAGATCTGAATTTTCTGGAAGTGGAATTTCACATTGATTTTGCAAAAAAGGAAGTCTTCACAGAAAACGGTGTGGACCGTATCTGCTTCATGATATCCACCAATCCCGGGGAACCGGTGAAAGATCTGACAAAGGTGGTATCCGGCGGTGAGCTTTCCAGGATCATGCTTGCGATCAAGACCATTCTGGCGGACAAGGACGAGAAGGAGACTCTGATCTTCGATGAGATTGACACGGGGATCAGCGGCAGGACAGCCTGGAAGGTGTCAGAAAAGATGGCGGTCATCGGAAGGCAGCATCAGGTATTGTGCATCACCCATCTGCCTCAGATCGCAGCCCAGGCGGATTTTCATTTTCTGATCGAAAAAAATGTGGAAAATATGGGCACACGGACCAGGATCCAGAAGCTGGGCAGGCAGGAGTCCGTTAGAGAACTTGCAAGGATGCTGGGCGGTGACAGGATCACGGACGCCGTTTTATCCAATGCTTCTGAAATGAAAGATTTGGCACGTCAACAAAAAAATACAAGATTGAAATAGATGAATCATCACATACTAAAAAGGGTACACAAGAGTGTATCCTTTTTTCTTTTTTAAAAAAATTATGAAAGGATGTGATTTTTTGTCGAAAAAGCGTAATTATCGGCGCCTTCTTTTCGTATTCTTAATAGCAGATATTATTGCAGCCGGCACAATGGGATATCAGGAGGTTAAAGACTCCATACCGGACACCTTGTATGTCCGTTCAGGAAATGAGGATGGGATCAGCAAAATGCTGGATAATCCTCTGGTCACTTATCCGGATACCCTGAACGTGGCGGACAGCGGCACCTACCGGATTCCCTGCAGCCTGCTTGGAGTAGTTCCGCTGAAGGATGTGAAAGTGGAGACTGTGGAGGATAAGTGGGTATCTGTGTGCGGTATGCCCATAGGCCTTTATATGGACACACAGGGCGTTTTGATCGTGGATACAGGGGAAATCATAGGCAGTGACGGAATTCCCTGTGAACCGGCCGCTAACATTGCCAAATCAGGGGATTACATCCTGCAGGTGGATGGGGAAGCTGTTTCTTCCAAAAAAGATTTGATTTCCAAGATTCACGACTGTGACGGAAAACCGGTGACGCTTCTTGTAAGACGCGGGGAGGAGGAAGTTCCTATCTCCATTGATCCGGTGTTAGGAGAAGATCAGGAGTATAAGCTGGGAATCTGGGTGAGGGACAATACCCAGGGGATCGGGACTATGACTTATGTGGAGGAGGACGGCAGTTATGGAGCGCTGGGCCATGGGATCAGTGATACGGATACAGGGGAACTTCTCGATATCTCCGGCGGGGAGCTGTATCAGGCACAGATCGTATCTGTATTAAAAGGGACAAAAGGTAATCCCGGTGAACTTTCAGGTTACATTGACTATGATGACAGCAAAAAGATAGGGACCATTGACAGCAATACGGAAAAAGGCATATTCGGCTCTGTCAGTGAGGGATGTATGTATAAGCTTCCTCTGACCTCCATGGAAGTGGGCTACAAACAGGAGGTAGAGACCGGGGAGGCGCAGATTCTGGCAGATCTGGAAGGCGAGGTAAAGGCATATCAGGTAAATATAACAGATATTTACAGAGACCAGGCGGACACAAACAAAGCCTTTGCCATACAGGTGACCGATCCGGAGCTGCTTGCAGCAACCGGGGGGATCGTTCAGGGCATGAGCGGAAGCCCCATTGTTCAGAACGGAAAACTGATCGGCGCTGTGACACATGTTTTTGTACAGGATTCTACCAAAGGCTACGGCATTTTTATTGAAAAAATGCTGGAAGATTAGGCAAAAAAATATCTGCAAAATCAGGTTGAATGTCGAAAAATTGATGAATGTGGCGCAATACGGTGAAAGTTGTAAGATGATTTAGCTTGATTATGAAAACAACTGATAATATAATACAAGTAGTCTTCAGAAATGACGATTCAACAGGGCGCCCGTCATTTACTGAAGAAAAAGAGCAACATGACATGGAGGACGAGTTATGGAAAAGTTAAATGTCGCTATAGCAGATGATAATGAGAAAATGTTGGATTTACTGGGGAATCTCATCAATGAAGATAAAGAGCTGGAATTGGTAGGTCATGCCAACAATGGCGCCGATATATACGATATAATCAGAGAAAAAGAACCTGACGTTGTACTTTTAGATATCATAATGCCGAAAGTGGACGGTTTAAGCGTGATGGAACGTGTCGGAAGGGACGGCAACCTGAAAAAACATCCCGCTTTTATAGTAGTATCCGCTGTAGGGCAGGAACAGATCACAGAGGATGCCTTTAATCTGGGGGCAAATTATTATATTATGAAACCGTTTGACAACAAGATGCTGCTGTCCCGCATCAAGCACATCAGGCAGTCCAGGGACACAAGAGTGAAGGAACTGCGCAAAGTCAATGCATATGAGGATAAGGGTACTTATTTCGAGAGAAATCTGGAAGCAGATGTGACAAACATCATCCATGAGATTGGTGTTCCGGCACATATCAAGGGCTATCAGTACCTGAGAGACGCAATTATCCTCTCTGTCAATGACATGGAAATGCTCAATTCCATTACTAAGATCTTATATCCGACCATAGCCAAAAAACACCAGACAACACCCAGCCGCGTAGAACGGGCAATCCGCCACGCCATTGAGGTGGCCTGGAGCAGAGGGAAAATGGATACCATAGACGAGCTGTTTGGCTATACCGTGAGCACAGGAAAAGGCAAACCGACCAATTCAGAATTTATTGCCTTAATTGCAGATAAAATCAGATTAGAATACAAGAAATAAAAAGCAGCCGCAAAAAAGCACTTTTCATTGCACTGAAAATAGGGTATAATCATTATAATAGGCAGGTTGAGATACTGTCTAAAATATGCAGGCATGGCAGCAGACTTGGGAGGTTTGTGTAAAGTTGCCTGACTGAAGGAGGGTATTTCAGTGAAGAAGATATTGTTTGTGGCTTCAGAGGCCGTACCGTTTATTAAAACAGGAGGGCTGGCTGACGTTGTCGGCGCGCTGCCCAAGTGCTTTGATAAAAATTATTTTGATGTGCGGGTGATTATCCCCAAATACATGTGCATGAAGGAAGAGTTTAAGAACCAGCTTCAGTATGTTACACATTTTTATATGGACATAGGCTACCGCAGAGAATATGTGGGCATCATGCAGATGGAATATGACGGTGTTCAGTTCTATTTCATTGATAACGAATACTATTTTTCAGGATACCAGCCATATGGTGATATCCGTTTTGACATTGAGAAATTTGCGTTTTTCTCAAAAGCCGCGCTTTCCATTCTTCCGGTGATCGATTTCAGGCCCGATGTGATCCACTGCCATGACTGGCAGACAGGACTGATACCGGTTTATTTAAAAGACAGGTTCCAGGAAGGTACCTTTTATCAGGGAATTAAGACAATCATGACCATACATAATTTGAAGTTTCAGGGTACCTGGGATATTAAGACGATCCGAGAGCTGACCGGACTTCCGGCATATTATTTTACCCCTGACAAGCTGGAGTCATTTAAGGATGGCAACCTCTTAAAAGGCGGACTGGTGTATGCGGATGCCATAACAACTGTGAGTAATACCTATGCAGAAGAGATTAAGACAGAATTTTACGGAGAAAAACTGGACGGACTGCTTCGCGCCCGCGCCCATGACCTGCGCGGTATCGTAAATGGAATCGACTATGATGAATACAACCCCGAAACTGACCGTATGATTGCGAAGAATTACAATGCGAAGACATTCCGCAAAGAAAAAGTAAAGAACAAGACAGCTCTGCAGAGCGAACTGGGTCTGAATCAGGATCCAAAGGCTATGATGATCGGTATCGTGTCACGTCTGACAGACCAGAAGGGCCTTGATCTGATCGCTTATGTAATGGATGAGCTGTGCCAGGATGCGATCCAGCTTGTAGTGCTGGGAACTGGTGAAGAACGATATGAGAATATGTTCCGCCATTTTGCATGGAAATATCAAGGCAAGGTGTCCGCCAATATTTTCTATGACAATGCATTGTCTCACAGAATCTATGCATCATGTGATGCGTTCCTGATGCCGTCACTGTTTGAGCCCTGCGGCTTGAGCCAGCTGATGAGCCTTCGCTACGGAACCATTCCCATTGTGCGTGAGACAGGCGGTTTAAAAGACACAGTAGAACCATATAATGAATTTGAAAGTACAGGAACAGGCTTCAGCTTTACGAATTACAATGCCAATGAGATGCTGAGTATGATTCGCTATGCAGAGTCTGTATACTACGATAAGAAGCGCGAGTGGAACAAATTGATTGACCGCGCAATGGCCAAGGACTATTCCTGGTCCAATTCTGCGAACCAGTATGAGGAAATGTACAACTGGCTGATTGGATCATGACAGGCAGCATATAAGTCCTAATGTAAAATTGAGAGTGAACCGGATACGGCAGAGGCTGTGTCCGGTTTTCTAGTATAGCGTTGTATAAGGTTTGCAGAAAGAAGGGATAGAAATGAAAGTTCTTTTGACGGAAGATGATGATAAGCTGCGCACAGAACTGGCACTGTTTTTCAAAATGCACGGGTATGAGACAGAAGAGATCACGGACTACAAACATGCAGTGGAAGCGATCTGTAGTGCAGGGGGCCAAATCCTGCTTTTGGACCTCTCCCTGCCTGAGGCAGACGGAAAATATATCTGCAAAGAGATCAGAAAGCGCTCCCCCATACCCATTCTTATCATCACCAGCCAGAACACAGAGATGAATGAACTTCTCTGTCTCAATTATGGGGCAGATGATTTTATAGCAAAGCCCTTTAATCCCCAGATCCTGCTGGCCCACGTGGAGGCAGTGCTGAAGAGGAGCCAGGGAGCACGGCAGGAGTCAGAGGAGATATCCTGCGGTGACTTCATTCTGGATATTTCGCGGGGAGTGGCAAAAGCTGGGGAGAAGGAGGCAGACCTGACGAAAAATGAGAGCAGGATCCTGTACTGCCTTGCTAAGAATAAGGGGAAGATCGTGTCCAGGGATGTGATGATCAATGACCTTTGGGACAGTGAACTGTTTGTGGATGACAATACCCTGACCGTGAACATTACCAGGCTTAGGGCAAAACTGGAATCCATTGGGCAGAAGGGTGTCATCCACACCAAGAGAGGGCAGGGGTATCTGTTGGAATGAGTCTGAGAGAATATTTAAAAGAGCGCTGGCTGCAGTTTACCCTGCTGCTGGCGGTGCTGACCGTGATCCTCCTTTTTGGGGTGCTGGTCATGATCCCCGGGTTTTATCTGCTGCTGGTGGGATGCGCATTTGTCAGTATCTGGTTTGTTGTATGGTGTACAGATTACATGAGAAAGCGCAGTTTTTACAAAACAGTGGAGAATCATCTGGCACATCTGGACCAGAAATACCTGCTTCCGGAGCTGCTTGAAAGCCCGGGTTTTCTGGAGGGAAGATTCTTGTATGAAACACTTCAGGAAATGATGGAATCCATGAACTGGCGTGTGGGAGAGTATAGGCGCAAGAGCGATGATTACAAGGAATATATTGAACTGTGGGTCCATGAAGTAAAGCTTCCCATTGCCACCGGGAAAATGATTCTTGAAAACAACAGGGACAGCTATAGTGACAGCCTTACGGAGGAATTTGACAAAATAGATGACTTCACGGAACAGGCCCTCTTTTATGCCAGGAGCAATTATGTGGAAAAGGATTACATTCTGAAAAAACTGAACCTGGAAGAATTGGTCCGTGAAGTGATACGAAAAAATAAGAAAGCTCTCATAAAAGGAAAATTCAAGATCGATCTCCATGATTTGGACGTATCTGTGTATTCTGACAGCAAGTGGCTGGCCTATATTCTGAATCAGATACTGGCTAACAGCATAAAGTACCGGAGAGAAGGCAGAACGGAAATTGAGTGGTATGCAGTTACAGAAAAGGAAAAGGTCATCCTCTGTATGAGAGACAACGGGATGGGGATTCCTGTTATGGATCAGGGCCGTATTTTTGAAAAAGGATTTACAGGAGCCAATGGCCGTTCCGGTAAAAAGTCCACAGGTATAGGTCTCTATCTCTGCAAAAAACTCTGTGAAAAAATGGGACACAGGATTTATCTCACTTCCAGAGAGGGAGAAGGATGTGAAGTATTCATAGACTTTCCAAAGGGAAGCATGACCGGCTTTCTGGAGTGAGAGACCAAAAAAGGGCGGAACCGCCAAAGCGGCCCGCCCGTATTTTATTATTTTTATCACATCAAAGGAACAGGGGTGTAAATACCACCGCCACAATGGTCATCAATTTGATCAGTATATTGATGGAAGGCCCGGAAGTATCCTTAAAGGGATCGCCCACCGTATCACCGACAACCGCTGCTTTATGGGCTTCGCTGCCCTTGCCCCCGTGGGCGCCTTCTTCAATAAATTTCTTGGCATTATCCCAGGCTCCGCCGGAATTTGCCATAAATACAGCCATTAACACACCGGTAACCAGCGCTCCCGCCAACAGCCCGCCCAGTGCTGCCGGCCCAAGGACCAGTCCCACAAGCAGCGGAGCCGCCACAGCCATAATGCCGGGAACCATCATTTCTCTCAAAGCCGCCTGTGTGGATATCTGCACACAGGAAGAATAATCCGGCTTCCCTGTCCCTTCCATAATGCCGGGGATTGTCTTAAACTGCCTGCGTACTTCCTCGATCATCTTATTCGCCGCCTTGGAAACTGAATCCATAGTCAGGGCGGAGAACAAAAACGGCAGCATACCGCCGATAAACAATCCGACAATGACCTGCGGGTTCAAAATATCAATGGTATCCAGATTTACCGCTTCCGCGTAAGAGACAAACAGGGCCAGAGCGGTGAGTGCTGCGGAGCCTATGGCAAAACCCTTGCCCATGGCAGCCGTGGTATTACCCACAGAATCCAGCTTATCCGTAATATTCCGCACAGATTCGTCCAGTCCTGCCATCTCCGCGATACCACCTGCATTATCTGCAATCGGTCCGTAAGCATCAATGGCAATGGTAATACCTGCAGTGGAAAGCATCCCTACCGCTGAGAGGGCGATGCCGTACAATCCGCTGAAATGATAAGCAGCCAGTATGCCCACTGCAATAAAAAGAATGGGAAGCATGGTGGAACGCATTCCTACAGACAGGCCGCTGATGATAGTAGTCGCTGCTCCTGTCTCAGACTGGGCTGCAATTTTCTGCACCGGTTTATAATCACCGGAAGTATAGTATTCTGTCATGATACCGATCAGCAGTCCCACAACAAGTCCGCTGATAATGGCAATAGCCGCTTTAAAATCACCAAAGAACATATGGCTTAACACAAGGGAAAGGGCCAAAACCACCACACTGGAGCCATAGGTCCCCACTTTCAGCGCCTTACCCGGGTCCGCACTGCTGCTGGCTTTTACCAGGAAGGTTCCGGCCATGGAGGCCAGGATCCCCACGCCTGCCAGTACCAGCGGGAACACCGCGCCGGAGCCTTTAAAATAAATAAGACCCAGCGTGATGGCTGACACCAGAGAACCTACATAGGATTCAAACAGATCGGCACCCATACCTGCCACATCTCCTACATTATCCCCTACATTATCGGCAATAACAGCCGGATTTCTGGGATCATCCTCGGGAATCCCGGCCTCCACCTTTCCCACCAGGTCAGCACCCACATCCGCGGCTTTTGTATAGATACCGCCGCCCACACGGGCAAAGAGGGCGATGGAGGAGGCTCCCAGGCCAAAACCGGAGATAATGCCTGCATCCTTTGTCACAAGATATACCAGGCTGACGCCCAGAAGTCCCAGGCCGGTCACACACATTCCCATCACAGAACCACCTGAAAAAGCAATGGAGAGTGCCTGTTTCATGCCGGATTCCTTTGCCGCACCGGCTGTGCGCACATTGGCTTTTGTGGCTACCTGCATGCCGCAGTAACCGGATATGGAGGAGAAAAGTGCCCCCATAAGAAAAGCGGCGGCTGTCATCCAGCTTTTCAGTGCAATCCCCAGTATCAGGAAAAATACCACAACGAAAATAACCAGTATCCGGTACTCAGCCATCAAAAAAGCCTGTGCCCCCTCATGAATATAGGAGGCGATCTCCTTCATCCTGTCATTTCCGGCCTGCTGTTTTTTTATGGTGCAGGTTAGAAAGAAGGCGAAGAGAAGTCCCAGTATCCCTATAACAGGGACAAGATAAAGCAGTTGTTCCATAATATAATTCCCTTCCTTTCCCTGTGAGGACATTTGACTGTGCAGGGGTGCGGAGGAGTTTCACCCGGCGCGGACGTATGTCCTGTCACAAATAAGTTTTTATAATATCATTATATAACAAATATGTCTAAAATACATAAAAAAACTTAAAAAAATAAGAAATTTTTCGGTGAATCGCTAATTTTACTAAAAATGTTTGGGAAACCTTACAAATCTGCAAGATAAATGTAAGTGAAATCGATGGGATGGAACTTTAAATGGCCGTATAATAAAATCATCCTAATTATTCAGCAGGTCCGTGCATCCGCTGCACTGCCCGTAAGAATGCGTTCGCAGTGAAGCAAAAATCCTATCACCAAAGACGATTCTGCCTGTGACTGTGAAGGTACTGAACAATTACGGATCATTGATCAAGAAAGGAGCTGCCATTATGAATACAGTATTAGAAGTAGCAAATGTGGAAAAATATTATGGAAATAAAAGTAATCTGACAAAAGCCCTGGACGGAATCAGTTTTTCCGTGGAGGAAGGGGAGTTTGTGGGAATCATGGGAGCCTCAGGAAGCGGGAAGACAACGCTGCTGAATTGTGTCTCTACCATAGACCGTGTGACAAGCGGAAAGATCATTGTCAATGATATAGACGTGACAAGACTCAAAGGAAATCACCTCAATCAGTTCAGGAGAGAGGAACTTGGTTTTATCTTTCAGGATTTTAATCTTCTGGATACGCTGACAGCCTATGAAAATATATCCCTGGCCCTTACCATCCAGCGGGTCAGCCCGGCAAAAATCCACAAATCGGTAAATGAGATCGCAGACAAGCTGGGTATTGAGGATATTTTAGAAAAATATCCCTATCAGATGTCAGGCGGACAGAAGCAGCGTGTGGCCTGTGCAAGGGCCATGATAACCAATCCCCAGATCGTTATGGCGGATGAGCCTACCGGTGCCCTGGATTCCAAATCGGCCAGAATGCTTTTGGAGAGCTTCCAGTATTTAAACCAGCAGATGGCAGCCACGATCCTCATGGTCACACACGATGCCTTCACTGCCAGTTATGCCAACCGGATCCTCTTTATCAAGGACGGAAAGCTGTTCAATGAGCTGGTGAAGGGAAGAGACACCAGAAAAGAGTTTTTTAACCGTATCATTGAGGTGGTTACTCTCCTGGGAGGTGAGCTGAACGATGTTATTTAAACTTTCGGTTAAGAATATCAGAAAGAGTCTGAAGGATTATGCCATTTATTTTATGACACTGATCCTGGGGGTTGCTATCTTCTATATTTTTAATTCCCTGGATTCCCAGCAGGCCATGACAGACCTGACGTCCTCCAAAAAAGAGATCATTTCACTTATGATTACCATGCTGAGCGGCGTTTCTGTATTTGTCTCCTGTATCCTGGCCTTTTTGATCGTTTATGCCAACAATTTTCTGATCAAAAGAAGGAAAAAAGAATTTGGCGTGTACATGACACTGGGCATGGGAAAAGGGCAGATATCCAGGATCCTTGTAGGGGAAACCTTCCTCATCGGCCTTCTGTCTCTGGCGGTGGGGCTGTTTATAGGTGTACTGGGAGCACAGTTTATGTCTGTGCTGGTGGTAAAGATGTTTGAAGTGGATATGGAGTCTTATGTCTTCGTATTTTCCAAAGCGGCTTTTTTCAAAACAATCTTATATTTTGGGATCATGTATCTGGCTGTGCTGGTATTCAATACGGTCAGTATCTCCAAATGCAGTCTGATAGACCTTTTGTCCGCAGGAAAGAAGGCGGAACAGATTAAGATGAAAAAGCCTGCGGTCTGTATGGTATTATTTCTTTTTTCTGTAGCCCTTCTGGGCGTCCTTTACTATCTGGTGGCCTGTATTCCCACTAAACTGGATACAGGCACGTACGGGATCATTATTGCACTGGGCTGTCTGGCCACCTTTCTTTTTTTCTGGTCCCTGTCAGGCTTCCTTCTGCATATGATGCAAAGAAACAGAAAATACTATCTGAAGGATCTGAATGCTTTTGTCCTCAGGCAGATCAACAGCAAGGTCAACACTACGGTAGTTGCCATGACGATCATCTGCATTATGCTTTTTATGACTATTACAGTCCTGTCAAGCGGACTGGGGATCAACCACTCTTTCCGGGAATCTTTAATGGAACTGACACCGGTGGATGTGAATGTGGAATATATGCCTCCAAGCGGAGAGAGCGCCGGGACTCCTGTTTCAGATAAACTGCAGGATGCAGGTTTTGATCTGCGTGTATTGCAGGAGGATTATGTGGAAATGGGGATCTATAGTACCGGGCAGCTTACTATGGGCCTGACCCTAGGGGAGAATATGTCGGAAGTGTCAAAAAACTTTATGTTCTTGAATGCCGAACTGGAGGAGGATATGATCCGGCTGTCTGATTACAACCGGCTGGCAAAGCTTTACGGGAATCCTCAGTATGACTTGAAGGATGACGAATATCTGGTACTGTGCAATATGGATGATGTAAAGATACAGAGAGATAAAATGCTGAAAAAAGGGGAGAAGATCCAATTAGACGGTATATCCTATTCACCGAAATACGGGGAGTGCCAGGATGGATTTCTCCAGATGATGACAAACCGCATAAATCCGGGCATTTATGTGCTTCCTGACCACGCTGTGAAAGAAGAGTGGAGGAACCGGGGATTTTTGGCAGCCGATTATGCCAGACAGGACAAAAAAGGTGTGGAGGATGCGGATGCTAAGATAAACGCGATTCCCAGGGAACTGGGGATATACAGCAACACCAGGACAGATATTGTGTCTGCAAGTATGGGGCTTTCCACCATCATCACTTTTGTAGCCATCTACCTGGGTATCATATTCCTTATCTCAGGGGCAGCCATACTGGCTCTCAAAGAACTTTCCGAGAGTTCTGATAACAGGGACCGGTATGAGGTGCTGCGGAAGATTGGTGCGGATGAGAGAATGATAAACCGCTCTCTTTTCAAACAAATTGGAATATTCTTCCTGATGCCGTTAAGTCTTGCCGTGGTGCATTCCATTTTTGGCTTGCAGTTTGTCAGGGTCATGATGATAACAATGGGAGAAGTCAACCGTTTTGGTTCCATCCTCACTACAGCGCTGATCCTGCTAGTGATCTACGGCGGCTATTTTCTGACCACATATCTGGGCAGCAAGCGAATTATTCAGGGGAAATGAGAATAAGAAAAACCTTGCAAAGCCATACTATTTCTGTAGACAAAACGGTGTTAGAACCACCAAAAACAGAAATAGGAGGAAAATGTCATGACAGAACTTTCAGTACTTGACTTACAGAATCTGCGCCATTTGATCGGCGGATTTGAGACCAGCCACTGCAAAATGCAGGATTATGCACACGAGGCACAGGATCCCCAGGTGAAACAGTTCTTCCAGAAAGCTGCACAGTCAGCAATGGAAAGCAAACAGCAGCTTATGCAGTTTTTACAGTAGGAGGTAAGAAGAGATGACAGATAAGACAATGGTATCCGATACCCTGGTAGGTATCAACGGTGAACTGGGACATTACGGTGCAATGATCCCTCAGACAGAAAATGCTCAGTTAAAACAGACTTTAAAACAGATGAGAAACCAGGCAGAAATGTCACAGGAAGAGATTTATCAGATCGCTAGAGCAAAAAGCTATTACGTTCCTGCTGCAAAAGCGACTCCGGAAGAGGTCAGCCATGTAAAGAATGTACTGACACAGTTATCTGCTCAGTAAAAAGCCAATTGACAGAATAGCAAAGGCCGCGGTTCACAGGAAAGCGACTCGTGAACCGTAACGGCAAAGGGCATCGGATGCTTATCCGGTGTCCTTTTTTCTTGACAAATACGGCCGGATGCTACATACTTAACACATACCGTCAAAGGCAGTTCTGTCTTTTTATCTATTCAAGCAGCATTCCGCTGCGCCGGTATCCCCATTAAAAAAAGAACGCGCAGAAAGGATGTGATGCGTATTGCAGGCAGGAAAATAACAGTTGACAAGGAAGAAAAAGTGTACTATTATGATAACAGTAATACGAACATAAGTTCGTGAGTATGACAGAAGAAGAAATCATGAGATCAATCAAATAAAGGAGATAACAAATGGTCAAAGAAGATAAATTAAAAGCCCTGGACGCGGCTTTGGGTCAGATTGAAAAGCAGTTTGGAAAAGGCTCTGTTATGAAACTGGGCGATTCCTCTTTACATATGAATGTGGAGACTGTACCAACAGGCTCCCTGAGCCTTGATATTGCCCTGGGACTGGGCGGAATCCCCAGAGGAAGGGTAGTAGAAGTCTACGGACCGGAATCCAGCGGTAAGACCACAGTGGCGCTGCATATGGTAGCAGAGGTGCAGAAGAGGGGCGGAATCGCAGGCTTTATTGATGCGGAGCACGCTTTGGACCCTGTATATGCCAGACATATCGGTGTGGATGTGGACAACCTCTATATCTCCCAGCCGGATAACGGTGAGCAGGCTCTGGAGATTACAGAGACTATGGTTCGCTCCGGTGCTGTGGATATTGTGATCGTGGACTCTGTTGCGGCTCTGGTTCCAAGGGCGGAGATCGAAGGCGATATGGGAGATTCCCATGTGGGCCTCCAGGCGCGTCTGATGTCACAGGCTCTCCGTAAACTGACAGCGGTCATCAGCAAATCTAACTGTATCGTTATCTTTATCAATCAGCTTCGTGAGAAGGTGGGCGTAATGTTCGGGAATCCTGAGACCACTACAGGCGGACGTGCCCTGAAGTTCTATTCCTCCATCCGTCTGGATGTGAGAAGGATCGAGGCCCTGAAGCAGGGCGGTGAGATTGTGGGTAACCGTACCAGGATCAAAGTGGTTAAGAATAAGATCGCGCCTCCGTTTAAAGAGGCGGAGTTTGATATCATGTTCGGCCAGGGAATCTCAAAAGCCGGGGATATTCTGGATTTGGCAGCAAATCTGGGAATCATAAACAAAAGCGGAGCCTGGTATGCATATAAGGATGGAAAGATTGGCCAGGGACGCGAGAATGCCAAACAGTATTTGAAAGAGAATCCGGAGGTGGCAGAAGAAGTGGAAGCAAAAGTCCGGGAACACTACGGACTCACAGAAGGAAAGACAGAAGAAGAGAGCAGCAAAGATACAAAAGAAAAGAAAGCTGACGCCAAAGCTTCTGCAGCCAAAGCACCGGATCTGAAAGCCGCAGAGATATCTGCTGCCCAGGGTACAAAGAAAGAAAATGAGGAGTAACTATTGACCGGGTCAGCGCATTAATTGCGCTGACCGTAAAGAAACGTTCAGGAGTCATGCAAAATTTCATCACCGAAGACGATTCTGTATGGATTTTTGCCTGTAACCTTGTAGGTACTGAACGGTCACAATGAGGAAGTATAATGCTTGTCACAAAAATACAGGCTGTAACAAAACAAAAATATAGAATCGAACTTGACGGACAGCCCGCCTTTGTTGTATACAAAGGCGAGCTGTCTCGCTATGGAATAAAAGAGGGGCATGAAATCTTGCAGCCGGTTTATGAGGAGCTTGTGGGCCAGGTGCTCACAAAGCGTGCAAAACTGCGTGCCATGCATCTTTTGGAAAGCATGGACCGGACCAGGGCAGAGCTGGAGAAAAAGCTGCAGTCAAGTGAGTATCCCAGGGAAGCCGTGGCGGAGGCTCTTGCGTATGTGGAATCATTTGGATATCTGGATGACAAAAGATATGCCAGACATTATGTGGAGTGTAAAAAAGAGGGCAGAGGGAAAGCACGGCTGAAAATGGAACTGGCCCAAAAAGGTGTGGACAGAAACATCATAGAGGAAGTCCTTGATGAGGCAAAATTGGATGACTGCAGGGACACCATCCGGGAGCTGGTGAGGAAGAGAAGAAGGGGTGACGGCCCCATGGATGACAGAGAACGGCAGAGAATTTACGGCTATTTAATGAGAAAAGGTTTTTCGTCCTCTGATATTTTGTCCGTATTAAAAGAAAAAGAAGATTTTTGCTGAAAAATCTTGGACAGATTTCACATACTTGTCTTTTAGAAAAAAAGGTTTTATGTTGACTTTTCAGTAAAAACAGTATAAAATTAAACTGTTGTATTTGTACAATGAAAACTAAATAAGGAGGTGCTCCTGTGGCAATCTATGTAATAGTTGCAATTGTTGCTGTGGTAATCACGCTGCTGATTGCGGTTCCTGTTACAGCCAACATTTCAGTTAAGAAAAAAACGGAAAAAGACGCTGAAACAATCGGAACAGCAGAAGTAAAAGCAAGAAGCATTATAGATGAAGCATTGAAAACTGCCGAAACGAAGAAACGTGAAGCTCTCTTAGAAGCAAAAGAAGAAAATCTCCGTACGAAAAACGAGTTGGAGAAAGAGACAAAAGAGAGACGTGCAGAACTTCAGAAGTATGAGAAGCGTGTTTTATCCAGAGAAGAAGCAGTAGACAAAAAGGCCGATGCCCTGGAAAAACGAGAAGCAGATTATACAGCAAAAGAAACTGAGCTAAAAAAGAAAGAAAAGAAAGTCGATGAATTACATGACCAGAGAGTACAAGAACTGGAAAGAATTTCCGGTCTGACCTCCGAACAAGCAAAAGATTATTTGTTAAAAACTGTTGAGGACGAAGTAAAGATTGACACTGCAAAGCTCTACAAGGAATTGGAGAGCAAGGCAAAAGAGGAAGCCGATAAGAAGGCCAAGGAATACGTGGTGACAGCCATTCAGAAATGTGCGGCAGACCATGTGTCGGAAGCTACAATTTCTGTTGTACAGCTTCCAAGTGATGAAATGAAAGGCCGTATTATCGGAAGGGAAGGACGCAATATCCGAACTTTGGAAACACTTACGGGTGTAGATCTTATTATTGATGATACCCCGGAAGCAGTCGTATTGTCCGGTTTCGATCCGATCCGGCGTGAAGTAGCACGTATTGCGCTGGAAAAACTGATTGTGGACGGAAGAATCCATCCGGCCAGAATCGAAGAGATGGTAGAAAAAGCACAAAAAGAAGTAGAGACCATGATGAGAGAAGAAGGTGAATCCGCTGCCCTGGAAGTTGGCGTACACGGTATTCATCCGGAATTGATCCGTCTGCTGGGACGTATGAAATTCCGCTCCAGCTACGGCCAGAATGCATTAAAGCATTCTATTGAGGTGGCACAGCTTGCCGGCCTTTTGGCGGGTGAAGTTGGGACAGACATTCGCATGGCAAAACGTGCAGGTCTGTTACATGACATCGGAAAATCCATCGATCATGAAGTGGAAGGTTCCCATATTCAGATTGGTGCTGACTTATGTAGAAAATATAAAGAGTCCCAGGTGGTTATCAACGCCGTGGAATCCCATCACGGGGACACGGAACCCACATCTCTGGTGGCTTGTATTGTACAGGCTGCTGATGCGATCAGCGCAGCAAGACCTGGTGCTAGAAGAGAAACTTTAGAAACATATACCAACAGATTAAAACAATTAGAAGACATAACAAACTCTTTCAAAGGAGTGGACAAATCTTTTGCTATTCAGGCAGGTAGGGAAATTCGAGTGATGGTAGTACCGGAACATGTAACAGATTCCGATATGGTGCTGCTGGCGCGGAGTATTTCAAAACAGATTGAAGCTGAACTGGAGTATCCGGGACAGATTAAGGTTAATGTGATTCGGGAGAGCCGCGTTGTAGATTATGCAAAGTAGGCTGGACTGAGAGAGGTGCAGAATGCTGCGATGATATTTTTTTATGTCATTGCGGGGTTCTGTACTTTTTTTGTTTGGGGAGGGACGGTGAACGGGTCGGTGTGGTGGGGGAATGCGCGTGGAGGACGGGAGCGGCGGCCTGGGGGAGGGCAGATGGGATACAGGATGGCTCCTGGCTCCGTTCCCCTCAGCTAACTTGGCGTTCGCACTAAGTTCATCAGGAGAGCCTTCTTCACTAAGTGCTCACAGCCAGTGGATCTTCGGCTCGCTCCGCTTGACACTCGCCATCCTGTATCCCATCTGCCCTCCCCCAGGCCGCCGCTCCCGTTTCTCCACGCGCATTCCCCCACCACACCGACCCGTTCACCTGAGAGCGTCCGCGGAAGGAGAAAAGCAGTTAATCTGAAAGTATCTGCGGAAAGAGAAAAGCAGTTTACTTGAAAGTGTTTGCGGAAGGAGAAAAGCAGTTAATCTGAAAGTATCTGCGGAAAGAGAAAAGCAGTTTACTTGAGAGCGTCCGCGGAAGGAGAAAAGCAGTTAATCTGAAAGTATCTGCGGAAAGAGAAAAGCAGTTTACTTGAAAGTGTCTGCGGAAGGAGAAAAGCAGCTTATCTTAGAGCGTCTGTGGAAGGAGAGAAGCAGTAGAAGGAGGTGGGTACTAATTGTGGGGGGAGGGGCATAGAATATATAGGGTGAGATTATGAAAAAATATTTGAATGTGTTTTTCCTTCTGTATTTGGGGGGATTTGTGGTGGGGGTGCTGTGTAGTAATTTTTTGAGAAATTATGCGGGGTATCAGACCAGTCTGCTTGGGGTTTATATGGCGGATCGGGCGGCGGGGAGTATTTCGGGGAGCGGGATCTTTCTGCGGCTGTTTGAGAGAAGAGGGGTTTGGTTTCTGCTTTATATGATCAGCGGTGTGACACCTTTTGGGATTCCCTTGGTATTGGGAGGGCTGCTTTGGCTGGGTTTCTTGGGCGGGAATCTGATGACGGTGTTTTTGATGGAGTATGGGATTCGGGGGATTGGAGCGGCACTTGCCTGTTTTTTTCCTCAGGGGATTTTTTATGTGCCTTCTGTGCTGCTGTTTTTTTTCTTTATTGTGCAGATGAGCCAGAAGTATTGGGGGAAGGGAATCCGGGTGAGGGCGGATTATAGAGCGTATCTGTTTTTTATGACAGGCATTGGTATCTTATTCCTGCTTGCCCTTTTTATGGAAAGTTATGTAAATCAAAACGTGTTGAGTTTTGTGATTGAGAGGTTTTTATAAAAAATTAACAAAAAATTAACAATTGGAATTTTACCACATCTGGTAGACATAATTAGTGCTTTTTCGATATGTTGTGGAAATGTAAAAAAAGCCTGAAAAACAAGAAAAACTTTGGAAAAATCCGTTTGCTTTTTCTATGGAAGTTGATATATAATTTCATTATGATTTGGAAAGGTGTGGCCTTTTTCATGGAACAGCGGGTTAAATGCTGTGTCATTCCGGGAAAACTTATGGACTTGGAATGCGGAATGAAATAAAAAACTTAACGAGGGATAATCATACATGAAGTGCGAGATTGAAGAGTTTATAGCCTATTTACATAACACCAAAGGCACTTCCAAAAATACAGAAGTATCCTATGAACGGGATTTGCGAAAGATGGAACAGTTTCTGGGGAATGAAGGAGTGGACAGGGTCCAGAATGTGACCGCCACGAATCTGAATTCTTATGAGATGTATCTGGAGCGGGAGAAATTTGCCGCTTCCACTATTTCCAGGAGTATCGCGTCAATGCGTGCTTTTTTTCAGTATTGCTGTCAGCAGGGATTGCTTTTGGAGAATCCGGCAGATATACTGAAGGCGCCTAAGATTGAAAAGAAGATGCCTGGGATTCTTACTGTAGAAGAAGTCGATTTGTTGTTGAACCAGCCAAAGGAAAATACAGCCAAGGGAGTCCGGGATAAAGCAATGCTGGAACTTTTATACGCTACAGGAATCCGGGTGAGCGAACTGATTGGACTGAAGCTGGAAAATATAAATTTAAAACTGGGATATATCACCTGTGAGGCCAGCGAGAAGGAGAGGGTAATACCTTTTGGAAACGCGGCGAAAAAGGCGGTGAAGGAGTATCTGGAGCAGGCAAGGGAGGAGCTTTTAAGCCATAAAGAAAGCGACTGCCTGTTTGTTAATTGTTCCGGAAAACCCATGAGCAGGCAGGGATTTTGGAAGGTGCTGAAGACATACGCAGCCTCTGCAGGGATTCAGCAGGATATTACACCTCATACACTGCGGCATTCCTTTGCAGCCCACCTGGTGCAGAACGGTGCGGATTTAAAGAGTGTACAGGAGATGCTGGGGCATTCCGATATATCAACAACCCAGATTTATCTGAATATGAATGTGAACAAGATCAGAGATGTGTATCTGAAGGCACATCCGAGAAAATAGAGGACCCGAAAAGAGATGAGTTTTCGGATCCTTTCTTTTTGGGAAAAATTTACAAAAAAGGCATTTGTATCCCTATTTTAAAGTTGGATACAAATGCCTTTTGTTTATGTCCGAAGAACATTTACGGAGCCTGCTTTCTATGGTTTAGCACAGCTCTGCAATGGTATAGAGGAGTTTTTCTGTTTCCTCCCATCCAAGGCAGGGGTCTGTGATGGATTTTCCATAAATATGATCAGGACCGATTTTCTGGCAGCCGGATACCAGATAGCTTTCAAGCATGACACCTTTCACCAGATGGCGGATATCACGGGATACCAGGCGGCTGTGCAGCACTTCTTTTACAATGCGGACCTGCTGTTCGTATTTCTTGCCGGAGTTGGCATGGTTGGCATCAATAATGACAGCCGGATTTTCCAGGTCTCGGTCATTGTACATTTCCAGAAGGAGCTGCAGATCCTCGTAATGGTAGTTGGGAAGCGTGTTGCCGTGTTTGTTCACCGCACCACGCAGAATGGTGTGGGTGAGCGGATTCCCTTCTGTCTTGACTTCCCATCCCCTGGAGATGAAGTCATGGCCCTGCTGTGCTGCAACTACGGAGTTGAGCATAACAGAGAAATCCCCGCTGGTGGGGTTCTTCATACCAACAGGAACATCCAGGCCGCTTACCATAAGACGGTGTTCCTGATTTTCCACAGAACGGGCGCCGATCGCCACATAGGAGAGCAGGTCAGACAGATAGTGATAGTTGTCCGGGTAAAGCATCTCGTCCGCGGAGCTGAGTCCTGTCTCCTGCAGGGAGCGGATATGCATATGGCGGATGGCAAGGATGCCTGCCAGTACGTCCGGTTTTGCCTCCGGGTCCGGCTGGTGGAGCATACCCTTGTAACCCTCTCCCGTAGTACGTGGTTTGTTGGTATAAATACGGGGAACCAGTACCAGGCGGTCTTCTACCTTGTTCTGGATCTTTGCGAGACGGTTGGTATAGTCGCATACAGAATCTTCATTGTCTGCGGAACAGGGGCCAACAATGACAAGAAATTTGTCAGAAGCACCTGTGATGACGTCGCAGATCATTTTGTCTCTTTTAGCTTTTATCTGTTTCAGCTCTTCGGATACCGGGGCCTGTGCCTTGATCTCATCCGGAGAGGGCAGTTGTTTTACGAATTTGAAGCTCATAGTTATCTCCTTTGTTTGACTTTCTAGTTGAATATTATAATACAAAACCTTCCAGTTGTCGACAGTTTTGAATAATTTTTTGCTTTAAAGCGTTTAAGTGGTGAAGATTAGAACTGCAAGGAGTAAAACTCTGTGGACAGGGAGGTGGTGAGAGGAGCAGTTTTGCCAGGCGGAGCCGGGGCCTCCGGGACCGGGCAGTATTGTATTTTACGGAAAGGATCAAATGCCGGAACACGTGGCGATCAGTCTGGGAGACGGCAAAGTGGTGCATGCCAGCAACGCCAGAGAGGGCGTGAAAATTTCACCGCTCAGGTATAGGGAAATATGTAAAGTGATTGATATCCCATACCAGATAAGATAGTTGTTAAAACAGCGCCGGGTTTATTCGCCCGGCGCTGCTTTCATGTAATCTTTTAAGAAATACAGAGTGAGAAGGGTGATTGCCAGTTCACTGACCAGCAGACCCCACAGATATCCCAGAATGCCAAATTTTGGAACAATGAAGAATACAAAAAGCAGACGGATGGAAAGGCCAAGCAGATTCTGGGCAAAATATTTTCCTGTCTCCCCCAAACCGTTCAGAATCCCGCTGAGCGTGCTGGAGAGATACAGGCAGGGACAGATAAAAGAGAGCGTCTTGATAAAGGTTCCCGCAAACTCATTTTTAAATAGAAACAGCCCCATAAAATCTCCGGTAAAATAAAAAACAGCTGTGGAGAGAAAGCCCAGAAGCAGGCAGTAACGGGTTGTAGTGAAGATAAGACTCCGTATTTTTTTATAATTTCCCATTGCCTGGTTTTCTGCCACGGAGGGCAGGAGCATGGCTGAGACAGCATTGGTGATGGCAGAGGGGAAAAGTATAAGCGGCAGCGCCATGCCATTCAGTACACCATAGACAGAGAGTGCCGAGGCGCTGTCCATGCCGAAAAGCCGCAGATGGCCGGGTATCAGTACAGATTCCATGCTGTGAAGGATATTGATAAACAGCCTGTTGCCTGTTAGCGGCAGGGACAGGGAAACAATGTCTTTTAAATCTTTTCCGGGCGCATGGATATTGCTGATCTGGTAATGATACTTTCTGTAATCCCAAAGAATAAATAGCAGGGAAAAAAGCATAGAGACCAGTTCTCCTGCAAAAAGTCCCACAACAGCCAGCATAGGTGTGAGCGGGTGCCCCTCCCCGGTCCATACCAGATAGAGAAGATACGTGGCACTCATGCGGGCGGTCTGTTCCACAAGCTGGGACCATGCGGGGATCCCGGTCTTCTTCCTGGCAATATAATAGCCGTAGGCGCAGGAATGGAAGGTGCCCATAGGAATGGACAGGGAGGAGACGCGCAGCAGATCGGTACACTGCTCCTCCAGCAGGATATGTACGGCAAACCAGGAGGCATGGCGGTACAGCAAAAAGGTGACGGCAAAGGATATAGCCATGGACAGGGAAGTGGCGATCAGAAAAATATCCCGGGCACCCTGTTCATCCTTCAGAGCGACCCTGGCGGCCACGAAGCGGGAGATTGCTGTCTGGATTCCTCCTACTGTCAGTGCAAAACAGAGGGTGTGGATGGGAAAGATAAGCTGGTAGATACCCATCCCCTGTGCACCAATTGTCTGCGACAGGAATATTCTATAGAGAAACCCAAGGATTTTTGTCAGGAAACCGGCCAGAGTCAGGATAAGTGTTCCTTTCAGCAAAATATGTTTGTTATCCATAAGAAGTCCTTTATAGTTACCAGTGCCCCGGCGACGCACAGCTTGCCGAAAGCAACTTTCAAACACGCTCTAGCAGCAGAGAAAGCAACAGTAACTTTTATAGCCTTTTTCACAATATATTCCAAAAAGTATCTTGACAGAACAGGATAAGAATGATATTCTACAGTTAAATCCGAGTAAAACAGTCGGAATTTAAAAAGGATGGTGATGATTTGAAATTATCAACCAAAGGTAGGTACGGCTTGAGAGCCCTGATTGATTTGGCTTTGTACAGTGAATCAGAGGCTGTTTCCATACAGAGCATTGCAACCCGCCAGAATATTTCTGACAGTTATCTGGAACAGCTGGTGCGCAAGTTAAAGAGTGCCGGGTTGGTAGTAAGTGTCCGCGGTGCGCAGGGCGGATATAAGCTTGCCAGACCTGCCGGTGAGATTTCCGTAGGGGATGTCCTTCGGGCACTGGAGGGCAGTCTGGATGCCGTTACCTGTAATGGAGGAGAAAAACATAGCTGTCAGGGTGCTGACTTATGTGTCACCCGATATGTATGGCAGCGTATCAATAATAGTATAAAAGAAACTGTAGATTCCATCATGCTGGACCAGCTCGTAGAGGAAAGCCGCATTATGCGGGATAAGGGGCAGATTCAGGTGCAAAAATGTGACAATTAGGAGAGAGGAAATATGAAGACAACAATATATCTGGATAATGCAGCAACAACAAAGACAGCACAGGAGGTTGTAGATGCCATGCTTCCGTATTTCACGGAAAGCTATGGAAATCCATCCAGCATCTATGAGATTGGACAGAGGAGCAAGGAGGCCATCACCAAAGCCAGAGGACAGATCGCAGAAGTGCTGGGTGCAAAAGCAGAAGAGATCTATTTTACCGCAGGCGGCAGCGAAGCAGATAACTGGGCGCTGAAAGCGGCATTTGAGGCATATAAAAATAAAGGAAACCATATTATCACCACAAAGATTGAGCATCACGCCATTCTGCACACCTGTGAATATCTGGAGAAACGTGGTGCAAAGGTGACATATCTGGATGTGGATGAGAACGGTATCGTAAAAATGGATGATCTGTTAAAAGCCATCACACCGGAGACGATCCTGATCTCTATTATGTTTGCCAACAATGAGATTGGTGCCGTCCAGCCGATCAAAGAGATTGGTATGATCGCAAAAGAACACGATATTTTATTCCACACAGATGCGGTACAGGCATTCGGACAGGTTCCGATCGACGTGGATGAGATGAATATCGACATGCTGAGTTCCAGCGGCCATAAGATCAACGGACCAAAGGGGATCGGTTTCCTATATATCCGCAAGGGCGTGAAAATCCGCAGCTTTGTACATGGCGGTGCCCAGGAGCGGAAGAGACGGGCAGGAACAGAGAATGTGCCGGCTATTGTGGGATACGGTGTGGCAGCAGAGCGCGCAGCCAGGACTATGGAGGAGCGCACAAAGAAAGAGATAGAGCTCAGGGATTATTTTATCGGCAGAATTTTAAATGAGATTCCTTATGTACGCCTGAACGGCGATGCAAAGAGGCGTCTGCCAAATAACATTAATGTCAGCTTCCAGTTTATTGAGGGAGAATCCCTTCTGATCATGCTGGATATGAAGGGAATCGCAGCGTCCAGCGGTTCTGCTTGTACCTCAGGTTCCCTGGACCCGTCCCATGTACTGCTTGCCATTGGCCTGCCTCATGAGATCGCCCACGGTTCCCTCAGAATGACCATCAGCGAGGAGACAACAAAGGAAGATCTGGATTACACACTGGATCAGATAAAGGAGATTGTAAACCGTCTGCGTGAACTTTCTCCGCTGTTTGAGGATTTCGTAAAAAAACAGAAACAAAAACAGAGCAGAGCCTGAGAAAATAATAAAACAGACAAATTATGGAGGAAATATATTATGTACAGTGAAAAAGTAATGGACCATTTTCAGAATCCGAGAAATGTGGGAGAGATTGAAGGCGCCAGCGGTGTGGGAACCGTAGGCAATGCCAAGTGCGGAGATATCATGAGAATGTATCTGGATATTGACGAGAACGGCATTATCCACGACTGCAAATTCAAAACCTTCGGCTGCGGCGCCGCAGTGGCAACCAGCAGTATGGCTACAGAACTTGTGAAGGGAAAAACCATTCAGGAAGCCCTGCAGGTGACAAACAAAGCGGTTATGGAAGCCCTGGACGGACTTCCTCCCGTGAAAGTACACTGCTCCCTGCTTGCGGAGGAGGCTATCCACGCAGCTCTCTGGGATTATGCGGAAAAGCATGGGATTAAGATTGAGGGTCTGGATAAGCCCAAGAGTGATATCTCCGAAGAGGAAGTAGAGGAAGAGTATTAATGAAAAAAAAGAAGGTAGTTGTGGGGATGTCCGGCGGTGTGGACTCCTCTGTGGCGGCCTATCTGCTGAAAGAACAGGGATATGATGTGATTGGAGTCACCATGCAGATCTGGCAGGATGAGGACAATGCAGCACAGGAGGAGAACGGCGGCTGCTGCGGTTTAAGCGCAGTGGATGATGCCAGAAGAGTGGCGAATATGCTGGAGATTCCCTACTACGTGATGAATTTTAAGAATGAGTTTAAGGAAAACGTCATTGACTATTTCATCGGGGAATATCTGGACGGCCGGACGCCTAACCCCTGTATTGCCTGCAACCGCTATGTGAAGTGGGAATCCCTGCTGAAAAGGAGTATGGAAATCGGAGCAGACTATATCGCCACAGGCCATTACGCCAAAATCGTGCAGACAGACAGCGGCAGATACTCCCTGAAAATGTCAGATGCCACAGGGAAGGACCAGACATATGCCCTGTACAATCTGACCCAGTTCCAGCTCTCACACACACTGATGCCTGTGGGTGTCTATGAAAAAGATGAAATCAGAAAGATCGCAGAACAGATTGGCCTTCCGGTGGCGAAAAAAAAGGACAGCCAGGAAATCTGCTTTGTGCCGGATAAGGATTACGCCGGGTTTATAGAAGAAAATACGCAGAATAAGATTGAAGAGGGCAATTATGTGCTGGCAGACGGTACGGTGATCGGCCGCCATAAGGGGATTACCCATTATACCATTGGACAGCGGAAAGGCCTGGGCCTTGCAATGGGACATCCTGTCTTTGTAACAGAGATCCGCCCCGAGAGCAATGAGGTGGTGATCGGGGAAAATGAGGATCTGTTTCAAAGAGAGCTTGTCTGTGACAGAATCAATTTTATGTCCATTCCCGATCTGCGGGAGGATATGCGTGTTATGGCAAAAATAAGATATAATCACAGAGGTGCTCCCGCTGTCATCCACAGGGAGGATGAGGATAGGATTCGGGTGATCTTTGAGGAACCTCAGAGAGCCGTTACGCCCGGGCAGGCAGTTGTTTTCTATGATGGAGAATATGTTGCCGGGGGCGGTATTATTTTATAATGATCTACATGGGTTACTGTTCACGGACCACTGTACCGGGAGGTGTTTTCATGCCGGAAGCATGAAAATCCCCAGGCAGCCAGCGCGATATGGGGCAGAATGCTCCATATCTGTGTATCGCGAAGCGTTTACTGGACACGGAGTGAGCAGTAACCTACATAGTAAACCTGCCTGGGAAACAGACTTTTTAGCTTTCTGTTTTCCGGGCAGTTTTTAGATTCGTGTCCACAAAGTTTGTAATCAGCTTAATAGGCGGGACATGCTGGGGACGTAACCCATATTTTTTACATGGAGGGAAAGAAAAACTTGAAAGTGAAAGCAGAATTGCTGGACGAGGAGAGAATCCGGTATATATATAAAAGCTATATGAAAAAGGATTTTCCAAGGGCAGAGCTTAAACCGCTGAAAAGTATGTTGATGCTCATAGAGCAGAACAGAGGTGAAGGGTACGGGTTTTATAATGAAAGGGAACTGGCAGGTTACGCATTTTTGATAAAGGCACCATCGGGCAGGGCATATCTCATTGATTATCTGGCTGTGCTGCCGTCCCTGAGAGACAGAGGATATGGCAGCGCGTGTCTTCGGGCACTTCAGGATGTATTTGGGGAGAATCTGGTCATGGTAGAATCTGAAGAACCATCTTTTGCAGCCCGGGAGACGGAAAGACAGGTTCGCAGAAGAAGAATCAGCTTTTATGAAAAGAACGGCTTTTTTGATTCCCGGAATATATGCCGCCTGTTTGGCGTGGAATACAGGATTTTGGGAAAGGCGGACTGTATGGAGGAAGAGCATAGACAAATGCGCTGCAGGGAAGAACTGGACAGTATTTATCGCACTGTGATACCTAAGATCGCATATGGCAGCCAGGTGAAATGGCTGTGATAAAAACAGCACCAGTACAGGCAGCCGCGCAGAACAATACCCTGTGGGAACCGTTGGCGGGCAGGAAAGGCTGCCGGCCTGATGCTTTTTGGGACCGGGATTCTTTTATAAAGGAAGAAATTCCGGTTTTCTGTTTTTAAAAACAGTATAATATTTGAAGCCGCATTCCTTTAAAAGCGCTCCGGCACGTTCAAAATCATAGGCGATATGTTCCGGTGCGTGGGCGTCGGAACCGATGGTCAGGATTTCGCCGCCCAGTTCCCGATAACGGATCAGTATGTTCTCTGTGGGATTGGGGTGGCCCAGGCCGTATTTGAAGCCGGCTGTATTGCACTCCAGACCAATGCCTTTCTGCACCAGCACACGAAGGATCTCGTCCAGGATATCCCTGTATTTTTCGTAGGAGTAGTACAGATTACGGTTGGGGCCGTAGCGCACCACATAGTCAATATGACCGCATACATCAAAGCAGGAAAGGACTTTCAGGTTTTCAAGAAGACAGGTAAAGTAACTGCGGTAGGCCTCCTCCTCACTGCGGTTTTCAAAGAATATCCTGTCATAGGGGTCACATCCGTCCGCAACATGTACAGAGCCGATGATAAAGTCAAAGGGAAAGCTGGCGGCAAAGGAGGGCAGTTTTCCGGTCAGATGGGGCTGAAGTCCAAGCTCCATACCGAAATATATCTCTATTTTATCCTCATACTTCTTTTTGAGTTCCATCAGTTTCTCCCGGTAGGTCGGCATATCCACCAGAAAATCAAACTCTCCGGGAGGAAAATCGAAATCCATATGTTCCGTGAAGCAAATGCTGGGCATATTTCTGTGAATAGCCCCAAGGACCATATGCTCCATAGGGGCTTCGCTGTCACTGGAAAATGACGTGTGCATGTGATAATCTGCGTACATAGATGACATCTCCTTTTCTTTTGCTGCCCTAATTATATAGGAAAGAAAGGGAATTGTACATAAAGAGAATGTAAAACTGGTACGATTTTTCATTTTATGCTTGAATTTTTGTCTCAGATTAGGTACAATATCAAATAGGTTGATGTTTCTTTAACAATCTTAATAGAAACCTCACGGAATACAAACACTTTTAGGAGGAATGAATAACATGGCAGTAAAAGTAGCAATCAATGGATTTGGACGTATTGGACGTCTTGCTTTCAGACAGATGTTTGGAGCAGAAGGATTTGAAATCGTAGCGATCAATGATTTAACATCTCCGACAATGTTAGCTCACTTACTGAAATATGACTCTACACAGGGAAGATATGCACTTGGCGATACAGTAACAGCAGGTGAAGATTCCATCACAGTTGATGGAAAAGAGATCAAGATCTACGCAAAAGCAAAAGCAGAAGAACTTCCTTGGGGAGAGATCGGTGTAGATGTAGTTCTGGAATGTACAGGTTTCTATACATCCAAAGATAAAGCAGAAGCACATATCAAAGCAGGCGCTAAGAAAGTTGTTATTTCCGCTCCGGCTGGAAACGACCTTCCGACCATCGTTTACAATGTAAACCATGAGACACTGACAAAAGATGATAACATCATCTCAGCTGCTTCCTGTACAACAAACTGCCTGGCTCCAATGGCAAAAGCATTAAACGACCTGGCTCCGATCAAATCCGGTATCATGTGCACGATCCACGCTTACACAGGTGATCAGATGACACTGGACGGACCGCAGAGAAAAGGTGATTTAAGAAGATCTCGTGCAGCAGCAGTTAATATCGTTCCGAACAGCACAGGTGCTGCAAAAGCCATCGGTCTGGTTATTCCGGAACTGAACGGCAAATTGATCGGATCTGCTCAGCGTGTTCCGACCCCGACAGGTTCTACTACAATTCTGACAGCAGTTGTTGACGGAACTGTAACTGTAGATCAGGTTAACGCGATCATGAAAGAGCAGGCTACAGAGTCCTTCGGATACAACACAGATGAAATCGTATCCAGCGATGTTATCGGTATGAGATATGGTTCTCTGTTTGATGCAACTCAGACAATGGTTATGCCGTTAGACAATGGCACAACAGAAGTACAGGTAATTTCCTGGTATGACAATGAGAATTCTTACACAAGCCAGATGGTAAGAACAATCAAATACTTTGGAAAATTATTAGAGAAATAATCATTAAGAATAAAGATAACCATTCAGCCGGGCCTGCGTATTTACTGAGCAGACCGTGCATAAGAGTGGCGGCAGCAGGTATTCGTTCCATCGCAGAGCGATTTTAACGGGCGGATACTCGTAACTGCTCCATGGATGGAATAGTTATGAATAATGACTCATTAAGGGGTCCGGTCTATTTTGGACCGGGCTTCTTTCGTCCATTCGTGAAATGGGAAGTATTATTTGATAAGAACAAGTAACGATTCAGCAGGTCTGCCCATTTACTGAGCTGGCCGTAAGGAAAACATTCCGCAGCCAGGTAAAATCCCATCACCAAAGGCAATTCTGCATGGATCTTTGTCTGCAGATGTGGGGATACTGAACCGTTACAAGAACAAATATTAAAGGAGGCATCATCCAATGCTCAACAAAAAATCAGTTGATGACATCAACGTAAAAGGTAAAAAAGTTTTAGTCCGCTGTGATTTCAACGTTCCCCTTCAGGATGGTAAGATCACAGATGAAAATCGTCTGGTAGCAGCTCTTCCAACTATCAAGAAGCTGATCGCTGACGGCGGAAAAGTGATCCTGTGTTCTCACCTGGGCAAACCCAAGGGAGAGGCAAAACCGGAATTATCTTTAGCACCTGTTGCAAAGAGAATGTCAGAATTACTGGGACAGGAAGTAAAATTTGCCGCTGACCCGGAAGTAGTCGGACCAAATGCAAAGGCTGCTGTCCAGGCAATGAAAGACGGAGATGTTGTTTTACTGGAAAATACACGTTACCGTGCAGAAGAGACGAAGAACGGAGAGGCATTCAGCAAAGAGCTGGCATCTCTGTGCGATGTATTTGTAAATGATGCATTTGGTACTGCCCACAGAGCACACTGCTCCAATGTTGGTGTGACACAGTTTGTAGATACCGCAGTTGTCGGATATCTGATGCAGAAAGAGATCGACTTCCTGGGAAATGCAGTGGACAATCCTAAGAGACCTTTTGTTGCGATCTTAGGCGGCGCTAAAGTTTCCAGCAAGATTTCTGTTATCAACAACCTGCTTGACAAAGTGGACACCCTGATCATCGGCGGCGGAATGTCCTACACATTCTCAAAGGCTATGGGCGGACACATCGGTACATCTCTCTGTGAGGATGACTATCTGCAGTATGCACTGGATATGATGAAAAAAGCAGAAGAAAAAGGCGTAAAACTTTTACTGCCGGTGGACAACCGTATTGGTGATGACTTCTCAAATGACTGCAACATCCAGGTGGCAAAACGCGGTGAGATTCCGGACGGATGGGAAGGCATGGATATCGGACCTGAGACAGAGAAAATTTTCTGTGAAGCTGTCAAAGATGCCAAGACTGTAGTATGGAACGGACCAATGGGATGTTTTGAGATGCCGAATTTTGCTCATGGAACAGAAGAAGTTGCAAAAGCACTGGCTGATACAGACGCTACCACCATTATCGGCGGCGGTGATTCAGCAGCAGCTGTCAATATCCTGGGATATGGGGACAAGATGACACACATCTCCACAGGAGGCGGTGCTTCCCTGGAATTCCTGGAAGGCAAAGAACTGCCGGGTGTGGCAGCAGCGAACGATAAATAAAATATCCCGCCGCTTGCGGGAAGATAGAAAGAAGGAAATCGGATCATGGCAAGAAGAAAAATTGTTGCTGGTAACTGGAAGATGAACATGACTCCCAGCGAGGCAGTTGAATTAGTAAACACATTAAAACCTCTGGTAGCAAACGAAGAAGTGGACGTAGTATTCTGCGTACCTGCAATTGATATCATCCCGGTCGTGGAGGCTTGCAAAGGCACAAACATCCAGGTTGGCGCTGAGAACATGTACTATGAGGAGAAAGGTGCCTACACAGGCGAGATCGCTCCCAACATGCTCACAGACGCAGGTGTAAAATATGTTGTTTTAGGTCATTCTGAGAGAAGAGAATACTTCGCAGAGACAAATGAGACGGTAAACAAAAAAATGCTGAAAGCATTTGAACACGGAATCACTCCGATCATGTGCTGCGGAGAGACTCTGGAGCAGAGAGAACAGGGTGTGACCATGGACTTTATCCGTCAGCAGGTTAAAGTTGGATTCCAGGGTGTGACAGCAGACCAGGCAAAGACAGCGGTTATCGCTTATGAACCGATCTGGGCTATCGGAACAGGAAAAACAGCTACGACAGAGCAGGCACAGGAAGTTTGTGCAGACATCCGTGCATGTATCGCTGAAGTCTATGACCAGGCAACTGCAGAAGCTATCCGTATCCAGTACGGCGGATCTGTAAATGCTAAGACAGCTCCGGAACTGTTCGCTCAGAACGATATCGACGGCGGTTTGGTAGGCGGCGCTTCCCTGAAACCGGATTTTGGACAGATCGTCAATTATAAATAATCTATTGAAGCATTAGAAAAGCCTTCCCTGTAAAAGGGAGGGCTTTTTTGTCAGGGATGACCCGGGGCCTAGATTCCCTCAAGGTCAAAAGGCGGGGTATATTCCTCTTTGGCACTGCTCTTTTCCTGCATATATCCGTCTGTGAGGCCAAGGCGGATGGCTTCGTTCAGTACACTTTCATATTCATATGTGGTAATTCTGCGGTTGAGCTTTGGATGCTCGCTGCTTTTATAGAAAGGAGTAAACTGGCTCAGCAGGCTGATGAGATAGTGGTCATCCGGAAGCGTTTCCTTTATCCAGTGCAGCAGACGGAGGGAGTCTTTTCGGCTGCCGGGAAGAACCATGTGCCGGATGATGACACCGCTTCTCAAAAGGCCGTCTTTGTCAAAGACGGGTGCACCCTTCTGTTCTATCATAACTTGAATGGCTTTGGAAGCCACGGAAAAATAATCGGCGGCTCCGGAGTAACAAGCGGACAGTTCACTGTCATGATATTTTAGATCCGGCAGATAGATATCCACATAGCCATCCAGAAGCGCTAAGGTTTCCTGTTTTTCATATCCTCCGCAGTTGTAGACAACCGGTATATGAAGACGGCTTTTTACCCGGTCAAGAGCAGGGAGGATGGAGGGCAGATATTGAGTGGGTGTCACCAGATTGATATTGTGGGCCCCGGCATCCTGCAGCTCCAGGAAAATTTCAGACAGTCTGTCCGGAGAGATTTCTTTTCCAAACCCCTGGCTGCTTATGGAATGATTTTGGCAAAAGCAGCAGCGGAGTGTACAGCCTGTGAAAAAAATAGTGCCGCTGCCCTTTGTACCGCTGATACACGGCTCCTCCCAATGGTGCAGGGCAGCTCTGGCAGCCATCAGTTTGTCGGTACATTGACAGTAGCCTCTGCGCAAATGACGGTCAACATGGCAGTTCCTTGGGCAGAGTGAACAATTTTTATATTCGTCCGTCTGGTTCATCAGCGATTTTCCTCCAAACATTTCATTTCTTTACCAAAACTGTTTCGTTTTATTAACATCATAATGAAAATTTCCTAAAATTTCAAGTGTATGCCTGAAACCTCTTCCTTTTTGTCGTATTTTGCGTTAAAATAATCCGTGTGAAACTTTTTAGGGGAGAAATGCGTCTAATAATTAAAGGGTGTGAAAATGAGTAAAAAAACAAAAGAAAACAAAAAAACAGAAAAAAAGAATAAGGGAAAAAGCAAGGTTGTCAAAAGAATACTGATAGCATTGCTGATCGTGCTGCTGCTGGCAGTGGTAGGAATTTACTGTGCGGTAGGGTATTATTACCAGGATAAATTCTACAGCGGAACCACCATCAATGGATATGACTGCAGTGAAAAATCGGTGGACTACATCAAGGAGATCATCAAAAAGGAAGCGGAAACTTATGCATTGACCATCAAAGAGCGGGATGACAAGCAGGATGTGGTACAGGCTGCTGACATCAAGCTGACTTATAAGGATGACGGAGAACTGGAACAGCTTTTGAAGGACCAGAATTCCTGGCTGTGGATATTCAGCCTGGCAAAAAATAAGAATTATGAGGTGAGCCTGGATAATTCCTATGATGAGGCAAGTCTGGATACGGTTATCAGCAGCCTGGCCTGTCTCAAGCCGGAAAATATGACAGCGCCGCAGGATGCTTATCTGGAGGATACCGGGGAAGCATATCAGATTGTCCCTGAGGTGGAAGGCAATACCCTGGATCAGGAAAAGACAGTGAAGGCGATCAAGGATGCTGTGAACGGAAGGAAAGGGGAAGTCTCCCTGGAGGAGTCAGGCTGTTATCAGGCGCCTGCTGTACGGCAGGATGACGCGGCTCTGACCCAGGAAAGAGATAAGCTGAATGCATTGACCACCATGCAGATCGTTCTGGATTTCGGTCATGGGCAGGAAACGATCACCAGAGACCTTTTGAAATCCTGGCTGAAGAAAGACGACGCTGGCAATTATTATTTTGACGAGCCTACGGTGAAGCAATATATTATTGACCTTTCCACAGTATACAACACTAAAGGAAAAGCTAGAGACTTTGTTACTACAGGCGGAAGTACGGTTCATCTTACCGGAGGCGACTATGGCTGGCAGTTGTGGCAGGATAAGACCACAGAGTCCCTGATGAACACGCTCAATGCCGGACAGAGTACAACTTTGGAAGTGACCTGGCTGTACAAGGCACAGAAACATGACGGCAATGAGATTGACGGCACTTATGTGGAGATATCCATTTCCCAGCAGCATATGTGGTTCTATAAAAACGGCAGCCTTGTTGTGGATACTCCGGTAGTGACTGGTAATCCAAACACAGGACATGCAACACCGGCAGGAGGTGCCTGGAATCTGAAAGACAAAAAGAGTCCTTTCACCCTTGTGGGGAAAAAGCCGGACGGAAGTATTGATTATGAAGAGCCGGTTACCTATTGGCTGCCATTCAACGGCGGCGTGGGCATCCACGACCTGGTGAAGAGGGATGCGTTCGGCGGTGATATCTATCTGAGCAATGGTTCTCATGGCTGTGTCAACACGCCGATTGATGCGGTACAAATGATTTACAATAATATTGAAGTGAATACACCGATTGTAGTGTATTAGGAAAACAGCCGGAGTTTATATGCTCCGGCTGAAACTATGTCCAGAAATCAGGATTTTGCCTTTATACCCATAAAACAGCAGTGCTGTGACGCGGGAAGGTGTAAACGCGTGTATTGTTTTTGCGGTTTTCTGTTGAAATTTGCGTGTAAAACTGATATAATGCTAATCAGTTGAATAAAAATACATAATATACATTAATAATGCATAAAAATGAATGCATAAGGAGAGAGGAATATGAAAAAATTAGCAGCAGCAGCTTTAGTAGCTGCCATGGTACTGTCTCTGGCAGGATGCGGCAGCAGCACAAAGAAAATTGAGTCAAAAGAGGATCTGAAGGATGCCGTTATCGGCGTACAGCTTGGAACAACAGGTGATACTACGGTATCAGAACCTTCTGTGGGGGCCAAAGAAGTAAAGCGCTATAACAAAGGCGCTCAGGCAATCCAGGCGCTGAAAAAAGGCCAGATTGACTGTGTGGTGATCGATACAGAGCCGGCCAAGAAATTTGTTGAGCTGAATGACGACCTGAAGATGATCGAGGACCAGTTTGATGATGAGCAGTATGCCATCAGTATGAAAAAGGGAAATACAGAGTTGAAAGATGCCTTCAACAAAGCTCTGGGAGAACTGGAAGAGGAAGGTGTTCTTTCCGATATCATAAACAATTACATTGGCGATGAGGCGGGCAAAAACCCATATGAATCACCTGCGGATGCTGACCGTTCCAAAGGCAAACTGGTAATGGCGACCAACGCGGAATTTGAGCCGTGGGAATACCACGACGGTGAATCTATTGTGGGTATCGACGTAGATATTGCTCAGGCTATCTGTGACAAACTGGGATATGAGCTGGAAGTTTCCGATATGGAATTTGACGCGATCCTTCCTGCAGTGCAGTCCGGAAAAGCAGACTTTGGTGCAGCCGGTATGACTGTAAATGAAGAACGTCTGGAAAGTGTTGATTTTACGGATACTTATGCAAATGCAAGCCAGGTTATCATAGTAAAGAAATAAAGAGGACCCTTGAAAAGAAAAGCTGCTGACAATCCTGCCGGCAGCTTTCCTTGCGGGAGAAAGTAAGACAGGTGGAAAAATGTGTGTATTAGGGATTTCACAACAGCTTTATAACAACTTTATAAAAGATGACCGGTATATGTGGCTGCTGGAAGGTTTGAGAAATACACTGCTCATCACACTTCTGGCAGTGATCATCGGTATCATCATCGGATTTTTGGTAGCCATTGTGCGTTCCAGCCATGACAAAAACGGTTCTTTTAAGATCCTGAACGGGGTATTTAAAGTTTATCTGACGGTTATCCGCGGTACGCCAACCATGATTCAGTTATTGATCATGAATTTTGTTATTTTTGGCAGCTTTTCCATCAACCCTGTGCTGGTGGGCGGCCTTGCTTTTGGTATTAACTCAGGAGCGTATGTGGCGGAGATTGTCCGTTCCGGTATTATGTCAGTGGACCAGGGACAGTTTGAAGCCGGGCGTTCTCTGGGGCTTAACTATTCCCAGACCATGAAGTCCATTGTTATGCCCCAGGCATTTAAAAATGTGCTTCCTGCACTGGTCAATGAAATGATCGTGCTCTTAAAAGAGACTTCTATTGTGGGCTACATCGGTATGATGGATCTGACAAAGGGCGCTATGCTGATCCAGAGCCGTACTTATAATGCGTACCTGCCCCTGCTGGCAGCCGCCCTGATTTATCTGGTACTGGTTATGATTTTAACAGCATGTATGAATAAGCTGGAAAGGAAGTTGAGAACCAATGAGCGATAACAACATTTTACTGGAAGTACAGGGGCTTAAGAAAGCTTTTGGAGAGAATAACGTGCTGGACGGCATAACAACGGATATCCGTCAGGGTGAAGTGGTTGCGGTCATTGGTCCTTCCGGTTCCGGTAAATCCACATTTCTTCGTTCCCTGAACCTGCTGGAAGTGCCCACAGGCGGCAGGATTTTGTTTGAGGGTACAGATATTACGGACCCAAAGGTTGATATCAACCGTCACCGCCAGAAGATCGGCATGGTATTCCAGCAGTTTAACCTTTTTCCGAACATGACAGTAAAGGAAAATATTATGCTGGCCCCTGTGAAGTTAAAACTCATGACACAGAGCGAAGCGTCACAGAAAGCGGATGAGCTTCTGGCAAGAGTCGGGCTCCCGGAAAAAGCAGACACATACCCGGACATGCTCTCAGGCGGCCAGAAACAGAGGATTGCTATCGCAAGAGCACTGGCTATGAACCCGGATGTTATGCTGTTTGACGAACCCACTTCCGCCCTGGACCCTGAAATGGTGGGGGAAGTGCTGGAGCTTATGAAAGAACTGGCAGAGTCCGGAATGACCATGGTGGTTGTCACCCATGAGATGGGATTCGCCAAAGAGGTGGCATCCAGGGTGATCTTCATTGATGAGGGAAAGATCCAGGAGGAAAACCATCCAAAGGAATTTTTTGAAAACCCGAAAAATCCCAGATTAAGAGAATTTTTATCAAAAGTATTATAATGACCGGGGACAGGACAGGAGAGATGGATCTAAGATCTTCCTGTCCTTTGCTGTTTAGTCCCCGGTTTTCTGCTATTATCCACTGTACAGCGGAGCCAAAATGCATTATAATTTCTGTCATTTTTTTAACAAAAACCGTCCAAATCTTGTAATTAGGATTGAAAAATTCTGGATTTCTGTTAAAATAAAAAAGGTATAAGACGCAGAAATGGAATTTGACATATAAAGGAGAGAAAATATGAGTAAAAAACCAACCGTATTAATGATTCTCGATGGATATGGCCTGAACGACAATTGTGAGGCGAATGCCGTATGCGAGGCAAAGACCCCTATTATGGACCAGTTAAAATCCCAGTGCCCCTTTGTAAAGGGCAATGCAAGCGGAATGGCAGTAGGCCTTCCGGAAGGTCAGATGGGAAACTCCGAGGTGGGTCATCTGAATATGGGTGCAGGCCGCATTGTCTACCAGGAGCTGACGAGGATCACAAAAGAGATTGAAGACGGTGATTTCTTTCAGAACGAAGCGCTGCTGAAAGCAGTACGCAATGCAAAAGCAAATGATTCCGCACTGCATTTATTCGGACTTCTTTCTGACGGTGGTGTGCACAGCCATAATACTCATGTATATGGTATTCTGGAGCTGGCTAAGAGAGAAGGGCTTTCCAAAGTATTTGTACACTGCTTCCTGGACGGACGTGATACTCCTACCACAGCGGGCAAAGAATATATCAAAGAGCTGAATGACAAGATGAAAGAGCTGGGTGTAGGCCAGGTAGCATCTGTTATGGGACGCTACTATGCCATGGACCGTGACAACCGCTGGGACCGTGTGGAGAGAGCATACAATGTTATGACAAAAGGGGAAGGAAATCAGGCAGAGTGCCCAGTTTGCGCGGTGAAAGATTCCTATGCGGCAGAGAAGACAGATGAATTTGTAGAGCCGACAGCCATTGTAAAGGACGGTCAGCCGGTTGGGATCATCAAAGACAAAGATTCTGTGATCTTCTTTAACTTCCGTCCTGACAGAGCCCGTGAGATCACAAGAGCTTTCTGTGATGACGAGTTTACCGGATTTGCAAGAGATAAGAGGCTGGATCTGACATATGTATGCTTCACTGAGTATGATCCCACCATCCCCAATAAAGACGTGGCCTTCCATAAGGTAGCTATCAGTAATACGTTCGGTGAATTCCTGGCTGCCAATGGCATGACGCAGGCACGTATCGCGGAGACGGAGAAATATGCACACGTTACATTCTTTTTTAACGGCGGTGTGGAGGAGCCAAACAAAGGGGAGGACAGAATCCTGGTGAAATCCCCCAAGGTTGCCACATATGACCTGAAACCGGAGATGAGCGCATACGAAGTTTGCGACAAGCTGACAGAGGCCATTCGTTCCGGCAAATACGATGTGATCATCATCAACTTTGCAAATCCGGATATGGTAGGCCATACAGGTGTGGAAGATGCGGCTATCAAAGCCGTGGAAGCCGTGGATGCATGTGTGGGCAAAGCCGTGGATGCTGTGAAGGAAGTGGACGGACAGATGTTCATCTGCGCGGACCATGGAAACGCGGAGCAGCTGAAAGACTATGTGACGGGCGAAACCTTTACTGCTCACACAACAAATCCGGTGCCGTTTATCCTGGTCAATGCAGAACCGGGTTATGGTCTGAGAGAGGGCGGATGCCTGGCAGATATTGCACCTACATTGATTGAAATGATGGGGATGGAACAGCCGAAAGAAATGACCGGAAAATCCCTGCTGATCAAGAAATGATCCGCTAAATACAACGGAATGTTAAAGAGCGCTGTTCTTGCAGCCGGTTTACAGCAGCCGGCGGGGAACAGCGTTCTTTTTGTGCTGCGGAAAAGTTCGGTCAAACTTTCTTATGCGGCAGGATGCAGATCAGGGGTTACTATTCAGCCTTCCGGCTTCATAGCAACAAAAGCATGCACAGTACTGCCCTTCAGGGTACAGACTGCATAAACCGCAGTCTGGCGCGTGGCTGTCTCGGGATTGCCTTGCAATTGCAAGGCAACACCTCACGGGACAGAGGAAGGCTGAACTGTTACGATCATGGAAACTTCTGAAATCCGGAAGGGTCAAAGAATTTGCGGTAAACAGCAGGAGTGAAATCCAGGTCTTTTTTAAATGCCCGGATAAAGTGTGAGGTACTGGAAAAGCCGCATTCTGCCGCTATGGCGTCTATGGAGAGTGTAGTTTCCATGACCAGCTCCCTTGCATGCCGCAGGCGGAGGGTGGACAGGTACTCATGAGGGGAGGAGCCGGTCTCGGCCTTAAAAACCCTTGAAAAGTGATATTTGCTCAGGGCTGTTTGGCGTGCTGCATCCTCCACGGTAACGGGTTCCTGAAAGTGTGTTTCCAGATAGCGGCAGGCTTTTTGGATGGATGGGCTGGGAGGCTTCCGGATCTTGGCAGCAAGGGAGCCCAGTAAGGTGTGGACCATGGAAGACAGGCGGTGGTCATCAGGCTGGGGAAGGCGGAGCTGGTCCAAAATCTGCTGGAAGGTTAAGGCGGCCTCGGATTTATTCCGGAATAAGGCACCGTTTTTCCGGTAGAGGTATTCACAGTAGTCCGGGGTGATGTTCCCGTCAAAGTGAAAGAACTGGAATCTGACCTGTCTTGGGGTATAATAGTGGTGCGGGTGCATACAGTCCAGAAGGACAATATCTCCTGTTGCGGCTGTGAAGGCGTGCTCTCTGTATGTAAAGTGCAGTTCTCCTGACAGGATGCAGAAGAAAAGGTAAGAGTGCAGACCACTCCGCCGGACCTGGTAGGGCGGCGCACAGAGATATTCAGCGCCCCAGTAGACGCAGAAGAGATATTCCTTGGCAAAGGGGGAAGGAGAGTGGAAGTAAATCCCTTTTTTGCTCATGATTCCCCGCTCTCCCGGGATCATACCTTCCTCGTGTATTTTTTCCAGTATCATA
The DNA here is from genome assembly GCA_002270465.1 of Blautia hominis. Lineage (GTDB taxonomy): Bacteria > Bacillota > Clostridia > Lachnospirales > Lachnospiraceae > Blautia > Blautia hominis. The sequence continues at coordinate 106,403 of NQOF01000002.1, forward strand.
GGCAGCCTCCTTATAGCACAAAATGTATATTAATGAGCATGAATGAGTAGTGAAAAAACTATAAGAATAGTATATATTAGGAGTTAGAAACAAGCAAGACGGAAATGTGGAGACTTGTGGGTAATTATTATCTGCGCACGTTTTGTTTATTATGAGGCATTGTGTGCTTAGGATGTACAGTAAAACAGGGTAAAGTATTTTGCTGATGGGTGTACAGCAATAGAAAGCTTATAACTGTTGTCAGCAGTTATGGTTACCAAGTGTTTTGGGTATCTGCGCAGGTGGATTTCAATTTTGGGGGATGCTTTCTATACTGTGAGAAAGGAGAAGTGTTATGACATCAAGAGAAAGAGTTCGGGCGGCGTTTGAACACAGGCAGCCGGATAAGGTGCCGGTAGATTTTGGGGGTATGTGCTGTTCCATGATCAATGCCATTGTGCTGAAGGACCTGCGGGCATATTATGGGCTGGAGTACCGTCCGCCGAAAATCAATGACATGTCCACCATGACAGCTTTTGTGGAGCCTGATCTTGCAGACTGTCTGGGATGTGATGTGCAGCAGCTTTATAATTATGGAGATACTTACGGACATATTAATACAGACTGGAAAGAGTGGAAATACCGCGGTGAGACAGTTCTGATCCCATCCAACGCAGTTGTAAAGGATGACGGTAAGGGTGGTTATTTTGTATATCCGGAAGGGGATGACACCCTGCCGCCGTCCGGTCATATGCCGGCCAATGGATTTTATTTTGACAATCTGACACGTACACCGGAATTTGATGAGGATGAGGCCAATCCCGATGACAATGTGGAAGATTATACCCATGTGACAGATGAACAGATTGCCTACCACAAAAAAGTTCTGGCAGAAGTGAGAGGCTCACAGAGAGCCATTCAGGTGGGGCCTGGCTATTTTGGACTGGGTGACGCTAATAATATACCGGGACCGAATCTGAAGAATCCCAGGGGGATCCGAAGTATTCAGGAGTGGTATATGGCCCCCCTTCTCTATCCTGAATATGTGGAGGAGGTTTTTGAGAAGGGAACAGAGATTGCCATTGAAAGTTTCAGGAAATACTGGGATGCATTCGGTTCAGATATTGATATCCTGTTTATCTGCGGTACGGACTTTGGAACCCAGAGAGGGCCTTTTATGAGTCCGGAAGTATTCCGGGACCTGTATATGCCTTATTATAAAAAGATGAATGACTGGGTGCATGCGCACACAACATGGAAAACACTGAAACACTGCTGCGGCGGTATTTTCCCTATCCTGCCCTACATGATCGAGGGCGGATTTGACGGGATCAATCCGGTACAATGTTCCGCGGAGGGAATGGATCCCAAAACGCTGAAGGATACATACGGCAAAGATATTGTGTTCTGGGGCGGCGGTGTGGATACGCAGCAGGTACTGCCCTTTGGCAGGCCGGAGGAAGTGCGCAGGCAGGTCCTGGAGCGGCTGGAGATATTCTCTAAGGACGGAGGATATGTTTTCAACACCATACATAATATTCAGGCCAACACACCCATTGAAAATATAGTTGCTATGATTGATGCGGTAAAAGAGTTCAACGGGGATAAGTAAAAATATTTGTACAAAATTGCAGGGTAAAACAAGGCGGGAATTTGTGAAAGTTTCCGTCTTGTTTTTGCGAATTTCCTGTGCTATGATTTATCTACATTTCAAATCTCGGAATGATTCCGAAAATCTGAAAAGGCCATTCGGCCGAAATTTCCAAATGTAAAGAAAAAGCAGAAGGGGTAAAAATGCCTTTATAGGGGATTTTATGCCCTGATGCGGAAAGGGGCGTTATTTTATGAAAAAATGGAAGAAGGTTCTGGCAGCAGGGCTTCTTACGGTCCTTTTTTCCAATGCTGTCTGTGGACAGGCGGTTTCTGCCGAAAAAGGCGGGGAGATTCTGTATGCAGATGCAATGGGGCAGGCTATCCGGACCGCTTCGGAGGGAAAAGGCCCTCCATTCAGGGCAGGCAGAGTACAGGAACGCGGACTGCAGTCCGTAGAAAAGGAGAAAATCGCATATCATAAGGAGGAAGCAGAGCATGGTAACAGTCAGAAAAGGAGATTGTGCAGCACCACAAAGGAGGATGCAGAGCATGTTAACAGTCAGAAAAGGAGATTGTGCAGCACCACAGGGGAGGAAGCAGAATATAGTTCCGGTATCAAGACAGGTGATAAGGGAACGTCAGGTTATGAAAAAGACATGGAATCCGGGCAGATGTCAGGAACAGGCCAGAATTCCGGTCTGGAGACAGGGGGAAGGGAAAAGTCTGTCCCCGGTACATCTGCAGGATCACAAAAAGTCTCCGGTCATTCAGGTTTGGAAACAGAAGGAATGCAGAAGGTTTCCGGTCGGCCAGGAGTGCTGCGATCAGGGGCGCTCTGTATATCCGGTCAGGAGGCTGTACAAAAGAGCGCAATCCTCCAAAATTCTGTCGTGGAATCCAAATATAAACAGAAAAACAGGGAAAATATTTGTGCGAAAGCCAAGGTCGATCTGATGACTGCACAGATACAGAAAAAGACAGAGGAAGGAAGGTCTGTGAAGATACGGAAAAAGACAGAAGAAGGAAGGTCTGCACAGATACGGAGAAAGACAGAAGAAGGAAGGCCTGTGCAGATACAGAGAAAGACAGAAGAAGTAAGATCTGCGCAGATACAGGAGAAGGCAAAAGCGCAAAAGGCAGAGCAGAATCCGGATGATTTAAATGGAACGGCAGATTCAGAGCCTCATGTTGATTCGGAAAGTCCGGAAGACCCAGGCAGTCTCAAGGAGCCGGAACGTTCGGATAATGCGGAAACCGGCACTGGGGAAAAACAGCCCGATAATTCTTTCGGAAGCGGCAATACGGAAGTAAGCCAGGGAAACGAGCAGGAGGAAGAAAACAAGGAGGAAGAAAACAAGGAGGAAGAAAACACAGAGGAAGAAAACAAGGAGGAAGAAAACCAGAAGGAGGAAGAGCATAAGGAGGAGGAACAGGATACATTGGAAAAGGCGCTGGAGGAACCGGTACCGGGTCAGTATTCCAGAATTTCCGATATGCACATGAGAAGTGCAGTGACCAGTACCATACAGGTTGGCTGGAAGGAATCCTTGGGTTCTATAGATCCCGGACTTTTAAGTCTGGATGACCCTTATAACGTATCTATCAAGTATGTGGACTCCAGCGATACCGGCAACCCGGATATGCGGGGAAAGTGGCGTCTTCTATACTGTGTGCAGTATCAGCATAATGCGCCGGAAGGGCAGATCACCTGGGATGGGGCAGGGCGTGTCTCACCGTCTATTGCATATCTTATGTACTGGGGCTGCCGATACTGGGGGAAAGAGAGTCTGTGGCCGAATTACAGGACAGGATACGGCTGGAAATACGATGCGCTGGCCACTCAGTATGCGATTCATATAGTCAACGGGGAATTCTCCCTGAACACTCTGTACAATCATCTCAAAGGATCAAAAAAAGAGCAATTCTATAACATCATAAACAAGATGGTGAACGATGCAAATCATCCCCCCTATTATACACCTTTTGCCGATGGCTGGCGAAGCTTTGACTATACCTTGTCCGAGACAAGTGTTACATGGACCGCGCAGGCTTATAATGGCAAAGAGGGATTTATAACAAAATGGATAAACCAGAATTTGTCAGACGGAATCACAGACTGCAGTGAGTATATCACTTCAAAAAAAGGAACCGCGGACAACGGTGCCACAGTTATCTGGAAAGACAGCGGTGACGCGTCAGCGTTCAGAATCTGGATTCCCAAATCACAATATCTGCTGCTGCAGGAAAAAGGTGCTAAGGTCACAGCTTCCATATCAGGCGAACATTCTCTGTATCTGGCGGGCTGGGTCTATAAAAGCAATAATTCCAAATACCAAATGGTGACCATGCTGGAGGGCGGTGGGGGTTCTGCAGCCCACAAAAAAACAGTCACGGCACAGATTCCCAAAAAGGCAGTGAGCTGCTACATAGATCTCCAAAAAGCGGACAAGGAGACCGGTGAGACAAAACCGCAGGGAAATGCTGAGTTTTCCGGTGCGGTATATGAGGTAAAAAATAAGGCCGGCACTGTGGTTGATAAAATGACCACAAATACATCAGGAAAAGCAACCAGTGTTCCACTTGCCACAGGGACCTATACGGTAAAGGAGATCACTGCCCCAAAAGGGTATGAACTGGATAAAAAAACCTACACAGTGACCTTTACAAATACAGATTTGACTCAGAGTGTGTACCGTAAAAGCGTACGGTCAGAAGAGCCTGTGAAAAAGGGAAGTGTGACGCTGAAAAAAATATCTTCAGGGTCTGGCAAAACCTTAAAAGGGGCGGTCTTTTATCTGTATACAGGCAAAAACCAAAAAGTAGGAGAGTATACCACGGACGAGGAGGGGTGTATCATCGTCAAGGATTTACCCTGGAACAGTTACTTCTTTATTGAACAGACGGCTCCGGATGGATATGAGCTGTCTGATAAAAAGATTGAGTTTGCCATAAATAAGGAATCCACCGGCAAAACAGTGGAGCTTACCGCAGAAAATACGCCGAGGACCGTAAAGATCATATTGGAGAAGGAGATAAATGCCGATGAAATAAATTTTGCAAACGGTAATCCTATTTTTCTGTTTGAAGTAGAAGGGGTGGATTTGGAAGGAAACTCCCATATTTTTCACGGCATTACGGAATTTACAAAAGAATATGTGGAACAGGAGAAAAACAATGATAATAAAGTCCGCAGGACCATCACATTTTTGGAATTGCCAGCCGGCACATATACCGCTCGTGAGATGAAAATCATGCGGTATTCACTGAAAGACATTACAGAAATTTCAGGAGGTGTCAGAGCACTGGATACCGTGGAATTTGATCTGATCCAAAACGATGCAGGTCATGCAGTCTTTATTAACCGGAAAGATGAATGGCAGGACTGGTCAGATACATCTGTCTGTGAAAATATTATTTTGAAGAGGGAAAAGGTAGAAAATGAGTGAAGTCAGGAAAAGAGAGATGCGGAGAGAAGCTGCGGCACTGCTGCTGCTGATCCTTCTGCTGACAGCAGCCGGGTTAGCGGTGGGCGTGGGGAGTGCCTATTTCAGTGACCAGGACGCGCGCAGCAACCGGATCAAGCCGGGAGACAGCAATCTGGAGATAACAGAGGAATTCCATCCACCGGATGAACTGAAGCCCGGTGAGATCATAGCAAAAAGTGTGCAGATCACCAATAAAGGTAAATCCAGCTGTTTTGTGCGGTGCAGGCTTCTTCTGGATGACGAGGGTATCCTGCCATATCTGAACCTGGGACTGGACACAGAAAACTGGGTAAAAGCGGAAGACGGATATTATTATTATAAAAGTGCGCTGGAGATAGGTGAGATCACAACAGAACTTCTGAAACAGATTGAAGTGGCAAAAGATGCCCCGGAAGAACTGCTAAAGCGCGGCTTCTCTCTGAACGTCTATGCGGAATCCTACCAGCAGGGGCAGTTTTTAAAAGAGGCCTGGCAGGAAGCGTGGAAACATTTTGAAAAGAATCAGAAGGCGTGGAATGAGGAGGGGAGTGTATGAGGAGAAAGCGATATTTTCAGACATTGTGTTTCTTCCTTCTGCTTTTGGGATTAAGCCTGCCCCGCCTTGTCTTTGCCGGACAGACAGGATTGGAGAAGGCAAAGGGAAAGGTGGACATCAGGCTTGAAGAGTTTACTCTGGATAAAAAAGGCCGGGAGGTGACATGGCAAGACTTGGAGGCTGTGATGCCGGGACAGGAAATTGTGAAGATCCCCAGAGTCACCAATCTGCAGAATACATGTGAGATCAGGGCTAAGATTGAAGTTTCCATGGGGAAGAAAGTGGAAATCCCTGTCACGGAGGATATGATAAAGGGAATGCCAAAGGGCTGGAAAAAGCATGAGGATGGCTGGTATTACTATGAGAAAAAATTAAAAAAAGGTGAGAAAACAGATATCTTCCGTTCTTTCACGATTCCCCCAAATTGGAATACAAAATATGACGATAAAGGGAATATCAGAAAATATTATACGGAAAACAGTCTGGATATCGTGGTGACGGTGGAGGCTGTGGGGGATGGGGACTGGTCAAAAGAGGTACAGACGGTGCACTCCCCGAAAACAGGGGATGATGCACCGATCATTCTGACGGCAGTCCTGTGTCTGGGATCTTTAGCCGGAGCTTTCGCAGCCTGGAAATGGAGAAAGTCATGAAAAGGGCATGTTATCTGGCCGGGGAGATCGTTTACTGGGCACTATGCCTGGTATTGATACTCAACCTTCTGTTATGCATCATAGGGATACGCCCTTTTATTGTGGTCAGCGGTTCCATGGAACCGGCTATAAAAACGGGAAGTATATCCTGGGTAAATCTCCATGCAGATGCCAGCTGCATGGAACAGGGGGATATTCTGGCTTTTAAGAGAAACGACGGGGAATTGGTCCTGCATCGGATCATCCGAAAGACAGAAGCAGGAATGGTGACTAAGGGGGATGCCAATCAAACACCGGATCCGGCTTTGGTGAGAGAACACCAGATAAAAGGACGGGTTTTGTTTACGGTTCCGTATGTGGGAAAAGCATTTATGAGAAATGCCGGAGAGTTTGCCGTATTTTTTACAGTGGGCAGTGTGGTTTTATTTATACTACTAAAAACAGTGAAATTTTCAGGAGGAAAATACCATGAGAAAAATAACAATGAAAAATAAGAAACAAGCAGTGATCTTATGCCTGGCACTGGCAGCTATATTTTTGATTGGAAGTGCAGCAGCCTATTTTACGGATACAGAACAGGTGAAAAACCATCTCACCATCGGTAAAGTGGATATCACACTGACAGAACCCAAGTGGGACGCAGTACCGGACAAGGAAAAACAGGATATTACGCCAAATAAAAAACTGATAAAAGATCCAAAAGTGACAAACGTAGGAATAAATGACGCCTTTGTCTTTGTCACAGTCCAGGTGCCTGTTGCCAATGTTATCACTGCAAATCAGGATGGCAGCAGAAACCCAAAGGCACTTACGGAACTCTATTCCTGGACGGTCAACAGCGGCTGGACGAAAATGGGAAATGCTGCAGAAGTAAAAAATGAGAGTAATGTAGTTGTGGCACATGAGTATAAATATGTATACGGAACAGATTCAGTCTGTACTGCACTGGCAAAAGGAGTAACAACACCGGAGCTGTTCAGTTCCGTGACATTTGCCAATGTGATTGAAGGGGAAAAGATGCCGGACGGAACTTCCATGGAGGAGGCGGAGACGGATATTGATCTGAAGGCTTTTGCAATCCAGACCACAGATCTTACGGAAAAGGATGTGACAGACCCGGCAAATGTATGGAAAATTTTTGAAACACAGAATAAATCCTGACAACGTAAAATAATTTGTCAAGGCATATTTTTACTTCAGCCAGACAATACTAGTTTTGTATGAAGAAATTGCAGGAGGTAATGCCATGTATCGTTATTTGCCAATACGAAAGGTATACGCCAGAGAAGTATTAGACTCCAGAGGAAATCCGACCGTGGAAGTTGAAGTGACAGTCGGTGAAGGAATAGTGGGAAAAGACGGGGTGACAGGCAGGGCAATCGTTCCTTCCGGTGCATCCACGGGAAGATTTGAAGCAGTGGAACTTAGAGACGGAGAAAAGAGGTATCGAGGCCTGGGTGTCCAGAAGGCTGTGAACAATGTCAATGTAAAACTGGCAGATGCGGTTCTGGGAGAAAATGCCCTGAAGCAGTGCCATATTGACAGCCTTCTTCTGGAGGCAGACGGAACAGACAACAAAGAGCATATAGGTGCCAATGCAGTTCTGGGCGTATCACTGGCTGTAGCAAAGGCGGCTGCTAAAGCACTGAAGCTTCCTCTCTATCAATATCTGGGAGGCTGCCATGCAAAAAGAATGCCGGTACCTATGATGAACATTTTAAATGGTGGAAAACATGCAGATAATACGGTAGATTTTCAGGAATTTATGATCATGCCTGTGGGAACAGAGAGTTTTCATGAAGGGCTGCGCATGTGTACGGAGATTTATCAGGCATTGAAAAAAATACTGAAAGATAAAGATTTGTCTACAGGCGTAGGCGATGAGGGTGGTTTTGCACCAAATTTAAGCAGTGCCACGGAAGTTTTTGAAATTCTGAATCAGGCTGTGGAAAAGTGCGGATATGCACCGGGAGAACAAATCTGTTATGCCATGGATGCTGCAGCAAGCGAACTGTATGACCAGGAAAAAGACTGTTATTATTTCCCTGGGGAATCCCAGATGAGCGGCAGTGAAGTACAGAGGAGTTCCAGAGAGATGGTGGAATACTACAGGGAACTGCTTGATCAGTTTCCCATTGTTTCGATCGAAGACGGTTTAAATGAAGATGACTGGGATGGATGGCAGCTCATGACCCAGGAACTGGGTGAAAAAGTACAGCTTGTGGGAGACGATTTGTTTGTCACAAATGTTAAAAGGCTTAAATGCGGTATTAAACTAAATGCGGGAAATGCCATACTAGTCAAGGTAAATCAGATCGGTACACTGACAGAGGCCATGGATGCTGTGGAGATGGCACAGAAAGCAGGGTACAGAGCAGTGATCTCACACCGTTCCGGTGAGAGTGAAGATACGTTTATCGCTGATTTGGCGGTAGCAGTGAATGCAGGACAGATTAAAACAGGGGCCCCGTGCCGCTCAGAACGTACAGCAAAATATAACAGGCTTCTTAGAATTGAGGATTCTCTCGACGCACAGGCCTGCTACGAGACACCATTTGAGAGATAAAAGATGTGCAGCAGCTCACAATATGCTGAAAGCGTAGTTTTTTGTTCAGTAACACGCTTTGCGCGGCTTCCCGTGGGGAAAACGCCTTTTGGGACGGCTGCTTGCGAACCGTAACAAAATATTTCCAGAAACAGGTCGGAATCGCCGAAAAACAGTTGAAATCTCGGAAATACTGTGATACACTAATTTTGTTTGACGATTAGGAGGTGTAATCATGGAAATTTTGAGAATTGTACTGACGATTTTATTCGTTATTGATTGTATTGGGTTGACCGTTATTATTCTGATGCAGGAAGGAAAATCTCAGGGACTGGGCACAATTGCCGGTGTAGCTGATACCTATTGGGGTAAAAACAAGGGCCGTTCTATGGAAGGGGCACTGGTTAAAGCCACAAAGATCATGGGAATTTTGTTCTTCGTTCTGGCACTGGTTTTGAATCTGAAATTTTAAGAGATGGCACTCTTGCAGTCACGCAAGGGTGTCATATTTTTATAGGCGGAATACGCCTTAAGTTAGGAGTAAATATTTGAAAAAAAATGCACAAGTAAAAAAACGCAGAAAGATGCTGTATGAAATCATGTGCTGCAAAGAGTACACGCCCATGCGGGCAAAGGACCTGGCAGTGCTTCTGCAGATTCCGGCAGGAAAAAGAGATGAGCTTCATAAAACCCTGGACATGCTGCTGGAGGAAGGCAAGATAAGCATCAACAAGCGGGGCCGCTATGAGGCGGTTAGAAAAGAAAGCGGGAAGAAAGAAAAAGAGCCTTCCCGTGAATATGAGAAGAAAAATAAAGGAAAACGGGAATTTTATCTGACCGGAATCTTTGTGGGCAATGCCAAGGGGTTTGGCTTTGTGGAAGTGGAAGGTGAGGCGGAAGATATTTTTATCCCGGAGGAACACACCGGTGATGCGCTCCACAAGGATACCGTGCAGGTGCGTATCTTAAAAGAGGAGCGTGACGGGCGCCGCAGGGAAGGCGCGGTGGTCAAGGTGCTGGAACGTGGAATGAAAGAAGTCGTGGGCACATATGAGAAAAGTGACAGTTTCGGCTTTCTGGTTCCTGACAACAGAAAATTCTCCAGGGATATCTTTATTCCCATGGAACATTCTATGGGGGCTGTCAGCGGTGATAAGGTGGTTACATCTATCCGTAATTATGGCACCAGAAGCAGAAATCCGGAGGGGAAAGTAAAGGAGATCCTGGGACATCAGGGCGAAAAAGGCGTGGATGTTATGTCAGTGGCCAGAAGTTATGACCTGCCTATGGAATTTCCGGAAAAGGTGCTGAACCAGGCAGAGAGAATCAAAGATTCCCTCAATGAGGGGGACTATTACGGACGCATGGATTTGAGAGACTGGACCATGGTTACCATTGACGGTGAAGATGCAAAAGACCTGGATGACGCCATCTCTGTTACCAAGGAAGGGGAATTTTACCACCTGGGAGTGCATATTGCCGATGTAAGTAATTATGTACAGTACAACAGCGCGCTTGACAGAGAAGCACTGAAAAGAGGTACCAGTGTCTACCTGGTTGACAGGGTCATTCCCATGCTGCCAAAAAAATTGTCCAATGGAATCTGTTCCCTGAATGCCGGTGAAGACCGCCTGGCACTGAGCTGTCTGATGGATATTGATAAGAAGGGCAATGTGATCGGCCATAAGATTGCCGAGACGGTCATCCATGTGGACAGGAGGATGACGTATACAAATGTGAAAAAGATTCTTCTTCATGAAGATGAGGAGATTACCAGGGAATACGCAGAGTTGGCGCCCATGTTCTTTCTCATGCAGGAACTGTCGGGAATTCTAAGAAAGAGAAGAGGAAAGCGGGGAGCCATTGATTTTGATTTTCCGGAAAGCAAGATCAAACTGGATGAGAACGGCAGGCCCACGGAGATATATTCTTATGAACAGAACGTGGCGACAGAGATCATCGAAGATTTTATGCTGCTGGCAAATGAGACGGTTGCGGAAGAGTATTATTTCAGGGATATTCCGTTTGTATACAGAACACATGATAATCCGGACCCGGAAAAGATGGAAGCAGTGCTTAGTATGGTACGCGGAACGGGAATTAAAGTGAAAAAGGCAAAACAGGAGATACACCCAAAAGAAGTACAGCGTATTCTGGATGAGATTGAGGGTATGGACTGTGAGCCGTTCTTTTCCAGACTACTTCTGCGTTCTATGAAACAGGCCAAATACACCACAGACTGCAGCGGGCATTTTGGACTGGCGGCCAGATATTACTGCCACTTCACCTCCCCGATCAGGAGATATCCTGACCTGCAGATACACCGGATCATAAAAGAGACCATTCATGGAAGGATGACCCAGGAGAAGAAAAAGCATTATGCTGATTTTTTGGATGCAGTGGCCAACCAGTCTAGTACCCTGGAGCGCAGGGCAGAGGAAGTGGAACGGGAAACTGTGAAAATGAAGAAGGCAGAATATATGGCAGCCCATCTCGGTGAGATCTTTGAGGGGACCATATCCGGTGTTATGGAGTGGGGACTATATGTGGAGCTTTTAAGTACTGTGGAAGGGCTGGTACATGTCAACACTCTGACAGATGACTACTATGTCTTTGACAGGGAACATTACAGTCTGACCGGTGAAACCACCAAGAGACAATATGTTATGGGACAAAAGATAAAGGTACGGGTAGAGAATGCGGATATCGTTACAAAGACAGTGGATTTTTCGCCAGTAACCGAGGAGAGTGCAGAAAAGGTGAGAGGAAAGGAATAAGATAATGGGAAAAGAATCAGGGATTCGTCTGATCGCAAACAACAAAAAAGCATATCATGATTATTTTATAGAGGATACCTATGAGGCAGGGATCGAGCTTGCAGGTACTGAGGTAAAGTCCATGCGCATGGGAAAATGCAGCATCAAGGAATCATTTATCCAGATTGACCGAGGTGAGGTCTTTGTTTATGGCATGCATATCAGTCCTTATGAAAAAGGGAACATCTTCAATAAAGATCCTCTCAGAACCAGAAAACTTTTGCTGCATCAGTATGAAATACGCAAGATTGCGGGAAAAATAGCAGAGAAAGGATATACTCTGGTACCGCTTAAAGTTTACTTTAAAGGCAGCCTTGTGAAAGTGGAGGTCGGAATCGCAAAAGGCAAGAAGCTGTACGATAAGAGACAGGATATTGCCAAAAAGGACCAGAAAAGGGAAGCTGAGCGGGAATTCAAAGTAAAGAACCTGTAAGAACCGCATAGTAATAAATCCAGTGAAAAGCGAGGAGACCAATATGAAATTTTGTGACATGCCCTATGAGAGAATTGACTTTGAGAAGGTAAAAGAGGAACTGCTGGGACTGATGGAAGCCTTTAAAATGGCGAAAAGCGCACAGGAACAGTTTGAGATCCATAAAAAATATTATCGGCTCTCAGATAAAGTGTCCACACAGGTGACCCTGGCATCCATCCGGCATAGTATGGATACCACAGACGCTTTTTATGAAAAAGAAAAGGCTTATTATGATGAGCAGGTTCCCGCTTACAGCAACTTATCTGTGGAATATTTGAAACTGCTGTATCATTCTTTGTACCGGGAGGAACTGGAGCAGATAATCGGGCCTGTAGCTTTTAAGAATATGGAACTTTCCTTCCGCTCTGTGAGTGAAGCGGTGATTCCCCTCATGCAGGAGGAAAATGCCCTGGTGACAGAGTATGAAAAACTGCTGGCCGGTGCAAAAATAGATTGGGATGGGGAGACTTTAAATCTGTCTCTGTTAGGTCCTTACCTCAAGCACAAAGACCCCGAAGTCCGAAGAAAAGCCTATGAAAAACAGAATGCGTTTTTTATGAGTATTGAGGACCGGTTGGATGAACTGTATGATAAGCTGGTAAAGAACAGGACGCTTCAGGCAAAAGAGCTGGGATTTGAAACCTATACAGAACTGGGATATCTGCGCATGCAGAGGAACAGTTACCAGAGAGAACAGGTGGAGAATTTAAGGCGGCAGGTAAAGGAAGTATTTGTTCCGTTCGCGGAAAGTCTGTGTGAGCAGAGGAGAAAGCGTCTGGGGCTTTCTAAGATGTATTTTTCAGATGAACAGGTGTATGGAACAAAAGGGAATCCCCAGCCTTTTGGTACACCGGAAGAGATTCTGGAAGCCGGACAGAAAATGTACGGGGAGCTTTCCAAAGAGACTAGAGAATTCTTTGATTTTATGATAGAGAATGAACTGCTGGACGTGTTTGGAAGAAAGACAAAAGCAGTAGGCGGATATATGACGTATATACCGGACTATAAGTCTCCGTTCATTTTTGCCAACTTTAACGGAACCAGTGATGATGTGAATGTGATTACCCACGAATGTGGTCATGCGTTTCAGGGATATCTGGCATCCGAAGACTTGATTCGTGAACACGCAGATATCGGTATGGAGACTGCAGAGATCCATTCCATGTCTATGGAATTCTTTGCAGAACCTTGGTATTCACTGTTTTTTGCAGGAGAAGAGGCAAAGGCATATCAGGAAATGCATCTGGAGGATGCGGTTCTATTTATCCCGTACGGCTGCATGGTGGATGAATTCCAGCACCGGATTTATGATAAACCGGATATGACGCCGGCTGAAAGAAAATCCGTTTGGAAGGAGCTGGAACATGTCTATAAGCCTCATTTGGATTACGGCAGCCTGCAGTTCTTTGCGGATGGCGGTTACTGGCAGAGACAGCATCATATATACAGTTTTCCTCTCTACTATATCGACTATGTGATCGCACAGCTCTGTGCATTTGAATATAAAAATAAAATGCAGGAGAATTATGAGGAGGCTTGGAAGAGTTATTTAAAGCTCTGCAGACTATCTGCCTCAGATTACTTTGAAAATCTTCTTCAGAAAGCCGGTCTGCGCTCCCCCTTTGAGGATGGGTGTATCCGGGAAATAGTTGATAAATTAAGAAAAGATATCTCCAGATAAAAGAAACGGCCGGGGATTGTCCGGCCGCTGTAAAGCATATGAGTTTTCCTGCCTAGGAACTTTTGCGGTGATTTATAAAAAGATATACGGTCAGCCAGACAATACAGTGAAACAGAAGCACACAGATGTATTCCGGTATTTGTCTGGCAGACCCGGTTATGAGATCCAGAATTCCGTAAAAAGCCGCGCTGGATGGCAGCAGATACGTTAAGGTATACAGAACGCTGTCTTTTGAAAGAACCAGATAGAACAGCACCGGAGGTGCGAGAAACAGTATCATAATTATCTTGATGCAGACAATCCCGGACATAAGCCCATCTGAAAATTGTCCAATGAACAATCCCACAAGAGCAGCTAAGAAAGCGGACAACATAATGATCAAGACCAAGGGGAGCATCATGCGGGATTGTATATGCGTACAGATTAATGCTGTGAGAACAGCGGACAGCACGGCACCCATATACCCAAGAGAAATTTTCTGGACCATATAGTTCATCTTAGTCATAGGTATCACTTCATTAACAAATCCAATACCATCTTCTTTTTCGCTGATCATATTCATAGCATTGAATGTACACCCCATGAACAGTGCAGTTACCAGTGTAATGGCGGTCAAAAGTGATCTTAAACTATCATTGCTTTTGCCCGGCTGAATATCCATTTCATAGGAGGATAGTTTTAAGCGCTCCTTATATAGCTGTGGGAGGGTATTTCCTATAACAGTATTTACTTCCAGTTCATCACCGGAAAGAATAGCTGTAATGTCCTCTCCTTTTTGTATCACTCCAATAAGCTGTGTGGAAGGTTCATTGACTGCGATCCTCAGATCTCCCATATTCTCAAAAGTTTCCACCCGGCCTATGCTCTGAAGCCAAGAGGCAGTATCAGGTCTGAGATTTCCTTTGACGGCAGCAAAAGCAGTTTCACTGACAGAGGTGAAGCCAATGCTTGACAGCAGGTTGATAGCTAATCCGGCCAGGATAGGAAGGAGAAAGGTCAGAATACACATCTTGTCCCGGCGAATGTTTTTTAATTGAAATTTTATCCCAAGCAATGTCATCCCTCCTTTGCCATTTCCCGAACCAGTGCCTGGCGGACGGCTGTAAACAATAGGATAATAGCAGCTGTACAGGCAGTATAGTAGAGAATTCCCGCCGGTTTTACACCGAAGTATGCGTTTTTCATAGCCATAAACAGGTGATACATAGGATGGTACACGATCCAGTCCAAGGAAATACCCGTCTGTCCTACAAGAAATACAGGTGTTGTGATAAATACGGCAAATATAAGATACAGAAGAGAAAACTGCCGGAAACCCTGCAGGCATATAGCAAAGAAGAAGCCAGTAAGTGCCATGATAGCCGAAAGGATACCTGCCTGGACCATAACTGCAGGCAGTACAGAAAATCCCCCCAAAAGTCCCAGGTTTATCAGTGTGAGCAAAATGGAGAAGATTAAGTCTGCCAGAACGAAGAGTGTCAGTTTTGTGAGAATAAAGGCTGTCCGGCTTACCGGCAGTGTACTGTGTACCCGGATCACCCCCATCTGTTTTTCTTTGTATAGTGTTGAGGCCAGGCCAAGAAAACCTACCGCGGACAATTCAAAAAAGAGAAACTCGCAGGTGATCTCCCGCCGGCTTTTCATCTCTTTGTCATGAGCGCCTATGATTTCAGCTTTTGTTCGGTCTATAGAAGAAAGCAGTGACACTGCATAAGCTGCCCGGCTGTTGTCTGTGCTCTCCAAACCGGAAGAGACCATATATATCCGCGGAATCTGACCTGAAGCGTCGATGCCTACGGCATAGCCGTCTGAACAGGCTTCCTGCAGTTGCTTGAGGGTATCTGCTTTCACGGTTTTTTGTGCGGCTACAGTTTGAATGCCGTGAGGATCATAGAGGTATACCGGGTAAATTTCCTGATCCAGGCGTACATAGACCAGATGGATATAGCTGGAGTAGAGAATTAGGGAACCAAGCGCCAGCAGGAAAAACTTTGAAGCCACCATCAGGCGCAGATCTTTTTTAGCCAAAGACAACAGCGCATGTCCCATTATATCAGCCCCTTTCCTGTATATTGGATAAAGATGTCCTCTAAAGTCGGTTCTTTTGTATGGATACTTATGATCTTATCATGGGGAAATGGGAAAGCCTGGGTCAGCCGGGGCAGTTCAAGACTGAGAGAACAGCGTTTGTTTTCGTAGGTATATACGATTTCCGCTGCATTGCCGCTCCTTTGCTCTTTTAACCTTTTAGGTGTGTCCAGCGCTTTGATCTCACCGTCGGCAATAAAAGCCACCCTGTCACACAGCAGGTCAGCGTCCATCATGTTATGGGTGGTGAGAAAGACAGTAGTGCCTTTTCGGCGTTCCTGCTCAATGATCTTCCGAAACAGGACTGCACCTGATGGGTCAAGTCCACTGGTTGGTTCATCCAGAAACAGTAGTCTGGGATGATTCATCAAAGCTCTGGCCATACTGACACGCTGTCTCATTCCTTTTGAATAAGAAGATACCGGTTTTTTCAAAAAATCTTTTTTAAATTCCAACATCTCTAAAAGTTCCATTGCATCCCTTCTTTTACCCGCCGGATAGAAAGAGGCAAAATAATTCAGGTTATCGAGAGCGCTCAAATTAGTATAAAGATATGGAAATTCAAAAAGAACACCTATTTCATTCCGGAAGTCCTTTTGGCCTTCATTTGGTTTTTGTCCGAAAAGTGACACCTCACCATGGTAACCCCCAAGGATTCCTGTTAATATCTTCTGCGTTGTGGATTTGCCGGAACCATTTGGTCCCAAAAATCCGAAAATTTCTCCGTCTGTCACAGAGAATGTAAGGCCATGCAGCGTTTCACGGGCCTTTTTATAAGAAAAGCGCAAGTCTTTCACGTCGATCATGATCCTTCCCCCCATTTATCTTTCTGCTGTCTCTCTTTATCCGAACGGTGTCTGCTCCACCATTTCACAAAAATAACTTTAAGAGGTAAGGAGAGTATGAAAATCACAGTGAGCATAAGCCACCAATACCATTTAAGTCCTAATAACATAAAATCACCTCCCTTGTATAAGAGAGTTTATACAGGGAAGGTGAAGTCAGTATGAGGCTGCTGTGAAGTTCATGTGAAATTATGCCTTGCAGTTGGTTATGTGAGAAAGGGAAAGGAAAAGTAGAATTCTACCCCGTTATCCAGATTTTGTACCCCATAAGGAGCCTGATAGAGGCAGAGAACCTGAGCTACAATTGCCAGTCCTAAGCCGGAGCCGCTGCCGGCAGTATTTTGTCCGCGGTAGAACTTGGACCAGATTTTGGGAAGATCCTCATCCGGGATCGGGCAGCACTGGTTATATAGGGAAAAGAGCAGTTCCTTTTCCGTACAGCTTATTGTAAGACGGATTTCTCCCTTTTTTTGGACATTTTTTCCGGCGTTTTCAAAGAGATTGTCCAGCACCTGTTCCATGCGTTTGGGGTCTGCCTGAATGAGAACGGGATGATCGGGAAGCTGGTAAGTGAAACGATAATCACGATCCGGGGTGTCGAGAAGAAGGCGGCCTGCAGATGTCTCTGCCAGTTCAATGAAATCAAAGGTTTCATCTAAAAGCTCTGCGGAACCGGCTTCCATTGCAGACAGATCCAGCAGTGATACAAGCATACGGTTGATCCGGTCCTCAGCAGATAATATGGCATGGATATACTGCTGCTTTTTTGTATCATCCACCTCGTCTATTAACCCTTCTGCATAGGCACGTATAAGTCCCAGGGGCGTTTTCATTTGGTGAGACAGGTTATCAGTCAGCTCTTTTCTCTGAGCCTGCAGGAGCCGTTCTTTCTGCATATCCTTTTCAAGCTGGATATTTGCACACTCCAGTTTCTGCAGAGCATCCTGCAGATTAGCGGACATGGTATTCAGGTTTTGTGAAAGTCTGCCAAACTCATCATTAGACTTGATTTGGCAGCGCGCAGTAAGATCCAGACGAGCCATTCGCTCGGCTTCCCGGTTAATTTCATTTAAAGGTTTAGAGATCAGACGACCAAACAGATGATCTATACTTGTGATAACGGCTGCCATAAGAATAAACCATATCAGAAAGGCGAAACTGCGGTTTGTGGGAAGCTCTGAAGTAAAAAGGTAGAATAAAACAATGATTCCTCCCACCAGTTTTGAAAGCAGAAGGGTTTTTTTGCGGACAGTGTTCAAGTGAAATGCAGATACTATTTTTTCCATAGTCATACCTCAAACTTATAACCGGAGCGGATAAGGGTTACAATATGCTGTCCTTCACTGCCCAGCTTTTGGCGCAGGGTTTTCATATGGGTATCCACTGTTCTGGTATTTCCCTCAAAATCATATCCCCAGATACGGTTAAGGAGCTGGTCACGGGAAAAGACCTGATTTTTATTCAGCATAAAGAGGCGCAGCAGTTCAAATTCTTTATGAGTCAGAACCGTGTCCCTGCCGCAGACGGTGACCGTGTGGGAGGAGAGCTGCATTACGATTTCCCCGGCTGTTACAATATCATGGGGATTGACGGACATGGCCCGGCGCAGAAGGACATTGATTTTTGCGAGAAGTAATTTAGGGCTGAAGGGCTTTGTGATATAATCGTCAGCTCCGTACTCATAGCCTTTTAATTTATCTGTCTCGCTGTCTTTTGCTGTGAGAAAAATGATGGGAATATTACACATTTCCCTGGCGATTCGGCATACAGAGAGTCCGTCCAGATGGGGCATCATAATATCAAGCACTGCCAAATCTACAGGATTGTTTTTCAAGATTGTCACAGCGTCTATACCGTCATCAGCCGTTATACAGGTATGTCCGCCGCGGCGCATATAGTCCGTAAGGATTTCCTGCATACCTTTTTCATCCTCTGCTATTAATAAGAGAGCCATTTTTGCCTCCTTTTGTATTTGCTTTATCCTGTAAGGACCTGTCATAATATAGTAGAAAAGGTACGGACAGGGACTTACCTGTGTCAGCGGTCATGAAATCCGCTGGATTCGATTTCATTATATTACGTTCTAAAAGGGAATGCAAACAGAAAGAGAGCTGTCCACTTAGGAGGCATCAGATCACATATCATCCGGCAGACAGCCCTTTTTAGGTGATGTGCATTGGTGTGAGATTTATTTTTGCATTCAGGACAGGTAATTCAGTTATGGAGAAATCCGCGGTAATTCATTTATTGCAGTACACTTTGTAGGCAATAATATCTATGAATTCGCTGTTTGAAGGGCATCTGGAGAGTTTATACCCGGATAGTTCCTGCAGATATGCTTTATTATTATCCCAGCATTTTTCTATTACAGTCCGGATGTCGCGTTCCACACTGACTTTGGTAACCCCATATTTATGGGCAATGACAGGGTAGATATCCTTTGTCACTTTAAGACACTCATCATAATTTTCGGCGGCAATATGAATGGCGTCCAGCAGATAGCGGTACCCCTTATATTTTGATGTGATGCCGAATTGGCGTATGATTCTATCCTTTGTATGCATATTTATTAACCCTCCTCATATTTTCTATAATATTATAGAGGAGAAAGCTGTCAAGGAAGGAAAGTTCGACATTATAATACAAAAAAAGACCTCCGGTCCCTTTTTTTTCACCCTGCCGGACCGTTTAGGCACGGGCCAGTGTTTGACAGTTTAACCTTGCAATAGTAAAATTGTCCTGTAGCGTCATCGTATTAAAAAAGTACATCATGTATTCTATGGAATGCGGAAAGGCGGGATATTATGGCAGCAGCCAAAAGAGCCATGGATTTCGTACCGGCGAAGCCGGAAGATACACGGAGTCTGCGTCTTCTTGCTTGGAAGTCAGAAGCTCACTGGGGATATAAAAAAGAATTTATGGAGGTATTTGACCATAAGTTTAATATCACAGAACAGTTTATTTTAGAAAATCCGGTTTATGTGTGCCGGGAAGGTGGGAACCCAGCTGCATTTTGGGGCCTGAGGCGGAATGCAGAACAAGGGGAGCTGGAATACTTTTATGTGGCGGAGCAGGAGATTGGCAGAGGATACGGAACGCAGATGTGGAACCATATGACTGGCTGGTGCAAGGCACAGGGGATTCTAACAATACATTTTGTCACCAGCCCTCAGGCCACAGGATTTTATGAAAAAATGGGTGCCGTACAGGATGGAGAGTCAAAATCTATAGTGGACAATCGGCCGGTTCCGCATTTTGTATATGATATCAACAACAGCCAGACATTCCGGTGAACATCGCACGGGGAGTATTGGTGTAATGGGTCTAAATAAAAGGGCTCCCTTATAATAAAGGAACCCTTTGTCATTGGAGTAAAACGTAACGATCCGAATGCTGTGAAAAGTTCGGATCCGTTACATTTTAAGTAAAGCAGAGCCATTGAATCCAAACTTCATCCGGATTCAATGGCTCTGTGCAGGTAAGCCGCTTCCGGCGGCTTACATATAGTGGACCTGGCGGGAATCGAACCCGCGTCCGAAAGTCTATCCCTTGAGGCATCTCCCATCACAGTCATTCTTTTAACATTCCCTTATACAACCGCCGGATGACAGGCTGATGTACTTAGTAGCTTCATAAATCTTTTACTTTCTCAAAGCTTTGAAAGTAAAGGGCCCTGCAAAGTCGATGCCGGATTCCCAGGCAGCAGGTGACCTGGGGCCGACAAGCTGCAATTAGGCAGCTAACGCTAAATTATTATTGTCTGCGTTTATATTTAAGTTCCAGGTTGGTACGCAGTCCCGGAGTCTGCGGATGGCTTCCTCAACTTCAAAACCCCCGTCGAAACCAGTACAAGCCCATTTCTGGACTTCACTGTGGAAGTGTATTATAGATTATCACTTTATTATGATTTTGTCAAGGAGAAATGAAAAAAGTTTACCAGTCTTGACAGATATTTATGTCTGGGATAGACTTATTAAAAAGAAATAAAAGGGGAGAGCATAGTATCCGGGCAGCATGACGGTTTCTTTGCAGATTTGGGAAATATGAAGTTTTTTAATAAAAAAAGAAAATTGCGGCATGGTTTTTTGCTTTTGGCAATACTGATGATCATTCTTGCAGTGCCTGTCTGGGGACGGGCCGGCGGAGGGGGAAGCTCAGGAGGCGGCGGAAGTTCAGGAGGCGGGGGCGGATACAGCGGCAGCTCCGGCGGAGGCAGTTACCACAGCGGCCGTTCCTCATCCCGCAGCAATTTAGTGGGAAATATTGTTTTCGGGGTCAATGCCGTTTTGATCACCTGCGGCGGAGCTATTGTGTTTGCCCTTAAATCAAAAAAGGCGGCCATGAAAAGCAAAAATTTAATGCGGCAGTATGAAAAAATCGGCGGTAACTGGGATTACCGGGAAGTGCAGCGTCAGGTAGAGGAAGCCTACTTTCAGATCCAGGAGTGCTGGAGGCGGATGGATGCAGGCTACGCGGCGGCTTATCTCAGCGAAGAACTGCTGGAAGACTTTAATATGAAAATCCAGTGGATGGAAGTGAGGGAGGAAGCGGTGGTTCAGAAGCATGTAAAGCTTTTGAGCGCTGTGCCTGTGAGTGCTTACGATGAGCTGGGGGAGGAAAACGATTGTATCTGGTATCTGATCCACGGCAGTATGGTGGGCTATTATATGAACAGGAACACAAGGATCTGTGTGCGCGGCAACACAAAAAAAGAGAGCTTTTATGAATACTGGAAATTTATTTACCGAAATGAACGCTGGGTACTGCATGAGATCAGGCAGCAGGATGAAATGGATATCAATCAGTTTATATAAAATTAATTGTGGGTTACCATTCACAGCCGCTGTCCCGTCAAGTGCTTTTTAGGTGTCTGCTTATGAAGCCCCTAAGGCCGCCAGCGGGGTATGGTGCAAAATACTCGATTTATGTGTATCGTGAAACGTATTAATATTACTGTTCACAGATTCAACAAAATTTTCTGATATATTTAAGTACATACAATGGAACGATTCAGCCGCCAGGCAGAATCCCATGGCCAAAAGTTTTTATATGGATTTTTGCCAGTGATTGTAAAGGAAATGAACCGTTATCATAGAGTAGATCGGACAGATAAGTCTGCAGAGATAGAAAGAGGGAACCGATATGGAAAAATGCAAAATACTGGTAGTGGATGATGAGAGCAGGATGCGCAAGCTGGTGCGGGACTTCCTGGTAAAGAAAGATTTCGAGGTGCTGGAGGCCGGCGACGGTGAGGAGGCACTGGATATTTTTTATGCTACAAAGGATATTGCTCTTTTGATCCTTGATGTGATGATGCCTAAGATGGACGGCTGGGAAGTGTGCAGGGAAATCCGCAGGGAGTCAAAGGTTCCCATCATCATGCTGACTGCCAGAGGCGATGAGAGGGACGAGCTTTTGGGATTTGAGCTGGGGGTGGATGAGTATATTGCAAAGCCTTTCAGCCCCAAGATATTGGTTGCCAGAGTGGAGGCTATTCTGAGAAGAGCCAATATCTGCGGAAACAGTGATGTTTTGTCGGCGGGTGGTATTGAGGTGAACAAAGCTTCCCATATTGCCACTATTGACGGGCAGTCCATGGAGTTGAGCTATAAGGAATTTGAACTGTTGACGTATTTCCTGGAAAACCAGGGAATAGCACTTTCCAGAGAGAAAATCCTGAATTCTGTATGGAATTACGATTATTTTGGAGATGCCCGTACCATTGACACCCACGTAAAAAAGCTTCGCAGCAAACTGGGAGATAAGGGTGAATACATTAAAACAATCTGGGGCATGGGATACAAGTTCGAGGTATAAAACATGAGAAAATCAATTAAGGTGCGTCTGGCAGTATCTTTTATCGGAATTATGCTTTTATCGCTCTTGTCTATTACGGCGGTGAACCGTTTGTTTTTGGAGAAATATTATATTTCCAGAAAAGCGGATTCTCTGGAAACCGTATATAAAGCATTAAACGAACAGGCTTATAATGACCCGGAGGGCAGGACGCACCTGCAGGGACTCTGTATTGAAAAAAATATTTCCTGGGTACTTGTGGATGTGAGCACACAGGACTGGACCATCATAGCCAATGACGGGCGTAATCCCGATCTGCTGGCTACCAGGCTTCTATTTGGATATATCTGGGGAATGATGCCGGAAAACAGGGAGGTCATTACAGACAATGATTCCTACACGCTGGAGCAGAATACAGACGACAAAGAGAACGTAGTCTATCTGGACATGTGGGGTGTGATGAAGAACCGAAAGTGTGCCTTTTTGATCCGTATGCCCATGGCAAGTATCCGGGACAGTGTGGAGATCTCGAATATATTCTATATTTATATAGGACTTCTTGTGATCATGATTAGCAGTGCTGCAATTTGGTTTATGAGCAAGAGGATCACAAAACCGCTGTTGGAACTGACGGAGATCTCAAGGCGTATGAGTAATCTGGATTTTGAAGCCAGATATGAAGGCGGAGGCGAGGATGAGATCGGCACGTTGGGCCAGAACTTCAACAAGATGTCCGAGGAATTGGAGCATACCATATCTGAACTGAAAACAGCCAACAATGAACTGCAGGAGGATATTGAGCAGAAGAAACAGATTGATGAGATGCGCAAGGAATTCCTTTCTAATGTTTCTCATGAGCTGAAGACCCCTATTGCGCTGATCCAGGGGTATGCTGAGGGATTGAAGGAATGTATCAATGACGATGCGGAGAGCAGGGAGTTTTACTGTGATGTGATCATGGATGAATCTGCAAAGATGAACAATATGGTAAAAAAACTACTGACCCTGAATCATCTGGAATTCGGCAATGACCAGGCTGCCATGGAACGATTTGATCTGACAGACCTGGTAAGGGGCGTGGTACAGTCTGCGCAGTTGCTGGCAGACCAGAAAGGCGCCCAGATCTCCTTCCCCCAGTCTGAGCCTGTGTACGTGTGGGGAGATGAATTCAAAGTGGAGGAAGTGGTGACAAATTATGTGTCCAATGCCCTGAATCATGTGGATGGAGAGATGAAGATTGAAGTGAAGATGATGAGAAGGGAAAACCATGTGCGCCTCTCTGTCTTCAAT
Source organism: Blautia hominis (assembly GCA_002270465.1). Taxonomy (GTDB): domain Bacteria; phylum Bacillota; class Clostridia; order Lachnospirales; family Lachnospiraceae; genus Blautia; species Blautia hominis. The sequence continues at coordinate 130,184 of NQOF01000002.1, forward strand.
ACAGGAAAACCTATCCCGGAGGAGGAACTGGATAAAATCTGGATAAAATTCTATAAGGTGGACAAGGCACGGACCCGGGAGTACGGGGGAAGCGGTATTGGATTGTCAATTGTAAAGGCTATTATGGAGAGTATGCATCAGAAGTTCGGCGTGGTCAACTATGACAACGGTGTGGAATTTTGGTTTGAACTGGAAGAAAAGTGATGACGGAAAGAGGATGACAGGCGACACCTCCTTGCATTTTTCGATGGATTCTGCTAAACTAGAGAACATGATAAAAATGCAGGAGGGATGATTATGCCGCCTTTACAGGGAGAATGGCTGGAGGCTTTGAAGCCGGAATTCGGAAAAACATATTATAAACAATTGTTCGCCAAGGTGGGGCAGGAGTACCAGATGAGAAAGATATTCCCCACACCGGATGATATTTTCAATGCATTTCATTTTACCCCTTTAGATCAGGTAAAAGTGGTCATATTGGGACAGGATCCTTATCACAATGACGGGCAGGCTCACGGCCTGTGTTTTTCTGTCAAGCCGGATGTGGAAATCCCCCCTTCTCTGGTGAATATTTACCAGGAACTTCAGGAAGACTGCGGCTGTTATATACCCAACAACGGATATCTGGAGAAATGGGCAAAACAGGGTGTTTTGCTTTTGAATACAGTTCTGACTGTACGGGCTCACCAGGCCAATTCTCACAGAGGGATCGGCTGGGAGGAGTTTACGGATGCGGCGATCCGTATTCTGGATGAACAGGACCGTCCCATGGTATTCCTTTTGTGGGGAAGACCGGCACAGATGAAAAAGAGTATGCTGCACAATCCAAACCACCTGATTCTGGAAGCACCTCATCCAAGTCCGCTGTCTGCATTCCGCGGATTTTTCGGATGCCGTCATTTCAGCAAGGCAAATGCCTTTTTGCAGGAACATGGCCTGGAGCCAATTGACTGGCAGATAGAAAACAGATAAAGGAATTTGGACAAATGGGTAAAAAGAATAGTAATACATTAGTGAAAAATGCGTCTTTTTTAATGGTTGCGGCGCTGATATCTAAGATTATCGGAATGATATACAAAAGTCCCTTGTCTTCGCTCCTGGGAAGAGAGAGCTTTGCCTGCTTCCAGTTCGCGCAGAATGTATATTTTATCCTGCTGATGATCGCATCCTTCAGTATTCCGCAGGCTGTATCCAAGATCATGTCGGAGCGGATCGCATTCAAAAGATACAGAGACGCGCAGAGGGTGTTTAAGGGCGCTCTTTTATATGCAGTGATAGCCGGAGGCGCTGTTGCCCTCATATGTGTGTTCGGTGCTTCGATCCTGGTACCGGACAGCGTGGCAAATGCCAGACTGGCGCTTCAGATGCTGGCCCCTACTATTTTCATATCGGGTATTCTTGGGGTGTTCAGAGGATATTTCCAGGCCTACAGGAATATGATGCCCACGTCTATCTCGCAAATCGTAGAACAGATAGCGGTTGCGGTTGTGGCACTATTGATGGCCAATTTTATGGTTCATCATTTTGCAGGTGCAGGGGAAGATACGCTGCAGAGATGGAGCGCAGCCGGGGCGACCATTGGTACGGGAGCCGGTGTTACGGCAGCGCTTCTTTTTATGCTGTTTGTGTACAGCGTGAACAGGAAGACGATCAACCGCAGGATTGCCAGGGACAAGGTTTCTGTGGATGAGAGCTATCAGCAGGTCATGAGAAATATTGTGCTGATCGTGGCGCCCATCATTCTCAGCGCATTTATTTATAATGTGAATGGTTATATCAATGGTGTGATGTACACCAGCATTTCAGATTTCAGAGGTATGGATAATAGCCAGGTAAAAGTTCTGTATGCAGAGTTTGGATTTTTTATGACTCTGATCAATATTCCCCTGACGCTGGCTAGTACGGCTCCTACCTCCATGATTCCGGAGGTGTCCGCCCATTATGCCACAGGGGATGTGAAAGGTGCCATTGAGAAGATAAATAATGCCACATGGATCAGTATGCTGATTTCCATGCCGGCTTCCGTGGGGCTTGCCGTGCTGGCACAGCCGGTAACCGCTCTGCTTTTCCCTTCCACAGAAGGCGTAGCGGGACAATTGATGGTGCTTGGGGTGATCACGGTTATCCTGAACAGTACATCCAATATATCAAATGGGGTTCTGCAGGGCATCGGAAGGGCTAATGTCCCCATGATCAACGCGGCAATTTCCCTGGCTGTGGATATTGTATTTTTGGCGGTCCTGCTGTTTTTTACCGATGCGGGAATCTATGCCGTGGTCATTGCCATGATCGTATATGCCATTGTTATGTGTGTGCTCAATGACAGGGCCCTGAAGAAATACCTGGGATATCAGAATCCATGGAAATATGCTTACCTGCCTCCGTTTTTGGCAACAATCCCCATGGGGATCGTTGCGTTTGCCGTGTACAAAGGTGTGAGATTTCTGGTAAGATCACTGCCGCACTCCAATCTGCTGGCCTTGATCCCTTCGATTGCGCTGGCTGCTGCCGTGTATTTCATTTCCTATCTCTTTATTGCAAAACCATCCAGACAGGAACTTCTGTCCCTGCCGGGAGGGACAAAGCTTATAGTGCTGGCCCAAAAACTGAGGATCATCTGACAAGATCATAAGAAAATCATAAGAAAAGCCAGCGGGCATATCATCCTATGCAGTGATATGCCCGCTGGCTTATTCTTTTTTATCGGTCACTGCATCTTTTTGAATGCAGTGGACAGCATCAGCTTAATGCGGTTCAGCTGGTTTACCTCGCTGGCACCTGGATCATAGTCAATGGCAACAATATTGGCATCCGGATAATCCTTACGGATGGCCTTGATAACGCCTTTGCCCACAATGTGGTTGGGCAGACAGCCGAAAGGCTGTGTACACACAATATTAGGTGCTCCGCTGTGGATCAGTTCCATCATCTCTCCGGTCAAAAACCATCCCTCTCCGGTCTGGTTGCCGATAGATACAATGGGGGCTGCCATTTTTGCCAAGTCCTTGATGTTGGCAGATGGAGTAAAATGTTTGCTTTTGGCAAACTCTTTGTTGGCTGCCCCTCTGATAAATTCAATGGCTTTGATGCCCATATTGGCAGTTTTTGCAGAGGTTTTCTTGAATCCTAAATATTTTGCCTTGAAATTCTGGTTATAGAAGCAATAGCATAAAAAGTCGATCAAATCCGGGCAGACAGGTTCTGCCCCTTCTTTTTCCAGAAGCTCTGCCAGATGGTTATTGGCAGCAGGCAGGAATTTTACCAGAATTTCTCCTACAATACCTACTCTCGGTTTTTTCTCACCGGTGATGGGCAGCGTGTCAAATTCCCGGATCATCTGTCGGCAGATGCGGTTGAACTGCCCAAAAGTAATGTGTTTGGCGCTTATGAAACGGATACAGCGCTTCTCCCATTTGCGGTGCAGGGCATTGGCGGAGCCTTTGACGGCCTCGTAGGGGCGCATACGGTAGAGGCATTTCATAAGTATGTCTCCGAACACTGCGCCGAACGCCAGTCTGGAGGCCAGTTTAGCGGTGATCTTAAATCCGGGGTTTTCCTCCAGCCCGCTTAAATTGATGGAAATAACCGGTATGTAGGACATATTTGCCTTGGCAAGTGCCCTTCGGATAAATCCGATATAGTTGGAGGCACGGCATCCGCCTCCGGTCTGTGACATAATGATCGCTACCTTGTGCAGATCGTATTTGCCGGACAAGAGTGCCTGCATGATCTGGCCCACCACCATCAGGGAGGGATAACAGGCATCATTGTTCACGTATTTGAGGCCAACATCCACAGCTTCCTTGTTGTCATTGGGAAGCACTTCCAGATTGTACCCGCTGGCATTGAACGCTGCCTGCAGGATGGAAAAATGGATGGGTGACATCTGGGGGCACAGAATCGTATATTTTTTCCTCATCTCAGGTGTGAATACCACCTTTTTGATGGAGGAGGGTGATATTTTCCGTTTGATATGCTGTTCTTCCTTGACCCGGAGGGCAGCGATCAGAGAGCGGACACGGATGCGGGCAGCACCCAGGTTATTCACCTCATCTATTTTCAGGCAGGTGTAAATTTTGCCGCTGTCTGCCAGGATCTCATTTACCTGGTCTGTGGTCACGGCATCCAGTCCGCAGCCGAAGGAGTTTAACTGAATCAGATCCAGATTTTCTTTTTCCTTCACAAAGTTGGCGGCAGCGTAAAGCCTGGTGTGGTACATCCATTGGTCATTGACGCGCAGGGGGCGTTCAATAGGTGCCAGATGAGAGACAGAATCCTCTGTCAGTACGGCAATGCCGTAGGAGTTGATCAAGTCCGGGATACCGTGATGGATCTCCGGATCAATGTGGTATGGCCTTCCGGCCAGCACGATACCGCGTCTTCCTGTCTTATCCAGATAGCGGAGAGTCTCCTCACCTTTCCTGCGAATATCTTCCCTGCACTTGGCCATTTCTTTCCAGGCGGCATGGGCAGCGTCAGATACTTCTGTGGAGGGAATGTCTTTAAACTCTTCCAGCAGCCGCTCTGTGATGGTGTCCTCATTGGTCATGGCTAAGAACGGGTTGTGGAAATGGATTTCCGGATCATTCAGTTCGTCAATGTTATTCTTTATATTCTCCGCATAGGAGGTGACGATGGGGCAGTTGTAATGGTTAATGGAATCCTCAAATTCTTCCCTCTCGTACGGAATACAGGGGTAGAAGATATATTTGACCCCCTGTTTGATGAGCCACGATACATGTCCGTGAGCCAGTTTTGCAGGGTAGCACTCTGATTCACTGGGAATGGACTCAATGCCGAGTTCATATATCTTTCTGGTTGAGGTGGGGGAGAGTACCACCTGATATCCCAGCCTGGTAAAGAACGTATACCAGAAAGGATAGTTTTCAAACATGTTCAGGACTCTAGGGATGCCCACCTTTCCTCTGGGAGCTTTATCCTCTGTCAGCGGCTCATAGGAGAACAGCATTTTATATTTATATTCAAACAGATTGGGAATATGGTCCTTGTTCTTCTCTTTGCCGATTCCCCGCTCGCAGCGGTTGCCGGAGATATACTGGCGTCCGCCTGAGAATTTGTTGATGGTCAGACGGCAGTTATTGGTACAGCCCCTGCAGTTTGCCATGGTGGTTTTATACTGGAGACTGTTGATCTTTTCAATAGGAAGCATGGTAGTTTCCTGGCCTGCCGTATAGCGCTCCCTTGCGATGAGGGCAGCACCGAAAGCGCCCATGATCCCGGCAATGTCCGGACGTATGGCTTCACAGCCCGCAATGCGCTCAAAGCTTCTCAAAACAGCGTCATTATAGAAAGTTCCGCCCTGTACGACAATGTGTTTTCCCAGCTCAGAGGCATCGGAAACCTTGATAACTTTATACAATGCATTTTTTATAACGGAATATGCCAGTCCTGCGGAGATGTCTGATACCTCCGCACCTTCTTTTTGTGCCTGTTTTACTTTGGAATTCATGAAAACAGTACATCTGGTTCCAAGGTCAATAGGATTTTTGGCAAAAAGAGCGGCTTTTGCAAAGTCCTGTACACTGTAATTCAGGGAATTGGCAAAGGTCTCGATAAAGGAGCCGCAGCCGGAGGAGCAGGCTTCATTTAGCTGCACGCTGTCCACAGTATGGTTCTTTATCTTGATACATTTCATATCCTGACCGCCGATATCCAGGATACAGTCCACCTCAGGGTCAAAGAAAGCGGCTGCATAGTAGTGGGATACGGTCTCCACTTCCCCCTCATCCAAAAGAAGGGCCGCCTTGATCAGTGCCTCTCCGTAGCCGGTGGAACAGGAGTATGCGATTTTGGCTTCCCGGGGAAGGTGGCTGTAAATTTCCTGAATGGCACGGATACTGGTTGCCAGGGGATTGCCGTTGTTGTTGCTGTAAAAGGAGTAGAGCAGGGAACCATCTTCCCCGACCAGGGCTGCCTTTGTTGTGGTGGAGCCTGCGTCTATACCAAGATAGCAGTTTCCGCTGTAGCCGGAGAGTTCGTCGGTTTTCACATTGTAATGACTCTGGCGCTCATTGAATTTGTCATAATCCGCCCTGGAGGCAAACAGAGGTTCCATACGGTTGACCTCAAATTCCATATGTATATTGGCTGACAGCCTGTCGCGCATGGCAGTGACGGATACGCCGGGCGCATCCTTTTTTGCATTCAGCGCAGATCCTATAGCTGCGAACAGATGGGAATTGTCAGGTACAATGGTATACTCCTCATCCAGCTTCAGTGTCCGGATAAACGCTGTCTTCAGTTCAGACAAAAAGTGAAGCGGGCCGCCCAGAAATGCCACATGGCCGCGGATTGGCTTTCCGCAGGCAAGGCCGCTGATGGTCTGGTTGACCACAGCCTGGAAAATGGAGGCTGACAGGTCCTCCTTCGTAGCGCCCTCGTTGATCAGCGGCTGGATGTCTGTCTTGGCAAACACGCCGCAGCGGGCAGCGATGGGATAAAGCGCCTTGTAATTTTTAGCGTATTCATTCAGGCCTGCGGCATCGGTCTGCAGCAGGGAGGCCATCTGGTCAATAAAAGAACCGGTTCCTCCGGCACAGATGCCGTTCATACGCTGTTCAATATTTCCGCCTTCAAAATAAATGATCTTTGCATCCTCCCCGCCAAGCTCAATGGCTACGTCGGTTCTGGGAGCCAGTTCCTGTAGGGAGGAGGACACAGCGATAACCTCCTGCACAAAGGGAACCTCCAGATGTTTTGCGAGTGTAAGCCCGCCGGAACCGGTGATCACCGGAAGGACTAAAAATTCTCCTAATTGTTTATAAGCCTTATCCAGCAGTCCAGCCAGTGTATTCTGAATGTCTGCAAAGTGGCGTTCATAATCGGAGAAAAGGATTTCTTTTTCTTCATTTAGAACTGCGATTTTTACTGTGGTGGAACCAATATCAATTCCAAGACGGTATACATCTGCAATATTTTTATTATCTGCTGACATGGTCAGGAGACCTCCTTCATAATAAATGGACGGATTTTATGCCGTCATATATGCGTTTCTTCTTATTTATATAGTGCTATAGAAAATCATTTAACATTATACGACAATATTTCTAAAAATACAATTGCTATTTTGAAATTGGATTATTTTAGTTATATATAAGAGGGAAAGAAAATATTCCAGCCGGTTGCGTTTACATTTCCCTTATGGTAGAATAAGCCAGATGTAACTGTTCATCAGATATACAGTTACGGGCAAAAGGATTACGTTTAGAAAGAGGAAATTGTTATATGTACAAGATACTGAAACAGGAAGGCATGGCAAAACGCGCCCATTTTGAAACAGTGCACGGCACGGTGGAGACCCCTGTCTTTATGAACGTGGGCACAGTGGCTGCGATCAAGGGCGCAGTTGCCACAACGGACCTGCATGAAATAGGAACGCAGATAGAATTGTCAAACACATATCATCTCCATGTTCGCCCGGGTGACCAGGTAGTGAAAAAACTGGGCGGACTCCATAAATTTATGAACTGGGACAGACCCATACTCACGGATTCCGGCGGATTTCAGGTGTTTTCCCTGTCAAAGCTGCGGAAGATCAAAGAGGAAGGCGTTTATTTTAACTCCCACATTGACGGACATAAGATTTTTATGGGACCAGAGGAAAGTATGCAGATACAGTCCAACCTGGCGTCCACCATTGCCATGGCGTTTGATGAGTGTCCATCCTCTGTGGCAGACCGAAAATACGTTCAGGACTCTGTGGACAGGACCACAAGATGGCTTGCCCGGTGTAAGGATGAGATGGCACGGCTGAATGCAAAAGAAGATACTATCAATCCCCAGCAGATGCTGTTCGGCATTAATCAGGGCGCAGTATATGATGATATCCGTATCGCACATGCAAAAGAGATTGCCAAAATGGACCTTGACGGTTATGCAGTTGGGGGGCTTGCTGTGGGGGAGAGCCATGAGGAAATGTACCGGATCCTGGACAGTGTGGTGCCCTATCTTCCCACAGATAAGCCCACATATCTGATGGGTGTGGGAACACCGGCCAACATTTTGGAAGGTGTATCCAGAGGCGTGGATTTCTTTGACTGTGTATACCCAAGCCGGAATGGACGCCATGGCCACGTGTACACGAATTTTGGAAAACTCAATCTGTTCAACGCTAAATATGAACTGGATTCCCGCCCGATCGAGGAGGGATGCCAGTGCCCGGCCTGCAGAAGTTACAGCAGGGCCTATATCCGCCATCTTCTGAAGGCTAAGGAAATGCTGGGAATGCGTCTGTGTGTACTGCACAACCTGTATTTCTACAATACTATGATGACGGAAATACGCCAGGCTCTTGATGAAGGGCACTATGAGGACTATAAACAGCAGAAGCTGGAGCGCATGGCAGCAGGTCCTAAGGCATAAAAACAGAAAAAACGTGTAAAATATATAAAAAAACCTGAAAAACACTTGAAGAAATAAGGGAAATTGTGTATTATTGTAATAACGTTCAAAAATATAATTTGCAGGAGGAACAAAAATGTTATTAGGACAGGCAAGCGCAGGCGGCGCCGGCGCATGGGCAACCATGTTACTGCCGCTGGTTGTATTTTTTCTTTTAATGTATTTCATGATCATGAGACCGCAGAAAAAGGAACAGCAGAGAGTAAAATCCATGTTATCTTCTATGGAAGTAGGCGACAGTGTGGTAACCACAAGCGGTTTTTACGGAATCTTAATTGATATTACGGATGAAGATGTTATCGTAGAATTCGGAAACAACAGAAACTGCAGAATCCCTATGAGAAAAGCGGCTATCGCAGAAGTTGAGAAAGCCGGAGACGGAATCGCAGAAAAAGAGTAATTCAGAAGATTGAAAAGCAAGACAGGTGTTGCAGGAAAAATGGTTCTGCGGCGCCTGTTTTTTCGTGAATGAGAAACGGTCCCTTGATGGAAACAGGGACAGAATATGGAGAAATACGAACATGGCATTTATCAGTTTATTTGATGTGATCGGGCCAAATATGGTGGGACCTTCCAGCTCTCACACCGCTGGTGCGGCATCTATGGCTCTTCTTGCGCGGAGGCTTTTTCCGGGCAGGATAAAAAAAGTGCGTTTTACCCTGTATGGTTCCTTTGCCCAGACATACCGGGGGCACGGTACAGACCGGGCGCTTCTGGGAGGTATCATGGGATTTCAGACAGATGATCTGCGGATCAGGGATTCCCTGACACTGGCCAGGGAGCAGGGGCTTTGCTATGAATTTATAACCAGCAGCGAACTGGGAGATGAACACCCGAATACTGCGGATATGGATATGGAGGGCACCGGCGGAGAGCATCTTTTTGTGCGTGGTGTTTCCCTGGGCGGCGGCAAGGTGAAAATTGTCCGTTTGAATCAGATAGAAGTGGATTTTACAGGGGAGTACAGCACACTGGTTGTCAGTCAGACAGACAAGCCGGGTGTGGTGGCACATATTACCAAGGCTCTGAGCGAGAAGAATGTAAATATTGCATTTATGCGCCTTTACCGGGAGGAGAGAGGTGCCAGGGCCTATACCATTGTGGAGTCTGATGAAAAAATACCGGAGGACGTGACAGATAAGATCAGGGAAAATCCCTGTGTCTCCAACGTGATTCTGGTACAGATATAGGAGGATAGGATGGAATTCAATCAGGGCAGTGAACTTTTAGATCTATGCAGGGAGCAGGACATGCCCATCTCCAGGGTCATGAAGCTTAGGGAGACGGAATTTTCCCGGATTTCAGAGGAGGAAGTGGAGGAGAAAATGATAAAATCCCTGAATATCATGCGCCGTTCCGCAAAAGAGCCTCTGACCGATCCCAAACCCTCCGTGGGCGGTCTGATCGGGGGAGAATCTCGCAAGCTTCATCAGCACGCTTTGGCGGGAAGGTCTGTCTGCGGGACGGTGCTTCAGCGTGCGATCACTTATGCTATGGCAGTTCTGGAGGTCAATGCCTCCATGGGTGTGATCGTGGCCGCGCCTACAGCTGGCTCTTCCGGTGTGGTACCGGGAGTGCTTCTGGCTCTGCAGGAAGAATATGATTTGGCGGAAAAAGAGGTTTTAAACGGACTTTACACAGCAGGGGCTATCGGATACCTGCTTATGCGGAATGCCTCTGTGGCAGGCGCGGAAGCGGGGTGTCAGGCGGAGGTGGGCGCAGCATCAGCCATGGCAGCAGCGGCTGCGGTGGAGATGATGGGAGGCACACCCAAGCAGTGTCTGGATGCGGCCTCTGTGGCAATATCCAACCTGCTTGGTCTGGTCTGTGATCCCATAGCCGGCCTTGTGGAGTACCCATGTCAGAACAGGAACAGTGTGGGGGCAGCGAATGCGCTGATCTGTGCGGAGCAGACCCTTGCGGGGATCCCGGCAGTGATTCCTTTTGACGAGATGGCCCAGGCTATGTATCATGTGGGCAGAAGTCTTCCCTTTGAACTGCGGGAAAGCGCACTGGGCGGCTGTGCGGCAACCCCTGCTGCATGCAGACGTACTTGCGAGATCTTTGGAAACTGAGGGTTAAGAGGTGCATTTTCCACACCGACATTTTCCGTAGAAGATTTATCGGACAGATAAGCAGTGAAGGATGTATTATATATATAAGGCAGGTGAAGATATGGAGTGGATGCAGCGGATAAACCGGGTGATGGACTATGTGGAGGAGCATCTTCGGGATGAGATTTGTGAGGAAGAGATCAGTAAGATCATGGCGTGTCCGTATCAGAACTTTCAGAGTCTGTTCGGACAGGTGACAAACATTAGTTTTTCTGAATATATCAGAAGGCGCAAGCTGACTATGGCGGCATATGATTTGCAGAATACCGATGAGAAAGTGTTGGATATAGCACTGAAATATGGATATCAGTCAGGAGATGCTTTCCGTGTGGCATTCCGCAAAATGCATGGTGTCAATCCCACGGAGGTGAGACAGAATGCTGTTCCGCTGATGTTTTACTGCAGGCTTGAATTTCAGATAACTGTAAAGGGGGTAGAGTCTATGAGGTATACGATTGAAGACAAGAAGGCATTTCAGGTACTTGGAACAAGAATGACCACGCCGTACGGAGGCGGTACCTGGGCAGTGGTGAAGAGCGACGGTACCAACGAAAAGATGAAAGATATCAGCGGAGATTTTTTTGACCTGGGGCTGTGTTTTGGATTTCAGGAGGACGGCAGCAATGATTATATGTGTGCTGTCCTTTGGGATGGGCCCAAGGTAGAGGGATTTGTAACATATCAGTACCCGCCGGCAACGTGGCTTATTTTCCAGACAAAGGGGAAGATCTCAGACAATATACTGGGGAATTTATGGCGGCAGATCAATCAGGAATTTCTGCCCCAGAGCCAGTATGACAAATGCGGACTCCCCACTATTGAAAGATATGTTTTTTGGAATGAAGCTGAGGATGCAGGGGAAGTGGAAGTTTGGATACCGGTGAAATATTAATTGAGGATGTCTCATATCTATAACAGGGTATGAGACATTTTTTGTATAAAAAAGTCTGGGGAGTACCCTTAAATTATTAGAAAATTATTAAAATATCACAAAATATGTTGACGGTATTATACAAAAATGATAATTTTAAGATATAACAATTTACAATAGCAGCATATAAAAGTATGCGGCGTGTTAGCTGTACGGCGGCTCAATTGGAGGTAGATATGAGCAGATTAAGTATGATTACACAAAACAGTGCGCAGCGGACGGTGGAGGAACTTTATAAGGATCTGGAGCGGCGAATCGTTGCCAGCCCGCCGGGGTTATGTCCGGTGGATATGGCGGCATCTTTCCTGAAAATGTGCCATGCCCAGTCCTGTGGAAAATGTGTTCCCTGCCGTGTGGGGCTGGGGCAGCTGGAAAAACTGTTTGAGGATGTGCTGGATGGAGATGCCACTCTGGAGACGATAGAAGTCATTGAGAGGACGGCCAGAAGTATTTTCTATTCCGCCGACTGTGCCATCGGCTATGAAGCAGCCAAGATGGTGCTGAAGGGGATCAGAGGGTTCCGGGAGGATTTTGAAGAACATATATTGAGAGGCAGATGTTCCTGTAACTTGAATCAGCCGGTACCGTGTGTATCCCAATGTCCGGCCGGTGTGGATATTCCCGGTTACATTGCCCTTGTCAGGGAGGGCAGATACGCAGACGCAGTGCGCCTGATACGCAAGGACAATCCCATGCCTGCAGTATGTGGTCTTATTTGTGAACATCCCTGCGAAGTCCGGTGCCGCAGGACTATGCTGGATGACCCCATCAATATCAGAGGTCTGAAGCGTTTTGCGGTAGAACATGCAGGGGAAGTGCCTGTGCCCAAAGCTGCGCCGGCTACAGGGAAGAAGATCGCGGTCATCGGAGGCGGCCCGGGTGGTATCAGCGCGGCTTATTACCTGGCTTTAATGGGACATAAGGTGACAATCTATGAAAAGGAAAAACAGCTGGGCGGTATGCTGAGGTACGGGATCCCGAACTACAGGCTTCCGAGAGAGGTTTTGGATCAGGAAATAAACCAGCTTCTCAGTGTAGGGATTGATGTTGTCACGGAGGCAGATGTGGGGGAGAAGCCATATCTGCTGCAGGATATCCGCCCCCAGTATGATGCCATTTACATAGCCATTGGTGCCCATACAGACAGAAAAATAGGAATGGAGGGGGAAGATGCCGAAGGTGTAATGTCCGCGGTGGAAATGCTCCGCAGTATCGGTGACGGGGAGATGCCGGACTTTAAGGACAGAGACATTATCGTGATCGGCGGTGGCAATGTAGCCATGGATGTGGCCCGTTCCGCGGTGCGTCTGGGAGCAAAACGCGTGCGCATTGCCTACAGAAGAAGGAAAGTGGATATGACGGCCCTCCCGGAGGAAGTGGAAGGGGCCGTTGCGGAAGGATGCGAGGTCCTGGACCTTCATGCGCCGCTTTCTATAGAAAAGGATGAACAGGGCAAAGTTTCAGCACTCTGGGTACAGCCTCAGCTCATTGGAAAGATCAAAAACGGAAGACCATCTCCGGGGGATGCGGATGTGCCGAAACTCCGTCTTCCCTGTGATCAAATCCTGGTGGCTATCGGACAAGGCATTGATTCCCGGCATTTTGGGGAATCAGGCATTCCCATCACAAGAGGCGCTGCCATTGATGCCTTTGACTGGAGCGGCGTGAAGGACGCTGCAGGGGTATTTGCCGGAGGGGACTGTGTGACCGGACCGGCCACTGTGATCCGCGCTATAGCGGCGGGAAAAGTGGCGGCTGCCAATATTGATGAATTTCTGGGATATAACCACAGCATCACAAGCGGTGTGGAGATTCCCAGAGTACGTCTCCATGACCGCCCCACCTGCGGCCGCGTGAATATGAAGGAACGTGAAGCATCCGAAAGAGTGAAGGATATGGAACTGATTGAATGCGGTATGACTTCTGAGGAGGCTTCCCAGGAGGCAAGACGCTGTCTGCGCTGTGACCACTTCGGTTTCGGTGTGTTTAAGGGAGGCAGGGTGGAAAAATGGTGAATACAGAGAGAGTAAAATTGACGATTGACGGGATACAGATAGAGGCTGACAGACACAGCACCATCCTTCAGGCAGCCGCTCTTGCAGGAATCAAGATTCCCACTCTGTGCTATCTGAAAGATATCAATGAGATTGGTGCATGCCGTGTCTGTGTTGTGGAAGTGGAAGGCTATGCAAAGCTGGTAACAGCCTGTAACAACCGGGTAAAAGAGGGCATGGTGGTCCATACCAACAGTCCAAAAGCCAGAAAGACCAGAAGGACAAATGTACAGCTTATCCTATCCCAGCACAACAGTAACTGTGCCTACTGTGTCAGAAGCGGAAACTGCTCCCTGCAGAGTGTGGCAAATGATCTGAATATCATGGATGTTCCTTTTGTAAAGGAATTGCCAAAGAACTGCTGGAATATGGATTTTCCCTTGATACGGGATCATACAAAATGCATCAAGTGTATGCGGTGTGTGCAGATATGCGATAAGATCCAGTCTGTCAATATCTGGGATGTGGTAAATACAGGTTCAAGGACAACCGTGGATGTGTCCGGAAACAGAAAGATTGACGAGTCAGACTGTGCAGTCTGCGGCCAGTGCATCACCCATTGTCCTGTAGGGGCACTGCGTGAGCGTGACGATACCGAACGCGTGCTGGATGCCATTGCCGATAAGGACAAGATCACGGTGGTCCAGATCGCGCCTGCTGTGCGTGCGGCCTGGGGAGAATCCATTGGTCTGGCACCGGAATTCGCTACTATTAAGAGACTGGCCTCAGCTCTGCGGAAAATGGGATTTGACTATATCTTTGATACGGATTTCAGTGCAGATTTGACCATTATGGAGGAAGGCAGCGAGTTTCTGGAAAAACTGAAGAATAAGGAGAATGAGAAATTCCCCATGTTTACATCCTGCTGCCCCGGCTGGGTGCGTTTTATGAAATCTCAATATCCGGAGCTGGTGGATCAGCTTTCTACAGCAAAATCACCGCAGCAGATGTTCGGTGCTGTTGTGAAGACCTATTATGCAAGATTACTGGATGTGGACCCGGAGAGGATTTTCTGTCTGTCTATAATGCCGTGTGTGGCGAAGAAACAGGAATGTGCACTTCCCACTATGCGGGACGCAGGAGCGGGGCAGGATGTGGATGCATCTCTGACCACCAGGGAAGTGGACCGATTGATCCGCATGTTCCATATACTTCCTGAGACACTGCGGGAGGAGGAACTGGATATGCCTCTCGGTGTGGGTTCCGGCGCGGGCGTTATTTTTGGCGCTACCGGCGGTGTTATGGAGGCAGCTTTGCGAAGTGCTTACTATCTTGTGACCAGCAAGAACCCGGAACCGGATGCATTTCGGGCCGTCCGTGGCATGGATGGCTGGAAAGAGGCGGAATTTAATCTGGCAGGTACCATTCTCAAAGTAGCAGTTGCCAGTGGCCTGGGCAATACCAGAAAACTGATGAAAGCCCTTAGAAAAGGAAAGGTATCTTACGATTTTGTAGAGATCATGGCCTGTCCCGGCGGATGTGCCGGCGGTGGCGGCCAGCCTATCCATGACGGACAGGAGCTTGCAGGGGACAGGGGGCAGATACTGTACGGCCTGGATAAGGTCAGCAATATCCGTTTTTCCCATGAAAATCCGTCTGTGATAAAATGCTATGAGGATTTTCTGGAAAAGCCTTTGTCTCACAAAGCCCATGAACTGCTGCATACCGACCATCACGGATGGAGGATGCCCGGAGAAGAGTGAGCATTCGGAAATAACACATAAAATCCGTGGCCTTTGGGGATACTGTGTGTGAAAAACACTCTAATGCCGAGGTGACAAAATGGATAAAAAACAACAGGAAGCGTTAAACAGAAAAAAATCAAATGAAACTTTCAACAGCATTACCCAGAAAGTAAAACCCGAGAATCAGAACCAGCAGCATAATGCCAAATCTGAGGCTGTGGAGCCGAAAATCAGGCAGGTTTAAAATCGTGCTGCAAAAAAGTATAAAAACCTGCTAACAAAAGTCAATGCTTTTCTAGCAGGTTTTTATGCTTAGAAAGTCGGTATTTCTCTTGAACTACTTAATAGCTTTTCCATATTATAACATATGTCTTTGTCACAGCGCAGCGCCATATCCTGAAAATCTGATTGGTTCACATAGAAACGAAATCCTTGGCTGTCAGTTATCGTTAAGCCGTGAATATCTTTATTTTCTATTTTATAATTATGTGTTTTTAATATCTCAATAAGAAGTTCTTCTCTTTTTGCATCCTTATCTTTGATCCATTCCCAAGTGCTTTTTATTTTTTCCGATTCTGACATTTCTTCTAAAAAAACTGAAATATGGATATTAAGAGCAGCCGCGATCTTTTGCAGCTGTTCTATTTTGGGCTGGCGTTTTCCGGCTTCATATTGAGCGATCATTTGAGGAGATACTCCAAGAGAACTGCCCAATGCTTTTTGCGTCATTTTTGCTGTTTTTCTTGCGTTGCGGATTTTTTCACCGATCGTCATTTTAAATTCACCTCCCAATCTTCTTTCTATAATAGCATGGTAAAGACAGAAAATAAAGCAAAAGATTAAAAAAAGATATTGACTAAAGCATAAGATTGAGGTATGATGAAAAAGTAGTTAAGCAAATGCTTTATATTGGAGGTGAAAAAATGAGAATTGACAGAGTGAAACTGGTGACAGAACTGGCCAAAAGGGATATGACACAGAAAAAACTGGCAGAGATCGCGGGAATTTCCAGAGCTACAGTCAACTATATTAGAGGCGGAAAAAATTGTTCTGATGAAGTGGGAGAAAAAATTGCAAAGGCTTTAGGTGTTGATATAACTGAAATTTCTGAATGAAATACCTGGTGGGTGTGTGGTGTATGATGAACAGCCTGGGGATAGCAATAGTGGAAGAAAGGTGGTTGGGAGAATGTCAACGCAATACATAGGGGCCAAAAAAGTGGTGGGAGCTTTGGAGGTGGCAGAAAAAGAGAAATGTGGTTATGGCGGCAATCAGACAGCAGGTGAGTAAATGAAAGTAAATGGAGAATTGGATAATGGTCTTGTCCGTTACAAGTCTAAGAGCGAAATTATGTATTCTGATAGATTTGCGGGTTTTGTGGGTTTTGCGGGGGCAGATATTTCTAAACTTCCACTTTTTAAAACGGAATTGCTGCCTTCTGCTATTAGAGGTTTTTCTGATTCTTTGATAGAAAGTCTGCAAGTATCCTCTGGAATGGTTGCTCCGGCTGTAATGACCGTAGGTTGTTTAGGAATCCAGAAAAAGTATAGCGTCCATCCACTTCCGGACTGGTATGAACCGGGAAACCTGTATACTGCTATTGTAGCAGAAGCTTCTGAGAGGAAAAGTCCTGCTATGAAGGAAATCATGAAGCCGGTCTATGATTATGAGAGGAAGGAAAATGAGAAGCTGGCTTCTGAAATCGCCATATATGAGACAAAAAAGAAAATTCTTGAAGGAAAGATTGCAAACATCACAAAATCAGCAGTGCGTCCCTATAAAAAAAGTACAGAGGATAAACACTTTGATGTGGAGATATTGACAGATCTACAGCAGGAACTAAATGAGTTGGAAGAGGTAACACCTATAAGATTAGTGGCGGATGATGTAACTATGGAAGTTTTAGGAAAACTGATGGAGCAGAACCGGGAACGGATAGGCATCTTCTCCACAGAGGGCGGTATCTTTAACACACTGGCAGGAAGGTATAGTGATAAGACTGTAATTGATATTGTGCTGAAAGGCTATTCCGGTGACAGATTCGCGCAGGACAGAGTTACAAGGGCCGGCCAGACGCTGGACCATCCGTTAATAGCTATCCTTTTGTATGTACAGCCAATAGTCATAAAAGAAATAATGGATAACAGTGAATTTGTAGGCAGAGGATTGAATGCAAGATTCCTGTACAGCATACCTCCATCAACTATAGGAGAAAGGAAATACCGCGTGAAACAGATCAGTGATCTTGACAGGGCAGATTACTGCGACGTGATACAAAGACTGTTAGCCATACCTGTCCCGGATAAACCAAAAGCCATAGAACTGGAAGAAGAAGCTGACAGATTAGCAGAAGATTTTTTTTATGAGATAGAAGATAAAATGAAGGAAAGTTCCACAGAGTTCAAGGCTTGGCTTGGTAAGCTGCATGGAACCACAATGAGAATAGCGCTGGTCCTTCACTGCTTTGAATACATTGAGCGATCAGAGTATCATAAGATCAGCGAGCAGACCATGAGTAATGCTATTGGGATCGGAAGGTATTTCCGGTCCCACGCAGAAGCCGCGTTTAGCATAATGGGACTAACAGATCCTTCTGAGGTGAGAGACGCAAAATATATTCTGAAGCGCATAGATTCTACTGGTCTGATGGAAATAAAATTGAGGGATTTGCACGATGTTTGCCGGGATAGAAAAGGTATGGAGAAAAAAGGAGGAATGATACCCGGATTACAATGCCTGATAGAGCACGGCTATATCCGTATCCAGAAGTCAATACCCGCCACACAAAACCCGCAAAAGGGGGGCAGACCATCAGAAATTGTGTATGTAAATCCGGAGTATATCAGATGGAAGAAGAAAAAGGTATGATCAGAATAAAATCAGGTGTCAGGAACAGAAGAGGGGAGTTGTAATATATGTATTATCAACCAGTAAAAACAGAAGGAAGTGATGTAGCGTGATAAAAATAAAAATTTCCTATCAGACACCCCAGGAGCTTCAGGCGGTGATAAAACTTTTGCATCCGGTTATCAAAACCTGCAAAGTGGCAAAGGAACAGCAGGGGAAATATAAAAGGGCATATATAGTATTGGTGGTGTGATTGAAAAGATATGGCAGCAATAACGTCTATGACGGGATATCCCACTTTATGGTGTGAAAACGGCACAGAGGAATACTTTAAGCTATAAAAAATCTATTAAAAATACAAAGAAAAGACTTGCATATTTACTATTTATCTGATATAATTGTTTTATAACAAATAGAATAATTTTAGTACCCCAGCGGTTCATCTCTTTTCTGCTGGAAGTCTTGTATGAGGCGTGGGAACAGCTTAAGTCGTGGAATACGATTAAGGCCGTTCCTGCGCCTTTTCTATTTGTTTATTCCTTTTCTTCATTTAGATTTTTTAACAGTTTCGCATGGCGCACACCCGGCCGGGCAGCGGGGGATATCTGCCTGTATATAAAATAGTCCACTGGACGTTAAACAGGAAGGCAAGAGCATGGAAGAAAACATGAGTGTTACGGAGCAGACCACCCAGGCTGAGAACATGGGGAATGAAGCGGAAGTACAGGGAGCCGCCCAGGAAAATAAGGGGAAAGGACAGAAATTATTCACCCAGGAAGAGGTGAACGGTTTTGTTCAATCCCGGATTTCCAGAATGAAAGGGCAGATAGAGAAAGAAAGCAAAGCAGAGTATGAGCAGAAATTCACAGAACTGCAGGTCCGGGAGATGAAACTTTTGGTTAGGGAAAAACTGGATGAGCGGGGGATGTCCCGTGAATTAGCTGATATCATTACCTGTACGGATGAAGATGATTTAAACAGTAAATTAGATGTATTGAATAAAATATATGGCAGTAAAGCAAATGAAAAACAGACGCCCATGCCGGGATTCCGGGTTGGGGCCGTGCCGGAGGGTAATAGCTCATATCGTACCGGCACTGACCCGTTAAGACAGGCTATGGGGCTTAACAGAAAGGATTGATGAATAAATGGCAATTGATTTAGTAACACAATATCTCCCTTATGTGGATGAATTGTTTTCAACAGAAAGTAAAAAATCCCTGTTGACTAACCAGGATTTATCCTGGACAGGGGCACATACGATCAAGGTGTACAAAGTCACGACTGCATCTATGAATGATTATGGGCGTACCGGTCCGAAATCAGGGGAGTGGTCAAGATATGGTAAAGTGCAGGGGCTGGATGCTACCACAGAGGAATTTACACTGAAGAATGACCGCTCGTTTACTTTTGCAATTGATAAGCTGGATAAGGAGGAAACCAGTGACCAGCTGGCCGCTGCATCAGCACTTGCACGGCAGGTGAGGGAGGTTGTGATTCCGGAAGTTGACACTTATGTCTATGGTATCATGACAGCTAATGCAGGGCACAAACCTGCAGCCGTGGTATTGACCCCTGATAATATCTATACGGAGATTATTAAGGCCAGCAATGCCCTGGACAACTCAGAAGTGCCGGAAACAGGCCGTGTACTCCTGGTAACGCCCGATACTTATCTGCTGATGAAACAGTGTAAAGATATCACAATGGAGACTGATATCGGAAATGACATGAGATTAAAAGGTGTCATTGCCAATCTGGATGGAGCCGTGGTAATTAAAATACCATCAAAGAGACTGCCTGAAGGATTTGGGTTTATGCTGGCCCACCCAGTGGCAACCGTAGCCCCCACTAAGCTGGAGGATTATAAGACCCACCAGGATCCGCCGGGAATTTCCGGTGAGCTGGTAGAGGGCCGCATCTGCTACGATGCTTTCGTTTTAGAAAATAAGACAGAAGCTATCTATTATCAGGCACAGACTATAACAGCATAAAGATAATAAAGTGCCCCGGACTTTCTGATATGGATCGTCCGGGGCATTTGAATGGGTAAAAATAGGACAATACAGATAGAGTGCAGACTAGGACAAGAGCATATAGATCAATTAGGAGATATTACCAGAGACAAATAAAAAAGGCCTGAACCACTGTATATACAGTACATTCAGCCTTTCAATAAGCAGATAACGGGAATCGAACCCGCCTCTCCAGCTTGGGAAGCTGGCGTTCTACCGATGAACTATATCTGCATACAAGTATAATTAAGGAAAATGAAATCCCCAGACATGCACCAGCCTGCGCGTGTTCCTCCGGGATATTCATATGTGTGAACCGAGACACCGCAGATACGGGCGTAACCGCTAACCGCACTCCTCCCGGAACTGATGCGTTGAGAGTATTATAATCCAAAATATTGCTATTTGCAAGAGTAATTTTGAACTGTTATAGCTTATATAACGAAAAAGAATAGCAGACTGCCTTATTATGCCTTGAAATATAAGCGAAAAAGGATTATCATAATTAAAATACTATATTGCGATAACATACGACAATTGTACGACAGGAGGAGAATCTCATGAACTATAAAATTGCATTGATCCCAGGTGATGGAATCGGACCCGAGATTGTGGCAGAGGCTAAAAAGGTGCTGGATCAGGTATGCAGAGTCTACGGCCACAGCTTTTCTTATGAGGAGGTGCTTCTGGGCGGAGCTTCCATTGATGTGCACGGTGTGCCGCTGACAGATGAGGCTGTGGAGACTGCAAAAGCTTCGGATGCTGTGCTTATGGGGTCCATAGGAGGAGATGCCAAAACCTCTCCCTGGTATCAGCTGGAGCCTTCAAAACGTCCGGAGGCAGGACTTTTAGCAATCAGAAAAGCCCTGAATCTGTTCGCCAATCTACGTCCGGCCTATCTGTACGATGAACTGAAAGGTGCCTGCCCTCTTAAGGAGGAAGTGATCGGCGATGGATTTGATATGATCATTGTCAGAGAGCTGACCGGCGGCCTGTATTTTGGTGAGAGAAAAACCGTGGTGGAAAACGGTGTGACAACAGCCGTTGATACCCTTACATACAATGAAAATGAAATTCGCAGGATTGCTGTCAAGGCTTTTGATATTGCCATGAAAAGAAATAAAAAAGTCACAAGCGTGGACAAAGCCAATGTACTGGATTCCTCCAGACTCTGGAGAAAGGTAGTGGAAGAGGTGGCAAAAGACTATCCGGAGGTGGCACTGGAACACATGCTGGTGGACAATTGTGCTATGCAGCTTGTCCATGATCCGGGTCAGTTCGATGTCATTCTCACAGAGAATATGTTCGGTGATATTTTGTCTGACGAAGCCAGCATGGTGACAGGTTCCATCGGAATGCTCTCCTCAGCCAGCTTAAATGAGACAAAATTCGGGCTTTATGAGCCGAGCCACGGTTCGGCTCCTGATATTGCGGGAAAAGGAATTGCCAACCCCCTTGCAACTATCTTATCAGCAGCCATGATGCTGCGCTACTCTCTGGACCTGGACAAAGAGGCAGATGCTGTGGAAGCAGCTGTACAGAAAGTCCTCACTGAGGGTTACCGCACAGTGGATATTATGGCAGACGGTATGAAACAGGTGGGTACCAAAGAGATGGGAGATCTGATCGCAGAGAGGATCTGAGATTTGAATGAGATAAGATCGGATAACAGAAAGGATTGTGAAAGAGTATGAGAAGTGATGCAGTAAAAACAGGCATGCAGCAGGCACCGCACCGTTCCCTGTTCAATGCCCTTGGAATGACAAAAGAGGAGCTGGAGAGGCCGCTGGTTGGTATTGTCAGCTCCTACAATGAGATTGTACCGGGCCACATGAACCTGGATAAAATTGTGGATGCCGTAAAATTAGGTGTTGCTATGGCAGGGGGAACCCCTATCATGTTTCCGGCTATTGCTGTCTGCGATGGTATTGCCATGGGACATACAGGAATGAAATATTCTCTGGTAACCAGAGATTTGATCGCAGATTCCACAGAGGCCATGGCTATGGCACATCAGTTTGACGCTCTGGTCATGGTGCCCAACTGTGACAAGAATGTGCCGGGCCTTTTGATGGCAGCAGCCAGGATCAATGTACCGACTGTATTTGTAAGCGGCGGCCCCATGCTGGCAGGCCGTGTGCATGGGCAGAAGAGAAGTCTTTCCTCCATGTTCGAGGCTGTGGGTTCCTACAGTGCGGGAACCATGACAGCAGAGGAAGTGGAAGAGTTTGAAAATAAAGTATGCCCCACCTGCGGCTCCTGTTCCGGTATGTACACTGCAAACAGCATGAACTGCCTGACTGAGGTGCTGGGTATGGGATTAAAAGGAAACGGTACCATTCCGGCTGTATATTCCGAGAGGATCAAACTGGCAAAACATGCAGGGATGCAGGTAATGGAAATGTACAGACAGAATATCCGGCCCCGGGATATTATGACAAAAGACGCTATCATGAATGCTCTGACTGTTGACATGGCTCTTGGATGTTCCACCAACAGTATGCTGCATCTGCCGGCGATCGCCCATGAGATCGGATGGGATTTTGATATTACCTTCGCTAATGAAGTGAGTGCGAAGACGCCCAACCTGTGTCATCTGGCACCTGCAGGCCCCACCTACATAGAAGACTTAAATGAGGCCGGCGGTGTATATGCAGTCATGAACGAGCTTACGAAAAAAGACCTGCTGAATCTAGACTGTATGACAGTGACGGGAAAAACAGTAGGTGAAAATATCAAGGATTGCGAAAACAGGAACCCGGAAGTTATCCGTCCTGTAGAGAACCCTTACAGCCAGACAGGTGGTCTTGCGGTCCTGACCGGTAATCTGGCACCGGACGGCGGGGTGGTAAAACGCTCTGCAGTCTGTGAGGAGATGATGATGCACGAAGGTCCTGCGAGAGTCTTTGACTGCGAGGAAGATGCCATTGATGCCATCAAAGGCGGCAAAATCGTGGCAGGGGATGTTGTGGTGATCCGTTATGAGGGGCCAAAGGGTGGTCCCGGCATGAGAGAGATGCTGAACCCAACATCCGCTATTGCAGGTATGGGACTTGGTTCCAGCGTGGCCCTGATCACGGACGGACGGTTCTCCGGTGCATCCCGTGGGGCTTCTATTGGCCATATTTCTCCGGAGGCAGCCGTAGGCGGCCCTATTGCCCTTGTGAAAGAGGGAGATATCATCCGCATCAATATTCCGGAAAATAAGCTGGAACTGGCAGTTTCAGAGGCGGAAATGGATAAGAGAAAAGCTGAGTGGCAGCCAAGAGAGCCGAAAGTGAACACAGGATACCTGGCACGCTATGCGGCTATGGTAACCAGCGGAAACAGGGGTGCCGTTCTGGAAATCCAGAAATAAAAACAAAAAAAGATAACGGTTGGGAGGATTTCAATATGCAGTTGACAGGAGCAGAAATAGTAATCGAATGTTTAAAAGAGCAGGGTGTAGATACCGTTTTTGGTTATCCGGGCGGAACGATTCTGAATATTTATGATGAGTTATACAAACACAGCCATGAGATTCATCACGTACTCACTTCCCACGAGCAGGGAGCAGCCCATGCAGCGGACGGCTATGCCCGTTCCACAGGAAAAGTGGGGGTATGTTTTGCAACCAGCGGCCCAGGTGCCACCAACCTTGTGACAGGGATCGCAACAGCGCACATGGACTCTGTCCCCGTCGTTGCCATTACCTGTAATGTGGGGGTTCCCCTTCTTGGAAAGGACAGTTTCCAGGAGGTGGACATAGCAGGCGTTGTTATGCCTATTACAAAACACAGTTTTATTGTAAAAGACGTGAAGAAGCTGGCAAAAACCATCCGCCGTGCTTTTGTCATTGCGAAGAGCGGACGTCCCGGCCCGGTCCTTGTGGATATTACCAAGGATGTAACCGCGGCCAAGACAGAATTTGAAAACATAGTGCCAAAGCCGGTAAAACCCTCAGTGGCTGAGATTGAAGAGGCAGATCTGACGAAAGCTGCAGATATGATCCGGGAGGCAAAGCGCCCCTTCATTTTTGTTGGTGGTGGAGCCATTGCAGCGGATGCCTGGGAGGAGCTGCGCGTTTTAGCCCACAAAATCCAGGCACCTGTGACCGATTCCCTTATGGGAAAAGGTGCGTTTTCCGGGGAAGATGAGTTGTATACAGGTATGCTGGGGATGCATGGAACCAAGGCTTCCAATCTGGGTGTGACAAAATGCGACCTGCTCATTACCGTCGGAGCCAGATTCAGCGACCGTGTAACCGGCAATACCAGAAACTTTGCCAGAAACGCAAAGGTGATCCAGATTGATGTAGATGCGGCGGAAATCAATAAAAACGTGCTGGTTGACTGCAGTGTTGTGGGAGATGCCAGGGAAGTGCTGAAACGCCTCAATGACATGCTGGAGCAGAAAGAACATAAAGAATGGCTGGAATACGTTGAGGACCTGAAAGAAAAATATCCTCTGCGCTACAATGAGGAAGGTTTAAGCGGTCCGGCCATAATTGAGGAAATCTACCGTCAGACAAAAGGCGATGCCATTATCGTTACAGAAGTGGGTCAGCATCAGATGTGGGCTGCCCAGTATTACAAATATAAAACACCCCGCACATTTTTGTCCTCAGGCGGACTGGGAACCATGGGCTACGGTCTTGGTGCAGCCATAGGTGCCAAGATGGGCAATCCTGACAAGGTAGTTATCAATGTGGCGGGAGACGGCTGTTTCCGCATGAATATGAATGAAATTGCAACCGCTACAAGAAATGATGTTCCTCTCATTCAGGTAGTCATCAACAACCAGGTCCTGGGAATGGTTCGGCAGTGGCAAACTTTGTTCTATGAAGGCAGATATTCCAATACAGTATTAAAGGATAAAGTTGATTTTGTAAAATTGGCGGAAGCTATGGGGGCAGTGGGAATCCGCGTGACCACAAAGGAAGAACTCAGGGAAGCCTTAGCAAAAGCCATTGCGTTAAATACAACGGTTGTTCTGGACTGCATGATCGACAGCGACGATAAGGTATTTCCAATGGTGCCGGCAGGAGCCAACATTGAGGATGCATTTGACGAGGAAGACCTGAAAGCAAAACAGAAATAGCATGTCTTTTGCAGAAAGACAAATGTTTTTATTGACAATAATATAACAAAGGGGTAGAATACTTCTTGTCAAGCAATTTATGCCACGTGTCCTCAAAAAGGGCATGTGGCGTTACTATTAGAAGTGCTTTAGAGAGATATAAGAGTAAAGCAATAGAGGAGGAAATGACAAGTGAGCAGAGTTTATAACTTTTCAGCAGGGCCGGCGGTTCTGCCGGAGGAAGTGCTGCAGGAAGCAGCAGCAGAGATGCTGGATTATAAGGGAACAGGCATGTCCGTCATGGAGATGAGCCACCGTTCCAAAGCGTTCGAGGATATCATACATACTGCAGAGGCAGATTTGAGAGAACTGCTGCATATTCCTGACAACTATAAAGTATTATTTCTGCAGGGCGGTGCCCACCAGCAGTTCGCCATGATTCCCATGAATCTGATGAAAAATAAAGTGGCTGACTACATTGTCACAGGCCAGTGGGCGAAAAAGGCATGGCAGGAGGCACAGAAGTATGGGACTGCAAACAAGATTGCGTCCTCTGAGGATAAGACATTTTCCTATATTCCCGATTGTTCTGACCTTCCCATAAGCCCGGATGCGGATTATGTATATATCTGCGAAAACAACACGATCTACGGAACCAAGTTTAAAACACTGCCAAATACAAAAGGCAAAACTCTGGTAGCGGATGTTTCCTCCTGCTTCCTCTCCGAACCTATGGATGTGGAAAAATACGGTATTATTTACGGCGGCGCACAGAAGAATATCGGTCCTGCCGGAGTGGTGATCGCCATCATCCGCGAGGATTTGATCACAGAGGATGTGCTTCCCGGAACACCAACCATGCTGACATACAAGACACATGCAGATGCAGAGTCCTTGTACAACACACCTAACTGCTACGGTATCTATATGTGCGGCAAGGTATTCCAGTGGCTGAAGAAACAGGGCGGACTGGAAGCCATGAAAGAGCATAATGAGAAAAAAGCCAAAATCCTTTATGATTACCTGGATGAGAGCGCGATGTTTAAAGGAACCGTGGAACCGGATTCCCGCTCTCTTATGAACGTGCCTTTTGTCACGGGAGATAAAGAGTTGGATGCAAAGTTTATCAAAGAGGCTTCAGCGGCGGGATTTGTTAACCTGAAAGGCCACAGAAGCGTAGGAGGAATGCGTGCCAGTATTTATAATGCCATGCCTTTAAAAGGTGTGGAGGCTCTGGTTGCTTTCATGAAAAAATTTGAAAAGGAGAACGTTTGATCATGTACAGATATCACTGCTTAAATCCAATTTCCGGTGTGGGACTGGAGCATTTCCCGGCCAAATACGAGAGTACAGACAATATATCGGATGCCGACGCTGTGCTGGTGAGAAGTGCAAACATGCATGAGATGGATCTTCCGAAGAATGTGGTTGCTATCGCCAGGGCAGGTGCGGGTGTCAACAATATTCCTTTGGAGGAGTGTGCAAAGGACGGTGTGGTAGTCTTCAACACACCAGGGGCCAACGCCAACGGTGTAAAAGAGATGGTCATTGCCGGAATGCTGCTGGCATCCAGAGATATTGTGGGTGGTATTGAATGGCTGGAGCATCAGGATGCCACGGAAGATATCGGAAAACTGGCTGAGAAAAAGAAAAAACAGTTTGCCGGCTGTGAGATCAGCGGCAGAAAGCTGGGGATTATCGGCCTCGGAGCCATCGGTGTAAAGGTGGCAAACGCAGCCGTACATCTTGGAATGGAAGTATACGGTTATGACCCGTTTATCTCTGTGGACGCAGCGTGGAATCTTTCCAGAAGTATCCATCACATCAATGATCTGAATGTGATCTACAAGGAATGTGATTATATCACCATCCATGTGCCGCTGATCGAATCTACAAGAAAGATGATCGGCGCGGATGAGATCGCCCAGATGAAAGAGGGCGTGGTTCTTCTGAACTTTGCAAGAGATCTGCTGGTAGATGAGGAAGCTCTGGCGGAGGCACTGAAAGAGGGCAAAGTAAAAAAATATGTGACAGACTTTGCCAACCCGCTGGTGACCAGCACACCCAATACTCTGGTAACTCCCCATCTGGGAGCATCCACAGAGGAATCGGAAGACAACTGTGCGGTGATGGCAGTGAAACAGCTTATGGACTTTCTGGAAAACGGAAATATCAAGAATTCCGTAAACTATCCGGACTGTGATACAGGTGCCTGTGTGGATGTGGGAAGAGTTGCCATCAACCACAAAAACATTCCAAACATGATCAGTCAGTTTACCAGAGTACTGGGTGATGCGGGTGTGAATATATCCAACATGACTAATAAGAGTAAAGGTGACTTTGCTTATACACTCCTTGATGTGTCCACCCCTATACCGCGTGAGGTCGCAAAAGAGCTGAAAAATATACATGGTGTGTATCGTGTTCGTATAGTAAAATAATAGCTGTGATGTAACGGTTCAGTACCCTCACAGTTGCAGGCAAAGATCCATGCAGAATCGCCTTTGGCGATGGGATTTTTGCTTGGCTGTGGTACACTTTCTTACGGTCAGCGCAGTGAATGCGCAGACCTACGGAATAGTTACGCTGTGATACTAATTTTGGCAGCATGAGTCATTGTCGGGCCTGTCTTGAAACTTCGGTTTCAGGGCAGGCTTTTTGCATAAATAATTGTGCCTATTTCATTGTATTTTAAGACTATATACGGTATAATTTTACTATAGCGTTATAAAAAGACATCAATATATTTGGGGTGTGAAAATGAGCAGAAAAATGAAAAAACCGGAAACATTCATACAGAAGAGAGTCCGCAGCGCAAAGCGGATAAAATCTTTTTGCGGTGCGCTTAGAAGGAATCATAAGCGGCTTGGGAAGGTATTCCATGGTGTCTGCGAAGTCGCTGCCCATGTTATGGAGAAAAAATTATAAAGGAGAGCAGATAATGGCGGTAGTAAAACCATTTTGTGCAGTGCGTCCCCAGGAAAATCTGGCATCAAAGATCGCCGCACTGCCTTATGATGTATATAACAGAAAAGAGGCGAAAGAGGAAACCGAAAAAAATCCGTATTCTTTTTTGAAAATTGACCGGCCGGAGACACAGTTTCCGGATGATGTGGATATGTATGCACCTGAGGTTTACAAAAAGGCCAGAAAGATATTCTGGAACATGATGGAAGACGGAGATTTTCTTCAGGATGTGGACCCGAATTTTTATCTCTATGAACTGACCAGAAACGGACATGTACAGACAGGGATCGTGGCTTGTGCTTCCATTGATGATTACATGAACGGCATCATCAAAAAACATGAGAATACCAGGGTGGAGAAAGAGCTGGACCGCATTCGCCACGTGGATGTACTGGAGGCACAGACAGGTCCTATTTTCTTGGCTTACCGTGCAAATGCGGATTTCAGACACCTGATAGAGGTGAAAAAGAAGGATTTCCCTATTTTTAACTTTGTATCAGAGGATGGGATCCGGCACAGGGGATGGATGATCTATGAGTCGGCCATGACCCACAAGATAGAAAAAACCTTCCGGGCCATGGACAGCATTTATATTGCGGACGGTCATCACAGGGCAGCCTCAGCCATTAAAGCGGGGCTGAAACGGCGCCAGGAGAATCCCAATTATACAGGCAGGGAGCCGTTCAATTATTTCCTGTGTACCCTGTTTGCGGATGAGGAGCTGGAAATCCTGGATTATAACCGGGTGGTGAAAGACTTAAACGGCTGTTCCGAGGAGGAGTTCCTGGAAAAAGTAAGAGAACGATTCTATGTATCAGAACCCGGAACAGAAGCGGTATCTCCCCGGCAAAAGGGTGAATTCGGCATGTATCTGGGTGACAGATGGTATACACTCAACATAAAGGACGAATATCGTTCCCCGGATGTGGTGGACGGACTGGATGTGGCTTTGCTGCAGAACAATCTGCTGGAGCCTGTGCTGGGAATCCGGGAGCCGGCAAAAGACCCCCGCATTGATTTTATCGGAGGGATCCGGGGGCTGGGTGAGCTGGAAAAACGTGTTTTGACAGACTGTAAAGCAGCTTTTTCCATGTACCCCACTTCCATGGCAGAGCTTTTTGCTGTTGCAGATGCCGGAAAGCTCATGCCGCCAAAATCCACCTGGTTTGAGCCTAAACTCAGAAGCGGACTGTTTATCCACAGGATATAGAATATGAGAGAGCATTTATATGATAAGATCGATCGTCTGGAAGCAGGGGAATCCCTGGACAGGGAGACCTATACGGAGCTGATCGAAAAGCGGGATGAGGAACTTGCCGGTTATCTGTTTGCTAAAGCAGCACAGATGCGGGAGAAATTTTACGGCAGCCGTATTTACATAAGAGGACTGATTGAGTTTACCAATTACTGCAGAAACGACTGTTATTACTGCGGGATCCGAAAAGGGAACCGCAGGGCAGAGCGTTACCGCCTTGAGAGGGAAGAAATCCTAGAGTGCTGCACAAAGGGCTATTCTCTTGGCTTCCGAACTTTTGTGCTGCAGGGGGGTGAGGACCCCTGGTATACGGATGACAGGATCACAGAACTGGTCCGTACCATAAAGAAAAAATACAGCGACTGTGCTGTGACTCTCTCCGTTGGGGAAAAGGAGAGGGAGAGTTATGAACGGTATTTTGAAGCAGGGGCGGACCGGTATCTGCTCAGACATGAGACAATCTGCGAAAAACACTATAAAACCCTGCATCCGCCTTCCATGTCCTATGCTCACAGGCAGGAATGCCTGAAAAATCTAAAGGATATTGGATTTCAGACAGGATGCGGTTTCATGGTGGGAACACCGGGACAGACGGCGGAGGATCTGGCAGATGAACTGCTCTTTTTAAAAGAATTCCAGCCAGCCATGGTGGGGATCGGGCCTTTTATTCCGCACAGGGACACTCCTTTGGGGAATCAGGCACCGGGAAGCGCAGAGCTTACCCTGTATCTGCTGGGATTGATCCGTCTGCTGCTTCCAAAAGTCCTTCTGCCTGCCACAACTGCCCTTGGAACCATTTCCCATGACGGGCGGGAGCGGGGGATACTGGCAGGGGCCAATGTGGTGATGCCAAACTTATCGGCTTCACTGGTACAGGGAAAATACGAACTGTACGACCATAAGATTTACACAGGCGCAGAAAATGCCGCCGAACTGGAACTTCTTCGCAGCCGCATGAAAAAAATCGGCTGTGAAGTGACTGTAGACCGGGGAGACACTAAAATGGATACCCGGTAAAGAGAAAAGGAGAGGGTAAAAATGAGTTACGATCCGAAATCACTGAAAGCAGAGGAATTTATTTCTCACGAAGAAATCCAGGAGACACTTGCCTATGCTGAGGCAAATAAGCACAATGAGGCGCTTATTGACCAGATCATTGAGAAGGCAAAGCTTCGTAAGGGCCTGACCCACAGGGAAGCTTCCGTACTGCTTAACTGCGACATCGAGGAGAAGAACCAGGAGATCTATAAACTGGCTGAACAGATTAAAAAGGATTTCTACGGGAACCGGATTGTTATGTTTGCGCCCCTTTATCTGTCCAATTACTGTATCAACGGCTGTGTGTACTGTCCCTATCACAGGAAAAACAAACATATAGCAAGAAAGAAACTGACACAGGAGGAGATCGTAAAAGAGGTAACAGCTCTGCAGGATATGGGCCATAAGCGCCTTGCCCTGGAAGCGGGCGAGGACCCTCAGAACAATCCCATTGAATACATACTGGAGAGCATCAAAACCATTTACAGCATCAAACATAAAAACGGAGCCATCCGCCGTGTCAACGTAAATATTGCCGCCACCACAGTGGAGGATTACAGAAAACTGAAAGATGCCGGTATTGGCACCTACATCCTCTTCCAGGAGACCTACCACAAAGAGAGCTACAAGAAGCTTCATCCCACAGGACCAAAGAGCAATTACGATTATCACACCGAGGCCATGGACAGAGCGATGGAAGGCGGTATCGACGATGTAGGTCTTGGGGTACTGTTCGGGCTGGAGATGTACCGCTATGAATTTGCAGGGCTTCTTATGCATGCAGAGCATCTGGAAGCTGTCCATGGTGTGGGACCTCACACCATCAGTGTTCCGAGAGTGAAACATGCGGACGATATAGATCCCTCTGCGTTTGATAACGGCATTGATGATGATATCTTCGCCAAATTGGTTGCCTGTATCCGAATTGCAGTGCCGTATACAGGCATGATCATTTCCACAAGGGAAAGCAAAGAGTGCAGGGAGAGAGTGCTTCACCTGGGGATCTCCCAGATCAGCGGCGCTTCCAGAACAAGTGTGGGTGGTTACAGCGAACCGGAACCGGAAGATGAGAATTCCGAACAGTTCGATGTGTCTGATAAGAGAACCCTGGACGAGGTGGTGCACTGGCTGATGGATATGAAATATATCCCCAGCTTCTGTACCGCATGTTACAGGGAAGGCAGAACGGGGGACCGGTTTATGAGTCTGTGTAAGACAGGACAGATCCAGAACTGCTGTCATCCCAATGCGCTGATGACCCTGAAAGAGTTCCTCATGGACTATGCAAGCCCAGAGACAAGAAAGATCGGGGAAGAGCTGATCCAATCTGAGCTTGTGAACATTCCAAGGGAAAGGACAAGGGAGATCGTAGTGGAACGCCTGGCAAAGATTGAAAATGGAGAGAGGGATTTCCGTTTCTGAGAGGAGGATACACATGAGTCTGAATGCAGCACCCTCCGCAAACCGGGTACATATCAGCTTTTTCGGACGCCGTAACACCGGAAAGTCCAGCCTGCTCAATGCGGTTACCGGACAGGATATGGCAGTGGTATCTGATGTTAAAGGGACAACTACCGATCCGGTGCAAAAAGCTATGGAGCTTCTGCCAATAGGCCCTGTTTTACTGATTGATACGCCGGGGATGGATGATGACCAGGAAGGCCTTGGCATCCTCAGAGTAAAGAAAGCAGAGCAGGTGCTCCACAAAACCGATGTTGCAGTCCTGGTTGCAGAGGCAGGGAAAGAACTGACCTCCATGGAACGGCAGTTAATAGAACTCTTTGAGAAGAGAGGGCTGCCTTATCTGCTGGTCTATAACAAGATGGATTTACTGTCGGAGGAAAAAATACCGGAGACAGACCATGAAATCTATGTGAGTGCCCAGAAAGGCATCCATATCTTTGAACTGAAGGAGAAACTGGGAAGCCTTGCAGGAGAAGGGCAGGAGCATCCCCTTGTAAAGGATTTGGTATCACCGGGGGATTTTGTGCTCCTGGTGATCCCCATTGATAAAGCAGCGCCGAAGGGCAGACTGATCTTGCCGCAGCAGCAGGTCATCAGGGAACTTTTGGATACCGGAGCAGTGCCTCTTGCCGTACAGGATGACAGGGTGGAGGATGTGCTGGGGCGTCTTGGGGAGAAACCGCGGCTTGTGATTACGGACAGTCAGGTGTTCGGCAAAGTGAGCAGAGCAGTTCCGGCGGCTATACCGCTCACTTCTTTCTCTATTTTATTTGCGCGGTACAAAGGGATTTTGGACGGTGCACTGAAAGGCGCGTATACGCTTGATGATCTGAAGGACCAAGATAAAGTGCTGATCAGTGAAGGCTGTACCCATCACCGGCAGTGCAATGATATCGGCACTGTGAAGATGCCCCGCTGGATTGAAACGCATACCGGAAAGAAGCCGGAGTTTG
The DNA here is from genome assembly GCA_002270465.1 of Blautia hominis. GTDB lineage: Bacteria > Bacillota > Clostridia > Lachnospirales > Lachnospiraceae > Blautia > Blautia hominis. The sequence goes on from NQOF01000002.1 coordinate 162,986, forward strand.
TCTTTACCTCCGGAACCGGATTTCCGGAAGATTTGACACCGTACCGGCTGGTGGTGCACTGTGGAGGCTGTATGCTCAATGAGCGTGAAATGCAGTGGCGCAGAAATCAGGCTGTCTCACAGGGAGTGCCCATGACAAATTACGGCATAGCCATTGCGCATATGAACGGTATTTTGCAGCGGAGCCTGGAAATATTCCGGCGATGAGTAACGGATACAGGGACAGATCACTGTACCGGGCGGGAGGGTATCTTTATGGAGTTTGTTGCGATTGATGAGACAAACCGGGAATGCGTCAATGAATTTATAGAAAGCCAATGGCATGCAGCGGAGATGGTCATACGCGGCAGTGTTGTGGATATGACCGGGACAGAGGGCATTGTTGTCTGGGAAAAGGGAAATATTGTGGGACTTCTGACGTATTTGATCAGGGACGGCATCTGTGAAATCGTATCCCTGGACAGCCGCCAGGAGGGCAGAGGCATCGGAAGGACCTTAATTGAGAAGATAAAAGAGACTGCAAGAAGGAAAAAATGCAGAAGGCTTGTGGTGATCACAACAAATGACAATATCCAGGCCATACGGTTTTACCAGCGCTGCGGGTTTGATATGGCCCATCTGTATCACAATGCCCTGAACCTTTCAAGAAAGCTGAAACCGGAGATTCCTCTTATAGGGGCAAACGGAATTCCTCTGATGCATGAGATAGAATTTGTAATGGATCTGGAACCGTTGAGGAATAGATAGGGAAAAATGCTCCAATGGGAAAGAAATATGAAAAAGCAGAAGCAGGAGGACGAGAGATGTATGCAGATTACAGTAATGGCCTGGTGAATTTGTCCTGTTCTGTTTTAAAACGTTTTGGTGCTCGCTACAGCCATAAGACTTTACCCTGTGTGGACGAATGGATGAAAAAAGGGTATAAGAATATTGTAGTGGTTCTGTTGGATGGGATGGGCTGCGATGCACTGGAGTTTCATCTGAAACAAGATGGATTCTTTAAAGCGCATGATAGATGTCATATCTCATCTGTTTTTCCGCCCACTACAACGGCGGCTACCACTACCATGGAAAGCGGGCTGACACCAGTGGAACATGGGTGGCTGGGATGGAGTCTGTACTTCAGTGAAATCCATAAGATTGTAAATGCCTTTACGAATCAGGACCAGTATAAAAGAATTCCGGCAGAAGATTACCATGTTGCCAGTCGTTATATTCCTTACACAAATGTTTATGAGAAGATAAACCGGGCAGGGATTGGACATGGATATAGCGTGTCCCACTTTGGCACTCATAAAATAGAAACCTTGGATGAGATGTGCGATGAAGTTGTCAGACTTTGCGGACAGGCAGGTGAAAAATATATTTATGCCTACTGGGAAGAACCGGACAGTACCATGCATGACACAGGATGCCATAGTGAAAAGGTGACAGAACAGCTGCAGTATCTGGAAGAGAAGATCGCCATGATGTCTGAGCAATTGAATGACACGTTATTGATGGTCACAGCCGACCATGGTCATATTGATCTTTCCCATTATATTTTGACAGATTATCCGGAAATGATGGAAATGTTGAGATTTCCCATATCAGTGGAAGCCAGAGCATCGGCATTCTATGTTAAAAAAGAATTTCTGCATGAATTTGAGGAAAGATTTAACCGGAATTTTGGAAAAGACTTCCTTTTGTTTTCAGCTGAAGAAATGTTGGAAAAACAGATTTTTGGAGATGGAGTGCCTCATAAAAAATTCCGGGAGCTGTCCGGTGATTATCTGGCTGTGGGGATTTCCGATAAGGGGTTTGCCTATTCCGAAAATCTTCCTATGTTCCGTTCTAATCATGCTGGTATGACAGAACAGGAGATGATGGTTCCCCTTATCGTGGTGGAAAGGCCCTAAAAATAAATATTTATGCAAAAAAAAGAACTTTCTGTCCTGCCGTAAGACGGCCAGGCAGAAAGTTCTTTTGCTGCAGCGGGGGTACTAAAATCCCGCTGCACTATTTTTATATACTGTTTTTTACAGATCCACTTTAGTAACTGTCATTATGCAGCAGTTCATGCTCTTTGCCCTTTAACAGAGTATCATATAGTGACATGATCAGCGGATTTTCGTCAGCCTTACGGATACTGGTAACATTGTCCGCTTTGTAGAGGCCGTCTTTTCTGGCTGCTTTTGTGCGGTCTCCGGCTCTCGGCGGCTGACCGCCTCCCATGATACAGCCGCGGCGGCAGGCCATGATCTCCACAATGTGGTAGTGGGCTTCGCCGCTCTTGATCCTCTCCATGACAGTCTGGGCGTTTGCCAGACCACTGGCTACACAGACATTCAGCGGAATGCCTTTGTAAGTGACGGAGAATTCCTTGATACCCTCTTCTCCCCGGGCGCCTGTTTCCGCAACGGTATCCATGGTTGCCTTGTCATGCTTGTCTGCAAAACGGCGGAGCATAGCTTCTGTCACACCACCCGTTACGCCAAAGATAACACCGGCACCGGAACCAAAACCGAACGGCATGTCACAAGCTTCCGGAATCAGAGTCGGGAACTCAATACCGGAGTTTTTGATCATTCGGATTAATTCTGTGGTAGTGATAACAATATCTGTGTTCTGCTCTCCGTGGGTAAAACTGTTTGGACGAATGGCTTCCATCTTCTTAGCTGTACACGGCATAATGGAAACAACCACTGTCTTTTTGCCCTGGTTCTTTTCATAACCTCTGTAATATTCTTTGATGACTGCAGAGAACATTTCCTGAGGAGAACGGCAGGTGGAGAGGTTGTTCTTATACTCCGGATACTGGTCGCAGAGGAATTTCACCCATGCGGGACAGCAGGAGGTGAACAGCGGAAGTTTTGAGCTGTCACCCAGACGCTCCAGAAATTCCTTGGACTCTTCCATAATTGTCAAATCCGCGCTGAACGCAGTATCATAAACTTCATCAAATCCCATACGGTGCAGGACAGCTACCAGCTTGCCCATGACACTGTTTCCTTTGTCAAGGCCAAAGGCATCCCCTACTGCAACACGTACGGCCGGAGCTACTTGGGCTACAACCCTTGTATCCGGATCAGCAATGGCTTCCCACACTTCATCCATGTGGGTCTTGATGCTGATGGCTCCGGTAGGACAGTAGATACGGCACTGGCCGCAGCTTACACAGTCAGTCTCAGCCAGGGTCTTATTGAATGCCGGCATTGCCATGGCGTCGGTTCCGCGGAAAGCGAATCCCAGAACGCCCAGCCCCTGGATCTCGGAACAGGCACGCACACAGTCGCCGCAGAGAATACATTTGTTGGGGTCCCTGACAATAGAGGGAGAGCTGGTATCCAGTGGACGGATTTCCCTTGTGTTCTGGAAACGCACATCCGTGATATTCATTCTGTGGGCCAGATCCTGCAGTACGCATTCGCCGCTCTTTACACAGGTGGTACAGTCACGGCAGTGGGCGGAGAGCAGAAGCTCCACGATCAGTTTTCTGTATTTCTTGATCCTTCCGGAATTGGTGTAGATGACCATTCCATCTCTGGGAACCTCTGAGCAGGAGGCAAAGGTACGTCCCCTGTCATCCTCCACAGTACAGAGCCGGCAGGCGCCGAAGGTGGAAACCTCAGAGTGATAGCAGAGTGTCGGAAGATTGATTCCAGCTTTCCGGATGACGGAAAGCACATTTTTTTCATCGGTAAATTCTACTTTTCTACCGTCAATCGTCATATATCCCATATTAAAACCCTCCTATGCTTCCACGTAAATGGCATCAAAGGCACAGTTGTCTTTGCAGGCACCGCACTTGATACACAATTCGTTGTCAATATGATAAGCTTGCTTGCGCACGCCGGTGATCGCTCCCACCGGACAGTTCTTCGCACATTTTCCGCAGCCTTTACAGAACTCCGGATTGATAAGGAAGCGGCGCATGGCAGTACAGCATTTGGCAGCACATTTGTGTTCCAGAATGTGCTCCTCGTACTCATTGCGGAAGGTTTTTAAGGTGCTGATGACAGGAAGCGGGGCACTCTTTCCGAGTCCGCACAGAGCCATATTCTTGACCATGGCTGCCAGCTCTTCCAGGGTATCCAGATCCTCGATGACTCCTTTTCCGTCTACGATACGTTCCAGGATCTCCAGCATACGTTTGGTCCCTTCACGGCAGGGAACACATTTTCCGCAGGATTCCCTCTGGGTAAAGCTCATGAAGAACCGGGCAACCTCAACCATACAGGTGTTCTCGTCCATAACAACAAGTCCGCCGGAACCCATGATGGCATCGTATTTTTTAACACTGTCAAAGTCCAGACCCACATCCAGGTGCTCAGCCGTAAGACATCCGCCGGAGGGACCGCCAATCTGTACGGCTTTAAATTCTCCGCCGCCTTTGATGCCGCCGCCGATATCATAGATCATCTCACGCAGTGAGGTTCCCATGGGAACTTCGATCAGGCCTGTGTTCTCAATGGAACCGGTGATGGAGAATGTCTTTGTTCCGGGGCTTCCTTCTGTTCCTATGGTGCGGAACCAGTCAGCTCCTTTCATGACAATACCGGGAACATTGGCGAATGTTTCCACATTGTTCAGAACAGTAGGTTTGGCCCAAAGACCCTGGTCAACCGTTCTGGGGGGTTTTACACGGGGCATACCTCTGTCGCCCTCAATGGAAGCGGTCAGAGCGGAACCCTCGCCGCAGACAAAGGCACCGGCGCCCCGGTTGATATGCATATGGAAACAGAAATCCGTTCCGAGGATATTGTCTCCCAGCAGGCCCTTTTCCTCGGCCTGTGCCATGGCGTGTGTGAGCCTTTCTACAGAGAGCGGATATTCTGCACGCACATAGATATAACCGTCCTGTGCACTGACTGCGTAGGCGGCAATGGTCATTCCTTCGATGAGACGGTAGGGGTCACCTTCCATAACGCTTCCATCCATGAACGCGCCCGGGTCACCCTCGTCGCCGTTACAGACAACATAGTGTTCCTTTACGTCTGTGTGGGCAGCCACCTGTTTCCATTTCTTTCCGGTAGGGAATCCGCCGCCGCCTCTTCCCCGCAGACCGGATTTGTCCACTTCGTCAATGACATCTCTCGGAGACATGTCAAAAAGGGCTTTTGACAGGGCGCTGTAGCCGCCGGAAGCTATGTACTCATCCAGGGATTCCGCGTCAAAGCGCCCGCAGTTTTCCAGTGTGATCCTGGTCTGTTTGGCAATGAAGGGGATATCGTCCGGTGTAGGGAAGGATTCTTCCCCTTTTTTGTAGAACAGGCGTTCCACAGGTTCCTTGTTCAGGACAGTACGTTTGAAGATTTCTTCGCAGTCATCCATCTGTACTTTTACATATTGATAATGCAGGGGTTCAATCCTCATCAGGGGGCCTAATTCACAGATACCCTGGCAGCCGGTCTTCACCACTCCGATGTGGGGGACATGGCCTTCAAATTCTACGGAAACACCGGGCATGTCTTTGCAGAGCTCCTGCATTTTTTCATAGATTTTCTGTGAGCCGGTAGCGACACAGCCGGTTCCGGCGCAGATTAAGATACGGCATTCAAAAGAATCAATCTGTTTCTGGGCGGCCTCCTGCTCTTTTTTCAGAGCCTCTCTGTTTTCGATCATCATACGCTATCACCTCTCAATTCTGTGAGTAATTCCAATGCTTTTTCCGGCGTCATAGTCGGGTGTACTTCATTGTTCACGGTGAGTGTAGGAGCCAGCCCGCAGGCACCCAGGCAGGAAACAGTCTCCACAGTAAAAAGCATATCGTCTGTAGTGTGTTTCTTCTTGCTCAGGCCCAGCTCTTTTTGAAGGGCTTCCAGAATGGGCATGGATTTGCGGACATGACAGGCAGTTCCGTCACAGACTTTGATGATGTACTTTCCTTTGGGTTCAAAGGAAAAGTTTTCGTAAAATGTGGCAACACTGTAAGCTTTGGCTTCTTTCACCCCAATTTCTTTTGCCACGTAGGTCAACAGTTCGCCTGGCAGATAACGGTATTCTGCCTGAATGTCCTGCATGATGGGAATCAGTGCACTTGGCTTGCGGCCATAATGGCTAATGATTTCGTCCGTCTTCTGGTAGTAGCTCTTGTCAAGCATTCAGATACCTCCTTTAGATTTAATCATTCATGACAATAGAGAGTGAATGTGCTCTCTACTGTATTACAGTACACTTCCGCATGTGCGTTTGGGTATTTTTGCACATATACCTGTCCCCTAATTATATAATGTTAAGCGGAAATAAACAATAAATATTTTGAAAAAAACATAAAAATATACAAATTCATGAATGGTACCATAAAATTTGTATTTATACTTTCATGTACTGCTGTCTGCTCACGGTTTACGCAGGCCATCCTTCTTATACAGCAGCACTTTTCGGGCAGCATCTCCTTTAAAATTGTCTTCCGGAGCAGAGATCCGGTATTGACTATACTAACGATTGTTAGTATAATAAAAACTAACAATCGTTAGTTTGCGAGGAGGCAGGAGAGATGACAACAAAAGACAAGATTTTAAAGGAGGCCTTTTATCTGTTTTCAGAGCGGGGGTTTCATGCGGTTTCTGTCAGGGATATAGCCAGGGCTGTGGGGATCAAAGAGAGCTCTCTTTATAACCATTTCAAAAACAAGCAGGATATTTTTGACCGTATCGTGGATGTCCAGTGGGAGAATGCCAAGGCGTATTTCCGAGATAAGGAACTGCCCTTTGCCAAGGGCGATAACACAGAGATGTTTGAGGAGCGGGATATGGACAGGCTTGTGGAGAAGGTATTGTCCGTGTTTGCTTTTTTCTTTGAGGATGAGGAGAATGTGAGGTTTAGGCGGCTTCTGATCTTAAGTCAATACGAAAACCCCAGGGCAAAGGGGATCTATATCCAATTCTACAGGGAGTATATGCTGGAGTTTCAAAGCAGTCTGTTTTTGAGCCTTATGGATGCAGGGGTGCTGGAAAGAAGGGATCCGCGGATACTTGCACTGGAATTTTACGGGCCGGTTTTTTTACTGCTGCACACCTGCGAGGGTCTTAAGGAAGCGGGACCTGAATTTGAGAAACATTTGAGACAATTTATAAAAGTTTATGGAAAGTAGAGGATAAAAAATGAATATATTAGTGGTTTACAGTTCAAAGACAGGATTTACAGAGCGATATGCGGGCTGGATTGGGGAAAGGATACCCTGCACCTGTGTGAAAGCAAAGGAAGCGGAAGAAATAGATATTGAAAAGTATGACGTGATCCTATATGGCGGAGGTTTTTACGGAGGGCAGATCCAGGGGATCGCATGGCTGAAAAATAGGATTCCCCGGTTGCAGGGGAAGAGGATGGCGGTTTTTGCCACAGGTGCCACCCCGGAGGACTCCCCGGAGGTTGAAAAGGCGTTTGCTCAAAACTTAACAGAGGAGGAGCAAAAGGCAATTCCCTGTTTTTATCTGCAGAGCGGACTAAATTATGAAAAAATGGATTGGAAACTCCGGATGATGATGAAGCTTTTCTCAAAGATGATGGAAAAGAAGAAGGATAAAACCGAACAGGAAAAAATGATGGCAGCCTGTCTGAAAAATTCTTTTGACGTGGCGGATAAAAATAACCTGGAACCGCTGCTCCATTGGATCATGGAACAGTAAAGCAAAGGGGGACAGAGCAGGCTGTGGGACACAGAGCAAACCGTAACCAAAGCATTGAGATGGCATGGCTGAAACACAGGTGTTTTCATTGACAAAGAAGAACTGCCTGTGCTAGTATCAAACAAAACCAGAAACGTATTGAATACGAAAAGGAGAATTGACATGGCATTTTATTATGAGGAGCCGTCCAGAACATTTAGCGAGTACCTTTTGATCCCGGGTTATTCATCCACGCATTGCGTACCGTCCCAGGTGAATCTGAAAACCCCTTTGGTCAAATTCAGAAAAGGGGAGGACCCGGCGCTGTCTATTAACATTCCTATGGTTTCTGCAGTGATGCAGTCTGTTTCAGATGATAATCTGGCGGTGGCCCTTGCGCAGGAAGGCGGGCTTTCCTTTATCTATGGTTCCCAGCCGGTGGAAAAACAGGCGGAGATGGTGAAAAAAGTGAAACGGTACCGTGCCGGATTTGTGGTGAGCGATTCCAATGTGTCTCCTGAAATGACCCTTCAGGATGTTCTTCGTCTGACAGAGCAGACAGGCCATTCCACCATTGCGGTGACAGAGGACGGCGGACCCGGCGGGAAACTGCTTGGTATTGTCACCAACAAGGATTACCGGGTAAGCCGCATGGACCTTGATCTAAAAGTAAAAGAATTCATGACAAAACTGGACGACCTTGTATACGCAGAGGAGGAGACGACTCTGAAGGAAGCAAATGACATTATCTGGGAACACAAAATAAATTGTCTGCCTCTGGTGAACAAGAACCGGGAACTGGTGTACCTGGTCTTCAGAAAGGATTATGATACTCATAAAAAGAATGAAAATGAGCTGATAGACAGTCACAAACGCTATATGGTAGGGGCAGGGATCAACACCAGGGATTATGAAACCCGTGTTCCGGCTCTGATAAATGCAGGTGCGGATGTGCTCTGTATTGACAGCTCTGAAGGCTTTTCGGAGTGGCAGAAGATCACCATTGACTATATCAGAAAAAACTATGGGAATGATGTAAAGGTAGGAGCCGGAAATGTGGTGGATGCGGAAGGCTTCCGTTTTCTTGCCGATGCAGGTGCTGATTTTGTAAAAGTGGGGATCGGCGGCGGCGCGATCTGTATTACCCGGGAGCAGAAAGGCATCGGAAGAGGCCAGGCAACTGCAGTGATCGAGGTGGCAAAGGCCAGAGATGAATATTTTGAGGAGACGGGGATTTATATTCCTATCTGTTCTGACGGAGGCATTGTGCACGATTATCACATTACCCTGGCATTGGCCATGGGCGCTGACTTTATCATGCTTGGAAGATATTTTGCCAGATTTGATGAGAGCCCTACGAAAAAAGTCAATATCAACGGAAGTTATATGAAGGAATACTGGGGTGAGGGCAGCGCCAGAGCCAGGAACTGGCAGCGGTATGATATAGGAGGAGAGAAAAAGCTTTCTTTTGAGGAAGGCGTGGACTCCCTGGTGCCTTATGCGGGAAGTTTAAAGGATAATGTGAGCCTGACGCTGAGCAAGGTGCGTTCCACCATGTGCAACTGCGGCGCGCTTACGATTCCGGAACTGCAGGAAAAGGCTAAAATAACGCTGGTATCCTCTACAAGCATTGTGGAAGGCGGCGCGCATGATGTTATGCTGCGTGACCAAAGATAAGGGTGTATGAACAGCTGCCCGCAGCCGGCAGCAAAATTGTACAGACGGACCCGTTTTCATCCAAGGTTTACTTTTTAACGCTTTAATGATAAAATGTAACAAAAGGAGGGTGTTTTATGTCTGACAAATTATATGAATTGATGGATTGGCCTGAAATAGAGGCTATTGTATATTCCGAGGAAAGTGAACCGCGCCGCATTCTGGGGCCACGTGTGACAAAGGACGGCATCCTGATTCAGTGTTTTTTACCCGGTGCTGTGCAGGCGAAAATCCTGCTTACAAAAGAGAAACAAACGTATGATATGGTGATGGAAGATGAAGCTGGTTTTTTCGCTGTTCTGATTCCGGGAAATAAAATACCGAAATATAAAGTGGAAATGCAGGACGGGGAAGGAAATAAAAAGCAGTTCTATGACCCCTATGCCTTTGAAACGAAAATCAGCCTGGATGAGGAACAGCAGTTCTGCGCAGGTATCTGTTATGAAATTTATGAGAAACTGGGCGCGCATACCATGACCATAAATGGGGTATCCGGTGTGTATTTTGCAGTCTGGGCACCCAATGCCCTTCGTGTTTCCGTGGTTGGTGATTTTAACCATTGGGACGGCAGGATCCATCAGATGAACCGTCTGGCTGTATCCGGGATTTTTGAATTATTTATACCCGGGATCAAACCGGGCGCCCTGTACAAATATGAGCTCAAGGCAAAGGGCTCCCTTGTTTACTTAAAAGCAGACCCCTACGGAAACCAGGCGGAGCTGCGCCCGAAAACAGCTTCTATCGTGGCGGATCTGAACCATTACCAGTGGCAGGATGACCAGTGGATGAAGGACAGAAAACATATCAATGACGAGAAAAAGCCCATGCTGGTCTATGAGATGCATTTAGGCTCCTGGATAAAACCGGAGGAAGAGGGTAAACTGTTCTGTAATTACCGGGATATTGCTCCGAAGCTTGCAGAATATTTAAAAGATATGGGGTACACACACGTAGAGCTTATGCCGGTTATGGAGCATCCCTATGATGCTTCCTGGGGATATCAGGTGACCGGGTATTATGCGCCTACCAGCAGATACGGAACCTGTGAGGACTTCATGTATTTTATGGATTATCTGCACCGGCAGGGGATTGGTGTGATCCTCGACTGGGTGCCTGCGCATTTCCCGAAGGATACACCGGGGCTTCCAAATTTTGACGGTACCTGTCTGTATGAGCATCTGGACCCAAGGCAGGGGATGCATCCTCATTGGGGAACATTGATCTACAATTACGGAAGACCGCAGGTGAGAAACTTCCTTATTTCCAATGCACTTTTCTGGGTAGAGAAGTTTCATGCAGATGGCATCCGTATGGATGCGGTTGCTTCCATGCTTTATCTGGACTACGGAAAGAATGACGGGGAGTGGGTTCCAAACATCTATGGAGGCAACGAGAATCTGGAGGCAATCGAATTTCTGAAGCATCTCAATTCCATTTTTAAGAAAAGACATCCGGACGCGCTTCTGATCGCGGAGGAGTCTACTGCCTGGCCGAAGATTACCGGCAGTATTGAGGACGAGGGCCTGGGCTTTGATATGAAGTGGAATATGGGCTGGATGAATGACTTTATTGACTATATGAAAAAAGATCCGCTGTTTCGCGGAGGTGCTCACGATGAACTGACATTCAGCATGGTTTATGCGTACAGTGAAAAGTTCCTTTTAAGTCTGTCCCATGATGAGGTGGTACATTTAAAAGGCTCTTTACTTATGAAGATGCCGGGGGACAAGGCGGAGAAGTTCGCAAATTTGCGTGCAGCATATGGCTTTATGGCAGTACATCCCGGCAAGAAGCTGTTGTTCATGGGACAGGAATTTGCCCAGGAGAGAGAGTGGTCTGAGGAGAGAAGCCTTGACTGGGATCTTCTGGAACAGTCCCAACACCAGCAGTTTAAAAACTATGTGAAAGCGCTCTGGAATTTCTACAAAGGCCATCCGGCTCTGTTTGAACTGGATTATGACACGGAAGGGTTTGAGTGGATCAACCACATGGAATCCGAGAAAAACATGCTGACATTTATCAGGAAAACGAAAAAGAAAGAGGAGCAGCTGGTGATCGTGTGCAACTTCTCGTCTCTGGCATATGAAAAATACCAGATGGGAGTTCCGTATCCCGGTAAATACAAAGAAATCTTTAACAGTGATGCCGTGGAATTTGGCGGAACCGGCGTGAGAAATGCCAGGGTGAAATCCTCCAAACGGGCAGAATGCGATGAAAGAAAGAATTCCATCGTGATAGATGTTGCGCCGTTTTCTGTACAGATCTTCTCCTTTACAAAAGAGGAGAGAAAGACAACCGCTAAGGCATCTTCCGGGAAAGCTGTGAAAGATACGGCGTCTGTGAAAGCACCTGCAAAGAGGAAAGCTAAGACGACAGCAAAGAATGCCGAGATCAAGGGAAAGTCCGGAGTATCAAAAGTCCGTGTAGAGCTGGAAAAGAAAATTGAAGAGGAGCGGAAAAAAGAGCTGGAGCAGCAGGCGTTGCAAATAGCTGCGGCAGGGAAAACTGCAGAAAAGGCAGGCTCCGGGAAAGCTGAGGCAGAGACGGCAGACACCCAAATTGTTGCAAAGGCGGAGACCGGGAAAACAGCATCAGGGACAAAAGCTAAAAATTCAGCCAAATCGAAAGCTACAGCAGATCCGGATGCAAAAAAGCTGTCCGCAAAGCCGAAAGCTGAGAAAATACAGGAAGAACCGGATGCAAAAAAGATAGCCGCTAAACCGGAATCTGAGAAAATAGAGGCAAAACCGGATGCGAAAAAGATAGCCGCAAAGCCGGATGCCGAGAAGATAGAGGCAAAACCGGATGCGAAAAAGATAGCCGCAAAACCGGAATCTGAGAAAATAGAGGCAAAACCGGATGCAAAAAAGATAGCCGCTAAACCGGAAGCTGAGAAGATAGCCGCAAAGCCGGATGCGAAAAAGATAGCTGCAAAGCCGGAATCTGAGAAGATAGAGGCAAAGCCGGATGCGAAAAAGATAGCTGCAAAGCCGGAATCTGAGAAGATAGCCGCAAAGCCGGATGCGAAAAAGATAGCCGCAAAGCCGGAAGCTGAGAAGATAGCCGCTAAACCGGAAGCTGAGAAGATAGAAGCAAAGCCAGAGGCAAAAAAGATAGCCGCTAAACCGGAAGCTGGGAAGATAGAGGCAAAACCAGAAGCGAAAACGATAGCTGCAACAGCAGAGGCGGAGATTACGGAAGCAACGCCAGCTGCGAAAGAGACAGCTGCAAAACCGGAGGCTGAGAAGACTGAGGCAAAACCGGAAGCTGTGCAGGCGGAAGAAGACAAGCAGTCTGTAAGTCCTGCAGTGGAAAAGGCAGAGAAGGTTTCTGCGGCAGCAGCGAAAGCAGAAGAGACAAAAACAGCGGAGACAGGAAAGGCCGGTACACAGACCGTCCGGACAACCTCCAAAAAGAAAACAACGAGAAAGACAACCAAGAAAAAATAAGGATGAACTAAATGACAGGAATATTGGCAAGCAGCATAAATTTAGAAAAAATCTGGAACCATATCAGTGCCCAGATACCTGCCGTGGAAGCCTTTGCGTGGAAGGTGATCCTGGCGATCGTCATCTATTTTATAGCCAGCAAGGTGATCGTCAAGATATGCGCCATCATACGGGCAGCCATGAACAAGGCAGGTGCGGATACCGGTGTCATCCAGTTTTTGACCTCTTTTGTAAAAACTGCCCTGTACTTCCTGCTGATCGTAAGTATTGCAGTCCGTTTTGGGATTAAGGAATCTTCTATTGCAGCATTGCTGGCATCCGGTGGTGTAGCCATTGGTCTGGCACTGCAGGGCGGTCTGTCAAACCTGGCAGGCGGAGTCATCATCATGCTTCTGCGGCCCTTCACAGTGGGAGACTATATTATAGAGAATACCAACAGCCAGGAGGGAACTGTGGTGAAGATCGATCTGTTTTACACCACTCTCTCCACTGTGGACAACAGACGGATCACCATACCGAACGGAAATATCACCAATTCCAGCATTGTCAATGTGACATCCCAGGATAAACGGAAGCTGGAGATCAAAGTGATGATTGGCTACCAGTCAGATTTAAAAAAGGCAAAAGGGATCCTGGAAACACTGCTTCATGCGGATCCTGCTATAATGTCTGAGCAGGAGATGCTGGTATTCGTGGATGAACTGGCGGATGACGGCGTGATCCTGGGACTCAGGGCATGGGTGAAAACGGAAGATTACTGGCCTGCAAAATGGAGACTGAATGAGGAAATTAAACTGACATTTGATGAGGAAAACATTGATATTCCATATCCGCAGCTTGATGTGCATATCAAGTCCGGATTGCCGGAGGCTTTTGGCAGAGAGGAGCGCAGCCTATGAAACACAGAAAATCATGTATTGCCATCCTGCTTTGCGCCGTGATGATATTCGGCACTGCAGGATGCAGCAATACCCAGGATACAGATGCGAAAACCCAGACGGAGTCAAAAGAGGAGCAAAAGGACACAGAACAGGAAAAGAAAGAAAATCCGGATAAGGAAGTAAAAAAGGAAGATCCGCAGACCGATAAGAAAGAAAACGCAGAGACGAAAGAGGAGACAGGGACGCAGGACGGAGAGAAAGAGGCAGTGAAGAGCGATGCCGATGTGCAGGAATCGCAGGAAGAGAGCGTCCCGGTACAGACAGGGCAGGCGTTTATTTATGTTCCCGATGAAAATGCGGAAGGCTGGGATGTAAACCAGGTGGAAATCCCTCAGGTATCTGCGGATGCGCTGATTGGGCAGCTGGTGGGGGCAGGCGTTCTGACAGACAGTATAACCGTGCAAAATTTTGAGGAGACTGAGGAAGAAGGGCAGTATGTCCTGAAACTGGATCTGTCCTCAAATTTTAAAGACAGTATACGTTCTATGGGGACCGCAGGCGAGATCCTCACCATCGGCGCTGTTGTCAATTCATTTCTGGATACCTATCAGGCAGAAGCAATCCAGATTACAGTGGACGGCAGCACATTGGAAACAGGCCACGAGGTATATGAAGGATTTATGACACATATGGATTATCAGTAGCGAAAGGTGCAGCGCCGGAGTGTATTCCGGCTGCTGCATTTTCAGATTGAACGGGAGTGGTTGGCTATGAAAAAACTATTTGAACCATTACAGATAAAAAAGGTGAAGATAAAAAACAGAATCTGTTTTCCGCCGGTGGTATGTTATGCCTGGGGCACAGAGGAAGGCTATGTAACACAGGAAAATGTGGAGCATTACCGAAATGTGGCAAAAGGGCAGACAGGACTGATCATACAGGAAGCCACATGTGTGGACAGGAGCGGAAAACTTGTTTCTAACCAGCTTGGTATCTGGGAGGATGGCCAGATAAAGGGACTGTCGGAGATCGTGGACGCGGTACATAAAGAAGGATGTCCGATCTTTATCCAGATCCATCATGCAGGTGTCTCAGGCCTGGATGGAGATCTGGCCTGTCCCAGTGATTACAGTTTTTACAAAGACGGTGTCAAAAAGATCGGGAAAGAGATGACTGCAGAGGAGATACATAAAGTCCAGCAGGCGTTTACAGATGCGGCAGTCCGTGCCTGGAAAGCAGGGTATGACGGTGTGGAACTGCACGGATGCCACCAATATCTCATGTGTGAATTTTTTAACCGCTGGGTAAACCGCAGACAGGATGTATACGGAGAACACAGGGAACTGTTTGCAGTGGAAATCCTGCGTGCCATAAAAGAGAAGGTGCCGGAGGATTTTGTGGTGGGGATCCGCCTGGGAGGCTTTGAGCCAAGGCTTGAGGATGGCATCAGACATGCGGAGATACTGGAAAAGGAAGGCATAGATTTTATTGATGTATCCTATGGTTTTTCCGGTGAGGATGACCCAAAAGCTCCCGTGGATTTTCCCTATGAAACATGTATTTACGCGGCAGCTCAAATCAAACGCGCTGTTTCGGTTCCCGTTTTCGCGGTAAATGGGATCACGGACCCTGAAATGGCACAGGACATTCTGGAGCGTACCGATGTGGATATGGTGGATATTGCCAGGGGGATCATTGTGAACTACAATTGGGCCAAGGACGCCATGGAAGGCAGAGATACCGGAAAATGTCTGCACTGCAGGCGCTGTCTGTGGTGTGAAAACCCGGATACCTGCACCGGAAGAAAAATCCTCAGGAAAAATCTGCAGGGGAAAAAGGAATTTATAGACAATTTATAATTTTTAAGACACAGGAAATATCTATTTGTCTTTCATCGTGTTATTATGAATATATCGTAAAAATGAGAGAGGATGATACCACATGAAGACGCAGGTGTTGTATAAAAGCAGAACAGGCAATACGGAGAAGCTGGCAAAGGCCATATTTGCAGCAGTGCCGGGCTCAGATAAGGACATTGCCCGGCTGGACGGGCAGACAGACTATGATATGGCGGACATTTATTTTATCGGTTTCTGGACGGACAGGGGAAGTGCCAGCGTGGAAGTGCTGGATTACCTGGGATCCCTGCAGGGAAAGAAGATTGTATTGTTCGGCACTTGCGGAATGGGAGAAAGCCCGGAATACTTTAAAAAGATCGAGGAGAATATCCGGGTCTTCATAGAGGATGACAATGAATATCTGGGTGCCTTTATCTGCCAGGGGAAGATGCCTATCCAGGTCAGGGAAAAATACAACCGCATGAGAAATGGTGGCAATGATAAGCAGGTGGATGCCATGATACGGAACTTTGATATGGCTATGCTGCATCCCGATATGGATGACCTGGAGCATGCCCGCCGGTTTGTCAGCGGAATATATGAATCATTAGAGAAGGATGGAATTTGACGATCATGAAAGAAAAATTTGCAAAGTTTATGGCAGGACGTTACGGCACGGACAGGCTGAACCAGTTTATGCTGATCGTACTTTTGGTCTGCGCTGTTATCAATATGTTCATCAGGAATGGATATGTTTCCATACTGCTGACTTCCTGGGAGATCCTTTTGATTGTATTTATATACATCAGGATGTTTTCAAGGAATATTACAAAGCGTTATGCTGAGAATCAGAAATATCTCACTGTTGAGAATAAGGTGCGTCACTTTTTCGGCCAGAAAAAGTATATCCAGCAGCAGAGAAAGGATTACCACATTTACTCCTGCCCAAACTGCAAACAAAAGATCCGCATTCCCAAGGGAAAGGGCAAGGTGAGTGTGCGATGCCCGAAATGTGGAACGGAATTTGTGAAAAACAGTTAGAAATGAACCGTGACCTTTCTCACCGGACAGCATAATATAGCCCCGGCTCTGTACTTGCCTCCAATGATCAGATTTTGGTGGCACAGAGCCGGGGCTTGGATTTCGTCACAGACATTCTTCCGGACGTTTATCATATCTCAGCCCTTTAAAGACCGATTGATGTCTTTCGTCACTTCCCACTCTGGGCATATATTTCACTACACCTACTAATTTCGGCTGTATCCAGACTGCCTCCTCATTTCCATGACCGCCCGGCGTACCGGCGGGAGGATAACCGGATGGTAATTTTAGCAATTGCGCTAACGTATCGGTTCCTACCCCCATTGTTACATGTCCTTCATAGACGATAACGTGATCTTTATATTTACCGAGAACAAGGCTGATCATATTATTTTGTTTTTGGATATATCCACAGATAATAAAATCATCATCCAGCATCCGTTTTATTTTTATCCAGTCTTTCGTGCGTTTATCCTGTATATAGAGACTGTCCTTTCGCTTGGCAACTATCCCTTCTAACTCCTGCTGTTCTGCCATCTGATAAAAGGCTGTACCATTGCCCTCCACATATCTTGATAAAACCAACCGTTCGGATTCCGAGAAGGCTTTTTGCAGAAGAACCTTTCTGTCCGATAATGGTAGTGCCGTTACGTCCCTGTCTTTATAATACAAGATATCAAACGCAACGAATGTAGCGGGAAACTGTTTTGACGCAAGTTCAATTTTAAATGTATTCGTTGTAAGACTGCGGCGTTGGATCTCAAAGAAGTCAGGCCTGCCATTTTTTAATATCATCAGTTCACCGTCGAGAATGCATTTTTCTCTGGCTTGTGTCCATAATTCTTTTAACTCCGGCACTTTCAGTAACATTTTTTCATTTCGTTTATTTCTCAACTCTGTTTTGCCGCTTGGGTCCAAATAAGCAATGCATCTTTCGCCGTCCCATTTCAGCTCATAAATATACGCATCATCATCGAACGCATTCCCCTCTTGTCCAATGAGCATTGGTTTGACATTTTTGGTCTCAAAATCAATCATGCTGTGGCTTTCCTGGTCCTGCGTTTTTTAGGCGGGGTATTGTCTCCGTTTGTACCTACCTGATTAAGTGATTTTTGCAATGCCTCCATCAGATCGATCACATTTGATGGTCTTTCTTCCGGGGCTGCAGTGATCTCCTCACCATTGATCTTAGCTTCTATAATTTCTCTTAACCTTTTCTGATATTCATTATGATACTGCTCGGGGTTAAAATTCTGTACCATAGAATTCACTAAGGTTTTTGCCATGTTCATTTCCGGCTCAGTTAGGTCCGGATGAGCAATGTCCTTTGGCATTTCCTTAATTTCATCTGCAAAGAACATAGTCTCAATTAGAATTTCTTCCGCGGTGGGTATCAGCGCGAGAAGTTTTTCGGATTGTCCTAATACTGCTTTTGCAACTGCCACCTTTTTCTCCTCATACATTGCCCGCCTAAGTAATTCATAGGCCTTGTCACCACCCAGTTCCGGCACTGCATGATAAGTCTTGTCATAGAATACCGGGGGGATGCTGCTCAAATCGGCAAAATGTATAATCTGCACTGTGCGGTCTTTTTCGGTCTTGGCTTTCTCAAAATCGGCATCCGTCATTGTCACGTATTGCCCCGGGGCAAACTCGAAACCTTTTATGATATCCTGTGTTCCCACTTCTTTACCGCAATTGGCACAAACCTTCTTGTATTTGACTCTTGATCCATCTTCCTTACATAGCTGGTTAAAGTGTATATCACTATCCTGCGTCGCTGTATGGAGCGCTACAGGAATATGAACTAACCCAAATGAGATTGCTGCTTTTTGTGCTGCCATTTTTTCCACATCCTTTTTCTTTTTAGTATTTACGGTATACATAAAAATTAAAACTGGTTAAAAATGGCCGGCACTGTAACCGTGACGGCAAAAAAAAGAACCCTGCATAAATACAGGATTCCTGAAAGCTGGAAATGAGACTCGAACTCACGACCCCTTCATTACGAGTGAAGTGCTCTACCGACTGAGCTATTCCAGCTTGTGTTTCACACACAAATGATATTATACACGATTTTGAGAAAATTTCAACTATTTTTTACAAATTTTGTCCTATATTTTGCACAGGGCATTATTTTAGGTCAGTGGTCAAAGGAAAATCTGTTCGTAAAATGGATGAATTCTCTCTGAATTACGTGTCGGTAATTGACAACTCCGAACATTTGTGCCATTATATACCAGAGATAGTTTATTAAGATAAAGAAGGACACTACATGAACGATATACGACACCCGCAGGAAAATCCCGCAGATTTGGACCGGACAGGTGCGGGAAAAGATAAGTTATTGGAATTAAAAGGAATCAGTAAGAGTTTCGGTACCACAGATGTGCTCCGGGACATTGACCTCTCCATTGAAAGAGGGGAATTTATCACATTTTTAGGCGCATCCGGCTGCGGAAAAACCACAACCCTGCGTATCATCGCCGGGCTGGAGATGCCGGATAAAGGTCAGGTGATTCTGGAAGGCAGAGATGTGACCCTACTGGAACCTCATCAGAGAGATGTAAATACCGTGTTCCAGAATTATGCCCTGTTTCCCCATATGAATGTGGAGGCAAACATTGGCTATGGCCTGAAAATCCGCAAGGTTCCCAAGAATGAGATCAAAGAAAAAGTGAGAAAAATGCTGGACCTGGTCCAGCTCTCCGGTTATGAAAAACGTATGCCCTCAGAACTGTCAGGGGGGCAGAAACAGAGAGTTGCTATTGCCCGCTCTCTGATCAACAGTCCTAAGCTTTTGCTTTTGGACGAGCCTTTGGGCGCCCTGGACTTAAAACTGCGAAGAGCCATGCAGACAGAACTGAAACGGCTGCAGAAAAAGCTGGGCATCACCTTCCTGTACATAACCCATGACCAGGAGGAGGCAATCAATATGTCAGACCGTATTGTGGTCATGCGGGACGGGCAGTTTGAGCAGATCGGAACCCCGGATGAGATCTACAACCGCCCAAAGACCAGTTATGTGGCAGATTTTGTGGGCAACGCCAATATTATCTCCGGTGTTGTGGAGCGTATAGATGGGGAGCTGACAGATATCCGTGTGAACAGCCGCCTCATTACAGCCAAAACGGTGGACGGCCTGAAAGAAGGCGGCCGGGCAGTGGTGGCGGTGAGAAGGGAAAATATCAAAGTCTGCCGTCAGTGCAAAAAGGGCCTTCCGGCAGTGATCACAGATAAATCCTTTAATGCCGGACAGCTTCACATGGTCTTTAAACTGGAGGACGGCAAGGAAGTGGTTGCCAGCCATTACGGTATAGATACGGATTTGACCGTGGACCAGAAAGTCTGTGTGGGATGGGAACCGGAACACGCTGTCTTTGTGGATATGGATGAAGCGGCACAGGGGGCATGAGGATGGAAAAAAAGAAAAAATCAGGACTGTTTCTGACGGTTGCGCCCCTCTATATCTTCACCCTGGTCTTTGTGGCAGGCCCCCTGCTCTATATGATAGCACTGAGCTTTGCCACAAACAGCGACGGGTGGGGAACCGTGTGGAAATTCACCCTGGAAAATTATAAAAAGATAGCAGACCCTGTTTACCTAAAGAGTTTTACCCAGTCTTTCCAGCTTGCGTTTACCAGTACCATCTGTATTACGTTTCTGGGATATCCCTTCGGATACTTTATGGCAAAGCAGTCCGCAAAATGGAAGAAGAGGATCATGCTGCTGATCATGGTGCCTTTCTGGACCAGTTCCCTGATCCGTATGTACGGATGGATCATCCTGCTCCAGGCGAAAGGTGTCTTTAACACGCTGTTAATGAAGCTGGGCATTATCCAGGAGCCTCTGAAGATCCTATATTCCTACCCCGCAGTGGTCATTGGTATGATTTATGCCCTGCTGCCCTTTATGGTCCTGTCCGTGTATTCCAGCGTGGAAAAAATGGACTGGTCCTTGGTGGAAGCCGCAAGGGATCTGGGCGCCAGCCGTGCGAAGGCATTTATGACGGTTACGCTGAAGCTGACGCTGCCGGGACTCCTGACAGGTGTGATCCTGTCCTTTGTGCCGTCCATGGGACTGTTTTTTATTGCAGATATTCTGGGAGGAAATAAAATCGTTCTGGTGGGAAGCGTCATTCAGGACCAGCTCACAAGAGGCAGCAATTGGCCCTTTGCAGCGGCCCTGGCAGTGGTGCTTATGGCACTTACTTCCATCATGATCTACCTGTACCGGAAAATAACCCATGTAAAAGATTTGGAGGGATTCTTTTGAGAAAAAAACATAAGCTGTCAGGCATTTATCTGGCGGTCCTGCTGCTCATCATGTATCTCCCCATTGTGATGGTGGTGATATTTTCCTTTAATGAGTCCAAGCTGACAGCCAGCTTTACAGGATTTTCTTTGAAATGGTATGAAACGCTCTGGCACGACAGGGATATCAAAGAGGCGCTTTTCAACAGCATACTTCTGGGTGTCATAAGCTGCGCAATCTCCGCGGTCATCGGAACCCTGGGCGCTGTGGGGATGGCGCGGGCGGATTATAAGACAAAAGGCATGATGGAGTATCTGTCCACGGTTCCCATTATGATTCCGGAAATCATTCTGGGCATGGTATTTCTTGCCTTTTTCTCCTTATTAAACCTGCCTTTTGGTATGACAACCCTGGTAATTGCGCATACTACATTTTGTATTCCTTATATATTTATGATGGTGAAGGCAAGGCTTGTGGGAATTGACAGGTCTTTGGAGGAGGCCGCCCGGGATCTGGGGGCATCTCAGATCCGGACCTTTTTTGACATAACACTGCCGCTGATCATGCCGGCAGTCCTGTCGGGAAGCCTGCTTGCATTTGCCATGTCCTTTGATGATGTGGTCATCAGTATTTTTGTAAACGGTCCAAGGCTCAACACCCTCCCGGTGAAAGTTTACACCCAGTTAAAGACAGGGGTGACGCCGGAGATCAATGCGCTTTGCACCATAATTTTAGCGGCCATCGTACTGGTCCTGGGCATTTCTGCTTTGTTGCAGAAGAGGCAGGAACGCAGACGGGGAGAACTTTCAGAAAGATGAGGTAATAATATGAAGAGAAGATTGGCAGCCCTTACACTGTGTTTTGCAATGGCAGCTTCCATGCTTGCCGGATGCGGTGAGAAAGAGGAAGATGACAACAAGGAACTGGTCCTCTACACCTGGGAGGGCCTTTTCCCCCAGGAGGTCCTGGATGGTTTCGAGGAAGAGACCGGGATCAAGATCATAAGTTCCAACTTTGATACAAATGAGACCATGCTGGAAAAGATCCAGCAGACAGACGGAAAAGACTATGACATTGTT
Organism: Blautia hominis; assembly: GCA_002270465.1. Lineage (GTDB taxonomy): Bacteria > Bacillota > Clostridia > Lachnospirales > Lachnospiraceae > Blautia > Blautia hominis. The sequence continues at coordinate 184,832 of NQOF01000002.1, forward strand.
GTGGGTGATGACTACATTATTGAGCAGATCGTGAAAAACGGTCTGGCTAAAAAGCTGGACACATCACAAATCGGTAATTTAAAGAATATCAATCCCCTGTACCAGAGTCAGTTCTATGACCCGGACAATGAATATACCATTCCTCACGGAGCTGGTATTCCTCTGATCGTATACGATCCGGAACAGATAGACTTTGAGATCAAGGGATATGAGGATTTGTGGAATCCCAAACTGGAAGATAAGATCGCCATGATCGGCAGCTATCGCGCTGTCAATGGATTTGTACTTCAGACCATGGGAAAATCCATGAATGAGGAAGACGTACAGGTCATTGAACAGGCCGGGGAAAAATTAAAAGAGCTGGCTCCCAATATCCGAATGATCCAGGACAGTGATACTCAGAACGCCCTGTTAAACGGTGAGGCAGCCGTTGCATATCTCTACACCTCCCAGGTGACGGCAGCTCTGGCAGAGAACCCGGATTTGAAGGTGGTTTACCCGGAAGAAGGCCTGGGATTTGGCATCATGAATCTGTTTGTTCCAAAAAATGCGCCGGATGAGCTGAATGCGTACAAATTCCTGGATTACATTCTGGAACCGGAAGTTGCCGCTAAATGCTTTAATGCACTGGGATATTACTGTACCACCCAGGCAGCCGATGATTTGGTGAATCCCAACCTGGTCGTTCCGGATTCCGTGACAAAAGGCGAAATTGTGCAGAACGTGAGCGGGGAAGCCAATGAGGCTTATGAGAAAAACTGGACAGAATTCAAAGCTGCATGTGACTAAGGAAAAAGGAGGTACATACAATGCAGACAAAAGTGACAAGAGAGAAAGCATTAGAACTTCTGAAAAAATACAATAAAGAGGAATTCCATATCCTCCATGCTCTGACTGTGGAAGGCGTTATGCGCTGGTATGCAGGGGAGATGGGATTTGGGGATGAGGCTGATTTCTGGGCTTTGGCAGGCTTGCTGCACGATGTGGATTTTGAGCAGTTCCCGGAGGAACACTGCAAGAAAGCGCCGGAGCTTTTGGCCAAGATCAATGCGGAGGACGAGCTTATCCACGCAGTGGTAAGCCATGGATACGGACTTTGTTCTGAGGTGAAGCCGGAGCATCTTATGGAAAAGATCATGTTTGCGTCTGATGAGCTTACAGGTCTGATCTGGGCAGCAGCAAAAATGCGTCCCTCCAAAAGTGTCATGGACATGGAAGTGTCCAGCGTTAAGAAAAAATTCAAGGACAAGAGGTTTGCAGCCGGCTGTTCCAGAGACGTGATCAAGACCGGTGCCGAGATGCTGGGCTGGGAACTGACAGAGTTATTTGACAAGACCATATTGGCTATGCGTTCCTGTGAAGCTTCCGTGGCCCGGGAGTGTGAAGAGCTGGTAGCACAGTGATATGAATGATAAATATGAGATGAATAAGGGCAAAAGGGATGCGGAAGCATCCTTTTTGCCTGCTTACTATTATTCCCCCTGGAAAGAGGGAAGGACAAAAGAAGAGCAGGAACTTCTGCTGGGTGCAGAGGAGATGGAGATTGCGGACGGTGTGGAGGAAATTGGGAACTACACCTTTTATGGCTGTGGAAATTTAAGGCGTCTCTCGTTCACGGATTCCCTGAAGCGTATCGGCGGCGGTTCCTTTACCGGTTGTTCTGCGCTGAGGGAGCTGCAGGTCCTCATGGAGAAAGGAGCCAAAAGCTGTATAACGGATGTGGTAGCGGAAACCTTTCACGAGGTGTTTGTGGTGATCACGTTCAGGGGGACAAAGGACAGCGCCAGACTGGTATTCCCGGAGTATTATGAGGAGGGTGTGGAGAACACACCGGCCAGGATCCTGGAGACACATTTTCATGGTTCCGGATACCGCTACCGCCAGTGTTTTACAGAAAAACGTGTGGATTATCACCGCTATGACAGTTTGTTTGAGGTGGCAAAGGTATATGAAAAATCTGAGATCCTGATCCCTATGGCCATGGGGCGTCTCAGGTATCCCTATGAACTGGAGGATAAGGCAAAATTAGCGTATGCCGCGTATGTAAGAGAGCATCTGGAGGAGACGGGAGATTATTTCCTGAAACAACAGGACTGGCACAGCGCCCTGTCTTATCTGGCAGAAGAAGTATTGCAGAGATCTGACGAGATGGAGCGGCTTTTGTACCGGGCTTCCCGGATCGGACAGACAGAGGCCGTGAGTCTTTTGATGGATGAGAAGAGAAAGCGGTTTGGCAGGATCGTAAAGTCCTTTGAATTTTAACACGTAACGGTGAAGGCACCCAACCGTTACAGATGGAGTAGAGATATGGCACAGGAAATGGAAAAACGAATCAACGAAGTGTGCGTCAGAATTCTGGCAGCCTCCAAAAGCGAGCTTTATCTGCACATGCGTTTTCTGGATGTGGCCCTTGCCGCGTTTTCTTATGTGCAGGATCCGGAGATGGAGACCCTGGGAACAGACGGGGTTTACTTATACTATGATCCGGCGTATTTGGGCGGCCTGTACCGGCGGGGACGCGGGGAAGTCAACCGGGCGTATCTGCATATGGTGTTTCACTGTATATTTGCCCATCCGTGGAAGGATGTGCGGCGAAGGAAAAAAAGGGCTTGCGGACTGCTGGGGGAAGATCTGGCGGATCTTTTGTGGGAGGTCTCCTGTGATATTGCCAGTGAGGCAATGATCGATAGTATCCCCCTGCACTGTGTGCGCCGCCCCGCGTCTGTTTTGCGGAGGGAGACTTACGCGGTACTTGGACGGAAGCGCAGGGTTCTTAACGCGGAAGGCGTTTTTACCGCTCTTTTGGAGGAGAGTCCGGACCTTGAGCGGCTTCAGCAACTCAGAGGAGAATTTTATGTGGACGACCACAGCTTTTGGTCCGGCGGGAAAAGAAAGACGCCAAACCAGAGGCCAAAAGAAAACTGGGATGACATCCGCAATAAGATGGAGACAGAACTGCAGAGTTTTGGACAGGACAGCGCCACGGGAGCCTCGGAGGGGCTTTTGGAGCAGATCAAGGTGGAGAACAGGGATTCCTATGATTACCGCAGATTCCTGCAGAAATTTGCCGTGCTGAAAGAAGAACAGCAGATCGACCCGGATTCTTTTGATTACGGGTTCTACAGTTATGGGCTTTCCCTGTACGGCAATATGCCTCTCATTGAGCCGCAGGAGAGCCGGGAGGTAAAAAAGGTGGAGGAATTTGTCATTGCCATTGACACCTCCATGTCTTGTTCCGGTGAGCTGGTGAAGGCCTTTCTGAAAGAGACGTATTCCATTCTGAGGGAGACGGAGAGTTTTTTCAGGAAGATCAATATCCACTTGATCCAGTGCGACGAGATTGTGAGGTGTGATGACAAGATCACCTCCGGGGAGGAACTGGAGGCCTATATGGAACATCTGGAACTTTTAGGCCAGGGGGGAACGGATTTCAGGCCGGTATTCACCTATGTGGAGGAGCTTCTGGCAAAGAGAGAGTTCACAAGCCTGAAAGGGCTTTTGTATTTCACCGACGGCAAAGGGATCTATCCCCGGAAAATGCCCCGGTATGAGACAGCTTTTGTGCTGATGCAGAAAGAATTTGAGGAAGTAGACGTGCCCCCCTGGGCCATTAAGATCTATCTGGACCAGGAGGAAATGGAGGCATACAAAGAGGGAATCAGGGATGAACATTAAACGAGCGAAACAGGAAATTAAGGACGCCATTGAGGCGTATCTGATCAAGGACGAATATGGGGAATACTGTATTCCCGCCATCCGGCAGCGCCCCATTCTGCTCATGGGCCCTCCGGGAATCGGAAAGACACAGATCATGGAGCAGATCGCCAGGGAATGTGAGATCAATCTGGTATCTTATACCATTACCCATCACACCAGGCAGAGCGCTGTAGGGCTTCCTTTTATCAAAGAGAAGGACTATGGCGGAAAGGTCCACTCTGTGACAGAATACACCATGAGCGAAATTATCGCCTCTGTGTATGACAAGATGGAGGAGACAAAGATCAGGGAAGGGATTCTCTTTATTGATGAGATCAACTGTGTGTCAGAGACCCTTGCCCCCACTATGCTGCAGTTTTTGCAGTGTAAGACCTTTGGAAACCAGTCTGTGCCAAAGGGGTGGATGATCGTGGCAGCCGGAAATCCGCCGGAGTACAATAAATCGGTCCGGGAGTTTGATGTGGTGACTCTTGACAGAATCCGCAGGATCGACGTGGAGGAGGACTTCGGTGTGTGGAAGGAGTATGCCTACAGTGCAGGCATCCATCCCGCCGTGATCTCTTACCTGGATATCCATAAAGAAAATTTTTACCGCATGGAGACCAGTGTGGACGGGCGTATGTTCGCCACAGCCAGAGGATGGGAGGATTTATCCCAGTTCCTCTATGCCTATGAAAAGCTGGGAAAGCGGGCTGACAGGGAAGTGGTGGGACAGTATATCCAACACGGGAAGGCAGCCAGGGATTTTGCCAACTATCTGGAACTTTTTGAGAAATACAGGACAGACTATCAGATCGAGGAGGTGCTGGCAGGCCGTTTTGAAAAATTTGCAGTGGATAAGCTGAGGCAGGCATCCTTTGATGAGAGATTCAGTGTGGTGGGGCTGCTTGTAGGCCGCCTGGGAACCGGGTTCTATGCATATTACGAGAGAGATCTGTATGTTACGGTCCTCTATGAAAAGCTAAAGGACTGGAAACGAGAGATGGAAGAAGGCAATTCCCCGTCCGGGTCCCTGACAGCCATCCTTGGGCGGGAGCAGGAGGAATATGACAGGAAAGAAAATGCAGGCCAGTTTACAACGCCCGCCCGTCATGGGGCCGTAAAGATCATGGAGTTTTTAAAAGCCCGTCAAAAGGAGACGGAGGCATATGAGAGGGAAGGCTTGGCCTGGGAAGAAATATTTTCAGGGGCAGCCGGGCATTTCAGGCAGGAATCCGAAGAGCGGGAAAACCTTATAGAGGAGATTGGCAGCGCGCTGCAAAATGCCTTTGATTTTCTGGAGCAGGCATTTGGGGACAGCCAGGAGATGGTTATCTTCATCACGGAACTGAACACAAATCCCTACAGCATCCGGTTTATCAGTGAGAACGGATGTGACAGTTATTACAGGTATAATAAAAAACTGCTCTTTGAAGAGGAGCAGATGAGTATTTTAAAAGAGCTGGATGATATCGAGACGGATCTATGATCCGACCGGCTCCCGATGGGTCTGCAAACGGTTACATCTTATGTACCTTTTTCCATACCCTGTGCAGAATGGATTGAGTGGGACAAGGGATTGGGATATAATGAAAAAACAGATAAAGACAACAGGAGGAGAAAGATGCGTATAGCAGTGTGTGATGATGATGAGACTGCGGTATCTTTTTTAAGAGGACTGATAGAGACTTATCCAAAGCAGGGACTCTGTGTGGATGGATACAGCAGCGGGGAGGAACTGCTTGGCGCCGGACGTATCTATGACATGATCTTTCTGGATATTGACATGAAGGGCATAGACGGGATTGAAACGGCCAGGAGGATCCGCGCCCATGACAGGAAAGTGAAGATCGTATATGTGACCTCTTATAAGGAGTATGCAGGCAGAGCCTTTTCTGTCCATGCCTTTGGATATCTTCTAAAACCTGTGAAGCAGGAGAAGGTATGGAAGCAGGTGGAAGATGCCATGCTCTGGCAGGAGGAGGAGGCGCCTGAGGTAAAGCAGGTGGAGTTTACCACAGCAGAGGGTCTTGTACGGCTTCCCGTGGATGCGATCTATTATTTTGAGTATCAGAACCGGCGCATTTTTATAAAGACAAAGGATGTGATCCATGAAATGCGGGGAAAGATATCCGATATTGCCGGTAAGATGGCTCAATACGGATTTTCGGTTCCTCATAAGAGTTTTGTGGTGAACCTGTACCATGTGAAAAATATCAGGGGATATGAGATCCTCATGATGAATGGTGAATGGATTCCTCTGTCCCAAAAACAGGCCGTGCAGTTCAAAGAAAAACTCAGTCTATATCTGGCAGATAAAATGAGTTAGGAAGAAGGTGGCAGCAGGATAATGAATGATATTCTGACAGCAGCGGATCTGTCTGTACTGGGATTTTTGTTTTATTGGTTTATGAATCGAATCGGGGAGCGCCGTCTGAAGAAAGCATGGATTTATCCGGCAGCCTACGTGGTGTTTGCACTTTTCTATTTACTGACGCAGTTATCGCGGAGTGACGGGTTTGTTGTTTTCTCTGTGATACTGCTTGTATTTTTCTTGGAAACCTTACTGTTTAAGCCAAATGGACCGGCATACTTTTATTGTCTGGTATATTGTATCGGATATTTTCTCTGCCAGATCACAAGTGTCTATACAGTACAGTGGATCTTTACAAATATAACTACAGTAAATCTCATACGGGTGGGTTTTGAGAAGATTGACAATATGCATTTGATCCTTCTCCTGATCAAATGGTTTACGGAGTTTTTCTGGACCTTTTTCATGATAACAGTGTTAAAAAAGAAAGATGAGGAGGACAACGGATTTTTTTACTATAAATCCCAATATTTTCTCTTTCTGCTGCTTCCCGCATTTTCTGTTGTATTTATGATATCCATCATCTGGATGAGTGCGGATTTCTTTGTGCTCAGGTATGGGTACGGTCTGGTGATACTGAATATTATCCTGATATTTTCCGTTAATCTGATGCTGTTATATCTTTTCAGACAGACAGGAAAGGGAAGCCGGGCACTCAGGGATGAGAAGCTCTACAAACAGGAGTCAGAGCTGCTTTACCAGCACTATAAAACTCTGGAGGAGAGTTACCGGAGTTCCAGAAAGGCCATACATGACGCCAAAAACCATATGCAGGCGGTTGCCCGTCTCTATGAAACCGGAGAGACCGAAAAGGCAAAGACCTATGCAGAGGATGTATTTCATCTGCTGAATCAGACGGGACATACCTGGTATACGGACAACAGGATGCTGAATATCATTTTAAATGAGAAGCTGGGACAGGAATCCATGCGGGATACAAGACTGGAGCTGGATATCTGTGACAGGTGCCTGGACAGGATCCGGGAGATTGATATTACCACCATTTTCGCAAATCTTCTGGATAATGCAGTGGAGGCCATAGGGGATGGGGGATCAAAATACTTTTCCCTCCAAATACAAAACATCCACTCTTTTCTTGTGATCAAAATGGTAAACTCAAAAGGAAAAAAGAAAGAGAAAGCGGTACAGAGGCATCAGCACTTGGGACTGCAGAATGTGAAGAGTGCTCTTTTAAAATATGAGGGGACCATGAAAATATCTCAGACAGACAAAGAGTTTCAGGTTAGTATCATGATACCGGATGAACAAAAGGAAATGGAAAGGGGAGGGTGACAATGAAAAAAATCCGGAAAATGGGTCTTCTGCTCTGTGTGGTTTGTATGCTGGGCGTCCTCACGGCAGGATGCGGAAGCAGTCTTTCCGACAAATTTGATGAGGATGAGGTCAGACAAGCTGCGGAAACCATGGTGAGCCAAGTGAATTCCGGGGAACTGGAGAGTGTATACGAAGATACTTTTGCCCCGGTCATGCAGCAGGCGATCGCCCTTGAACAGCTCCAGGAAAATCTGGACTATGTCTTTGATAAGCTGGGGGAGTTTGAATCTTTTGAAAAGGTAAGTGTGACGGGAGGCCAGGACAAGGATACGGAGGAACCCTACGCGGTGGCAGTGCTTCTGGTAAAATATGAGGATGGAAAAGCCCAGTACACCGTTACCTTTGATTCAGCTATGAAGTGTATCGGATTTTACGTCAAATAGAAAATACGCAATATGTGGCAAATGCCGCCCGGACAGTCTTCTCAGTAAGGCTGTTCAGGCGGTATTTTACAGATAAAAGCATTTTTGCTTTTGAGCGGAAACGCAGTCAGTCTTTATTCAAAGAACTGTTCCCCATAACCGTAATGTTCTACCACATAGTCAATATCCTTGTCACCGCGTCCGCTTAAATTGACAAGAATAGAGCCTTGTTTCATTTCTTTGGCCTTGCGCATAGCGTACGCAACTGCGTGGGAGCTCTCGATTGCGGGGATAATACCCTCTGTGCGGGACAGCTTGAAGAAAGCATCCATGGCTTCCTCATCGCTGACGGTATCGTACTGCACTCTGCCCAGGTCACGGAGGAATGCGTGTTCCGGTCCAACAGAAGGATAGTCAAGACCGCTTGCAATGGAGTATACAGGAGCCGGTTCGCCCTTGTCGTCCTTCAGCATGATACTTTCAAATCCGTGCATAACACCCTTTTCTCCATACTGCATGGAGGCAGCATGGTCGCCCATTTTTGTGCCTCTGCCCAGAGGCTCCACACCTACAATGTCCACAGGGTCATCCACGAAAGGAACGAACATGCCGATAGAGTTGCTGCCGCCACCCACGCTGGCGCATACCACGTCGGGAAGCAGGCCTGTCATTTCCTTAAACTGTTCTTTTGCCTCCTCGCCCACTATGTACTGGAAATCCCTGACCATGAGAGGGAAGGGATGGGGGCCCACTGCGGAACCGATGCAGTAGATGGAGTCCTTATAATTTTTCGCATAAGATTCAAAGGCAGAGTCAACCGCTTCTTTCAGAGTTTTATTTCCGTGTGTGACGGGAACCACTTTGGCGCCCAGGATTTTCATGCGGGTAACATTGGGAGCCTGTTTAGCTATGTCCACCTCACCCATGTGCACCTCACACTCTAATCCAAAGAAGGCCGCCGCCGTAGCGATGGCTACACCGTGCTGTCCGGCTCCGGTCTCTGCGATCAGACGTTTTTTGCCGATGAATTTGGCCAGCAGTCCCTCGCCCATGCAGTGGTTCAGCTTGTGGGCTCCGGTGTGGTTCAGATCCTCTCTTTTCAGATAGATCTGGCAGTTGCCGATGGTCCTTGAAAGGCGCTCACAGTGATAGACCGGCGTGGGCCTTCCCTGGAATTCCTTGCGGATGCGGCGCAGCTCGCTGATGAACTGGGAGGAATGGCAGATGGTCTGGTACGCATCCGCGATCTCCTCAAAAGCCGGAACCAGCTCTTCGGTCAGGTAAGCACCGCCATAAGGGCCGAAGCGGCCGTTTCTGTCAGGGTAATGTCTCAGATAAGTTCTGTAATCTACTTCCATGGTTGTTTTCTCCTTTATGTGCATTCAAAAATTTTATTCTTGCTGGCCGTTAAGGGCATCCTTTGCCAGTTTAAAGCCGTTTTGTGCTGCTTTGGCCAGCCACAGATCTGCCTTCGCCTCGTCCTTTTCCACACCCTCCCCGTACCGGTAGAGGATTGAGAGATTGTACTGTGCGGCAGGGATATTGGCGTTTGCTGCCTTTTCAAAAAGCTGGAATGCCCGCTGCGTGCTCTCGGGCACAGCCTGACCGCTTAAAAAATATCCGCCCATGCAGCACATGGCCCGGTAATCACCCTGTTCCCCGGCTTTTTTGTACCATCCAAAGGCTTTTTCGTAATCCTGTTTTGTTCCGATTCCCTCCTCATAACATCTGGCAAGGTTATACTGGGCATTTTTACTGCCGGTCTCAGCGGCACGTTTGATATAAGTAAAGGCTTTTCGGTCATCTTTGTCCACGCCTTTTCCCTGGGCGTAGAGAAATCCCAGATGCAGCAGTGCGTCCGCATGGTCTTTCTCGGCGGCTTTTTCATACCACCGGGCTGCCTGGGCGAAATCCACCAGGGTGTGTATTCCGTTTTCATAGTAATAGCCCACAGCATACTGCAGATCCTTCTGACCGTTTTCAGCCAGGATCATCAGTTCTTCCAGGGTAAAATCCATATTTTTTGCGTCCATTGAAAATATCTCCATTTTTCTTTTGACAAATTTTGTAATATAGTGTACTGTTTTTGTAGGAATTAAATCCACGGTTGGCGCCTGTAACATTCGGCCATTGTTGATATTATAACATAGGAACCGGGATTTATAAACATAAAATGATGAAGATGACATCGGAGGAAATGAAAAATGCTGGAGCTGAGGGATGTCTCCTTCAAGGTGGAAGAGGAGACAAAAGAAAAAGGGATTCTGGAGCGCGTAAGTTTCACTCTGGAAGACAACAAGTTTATTGCCATTACAGGGCCAAACGGCGGCGGAAAATCAACGCTGGCCAAGATCATTGCCGGTATTGAGAAGCCCACAGAGGGCAGGATCTATCTGGACGGTGAGGATATCACGGATTTAAATATAACGGAGAGAGCGAGAAAAGGTATCAGCTATGCGTTTCAGCAGCCGGTGCGCTTTAAAGGTGTAACGGTGCTTGACTTGATCCGCCTGGCGTCAGGGGAAAACATTACGGTCTCCGGAGCCTGTCAGTACCTTTCAGAGGTGGGATTGTGTGCAAAAGACTATATTAACAGGGAAGTCAATGCAAGCCTTTCCGGCGGGGAGATGAAGAGGATTGAGATCGCCACGGTCATGGCAAGGGGCACCAGGATGTCCGTATTTGACGAACCTGAGGCCGGTATTGACCTGTGGAGCTTTCAGAACCTGATCCATGTGTTTGAGAATATGCACAGAGAGATCCACGGCTCCATTTTGATCATTTCACACCAGGAGAGGATCCTGAACATTGCGGATGAGATCCTGGTGATCGCGGACGGAAAACTGGTGAGCCGCGGAAGCAAGGATGAAGTGCTTCCCGCTTTGCTGGAAGGCGTGGATGACTATTCCGGCTGTAAAATCTGGAAGGACGGGGGAGTGAAATAATGGACGCAATACAGAAACAGTTATTAGAGGCAGTTGCCGGGCTGCATGAAATCCCGGTGGGAGCCTACAACATCCGGGCAAACGGAAAGAGTGAAGGCAGAAACAGTACGGAACATATAGAGATCACCACCCGGGAAGAAGGGGACGGGATCACCATCCGCATCAAGGACGGTACAAAAAAGGAGAGTGTCCACATTCCGGTGGTCATGAGCCAGGCAGGGCTTCAGGAAGTGGTCTACAATGACTTTTATGTGGGGGACAACTGTGATGTGACCATCATTGCAGGCTGCGGCATCCACAACGGGGGAGACGCATCCAGCAAACACGACGGGATCCACAGCTTTTTCATCGGAAAGAATTCCAGAGTAAAATATGTGGAGAAGCATTACGGCAGCGGGGACGGCAAAGGCCAGCGCATTATGAACCCTGAGACCATCATTGAGGTTGGGGAGAACAGTGTCATGGAGATGGACACCGTGCAGATCAAAGGTGTGGATTCCACCAAGCGCATGACCAGGGCAAAATTGCTGGAAGGCGCCAGTCTGAAGGTGATGGAGCGCCTTATGACCCACGGGACCCAGGATGCGGAGAGCCGTTTTATTGTGGATATGGACGGAGCGGATTCAGGTGCCAATATTATATCACGTTCCGTGGCGAAGGATGATTCCAGCCAGCTTTTCCAGTCTGTGCTCAACGGAAATGCAGCGTGCAGCGGCCATACAGAATGTGATGCCATTATTGTGGGGAACGCTAAGATCAGCTCCATTCCGGAGATAACCGCCAACAGCTCCGACGCGGCGCTCATCCATGAGGCAGCCATCGGAAAGATTGCGGGAGAGCAGATCGTTAAACTCATGACTTTGGGCCTTACAGAGGAAGAGGCGGAAGCCCAGATCATCAATGGTTTCTTAAAGTAAAACAGTAAAAGATTACAGGTTACTGTACACTCCGTGTCCAGTAACACGCTTCGCGATGCACAGATATGGAGCATTCTGCCCCATATCGCGCTGGCTGCCTCGGGATTTTCATGCTTCCGGCATGAAAACGCCTCCCGGTACAGTGGCCTGTGTACAGTAACCTGAATAGTAACAGCCGGGCAGGTATACGGGACAAAACCGTATACAACTGCCCGGTTTTGTGCTATAGTTGGGTTAGTAACAGCGGCGTGTTGCCATTGGGGAACAAAAAACATATTTATAGGGAGAGGTTTTTATGATTTACAACAATGTACGCCATGAGTGCAATCTGTATAATTTTTTCTTTGCACCAAGAGGGAACCGGAGGATGATGGAACTGGGAAGAAAGATCTCCCAGATGTATTTAAACCCGTTTGACCGTATCATCGGCATTATCGGTGCCAAGGACTCCGGAAAAAGTATGATGATCCAGGGGATGTTTCCGGGAATCCAGGTTGTGGACGGGGACGATGAATACGACATTACCAACATGCCCCTTTTGAATGCGGATGATGTGGGATTCTATACCCCACGGACCTTCCATGTGGATGCCAGGGCAGCAAGAAAATATGTGAAGCTGGAGACCATCGCTGAGGCGATCATAAGGGTGACTTCTCAGCACAAGAGAGTGATCGTGGAGCATTTTGAGATCCTGTATCCAATCCTGAAAAGGAATGCGGATCTGATGATCGGGATCGGCGAGGAGGTCATTGTGACGCGGCCGTCCCTGTTCGGCCCGCTGCCGCAGAATATTGCGGATATTGTGTTCAAATCCCTGATCTACAGGAAAATGGCACACAGTGCGGAGGATCTATTCGGCTATGTAGTGAGAGATATTGAGCGGCCAAGCTATGTCCGGGCTGATATCCGCCACGGGTTTATGCTGGATTACTCGGAAAAACCGGAGAATTTTGACCTGGTGGAGATTGAGAAGAAGATGAAAGAGCTTATAGACCGGGATTTGCCTATCACCTATTATGACGAGGAGCATGTGAAGATCGGAGATGACGTCATTTCCTGTACAGGCCCCCTGATGCATGTGGAGAGCACAGGGAAGATTGAGGGATTTTCATTGGTAAAAGAATTTTTCTATGATTCCAAGTTCGGCTATTATATGGTTGCCGGAACGGTGGGACATAAGGAAGAGGAAGCCAGTGACAAACTGAATACGATTGATATACTGGAAGAGGTATAAAAGAAACAAGACCATCGAAAACCGGAAACGGGGCAGATGGTCTTGTTTTTTACACAGAGAGAGGTTTTCATTGACAAGATAGGAATAATATAGTATTATGATGATATCAAAAAGATATCAAATTAATAACTGCAGCAAGCAGTCTTTTCAAGAGGAGGAAATGATCATGGAAGAAAAAGACGGAATCAGTCCAAGGGATAAGAATGTGGAGGAAAAAGTCCTGCACCCCATGTCAGGTATGGGTATGTTGTTTCTTTTGATCCTGGCGCTTGTGGGAAGTGTTGCGCTGATGATTTTTTCAGGAGCGGTTCTTTCTGATGTCAGCGGCACGCTTACCGGTATCGGGATAACAGCGGCGATCCTGATCTTCTGTGCGGCCTGTGTGGGTTTTGCGGGCCTGAAGGTCATCAATCCCAATGAGGCGCTGGTTCTGGCACTGTTCGGTAAATATTACGGAACCTTGAACCAGAATGGATTTTACTGGGTGAATCCTTTTGTGACAGGTATCAACCCCACCGTAAGAGCAATGGGCAGCGCCAGTTCCACAGTTCTCAAAGGGATGGGGATTGAAGCGGAACAGAAGAATACAGAGGCAAAAGCCAACAAGAAAGTCTCTCTGAAGACCATGACGCTGGACAATAAAAAACAAAAGGTCAATGATGAACTGGGAAATCCCATTGAGATTGGCACGGTTGTCATTTGGAAAGTGGAAAATGCTACAAAGGCTGTATTTAATGTGGAGAATTACAAAGACTATCTGTCTATCCAGTGTGATGCCATCACAAGGAACGCAGCCAGAAGGTATCCATATGACACCAGTGAAGGCGGAGATGAGCGCTCTCTTCGCGGCAGCAGCCAGGAAGTAGCGAGTATCATGCAGGAGGAGCTGCAGCAGAAAGTGATAGATGCGGGGATTGAGATCTTGGAAATGCGCATCACACATCTGGCCTACGCTCCGGAAATCGCATCAGCCATGCTGCAGAGACAGCAGGCAGCAGCCATCATTGATGCACGGCAGAAGATTGTGGAAGGTGCTGTCAGCATGGTGGAGATGGCCCTTCAGAAATTGAACGACAAAGATATCGTGGATCTGGATGAAGAGCGCAAGGCAGCTATGGTCAGCAACCTGCTGGTTGTCCTCTGCGGTAATAAAGATGCCCAGCCCATTGTCAACAGCGGTTCCCTGTATTAGGCAGGGCAGTGACTGTGAACAGTAACAGGAGTGATGCCTTCATGGAAAACAAACCGAAGGAAAAGCAAAAAAAACAGGTTCCCCTGCGGCTCTCCGCATCTCTTTACAATGACCTGGCCCAGTGGGCGGAGGATGACTTCCGCTCCGTCAACGGCCAGATCGAATATCTGCTGACCGAATGCGTAAAGCACAGAAAGCGGAGTCGGAAAAGCGCCACAGAGGAACCGGAGGCAGAATGAAGAAAATCCAGGCAGCGGCCAATTGATGAGCCGTGTATGCCTGGATTTTTTCCATGTGTATTTCAGAAATGTTTCCTGTATTTTTTTTCCGCTACGTTGATCAGGCTGTATAAAACAGCAGCGATGATACATAGAATAACAATGCTCATGATCATGGTATCCAGTTTGAATACCTGACTGGAATAAATGATCAGATATCCAAGTCCCCGTTTGCTTCCGATCATCTCTCCGATCACCACGCCGATCAGGCAGAGGCCGATATTGACTTTCATAATGCTGAGGATCAGCGGTACGGAGGATGGAAGGACCACTTTAAAAAGGGCATCCTTTTTCGTGCCCCTCAGTGTGGAAATCAGTTTCAGTTTATCCGGGTCCGTGCCGCAGAAGCCAGTGTACAGATTCAGGATCGCCCCAAAGATTGCTACAGACAGGCCGGCAACGATGATGGTCTTAATGTTGCTGCCCAGCCACACGATCAAAAGCGGTGCCAGGGCTGATTTGGGCAGACTGTTCAGAACTACCAGATACGGCTCCAGAATGGAGGAAAGCTTCGGAAAACACCACAGAAGCACCGCAATGGCAATACCAAACACAGTGACTAGGGCGAAACTGGCAATGGTCTCCCAGAGTGTGACGCCCGTGTGTACGGCAAGTGTTCCGTCCAGTATCATGTGGTACATGGCCGTGACCACCTGGGAAGGGCTGGAGAAGATAAAAGAATCAATAAGGCCAAGTCTTGCGCTGCCCTCCCAGAGCGCCAGAAAAGCCAGGAATATGAGGATGCGGATAAGCCGCACAATCTGGGAATCACGCCTTAATTTCCGCAGATAATTCCTCTGTCCTCTGGACATCGTAGTCATTTCAGCCATTGTGGTTTAGCTCCTTCCATATTTCATTAAAATAATTTTTGAACTCCGGAGCGCTGCGGGAGGTAAAAGGCGTGCGGTTATCGATGGTGAGTACGATGGGGATGATCTTTTTAATGGTGGCGGGACGTTTGTCAAGGATGATCACCCGGTCTGCCATGCTTATGGCTTCCGAGATATCATGAGTCACCAGAATGGCGGTTTTCTCCTCCCGCTTGATGATCTTCCCAATGTCATCCCCCACAGAGAGGCGTGTCTGATAATCCAGAGCAGAAAACGGTTCATCCAGGAGCAGCAGATCAGGCTCCAAAGCCAGTGTGCGGATCAACGCGGCACGCTGCCGCATACCTCCGGAAAGCTGGGACGGGCGGGAGTCTTTGAATTTATCTAGGCCGTAATCAGCCAGCAGATGATTGACTTTATCTCTGGAATTTGGGGAGTTCTTTTTCTGTATTTCCAGCCCTAACAGGACATTGCTGTAAATGGTGCGCCATTCAAAGAGGTGGTCTTTTTGCAGCATGTAACCGATATTTGTCACCGATTCACTGAGCGGTTTTTTATTCAGAAGGATTTCGCCTTCTTCCGGGGTGAGCAGACCGCAGAGCATATCCAGAAGCGTGGATTTTCCGCAGCCGGAGGGACCTACGATCGCCAGGAATTCTCCTTTTTCCACAGAAAAAGATATATGGGACAGAGCGGGTGTTTCACCGGATTTTGTATGATAGGCATAACTGACATCTTTTACTTCTAAAAGAGGTGTATCCATAAGTTGTCATTCCTTTCTTATTTCTATTGGCAGGCAGGTGTGAGACTGTCTGTTTTTGGGGATGGTGATCAGCAGTTACGGTCCACGGCACCGCATTTATTGAAGGGCTGTGAATTCGTAACATACAGTATCATATGATAAAAAGCCGGGGGTTGACATATGGGAATGGGATGCACTTGTGTTTTTCTTTGATTATTGATAAAATAAGTACGGATTGGGAAACCTATCCGGTAACGGAAACATGATCTGACAAGAACAGGAGGCAAAATCATGAGAATTTTATTTTTTGACACCAAGAACTACGACAGGGCATCCTTTGATAAACAACTGGAAAATTATCCGGGAATAGAGATCGACTATCTGAAAACAGACCTGGCACCCAAGACGGCGCCGCTGGCAAAAGGGTTTGACGCCGTGTGTGCTTTTGTAAGCTCCGACGTGGGGGCAGAGACGGTGACAGCGCTCCATGAGGCGGGAGTAAAGTTGATCCTTATGCGCTGCGCGGGATTTAACAATGTGGATCTGGAGAAAGCGGGAGAGTATGGCATCCGGGTTATGCGCGTGCCGGGCTACTCTCCGGAAGCCGTGGCGGAACATGCCATGGCGCTGGCACTTACAGCGAACCGCAGGATCCATAAGGCATATGTAAAAGTCCGGGAAAATGATTTCAGCTTAAGCGGCCTGATGGGATTTAACTTTTACCAGAAGACAGCAGGTATTGTGGGAACTGGAAAAATCGGTGCGGCCATGGCGAAAATCTGCCGCGGTTTCGGTATGAAGGTCATTGCCTATGATGTATACCAGAATCCGGACCTGGATTTTGCCGAATATGTCTCTTTGGATGAACTGCTTAAAAGAAGTGACCTGATCTCCCTGCACTGCCCGCTGATGGACAGCACCTACCACCTGATCAACCGGGAGACCATCGCAAAAATGAAGGACGGAGTGGTACTGGTCAACACCTCGAGAGGCGGACTTGTGAAGACAGAAGATCTGATCGAGGGGATCCGTGCCCGCAAATTCTTCGGTGTAGGCCTGGATGTGTACGAGGAGGAGACAAAGAACGTATTTGAGGACCGCTCAGATGAAATCCTGGAGCATTCCACAACGGCAAGGCTCCTCTCTTTCCCCAATGTAATGATCACCTCCCATCAGGGATTCTTTACCCAGGAAGCCCTTGCGGCTATTTCCCAGACTACCCTGGACAATGCAGCTGCATTTGAAAAAGGGGAGACTAACAGCAATGAAGTGCTGAAAAGGGAATCATAACATGGACCGGAAAAGAAACTACCAGAGAGAACTGGAAAAAATCCTGGAACAGATAAAAAAGGAAGAAAGAGTTCCCACTTTGTTCCTGCACAGCTGCTGCGCTCCATGCAGCAGCTATGTGCTGGAATATCTGTCACAGTATTTTGAGATAACCGATTTTTTCTACAATCCCAATATTTCGCCCGAAAAGGAATATGAGAAGCGGGAGGAGGAGCTTGAGCGGCTCATAGAGTCCATGCCCTTTGTACATAAGCCGAAGTTTTTTAAGGGGGAGTATTGCCCTGAGAAATTTTATGCCATGGCAGAAGGGATGGAAGATATCCCGGAGGGAGGCAGGCGCTGCTTTGCCTGCTATGAAATGCGCATGGAGGAGGCGGCAAGACTTGCGGCAGAGGGAGGATATGATTATTTCACCACAACCCTGTCTATCAGCCCCCTGAAAAATGCGGTAAAGATCAATGAGATAGGAGAAAGGCTGGAAGAGAAATATCATGTCCGGCATCTGCCGTCAGATTTTAAAAAGAAAAACGGGTATAAGCGTTCGACAGAGCTTTCCACAGAATATGGCCTGTACCGGCAGGATTTCTGCGGCTGTGTATTCTCTAAAAGGGAACGTGACAAGAGAGAAGCGGAAAAGGGTAACAGTTCAGACAAGCTGAACGGTTACGCATCCAGCCATTGAAAATCGCTTCGCGATGGACCGGATAAAGCCGGCACTACTTTTTCATACGGTCAGCGCAGTAAATGCGCAGATCTGTCTGAACTGTTAGGGAAAAGGGACAGCAGTGATATGGAAAAATTTCTTGCACGGCACCAAAGATAATGATAAACTGTTACCCATAAGCCGGATAGGCGGCTTACGGCTGCAGCGGGGCGCAGGATCCCGGGATAGCCGGAACAAAAAATAAATCAATTTGTAAAAAGTGAGGTACATAAAGATGGCTCAGTTATGGGGCGGACGTTTCACCAAGGAGACGGACCAGTTGGTATATAATTTCAATGCGTCGTTAAGTTTTGACAATAAGCTCTACAAACAGGACATTACAGGGAGTATGGCACATGCCGCGATGCTTGCAAAGCAGGGCATAATCACGGAGGAGGAGAAGGGGACGATCCTGGAAGGCCTGAAAGGGATCCTTGCGGATATAGAAAGCGGAGCACTTGCCTTTTCCCCTGAGTATGAAGATATCCACAGTTTTGTGGAGGCGAATCTGATCAGCCGCTGCGGTGATGTGGGCAAAAAACTGCACACAGGCAGAAGCCGCAACGACCAGGTGGCCCTTGATATGAAGATGTATGTGAGGGATGAGATCGGGGAGATCGACATCCTCTTAAAAGAACTGCTGGAGTCCATTTATAAGGTTATGGATGAGAATGTACATACTTACATGCCGGGTTTCACCCATCTGCAGAAAGCGCAGCCTGTGACACTGGCACATCACTTCGGCGCGTATTTTGAGATGTTCAAGCGCGACAGGAGCCGTATGGCGGACGCGAAAAAACGTCTGAACCTCTGCCCTCTCGGAAGCGGCGCCCTGGCGGGGACCACCTATCCTCTTGACAGGGAATTTACAGCAGAGGCTCTGGGGTTTGACGGGCCGACTTTGAACAGCATGGACTCTGTAGCTGACAGGGACTACCTGATCGAGCTTTTGTCAGGCCTGTCCACCATTATGATGCACCTGAGCCGTTTCTGTGAGGAGATCATCCTGTGGAACTCCAATGAATA
Organism: Blautia hominis; assembly: GCA_002270465.1. GTDB lineage: Bacteria > Bacillota > Clostridia > Lachnospirales > Lachnospiraceae > Blautia > Blautia hominis. Next base: position 203,756 of record NQOF01000002.1, read on the forward strand.
CCGTTTTGTGGAGATTGATGACGGGTACAGCACAGGCAGCAGTATCATGCCCCAGAAAAAAAACCCGGATATTGCCGAGCTGGTAAGAGGAAAGACAGGCCGTGTCTATGGCGCGCTCATGTCCATTTTGACTACCATGAAAGGCATTCCTCTGGCATACAATAAAGATATGCAGGAAGACAAGGAATTTACCTTTGATGCCATTGATACCGTGAAAGGCTGCATCGCTTTATTTAACGGTATGATCGCCACCATGTCCTTCTGCAGGGAAAATATGGAAAAGAGTGCAAAGAACGGCTTTACCAATGCCACTGACGCCGCAGACTACCTGGTGAACCATGGCGTGCCGTTTCGGGATGCCCACGGTATTGTGGGCCGCCTGGTGCTTGCCTGCATCGAGAAAAATATCTCCCTGGATGAGATGAGCCTTTCGGAGTATCAGGAGATCAGTCCGGTGTTCAAAGAGGATATCTATGAGGCGATCAGCATGAAGAACTGTGTGGAGAAGAGAAATACCATCGGTGCTCCTGGTGAGGCTGCCATGAAGCAGGTTCTTGCACTGCACAAAAAATATCTGGAAGAAAACTAAAAAATGCTTGCTTTTTTCCTGGATTTGTTATAGTATTGTTTAGGAAAAACAAATGTGCGCACGGGAAGAACAAACCCTCCGCACAGAATACATAGACGAGGAGAATTGCCGTATGAGTGAGAAATTAAGAGTGGGTATCTTAGGCGCAACAGGAATGGTAGGACAGAGATTTATCTCTCTGCTGGAAGATCATCCTTGGTTTGAGGTGGTAACTGTGGCAGCCAGTGCAAGAAGCGCAGGCAGGACATATGAGGAGGCTGTAGGCGGCCGCTGGAAAATGGATACACCCATGCCGGAAGCTGTGAAAAAGCTGGAAGTCATGAATGTATCTGAGGTGGAGAAAGTGGCATCCACCGTTGACTTTGTATTCTCTGCTGTTGATATGAGCAAAGAGGAGATCAAAGCCATCGAGGAAGCATACGCAAAGACAGAGACACCGGTCGTGTCCAACAACAGCGCACACCGCTGGACACCGGACGTACCTATGGTAGTGCCGGAGATCAATCCGGAGCACTTTGATGTCATTGAATTCCAGAAAAAACGTCTGGGGACCACAAAAGGCTTCATTGCCGTAAAACCCAACTGTTCCATTCAGAGCTACGCACCGGTGCTCACAGCATGGAGAGAATTTGAGCCATACGAAGTAGTGGCAACCACTTATCAGGCAATCTCCGGAGCAGGCAAGACCTTCAAGGACTGGCCGGAAATGCAGGGAAATGTGATCCCCTTCATCGGTGGTGAGGAAGAGAAAAGCGAGCAGGAACCTCTCCGTCTCTGGGGTGAGATTAAAGACGGCGTGATCGAGAAGGCAGCAGAGCCTGTTATCACTACCCAGTGTGTGCGTGTGCCGGTGCTGAACGGACACACAGCAGCCGTATTTGTAAAATTCAGAAAAAACCCAACCAAAGAGCAGTTGATCGAAAAGATGGTGAACTTTAAAGGGGCTCCTCAGGAATTAGACCTGCCAAGCGCTCCCAAACAGTTCATCCGCTATATGGAAGAAGACAACCGTCCGCAGGTTACCCTGGATGTTGATTATGAAAATGGAATGGGTGTAACGGTAGGTCGTCTGAGAGAGGACAGTGTATATGATTACAAGTTCATCGGCCTTTCTCACAACACCGTGCGCGGCGCTGCCGGCGGTGCTGTCCTTTGTGCAGAGACACTGAAAGCCAAAGGATTTATCACAAAAAAATAAAACTTTAAGTCAGACCGGGGAGCTCCCTCCGGTCTGATTGCATGGAAGAGGAGCTTTTATGAATAAATCTTTATTTATCGCAGAAAAGCCCAGTGTGGCACAGGAATTTGCCAGGGCTCTCAAAGTCCAGACCTCCCGTCATGACGGGTATCTGGAGTCAGAGAACACCATTGTCACCTGGTGTGTAGGTCATCTGGTCACCATGAGCTATCCGGAAAAATATGACATGAAATATAAAAAGTGGAGTCTGGAGACCCTGCCTTTTCTGCCTGAAGAATTTAAATACGAAGTCATACCGTCCGTATCCAAACAGTTTCAGATCGTGAGCGGACTTCTTAACCGGGATGACGTTTCCACCATATATGTCTGTACCGACTCCGGGCGGGAGGGAGAGTACATCTACCGCCTGGTTGCCATGATGGCAGATGTAAAAGACAAGGATCAGAAGAGGGTGTGGATCGACTCCCAGACAGAAGAAGAGATACTCAGGGGAATCCGGGAGGCAAAGGATCTAAGTGCCTATGATAATTTATCTGCCTCCGCTTATCTGCGGGCCAAGGAAGATTATCTGATGGGCATTAATTTCTCCAGGCTTCTCTCTTTAAAATATGGCAATGCCATATCTAATTACCTGGGCAGCAAATACCAGGCCATATCTGTGGGCCGTGTCATGACCTGTGTTATGGGCATGGTGGTGCGCCGGGAACGGGAGATCCGTGAATTTGTAAAAACACCCTTTTACCGTGTGCTGGGCAGTTTTTCGGCGGGCGGACACCCCTTTGACGGGGAGTGGCGGGCCGTGGAGGGCAGCCGGTATTTCGGGTCGCCTTATCTCTATAAGGAGAATGGATTCAAAGAGCGGAAACATGCGGAGGAATTGAAGGCCATTTTGTCGGCTGATCCTCCTTTTAAGGCTGTGGTGGAGAAGATCGAGAAGAAAAAGGAAAATAAAAATCCGCCGCTCCTCTTTAACCTGGCAGAGCTTCAGAATGAATGCTCCCGCTTATTTAAGATCAGCCCGGATGAGACTTTGAAAATAGTCCAGGAGCTGTATGAGAAAAAACTGGTCACTTACCCCAGAACAGATGCCCGCGTGCTCTCCACCGCGGTAGCAAAAGAGATACAGAAAAACATCGGCGGTCTGCGCGGGTATGTGCACGGAAAGCCGTTTGCGGAGGAGATCCTGGCAGAGGGCAGTTATAAGAATCTGGCGAAGACAAGGTATGTCAATGACAAGCAGATCACAGACCACTATGCCATTATCCCCACAGGACAGGGAATGGGTGCTTTGGGCAGCCTTCATCCCTCTGCGGCGAAGGTTTATGAGACTGTGGTGCGCAGGTTTCTAAGTATTTTTTACCCTCCTGCTGTTTACCAGAAGGTGAGTATTGTGTCGGTGATTCAAAAGGAAAGACTGTTTTCCTCTTTTAAGATACTGGTCTCAGAGGGATACCTGAAGGTGGTGCAGAACTCCTTTGCCAAAAAGAAGGAGGAGAGCGCCCAGGAGGAAGGGGAGCAGACAGAGGATACCAGCTTCTTGGAAATACTGCAGACCATCAAAAAGGGCAGTGAGCTGGATATCACGGATTTTCAGATAAAAGAGGGCGAGACATCCCCGCCGAAACGTTACACCTCAGGTTCCATGATCCTGGCTATGGAAAATGCCGGGCAGCTCATTGAGGACGAGGAGCTGAGAGCACAGATAAAGGGCAGCGGAATCGGCACCAGTGCCACCAGGGCGGAAATTTTGAAAAAGCTTATGACCATCAAATATCTGGCCCTGAATAAGAAGACACAGGTCATCACCCCCACTTTGCTGGGAGAGATGATCTTTGATGTGGTCAACGCCTCCATCCGTTCCCTGCTGAACCCGGAGCTTACGGCAAGCTGGGAGAAGGGACTTACTTATGTGGCTGAGGGGGAGATCACCCCGGACGAATACATGGAAAAGCTGGAGAATTTTGTCAGAAGCAGAACCCAGGGCGTGCTGGGACTGAGAAATCAACTGGCGCTGAAGCAATTTTTTGACGCGGCGGCCGTATATTACAAAAAAGCCGGAAAATCCGGCGGAAAGAGGTAAAGAGAATGGAACAGTTAAAAATCAGTGAATTATACAGTGATCTAAACCAGACAATGGCAAAAGAACTTCTGGAAAGCAAGACCTATCCCTGGGAAGTGCTTCCCTTCATCAGTGAATTTATCGTAAAACTGGGCAGCACGCTCAGTGAGGAAGAGTATGAGAAAAGAGGGGAGAATGTGTGGATCGCCAAGTCCGCAAAGGTTGCTCCCACGGCATTCATCAATGGTCCTGCGATCATCGGGAAAGACGCGGAAGTACGCCACTGCGCATTTATCCGCGGAAATGCGCTGGTTGGGGAAGGGGCTGTTGTGGGGAATTCCACAGAGCTTAAAAATGTGATCCTGTTCAACAAAGTACAGGTTCCCCACTACAATTACGTGGGGGATTCTGTTCTGGGATTTAAGTCACACATGGGGGCAGGCTCCATCACCTCCAATGTAAAGTCCGATAAAAAACTGGTGGTTGTAAAAGGTGCATCAGAAAAGATTGAGACAGGGCTGAAAAAATTCGGCGCCATGCTGGGGGATGAAGTGGAAGTGGGATGCGGTTCTGTACTGAATCCGGGAACTGTGATCGGAAGCCACAGCAACATTTATCCTCTGTCCTCAGTGCGCGGAATGGTTCCGGCGAATAGTATCTACAAGAATAAGAACGAAGTGGTGGAGAAGATAGAAGAATAGGACAATGACCGATCCGGTCTGCCGGATTTTCATAATGGAGCGTGGCCTTTTAGGACCACGCTCCTTTTCTTAAACGGTGTGGAGTTTGGAGAGGAGTTCTCTGTCTTTGCCTGCCTTTAGGCTTGCATGGGGGCTCTCATGCGGTCAGATAAAATAGATCCGGTATAAAAGAAACAAAAGCATAGCAGAGAGGACTGCCAGACCTGCATAGAACAAAGCTTTGCTTACCGGTCCGTTAGCATGGCACAGGTCCAGGCTGATGCCGAATTTAAGTGGGTATAAAATACGCACATTTTTGTAGTTGAGCATATCGATCAGCATGTGAGAGAGCATGGCTACAAAAAAATAAGGGGTAAGGTCCGGGAAAATTCCATACACAATACCGCTCAGGATCACCAGTGCGGGCAGGGAATGCATGAAGGACCTGTGCGGCCGGTTCTTTCCAAAGGTGCACACACCAAGGAACAGCAGAAAACTTACGGCGAGTCTGTATATGCTGCTCTCTTTTTGAAAACGGTATCGGATTCCCACATTCCATTTCCACTCGGCAAAGAGCAGAGCGGCGATGACCAATAAGGTGAGTATGGAGATTTTGTTTAGCTGTTCTCTGGAATCCGAGGTTGTTACGTCAATATCGCTGATGACTGAGCCGATGGCGGCTGTACCCAGACATAATAATAAACTGCTTAAGGTTTGCGGCTGCGTTACGCAGATGGCAGCCGCAGTACCTACAGATAGATGTGTTTTTCCTGTCATATGTACTCCAATCCTTAGGACGGATGTGGGGAGGCCGTCCTTTTTCTTTATGTTATTTAAGCTTGTTAGATTCGTTTCCCCATTTCGGTATTCTTTCTTGCAGGGTTGCAAAGAGAGAAAGAGATCAGTATTTCAAAAGGGCATAGCGTATGAGGAAGAGCAGCATCAAATGTACCGGGTAAAAGAGGTAGAAAAAGTATTTGATCTTCCGGCCCCTCTGTCCGTTATACATGTTGATAGGGATAAAAGCCAGGCAGGCGGGTGCTTCCCACAGCAGAGAGAGGCAGCCGGCAATGGTCCTTTCCAGGGGATAGCTCTGGAACAGATACAGTATGATAATGAGAATGACGCCTTTATAACTGTAATCTGTCTTTAAAAGATATCCCAGAAGAAGACCGGCCCCGGCAGCCACAAGTGCCAGTGCAGGCATTCTTTTGCGGGCTTCATCCATAGCCATGAGTGTAAGAAATCCGATCAGCAGGGTGATCATTACATTTTGATAAGAAAACTCCAGGACGCTGCCGTTAAAGCATAGATCGAAAGGGATCTCCGAGAGAAGGGCAAACAGGGCAAGCCGCAGTGCGTATTTTTTTCTGTCAGAGGTGTGGATAAACCCTTCGACAAGCAGAAAACAGAATATGGGAAAAGCAATGCGGCCTGTTTTTCTGAGTGCCCAGTCAATTTTCCATATAAGAAGTGTATTTTCATAGGAAAGGGCCTGGGGCAGATTCATCTGATAGGCCTGCATGTATCCTTTTTCCAGGATGACGGCACCGATATGGTCGATCAGCATGGTGACTATGGCAATAATCTTCAGTGTGGATCCCGAAAAAACAGGGGGCAGAAGCTGCCAGCGGGATGGGCGGAATGATTTTTTGGGCATATTGTGTCTCCTTTATGTGATATTTCCTACCTATCATATAACTGAATCAGGTAATTTGGCAAGATATGTTTCATATTTATAGATGCTGCTTTTGAGAGAACACTGCATTTCGGCGCAGCCTGATTTTGGAGGCTTGTGCATGGCGCAGCGTTCCCTTGGGAAAATTTTATTTTTATACTTCCATTTTTGATAACTATATGCTATAATAACATCGTTGTAAATCTTAAGGGGCATTAGCGCAGCTGGGAGCGCGCCACAATGGCATTGTGGAGGTCACGGGTTCGAATCCCGTATGCTCCATACCTGATTTGAAACCCGCTGTTTAGCGGGTTTTTTTGTATAGTTATTAAAATCGGAAATGAAAATAGTATCCGACCGCAAAGTCAGATGCTATGATGTTAACGGCTTCTGGCTGCTGCCAGGAGCCGTTGCTGTTCTTTGAGCGTTCTACCTTACATTTGGGCTGCTTCTTCATCAGACATACCCCCTTGGACTGATGTCTTTTACTGAAACACAGTGAATTCTTCTGACTTTCTTTAGAAAATTTTTAAAAATCCGCCGACCATTTCTTTAAGTCTTCCGTTTAAGATGAATATAACCTAAGACAAGGAGAAAACAAAGGGGGACTTTTGATGAAGATATTGATTACAACAGACTGGTACAAACCTATTGTCAACGGAGTAGTCACCTCTGTTCTCAATCTGAAGAGAGAATTAGAAGAGCGCGGACACGAGGTGAGGGTTCTGACACTCTCCGAGACCGGAGCTTCTTATAGAGATAATGAAGTATATTATGTGAAATCTATGGATCTGGGAAGCATATATCCCAATGCCAGAGCGGTTCTTCCGTACAGCAATCCTTATATCAGTGAGCTGATCGATTGGGAGCCGGATGTGGTTCATTCCCAGTGTGAATTTATGACATTCCAGTATGCCTCCAAGATCAGCAGAAGATGCGGATGCCCGCTCCTTCACACCTACCACACCATTTATGCGGACTACATGCATTATCTTCCGGGTGTTCTGGGCAGATATACAGCAGGCCGGAAGGCAGGCAAAAAGGCGGTAGCTGAATTTTCCAGAACCATTCTGAACCGGACGGACCGTGTGATCGCTCCAACCGGGAAAGTGAAGGATATCCTTTCCACTTATCAGGTAAAGCCGGCCATTGATGTGATCCCAAGCGGCATAGACTTAAGAAAATTCAGTGGGACACTGAGCCGCGGGGAAAAGGATGCAAGAAAAGAGGCTTTGGGTATTCCGAAACAGAACAAGGTCCTTGTCAGTGTGGGAAGGCTGGCAAAAGAGAAAAATCTGGAGGAAATCCTGGAATACTTTGCAAGACTATTAGCGGAAGGCAGAGAAAACCTTACACTTCTGATCGCAGGGGACGGGCCTGACAGAGAGAATCTGGAATATCAGTCAAAGCAGTTGGGCATAGAAGAGAATGTCTGCTTTACCGGGATGGTTGCCCCTAAGGAAGTGTGGGCTTACTATCAGTTGGGAGACATCTTTGTATGTGCCTCCAAAAGTGAGACACAGGGGATTACTTATATTGAGGCTCTTGCAAGCGGTGTCCCTGCACTGTGCAGAAAAGACGAATGTCTGGACGGAGTCATAGCGGACGGCTGCAATGGCTTCCAGTATGAGACGTATGAGTATTTCCGTATGCATCTTTTATATCTTCTGGAAAATGAAGAGAGAAGACAGGAGATGGCAAAAATGGCAAAAGAGATGGCGGAAGAATTTTCAACCTGGAACTTCTGTACCATGGTAGAACGTGCTTACAGGGCTGCCTGCGAGGAAAAAGAGCAGATTCCCGTATTTCAAAGAGACACGGAACATGCTGCCTGGGGACGGGCAATGATGAAACGTATGATGAGGAGGGTTTCCTGATATGATGAAAATAAATATGATGTCAAAAGCAGATATGGTAAAAGGGCAGGGTGTCCTTTCCGCCCATGATGAGCAGGTGGCGCTGGCGGCACAGGTTTTAAAAGGAAAGTTTGAAGTGCTGCACAACGCAAAGGAGTCCTGTGAGATCACACATTATCATTCTATCAACCCGGAATTTTATCTGGGCATAGGGCGCAGGAAACGGCAGGGAAAAACGGTGGGTTATGTACATTTTCTTCCTGAGACCGTGGAGAACAGCATCCATCTGCCCCAATTTATGAAAAAGATCTTCTACCGCTATATGCTTTCCTTCTACAAAAGAATGGATAAGCTGGTGACGGTCAATCCCTATTTTATTGAGCGTCTGGCGCATTACGGAATACCGAAAGAGCGGGTGACGTATATTCCCAATGTGGTGTCAGAGGAGGATTTTTATCCCCTTCCCCGTGAGGAGAGAGCACGTATACGCAGGGAATACCGTATCAGCAAAGATGCGTTTACCGTGTTGTGTGTGGGACAGCTCCAAAAGCGGAAAGGTGTGGTTGACTTTGTGGAGGCAGCTGAAAAAATGCCGGACTGCATGTTTGTCTGGGCAGGCGGATTTTCCTTTGGCCGGATTTCCGATGGGTATGAGGAAATCAGGAAAATGATGAAACATCTTCCGCCGAATGTGCGTTTTTTGGGGATTGTGGACAGGGAGAAAATGAACGAAATCTACAATATGGCAGATGTGATGTTCCTGCCGTCCTACGAGGAACTCTTCCCCATGACCATACTGGAATCCATGAATTGTGCAATCCCGGTCCTGGTGCGGAACCTTCCAATCTATGATCCGATACTGTTTGATTACGCACTCAGAGGAGACAATATGGAAGCTTTTGTGAGCACGTTAAAACAGCTCAGGGAGGAGCCGGATTTTTATCAGAGAAGTGCCCATGCCTCCTTTGCGGGACATGAATGCTACAGCAGGGAGCATGTTGGGCAGATGTGGAAGGAATATTATGAAAAAACAGCGGCGGAGGTAAAGCGTCCGGTCCCTGTGCGGCAGAGAGGAGGAAAAGTGTGGAGACAAAAAGAACAGCAGTTCTCATGAACCTCTGTACCGTCGCGGGACTGATCGGAATGGGATTTTTCATTTTCTATGGGGTGCAGAACAGGATCTTTGTATCAAAAGATGCCCTGGAACTTTTTCTTCATGACTGTGGTATGTGGGCTCCGGTCCTGTTTGTTCTGATCCAGATCGTCCAGGTAGTGATCCCCATCCTGCCGGGCGCCATAGGATGTCTTGGCGGGGTGCTGATATTTGGCCCTGTGTGGGGATTTGTATATAATTACATTGGCATCAGCATTGGCTCTGTATTGGCTTTCCTGCTCTCCAGACAGTACGGCAGACCTTTCGTACGGAATATGATCGGTGAGAAGAATTATGATAAATACATTGGATGGCTGAGCAAGGGGAATGGGTTTGACAAGGCGTTTGCGGTGGCGATCTTCCTTCCCGTGGCCCCTGACGACCTGTTGTGTTATATTGCAGGACTGACCAGGATGACGTTAAAGAAATTTACAGCCATTATCATTCTGGGTAAGCCCGGGTCAATTCTCCTATACAGCCTGGGCCTTACAGGTATCATGGAGGTCTTAAAAATGATCTTCTGATAAGGATAACGTCCCTTTTGCGGAGCATAAAGCTGCGGCAGAAGGGGCGTTTTTCCGTGTATAATATGTAGAGTCAGAGCAGTTACAAAGATACAGTATGCATGACGAGGTGTCATTTATTGTGGGAAAATTACAAATAAAAAGAAAAATTGAGGAATGAATATTGTATAAATCCAATGATTCATGTATAATGAAATAGATAATTCTAAGCAATATTAACAATCTGCATCATACTGTGCGGACGGAAAAGGAAATTATGTGGATTCTTAAATTTAAACCGGTAGACTGTAAAAATTGTTATAAGTGTGTACGCCATTGTCCGGTGAAGGCCATCAGGATCAAGGATCATCAGGCACAGATCATGCAGGATGACTGTATTCTCTGTGAAAGGTGTACCATCATCTGTCCCCAGCATGCAAAGGCGGAGAAAAATGATGTACCCAGCCTGAAGCGGATGATCGGGGAAGGGTATCCGCTTGTAGCAAGTGTGAATCCCGCCTATGTGGCGAAATTCGGACCAGGCAGTTTTCCGGCACTTCAGGAAGCATTTCTGAAACTGGGATTTGCGGATGCCAGAGAAGCTGCGGAAGGTACATATCTGGTGAGAAGGGAATACGAACGGATCCTCCAGGAGGGTCAAATGGATGTGATGATCACTTCTGTATGTCCCGCGGTGGTGCGTCTGGTGCGGAGTAAATATCCCAAGCTTGCCAAATATCTGCTTCCGGTATTGTCCCCTATGCAGACGCATGCAAAGTATCTGAAAGAGAAGAACAGGGATTGTATTCCTGTATACATAAGCCCCTGTATCTCTCCGGTTGCGGAAATTTCTGAAAAGAACAATTATTCTGCCTATGTTATATCCTTTGAAGAGCTGGACTCCTGGATGGAGGAAAGCGGCATCCGGGTGGAGCATAAGCAGGAGGAACCCAGTCCAAAGCTTTCCAGGATGCGCGCCATGAGCGGTGGTATTACGAGGATTATCAGAAAAAATGAAGATTACACCTATTTAAGTATAGATGGTGTGGAAAACTGTATGCAGGTTCTGGACGAACTGCAGGAGGGAAAGATACATAAATGCTTCCTGGAGCTTAATATCTGTGAGGGCGGCTGCATCGGAGGCCCTTCCTTTCAGAAAGATAAGAGACGCAGAATGAAAAGCTCCATAGATGTGATGGCTGCTTCCATGAAAGACCCTTTCCGGCCGGAGGATGAGGCTGATTTTAATCTTCCCATGGATCTGAACCTGGAGAGGGAGTTTATTGAAAAAGAGGTCACGCATCCCAATCCCACAGAGGAAGAACTTCAGGAAATCCTGAAAAAGATGGGAAAGGCCACCCACCAAAAGGAATTAAACTGCGGAGCCTGCGGATACAACACCTGCAGGGAAAAAGCCATTGCTATTTTCCAGAACAAAGCGGAAATCTCCATGTGCATTCCTTATATGAGGGAGCGGGAGGCAAGCTATGCCAACAAGATCATCAACTCCATGCCGGGAATGCTGGTGACGGTCAATACGGATCTGGAAGTGGTGCAGCTTAACAAGGCGGCCATGGATCTATTTGATATCAGAAGAAAAAAGGCCATTATAGGGCAGCCGGTGTCCAAGCTTATGGATGACTATGCGTTTGTAAATATGCTGGCATTCGGAAAGGGTTTTACCCAGGATAAGATTTTTGTGGAGGAATACAAGGTCTATCTGGAACGTGTCCTCACGTATGATAAGAGTAACGGACTGATCATCTGCATTATGAAAAATGTCACAAAAGAAGTGGCACAGCAGCAGGAGGTGCGCCGCACCAGGATTATGGCTGCTCAGATGGCAGATAAACTGGCAGACGAACAGCTCCGTATCGTCCATCAGATCGCAGAGCTTTTAGGGGAGACCGCAGCCGGCACCAAGGTGGCTGTGGAGAAGTTAAAGGAGACGATCCTCACAGAGCAGGAGAAGCCCAAAACAGATGATCCGGAGGAGTGGTTATGAAGATACACTTTGACAACCTCTTTGCGGATTTTGGACATGTCAGCCTGAACAAAAAGAAAGAATCCCTCTGCGGAGATTATTATATTACAGAGGAAAAAGGCTCAGACACGGTACTGGTCCTCTCAGACGGCCTGGGCAGCGGGGTGAAAGCCAATATTCTGGCAACGCTCACAGCCAAAATGCTCTGTACTATGATGATCAAGAAACTGCCTCTTGACGATGCCGTGGAGGCTATTGCCAAAACGCTTCCCGTGTGTCATGTGCGGAATATGGCGTACTCTACCTTTACCGCCCTGAAGATCAGCGGCAGACAGGCATATCTGGCCCAGTATGACAACCCGGGTCTCATTCTTTTAAGAGATGGAAAGTCCGCGGCATATCCGGAGACCGCGCATAATATCGGGGAAAAAGAAATCCGGGAGGCAGAGTTTACCCTGGAAAAAGACGATGTGCTCATCCTCATGTCAGACGGCGTCACCAATGCCGGAATGGGAAAGACAACAGACGGAGGGTGGGGGCGGGATGACGTAGTCCGTTTTTGTGAACAAAAATATAAAAAAGATATGTCAGCCCAAGAGCTGGCAGCCCATATCGCCAGCGCCTGTGTTGACCTGAATTTAGATGAGACAGATGATGATATCACAGTTCTGGTGATTAAATTATGTGAGCGGGCAGTTACCAATCTGATGATAGGACCGCCCAGTCAGATGGAAAAAGACGAAGCTTTTTTGAGATTGTTTTTTGGATCACCCGGAAAGCATATTGTGTGCGGAGGGACCACAGCGGCGTTTGTGGCAGATTATCTGGGTGAGAGTTTAACAGCGCTTGAAGACACCAGATGCGATGATATTCCGGCCATGTCCGCCCTAAAAGGTGTGGATCTGGTGACAGAGGGACTTCTGACCATCCGGCGTTTGAATATATATGCCAACCGTTATTTAAAAGACGGGCTGGCCGTGCTTGGTTTCGGCAGGAAAAAGGATGCAGCCGCAAGGCTTCTGGAGGAGCTTTTTGAGAATTCCACAGACATCCGTATCTTTTTCGGGAACGCCAGAAATCCGGCAAACACGGAACTTCACATAGACGCAGGAGAAAAGCTGCGGCTGACCTATCACCTGAAGGATTGTCTGGAGAAGGCAGGCAGACATGTGAAGATGAAGATTTGGTAATGGCTCCGTTCCTTGAAAGGATGGGACCGGGCCGCAATATTCGGTAGTCATTTGGCACTTTGGAAGGCGGACATTCGTAACCGTTCAGACAAGCTGGACCGTTACACATCCAGCCATTAAAAATCGCTTCGCGATGGGCTGGATGCCTGCTGGTACTACTTTTTCATACGGTCAGCGCAGTATATGCGCAGACCTGTCTGAACTGTTACGGACATTCAGCATTTGAACAAAAATGTGCGGGTCCATCTTCCAGGGTGCCAGAGGTAATATATTATATATAGGAGGGTAATATATGTTAGACCAATCTTACTACGAAAAGGCAGATGAGATCATTGGGCGGTACGGAAAGAAACCGTCATCCCTGATTCCGATCATGCAGGACATTCAGGGTGAATACCGCTATCTGCCGGGGGAACTGCTCACTTACACTGCACAGCAGATCGGGGTGACAGAGGCAAAAGCTTACAGCGTTGCAACTTTTTATGAGAATTTCTCTTTTGAGCCAAAGGGAAAATATGTCATTAAAGTCTGCGATGGAACGGCGTGCCATGTGAGAAAATCTATGCCGATCCTGGAAGCGCTCTACAAAGAGCTGGGACTGAGCAAAAAGAAACATACCACCGATGATATGATCTTTACGGTGGAAACAGTATCCTGTCTGGGTGCATGCGGGCTGGCTCCCACTCTCATGGTCAATGAGGAAGTGCATCCCAAGATGTCACCGGAAAAAGTAGTTGCGTTAGTGCAGGAATTGAGAGGTGAAGGCGCATGATGATTTCAAACAAAGCAGAACTTGACAAGTGCAGGGAAGCGGCAGAGCAGGAGCTGCAGTCTTATGGATGCAGGATCCTTGTCTGTTCCGGTACAGGATGTATTGCTACGGGTTCCGAGAAAATCTATCAAAAGATGATGGAGATTGTTGGGAATACCCCCAATGTCACCATTGAATTTGCACCCCATGATGAAAAAGAGCATGTGGGCGTCAAGAGAACAGGATGCCAGGGATTCTGTGAATTCGGTCCCCTGGTGCGTATCCAGAAGGGCGACAAAGTGGTGCAGTACATAAAGGTTCAGCCGGATGACTGCCAGGAAATATTTGACCATACCGTTATGGGTGACGGTCTTGTGGACAGACTTCTCTACAAGAAAGAGGAAAAGACCTATGTACAGCCTGATGAGATCCCTTTCATTGCAAAACAGACACGTATCGTGCTGGAAAACTGCGGCAGATTTGACGCAGAATCCATTGATGAATATATAGCAGCGGGCGGATTTAAAGCCCTGGAAAAAGTGCTGTTTGATATGAAACCTGAGGATGTTGTGGAGGAAGTGGACCAGTCCGGCCTGCGCGGAAGAGGCGGCGGCGGATTCCCCACCGGAAGGAAATGGAAACAGGTTGCTGCGCAGGAAGAAAAAGAGCGCTATGTGGTCTGCAACGGTGACGAGGGTGACCCGGGAGCATTCATGGACGGTTCCGTTATGGAAGGGGATCCTTTCAAGCTTATCGAAGGTATGATGATCGCCGGATACGCAGTAGGTTCCGCTGAGGGATATATCTATGTGCGTGCCGAGTACCCCAACTCTGTGGCAAGACTGAAACACGCCATTGCAGTGATGGAGGAGAGAAATCTTCTGGGAGAGAACATTCTGGGAACAGATTTTGCCTTCCATATGCATATCAACCGGGGCGCCGGTGCCTTTGTCTGCGGCGAAGGTTCGGCTCTGACTGCTTCCATAGAAGGCAACAGAGGATTCCCGCGTACCAAACCGCCAAGAACGGTTGATCATGGTCTGTGGGCAAAACCAACGGTCCTGAACAATGTGGAGACCTATGCTAATGTTCCTAAGATCATCTTAAAGGGACATGAGTGGTTCCGTACGATCGGAACAGAGGGAAGCCCGGGAACCAAGACCTTCTCCCTGACGGGTTCCATTGAGAATACCGGCCTGATCGAAGTTCCCATGGGAACCACCCTGCGGGAGATCATTTATGAGATCGGCGGCGGCCTTCAGGAAGGTTCTGAATTCAAAGCAGTGCAGATCGGCGGACCGTCCGGCGGATGTCTGACCACACAGCATTTGGATGAGCCTCTTGATTTTGACTCTGTTAAGAAATTCGGCGCTATTGTGGGTTCCGGCGGACTTGTTGTTATGAACACGGACACCTGTATGGTGGAAGTGGCAAGATTTTTCATGAGCTTTACCCAGAGAGAATCCTGTGGAAAATGTGTTCCCTGCCGTATCGGTACCAAGAGAATGCTGGAGATCCTTGAAAAGATCGTAGCAGGAAAAGGCGAGCCGGAAGACCTTGACAAGCTGGAAGAGATTGCAAAGAGTGTAAAAGACTTGTCTCTGTGCGGTCTTGGCAAGAGTGCACCCCTTCCTGTACTGAGTACCATCCGTATGTTCCGCGACGAATATATGGAGCATATTGTGGATAAGAAATGTGCTTCCCATACCTGTACAGCGCTTCGGAACTACTATATTGATCCGGAAAAATGTAAGGGATGTACCAAGTGTGCAAGAAATTGCCCGGTTGGCGCCATCACCGGCGAGAAGAAAGAGCCGCATACCATCGATACCGCAAAATGTATCAAATGCGGAGCATGTATAGAGAACTGCAGTTTCGATGCAATTGAGGTAAGATAGGAGGAGAGAGAATGATTCATGTTACGATAGACGGAATTCCTGTAGAAGTCGAGAAGGGGACTACCATCTTACAGGCTGCAGAGAAAGCCGGTGTGAAAATCCCTACATTATGTTATATCAAAGACCTGCTTCCTGACGGTTCCTGCCGTATGTGTATGGTGGAGATCGAGAACAGGGGAAGAAAGAAAATGGATACCGCATGTTCCTGCCATGTAAGCGAGGGCGATGTGATCGAGACCATGAGCGAGAAAGTGGTGGAGTCCAGAAGGACGATTCTGAACCTGCTTTTGTCCAATCACAAGACAGACTGCTTCTCCTGTGCCCAGAACGGCAGATGTAAGCTGCAGGATTACTGTGTGGAATACGGCGTAGAGAAAACCACCTTTGCGGGAGAGATGACAGAGTTCCCGGTGGATGATTCCAACCCGTTCTTTACTTATGATCCCAACCTGTGTATCCTTTGCCACAGATGTGTGAATACCTGTAATAAAGTGGTAGGACGCGGAGCCATTGACACCATGGAGAGAGGATTTGAGTCCTCAGTGGGAACACCGTTCGGTGTGCCGATCAGAAAAAGTACCTGCGAGTCCTGCGGAAACTGTGTGGAGGCATGTCCTACCGGAGCACTTTCCTCCAAGAGAAGAAAATCCTTCCGTCCGTGGCAGATTGACAAGAAGGTCCTTACCACCTGCCCGCACTGCGGTACCGGATGCCAGTTCTATCTGGTGGTAAAAGACAACAAGGTAGTGGACGTGGAACCGGCCAACGGACCGTCCAATAAAAATCTGCTCTGCGTAAAAGGACGCAGCGGTTCCTTTGACTTTGTACATTCTGCTGACCGAGTGAAATACCCGCTCATCAAGAACAAAGAGACCGGAGAATTTGAGCGGGCAAGCTGGGACGAGGCACTGGATCTGGTGGCTTCCAAATTCATGGAGATCAAGAAACAGTATGGCTCAGAATCCCTGGCAGGTTTTGCATGTTCCCGTTCACCAAACGAGGATATCTACATGGTCCAGAAGATGGTGAGAACCTGCTTTGGAACCAACAACACAGATAACTGTGCACGTGTATGCCATTCCGCGTCTGTGGCGGGCCTTGCTATGACGCTGGGTTCAGGCGCTATGACTAACCCGGTTGCGGATATCACCCAGAAACCGGACCTGATCATGATGGTAGGCTCCAACCCGGAGGAAGCACATCCGGTTATCGGTATGCAGATCCGTCAGGCTGTGCAGAGGGGCTGCAAATTGATCGTGGTTGACCCACGTGACATTGACCTGTCCAAGAAAGCAGACATCCATCTGAAATTAAGACCTGGCACCAATGTTGCATTTGCCAACGGCATTATGCATGTGATCATCGAGGAAGGCCTTCAGGATATGAAGTTCATCGAAGAGAGAACAGAAGGCTATGAGAAGATCAAAGAGATTGTAAAAGATTATACCCCGGAAAGAGTTGGGGAAATCTGCCACATAGACCCTGAAGATCTGAGAAGAGCTGCCATCATGTACGCGAAAGCGGACAAAGCTCCCATCATCTACTGTCTGGGTGTTACGGAGCATTCCACCGGTACGGAGGGCGTTATGTCCATGTCCAACATGGCTCTGCTGGTAGGCAAGCTTGGACGTGAGGGATGCGGTGTCAACCCGATCCGCGGACAGAACAATGTACAGGGAGCCTGCGACATGGGAGCAGGTCCGAAAGATTATCCGGGATATCAGAAAGTGGAAAATCCGGAAGTACGGGAGAAATTCGAGAAGGCATGGGGTGTGAAGCTGAATCCAAACAATGGTCTTCACTCTACAGAAGTATTCCCGGCTGCTATTGAAGGAAAGGTGAAAGGCCTGTACATTTACGGGGAAGATCCCATTGTCACAGACCCGGATACCCACCACATTATCAAAGCCCTGGAAAACCTCGATTTCTTTGTGATCCAGGAGCTGTTCATGACAGAGACCGCGCAGTATGCGGATGTTATCCTTCCCGGTGTCAGCTATGCGGAGAAAGAGGGTACCTTTACCAATACAGAGCGCCGTGTGCAGAGAGTACGCCCGGCAGTGAAGCTGGACGGCGAAATGAGACTGGATACAGACATTATCATTGACCTGATGAACCGCATGGGTTATGCACAGCCGCATATGACCTCCGCTGAGATCATGGATGAGATTGCATCCGTGACTCCAAGCTACGGCGGAATCAGTCATGCAAGGCTGGATGCAGGTGAGAGCCTGCAGTGGCCGTGTCCGACAAAGGACCATCCCGGAACCCCGATCCTGCATGTGGGCAAATTCTCAAGAGGACTTGCCATGTTCTATCCTGCAGAGTATGTTCCGTCTGCAGAGCTTCCGGATGAGGAATATCCCATCATCATGATGACAGGCCGTATGCTGTATCACTATACCACAAGAGCCATGACCGGAAGAACACCGGGCCTGATGGAGATCCAGGGCACTTCTTATATTGAGATGAACTACAAAGATGCGGATGCACTGGGGATCAAAAATGGTGACAAGGTAAAAGTATCTTCCAGGCGTGGTCAGATCGAATCCACTGCGAGAGTCGGACGCAAGGTTTCCCAGGGCGAGTCCTGGATGCCGTTCCACTTCCCGGATGGAAATGCAAACTGGCTGACGAATGCGGCACTGGACAAATATGCGAGAATACCGGAATATAAGGTATGCGCGATCAAAATTGAGAAGGCATAAGTGACGGTCCGGCTGACGGGATCGTTGCAGACTGAACGGAGACAACAGATATGGCACAGAACTATCCAAAGAGAATAGAATTGCAGGAAGGCATAGACCTGCTCCTCTCTCATACAGAGAGGATGGGACGGGAAAAGGTGGCAGTCAATGAGGCATACGGCAGGATTTTGGCCTGCCGGGTACGGGCAAAAGAAAATATCCCTCCCTTTGACCGCTCTCCCTATGACGGCTATGCCATCCGCTCTGCGGATGTTGCAGGTGCAGGACATGACACGCCGGTGACTCTGAGAATTATCGAGGAGGTACCGGCGGGGCATGCCCCCGAAAAAGTGATAGGGCCTATGGAGGCAGTAAAAATACTGACCGGAGCACCTATCCCTCAGGGAGCCGATGCTGTGGAAAAATATGAAGACACTTCCTTTACTGAAAAGGAAGTGTGTTTCTTTTCCCCCATTGCTTCGGGGAGCAACATCGTAAAAGCAGGGGAAGATGTAAAAAAAGGCGAGATCGTCATGGAGGAAGGCGAGTATTTAAGCCCGGCATCCGTGGGGCTTCTTGCAGGTCTTGGGTATGGAGAGGTGGAAGTCTTCAAAAAACCCACAGTCAAGATCATCAGTACCGGGGACGAGCTTCTGCAGGTATCGGAGGAGCTGAAACCTGGTAAAATAAGAAACAGCAGTGCCTATATGCTGCAGGGATTCCTGCGGCAGTGGGGAATTACAGCGGATATTTACGGAATTGTCAGGGATGACCAGGCAGCGATCGAGGATGCACTGACAACATGTCTTCAGGATGCGGACTGTGTTATCACAACCGGAGGTGCATCTGTGGGAGACTATGATCTGGCCCTTGCCTCCATGGAGGGAATCGACGCAGAGGTGCTTTTCTGGCAGGTGAAGATGAAACCGGGAATGGCAACTTTAGCATCCGTGAAGGATGGAAAACTACTTTTAGGGCTTTCCGGCAACCCTTCCGCAGCGGCGGCCGCGCTGTTTTTGCTGGGGCTTCCCGCATTCCGCAAAATGTGCGGCAAAAAGGAATATAAAGTGCCCTGCATTCCCGTATGTCTTCCGGATGGATTTCCGAAGAAGAGTCCCGGGGGAAGGATCATCCCGGGTATTCTGGAATTTGATCAGGGCAGGGTATGTTTAAACACCAGGAAGAATCAGGCAAACGGTATGGTCAGTCCATGGGGCGGCTGCAATCTGATCGGTATGATCCCAAAAGGTTCCGGCGTGCTTTTGCCGGGGACAACCATTGATGCGCTGTATCTGGGAGAGAACTAGAGGTGTGGAAAGGGCCATTGCAGCAACAGTTTTGGTGTCAGCTTAGGATATGAACGAGGTTTAGGTGTATGATAAAGACAGCAGCGGGGATTCTGGTTGGAGGAAAGAGCAGCAGAATGGGAAGAAATAAGGCGTCCCTTACATGGAATGGGAACACATTTCTGCACACTCTTATAGAGGCCTGCCGGGATTTCCCAGAAATCTATGTTTCGGTGGATGATAGGAGTAAATATCAGGATTTATCCTGCACGGTTGTGGAGGATGAGGAGAGGGGATACGGTCCCTTAGAGGGGATCTACCAGATATTAAAGCAGATGGATGCACCGTATGCTGTGATGCTCGCCACTGATATGCCCATGATAAGCCCGGAATTTCTTCAGGCGCTGGTGTCACGTCTTACCGGTGAGGAAGACTGCCTGGTGCTCAGAAAAGAAGGAAGACCTCAGCCTCTGTGCAGTGTGTACGCAAAGCGGATTCTTCCCACAGTGGAAAAAATGCGCAGAGACCGGGAACACAAGCCCGGACTTTTGTTCCAGCGGGTGAACACCCGGTATGTGGATCTGGAAGAATTGGGATTTGGAGAGGCAGTCATTGCCAATGTGAACACACCCGAAGAATATGAACAGCTCTGTTTTTGCTATGGCAGAAGACTTCAGGAATTTGCCCCTTTTGTCAGGGAAAAGTTGAGCCATGGAAAGGTACTGGTATGTTATCTGGACGGAGTGGGGTACCGGATGTATAAAAGTGCAGCGGACAAAGGCAGTGTGCCCTTTATGAGCCGCAGCTTTTCCGTGATCCCGGTGAGGACCGTGGAGCCGCCGGTGACAAATCCTGCCATGGCAACCATGATAACAGGGGAGCTGCCTGTTGTGCACGGCGTATATTCCAGAAAAGACAGGGAACTGCGGGTTCCCACTTTGTTTGCAAATAGGAGCAGGGAGGATACTGCCTTTTTGGAGGGAGATACCAGAATTTTAAAGACAGAACTGCCGCCAAGACTTCATGCGGCAGCAAAAGGAAAAGGATGCGATCATTGGATTTACCAGGCTGCATGCAGAGCAGCCAAAGATGGAAAAGAGTTTATTTTTGCCCATTTCCATGAGATTGATGACGCGGCCCATGGGTTTGGCCCGTACAGTTCTGCGTGTATGGAAAAACTGCAAGAGGCGGACAGATATATAGAGGAACTTTCTAAGATTTTTTCCGGAGAGATCCTGCTGATCAGCGACCATGGAATGCATGAGACCCGGGACGGAGGCAATCACGGGGAGACCGTCTGCCCAAGTGACGAAGAAGACAAGCATGAGAGATCTTCCTGTCTGTGTGCCGCGGAAGATAAGCATGAGAGATCTTCCGGTCTGTATGCCGCGGAAGATAAGCATGAGGGATCTTCCTGTCTGTATGCCGCGGAAGATAGGCATGAGAGATCTTCCTGTCTGTATGCCATGGAGGACATGCTTGCAATCTGGGGTGAGCGGATATGAAAGTAAACAGTGAATTGTTTGAGGGCATTTTTCCTGTGAGGCTGGAGGGGAAGAATGCAGATGGAGAGGAATATTCATACCGGGCTTTTTCGGTGAGAGAGGTGCTGGGCAGTTTATCTGCAGATACGCTTGTGGAATTCATAAGCCGGGACGGCGGGGGTGCTGCCGTATCCGGTGAGGAGATCCTTACAGGGCAGGTGTACTTGGCTGAGGATGGGGATGCGTACCGTCTGATCCTCCCAAAAGACAGGCACCGAAGACGCTGGTGTAAACATATAATTGAAATAATGCAAGAGGAGGGTGACAGTTGAAAATCTGTACAATTGTTGGTGTGAGAAAATCCGGTAAGACCACAACCGTCACCGGACTTATAAAAGAACTGAAAAAGAGGGGGTACCGGGTGGGAACCGTAAAAAGTGTGTTCTGCCCCGAATTTTCCCTGGACACATCTGACAGCAATACATGGAGACACAGGGAGGCGGGCGCTGACCTTGTCTGCGTGAAAGGGAAAAAGGAGACGGACATTCTCCTTCCGGCGGACAGCAGCGGGGATTTCTATGAAAAACTGCCTGTGGATTTTCTACTGCTGGAGGGCGAGTATGAACTCTGCGTGCCCAGGATTATCTGCGCGCACAAGGATGCGGAGGTTCAGGAGCGTCTGACAGAGGAAACGATTGCCGTGGCAGGCAGGCTGGCAGGAGAAACGAAGACATACGGCGGGCTCAGGGTCTATCACTCTGTGGAGGAAATCCATGAGCTGGCAGATTTACTGGAAACACTTCCGGAAGCAGGATTTCCACTGAGAAAGCGTCCCATGTTCCAAAAGGCTGCAGCTTTTTGTCAGTGCGGCTGTCACAAGGCTGAGAAAAAGCTGGCCCATAAGAAAAAACTCACGGCCCATCCGGCCGGGACGGACAGAAAGCATATTTTCCTGACAGGGGAAAAAGGAGTCGGCAAGAGCACACTTTTGAACCGCATAGTGGAAAAGCTGGGAATTGTGCCTGTGGGCTACCAAACACTGCCTTATGAAATCGGCGGTGTCCAGAAGGGATTTTACCTGCACAGTCTTATGCCTATGGGGGAATATGAAAATGACAGCCCAATTCTCATCCGAACCGGTAAGGGAATGAAGACAGCCATCCCGGAAACCTTTGAGACACTGGGCACTGCGGTGATGCGAAAGGTGAAGGACATGCCGGAGAAAACAGCCCTGATAGATGAACTGGGGAAAGCGGAGGCGGAGGCGCCTGGGTTCCAGGAAGCATTGTTTTCCTGTCTGGATACCCAGAGTCTTGTCCTGGGAGTCCTGCAGAAAAAGACAGGCGCTTTTACGCAGGCAGTTGCAGAGAGACCGGATGTGGAGGTTTATGAAGTCACAGAAAGGAACAGAGAACTGCTGTTGGATGAAATCTGTAAAAAAGTCAAGGGATTTCTTTAAAAATACTTGACTAAAATTGTTAGATTAGGTATTCTTATACCAGTGATACTGATGATAAAGTATTATAAAAAAATAAAGGGGCAAAACTGTCGTAAGGCAGTGACGCAAAGCCACGGGTCCCAAGGGAGGGACAGCCGGGCTGCAGACGTGGATGGACAGGTGTATTCTGTCCGTCTGTTGTCTTTATGAAAAAACGATATCCCTGGATATCGTTTTTTTGGCCCTGAAAAGGGAAGGAGAATAGAAATTGAAAATGAAAAAGTTATGTGCCTGGCTGCTTGTATCCGGTATGCTTCTGCAGACACCCGGAACCACCGTATTTGCCGCCGGGCCGGGGCAGAGCGGGAGATTTTTAAATGCTGCCGGACAGACCCGGAGGGAAGAGGCAGGCATCAGCCTGCTGACAGAAAAGCAGGAAAAACAGGCGGAGGTACCGAGGAAAGGTGAGGCGCCGGGAGACCGGGCAGGAACGCCAACGGCAGGTGAGACGTCGGGAGACCAGGCAGCAGCGCCAACGGCAGGGGAGATGCCGGGAGACCAGGCAGGAGTGCCAGCGGCAGGTGAGACGCCGGGAGACCAGGCAGGAGCGCCGACTACAGGTGAGACGTCGGGAGACCAGGCAGGAGCGCCGACTATAGGTGAGACGCCGGGAGACCAGGCAGGAGCGCCGACTACAGGTGAGACATCAGGAGACCGGACGGAAGCGCCGACGGCAGGTGAGACGTCAGGAGGCCAGACAGAAGCTCCGAAGAAAGAAGAGACACCGGGCAGCCGGGAGGAGTCAGGGAAACAGGCCGGTGCGCAGGAGGGGGAAACAGTACCCGGATCGGAAGCAGGGAATAGGACGCTGCAAGGCCAGCTCCATCTGAGCCTGATCTACACGCTTCCATACAGTGACCCGGAGAGCTTGAACGGCGGATTGCAGGCGGTCCTTACAAACGGAGACCAGCAGTTTCGCGCGGCTTTTTCCATGCAGGAGGGGGAGCGCGTTTCTAAAAAGGCGGAGGCTTCTTTTGTGGATCTGGAACCCGGAGAATATCATCTTCGCATAAGCGGGGGCAGTTTTGCCGCATATGATCAGGACGTGGAAATACAGGCCATGGATCAAAAGATGCAGTTTCTGGATGTCTATACCGGAATGGATTTATCTGATATGGAAAAACATCCCGGTGTGATAGGATACGGGGATGTGGATCAAGACGGCGTTATAGATGAAAACGATAAGACCCGGCTGATCCAAGCCATACATGAGGAAAATACAGATTCCGTATATGACTTAAATCAAGACCGGCAAGTGGATTTAGTGGATCTGCAATGGTTCTCTTACAGCTATGGCTATGAGAAAACAGAAGCCTATGTGACAAGGAGCTATCTTCCGGATGAGATAACAGCCAACGTAGGTGCCTCCACCCAGGTGGCAGAGGGAAGTGTAGAGAGCATTTTGAGCAATGACGGAAGTGTTTCCCTAAAGCCTGCAAACGATGAGGAGATTTCAGCGGAAAATCCTGTGGAACTGCAGCTTGATCTGGAAAAGCGTTCCGACATACTGGCAGGCGCTCTGGTGCTGACCCCGCCAAGGGATTCCGCCAATATCATCCAGGCAGGGACCGTGACGGTAGAGTATACAGATGAGAACGGAGAGACGCAGACCATAGAGGCCTCCATAAGCGGCGCAGCTATGTTTGCCCTCACAGCGGCACAGGCAGTCATGGAGCCGGACGGCACCATTATTGTAAATCTGGGAAAACAGGTTGCCATCAAGAAGGTAGTCATCAAGGTGACTGATACCGGAGGAAGTAAACTGGCGGATATCTCCAAGGTTGAATTCCTCAACGGAATGGAGGACAGGATTCCTGCTCCGGTCATGAACATTCCTGACCAGGTAAAAGCTGAGCCGGGGGATAAGAAATTTACTGTGACCTGGAACGCACAGACCAATGTGGCGGGATATGAAGTTATGGTAAAAAAAGACGGGAAAAGCAAGGTCTACCCCACTGCAGAGAGTAGTATCCTTATCACAAGCTTTGGCACGGAAAAAATGAAAAACAATGAGGAATATACAGTCCAGGTCCGCTCCGTGAACGGGGACTGGAGCAGTGCGTATTCTGAAGCAGTGACGGTGATCCCGAAACCTTCAAAAGCTCCTGACGCGCCGGAAAATGTGAATATTGCCGGAGGCTACAGAAAGCTGGATATCACCTGGAAGCAGATGGAGGATACAGATTCCTACACACTCTATTACAGGGAAAAAGGAACAGAAGCGTTTGAAAAGAAAGAGGAGATCAAGCAGAATAAATATCAGCTTACCGATTTAAAAGACGGCACCACATATGAGATCTGTCTTACGGGAACAAATGAAATGGGAACCAGCGGCAAGTCAAAGATATATGCAGGTGAGACAACGGATATTAATCCTGCGGTTACCTCCAATTACAAACTGATCAATACGCCTTTGGAGGGAGGGGGACTCACCGCGCATATTACATCCATTGATTACCCTTCCGCAAAGCCTGAGACAGATGCGGCGGTTGCAGATAATGATTACACCACTTCCTGGAGCCTGGACTCCTGGGATGCAGGCGGTTTCAATGCAGGAAAGCCATCCCCCATCATTACCTTTGACCAGAGCTATGAGATGGACAGGCTGGTGGTAGTCCCGGATGAAAAACAGCAGTATGCCTATGGGTATGCGAAGACAAGATATTGGGATGAAAACGGTACTGAGAAAATGATCGACGGCCATTTCACCCAGAAAAAGAGCGTGAACGGTAAAGTATATTATGAATTTAATTATTCCCAGCCATTTAAGGCAAAACGAATCCAGATAAACTTTGCCATGGCATGGGCGCCCTCAGACGGAAGGGTTTCCATAGCGGAGATGAAGTTCTACTATTATGACAGTCTGGAAAAAGATGTGGACGGGTTGTTTGCGGATGCCATGCACGTGGAACTGCGGGAGGATGTAACAGCCGCTGTCATTGAGGAATTGGAAAAAAGAGCGGACACGCCGGATGAAGTGACAGGTGATCATCATCCGAAACGAGAGCTTCTGCTTTCCGACCTGGCCTATGCAAAAGAACTTCTCAACGACAAAAATGCAGGAAGGGTTATGAAGGTAGATACCTCCGTGACCAAGAAAAAAGACGGCGCTCTGGGATTTTCCGGCGGCCTGAATGCATGGCAGCCTCTCGGCATCAGCGCCCATGCAGGGGAAGAACTGGCAGTGTATGTGGGAAGAGATGACGCGGATCTGGGTGCCAATACAAACCTGAATCTGATTGCCACACAGTACCATGCGGAGTCAGGAAACTGGAGCAAGGTGGTTGTGCAGAATCTGAAGAACGGCAAAAATGAAGTGACGATCCCTCAGATAGGAAGCTTAAACACAGAACACGGCGGCAGTCTCTATGTGGAATTCACGGGAAATAATGACGCACTGAATATGAGCGTGCGTGTAAGCGGAGGACAGGAGATACCCAAGCTTGACCTGTCAGGCGCAGCAGATGAGACGGAGGCCAAGGATGCTGTAAGGGCTTATGTGGAAAAACTCAATACATATGTTCCGAAGATCGCAGAGCAGCACAAGAAACTGCACGAAGGCAAGAAAGAGAGCGGCTGTGACTACAGCTATGACAAACAGAACTGTATTCTGGGGGCAACGGACATTGTGCTGGACCAGATGATGTATTCTGTTTCAGCGGAACAGATCCTGAACGGTATTAACAGCAGACTGAAAAGCCAGGGAAAAGACATCACTCCGGATGATCAGACAGAAGTATTATACGAATCCTGCCAGGCTATGGAACAGATGGTGACACTGTTTTATCAGCATAAGGGTCTGGGAGATTATCATGGTGACAAGACACTGACTGCACAGTATGGCAGCAAAAACAGCCTGCCGTCCAGCCGTCTGAACATACGGTATATGAGAATGTTTTCCGGTGCCTTTATGTATGCCGGCGGACTCCATATCGGGATCGAGTGGGGCAGTATTGCCGGGCTTGCGCGCAGCGTGCCGGTGCAGAGTGACAACGGCAGATATGTGAGCGGACAGTTGTTTGGATGGGGAATTGCCCATGAGATAGGCCATATCATCAATCAGCCTTCTTATGCCATTGCCGAGATAACCAATAACTATTATTCTATTCTGGCGCAGGCAAAGGAAACAAATGATTCTGTGCGGTATAAATATGAGGATGTATATAAAAAGGTCACCTCAGGTACAAAAGGCCGCGCGGAAAATGTATTCACAAGCCTTGCCATGTACTGGCAGCTCCATCTGGCATATGATGACGGATATAATTATAAGACCTATGAAAATTATGAGGAACAGTTTAACAGCCTTTTCTTTGCAAGAGTGGATGCTTATGCAAGGAATACAGCGATCGCGCCGGCTCCGAACGGAATCGCGCTGACAATCCCGAAAGATACAGACAATACCCTGATGCGTCTTTCCTGTGCAGCTGCCGAAAAAAATTTACTGGAGTTCTTTGAACAGTGGGGCATGACACCGGATGAGGATACGATCGCTTACGCATCACAGTTTGAAGCAGAGACAAGAAGGATCAGCTATATTACAGATGAAGCGAGAGCGTACCGCATTGAGGGCGGAGAAAGTACAGCAGCTGGGACAGCGGTGAGTGCCGCCCTGGCATATGTGCCGAATTCCAATCAGGTAACCATCACCCTTTCCAATGATGCGGCTGACCAAAATTCCATGCTGGGATATGAGATATACAGAAACGGTCAGGTGATTGGATTTGCGGAGGCAAATGACGGTACTGTGACATATACAGACACCATCGCATCTATGAACAACAGGGTATTTACTTATGAAGTGGTGGGGTATGATAAACTGCTGCAGCAGACAGAGAAGGTTACGGCAGATACTGTGAAAATTTCCAATGACGGTAGTGTGGCAAAGGATGGATGGAAGATCACCACAAATATGACATCCTCCAGTGACCTGCATGAGGAAGGAAATGAAGATAACCCTGAGGGAAGCACTGTTTCGGGGATCAGCAGCATTTGCAACAATGACTACACAGATATGTATACCGGAGAGGCAAAATCTCCGGAACTTGTCATCAGCTTTGGCAGAACCCTTCAAGCTGCTGCATTCAAGATCACAGCCGCTGACACGAAAAACGCCATCAAAAATTTTGATGCCTATATCAGCCAGGACGGAAAACAGTGGACTCCTGTAAAAACAGGAAGCCTGGCCTACTCGGAAAATACGGCTGTCTCCTATTTTAACAAAGAAGGGGATTCCTGGATGTATACCTATGACGCGGCGTATTTGAAGCTGAAGATCAAGGGACAGAGCACAGTATCTTTGTCCGAGATAGATATTTTAGGACCTACGGGAGATAATGTGGAGCTGCTTGAAAATGGCATCGGCATTCTGGATGAAGATTACAGCTATGATGAAAACGGAGGCTTGATACCTGCAGGTTCCCTGATCTTTACAGGGGAATATAAAGGAAATCCTTCCTACAATGTAGTGAAACTGTATGACCAGGACGGAAATATAATGGATGGTTCCCAGTTGATCTTCGCGGAGGTTCCGGCTGAAGGAGAATTAGGAGAAGTTTCATCCGGTACATGGATTTACTATATGGAGCCGAATCAGATTCCAGCCGGCGTGACCAGTGTCAGGGCGGAATTATATCGGGTGGATGATGCCCATACAAATGAAGGGGAGCGTCTCGTCAGTGACACGCTTCCAATGGATGTACCGAATCCGCTGCCGCCGATCCATTTGACAGACAACCATGAGGAGGGGAACTGATGAAAAGAATTAAGAGTTTATGCATTGCTTTGGTTTTGGCATTGTTGGTGACTTATGTTCCCGTATCTGCCGCAGTGCAGGATGATACCATGATCAAAATGCAGCAGAAGGATACGAGCCAGGTAGAACTGGCTCTCTATCCCAATGGGGATATGATAAAGAACCACTCAACAACCTTTCGGATCCAAATGCGGATAACAGAGGCGGAAAGCGGAAGTATCGGTGAGATTCATTTTGCTTTCTCGGAAGAGATACAGAACAGATGCAAGATCCGGGAGTATTTTTATGAAAACGGTATCCTGGATATCTATTTTTCATCCGCAGGGACTGTCTTTGAACAGGCTCAGGATGTGGTGATCGGTACGATCTCAGGCACACCCAGCGGGGAAATGTTCCGGGCATCCATTGCTCCGGAAAGCATTATGTTTGTTGACCAGAGCCATCAAATGAAACAGGTGGATGAAGGGGTGCTGCAGGGAATATCTTACCAGTGGACCGTAGGGGAGAAAGTGCCGGACCCGGATAATCCAAATCCGGACAACCCGAACCCGGATAATCCAAATCCGGATAATCCAAATCCGGATAATCCAAATCCGGATAATCCAAATCCGGATAATCCGAACCCGGATAATCCAAATCCGGATAATCCAAATCCGGATAACCCGAACCCGGATAATCCAAATCCGGATAACCCGAACCCGGATAATCCAAATCCGGATAATCCGAACCCGGATAATCCAAACCCGGATAATCCAAACCCAGACAAGCCAAATCCGGACGAGAACCCAGAGTATCCGGATGGGGTATGTACAGCCTCCACTTACGAAGAACTGGAAAAGGGGTTGGCAGATTCTGGTGTGACGAGTCTGATCTACAAAAGCAAAGATGGAAATGGTTTGACAAAAGAACAGCAGAAGACATTATTTAAGAGCCTGAAAGGCACAGAAAGAACACTGACCATCATTGCGGAGGAAAAAGGACAGCTTTTGTATTCCTGGAAATTCACCGGAACAGGGATAACAAACATAGATACTTTCATAGATTTTGGATTTGCCAAGAGCAAAGAGAACAAGGATGCGGGCAGCTTGATGGCAAAGGGTGCAGAGAATTTGTATCTGGAATTTGCCCATGAAGGAGAACTTCCGGGATTGGCGGAAATTGAACTATATGCAGGGGACAGCTTTCAAGACGGGCAGAACCTTTACCTGTATTATTACAATACCAAAAAGAACGGGGTGGAACCAATCCAGAAAAGTATCAAGGTTGTGGACGGATATGTGACCATTCAGATTGAACACTGTTCCACCTATATCCTTACCACAAAGCTGGTACGCAAAGATGAACAGTTTCCTGCTGTAACGGTGAATAAAACAGACAGTACAAAAAAGACACCGGTTAAACCCACAACAAAAACAACAGCTAAGACGGCAAAAACAGGAGATAACACACCAGTAGAAGGACTGCTCCTGCTGGCAGGAATTTCTGCCGCCGCCATGATCCTGATTGGGAAAAGCAGAAAGAAAATTTAACAGAAAACAGCATTGGTGCTCATTGCCAATGCTGTTTTTTTGGGTATGACGGGCATGCTGTCAGTCTGTGGTGAAAGTCCACAAGGGGCGTAGTTGCCGACGAACCCCAAATAGTAAAGGCAAGCCCGAAAGCTCAACAATATTTCTATCTTTTATATTGACAAGTATGTATCTAATGTATATAATGAGCATATACAATAAATAATATATATACACGCGCGTACAGAAAGTTGAGAAGTGAAAATGAATATTCTAATCAGCAATACAAGCGGGAAACCTATCTATGAACAGATTACGGAGCAGATAAAACAAGCAATCATGAGAGGCCAGTTAAAACCCGGGGAGCCACTTCCTTCCATGCGTCTTCTGGCAAAAGAACTCCGCATCAGCGTCATCACCACAAAGAGAGCATATGAAGAATTGGAGAGAGATGGATTTATTTGTTCTCAGGTTGGCAAGGGCAGTTTTGTAGCAGATACAAACCATGAGCTTGTGAGAGAGGAGCAGCTAAAGGAAATAGAAGGTTTATTGGAAAAGGCTGTGGGAAAAAGCAAAATCAGCGGAGTAGAATTGGATGAATTGACAGAGATGCTTAAAATGCTCTACGAGGAGGAATAAAAATGGAAGCAGCGATCAAAATTGAGGGTCTGGTGAAAAGCTATGAAAAATTCTCATTGGACCACATTACTATGGAAGTTCCAAAAGGCAGTATCGTTGGATTAGTAGGGGCCAACGGGGCCGGAAAGACTACTTTAATCAAGTGTATTCTCGGTATTGTAAAAAAAGACGCCGGTGAGATCTATGTGGACGGTGAAAAACTGGAGGATAAAGACCCTAACTGGAAGAACCAGGTGGGCATGGTTCTGGCGGAATCCAATTTTCATGAGACCATGAACGCTTATCAGATAGGCAGGATCATGGAGAATATTTTTTGCCAATGGGACGCCGGACTCTATGAAAAGTACCTTGAAGAATTTAAACTGGAGCCTAAAAAGCTGATAAAAGATTACTCCAGGGGAATGAAAATGAAGCTGCAGATAGCAGTGGCGCTCTCCCACAAAGCGAAATTACTTATTTTTGATGAGGCGACCAGCGGACTTGATCCTCTGGTGCGTGATGATCTGCTGGATATTCTGCTGGAATATATTCAGGATGAGGAACACACCGTGCTTTTATCTTCACACATCATCAGTGATCTGGAAAAAGTCTCAGATTATATTGCATTTATCCAGAACGGAAAACTGCTTTTTGTAGAAAATAAGGACGATATTCTTTACAGATATGGTGTGGGGAAATGTTCAAAAGAAGATTACAGCACACTGGATAAGGAGGGGATCATGCGTCTGAGAAGAGGGGCTTTGGGTTACGAATTTCTGATTCGTGACAGGCAGGAATTTATGCGCAGTTACCCGGATCTGGTAGTGGATGCACCGGATATTGAAGAAGTTCTGTTGTTGTTGGAGAAAGGGGAGGTGGTATCATGAAGGGGCTGATGTTAAAGGATTTATATAGTATTAGGATCACCCAGAAGACATATATTATTATATTTTTTTTGTTTTTATGTGTGTTTGGGTATATTATGAAGAGTCCAAACTATGTAGGAACCATGTGTATTGTGGTTTTTCTAACATGTGTACTCAGCCTGTTTAATACAGATCAGTATTACAACTGGGACACCTATGCGGCAGCGCTTCCGTTGAGTAAAAAGATAGTTGTTCGGGCAAGGTATCTGCTTATCATTGTCATGACTTTGGCCCTTGCCTTGTTTACAGCCGTAATGACTGGCGCAACAGCAGCACTTTTGGGAATGCCTGTCGTAGAGCAGGTGATCAGCTCGGTTTCCACTTGTATGATAATTCCTATTTATTCAGGAATTATCATCCCGGTGATCTATAAGCTGGGAGTTGAAAGAGGAAGAATGATTTTCATGATGTTGTTTTTGATCCCATTTTTAGTGATCATGCTTTTCAAGGATTTAATTCAAGGGACTGTTGCGGAGTCGGAACTCATCTTTCTTTTACAGACACTGAACGGACAGCTGATCGCAGCGGGTGCTATATTTGTAGTAAGTATTCTGGTTTTAGCAGTATCTTACCTGATTTCTATTAAGATATACAGTAATAAGGAATTCTGATTCAGAAAAGGATTCGCTTTGCTCTGCATTGTCATACAGATGTGATAATTGTTTTCTTGACTTTAAAATTGTACAGTGATACATTATTCTTAGTTCCAATAATTGGATCATGAAGAGGACGGAGGAGTTGGGAAAATGTCACAGGAAGAGAAGCTGCTGCGGGCAAAAGCGATCATTGAAAACAGCAGGTATCTGGTGTGTCTGCTGGGAATGCGGGTGAGCAGCCAGTGCGGGTGCACCAACTGGCGATCAGACCAGGATGCATACGATATTGAAACCAGATATGGTTGTTCCCCGGAGGAAATGTTCAGCGCTGAATTCTATAATACGAGGGTAACGCAGTTTTATGACTTTTATAAAAGAGAGATATTGAGCAAGAGAGGAAGGATCAATGACGGCATGAAGTCCTTAAAGCGTCTGGAAGACAGAGGAATCCTGCAGTCCATCATCACCCGGGATATCTACTCTCTGCCGAAAAGGGCAGGATGTAAAAAGGTGTTGGAGATCCATGGGAGCATCTATCGGAATGTATGCCCAAAGTGCAGGACAAAATATCCCATGAAAGCGGTGGCTGAATCTGCGGGTACTCCCAAATGTACCAAGTGTGGCACGACGATCCGTCCGGAAGTCTGTCTGCGGGGAGAAATGGTAGATAATTCCCTTTTGACCCGTGCAGTTGACGAGGTGGGAATGGCAGACACACTGCTTATATTGGGAAGCAGGATGCATTCACAATTGGCGAAGACATACGTTAAGTATTTTGAAGGGGATAAGATCATACTGATCAATGACCAGGACCATTATGCTGACGATGCGGCAGATCTTGTGATTGACGGCAAAGCCATGGAGATTATGAGTAAATTAGAATTATAACAATAAAAGGCTTGCTTAGGCAGGCCTTTTTTGTGTGAAATTCTTTGTCATGTGTATTTTTCATGTTTACGAAGTAATATACCTGCAGTGTCATGCAGCTGGGCAGCAGTGCGGATATAGGAATAATCTCTATGCAGCACGACCTGAACGGCTACGGGCAGGGATACAAAGTAACTTCGTGTACTGCTGCTCCGCGATAATAAACAGGACAAATCATTTATCATATCATCACCCTGTTAGTATGTTGTACAACGAGTCCAATTTGTATGCGTGGGATTTATAAAAAGGAGGGCCGGGTCAGCAGGCCCGGCAAAAGAAAAAGAAAAGTTTATATGAAAAAGGTTATTACCTTTGTTGAATATTAATATACAGGGAAAATGTGTTGAAATTGTGGCGAAAAGATAAAATGATTCTAAAGGGTCTTTGAAAAAAATAGAAAAATCCCCGGAGAAAACAGTTCCTCGGGGATTTTCTGTGAATTATATTGAGGATAGGAAGAATCTATATTATGGAATATTGTTTTGATTGGATGTATAGCGTGAACGCTACGGAATATAAGAAGATATCTTTTGATCTCATGATGTTTTAATGATGAGGATGAGGGGGGACTGAATGAACGTGAAGTTTAGCCTATAAAGAAGGAGGGCCGGGTCATAAGGCCCGGCAGTATGAAAAAGAAAAGTTTATATGAAAAAGGTTGTTGTCCTTTGTTAAGTATTACTATACGCGGAAAATGTGATGAAACTGTGGTGAAAAAATAAAAGAATTGTGAATGGTTTTTGAAAGATTTATGAAAGCAGATGTGTCGTGCGGTTTCTGGTCAAGATATACTGTCAGGTTTCGTTGGACGCTTTTTCATTGCATTCCGTTAAAAACCGGTGATACGTGTACCGCTCCCCAAAGTTAGACAAAAAATCTAACAATTGGAGGTCGGTATTTTTATGGCTAAATATGACACGCATATGGCAATTTAATCTTCATCATCTTCTTCCTCAAGTAAGCCGCGTTTGTGAGCTATTTTAAGAATCCGCTCATACAATTCCCGGGATGGAACAAATTTGTCCAGCTCCGGATCTTTCTCCATATCTTTTATCATTTCCGCAGTTTCTTCCAGTACACGCCGGCTTATCCATTCTTCAAAAGCTTTGTCTTCACTATCCATTAAACTCACCCCTGCTATAATTGTAATCCTCTGTCAAGGGATATTCCACTGGTAAATATTGGAAATAAATCGTGTAAGTCTATGCTGCATGCAGAATACAAAGCTTAATTATGAAAATAATGAAATGTTTTGTGAATAAAAAACCCCGGCTTATAGGCTGGGGTAAGTGTAGGAACGCAGGTGTATAAATTTCTTAGAATTTACCTTCTTTTGCAGTTTCTTCAACAGAAACGGTGAGGAGCGGTTTTATAAGGGATTGAGAGGTGTTTGTGCGCTATGGGTGTACTACTGTGCACTACTGATAACTGCCCATTCTTACTCTTTATTTTGCAAATCGGCATGGACAATCCACCACTTAATAGCTATAATTAAATTGCTGTTGACTCTTTCCAGCAGGAAGGAGGTGTATCTTTGGAATACATAGTCGCTTTTCTTATCTCTATTGCGGCAGGTATAGTCTGCTACTATATTTGCAAATGGCTGGATAGAGATAAATGATCGACAGTCAGCCTAAGTTATTCCTCTTTAAAAGGAAAATAGAACCCCCAGAGAGCTGCAACTCTCTGGGGGTTCGTCTGTGTACCAGTGGAACACAATCGCTTTTCTTTGCTAATATTATATTACGTCAAGGAAATTAAAATGTCAATAGTATAATAAATTTATTCCAACCATCAAACATTCCCTCTATCTCAAAAAACTTATTCTATCAGCATTTTCTTAAAAATTTCCAGCTTTCGCAGCTTCCTCAACAGCCACAGCCACAGCAACGGTCATACCAACCATCGGGTTATTGCCTGCGCCGATCAAGCCCATCATCTCAACGTGAGCCGGAACGGAAGAGGAACCGGCGAACTGTGCGTCAGAGTGCATACGTCCCATAGTATCTGTCATACCGTAGGAAGCAGGACCTGCTGCCATGTTATCCGGGTGAAGGGTACGTCCTGTACCACCGCCGGAAGCAACGGAGAAGTATTTTTTACCCTGTTCGATACATTCTTTTTTGTAAGTACCTGCAACCGGATGCTGGAATCTTGTGGGGTTGGTGGAGTTTCCTGTGATGGAAACATCAACGCCTTCTTTGTGCATGATAGCAACACCTTCTGTTACATCGTTGGCACCGTAGCAGTTTACTTTGGCACGAAGTCCTTCAGAGTATGCTTTTCTGAACACTTCTTTCACTTCGCCTGTGTAATAATCCATCTCTGTTTCTACATATGTAAATCCATTGATACGGGCAATGATCTGAGCGGCATCTTTTCCAAGACCGTTTAAGATAACGCGCAGAGGCTCTTTACGGACTTTGTTTGCTTTCTCTGCAATACCGATAGCACCCTCAGCAGCAGCAAAGGACTCATGGCCTGCCAGGAATGCAAAACATTTTGTGTCTTCTTCCAGAAGCATTTTTCCTAAATTACCATGTCCAAGACCTACTTTACGCTGGTCAGCAACAGAACCCGGGATACAGAAGGACTGAAGTCCCTCACCGATTGCAGCAGCAGCGTCAGCAGCTTTTTTGCAGCCTTTTTTGATCGCAATGGCAGCACCAACGGTGTATGCCCATTTTGCGTTTTCAAAGCAGATTGGCTGAATACCTTCTACCATTTTATATACATCTAATCCTGCTGCCTTTGTCACCTCAGCAGCTTCTTCGATAGAGTTCATTCCGTACTCTTTTAAAACAGCAAGAATCTGTTTCTCTCTTCTTTCATATGATTCAAATAAAGCCATTAATTTATCCTCCTATTCTTTCTACGCCAGACTTATGTAAGAGACAATTACTCTTTTCTCGGGTCAACGATCTTCACTGCATCGTTTACGCGGCCATACTGTCCCTGAGCTTTTTCAAAAGCAGTGTTAGCGTCATCGCCGGCTTTGATGAAGTCCATCATTTTGCCGAAGCTTACGAATTTGTATCCGATGATTTCATCTTCTTCGTTTAAAGCGATTCCGGTAACATATCCGTCTGTCATTTCCAGATAACGAGGTCCTTTTGCGAGGGTTCCGTACATGGTACCAACCTGAGATCTCAGTCCTTTTCCTAAATCCTCCAGGCCTGCACCTACAGGAAGTCCGTCTTCTGAGAAAGCACTCTGTGTTCTTCCGTATACAATCTGCAGGAATAATTCTCTCATTGCAGTATTGATGGCATCACAGACAAGGTCTGTATTAAGAGCTTCCAAAATGGTTCTTCCCGGTAAAATTTCAGATGCCATAGCTGCAGAGTGGGTCATACCTGAACATCCGATCGTCTCCACCAGAGCTTCCTGAATCACACCTTCTTTAACATTTAAGGTTAATTTGCAGGTACCCTGCTGTGGTGCACACCAGCCTACACCGTGTGTTAAACCGGAGATATCCTTTATTTCTTTTGCTTTTACCCATTTTGCTTCTTCCGGAATGGGAGCAGCGCCGTGGTTAACGCCCTGAGCTACCGGACACATTGTTTCTACTTCATGTGAATAAATCATTTTAAAACTCCTTTCAAGAATGTATTGACATTAAGTGCGTTAGAAATTTAACGTCCTATTCAATGACATTTTCTCACAAAGTAACAAAAAAATCCAGAGTTATTTTTGAAAAAAGTAAAATTATAAGGGGTCTTATAGGGCAAAAGAGAAAAATATGGAGGGACACAGAAAATTCACATATGACAGGCAGGTCCTTTAAGGTTCATTTAAGGTTACTTTTTTATACTGGAACCCAAACAATACCGCAGAAAGGAATGAAAAAAACGAAAAAGCATATAAATATCAAAGGAAAATGGAAACAATTGCCGAAAAAGAAAAAAATAGCAGCAGGAGCCGTTACTGTGGTGGTGATCGCAGGTATATCCGGGTCAGTGATCGTACTGAACCAAAAGAAAGGCAGCCTGCCGGTTATGGGAAGCCAGATGATCCAGGAGGCGTCCGCGGAGAAGGGGAGCATTTCCAAAACCATTGTGGGGACCGGAAATCTGGAGGCAGATACGCCGGTCAATGTGACAGTGCCCTCCGGTGTTGTCATTGACCAGGTGAAAGTGGAGAGCGGCGACCATGTTTCGGCAGGGGATGTGCTTGCAACGGTGGACAGCGCCTCTGTACTCAGTGCCATGCAGGATGTTCAGGAGGAAATTGAGAATCTGGATGAGGAGATCAATGAGACCAAGGATGATGAGGAAGCTGAAGAGATCACGGCCAGTGTGGAAGGCAGAGTGAAACGGATTTATGTTTCAGAGGGAAGCAGTATCGCGGACAGTATGCTGGAAAACGGAGCTGTCATTCTGCTTTCTATTGACGGCAGGATGGCTGTAAAGCTGGAAGCAGTCAGTGCTGTGGCTGAGGGGGACAGTGTTGCGGTATTTCTCCCAGACGGAAGTGAGAAAACAGGAACGATAGAGAGTGTGGAGGGGAATACCTGTGTGATCACCTTTACTGACAGCGGTGTGGGCCTGGGAGAAACGGTATCTGTTACGGATTCCGAAGGAAATTCTCTTGGCAGCGGTGAGGCGTACATACATCAGCAGCTTGCCGTGACAGCTACAGGAGGCACGGTGGATGAAATTAAAGTATCGGAGGATGAATCCGTCAGTGCAGGCACTACTCTCCTTACCCTTACGGAAACCACCCAGTCTGCAAGATACAGGGAGGCTCTGGCCCAGAGAGAAGCCTACGCAGAGACCCTGCAGAAATTAATAGAGCTTTCAAAAAGCGGTTCTGTTATGGCTTTGATGGACGGCACCATTCAAAGTGTCAATGTCTCAGACAGCAGTTCCGGAAACAGTCAGAGCAGCAGCTCCTCCCAGGTGTCATCATCAGGCGGTTCCGCGGGAAAAGTGAGCAATATGGCATATGGGATGTCCGGTGCAGACAGCAGTTCCTATGATGTGGTCACCTTGGCTGACACAGAAGGGAGAATGGAGGACAGCAGCATTCTATTGGAGACGGATGCACTTTTGACTGCAGAAAACCAGGATGCAAAAATACAATTTGCAATAACCGGTGAAGGGGAGTGTACATCCGCTCTCCTGGTATTGAAAGTTCCAAAGAAAGGGGAGTCCCCCCAGACCGAGGTCCTGGCTGCGGACGGCAGCTATACAGGAACCGTGACTTATGAACCGGGGGACCGGACTTTTGCGGCGGATACCGTGTACCGGGCACAGGTGCAGCTGACTGCGGCTGAGGGCTGGTATTTCCAGGCGGACAGTATCTCCGGTATTGCAAACGGCGCAGTATCAGGTATCACAGTGTCATCCGGCAATAAGGAACTCTCCTTTACGGTCACCTATCCCGCCACAGAGAAAGACAGCAGCGGCAATACAGGCGGCAGCAATACAGACCCGGACGGTGGAGATACAGACAATAATACAGATGGAGATCATTCCTCAGGAAGCAGCGGAGGAACCGATGCGGGGAGTACAGGGACCGGCAGCAGTACAGGAAGCAGCGGAGGAGCCAATGCAGACGGTACAGGAGGTTCCGGCGGGGACGGCAGCGGAGGAGCCAATGGGGACGGCGCAGGAGGTTCCGGCGGGGACGGCAGCGGAGCCAACGTAGGCGGCGCAGGAAGTTCTGGCGGGGACGGCAGCGGAGGAGCCAATACAGCCGGTACAGGAACCAGCGGCAATACGGGAGGCAGTGGGACCACCGGAGTAGGCACAGGCTTATCAGGGCTTGAACAGACAGGAACAGGAAACTCCGCCACCGGCGGAAGCGGCTCCGGTTCGTCAGGCAATGTTGTCAGCGGAAGCGGCAGCACAGGAACCGGAAGCAGCAACACCGGCAGCAGTTCGGACACGGCCCAGGCATCCCAGTACAGTACAGATGTGGCGGCCTTTACCATGTCATCGGATGACAATATGGTGTTATCCGTCAATGTGGATGAACTGGACATCAACTCCGTATCCAACGGACAGACAGCCGCGCTGACCTTTGATGCCATTGAGGACAAGGAATTTGAAGGTGAAGTGACGAAAGTGGGCAGCAGCGCCAGTGCCAGCGGCGGTGTGGCAAAATACAGCGTGAACATTACTGTGGCCCGGGATTCCCGGATGAAGACAGGGATGAATGCGTCAGCTACTATCACGGTGGAGAGCAGGGAGGATATCATCACGATTCCGGTAGACGCCATCCAGGAGAAGGGAGACCGGACGTTTGTGTATACCGGCAAAGATGAGGACGGCAGCCTCAGCGGTGAGACAGAAGTGACAACAGGCCTCTCTGACGGCAGCACCGTGGAGATCACAGAAGGACTGGCAGAGGGGGATACGGTATATTACCGGAAAGTATCCGTTGACAATAAATCCGGCAGTCAGGACAGCAGTATGCCCGGTGATTTCGGCGGTATGGGCGGCGGAATGATGGAAGACAGGGGCAGCGGTTCCGGGGAAAGAGGCGGTATGCCTGATTTTGGCGGACAGGGTCAGATGCAGTCGCCCCCGTCCATGAATTAAGGCGGTGATCCTATGATTCAATTGAAAGATGTATCCAAAATTTACCGCATGGGAATCAGTGAGGTCCGCGCCCTTGACCACGCCAGCATGGAGATTGAAAAAGGAGAATTTGTCAGTATCGTAGGCCCTTCCGGTTCGGGAAAATCCACGGTGATGAATATTATCGGATGCCTGGATACCGCGGATGAAGGGGAATATATTCTGGACGGCATTGCCATTGAGCAGTATTCAGAGACTGAACTTGCAGGGATCAGAAACAGAAAGATAGGGTTTATTTTCCAGAACTTTAATCTTCTGCCCCGGCTCAGCGCGGAGGAAAATGTGGAGCTGCCTATGATTTACCAGAAGGTGAAAACCGCGGACAGGAAGAGGAGGGTACGGGAAGCCCTGGAGCGGGTGGAGCTGACACACAGGAGGCACCACCGCCCCGCAGAACTGTCCGGCGGGCAGCAGCAGCGGGTGGCGATCGCCAGAGCACTGGTGACAGAACCTTCTTTGTTCCTGGCAGATGAACCCACAGGCAATCTGGATTCCCACACAGGTGAAGAGATCATGGAATTATTTCACGAACTGCACCGTGCAGGAAACACCATTGTCCTCATAACCCATGACAACCAGGTGGCGGACGAGGCGGAACGGAAGATCTGTATCAGGGACGGCAAAGTGAGAGAGGTGAGGATATGATACTACAGTCATTGAAAATGGCCTGGAACGCGGTCTGCTCCAACAAGATGCGGACCTTCCTCACCATGCTTGGAATCATTATCGGTGTCATTGCCCTGGTGGTACTGGTCTCTATTGCGGACGGAGCTACATCCTCAGTTACGGACCAGATATCCAATATGGGTTCCAACTATCTGACGGTATCCATTTCAGATGACAAGGAAAATCCCCTGCGCCTTTCAGAGCTGTCCGGATTTACGGAAAACGAAAATATTGAGGCAGCAGCACCCGTTTCCAGAACCAGTGTCACAGCAAAAAGCGGCTATGTGGACGGATCTATGACGCTGATCGGGACCACAGGCAGCTATCTGGACATTCAGAATCTGGAGCTGGCCTATGGACGGAATATAAAGAACACGGATGTGGAAAATAATTCTTATGTGGTGATCCTCACAAAGGATTCTGCCGAGGAGCTTTTCGGCTATGAGGACGCCGTGGGCGAGACAGTAGCCCTGGACGGAAGAAGTTTTCTTGTTGTCGGTATCCTGGATGAGGAGGAGTCAGCATCCGCTGTGCAGATGTCGGCAGGTTCGGAAGAGGGGAGCAGTGTGATGCTGGAGGGGTATATCCCCTATTCCACCATGACCCGGATCGCAGATAATATCCTGTACGTGACCCAGTTCTATGTGTCGGCAGCCAGTGAGGACACCATGGATTTTGCAGAGCTGGCTATGGAACAGATGATGCTGGAACGGTTTGGCAACGATGAGGACGCATTCACCGTCGTCAGCCAGTCAGCGTTGATGGAAACCATGGAGAGTGTGACCAGTACCCTGTCTCTTATGCTGGGCGGTATTGCGGCTATATCCCTTCTGGTGGGGGGCATAGGCATTATGAATATTATGCTGGTGTCCGTGACAGAGAGGACCAGGGAGATCGGTATCCGTAAGGCCATCGGTGCAGGCAGAGGAAGTATCATGATGCAGTTTCTCATCGAAGCGCTGCTGGTAAGCCTCATGGGCTGCTTGATCGGCATCGGCTCTTCCTGGGGGATCTTAAAGATGATCGGAAAGGTGAGCCAGGATGCCATGAGTTTTTCCATGGCCCCGGAGGTGGTCTGGGTGGCTGTGGGATTTTCCGGCTTGATCGGAGTGCTCTTTGGCCTGTACCCGGCAAATAAGGCGGCAAAAAAGCGCCCCATTGATGCCCTGCGCTACTCTGGGTGAGAGGGAAAACGGCAAAGATTTCAGTTGACAAACATAAATCCTCCTGATAATATAGTTAAGTGAATTTAATTAAATTTACAAAACTAAATGATTGGGAGGATAAAAATGGGTATTGTAAAAGAAATCAATAATTTCTATTATCACATGGCGCTTTATGAGCTGCAGGTGATGAACGGAAATGATTATTATAACGGGCTTTCCTACAACAGCCTTTTATACATCAATGTGATCGAACAGATGAAAGAGTGCACGGTCAGCAAGATGGCCGATGTGCTGAAAATCACCAAGTCCGCCGTAACCCTGAAGATCAACGAGCTGGTAAAGCAGGGTGTGGTGGTAAAAAAGCAGAGCGAAAAAGACAAGCGGGTTTATTATCTGGAGCTGAGTCCGCATATCACTCAGGTTTTGGGGGTATACGACCAGGTGTTTTACAAAATAGAGAGGGAATTAAAGGGCAAATACTCCCAGGAGCAGCTAGAGCTGTTTGGAGATGTGCTGAAAACCATCAGCGGCTATGAATGGAGGAACATGCAGGATGATTGATCAGGGCCTGGAAAGAAAGATAACGGTTCCCTCCATTCTGAAATTCGCTCTTCCCTCTATGGTCATGATGGTTGTCATGTCCCTTTATACCGTGGTGGACGGTATGTTTGTGTCAAGGCTTGTGGGCACAGACGCTTTCTCCGCCGTTAATATTGTTTACCCGCTTCTCAGCTTTGTCATTGCGCTGGGTACCATGTTCGGAACCGGCATCACTGCCATTGTTTCAAGAAAGCTGGGAGAGGGAAAACAGCAGGAGGCTTGCGAGAACGTGACGTTTATCACATTGTTTGCTGTAGGGCTGGGCATTGTGATCACGGTCCTCTCCTTTGTCTTCCTGGAAAAGATCATTTACATGCTGGGGGCAAATGAGGATATCTACGCATATTGTTATGCCTATGCGTTCCCTCTGCTTTTCTTCCAGCCGGCCAATATACTGCAGTTGGAATTCCAGAGTCTCTTTGTGGCAAACGGAAAGCCTCACATTGGCCTAACCGTTACTGTGGCAGGCGGCCTGGCCAACGTGATACTGGATTATGTATTCATCGGCATTTTAGATATGGGAATATCCGGTGCGGCAGTGGCAACAGGGATCGGCTACTGTATTCCCGCATTTTTCAGTATCTTTTATTTTATTTTTAATCGGAAGGCGCAGCTTCATTTTGTAAAGCCTAAGATGGACTGGAAGGTGCTGCTGCATTCCATGACAAATGGTTCTTCCGAGATGGTGAGCAACTTGTCAGGAAGTATCACCACCTTTTTATTCAATATTATAATGATGCGCCTGGTGGGAAATGAAGGGGTTGCGGCAATCTCTATCCTGCTTTACCTGGATTTTGTGCTGATTGCCATAAGTCTTGGATATTCCATGGGCGTGGCACCTCTGTTCAGCTATAATTACGGAGGAGGAAACATACCAAAGCTTCGGAAACTGTATAAGATCAGTATTGGTTTTTGTATGGGCGTCGGTGTAGTGATGACGGTGGGAACCTTGCTGTTTTCCGGAAATCTGGCCTCTGTTTTCGCTGAGCGCGGGAGCCGGGTCTATGAACTTGCCACGGCAGGACTGTCGGTTTATGCTTTTGGATATGTGTTCAAAGGTTATAATATCTTCAGTTCCGCCATGTTTACCGCTTTTGGAGACGGAAAGGTTTCGGCGATCCTGTCCTTTATGCGGACGCTGGTATTTCTGGTCCTGTTTTTGATCGGATTTTCCATCCTGTTTGGTGTGAGCGGTGTCTGGAGCGCATCCGTGGCGGCGGAGCTGATGGCTTTTGCCCTGGCTGTGTTCTATACTATCAGGAAAAAAACAGCATATCATTACCTTCCCTGAGTTCCCTCAGTATGAAATATGGACGCGGACGGATGAATATAGTATACTAAAAGGTAACGATTCAGTAGGTCTGCGTATCCACTGCGCTGACCGTAAGAAAGTGTACCACGGCCTAGCAAAAATCCCATCGCCAAAGGCGATCCTGCACGGATTTTTGCCGGCAACTGTGAGGGCACTGAACAGTTACACGGAAAGTAACGATCTGTCCGCAGGTCTGGGGGAAGGGGGATATGCTTGAAAGGATGGGAAATATTTTTTCTGTCAGCAGCAGCGGTGCTGATGATTTTTCTGGGAACCACGTATGTGCGGAAAAAGCATAAAACAGGCAGAAAAGAGATCGGTTATAAAGTTTCTGCCACATGGATGGCAGTGCTGCCGGCTCTATATCTGGCACTTAGGGAGCAGAGCCGGGTATCCTGGCTTATCGCAGCGGGAACCATTTTCTGCATGACAGCGGATGCGCTGCTGGAGGTACATTTTGTGACGGGAGCCGCGGTGTTTGCCGCAGCCCATGTGTGCTTTATCGGGGGGCTGCTGTGTCTGGCTTCACCTGCCTGGTATACATTCGTTCTGCTGTGCTGTGTGTATGCAGTGCTCTTTGCCATACTCAGGCCTTATATCAGGAAATTGGGAAAGCTGGCAGTGTTAGGGGCACTCTATGTGGCCTTTCTCTGTGCCATGTGTTCCATGGCAGTGACGGTGTTTCTAAAGTCACCGGGACCGTCCGGGGCCGCGGCCGCTCTTGGAGGAGCAGCCTTTGTGGCGTCGGATACCATACTGGCTGTCAACCTGCTGGGTGAGAAAAACAGCAGGAAATTAGATAAGATACTATTGGTCCTGTACTATGGGGCAGTATACCTGCTGGCTGTGTGCAGATATCTGCCGGGATAAAAAAGAGGAAAGCTGTGTGCGCAGCTTTCCTCTTTTTTAAGCGAAACTATGGTCTACCTGGATGACTGCATAGTAACAGCCCTGCAGTGCCCGGATCTGCTCCTTGACCCGGTTTACAACATCCACCTCTGTCATGGGAAAATCGTGGGGGATGACCAGGTCAAAGATCAGATTGGAATGGGTTGGCCCCTCCACCACGCGGAAGTCATGCATGGTAAGCCTGGGTGAAATTTCGCTGATGATACGGTCTGCCTCCGCTTTCAGATGATTGATATGGACGTTGTCGGTAACAATGGGGTCCATATGTATGGTGGCGGAACAGTGCAGCTTTTCCTGCAGCTCTTTTTCGATGTTGTCTATCTCATCGTGGATCTGCAGGATATTGCCGCTTGCAGGCACCTCGGCGTGGAGGGAGATCATGAGACGGCCGGGACCGTAGTCATGGACGATCAGGTCATGAATGCCCTGGACCGTGGGGTGGGCAGTGACAAGGGACTCGATATTTTTTACAAAGTCCTCCTTGGGAGGCTGCCCAAGCAGGGGATTCATGGTTTCCCTTAAGGCCTGGATACCGGTATAAAAGATAAAGAGTCCGACCAGGATACCGCACCACCCGTCAATGAGAATGCCGGTATAGCGT
The DNA here is from genome assembly GCA_002270465.1 of Blautia hominis. Taxonomy (GTDB): domain Bacteria; phylum Bacillota; class Clostridia; order Lachnospirales; family Lachnospiraceae; genus Blautia; species Blautia hominis. Next base: position 248,421 of record NQOF01000002.1, read on the forward strand.
CCGATCAAAGTGGCAGCCAGCACAACGGCTGTGGACACGGTATCACTGAGAGAATCAGCGGCCGTGGCGGACATAGCTGCGCTGTCCAGCTTCCGGCTGAGGGCTTTGTTATAATAAGCCATATACATTTTTACCAGGATAGAGACACACAGGATGACAAGGATCAGAGGGCTGCTGTCCACCGGAGCGGGGCGGCGCAGTTTCTCTATGGACGATTTTACCAGCTCAAATGCCATGATCAATACAGCTACTGATACAAAAAGACCGGAGATATACTCAATTCTTCCGTGGCCGAAAGGGTGTTCCGGGTCCGGCTTCTGACCGGACATCTTAAAGCCGATAAGCGTGATCACAGAGGAACCGGCATCAGACAGGTTATTGAAGGCATCCGCCGTTATGGCAATGGAACCGCTCAACATGCCCGCCGCGAATTTCCCGGCAAACAACAGGAGATTGAGAAAAATCCCTACGGCACCGCTTAAGATCCCATAGGCCTGTCGTACCTTAGGCGCAGCTGTGTTCTTATGATCCTTAATAAAAAGACGTGATAATAATTGAATCATTTATCTTCCTCCAAATACAGATTTTGTGAAATCCTCTGTTTATTTTATACGAAAGTTTGGAAAGACGCAAGAAAGCAGGAAAAAGATTTACATTCCCGTATGCGAATGATATGATTATAGGGAATGAAATATAGATAACAGAGGGGTAATTACATATGAAAAAGAGAATGAGATATATCTGCTGCCTGCTTCTGGCAGCATCATTGACTGCCGGTCTCCTTGCGGGATGCGGTAATGACAGCACCAAGACCGGAAATGAGGAACAGACGAAGCAGGAGGAAGAAGGAGAAGCGAAGGATGGGGATGACCAGGCCGCGGTGAAACTAGATCCGGACAAACCCATCTCCATCACAGTCTGGCATTACTATAACGGTGCCCAGCAGGTGGCTTTTGACGAGCTGGTCAATGAGTTCAATGAGACTGTGGGAAAAGAAAAGGGTATTTTTGTAAAAGGTTACAGCCAGGGAAATGTAAACGAGCTGGAGGATACAGTGATGGCATCCCTGAATGAGGAAGTGGGTGCCCAGGAAATGCCCAATATTTTTTCCGCTTACGCAGATGCAGCCTATACGGTGGACAGCAGAGGAAAGCTGGCAGACATTTCCGCCTATATGTCTCAGGAGGAGCTGGACGAATACGTGGATTCCTACATAGAGGAGGGAAGGATCGGTGAGGGCAATACACTCCGTATTTTCCCCACGGCAAAGTCCAGTGAGATCTTCATGATGAACAAGACAGACTGGGATAAATTCGCGGAGGCAGCCGGGGCGTCACTGGAAGACCTCTCCACCTTGGAAGGTGTAACGGAAACCGCCCAAAAGTATTACGAGTGGACAGACTCCCTGACCCCGGATGTGCCGGAGGACGGAAAAGCATTTTATGGAAGAGATTCGGTTGCGAACCTTTTTGTCATAGGCTCCAAACAGCTTGGCCAGGATATTTTCCAGGTGGAGAACGGCAAAGCTTCCGTTGCAGCGGACAAAGAGATCATGAAGAAAATATGGGATAATTTCTACGTGCCCTTTGTGAAGGGATACTTTACCGCATACGGCAAATTCCGCTCAGATGATGTAAAAATAGGAGAGATCCTGGCATTTACAGGCTCCTCCACGGCATCCATGTATTTCCCCGATGAGGTGGAACAGGAGGACAATGTTTACCCTATCGACTATGTGGTCCTCCCCGCACCTTCTTTTGCGGACGGAGGGAATTATATTGTGCAGCAGGGAGCCGGAATGGTAGTCACAGAGACAACAAAGGAGGAGGAATACGCCTCCGTGCTGTTTTTGAAATGGTTCACTGAGACGGAGAACAACATCCGCTTCAGCTGCGCGTCAGGATATCTTCCGGTAAAGAAGGAAGCAAACTCCCTGGAGGCTGTTGACAAGGTGGTTGACGGGCAGGGACTGGAGATTCCGGACAAGACTTACGATGTGTTAGACAGCCTGTTCGGTACGCTTGAGAATGCAACGCCCTATACGACCAAGGCTTTTGAGAACGGAACAGAAGCCAGGAAAGTTCTGGAATATAATCTGGCGGATAAGGCCGCGGAGGACCGGAAGGCTGTGCAGGAGCTGATCGCCCAGGGGCAGACTTTGGAGGAGGCATGCGCATCATATGTGTCTGAGGAATCCTTCCAGAGCTGGTATGATGATTTTGTTGCAGCTTTGCAGAGTATCATGAATAAAGCAGAATAAGGCGGAATATAAAATGAGGAAAAGAAAGTGGACTATATTGGCTCTGTTTTGCATCCCTCTCATTGCGGTGCTTGTGATACAAAGCCTTCTTTCATACGGAACCGTCCTGATCGGCGGCACAATGCGGCTGCTGGACTCCTATGCTGTGGGAATCATGGAACAGACAGTGGAGAACAGGAAGATCACGTTAGAAAACAATATGGTCCAGCACTGGATGGAAGTCAGTGAAAATGAGGAGAAGATCAGCAGGGAGCTGGACTCCCTTCTGTCATCTAACCGGATCACAGTAAAGGAGTTTCTGGACGACGGACAGCTCCAGAAACAGCTTTTGCAGAATACGGCACTCTCAAGCCTCTATCAGCTCAGAAAAAATGAGGTGACAGGCAGTTTCCTGGTTTTGGCCAATCAGGACGGGGAAAACGAAGAGGGCGGCCGGATATGCAGGGGATATTATTTCAGAGATGCTGACCCGTCTGCAAATTCACTGGATTACTCTGATGTGCTCATGGAGCGCGGAGGCAGGGATATTGTCCATCAGACAGGGGTTGCCCTGGACAGCTACTGGACTACGGATTTTACGTTTGAGCCTTCCGGGAAGAATTCCAGGGATAACTTCTTTTACAAACCCTATGAAGCGGCACTGGAAAACCCAAATGCCAGCTATACAAACCTTGGGTACTGGAGCAGTCCCTTTTCTCTAAACGAGGGTAAGAGCGGCGGGGAATATCCTGCGCTTACCTACTCGGTTCCCCTGATCAGCAATGGGGTGGTGTACGGGGTTATGGGCGTGGAGGTATCCAGCAGCCATATTGTGGATATGCTTCCGGCCGGCGAACTGAATAAAAATGAACAGAGCGGGTATCTGCTGGTTAAGAGCACAGAGAAGAACAAGTGGGCCCCTCTTGTGGCCTCCGGAGTCCTGGGAGAACGGCTCCGGGCGCTGGGGCCGTATCTGAATGTCCAGGAGAGTAAATTTGACCAGGTCTATACTCTGGATGAAGACGAAGATGACGGAAAGCTTTATGCATCGGCGAAAAAGCTGCATCTCTACAATACGAATACGCCTTTTGAGGATGAGGAATGGCTCCTTGTGGGAATTCAGAAGGACGATGCCATTTTCGGGATCGGACAGCAGATTTTGTGGAAGGTATTGGCAGCGATCCTGGTAGCCCTTGTATTTGGGATTATCTGCACCTACCTGGTGGCGAACCATGTGACCAACCCCATCCGGCGTCTGGCAGAATGTATACGCAGCAGTACCGGCAAGAGTCTGGAACATTTTAAAGCCTCCGGTGTATCGGAGGTGGATGAACTGTATGATGTGGTGAAAAATCTGACCAGACGGCAGGAAGTGGCTGAGAGGGGACTGACAGAGGAAAAGGAAAGGTACCGCATTGCGCTGCAGAGCAGTGATGATATTTTCTTTACATATGATCTAGGCAAAGAGGAAATTGAACTGTTCAACTACCCCCAGCGTGACGGACAGGCAGTCAGATATAAGATCACGGAGGAATTGGAGCTTTTAAGCAGCCGGACTTTTACGGAGGATATCAGTAAGTTAAAAAGAGCATTCTCCGGGGAGGAAGATGAGATCCATATAGAATTCCGCGGAAAAAGAGAGAGCGCTGAGGAATTCCGCTGGAGACTGCTAAAGGGTGAGGTGATCCGGGATGAGAACGGCGGGAAAAGCAAGATCATCGGCAGCATTCGGGATATCCATGAACAGAAGATGCAGGAACTCAGGGAGATTGAATCCGCAAAGCGGGACCCTATCACAAAACTGCATACACAGAGAGAGGGACGGCGGTATCTGACAGAGGTGCTTGCCCGTGGGGACAGTGGATGCATGGCGCTTCTGGATCTGGATGAATTCCGGATACTGAATGAAACCTATGGCCTTATCTTCGGGGATGTGATCCTGGAAGAGATTGGAAGTCTGCTCCTTACAAAAAAAGAACAGCTAAAGCGGACAGAGGCAAGAGAGATCATATTGGTGCGCCAGGGCGGAGATGAGATCCTCATCTGGCTTGCAGAGTTTACCGGGGAGGAGACAGAGCAGTTTTTAGATGAGGTGCGAAAAGAGATCGCCCAGCTTTACCAGGGGGCAGAATTCAGTATTCATCTATCCGCAGGAGCCTGTATGAGGAATAACGCTAACCTGGGATATGTCCAGCTTTTGCGCCGGGTGCGCTGTGCCCTGACTTTTGCAAAGCAGAAAAAGGACGGCAGGGTGTATTTCTACCGGGAGATCCCAAGCCAGACCAAAGAAAACATCTTGACGGAGATCAACGATATAGCCAGCATCACCAGCGGTCCCCAGCTTAATATGGTTTCCCTCACCCTGAACTTCTTTGATAAGGGCGGGGATATGGCGTCCATTCTGTCAGTGCTCTTTGTCAAGATGGGGCATTATTACGGGGCAACGGATATCCTGATGACTTCCGTGGACCGGGATTTCCATACTGCTTATATTTCCCATCAGTGGCATAAGAATCCTGCAGATCATCAGGAGAAAGATATGAAGCGTTTTACCGCGGAGGAATTCAAAGCGCTTGCAGAACAGTACAGAAGAGAGCCTTTCCTGCTTGACGGGAAACAGATGACAGAGCAGCAGCGGAAGTTTCTCATGCTGCCTGAGACAAAAAGGGGCTTCAGCGTCCCCATGACAGATGGCGGAAAATACATAGGCTCCATAACGCTGTTGGCAGAAGAAGGGGCGGTTCTGTGGGATAAAAAGGAGCAGAGCAACATCCAGGAGACTGCCAAGATCATAGAGAATAACTTAAACAAAGTCCATTATGACCAGGCCAGCAAGGCAAAAAGCGAATTTCTCTCCAGAATGTCCCATGAGATCCGGACACCTATGAATGCCATTATAGGTATGACGGAAATTGCCATGCAGGATAAAGAGGTGCCGCCAAAGGTGCAGACATATCTGGAAAAAATCAGTACCTCTTCGGACTATCTTCTTTCGCTGATTAATGATATACTGGATATGTCCAAGATTGAAAGCGGCAAGATGAAACTGGAACTGCTGGATTTTGACCTGGAGCAGTGGGTGAGGGATATTGATGATCTGATCAGGCCTCAGGCGGCCCAGAAGGGGATCATCTATACTACGGAAACACATTTTGTGCAGAAATGGGTGGTGGGAGACGCCATGCATCTGAAACAGGTGTTGATTAATCTTCTGGGAAATGCGCTGAAATTTACCGGCAAAGACGGACATATCCTGTTTGCTGTGAACCAGCGCCGAACGGCACCGGATCAGACGGAGATTTCCTTCTCTGTGGAGGACACGGGGATCGGAATCGAGGCAGAGGACCAGAAGCGGATCTTCCATTCCTTTGAACAGGCAGGCGAGAGTACGGCGCGCAGGTTTGGAGGAACAGGCCTTGGGCTTGCCATCAGCAGCCAGTTAGTGCAGATGATGGATGGGGAGATTAGCCTGGAGAGCGAGCCTGACAAGGGCAGCACCTTTTCCTTTGCCATTACCCTGAAAGACGGCACAAAGCAGGAAGAGGAAGAGAATGTTTCAAAAGAGACAGATACACTGCGGGGCAAAAGAGTCCTGGTGGTGGAGGACAACGAACTGAATGCGGAGATCGCAGGCTCGATCCTGAACCTTCATGGAATCCGGGCGGAGCGGGCTGACAACGGGCTTCAGGGCGTGAAAGCATTCTCTGAAAAAGAACCGGGATATTATGACGCTGTCCTTATGGATATCCGTATGCCGGTTATGGATGGCCTGGAGGCCACCAAGGAGATACGGAAGCTGCCCAGGGAAGACGCAAGGACCATACCGATCATTGCCATGACGGCCAATGCTTTTGACGAGGATATGAAAAAGTCTATTGAGAGCGGCATGAACGGCCACCTGGCAAAGCCCATAGACTTTAAGGAACTGCTGCAGATGCTGTTAAAGGTCACAGGCAGCAGAAAACAGTAACTGATTTTGGTAACTCTTATCTGTTCTGCAGATAATGGTTAATAGAATGTACAGGAGGTATTGATTAATGAGAGCAGAATTTGATGAATCTCTGGTAACCGGTAATGACATGATCGATTCCCAGCACAAGGAGCTGATTGGCAAGATCAACCAGCTTTTGGAGAGCTGTGAGGATGGACAGGGTAAGGTAAAGGCAGTTAAAATGCTGGATTACCTGCTTGACTACACAGAATTTCATTTCAGTGCAGAGGAAAAGCTCCAGGAGGAGATCGAATATCCGGGACTGGAAAAGCACAGGGAAAAACATAACGAATTCCGCCAGGCAGTGAAAGAGCTTCAGGAGATGCTGGAGGAAGAGGAAGGCCCCACCGAAAACTTTGTAAAACAGGTGGAAAAAAATGTTGTGGACTGGTTATATGACCATATCAAAGGATTTGACCGTTCCGTAGCTGAGTACAAATTTATGCGCTCCAATCCGGAGAGACTGTAAGATAATAAGAGGGCGGGTGCTTAGGTGCCCCGCCTCCTTTCATTCATGACAATAGAAAGGCTGATATTATGAGCAAGGAAAAATACTGGGAGGGCAAACAGTACGCCTTTTTCAGCCATAAGGACTGCGAATACTTTCCCTGTCACAAAACAAATGACCCGGAAAATTTTAACTGCCTGTTCTGCTACTGTCCTTTGTACGCCCTGGGCGACCAGTGCGGAGGGAATTTTCACTATACCAAAGAAGGCATCAAGGACTGCAGCAAATGCGGCCTTCCCCACAAAAGGGATAATTTCGGGTACATTACAGGCAAATATAACGAGATCATGGAGATTGCAAAAAAGAACCGCAGGAATCCAGATAAGGAATGACCTGGGACAAATCTTCACATATGATGTCACAGAACGGGCGGATCTCATCCACTGCAGGGGTCAGGTCAGGCACCATACAGGACCAGGCGCCTGCGGCTTTGGCAGCGCGGATGCCGTTTAGGCTGTCCTCCAATATCAGGCACTGCTTCGGCGGTGTCTGTAATTTTTCCGCGGCGGTCAGGAAGATTTCCGGGTCCGGTTTACCGTTCTTAACCTCATCCCCGCACACCGAGGCGGCGATATACGTTGTAACACCTGCCATGTCCCAGTAACGGGAAGCATCACATCTGGGGGTGGAGGTGGCAACCGCAGCCGGAATCTCATGTTCCTTTAAGTATGTAAGGAGTTCCATCAGTCCCTTCTTCACGGGTACACCGTGTTTCTCAATATATTCTTTTTGATATCGGGTCCGGATGGCACGGCCCTGATCATAGTCCACGGTTCCCCGGAACCATTCTTCAAAAAGTTTACTGCTCCGCTCCCTTGTTCCCCCGCGCATCTGGCTTAAATGATATTCTGTCAGGGTAAATCCCATCTCACGGCTGGCTTCCTCCCATCCTGCCTTCATCAGGCGCTCTGTATCAAACATCAGCCCGTCCATATCAAAAATCACTGCTTTTATATTCATATGTTTATCTCCTGTAAAATTTTCTCAGACAAAAAAGCAAATCTATTATAGCATAGAATCCGTGATTGTGCTAAACTTTTTGGAGGAAGAGAAAGGAGCAGGTAACTGTGAGCGTTAAGATCCGTAACATTGTGAAGGCGTAAGACAGTTACAGAATTACATATGAAGATCATTATTTCACCGGCGAAGAAGATGAATATAAATACAGATGAACCTTTTGAGACAACCATGCCTGTTTTTATAGAGGAGGCAAAGCTTTTGAGAGACAGACTCAAAGCGATGGAATATGGGGAGCTGAAAAAGCTTTGGCAGTGTAATGACAGGATCGCCGAAGAAAATTTTCTAAGGCTGAAGGAGCTGGAGCTGGATAAAAATATGACACCTGCGGTTCTGTCCTATGAGGGGATCCAGTACCAGTATATGGCGCCCCAGGTGTTCTCAAAGGAGCAGTGGGTGTATGTGGGGGAGCACCTGCGGATCCTGTCAGGACTTTACGGTGTGCTGAAACCTATGGACGGAGTGATCCCTTACCGCCTGGAGATGCAGGCAAAATTGGAGATGGACCGGACAAAAGACTTATATGCTTTCTGGGGGGACAGGATTTACAGAGAACTGGCAGAAGGCGAAGAGTTTATACTGAATCTGGCATCAAAAGAATACAGCAGGACAGCAGAAAAATATGCGGACCGGGAAATGCGTTTTGTTACCTGCATTTTCGGGGAGCTTTTGGATGGAAAAGTAAAGGTAAAGGGGACTATGGCGAAGATGGCAAGAGGTGAGATGGTGCGGTGGCTTTCTGAGAAGGATTTTACGGAGCCGGAAGAGATAAAAGAGTTTTCCGGCCTTGCCTATGGGTTTGACCCCAGCCGTTCTACGGAGAAGGAGCTGGTTTTTCTGAAATAGCAGTAAGAGACAGCCTTCCCGGGATATCAGCAAAGATATCCGGGAAGGCTTTGTTGTACGGGATATCATCAAAGATACCCGGGAAGGCTTTGTTGTATGGGATATCAGCAAAGATACCCGGGAAGGCTTTGTTATACGGAATGTCAGAAATCCCTGGTGATATTCTGCAGCCATTTGTAACTCTTGTAATGCCGGTAGATAAAGGGCATCTTTACAAATTCGTCCAGACAGATAAGGAAATAAACCCACATAGGCGGAAGCTTCAGCAAAAAGGCGCTGATAAAGCCCAATGGAACTGCGAACAGCCACATATCAATAAAGTCACAGAGAAATCCCCATCGGGAATCACCGCCGGAGCGGAAGATACCGCAGATGACCGTGGTATTCATGGCCTGTCCCAGTACATAGTACATATTGATATAGAGCATGGTGCTCAGATATCCCTGCGCAGTGGGAGTCAGGTCAGCCATGTTCATAAACAGGGGACGCAGAAGGAAGATAATGATTCCCCCTACGATTCCGCTGATAAACGTGATCTTGCAGAACCGTGTGGAGTCCTCCTTCACAGTATCCATAAATCCCGCGCCTATGGATTTGCCAAGCAGGATGGCACCGGCATTGGCAAGGCCAAAGCAGACCACAGTACCCAGATTTCTGGCTACAATGACCACGGCGTTGGCAGCTACCATGTCGCTGCCCAGATGTCCCATGATCACAGAGTACATGGAAAACGCCACACCCCAGGAGACCTCATTGCCAAAGGCCGGAAGGGAATAGCGGATAAAATCTTTAAAGAGCAGTTTATGGCGCTCTATGATCGTTTTGGGCCGGAAACGTATGGTTTTAAAACGGCAGGCATCTAAAAGACAGATGGCAAGCTCCACACCTCTTGCTATGGTGGTGGCCATGGCGACACCTATGATCCCCATTCTGGGAAGCCCGAACAGCCCGAAAATAAATACCGCGTTCAATATAATATTCAGCCCCAAAGCGGACGCGTTGGTGGCAGTGGCAAAGATCACCCTCTCAATGGAGCGCATGGTGCACAGGTAAACCTGCGAAATGCTCATGAACAGGTAAGAGATGCCCACGATCCTCAGATAAGGAATGCCGGCAGCGATAAGCTCCTGGTCTGAGGTGAAGATCACCATGAGCAGTCTGGGAAAGAAACAGGCCAGCACAAAAAACAGGGAGGATATGAGGATGGATAACCGCATACCGATTCCCATGATCCGCTCTATGGTTTCTGTATCCTGTTTGCCCCAATACTGTGCTGCCAGCATAATAACACCGGAAGCGATGCCGGAATACACCAGGTTCAGGATAAACATGATCTGGCTTGCCAGGGAGCCGGCTGCCAGAGCAGTCTGGCTGACCCAGCCCAGCATGATCACATCGGCAGAGCTGACCGCTGTGGTGATCAGGTTCTGGATGACAATGGGCAGTGCCAGCCGGAACATGTCTTTATAAAAGGTTGATCGTCTTGTTGCTGCTATTTCCATTATGTAAGACCTCTCCAAATTTATATTGCATTTTTTTGCATGCTAACTTTTAGTATAAAGGATTTTTATAAAAATGTCATACAATAATTGGAGAAAAATCTATAATATTTTGACTTGTTCTTGTTTTTGGGCAGGTTTTTGTCTATAATGAAAAAATGACGCGTTCCGTATACGGTGAATCGTAACTGTGAACAGCAACTTATGACTGCCAAGGGAGAGAGAAAATATGTATCAAGTATTGTTATTTGACCTGGACGGCACTTTGACTGCATCCGGGGAGGGAATCACAAGATCAGTCCAGTATGCGCTGCGTAAGCTGGGAAGAGAGGCCGAGGATCTGAAGGCTCTGGAAGTGTTTGTAGGCCCGCCTCTGCTGGAACAGTTTGTGCGCTACTGCGGTATGTCTGAGGAGGAGGCGGTTAAGGGTGTCCATTACTACAGGGAACGGTATAATGTGACAGGACTTTTTGAGAACCGCCCCTATGAAGGCATCAGGGAAATGCTGGAGACCCTGAACGGGAAGGGATATACACTGGGCGTGGCCTCCTCTAAGCCGGATGGGTTGGTGAAACGGATCCTGGAGCATTTCGGACTGACGGGATACTTTCAGGAAATCGTGGGCAGTGACCCGGATAAGATGAAAATGTCCAAGGCAGATGTCATTGAGATCATCCTTGACAGACTGGGATACCGGGACAGAAGAGAGGACGTTGTCATGATCGGGGACAGGAACCAGGATGTGAACGGTGCAAGACAGGCTGGTGTTTCCTGCATTGGAGTTACATACGGATACGGCAGTTATGAGGAGCTGTCAGAAGCCGGTGCGGACAAGATCGTGAAAAGTGTGAAAGAATTGGAAGAATATCTGCTGAAAGGCCAGTGAAAGGCAGGGAATAGCGCAGAAGCCTGAAACGGATACAGGGAAAAGAGGAATTACACATGAAAGTAAAGAAAATGTATGATATAGGAAAAGAGCTGTTTTCAACCCCGGCGTATCCGGGAGACCCGGTGCCGGGAAAAACACCTTACTATGAGATAGAAAAAGGAGATGCCTGTAATCTCACAGTGCTCACCATGGGAAGCCATAACGGTACACATTTAGACGCGCCAAAGCACTTTTGTGCAGGAAAGCACGGAGTGGACAGGATCCCCCTGGAAAAATGTATGGGAACCTGCAAAGTTGCAGACTTTACAGGTACAGTACAGGCAGAAGATATGGAGCGGATGCTTGCGGACGGCACGAAAAAGCTGCTTTTAAAAGGCCATATCCTGCTGACACCCCAAGCTGCATCTGTTTGTGCGGGGGCAGAACTGGATCTGATCGGTGTGGAGGACCAGACTGTAGGAGATCCGGATACCCAGAAGGAGATACATCGGATCCTTTTGGGGGCGGAGATCGTCATTGTAGAGGGACTTGTATTGGGAGAGGTTCCAAAAGGAGCGTATTTTCTGGCAGCTCAGCCAATGAAAATGGCAGATTTGGATGGCTCACCTGTGCGTCCGGTCCTTATAGAAATGTAAAAAAATGGTGTCGGCATACAGCCGGCACCATTTTTTTAATCTGCACCATGGTCTTATAGCTTCAGGATACCGTTTCCCCTTCCAGGGAGTTTGTGTCTACACCCTCTCTTTTGGGATTGACCTGTGCCAGGATAATGGCAGCGAACATGAGAACACAGCCGATCATCTCTTTGGCAGACAGGTGCTGGTGAAGGATAACCCATCCCGCCAAAACGGAAACGACAGATTCCAGGCTTAAGATCAGGGAAGCAATGGTAGGATCACAGCCCTTTTGACCGATGATCTGGAAGGTATAGGCTACACCGCAGGAAAGGATTCCCGCATAGAGGATGGGCAGCCATGCCTGCAGAATATTGCTCATCTTCGGCGTTTCCAGAAGAAACATGGGAATCGCCGACAGAACAGCCGTCACAAAAAACTGGATACAGGAGAGTTTGGTTCCGCTCACCTTCGCTGAATAATGATCCACCACCATAATATGGATGGAAAAACAGAAGGAGCAGATCAAAATAAGAAAGTCTCCTTTGCTCAGGGAAAGGCTTCCTGTCATACACAGAAGATACAATCCCACCAGTGCGGTCACCACGCTGATCCAGATACGCAGTCCAGGCTTCCTTTTCAGGAAAATACCGAGAATGGGCACAATGATGATATACAATGCGGTGATAAATCCCGCTTTACCCACAGTAGTATACTGAATGCCCACCTGCTGAAGAGAGGTGGATATAAATAGCATCAGACCGCACAGACCGCCGCCTATGATCAAGTCACGGGGACGGTCAAGTGCCTGGGAGGATTGGTTCTTATCAGGGTCCTTCCGGGCATTTTTTCTGCCCAGAAGGAAAATGCAGGGGATGAGGACAAGACCGCCAAGCAGAGTTCTTACCATATTGAATGTATAGGGACCTACATAGTCCATGCCCACGCTCTGCGCCACAAAGGCCACTCCCCAGATGACTGCGGCGGTGAACAGCAGCATAAAATTTTTAGATTGTTTGGCTGTCATGTATATAAACTCCTTCTTTGACTGTTTGGTACCTTCATAGCTGCAGGCAAAGCAGCAGCTGTTTTTTTACGCTTCCAGACTCTTATGGTATTCCTGCAGGGATTTCAAAGAGCCGTGTTCCTTACGGATGACCGCTGCAATGCCTTTGGCGCTTGCAAGCGCTGCGGACATGGTGGTCAGGTAAGGGATCTTCTTATTGATGGCGGTCTTTCTCAGGTATGAATCATCGTATTTGCTCTGTTTTCCGGCAGGAGAGTTTACGATCAGGTCCACTTCCCCGTTTACCATAGCGTCGTAGATATTCGGACGGCCTTCCTGCAGTTTTTTGAGAATCTTGCAGGGAACCCCGTTTTCTGTGAAATACTGGCCGCAGCCTTCTGTGGATACAATGGTGAAGCCCAGCTCGTGAAGCTGTTTCGCAACTTCCAAAGCCTGTACACGGTCGCCTTTGTTCACACTTACCAGTGCATTGCCGGACAGCGGAAGTTTGGCACCTGCTGCCTCCTGTGCCTTATAGTACGCAAGACCAAAGGATTCACTCAGTCCCAGAACCTCGCCTGTGGAGCGCATTTCCGGTCCCAGAAGGGGGTCAACTTCAGGGAACATGTTGAATGGGAACACCGCTTCCTTCACACCGTAGTACGGATGTGCTTTTTCAGAGAAAGAAGTCACGTCAGGACGCTCCCCGGTCAGCTCGTATGCCATGAGCTTTGTGGCAATATTCGCCATGTTGATATTGCAGACCTTGGATACCAGAGGTACCGTACGGGATGCACGTGGGTTGGCTTCCAGAACGTAAACCTTACCCTCACAGATTGCGTACTGCATGTTCATCAGACCGACTACACCCATCTCACAGGCAATGGCTGTGGTGTACTGGCGGATGAGCTTTTTGTTCTCCTCAGAGATTTCCACGGACGGGATCACGCAGGCAGAGTCACCGGAGTGGACACCGGCCTGTTCGATATGCTGCATCACGGTAGGAACAAATGCGTTGGAACCGTCAGAGATGGCGTCCGTCTCACACTCCAGCGCGTTCTGCAGGAATCTGTCCATAAGGATGGGGCGTTCCGGCGTCACATCAATGGCTGCTGCCATGTAGTCGCGGAGCATATTGTCATCGTATACCACTTCCATTCCCCGGCCGCCCAGTACATAGGAAGGACGAACCATCATGGGATAGCCGATGCGGTGGGCAATTTCCAGGGCCTCATCCACATTGACTGCCATTCCGGACTCCGGCATGGGGATATCCAGCTTTTTCATCATAGCGTTGAACAGGTCACGGTCCTCAGCCATATCAATGACAGCCGGGGAAGTACCCAGAATGTGAGCGCCGCGTCTCTCCAGTTCCGCCGCGATGTTGAGCGGAGTCTGGCCGCCGAACTGCACAATGACACCCAGGGGTTTTTCTTTATTGTAAATGGACATGACATCTTCCACGGTCAGCGGCTCAAAGTACAGCTTGTCTGAAGTGTCATAGTCTGTGGATACTGTCTCAGGGTTACAGTTGACCATGATGGTCTCAAAGCCCAGGTCGCGCAGTGTGAAGGCAGCGTGTACGCAGCAGTAGTCAAACTCAATACCCTGTCCGATCCTGTTTGGACCGCCGCCCAGGACCATGACCTTGCGGCCGTTTGATACAGGTGCTTTGTCCTCCCCGTTGTAGGTGGAGTAGTAGTAGGCAGCAGGTTCTTCCACACCGCTTACCGGAACCGCATCCCAGCGTTCGTTCATACCCAGGGACTCTCTTCTTCGGAACAGTTCCCATTCATCCACATCCAGAAGTTGTGCCAGGTATTTGTCTGAGAATCCGTCTTTCTTAGCCTGGATCAGCAGTTCGTCAGGCAGATTGCCGCCGCGGCAGGCAAGGATCTTTTCCTCCAGGTCAACCAGTTCTTTCATCTGCTCCAGGAACCACATTTTGATACGGGTCATCTCATGCAGTTTGGTAAGAGGCGCACCCTTTCGGATGGCTTCGTAGAGAATAAACTGTCTCTCACTGGTAGGCTCGCTCAGTTTCAGGTACAGCTCGTCCAGGGAAAGCTCATGGAAGTCTTTTGCAAATCCAAGACCATAGCGGCCTTTTTCCAGGGAGCGGATGGCTTTCTGGAGTGCTTCCTTATAATTCTTGCCGATGGACATCACCTCACCCACAGCTTTCATCTGGGTGCCCAGTTTATCCTCCGCTTTTTTGAATTTTTCAAATGCCCAGCGTGCAAATTTTACAACCACATAGTCGCCGCACGGTTTATAATCTGCCAGAGAGCCTCCCTTATAATAAGGAATCTCTGAGAGAGTAAGCCCTGCAGCCAGCAGTGCGGATACATAGGCAATGGGGAAGCCCGTAGCCTTGGAGGCCAGTGCTGAGGAGCGGGAAGTCCTGGGGTTGATCTCAATGATGATGATACGGTCAGTCTTAGGATCATGAGCAAACTGCACATTGGTTCCGCCGATGACACCGATAGATTCCACGATGGCGTGTGCCTGTTTTTCCAGACGGTCCTGTACTTCCTGGGAAATGGTCAGCATAGGAGCGGAACAGAAGGAGTCACCTGTGTGCACGCCCATGGGGTCAATATTTTCTATGAAGCAAATGGAGATTTTCTTGCCTGTTGCGTCGCGGACAACTTCCACTTCCAGCTCTTCCCATCCGATGACAGACTCCTCTATGAGGATCTGGTTTACCATAGATGCCGCAATACCGCGAGCTGCCACTTTGCGGAGTTCTTCCTCATTATACACAATGCCGCCGCCGGTGCCGCCCATGGTGTAGGCCGGACGGATGACACAGGGATATCCCAGTTCGGAAGCAATCTTCACTGCCTCCTCAACTGTATAGGCCGGTGCGCTTTTAGCCATCTCGATTCCCAGTTCATTCATAGCCTCTTTGAAAGCGATACGGTCCTCTCCGCGGTTGATGGCGTCAACCTGAACGCCGATGACTTCTACTTTATATTTTTCTAAAACGCCTGCGTTGTACAGCTCTTCACAGAGGTTCAGTCCGGACTGTCCGCCCAGGTTGGGAAGCAGGGCATCCGGTCTTTCCTTGTCAATGATCTCTGTGAGACGGTCCACGTTCAGCGGTTCGATGTAAGTAACGTCAGCTGTTGCCGGGTCTGTCATAATGGTTGCCGGGTTGGAATTGACCAGTACGATCTCATAGCCCAGGCTTTTCAATGCTTTACATGCCTGTGTTCCTGAATAGTCAAATTCGCAGGCCTGTCCGATGATGATAGGGCCGGAACCGATGATCAGAATTTTGTGAATGTCATTTCTCTTTGGCATAGCTATCCTCCATTTTTCTTTGTGCTTTATAATCCGCCATGGAAATTTGGCGGAACATGATAATAGAAGGCCTGTATTTTACCATCCACAGCCACTATCCCGCGAGGTGTTTTTATGCGCCTGCGCATGAAAATCCCGAGATAGCCAGCGCGATATGGAGCAGAATGTTCCATATCTGTGCATCGCAAAACGCGTTACTATTCACAGAACTGTGTTTTTGGCAGGGCTGTGAATAGTAACGCCTGTGTATCACGCCTTCATCAGGGACAATTATAGCATAGTCCTATATTTTGCCGCAAGTATAAATAGCCCGAAAAATGTAGATAAAATTTGCAGTTTGCTGTATACTTTACAGGAAACCTGTATCCGTTTTCCGTATACAGGTGTAAAAGATCAGAAAAGGAGTGGCAGCTATGGAGATGAAAAATAGCTGCCAGGAGTGAAACACATATGATAGCAGATAAAGAAGAAATCCATATTGGACAGGCAATCGTACATATTCTGGACTCCACAGTGGGGATGCCGGTTCTGTCTGACAAGGTACTTGACTATGGTTCCGATTTTGCGGACTTTTTAAAAGCCCATATTTTCAGGATCGATACCAGTGACGAGATACGGAGCTGCAGCTTTTCGGAGGAAGAATCCACCATATATAAATATGTGGAAGAATATGATACGGAAAATTTTGTTGAGATCTCCAAGAAAATTGCCCAGGAACTTTTTACGATCATGAACCAGAATATTGAAATCCCCCCGGCAGACCTTCTGGTGGCGGAGTACCAGGTGGACAGGCATAACTATCTGGCGCTCTTGAAGATGAATTACCGTACCTCTTATACACACCTGACCAATGCGGACCCCTGGGGCAACAACAATGACATTATCATGCAGAAAGCCATCCTTCCGGGGGAGACACAGAAGCTTTCCGAGGCCGCCCTGCTGGATCTGGGTGCGCCCCAGTATGTGCGTCTGGTGGAGAAAAAGTATGACGTGAGCGGTGTGAAGACGAACTATTTTTCAAAATTGTTTTTAAAATGCCAGGGCTCCCTGTCAGCCAAGACCCGGCTTTCTATTGTAAATAAAGCAGTGACGGATGTGCAGAAGAAATATTACAATGAGTCCGAGCAGTTTGAGGTGCAGATGGAGACCAAGAGCATTATCAACCAGGAGCTTTCCAGCGAGGGTATTCTGGATGTGCCTGTGGTGATGGACAAGATCTTTAAAGAACATCCCCAGATGCGGGAGGAAGTGCAGGAAAAGCTGGAGAAATACAATTTGGCAGAGACCCGTGTGGAACCCCAGAACCCGACTACCACCAAAAAATTCACAAAACAACACCTGCTCACAGACACGGGAATTGAGCTTAAAATTCCTATGGAGGAGTACAATAATAAGGATAAAGTGGAATTTATCACCAATCCGGATGGTACGATCTCAGTTCTCATAAAAAACATAGGAAGTATTGAGAGTCGTTAGTCAAAGACCCCGCCGCAAGCATCGGGGCATCAAATTTGCAGCACAGCGAGCTGCGGGGCCTTTGACCCTCGCGGCAGTCGCCAAATACCCATGCGAGCAACGAGCCAAATACCCATGCAAGCATGGCTACTTGGCTCGTTGCTCGCATGGGTATTTGGCTCGTTGCTCGCGGAAATAAAATTGTGGCGTTTTATCAGACATTATGATACAATATTTCAGCCGGAGAAGGAAGAATCCGGTAAAAAAATAAAGAGGTTGAGGAAATGGAAAGAGAAAAATTTTCTTCCAGGCTGGGTTTTATCCTGATATCCGCAGGATGTGCCATCGGCCTTGGAAATGTATGGCGTTTTCCCTATATAACGGGAAAGTACGGCGGTGCGGCGTTCGTGCTGATCTATTTGTTCTTTCTGATCGTTTTAGGACTGCCCATCATGGTCATGGAATTTGCCGTGGGCAGAGCCAGTCAGAAAAGTATTGCCACATCCTTCAATGTGCTTGAGAAAAAAGGCAGCAAATGGCATGTTTACCGGTATTTCGGTATGGCAGGCAACTATCTGCTGATGATGTTCTACACAACCATTGGCGGCTGGATGCTGGCCTATTTTGTAAAAATGGTGAAAGGCGACTTCGCCGGACTTGACACCGAGGGGGTCAGCGCTGCGTTCGGAAGTCTTTCTACAGATATGCCACAAATGATCTTCTGGATGATCTTGATCGTTATCATCGGTTTTGCGGTTTGTTCCATGGGCCTCCAGAAGGGTGTGGAGAAGATCACAAAAATCATGATGGTGGTGCTGTTGGCTTTGATGGTGCTGCTGGCTGTGCGTTCCTGCACACTGGAGGGCGCGTCGGAGGGACTTAGATTCTATCTGCTGCCTGATTTCGGCAAGCTGACGGAGTATAAGATTCAGGAAGTTATCTTCGCGGCCATGGGACAGGCCTTCTTTACCCTGAGTCTTGGGATCGGTGCCCTGGCAATCTTCGGAAGCTACATTGGCAAAGACCATAAGCTTACCGGTGAGGCTGTCAGCATTACGATCCTGGATACCATGGTAGCGCTTATTGCCGGTCTGATCATTTTTCCGGCGTGTTCTGCCTTCCAGGTAAATCCGGGGGAAGGTCCGGGCCTTGTGTTTGTCACTTTGCCGAATGTGTTTAATGCCATGAAAGGCGGAAGATTCTGGGGTTCCCTGTTCTTCTTATTTATGTCCTTTGCGGCGCTGTCCACCATTATTGCCGTGTTCCAGAATATCATTTCCTTTGCACAGGATCTGTGGGACTGGAGTGTAAAAAAGGCAGCTCTTATAAACGGCATTGCCATATTCCTGCTGTCCCTGCCCTGTATTTTCGGAATGACGATCTGGAGTGATCTCACTATTTTAGGCAAAGATATCATGGGATTTGAAGACTTCCTGGTCAGCAATAATCTGCTTCCCTTAGGTTCCCTGGTGTATCTTCTGTTCTGTGTGACCAGATACGGATGGGGCTGGAAAAACTTCCTGAAAGAAGCCAACACAGGAGAAGGCATAGCTTTTCCAAAGAAAATAAAAGTTTATCTTACATTTATCCTGCCGGTCATTGTGCTTTTTATCTTTATTCAGGGATATTGGAGCCTCTTTCAGAGTTTATAGAAAATTCCCTTGAAATCAGTAAATTTTACAGGTATACTAGGGATAGAATAAAAATCTGAGTTATTGTTCACACGCCACAGTCCGGCGGAGTGCTGCCGGATTTGGGGACGGACCATAACAGATCTGACAGACAGAGATATGCCACGGCTGCAGATGCTGTACCGATTAGGGATGATTTTCGGCATATAATAATAGGAGAATGTATATGGAACATATAATGTTGACAAAACTGCGTGACGCGGGATGTGACGTGAATGGCACACTGGAGCGTTTTATGAACAATGAAATGCTGTGCATGAAGTTTTTGAAAAAGTTTCCTCAGGATGAAACTTTCATGGAAATGAAGAATGCTTTCGCCCAGGGGGATGCCGAGGAATTTTTTAAAGCAGCCCATACCATGAAAGGTGTTTCCGGCAATCTGGGGCTCAGCAGCCTCTATAATGAGATGCAGCCCGCAGTGGAGAAGAGCAGAAGAGGCGAACTCCCCTCAAAAGAGGATATGGACATAATTGAAAAGCAGTATCATGAGATAATAAAGATCATCAGAGAAAATGAAGAGTGAAGAGGAATGACAGATGAAGAGAATTTTACTGAAACTCAGCGGAGAGGCACTGGCAGGCCCTAAGAAAACAGGGTTTGATGAGGCGACAGTCATGGAGGTTGCCCGCCAGGTAAAAGTTCTGGTGGATGAGGGCATCCAGGTGGGTATTGTCATCGGAGGCGGCAACTTCTGGAGAGGCCGCACCAGCGAGAACATTGACAGGACCAAAGCAGACCAGATCGGGATGCTTGCCACAGTTATGAACTGTATCTATGTGTCTGAGATCTTCCGCACGGCTGGCATGAAGACCAGCGTCCTGACCCCGTTTGAATGCGGTTCCTTTACAAAGTTATTTTCCAAGGACCGTGTCAATAAATACTTCGACCGCGGCATGGTTGTCTTTATGGCAGGCGGTACAGGCCACCCCTATTTTTCAACAGATACGGCCACGGTACTTCGCGCAGTGGAGATTGAAGCTGACATGATCTTTCTGGCAAAGGCTGTGGACGGCGTGTATGACAGTGATCCCAAGAGCAATCCGGATGCCAGGAAGTATGATGAGGTGGGCATCCAGGAAGTTATAGATAAAAAGCTGGCTGTTGTGGATATGACTGCGTCCATCCTCTGTATGGAAAACAAAATGCCCATGCTGGTGTTCGGACTGAATGAAAAAGACAGTATCGTGAATACCGCGCACGGTAAATTCACGGGAACAAAAGTATTAGTATAATCTGGGAGGAAATGAGAATGGCAACAGATGAAAGAATCGCAAAATATGAAGATAAGATGAACAAAACAATGGAGGCCCTGGTAAAAGAACTGGGAACGATCCGTGCCGGACGTGCAAATCCGCATATTCTGGATAAAATCACCGTAGACTATTATGGGGCACCTACACCTCTGCAGCAGGTGGCTAATGTAACAGTACCGGAACCCAGAATGATCCAGATCCAGCCGTGGGAGTCTTCCCTGATCAAAGTGATCGAAAAAGCGATCCTGGTTTCTGACCTGGGGATCAACCCAAACAATGACGGCAAGTCTATCCGTCTGGTGCTGCCTGAGCTTACAGAAGAGCGCAGAAAAGAGCTGGTAAAGGACGTGAAGAAAAAAGGGGAGGCTGCTAAGGTAGCTGTCCGCAATATCCGCCGCGATGCCAACGAGGCATTTAAAAAACTGGCAAAACAGGATGTATCTGAGGATGAGATCAAGGAGCTGGAGGAGGATATCCAGAAACTGACAGATAAATTCGGCAAGAACATTGATAAAACAGTGGAAGAAAAATCCAAAGAAATCTTAACAGTATAAATTAGAATCAAGAGGGGCACATACAAGAAAAAGGTATTGTGCCTCTTTTATGCGTAGGAGGAGAAAAACATGGTGATTCCAAATCATGTGGCGATCATTCTGGATGGCAATGGCCGCTGGGCCAAAGCCAAAGGAATGCCAAGAACATACGGGCATGTGAAAGGCTGCGAGAATCTGGAAAAAATATGTTCCATAGCCAAGGAACTGGGAGTGAAATATCTTACGGTCTTTGCCTTTTCCACTGAAAACTGGAAGCGTTCCAAAGATGAGGTGGACGGTCTGATGAAGCTGTTCCGCAATTATATGAAAAAATGCCTGAAAATAGCAAGGGACAACAAGATGCGGGTCCGTGTGATCGGGGAACCATCTGTTTTTGATGAAGACCTGCAGGCAAGGATCCGGGAACTGGAGGAGTATTCCAGCCAGTTTGACGAACTGCATTTCCAGATCGCGCTGAATTACGGCAGCAGGGATGAGTTAAAGAGAGCGGTGCAGGACTTAGCCAGGGATGTAAAAAAGGGTGTGCTGGACCCGGATCTGATCACAGAGGATACCATATCCGCATATCTGGATACAAAAGGCCTGCCGGACCCGGATCTGCTGATCCGCACCAGCGGGGAGGAACGCCTCTCCAATTTTCTCATGTGGCAGCTTGCTTACACGGAGTTTTATTTTACAGATGTGGCATGGCCGGATTTTAATAAGGCAGAGTTTGAAAAGGCTATACAGAAATTTAATCAGAGAGACCGCAGATACGGCGGCGTGAAGGAGGAGTGATCATGTTCAAGACAAGGCTGTTAAGCGGAATTGTGCTGGTCCTCATTGCCCTTGCCACCATTATTCCGGGAGGGATCGTGCTCTTTGCCACACTTGTTGCCATCTCCATGATCGGTATGCAGGAACTTTATAAAGCCATGAAGGTGCAGGAAAACGGAGTGGGAAGCCTGGAGCTTGTGGGGTATGCGGGGGCAGTGATCTACTATCTGACCCTTCTGTTTGAGAAGGAGGAGTTCTCCCTCATTGCTGTTTTATTTGCGCTGGTCCTCATTATGTCCGTGTATGTATTTACATACCCAAAATACCATGCGGACCAGATCATGGCTGCTATGTTTGGAGTCCTATATGTGGCAGTCATGCTTTCTTATATCTATAAGACCAGGAATCTGGAAGGCGGCGCATGGCTTGTGGGACTTATCTTTTTAAGTTCCTGGGGCAGCGACACCTGTGCTTACTGCGTGGGAATGCTGATCGGAAAGCACAAGATGGCTCCTGTGCTGAGTCCGAAAAAATCGGTGGAAGGCGGCGTGGGCGGTGTCCTGGGAGCAGCCCTGCTGGGTGCTCTTTACGCGGTGGTGATCGCAAAGTGGAATCCTGCTTCCGGCCATACAGCGCTTATGTACGCCCTGATCTGTGCTGTGGGTGCTCTGATCTCCATGGTTGGGGATTTGGCGGCATCTGCGATCAAGAGAAACAAAGAGATAAAGGATTACGGCAGACTGATCCCGGGACACGGCGGTATTCTGGACCGTTTTGACAGTGTGATATTCACGGCACCGTTCATCTATTTCCTGGCAAATGTGCTGCTGTAAATGAGGTTTTGAGGATATGATAAAAATTGCGATATTAGGTTCCACAGGCTCCATCGGCACCCAGACCTTGGATGTGGTGGAGAGAAATGAAGACCTGCAGGTGGTGGGGATCGCCGCAGGCAGTAATATTGATATGCTGGAAGAGCAGATCCGGCGTTTCCATCCCAGGCTGGCGGCTGTGGGTGATGAAAAAAAGGCCGCTGAACTGAAGACCAGGGTTGCGGATACGGACTGCAGGGTAGCCGGTGGAATGGAAGGACTTCTGATGCTGGCTGCCATGCCGGAATCGGATATCCTTGTCACAGCCATTGTGGGCATGATCGGGATCCGGCCCACCGTGGAAGGCATCCGTGCAGGAAAGGACATTGCCCTTGCCAATAAGGAGACACTGGTAACTGCAGGGCATATCATCATGCCCCTTGCAAAAGAATACGGCGTGCGGATCCTGCCGGTGGACAGTGAGCACAGTGCCATCTTCCAGGCTCTGTGCGGGGAGGAGCCCTCCAGGATCCATAAGCTGCTCATAACGGCCTCGGGCGGGCCGTTCCGTGGAAAAAAGCGGGAGGAGCTGACCCATATCAGAGTGGAGGATGCGCTGAAGCATCCAAACTGGGCTATGGGGCAGAAGATCACCATTGACTCCGCAACTTTGGTGAACAAAGGGCTTGAGGTCATGGAGGCAAAGTGGCTGTTCCATATGGATCTGGAGCAGATACAGGTAGTGGTGCAGCCTCAGAGCGTGATCCATTCCATGGTGGAATTCGTGGACGGGGGCATCATTGCCCAGCTTGGGACTCCGGATATGCGGCTTCCCATTCAGTATGCCCTGTACGGCGGCAGGAGACGTTTTCTGCCCGGCGAGCGCCTGGATTTTGCAAAACTTGGCTCCATCACATTTGAGGAGCCGGATATGGAGACCTTTAAAGGGCTGCCGCTGGCAATGGAGGCATCCGGAAGGGGCGGTTCCATGCCCACAGTATTTAATGCTGCCAATGAGAAGGCAGTAGGTATGTTTTTGAACAGAAAAATCGGTTTCCTGGATATTTATGCAATAATTGAAGAAGCTATGGAAAGACATAAAGTGATTGAGAATCCGGACGTAGATGAGATTACAGGCATCGAACAGGAGACTTACAGATGGATTGAAGGCAGGTGGTAGATTGAGTTTTTCCGGAATTATTAATATTTTGATCGCAGTCATAATCTTTTCCCTGATCGTCATTTTTCATGAGCTGGGACATTTTCTGCTGGCAAAGAGGAACGGTATTGCAGTGACAGAATTCTCTCTGGGCATGGGGCCGAGGATCATATCCACGGAGAAAGGCGGTACCAGGTATTCCCTGAAGCTGTTCCCCATCGGCGGTTCCTGCCTGATGGTGGGAGAAGATGATGATGACAACAGCGCAGGGTCATTCAACAATGCCTCTGTGTGGGCCAGGATTTCCGTGGTGGCGGCAGGTCCTGTGTTTAACTTTATTATGGCATTTGTCTGTGCTATGATCATTACCAGCGTGGTGGGATACGACCCTGCAAAGGTGACCGCGGTGCAGGAGGGGTCCGCAGCTGAAGCGGCAGGCCTTCAGGAAGGGGACCTGATCACAGAATTCAATGGAAAACATATTTCCATTGGCAGGGATCTGAGCCTTTACCAGACGCTGCACGGGTATCAGGATAAAAACATTGATATGAAAGTTAAGCGGGATGGGGAGACCATAGACATTTCCTTTACTGCTGACAGTATAGAGAAGAAAATGCTGGGATTCACTTACAGCAGCGAAGGACCTGCACAGATCATGGAAATCTATATTGACAGTCCTATGATGAAAGCCGGGCTTCAGGCCGGAGATGTGATCACAGCCATTGGTGGAACCCAGATAGCTGACGGAGAAGCGCTTCAGGCTTATATGGAGGAACATCCGCTGACCGGCGAGGAGATCACCCTGACGGTGGATCGCAACGGCAAGGAACGGGAAGTTACGGCAGAGCCTCAGATGCGTACCGTTGTCAGCAGCGGGTTTGACTATAATTTATACAGAGAAAAGACAGGATTTTTAGGAGTGCTCAGATACAGTGCCGTGGAAGTCCGCTACTGGATCTCCAGTACGGTGCAGAGCCTGGGGCTTCTCATCAAGGGTACCTTTTCCGTGAACGATCTGTCCGGTCCCGTGGGGATCGTGGATGCCATCGGAGATTCCGTCCAGGAGGCAAAATCGGAGGGATCTGTCATTGTGGGTATGCAGATGCTCTACTGGGTGATCCTTCTGTCAGCCAACTTAGGCGTTATGAACCTGCTGCCCATACCGGCGCTGGACGGAGGACGTTTGGTGTTCCTACTCATAGAGGCCATACGGGGCAAAGAGGTGAACAGGAATGTGGAAGGCATGATACATTTTGCAGGGTTTGTACTGCTGATGCTGCTCATGGTGTTTGTCCTGTTTAATGATATCAAAAGGCTGTAAAATGCCGGAATGCAGAAACTACACCGCTGGTTTCTGTCAACAAGAATAAAAAAATCCGGAAGGATGGGGTACAAAATAATGTGTACCCGGTCTTTCCGGACTTTTTTATTTTGGGGCAGATAGCCTGTAGCTTTACACCAGCTCTGCTATTCTTGTGACACCAACATAGATTTCCTGTATTTTGTACCAGGTAGGATAATCCACGATGCCGGTAACAGGCAGGTTGAAGATCCGCTGAAAATCCCTGACAGCCCGCTGTGTCCCTTCTCCGTAAATGCCGTCTACGGTTACGGCGGGGAGTGCCGGGTATCCCTGACGGATGGCATTGAGCTGCTCCTGAAGCTGTTCGACTTTGTCCCCCGAAGCACCGATATCCAGATTATACCCGGGCCAAGAGATGGGAATGCCGGAAATCTCCTCCGCGGTATTGATGTACATGTTGTCGCCGTAGAAGTTCCGCAGAATCTCGATGGCGGTGTAGCCCTGATCGCCCAGGTATTTAGAACCCCACTGTGTCATCCAGTTCGGACAGGTCACCCGCTGCCCGTCGCAGTACTGTGTCAGAATGGGCTGCCGGACCCCGGGTCTTGAGAGATAATTGGAGAACAGTTCATCCACTACCAGGGAGATGCTGTCAAAGATGTTTCTGCCGTTCATCCACTTGTGGTCAAAGGCAGTGGAGGAGGTGATGGTAAAATCATAGCCTTTGTTCCGGTACCATTCTGTATAGACACGGTTCAGAGTAAAGGACATGATCGCCAGCACATTGGCCCGGATGGTCTCTATGGGCCATGTGGCATAGATCTCACTGGATGCCACATTTTTGATGTAATCCCGGTAACGCACATAAAAGTTCTCGGCGGTGGGGTCTGTGGGGGCACCGTCATGGACCACTACAAACTCCGGCACGACCACGCGGCTCAGAACGATCTCCCCGGATTCATCCATGGGTTTGATCTCATCCTCCGGTATCTTCTCCGGGTATATGCCAAAGAGGGTATGGGCAGGAATGACAATGTTCTGGAAGGTGTTCTGCGGCGTCTGGGCCTGGAGCCTTGCAGTCTGCAGCGCAGTCACCTCCGGCAGGATTTCCGCACCGGAGATATCAAGGGGCTCAAATCCCTGGGCTTTGATGCGGAATGTATATTCTGCGTAAGGCTGATACTCGGAAGGTTCCATGCTGTATTCCAGGGGCGGGGCAGGAAGTGTGATCTCCGGTGTCTGCCCGTTGGCGTCTGTCTTCAGCTCCTCGATGACAGAGGAGGGGTCTCCCGTATAGGTAATGTCTATGGTGGCATTTTCAATGGGCGTGTTTCTGATGGAGGAGAGCACAGAAATCCGCAGGCGGCCTTCATCCGGGTGGTCCGTCTGCATGGCTTTTATGGGATCATAATTCATAGGTAAAACCTCATGGCAGTTCGTTGGTTTAGGATATGCAGGAAATAGAAAAATGTGACAGAATGATTGACAGAAGCATTCCTTTGTGCTAAGATTCCACATAACATATATGGCTTTACAGACGGGAGGACAGAGTATCATGAAAAAGATGCAGCGTATTGGTTATGGTATCGCATTCATTTTTTGTGTACTGTGTCTCTTTTTCCTTTTTTCACAGAGGCAGGAAAACGCAGGCGCGGGAAACGGATTTTCACACCTGCCCGGTCAGGCCGCTATCACACAGGCAGGCCATGCGGAACAGCTTGTGAATTTCCAGAAGGAAGAAACACGCTCACGTCTCTGTGTCAATAAGAGCAAGGAAGAAGGAAATGATTTTCTCGGGCCTCTTCCTTTTTTTGCTGTTCTTTTTTCCTGTGCCCTTGTTTTTCTGTTTTCAGGAGAGACAAAGGCCGCACTCTATGCCTTTTCCAGGCGCAGTTTCTTACTGAACGACCACCCCATAAAATTAATTTCCATTGTCCAATACAAGGACGGAAAAAAGAGATTTTCCCCTTTTATCTGATTCTATAAAACATGAAACAGAAAGCAGGGAAATCATGAAAAATAAAAAAACACATATTTGGATAGCACTGGGAACCATTGCTGTCTTTCTTTTCATTGCCTTTTTTGGCTGTGGAAGTGATATTAAGGGAATCCGGCATATGAGGTTCGGCATTGATATCAAAGGCGGTGTGGAGGCTGTGTTCGAGCCTGTGGGAATCACCAAAAAGCCTACTGCCAAAGAACTGGAATCTGCCAGAAATATTATTGAGGAGCGGCTGGATTCCAGAAATATACTTGACCGGGAGGTAACCATAGAGAAACAGGAGGGCAGGATCCTTGTCAGGTTCCCCTGGAAATCCGATGAAAAAGATTTTAACCCGGAAGAGGCCATAGCGGAGCTGGGAGAGACGGCAAAGCTGACATTTCAGGATGAAGACCACAAGGTACTGGTGGAGGGACAGGACGTTGCCAGCAGCTCTGTGGTGCAGAACAGAGATACAAGGGCGTATGAGGTAGAACTTCATTTTGATAAGAGCGGCACAGAGAAATTTGCCGGCGCCACAGAAGAGAATCTGGGAAAACATATCGGTATCTATATGGATGACACGCTGATCTCCAACCCTGTAGTCCAGCAGAAGATAGAGGGAGGGGAGGCGGTCATCAACGGTATGGCGTCCAGGGAGGAGGCCCAGGCGCTCTCCGACAAAATAAATGCCGGTTCCCTTCCTTTTTCCATGAAGACCAGCAATTACAATACCATCAGTCCATCTCTGGGAAGCCAGGCGTTAAAGTCCATGGTGGCTGCCGCAGTGACAGCCATGGTCCTGGTATGCCTGTTTATGAGCCTTTACTATAAGCTGCCAGGGGTGCTGAGCTGTATTACACTGCTGTTCCAGATGGCACTGCAGGTACTGGCAATCTCCATTCCCCAGTATACTATAACACTGCCCGGTATTGCAGGGCTGATCCTCTCCGCAGGTATGGCTGTGGACGCCAATATCATCATAAGTGAGCGTATCAGCGAGGAACTGATGCATGGTTCATCGGTAAAAGCTGCAGTCAAGGCAGGATACCAGAGAGCCTTTTCCTCTGTGCTGGACGGAAACATCACTACAGCAGCCGTGGCAGTCATCCTCATGCTGTTCGGATCGGGAACTATGCTGAGTTTTGGATATACGCTGTTTACCGGTGTGGTGATCAATCTATTTGCAGGTGTGTGGATGTCCAGGACCATGCTCACCTCTGTGGTACAGTATGAGTTTTTTAAACGCCCGTCCATGTTTCGCAGGAAAAGAGAAAAGAAAATCCTGGATTTTTCCGGAAAGCGGAGATGGATCTTTCTCTTTACAGCCTGTGTGCTCCTGTCCGGTGCCATACTGAGTGCGGCAAACGGCATGAAGCTGGATACACAGTTTACCGGAGGCGTGATCCTGAAATATACATGCACAGGAGATGCGGATACGGAAAAACTCAAGGAGAGTGTGGAAGCTGTGTTAAAACGGCCCGCCAATATCCAGATTACAGAAGACCCGGCAAGCGGGCAGCAGAAGCTGGCAGTGACCCTGGCAGGCAACAAGGGCCTTTCACCCCAGGAACAGCAGGAGGTGGCAAAGGCACTGGATGAAGAGGGAGGACAGGAATATACGCTGTCTGAGACTTACGCGGTGGAGCCTTATATCGGTGCCAAAGCTCTGAAAAATTCCGTGCTTGCCATTGTACTTTCTGCCCTGTTTATCGTCATATATATAAGGATACGGTTTTCCTCCATGTCAGGGCTTGCGGCAGGGATTTCCGCTGTGGCAGCACTGCTGCATGATATTCTGATCGTGGTGTTTGTATTCGGTGTCTGCAGGATCCCGGTCAATGATGCCTTTGTGGCGGTGACGCTTACCATTATCGGGTATTCCATTAACGATACCATTGTCCTCTATGACAGGATCAGGGAGAACCAGAAGAAAAAAGGAAAAGGAGAGACACTGGCAAAATTGGTAGACAGGAGCATCACGGAGACGCTGGGGCGTTCTGTCAATACGGCCCTTACGGTTGTGGCCTGTGTATTTATCATTTTTCTGTTTTCCGTATTTTACCACATAGAATCCATTCAGGTATTTTCCCTCCCGCTTCTGGCAGGGATGATCAGCGGATGTTACTCTTCCGTGTGTATTGCAGGCCCTCTTTGGGTGTGCTGGGAAGAGCATAAACAGAGTAAGAAGAAATAGAGGGAAAGGGTGTTTTGAGATGAAAGAAGCACTAAGAGAGACAGAGATACCCTTCAGTGCAGGCGCAGTCCTGATCTCTGTAGGCGTGGTTTACGGGGATATCGGAACCTCGCCCATGTATGTGATGAAATCTATCATAGCAGGAAACGGCGGAATTGCCCAAACGGGGGAGAATGTCATATATGGTGCGCTCTCCCTGGTCATATGGACCATTATCCTGCTGACAACAGTCAAATATGTGCTGATTGCCATGCGGGCGGACAATCACAATGAGGGCGGTATTTTTGCTCTGTTCAGCCTGGTGAAAAAATGCGGGAAATGGCTTGTGTTCCCGGCCATGATCGGAGGGGCGGCTTTGCTGGCAGACGGTATCCTGACACCTGCAGTGACCGTCACCACAGCCATTGAAGGTCTCAGAAGCATTCCGGGGGTCTATGCAGTGCTGGGTAATGATCAGGATAAGATCGTGGTCATCACTCTTGTGATCATCAGTGGGTTATTTCTGGTGCAGAAGGCAGGGACCAGTTCCATAGGAAAGGCATTTGGTCCGGTCATGACGCTGTGGTTTCTCTTTCTGGCAGCAGCCGGATGCTTTCACATTTTGGGAAATCCGGGGATCATACAGGCATTGAATCCATTGTGGGCCATCAGGATCCTGATAAGTCCTGATAACCGCATGGGGTTTATGATCCTGGGAAGTGTGTTTTTGGCAACCACAGGGGCGGAAGCCCTGTATTCAGATATGGGGCATGTGGGCAGACAGAATATTTACGCAAGCTGGCCTTTCGTGAAGATATGCCTGATCCTCAATTATCTGGGGCAGGGGGCCTGGCTGCTCTCCAACCGCAGCAGCAAAAGCCTGGCGGATATGCCGGATATGAATCCGTTTTTCGAGATGCTGCCTGAGGAAATACGGCCTGCAGGGGTGGTGCTGGGAACGATTGCAGCTATCATAGCCTCACAGGCGCTGGTGACAGGTTCTTTTACCCTTGTCTCAGAGGCCAGCAGGCTGGATTTGATGCCGCATATGCAGATCGTGTATCCATCCATGATCAAGGGGCAGATCTTTATTCCGTTGGTCAATCTGGTACTGTGGATCTCCTGTTCTCTGCTGGTGCTCTATTTCAGGACCAGTGCCCATATGGAGGCAGCATATGGTCTGGCCATAACGCTTACCATGCTGATGACCACGCTGCTTTTGTTTATCTATCTGAATAAGATCAGGAAGAAATATTGGCTTTCCTGGCTGTTTCTGGTGTTTTTCGGAGGACTGGAGGGGACCTTTTTCCTGTCCAGCCTGAGTAAATTCCAAAGGGGCGGTTATGTGGCGCTGTTTATCGCTGCTGTCCTCTTTGGAATCATGGTGGTGTGGTACCGTGGAACTGCCATAGAAAACTCGCAGGCAGTGTATCTGAAGGTGCGGGATTTTGTAGGCCAGATGGGAAGGCTGAAGGAGGATACCGGTATCCCCATTCAGACAGATAATCTTGTGTATATCACAAAAGAGACATGTGTGGAGGAGTTAGACCGGGATATCCTGTATTCCGTTTTGGACCGCCCGAAGCGGGCAAGAGCCTATTGGTTCATCAATATCCAGGTCACGGATCAGCCCTATACCAGGGAATATACTGTGGAGAATTTTGGCACGGATTATATATTCAAGATTCAGCTCCGCCTGGGATTTAAGGTGGACCAGAGGATTAATGTGTATCTGCGGCAGATTGTGGAGGAGCTTATTGACAGCAATGAACTTCCATCCCAGGAGCCGAAATATTCTATCTACGGGTCCGGGGAGGTGGGGAGCTTCCAGTTTTGCCTGATCCGGAAACTGCTCATACCGGAAAGCGATATCACCCCTGCCGGGCGGGCCGCGGTCTCGCTGAAATATGCCATACGCCGTGTGGCCGGCTCCTCCGCCAGATGGTACGGCCTGGAGAATTCCGCTCTGATACTGGAGTATGTCCCGCTCTTCATTAAGATGAAAAATCTCCGTCCTCTCAGGCGGGTTTGAACGGTAAAACGCCGTCGAAAGTGTGCAAACTGTAAAATTGTGCAGAAATGATGAAAATAGTCATAAATAAGGTATGGATAAGCACTTGATTTTTCTACAAAATAGTAGAAAAGGAGTGAATGACATGAGCGAAGATATAAATGCACAATTAATGGAACTGGGGCTTAACATAGCCTATTACAGAAAGCTAAAGGGAATCACACAGGCACAGCTTGCGCAGATGGTAGGCATAAGCAGAACGCATATCAGCAATATTGAAGCACCAAAGATGCCCACACAAATTTCTGTGGAAACACTGCTGAAAGTGGCAGAGGCACTGGAGATCAAGACGTGGAAACTGTTTGCTTTCCGCAGTGATATAAATCTGCAGTAAAGGGTACGGAAAAAATGATTATTTTCTTGTTGAAAAATACCATTAGAAGCGCTAAAATAGGAAGCAGATAAGAGACAGAAAGGACAAAGAATATATGAAACGTTCAGAAATCAATGCAGCGCTGAAAGAGATGGAGGAGATGGTCAATAAGTGCTGTTTTAAGCTTCCGCCATTCTGCCATTTTACACCGGAAGACTGGAAGGAAAAGGGTTCCGAGTACGACGAGATCCGCGACAATATGCTGGGATGGGATATTACGGATTACGGCCTGGGCAGATTTGACGAGGTGGGATTTTCCCTCATAACCCTGAGAAACGGCAACCTGAAGATGGACAAGTATACAAAGACCTATGCAGAGAAGCTGCTGTACATAAAAGAGGGACAGATGGCCCCCATGCACTTCCACTGGAACAAGATGGAGGATATTATAAACAGAGGAGGGGGCAATGTCCTGATCCGTGTATATAACTCCACTGAGGACGGTCAGTTTGCGGACACAGACGTGACGGTAAACTGTGACGGCAGGGAATTTACAGTGCCTGCAGGTACTCAGGTGAAGCTGCAGCCGGGTGAGAGCATAACGGTTTATCCGTATATGTATCATGATTTTGAGCTGGAGCCAGGCACAGGCCCTGTGCTTTTAGGTGAAGTTTCCATGTGCAATGACGATGAAAATGATAACCGTTTTTATGAGCCGATCGGAAGATTTCCGGAGATAGAGGAGGACGAGTCACCGTACCGTCTGCTCTGTACAGAATATCCGAAGGCAGAATAAAGCTCGAGGAGAATTGAGACAAAGAGCTGTCAGGCCAGAGAGAGGGATTCTTTCTGGCTGGACAGCTTTTGTTCGTGATAACCCCTGATATACAGACTGCCGGCACCCGGGGAAGTGCCGGTGAGAGAAAAATGGAGGATTTTTACATATGGCAAAATATATGATGGCACTGGATGCAGGAACCACAAGCAACCGCTGTATTCTTTTTAATGAGAAGGGCGAGATGGTCAGTGTGGCCCAGAAGGAATTCACCCAGTATTTTCCGAAACCGGGCTGGGTGGAGCACGATGCCAATGAGATCTGGTCCACCCAGCTAGGCGTGGCTGTGGAGGCTATGCAGAAGGTTGGCGTGGAGGCTAAGGACATTGCAGGCATTGGCATCACAAACCAGAGAGAGACAGCCATTGTCTGGGATAAACATACAGGTGAGCCGGTTTATCATGCCATTGTGTGGCAGTGCAGGCGTACTTCCGAGTATTGCGACTCCCTGAAGGATAAGGGGCTTACAGAGGTGTTCAGAGCCAAGACAGGACTGATCATTGACGCTTACTTTTCCGGCACCAAGGTAAAATGGATCCTGGACCATGTGGAGGGAGCAAGAGAGAGGGCAGAAAAAGGGGAACTGCTTTTTGGTACGGTGGAGACCTGGCTGATCTGGAAGATGACAAAGGGCGCGGTACATGTAACGGACTACTCCAATGCCTCCAGGACCCTCCTCTATAATATCAACAAGCTGGAGTGGGATGAGGAGATCCTGAAAGAGCTGGGGATTCCCAGGTGTATGCTGCCTGAGGTGAAGCCTTCAAGCTGTGTCTACGGCATGGCGGATGCCAGCTTTTTCGGCGGAGAGATTCCCATTGCCGGCGCGGCCGGGGACCAGCAGTCCGCACTGTTCGGACAGACCTGTTTTTCGGAGGGAGAGGCAAAGAATACATACGGGACAGGATGTTTTCTCCTTATGAATACAGGGGAGAAGCCGGTATTTTCAAAAAATGGCTTGGTGACCACCATTGCATGGGGGCTGGACGGCAAAGTGAATTATGCGCTGGAAGGCTCTGTGTTCGTAGCCGGAGCAGCTATCCAGTGGCTTCGGGATGAACTCCGTATTATTGACAGTGCGGAGGATTCCGAATACATGGCAAAAAAGGTGAAGGATACCCATGGCTGTTATGTAGTACCTGCATTTACAGGTTTGGGAGCGCCCTACTGGGACCAGTATGCGAGAGGTATCATTGTGGGTCTTACCAGGGGAGTGAACAAATATCATATTATCCGTGCAACGCTGGAGTCTCTGGCTTATCAGGTGCATGATGTGGTGCGGGCCATGGAAGCGGATTCCGGCATTCCCCTTGCTTCTTTGAAGGTGGACGGCGGGGCCAGCGCCAACAATTTCCTTATGCAGACCCAGGCCGATATGGTGCAGGTTCCGGTAAAGAGGCCTCAGTGTGTGGAAACCACTGCCATGGGCGCGGCATATCTGGCAGGACTGGCGGTTGGGTACTGGAAGGATAAAAATGAGATCGTGAAAAACTGGGAGATTGAGAGGACCTTTCATCCGGTTATCTCCATGGAAGAGCGGAATAAGAAAATGAAGGGCTGGGAGAGAGCCGTGAAGTGTTCTTACGGATGGGCAAAAGAAGATGGTATAACAGATTGAAAAACAGGCAGAAGTCCCCGGGTGACGGGGATTTTTGCTGTAATATAAGAAGACCGTAACGGTGAGAGGAATACAGCGCTGCGGCGTACTGATATCATGAAAGTTAGAGAAAGTGAAGGAAAATGCAGGATGAAAAGAGAGATCATGAAGAAAACGGGCAGTATACAGCAGATAGCCTATGTGAGAAAGGTGACTTTTGAGGAAGGGGCAGCAGCAGGCCTCAGGGCTTATGAGGTGAAGACCGGGGAACTGGCCTTTACTGTGGCGATTGACAAATGTCTGGATATTGTGGAGATGACGTATAAAGGGGTTAACCTGAATTTTCTCAGTAAACCGGGTCTCATGAACCGCCAGAGGTTTGACAGCAGCGGGTTTGAGGCACAGAAGAGTATAATGGGCGGCATGTTTTTTACCTGCGGTACCAGCAATGTGGGAAAACCGGACCTGACGCCGGATGCACCGCTTCCCATGCACGGCTATCTGCGCTCAACACCGGCAGAGCATGTGTGTGCGGACGCTTTTTGGGATGGGGATGTATACCGCATCGTGATCTCCGGGGAAATGCGCCAGGCGGCCCTGTTTGGGGAGAATATTGTACTGAGAAGGACGATTTCAGCGGAGCTTGGAAGCAGTGAGATCAAGATACATGATGAATATGTGAATGAAGGATTCGGGGATGAGCCGTTTATGCTTCTGTACCATTGCAATGTGGGGTATCCTCTGCTGGATGAGGGGAGTGTGATTGAAGTACCCGCATTGGAAACCGTGCTGAAAGGGGAGACGGAAAAGACAGAACTTCCATGGAACCGTGTGGGAGCGCCGGTGAATCTGCTTCCGGAACAGGTGTTTTACCATAAGATCCGGTTTGATGAAAATGGCAGGGCATGTGTAAAGGTGAAGAATCCCAAATTGGGAATGGGAATCTGCGTGGAATTTCCGGAGAAGGAACTGCCGAATTTTACCCAGTGGAAGTCCATGGCATCAGGAGACTTCGTTGTGGGGCTGGAACCTTGTAACTGCCATGTGGACGGCCAGAAATGGGAAGAGGAGAATGGTACGCTTCGCAGGATTGGAGCGGGGGAGAGGAGATGTGTAGATTTGGTACTTCGTGTGGAGGGCTGATGTAATAGGGGATGCGCAGACGTGGAGAAAGATGAAGGGAAAGAAGGGACTATTATAATGCGGGAAGATGCCGGGAATGGATGTTATGATGGAGGGAGGAGCAGGGAGGACATGTTCGGAGAATGTCATGCGCATATCTTCATGGACGGGGTGAACTATAGAGAAGCTGTGCAGAGGCATCTGCACGGCGTGGATGATCGTGTGATCCGGCGTCATTTTAAAATGTACCGGGAGAAAGGGATCACATTTGTAAGGGACGGAGGAGATGACCTGGGAGTCTCAGAGAGGGCCAGGGAGATTGCCGGGGAGTATGGGATTGATTACCGGACGCCGATTTTTGCAATTCACAGAAAAGGCTGTTACGGCGGGATCGTGGGTAAGGCGTACGAGAATATGAAAGAGTATGCAGAGCTTATAAGAGAAGTTAAGGCCCATAAAGGGGATTTTATTAAGATCATGACAACGGGCATCATGGATTTTGATACAGACGGTGGAATCACAGGGGAAGCGCTGCCGTATGCGGAAGTAAAGGAGATGGTGCATATTGCCCATGAAGAGGGGTTTGCAGTCATGTGCCATACGAACGGTGCCGGTCCTGTGGCTGATTTGGTAAGGGCAGGTGCGGACAGCGTTGAGCATGGGAATTATGTCTCAGAGGAGACACTTTTGATGATGGCCGAGTCGGATATTGTCTGGGTACCTACGATTACTGTGGTGGCAAATATGTTTGGGTGCGGCAGATTTTCGGATGAACTGCTGCATGAGATTTACGAGTTGGGAAAGAAAAACATCAGGAGGGCATTAGAGCTCGGAGTTCACATGGCTTTGGGCAGTGATGCGGGAGCTTATCTGGTCCCCCATGGACAGGGACTGCTGGATGAATGGAGATGTTTTCAGGAGTGCGCGGAGGATGAAGATGTCTTAAAAGCACGTATTTTTGAGGGAGAGGAAAAAATTAGAAAAAAATTCAGATTTTTTTAGGAAAAGGTATTGACGAATACAAAATTTGGTGATATACTTTCACTTGTCGTTCGGAAGTGATAACAAAGAGCGACAGAGAAAAGCGGGAGTGCTGGAATTGGCAGACAGGCTAGACTAAGGATCTAGTGGTCGCAAGATCGTGTGGGTTCAAGTCCCATCTCCCGCATTTTAGATGCCCTGTATCTGAGAAGATACAGGTTTTTTTTCTGTACAGAAATAAAATGCTGTTAATGTGGAAGGCACCGGTACTCCGAAGGGGTATACCCCGTATGTTTCTTGAAGGTAATGCAGAAGCTGTTCTCACTTTGGAATCCGCAGGCATACCCCACGTCTTTAACAGTCCTGTCTGTAGTCTTCAGGTAATAGACTGCCTGCTGAAGGCGTATGGAGGTCAGGTAGCTGTGGGGCGTCATGCCGGTCTCCTTTTTGAAGCATCGGATAAAGTAAGATAAGTTCAGGGAAACGTGGCCGGCAAGCTCCTCCATAGACAGGTTGGAGGAAAACTTTTGCTGCATATAGGAGATGGCACGTTCGCTCACCGTATTGCCGGCGGAGGCTAACAGTGTGTAATCGGGCATATCCAGAAGGAAAGAGAGCATATCCGTAATGTATTTGGAGAGCCAGATTTCATTATAAGGAACATGCATAGCAAAAATATCCAGCATATGCTGCAGAGGCCTCAAAACCTGCAGGGCCTGGCTTTTGGGCAGAGAGAAGACAAACCCGTTCTGTTTTATGACCCATTGATAATAGCTTTTTGCGGAGATGCCGTCAAAATGGATCCACTGGATTTCCCAGGTGGAATTTGTCCCATAGATATGGGGCTGATAACAGTCAATACAGCAGAAATCACCTTCTTTCAGGCGGAATTGTTTTCCGGAGTATGTGAGATAACCGGAACCGGTCCTGACATAGAGCAGAAGAAAGCTGTCGTAGCTTGAACGCTCCACATGGTAAGTGGAATCACAGAAAAAATGCCCCAGACAGATGGGATATAAAAATTCCCGGCGGATCAAAGCGGTGGGTGTACAGAAATAAATCCTGGATTCGGGAAGAGGTGTTGGATTTGATGTTTCCATAAGGTTTGCCTCCTGAGGTTTTCTTTTACTATAAAGATATAGAATTCATACGCGGTAGTCAATGAGAAAGGATATAATTTAGTCAATTTTTTTATATATAATGTCAATTCACTGTAATGAAAAACCCTTCTGTATCGGTTATGATATAGAAAACGGATTAACACTTAGAAGTCAATAACAGAGAGTAAAGGAGAATATTTATGGAATACGGGATCAGCAATGAGGATAAGCGGATATTACGTGAAGTGGCAGAAAAACATAAAGAATTTGCATCACAGGAGAGAAATACGGTCCTGAAAGAAAAATGGTACAAGCACAATGCACTTCAGGGGGAGATACCCATGGTGGTACTGGAGTCATGGGGATTTAACAATGAGGTGATCGTCCCAAGACTGAAATGTACCGGGGATTTTGCAAGAAAAGTTGAGTTTGATCTGTATCAGGACTTTGTGGGTCAGGAACTGTTTGAGGATGACAGAGTGACACCGGATTGTTTTGAAATGAATTATGACACGGAGTTCAAGCTGTATGGGCTGGATATGAAGAAAGAGTTTGCCACGGGAAAAGAGGAGGAGGACTGCGCAGGGATCAGTGTGCGCTTTCTGCCGGTGATCGAGGATTTGGAAGATGATCTTGGAAAAATAGGGCCAAGTGTGTTTTCCGTGGACCTGGAAAGCAGCAGAAAGAAACTGGAGGCTGTAACAGAGGCAATCGGTGATATCCTGCCGGTGAGAAGGAAAATGGACTGTCTCTACAGCGTACCTACCCAGATGCTCATCCATCTGATGGGTATGGAAAATATGATGCTGAATATTGCCCAGTACCCGGAGCTTTTCAAAAAAATCATGGACCAGGCGGCTGATGATACCCTGGCCTATTATGATCTGTTGGAGGAAAAGGGGGTAATCCTTCCCACCACGGAATATGAAAGTGTTGGTCAGGGAACCTTTGCTTTCAACAGGGAACTGCCCGGTCAGGAAACCCTGAAGGAAAGAAAGCTGACCCGCAGGGATGTTTGGGGATACATGGACTCCCAGGAAACACTTAGCATTTCTCCGAAGATGTTTGAAGAGATCATTTTCCCCTGCTATGAGAAGATCGGTTCCCAGTTCGGCCTGCTCTCCTATGGATGCTGTGAGCCGGTTGACAAGGTGTGGGACAGCTGCATCAGCAAGTTTAAAAATCTGAGGAAGGTTTCAATCTCTCCCTGGTGTGACGAAGAGTTCATGGGAGAACGGCTGAGGGGCAGTAATGTGATCTACCATAGAAAACCGGCTGCCACTTTCCTGGGTATCAGCGGCAAAGAGCTGGATGATGAGGCATTTAGGGCTTATATCAGGAAAAGCCTCCATTCTGCAAGAGGATGTAAGATGGAGATCACCCAGAGGGATATCTATACCATTGACAGAAATATAGAGAAAGCCCGCCGCTACATACAGATCATCAGGGAAGAGATTGAGGATCACTGGAAATAAAAAAGTATCACTGGAATACGTGGAAGAAGCGTCTGTGCAGTTAAAATGCATGGGCGCTTTTCTTTTTATATCTCCTGCAGGATTATGGAAATGAGCGGATATTATACAAATGAGCCGGATATTGAATAGGAGGAGAAGATGTTTTTTGTTATGATAGTCCTATCAAAGAAAGGACAAAGGAGGAACGTGGAAATGAAAAATTTAAAAAAGATTCTGAGTTTGGTTTTGGCAGGGACTATGGCGTTGACAGTGCTGGCTGGTTGCGGAAACGACGCAGATGACAGCGGCGGCAAGAAGGAAGAACAGGGCGCCGCTGAGAGCAGCAAAGGTGGTGATAAAGTTGTATTGTCCTATTGGGGTTGGGATTCCAACTTTTATAAGCCCATGATGGAGGCCTTTCAGAAAAAATATCCAGAAGTGGAATTTGAGATCACAGAAGTGGCATCCGCAGATTATGTGACAAAGGTACAGCAGTGTATTGCATCTGGGATGGAACTGCCGGATATATTAGTGTCTGAGGCAAATTACAGGGGGCAGATGCTGAGTATTGATATGTGGGAGGATTTGACGAAAGAACCTTATAATTTGAAAGATGATATGTTTTTTGACAGCTATTTGAATCAGATGAAAAATGCAGACGGTAAGATCATGTGCGTGGATCAGACAGTATGTCCGTCAGCATTTGCTTATAAAAGGGATTTGGCAAAACAATATCTTGGTACGGACGATCCGGATGAACTGGCTGCTATGCTGCCGGATATAAAGGCTTTCTGTGATGCTGCCGAAAAAGTACAGACAGAGTCAGGCGGCTCAGTAAAATTATTTTCTACGATCGGAGCAGTGGCGGAATGGCTGCGTGGCAAGGAGGCAGCATCATTGGTGAATGACAATGGTGATGTGGACTTTACTGGAAAATACAAGCAGACCATAGAGGATGCCTGCCAGCTCCGGGATGCGGGGGCCATTGATGTGATCGAACAGTGGTCTGCCCAGGACAATGCCGCTTATGCACAGTCAAATCATATCTTCTTTCCGGCAGCCAACTGGTCCCTGGAATTTTCTATAAAACCGAATGACCCGGACGGAAGCGGAAACTGGGGTATGTTTATACCTGAGGGGAACAGCTTTTCCTGGGGAGGCACTGCAATGGGCATATCCAAAGAGAGCAAAAACAAAGAGATGGCGTGGAACTTTATAAGATTCTGCACAATGGAGGATGAAGGGATTCAGGTAATGAAAGAAAAGGTGGATTACTATACTCCCTACAAAGCCCCCTATGACAATCCGGAGTATACATCTAAAGTAGATGCGTATTTTGCAGATCAGGATGTGGGAAAACTCCTTTATCAGGATATCATGCCTAAGATGAAAATTGCGCAGAGAACAGAATACGATGGTGTTGCCAGTGAGGTATTGACACTTGTGTTAAATAACATTATTGCGGACGAAAGTGTGACATCGGAACAGGCCTTGACCCAGGCCCTGGAGGAGATGCAGAATCGTCTGCCCGACGTGGTTGTTAAATAAGAGCTGACGGCAAAGGCTGCTGCACAAAAATCAAAAGTGATTCTTTGCTGCGGCAGCCTTTTTATGACAGCAGAAAACCCCCAGGGCACATTTTCTGTTGTCTGCATGACATATAAAGGAGATTATTTATGAATAAACGACAGGCGGGTTCAAAAGGGCTTAGAAAATATACACTTTATTGGCCGCTGTTTTTTCTTGGTCCATTTATCATATGCTTTTTGGCTTTTAATCTGTTCCCCATTTTATTTACTCTGCGAACCAGTTTTTTTGAGTGGGATGGTATGGCGGATAAGGTGTTTGTTGGAATTGCCAATTATAAAAGAGTTTTGTTTGAAGATCCTAATTTCAGAAAATCCATTTTATACACCTTACGGATCATGCTGCTTTCTTATCCGATATCCATATTTCTGGGGCTGTTGATGGCAGCATGTCTGAGTAACCTGAAAAGAGGCAGGCATGTAGCTCAGACAGTGAATTTTCTGCCTTATATTACAACCCCTGTTGCGATTGGATTGATTTTTTCCTTTTTATTTGACTGGTCATCCGGCATTGTGAATAAGATCCTTATGGGGTTGGGGTTGATCGACAAAGGATTAAACTGGCTTGGAGATCCAAAGCTGGCTTATTTTGTCGTGGCATTTATGATTATCTGGAAGAGTACCGGCTATTATATGGCAATCTATCTTGCTGGGATCACATCTATCTCAGAGGATGTGTTCGAGGCTGCACGGGCGGATGGGGCCAGTGCCTGGAAAATATTCTGGAAAATAACCATCCCCATGCTGAAGCCAATCACTGTTTTTGTGGTAGTTACCAGTATTATCAGCGGGCTTCAGATGTTCGATGAACCAAACCTTCTTTTTAACGGCAGCGGCATGGGTTCCGCCTCGGTAGGAGGGCCGAACCGTTCTTGTCTGACCATTGTATGGAACTTTTATGATGTATCCTTTAAAACTACCAGCAGACTTGGATATGGTTCTGCGGTAGCCATCGTGCTGTTTGTTATCATTGTACTCTGTGCCGTCATCGGCATGAAACTGATGAATCGGAAGGAGGAAGTATAAATGAAGAAAAGAGTTGCTAAAATATTAGCGGCAGTAGCATTACTTCTGGTATCGTTGATCTCTCTGTATCCTTTTTTTACCATGATATTAATGTCAACTTATAAAACGGAAGAGATATTCAAAGGTATTCCATTTCTCCCCTCCGATTATTTTATGAAAAATGTGAGTATTGTTATGGAGTCAGGGTTTGTAAGGACATACATAAACAGTCTGATCATATCTGTATCCGCTACGATAGGCTGTATACTTATAAGCGCTATGGCAGGGTATGCCTTAAGTGTATATCCCTTTAAGTGGAAGAAGGCACTTTTTAGTTTTGTAATGATGACCATGATGGTACCGTCACAGATTGGGATAATCGGTTATATGATCGAAATGAAGACGCTGCACCTGGCAGGTACCTTATGGCCCATGATCCTGCTCTGGCTGGCCTGTGGTTTCGGGGCATTTTGGATGACACAGTTTATTCAGGGAGCACTGCCCATAGAGATCGTGGAATGTGCCAGAATAGACGGATGCGGGGAATTGAAAATTTTCTTCCGTATTGCATTTCCTTGTATGATATCCGGTATTACTACACTGGCGCTTTTGATCTTTCTGTGGTCCTGGAACAGTTATCTTGTACCTCTTGTGTTTGTCAATAGCCCAAAGCTTTATACGATACCCGTTTATATCCGCAGCCTTGGAAATGCTTACCGAACAGATTATGCGGCGCAGATCACAGGGCTGCTGCTGGCGACGATCCCTCTGATCCTGATGTTCATCCTGGGTTCCAAAAGTTTTATAAAGGGTTTGACTGCCGGAGCTGTCAAGGGCTGACGGAGTTGGTAATTAATACCATAAATTGTATTGAGGCAGGCGGGGTGGTATGATTAAGTAGAGCAATGCTACCATGACAGAATAAGAGGTGTTTGAATCTATGGAGCAAATCAGGATTTTTCTTGTGGATGATGAACCCATGGCAATCCGCCACATTAAAAGGGTACTGGGTGACAACCAGGAGGCATATCAGATCGTGGGGACAGCAGAAAATGGCAGCCAGGCTCTTGAGAAGCTGGAATCCTGCCATCCGGACATGATATTGGCAGATATATGCATGCCGGTAATGGACGGGCTTGAATTGGCAGGGGCGGTGAAGGCACATTACCCGGAGATCAAAGTGATACTTCTGACCTCCTACAAGGATTTTTCTTTTGTACAACAGGGACTTACTCTTGGGATTTCCGGCTATATGATTAAGAATGAGATCACAAAGGAACAGGTGAACGCGGAAATAGAAAGGCTTTTTCTCGAGTCTAAAATGGAGAAGGAAAAAAACAGGATCTATTTTGAAAAAAATATATATAATTTCCTAAATCACGGGGAAAAAAGTGTCGTCACATTTAACGCACCGAAAGGCTGCAGCACTAGTTATGCGGTGATCTCAATTTTTAGAAAAATTCCTGTAAAGCTGTCAGAAATTCAACAGGAAGAATTCAGACTGGATGAAAATCAGATGGAATCCCTTTTTTACACAGAGAATATGAAGTGCAGAGCAGCGGTAAAGATGTCAGCCGCCTCCTATTGCCTGATTTTTTACGTGCGAAATCTTTCCAGTGAACGGCAGCAGCAGGAACAGCTATGCGGCATTGCAGGCCAGATAGAAGAATTTTTAAAAGAAGAAAAGGCAGATTGTGTGCTGCTGGCCTCCTCAGCTAATTTAACATTTGATGAAATTCCAGCCTGTTATCAGAAACAGAAATCCTGGGAGAGGTATATACATACATTGGATAAGGCACGCGTGCTGTATTCCTGGGAATATGAGAAAAAACGGGATATAGGGCAGCAGGTGGATATCTGGAAGTGGATGGAGGAATTTGTGGACCCTGTCAGCAGAGCGTGGGATTTGGAGACAGCCGTGGATAAACTTTGCAGGTACAGAGATACCATACCGGTGGATACTTATCTACATATAGCAGAGCTGTTATATCAGGAGCTTTTAGGTAAAAGGAAAAAATCGTGTCTCTCTACTTATGAGTTAGAGCAGAAGAAAAACTATATTTTTCAGAATCCCCAGGCTCTGGAAAAGTGGCTGTCTGCAGAAATCAGGAGGACAAAGCAGGAAGAAGAGGCCGACAGCGTACAGTCTTACTCGGAGAATGTGAAAAAAGCATTGGATTATATACACGGAAATTATGAAAAACAAATCACACTGGAGGGCATCAGCAGATATATAGGAATCAGCGAAAGCCACCTGAGGAGGCGCTTCCGCAGAGAAACAGGGATGACCGTGGTGGACTATATTACCAGATACCGTATTGAAAAGGCAAAAAGGCTCCTGGAAACAGGGGAGTATGTCATCGGTGAGATTTATGAAAAGGTGGGGTTTTCCACCAGCCAGTATTTCAGTATCGTATTCAAACGGTATGAAAAAATAAGTCCCGGACAATATCAAAAGAAGTGGAGCAGTCGGCGGGAATGAAGCGAAAAGGTATTAAATATAAAATATTAAACCATATACTGCCCCTGATCCTTTTGTCTTTTTTGATCATAGGCGCTGTATGTTTCGGTTCCGTCCATATTATCTTAA
The DNA here is from genome assembly GCA_002270465.1 of Blautia hominis. Taxonomy (GTDB): domain Bacteria; phylum Bacillota; class Clostridia; order Lachnospirales; family Lachnospiraceae; genus Blautia; species Blautia hominis. The sequence continues at coordinate 292,133 of NQOF01000002.1, forward strand.
AAGAACAGGCTGTCAGCGGCGAAAAGCAGAAATTGGAGCAGTATGTACAGCATGCCGGATATATTCAGGAGACCACAGAAAATCTGGCTCGTTTAGTAGCTCTTGACAAGACAGTGCAGGAACTGTTCTACAAAGACCAGGATGATTCTTTCAGCCGTTTGCTGTACAAGGATAACCTGGAAAAGAAATTGACAGAGTACATGCTTTCTCAGATAGGCTGTGTCTGTATTTCCATTATAAGTGACGGTGTGTGCTATTCAAAAGAAAGAACAGAATATGACTTTGAAAATGCTGCCTGGTATAAGGAGTTTAAAGAATCCGGAAAACGGACAGGGTTCGCGCCTCCTGGAAATATAGCGGTAATAAAAGCGCATTACAAAGTAGACGTGCTGCCTTATATTTTAACGGGTTTTGATGTGACGGGGAAAAGCAGTGAGCCGATTGATATTGTAGTTGAGATACGGAAGGAGCAGTTTACACAGGAAACTACCATTGACGATGGGCTGGTCCAGGCATTCTTGCTGTATGACGGGTACGGAAACCTGCTCTCGGAGAAAGGAAAAAGCACAGTTGCTTATCAGGATCTCCCTGCGTTTGAACAGGGCAGAGATACCGCTGTAAAGGAACTTGAAAACGGAAATATCCTTCTGATCAACGGTAATATGAAAGGCGGTTGGAGATGTGTTGCGGAAATTTCTGCCCAGTCCATGAACAGGAGGATTGCGGATTCCTTAAGGTTTATTCCGATCTGCATGGGAGTTACAGGATTGCTTCTATTGTTTATACTATATCAGGATGTAGGCAGGATCACACGTCCCTTGCACAAACTGTCCGTTGCAAGCAAGAGGATAGGAGAAGGAAACCTGGACACAAGAGTGGCGATAAATACAACAGACGAGGTTTCAGAACTGGGGGACACTATAAATACTATGGCTGAAAATCTCCAGCAGTACATAAAAAAATCCATTGAATATGAAAAAGATATGGTCAATATGGAAATTGACCGCCTGATGCTGCAGATAAATCCCCATTTTATTTACAATACACTGAGTACCATATCGTATATGGCGGAGGAGGAGGGAAATGACAGGATCGCCTGCTTTTCCAATGCCTTTATTGCCCTTCTGCAGGACACACTGAGGGCAGAAAAGGATAATTATTTCACAACACTGCGGCAGGAAATTAAAAACGTGGAAAATTATATTACACTCCAGAAATTTAAATATGAGGACAGGGTGGAAGTGTTCTATGAAATTCCGGAGGAGCTTCTGGAATGCAGGGTGCCAAATATTTTACTGCAGCCTATTGTGGAAAATGCATTATTTCACGGGATAGTCCCCAAAACAGGCCCCGGCATGATCATTATCCTTGCATACCATGACAAGGGCAGGCTTTGCATCTGTGTTCAGGATAATGGAGTGGGAATGACAAAAGAAAATCTGCAGGCAGTCATGCAGGATAAGAAATTAATGGCAGGAACGCAGCGGAAAATAGGTGTGGGAAATGTAAAAAACAGAATTCAGTATATTTACGGAACCGAGTACGGGTTGGAGATAAAAAGTATGCTGGATGTAGGAACAAGTGTTATTCTGCATATCCCGTGCGAATATGAGGAGGAACGGAATCTATCTTGAGCATATGAGAGTCTGGAGCAGTTGAACGGGCCTGCAGGTTTTAAAGGGATACGAAGTGAAAGTGTATGAAATGGATGAGCAGGTAAATGATTGAAAACTTCCGGGATATCCTTCCGGAAGTTTTTTAAGAAAGACTACTTTTTTTGTCCACTTTCGTGTATAATATCTTAGACGGTTTCAGCATACAGAAGAAAAAACCGCCAGGAGGAAAAAAATATGCTAACGATCGGATGTCATTTATCCTCAGCCAAAGGTTATGAGGCAATGGGGAAAGAAGCGGTTAAAATACAGGCCAATACCTTTCAGTTTTTTACCAGGAACCCCAGAGGAGGGAAAGCAAAAGAGATCAGCCAGGAGGATGTGGAGAAGTTTTTAAAGCTTGGGGAGGAGCAGGGGTTCCCCTGTATTCTGGCCCATGCGCCCTATACATTAAACGGCTGTTCCGCGGATGCGGGTATCAGGGAATTTGCCACAAATACCATGGCAGATGATTTAAGACGCATGGAGTATACACCGGGAAACTGTTATAACTTTCATCCGGGCAGCCATGTGAAACAGGGGGTGGAAACAGGGATCTCCTACATTGCGGACATGTTGAATAAGATCCTGACAGAGGAACAGAATACCACAGTGCTTCTGGAGACCATGGCCGGAAAAGGCAGTGAGGTAGGCAGGACTTTTGAGGAACTGCGGGAAATCCTTGACCGGACAGAGCTTTCCCATAAAATGGGTGTCTGCCTGGACACCTGCCATGTATATGACGGTGGCTATGATATTGTGAATGACCTGGATGGGGTCCTGACAGAATTTGACCGGGTGATCGGCCTTGACAGGCTGAAGGCCATACATTTAAATGACAGCATGTTCGGTCTTGACAGCCACAAGGACAGACATGCAAAAATAGGGGAGGGCAAGATAGGGTTTGAGGCCATGAAGCGCATCATCAACCATCCGAAACTCAGGAAACTGCCGTTTTATCTGGAAACCCCCAATGACTTAGAAGGATACGCCAAAGAGATCGCCATGCTGAAAGAAGCCTATATGGAGTAGAATTACGGGAAGTATGCAGTAATTTCTCGGCAGAGGAAAAAGATTGACTGCTCTGCCGGGAAATTTTTGCTGTTTATGAGGGAATGTGCGGGGAAAGAAAAAAAATGTGAAATTTTTGCCGGAGAAAAAGGAAATCCCTGTTTTATGCGTAATAATGTATATGAGAAAGTTTTTTATACTGGCTTTGCTTTTGAAGAGAGAAGGTGAGCTGCCGAATGAATATCCGTGAGGAGATGGAACAAAGGGAGATGGAACTTTTAAGCCCTTACGCTGCCCACAGCAGGGACAGCAGGGGCAGGGACCGTTATGAGGAGGAGTGCGATATCCGGACGGTCTATCAGCGGGACCGGGACAGAATCCTGCACTGCAAGTCTTTTCGGAGGCTGAAGGATAAGACCCAGGTCTTTCTGGCGCCCCAGGGGGACCATTACAGGAACCGTCTGACCCACACCCTGGAGGTCTCCCAGACTGCCAGGACCATTGCCAAGGCTTTAAGGCTCAATGATGATCTGGTGGAGGCCATTGCGCTGGGACACGATTTGGGACATACCCCCTTTGGCCATGCCGGGGAGAGAGCGCTTGACAGAGTGTGCCCCCTGGGATTTGCCCATTACCGGCAGAGCATCCGGGTGGTGGAATGTCTGGAGAAGAACGGGGCTGGGCTGAATCTCACCTGGGAGGTGCGGGACGGGATCCTGAATCACAGGACCAGCGGTTCCCCCCATACCCTGGAGGGACAGATCGTACGGCTCTGTGATAAGATCTCCTATATCCATCACGATATGGATGACGCCCAAAGAGCAGGGGTCATCACGGAAGATGACATTCCCATCACCCTGCGGCTTTTGCTGGGTGAGAACACAAAAGAACGGCTCAACACCTTCATTCATGATATTGTGGACAACAGCAGAGGGAAAGATGCGATACACATGTCCCCTGAGATTGAGGAGGGACTGCGTGACCTTCGGAACATTATGTTCCAGAATGTCTATCTGAATCCCGTTGCGAAAGAGGAAGAGGAAAAGGCAGAGAACCTTGTGGAAGCCCTGTACGGCTATTACAGCACCAAACCGGACAAAATGTCTGAGGAGTACAAACGGCTGCTTAAGGACGGCGAGGAGATGAACCGGGTTGTCTGTGACTATATTTCCGGTATGACGGACCAGTATTCCATGGAAAAATTCAGGGATATTTTTGTTCCGAAAGGATGGAGTGTTTACTAGATGTTTTATTCCGATGACATAATTGAAGAAGTCCGCATGAAAAATGACATTGTGGATGTCATTTCCGGTTATGTGCGGCTGCAGAAAAAGGGCAGCTCCTACTTTGGCCTGTGCCCTTTCCACAATGAAAAATCACCGTCCTTCTCCGTAAGCCCCGGCAAGCAGATGTATTACTGCTTCGGGTGCGGAGCAGGAGGAAATGTGTTTACTTTTATCATGGAGTATGAGAATTTCACCTTTATAGAAGCTGTGAAATACCTGGCCGAGCGGGCCGGGGTGAAACTTCCGGAAGGGGAATACTCCAAAGAACAGAGGGCTGCCGCGGACTTAAAGACAGTTCTTCTGGAGGTGAACAAAAAAGCTGCCGCCTACTATTACTATCTGCTGAAGCAGGAAGGGGGCAGGCAGGCTTATGAGTATCTGAAGAACAGGGAATTGTCAGACGATACCATCAAGGGGTTCGGCTTGGGCTATTCCAGCAAATATTCGGACAGCCTGTACCGGTATCTGAAGGGAAAAGGCTATTCGGATACTATTTTGAAAGAATCCGGGCTTTTTTCCGCGGATGAGAGATATGGCATGCACGACAAGTTCTGGAACCGTGTCATGTTTCCCATTATGGATGTGAATAACCGGGTGATCGGTTTCGGCGGGCGTGTTATGGGCGATGCAAAACCCAAATATCTGAACTCGCCGGAGACGAAGATCTTTGACAAGAGCCGTAACCTTTACGGCCTGAACATTGCCAGAAAGTCCAGAAAGAATTACCTGATCATCTGCGAGGGATACATGGATGTCATCTCCATGCACCAGGCGGGATTTACCAATGCGGTGGCTTCCCTTGGGACAGCCCTCACAAGCGGACATGCCAGCCTTATGAGCCGCTACACAAAGGAAGTGCTGCTGACCTATGACAGTGATGAGGCAGGGCAGAAGGCAGCCCTTCGGGGGATCCCTATTCTCCGGGAGGCTGGCATCAAGCCCAGGGTGGTAAATCTGGCGCCTTACAAGGACCCGGATGAATTCATCAAGGCAGAGGGTCAGGAGGCATTTGAGAAGCGGCTTTCTGAGGCTATGAATTATTTTCTGTTTGAAGTCCAGGTCATGGAACGGCAGTATGATTTGGCGGACCCGGAGGACAAAACAGAGTTTTACAGGGCGATCGCAAAAAAACTGCTGGAATTTCCTGAGGAACTTGAGCGTAACAATTACATGGAGAGTATTTCCAGGAATTATCAGATCCGTTATGAAGATCTGCGGCGCATGGTGAATAACCTGGCCCTTTCGGGCACGGCAATTTCGGCAAAGCCCAGACCGCCGGTTAAAGAGCGGAGAAAGGATAAGAAGGAGGACGGCAGGGACGCTTCCCAAAAGCTGATGCTGACCTGGCTTACTTCCTATCCAAAGATGTTTGACACCATAGAGGGGTATATAAGCCCTGATGATTTTACTACGCCCCTGTTTCGGCAGGTGGCAGAGCTTTTATTTGAACAGCACGAACAAGGAAAGGTCAATCCGGCTAAGCTTTTGAACCGGTTCACTGACAGCGAAGAACAAAAGGAAGTTACATCCTTATTTCACGCAACCCTGCATCTGGAAAATGACCAGGAGCGCATGCGCGCTCTCAAGGAAACCGTCTGCAGGATGAAACGGGACAGCATTGCGCATCAGAGTCAGACTCTGGCGCCGACGGACATTGCAGGCCTGCAGAGACTTGTGGAGGCAAAAAAACATCTGGAAGAAATTGAAAGTGGAAAGGTAACACTGCATATTTCTTTTGATTGAGGCAAAGATATAACTAAGTAATGAGAGGATGGAACATTTTATGGAAATGAACATGGCGAAATTCAGCGAGAAACTGCAGGAATTGGTGGAGCTGGGAAAGAAAAAGAAAAATGTCCTGGAATACCAGGAGATCAATGACCATTTCAAGGAAATGCCCCTGGACCCTGACGCCCTGGACAAAGTATTTGACTATCTGGAATCCTGTGGTATTGATGTGCTGCGTATTCCGGAAAGTGACGAGGATGTTTTTATAATCAGCGATGATGACGGCATCAATCTGGACGAAGAGGAAGAAGTGGATGTGGAGAATATCGATCTTTCCGTTCCGGAGGGCATCAGCATCGAGGACCCTGTCCGTATGTATCTAAAAGAGATCGGCAAGGTGCCCCTTCTGTCCGCAGAGGAGGAGATAGAACTGGCAAAACGTATGGAAGAGGGAGATGAGGCAGCCAAGAAGCGTCTGGCAGAGGCCAACCTGCGTTTGGTTGTCAGTATCGCCAAGCGTTATGTGGGACGTGGTATGCTGTTTCTCGATCTGATCCAGGAGGGAAATCTGGGTCTGATCAAGGCTGTGGAAAAATTCGACTACAGAAAAGGTTACAAATTCTCCACATACGCTACCTGGTGGATCCGTCAGGCCATAACAAGGGCCATTGCAGACCAGGCACGTACCATCCGTATCCCTGTGCATATGGTGGAGACCATCAATAAGCTGATCCGTGTGTCACGCCAGCTTCTGCAGGAGCTGGGCAGGGAGCCGCAGCCGGAGGAGATTGCAGAGAAGATGGATATGTCAGTGGACAGAGTCCGTGAGATCCTGAAAATATCCCAGGAACCGGTATCTCTTGAGACACCCATCGGTGAGGAGGAAGACAGCCATCTGGGAGATTTTATCCAGGATGACAATGTGCCGGTTCCCGCAGATGCGGCTGCCTTCACACTTTTAAAAGAACAGCTTGTGGAAGTGTTAAATACATTGACAGACAGGGAGCAGAAGGTCCTCAGGCTGCGTTTTGGCCTGGATGACGGAAGAGCCAGGACCTTGGAAGAAGTGGGCAAAGAATTTAATGTGACCAGGGAGCGTATCCGCCAGATCGAGGCCAAAGCACTCCGTAAGCTCCGCCACCCCAGCCGCAGCCGTAAATTAAAGGATTATCTGGATTAAGGATGAGCAGTATGAAGAATGTGCAGCTTTCGGACAGGCTTCGCGCTGTGGCATCCCTGGTGACACCCGGCAGCAGGATCGCGGATGTAGGGTGTGACCACGGTTATATTCCCATTTATCTGTATCTGGAAGGAAGGATACCGGGAGCCATTGCCATGGATGTGAACCGGGGTCCTCTTCTTCGGGCAGAGGAACATATCAGGGAATACGGGCTGGGGAACTACATAGAAACCCGCCTCTCTGATGGTGTAAAAGCTTTATCCCGCGGGGAGGCGGATACGGTTATCATAGCCGGCATGGGCGGCCCGCTCATGGAGAAGATCCTCACTGAGGGAAGCCATGTGCTGGAGACTGTATCAGAGCTGATTCTCCAGCCCCAGTCTGAGATTGGCCGTTTCCGGCATTTTCTGCTGGAACATGGGTACAGGATCACAGCGGAGGATATGGTCTTTGAAGACGGAAAGTATTATCCGATGATGAAAGCTGTCAGGGGCGGGCAGAGTTACACGGAAGAGATTGAGTATCTCTACGGCAGCGGCCTTCTGGACAGCAGAAATCCGGTTCTGAAACAGTTTTTGTTAAAGGAACGATCCTCCGTGGAAAAAATCATGGAACATCTTAAGGCTGCAGATACCAGGACAGGCAGCCGGCGGCTTTTGGAACTGGAACAGGAGCTTATCCATATCCGAAAAGCGCTGGAGCATTATAAAGAATAACAGCCCGTATGAAAGTGCAGCAGATGTGCAGCCCATGGCGAAGGGATTTTTTATGGCCGTATGCTTGTAAACGTTCCTATTCACAGCCCTGCAAAAAACGCAGTTCTGTAAACAGTAACACGCTCCGCGATGCACAGATATGGAGTATTCTGTCCCATATCGCGCTGGCTGCCTCGGGATTTTCATGCGCAAGCGCATAAAAACACCTCGCGGGATAGCCGCCGTGAATAGTAACTTGTAAACGTTCCAATATCTGAAATGTTGCAAAACAGGAGACAAGCAATATGAAATGTAAAGAGATAATAGAAATTCTGGAACAGAAATATGCACCCTCTTTTGCTGAGAGTTGGGACAATGTAGGTCTTCTGGCCGGGGATCGGGAGCGGGAAGTGAAAAAAATCTTCCTGGCTCTTGATGTGACGGATGAGACCTTGCAGGCAGCCATTGATTTTGGGGCGGATCTGATGATCACCCACCACCCGCTGATCTTTTCAGGCATGAAACGGGTGGTGGCGGAGGATTTTATCGGCCGCAGGATCATAGGCCTGATTGGAAATCAGATCAGCTATTACGCCATGCACACAAATTTTGATATTCTGGGTATGGCGGATATGAGCGCGGATTTCCTTGAGCTTTCAGAGCGTGAAGTGCTGGAAGTAACCTTTGAGGACGGACAAAGGCGGGAGGGAATCGGAAGGATCGGTTCTCTGCCCCGGGAAATGACACTGCGGGAGTGCGCTCTCTTTGTAAAAGCGCAGTTTCAGCTTCCACATGTAACCGTATACGGCAGTCTGGACGTTGGTGTGAACCGTGCTGCTGTCTGCACAGGCTCCGGAAAGAGCCTGATGAAGGAAGTGCTTAAAAAGAAGGCACAGGTATATATAACAGGGGATGTGGATTACCACACAGCCATTGACGCGGTGGCCCAGGGGGTAAGCATCATTGATGCGGGACACTATGGGACTGAATATATTTTTATGGAATATATGAGGCAGGAGCTTGCCGAAAAGCTGCCCGGACTGGAAGTGGGCAGGATGGAAGTTCTGCATCCTTGTACCGTTCTGTAACGGTGAAGGTGTCAATCAGATACAGAGGCAGAATAATTGCCCTGTAACGTGCATATATTGTAACAGTTCGGGTATCTGAACGGTTCCATAGACTGATATAAGGGAATTCATCTGTGATGCACCGGCGAAACAGAGCCGGTGCGTTTTTATATAAGAGAACAGGAGGTATCTATGAGCGACAGAAATATAGCAGTGAAGATTTTGGGCAAGACAAGAGAATATCCCTATGGTACTCCATACGCAAAGATCGTGGAGGAATATGAGGGGACAACCCGATATCCCATTGTACTGGTAATGAAAAACGGCAAGCTCTGTGAGCTTCACAAAAAACTGAAAAAACCCGGCATACTGGAGTTTATCACCACAGCGGATGAGATCGGGCATAAGACTTACAAGAGAAGTGCGTCGCTGCTGGTTCTGAAGGCGGTCTATCATGTGGCAGGCCATGAGAATATAAAGAAGGCAGTTCTTCATTATTCTGTCAGCTCAGGATATTATTTCACCATTGACGGAAATGTAAAGGTGGATGAGAAATTCCTGGCTGAAGTCAAAGCATATATGCTGCAGCTAGTGGGGGAAAAGATACCCATTCTGAAGCGGAGTGTAAGTACCGATGAGGCCATTGAGATCTTCCATGATCACGGCATGTATGACAAAGAGAAGCTGTTCCGGTACCGCAGGGTATCCAGGGTCAACATATACAGTCTGGGAGATTTTGAGGACTATTTTTATGGTTTTATGGTAAATCACACAGGCTATCTCAAATATTTTGATCTGTATCCATATGACGAAGGATTTGTACTCCAGCTTCCGGAGCAGAAAGACCCGGAGACGGTGCCGCCTTTCCGTCCGCAGCCGAAGATCTTCCAGGTACAGAAGGAATCCGGCCGCTGGGGTGAGATGATGCAGACTGACACGGTAGGAGACTTGAACGGCCAGGTAACACAGCAGGGAGCCAATGAACTGATCCTCATAGCCGAGGCACTGCAGGAGGGGAAAATATCCAAAATAGCAGACCAGATCGTAATGGCAGGAGACAAGAAATTTATCATGATAGCCGGACCGTCCTCATCGGGAAAGACCACATTTTCCCACAGGCTGTCGATCCAGCTGTCGGCTCACGGCCTGCACCCCCATCCAATTGCTGTGGACAATTATTTCCTGAACAGGGACCAGACACCTCTGGATGAACACGGCAATTATAACTTTGAATGTCTGGAGGCCATTGATATCAAGCAGTTTAATGCGGATATGAATGCCCTTCTTAGCGGAGAGCGGGTGGAACTGCCGTCCTTTAATTTTAAGATTGGACAGAGGGAATACAAAGGGGATCATCTGCAGCTTGGCGCGGATGATATCCTGGTCATAGAGGGGATCCATGGGCTGAATGACAAACTCAGCGAGACACTGCCAAAAGAGAGTAAGTTTAAGATCTATGTGAGCGCGCTGACGCAGATCAATATTGACGAACACAACAGGATACCAACTACAGACGGCAGGCTGATCCGAAGGATCGTCAGGGATGCCAGGACCAGAGGAACGTCGGCAAAGCATACCATTGCCATGTGGAATTCCGTGAGACGGGGGGAGGAGCAGTATATCTTCCCGTATCAGGAGTCTGCAGATGTGATGTTTAACTCGGCATTGATCTATGAGCTGGCTGTACTGAAAATGTATGCAGAGCCTCTGCTCTTTGGAATTACGCCGGAAGAACCGGAGTACAATGAGGCGAAGAGGATCCTGAAATTCCTGGATTATTTTGTGGGAATGCCTGCGGACGCTGTGCCTCACAACTCCATTCTCAGAGAATTTATCGGGGGCGGCTGTTTTGATGTATAAAAACACCTGGCGGGATAGCAGCCGTGAATAGTAACGTATAAGACCCATAGTCTTCGTTTTTGCTGTTTACAAATCCGGAGCGCTGTGTTAAAATGACGTTTGTGTCAAGTAGAATGGATAATCGCGGCTGGCAGGACCGAAAGGGGCCAGGTGAGGAAAGTCCGGGCTTCGCAGGGCAGGATGCCGGATAACGTCCGGTGGAGGTGACTCCAAGGATAGTGCAACAGAAATGTACCGCCAGTGTTTTACTGGTAAGGGTGGAAGGGCAGTGTAAGAGACTACCGCCTCTCTGGTAACAGGGAGGGCATATGTAAACCCCATCCGAAGCAAGACCGAATGAAAAGCAATGTGGCTGCCCGTCACGCTTTTAGGTGGGTCGCTTGAGTCTGCTGGTGACAGCAGAACTAGATAGATGATTATTCACGACATAACCCGGCTTATAGTTCTGCTTGATATTTGAAAACCGCAGCTGCGGTTGTAAAACGCCTGGTATGCGTATCGGATCTGGACTCGGAAGAGTTCCTTTCAGATAAGCATACCAGGCGTTTTGTGGTTTTTGTCTATGGCTGCGGCGTCCCTACTGCTGGCCCAGGAGATAGTCTATGAACTGCTGGGCAGTCCGGCCTGAGAAACCGCCGTGCTGGAGTTCCCAGGCGTTGGCCTTCAAAAGAAGCTCATCACGGTCCATGGTGATGCCGTTTCTGGCAGCCAGGGAAGTGACGATCTCCTGGAATTCTTTTTTGTCCGGGGAACCGAAATAGATGGTCACTCCAAACCGGGAAACCAGGGAGAGCTTTTCCTGGACCGTGTCGTTGGTGTGCAGATCATCGTTTCTGTCCTCTTTGTCGCTGAAGCGCTCGCGCACCAGATGGCGGCGGTTGGAGGTGGCGTAGATCAGGATATTATCCGGCTTTTTCTCCAGGCCGCCTTCAATTACAGCCTTCAGGTATTTGTATTCAATCTCAAAATCCTCAAAAGACAGGTCATCCATGTATATGATGAATTTGTAGTTGCGGTTTTTGATCTGGGCGATCACACCGTTTAAGTCCTGGAACTGGTGCTTGTAGACTTCGATAATGCGGAGACCCTGTCCGTAGTATTGATTCAGGATAGCTTTGATGCTGGAGGATTTTCCGGTGCCTGCGTCGCCGAAGAGAAGGCAGTTGTTGGCACGTTTTCCCTCTATAAAAGCCTCTGTGTTGTCTATGAGCTTTTTCTTTGCAATCTCATATCCCACCAGGTCATCTAACTGGACATGGGCTATTTTGGTAATGGGGACAATACGGACATTGGCTTCTGTCTGCAGGTGCTCCAGACGGAATGCTTTATGAAGGCCTAGCTTTCCAACGCCGAAATCCTTGTAGAATTCCACCATGTCATCCATGAACTCCTCCACATCCGCTGCCTGGCCCAGGCGTCTGCTGAGGGTGCAGATGCGGTCGCGAATCCGCTTGTTGAACAGCTTGCTGTTTTCATCCACATTGGTGTAAACGCAGATCAGGGAACAGCAGGAAGTGCCGAAGGCATGGTCAAGGGAGGTCAGGTCAAAGTCGAACAGCTCTTTAAATATAGTAAAATCATGTCTGGCAAAGTCATTGATGCTGCCTTTCACAGGGCCTACGATCTCACAGGCTGTACTGAAGGCATTTTCGTGGTTGACCAGCAGAAAGGTCAGATAGTTGTGCCAGAGGTTTCCGGCAAACCCAAAGGAGCCTGCCATCTCCACAAGCTGGTTGACGCTCTGAAAGAACAGCTCCTTTCGTTCTTTTAATGCCGCCTCCTCTGTCTCAGAGGCGGAAAATATGGAGAACATATTTTCCAGTGTTTCGCCGTGGTCAAAGTTTCGGTATATGATACATTCGTTGATGTTTTTCATGGTTCTTCCTTCTTTTGTTTTTAGTAGTTTCCGTGTACACGAAGATTTTGGGCTTCGGATCTCAGGCCGCGCAGGGCATTTTTAACAGCACTGTCACTTAAATTTCCCTCGAAATCCACAAAAAAGCGATACTCCCAGTTGCGCTCCATGATGGGACGTGATTCAATCTTGGTCATATTGAGGCCATTGTAAATAAAATGGGAGAGGCTGTTGTACAGACTTCCGCTCTCATGGGGAAGTTCATAGCTGACACTGATCTTACGGGCATCCCGGCAGTAGATCTTCTCCCTGGTCACAATAATAAAACGTGTGGAATTATTCACATTGGAGTAAATGCCTTCTTCAAGGACCGTGAGGCCAAAATGTTTTGCCGCGTGGCGGCTCCCAATGGCAGCCTGGGCGGGGTCCTTTTCATCCGCCACCTTCTTTGCGGCAGCGGCGGTATTGCTCCACTCCATCTGCTGCCAGTCTCTGTGCTCCTCCAGATACTCTCTGCACTGCATAAGAGCCTGCGGATGGGAATAGACCGTGCGGATGTCTGAGAGGGAGGTGCAGGGAAGTCCCATGAGTACATGCTCACAGGGAATGATCTGTTCCCCCACGATCACATGGTCATACTCTGTGAGCAGGTCATAGATATCCTGGACGATCCCCGCAGTGGAATTCTCAATGGGAAGTACGGCAAATTCAGCCCTTCCTGTTTTGATCGCTTCCATGGCGTCCTTCCAGGTATCCACGTGAAAGCTCTTGATCTCCTCACCAAAGAAAGTGTGCATGGCAGCAAAACTGTAAGCGCCCTCCACACCCTGGAAGACAACCGTGGCATGTTCCTTTTTCAGATCCTCTATTTTGACAAATTCGGTTTTTTCCTCCATACCATTTTCCTGAAGAAGCTGGTACTGGCGTTTGCGGCTGATGGACATGATCTGTTCAAACAGTTCCTGCACGCCGCAGCGGTTAAAATCATTATGGGCTTTGCCGCCGAGGGACTCCAGCTTTTCCTGTTCCCTGCTTTTATCAAAGACAGGTTTTCCTGTCTCAATCTTAAACTGCGCCACATCCTCGCAGATCTTCATCCGCTCCTCAAAGAGCTTTACGATCTGGGTGTCAATCACGTCGATGTCATTACGCATTTTTTGTAAATCCAACATACTTTTGTAACCTCTCCATTTCTGAATTAAATCCGCCTTGTTGTTTCAAGAGAAAAGAAAGTACGGCAGGCGGACTTTCTTTTATTTATCATACACCGGCACTTTACAGTACGCAAGCTTTTTGTATAATTCCGTAATGATCCGGTTATTTGAACGGTTACATAATTTCAGCTATTAGAATCCATAATAATAAGAAAAAAACAGGAGATAAAAGCATGAAAAAGCATACCTTTCTGCTCTGCGGCACTGCCGGCTGGTGTATGGAGATTTTGTGGACCGGAGTCCATGCTATTCAGAAAAAGGATTTCCGGCTGATCGGACAGTCCTCAATCTGGATGTTTCCTATTTACGGGATGGCTGCCTGTATCAGGCCGGTTTCAAAAAGCCTGAAAGGATGTTCTACCTTCCTTCGGGGCAGCATTTATATGACGGGGATTTTTGCGGCGGAGCTTTCAAGCGGCGCGCTGCTGAAGCATTTTCATATGTGTCCCTGGGATTACAGCAAGGCCAAGCTTAATTACAAAGGACTGATCCGGCTGGACTACGCTCCGGTATGGTTTGTGACGGGTCTTTTTTTTGAGAAGATACTGTCCGATAATTCTTGAAATTACCCTTGAACTGGTATATGATAGTACATGGTAATCACGCAGGAAGAACGCGCCTGTGTGACTGCAACATGATAATTATATACACAGGAGGTAATCTATGAGACACTTGATGAGTCCGCTGGATTTTTCCGTGGAAGAGCTGGATAAAGTCTTAAATCTGGCCAATGATATTGAAAAGAATCCGGAAAAGTACGCTCATGCCTGCGACGGCAAGATCATGGCGACTTTGTTTTATGAACCAAGTACAAGAACACGTTTGAGCTTTGAATCCGCTATGCTTCGTCTGGGCGGCAAGGTTCTGGGATTTTCCAGTGCTGATTCCAGTTCCGCAGCAAAAGGTGAGAGCGTTGCCGATACCATCCGCGTGGTTTCCTGCTACGCAGATATCTGTGCCATGCGTCATCCAAAAGAGGGTGCGCCGCTTGTGGCATCCATGGCATCTGAAATCCCAGTCATCAATGCCGGAGACGGCGGCCACCAGCATCCAACACAGACTTTAACCGATCTGCTCACCATCCGTTCTTTAAAAGGACGCCTAGACAACATCACCATCGGTCTGTGCGGAGACCTGAAATTCGGCCGCACCGTTCACTCCTTGATTGAGGCCCTGGTCCGCTACACAGGCGTCAAATTTGTCCTCATTTCCCCGGAAGAACTTCGTGTTCCCGACTATATTAAAGAGGACGTACTAAAAGCCAGCGGCCATGAATTTGAAGAAGTGGAGCGTCTGGAGGAAGTCCTCCCGGATCTTGACCTTCTCTACATGACAAGAGTACAGAAGGAGCGTTTCTTCAACGAGGAAGATTACGTCCGCATGAAAGATTTCTACATCCTGGACAAAGCCAAAATGGATCTGGCCGGACCGGACATGCTGGTGCTGCATCCCCTTCCCAGGGTAAACGAAATCTCCACAGAGGTGGACAGCGACCCCAGAGCCGCCTATTTCAAACAGGCGCAGTACGGCGTCTATGTCAGGATGGCGCTGATTCTCACACTATTCGAGGAGGTGGACTTATGTTAAATGTTGGCCGTTTAAACGAAGGTGTGGTACTTGACCACATCAAAGCCGGAAAATGCATGACTATTTACAAAGACCTGAAGCTGGACAAACTGGACTGCTGCGTTGCCCTCATCAAAAACGCCAGAAGCCAGAAAATGGGCAGAAAAGACATCATCAAAGTAGAATGCCCCATCGACACCTTAGACCTTGACATTCTGGGCTTCATAGACCACACCATTACCGTCAACATCATAAAAGACGGAGAGATCGTACAGAAAAAAGAACTCCAGCTCCCAAAACAGATCACCAACGTGATCCAATGCCGCAACCCCCGCTGCATCACCTCCATCGAACAGGAATTAGACCAAGTCTTCATCCTGGCCGACCCCGAAAAAGAAATCTACCGCTGCAAATACTGCGAAGAAAAATACCGCGGCAACCGCAACAAATAATTTTTCTCGCCCAAATCATCTTAAAGAAAAAACCTGCCTCCAGCCCTCATAATAAGAATAGGCCATAGACAGGTTTTTTCTTTTCTCTTTATCTTTTATCTTTTTCTTTTTTCTTTTCCTATGTGGAGCTATAAATAACCAGGAGGAGCCGCGGCGGATGGGACCTGGGGTGTATCTCTGTTGGCGAGGTTAAGTGGAGCGGCCCGAAGATCCACTGGCTGTGAGCACTTAGTGAAGAAGGCTCTCCTGATGAACTTAGTGCGAACGCCAGTTAGCTGAGGGACGCGCAACGTCGAGCCAACAGAGATACACCCCAGGTCCCATCCGCCGCGGCTCCTCCGTCCGTTTATTTATATCTCCCCCTCATTTTTCTCCTCCAACACCCGTATCGCATGATAAAAAAACTCATTCAAAGGCGTCTCCACCCCCACTTCCTTCCCCATCCGGATCACAGCCCCCGCAAAGATATCAACCTCCGTCTTCCTCCCGGCCTCAATATCCTGCAGAGTGGACGGTTTATTCCCATAAGGTATTTTAGGAAACACCTGCCTCTGGGCCACGATATCCTCCTCAGACAGGCCAATCCCTTTTTTATTGGCAATGGCCACAACTTCCCGCATGGCTGCTTCCCGAATGGCATTGGCATGTTCGCTGACCACCCATGCCCCGAACGGGATGCCCAGAATGGCGGCACTCTGATTTTCACTCACATTACACATAAACTTGTGCCACATGTCAAACACCATATCTTTTGGCACAATACATTTGATGCCTGCCCGGTCAAACAGATCTTTTACTGCCTGCACCTGTGGGGAGATCACGGTATTCTCTTTTTCTCCGATCTCAAAACGTGCGGTTTCCTGCTGAAAGCTGACCTCATTTCCCTTCATCACCACACTGACCCTTGCGATGGAATAGAGCAGATGTTCCCATCCGTATGTTTCAGCCACCAGTTCTTCACTCTCCACGCCGTTTAAGGGGCACATTAAAATGGTGTCAGGCCCCACCTGGTTTTTTACATCCTGTACAGCCTGCTTCAGTCCGCCCATCTTTGTGATCAGGATTACCAGGTCAGCAGGCTCCATCTCTTCTTCAGGGGAAACGACATGAAAAAACAAAGGCTCCCCGTTTACAAGAATACCGTTTTTCTCCAGACGTTTCCTGCGTTCTTCGCCTGCAATGATCCGCAGGTTACTGTATTCCAGCGCATATTTTAAATGGGATGCCAGAAAACTTCCTATGGCTCCCAGCCCGATCAGGGCAACTGTCTTGATCTCTTTCATATATTCTCCTCCTAAATATGATCGTTACTGTTTATTTTATCCTTAAATGTCCGGTTCTGCAAGAGGCAACAAAATGGGGATACAAAAGTAAGAAAGGAGGGGCATCTTTTAAGGTGAAATTATGGATATGGAAAAAGAGTTACAGATGTGTTAATATATAATACGGTTGGCCTTAAACGCTAAACATAGGTCCCCTTTGGGAAAACATCAGCAGCCAAGCAAAACTGCCACCTAAGGCGGTAGTGCATGGATATTGCCCGTGACTGTGAAGGTACAGAACAGGTACAACAAATATATATAAAGTAAGGAAGGCATTGAAATGAAACAAAAGAAAGAGACAGATTTAGGCAGAGAACCCATAGGCCGGCTGTTATTCAGGCTGTCGGTTCCCGCAATTACAGCGCAGGTAGTAAATGTGCTCTACAACATGGTTGACCGCATGTATATCGGTCATATTCCCGGATACGGAGCACAGGCATTGACCGGAGTGGGTGTCACGTTTCCATTAATCATGCTGATTTCGGCATTCGCGGCACTGGTGAGTATGGGAGGCGCCCCCCGTTCTTCTATTATGATGGGAAAAGGAAAGAAGGATGAGGCGGAGGAGATCATGGGTAACTGCGCCATGGGGCTTCTCATAGCAGGAATTCTTCTGACTGTATTTTTCCTTATATTTTCCAAGGACCTGCTGCTTTTGTTCGGGGCAAGTGAGAATACCATTGAGTACGCGACGGCGTATATGCAGATCTATGCAGTGGGTACCTTGTTTGTGCAGGCTGCCCTGGGGATGAATGCGTTTATTACGGCTCAGGGGTTTGCAACCGTAAGTATGCTCAGTGTGGTGATCGGGGCTGTGTGTAATATTGTACTGGACCCTATTTTCATTTTCGGGCTGCATATGGGGGTACAGGGCGCTGCTCTGGCAACCATTATATCTCAGGGCGTGTCTGCTGTGTGGGTCATCCGGTTTTTGTGCGGAAAGAAGACCACCCTCAGGCTTCGGAAGAAATATATGCGGATAAAGCCTAAAGTATTTTTTCCCTGTATGGCTCTTGGGCTGTCGCCGTTTATTATGCAGTCCACAGAGAGTATCCTGAATATCTGTTTCAACTCCTCTCTGCTGAAATATGGCGGGGATATGGCTGTGGGCGCCATGACTATTTTGTCCAGTGTGATGCAGTTCTCTATGCTGCCGCTTCAGGGGCTGACACAGGGGTCCCAGCCCATCGTCAGTTATAATTTCGGGGCAGGGAACCCGGACCGTGTGAAACGGGCCTTTTTCCTGCTGCTGCGGTCCTGCGTAATCTATGCAGTGGCTATCTGGGCTGTGGCTATGTTTGCACCGGGTGTGTTCGCGGCTATTTTCACAAGTAATGAGGAGCTTATGCGGACTACCAAATGGGCCATGAAGATTTATATGGCGGTGTCCTGTATTTTTGGAGTCCAGATTGCCTGCCAGCAGACGTTTATTGCGCTGGGGAAAGCGAAGGAGTCGATTTTTCTGGCCCTGCTTCGGAAGGTGATCCTGTTGATCCCTCTGATCTATATACTGCCGGTATTCTTTGAGGATAAGACCATGGCAGTGTTTTTGGCGGAGCCGGTGGCGGATATGCTGGCAGTGACAACTACGGCTGTGTTGTTTGGGGTACAGTTTAAAAAGGTGATCGCTCAAATGCGGAAGCGGGAGGCAGCGGCGCACGGACAGCGGTAAGGAAAGGCCTGGCACACAGTTCAGAAAAAACAGACCTCCGGTCAGGGAACCGAATTTATTCCCTGACCGGAGGTCTGTTTTTGTCTGAGCAAGTCTAAGCCTCCCCCGGGATACAGAGGAGATATTAAGAGGAAATAGAATTGACATGCAGAATAGAAGTGCGTATAATGAACAATGTTCAGTTTGAAAATATAAAAGAGTATCAGCAGAAAGTTTGGTGGAAGGAAAACGGGAGGTTTCAGCGTGAATACAGTAGTGACATCCAGGGAGGAGATTTTGAGGACTGCGGGGGAGATGGTGAAGGAGGGAAAGAAAGAGCGGATCAGTATGAGGGGGATTGCCGGGGCATGTGGGATCGCGGTGGGTTCCCTTTATAATTATTTTCCTACAAAGAATGATCTAATGATCGCAGTGGTGGTGGAATTGTGGAAGGAGCTTTTCTGTGTGCCTTTGAGTAAGATAGAGGGGGAGAGCTTTTTGGAGGTCGTGGAGTGTATCGGGAAGCGGATTGGGAGATACGGAGGGGGAAGTCGGGGATTTTTAGCGGAGCACGCCTTTGTTGTGGGGGATAAGGAGAAGGGACACCGGGTGATGGAGGAGTATCTGGGGCATATGAAAAGAGAACTTCTGACCGTATTATTGGGGGATGAGGCTGTGAGGAGAGAAGTGTGGGATGAAGGATTTTCGGCGGAAGATTTTGTAGGGTTTGTGGTGGACTTTCTGGTGGAGGATCTGATGAGGGGGACGGACGGGTCCGTTTTTTTAAGAGAACTGATCCTGCGTGTGGTTTATGGTAAGAAAGAGAGGATTTGAAATGAAAGTGAGAAAGAATTATCTGCTGCTTATAGCAGCGCTTGTCTGGGCTGTGGCCGGAGGAAATATCCTGCGCATTGGTGTGGAGGCATATGAGACTTACTTCGGATTGCTGAATGTTCTATTGTCAGCCGGGGTTTATCTGGTGTTCCAGATTTTTGTGTTTGGGAAGATGGTGCGTAAGCATACCGTGAGGATTGTGGGGTATGAGGAGGAGAGACAGTTTTTCCTGAAGTTTTTTGACAAGAAGGCCTTTTGCATTATGGCGTTTATGATGACTTTCGGGATTGGGCTTCGCGTTTCCGGGTGGTGCCCGGAGGTGTTTATTGCTGTGTTCTACACAGGGCTTGGGGCTTCCCTTTTGACTGCGGGCGGACTGTTTCTGGTAAATTTTGCGGGAGTGATGAGAAAGAGTATCCAGAGCGCATAGGACAGAAAAATAAAATGATGATAATGATTGAAAATTGAATATACTGGTGCTATACTGCTCTCAGGCGTGTTTCCTGCGTTTACGCTGTACTAGTCAGGATGCAGGAGGCGGGTTGAAACAGGCGGCTTTGTAAAAAAGTGTTTCGGTTTATCCGGGACACTTTTCCTATGCGCAGGGAGCCGTGCCAGGGATGGAACATCCGTCCGTTTCCTGTCCGACAGCCGGAATTATACATCTTATATGAAAAGGAGACTATGGCAGCTATGGAAAAAGATATGACGAAGGGAAGTCCGTTTCGGCTGATTCTGGCTTTTACGGTTCCCCTGATCATCGGTAATGTGTTTCAGCAGCTCTATAATATGGTGGATGCCATTATTGTAGGGCGTACGGTTGGGGTCAATGCGCTGGCGGCAGTGGGGATGTCGGGCAGTATCGTATTTTTGATCCTGGGATTTTTAAATGGACTGACAACGGGCTTCACGGTTCTGACGTCCAGAACGTTTGGGGCGGGGAATCTGGATGGGATGAAGAGATCCGTGTACTCCTCCTCTGTACTGGCGGTTGTGGTCACAGTGATCCTGACGGTCATCAGTGTGACAGGGCTGAAAGGACTGCTGCATCTGATGAATACACCGGAAGAAATATATCAGGATGCTTACCAGTATCTGTTTGTTGTGTTTTTGGGGATTTGGACCCAGGTGCTCTATAATCTGCTGGCCAGTTTTCTGAGGGCTCTTGGAAATAGTAAGATACCCCTGTATTTTCTGATCCTGGCGGCCGTGCTGAATATATTCCTGGACCTGTTCTTTATTCTGGTGCTGCGGATGGGAACAAAAGGCGCGGCAGTGGCGACTGTGATCTCACAGGGAGTTTCCGGTATTCTGTGTCTTGTGTACATAGTGAAAAAGGTGCCGCTTCTGCACATGAAAAAGGAGCACAGGGTCCTGGAGAAAAACTCCGTCCGTTTTCAGATCAAGGTGGGAATTCCCATGGGACTTCAGTTCTCTATCACAGCTCTTGGCATCATGATCCTGCAGAGCGCGCTCAATGGTTTCGGAGCCAGGGCAGTGGCCGGATTCACTGCATCCACTAAGGTGATGCAGCTGATCAATCAGGCCATGATCTCCATTGGTGTTACCATGGCAACCTACTCCTCACAGAATATCGGTGCCGGAAGGTTTGACCGGATCAGAAAAGGGGCCAGGGTTTCCACAGGGATGTCTGCTGTGTATGCACTGGTGATAACGGTGGTTCTGCATTTCTGGGGCAAATATATGGTGCGCATGTTTATTGACAGCGGACAGACAGATGTGCTGCAATACTGCGAGATGTATTTTTCCATCATTGCGCCGTTTATGCTGATCCTGGGAACCATTTTTATATACAGGAACATTCTTCAGGGAATGGGATTTGGTTTTGTGCCCATGATGGCAGGGGCGGCTGAACTGGCAGCCAGGACAGCGGCAGCTTTTACGGCCCGCCATTTTGGCTCCTTTGAGGGAATCTGCTGGGCAGACCCTTTGGCCTGGGTGGCGGCGGCAGCGCCTCTCGTGATCACCTATCTGTGGAGAATGAAGAAATTGGAGAAGGAAGCATATGAAAGAAAATAAAAAAACAGCGGGACATATGATGGCTTTGTTCACCGTGGTTGTGTGGGGGACTACATTTATTTCCACAAAGGTGCTGCTTGGGGCGTTTACTCCCATTGAAATCCTGCTGTTCCGGTTCCTCATTGGATTTGCGGCGCTCTGCCTGGCAGATCACCGGAGGCTGAGACCAAAGGATAAGAGACATGAGTTTTTATTTGCCGCCGCGGGTATCAGTGGTGTCACCCTGTATTTTCTGATGGAGAATATTGCGCTGACTTATACATATGCCTCCAATGTGGGGGTGATCGTGGCAACAGCACCTTTTTGCACGGCGATTTTGGGATTTATCTTTCTCAGGGATGAGAAACTGAAGGCCGGATTTTTTGTGGGATTTCTGATCAGTATAGTGGGTATTATCCTGCTCAGCTTTAATGGGCAGAGATCTTTTCATCTGAATCCCAGGGGAGATGTGCTGGCACTTCTGGCAGCCGTTGTGTGGGCCTGTTATTCCGTGCTTATTAAGAAAATCAGCAGTTATGGGTACCAGACCATACAGATCACCAGGCATGTATTTTTCTACGGCATTCTCTTTATGCTGCCAGCCTTGTTCTTTATGGATTTTCACTGGCAGTTTTCCAGGTTTAAGGATCCGGTGCTGCTGGCAAATATCCTGTTTTTGGGACTGTGTGCTTCAGCGCTCTGTTTTGTCACATGGAATCTGGCTGTGAAGATCGTAGGGGCGGTGAAGACGAGTGTATATCTGTATCTGGTCCCGGTGGTGACCATTGCAGCCTCTGTGCTGATACTACATGAAAAAATATCAGCGGTTTCGGTCCTGGGCACTGTGCTGGTGCTTATGGGACTGGTTCTGTCGGACAAAGGAAAGGCAGCAGGGAAAAATAATTAGAAAATGTTGCCAAAACAACTTTTTTAATCAGAAAAAACGTGTATAATAATAAAAACAAACGTAACGATTCAATAGGTCTGCACATTCACTGCGCTGACCGTAAGAAAGTGTACCACGGCCAAGCAAAAATCCCATCGCCAAAGGCGATCCTGCATGGATTTTTGCCTGTAACTGTGAAGGCACTGAACAGTTACAAACAAAACAATAGAAGGCAGGTTCCACGAACTTTCTATTGTCATAAAGAAGAACCGTTTTTCGGACAATTCCGGAGAACGGTTTTACAATATTGGAGAAAACGGGGATAAGCAAAATGAGAGAGATAGAAACAACAAAAGCGGCAGGACATATTCTCTGCCATGATATTACACAGATCATAAAAGGAGAAAAGAAAGGACCTGTGTTCCGCAAAGGGCATGTGGTGAAGGAGGAGGATATTCCTGTCCTCTTATCGGTGGGCAAGGAGCACCTGTATGTCTGGGAAAAGACAGAGGGGATCCTTCATGAAAATGAGGGGGCTATGATCCTGCGCGATCTGTGCAGGAATGATCATATGTCTGAGTCTGAGATAAAAGAAGGAAAAATAGAGCTGAAAGCCCAGATAGACGGGCTGTTTAAAATAGACAGGAAGAAACTGCTTGCTGTCAATTCTCTGGGGGACATGATGATCGCCTCCCGCCATGGGGATTTTCCGGTAAAAAAAGGCGACAAGCTGGCCGGAATGCGGATCATTCCTCTGGTGATCGAAGAAGAGAAGATGAACCGGGCAAAAGAAGCTGCCAAAGGGGCACCGATCTTTCAGATCCTGCCCTACAGGGAGAAGAAAGTGGGTATTGTGACTACAGGCAGCGAAATCTCCAAAGGACTGATTCAGGACACATTCGGCCCGGTCATAGAGGAAAAGCTTGGGGAGTTCCCCACAAAAGTGATGGGACAGGTGTATCCCGGCGACGACAAAGAGAAGATCACAGAGGAGATACTCACCTTTATTGCCCAGGGCGCAGATATGGTCGTCTGTACAGGGGGAATGAGTGTGGACCCGGATGACCGTACGCCCGGGGCGATCAAGGACACAGGCGCTGAGATCATTTCTTACGGGGCCCCGGTGCTGCCAGGCGCTATGCTTTTGGTGGCCTACTATAAGAAAGACGGGCAGAGTATTCCCATCGTGGGACTTCCGGGATGTGTCATGTATGCAAAGAGAACGGTATTTGATCTGGTCCTGCCAAGGATCATGGCGGATGACCCCATTAAAAAAGAAGAACTGGCAGCTCTTGGCGAAGGCGGACTCTGTCTGAACTGCGACGTCTGTACCTTCCCCAACTGCGGTTTTGGAAAAGGAAGATAATATATGGCTGACAGGAAGATGTATCTGCAGATCGCAGAGCTGTTTGCCCGGAGGGATGAGATTACCATAGAGACCACGCTCTCGGGCGGACAGGCCGGAAGGAAAAAGATCCTGTCCGGGGAGGAGCGTATGCTGCCTCCGGAGGAACATGTATACAGGGAAACACTTTACGGGAGAAGCCGGGCCGTTATCTGCGGCGGGGGACATGTGTCCCTGGCTCTTGTAAGATTTCTGAAAATGCTGGATTTCCATGTGACGGTGATCGACCAGAGAGCGGAATTCGCCAACCGGGAGCGGTTTCCCCATGCGGATGAGATCCTGTGCATGGATTTTCCGGAAGGTCTGGATAGGGGGAACTTTGGGGAACATGCCTATTACATCATTGTGACCAGAGGGCATAAAGATGACTATAGCTGCCTAAGTGCCATCCTGAAAATGAAGCGTGATTATGTGGGCATGATCGGCAGCAGGGGAAAGGTTGTCATGTCCTTTGAAAAGCTGCGGCAGGACGGTTTTTCCGAGGAGGAGATCCGGAAGATCCATGCCCCCATCGGGCTTTCCATCGGTGCGCAGACACCTGCGGAGATTGGCGTGAGTATCTGCGCGGAGATCATTCAGGAGAAGAACAAATATCCCCGCAAGACCCTGGAGGAGGAAGTGCTCAGGGGGATCAGGGATGAAAATGCTGTGACTATGGTAACCGTTGTGGAAAAATCTGGTTCTTCCCCCCGGGGAGAAGGCACCAGGATGGTGGTATGCAGGGATGGGAGCATATATGGCACCATCGGAGGCGGCCCCATAGAATTCGCTGCTGTTCGGGAAGCGCAGAGCTTTTCCGATGCAGGCGGTTTTTCCATCCGGGAGTATGACCTCTCTAATTCCAAAGCAGCCACCCTTGGTATGGTCTGCGGCGGGAAGGTAAAAGTGTTGTTTGAAAAGCTCTGATGATTGCCTGCTGCCCTGCGTCCGCCGGGCGGGATGTGCACAGGAGATTTGACGGACGCAAAAACAGCGGCACGCTTTGTTTGAGCCGGAGATAACACAGATATTGACAAAAGTCAGGGAGGATCACACCATGAAAAAAAGAACATCAGGTCTTTTGGGCATTTTTTTGGCAGCAGCTATGATGACTGCAGGATGCGGCAGTGACAGCAGCCAGGAAGCGGCAAAAGACACGGAGCAGAAAACAGAGGCAAAGGATAATGCTTCTGAGGCAGAGGATAAGACAGAGGCAGAAGACGATGCGGGCGCGGCAGATGAGAAGACGGATAACGCGGACAAAGGGGACAGTGAGGAGCCGGTCACGATTTTAATGGCAGCAGCAGCCAGCCTGGAATACTCCATGAAGGATGATCTGATCCCCATGTTCCAGGAGCAGCACCCGAATATCACTGTGGAAGGTACCTACGACAGTTCAGGAAAGCTGCAGACACAGATTGAATCCGGGATTGACGCGGACTTATTCTTCTCCGCAGCGGAAAAACAGATGACAGCTCTGAAAGACGAGAATCTGATTGATGGAGATTCTATCCAAAATCTGCTGGAAAACAAGATCGTTCTTGTAGTTCCTTCAGATAAGAAGGACGATTACACTAAATTTGAGGATGTGGCAAACGCTGAGACTGTCGCAGTGGGAGACCCGGAGAGCGTACCTGCAGGGCAGTACGCCAAAGAAGCGCTCACAACCCTTGGACTGTGGGACCAGGTATCAGCAAAAGCCAGCCTGGGGACCAATGTGACGGAGGTGCTCAACTGGGTTGCTGAGGGCAGCGCAGATGCAGGTATTGTGTATGCTACGGATGCGGCAACCAAAAAGGATACTTTGTCTGTAATTGCGGAAGCGCCTGAGGGAAGCCTTGCACAGAAGGTAATTTATCCGGCAGGTATTGTGACAGGCTCCACCAAGAAGGATGCGGCACAGCTCTTCCTGGATTTCCTGGCTTCGGACGAGGCCTCGGCAGTATTTGAAGAATATGGATTCACACCAGTGAAATAATACACAGCAAAAAGGCATGGCCGGTCCGCATAAACCGGCTGTGTCATTTTTCTACAGGGGGATAGGCAGATATGGATTACTCACCGATATTAATATCAGTTAAGACCGCGGCACTTACTATCGTGATCGTTTTCTTCATCGGTTTGGCGGCAGCCAAGCTGGTGGCAGGGCTCAAAAACGAGAAGCTCAAGATGGTGCTGGATGGTATTTTCACCCTGCCTTTGGTCCTCCCGCCGACAGTGGCCGGATTCTTCCTCCTATATTTATTTGGGATCCGGCGCCCCATCGGTGCTTTTTTTGTGGAATATTTCGGAGTTAAGATCGCGTTTTCTTGGGGGGGCAACCGTGCTGGCGGCAGTGGTGATCTCCTTTCCGCTCATGTATCGTTCCGCAAGGGGCGCTCTGGAGCAGGTGGATGAAAACCTCATATTCGCAGCCAGGACCCTGGGTTTTTCCGAGTGGCGGATTTTCTGGAAAGTTATGTTTCCCGCCGCGCTGCCGGGTATTGCAGGGGGCGGCATCCTTGCATTTGCCAGAGGACTGGGGGAGTTCGGGGCAACAGCCATGATCGCGGGCAATATTGCAGGCAAGACGCGGACCCTGCCTTTGGCGGTCTATTCCGCAGTGGCAGCAGGGGATATGGATACCGCATATAAATATGTCATGATCATTCTGCTGGTATCCTTCCTGGTGGTAGTCCTCATGAATTATTTTACGGCAAAAGAGAGAACATACGGAAAACGGGGGAAGAAGGCATGAGTCTGCAGGTGGATATTAAAAAAAGATGGAAGGGATTTTCCCTGCAGGTCCGGTTTGAAACAGGGGAGGGACTTCTGGGTATCCTGGGAGCCTCCGGCTGCGGTAAGAGTATGACCCTGAAAAGTATAGCAGGTATTGTGACACCTGATGAGGGAAGGATCCTGTTAAACGGCAGGACACTTTTTGACTCGGAAAAGAAAATAAATTTAAAGCCAAGAGACAGGAAAGTGGGATATCTCTTCCAGGATTATGCCCTCTTTCCCAATATGACGGTCAGGCAGAACATAAGCTGTGCGGTCAGGGGAAAAGAGAAGGAGAAGCTGGCAGAGGAACAGATTCATAATTTCCGGTTAGAGGGGCTGGAGGAGCAGTACCCACACCAGCTTTCCGGCGGACAGAAGCAGAGGACTGCCCTGGCCCGGATGATGGCAAATGAACCGGAGGCCCTGCTTTTGGATGAACCGTTCTCCGCTCTCGATTACTATTTGAAAGAACAGCTCCAGGTACAGATGCTTGATTTTTTGAAAGGCTGCAAAAAGGATATGATCCTTGTCACACACAACAGGGATGAGGTGTACCGCCTGTGCGGAAATCTGCTGATCATGGATGAGGGAGAAAAGATCAGCATGGGACCCACAAAGGAAATCTTTCGGTATCCGGGCTGTGTGGCTGCTGCCCGTCTCACCGGCTGCAAAAATTTCTCCAGGGCCAGAAAGCTGGATGACACCCATGTGGAGGCTCTGGACTGGGGGATCGTGTTGCGTGCAGGAAAAAAGGTGACGGACGCAGTCTGCTTTGTGGGAATCCGCGCACACTATTTTACCCCTTCCGATGACAGCAGCCGGGAAAATACGTTTCCCGCTGAATTGGTGGAGACCGTGGAATCTCCTTTTGAGATGAATGTGGTCATACGGAAGAAGGGAATGACAGGGAAGGAGAGGAGCGAACAGATCTGGTGGAAGATGGCAAAAGAGAACTGGGCAAAAATGCATGGAAACCTGCCGGAATTTCTCCATGTTTCTCCTGAGGATGTGCTTCTTCTCATAGATAAAACAGGAGGGGAGCTTTAAAGATATTTGACAACAGACCGATTACGGCGTAAACTAAAAAAAACATTTATGCCGAATCCAAACAAACCTGCGCGGCAGAATGTCCGGGCAGGTTTCTTTCTATTTGGGCGTACAGGACCGGGCGGATCAAAGACCGCCTGACAGGACAGGAGAGGATTATATGGAACAGGATTTGAGAAGACAGGTATTAAATATTCTGGAAAAAAACAGCAGGCTTTCCGCCGCAGAGATCGCAGTCATGACAGGAACCGATGAGAAAAGCGTGGCAGATATGATCACCAAATTGGAAAAAGAGGGGATCATCTGTGGATACCACACCCTGATCAACTGGGATAAGGAGAATGACGACTCTGTGACAGCCCTCATCGAGCTGAAGGTGACACCACAGGGAGGCGACGGATACAACAAGATAGCAGAGCAGATTTATCAGTATCCCCAGGTGGAGACACTGTATCTCATGTCAGGGGCCTATGATTTTCTGGTGCTTTTAAGAGGGAAGAGTATCAAGGACATCTCTCTTTTTGTCTCCGAGAATCTGGCGTCCATAGAGGAGGTGCAGAGCACGGCCACTTATTTCACCCTCACCAAATATAAGGAGCAGGGAGTCAACCTTGCAAGGAAAAAGCAGGACGGAAGAATGGTGATCACTTTATGAGAGAATTTGTCACAGAGAAAGTAAAAGAGATTAAGCCGTCCGGGATCCGGAAGTTTTTCGATATTGTCAGCGAAATGCCGGATGCCATCTCCCTGGGTGTGGGAGAACCGGATTTTGATACACCCTGGCATATCCGTGAGGAGGGAATCCGTTCCCTGAAAGCCGGAAGGACTTTTTATACGTCCAATGCAGGCCTCATGCCCCTCAGACAGGAGATCAGCAGGTACATAGAGGACAGGCTGGGGCTTTTCTATGACCCGGCATCAGAGGTCATGGTGACAGTGGGCGGAAGTGAGGCCATTGACATTGCATTTCGGACAGTTCTGGAACCGGGGGATGAGGTGATCATCCCGGAACCGGCATTTGTCTCCTACGTGCCCTGTGTGCAGTTAGCGGGGGGCGTGCCGGTGACCATTCCCCTGAAAGCTGAGAATGCGTTCCGCCTGAAGCCGGAGGAGCTGGAGGCTGCCGTCACACCTAAGACAAAGGTGCTGCTTTTATCATATCCAAACAATCCAACCGGTGCCATCATGGAAAAAGAAGACCTGGAGGCACTTCTTGACATCATAGAAAAGCATGACCTTCTGGTGATCTCCGATGAGATTTACAGTGAGCTGACTTATAATTCCCAGCATGTGAGTATTGCTTCCCTTCCGGGAATGCAGAAGCGCTGTGTGGTGATCAATGGATTTTCAAAATCCTATGCCATGACAGGATGGCGTCTGGGTTATGCGCTGGCTCCCGCGCAGATCATGGAACAGATGGTGAAGCTCCACCAGTTTGCCATCATGTCATCCCCCACCACAAGCCAGTATGCTGCCGTAAGCGCGCTGAAAAACGGCAATTCCGACGTGATGGAAATGCGTCTGGCCTATGACCAGAGAAGGCGTTTTCTGCTCCACGAGATGGAGAGGCTGGAAATCCCCTGTTTTGAACCGAGAGGCGCTTTTTACATATTCCCGGATATTACGGAATCCGGTATGAGCTCCGAGGAATTTGCCACAGAGCTTCTGAAAGAAGAGAAGGTTGCCGTGGTGCCGGGCAGCGCTTTCGGGGACTGCGGTGAGGGCTTTATCAGGATATCCTACGCCTATTCCATTGAAGAACTGAAGGCCGCTCTGGCCCGGATCGAGGCGTTTATGAAAAAAATACGTCAAAAAAAGTAGAAAATACTGGACAATTGGCAGTTCAGATTATATTATAAGTTTTATACTTTAACTTAGAAAAGAATGTCACTGTTTCGCAGGGTATTACCCGCAGAAATGGGATAAAGCAGCCACAGCGCTGTAAGTCATTCTGTGCCAATATAGAAAATCAGAATGCGGATGGAAAGATACGAGGAGGATATGAAAGCAATGAGAAAAGTAGTAAAATTCGGCGGCAGCTCCCTTGCCAGCGCAGAACAGTTCCGGAAGGTAGGCAGTATCATCAAAGCAGATGAGAGCAGAAGATATGTGGTGCCCTCTGCACCGGGAAAGCGTTTTTCAGCAGACACGAAAGTCACCGATTTATTATACCAGTGTTACCGGGCAGCCAAAGAAGGCGGAGCAGAGTTTGGTGCGCTTCTTTCGGAGATCAAGAGCCGTTATCAGGAAATCATTGACGGCCTTGAACTCTCTATCTCCCTGGAAGAGGATTTTAAGGTGATCGAGGAGAATTTTAAAAACCAGATCGGGGAGGAGTATGCAGCTTCCCGCGGGGAATTCTTAAACAGTAAGGTCATGGCAGATTACCTGGGCTTTGAGTTTGTGGATGCTGCCCGTATTATCCGTTTTGACGGGGAAGGACAGTTTGATGCGGAGATGACCAACCGTTTGACCAGGGAATATCTGAAAAATATGGAGTATGTGGTAGTGCCGGGCTTTTACGGCGCCATGGAGGACGGCACAGTCAAGACCTTCTCAAGGGGCGGTTCCGACATTACAGGGTCCATTGTCTCCGGTGCTCTGGATGTGGACTTATATGAGAACTGGACAGACGTGTCAGGATTTTTAGTGACAGACCCCAGGATCATCAAGAATCCGGAAGTCATTGACACCATCACATACCGCGAGCTGCGGGAGCTGTCCTATATGGGCGCCACCGTGCTTCATGAGGAGGCTATCTTCCCGGTAAGAAAAGCGGGAATCCCCATCAATATCCGCAACACCAACGCTCCGGATGACGCGGGAACCATGATCGTGGAGGACACCTGCAAGAAGCCGGCGTACACCATCACCGGTATTGCGGGCAAAAAAGGGTTCTGTTCTCTGTTTATTGAAAAATCCCTGATGAATTCCGAGATCGGTTTCGGCAGAAAAGTGCTGCAGGTGTTGGAAGAGCAGGGAATCTCCTTTGAGCATGTACCCTCCGGTATTGACACCATGACGGTATTTATCCATCAGGATGAGTTCGCGGAGAAAGAGCAGCAGGTGATCGCAGGCATTCACCGTATGGTCAACCCGGATTATATGGAGCTGGAATCCGATCTGGCGCTGATCGCAGTGGTAGGCCGCGGTATGCGCTCCAACAGAGGAACCGCAGCCAGGATTTTTGCGGCACTGGCACATGCCAACATCAATGTTAAAATGATCGACCAGGGTTCCAGTGAGCTGAATGTGATCATCGGCGTAAAGAATGAAGATTTTGAAGGGGCTGTGAAAGCGATCTATGACATTTTCGTGACAACACAGCTTTAAGAAATGCGATTAGGCAGCAGACAGCAGGAGGAAGCAAATTGAACAGATATATGAATATGAAAAATATGAGCAGGAAAAACGGAACTCTGAAATGGGTTGGCCTGGTGGAGCTGATCATGGGCGCTCTGAACCTTTCAAACGGCTTGTTATCCATGTATGTCCTGTTCTCACAGGGACAGAAAGTGCTGGATGAAATACAGAAGACCAATAATATCACAGTATCCATGCAGGAGATGACCATCTCCGTTGTGGTGACCGTTGTGCTGGGCGCCGCCATGCTGGGAGCAGGTCTGGTCGCCATGATGTTCAATGGCATCAAAGGGAAAGAAAAGCTGCCGTTTATCATGGGTGTTATCCTTCTCGTATGTATCCTGGCATCCAATATCATCAATATTGTCATGCTGAGAAGTTCCTTTAGCCTCTCTTTCATTTTATGGGTAGTCATCCACGGACTGTATCTGTACGGTGCTTACCGCAACAAGCAGAATATAGAAGCTGAGAACCAGTAGGCAGCGTGAAGAGTATGGAAATTTACAGACATAAGACCCAGTATTATGAGACGGACCAGATGGGCATTGTGCATCATTCCAACTATATCCGTTGGTTTGAAGAAGCCAGGACAGATTTCCTTGAGAAACTGGGGATGGGATATGACAGGATGGAGGCAGAGGGGATCATAAGCCCTGTGCTTTCTGTATCCTGCGAGTACAAGACGATGACTTATTTTGGGGAGACAGTGGAGATCGCCATTGCACTGACAAAGTACAACGGCATCAGGCTGGAGCTGGAATACACGGTCAGCAATGGGGATACCGGAGAAGTCCGGGCCGTGGGCACTTCAAAACACTGTTTTCTGGACAGAGACGGCAGAATCCTTTCCCTGAAGCGGAGCAGCCCCGGGTATCACAGGTTGCTGGAAGAATATAAAAAATAATATAAATTTCCGGTTTCTATTGACAGGAGGCCGGAAATTTTTTATACTGTAAGTGTACTAAGACACATAGTACACTAGATACACACAAATCAGAACCGTGAAGAAAAGAGGAAACTCTATGATTGTGATTGATTACCAGAACCGAAAACCCATTTACGAACAAATTGTGGAGCGCTTTCAGATGTTGATCGTAAGAGGCGTGCTGGAAGCTGACTCACAGATGCCTTCTGTACGTTCTCTGGCGACAGAGCTGTCCATCAACCCCAATACCATTCAGAAAGCCTATACGATTCTGGAACAGCAGGGGTATATTTATCCCATAAAAGGCAGGGGGAATTTTGTGTCCGGCAGCAGAAATCTGGTGGAGCAAAAGAAAGAGAACTTTTTTCAGAAGCTGCGGATCGTGATCAAAGAAGGGATTGAACTGGGCGTTACAAAAGAGGAGTGTGTGAGCCGGACTGCGGCGCTGTACGAGGAGGTTAACCATGATTAAAACGGAACATCTGTCTAAGGCCTTCGGGGAGATTAAGGCTGTAGACAATATCGGCATTGAGATAACGGATAACAGCATATTTGGGCTGGCAGGGACCAACGGTGCGGGAAAGAGCACTTTTCTGCGTCTTTTATCCGGTGTTCTGAAACCGGATCAGGGGAGTATTCTGATAGATGAAAAGTCTGTCTATGAGCAGGAAGAGATAAAGAGAGAGATTTTCTTTCTGCCGGACAGTGCTTATTTTATTCCAAATGCAACAGGGAGATCCATGGCTGATTGGTACAGTACCTATTATCCGAAGTTTGACAAAAAGCGGTTTGATGAGCTTTCAAAAAGACTGGATCTGGATACCAAAAGGAAGATACATACGCTCTCCAAAGGAATGAAGCGCCAGGTTTCCATGCTGCTGGGAATTTGCGCAGGCACGAAATATCTCTTCTGCGATGAGACCCTTGACGGTTTGGACCCGGTAATGCGGCAAGCTGCCAAGAGCATACTGGCCTATGAAGTCACAGAGAGGGAATTTACCCCTGTGATCGCCTCCCATAATTTAAGGGAACTGGAGGATATCTGTGATCATGTGGGACTTCTCCACAAAGGGGGCGTTCTCTTGTCAAGGGAAGTGGAGGATATGAAGCTCCATATCCATAAGATCCAGTGTGTGATCCAGAATCCGGTGCTGGAGGAAGAACTGCTTCGGGAACTGGATGTGGTCCAGCATGAGAAGCGGCTCTCTTTGATGACCCTGGTCGTCCGGGGGGAGAAGGACAAGATCATGGAGATCGTGGAGAGCAAGTTCCCGGTATTTGCGGAGATGATTCCGCTGACCCTGGAAGAAATCTTTATCAGTGAAACGGAGGTAGCGGGATATGACATCAAAGATCTCTTTTACTAAAATGGTGATGCAGAATGTGAAAGAAAGAGGCGCGTGGTTCCTTGTCTCATTTTTGGCGATGCTGATGGCACTTCCGGTTCAGACTATGATGCGGCTGGATAGTGTGGCTGCATACGGATTGAAACCCAAGGAGCAGGCAGCGCAGTCCGCGGAAGTATTTTGGAATACCACAGGTTATGATAATGTGGCTCTTATACTTTTAGTGGTCATCGCAGGTTTTTGTCTGGGGATGACAGGGTATATGTATCTGTACTCCAGAGAGAAGACGGATTTTTATCACAGTCTTCCCATGAAAAGGGAGCGCATGTATTTTGTGTCCTACCTGGGCGGCGTATTGATCTTTGCGGTCCCTTATCTACTGAATCTGCTGCTGGCACTACTGGCCGGTGCTGTGAAGGGCACATTCCCCGCACATACGGTTTCACTGGCCTTGGGCGCATTTTTGACACATATGGTATATTTCCTTATCTTTTATCATGTGGGGATACTGTCTGTGATGCTGACAGGGAATCTGTTTACGGGAGCCATGGCATATGCTGCGTTTCTGAGCTATGGATTTATTATAAAAGAAGTCTTTATCAGTATGGCGGGGCGCTTTTTCCAGGCCGCAACGCCCTACACGTTAAGCGGCGGCAGTTACAATTTTCTGCGGTTTACCTTCCATGCGGGAGGATGGACCCTTTCGCCATTATATAGCTATATGGATATCATACGTGAAGCGATAAATTATGATACAAGAAAAACACCGTGGCTTTTGGCCGCTGCAGGCCTGCTGGCAGCAGTTCTGCTTCTGGCACTCTGCCTTTTGGTATATCATCTGCGGCCTACGGAGAGTTATCACAAGGCAATCGCGTTTAAAAGACTGGAACCGATCATTAAAATTGCGGTCGTATTTCCTTTTTCCGTTTTGATCGCGCTTAATATCAGCCAGGGAATCGGTCAGCACGTATTTGTATGGTTTGTAATGGTTCTGGTATTCTCGGCCTGGGTCATCTCAACCGCCATGGATTTTCTGTACCGGATGGATATCAGAGAAAGCCTGCGTCCCCGCATCTCTACAGGTGTGGTGCTGGTCATGCTGGCTGCGATGACGGTCATCTACCGTTTTGATGTGTTTCAAGTGGATACTTATCTTCCGAAAGAAAATAAGATAGAAAGTATGTCCGTCTATATTAACAGCATGAACGGCCTGTACAGCTATCCGTATAATTCCGTTTATTATCAGGGTGACAGTGAGATAAAAGCCTATCTTAAAAATGCCAAATATGAAGAATTTGACAGTATTTATGACCTGGCTGCCATGGGAGTGGAAGCCCAGAAAGAAAATGATGGTTTCCCAAAACTGAAAGACGGAGAAGATCTGTTGTGCTTTTATGTGAAATATCACCTGAAATCAGGCCGGGATGTGTACCGGTACTATGAAGTGAAGCAGGATGACGCCGCGCTTAAGCTGATGGGAAATATTTACGACAGCTGGGAATATAAACAGCAGACCCTTCCTGTGGAATTTATTGATGGGGAGAAGATAACAGAGATTTCCTTAAATGATATTTTCTCTGCCAACAGACAGGTCACAACCTCGGAGACTGCAATGCAGAATATTTTCAAGACCTACAAAAGCGAGTGGGAGAGCCTGGGATTTCAGGAGAGCCTGGATCAGCAGGTGGTAGGCTTTTTAAACATTGACTGTATCAGCGTTCAACAGGGCAGTGGATTTGAAAATGGTACTGCATCCTTAGATATTACCCAGACATTGTCCCTGCCCCTGTATGAGGGATTCCGGGGTACCAGAAAACTGCTGGAAGAGGCGGGATGCCATGTCTATACAAAAGAGGATGTGGATAAGATGGAGAAGATCGTTGTGGTTTCCAGTGATAATAACGGAAACACAGAAGAATTTACATTTTCGGATAAAGAGGATAGGATGGAGATCCTGGCAAAGTCTGTTTTTGACCAGTACAGCAATCCTGCAAAAGATATCTATCCGGATTATTCAAAGAGTCTGCGCATCTACTGGAAGGATGGGGCAGGTGAGACAAAAGAAGGGGTTTACCTGAGCAATGACCTGCCGTCCTGTGTGAAAAAGGTGCTGAAAACAGAAAACTGACGAACCGTCTGACAGATAGAAATACAGGGGCTGCCGCATAAATGTGCGGCAGCCTTTGTCGTGGTTGACAAGGCAGGAAGAAAGAGGGTAAAATATAACTATCAATGATTCCGGCCCCAGTGATATCCGGCGGAAGGAAGAGGAAAACAACATGAAGAGACAATTATCCTTTGAGAATGAAAAGGAACTGATGCTGGTGGGAAAAGCGCTCTCCTCAGAGATTCGGATTCGTATCCTGAAGCTTCTGGATGAAAATCCCCTGTGCGTCAATGAAATTGCAGAGATCCTGCAGATTCCGGCCTCCTCGGCAGCCTTAAATGTCCGTGTGCTGGAGGAAGCAGGGCTGATCCGTACCGAACTGAAGCCCGGAGTGAGGGGGGCCATGAAGCTCTGTATCCGGCAGAATGAGGAGCTGGTGCTCCATCTGCAGCAGCGGCGAGGACCAAAGCATGAGGAAGTCATCTCCATGCCGGTAGGCAATTATGTGGATTATAAAATCACGCCCACCTGTGGTATGGTTAATGATGAGGAGTATATTGACGGGGAGGACGAGCCCCGGTGTTTTTATGACCCAAGGCGGACAACCGCCAAGCTGGTCTGGTTCTCCTCCGGTTATCTGGAATACCGTTTTCCAAATGCGGGGATCCAGGGAAGCAGGGTAAAGCGTCTGGAAATCTCCGCGGAACTGTGTTCCGAGACTGCGGATTATGATCTGGACTGTCCCTCGGACATTACCCTGTGGGTCAACGGTGTGGATGCGGGGACCTGGACCTGTCCAAGCGATTTTGGCGGCAGGAGAGGCAAACTGAACCCTGACTGGTGGGAAGATAAGAATTCCCAGTACGGCAACCTGAAAAAATGGGTGATGGATACAGAGGGAACCTATCTGGACGGTTTAAAGGTAAGCAGTGTGCCGATATCTGGATATGACCTGGTAGAAGGGCCTTATATCTCCGTACGCATTGGTATAAAAGAGAATGCAGAGCATATCGGCGGTGTGAATATTTTTGGCTGCAGCTTTGGAGACTATCCCCAGGATATTCTGATGCGGATTGAATATTGAAAAAAATATTTCCTGTGTTATAATAAAAGAACAGGAAAAATGTTTTAAAACAAAATTAATATAACTAATAAGCCTGCAGACCTATTGGCTATATTGGAACATAGGAGGAGTGGGAGGATGAAGCGAAAACTGCAAAACCGGTTTTGCGAGCTGTTCGGCGCAGACGGCGACATCCGATTCTATTTTTCACCTGGCCGTGTGAACCTTATCGGGGAGCACACAGACTATAACGGGGGACATGTATTTCCATGTGCCCTCACAAACGGTACATATGGAGCGGCGAGGATCCGGAAAGACCGGAAACTGCGTCTTTACTCCGAAAATTTCAGCAACGCGGGGGTTTTTGAGACCAGCCTGGATGATCTTAGATATCATGAGAGAGCCGGTTGGACCAACTATTTAAAAGGTGTTATCTGGACATTCACCACAAAAGGTTATCCTATAGAAAAAGGGCTTGACCTGGTGATTGGCGGCAATATTCCCAATGGATCGGGACTTTCCTCCTCCGCTTCCATAGAACTTCTCATGGCTATGGTTTTAAAAGACTTATATGGCTTTTCAGATTTGACAAAAACAGATATGGCCCTTTTCGGACAGTATGCGGAGAATAAGTTCTGCGGCATGAACTGCGGGATCATGGACCAGTTTACTGTGGCAATGGGGAAGAAAGGCCATGCGATTTTCCTGGATACCAGCAATCTGCGCTATGAATATGCGCCTATCAGACTGGGGAATGCGTCCCTTCTCATTTCGGTCAGCAATAAGAAAAGAAGGCTGACGGACTCTAAGTACAATGAACGCAGAAGGGAATGCGAGGCAGCACTCAAAGAGCTTCAGTCCATTGTGAATATCCGTTCTCTGGGAGAATTGACAGGGGAGGCCTTTGAGGAAGTAAAAGAGATCATCAAAGACCCGGTGCATGTGAAACGCGCGCGTCACGCGGTCTACGAGAATCAGCGGACCATACAGGCAGTAAAAGCGCTGAAAGAGCAGGATCTAAAGAGATTTGGCATGCTTATGAATGAGTCCCACATCTCATTGAGAGATGACTACGAGGTCACGGGAAAGGAGCTGGATGCCCTGGCAGAAGCAGCCTGGGACCAGCCCGGCGTCCTGGGTTCCCGCATGACGGGGGCAGGCTTTGGAGGCTGCACAGTCAGCATCGTGGAGGATGACTTTGTGGAGGCATTTATTCGGAATGTGGGCTCTGTTTATAAGAAAAAAATCGGTTACGGTGCGGATTTCTACAGGGTGGAGATCGGTGACGGGGCCAGAAGAATCGGATAACAGGAAGGGGAAATACTATGTTAAACAACAGTATTAAAAAACTTGTGCAGTACGGATTAGAGACAGGCCTGGTGCCTGCATGTGAGAAAAATTATACCATCAACCTGCTTCTGGATCTATTCCGTCAGGACGACTATGAGGAGCCTCAGGAGGAGTACAGGGACGTGGATCTGGAGGAAACTTTGGGCGAACTGCTGGATGAAGCTGTAAAACGCGGCCTGATCGAGGACAGTATCGGCTACCGTGACCTATTTGACACCAAGATCATGAACTGTCTTATGCCCCGCCCGGCACAGGTGCAGGAAAAATTCTGGAAGGAATATGAGAAATCCCCGGAGACTGCTACGGATTATTTCTACAAACTGAGCCAGGACAGTGACTACATCCGCCGTTACCGCATTAAGAAGGACAGAAAATGGACCGTGGACAGCACTTACGGCACCATTGATATCACCATCAACCTTTCAAAGCCGGAAAAAGACCCCAAAGCCATTGCAGCAGCCAGGAATGCGAAACAGAGCAGCTATCCAAAATGTCTCCTCTGTATGGAGAATGAGGGATACGCAGGCCGTCTGAACCATCCGGCCAGAGAGAACCATAGGATCATTCCCATCACGGTCAATGAAAGCCCCTGGGGATTCCAGTATTCCCCCTATGTGTACTACAATGAACACTGCATTGTTTTCAACGGGCAGCATGTGCCTATGAAGATCGAGAGGAATGCTTTTGTAAAGCTTTTTGATTTTGTAAAGCTGTTTCCCCACTATTTCCTTGGCTCCAATGCGGATCTGCCGATCGTAGGAGGTTCTATTTTAAGCCATGACCATTTCCAGGGAGGCCATTATACCTTTGCCATGGCAAAAGCACCCATAGAGGAGAGCGTGACCATACCCGGATATGAAGATGTGGAGGCCGGTATCGTAAATTGGCCGCTGTCTGTGCTCCGCATCCGCCATAAGGATGAAAAACGACTGATCGACCTTGCTGCGCACGTGCTTGATAACTGGAGAGGTTATACGGATGAGGAGGCCTTTGTCTTTGCTGAAACAGACGGGGAGCCTCACAACACCATCACCCCGATTGCAAGAAAGATTGGGGATACCTTTGAACTGGATCTGACACTGAGAAATAATATCACCACAGAGGAGCACCCCCTGGGTGTTTATCATCCTCATGCACAATATCATCATATTAAGAAAGAGAACATCGGTCTGATCGAGGTCATGGGACTGGCGGTACTTCCGGCCAGGCTGAAAGACGAGCTGGAACTGCTGGCCTCCTACATTCTGGAAGGCAGAGACCCGGCAGAAAATGAAATGTTGGAAAAACACGCAGACTGGGTAAACGAATTCCTGCCGAAATACCGGGATATCAATGAAAAGAATGTGATGGATATTCTTCAGGAAGAGGTGGGACAGGTCTTTGTCAAGGTGCTGGAGGACGCTGGCGTGTACAAATGTACCCCTGAGGGAAGGGCTGCTTTCAAAAAATTCCTTGCCACATTATAAATTCTTGGATATAATAAGATACAAAAAAGACAGGTCGGGTGCCTGTCTTTTTTGTTAAAGGTATGCTATACTGGTAACAGTTCAGACAAGCCGAACCGTTAGGCATCCAGCCATAAAAAATCGCTTCGCGATGGGCTGGAGATCAAGAGTCCGGTGAAACAGACAGAAGAGAGTGTGAAAACATAGTATGAAAGAAAAAAGGGTAGCGGATTCCCAGACAGAGCAGACGTATCTCATGCGTCCAAAGTATCTGAATGGCTACGGCAAGCTTTTCGGCGGACAGCTCATGGGCTGGATTGACGAGATCGCCAGCATTGTAGCCATGCGGCACAGCGAATCCGAGATTACGACTGCTGCCATAGATAATTTAAATTTTAAAGAAAGCGCCTCTGTGGATGACGTGATCGTCCTGAGAGGAAAGATCACCCATGTGGGACGTACATCCATGGAAGTGCGGGTGGACACCTATGTGGAGAGCCGCCGGGGGATCAGAAAGATCATCAACCGCGCCTATGTGGTCATGGTGGCAGTGGATGACTGCCAGCATCCCAAACCGGTGCCGGGACTGCTTGTGGAGACAGAGGCAGAAAAAGCGGAGTGGGAAGGCGGAGAAAAGCGCTATGCTTTGCGCAAACAGAGGCGTATAGAAGGATATTGAGCAACGATGAAGCAGGTCTGCGCATTCACTGCGCTGACCGTAGGAAAGCATTCCGCAGCCAAGTAAAAATCCCATCGCCAAAGGCGATCCTGCATGGATTTTTGCCTGTAACTGTGATAGAACTGAACAGTTACGATATTGATTAAAAGGAGATTAAAATGAGCGAAAAGATCCTGCTGATAGACGGACACAGTATACTGAACAGAGCTTATTACGGCCTGCCTGAACTAACCAACTCAGAGGGGCTTCACACCAATGCCATATATGGATTTTTAAACATCCTGTTCAAGACCATAGAGGAGGAAAAGCCGGATTATCTGACGGTAGCCTTTGATCTGCATGCACCAACCTTCCGGCACCGGATGTATGAGGCCTACAAGGGGACCAGAAAACCCATGCCTCAGGAGTTAAGGGAGCAGGTGCCTGTGATGAAGGATGTGCTTGCAGCCATGGGTGTGTGTATGATCTCCAAGGAAGGGTATGAGGCAGACGACCTTTTAGGCACCCTCGCAAAGAAGAGCGAGGAGAAGGGCATGGAAGTCACCGTCCTCTCCGGAGACAGGGACCTTCTGCAGCTTGCCAGCAGCCATATCTGTATCAGGATCCCCAAGACCAGGTTCGGCAAGACCACAGTGGAGGATTATTTCGCTGATGACGTGAAAGAAAAATATCAGTTAAGCCCCCAGCAGATCATTGAACTGAAGGCACTCATGGGCGATGCATCCGATAACATTCCGGGACTGCCGGGAGTGGGAGAAAAGACTGCCACAAAAATCCTGCTGGAGTACGGAAATGTGGAAAATGCCTACGCGCATGTGGAGGACATCAAGCCGAACAAGGCGAAAAACGCGTTTCTTGAGCACTACGATCTGGCTGTCCTCAGCAAGAAGCTGGCTGCCATTAATATAGACAGCCCTGTGGATTATGACTGGGAAAGTGCCAGGATCAAAGATTTTTACACACAGGAAGCCTATGATTTCTTTAAAGAGCTGGAATTCAAGAACTTTCTCTCCCGATTTGAGGACACCGGTGCCTCCGCTGAGGCGGAGAAAAGCTTTTCAACGGTGACAGAGCTTGATCAGGCTGAGGAGATCATTGGGAAGGCCAGGCAGAAACCGGAGCTGGGACTTCACATTTTAAAGGAAAACGGTGTGTTTCTGGGAATGGGGCTTTCCTTTTCGGATGAGGAAAAAGTGCTGTCTTACTGTTTCCTTCCCCAGGGATTTTTGACGGAGGCCTATCTGCTTGAACAGGCGCAGATGCTTTGTCAGGAGGCAGCCATGGTATCCTCCCTGGATGTAAAATCCATGCTGCGCCATATGGACCTGGAGAACCACACGAAAATGTTTGATGCAGGGATTGCGGCCTATCTGCTGAATCCGCTGAAATCTGCCTACACTTACGATGATATAGCAAAAGAGTACTTAGGAGAAATGCTTCCCGCAAAGGAGGACCTGCTGGGAAAACTGAACTATACAAAAGGGATGAAAGACCAGGAGGAACAGGCAGCGTTGTCTGTCTGCTACATGGCATATGTGGCCCTGAAAAGCAGGGAACCCCTGAAAAAGGCCCTGGAGGAGACAGAAATGCTGCATCTCTTCACAGACATTGAGATGCCCCTTCTCTTTACCCTCTCCGAAATGGAGAAGGAGGGGATCCGGGTAAATGCCCAGGCTTTAAAAGAGTATGGGGACCAGCTCTATGTGAGGATTTTGGAGCTTGAAAAGGAGATCTACCAGGAGGCAGGGGAGGAATTCAATATCAATTCCCCCAAACAGCTCGGTGTGATCCTGTTTGAAAAGCTGAAGCTGCCGGGGGGAAAGAAGACCAAGACCGGTTATTCCACAGCGGCGGATGTCCTTGAAAAACTGGCTCCTGACCATAAGCTGGTGGCAGACATCCTGGAGTACAGGCAGCTGGCAAAGCTGAAATCCACCTATGCGGACGGCCTTGCAGTCTATATCGGGGAGGATGAGAGGATCCATTCCACCTTCAACCAGACAATCACCGCCACGGGGCGTATCAGCAGCACAGAACCGAACCTGCAGAATATTCCCATCCGTATGGAGCTGGGGAGGCTTATACGCAAGGTCTTTATCCCAAGAGACGGGTACGTGTTTACGGATGCGGACTACTCCCAGATCGAGCTTCGTGTGCTGGCACATATGTCG
Source organism: Blautia hominis (assembly GCA_002270465.1). GTDB lineage: Bacteria > Bacillota > Clostridia > Lachnospirales > Lachnospiraceae > Blautia > Blautia hominis. The sequence goes on from NQOF01000002.1 coordinate 334,051, forward strand.
GGGGATGAAAAACTGATCCAGGCTTATCAGGAGGCTCAGGATATCCACCGCATGACAGCCTCCCAGGTATTTCATGTCCCCTTTGATGAGGTGACGGATTTACAGAGGAGAAATGCCAAGGCAGTCAATTTTGGTATTGTCTACGGCATCAGTTCTTTTGGCCTTTCCCAGGATTTGAGCATTACCAGGAAAGAGGCTGCCCAGTATATCGAAAATTATTTCGAGACATACCCGAAGATCAAGGGATTTCTGGACGGTCTGGTGACAGAGGCAAAAGAGAAGGGATATGTGACCACCATGTTCGGCAGAAGACGTCCGGTCCCGGAATTGAGATCCAGCAACTTCATGCAGCGCTCCTTCGGCGAACGGGTAGCCATGAATTCGCCGATTCAGGGAACCGCGGCTGATATTATTAAAATCGCCATGATCCGGGTGGGAAAGGCGCTGAAGGAACAGAATTTAAGATCACGTCTGCTTCTGCAGGTGCACGATGAACTGCTGGTGGAGACCGCAGAGGACGAGACCGCACAGGTTTCTGCCATTTTGGAAAAAGAGATGAAAAATGCCGCTAGGCTTGCTGTATCCCTGGAGATTGATATGCATACAGGAAGCAACTGGTATGAGGCAAAGTAAAGATACAGGGATTAAGGGGAGTACAAGGGATAAAGGAGGAACTGTTATGAGAGTCATAGGTGTGACCGGAGGGGTAGGCTCCGGAAAAAGTTTTGTACTGAATTATATTGAGGAACATTTTGATGCACGGGTGGTGAAGGCGGATGACGTGGGGCATCTGCTGATGATGCCCGGCCAGGTCTGCTATGAGCCGGTTATCCAGCTTTTTGGGGACTGGGTGGTGAATGAGGATGGTTCTCTTAACAGGGAGACGATCGCCCAGATCGTATTTGAAAAGAAGGACATGCTGGAAAAACTGAATAAGATTATTCATCCCGCAGTGAAAAAATATATTATCAGAGAGATTGAGCGCTCCAAAAAAGAGGAGACAGAATTCTTCTTTATTGAGGCGGCTTTATTATTGGAAGATAATTATGATGAAATTTATGATGAATTGTGGTATATTTATTGCGAAAAAGAAGTACGCATGGAAAGGCTTCGCCGCGACAGGGGCTATTCTGAGGAAAAAGCCAGGAAAGTGATGGAAAATCAATTGTCTGAGGATGAATTTGAAGCCAAATGTGACTTTTTATTATATAACGATGAAGATGTGGCCCATACCTATCTTCAGATTGAGCGAAGGATGAGAACATATTATGAATCTATGTAGTATTGCCAGCGGAAGCAGCGGCAATTGTATTTATGTGGGCAGTGACCATGCAGGCATTCTGGTGGATGTGGGCATCAGCGGCAAGAAGATTGAAGAAGGCCTCAATACCATTGACCGCACCACAAAGGACTGCGACGGTATCCTGATCACCCATGAGCACTCTGACCATATCAAGGGTCTGGGTGTTATCTCCAGAAAGTATAAGATTCCCATTTACTGTACCCAGGGAACCATGGAGGAGATGCAGCGCATGTCCACTCTCGGCAAGATGCCGGAAGGGCTGTACCGGGTCATACGGGCAGACGAACCATTTTCTATCGGAGATCTGGACATCCATCCCTTTAACATTTCCCACGATGCGGCAGAGCCGGTGGGATACCGGGTGAATCATGAAGACAAGTCTGTGGGGATCGCCACGGATTTGGGCAAGTATAATGATTACATAGTGGAACAGCTCCAGGGTCTGGACGCCCTGCTGCTGGAGGCAAACCACGACGTGAACATGCTGCAGGTGGGAAGTTATCCCTATTACTTAAAACAGAGGATCCTGGGCGAGAGAGGCCATCTGTCCAATGAGTCAGCAGGCAGGCTTTTATGCCGTCTGCTCCACGGCAAAATGAAACAGATCATGCTGGGTCATCTGAGCCGTGAGAACAATTACGAGGCATTGGCTTATGAGACCGTATGCTCAGAGGTGACTATGGGGGAAAATCCATGGTGTTCCTCTGACTTTAAGATCTCTGTAGCACACAGGGATTGTGCATCAGAGCTGATCACCGTATAGACGGCAACTATAATATGTTACTATTCACAGCCCTGCAAAAAACGCAGTTCTGTAAACAGTAACACGCTTCGCGATGCACAGATATGGAGCATTCTGCCCCATATCGCGCTGGCTGCCTCGGGATTTTCATGCGCAAGCGCATAAAAACACCTCGCGGAACAGCAGCCGTGAATAGTAACTATAATATACATTTACGAGGAGAAAAAAATGAAGAAGACAATCATCAGCGTAGTAGGACAGGATACCGTAGGGATCATTGCCAGAGTCTGCACCTATCTGGCAGAGAATAATATTAACATCCTGGATATTTCCCAGACCATCATTGACGGCTATTTCAATATGATGATGATAACAGATGCCAGCAGATCCGAGAAAAAGCTGGATCAGATTTCCGCAGAGCTTTCAAAACTGGGTGAGGAGATTGGCGTTGTGATCCACGCACAGCATGAGGATATCTTTACAAAGATGCACCGTATCTAATCTGGAAACCCAGGAAAGGACAAGAGAAGAATATGATTAACATGTTTGAAGTAAATGAAACCAATAAGATGATCGAGCAGGAAAATCTGGATGTGCGTACCATTACCATGGGTATCAGCCTTCTGGACTGTATTGACTCTGACCTGCAGCAGGTAAACCGAAAAATCTACAATAAGATCACTACCCTGGCAAGAAATCTGGTGGAGACCGGTGATGAGATCTCCGGAGAGTACGGCATCCCTGTTGTAAACAAGAGGATCTCCGTAACCCCCATTGCATTGGTGGGCGGAGCGGCCTGTAAAGCACCGGAGGATTTTGTGACCTTGGCAGAGACGCTGGACCGGGCGGCAAAAGAGGTTGGCGTAAACTTTATCGGAGGCTACTCTGCCCTGGTTTCAAAAGGCATGACAAAAGCAGATGAAATACTGATCCGTTCCATTCCGGAAGCCCTGGCTGCCACAGAGAGGGTCTGCAGCTCCATCAATCTCGGTTCCTCCAAGACAGGCATCAATATGGATGCGGTTAAGCTCATGGGAGAGATCGTACTGGCTACCGCCCAGGCCACCAGAGAGCAGGATTCCCTGGGATGTGCAAAACTGGTTGTGTTCTGCAATGCGCCGGATGACAATCCTTTCATGGCAGGTGCTTTCCACGGAGTGACGGAGGCGGACGCCATCATCAATGTAGGCGTATCCGGTCCGGGTGTTGTGAAGACAGCGCTGGAAAAAGTCCGCGGAAAAGATTTTGAGGTTCTGTGCGAGACGATCAAGAAGACAGCTTTCAAGGTGACACGGGTGGGCCAGCTGGTTGCCCAGGAGGCCTCCAAACGCCTTGGGATTCCTTTTGGCATTGTGGACTTATCCCTTGCACCCACTCCGGCCATCGGGGACAGTGTGGCGGACATTCTCCATGAGATCGGCGTGGAGTACGCCGGTGCTCCGGGCACAACGGCGGCCCTTGCGCTTCTCAATGACCAGGTGAAAAAAGGCGGCGTTATGGCTTCCTCCTATGTGGGCGGCTTGAGCGGAGCTTTCATTCCGGTCAGCGAGGACCAGGGCATGATCGACGCGGTGAATGCCAATGCCCTGACCATAGAAAAACTGGAGGCCATGACCTGCGTATGCTCTGTAGGACTGGATATGATAGCTATTCCGGGAGACACCAAAGCCAGCACCATCTCCGGCATAATTGCAGACGAATGTGCCATCGGCATGGTGAATCAGAAGACAACGGCTGTCCGTTTGATTCCCGTTATCGGAAAGAGTGTGGGAGAGACCGTGGAATTCGGGGGCTTACTCGGCTATGCGCCGATCATGCCTGTAAACCAGTATTCCTGTGAGGCCTTTGTGAACAGAGGGGGAAGGATACCGGCTCCTATCCACAGTTTTAAAAATTAAAGTAACTGTTAAGTACCCTCACAGTTACAGGTAAAAATCCATGCAGGATCGCCTTTGGCGATGGGATTTTTGCTTGGACGCGGTACACTTTCTTACGGTCAGCGCGGTGAATGCCAGACCTGCTGAATAGTGCAGTGAATGCGCAGACCTGCTGAATAGTGCGGTGAATGCGTAGACCTGCTGAATAGTTACGAGACAATTGAACATGTAAGTAGAAAAGTCATACAGGGACAGTGTTTCATTATATGGAACGCTGCCCCTTCTTTTTTGGAAAAATGCGCCAAAATAGTTAAAAAGTTGTTGACAAGACACGTTAGGGTGTGCTAACTTATAAGTGGTTAGAAAAACCTAACTCGATGATGCATGATAAATAAGGAGTGGTGAAAAATGCCTTTAACTATGGCTTCGGCAGGAGAAACAAAACAGGTTAAAAAAGTGGGCGGCAAAGAAGACGTAAGACGCCATCTGGAGAATCTTGGCTTTGTAACAGGAACGGATGTGACCGTTGTTTCCCAATTGGGCGGCAATGTGATCGTCAATGTGAAGGATTCCAGAATTGCCATCAGCAGTGAGATGGCTAACAGGATCATGGTATAGCAAAGAGAAAATAGATTTGGACCTGCCTTATGGAACAGGTATGGTTACATAGAAAGAGGAGGATATGCAGAAATGGAGACACTGCGGAATGTAAAATGCGGACAGAGCGTCAAAGTGGTGAAGCTGCATGGAGAGGGCGCTGTCAAACGCCGTATTATGGATATGGGGATCACCAAAGGCACAGATGTCTATGTGAGAAAAGTGGCACCCCTGGGTGACCCCATAGAGGTTACTGTGAGAGATTATGAGCTTTCCCTGAGAAAAGCAGACGCAGAGATGATTGAAGTTCAGTAGAAGGGCTGCCGGCTTTTGAAGGCCGCAGCATTTTTCGGGATTTATGGTTAGAATATTCTAACCATATTTTTTGGAAATGAAGTTAGCCAAAGCTAATTTCATAGAATACAAAAGGGGAATAAACCCGCCTGCTGCACTAGACACACTCTAGGGACCAAAAAGATTTCTGCAGGAGGAGAAGATAGAGGAGGAAGAGAAAATGTCAGTTAAAATTGCGCTTGCCGGCAACCCTAACTGTGGTAAGACCACACTGTTCAATGCGTTGACAGGGTCTAATCAGTTTGTGGGAAACTGGCCCGGTGTTACAGTAGAAAAAAAGGAAGGTAAGCTGAAAGGGAACAAAGATGTTATCATCATGGACCTTCCGGGAATTTATTCCCTGTCACCTTACACACTGGAGGAAGTGGTAGCCAGAAACTATCTGATCACAGAGCGTCCGGATGCCATATTAAACATTGTGGACGGCACGAACCTGGAGAGGAACCTGTATCTGTCCACCCAGCTTATGGAGCTTGGTATTCCTGTCATCATGGCAGTGAACATGATGGATGTGGTAGCAAAAAACGGAGATGTCATTAAGATCCGTGAGCTGTCCGGACAACTGGGCTGTGAAGTGGTGGAGATTTCCGCGTTGAAAGGTACCGGGATCCGGGAAGCAGCCGATAAGGCAGTGCAGATTGCCCGGAAAAAAAGTGCAGGGATGCCTGTCCATAAATTCCAGAAGCGTGTGGAGGAGGCACTGGATGAGATCGAAGCTCTGCTGGGCGGAAATATTCCGGAGGAACAGAGGCGTTTCTATGCGGTAAAACTTTTCGAGAGAGATAATAAGATCGGTGAGACCATTTCCGGTCTGCCGGATGTGGAATCTATCATCATAGCCGTGGAAAAAGACCTGGATGATGACTCGGAGAGTATCATCACCAATGAGAGATACACGTACATAGGAAATGTGACCAAGAAGGCATACAATAAAAAGAGCAAGGGGAAGATGACAACCTCAGATAAGATTGACGGGATCGTTACAAACCGTTTCCTTGGCCTTCCCATTTTCTTTGCGGTGATGGCCCTGGTTTATTATATATCTGTGAGTACAGTGGGCGGATGGGCGACTGACTGGGTAAATGACGGTGTGTTTGCGGATGGATGGAACTTCCTGGGGATTTCTTCCCTACACGTTCCCGCCATACCTGAACTGCTGAATAACGGCCTGGAGGCCATCAACTGCGCGGCATGGCTGCAGAGCCTGATCGTGGACGGTATTGTAGCAGGTGTAGGTGCAGTCCTTGGATTTGTGCCCCAGATGCTGGTATTGTTTTTATTCCTGGCATTCCTGGAAGGATGCGGATACATGGCCAGAGTTGCCTTCATTATGGACCGTATCTTCCGTAAATTCGGTCTTTCCGGAAAGTCCTTCATCCCTATGCTGATTGGTACGGGATGCGGTGTTCCGGGCATTATGGCATCCAGAACCATTGAAAATGACAGAGACCGTAAGATGACTATCATGACAACCACATTTATCCCGTGCAGCGCAAAACTTCCCATTATCGCCCTGATCGCAGGCGCCCTGTTCGGCGGTGCATGGTGGGTGGCACCCAGTGCGTATATTGTGGGGGTTCTGGCAATCATTTGTTCCGGGATCATATTAAAGAAAACCAGGAAATTCGCTGGCGACCCGGCTCCTTTCGTCATGGAGCTTCCGGCATATCACATGCCAACCGTGGGAAATGTCCTCAGGAGCATGTGGGAGAGAGGCTGGTCCTTCATTAAAAAAGCAGGTACGGTCATTCTTCTTTCCACAATCTTTATCTGGTTTACCCAGGGATTCGGTTTTGAGAACGGTTCCTTTGGTATGGTTGATGATATGAATCATTCCCTGCTGGCAGCTATCGGCAAAGGTATCTCCTGGCTGTTCATTCCTCTCGGATGGGGAGACTGGAAAGCAGCCGTTGCAGCCGTCTCCGGACTGGTTGCAAAGGAAAATGTGGTTGGTACTTTCGGTATCCTTTACGGATTTGCGGAAGTGGCGGAAAACGGGTCTGAGATTTGGGGAACACTGGCAGGCAGCTTTACAGCCGCTGCTGCATATTCCTTCCTGGTGTTCAATCTTCTGTGTGCACCCTGCTTTGCAGCTATGGGAGCCATCAAACGTGAAATGAACAATGCAGGCTGGTTCTGGTTTGCCATCGGATATCAGACCTTGCTGGCGTACTGCTCATCTCTGGTTGTCTACCAGATCGGACATCTTTTGGAGGGCGGAGCGTTTGGTTTCGGCACCGTTGCGGCAATCCTTGTATTGGCAGTTTTCCTTTATCTGCTGTTCAGGCCGTACAAAGAAAAAGGTACATTAGATGTGAAGATCAAGACAGGTAAGGCGGCGAAGGCATAAATGCCTTCCGGCCTGTCCGGAAAGGTGGGATAGATATGAATGCTGGGACAATCATAGTGCTGTTACTTTTACTCTGTGTTGTGGGGCTGGTCGTCAGAAAGATGGTGAGAGACAAGAAGGCCGGCAATACCTGCGGAAGCTGCGGCGGCAACTGCAGCTGCTGCCACGGGGCAGCAGAAGAGAAAGTAAAATAAAAGTGCTTTTACGCAGCCGGATGGAACACTGGCGTGTGTCGGGCTGAAGTTTCAGACACACGCTAAAGGATAACGGGAGGCTTTTGTATATCATTTACAAAAGTAGTCCCGTTTTTTTGTGTGCGGACCGTTTCATACAGGTTGGAGGCAAACAAGTCCTGCCGGAATTTTTTCCGGGCTGTCTCATCCAGCAGCTTTTGGTAGTCCGCCGCTTTGGTGATGAGAGGAATTTCCGCCTTTTCTTTGATTTCCCGAAGAAGGCCCCTGTCAGCCTTTTTAAAGCCCAGTATTCGAGCATATGGGGGCACGGAGAGAGGGCGTTCCTCTGCTTTTATGTTGAGAAGCACATGGAGAAGCGCCCGGCTGATACGGGTGTACGTCAGCTCTCGTGTTTTTAACAGGGCCGAAAATTGAGAAAAGCTTTGGTATTCGTTTAAACGGGCATGGATACGTCTGGCCAATTCCGGGGACATATCAGAATACATGCTGAGTTCTTGGGGAGTATGCAGCATCAGTTTGTAGCGGAGCAGCAGTGAAAAATCATCCTCCCAAACAGGAGATTCCCCGGAGAGCCTGTCCGCTGCCAGCAGGGCGGCTGAACTTGGCATGGTATTTGTGAGAAATCCATCATAGCCGGACGGTATCTTTTTATCTCCTGCCGGGATTTCCTTTAAAAAGTTTCGGATGGCGGTGGCACTGGGAAAAGAAGCGGACAAGTTCTTGTCATGATATCCCGCGCCTTCGCGCTTCAGTGCAAAGGGCTGTATTTTACTGTTTGACCGCTTCAGGGCCTTTATATATTCCAGGCCAAGGATATTGTTGGGGGAATCCAGAAGCCCGGCCAGAGATTCAGGGCGGTTAAGGTCTGCAAAAGCTTCTTTGCGGGCAGCGGGAAAAGAATAGCCCTTTTTTAAGAGGGAACGGAGCGTATGCTGATAAGCGGTGTGTTCCGTTAAAAGAGCTTCCGCACATGCAGCCAGGGCCGCCGTATCCCCGGATTCGCTTCCAAAACAGAGCGCATCCACACAGCCAAGCCGATCCAGCACCTGGACGGCACCGGAAGCAAAATATTCCGCGCTTGCGCAGGCGCTTGAAACAGGCAGTTCCAGCACCAGATCCGCACCGTTCAAAAGAGCCATGCGGGTGCGGAGATATTTGTCAAACATGGCAGGCGCTCCTCTCTGCACGAAATCTCCGCTCATGATCACTACAAGGTGCTCAGCGTCTGTAAGTTCTCTGGCCTTTTTAAGATGGTACGCATGGCCTTTATGAAAAGGATTGTATTCGGCAACGATTCCGGTGATTCTGCTCATAGGATCCCTATTCCCTTCTTTAATGAAAGTCTGTTCCACTTGTCCTGTATTATTGGTTTAAATATAACAAATATTCTGTCTCCGGACAACCATTTATATTTTCCCGTTACATGTTCCTAAAAGAATACAAAATTTGCCCGTAAATTTAAACAGTGCCCTTGTACCATTTTTTGAAAAGATGTATAATGATACCAAACGTGGCTGTTTTGGCCGCGAAGATGTATGATAACGGAGGAAAAAACATGAACGTATTAGTAGTAAACTGCGGAAGTTCATCCCTGAAATTCCAGTTGATCAATTCTGACACAGAAGAAGTGGCTGCAAAAGGCTTATGTGAGCGTATCGGCATTGACGGAAGACTGGTTTATCAGCCGACAGGCGGAGAGAAAGAGACAACAGAAGCAGCAATGCCAACCCATACAGAGGCCATCAAAATGGTCCTTGACGCTTTAGTAAACCCGAAGACAGGTGTATTAAAGAGCCTGGACGAAGTGGAAGCCATCGGACACCGTGTCCTGCACGGAGGTGCTAAGATTTCCGATTCCTGTATCATTGATGACGAGGTTATCTCTGTTATTGAAGAGTGCTGTGACTTGGGACCGCTGCACAACCCGGCTAACTTGATGGGTATCCGTGCATGTATGGAACTGATGCCCGGCAAACCAAACGTGGCAGTGTTCGACACCGCTTTCCATCAGACTATGCCGGAGAAAGCATACATGTATGCGATCCCGTACAAATATTATGACAAATACAAAGTCCGCAAATACGGTTTCCACGGAACTTCCCATCGTTTCGTATCCAAAGAGACCATTAAATTCCTGGGACTTGACCCGGACAACTCCAAAGTGATCGTAGCGCATTTAGGAAACGGTTCCTCCATCAGCGCAGTTGTGAACGGCAAATGTGTGGATACCAGCATGGGCCTGACTCCTCTGGAAGGTCTTGTGATGGGAACACGTTCCGGTGATCTGGACCCGGCTGTTCTGGAATTCATCTGCGGAAAAGAAAACATTGATGTAAAAGAGATGGTCCGCATCCTGAACAAAGAATCCGGACTGTTAGGTCTGTCCAGAGGTCTGTCCAGCGACTTCCGTGACTTAAACGAAGCCAGAGAGCAGGGCAACCCGGATGCGGGGAGAGCCGTTGACTGCCTGTGCTACCGTATTGTAAAATACATCGGTTCCTATGTGGCAGCTATGAACGGCGTGGACGCCATCGCTTTCACAGGCGGTATCGGTGAGAATGCCATCCCGGTTCGTGAGACGGTTGTCAACAGCCTTTCTTACCTGGGAATCACCCTGGACGAGGAAGCAAACCAGAAACGCGGAGAGAACATGATCATCTCCACAGCAGATTCCAAAGTGAAAGTTGCCGTGGTTCCCACCAACGAAGAGCTTGCAATCTGTCAGGAAACAGCAGAATTAGTCAAGAATGAGAAATAATAGTTGACAAATTGAAAATCCCTATGTATAATTTACTAGGTGTGATTAGGAGACTATTATGCTAATTGATTTATCAGAAATTTTATCCCTAGAAGGAAAGACACAGGTCGTAGAAGCACCTGTTTCCATGGATTCCTTTCAATCGAAACTAGGCAGCTTTCCTGTGAAGGTAAAAGAGCCTGTAGTACTTACAATAACGAATACCGGCAAAAAGGTTCTGCACCTGGAAGCAAGAGGCAGTGTAACTCTGTCCATTCCCTGTGACCGCTGTTTAAAAGAGGTTCCGGTGGACTTTCCCTTTGCACTGGAAAGAGATATGGATATGAAGGTTTCGGAGGAAGACAGGATAAAAGACTTAGATGAAATTAATTATGTCACAGGTTGTAGCCTGGATGTTGAGCAGTTAGTGCATAATGAGATTTTAATCCGTTGGCCTTTACGGGTCCTGTGTAAAGAGGACTGCAAGGGAATCTGCAGCCATTGCGGCAAAGATTTAAATGACGGCCCCTGTTCCTGCGAGCAGGAAAGCCTCGATCCGAGAATGGCAGCAATCCGTGATATATTTAGCAAATTTAAGGAGGTGTAACTATGTCCATCTGTCCAAAAAATAAAACTTCAAAAGCAAGAAGAGATAAAAGAAGAGCTAACTGGAAAATGAGCGCTCCGAACTTAGTAAAATGCAGCAAATGTGGAGCTTTAATGATGCCACACAGAGTATGCAAAGCTTGCGGAAGTTACAACAAAAAAGAAATCATCAAAATGGGTGAAGAATAATCCATGCATGAGAAAGGCCTTCTGGACAACCAGGAGGCCTTTTTGTAATATTTTTGTAATAAATTTATAAAAAACCTTGCGGTTTATGTAAAAACAAGTTAATATAGAACTGGAATTACAACTGATGAAATAAAGATCACATGTAACAGTTCAGACAAGCTGAACCGTTACGCATCCAGCCATTAAAAATCGCTTCGCGATGAGCCGGATGCCTGCCGGTACTACTTTTTCATACGGTCAGCGCAGTAAATGTGCAGACCTGTCTGAACTGTTACGATCACATTTCTATTAAAGGAGGAAGATGGATGAATAAATGGTTAAAGAAAGGGATTCTGCTTCTTGCAGTCGGATGCCTTACTTTTGCCGTGACGGGCTGCAGCGGGGAAAAGGTGATGGACAAGGTTCTGGAAAAGACAGACCCCAAGCCAGAGAATACAGATAAGAGCAGTGAGAAAGAAGATGAGGATAAGACGCAGGAACCGGAGGTTGCGGTTGCAAAACCGGAGTTCACTACAAATCTCAGCGGTTCCGTTACTTATAAGACCGGAGATAAGGCAGAAGCCCTGAAAGTGGAGGTAAAGACATCGGACAAAGGTGTCATCACTTACCAGTGGTACCAGAGCCAGACGAACACCAACGGAGGCGGTACTCCGGTGGAAGGAGAGACAAAGAACACCTTTACCCCTCCTACCAATGAGGCGAAGACCATGTTCTATTATGTGGTGGCCACCAGCACCATCGGTTCCTCCACAAATGGCATAACCAGTGATACGGCAGAGATCATCGTGTCTGACGACGCGGAAAGCAAGGATGCCGAGAAGAAAAAATCAGAGGAAAAGAAGGACGAAAAGAAAGAGAAGAAGGAGAAAACCTCTGGAACCTGGACAGAATCTGATAAAGGCTGGTGGTACGATTACGGAGACGGCACCTATCCCAAGAGCCAGTGGCTGGAGATTGAGGGCAAGTGGTATGCCTTTGATGACCATGGCTATATGAGAAAAGGCTGGTATCAGGAAGGCAGCGCCTGGTATTATCTGAAAGATGACGGTTCCATGGCAGTAGATACCGATGTGGAAGGCTATCATCTGGGCAGTGACGGAAAAATGCAGTAAATAAGAAATAGCAGTAACTATTTAGTAGGTCTGCGCATGCATTGCGCTGACCGTAAGAAAGCGTTCCGCAGCCAAGCAAAGATCCCATCGCCAAAGACGATTCTGCACGGATCTTTGCCTGTAACTGCGAGGATACTGAACAGTTACAAATAGTATAAAAATGGCAGGCGGCTGCTGTAAAAGAATATCTTTTACAGCAGCCCTCTTGCGGTTTTAAAGGATGTCTGGTAAAATTATCTGCAGAATACAGGAGGCAGAATATGGAGAATATGACAATTGTGGCAGTGGATGCCATGGGAGGCGACAATGCACCGGCGGAAATTGTCAAAGGTGCAGTGGACGCTGTGAAAGAAAAAGCAAACCTGAAGGTACTTCTGGTAGGCCTGGAAGAGGCTGTAAAAAAAGAATTGGAGGCCTGCGGCAATCCCGGAGATAGGATTGAAATTGTTCCCGCATCCCAGGTTATAGAGACAGGAGAACCGCCGGTTGCCGCGATCCGGGGCAAAAAGGATTCCTCCATCGTGGTTGGGATGAAGCTGGTGAAGAAAGGGGAAGCAGACGCTTTCGTATCCGCAGGAAGCTCCGGAGCCATCCTGGTGGGAGGCACTACCATTGTGGGCAGGATCAAAGGTGTGGAGAGAGCACCTCTGGCCCCGTTGATCCCCACAAGAGACGGTGTGTCTCTCTTAATAGACTGCGGTGCCAATGTAGATGCCCGCTCCTCCCATCTGGTGCAGTTTGCCCGTATGGGGTCCATTTACATGGAGCATGTTATGGGGGTCAGCAAGCCACGTGTGGGAATCGTGAACATAGGCGTTGAGGAGGAGAAAGGAAATGCTCTGGTAAAAGAAACATATCCGCTTCTGAAAGCATGTGAGGATATTAATTTTATCGGCAGCATAGAGGCCAGGGAAATTCCCAACGGGGCGGCAGATGTCATAGTGACAGAAGCCTTTGTGGGAAATGTGATCCTGAAGCTTTACGAGGGCGTGGGTGCCACTTTGATCTCCAAGGTGAAGCAGGGCATGATGACAACTCTGCGCAGCAAAATAGGCGCCCTTTTGGTGAAACCGGCACTCAAATCCACATTAAAAAGCTTTGATGCCAGCGAGTACGGCGGAGCGCCGCTTTTAGGCCTGAAGGGACTTGTGGTAAAATGCCATGGAAGTTCCAAGTCTTCGGAGGTGAAGAACTCCATCATCCAGTGTATTTCGTTCAAAGAACAGAACATCAGTGAACGGATCGGGAAGAATATTATTTCATCAAAATAGGCCATGCTGTACCCGGTGAATGACCGGGTGCGGAGGGAAACATCAGATAAAAAGGAAAAGCATAAGGAGGAAAAGAGATGGAACTGGAAAAATTACAGAAGATTATTGCGGAGGTTTTAAATGTGGATTCCCATGAGGTTACCATGGAGACCACATTTGTAGAAGACCTGGGAGCCGATTCTCTGGATATTTTTCAAATCATCATGGGCATTGAGGAGGAGTTCGATATCGAGATCCCCACAGAGGAGGCCGAGAAAATCGTATCCGTAGGCGATGCGGTGGAAGAGATTAAAAAACTGATTGGTTAATGACAAATCGGATGTCCCAAATCCGGCTGCCAGATTCAATCTGAATCTTCCGGGGATTTGGTGACATCCTCTTTTTCTAAAACAATAAAAAAATGCGGGATAAGTCCCGGAAAGGAAAACTATGAAAAATTTGAAAAAACTCATGGAACTGGAGGCAAGGACAGGATATAAATTCCAGGATTTCGATCTGCTCATAAATGCCATGACCCACAGCTCCTATGCCAATGAACACAGAATTTCCTATGTGGGAAACAATGAGCGTTTGGAGTTTTTGGGAGATGCGGTGCTGGAACTGACATCCAGTGAATTTTTATTTGAAAAACATCCCCAGATGCCGGAAGGGGAACTGACGAAGAAGCGTGCCAGCATGGTCTGTGAGCCTACATTGGCCCTCTGCGCAAGAGAACTGTCGCTGGGGGAATATCTGCTTCTGGGCAAAGGCGAGGAGGCCACAGGAGGCCGCAGGAGAGATTCCATCGTGTCAGACGCCATGGAAGCACTGATCGGTGCCATTTACCTGGATGGCGGTTTTGCTAATGCAAAAGAGTTCGTTCAGAAATTTATCCTGAATGATATTGAGAATAAACAGCTCTTTTATGATAGCAAGACTACACTTCAGGAGATCGTGCAGGGCAGGTACGAGGAGGATGTGCGCTATGTGCTCCTTCGTGAGGAAGGGCCTGACCACAACAAATCCTTTTATATGCAGGCACTTCTGGGAGAAAAGGTGCTGGGAGAGGGCTGCGGCCACACCAAGAAGGCAGCAGAACAGCAGGCAGCCTACTGCGCCATCAAAAAACTGAAAAACGACAAAGGTGATTTATGTATCTAAAGAGCATTGAAGTGCAGGGATTTAAATCCTTTGCCAACAAGATAACATTTGAATTTCATAACGGCATCACCGGTATTGTAGGGCCAAACGGCAGCGGCAAGAGCAACGTAGGCGATGCCGTCCGCTGGGTACTGGGCGAGCAGAGTGCCAAACAGCTTCGAGGGGGCAATATGCAGGATGTTATCTTCTCCGGTACGGAGACGAGAAAACCCCTGGGATTCGCTTACGTTGCCATTACTCTTGACAACAGCGACCACCAGCTCCCCATCGACTATGAGGAGGTCACTATAGCCAGAAGGCTGTACCGCTCCGGGGAGAGTGAATATCTCATGAACGGCACCTCCTGCCGGCTGAAGGATGTAAATGAGCTGTTCTATGATACCGGTATCGGAAAAGAGGGCTATTCCATCATCGGACAGGGCCAGATCGACAAGATCTTGAGCGGCAAGCCGGAGGAGAGAAGAGAGCTTTTTGACGAGGCTGCCGGAATCGTGAAATTTAAGCGGAGAAAAGCCTCAGCGCTTAAAAAACTGGAGGAGGAACAGCAGAACCTGACCCGTGTCAGCGACATTCTCTCAGAACTCACAAGACAGCTGGCCCCTTTAGAAAGACAGTCTGAGACAGCCAGGATCTATCTAAAGAAAAGAGAGGAATTAAAAGGCCTGGATACCCAGATGTTCCTCTCGGAGATGGAGCGGATCAAAGAGCAGCTCCGTGAGGTGGAGGGAAAATACGGGATCGCCCAAAGCGACCTGGAGGAGACCACCAAAAGCTTTGAAACCACAAAGACTGAGTACGAACAACTGGAAAAAGAGCTGGAGGAGCTGGAGGAGAATATCCAGCAGTTTAGGGAGGAATCCACCCAGAAGGCCTTATTGAAACAACAGCTGGAAGGTCAGATCAATGTGTTGAACGAGCAGATCCACGCGGCGAGGCAAAGCGATGAGCAGTACCGGGAGCGGGTAAAGCACCTGGAAGGCGAGATCGCCAGACGCCGGGAGGATGCAGAAAAATACACAGGGGAAAAGAGTGAGCTGGACGCTAGACTTGCGGAGGCGGAAGCAGCCCAGGAAGGGGCGAAGAAGCAGTTCCGGGATCTGGCCATTGAGATCCACAAACTGGAGGAAAAGATCGAGGAGGACAAAAATGAGATCATAGAGATCCTCAATATGCGGGCCTCCACAAAAGGAAAGATGCAGCGCTATGACGCTATGATGGAGCAGATTTCCCTGAGAAAGACAGAGTTAAACCAAAAGCTCCTGCGCCTGAAAAGTGAGGCAAGCCAGCAGAGGGACGCAAAAGAGCGCTATGAAAAAGAGCAGCAGGAGATAGAGGAGAACATAGAAAAGCTCACCAGACAGAGCAATCACAGCGAGGATGAGATAAAACGCTGTCAGGCGCTGATCTCCAAAGCCGGCAGAGAGCTGGATATGGGACAGACAGCTTATCACAGGGAGGCTTCCCGCCTGGAATCCCTGCAGAACATCACGGAGCGCTACGACGGATACGGCAACAGCATCCGCCGTGTTATGGAGCAGAAGAAAAATGTCCCGGGCATCCGGGGTGTTGTGGCGGATTTGATCAAAGTCCAGAAGAATTATGAGACAGCCATCGAGACTGCCCTGGGCGGCAGTATCCAGAACATAGTTACAGACAATGAGGGCACAGCCAAGGAGCTGATCACCTTCCTGAAACGGAATAAATATGGCCGTGCCACGTTCCTGCCCCTTACCAGCATGAAAAATAAAAAGCCCTTTGCCAATGCCGCGGCCCTGAAAGAGCCGGGCGTCATCGGGGTTGCCAGTGAGCTGGTGACTGTGGATGCGGAATATGAAGGGCTTACCAATTACCTGCTGGGCAGAACCCTGGTGGTGGACCATATTGACCACGGTATCGCCATTGCCAGGAAATATCAGTATACCATCCGGATGGTGACCATTGAGGGGGAATCTCTGAATCCAGGCGGTTCCCTGACAGGCGGTGCCTTTAAGAATAACAGCAACCTGCTGGGACGCCGGCGGGAAATCGACGAGCTCAGAAACAGTGTGGAAATGCTGAAAAAGGATTTGGAGGAGAAGCAGGCGGAACTGGACGGTTATCGGGAGAAGAGGAACCACTTCCGCGACGAGGTGGCCCGTCTGGGAGAGCTTCTGCAGGAACAGTACCTGCGGGACAACACAGTGCGCATGAACCTGCAGTCCATGGATGCCAAAAAACAGGAGATCGCAGATGGCTATGAAAGCCTGAAAAAAGAGAATGCGGAGCTGGAAAAACAGGTGGCTGAGATCTCTGAGAACAGTGATTCCATCCGCCTGGAACTGGAGACAAGCGCGGCGCAGGAAAAAGCCCTGGAGGATGCCATCACCATTAACCAGGAAGCTCTGGATGAGAAGAAAAAGTTGGAGACTGCACATTCCAGAAGTCTGGAGCAGGCACATTTGGAAACGGCCAATCTGACGTCAAAGCGAGGATTCCTGGAAGAAAACCTGTCAAGGCTGAAAGAGGAGACGAACAGTCTGAAGGAGCAGATGGAATCTCTGCTTGGAAGTCTTAAAAACGGCAAGGCCGATATGGAGAAAAAAGTCAGGGATATTGAGGAAATACGGCTGACCATTGAAGGCGCCGAGAAGGAGGCGGTGGAGGACGAGGCAAAGATGCAGGAGTACCTTCAGCGCAAGGAAGAGATGAACCGAACGCATAAATCCTTTTTTGACAAGCGGGATGAGCTGTCGGCCAGAATGAATCTCTTAGACAAGGAGTGTTACCGCCTCACCGGCCAGAAGGAAAAGCTGGAGGAAAGCCAGGAGAATCAGGTCAACTATATGTGGGAAGAATACGAGATGACCTACGGCCAGGCTCTGGGCCAGGAGTTCGGGGAGCTGATGGAGCGTTCGGAGATCAAAAAAGCTCTGGGAAGTGTCAGGGAAGAGATCAAAAAGCTGGGCAATGTGAATGTGAATGCCATTGAGGAGTACAAGGAGCTGTCAGAGCGTCACACCTTCTTAAGCACCCAGCATGCGGATCTGGTACAGGCAGAACAGACACTTCTTGGGATCATAGATGAACTGGACACAGGAATGCGCAATCAGTTTGAAGAGAAATTTTCACAGATACGCATCGAATTTGACAAAGCGTTCAAAGAGCTGTTCGGCGGCGGAAAAGGTACACTTGAACTGGATGAGGATGCGGATATCCTGGAGGCAGGCATCCGTATCATATCCCAGCCCCCGGGCAAAAAACTGCAGAATATGATGCAGCTCTCCGGTGGTGAGAAAGCCCTGACCGCCATAGCACTGCTGTTTGCTATCCAGAACCTGAAGCCGTCCCCCTTCTGTCTGCTGGATGAGATTGAGGCGGCCCTGGATGATTCCAATGTTACCCGCTACGCAAAATATCTGCACAAGTTGACAAAAAATACACAATTTATTATTATAACACATAGAAGAGGTACCATGACGGCTGCGGACCGTCTGTATGGTATCACTATGCAGGAAAAAGGTGTGTCCACACTTGTTTCCGTTGATCTTATAGAAAATGATTTGGACAAATAGGAGGGCATATGGCAGAGGAAAAAGAAAAAAAAGGCTTTTTTCAGCGCCTGGTGGCGGGACTTTCCAAAACCAGGGCAAATATTGTATCCGGCATAGATTCCATTTTCAGCGGATATTCCAGTATTGATGACGATTTTTATGAAGAGATAGAAGAAATCCTTGTTATGGGTGATCTGGGGATCAATGCAACCACCCATATTGTGGAGGAGCTAAAGGCCCAGGTGGCGGAGAAGAAGATCAAAGACCCCCAGGAGTGCAAACAGCTCCTAATGGAAAGCATCAAATCCCAGATGGCTGTGGGGGAGACTGCGTATGAGTTTGAGCACCGCAAGTCCGTGATACTGGTCATTGGGGTAAACGGTGTGGGTAAGACCACATCAGTGGGCAAGCTGGCAGGCAAGCTGAAAGACCAAGGGAAAAAAGTGATCTTGGCAGCAGCAGACACCTTCCGGGCAGCGGCAGGGGAACAGCTTACCCAGTGGGCGAACCGGGCCGGCGTGGAGCTGATCGGCGGTCAGTCAGGCGCAGACCCTGCAAGTGTGGTCTATGACGCCATTGCGGCGGCAAAAGCCAGAGATGCGGATGTGCTTCTGTGTGACACAGCAGGGCGTCTTCACAATAAGAAAAACCTGATGGAGGAGCTGAGAAAGATTTACCGCATCATTGAGCGGGAATATCCGGAGGCCTATCTGGAGACACTGGTTGTCCTAGACGGCACCACAGGGCAGAATGCCCTTCTGCAGGCCAGACAGTTCAATGAAGTTGCCAACGTGACAGGCATCATATTAACGAAACTGGACGGAACGGCAAAAGGCGGAATTGCAGTGGCAATCGAATCTGAGCTAGACATTCCGGTGAAATATATAGGGGTAGGAGAGAGCATTGACGATTTGCAGAAATTTAATTCCGATGAATTCGTAAACGCGCTTTTCGACATCAAGGAGTAAAGGAGAAAAATTATGCTGACCCTGGAGAAATTTGAAGAAGCGTCGGAAATCGTAAAAAAAGTGACGCAGGACACCAAGCTGGTCTACAGCGACTATTTCAGTGCCCAGACCGGCAACAAAGTTTACTTAAAACCGGAAAATATGCAGGTGACAGGAGCTTATAAGCTCCGCGGCGCCTACTATAAGATCAGCACGCTGTCTGAGGAGGAGCGCGGGAAGGGCCTGATAACAGCCTCAGCGGGCAACCACGCCCAGGGCGTTGCTTACGCGGCAAAAGCATTTGGTGCAAAAGCCGTCATCGTCATGCCTACCACCACACCGCTGATCAAAGTGGAACGTACCAAGAGCTACGGGGCAGAGGTGGTGCTCTATGGAAATGTCTATGATGAAGCCTGTGACTATGCCTATAAGCTGGCGGAGGAGCACGGATACACCTTTATTCACCCCTTCGATGACCCGGCTGTGGCCACGGGACAGGGGACCATTGCCATGGAGATCATCAAGGAGCTGCCGTTGGTGGATTACATTCTGGCACCCATCGGGGGAGGCGGCCTGATCACAGGGGTATCCACTCTGGTAAAGCTTCTGAATCCCAATATCAAGGTGATCGGCGTGGAGCCGGCGGGCGCCAACTGCATGCAGGCATCCTTAAAGGAAGGGGAAGTTGTGACCCTGGACGGCGTAAACACCATTGCGGACGGTACTGCAGTAAAACGCCCCGGAGATCACATTTTCCCTTACATCCAGAAAAATGTGGATGAGATCATAACCGTTGAGGACTCTGAACTGATCGTGGCATTTTTGGATATGGTGGAAAATCACAAGATGATCGTGGAGAATTCAGGCCTCCTGACTGTGGCGGCCTTAAAACATCTGAAGTTTACCGGCAAGAAAGTGGTATCCATTTTAAGCGGCGGCAATATGGATGTGATCACCATGGCCTCTGTGGTACAGCTGGGACTGATCGCGCGGGACAGGATCTTTACCGTATCGGTCCTTCTGCCGGATAAGCCGGGTGAACTGGTCCGTGTGGCATCTGTCATTGCCCAGCAGCAGGGCAATGTGGTGAAACTGGACCACAACCAGTTTATCAGCGCCAACCGTTCCGCTGCCGTGGAGCTTAAGATCACCATCGAGGCATTTGGCACAGACCACAAGAACCAGATCATAAAAGCGCTGGAGGATGAGGGATACCGTCCGAAACAGATAACCGCCAATCTGTAAACAACGGAATGATATGATAGGCGGGATGCCGGCATTTTGGTACGAAAGTTACCAAAATGCCGGTATTTTTGTGTTATAAAGATGTCCATTGACTTTCAGATTGCCCTTTGGACCTTTTTGCATGGCAAAACAATCTTCAGATAGAATATGATTTAACCGTAACTATTCAGTAGGTCTGCGCATTCACTGCGCTGACCGTAAGAAAGTGTACCACGGCCAAGCAAAAATCCCATCGCCAAAGGCGATTCTGCATGGATTTTTGCCTGTAACTGTGAGGGTACTGAACAGTTACATTTAACCATTTAATATATCACAGTTGTAAAATGGACTAAAAACAAGACTGTAAAATTGGTATAATTAGATAAATATTCAAAAATTAGGCGTAAAACATTGTAAAAACAATGACGAAATGCTATTGTATATTTAAAAGACTGACCGGTTTCATGTCACTGAAAATACCTTGGAAACAAGGCCGCTGTCAAAGAGAGTGTGATATGTATGAAGGAAAAAGAGGGAAACAGTAAGAGGAGTTCCGGAATCAGTAAGTCATTGAGACGGTTTTTTGGTGTAGGAGATATGGGTTTTAATTTGATGACCAATATTGAAACCTATTATTTCCAGTTTTTCCTGACGGATGTTGCCAAGTTTGCACTTCCAATCGTAACTTTGATCTCCACAGTGTCCAGTCTTGTGGATGCAGCGCTGTCCTGGGCGTACGGCGCGTTTTTAAACACCATGAAGCCCATGAAATGGGGCAGATACAGGTCATGGCTTGCGGTGATCCCATGGCTTGTTCCGTTTCTCTATGCCTTTCAGTTTATAAAGCTGAATGACGGAGTGGCGGCGGTTGTCATTATCATCATTGCCACGATCACCAGCCATATTGCATGGAACATACCTTTTGTGGCAAATATCTCCATGATCAATATTGCGGCAAAGACGCCGGAAGACAGGATGGCACTTTCCTCCACAAGAGCTGTCTGGGCAACCCTGGGAATGGTACTGTACTCCTATGTAGGTCCCGGAACCGTGGCGATCCTGGCATCTGTAGTGGGTGCAAAAAATTCCTACGGTGCAGCAGCGTTTGTGTTTGGCGTGCTGATGGCAGCAGGTTATTTTGCACACTTTAAGATGTTTGAAGGATATGAGGAGACCGGTGCGGAGGAGATCGCACGTCTGCAGAAAGAGAAGGCAGCCCGCAAAGAAGCACACGGCAAGAAAGAACATGGTATGATCAAATCGCTCACATCCAACCCGTATCTGCTGGGTTTGATCGTAGCGGATCTGACGAAGTATGTCTATTTATTTGTATCAAGCGGGATTGCAGTTTACTATTTTACCTATGTCGCAAAGCAGCCGGGACTGACAGCCACATTTATCCTGGTCTCCAATCTTCTGGGCGTTGCGGCATCGTACCTTTCAAAGAGTGTAGCGGGAAAGGTATCAGCCAGAAATACCGTAATATATTCTTATATTGCCATGGTAGTGGTATTGGTATTAGGTTTTGTTTTCTACAGCAGTACATGGGCAGTGCTCATATTCGTCAGTATCGCCCAGTTTTTCTGTACCATGACAAACGCCTGTGCGCCTGCACTCTACGCTGACTGTGCTATCTATAGTGAGTATAAGACAGGTGTCAATGCAACCGGGCTGATCATGGGCCTGAGCAATATCCCGCTGAAAATAGGCGTGGTGAGCCGCGGGATATTGATCAATGCATGTCTTGCAATGGCCGGATTTTCATCAGCGATCGTACAGTCAGGGGAGACGACTGCCAAGCTGGCAAGAGGGATCAGCATGGGATTTACATTGATCCCGGCAGTAGCAATGGTGATCGGTGCAGCTGTTATGGTATTTGGATACCGGCTGACCGGAAAAGCAGTGGAGGGATACTCGGCTGAAATTGAGCAGAGAAAGAATAGGGAATAAACAGGTAAAAAACAGATAGAAACAGATAGAAACAGATAGAAACAGAGGAATAAGGGTGCGGATTGACCGGTAAGTCTAAAAAAGCCCTGCCAATCAGGCAGGGCCGTGAGCCGGCGGAGTCAAAACATCTGACCGCCAAAGCGGAGATGTCTTGGCCCGCCAGGCTCATTTTTTATTTCACTTCTACAAGTTCGTACTCTTTCTGACCGAGACCGATTTTTACACCATGCTCAATGGATGATTCCCAGTTAGTCTCAGGGAAGATGGTGTGGAAGTGGTCGTGATGGGCCTCTTCTTTTTTCAGTTCTCCCAGGCGGCTGTTGGCAATCTCAGGCTGGGCGTTTACTGCATCCGCACAAGCCAGGTCCAGAGCAATGGGGTCAAAGGAGGCAAACATCCCCACATTGGGAACGATCGCTGCGTCGTTTTCCGCATGGCAGTCACAGTAGGGAGATACATCGATCACAAGACTGATGTGGAGGCAGGGACGACCATCCACAACCGCTTTTGTATATTCTGCAATCTTGCAGTTTAAGATGTCATTGGATTCATCCGAAGCCGGCTGTACGGCATCCTTGGGACAGACACCGATACATCTGCCGCAGCCTACACATTTGTCATGGTCAATAAAGGCTTTTTTGTTCTCAAACTGCGGTGCATTATGGGCGCAGACCTTAGCACACTGCTTACAGCCAATACACAAATCCTGATCTACGTGAGGTTTTCCGGCACTGTGCATTTCCATTTTGCCTGCACGGGAACCGCATCCCATACCGATGTTTTTCAGTGTACCGCCAAATCCGGTGGCTTCATGGCCTTTAAAATGGGTGAGGGAAATGAAAACGTCCGCATCCATAACTGCGCGGCCGATTTTGGCCTCTTTCACATACTGGCCGCCCTCCACAGGCACCAAAGATTCATCGGTTCCTTTCAGGCCGTCGGCGATCAATACCTGGCAGCCGGTGGTGAGAGGATTAAAGCCGTTTAGATTTGCGCTGTCCAGATGGTCCAGGGCATTCTTCCTGCCGCCTACATACAGGGTGTTACAGTCCGTAAGAAACGGTTTTCCTCCCAATTCTTTTACCACGTCAGCAACGGCCTTTGCGTAGTTTGGGCGAAGAAAAGCCAGATTTCCGGGCTCTCCGAAATGCATTTTGATGGCAACGTACTTGTCCTCAAAATCAATTTCACCAATACCGGCTGATTTAATCAAACGCTGAAGCTTTGTCAGCAGGTTGTCTCCATTTTTTACACGAAGGTCTGAGTAATATACTTTAGATGCTGTCATTTGTTTCATCCTCCAATCTATGTATTCTGGAGATAATTTTAGCATTTTACGATAAGAGATACAATAGAAAAACTTAAAAATAGCAATATTTGAACAGTTATATGCATATATGTCAATTTCTGACATTTTCAGTTCTGCAAAAGTGTGATAAAATAAATGTAACTGTGAGGGTACTGAACAGTTACAGGCAAAAATCTATGCAGAATCGCCTTTGGCGATGGGATTTTTGCTTGGCCGTGGTACACTTTCTTACGGTCAGCGCAGTGAATGCGCAGACCTACTGAATCGTTACAAATAAATAGCGTATGCGAAGGGACTCATGGGACCGGATGGTGCTCCGGCAAACATCCGATTGATAAAAATATACATAGACAGGAGCAGAAAAATGAGCAGAGAATTATATCTGGAATGTTACTCGGGGATCAGCGGTGATATGACAGTTGCCGCACTTCTTGATCTGGGTGTGGAAGAATCCTATTTAAGGCAGGAACTGGAGAAGCTGCATCTGGACGGCTATGAAATAAAAATATCACGGACAAAGAAAAATCAGATCACTGCAATGGATTTTGACGTGATCCTGACAGAAGAGGGGGAAGGGCATCACCATCACGGAGAGCATGTCCACAGCCATTCCCACAACAGTTTTAAGGAGATCTGTGAGCTGGTCAGCCGGTCGGACTTAAATGCCCATATAAAGGAAATGACCTTAAAGATTTTCCGCGTCATTGCAGAGGCGGAAGCAAAAGTCCACGGTACGCCGGTGGAGGAGGTACATTTTCATGAGGTTGGAGCAGTGGATTCCATTGTGGATATTACAGCAGCAGCCATATGCCTTTACAGGCTGGGATTTGACAGCATAACGGCATCTGAGCTTTGGGAGGGGAAAGGTACCACCTGGTGTCAGCACGGTAGGATCCCGGTACCGGCGCCCGCTGTGCTGGAGATGCTGGCAGAACACAGGGTCCCTGTTAAATTCACACCTGTGGAGGGAGAGATGATCACGCCTACCGGGGCCGGAATTGTGGCGGCACTGTCTGGGAGAAGAAAACTGCCTGACAGCTTTGTGGTGGAAAAGACGGGAACCGGCGCGGGTAAGAAAGATTTTCCCCATGCCAATATTCTGCGCGCTATGATATTGAATACAGAGACAAGGGCCGGGTTCATAGAGTGCAGGATGGACCGGACGGACGCAGAGGCTGCCGGCTGTTTTTCGGGGCAGGCTAAGGAGGCTGATAAAGAAAATACCGGGATCACACAGAACGTGGTATCCGTGTTAGAGACAAATGTGGATGACTGTTCCGGCGAACAACTGGGGTATGCAATGGAATGTCTGTTGGACGCCGGTGCGTTGGATACCTGCTGTATGCCGGTATATATGAAAAAAAACCGCCCGGCCTACATGCTTCAGGTTATATGCAGACCGGAAGATGAGGAGAAAATGGAAACAGTTCTATTCCGGGAGACCACAAGTATCGGCCTGAGAAAATACAGGGAAGAGCGGAGTATACTTCCAAGGGAGATCATAACCGTTACACTTTTGGACGGGCAGCAGGTCAGGGTCAAGAAATGCAGCCATCACGGGCAGGAATTCTACTATCCGGAGTACGAGGATATCAGGGCAGTCAGCAGGGCGGCAAACCGCAGTTTCCCGGAGATGTGCAGGGAAGCCGCAGAAGCGGCAGGCAGGAATAAAGACGGAGAGTGAGAATGGAGCAGAAATTTACAGAGAAAGAAGAAACCTTATTTTCTATTATGAAGAAATATACCGGCGAGGACGTATGTATCGCCTTTTCCGGCGGCACGGACAGCAGTCTTCTGCTCAAGGTGGCTGTGGACTGTGCCAAAAAGGACACAAAAATATATGCAGTGACTTTTGACACAGTCCTGCATCCTTCCTGTGACCTGGAGATCGCAAAAGAAGTGGCGAAAGAGATGGGGGCTATCCACCAGGTGATATTTATCAATGAGCTGGAGAATTCGGATATCAGGCACAATCCGGTGGACAGATGCTATCAGTGTAAGAAAATGCTGTTTGAAGATCTGATGGCATTTGCTGAAAAGGTCCACGCAGCGACGGTCCTGGAGGGAACCAATGAAGATGACCTGCATGTATACCGCCCAGGGCTGAAGGCCGTGAGGGAGCTGGGAGTAAAAAGTCCCCTTGCCGAGGCGGGCCTGACAAAACAGGAGGTGAGAAGCCTTGCCCATAAACTGGGAATATCCGTGGCAAACCGTCCGGCTGCCCCCTGTCTGGCCACCAGGCTTCCTTATGGGGCGGATTTACAGCCGGAACTTTTAAGAATGCTTGAGCGTGGGGAAACTTATCTGAAAGAGGCAGGGTTTTCCGTGGTGAGGCTTCGCCTGCATGGAAATATCGCCAGAATTGAGATTCCCGTATCAGATTTTGCTGCCTTTTTTGAAAAACGGGAGGAAATTACAGAGAAACTAAAAGCGATGGGCTTTTCTTATATCACCCTGGATATGGAAGGATTCCGCAGCGGCAGCATGGATGAGACACTGCAGGAAAGGAAAGTCGAAAAATAAAATACGGTTCTGCTTGCAGACAGGGAAAAAATGGTATATGATATATTCTATGGAAAAGAAAATATAAAATATCTCTAAAACGAGGGCGTTGTGAAACCGGAAAGTTTCGCAGCACCCTCGTTGTGCGTCTGTCCTGCATCCTGCAGTTATGTATCAGGGCAGCATATGAATATGGGAATAATCCAGTCCGGCAGATATTTCATTGGCTTTTTTCTGATTCTGCTGAATGATCACCGGGCTTAATCCTGCAATACGGACCGCTATGGTGGGAAGCAAGTCTAAAAGCCGTTGGAAGTCGCTGCTTCTGATATCTACATCTTTATTTTGTAAGATCAATTCACGTCTTGCACCGTACTCTGCGGTGGCACACCAATAATAAGATTCCGGTGTAATATCCACATGGAAATATTTCAGGATCTCCACCTGTTTTTTTCTGACTGCCTGATGGAATTCGCCGGGAACCAAGTCACTCTCATTGACTTCCAGATGGAAAGAAAGAATGTGCGGATCACTGAAAATCTGCATCATCATAATATTAGACTGCACCATGTGCACCTGCAGCTCATTGTCCAGAAGCCCTTCAACCTGACTGGCAATGAAATCCTTTATTTGATGGAGATAATCCATATATATTCGGTTCAGCAACTCCTGTTTTTTAAAATGATAATTGACCAGCCCTACCGGTACAGCGGCTTTTTGGGCTATCATCTGATAAGTGGTCTTTTTGTATCCGTTTTCGTACATCAGCTCCCGTGCAGTCTGATAGATCATTTCCTTTGTCAAAATCCCATTGGCATACTGCATGAAATCCCCCCTTATTTTTCTGCGTTACGTTTCATTCCGTGACCAGAAATTTTTTACGTTACTGTTTACTCCGTGTCCAGTAACACACTTCGTGATGCACAGATATGGAGCATTCTGTCCCATATCGCGCTGGCTGTCTCGGGATTTTCATGCATCCGGCATGAAAACGCCTCCTGGTACAGTGGCCTGTGAACAGTAACCTTTTTACATCTTTTTTTACATAATATCACAGATTGCGTAGACATTACAACGAAAAACTGTTACAATGAATATTATATAAATTGGAATTTGTTCAAAATTAACCGGAGAAAGAAGAACAGGCGACTGTGCGGAAAAGGAGGATAAGATGGGAGAAAGAAAAGAGAGACTCGGAGGGTATTTGAAGGTTTCATATGGCCTTGCAGATTTGGGATTTATCTTTATGGTTACCATGTCGAACACGTATCTGCTCATGTTTTATACGGACGTGGCCGGGATCACGGCGGCAGCAGCCGGGACGCTGATGATGGTTGGAAGGATCATTGACAGCTGCAGCCCGCCGGTCATCGGGGCTGTGATCGAAAAGAGCCATATGAAGTGGGGGAAATACAGGTCCTGGCTGATCATCGGGGCGCCGCTTATTTTTATCACGAATGCGCTCATGTTTCTGAACAACAGTATTCCCATGCCGGCAAAGGCGGTTCTGGCCTGCATTGTCTATGCTGTGTTCTGCATTTCCACGAATATTGCATACACGGGATATACGTCCATGAATTCGTCCCTTACCAATGACCAGAAAGAGCGTGTGCAGCTTTCCACTTTCCGGGGACAGGGCAACGCACTGGGGAAATGTCTGGCAGGATTTCTTCTGATCCCTATGATAACCATGCTGGGCGGGAGCAAGGAGATGAATGCCAGGGGATTTTTTATGTCAGCCATAG
Source organism: Blautia hominis (assembly GCA_002270465.1). Taxonomy (GTDB): domain Bacteria; phylum Bacillota; class Clostridia; order Lachnospirales; family Lachnospiraceae; genus Blautia; species Blautia hominis. The sequence goes on from NQOF01000002.1 coordinate 361,730, forward strand.
CAGCAGGCATAGTATGTGTACTACTGTACGGAAATCTGGTATATGCTTCAAAGGGAAAAGACATCCGGAGCATTCCCGGGGAATCAGGCGAAAAAGACAGTTTAAAGACAGGAGAGATGCTGGGGCTGGTTTTCAAGAACAAAAACCTGATGCTGCTGTTTTTGACAGATGTGGCCCGTATTTTAAGTATGCTGGTTATGTACGCCATGTTTCCTTATTTCTTTAAATACGTGGTGCACGATATCAATGGCGCGGCACCGTTTTTCGGGATAGTCAATATCCTGGCCTTTGTGGGAGCCAGCAGTGTGCCCTTTGTCACAAAGTTTTTATCCAAGAGAAACGCATATATCACAGGAAATCTCATACTGGCAGCAGGAATGATCCTGGCTATACTGTTCAGCAGCAGTGTCACAGCCATTATCGCACTTATTTCTGTAGGATACATTGGATACTCCTGGGGTAATGTGGTGAATACATCCATGTATGCTGATACGGTGGATTATGGCGAGTGGAAGACCGGGAAGAATGCCAGGGGGCTGTACTTTTCCATGTTCCAGCTTTCCATTAAGATAGCTGCGGTTTTCAGCACAGCCATTGCCGGTTTTGGTCTGTCCATTGTGGGATATGTGGCGAACACGGAGCCGACACAGCAGGTTATACACGGCATTCGTGTCATTTCCATGGGACTTCCGGCGGGACTTTTGATCCTGGGGGCAGTACTGCTTTTGTTCTATGACCTGAGTCAGAAGAAGATGGATAGGATACGGGAGGAACTGGAAGAAAGGAAAAGTGGAAAATAAATGTTGAGATGCAAAAAAACAGGCGGATAACAGTTTATTGCTATGAGGATGCCTGTGAACGGTCATAACAATCCTGTTTTTCAGAAAGATGTCAAGAAAAAATACTTGACACCGTGAAAAAGATGTTGTATGATACACAAGGTGATGACGAGTGGAAAAAATTGTTGAACAGACTTTACTATACGATTTCTATGGTGAGCTCCTAACCGAGCACCAGCGCAGAATATACGAGGATGTAGTGCTGAATGACTATTCTTTGAGCGAGGTAGCCGAGGATTTGGGAATCAGCCGGCAGGGTGTTCACGACAATGTGAAGCGCTGCGGTAAGATCCTGCAGGATTACGAGGACAAACTGCATCTGGTGGAGAAGTTTGTGAGTATCAAGGAAAAGATCCACCGCATCCGGGAATTGACCGGACACTGTGAGGCCATGAGCAAACAGGAACTGGTCACAGAAGTGGAACACATTTCCCAGGAAATATTAGAGGAGTTATAGCAGATGGCATTTGAGAGCTTAACCGATAAACTTCAGAATGTATTTAAAAACTTGAGAAAAAAAGGCCGTCTGACCGAAGCTGATGTAAAAGCAGCGCTGAAGGAAGTAAAAATGGCACTTCTGGAAGCTGACGTAAGTTTCAAGGTGGTAAAGCAATTTATGAAATCCGTTCAGGAGCGGGCGGTAGGTGCTGATGTCATGTCAGGATTGAATCCGGGCCAGATGGTGATCAAGATTGTAAATGAAGAGCTGGTCAATCTGATGGGCAGCGAGACTGCAGAGCTTATGTTAAAGCCGGGCGGAGAGATAACCGTCATAATGATGGCAGGTCTCCAGGGTGCAGGTAAAACCACCACAACAGCGAAGCTGGCCGGAAAGCTGAAGTCAAAAGGACGCAAACCTCTCCTCGCAGCATGTGACGTGTACCGTCCGGCAGCCATCACCCAGTTACAGGTGAACGGGGAAAAACAGGGCGTGGAAGTTTTCTCCATGGGAGATAAACAGAACCCTGTGGATATTGCCAAAGCAGCTTACGAACATGCAAAAAAAGAAAAATTCAATGTTTTGATTTTGGATACTGCAGGCCGTCTTCATATAGATGAAGACATGATGAAAGAGCTTGCAAACATCAAGGAAGCCATTGAAGTGGATCAGACCGTGTTGGTAGTAGATGCCATGACCGGTCAGGACGCGGTAAATGTGGCAGAAACCTTTGGAGAGAAAGTCGGCATTGATGGGGTGATCCTCACCAAATTAGACGGCGATGCCAGAGGCGGTGCAGCATTATCCATCAAGGCGATCACAGGCAAACCCATTTTATTCGTGGGTATGGGAGAAAAACTATCGGATCTGGAGCAGTTCTATCCGGACCGTATGGCATCCCGTATTCTGGGAATGGGCGATGTAATGAGCCTGATCGAGAAGGCCCAGGCGAATCTGGACGAAGAAAAAGCCAAGGAGATGGAGCAGAAATTCCGCAAGAATTCCTTTGGTTTTGACGACTATCTGGAAAGTATGAACCAGATGAAGAACATGGGCGGCTTATCCAGCGTATTGAATATGATACCGGGTATGGGCAGTCAGATAAAAGATATTGACAGCATGGTGGACGAGAAAGATATGGCAAGAAAAGAGGCCATGATCTTATCCATGACACCGAGAGAGCGCTCCCATCCGGAAATCCTGAACCCATCCAGAAAGGCGAGGATCGCCAAAGGGGCAGGTGTGGATATGGCGGAAGTCAACCGTCTGGTCAAACAGTTTGAACAGGCCAAGAAAATGATGAAACAGATGCCCGGACTCATGGGCGGTAAAGGTGGTAAAAGAGGAAAATTCAAACTTCCCTTTTAACATATAGAAGAAAAAATAAGCCAGGAGGTGAAAGAGATGGCAGTAAAAATCAGATTAAGAAGAATGGGACAGAAAAAAGCTCCTTTCTATAGAATCATCGTTGCAGATTCCAGATCCCCGAGAGATGGTAAATTCATCGAGGAGATTGGAACATACGATCCGAACCAGGATCCCAGCGTTTACAAAGTAGACGAGGAGGCAGCAAAAAAATGGCTGGCTAACGGTGCACAGCCTACAGAAGTTGTTGCTAAAATCTTCAAAGCAGCTGGTATCGAAAAATAGGATTCCGGGAGGTAGCTTGTGATGAAAGAATTAGTAGAAGTAATTGCAAAGTCTCTTGTAGATTATCCGGATGAAGTTGCGGTAACGGAAACAGAAGAGGACAATGCCGTACTGGTAGAGCTGAAAGTGGCTCCGGCAGACATGGGCAAAGTCATCGGCCGTCAGGGTAGAATTGCCAAGGCAATCCGTACCGTAGTGAAAGCTGCATCTTCCAAAAGCGACAAGAAAGTAGTCGTAGATATTTTACAATAACTGAACCGGCCGCCGAAAGGCGGAATTCCGGCGCAGGTGAGGAATACGACGGATTTTATCCGTTCTGTGTAAGCGGGAGCTGTCGCGGTAAATTTTACTGCACCAGCCCCCTTTTTTTCATTAAAAAGGAAAATGGCCGCGGCTGGCCGTGTCCGGCGTGAGAGTCCGGCTGTATGGACTCTTTATCCTGATAACGTGATATCTTTATAATAGGAAGGAATTCGATGATGGAAGACTTATTACAGGCAGGTGTGATCACCACAACCCACGGGATCCGCGGGGAGGTCAAGGTGTTTCCCACCACTGATGATGTGCATAGATTTGAGGACCTGGACAGTGTATTACTGGATACAGGCAGGGAATATATGGAGCTGGAAATTGAGAATGTCAAGTATTTTAAACAGTATGCGATCCTGAAATTCAAAGGGATTGACAATATCAATGATATAGAGAAATACAAAGGCAGAAGTCTCTATGTGACCAGAGACCAGGCCATTCCTTTGGAGGAGGATGAGTATTATATTGCGGACCTCATCGGACTTGATATATACCTGGAAAACGGGGAAAAGTTTGGCGTACTGAAAGATGTGATGGAGACCGGAGCCAATGATGTTTACATTGTGGAGACGGAGGAAGGGAAAGAGGTGCTGATCCCTGCGATCCATGAATGTGTATTGGATATTGATGTTGAGGAGAACCGGATGGAAATACATCTGATGGACGGGCTTCTGGATTAGACAGCCGATTTGGGTGGAGATGTTACTATTTGTGCTGCCAACAGGCAGCGGAATGGAGAATGCTATGAATTTTCATGTGTTGACCTTATTTCCGGATATGGTGCGGCAGGGGCTGGATACCAGCATAATCGGCCGTGCCATGAAAGAAAAACATATTTCGCTGGAAACTGTCAATATCCGGGACTTTTCCGATAATAAACATAACAGAGTTGATGATTATCCATATGGCGGGGGAGCCGGCATGGTCATGCAGGCAGAGCCTGTCTACAGGGCCTATGGTTCTGTTGCCGAAAAATCCCTGGCAGCGGGAAAGGGCAGGAAGCCACGCTGTATTTATCTGACGCCTCAGGGGAAGGTCTTTAACCAGACTATGGTGGAGGATTTTGCCCAGGAGGAGGAGCTTATCTTCCTCTGCGGTCATTATGAAGGGATAGATGAGCGGGTTTTAGAGGAGATCGTGACGGATTATGTCTCCATTGGAGATTATGTGCTTACCGGCGGGGAACTGGCTTCTATGGTCATGATAGACGCTATCTCGCGGTTTGTGCCAGGTGTTTTGAGCAATGAGGAATCCGCCCAGTTTGAATCCATGCAGGATAACCTGCTGGAATATCCTCATTTTACACGGCCTGAGACCTGGCATGACAAGAAAGTGCCAAAGGTTCTGCTGACCGGTGATCATAATAAAATTGAAGCCTGGAGATGGGAACAGTCTCTGAGGCGTACAAAAGAGAGGAGACCGGATCTTATGGAAAAAAACAAGACTTTGACTGTGGCGTATTTCAGTCCCACGGAAGGGACAAAAGGAGCAGCGGAGATCCTGGCAGGTATGCTGTCACAAAATCCGCAGTATCTGGATCTGACCAGGAGGAAACTGAGAAAACAGAAACACAATTTTTCAGAGAAGGATCTGCTGCTTGCGGCAGCGCCTGTGTACGGCGGACAATTGCCGAGGCTGAATGAAGCACTGTTTACAAATCTGCATGGGGAGAATACACCGTGTATTCTTATGGCAGCATACGGAAACCGGCATTATGACAATACACTTGCCCAGATGCGGAAAATACTTGAGGACAGAGGATTTCATTGTATCGGAGCCATTGCGCCGGTCATTCCGCATATATATTCCGGGAAGCTGGGGAAGGGGCGGCCGGATGAGTCAGATATACAAAAGTTCCGTAGATTTGCTGTGACAGTGAAAAAACGTCTGGAAGAAGATTTTCATGAACAGATAGAACTTCCCGGGGCCGCTGAACCGGAACCAAAACAGATGAAACCTGTGGCAAAATTCTGGGATGCTGAGAAATGCAACGGGTGTCAGGCATGCGTGCAGAAATGTCCCGCAGCAGCCATTGATAAGGAGACTTATGCGGTGGATGAGAGTCTGTGCATCAACTGTATGAGATGTGCAAAAGTCTGTCCCGCCGATGCCAGGAGTTATGACTGCGGGGATGTTGAGAAATATCTGGAATCCAACTTTATGGAGAGACGGGAAATAGAAAGCTTTTAAGAAAATAAAAGCGCTGGAGGCATAGTGTTGGTACTTTGCCTCCAGTGCTTTTTTATGGAACTTGTCTGCTATTTTCATTTGCTTTACAGTTTAGGATCGGAATAGTCATCCGGAAGGCTGCTGCCGGGTTCTGGGTCTTGGTTAAGCCGATTGATTTGAACCAGACACATTAACAGAATGCCGAACATGGAGCCGACCAGGAACGATACAGCGATAAAAACGATCATACGATAAACCCAGCCCTTCTTTTCATGATTTTTGTGAATACAACGTTCTAATATATATTATATTGCAAATATGGGATGTTTATTCAGTAATAGGAATAATAGACAGATAATCAGGCGGATTTATATTTACAATAAATTTTTTGGAACCGGTAGAAGGAGATGGTTTCGTCTGTGTCCATAAAGAATGCGGCGCTTAGTTCACTGCCTTTAAGTAAGAAGTGATGATGTCAAGTAAATGTGAGAGTTTATCCGGAGGGCAGGTTTCTATCAATGTTTTAATAGAATCTAAATCATTTAGATTTTTTTGTTCACCAAACAACAAATAATCAATATTTATGTGTAAAGCAGATTTGAGTTTACACAAAGTGTTCACGGACATTCCTTTTTGCCCCAGCTCCAGATCATAGCAGAAGCGGGGCGTAATATCTGCCTTTTCCGCCAGTTCTTCCCGTGTATATCCCAGCAGCTCCCGTTGCTGCAAAATCCTTTTTCCTATACTTAGTTTATCTAGTTCATTCATTTTTACATCCTCCGTATATTTTTTAATGGGAAAATATCCCTTTGACTACGATACCAGAAATAAAATGGTTAAAAATGAACTGCAAGGAGATAAAATATGTGCTCAAGGTTCGTTTTCATTACCGCTGTAAGACGATAAAATCTAAGTTACAATTAAATGTTATATTTTTACAGGCACTTTTTATTGGGGTTATTATAGTAGGATACGGAAAGTGCTGTTTTTTATGCGTATGGTCCGTCGAAAGAAATGTATTTTTAAGGTGTGATGTCAAATGCTGGAAGATATATAATCATATTATGGCGGAGGAAATCCTCATAATCCTTTAATAATACTTTGATAAAATGTAGAGGAAATATTTTGTTGTGTTCTTTTTATCAATTAAGGAGTGAATATTTATGGGCTATAGCAAAAAAAGCCGAAAAACTTAAAGCTATATGGTTATATTTTGGAATTATAAAGAAAAAAAGAAACTTGTTGAGATTATTTTTGGTTAATCTGAAAGCAAATGTACAGAAAAAGATGCAGTTCGTTGCTTGACATAATATGTCAAACACGTTAGAATGTACAGGAACAAAGGAATAAATAAGAGATTATTGGCTGGCGCTCCTTGTTGAAAGCGATCGTTTTCATTTTATTACAGGGTGGAGTGTACAGCTTTTCCTATACGGCTGGATTGAACGTGCAAAGTTTTCGGATAATCGTGTAAAATAATTCTGCCAAATGCTGCAAAAATGCGGCAAAATCATTGAGGGATTTGGGAGTTCATTATGTATCAGAAGAATGGTAGTAGTTGGTTAAAACATTTGGATTTTATCATTTTAGATTTAATCTGTATGGAAGTTTCATTTCTGCTGAGTTATGTCTTTAGAAACGGAAAGATGTTTCGGTTATCCGATGACAATTATCGTGACGTGGAGATCATCTTGCTGTTTATCTTTTTCGTTGTTGTATTTTTCAATGAAAGCTACAGTGGCATTTTGAGGAGAGGCTATTTTAAAGAGTTTGTGGCTGTATTTAAACATGTGACTTATATTATAGCTACCATGCTGGTGTATCTGTTTTTTGTAAAACAATCCTCTACATATTCCCGTGTTATTTTTATCAGCATGTGGGGCATTTATATTGTGCTGTCTTATGTTACAAGGCTGGCATGGAAACAAAATATTAAGAGAAGAGTCGACAGGCAGGAAGGGAAGCGTTCTCTGCTGCTGGTGACGTCTGCAGATGTGGCCTCTGAAGTTGTGAAAACGATCCTGAGAAATAACTTTGAAAGTTTATACTTGGACGGGATCGCCATTATTGATGTGCAGATGACCGGCAAGAAGATCCTGGGCGTTCCAGTTGTTGCGGATAAGGACAGCATGGTCTCTTATATCCAGAAGAACTGGGTGGATGAAGTGTTTTTTAATCCTTCTGAAGAGACGGTTATACCAAATGAGATGATAAAGAGCTGCGCTAGTATGGGCGTGACGATACATATGAAGCTGGCTAAACTGGAAGTGCTGGGAAATAACCAGATTGTTGAGAAGATGGCCGGATATACGGTGCTTTCCAGCAGTATTAAGATGGCTTCACCGAGAGATATGTTTTTGAAAAGAGCTATGGATATTGTTGGGGGATTGGTCGGTGTGCTGATGACAGGGATGCTGACTGTATTTATTGCGCCAATTATTAAGATAAAATCTCCGGGACCGGTGTTCTTTTCGCAGATTCGGGTTGGGAAAAACGGGAAGAAATTTAAAATTTATAAATTCCGCTCTATGTATATGGATGCTGAGGCGCGGAAGAAGGAATTGATGGAGAAGAATAAGATTCAGGATGGACTGATGTTTAAGATGGATAATGACCCCAGGATCATTAAAGGGATTGGGAATTTTATCCGGAAGACGTCTCTGGATGAGTTTCCGCAGTTCTGGAATGTGCTGAAGGGTGATATGAGCCTGGTTGGGACAAGGCCGCCGACTGTGGATGAGTGGGAGAAGTATGAGGTGCATCATAGGAAGAGACTGGCGATCAAGCCGGGGATCACTGGGATGTGGCAGGTTAGTGGGAGAAGTGAGATTACGGATTTTGAGAAGGTTGTGGAGTTGGATACGGAGTATATAACTGAATGGAGTTTGGGGTTGGATTTAAAATTGTTGTGGAGGACTGTTGTGGTTGTTTTTAGAGGGGAGGGGTCGATGTAATGTAAATATATTTAGATAAGTAATATTATAATAAATATGAACATTTGAACGCGTAATTCTAGTGGAACAGAATTTTAAAAAATTACCATTTCCGCAATTGGGATAGAAGTCTGGATAAGAATAAAGCCATTTATATTTTAAAACTGTGTGAAATCAAGGAAATATGTGGTTTAGAGAACTGAATTAAAGTGACAGAAAAGATGAGGCTGATTGAGAAAGTGAATAATCTGAAATACTTTGTTGTAGAGAATAAATCATCAAGAAGCACATGAGTATATCAAAGAGGATTTAGTGAAAGAAATAGATAGTTTTAAGATGAATGGGGTTAAAGTAGTGATGGGAAAAAAGAAAATTAGGTGAAGCGTTAAGTGATTTATTTTGATAAATAAAGAATTAGATGTGGCGAAGTAGTATGCTGAAAGGTTTATATGGAGAACGAAGTTATGAATTATAAGGAAAAATACGAGCAGTGGTTAATTGACAGTTTCTTTGATGAAACAACGAGAAATGAACTTGCGGTAATTATTGATGAAAAAGAAATAGAAGATCGATTTTACCGTGAACTTGAGTTTGGTACTGGCGGCCTACGTGGTGTCATGGGTGCTGGAACGAATAGGATGAACAAATATACAATTGGAAAAGCAACTGCTGGCCTGGGAAAATATCTCTTGGATACATATGGAACGCAGGTTTGTAAAGTGCGAGGTGTCGTTATCGCATATGATACCCGCAACAACAGTGAATACTTTTCAAAAATTACGGCTAATGTTTTATCTGGTATGGGAATCCGTGTTTATCTTAACGCACATGCTTGTCCTACGCCCCAGCTTAGTTTTTCTATAAAGTTCTGGAATGCTCTGGCTGGTGTGGTTGTAACGGCTAGTCACAATTCGAAAGAGTACAACGGATACAAAGTATATGACGAGTTTGGTTGTCAGATTGTTCCCAGGCAGGCAAAACAAGTTATAAGTTATGTAAATGCTATAACGGATTACCGCACAATCAACTTTGTTGGCGATGATTCACTAATTATTATAGCTGATGTGACTGAGAATTTTGTTGAGGCAGTCATAGAGCAGAGTAGATATGATAACAGAGAAGCAAAAGCTAATTTGAAGGTCATATATACTCCGCTCCACGGTACTGGAAACGTTCCGGTTCAGAAAGCGCTACGTCTGGATGGTTTTATAAATGTTGATTTTGTTGCGGAGCAGATTATCCCGGATGGTAATTTCCCAACAGTGATATCGCCAAACCCGGAAGATCGTCATGCTTTGGAGTTAGGAATTACACAGGCAAAGCATACAGGTGCCGATATTGTTTTGGGTACTGATCCAGATAGCGACCGAGTGGGCATTGCAGTGAGAACGGCAAATGATGGTTATCAACTTATAACTGGCAATCAGGTTGGTGTTTTGTTGATGAATTTTATTTTAAATCATACAAATATGAGTAAGTATCGGCACCCAGCCGTGGTCAAGACAATTGTTACCTCCGAACTGGGAGCGGATATTGCCCGTAAGCACGATATAACAGTGTTCTCAACATTAACTGGATTTAAGTACATCGGTGAGAAGATCACTGAGTTTGAACAGGCTAAGTTGAATGGCAATAGAGAACAGGATTACGAATTTTTGTTTGGCTATGAGGAATCTTATGGTTATCTTGCCGGAACTCATGCTCGTGATAAAGATGCTGTTGTATCTTGCCTTCTAATTTGCGAAATGGCTGCAGAAGCGAAGGCAAACAGTAGAACGCTCTTGGATGAGATAAATGAAATCTATGCAGAATATGGCTATTACCATGATGCTCTGAACAGCTTCACTTTAAAAGGCAAGGATGGGCAGGAGAGGATTGGATCTATGATGACGGAATTGCGTACATCTGCATCTCCGTTTGAGGGAACGAAGTCTGTGATAGATTATAGCGTTCCTGTTGCGGCAGAGTTAGGATTCGGCACTTTGCCTACGTCTAATGTTCTGAAATATATCCTGGAGGATGGCTCCTGGATTGCAGTGCGGCCATCTGGAACAGAGCCTAAAATTAAGATTTATTACGGCGTCAAGGGTACTGATAAAGAGGCAGTTGAGAAAAGGCTGGAAGAAATCCAAAATACGATTAAGATAAAATTGGGTCTGAAATAGGAGGATAAGACGTATGAATATCATTTTGCTGTCTGGCGGAAGTGGCAAGCGTCTGTGGCCTCTTTCTAATGATGTGCGTAGCAAACAGTTTATTAAGCTGTTAAAAGATGAACAGGGAGAATATGAATCTATGGTTCAGCGTGTCTATCGCCAAATCACTACGGTGGATAAAGACGCTAAGGTAACGATTGCAACCAGTAAGTCACAGGCGAGTGCCATTAAAAATCAACTGGGAGAGAAAGTGGGTATCTGTGTAGAGCCTTGTCGCCGAGATACATTTCCGGCGATTGTATTGGCTGTAACATATCTCAAAGATGAGTTGGGCGTTGACACAGAGGAAACAGTTGTGGTTTGCCCAGTTGACCCTTATGTAGATAATACTTATTACGAAGCTGCTATGGCTTTGCAGGAGATTACTGATGCGGGTGGTGCAAGCTTGACATTGATGGGCATTGAGCCTACATACCCCAGTGAGAAATATGGCTACATTATACCGGAAAATAGTAATTATGTCAGTAAAGTCAAAGAGTTTAAGGAGAAACCGGATACAGAGATGGCAAAGAAATATCTAGCGCAGAGTGCGCTCTGGAATGCCGGCGTTTTTGCATTTAAGCTTGGTTATCTGTTGGATAAAGCACACAGCATGATTGATTTTGAGGATTACCGGGATTTGTTCAATAAATACGATATGCTGACGAAAATCAGCTTCGATTATGCAGTTGTTGAAAAGGAATCTAGTATTCAGGTGTTACGTTATAGCGGTGATTGGAAAGATGTTGGAACCTGGAATATGATGGCAGAGGTTATGGCCAATAAAACTAAGGGAAAGGCAATTCTCGATGAATCCAGTGATAATACTAATGTGGTGAATGAGCTAAATATTCCGATTCTCTGCATGGGTTGCAAGAACATGATTGTTGCGGCAAGCGGCGACGGTATATTGATAGCCGACAAAGAGCGCAGCGGTAATATGAAACCTTACGTTGAAAAAATCGAGACAGAAGCCATGTATGTCGAAAAGTCATGGGGATCCTATACGGTTATTGATGTGCAATCGGGTTCGATGACCGTCAAAGTGTCTATGAAGGCTGGGGAGCATATGAGCTACCATATGCACAATTATCGTGAGGAAGTTTGGACAGTTGTTTCTGGCAAAGGTAAGGCAATAGTGGATGGCATGGAGCAGCAGCTACGTACTGGGGATGTAATCACGATTGCAGCTGGCTGTAAGCATATGATTGAGGCAATAACTGATTTAGACATTGTAGAGATTCAAATTGGTGATGAAATTAGTGCCAGTGATAAGGTAAAGTTTGCAGTGGAATGAGAGGGCAGGAGTTAAGCCATGGAGATTTTTAGATTACAGCCTGCTGGTAAGGATTATCTCTGGGGCGGTGTACGTCTCAGAGAAGAGTATGGGAAGAAAATTGACATTACTCCACTGGCGGAGACGTGGGAATGCTCTGTACATCCAGATGGTTCAAGTATGATCGCAAATGGTTCTTTTAGGGGAGAAACGCTGGCGGAGGTTTTGGAACAGCATCCAGAATATTTGGGGACAAAGGTGAATGGTGGTGAACTCCCTATTCTGGTGAAGTTCATCGATGCAAAGAGAGACTTGTCTGTTCAAGTACATCCTGATGATGAGTATGCAAGGGAGCATGAGCATCAGAATGGCAAAACAGAGATGTGGTATGTCATTGATGCAGAGGATGGAGCAAATTTGATATATGGGTTTCGGCATAGAGTGACAGAGCAAATTTTAAGGAATGCTGTAGAAACGGGAACATTGGAAAAGCAATTGCAAAAAGTTCCGGTACACCGTGGAGATGTGTTCTATGTTCCCGCAGGAACAGTTCATGGAATTGGAGCTGGAATTCTCATTGCAGAGATACAGGAAAGCTCAAATGTAACTTATCGTGTTTATGATTACAATCGGATAGATAAGAGTGGAAAAAGGAGAGAATTACATTTTGACAAGGCTGTTCAGGTCATGGATATGAAGGTTGCATCGGAGGCAAAGCAAAAGCCTCGAATGATAAAGCATTATCCAGGATGTTCACGGGAATTGCTATCCCGTTGTAAATACTTTGAAACGGAACGGATACAGGTAACAAAAGGTTTTTCTTTTTCAGTAAAGGAAGAATCGTTTCAAGTTCTGATGTGCTTGGATGGATATGGACAGATAGAGACGATGGATGCAGATAGGAAGCCTGTACGGTTTTGCAAAGGAGAGACGCTGTTTTTACCTGCTGGATTGGGAAGATGTTTGGTTATTGGTGATTGCACAGCTTTAAAAATAAGATGTTAGGGAATAGTGAATAATGCAGTGTATTGTTATAATGGCATAAAAGCCCAGATACTTTACGGTAATTATTATCTATACATTAGAGATTGCATCGGATTGATAATAGTAATGTCCTATTAAGACGAAAAGTTAAAGCAAATTCTTAGTGGATGGAAATTCTAATGGAGAGGCAGAAAAATAAAATCAATTAGATTAATTATGTTAAGGATAGGAGAAAGCAATGGCTAGAATCAAATTTATGAATACAGAAATTGATAATCTAACAATGGATGAGACCTTGCAGGTAGTCGATAACCTTATTAAAGAGAATAAAAATGCCTATGTTGTTACTCCAAATGTTGATCATATTGTACAATTGGAAACAAATAAGGAACTACAAGCTGTTTATGCCAATGCTTCTCTAATTTTAACTGATGGAAAACCTCTTATTTGGATCTCAAGGTGGTATGGAACACCAATTAAGCAGAAAATATCAGGATCAGATTTATTTCCGCTACTTTGCAAGATGGTGGCCGAAAAAGGATATAAGATGTTCTTCCTTGGCGCGGCAGAAGGTGTTGCAGAACAGGCTGCAAAGAATCTTTCTAAACGTTTTAAGGGACTTAAAGTAGTTGGCACTTATTCTCCGCCATTGGGATTTGAAAAAGACGAAAAGGAAATAGCTAAGGTTAAGCAGCTAATAAAGGATACTAATCCTCACATTTTAATAATTGGTCTTGGGTGTCCGAAACAGGAAAAATTCATGTATTATTATAGCAAAGAACTTGGTGTTCCAATTTCTTTTGGGTTTGGAGCGAGTCTTGATTTTGAGGCAGGTAATGTCAGACGAGCGCCGAAATGGATGGCTGATAATGGCTTAGAATGGCTATTCAGGATAACGCAAGATCCGAAACGAATGGTAAAACGGTATCTTATTGACGATCGAAAGATTCTTGGATTGGCTATTAAATACAAGAAGGAAGGCCTAGAAAGGAAGAAAAGTAAATGCAAGTACTGATTGATTTAACTTCTCTGGCCGATAACTTTTCTGGAATAGAGCGATTTGCATTATGTATTACAAAAGAACTTCTGGTCGCAGAGAATAGAAAAGATATAAAATATATTCTTGTTTTCAAGAATGAAGTACAGAGGGAATTTATAGACAACGAAAATGCAGAAAATATAGTTTTATATGGAAAGAATAAACTGATGTTTAATCAGGTAATTCTACCTACAGCTTTGGCAAAAATTAAGGCTGATTATTACTTTTTTCCCGCTTTTCCAGCTCCATTTTTCTTTTTCAATAAAAATGCAATTAGTGCTATACATGATGTTGGATGTTGGGATAGTCCTAGCAAAAATAAGAAATATATGATTGCATATTTTAAAATCATGTATCGTAAGGCCGCATTCGGAAAAAAGAAAGTTGTGACGGTATCGGAATTTTCTAAAAAAAGAATAGTTACTATCCTAAAAAAGAATCCAGAGGAAATTATGGTGATTTATGATGGCTTATCAGACGGTTTTGATATGTTTCTATACGATACAAGTCGAGAAAAAAAAGCAAAGGATGAATACAAACTACCCCCCAAATATATTCTATGCTTATCTACACTTGAGCCACGTAAAAATTTGAAATTACTAATTAAAGCATATGATGAATTATTGCAGAATAAAGAAATAGATATTGAATTGGTTTTGGCTGGTAGAAAAGGATGGGCAATTGATGATTTGTTGAATAATCTAAATAAAGAGACAGTTGAACGGATTCATTTTACGGGATTTATTGATGATGATTTGTTACCATATGTGTATAGAAATGCTGATTTCTTTGTTTTTCCGTCTGTATATGAAGGATTTGGAGTTCCGCCAATTGAGGCAATGTCTATGGGAGTACCAGTCATCTCTTCAAATGCCGCATCATTACCAGAAGCATTAGGTAATGCGGCAATTTATTTTCGTAGTGACGACCTCATAGATTTAAAGGAAAAAATCATAAATATTCTTTCACTAAAAAAAGAAGAACTTAATACGATTAAAGAAAGGGGATTTATTCAGGCACATAAATTCAAGTGGAAAACAGAGGCAATAAAACTGCGTGATGGTTTGTTTAGATAATCTTAATTAGGTATAATGTCATAACAATTATAAATAATCAATTAATGACGAGAGTTTCACTAAAGGAGTAAACAGCTATGGCAAAAGTAATAGCATTATATTTACCACAATTTCATCCCATTCCAGAAAATGATGAATGGTATGGTAAGGGGTTTACGGAATGGACAAATGTGGCAAATGCAAAACCGCTGTTCAGAGGACATAAGCAGCCTAGGGTTCCGGCTGATTTAGGATTCTACGATTTACGAGTACCAGAAACCCGTTATCAACAGGCTGAAATGGCTAGACAATATGGACTGGATGGATTTGCATTTTATCATTATTGGTTTGGTAATGGGAAACAGCTTCTGGAAAAGCCATTTCAAACTATTTTGGAAGATAAGAAATATAGATTCCCATTTATGCTGCATTGGGCTAATGGCTCATGGTCAAAAAAGATGTGGAATCCTAATGGTGAGGGAGATAAACTTCTTATTGAACAGACATATCCCGGAGAGGAGGATGCTATACTTCATTTTTATGCTTTACTTCCAGCATTTCGTGATGAAAGATATATGCGAATGAATGACAGAATTATGTTTACTGTCGATCAGCCAATGAAGTCACCAGAAATATTATATATGTTTGATATATGGCGGGACTTAGCACGTAAAGAAGGTATAGGGGATTTTTTTTTCATTGCGCACTCTGCGCATAATGAAGAGGTGACAAAATTAAAAGAAGGCGGAGTGGATGCACTTATGTCTAAAGATGGACTCTATAAGGGGGCATATGATGCAATGATTGATTCACAATATAGAAAAATAATGTATAATGATCTGACTGCTAAAGCAAAGTTCATTATGCGTAAGAAACTGGGATTACCGAATGTTTATGAATATAAAGATGCAATCAAGTGCGCGTTTGGGGAATATGATAAGGATGTTCGTGTATTCCCTGAGGTATTTCCTCGATTTGATCATTCTCCGAGGTCAAATGGGAAGGAATTGATTTACATAAATGATACGCCAGAGCTTTTTGGCGAATATATGTCAAAGGCACTTGATATCATTAAAGATAAGCCGGAGGAAAGGCAATTGGTTTATATTAGAGCATGGAATGAGTGGGGGGAAGGGAATTATCTTGAACCTGATTTAGATTCAGGACTCGGATATTTAGAGGCAATAAGGAAGGCTGTAAATGAGTTTAAGTAATATTAATATTATAGGCTATAAGTGTTGTGGATGTGAAGCTTGTTATGCTGTATGTCCAAGGGATGCTATATACTCATTAAGAGGGGCAAGAGGAGAGCTTGTTTACAAAGCGGGTGACTTATGTATCAACTGTGGCAAGTGTCTTAGTGTATGTGCTGCTAAAAGCGCAAAAACATATGAAGCGACTGATGTTTTCTTTAGAGGTATAACAAAACAAAAAGATGTGTTAAAGAAATCTTCGTCGGGCGGGATTGCCTTTGAAATGGCAAGAAAAATCCTTACATACGGGGATATTATATATGCAGCAGTATGGGATGTCGATAAGCAGATGGTGAGGCATTCGAGGATTACTTCATTGCGAGAATTACCTTCTATGCAAGGAAGCAAATATGTACACAGCACAATTGAAAAAGAAACATATGTTAGTATTCTAGAGGATGCAAAAACACACAAAGTGTTGTTTATAGGATGTCCGTGTCAAGTATCAGCCGTAAAAAATATTGTGGGGGATAATGATAATTTGATTTGTATTGACCTTGTATGCCATGGAGTTCCAAGTGCTGAAATGTTAGAAGAACAGCTACGAATCTTAACTAAGAAACCAATTAAAATGCTTTCGTTCAGACACGGATTAGACTTTACTCTTGATATAGAAGATTCTAGTGGCAAGGTTTATTCTGTTAAGGGGTATGACAATCCGTATTATTCTCTTTTTCTTAGTTTTTCTTCGTTAAGGGAAAGCTGCTATTCTTGTAGTTACGCCAATAGGAAGAGAGTTGGAGATCTTACAATTGGAGATTACACTGAGGACGGAACGGGATATTCCTGTGTTATTCCTAATTCAGACATAGGGAAACAGCTCATAAAGGAAACAGTGTCAATTATTGATTACAAAAAAAGAAACGCGTGTTTGTTATTAGAAAATGATGCACTAAATCATCCTACATATAGAAACGCTAAGATGAAAGATTTTACTGATAGATATAATAAGTATGGATTATATTTTGCGTATTATAGAACTTTTTATATTTTTGTTATAAAACGAGTTTGTAGAAGAATTTTGGGAGATAAGCTCTATGATAAGTTTTTAAAACGCATAAAAAAGAAATAGAGGCAGGGAATATGCAGGAAGGTGGTGATAGTTTGGGTTTGTTTTTTTTAACTTGTTACACAGCCATTACATGCGCAATTACAATTAGATCAATAATAAAGAAAAAAAATATAATATACTGTGCGCTATGGTGTGAATATGCACTATCGGCGGTCTTCTGTGTGTTCTGTAAAGTGTACCAGGCTGATTTGGTTGGATTTAGTACATTGCATAATAGATGGTACGATTTATCAGATACAACATGGTGGGGATATTTTCTGATTATTGTATGTAATCTGATTGCATTTAAACCCTTCGAAGTTTTTGACCATGGTTCTTCTTTAGGGAGTATGGGAAAGAGAAAGGGTGCAAAGCAATATATGAGCTTTTATGCATATATTTACATTTTGCTGGCGTTTGTTTTTATTATATTTGCATTTGATAATATTAGAAATATATTAGGAATATCAGACTTGGGAGCGTTACGATCTTCGCTATATGGGAACAGCGATAATGAATCTATACTTGTAATAACAAATAATTTTATTGCAAATTTATGTTACAAACTTTGTACACAATTTAAGTACATGAGCATTTTTGTGGCTTTGCTTATGTTTAAGGAAAGGCATCGTGTGAAGACAGCAGTAGGTTTACTTGTAATGACTTTTGCAATTTATTATATTTATGCTTCTGCAAATGCTGCGCGTGGAGGCCTGCTTATTTTTGTGTTTTGTTCGTTTCTTATGATACTGGCATTCTTCAAATATATGAGTGGTGGATCAAAAAGAAAGCTTATTATTTTGTGCTCTGTATGCTGTGCGCTTGTTGTTTCTTTCTTTTTTGCCGTTACAATGTCAAGAGTTGCAACAGATACTGGTGGAGGGAATCTGTTGCTTAGAAATATTTCGTTTTATTTAGGACATGGACCGATTGAATTTAGTAAAATTACAGGTTCTTTAGAAAATTTTGCATATGGGGAGACAATCATCGGAAGACTAATGAACCACTATTTTGGAACTGCATACAGTTGGGAGCATATACAGTCAGAAATAGGATACCCTGATATCGGCCCTGTATTTATTACATATTTAGGATATATATATACAGACTTTGGTATATTTAGCTGTATTGGTTTTACATGGACTTGGTCATTTTTTATGTGTAGGTGGTTGAAAAAACCGAAATTGCATATCAGCACAATCTTCATTTTTATGTATTATTTGAGTTTCTATGTGACGGGAAATTTCGCAGTAGGGCGTTTGGAGTATGCAGGTCTGATTACTGCACATATTATAGCGTTAATAATTCGCCTAATAGAAGAGCAGTTAAGAATCAGAACTAGAAGAAATTCATTACCTTATGTATGTGGTGATAGTGTGTATGAAAAGAGGTAGCAGTGGTGTTCGGAATAAAGAATAAGATACGAGAAGTTATTTTCAAATATAAATGGAAGAAACATAATCCCCATAATTTCACAAGTGCGAATTCTCTTTTTGATGAACAGCAGGTATCGGTTGGAAAGAAGACTTATGGGAAATTGAATATAAATCTCGGTACTAACCCAGTGCGTACAATAAAGATTGGCAATTTTTGTTCGATAGCCCCAGGTGTTCAGTTTATTATTAATCCCCATAATTATCGTTTTTTCTCATCATGGGGATGGCAGATATATGAGTATCATGAACGATGGTATGAATGGGAAAGGAAGACCAGTATCATTGTTGAAGATGATGTCTGGATTGGTCAAGGAGCGACAATTCTTGGAGGAGCTATTTTGCATCAAGGTTGTGTCATAGGCGCAGGTTCTGTAGTGAGCTGTGAGATTCCACCTTACGCTATATATGCAGGCCACAGGATTATTAAGTATAGGTTTAGCTCAGAAGTATGCCAAAAATTAGAACAGATAGATTATTCTCAATTTGACCAAGAAATTATAGAAAGAATCAAAGGCTGGCACAAGATAGAGATTAATGAATCTAAAATAGATGACTTTCTGAAACTTGTGCCACTAAAGAAAGTGAAAATTTAGTCAAAGATTATATTAAAAGGATGTTTTTGAGATGAGAATATTATTACCATACCATTTGGGAAGCGGAAATCGTGGTTGTGAAGGTATAGCACGGGGTATTGCTAATATTATGAAATTAAAAAAGAACCAGTTTATTTTATTTGATATATCCCCATACGATTATGAAGAAGATTCAAGACTTGAATTAAATAAAATAGGAGAACTGCGGTATACAAAGCAGAGTAAAGTTGTGGAAGTTGCAAGACTGGTAAGCCGTGTGTTACAGAAAATGCGAATATCCTTTTTTTATAATCAAGTAATGAGCAGTTATTATGTAAGCTATGCGAAAACCGATGATGTAATTTTTATTACAGGTGGTGATATCTATTGCTATGAAGGTACAGCAGAGTTACCAAACCTTATTGTGAAGAAAGCAAAAAAGGAAGGAATCAAAACAGTTCTTTTTGGTGTTTCAATGGAAGAGAAGTTCCTTACAAAGGAAGTTGTTAATGGATTGAAAAATTATGACTTGATAATCACACGTGAAACCATTTCAGCAAAGACAATGGCAGAAGCAGGTTTGAGTAATTATCTCTATCCAGATCCAGCATTTTCTCTTAAGCCTTTAAAGTGTTCACTGCCAGAATATTTTGATAAAGATGTCGTTGGTGTTAATTTTAGTCCGTTTACAGATATAGATGAATTATTTAAAGAAAACATGAACAGGCTTATTGATTATATATTATTGCAGGGGATGGAAGTTTGTTTTATTCCACACGTCTTCTGGAAAGAGCAGGATGATCGAAGATCTATTGCAAAGTATATGATGAAATATGGAAATCGAATTCATGTATTAGATTCGGAAAAGATGTCGTATCTTCAAATTCGATATGCCATATCAAAATGTAAGTATTTTGTGGGCGGGCGCACTCATTCTGTTATCTCTGCATACAGTACTCATGTTCCTTGCATCGCGCTTGGTTACTCTGTAAAAGCCAGGGGAATTGCTGGAGATATAGGTATGCCAGAATATACAGTTATTGACAGTAAGCATTTGAAGAGTAGGAATGATTTGTTGGATGCATTTATGAAACTAGAGGAGAGTCAGGTTGAGATAATGCAGATATATAAAGGAATGGATTCTTATATTAAGCAGATAGATGGATTAAGACAATTAGTTCTAAGATAGTGCAAGTAGAGACTATCGGGCAGGAGGAAATTATATAGTGGTACATAAAGATAATAGATACTATAAATTAATCGTGAACACATTTTTATTTGCACTTGGAAATCTCGGATCAAAATTTTTAGTGTTCATTCTCATGCCACTATATACTAATGCCCTTACAACAACAGAATATGGCATTAGCGAACTTGTAATTACAGGAACTAATTTGCTTATACCATTTGTATCTGTCTCTATTCAGGATGCTACGTTAAGATATACATTGGATAAGAATAACAAATCAGGTGAAGTATTAAAAAATACTATCTTAATTCTTGCTGTAGGATCAATTGTAACTTGCGTTTTGTATCCTATTATGGGATTGTATGAAGCTATAGATGGATGGACAAAGTACCTTATGGTTTTGACCGTTGTCTATATGGTACGTAATGCACTTTCAATTTATTTAAAAGCAGTAGGAAAAACGAAATTTTTTGCTATTGATTCAATTCTATATACATTACTCCTTATGATAAGCAACATTCTTCTTTTATCTGTAGCTAAAATGGGACTTAGGGGATATTTCAATGCAATAATCATTTCAACAGTTGGATCAATAATTTTACTGTGCCTTTTTGGGGACATATGTGGGAGTTGTAAAAATAGCCATATCAATAAAAAATTGTTAAAAGATATGGTGTTTTATTCCCTACCTATGATTCTAAATAGTGTTTCGTGGTGGATTATTAATTCGTCTGATAAGGTAATGATAGTATATTTTGGCTCAGCATCGGCTTCTGGTATTTATTCTGTAGCATCTAAAATACCATCAATTCTTACAACGCTTACAAGTATATTTAACCAGGCGTGGATTATTTCCTCGGTGTCAGAATTTGATACAACAAGAGATGGAAATTTTTATTCTAGAATATTTGCAGTATTTAATTGCATGCTGGTTATGGTAGCATCAGGGATTATTCTTATAATAAAACCATTTATGCAGATTTATGTGGGATCTAGCTTTGCAGAAAGCTGGCAATATGTTCCGTTGCTTTTACTTGGAAGTATTTTCCAATCTTATGCTGCTTTTTTTGGAGCCATATACACATCTGCAAAAAAGAATATTAGTATAATGTTAACCACAATAATAGCTGCTGCAATTAACATCATTTTCAATGCAACTCTTATACCTGTGGTAGGAATTCAAGGAGCTGTAATAGCCACAGCTATAGCATATTTTGTTGTATTTGTTTTTAGAATGATTGATTCACAGAAATATATACAGTTTAATGTTCATGTTGGTCGAGTACTTGTATCAATGCTTGGTTTAACAGGCCAGTGTATACTGATGATTACCTTGGATAGCATGCTCAGGTATGTGACGTCTGTTGTTTGCTTCCTATTGTTGTTTACAATAAATAGAAAGGCAATTATTTTGTTTTTTAATATGTTTAAAAGAAATAGAAGGGCGGATAAGCCTTAAAAATAAGTAAAACTAAATAAATTTGGAGAGATGGTTAAGTTAATATTGGGGGAATTTTAGTCATAATTGGATATACCGGTGAGGTAAAAAGGTCTGTCCGTAGTTTGGAGCCCTCCATGCCAAAAGCGCAGGTGATATAGGTCTTACCGCTTCCTGTGGCACCAGTTTTGAACAAATTTTGGCGCTCTTCGATATACTCACGGGTTGCAAATCGTTCGATCGGTTTATTAGTATGGTGGTTATATTTTTTCCTACCATTAAGCGCAGTTTTTGAGTCATCATATGACGCTATTCCGGTTTAAACTGCACGGTATGCTGATGTTATTCAGGGAACGACCTGTTTGAAAGTACACGATTCAGAGCCTTGTATTAAGTATTCCTTGGAAATTTCAAGGCCGTACAAGGCTGTACGACAGATTATTTCAGAAAACAACATTAGCAGCGTTGCAGATATATACGCACTCCTGAAAGACAGTTTTAAGGATATTCTTCAGGAACTTATGGAAGCTGACTGGATGCCACACTTGGATATGAGAAAAATCAAAAAGGGGAGCTGTCTACTGACAACAAGAGAAATGGACATTCTCCAAAGACTCTCAAAAGCCAGTATGGAGAATTCCAGGTAGATATTCCCAGAGACCGCAAAGGGGAATTTGAGCCGAAACTCATCCCTAAATATCAACGCGACATCTCTGGCATAGAGGAAAAGGTGCTCTCTCTTTATGGCCGCGGTATGAACACAAGGGATATCCATGACCAGCTCAAGGACATCTACGGCATTGAAATATCAGCGGAGATGGTCAGAAAGATCACGGATAAAATACTTCCTGAAGGACGGTGTGAAATTTTTTCTGTAAATTCAGATCTTCTATGATAATAGATGCGGCTTGACAGCAGTTTTCTGCTGTTGAGCCGTTGTTTATTTAATAGCAAAAATAAGCTGGCATGTCAAGACCGCCCAGAAAAATCTTGTTATTAACTTGTGATAATGTCTCCTTAAGAATCACTTGAGATTTTTCCCTTTTTGATAAACTATAAAAGTTATGAAAGAAGGTAAAATTTCATTGTCACAAGAACAACTAAAAACATTTACTGTCATCAATCGTTTCATCGACAAGTCTATTTCCAGACAACAGGCAGCTTCACTTCTTGGCCTTTCTACCCGCCAGATTACACGTTTAAAGAAAGGGGTCCTTACTTCTGGCGCTGAATCACTTGAGTATTCCGGGCGTTTTTAAACCGCCATTCCGGAGGCACAGTACCGCGAATCCGGTTTGGTGGATACCGCCATTCCGGGCATTGGATACCGAGATTCCAGCTAAATGATACCGTTTCCTTTATAATGTATCTATGCGCTTTGAAGCGTAAATACATTACAAAGGAGGTCACCTCTTATGACCAAGTATCGTGAGATCATCCGACTGTCTGGATTAGGTCTCAGCCAAACCAACATTGCTCTCAGCTGCAGCGCATCTAAAACAACAGTCAATAAAGTACTGAAGGCCGCAAGAGAGCAGGGCCTTTCATGGCCTCTGGATCCTAAGCTGACGGATCCAGTCCTTAACAAACTGCTTTTTTCTGATGCAAAAGAAAAACCTGCCACATCAAAGCGGATGCCTGATTATAATCACATCCGCAAAGAGCTTCTCCGTAATGGAGTGAACAAGAAACTCCTTTGGACAGAGTATCTTGAGGAATGCCGTCTTGCCGGAGATGAGCCACTTATGTACTCTCAATTCTGCTATTACATCCAGCAGGATGAACAGAGACGCCGTGCTACCATGCATATCAATCGCAAGCCTGCAGAACAGGTTGAGGTAGATTGGGCCGGAGATCCGGCGCATATCATTGATCCAGATACTGGCGAGATCCTGGATGCTCACATTTTTGTAGGAGTAATGACCTATAGCCAGTACCCATACGTAGAAGCATTCAGGGATGAAAAGCAACCGTCATGGATCGCTGCACATGTCCACATGTATGAGTACTTTGGCGGTGTTGCAAAGATCCTCGTGCCGGACAACTGTCGTACTGCCGTGGATCACAACAAGGGCTGGAAAGACCAGCGGATCAATGCTGTTTATCAGGAAATGGCAGAGCACTATGGCACAGCTATTATTCCAGCCCGCGTCAGGGCCCCTAAAGATAAGCCAAATGCCGAGGGCAGTGTAGGTAATATCTCCACCTGGATCACAGCTGCCCTGCGTAATGAGCAGTTCTTTTCTCTCAGCGAATTAAACCAGGCAATCCGTCAGAAACTGGACTCTTTCAGCCGCCGTCCCTTCCAAAAGAAAGAGGGCAGCCGATACGAAATCTTCCGCGATGAAGAACTGCCATTGCTGACACCGTTACCTGCTACCCCATATGAACTGGCGGAATGGAAACAAGCCACCGTTCAATTCAATTATCACATATCTTTTGCCGGAATGCTATACTCAGTCCCTTATGAGTATATAAAACGCAAAGTTGATGTGAGGGTTACAGATAAAACCATTGAGATTTTTTACAACCATAACAGGATCGCGTCCCATCGCCGGCTTTACGGCCGCAAGGGACAATACAGCACAGTTACAGAGCACATGCCGGCTTCCCACCAGCAATATCTGGAATGGAACGGTGATCGTTTCCGCAAATGGGCAGAGCGGATCGGCTCCAGTACCTATCAGGTTGTAGATGCGGTCCTTACCTCCAAACGTGTAGAACAACAGTCCTACCGCAGCTGTATGGGGCTTTTAAAACTGGCCGACAAATATTCTGTAGACCGTTTGGAAGCTGCCTGCCGGAAGGCACTCTCTTTTACGGCAGCTCCCAGCTATAAGAGTATCAAGAACATCCTTGATACCGGAAATGACCAGCCAGAGAAGTTGGACAAAGAGCCGACAACTGGCAGCCATACAGAACCAGCAAAGAGCAGCCATGCGCTTACAAGAGGCGCTGATTACTACAGGAGGTAAGGAATCATGACTACACAAAGCACCATAGATAAGCTCATTGAAATGCGCCTGACTTCTATGTCAGATGCATTCCGTAACCAGATGGAAGACCCCCGGATGAAAGAGATTCCTTTTGAGGATCGCTTCGGGATGCTGGTGGATATCGAATACAGCAACCGTAAGAGCAACAGTCTGAAACGTCTGATCTGCAATGCCGGGTTTGATCAGCCGGACGCATACATAGGCAATATCAATTATACTTCCGGGCGAAAGCTGAACCGGCCACTGATCGAACGGCTTGCAACTTGTGAATATATCGTAGAGCATAGGAATCTCTTTATCACAGGAGCTACTGGGAGTGGGAAGACCTATCTGGCCTGCGCGTTCGGGATGGAAGCCTGTAAACAGCGCTACAAGACGAAATATATCCGTCTTCCGGATCTGCTCCTCGAATTGGAGATGGCACGCAATGACGGCACATATAAGAAAGTCCAAGGGAAATATGCCAATCCAGTCTTGCTGATCATCGATGAATGGCTTCTGCTGAAGCCTACAGAATCGGAACAGCATGACATTCTGGAACTACTCCATAGGAGACGTAGGAGGTCATCCACCATCTTCTGTTCCCAGTATGATCCCAGTGGATGGTACGATCAGTTGGGCGGGGATGACAGCCCTCTTTCGGAAGCAATTTTGGACCGCATCAAACATGATGCATACAAGATCAACATTATCCCGACAGATCCGGCGAATTATAGATCCATGCGGGAAGTATACGGATTAGATCCTGCATTAAGCGAGTAAACTCGCAGGTAACAATCTGCTAAGTATGGTATCTCTATTCCGGACTTGCGGTATCATAGTCCCGGACTTGCGGTATCCGTTCCTCCGGAACAGGGGTACATTTTCATCGTAATATACAATCACTGATTCATAAAAATACTGGTAGAAAGCCTGCTCACGCTGTTACAGATGAAACGAAGGAAGCTGTCCTTAAGATTTATTCCCGCCCGGAATTGTCTAGGGCCAACTTCCTCCATTTCAAAGACATACTGCTCGCAGATTTTGGAATCGCTCTTTCCTATTCTGCACTTTCCAGTATACTAAAAAATGCAGGTTTTGAAAGCCCCAAAAAGAAAAAAATCCGTCACCGGACACCCCGGCGGACGCGAAAACCACACCCCGGCGGACGCGAAAACCACACCCCGGCGGACGCGAAAACCACACCCCGGCCAGCTCATCCAGATAGATGCTACTCCCTATGAATGGTTTGGCGGAAACACGAAATACGCCCTCCATGGGGCAATTGATGATGCCACGGGCAATGTCGTCGGTCTTTTCCTCACACAGAACGAATGCCTTTATGGCTACCTCGAGACGATGCGCCAATGCTGTGTGGACTTTGGTGTCCCTCAAACCATTTACTCAGACAACCACACCATTTTCCGTTCCCCAAAAACAGGAAAGCTCACCATGGATGAACTGATCGCCGGAAAGACGGTCCACCTGACCCAGTTTGGACGTTCCATGCATGAACTGGGAATAGACCTGATTTTTGCGAAGACGCCACAGGCCAAAGGGCGCATTGAACGTTTATGGATAACCTTACAGAGCCGTCTCCCCGTCGAATTCGCTAAGCGTGGAATCACCACCGTAGCAGATGCCAACCGCTTCTTGGAAGAAGAATACAAAGAGCTGTTCAATCAGAGGTTTTCCGTTGAGCCAGAAGCAGAATCTATCTTCGTTCCTCTGGCAGAAGGAATGGATATTGATACCATTCTCTGTGTGAAGCATAAAAGGAAGACCGATGCAGCTGGAACCTTTTCGTTCAAAAACCGATGTTTCCAGATCTTAGACGAAGGATTTCCGATTATTAATGCGAGAAGGGAGATCGAGGTGCTCCTCAATCCCCGGTATGGGATTCGTATTGCTTATGGAGGACGCATATACGAAACCATACGGTATCTAAAGCCACAAAACAAGAATGCCAGCATAAAAGTGTCCAAAAAGGTGGTCAAAACCGTAGAACCCCATTTACAGCTACGCCATAGCAGCGATGAATGGAAAGCCATCTGGTGGATGGAAGATTACAACCTGTCGCTAAAATTTTTATATGAACTATTCTTTGAGAAACAGCGGTCTGCTTCGTAAAAGGGCAAAAGCCCTTTTACAGAAGTGACATTTTCTCAAGTGAAACTGAACAATAAAAAGTGACATTTTCAAAAGTTC
Organism: Blautia hominis; assembly: GCA_002270465.1. Classification (GTDB taxonomy): domain Bacteria; phylum Bacillota; class Clostridia; order Lachnospirales; family Lachnospiraceae; genus Blautia; species Blautia hominis. The sequence continues at coordinate 388,740 of NQOF01000002.1, forward strand.
TTGACAGACCGCCCAGAAAAATCTGGGCGTATATTTACTCTTGATATTCCAGCTTTTTTTGCTATATCAGCATCCTGTCTGGAAACATAATCTCTAATTCACCACGAACTTTTCCCCAGTTTCTGATCGGCATTGTCCACTTTTTGGCAATCTCGAAAGTACTCAGGTATAGTGCTTTCATCAGCGCTTGTGAGCTTGGGAAGACGCTGCGCTGTTTATTCAGCCTACGATAGCAGGAATTCAATGATCCAATGGCATTTGTGGTATAAAATGCGGTACGTACGTCTTTAGAAATCTTGTAGATTGGAGATATCGCGTTCCAATTCTCATGCCAGCGATTCATGGCGCTTGGGTATTGATCAGACCATTTCTTGGTTACAGCCTCTAACTGCTTCCTGGCAGCCTCCTCATCCGCTGCGGTGTAGATTGTTTTTAAATCCTTTGCGAATGCTTTCATATCCTTGTTTGCAACGTATTTAAGCGTATTTATCACCATATGTACGATGCAACGCTGCTGTTCTGTTTTAGGGAATGCCGCAGAGATTGCATCCTTTATTCCGGTCAATCCGTCTGAGCAGAGGATGAGAATATCCTGGAATCCGCGATCCTTCAGGCTGTTCAATATAGACAGCCAGTACTTACTGTTTTCATTTTCGCCCACGACAATGCTTAGGACTTCTTTCATGCCGTCTTCATTGATGCCAAGTAACACGTATGCTGCCAGCTTTCTGATTACCCCATCATCGCGTACAGAGAAATGTACAGCATCAATGAAAACGATTGGGTATACAGGTGACAGCGGACGATTCTGCCATTCCTCAATTCTTGGGAGAAGCTTATCTGTGATATCGGATACCATGCCTTCACTTACTTCAAAACCATAAATATCCTCTATGGTCTCTGAAATCTGTCGTGTGGTCATCCCCTTTGCATACATTGCAATAATCTTGTCATCAATTGAAGAAATATCTTTTTGACGCTTTGGAAGCACTTGCGGTTCAAAGGAACTCTGGCGATCCTGAGGCACATCTACCTCAAATTCACCGTATTTACTACGAACTGTCTTAGGCTTTGTACCATTGCGGTAGTTAGGCTCACCAGATTTTTCATAGCGATCATAACCAAGATGATTATCCATTTCCGTTTCAAGCATATCTTGAATTGTTCTGGAAGGCAGATCTATTAGTGCATCCTGAATATCCTCTGCAGATTGGATATCGTACTCCTGGAGCAGTCCCTGGATAAGATTTCTTTTTCTTTCGGTCATTGGTTTTGGTTTGTAAACTTCTTTTTTTCTGTTTGCCATAATAAAAGGCCTTCTACTACAATAAGTTTATGGTTAATAACCCTTACAGCCAGTAAGGAATTATCAAACTTATTGCTCAGGCTGTATAATGATGGAGCAATTGGTATCCTCCAGTGACATAAGTTCATTGGTAAATCTGATTAAGTCCGTAGACGGTGAATCTCGTGTTATAATGGAACATACAGGACGCTATTATGAAGCCTTGACTCATCAGCTTTCAAATGCCGGTATTTTCACTTGTGCTATAAATCCTAAACTTATCAAAGACTTTGATAATGATAGTCTCAGAAAAGTCAAATCTGACAAAGCGGACGCTGTTAAGATTGCCCGCTATGCCCTTGACAAGTGGGACAACGTCAAACCACATAGTGTTACGGATGTAATGCGCAACCAATTAAAAACTATGAATCGCCAGTTTGGTTTCTACATGAAGCACAAGACAGCAATGAAAAATAATCTCATCGGTATTCTTGACCAAACATTCCCTGGAGTAAACACCTTCTTTGATAGCCCCGCACGTAGTGATGGTAGCCAGAAATGGGTTGATTTTGCATCTTCTTACTGGCATGCGGACTGTATTCGTAAAATGTCTTTAAATGCCTTCACAGAGCACTATCAGAATTGGTGCAAACGTAAGAAGTATAACTTCGGCAAATCGAAAGCTGAAGAAATCTACGGATTGTCCAAGGAACTTGTTCCTATACTTCCAAAAGATGAGATTACCAAACTTATTCTTAAACAAGCCATTGATCAACTTAAGGTTGTTTCTAAAACTGTAGAAGAATTTCGAAGCATCATGTATAAAACAGCATCAAAACTCCCAGAATTTCCTGTCGTTATGAATATGAAAGGTGTAGGTCCATCTCTTGGTCCCCAGCTTATGGCAGAGATAGGAGATGTGTTACGCTTTACTCACAAAGGAGCGCTCACCGCTTTTGCGGGTGTTGATCCCGGTGTAAATGAATCAGGTTCTTATGCACAAAAAAGCGTGCCTACTACCAAACGAGGATCTTCTGAACTTCGTAAAACTCTGTTTCAAGTCATGGATATATTAATAAAAACAAAGCCACAAGAGGATTGTGTTTATAAGTTCTTGGATATCTTAAAAAAATTTGACTTGACTTTTTATTTGCAGGCTATGATTTTAATATTTTATCATAGAAGACCTTTGTATTGTCTAATTTACAGAAATTTTTTCACAGGCTCTTGGGATGGGATTTTTGCATATTTTTCAAATATTCCGGATACTTCTGAAACGCGGATTCTGGGATATCACAAATGATAAACTGGATATTTTTTTATGGATTTAGTCCATTTACCTTTGTAGTTTCTCAGAGTATATTCAGGTACTGGCTTCCGTTCCTTTGGGGAATTCCAGGTAAAGGCTTCTCTCAGTCTCGATTTTGTAGAATCCCCGCAAATACTTCTTATGTCCATGCTCCCAAAGCCTTCAATGCAGGCTTTCCTGTATCGGATACTATTCTACCTTCCGGTGATAATACCTACAGATTTTCCGGTTTACGGACTGCCTGTGCCGATATGGCTGGCTGCTTGCGGACTATTAACATCCTTTGTTGGAGACTCTACAAAATATCTGTGGAAATGCGTCCATTAGAAACATCCTTTCATGCAGCAGACTATGCTTATATATTACAATACCAAACTTCATCTGTATATCTATTAGTTGAAGGTCTTATTATTCTAAATCTTTTATATCTTTCCCCCATTATACACCAGTTCCTGCTTCAATTTAGCATTAGCTTTTATTCCATAAAAACTACAACCATTTATAGCTATACCAGGCGTATAAAGTATTTCTATAGATTCCCCATGACCAGCTTTTTTTAATAGCATGAGATGATATTGTTCATAACAGGAAAGCAAGGAGTCTGAAAACCAAGGGATTACAGTATCCCAATATGAATATGCTATCTCATCAGAAGTTTTTTCTCCGTTATTGTATACATATCTTTCGGAAGTTGGATGAACGGATAAATCTTTCCAATAAGTGATATTATGATGATCGAATATCTCGATAACTTGGGAAAAATCATTTGAACAATATGAGTAATTGTTACAATTTCTTTCAGTACGGTATTGAGTAGCAAGAGCAAAATCATGACGACAGAATATCATTTGCAACCTTCCGAAATTTTTAGTGATTTTTTGTTCCCGATTACCAATAAACTTACTACAACGGATGTGCCGGAAGGCATCATCATCTGGAAAATCATGCAGAAAGAACCCGCAAGTACACCAGTAAGTTTGATATTCCTTTTCAGTATAGGAGCACCCATTTCCTATATCATAGCTGTAGTGAAGAAAATTTGCTGCGGTCTCATGTGTCAGTGTAGGCATATAGTATCGCCAGTCTTTTTTATATACAGTATTTTTTGAGGTATGATTTACAAAATAGTGGTCGCAGTGTGGTTCAATACGAGGTTTATCATAATTGAAATGTTCCACAATGGCAATGCGTATCATAGGTCTTTCTTCATCTGTATAACTACCGTCTATGAATAATTCGTTATCACCTGCTTTTTCTACTAAAAAGGTTTTCTTAGAAGAGAGATGGTACTCCATGCATTTATCTTCAAGTGTAATCAACAGATATCTTCCGTCAGGATGGAATTGTATGCTTTCCAGTGTTTCGTGGGCAAGGAGTGTAGAAAAAACAATTTCCCGCTTGCTGGTCTGGAGATTAATGATTTCCACATATTCGTGGCTGGCCTTACTGAACATGATTGCTAGGTTTTGTGTGACTTCATGATAACAACAGCCGCTTGCATAATACTCTGTATTAGGATAGCAGTATGCGTTAACCAGTTTTGGAATTCTACCGCTGAAAACGGAGATGCCATTAAACTGATGTACAAGAATCCCGAGATCATGTATTTTATCCAAGATCATATCTCGACATTCATAAAGGGCGGTATTATATCTCCGGCGTAAAGTGTCATTGGCAGTATCCCATTCATAAGTGTTTTCTGAATTTCGTATAATAAAACGATTTCGGTTTGGTATAACATTGGGGTAGAAAATCAGTTCTTCCATTTCACTGTCATTATTTATGAGCTTGCTCAATGCAGATACATCATACTTCATCAGAATTCCATTTTGTTTATGAGTAACAAGATCTACATTATAACTACATTGGGGATAGATAATATAGCATTCTTTTGGATGACCGGGACAGTATTGAATCGAGGAAGGTGAAGCGTTACCGTTTTCTATAGTGAGCTCTTCCCATACAATCTCAGCTTCTTTGTGGGAACAATTAAATTTTTCCAGTTGTCGGTTTTCTTCATTAAAAAGAAGAAAGCAATCAAGTGAAGAAAAGTATTTTGCTATTGGGTAAGTTCCGGGTTCACCTGAAAAACTATAAAGTTCTTCTATTTCTTGAGAAGACGGTATGCATCGTAAGAGCACACAGGGAGTTGGAATTGAATTTTCCTCCCAATCTGTATCGGAATCAATATCTTCAATATATGGAGAATTGATGTTTTCTTCCGGCAGTGATTCCTCGTCTTCATACTCCGGGTAAAATTCAGTACAATCAAAGAAATCATATTCACCACTGAATGCATAAATCACAGAATATGCTGTGGACGCATATAATTCGGTCTGCTTTAGAAATTGCTCACAATGACAGGAGTAGATTTCCTTTTGTGTTTCAATGTCAAAGCAGTATATATCATGTTGGTCAGCTAGATACAGGATACTTTTATTGTCATCTGTAAAGGAAAAACTGGTGATTTTTCTATGCTGTTTGTTGGGGGTCAGGGATACCGGGTTTTTGTCTGGTTTTGCCAGATTAAAAACATACAGGCATGCGGAACAGTCGTTAGCTTCGTTTTGATATACCTTAGCTGCAAGCCATTTCCCGTCTGATGAGATTTTCATTAGCCCGTTAGGGGAATAATCGTATTGACCGTTTGGAGCACCGGAACGTAGTATATATTCCAGACATCCAGAAAAAATATCCCAGCATTTTATTGTTCCTGCATTATCCAGAGTATAACAATACTGACCGGAATAGGCATATTCTTCTATATTGTCTACATGGTCTTCTGGCTGCAGAAAATAGTCAGGCAGTATAGAAGCATCGAAGTGAGCAGCCAGAGTAGAGGTTGCACCTTTTTTACTGCATGGTATAGCAAATATATTGAAGTGTTTGAAATTCAAGTCTGTTAAGTCCATTCCTGATAATTCTTGTCTCCCGTAAACGATTGCCATTAGTGCGTTATGAAGAAGATAGTGAAGCGGATATATTTTCCCGAACATTCTGCAAAAATCTATGGCATCGCTTAGTACTTGCTGTTCATTCGTATCAAATTTTGGAAGATTCCAGTTTTTTGAAACTGAGTTTAGTTTTGGTTTATTCCGGTGTTCCATTAAAATCTGACTAATCAGCTCTTTTTTATTCTGATTCCAGAAATGGGAATTAAGGAATTGGCTATAAGTATATGTAGATAATTCATTTTCAAAAAATAATGGTATCTCTATGAAAGGAAGCATACGCAGCAGTTGTATATCCAGGATGGCGGAAAAATAGTCACGGAAATGATGATGGATAAAGGAATACTGTCGACATTGTGCGATATTTTTTTCCGGCGCATTGTATTGATACAAGATTCCCAGATAATCAAAAGCACATGCGATGATTTTATGTCCGGAATCTTTTCTTTCTGTCAAAGAAAGATGAATGTGATTCAAAATATCTCTGCTGTACATGAAATCTTCGTATGGAAGAGAAGGAACTGCTATCAGCAGGTTTTTAATAATATTCAGAGCATCCTGAATAATTTGTGTTAACTGAGGTTCAGATAATGAAAAAATATCATTCTGTTCCATTATCCAGCCAATGTATGGGAGAATAAAATCAAGAACAAGTGCAGTCTCTAATTCATTCAGTGGATTAGTATGTGTATCTTCAGCGTGCTTTCTTATATTATAGAAGAAAGAATTTCTATGGAAGAAACTATATAGGATTTCTCCGGGAGTTTCTGGGAGTACCAAATTATCGGCCTGCTTGGAATAGGAAAACATACATAGAAACAGGGGGATACGGAGACACTTTACTAGGGTTTTATTGGCAAGCGTAATCCCAATAGACGCGTCAGAAAACATACATTTCCTTAAATAATCTTTTATATCGTCATCTTCCAGTCCAATCAAGTAAACATTCTGGAAGGTGGAGGTAAAGTAAGCGGATTGCGTTTTACGACTGGTAGCAATAATCCTTACATTAGCGTATTCCTGATGAATAACAGAAATTTCGTTGCTCAACAAGGCACGGCAGGATCGTGAAGTACCTTGTTCCGCAATACTTACTTCATTAAAACCGTCTAGGAGAAGCATATATTGTGGAATATCGTCTTCCGGAATACGCTGCATTTCTTTTTCAACTGAGGTTAGAACTTCTGCGGACACAGAATTCAATGAACTATGGTTTTCCAGCATCTGTCCAATATAACGTGTAATGAAATTGGTTTTTTTATAGATATCTTCATACCACTGGTCAATTTGGGCTGGGCAGCGTCTTAATTCTATAAAAATAGGGATTGGTCGTCCACTGGCATACACGGTGGGCTTTTTCTCTTTATCCCAAAATTCTTCCTCCAGAAGCTGTTGAAGGAATGTTGTCTTTCCAATACCCCCTTCTCCGATTACGGAAATATCTTTATTCTCTTCTTTACAAATATCCACTAGAGAACGAATCCTGCCATCTGTTGTTTTGGCACGCATATGAAAATTATTTTTAGTTACATAGCCTTTTGGAAGCAGCCGTTGGATAATATTCAAATCATGGAAACGGTTTCCTTCTTTATGAGAAATTAGAAATTCCTGCTGTGAGCATTTCCATATTTTCTTAGAAAAAGGAATTGTTATGACCTGGCGGTCCAGGTTCATAAAGTCAATTCCAAAGCGGTATTCGGTATCTTTTACTTTCGCATTCATTTGATTTGAATGATAGCTGCCACAAAGAATGCAGGCTGCAATGAAGCGAGCCAGTTGATAAGTGTTTTCCGGCATACAGGATGAAATCAACTGCTCTTTGTAAGACTCAGGGAGCTGTTTGCTGTTTTCTATAAGATTTCTTAATTGATTATAGATTGAAGTATGTTGTCTGACCAATGTGAGATAGTTCTTCTTGATTTTTTCTGTAAGACGGATAAATCCGCTCTCATTACAATACTCCATACTTACTTTTTCGGTCAAACCACGATTACTAAATACCTTCTTAGCTGCGTCATTATAAAAAACCAGGTTTTCATTTGTATCATCAGTAAAAAGCATTATATAAAGGGAAGTGTTTTTTATGCCAATAGAATCAACTTGTTTTTGAAGAATATGCAATACATCACTGAGAATCATAAAATAGTCTCCTTGTCACTGTTTTGGCACCGCCATGTCACCGACAAAAATTGTGACGTGTGGTTCAATTATTTTATAAGAAACTGATAGAACAATTATATCATAATTTCTTATGGCTGTACAAAAAACAATGTCACTTGGGACTTTGGTTCCGCTAATAAAAAAAATAGCGGAATCGGGGTCTGTTTTGTGTAGTTATTGTCTCTATCTGAGAAGATATATGTATACAACCTCGTTGGTTTCCGCTGGCGAGGAGGTATATTGTGATAATTGTATTTACGTTTGTAGATGACCAGAGGTATGAGGTAGAAGTGCAGGGAGAAATCGAAAATTTATATCTTGAATTTGCAGGTGTTAAACCGGAAAATGCCCCGAAAGTGCTTTATCTTAACAAATTAGAAGACCGTATCGATCGCAAACATTTTAGAACTCATAAGCATACTGGTGTTCCTATTTCATATGAAAGTGTTTTTGAAAATGGTGGACAAGTGGCAGACAAAAAGGATGCGTTTGACCAAATTGAATTAAATATAGATTTAAAGAAAGCATTAAGCGAATTAACTGAAATCCAGCGTCATTGTTTTGTGCAAGTATGTATAAATGGTAAGACACAAAGAGATGTTGCAAAAGAATTAAATAAGTCCAAAACAGTCGTTGCACAAGCTATCTTAGGAGCAAGGAAAAAACTCAAAAAATATTTTAAAAGAATATGACCAAACTTCTTCTCCGGCGGCTATATAGTGAAGGGTGAAACAACCCCGAGAATTACCGTAACGCGCGAACGGGAGAAAAGAAATAAAAAATCAGGAGGATTACAAAATGAAAAAAACTAGTAAAAAAATTAATGGTATGGTATCGAGAGCTTCATTGTATTCTGCACGTGCAGGGGCAGGCATTATAAGCCATTGGGGATGGTATCAGCCGAAAGTTCCTAAAAGGATTACCAAATAGCAGGTAAATCTTTACAAATATTTAAGCAAGTGATATCCTTGATATTGGCACCCGCTTTTGCTATTTAAAAGTGGGTGTCAGTAACATTATTTAGCTACCTAATGTGTATATCAGATGGTAGATACGGAGGGGATATGAAAATTGTAATTTGTGAAGATAACAAACCAGAACAGAAACAGTTGGAAAAAAGTATAAAAAACTGGGCTGATGCAAGTGAAGTAGATATAGATATATTATGCTACTGCAGTGCAGAAGAGTTTTTATTTGCATGGCCGGATACAATAGTTGACGTAATATTTATAGATATAAAAATGAAGGAAATGACAGGGCTAAAATTGGCTGAGAAGATACGCGAAGTAGATAAAAACTTGCTTATTGTTTTTATAACAAACCATCTTCAATATAGTACAAAGGGATATGATGTTAATGCCCTTCATTTTTTAGTTAAACCGGTATCAACAGATAAACTTTTTTCAGTATTGGATAAAGCATATAATATTTGGAGCTCCAGTGAAAAAGATATAATAATAGTTACAAACGATTCCGTCCAGGTTAAGTTGCATTGTGGTGATATATATTATGTTAAAATGAATTCACATACAGCCGAATTACATATGAAGAAGCAAATATTTGAAATACGAACTACAGCAGAAGAAATGACTAAACTGCTGCCATATTATTTTGTGCGCAGTCATCGGTCCTATATTGTGAACCTCTTTAAAGCTGATTGTGTATACAAAGATATTATTCTACTGTCAACAGGAGAGAAACTTCCAATCAGTCGTAAAAATTCCAAATATGTAAATGATGCTTTCGTGCGTTTATTCAAGGGTTAAAAGATGAGTAGAGAATGGATAGTAGTAGAAACAATATCAATGTTAGTGGATAATCTTGTATGCATATATTTTCTTAACAGCCGTTTTAAATCTAAATATAACTCTATTTGGCCACAATTAGGTGTATGGGTTGTTTTAGTGGCCTGTGGTTTGATAGGCACAAGTTCCAATATTATGATACTTAGTATTATAATCTATTGCATAATGTTTATATACTTACTGGTTTTCAAACATGGAACGATGTTACAGAAAATCGCTGGAGTATTAATAGTTTGTTCAATTGAGATTGGTACGTCCATTATAGGCGCAGGATTGGCTTCTTCTATTGAGTCTACAACAATAAGTCATACCTTAGAATATCAGGACACATCACGATTGTTAGCTATGCTATTTATTAAAATGATACAGGTGGTTGTTTTCTATGCTCTATCTAAAAAGCATGAAAATATTCGGGATTTACAGAAAGGTCCCGTTATTGTGCTGAGTGGAGTGGTATTAGTCGACTTTATTTTTCTGATTTTGGTTCGCATGTATGTGGAGTCGTCTGATTTCCAACCACGACAAAACCGTTTACTTGTTTGGCTGGCAATTGGAGCATTATTGGTGGTAGTTGCGGTATTCATGATTTATGAATTATTTATCCGTGAAGAGATGAAAAGTGTAGAACTAGCCATGAAATTACAGCGCATAAAATTGGAAGCGAATTATTTAAAGGAAATAGATAATATCTATTCAGATATGCGCACTTGGCAGCATGATTATAAAAATAATCTTAATGCATTACGAATATTGGTAGATAATGCAGAGAAACGAAAAGCACTTGAATATATTGATAATATGTATGGTGAAACCTACAAAAGTGCGATTATGTTACAAACGGGGAATTTAGCTTTGGATGCTATTGTTAGCTCAAAACTGTGTCTGGCTAAATCACAAAATATAGAAGTTAATATTCAAGCTGTTTACCCCGAAAACAACATTATTAATGACAACGATCTCTGTGCATTAGTGGGGAACCTGCTTGATAATGCAATTGAAGCTTGTATCCGCATGGAGAACACAACGGAAAAAAAATATATTGATTTTTCGCTTATGGTCAAGAGAAAAAACTTGCTGATATCAGTAAGCAATAGTTATAGTAATGAGATACAGCGTAAGGGTAACCGCTATATTACAACAAAGAATGAGCCATTTCATGGGATAGGCATTTCACATATTGATGCTATTGTGGCTAAACACCAGGGACATGTTTTACGTTCACATGAGAATGGAATATTTGAAACGCACATTATGCTGCCATTGCTGGCACCCGGTGCCGATTAAGATAGTGAAGAAATATAATGTTAGTAGAGATAGGTTTGGGGAGGGGTGAGGATGTTCACGAGAATCATTCAAAAAACAGTAAGTAATTGGGTATCAGAAAAGTTGATCAGTGATTATGACAGAGATATATACGAATATGGTTTTGAGTTGATTTTGTCTTCTGTCATTAATATAGTGGTAATTCTTATTTCAGGTATATTGGTTGGGCGATTGCCGGAAAGTATTGTATTATTGGTTGTTGTAATCCCATTACAGAGCTGCGGTGGAGGTTATCATGCAAAAACACATCTACGATGTTTCCTTATTATGTATATAGGATGGTGTGTAGTTATTAAAATCCTTCCTTATGTTAATGAGCTAGCTGTGTTATTTATAGCTGTTGCTTCATTAGTGGTTATTTTTGCTTTGGCACCGGTACTTCATGAGAATGTTACAATGAGTGATGAACGGTTTCGGAAAATGAAAATGTTTGTGAGGGGGATTGCTGTTTGTGATGTAACTATGGGGATTTGGTTATCATGGATTACAAAGGGTAGAAATAATATTGGCTATTCTATCATAATTGGAGTGGGTGTAGTTTCACTTTCGATGTTTGTGGCTAAATTTGTGAAATGGTTGCCTAGAAAGTAAGAAATTGTTTATTCTATACGCAATATGAGTAGTTTGGGAGTAATTATTTGATATCTAAAAGCAATAAAAGTAGCGTGGATGGTAAATATAACCATTCACGCTATTTTTGGTGCTCTTTAGGACAAAATAAACTACATATGTCGAAATTGTGCTAAAATGTTACAAATTATGACGATAGAATAAATAAATTTAAAAGGTGTAATTAGCATTGTGACCAATTAACTGCTGGTTTCAATCTATCTGAGTAGAAGGCCCAGTTGTAGAGAGGCATATGGAATACTCATTTTGGGCACTGTTACGGTGTCCTTTTGTATCTATAGGAAGGGAGACACACAGGTGGAAAGAGAAGATGTTCTCGATATATATACAGAATGGTTACAAAGAAATTTAGATAATTATTATTATTTGGATGAAGATGCTGAAATATTAAAAAAAATGATTATTGGATGTGACTTATCAACAGATGATGGCAGAAACGAAATAAAAGATTATTATTTGATATTTGTAAAGATGCTTTCTGACAATCCTTTGAAGACGGTGTTAATTAGAAAAGAAATGACAGGAATAACTTTTCAAGATGTCCAGTATAAGTTTTGCTATAATGACAATCAGATGGCGGTTCCTTTTCCTATATATGTCAAATTGAGCGGCCTGCAGAATAAAGAACGGGCAGACAAGTTTTGGGAGAGTATGCAGAATGATATATTGAATAAGTGGACGGAAGAGGCTAAGCGGGAAGAAATAAAACTAATTAGCATATTAGACGAACAATTCAAGGAGATGGAAGAAAAATATGGGAAAAAGATGAATGGACATCTGATGCCTTATGCAGTGCTAAAGCTATTTTGTGGTGTCCTGATTTTCTATTACAGTATAGTGATTTTTGTAATGAAGCCGGATTCATTGATGAATAGTAATCTAATTTTAATCTCCAGAGGAGTTGCTGGTATGGCAATGGTATATTTCCTGCTTCGTCTGATATTTGGAATCTCTACATTGCCTCATATTCGTGATATAGAAAAGTGTCGCGAAGAATTAAAGAGTCAAGAGAGGCTTGTGAAAGCAAAAGTGAATGATATATGCGAACAATTAAGTGATATGGGAAAGAAAATACAACTGAAAAAAGATTTTGATGAGGATTTTGATAATCTTTATTTGAATGTTGACCCATATAAAGAAAGCAATTGGCAGAGTAGATGTCAGAGGTGTATTTCTGCAAATTCTAATTTTCCCAAAACGTGGCTAAAAGCTAGGCATTTTGTCCTGATTATTTTAACTATATGTCTGTTGGCTTTCCAGACGGAAGCAAAAAATCCGGTATTTTATATGGCAAAAAATATTTTAGGTAATGCTGTGGGTAATTTTGGTGATTTTCTGGAACGTTCACATATGGATGTTTATGCAGCTGATGAATACGGAACACATCAGAGAGAAATCCAGGAAAATCTTCTTGCCCAGCTTACACGGGATACGGAACAGGGGGCAAATAAGACGATTTTTAAAGTTAGAGGATGGGAGAAGAGCGAGAACGGTGAACCGGTAATCAAAGGTGTAAAAGAAGACGGATTAGAAATAAAAGTGACAGCCAATGCATTGACTTTATATTATCCAAATTATAAGGGGATTTTGGACATTCAGGGAAATACGGGAGGAAAAATAATTGAGGATAAGGAAGGATTAAAGGCACTGGGAGACTGGAAAAGTTCTACGGTATGGAAAAATGAGGGGAAAGTACTTCCTGAGTTTACATTTGTATTTGATTTAAACCAGGAAGACATGTTGGTGGATATGATACATATTGGAAACGGAGATCTGACATCTGAGGAAAATTATAAAGCAAACAGCAGAATAAAAAAACTTAAGATAACAGCGAACCAGACGGAGTATTATGTGGAACTGGAGGATAGTTTTGAACCTCTGGGACTCAATATTCCGTTGCCGGAACAAATAACTCCGAATCTTTTGAAAATAGAAATACTGGACGTATATGATGGGGAAAAGGATAAGAAGTTAAGTATAGCAGGATTTGATTTTTATAAAAGTTGACAGAGGATGGAAGAGAATATGAAAAAGTTTTTAAAATATTTTGGGGTAGTAATGATATTTGCATTTATGGGAAGTATTACGGTTTCCGCAGCACAAAATGATTATGTGGATAAGGGAATGGATGTAGTTATTGTCATGGACGGAAGCGGTTCTATGACAAGAAATGATCCGGAACGTTTGGCTATTGAAGCCGCAAAAATGTATGTGGATTTGATGGAAAACGGATCTTCCCGTGTAGCAATTGTACCCTTTACCCATGAACTGGGAGGAATTACGGAACTTACGGATGCCAATACACCAGAACAGAAAGAGTCACTGAAGACTAAACTGGATAAACTCGTGTATGACAAGGATGGAGATACGGATATTGGCTTAGCGCTTAAAAAGAGTTGTGATATATTAGAAAAAGAAAATGATAAAGACAGAAATCAGTTAATCCTATTCTTTACAGATGGACAGATAGATCTGCCAAAGAGTGAAATCAGGACAAAAGATGCTTCTTTAAGGGATACAGCATCTTCCATTGAAAAGGCATCCGGGATGGGAGTAAAGATATATACAATTGGTCTGAACGTCAATGGAGAGGTTGATACAGAACTGATAAAAGGTATGGCTGACCAGACTCTGGGACGTAGTTATGTGGTTACAGATGCGGCGGGATTGCCTGATATTTTCAATGAAATTTTTGCGGATTTTATTAATTCCATTACCATTGAAATGGGAATTATTAAGACAGACGGAAAAAAATTTTCCGATTTGAAGTTTAACATCTCCAATGACAATGTCATGGAGGCAAATGTTATCATGCTGTCTTCTAAAAAGGTACAGGAGATACATCTTCTGGACACCGATGGAAACGAAGTGGAAGTAGGAGGGAACAAAGCCACTGTCAGCCAGTCTGATAAATACGGAATACTTAAGATATATTCTCCTGAAAAAGGCGATTGGACTCTGCGTGTCAAAGGAGAAGAAGGATGCACCATTCATGTTAATATGATTTTTAATTACAAATTGGAATTGAGAGTAGAGGTTAAGAGCGAAAAAGGGAAAGCGGCCATAGAGGCATATTTTGAGAATGAAGGTCAGAAGGTCGAAGATGAGGGGCTGTATAAACAGTTCAAAACAGTAGCTAAAGTAAAAAATAATAAGAAAGAAGAGAAATACGAGCTCACTCTGAACGGAACCTCCTTTATCGGTGAAGTTCCGGTTCCGGAATCTGGCAAAACAGAAATCGTAGTTTTAGCGGAAAGTGACAGTTTATATCGGGAATCGGAACCAGTTGTTTTAAGCAGTTCTGAGATAGCGGCTAAAACAGCTGGAGCAGAACAGAAAAAACAGGAGACAAATAATAAATCAAAAAGTAATTCCAATATTTTTCCGGTAGTGGCAATCATTATTACGGTTTTGCTTTTAGCCGCATTGGTTAGTTTAGGTATTATAAAAATTAAAAAGAAAAACCACAGGAATTTTGGGAATATTTTATGGGCAATGATAGATAACAATAATTTCGGCGCGGGTTCCAAAGTGCAGAATTATAATCTGGGGTATGAAAGAGGTGATGTACGTCTGAAAAAAATTATAACAGACATGTCAGCCCAAGCTATGGGGCTGGAGAAGATTTATGTGGGAACAAACCCAAAGACGAACAATTCCTTGTTAATTACGAATAATTCCGAATGTGAAATGTGCCAGGGATTCGGCGGGGCACCTGTGAAAAAGGCAGAACTTCAGGAGAACGACTTTGTTTTAATTACCAAACATGGTGATATGGAAGATACAACATTGAAGCTTACCTTTACTTCTTATGATACTATATAAAATGTAGTGAAAAGACAGAATATTTGGGTAATAAACTAGGAAAAGAATAATATAAAAGGAGCGCAGAAAATGGATATTGATCAAAAGAAAAAATTAAAGGCGAGTATGGATTATGACGGGGGAGGAAAACTTTCTACGGTTGCAAATAAGTCGAATGCGCTGGATGCACCTATTCTCATTGTAGGGCTGGGGGGGACCGGTTTTGATGCCTTGCTGGCTACAAAAAAGTTGATTTACGATACACTAAATTGTGATAAAACCGGTGAAGTTTTTTCCGATAAGCCAAAGAATATAGAATATCTGGCGATTGATACGGATAGAGATGACGAGACAAAATCTCTGCAGGGGATAAGTTTCAATAAAAGCAATAAGGAGTTACAGATTTATACCTGCCAAGATGTGAAAGGGATTATAAAAAATCCTGACAGACTGCCAACTTCTATTCGTGCTTGGTTGAATACGGACATAACGGAGGAACAGGTTATTAATGGAGCCGGTGCAGTTCGTCAGTTGGGACGGCTGATGTTGATGCAGAACATCCAGGTAGCAACAGAGGCTATTGAAGAAAAAATCAGAAGGATAACCGGTTCATATAATAATTCTACACCGCTCTATGTTTTTCTGTTTGCAGGAATTTGCGGCGGGACAGGAAGTGGAACCTTCCTGGATGTACCATATATTATCCGGTCAGTAGCCCATAAATTGGATAATATGCGACCGGTAAATATTACAGGTGTATTGTTTATGCCGGATGTAAATTGTAGCAAGCCTGGAATTGGTGGGGTAAACAAAGCTGCCATTAAGAAAAACGGTTATGCTGCGTTGAAGGAACTAGAATACCTTATGAATGCTCCGAAAATGGGAGATAAATTTGTACAGGAATATGGCCTCTATTCTGTGGGAATGAATAATGCAGCGGCAGCTGCCCCTTATGATACTTGTATGCTGATGTCTGTTAAGGATAAGCAAGGTGTTGTCCAGACAGGAAATTCTTATGATTATGTTATAAATGTGGCTGCTGAAACTGTTTTAAATTTTGTGGCCTCAGAACCAGCAAATGATGCAGGAGGCAATACATTTGCTATTAATTCGTTCCTTGCCAATGAAGTCAATAACAGGGGTACATACAAAGCACTGCTAGGGAAAAACCGTCGTCCGGTTTCGTATTCATATAGTATTGCTGGAGCATCCTCGGCTATATTGCCTTTAGATGATATTATGAGCTATATGACATATCTGGCATTTAAAAAGATTGATAAGTTCTGGAACAGGCGGCCTGTGGATGCAGAAGTTGTAAAGGTGCTGGAATACTTTGGCCTGGATGACAAAAATCAGGAAATGATGCTGATGTCTAATCTGCCAAGGGTCCAGAATTTAGACAAACATACATTTGTATTGATTAAACAGACGCCTGATGTGATAACAAATGACTTCAAAGCTGTGTATACACGACAGGTGGAATATATTAACCATACTGCAGGAATATTGGTTGAACAAATGAATACTCATATACAAGAACAGAATAACATTATTAATAATCTGTTTAAGAACTTAGAATACGGACCAATTTATGCACAGCAATGCCTGTATACAACGTCAGACCAATTGAGTGTAACAAAAGCACTTGATACAATGGCACAGAAGTTTATGTCTTCCCGTCCCACAGGAAACCAGATAGACACGGCTGCTAGGCAAGCAGATATGGCTTTAAATAATTTGATGTCCAGTACTCCGATACTACCGGGAGCAAAAGAAAAACTAAGAACTGCATATGTGAAGGCTCTTGAGAATCAGTATCAAATGAAAACAACAGCATATGCATATGAGAAACTGGCCTATATTTGTAATGCATATAGAAATTCATTTATTGCAAAGAATAATGAGATTTATGACTCTATTGCTGAATTATTAGGAACCTTGGTAGAATTGTTCCAGAAATATGCCTCCATCAAGACGGAAACAACAATAGATGGAGATGCATCTGGAAACCAGACGATGTCCTGGTCATTAGTAAATACACCCCAATTTATTGACGCTCTTGAAAAAAGAATGTCTGTAGATGACAATTTAAATGTGGATTTAGATTCTTTTATCCGAGGATTTTATCAATATCTGTTTGATAATGCAGATATCTGGTCAGGAGAACGGAAAGAAGACATGGTGCAGAGCTTGAATCGTTTTATATCACAGGCTTTTGCAAATATATTGAATAAATCAATGGATTATTATCTGGATTTTTATGCCGTGTCACAGGGAAAAACTCTGTCATCTTATTGTGATGAGATTGTAAACAAGCTTTATAGTAGAGCTAATATTATGTTTCCTACATCAAATAGTTTTGCCGTACCGGTTCCTCAACCAGGTTACTCTTTTGCATCTATTCCGAATAATGCGCAACAGGTAATCCAATGTATGAAAGACAAAGTGAATAGGGAAAGTATTGTAAAGCAGAGTGGTATTTTAGAACGTATCTTTATGATGAATTTTCTGAGCGCAACACCTTTAAGCTTTTACGCAGATATTCAGGATTGCTATGAAACATATGATCAATTGTCAAAAGATTCTCCGGGTCTCCATTTGTTTGAGAAAAATAAATATAATTCCATAGACTGGAAAGAATTACCTTCTCCATATCCGGAATCAGAATGGGTATCGGGATTCAGCATTGAGGAGGAAAAAAGAAGAAACAGGATTTATAGAGAAGTATTTGATAAGGCTGTCAAATATGGCTTTATCGTCATTGATAACATGGCAATTAAGGCATACTGCTGCTGGGGCGATCCTATACCGGTAAATCAGATTTTGGAATCAGAAGATTTGAATCCTGAAAGTGAAGTGCTGGATATGGGTGCCGCAAAGAAATGTTCCAGAAAGCTGAAAGAGGCTATGGCGGATGAGAAACGATTAAATAAATCTCATGAGGTACCGGAACTGATTGCAGATGAGACATTAGATAAAGATGGTAATGAGCAAGTAGATATCAAATTTGCTAAAAATATGTTCATACAGATGTTCAACATTAGAAATAAGGTAAAAGAGATGGTTGAAAATTATGAATATTGTCAGGAAACACTGAAAAAGATATCGGTAGATGACAGCGTGGCAGAGAACTATGTAAAAGCCATGTACCTGCACCTTATCTTTAAGAAAAGAATCGAATATGTATATCTGAACCGCCGTGGTGAAGTGCAGTCTTTTGTGGAACTTAGTGGAAGACAGAATAAATATGCCGATTTTTATCTGTATCAGGCTTACGCAAAACTGGAACGCAAGCAGAAAGACGAAATAGAACAGCAAATTGATTCTGTCCGCAGGGAAATGAGCAGAGCGGATGAAGATTATGATAAGATGAAATTATGGGCTGAAGAATATCATAAGAGTCTTAAAGATATTTTATATGATTTGAAAATAGACTATCGGGATATTGACGATGGTGAGGCTTATCTGAAAGTATACCGTATGCTGGAAGAAATTGCTGATGCAGAATACAATAACTTTTAAGAAAAGTGGCATTGTGGGAAGAAACTCCCCAATGCCATTCTTCAAAAGGAGATAAAGATGAATTTTATTAAATTTATTGAAAAAAAACAGAAATTGAAACAAAAAAAGAAACAGGAGTATATTAAGCTGAAAAAGCCTGTCCTAAACTATTTTCTGGGCGATTATACAAAGGAAGAGATACATGCTTTGTCGGATACGCTGGAGGAAAGAGTAGGAGGACAGGAGAAAATTTTTTATACATTTTTTAATCAGGAAAGTTTATTGGAAGAATTTACTTCACAGGAATTTCAAAACCAGATGATAGAGGAGTTGGAAGAAAAAGAGTATACACTATTAGCCAGACAGGCTTTACAGGTGAATATAGAAAATTCGTTTGTTCTGGAGCCAAAGCTGCAGGATTTTGCTATATATGTATTTAACCATGCATCAAAAGTACAGTTTATGCATAAAGGAAGAATACATGTTAACATTTTTGTGAAAGCGGACCATAAAAAAGCCTGTCTGTTACGGCAGATGACAGAAGGAATTCGGGAATCCTTTGTGGAATTTTATTCTTCTGGCTGTACTATAGATGTTTTTCTTCTGTTGGATCAGGCAGCTTATGCCAGTACAGAAAAAGGAATGGAAAAAAAAGCCTTTACTTATTTGACCCTGAAAGAGGCAGAGTGCATGGTAAGGGAAAAGAAAATCTCTATGGCTTATTGTATGTCGAATATGAATAGTCAGGGAATCTTAAACCGTGAGCCTTCTGTAGTATATGAAATGCTTTCTAATGCTGCACTGATGACTATTTTAAAAGAAGGAATTCCGGCAGATGTCCAGGGGGATTATGAGGCTTATAAAGATGAGTATATGAAAATGAATGCCAGTGTTAATAAAGGTACTTTTTATTCCATTGGTTCCTTCAAACTGGAAGGAATTATGGATGTGATATCCCTGATAGTGTATCGCACAGTTTTTCTGGAAATGATGAAAGAGAGAGAGCATCTGGATGTAGCGCAGCATATACAGAGATTTGAGATAAGCCGAGAAGGGATTAACCAGTTTTTAAATCAAATTTTTCCACAGATTCCTTTCAATGAGCTTATCTGGGAAGGGATTATCAGAAATAAAAGATATAATGGAACAGAGCTTGCCAATATATCGGCAGGGGATGGAATTAAAAAGATTTATGGCAGAAATCTGGATTTGATGTTGGAATTAAATTGTGTGAAGTTTTTTGAAACACAGGAAAAAGAGTTTATGGTTCAGAAAATATCTCAATTGAAAAACAGAATTAACGATTTGTATTTTTCAGAGAATTTTTCTATCTTTGAAATATGCAAAGTGGTAAACGAAATGCTGTCTGTACTGAAGGAGGAAAAGGAACACAGCAGTCAGATGTACGAGGCTGAACTGAATACTTTAAAGAGCTGGGAGCTTTCAGCATTCCCCTTAGGACAGTTGAAAGATAAGACAGAATATAGCAAAGACTCCAAAATTCTATATGTATTGGCCGGGACTTATTTACAGAAAAAACAAAGAGTTTTAAATAGCAAGGCAAGGATCCAGATTGTAGAACAGATGGAGCAAGGACTTCGGAAAGTGGCTGAAAAATATCTGGCCTTTGCAGACTCTGTCCGTTATACGGCTGAAGAATTACAGAAAAGTATCAGGTATGCAGTAGAGGATGAATTGGAGCTCAGAGTAGGTAATTGTGAAAATTATTATAAAATGATTACAGAAAAGATACTAGATACCAATGAAAATTTCAAAAAGTTTATCCGGGATGTAAATCAATCCATAGGAAGTGGAAATTTTACAGTGGAAGAACTGTTTTCAGAGGTTTTGGATTTTTGTGAGAAGGATATTTTTACACGACCGGAATTCCATAGGGATTTTTCAGAGGAGATGCTTCTGCGTTTGAAGAACTATAGGGAATTTGAGACAGACCAAATGGTCTATGATTTTGCCTTTAATACTATAATGGACAATCAAATTTTTATGGCGGATCAGCATGGGTTTATGGAACCATATAAGGAAGTGTGTTTTCTGATTAACAGAAATAATTTATTTGTCACTGCAACAAACCAAAGGATGGCGGAACTTAAAGAAAGCCATAGAATGAAAATATTTTATGAAAATTATTATGAGGATATGGATGTGCTTTTTATCGAGGGGTGTTTTGATCCGGCAGATTTACACGCTTATGATGTCTACGAAAAAAATTATAACAGGCTGGCCAAACAGGAAGGGGTGTATATAGAATATGGTGAGAATAATAAATAATTTCGCAGAAGATGATATGATAACCAATATTTCCGGAAATGTATTGGATAGTAACGAGGTAGTGTTGAAGTGGGAATTTTCCAGAAATAGACAGTATGATTTATGTGTTATTTTCGATTTAGAAGAAAATGAGGAGTATTCACTGGAAGAATTGATTGAAAAAAAAGTACCAAAGACAGTATATGACGATTCTTTTGGCATTACCCATAAGGTGCAGATTAAAGGGGAAAGTCTTGGATTTGCTATTTACCCTGCAAAAAAATGCAGTGGAGATTTATGCATTGTGAATCAGAAGAAGGGGAACATAACGGAGAGATACCGGAAAAAGATAAAATTATATTATCGTGTTACTTATGAACCCCTGAAAAGTTTATGGGGGTTAAAATCTTTGCCGGCTAAAAAAGCAGTTCTTATGTTTACCAATATAGGTGCTGCTGAGGGAAGTTATTTGTGTTACCGATGCCGAGGAGCAGACCGTGATAACCTGATTTATGCTTTGGATTTAGGAGCATTTGGACAGGAAGCCCGTTTTGAAATTTTTATAAATAAAGACGAACAGATAGTTGTTGAATTAACAGAAGAACAAAAAAAATATGCAGAAATAATATTGAGAAATTAGGAGGAATTACATATGAAAAAGATTATTTGTCCATATTGCTGTAAAGAATTCATGCCGGACCAGGTGGATTTTCGTCTGATGAAACCTGTTTCTAAGGTGGAAGAGACTGAGGAAGCCAACTATGAGAATTATGAGAATGTCTGGGATAAAAAAGAAGAAGGGGGCAGCAGCAGCGGCCTTGTACTCGATAAGCAGTTGGTGAATTATTATATGGAATGTTTAAACTATAAGGAGGAGGATGCGAAAGCAAATGCCATGAGACTTCCTGCTGTGTCCATAGACTATACAGACAATACAAAGGTATGGTTTGATCAAAAAGAGTACTGGGAGTATGGATATGTGATAAAAGTAAAATACCAGGGGCAGGAATTGGATGAAAGATTATGTCCCTATTGCCACAATCATGTGGTTTACCATGCTGGTGAGCATGAGATGAAGCTGATTTCTGTTATCGGGGATACAGAAGTTGGAAAGAGTATATATCTTACAATTTTAGAGCAGATGCTTCAGGAAGATTCCTATTTTAAAGGAACTATGAAATTTATGGGTACCCCAGAAGAAAAAAACCTGTATTTTGGAAAGATAGAAGAACTTTTGAATAAAAAAGAAATGCATGAAGCAACTGAAAGGGAAAAGATTCCACCCATGCCATTTTTATATCAATATAAAACTTCCGATGGAAAAGAACATTCCTATCTTATTGTTTTTTGTGATATTGCAGGCGAGGACTGCCGTGAAAAGGAAACACTCCGGCAAAATGGATATCATTTGAAAGCCTCATCAGGACTTTTGTTTCTGATTGATCCGACACGGTTTGCGAAAGTGAAAAATGCAATAGATGGGGAAAATGATATATCTCAGCGTTATCAACAGGAAATTTTGACGGCAATTGATCAATACCTAATTGCAGAAACACATGGAAAAAAGACAAAAATACCAGCAGCTATAGTGCTTACTAAGTCGGATATGTTAAAAGAAATCGGTGCAGTACGCGGTAGTGAAAAGTATCAGTATGTGTTGGAAGACGCTGAGGGAAATGAAAAACATCCGGGATTTTTCAATAAAGAAGTGGCGGCTAATTTAAATTATGTGGTGCCAAGACTGATGTCAGACTTAGGCGCTGCAACACTTTGCAATGTGGTAGAGGGCAGCTTTGAAACATTTAATTATTTTGTGGTATCTGCTCTTGGAAAAAGTCCCGAAAAAGTTGAAATTGAGGATGGTGGGATTGCAAGAAAAATAAAGCGTATAGAAGGCCATATTGCTCCTTATCGCGTTACGGAACCGCTTTACTGGCTGTTAAGCCAGTCAGGCTGCATTCCCTTTAAATACAGGGAAGTCCTGAAAAATAAAAAAGAGGAAACAAGGGTAATAGAAACTTATTACTACGAAGATGAGTTAGACGGTTCATTTCAGAATCGCCTGGAAGAACTGAGAAAAAGTAAATGTGCAAATTTTTTTGGCAGCATGAGAGGATGGCAGATTATAGAGAGGAGTATTATCTAAGGAGGGGAAAATATGATATATCAATATTTGCATGGCCGTGATCAGGTAAGCGGTAAAGCATATGGTAGTATAAACGAGCTGGATGGCAAAATGTTTTCAAAATCCGATGAAGATAGTTTGCAAAGGACTATATTTTACAAACCAGTTCCTGGCATTAACAATAATGTACCTCCGGAATGTTATTATTATTATTCCGGAGAACTGACGAACGGATATGTCTCAATTGCTGGAAAAACCACGTATCTTTTGCCTGGAGATAGCCCACTCAGTGGAGATAGGACTTCCCTTTTCAGCCACTTGTATATATTTGCAGGAGAAAGCCAAAAAGAAGTTGTGGGGAATGCGAGCAAACTGTTTTCTATAAGCCCGTACTGTTGTCGACTGGAAGATGTTAAAAGGCAGGAACAAGGAAAATTAATTCAGTATTATGATGATAAAAATCAGCAGGTTTTTGGAAAAGAAGAGATAGTAGATGAAAGCCTGCAGGAACTGCTGTCTGCCTTTGGAATTGAGGAAGAAGATTACGATACTCTTATATATTCAATTTTGGATGCCTGTGGCAGCCAGGAAAAAAGGATATGTCTGGTGCTGCCAGAGAACAGCAAAAAAGGGACGGACCTGGCACTGAAATTAATGCAGTGTATTTTTGAAAATTTACCTGTGTGGCTGAAAGAAAGCTGTGGTTATATGACATATTGTTCATCTCTGCAGAATCTTTTTCCGGCGAATATGCAGATTATTTTTATTCCCGAAACGGTAGAAAATGTTCGCTCTTATATGACACAGGAAGTAAGATATTATATATTTGATAAAAAGAACCAGCGCATGCCGCATATACCGGAATTGAATGACCGTGACATTAAAAAAATCGTGGAAAGTTTTAAAATCCTTTTATTTGATAACGAACAGACAAAGTATTATGAAAATATGATATCGCTCATAATGACATATGGAGAATGCCATCGTGCATTTACTCCACTGCAGATAAAGCGTTTGAAGCAATTTTGGTGTGCTATAAAAATGATTTCTGAGGATCGCATTCTTTATAAAGGGAACGAATGGAAGACGATTCTGGATGATATTCTAAGCATGGTGCCAAAACTTTGCATAAAAATCCGGGAGGACATGGAAAATTATGCAAAAACATATATGCAGTGTTTTAGCAAAAAAGGGGAAGAAGACTGGGTTCTGAAAATGTTTTATGCCATTCTTCCTGATATTAAGGAAGAAATCATAAGTTATTTTTGCGGGCAGATTTGCGATTATGACAGTTTCATTTTTGTTATGCACTTTACCGAAGATATGAAAGAACTGAATGGACAGATAAAAAAATCTATCTATAATGATAGGAAATATTTTAAGGCCACAGAAGCTTATGAAAATGAAAAACTGAGACAGAAATTAGAAAGTTTAGAAGATGCTGAGAGCCAATTTGCATGTGTAATTAAATGCATGGAGGAGATATCTCAATTACAATGTATGTTTTTGACAAGCGAAGAGTATTATAATATGTTACGGTCAAACCTGAAGCAAATTATAACATGGGATTCCTGTAATATATTAGAAGTTAGCCAGTTTTATCAGGAATTTCAGGATGCATTAAATAAGTATGAGTTAGACGAAAAAGACGTTTTTTCCCATATGTTTTTTGAGGTGTTAAAAAATTTTGTAAGTGAAATTGGAAATATCCAAAAACTTACGGATAAACAGCTACAGGAACTGAGTTTGTGGAATAATACTATTTTTGACAATCCGCAGTATTTAGAATTTGCGGATATCAAAAACAGTGTTGCGGAAGAAGTAAAACTTCGGGAACAGGCAGCCATCTTTAAGAATGATGACTTAGAAGAAATGTATGGAGATATTAAGAAATTAATAGAAAGTAATCCTAAAGACATAGAAAAGCTATTTAGAAACAAAGAAATTCTTAAAGATACAAATAGGATCAGAGTGCGGTTACAGGAGCTGCCGTATAAAAAATATAAGAAAAATAAGAGAAGCAGTATGGAAGAAGTGTTTGACGGACTTTACGAAATATGTTTTCGTTATGATGTTACGCATCGGGAGGAAATCTGCAGCCAAATCATGAATAGTAAATGGGGTGGTTTTCTTAGTCTGAGTAAAATATATAGAAATGTATGTGGAATGACAAAAGAGGAGAAGAAAGAAATTTCTTTTATGATGAAGAGGACAATAGAATCCTTTTATAATTTTCATCCGTTAAATGCAGAGGAGCGTAACGCATTGAAAGAAGAAATCGGTGTTGCAGAGAAAATCGAAGTGGCACATTTGTTAAAAGAGGAGGAACAGAATCTTTTTAAGAAATTTTTAGGGCACTTTTCTTCAAAAGAGGAAGTTACTTTTTATAAAAACAATAAGGGAAAAAAACAGGAGAAACAGAAAAAAAGCAAAAAAGAGATAACAAAAAAAGAGATAAGAAGCACAGAAGAAGAGCCTTTTGGAAAATAAAAAGCAGGAGGTAAGGGAATGAGTTGGCAGCAAAATAATTCTTCCAATCCATTTGGAAATCAAAATCCTTTCAGTGATTCATCGTTTGATGATACAAAGTCGAATCCTTTTGGTGGAGAGGGTTCTCCATCCTTTGGAGGCAGTCCATCACCCTTCGGGGATGATTCTTCTCCTTTTGGGGAAGAATTCCTCAAAACGCATGGAGAGCAGGGTAGAGAGGATACTTACAAAAAATCATCTGAACTTTTCGGGCGGCAGAGAATAAAAGTTAAAACGAAAAGTTCGGCAAATTATGCGGTTGGTATTATACAAAATTTGCAGGAACGACCGGTGCGTGATTCCGCATGGATTAGATTTACACGTTCATTGGCCCATGGTATTTCTTATGGCAAATATGATACCAGATATTCTTTTAATGTCATTTCGCATGATGTTATGAATTCTGCTGATTCCATGTACGCCCGCAGTGATGCGGTAAATGTATATGGTGAAATCAGAGGAGGGGATTTGTACAATGGACAGAATGTGGAAGTATGGGGTAGCCGGAGCCACGGGGTGCTTATTGCCACTAAAATTGTATGTACCAGTACAGGTGTGCAGACGAAAATGCAGGCAGGTATTCCGGGGGTGGTTATCAGGGCGGTAACGTTAATTGTATTATTATTCCTATTTAGCTTAATAAAAAGGAATGTCGGATTGTTAAACGGATTTTCACCAGGGCAGTTTATCCATGGGATTTTGGGTAAGGTAATGCCGGTTATTTTAATTGCAGGATGTATTGTGGTATTGGTGGCAGGCAGAAGTATATGCCGGACATTTCATATTTCTTATGGTGTGTTGTATATGTTTCTCATCGTGGCGGCCTGCATATTTATACCGTCTATTGGTTCCATTTTTATAACAATAGCAGCTATTGTATATTTGTTGAAAATACTTGTGAAATAATGATTAGGGGAGGTACATGGGAATGGCAGGAAAACTGGATGCATCTCATTTGAATGAAATTTTGTGCAGAACTTTGCTGAGTGAACTGGAAACAACGGGTATTGAAAAACTGTCTGCAGAGCGTTTTCAGAGGTTTGATAACCTGAGATGGTTTCGGATTGACGGCATGACTAGGTTTTGGGAATCAAATGCCAATCTGGAATATAACAATGTATTTGCAGATATATTGAGCAGTCTGGTAGTCAAGAACACAGTATTTGCCTTTTTGCTGGCAGGGACAAAACAAGGTATTCATTTTTATATAGGAACGCAGACAGAAGCTGCACCAGGTCTGGCGGAGACATACCGCTCCTATGTACCAGGAATTGACCTTTTTGCAGATATTGATTTTAAACAGTTAGATATTCCGGTGGAACATGTGGGTGTTATGACCGGGTATCCTGTTGATAAGGCAGGAGAGGGAAAAGGAAATGAAAAAAAGAGTATTCTTCAGATTGATAACATATGCCGTGGCATGCAGGGAGAAACCTTTGCTTATTTAATTGAAGCACAGCGTCTCCCTGCATATTATGGGAACCTGGCCAATGAAAAATTGCGTCGGGATTTGCAACAATGCAGCATGGAGCTAAATGTAACGCAGGCTATTCAATCAGAAGGCGGAAGCTATACGAGACAGACAACGAACTATGAAATGCAGTTTTATGCCGAAAATCTGCAAAAGCTGAGTGCTTTGCTACAAGGGGGAATTGCGAGCGGTCTTTGGAGCATGCAGGGATTTTTTATGGCAAATGAATATTGGACAGCAAAAAAACTACAGGGAATTATCAAAGCGGCATATTGTGGAGCAGACGATGAGAATTTTGAGGAATTCCGCTGCATGATGCTTAAATTTCCAGTGCCTGGTTTAAAAAGTGCGATTGGAATGCTGGGAGATTATGATCCTAAAGGAAATATGCATCCCTTGGGAATAGTGTCCCCAAACAATATAAAAATTTATCAGTATATGTTCCAGACAATTATGAACAGCAGGCAGCTATCCGTTTTCTGCCGCTTGCCCAAAACAGAATTTTCGGGCTTTTATATTGATGATTATGTTGAATTTGATACTTCTATGAGAAAAGAAGTAGAATGTGGTGTTAAAATTGGGAGGATTACAGCACCAGGACGCAACATAGAAAATGCATTAGATAATGATTATGAAGTGGAACTGGATGATTTTACAAGGCATGCACTGATTATCGGAATAACAGGTGGCGGAAAGACAAATACCTCTAAAGCAATACTGAGTGAGTTGTGGCTTACACATAATAAACCTTTTTTGGTTATTGAGTCGGCCAAGAGAGAATACTGGGAGCTTATGAATCTTGCAGGGAAAAAAGTGAGGAGTAGCCAGGGAAATATGGAGGAGAGGGACTTTAGTAAATTAAAAGTCTTTACTTTAGGTTCAGAGGAAAAGGAACGGTCTGTGAAATACCGGATCAATCCTTTTGAGAGAGTGGGTACAGTGGCATTGCAAACGCATATTGATTATCTTTTGTCCACATTTAAAGCTAGTTTTGAGCTTTATGCACCTATGCCGTATATTCTAGAGACAGCAGTTTATGAAATATATAAAGATAAAGGATGGGATATCGTCGAAAACAAAAATATTTATGGCTTGAAAGGTTACCCTACTTTAACAGATTTGTATTACAAGATAGATTCGGTAACAGATAAGTTGGGATATCATGCAGAAGTACAGTCTAATGTAAAAGCTGCGCTGAAAGCAAGAATCCAATCTTTGAGAATCGGTGGAAAAGGCGCTATGATGGATACACCCGGAAGCATGCCTATTCAGGAGTTGCTGAATACTCCTTCTGTTCTGGAACTGGAAGATTTAGGTGATGACGATACAAAATCCTTTGTAATTGGTATTTTACTGGTTCAGTTATATGAATATAGAAAAAGTCAGGTCAGAGCTGGGAAAAAAGGATTACAGCATATCCTAATGATTGAGGAGGCACATAGGCTTTTAAAGAACGTACCAGTTTCCGAAGGGGGAACCAGAGCAAAATCCGTAGAGTTTTTCTGTAATATGCTGGCTGAAATAAGAAGCTTTGGACAGGGCATTCTTATTGCAGATCAGGTACCCACAAAATTAGCGCCGGACACAATAAAAAATACAAACCTTAAAATCCTGCATCGGACGGTTATGAAAGAAGATAGGGAAGCAATGGGCTTTGCTATGAATATGACACAGGAACAGATTGAATATATTAGTTCTCTGCAAAGAGGGTGTGCCTCAGTGTACGCAGAAGGTGACAGTAAGCCCAAATTAGTACGAATGCCCCTTATAAAAGACGGCTTTTCTATGAGTAGAGAAGAAGTCCTGCAACGTGTCAGAGAGAATTTGTATATATCCCAGGGTGAGTACGAGAAAAAATATGATTACCATAAAGGATGTATGATGTGTGGGCAGCCGTGTAGGTATTATGAGAAGATAAAAACTCTTCTAGATCAGTTACCATTTAAGCAGTATGTAAAGATGGTCAAGGAAAAAGGTATTACAATTGCGGAGCTTCAAAAATTTATTAATTCACTTGATAAACGTGAGGAAGATAAGCTATCTGTTTTTGGGAAACTTTGTGCAGTCGGATTTTTTCTTCAGGCTATGAACCTTCCGGAAGAAAAGGAAGCGGAATATCTAGTTAGATATGCGGTATGGTCATTTGAACGTGATTTGAAATTAGAGATAGAGTAGGGGGGACAAGATGGATTTCGGTGGTTATAAAGGAGATAGTTGGCAGGGGAGCTTTGACAGCGGTTTCGATAGTAGTTTGGATAATAGACTGGACAGCGGATTCAATGAAGTAAGCGATGAAGATTTTGAAGGCGACCTGGATTTAGATTTAGAATGCTTTGATAGTTATATGAAAAAGGATGAAGAGTATGCACAAGATATTGGAGAGGATTTTGAACAGGATTTAGATTTTGATTTAGAGAATTATTCTCAGGAAGAAGAAAATGAGCAGTTTGAGGATGTTTTAGAAGCAGATTTGGATTCTGATTGGGAAAATGAAGATGAAGCAGTAAAAGAGGAGAAATTCATAAAAGAAGTATATGTGCAGGCAGATGAAACAAATGACAAGGCAGATGAGGAAATAAACGGAGAAGTAGTGCCATACATGGAACTGGAGGATTCTGGAGAAGAGGCAGAAAAAGGTTTGGAGCTGGAAAAATCTGAAGAAGAAATAAAGGAAAGCAAGGAATTAGAAGATTCTGAAGGTGAAATAGAAGAAAATAAGGAACCAAAGGATTCTGAAGAAGAATTAAAGGAAGGCATGGAATCGGAGGAGTCTGAAGAACAAGTTAAGGGAAACGAGGAATCAGAAGATTCTGGAGCAGAAATAAAGAAAAACAAGGAATTGGAGACGTCGGAAGAGGAAATAAAAAAAGATGTGGAGGTAGAAGCATCTGAAGAAGAAATAAGGGAGGAGAAGGAATCAGAAGATTCTGGGGTAGAAATAAAGGAAGACAAAGAATTGGAGACGTCTGAAGAGGAAATAGAAAAAGATGTGGAGGTAGAAGCATCTGAAGAAGAAATAAGGGAGGAGAAGGAATCAGAAGATTCTGGGGCAGAAATAAAGGAAGACAAAGAATTGGAGGCGTCTGAAGGGGAGATAGAAACAGACGTGGAAAAGGAAAGTGCGGAATCGGAGAAACTCGATAAAGAAATAGAAGAGGATTTGACGCCGAAAGAATCTGGAGAAAAAGAGGAGGAATTTAAAACTCCAAAACAGATTTCTGAGGAAATGCATAGAAGTATACGTGAAACATGGATGAAGGGGTATAATCCGGAAGAGCAGCTTGGAAGTATAAAAAATCAACAAGAACGGATGGAATTATATAAGCAAGGTTTAGCTGAAATGGGAAATTTAGAGCTAAGTCAGGTGAAAGAGTTAACGTCGACAGAAATTGTTGCGTTATATCATTCTTTACAAAAAATGGAAAGTTCTGAAATGAGTTCCAACTTGAGTCAGGAAGTAAAAATACAGAAAGCATATGAAGAAATAAAGGAAAAGAGAGAGAGAGAGCAGATTGTTTACCGGAAAAATTTAGAAGTGGCAGAAGAATACTTGGAACAGGATTCACAGGAATGGAATCGGACTTTTGTTACAAATGATGGACGGGAACTTACTTATAAGGCTGCAGTGGTGGAAGTACAGCGGGATGCTCAAGGCTTGTTGGAGCAGATTGAAAAAGAAAAAGACATTACTTTTAGCGCTGAAATCAGAGATAAGCTAAATGAAAAAATTTTACTGTCACTTGCCATGCAGCAGAAGAAGACAGACCAGCGGGGAATTGGTGAGCATGGTGTCAAACATATATATGGGAATTACCAGAGAACAAAAAATGCTCTTAGTGAACAGAGGCCAGAGGTAAGATTGGCCGGTTTAATTAGTCAGATTCATCATGATGAAGGTTATTCGACCAATGAAATACATAATAGTTCTGATGAAAAAGCACGCAGGGCAGCGGAAAAGCTGCATGATGTGTATAGTGGGGAAATTTTTGCAAGAAATCATGAAAAATTTTATCAAAAAATCTTTGGAAATATTGATGACACTGATAAAAAAGACTTGATGTATGGCATAAAAGAAGCCATAGATAAGCACAACACCAGTCGTCCGAATGAAATAAAAAAGCATATAAATCCTGAAAATAAGGAGGGATTATCAGATGAAGCACACCTGGTTGTATCTGCGGTTCATATTTCTGATAAAATTGCACTTGGTGAGCGTGAAAAAATGGCTGAATTTTATGAAACACCGGAAGTGGCTTCCATCCTTCAGAAAGTCTATGATTTAGACTCCATGATAAAGATAAAGGAGCCTGACCACACACAGGGCAATACAAAAATATATGATTATTTAAAGATGAAATCCGACCAGGCTCATGAAGAGATAAAGTATTCTCTTCAGGATAAATTAGTACAAATAATAAATGAAAATGAAAGCTATCCTAAAGAACTTAAAAAGGATTTTTGCGAGGCAGTCCGAAAGGATGTCAGTCAGCAGTCGGCAAAATTTGTCAATTCCATGAATGTAGTTGATACTCCTCCTGATGCTTTAAAGTATGTAAAGACAAATGAGGGCATAAAAGCAGAAATTTCTCTTAATGCTATTGATGCGGAAACATTAGAAAAGAGTATCGGCAAGAATCTGGTTCAAAGACAGTTTGCTAAATTATTTGAAGATTTGGGGTGCAGTGAAAATGTAAAAGAGCAGTTGGCGGCTGAGTTATTAAAAAATGGGAAAGTGGAGTTGGACGAGCAGAACGTTGTTGTAAATCTTCGGCACTTATCCCTGGAAGAAGTAAGGCAGCAAGCAAATGAGGCAGGTGTATTAGAAAAAAGACTGGATGTTCGGCAGGCATTAGAAAATTTGAAGCTGCACGAGTATAAGAGAAAAGATGAAATTCAGTTGCTGAATGAGACAAACCAAATTTTATCAAAAGGGAAAGAAAAAATAGACAAAGCAGACATTTTAGTTTTGAAGAGATGCTGCAATATAATACAAGGGGATATAGGGCGCAGCACCATGCAATGGATAAATGATTGCATGAGATCAAGCAATTATAGGGAAGCAGCGTATTCTTTAGCAATAGAAATGAAAAAAAATATATTAAAGGGGGTCATATGCAATGAATAGATTAGAAGTATATGTAGCTTTGAAGGAACTTATAAAAGAAATGGATGGAGGGAAAGAAATACTTGAAAGTTCGGGAGAAAGAGGAAGTCTGGCTTATTTTGTGGACAAATATTATGACAAAAAAGGGTTTGATAAAATCTTGGAAGAATTGACATTTTACTGTAATACGAATGAACGTAACCGCTTTTGCTGGAAATTGTGTCAATTAATTTCAGATGCCTACGAGAACGAAATAAGGGAAAAAAGTGAAAATGTGAAAAATGATCTGTATATGTTACACAGTCTGATGTCAACAGCAAAAGAATGTTATCAGGAAAATATATTGAGAGATTTCTGGCTGATACGTACGGAAAATTACCCGAATTGGTTTTTTGCATATGATCAAATTGAGACCTTTGCAGGAGGAAAAGAGGAAAATGGCGAGAAGCATTAATATGGATGGGGAGAAGAAGCTGAATATATCTTTACTGCTTGCTTGTATAATTGGTGGAGTGATTGGGGCTGCCGTTGGAAATGTATTATATAATAAACTCAAAATGGATTGGAATCCAATTATATTAGTAGGGGTATATTTTGCTCAGCTAACCTTGTTTGTGACTTTATTTGGCTTTATAAGTGAATGGATTACCTATCACATGAGAGGAGCTGCATGGGATGGCAAAGAGATTTTAACTGCGCTAGGAGTTATAATGACTGGTGTTGTAGTGATGCTTATTCTCGGAATGCTGTTTCAATTTTTATATGGACTTGGCAGAACAAAGAACGGGATAAAAGATATTGATGATTACATAATTTTGATCGATAATTCAGGCAGCACAAGTGAAACAGATCCTCAAAGTGAACGGTTTTCAGCAATTGTTGACTTTGTAAAGCAGTTGGATAAAAAGCAAAAAATAATGTTGGATGTGTTTGATGACGGTACTCAAAATATACTTCCTTTAAAATATGTAGATAATGAAACTGCGCAGCAGTTGGAAGAGAGTCTGGCTGAGTTTCAGTCAGGCGGAGGAACGAATATTGAGGGAGCGTTACAAGATGCATATAGTCGATATGAAAAAACAGATAGAAAAGGTGCCGTGATTCTTTTATCTGACGGTGCCAGCGGCGGAAGTTATAAAAAGATTATAAGTAAATGTAATGATGCAAATATAAATATTTATACTATAGGATTTTCAGACATTGGTTTTTTTGGAAAAAATGTTTTGAACAAGCTTTCTGCAAGAACGGATGGATGTTATTATCAAATTGAGGAGCTAAATAACTTAACATCGACGATTGAACAGATGACAAAATATGCCAATCAGAGAGTGCTACTTGATTATCGCACCGGTACAGAACATGGAAAAGTTGTATTTATGATTTTGAGGGTGCTGTTTATTCTTCTATTGAGTCTTTGTCTCGGGTGTATTGTGGGTTTTGCTGTTGACTCGGAACAAATTGCTCTGAGACTATTGCCAATGAGACTGGGAATCAGTCTGGTTGCGGGCATAGTCCTGGAAGCAGGACTGTATATGTTTTTTTCTGAAGCACTGATCAGATTTATTATGTGCGTGATTATTTCTATTATTTTTGTTCATTATTATAAAGCCGCATACAGAACAGAAGATTATCAGAGCTGGGGTGGAGCAGATTTACGTTTCGGCCAGGATACCATTGATTTTGGAAAGGATTTTGGAAACGGAATTGGAGATGGTTTTGGAAGCGGTAAGTCTTTTTTATGAGGGGAGAGAAAATGAAAGAGTATAGAGATTCAATAATTACATTTTTTCTATGTGGACTTATTATTATGTTGATTTTTATAAGATTTCTTTAGCTTTAACAGAGAGGAGGATATGTATGGAATGTCCTAAATGTAAAACTCAGCTAGACAGCAAGGATATATATTGTAGTGAATGCGGTTTTGTTTTTGATGATGTAGATGATAGCAGAAAAATAGAAAATGATACAGAAAAAATAGAATTAAAATATAAATTGCTGTTGCTGTTTCTGCCTGTTTTTGTAGTTATTATATGGCAAATACTATAGAAAAGAGGAGTTAAAGTTGCGGAAAGATAAAAGATTTTTTAGAAACTTTATGATAATAATGAGCACATTGATTGCACTAGTTATTTGCATGCTTACTACTACGAAGGAGCATCCGGCATATATGAAGGTGGAGTCATATGCAGTATCTGATTATTTGGCTGAATGGACAGAGAGCAATGTGGTCCAAGCTGAGCCGCAAGGAGATACACAAGAGGGTGAGGATACCTCAAATGAAAATACTCAAAATGAAAATACTGAAAACGAATATATCTTTCAGGATAGCGCTGAGAGATATTTAACAGATGAAGATTTGGAAGGACTTACATTACAGCAAATAAATTATGCGAAAAATGAAATCTATGCAAGACTAGGACGTTTGTTTGTGTCGCAGGAATTAATGGATTACTTTGGGGCAAAGTCTTGGTACGAAGGCAGAATTTCGCCGAAAGAATTTAATGAGGGCATGTTAAATGATTATGAACGTGCCAATGCTAATAAACTAAGTGAGAAAGAATACAGCATGAATAGTGAGGGATATCAACTGTATTAAGGAGTGATTCGGATGAAAGTTAAAGCGGTTATAGTTTGGTGTTTAGCCATAATTCTGTTGATTGTAGGCGGGATTTTTTTAAAAGTAAATTATCAAGAGTTAAAGGAGATACAGACGGATATTAACAAAATTGAGAATAGGATGGCGGATGCCGAAAAAGAAAAGCGTTGGGAAAATGCAGATTCTGCGGCAGTTGATAACAATGAAGCTGAAAATATGAAAGAAAACAATGTGCAGGGAAGTGGCAGCCAAGAGCAGATTCCAGTTAAAGAGAAAAAGATTGCACTGGATCCCGGACATCAAAGTGAAAATGTGGATATGAGCGAGATGGAGCCTATGGGACCAGGTTCTTCTGAAATGAAGGCGAAAGCGAGTACAGGGACAGTCGGTAATACAACGGGAAAGCGGGAGTATGAATTGAATTTAGAAATTGCATTGAAACTTCGTGAGGAATTACAGACAAGAGGCTACGAAGTTATCATGACCCGTGAAGATAACGACATAGCTATCAGTAATAAAGAAAGAGCGGAGCTGGCAGCGCAGGAATGTGCAGATATTTTTGTACGCATTCATGCAAACAGCAGTGAAGACTCTGAAGTACAGGGAGCCATGACAATGGTACCGTCAGAGGAAAATCCATATGTGGGTGCACTGTCTGCAGAGAGTAGCAGGTTAGGACGTTGCATTATTGATTCTTACTGCGAAGCCACAGGGATGCTAAATAAGGGTGTACAGTATTATGATAATATGACGGGTATTAACTGGAGTCAAATTCCAGTCACAATCATTGAAATGGGATTTATGAGTAATGAAGAAGACGATACAAATATGGCAGACGCAGATTATCAAATCTCCATGGTTCAGGGAATTGCAGATGGAATTGATGAATATTTTGGAAATGTAAGCGAATAGAGGTGTCATTATGCGGAGGAATAAGGTAAAGCGATATCGTAAAACACAGGCCTATAAGCTTTGGTCTAAGATTTTTATAGCCGGATGTGTTTTATTGTTTTGTGGTATAATACTGCTTAGTGCAGATTTTTTCTTATATCAGAAAAGAAATGAGAAACAGGAACATCTGAAAGAATTAAAGCAGCAGGAAGAAGAGATGCAACAAGAAGTGACAGCAGTTACAAGTTCGCAAGGAGAAGATAAAGCGGCAGAAAGTTCAGAATCTTACCCCAAAGAATCTTTGGACGAAAATGAACTGACGAAACAACTGACCCAGGAAATCCAACAATTAGATGGAGACTGGTCAATTTACGTAGAGCAGATAAATACAGGAGTTATATGTGACATAAATGATCAGAAGTACCCGGCCGCCAGTCTTATAAAATTATTCATTATGGGAACAGTATATGAAGAGTATGATGAATTATGTGAAAATTATGGACAGGAAGATGTGGACCGATATCTGGAGCAGATGATTACTGCCAGTGATAACGATTCTGCAAATCAGTTGGTTTCCATGCTTGGAGAAGGAATTGACGAAGCTGGAAGAAACAGAGTGAATTTATACTGTCAGGAAAATGAGTATAATAATACCAATATGGGAAGAATGCTTCTTGAGAGTACTGAAAACGGAGAGAACTATACTTCTACAAAAGATTGCGGAGAATTTCTGAAAAAAGTTTATTTGAATAAGTGTAATCATTCTTTAGATATGCTTGAGTATTTGAAACACCAGGAACGTACGGAAAAAATACCATCGGGTGTGCCTGAAGGCATAGAAGTTGCAAATAAAACAGGAGAACTCAGTGATGTAGAAAACGATGCAGCTGTAGTTTTAATAGGAGATGACACATATAGCATTACAGTAATTGCATCCAATCTTTCAGATACTTCATCTGCAAGAGTTAAAATAAGAGAGTTTTCATCAGAAGTGTATCACTATTTTGTAGAATAATCGTTAAAAGAAAATACAAATATTTTTGTATAAAACGTCGGAGATATTTCGTAAATTGTACAAACTTTTAAAGTTGGATTTCTTTAATTATACAGTATATTTGCTAGATAAAGCAGAGGCTGTATTTTTGATTGAGAAAGTTACAATGGTATAAGCTGCTACAAAACGCAGGAGGTTAAAGTAAAACCGGACGAAGATATCGGACATGTGTTAATATGTGCATACGATTCCAAGATCATATACAGATAGCGCCATTATAGATTTACGTTTTGACGCTATCTTTTTCTTGCACCTTATAGTATTTAAGGGTAAAATACTATAAAGAAAGCCATATAAACTGTCTAGATAATTATACCTTAAATAAAGAAAGGATTTCCACATGGATAACTCAGCTGAAACAATAACCCTTAACAATCTATGGGAAGTAATCGCCTCCCATCAGGGAGAAACCTTCTACACAAAGAAAATGCTCCCCTTCACTTATACTATAAAAGGCGGTGAAATGTTTACAGACCGCAGAGAACGTTCCATAACAAAAAGTACTTTTGAAACAGCGTATTCAAAAATAAGAGAAAATCCAGATAAAATAACCGGTCCAAAAGCCCTAAACATGTACGGCGCACCCTATGTATGGGCAGTGTTATCAAAAGTAACAGATATATGTAATACATAATGACAAAATACGTACATCGAAAAAATTCCATTAGAGCCTGAAAACCTACCACCTGACATCTTTATTATAAGTGAGGTAACAATAACCATGCCCGGCTACATCATCCACCTAACCGCAGCGAATTTCTTCCTGAATTCGCTGCCATTCTCCCACCCCCTAAACCAACCAAAAGCCAAAAACGCCTTCCTGGTTGGTAATTTACTCCCCGACACCGTAAAAGACAAATTCCAATCCCATTTCCGAAGTCCGGACACATTACAGGAAATTGTCCAATATCCCATATTGTCTAAGTTTCTTTATAAATACCGCAGACTTCTTCCAGACCCCAGTGTCCAGGGCTATCTTTTTCATCTATACACAGACTACCGTTTTTTCACCGAATACATGCCCCGTATTGTACGCTTCACAGACAAAAGAGGCAGCAGCACTACAAAGAAAGATGACATTGTCTGGGCAGAAATCCAAAAAACAAATATAAAAATAAAACCAGCCGACTTCTTTTCCGAAGACTACTACTATGGCGATTACACACGTATGAACACCTGGCTGGTGATCCATTACAGACTTCCTCTCCAGTTGGATGTCAATGTATGCAATCCCGGAATCGAAGAGGTGTGCTATTCTGATATCGCAGAGATTCTTGAGGAATTAAAATCCTACCTCATTATGCCCCCGAAAGCAGCAGACGACCTTGCCGTCTTTAATAGGAAGGAACTTCTCAATTACATTCGCTCCATTGCCAATCCAAAAGAATTAAAAAAAGTAATTGATTAATGATTTGTGTAATGTTAATATAATAATGTTGTTTGAAATGGGAAAGAATAGAAATTATGGTATAACTACTCAGCAGGTCTGCGCATTTACTGCGTTGATCGTAAGAAAGTTCCCTCGGGAAAAACAGTGAGCAGCACTTTCTTATTTTAAATATATATGAGAGGAATGGAAAGAAGATGAAAAAAGGTTTAATTGCTGCAGCAATTATAGTATGCATCGGGATTACAGCCGGTACCGTATATCTGGTACTTAATCGGGACAAGACAGCACCGGAGATAAAAGTTCCTGCGGACAATACGCTGACTTATGTGGCGGGGCAGGATAAAAAACTTCTGCTGGAAGGTATCACAGCAGTTGATGACAAGGACGGAGATGTATCAGATACACTTATGGTGGAATCGGTTAAACCAACTTCTGATGGTACCCAGGCTGAAGTTACCTATACGGCAATGGATAACAGCCGCAATGTTGCAAAAAAGAAGATCATGGTAAGTTACCAGGCTTCCGGTGAGGCGGCCCCGACAGACAGCGGCCAGACACCGGAAGGAACGGATGCGAACCCGGAAAACGGTGAAGCAGGTACAGAGGCTCCGGCTCCTGAAGGTGAGGGGACCGGCGAGGGCGATGTACCGGCGGACGCCCCGGCAGATACTCCGGCTGACCCGGCTGCTACAGAGCAGCCCCCGCAGGAGACGGCAGGCGGTGCAGAGGCAACGGAAGCGGCGATCGCGCAGCTTCCGGCCGGAAGTCCTCAGTTCAGGTTGAATCAGTATGAAGTGACGCTCCCTGTGGGAAGTAAATTTGATTACAGTACATATATTCAGGATATCACGGATGATAAAGATGACAGGAGCGCTCTTTTCAGACAGATCCAACTGCAGAATCCGGTGGATACCAATACACCGGGAACCTATGAAGTTGTGTATTATGTTGTCGACAGCGACGGAAATCAGTCAAATACTGCCATTTTAAAGGTAAATATCCAGTAGACAAACAGAGCACTTTCCTTTATAATGGTGGATGAATTTATGGTAAAGGTGGATAAGATTATTGATAATAGACACACACTGCCACATTTTGCCCGGTGTAGATGACGGAGCAAAGAATGCGGATGAGACACGCAAGATGCTGCGAATGGCGTTTAAGGACGGCATCGACGAGATTATTGCTACACCACATTTTAACTGTGACATGGATGCATCCGTTCTGGAAAAAAGGATGGGGGCCTATCTGCGTACCTGTAAATACGCTAAGGAAATGAATCCAAAGTCCAGGATATATCTGGGAAATGAATTGTTCTACAGCGAGGAAGTGGTGGATGCCCTTGACAGAGGTGACGCACTGACTCTGAATGAAACAAAATATGTTTTGGTAGAATTTCCTGTCTACGCGGAATTTCGTTATATACGGCACGCTGTGCAGCATTTGCAGTACGCGGGCTATATGCCTGTGATTGCTCATATTGAGCGGTATCAGGGGATGAAGAAGGAAGAACAGGTTGCAGAGCTGGCCGGAATGGGAGCCTGCATGCAGGTCAATGTTTCCAGTGTCATGGGTAAAGCAGGCTGGAGCACAAGATGGTATTTGTTGAAGTTAATGAGACACGGACTCATTCACGTACTGGGCACAGATGCCCATGGAGTGACACACAGACGTCCGGAGATGAGGGACTGCCTTTCTTACATTGATAAGAAAATCGGAAAGACATACCGGGAAGAGATCAGCACAATAAATCCGTCAAGAATTATCAGAGGAGAATACATAAGTGGATAAGTTAGAAATCAAAGGAGAAGTTTCATTATCAAGCCGGGAACGTGAAGTTTACCGTACCTTGAGGACCAACCTGGAATTTACAGGTGTGGAGAACCGGGTCATTACAGTCACAAGCTGTACACCCAATGATGGAAAGAGTACAGTGGCCTATAATCTGGCGCTGGCTTTGTCAGAAAGCGGCAGGAATACACTGCTGATCGATGCGGATATGAGAAAATCCGTATTGGTTCATCGTTTGAGACTGGAAGGAGCGATCAAAGGACTCAGCCATTACCTTTCCGGTCAGGCTGAATTAGGGGATGTGGTATACGGGACAAATAAGAGAAATCTCTTCCTGCTTCCAACCGGAATTTTCCCCAGCAACCCAACAGAGCTTCTTGGAAATGAGAGGCTTCAGAAGCTGCTCACAGGTCTGAAGAACACATTTGATTATATTATCATTGATACACCGCCTCTCGGAAGCGTTATTGATGCGGCGGTAATTGCCCAGGTGTGTGATGGTTCCATACTTGTATTGGCAGCAGATAATTCCTCCAGGGCAGAGGCAAAAGGCGTAGTTGGACAGTTAAAAGCAGCCAACAGCAATCTCCTGGGAGTTGTTCTTAACAAGGTAGATGTACATACAGGAAGCTACTATGGCAAGAAGTATGGCGGGTATTATGGAAATAAATACGGCGGATACTATTAAGATCAACAAGACACCGTAAGAAAAATTTTGCAATGAAAGAGGAACAAAATGAATAATAAAGAATACGATGACGAAATTGAGATTGATTTAGGTGCCCTATTCCATATACTGCTGCGTAAGTGGTGGCTGATTGGTATTTGTGCGATCATGGGTGGCGTACTGGCGCTGGGCGGTACGGCGCTTCTCATCACGCCTAAGTATGAATCAAAAGCTCAGCTCTATATTTTGAACAAGACCACCAGTGTTACATCTTTGGCAGATATTCAGATCGGTAGTGAACTGACAGCCGACTTTGAAGTCATTGCTACCAGTAAGCCGGTTATTGATGCTGCAATAGAGCGTATTAAAGAAGAAGAGGACAAGATATTTTCCAGAAAAGAGATATTGGATGTACTTACTGTAGTCAATAAGTCAGGTACACGAATTCTGGAAGTTAAGGCCATAGATGAAAATCCGGCAGATGCCTGCATCATTGCAAATGCAGTTGCCGAGGAAACGGCAGACAGGATGGCATCTATTATGAAATCCGATCCGCCTACAACAGTGGAGAGCGCTGAAGTATCAGAAAAACCGGTCAGCCCCAGCCTTTTGAAAAATACGGCAATCGGTATTTTGCTGGGTATCCTGCTTGTATGCGGAGTGCTTACCGTGAAGTTTATCATTAACGACAACATTAAGACAGAAGAAGATGTTGAGAAATATCTGGGACTTTCCACACTGGCTATTGTTCCTTATGTGAAAGGTAAAGATAAGAAGAAAGATGAGCTTCGCAAACTGAAAGAGGCAGATAATGGAAAAGAAAAGAAGAAGTAAATTATTCTGGGTATTTTTGATCATATTTCTTGCAGCCGCAGCTTTTGCTGTATATTACTATACAAGCCAGCAAAAGAAAGAAGAAGTTTATGATAAGCTGAAAGAAAACAATAAGAAGACGGAAGAACCAGTAGTCAAAGAAGAACCAAAACAGGAACCGGAGCAGGAGCAGGAAGTGGAGGCAGAACCTGAACCTGTGGATATTCCCATTGATTTTGCAGAACTCCGGAAAATGAATCCTGAAATTTACGCATGGATCCGAATCCCTGGTACAGAAGTGGATTATCCCATTGTGCAGCGGCCTGAGGATGACGCGTATTATCTGGATCACACAATAGAAGGAGAAGCGGGACTTCCGGGTTCCATATACACAGAGTCTCTGAATAAACAAGATTTTACAGACAAAAATACAGTTATATACGGGCATAATATGAAAGACAACACCATGTTTGGCAGCCTGAAGGATTATAAGGACAGCGCTTATATGGATGAGCATTCGGAAGTGTATATTTATACACCGGAACATATTTTTACCTATAAGATTTTTGGAGCAGTAACTTATGACAGCAGGCATATTATGGTGGCCTTTGACTTTAACCAGGATGAGCAGTATCAGGCATATCTGGACTCCCTTAGCCAGGTAAGAAATATGGCGTCTTATATCAATACAGATATTCCGGTCACAACGGCTGACCGTATTATCACAATGTCCACCTGCAATGGAAATAATGACCAGCGTTTTCTTGTAGAGGCGGTATTAATCGATGAAAAGTAAAGAAAAAAAGAGACTGGTTGTGATACTGTCTGTGATGATTCTTCTGCTTTTAGCAGCAGCAGTGGCTGTCTATGTTGTGAAAAATAACAGCAGGGCTAAGACTGTTGCTGATAACATGAAGAAGAGCACAGGCGCATCCGTTTCCCAGGCCAGCGATGATACCATCACTTATGATGGTCAGAAATACAAGTATAATAAAAATCTTACAAATATTTTATTCATGGGCGTGGATAAGAAAGAGACAGTCACACTGAAGGATACTCCGGGAGTGGCTGGACAGGCGGATTGTATTATGATCATATCTCTGGATAAAGAAGCACAGACAGCCCGTATCCTGCAGATATCCAGGGATTCTATGACCGATATTGACATTTATGATGCGAATGGGAATTATTATACATCTGTGAATGCACAGCTTGCCACCCAGTATGCCTACGGAAATGCAGAGCAGAGCAGCTGCTGGGCCATGAAAAAGACGGTTTCAGAATTGCTTTTTGATCTGCCCATTGACGGATATGTGTCGCTGAACATTGATGCCATCAGCACCATGAATGATGCTGTCGGGGGAGTGGAGATTACTATACCGGAAGATTATACAGCCATTGACCCTGCGTTTGTAAAAGGCGAGACTGTAAAACTGACAGGTGAG
The DNA here is from genome assembly GCA_002270465.1 of Blautia hominis. Lineage (GTDB taxonomy): Bacteria > Bacillota > Clostridia > Lachnospirales > Lachnospiraceae > Blautia > Blautia hominis. The sequence continues at coordinate 431,652 of NQOF01000002.1, forward strand.
CAGGCGGAAAAATATGTGCGCTACAGGGATATCAATATGCAGGGCAGTAATAATGGCCGTATGCAGCGTCAGGTACAGTATATTCCGGCCTTGATCTCAGCACTGCGGAATAAAGTTGGTGCGGCAGGTGATTATTATGAAGCATTTTATCCGGTGATCAAGCCATATCTGGTCACAGATTTAAACGCTGATCAGATAAACGATTTAGCGCGCTACCAGCTTGATGACAGTGAGACGGCTTATGTACCCGGTGAAGCGGTTGCAGGGGCGGAACATGAAGAATTTCATGTAGATGATGAAGAATTACAAAAGTTATTGATAGAAATGTTTTACCAATTACGAGAGTAGTGCTATAATCGGATTTCTTCAGATTTAGCAAACAAAAACACCCGTGATCCCAGTAACATGAAGGGATTGCGGGTTTGTTGCTTTGTCCTGTTTTTTTGAGGGATTTACAGTTATTAATCACGGCTGCTATCCCGCGAGGTGTTTTTATGCGCTTGCGCATGAAAATCCCGAGGCAGCCAGCGCGATATAGGGCAGAATACTCCACATCTGTGCATTGCGAAGCGTGTTACTGTTTTCAGAACTTCGTTTTTTGCAGGGCTTTGAATCGTAACGATTTACGGTTTTCCGGTATCTGCTAAAATTAATTTTATTTCGCACAAAGTACGAATCCGCTTTGCTGGTTTCCTATCTGCATTTCGTTATCTTGAAGGACTTTTTAGTCTTCCAACCCCCACGGCAGAAATCTGTAATTTCATCATCCGGTCATACCATATCATTTGCTAAAATAATATAACAGCCATAAAAAGATCTTATTTTGTATTCAGAGTTCAACAAGACGGCCCATATAAATGTGATAAAAACAATTAAAAATTTAGCCTGAACACAAACATATGGTACTGCGGAACTGTGAGAACACAATATATCCCCTGAAAGGCGGCTATGGGGGCCGAGAAGGAAGAATTTCACGTAGATGATAAAAAATTACAAAAATTATTGATAGAAATGTTTTACAAATTACGAAAGTAGTGTTATAATAACTTCAAGCTTGTTAAATGTAATAAAGCAAGAAGAAACAAAAGGAGGATTTTATCATGAAGAAACTTATTGCTTTTGTGTGCGCAGCTGTTATGACTGTTAGTTCAGCCGTTGCAGTATTCGCACAGCCAAGTGTACAGGTTACAGGTGTTGTAACCAAGGCTCAGGCCGCTACAGACGCTGACGGAAACGCAGTTACTGTAGAAATCAAAGCGGTTCCTGACGAGTACAAAGAAGCGGTTGAGAACGTTAAGAAAGAGGAAACTCTGAAAGAAGTTCTCGGAGCAGACTTCAAAGAAGGTATGCAGGTTGTAGATGTTAAAGACATCTCTGTTCCGGACGGAACAACTTTCCCTGTAACCATCACATTTGAAGTTGCTGGTGTTACAGAAGGTTCTTCTGTTGCAGTTCTGCACTACAACGGAAGCGCTTGGGAGAAAGTAGAAGCGAAAGCTGGTGCTGGTACAATCACAGCTACCTTTACATCTCTGTCTCCTGTAGCATTTGTTGTTGACAAAGATGCAGCAGCAAAAGCATCCACATCTCCTAAGACAGGTGAAACAAATGTCATGATGTGGACAGGTATCGTAGCTGTTATTGCAGTAGCTGGAATGGCTGTTACATACAAAAAAAGAAGAGAAGCATAATTTATAATGCTTAGGAACCCGGGCGAAAGCCTGGGTTCTTTTTTTTCTAAAAACGTCTAAAAAACCCTTGACAGTGACCTTACGTCACCCCTTATAGTAACCTTATCAGAGAAAAAGCAAAGGAGAATACCACATGAAAGTATTAGTAACAGGCGGTGCCGGTTTTATCGGAGGAAACTTTGTACATCACATGGTGAATAAATACCCGGATTACGAAATTGTAAACCTGGATCTGCTCACTTATGCCGGCAATCTGGAAACTTTGAAACCAGTGGAAGATAAACCGAATTACAAATTTGTCAAAGGCGATATTGCGGATGAACCGTTTATTATGGATCTGTTTGAGAAGGAAAAGTTCGATATTGTAGTGAACTTTGCCGCAGAGAGCCATGTGGACCGTTCCATTGAAGATCCGGGCATTTTTGTCCAGACGAATGTAATGGGAACCAGAGTGCTTCTGGATGCTTCCAGAAAATATGGTGTTAAGCGCTACCATCAGGTGTCCACAGATGAAGTTTACGGGGATCTGCCGCTTGACAGGCCTGACCTGTTCTTTACAGAGGAGACACCCATCCACACATCCAGTCCGTATTCCTCCTCAAAGGCCAGCGCAGACTTATTTGTACTTGCTTACTACAGAACATTTGGTTTACCGGTGACCATATCCAGGTGTTCCAACAACTATGGACCATACCATTTTCCGGAAAAATTGATTCCGCTGATGATCAGCCGTGCATTGGCGGATGAAGAGCTTCCGGTATACGGAAACGGCGAGAATGTGAGAGACTGGCTGCATGTAGCAGACCACTGTGAAGCCATTGACCTGATCATCCATAATGGAAGAGTCGGTGAGGTTTACAATGTAGGCGGCCATAATGAGAGAACAAACCTTCAGGTAGTCCAGACAATTCTCAAAGCCCTGAATAAACCGGAAAGTTTGATTAAATATGTCAAAGACCGTCCGGGACATGACATGAGATATGCGATCGACCCCACAAAGCTGGAAACAGAACTTGGATGGAAGCCGAAATATAATTTTGATACAGGAATAGCACAGACCATTCAGTGGTATCTGGACAATGAAGACTGGTGGAAACACATCCTGAGCGGTGAATATTCCAATTATTTTGACAAGATGTACAAAGAGCGTCTGTCATAAAAAACGTCGTTTTTCATAGGCGGCTTTTGACCCGCGTGGTATTTCAACGGAAGATACTGCACAATATGCTGTAAATTTGGGGGCAGTACCATGAGAAAAAGGCAGAAGGGAGGGATTTTATGGGGCACTTTTATACCACCGGAGAATTTGCGCGGATGGCACATGTGACGATCCGGACGATTCGGTATTATGATAAGAACGGATTACTGAAACCCAGTTTTGTCAATGAATCGGGATACCGTATGTATTCTGATGAGGATTTCCTAAAACTCCAGAAAATCCTCTCCCTGAAATATCTGGGATTTTCTTTAAAAGAAATTTCCAATATGACCATACATGACACCAGTTCCGATATTCTGGAATCCTTAAAGCTGCAGATTGACCTGGTGCAGAAGAAAATTGAGAATATGAACCAGATGGAGCACGCCCTGCAGAATACCATGCAGATCGTTCAGCAGACAAACCAGATAGATTGGAATGAAATCCTGAACCTGATCCATCTGACCGATATGGAGAAGACGCTGGTAGAGCAGTATAAAAACGGAGCTAACTTAAATATCCGTATTTCTCTGCATGAACAGTATTCCTCTAACCCCAAAGGATGGTTCGCATGGCTGTATGAACAGATTAACTTTGACAAGGTGAAAAATCTTCTGGAGGTGGGATGCGGCAACGGCCAGCTCTGGAAACATGCTCCCGATGCTGTGCTTCATGGCAAGTACATCTGTCTGTCCGATGCGTCTGGCGGAATGGTCCGGGATGCGGCGGCCAATATCGGAAGAGAGAGAAAGAAATATTTTGATTTCAGAGTGCTGGACTGCCAGGAACTACCTTTTCCTGACGGGCACTTTCAGCGGATCGTTGCCAATCATGTGCTTTTCTATGTGCAGAATATGGCGAAGGCTTTGGAAGAAACCAGCCGTGTCTTGAGCAAAGACGGTATTTTTTACTGCAGTACCTATGGGACGGGGCATATGCATGAGATCACGGAACTGGTACAGGAATTTGATCCCAGGATATCTTTGTCGGAAGTGGCGTTGTATAAGCTGTTCGGTTTGGAAAACGGGCAGAAGCTGTTGGAGCCTTATTTCTCCTCCGTGGAAAAACGGATGTATGAGGACAGTTTGTGGGTGGACAAGCCGGAGCCGCTGCTTGATTACATTTTATCCTGTCATGGGAACCAGAGTGAGCTGCTGTATCCCAGGCAGAGAGCGTTTAAGAAGTTTTTGGAGGAGAAGATCCAAAAGAACGGAGGCATCTCCATCACCAAAGAAGCGGGGATTTTTATTTGCAGGAAATAATTTTACTCTGCCGGGCATAATAGGTGCAGAGAAGAGAAAGGATGAAGGTTATGAGAGTTTTAGTGACAGGTGTAAAAGGACAGTTAGGACACGACGTAATGAACGAATTGGCTAAAAGAGGCCATGTTGGCGTTGGTGTGGATGTTGAGGAGATGGATATTACAGATCCACAGGCATGCAGACAGGTGATTGGGGAGGCAGATGTGGAAGCAGTTGTCCACTGTGCAGCCTATACCGCGGTCGATGCTGCGGAGGATAATATAGAAGTCTGCCGGAAAGTCAATGCTTACGGTACGGAAAATATTGCAAAAGTCTGCCGGGAACTTGGCCTGAAAATGATGTATATCAGCACAGACTATGTGTTTGACGGTGAGGGCACAAGACCGTGGGAACCGGACGATGAGAGAGAACCCTTGAACGTGTACGGACAGACAAAATATGAGGGTGAAGTAGCAGTTACGGATCATGTAGAGAAGTTCTTTATCGTGAGGATTGCCTGGGTATTTGGCGTGAACGGCAAGAACTTTATTAAAACCATGCTGAATCTGGGTAAGAAACATACGGATATCAATGTGGTGGAAGACCAGATCGGTTCTCCTACTTATACCTATGATCTGGCTGTCCTTCTTGTAGACATGATCGAAACAGAAAAATACGGTTTCTACCATGCCACAAATGAAGGGCTCTGCAGCTGGTTTGATTTTGCTTCTGAAATATTCCGTCAGGCAGGTATGAACGTAAATGTACATCCTGTCAGTTCAGAGGAATTTCCGGCGAAGGCAAAAAGACCTCATAACAGCCGGATGAGCAAAGATAAGCTGGAGGCAAACGGCTTTAACCGCCTTCCTGCATGGCAGGATGCACTGGCACGTTATTTGCAGACAGAAGAGCTGCAGAACCTGCTTCACGATAAGTAAGCTGCAGAATGATGGGAAAAAGTTCAAAAACTGCGTGAATCCCGCAGTTTTTGGTCGAAAATATAAAATACAGGAAGAAACAGAGGTACTAGTATGAAGGGAATTATTTTAGCAGGCGGATCAGGCACCAGACTGTATCCACTGACCAAGGTGACATCAAAACAGCTTTTGCCTATATATGACAAACCCATGATTTATTACCCACTGTCCGTACTTATGGAGGCAGGGATCCGTGAGATATTGATCATCTCCACACCGGAGGATACCCCCAGGTTTGAGGCACTTTTGAGCGACGGCCATCAGTTTGGCCTGGAGCTGTCCTATGCAGTTCAGCCAAGTCCGGACGGACTGGCGCAGGCTTTTGTTATCGGTGAAGATTTTATCGGTGACGACGGTGTTGCCATGATCTTAGGTGACAATATCTTCTACGGACACGGCCTGAAAAAAAGGCTGTGTGCAGCTGCTTCACGCACGGAAGGCGCCACTGTATTCGGCTATTATGTGGACGATCCGGAGCGGTTTGGAATCGTGGAATTTGACAGTGACGGAAAGGCAGTCTCCATTGAGGAGAAACCGGCGAAGCCCAAATCCAACTACTGTGTGACAGGTCTGTATTTCTACGACAATAAAGTAGTGGAGTATGCCAAGAATCTGAAGCCTTCCGCAAGAGGAGAGCTGGAGATAACAGATTTGAACAGGATTTATCTGGAGCAGAATGAATTGAATGTGGAACTTCTGGGCCAGGGATTTACCTGGCTGGATACAGGGACACATGAGTCTTTAGTGGAGGCAACGAATTTTGTAAAGACCATGGAAGACCATCAGCACAGAAAAATTGCCTGCCTGGAGGAGATTGCCTACCATAACAAATGGATTTCCAGGGAAGAGGTTATGGAAGCGTATGAAGTTCTGAAAAAGAATGAGTATGGTGCTTACCTGAAAGATGTACTGGACGGGAAATACCTGGTATAGTAAAATAGAAAGCATTCCCAAGGCCGGAGCAGTTTACACGGCAGGGAATGCTTTTTTCGGAATAAGGGAAGCCGCGCTTCTGCATAGAAGTATGGAAATGAGAGGCTTTGCCGGTAAGGACAGAATGGGAGCACTTGGATATGGGACAATATACCGTGAAACTGATACACTATGTAATTCAGGATATTGCAGATGTGGGAAAATATTTTTTTGCGGGATTGACGGCGTTTCTGACAGTCGGGATTTTGGCTGTGATCACGGCGAAAGTTCGGGGACAGGTGGGCAGCCGGCGCAGTTCTTTTTTTGCAGCAGCGGTTTTTGCAGGATATCTCTGTATGCTTTTGTTTATTACTTTTTTATCCAGGGAACCCGGCAGCAGGGACGGAATTGACTGGACACCTTTTGGAACGCTGGGCAGCGGTCCCAGGGGTGATGCTTTTGTCCTGGAAAATGTACTGCTGTTCCTCCCTTTGGGTGTATTGCTGCCGTCTGTGTCTATAAAGATGAGGCGGTTTTGGAACGTTCTGGGTATGGGATGTGCGGTCAGCCTGCTGATCGAAGTTTGTCAATATTTCACAAAAAGAGGATACGCACAGTTGGATGACATACTCACCAACGTTTTGGGGACGGCTTTGGGGTATATTTTCTACATTATATTCCGCCGATGGATCAAAAAATGGTAAAAAACGCTTGCATTCTCCCTGTACGCATAGTATAATTATACTCGTTGTAAAAAAGAGATGGTCCTCTGCTGCTGACTGCATTAAGAACATCCAGAGTATAAGGAGAAAAAATCATGAACGATATCATTAAAAACATCGAAGCTGCTCAGATGAAAGCAGAAGTTCCGCAGTTCAATGTGGGAGATACCGTAAGAGTACACGGTAAGATCAAAGAGGGTAACCGCGAGAGAATCCAGATTTTTGAAGGCGTTGTGCTGAAAAAACAGGGCGGAAGCAATCGCGAGACCTTCACAGTGAGAAAGAATTCCAACGGAATCGGCGTTGAGAAAACATGGCCGCTGCATTCCCCGAATGTGGAAAGAGTGGAAGTGATCAGACGCGGTAAAGTAAGACGTGCGAAACTGAACTACTTAAGACAGCGTGTCGGTAAAGCAGCTAAGGTAAAAGAATTAGTAAAATAATAATGTTTTTTAGAAGACAGGGACACATACTTATGTATATGTCCCTGTTTCTGAATGAATAAGAGGATGCTGCCATGAAGAAAAAAGAAAGTAAGGGACCGGAGTTTTCCAAGGACAGTAAAATGCGTCCGCTGCTTATATGGGTATTTGAGATCGCGGTGGTCCTGGTATTGGCTGCAGTGGTGTCCATTTTCTTCTGCCAGACCATTGTCATGCAGGAGGGCGGTATGGAACCCACCCTGGCTACGGGGGATAAGGTACTGATCAATAAAGTGTCGTATAAGCTGGGAGACCCTGAGAGAGGCGATATCATTGCATTTAAGAAGGATGCCAAGGAGCATTCCAGTATGCATATCAAGCGGATCATAGGTCTGCCGGGGGAAACTGTGCAGATAAAGGACGGGCTGATTCTGATCAACGGGGAAACTTATATGGAAAAGAAGGATTTTCCGAAGATCAGCAATCCGGGACTGGCAGAGACCCAGGTCACACTGGGGAAAAATGAATATTTCGTTCTTGGCGATAACCGGAATAACAGCGAGGACAGCCGCTTTGCAGAGGTGGAAAATGTAAAGCAGAAATATATTGTGGGCAAAATCTGGCTGCGCGTTTCCCCGTTTGGAAAATTCGGTCTCATCAAGAGCTGACAGACAGAGAGGAACAAATATGAATTATCAATGGTATCCTGGACACATGACGAAAGCAAAGCGCATGATGCAGGAGAATATAAAGCTGATCGATCTGATCATTGAGGTGGTGGATGCCAGGATCCCTGTTTCCAGCAGGAATCCTGATATTGATGAGCTGGGAAAAAATAAAGCCCGGCTGATCCTGCTGAACAAATCCGATTTGGCGGATGAGAGACAGAATGAAAAATGGACCCAGTATTTTATGGATCAGGGGTTCTGTGTGGTCAAGGCCAATTCCAAGAGCGGGGCGGGCATCCGTCAGGTGCTCCCTGTTATCATGGAGGCCTGTAAGGAAAAAATCGAGAGAGACCGGCGAAGAGGCATTAAAAACCGTCCCATAAGAGCCATGGTCGTGGGAATCCCCAATGTGGGAAAATCCACATTTATCAATTCCTTTGCGGGAAAAGCCTGTACAAAGACAGGAAACAAGCCGGGTGTGACGAAGGGAAAACAGTGGATCCGCATAAACAAAAATGTGGAGCTTCTTGACACACCGGGAATCCTCTGGCCAAAATTCGAGGATCAGAGTGTGGGGGCTAAGCTGGCTATGGTGGGCTCTATCAAGGATGAGATTCTGAATCTGGAGGAGCTTTCCCTGGAACTGCTGGGGTATCTCCAGAAGTATTATGAAGGTATTTTGAAAGAGCGCTACGAAGTGGAAGAGTCGGATGACCGTTTGAAAATGCTGGAGGCAATTGCGGTAAACAGAAACTGCCTGCAGAAGGGCAGTGAACTTGACTATGGCAAGGCATCCAATATTCTGCTGGAGGAGTTTAGAAACGGCAAGATTGGCAGGATCACGCTGGAACAAGTCTGAAACCCCCAGGATCATTACAGTTTGACAAAGGATGAGACAAAAGATGAAAAGTATTCAGGAAATCCGCGCAGAATTTCAGGCTGCAGCGGTGACAGAGCTGGATGCTCTGTGCGCAGTTTATATAGAAGATGAGCGGAAAGGTGTACAAGCCCTGATCGGGAAGGCGAAGAAACAGCGGGAAAGGCTGGAAGCGGAGCGGGCACGCACGGAGAAGATGAAAGCTTATGAGTATCAGTATGAGCATCTGGGCTATGTCTGCGGTATTGACGAGGCCGGAAGGGGACCGCTTGCGGGACCTGTGGTTGCCGGTGCTGTGATCCTTCCCAAGGACTGCGGACTCCTGTATCTCAATGATTCCAAACAGCTTTCCGAGAAAAAACGTGAGGAATTATATGATGTGATCATGGAAAATGCGGTCAGTGTGGGTGTTGGGTTTGCCAGTCCGGCCAGAATTGATGAGATTAATATTCTGCAGGCGACTTATGAAGCCATGCGGGAGGCAGTGTCCAAACTTACGGTCCGCCCCCAGATCCTGTTAAATGATGCAGTGACCATCCCGGGTATGGAGATTCCCCAGGTTCCTATTATAAAGGGGGATGCAAAAAGTATTTCCATTGCCGCCGCCAGTATCATTGCAAAAGTGACCAGGGACAGGCTTATGAGAGAGTACGACAAAATAATGCCTGAATACGGATTTGCCTCCCATAAGGGATATGGGGCGGCTTCCCATATAGAGGCCATAAGGAAATACGGGCCATCTCCCATTCACCGGACCACGTTTATCAAGAATTTTATTACATGAGGGACAGATATGAAAAAATCCGCCAGAGAGACGGGAGCACAGTATGAAGAGAGGGCTGCTCAGTATCTGGAGCAGCAGGGATACCGGATCCTTGAGAAAAATTTCTGCTGCCGGAGTGGCGAAATTGATTTGGTAGCCATGGACGGAGAATACCTCTGTTTTGTTGAGGTGAAATTCAGAGAGAACTCTGACTGCGGTGGTCCGTTTCTCGCAGTGGATAACAAAAAACAGCGCCGGATATGTCAGACGGCGCTGTTTTATCTTATGAGAAGAGGATTGCCAGAGGAAACACCCTGCAGATTTGACGTGGTGGGGATCACACCGGATGACACTGCGCTTATCAAGGATGCGTTTCCTTACCATACATAGAAGGGAGAGCGAAGACATGAAAAACAGTACAGGCGGTACTATGGAAATCAATTGGAAGGCCGGCATAGATGATCACATGAAGGTCCGCAAAGCAAACGGCGTCTGGTACCTGACATACCCGGCTTTTGAGGAAATCCCGGAAATTGTACATGGATTTTCCACCAGGCTGGGGGGAGTGAGCAGGGGGGACTGCACATCCATGAACCTGAGCTTTGCCAGAGGCGACCGTGAGGAAGATGTCAGGGAGAATTACAGAAGGCTTGCTGCTGCTGTGGGATTTTCCCCTGAGCAGATCGTCTGTTCTGACCAGACCCATACCACCAATGTGCGTGTGGTTACAGAGGCGGACAGGGGAAAAGGTATTACTATACCCAGGGATTACACAGATGTGGACGGACTTGTAACGAATGTTCCGGGTCTGGTGCTTGCCACCTTTTATGCGGATTGTGTCCCATTATATTTTGTGGACCCTGAAAAGCGCGTCATTGGTTTATCACACTCCGGCTGGAAGGGAACTGTGGGCAGGATAGGAAAAGTGACGGTGGAGACCATGAAGAGGGGATACGGGTGCAGACCGGAGGATATCCTGGCCGCCATAGGCCCTTCTATCTGCCAGGAATGCTATGAGGTCAGCGGGGATGTGGCAGAGCAGTTTCAGGAGGCATTTCCGGTTTCGGAGCACGGGAAGATCCTGAAGGAGAAAGGCCATGGCAAATATCTTTTAAACCTTTGGGCAGCCAATGCGCTGATCTTCCGGGAGGCAGGTATCCTTCCGGCTCATATCTCTTATCCGGGAATCTGTACCTGCTGTAATCCCCGGTTTTTATTCTCCCACAGGGCCAGTAAAGGAAAAAGGGGAAATCTGGGAGCATTCCTCGGATTGCGCGAAATCAATTGACTTAATGCATAAATTTCAGGGTTGTTTTTTTGTGAATATTACATAGTTGTTACAAAAAATGTAAAAAAGCTTTGCATTTAGTAATCTGTGTGTTATAATTAGGTTCGTAATGAAAAAAGGAGCTTAGAATATGAGAAATAAAAAATGTACAAGCTTATTTTTGACATTCCTGATTGCGAGTCTTACCATAACTCCGGTATACGCGTCTGCAACCCAGAAAAAGATTACAGAAGCGGAACAGCAGAAAACTGAGACACAAAGTAATTTGAACGCCTCACAGGATAAGATCAGCTCTCTGGAAGCCAAAAAAGGTGATCTGGAGGGATACCTTACGGAGTTGAACCAGCAGCTTACGGACCTGAGTAAGAACCTCTCAGATTTACAGGAAAAGTCAGATGCTAAGCAGGCAGAGTTACAACAGATCGAAGAGGAACTGGATGATGCGAAAGCCCGCAGGGAAGAGCAGTATGAGAGCATGAAGCTTCGTATTCAGTACATGTATGAGAATGGAAATGATTCGTACATGACCATGCTGACAGAAGCAAAGGACTTTACAGACTTCCTGAACAAGGCAGAGAACATTATGCAGCTCACAAAGTACGACCGGAAGATGCTGGACCTCTACAAGGAGACACAGCAGGAGATTGAAGACAAAGAAGCCGGTGTGAAAAAAGAGCAGGAAGCGCTTGAAGAACTGAAGCAGGAAAGTATGGACAAGCAGGCGGAGGTATCCGACTTGGTCAGAAATACATCCAAGCAGATCGATACATACAGCTCACAGATCGACAGTGAGCAGAGCGCAGCAAAGGAGCTGCTGGAGAAAGTAAATTCCCAGGAAGCCGTGATTGACAGCCTGATGAAACAGCAGAAGGATGAGGAAGCAGCAGCAGCGCTTGCAGCGCAGAAGGCCCAGGAGGAAGCAGCAAGAAAGGCAGCGCAGGAAGCCGCAGAACAGCAGGCTGCAGAGCAGAGTGCCTCACAGGGATCCTCCCAGGATTATGACGACGTACAGGAAGAAACTCCTTCCAATACGGAAACTTCACAGGAAAGCACAGAGCAGGAAGATACCTCCTCAGATGATTCCCAAGGAAAATATCTGGGCAGATTCAGATTGACAGGTTATTGTAACTGTGCTCTCTGCCACGGACAGGGATACACAGCCAGCGGTACGGTTCCCCAGGCGGGAAGGACCGTGGCTATGAACGGTATTCCGTTTGGGACAAAGCTTCTGATCAACGGAGGCGTATATGTTGTGGAAGACAGAGGTGTACCTTACGGCAATGTGGATATCTACCATGATACACATGACCAGGCACTTTCCTTTGGTGTGGGATATGCGGAAGTATATCAGCTGAATTAAAAAATATCTCCGTACAGGCGTTTAGAAGCGTTATGTACGGAGATTTTTTACTGTATGAGAAAGTGTTCCCCGGAAAAAGATTAAAAAAGCTGTACAAAACCGTATGACGGGCATTGTACAGCTTTTTGCTTTTCGGGCAGAACACCAAACTTTCAGAGTTTGGTTTCTATGATTTTATGTTTAGGAAAAACGGTTCAGCAGCTTATTGATCTTCTTTGTTGTAGAGCGAACCTTTTCTACGGACAGGTCATGGTTCAGAATGTCCATAATGCTTGCCAGATATTTGCTCATATCAGCTTCCAGATAGTAAGGACGGTTCAAAAGATCCGGGTTCCTGTAATTCAGGTTGGTGGTGATGACACGGTAAATATACTCTTTTTCAAAGTAGTCATCAAATTTTTCCAGACCGTCAGTGAAAAGTCCGAAGGTAGTGCAGACAATGACCCGCCTTGCCTTCCTGTCCTTTAACTGTTTTGCCACATCCAGCATGCTTTCCCCTGAGGAGATCATGTCATCAATGACGATCACGTCTTTTCCTTCCACGGAATCACCTAAAAATTCATGGGCCACGATGGGGTTCCTGCCGTTAATAACGGTAGAGTAGTCCCGGCGTTTGTAGAACATACCCATATCCACACCCAGAATATTGGAGAAGTAAACCGCGCGCTGCATAGCACCCTCATCCGGGCTGATGATCATCAGGTGCTCGTTGTCGATCTTAAAGTCGTCAATGGAAGCACACAGTGTCTTCAGGAACTGATAGGTGGGCATAAAATTGTCAAATCCTGAGAGGGGAATCGAGTTCTGTACCCGCGGATCGTGGGCGTCAAAGGTGATGATATTGGATACACCCATCTGCACCAGTTCCTGCAGAGCCAGAGCACAGTCCAGGGATTCCCTTTTGCTTCTCTTGTGCTGACGGCTTTCGTAGAGGAACGGCATGATAACATTGATCCTGTGTGCTTTTCCTGTAGCAGTGGCGATAATACGTTTTAAATCCTGGTAGTGGTCATCCGGGGACATGTGGTTTACATGTCCGCTGACTTTATAAGTCAGGCTGTGATTGCACACATCTACCATAATAAAGAGGTCCGTGCCGCGCACGGATTCATTGATGATGCCCTTCGCTTCACCTGAGCCGAAGCGCGGACACTTGCAGTCAAGTAAAAAAGTATCTGCTGTATAACCGCGGAAATTAAGTCCGGACTGATTGTGAGAATCTAATTCCTTTCTGAATTGTACCAGATGGGAATCCACCTGCTGGGCCAGCTCGCCACAGCTGTCCAGGGCTGCTATTTTAATAGGAGCCACCGGAATGGACTTCTCCAGTAAACTGATATTGACCATAATGACCTCCGTTAGAGTTTTTTTGACATATAATTACACATTAAGTTATAACATCTGAAAGTGAGCAGCGTCAAGGAAATTATTGCTTTTTTTATGCTTTATTGGTATGATAATAAATAGCGGGCATAAAATGACCCGTTTAGAAATGAGGAGAAATTGTGAAAAAATGCAGACATATCATCCGGGAAGTGGAAGCCGGAAGCATTGCCGAGGAGCTGGAACTGGCTTGTGGGGATGAACTTCTGTCGATCAACGGACAGGAGATTGAGGATGTCTTTGACTATCACTACCTGGTGAATGATGAGTATATAGAGGTTCTTGTGCGGAAAGCTGACGGCGAGGAATGGGAGCTGGAGGTGGAAAAGGAGTACGAGGAGGATCTGGGAATCGTATTTGAGAGCAGTCTCATGGATGAGTACCGTTCCTGCAGCAATAAATGCGTCTTCTGTTTTATTGACCAAATGCCTCCGGGTATGAGAGAGACCCTCTATTTTAAAGATGATGATACCCGTTTGTCATTCCTACAGGGAAACTATGTGACGCTCACAAATATGAGTGACCATGATATTGACAGGATCATCCGTTATCATCTTGGCCCCATTAATATTTCTTTCCATACGACCAATCCAAAGCTCCGCTGCCAGATGCTCCACAACCGTTTTGCCGGGGATATTTTCCCCAAGGTACAGAGGCTGTATGAGGCTGGAATTGAGATGAACGGGCAGATCGTACTGTGTAAAGGACTGAATGACGGCAAAGAACTTGAGAGGAGCATTGAGGAGCTGGCAGGCTATCTGCCTCATCTGAAAAGCGTCTCTGTGGTGCCGGTAGGATTGAGCAAATACAGGGATGGGCTGTACCCTTTGGAGCCGTTTGGAAAAGAAGAGGCACAAAATGTCATTTCCCTGATTGAAACATGGCAGAAACGGTTATATGAAGAATATGGCTTACATTTTATCCACGCAAGTGATGAGTGGTATCTGACTGCCGAAAGAGAGCTGCCCCCTGAGGAAAATTATGACGGCTACCTGCAGCTCGAAAATGGTGTGGGAATGCTGCGGCTGTTGGAGAGTGAAGTGCAGGAGGCCATGAAAAACCTTTCCGGGGACGAAAGAAAGCTGGAGGTATCTTTTGCCACCGGTCAACTGGCATATCCCTTTATCCGCAGATACGCGGATCAGGTGGAAAAGTGCTATCCTTATGTTAAGATCCATGGCTACTGTGTGGAGAACCGTTTCTTTGGGGAAAAGATCACGGTGTCAGGGCTTTTGACCGGACAGGATATCATGGAACAGCTTCAGGGCAGGCCTCTCGGGGAATACCTGCTGCTGCCCTGTAATCTGCTCAGAAGCGGTGAGAATGTGTTTCTCGATGATGTGACCGTAGAGCAGGTGGAAAAACAGTTAAATACTCCCGTTAAAATAGTGGAAGAGGACGGCGCCTCCCTGGTGTCGGCACTTCTGGAAAAAGAAGCGGGAAGAGCACATAGAAGGAGACAGATGTATGAGCAAACCGATCGTAGCAATCGTTGGACGACCTAATGTGGGAAAATCCACACTTTTTAACGCCCTGGCAGGAGAGAAGATTTCCATTGTAAAGGATACGCCGGGCGTGACCAGGGACCGTATATATGCGGATGTGAACTGGCTGGATAAATCCTTTACTCTGATAGACACCGGCGGTATCGAGCCGGACAGCAAGGACATTATCCTTTCACAGATGCGGGAACAGGCACAGATCGCCATTGATACCGCGGACGTGATCATTTTCATCACCGATGTGCGCCAGGGGCTGGTGGATTCAGATGCCAAGGTGGCAGATATGCTCAGGAGAAGCGGCAAACCCGTGGTTCTGGTGGTAAATAAAGTGGACAACTTTGACAAGTTTATTATGGATACCTACGAATTTTACAATCTGGGTATCGGAGAGCCGGTGCCTATCTCCTCCACAGGAAAGCTGGGTATTGGTGATATGCTGGAAAAAGTGGTGGAGTATTTTGATGAGGATGCAGAGGACGGCGATGAGGAAGAGATTCCGAAAATCGCGGTGGTGGGAAAACCAAATGTGGGAAAATCCTCTCTCATCAACAAGATGATCGGAGAATCCCGTGTCATCGTATCCGACATTGCGGGAACCACCAGGGATGCCATTGATACCAGGGTGGAATGGAAGGACAGAGAATACATTTTTATTGACACGGCAGGACTGAGAAGAAAGAGCAAGATTAAAGAGGAGCTGGAACGTTACAGCATTATCCGTACCGTGACGGCCGTGGAGCGTGCGGATGTGGTCGTTATGATGATTGATGCCACAGAGGGCGTGACAGAACAGGATGCCAAGATTGCAGGAATTGCCCACGAGAGAGGCAAGGGAGTCATCATTGCCGTGAATAAGTGGGATGCCATCGAGAAAAACGATAAAACGATATACAAATTCACAGATAAAGTAAGGGAAGTGTTGTCCTACATGCCCTATGCGGAGATCATTTTCATATCCGCTGAGACAGGACAGAGGATCCCCAAGCTGTTTGAGACCATTGATATGGTGCTTGAGAATCAGACTTTAAGAGTCCAGACAGGTGTGCTCAATGAGATCATGACAGAGGCTGTGGCAATGCAGCAGCCGCCCTCTGACAAAGGAAAACGCCTGAAGCTGTTTTATATTACACAGGTGGCGGTTAAGCCTCCTACCTTCGTTATTTTTGTCAATGATAAAGAGCTGATGCATTTCTCCTACACCAGATACCTGGAGAATAAAATCAGAGATACCTTTGGATTTAAGGGAACATCCCTGAAATTCATCATAAGGGAACGCAAAGAAAAGGAGTAGGATGACAAATGCTGGTACGAATTGTGAGTCTGCTGATCGGTTATGCGTTTGGTCTGTTCCAGACCTCTTATATTTACGGAAGAAAAAATGGAATTGATATCCGGGAACACGGAAGCGGGAATGCGGGGACAACAAATGCGCTCCGCACCCTGGGCAAGAAGGCAGGAGCTGTTACTCTTTTGGGGGACTGCCTGAAATGTGCCCTGGCGATCCTGGCGGTCTATCTGCTTTTCGGCAGCAGCCACCCTCAGCTGGTAAGGCTGCTGGAGCTGTATGCCGGTGCAGGATGTATACTGGGACATAACTTTCCCTTCTATCTGCGCTTTAAGGGGGGGAAGGGGATTGCGGCCTCTGTCGGGCTGGTGGCAGCTTTTGACTGGCGGTTATTTTTGATCTGTGCGGTTGTGTTCTTTACGGCATTTTTCCTGAGCCACTATGTGTCTCTGGGGTCTCTGCTGGCATATTTCTTTTTCGCTGTGGGCGTGATCGTATCAGGACAGATAGGCAGGTATGATGTGGACCCGGGAGTTCTCCACGAGATGTACATACTGGCACTGCTTTTGATGGCGCTGGCTTTCTGGCGGCACAGACAGAACATTGTGCGTCTGATCCGCGGAAATGAGAATAAGATTTTTCTGGGAAAACATTAAGTGATTATTTGTAACGATTCAGTAGGTCTGTGCATTTACTGCGCTGACCGTAAGAAAGTGTACCACGGCCAAGCAAAAATCCTATCGTAAAAGGCGATTCTGCATGGATTTTTGCCTGTAACTGTGAGGGTACTGAACGGTTACGATTATTTTATGGAGGATAGCATGGCAAAAGTAAGTGTGATTGGAGCAGGGAGCTGGGGAACCGCCCTGTCCATGCTGCTTTGCGGCAACGGACATGACACGGTTTTGTGGTCTCACAGGGAGGAACAGGCAGAAGAACTGCGAAGGACAAGGGAGCATAAGACTAAGCTGCCCGGTGTCAGGCTGCCGGAGGAGATTTGTATAACCAGCAGTCTTAAGGAGGCGCTGGAGGGGAAAGATGTGATCGTCATGGCAGTGCCCTCCGTGGCAGTCCGGGCCACCGCGAGAAAGATGAACCCTTTTATCCGCTACGGGCAGCTCATTGTGAATGTGGCAAAGGGGATTGAGGAGCATACCCTTACCACCCTCACGGATATGATAGAGGAGGAAATCCCCAATTCTCAGGCATGTGTTCTCTCAGGACCAAGCCACGCGGAGGAGGTAAGCAGGAATCTGCCCACAACCTGCGTGGTGGGGGCAAAACGGAAAGAGACTGCGGAATATCTGCAGAATATTTTTATGAGTCCTGCATTCCGTGTATATATCAGCCCGGATATGCTGGGTATTGAATTGGGGGGAGCCCTGAAAAATGTCATTGCCCTGGCTGCGGGAACCGCGGATGGTCTGGGATACGGGGATAACACAAAAGCAGCGCTGATCACCCGCGGAATGGCGGAGATCGCAAGACTGGGAATTGCCATGGGAGCGCGCCCGGATACCTTTTACGGACTTTCCGGGATCGGCGATCTGATCGTTACCTGCGCCAGTGTTCACAGCCGTAACCGCAAAGCCGGATTTCTCATGGGGCAGGGGCGTTCCATGGAGGAAGCAATGGATGAGGTGAATATGGTGGTGGAAGGTGTCTTCTCCGCAAAGGCTGGAAGGGAACTTGCAGAGAAATACAAAGTGGAAATGCCTATCATAGAACAGGTAAACCGGGTACTTTTCGAGGGAAAGACTCCGGCGGAAGCAGTATCTGACCTGATGGTGAGAGACAAGAAAATTGAATCCTGGGACGGCAGTTGGAAATGAGGGCGCAGTATGCCCTCATTTCCTTTCTAAAGAATTCTTTAGAGAACGTTAAGAAAAGTTTTCGGATTTCCAAATTGACAATTTAAGATTTGTGATGTATGGTTGTACTAATGATGTAGTACAATTAAAATTGCACTGCATTTGGAAGATGCAGGGGAGGATGTGTGTATGGAAAACTATACAGAAATGAAAAGAGAAGAAACAGTGCAGAATCTGATACAGCTCTCCGGAATCTGCAAAATATACAATCCGGGTGAAAATGAAGTGCGGGCGTTGGATCATGTGGACCTGCAGATTGATGAGGGGGAATTTGTGGCGATCATCGGGCAGTCCGGTTCAGGCAAATCCACACTCATGAATATGCTGGGCTGTCTGGATGTGCCCTCGGAAGGGTCTTACTGCCTTCACGGACAGGATGTATCTCACCTGAGAGATAACCAGCTGTCAGAAATCCGCAACAGGGAGATTGGATTTATCTTTCAGGGATTTAATCTGATCGCCAATCTGAATGCGCTGGAGAATGTTGAGCTTCCTCTTATCTACAGAGGTCTTGGCAGACAGAAGAGAAGGCAGCTTTCCCAGGAGGCCCTTAAAATGGTGGGGCTGGAGAACCGTATGGACCACAAGCCATCTGAGATGTCCGGCGGACAGCAGCAGAGAGTTGCCATAGCAAGGGCCATAGCGGCCAGGCCGCCGGTGATCCTGGCAGATGAGCCCACGGGTAATCTGGATTCCGCATCCAGCAAGGAAATCCTGCAGATTTTAAAAGAGCTGCACAATGAGGGCAGAACCGTGATCCTGATCACCCACGATGACGGTATAGCCGCACAGGCACGCCGTATCATCCGTATTATGGATGGAAAAATTGAGTCAGACAGATTAAATGAGCATTATGAGGAAGGAGCACATCATGTTGAGAAAGAATAAGGAAAATCTTCCCGACACTGTGAAAACAGGAAAGAAAAAGAAAAAAGTGCCGCTGATCATCGGCGGCGTTGTGGTGGCGATCATTGTTGTCAGCTTTGCAGCGTCCAAACTGACACCCAAGGCACTGCCCCAGGTACCGGTAAGCGCTGTGACAAAAGAGGATCTGACGGCAAATGTGGATACCAGCGGAACGGTGGAAAGTCTTAAGACGAAGACCTATTTTTCTCCGGTCAATGCCACCATATCCCAGTATCCTCTGAAAGTAGGGGAAGTGGTGAAGCCGGGAGACTCCCTGGTTGCCTTTGATGTATCCACACTGGAGCAGGATAACCAGAAGGCACAGTTAAATGTGAGTGCCACGGTCAACGGCTCAAAGGACAGTGTGGCAAAAGCGGCGGAGACACAGCAGAAAGCCAACGAAGCTGCCGGAAAAGTCCCCACACTCCAGGCCAATGTGGACAGCTATCAGGAATACGTGGCGTCTTTGAAGACCGCTATAGCGGACAGGACAAGAGAACTGACTGATTGGGCAAAACAGGAATCCACAGATGCCAGTGTTGCCCTGACCCAGGCCCAGGCGGATCTGACAAAGCTGCAGCAGGAGCTTGAAGGTCAGAAAGCAGAACAGCAGCAGTTAAATGCCCAGGCCGAGGAACTGAAGGCGGCCATTGCTGAGGCAAAGAAAAATAATCAGGATACCGCTGATCTGGAAAGACAATGGAAGGATTTAAATGCCCAGGCGGAAAATATGGATCCGGCCATTGACGACCTGACTTCACAGATGAATGATAAGAGCGATGAGGTGACTCAGCTCCAGATCAACCAGATTGAGAACCAGTCTGCCCAAGATCCCACAAGCGACGCACAGATCGTGGAGTGGCAGAATGAACTGGAGAGTGCTACCACAGAACTTTCGGAGATGCAGTCAGAGCTTGCGGAGCAGAAAAGCCTGGCTAACAGTGCGGACGGTGCGAAGGTGACAGAGGCCGCCAAAGCCCAGATGCAGGCCACCAACAACATTGCTGAGCTGGAAGCAGCATCCCTGGAAGAACTTTTGGAAAAAGGAAAACAGGGCCTGCAGGCAGAGTTTTCCGGTATCGTATCCAAAGCCGACGCCTCACAGGGCTCCGCAGCCTCACAGGGTATGGAGCTGATCACCATTGCCAGCAACGAAGAGGTGGCAGTGAATGTAACCGTGTCAAAATATGATTATGACAAGCTGAAAGAAGGCCAGAAGGCATCTATCACCATAGCGGACCATACATACAAGGGAACTGTTTCACGTATCAGTAAAATGGCAACTACCAACGAAAAAGGTGCACCGGTTATCTGGGCAGAGGTTAAGATCGACAACCCGGATGACAATATCTTCCTGGGTGTGGAGGCAAAGGTTTCCATTGAGACGGGCAGTGCAAAAGGTGTTGTAAGCGTTCCTGTCAACGCTGTAAATACAGGAAAAGACAGTACCTTCTGTTATGTAGTGAAGGATGGCGTGATCGCCAGACAGGATGTTGAGACAGGAATCTCATCCTCCGAGTACACAGAGATCAAAAGCGGCCTGAAGCTGGGGGATTCCGTGATCGCTGAGCTTCCGGACGGATTTGCGGAGGGTATGAAAGTGGAAGAGGCGGCTGCGGGCAGCACATCCGGCGCGCAGACTGCAGATGCGGTAAAGGAGTAGCCTATGGCACAGTTAGCAGAATACTTGAAAATGGCCCTGCAGAATATCAGGGCAAATAAAGGCCGCTCCCTTCTCACCATGCTGGGTATCATTATAGGTATTTCATCTGTCATTACCATTATGTCTGTCGGTTCCGGGTTCCAGGGGGAGATGAACCGGCAGCTGAATTCCATTGCAGGAGGGCAGATTTGTATTTATTCCAATGAAGAGGGAATCAAACGGGAAGAATACATGAATGCGGAGGATTTTGCGGCTATTGAGCAGGAAATCCCGGGAGTTACCGGAACTTCGCCCGTTTTTTCCGATACAGGGACTACCCAGTCCTCAAAAGGCCAGTTTGATCTGTCAGTCACCGGAGGAGGCACAGCGCAGCAGGAGATTTCCAAATGGAAAGTGCTGAGCGGCCGCTATTTTAACCAGAGTGATATTGATACGGGGAATAAAGTCTGTGTGATCAGCAAAAAAGATGCCATTTCCCTTTTCGGCACAGATGATGTTCTGGGAATGAGCCTGGAATTCAGTCTCTATCAAAACACTTCGGACTTTACCATTATTGGCATTGTGGAGCAGGAGAATATGGGCAATATGGTATCCATGGATTACGGGGATGTCAAAAGGATATCTGCAGATATTCCCTATACGGCTATGGAGAATTTCGGCTATGATACTTCGGAGACCAGCTATCTGTATATTACTACAGACGGCAGCGCAGACACTGGTGATGTGGCAAATAAAGCCATTGCGCTTTTAAATCAGCGCCACTACAGCCAGGGAAAGACATATTTTGATATGGAGGACTTCAATGACCAGATGCAGCAGATCAACTCCATGCTGAATATGATCACGGGATTCATTGCCCTGGTAGCCGGAATATCCCTGCTGGTAGGCGGTATCGGTGTCATGAACATCATGCTGGTGTCCGTCACAGAGAGAACAAGAGAGATTGGTATCAGAAAATCCCTGGGAGCCAGAACCTCCTCTGTCATGGTGCAGTTTCTTGCTGAATCGGCCATTATCGCCTGTATCGGCGGTGTGATCGGAATCATTATCGGTGTGCTGCTGGCGTATGCTGTCTGCTCCATACCTACCCTGGGATTTGCACCTGGGATCAAGGTTTCCACAATTCTTATTGCGACCTTGTTTTCTTCGGGAATCGGCATTCTGTTCGGTGTATATCCGGCCAGAAAAGCTGCCAGGCTCAGCCCTATTGAGGCGCTCAGGAGAAATTAAGAAAAGAACAAATAGATTGGGAATAAAAAGTACCGCACAGAGCAAAAAATACTCCTGCGGTACTTTTTATTGTTTGGGAAGAATGCCCAATATGTATGACTGAACCAAAGAGTCAGTCCTTATAGTACGGAATCATATCCTCTGGGATACTGGCAGTACGCTGGTGTGCGTCCATAGCGGTAATGGCCTCCATCTCTTCCTGTGTCAGGGAAAAATCGAAGATTGCTGCATTTTCCAGGATACGTTCCTTGTGCACGGATTTGGGAATCACAGAGATTCCCTGCTGGATGGCCCAGCGAAGGCCGATTTGGGCGGTGGTCTTCTGGTATTTTCTTCCGATTTCCAGAAGCAGCTGGCTGTGCAGATAAGCGCCCCGTGCAAGGGGAGCATAAGCCTGTACCGCAATTTTGTTGTCTCTGCAGTAGGACAGAAGTTCCGGCTGGTTGAACAGGGGATGGAATTCCACCTGATTGACAGCGGGTATCACATCAGATACTTTTTTCAGCATTTCCAGGTCGTGAACGTGAAAATTTGATACGCCGATGGATTTTACCCGCCCCTGGGCCTGTAGTTTTTCCAGAGCTTTCCAAGTGTCTGTGTAACATCCGGGTACAGGCCAGTGGATCAGATATAAATCCACATAATCCAGTCCCAGGCGCTCTAGGCTTCTGTTGAAGGTATCCTCCACATCACCGATCCTCTGTGCCGTGTTCCATATTTTCGTTGTTACGAATAATTCCTCTCTTGGTATGGTAAGTGCCTTGATCCCGCGTCCTACACCGTCTTCGTTTTTATAAACGGAAGCAGTGTCAATGAGACGATAACCGGCATCTGCAGCATCTGCGATCGCCTGTTCCACTTCGTTCTCGCCGACGGCTTTGTAGACGCCTAAACCCAGCAGCGGCATCTGGCGGCCATCGTTCAGAATGACTTTTTCATTGAAAGACATAACAGCCCCTCCTTTAAATATAACCTTAAACACTTAGACAGTTTACCATAGAAATGTGAAATATTTACTCCGAATTTATTAACTTTTTAATAAATCCATGCTACTATTATAAGAAGTGCAAGCTAAAATCCAACGAAATGACAAAATATGGCAATGGAGGATAAAGAATGAAATTTTTTCATATGGCGGACCTGCATCTGGGGAGAAAGCTTTTAGGAGAGCCGCTGTGGAAAGAACAGCAAGATATACTCAGCCAGGTGTTAAGGATGGCGGATGAGGAGAAACCCGGGGCCGTTCTTCTCTGCGGTGATATTTATGATAAGTCCATTCCTTCCCAGGAGGCGGTGGGACTGCTGGACTGGTTCCTGGAAGAAATGTCCGTCCGTGGAATACAGGTGTTTGTGATCAGCGGCAACCATGACGGAGCCCAGAGGCTTCAGTTTGCCAGCGGGATTTTGAAAAAAGAAGGGATCCATATTGCGGGTACCTTTAGAGGCCGTGCAGAGCACATCATGCTGACAGACGAATTCGGTCCGCTGCATGTGTGGATGCTGCCCTTTTTGCGGCCTGGCATGCTGCGCCCCTTTGCGGAGGAAATTCCGGAAACTTATGAGGAGGCCGTGAAAACCGCACTGCCGGGTGCTAAGCTTCACAAAGAAGAGCGGAATGTGCTGCTGGCGCATCAGTTTGTGACAGCCGGCGGGGAGCGGCCAGAGACGTCGGATTCGGAACAGCTTTCTCTGGGGGGCATAGACCGGGTGGATGCTTCGGTCTTTGAAGCGTTTGACTATGTGGCGCTTGGACATATCCACCGACCCCAGAAGATCGGAAATGTAAAGATACGGTATGCAGGTTCTCCCCTTAAATATTCTTTTTCCGAATGGAAACAGACAAAATCCGTGACTGTGGCAGAGCTTGGAGAGAAAGGAACGCTGTCTGTGAGAAAACTTCCCCTTGAGCCTAAAACAGAGATGGCGGTCTTAAAAGACACCATGGAAGCTTTGGTTTCAGATAAATATGAAAGATACAGAGAGGGATATTACCTGTCTGTTGTGGTGACCGATGAGGAGATCCTGGAGCATCCCATGGAGCGGCTTAGAAAAATATTTCCGGGTATGCTGGAATTTGCCGTCGAAAACCGCCGGAGCAGGTCAGGGGGCATTTCGGGCAGCGCGGAGCTGCAGTGTCTGAAAAAAACGCCTCTGGATCTGTTCGGGGAGTTTTATGAGAAACAAAATGGGATTCCCATGTCAGACGCGGAACAGGAACTGCTTCAAGATATTATAGAAAGTATGGAAGAGGTGGGATCATGAGACCGGTAGAACTGGAGATGGAGGCTTTTGGGCCTTATGCAGACAATACACTCATCTCATTTGAAAAGTGTGAAAAGGCGGGTTTGTTTTTAGTCTGCGGAGATACAGGGGCAGGCAAGACCACCATTTTTGACGGCATTGCTTTTGCCCTGTATGATGCCGCCAGCACGGAAGTCAGGAAGCCGGAAAACCTTCACAGTGACTATGTGGAGGAAAAAGCCATGAGCAAGGTGCGTCTGCTTTTTACTCACAAAGGAGAAGCGTATCAGGTTACTAGGACGTTTAACTTAAACAGGAAACATGAAGCACTTTTGGAGTGTCCGGATAAAAGTGTGTTGACGGGAAGGAAGGCAGTGAACCGGAAGCTGCAGGATATACTGGGACTTGACTACCGTCAGTTTAAACAGGTTTCCATGATCGCCCAGGGGGAATTTATGAATCTTCTTCTGGCAAAAAGCGACATGCGCAGTGAGATCTTCAGGAAAGTTTTCGACACGGAATTCTATAAGCTGATTTCCGACCGGCTGAAAAACATGAGTATCAAGGAGCGGGAGGAGGAGAAGTTAAGGGAGGAGCGCCGCAGGCAGGTTCTGGAATCCTGGGATGCGCTGCATCCTGACTGTCCTCTGGCGGACAGGGACACAGAGGAGATTTTCAAGATCCTGGACAGCCGCATCCGCCAGTCACGGGAAAAGGAGAAAAGCGGCAGAAAAGAAGAACAGCGTCTGGAGAAGGAAAAGGACAGGGCGCTCAAAAATCTGGAACGTATCCAAAAGGACAACGGGGAGCTCAAGACACTGCATGCCCTCAGGCAGGAACTGGAGGGCACAAAACTGCGCGCCGGTGAGATCAGAGAGCTGGAGAAGCGGATTTCGGAGGGGAAGAAGGCAAATATTTATATAAAGCCCCTGGCAGATGACTGTACAGAGAAAAAGAAGATTCTTGCTGATGAAGAAGCCCATGCAGGAGAGATAAAAAAAGAGATCAGAGAGCTGGAACAGGAGAAAAAAGCCCTGCTTGTCCAAATGGCGGCAGCCAAAAGGGAAGAAAAGCTTGGGGCAGAGATACAGGAATTGACAGAACGTCTTCTGGTTTACGAAAAGTGGCAGCAGGAGGCAGAGGTGCTCCTGGAACTGGAAAGGCAGAAGGAAAAGCTGCTCGAGTCGGCGGAAGACCAGATCACGGTACAGAAGGAACAGGGGATCGCCTATGAGAGTTACAGGGAAGAATTCTTCAGAAGCCAGGCCGGCCTGCTGGCCAGGAAACTGGAGGAAGGAAAGCCGTGCCCGGTCTGCGGCTCCACAGTGCATCCGGTAAGAGCTGCCTGCGGGAAAAGAGAGCTGAGTGAAGCCGTACTGAAGGAAATGGAGGTTCAAAAGGAAAAAACTTCCGCAAAACTGCAGAAAACCCTTACTGCCCTGGCAGAGAACGAAAAGGAATGGCAGACCAGGATGGAACACCTGCGCAGGGAGACGGCTCTTTCCGGCAAAAAGAGCGGAGCTGCTATGAGTAAAAAAGCAGCTTCCCTGATCAAAGAGGCCGGCGGGCGTCTGGAGAAGAAAAAGGCGAAGAGCACTCCGGGAATCCTCTGTGCGGAGACGATCAGAAAAAACCTGGAGGAGAATGCGCAGCGCCGGGCAGCAGCCGGGAGAGAGATCCAGATTTGTGAAAAACGTGTGACAGAGATCGCAAAGGAACAAAAAGAGGCGGAAGGGAAGCTGCTTTTGGAAGTGAAACAGCAGAAATTCAAAAGCAGGGCAAAAGCTATGGAGGCATGTCTGGACAGTGAAGAGATGGCCCGTATGGAAAAAGAGACGCAGGTTTATGAAAACCATGTGAGAGAACTCCAGATCAGGATCAGAAGCCTGGCTCCTACTCTGCGCGGCAGGAGGCTGTGCCCGGAGGAGGACGTGCGGGAGCAGATCCAGAGAGCAGAGCAGCAGCTGAAAACTGTGCGGATGCAGCTTCGGGAAGAGTTCAGTGCTCTTGACAGGACAAAAGAAGTGCGCAGGCAGCTGGAGGTATTGTTTGAGGAGAGCAGCAGGACGAAAAAACGCCGGCTGTCGCTTCAGAGCCTTTCGGATACGGCGTGCGGCACGCTGAAAGGAAAGCCTAAGATCTCCCTGGAGCGTTATGTACAGTCTGCCTATTTCCGCATGATCGCCCTTGAGGCCAACAGGCGGCTGGAGCGTATGTCCTCCGGCAGGTATGAACTGCTTGTGCGGGAGGAAAAAGAGAACCTGCAGTCCAGGTCCGGCCTGGATCTGGATGTCTATGATTACCACACCGGAAAGGTCAGGAGCATCCGCTCCCTTTCCGGCGGGGAGAGCTTTCAGGCGGCCTTAAGCCTGGCCCTCGGAGTATCCGGAGTCATCGGTCAGTTTGCCGGTGGGATCCGGGTGGAGACCGTATTTATCGACGAGGGGTTCGGCAGTCTGGATGAGCAGTCCCTGGAAACTGCCGTGGAGACTTTGTCGGCCCTATCCAGGGAGGACTGCCTGGTGGGGATCATTTCCCATGTTCCCGAGCTTAAGGAACGTATAGAATGCAGGATCGAAGTGGAAAAAAACAGGGGTGGGAGTTCCGTGTTTTTCACCTCTTGAACCTCTAAAAAAACATAAGAATAACTTGATAAAAAAGCGGAAAGCATGTATAATGAATTTATTGATAAATTATTGTCATTTACTGCGCCCAAACGGGATAAAAGCAGTAGGGAAAGGATGGAAAAATGCATTTAATCAACGACGAAAATGGCAACATGGTTCCTCACGGACATGACCATGAGCATGACCATGGTCACAGCCATGAGCACAGCCACGGCTGCAGCAGTTGTTCAGAGGGCGAATGTGGCGGAAATTGTACAGAGGAAGTGGTAGCACTTTTGAACTATATGCTTTCCCACAATGAGCATCATGCACAGGAGCTTGACCAGATGGCAGAGAATCTGTCAAAGCTTGGAATGGAAGATGCAGCCAAGACCATTAAAGAAGGCGTTGCTGATTTCCAGAAAGGAAATATGCGCCTGGGCCTGGCCCTGACACTGGTAAAAGAACATTTGAAGGAGGCGTAAGCTATGTGTCTTGCAACGGTACAGAGAAGCGATGACAACACGGTCATCTGCAAAAATGTAAGCAGGATCGACGTGGATGGCGAAAAGCTTATCCTACGGGACATTATGGGTGAGGAGAGGACTATTGTCGGTAAAATATTGATGGTAGACCTTGGGAACAGCCTTGTTAAGCTGGACTGCCAGTAAGGCAGCGGAAAAGTTGGAGGACTTTCTGCTGTATCAACAACGGTTTTAGGGCTTCGGCCTTAAAAATAAATAAACAAAGCGGAGGTAGTAACTATGAAATTATCTGAGGCAATGAGGAACAAAATGCTCGTTTCTTTTGAGCTGTTCCCGCCGAAGACAGACAAAGGAATGGAAAATCTTCCGGGAACCATTGAGCATCTTTGCAAGTACCGGCCGGAGTACATTTCCTGTACATACGGTGCGGGCGGAACCAATGTGGGCAAGAACATGGATGTGTGCAAAATGATCCAGAATGCCGGTACCATACCGGTCACACATTTTACATGTATCGGCAATACCGCAGAGGGGATCAAAGAACAGCTTCAGAATTACCTGGACAACGGCATAGATCATATGCTGGCGCTCCGCGGTGACCTTCCATTTGGATGGACAGGGACCGGTGGGGATTTCGCTTATGCAACAGATCTGGTGGCTTATGTCCGCAAAGAATTCGGCGATAAGATCGAGATCGCTGTGGCGGGTTCTCCGGAAGGACATATTGCTTGCCGCAGTCTGGAATCTGACATCGCTGTCCTGAAACAGAAACAGGATAACGGTGCTGACTACATCATGACTCAGCTTTGCTGGGATATGGAGCAGTTCAAACGCTGGCTGGACGCTATCCGCACCGCAGGCATCACAATGCCGGTTGATGTGGGCATCATGCCGATCCTGGATCAGGCTGCTACGATCAATATGGCACTGTCACGTAATGGTTGTGTCATGCCGCGTAAACTTTGCGAGATTATCTCCAAAAACTGGATTTTCCCGAACCCGTTCGACAAAGATCCGTTCGATGCAGCTGCCGATGAAAAGAAAGCAGCATTCAAAGAGGCTGGTATCGAGTATACCATCAGTCAGATTGATGAATACCGTGCACTTGGCGTTAATGGTATCCATCTGTATGCTCTGAACAAATGGAAAGACGTATCTGAAATTATTGACAGATGCGGTCTTCGTACACTTGTTTAAAACGTATTAAAATCATATTTTAGGAGGTGCCCTTTTCATGGCACATGTAATTGCAATTGCCGGCAAAGGCGGCGTAGGCAAGACGACTCTGACAGGACTTATCATCCAGTATCTGGCTGAAAAAGGCAAGGGTCCGATTCTTGCGGTAGATGCAGATGCGAATTCAAACTTAAATGAAGTTCTCGGTATGGAACTTGAGGCAACTCTGGGCGATATCCGCGAGGAAGTGGCCCGTGCGGAGATGTCAAAAGAAAATCCCATTCCGGCCGGAATGACAAAAGCAGATTATATGGAGTTCAAGTTTGATGATGCATTGATTGAAAATGATGATTATGACCTGCTTGTCATGGGACGTACCCAGGGGAAAGGCTGCTACTGCTTCGTGAATGGACTTCTGCAGGCTCAGCTTGCAAAGCTGCAAAAGAATTATCCATATATCATCGTGGACAATGAAGCCGGTATGGAGCATATCAGCAGAGGGGTTCTTCCCAACATGCAGACAGCGATTCTGGTCAGCGACTGCTCCAGAAGAGGTGTACAGGCGGTGGGCAGGATCGCGGAACTGATCAAAGAATGTGACATGCACCCAAGGCAGGTTGGTTTGATCATCAACCGTGCACCGGGCGGGGTACTCAATGCGGGCACAAAAGAGGAGATAGAGAAACAAGGCCTCACCCTTTTGGGAATCGTACCGCAGGATGAAACTGTATATGACTTCGACTGCGACGGTACTCCGATCGTGAAGCTCCCGGAAGATTCACCGGTGAGAACAGCGGTCAGGGATATTGTGAGCAGGCTGGAGTTATAAAAACCGGGGAAGCGGACCCGGATAAAAAAGCAAAAAGAGGCGAAAACAAGGAGGATATTCATGAGTGAATTCAAATTAACCACAGTAGAAGAATTTGAAGCTGCTACTGCACGTCTCCTGGAAACAGGTGCAAAAGTCGGCGCTGACGCTTGGCAGTTCCGCGTAAAAAATCAGACACCCCATTGTAAATTTGGTGAAGAAGGCGTTTGCTGCCGTATCTGTACAATGGGACCATGCCGTATCACAAAAAAGGCTCCGAGAGGAATCTGCGGATGTGATGTACACGGTATTGTAGGTCGTAACTACCTGAAATTTACTGCAGGCGGTTCTGCAACACACTCTGACCATGGCCGTGAAATCTGCCATACCTTATATGAATCTGCAGCTGATGGCTGTTATAAGGTAAAAGATCCGGATAAGCTGATCCGTATCGCAAAAGAGTGGGGGATCGAGACCGAAGGAAAAGACATCTATGATCTGGCACACGAAGTTGCTGAGACAGGTCTGATGGAGTATGGTAAACCTTTCGGAACACAGAGATTCTTAAAGAGAGCGCCGGAGTCACAGCAGGAACTGTGGGAAAAGAATGAACTTGCTCCAAGAGCGATCGACCGCGAGGTTTCCTGTTCCTTACATATGAGCCATATGGGATGCTCTTCCAAACCGGAAGCACTGGTAAAACAGGCTATCCGTGCAGGCTTAAGTGATGGATGGGGCGGTTCCATGATGGGAACAGAGTTCTCAGATGTATTATTTGGAACTCCGAAGCCGATCGAGACAGAAGCAAACTTAGGAGTTATGGTTGAGGATAATGTCAATATCGTTGTTCATGGACATGATCCGAGTCTTTCTGAGATGATCTGTGAATTCGCAGATGATCCGGAAATGATCGCATACGCAAAAGAGCAGGGTGCAAAAGGCATCACTGTATCTGGTGTGTGCTGTACTTCAAACGAAGTTGCAATGCGCCGCGGTATCCCCATGGCCGGTAACTTCCTGCAGCAGGAAAACGTTGTTCTGACAGGTGCATGTGAAGCAATCGTCGTAGACGTACAGTGTATCTTCCCGGCACTTGGTCCTTTAAGCAAATGTTTCCACACAAAATTCATCACAACTTCTCCGATCGCTCAGATGCCGGATTCTGAATTCATCAGATTCGATGCACACACAGCAGGCGAGAAAGCCAAATTGATCGTTCGGACAGCTATTGAGAACTTCAAGAACAGAAAACCTGAACTGGTACATATTCCGCAGATGAAACAGAAAGCAACTGTCGGATACTCTACAGAAGCTATCGTTAAGGCTCTGGACGGCGTAACCAACTCACAGGTAGACGAGCTGGGAACCACAAAACCGTTATTAGAGTGTATCACCTCCGGTGTTCTCCGTGGTGCTGTCGCAATGGTTGGATGTAATAACCCGAGGGTTCGTCCTGACTTAGCTCATATTGAACTTATGAAAAAACTGGTTGCTAACGATATCATCATCATCGCTTCCGGATGTTCTGCACAGGCAGCTGCAAAAGCAGGTCTGATGGACAAGAGAGCGAAAGATGTCTGTGGCGCCGGACTTAAGAGAGTTTGTGAACTGGCTGACATTCCGCCGGTACTGCACATGGGCTCCTGCGTAGATATCAGCCGTATGCTGGTTCTGGCAGCTACCCTGGCAAAAGACGCAGGCCTGCATATTTCCCAGCTTCCGGTTGTTGGATGTGCTCCTGAGTGGATGTCTGAAAAAGCAGTTTCTATCGGTAACTATGTAATCGGTTCCGGTATTGATACCTTCTTAGGTGTTGACCCATATGCCTGCGGTTCCAGTGAAATGGTTGAAATCCTGACCAACGGAACAAAAGAATGGGTAGAGGCTGCATTTACAGTTGAAAAAGATATTGAAAAACTGGGCGATGCTATGATCGCAAAAATCGAAGAGAAGAGAGCTGCTCTTGGAATCTAATCTTTATCAGGAAAGGTGAATGACATGAAAATTGCAGTGACAGGAAAAGGCGGCGTTGGAAAGACTACTTTTGCTGCGACGCTGGCGCGTTTATATGCGGATGAGGGAAGAAAGGTGCTTGCTGCGGATGTGGATCCGGATGCGAATCTGGGGCTGGCACTTGGGTTTGATGATGAAACCCTGGATTCTATCATCCCCATAACAAAGATGCGGAAGCTGGTGGAAGAACGTACCGGAGCTAATGAAGAGAATCAGTTCTACCGGATCAATCCAAAGGTGGACGATATCCCGGATACATATTCCAAAGAAGTGAACGGAGTCAAGCTGCTTGTGCTTGGTACTGTGGAAACCGGCGGCGGCGGTTGTGTATGCCCGGAGCACGTCATGCTTCGCAGAATCATCAACAATTTGGTGCTTCACAGGGATGATGTGGTGATCATGGATATGGAAGCTGGATTAGAGCACCTCGGCCGGGGTACTACGGAATCCATGGACCAGTTTATCGTGGTCATAGAACCGGGTGCCAGAAGCGTACAGACCTATAAGAACGTGAAAAGGCTGGCAAAGGACCTGGGTGTAAAACAGGTGCGTGTTGTGGCCAATAAGGTTCGGAACGAAGAGGATGAGGCGTTTGTCAAAGGACATATACCGCAGGAGGATCTGCTGGGATTCATTCACTATAATACCGAAGTGATGGACGCGGACCGTCAGGGCAAGTCTCCATACGACTTCAGCAATACTGTAAAAGAGGAAATTACAAACATTAAACACATAATCGACCAAGGATTATGAGAAGGTCAGGAGGAAGAGAACATTGACATTATTTGAAACCGTATTTAGTGGAAATGACGCTGTCTATGGATTAACAGAAGGCGCTATTAATGCTGCAATCGAACAGCATGGTGCTGACAAAGCTGTCAGCTTCCCGAACACCGCTTACTGCTTACCGTGCTACTATGCAGTGACAGGTGTGAAGGTTAAAACTTTAGGAGAATTAAAAGAAGCTTTAGGTGTTGTAAAAACTTTGATGACAAGAGAGATGAGATTAAATGACGTATTTATGTCAGGCGTTGCAACTGCTCTCTGCGCAGAGTTTATCGAAGTTCTGAAATATATTGACGGTGCAGAACCGTACACAGAGCCCTGCTACGGACATCTGGCAGATGCTGTGATCCGTGAACTGGGTGTACCCCTTGTAACAGGTGATATCCCTGGTGTTGCTGTTATCCTGGGAAGCGCTCCTACAAAAGAGGAAGCAGTTGCCTTGGTTAAGAGCTATCAGGCACAGGGTATACTGGTAACACTGGTTGGCGGTGTGATCGACCAGGTTGCTGAAGCTGGCATGAAGACCGGTGCAAACTTACGTGTTATCCCTCTGGGCAAAGACGTAACAAGCGTG
This sequence comes from Blautia hominis, assembly GCA_002270465.1. Taxonomy (GTDB): domain Bacteria; phylum Bacillota; class Clostridia; order Lachnospirales; family Lachnospiraceae; genus Blautia; species Blautia hominis. The sequence continues at coordinate 464,300 of NQOF01000002.1, forward strand.
ATCCATGTAGTATCCGTTGCATTAAGAGCAGCGCTTATCTTTGGTAATGTAACACCCGGAGATGCAGCAAATCTGATGAAGTACACCTTCGAGCGTGTACCGGCATTCGTAAACGCATTTGCTCCTCTGGATGATGTGATCGTTGCCTGCGGTGCAGGTGCCATTGCACTTGGCTTCCCAGTTATCACAAACCAGGAAGGCGTATCCACAGTACCGAAGAGCTTGATCTTACAGCCGGATGTTGCTAAATTCAACGCTACATCCCTGGAAGCTCGCGATATCAAGATCAAAATCACCAATATTGATATTCCGGTTGCTTTTGCATCCGCATTCGAGGGTGAGATCATCCGCCGCGGCGACATGCAGGTAGAGTTTGACGGTTCCCGTGTAGACTGTGCAGAGCTGGTTCAGTCAGCAGAGGCTACAGAGATCGAAGACCACAAGATCACCGTGATCGGACCGGAAGCAGATGAAATGGAACTGGGCAGCAAGAACAGCATTGCTTATGTTGTAAAAGTTGCAGGCAAGAACATGCAGTCTGACTTTGAGCCGGTTATCGAGCGTAAATTCCATAACTACATCAACTGTATCGAAGGTGTATATCACACAGGACAGCGTGATATGCAGCGTATCCGTATCAGCAAGGATGCATTCAATGCAGGATTCCGCCTGAAACATATCGGTGAGGTTCTGTATGCATCTGTTAAGAATGAATTTGATGCCGTTGTTGATAAATGTGAAGTTGTTATCTACACAGATCCTGCAGAGTGTAAGAGAATCCGTCACGAAGTGGCAATCCCTACATTCAACAAACGTGATGACCGTCTGAAATCCCTGACAGATGAGTCTGTAGAAGTATACTACAGCTGTATCCTGTGCCAGGCATTCTCCCCGTCTCATGTATGTGTGGTAACACCGGAACGTCTGGGCCTGTGCGGTGCTGTTTCATGGCTGGATGCAAAGGCAACCAACGAGCTGGATCCTAACGGACCATGTCAGGTTATCACAAAAGAGAAATGTATTGATGAGAGAATCGGTGAGTACGAGGACGTTAACGAAGCCGTACGCAAATTCTCCCAGGGTGCTCTGGAAGAGGTATCTCTGTATTCCATCATGGAAAAACCGATGACAAGCTGCGGATGCTTTGAGTGTATCTGTGGTATTGAGCCATTCTCCAATGGTGTAGTTATCACAAACCGTGAGTATGCAGGTATGACACCACTTGGAATGACCTTCCCGGAACTGGCTTCCATGACAGGCGGCGGTGTGCAGACACCAGGCTTCATGGGACATGGAAAACACTTCATCGGTTCCAAGAAGTTCATGAAGGCAGAGGGCGGTATCGAGAGAATCGTTTGGATGCCGAAAGAGCTGAAAGAATTTGTTGCTGAGAGACTGAATAATACAGCAAAAGAATTATACGGTATCGACAACTTCACAGACATGGTTGGTGATGAGACCATCGCAACAGATCCGGAAGAATTAGTTGCATTCTTAACAGAAAAAGGACATCCGGCTCTGGGTCTGGATCCGATGATGTAAGATTTTGGAAGACAAAATCGCTTAATTGTAGTATCATGTAAACGGTGAATGCGCGTTTTACCGTGTTCACCGTTTATAAAAAATATATTAAGGAGGCTAATGAGAAATGCCGTTTAATCAAAAACCACAGAAATTCAATGCAAACATAAACACAGTTGAAATTGGCTGCGGGGACAAAGCAATCAAATTAGGAGGGGAATGTACATTTCCTTTCTATTCCTTTGATGCTCCCACGGAAAATGCACCAAAAGTAGGCGTGGAAATTTCCGATATGGGACTTATCAATGTTCCGGGAATCCAGGAATATTATGCAGGTGCTGCCACAATGGCCGAGATCGCAAAAAAAGCGGAAGCAATGGAAGGTGCGGACTTCGTATGCTTACGTCTTGAAGGCGGGGATCCGAACGGCGCAGACAAATCTATTGATGAACTGATCGCAGTTGTCAAAGAAGTCGGCGAAGCTGTTTCCTGTCCTTTAGTTGTTGAAGGATGCAAGAATGTGGAAAAAGATTCTGAATTACTGCCGAAAGTGGCAGAAGCACTTCAGGGCAAAAATGTTTTAGTCCTTTCTGCAAGAGAAGAAGATTACAAAGCAGTTGGTGCAGCAGCAGGCCTTGCTTACAATCAGAAGGTTGGAGCAGAATCCGCAGTGGATATCAACCTGGCAAAACAGCTTAACGTTGTTACAACTCAGTTAGGCGTAAAAGCTCAGGATATCGTAATGAACGTTGGTTCTGCAGCAGTAGGCTATGGTTTTGAGTACGTGGTATCCACAATGGACCGTATTAAAGGTGCAGCTCTTTCCCAGAATGATAACATGTTACAGATGCCGATCATCACTCCGGTTGCCGATGAGACATGGGGAGTAAAAGAGGCTATGGCTTCTGAGGAAGATATGCCGGAATGGGGACCGCTGGAAGAGAGAGGTATCAGTATGGAAGTACAGACAGCAGCAGCAGTTTTAGCTTCCGGTTCTGACGCTGTCATTCTGAGACATCCCAAATCTGTTGCAACAATCTCAAAAATGATTAAAGAATTAGTGTAATCGTAGAACAGGAGGATAAAAACAAATGGGATTATCAGGTATTCAAATTTTTAAACTGACACCAAAAAAGAACTGTAAAGAGTGCGGCTGCCCAACATGTATGGCTTTCTCCATGAAAGTGGCTCAGGGTGCTCTGGAAATTTCCAAATGCCCGCATATGTCTGAGGATGCTCTGGCTCAGTTATCTGAGGCAACAGCTCCGCCGATGAAGACGATCAAAGTCGGAAGCGGTGACAATGAATTTACTTTAGGCGGCGAGACTGTTTTATTCAGACATGAAAAAACTTTCGTTAGCAAAACAAGATATGCAGTTTCCCTGTGCACATGTATGGATGATGCTGCGATCGACGCTAAACTGGCAGCAATTCCGAAGGTAGACTACGAGCGTATCAGCGAGAGAATGTTCGTTGAAATGATTTACGTGAACTACGAAGACGGCGCTGACAAAGACAGATACGTTGAAATCGTAAAGAAAGCAGCAGCTCTTGGAAGAACTTTAGTTCTGGGCTGCAAAGATATCGAAGCTGCAAAAGCAGCTCTGGCTGTATGTAAAGACGGCAAACCGGTATTAAACGGTGCAGATGCTTCTAACTACGCTGAAATGAGCGCAGTTGCAACAGAAGCAGGTGTTGTACTTGGCGTTACAGGTGCTGACCTGAACGAGTTATATGATACAGTTGCAGCTCTGGAAAAAGCAGGCAATAAGAACCTGATTCTGGATGTTGGAACAAAATCCATCAAAGAAGCTTACGGCAACGCTGTACAGATCCGCCGCGCAGCTTTAAAAGATCAGGACAGAACCTTTGGTTATCCTACACTGGTAAACCTGTCAGTTCTGGCTCATGGCGACAGAAACCTGCAGCAGGCACTGGCTTCCATGTTCACAATGAAATATGGTTCCATTGTGGTTATGGAGCAGCTTGAGTATGCAGAAGCTCTGCCGTTATTCGGTCTGAGACAGAACGTATTTACAGACCCGCAGAAACCAATGAAAGTGGAACCGGGTATTTATGCTTTAAATGGTGCAGACGAGAATTCTCTGTGTCTGACAACCGTAGACTTTGCTCTTACATATTTCGTGGTATCCGGAGAGCTGGAGCGTTCCGGTGTACCGTGTAACCTGATCATCAGTGATGCAGGCGGACTTTCTGTACTGACCGCTTGGGCTGCAGGCAAATTATCTTCCACTTCTGTATCAAAATATATTCAGGAAAATGTAGAAGATAAAGTGAAATGCAGAAAACTGATCATTCCGGGTAAAGTTGCCGTATTAAAGGGTGATATCGAAGCAAAACTTCCGGGCTGGGAAGTGATCGTTGCTCCGTTGGAAGCAGTTCAGTTAGTAAAATTCTTAAAAGACCTGACTGCATAATATGAGAAATACAGGCTGACAGAAAGGAGGCTTTTTCGCCCCCTTTCTGTCCGGCCAAAATGAATAATTTAAAAGGAGAACTATTATGGCAAAGTTTGTTACAATTGGTGAGAGAATTCACTGTATTTCCCCGTCTATCCGCAAAGCGATGGCAGAGCGTGATCCGGAACCAATCTTAAAACGTGCAAAAGAGCAGTTAGAGGCTGGTGCTACCTATTTGGACGTAAACATCGGACCGGCTGAGAACGACGGAGAAGATTTAATGAAATGGGCGGTTCAGTTGATCCAGTCCAACTTCGACAACGTTCCTCTGGCACTGGATACTGCCAACAAAAAAGCAATCGAGGCAGGTATCTCCGTATACAACAGAAGCAAAGGAAAACCGATTGTAAACTCTGCTGATGCAGGCGGAAGAATCGAGAATATCGACCTGGCTGCAGCAAATGATGCTATCGTAATCGCTCTTTGCTCTGCAGAAGGTATTGCAGCAGACAACGATGAGCGTATGATGCACTGCCAGAACATGCTGGAAAGAGGTATGATGCTGGGTATGGAGCCTACAGACCTGTGGTTTGACCCGTTATTCCTGGTTGTAAAAGGAATGCAGGACAAACAGATGGAAGTTCTGGAAGCAATCAAAATGTTCAGCGACATGGGACTGAATTCCACAGGCGGTCTGTCCAATAACTCTAACGGTATGCCGAAACATATCCGTCCGATCATGGATTCCGCAATGGTTGCAATGTGCATGATGCAGGGCTTAACCTCCGCTATCGTAAATCCATGTGATTTAAGACTGATGGAAACAATTAAATCCTGTGATGTTTTCAAAAACAACACATTATACGCTGACTCTTACCTGGAGATCTAATCGCAGGCAGAATCGTGTAACAAAAAAGCGCCGGGGATATTTTTATCGCCGGCGCAGATAAAAATATACAGAAAGGCTAAATTCCTATGTTCAAAGTGACTTTTAAGTTTGAAAATGGCGAAGACGTCACAACTTTCGCCCAGGAAGGAGAAATCCTTTTAGAAGTAGCGAGAAAAACGAATGTGGCTATCGATGCCCCCTGTTCCGGCAATGCCTCCTGCGGTAAATGCAAAGTTAAACTGGTGACAGGTGAAATGAATTCTCCAAAGACCCGCCACATCTCCGATGAAGAGTATGCAGAGGGATGGAGACTGGCATGTGTGAGCAAGCTGACAGGTGATGTGGAGGTACAGGTACCCGACATTGCATCCGCTTACAGAAGCCGGATGAAAGTCGCAGATTTGAGTTCCAAGGAGGAGATTGCCATATTTGAACAGGCAAAATCCGATGTGGAAGCAGCAGGAATTGTCTTGAAAAATAGTCTGGATATTATCCATGTGACCATGGATGAACCGTCTCTGGATGACACCATGCCGGATAATGAGCGTCTGATGCGGGCAATCAAAAGAGAGACCGGTGTGGAAAGGGTGCGTCTGCCCTATTCTGCACTTCGGAAAATATCTGTTGTTTTCCGTGAGAATCATTTTGATGTAAAATGCATTGTGCGCAGAACAGAAGATGATATTTTCGTGTATGATGTCTATGGCAGAGATGAAAAAGTGGTCATCGGCGGTTTGGCTGTTGATATTGGTACAACAACGGTGTCTGCACTGCTGATCAATATGCAGACAGGTGAGATCCTGGGAAAAGCTTCAGCTGGAAACGGTCAGATTCGTTATGGTGCGGATGTTATCAATCGTATTATTGAATCTATGAAACCGGGCGGCAGCGAGAAACTGCAGCGTGCAGTAGTGGAGGAAACCATCAATCCAATGATTGCACAGATGTGCCGTTCCTGTGGATTCAGTCCTCTGCATATTTACCGTATGTGTATTGCATCCAATACTACTATGAACCATCTGTTGACAGGAATGAATGGCGACCCGATCCGTATGGAGCCATATATTCCTACATTTTATAAAACAAATTCACTGTTTGCCTCTGATATTGGAATCAGGGTGAATCCGGATGCACATATTATACTGGCGCCTAATATTGGAAGTTATGTGGGTGGGGATATCACAGCAGGTACTTTGGTCAGTATGCTGTGGAATCGTCCTGAATTTTCTCTGTTTATTGATTTAGGTACAAATGGCGAGCTTGTATTTGGCAATTCAGACTTTATGATGAGTTGTGCCTGCTCTGCAGGGCCTGCCTTTGAAGGCGGGGATATCAGCTGCGGTATGCGCGCTACGGACGGCGCTATCGAGGCCTGTACCATTGATGCAGAAACCATGGAACCCAGTTATTCTGTCATAGGGGATCAGGGTGAGAAACCGATCGGTCTCTGCGGTTCCGGTATCATTGATGTGATCAGCGAATTATTCCGTACCGGTATCATCAATCCGAAAGGAAAGTTTATCCGGGAAGGGAAACGTGTCCGCCATGATGAATATGGCATGGGCAGCTATGTGCTCGCCTTCGAGGAGGAGTCGGGCAGTGTCAAGGAAGTGGAAATCAATGAGGTGGATATTGATAATTTCATACGGGCTAAAGGTGCTATTTTCTCAGCTATCCGTACGATGTTGTTATCCCTTGATTTTGATATTTCCATGATTGATGATGTCTATGTGGCCGGAGGGATTGGCAGCGGCATCAATATGCAGAATGCCGTGAGAATTGGAATGTTCCCGGATATTCCTTTAGAGAAATTCCATTACATCGGAAACTCTTCTCTGTCCGGTGCATATACAATGCTCCTTTCAAAAGAAGCAGAGCAGAAATGTTATGAGATCGCGTCCAATATGACATACCTGGAGCTTTCCGCTGTACCGAGTTATATGGATGAATTTGTAGCATGCTGTTTTATACCACATACGGATACGTCCTTGTTTCCGTCTGTAACAGAAGAATAGAAGTGCGCGATGCGGACTTTTATTGTCACGAATAAATAGACTGACTGAGGTGAAAAGATGAATTTTGAATACGCAAAGGACAGTAAAGAGCAGCGTCCTTATGAACATTATTTGAACGCATACAGAGAGATGGACCCGAAAGAGATCAGCGGGCGAACCGGTATTCCTTATGATGAGGAAAAGGGGCTTTTTACCGTGAAATTGATGGGAAGTACATACCAGGTATCTTTTCCGGATTATGAAATTCATCACGTGGAGGATTCCGCCAAAGTATATCCTCTGGAGGAGGCCATGAACGCTAAGATTCTCATTGTCCGTTTTTTGACAGAGAGAAGTGCAGCACCGGCATCAGGAAAATTTGTGACCTATCATGATGTTCCCTGGGGTGAGGTATACTTCCGGCAGTTCCAGGGCAGGTGCCTGTTCCGTCTGGCATTTGGCTATGGAAACAAGCTGCCTGTGTTCCGGAAGATTATGGAGCACTTGGGAGCAAAAAAATGTTCAGAGGGAGACTGTTCCTATGAACTGGAATTTATGGACAATTTGTATGTGAAGTTTATCTTGTGGGAAGGGGATGACGAATTCCAGCCTTCTGCACAGATATTATTTTCTGATAATTTTGCCGTCTCATTTGCCGCGGAGGATTTGGCGGTTGTGGGCGATATCAGCATTAACATGATGAAAGCATTGGAAAAAAAGTTGTCTTAAATTAAGATTGTTATAGTAGAGTAGGTATTACGCGTTAAGTGTCATGGGATGGGAAGTTGTCCATGAACGAAGGCAGCCGCAAGGCTCCACGATGTAATATTGCGTCCGCTACTACATTAAAGACAGATATGAATTCTTCTCTTTGGTGTAGTAAACTACTATGCCATAAGTACACAACGAGAAGGGACAGTTATGCTGTTCCTAGGAGACAACAGATGAAGGAGGATTTATATCTGATGAAAAAAGTGAATAATGTGAAAGTTTTGGCATTTACAGGTGTTCTGGTGGCAATGAGTATTATCCTGACCAGGGTAGTTGCGATTCCCATTGGTACCAGTATTCGGCTTACCGTAGGTCAGACTCCGGTATACCTTTGCGGCTTTTGGTTTGGCCCTTTGGTAGGGGGAATCTGCGGCTTTTTATCTGATTTCCTTGGGGCGATTCTTCAGGGTTATGCACCAAATCCCATGATTTCTGTCACTGCTGTTCTGGCTGGCGTGCTGCCGGGACTGTTTCGGCATTTTTATGCAAAGAAACTGGAAATCTGGCATGTACTTGCAGTGATCGTAGTTCATGGAATCGTAGGTTCTCTTGGATTTACATGTCTGGGACTTCATATGTACTACGGAACACCGTGGGCTGTTTTGTATGCCCAGAGACTGGTTCAGACGCCTCTTCTGGCAGCTCTGAATACTGTGCTGGTGTTCTTCCTCTACAAGAGCCCTTTGACTGCTATGGTAAATAAGAGCACTATGCTGAAAAATGGGTCTGTAAATGTAACTGACCACGCAAAATAATTCCCGAAAGGGAGTTGATATAAAGCCGGAGAGATCCGGCGATCAAAGAAAGAGAGGTATGTGAGAGATGGGATTTTCAACTGTACCATGTAATGAATTTGTGGAAGTATTAGCATCAAAAGCACCGGTTCCGGGCGGCGGCGGAGCATCTGCTCTGGTTGGCGCAGTGGGAACAGCCCTGGGTAATATGGTGGGCAGCCTGACAGTGGGCAAGAAGAAATACGCAGAAGTAGAAGACGAGATGTGGGAGCTGAAGAAGAAATGTGATGCTCTGCAGAAAGATTTCTTACGTCTGATAGAGAGAGATGCGGAGGTGTTTGAACCCCTGTCAAAAGCCTATGGTATGCCTCGTGCAACCGAGGAAGAGAAAGCGGAGAAAGCCAGAGTGATGGAAATCGTTCTGAAAGACGCCTGCTCTGTACCCATGGAAATAATGGAAAAGTGCTGTGAAGCCATCGAAGTGATCGTAGAATTTGCAGCAAAAGGTTCCACACTGGCCATCAGTGATGCAGGTGTAGGAGCAGCATTCTGTAAAGCAGCGCTGAAAGGTGCCAGCCTGAATGTATATATCAATACAAAATCCATGGCTGATAAAGCTTATGCGGAAGAGCTGAATAAGAAGGCTGACGCGATGCTGGAGAAATATACAAAAATCGCTGATGAGACCTTTGACAGTGTACTTTCCAGACTGAAATAATAGTTACATAGTTTTGCTTTATAATGACACAAGGAAAGACTAGTACAGCATTGCAGAGTGTCATTTCAGAAAAGTCTTATACCGCAGGCGAATGCGATGTAAGTTATGGTATGCCCGGATGGGTATGATAAAAAGATGCAGGAGGATTCATAGAGAATGGCGAAAAGATTACTGGGTAAGGAAGTAACAGCAGCATTAAATGAGAGAATCAAAGCGGATGTGGCAGCACTGGAGGAGAAAGGTGTAAAACCGACTCTTTGTATTATCCGTGTAGGTGAAAATGAAAGCGATATCTCCTACGAGAGAGGCGCAACCAAGCGCTGTGAAACACTGGGTGTTGCATGTGAGAAAATTCTGCTTCCGGCAGATGTAAGTCAGGATGAGCTGTTGGCAGCCATTGATAAAGTGAATAAAGATGACAAGGTTCATGGTGTTCTCTTATTCCGTCCGCTGCCGAAACACCTGAATCAGTCAGTGATTGAAAACGCACTGGATCCGGCAAAAGATGTTGACTGTATGACAGATGGCTCCATGTCAGGTGTATTTACAGGAAAAAATGTAGGCTTCCCGCCATGTACACCCCAGGCATGTATGGAAATTCTGGATCATTACGGAATTGACTGTACAGGTAAAAAAGCAGTAGTTGTAGGACGAAGCCTGGTAGTAGGTAAACCGGCAGCTATGATGCTGATCAAGAAAAATGCAACTGTTACAATCTGCCATACCAGAACTGTGGATATGCCTTCTGTTGTAAGAGAGGCAGATATCGTTATCGTTGCGGCAGGCCGTGCCGGCGTTATTGATGATACTTATTTAAGCGCAGGTCAGACCGTGATCGACGTTGGAATTAATGTAAATGCAGAAGGTAAACTCTGCGGAGATGTTGATTTTGAGAAGGCTGAGCCTGTTGTAGATGCCATCACTCCAGTTCCGGGCGGTGTTGGAAGTGTAACAACTTCCGTTCTGGTTGGACATGTAGTGGAAGCTGCAAAACGTAAATTTTCATAATGGCAGCGTAAAAGTAACGGTTCCGTATCTTCACAGTCACAGATAAAGTTCTTGCTAAATGACCTTTACCAGTAGAATGGTTGCTTGGCTGCGGAATGTTTTCTTGCGGTCAGCGCAGTAAATGCACAGATATACGGAAGAGTTACGAGTAAATACATATGTTTTTTACCCCTGGAAATTCACATTCAATTGGATTTCCGGGGGTTTTTGGTTCATGGGCACGAAGGAAACTGCACGGTTGTGAGGGGAAAGTCTGAGTGTTCAGCAGTTTATAATACTTTAAGAAATGTTCATGGGATTATTCTTGACTTTTTTCACAGAAAGCAGTATGGTGCCCTATGATAATTTCCGGAGTATGATAAGGAAAACAATAAAGGGTGAGAAGAATGAAAAGGTTTAAAATTCGATGGCTGCTGTTTGTGTTGGCGTTTTTTCTGGTTTATCTAATAGCCGGGGCAGTAGGACCGTTTCTTTACTATAAAAAAGTGGCAGAGGAGACAAAAAAGAATTTTTCTGCATCAGACTGTTACAGCGATACTGCAGGTGTGGACAGAGCAATGCTGCTGGAGACAAATAAAAGTGCCTGGGATGAAAGGATTCGCCTGTTTCATCAGGCAAAAGAAAGGATCATACTCTCCACATTTGATATGAGGGATGGAAAGAGTACAAGAGATTTGCTTGCTGTTCTGTATCACAAGGCAGAGGAGGGCATCAAGATAAAGATCCTGGTAGATGGGGTAAGCGGTACGATCCGTATGGAGGAAAATGAACTTTTCTATGCGCTGTCCTCTCATCCGAATGTGGAGATAAAAATATACAATAAACTGAATGTGGCAATGCCGTGGAAGACGCAGGGAAGGATGCACGATAAGTATGTGATCGTAGATGAATTGGCCTATATTCTGGGCGGAAGAAATACCTTTGATTATTTCATCGGAGATTATCCAAACAAGAATATGAGTTACGACAGGGAAGTGCTCATTTATAATACAGATCCTCAACAGCGCCAGGGGGATAAAAGTTCTCTGTATCAGGTGGAAGCGTATTTCAGCCACATGTGGAAGAAAAAAGAATGCAGGTTATTTCATGATGAGGAAAGTCTGAGTAAGGATGAAAAGGTAAAGAGTATGATTGACATGCTCATCAAAAGATATGAGAAGCTGAAGACGAAGAATCCTGACTTATTCAAGCCCTGTGACTATGACTTGATGACCTGTGAGACCAACAAAGTGACACTACTTTCAAATCCCACAGGGATATATGGGAAGGAACCGGTATTATTTTATGAGCTGTCCGAATTGATGAAACAGGCAAAAGAAAGGGTTATCATCCATACGCCCTATGTAGTCCTGAACGGATATATGAAGAGGGAATTGACAGAGATCGCAGGAAAGGTTCCGGATAGCAGGATGGTGATCAATTCTGTGGAAAACGGTGACAATTTTATGGCATCCAGCGATTACCTGTACAGGAAGAAAGGTGTTTATAATACAGGTCTGTCTCTGCTGGAGTATGACGGCGGAGTCTCTTATCACGGGAAGTCTGTTGTGATCGATGAGGATATGTCAATTATCGGTTCTTACAACATGGACCTTCGGAGCACGTATGTGGATACAGAACTGATGCTGGCAGTGCAGAGTAAAGAACTTACGGAGGAATTGACCGGATATATGGATGCGATGGAAAAAGACTGCCGTGTTGTGACCGGACCGGATACCTATGAAGTACCGGTACATATCCGGGTGGAAGAAATAGGGGTTTGGAAAAAGATTGCAATGCGGGTAGTCGGTTTGATCATGCAGCCGTTTCGTAGTTTAGTGTAAAGAATATCAAAAGGAAAGGAGCTGGATATTATGTCCATACGCGGTGCTGTTATGGTGCCTCATCCTCCGCTTATTATACCGGAGGTAGGAAGAGGGCAGGAAAGAGGAATCGTAGATACGATCGCAGCATACGAGAAAGCCGCGCAGCATGTGGCAAAGCTTTGTCCGGATACCGTTGTGGTGACAACTCCCCATTTTGTCATGTATGCGGATTATTTTCACATCTCTCCGGGGAGGGGAGCATCCGGGAATTTTGGAGAGTTTGGGGCAAAGGAGGTACGGATTGAGGCGGAATACGATATGGAACTGCGCAGTCAGCTCTGCGGACTTCTGGACAGGGACGGATTTATGGCGGGAACCAGAGGAGAACGGGACCCCAGGCTGGACCATGCCACTATGATCCCACTGTATTTTCTGAAAAAGCACAATGTCAGATGCCGAGTGCTGAGGATTGGATTGTCAGGGCAGCCATTGGAAGCCCATTATCGGCTGGGGCAGTATATCAGTCAGGCGGCAGATATATTGGGCAGAGATGTGGTCATGATCGCAAGCGGTGATTTATCCCATAAGCTTTTAAAGGAGGGTCCTTATGGTTATCAGAAGGAAGGACCGGAATATGATGGAAGAATCATGCAGGTTATGGGAGCCGGAAATTTTGGAGAATTATTTGGTTTCCAGGATGATTTCTGTGAGAAAGCAGCAGAGTGCGGCCACAGATCCTTTGTGATCATGGCAGGAGCTTTAGATGGAAAATCAGTAAAAACAGAGCGCTTGTCTTATGAAGGTCCCTTTGGAGTCGGGTATGGAATCTGTACTTATGAGGCTTTTGGTAAGGATGACACCAGATCGTATCTCAGGCAGTATGAAAAAATGCAGAGAGAAAATCTGGAGCATAAAAAGGCGGCTGAAGATATCTATGTGAAACTGGCGAGAAACTCTTTGGAGACTTATGTGAGAACAGGTAAAAAAGTTACAGTACCGGATAATCTGCCAAAAGAACTTTGTTTGAGGCGCGCAGGTGTGTTCGTCTCGCTTAAAATGCATGAAAGGCTGCGCGGATGTATCGGAACTATCTCTCCTGTAACAGATTCCGTGGCAGAGGAGATTGTGGAGAATGCTGTCAGCGCAGGGTGCCGTGATCCAAGATTTCCGCCTGTCAGGGAGGCGGAACTAGATAAGCTGGTTTACAGTGTGGATGTGTTGGGAGATACAGAAATCGTATCATCGGCAATGGAACTGGATGTGAAAGAGTATGGTGTGATCGTGAGTAAGGGAAGGAAGAGAGGTCTTCTGCTCCCGAATCTGGAGGGCGTGGATACCGTGGAGGAACAGATATTGATTGCCAAGCAGAAAGCTGGTATTGATGAATGGGAGGAGGGTGTAAAACTGGAGCGGTTCCGGGTAGTCAGACACACGTGAAGATATGAAAGGAATGAGGGGAGCGTCTTATGAGTACAACGTGCAGAGTATGCATGCATCACTGCAGGCTGGAAGAGGGAAAGACAGGAAGATGCAGGGCAAGAAAAAATGTGGAAGGCAAAATAGAGTCTGTCAATTACGGAATGTGTACGGCTCTTGCGCTGGATCCGGTGGAAAAGAAACCGCTGCAGAGGTTCTGTCCCGGAAAAATGGTTCTATCAGTGGGCAGTTTTGGTTGTAATTTGTCCTGCCCGTTTTGTCAGAATCATGAAATTTCCATGTGTGGGGAGAAGGCGCTTCGCTGTGAATATTTCAGCCCTAAGGAACTGGCCCAACAGGCAGAAAAGCTGAAGGCACGGGGAAATCTTGGTGTTGCATTTACATATAATGAGCCTCTTGTGGGATATGAGTATGTGCGGGATACTGCCAGGGAGGTGAGAAGAAGAGGAATGAAAACGATCCTTGTCACCAATGGGGCATTTACAGAAGAGACAGAGGAAGCCGTGCTGCCTTATATAGATGCTATGAATATTGATCTGAAAGGCTTTACAGAGGCATATTACAAAAAGCTAGGGGGCGATTTGGAAACGGTGAAGGCATTTATAGCAAAGGCTGCCAGAGTATGTCATGTGGAGCTTACAACACTTGTGGTTCCGGGAGAAAATGACTCTGCCGGGGAAATACAGGAACTGGCTGAGTGGGTGGCATCTGTGGATTACGAGATTCCGCTGCATGTGACCAGATTTTTTCCAAGGTGGAGAATGACGGACCAAAAGGCAACGGAAGTGGAAGCTGTATACCGCCTGGCCGGGGAGGCAGGCAAGTATCTGAAATACGTTTATACAGGTAACTGCTGAGGGGGACTTTGCTGCCTGCCTCGTCGGCTTCCGCGGGCTTACTGTCCATAACAATAGAATGTGTGCAAAGGCGTTTTCTATTGCTGGAATTCAGGCATATGTTTCCGGTACCAGATTGGGAGCATATTGCGCTGGCAGCGGGGATTTTTGCGCTGTTCGATGCCGATGGTCTGAAAAAAGGATTTCCAGAGGCCAACATATGGGTCGAAGCGGTCTTTTGAGGCTTCCATGTAGGTAAGTTCTTCAGGTGATACAGGGGTTAGGAAGTAGTCGCTGTCGGCAGGATGTACAACAGACAGCATCCGTGTCTTGTCCACGATCATCCAGTGCTCTGAGGGCATACGGTCTTCAAAGTTGGGAGCAAGGATGGTGAGAACATTACATTTTGGTTCAATGATGGACAACAGAATCTGGTTTTTCAGCCGGGAGAAACGGACGAATTCCCGAAACAGGTGTGCTTCATTGGCTACTTTGCGGTTTAGTTCAAAGAGGGCGGAAACGGCGGGATCGCCCAGCATCTGGGAAGTTTTTTCTTTGTAAACAAAGCCCAGGATCATGTAACGGTAGATGATGTCCAGCTTGTCGGGATGGTACGACATGGCGGCACGGTAGATGTCATGGTAGGATTTTTCGGAGATTTTCTGCTGGATGGAACGGATCACTTTTTGGACTTTTTCTTCATCGGGGTCTATGTGGCGGTACTCACAGAAAAGCTCCGGGGACCAGATGGGTTCGGTCCGGAGTTTTATGTTGCTGTGGCCCAGACGGGCGGACCAGGCGTCGTAGATGCAGGTCATCATGGATTCAAAGGTGTCTTGGCAGGTGAATATTACCATGTGGGTGGGCTCCTTTCAAGTGTTTATAAGGGGGGCGGGTGGGAAACTCGGGTGGGAGAGGCCAGGGGCGCCGTGTCTGCGGTGAGCGAAGGGTTCCGCTGGTCCGGAGCTAACCTGCTGCCATTCACTAAGTTCATCGCCAATGGGCTCTTCACTAAGTGACTGGCGCAGGTGGATCTCCGGGCCGCTCCACTGTACATCGCTTACCGCAGACACGGCGCCCCTGGCCTCTCCCACCCGAGTTTCCCTGGGTATTGGCGGTTGAACGGTGTGAAAAAGATAAAAAATAAAAAGATAAAATACAAAAAGATAAAAAATAAAAAGCAAAATAAAAAGATTATAATTGGCCGCTTAGGGTTTTTAGGGGGTCTTCGGGGGCGGGGGTGGTTAGGTTTAGGTCGTCGAAGAGGGAGAGCTGGCGGTAGGTTTGGGGGTGGTCCAGGGACCAGGTGGTCTTTTGGTCGGTGCAGGTGAGCTGGCGGGTGATGAAGTCCTCTTCGATGGGGGTGCGGTAGAGCATTTTACCGCTGCAGGTGATGAAGTATTGGGCGCGTTTTAGGACGACGCCCAGTTTTTTTAGGGCTGGGAAATCCAGACGGTTGGTCCGGCGGGCCTGGACAATCCGATAGGCGGATTTGTTGCCCAGGCCGGGGACTTTCAGCAGGTCTTCGTAAGATGCAGTCTGGATCTCAATGGGAAACAGTTCCAGGTGGCGCAGAGCCCAGTCGCACTTGGGATCCAGGAGGATGTTGAAGTTTGGGCGGCCGGGGTCTAAAAGGTCCTCTGCATGGAAACCGTAAAAACGCAGAAGCCAGTCTGCCTGGTACAGACGGTGTTCTCTTAGGAGGGGCGGGGCTGTGTCCAGGGAGGGAAGGCTGGAGTCTTCGTTCAGCGGAACATAAGCGGAAAAGAAGACTCGTTTTAAATCAAACTGCTGATACAGGGATTGGGTCACCTGCAAGAGCTGGTAGTCGTTTTCCGGGGTGGCGCCGATGATCATCTGGGTGCTCTGGCCTGCAGGGACAAAGGAGCGGCTTTGGGCCGCAGGCAAGGCGGGGGCGTCCTGGCGGAAATAGAAGGACGGACTTCCCGCAAAGGAAGAGGGCGCGGTCATGTTCCGGGAGTCGGAAGGGCGGATGACGGAGGAAGTTACCGTGGTTTCCGTATTTCCTGACAGGGGTGAAGGCGCAGGGGTGGCGGAATGCGGACCGCCAGAGGCCAGAGGACCGTTTAAGGTTCCGGAGCGGGAAGTGCCGGTGATGGTGTCCTGCGTTTCTTTTTTTGCTTTGAAGATGGAATTGGGGAGGTAGCGGTTGGCGCTGCTTCGTTCCATCTGGGCAGACTTGCCGATGGAGAGGCGGTAGTCTGTGATGCCGTGCTGAATCTGCTTTATGGGTTTTAGTATGTTTTCATGGCTTTTTCCGGGAGCCAGGGCCTGGAGAGACTCTCTGGTGGGTAGTTCCATGTTGACACTCATGCGGTCAGCCAGATAGCCGATCTGTTCGATGATCTCCGGGGCGGCTCCGGGTACAGCTTTGGCGTGGATATAGCCGCGGAAATGGTATTTGGTGCGCAGCAGATAAAGGCTCCGGTACATAAGCTCCATCGTGTAGGTGGGATTCTTTACTACGCCGGAGCTGAGGAAGAGGCCTTCTATATAGTTTCTTTTATAAAATTCCACGGTGAGGCTGCAGATTTCGTCCGGGGTGAAGGTGGTGCGTACCTTATCGTTGGAGCGGCGGTTCAGACAGTATTTGCAGTCATAGATGCACTCATTGGATAATAGTATTTTTAAAAGGGAGATACAGCGTCCGTCGGAGGCAAAGCTGTGGCAGATGCCGGCAGCTACGGAATTGCCCAGACTGCCCTTTTCCCCGCGGCGGTCAGAGCCGCTGGAGGTACAGGCCACATCGTATTTGGCTGCATCGGATAATATTTTCAATTTTTCTTCCAGAGTCAGGGATGATGATAAGTACATAGTGATCAAATCCTTCCGAATATATGTTCTGATTACAGAATAACACAGCGGCAAAAAAGTGTCAAGAACAAATGTTCGATATCGAAAATCCCGAGGCAGCCGGCGCGATTTGGGGCAGAACGCTCCATATCTGTGTATCGCGAAGCTTGTTACTGTTTACAGAACTGCGTTTTTTGCTGGCTGTGAATAGTAACGCTTTTTGTTCTTGTTCGCGGTACTGCGTTTTTTCAGGGCTGTGACAGTAACGTTTTTTGAAAGAAAGGGAATATCTGAGGGGCCGGGAGCATATAATTTAGCAGTACGATAAGGGGGTATTTTCATGGATACATATAACATTTATAAAGACATACAAGCCCGCACCAGAGGAGAAATTTACATAGGGGTAGTGGGACCGGTACGGACGGGAAAGTCCACGTTCGTCCGCCGCTTTATGGAGCTGGCGGCACTGCCCAACATGGAAGAGACAGCACAGAAAGAGGTAAGGGACCAGCTTCCTTTGAGCGGTTCCGGAAAACTGATCACCACGGTGGAGCCAAAATTCATTCCAAAAGATGCCGCTAAAATTAAGATCGGTGATGATGTGACTGCGAAAATACGTCTTATCGACTGTGTGGGGTATATGGTGCCCGATGCAGCAGGAAACATGGAGGACGGCAAGGAGCGTATGGTGAAGACGCCCTGGTTCGGCTATGAGATACCTTTCCATCAGGCAGCGGAGACAGGCACAAAAAAGGTGATCGAGGAGCACTCCAACATCGGCCTGGTCATCACATGTGACGGCTCTTTTGGAGAGATTCCCAGGAATAATTACATAGAGAGTGAGGAGAAAACCGTTGCGGAGCTTAAAAAAGCGGGAAAGCCGTTTTTGATCCTGGTAAATTCCCAGAAGCCCTACAAGGAGGAGACACTTGCTCTGTGTGAGGAGCTGAAACAGAAGTACCAGGCAGGTGTCCTCAGTGTAAACTGTGAGCAGCTGCGCAGGGACGACGTGACAAGGATCATGGAAAAGGTGTTATATGAGTTCCCTATTGTGCAGATGGAATTTTTTATTCCGAAATGGGTGGAGATCCTTCCCACAGACCATTACCTGAAGGCAGAACTGTTAAGCTGTATCCGGGAACTTATGGGAAAGATGAAATATGTGAAGGATGCCACCAGGGATAAGATGGTCCTCAAGTCCCAGTATGTGCGCAATCTGGTACCGGAAGCCCTGGATCTGTCCACCGGCAAAGTGCGGATACGGGTGGATATGGATGAGAACTGGTATTATGCAGTTCTAAGTGAAATGACCGGAGTTTCTATTTCAGATGAGTATGAGCTGATCCACACCATGCAGGAGCTGGCTAAGATGAAGGAAGAATATGTGAAGGTGCGTGAAGCAATCTCCTCTGTCAGGGGGAAAGGCTACGGTGTGGTGACCCCAGATAAATCGGAGATCAGGCTGGAAGAGCCCATGGTTATCAAACAGGGCAGCAAATACGGCGTGAAGATCAAGTCAGTCAGCCCGTCCATCCATATGATACGGGCCAATATTGAGACAGAGATCGCACCCATCGTGGGTAGTGAGGAGCAGGCAAAAGATCTGATCGAATATATCAAGACCAGTGATGAGCGGCAGGAGAGCATCTGGCAGACCAATATTTTTGGCAAATCCATCGGACAGCTGGTGGAGGACGGCATTCACACCAAGCTGGTACAGATCAGTGATGAAAGCCAGGTAAAACTCCAGGATACCATGCAGAAAATTGTCAATGACAGCAAAGGCGGGCTGGTCTGCATCATCATCTGACAGAACTTCTTTTTACATTGACTTTTCCTAGGGAAAATTATATAATTACAACAGTGATTATATGACCCGGAAACGTTACGGAAGCAGGTGAAATTCCTGTGCAAGTCCGTTACTGTACAGCCAGATACGTGCGGAGCCGGAGATGGGGACGTCTGCGGCAACCGGACAGTTCAAGACAACAGGATAAGTGTATCATTTTTATTCTGCTGTAACCCAAAAGAGAAAAGATCCGTTGTCAGTTTTCTGGCAGCGGTTTTTATTTTAGAAAGAAAAGCGGCAGACTTTGGCCGATTCGGAGACAAGTACATATGACACATAAGACTGGTTTGGAAGACTATTACATTATCAGGAATAATAAGAAAATGCGTTTTGGCTACACGACCGGAACATGTGCAGCCGCGGCCTCTAAAGCTGCAGTGCAGATGCTTTTGTCAGGAGAGGAGATCCGGGAGATCCCTTTTTTGACACCCAAAGGAATACGGCTGAATCTGGAGATCGGGCATATTGAAAAAGGGGAGGATCATGTGTCCTGCGCCGTGCGTAAGGATGCGGGAGATGATCCGGATATGACGGATGGCCTGGAGATTCTTTCCCGGGTAAGGAAAACAGGGGAAGCAAAGATCGTGCTTGACGGCGGATCCGGGGTGGGACGTGTGACAAAAAAGGGTTTGGAGCAGCCGGTCGGAAATGCGGCGATCAACAAAATACCCCGCAGTATGATCCTGAAAGCAGTGGAGGATGTCTGCTCAGAGTATGATTATGAGGGCGGCCTGGAAATCATCATAAGTGTCCCGGGAGGGGAGGAGGCAGCAAAAAAAACCTTCAACCCTAGACTTGGCATTCAGGGCGGTATCTCCATATTGGGGACCTCCGGTATTGTGGAGCCTATGAGTGAAAGCGCACTGATAAAGACCATAGAAGTGGAAATGCGCCAGCGGGTGGAAAACGGCAGCCGTTTTCTTCTGGTGACCCCCGGCAATTATGGCTCCGCATATCTGAAGGAGCATATGGACCTTCCCCTTGAGGAAGCCATGAAATGCAGCAACTACGTGGGTGAGACGATTGACATGGCAGTTTCTATGGGAGTGGAAGGCATTCTTTTTGTATCCCATATCGGAAAATTCGTAAAAGTGGCAGCAGGTATCATGAACACCCATTCCCGCTGCGCGGATGCCAGAGCCGAGGTTTTGGCCTCCAATGCCATGCGTGCAGGAATATCCGCTTCTGCGGCGCTTAAAATTTTAAATACAGTCACTACGGATGAGGCCTTGGTCCTTATTGAAAGAGAAGGAAAACTACAGGAGACCATAAAGGAGATAACAGACAGGATCTCTTATTATCTGCATCATCGTGCATACGACAGGATGATGTTGGGCGCTGTTATTTTTTCAAATGAATTCGGTTATCTGGGGGAGACAGAAAAGGCCGGGGAACTGACGGCGCTACTGAGGGAACAGGATATTAAAAAAGAGAACAAGTGATAACTGTTCCGTAGGCCTGTGCATCCACTGCATTGACCGTAAGAAAGCATTCCTCCGTCAGGCAAATGCCATGGCGAAAGGCGATCCTGCATGGTTTATTGTGTGACCTTGAGGATTCCGAACAGTTACAACAAGATACTAAAAGATAAAGGAGATAGTACAGATGAAAGGTATATTATTTGGATTAGGGGTGGGACCGGGAGACCCGGAACTGCTGACACTCAAAGCACTCCGCCTGATAAGGGAAAGCGAAGTCATTGCCGTGCCCGGTAATAACGTAAAGGAGAGTGTGGCTTATAAAATCGTAAAGGGCGCCTATGACGGCCTGGATGAGAAAAAACTCATTCCCGTTGCCATGCCCATGACAAAGGACCCGAAGGTTCTGGAGGCAAATCACGACAAAGCGGCAGACGATGTGGAGGCCTGGCTGAAAGAGGGAAAAAACGTGGCCTTTCTCACCTTGGGAGATCCCACCGTGTATTCTACTTACCTCTATGTACATAAAAGGATTGTGGAGCGCGGATATAAGGCGGAGATCGTAAGCGGCATTACCTCCTTCTGTGCAGTGGCGGCCAGACTGAACATGGGGCTTGTGGAAATGGCAGAGCCTCTTCATGTGATCCCGGCCACGTATAATGCGGATACCATGGATGATATCCTGAAGCTTCCGGGCACAAAGGTGCTGATGAAGACAGGAAAGAAACTGAAACAGGTGCGGGAAAGCATACTGGAAAGCGGACAGGCAGCCGTTATGATCGAGGACTGTGGTATGCCCACAGAAAAAATTTATGAGCGTGCAGAGGATATACCGGAACAGTCCGGTTATTATTCCCTGATCATTGCAAAAGAGAAGGAGACATTATGATACATTTTGTTGGAGCGGGGAGCGGTGCCCCGGATTTAATCACCCTGAGAGGGAAAAAATTTCTGGAGGAAGCAGATGTGATCATCTATGCAGGTTCCCTGGTGAATCCGCAGCTTCTGGAATATGCCAAAGAAGGCTGTGAGATTTTCAACAGTGCCAAAATGACACTGGAGGAAGTGCTGGAGGTTATGCGCAGAGCCGAGAGTGAGAAGAAAATGACCGTGCGCCTCCACACAGGAGATCCCTGTCTGTACGGTGCCATCAGAGAACAGATGGATGTACTGGATGAAGAGGATATTGCCTATGACTACTGTCCCGGTGTAAGTTCCTTTAGCGGGGCTGCAGCAGCCCTGGATCTGGAATATACCCTGCCGAATGTGTCTCAGAGTGTGGTCATTACAAGAATGGCAGGCAGAACCCCTGTGCCGGAAAAAGAGAGCATTGAGTCTTTTGCCGCACACCATGCAACTATGGTGGTATTTTTGAGCACAGGCCTTTTGGAGGAACTTTCCAAACGGCTGATCGCAGGCGGTTATACTGCAGATACGCCGGCTGCCATTGTATACAAGGCTACCTGGGAGGATGAGAAATCCTTTGTCTGTACGGTGGGTACCCTGGCTGAGACTGCCAGAGAGAACCATATCACCAAGACGGCACTTATGATCATCGGCGATGTGGTGGCACACAACGGGTATGACCGTTCCAAATTATATGATCCCGGATTTACAACAGAATTCAGAAAGGGTACGGATTCCATATGAAAGTTTCCATTATCAGCTTCAGCCGTGCGGGATACCGTCTGAGCGAAATGCTCTACTGGGTGATGAAAGAGCGCGGGTATGAGGTGGAGTCATATACAAAAAGCAAATATACGAAAAAAGTCATGGACGAGTCACAGCTTGAGGTGGATGATAGATCCTTCCGCAATGTGAAGCAGTTTGCAAAGCCGGTGGATGCCTCCATTAAAGAGTGGGCAGGCAGGAGGTTCCAGGATTCCGACGCCATTGTGTTTGTGGGGGCCTGCGGAATCGCTGTGCGCAGCATTGCTCCTTTTGTGACCAGCAAGAAGATAGACCCGGCTGTCATTGTGGTGGACGAGCAGGGCGGTTTTGCCATTTCCCTGCTTTCCGGTCATATCGGAGGAGCCAATGAACTCACGGAAGAGATCGCCGATATCCTTCACGCCACACCGGTCATAACTACAGCGACGGACATCAATAAAAAGTTCGCAGTGGATGTGTTTGCCAGAAAAAACGGGTGCTATATCTCTGACATGGATCTGGCGAAAGAGATATCAGCCGCGCTTGTGGATGGAAAGGAAGTGGGATTTGCCAGCGATTTTCCGTGGATCGGGGACATTCCCTCTGAATTGGTGCTCCTGGATGAGGAAAAAGAGAAGCCGGAAATCGGTATCTATGTGACAAACAGTTACCAGAAACATCCCTTTGTCCACACGCTGTATCTGGTGCCCAGAGTGGTGACTGTGGGCGTGGGCTGCAGAAAGGATACCCCAAAGGAAACGGTGGAACGGGTCATCAGAAGAGCCTGTGATGAACTTCTGGTCCCCTCTGTATCCATGGAGCGGGTGGCCAGCATTGATCTGAAAAAAGATGAGGCGGGCATTATCGGTTACTGCCGGGACAGAAATCTGCCTTTTGTGACTTACGCAAAGGAAGAATTGGCTTTGGTGGAAGGTACCTTTGCGGAGTCAAGATTTGTGGAAGAGGTCACAGGTGTTGACAATGTCTGTGAACGGAGTGCAGTCCTCGGCAGCAGCCAGGACGGTGTGAAGAGTATGCTGATCTTAAGAAAATACGCGGAGGACGGCGTGACCGTTGCTCTTGCCAGAAGGAAATGGAGTGTGCATTTTGAATAAATTATACGTGGTAGGCATCGGTCCGGGTGCCTATGAGAAGATGACGATCGAGGCCGCAGAGGCCCTGAAGAACAGTGATGTGATCATTGGATATACCGTGTATGTGGACCTGGTAAAGGACCATTTTCCGGGAAAGGAGTTTCTCACAACGCCCATGAAGAAGGAAGTGGAGCGCTGTGTAATGGCCTTTGAGGAGGCTATGAAAGGAAAGACAGTTGCTATGATCTGCAGCGGGGATGCAGGTGTATACGGCATGGCAGGCCTTATGTATGAGGTGGGCACAGGATATCCTGACGTGGAGCTTTCCATCATTCCGGGGGTCACGGCAGCCACCGGAGGGGCAGCAGTCCTTGGTGCGCCCTTGATCCACGACTTCTGTCTGATCAGCTTAAGCGACCTGCTGACACCATGGGAGAAAATTGAGCGCAGGCTGACAGATGCGGCGCACGGGGATTTTGTGGTCTGCCTGTATAACCCGTCCAGCAAAAAACGCCATGACTACCTGATGAAGGCCTGTGACCTGATGATGAAATATAAGGCAGAAGACACGGTCTGCGGAATCGTGGGCAATATCGGAAGGGAAGGGGAGGAGATGAAGGTCATGACCCTGAAAGAGTTAAGGGAGACAAAAGTGGATATGTTTACCACAGTCTTCGTTGGCAATTCCCAGACAAAGGAGATTGGCGGCAGGATGGTGACGCCCAGAGGTTACAAAAATGTGTAAGGTCCTTGTGTTTGCCGGCACCACGGAAGGACGTAAGATCGCTGAATTTCTGGACAGCCAGTCGATCCCTTCCCATATCTGTGTAGCCACGGAATACGGAGAAGAACTGCTGCCGAAGAGCGGGCGTATGACCGTCTCCCATACCCGCCTCGACAGGGAGGAAATGGAAAGGCTTATGGTGGAGATCCAGGCGGACCCGGTCATTGACGCCACCCATCCCTATGCGGCTGAGGTGACAAAGAATATCCGCGCTGCCTGCGAGAAGGCAGGGTGCCGTTATGTACGGCTTCTTCGCAGCAGCAAAGACAGTGGGGAAAAGAATGATCGGGCAGTTTACGTGTCCAGTGTGGATGAGGCAGCAGAGTATCTGAAGGGCACCCGGGGAAATATTTTGGTGACCACCGGGAGCAAGGAGATCGCAAAATACACAGTCATTCCGGGATATAAGGACAGAGTGTTTGCCAGGGTGCTCTCTTTGGCAAATGTGGCAGAGCAGTGTGCGGCACACGGATTTGAAGGGAGAAACCTGATCTGTATGCAGGGGCCTTTTTCAAAAGAGATGAACAGAGCCATGATCGAGCAGCTTGACTGCAAATACCTGGTCACAAAAATGTCGGGCACTACCGGAGGATATCAGGAAAAACTGGATGCGGCCCGGGAGACAGGCTGTGTGCCTGTGGTGGTGGGAAGGCCTCTTTTGGAGGAAGGGATCTCCCTTTCCCAGTGCAGAAAAATGCTCTGCAGTCAGTTTGCCCTTTGCCCGCCAAAAGAGATCTCTCTTGTGGGGATCGGTGTGGGAAGCCCAATGCTCATGACAGCGGAGGCGCAGCAGGTTCTTGAAAAGGCAGAGCTGGTGATCGGCGCCAGACGTATGGTGGAGGCAGCAGCCCTTGAGGGGCAGGATGTCTGCATAGAGTATGACAGTGATAAGATCAGCAGGTACATAGAGGAACACCCGGAATATGAGAAAATTGCGGTGGTATTGTCCGGGGATGTGGGATTTTACAGCGGCGCCAGAAAACTTCTGGAAAAGCTTTCCGGATATCATGTACAGATCATCTGCGGAATTTCCTCCCTGGTTTATTTTATGGGAAAGATTGGGAAATCCTGGGATGATGCGTTTATCACCAGTGCCCATGGAAGAAAGGCAAATCTTGTGGCAGCCATCCGCACCCATGAGAAGGTGTTCTCCATCCTGGGCAGCAGTGACGGTGTGTCGGCTCTGGCAAAAAAGCTGAAGGAATACAATATGGACCGGGTGCGTCTGTTTGTAGGGGAACAGCTCTCCTATGCCCAGGAAAAGATCCTGACCGGATATCCTGAGGATTTTGTCTCTTATACCGGAGACGCCCTGAGCGTCGTATATGTGGAAAATGAAACATATGTGCCAAGGCCTGCCACCCATGGAATTCGGGATGAGGAATTTGTAAGGGACAAGGTACCCATGACAAAAGAGGAAATACGGACCGTTTCCCTTGCAAAACTAGGTCTTTTAAAAGATTCTGTCTGCTGGGATGTGGGAGCCGGAACCGGTTCGGTCTCTGTGGAAATGGCTCTTCGGGCAGCAGAGGGAAGGGTATATGCCATTGAGAAGAAATCTCTGGCAGCGGAACTGCTTCTGAAAAACAAAATGAAATTTGCTGCAGATAACCTGACCATTGTGGAAGGGGAGGCACCGGAGGTACTTCGCGGCCTGGAGGCACCCACCCATGCGTTTATCGGGGGTTCGTCAGGGAACATGAAAGCGATCATGGAACTTTTGCTCCACAAAAATCCCCGTGTCAGGATCGTGATGAATTGCATTGCTTTGGAGAGTGTGGCGGAAGCCCTGCGGTGTCTGAAGGAACTGCCGGTCACAGACACAGAGGTGGTGCAGCTCAGTGTGGGAAGGGCCAGGAAAGCAGGGCCTTACCATATGATGATGGGGGAAAATCCGATCACCATTATTTCCTGCACAGGGGATATCAGATAGGAGAGATGATATGAAAATACCGCGTGTACTTCTTTGTGCCGGTGCCAGCGGCAGCGGCAAGACTCTGCTCACCTGCGGGATCCTGCAGGTCTTAAAAAACCGTGGGCTTAGGACTGCTTCCTTCAAGTGCGGACCTGACTATATTGACCCTATGTTCCATACAAAAGTCATTGGAACCAAGTCCAGGAACCTGGACACCTTTTTTACGGACGGCGATGTGGTGCGGTACCTGCTTGCAAAGAACAGCTGCGATATGGATATTGCGGTCATGGAAGGCGTCATGGGGTATTATGACGGGGTGGGCGGAATCACCAGCAAAGCCAGCGCCTACGAACTGGCCAATGTAACGGAGACCCCTGCGGTCCTGATCGTGAACTGCCGGGGTATGAGCGTATCTGTGCTCCCTTACATCAAGGGATTTGCGGAATACAAAAAAGACAGCCGGATCGCAGGTGTGATCCTGAACCAGATGACAGCCATGTTGTATCCAAGGGTGAAAAAAATGATCGAGGAGGAACTTTCCATACCTGTCCTGGGATATGTCCCCAAAGTGGAGGACTGTGTTCTTGAAAGCCGCCACCTGGGTCTTGTAATGCCGGAGGAAGTGGAGGGGTTCCGGGAAAAGCTTATGAAGCTGGCCGGAATTTTGGAGCAGACACTCTGTGTGGATAAAATCCTTGAGATCGCCGGAAATGCCCCTGAGATTTCACCCAAAAGGCCATGGAAGGAGGACAGCGCCTATGCGTTTTGTCTGCCGGAGAAGGTGAGGATCGGAATCGCCAGGGATGAGGCGTTTTGCTTTGTCTATGAGGACAATCTAAAGCTTTTGGAGCAGATGGGAGCAGAGATCGTATATTTTTCTCCTATCCATGACAAGCGGCTGCCCGAGGGGCTTTGCGGCCTGATCTTTTACGGTGGGTATCCGGAGCTTTTGGGCAAAGAGCTGGAGGATAATTATTCTGTTCGCCGGGCCATTCTGGCAGAATATCAGAGAGGGATCCCTGTTCTGGCAGAGTGCGGGGGATTTATGTACCTCCACGAGTCCATGGAGGATATGGACAAAAATCCATGTGACGGTGTGGGCATCATACCGGGCCATGCGTACAGGACAGAAAAACTGGGACGGTTCGGGTATGTGACACTCACCCAGAGGGAGGGAACCGTTTTTGGAAAAAGGATTGGGAAGAGTCCGGCCCATGAGTTCCATTACTTTGATTCCACCTCCTGCGGAGAAGACTTTCTGGCAGAGAAGCCTATGAGCAGCAGGTCCTGGAGCTGCCTGCACGCTTCCGACCATCTGCTGGCAGGATTTCCCCATTTTTATTACTATGGAAATCCCAAGCTGCCGCAGGCGTTTCTGGAGAAGTGCCTAGAGTACAGAAGAACAGGAAAATAAAGGAAATAGAAATATACAGAGGAAGAGAGGAAAGGAACATGAAACTGGAAGAGGCTTTAAAAAGGATTGAACCGGTCAATGAGAAAGTGATGGAGGAGAGCAGGAAGCGCTGGGACAGCATCGCGCATCCCCTTCACAGCCTGGGTAAGCTGGAGGACCTTCTGGTACAGATCACCGGTATCACGGGATGCCTGGATATCCATCTGGAAAAGAAAGCACTTGTCCCCATGTGTGCGGACAATGGTGTGGTTGAGGAGGGCGTGACCCAGACCGGTCAGGAGATCACAGCCCTTGTGGCAGAGAACTTCCTGCAGACAAAAGCGGTTTCCAGTATTATGTGTAAAACCGTTGGCGCGGAAATCTTCCCTGTAGATGTAGGGGTGGCAAAAGAGGTAAGCATCTTAAACCGCAAGATTGCCTACGGGACAAAAAATATGACAAAGGAGCCGGCCATGACAAGGCAGCAGGCCATCCGGGCCATTGAGACGGGCATCGAGATGGTGGAAATGCTGAAAGAAAAGGGCTATGGCGTGATCGCCACCGGTGAGATGGGAATCGGAAATACCACCACCAGCAGTGCGGTGGCTTCTGTGCTCCTTGATATGCCTGTGGAGAACATGACAGGCCGCGGCGCGGGACTTTCCAGTGAGGGACTGAACCGTAAGATCAATGCGATCAAAAAGGCTGTTGAGGTAAACAAACCGGATAAAAATGATGCGATTGATGTGGTGGCAAAAGTGGGCGGATTTGATATCGCAGCCATTGCCGGACTGTTTTTGGGCGGCGCTGCCCTTAAGATCCCGGTGGTGATAGACGGTGTCATTTCAGCTACTGGCGCGCTGGTTGCAGCCGGAATCTGCCCCACTGCGAAACAATATATGATTGCCAGCCATGTATCCAAAGAGCCTGCGGGCCATCTGCTCCTTGAGGCTCTCGGAAAGGAAGCCTGTCTTCACTGTGACATGTGCCTGGGAGAGGGGACAGGAGCAGTGGCGTTCTTCCCGCTTCTGGATATCGCAACAGCGGTATTTTACGGCATGAGTGATTTCGGCGGTATCGGTATGGATGCTTACGTGCCTTTAGATTGATCCACGGGAAGGTTACCATGTGACGGGTCATAGGCCGCTGTACCGGGAGATTGGAGCAAATTATGATAACTTTGGTGACAGGGGGAAGCGGGAGCGGAAAATCAGCCTTTGCGGAGGATGTGCTGACAGGATTCGGCGATGGCGACAGGATTTATATAGCTACCATGTACCCCTTTGATGAGGAGAGCAAGAAGCGTGTGGAACGCCACAGGCGTATGCGTGCGGAAAAGAAATTTACAACGATAGAGTGTTACACAGGGCTTAAAAACGTGCAGGTGCCAAAAGGCGCCTGCGTACTTCTGGAATGCTTGTCCAACCTGACAGCCAATGAGATGTTTCAGGAAGACGGTGCCGGGAGCCGGACGGTGGAGGCGGTTCTGGAGGGCATTGCCTCCCTGGAAGCACAGGCAGCGGAGCTGGTGGTCGTGACAAATGAGATTTTTTCAGACGGGATCGAGTATGATGAGGAGACCAGGCAGTACCAGAAATATCTGGGGGAGATCAACCGGGAAACAGCACGCCGGGCCTGCCAGGTCACAGAGGTCGTGTATGGACTGCCCCTCACATACAAGAGCAGGACAGATAAAAATGACAGGATGGGGGAAATGTGTGATGAGACAGAGTAAGGCGGGACAATTTTGGAACAGTTTTAAGATAGCGTTTTCCATGTATTCCAAGATTCCCATGCCACAGAGTGAATGGACAAAGGAAAATATGCGCTATGTCATGTGCTTTTTTCCATTGATCGGCGTGGTGATCGGAGTTCTCTCCTGGCTCTGGGGGACATATGCCCCAAACGTTCTGGACAGCCGTGTTTTTATGACAATAGTTCTGCTTTTGATACCCGTTGCCATAAGCGGCGGCATTCACTTGGACGGCCTTCTGGATACCTCGGATGCCCTGAATTCCTATCAACCCAGGGAGAAGAAACTGGAAATATTAAAAGATTCCAATGCAGGCGCCTTTGCCATTATTGTGGGTATCTGCTATTTTCTTCTGTATTTTGGTGTCTACAGTGAGATGACGAGTGCGGGGCTTCCGGTGGTGTGTTTGGGATTTGTTCTCTCAAGAGGGATGGGGGCTTTTTCCATCGCATCCTTTCCCATGGCCAAAAATACAGGGCTTGCGGCAGCTTTTTCAGATGGTGCCCAAAAACAAGCGGTCAGGGTGGTTTCCGTATTATTCTCTCTGGCAGCGGCAGTCCTGATGATCCTTTATCAGCCGGTTATTGGCGGAGCTGCCGTTCTGGGCGCCGGGCTGGAATACCTGTACTACTACCGCATGTCCATGAAACAGTTTGGGGGGATCACGGGGGATCTGGCTGGTTTCCATATGCAGATTTGTGAACTTGCCATTGCCCTGTTCGCAGTGGCCGGTGAGGTGATCGTGCGTCATCTATAAAGCCATTGTTACTATTCACAGTCCTGCAAAAAACGCAGTTCTGTAAACAGTAACACGCTTCGCGATGCACAGATATGAAGCATTCTGCCCCATATCGCGCTGGCTGCCTCGGAATTTTCATACGCAAGCGCATAAAAACACCTCGTGGGATAGCAGCCGTGAATAGTAACAAGCCATTACATAACAAATGATTGGAGGAAAGGCATATGCAGCTTATTATAGGCGGGGCATTTCAGGGAAAAAAAGAATATGCTATGGCAGTACAGGGGTTGGAGGAAAAGGATATGAAGGACGGTGCGAAAGCCTCCTATGAGGATATTTTTTCCGCCAGATGCCTGTATCATTTCCATGAGTGGATACGTGCCAGGCTTTTGGAGAACAGGAATCTGTCCAAGCTGGAGGAGGAACTGTCCGGAAAAAACCCTGAGATCGTGCTCATATCCAATGAATTGGGCTATGGCGTGGTTCCTGTGGATGCCTTTGACCGGAAATACCGGGAGGCTGTGGGCAGGATCTGTACCAGGACAGCAGCCAGGGCTAAGCGTGTTGTCCGGGTGACCTGCGGAATCGGGACGGTGATAAAAGATGCTTAGAATCTTGTTGATCCGTCATTCCATGACAGCCGGAAACAAGCTGGGACGTTACATTGGATCCCGCACAGACGAGCCTCTTAGCAGGGATGGTATCTGTCTCCTTGAAAAATTCTCCTACCCGCCTGTAAAGCGGGTTTTTGTAAGTCCCATGCTCCGGTGCACCCAGACTGCGGAAATTTTGTTTCCGGGGATAGAAAAAGAGACGGAAGAACGATTGAAAGAGTGCGATTTCGGAATATTTGAGAACAAGAATTATAAAGAACTTTCCGGGGAACCCAGATACCAGGCATGGATTGACAGTAACGGAACCCTGCCTTTTCCGGAGGGGGAAAGCCGGGAGGAGTTCAGGATACGTTGTGTGTGGGGATTTGTCCGCTGCCTGGAGCAGTGTCTGGAGGATGGGACTTCTACAGCGGCTTTTGTGGTGCACGGCGGAACCATTATGAGTATCCTCAGTATCCTTGCCGACTCAGACCGAAGTTATTTTGACTGGCAGGTAAAGAATGCCCAGGGCTATGAAATATTGGTTGATGAAGAAAAATGGAAAGAGAGTCAAAAGATAGAGGTGACTGGAAAATATACACAGGAAGGATTTGACAAGACATGGTGAAATGGACAGCACTGGCCCTGGTACTGGGCTTTATGATAGATCTGCTTTTGGGAGACCCCAGATGGCTGTACCATCCTGTCCGCATGATCGGAAACGGGATCACGCTGCTGGAAAAAATGCTGAGGCGGGTTTTTCCAAAAACGCCCAAAGGGGAGAGAACAGCCGGTTTTTTCCTTGTGCTGCTGATTTGTCTGGGCAGCGGAGGGGTTCCGTTTTTACTTCTGTATCTGGCATATCATATCCATACGGTTCTGGGAATTGTACTGGAGACCTTTATGTGTTATCAGATGCTGGCAGTGAAATCCCTGAAGGCGGAGAGTATGCGGGTGTATGAGGAACTGAAAAAGCCGAATCTGCCGGGAGCCAGAACAGCGGTTTCCATGATCGTGGGAAGAGATACCAAAAGTCTGTCCGAAGCAGGTGTGACGAAGGCGGCAGTGGAAACCATTGCGGAAAACACATCCGATGGAATTATTGCCCCCCTGTTTTACATGGCCATAGGGGGCCCTGTCCTTATGTTCCTGTATAAGGGGATCAATACCATGGACTCCATGGTGGGATATAAAAATGACAAATATCTGAATTTTGGACGGTATGCGGCCAGGCTGGACGATATTGCCAATTACATACCCGCCAGGATCAGTGCCTGGCTGATGATACTGGCCTCCCTGTGCGCCGGATTTGACTGGAAAAATGCAAAGAAAATATTTTTAAGGGACCGCTACAATCATGCAAGCCCTAATTCTGCCCAGACAGAGGCAGTCATGGCAGGTGCACTGGATATCCAGCTTGCGGGAGATGCATTTTATTTCGGAAAATTATATGAAAAACCAACCATCGGAGATGCGGTCAGGGAAGTGGAGATACAGGATATTCCGAGGGCAAACCGCCTTCTGTATGTAAGCGCAGCCCTGGGAACCTTGTTTTTTGCACTGATCCGCATGGGCATTTTTTTGTTACTGTAAGGAGAAAATAAATGATAAGTTACCACACCCATGGCGGTGATGTCTACCGCCATCAAAATGTGACGGATTTTTCTGCAAACTGTAATCCTTTCGGCACCCCGGAGTCTGTAAAACAGGCTGTAGCCAGGGCCATGGAGCAGGTCTGCCATTATCCGGATGTAAAATGTGAGCGTCTCAGAGACGCAATCAGTCATTATGAGGGGGTTCCCGCAGAACAGATTATCTGCGGGAATGGTGCGGCGGATTTGATCTTTGCCCTGGTACTGGCGCTGAAGCCAAAAAAGGCGCTGCTTCCTGCCCCCACCTTTGCGGAATATGAGCAGGCGCTTGCCACGGTAGAATGCGGGATTCAGCGGTATGTGCTGGAGGAGAGCCGTGGATTTTCTGTGGGAAGGGAATTTCTGGATGATATCACAGAGGATCTGGATATGGTTTTTCTCTGCAATCCCAACAACCCCACAGGTGTGCTCATGGAGCAGGCATTCTTGAGAGAAGTGCTGCTTCGCTGTCAGGAATGCGGCTGTATCCTTATGCTGGATGAGTGTTTTGTTGACTTTGTGGAACATCCCGAAGCGCACACCATGAAACCTCTTTTAGAGCAGAATAACAGCCTTTTTCTGCTGAAGGCATTTACAAAACGATATGCCATGGCAGGTGTCAGGCTGGGATACGCGCTGTGCGGGAACAGGGAACTCCTTGAAAACATGCAGATGGTGACCCAGCCCTGGAATGTGTCAATTCTGGCTCAGGAGGCCGGCATCGCCGCACTTTCGGAGAAGGAATATGTGGAGCATTCCATGGCCGTGATACACAGGGAACGCACGTATCTTTTGGAAGGCCTTGGGCGTCTGGGGTATGAGACGTTTGCCTCAAGCGCCAACTATATCTTTTTTAAAGGGCCGAAAGACCTTCAAAAGAGCTGTCTTGAAAAGGGAATCTTAATTCGGGACTGCAGCAATTACTACGGGCTTTCCAAAGGGTATTACCGGATTGCGGTGAGACTCAGGGAAGAAAATGATAAACTTCTGCGTGTGCTTGGAGAGATACCGGCCGCAGACAGCAAGTATAGACAGATACCATAAGAGAAAGGCAGGTAACGGGAAATGGCAAAAGCAATTATGGTGCAGGGCACCATGTCCAATGCGGGGAAAAGTCTTTTGACGGCAGGTCTGTGCCGTATTTTCAAACAGGACGGATACAAGGTGGCACCTTTTAAGTCACAGAATATGGCGCTTAATTCCTTCATCACGGAGGAGGGGCTGGAGATGGGCCGCGCGCAGGTGATGCAGGCTGAGGCCGCGGGCATTACACCGTCTGTGTACATGAATCCTATTTTGTTAAAGCCTACAAATGAGACGGGCAGCCAGGTGATCGTAAACGGAGAGGTTCTGGGAACCATGAGTGCGAGAGAATATTTTGCATATAAAAGGAACCTGATCCCGGAAGTTAAGAAAGCTTATGAAAAACTGGCATCAGAATATGATATTGTAGTGATTGAAGGCGCGGGGAGTCCTGCGGAGATCAACCTGAAGCAGGAAGACCTTGTAAATATGGGAATGGCTAAAATGGCGAAAGCACCGGTGCTTCTGGTGGGAGATATTGACCGGGGCGGTGTGTTCGCACAGCTGATCGGCACGGTGATGCTCCTTGAGGAGGACGAGAGGGAAATCGTCAAGGGCATGATCATCAATAAATTCCGGGGAGATAAGACCATTCTGGATCCGGGGATCACAATGCTGGAGGAAAAAAGCGGCATTCCCGTAGTGGGAGTGGCACCCTACCTAAATATTGAGGTGGAGGATGAGGACAGCCTTACTGAACGCTTTGACGGAAAACAGGAAGTAGATGTAATTGATATTGCCGTCATTCGTATTCCGCGCATCTCCAATTTTACAGATTTTAATGCCCTGGAGGTGATACCCGGGGTATCGGTGCGCTATGTGAAAACAGTGCGTGATCTGAAGAATCCGGATATGATCGTGCTGCCGGGTTCCAAAAACACTATGGAAGACCTTCTCTGGATGCGGCAGAACGGTCTGGAGGCTGCAATCTTAAAGAAGGCAGCAGAGGGAAAGATCATTTTCGGTGTGTGCGGCGGTTACCAGATGCTGGGTGAAACTCTGTCGGACCCTGACGGTGTGGAGGCCGGAGGGCAGATCAAGGGCATGGGACTTCTTCCTATGGATACGGTATTTCAGGGGGCAAAGACAAGGACCCGGGTGGAGGGCTGCTTCCCGGAGGTGGAGGGCGCTTTGAAGGGACTTTCCGGCGTGTCACTTGCGGGGTATGAGATCCATATGGGTATTTCGTCCCTGCGGGAAGGGGCCAGACCGCTTGTGAGGATCACGGACACCGTGAAGGGCAGTTCCAAAGAGGACGGGGCTTATGCGGGGAATGTCTACGGTTCCTATGTCCACGGTATTTTCGACAAAGAGGAAGTGGCAAAGAAGATAGTGGAAGCTATAGGGGAAGTAAAAGGCCTGGATGTAAGTCAGATGACAGGTGTGGAGTTTGCAGAATTCAAGGAAACGCAGTATGATATTCTGGCAGATGGGCTGAGAAAGCATCTGGATATGAAAAAGATATATGAAATCCTGGAAGCCGGCATATAGAAAGGGCGGATAAGATGAAGACAGAATTAGAAAATGTAAGACCAAAAGAGATTGAAACCAGAAGTTTTGAGATTATCACAGAGGAGCTGGGGGACAAAAAACTGGTGCCCGGTACAGAGCTGATCGTAAAACGGTGTATTCATACAAGTGCAGATTTTGACTATGCAGATAATCTCTGTTTTTCCGACCACGCAGTGGAACAGGCGATTCAAGCCATTAAAAACGGTGCCTGTATTGTGACCGATACGCAGATGGCAAAAGCAGGTATCAACAAGAAAGCGCTTAAAAAGTACGGCGGGGAGGTTTTTTGTTTTATGTCTGATGAAGATGTTGCCTGTGCGGCAAAAAGTCAGGGATCGACCCGTGCAGTTGCAAGTATGGATAAGGCTGCCTCTATGGGAAAACCTCTTATTTTTGCCATCGGCAATGCGCCCACAGCTCTGGTCCGCCTGTATGAGCTGATAAATGAGAAAAAAATTTCCCCATATCTAATAATTGGGGTTCCGGTAGGCTTTGTAAATGTGGTACAATCTAAGGAAATGATCATGGAGACAGGGGTGCCCTACATTGTAGCAAGGGGAAGAAAAGGCGGCAGCAATATCGCAGCCTGTATCTGCAATGCACTTCTCTATATGATCGATAATGAGAGAGACTACTGGAAATAGAGAACTGTTCAGACCGTTGAGCAGTTACGGAAACAGACCTTCAATACAAAGGGAAAGAACAGGAAGGGGAAGTATAATATGAAGTGTGAAAGATGCGGCCATGAGCTGGACAACGACGATCTATTCTGCTCAAAGTGCGGAAAAGCGGTGTTCGAGGAATACATGGATGAGGACGACATCTGGGAGTTTTATAAAAGCGATGAAGAACTGAAGGATATAAAAAAGGAAACCGCCGCAGCAAAAGAAAGCGATCCTCAAGAACAGAGAGCTGAAAATGCGGCAGCGGAACCAAAAGAAGAAAAAGCAGCGGCAGAACCTCCGAAACCTGAAAGGACAGACCATACAGAAACGGATGGGGAAGGCACTGTTTTCGGGGATACAGTGACGGAGGAGCTGAGTCAGGATACGTTAGAGGATACGGATGCAGAGGCGGCGGAGCGTGAGAGGGAGACGCCTCCAACATTTCTGCAGAAGGAGGAGAACCCAAAAGACCTTGCGGATACGGATGAACTGCCCTTTGAGGATCTGGTAAAGAAAGCGGCAAAAGAATCCTCCTACAAGCCGAAAAAAGAAAAGCGGCAGGGAGAACCGGAGAAGAAAAATCCGGTCTGGCTCATATCCGGATGTATTTTAATTGTCTGTCTTCTCATTGGAGTCCTGTGGGGGGTACACGCCATGCAGCAGATGGATGAGGAAAAAAAGGCATACTACGCCAAAGCAGAACAGGAAGACAAGACCGCCGGAGCCAAGGGGCAGGATTCAGAAAATACGCAGGGTTCAGCCGATAAGGAAGCGGATGCCAAAAAAGAGACGGAAAGCGGAGAGAAGGACAACAGCGGCGCGGAGGCTGAAAAAGAAGAAAAAGACAAAGAGGCAGAGAAAAAGGAAGATAAGCCCAAAGAAGAAAAAAAGGAAGAAAAGAAACAGGAATATTTTAAGTCAGTGGATGCGGACAGCATAGATTTCTCCAAATTTCAAAAAATCTCCATTGCTTCCACGGACCAGAATTCCCAGCAGTCCTCCGATAATTATGATTACAGCGCGGCCAGCGCTGTAGATGGGGATACTGCTTCCTCCTGGCAGGAGGGGGAAGACGGACTGGGGGAGGGTACCGGTATCCGTCTGGATTTTGACAAGGCCCACAAAGTGCGCTACATGGTACTTTACCTGGGGAACTGGAGAAGTGAAGATATGTGGAAGGCAAATGCCAGACCGGCGTCCCTGACCATCAGTGTGGGAGATTCCCAGAAGAAGGATGTGGAGTTTTCCAATGAAAAGAAGGCGTTCTGTCTTTCCTTTGATGAACCGGTGGAAGCTTCTTATGTATCCCTTTATATTAAAAGCGGATTTGAGGGAGACCGGTGGAATGACAACTGCATTTCAGAAGTTGAACTATATGAATAAAAGATCAGGGCAGAAATGATCAAGCCATGAAACAGAAAGCTATAATTCTGTTTCATGGCTTTTTGTCTGCTGCCAAGGTCATCCAAAAGGGGCTTTCTTACAGCCGGACCAGTGAATTCGGAGACCTGTACGACAGTGAACCATATTTGTAACAGTTCAGACAGGTCTGCGCATTTACTGCGCTGACTGTATGAAAAAGTAGTGCCAGCTTTATCCGGCCCATCGCAAAGCGATTTTTAATGGCTGGATGCGTAACGGTTCAGCTTGTCCGAACTGTTACCCTTATCTGTCAACTGCGCGGATGTGGTCAATAAAGAGACGGCGTATGCCCTCGTATTCTCCGAGACCTTTTAACACAGCCTTCACTTCATATCCCTCGTCCTTAAACTGGCTGTACCAGGATTCCGGATCATCCCCCGCCATATCATTTTTGGCGTGGTCACCGGCCACGATCATAAAGGGCGCCAGCACCACTTCCTTCGGCTGGTAGGCTTTCAGCATTTTTTTCAGGCTCTCCATAGAGGGGTAGGCTTCCACGGTGCCCAAAAAGAAGTTGGGATATCCTTTATCTTTGAAGGTGTAATCCAGGGCAGCATAGATGGAGTTGGCAAAATGGGTTGTGCCGTGCCCCATGAATACCAGTGCCTGTTCCTCTGTTATATGAGAGAATTCGTCCGCAATGGCAGCAATAACCTTGTGGCTGTCATCCTCCGTGGTAAGAAGCGGGTCCCCGAAAGAAATCGAATGGAAGGAATCCCGGTAGGTAAGGGCATCCTCTTTCATCAGGTCATTTTCGATGCCGTTGATCACATGGGTGGGCTGTACCAGTACATCTGTAATGCCGTCTGACATCATCTGCTCCATGGCTTCCTTTACCGTGGGAATGATCAAGTTATCCCTGTTCTTAAGCTTTCGGATGATCATTTTGCTGGTCCATGCCCGATAGACAGGATACTCCGGGAAAGCCTGTCTCATAGAATCTTCGATGGCATCAATGGTAACCTTTCTGGTGTCATCATGGCTGGTGCCGAAGCTGACTGCCAGGATCGCTTTCTTTGTCTTCATGTTCACTGGTGATATTCCTCCGTAGTGTGTAGTATTGATATTGACGTCTGCTATGTATTTTTCTAAGGTCTGCAGATTTTTGGGAACAGGCAGCGCGGGCTTTAAGATACCTTTCATACACAGGCTGTCGAACAGTTCCAGCACGGCAGGCGCTTCCAGGTTAGTCTGGGCCAGCACTGCTTTGTTGCTGAACACATCAGCCGGGGTGCCGTGCATGAGAACTTTTCCCTCGTGAAACAGCATGATCTCGTCCGCCCACTCATAGGCATAATTTACATCATGGGTTGCCATGAGGACGGTGATCCCGGCCTCTGTCAGACGGTTTACAATCTGGTTCACCATGGTGGTATGCTTGGGGTCCAGGGCGGCTGCCGGTTCATCTAAAATAATAATGTCCGGATGCATGACAAGGATATCAGCGATGGACACCTGTTTTTTCTGGCCTCCGCTTAAAGAGTGGGTGGGTTTATGGCGGAAGGGGGTGATTTCCAGATGCTCGATGACCTCCTCCACCTCTTTTTTGGCATCCTCCTCTGACACACCCAGATTGAGGATGCCAAAAGAGATCTCCTGGTATACGCTGGCTGAAAAAAGCTGGTTGTCAGGGTCCTGGAACACGATCCCTATTTTGCTTCGCAGCTTTAAAAGGCCTTTCTTGTCATAGGTGACCGGTTCGCCGTTAAAATACAGGGTGCCTGAGGAAGGGCGGTGTATGCCGTTGCAGCACAGAAAGAAAGTGGATTTTCCGGAGCCGTTGGAGCCCATAAAAGCAACCTTCTGTCCCCGTTTGATCTCCAGACTGAGACCATTTAACGAATGGGAATTCTCGTCGTCATATGAAAAAAATAAATTCTCTGCTTTTAATATGATGTCATTGTTCATGCGAAGAACCTCCTCCAGATAGTTATGGAAAATAAAATGATTTCAAATAAAACAATCCACACGATCACTTTTTTCTTGGGAGGATAGGTTTCATTCAAAACATGGATGGTGCCGTCATAGCAGCGTGCCTCCATGGCGCTGTAGAGGGCATTGGAACGCTTAACCGCCCGGATCATCAGGACAGATCCGAGGGCACCGAAGGACTTTAAGCTTGTCTTGTAATTTCTGTTTCCCAGGCGGCTGTTCTGTGACGTGGAAATATAATAGGCAGTATCCAGCAGCACGAAAATAAAACGGTAAATAAGCAGCATCAGCTCAATCATCAGTTTGGGGCAGTGCAGCTTTCCCAGTACATTCAGAATGTCCGGCATGGGGGTCGTCATGGACAGAAAATACAGGCAGGAGACTGCGGACAGAGCTGTCAGAATCAACTGCAGGGCATAAAATAGCGCGTCTACGCTCCCTGTGAGGTACCAACTGCCTATAGAAACGGCAAATAGATCCAAGGGCTCGTGTTTTAAATTCAAAACAATGGCAATGGTGCTCAAGATCAGGAAAGCCAGCGGCACAGTCATAAAGTGGATATAGCGGGAAAAAGGGATTCCCCCCTTATAAACGGTGAGAATCCCTGTGACTGCTAAAACAATGCATGCGACCACGATGGAACGACTCATCACACAGAAAAGAAGTGTAATCATCGCGAACGCAAACTTTTCACCGGCATTTTCATATCTAAGCTTGGAATTGTAACAAAGCTTATCAATGGTTATCATAAGTTACTCCTTTCGCCGGATGCAAAGTATCATTCTCCTTTTCCCAGCTTCTTTCTTTCTACAAAGCGCCCCATAAAGAAGGCCAGGATGCCAACTCCGATGGAAGACTGCACACAGAACAAAAGGCTTTCCACTTCACCGGGAAGCTCGCGGCCAAGTATTTTTTCAAGGATCGGTTCTGCTATGGGCTGAAAACCGGAGTCCACTTCCGCCACCACCTGGCTGCCGGCATCGTCAGAGCCGCCGAATTCTGCGTCCTTTAAAGCGAAGAGCGGTATGAACGCAATTAGAATGATCACAACTAATAATCCAATCACTGTTTTTTTCATATTACTTTGCCTCCTTTAAAAAACCGATGGTACGGAGTTCCGGTTTCGCATAGGTCTCAAGACCCATGATGATAAGAACTGTGATGACGCCTTCGATAATTGCCAGAGGTAACTGTGTGGGTGCGAACACCAGCAGGAATTTTCCCATAGCGCCCATGATGGTAGTGTCTGCATGGTGAGCCAGTGCCATCTGTACGGCAGTTACACAGTATGTAAATAAGTCACCCAAGGTCGCTGCAAGGAAAACAGAAACATATCGGTTCACCTTGCATTTTTTACAGATAAAGAAAATTCCGTAAGATACAAAAGGTCCTGCGATTGCCATAGAAAAAGTATTGGCACCCAGGGTGGTAAGTCCGCCGTGGGCCAGCAGGATAGCCTGGAAGAGGAGCACAATGATTCCCAGAATGGAAACTGCGCTGGGGCCGAAAAGGATAGCGCCAAGCCCGGTTCCTGTCATATGGGAACAGCTTCCTGTCACTGATGGGATCTTAAGGGATGAGATCACGAATACAAAGGCTCCTGACATAGCCAGCAGGGTGATCAGGTTTCTGTGTTCATTCAGGGTTTTCTTGATGGACATAAAACCAGCGATCAAAAACGGGACGCAGATCACACCCCATGCGATGCAGAACCCTCCGGGAAGATAACCTTCCATGATGTGCATGGCACTTACATTCGGCACAATACCAAAGGTCAGTGCGAACATGCTGGCCAATACAATAATTCTTTTTTGTTGCTTACTCATTTTGTCTTTTCCTCCTTCTGATTGAGTAATATAATGCCCAAATGGGTATAAAAAAACCTGGCGGTAAAAACACCGACAGGCCATCAGAAGAACAAATGCGGACAGCAGACCTTATTTTAATAAGCGCCCATACCGCCTGTTCTTACACAAGGCCATCGTTCGTAACCATTGTGTAAATCGCTTGTGACAGGCAGGTCTTCTGACTCGGGCGTCATCACCACATTTTGCCTTCCCAGTTTCCCAGTGACATCATAAAATGTGACTCTTCCCTCACAGCGGCGCGACCGTGTGAGCTTTTAACTCAACTTTCCTATTATTCCGACGTAGCGGACACCTGTGCACACTCAATTCTGTGATTATTGTATCGCCCTGGAAGTTTTTTGTCAATTGAATTCGACAAAAAATCAAGATGTTGCACCAGGTAACATTCTGTGCTAATATGAGAAAACAAAAGGTGTGTATAAAACAGTGCAATGTCCTGGTTTTCTAAGCATCTAAAAAACGGAAACGAAAGATATGGAGTGTAGGAACTATGAGTATTTCCATGATTGGAATTGACCACAGCAGAGCATCCGTGGATATCAGGGCCAGATTTTCTTTCACCAGAAAAAATGCGGTGAGCGCTATGGAGCGGCTGAAAGAGGACAAGGATATCTTAGGGTGTATTATTTTGTCTACCTGCAACCGGATGGAGATCTGGGCCAGCGTGCAGGATGACTGGGAGGGTTCCCTTTACAGTTTTCTGTGCAGGGAAAAAGAAGTTTGCGAGGAGGAGCACCGGGAGTTTTTCATCACAAGAGAAGGCAGTGAGGCAGTGGAGCATCTGTTCTATTTGACCAGCGGTTTAAAATCTCAGATCCTGGCGGAGGACCAGATCATCACCCAGGTGAAGGATGCGCTGACACTATCCAGGGATGCCTACTGTACGGACGGTGTGCTGGAAGTGCTTTTTAGGATGGCAGTGACGGCAGCCAAGAAAGTGAAAACAGAAGTGGCGTTTTCAAGAGCCAATACCTCTGTCATCCACCAGGCAATTGACAGGCTGGAAAACCAGGGATTTTCCATCCAGGGCAAGACCTGTATGGTCATCGGAAACGGAGAGATGGGAAAAGTGACGGCTCTGGCCCTGAAAGAGGCAGGCGCGGATGTGACGGTGACGGTCCGCCAGTACCGAAGCGGTATGGTGACCATTCCCCAGGGATGTGAGCGTATCAATTATGGGGACAGGATGGAACTGCTGCCCAAGTGTGATCTGGTGGTGTCAGCTACGGCCAGCCCGAACTGCACCATAACAAAAGAACTTTTTGAAAATGCGGAGGTTCCCCATCATGTGATCCTGATCGATCTGGCTGTGCCGAGAGACATTGACCCGGAGGTGGGAGAGCTTCAGAATGTGACCCTCTATGATATTGACAGCTTTAAGATCGACGCTGCATCCCCAAGGCTTCAGGCCAGTATGCAGAAGGCAGGGGCTATTTTGAAGGAACAGATGTCAGAGTTTTATGACTGGTTTTCCGGCCGTGATGTATTTCCGAGAATCCAGGATATCAAGACGGAAGCTGTGGAGGATTTGAATGCGCGAATCTTAAAGATCCTGAAAAAGACCCCTATGGAAGACAGTGACAGAGAAAGGCTTCTGAAGGCTATAGACACGGCTGCGGGGAAGGTGGTAGGCAAGATGATCTTCGGGCTGAGGGATTCTCTGGAGCAGGATCTGTTCATGGAGTGTGTGGCCGGATTGGAGAAGGTTTATGAAGACTGAGAAAAAACTGTTTCCGCTGTACACAGACCTGACTGAGAAAAAAGCTGTGGTCATAGGCGGAGGAAACATAGCTTCCAGAAGGATCAAAAGCCTTCTTGGCTTTGTGGGGGAACTGATAGTGATCGCCCCCGATGTACAGCCGGAAATCCGGGAGCTTGCAAAAAGCGGTGAGCTGGTCTGGAAACAGAAAAGATACGAACGGGAAGATTTATATGATGCGGATCTGGCATTGGCGGCCACGGATGACAGGACGGTAAATGAAGATATCTACAGTGCCTGTAAATGTCTGGGCATACTGGTGAACACAGCCAGTGACCAAAACAAATGTGATTTTCATTTTCCTGGAATCATTAACCACGATGGTGTGGTCATTGGGTTCAACGCAGCGGGAAAAGATCATAAGAAGACAAGGCAGATGCGGGAAAAGGTGGAAGAATTTTTAAAGACGCCGGGAGGTAGGAAATGAGCAGCGAAACAGTAGTGATCGGGAGCCGGGAGAGCCGGCTTGCCGTAATACAGAGTGAGATGGTGAGAGACTACATAGAGAAGAACAATGAAGGATTGAAGGCCGAGCTTCTCACTATGAAGACAACAGGGGATATTATCCTGGACAGAACCCTTGACAAAGTGGGGGGGAAGGGCTTGTTTGTAAAAGAGCTGGACCGGGCGCTTCTGGACGGAAGAAGCCAGCTTTCCGTACACAGTCTGAAGGATATGCCCATGGAAGTCCCGGAGGAACTGCCTCTTCTGGCTTTCTCAAAAAGGGAGGACCCAAGGGACGCGCTGGTACTTCCCGAGGGAGTGACAGAACTGGATAAGACAAAGCCCATCGGCTGTTCCAGTCTCAGGCGTACCCTGCAGCTTGGTGAATTGTTCCCTGATATGGAGTGTAAAAGTGTCAGAGGGAATGTACAGACAAGGCTTGGAAAGCTTGACAGCGGAGAATACAGTGCTCTGGTTCTGGCCGCGGCAGGGCTTAAAAGGCTGGGGCTGACCCACAGGATATCCAGATATTTTGAGCCGGAGGAGATGCTGCCTGCGGCAGGACAGGGGATTCTGACCGTACAGGGCAGAAAAGGGAGAGATTATTCTTACCTGGATGGCTACGGGGATGCAGACAGTACCTGTGCGGCCTTGGCGGAGCGCTCTTTTGTAAGATTTTTGGACGGGGGATGTTCCTCACCGGTTGCGGCCCATGCAGTGATGGACCGGGACAGGATCGTGCTTACCGGCCTCTACTATGAGGAGGAGACCGGCGCATATAAAAAGGGCAGCCTGGAAGGGACCAGGGCTGAGGCGGAGGAACTGGGCGTTCGTCTTGCTAAAAAACTGAGGGAGGAGTGCAGAGCGGTATCTATGACAGCAGTTGGACAGGAGACAGACCGTGCATGCTGTAAGGGAAAGGTCTGGCTTGTGGGTGCAGGCCCGGGAGATATCGGACTTTTTACCCTGAAAGGCATGGAAACTTTGAAAAATGCCCAGGTGGTTGTGT
The DNA here is from genome assembly GCA_002270465.1 of Blautia hominis. Taxonomy (GTDB): domain Bacteria; phylum Bacillota; class Clostridia; order Lachnospirales; family Lachnospiraceae; genus Blautia; species Blautia hominis. The sequence goes on from NQOF01000002.1 coordinate 507,760, forward strand.
ATGACAGCCTTGTGGGACAGGGGGTCCTCTCCCAGATTCCGGCCGGTGTGCGCCTGATCAATGTGGGAAAACGTGCGTCTCACCATATTATGCCTCAGGAGCAGATCAACCAGGTACTTGTGGAAGAGGCAAAAAAGGGATATAGGGTAGTCCGGTTAAAGGGCGGGGACCCTTTTCTCTTCGGAAGAGGCGGAGAGGAGCTGGAGCTTCTCACAAAAGAGGGAATCCCCTATGAAGTGGTGCCCGGAGTCACCTCCCCTTTGGCTGTTCCTGCGTATAACGGTATTCCGGTGACACACAGGGATTTCTGTTCCTCCCTGCATATTATCACAGGACATAAAAAGCAGGGGGAGGCCTATGACATTGATTTTGAAGCGCTGGTGCGCACAAAGGGGACACTGGTGTTCCTCATGGGTGTCACGGCGCTTGCTGATATCTGCAATTCCCTGCTGCGGGCAGGTATGCCGGGTGAGATGCCGGCTGCCATACTGCAGAAAGGAACCACGGCAGGACAGAAGCGGATCGTGGCTACCGTTTCCACTCTGGAGGAGGAGGTAAAACGTCAGGGGATCGAGACGCCGGCTATCATCGTGGTTGGCCGGGTTTGTTCTCTTGCTGATACCTTCGGATGGTATGAGAAGCTGCCCCTGGCAGGATATAAAGTGCTGGTCACAAGGCCCAGAGAGACGGTTTCCACTATGTCCAAAAAGCTGCGCCTGATGGGAGCGGAAGTGCTGGAGCTTCCCGCTATCAAAACAGCTCCGCTTAAAGACCAGAGCGCGCTTTTCAGCGCATTCGGACAGCTTGACAGCTATGACTGGCTGGCATTTACAAGCCCCATCGGTGTGAATGTATTCTTTGAGGAGATGAAAAAGGCGGGGACAGACGTGAGAAAACTGGGCGGAGCAAAGATCGCTGCCATTGGAAAAGGTACGAAAAAAGCACTGGAAGAGAGAGGCTTGTTTGTGGATCTGATGCCTGAGGTGTTTGACGGGGAATCCCTGGGAAGAGCGCTGTGTGAAGTCTGCAGCGGTAAGGAAAAGATCCTTCTTCCGAGAGCAAAGATCGGAGGAAAAGAGATCATCCAGGAGCTGGAGAAAAAGCCCGGGCTTTTGATCTGTGATGTGCCGACCTATGACACCTTTTATGAAAAACAGGAAATGATCGATGAGAAAAAGGCTTTTGAGAGCGGAGAGATCAACTGCGCTGTCTTTACAAGTGCGTCTACCGTAAAAGGATTTGCGGAGGCAGTAGAAGGCCTTGATTATACAAAAGTGACGGCTGCCTGCATTGGAAAGCAGACGAAAGCTGCTGCGGACGCATACGGAATGAAGACATTTATGGCAAAACAGGCCACCATTGACAGTGTGGTGGATTTGGTTGTAAACTTGAAAAACAGCAGGTAACTGTGAAAACACGGGACAAATGAATCCCCAGACCTGTCTGGTGTGTTACGAATATACGAATAATTGAAAATTACGATAAGAGAGGATAAAAGGAGTGTAGCAGCATGGAAATGACAGTCAGACCGAGAAGGCTTCGGAAAAACGATACCCTGCGCAGAATGGTGCGGGAAACCAGGATGGATAAGAGTTCCCTGATTTACCCCATTTTTGTCCGCGAGGGAGAGAATATGGAGGAGGAAATCCCCTCCATGGAAGGACAGTTCCGATACAGCATAGACAGACTGCCTTACGCCCTGGAAGGGCTTATGAAGGCAGGAGTGGATAAAGTCATGTTCTTTGGTATCCCGGATGAGAAGGACGAGGTGGGAAGCCAGGCATACGCAGAGAATGGTATTGTGCAGAGGGCGCTTCGGGAGGCCAGAAAACAGTTTCCGGAAATGTATCTGCTCACGGATGTATGCATGTGTGAGTATACATCCCACGGACACTGCGGCGTACTGTGCGGCCATGATGTGGAAAATGATGAAACCCTTAAATTGCTGGCAAAGACGGCCCTATCTCATGTGGAGGCGGGGGCTGATATGGTTGCCCCTTCAGATATGATGGACGGCAGAGTCCGGGCCATCCGTGAAGTCCTGGATGCCAACCAGCATAAGGATATCCCAATCATGTCCTATGCTGTAAAATATGCCTCTGCATTTTACGGCCCCTTCCGGGAAGCCGCGGGTTCTGCCCCTTCTTTTGGGGACAGAAAGAGCTATCAGATGGATTTCCACAATAAAAGGGAAGGTCTGAAGGAGGCGCTTCTGGATGTGCAGGAAGGTGCGGACATTATCATGGTAAAACCAGCCCTTTCCTACCTGGATGTGATCCATGAGGTAAAGAACAGCATCAATCTGCCGGTAGCGGCCTATTCTGTCAGTGGAGAGTATGCTATGGTGAAGGCAGGCGCAAAGCTTGGATATATTGATGAGGCAAAGATCATCTGTGAGATGGCAGTGAGCACTTACCGGGCCGGAGCAGATATTTACCTGACTTATTTTGCAAAAGAACTGGCCGGATTTATGGATGAAGGGAGAATCGGATAATGACAAGATCAGAGGAATTATTTGCGCGCGCCGTAAAACGGATCCCCGGAGGCGTGAACAGCCCAGTGAGAGCTTACGGCGCCATCGGGGAGACCCCGCGTTTTATACAGGGGGCTGTGGGAAGTAAAATATTTGATGTGGACGGCAATTCCTATACAGATTACATTGGCTCCTGGGGACCTATGATCTTAGGCCACAATCATCCTGCCATCCGTGAAGCTGTGATCAAGGCAAGTGAAAACGGATTAAGCTTTGGCTGTGCCACGGCAAAAGAGGTGGAGATGGCCGAATTCATCTGTGAAAGGATCCCCCATGTGGAGATGATCCGTATGGTAAACTCCGGCACAGAGGCCGTGATGAGTGCCCTCCGGGCTGCCAGAGGTTTTACCGGCAGGGATAAGATCATTAAGTTTGCAGGATGCTATCACGGTCATACAGATGCCATGCTGGTGAGTGCGGGAAGCGGTGTCATGACCAGCGGCGTGCCGGACAGTGCCGGTGTGCCAAAGGGCTGCACCCAGGATACCATGATCGCTGTGTATAATAATCTGGGGAGTGTGGAAGAACTTCTGGAAGAGAGCAGAGGCCAGGTGGCTGCTGTGATCGTGGAGCCAGTGGGTGCCAACATGGGTGTGGTCCCACCTGCCGACGGATTTTTAGAGGGACTCCGGACGCTGTGTGATAAGTACGGGGCAGTGCTGATCTTTGACGAGGTCATCACCGGTTTCCGGTTGAAATTTGACGGTGCCGCAGGATTTTACGGCGTGACACCGGACCTTGTCACCTATGGAAAAATCATCGGTGCAGGAATGCCTGTGGGCGCCTATGGCGGCAGAAAAGAGATCATGGAAAAAATCTCCCCGGCAGGTCCCGTATACCAGGCGGGAACACTCAGCGGAAATCCCATTGCCATGGCGGCAGGCCTGGCACAGCTTAAAATCCTGTTTGAGGATCCGGAGATTTATACAAGGCTGTACCAGAAAGGGGAGAGGATGTTCGAGGGGATTCGCAGGATTTTCGTGGAGAATAATATCCCTTATCAGGTGAACCGTGTGGCGTCTCTTGGATGTATTTTCTTTACAAAAGAAAAGGTGACGGACTATGCATCTGCCAAAACTTCAGATACAGATGCTTTTGCCACATATTTTAAATATATGCTGAACCACGGTGTACACCTGGCACCTTCCCAGTTTGAGGCCATGTTCCTGTCAGATGCCCATACAGAAGAGGATATAGAAGCAGCGTTGAAGCTGATCAAGGAATATTTCTGCGCATAACCGGTGAAAGGAAAACGGAGGACAGCTATGAGTGAGACCACTTTGTGGACAGGATTGATCGTCATTTTTATGGCAGTCGTATTTGTGACCATGTTTCAGGAAAACAAGAGAAAACGAAGAGAATTTCTTCAGAAGATCAAAAAAAGCTGGGGGCAGATCCCGGACCGGGAGTATACCTGGGATAAGCTGGAACAGACGGCAGAGTATTTTCGGGAGCGAAAAGACGGATGTTTTTTCATTGATGACATTACCTGGAATGATCTGGACATGGACAGAGTGTTCATGCTCATGAACCAGACCGTATCCTCCCCGGGTGAGGATTATCTGTATTATCTTCTGCGTACTCCCGAATTTGGTAAGGATAAGCTGGTGGAGAGAGAGCGGCTGTATACGTTCTTCCGGGACCATGAAGAGGAACGGCAGAAGGTCCAGGAAATACTCACACATATCAAAAAGCCGCCCACAGCGTCCGTCTATCAGGCCATCCACGTGACAAAAGAGTATGATGCCGGGAAGCCGTGGAAGCAGATTCTTATGTGTCTGGCTTTTCTGCTGTCCATTGGTGCTTTTATAGCGGTTCCCAGGTATGGCGTCTTTGTATTTCTGCTTGTGACCTGTATCAATATGGGCACGTATCTGAAAGATAAAGAGGTCATCCATGTTTATCTGACCGGGTTTAAATGTATGATGCAGCTCATAAACAGTGCAGGTGACCTGAACAAGCTGAAGATAGAGGCACTTCATGGTTATACAGAACGTCTGAATACCTGTGAAAAAGGGTTTTCCAGCTTTAAAAACGGAGCAAATCTGGTTCTGGACCGGGACGGATTTGCCAGCGGTCCGGAGTCCTTCATCCTGGATTATATCAGGATGATGACGCATATTGATCTGATCAAATTTAACTCCATGATGAAGGCCATGAAGGAGCATAAGGCGGAAGCGGAGGAGATGCTGGAAATATTCGGACTCCTGGATGCCTGCATTTCCATTGCATCGTTCAGAGAGGCCATGCCTTATTACTGTGTACCGGAGTTTACGGCATATAAAAAGGGGAGCGATGTGCGGATGAAGGTGGAGAATCTTTATCATCCGCTGATCCATGAACCCGTGGCAAACAGTATTGACGCGTCCGGCGGCATTCTGGTGACCGGTTCCAATGCCTCGGGTAAATCCACATTTTTGAAGAATGTGGCACTGAATGCAATTCTTGCCCAGACCGTATATACTTGTACGGCCACGGAATATGCTGCGCCGTTTTTTAAGATACAGACCTCCATGGCACTGCGGGATGACCTGGAGAGCAAAGAGAGCTATTACATTGTGGAGATCAAGTCTCTGAAGCGGATCCTGGAGGAATCCGGGGATGAGGCACCCCTTCTGTGTATCATTGACGAGGTGCTGCGGGGGACCAACACCATAGAGCGGATTGCGGCTTCTTCCAATATTTTGGCGCACCTGAAAAAGCCTCATGTGCTACCTTTTGCGGCAACACATGATATTGAACTTTCTTATATGCTGGAGGGGGCGTACACCAACTATCATTTTGAGGAGGAAGTCAAGGAGGATGATGTGGAATTTAACTATCTGCTGAAAAAGGGCAGGGTAACCACCAGAAATGCCATCCGCCTGCTCTCTATGGTGGGATATGACCGGGATATCGTAAAAGAATCGGAAGCTGCGGTGGCGGATTTTGAGGCCACCGGAATCTGGAAAAAGGTAGGGAATTAATATGCTTGTAAAAATATATACAGACGGTTCTGCCAGGGGCAACCCGGACGGACCGGGAGGATACGGCTGTGTCCTCCACTATACCGATGCCAAAGGAACGCTGCATGAGCGTGAATTTTCCCAGGGATATGTGCGCACCACCAACAACCGCATGGAGCTGATGGCAGCTATCGTGGGCATGGAGGCACTGACAAAACCCTGTGAGGTGGAACTGTACTCAGATTCCAAATATCTGGTGGATGCCTTTAACCAGCACTGGATTGACGGCTGGCTGAAAAAGGGCTGGAAACGGGGAAAGAATGAGCCGGTAAAGAATGTGGACTTATGGAAACGGATGTTAAAGGCAAAAGAGCCTCACCGTGTTACTTTTATCTGGGTGAAAGGGCATGACGGACACGAGATGAATGAACGGTGTGACTATCTGGCAACCAGCGCAGCGGATGGGAATGATCTGTTGGTGGATCCGGGAGTGTAAAACTGTAATATGTTATGATAGCGCATGGGCCAATACGGGATTTATTCTACACATCGCAAGCGTCCCCTTTGGAAAATGTCCTGCGGGACAGCGGACTGTGAATATTAACCCTAATATTGTAAAAGATAGGTATGGGAACGACCGAGCAATGGATTTCACTGCACGGACGTTCCCTTTTTCGGTTTAATCCATTACTAATGAGATTGTGATGAAAAGCAGAAGCGTTTCCAATATCCTGGTCACAGGCCGCCGGGGGCGTGCATTTTGTGGAATAGACAATAAGCTGCAGCTCATTATATCCGGCAGGTTTTCCCGAGAAATCCGAGAAAGTCTTTTCTATTTTCATTCCCCTATGAGCCATAATGGTTTTCAGCTCAGCCGGGGAATATAATCTTATGGGGTCACCTTCCCGGATCACAGGCATTTTTGTGGGTTCTCCATAAGGGAGTTCCGCTCCGCCGAACAACATGATCCGTGTTTCGGGAACCCACTCGAATGCAGATAAGGATAGGGAACATTCCCCGGCATCCCAACTGCGCATGGGAAAATGGCGTTCTGCAAATTCTGCATTACAGATATCCATAAAATGTTTGCCGCCCGGTTTGAGTGCTTTAGAAATTACATCAAATATTTTTAAATTTTCTTCGTCTGTCTCCAGATATCCAACCGCACCGTCTGCAAGATTCAGAACAACGTCAAATTCTCCGGAAAATTCAATATTGCGGATATCTTCATGAATAAAAGAGACATTTGCAAGAGACATTTTCCCGGCGTTTATTTTGGCATCCAGAATATATTCTTTTGTAATATCAATCCCCGTAACCGTATATCCTTTCTCTGCAAAACGCAGGGCATGGCGGCCATAGCCGCATGCAAGGTCCAGGATCTTTTCGCTGCCGTTCAAGTGTAAGGTTTGAATGATAAAGTCTACCTGGCGCCCCGTATCTTCTGACCAGGATTGTTTTTTTATTTCCAGTGACCAGTTTTCTTTGTACCAGTGTGATGGTTTTGCTTTCATTTTTGTTCTCCCTATTTTTATTGCCGGCAGGATCATCATAACAGAATTATAAAAAATTACTAGACTTGTATTGTGGCCTATGCTATAGTTTTGTAATAGATGCGGACATTTTTAAGGCATGGCTGTGCAGCGGATTTCAATGCACAGCCATGCCTTTATTCATGAAAACAGCATGGCCGCGGGACATGCTTTCTATGGTTTGAGCTTAATATTTTCTATGCGCAGCTTCGTACAAGTGTAAACCACGGATCATGTTTTCTGTGGTTGTGTTTAACTGCCGCTTATGAGACTGCGGCGGAAAGCGGAAGGTGTGATGCCTTTAACGCGTTTAAATGTTTCTGCATAGTAGCTGGAACCGGAAAAACCATGCTTTAATGCAATCTCAGTGATGGACAAGTCTTTTTTCAGCAGGTCCGGGATACTCTGTTCCACACGGTAAGCGTTCAGATACTCAAAGGGTGTCTGGTGCAGGAGCCGTTTACAGATCCTCCCGCATTCACCTGTGCTCAAAGCCGCTGCATCTGCAATATCTGCCAGGGAAATTTTGCGGGTATAGTGATCTTGGATAAATTCCAGAATGGATTTTGCCTTCCCTTCAGCCTCTCTGCTCCGGGCAGAGATTTTCCGCACGGTACCTTTTTCTGTGAATACAGAAAAAAGTGCGCCCCAGCAGGACAAAAGACAGGCTTTGATATGAAGTTCCCAGGCAAGGGGTTTTTCTTCGTAAAGATGCAGGCATTGAAGCAGAAGTTCAGGTATGACACGGCTCTCGTCCGTATTGCCGGCTCTCAGGGGATAGGCGGAAAAAGCTGCGGACTCCAGTAAGGGGGAGATATATTTTTCACGGATCAGGCTGTCCTCATATCCGTACAGAAAGCGGGGATGGAAAATAACAGATAAGGTGGAGGCCTGGCCGCTTACGGCTGTGCCCATATGCAGACAGTTGGAATTGATAAAAAGACCTTCTCCCTCCTTCATATCATAGATGGTCTCGTTGACCTGATACCGCATGGAACCGTCCAGAAGTATCATCAACTCCGCTTCGGGATGCCAGTGGCAGACAAAGTAAGAGGGGGCACCGATTCCCTCTGCCTGGAAAAGCTCACTGTGCACATCCACAGGAAATGCATAATTCCCATGGGATATCTGCTCCTTTAAATTTTTATCCACTGCCACCACCGATGATTTCATAGAATCCTGCCTCCGAATTGAAAATAATGATATTGTGTAACTATTCAGTAGGTCTGCGCATTCACTGCGCCGACCGTAAGAAATCATTCCGCAGCCAAGCAAAAATCCCATCGCCAAAGGCAATCTTGCATGGATTTTTGCCTGTAACTGTGAGGGTACTGAAAAGTTACGATATTGTTATAAAATCCGCCGTAATCCTGATAGAAAATACTACTTTTTGTCATTATACTAGAGACCGGAAAGAAGTACAATAGGATTCCAAATTAAAAAAGTCCCGGCAAACGGTACATATCACTGTTCACAGTAACACGCTTCGCGGCGCACAGTTTAGCCCTGGCCAACTGGGGATCTTGCTTCGCATCGCACAGCATCCCTTTGGGAAAATACCACCCGGGACATTGGTCTGTGAACAGTAATGCCAACATTCCAATAAATAAAACGGAGGATCAGAAAATGGCAAGAAAAAACAAAAAGATCATAATGGCTTTTATCGGTATTATTATGACTGCAGTCAGTGTGGGGATTTTTCGTTATGCGGATTTTGGGGTTGACCCTTACTGTGTTCTGCTGACAGGACTGGCCCGGATGTTCCATACCAGCTTTACCGTCACAGCCAATGTGATGTGTGCCCTGCTTTTGGTATTTGCCTGGAGGATGAAAAAAAGTCTGGTGGGTGTGTCCACGCTTTTAAATCTGCTCATATACGGCGTGGTGGCAGATGGGGTATTTGCAGCGCTGAAAAGTGTTTCCGAGACCCCTGCTCTCGGAGTCAGGATCATATGTCTGGCAGGCGCCCTTTTCCTTCTGGCATTTTCGGGCGCTATGTATTATACCGCAGACTTAGGGGTTTCCACCTATGATGCCATTGCTCTTATCATGGCTGACAGAAAGATTGGAAAGTTTAAATACTGCAGGATCGCCATTGACCTTACCTGCCTGATCGCAGGAATCCTGACAGGTGGGGAAATCGGGATCGCAACCGTTATCATTGCCCTTACAGTGGGTCCGCTTATCCAGTATTTCCGAACCAATTTGGCAGAACCATTCCTGGAAGGCCGCAAAATTCCCGCTTTTCTTTCTTGAAACCTGACAATTCCTGTGCTATTATTAAAAACAGTAATTTATGATAGTAACCATCAGGAGGTATTAACCGTGCAAAAATACGGAGTGAACGAACTTCGGAAAATGTTTTTGGAGTTCTTTGAAGGAAAAGGCCATCTGGCTATGAAGAGTTTTTCTCTTGTTCCCCATAATGATAAGAGTTTATTGTTGATCAATTCCGGTATGGCGCCGCTGAAGCCATATTTTACAGGCGCTGAGGTGCCGCCCAGAAAAAGGGTGACCACCTGTCAGAAGTGTATCCGTACCGGTGATATTGAAAATGTAGGCAAGACTGCCCGTCACGGCACCTTTTTTGAGATGCTGGGAAACTTCTCTTTTGGAGATTATTTTAAGAAGGAGGCTATCCGCTGGTCATGGGAATTTTTGACCGAGGTTGTGGGACTTGACGCGGACCGTCTGTATCCTTCCGTCTATCTTGACGATGACGAGGCGTTTGATATCTGGAATAAGGAAATCGGTATTCCGGCTGACCGTATTTTCCGTTTTGGAAAAGAGGACAACTTCTGGGAGCACGGCGCAGGCCCCTGCGGACCATGTTCTGAGGTATATTATGACAGAGGCGAGAGCTACGGATGCAAGGAACCGGGCTGTACAGTAGGCTGCGAGTGCGACCGTTATATGGAAGTGTGGAACAATGTATTCACCCAGTTTGAAAATGACGGGGAAGGACACTACGAAGAACTGCAGCAGAAGAACATTGACACAGGCATGGGGCTGGAGCGTCTGGCTGTTGCCGTGCAGGATGTGGATTCCATCTTTGATATTGATACGATCTGTGCCCTGCGGAATAAAGTCTGTGAGCTGACACACACAGAGTATAAAAAAGACGAAAACGTGGATATATCTATCCGTCTGATCACGGACCATATCCGTTCCGCTACGTTTATGATCTCTGATGGTATTATGCCTACTAACGAAGGAAGAGGATATGTGCTGCGCCGCCTGATCCGCCGTGCTGCCCGTCATGGCCGTCTGCTGGGTGTCAAAGGGAATTTCCTTGCAGAACTCAGCAGCACAGTGATCGAAGGCTCCAAGGATGGCTATCCGGAGCTGGATGAGAAAAGAGATTTCATCTTCAATGTACTGACAAAGGAAGAGGAACAGTTCAGCAAGACCATTGACCAGGGCCTTCATATTCTGGAAGAGATGGAAGCGGAGATGAAAGCAGCGGGAAGCACACAGCTTTCCGGTGAGAATGCGTTTAAATTATACGATACCTATGGCTTCCCTCTGGATCTGACAAAAGAGATCCTGGAAGAAAAAGGTATCTCTATTGATGAGGCCGGTTTCAAGTCTGCTATGGAAGAGCAGAGGGAGAAGGCCAGAAAAGCCCGCGAAGTGACCAATTATATGGGTGCTGACGCTACGGTATACGATGAAATAGACCCTAAAGTCACCACAGAATTTGTGGGGTATGACAATCTGTCCCATCAGTCCAAAATCACAGTTCTCACAACCGAGACAGAGATTGTGGAGGCTCTGACTGAGGATGAGAAGGGGACCGTATTCGTGGAGGAGACTCCTTTTTATGCCACCATGGGCGGACAGGAAGGTGACAAAGGTCTTATTGTTCTGGGGGATGCCCAGTTTGTTGTAGAAGACACCATCAAGCTGCGCGGCGGCAAGGTGGGCCATGTGGGAAGACTGACAAAAGGTATGTTAAAGACAGGTGATGTGGTGACACTGAAAGTCAGCGCAAAAGACCGTGCAGATACCTGTAAGAACCACAGTGCCACACATCTGCTGCAGAAAGCCCTGAAGACAGTCCTGGGATCCCACGTGGAACAGAAAGGCTCTCTGGTAACACCGGACAGGCTGCGTTTTGACTTTGCACATTTCCAGGCTATGACCCAGGAGGAACTGACCCGTGTGGAGGCAATGGTCAATGAGGAGATCCAGGCAGCACTTCCTGTTGTGACAGAGGTTATGAGCATTGAGGATGCCAAGAAGACAGGAGCTATGGCGCTCTTTGGAGAAAAATACGGGGACAGCGTGCGCGTGGTTTCCATGGGAGAATTCTCCAAAGAATTGTGCGGCGGTACCCATGTATCCAATACAGGTGTGATCACTACCTTTAAGATCGTATCTGAGGCAGGCATCGCAGCCGGTGTGCGCCGTATTGAGGCACTGACCGGTGACGGCGTATTTGGTTACTATAAAGAAATGGAACAGAAGCTGGCTCAGATCTCATCCCTTTTGAAAACCACTCCGGCGGAGGCTGCAGACAAGATCACTCATCTGCAGGCAGAGGTGAAAGAACTTCACAGTGAGAATGAATCCCTGAAAGCCAAACTGGCACAGGAAGCAGTGGGCGATGTGATGAACCAGGTAAAAGAGGTAAAAGGCACAAAACTTCTGGCTGTATCCGTGGCAGATGTGGATATGAACGGGCTTCGTGACTTAGGCGACCAGTTAAAAGAGAAACTGGGTGAAGGTGTGGTAGTTCTTGCCAGCGTGAACAGCGGCAAAGTAAATCTGCTGGCTATGGTGACAGACAGCGCTATGAAGGCCGGGGCACATGCAGGAAATCTGGTGAAGGGCATGGCAGCCGTGGTGGGCGGCGGCGGCGGCGGACGTCCGAACATGGCTCAGGCCGGTGGAAAAAATCCGGAAAAAGTGCCGGAAGCCCTGGAAAAAGCGGCAGAATTGCTGGAAGGCCAGTTAAAATAAAATTTGTATAAAATTTTTTAAAGAAAATAAGTCAAAATAGTTGACGTACGGCAAAAATCTGATATAATATTTGATGTGCAGTAAAAATACCCAGACAGTTGTATTATGCACAATCTACAACTGGAGGGAGGTTAGGTGTGAGACTATGTCAAATGTAATCGTAAAAGAAAACGAAACTTTGGATAGCGCTTTACGTCGTTTCAAGCGTAGCTGTGCAAAAGCAGGCATTCAGCAGGAAATCCGTAAAAGAGAGCATTACGAGAAACCAAGTGTTCGTCGTAAGAAAAAATCTGAAGCAGCTAGAAAACGTAAATATAATTAATGTGCAGTAAAAGCCTCTGGACAATACCAGAGGCTTTTTTACGACTCTGCGGACAAAGAAACGCAAAGAGAGGATGGTGAGAAGATGAAAAAGATTATTGACCTGGTTTCCAGCCGGATCTTTGTATTTGCCCTGGCTGTGTTGCTGCAGCTTGTATGGCTGGTGGCGCTGGCATGGGGAATGAGGAGTATTTCCACCACGGTGGGATGGGTTATGAACATCCTGAGCCTGTTTCTGGTGCTGTGGCTGGTCAATAAGAAAATCAACCCTTCTTACAAGCTTGCCTGGACCATTTTGATCCTTGTCATTCCTGTCTTCGGTGCAATTGTGTACCTGCTGTTCGGTGAATCCCGTGTGGCTAAAAAAATGACAAGGGAATCCGAGGCAGTTCTCACGGAAATCGGCAATTATTTCAAGGAAGATCCCAGAACCAGGTCAGAGCTTCAGGATATGGACCGGGGCGTATCTATTCAGTCCGCCTATATCAGAGACTACGCCGGTTTTCCCCTCCATAAGAATACCACTACCAAGTATTACCCGGTGGGGGATACCATGTTTGTGGACATGCTGGAGGAGATCAAAAAGGCAGAGCATTTTATTTTCCTGGAATATTTTATTATACATGACGGAAGAATGTGGCGGGAAATCCTTCAGGTACTGGAGGAGAAGGTCAGGGAAGGCGTGGATGTGCGCCTGATTTATGACGATATGGGGTGTGTGACTACCCTGCCCCACAGATATTATAAAGAACTGCAGAAAAAGGGGATTAAATGTGCCGCGTTTAATCCGGTCCGGCCTGTGCTGAATATTATCCTCAACAACCGGGACCACAGAAAGATCCTGGTGATCGACGGACATACTGGGTTCACAGGCGGCATCAATCTGGCGGATGAATATATCAATGAGGATGTGCGGTTTGGGCACTGGAAAGATACAGGTGTTATGCTGCATGGGGAAGGTGTCTGGAACCTGACCGTGATGTTTCTGCAGATGTGGGCAGTGATCACCCATACCAGAAGTCATCTGCCGGCTTACGGACCTTATATTTACCATCCGGAAGAATTTGAAAATGACGGTTTTGTACAGCCCTACGGAGACAGCCCTCTGGATAACGAGATCGTTGGGGAGAATGTTTACCTGAATATCATCAACCAGGCAAAACGGTATGTGTATATCTGTACGCCGTATCTGATCATTGACAATGAGATGATGACAGCTTTGTGCCTGGCTTCCAAAAAGGGCGTGGATGTGCGGATCGTGACACCGGGGATCCCTGACAAGAAAATGGTGTTCCTCCTGACCCAGTCCTACTATGAACAGCTTCTGGAGGCAGGTGTGAGAATCTTTCAGTACACACCGGGATTTATCCATTCTAAGTCTTTTGTCTGTGATGATGAGATTGCATCTGTGGGAACTATTAATCTGGACTACAGAAGCCTGTATCTGCATTTTGAATGTGCGGTCTGGATGTACAAAAGCCGGGCTGTTATGCAGGTAAAAGATGATATGGAGGATACTTTTCCAAAATGCAGGGAAATCTGCATGAAGTTCTGCCGCAGCCGGAATATTGTTGTGCGTATGACACAGAGTATTCTCAGGCTTTTTGCCCCCATGCTTTAGTTTTTTTCTTTACAAGCCAGGGGCTCCCATGATAGAATGGGCACATAAAACCGTAACAGTTCAGACAGCTGAACTGCTACAGGCATCCGGCCGTTAAATATCGCTTTGCGATGGTCTGGGTCTGGATGCTTACTGCTGCCACAGGTATGTACGGTCAGCGCAGTGAATGCGCAGACCTGTCTGAACTGTTACATAAAACCTACAATGAAGACACATGTTAAGAGATGCGCCAATGATATAAGGGGAGATTAGTTATGATTTGGACAAAGAGTATGTTTGGGATAGATCTCTACCATGTCACCCAGTGGTTTTTAGTTTACAGCATTCTGGGATGGATCGTGGAATCTATCTACATGTCGATCTGCAACAGGCGGATTACCAACAGGGGGTTTGTAAGAGGGCCGTTCTGCCCCATTTACGGAGTGGGAGCGTTATCTGTGTTTTTTCTGCTGAGACCGTTCTGCGATAACCTTCTGCTGCTATATATACTGGGCTGTGTGTTTCCCACATTGCTTGAGTATCTGACAGCCAGGCTTATGCTTTCCATGTTCGGAGAGGTGTGGTGGGATTATTCGGAGAAGCCTTTTAATTACAAAGGGATTCTTTGTCTGGAAAGCACCATAGCATGGGGATTTTATACCTTAGGCCTGTTTCTGTTCCTGCATGAAGGGGTGGAACGTTTTGTGGACAGCTATCCGTTTTCCGTTGGATACCGGGCAGGGTCCCTGATTCTGTTCTTGTTCACAGCAGATTTTTTACATACTTTATACGAAAAGAAAAAGGACAGTCTGCCATCCTCTTTCGGAGAGGTGCGGGAGGGAATACGTTCCCTGATCTACGGCAGATTTTAAAAAAAGAGGGGCGCCTGCGGGCGTCCCTTTTTATTTTGTGGAAACGGGTTCGGACAGAAAAATTGCAAAGCATTGGTCAAGTTTTTCATCAATGGTCCTTGTATTCATCTCCCGATTATATAGTATATATAATGTACCGCAAGTATGAGCGTGAAACCTATTAGTTAATTTACATAGATGTAATAATAACAGGGGATTGTGCAACAGTTTGGACTTTTATTGACACAATTATAATAGTATAGATTATTTTACTATTGAGGAAAGGGGAAGTGTTAAATGAGAATAAGCAAAAAAGGAAAAACATTTGTCACATTAGGGAGTCTGCTGATATTATGTATATTGATTTTATTTGTCTGTGAACAAAAACGGGATAGGTATTCCCGAGGAGAGGAAGATGATAATAATACTATTATCGGAAAGATCATAGAAGTTCGTGATACTTCGATTCTTTTATTACAGAAAGGGGACGTGAACAAAGGACTTATGGATGCAGGAATAAAAAATGTCAAAATATATAGTCAAAATAAGCAGGAAATAAAAGCAAATGCATTAAAACCCGGAATGAGTATTCGATTGTTACTTCAAGAAGGCAGTGCGGTTATGGAGCGTTATCCCTTGTTGATCAGCGGTGTGCAGGAAGTTCATGTTCTGGAACAGGAGAATGATTACATAGGTTTGTATCTGGATATCATAAAGGAGATTTATGGCAGAGATTCCGCCTTAAACGATGGAATGCGGGTTATGGCCCTGGACTTGACACAGGTAAAAAATCTTTCTGATAGTGAAAAAGAGGTAGTCCGATATTTGCTGGAGCCACTTCTTGAGGCTTGGCAGGAAGATAGTGTTGGCAGCCCGGGTACCGTAAAGTGCCAAAATCCGGATGTGATTCTTGCAACGGAGGAAGAACTGAGGGAAAAAGGGATGTTAGGTGAAGATGGTTCATATTTTGCGGAGGGAATATTGATCAAAATAAGGACAATAAAAAATAGAAAAAACAGCTTTACTTTTTCGGCTGAAAAATGGTGTTCCGGTCTTGCCGCAAATGGGTATGATGACTGCAAAGCTTCTTTTAAGGAGGGCGTAGGAACGTATGAGTTGAATTTTACCTGGATATCCTGAATATAGCAGCGTAGATGAGAAACTATCAGCAAAGGGGAAATGTCGCGGAGTCAAGCTTTCCTTATTCTATTTTTCATACCGATGTAATACAATGCTATAAGAGCATTTCTACGGGAGAGCGGTATGTTTCGGAAAGCATCTGTTTTTCTGGTCTTATTTTCCCTTATAGTCAATATAGCCCTGCCGGTCACGGTGCACGCGGAGGGGGAAGATTTGATCGCAGCACCTCACGGGGTTCTGATGGAGGCATCCACAGGAACCATAATCTACGAGAAGGACAAAGACACCAAGGTCTACCCGGCCAGTATAACAAAGATCATGACTCTGGTGCTGATATTTGATGAGATCGCCAAGGGCACCCTACATATGGAGGATGAAGTGACTACAAGTGCCTACGCCAAATCCATGGGCGGTTCCCAGGTCTATCTGGAGGAGGGCGAGAAGCAGACTGTGGAGACTATGATAAAATGTATTGTCATTGCCTCCGGTAACGATGCCAGTGTGGCCATGGCGGAACACATAGCGGGAAGTGAAGCGGAGTTTGTCAAACGTATGAATGAGAGGGCAGCAGGGCTTAACATGACAGGCACGCATTTCGAGGACTGCTGCGGTCTGACGGAGTCCACCAACCACTTTACCACGGCATATGATGTGGCCCTCATGTCCAGGGAGCTGGTGACAAAATACCCCAAGATCCTGGATTACTCCTCCATCTGGATGGAGAATATCACCCACAACACAGCAAAGGGAAGCAGTGAGTTCGGCCTTACCAATACAAATAAGCTTCTGCGCAGTTATGACGGCTGTGTAGGTCTTAAAACAGGGAGTACCAGTCTGGCAAAATACTGTGTCTCCGAGGTGGCCCAGAGAAACGGGATCACACTCATAAGCGTGGTCATGACAGCGCCTGACTATAAGGTGCGGTTTAAGGACGCAGCGGCAATGCTGAACCTGGGCTTTGGTGCCTGCAGCCTTTATGTGGACGAAAATAAAGACAGCCTGCCAAAGGTTCCGGTAAAGGGTTCTATCCAGGAAAAGACGTCTGTATCTTACGAGGGAGATTTCCGCTATCTGGATACAAAGGGGGAGGCTCTTGACCATATACAGAAGAAGATCAATCTGAAGAAAAGCACAGACGCCCCTGTAAAGAAAGGCAGCAAGGCAGGGACTGCGGATTATTATCTGAATGGAAAAAAAATAGGCAGTGTCAGCCTGCTATTTAACGAGACGGTGGAGAAGGCCGGCTACATGGATTATGTGAAAAAGGTATTCAAAACTTTTTTCTAAAAAATAAAATTTGGGTATTGCAGGATAGAAATGTTTGCATTATAATAGCCCGGTAACAAAAAGACGGAGGGTGCCCGCTGGCACCTTCCTTTTTCGTGAAAAAATGACTTGATGGCAGAGGAAAGCCGCGCCCACGCTTTTTTTGTCTGCCGGCGGACACATTGTTTACAGAGAGAATGAGGAGAGGCATGCAGAAAGATATGACAGCCGGCAGCCCGGCAAAAGCGATTGTAGGATTTACAATTCCAGTATTCATCGGAAATATTTTTCAGCAGTTTTACAGTATGGTGGATACCATCATTGTAGGAAAATTCGTAGGTACCAAAGCACTGGCAGCCGTGGGGAGCGTGGGTACTATTAACTTTTTGATCATTGGTTTTATGCTGGGCCTGACAGCGGGATTCACCGTGCTGACAGCCCAGAGGTACGGAGCAGGGGACATGAAGAATATGAGGCGGACTGTGGGGTCAGCGGCAGTGCTGTCCCTGATCGTCACCCTTGTCATGACATTGGTGAGTATGCTGGGAATGCGTGGGCTTTTACAGTTCATGCACACTCCCGAGGACATTTTTGCCGACGCATATCAATATATTATGATCATCTGCGGCGGCATTTTTGCCACCGTGTTGTATAACCTGCTTGCCAGTGTGCTGAGAGTACTGGGTAACAGCCAGGTGCCGCTGTATTTTCTGATTTTGTCGGCACTGTTAAATGTGGTGCTGGATCTGTTGTTTATCATTGTATTTCACTGGGGAGCCGCCGGAGCAGCCTACGCCACGGTCATATCCCAGGGTGTTTCCGGGATTCTCTGTCTGGTGTATATAGCAAAAAAAATGCCGGAACTGCGCCTTGAGAAAGAGGATTTCCGTCTGTCCGCCCATATTGTGAAAATGCAGGTGGGAATCGGCATCCCTATGGCGCTTCAGTATTCCATCACAGCCATTGGAACCATGATGGTACAGTCTGCGCTGAACATGCTGGGATCTATGGCGGTGGCAGCCTTTACCGCAGCCAGCAAGGTGGAACAGATCGCTACCCAGGCCTATGTGGCACTCGGGACTACTATGGCAACCTTCTGTGCCCAGAATATGGGGGCAGGAAAGCTTGACCGGATACGCAGGGGCTTTCGGGCAACGACCTGGATCGGAGTGGCTTATTCCCTGGTCTTTGGCCTTCTGACCGCCTTTTTTGGAAAATACCTGACTTATCTGTTTGTGTCCAGCGATGTGCAGACACTGATGGGGCAGGTGGATATTTACCTGAAATGTGCATCCTTGTTTTTCATTGCCCTGAATATTGTAAATGTCTACCGGAACGGCATACAGGGGATGGGATACGGCGTCCTGCCTATGATGGCAGGTGTGGCGGAGCTTTTAGGCCGCGGTATCGTGGCTCTGGCCGCAGGATTAAACAGGAGTTACCTTCTGGCCTGCCTGGCAAGCCCGGTGGCCTGGGTATTTGCAGGTGTACTGCTGCTCTTCATGTACCGCGTAGTTATGAAGCAGCAAGAAAAAGTTTTCGGAAAAACCAGATAGTCTTACCTTTTCTTTTTTCTCTTTATGAGTTAAAATAGAGAAAAAACAGAGAGAAAAGCAGGGAGTATTTGTGAAGAAATTTGTGACCACAACTTACAGGATTACAACAGATAAGATAAAAAGACATCCGCTGAGATTCGTGATGATAAGCGACCTCCACAACGTGGTGTTCGGAAAGAAGAATGAACCTGTCTTTGACAGGATAAAGTCTCTTGCCCCGGATGCCATATTGATAGCCGGGGATTTGGTGCTTGGGAAATCCGACGCTTCCCTGAAACCGGCTGCTGCATTTTTGAGTGAGGCCGTGAAGCTGGCTCCCGTATTGTACGGGCCGGGTAATCACGAGCAGCGGATGAAATTATTTACAGAGGATTATGGTGGCAGGTTCTCCGCGTTTGAGAAGAAAATAAAACAGATGGGAGTCACCTATCTGGAAAATGAGCGTATGGTTCTGAAGATAAAAGGTGAAACCGTGGCGGTCACCGGACTGGATCTGCCCTATGAATATTATGAAAGGGGTCCCGTCAAGGGACCGGACAGAACAGAGCTTGAAGGGCTGATAGGCAGGCCGGATAAACAGGTATATGAGATCCTGCTGGCGCATACGCCCAGGTATGGGGATGCATATTTTGCCTGGGGTGCGGATTTGATCCTGTCAGGCCATTACCACGGGGGTATTGTGCGTCTGCCCTTTTTGGGAAGTATTATCAGCCCTGATCTGCGGCTGTTTCCCCGCTACGGATATGGGGAATACAGGAAAAGAGACGGTGCTCCGCCCAAAAAAGCGGGCAGAAGACAGCCGATAACAGGCAGGGAACAGATTATGATTACAGGAGCAGGACTTGGAGAGCATACGCTGCCTCTTCGGATCAACAATCCAAGAGAGCTGGTCGTGCTGGAATGTCTGCCGAAAGAGGTGTGAGATGGAAGAGAAAAACTGTATGGCAAAAATACGCAGGAACATCAGTCAGGTCATTGTGGGAAAAGATAAGGTACTGGAGCTTTTGCTGACGGCTCTGACGGCAGGAGGCCATGTCCTGTTGGAGGATGTGCCGGGAACAGGCAAGACCATGATGGCAAAATCCCTGGCACGTTCCATGGACGGAAAATTCTCCAGGATCCAGTTCACTCCGGATCTGCTGCCTTCAGACGTGACGGGGCTGAATTATTATAACCAGAAAGCAGGGGAATTCCTTTTCAAGGAAGGTCCGGCCTTCTGCAACATCCTTCTGGCGGATGAGATCAACCGGGCTACACCCAGAACCCAGTCAAGCCTTCTGGAGTGTATGGAGGAGCATCAGATTACCATTGACGGGGAAACCAGAACATTGGAGGAACCGTTTTTCGTGATCGCCACCCAGAATCCGGTGGAGACCACAGGTACATTTCCGCTTCCGGAAGCTCAGATGGACCGTTTTTTTATGCGCCTTTCCATGGGCCTTCCTGACAAAGCGGAGGAGCTGGCAATTCTGGAGCGATTTGAGGACAGGCAGCCACTTTCGGAGCTTCCCTGTGTGTGCACACGGGAGGAGCTGTTAAATGCCAGGGAGGCGTATAAGAAAGTATATGTACACCCGGATTTGAAATCCTATCTGGTGGAGGTGGTGCAGGCTACCAGAGCGGCCGGGGATGTGATAGCAGGTGTCAGTCCCAGAGGAACCCTGGCATTATTTAATGGGGCAAAAGCCTATGCCTATGTACAGAACAGGGATTACGTGGTGCCTGAGGATATAAAAACTGTGGCAGTTCCCATACTCGCGCACCGGATGGTCATGACCTCCGGATACGGGCAGGAGGAGAGCGGCAGCCAGGCCATCAAACGGATACTGGAACAGGTCCCTGTACCCACGGAGGAGTGGAAGAGAAAACCATGACGATTTTTTTACTTTTACTGGGAGCTGTCCTGCTGCAGTTTTTGGCGGAATGGTTCTACCGGAACCATTGGGACAGGCATCTGGAAGTGGATGTTAAATTCCAGGATCATCCCGTCCATGAGGGCGGGCGTGCGTATCTGACAGAGACCATTGAAAACAGAAAGTGGCTTCTTCTCCCCATGCTGCAGGCAGCGTTTAGGGTACATAGAAATCTGTTTTTTGAGGAGGAGGAAAATACCAGTATCTCTGACTATACCTATAAAAGAGATATATTTTCCGTGCTTTTTTATCAAAAGATCCAAAGGGAAATCCCATTTCTGGCCAGGAAAAGGGGATATTACGAGATTGGGCAGGCTGAAATACTTACAAGAGGACTGCTCATGAACCGTGAACTGTATCTGACCGTGCCTCTTTCCACCCATTTGTATGTGTATCCCAGGACCATCCCTGTGTCCAATATGGAGATCCCCTTTAAAAAGCTGATGGGACAGGTTTTGGTGCGGCAGCGGATGTACGAGGACCCCTTTTCATTCCGGGGCCTGCGTGAATACCGGCCCGGGGACCCTATGAACAAGATCAACTGGAAAGCCTCCGCAAAAGAAGGGGATATGATGGTGAACCTGTTAGATTCCACCTCCAGCGCCCAGGTCCTTATATTTCTGGATGTGGAGGATGAAACCATATGGAAATACGAGGAAATTCATGAGGCAGGCATATCCCTGGCGGTGTCTCTGGCAGAACAACTTTTGAAAAGAGGCATTGCCACAGGCCTTATCACCAACGGCAGAGACCACCTCACAAAGCTGCCGATCGCAGTGATGCCGGGCACGGGAAGAGGGCAGCTTGTAAAGCTGTACCAGAACCTGGCCAGACTGGATCTGGACCTTCCTGCCGGAAAATTCCCTGAACTTTTAAGTGCACAGAGCCGTCTTTTAGCAGAAGGCCGGGGAATCCCCCTTCTCATCTCCAAAAACCAGGGCAGGTCCCTGTTTGCCGGGATGGAAAGCCTTGCAAAAGCCGGAGGCAGTGCCATGTGGATTTCCACCCTGTACAAGGATATGGAATGGAAACTTCCGTCCTCACCCTATATGGAGATAATACGCTGGGAGGTGCCGAGATGAAACCGGATTTGCTGGTGATATACCGTTTTTTTCATACATTTCTTCTGATGGACAGTCTGGCTTTGATGATTTTGTCTTTCGGCGGGGACATCACGCCCCTTCAGTTTACAAAGAGTCTCCTATTGTTTGTCCCGATACTGCTTTTATACTGGATCGTGCGCCGTTTCAAAAGCCTGTTTCTATTTGCAGTGTCAGGCGCCGCAAGTTTGGCAGTGCTGTATTTTTCAGCTTCAACCATATGGGAGCGGGGTGCATTTACAGTATGCGGAGTCTTTCTGGTACTTCTGTACTTTTTCGAGCGGGCAGGCAGCGGGGAGAGTATCCTCGTGCGCCCTTCCTATGCGGGGCTTCTGGTTTTTGCCGGAATCTATATCTACACACTGGCCTATCACAGAAGTACTCTGGGAACGATCCTATGCATCAATACAGGCGTTTACTGGCTGCTCACCATCCTGTCTGAGAACCGCCGTTCCCTTTTGAAACTCTACGAACAGAATGAAAAACTTCACAGATTTCCCAGAAACAGGATTGCGGAGGGAAACAGGATCGCGCTTGGAGGGTTCTGTGCCCTTATCATTGCAGGTATGGTGTTTCTGCCGATGTCTGGTTTTGACAATGTCCTGAAAAAGCTGGGACACCTGTTTTTGAACATGATCCGAAAGCTTCTGGCGGGTCTCGGCGGTGCAGAGGAAATGATACCCGACGAACCGCAGATGGCGGAACAGATGCCGTTTTTTCCGGGGGAATTCCGTGAGGCTTCCCCTTTCTGGCAGACATTTTTTCAGATACTGGAGAAGGTGTTCATTTTTCTGTTTCTGGCAGCAGCTGTATATTTGGTCTGCCGGATCCTCTACGGATTATATAAAAAATATCACGAAACTGCCTTTGCGGACGGGGACCGTGTGGAGTTCCTCTCTCCCGTAAAAGGTGATAAGAAAGAATCCCTGAAAAGGGAAAAGAGAAGAAGCGGGCTGTTCTCTGCACGTTCACTGGGGGAAAAGATCCGCAGGTGTTATAAAAGGAAGATAGAGAGTTCCATGGAACAGAAGATCAGGGAGGCGTTTACGCCGGAGCAGATAGAAGCAGCTGCAGGGCTTACGAATGCGGAGGGGGTTGAGGAGTTTCATAGGATATATGAGAAGGCAAGGTACGGGAAAGAGGACTGCAGGCAGGAAGAATGGGGGAGGATGAAGGAACTGGGAAAGGGGCTGTAAAGGCAGGCAAGGAATATTCTGGACTTTTCCCTGAAAATAGTGTAAAATGCTGTAAGCGGTATGACCGTGTAATAACTGCAGGAAAAGGATGATAGTAAATGGGAATTCCGGTAAAGCTTCCGGTGTTTGAGGGACCTTTGGATCTGCTTCTGCACCTGATCGAGAAAAATAAAGTGAATATTTACGATATTCCCATTGTGAAGATAACAGACCAGTATATGGAATACATTCACCAGATGGAACGGGAAGACCTGAATATTATGAGTGAATTTATGGTTATGGCTGCAACGCTTATCTCCATCAAGTGCAGGATGCTCCTCCCGAAAGAAGTCAATGAGGACGGCGAGGAGGAGGACCCCAGAGATGAACTGGTGCGCCAGCTTCTGGAGTATAAGATGTATAAGTATATGTCATATGAGCTCAGGGACAGGATGTCAGAAGCGGCAAAGAGTATTTATAAGCTCCCCTCTCTTCCAAAGGAAGTGGAGGATTACAGGGAGCCGGTGGATACCAGTGAGCTGCTTGGCGGACTGACACTGGGGCGTCTTCATAAAATTTTCCAGGATGTGCTGAAGCGGCAGGAAGATAAGAAGGACCCCATCCGAAGCACTTTCGGCAAGATTGAGCAGGAGGAGGTCAGCCTGCCGGAAAAAATGACGGATGTGGAGGAGTATGCCAGACGGCACCGTCGTTTCAGTTTCCGGGATCTTCTGGGAAAACAGGCCAGTAAATTCCAAGTGGTGGTTACATTTCTGGCTATTCTGGAGCTTATGAAGACAGGAAAGATCTTTATCCGGCAGGAGCATATCTTCGATGATATTCAGATTGAGAGCAGGGAGGATAAGAAAGGAGACCCGTATGGAAATTGAACATCTGGAGGGCGCTGTTGAGGCGCTTTTGTTTGCTATGGGAGAATCTGTGGAAGTTTCTGCCATTGCCAAGGCTATAGGACATGATACGGAAACCACCAGAAAGATCATTCGGAATATGATGCTGAAATATAATGCCAAAGACCGTGGGATCAAGATAATTGAGCTGGAGAACGCTTATCAGATGTGTACAAAGGAAGAGTATTATGACTATCTGGTCAAGCTTGCACTGCAGCCGAAAAAGGCGGTGCTTACAGATGTTATGCTGGAAACACTCTCCATCATTGCCTATAAGCAGCCGGTCACGAAGCTTGAGATAGAGAAAATCCGCGGTGTCAAGTCCGACCATGCAGTGAACAAGCTGATGGAATATAATCTGGTCCAGGAGGTTGGACGTCTGGACGCGCCGGGAAGGCCCCTTCTTTTTGGAACTACGGAGGAATTTTTAAGGAACTTCGGGGTGCAGG
This sequence comes from Blautia hominis, assembly GCA_002270465.1. Taxonomy (GTDB): domain Bacteria; phylum Bacillota; class Clostridia; order Lachnospirales; family Lachnospiraceae; genus Blautia; species Blautia hominis. The sequence goes on from NQOF01000002.1 coordinate 532,014, forward strand.
GGCTGGATGAACTGCCGGAACTGGATCCGGTACAGATCGAAGATTTCAAAGCAGAGGCAGAAGAAGAAATTCAGCTGAAGCTGGATGTATAAACGGGGGAAAGAGACATGCCAACAACTTACACACATGACATTTTCGGCAAGGAAGTTTATAAAAGGCTGCCTTCTGAGATAAAAGAGGCGATCAGGGAATCAAAAAGTATGTATTTAACCGGCCTGCACGGTCCGGATATTTTGTTTTATTATCAGCCCCTGGTGAAGAACCGGGTGAGCGGACTGGGACATCAGGTGCACAAAAGAGAGGCGGCGGAGTTTTTCTGTCAGGCGGTTGTCAAGTACCAGGAGGAGCCCACGGCGCAGATGCTTTCCTATCTGCTGGGGTTTGGGTGCCATTACATTCTGGACAGTACCTGCCACCCCTATGTGCGGCGGTTTGAAAAGGAGACAGGTGCCTCACACGCAGAGATCGAATCTGAGCTTGACCGTTATTATATGCTGCGTGAGGGAAAAGACCCGTTCACCTACAAGCCGGCAGTAAATATCTGTCCCACTTTGGAAGGCTGCAGGACCATAAGCAGGGCCTTTGGGAAGATTACAGTGAAACAGGCGGCAAAAGCGTTAAGGGGCATGAAATTCTATACAGGCGCCCTTGTCTGTGACTGCAGCCTGAAGAGAGAAGGGCTTTGGGGAATGATGAAGCTGTTTGGATGCCGGGATACACTTGGCGGCCATATCATACCGGCCAAACCGGACAGAAGATGTGACATGGCAACAGATGTGCTGCGTCATCTCTACGACGAGGCATTGGATGAGGCTGTGGAGGCACTTACCAATCTGTACGGCTGCATGGTAAAGGAAGAGCGGCTGTCACAGCGTTTCGGCAGGAATTTCGGCTGAGAAAGACGGGGGGTATATGAAAGGATTAAGCAAACTGGAAAAACAGTGGGTGCTGTATGATGTGGGAAATTCAGCATTTGTTATGCTGTGTACCACGATTATCCCGATCTATTTTAAAAATATTGCCACAGCGGAAGGGATTTCCCTGGCGGATTCTACCGCATATTTGAGTTATGCCCTGTCCGTCTGTACGATTCTCGTGGCACTGATGGGGCCGGTGTTTGGAACTCTGGCGGATACAAAAGGGTATAAGAAGCCTATGTTTGCCTCCTTTTTTGTGATCGGCGTGATGGGATGTCTTTCCCTTGCCATACCAAAGGAGTGGCTGGCTTTTCTGGTAGTCCTGGTGATCGCCAAGACCACATACAGTATGAGCCTGATCTTTTACGACTCCATGCTTGCGGATGTGACAACGGATGAGAGGATGGACATGGTATCCTCACACGGGTATGCGTGGGGATATATCGGAAGCTGTATTCCTTTCACCGCCTGCCTGCTTCTTATCCTTTTCGCTGAGAAGCTTGGTATATCGGCTGTCACGGCCACCATGATCTCTTTTGGAATCACGGGCATCTGGTGGTTTGCAGTAACCATTCCGCTTCTGAAAAACTATGAGCAGAAGCATTGGGTGGAAGTGAAGAAAAACCCGGTGAGGGAAAGCTTTGTGAGACTGAAAAATGTTCTTTTTAAGATCAACAAGGACAAAAAGGTACTTTATTTTCTGGCTGCTTTTTTCTTCTATATTGACGGTGTCTATACGATCATTGATTTGGCAACTTCCTACGGAAAAGATGTGGGGATTGACGATACCCATCTGCTTCTGGCACTTTTGCTGACCCAGATCGTGGCGTTCCCCTGCTCTTTGCTGTTTGGAAAGTTTTCGGCAAAGTTTAAGAGTGAGAAGCTGATCAAAGTCTGTATTTTGGGATATCTGGGCATCGCCCTGTTTGCCCTTCAGCTTGACCGGGCGTGGGAATTCTGGTTTCTGGCTGTCTGTGTGGCTGTATTCCAGGGGGCTATCCAGGCGCTGTCCCGGTCTTACTTTGCCAGGATCATCCCAAAGGAAAATTCCAGCGAGTATTTCGGATTCTATGATATCTTCGGCAAAGGTGCGGCATTTATGGGAACCATGCTGATGGGAATTTCCACGCAGTTAAGCGGTAGTTCAAGGACAGGCGTGGGAATGCTGGCAGTGATGTTTATCATCGGATTTTTCCTGTTTGGAAAAACAGAGAAGTTGGGGCGGGCCTGAAAGTCTATTCCGACAATCAGCACATGGCGGACTATAGAGTGCAGTGCGCGATACAAAAGAATAGGAAGCTGTAACAAAGCAGGTAAAAACTGTTTTGTTACAGCTTCTTGTTATTTTGATGCAGAAGCCCGTTAAACCGGATTTTTTGTTATAATTGTCTGAGGACAGGCATATAATGTATAAGAAATTTTGTGTGCAGGGATGGAAGCATGAAAAAAATTATAAGCTGGATTTTGGTATGCGCAGTGATAACAGGATGCTTCGTGGGACATAGAGATATCGTCTGGGCAGGGGAAAATGGACAGGATGTTGGAAGTCTGTATGCCACCTCAGCGGTACTTATGGATGCGGACTCAGGCAGGATACTGTATGAAAAAAACGGGTTTGAGAAAAGGCCCATGGCCAGTACAACCAAGATCATGACCTGTATTCTGGCTTTGGAGAAGGGGAATGCGGAGGATATTGTGACTGCATCCGCCTATGCGGCATCCAGGCCTAAGGTGCATCTGGGGGTGACGGAAGGGGAGACATTCCGCTTTGGGGACCTTCTCTATTCCCTGATGCTGGAGAGCCACAACGATGCGGCAGTGATGATCGCGGAGCATTTGGGAGGAAGTGTGGAGGGATTCGCAGACATGATGAACGCCAAGGCCGGGGAGCTTGGATGTGAGGACACTTATTTCATTACGCCCAACGGGCTGGACGCGTCCGTGACTGTGGGGGAGGAGCAGAAAGTACACTCCACCACAGCAGCAGACCTGGCACGCATTATGCGGTATTGTATTAAGGAATCACCCTGTCGGGAAGAGTTTCTCAATGTGACCAGAACTGCCTCCTACAGCTTTTCAGATGTTGACGGAAAGCGGAGTTTTTCCTGTAATAACCACAATGCTTTTCTGAATATGATGGAGGGTGCGCTCACCGGAAAGACCGGGTTTACAGCAAATGCGGGATACTGCTATGTGGGAGCCCTTACCAGGGACGGCAAGACCTTTATTGTGGCCCTTCTTGCATGTGGGTGGCCTAATAACAAAACTTATAAGTGGAAGGATACTACCAAACTTATGAATTACGGTCTGGAGAATTACAGCTACCGCTCTTTTTCCGATGCAGAGCTGCCCCATATACCGGCAGCCATACCGGTTAAAAACGGGCAGAGTGCTTCACTGGGAAATACGGCATTTACCAATCTGGAGGTGGAGAAGGCAAAGGATTTCGGGATGCTGATGCGTCAGGATGAGGAAATAGAAGTGGGGTATGAGGGGAAAGAATCTCTGAAAGCGCCCGTAAAAGCGGGAACCCAGGTGGGAACCATCACTTACCGGGTTGGAGGACAGACATTTCTCACCTGTCCTGTGAAGGTGAAGCAGTCCGTGAAAAAGATTGATTTTCCATGGTGTCTGGAAAAAACCATGGACAAATGGGCTTTCGGTGCGGCAGGCTGAGAGGCGGACACTTTACAATCTTTGATATTGTGATAAAATAAAGAAAAACACAAGGAGGAATCAGAACATGAATGCAGTAATGGAAAATATTTTGACGAGAAGAAGTATCCGGGCATTTCAGAATAAGGAAATCCCTCAGGAAGAGCTGGAACAGATTGTGCAGGCAGGTCTTTATGCACCCAGCGGCCAGAACCGTCAGACATGGAAATTTACGGTGGTGACGGACAGAGATAAGATCCGGAAACTGGCAGAGGTGATCGGAAGGAAACTTGGCAGAGACGGCTATGACATGTACAGCCCCCAGGTTCTGGTGATTCCGTCCAATGAAAAGGAGAATCAGCATTCCATGGAGGATAATGCCTGTGCCCTGGAAAATATATTTCTGGCAGCCCATTCCTTTGGTATTGGTTCTGTGTGGATCAACCAGATGCGCGATCTCTGCGAGGAGCCTGAAGTGCGGGAGATATTAAGCAGCTGGGATATTCCAAGTTCACATAGGGTATTCGGCATGGCTGCTCTTGGATATGCCGGGGCATCTGAGAACAAGGAAGTGAAAAAAACAGGAGAGGTACATTTTGTAGAATAGGACATTAAGAATGGGACATATCACATCAAAAGACGCATATAAAAATCTGGAAGACAGAATCAACTGGTTTACCCAGGGAGCGCCGCCGTCGGATACTTTTTATAAGATCCTGCAGGTACTCTACACAGAGAAAGAGGCAAAGTGGGTGGCGCTCCTGCCGGTACGTCCCTTTACGCTGAAAAAAGCGGCACGTATCTGGGGGACCACGGAGGTAAAGGCGGAAAAAGTGCTGGACCATCTGTGTGAGAAGGCTCTGCTGGTGGACTCCACATACAGGGGTGTACGCCGTTTTGTCATGCCGCCGCCCATGGCCGGATTCATTGAATTTGCGCTCATGCGGACCAGGGGAGACATTGACCAGAAATATTTAAGTGAACTATATTATCAGTATATGAATGTGGAGGAGGATTTTGTCAAAGACCTTTTCTATGCCACAGAGACGAAGCTTGGGCGTGTTTACGTTCAGGAACCGGTGCTCACCACGGAGAATACGCTGCATATCCTGGACCATGAGCGGGCCAGCCACATTGTGGAGGAGGCGGCGTATATCGGCCTTGGCACCTGCTACTGCAGGCATAAGGCATTCCACGCGGGACATCCCTGTGAGATTGACGCTCCCTGGGATGTATGCCTGACTTTCGGCAATGTGGCTCGCTCTCTGGCAGAGCACGGCGGACATGCCAGGCTCATCTCCAAGGAGGAAGCCATGGATGCTCTGGAGCGTTCTTATGACGCGGGACTTGTGCAGATCGGGGAGAATGTCAGGGAGGACCCGGCATTTATCTGCAACTGCTGCGGGTGCTGCTGTGAGGCTCTCCAGGCTGCCAGAAAATTTTCCCCCATGCAGCCTGTTGCAACGACCAATTATATCCCGTCGGTGGAAGATACGACCTGTATCGGATGCGGAAAATGCGAAAAAGCATGTCCTATTTTTGCCATTTCCATGGAGGAAGTCCGGGAGGGCGGGAAAAAGAAAAAACACCCTGTGGTGGATACGGATATCTGCCTTGGCTGCGGGGTGTGCGCGTCCAGATGCCCCAACGGTTCCCTGAAACTAAAGCGGCGCCCGGTACAGGTCATAACCCCGGTGAACAGTACGCACAGGTTTGTGCTGCAGGCCATTGAAAAAGGGACCCTGCAGAATCTTATTTTTGACAATCAGGCCTTTGCCAATCACAGAGCTATGGCTGCCGTGTTTGGTGTCATTTTGAATCTTCCTCCGTTGAAGCAGGCCTTGGCCAGCAAACAGTTCAAATCCGTGTATCTGGATAAACTGCTGTCCAGTGCTGTGAATAAGAGCAGGAAGAAAAAATAAAAGACTGGTCTTAGAAATGAAAAAGGAACTTTTCGTTTCCATGATCTGCATAAGGTGCAGAAAATGGAAACGGAGGGTTCTTTTTTGATAAGTCGCACAACAAAAGAAAAATGTGAAAAAAGTGTGAAATTAGCACTCGATACTTGACACTGCTAATAATGCGTGCTATATTACAATTAGAACAAGGGAAAAGAAAGAATCCCCTGTTAGATGTAACAAATCGTTGCTTGATATACATGGAAAGGAGAATGACTTATGAGAATGATGCCCAGTATTTTTGGAGAAGATTTGTTTGACGAATGGATGGACTTTCCTTTTGAGAGAGAGTTTTTCGGAAGAAAAAATCCTCTGTATGGAAAGAACGAGAAGAATCTTATGAAGACCGATGTAAAAGAGACGGAAGATTCCTACGAAGTTGATATCGACCTGCCGGGCTTCAAGAAAGAGAACGTATCTGCCAGACTGGAGAACGGATATCTTATCATACAGGCAGCAAAATCTCTTGACAAAGACAAAGAGGACAAGGAAGGAAAATATATCCGCAGAGAGCGTTATGCGGGAAGCTGTTCCAGGAGCTTCTATGTGGGCGAGGGTATCACCCAGAATGAGATCAACGCCAAATTTGAGGATGGGATCCTTCGCCTGACCGTACCGAAGAAAGACAGAAAACAGGTTGAAGAGAACAAGTATATCTCCATCGAAGGATAAGCTTTTTGTTACTCCTCCTTTAAGGGCCGCCGCTTCATTTGGAAGCGGCGGCCCTTTTGGGTGTACGGTTGTGTTACTGTACACAGGCCACTGTACCGGGAGGCGTTTTCATGCCGGAAGCATGAAAATCCCGAGGCAGCCAGCGCGATATGGGGCAGAATGCTCCATATCTGTGCATCGCGAAGCGTGTTACTGGACACAGAGTGTACAGTAACACGGTTGTAACAGCCGGGAGCCTTCACAGTCATGTACGGTTTACAAATTCTGCCCGTCTGTGCTATGGTAAAAGAAAAACAGGAGATGTCCAGACATGAAAACAGTTATCATGAATTTTTCCGGCGTGTATCCGGAGGAGGATTTTTATAAACAGGAGTCTTATGAGATGATGGATCTTACCCGGGCGGAAGGTGTGAACTGCTACTGTACCGGTGAGGCAGAGCAGGAGATTAAGGGGAAAATGGAAACGTACGGCCCTTATGGCATCCATTTTCTGGATTCCGGCAATTATCACTATGTGAGCAAACTCTGGATGGAGATGATAGACACACCCTTTTCCCTTCTTCTTTTTGATAACCATACAGATATGCAGGAGTCTGCGTTTTTCGGGCTTTTGTCCTGCGGGAGCTGGGTGAGGGAGGCCCTGCTGTCCAATCCTATGCTGAAAAGTGTGTGTATTGCAGGTCCGAAAGAGGCGGATCTAAAAAGGGATATCCCTGCAGACCGGGTAACATGGATATCAGGGGAGGAGCTGGGGGAAGGAAGCATGGAGAAATTTTATGAGTTTTTAGAGAAGGAAACCTGGCCTTTATACATTTCTGTGGACAAGGACATTCTCTGCCGTGAGGATGCAGCCACGAACTGGGACCAGGGGGAGGTGAAACTGGACTGTCTCACGGACTGGATCGAGGAGGCCGCGGCCGCAAGGAAATGTATCGGAGCAGACATCTGCGGTGAAAATCCACCGGAAGGCGGTTTCTGTGAAAATAGGGAATTACACATAAACAGTCAGACAAATAAAAGATTACAACAGGTAATGGCTAAAGTGTTGGTAAATTTTACTAATAATAGTAATTCTTATCAGAATGATTGACATGGGGAATTGGATGACTGTATAATAAAAACCAAATTGCAAATGTCGAAAATTGTAGAAATAGGAAGGGTATCCAAGGGGAGAAGGATTCCGGCTGTCCGGGTCCGGTGTTTTATTATGTATACGGAGGAAAAGGGAAAGAATGGAAGAGAGAGCACAAGAGAAAAAAGACATCAGGGAATTTCTGCCATTGTCAAACAGCCAGCAAAATATCTGGAATCTGGAGATGGCCCACCCGGGTACGCCAATCAATACCATATGTACCGTACTGCGCATTGACGGTAATTTTCATGTGGAGTATCTGCAGGAATGTATCCGGCTTTGCTATGAGGACTATCCGGTTCTGCGTACCAGGATCACACGGAGGGAGGGGAAGGCCTGCCAGTACATTGATCCGCATATTCCCGGGAACGCTCCGTTTCTGGATTTTTCCAGGACGAATAAAAAAGGTGCGGATATCTGGGATGTGTCCGTAGCCCGGGAGCACATTACACTTTTGGATTCCCCCCTTTGTCAGATGATACTTTTCAAGAGAGCGGAAAATACCGGCGGAATCCTCACGAAAGTGCATCATATCATTGCGGACGCCTGGTCCCAGACCGTTGTGACCAACAGGATCATCCACAACTATTTCCGCATGTTAAGGGGTGAGGCGCCGCTTAAAGAGCCTATGCCGGACTATGCACTGCATATTGAACAGGAGAACAGATATCTAGCCTCAAAAAGCTTTGCCCGTGACAAGGAATATTGGAAGGCTATGTTAAAGGATATCCATCCGGCAGAAGCAAAAGAGCACCCCTATGCACAGGTGAGTCCTGTGGGGATCCGAAGGTCTTTTGCAGTCTCCAATCGTATGAACCGTATGATCGCAGGTTTCTGCAGGGAAAAGAAAGTGTCTCCCTTTGCGGTATTTTATATGGCTTTGGCTATTTATCTGCGCAGGATCAAAGGGCAGGAGAGATTCTGTATCGGCGTGCCCACCATCAACCGCCTGAATTTCAAGGAGAAACAGATGGCCGGCATGTTTGTAAATACCCTGCCTTTTGTAAATGAGCTGGATGCGTCCATATCCTTCCGGGAATTTAATGAAAAGCTGCAGACAGACTGGTATCAGCTTCTCTATCACCAGAGAATGCCGTTCCAGGAGATAAAGAAAATGGCAGCGGGAAATCATGAAGGGGCAGCACCGGACCAGCTCTTTGGGATTGTGCTGTCTTATCAGAACGGACAGATCCATCATCTGCAGGGGGCACAGGTAACTCTGGAAGGGCGCTGGCTCTACAGCGGCTACCAGGCGGAGCCTCTGTGCATTCATCTGAGCAGCAGGGATGAGGATAACCGGTTTCAGGTGGATTACGATTACCAGACACAGCTTTTTTCCGAACGTGAGATCATGACTCTGCATCAGCACCTGGTGGACATTCTGCACAGTGCGCTGCTGCATCCTGATACCCCCATAAAAGAGCTCTCTGTCATCAGTGAGGAGGAAGAAGAACGTCTTATTTTTGATTTCAACCAGACAGACACCTGGTACCCAAAGAAGCAGAATATAGCAGAACTCCTGCGGGAACAGGCTGTTATGAACCCGAAGAGGGCAGCGGTCATATTCCGAAATAAGAGGCTTACTTATGAGAGACTCGTAAAAGAAGCAGACGCACTGGCAGGAAACATAGCGCATTATTGTTCTGAAGGCGGAAAAAATATAGCCGTCCTGATGGATCGCAGCGACAGGCTTCTGGTTGTTATGGCTGCTGTGGCATTTTCAGGAAATGCCTGGTTGCTCATAGACTGCAGCCAGCCGGCAGCGCGCATCCGTGAACTGCTGGAGGGCAGCCACGCAGCTCTTGTGATCTCAGACAGGACAGCAGAGAACGCCGGTTCCGCTATACCGGTTTTCACGGAGGAAGAGCTTTTAAAGGGGCCGAGTACTGCCTGTGCTTGTGCGGGACCGGATGACCTGGCTTATCTCGTCTATACATCCGGAAGTACGGGAAATCCAAAAGCTGTGGAGGTGGAACAGCACAGTGTACTGAATCTGGCGGCTATTATGGCGCCGCTCTATCCAAAGGGGGCAGTGCTGTCCATCTGTAATGTTGGCTTTGACGCTTTTTTGCTGGAGAGTATCAGTGCACTGCTGAATGGCAGGACCGTTGTGATGGCTGAGGAGGCGGCATGTAATGTGCCGGCAAGGCTGGCGGAGCTGATCCATGGGTATGATGCCGGATTTATGGCCCTGACCCCCTCCAGGCTGCTGGAATATCTGAAGGATCCGGGGTTTGGAAAGGCTTTGTCCCATATAGAGTGCATTGTGTGCGGTGGGGAGAATATGCCGCCGGAGCTTTATCATGCTCTGCGGTTCTGTTCCTCCGTGCAGTTATACAATCAGTATGGTCCCTCTGAAGCTGCTGTGGCGGTGAGCCACAGTGCGGTCACGGGAAATGAAATGATCTCCATTGGAAAGCCTCTCGGCAACTGCCGGATATATATACTGGATGAATCCATGCGTCCCCTTCCTGTGGGTGCAGCAGGTGAACTTTATATTGGGGGAGACTGCCTGGCTCGGGGATATCACGGGGATGAGGAGCTGACGCGGAAGAAATTTGTGGGAGATCCCTATATTCCGGGGGAGCGGCTGTATCGGACCGGAGATATGGGATACTGGACACAGGACGGAGAGATTATATTTACAGGCAGAAAAGACGGCCAGTTGAAGATCCTGGGACATAGATTGGAACCTGCGGAGATAGAAGAAAAACTGGTTTCACATCCCAAAGTGGATATGGCTGCTGTGAAAGCCTTTGATAATCTTCTGGTGGCATATTATACGTCAAAAGAGGGGCTTGACGGTGAGGAACTTCTTTCTTATGCGGCAATCTACCTTCCAAGATACCAGGTGCCCGCCATGGCAGTCCGGCTGGATGAGATACCGATCACTGCCAACGGAAAAGTGGATCATAAAATGCTCCCCAAACCGTCTGTACCGGATGTCAGGGAGGCGCCTGCTGATGAGCTGGAGCGTAAGCTGCTGAGTATATGGAGAAGGTCTCTGCAGCAGCCGGATTTGAGTATCCACTCTGACTATTTTTTAAATGGCGGAGATTCTCTGAATGCGGTGGCTATGCTTACAGAAGTGGAGAGAGAATTTTCTGTTCTTCCTGAGCTGACCAGCCTGTATGCCTGCCGTACGGTGCGGCGATTTGCGAATCTGCTGCGGGGCAGAGAGGCGGATGCGTCCGCTTTCCACACAGAGATACCGAAGGCCCCTGATGGAGATACTTATCCGCTGACAGCCGCCCAGAGAAGCTTCTACGTGCTGGAACAGACGGATGAGACAAAAACAGGATACCATATGCCCGGAATCTTTCTTGTCAAGGGGAATCTGGAGAGAGATACACTTACCCGCGCGTTTCACAAGATCATCCGTGAAGATGAAACTTTCCGCACAGGATTTGAAATTATTGGTTCCGGCGTACAGGCCCGTGTTCACAGCCGGGTGGATTTTGAACTGGAGGAAGTGTCCGGCAATGATATAGAGGAAGCGGCAGGCAGATTTATCCGGCCTTTTCAGTTAGAAAGGCCCCCGCTTATGCGGGCGGGACTTTTTACGGATGGGGAGAACAAATATCTGCTTTTGGACATTCACCATATTATATCCGATGGCATGAGCAGTCAGCTTGTTTTTGAGAGGCTGCACAGAGCATGCCTGCAGGAGGAAACAGTGATGCCGGATACTACATACAGGGATTATGCCTGGTGGGTGGAGAAAAGACCGGCAAAACTGCAGAAGCGGCAGGAAGATTACTGGAGAACAAAACTTTCCGGGAACAGGGAGGAACTTTGTCTTCCGACAGACAGGACACGCCCCGGTGTGTTTGACGGGCGGGGGGCCAGATATTATTTCCATATGCCAAAAGAGATGGAGGAAGCAGGACGCAAATTCTGCGCCCAGCAGCAGGTGACACCTTACATGCTGCTTCTGTCCGCATTCGGCATACTGCTTTTTGGTGTGTGCGGGCAGGAAAAAATCGTGGTGGGAACACCCGTTTCCGGCAGGCGGCACGGAGACTTGAGCAGGGTGACAGGTGTGTTTGTGAATACGCTTCCCGTCTTTTTGGAGCCGGAGAGGAAGAAAAATTATCTGGAGTACCTGCAACGGGTGCGGGAGCGGGTCCTGGAGATGTTAGACAATCAGGATACACCCCTTGAAGATATCGTAGCCATGTCGGATGCTGAGCACAACAGGGACAAAAATCCCTTGTACCAGGTGCTCTTTTCCCTGACTGCGGCACAGACGAAAAATCTGCCTTTGGGAAATGCAAAGCTGTCTATGGTGCAGATGGAAGAGGTATCCGTGAAGATGGACCTCCATCTTGAAGTGGTACAAAGTGAAGAGGAAAGCCGTTTTTGTTTTGAATATGCAAAGGCCCTTTTTGACCGTGAGACCATTGAATTTTACAGCCGCTGCTATTTGGAAATTTTAAGGCAGATTCTTGAACTGCCCCACCGGGAGATCGGAAATTTAAGTCTGCTGGAGCCGGGGGACAGGATCCGCCTTTTAGAGGAGCCGAATTATGTGAGAATGCCTTATGACGGTACCTTTATTGACCAGATGATTGACAGGCAGGCACGCCTTTATCCATCCCGCACGGCTGTGTGCTGGGGGGAGGGAAAGACCTATACATTCGGAGAATTAAAAGAGAGATCAGATGGACTGGCGGCTTTTCTCATAAGCAGAGATATCCGGCCGAAAGACCGGGTGGCGTTTCTTTTGCGGCGGGATGGGGATATGCCGGCAGTTATGCTGGGGATCTTAAAAGCCGGTGCGGTTTATCTTCCTTTGGACCCGGAACTCCCTTCACAACGCATTTGCTATATGCTGGAGAATGCCGGGGTAAAGCTGCTTCTGTGCAGTGAAGGGATCCGGCTGCCGGAGGAGATACCCTGTCCGGCATTGTCCCCTGTCTTTGACGGGAATAAGGAAAAACTTCCTGTAAAGGGACGAGGCAATGGGGATGTACTGAATGTTATCTATACTTCCGGGACGACCGGGCAGCCCAAAGGGGTAATGATGGTGCACAAGGCAGTCTCCAACCTGGCTGCGCATGCAGATGTGATCCTGGGAAAGGAGAACAGCTGTGTGCTCTGTGCTTCCAACTGTGTTTTTGATGTATTCACAATTGAAACTCTTCTGGCTCTTGCGCGGGGCAGGCGTGTCAGTGTTGCAGACGAGGAGGAAATGCTGCTCCCCTGGAAAATGGCGGAGAGAATAAGGCGGGACGGCGCGTCAGTGCTTCAGCTCACACCTTCCAGGATACAGATGTGTCTGCAGGATGCTTCCTTTGCAGAGGTTCTCGGACAGGTGGAAGTGCTGATCCTCATGGGGGAACCGTGGACTTTGGCGCAAAAAGAGAGAATCAGGGCGCTGACAAATGCCAGGATTTTTAATATATACGGCCCTACAGAGACATCCGTTTATAATTGCCAGGGAGACATTACAGACGATAATGCCATCCATATAGGAAAACCCATCGGCAACTGCCGTTATTATCTGCTGGATAAGGAGATGCGGCAGGTAATGCCAACAGGGATAGGTGAGATCTACATAGCGGGCGAATGTCTTGCGAAGGGGTACATCAACAGAGATGATCTTACAGAACAGGCATTTTTACCGGACCCTTTCTTTCCGGGAGAGCGGATGTACAAAACAGGAGATTTGGGACGGCTTCGGGCCGACGGAACCTGGCAGTGCCTTGGGAGAGTGGATGCCCAGTTAAAACTTAATGGGCACAGAATGGAACCGGAGGAGATAGAGGCCCAGATCCTGCAGTCGGGTCTTGCAAAAGAGGCGGTGGTAGTACCTGTTAAACGGGAGGATACGGTACTCTCCCTCTGTGCTTTTGCAGTGCCCAAAGGGGATTTTTCGGAAGAGAATGTGAGAAAATACCTGGCGCAGAAACTTCCTGAGTATATGGTGCCGGCTCAAGTAAAGACCATAGCGCAGATGCCCCGCACATCCAGCGGAAAAGTGGACAGGAAAGTGTTGGAGCGGCAAGCGCTTCAGACGGCCGTGACGCCTGTAACGGGTAAGGAGGAGCAGGAAAGGCCATCAAGGCAAGAGCCGTCCGGGGCAGACCTTACGCCTAAGGATATCTGGCGTGAAGTCCTGGGTAAAGAGCCGGATATGGAGAAGAGTTTTTTTGTGCAGGGCGGAACCTCACTGACTGCCATTGTAGTGCTGAGTCACTATTACAGCCAGCACTGGGATTTTTCACTTAATGATTTTTACCGGCACCCTGCGCTTTGGGAACAGATACAGATGATCGGAAAAAAAGAAACTTATATATCTGCCGGCAATGAGGGAGCATGTCAGCGGGAAGCAGAAGATCGTCTCCCGAGATATGTCTGCAGTCTTTCAATAAAGGCGGAGACAGGCTGCAATCTGCTGCTGACAGGGGCCACCGGCTATCTTGGTGCGCATCTTCTGCGGGAACTGGCAGCGGACGGGCAGAAAACCATATATTGTCTGTTAAGAAAGGGCGGAGATACCAGGCTGGATCAGGTACTTGCTTTCTATTTTGGAAAGAACTGCGCGGACAGAATAAGAAGACAGACCAGAATACTGGAGGGAGATATCACCCTTCCGGATCTGGGCCTTAAAGGAGCAGTCTATGAGGATCTGAAGGATACCATAGACACGGTGATCCACGCGGCAGCGGATGTCCGTCATTATGCGCCCATGGAGGAACTGCTTTTGACGAACCTGGAAGGGACGGAGCATATGCTTTCCCTGGCAGAGAAGGCGGATGCGCTGTTTATCCATATCTCAACCGTCAGTGTGGCGGGAGAATTTTTAAAGAAAGCGCCGGAACTCGCTGCAGTATTTTCTGAGCGGGATTTGGATATGGGGCAGAATTGGGAAGAAAATCCGTATGTTAGGAGTAAGATCCTGGCGGAGGCTTGTGTCTGCCGGGCCATGGACAGGGGACTGAGAGCCGGTATTTTCCGAGTGGGACGTCTCGTTGGCAGAAAAAGCGACGGTGTGTTCCAGATCAATCCGGAGACGAACGCATTTTACCGCCTTGTGAAAGGCGTCCTGGAACTGAAGCTGATGCCGGAAACGTTTCATCAGATACTTCTGGAGATCACACCGGTTGACCAGTGTGCCCAGGCAATCCTAAGGCTCATGGGACAGCCGGGAGGCTCCTGGCATATGGCAAACCCGGACCAGGTGTCATTGGCTGCTCTTTTTGAGGAATGCGGAGGGGTGGAATGCGCCTCCGAACAAGTTTTTGAAGACCGTCTGAGAACGCAGGCGGCTATGGGCGACTCTCCATATATCCAGGCGGCAGCAGAGGCTTATTTTTCCGGCAGGCTGCAGAGAACCACCATATATGTGGATGCAAGAAGGACTGTATGTGAATTAAAGCGTATGCAGTTTGATTGGGAGAGAACAGATTTATACCAGGCAGTACGTTGTTTTAAAAGCTGAGAGGAAAGCAGGGAGATTTTATGGAACGTATCATGACACATATGGTGGACGTGGCAGTCACGATCCTGATTTTCTTTCTTTACAGTTGTCTGAGAAAGGGTCGGCTGCCGCTTCTGCAGCGCCTCTATGTAGCGGCGTCAGCTTTTCTGCTTATCTGGCTTCTGGCGATAGCCGGGATCCTGGGAGGTGCTGACGGCAGTATCGGGGCGCTTACTGTACTGGATGCCGTCACTTGTTCAGCCTGCGCGCTGATGGTGGTTACGGTACTGCTTCTGACGGTGGCGTTTATCTATAATTATGAGAGCCTCCCGAGGCTGTTTTATTTTCTTTATATTCTGCCGGTGGCCACATCTGTCATTGTGTTTACCAATCCATGGCATCATCTGTTCTACCGGCAGTTTTCAATTTACGCTTCGGAGGTAAAATTCGGGCCTCTATTTATTCTGTCAGGCAGCCAATATTATATTTACTGTATCCTGTCTATTGTGCTGGCTCTCAGGAATGGCATTAGAATGAGAAATAAAGGTGCTGTGTGGCAGTCTGTTTTATTTGCCTGGGGGTTGATCGTGCCGGTGGGAGTCAACCTTCTGGCAACCTTGAAAATTGTGGATCTGTCTATTGCGGCTACGCCTATTGCATTTATGTTTACCATTATCTGCCATGGGATCGCTATTTACTACCTTAATTTTCTTAATATTAAACCGATCGCCCTTCAGAATATCATTGACAATATTTCAGACGGTTATGTGATCATATCTTCGGAAAGTCAGATCATCAATATGAATGACGCCTTTCGGGAGGCCTTTGGTGAGAGTTACGGAATGAAAAACAATGCGTATCTGGACAGCCAGGTGGAAATTCTGGATGAGCAGAAAAGAGATGTGATCTACAATCTTTTAAGCTTTTTTGATATCTGCAGGCAGACCGTGAGTGTGATCACATATGAACAGGCTGTGATCAAAGAGGAAAGGAAGATCTATTACTCCGTGGAGCTGACACCTGTGTTCGGGAAGCGGAGAATGATGGGAGTTGTGGCTCTTTTCAAGGATGTGACGCGGGTGAAGGAGGAGATAAAGCAGCAGCAGCAGAAACTGAGCCAGGAGATGGAGCGGGAGCGTCTGGCGTCTCTGGGACAGATGATCGGAGGGATCTCCCACAATCTGAAGACCCCCATCATGTCTGTCTCAGGCAGTGCGGAATCTTTAGAGCGGCTGGTGGATGAGTATACGGCCAGTCTGGGAGATGAGGAAGTGACCGTAGAAGACCATAGAGAAATTGCAGAAGATATGAGAGAGTGGCTGGGGAAGATCAGGGAGAGCTGTGCCTATATGTCTGATATTATCACCACAGTGAAAGGACTGGCTACGAATATGAATACCAACAACATTGTGGAGTTTTCAGTGGATGAGGTGTTCCGAAGAGTGTTTCTGCTGATGAAACACAGTCTGGCGAAGAACCGGTGTGTGCTGTCTATGGAGAACAAACTGCCCGGGGATGCAGTGTTGAAGGGGGATATCAACAATCTGGTCCAGGTGGTCAATAACCTGGTGGAGAATGCCATGGATGCCGTGAAGGGAGAGGGCGGGGAGATCACCCTCTGTGCCAAAAAACAGAACGGAAATATTCTGATCGCAGTGAAGGACAGCGGACCGGGGATCGCGCCGGAGGTTATGGACCGGCTGTTTCACTCCATGGTAACCACAAAAGGGGCAATGGGAACCGGCCTGGGACTATATAGTTCCGCAGGCCTGATCCGGGGTAAGTTCAGCGGCAGGATGTGGGCTGAGAATCGGCCGGAGGGCGGAGCCGCCTTCTACGTGGAACTCCCCCTGCAAAGTTAAAAGAAAAAGATTATTTGAGGTGAAGGTATGCGAAAAAACAAGGCAGGACAGCAGAAAAACGGCTTCACCATGCTGGTTCTGGATGACGACAAGAATATTACGGACGCGCTGTATTCCTATTTTGAATCTTCCGGCTATACTGTGGAAACGGAAAATGATCCGCTGGCCGCATTGGAGAAGATGAAAAACAAATCTTATGATATTCTTTTACTGGATTTTATTATGTACCCCATCTGTGGAGATGAGGTGGTGGCCCGTTTAAGAGCGTTTGATACCAGGATCTTTGTGATCATGCTCACCGGACACAGAGAAGTGGCGCCGCCCCTGAACACGATCAGGGAACTGGATATTCAGGGGTATTTTGAGAAAAGCGACCGTTTTGACCAGTTGGAACTATTGGTGGAAAGCTGTGTTAAATCTATCAGACAGATGCGCACGGTTTACCGTTACCAGGATGGGCTGGGTTCTATCTTAGGTTCCATTCCCAGTATACACCAGCTCTTGTCCCTGGATGTGGTGCTTGGCAGGATCCTGGAACAGGCGCTGAATCTGGGGGACAATGAGCACGGATTTGCCTGGATCAAGCCAAAAGCGCTGATCTCATCCATGCCCGTGGAAAAACTGCCGGATGATATCTTTCAGGGAAACGGAAAGTACCATAAGGAGCTGGAGCAGTTTCTCTGTGAGGATTATCCTCTTTTGAAAAATACGGTGGAAAAGGCAGGCAGTGACGGCGAGATCCTGGAGTTTGACGGCCTTTTTCTGGTGCCGCTCAAGGCGAACCGGGATATTTTTCTCGGAATTCTGGGGATTGGCAGGGATTCCTCTTATCCCGATGTGCAGCAGCGGCTGCTGGCGGTCTATGGGGAACAGGTCACCACAGCGCTCCACAATACGATTCTCCACATGCTGCTGCATATTAACAACAGAAAGCTGAGTCTTACATATGACAGGCTGAAGGAAAGTTATATGCAGACTGTGGAGGCCCTCCGTCTGCTGGTGGATGCCAAGGACGACTATACACGGGGACACTCGGACCGGGTTTCCATGTATGCGGAAAAGATAGCAGAAAGGACCGGAATGGAAGAATCACAGAAAGAATGTGTCAGGTGTGCCGGACTGCTGCATGATATTGGAAAGGTGGGGGTATCTGATGCCATTCTTTGCAAAGATGACAAGCTGACGGAGGAAGAATTTGCGGTGATCCGGAGACATCCTGAAATCGGGGAGAAGATCCTCTCCTGTATTGATATGTTCCACAATCTTGGGGGGATTGTGCGGGCACATCATGAACGGGTGGATGGCGGGGGATATCCTGACGGGCTCTTGGGGGAACAGATCCCTCTGGAGGCAAGAATGATTTCCATTGCCGATGCGTTTGATGCCATGATGTCTGACCGCCATTACAGAAAACGTCTCTCTCTTTCAAAAGCAATGGAAGAGCTTGCGGCCGGGAGAGGCACGCAGTTTGACGAAAGACTGGTAGATGTTTTTCTGGGACTGATAGAGCGTGGGGAGCTGGGAGAACTGGAGGAGACATGAGACTGGATTATCCTTTGAATAACATATATACATATGACACAGTTGGGGAATTTCTGCAGGAGGCTGAGGCACGGTTTGGAGACAGGCCGGCAGTTTCCGTCTATGACGGGGAGGGAAAGGAGCACTGCCATACATACCGGATGCTTGTAAGGGATGCCAAGGCGCTTGCCCTTGTCCTTCTGGATATGGGGATGGCAGGAAAACATCTGGCTATTGTGGGCGAAAACAGTTATGAGTGGCTTTTGATGTTTTTGGCCTGCAGTGCCATCGGGGCGGCAGCCATACCTGTGGATGTGGAGCAGCAGGATGAGAAGATTTGGCAGTGTATCCGTTTTGGAGACTCCTGCATGGCGGCTGTTTCCAGGGAATATGAATTTCTGTTCCAAAATACCCGGTGCTGCCCGGTACTCTATCTGTGGGATAACCACGATGCGCGCAGCCTTCCGGCTCTGCTTTCGGATGGATACAGAGCGCTTAAGGATAGGGAAAAAGAGCTGGATCTGGTGATGGATCAAGTGCAAAAAGAGCAGACGGCTGCCATTATTTACACATCCGGGACTATAAGCGCCCCAAAACCAGTTATGTTGAGCCATGGCAATATCATGTATAATGCCTGTCATGCCCAGGCGCTGGTGGAGACAGGAACAAAGGCATATACCTGCCTGCCCCTCTACCATGCCTATTCCCTGGTGTGCGGCGCCCTGAATGTGCTGACACAGGGACAGCATCTGGGGCTGAATGGAAGAGTGAAAAACTGGATGCGGGATCTGCGCCTGTTTTCTCCTGAGATGATACTTTTGGTACCTATGATGATGGAATCCCTGATCCGGAGCATCCGGCTGGAGCAGACCCGGGACGGTATGCGGGAGGAAGCAAAAAAGGCGCTGAAGAGATACGAGAGCCGGAAACGGCACCATTTGTCCTGCAGTCCTTTCACACACCGTGCTTTGACCCGGGTTCTCGGAGACTCTCTTTTTCTTATTATCTGCGGGGGCGCCCAGCTAAATGAGCGGCTGGCCCGGGAGTTTAGGTGTTATGGGATCAATGTGCTCCAGGGTTACGGTGTCACGGAGTGCGGACCACTGATCTGCGTGAACCGAAACCGCAGGTACCGGGAAAATTCCGTGGGGATCCTGCTGCCGGGAACACGTGTTAAGATTCAGGACGGGGAGATCCTGGTAAAGGGCCCCTCTGTTTTTAAGGGATATTATAAAGCCCAGGAGGAGACAGAAAAAGCCTTTTCGGAGGGCTGGTTCTGCACCGGAGATTTGGGATACAGGGACAGGAAAGGGTTTCTCTATCTCACAGGGAGAAAGAAAAATCTGGTGGTATTCAGCAGCGGGAAGAAAGTGGTGCCGGAGGAACTGGAGGAACTGATCGCACAGATTCCCCTTGTCAGAGAAGTGATGGTATATGGTGCCAGCAACGGGCAGACGGCGGATGATGTGAAACTCTCCGCTGTCATTTACGCGGATCCGCAAAAGACAAAAGGGATGACTTCTTATGAAGTGCTGGAGCGGATTCAGGAGGAGATTTATGAGCTGAATAAAAAGCTGCCGTTCCATAAAAGGATTCAGCTTATCCGCATGACGGAAGCGGAATTTAAAAAGACATCTATCCAAAAAATAAGAAGGGGGCGTTTTTAATGCGCGGGGAAGATTTCCTGTCTGTGATTGAAGAACTGGTTTATCAGGTGACCGGAATCAGCGAACTGACCCCCGATACAGATTTTATCAGGGATCTGGCACTGAATTCTTTGGATGTGGCAAATCTTGTATGTGCCTTTGAGGACAGATTTCAGGTGGAGATTCCCGTGCGGGATGTGTGGAAACTGTCCCAGGTGCGGGATGTGATAGAATACATGCAGAAAAAGGCGCTGCCGTACAGTCTGTAAAAAACAGGTGTAAAATCTTCGGAATTATGGTAAACTGTTAAAAGTGAAAACCGAGAAGAGGTGTAAAGAAATGAAAAAAATAGGTTTTATCGGTGTGGGAGTCATGGGAAAGTCCATGGTCCGCAATCTGATGAAAGCAGGGTATGAACTGTCTGTCTATACCAGAACAAAAGAGAAGGTGGCGGATATTATTGAGGAGGGTGCTTTATGGTGTGACACCATTGCAGACTGTGTCAAAGACAGGGAAGCTGTCATCACCATGGTGGGTTATCCTGAAGATGTGTGGGAGATCTATTTTGGCGGGGCCGGGATCATAGCAAATGCCAGGCCGGGTACCTATGTCATTGACATGACCACCACCAGTCCAAAGCTTTCTGTGGAGATCTACGAGAGAGCCAGGGAAGCCGGAATATACGCAGTGGATGCCCCGGTATCCGGCGGAGATGTGGGCGCAAGACACGGTACATTGTCCATTATGGCCGGCGGAGATGAGGAGGCTTTTGAAGCCTGTCTGGAGCTGTTTAAATCCATGGGCAAGACCATCATCTACGAGGGAAAAGCCGGCAACGGACAGCATACAAAGGCAGCCAACCAGATCGCGCTGGGCGGAGTGATCGCCGGCGTGTGTGAGGCCATCACCTATGCCCGCGCGGCAGGTCTTGACGTGGAGACCATGCTGGACAGCATCAGCCAGGGTGCAGCGGGAAGCTGGCAGATGGATAACATGGCGCCCCGCATGTTAAAAGGGGATTACGACCCCGGATTTTTCATTAAACACTATATCAAAGATATGAAGATTGCGCTGGAGGAATCAGATGCCAGAAAGCTGACACTCCCCATCCTTATGGAAGTGCTTGATATGTATAAGAAACTGGATGAAGAGGGAATGGGCGATCTGGGTACTCAGGCCCTGATAAAGTATTATGAAGAACAGTAGCAGGGAGCCGGATGATAAATTTCTGTCAAGCGGACAGGAAAGTATCCGCCTTGCGATTGCGCTGGAGCGTTTTTTTGAACTGTGCCCCCAGGACACTGTTTTATATGCCCGGTACAGGGAATATCTAAAAAAACGCTTCCGTCCTGCCATGGAAAAGCTGATTTTGACCAGAGAAACAGAGAAAGTAAAGGTTCTGTTCGGCCTGGCGGAGGTGACGCCTGTGCAGATGGATGAACTTTTGGCATTGGCTCAGAAGTATGGAAATACGGAATGTGTTTTATGGCTTCTGTCAAAGAAAGAGGAGCAGTTCGGATTTGGCGGAAAGGATATGGAATTATGAGACAGGCAGAGGAAATTGCGCAGGAAATCTGGGCATTGGCCATTCAGGAAATTTCCTGCGCCTGTCCTTTTTTTGTGTTGGCATGCAGTTATCTGAAAACCGGTGCGGATGAGAAATGCATCTGTCCCTGTACAGACGGCAGGGTGATCCATTATTCCCCGGCGGCTGTTCTGTCTGATTTTCAGGAAAAGGGCAGGAAATACATAAACAGGATGTATCTGCACAGCCTGTTCCACTGTCTCTATCTGCACCCGGCTGACCGGGAAAAGAGAGAGGAAACATTGTGGAATCTGGCCTGTGACATGGTGGCAGAGTATACGGTGGACTGCCTTGGCGTTCCGTTTCTTCTCGGAGAGCCGGGGAGGGAAAAAGAGGAGGTTTACCGTATGTTCTGGAATGAAAAAGAATCCAGGACTGCAGCAGAGATTTACGGAATGCTGCTGGATGGAAAATTTGAGAAGGGCTGTACTGATGCCTGGAGCCGTCTGTTTTTTATGGATGGCCACAGCCTCTGGAGAGACATTTCCGGAGGGGAACTTGCAGGCATACGGGAAATATGGGAAAAGGCTGCAGCCTATACAAGCCGGGATGCAGGCAGTGCCGGCAAAAGAGCGGGAAGTGAAAAAGGGAATATACAGGAATGGTATGAGCTGCAGCAAAAGAGAAGGTATGATTACCGGAAATTTCTGCGGCGTTTTGCTGTGCAGAGAGAAGAGGTGCAGCTCGATATGGAAAGTTTTGATTATATTTCCTATTGCCTTGGGCTGTCCATGTATGGTAACATGCCACTGGTGGAGCCTCTGGAGTATACGGAGGCGTTCAAACTGGAGGAGATCGTCATAGCCATTGATACCTCCAGCTCCTGTTCCCGGCAGACGGTGCAGCGTTTCTTGGAGGAAACGTACTCCATGTTGAGTGAGAGGGAGAATTTTTTCAAAAAGATGAATGTCCATATCATACAGTGTGACTGCTATATCCAGGAGGATGTGACCCTCAGCTGTGAGGAAGACTGGCGGGCATACATGAAACAGATCCGTATCCAGGGAAGGGGCGGCACGGACTTCCGTCCTGTTTTTACTTATGTGGACAAGCTGATCGAGAAGAAAAAAATCAGGAATTTAAAAGGGCTTCTGTATTATACAGATGGGGACGGTATCTATCCCCAAAAGAAGCCGGACTATGAGACAGCATTTATCTTTATAAAGGAGCCTCCCGAAAACGTGAAAATTCCTTCGTGGGCCATCCGGCTGTATCTGGATGAAAGAAAGGCAGGGTCATAAGTATGAATATTGGTCAGGCAAAACAGGAAATTGAAAATACAGTGCGGGCATACACAAAAAAGAAGGCTGACGGAAGTTATGCCATACCGGCGGTCCATCAAAGACCGGTGCTTTTGATCGGTCCGCCGGGAATCGGTAAGACGGCTATCATGGAACAGATTGCAGGAAGTCTGCAGATCGGTCTTGTGGCCTATACCATTACCCACCATACAAGGCAGAGCGCCATCGGACTGCCGGTCATTGAAAAGCGGCTGTTTGACGGAAAAGAATATACTGTGACAGAATATACCATGAGTGAGATCGTGGCATCGGTTTACCGGTGCATGGAGCAAACCGGGTGCAGGGAGGGGATCCTTTTTATTGATGAGATCAACTGTGTCTCAGAGACGCTTGCGCCCACCATGCTGCAGTTCCTTCAGTGTAAGACATTCGGAAGTCATAAGATACCGGAAGGCTGGGTGATCGTGGCTGCCGGAAATCCGCCGGAGTATAACAAATCCGTGAGGGAATTTGACATGGTCACCCTGGACAGGATCAAGCGGATTGAAGTGACAGAAGATTACGCTGTTTGGAAATCCTATGCCAGGGAGCACGAGATACATCCTTCCATTCCTGCATATCTGGATGTGCGGAGGGAGAATTTTTATCGTACGGAGGCCAATGCGGAGGGACATTATTTTGTCACAGCCAGAGGCTGGGAGGATCTATCGCGGATGATGTATGTATATGAGGAGCTTGGACTTTCTGTCACAGACGAATTTGTATTCCAGTATATCCAGCAGCCGGAGGTGGCAAAAGATTTTGCCGGATTTTACAGTCTTTGCAGAAAGTATCAGGAAGATTACGCATTTCTTGAGCTTCTGGACGGAACCATGGAGGAGGCGGCAGTAAAAGCAAAAGAGGAACGGCTGAAAAGAGCGGGTTATGATGAGCGCCTAGCAGTGGTCAGTCTTCTGCTGGGAGCAGTACATGCGGCGCTGGCACAGTATTCCGCTAAAGAAAGAGAGATAAGGAGTCTTTTTGAGGAAGTACGCAGGCTGAAAAACAGTCTGGATATTTTGAGGCCGGAGGAAGCGGATGAAATGCTGTGCCGTGAGATTGAAAAACGCCAGCATGCTTTGGAAGTGAAAAAGGAGGCCGGACTATATCGGGAGGACGAAGCTTTTCTTGCCGGGTATGTGACAGATTGGGTGAGAAGATTCCTTTATGAGTGGAAAAAGGTGAAAAACCGGGAGGAATGTACGGCATCCTCGTTCCTGAAAGAAACGTTTGGAAGGGAAAAAGAAAAACTGGATAAGTCCAGAGAGGATATGCATCGCCTTCTGGAACGGGCGTTCGCATTTGCCGGGGAGGCGTTTGCGGGCGGACAGGAGATGGCTGTATTTACGGAGGAGATTTCCGGGGATGATACCGTGATGAAATTTATCATGGATAACGGCTGCAGGGCATATCAAAAGGCAGGAGAGATCCTGCAGACAGAGAAAAGGGAGCGTGAGCTTAGGGAGGAGATCCGGCAGTTGGCGGATTGCCTTCAGACAGGAGAAAAATTTTCATAAATAACCAAAAAAAGAAGATACTAAGTAACAATTCAGACAGGTCTGTGCAGTCACTGCACTGGCTGTATGACAGGCATCCGGCCAATCTTAATGAGATGATTATTGACCGGATGCTTGTGAAAGTTCAGGGTTCTGAAAGGTTACGATAGGAAACCGTAAAGACGGACGGGCAAAGAACTGGAAAGGACGAAACAATATGCTTAATAATATTTTGACTAGTGTTAATGATTTTATGTACACCTACCCGTTATTGATACTGCTTGTGGGGGCCGGCGTATATTTTACCGTGAGAACCCGCTTTGTACAGGGGCGTCTGCTTGGGGAGGCTTTCCGCGTGCTGCTTGAGAAGGCAGATGTGAAGGACGGTAAAAAGCAGGTGTCCTCTTTTCAGGCATTGATGATATCAACAGCATCCAGAGTGGGGACCGGTAATATTGCCGGAATTGCCACTGCCATTGCTGCCGGTGGTCCCGGAGCTGTGTTCTGGATGTGGGTCATGGCCGTGATTGGCAGTGCATCCGCCTTTATTGAGAGTACTCTGGCGCAGGTATATAAGGTGAAAGACGGGAAGGATTTCAGAGGCGGGCCTTCTTATTATATGGAGAAAGCCCTTGGGAAGAGATATCTGGGGATCATTTTTTCGGTACTGCTGATTGTCTGTTTTGCCTATGGGTTTAACGGACTTCAGTCATTTAATATGTCATCCTCTCTGGAGTATTATATTCCCGGGTATGCGGACAGTATTTATCCTGCTGTCATAGGCGCTGTGCTTGCGATCGCCACAGCTTTCGTTATTTTCGGCGGGGTACACAGGATTGGGTTTATCACCTCCGTGATCGTACCGGTGATGGCAGGGGGATACCTGCTTATGGGGCTTGCCACTATGGTGATGAACGCAAACAGGATCCCGGAGGTGTTCGCCCTGATCTTTAGGGAGGCGTTTGACGGACAGGCTATTTTCGGAGGATTTGCGGGGAGTGCTGTGGTGATTGGAATAAAGAGGGGGCTTTTTTCCAATGAGGCCGGTATGGGAAGCGCGCCCAATGCTTCTGCCAGTGCGGCGGTCAGCCATCCCGCAAAGCAGGGGCTGGTGCAGGTGCTCTCGGTGTTTATTGATACGCTGCTGATCTGTTCAGCGACTGCCATGATGCTGCTGCTTTCCGGTGTGGAAGGAAAGTCCGGGGTTCTGGATGGGATTCCGTATGTGCAGCAGGCGATCTCTGCAAATGTGGGTACCTGGGGAATCCATTTTATCACGTTTTCTATTTTTACCTTTGCGTTTTCCAGTCTGGTGGGGAATTATTATTATGCGGAATCTAATATTAAGTTTATTAAAGATGATAAGAGGCTTTTGTTTGTGTTCCGGGTGAGCTGTCTCTTGGCAGTGTTCTTGGGGGCGCAGGCCGATTTCTCTGTGATCTGGAATGTGGCGGATATCACTATGGGGGGGATGGCTGTGCTTAATATTGTTGTGATCCTGGTGCTTGGAGGGACGGCGGTTAAGGTGCTTCGGGATTATGAGGAGCAGAAGAAGAAGGGGGTGGAGCCGGTGTTTAGGGCTGAGAAATTGGGAATTGAGGATACGGAGTGTTGGTGAGGGGGTGGCTCACGGACGTTAAAACAGAACGGCGCCGGGCAGGGGCATCCCTCTGGAAATATACCTTCGTCGGCAAGTCTTACTAAGTAAAAAACAGCGCCCCGGACAAGGCACCGGGCAGAACCGCTGTCCAGCCTTTATGGCTGAACAGCTCAACTGCCCTGAAATTTCGGATGGTAACCGAAATTTCTCCTTGCCCGGGGCGCTGTTTTTTACTAAGTAAGACTAGGCCTCCTGCGGGATATATTTCCAGAGGGATGCCCCTGCCCGGCGCCGTTCTGTTTTAACTGGCAGTGAAGGCGGAAGGATAAGTGAAGGCGGAAGGATAAGTGAAGGCGGAAGGATGAGTGGAGGCGGAAGGATAAGTGGAGGCAGAGATTTGGGAAGGATTATGGTGATGATGTGGTGAGGGGGATTGTGGGTGTGATATTGGGGTGAAAAAAATGGAAAATTTTTTAATGTTATACTTGACTAATTTAATCCAGATTGTTATAATATTAACAGTCAAAGAAATAATTTGGTAAATGATTAGGAAATTAATTTATTTTTAGGAGGATGTTTGAGATGAATCAGTGTTTTGGTTGTAACACGTGTGCGAGTGCGGATAAGAAGCTGGAGGGGTATATTCGGGAATTGCCGATGGAGACTTCGCATCATAGGGTGGAAGGGCAGAGTACAAAGTGTGGGTTTGGACTGCAGGGAGTCTGTTGCAGGCTTTGTGCCAATGGGCCGTGTAGGATCACACCTAAGGCACCCAGAGGGATTTGCGGGGCTACGGCGGATGTGATCGTGGCTCGTAACTTCTTGAGGGCTGTGGCCAGCGGTTCCGGATGTTATATTCATATTGTGGAGAATACGGCGCTGAATGTGAAGAAGACAGCTATGGCAAAAGGTGAGATCAAAGGGGAGAAATCTCTGAAGAGACTGGCTGAGATCTTCGGTGTGGAAGGAAAGGATAAATGGGAGACTGCCGGGATGGTTGCTCAGAAAGTGCTGGATGATCTGTATAAACCGGAATATGAGAAGATGGAGCTGGTTGAGAAGATGGCTTATGCTCCCAGGTTTAAAAAGTGGCAGGAGCTGGATATTTTGCCGGGCGGTGCTAAGGGTGAAGTTTTCCATGGTGTTGTGAAATGTTCTACAAACCTGAATTCTGATCCGGTGGATATGCTGACGGACTGTTTGAAGCTGGGAATTTCCACAGGTATTTACGGACTGACACTGACTAACCTTCTGAATGATGTGCTGCTGGGTGAGCCTGAGCTTCGTCTGGCGCCGGTGGGACTCAGGGTTATCGATCCCGATTACATAAATATTATGATCACAGGACATCAGCATACCATTTTTGTGGATCTGCAGGAAAGACTCACGTCCAAGGAGGCTGTGGAGAAAGCAAAAGCAGCAGGGGCAAAAGGATTTAAATTGGTTGGATGTACCTGTGTGGGACAGGATCTGCAGCTTCGCGGGGCACATTATACAGAAGTGTTTGACGGTCATGCGGGAAACAACTACAGCAGTGAGGCGGTTCTGGCTACCGGTGGTATTGATGCGGTGCTTTCTGAGTTTAACTGTACGCTTCCCGGCATTGAGCCTATCTGCGAGGAACTGAAGATTAAACAGATTTGTCTGGATGATGTGGCAAAGAAGGCAAATGCAGAGCTGAAACCCTATGTATTTGAAGACAGAGAAAAACAGAGCGAAGAGATCATAGATGAAATTGTTGCGGCTTACAAGGAGAGAAGAGGAAATGTACCTATGAACCTTCTGCCGGAACATGGTAATGATAATACACTTACAGGTGTAAGTGAAGGTTCTTTAAAAGAATTTCTGGGTGGTAACTGGCAGCCGCTTGTGGACCTGATCGTATCAGGAGATATCAAAGGTATTGCAGGTGTTGTGGGATGTTCTAACCTGACTGCAGGAGGACATGATGTGCTGACGGTGGAGATGACAAAAGAACTGATCGCCAAGGATATCCTGGTGCTGACCGCAGGATGTTCTTCAGGAGGGATTGAGAACTGCGGACTGATGACACCGGAGGCTGCCAAATATGCAGGACCCAAGCTGCGGGCTGTCTGTGAAAAACTGAATATCCCGCCAGTGCTGAATTTTGGTCCCTGTCTGGCGATCGGACGTCTGGAGATCGTGGCGACAGAGCTTGCGGAAACAATCGGTGTGGATATACCGCAGCTGCCGCTGGTATTATCTGCGGCACAATGGCTGGAGGAGCAGGCTTTAGCTGACGGGTGCTTCGGTTTGGCTCTGGGACTGCCTCTGCATCTGGGGCTTCCGCCGTTTGTGACAGGAAGTAAGCTGGTGACAAAAGTTCTGACGGAGGATATGAAATCCCTCACCGGCGGACAGGTTATTATCAATGGTGATGCAAAAGAGAGCGCTGAAATTCTGGATAAGATTATCGAGGAAAAACGTGCAGGCTTAAATATCTGATACAGGGGGATGCGGTTATGAAGAGAATTATGGTGGATGCCAGCAAATGTGATGGCTGTAAAAGCTGCTCCCTGGCCTGTATGCAGGCGCACCGGGAAACACCGGGGACAATTTACGACCTGGACGTGACGGATATTTCCAACGAAACCAGAAACTATATCTATAAAAATCCGCAGGGCGGCTATACACCTGTTTTCTGCCGTCACTGCGACCAGCCGGAATGTGTGATGTCCTGCATGAGCGGGGCTCTCACAAAGGATGAGAAGACAGGCCATGTGCTGTACAATGAGGAAAAATGCGGTTCTTGTTTTATGTGTGTTATGAACTGTCCATACGGTGTCTTAAAGCCGGATGATAAGACTCATTTGAAGGTTATTAAATGTGATTTCTGTATTGACAAAGGCGAGGAACCCAGTTGTGTAAAAGCCTGTCCAAAAGAGGCAATCTGGGTAGAGGAGGTGTAGCATGGGATATGTGATTTTAGGTGTGGGTGCTGCCGGCATCACAGCGGCCAAGACCATCCGGAAAGCTGATAAAGAGACGGAAATCACCATGATTTCCACAGATGAACAGGTACATTCCCGCTGTATGCTGCACAAATATCTGAGCCACGAGCGGACAGCCGAAAAGCTTAGTTTTGTACCGGAAGAATTTTTTAGGGACAATCATATTGACTGGATAAAAGGAAAAACTGTGACGGGTCTCGATACTGCAGCGAAGAAGGTCAAGCTGAAAGACGGTACTGAAGTCCCCTATGAAAAGCTGCTGATCGCCACAGGGGCGGAAAGCTTTATTCCGCCTGTAGGCAATCTGCGGGAAGCGGACAATGTATTCGGGCTGCGTCATCTGCGGGATGCAGTTGCCATTGATGAAATGGCGAAAAATGCAGAACAGATTGTCATCATCGGTTCCGGCCTTGTGGGGCTGGATGCGGCTTATGGCCTGATGGAGACCGGAAAGAAGGTTTCCATTGTGGAGATGGCAGAGCAGATTCTGCCCATACAGCTGGATAAAACGGGAGCCTTGGAATACCAGAAACGTTTTGAAGCGGCAGGAGCGTCCTTCTATCTTGGAAGAAAGGCTGCGCAGACAAAAATGAATGAGGCCGGCCGGATTACAGAGGTTATACTTGATAATGGGGAAGCTCTGCCTTGTCAGATGGTGATCGTAGCGGCAGGTGTGAGGAGTGCCACAGCAGGTCTGGAAGGTGAAGGTATTGTGGTTGACAGAGGAATGAAGGTCAATGATCACCTGCAGACTGGCGCAGCAGATGTGTATGCAGCCGGGGATGTGACAGGACTTTCCGGTATATGGCCCAATGCCCAGAAGCAGGGGGAGACGGCTGCTCTCAATATGATGGGCGGAGAAGTGGAGTATACAGACCGTTACGCAATAAAAAATACCATAAATTTCTTTGGCCTGGTATCACTCTGCGTAGGCGTGATCGTGCCGGAGGAAACAGACGTGGTGATCGCCAGGGAGGATGCCGCCAATTATAAACGGGTGATCATCCGCGGCGGAAAAGTGGTGGGTGTGCTTCTTCAGGGGGACATTTCCCATGCAGGTATCTGGCAGTATCTCATAAAAAATGAAATTTCCATTTCGGGAATTGAAAAGGATATTTTTGACTTGAATTTCGGAGATTTTTACGGGATCAAGGAGAATGGAGAGTATATCTGGCGTACTGCAGGCCAGGCCGGATGATTTTTATAAAAAGGGCTTGACAAATAGAAGTTCTTATGGGTATACTTGGTGACATATACAGAAATGCTGTGATGGGAACAAGTAATCCCCGCGGGCTTCTACAGAAAGCTGCCGGTTGATGAGAGGCGCAGAAAGTAGCGGACGATGAATACCTCCCTGAGCATCACACCAAACAGCGGATATGCGGTGGACAGCGGCATGAAGGCTAAGTAGGCTGTGACGGAGTGGCGCACGTTATCGTGCTGATGAGTATCGCCTTATAAAAGGCCGTACTTACTGAGGCAGACGGTGTGAATCGTCTGTGAAAAAAGGTGGTAACACGGAAGCAGATACAGCTCCCGTCCTTTGCAAAGAGGGCGGGGGCTTTTTTGTGCTGTACAAGCGGAAAATAACCGCTGCCAGACGCGCTTCGGCGTGGAAGTTTAGCTTTCGCCCGGTTAAAATTTACAGATAAGTAAAGGAGAAAACAGTATGAAGATCTATGAAGAACTGACGGCCAGAGGCCTGATCGCGCAGGTGACGGATGAAGAAGAGATCCGTGAGCTGGTAAACAACGGAAAGGCGACATTTTACATTGGTTTTGACCCTACAGCGGACAGCCTGCATGTGGGACATTTTATGGCCCTGTGTCTGATGAAACGTCTCCAGATGGCTGGCAATAAGCCCATCGCCTTGCTGGGCGGCGGTACAGGTATGATCGGCGACCCTTCCGGGAGAAGTGATATGCGCCAGATGATGACAGTAGATACCATTCAGCATAACTGCGATTGTTTTAAAAAGCAGATGAGCCGTTTTATTGATTTCTCAGAGGGAAAAGCCCTTATGGTAAATAATGCGGACTGGCTTTTAAATCTTAACTATGTGGAAATGTTAAGAGAGGTGGGAGCACATTTCTCTGTAAATAATATGCTGCGTGCAGAGTGTTACAAACAGCGTATGGAAAAGGGCCTGAGTTTCTTTGAATTTAACTACATGATCATGCAGAGCTATGATTTTTACATGCTGTACAAAAATTATGGCTGCAACATGCAGTTTGGCGGGGATGACCAGTGGAGTAACATGCTGGGCGGAACAGAGCTGATCCGCCGCAAGCTCGGCGAGGATGCCTATGCCATGACTATCACCCTGCTTTTGAACTCAGAGGGCAAGAAGATGGGCAAGACCCAGTCAGGTGCTGTCTGGCTGGATCCAAACAAGACATCCCCCTTTGATTTCTACCAGTATTGGAGAAATGTCAGCGATGCGGATGTACTGAAATGCCTGCGTATGCTTACGTTCCTGCCATTAGAGCAGATTGACGAAATGGACAAATGGGAGGGCAGCCAGCTCAACACAGCAAAAGAAATTTTAGCTTATGAATTGACCAGCCTGGTACATGGAGAGGAAGAGGCCAGGAAATCACAGGAGGCAGCAAGGGCTTTATTTACCAGCGGAAATGCAGCAGATATGCCTTCAGCGGTCATTGAGCAGTCTGATCTGCAGGATGGGAATATCGATCTGATCACCCTTCTGCATAAAAGCGGCCTGGCAGGAAGCCGTTCCGAGGGAAGAAGAGCCATCGAACAGGGCGGTGTTGCCATTGACGGTGATAAGATCACGGATGTGAAATATCTGGTTCCGGGAGAGAAGCTTGACGGTGAAGGAATCGTCCTGAAACGCGGCAAGAAAAATTTCCGGAAAGTGACAATAAAACAATAAAAAATCATCTTTCTGGATGCCGGGAACCTCTGTTAAGAGTCCCGGCATCCGTTACGTTTTGTGCAAAATCATCAAAATTGTTTTTCTTTGTTAATGCCATTGCATTTTGCCGTGGGATGTGTTAATCTGAGTTTACTAAAAGGTCAGCGCTGAACGATCGAAAACGCGCAGAAAACAATTCTAAAATAAGACTGAATGAAACATTTCCAAATTCTATGGAACTCCCAAATTTTTTCCATTTACAATGAATTAGAATCAAAGGAATCTCCCTATTGTTTTTCTGATTGTGAAGCGCCTGCCGGAACAGAGAGGTTATAAATATGAACAAAAAAGGAATGATTTTTGAAGGGCTGAAGGTGCGTAATGAAATCAAAAAAGCAATGCATCAGGAGCATGGTCTGGCGGATTGTATCCGGGAGGAGAACGGATACCTCCAGGCAGGAGAAGCCGGTCCTGCCGGCAAAAGTACAGTTGGTTGTGAAAAGGAACTGTCGCGTGTTCTGGGAAAACTTATGGAGGAGGATGGGGAAGAAATCTGTCTGGATGTGACCTATTTTCTTGTCTTTGCAGCTTCACAAAATCCTGTTTGCCAGGAGGAACTCAAGAAGCTGGCACCGGACCAAATTCTGGGTTATCAGCAGAAATTTTTGGACCATGGCTATCACGGTGATTATTTTTTGTCCTGTTTAGGTTATGAGGCGCATTATTTTGCACAGGTGCTTTTTGGTATGCTCGAGGAGATACGGGAGGGATGCGGTGATAACCCGGAGAATGCCTACCAGCAGTTCATAGGGCTGATCCGTAAAGGCTGGCGCAGTGCCAGGCGCGAACTCTTTACGGAAGAAACCCTGAAATTTGAGCGGATACAGGAGTGGGCCAGCCCCTATACGGAACAGCCGGCCATGGGAATGAGCCAGTTATGCATTATTTATCTGCTGGCTGAGATATTCTGTGTGGAGATAAAGAAAAATGTGAATTATTATCTGATCTTGGAATGCATGATTGACAGAAATACAATCTGGGATTGTAAGAAAGAGGAGATTCTGGAATACGAAGTATGGGGGCGGGCGGGATATGCAGACAGCAGTTTCTGCCGGATACTGACGGAGACTGTGCGGAACCCTTTTCAGGCAGCACTTGGTTTTCAGGTAGAAGGTTATGAAGAATTTGACTGCTATCTTCAAAATCTTTTTCATTTGGGCGGGATAGACCGGAATGTGCTCAGCGGGGAAATCTTGGATGAAAGGTCAAGGCAGATCCTTCTGGAATTGGGGGAATTCGAGAAAAATTCCGGTATAGAAAAGTATGTCTACTCTCTCTATATTGTTCTGCTGTCCGGGTATGTAAAAAAATGTCTCGATAAGATCCGGGAGGAGGACCCGGCCAGATGGCAGCAGAGGATGGACCAGCAGATAAAGGAAAAAGAGGCTATGGAAAAACAGCTGAAAGAGCTGGATGAGCATTGCCGTATTATAAAACATAGAACCAGTGAGCTGGAAGAAAAACTGGAATGTGCAGAACGAACAGTACGGCGTAAAGAGAACCAGTTACTGCGTACAGTAAAACAGCACCAGTCCGAGAAACAGGAATTGATAAAGCTCAGAGAAAGTCAATACAACACAGGAAAAGCCGGGTAATGACTTTTACGGAATGATTCGTTGAAAAGCAATACTGTAAATTGCGAAAGCAATATTTTTAGCAGAATTAACAAAATATAACATGTAAAAATATGCACTATTTTTTGTAATATAAATGGATTTTATCAGCGTAATATGATATACTTTGAATACAAGAAAGGTCAGAAAAAATATGAGAGAAAATCAACTATTAGAACTAATATTTCAAGAATTAACCTTAATAAAAAATAATACTGATTTCATGAAAGAGGAAATCGCTATATTAAAAGAAGATGTCAGTGGTTTAAAAGAAGATGTCATTAGTATAAAAGAAGATGTCAGTGATTTAAAAGAAGATGTCATTGGATTAAAGGAAGATGTCAGTGGATTAAAAGAAGATGTCAGTGGATTAAAAGAAGATGTCATTAGTATAAAAGAAGATGTCAGTGATTTAAAAGAAGATGTCATTGGATTAAAGGAAGATGTCAGTGGATTAAAAGAAGATGTCAGTGGATTAAAAGAAGATGTCAATGGATTAAAAGAAGATGTCAGTGGATTAAAAGAAGATGTCAATGGTTTAAAAGAAGATATCACCAGTATCAAAGCGGCTCAGAAACGCGCAGACCGCCGTATTTCTTACATATACAAAGAACTAAAGAATATGGACGACGCTATTTTAGGTGAGGTTGAACGAGTACATGAAATCCTGGACCGCCATGCGACGGACGGGAGCAAGCATTTGGCATAATATAAATTCACACGTCTTAGCGGGCAGTATGTCATTTGTCTATGAGATGCTGCCCGTTGTCTCTGCTCTTCAGAGAAAATTTTAAATCCCTCTTGACAAATAAAATTCATAGCATTATAATTGAGAAAAAGTTGAATTGATTAACACTTTAAACCGATGAACAAGAAGAGTAAGTGAAAATATTTATTCCCAGAGAGCCGTTGTTGGTGGAAATACGGCAGTAAGAGTTTTCGCTGAATGGACTTGTGAGGGCAGCTTGAAACCTTCCGGGAAGGGAGTAGACGCTGACGGGGAGCTTATCCGTTATCAAGGAGCAGTGTATGATAGTACATGAAAGAGCGGCTCATATTACAATGCGTATATGGGCAATGTGGGTGGTACCGCAGGAGTTGAAATGATACAGCTCTTGTCCCATTGGAGAAATCTGATGGGGCAAGAGCTTTTTTATTTATGGCAATAGAATGTTCGCAAAGCGCGTTTCCTATTGCAGCCGCTCTTTGGAAAAGGAGGAAAAATATGACGATCACACCAGACTGCAACACAATCCTGAAACTTGCAGAGAAATATTCCATTGTACCTGTATGCAGGGAAATCTATGCGGATGTTACAACACCGATCACCCTGCTTCGCAAGCTTACAGGGTTATCCAAAAGATATTATCTTCTGGAGAGTATAGAGGGCGGAGAAACCTGGGGAAGATATTCCTTCCTGGGATATGATCCGGTCATGCGGGTGACCTGCAGGGCCGGCAAAGTATATATAGAAAAGCAGGGAAATACAGAGACCGTGGAAACAGCAAAGCCTTTAAACGTGCTGAGGGAAATCATGAAGGACTATAAATCGCCGAGGCTTTCCGGTATGCCCCCGTTTACAGGCGGGTTTGTCGGATATTTTGCATATTCCATGATCGGCTACGCAGAACCGGTACTCAATATTAAAAAGGGAACATTCCCGGATTATGACGTGATGCTTTTTGATAAAGTTATTGCCTATGACCATTTGAAACAAAAAATATGCATCATTGTGAATATGCGGACTGATAAAGTGATGGAGAATTACGGGGAGGCCACAGCGGAGATAGCCAGGATAGCTGGACTGATCAAAAGTGCACCGGTACCTGCTGTCGATGCTGAGCCGGAACAGATCCATTTCACCTGTAACGTGAGCAGAGAAGAATATTGCAGCATTGTGGAGAAGACAAAGGAATATATAAGAGACGGGGATATTTTTCAGGCAGTTATCTCCAGACAGTTTACCAGCCCTATGAAAGGAAGCCTCTTAAATGCCTACAGAGTTCTGCGCACAACCAACCCGTCCCCGTATATGGTGTACCTCCATTTTGATGAGGAGGAACTGATGAGTACCTCTCCGGAGACACTGGTCCGCCTGCAGGACGGCAGACTGACTACGTTTCCGGTAGCCGGTTCCAGACCGAGAGGAAAAGACGCGGAGGAAGATGAAGCTCTGGAACATGACCTTCTGCAGGATGAAAAGGAATTGTCAGAACATAATATGCTGGTGGATCTGGGAAGAAACGACCTGGGCCGTATCAGCAGGTTTGGTTCTGTGGAAGTGACAAAATATATGATGATCCACCGTTATTCCAAGATCATGCACATTTGCTCCCAGGTGGAAGGCTCCATCGGGCAGGATAAGGACGCACTTGATGCCGTTGAGGCGGTGCTCCCGGCGGGAACCCTTTCCGGCGCACCGAAGATCAGAGCCTGCGAAATCATTGAGGAGCTGGAGAGTACAGAGCGGGGCGTCTACGGCGGCGCTATCGGTTACCTGGATTTTGCCGGTAACCTGGATACCTGCATTGCCATCCGCATGGCAGTGAAAAAAGATGGAAAGGTCTATGTGCAGGCAGGCGGCGGGATCGTTGCGGACAGCGTACCGGATTTGGAGTATGAAGAATCAGCAAACAAAGCGGCTGCGGTTATGCAGGCCATTAAAAATGCAGGGGAGGTGGATGAGTTATGATATTACTGATTGATAATTACGACAGTTTTACATACAACTTAGTGCAGATGATAGGTACCATCAATCCGGATATCCGTGTTATCCGAAATGATGAGATGACACCGGAGGAGATTGAAGGATTACATCCTTCCCACATCATCCTCTCACCAGGTCCGGGATATCCCAAAGATGCAGGCGTGTGCGAGGCAGTGATTCAAAAACTGCAGGGGAAAGTCCCCATTCTGGGTGTCTGCCTGGGGCATCAGGCAGTCTGTGAGGTGTACGGCGCAAAAATCAGCCACGCCAGGCATCTGATGCACGGCAAAAAAAGCAGGGTGCACATTCAGACAGAAAGCCCCATCTTTGCGGGGATGGAGGAGGAAATAGACGCAGCCAGATACCACTCCCTCATTGCGGAGGATGGCACCATTCCCGAATGTCTGCAAATATTGTCAACAGACGTGGAAAAGGGTGAAATCATGGCCGTGGGCCACAGGGAATATCCGGTGTATGGACTGCAGTTTCATCCGGAATCCATTCTTACACCACAGGGAAAAAGCATATTGGAAAATTTTTTGAATATAAAAGCTAAAAGAGGAGACAAGATCATGATCAAAGAAGCAATTCACACACTGATGGACGGTAAGGATTTAAGCTATGAAGTGGCAAAGGCAGTCATGCATGAAATGATGGACGGCATTGCCACACAGGCTCAGATGGGAGCATTTTTAGCAGCACTGCGTATGCAGGGCGAGAGCATAGATGAGATCACAGCATTTGCTGAGGTGATGCGGGAAAAAGGAATTAAGATAAAACCGGAGAGAGAAGTCATAGATATTGTGGGAACAGGCGGAGACGAGGCAGGAACCTTTAATATTTCCACCACAGCCGCCTTTGTGGTTGCGGCAGGCGGCGTGCCGGTGGCGAAACACGGAAACCGCAGCGTATCCAGCAAGAGTGGTGCTGCTGACGTGTTGGAAAACCTGGGAGCCAATGTGGCTCTGGACGCAAAGCAAAATGAAACCATTCTAAACAAGACAGGCATGTGCTTTATGTTTGCCCCTGTTTATCATTCTTCCATGAAGTACGCTGCCCCGGTCAGAAAAGAGATGGGTGTCCGCACTGTGTTTAATATTTTAGGCCCCCTGTCCAATCCGGCAGCAGCTACCATGCAGCTTCTGGGCGTATACGACAAAAACCTGGTGGAGCCTTTGGCGAAGGTGCTGGGCAACCTGGGTGTGACCAGAGGTGTGGCTGTGTGCGGTGAAGACGGTCTGGATGAGATCACCCTGACCGGAGAAACCACTGTCTGCGAAATACGTTTCGGAGAGACCACCTGCTACACCATCTCGCCGGAACAGTTTGGAATGGAACGGTGTGAACTTGCCGAGCTGGTGGGCGGTTCCCCTGCTGATAATGCGCAGATAACCAGAGACATCCTTTCAGGACGCGAGACAGGGCCAAAACGTGATGTGGTCCTTCTAAATGCAGGTATGAGCCTGTATCTCGGGATTGACGGCATTACTCTTCAGGAGGGCATTGATATGGCACGGGAATTGATAGAGAGTGGTAAAGCCCAGGCAAAATTTGATGAATTTGTGAAGGCTACAAGAGAACAGTAAGAGAGGAGATTTAAAATGATTCTGGAACAGATAGCAAGAGATACAGAGATTCGTGTAACCCAGCAGAAGAAAAAAGTCCCTCTCCAAACAGTGAAAAAAGCGGCGTACAAGATGGAAACGGAAACAGGGTTTCCATTTGAAAAAGCGTTGGCGAAAGACGGGCTTTCCTTTATCTGTGAAGTCAAAAAAGCATCCCCCTCAAAAGGAATCATTGCGCAGGAGTTTCCGTATCTGGACATTGCGAAGGAATACGAAGCAGCAGGAGCAGATGCCATCTCCTGTCTGACGGAACCGAAATACTTTCTGGGCTGTGACAGCTATCTGGAGGAGATCGCAAAAAATGTTAAGATCCCAGTCCTCAGAAAAGATTTTGTTGTGGAGGAATACCAGATATATGAGGCAAAGACTTTGGGTGCCGGCGCTGTGCTCCTTATCTGTTCTCTCATCGAACCGGTACTCCTGAAACGTTATATTCAGGTGTGTGACACCCTGGGGATCTCCGCTCTGGTGGAAACCCATGATGAGAAAGAAATCTCCCATGCCGTGTGGGCAGGGGCCAGGGTTATTGGAGTCAATAATCGGAATCTGAGAGATTTCAGTGTTGATGTGGGAAACAGCACAAGGCTTCGCGCTCTGGCACCGAAAGAAGTCTTGTTCGTGGCGGAGAGCGGTATAAAAGGACCTGAGGACATTGCACGTTTAAAGGAAAATAAAGTGAATGCCGTGCTGATCGGCGAGACACTTATGAAGAGCAAAGACAAGAAAAAAATGCTCGCTTACTTAAAAGGAGATGAAACATCCTATGAGCAGTAAAGTGAAAATCTGCGGCCTCAGACGGCCCCGAGATATAGAAATGGCCAATTTGTATAAGCCGGATTATGTGGGATTTGTCTTTGCGGAAAGCAGCCGTCAGGTCACGGAAGAAGAGGCAGAAGCCCTCAAAGCGGAGCTTGCTGATGGGATTTTAGCGGTTGGCGTCTTTGTAAATGCGCCCGTCGTACAGGCAGCCCGCATTGCCGAGAAGGGGATCATTGATATGATCCAGCTCCACGGTGATGAGGATGAGGCATATATCTGCAGCCTGAAAAAACTCACTGGCAGACCGGTGATAAAAGCCGTCCGTGTACAGAGCCGGGAACAGATCCTTCAGGCGGAAAAACTACCCTGTGATCATCTGCTCCTTGATACATATACAAAAGGACAGTACGGAGGAAGCGGAAAGCGTTTTGACCTGTCTTTGATCCCCGGGCTTTCCAAGCCATTTTTTCTGGCCGGCGGTCTGAATGCTGAAAATGTACGGCAAGCACTGGAAATCAGCGGTGCATTTGCTGCGGATGTGAGCAGTGCGGTGGAGACAGATGGATATAAAGACACAGATAAAGTAAAGGCTTTTATTCAGGCAGTGCGGGAAGAGAAGCGGTAAAACCAATGGATTTTTAAGGAAGAGGATGAAAAGCATGAGTAAAGGAAGATTTGGAAATTATGGAGGACAGTATATTCCGGAGACACTGATGAGTGCCGTGCAGGAGCTGGAAGAAGCATATAAGAAATACAGCAAGGACCCGGAGTTTAACAGAGAGCTGGACGATCTGCTGAAAAGTTACGCAGGCCGTCCGTCCCTGCTGTATTACGCGGAGAAAATGACAAATGATCTGGGCGGAGCCAAAATATATCTGAAACGTGAGGATCTGAACCATACCGGCTCTCACAAGATCAACAATGTTCTGGGCCAGGTGCTTCTGGCAAAAAAAATGGGCAAAACAAGAGTCATTGCCGAGACAGGCGCCGGTCAGCACGGTGTGGCCACTGCCACGGCAGCCGCGCTTATGGGACTTGAATGTGAGGTCTTCATGGGACGGGAGGACACGGACCGCCAGGCGCTGAATGTATACCGCATGGAGCTTTTGGGGGCAAAAGTACATCCTGTGGACAGCGGAACAGCCACGCTTAAGGATGCCGTCAATGAAACCATGCGGGAGTGGACCAGAAGGATGGATGACACCCTGTATGTACTCGGTTCTGTTATGGGACCCCATCCCTTCCCTATGATCGTGCGTGATTTCCAGAAGATCATCGGTAAGGAGATCAAAGAGCAGCTGCAGGAAAAAGAGGGCAGACTCCCGGATGCCGTGATCGCCTGTGTGGGCGGCGGCAGCAATGCCATGGGCGCGTTTTATGAATTTATCCCGGATGAGCAGGTACAGCTTATCGGATGTGAAGCGGCAGGCCTCGGTGTGGATACAGAGAAACATGCAGCTACCATAGCCAAAGGGACAGAGGGTGTCTTCCATGGCATGAAATCCCTGTTCTGCCAGGATGAGTACGGGCAGATCGCCCCGGTGTACTCCATCTCGGCAGGTCTTGACTATCCGGGGATCGGACCGGAACATGCCAACTTAAATGAAACCGGCAGGGCAAACTATGTGCCCATTACAGATATGGAGGCAGTGGAGGCATTTGAATATCTTTCAAGAACTGAGGGGATCATCCCGGCCATCGAAAGTGCCCATGCAGTGGCATATGCCAGAAAGCTGGCTCCGGCTATGGATAAGGACAAGATCATTGTGGTAAATATTTCAGGCAGAGGCGATAAGGACGTGGCTGCCATTGCACGGTACAGAGGAGTGGAGATTTATGAGTAAAATATATCAGGCGTTTGAAAACAAAAAGGCATTTATTCCATTTATCACAGGCGGAGACCCAACACTTGAGGTGACAGAACAGCTTCTGTACGCTATGGAGGAGGCAGGGGCAGATCTGATCGAAATAGGCATACCTTTTTCTGACCCTACAGCAGAAGGCCCCGTAATCCAGGAGGCAAATGAGAGGGCACTGAAAGCGGGCTGTACCACAGATAAATTATTTGATATAATAAAAAGAGCAAGAAATAAAGTCACAGTACCCATTGTATTTCTCACTTATGTGAATCCTATTTTTACTTATGGCAAGGAACGCTTTATGAAAAAATGTGTGGAGTGTGGTGTTGACGGCATTATTGTTCCGGATATGCCTTATGAGGAAAAACAGGAGCTGGCACCAGCCTGTGACGCATTTGGGATTGATATTATCCCTCTGATAGCACCCACATCAAATGCGCGTATCACCATGATCGCAAAGGAGGCAAAGGGCTATATCTACTGCGTCTCCTCCCTGGGCGTTACCGGTGTGAGGAGCGAGATCAAGACAGATATCGGCTCCATGGTGGAATTGGTGCGGCAGGCAACAGATGTGCCCTGCGCTGTGGGCTTTGGTATATCCACTCCCCAGCAGGCATATGATATGGCAAAAGTTTCGGACGGAGCTATTGTGGGGTCTGCAATTGTTAAAATTGTGGCAAAATATGGAAAAGATTGTGTGCCGCATGTAGCGGAGTATGTAAAAGAGATGAAGACTGCCGTGGACCGGGCCAATGGCTGAATACAGCGGAGGATGGGCAATTCCATCCTCCATTTTTGTGCAGAAAATTTCAGATGGCAGAGTATTGCTGCCGGGCACTATGCAAGTATGACAAAAAACAGTAACAGTTCAGACATGCTGAATCGTTACGCATCCAGCTATAAAAAATCGCTTCACCATGGGCCGGATAAAGCTGGCACTGCTTTTTCATACGGTCAGCGCAGTAAATGCGCAGACCTGTCTGAACGGTTATAAAAAACATTCGTAATAATTAAATATTTCACAAATTTTTGTTGAAAAATCCCCGGAAACAAGGTACAATTAAAATCGGCAGAAATTGGTTTTGTCTTTTAACTCAACAAAGTAAAACCAGGAGGCGATTTCTGCATGAAAACCGGATTATCACGCAGATTTTTCGTGCAGAATCCAGGTAAATAATAAAAAATGGAGGGCTGATAAATGAGTAATACAGCACAAAGCTTGGCAAGTAAGAGAATTGCTTCTTTACTTGATGAGAACAGTTTTGTTGAGATCGGCGGCTGTGTCACAGCAAGAAACACAGATTTCAACTTATCTGAAAAGGAAACACCGGCAGACGGTGTCATCACCGGTTATGGTGTCATCGACGGCAGCCTGGTGTATGTGTACAGCCAGGACGCTTCCGTTCTGAACGGAACCA
The DNA here is from genome assembly GCA_002270465.1 of Blautia hominis. Taxonomy (GTDB): domain Bacteria; phylum Bacillota; class Clostridia; order Lachnospirales; family Lachnospiraceae; genus Blautia; species Blautia hominis. The sequence goes on from NQOF01000002.1 coordinate 573,655, forward strand.
TCGGTGAAATGCATGCCAAAAAGATTGTCAGACTTTACGATCTGGCAATGAAGACAGGCGCTCCGGTTATCGGACTTGTGGACTGTGCAGGTTTGAGACTGCAGGAAGCTACAGATGCTCTGCATGCTTTTGGTGAAATTTACACCAAGCAGGTTATGGCATCCGGTGTGATCCCACAGATCACAGGTATCTTCGGAACCTGCGGCGGCGGTCTTGCAATCGTTCCGGCTCTTACCGATTTCACCTTCATGGAAGAGAAGTCCGGTAAGCTGTTTGTAAACTCCCCCAACGCTTTAGAGGGAAATGAAATTTCCAAATGTGATACATCCAGTGCAAAATACCAGAGCGAAGAGGCTGGCCTGGTGGATGTACTGGGAAGTGAGGATGAAATCCTTGCACAGATGAGACTGCTGGTATCCATGCTGCCTTCCAACTACGAAGACAACTCTTCTTACGAAGACTGCGCGGATGACTTAAACCGTGTATGCCCGGAACTGGAAAATTGTGTAGGCGATACTGCGATCGCACTTTCCCAGATCGCGGACAATAATGAGTTCTTTGAAGTGAAAGCCGCTTATGCAAAAGATATGGTGACAGGCTTTATCCGTCTGAACGGTGCTTCGGTGGGCTGCGTTGCCAACAGAAGCGAAGTTTACAACGATGAAGGTGAGAAGACAGAGTCCTTTGACAATGTACTCTCTGTAAGAGGATGTAAGAAAGCGGCAGACTTCGTTAAATTCTGCGACGCTTTTGAAATTCCGGTACTGTCCCTGACAAATGTAAAAGGCTACAAAGCAACAAAGTGCGCAGAGGCAAATATCGCTAAAGCTGCCGCACAGCTTACTTACGCATTTACAAATGCAACCGTACCGAAAGTGAACATCGTGATCGGTGAGGCCTTCGGAAGTGCATATCTGGCAATGAACAGCAAATCCACGGGAGCTGACATGGTATACGCATGGCCCGGCGCTCAGATCGGTATGATGGACGCGCGTCTTGCCGCTAAGATCATGTATGCGGACAGCGATGCTGCCACCATCAATGAAAAAGCTGCTGAGTATGCCGACTTACAGTCAAGCGCAATGGCTGCTGCCAAGAGAGGTTATGTGGATGCCATCATCGAGGCAGAAGATACCAGAAAATATGTGATTGGTGCTTTTGAAATGTTATTCACAAAGAGAGAAGATCGTCCCAGTAAGAAACACGGCACGGTTTAGGCGAGGTGAAGCATATGAAGCAGAAATGGAAAAAATTAATTGGTTTGATCCTGATCGGAGTCTGCGCGCTGGCTATGACAGCCTGCGGAAGCAGTAAAGACTCCACAGGCGGTTTAAAAGAGCTGGACGATGCAACCGTTGACTCCCTGGTGGAGAGCTTTGGCAGCGTTGTCGGCAACATTGCGGATCTGGATGAGGAATCCATTGCAGGACTGATGGAAGGCGATGATGCATTCAGCGCCTCTGCAGCCAGTGCATGGGAGGGAGCCGGCGAAGATCTGGGAGCATATGTTGAGACGAACAAAGGCGAGGTGGAGATCAAAGACGGCAGCTATATGCTGACACTGTCATGTAAATTTGAGAACCGCGACGCAGTATGTATCTTTACTCTGGATAAAAACGGCAATCCGCTCAGTGTGACCATTGACCCACAATATTCAATGGGTGAAAAGATGACACAGGCAGGACAGAATACGCTTCTGGGCGTTGGTACTGTTTTTGTAATGCTGGTTTTCCTTTGCTTTGTTATTTCCTTAATGAAATACATTCCGGGCTTTGTGGAGTCCTTTGGCAAGAAGAAAGCTGCTCCGGAAGAGGTTCGCGTTCCGGCTGCCCCGGCTGCTCCTGTTATTCCGGAAGCAGTGGAGGAAGAGGTTGTGGATGACGGTGAGCTGATCGCAGTCATTGCAGCGGCCATCGCGGCATCTGAAAATACATCTACAGACAGTTTTGTAGTTCGTTCCATCAGAAAATCAACAAAAAGAAATTGGCAGAGAGCCTAATCACAGGAGGAAATGGTTATGAAATCTTATACAATTACAGTTAATGGCGTTGCATATGATGTAACAGTAGAAGAGGGCGCAGGAAACGCAGCTGCACCTGTGGCAGCTCCGAAGGCTGCTCCTAAGGCAGCACCAAAAGCCGCTCCGGCAGCAAAACCTGCAGCATCTGCAGCAGGCGCAGTGGCAGTTACCGCATCTGTTCCGGGTAAAGTATTCAAAGTGGAAGCAAATGTTGGACAGGCAGTAAAAGCCGGTGACAACATCATCATCCTGGAAGCCATGAAAATGGAAATTCCGGTTGTTGCTCCGCAGGACGGTACCATTGCAAGTATTGACGTGGCAGTTGGTGACTCCGTAGAAAACGGCGATACACTGGCATCCATGAACTAGAATTTACAAACATTTGTAAATTCCCGACAGCTAAGAGATAAATCTTGCTGATACAATAGAAAGCACAAATCGAAAACTTTCTATTGTCACGAATACGAACAATGGGAGGTAATATAATGTCTAACGTTACAGATACACTGTCTAACCTGCTCCACCAGACAGCGTTTTTCAATCTGACATGGGGAAATTACCTTATGATTTTAGTTGCCTTTGTTTTTCTTTTCCTGGCAATTAAAAAAGGATTTGAACCGCTTCTTCTGGTGCCGATTGCCTTCGGTATGCTGTTGGTTAATATCTATCCTGATATTATGGCGCAGCCATACACGGATGCAGCAGGAATCGAGCATGCAGGTGGACTTCTTCACTATTTTTATCTGATGGATGAATGGAGTATTCTTCCGTCCCTGATTTTCATGGGCGTTGGTGCCATGACAGACTTTGGTCCGCTGATCGCAAACCCCAAGAGCTTTCTTATGGGTGCAGCAGCACAGCTTGGTATCTATATGGCATACTTCCTGGCAATCTTTATGGGATTCAACGGAAAGGCAGCAGCCGCTATCTCCATTATCGGTGGTGCTGACGGCCCGACTTCCATCTTCCTGGCAGGTAAGCTTGGACAGACAGTCCTGATGGGACCCATTGCGGTGGCGGCATATTCCTATATGTCCCTGGTTCCGATCATCCAGCCGCCGATCATGAAACTTCTCACAACTGAGAAGGAAAGAAAGATCAAAATGGAACAGCTCCGTCCGGTTTCCAAACTGGAAAAGATCCTGTTCCCGATTATCATCACCGTTGTTGTTTGTCTGATCCTTCCTACAACAGCTCCGCTGGTTGGTATGTTAATGCTTGGTAACCTGTTCCGTGAATCAGGTGTTGTAAAACAGTTGAGCGAGACAGCTTCCAATGCCCTTATGTATATTGTAGTTATCTTACTGGGAACTTCCGTAGGTGCTTCCACAAGCGCTGAGGCATTCCTGAAACTGGATACTCTGAAAATCGTTGTTTTAGGTCTGGTTGCATTCGCAGTCGGTACTGCAGGCGGCGTGCTTCTTGGTAAGTTAATGTGCAAACTGTCCGGCGGCAAGATCAACCCGTTGATCGGTTCTGCCGGTGTATCTGCTGTTCCTATGGCAGCCCGTGTATCCCAGAAGGTTGGTGCTGAGGCAGACCCGACTAACTTCCTGCTGATGCATGCAATGGGCCCGAACGTTGCAGGTGTTATCGGTACTGCGGTAGCTGCTGGTACCTTCATGGCAATCTTCGGTGTTTAATATATAGAAAGCAGACTTTCTATTGTCATGAGTTATATGGGTTGAAATAACATTTTAGGAGGAAAACAAGATGGCAGAGGTAGTAAAAAAACCTATTAAGATTACTGAAACGATCTTACGTGATGCGCATCAGTCTCTGATTGCAACCAGAATGACCACAGAGCAGATGCTGCCGATCGTAGATAAACTGGATAAAGTCGGTTACCATTCCGTAGAGTGCTGGGGGGGTGCCACCTTTGATGCATCCCTGCGTTTCTTAAAAGAAGATCCCTGGGACAGACTGCGTAAATTCCGTGACGGCTTTAAAAATACAAAACTGCAGATGTTATTCCGTGGACAGAATATCCTGGGATACCGTCCTTACGCAGATGATGTGGTAGAGTATTTCGTGCAGAAATCGATTGCAAACGGTATTGACATCATCCGTATCTTTGACTGTCTGAATGACCTGAGAAACCTGCAGACAGCCGTAAAAGCATCCAACAAAGAAAAGGGACATGCACAGGTTGCATTATCTTATACCTTAGGAGATGCCTATACAATGGATTATTGGGTTGACATGGCTAAAAAAGTCGAGGATATGGGTGCAAATTCTATCTGTATCAAGGATATGGCCGGTCTGCTTGTGCCTTATAAAGCAACAGAGCTGGTGACAGCGCTGAAAGAGGCTGTTGATATTCCAATCCAGCTTCATACACACTACACATCAGGCGTGGCTTCCATGACCTATTTAAAAGCTGTAGAGGCAGGCGTGGATGTACTTGATACAGCTATGTCTCCCTTTGCCCTGGGAACATCCCAGCCGGCTACCGAGGTTATGGTTGAAACCTTTAAAGGAACACCTTACGACACAGGCTTTGACCAGAATCTTCTGGCAGAGATCGCTGACTATTTCCGTCCGATCCGTGACGAGGCACTGGAAAGCGGCCTGCTGAATCCCAAGAACCTGGGCGTTAATATTAAAACTCTGCTGTATCAGGTACCGGGCGGCATGCTCTCCAACCTGACCAGCCAGTTGAAGGAACAGCACGCAGAAGATAAATTCTACGATGTTCTGGAAGAGGTGCCGAGAGTGCGTAAAGACCTGGGCGAGCCGCCTCTGGTTACTCCGTCCTCTCAGATCGTTGGTACACAGGCTGTGTTCAACGTGATCATGGGCGAGCGCTATAAAATGGTCACAAAAGAGACAAAGGACGTTCTCAGCGGAAAATACGGTGCTACGGTTAAACCGTTCGATCCTGAAGTACAGAAGAAGTGTATCGGTGATACAGAGCCGATCACCTGCCGTCCGGCTGATTTGATCCCGGACGAACTGGATACTTTAAGAAGTGAAATGGCACAGTGGTCCGAACAGGAAGAGGACGTATTGTCTTATGCATTATTCCCGCAGGTGGCTACCGAGTTCTTCAAGTATAGAGAAGCACAGAAGACGAAGGTGGACCCGAAGGTTGCGGATACGGAGAATGGGGCTTATCCTGTTTGATGTTTTGAAAATGGAAGGGCGAAGGTGTCGTGATGAGCGGGGCCTTTGCCTTTTTCTTTTTTTGGCAAGTGGGACGGAAGCAAAGGAGGGCGAGCCGGGGGAGGCCATATGCCTGTGAACGAAGCGTTCCGCTGCCAGGGAGCTAACCTGCTCCCATTCACTAAATTCATCGGCAGAGGCCTCTTCATTAAGTGACTGGGGCAGGTGGATCTCCCTGACGCTCCTCTGAGACATCGTTTACAGGCATATGGCCTCCCCCGGCTCGCCCTCCTTTGCTTCCTGTTTTTGGCTGTTCTGCGGTAGTGATAGAGATAATATATGGAATTGTATGTTTTCTATATGTTCTTTTGGTGTTTTACGGCAGGTAATCAGGGAGGCGTTTTCATGCTGAAAGCATGAAAATCCCGAGGCGGCCAGCGCGATATGGGGCAGAATGCTCCATATATGTGCATCGCGAAGCGTGTTACTGGATACGGAGTGTACAGTGACTTGTGATCTTGTGGTGAAAGGGCCGGTTGAAATTTTTTAGTGAAAAATTTTTGGATTTGTGGTATTATAACCCATGTGTGGACAGAATTTGTCTATATGTTACGGAAGGCTGTTGTTTTTGAGGGCTTGTTTAGGGGCTTGTGAATGATGGTGATCAAATACCTTGGGGTATGTTTTGAAGAGAGGACAGACATGGGTAATGCGGAGAATTTACTCAGTAAGATGAATAAGCAGTACCAGAGTTTCAGCAAGGGGCAGAAGAAACTGGCTACTTATATTAATGATAATTATGATAAGGCCGCTTTTCTGACGGCTGCTAAGCTGGGGGAGACGGTTGGGGTCAGTGAGTCTACGGTGGTGCGTTTTGCTATCCATCTGGGGTATAAAGGGTATCCGGAGTTTCAGAAGGCTTTGGAGGAACTGGTGAGGAATAAACTGAATTCGATCCAGAGAATGGAAGTGACTTACGGCAGGGTTCCTCAGTCGGAGATTTTGGATACGGTGCTGCATTCAGATATTGATAAGATTAAACTGACCATGGAGCATATTGACCACGGTGCCTTTGAACTGGCTGTGGAGACTATTTTGAAGGCGAAGAGTATCTATATTGTTGGGATACGAAGCTGTGCTCCTCTGGCAAGTTTTCTGGGATTTTATTTTAATCTTTTGTTTGATCATGTACATCTGATGCATACGAACAGCTCCAGCGAGCTGTTTGAGCAGATGATCCATATCAGTGGGGATGATGTTATTATCGGGATCAGTTTTCCCAGGTATTCCATGCGGACTTTGAAGGCGCTGGAATTTGCCAATAACAGAAGTGCTAAGGTGATCACCCTGACTGACAGTATACATTCTCCTATGAATCTGTATTCTTCCTGTAATCTGATAGCCAGAAGTGACATGGCTTCTATTGTGGATTCCCTGGTGGCACCTTTGAGCGTGATCAATGCGCTGGTGGTGGCACTGTGTATGCGCAAGCAGAAAGAAGTGGTGGCAACTTTGGAGGATTTGGAGAAAATCTGGGATGAATATCAGGTTTATAATAATGACGAGATCAATATGGCGGACGGACAGGATATTGAACTGAAAAATCCGGTCGGCATGGAGGATTAGAGGTTACGGTTCGCACGCCACTGTCCCGGGCGAAGCGTGCTGCTGTACACGGAGTGGACAGCAGCGATTAGATTACGCGAATAAAGGAGCCTGCAATGGCAAAAATAATCATTATCGGCGGCGGGGCTGCCGGCATGTTCGCATCTGTGTTTCTGGCTGAGAAGGGACATCAGGTGCATGTGTTTGAAAAAAATGAAAAATTGGGCAAGAAGCTTTTTATCACGGGAAAAGGTCGCTGTAATGTGACGAATGACTGTGATCCGGAGACGTTTTTTGAATCGGTGGTTTCCAATCCGAAATTTTTGTACAGCGCTTATTACGGATGTACCAGCCAGGATGTGATGGCGTTTTTTTCCTCCATGGGTGTTAAGCTCAAAACAGAGAGAGGAAACCGTGTGTTCCCGGTATCTGACCACTCCTCTGATGTGATCAGGGCATTGGAGCAAAGGATGCGTACAGCGGGTGTGAAGGTACATCTGCATACGGAGGTAAAGGAGCTGCTTCTGGAGGATGGCTGTGCGGCGGGGATCCGGCTGGCAGATGGAGTGGAGATATCCGGAGATAAGGTGATCGTGGCCTGCGGAGGATTTTCTTATCAGGCCACAGGTTCCACCGGGGACGGCTACCGCTTGGCAAAAGAGGCGGGACATACGGTGACGGAGATTCTTCCGGCCCTGGTGCCTCTGGAGGTCAGGGAGGCGTATGTAAGCCGGATGCAGGGACTGGCCCTTAAAAATGTGCGCTTTACTGTGAAGGATGGGAAGAAGGTGCTCTATGATGAGTTCGGAGAGCTTCTTTTTACACACTTTGGTATATCAGGGCCTTTGGTGCTGACTGCCAGCTCAAAGATAGCAAAAAGGTTAAAGAAAAAGGAACTGCAGGGATATATTGATGTGAAGGCAGCCCTTTCCGGGGAACAGCTGGATGGCAGGATCCTGCGGGATTTTGAGGAGAACAGGAACCGGCAGTTTAAGAACTCTGTGGGAGGTCTGTTCCCTGCGAAGATGGAGCCGGTCATGCTGGAGCTCTCCGGAATTCCTTTGGAGAAGAAGGTCAATGAGATAACCAGGGAGGAGAGGCAGCATTTCGTTTCCCTGATCAAGGAATTTCCCCTTACGATCACCGGTACCCGGGATTTTAAGGAGGCAATTATTACCCAGGGCGGTGTGAAGACCGGGGAGATCCAGCCCGGTACCATGGAGTCTAAAAAAGTCCGGGGCCTCTATTTTATCGGAGAAGTTCTGGATTTGGATGCGGTCACCGGTGGATTTAATCTGCAGATCGCCTGGTCTACGGCTTTCGCGGCGGCTTCGTCCATAAATGAGAGCAAAGAATAATGGTACAAAGGAGACAGAAACAAGATGGCATTTAATATTGCGATTGACGGTCCGGCAGGTGCCGGAAAAAGCACCATAGCCAAAGCGTTTGCAAAGAGGCTTTCCTACATCTATGTGGATACGGGAGCCATGTACCGCGCGATGGCGCTTTATCTGCTGAGGGAGGGAATATCCGCGGAGGATGTGAGCGGGATTGAAAAAGCCTGTGAGCATGCGGATATCTCCCTTGTACATGAGGGCGGTGTCCAGAAGGTACTTTTAAACGGTGAGGATGTAAGCAGCCTGATACGGAGCGAGGAGGTGGGCAATATGGCCTCCGCAAGCGCACAGAACGGCAAAGTCAGGGAGAAGCTGGTGGAGCTTCAGAGACAGCTTGCAGCCAGGACCGATGTGGTTATGGACGGCAGGGATATTGGTACCTGCGTGCTGCCGAAGGCAGATGTTAAAATATATCTCACAGCCAGTGTCCACACAAGGGCGGTCAGACGCTATAAGGAGTATCTGGAAAAGGGTATGGAGGCAGATTTGGCCAGGATAGAGGAGGATATTGAGAAGCGGGATCATCAGGACATGAACCGGGAAATTTCGCCTTTGAAGAGGGCGGCGGACGCTGTCCTTTTGGATTCCTCTGATCTGACCATTGAGGAAGTCCTGGATGCCATGATGGAGATCTGTAAGAATAAAAAAAGCTGAAGGAGCTGCTATGGAAGTAAAGACAGCCAAAAGCGCCGGCTTCTGCTTCGGCGTGAAGCGGGCAGTGGAAAAAGTATATGAGGTTGCAGGAGAGAAACAAGCCGGTGTATATACCTACGGGCCTATCATTCACAACGAGGAAGTGGTGGGAGATTTGGAAAAGAAAGGTGTATCGGTCCTGAACAGTGAGGAGGAGCTTAAGGCTCTTGCTGAAGGAACTGTCATCATCCGTTCCCACGGGGTGCCGAGGAAGATTTACGAGCTGCTTCAGGAAAAAGGGCTGGACTATGTGGATGTAACCTGTCCCTTTGTGCTGAAGATCCACAGGATCGTGGAACGGGAAAGCCGTGCGGGACGCCATATTGTCATTATAGGAAATAAAGACCATCCGGAAGTAGAGGGGATCCGAGGCTGGTGTGAAGGTCCCTCGACAGTCATCAAAACCAGGGAAGAGGCTGAAAATTTCCTGCGGGAAGGCCACGAAAATGTATGTATTGTCTCGCAGACGACATTTAATTACAAGAATTTTCAAGAACTAGTTGAAATTTTAGCCAAAAAGAGGTATGATAGACTTGTTTTAAATACGATTTGCAATGCAACCAATGAGCGACAGGCAGAAGCGGCAGAGATTGCAAAGACAGTAGACGCCATGATTGTCATAGGAGGCAAACATAGCTCAAACACCCAAAAGCTGTTTGAGATATGTAAAGGCGTATGTAAAAACACATACTATATACAGACACTTGCTGACTTGGATTCTGATAGTTTTCAATCCATTCAATGTGTAGGTATTACAGCAGGGGCTTCAACCCCAAATAAAATAATTGAGGAGGTTTCAAAACATGTCAGAATTAAGTTTTGAACAGATGTTAGACGAATCATTTAAGACAATCAGAAATGGGGAGGTAGTCGAAGGTACTATCATCGGTGTTAAAGAAGATGAAATTATCCTGAACATTGGCTATAAAGCAGATGGTATCATCACAAGAAACGAATATTCCAACGATTCTAATCTTGACCTGACTACTGTAGTTTCCGTAGGAGACACCATGGAGGCAAAAGTTCTGAAAGTCAACGACGGCGAAGGACAGGTTCTCTTGACATACAAGAGACTGGCAGCTGAGAAAGGCAACAAGAGACTGGAGGAAGCTTTTGAAAATAAAGAAGTCCTGACAGCAAAAGTAACACAGGTTCTGGATGGCGGTTTAAGTGTTGTCTTAGATGAGGCAAGAGTGTTCATCCCAGCAAGTCTGGTATCCGATTCCTATGAAAAAGACCTGACAAAATATCAGGATCAGGAAATTGAATTTGTGATCACAGAGTTCAACCCGAGAAGACGCCGTATCATCGGTGACCGCAAACAGCTTCTGATGGCGAAAAAAGCCGAAATGCAGAAAGAGCTGTTCGAGAGAATCCATCCGGGTGATGTGGTTGAAGGAACAATCAAAAATGTAACGGATTTCGGTGCGTTCATTGATCTGGGCGGAGCTGACGGTCTGCTTCACATCTCTGAGATGTCCTGGGGCAGAGTGGAAAACCCGAAAAAGGTATTCAAAGCCGGTGAGCCGATCAGAGTGCTGATCAAAGATATCAATGGCGACAAGATTGCTCTGAGCCTGAAATTCGAGGATCAGAATCCATGGTTGGATGCAGCAGAGAAATATGCGGCAGGCAATGTGGTAGAGGGCAGAATCGCACGTATGACAGATTTCGGTGCGTTTATCGAGCTGGAGCCGGGCGTAGATGCATTACTGCACGTATCCCAGATTTCCAGAGCACACGTGGACAAACCGTCTGACGTATTGTCCGTAGGACAGATGGTTACAGCTAAAGTTGTGGACTTCAACGGAGAAGAGAAAAAGATCAGCCTGAGCATGAAAGCTCTGGAGCCGGCTTCTGATGACAGAGAAGAAGCTGCATATGATACAGAAGAATAAGAGATATGGATTCAGAGTGGCGGAAGTGCTGTGTGCATGTTCTGTCCTGAAACATAAAAAGACCGGCAGCGGAGCAGATTCGCTGCCGGTCTTCTTTCCCTTTTGTCAGACACGTGCCTGGCTTTTCAGATATTCGTGAAGAAAAGACTTCTGCATCTCCCGGTTTCGGAGAAAGCTGTCCGTCCACTGGATATAGGAATCATCGGAGCCATAGGAGGATTTAAAAATAGGAAGACCGGGTGTGCCAAAGGCTCGGAGAAAATAACCGCTTACTTTTTTGCAGCAGTTGGAAGCTTTTGCTTTTTCCCGGCAGGCAGGGTCCACATATACCCCCACACTTTTATGGACGGCCTCATCCTCCAGAGGAAGATAGTAATAATTCTTATAGTCAGGATAATAGTATTTTAAAGTGCCTTCCAAAAGAGGCATTTTCATTTTGCCGCAGTCCTTCTCCACGGTGACGTAAGCACAGGGCAGAGAAAAAGAAAGCGGGACAGGGAAGGAGAGGGGGAGTTTCAATGTGAAAAGGATCTCCTTTTGGAGGCTTCCGTCCATGGTCCTGTCTGTCACTTCCCGGACGGAAGGAACCTGAAAATCTCCCCGGAAAAGGGCCAGGAGGGAACCAAAAGCCAGAAGATGGCCCATGCCCTCCACATCGTCATGATTGTGAAGAAACAGAAGGTCTAAAAGTGGTTCCTGGCCTGTTTTGGCATAGGTGCGGTAGACTTTTATCAGTTCCTTTCCGCTCATGGTATCCTTTCTTTTGTATCCGGACAGGGGTTCCAGGGATCTCTGGCGGAAATTCTCGGTCCGAAGAAGCGGGCGGAAAGGCTGAAGCGCGCGGTAGAGGTCCACGGATACGGCATCTGTGAAGGGCGCTGTGAGCCCATAGCCCCTATATTTGTGCTGCAGGTAAGGAAGATCAAAGGTACTGCCGTTAAAGTGCAGAAAACAGCTTTTCCCGGCGCACAGCGACTGAAAGGCTTTCAGCATCGCAAGTTCTTCTTCCTCATTCTCCTTTTGTGCGAGAAATTGTATCATTTCCCATTTACCATCTGTACACAGTGCGGCCCCGATCAGATACACCCGGCTGTTATGATGACTCAGCCCCGTTGTTTCAATATCAAAAAATAATAAGTCATCTTCCCGGATGTCTGCAGGAAGAAAGTGTTTAGCATATTCTGGCATAAATTGATAATTAAATATCTTGTTTGTTAGCATTTTAACAATAACCTTTCTAATTGTATCAAAAATAATACGAAAAATAGACAAATCATTGTAGCAGTTTTTTGAAAATAATGTTATATTATATAAAGACGTAATAAATACCAAATGGGGCATCCTTTGATTCATGCATAGTAAATATGCCCCTGAAGAGACATAAGAAGGAGGCATCTATGGATTTAAAAGTTGCAGGAATCTCTCTGTATTATATCATAAACTGGTTTTTTATCTACAGTTTTTTAGGCTGGGTGTGGGAATCCTGTTACGTTTCCGTCAAATCGAAAAAACCTGTGAACAGAGGATTTATCAATGGTCCGTTCTGTACCATTTACGGGTTTGGCGCTGTCAGCGTCTATCTGATCCTGAAGGATTTTGATCAGAATCTTCTGGTGCTCTACATAGGAGGCGTGGTGGTTGCCACTGTGCTGGAATTTATAACCGGATGGCTGATGGAGACAATCTTCCACACCAGATGGTGGGATTACAGCCAAAAAAAGTTCAACCTTCACGGGTACATCTGTCTCGGTTCTTCCCTTGCCTGGGGTATCTTCACCGTTCTGCTGTTTAAGGTGTTCCAGCCTTTTGTGGAATGGCTGACCAATCTTTACCCTGTTACCATCGGAACCATTGCCGTAAGTATTGTTGCGGTTTTGTACGGTGCGGATTTTGTTACTTCCGCAGTCGCTGCGTTTGGCATCAGCAAGAGATTTGCCAGAGTGGAGGATATGCTGGAAGACTTGACCGCATACCTGCAGACTACAAAACTATATGAGACAAAAGAGGAGATCAGGGATAAACTGGAGGAGATCAGAGCGTTCAATCTGGCCGATGCTGCGGAAAAGATCGGCACCAAGAAATCAGAGTTCTCCCAACTGCTTGAGGAGCGCTTTTCCCTTTCTGAGAATTATATGGAAAAGAAGGCGGAGCTGGAGAGACGTATGGATGAGTTTTCAGATAAATATCTGTCCGCAAGGAAAAAATCCAACATTGTCGGAAAGCGTATGATCCACGCTTATCCCGGACTGCGCGCGGAATTCAGGCGTCATAAAGAAAGAAAAGCCAAAAAGCATTAACTGGCTTCTTATAATATTCAATTAAAGGAGGGACTACACATGGCGTTTTTAACCTTTAAGGGCGGCGTACACCCTTATGATGGAAAAGAACTGTCAAAAGACAAGCCTATAACGGATTACCTGCCGAAACAAGAGCTGGTCTATCCGTTATCACAGCACATAGGCGCACCTGCAAAGTCCATTGTGGCGAAAGGTGACCATGTACTGGCCGGGCAGAAAATTGCTGAGACGGGAGGTTTTGTTTCCTCACCCATCCACGCATCCGTTTCCGGTACCGTAACTGCGGTAGGCAAGGTACGGAATAACATGGGAAATATGGTGGATGCCATTACCGTGGAGAATGATGGGAAATACGAGAGCATTGAAATGCAGAAGGTGGACTCTCTGGATTCTCTTTCCAAAGAGGAGATCATCAAAAAGATTCAGGACGGCGGTGTTGTCGGTATGGGCGGAGCCGGTTTCCCCACCCATGTGAAGCTGTCTCCGAAGGAACCGGACAAAATTGAGTATGTCCTGGTGAACGGAGCCGAGTGTGAGCCTTATCTGACATCAGATTACCGACGGATGATGGAGCAGCCTGAGCTGGTAGTAGGCGGGCTGAAATGCATGCTGAAACTTTTTGATAATGCAAAGGGTTGTATCTGTATTGAGGACAACAAACCTGACTGTGTTGCAAAGATGACAGAGTTTGTGAAGGATGAGCCGCGTATAGAGGTGAAGACCCTCAAGACAAAATACCCACAGGGCGCAGAGCGCTGTCTGATCAATGCCGTTACAGACAGAGAACTGAATTCCTCCATGCTTCCCGCGGATGTGGGATGTGTTGTGGACAATGTTGATACGGTATGCGCTATCTGCAGGGCTGTCTTGGAGGGACGTCCTGTAATTGAAAAAATAGTCACCGTGACAGGGGACGGCATAGCCAATCCCCAGAACTTCCGGGTAAAGACCGGCACCAGTTTCGCGGAACTGATCGAGGCAGCCGGGGGCTTTAAAGGCTCTGTGGAGAAAGTGATCTCCGGCGGCCCTATGATGGGCTTTGCCATGTTTGATTATCATGTGCCCATTGTTAAAACTTCATCGGCCATCCTGTGTCTGACAAAAGACGTGGTGGCAGCAAATGAAGAGTCGGCCTGTATCAACTGCGGACGCTGTGTCAGCGGATGTCCCGCAAGGCTGGTTCCTTCCCGTCTTGCAACATATGCGGAAGAGGGACAGGAAGAACTGTTTGTGAAATTCAATGGCATGGAGTGTGTGGAGTGCGGCTGCTGCAGCTTTGTCTGTCCGGCTAAAAGGCCTCTGACCCAGTCTGTCCGTTCCATGAGAAAAATGGTTCTTGCCAACAGGAAAAAGCCAAAGTAGGAGGAGAATAACATGAGTGACTTATTACATATTTCATCTTCGCCTCATGTGCGGTCGAAGGTGAGTACCAGCGGCATTATGGGCACGGTACTGCTCGCACTGCTGCCGGCAGCTTTATTTGGTATCTATAATTTTGGGCCTCACGCGCTTTTGCTGATCTTGATCTCTATGGCAACATGTGTGGCAACAGAGGCAGTCTATGAACATTTTATGCACAAAAAGCTGACGATCAAGGACTACAGTGCAGCTGTCACCGGCCTTCTTCTGGCCCTGAACCTGCCACCGTCCGCACCCTGGTGGATACCGGTCATCGGTGGTGTGTTTGCGGTTCTGGTGGTAAAACAGCTTTTTGGCGGACTGGGACAGAACTTTATGAACCCGGCCCTTGCCGCCAGATGTTTTCTTTTGATCTCTTTTACCGGCAGGATGACAAATTTTGCTGTTCCTGAAAATGCCTGGGGCAAAGTGGTGGATACGGTATCAGGTGCTACCCCTCTGGCAGCCTTAAAAGCAGGGGAGAGCGTTGATGTTATGAGCCTGTTTCTGGGCAATGTACAGGGAACCATCGGTGAGACCTCTGCACTGGCTATCTTGATCGGTGCAGCCATTCTGCTTGGAACAAAAGTGATCGACTGCAGAATCCCCCTTACCTATATCGGTACCTTTGCCGTATTTGTACTGCTGTTCGGCGGACATGGTTTTGATATGAGCTATCTTGCAGCACATCTCTTCGGCGGCGGTCTGATGCTGGGTGCCTGGTTCATGGCAACCGATTATGTGACCACTCCGATCACGAAAAAAGGACAGTTGGTTTACGGCGTCTGTCTCGGTGTGTTTACCGGGCTTTTCCGTATTTTCGGCGGTTCAGCGGAAGGTGTTTCCTATGCCATCATTTTCTGTAATCTGCTGGTACCTCTCATTGAGCGTGTCACCATGCCGGTTGCATTCGGAAAAGGAGGTAAGAAAGCATGAAAAAGAGCACAATTTTAAAAGATACGCTGATTCTTACCGCGATCACTTTGATCTCCGGCCTGCTTTTGGGTCTGGTATATCAGATCACAAAGGATCCTATCGCTGAGCAGAAAGAGATGAAAAAACAGGAAGCTTATATGGCTGTTTTCTCAGATGCGGATTCTTTTGAACCCTATATTCCGGCGGAGGATGCCGATTTGTCTGCATACCTTACCGAGAATGGCTACACAGCGCAGACCGTCAATGAAGTGATGAAAGCTGTGGACGCACAGGGCGAAGTGCTGGGATATGCCATCAACATGACCACGTCCGAGGGATACGGCGGAGATATTACATTTTCAATGGGAATAAAGAGTGATGGTACCTTGAACGGAATTGAAATTCTGGATATCAGCGAGACCGCCGGCCTCGGCATGAATGCCCAGAAGGATGAATTCAAGGATCAGTTTAAAGATAAAAAAGTTGACAAATTTGAAGTGACCAAGACCGGGTCACAGACAGACAGCCAGATTGATGCCTTGAGCGGTGCGACTATCACATCCAAGGCCATGACAGGCGGTGTCAATGCCGGTCTGTGTGCATTCCAGTATTGTGTAGAGGAGGCTGAATAGGATGAGAGAAAATTCACCTGCGGAGCGTCTGTATAACGGTATCATCAAGGAAAACCCTACCTTTGTTCTGGTACTGGGTATGTGTCCGACTCTGGCAGTTACAACAGCAGCCATCAACGGCATTGGCATGGGACTTACCACAACAGCGGTACTTATGATGTCCAATCTGTTTATTTCCCTTCTTCGGAATATCATACCGGATAAGGTACGTATGCCTGCGTATATTGTTATCGTGGCATCCTTTGTTACCGTGGTAGAGCTTTTACTGGAAGGATTTATCCCTTCGCTCTATGATTCACTGGGAATCTATATTCCTCTTATTGTAGTTAACTGTATCATTCTGGGAAGAGCCGAATCCTTTGCTTCCAAGAATACTCCTGTTGCTTCTATTTTCGACGGTATCGGTATGGGGCTTGGATTTACCCTCTCCATTACCATTCTGGCGGCATTCCGTGAGCTGATCGGTGCAGGGACCGTGTTTGGAGTACAGATCATGCCGGGCGCTTATGAGCCGGCAACCATCTTCATCCTGGCACCGGGAGCCTTTTTTGTACTGGCATTTCTGGCGGCTCTGCGTGCCAGGATCCAGGATAAGAAACCAAAGGAAGAGCAGCATCCGGTGCACTGTATGGAAGGCGGCTGTGCAACCTGCGGCAACAAATCCTGCAGCGGCAAATTTTACGACAACACGGAGAAGAAATAGGAGGATAGGAGCATGAAAGAATTATTGATTATTGCGGTCGGCGCGGCGGTAGTAAACAACGTTGTGCTGAGCCAGTTCCTGGGATTGTGTCCGTTCTTCGGCGTTTCCAAGAAAATTGAGACGGCAGCCGGTATGGGCGGGGCAGTTGTCTTTGTTATCACGCTGTCCTCCCTGGTCACCAGCCTGATCTATAAGTATCTGCTGGCAAATCCCCACGTGAACATGCAGTTTCTGCAGACCATTGTATTCATACTGGTCATTGCAGCTCTGGTACAGTTCGTGGAGATGTTCCTGAAAAAATCCATGCCGGCTCTGTATCAGAGTCTGGGTGTATATCTGCCTTTGATCACAACAAACTGTGCCGTTCTGGGTGTTGCTGTCATCAATGTGCAGAAAGAGTACAACGTGCTTCAGAGTACCGTAAATGGTTTTGCCACAGCAGTCGGCTTTACCATCTCCATTGTACTTATGGCAGGTCTGCGTGAGAAGATGGAATACAATGATATCCCCAAATATTTCCAGGGATTCCCCATGGTACTGTTGACAGCCGGTCTGATGGCCATTGCTTTCTTTGGCTTTTCCGGCATAATCTAAGGAGGCGCGAAATATGGTTACAGGAATTGTAATTGCGGCGGTTTTGGTAGGCGGCGTAGGCCTCTTTATCGGAGTCTTCCTGGGAGTAGCAGGAAAGAAATTTGCCGTAGAAGTAGATGAAAAAGAAATTTTAGTCAGGGAAGAGCTTCCGGGCAACAACTGCGGCGGCTGTGGATATCCGGGTTGTGACGGCCTTGCGGCTGCCATCGCAAAAGGAGAGGCTCCCGTAAATGCCTGTCCTGTCGGCGGGGCTCCCGTGGCAGCCAAGATTGGGGCTGTTATGGGCGAGGAAGTGGGAGACACGGTCCGCATGACCGCGTTCGTAAAATGTGCCGGTGACTGTGAAAAAACCACAGAGTTGTATGATTATACCGGTGTAGCAGATTGTAAAATGATTTCCCAGATGCAGAACGGCGGAGCAAAATCCTGCAGCTTTGGATGTCTGGGTTCCGGTACTTGTGTAAAAGTTTGTCCTTTTGATGCAGTCCATATTGTAAACGGCATTGCCCTTGTTGATAAGGAAAAATGCAAAGCCTGCGGAAAATGTGTGGCAGCCTGTCCAAGGCACCTCATTGAGCTGATCCCTTATGATCAGCAGCACGCAGTGGCCTGCAGCTCCAGAGAAAAAGGAAAAGCGGTTATGAATGCCTGCAAGGTAGGCTGTATCGCCTGCAAAAAATGTGAGCGCGAGTGCCCGGCACAGGCCATCACCATTGAGGACAATCTGGCACATATTGATTCAGAAAAATGCACCAACTGCGGCAAGTGTCAGGAAACCTGCCCAAGAAAGATTATCTGCTGATGAATAAGAAACAAATATATATCTTAATATGTCTGACAGCCGTCTGCCTCCTTGCGGGCGGCTGCGGTCAGAAGAAAAAAGACATGGTGTCAAAAAAGGGATTCTTTTTTGACACCATGATTTCTATTTCTGTCCTTTGTGACAGCCAGGAGCAGGGAGAGACTCTGCTAGATGAAGCATTTGCCATGTGCAGCAAGTTTGAAAACATATTCAGCAGAACAAAAGAAGAAAGCGAGCTTTACCGTTTGAATCACAGATCAGGGAATGAGGTTACGGTGTCAGAGGATTTATATGCCCTGCTTTCCTGCGCAAAAGAGTATTATGAGAAGACAAACGGAAGGTTTGATATCTCTGTGGCGCCTCTGTCAGATCTGTGGAATTTTAAAAGTGAAACCCCCAAAGTCCCGGATGATGCGCAAATCAAAAAAACACTGAAAAAAACAGATTATTCCCAGGTACACCTGGAACCGGAGCATAAAGTAGTCTTTGATGATCCGGATACTATGCTGGATCTGGGAGCGCTTGCCAAAGGGTATATCGCGGACAGGCT
The DNA here is from genome assembly GCA_002270465.1 of Blautia hominis. Taxonomy (GTDB): domain Bacteria; phylum Bacillota; class Clostridia; order Lachnospirales; family Lachnospiraceae; genus Blautia; species Blautia hominis. The sequence continues at coordinate 592,264 of NQOF01000002.1, forward strand.
GAAGGCGTATCTGGTATCTGAAGGGATAGAGGGGGGCTACATTAATCTTGGAGGCAATGTGCTGACCATCGGGAAAAAAGAAGACGGGAGCCCCTGGGAAATTGGGATCCAGAAGCCCTTTGCCGAGAGAAATGAGATTGTGGCGTATGTGGACTCTGTGGGGAGCTCAGTTGTCTCTTCAGGGATCTACGAAAGATATTTTGAAGTGGACGGAAAGCTGTATTACCATGTGCTGGATCCTGAGACAGGGTATCCTGTGGAGACAGACCTAGCACAGGTGACCATTCTTTCGGAAGAATCTTTGGAAGGCGATGCGCTTAGTACCAGTTGTTTGATCCTAGGGTATGAAAAAGGGAGGCAGCTGATCGAAGATACTTCTGGGGTGGAGGCTGTGTTTGTGAAAAAGGATGGAACGGTGGAGACTACGGGTGGGGTGGAATTGAAGAAATAAGGATGGGGGACGGAAAGGGCTGGCGGCGGGTTTGGGGGTGAGGGGGTATGTATCCTTTGGCTCGACGTTCCAGAACCTCCGAGCTAACTGCTAACTGCGACTAAGACGCTCACCAGCGGGTTCGCGCCAAGTCTTAGTAACCAGTGGATCTCGTAGAACCTTCCACTTAACCTCCCCAAAGGATACATACCCCCTCACCCCCAAACCCGCCGCCAGCCCTTTCCTGTTTCTCGGCAATCCGCAGGGCTTTGGCGTTTTTTTGTCAAAGGAAAAAAGCAGTTAAACTTTATGCACCAGATTTTTATTAAAGTGCGCTTAGAAACTTTATTGCATTTCAGCCAACACCTGCCGCAGAAATTTTTTTAAAGATTTTACGGTGAGAAAACCAGGGAAAAGAGGGGGAGGGTGGGGATGTTTGTGGCAGCGAGGTTAAGTGGAAGAGCCTGTGAAATCCACCACTTACGGAGACTTAGGCGAGAGCCCTTTGGGGAGCGTCTTAGTCGTAGTTAGTGGTTAGTTCACTGGCTCTGTAACGTCGAGCGGCCACAAACATCCCCACCCTCCCCCTCTTTTCCCGTCCCCTTTGCCATCATAAAATCCCCCCACTGCGAACGTACATTTGCATTTTCTCTCCTCTTATGTTAGAATGTTAAAATGAAAATGAAAAAAAGAGATATAGGACTGATTGGCATAGTTTTGCTGATCGCTTTTTTATGCTGGTTTATCCCCTACATACGCGGTCAGTTTACATACAAAGAAGCACAGCTTCGCATCACGGTGGACGGAGAAGAATATGGGGTTTATTCCTTGGAGGAGGACCAGGTTATCCACATAGGAGATACGAATGTGTGTGTGATCAAAGACGGTTATGTAACCATGACAGAGGCGGACTGCCCGGATCATCTCTGTATGAAGCAGAAGAGGATCTCAAAAGAAGGCGGTACTATTGTCTGCCTGCCCAACCGGGTTGTGCTGGAGATCACAGGAGATGAGTCTTTGGATGCCCCGGATGTGGTGGCGTCATAATTGATACGGGAGATAAGGATATGAAGAAGACAGCATACATGGGGCTGTTTGCAGCGGTTGCCATTATATTCGGATATGTGGAAACTCTGCTCCCGGTTTTTGCGGGAATCCCTGGAATTAAGCTGGGATTGGCAAATCTGGTCACTGTGATCTTGCTCTACCTGTTTGGATGGAGAGAGGCTGCAGTTGTCTCTTTTATAAGGATACTGGTGATTGGATTTATGTTTGGAAATTTGTTTTCCATATTATTCAGTCTGGCCGGGGCGGCTTTGAGCCTTCTGGTGATGGTGCTGCTGAAAAAAAACGGCGGATTTTCCGTGGCAGGCGTGAGCATTGCCGGCGGCGTGACACATAATATCGGACAAATCCTCATAGCGGTCTGTGTGGTGGAGAATGTGAACCTTTTTTACTATCTACCCGTGCTTCTGATAGCCGGGCTTCTGACCGGACTGCTCATTGGCATATTATCCGGTGAGATTATGAAACGAATACCTGGAAAGGACTTGACATGATTGCATACTTAAAAGGCGAAGTGGTTGAAATAGAAGAGGATAAATTGATTCTGGAGTGCGGAACTATAGGGTATAATATCTCTATGCCTGCATCGGCTCTGGACGGCACCCTCCGTCCGGGACAGGAAGTAAAGATACATACACATCTCCATGTGAGGGAGGATGCCATGCAGTTATATGGTTTTCTCACACGGGATGATCTGAAGATGTTCCGGATGCTTTTGGGGGTCAGTGGGATCGGGCCCAAGGCAGCACTGGGGATCCTCTCCGGACTGTCTGCGGATGAACTTCGGTTTGCAGTGCTGTCTGATGATGTGAAGACCATCTCCAGAGCCCCCGGTGTGGGGAAAAAGACAGCCCAGAAGATGATCCTGGAGCTGAAGGACAAGCTGGATCTGCAGGAGGCCTTTGATACCAAGACCATGCATGTGCAGGATGCTTCCCAGGCGGAGACAGGGGACCTTGCGGATGCCAGAAAGGAAGCTGTGCAGGCGCTCACTGCCCTTGGATATTCCGGCAGCGAGGCTTTGCGGGCTGTGAAGCAGGTGGATATGTCTCCTGACATGAATGTGGAAGAGATACTGAAGCAGGCACTTAAAAAAATGAATTTTTAGCGGGATGAGAGCATGGATAAAAAGAGAGTGATTACCACAGACGTAATAGAAGAAGACCTGAAAATAGAAGGAAATCTGCGCCCGCAGTATCTGGATGACTATATTGGCCAGGAAAAGGCAAAGAATAACCTGAAAGTTTACATAGAGGCTGCAAAACAGAGGAATGATGCATTGGACCATGTATTGTTCTACGGCCCTCCGGGACTGGGGAAGACCACCCTTGCGGGCATCATAGCCAATGAGCTGGGGGTACATATGAAAGTGACCAGCGGTCCGGCCATTGAAAAGCCGGGGGAGATGGCAGCTATCCTCAACAATCTGCAGGAGCATGATGTGCTCTTTGTGGATGAGATCCACAGGCTGAACCGGCAGGTGGAGGAGGTGCTCTACCCGGCCATGGAGGACTATGCCATAGATATTATGATAGGAAAAGGTACTGCGGCCCGCTCTATCCGGCTGGACCTTCCGAAATTTACACTGGTGGGTGCTACAACAAGGGCAGGTCTTTTGACAGCACCTCTTCGTGACAGGTTTGGGGTGGTGCACCACCTGGAATTTTATACGGAGGAGGAACTGAAAACCATCATTCTGCATTCTGCAAAGGTCTTGGGCGTGGAGATTGACGAGGAGGGAGCCTGGGAGATGTCAAAGCGTTCCCGGGGAACGCCAAGGCTGGCGAACAGGCTCTTAAAGAGAGTCAGGGACTTTGCCCAGGTACGGTATGACGGGAAGATCACCAAAGAGGTTGCGGATTTTGCTATGGACCTTCTGGAAGTGGACCGATATGGACTGGATCAGACCGACCGGCTTTTACTCACCACAGTCATTCAGCGTTTCTCCGGAGGACCGGTGGGGCTGGATACCCTTGCCGCAGCGATCGGTGAGGATTCCGGTACCATTGAAGATGTCTATGAACCTTATCTTATTAAGAATGGATTTCTTCTGCGCACCCCCAGAGGCAGGGTGGCAAGTGAGCTGGCATACCACCATTTGGGGCTGAATCAGACAGGGGAATGAGAAAAAGGTTGTTTTTCTGCATATTTCGATTATAATAGACAGTGGAAGTCAATACCCCGCTGCAAGCAACGGAGTATTTGACCCTCGCGGCAGTCAAACGAGCTTGACTTTGGTTCGTTGTTCGCGGAAATAAAATGCAGATGATGGAAAGCGCTCTTTTGATAACAGTTCGGACAGCTGAACTGTTGCCTCTTTTGGTACTTTCTGTTATCATGAATGAAAATCGGGAGGAGCCCTTTAATGGCAGTTAAGAATACTACACAGGTTTTAATCGGAGGCAAGATTATTACCCTGAGCGGATATGAAAGTGAAGAATACCTGCAGAAGGTTGCATCTTATATGAATAATAAAATGACGGAACTGGGACAGCTCCCAGGTTACAGCCGTCAGTCCGTGGAGACAAAACACACGCTTCTGAGCCTGAATGTGGCAGATGACTATTTTAAGGCAAAGCGGCAGGCGGAAATTTTCGAGGAGGATCTGGAGGCAAAGGACAGGGAAATGTATGATTTAAAACATGATCTGATCACCAGCCAGGTACAGCTTGAGAATGCCAGAAAAGATGTTGCCCTAAAAAATGAACAGATAGATAAGCTGCAGAACAGAATAGAGGAACTGGAAAAAGAACTGGAAGAACTTTTAAAATAATAGAAAGTATGCCTGACGTATTTTTTATTGTGAAGAATAATGGCTGCGTGTAAAACTTCCGGAACATAGAATGATAGGGCGCGCTCCGGACAGAAGGAACACGTCCTTTTATTATTTTATATAGAAAATTATGATAACGTGAATTTTGGAGGAGACAGATTATGAGAGCAGAACTGCTGGCACCTGCCGGCTCTTATGAAGGGCTTCGGGCTGCTGTCACTGCGGGGGCGGATGCGGTCTATATTGGCGGCCAGATGTTCGGAGCCAGGGCATATGCCAAAAACCCGGACACGGACCAATTACTTGAGGCTATAGATTATACTCATCTGCACGGCAGGAAAATTTATATGACAGTGAATACCCTGCTTAAAAACAGGGAGCTTACGGAACAGCTATACACCTATCTGGCTCCATATTACCAGCAGGGCGTGGACGGTGTGATCGTACAGGACTATGGTGTCCTGTCTTTTATTAAAAGGGAATTTCCCGGCCTTCCCATCCATGTGAGCACCCAGATGGCTGTGACCGGACCCTGGGGCGCGAAACTTTTAAAAGAGGCAGGGGCGTCCAGGATCGTGACAGCCCGTGAGTTGTCCCTGGAGGAGATCCACAGGATCTACCGGGAAACAGGTGTGGAGATCGAGAGTTTTATCCATGGAGCGCTGTGCTACTGTTATTCCGGTATGTGCCTGTTTTCCAGTATGCTGGGAGGCAGGAGCGGCAACAGAGGAAGATGTGCCCAGCCCTGCAGACTTCCCTATGAAGTGTATGACGGGGAGAAAAAACTGGGCAATAAAGGAGAGGAATACCCTTTGAGCCCAAAGGATATGTGTACCATTGACATCCTTCCGGAGATTTTAAAAGCAGGGGTCTATTCCCTGAAAATCGAAGGGCGGATGAAAAAGCCGGAATATGCGGCCGGTGTTACGAGAATTTACAGAAAGTATCTTGATCTATATGAAAAGAACCCAAAGGGGTACCGTGTTCTGGAAAGTGACAGGCAGGAGCTTTTAAAATTATACCAAAGAGACGGATTCCATGAGGGATATTATAAACAGCACAACGGCAGGAATATGATCGCTGTGCAGAATCTGAAAGCCCAGGACAACAGAGAAAAGGGGGCAGGGAAACGGGATGAGGAATTATTTTCGCAATTGAAAGTTCAATATGTTGATAAGAAATTGCAAGAAAAAATTTATGGAAATGTAATCCTCTTTTGCGGAAGCCCTGCTATACTGGATTTGGAATATGGAACCCGCCATATACAGGTGGAAGGGGAAATGGTACAGGCCGCACAGAAGCAGCCCCTCAGCGCGGAGCGGGTGAAAAAGCAGATGGAAAAGACAGGAAATACCCCATTTGTCTTTGAAGGTCTGGATGTGCAGACCGACGAACAGGGTTTTCTGCCTATGCAGAGTCTGAATGAACTGCGCAGAAAAGGCCTGGAGGCACTGACAAAAGAGTGTCTTTCCCCGTACAGAAGAACTTTGCCTGTGCGGACTGCAAAGCCGGAACGTATAGAGAAGGCAGCAGCCGACTCCAAACGTTTCTATGTATCTGTGGAGACCTGGGAGCAGATGGAGGAAGCTTTAAGACGTGGGGAAGTGGACGGCATTTACTGCAGCATATCCATGTTCTGGGGAGACAGCTTTGAAGAAAAGACCAGGTATGCCATGGAATATATAAAAGAATTCGGCAAAGAGTGTTATCTGGCATTTCCCTATATCCAGAGAGAAAAGATCCTGGAGGGCAAAGAGGCGGAGCTTGAAAATCTGGCAGGGTGTCTGGATGGTTTCCTGGTCCGGAATCTGGAAGAGCTGGGATACCTAAACCGTCTGGGACTTGCAAAAAAAGCAGTCTGCGATTACGCCTTATATGCGTTTAATGATGAGGCGAAGGCTTTTCTGGAGGATCAGGGAGCGCTTCGCACCACGGTTCCTCTGGAGCTGAACGGCGGTGAGATACGCCGCAGAGACAATGAGAACAGTGAATGGATCATCTATGGGTATTACCCCATGATGATATCTGCCCAGTGTCTGAAAAAGACCTGCAGCACCTGTGATAAAAAAAGCGGATTTACCCGCCTGAAGGACAGGTACGGGAATTATTTTCATACCCAGTGTGTATGCGGCTTCTGCTATAATGTGATCTACAACAGTGTTCCCACAGGACTTTTAAGGGAGGCAGACCAGGTAAAAGCCGCATCTGTCTCGGCAGTCCGTATGAACTTTACCATAGAAGGGAAAGCTGAAACTGGAAGACTGCTCGATTTGTTTCTGGATGTTTACAAGAAAAATAAAGACGTGCCCGGCCAGGTGCCTGACTTTACAAAGGGACATTTTAAACGGGGCGTGGAGTAGGTGAAGAATTGATAAATTTAATTGTAGAACTTTCCAAATATCTGCTGCTGATACTGGCAGCCCTCTATACGCTGGAGAGTTTCAGTGTATTCAAATACAAAGCGGAGGATGATAAGCGGTATATATTGAGAAAACAGCTTATTGTGATCTTCTTCATGGACTTTGTGGCTTTTCTTGTTATCTTCCTGAAAACAGAGAAGATGGAAGTCATTTATTTCTTTGGAGCCCAGCTTCTGTATTTTATAGCGGTTCAGGTACTTTACAGGATCTTTTACAAAAAGGCGTCATTGCTTTTGCTGAACCATATGTGTATGCTGCTCTCTGTGGGGTTTATCATGCTGGCAAGGCTGGATACGGATTCTGCGGTAAGACAGTTCCGGATCGTAGTGATCGCCACAGTCATTGCCATGGTAATTCCGGTCATGATAAGAAAGCTGACATTTTTGAACAAATGGACCTGGTTTTATGCCGGAGCAGGTATGCTGCTGCTCCTTGTGGTGCTGGTTCTGGGCAAGAATGTCAATGGAGCCAAGATCAATATTTCCCTGGGCGGGTTTGCATTCCAGCCTTCAGAGTTTGTTAAGATAATTTTTGTGTTCTTTGTAGCCTGCAGACTTTACAGGAAAAAAGCCACCTTTCAGGACCACGTGATCACAACGGCGATCGCCGCAGCTTATGTGCTGGTGCTGGTGGTATCCAGGGACCTTGGAAGCGCCCTGGTGTTTTTTATCACATATGTGGTCATGCTGTATGTGGCCACCAAGAAGCCGCTTTACCTATTGGCGGGACTGGGCTCCGGCTGTGTGGCTGCTGTGGGTGCTTACTTTCTCTTTGGCCATGTGCGCCAGAGGGTGGTGGCCTGGAAGAACCCCTTTTCTGTTTATGAGGGGGCCGGTTATCAGATCGTACAGGGACTTTTTGCCATTGGAACAGGCGGGCTTTTTGGGATGGGTCTTTGCCAGGGTTCCCCCAATATGATCCCTTTTGTAAAACAGGATTATATGTTTGCGGCGATCTGCGAGGAGCTGGGCGGGCTTTTTGCCATGTGCCTGATCCTGATCTGCATGAGCATGTTCCTGCTGGTAGTCAACATTTCCCTACAGATAAAGAAACCATTTTATAAGCTGATCGCGCTGGGACTGGGAACGGAGTATGCGTTTCAGGTATTTCTCACCATCGGCGGCGTGACAAAATTTATCCCCATGACGGGAATTACCCTTCCCCTTGTCAGCTACGGCGGAAGCTCTGTATTAAGCACCATTATTATGCTGGCGATTATCCAGGGGTTATATATTTTGAGAGAAGACGAGGATGAAGAACTTGAAAAGCAAAAAGAAAAAAGAAGAGAAGCGTCTCTTAAAGGAAGAGAAGGCGTTAGAGAAAAAAGAATTAAAGGCTAAGAGAGCCCGAAACCGGGAATATGCCATAGTCAGTTATTTTTTCGTTTGCATCTTTATTTCTTTGATTGGCTATATGGTTTATTTCCAGGTGGTGAAGCGTGAGGGTGTGATCAGCAGCCCTTACAATACCAGGCAGGACCAGTTCGAGGACCGGGTGGTCCGCGGCAGCATTCTGTCAGCCGACGGACAGACTCTGGCCTATACCCAGGTAAATGATGACGGTTCCGAAACCAGGGTATATCCTTACAACAACGTGTTTGCCCACGTGGTGGGATATGATGCCAACGGCAAAAACGGTCTGGAATCTCTGGCGAATTTCCAGCTCATGTCCTCCCATGACGGCTATCTCTCCCAGGCAGCCAACGAGCTGAAAAGCGAAAAAAACCAGGGTGACAATGTAGTCAGTACACTGGACACGTCTCTGCAGCAGACAGCCTACAATGCCCTGGGTGACAACCGTGGCGCCGTGGTGGTCCTGGACCCAAAGACCGGGGCCGTTCTGGCATCAGTAAGCAAGCCGGACTTCAACCCGAACACCGTGGCGCAGGACTGGGATTATCTGGTCAGTGACAGCTCCAACAGCAGTCTCTTGAACCGGGCCACACAGGGGGCGTATCCGCCGGGTTCCACATTTAAGATTGTGACAGCCCTGGCATACTTAAAAGCCCACGGCAGCATAGACGGATTTTCCTACAACTGCAGCGGCAGCATTACCATGGATGACCACACCATCACCTGCTATGACGGAGAAGTACACGGGGAGGAGGATTTCACCACAGCCTTTGCTGAATCCTGCAACAGTGCGTTCGCAAGCATCGGTGTGGACCTGGGCAGATCAAAACTGACACAGACAGCGGAAAGCCTTTTGTTTAACAGCAAACTACCCATTCCCATCGAATACAATAAAAGCAGATTTGACTTAGGTGACCACCCCGGCAATCCGCTCCTGATGCAGACTTCCATCGGACAGGGCAACACCTTGGTTTCCCCCATGCACATGGCTATGATCGTCAGTGCCATTGCCAATGACGGCGTACTGATGAAGCCATACTATGTAGACCACGTGGAAAATGTAAACGGAGACATAGTAAAAACCACCAAGCCTGCAGAATACAAACAGCTCTTGGAGACCAGCGAAGCCCGCACCATGCAAAGCCTCATGGAGGAGGTAGTAAATCGTGGGACCGCATCCTCTTTAAGCGGAGAAAACTACAGCGCCGCCGGCAAAACCGGTTCAGCCGAATACTACGGCTCCGACGGGGATATCAGGACCCATTCCTGGTTCGTAGGATATTCCACAATGGGAGACTCCCAGATCGCCATAGCCGTCATAGCCGAAGGCGCCGGAACCGGCAGCTCCGTAGCCGTCCCCATAGCCCACGAAGTCTTCAACGAATTCTATTATTAAAAATAACCTAGCCCAATAAATGGCCTTTACTTTTATATGTTAGCTGCCCTGCATTTTCATGACCAGAAATGCAGCACCACACATCCCTAAACCTACCGCATGAAACTCTTTTTCCCACCTATGAAACTACGCGGGGCAGTCAAAACCAGGAAGAGGAAGGGAGCGGGCGGGAGGCGGGGTTGCCTGTGAGCGATGTCTCAGTGGAGCGCCGCGGAGATCCACCTGCCCCAGACACTTAATGAAGAGGCCACTGCCGATGAATTTAGTGACTGGGAGCAGGTTAGCTCCGTGGCAGCGGAACGCTTCGCTCACAGGCAACCCCGCCTCCCGCCCGCTCCCTTCCTCTTCCGTCCGCCTTCCCTCCTCCCCCTGTGCAGTTTCCATTTTATCCCTTGCACAGGTATCCAAAAAGAGTTATACTAATACCAACGAAACACAACGCTGACCCGGAAAAGGGTTTTACAGGAGGACTTGCACTATGATTGAAGCAACGAGCTGTGGCGGGGTGGTAATATATCGGGGAAAGATACTGACCTTGTACAAATCCTATAAGCACAAATATGAGGGCTGGGTTTTGCCGAAAGGGACAGTTGAGGAAGGCGAAGACTATAAGGATACAGCGCTGCGTGAAGTGAAGGAGGAGGCAGGCGTAGCTGCGAATATCATCAAATATGTAGGTAAAAGCCAGTATAGTTTTTGTGTGCCGGAAGATACTGTGGAAAAGGACGTTTACTGGTATCTCATGGCGGCAGGCAGCTATTACAGCCGGCCACAGAGAGATGAATATTTTGTAGATTCCGGTTTTTACAAGTTCCATGAAGCTTACCATCTATTACGGTTTTCCAACGAAAAGCAGATTCTGGAAAAGGCTTATAATGAATACCTGGATTTGAAAAAATCAAATCTTTGGGGAAACAAAAAGTATTTTTAGTTATTCAGCTGACGAAAGGGACTGGTTTTTCCAGCCCCTTTTTGTACTTTTACGTTACAGGTTTTGGCACCAGGTAACCCGCTATGACAGCTTTCATAAAAAATGGAGGAGGTAGCCATATGTTAGAGCAGATTGATTTAACAAAAGAGATGGGGAAAGAAGAGTACAAAGAAAAGATGGAGATCCTGGAAGGGACCCTTTCCCGCCTGCAGAGAGAATGCAGAGATTTGGGGATTCCGGTTATGATCCTTTTTGAAGGGTTCGGAGCAGCCGGAAAAGGAGTGCAGATCAATAAACTGATCCATCCGCTGGACCCAAGGGGATTTAAGGTTTTTGCCATCAAGCAGGAGTCTAAGGAGGAGCGCATGTATCCGTTTTTGTGGCGCTTCTGGACTAAGACACCGGAGAAGGGAAGAATCGCTATTTTTGATACAAGCTGGTACAGAAGAGTGTCTGTGGACCGGTTTGAGGAGAAGCTTTCACCGGAAGAGCTTATGTATGCCTACCAGGAAATCAATACATTTGAGAAAACTCTGACAGATGACGGTGCGGTACTGATAAAATTCTTTATGCATATCAGCAGAAAGGAGCAGAAGAGGCGTTTTGACAAGCTTCTGGATAATAAGGAGACAGCCTGGAGAGTCAGCAAGGCAGATTTAAACCGCAACGAGGAATATGGCACTTACAAAGCCATGCTGGAGGAAATGCTGGAGAAGACTGAGACCGAGTGTGCCCCGTGGACCATCATTGAGGCCATGGACCGTCGTTTTGCCACTGTGAAGATCCTCTCCTCCGTGATAGACAGCTTGACGGAGAAGATAGAGGAAGTCAAGGCAGAAAAACTGGCAAAAGAAGAGACAAAGAAAGCGGAAGCCGGGACTGATACAGAGACAAAAGAGTATGAACCTCTACCCAAAAAGGTTTTGGAATCCTCCACTTTAAGCAAAGCGGACCTGACGCTGGCCTATACAAAGGAAGAGTACAAGAAGAAATTAAAGGACTTACAGGACCGCATGGCAATCCTCCACAGCGAGCTGTACAGCCGCAGAATCCCTGTGGTACTGGGATTTGAGGGCTGGGATGCAGGAGGCAAAGGCGGTGCCATCAAACGCCTTACAGAGGCCATGGACCCCAGGGGGTATGTGGTGAACCCTACGGCAGCACCCTCTGCGGTGGAGAAAAACCATCATTACCTGTGGCGGTTCTGGAAGGACATGCCAAAGGCGGGCCATGTTGCCATATTTGACCGTACCTGGTACGGAAGAGTGATGGTGGAACGGATTGAGGGATTCTGTACAAAGGAAGAGTGGCAGCGGGCCTATAAAGAGATCAATGACATGGAAGCCCATCTGGCCCATTCAGGAGCTATTGTACTGAAGTTCTGGATGCACATTGATAAGGACGAGCAGGAGCGCAGATTTAAAGAGCGCATGGAAAATCCGGAAAAACAGTGGAAGATCACGGATGAAGACTGGAGAAACCGGGAAAAGTGGGACCAGTACGAGGAGGCAGTCAATGAGATGGTCATCCGGACCTCAACCTCCTACGCGCCATGGATCATCGTGGAGGGCAATGACAAGTATTATGCCCGCATCAAGGTGCTGGAATCTGTTGTAAATGCAATTGAGAGAAGGCTGAAGGAATCCAAATAAGGATGGAAATTTATGTTAAACTGGTATAAGAATCTGTATGTTGGCGATAATGCAAAAAAGAAACAAAAAAAGCTGATACGGAAGATCGATCAGGGTGCGGGGGTCATTGATGTTTATCTTGTGACCCTTGCTGTCAACCCGGCTAATTCACTGGAAATAATTTCTGCCAATTATTTGCTGCAGAAACCAGTCAGGAGAAACTGTCCCATGATCGTGGGACTCTGCTCGGGATATTATGAGGCTGTGGACCTGGTGGAACAGATTGCAAAAGAAGTCTATGAGGATACAGGCGCTATGGATATCCGCGGCTGGCTCCTTGAAAAGACAGCCCGGGAGAAAAAAAGAGACTGACAGGTGGGAAGATGATGCTGATACATATAATTTTGGGTATACTAAAAATAATCGGAATTCTGCTGCTGGTAATATTGTGTCTGCTTCTTCTCCTTCTGCTGTCATTGGCCTTTGTACCTGTGCGGTACTATGGAAGTGCTTACCGGGAGGACGGAAAATATGAGGCAAAAGTGAGGATCTCCTGGCTGTTCCATTTGATCTTTGTCACAGGCAGATACGGTTCCGAGACGGAGGGAATGCAGCTTTCCATTCGTTTTCTGGGAATACCCGTGGATGTGGTATTGAAAAAAATTGCTGCCTGGAGACAGAAGAGGCAGAAGAAAAAGCCAAAGAAAAAGCCTGAGCTTACCGCAGCGGAGGAGAAAAGATCCGCTGTACCGGAGAAGGAAGGAACAGAAGAACATAAAGCACTTGTGGACAAGGAAAAGGAAACTGCAGAGCAGGCGGAAGCAGTTTCGGAACAGCCGCGCAGCGTTAAGCAGGCGCTGTTGGAAACAAAAGAGCAGGCCGGCCAAAATGCCAAAGCGGCAGCGGTAAATCTAAAGGAAGAGCCAAAGCCAAAGAAAGGGCCAAAGCAAAAGCGGAATCCCCTAGACAAGATTCGCAGGATTTTCGTGAAAATTGCAGAGATCCTGAAAAAGATCCTTGCTCTGCCGGGAAAGATCAAGGCAGCTTTTGCAGATTTTAGGCGGACAGCCAAAGAAATTTATGGTAAAATAAAAGAGGTAAAGGAATTACTGGCTTCCGAATCTTTTTTAGGAGTAAAGACACTGGTATTTGGAGAACTGGGTACCATTATGGGACATGTACGGCCCAGAAAAATAAAAGGTGATCTTTATTTTGGATTTGATGATCCCGCCCTTACAGGGCAGGTGCTTGCAGCGGCCAGTATCTTCTATCCGTTTTACGGAAGGGGATTTTCCCTCCATCCGTATTTTGACAGAGTTATACTGGAGGGCAGGGTACAGTTCTACGGAAGAATGTACGGCGTGGTATTTGTCCGTACAGTCTGGAGACTGTTTAGGGATTCCAATGTAAAGGAATTGAGAAAAAAATTCAAGAAAGACAAGTAACGCCTTCCGGGCCCAAATGCCCGGAATGTGAAAGAAAATGTAACTATTCAGTAGGTCTGCGCATTCACTGCGCTGACCGTAAGAAAGTGTACCACGGCCAAGCAAAAATCCCATCGCCAAAGGCGATTTTGCATGGATTTTTGCCTGTAACTGTGAGGGTTCTTAACAGTTACAAGAAAATAAACAATAAGGAGGAAACAACTATGGCTTCAGATAATAGTTTCAAGACAACGGTGGATTCCCTCTTCAAGGGGATGGACAGCTTTATCACCACCAAAACAGTGGTAGGGGAGGCGATCACGGTGGGAGATACCATTATCCTTCCACTGATCGACGTATCTTTTGGTGTGGCTGCAGGTGCATTTGCGGATGACAAGAAGAACAACGGCGGCGGCGGTATGGGCGGCAAGGTTTCCCCAAGTGCGGTGCTGGTGATCTCCAATGGCAGCACAAAGCTGGTCAATGTAAAGAATCAGGACGGCATTACCAAGATTTTGGATATGGTCCCTGATTTTGTGAATAAATTCACAGATGGTAAAAAAGAGGAAGTGGCTGCTGCAAAAGAGACTGTGAAGAAAGCAGGATCTGAGAAGAAAGAGGCAGAGGAAGCCAAAGAAGAAGACAAAACAGAAGAGTAAAGAGGATACCGCACATAAAAAAGCCGCCGGGAAGTCATTCATGGCGGCTTTGTGCATATATTAAAGTAAACAGGCAAAAGGAGAAACAGAGAACTGTGCAGAGACTCATCGGATTTTTACTTTTTTGGATTGGAGTAGGGCTGTTTCTTGCCTTGATCTTTCCAAAGAGCTTCCTTATGGTATTACTTGCGGCACTCTGTATGCTGGTAGGGTATAATCTTTTCTGCTGCTGAATGAAATAGAAGATAGAAGAGGACAAAAAAAGACCTTGTCTCATCGGACAAGGCCTTTCCTCATTCTTTACGCTCTCTCCACTTTGCCGCTTCTTAAGCAGGAAGTACAAACATACATTTTCTTTGCAGCACCGTTTGCTGTTTTTACTTTAACAGATTTGATGTTGGATTTCCACATCTTGTTTGATCTTCTATGGGAATGGCTCACGTTGTTCCCGAAATGAGCACCTTTTTCACAAATTGCACACTTTGCCATGGTAGCACCTCCTTAACATAGAATAAGTCCGTGTATACAAACTCACAACAATAGTTATTTTAACAGAAGATAAGAGGATTTGCAAGCGAAAATATAAAAATTTTAAATTAATATTTCGTTTTTGGGAAAGATATGTTAGAATGGTTCTATGAAAAAGCGGCTGCCCGGGGAATATGCGAAGCAGCGGCCAAGAAAAAAGCTATGGAGGTGTCCGTGCATGGATGGACTTGTTGATACAGGATTAGGTAAAATAATGATTGATACGGATGTCATCGCTACTTATGCGGGAAGCGTGGCAGTCGAATGTTTTGGAATCGTAGGCATGGCGGCGGTCAGTATGAAAGACGGGCTTGTTAAGCTCCTGAAGAAAGACAGCCTGAAGCATGGAATCAATGTCATCATCACCGATAATAAGATCACTCTGGAATTTCACGTGATCGTAGCATACGGCGTGAGTATCTCTGCCGTGTCCGACAATCTCATCAGCAATGTGAAATACCGGGTGGAGGAATTTACCGGTTTGACTATAGAGAAGATCAATATCCTTGTAGAGGGCGTAAGAGTAATCGATTGATTAAGGAGGAAACTTGTTTTGAATACCAATACCGTTGACGCTAAGATGCTTGGCAGGATGTTTCTGGCTGGTGCCAAAAATCTGGAAGCTAAGAAAGAATGGATTAATGAACTGAATGTGTTCCCTGTACCGGATGGTGATACGGGAACGAATATGACGCTGACAATTCTGTCTGCCGCTTCCGAAGTAAGTGCTCTTGAGGATCCGACCATGAAGACACTGGCAAAAGCCATCTCTTCCGGTTCTCTGCGCGGGGCAAGAGGAAACTCAGGCGTTATCCTTTCTCAGCTTCTGAGAGGTTTTACAAAAACCATTGAACATTACGATACCGTGGATGCTCCTGCATTTGCGAAAGCGTTTGAAAAAGGTGTGGAAACCGCCTATAAAGCTGTTATGAAGCCAAAGGAAGGAACTATCCTGACAGTTGCCAGAGGCGCGGCTGACAAGGCCCTGGAGATCGCGGAGGACTGCAGTGATCTTGGAAGCTTCTTCACGGATGTCATTGCCCATGCAGAACATGTGCTGTCCAGAACACCGGACATGCTTCCGGTCCTCAAGGAGGCAGGTGTTGTGGATTCCGGCGGTCAGGGACTTGTAGAGGTTCTCAAAGGTGCTTTTGACGGCTATCTGGGCAAAGAAATTGACATGAATTTTGAGAAGCCCAAATCCTCAGGCATGAGCAAACCGGTATCCGGGGAGGAGAGCAATATCAAATTCGGTTACTGTACGGAATTCATCATTATGCTGGATAAGACATTTCCGGAAAAAGAGGAACAGGCTTTCAAAGAGTACCTTATGTCTATAGGAGATTCCCTGGTAGTTGTGGCAGATGATGAAATCGTGAAGGTGCATGTACATACCAATGACCCTGGTATGGCAATCCAGAAAGCCCTGACTTACGGCCAGCTCTCCAATATGAAAATTGACAACATGCGTCTGGAGCACCATGAAAAGGTGATCAAAGAGGCAGAAAAGCTGGCAGCACAGCAGAGAGAATCTGTGCCGGAGAAAGAAGTGGGATTTATCTCTGTATCAGTAGGGGACGGCATGGGAGACATCTTCCGTGACCTGGGTGCTGATCATCTTATTGAAGGCGGTCAGACCATGAATCCGAGCACAGAGGATGTGCTGAAAGCCATTGAACAGGTACATGCAAAGAATATATTCGTATTTCCAAACAATAAAAATATTATTCTGGCAGCAAACCAGGCAAGGGATCTGACAGAGGATAAGAATATCATTGTCATTCCAACCAAGACCATACCTCAGGGTATCACGGCTCTGATCAATTATGTGCCGGAGAAGACAGTGGAGCAGAACACGGAGGAGATGCTGCAGTGTATCGGCAATGTAAAGACCGGACAGGTCACTTATGCGGTGAGAGATACCAGGATTGATGATAAGGAAATCCGGCAGGGTGATATTATGGGAATCGGCGACCACGGTATTTTAGCTGTAGGCGAGGGCGTGGAAGGGATTACCATGGAGACCATTGACGCTATGGTGGATGAAGGTACAGAGATCATCAGCGTATATTACGGTTCCGATGTGAGCACGGAGGACGCCCAGCGTCTGGGTGAGAAACTGGAGGAGCGTTATCCGGATTTTGATGTGGAAGTAAATAACGGCGGTCAGCCGATTTATTATTATGTGGTATCCGTGGAATAACCTGCGTGAAGGTACTGAACAGTTACAGAATAAGAGGTGTGGACGCGGCTTTAGCCTGCTGCGGAAACACCTCTTCTTTACACAAGAAGAAGGTTTCACACGGTCAGTCCGGTAAATACCCGGACCTGCCAAAGAGTTACGAGAGACAGCAGTGTCAGACAGGGATGGAGTAACAGATATGAGAGAAGCAGATGCAATCCGTTCCATCAAGGGAATTGGTGAGAAGACGGAAAAATTATTTGCGAAACTGGGGATACGAAGTGTGGGTGATCTGCTTAGATACTACCCCAGGGATTACGAAGAATATGCGCAGCCGGAGAGCATTGCAATGCTGAAGCCCGGGAAAAAGGCTGCTGTGGCCGGCAGGATAGCCGGAAAAGTTGGTGTGCGCAGTACAGGAAGGCTCACGGTGGTGACGGCTGCTCTGAAAGAGGAGGGAAAAAGCCTGGCCCTTACCTGGTATAACATGCCCTTTTTGAGAAATACCATTTCCTCGGGAAGCTGCTACATATTCCGTGGAATGGTCACGGAAAAGAAAGGGCGCCTGACAATGGAGCACCCGGAGGTGTTCACGCCTGAAAAGTACGGGGAGATGCTGCACACGCTGCATCCGGTTTACGGCCTGACCAAAGGACTAACGAATAAGCTGGTGGTCAAGACGGTACAGCAGGCTCTGGAGGAGAAGGAGATCGTGCAGGAATATCTGCCGGAGGATTTCCGCCTCCATTATCACTTGGCGGAATATAATTTTGCGGTTTCTGAAATCCATTTTCCAAGAGATAAAAAGAATATGCTTCTGGGCAGAAGAAGGCTGGTATTTGATGAATTTCTATTTTTTATACTGGCTGTACGCATGATGAAAGAAAAGACCCAGGATGCCGCCAGCCCTTTTACCATGAAACCCGTTTGGGAGACAGAGAATGTCATAGAGAACCTGCCCTACCCTCTGACCAATGCCCAGAGGCGTGTTTGGGGGGAGATCGAGAGGGATATGACAGGGCATACCCTTATGTCCAGGCTGGTACAGGGTGATGTGGGAAGCGGAAAGACCATTATCGCATTTCTTTCTATGATCCTGGCAGCTGTCAATGGATACCAGTCTGCGCTGATGGTTCCCACAGAGGTTTTGGCTGCCCAGCACTTTGAAGCTCTGAAAAAACTGTTAAAGGAGCAGGGACTGGCCTTTGAGCCGGTGCTGCTGACAGGTTCCTGTACAGCAAAGGAAAAGCGGCTGATTTATGAGCAGATATCTTGCGGGCAGGCGAAAATGGTGGTGGGCACCCACGCTCTGATCCAGGAGAAGGTACAGTATGAGAACCTGGCTCTGGTCGTGACGGATGAACAGCACCGCTTTGGTGTGAACCAGAGGGATGACTTGTCTAAAAAGGGGGAGAAGCCCCATGTCCTTGTTATGAGTGCAACCCCCATACCCAGGACGCTGGCCATAATCCTGTACGGGGATTTGGATATTTCTGTCATTGACGAGCTTCCGGCAAGAAGACTGCCCATAAAAAACTGTGTGGTGGATATTTCTTACCGGCCAAAAGCATATGCTTTTATGGAGCGGGAGATTCAGGCCGGAAGACAGGTCTATGTCATCTGTCCCATGGTGGAGGAGAGTGAAGGTCTGGAAGTGGAAAATGTACTGGATTACACAGAGCGCCTGCGAAACATCATGCCTCCGGATATAAAGATAGAGTCTCTTCACGGCAGAATGAAACCCGCTGACAAAAATAAGATCATGAGTGCCTTCGCTTCCGGTGAGATACAGATCCTGGTATCCACAACAGTGGTGGAGGTAGGTGTGAATGTTCCCAATGCCACGGTCATGATGGTGGAGAACGCGGAGCGATTCGGCCTGGCGCAGCTTCACCAGCTCAGAGGACGCGTAGGGCGCGGGGAACATCAGTCTTACTGCATATTCATGCAGGGGCAGGACGCCCGGGAGACAAAGGAGCGTTTGGAGATCCTGGTAAAATCCAACGACGGCTTTGAGATCGCAGGGGAGGATCTGCGGCTTCGGGGTCCGGGGGATCTGTTCGGAATCCGTCAGAGCGGAGACATGGAATTTGCTCTGGCTGATATATACCAGGATGCCCAGGTACTGAAAGAGGCCAGCGAAGCGGGGGGAGCAATCCTGAAGCTGGACCCGGATTTATCACTGGAACAACACAGAAGGCTTAAGGCACGTCTTCTGGATTATGCGAAGGAACGGCTGGAGCTGCCGGGACTATAGAGAAAAGGTGCGTAACGGTGAAGATACTGAACAGTTACAAAGGTGTGACAGCATGAAGAAAAATGCATTAGCAAAAGATTTTTTTATGGAGATAAAAAAGACCAGGAACCGGTTTCTGTCCATTATGCTCATCGCAGCACTGGGCGTTGCTTTTTTTGCCGGTGTGAGGGCAGCGGCTCCGGATATGAATATGTCGGCGGACCTTCTGTATGACAAGAGTAATTTCATGGATATCCGCGTACTGGGTGATCTGGGGCTTACAGAGAAAGACATAGAGGCGATCCGGGAGATAAAGGGCGTGGAGGATGTGCGGGGCGGCTACAGTGCCGACGTGCTCTGCAGTACAGAAGAAGCACAGCTAGTAGTCCGCATGATGTCAGCCTATGAGGATATCAACAAGATAACAGTAAAGCAGGGCCGTATGCCTAAAAAACCAAACGAATGCCTTGCGGATGAACGGTTTTTAAGCCTTTCAGGCTACAAGGTTGGGGATACGATCACTGTAAGATCCGGTACGGATGACGATATCGGGGATACACTTGCGGTCACAGAGTATAAAATTGTGGGAAGCGGGACCACTGCCTATTATCTCAGTCTGGACAGGGGAACCAGCAAGATAGGAAACGGGGAGCTGAGCAGCTTCCTGGTCATCCCTCCGGAAAGCTTTTCCCTGGAAGTATATACAGAGGCCGTGATACGTGTGGCAGGAGCCGGAGAACTCCTGTCAGGTTCTGAGAAGTACGAGGATACGGTAAAAGAAGTGGAAGACCGGCTGGAAGCCATTGCAGACGGCCGCTGTGAGATCCGCTATGAGTCGGTCCGCCGGGAAGGACAGGAAAAACTGGATGATGCGTCTGCGGAGATAGAGGAGAACCGGCAGAAGCTTGCGGATGCAAAAAAAGAACTGGATGACGGAGAAAAAGAACTCACGGAAGCCGAACAAAAACTTGCGGATGCAAAGGAAGAATTAAAAACCGCCAGGGACAAAGTGACTGACGGGGAAGCCCAGCTTGCAGACGGCCAGGCACAGGTGGCGGACGGTGAGAGCCAGATCGCAGAGGGATGGAACTCCTATTATGAAAATGCGTCCACTCTGAAAGAAAAGACGCAGGAGCTGGAAGATGCCCGGGCGCAGACTGCGGACGGTGAGCAGCAGATCGCGGAGGGCTGGCAGGAGATTGCCGCACAAAAGGCAGCGCTTGCGGATGGACGAAGCCAGCTTGAGGAGGGGAAAGCCCAGATAGCCCAGGGCAAACAAAAGCTGAATGACGGGATCGCACAGACAAAAGACGGTATTGCCCAGGTAGAGCAGAAAATCCAGGAGATAGAGGCAGGTCTGCCTGCTGTCCAAAACGGTATTGCAGAGGTTACGGATGGCATCAGCCAGGTGGAAGCAGCACTGTCGGATCTGCAGCAAAAACAGGCGGCTGTCCAGGATGGGATTATCAAGTTGGAAGAGCAGCTTGCCGGTTTGCCCCCTGAGGCGGAGGATATCCGGCAGCAGTTAGAAGCGCAGCTTGGCCAGGCGAGAGAGCAGGAGGCAGAACTTGCAGCAGGAATCACAGCCGCCGAGGAGAAGCATACGGGCCTTCAGTCAACGCTGCAGCAGCTTCAGGAACAGAAGGATCAGATGGATCAGGGCCTTCCGGTACTCAAAGAGCAGCAGAAGACCCTGCCGGCCACACTGAAGGACCTTCAAAAGCAGTTAGCCCAGGTGGAGGAGCAGGAAAAGACCTTGGCATCCAAGGAGGCAGAGCTTGGGGCGGGGGAGAGCCAGCTGGCCCAGGCGGAGGACCTCCTCAAGGAGAAGGAACAGGAGCTGGAAACCGGAAAGTCTCAGGTGGAGGAAGGTGCAGCCCAGCTCGCGGACGGTGAAGATCAGCTGGATGAGGCCAGGGCACTTCTGGAATCCAAAGAAACTGAGCTAGCAAGCGCCAAAAACCAGCTTATCCAGTCTAAGAAAGAACTGGATGACGGAAAAGCCCAGCTTACGGACGGAGAAAAAGAGATCGCGGACGGGGAGTCTGAGATTGAGGAGAACAGGCAGAAGCTTGCGGATGGGCGCAGAGAATACGAAGATAAAAAAGCGGATGCTGACGAGAAGATAGCGGATGCCCGGCAAAAAGTTGCGGATGGGCAGAAGGAACTGGACGAACTGGAAGTGCCGAAATGGCATGTCCTCAACCGTGATTACATACAGACTTATGTGGAGTACGAGCAGGATGCTGACAGGATCAAGGCTATCGGGGATGTATTTCCGGCAATCTTCTTCCTGGTTGCAGCCCTCATTTGCCTGACCACCATGACCCGTATGGTGGAGGAAGAGAGAACCCAGATCGGCACCCTGAAAGCGCTGGGATATAGTAAGTTATCCATAGCGGCAAAATATTTGTGTTACGCCCTCCTGGCGTCTCTTATAGGCAGCCTTGTGGGGCTGGTGGCAGGGCAGAAGATACTGCCGCCTGTCATTATCAACGCTTATGGCATTCTTTATAATAACCTTCCTGAGGCAGTGGCACCTCTTCATGTGGGGTATTCCGTGTCATCCACGCTTCTGGCTATCGCATGCACTACAGCCGCAGCCGGGATTGCCTGTTATAAAGAGCTTATGTCCACACCTGCAACACTGATGCGGCCTGCAGCTCCAAAGTCAGGAAAAAGAGTGCTGCTGGAACGGGTGGGGATCATCTGGAATCACTTAAGCTTTACCAATAAATCCACAGTCCGCAACCTGTTCCGTTATAAAAAGCGGTTTTTCATGACTGTGCTGGGCATCGGCGGATGCATGGGGCTTCTGCTGGTGGGATTCGGTGTCAAGGATTCTGTCCGTTCCATTGGCACGATCCAGTATAATGACCTGCTGTCCTATCATGCAGAGGTGGTTTTGGAGGATAAGGTGACGCAGGAGGAAAAGGACGAAGTGGTGAAAGCCATGGAGAAGGATAAGGACATCAAATCATTCATGGCAGTTTACAAGACATCCATGGATATTGAAAATGAGAAAGAGGATGTGACGAAAAGCGCCTATGTGATGGTGCCGGAAGACGCAAAAGAATTTAAAAAATATGCTGACCTGCGCAGCCGCACAACAAAGGAACATTATGAGCTGTCAGACGACGGGATCATCATATCTGAAAAGCTTGCAAAGCTGCTGGATGTGAAGGAAGGCGATACAGTGGTCCTGAAAGAGGAAGAGACGGACCGTTTTGAAGTGAAGGTTTCCCACATTACAGAGAATTATTTCCTTCATTACATTTACATTTCACCAAAACTGTACAGTCAGGTGTTTGGTGAAACGCCGGAATTTGTGGATTATCTCACGATCAATAGCTCCACGGAAAGTTCTTTTGAAGATAGTATGCAGGAAAAATACATGGCATATGACCAGGTGTCCGAAGTGTTTTTTATCACCAAAACAGCGGACAGGATCGCCAATATGCTGAAAAGCCTTGATACGGTCATCTATGTACTGGTCATCGCTGCAGGCCTGCTGGCGTTTGTTGTATTATATAATCTGAATAACATTAATATCAGTGAGCGGATCCGGGAGCTGGCTACTTTAAAGGTCCTTGGGTTTTATGATATGGAGGTGTCCAGATATGTACTCAGAGAGAATGTCTGCCTGACGCTTATTGGGTGTTTTCTGGGAATTTTCTTTGGAAAGATCCTGCATAGGTTTGTGATCCTCACAGCGGAAACGGATATTATGATGTTCGGCAGAGACATTGAGATCATCAGTTTTGTTTACAGTATCCTGATTACTTTATTCTTTTCGGCAGTGGTAAATTTCTTCATGCATTTCCGCCTAAAAAAGGTGGATATGGTGGAGTCCATGAAAAGTGTGGAGTAAAAAACTTGAAATTTTTTTGAAAAAGGTATATGATTAACGGGAAAATCGAAATTTCAAAGGGTATGTAAAAGGAGGAGATTTATTATGCCTATTAAGAAATCAACGACAAAAGCAGCTGCGACAGAGGCTGTGAAGACAACGACCGAAGAGAAGAAGACAGAAGCAGTTACCGCTGCAGAACCGGTGAAAACTGCCAAAACCACAGAGAAAAAACAGCCTGTAAAACGTGCCGCTGCAAAGAAAGCCGTAGCTGAGAAAAAAGCTGCTGCAAAACCTGCTGCAAAGGCTGCAGAAGCAAAGAAATGTGTTTATGTTCAGTGCATGGGCAGCGAATACAAGGTTGAAGATATTGAGAACAGTGTAAAAAAAGCATGGATGGACGAGACCGGAAAAAAAGAGAGCGACATCAAAGAAATGCAGATTTACATCAAACCGGAAGAGAACGCCGCTTACTATGTGATCAACAAGGAATACAAAGAAGGCGGAAATAAAGTGGATTTATAAGAACGTGCTTTCATAAGGTTTTATGTAAAAGGAAAAGAGGGAGCTCCTTCATTGGGAAGAAGCGCCCTCTTTTTTGAATGAAGGCTCATTCAGTTTTTGTTGAACAGATCACTGTTCAGAGCTTACTTATCAAGCTACTGATTAAAGCTGAGTAGAACCGTTAGACATCGGAGTAGATCCTCCGCTTGACATCTGTCTTTCCTGTGCTTCGATCATTTTCTTAACCATATAACCACCAACGGAACCGTTCTGTTTGGAAGTCAGGTTTCCGTTGTAACCGTCTGTAAGCGGTACACCTAACTCATTGGCTACCTCATATTTAAAACGGTTTAATGCACTCTTTGCTTCGGGTACTGCTGCGCTGTTAGAAGAATTTGTGTTAGACATTTTTTTCTTCCTCCTTAAATGTTTTGTTTTTTTGTTACAATGGTAGTATGTGATTTATTTATATTTTTACACATAGAAGTTCTTTCAAGTTTTGACAAATTTTGTGAATTGTATTACAATAAGGTTTCAGTGAATAAAACATTTAATTTGCGCAGGGCGATTTGTATAAATCTGTAAAATATGTATAAAATTTAAAATAATAATTGCAGTTAGTTGTTATATTTGCTATAATTGTTCTGATAAAAGAAAATGAGGATGATAGAATATGAATGTTGGTATTATAGCGCACAACAGTAAAAAACCTCTGATTGAAGATTTTTGTATTGCTTATAAGAATATTCTGGCAAAACACCAGGTCTATGCCACCGGGACAACGGGCAGAAGGATTGAGGAAGTGACCAATCTGCATGTCCACAAGTTCCTTCCGGGAAGCATGGGCGGAGATAAGCAGTTTACGGAAATGATAGAGCGGGGAGATATAGATATGGTGATTTTTTTCTATAACCCGGCTATGATCGATCAGAAAGAACCGGATGTCTACCAGATTTCCCGGTGCTGTGACCAGTACAATATCCCTATCGCTACGAATATCGCTACAGCAGAATCCCTGATTTTGGGACTTGACCATGGTGATCTGGATTGGCGGCTGAGTAAGTAGAGAAAAGGAATTACAACAAGATGAGAGTGATTGCAGGAAGTGCAAAGAGTATGCCCCTCAAGACAATCCCCGGTACGGACATCCGGCCGACCACTGACAGGATCAAGGAGACGCTGTTTAATATGCTGCAGCCTTACCTATGTGAATGCCGGTTCCTGGATACTTTTTCAGGCAGTGGTGCTATCGGAATTGAAGCATTGAGCAGAGGGGCATATTCGTGTGTCTTTATAGAAAAAAATAAAAAAGCGGCAGAGTGCATTCGGGAAAATCTGAAGTTTACCCGGCTTGCTGACAAAGCAGAACTTTACTGCCAGGACGTTTTTTCTGCCCTGGGCGTTCTGGAGGGCAGTGAGCCCTTCGGCTGTATTTTCATGGATCCTCCCTATAACAGGGAACTGGAAAAACAGGTGCTTTCGGTGCTTTCCAAAGCATCCTATGTGGATGAGGATACCCTGATCGTGGTGGAGGCCTCCTTAGAGACACCCTTTGATTATCTGGAAGAGTACGGCTTCACTATGGTAAAAGACAAGAGATACAAAACGAACCGGCACATTTTCCTGAGAAAGGCATGAGATACGAGCGATGGTGAGAGCAATTTATCCGGGCAGCTTTGACCCGGCAACTTTTGGACATCTGGACGTGATAAAGAGGGCGGCGGAGCTTTTTGATGAGGTAATTGTTGGAGTTTTGATGAATTCTGAAAAAAGTCCGTTGTTTTCTGTCGAAGAACGTGTTAATATATTAAAGAAAGTGACGGCGGATATCCCGAACCTGAAAGTGACATCATTTTCAGGGCTGTCGGTGAATTTCGCAAGAAGCTGTGATGCCAAGGTGATTATCCGCGGTCTGCGGGCAATTACTGATTTTGAATATGAACTGCAGATGGCACAGACCAACCGGGTGCTTGCCAGGGATGTGGATACCATGTTTCTGACTACCAGCCTGGAATATGCCTACTTAAGTTCCACCACTGTAAAAGAAGCCGCCTATTTCGGCGCGGATATATCAAAGTTCGTTCCGGAGTACGTCGTTGAAAAAGTGAGAGAAAAATTCGCACAGAAGGAAAAAAAGTAAGAATACAATAAGGAGAATGATTATGAGTAGCAGAATTGAACAGATTATCGAAGAAATTGAAGAATATGTAGAGAGCTGCAAATATCAGCCATTGTCCACCACCAAAATCGTAGTGAACAAGGAAGAATTAGAAGAACTTCTTCGTGAGCTGCGTATGAAAACTCCGGATGAGATCAAGAGATACCAGAAGATCATCAGTAACAAGGATGCTATCCTGGCAGATGCCCAGGCTAAGGCAGACACCATTATTGCTGAGACAAAAGTTCAGGTACAGGAGATGGTAAAGGAGTCTGAGGTGATGCAGCAGGCATACGCACAGGCCAATGAGACAGTGAATACCGCTAACCGTCAGGCTCAGGAGATCATTGACGCAGCAACCAATGATGCCAATAACCTGCGTCTCAGTGCAATTTCCTATACAGATGAAATGATGGCTAATATGGGCCAGATCATGGCTAACACTCTTGAGGATGCAGGTGCAAAATACAACGAGTTTGTTCGTTCCCTGCAGGCTTCTCTGGATGTGATCAACAGAAACAGAAGCGAACTGCAGCCCCAGCTTGGAGGAGCAGCGCCGGTACAGGAAACTGCACCGACAGAGAGCGTATCTTTGGACGATGATGATCTAGACGATTTCGATGAATAAAAATGCCAGAAGGCCTGTGAGCAGAAAGTTAACGAGTTTTGCCCATATGTAAGGTCCGAAGGAGAGGTCTGTTCCCGCAAGCATGGATTTTGTCTGAGCTGCAACACAGATGCCGCCGAAGGCAGTGATACCCAGCAGCATGGGGTACAGGAGTGTAAGATTCCAGCCGGTACCTGCCAGGGCAGTGATGCCGGTGGTCATTTCCGTGATGCCGCACATGAGATACATAACGGGCCCTAAAGGTGCAAATACCTTTTTAATGACACCCTGGAAGACAGAAAAGAGGATGATATATCCTCCCAGTTTTGTGATGGACTCAAATCCGTTCATAATAGAGGTATCCAGAATTTCTCCCACAGGGGATTGGATGGATATCTCTTTTTCGTTTCTTTTGTTTTCTGCATGATCGTCAGAATCAGCGGCAATGGCCTGGCGGTCGGCTCTCCTTCGGAAAAGGAGGCAGCACAGATAGTTGGCAAGATAGATGATGCCGTAGGTGGGCAGGATCAGTGCCTTCTGGCCGAGGGCCTGCAGACAGACATAGGAAGATAGGAACGAAGGACCGGGGTGGTTGGCAAAGGTGAGCAGGTATTCTGCCTCTTTTTTGGAAATACGTTTTTCCAGGTAGAGGTCAGCAGTCACTTTGGCGCCCATGGGATAGCCGCAGACGAGCCCAAGGATTAGAGCGTAGGCACCGTCACAGGAGAGGGCGAAAAAGCGGTGCCACAGTCCGGTGGGGATACGGATCCAGTTTTTCAGCAGGTCAGTCTTGATCAGCAGGTTTGAGATGATCATAAAGGGCAGCAGGGAAGGCAGCAGGGTTTCAAACCAAAGCATCAGACCGGAGGCTGCGCAGGTGAATGAGGTGTCCGGGAAGAGGAGGAGGAATGCAAGCATAATAAGGAAGGGGAGCAGGGAGAGGGAGCGTTTCATGAGGGGCCTCTTTTGGGTTTTTTTAAGTATATGCGAGGGAATGCGGATGAATGCGGGTGGATGCGGGTGAATGCGGGTGAATGCGGACGGAAGCGTATGGGAGAAGGCCGGGGGAGAGGCGGTATGCGTGTGAGTGAAGCGTTCCGCTGCCACGGAGCTAACCTGCTCCCATTTCCTAAATTCATCGGCAATGGCCTCTTCATTAAGGAACTGGGGCAGGTGGATCTCCGCGGCGCTCCACTAAACATCACTCACACGCATACCGCCTCTCCCCCGGCCTTCTCCCATACGCTTCCTGGTTTTCACTGGCTCAGGGGTGTGTATTGAAAGGTGGACTGCGTTTGAGGAAGTGAATTGGAAGGTGGACTGCGTTTAAAGAAGTGAATTGAAAGATTAACTACGTTTAAGTAGAAGTTTATATTACTGTCAGGGATGTGCCCAGGTAATTGCCGGTAATAAATAGGTACTTAGGGTTTTTGTTTTTATAAAAACGTAGATTGTTTTTTACTACTAATAAAAATTTTTACATGTTTTCTAGTTCCGGAGAGAAGAGCAGGAGAGGTGGGGGGAAGGGGGCTGTGTCAGCGAGGTTAAGTGGAGGAGCCTGTGAGATCCACCGATTACGGAGACTTGGCGCGAACCCGCTGGTGAGCGTCTTAGTCGCAGTTATCGGTTAGCTCACTGGTTCCGGAACGTCGAGCGGACACAGCCCCCTTCCCCCCACCTCTCCGTCCGTGAGCCACACCCCCAAAAAAAACAAGTAAAAAAAAACCACCATCCTATCCCTTGCCAATCAGGGGAGAATGTGACAAAATAGAAGACAGCAGAGGAATAAAATTACAGGAGGAATTGATATGTCAGTATTAGAGAATCTGAAACCGGAAAGAGTTTTTCATTATTTTGAGGAGATTACGAAAATTCCCCATGGTTCTGGGAATACGCAGGGGATCAGTGATTATCTTGCGGATTTTGCCAAGGAGCATGGACTTCGTTATATTCAGGATGAAAGCGGGAATGTGATTATATTTAAGGAGGCTGCCGGCGGATATGAGAATGCTCCGGTGGTGATCCTGCAGGGACATGTGGATATGGTCTGTGAGAAGCTTCCAAACAGTACCCATGATTTTACAAAAGACCCGCTCACACTTTTTGTTGAGGGGGATATGATACATGCGGACGGCACTACGCTGGGCGGTGATAACGGGATCGCTGTAGCCTATGAGCTGGCCATTCTGGAGGATGATAAACTGCAGCATCCGGCCATTGAGGCTGTGTTTACTGTGGATGAGGAGATCGGACTTTTGGGAGCATCTGCTCTGGATACGACTTCCATGAAAGGGAAGTATCTGATCAATCTGGATTCTGAGGAGGAAGGGATTCTCTGGGCAGGCTGTGCGGGCGGTATGACAAGTATTAGTGAGCTCCCTGTAAAGTATCAGGAGAGAACAGGGATCTGCTATGATATTAAGGTGGATGGACTTTTGGGCGGCCACTCCGGGGCAGAGATTGATAAAATAAGGGCAAATGCCACACTGCTTATGGCAAGGTTTCTCCATGAGTTCAGAGAGTATGGGGAGTTTGGACTTATTTCCCTAAATGGCGGACAAAAGGATAATGCGATTCCCCGTCAGGCACAGGCTTCTGTACTGGTGGAAGCAGAAGATGGGGAAAGGCTGGTAAGCTATGCCGAAGAATTTACGCAGATGCTCAGAAAAGAATATACAGGTACAGATGAGGGAATCACGGTGACGACTGTGTGTAAGGGCGAGAAGAGCGCGCAGGTGCTTCACCCTGTAAGCCAGGAAAAAGTGATCTTCTTCCTTGTAAATTATCCAAACGGCATTCAGAAGATGTGCGGATTTATTGAGGGACTTGTGGAGACATCCTGTAATGTGGGTGTTACAAGACTGACGGAGGAGTGTTTGACCTGCTCTGCCAGTGTGAGAAGCTCCGCAGGTTCGGCGAAAAAAGCACTGGGTCAGAAAATACAGTATCTGACGGAATTTTTAGGCGGTGAGTATCATGTGGAAGGGGATTATCCTTCCTGGGAGTATCGTCAGGATTCCGTACTGCGTCCGCTGATGGTCCAGGTTTACAAAGAAATGTTTAAGGAGGAGCCTGCTGTCCAGGTGATCCATGCGGGTCTGGAATGCGGATTGTTCTACGAGAAGATTCCGGGACTTGACTGTATTTCCATAGGACCGGATATGAAGGATATCCATACTTCTGAGGAGACTCTTTCCATCTCCTCCACAGCCAGAGTCTATGAATATCTGCTGGAAGTATTAAAAAGATTGAAATGATAGAAAGCACGCTCCGCGAACTTTTTATTGTCATAAATAATTGAAATAATTGGAATATTTTCCCCTGTCTGTTCATAAAATGATATGTACGGGTAAGAGCTGGCTTTTTTATGCTCTGGTACAGGCACAGCCGAATTTTATGTCAGATGGGGGAATTTTTGTGCGGAAATGGATACTGTTTTTTCTGATTTTGGTGTTTGCGGATGTTTTTGCCATCAGTTCCCTGAAAGAACATGTTTCCCTGGAAACCCTGCGGGAAGCCGGGATTCCTGTTCACGAGATGGAGAAAGCAGGTATGTCTCCTGAGGAGATGCGGCTTTTTCTGCCTTTTTGGCAGGATATGGAGTATTTTCCTCTTGCCGTTTGCCCTGTGGAAAAGGAAGATCCGTTTTCTTTTGCGGATACCTGGATGGAGGAGCGGAATTATGGGGGAAAACGGAAACATGAAGGCTGCGATATTTTCGGTAAAGCAATGCTTTCCGGGTATTACCCTGTCATAAGTGTCACAGACGGAACTGTGGAGAAGGTGGGATGGCTCCCCTTGGGAGGCTGGAGGATTGGAATCCGAAGTCCGGGAGGAGGCTATTTTTATTATGCCCATCTGAGCGGTTACGGCAGAGAATTTCAGGAGGGGGAAGCTGTGAAAGCAGGAGAGCTTCTGGGATTTCTGGGTGACAGCGGATATGGCGAAGAGGGGACACGCGGGAAGTTTGCACCCCATTTACATATGGGATTATACGTGAGATACGGTAGTGAGGAGGAATATGCCTTAAATCCGTATCCTGTGCTTGTATACCTGAAGAATCATACAAAGGAGATAAGTTACTGAATTTCTATGGTGAGAGCTATGGAAATATGCTATACTTAATATACCTTACGCGAAAACCAGGCCGTTATAGGGAAAACAAAGCGCGCGGCTCTGGATACCCATTCGGGCACCCCGTAAATTGTGCCGCAAAAGATGCGGCTGCGATCAGGGACAGAAAAACAGGCGCACTGGTAAGGAGTAATGTCTTATGGAGATACATTTATGGCGTGAACTGCTGATTCCGTATGAACTTGCTGTCAAAGAGCTGGTTATCAAATTTAACCATCTGAAGAAGGAGCACAAAGAAAAGGACCTGTACTCCCCCATCGAACAAGTAAGCGGAAGAGTAAAAACAATTAACAGTATTCTGGAGAAAATGCAGAGAAAAAATATATCCTGGGCAGACCTGGAGGAGAAGGTGGAAGATATCGCCGGCATCCGGGTCATCTGCCAGTTTTATGAAGATATTGAAAAAGTAGCAGAGATAATCAGAAAGCGCCGGGATATGCAGGTGGTGGAGGAGAAGGATTATCTCACACACATGAAAGAGAGCGGGTACAGAAGCTACCATATGATCGTTCTGTATCATGTGGAGACTTTAGACGGCCCAAAAGATATCAGGGCTGAGATCCAGATCCGGACCCTTGCCATGAATTTCTGGGCAACCATTGAACATTCCCTGCAGTACAAGTACAAGGGAAATATGCCGCCTCATTTAAAGGCGCGGCTGAACCATGCGGCCCAGTCCATTCTGCTTTTGGATGAGGAAATGTCATCGGTACGCAGTGAGGTTATGGATGCACAGAATTCTATGCTGCACCAGTCGAATCTGGTGTCCGGAATCCTGAATAATATCGAGAATCTATACCACTATTCCAACAAGCGGGAAGTGGCAAAAATACAGGACGAATTTTACCGGATCTATGAGACAAAGGACCTGTCCAGACTGGAGAGGTTCCACCGGGAACTGGATATTATCGCTGAGGGCTATCGGGCCCAGGCAGTGGCTACAGAAGAGATTATGTAAAGGAAGAGGTAACTGGAAAGGTACAGTCAGTTACACAGAAAGAAAAATGAATCTGCCGAGTGCTTATGAACAAGAGATGAAAGAACTGCTGGGCACGGAGCTGGAGGCCTATAAAAAGAGCCTTGACCTGCCAGTCATGCAGGGACTCCGTGTCAATACAGCAAAGATCACATGTGAAGAATTTGAAGCTGTCACACCTTTCTCCATGGAGAAAGTGCCCTGGATACCCAATGGGTATTTTCTGAAGGATGAGGAGCGTGCATCCAGGCATCCTTATTATTACGCGGGACTATACTACATTCAGGAGCCAAGTGCTATGACGCCGGCAAGCAGGCTTCCTGTGGAACCGGGGGATTACGTGCTGGATCTATGTGCGGCTCCGGGCGGGAAGGCAACGGAGCTGGGCAGCCGGCTCGGAGGAGAGGGGATGCTGTTTGCAAACGACATCAGCAGCAGCAGGGCTAAGGCTTTATTGAAAAATCTGGAGATGGCCGGCATTCCCAATATTTGCGTGACCAGTGAGGACCCGGAGGTGCTTGAGAGAAATTTTTCGGGTTTTTTTGATAAAGTGCTTATTGATGCACCTTGTTCCGGGGAGGGAATGTTCCACCGGGAACCCAGGATGATGGAATACTGGAAGGAGAGAGGGCCTGAGGCTTATGTCCCCATACAGAAAAAACTCATTCTTCAGGGTGCCGGTATGCTGCGCGGGGGAGGGATGCTTTTATATTCCACCTGCACATTTTCAAGGAAAGAGGACGAGGAAGTGATTGAATATCTGCTGCAGAATATGCCGGATATGCGTCTGAAGGAGATTCTTCCCTACGAAGGATTTGCAGAAGGCGCCGGACTTGAAAAATGTGTCAGGATTTTCCCGCACAGAATGCCCGGTGAAGGGCATTTTCTGGCTTTGCTGGAAAAGAGCCAAAAGACTGGGGAAGACAGCAGCAGAGACAGGCGGCGTCCGGGAAAAAGAAAGCCGCAGAAGATGCCGGATTGTGTAGAGGAGTTTCTGTCACTTTTATCCTGCCCCATAGACAGAGAGAGGCTGAAACTGGACCGTGACAGACTTTACCTGCTTCCCGTTAGGGAGGAGATGCCGAAACTCCGCTATCTCCGCACAGGGCTCTATCTGGGTGACGTGAAGAAGAACAGATTTGAGCCTTCCCAGGCACTGGCTATGGCCTTAAAGCCGGAGGCATTTGTCTCCTGCATCCGGCTGGAACCGGAGGATGTGCGGGCGGTCAAATACCTGAAAGGGGAGACCCTGGATGTATCGGATCTGCCGGTCACAAAGCAGAAGGGGTGGCAGCTCATCTGTGTGAAAGATTATCCTTTAGGCTTTGGCAAGCTGGCGGGAGGCGTTCTGAAGAATAAATATTATGCCGGATGGAGATGGCAGTAATGGGAAAGATGCGATTGGACAAATACCTGGCTGATATGGGGCTGGGCACCAGAAGCGAAGTGAAAAAGCTTTTGAAAGGCGGGCAGGTGGCAGTAAACGGCGGGACTGTCACAAAACCGGAGTTTAAGGTTGACCCTGATACCGATGAGATCTTGGCTTCCGGGGAGAAAGTGACATATGAAGATTTTGAATATTATATGTTGAATAAACCCCAGGGCGTAGTCTCCGCCACAGAGGACAACAGGGAGAAAACGGTTCTGGACTGCATAGCTTCAAAAAAGAGGAAAGACCTTTTTCCCGTAGGACGTTTGGATAAAGACACGGAAGGCCTGCTCCTCATCACCAATGACGGGGCTTTGGCCCACAGGCTGCTCTCGCCGAAAAAACATGTGGACAAGACATATTTTGTACGCCTGAGAGAAAAACTGTCACAGGAGGACAGCAGGAAGCTGTGTGAAGGTGTGGATATCGGTGAAGAAAATCTGACCATGCCTGCAGATATCACCGGGTTTGTGCCCGGAGACAGGCAGTGCTGCATTACCATCAGGGAAGGAAAATTCCACCAGGTAAAGCGTATGTTTGCATCTGTGGGTAATGAAGTGGTATACTTAAAAAGGCTCTCCATGGGCCCGCTTATTTTGGATGAAGGGCTGAAACCCGGACAGTACCGGAAACTTTCGGCGGAAGAGATAGAAAGGTTAAAGAACAATGCTTGAAAATATCAATGCAGTATTATTTGATTTGGATGGAACCCTGGTGGATTCCATGTGGATGTGGAAGGCAGTGGACGAGGAGTTTCTGGCCATGAAAGGGCTGGAGATGCCGGAGAATCTGGAAGAGTTCCAGCAGGAGCTGGAGGGAATGGGATTTACAGAGACTGCGGCATATTTTAAAGAACGCTTTGCCCTTCCGGATTCTCTGGAAGCCATTAAAAGCACCTGGGTGACCATGGCGGAACACAAATACTGCCATGAGATTCCTCTGAAAAAAGGGGTGCGGGAGTTTTTAGATTATTTAAAAGAGAAGGAGATCCCCGCTGCCATCTGTTCCAGCAACAGTAAGGAGCTGATCTTGATGGTGCTGAAGGCCCATTCCATAGAAGGTTATTTTTCCGGCATCACTACCTGCTGTGATGTGCCGGCCGGTAAACCGGCACCGGATGTGTACCTGAAGACAGCAGCGGGATTACATAAAAATCCAGAGGAATGCCTGGTGTTTGAGGATGTCCCCATGGGGATACTGGCAGGAAAGAATGCGGGCATGAAGGTCTGTGCCGTGGAGGATGCCTTCAGTGCACAGCAGGCAGATAAGAAGAGAGATTTGGCAGATTACTATATTGCGGATTATTTCCAGGTGATGGACCATACCTATGAGGTGCTCATATGATGACAGAGTTTTTGCCGGTGACCGGAAAAGAGATGGAACAAAGAGGAATCACCCGGCCGGATTTTGTCTATGTGAGCGGTGATGCCTATGTGGACCATCCCTCTTTCGGCACGGCTATCATTACCAGGCTTCTGGAATCCTACGGTTATAGTGTGGGGATCATTGCCCAGCCCGACTGGAAGGATGAGAACAGCATCTCCGTGTTTGGAGAACCGCGCCTTGCCTTTCTGGTGTCAGCAGGCAATATGGATTCCATGGTGAACCATTATACCGTTTCAAAAAAGCACCGCAGCACGGATGCTTATTCCCCCGGCGGAAAAATGGGGCTTCGCCCTGACCGGGCAGTTATCGTGTACGGCAATCTGATACGCAGAACCTATAAACATACCCCTGTGATCATCGGCGGGATCGAGGCTTCCCTCAGAAGATTCGCCCATTATGATTACTGGTCTGATTCCCTGAAACGTTCTGTGCTTCTGGACTCCGGGGCGGATATGATCTCCTACGGAATGGGAGAAAAAAGTATCCTTGCCATAGCAAGAGCGCTCAATGAGGGGACTCCGGTCAGTGATATACACCATATACCGGGTACGGTATACCGTACAAAGGAAATGCCGGGCGGTGTGCTCCTGCCATCCTATGAGGAGCTGTGCAAAGACAAGAAGGCCTATGCCGAGAGTTTTCGTATCCAGTATGAAAATATGGACCCTTTTACGGGGAAAGTTTTGGCAGAACCTTATGAGAAGCAGGGATATCTGGTACAGAACCCGCCGTCTAAGCCCCTCACGACACAGGAGATGGATGAGGTCTATCATCTGCCTTATACCCGCACGTACCACCCCATGTATGAAAAAATGGGGAAAATACCGGCAATTGAAGAAATTAAATTCAGTCTCACCAGCAACCGGGGATGCTTCGGAGGCTGCAATTTTTGCGCCCTTGCCTTTCATCAGGGGCGGATCGTGCAGGCAAGAAGCCATGAATCCATTCTGGACGAGGCTGTCATGTGCACAGAGGAGAAGGCGTTCAAGGGATACATCCACGATGTGGGAGGCCCTACCGCAGATTTCCGTCATCCTGCCTGTAAAAAGCAGATGACTAAGGGGGTCTGCAAAAACCGGCAATGCCTGTTTCCGAAACCCTGCAAAAATCTGGAGGCGGACCACAGGGATTATCTGGAGCTTTTGGCAAAGCTGCGTGAGATTCCGAGGATTAAAAAAGTATTTATCCGCTCCGGAATCCGCTTTGATTATGTGGAGGCAGACCGGGACAAGGAATTTTTGGAAGTGCTGGCACAACACCATGTGAGCGGGCAGCTCCGGGTGGCACCGGAACACGTATCCGACAAGGTGCTTTTCTATATGGGAAAACCGGAACATGCTGTATATGAAACATTTTTGAAGGATTTTGAAAAGGCGAACGCACGCACAGGGAAAAAGCAGTATGCAGTGCCCTATTTCATGTCCTCCCATCCGGGATGCACCATGAAAGAGGCAGTGAAACTGGCGGAATATGTGCGGGATATGGGATTCACGCCGGAGCAGGTGCAGGATTTTTATCCGACGCCGTCCACCATGTCCACCTGTATGTATTACACCGGACTTGACCCAAGGACCATGGAGCCGGTATATATACCGAAAGATCCCCACGAAAAAGCCATGCAGCGTGCACTGATCCAGTATAAAAACCCCGCCAACCGGGAACTTGTAAAAGAGGCCCTCATAAAAGCGGGAAGGACTGACCTGATCGGAACAGACAGAAAATGTCTGATCCGTACAGGAAGGGGAACCGATACAAAGAGAAACGAAGCGGAGCGCGGGGCCGGAACAAAAGACCGCAGAAATACCCAGAAGAAAAAAACAATAAGAAACATCCACAAAAAGAAGAGTAGGTGATCGTTTGAAAATAGCAGTCATAACCGGTGCTTCCTCGGGAATGGGGAAGGAGTTTGTGCGCCAGCTTGCATACAACTACGGCTGGCTGGATGAAATCTGGGCCATTGCCAGACGGGGTGAAGTTCTGGAGGAGCTGAAGAAGGAAATCTGTATAAAAGTCCGTGTCATACCTATGGATATTACGGATAAGAAAAGTATCAAGAAGTTAAAAGAAATGCTGAGGGAATACAAACCTTATGTAAAATATCTGGTAAACGCCGCGGGCTGCGGGGTGCACAGAAGTGTGGAGGTCACACCCACAGAGGACTGTGCCAGAATGGTGGATCTAAACTGTAGGGCGTTGACAGAGATCACCAGGATCATTCTGCCGTATATGAGGCAGAAAAGCCATATCGTCATGACGGCATCCGCGGCTGCTTTTATTCCCCAGCCGGAATTCGCTGTCTATGCTGCTACAAAGGCTTATGTACTCAGTTTTTCACGGGCACTTGCCAGGGAACTGCGGGGGTATATTGCAGTGACCATCGTCTGCCCGGGGCCGGTAGATACGGAATTTCTGGAGAATATGGGTGGAAAAAGCCGTATACCCTCCTACAAACGCAGGTTTATTGCCCGTCCTGAAGCTGTGGTAAGCCAGGCTATTATAGATGCTGCCAGAAAAAAAGAAATCTCTATTTATGGATTTTCTATGAAATGTTTTTTTATCCTTTGCAAAATTGTTCCACATAGGGTATTATTAAAAATTGTAGAACTTGTTTTGTAACTGTTTGGTGCCCACATCCCGCAAGGAAGCGGTTATCATGCGGGGACTGAATAATTACCTTGTTTCTAAATGACACTTATGAGGAGACGGATTTTCAATGGAAAAAAAGAAGAAAATCAGAAAAGGTGATTTCGGCTATATTACTTCCCAGAAGAAAAAAAGAACCCTGTACACCATACTGGCCTTTATCGCCCCGCTTTCAGTTTTTTTTACCGGCCTTATTATCAAGGGAAACCGTAATACGGTTTTTACGGTGGTTGCTGTTGTGGCGTGTCTGCCGGCCTGCAAATTCGCGGTGGGCATGATTATGATGTATATACAGAAACCCATGTCCGAGAAGGATTATCAGCAGATCGAAAAGCATAAAAATGGCCTGACCCTGGGTTATGAACTGGTCATTTCCGCATATGAAAAACAGACCTTTGTGGATTCTATGGCAGTATGCGGCAATACTGTGGTTGGATATACCAGCCGTGAGAAGTCCGACATACCTTTTACGGAGAAGCATATCCAGTCCATCCTTAGACAAAATGGATACTATGTGAATGTGAAGATTTTCCGGAAACTGCCGGATTATCTGAACCGGCTGGAATCCATGTGGGAGCACCACGAATCCTTGGAAAAGGATATCCGTTTTACACCGGA
Organism: Blautia hominis; assembly: GCA_002270465.1. Classification (GTDB taxonomy): domain Bacteria; phylum Bacillota; class Clostridia; order Lachnospirales; family Lachnospiraceae; genus Blautia; species Blautia hominis. The sequence goes on from NQOF01000002.1 coordinate 629,596, forward strand.
TGAAAAATATCCGGACTTGACCAGAAATGAACTGATCCTGCATACTATTTATGCAATTTCCCTCTAGTGCTACATCCGGCCGGAAACAGGACTGTCAGTGCTGGATCTTTTGTCAGTCTGTAAGGCGGAGGAGGGAAACGCAGCGGATCCTCCGCTGACTGACAACAACGCGGCAGATGGCAAAATAGGCAGTGCTGACGGTCTTGTTTCTGGCTGGATAGAGCACTAGTACAGCGTTGCATAAGTTCCAATGATATAGCACCCACTATTTACGCCAGTGCCGCGTTGCCGAAGCTAGTCGTAGGAACCGCTACGCTGTCGCTTCGGCGCCTTGCACTGACGAAAATATCAGACACTCTATCACCGAAACTTACGCAATGCTGTACTAGGAGGAATACATGAGAGAATTGACAGTTAAAGCAGGGGAGAGCGGACAGCGTCTGGATAAATATCTTGCAAAATATCTGAAGGAGGCACCGAAAAGCTTCCTATATAAAATGCTCAGAAAGAAGAATATCACACTGAACGGCAGGAAGGCTGACGGCAGTGAGAAGCTTCAGGCAGAGGACCGTATCCGTCTTTTTTTGGCGGAGGAGACACTGGAAAAATTTATGGGCACCCAGGAGGAAATTCACACCTGCCGCCTGGAGGTTATCTATGAGGATTCCCATGTGCTGTTTATCAACAAGCCGGTGGGAATGCTCTCCCAGAAGGCAGATAAGAAGGATATCTCTTTGGTGGAATATCTGACAGGCTACCTTCTGGAAAAGGGTGCCCTGACCAGAGAAGATCTACAGACTTTTCATCCTGCTGTCTGTAACCGTCTGGACCGCAATACAAGCGGCATTGTGGCAGCAGGTAAAACCATAGCCGGCCTGCAGACGCTTTCACGGGCATTTCAAGACAGAAGCCTGCATAAATTTTATCTTGCGCTGGTATCAGGGAAAGTGGAGCATCCATCTTATATAAAAGGGTATCTGTGGAAGAATGAGCGGACCAACAAGGTGACTGTGACAAGAGAACCAAAAAAGGACGCACTTCCCATAGAGACCCGTCTGCGTCCTCTCTCCTGTTCGCCGGAGGGAAAGGCTACCCTTTTGGAGGTGGAACTTTTAACGGGGCGCACCCATCAGATCAGAAGCCATCTGGCCAGTATTGGGCATCCCGTTATTGGGGACATGAAATACGGCAGCAGAGAGATCAACGAAGTATACAGAAAAAAATATCAGGTATCCTCCCAGCTTCTGCACGCATGGAGGATTGAGATGCCGTCTGTTGAGGGAGAGCTTAATTACCTGTCCGGACTTAAGCTGACGGCGGAACTGCCTGCATTATTTAAAAAAGTCATCAAAGGGGAGAAACTGAAATGAGCAAACAGTATATAGGGCCTTCCATTCTGGAAGAACTCTGGGAATATATAAAAATGATAATTTTTGTAGTTGTTGTAGTTTTCATAGTCAACAATGTGCTTTTGATCAATGCTAAGATACCTTCAGAATCCATGGAGGACACGATCATGACTGGTGACCGTATCTTCGGTAACCGTCTGGCATACATAAATAAAGACCCGCAGCGCTTTGACATTGTTATCTTCAAATACCCGGATGATGAGACCCAGCTTTTTATTAAGCGTGTCATCGGACTGCCGGGGGAGACTGTGGAGATCAGGGATGGAAAGGTGTATATTGACGGTTCGGAAACACCTTTGGATGACAGTTTCACACCGGAGCCGCCCCAGGGCAACTGGGGACCGGAAGTTGTGCCGGAAGGCAGTTATTTTATGCTGGGTGACAACAGAAACCGTTCCAAGGATTCCCGTTTTTGGACCAACACCTTTGTAAAGAAAGAAAAGATTCTGGGTAAGGCTGTTCTTCGTTACTTCCCGTCACCAAAGCTGATAAAATAAAGGTAAGGCTGAAAAAACTTAAGCAGCAAAATACCAAGTGAGGAGGAAGGGAGATGGCGACCTGGAATTCCAGAGGCCTGCGCGGTTCCGCGCTGGAGGACTTCATCAATGAGACATGCGAGCGCTACAGGGAAAAGAATCTTGCCCTGATACAGAAAGTCCCCACCCCCATTACACCTGTCCGTATAGACAAGGAGAGCAGACATATCACCCTGGCGTATTTTGAAAAAAAAAGTACAGTGGACTATATCGGAGTGGTACAGGGTATTCCCGTCTGCTTTGATGCAAAAGAGTGTAATACGGATAATTTTCCCCTGCAGAATATCCATGCCCATCAGGTGGAATTTATGGGTGACTTTGAGCGGCAGCAGGGCATTGCGTTTTTGATATTATTTTTTACACACAGGGATGAGCTTTACTATATGCCATATCGGGAAATGCACCGCTTCTGGGTGAGAGGGCAGGAGGGCGGAAGGAAACATTTTAAGTACGAGGAACTGAATCCCGACTGCTTTTTAAAGAGAAACAAAAATTTCCTGGTGCCCTTTTTGGAAGGGGTTGCCTGGGACCTGGACAGCAGAGAAACATAAAAGAGTTGTGCTTTTTCACTTAATAGTGTATACTATACTAAAAGTATGTGTCCGTGAAGAAAGAAATTGAAGTATACAGGTAAAACAGCCGTATCCGTCTTTAATGGCAGATTGGGCTGTTTTTCTAATTCATGACCATAGAACGGCAGTGTGTGTTCTATGGTTGAATGATTTAGGGACAGCATGAAGAAAGAGGTATAAATTGAAAAAAACAGCTAAGAAACAAAACGGACGGGTGAAAATCATTCCCCTGGGAGGACTCGACAAAATCGGAATGAATATCACAGCCATTGAGTATAATGACACGATCCTTGTGATCGACTGCGGGATATCCTTTCCTGACGATGAAATGCTGGGAATCGACAAGGTGATCCCTGATGTGACATATCTGATTGAAAACAAAGAGAAGGTGAAAGGGTTTGTGATCACCCACGGCCATGAAGACCACATCGGCGCACTGCCTTATATCCTGCCGCAGATCAATGTACCGGTCTATGCCACAAGGCTTACCATGGGGCTTATTGAACATAAGCTGGAGGAAGCGAAACTGATGAAAAAGACAAAGCGCAGAGTGGTGAAACAGGGCGGCCAGATTAATCTTGGAGAGATGCGTGTGGAATTTATAAAGACGAACCACAGTATAGCGGGCGCCTCCGCTCTGGCAATCTATACACCTGCGGGTATCATTTTCCATACTGGGGACTTTAAAGTGGATTATACACCTCTGTTCGGGGAAGCCATTGACTTGCAGCGGATGGGTGTTTTAGGAAAGAAAGGGGTTCTGGCCGTGATGTGTGACAGCACCAATGCCATCAGACCGGGATTTACGCCTTCTGAGACAAAGGTTGCAAAGACGTTTGACACGCTCTTTGCGGAAAACAGGACAAACCGGATCATTGTGGCTACCTTCGCATCCAATGTAGACCGTGTCCAGCAGATCATGAATACGGCTTATAAATATGGAAGAAAAGTGATCCTGCAGGGAAGGAGTATGGAAACCGTTATTAAAATAGCGGAGGAACTGGGGTATGTGACCATCCCGGAAAAGACTCTTATTTCCGTAAATGAAATGAACCGCTACCCGGATGAAAAACTGGTGTTCATTACCACGGGGAGCCAGGGGGAGGCTATGGCTGCGCTGTCAAGAATGGCGGATTCCACCCATAAAAAAGTTGTGATTAAGCCTAATGACGCGATCATTTTCAGCTCCACCCCTATTCCGGGAAATGAGAAAGCCGTCTCAAGAATTGTCAATGAACTGGCAAGGAAAGGGGCTGATGTTATCTTCCAGGATACCCATGTGTCAGGCCATGCCTGCCAGGAGGAAATCAAACTGATCTATTCTCTGCTGAAGCCAAAGTATGCCATTCCGGTGCATGGAGAGTACCGCCATCTGATCGCCGGCGGCAATCTGGCAAAAGACTTGGGAACAGAGGAGGACCACGTATTTATCCTGGAAGCAGGAGATGTGCTGGAGCTTTCCGAAGAAACGGGGAAAGTGGTATCAAAAGTTACCGCAAGAGGTGTCTATGTGGATGGCCTTGGCGTGGGGGACGTGGGAAACATTGTACTCAGAGACAGACAGAGCCTTTCAGAAAACGGAGTTATCATTGTATCACTGACCCTGGAGCGGAAAACAGGCAAACTTTTATCAGGTCCGGATATTATTTCCAGAGGTTTTGTGTATGTGAGGGAGTCCGAGGAGCTTATGCGGGAATTAAAGAAGGTGGCATCAAAAGCTATTGAAAAATGTGATAAGCAGAATCACAGAGAGTGGGGACAGATAAAGTCAGAAATAAGAGACAGCCTTGATGATTATTTGTGGAAGAAGATCAAGAGAAGTCCTGTGATCCTGCCTGTTATTATGGAAATATAGGCAGAGACATTGGAAGCAGAGATATCTGACCCCAAAAAGGGAGGGTATATGATATGTGGAAGAGAGCAGAACTGAAAAGGCGGGGAAGAGAGAAACTTCGGAAGAATTACTGGCCGGCTGTTGCGGTTTCACTGGTTTTGGCAGTCATGCTGACGGATATCAGAGGCCCCTACCTGATCCGCGGTAACAAATATAACTGGGTGTCAATCCTGTGGACGGATTTATTGGTTCCATGGGAGATGCGGACAGGAATCGAAAGATTTTTGATCCGGGGCATCCTGTATATCTTGATCTTTGCCGTGATCGAAGTGGGTGGAGCCGTATTTTTCATCAGGAACAGAGAGGAACAGGCTAAAGCGGGCCTGGTATTTTCCGGATTCTTTGAGGGCAGGTATAAAAAATACAGGAAAGGCATGTTCATGGTTCAGCTGGAACTGTTTTTCTGGTTTCTGATGCTTTTTATTCCGGGCATTATAAAAACGTATGCGTTTCGTATGACACCCTATATTCTGGCAGAAGATCCGGATATCAAATTCGAGGAGCTGCTGCAGATCAGCGAGGATATGATGCGCGGACAGAAGTGGAAGGCGTTTCTTCTGGATGTCTCCTTTCTGGGATGGAGGGTGCTGACCATACTATCCTTGGGATTGCTAGGGATTTTTTACACAGGCCCTTATATAGGGGCTGTCAATGCGGAACTGTATGCAGTGCTGAAGGAGGAGCGGATGAAACAATATGACGGGGACCGTATGGCACCGGCAGACGCAGCACAGAAATCATCCTGATGTACTTTGCATGTGAGTCACTGCGTTTCATCCCTTCCATCATGAATAAGAAAACTTTCCAATCCGGCTTTGATAAAGGAATCTATGGTATTTTGTATCTTTCGCCAATCGCCGCACCGGTTGCGGATGGTCAGTTTATTGATGGTGAGACAACCGTTCATCTGAAAATAAAAGACAGCTTCCGCCTGTTCAAAAGTAAGCAGGCTGTGTGACATCAGCCAGGTCACATAGCCTTCTTTATAAATATTAGCTATCTTCTCAATGATTTTGGAGGAAATGATATCATCCAGAAAAAGCACCTGGTATCTGGGGGTGTTGTGGACCTTATGGCAAAAAGGAAATGTGCAGTTGGAAGCAGCACGCCCGGGGCACGTGAGATGTTCCTCCACGCTCTTGGTATCCTCCAGCATTTCCGTCAGAATGTCGTCCAGCACATCATCCATATCATAATAGTGCAGGTAAAAAGTACCTCTGTTAATCTCTGCCAGTTTGCAGATTTCCGTGACCGTGATCTTAGGATAAGCTTTTTTCTCCAGCAGTTTCAGAAAGGTATCCTTGATGACCTGCCGGGTGTATTTTGTGCGCCGGTCTTCTTTTCGTTCTTTCGTTTCCATGAGTGCCTCCGTTGTTATCAGATATCAACAATTTTCCAGATCTGTTGATAAAATGAACAGATTCCTATTATTGATGATTGTAATTTTCATAATTACAATTATAATCAATTATAGAAAGAAATCAACAGGTTGTTCAGAAATTTGGAGGAAAATATATGGGACATGTAATAGCAGTAGCCGGAAAAGGCGGCGTAGGTAAGACAACTTTGTGTGGTCTGCTGATACAGTATTTGTGTGAGAGCGGCAAGAAACCGGTTTTGGCAGTGGATGCAGACGCAAATTCAAATTTAAATGAAGTTCTCGGAGTTGAGACAGAGATCACTTTAGGGGAACTGCGGGAGGAAATAGAGCGCGCGGGAGTTGACAGCCGGTATCAGATCCCGGCAGGTGTGACCAAACAGGACTATCTGGAAATGAGACTGGCCGATGCGATCACAGAGGAAGATGATTATGATCTAATGGTAATGGGACGCAGCCAGGGACAGGGATGTTACTGTTTTGTAAACGGACTGGTCCAGACACAACTTCAGAGACTCCAGAGTCATTATCCCTATATTGTTGTGGACAATGAGGCAGGGATGGAGCATATCAGCCGTGGCATCCTTCCCACCATGCAGACTGCAGTTCTGGTAAGCGACTGTTCCAGACGAGGGGTACAGGCAGCGGGAAGGATCGCACGTCTGATCGAGGAACTGAATTTAAAACCTCAGAAAATGGGGCTGATCGTAAATCGGGCGCCGGAAGGCACACTGGACGCAGGAACCATGGAAGAGATTGAAAAGCAGAACTTAAACCTTCTGGGTGTAGTTCCCCATGATGATATGGTTTACCAATTTGACTGTGATGGCAAGCCTACGGTACAGCTTCCCGGGGACTCACCGGTGCGGGCAGCGCTGAAAGAAATTGTGGAAAAATTAGGGCTGTAAAGATCATTAACGGGTTACAGGGATTTGTCCTGTGATCCGTTTTTTTGTCATTCAGGAAAGTCTTGTGAACATTCCGGGGTAACAAAAATGACGGACCGCTGGAGTTGTACGGTGCATTAAAAGTTGAATCTAACATTTTTGCAAGATACCTGGAAACACTGGGAGGAAGAGAAAAAATAAGTTATAATTATGACAGAAAACAGTGAGAAGGAGCAGAGCAATATGAAGATCATGATAGTGGAAGATGACTTATCCCTGGCCAGAGAAATTTGCCTTCTCTGCAGAAAGTGGGAGTTTGATACAGAATATATCAGAGCTTTTGAACATGTGGAGGAAGAGTTTATGCGCATCAAGCCGGATTTTATCCTCCTTGATATCAATCTGCCTTATCACGACGGATTTTACTGGTGTGAAAAGATCAGAACTATTTCCAATGTGCCGGTCCTGTTTCTCTCCAGCCGGGAGATGAATGCCGATAAAATCATGGCCATGGCATCCGGCGGAGATGATTATATGGAAAAACCCTTTGATCCGGAACTGCTGCTTGTCAAGATCCGTTCCATGATAAGACGTGCCTATGAATACCGGAAAAATGACAGGGAGTATCTGGCTGACGGAGGGTACTATGACAGCGGGGAAGGGGTCTTTACCTATGAAGATCGATCCGTGGAGCTGACAAAGTCTGAAAATAAGATCATGTGTGCCCTGATGGAGTGCAGGGGAAAAGTAGTGGAACGTGAAAAACTGATGCAGCATCTCTGGAACACGGATGAGTTTGTCACAGATGCGTCTCTGACCGTTCTGGTCTCACGGCTTAGAAGCAAGCTTCGGGATATATCAGGCGGAAAGGAGATCATTGGTACCAAAAAAGGAAGGGGATATTATATATTATGAAAACGTATCTGGAGGACAGAATCCCTGCCATACTGCTTTTTTTCGTGGCGTTTTTGTTTGTCAATCTGTATTTCGGTGTTATCTGTGCCACCAGGGTAAACATAAGTGATCTGCTTTATCTGGATGTTATAGGGACGGTGCTTGCTGTGACCGTTTTTCTGGCTGACTACAGAAAATACAGAAGGTTATGCAGAACGCTTGCCTGTGAGCAGGATATACCGAAAGAAGAGATAAAAAAGCTGTTGGGGCACCAGCCTTATGAGATATGGTGCCGGAGAAAGGAAGCAGATGAGGAAAAGATACAAAGTCTCTATAATGAAATACTGGAACTGAGTGATTATATTACCCTTTGGGCACATGAAGTAAAGCTGCCCCTCTCTGCCCTGCGGCTGATGAATGAGAGAAATCAGGACAGGGTTTTGCAGGAGGAAATGCGGGATTCCCTGGAGCGGATACAGCAGTATCTCAACACCATGCTGATGAGCAGTAAGCTGAAAAAGCCGGAGAATGACATAAAGCTTGAAAAAGTCAGTCTCAAAGAAGCCGCTGCGGAGGCTGTAAAAAATCATTCTTACTTTCTGATACGCCATAATTTTGCCATAGAGATGCATAGAAAGGATATTGCTGTCTACACCGACCGCAGATGGCTGGTGTATATGCTGGACCAGATGATCGGCAACGCGGTCAAATACCGGGGAGAAACGCCTGCGCTCACCTTCGGCGCTGAGACTGCTTCGCCGGGAAGTACGGATTTCTGGATCCAGGATAATGGCTGCGGCATATCCGGTGAGGAACTACCCTATATTTTTGACAAAGGCTTTATTGGAAGCAGTCAGAGGAATGGCAGCTACCGTTCCACAGGGATGGGACTGTACTTTGTAAAACAGACAGCAGACAGGTTGGGGATAGGGATCAGGGCATCTTCATGGGAAAACAATACCAGGTTCACTTTTACCTTTCAGAATGATGCGGAGCATTTTTTCCTGGAGGAAGCAGAGCAAACCTTGCAGAAATGTTAGAAACAGAGGAAAGGTGTTAGACAGATGCAAGGATTTCCCGCTCCTGTTTTGCTACAATCAGAATGTAAAGAAAAACGTAACGATTCAGTAGGTCTGCGCATTCCCTGCGCTGACCGTAAGAAAGTGTACCACGGCCAAGTAAAAATCCCATCGCCAAAGGCGGTTTTACATGGATTTTTGCCTGCAACTGTGAGGGTACTGAACCGTTACAGAAAAGCAAAGGAGCTGAGGAAATGAAAAAAATAGTAGAAATAAAAAATTTAACAAAGACTTATGGCCGCAAAGGGTATGAATCAATCGTGCTGAAAGATGTGACCATGGATATCTACGAACATGATTTTATTGCGATCATGGGACCAAGTGGTGCCGGAAAATCCACCCTATTGAATCTGCTGTCAACTCTGGACAAACCTTCCAGAGGACAGATCATCCTGGACGGGGCCGATGTGACAAGGGTTGGAAACCGGCAGCTCTCTGAGATCCGCAGGGATAAGATTGGATTTATTTTTCAGGAGTATAATCTTCTGGACAACATGACACTGCAGGACAACATCGCACTTCCGCTGTCTCTGAATGGGAAAAAGAGCAAAGATATTCTGGAGAAAGTGGACAGAATGGCAGATATGTTCGGCCTGTCCGCCCATCTGAACAAATACCCATACCAGCTCTCCGGGGGCCAGAAACAGCGCGGTGCCAGTGCCAGGGCATTGATCACAGAGCCGCGGATACTCTTTGCCGATGAGCCTACAGGAGCGCTGGATTCCCATTCCAGCCGGGATCTGCTCTCCAGCCTGAAAGCTGCCAATGACTCAGGAAAAGCCACGATTCTTATGGTAACACATGATGCCTACACAGCCAGCTACGCAAAACAGGTATATTTTCTAAGTGACGGGCAGATTCAGTGCAGGCTGAACAACAAGGAGGACAGAAAGCTTTTCTATGATGAGATTCTGAAACTTCTGGCGTCTATGGGAGGTGAGAGGGAATGAGTCTGATTCGGCTGACTGTGTCAAATTTTAAACGGAATCTCAGAAATTACCTTTCTCTGGTCCTGGCGCTGGCATTCTCTGTGTTTGTGTTTTTTAACTTCCAGTGTGTCCTATATTCAGATTCCATGACGGTACTGAACACCTATAATAAAGAGTATATAGACTTGATCGTGAGAGCATTATCCGTGATATTCGGTGTGTTTTTATTTTTCTTTATCTGGTATGCTACCAATGTATTTTTGAATCAGCGGAAAAAAGAGATCGGCATTTATATATTCATGGGGCTGGACAACAAGAGGATCGGAAAAATGTATGCTCTGGAGGCTTTATTCTCCGGACTGTTTTCCCTGGCAGCGGGACTGGGAGCCGGTGTTGTATTTTCAAAGTTCTTCCAGATGATGCTGCTGCGCATTTCAGATATCAGCGTGGATATTAAATTCTCCTTTTCTTTGAAGCCTGTGCTTGTGACATCCGGCGTCTTCATGGCAATTTATGGTCTTATGGTCTTGAAAGGATATGTATCCCTTGTAAGAAGCAGTGTATTGGATATGCTTTCGGGTGCGAAACAAAAGGAGATGAAGCCGGAACCGGTCGTTCTGACAGCTTTTAAGATCATTCTGGGTGTGGGTGTTTTGGGGGCAGGGTATTACTGCGCGGTTAAGACCGGTGATATTGACAGTCTCGGCTATGCCCTGGCTGCGGTTATCCTGGTCATTGCCGGCACCTATTTCTTGTACGGAGGCCTGATCCCCTGGCTGGTCAGAAGACTTACAAAAAACAAGCAGTATCTCTATCAAAAGCAGAGAAATCTGTGGATGAACAACCTGGCTTTCCGTCTGAAGCGAAATTACAGAACCTATGCCATCGTGACAGTGCTTATGATCTGTTCTGTGACAGTCCTGGGAAGTTCCATGGCTCTGAAACAGAGGTATGAAAGGTCGGAACATTTCAGGACCACGTACACCTGTCAGATCGTAGCTGCAAAAGAGGCGGACGTGGATGAGATACAGAAAGGGATAGAGGAGGAGAATCAGGTAAAGTACAGAAGCAGTATCCCCATTCTGGCTCTTGACCCGGAAAAACTCCATTCAAAATATGTGAGTGCCAATTACGGCATCACTTCAGAATCTGCCTTAAAAAAAGCTGCCGAGGAATCCGGCCTTTCCTATGAATATGCAAAACTGAAAGACGATGAATGTATTCACCTGACCCATATTATGCTCATGAGCTTCATGCCGGAAGAAAATGAAACGGTAACCATCGGTGACCGGGAGTTCAGACAAATCGCGGAGAGTGATGTTCCATATCTGGGAGATCTGCAGAATGGTCTGAGTGTCTATGTGGTGAGCGATGCCCAATATGAAAATCTGAAGCACCTGGGAGAAGTCATGTATATATACAGCTTTAAATTCCAGGATCCTGACAATCTGGAAGCTTCGGTGCCTTATCTTAAATCTCTGGCAAAGACGGACAAAGAGAGATTTGTAGGTGTCAATCTGATCCGCACAGAAGATAAGGAAGGGGCCTGGGTGCGTGTTATGTACTCCCTCTGTGTATTCATGTTCGCGACGTTTATCCTGGCCTGCGGAAGTATTATCTTTATCAAACTGAACAATGAGGCGGCGGAAGATGCGGAGCGCTACAAAGTGCTGCAGAAAATAGGGATCCAGCGGGGAACCCTTTATAAATCCATGAAAAATGAGATTCGTTTCACTTACTACTGTCCCTTTGTCCTTATGGTATTGACTTCTTATTTTGCCATCCATGCGGTGGGTACTGTAATGAAAGAGGATCTGTTTAGGATCAATGTATACAGCGCAGCCGCTATCTTGCTTATATTCAGTATCATTTATTTTATATCCGTCCATGCATTCAGGAAAAAAGTGTTGGATTAAAAACAGGAAGAAAAAGATGCGGCGCCCCATTAGTTAAAAATGGGGTGCCGCATTTAGGCATGAAGAGCCAAAAAACAGGAAGATGTTTTAGTATTTTCCATACCGGTCAACCGCTTCTAAGAGGGCTTCCATATTCTCTTCAGGACAGTCCTCCAGGGAGTAGCCGGTTGTGAATAAGTAGCCACCGCCGGGGGCCATGATCTCCAGATGTTTTTTCACTTCTTCTCTGATACGTTCCGGTGTGCCGTACCTTACCGTATATACCGGGAAGCCGCCCATAAGACAGGCTGTATCCCCCAGTTCTTTTTTTGCCAATCTTAAATCTACGTTCTCAAAATGGTAAACCACCTTGTTCTTTGGCACCTCTTTGAGGTATGTCAGCCTTGTATTATAAGCGCCTTCTGTATAGACTACAGGTGTGATATTGTGGTCGATCAGCGCAAGGATCCATTTCTGCAGGTAAGGCCAGTACAGCTCTTTGTAATCCGTCTCACTGATAAAATTGTCGAATCCTTTGTGCAGCATGACCCATGCGTATCTGCTGCCGGTTGCCTGACAGAATCCAAGGCTCTGCTTTATATGCAGATCTGCAAAAATATCAAGTGCATGTTTAACATTGTCCCGTTCTTCAATCAAATCCGGCATCATGCCAAAAGTTCCTCTCAAGGTATCGCCAAGCATATCAAAAGCCGTGGCAGAACCTCCGCCCATGATGGAATAGTAGCCAAGTCCCCTGAGCTTTTTGTCATACGTTCCAATAACCGCATTCATTTTCTGCGCCTCTTCAGCGGCGGCTAAAAGACGCTTATAAACATGGACAGCCTGGGGAGATGTGAGCATCTGCTGGGCGCCTCCCACGATCAGATCATAATAATCCAGGTCAGCCAGCGGTTCAAAGATCTCCATGGTACGGGGCAGGTGCTTTGTCAGCCAGAATCCTGCCGGGTCCCTGAAAAATTCATCGTATTCCCCGTCCTTTAAGGTGGGGAATTCTATAAATTGATAGGTGTTGTTTTCGTCCAGGCCTTTGGGGTCGCCGGGCCAGCGGGCATTTTTCATACCCAGATTTTCCAGGACCTTTGCGGCAGGGGTGAAACTGCTGATGCTCCCGGTATCTGTGTAAGCGTATTTTTCATAGAAGGCCAGCATGGCACGGCAGGCCTTTTCATGGTCAACCATACTCTCGGCCATTGTGATCCCCGCCTTGTGAAGAGGGTAGGTGCCCACTAAAAGCGTGTTTGGCACCTTATCCGGTTCCCGGTTTGAGACGGCTGTTTCTACACGTTTTTTTCTTTCTTCATAAAGTTTTTCATGATCTGTCATTCGTATTTCCTCCTTTCCCATGAGGAGCAGACATTATTATTTATATGAAGAGTATACCATTGTACTTGGCAGACTTCTACAGCCGGGATACACAAGTCTTGACTTTTTCCGGACGGTTTTTTTGTATGGAACGTACAGAGGTCAAGAGTGTATTGGAATGAATTTTCAAACAAACTCTAGTACAGCATTGCGTAGATAGCGAGTGCTATATCACAGGAATTTACGCAACGTTGTACTAGTACAGCGTTGTGCAAATACCAGTGAATTCAGCACCCGCTATCTACGCCAGGAGCACGCCTGCAAAGCTAGTCGTAGCGCCCACTACGCCGTCGCTTTGCAGACGCACACCTGACGCAGATATCAGGCACTGACTTCACTGGTATTTACGCAACGCTGTACTAGCTTCATGTTCCGGACAGAAAACACCTTTTGGGCAGCAGTTGTGTATAGCAGCGGGAAATCTGCAAAAAATGTTAACAGAACCGTATCAAACAGTGGCAGTGATCAGAAAAAAGGAACGGAGAGTTTCATGGACAGAGAAGAAAATATAAATGAAATTTTAGCTTATTACAGCAGCAGAAAAGACAAAAAAGAGCAGGAAATGATAGTGGCAATGTTAAGGGAACTGCAGGAAATCTGTGGCGGGATCAGCCCGGCACTCCAGGAGAGGGCAGCATCTGCGGCAGGTGTGAAGAGATCGGTGGTGCAGTATCTGGTGCGGATGTACTCTGGCTTAAAAGAAACACCCTATGAGCACACCGTCACGGTCTGTACAGGGAAAAGATGCAGAGACAAGGGAGGGGCAGCCGTTTTACAGGCTGTGAGGAACGAGCTGGGAATTAAAAAAGAAGGGATATCCGCGGACGGGAATGTATATCTGAATGTACGCGGCTGCCTGAGAAACTGTGGAAAATCCCCTAATCTTCTCATTGACGGGAAGATGTTTTCCGGTGTCAAACCGGACCAGATAGGCGAAATTTTCAAAAAATGTTTTTGAATCTCATGTGCTTTTTGCATAATCCGAGCAGATTTCACAAAAGATAGCTAAATAAGGAATGAAATTGAAAGGACGAAAGATTATGGAAGAGTTCGGGATAAAAACATCCATACATTTTGGCAAAAATGCATTGGAATATTTAAAGAAACTGCAGGGTGCCGGGATATTCATTGTTACTGACCCTTTTATGGTGGAGTCAGGGCTTGTGGAGAATATCACCAGGTACCTGAAAGCAGGCAGTTATACCATCTTCAGCAATGTGGTTCCCGACCCGCCCCTTGAACTGGTGATTGAAGGTGTCAAAGAAGTGATAAAGCAAAAGCCTGACACCTTGATCGCCCTGGGCGGAGGGTCTGCCATTGATGAGGCAAAGGCTATCATGCATTTTTCCAGGCAGATCGGGAATCTGCCGGATATGGAGTTTATTGCAGTTCCAACCACCAGCGGAACCGGTTCGGAGGTCACATCCTTTGCCGTGATCACAGACCGGGAGAAGGGAATCAAATATCCTTTGGTAGATTCATCACTATTGCCGGACACAGCCATTCTGGATGCCAGTCTTGTGAAAAGTGTTCCGAAATCCGTGGTGGCGGACACCGGTATGGATGTGCTGACCCATGCGCTGGAGGCTTACGTCTCCACAAAGGCCAACGCATTTACCGATGCGCTGGCGGAGAAGGCGGCGGTGACGGTTCTGCGGTATCTGGTTCGCTCTTATACGAATCCGGAGGACGCAAGGGCAAGGGAGGAGATGCATAATGCCTCCTGTATGGCAGGGCTGGCTTTTGACAAAACATCTTTGGGAGTGAACCATGCCATTGCCCATAACATCGGAGGCAAATTTAAGGTGCCTCACGGCAGGACAAATGCCGTCCTACTTCCCTATGTGGTGGAATTCAATGCGGATATGACAGAGTTCAATCCCAGGGAATACACTCCGGCAGCCGAAAAGTATGCGGCGATCGCCCAACTGGCAGGTTTCGGAGGCGGCAATGTGCGGGCCGGGGTAAAGAATCTCATTCGTGAGATCAGGAAAATGCAGGAACAGTTGAAAATGCCTGCAGGACTGAAAGACTGCGGTGTTTTACCTGAGGAGTACCAGAAGCAGAAAGATGCTGTGGCACAGGGGGCTTTGTCAGATGCCTGTATCCGGACAAATCCCAGAAAGGTTTCCCGGGAAGATATCTTGGAGATTTTAAAACGGGCATATCAGGGAATGCGCTGATACAGCCGGAGTAAGGAGTGCTGCGGATATGGAAGTGAAAGAAAAACAGAGGATCATACAGGAATTTGTTCCGGGAAAACAGATAACCCTGGCCCACGTCATAGCCGGTCCTGACCCGGCCATCTATGTGAAGCTGGGGCTGGAACCGGAACAGATGGACGCCATCGGAATCCTGACCATCACACCCAGTGAGGGGGCGATCATTGCTGCGGATATAGCCACAAAAGCCTCAGATATCACACTGGGCTTTATTGACCGGTTCAGCGGGGCACTGGTGTTCACCGGAGATATCAGTTCTGTGGAGGCGGCAGTGAAGGAAATTCTGGAAACCATGGAAGAACAGCTTGGATTTGCAAAGGCCCCAGTGACCAGAACGTGAGAAGAGGAGCAAGGCAGTGAAAAAAGTCATTTTTATGGGGCAGAGCGGCTGTGGCAAGACGACGCTGTGTCAGAAGCTGAACGAGGAAGAGATCCGATATAAAAAGACACAGGCTGTGGAACAGTATGGAGAATCCATAGATACCCCGGGAGAATATCTGGAGAACCGTCATTTTTACAATGCTCTGATCATGACTGCGGTGGATGCGGGTATCATCGCCTTGGTAGCTGACCCCACATCAGAATACCGGGCGATCCCTCCCGGATTTGCGGGTGTTTTTGGAAAAAAAGTGATTGGAGTTGTCACAAAAATAAAGCAGGCGGGTGGGGAACAGATCAAGAAAGCGGAAAGACAGTTAAAGGAGGCAGGGGTAAGCCGGATCTTTTTGGTGGACACACCGGACGGCACAGGGATTGGAGAACTGTCAGAATTTCTGAACCGGGAAAGGGGAGCAAAATGAAAGAAGAACTATTAAGTGTGGGTATTGACTTGGGCACCAGCACCACGCAGCTTATTTTTTCCAGGCTGACAGTGGAGAATATGGCAACCAGTTATACGGTTCCCCGGATGGTGATAACAAAAAAAGAGATTCAGTACAAAAGTGATATTTATTTTACACCGCTGCTTGACCAAACCAGAATAGACTTTGGCAAAGTCCGGGAGATCGTAGAGAGAGAATATGAGAAAGCAGGCGTAAGAAAAGAGGAGATTGACACCGGGGCTGTGATCATCACAGGAGAGACAGCCCGAAAAGAAAATGCCAGTGAGGTGATCCACGCGCTCAGTGGATTTGCCGGTGATTTTGTGGTTGCCACGGCAGGGCCGGATTTGGAGAGTGTTATTTCCGGAAAAGGCGCGGGTACTGATCTCTATTCAAAGGAGCACCACCTGACAGCAGTAAATATAGATATCGGCGGCGGAACCAGCAACCTGGCGGTATTTAAACGGGGAGATACAGTAGATACCGGCTGTCTGGATATTGGAGGCAGGCTGGTTAAGATTGACAAAGATACCGGACGGATCATATATATCGCACCTAAAATACAGAAGATCATTGATGCAGAAGGATGGGAATTGAGAATCGGGACCATTGCCAGCGAAAATCTTCTGAAACCGCTTTTAATACAGATGACGGAGATACTGGAACAGAGTGTGGGGCTGCGCAGAGACAATCCTTATTATGAAATGATGATCACGAACCAGGGGATTGATCTGTCGGGAGAGACTGCCTGTATCAGTTTTTCCGGCGGGGTAGCGGATGCGGTCTATCATCCGGAAAAATTCAGGGAACCCTTTATGTTCGGCGATATAGGTGTGCTGCTGGGGCGGGCTATCCGGGAGTCAAAATTGTTTCAGGATCTGCAGGTCATTGAGAGCGCGGAGACCATTCGTGCCACCGTGGTAGGGGCCGGAAGCCATACAACTGACATAAGCGGCAGTACGATCACTTACACAAAGGAGCTGTTTCCGGTGAAGAACCTTCCCGTTTTGAAACTGAGCGAGGAGGAGAGCAGTCCAAAAGCCATGGGAAATGCCATCAGAAAAAAGCTGGAGTGGTTTATGGTGGAGGGCAGCATACAACAGGCAGCCATTGCATTTACGGGTGAAAACAATCCCAGTTTTTCCCGGATACAGGAATATGCAAAGGCTCTTCTGGAAGGCATGGAACCTCTTTTACATGCCAATCTGCCTCTGATCGTAGTTGTGGAAAATGATATGGCAAAGGTCCTGGGGCAGACCATGTATCACCTTCTGGAATGGAAGAAGGAAGTCATTTGTCTGGACGGCATCCATCTGGCGGAGGGAGAGTATATTGACATTGGCAGACCCATTGCGGAGGGAAGCGTACTCCCTGTGGTGGTCAAGACATTGGTATTTCATAAATGATAGAAAGTATGTTCCGCGCACTTTCAATCGTCATGAATAAAAAATAACAGGAATCATGTGAACCGTAGCAAACAGAAGAAAGGAAGAAGCCATGATTTTAAAAACGAAATTATTTGGACACGTTTATGCTTTTCAGTCATTAAAAGAAGTAATGGCAAAAGCCAACGAGGAAAAATCCGGAGACAAGCTGGCAGGCCTTGCGGCGGAGTCGGCCGAGGAACGGGTAGCAGCCAAAATCGTGTTATCCCAGATCACACTGGAAGATCTGCGGAACAATCCGGCTGTGCCTTATGAGACAGATGAGGTGACTAGGATCATCCAGGATGACATCAGCGAACCTATTTACAATGAGATCAAAAGAATGACTGTCTCAGAACTCCGTGAGTGGATTCTGGATGAGGAGACCACAGGGGAAATGATCCGCCGGGTATCCCGGGGACTGACATCGGAAATGGTGGCTGCTGTTGCGAAAATCATGTCCAATCTGGACTTGGTATACGGAGCCAGAAAAATCCGTGTCACAGCACACTGTAATACCACCATCGGTGAGGAGGGGACCTTGTCCTCACGTCTTCAGCCGAATCACCCTACCGATGACCCGGACGGTATTATGGCGTCTCTTTTGGAGGGACTTACCTATGGCGCAGGGGACGCCCTTTTGGGGCTGAATCCGGTGGATGACTCTGCCGAGAGTGTTGCCAGGGTACTGCACCGTTTTGAGGAAGTAAAACAAAAACATCAGATTCCCACCCAGACCTGTGTGCTGGCGCATGTGACTACTCAGATGGAGGCCATCAGGAAAGGGGCACCTGCGGATTTGATCTTCCAGTCTATTGCCGGTTCAGAGATGGGAAACACAGCGTTTGGCTTTAACGCAGCTACCATTGAGGAGGCCCGCCATCTTGCGCTGACAAAGGGAACTGCCCAGGGGCCGAATGTGATGTACTTTGAGACCGGGCAGGGCTCAGAGCTGTCCTCCGAAGCCCACCACGATACAGACCAGGTGACCATGGAGGCCAGATGTTATGGATTTGCCCGCCATTTCTCACCGTTTCTGGTCAATACGGTTGTGGGGTTCATCGGACCGGAATATTTGTATGACGGACGGCAGGTGAACCGTGCCGGGCTGGAGGACCATTTCATGGGGAAACTCTCCGGTATTCCCATGGGATGCGATGCCTGCTATACCAATCACATGAAGGCAGACCAGAACACCATAGAGGATCTGTCAGTACTTCTGACCGCTGCCGGCTGTAATTATTTTATGGGAATCCCACACGGGGATGATGTGATGCTCAACTATCAGACAACCGGTTTTCATGAGACCGCGGCACTTCGTGAGATATTCGGCCTGACCGCTATTAAACCATTCCACAAGTGGCTGATGAAGATGGGATATGTGGACGAAAAGGGACATCTGACCGCCAGAGCAGGAGATGCATCCACATTGTTTGTTTAATCGTAACTATCTTACCAGAAGGAGGACTTATCAAGTGAGAGATGATGAAATTAGATCCATGGTGGAAAAAATCCTGGATCAGATGTTAAATACTTCCGCAGCCCCTGAGCCTAAGCGTTCTGAGGTGATACAGACCACTGCGGAAGCACTGAAAAAGAAAGAGATACCGGCTGATTCCGGGGAATGTCTGGAGGATATTACAAAAACAGACCTGCGCCGCCAGCTTCTTGTAAAAGACCCTGTTGATGCAGAGGGGTATCTGGATATGAAAGCAAGGACACCTGCCAGGCTGGGGATCGGGAAGGCAGGGGCCAGATACCGGACAGCCACCATGCTGCGGGTGCGCGCAGACCATGCGGCGGCCCAGGATGCGGTGTTCAGCGATGTATCTGAAGAGTTTATTAAAAAATGCGGTTTTGTCTTTGTAAAAACCCTTTGCAAGGACAAAGATGAATATTTGACACGGCCTGATCTTGGGAGACGCTTTCCCGCAGATGAACTTGAGGTGATCCGAAAGACCTGCGGCAGCCATCCAAAAGTCCTTGTGATCGTGGGGGACGGCCTTTCCTCCTCCGCCATTGAGGCCAATGTGGAGGATATGATCCCTGCTATCCGCCAGGGCCTTCAGATGCATCAGATCACCCTTCCCCCTGTCCTTTTTATCAAATATGCCAGAGTGGGGGCCATGGATGCGGTGGGAGAAGTGACGGATGCGGATGTGATCTGTATGCTGGTGGGAGAACGGCCGGGCCTTGTGACCGCGGAATCCATGTCTGCCTATATTGCATATAAACCTAAGCATGGCCTTGCGGAGGCAAAACGTACCGTGATCAGCAATATCCACAAGGGCGGCACCACGGCCGTTGAGGCAGGCGCCCATGCGGCTGAACTGATCGTGAAGATGCTGGAGAAAAAGGCATCGGGAATAGATCTGAAATAAGCTGGAAATATTGGAGGAAATTATGAAACATGATGAACTGCGTCCCGCGATTCTGGGAATCCGTATGATTTCCAATGTCAGCGAGGATCTGGCAAAAGCACTGGAGCTGGGCCCCAGACATAAAAGCCTGGGGATCGTGACAGCAGATACAGACGATGTGCTCTACACGGCCCTTGATGAAGCTACGAAAGACGCAGACGTGGAGGTGGTCTATGCAAGATCCATGTATGCAGGCGCTGCCAATGCGTCCACGAAGCTGGCAGGTGAGGTCATCGGCATCATTGGAGGGCCAAGCCCTGCGGAAATCCGCAGCGGACTGAATTCCATCAGGAATTTTATGGAATATGGTCCCTGTTTTGTCAGCGCTAATGAGGATGACTCTATTGTTTATTACGCACACACGGTATCACGTACGGGTTCTTATCTGTCAAAGACAGCAGGTATCCCCGAGGGGGAGGCACTGGCCTATCTGATCGCACCGCCTTTGGAGGCGGTTTATGGATTGGATGCTGCGATGAAGGCAGCGGATGTGACCATGGTAGCTTTTTACGGCCCTCCGTCTGAGACCAATTTTGGCGGCGGTCTTCTCACCGGAAGCCAGTCCGCATGCAAGGCGGCCTGCTCTGCGTTCGCCCAGGCAGTGCAGACAGTGGCAGACGGGCCAAAAGATTTTGAATAAGGGAAAAGGAGAGTGAACCAATGGAATTAAAGGATAAAGACTTAGTTTCCGTCCAGGAGACAAGAAATCTGCTTCTGGAAGCGGAAAAAGCACAGCGGGAATTGGCACGTATGGACCAGGACCAGATTGACCGTATTGTAAAAGCGATCAGCGACGCCGGAGCTGCCCATGCAGAAGAACTTGCAAAAGCTGCCCAGCAGGAGACCGGTTTTGGAAAATGGCAGGATAAGGTGATCAAGAATATGTTTGCCGCCAGAGTGGTCTACGATGCCGTAAAGAAGGAAAAGACAGTGGGGATCCTCCATGAGGACAAGGAGCGAAAGGTGTGGGATATCGGCACGCCGGTGGGGGTGATAGCCGGGATCGTTCCCTCCACAAACCCTACCTCAACGGTTATTTACAAAGCAATGATAGCCTTAAAGGGCGGCAATGCCATTGTATTTTCTCCCCATCCGGGAGCTAAAAAATGTATCCTGGAAACAGTGCGGATCATCTCCCGGGCCGCATGTGAGGCTGGCTGCCCAAAAGGGGCAATATCAGCCATCAGTGTGCCTACTATGGAGGCCACACAGGCACTGATGAAGAATGACCGCACAGCTCTGATCCTGGCAACCGGCGGCGGAGCCATGGTTAAATCCGCCTATTCATCAGGAACACCTGCCATCGGCGTGGGCGCAGGCAACGGCCCGGCATTTATTGACAAGAGCGCAGATGTAAGAAGAGCAGTAAAACAGATCCTGGACTCCAAGACCTTTGATAACGGTACCATCTGTGCCTCTGAGCAGTCCATTATTGTGGAGCGCTGCATGGAGGAAAAAGTAGTGGAGGAGCTGAAATCCCAGGGCGCCTTTGTGCTGACCCAGGAACAGTCCAGGCAGCTTGGAAAGTTCATTCTGCGGGCCGGCGGCACCATGAATCCTATGATCGTGGGAAAAACATGTGCTCAGATCGCAGAGTACGCGGGCCTCTGCGGCGTTCCGTCCTCAGCCAGAGTACTGGTGGGAAGAGAGACGAAAGTGGGAGCAGATGCACCCTATTCCAGGGAGAAACTGGCTCCCATCCTGGGACTTTTTGTGGAAGAAAATACTGACAGGGTGCTGGAGAGAAGCATTGAGATCCTTCATATGGAAGGTGCGGGACACACCTTTTCCATGCACGCAGAGGATGAAGCGCTGGTGAGAAAATTTGCACTGCAGATCCCCGCATCCCGTTTCCTGGTCAATACACCGGGAGCGCTGGGCGGTATCGGAGCAACCACAGGTCTATTCCCGGCCCTGACACTGGGCTGCGGCGCAGTGGGAGGAAGTTCCTCCTCCAACAACATCGGGCCTCTTGATCTGATCAACATCAAACGTGTGGCATTTGGTACAAAAGAACTGGAAGAGATCCGCAGGGAAAGCGAGAGCACGCAGGATACTTCACGGATATCCGGCGGCAGCCAGGTAAGCCAGGAACTGATCAATGCCATTGTGGACAAAATTGTAAAAGAATTCGTCTGAATGAATTTAGATAAATGTAGAATACTAACAGAGAAAGTATCGTATCCTGCCAGGCGTTTTCCTAGGGGTACAAAATAGTTAAAGTGTTGAAAATTGGAGAATATTTGGAGGTAAATCATTATGGCAAATACAAACGCATTAGGTATGATTGAAACAAAAGGACTTGTGGGAGCCATTGAGGCAGCAGATGCCATGGTTAAAGCTGCCAATGTGGCGTTAGTGGGAAAGGAAAGCATTGGTGCCGGATTAGTCACCGTTATGGTGCGCGGAGATGTGGGCGCGGTCAAGGCAGCCACCGATGCAGGGGCGTCAGCAGCAGAGCGTGTGGGAGAACTGGTGTCCGTACACGTGATTCCCCGTCCTCACACAGAAGTGGATGTGATCCTGCCTCATCAGCTTGAAAAGAGCACAGGAACTTCCTTTACAGAAGAGGCCTGAGGTAACGGTTCAGCTTGATGAACTGATACGGTCTGAGAAAAAAACGTCCGGCTATTAGGAGCAGAAAAATGGAAGAACAGGAAAAAATCCGCCGGATCGTGGCGGAGGCGGTCAGGGAAACCCTGGATAAAAAACCGGAAAAACCCGAACACATGACCCATTTAAGAGGAGACCAACTGGTATATAAGGACCATCCAAGAATTGCCTTCCGGGGAGCTATTGACTCCCTGGAGGCAGAGATCATCATTTTACAGACTATCACGGAAAAGCAGGATCTGCACACGCTCACGGAGGATCTGGAGGAGATTATCAAAACTATCCGCTGGCTTCTGCGGTGCGAGGTATCCGGGGAGCCTGTGGGTGAGATCACCATGCAGGGGCTGGACACAGACGCCATGCGGGCCCACTCCCATCATCCAAGCCAGTATTATGGTATGAAGCATTTCCTTCCCACCTACTGTCATAATGAAATTGTGGCATATTTAAACAAGCTGAGAACAAAGGCCAGAGAGACGGAACTCATTGCATACCGTGCCTTTAAAACAGATACCGGCGATGTGGAGCGGGAAGATATCATACGCGTTTTAAACCGGCTGTCCTCTTTGTTCTGGATCATGATGTTCAAGTATTTGACTGGAAAATATGGAGGAGCGTATGAACGTTGAGGTAGAGGCAGTAGTTGAGGCAGTTGTCAGGGAGCTGAAAGATAAGATGATGGTGGAGGTGGAGGCCTCCGGCAGACATGTGCACTTGTCACGGGAAGATGTGGAGCGGTTATTCGGCAAAGGATACAGGCTTACAAAAGTCAGGGATCTATCCCAGCCAGGTCAGTATGTCTGCAAGGAGAGGGTATCCCTTACAGGACCGAAAGGAACGATTCACGGTGTGGTTATCCTGGGGCCTGAGAGAGGGGAGACCCAGGCGGAGGTGTCCATGACAGATACCCTTGCCCTGGGGATCCGTCCGCCTGTAAGACTGAGCGGAGATATAGCGGGAACACCGGGAATTACCATCTCAAACGGGGACAGGCAGATTGTCACGGATAAAGGAGTGATCATAGCTAAGCGTCATATGCATATCACACCTGAGGATGCCCGGAGACTGCATGTAAAAGACAAAGAAGCCCTGAAGATCAAAGTTTACGGAAGCCGTCCGGTTATTTTTGAGGATACCATTGCCAGGGTCAGCAGTGAGTTTCAGACCTATGTTCATATTGACTATGACGAGGCAAATGCCTGTGGGTTTGAAAAAGGCACCTTTTGCCGTATCATCCGGTAATTGCCGCGTCTTTCAGGGGTGTAAAGGAGGATGTGCTTATGGATACATGGAAGACAAAAGGAACGGACCGTTTGATCGAGGATGTCATAGAGGAAGTAAAGGCCCGCCTTGGTAAGATACAGGAGGAGTCCTGTGGGGCTTCCCACACCGGAAAAGTCCTGGTACTTGGGAAACTGGATCAGGCAGAAGAAAATATGCTGCGGTCCTTTGCCAATATCTGTACTTCCCCGGAAATAGGAGAATGGGATTTTATTGTGGCTGCACAGGTCTCCGCCGGCCTGCTGGCCTTTACTGCACTGGGAATACCCGGGCAGCCGGAAGCAAAATGGATCCTTGAAGCCCTGCTTGGCGGGAAGAAAGTCTATTTTCTGGAAAAAGGTCTGGAATACCGGAAATACAGGGAGACTTCCTACAAGGCTTTATATCAGAAATACCAGGAATATGAGGAAGAGATCAGACGTTTTGGCGGTGAGATCGTAACCGGTATACAGGAGGCGGCAGAACTTGAAATGCGGGTACAAAAAAATGCCTGCATAATAGCAGAAAATGACAGTGCGCCCTTTGATCTGACAAGGCTTAAACTGCTGGGAGAAGCAGACCTTGGGAGACTGCGCGGGACCGGATACCGGACGGTTTTGATCGGAAGAAAGACTATTATAACACCCCTGGCCAAAGACTATATTTCCAATCATAATCTGACAGTCAGAAGACAGCAGTGAGGTACACGAATGGAAATCGGAACAGTAATCGGAAGTGTATGGGCCACCAAAAAAGACGAGGCGATCAGCGGACAGAAGCTGCTGGTGATTGATGTGATGAAACGGTACAGGCAGGAAAAAGAGTCCCTGCTGGTTGCCGCAGACGTGATCGGCGCCGGTGTGGGAGATATGGTCCTGATCTGCCGGGGAAATTCCGCAAGGATGGTTGTGGGAAACGGAAAAACACCGGTGGATGCAGCCATTGTGGGAATTATAGATACTCTGGATATACATGAGGAGGTATGACGTTGAGCATCAATGAGATAATTATATACATTATGGTAATATTTGCGGCTCTGGGAGCATTGGACAGGATATTCGGCAGCCGTTTTGGATTGGGAGAGAAGTTTGAGGAAGGAATCATGGCAATTGGTGCACTGTCTGTCTCCATGGTGGGGATCATCGCTTTGGCACCTGTCATCGCCAATCTTTTGAAGCCTGTGATCGTGCCGGTATTCGGCCTTTTGGGCGCTGACCCGGCTATGTTTGCCGGTTCTATTCTGGCAAATGACATGGGCGGCGCACCTCTGGCACAGGCGTTGGCTCTGAATGAAGATGCCGGTAATTTCGGCGGTCTGATCGTTGGCGCTATGCTGGGGCCTACCATTGTGTTTACCATTCCAGTAGCCCTTGGGATCATCAGGGAGGAGGACCGGAAATACCTGGCAACAGGTGTACTTGCAGGTGTCATTACCATTCCGATCGGTTCGTTTGTTGGCGGTCTGGTGGCAGGATATTCCATTGTTATGGTGCTTAAGAATCTGATTCCTATCATTATTTTTGCCGTTTTGATCGCTCTTGGGCTGTGGAAGTTTGAAAATGCCATGGTAAAGGGCTTCACGTATTTCGGTAAGTTTGTGGTGGCAGTGATCACTTTGGGTCTCGGGGTGGGTATCATAGAACAGCTCACAGGAATTGTGCTGATCCCCGGTATGAATCCTATCAGTGAGGGATTTGAGGTGGTGGCAGATATTGCCATTGTACTGGCAGGCGCATTTCCTCTGGTGTATGTGATCACGAAAGTGTTTAAAAAGCCGCTCATGGGTCTGGGAAAAGTGCTGGGTATGAATGAGATGGCAGCAGCAGGACTGGTTGCAAGCCTTGCGAACAGCATTCCTATGTTTGGTATGATGAAAGACATGGATGACAGGGGAAAGGTGCTGAATGTGGCCTTTGCGGTTTCAGCGGCTTTTGTGTTTGGAGACCATCTTGGTTTTACTGCAGGATTTAATCAGGATATGATCTTTCCTATGATCGTGGGAAAACTGGTGGGTGGGATTACAGCGGTAATCGCTGCTTTGGTTTTGGTACGGAGCAAAGGGGCGGCAAAAGAAGTGTAGGCGTCGATGTGGTGTGCATAGAGAAGTGTGAAGGTAGGGTGTAGGTAATGGAGATTAGCAGAGAAGTGATCGAACAGATGATAGCACAGGTGCTGGAGGAGAAGATTGGGAGTTTGGGCAGTCCGAAAAATGATGTGCATCGGCAGGAGATAGCCGGTGTCATTAAGATGGAAGTACCAAAGATCCATGTGACGGAAACAGACAGGCTGGATACCGGAAATAGGAATGATAAGGTATATACCCATGATCTGTTTTCTCTTGCTGAGAGTCCCAGGCTTGGTTGCGGTATTATGGAGATGGAGAGAACTACATTTGACTGGACTTTGGATTATGATGAGATTGATTATGTGATTGATGGGGAGCTTACCATCGTTAAGGACAGGATGCAGGTGACGGCTGGGCCGGGAGAGATTATTTTGATCCCGAAAGGGTCCCGGATACAGTTTTCGGTTCCTGAGAGAGCGCGGTTTATTTATGTGACGTATCCTGCGGATTGGAATAAGTAGATAGGTAACGGAAGCGGATGGGAGAGGCCATGGGATGCCATTGGTCCTCTCCCATCTGCTTCCTGTTTTTCGCAGACCGCAGAGGCATTTAGGGCAATGTGTGGGGAGGCATTATGCCCGTAAAAAGCCTTCTATGATTTTTTCTTCTGCCTGTTCCTCTGTAAGACCCAGGGTACGGAGTTTGATAATCTGTTCCCCGGCGATTTTTCCAATGGCAGCCTCATGGATCAAAACAGCGTCAATACTGCCAGCGTATAACTCCGGGGAGGCATTTACCGTGCCCTGGTCAGCCAGGATAGCGTCACATTCAGAATGTCCGCTGCAGCGGCAGTTTCCCATTATGCGGGAATGATACGTCTGCCGGGAGCTGCCTTTTGCCACAGAGCGGGAGATTAGATCAACGGCGGAGTCTTCTCCGTCCATGGAGACAGTAAAGTCCGTCTCTGCAGTCTCATCTTTTTCTGTTAAGATACTTTCATGAATGATCAGTTTTGCCCTTGCCGCCAGTCTGGCTGTTGTTTTTCTCACCGTATTGTCCACACCTTTAAGCTGTACGGTGTCCATCTCCAATACGGAGCCTTCCGACAGAAACGCATTCGTAACGGGATCGATTCGTTTTTCTCCGGTTCCTGATCCTGTGCCGATATGCTTTTCCTTGTACAAAACATGTGCACCCTTTTCCAGAAAAAAACGGTGGATACCGTTATGTCTTGCCATATCGCCGCTGTCCGTATGGACACCACATCCGGCAATGATTGTCACATCGGCTCCTGCTCCCACATAAAAATCATTATACACAAGGTCATCGATAGCACCGTGAGTTACGCAGGCAGGGATGTAAACCACTTCCTTCTGCGCATGGGGGCTTATATGGATGACCAGGCCGGGTGCATCCTTCTTAGTGTCAATGCGGATATTAGGTGTAGACTGCCTGCCGACACACTGGCCGTCTTCCCGGATGTTAAAAGCACCCTTAAAACCATCGGCATAATCCGAGATGATCCGTAATAGTTTTTCTGCAATTTTGTTCATCATGCATCCTCCTGACATATTTTCCCACGGGGCGGTCTTTCATTCTAACATATGAAACTTCCTTTACGTTTTATTCAGATCCATATACTTTAGCGGTAGACCGTATGAATTTATTTTTGCTGTCTGATCATACCTTTGTTTTTGGCGAGATTGACAATGGTATCAGTCCTCCTTTATAATCAGTATAATAAACTGGCAGGCAGTGACATTTTACATCTGCCGGACAGCTTTTATGAACCAAATCTGTGATTTTCGTCTTCTTTGGAAGTTATGAACTGCTGCTGCATACAAGCAGTTTCAGGACAGGGAACAGGCAAATGATTCTGGAAGAGACTTATGACAAGCCGGAAAGGAAGAAATATGGAAGGATTTATGACACCTCCGAAACATGTAAATTTTAATGCGAAAAAATTATTCGGGAAAATGGGCGAAATACAGGACGGTTCTATCGCCTACCTGGAAAACGGAGGCGGAGGCCCCACTAAGAACCATGTGCACATGCATGACCACCTCTTTATTGTAGTACAGGGGGAGGCAAAGGTATTTCTGGACAAAGAGGAGAAGATTATTAGAGAAAATGAATCTTTTCTTGTAAAAGGAACCATTCCCCACTCCATCTGGAACAACAGCCAGTCTACGACTATTATGATCGGGTTATCACTTCATAATAAAGATAACGGAGAGGATAGCTTAGATGAATGAAAAGTTTTCTTCTCTTCCCCAAGAGAAACAGCAGGCCGTCATAAATGCCGCAATGGAGGTATTTGGGAAAAATGAATATAAAAAGGCATCCACGGATCTGATCGCGGCAAAGGCGGGAATCTCAAAAGGGTTATTATTTTACTATTTTCGCAACAAGAAAGAATTATATCTGTACATATACAATTGCCTGATAGAAACCATGCAGGAACAGATCGTTGATGAAAGATTTAGATCCATAACAGATTTCTTTGAACTCTTACGGTATGCAAGCACTTATAAAGTGAAAATGTTGGATAAGTATCCTTTTATACTGGATTTTGCTCTGCGCGCCTTCTATTCTGAAAAGGAAGATGTATCAGATGAACTTAAAAATGTAAATACAATGCAAGAGGACGTATTGTTTCAGATATGTTTTGGTCATATAGATACTTATAAATTTAAAGAGGATATTGAACCATTTAAGGTTTATAAAATGCTGCGCTGGATGGGGGACGGCTATATACATGATATTCAGATGTCAGGTGCAGAATTTTGCCTGGATGAAATGCTGAGGCAGTTTGAGGAGTGGATGGAACTGTTTCAAAAACTTGTGTATAAAGAGGAATACCGGAAAAAATGAGCATTGGGTGAAAAGCGGGCACCGATTTTATCTGATAGTATAACCATATCGTAACTATTTGGCAGGTCAGCACATGAACAGTTACGTCATATCAAATAAGGAGGTGCGCACAATGCACGCATGGGAAGCTATACAAAAGACTTTAGATCACATGGAAGCACATATCAAGGAGGATATCAACGCGGAGACCCTGTCTGACATAGCAGGACTGTCCCCCTTCTATTTTCAGAGGCTCTTTAAACGTCTGGTAAATAAAACGGTCCAGGAATATATCAAACTGCGTCGTCTGGCATTAGTGACAGAGGAATTGGATAAGGATGATATGAGAATTCTGGATATTGCCTTGGAATACGGATTTTCCAGCCATGCAAATTTCACCAGAGCATTTAAAACTGCCTATGGGTTAACACCGGAAGAATACAGAGATACACGTCCGCTTTTGAATACCTTCACAAAGCCTGAGATATCTATGGTCTATACCATGATTGATGAAGGGGTTCCGCTGCTTGCGGGTAATATGGTTTTGGAGATCAATAGAAGAACATTGGACCATCCGGAGGTGTATCTTGGATTTGAGGCAAAGGTGAAAATAGAGGGACAGATTCCGGCAGGTGAAAGCACAGGAGTGGATATACCCGGCCAGTTATGGAAGAGATACCACAAAGAAAAGGAAGCGTTTGCGGATCATCTGAACCCGGAAGTTGAATTGGGAATGTCATACATGCAGGACACACAGAAAGGGGAATTCACCTATTTTGCAGGAGGTCTTGCAGACAGAGCGGGCATGCCGGAAGCGCTGGCGAAACAAGAACTGCCCGCAGGGGAATACCTTGTCTGCAGTATTGAGGCGGAAAGTTTTGAAGTGCTTGTGACAACAGCGCTGGATCAAGCGGGAAAATACCTTTTCGGCACTTGGCTGCCCCACCATAAACTGGCAACAAAGCCTTTCTCTGCTGAAAAATATTATAAAAATATGGACGATATCCATTATATGGAAATCTGGGTTATCCCTGCTGAGACAGAATAACGCACTCTAACGGCAGACGGGATGCATGTGCAGATCGCAGGGGAATACTTCACCCTGCGATCCGGGTTGCTTTCACCGTCTGCTGTAATTATATTAATTCTGACAGACAAATACAGTATAGGAAAGGAACAGATAGATTGAAAGAAAAAATAAAACAGTTGATACTTAAAAACGGTGCCGATGTATGCGGCGTTGCCAATATAGACCGGTTTGACCAGGCCCCGGAGGGTTTTTCACCCCTTGACATTTACCCTCAGTGCAAGGCAGTGATCACCTTTGGAATCGCACTGCCAAAAGGACTTACCTTTGTGGAACCCCGGCTGGTATACGGACATTATAACGGATTCAGCTGTACAGAGGCTGACCGGATCTCCCTTCAGACCGCAAAGAGGATGGAAAAAGAATTCGGCTGTTTCGCTGTACCGCTGCCCAGTGACAGCCCATACGAATACTGGGACAGTGATGCGTCCTGCGGCCGGGGGTTGATTTCCATGAAGCATGCGGCTGTATTGTCGGGAATTGGCGCATTGGGTAAAAACTCAATGCTTTTAAATCCCCGTTTTGGAAATTTACTGACGATCGGTGCACTTCTTACTGATCTGGATCTGCCGTCAGATACTCTTTGTGAGAATATCTGTATAGACGGCTGTACAAAATGTGTCAGCGCCTGCCCTGTTCAAGCGATTGAAAACGGAAGCGTGGATCAAAAGCTGTGCCGCACAAATACATACGGTAAAACGGCCAGGGGATTTGAGACGGTGGACTGTAATACATGCAGGGCGGTATGCCCAATGAGATACGGTAAAACCAAATAACACCGGCCGCCATTTTAGTTCTCACGTATCCTGTGTAAGTTTATCAAATGCCTGGTTAATGGGCAGCAGCCCTTTAAAAAACAAATCCGGTTCTGTCCCGCTCATGACACGGAATCCCATGAATACATAACTTCCGTAAGGTGAGTAGGCTTCAATGCAGCGTTTCACTTCCGCTTCGATCACGGTATCCGGTGCATCTTCTCTTCCGGCTGGGCCGTTGGAATCATATCCTCCAATTACCGCGATCTGTTTTCCGTATTTCTGTAAAATACCGGCAATATCATTTACGGGCTGCGCTGAGGACCAGGCTACAGCGCCCTCGTCTATGAAATCGGGGATCAAGGGTTCACAGTGGCCGCAGGTATGCATGATAGGCAGCATACCGTAAGCCTTTACCGCGTCATTAAGCCTTTTGTGAGAAGGTTTTATGAGGTCACGGTAAGTCTGCGGGCTTAAAAACAGACTCTGCTGAGTAGCCACGTCATCATAGCTGGTAAAAAAGTCAGGCTTAAAATAATGAGCCACCCGTTCTGCCAGCCGTATCTTGTAATCCGTAATAGCCTCGATCAGGCCGCGGCAGGCTTCCGGCTCCTCCGCAAAGGCGCAAAGGCCATCCATAAATCCCATCAAATGTGTCACCCTTAAAAATTGGGCGTTCCAGGCACCATATTCTATAACCTGCCGGTTCCGGTCCGCACCTGCTAACTGCAATTTGGCCTGACCGTCCCAATCATAGGCATCCAGATCCGGAAACTTCACCACATCCTCCCAGGCAGTGATGTCCTCCAGGACAACATGTCCCGGTGCAGGTACAGCTTGTCCGCCGGCAGACTGGGATGCCTCCCAAATAACGCCGAAACCATCAGGGCCGCCTCCGAAAGGCCCGTTTTCAAAGGTTTCCAAAGCTCCTCCGGTCATTACGACCAAACCGCTCATAGCACTTGGCAGATGCTGCGGTTTTTCATGTTCCACCACAGCCGCCATATAATCTTCTTTTGTAAACATAAAAATCCTCCTTTCAAAACTACATTTTGTAGTCAATCCGTGTCTTTTGAACTATAATAACATTTATAATATCAGGAAAAACAGACTTGGATTGTTGAAATACAAAGTACAGTAAGGCTGCGATTTGTACCCCAAAGGAGGAGCAGATGGATTTAAAATATTTGCAGTATCAATTATCGTATTATGGAATGAAAAAAAGTAAGCTGCAGTACCGGAAAAAACAGGAATTTGACAAGTTTGGCTTTTATGAGAATGGCACCTTAGCAGACAACCGGATACTGTATGTGATCGATGCGGAGGAACTGAAGCAGTATACAGGGAATTTAAAAGGATGCGTGGTTTTAGTTACAGGTGGCTGCAGATGGACGGAAGAGTATGCCTGCAGTGCCCTTATTTTGGAGGATGCACACAAGAACAGGGTATGTAATCTTTTAGCTGAAATCTTCCTGTCATACGAAAAGTGGAAGTTTGCGGTGAGTAACGCGGAACTTTTGCTGCCGGATACCATACTGGATGTGACGAGCCCCATACTTCACACTGCAATGACGGTCATAAACAATAGTTATAATTACCTTGCACGTAATGAAATGTATCGGGCTGTGATGCAGCAGGATTCGTTTACGGACGAGGATATTGATAATCTGGTGTGGGACGAAGCATTTTATCTTTGCCAGAACAGAACGGATGTATATGAGTACCAAATGAAGACGGATGGAATGCGGATGCTCTGTTATAACATTCTTTATGAAAAGAAATACTATGCCAGATTTATAGCCACGCGATCAGAGACGGAATATTTTGATGTTTTCATGAAATATTTTACAGTGACGGCAGAGGCGCTTCAGATCCATTTTAATGAACAGGGGATTGCCAGCCGTACAGGTGTGAAAAGCTGGGATTTTTGTGAACAGATACAGGATATACTGAAAGGGCATCCCCCTGCGCACAGGTATGTGATCGGGCAATATAAATGGAATGAGTCACATACATATCAGGTGATCTTGTTTCAGTTTGCGGAAAAATATCCGGTGAGTACAGGCAAAGAATATCTGAGACAAAAAATAGAGACCTTGCTTCAAGACAGTTGTGTCATCATTCAGGATACAGACTATATCTGCGTCCGTAATTTATCACTGAGCAAAGAGACAGACCTGCACGGGGAGCTGGCATTATTTTTGCGGGAAAATATTGCAAAGGCAGGGATCAGCAATACGTTTACCGGATTTCATAATTGGGAGGTATATGAAAAACAGGCATATGATGCCATGGAGATTGGAAGGGAGACAGATACACATTTTTGGTATTATTATTTTCAGGATTATGCCTTTGCGATCATGCTGAGAGAATGCACGGGGAGATATCCCGCAAAAGAATTGATATCTCCTGCACTTATCATGTTGAGAAACTATGACCATACCCATAGGACCAGCCTTTATAGCACATTGAAAGTTTATCTGGAACAAAACTGCAGTGCAACTCACACAGCAAAAATTCTATATATCCAGCGGTCATCGGTTTTAAAGAGAATGGAAAAGATAAAACAGATCACCGGTATCCGTCCAGACTCTTGTGAAGAGAAAGTTTATATTATGGTCTCTTATTATATTTTGGAACAGGCAGAAAAACTGCAGAAGCAGTGATCACATACAAGCCAGGTTTTTGCCTCCTCCATATCCGTACAGAAGTAAAGCTGGCCATCTCCTAATATTGTTTTTTTACGAAAGGTCTTCTGCAGTCTGTGCAGACTTCTTTTGTCTGTGGTTATGGCGAGCTTTACGATTTTATGTTTCATTCTTTCGATATGTTCCACAATCTGCAGGGTCAATTCCTTTGTCAGGCGGGTTTCGTAAAGGTCGATCAAGACGCGGCGTTTTTGGGGAGAATTTAAAATAAAATGTTCCTCATCCTTTATCATGGAAAGCAGAGCCTGTGAATCTTCAAAATAGCTTCCATAATGTATACCGTGAAAATAACCGCCTTTATAGTAATAGGGACTTAGGGCCCCGCTGGGAGATTTTGTTATCATCTTTTTACCTTTCTATTAAATCCGGCAGTGCTTTCTGCATACGGATATGCCGGCACCACTGAATGGTTTTCTGCATAATGCAGATTCCGTAATAAAGAGTGGACAGCTTATAATAAAAACACTCTTTATGTTCCATTCCGTCAAACTTTTTTTCCAAATCTTTTAATTTGCTCAGATAGTTCTTGTTGTTGATCTCATATTCCAATAACTTTTGTTCTCGAATTTCCGGTTCCAGATTGTCAAAGAAATAGACTTTAGCCAGGTGGGTATTTGTACCTTCAAATATATCCATAGGTGAAGATAGCCAGTCGAAAAATTCTTCTCTGCCTTTCTCAGTCATGTGATAAAATATTTTCTGTCTGCCGCCCTGCGGCTTTTCAGAAGTTGTCAAATATCCCTTTTGGGTTAACCTTTTTAAGGCAGGATACAGGCTCCCAAAACTAGCCTTATAAAAAACGCCAATACCGTTTTCTATCAATTTTTTAATATCGTAACCGGTTAGATCACGCTCCAGCAGCATACCAAGTGCAATGGATTCCAGCATTATTCTCCTCCTTATATATCTTATAGATATATAATAGCGCTATATAATGGATTTGTAAAGGAGAAACTGCATGGAATCCGTTTTTATCGGTATATATGTCTTTGGAAACCAAACGTGCATCCGTTGACTTTCAGGTTTTGGGGTAATATAATGCTGTTTATAGACTGATTTTCAGACTAAAGCATACAAAGAGAGGTGCAGCTTAGATGGAAGTGCAATTGGTGACGGACATACAGAAGTATTCCATACACGATGGGGAAGGAATACGCACCACTATATTTTTTAAGGGATGTCCGCTTTCCTGTATCTGGTGCCATAATCCGGAGACACAGGAGTATGGGCAGCAGTTCATGTGGAATCAGGAAAAATGTGCGGGGTGCGGGGAATGTGCTGCAGCTTGTCCAAGCGGAGCTGTTTCCATGGATGGACACAGGCCGGTGACAGATGAAAATAAGTGTGGAATCTGCCATACATGTGAAGAATACTGTCTGCAAAATGCCAGAGAATTCGCAGGCAGAGAATATACAGTGGAGGAACTGGCTGCGGAAGCAGTAAAAGACCAGCCCTTTTATGAACAGTCTCACGGCGGAGTTACTCTCTCAGGCGGAGAGGTATTGGCCAGGGACATGGATTTTGTGGAGCGGCTGATGCTTGAGCTGACTAAGCGGGGGATTCGGGTAAACGTAGATACCTGCGGATACATACCATGGAAGAATATAGAGCGGATAATTCCTTATACGGATACCTTTTTATATGATATAAAGCTCATGGATTCCCGGCTGCATCAGGAAATGACCGGAGTAGGGAATGAAGAGATCCTGGAAAACCTCATAAGGCTTTCCAAAAGTAAAGCAGCCATTTGGATCCGTATTCCCGTTGTGGGCGGTGTAAATGATACGGATAGGAATATGGAGGAAACACTGGAGTTCCTCAGTTCCCACGCCATTTCACCAAAATGGATTCACCTGCTGCCTTACCATAATACAGGGAGCGGAAAGTATCCAAGACTGGGGCAAAAATACCAGGGCAGGGATCTTACCACCCCCAAGGGATCACGTATGCAGGAGCTGCTGGATATGTGTCTGGCGCGGGGATATCAGGCAGGAATAGGAGGTTAATATAGATGGAACAGGGAATGAACGAAAGGATCCGAAGGCTTCGCCGGGAGAGCCTGGAGACAGAAGCACATATTGATATGGAACGTGCAAAAATAGAGACAGAGGTGTACCGCAGATACGAGGGCACCGTATCCGTGCCGGAACTTCGGGCATTGGTTTTAAAACACTATTTTGCCGAAAAGACACTGTACATAGGAGAAGGTGAATTGTTGGTGGGAGAGAAGGGAAACGGGCCGCAGGCAGCCCCTACGTTTCCGGAGCTTTGCTGCCATACTGTGCAGGACCTTCATGTGATGAATGACAGGGAGCTGATCAGCTTCAAGGTGCGGGAGGAGGATTATACGTTTCAGGAAAAGGAGATGATCCCTTTTTGGGAAAGACGTTCCATCCGGCACCGGATCCTGGAAAAAATGACACCGGAATGGAAGAAAGCATATAAATGTGGAATCTTCACGGAATTTATGGAACAGAGAGGCCCGGGTCATACTGTGGGCTCTGAGAATATATACAAGAGAGGGCTTCTGGATTATAAAGAGAAAATCCAAGAGGCAAGGAAGAATCTGGATTACAGCCGGGACCCGGAAGCCCTGGACAAAGAAAATGAGCTTCATGCTATGGAAATTGCCTGTGACGCAGTAATACTTCTGGGCAAGCGGTATCATGACTATGCGCTGGAGCTGGCGGAAAAAGAGGAGGATAGTGTCCGCAGAGAGGAGCTTTTGCAGATTGCCCAAAACTGCAGCGTTGTTCCGGCGCACAGACCGGAGACATACTGGCAGGCCCTTCAGATGTATTGGTTTGTTCATCTGGCTGTGACAAGTGAGCTGAACCCCTGGGATGCATACAGCCCCGGCCGGCTTGACCAGCACTTGATCCCCTTCTACAGAAAGGATGTTAAAGAGGGGGTTCTGAACCGGGAACGTGCAAAAGAGCTGTTGGAATGCCTGTGGGTGAAATTCAACAATCAGCCTGCGCCGCCAAAAGTGGGGATTACATTGAAAGAAAGCGGTACTTACACAGATTTTGCCAATATCAATACCGGCGGGGTGACACCAGAGGGACAAGACGGTGTCAATGAAGTGAGCTATCTGATCCTGGAATGTATGGATGAAATGAAATTACTGCAGCCCAGTTCAAATGTGCAGATCAGTAAAAAGACGCCTCAGGAGTTTTTATTAAAAGCATGTGAGATTTCCAGAAAGGGATGGGGACAGCCGGCCTTTTATAATACAGAGAGTATAATCCAGGAACTCCTAAACGCGGGAAAATCCATTGCAGATGCCAGAAAAGGCGGTACCAGCGGGTGTGTGGAGACAGGTGCTTTTGGAAATGAAGCATATATCCTGACCGGTTATTTCAATCTGCCTAAAATACTGGAAATTACCCTTTGCAATGGATATGATCCTGTTGCAGGGGAAATGCTTGGCCTGCCCCTTGGCAAAGCGGAGGAATTTCAATCCTATGAGGAACTTTTCGAGGCTTATAAAACGCAGATTCTGTATTTCCTGGATATTAAGATGCGGGGCAATCATGTGATTGAAGGGATTTATGCCCGCTATATGCCTGTGCCATTCCTCTCTGTGATCACGAATGACTGCATTGCGGCGGGAAAAGATTATAATGCCGGAGGGGCTAGATACAACACCAATTATCTGCAGGGAGTAGGGATTGGGACCATCACCGACAGCCTTGCAGCCATAAAATATAATGTATTTGACAAGAAAAAGTTCACCATGTCGGAATTGATGCAGGCACTGAGAGACAATTATGAGGGGCATGGCCGAATCCGGAATCTTGTCAGCAATAAAACACCTAAGTACGGCAATGATGATGATTATGCGGACGATATTATGAAAGACGTGTTTCAGTTCTACTATGAAAGTGTGACCGGGCGGCCCAATATGAAAGGCGGAAAATACCGCATCAATATGCTGCCGACCACCTGTCATGTTTATTTCGGGGAAGTCATGATGGCAAGTCCCAATGGCCGCATGGCGCATAAACCCGTATCCGAAGGAATTTCCCCGGAAAAGGGCGCGGATGTGCAAGGTCCTACCGCAGTAGTGAAATCCTGTTCCAAGATGGATCACTTAAACACAGGAGGCACTTTGCTGAACCAGAAATTCACACCTCAGGTGGTGTCCGGTGATAACGGACTGATGCAGATGGCAAATCTGGTACGGACTTATTTTAATCTGGATGGACATCACATACAGTTTAATGTGATCGACCGCAGGACCCTTCTGGAGGCGCAGGCTCATCCGGATGAATATAAGGATCTGATCGTGCGTGTAGCAGGATACAGTGACCATTTCCGGAATCTGAGCAAAGCACTGCAGGACGAGATCATTGACAGAACAGAACAGTCATTTGGCTGATTTTTTCCGGTTCCCAAAGGCCGGGCAAAGATTTACCCTTTGTCCGGCCTGCTCCGGGACATTGGACTGTGAACAGTAATCATTATTTACCTGCAAACATAAAACTTTTATAAAGTCATTGCATTTACGGGATAGAAAGAATATAATGAACCTACATTTCTGAAATAGCAAATTTAATTTTCAACGGCGTGTCAGCCGAAATTTCAGCTTAAAAGCATGTGGAAAACAGATAAAAAGTACAATTGAAATGCAAATTGATATATTGTATAATATAAGAAAAACAGTGCGTATCTTTGACTATATTATATGGTACCTGCATGGAGTCTGTCTGTTTTCCCGAGGAGGACAGATGAAAAAACAAAGAATACCTGAAGTATCATGGAATGCAAAGGATGGGGAAATATATGAGCGCCTGTCTGATAATGAAGTGTTTGCAGACTTGTTTAATGGCGTTGTCTTTCAAGGGGAAGAGATAATAAAACCTGAGTATTTGGAAGAGATGAACGAGAAAAAACAACTAATGATTCCGGGGAGAGACGGTCAGCCTGTGGTGATCAAAAAACTGCGTGACGTGCAAAAAAAATGTGGATTGGATGGGAGCCTTCTGGGTATCATGCTTGCAGCAGAGGGGCAGCGAACGGTCCATTATGGAATGCCGGTGAGACATATGCTTTATGATGCGGTTGATTACACAAAACAAATGCTGGACCTGGAGAAAAAGCACAGAAGAGACAGGGATTTGTCTTCCAGTGCAGAATTCCTTTCCGGGATGCGAAGGGATGACAGGCTCCGTCCGGTCATCACCCTGGCATTGTTTTATGGAGAAGACCAGTTATGGGATGGCCCTATGTGTCTTCACGATATGTTGGAATTGCCAAAGGCACTGGAACCGTGGAAAACATATATACCCAATTATCCGCTGAATTTGGTATACAGCGGTAATGTCTGTCCTGAAAATTTTCGGACAGGTCTGCGGGAAGTGTTCGAGCTGCTGCGGGTAGCAAAGGACAAAGATTCTATGGAGGCATTTCTCAGGGAGAACCAGGAGCGTTACAGAAATCTGGACTGGAAGAAAGGTGAGTTGATCGGAGATTTTTTGGATGTTCCGCTGATAAAAGATAATGCGGATGCCATTAGGACAGAGGAGGGAGGGATGAATATGTGCACAGCATTTCAGCAAATGCGCAGGGAAGGTGAAGTGGAAGGCGAACAGAGAGGTAGAAAAATAGGGGAAGAAAAACTATCCAGGCTTGTGCAGAGTCTTTTCCATGACAACAGGATTGAAGATTTACAGAAGGCTTCTCTGGATGCAGGATATAGAGAGGTCCTGTACAAAGAATATGGGCTGGACCATGAAGAGCTTCCGGATTAGAAAAACATAAAGTATACAAATATTCCTTCATGCGTTATGATATAAAGACGAAGAATAAATGAGAAAAGGAATATGAAGTAATAATGAAGAGGGATTTGACAACAGGAAATATTATTAAGACTATGCTGATATTTGCAGGCCCTATGATCATCGGAAATCTTCTGCAGCAATTTTATAACATAGCGGATACACTGATCGTAGGCAGATTTGTAGGGGCTGATGCCATGGCTTCTGTGGGAGCGGCTTATACGCTGATGACTTTTTTGACTTCCATACTAATTGGATTATGTATGGGCAGCGGCTCACTGGTATCCTTTTATTTCGGAAAACAGGACAAGGTAAAGATGGAGGTATGTGTACAGGGGTCATTTCTGCTGATAGGCGTTGTCACAGTAGTTATTAATGTGCTGGTGTTTGTATTCATTGATCAAATTTTGAGGATACTGCAGATACCAACAGAAATATTAGCCATGTCTCACGAGTATGTGATCATAATTTTTGCCGGTATATTTTTCGTGTTTCTCTATAATTATTATGCTTATCTTCTGAGGTCTATCGGTAATTCTGTCATTCCGCTTGTTTTTTTGGGAACAACCTCGGTTTTGAATGTTGTCCTTGATATCATATTTGTGGTGACCTTTCAATGGGGGATCGGAGGTGCAGCACAGGCGACTGTAATATCACAGGCCATATCCGGGATTGGTATTTCCATATATGTGTGGGTGAAGGAACCGGCGTTCAGGATACGGCTGTTTGGAAAACATCGTGTCTCTCTGACAAGGGAGTCCATGAAGGAGATTACAAGATTTTCATTCGCGGCATCTATCCAGCAGTCGGTAATGAATCTGGGTATACTGATGATACAGGGGCTGGTAAACAGTTTCGGCGTTGCAGTTATGGCTGCCTTTACAGCGGCAGTCAAGATAGATTCTTTTGCCTATATGCCTGCACAGGAATTTGGGAATGCGTTTTCCCTGTTCATATCCCAGAATCACGGCGCCGGGAAAGAAGACAGGATCCGGAAAGGTACCAGGCAGGCTTTTGCAGTTTCCGCAGTGTTCTGCGCAGTGATCTCCGTACTTGTGTTTCTTCTTGCAAAGGAGCTTATGCTGTTATTTGTCTCACCGTCTGATACGGAGATCATAAGTATCGGAATGGGTTACCTGCGGATCGAGGGCACATTTTACATAGGAATTGGGATTTTATTTTTGTTTTATGGATATTACAGAGGAATCAATCTGCCTGAAATGTCGTTGGTCTTAACTATCATATCCCTGGGGACCAGGGTGATTCTTGCTTATATTTTAGCCCCGGTAGAGGCCATAGGGGTTGCCGGGATCTGGTGGGCCATACCGATTGGCTGGTTCTTGGCAGATATTACCGGAATTATTTATATGCGTCACAGAGAACAGAAAAAGCATTTGCGCATATGATTGAGATTTCAGTATTATTTCGCGGAATTTTTTGTGCAATGATACTGCAATAGGCGTACACTAAAACGGGTATATCAAAACAGCCACACCTATTTGTTATCAAATGGTGTGGCTGTTTTATCAGCCCTCGATTCGCTTAAAGCTAACACTTCCTTTTGCCTTTTCCCCCGTCACAGTGATTTTATATGTACCGCTTTCTTCAATAGGGACCTGAAAGGAATTGGATGTCAGGATTTTTTCCGCTGCATATACAGGTGTCTCATGATCTTTTTGGATCTTGATCCACAGTCTGCCGGAATCACATATGATCTCCGCATCTATCACATCTCCTTTTTCCAGTTCCAGCAGTTGTGAATCCGTTGTATTGAAGATTCGGTAGCTCATAATGAGCTGATTTTCGTTTCCGGTCCTGCTGCCGTCAAAAAGTGTTCCTGTGCAGGAAGTCAGAAGTATTGTACATAATATAGAACAAAATATAAAACAAAACAGTTGAAAATACCTTCTCAATCTTTACACCTCCCATTTATTAAATGTACGCTGATCTTCTAAAGAATAATAGGATATAAAGCTAAAGTATTTCTAAAGGATGTATAGTTAAAATTGAATATTTATTAAAATAAACAAAAATACTGCCTTTGTGAGAAAAAATATGGTTTATGCAATAATTTAGTGGACATAAAAAATTATATAATGTTATAATTGAGATGAAAAAATGAATTAAAATACATCGTGTATTCAGGAAAAGGGGTGTAATTGAATATGGCAGAATATGAAAATAATATGTTGAAAAATAATGATTTTATTTGCCGCTATAAATCTGATGACTTTGCTTATTGGAATTGCAATTACATCTACAAAGAGGCCGTTCTTTCAAAGGAGCAGGCATTGCTACTGACCTATCTTCAGAAAATAAGATGGCTGCCCGTATATCGTCTTATTGTATTGTATGAGACAAGTCATATCCATGTACAGGTATATAAAAATATGTTTTATGTATGCAGTGGAACGGAGACAGAGAAGGAAGTAAAGGAGTCGGAAGAGAACTTAAACTATCTGTATCAGCTTGGATTGCTAAAAGCGGACTTCTCGTCAAAAAAGCGGTTGTACATGTATCGTTCTCTGGAGCAGGGTGATATTTTTCGGACGTTTCTTTCAAAATACAAAGAAATCCCGGATACCCGGCCAATTGTGGAACGAGGCGCGGTCATGCTTACAGAAGAAGGGAAGACGGCCTCACTTATTGATTGGGAATAAGAAGAGAGATTACATGTTGAAAAAGAAGGAAAGCGGCTGTTTATGGCTGCTTTCCTTTTTAGCAGGAATCAGATTTTCATCTATTCTGTGAATTCATTCAAGGCTCTGCCTATGCGCATAATACCTTCCGATATTTTATCTTCCGGCATATTAGAAAAGTTTATCCTGAGAGTGTTGCATTTCTTTGTGTTTGGAAAAAAGGATGTTCCGGGAACAAATGCAACGTTGTGTTCCAGGCACTTTTCGAGCAGCCTGGTAGTGTCGATTTTTTCATCCAGCTCAATCCAGAGAAAAAGTCCTCCTTCAGGCTTTGTAAACTTAATATCCGAAGGAAAAGCGCTGCGGATGGCTTCAATAGCTGTGTCACGCCGTTTCCGGTATACCTCACGTATTTTATCAATATGGACATCAATATCGTATTTTTCCAGATAAGCGGAAATTACCATCTGAGCTATGGTATTGCACTGCAGGTCTACACCCTGTTTTACAAGAACATATTTACGGATGACTTCTTTTTCTCCGGCAATCCATCCAATCCGGTAGCCGGGGCAGAAGATCTTTGAAAAGGTCCCTGTACAGAGAACATTTCCTGCCCGGTCAAGGGACTTTACGGACGGCAGGAAATCGCCCTCATATCTAAGCTCCCCATAGGGATTGTCTTCTAAAACCGCCACATGATATCTAGCGGAAATCTCTGCAAGCTGTTGTCTGCGTTCCAGGCTCCAGGTTCTTCCTGTGGGATTCTGGAAATCAGGGATCACATAGATCAGCTTTGCTGTCGGATATTTTTCCAAAGCTTTTTCCAGTTCGGACATGATCATGCCATTTTCATCTGTAGGAATTTCTGCGAATTTACAGCTATATGCTTTAAAAGCGCTGAGGGCAGCCAGATAAGTGGGGCTTTCACACAACACCACATCCCCTTCGTCCAAGAAAACTTTTCCGGATAGGTCAAGGGCCTGCTGGGAGCCGTGGGTGATCAAAATATTTTCATCGCAGAAAGATGTGCCGAGCCGCGCATTCATCCGCCTGGCAATCCATTCCCTGA
The DNA here is from genome assembly GCA_002270465.1 of Blautia hominis. GTDB lineage: Bacteria > Bacillota > Clostridia > Lachnospirales > Lachnospiraceae > Blautia > Blautia hominis. Next base: position 672,171 of record NQOF01000002.1, read on the forward strand.
GAGGCTGATGACCTTCCGTTGTGGCGTATTGCAACGCGTGTTCCCCGTTATGGTCCAGAACATAAGTATTGACAGCCTTGATCTCCTCTATGGGGAAAAGTTCAGGGGCCGGCAGCCCTCCAGCAAAGGAAATGACTTCCGGCTGCTCTGTGAGTTTCAAAAGCTCCCTGATCTCGGAAGCGGTAACAGATGACATTCTTTTCGCATATTTGTATTCCATGAGAAAACTCCTTTACATATTTATAATATAGGGTTTATTTCATTGTCATTCCATGGTTCGTCCTCCTGATGAGCCATGAGCAGTTTTTTTATCACGTCACATAAAATTTTGATGCCATAAACAATTTTATCCTTTGGAGGAAAGGTAAAGTTTAAGCGGATATAGCTCTCCCCTTTTTGTTTTGTCAGATATGCGGGCATTCCGGGTAGAATGGCGACTCCGTTTTTGGCAGCCTGCGAAGCCAGCAGATCTGCTGACAGGCCGTCCGGGAGCCTGCACCAAAGGTAATACCCGCCGTCCGGTATAGCAAAGGACAAGCCCAAAGGAGCATACTGTTTCAGGGCATCCACCATCATATCTCTTCTTTCCCGGTACTCCCTGCGTATGAACTCCACATATTTTTCCATCTCGCCATTTACAATAAACCGTTCCACAATCTGCTGTGATATACAGCAGGAATGCAGATCTACAAGCTGCCGGATACTGGAAAAGTGATGGATCAGTTTTTTATCCGCGCAGATCCAGCCCAGGCGCAGACCGGGATAGATGGTTTTGGAAAAAGAACTGAGATATATGACATTCACGTTCTTATCCATTGTTTTCAAAGGAGCAGTGGTCTGTCCCTCAAAACTCAGTTCACTGTATGGGTCATCCTCCAGAATTGGTATGGCATATTTGCCGGCCAATTCCAGAAGCCGAATCCTCTTGGCAGTGCTCATGCATACACCGCAGGGATTATGGTATGTGGGCATGGTGTAGATTAATTTGGGGTGATACCGGATCAAAAGCTGTTCCAGTATTTTCATGTCCATACCATCGCTTTCCATGGGTACTGCCATAAGTCTGGCACCCATAGCCCGGAAGCTCTGTATTGCAGGGAAAAAGGACGGCTCTTCGATCAGCACAATATCCCCCGGATTGACAAAGGCCCGGGCTGCCAGGTCAATGCCCTCCTGTGCACCGGAAACGATCATGATCTCGGAAGGGTGGCAGAAGCAGGAGCGCTTTTGCATATAGGACGCCATGACCTTTCGCAGGGAAGAAAACCCTGCCACGGGAGAGACAAGCAGTCCTTTGGGATTGGACAGTAAGTCGTGCTCCATTCCTTTGAATGCCTGGATCGGAGGATTTTCAAAGGAGGCGATTCCGGCCGCAAAGGATATGACATCCTTTTGGTTTGCCATTTCCAGATATTTATTCACATCAAAGGTATCACGGTTCTTCAGATAATCACTGAACAGATACTCCCACATGGGTTCTTTACGGGAATCTGTTTTGCGGACTGCAGGTGCTGCCTCTTTGACAGCAATGGTTCCCCTTCCCACGTGGGAGGTGAGCAGCCCGTCGGCCTTTAATTCTTTATATGCGTTCAGCACAGTTGTGCGGTTTACACCCAGTGTATCGGCTAACTGGCGTTCCGATGGGAATTGAAAACCATCGGGAATCTCACCGGATATGATCTGAGACTGTATCTGTTCCGCAATCTGTTTGTAAAGGGGTGTCTTTATTGATTTGTCTATTTGAATTCTCATTGGCTCCTCCATTTGGTTCGGTCCAATGAATAGTATAGATGGAAATTGGCTGTATATCAACAACCAATTGCAGTTAATTTTATACAGCCAATTTTTCTGCTTACGAGTTGGAAGTTTTTAATGCTGTATAGGAGATTTGGTGAGAGAAGTGGAAGAGAGGGTGTCTGCAGCAAAAATTTGTTTTAGGTGCCGGTAAGTTTCATCGCTGATGTGGTGCTCCATTTCACAGGCATCATGGGAGGCTGACGCATCTGATACACCGAGGGATTTCAGAAAATCGCAGATGGTTTTGTATTTTTCCAGGAGTTTTAAAGCCTCTTTTTGACCGTTTGCGGTCAGCCGGATTTCATGACCGGTTACGGTAATATATTCCATCTCCTTCAAAACAGTGACCGCTCTTGTTACGCTTGGTTTGGTATAGCCAAGTGCAGCGGCAATATCAATATTTCTCACAAACCCTTTTTCGTGCTGGATGATATAAATTGTTTTCAGATAATGGTCAATAGAGACTGTTTTACACATATTCTTACCTCAATTCACAGTTTCCGGGAGTGCCCAGTAGATCGTGGCGTCAATCTGCAGTTTTTGTTTGATTTCCGTTTTGATACAGGAGAAATTCCGGGATAAATGGTCTGTTTCCTTCTCCGGGGGAGAGGTAAGCTGAATGAAGACCAGTTTATTTTCGGGGCCGTAATCGTGGAGCGAGATTTCTTTTACTGATTTGGCAGGAAAGTATGCGGTCACAATCCTCATGATCTCCTCTTTGGTAGCCGGGTCAGCGCCTTCCCCCAAAAGCAGGACCATATTTTCACTAAAAGAAGTAAATCCTGATTTTAGGATCACAATACATACAAGGATACCTAAAATACCGTCCGCAGAAATCTGTACATAAGGAACCGCAAGGATTCCGATAAAGGTAACTGCAGTGACAAGTGCATCAGAAAGATTATCTTCCCAAACAGCCTTCAGGGTGGGGGAGGAAACCTTTTGATTCAGGTGTCTCACATACCATGCCATACAGATCTTGCCCAGGATACTGATGCATAAAACCGCCAGCGTGAGACCGGTTACGGTCACATGCCTGGGGTTTAACAGCTGCTTACAGGCGTCAATTCCTACGGAAATACCGGTAAACAGAATCAAAATAGAAATAACGAAACCGCAGATATATTCCATCCGTCCATGTCCATAGGGGTGTTTCGTGTCTTTATCCCTTGCTGCCAGTGAGAAACCCAGAAGCGTTAGAAGAGAGGACGCACAGTCTGTAAGGTTATTCAGGGCATCAGCAGTGATCGCAACGCTGCCGCTTAAGAGTCCGGCAATCCCTTTTATTATGACTAATATTAAATTTCCCAGCAATCCGGCGATTCCGGATTGTTTTCCCACAACATCGCGGCTTACTGTACAAGATTTTTCTTTCATTGGTTTTCCTCCTTCCTTTGCAATGAGGGCTGCTGCAGCAAATACAGCTATCTGCGTGTTTCATCCGATCTGCCGGGGCGGCGCCCGCGCCCAGGACGTTCTTCCCGTTCACTGCGGGTCCGGTCACTTCGGGATCTTGAAAAACTTCTGCTCCGCATGGCCATAAGATGTTCAAATGCATCCTCGCCCATTCGGGAGCGTGCCTGTTCCATCCATTGCTCCATATCCTCTCTGTCATCTGTTCCAAGCATGGTCTCCAAACTGGCAATGATCCGGCTTAAATAGCTGCTGAATGCATCCTGTTCCTCCTCTGAGAGACAGTCAAATAAATCCGGCGAATCCGGCGGTTCCTGCCGGGCATCCCTTCCCTTTTCCGTGAGCTTCACGATCATAACACGTCGGTCTGTTTCCTTTGGGGTTCTGGTAATATAGCCGGCTTTTTCCAGTTTGTTCAGCAGTTCGCTCAGAGACTGCTGGCGGATATCCAGCAGGTAGGATAAATCTTTTGTGCTGATTTCCGGCTGCATCTTCAGGATAGCCAGTACCCGCCCCTGTCCCCTGGTAGGGTCTGCAAAAGGGCCGCGGGCTGCATGGAGCTGCTGGTGCTGGCGATGGAGGAGCCATTGGAGGCGTTCCAGTTTTTTAAATAATTCTTTGTTGTTTATCATATCAGACATAGTGGGTTCTCCTTTCTTGAATTTCACAGGTACCTGATGATTGTATTGTACAGGTACCTGTGAAAAATGTCAAGAACTTTTTTTAAGGTACCTGTATAAATTTGTTACTATTCACGGCTGTTATCCCGCGAGGTGTTTTTATGCGCTTGCGCATGAAAATCCCGAGGCAGCCAGCGCGATATGGGGCAGAATGCTCCATATCTGTGCATCGCGAAGCGTGTTACTGTTTACAGAACTGCGTTTTTTTGCAGGGCTGTGAATAGTAACATAAATTTATATCTCTGAGAGTTACTGCCAATAATACTGCCGTCGAAAAAATGTCGAAAAATATGAGAAATGTCATTGACAATACTGAATACAAGAAATATAATAACTGTATACAGGTGATATGCGGAAGGAGGAATATTATGGAGTTAACGCAGGAACAACAGAATATGCTGGACGGAAAGTATGGGGAGGGTACAGCATATGCAATGAAGATCCAGGTGGCAATCGGGGAATCCTTTGATGCCCCTCGGATGGTGCCCATAACGAGGGCACATGTAGCTTTGTCCAATCAGGACGCAGATTTGTGGTTTGCGGAGAAGCTGCTGAATGCAGGAGCATACTGCAGGGTCTCGCCGACGGTAAACCCCGGTTTTTGTATTTCATTCTTTAAGGAACGGAATATGGTGTCAGAGGAGGATGCTGACTTTATGCAGAGGACACACAATGCCTACAAGGGGTTAGGTGCGACGCTTTCCTATAACTGCACGCCTTATGTTGCCACCAATGTTCCTAATTTCGGTGAAGTTGTGGCTTTTTCAGAATCCAGCGCAACACCGTATGTAAATTCTGTCTGGGGGGCCAGAAGCAACAGGGAGGGGGCAAACAGTGCACTATGTGCCGCGATCACAGGCTATGTACCGGAGTACGGATTACTTCTTGACGAGAACAGAAAGGGAAATATCCTGGTGGAAGTAAAAGCGGATATGAAGTCCGATTTTGAGTATCATCTTCTCGGATACTGCGGGCGGAAGATCGGAAGCGGGATTCCGGTATTTACCGGGCTTCCAAAGCACATAGGGAAGGAAGCACTGACAAATCTGGGCGCACAGCTCAATACATCCGGTGCGTATGGGATGTATCATATTGTGGGTTGTACACCGGAAGCACAGACCTTGGAACAGGCCTTTGGGGGAAAGGAACCGGAGCGTACGGTGACTATCACCAATGAAGATTTGGAGGAGATATTGGAGGAGATTTCGGCAAAAGGCAGCAGAGAAATTGATTTTGCGATGTTTGGATGTCCGCATTTTACTTTGGAACAGACTCAGCACATTGCCGGGAGATTAAAGGGCAGGAAATTGAAAAAAGAAATGTGGATCCTCACTTCTTATCATGTAAAGGAACTGGCTGACAGAATGGGCGTTACGGAGGTGATCGAGGCCGCAGGGGGCTATATTGTGCCGGATTCCTGTCCGGATCAGCCCTGCTGGAAACATTTACAGGGAAAAACAGGTGTGACGGAATCACCCAAGTGTGCATATTATCCCAAGCGCAGAGGGATCAATTTTGTCATACGTGATCTGGACACATGCATTGATGCAGCACTGAACGGGGAGGTGGTCTGATGGAAAAGAAATTCAGATGTCATAAGATCTCAGAGGGGATTGTGGAAGGGGAAGCTTTAGTATCAGGCGATAATATTATGTTTTATCTGATTGAGCCGGATACAGGCAAAGTCATTGAGCCGGCCCATGCACTGGAAGGACAGAGTATAGCGAAGAAGATTTTGATCTTCCCAAGCGGAAAAGGCAGTTCCGTGGTGCAGGCGGACGGACTGTTTCAGCTTAATAAAAAAGATAATGCGCCAAAAGGAATGATCATCCGTTATCCGGAGACGGTTCTTGTCTCCAGTGCCATTATCATGGATATCCCAATGGTGGATAAAGTGGAGGAAGCGTTCTATGAGACAGTAAAGTCAGGGGACCACATTCGGATCAATGCCGATGCAGGTATCATAGAAATCTTAGATTAAAGTTTCTGCGCGGAATGCGCAAGGAGGATAAGAGATGAAAAAATTAGCGGTTTTATTGGCTTGTGCACTTTTTGTCACGTCTCTCTATGGATGCGGAAGCTCCGGCAGTGATGGTAAAAAAGAAGGAACATCGGATACAAAACAGGAACAAAAAGAGGACAGTACACAAAAGGAAGGCCAGGAGGCAAACGCAGAGCTTGACGGTCTGGATCCCATCACTATAAAATTTGCCAGCATAGGACCCGAGAGCGGTACTACCCAGGCAGACGGAGAGGCAAAATTTATTGAATATGTGGAAGAGGCATCCGGAGGCAAGATCAAAGTGGACCATTATCCCAACGGAGCGCTGGGAGGGGATACCGAGATGCTGGAAGGCTGTGCCATGAATACGATCCAGGTCTGTAATCCGGCCATTTCTGTGCTGACTACATACGATGAAAAATTCGGTATTCTGGATATGCCGTTTTTGTTTGATGATTACGAATCGGAATTAAAGGCAGTAAATGAAGGCAAACTGGGCGACGAGTTCGACAAAATGCTGGAGGGAACAGGGATCCGTATTGGCAGCACCTATTATTTTGGCGGATACAGAGGGCTCAGCAACAGTGTGCGCCCGGTAGAATCCCCGGATGACATGAAGGGACTGAAGATTCGTGTAATGGAAAGTCCGGTATATATTACCGCATTTACTCTTATGGGGGCAAATCCCACACCTATGAGCTTCTCAGAATTATTTACGGCACTCCAAAACAAGACAGTAGACGGACAGGATAATGATCCGTCCCTGACCTATACCTCTCAGTATTATGAGGTACAGAAATATTACAGCAACCTGGAACATACCATATCCATCGGATGCCTTGCCATGAGTGAGGAATGGTACAACAGCCTGCCGGATGCATACAAAAATATCATTGACGAGGGGATCAAGCAGCAGTCTGAACTTGTCACAAAAAAGAGTTTGGAAATGTATGAATCTTATTTAAAACAGCTTGAAGATGCGGGCATGGAGGTTACAAAAATTACGGATGAGAACCGTTTGAAGTTCAAAGAGGCGGTAGAACCCATGTATGATGAATACAAGGAAAAGCTGGGGACTGAAATCTTTGATATGGCGCAGGAGTTTAACAAGTAGCCCAGGCAGAAGTAAAGGGGGAAGTTTTTTGAAGAAGGCTAAATTTCTTGTTACGATATGGAATAAAATGGAGGAGTATTTTCTTGTTTATTCCCTGATCCTGATGGTGATCCTGGTTTTTATCCAGGTTATTATGAGGTACATATTTAATAATTCCCTGAGCTGGAGTGAGGAGCTGGTCCGCTATATTTTTATATGGCAGATTTGGCTGGGGGCCAGCGTGGGGGCGAAAAATAATGACCATATCAGGATTGAGATATTCAGTAACAAATTAAAGCAAAAACCAAGAGAAGCTTTGGAAATACTTATCAATGGCATGATCTTTGTATTTTACATATTTCTTATCTGGCAGGGGATCATGTATCTGAAGACCGTGATCTCTACAAGCATGACTTCCACCGGTCTGCAGATCCCTTTGTGGATCGTATATATCTCTCTGCCGGTCGGATCAGCGGCTGTGGCTGTCCGCCTTGCCTGCAGGGTGGTGTATGAGATCATGCATTTCGGGCATCTTCCCGTGCAGGAGACATCACAGGCAAAGGGGGTGGAGTAGAGGATGGAAATAGCAGTTTTATTCGGCAGTTTCTTTATCCTGCTGCTTTTAAGTGTTCCGGTGGGACATGCGATCGGAATTTCGGGTTTACTGAGTTTTCTTATCTGTACGGATTATTCGCCCATGGTATTTATTAAAAGTTCCTTATCGGGGACAGATTCCTTTACTCTTTTGGCCGTTCCGTTTTTTATGCTCGCCGGAAATCTCATGGCTACAGGGGGAATCGCAAAGAGGATTGTGAATTTTGCGGACAGCCTTCTCGGATGGCTGACAGGCGGCTTATCTATTGTCACAACAATTGCCTGTATGTTTTTCGGAGCAGTCTCAGGGTCTGCTGTGGCAACAACTTCTGCCATTGGGTCTTTTATGATACCGGAGATGGAGAAAAAGGGGTATGACAAAGACTTTTCAGCGGCATTGGCGGCAGCCGCAGGCTCTGTGGGTGTGATCATTCCGCCGTCCGTACCTCTTGTTATTTACGGTGTGGCTGTCAATGCGTCCGTAAAAGACTTGTTTACAGCAGGCATATTGCCGGGGATCATGATGGGCATTGCCATGATCATTGTGTGCGTCATCACCTCCAGAAAACATGGATGGAAAGGTGATGCAAAGCGTCCGGAACTTAAAAAAGTGTGGAAGGCATTTAAAGAAGGCTTTTGGGCACTGCTGATGCCGGTCATCATATTGGGCGGAATTTACAAAGGGATTTTTACGCCGACAGAAGCGTCGGTGGTGTCGGTCGTTTACTGTATCGTTGTCAGTATGTTTGTATACAAAGAGATGGACCTGAAAGGCCTGTATAAAGGATTTCTGGGGATTGTGAATCTTTGCGGCATTACACTGTTTATGATGGGATTTGCCAATGCATTTTCTTATTTTCTTACCATAGAACAGATCCCAAACAGACTGACCGAATTATTTTTGGGGATCAGCCACAATAAATTTGTGATCCTGCTTATGATCAATATCCTGCTTTTGATCGTGGGATGCGTCATTGATAATATTCCGGCCACCATTATCCTTGCACCTATTTTACTGCCGGTAGTAAAAGCGATTGGGATGAGCCCGATCACCTTTGGTGTGATGCTGACCATGAATCTGGCCATTGGATTTATCACCCCGCCGTACGGTATTAATCTCTTTATGGCAACCGCCGTCTCAGGGGTGCCTATGGATGCCATGATGAAGCGGATAGGCGGTCTTTTGGTATCGCTTCTGGTGGTGCTGATGCTGATCACTTATGTGCCATGGTTTACATTGGGCTTCCTGAGCTAAGGAAGCCCAAGAGAAAGCGAGGTTGGAAATGCCTTTATTATTACCTGAAGATTATAATACAGTGATCCCTCCTCTCTATAAAGTCCGCCAGGTGTTCGGCAGAGAAACTCTGCCGGACATTGCGGCGGCAATACGAAAAGAGTTTCAAAGAGAAGAGATAAGTGGTAAAATAAAGCCAGGAATGCGGGCAGCTGTGGCAGTGGGGAGCCGTGGTATCCGTAATCTTCCGCTGATCGTAAAAACGATTTTGGAAGAACTGGAAAAACTTGGAGCCATACCCTTTATTGTTTCGGCAATGGGCAGCCATGGGGGAGGGACCGAAGAGGGACAGAGGGAAGTTTTGTATGGCTATGGGATCACAGAGGAGGCCATGCATGTTCCGATCATCACCACCACGGATGTTGTATGCCTGGGTGAGATATCAGGCGGGAGAAAGGTGTATTTTGATAAGTCTGCTATGGAAGCGGATGTGATCATACCTGTCAACAGAGTGAAATTACATACGGATTTCGTGTCTGATATACAAAGCGGCCTCTGTAAAATGCTTGTCATCGGTCTGGGGAACCACAGAGGTTGTACAGCGATCCATGAAGCTGATTTTTCCGTTTTCGGAGAGGTGATAAAGGAAGCTGCTGCATGGATTTTAGAAAAGGCACCGGTTGCTTTTGGGATCGCTGTTTTAGAAAATGCCTACGATGAAACCTGTCTGATCGAAGCTGTTCCCGCGGAAACTTTGGTGGAACGGGAAAAAGAACTGGTGAAAATGGCCAGGGACAAGATGCCGGTTTTGATGATCCCGGAGATTGATATCCTCATAGTGGAGGAGATTGGCAAAGATATATCCGGAGCTGGTTTTGACCCTAATATTCTGGGGAAAAGTTATATTCTCAAGGAGTTTGTCCTGCCGGTCCCCAAGATAGACAAAATGGTCCTGCTGGATATTTCCCCTGCCTCCCACGGGAACGGTATTGGGCTGGGGATATTTGATGTTATCACTAAAAAAGTCTTTGCGCAGTTGGATCATGAGGCCATGTATGCGAATGCCATTGCAGTAAAATGTGTGGATGACTGTAAAATTCCGCTTATAGCAAAAGACGAGGAGGAAGCAGTTAAGATAGCAGTTAAAATTCTCAGAAATGCCAATAAAGATAACCTCAAAATAGTGAGGATCAAGAATACGATCGAGCTGGAGGAGATAATGGTTTCCCGCGCGCTGCTCGGGCAGGTGGAAGAAAACCCCTGCCTGATTCTGGAAAATAAATCATGATATGAGGAGGCCGAGATGAAGGTCAGAGAAAATTTTTGGGAAACGATCCGATATGGAAAGCCGGATGCGCTGATAAATGAATGGGAAGCGTTTTCTTTTATATCGGACCCTGTTACAGCATACATGTCTGTGGCTGAAAGGGGAAAAACAAAGAAAAACCCATGGGGAGTGACAGTTTACTGGGGAGAGGACGAACCCGGTTCTATGCCTTTGATCAATGAAGAAACAAAAGTATGCAAAGACATCTGCAGATGGAAGGAATATGTGAAAGTACCGGACATTAGAAAGGTTCCCATGGACTGGAACAGCGCCAGTGAAGATACCCGGAGAATCCGGGAAGAGGGAAAGCTGACAATGGCGATGATGGCGTCCGGCCTGTTTGAACAGTGCCATGCCTTAATGGGATTTGAGGATGTTTTTATTGCCATGATGGAGGAACCGGAGGCAATGCATGAACTGCTTGACTGTATTATGGACTTTAAACTGACCTGGTGCCATATGCTGGTGGAAAACTGTAAGCCGGACGCAGTCCTCTTTCATGATGACTGGGGGTCCAAGAAGAGTCTTTTTGTCAGCAGAGATACATGGATAGAATTTTTTAAGGAGAGATACAGAAAAATTTACGGATATCTGAAAGAGAATGGGGTACTGGTCGTACATCATGCAGACTGTTACTGTGAAACCATAGCGGAAGATATGGCGGAGATTGGCATTGATGTGTGGCAGGGGGTAACTCCCGAGAATAATATCCCAAAGATGCAAGAGCACCTCAAAGGGAAAATGGCTTTCATGGGCGGACTGGATGCAGCGGTGATCGATGTGCCGGACTTTAATGAGGATATTGTAAGACGGGAAGTAAGAAGGGCCTGTGAGGAATATGTGCCCCAAGGAGGATTCATACCCTGCCTCACTTACGGCGGGGATGACGGCAGCATTTATCCGGCAGTGGATAAGATCGTTCAGGATGAAATTGCAAAGTGGAGTCAGACATATTTCCACATATAATGACGAGGAAATTAAATGGTGTGTCAAGAATGCGGCTTGACGGAGCAGCATAAATGATGCTAAACTTATCCTAGTCTAAAAGCAGGTGGAGGAATATGGAAGTCAGTAATTTTGTAAAGAAGGGAAGTACCAGAAATCGTACGGAGATAGCTTATGATAAGATAAAGGATTCCATATGCAGTGGTGCGATCAAGCCGGGAGAAATTCTCAGTGAGTCCCAAATCGCGGCAGAACTGGATATGAGCCGGACCCCTGTCCGGGAAGCGCTTCGGATACTTGCCAGCGAAGATTTGGTAGTGATAAAAAACGGCATTGGTGCCTATGTGACAGAGATTTCAGAGAAAGGGACGAAGGATTTATTTGCCGTCCGGAAACCTCTTGAGATATTGGCATCCAAGTCAGCGATACATAACATAACAAAAGAGGAATTCGGGCAGATGGAAGAAATATTCCAAAAGCTTCGGGTGTTGGATGAATTAGGGGCGCGGGTGGATAAAAAGATGTTCACAGACATGGACTGGGCGCTGCATGATCTAATCATTGAAAAATGTGATAATCAGTATATAAAAAATATTATGGCAAATATCAATGCAAATATTAAAAGGCTCCAGATATCATCTTTCTACGCGCTGAATGATATGCAGGAAAGCACGGCGCAGCATCTCAGGATTTTACGTCTCCTTGAGAAAAAGGAAGAAGACGCATTGGAGAAAGCGCTGGCAGACCATGTGGAATGGTCTCTGCGGGTGTTACTCAGAACCTAAAATCCAATCACGAAATAAGGCTTTCTATGATATAACATCCATCATAGAAAGCCTTTTATGATCCATATAAAGATCAAGTGAGATCCTTGTCAAAGGCAGGCTCCACATAATCTTTGATAAAAGCGATCCGGTCTTTAACATTCTTCGCAAAAAGAGAAGCAATGGAAACCACCATCTCCCTGTGCGTATTCACATAAATAACATTTCCCCCATCTCCCATGGCAGAAAATCCCTGCTCCGTATCCCCGGATAACCACCATAAATATCCATAGGGAAGATTGCACTTTTCCCATCGGCTGTGTTCTCTTGTGCTCTCCTCTATCCAGCTTTTTGAGACGATCTGTTTTCCGTTCCACACTCCGCCATTTAAGTATAACTGTCCTATTTTCGCCATATCCACAGGTGAGAGCGAAAGTCCCCAGCCTCCTGTATGGTTCCCGGCCGGGTCGGAGGCCCAGCCGCTTAAATCTGTGGACGTGTTGAATGCCATCTGCTCCTCTTTACTTTGAAACGTTAAACTGCGCGCAACGGTAATTCCCAGGGGAGAAAATAAATTCTCTGACGCGAGATCCAATACAGACCGGCCGGTGGAATTGGCAAGGATGCCGGATAAGATATCGGGTCCGATAAGGGGAGTATAACGAAAGTCTCCAATCTGCCCCCGGCCTCCCAACAGATCGAGCGTGAATTTGACGAAATTGTCACTGGTAAAATATTTTATATAAGGCGCAGATTTATATTTGTAAGGCGCAGTCATGGTCAACAGATGTTCCAGTGTTATATCCTGTATGGTTTTTTCTCCTTTTTTCACAGTGTAGTCCGGGAAGAAATCCAGCACTTTTTGACTGACACTTTTGATATATCCCCGGTCTATGGCAATTCCGATCAAGACCGAAAGGATACTTTTTGTAACGGAGTACACATGTATACGGCTGTCAGCCGTGCATCCGTTAAAATACTTCTCATATAAGGTTTCTCCGTTTTTTAGGACAACCATGCCCGCAATATTGCTGTGTTCTTTGCCTATGACATTTTCCAGTTCTGTTATCTTTTCTTGATTCATTCGGTGTTCTCCTTAATGGTTTGTTTTTCTGCCCCGGACTTATAGAGTCTTCTTTTTGACAGGATAATATATTTCGGTGATCAGCTCATTTTCCGATGCGGCCCGGGAGGGATCTGTGATATACACTTCATAAAGAAGGCTGCTTCCTTCATACCCCTCTTTTTCTGCCCATTCCCTCTGCTTGGCATATACAGAGGGCAGTTCTGTGTAGGAGCCGTGCAGGACGGTCTTTATACACAGACCGGGGCAGAAATCTCTGGTTCCCGTGGCGTATTCCTTCACCGGGACAGCAAATTCCGTATCCAGACCAAAGGGGCTGAATTCTTTACTGTGGAAGAGGACCATGGGAGGAGCTGTCGGCGTCAGCCTTTTATCCTTTATCTTTTTAAATAATTGTCCGTAGCACTTTCCATATTCTTCGGAAAATTCATACTCGTGTACCATTTTGCGAATAGATAAAAGATACATTTCAGGTACTTCCGTAAGCCGGATATTAATGTTTTCCATATAAGACATAATGGAGTTTCCTTGTTTTAAGTTGGAGATATCCTGATTGAGCTGCTCCAGTGTCTTTTGGTATTCCCGCACCTGTTTTTCGATTTCTCTTTCTTTTTTCATAAGTGCCAGACAAAGTGCCTCGTCCCGTAATCCTTCTGTGTTTCGTATGGTTTTAATTTCCTCCAGAGAAAAATCATAGGATTTCAGACGATTGATAAACAGCATGGTTTCCAGCTGCTCTATAGAATAATAGCGATATCCGTTTTCCGGATCGATCTGCTCAGGGTGGATCAGCCCGATCTCCGCATAATAGCGGAGCGTCTTAGCAGATACCTTGCATATATTTGAAAATTCACCGATAGTTAACAATGGCAGCCCTCCCTTTCGTGTTTCTTGCTTTATCTTACACCTTGCCCTAAGGGAAAGGTCAATCACCATTTTCAGGAAAAGATGAAGAATCAATGTTCCAAAGATTTTCGGAGGTATCTGGCTGTAATGGTGTCCGCGCTGTCTGCCATTTCCTGAGGAGTACCGGTAAAGACTACCCGGCCTCCGGCAGTTCCGCCGTCAGGTCCCACATCTATGATATGATCCGCCTGTTTCATAACATCCAGATTATGTTCGATCACAATGACCGTGCTGCCCCGCTTCACAAATCCGTCCAAAAGCCTCATGATATTTTTTACATCTGAGGCGTGCAGTCCTGTTGTGGGCTCGTCCAGAAGGTAGATATTCCCTTTTTTATCCAGGTATTTTGCCAGTTTCACCCTCTGGCGTTCACCTCCGGAGAGTGTGGAGAGAGGCTGTCCGAGAGTCAGATAGGAAAGTCCCACCTCAATCATGGCCCTAAGTTGTTTGTGGATCTTTTTGTTTTCCCGGAAGAATTCCGCAGCTTCCTCAGCAGTCATGTTCAGGATGTCTAAAATATTTTTACCTTTAAACCGGTAAGACAATGCTTCTCCGCTGTACCGGCTGCCCTCACAGACTTCGCACACCGTGGTAACAGGGTCCATAAAGACCAGTTCTGTTACCACAATCCCCTTTCCTTTGCAGGCAGGGCAGGCGCCTTTGCTGTTAAAGGAAAAGAGGGAGGCGTCCACTGCGTTTTCTGCTGCCAGCAGTTTGCGGATATCGTCAAAGAATCCCAAAAACGTTGCCGGTGTGGAACGGCCGGTGGCTGTGATAGGAGACTGATCCACCAGGACCACCCGGTCTGCATACTGCTGTGCAAACACATCACGGATCAGGCTGGACTTGCCGGAGCCGGCCACACCGGTGACAACAGTCAGCACATTGGTGGGGATATCAACAGAGACTTGTTTCAGATTGTGAATGTCTGCGTTTCTTACCGGCAGGAACTGGCTGGCTTTTCTGGGGTTTGGCTTGATGGGGATATATTCCAGCATGGCGTTCCCCGTCAGTGTTTTAGAGTGGAGCAGCCCTTCATAGCTGCCCTGATACAAAATCTGTCCGCCGTTTCTGCCTGCCAGAGGACCTACATCGATTACCTCATCCGCAATGGAGATAACATCTTTGTCATGCTCCACCACAAGGACGGTGTTTCCTTTATTTCGCAGGCTCTGCAGCAGTTTAGTCATACGGTGGACATCCCGTGGATGCATTCCGGTACTCGGCTCATCAAAAATGTAAGTCATGCCTGTGAGGGAGCTGCCCATATAGCGGACCAGTTTCAGACGCTGTGCCTCCCCTCCTGACAGGGTAGTGGATTCCCGGTTCATGCTGAGATAGGGCAGTCCGATATCAATCATGCGGGTCAGGGAAGACGTCAGGGTGTTGACGATAGTCTGCCCTCTGGGATCGGTGATCTCCTGCAGGATAGTGCAGAGTTTTATGAATTCCATATCACACATTTCGTCAATGCGGTATCCGTTCACCCGGCAGGAGAGTGCGGCTTTATTCAGCCGCTTTCCACGGCAGACAGGGCATTCCCGCTCTTTTACCAGTTTCTTCAGACGGAGAAGGGAGCGGTCACTGGAGTTTGACAGATCCCGTTTGATAAGAAGCCGGTTCAGGTGATTGTAAATCCCCTCTATCTTTTTATTCACCTGTTCCTGGCCTCGTTCATATGCGCCATAAAGCAGAAGATTTCTCTCTTTTTCAGAGTAGTCCTTCCATTTTTTATCCAGATCAAACAGCCCGCTCTGGGTATATTGTTTCCAGTACCAATTCCCTGCATGGAATGCGGGAAGTTCTACCATACTTTCATTCCAGCTTTTATCCGGAGCCAGAACCTGATCCATATCCAAATCCAGGATCCTGCCGATACCGGAGCATTCCGGACACATACCGTTGGGATCATTAAAGGAGAAGTAGGACGCTGTCCCCACGTAAGGTTCTCCGATCCGGGAAAAGAGCAGACGCAGGGCCGAATACATGTCACTGATAGTCCCAACTGTGGACCGGGCGTTTCCGCCCAGTCTTGACTGGTCTATAATGACAGATGCGGTGAGATTATCTATAAAATCCACCCTCGGTTTTTTGTATTTGGGCAGTCTGCCGCGGATAAATGCCGTGTAGGTCTCATTCATCTGCCTCTGGCTTTCGGCTGCTATGGTATCAAATACAATACTGGACTTGCCGGAACCGGAAACACCTGTAAAGACAACGATTTTTTCTTTGGGTATCTCTAAAGATACATTTTTTAAGTTATTCTGCTTCAGCCCCTGGATGATGATTTTTTCTTTATGAGACATGATGTTCCTCACTTTCTTTTTGAAGTATCGTAACTGTTCAGTGCCCTCACGGTTACGAAATATCATCCATTATAACAGTATATAAAATAAATGTCCTGACTTTTTTTGCTCTTTTATGCCAAGAGCGGTCGGGTCAGATTAGGGCGCCATCCTGTACGGTGATCATGCGGCTGCTGCATTTGGCAGCCTCCGGTGAATGGGTCACCATGATGATCGTCTGTCCGCTGCTGCGGTTGATGTCACAGAGCAGGTTCATGATCTCTGTCCCTGTTTTGCTGTCCAGATTTCCCGTAGGTTCATCTGCAAAAAGGATTTCAGGACTGCCGATCAGTGCGCGGGCGATGGCTACCCGCTGCTGCTGGCCGCCGGATAACTCCCTGGGTGTATGTCTGCGCCGGTCTGACAGTCCGGTGACCTCCAGAATCCGGCTGAGCTGTTCCTGGTGATCTTTTGTTTTTTTGCCGTCCAGAAGCAGCGGCAGCATAATATTTTCTTCCACGTTCAGATTGGGAATGAGATTGTAGAACTGAAAGACAAACCCTATTTTTTGTCTTCGTATCCGGCTCATTTTTTCATCGTCAAAACCGGAGATGTCCGTTCCGTTTAGAAAAACATGGCCGTTGGTAGGCGCGTCCAGTCCCCCAAGGATGTAAAGCAGTGTGCTTTTTCCAGAGCCGGACGGCCCCATAATGGATACAAATTCTCCTCTGTTTACACGCAGGGAGATATCGTTCAGTACCCTTGTGACCGTATCTCCCATGGAAAAATCTTTCATAAGGTGTCTGCCCTCAACGGCAGCGTGGCTGGTTATCTGTTTCATTTCATATCCTCCTGTTAAAGTATCATTCGCATTTGATCTCTTCCACCAGTTTCATTCGTCTGCTCTTGAAAATGGGAACAACAGAGCCGATCAGGGTTATGACAATGCCCATTGCCCCGGAGAGCAGGAACGTTTCTGCAGTTAGTTCCGGCGCCATGGAAATTTTGGGCCCGGCTACTAAAAAGATGGTCTGTATTTCCATATATGAGACAAGGACAGCGGTCACAGAACCGATCAGGCCGGAAGAAAATCCCTCCGCAAGTGTCATTTTTATATTTTGGCGGTTACTCAGCCCCACGGATTTATACATGGCGGTGGTGCGCCGTTTTTGAATATAGTTGATCAGCAGATTATTGATGATCCCCACAGCTGCCAACAGTAAGATAAAATAAGTCATGCTGTGCATAGGCTGTAAAAAAGTGCCCACAGTGGACAGAGCATCTTTGTTGAATTCGTCTACTGTGCGGCTCCAGTTTGGAGTTTCGCCGAACATGCTGCGGATCTGCACCATGACAGCATCCGGGTCTAAAGCGGTATAGGCCAGAAAGTCATATGCCCGAGCACCGAAATCAGAGACTGCGCAGGCGGAGGGAATGACTGCCTGGTTGTCTGTGGCCCGGGATTTGAAACTGCCGGCCACCCGGTACGGGGACTGATCGGTACCGTTTGACAGAGTTAGTGTATCTCCCGGGGAAACCCCGGCCTCTTCCATATAGTTTTCACTGAGAAGGATAACATGCTCTTCATTGTGGAAGGAGGAAAGTGCCTGGGATTTTTCTTCTGTGTCCGTGTAATGGAGAGCGAACATGGAGTTGTATCGATCCAGGTTATCGGTTGCTTCCAGGCGGCTGAACGTGGTGCCCCCTGCCTGGATCCGGTTATCAAAGACATGGACAGGGAGCACTTTCTCAACGCCATCCAGTTCTTTTACCTGCTCTACGAATTCCGGTTCCATATGCCCATCGGCGAATCCCTGAAGTTCTGCTCCGTTGAACACGTCACTGACATAGGTGGTAACAAAATCTCCGACAACCGTGATAGCGATAACAGCGGATATGCTGATAAAGAGCAGGGTGATATTTTGTGTAATGTTTTTATTGCCGCGCAGATTGCGGGCAGCCAGTTTTCCTTCGTTTCCCAGCACGGTTCCATAAACGTGTTCCAGAATAAAAGAAAGCACATGGGTGAGCTGCGGCACAAGAAGAATGGTGGCTGCGATCATACCCAAAAGGGAAAAGCCGCCCAGAATATAGAGCATATTTCCTGCTGCCGCTCTCGGCAGGAGGGCAGAGGCAAGGAACAGCACCATACCGGCTGCTGCCGTCAAATATCCGGGAACCTGTTTTTCTTCCACAATGCCCAGAACAACCTCTTTTACAGGCAGGCGGCTCGCCCGGTGAATGGGCAGCCATGCAGATAAAAGAGAGACAAGAACAGCTGTGGCGAATGAGAAAAGGATGCAAAACGGTGTGATGACAACCGGGATCTCAATTCCCTGAGAGAGGGATTCCCCCATACCCTGCAGTATGAATTTGAGAACCAGGATCCCCACCGGGATGCCCAGCAGTCCGCCTATGCATCCGTACAGGCCGCTTTCCATCATGAGGATGCCGGTGACCGTCTTCTGTGCTGCTCCGATACTTCGGAATGTTCCGATCACCGGAAGCCGGTCCAGGGTAATGACCTTGTAACTGCTGTAAATGATGAAGATACTCATAGTGAGTGAGAAGAAACTGATGAGGAAGAAGGGCATGGTTTTCTGCCTTGCATCGGCTGTTATCTGCGCTTCATTGACGGTTTCGGTTATCCGGTATGTTTCATCCGGTATTGCCTGTTCCAGTTCGTTTTTCAATACAGCAGCAGAAATCCCATCTGCCGGTTTTATAAGGATCTCACGGTATCCGCCTGTATATCCCAGGATATCGGCCAGAGTGGAATATGGCAGAAGAGCAGTAACACCTCTTGTGTGCCGCAGGAAAACCGTATCATAGGCTGCAATTTCCGCCACGCGCAGTTTTGCGGTCTTTCCGTTTATCTGCAGGGATATGGTATCCCCTTTCTTGATGTTATACTTTGAAGTAAATCGGTCCGGCAGTATCACCTGACTGCCAAAGAAATCTTTGATCTCATTGCCGTCCGCAAGCCGCGGCGGATTGATCTGCTCAAGTTCTGTCAGGTCAGCGGCGGCCAGGTCGACGGTCTCGTAATATCCGTCCTCATGGTAAAGTGCAGTTCCTTTCAGAATGCCGGCTTTCGCATCAATGGAAGTCAGATCGGGAATGTCATCTGTATAGACGGCACCGTCTTTTGCAGACACGGAAACGGCGGCATTACCAGCCATTCCCCGTGCCATTTTCCGCTGGGCGCTTTCATAGGAAGCCCCAATGGAGAAGGAGACAAACAGCAGTGAGGAGGAAAGAAGTATGGACAGCAGCATCACGGCTGTCCTCATTTTTTTCTCTTTCACATTTGTCAGAACATATTTTGTTATGATTTTCATGATTCACCTGCTTTCTGCCTGAAGAAGCATCCGGCTTCTCCGGCGCGTTTTCTATCTGCCTTTTTCTGTTTCATTCGTTCACCTCCTCAGAAAAGAAAAAGGCTGACATTTATCACAAGTACATGATAAACTGTCAACCTTAATATGAGTTTCAGTAAACCTTAATTAACCTTAACGCAGAGGGAGATCAATATAAAAGGTGGTTCCTGCACCGGGAGAACCGCATACGGAAATCTTTCCGCTGTGAAGTTCTACAATGTCTTTTGCAATGGCAAGGCCAAGGCCTGTTCCCTCCGGTTTCTGTTCTGTGGATGTTCCCCGGTAATACCGGTTAAAAATCTGCTCTGCTTCTTGGGCAGAAATGCCCTTTCCGTTGTCACTTATGAGGATCCGGAGTACAGGATCAGAAACACATGCCGAGAGGGTGACTTCTGTGTCCGGCTCCCCATGGGCAAAGGCATTGAGGATCAGGTTCCGGAAGGCTCTTGTAAAAAGTGTCCGGTCAAACGTATAGGGGATTGTTTCAAAAGAGGCTTCAAAGTGGATGGTGCGATGCGCAAACTCCGGGGTATTGAGAATATCGATCACCAGCTCTTTTAGAAAGCGTACTACATTTTGTTCCTTTGGTTTCATAGGGACCATGCCATTTGTCAATTGATAAGTAAGCTTCAGATCGTCGATCAGTGTTTCCATATACGCTGCATTTTTCAGCATGATACCAGCGTATTTTCTGCATTGTTCTTCATTTATATGTTGAGATTCCAGCAGTATTTCAGCGTAACCCTTGACAGGAGAGAGGGGTGTCTTCAGATCATGGGTGATGTTGGCGATCCATTCTTCCCTGGTTTTGTCGGTTTCCGCCTGCAGCCGGTCGCTTTCCCTGATCTCCTCATACAGTGTGTCCAGGCTCTCATAAAGGTCCGGAAAAATGCCTTTCCCACGGACGGGGAGGTATCTGCGCGAAGCAATCTCCCGGATGGAGATGGTAAGCTGTTTTACGGCTTTGGCAGTCCGGAAACCATAGAGTATGCCTGATATGGAGATGATGAGGAACAGAACGGCAGTTATGGGGAGTATGACGGACTTTCCGCCGGTAAAATGGTCGCCGTTTAAATACATAGTGATTTTGGAAAGCTTTACAGGGAAGTAAAGGATATAACTGTATTCTTTTCCCTCGTGGGAAAGTGTCCCAAGGAACGCAGAGGTATCACTTTTCTCTGTGGTGCCTGTCCGGTGAAGCGTAAGTAGAGCAGCAACGGAGTAGGATGTTTCTGCCTGAACCGGTTTTTGATAATGAAACAGCTCAAGACCGGAGGCGTCCAAAATCTGTATCCCGATCCTGTTTTTTTTAAGCAGCTCCAGGCCGGTCTGCTTGACTCTGGGGCTGTCATCTATGAAAATGATCTGTTCTTTAAAATTCTCTGAGATCTTGCCGGGCCAGTCACTCCGCGCGTATGTACCGTCAGGTTTTTTGACTGTTATGAGCCAGAAGGTGAGTATTGCGGCAGCAAGGAGGGTGCCCAGAAGAGAGAGGAAAAAAATTAGATAAACATGAAGCATGGTGCGGCAGCCGGATTTTTTCATTAATCAGTCCTTTTCCTGAGTTTGTAACCCAGGCCTTTCACAGTGATAAGCTGTTTGGGTTTAGACGGTGTATCTTCAATCTTTTCCCGAAGATGGCGGATATGGACCATGATAGTATTGTCACAGATACTGCTGTACTCTCCCCATACCTGTTCATAAAGCCGCTCCTTGCTGATGATCTTATCTGTATTTTCCATGAGGTAGGCTAAAAGAAGGAATTCCCGTCCGGTCAACGGGATCTCTTGTCCGGATCTATATGCCCGGCCGCTCTCTTTGTCAAGGGAGAGAGGCCCTGCTTTTAAAACAGGAACGTTTCCCGGGGAGGCTGCCAGCGAGTACTTCTGTCTGCGGAGCTGTGCCTTGACACGATAAACCACTTCACGGGGACTGAAAGGCTTGGTAATGTAATCATCCCCGCCGCAGGAAAGACCCAGGATTTTATCAATATCGTCATTTCTGGAGGAAAGAAACAAAATGGAGCAGTAGGAGAATTCACGGATTTTTCTGCAAACTTCAAGTCCATCCAAGTCAGGGAGCATAATGTCCAGAATGATTACATGAGGCTCAAATTCCCGGCAGACAGCCAGTGCCTCCGCTCCGGTATAAGCTTTCCGGATGTGGCAAAAGCCGTCCTGTGTCAATACTTCTTCCATCAGATCAGCGATATCTTTTTCATCATCTACCAATAGGATTTTTTCATCCATGATTTTCACCTGTTCCTTCCGAGATAGACTGCTTTACGGATAAGCAGCCTTATATTTTGTAAGCTGAAAGTATACAAGAACAAAAGAATAGAGTCAAGTTTGGGATTCGGTAACCTAATTGAGGTTCCGGAAACCCAGAGGCGTTATGCCTGTCATTTTTCTGAAAACAGATATAAAATGACTGGAATCCGTAAATCCCACCTTGTGGGCAATATCCTGGACCTCCATGCGGGGGTTTATGAGCAGGTATTCTTTTGCCTTGTTGATCCTGTAGATCGTCAGATATTCATAAGCGGAGCATCCGAGAAAACGGTTGAACAGCCGTGACAGATACTGAGGCGAGATAAAGACCTGCCGGCTTAATTCCTGCACGGTGAGCTCCGTGTTATAATTTGTTTCGATTTCCTGTATTGCAGGGGCAACATATCTCTGATACAGGGAATCTTCCATCAAGTTACGGGTATAGATGCCGTCCGCAAAAAAAAGCAGCAGCCGGTAACAGTCCGTGGACAGGGCTTTTACATCCATGGGAGGGTTCTCATATTTTTTTACTATATGGGAGATCAGTGATGCAATCTGTATTCCCTGCTCCTTATCTATAAAGAGGAACGGCCTGTTTCCCAGAAGCCTGGGGATGCTGCTCTCGATGGTTCCCGTAAAGGTGGCAAACATGGTAAGCCATTCATCTGTCTTTCTACCATAAGAATGTTGGATGAACGGCGCGATGAATACACCTTCCCCTTCCGGCAGAAGGTACTTTTTTCCCTGAATGGTTATTCTTCCGGTGCCTTTTTCGGACTGAAGGTAATGACAGAGCGGATAGCCTTTGGGGCGGGAGGTACTTTCCTGTACCCAGTGGTTTCCTATGGAATCAAAGGTAAAAGGCTCGCTGACCGGTGTGCTCCTAAAATGGATTGGCATAAGTATCACCTGTTTCAAAATATTATATTATTTAGCTTAACATATTACACAATAATCTGTCCATCTATAATATAATCAAGTTAGCCGATGACAAAGAGATTGGCACGGAGCTTTTGGGTGATTATAAGCAGAATAAGGAGACAGTGACATGAAAGGTAATTTTAAAAGAATTTTATACGGCGGGGACTATAATCCGAACCAGTGGCCAAAGGATATCTGGCAGGAAGATATGAGGATCTTTAAGGACGCACATATCAACAGCGCGACCGTTAATGTTTTTTCATGGGCAAAGATCCAGCCTTCAGAGGAGGTCTATGATTTCAGTGAGCTGGATGAGATCATAGAGATGCTTAGTAGGGAGAAGTATGACATTGTGCTTGCTACGTCCACAGCAGCGCTTCCGGCCTGGATGGTAAAGCGGTACCCGGAGGTGGCAAGGACTGATTATGAGGGAAGACACCACAAGTTCGGACAGCGGCATAATGCCTGTCCAAATTCTCCGGTTTATCAGAAGTATGCCGGGGCACTTGCAGGAGAATTGGCAAAAAGATACGGGAGCAATAAGCATGTCACTTGCTGGCATATTAACAATGAATACGGCGGGGACTGCTATTGTGAGAATTGCGAAAAAGCATTCCGGGTCTGGCTGAGGAAAAAATATAAAACATTGGAAGCGCTGAATAAAGCATGGAATCTGGAGTTTTGGGGACATACCATTTATGACTGGGATGAGGTTGTGCTGCCGAATGCGCTGAGCGAAGGACTGGATAATGATAAGACTGCATTTGCGGGGATTTCCATAGATTACCGCAGATTTATTTCAGACAGCCTTCTCAGCAATTTTGTTATGGAGAGAGACGCGGTACGCTGTTATGATAAGGAAACCCCGGTTACCACAAATCTGATGGGAACATACAAGGGCCTGGACTATTTTAAATGGGCGAAAGAAATGGATGTGGTGTCCTGGGATAACTATCCCAGTTACAATACTCCCTGGAGCCAGACCGCTATGTGCCATGATTTGATGCGGGGACTGAAGGATGAGCCGTTCATGCTCATGGAGCAGACACCCAGCCAGCAGAACTGGCAGCCGTACAACTCCCTGAAAAGGCCGGGACAGATGCGGGCACAGAGCTATCAGACCATTGCCCATGGGGCGGATACCATCCAGTTCTTCCAGCTTCGCCGAAGCGTGGGGGGCTGTGAAAAATTCCACGGGGCGGTGATCGCACATGTGGGAACTGAAGATACGAGAGTTTTCCGGGAAGTAAGTCAACTGGGGCAGGAGTTGGAACAACTGGGAGATATGACACTCGGTTCCGTGAATGAAGCAGAAGTGGGAATCGTATTTGACTGGGATAATTACTGGGCACTGGAATATACCAGCGGACCTACGGTGGATTTGACATATGTGGATCAGATCCATCAGTATTACAAATATTTTTACGAACGCAATATTCCGGTAAATATGATACCTTTTGACGGAGATCTTGACAGGTATAAAATCATTGTGGCCCCTGTGCTCTACATGGTAAAAGAAGGGATGCGGGAAGCCTTGGAGAACTTTGTACGAAAAGGCGGAGTCCTGGTCACCACGTATATGAGCGGAATTGTTGACCAGTCGGATAATGTGTATCTGGGCGGATATCCGGGAGTATTAAGCGATATGGCCGGCGTGTGGGTGGAAGAAATAGATGCCCTGGCACCGGAACAGCAAAATACAGTGATCTTTCATGACGGGGAAAGTGTACCGGGCAGGCTGGTATGTGACATCATTCATCTTAAAGGTGCGGAATGTATTGGCAGATATGGAAAAGATTTTTATGCGGAAAGTCCGGCAGTTACCAGAAACCGGTTTGGAGACGGGCATGTATATTACATAGGCACCGGAATGGACTGCCCGGGAATTGCAAAGGTTCTTGACATGGCAGCAGAAGATGGATGTGTGAAACCGGTTGTGGAGGAAGAGACCGGGCTTGAGATCACCTGCAGAAGGAAAGACGGATACAGGTATTATTTTGTCATTAACTTTAAAGAGGAAGATTTGGAAATCCCGTCCTGTCTTGCGGGAAATACGGATGTTCTGACGGGAGAGCCTGTGCGGAGCGGAGATACACTTTCAAAATATGATGTGAAGATCATTCGTACAAAAGAGTAGAACAGCAGTAATGGAAAAAAGGAGCTGATGTACCAGATGATGGGGCATCAGCTCCTTTTTGGGAAAGAACGCTTGTTCTATACACCCCTCTATGTTATACTGTAAGAAACCAATGTATAAGAATGGATACAGACCGGGAACCGGAATTTCTGTAAGTAGAGGTGGTATGAGGTGAAACGTTGTATTGCAGTGGCCGGAATAGCTTAGAGACCAAATATTGATTCTAGGAGGATTTTATATGACTATTCCGGAGAAAGAGATTTATCCCCGCACAGGAGATAAACAGACTATTTATTTAAAAAGTGTGATCACAGACCCTGGCATAACCGTGGGCGAATATACAATGTATAACGATTTTGTCCATGACCCGGTGCTGTTTGAAAAGAATAACGTATTGTATCATTATCCGATAAACAAGGATAAACTGATCATCGGGAAATTCTGTTCGATTGCCTGTGGTGCGAAATTTTTGTTTAACAGTGCCAACCATACGTTCCGCTCTTTGTCAACATATCCGTTTCCGCTTTTCTTTGAAGAGTGGGGGCTGGATAAAAAGAATGTGACGGATTCCTGGGACAACAAAGGAGATATTGTGATCGGCAATGATGTGTGGATCGGTTACGAGGCTGTGGTCATGGCAGGTGTCACCATTGGCGACGGGGCAGTCATAGGAGCCCGTGCGGTTGTGACTAAGGATGTTTTACCCTATACAATTGTGGGAGGGATACCTGCGAAGCCCATAAGAAAACGCTTTTCAGAGGAAACCATTTCGGCACTGCTTGCACTCAAGTGGTGGGACTGGCCAAAAGAAAAGATCGCGCAGAAGATAGAAGCGATTCAATCCGGCTGTGTGGAACAGCTTCGTGAAAGCAACCAGTAATTACAGCGGCAGTAAGAAGGGGGCCTTTCGGGGCCCCTGACTGATATGTGTGCAGGATATTGTCCGGTAATTGCGTGTAGGATATTGTCCGGTCTTCAAATATGAAAGGATGTGAAGTGATATGAAAATAGATATGGTACCCCGCATTTTGCAATTGGTGTCCCTGGTGCTTATGCTGATCAGTCTGTATTCAAAAGAAGAGATGCCATTGATTCTTGCAGCCATTGTAATGGTCATCTGTGTTGCTCTGAATTTTTATCTGAGCGCAAAAGATAAAAAATAAATTTATCATAGGGAAGTGACAATGGAGAAAGAGATAAAGAATGCCCTGCTTGAAAATCTGGACAAATTACATACAACAGAATTGGGTGTTGTACGGATCAAGAGAAATCTTTCACTGGACACGGATCTGGTGGTGGAATGGTGCAAAACAGAAATACGATCACCACGTGCCGGTATCACAAGAAAAGGAAAAAATTGGTATGTAGATATAGATGGCTGTGTGATAACTGTAAATGCCAATAGCTGGACGATCATAACAGCACACAGGGAAAAGCGCGGAGGGCGCAAGAAATGAATTATATAAAAGAGAACAAAGCAGCATGGGAGGAAGCGTTTGAACACAGGCATCCTGGCTGGGGGGAAGAAAATTATATAGAATTAATACATGAGAGACTTCCGTTTTTCTGCCCGGATGTCATAAAAGAACTGGAAGCAATAGAGTTCAAAGAGAAAACCATTTCCCAGTTTTGCTGCAACAATGGACGTGAACTTCTGTCTTTGATGCAGTTGGGCGCTAAAAATGCGGTTGGTTTTGATATTGCGGAAAACATCATAAAACAGGCAGAAGAAACGGCAGCGAAAGCCGGTATTGATAACTGTCAGTTCGTCTCCTGTAATATACTTGAGATTCCGGATACTTACAGAAGTCAATTTGATTTTATCCTGTTTACTGTTGGGGCCCTCACATGGTTTGAGGACCTGAAGATGCTTATGGGAAAAGTTTCCGATTGTTTAAAACCGGGAGGAATGCTGTTTATCCATGACTTTCATCCGGTCATGAATATGCTGCCACTGCCCGGTGAACCGGCATTTGACGAGCAGCATTTAAATAAAATAGAATATTCCTATTTCAGAAAAGAACCATGGATAGAGAACGAAGGTATGGGATATATGTCGGAGACCTATGATTCAAAGACATTTACCAGCTTCTCCCACACAATGGCTGACCTGATCAATGCAGTCAGTTCTGCACAGATGCGTGTTGTGAAACTGAAAGAGTTTGATTACGATGTTGGATTGACAGAGGCCTATGATGACAAGGGATTTCCGCTGTCTTATCTTTTGATCAGCGAAAAGAGATAGCCGTTCCATTTCCCATACGGGGACCGAAAGGAACGGATTTTATAGTACAGGGGAGAAGAAATGCAGGGAAACGGCGAAAAAAAGTGGGAGCGAAATAGAATCCTATATTTGATCCTGATCATAACAACCATGATCCTAGGAATCTCATCCAGAAAGTTTGGATCATATCTTCCGGTATTGTTCCGGGAATATGCCGGAGATACACTCTGGGCGCTCATGGTATTTTGGGGAATCGGTTTTTTGTTTTTAAAAATATCCACAGGAAAGGCGGCGATCGCTGCCCTGTTGTTTTCCTATGCGATTGAGTTTTCACAGTTATATCAGGCAGAATGGATCAATGTGCTGCGCCATACAACCTTGGGAGGCCTGGTATTGGGGTTTGGCTTTCTGTGGAGTGATCTTGTGTGCTACACCGTGGGGGTTCTGGCCGGAGGGCTGATAGAAAAAGGGTTATGGAGATTCCTGTTACGGCCCAAAAATGAAGCAGGAAATGCATGAATTGAGGATGGAGAATTATGGGGGAATCCTATTTAAAGATCGGAAAAGCTTTTGGGTGGACTGTTGTATATTTGGGAGTTATGCTGTTTTATACATTTTTAGATGTAACAGTATGGCGGAATGTATTTCCTGAGACAGCTGGCTGGCTTAATACAATAACAACGATCATTTGTGTATGCGGATTCATAGAGTTATTGAGAAAAAAGGGATATCGGGTCAATATGCTGGCAAATATAACACCAACCGGTCTTTTGCTTGCGGTTGGATGTTCTGTTTTGTTTTATCTGCTTCTGGATAATTTCCTGGACCCTATATTTGAAAGTCTCTTTCCCGTAAGTGAACAAAACTATCAGGAGACAATACAGAGTTTACGCGCAGCACCGGTTACAAGTCTGCTGCAGGTATGTATCATTGCACCTGTCATTGAGGAAATATTCATGCGGGGGTTTGTTCTTGGCGGTCTGAAAAAAACTTATGGAGGTGCGGCGGCATTGCTGGTTTCGTCTGCCCTTTTTGCCCTCCTTCATTTCAATATGGTACAGACTTTCTCAGCGTTTATATGTGCCATTTTCTTAGGGAGTCTTTATCTGTATAAAGAATCTATATTATGCTGCATCATTGCACACTGCGGTTATAATCTGATATCGTATGTTACGATGATCTATCCATATATAGAAAAGTAAATACCCAAATACCGTGATCATTTCTCACAAGTCCTGAAAAAAACCCTTCATTATAACACCAGACTTTTTGTTGGTGGTACTGTAATTTTGTAAGGAGGTGTTGATCAATGAAAACATATAAAACTTTAGAAATTGCACAACTCATCGGCATTCATCCCAACACGGTCCGTATGTATGAAGAATTGGAGCTGATTCCAAAACCGGAGAGGCAGCCAAATGGTTACAGAGTTTTTACAGATATTCATGTAGAACAATTTCGGCTTGCACGCCTTGCGTTTCAGATTGAGGTGCTGCAAAACGGACTGCGAAGAAAAATCGTGCGTATGGTAAAAACATCCGCAGCAGGCGACTATGATACGGCTTTGAAGCTCACACAGGAATATCTGATGCAGGTCAGGGAGGAAATAGCCAATGCGGAGGAGGCCATTGTGATTGTAAAACAGATTTTAGACGGCCGGACGGAAGAAAACATCCACGCAATGAAAAGGAAAGAAGTATCCGAATACCTGAAAATTTCTATGGATACCTTGAGAAATTGGGAAATGAATGGCCTGCTGACTGTCCGGCGCAAGCGCAACGGGTATCGTGTTTATACCGATGAAGATATAAAACGGCTAAAGATCATCCGTTCCCTGAGATGTGCCAATTATTCACTGGAGGCCATTTTGACGATGCTTGTTCAGTTATCCCAAGATCCTGAGATAGATATAAAAAAAGCACTGGACACACCAAGAGAAGATACTGAAATCATTGCGGTATGTGATAAACTGGTGACGTCCCTCATGGCTGCAATGTGCAATGCGGAGAAAATGATCCTTAAACTAAAAGATATGAAAAGCAGATTTTCTTAACCTCTCTGTTTTACCACCAATGTTATTTTGGCTAATAAGCATTAGGCGCAGTACGCTTCGTTTGACTAAGGCGTGCTGCGCCTTAATTTTAGATATTCCAGAAACCTTTTTTCAAACCCAAGTTGTCGTTTGTTCGTAGCGTTCACCTAATTGCATCAACATTTTAAATATCATTTTGAACACCTTAGGTATTTCAATCATTCCGGCACATTCCCCTTTGCGAACGGTACCTAAATTATGATGATTGAGTTTCAACCCTCCACTTTAACACCAATGTTTTTTTCCGTGATATCCTTGACCTTGATAAAACAATTAGGAGGAAGATCAAATGCAGGAAGTGATCAAAGTCGGGCAGCTTACAAAATCTTACGGTGAACTGACCGCAGTGGAAAACATAAGTTTATCGGTTGACAGGGGGATGGTTTTTGGACTGCTCGGGGCCAATGGCGCGGGAAAATCCACCACAATTGAATGCATTCTGGGTACGAAAAAGGCCGACCGGGGGATTGTCCGTATTTTAGGGACAGACCCATTAAAAGACCGGAAAAAACTTTTTGAGGAGGTGGGAGTTCAGTTTCAGGAGAGCAGCTATCAGGAGCAGATCACCGTGGCGGAGCTTTGTCAGGTGACGGCCTCTTTATACAAAAAATCTGCGGATCCCTTTGAACTGCTTGCAAGGTTCGGAATCGCGGATAAAAGGAAAAGTCTTGTCAAGGATTTATCCGGCGGGCAGAAACAGCGTCTGTTCATTGTTCTGGCACTGATATCCAATCCGGAAGTGGTATTTTTGGACGAACTGACTACCGGACTGGATGCAAAGGCGCGCCGGGAGGTCTGGAAGATCCTTTCAGACCTTAAGGAAAAAGGGTTGACTATTTTTTTGACCTCACATTTCATGGATGAGGTGGAAGCTTTATGTGACTGCATCTGCATTCTGCGGGAAGGGAAAATCGTTTTTTACGGCACGGTTTCTGAGGCTATAGAAAAAAGTCCATATGAGAAATTTGAGGATGCTTATCTTTGGTACACAGACGAGGAGGAACAGAACAATGAAAACATTTAAAACTATGTTAAAAACAGAACTGAGTTTGTCGCTGCGGGGAATGGATATGTTCATTTTTGCAATCTGTGTTCCAATCGTGGTATTGGTTATTCTGGGGATCCTATACGGGGATAAGCCTGCCTATCCGGGTGCGGAATTTACTTTTCTGGAACAATCTTTTGGAGCCATCGCCACGATCTCTATCTGTGCCGGCGGTGTCATGGGACTACCATTGGTTGTATCTGATTACCGCAGCAGACATATACTGAAGCGTTATAAAGTCACACCAGTCAGTCCTTCTATGATCTTATTTGTGCAGGTAGTCATCTATACCCTATATGCGGTGATCTCCTTTTTATTACTGTATCTTACGGCGGCAGTTTTCTTCGGATATGAATTTCGCGGGTCTGTGTTTCAGTTTCTGGGAGGCTATCTTTTAGTGCTGGTATCCATGTTCAGCATTGGCATGATGGTGGGAGGTATTGCGCCTAATACAAAAATAGCAGGTGTGATCGCAAGTATATTATATTTCCCTATGCTGATATTTTCCGGTGCAACGCTTCCCTATGAGGTTATGCCTGATACCATGCAAAAAGCGGCGAATGTGCTGCCCTTGACGCAGGGGATAAAACTGCTGAAGGCAGCTTCTCTTGGAGAAAGTGTAGATCATGTGCTGATTTCCATTATTCTTATGGCCGTGATTGCCATATTTTGTACCGTGACAGCATTTCGTTTTTTTAAATGGGAATAAACACTGAAACTTCATGCGTAAGCGTAACGGGGCGGTTTTCATCCGCTCCGCTTTTCGGATTCTTCTATGGAATAGAAATGTGTTTTGTTGACAAAAACTGTCTATGCTATATAATAAAAAACATAGGAAAAATCAGTCCGGTGCAGGCAAAAAGGAACGGATGATAATATGAAAAAAAGGTATTTTTACCACAGCAAGGAACAGAAGCGCATGAACATATACAAGGATCTGCAGAGAGAGCGGATGAAAGACGAGAGGAGTTAACGCTTATGATATATACAACTGATTATGCCTCACCGGTCGGAAGGATTTTGATCGCTGCGAAACACGAAGCATTGATTGGTCTCTGGATAGAAAATCAAAAATATTTTCTCGGCTCCATCAAAGAGGAAACAAAAACATGTCATGAACTGACAGTGCTTGTCCGGGCAAAAACCTGGCTGGACCGCTATTTTGGCGGGGAAAAACCGGAAACCAAAGAATTACCCCTTGCGCCTGAAGGCAGTGGATTTCGGAAAAGGATATGGGAAATCCTCATGGAGATTCCATATGGTGAGGTCACTACATATGGTGAGATAGCGGAAAAAGTGGCCGCAAGGCAGGGCATTGACAGAATGTCAGCGCAGGCAGTAGGCGGGGCGGTGGGGCATAACCCCATTTCCATCATCATCCCCTGCCACCGGGTGGTCGGTTCCAATGGCAGCTTGACGGGGTATGCAGGCGGCATTGATAAAAAGATAGCGCTGCTCACACATGAGGGTGTTTCCATGGATAAATTCTTTGTGCCCCAAAAGGGGACTGCCCTGTAAAAGGCCCAAAATAGAAGAGGAGTTAAGGGATGTATAGACATGAGACCTGGAGGATTGCGTATGTATGAAAGAATGCTGAATAAACAGGAAGAGCCAACCATAAGCCAAATGACTGCGTTCTGCGGTGAAAACGCAGAACTGTTTACGTTACTGAATGAGTGGTTATCCCAAACATATGGTTCTGCACAGAAGATCACGTTTCCCTACGGCAATCACTATGGCTGGGGAATCGCCCATAGAAAAAAGCAGAAACTGCTGTGTAATATTTTTGCAGAAGATAACGCATTTACCGTGATGATGAGATTATCTGATAAGCAGTTTGATTCTGTATATAGCCAGGTGCGGAAATATACCCAGGACTTTATTGATAACAGATATTCCTGCGGGGACGGCGGCTGGATCCAATACCGTGTCACATGCAGGGAACAATTTGAGGATATTCAAAAATTATTATGTGTCAAATGTTCATAACCACAAATAGGAAATCCCGGAAAGGAATGGGTGCATGAGGAAAATAATCATAATTGAAGACGATAAGCTTCTGAATAAAACCCTTGCCTATAATCTCATTTCTGACGGCTATGAGGTAGATTCTGCCTATACATGTTCTTCGGCAAGAGACTTGCTGAAGAACATGTATGACCTGGTACTGCTGGACATCAGCCTGCCGGATGGAAATGGTCTTGATCTCTGTGCGGAGATCAAGGAACGCAGGCCAAAAACTTACATTATATTCCTGACTGCCAATGACAAAGAGAGTGATATGCTGAGAGGATATGAGGCCGGTGGTGCGGATTATATCACCAAGCCTTTCTCTGTAGCGGTGCTTTGTAAAAAGCTTGCGGCTGTGTTTGATACCTTACAGCCATGTGAGTTGTGCCATGATTTGTTTGATGACGGATTTTTGAGAATTGACTTTTCCGAACAGGCGGCAGTGCTGGGCGGCGAACCCATAGACTTCACCCCAAAGGAATACCGGACACTGCGACTGTTCATTAAAAACAGAAAACTTATTCTGACAAAAACACAGCTTTTAGAAAAACTGTGGGACATTGACGGCGATTTTGTGGATGAACATACATTGACCACGATCATCAGCCGCATACGAAAAAAGATTGAAACGGATGACCATAAATATATCAAAACAGCCTACGGTATAGGGTATCAATGGATTGGCGGTGATGAAAAATGAAGTTACAGCAATGTTCTGTCCGTAAGTTTTTGCTGATGGCTTCTGCCTGTGCGGCGCTGGCTGCGGTCATCATCATTTCAGCCCTGTACTCATTGACCGGGAATACGGCGGTTGTGTTTGGCGGCTTGCTTTTAACTGCCGTTTTTTTTGTGTGCGGAGCGGTCTGCCTGAAATTCTTTCAGGTGAAGTTATCAGAGTTTACGGATAGTCTTTGTACAACGCTGGACAGTATGATGGACGGCGGTGAAAAGCCGGAAGTGGATTTTAACGCGGAAACGTCCTTGGCCCGCATATCCCATCAGCTTGAAAGACTTTACAGTATGATGCAGGTCAGCCGCTCCAGGGTCGAGAAAGAAAAAGCAGAACTCCAGTCACTGGTTTCGGATATTTCACATCAGACGAAAACGCCGATTGCCAATTTAAAAATGATAAATGATACTATGCTTACCAGGTCAGTGCCGGAAGATAAACAGCGGGAATTTCTGCAGGCGTCTGGAAGTCAGTTGGATAAGTTGGCTTTTTTGATCCAGGCAATGGTGAAAACCTCCCGGTTGGAAACCGGCATCATCACGCTTGAGAAAAAACAGGTTTTACTTGCGGATACCCTGTCGGAGGCCATCAACGGTGTTCTTGTCCAATTGGAGAAAAAGAAGATCACGTTATCTGTGCACTGTCCGGAAAATCTGAAATTTTATCATGACAGGCGATGGACAGCGGAAGCATTGTATAACCTTTTAGATAATGCGGTGAAATATACTCCGGAGTGTGGGTGCATTGCTGTGACAGTGGAAGAATGGGAAATCTACCTGAAGATTGATGTGGCGGATTCAGGCAGGGGGATTCCCGAAAGTGAACAGGCAGCTATATTCAAGCGGTTTTACCGTGAGGAAGCAGTACATGACATAGACGGTATAGGGATTGGCCTGTATCTTGCCCGTGAAATAATTGCTATGCAGGGTGGTTATATGAAGGTCACTTCCGGCGTTGGAAAAGGTTCCGTATTTTCTGTTTTTCTGCCGTGCAGATGAAATGTCCTAAAATTGAAGCAATTTGGACGTGATCTCTTTGGTCATTAGGACATTTCTGCAACATTTTAGTTTTATAATATACCTACCAGATTAAGAAAGGCAGGTATTTCTAAATGAATATTCTTCAAACGACGGACCTGAAAAAGTATTATGGCACAAAACCTAATATTACCCGTGCCCTTGACGGCATTAACTTTTCAGTAGAGCAGGGGGGATTTACGGCTGTGGTCGGTACGTCCGGAAGCGGTAAATCCACACTTCTGCATATGATTGGCGGGCTTGACCTTCCAACCTCCGGCAGTGTTATGGTATGCGGTAGGGAACTGGCAAAGATGAATGATGATCAGCTTACTATTTTTCGCCGGCGTAGTATTGGTTTTATTTTTCAGAATTATAACCTTGTGCCGATTTTAAATGTATACGACAATATTGTCCTTCCAGTGGAACTGGACGGCAATAAGCCAGACACTAAGTTTGTTAATGAAGTGGTAGCTATGCTTGGGCTGGAGGACAAGCTGAACAGTATGCCAAATAACCTTTCCGGGGGACAGCAGCAGAGGGTAGCCATTGCCAGGGCACTTGTGACTAAGCCGGCTATTGTTCTGGCTGACGAGCCGACAGGGAACCTTGATACAAAGACCAGTGCTGATGTGTTAGGACTGCTGAAACGCACCGGAA
The DNA here is from genome assembly GCA_002270465.1 of Blautia hominis. Lineage (GTDB taxonomy): Bacteria > Bacillota > Clostridia > Lachnospirales > Lachnospiraceae > Blautia > Blautia hominis. Next base: position 706,780 of record NQOF01000002.1, read on the forward strand.
ATGAGTTTCATCAGACCATTGTAATGATCACACATAACAACGGGATTGCCCAGCTTGCCGACCGCATTGTGCGTATTGAGGACGGCAGGATTGCAGAGTAGAGGAGGCAGTACGATGACATTACCATTTGAAAATGATACCGGCGGCATCATACGCAAAGTGGCTTCCGCTCAGCTTAAACATGACAAATTAAAAAAAGGGCTATCTGTTTTCGCAATTGCTTTGGCTGCGTTTCTGATGACTGCTGTGCTGCTTTTGACTTCCGGAATTGCTGCGGTTAATAAGAACGGGGGAAATAGTATTACTGGCTCTTACCATGCTCTTGTTTCCGGCATAACGCAAGAACAGTACAAGAACCTATCTTCTGACCGGCGTATCAGATCATTGGGATTTAACGCACCGGTTAAGAGTGTCAGGATGGGAGATAAAACACTTAATGTTTCCTGCTCAAATGAGGACAGTCTCACACTCAATGGATTGTCTCTTTCCAAAGGGAAAATGCCAGAAGAAAAGAATGAAATAGTGATAGAGGAAGAATTTCTGCTTAGTCAAAAGATGAATGCTGAGATTGGCGAGACTATTTCGCTTCCCATAGAAGGCACCCGGGGGACAACGGATTTTGTAATATCAGGTTATCTTAAAACGGCAGCCAAAGGTACGGAAAGAACCTTATACGCAGCTATTGTTTCCATAAAATATTTTGAATTCATGGATGGGTGGAATACATGTTCCGCATCCGCTATGTTCCGAATCAATATGGATGGAGCAGATATATATGATGATATCAAAACCACTGCAGAACAAATTTCTAAAGATGCCCAAATTGAGCAGTTACCATCTATCAACAAAGCTTTTATTGAACTTAGCCGGCCCTCCGTTTTCACGATCGCTGTTGCTGCCGCCGGACTTGTGATCGTCATTATGGCGGGGATACTGGTAATTTACAGTATCTTTTATATTTCTATCATCAATTCGATCAAAGAGTATGGACAACTGCGGACGATCGGCATGACAACAAAACAGATCAAACGGCTTGTAATGAAAGAAGGTACTTCTTTGACACTGGCGGGAGTTCCCATTGGCTTGGCAGCCGGGGTCCTTTTATCCTATCTCCTGATCCCGCAGGGATTTCGGCTGAATCAATTGTTTTGGGTGTGCCCCGTTGTTGCGGTGTTGGTCTATATCACAGTACGTTTGTCGATCAGAAAACCGGCGAGGACAGCAGCGACGGTTTCTCCCATTGAAGCTTCCCGGTATGAGATGGGGGATAGTGCGGTACACATGCGCAAATATAAAAAGTTGACATTGTTTTCTTTGGCAAGATTTCAAATTCTGCGCTATAAAAAGAAAAATCTACTGACCATTGCGTCACTTGTTTTGACCGGTGTGCTGCTGTTGGGTTTATCCTCTGTCCTTTCCTCTGTAGATGCACGGGAGATGTCTTTATCAGGTTTTGAGAGCGGGCAGTTTTTTGTAAGGATCAGTGATGAAGAACTGAGGGATACTGCATTAGAACTGGTGCAGAAGGATAGTCCTTTTACCAAAGAAGTATATGATGCTCTGCGTCATCTCTCCGGGGTCACAAAAGTTACAGCCTATCAGGAGCTGCCTGTATCCCGTGACCTGCAGTCGCAGGAATCCGATAATGCGGTTGTTGGTTTTGGGCAGGAGGATATGGAGCTGATACAAAGCTGCGCTGCAGTGGGCAGAATTCCGGATTATGAGACGATGGCATCGAAAAACCAACTGATCGTCGGCAGAGCGGATGACTTTGAGGAATACTTTAATACAAAACCAAAAGCCGGGGCATTTGTGACGATAAAAGTTTTTGACGGTGAACACAGCAGGGATATGCAGTTTGAAATAGCTGCAGTACTTGACCAAAGCAAAATAGGGAATAATGGGGATAAAATTGATATGATCTTACTGCCTTTGGATGCCATGAACAAGATTGCGCAGAGTAATCTAACATATCAATATGCAGTCAGTGTTGAGGAAAGTTACGAACAGCAGGCAGAAAAGGAAATAAGGCAGTTTATAACAGGCAGTCCGCGCTTGTATGTTTCCTCCCTTTCAGACGCAGTCGCACAGAATGAAAATTTCCTGCAGGGAACCAAGCTTGCACTTGCTGTTGCAATTGTCTTGATTGGCTGCTTTTCTGTAATGAATCTACTGAATACGGTTCTGACAGGCATTATTGTAAGGCGCAGAGAATTTGCGCTTATGCGTTCTGTGGGAATGTCACAAAAGCAGCTCTCTGCCATGGTATACTGGGAAGGAATGCTTATCGTTTCTGTGGGACTTGTATTTTCACTTGCTATTGGGGGAGGCGTCGGATATATGCTCTGCAGTTTTTTGAAAAGCAGTTTTATGACTTATATGAATTATCACTTTCCGGTAAGTGTTACGGTGATCTACTGTTTGATCGTTCTGGCATGTACCGCAGTGATTACGGGAACCGCATTGAAACAGCAAAGTAAATGGTCTTTGATCGAACTTTTGAGGAAGTGATAACCTGCCTTATAAAGTGTGTGGTCATTGGAACGGCGAAAGCGGTACTTGGTTTTTATGTGGACTGATGCAATAACATGCGGTAAAATTTCAGTCATCATGTATATGGAGTTTTTGCCAAATTATTGATACTATAGAAAAGAAGCTATAAATGAAATGCACATAAGGAGGTGATCAAATGAGAGAATGTATTCGCTGCCACACAGAAATGGTTGAGGGCTGTGATCTGAAGGTTCAGGGAGCCGGGTATGGTATTATTTTGGCCGACAGTGAAAAGATATTTGCCAATAGGCTTGGAAAGCCTAAAGTTGCCGTCTGCCCCAAATGTGGGGAGGTTTCTATTTATTTTGATAATGTGGATCTGCTGAAAAAATAAAAATAAATGCCGCATAAGTTCTGGAACCGGCTTTTCTGTACGGGGGCCTCCTAAAGATTTGCGGCATAAGTTCCTGATGACAAAACCAAGCAGGGCGGACTCCCCGGAAAAGGAAAGCCAGCCGGGCATATCAAGCTTTCTTTGATATGCCCGGCTGGCTTTATCAGATGACGCGTATGCCTGTTAAGCGCGAAGCCTTTTGAGCTGCAGTTCGGACCAGTTTTAAGCGGCTGCTTACCGGAAATAAAGGATCACAGGCACCGCGATGAGCACTAAATTGATGATCATACACACAATCTGTACGGGCCTTGATCTTACTTTTTTAACAAAAGCAGTTATTTTTTCGTTTTCCAGCCGCTGTTCTACCTGCTCTTTACAAGCGATTTGAAATACACCGCCGCAAGTCAGGCTGTTGGCGCGAAATACCAGCCACAGGCCGGGATTTCCTGTCAGCAGCACGCTTATTATGGGACTGAGCAGGATGCCGATATGCAGATAGCCGATAGCGGGGCTGAATTCTCCCACAACGAAAAGCCAGTTCCAGATGGTGTAGGCAGCAAGCCAGCACACCGTACCGATGGCCATTACCTGGCTGGTGGTAAATAGTGTATCTGTGTGCGGACCGGCGTTGGCTGTGTAGATGGCGGTGAATGGTCCTGCGACGTTCGGGAACCACTCACCAGCCAGTGTGAAGACGGAGGCGCTGAGAAAGAGGCCGGTTACAAAGTTAAAGGGCTGGTGGTTCTTGAGCAGGTCTGTGATCGTAGCCTCCATACAATTGATGATGAGAAATACCAGAACAATGTTGACGTAAAGCCTGCCTCTCATCAATCCGAACAGGGGCAGGAGGATCAGTACGCGCATAACTACCAGCGTGCTGAGTTTCAATTTTTCAAACATTACCATTTTCAGCTTGCACAATACAATGATGGGCAGGATCACGTTGACGGGAAGGTTCACCCATAACGGAAAATAAGAGGCGAGCATGGACACCGCCAGAATCGCTGCAAACCAGATGAGGAAAGTGCCAAATTGACCTACTTTGTCGAAGAGTTTCCAAATACCGCAGGACTGTTTTTCTTTCATCGTGTTTCCTCCTTTTTTCAAAGCTGAACAATAGTTTCCTTACTATAAGTATAGCTTTTTCCGGTGCTTCTGACAAGTGAAGCGGCCATGATACGGCGTGTAATTTGCCGAACCCTTCCCCATGGCGATTTTTTATAAACATAGTCTCGTATTACTGACCTGTGCGTGGTATATCTGCCATGTGTGGGTCTTTTTTATGATCAGCTCGCAGCTTGATTTCGGCAGACAAAATGGCTAATCATTGATATTCTTAGCGGGATTTGTTATACTGATACTATTATTATGTATGTGAACAAAGATGCAGCAGAAGAAAATGGAACTTGGAAAGATTTCAACATCCCAAAATGCCACCGCACCTGATATCCCTCAGTCGGATTCCATAATAGCATGTGTAGCCGAGGGGAATCAAATACCAAACCAGGATTTCCGCCTGCATTTTAATGTCTGGGATACGGTAAGAGAGTTGAGTCAGCAGCTTTGCCAGGGGCAGAGTGTGGATGAAGTGACAGAAGAATATGATTCCAGGCAGAAGGAGGAAATCGCCCTGTATGGAAAGCAGTGAGGCGCTGCCCATCATTTTGCGGAAAACATGGCCGGTTCATGCCGGGCGCCTGTTTCAGAGCCTGCATGATATTTTGAGTGATAAGGAGAAAAACTATGGATAAGAGGCAATTGGATGCATTGGCAGGGAAGACCGGTGCGGCCGTACCTTTGGAGGGATACCGTGGGGTATGTGATGCCATGAAAATAGAAGCATTGGGCTTTTGGCTTGATGATGACCTCACTATTTTATGGGCAAGCAATTGGTTTTATCAGAAAGCAGGATATACGGAGAACGAGTTTTGCAGGCAGTTTTCAAGCCTGCGGCAGTATTATATGGCCTATCCCAAGGAGTTTCGATACATAAAATGTCATCTTGAGGAGGCTGCTGCAGGCAGGCTGTCAGATGTGGAACTGACGGTACCCATCCCTGTGAAAGAGGACCGGGTAGTATGGGGACGTATGACTGCCACATTTTCAGGTATGCGATCTGATGGGCGGATGGAGTGCCGTGCATTTTATAAAGCAATTGACAGTGAATTTCAGAATATACTGAAGGAAAACTATCATCTGAAGGAGGCTGCAGGGTATTTTAAATGGGTTCTGGATGAATATTCCGGAAATGCGTATATTGCAGATATGGAAAACTATGAGCTGCGTTATATTAACAGGGCCGCCAGCGAAACGCTGCAGCTTCCGGTTGAGAAGGTGGTAGGCCGTAAGTGCTATGAAGTCATTCAGAACCTGAACGCACCTTGTCCGTTCTGTACCAATCACTGCCTGAACAAGGATGGATTTTATGAATGGGAATATTACAACCCGTTTTTGAAACGTTCTTATATGCTGAAGGACCGTATCATTGAGTGGGAAGGCAGGGAATGCCGTCTGGAGCTTTCACTTGACAATTTCAGTCCCCAGTACAAGCTGGAGAAGATGGACAGGGAGAGGGATGCCATAATGCGGACTATTCCGGGAGGCTTTGCCAGGGTAGATGCCCGGGATGGGAAGACCGTTATCTGGTACGGCGGAGATTTTCTCCATATGATCGGCTACACAAAAGAGCAGTTTGAAAAGGAACTGCATTTTCAGTGTACCTATATTCATCCGGATGACCTGCCCCGGGCCACTGAAATGATGAACCATTCAAAAGAGACTCAAATGCCCACTACTGCAGAAGGGCGTATCCTGACCCGTGATGGCACCCAGAAGGTACTGACCATGACATTTTGCTATGTGAGTGCTGAAAACAGTTGGGACGGCATTGAATCTTTCTACAGCGTTGGTATTGACATTACAAAAGAGCGGGAAGTACAGGAGCAGCAGCGTAACGCGCTGGAGGAGGCCTATCAGGTGGCGAGAGTGGCAAATGCGGCAAAGACCAATTTTCTATCATCCATGTCCCATGATATCCGGACACCCATGAATGCGATCATGGGTATGGCTGCAATTGCGCAGGCCAATCTGGATTCACCGGAAAAAATAGAGGACTGTCTGGATAAGATAAACACCTCAGGCAGGCATTTGCTCAGTTTGATCAGTGATGTGCTGGATATGTCAAAAATAGAGAGCGGGAAAGTCTCTTTGGCGCCGGCCCAGGTCAATCTTTCAAATTTGATACGGGAAGTCATGGATGTATGCCGCCCCCTGATAAATGAGAAACACCAGATATTTCAGATGAAAATTGGAAGAATGTGCCATGAGAATGTGATCACAGATGGGGACCGCCTGCGCCAAGTACTGATGAATCTGCTTTCCAACGCCATAAAGTACACCCACAAAGGCGGTGAGATCACACTTAGAATCAATGAGCGGAATTCCTTAGTCCCCAATAAATGCCAGTATGAATTTATCTGTTCGGACAACGGGATCGGCATATCAAAAGAATTTCTGCCATATATATTCGACGCTTTTGCGCGGGCAGATGATTCCAGAATCAGCAGGATTCAAGGCACAGGCCTCGGAATGGCAATTACAGAAAATATCGTGCGTATGATGAACGGCACCATTGATGTCAAGAGTGAGGAAGGCGTGGGGAGTACTTTTACTGTCTCCATACCCATGGATATTTGCGAAGAAGAGGAATCCCGGAGCAGCAGGTTGTCAAAAGTGACCGAAACAGAGACTGCAGTGGAGAAAAAGAAAGACGGGCTTTTTGGCAGGAAGGTTCTGCTGGCAGAGGACAATGATATTAACAGGGAGATAGTGGAAGAACTGCTTCAAATGCATCACATGATCGTAGATTCCACAGAGAACGGCAAAATGGTCAAGGAAGCTTTCGAGGCATCTGCCCCGGGGGATTACTGTGCTATCCTGATGGATATCCAAATGCCGGTCATGAATGGGTATGACGCTGCTGCCGCGATCCGCAAACTGCCCCGGGAGGACGCCCGGACTATTCCGATCATCGCGCTGACTGCCAATGCTTTTACTACAGATGCAGTGAAGGCCCGCAGCGCGGGAATGAATGACCATCTTGCAAAACCTGTTGAGATTGAGCGGCTGCTGGAAGTTCTTCAAAAATGGATAGGGCAGCCTGTTTAAAAAAATAGGGTTACTTTAAAAGAATACGATAGCTATTGGAGTGTGAATCATGTGGAATATGCAATGGTATAAAACAGGTATGAAATTAATAACAGGTTGTCTTCTGTTCTTATTTGTATTCCAATGTGGGACATTGGATCTTTATGCAGAAGAAACAGCTTGGGTGAACAGCAAGGAGACAGAAGAGAAGATCATACGGGTTGCATTTCCGGAAGTGAAGGGTTTTAGTGAGACAGACCAGAATGGAAAGCGTTCAGGCCTGGTTGTCGACTACCTGAATGAGGTTTCAAAATACACGAATTGGAAGTATGAGTATATAGAAGGGGACAGTGGAGAACTGCTTCAAATGCTGAAGAATGACCATGCAGATCTTATGGGAGGCATGTTTTATTCAGAAAGTCTGGAAGGTATTTACGACTATCCGGAATACAACATGGGATACAATTACGGTGTTCTCTTTGCATTAAAAGATAATAAAAGTGTGCGGGAATGGGATCTGGACTCACTGAACGGAAAGACCATCGGTGTATATGCCAATGCAACGGATAAGATTGAACGCCTGCAGCGGTATCTGGACTTTAATAATGTCAAATGCAAGTATCGGTATTATGAACCCAGTGAAGTTTTGGATGATGGGCTGTATCCCTTTTTGGAAAGCGGAGAGGTGGATCTTCTGCTGGGGAATGAACTGGAGGCAGACGGTACATACAGAATTGTAGCAAAATTCCAGGCTCAGCCATACTATTTTGCTACAACAAAAGGAAATAAAGAGGTACTCGACGGCCTGAATCATGCCCTTGCCAGGATAACGGACAATATTCCCACCTTTTATGAAGAGCATTACGATACATCAGAGGATGGACAGCAGAACACGCAAATATGGCTGACACAGGAGGAACAGAAGTATATCCGGGAATCCAAACCCATTAAAGTTGCAGTCATCCCCGGTTCCCATCCCTTTTTCTGTATTGATGACGAGGACTCTCACGATGGGATCATCCCTAATATACTAGACGAGGTGGGAAAGACCACCGGGCTTTCTTTTACTTACGTCTATGCGGATACCTACGATGAGATGCTGGAGCTGGTAAAGGAGGGAAAAGCTGATTTTGCCGGATGTTTCTATGATACAGAGGAAGAGGCGCTGGAGCAGGGACTGGCGCTCAGCGTACCATATTCAACATTTACCAACATTATAGTAAAGAATAAGTTTGTGACCTATCCTGCCAAGGGGCTTACAGCGGTTGCGTTAAAGGGGAGAAAATTACCGGATTCTCTTGGTGCTGAAAAGGTGATCTACTGCAGCACTCCGGAGGAAGGCATACAGATGGTGGGAAAGAGGAAAGCAGATTACATGTACGGTCTATCCACGTATCTGGAGCAGGCTATTCAAAGCCAGCATTTTGCAGATATTTCCGTATTAACCCTTAATGGTCTGAACAGCAAAGTTTCCTTTGCCCTTTCGCGGCCGGTATCCCCGGACCTTCTGGCTGTTTTAAATAAGGCCATTGGAAGTTTATCCTCCCAACAGCGGGAGGAGATCATAAATCAAAATCTGATATCTGTGGCAAACGGTGAAATCAACTTTGAATCGCTTCTGTACTCCAAACCGGAGCAGGTGATCATGATTTTGGCAGTCATTTTGGGGTTGATCATTATTTCCGTCATCTTTATAGCGAGATACAAAATAAGAAATGCGGTGATCACAGGAGAACTGCAGAAAGCGGAGGCGGCAAACGAAGCCAAAACCATTTTCCTTTCTAAAATGTCCCACGAGATCCGTACGCCCATGAATGCCATCGTAGGTCTGTCTGAACTGGCGGCCGGCCATGAGGAGACTCCGCCAAAGATAAAGGACTATCTTACAAAGATACAGGCTTCATCTGATTACATGCTGTCCCTGGTGAATGATATCCTGGATATGTCAAGGATTGAGAATGGAAAGATGATTCTAACACCTGAGAAATTCAGTATGGATTGTTTGCTGGATGATATTTACAGCATGATACAGTCGCTGGCGGATGTAAAGAAGATAACCTGTATTCTTGACAAGCAGGTACGCCATGACAATCTTATCGCTGATGCAGTCCGTTTAAAACAGGTTTTGGTAAACCTTGCAGGAAACGCAGTGAAATTCACATCCAGCGGCGGACAGGTGGAACTGATCGTGCATGAAATGTCCAGTGATGGAATATCGGCTCACTTCCGTTTCTGTGTAAAGGACAATGGGATCGGGATCGCGCCGGAGGCACAGGCGAGAATTTTCCAAGTGTTTGAACAGGCAGGGACATCTACAGCAAAAAGTGCAGGCACCGGGCTTGGACTGCCAATCAGCAAAAGCATCATAGAACAGATGGGGTCTGCCATCCATTTGAAAAGCAAGCCCGGAGAAGGGTGTGAATTTTCCTTTGGGCTGGACATGGATTTGTGCGGGGAGAAGGAGCCGCTGTCCCCATGGAGGGAAAACAGCGGAGAGGATTACTATTTGAAAGGTGTCCGGATTCTGCTGGCAGAGGATAATCTGCTGAATGCAGAAATTGCCACAGAGCTTTTAACGGAACAGGGAGCAGTGGTTGAAACGGCGGAAAACGGACAGGAGGCTATAAACCGTTTTAATGAGAGCATGGCCGGATATTATCAGTTGATCTTAATGGATATTCAGATGCCCGTTAAAAATGGTCTGGAAGCTGCCATGGAAATACGGTCCGGTGCACATCCGGACGCGGGGACCATTCCGATAGTGGCTATGACAGCCAATTCTTTCAAGGAAGATATGGAGGCGGCAAAAAACGCTGGTATGAATGGGTTTATCCCGAAACCGGTAGATGTCCGGCATTTGTATCGGGTCCTGCATGGGATCTTAAAAAATAAGTAGGATTTTTCTCCCTCGCACAAGATGATTTTAGGTCGGTTGAGAGATTAGAAAACGTCGGAAATCCGTATAAATACTATGTCTTTTCGGGTTCTCGGCGTTTCTTCTATCGCCTGTGCTGGTGGTGCTTCCTTTGCCTTTGCCGGGTCAGCCTGTTTGACAGCCCCATGATAAGCATACAGGACTTCCTTTTTTTCGTTCAAGCCGCACGTCCACATAACGGGCGGTAACGGCTTCAAAGTTCATAGACGGCCCAAGCGATACGCCGATACCCACAAGCGTGTGTCCCAACACTTCGCCTACACGGATATGCGGCAGTTCCAAATGATACCCACGACGCGGCAATCGGCGCACCGTCCGGCTTCGCTGCAACAAGGTCGTTGTCATAGTAAGGTTTCCCGTCCTTTTATCCATACTCAATTTCCTTTTTTGCTTTGTCAACTTCAAGTTTCATCACAATTTGATTGCCAAAACCTCCAAGTTTTACTAATAAATTTTTCTTGATGTTCGTCTGTACAAACCCTAGATGCTCATACAGCTTTTTTGCTGTTGTGTTTTTTGACAGCACATCAAGGGTATAACTTTCATACGAAAGTGTGTCGCAAGCATATTTTATGAGCCGTGTTGCAATACCTTGGCCTCGGTAGTTATCATCTGTGGTTATGTAATCAATATAACCTTCGTTTATTCCATGAACGGTTATTTCATGAAGAATTCCACCCATTTGCATATATATCACTGCACCCTTGAAGCTGCCGAGTAAACGCTTACAGGTTTCTTTGCTCAAAGCTATACAGCGTTTATGGCTATTGCCTAAGCCGAGAAAGCCAACCACTCGTCCTTCATAAAGGCAGACATAAACCATATCATAATCAAAGGCGTCAATAAACAACTTTTTCAGTAAAGTTTTATCCTTTGAAACGGCTTTAGCGTAGATGTAATAGAACCCGTCTATAAAAACTGCAACAGCCTGTTCGACTTGCGCGTGGTTCAATTCTGAGAGCTTTTTGATTTCATATTCTGTTTTATTTTGCATAAGCTTTGTCCTTTCTTACAATAAATTCTCTTTGAAATTTTCAAACCATTGAATTTCAAATTTGATTTTATCAATTGAAAAATTGAGCATTGCTAATTGGAAAAAAGCAATATCTTGTACATCTGCTACGCTTTGTATTTCGACAGCACCTTTCTCTTTGAGCATTGATAGATAATCCTCATCAAAATCGGGTTGGATTTCGGCAGCCGACTTTATCTGTTCAAGGCGAATAAGTTCTTTCTTCAACTCAAAGACATATGCTGCAATAAGTTCCAATCGCTCACTCTTTGAGGTAAAACCCATAAAGAAAAATTTACTCAACTCCATATTTCTTTCCTTGTAAAGCATAGGCTCTGATATAGTGGAGAGGAAGTGTTCCTTCCCCTCGTGCGTAATTTCATACACTTTTTTATTTACGCTGTTTTCAACATACTCATTAAAGCATATCATATTTTTGCTCAGTAGTTTTTTTACCGCCGCCTGCATACTTCCTATACTGCTGCTGCTGATATTGCCAAAGTTTTTTTCGATAACCTTCTTCATCTCGTAGATTGTGCAATTCTGAATCATGAGAAGTCCTAAAATGATAATGTCCATGTTAACCTCCATTTGTATTACTAATAGTAATATATCTAAAAGTATACATTGGAGAAACCAGATTGTCAAGCCTGTGCAGAATAGTCTACAAATCGTTAAGCATATATGCGCTATTACTGTCAATGCTGCCCTGCTTTGGCAAAATGGGGCAGCTTGATTATTTTGAACAGCTTTTCCCGGTCGGCGGGGGTGTTCACGGTTACGAGTACGTCCGTCAAGCTGTTTATGATTTCCATGTCGCCGCCCGTCGTTACCCATACCAAGGTTGAGCAGTTAGCTTTCGTTCGAACAAGAAAGTGGCAAAACAACTGCAGCATCCTTTGAAATCCAACTCATAAAGATGGATCAGATTTGACACGGCCCCAGCCGCGGCTGCGCCATCCATGGCGTATTTTAAAAGTGCTGCTGTATTTCGGTCCTTTCTCGGACTACCGTTTATCACGAGCATTTCCATCAATGATCCCCTTTCTTTACATTTAGAAATAAGATGATATAATCAGTATATCTTTAAAACAGAAGAATACAAGTACGCACATTTTTGTGCCCTGCAAGAGGTGAAGAAATGTCAGAAGGAAATTTATATGATGGCTCCTGCCAGGTGGTTACCGCATTAAACCTTCTTAGCGGACGCTGGAAGCTGCCGATTTTGTGGAAGCTGTCCAAGGGCGGTATCCGGTACAATGAACTCAAGCGGCAGGTCCACGGGATCACCAATATTATGCTGACCCGTTCTCTACAGGAGTTGGAGGTCCATGGATTGGTGGAGCGGATCCAATACGAAGAGAATCCGCCCCATGTGGAATATTGTCTGTCAGAAGCAGGGAGAGAATTGATCCCGGCCCTGCGTGAACTGATAAAATGGGCCAGGAATACACCCCATATGACCGAGCAGCAGAAACAATAAGGAGGAAGCAGCAGTATGCCAAAGGAACAGATCACATATCGTTTTGCAGAAAGGGAGGATGTCCCTCTTATTTTGAAATTTATAAAAGAACTTGCAAAATATGAAAAAATGGAACATGAAGTTGTGGCACAAGAATCAGATTTGAAGGAGTGGATTTTTGATAAGAAAAGAGCGGAGGTCATTTTCGCAGTGGTGGATGAAAAAGAAATCGGTTTTGCATTATTCTTCCACAACTTTTCTACCTTTTTAGGGCGTGCGGGAATTTATCTTGAGGATTTATATATTATGCCGGAATATCGCGGGAAAGGTTATGGAAAAGCCACATTGCAGAAACTTGCACAGATTGCGGTTGAGAGAGGCTGTGGGCGTTTGGAGTGGTGGTGTCTTGACTGGAACCAGCCAAGTATTGATTTCTACTTATCCCTGGGCGCAGAGCCAATGAAAGACTGGACGGTTTACCGGATTGCCGGTGATACATTGAAAGATCTGTCCAATAGCAGCCCGGCAAAAATGGGAGATTGCTGACGAAAACAGAAATACCTTTTAAAGGAGAAGATAACAGATGACAGAAAAAGAAAAAATGATTGCAGGCGAGATTTATGATGCCTACGATGAAGAACTGAATTCTTTAAGGAATCATTGCAGGCAGATGACAGCCCGGCTGAACGGACTGGATATTGCGGATCATAAAGAGCGTGCCGAAATCTTATCCGCACTGCTCGGCAGCTGTGGAGAAAACGTCTTTATTATCAATGCCCAGTTTGATTATGGGTTTAATACTTACATTGGCGATGAGTTCAGTGCCAATTTTAATTTCACAGTCCTTGACTGTGCGCCGGTCCATATTGGCCGCCACGTTTTGATCGGACCAAACGTTACAATTGCTCCGCCCATGCACCCATTGGTGGCGGAGGAACGCAATATCCGGACAGACGGGGATGGCAGGCGGCATTTGTATGAGTATGCGAAGCCAATTGTAATAGGCAGCAATGTATGGATTGCCTCAAATGTGGTTGTAATGGGTGGTGTCACCATTGGAGATAACTGCGTGATCGGAGCAGGGAGCGTTGTGACAAAAGATATTCCTCCTAACACCGTTGCAGTAGGCGCACCCTGCCGTGTTATCAGAGAAATAACAGATGACGACAGGATTGGGTTTAACAGATAAAAGAAAAAGAGTCTGATGCTTGCGTCGTTTCATAAATACCGGAGACGCAGTGTCAATGTCATGATATCGGGGGTGAAAAGATGAAGAGAATGTTTTTGGTTTCCATGTTTCAAACGGTTTCCAATCTATTGAAAACCATTGAGCCGGACTTGAAAAATAAGACTGTAACGTACATTCCTACAGCAAGCAAAGTAGAAAAATTGGGCTTTTTTGTAAAAATAAGCAAATGGAAGTTAAAGAGATTAGGCCTGGCTGTTGATGAGTTAGAAGTCTCCGAAGCCTCCTATGAAATGATTGTCAGTAAATTGGAAAAGAATGACATCATTTATGTTACAGGAGGCAATACCTTTTACTTACTGCAGGAGTTAAGGCGGACCGGGGCGGATAAGATCTTGATCCGGGAAATAGAAAAAGGGAAGCTCTACATAGGGGAATCCGCAGGAGCCATTATTGCTGCTCCTGATATCGGTTATTCTGCCAAAATGGATCGTGCAGAAAAAGCCCCTGATTTAAGAGAGTATTCGGGATTAAATTTGATTGATTTTTATGTGGTCCCACATTACAAAAACTGGGAAATGGGGAAGGCTGCTAAGGAGATCATCCATACATATTCCAATAGTCTGGATTTGAAAATCATTCGTGATACCCAGGCAATACTCGTTGAGGACAAAAAGGTTCGGATATTAGATAAGCAGCAAAAGAGGTAGACTGCACAGGTCTGCGATTTTGTATCTGTCTGCAACTGACCATGAAAAGACTTTGGAAGGGTCCCTCCGAAGTCTTTTCATGGTCGGCTGCAGACAGATATTTTATTCGACCTCAAAATTTTCAGAGCTGAAATTTCTATAAAATCTGCCTTCTTTGGCGGTAAACCGCAGTACACAGTAATCCGGGTCAGTAACACCTTCCGGGTAATACATGGTGTCTCCCTCCTGCCATATCATCTCTTTGTGATAACTGTCCTCCAGAACTTCCATAGTGCCGGTCAGCATAGCACCCCTGAAAAATCTTCTGTCGCAAAAATAAATACAGGCCTTTGGATCACTTCGGTACTGTTTTACGCGCATAGAAGATGTATTCGTAGTAAAATAAAACACTTTAATCCCTTCCCTTTTCCGCGGGGGCAGCATGGCTTTTGTGTTGGGATACCCATTTTCATCCACGGAACTTATAAAGGAAACACCCTGCTTGTCAATTAAGTTTCCAATTGTCTTTACTGCATCTTTCACTTTTGCACCTCCTGTCTTAAACCTTATTATAGCCGAAATGGGGAATATGGTAAATTACACACTTTTTTGTTACTATAAAAGTCCCTTATCCCTTAAAAAATCTTCCCGGTTATCCTCAAGCATCATCTCTATGCCTACGCTCTGCATGATGGAGACGGCTTCAAAAATCTTTTGTCCCCGTTGGGTAAGGGAATATTCTGTTTTTAATGGATATCCTTCAGAAGTCGTCTTTTGGATGACCCCGCACTCTAAAAGTTCATTGAGATGCTGCAGCAGCATTTTTTGGCTGATTCCCGGGATGGATTTTTTTAATGCTGAGGGGGAACATCCGCTCTTGCTGAGCAGCCATAAAATAAGAGGTTTCCATTTCCCCTTGATTATGTCATGGGTCAATTCCAGCGGACAAGTGTAATCACTGCGCATTTTCATCTTAAAACCGTCCTTTCGTCTTAGAAATGTATTTGTCTAAATCCGGAAACTACCTTTTATGGCGCATTCACTGCGCTGACCGTAAGAAAGCATTCCGCAGCCAAGCAAAAATTCCATCGCCAAAGGCGATCCTGCATGGATTTTTGCCTGTAACTGTGAGGGGACTGAACAGTCACATTATTTTTAAATAAATCTGTATTATGGCTTCATATTATCATAGAGTAATGATAAAATCTACAGGATGGGAACGGATAAGGCTGATTCATTTGATCCCGGTGTCATATTATGCAAGAAAAAAATGACCGAGGATGGTACAATGATAAAAGCATGACCCAAATAGCAAAAAGCGTTTTGGACGCAGTAACAAATTCAATTGACACCAATGGAGGTTGTATATGGAAGTTAATTTTAAAAAATTAGAACGTGTATTGAGTACAGCAGAAGTGATCTATTTATCAACAAGCAAAAATGACATGGTTTCCTCAAGACCTGTAAGTCCTTTAAATATAGGGCTGCGCTTATATGTAAGAACATCAGCAGCAAGCAGAAAAGCGAAAGATATGTTAAGTAATCCCAATATTGCAGTCTGCGTGGGGAACTTTTATTTTACAGGAAAAGCAAAGGCGCTGGGGTCTGTATTTGATGACAGAAATACGGAAATAAAATCAGCTTATATATTGCGATATCCGGATTCTTTCAGTGAGGAAGATGAATTTATAAAATCAGATGAAGTATTTTTTGAGCTATTGATCGAGAATGCGTCTGAATGGATTTATGAAGATGGTGTTCCCATCGGTTTAGCAGAACGGCGGTCATAAAACACATAGATGGTCAGATACCATGAAACGCGTCCCCGGGATGGGAAAAAAACCTTTCATACCTTTAGAAAAGGAAAACAGAGAAAACTTTGGAACATTCGTGAAAAAAACCTACAAAAAATACGTTTAGAATAGCAAATAGAACCAATATGTGGTACAATAGATATTAATTACAGACATGCCTTATTTGCCCCTTGTAATTTTTTCATTAAAGTGCAGAGAGTGAAAAAATTAACAAAAGTAGATAGGATTTTTGTCTGTAAATCAATTTTATAAGGAAGGTGAACAATTGGAGAATTATACCAAGTATAAGCTGAAGGGGAATGAAGAACTGGCTTCATTACTGGCCGACAAGGATAAGCTGTTCGTCATTGCCTGCAACAAGTGCTTCAAGGAATTTGAGACCATTGACGAACCGGATTGCGGTGAATTTGAAAAAATCGCTGCCGAACATGGAAAAACAGTCACTGGCAGTGCAAAGGTTGATTTTTTGTGCAACAAAACCCAGACTGGGAACAAATTACAGGATATGATTCCTGAAGGCACGGAGCATGTTTTTGTAATATCCTGCGGTCTGGGTATTCAGACAGTTGCAGATATGGCAGAGGTACCTGTATATGCGGCCAGCAATTCATTGAACTATACAGGACATCACGGCATGGCATTGACCCAAAAGCGCTGTGATGCATGTGCCCAGTGTTACCTGAATGTCACCGGGGGAGTCTGTCCAATCGTTGACTGCTCAAAGAGTCTGGTAAACGGACAGTGCGGCGGCGCAAAGAATGGAAAATGCGAAGTGGATCCCGACAAAGACTGTGCCTGGGAAAAGATCAATAAGAAGCTGGAAAAGCAGGGACGTCTTGAAGAATTTTTGAATCAGCCGGTTCAGGTTCGCGATTATTCAAAAACCAATTTTAAAGTTATTAATGACTATGTGAAATCCATTCGTGAGGAAAGATTCGCAGGCTACTATGGCGGTGTTCATCCGTCAGAGCGTAAAGAATTCAGTGAACATATTACGCTTAAAAGGTTCCCGGAGCCGAAGACTGTTGTCATTTCCATGTCACAGCATTTAGGAGCTCCGGCAAATCCCATTGTAGAAGTGGGGGATGCAGTGAAAGTGGGACAGAAGATTGGGGAAGCGGCAGGTTTTATCAGCGCTCCTGTTCACTCCAGTGTCAGCGGAACTGTTGTTGCAGTTGAACCGCGTCTGCATGCCACAAGAGGCAGCGAGGTGATGGCTGTAGTCATTGAATCAGATGGAAAAAATACTCTGCACGAATCAGTAAAACCAAATAAAGATTTTGAAAGCCTCACCCCGGATGAGATTATTGAGATTGTCCGCGAGGCTGGAATTGTAGGTATGGGAGGAGCAGGTTTCCCCACATCTGTCAAATTAAAACCCAATAAGCCAATTGAAGCTATCCTGCTGAACGGCTGTGAATGTGAACCGTTTTTGACAGCAGACCACAGAGTGCTTCTGGAGTTTACAGATGATATTCTTTATGGTCTGAAAGCAATGATGAAAACGGTAGATGCCCAGAAGGGTATTATTGTCATTGAGGATAATAAGCCGGATGCTGTTGCGCTTATGGAAGAAAAAACTGCTGACTGCGACAACATTCAGGTGGTAGTGGCTAAGACAAAGTATCCGCAGGGCGCTGAAAAAATGCTGATCAAGCGCGTTATGGGAAGACAGGTTCCGCGAGGCGGTCTGCCTGCAGATGTAGGTGTTGTAGTGAGCAATATCAGTACCGTAAAGGCTGTTTCTGATGCAATTCAGAAGGGTATGCCGCTGATTGAACGTGTTGCGTCCGTAACCGGTGAAAAAATCAAAAATCCGGGCAATTATATCGTGAAGATCGGTACCAATGTAAAAGAGCTGATCGACTACTGCGGCGGCGTGACAGATGATGATGTTTTGATCAAGATGGGTGGACCTATGATGGGATTTGCCCTTCCGGATTTGAATGTGCCGATGATGAAAGGTTCCAATGGAATCATTGCCATAGATACGGATCAGACACAGGAAGTGGCATGTATCAAATGCGGACGCTGTATGGATGTATGTCCTATGGAGCTTTCTCCGCTGTATTTTGCCAAGCTTGCAGATGAGCAGGACTGGGTAGGGATGCGTGACAGGAACGTCATGGATTGTGTTGAGTGCAGATGCTGTGACTACATATGTTCTTCCAAGATTCCGATTGTCAGCAAGATCAAAGCCGGAAAAAATGCCATAAGGGGGATGAAGTGATATGTTAATTACCCAATTAAAATCAAAGGAAACTATCGTATCACTGGTGGACGGAAAGAAAGTCTTTGTCATTAACTGCCAGGGATGCAAAGAAGTTCATTTCCCTGAAAAAGAAGCCGAAGGATTCCAGAAGGAACTGGCTGAGGTTGGAAATGTGACCGGAATCATTACAACGGATTATATTTGTAATCCGGAAAATATGAAGCTGCGCCTTCAGAAACACAAAAGTGCTATTGATGCGGCAGATGTGGTACTGGTATTCTCCTGCGGCGTCGGTGTACAGACAATTGCCGAGTACCTGGAGGATAAAAAAGTATGTGCAGCATGTGATACATACCCATTACCGGGATTCCAGGGTGTGACACCCTTAGAATATGATTGTGATCAGTGCGGTGAATGCTACCTTAACATCACCGGAGGAATCTGTCCTATCACTGCATGCTCCAAGAGTTTGGTCAACGGCCCTTGCGGTGGCACGAAAAACGGAAAATGCGAAGTGGACAGTGAAATGGAATGTGGCTGGGAGCGTATTTACAGACGGCTGGCACAGCTTGGACGTCTGGATGAACTGAAATGCCCGGTTAAGATACGCAATTACGCAACTGATGATGAAGTGTCTAAACAAACAGAGAACTGTTAACATTCATGTAACTAGGAAGGGACTGAATAGTTACAAATACATAATGATTAGGAGTAGGGTGAATGAATATTAGCGAATTATTTCAACGTGGTGAATTTGTAGTTTCTGCAGAAGTAGGACCGCCGAAAGGAACCAATATTGACCATCTTGTAGAAGAGGCAAAGACTTATCTGAGCGGCGTTACAGCAGTTAACGTAACAGATAACCAGTCTTCCGTTATGCGTCTTGGCTCTCTGGCCACATGTAAAGTTCTGAAAGATGAAGGGCTGACACCGATTTATCAGTTAACCTGCCGTGACAGAAACCGTATTGCACTGCAGTCTGACCTTTTGAGCGCAGCGATGTTAGGAATTGAAAACCTGCTGCTTTTAACCGGTGACCATACAAAAATGGGAGATCATCCTCAGGCAAAACCTGTTTTCGACCTGGATTCCGTTTCCTTGATCCATACAGTGAAGCAGCTGGAATCAGGCTGCGACCTTGGCGGAAACGAACTGGTAGGCGAACCTCCAAAATTTGCAAAAGGTGCAGTAGTATCACCATGTAGTGATTCTGTAGATGCACAGCTTGCAAAAATGGAACGGAAGGTTATGGCCGGTGCTGATTATTTCCAGACACAGGCAGTTTTTGAGCCTGAAAAATTCATATCATTTATGGAAAAAGCCAAACAGTTCGGAAAACCGGTTCAGCTCGGTATTATAATTCCGAAATCCGTAGGAATGGCAAGATTCATGAATGCAAATGTTGCCGGAATCCATGTTCCGGAATCCATGATCGACGAATTGAAGGCGGATAAAGAAAAAACAAAAGCAGGTATTACAGGTGTTGAGATTGCTGCGCGCATTATCAAAGAATGTAAGCCATATTGCCAGGGTATACATATTATGGCATTGGGATGGGAATCCAAAGTACCGGATCTCCTGAAACAGGCCGGACTTTAATGCTGTAAGGGTTATGGATCAATGCCCATTTTAAATTATCTTAATCCCAAATAAAAAAATACCCACCGGAATCAATGCTTTCGCAGTATAGAGATTTCCGGTGGGTATTTTTGTTTTGCCGAATCAGGATCAGCAGAGCCTCCTATTGTCCGGAAAGGCTCTGCAAATATAATCCATACTCCGTAATCTATAGTTTCATAAAATCAAATTCTAGCTGATAGTCACGAGTATCCGTTTGATATAGATCTTGATCTATTACTTTTGTTTCTTCACAACCGATCGCAAAATAAAAAGCTATGAAGACGTTCTTTGAAAAATGCCCCCAACACAATTCCACCGGAACGAATGGTATTCTTTAAGTTTGAAAGATGATCTTCAAAACCATTTGGAAAATCTGTATCTTGATAGTTTATTTCAACAAGCTGTCTGTAACCATCAACATTACGCCAAGCCCGTCCAATATATTGGGAAGCATCAACTTCTCTTATTCTGTCACATTCATCCAATTCTAACGTTCGGTATAATACTTCCATTAAAAAACTCCTGTTCTATAAATCATCTTAGTTCCAAGAGGTTTCCATTGTTAACTCTAAGCACTTCCAGTCTTCATCCATCACGTGGTACGTTTCTGCATGATCGGAGATTTTATCTTGAAAGCCTGCTGCTTTATAGCAATGATAGGCTGAAAGATTGTTCTCGAATACTCCCAGCGATGCTTTTCTGGCTCCATATATTTGAAATACAAACTTCAATCCTTGCTGTATCATTGCTTTTCCGTAACCTTTGCCACGTTTCCCTGGGTCTAGGATCACAAATCCAAAACGCAGTTCATCTAAAGAATCACCGGGATTTCTTAAAGTGAAAAAGCCTACAATACCGGATTCATCAAATGCTGTAAATGCAATCAATGATTTAACTGTATTAAATTCCTTTTCCGTAATAGGATAGTTACCCAAAACCCCTGCCGTCCATTTGTAAAAATCAACTTCATTTTTGCACCAGGAGAGGATTGTATGAGCATCTGTCTCTTTATAAGGTCTTAATCGAATCATTTTCACACCACCAAATTTTCATTTTTTCTTACTGTTAAGCTGGGATTTACAGTTTGAATTTATTATACCATCTTTTGTTGCAAATGAAAAGACAGGTTCTATTTAAATGAAAAGACCGGCATTAAAATGTCCGGCGGAGAACGCCAGCGGATTTGCATTGTGAGGGCAATCCTTAAAAATGCCCCGATCGTTATTTTTGTCGAAGCGACAAGTTTTACCAATGGAGATATTGAACATAAGATATAGCTGGCTTTAGGGGAACGCTTGAAGGGGAAGACCACCATTATTTTAATATTTCTGAAACAAAAGTCTAACATAAAGCAAACAAAAATATTCTATATTTTCACTATCAGCTAAAATACAAATTAATCGCTGCCAAATGGTAATTTAGAAAATTATCAGCATATTTTTTGAAATATATTAGTGAGTTAAATTATAGTCATCTATGTTAAAATATACTTTGAGGAGGCAGCTAGATATGGGCTGTATCAGGAGAGATGGAAAAAAGAAAATACCTGTATTAAAATGGAAATACAGAGGTTTCCTATACATTACCCTGCTTTTTACTGCAGCACTATCTCTGCTGAATACCAGAAATAATGTATTTCCATTTTCGATTGGAATCTTGATTTATGTAATAGCTGCCTGCAGTCTGACGTTTACCTGCTTTTACATCGTGTCAGACATCAAACTGTTCAAATGCAAAGTACAGGAAATCGCCATGCCTGTAATCGTTAAAAACCATTTTACGGAGCGACTTGCAACGAATTATAGATATCGTACTGTTACATTTGCAACAACAGGGCTGCTGATGAATCTGGCATTTGCTGTATTTAACAGTGTGGTTGGCATCAAGAGTCAATCGGCCTGGTATATCACATTATCTGTTTATTATACCCTGCTAAGTATCATGCGTTATTGGGCGGTGAATTATGAGAGGCGTATATCCAAAGCAGAACAGAACAAGAAGTTGATTCTTCTGGAGCTTGCAGTTTACAGAAACTGCAGTATTCTGTTTCTTGTTATGACAGCCGCACTTGGAGGAATGGTGTTCCTTACCCTGCGTTCCCAAGGGGGGAGGCATTATCCGGGATATACCATTTATGCTTTTGCACTCTATGCGTTTATCAAAGTTCCGCTTGCGATCGCAGGCAGGATAAAGGCTGGTAAAATGAAGTCCCCGCTTCTGATGACTATCCAGAGCATTGGATATGCAGATGCCTGTGTTGCCATCTTGTCCTTACAGACTGCTATGCTTTCTTCTTTCGGACAGGGGAATCTGGAGGATAGAGTCGTGGAGCTGATGAATGCAGGTACAGGGGCGTTCATGTGCCTGATGGTTCTGGGCATGGGGATTTACGGAATATATTGGGCACTAAAGCAGAAAAAAGAAATAGGAGATGGAGGAATGAGCAATGATTAACATACTTGTGATAGAAGATGATGCAAACCTGAATAAAATTGTGTGCCAATATCTGAATGACTGTGGCTTTTATGCAAAAGGTTGTCTGGGTGCGAACAGTGCTTATGAAGAAATGTACAACCACCTTTATGAAATGATTATTTCTGATATTATGATGCCGGAAATTGACGGATTTGAATTTGCAGAGACGGTCCGGGCTGTAAATAAAAATATCCCCATACTTTTTATGTCGGCAAAGGATGATCTGCCCTCAAAGCAGAAGGGGTTTCAGCTTGGTATTGACGATTATATGGTAAAACCAATCGAATTGGATGAACTTCTCCTCCGGGTACGGGCCCTTTTGCGCCGCGCTAATATTGAAATGGAGAGAAAGATTGTCATTGGTAATCTGGAGCTGGATGCAGATGGCATGAGCGCAGAAATTGATGGAGAGGAGATCAATCTTACTACAAGGGAATTTAATATTATTTATAAGCTGCTGTCCTACCCCAAAAAAACCTTTTCCAGGGTACAGCTCATGGATGAGTTTTGGGGTGTGGAAAGCGAAACCAGCTTGCGGGCAGTGGATGTATATATTACGAAACTCCGTGACAAATTATCTGCCTGCGACGGATTTGAGATTAAAACAGTCCGGGGGCTTGGATATAAGGCGGTGCTGTCATGAAGCAGACAAAAGGCAATATAAAAAATACGATCAGAGAGTCTAGATTTCCCCCATCCCTTTTCGTCATATATCTGGTGGTTCTTTTATTAATGTCAGGAATGCATATCGGACTTCTGGTGCTGATGGACACACTGGGATGGAATGATTTGATTCAGACTGTTGTTCCCGTTTTATACTGGTCTGCGGTTGCCATCGGATTAACACTATTCACCAGACGGAAGGTGAGAAAGACCTATGATGTTCCAATGAAGCAGCTTGCAGAAGCAACAGATAAAGTAGCACACGGAGATTTTTCTGTTTATGTCCCCCCTATTCACACCATAGAAAAGAAGGATTATCTGGATTTTATGATCATGGATTTCAACAAGATGGTGGAAGAGCTTGGGAGTATTGAGACATTGAAGACAGATTTTTTTTCCAATGTGTCCCATGAAATCAAAACCCCGCTTTCTATTATACAGAGTCACGCAGAACTGTTGCACACAGACGAGCTTTCGGAGGAAAAGCGTAAGGAATATACGGAAACAATTCTTTACGCAACCCGCCGGCTTTCTAGTTTGATCACCAACATGCTGAAATTAAGCAAACTGGAAAAGCAGGCCATCACGCTGATGGCTGAGCCTTATGATGTCTGCAGACAGCTCTGCGAATGTGCTCTGCAGTTTGAAGATGTATGGGAGAAGAAAGAAATTGAATTTATTGCGGATATTGAGGATCGGGTCATGATAGCAGCAGACGAGGAACTCATGGCGCTTGTCTGGAATAACTTGTTAAGCAATGCAGTGAAATTTACGGAGCCGGGCGGAACAGTGACACTGAATCAGACTTCTGATGAAAAAGAAATCCTTGTCCGGATAAAAGACAGCGGCTGCGGCATGAGTAAGAAAACACTGGATCACATTTTTGATAAATTTTACCAGGGGGATACTTCCCATGCAACAGAAGGAAACGGATTGGGACTTTCCATTGTTTTACGGGTGCTGCAGCTGTCAGGATTTACTATATCTGCTGAAAGTGTTGTGGGGAAAGGGAGTACCTTCACGGTACGGATCCCAATTCAGGAAGAGGCGGTATAACATATGAAAGATACCACAGGAGATCGAAAAAAATTTACCGGCTATGATTATAAAGAAGTAGAGATAGAAGAAGCAGAGGTTTCTATGTATCTGGATGGATATATGAATTTTGGGTGGATTGCAGACGGGGACCGCCAGATAAACAAAAAAGGGCACAATGTAACGCTTCGTTTGAAACGGGACCGGGTGATCTTAAACAAAGTGGAACTCACACGTCTGGAACGTCATTTTGAATCCAGCATGAATGAACTCAAGTCATTGAAGAGATCACAAACCTCGGTTCCTACTATGGTTTCGCTGGGAATCGGGATGGCAGGAACCGCTTGCATGGCATGCTCCACGTTCGCGGTGACTGCCAGTCCATCATTAATAGGCTTATGTATCCTGTTTGCTATTCCCGGATTCACAGGCTGGATTCTGTCATATTTTATCTATAAATCATTGGTAAAGAAGCAGAAAGAAAAAATGACTCCTTTACTGGAAGACAAGTATGATGAGATTTATGAAATCTGTAAAAAAGGAAATGACCTGCTGTAGTGATGCTACATGTTTCGTATCAGCTCGTAAGCCATAGAAGTACGGAAAGATTTTCGTCAGCGGATTGACCATAGTTTACAACATGAAATTGGTTGAAAAATTTATATAAATACATGAAGTATCAGGGAAGCATTCTATAAAAAGAAGGCTTCCCTGATACTTATTTATGTAGGATGAGATTCTGCCTGCTATACGGCAATCGCATATACGGTTGGACTGGCGGGCACGGTCTGGATGGAATTTGCCACCTTTGCATATCTGGCAGGCAATGTACCAGCTTGTGTAATCTTTGCAGTACCCGGAATCCTTGGATGGGTCTTGCCTGCGCTTATTTACAAGGGTGCAAGGAATAGAAAAACCAGAAAGGTGAATCCAATGATTGAGCAGCATTATGATGCGATCAACCAGCTAAATGAACAGGGGTATGGTTTTATATAAGAAACACAGAATTAATATAATTCAAACAATTCTGAAGCAATTTGAAAACAGTGAAGCATTATTCTGGTATTGTCAAAGACAAACAACGAAAAAGAGGAGAAAGAGAATGAGCGAAAAAAATTTTATTGGTTATGAGTACAAGGATATCTCAGTGAAACAGGAAATGGAATCGGTTTATGCAGACGGGTATGAAAATTTTGGGTGGAGCCTGGAGGGCACATCTTCCCCAGCAACAGGAATCGGAACTGTCAGCATGAAGTTTAAACGGGACCGAAAAATAGGCAATAAGGCAGAATTGACACGCATGGAGCGCCAGTTTGACAGTAATGTGGAGCAAATCAACAGTCTGGAAGCATCAAAATCAGTCAAAGCATCTGTTGTAGCTTATTCCCTTGGCATTATCGGAAGCGCATTTATGGCAGGATCCGTATTTGCAGTTACCCATCAGCCGCCCATGGTAGCATTATGTATTATCCTGGCAATCCCCGGTTTTATCGGATGGATACTCCCATATTTCAGTTACCGTGCAATCCGTAAGAACAAAACAATTCAGGTAACACCGCTCATTGAGCAGAAGTACGATGAAATTTACCAGATATGCCAAAAAGCAAATGAACTGTTAAACTAAGCAAAAGATACAGATTAATATTACTTTAACAATATACTGACAATCTATAAACACTTGAATGGAATAATCAATTCATCAGAACACGAAAGGGGAACAAGCATATGACATTAAAAGTTGTTGTTGCAGCAATTATTGCAGTTATTGTCGGAGCAGTTGCAGTAATCGTCAAAAAGAAAAAATAACCCGGCATTGAAATCTGAAAGAACAAAAGTGCCCGCATAGCAGGAAAAAGCTGCAGGGGTAGGCACCTTTTGCGCCTATCCAACAAATGAAGAATAATAAAGAAGGCCACGACTGAACTTCCATCGTACCAGAGGAAATTCAAAGCCATCTTCGGGTTCCCCAACAGGATAACCGAGAGCGGCAGTTGCTTTCTGTTTGAACAGTTCAAACCATCTGTTCCATTCTTCATCGGATAGTTTGGCATACAGCTGCAGGCCGCTCGGCTCAGCAGATGCTTCAATCATATCTCATCTGGTTTTTAACGTAGTCAGCCACGAGATCTGTCTGAATAATTGATTATGGAAGGCGCTCCGGCGCCTTCTTTTATGTTGTAACCCGCTAATTTGGATGGTATACTGAAGCTATAAATTTAAATTTGCAAATAGAGGAGATAAAACATGATTGGAAAAGATGTTCATATAGGTGTAAGCCTGTTAGTGGGTAATATGGAAAAAATGGTTCGTTTTTACCGAGATGTATTGGGTTTTCAAACTCAATGGAATGGTGGACCTTTTGCAGACTTTGAAACAGCAGGCGGTGAATTGTCTCTGTTTATGTATAGTAGAGAAGAATTCGTTAAGGCAATTGCAGAGGAGTATGTACCACCAAAAGGTATCAACCAGACTTTTGAAATCGCTCTTTGGCTGCAGAGCTTCGCTGATGTGGATTCTGAATATGAGCGTCTTTCAAGCTTAGGTGTGAAGTTTCCAACAGGAGAACCCATCACTTATCCTTTTGGTATCCGCAACTTTTATGTAGCTGACCCAGAGGGGAATCTGCTTGAAATCGGCAGCACAAAGGATAAATAGATAGAACCCCAGTATATCGAATGGCTTATAGTCAAATTATCTTTCAGACTGACTTGAAAATCAAAATTCCAGCCTTATATTATTATTAAGCTTAAATTCCCGCTTATCAGGGAATTGGGCGAAAATCAGATTCATGGAGGAAGATATAATGAATAAGATATTGACGTTATTCCTTTGTACTATGCTTTTACTGTCAGGCTGCAGCAAAAATACAGCAAGGTCATTAATTGAGATGGAATTAACAGATAGCTATGAAACCTCAGACCCATTTGTCAATGAAAAATCAGTTTATGTATCGGATGATATTGATATTCTAAAATTAAATATTTCATTTCAGATGGAGGGGCAGGAGGGTATTTTAGAAATAGCAGATAATGAAACAGATAAGGTTTTTTGGAGCGAAGTCTGGATCGGAGATACTGATAATACCGTATTTTCTATATCACTTGATAATCTTGAAAAAGAAAAAGAGTATGTTATAAGATTCACCGGTACCCAAATTAAGTATACAAAAATAGTCATTACTTCTGACAATACATTAGTAAAAGAACGGACCAAACCATTAAAGAAATATAAAAATTAGTTGTGTTTAACTCCAGTTTATTAGAAAATTTTGAATTTATAAGGAGAGATATGTTATGGAACATAGAGTAAAGGTTACAATTTTAGAAAAAAAGTTACATTGATGACTGATGTGATATAATATTTCCTGTATAGATTAAAGATAGAGAAATTCCAGTGCTGCATCGTGTTGATAATATAGAATTGAGGAGGAA
The DNA here is from genome assembly GCA_002270465.1 of Blautia hominis. Lineage (GTDB taxonomy): Bacteria > Bacillota > Clostridia > Lachnospirales > Lachnospiraceae > Blautia > Blautia hominis. The sequence goes on from NQOF01000002.1 coordinate 734,347, forward strand.
TATATATGGACGGAACAGTAAGAAGCAACATTAAACCAGGTATAAGAGTACAGATAGTACAGAAACAGGATCAGAGAAGCGGGAAATTAACAGATGGTATTGTAAAAAGACTTTTGACCAATTCGGCAAATCATTCAAGAGGAATCAAGGTGATGCTGGAGGATGGAACAGTTGGAAGGGTACAGAATATTTGTGAATAAATTCAGTTTATAAGTTTTTTGTGAAGGCGCTTAGCGGTGTCTTTTTTTGTACTTTTTTATAAGCAGTGTGGGAACAGGAACAATTTCATCAAGATCAATGGATTGATCGAGTAGAGAATAACTGCTTGAATGTCTTGTATATTTCAGATATGCGAAATATAATAAGCAGAGGAGGGATGCGAAATGGATTACTTAACGGCAAAAGAAACTGCTCTAAAATGGAATATTTCCAGCCGTATGGTTGCGTATTATTGTAAAGCGGGAAAAGTAGCCGGAGCAACGAAAAAAGGAAAAACCTGGCTGATTCCCATTCATGCCGAAAAACCGAGAGACAATCGTATATGCGGGAATAAAGTGGTGATTGGAGATAATCCTGAACTGCAGGGGGGATTACGCAAAGTCAACAGCATGGATTCTGATAATGTTTCAGTATACTGTATCAGTGACGTATATAAAAATCTCGGTCTGACAAGAGAAACCTTGCGTTACTATGAGGATATTGGGCTGATTACACCGGAGCGGAATAAGAATAGCCAATACAGAGAATTTACTTTTCATGATGTCTCTCGTCTAATGACAATCGATTTTTATAAAAAGCGTGGGTTTGCGCCACTGGAGATTAAGGAACTTATGAAATCTGGCTCGCATGGCGGTTATAATCAGATTAGTAAAAAAATCAGTGAAATTGAAAATAATATTCGAGTCCAACAGCGCATTGTAAAGCGACTTTCAGAAACAAAGGCATTTTGTGAATATGCAGCCCTGTCTGCAAATATATTTTCAGTGAAAGAACTGCCGCTATACTCAGTCTTTAAAATTTTTGACGCAGTATCTGCACTCAATGATTACAAGGACAGCGTACTTGCTTTCATGGATTTACAGGAGGACGACATTTTATCAAGTCTTGTCCGTGCTGTCACATTTGACCGGTCCGGGTACAAAGGGTCAAAGATGTGTATTGTAAAACAAACCTCTCAAAACAAACAAGCGGAGGGGAAATACTATCTTGAACATGGAAAGTGTTTGCATACGGTATTAGAAGCTGTCAGTCACGATGATTCTCTCATGGAAAAAATGTTTTTCGCTGCCTATCAATGGGCTGAAAAAAACAATGCAGTTTTCAAAGGAGTAGTCTATATCTTTATCCGTTTTGTTGAATTGTCCGGGCAGACGGAACGCAATTTTTATGAGATATTTATTCCTCTGAAATAAAGAATAAACCTCCTATTGACCTGGGGGTCACCACCGCCCTTAAACTGATTGGCATAAGGTGGTGGCTCAGATGATAAACGTAAAAAGTATGGTAAGGTGATCCTGCGCTTTTCCTTGCCGTTGTATTTGCTGCATGAAACAGTTGTTTATTAAAGTCGCAAAGGAGAATGATTATTATGAATCAAAGAAGAACTATTACAAAAGAAGATTCGCGTACCCTATGGGGTTATCTGTTTTATGCTTTTGCACTTGCCTGGGGTACTGAGTTCATTATGATAGCAGTATATCATTTTAACCTGTTAAGCGGCGGAGCAGCATTATTTTTTCATTTCACCATTCTTGGATTCGGCGCAGGGTTAGCTCCAGCTTATGCTGCGTTCATTGTGCAGAGAAAAAGATACGGAATTACAGTAAAAGATTTTTGTAAACAAATCTTATATACTACAGATGTTGGAAAAACGATTTTTTTTATTATTGTATTTGCGTTAATTCAATTTGTGGCATGTGTGGTACAAGAAAGCTATTTGGGGAATCCGTGGTATCTGTTTATTCTCTATATCCCATTGATGATCTTTGGCGGGGGACTGGAGGAAATTGGATGGCGCGGCGTTTTTCAGCCTTTGCTTGAAAAGCGATTTTCTTTCATAATGGCAGCCCTTATTGAGGGAGTCATTTGGAGTTTATGGCATTTGCCGTTATGGTTTGTGCCAAATGCATCCCAAGGAAGCATGAATTTTTTGGCTTTTAGCCTGTATACTGTAACATTAGGTATTACTCTAGCGGCTATATATCGATTGACAGACAGCATTTGGGCGGGAATACTAATTCATGCATGGGGAAATACGGTTTTGGGTGGAATGTATACATTGGCATCTCTTAATAATTTCCCAAATACAAAAACGCTTATCGTCTATGCCATACAGATTTTAGTGATCCTGCTTATCATGACCTTTCAGAAAAAATATGGGAAAGTATCGCAACCGGGTTCCAATGAGTAAAGATCATACTGCTGTGGGTTATGATACTGGCCGGTGCAGGCAGAGGCCAGACCAGAGCACTCCATAGATTTTTATAATGAAAGAGCAGATCAGCGTGTTACATATAGAAATTGACACATAAAAATATATACCGGTATAGCAGGTATTTAAAAGCTTCTCCGCCTTACTTATATCGGAGGAGGTGTAGGAGACAGAAGATCCTGTACATAGGTAATCCTTGTGACAGCCCATAAATATATGTTTCAAATCATTTCCAATTGAAATTTTCCTTTCCGGCACCAATCTCAAAATGATATTTTACAATGCCAGTATCTATTTTGGACATAGGACTCTTGCCTTTTGTGCGAATAGATACGGAATCCCCATTAGCTTCGATAAAAAAAATCTGTTTGTTAAGACCTGTTGGGGCCAGAACAGCGGCATCCATGCCATTTATAAACCATTTATCGCTGCACGGCTTGCATAAATTCTCCTTGCTGTGTCATTTCTTACAAGACAGTAAAAGGTTTATGTGATAAAATAAAACAACCGGATTCCTTTCGCGGTGAGTACAGCACAGAGTTTAATTGGATGAATTTTATGAGATGAACCAGGCGCACATCATAGGAGTGGAAGATGCTGCGTTTGGTTTTGCTTTATCCGTGTTGTATGCAGAGCAGTATAATGGACAGGAGATTGGTTCCATACAGGTAATCAATGGGACAGAACAGGAAAGACATGCTTATGAGAACTGCGATTTTGAAACCCTGAAAAGGGTCATGAAAACCTATGAGGAGCAATATTTTGGCTGGAAGGAAAGAAATATATTTGAAAGGCAGTGGGTATTAAGGGATTTCCGGAAAACGGTTGGCAGCTCAGCGGATGAAGCCTATCCCCGGATAAAAGCAATGGAGGCTGGTAAAGGGGTTTTGTCCACGGGCGATTATGCTTTATTAAAGGCTTTGTCCGGATATTGGCAGCATCAATATAAGTTGCTGAAAGCATTAAAAAATAAAGAGAAGCTGCTGGAAAACAGCGATATTATTAAATGCTGGATTTCAGATATTGAAAGTTGTTGTAGAGGAAAATAAAACCGTAAGAGATTACCGAACAAGTGAATAATCTGTTATTTTGCAGGCGATAGCAAAAAAGAAAGAGGGGAAGGTAAGATGTCTTATTATTTTATGGTGGATACTTATATACCGGAAGACGGTTCCGGAGGAGAGTACGATGATTATATTGTCCAGGTTAGGCCTATTGTAGAGCAGTACGGGGGGAAATATCTTGTCCGTACCAATACTGTGGTTAGCCTGAACGATGGAAGATGTCCGCAAAGAAGCATTGTTATAGAGTTTCCAGATAAGGCGGCACTGGAACGTTGCTTTTCTTCTGCTGAATACAAGGCAATTATGATGAAACGGGTGAACAGTGTTGACAGCAGGGCGATCATCGTGCCGGGAATTGGGGAGGAAATGCTGCTATCTGATTGATTCAGGGACTTATGGGAGCGAAGAAATCATTAAAGATTACTTACATTCCATAGGGAGAAGTGTCTTTGATATCAGAGCAATTTTTCTTACACATGCGCATCCGGATCATATTGGGACAGCGGCATATTTTCAGAATAAAGCAAAATGCAGGATTTATGCCAGTGTAGGAGAAAGGCGCTGGATTGAAGATGTAGACCTGCAGTTCCGGGAACGACCGATACAATGCCACAGCTGATGCAGAATCCGCTGTTTAAGATGACGATTAAAAGCCATTTGGAATCCTGCCAGGAATAACTGATAAATTTGCAAAGCAGGTAGATAAATGAGAAGTTGTGGAGATAAAAAATGGATGCACAAGCATTTTGGAATGTTATTGGTAATTATAATAAGCAGACGTGGATAATTCAAATTATACTGTTCACATTAATGTTGCTAGCGATTATGTTATCTTATATGCAAAAGGTAAAGTGGGCGGCAAAATTTTCATTAGGAATTGTAAATCTGTTTATTGGTATTGCATTTTTTGCATGGTATGGGACAGAACCTATTCAAAAGTTTTTTGCCTTGCCATTATATCTGCTTTGTGGGGGATTGTTTTTTTACGAAAGTTGGCGCAACAAAGATGATATGATTAAAAGACCAAACTTAATTCAGATTACATTGTTGCTCCTTTATTTGCTTTACCCTGCCGTTTCCATGCTTTTGGGTAACTCTTTTCCGCAAATGGTGACATACATTATGCCTTGTCCTGTAATCAGTCTAAGTATAGCTGTCTACGCAGGATATAAAAGAAAAAATAAGGTTCTTCTAACTTTATTGACTATTTGGGGATTGACTGGGATAAAATCAGTGATTTTCACCGCCTATGAAGATATTATTTTATTGATTGCTGGGATATATGGTGTCTGTATACTGTTCAAAATGCATAGAACAAAGAGTGAAAGCTATTAGTGGGCCTTATTGGTAAAAGGCGCACTCAACAAACGGGAATTTTCTTATTTGAAAGGAGTTACAAGAAGGAAGGATTAAAATCTAATATGGAGAAGTTTACCCATTGTATAAAAGAGCTTTGGAATTGATTTAATATTACCATCAATTTATATGGGGAGATAGTAAAACATGACAATAAAAAAGCTGTTCTATATTGCTATCGCAGGGAGCGTACTTTGCTTTTGCGGAGATTTATTATTGGGTTGCTTTTACCCTGTGAAAAAGGTAGGGATGTTTCATCTTTTTCCTGCTTTTTCAGAGGAATGGTCAAACGCTGCACCTATCAGATTTGTTATAGGCGGGATATTGGGTGTGATTGCACTTCTTTTAATGTTTTGCGGGTTTTATGCTATATTTGTTTTGCTTAAAGAAAAAGCCAGTAAATATGATAAAACATTTTTTATAGCGTCTGCTGTATTTGTTGCGGTAGGAACATTATACCATTGCGTATTTGCAATATCCGCATGGCTATACAATCAACTGGCAATAGAGAATATAACATTAGCTAAACAGATTAGTGAACGCTTTTTTGCAACATTTATCTGTGTTGCGCTTTTGGCTGCAATAAGTTTTATGATCTTATCAATTATTATGTTTTATGCTGCAATAAAAGGAACATGGGGAAAGAAAAGATGGGTGCTAATAAATCCCCTTTTGTTTATGGGTCTTTCAATTATGGCTGTAGCCATTTTACCTGCCAATGCCATAATCAATGGTGTGTTTGATTGGGGACAGCAAAGTCTAGCTTTGCTGTTAGTTTTCTGTGCATTTTCAAAAATTCCTTGCACAACTTCCAGTTAAACCAAGTCGGTGCACAGCATTGCTTTCGGTAACATTTAACCGCAGGCTAAGCTGGTGGAAGGGGCTGCTTGCCGGCGTTATTGTTTCAGGTATGATTGAAACTTTCCAATTAATATTCTGCAGAGGAGTATTTGAATGGGATGATATAGTGTATCAAGGAGTATTATGAAGAAAAAACTAAGCTCATTTTGGGATTTTATTCTTTCATTATGTAAAGGGGAATTGGAAATCTGTAAGGCGGCATGGGAACTGTACAGATATATCTGATATAGTGGCTGTTGTTGGCCGGATGAAATAAAAGCTATGTGTCCCTGTTGGAAGGTAGGGAAGATTCATTATGAGAAGTGGTAAAGCTGCTGCATGAACCGGTTACGAATGATTCAGGCGTAGAGACATGCGCCAGTTATTCTGTAAAAGGCGGTGCTGATGGGTAAATATCAAAAGAAACTTATTTAGTGTATTTCGACAAATTTAAAAAGATTGTTTGGGGGATAGCATGACGGAAAGACCGATATTGAATAGAAATTTAGACAGTAAAACATTTCGTGATCATTATTATTTAAAAGAGGAATTGATAGACTTTTGCAGGAAGAATGCGCTGCCTGTTTCAGGAGGAAAGATAGAGATTACAGACAGGATCGCCCATTTTCTTGACACGGGTAAAATATTGTCTGTTCCAAAAACAAAGAAAAAAGTAACTGTAATTTCGGATATTGAGGAAAGTACAGAAATTGAACCGGATATTATCTGTTCAGAGAAGCACAGAGCCTTTTTTAAGAAGCATATAGGAAGAGGCTTTTCTTTCAATGTGGCTTTTCAGAATTGGCTAAAGAACAATAGCGGGAAAACATACAAAGAAGCAATTGCAGCTTATGATCAGATTCTTGAAAATAAGAAAAAGGGTAAAACGAAAATTGACAAACAGTTTGAGTACAATACATATATCCGTGATTTCTTTGCAGATAATCAAGGAAAATCGTTGGAACAGGCAATTCAATGCTGGAAATACAAAAAGCAGTTACCAGGGCATAATCGTTATGAAAGAGCAGACCTTGCGGCTATAAAATGAACGTTTTTGTGTAAATGCTGTGGTTTTGTTGAAAAAGGGCGGGAAGATTCCATATGGTGGTGGCTATAATGTTGAGTATGCCTTATTGGTTAAGGGCACCCTTGGCGGAAAAGGTGTACAAACAAATGGGCATTTGACGGAGGAAGGATATATGTTAGATTTTATTGGAGACTTCATATCAGGAATTATCGAACCTTGGATTACAAAGAGTGTACAAAAAATTGTGAGTAAATTTAGAAAAAAATAAATTTGGTGTTTCTGTTTATTTAGACGAAGTGCCTGATAATGTCAAAATGCACTCGGCATAAGCAAATTTATGGGTGGAAGTGAATTATGCGGTTGATGATGCTTTATGGTGTTAATTGTACGAAACACATATGGTATTACATAAATCCTTATTTAAGAAATTTTGAAATAGATTATGTGGAGTACCCACATAGAATAATACGAAATGCAAAAAAAGTTGATGATATTACGGAAAGGAGGAACTCATGTACCCTTTGTTATTTATTTTTATTATAGTGATTGGTACGCTTTTATTAGTTTTTGCAAATAAAATTGTAAAAAACAACAATGGTTATCAAATTTGTATTAGAGCAGTTGGCGGTATTTTAATTATAGTTGGTTTATTTTTGTTGTATTTTTTATTATCTGGGAAATTAACATTGCCACTATCTGATAAATGAAAATTAGAATTTAAGAGTGAAATACCGGTTTTATCATTAACAGCGTGTGTATCAGATTTTGATAGCAGACGAATAGGAAATGACAGTGAGCAGGTACAATGCTCTGCCAACGGCCAGGAGGGACCGGAAGTATTCCAGTCCTCAAAGGGAAAATATGAGAAAACTAGCTTTAAGTGATGAAATATTATTAAAAATCGAGAAGCCGGCACACTACATCGGCAATGAAGTCAATTCGGTAAATAAAGACATAAGCAAGGTGGACGTGCGGTTTGCCATGTGCTTCCCCGACGTCAACGTACATATGTTTCCGTATAATGCTATTTGAGAAAATATAGTACTTTATAGTGATTGCCAATACAATATATAGAAATTGGTAGTAACGTATGATACTAATTAACACAGAATAGTATTGTGGACAAGGCTTATTTGTGAACAAAATGAAGATATATTATTAACTGATTTTATGCACTGCATTCAAAAATAATGAATAATGAGTAGATGTATCATGACAGGAATTTAATTTGCTCAATTTAGAAACTGTAGCACAATCCCAATTGTGTTATAGTTTCTTTTTGTTTACTACAGTTTTTATTGCAATCTACAGTGATATTATAATTTGGGTTTGACACAGTGAGTCAATAATACTCCTCTTTCTGATTGTTCATGTATAAGTTAACTGCAGATTTTTTCACTTCAAAAAAGGTAACCAACTCATAGTGTTCTCCTCTTTATACAGGAATGTATTTTGTTGTATCATAAAAAGGCGAAATTAATCAAAAAATAGACAGAATGGAAAAACAGGTCTATTTTTTGATATAAACAGATTTTTTTTGATAACAGTAAAACACAAGAATTATTATAATAGAAAAAACGCAATCTATCAGAATATGCAGCATTGTCGTTCTTGATAATAATAACGGGAGGAAGAGAGGCAGGAGAATGGAGATTAAGCAGATAGTAAAAGAATTAACATTAGAAGAAAAAGCGTCATTATGTTCGGGAAGTGATTTCTGGCATACTCAGGAGATTGAAAGATTAGGAATCCCCCGGGTGATGATGTGTGACGGACCGAACGGCTTGCGGAAACAAGAGGGGGAGGGTGACCATCTGGGCATCAATGAAAGCATAAAAGCGGTGTGTTTTCCTACTTCTTCAGCAATTGCATCCTCTTTTAACCGGGGGATGGCAAGGCGGCTGGGTGAAGTTCTGGGTGAGGAATGTCAGGCGGAAAATGTAGCAATGCTGCTGGGACCGGGAGTAAATATAAAAAGGTCACCATTGTGCGGACGGAATTTCGAGTACTATTCAGAGGACCCTTACCTTTCGGCAGAAATGGCATCTGCTTACATAAAAGGGATTCAGAGTAAAGATGTTGGTGCCTGTATGAAGCATTTTGCCGCTAACAATCAGGAAACGCTCCGAATGAGCAGTGACTCCGTGCTGGACGAAAGAACCCTGCATGAAATTTATCTGACCAGCTTTGAGAAAGCAGTAAAAGAAGCAAAACCTGCCGGGGTGATGTGTTCCTATAATAAGGTAAATGGAACATATCTTGCTGAAAATAAAGAACTTTTAACCGATATCCTCCGGGAAAGATGGGGATTTGACGGTTTGGTGGTAACCGATTGGGGAGCGGTAAAAGACCGGGTAAAAGGAATTGCTGCAGGGTTAGATTTGGAGATGCCCGGCGGACCAGGGGCAGTAAACAATGAGCAGAAGATAATAAATGCGGTTAAGAATGGTAAACTATCAGAAGAAGAATTAGAACGGTCAGTATCTGCAATTCTGGAATTAGTCATGAATTATGAGGAACAAAGACGGGAAAAGGCGGTATTTGATCCCCGGAAGGATTATCTGGAAGCAGTATCAGCGGCAGAAGAATCCGCTGTTCTGCTGAAGAATGAACATCAGGTACTGCCGGTTAAGAAAGGCTCCAGAGTTGCTTTTGTGGGTGAATTTGCGGAACGCCCGAGATACCAGGGGAATGGAAGTTCCTATATAAACTCATCTTATGTAAGCACACCTCTTGATACGGTACGGAAGATGTCGGAGGTATCCTATGCAAAAGGTTTTCAGATTGATTCGGAAGAAATCGATGGAAAACTGGTATCAGAAGCAATAGAACAAGCCAGAGGAGCTGATTATGCAGTTGTTTTTGCAGGACTTCCAAATACATACGAGACAGAGGGGAAGGATAGGACCCACTTGAACCTGCCGGCTAATCAAAATTATATAATATCTGAGTTATGTAAGGTACAGGCAAATGTGATCGTGGTTCTTTATAATGGTGCGCCGGTTGTGATGCCCTGGATTGGACAGGTATCAGCCGTACTGGAAATGTATCTGGCGGGGGATGGTGTTGGTGATGCAACAATTTCCCTTTTATATGGGGACGTGAATCCAAGTGGTAAACTGGCAGAAACATTTCCGCTGCAGCTTTCCGATAATCCATCGTTCTTGAACTTTCCGGGAGAAGAGGGAGTGGTCCTTTATAATGAAGGCATTTATGTCGGATACCGCTATTATGATAAGAAAAATATGGAAGTGCTGTTCCCTTTTGGTCATGGTTTAAGTTATACGGCCTTTGAATACAGCAATTTACAGCTTGATAAGATGCAGATAACCGATCTGGAAAGTTTAAGAGTAACGATAGATGTGAAAAATACCGGAGGATGTGCCGGTAAAGAAGTGGTCCAGCTCTATATAAATGATGTGGAAAGTACAGTCAGAAGACCGATACGTGAATTAAAGGGATTTGAGAAGCTGTTTTTAGAACCGGGTGAAGTAAAAACCGCAGAGTTTATATTAGATAAAGGAGCATTTGCTTATTATAGCGTATCTTTGCATGACTGGTATGTAGAAAGCGGAAACTTTCTCATTGAAATCGGTTCCTCTTCCAGAGACATCCGGGCAGCAGAAGAAATTACAGTGGAATCAACAACAAAAATGGCAGTAAAGTTTTCGAGAGAATCAACGGTCGGGCAATTGATGCATCATCCGAAAGGGCAGGCTATGATAGCACGATTAACAGCGAAAGGAGGAGAGAGCAATAACGCCGCCTTAGGTGAGGGAAGCGAGGAGATGACAAAAGCGATGATGGCAGATATGCCATTGGGTGCTTTGGTAAACTTCGGAGCCATGTCGGAAGAACAGCTTGACGGGTTGATTAAGATGTTAAATGCAGAATAGGGAATCATGAGATCATATATGATGAGAAAAAGGAGAGAAATAATGAGTAAAGAAAAAGTTGCAAATCCAAATAAAATAGGAATAGGAAAATTTTGGGCATGGCAGAGCAGGGGTTATTCTTTGGCGGCGAGTGTTATTATCTTTACATATTTGAATCTGTTTTGTACTGATGTACTTCACCTTGCACCGGGACTTGTAGGGACACTGCTATTAGTGAGTAAAGTATTTGATGGTGTCACAGATTTGTTTGCCGGATATTTGATAGACAATACGAATACGAAATGGGGAAAAGCAAGACCATATGAGTTTGCAATATTTGGTGTATGGCTTTGTACCTGGCTGCTGTTTAGCTGTCCTGCCGAAGCAAGTACTTTCGTGAAGGGACTTTGGGTATTTCTATTGTATACGGCAGCGAATTCCATTTTTGCCACACTTTTAAATGCAAGTGCCCAGGCATATACGGTTCGGGCATTCACAAATAAAATTCAGATTGCAAAAGTCAGTTCTTTTGGTGGTATTGTAATTACTTTGGGGTGCGTTATTGTATCTGTTTCCTTCCCGATATTGATGGCAAGCATCGCCACAACTGCAGCTGGGTGGTCTAAATTAGTGGCTATTTATGCAATTCCTTTGGCATTTATCGGAATTTTAAGATTCATATTCGTAAAAGAAACGGTTCAGGTAGAAGAGCAGCAAGAGAAGATAAAGGCTAAAGAGCTCGTTGTTATGTTAAAAAATAATAGACACTTATATCCGATTATCATTATTTCATTTATTTCACAGTTGATTGGCGGGATTAATGTAATTAGTTATTACTTTAAATATATTGTGGGAAATTTACAAATGCTGGGGATATTTAACATGCTTGCCCTGCCAACATTGCTTATTATGGTAATATTTCCAATATTGATGAAGAAACTTACCGTATCACAGATCATATCCGGAGGCGCTTTATTCGGTGCAGCGGGTGGAGTATTGGCATTTTTTGCCGGTGCGAACATACCGCTTTTGGTTGTGGCATATCTGATGACGAGTACAGCGACTCTGGCACCTGCCTACCTGACTGGCCTTATGCTGTTGGATTGTGCTACTTATAATACATATAAAGGCTATTCGCGAATGGATGCCACACTGGGAGCCGTAAATAATTTTACATTTAAAGTCGGTGGCGGAGTGGGAACCGGACTGTTGGGAGTTCTGCTCGGAGCAGCCGGATACAGCGGGACGGCAGCAGTGCAGAGCGGCACAGCACTTACTATGATACGAGGAATCTATGGTCTGGTTCCGGCGATTGGCTGGCTGCTGGTTTTTGTAACAATGAGATTTTATAAACTGGATAAAGAGTTGGCGCAGCTGGAAGCAAAAGAAGCAGAATAGGAAAATTTAGAAAAATAGCTGACGAGATATAGATTCACGAGGAGGAGTATCATTGAGGGCAATTGAGTTAACGAGTATGTATTTAACCAATCCAATTGGAATCGCTGAAACGCAGCCCCGGCTTAACTGGAAAGCCGCCGGGGGAAAGCTGCAAAGTGGGTATGAGATACGGACCTGGAAAAACGGTGTGAAGGACTGGGAGAGCGGAAAAGTCGATACGGCTTCTATGTATGCCCGCTATGCAGGGAACGTAAAGAGTTTCGACCGGATTACCTGGAGTGTACGGTTATATGATGAGCAGGGGAATTATGGTGAATGGAGTGAAAATCAATTTTTTGAACTCGGCTTGTTGTCAGAAACAGACTGGAAAGCGAAATGGATTACTGGTGTGGGAACAGATAAAGAAGAACGTTTACCGGCAGATTATTACCAGAAGCATTTTACATTATCAAAAGAAGTAAAGAGTGCAAGATTGTATATCACGGCGTGTGGTGTATATGAAGCATATGTGAATGGCAAAAAAGCAGGGGATAGTATTTTAGCACCGGGATGTACGCAGTATGACAAGCGTCTTCACTATCAAACTTATGATGTTACAAAGCTATTGTCCAAAGAGAATGAATTGCTGTTGGTTGTTGGTGACGGTTGGTTTAAGGGGAAACTGGGCTGTGATGGTGATGAATATTTTTTTGGGACGCAGACGAAGGTAAAAGCACAGATAAATATTAGGTACACGGACGGGGAACACCAGGTGATTGGTACCGATTCCTCCTTTAGGTGGACGAATGAAGGACCAGTCGGATATAACGATATGAAGGATGGTATTCATCTGGATATGACAAAAGAACTATGCTTTAACACACAGTCGGTGGAAACAGATTATCCTGTTGTGCCGACTGCATCGGAAGCACCGCCGATAAGGGAACAGGAGCATTTCAAACCAGTCATCCAAAAGACACCTTCCGGAAAAGCCGTGTTAGATTTCGGACAGAACATAGCAGGGTATGTAGTTTGTAATATCTGTGGAAAAAAGAATCAGAAAATTGTTCTTCACCTTGGCGAAACACTGGATAGGGGGGAATTTACCCAATCTAACTTTGCCACGCTGCCGGGACGCGGAAAAAGCATTGAACAGAAAATTGAAATCATATGCAACGGCAGGCAGGTGCCTTTCTATCCGAAGTTTTTTTATTCCGGGTTTCGCTATGCTTTAGTAGAAGGTATGGATGAAGTGAAGGAAGGGGATTTTACGGCGTTCGCGATATATTCGGATATCTCGTACCGGAGCAGCTTTAGCTGCTCCAATGAATCAATAAACCGTTTTTTATTAAATACTGTCTGGAGTGAAAAGGGGAATTTTATAGATATCCCTACGGATTGCCCGCAGCGGGAAAAGGGTGGATGGACCGGAGATGCCCAGGTTTTCTTAAGGACTGCAGCTTATTTATCGGAACCGGCGGCATTTTTTAGAAAATGGCTGAAAGACGTGCGGGATTGCCAGCGGGAAGACGGGCGGGTGGATAATGTGTGTCCAAAGGTTCAGAGACCGGGACCGCAGGATGTGATGAACGGATCGGTTGGCTGGGCAGATGCGGCAGTAATTATACCATATACCTTGTGGAAGTTATATGGGGATGATTCCTTTATTACCGATAATTATGAACTGATGCATGGATGGAAGGAGTATATTATCCGCGCAGCATCGGATAAAAGTATCTATCAGCTGCCGGATGAAAATCCCATGAAGCAAATGCAGGGACCGTTCCTGATGGGAGACTCTCCTTACAGTAAGTACCTTGTCGAGTCCGGGGTACACTGGGGAGAATGGTGTGAGCCGGATGGGGTTTTAGACACCGATATTATCATGGAAATGACCAGACCTAAACAGGAAGAAAATGCAGCATATATGCACTATTCCATGACTCTTTTAGCAGAAATGCTGGAAGCTGCCGGAAAACAGGAAGAAGCCGGTGTTTGTCATGAGTATGCAGCCGGAGCCCGTGAAGCATATCAGTATCACTTTGTGAAAGAAGACGATATAGAAACGAACAGGCAATGTAAGCTGGTGCGTCCTCTGGCGCTTGGACTCTTAGATGAGAAGGCTGCCTGCAATGTAGCTGCCAGGCTCTCAGGCACAGCGGCAGAGAGAGACTATAAAATCGGAACCGGATTCCTTTCCACGCCATTTATTCTTCCGGTATTGGCTGATTATGGATATGCAGAGACAGCATACCGGATGCTGGAGAATGAAGAAGAGCCGGGATGGCTGGCAATGGTAAAGCAGGGTGCGACTACTGTGTGGGAAAAGTATAATGGTTATGATGAACAAGGAAAACCTTTGGAACTGTCATTTAATCACTATTCGCCGGGAGCGGTATGCAGCTTTTTATTTTCGCATACAGCGGGAATCCGGATTGTGGGTGAAAGAAAGTTTTTATTCAGACCAATTCCCGGGGGAAGTCTCAATTTTGCAAAGGCACATTGGGACAGTGCCTATGGAATGGCAAAAGCAGAATGGAAATTGACAGGGAGTACGTTTACTTATGAAATAGAGGTTCCATGTAACTGTGTGGCAGTTGTGGAATTGCCAGATGGTTCGACACGAAGTGTGGCAGCAGGTGCGTATACCTGGTCATGTGAAAGATAGACAGGTGTAATTTATATGGAAGGAGGAGATTAAGTATGAGTGAAAAAATAACAGATGAGGCAATGATTCCAGATATTATCCGTGAAATGACTTTAGAAGATAAAGTGAACTTTATAATTACTCCGTCCCCATGCATTACCTATTCAATGGAAGAACTGGGAATAGAGCCAATTGTATTGGCAGATGGGGCGACAGGGGTGAATGGGACTCATATTATGCTGGATTTTTTACAGGAGCTGATGGAGAAGATGCGCCAGATGCCCAAGCAGTCTGCTGGGCAGGCATCCGGTATGGGCAACCCCTGGCTGGAACTGCAGGAACTGATTTCACTTGATGAGACAGAAGCATTAAAGGTTGCTGATGGAAATCCAATGAAAATGGGCTTTATGAAGTTTTTAAAGAGCCGTAGAAATCCAGAAGGCAGATTCGTTGCATTTCCTTCCGGTGTCAATATCGGAGCATGTTTTAACGAGGGAATGGCATATCAGATTGGTAAGGCTGTAGGAAAGGAATTGCGGGCTTCGCGTGTGGATGTGTGCTTAGGTCCCAATGTTGATATTGTGAGAGACCCCCTCGGGGGAAGAAACTATGAAATGTATGGCGAAGACCCGATTCTGGTTGGGAGAACGGGTGCAGCTTTCGTTCGGGGGATGCAAAGTACCGGTACAGCTGCCTGTGCAAAGCATTTTATTGCCAATAACCAGGAAACACGCCGCCAGACAAAGGATACCCATGTTTCCAGCCGCACACTGCGGGAATTATATGCCAAAGGTTTTGAAAAGGCAGTAAAAGAAGGCGGGATTAAATCTGTAATGAGCGCCTATAATGCAGTCAATGGAACTTTTTCTTCTTATAATAAAATGCTTCTTACAGATTGGCTAAAGGAAGAGTGGGGGTTTGATGGGCTGGTTGTCAGTGATTGGGGGGCGGTTACAGGCTGTAATGACAAAGCGGTGGCGGCCGGCATGGATATGGTGCTTCATGGACCATCACCCTGTGATGGTACGGACATTGCAGAGGCAGTTAAAGCAGGAATACTTCCAGAGAGCAGAGTGGATAATGCCGTAGAACGCCTTCTCAGGCTGCTGCTGTGGCAGAAGAAAACCAGAGAAGAGAATCCGGAGACGTATCATCAGGAAGCCCTCTTGAAATGTGCATATGATACGGTCGTAGACGGTATGGTATTACTGAAGAATGAGGGTGTACTGCCACTGGAGAAGTCTGTGAAAGCGGCCTTTTATGGTAAACGTGCGAGGGAAACAATGGAGTGCGGAAGCGGTTCAACATTTGTTACGACATCATTACACAGCAATGTATATGATGAAAGCAGAAAGTTAGGTGTGCAGGCAGCATTCGAGGATATGCAGGATGCAGATGTTGTCATTTATACAGCTGGTGCCGAAGGCGGGGAGAATGCCGACCGTCCGGACATGAATTTAGACCAGGAAGATGCAAAAAAAGTGACAGCAGTTTTAAAACAAGCAAAGGCCGAGGGGAAGAAAACAGCAGTAATTTTGAATATCGCCGGACCGGTAGATATGCGCGAGTGGATACAATACGCAGATGCTGTGCTCGTTCTGTTTGTGCCGGGGTGTATGGGCGGAAAAGCAGCAGCAGATGTTCTGTTTGGCGAGGCGATGCCATGCGGAAGATTGCCGGTTACATTCCCAAACAAGCTTTCGGATTCACCTGCGGCTCCATATCCAATCGGTGAATATGAAGACGTTTATTATGGTGAAGGCATTTTTGTTGGCTATCGCTGGTACGATTATAAAGAGCTGCCGGTACAATATCCATTCGGTTATGGACTTAGCTATACCAGCTTTAAAATGGAAATTCAGGGTATGGCCAAGCAGTGGGATATCCGGGAGCAGGATACACTGCATGTTTCTGTCCGCGTAAAGAATGTTGGAGACCATTATGGCTGTGAGGTGATTCAGCTCTATATGGGACTTCCAAAGGCACGGATTCCCATGCCGGAGAAAGAACTGAAGTCATTTGTGAAGGTATATCTGGAGCCGGGAGAAGAACAGACTGTCACATTAACAGTAAAGAGGGAGGATTTGGAAATCTGTGACCCGGAAAAAGGACTTATCCTTCCGTTAGGTGAGTATGTGGTTAAGATTGGTGTAAACAGTGAAAGCATATTCAGCCAGTCTAATCTGCATGTATTGGGCAATAACCCTTATGTCATAGATGAAAATACAACATTAGGAGAGATTCTGGAGAATCCACATGCAACGGCAATTATGGATAAGTATATCCCCGGATTTGCCATCAGTCTGGGAGAGCATATCAAACTCATGAGCGGAGAAAAGATTGGTCCGTTGCTTTCACGTCAGCTGATTCGTTCTATTCCGGATGCAAATGAGCTGAAAATGCTGTTAGATGGTCTTTTTGAGGAATTGTCACGGTTAGAATAACCCCTGGTGGGTATGTAATGGAGGATATAAAAGCATTGACTATGGAACAGGAGGCGATACATATGAAACAGTTGTTCCCAGAGTTTCTGCTTGGTGCGGCAACTGCAGCACATCAGGTAGAAGGAAATAATATTCACAGTGATTTTTGGGCAATGGAACAAATGAAGTATTCTAGCTTCAATGAGCCATCATTAGATGCGGTGGACCATTATAACCGATATCGGGAGGATATTGATTTACTGGCAGAAGCCGGACTGAATGCTTACCGGTTTTCGATTGAATGGGCAAGGATTGAACCAAAACAGGGCGTGTATGATTTAAAAGAAGTAGAACATTATAAGGATGTGATTACTTATTGCAAAAGCAAGGGAGTGGAGCCGATTGTGACGATGCATCATTTCTCCTCTCCCAAGTGGCTGATTGAAGAGGGCGGTTGGGAGAACGAGAAGACGATTGAGGCATTTGCAAAATACTGTACCTGTGTGATCCAGGAAATAGGAGATATGCTCACATACATATGTACGATTAATGAGGCTAATATGGGTCTTGAGTTGGCGGCAATCATGCGCAGTTATATGAAGCAAGTGCAGCAGGATGCCAAAAACGCAAACAGCGACATTCAGGTTGGGGTGAAGCTGGAGATGCCAGATGATATGCAAGAAAAGATGGCAGATATGTCACAGGTTT
The DNA here is from genome assembly GCA_002270465.1 of Blautia hominis. Classification (GTDB taxonomy): domain Bacteria; phylum Bacillota; class Clostridia; order Lachnospirales; family Lachnospiraceae; genus Blautia; species Blautia hominis. The sequence goes on from NQOF01000002.1 coordinate 752,095, forward strand.
TCGGTGGTATCGACCCAACCAAAGTTCATACCTTCTTATCAATGCGGACAGAAGCAGGAGACAGGCTGATCATGCGGGCACATGAAACTGCAAGGAATGCGATGAAGCGATTGTATCCGCATCTGAAAATAGGAGTCACTCTTTCCCTCCACGATCTTCAGGTACAGCCAGGCGGCGAAGTAAATGCAGCAAAAGAATGGGAAGAGGAGTTCCGGCACTATTTGCCTTACATAAAGAACGATGATTTCTTCGGGCTGCAAAATTATACGAGAAAGCTGGTCGGACCAGAGGGTGCGCTGCCAGTGCCGGAAGGGATGGAGAAAACTCAGATGGGATATGAATTTTATCCCCAGGCACTCGCAAATCTGATTCGCAGAGTGAATAAAGAACTGGATATCCCAATTATTATAACAGAGAATGGGGTAGCAGTAGATGATGATAAGAGGCGAGAAACTTTTATAAAGGAAGCGCTGACTGGAGTAATGGACTGCATTGCTGAGGGGATTCCGGTATGTGGGTATATGTACTGGTCATTGTTGGATAATTTTGAATGGCAGATGGGGTACAAGAAAACCTTTGGATTAATTGAAGTTGATCGCAAGACACAAAAAAGGGTTCCAAAAAACAGTTTAAAATTTCTGGGCGATTTCAAATTAAATCGATAAGGAGAAGGTAAATGATAAATATTATACCCTGCCCAAGCGGTAAAACAGAAGAATATTCAGGTACCTGCCGGATACCGCCGGCAATTGGCGTTGCGATGGAGGACTTTGAAGGCTGGTGCCTTAAAGCGTTTCTTAAGCGGACAGAAGTAACCATTGATGAGAGTGCAGTCTGGCTTAAACTGGTAAGAAACCGTAAGTTGGATAAAGAAGGTTATTGTTTGAAAATTAATGAAGAGAATATAACAATAGAAGCGGCTTGTGAGTCCGGAGTAATCTGGGCTTTAACGACAGTCGTGAATTTGTTAGAAGGCGATACCCTGCCCTGCTGCATGATTGTGGATACTCCGAAGTATCCGCACAGGGGGCTGTCTTTAGACTGCACAAGAAATTATTTCTCTCCCGGCACGGTCAAAAAAGTGATTGAGCAGATTTCTCTGGCTAAAATGAATGTACTGCACTGGCATTTGTCCGATGACCAGGGGTGGCGTATTGAGAGTAAGAAATTCCCTCTGCTGCATGAAATTAGCAAGGAGTATTATTCTCAGGATGAGATTAAGGAAATCGTTGATTTTGCCAGAGTGCGCGGGGTAGAAATTATTCCGGAAATTGATTTGCCTGGACATACCATTGGAATATTAGCCGCATATCCTCAGTATAGCTGTTCTGGCAAGGCTGTCGGGCTGGCAGAGAGCGGCGGTATTTACCGTACCATTCTTTGTGCCGGACAGGAGCAGACCTTTGAATTTATCCGCCAGCTTCTGGAGGAAATCTGCACCTTGTTCCCATCGGACCGTTTCCATATCGGCGGCGATGAAGCGCCAAAGAATGAGTGGGCGAAGTGTCCGCACTGCCAAAACCGGATGAAAGAGCAGGGCATTGAGAATTTAGAGGATTTACAGGGGTATTTCGTAGCGAACGTAGCAAAGATATTAGAGGAACTTGGAAAACAGCCGATAGGATGGAATGATGTATTGCTGGCAGAAAATGCACCTAAGGATATTCAGATTCAGTACTGGAGTGTGAATCACGCTGAGTCGATGCAAAGTTTTGCGGGTAAAGGGGGGCGGTTTATTTACTCGGATATGTTTGAACTCTATTTTGATTATCCTTATAGTATGACACCAATTAAAAAGGTCTATGAATGCATTCCTCATATCAGTAAGATTGAATGTAGTGAATATTCCGGGTTTTGCGGTCTGGAGGCGTGTATCTGGTGCGAACATATTAAAGACGGCGAACGGCTGGAACAGCTTTTATTCCCGCGTATTTTTGCAGTGGCTGAAGGTGCATGGACAGGGACCGGGGCAGCAGATTATGAGCAGTTTCTGCAAAGGCTGATACCGATGGCAGAAAGAACGGCAAAGGCGGGGAATGCATGTACTCCGCAGCATTGGTGGGACCCGGAAGGTGAGGCGCGCCGCAAGGAGGCGATTGACTATTTTGTTGGTATTAGTAGTGCAATGGCTCCGGAAACCAGAGAGCAGACGGTAGAAAGTGCAAGACCGAATAAGGAATTTGAGCAGAGTTTCATGACAAAATTTTTTAGGGAAAGTGATTTGCCGATTTTATTGAAACTAATGACGGGAGAATAGGTATAAAACTTGAATTACCTGTCTGAACGGATAAGATAATCAGGAAGCTAGAATGGCTTCCTGGTTTTTTCGTATACAATCATTTACACTGTTTTGCTTGATTAAGTGGAAAAGTCTGGTCACTTCTGCAGTATGAAAAAGGTTTAAAATTGCTATATAAAAGTTTAAAAAATATAATGGTATTTGGAAAATGAAATGATATGATAGGGATAAGACTTGGAGGTGTGCAAAAATAATGAGAAAAGAACTATATGCGGCAGATTTGAAGGTTAATGGGTTGACAGAACCACTGGGAGTTTCTTGTGAAGATACTTGTTTTGGATGGAAAATAAAGGGAATAGGCTGCGGTGTGGTGCAGAGGCAGTTTCGGATACAGGTGGCAGCAGACAGAAGTTTTTGTTCTGAAGCTATGATTGCCGATATCACGGAGGATTCGAGCCGGCAATACTATTATCTGCAGCAGGCTTTACCGGAAAAGACCAAATTTTATTGGCGGCTCATGCTGGTTCTCAGCTATGAAAACTGTGAAGAGCATAATATCGGCTGGAGTAAATGTGCGGTTTTTGAAACAGCTTTAGAAAACCATTATTCCTGGAAAGCCAAGTGGATAGAGGCCGATGAAGATTTTTATAAGGAAGCTGATATGCTTTGCCGTAAGTTCTGGAAGCAGGATGCACAGCATAGGGGGGATGACCAGGGACTTAGACGTAATCCCTATATGCGGAAGCTGTTTTATGTTGAGGATGGTATCGACTATGCCAGATTATATATTACGGCAAGGGGGCTGTATGAAGCATATCTCAATGGAGGGAAGGTCGGAAATTATGCAATGGCACCGGACTTTACTGCCTTTAACAAAGAACTGTACTATCAAACCTATGATATTACTCAGATGCTAAAGTACGGTGAGAATCATTTGCAGGTTATATTGGGGGATGGGTGGTTTGTGGGGCATGCACAGGGGATTCCCGGAACCAACCATCTCTATGGCGAACGCCCTGCTTTACTGCTGCAGGCGGAGATCTGCTACCATGACGGGCGTAAGCAGTTTTTCGTCAGCGATGAAGACTTTGAAGTTTACTCGGGTCCGTTACTCTATGCAGATTTATTTATAGGCGAATACTGGGATTATCAGGAGACAGAAAAACAATTTAAGTCTATTGTCAGAGAATATGATAAATCAATACTTGTGCCGCAAAAGGGGGAAGGAGTTGCCGAAATTGAAATTCTGCCTGCGGTTTCCAGCCGCAAGCTGCGCGAAGGAGAATATATCGTAGACTTTGGACGCATCATTGCCGGACGGGAACGCATTATATTTGAAAATGAAGAGAATCGTAAGATTAAAATAGAATATAGTGAAATGCTGGATGAGGCGAAAGATGGTGATTTGATGGAGTTGATTTCCGGTTTTCCCTATCATGACCAGACAAATTATCTTATGACTGGAAATCAAAGCCATCTTGTTTTTGAGCCAAGATTTAGTTTTCAGGGATTTCGCTATATAAAAATAAGCGGCGTGGAAAATGGTATACGTAAAGAGCAATGTGAGGCGGTGGTATTAGAAACGAAAATGAGAAATACCATCTCCTTTCAGTGCAATAATCCATTGATTAACCAACTAATGGAAAATGTAAAGCGGAGTCAGCAGGGGAATATGATTTCCATCCCAACCGATTGCCCGCAGCGGGAACGTGCCGGCTTTACCGGCGATGCACAGATTTTTAGTGCATCCGCTGCATGGAATCAGGATGTGGAGCAGTTCTATCGCCGCTGGCTTGAACAGTGCCGGTTAGAGCAGTTGGAAAAAGGGCAGATTCCGATAGTAGTTCCATATACAAAGGCATATTCAGAGAACGAGGCAAATCCCGGCTGGACTTCTGCCGGCTGGGGGGATGCTATTATTTTTGCTGCCTGGGATATATATCGTGCTTATGGAGACATCCATATTCTTGAAGAGAACTATGAAGCAATGGAGCGGTGGATGAATTATGTGAAGGAATGCGCCGCTGAGATGATGCCGGAGCGTTTCTATTTTGACTATCATAACCGCTGCTGGCAGAAGTATCTTTGGAATGCAGGATTCCATTGGGGAGATTGGAAACTTCCAGGCTATACAGATGAAGAAGGAGCACAGTTTACGAAAGAAATTACCGGTTCCCTTTTTTATTATCATGAAGCATGTACGATGGAACAAATCTGCCAGGAACTGAAATACCATGAGCAGACAAAGGTTTATAAAGATTTGAAAGAACGGATTAAAACAGCTTTTTACATGGTGTATGTTTCCGAAGATATGCGGATTGTTAAGGAGTTCCAAGGCGCATATGTACTGGCACTGCACTTTGGAATTGCAGAAGGCAGGGAAGCAGAAGCTTTTGCAGCCAGGTTAAATGAAATGGTGAAGCAGTCAGGGTATCATTTGCAAACAGGTTTTTTATCTACGCCATATCTTCTCGATGTGCTATGCCGGTATGGCTGGAAAGATACTGCTGCCCAAGTGTTTTACCAGGAAAGCAGTCCCTCATGGATATATCAGGTTAAACATGGGGCGACCACAATCTGGGAAGACTGGGACGGGGATCTATTGCTTGAAAATGGGAAGACAAAGGGAAGCAGTTTCAACCACTATGCATTTGGATGCATCTGTGATTTTGTTTATCGGAAGATAGCAGGGGTGTCCATTGAAGAAGCAGGATTTAAGAGAATACGAATTGCTCCCGAGTTTCTGCAGGGTATCAATATGGTAGAGTTAGCCTATGAAACTCCATATGGGTTATTGCAGGTCAAATGGAATCAAAGCGAGAAGGGGACAGAGGTCAAAATAATGGTGCCTCATAATACTTCAGCAATAATCGGGGAAGGAAAAGATGTGGCAGTGCTGGGCAGCGGGGAGCATACGTTACTGTACACACCCTTCGGGCATGCACAGTAACGAGCATGACTGTGATAATTCTGGTTTAAAATAGGAAGCAGGCGGAGTATAATTGAGATAATAAGCATACAGGAGGGGAACGGATGAAATACAAAATACCGCATGTATTTGATTATGTTTACGCCAAGGTGATTGCAATAATCCTGCTGTTAATATTTCCGTTAAATATCATCGCAATTAAGCAGAATGCCGGTTCTATGGATGCCATGTTAGAGCAGGCCCGGCTTACGGCGCAGAATCTGGCGGATAACTACATGAGTGATGTAAATGCCCGGATGGAAAATACACAGAGTATCCTGGTTCATTTCTTACAGGAGGATGTGGACTGTATTGTGATGCGGGAGCAGCCGGAAGATGATTATAAATATGAAAGTGCGAAAATGCGGTTTTACTATAATTTAAAAAATATCGGCGGTCTCATCAACGGTGCGGACGGATACTTCTACTACATGAACGGGAAACAGGATATGCTTGCCTGGGGACCGCCGGTAAAAGGGGACAATATCCTTTTGACGATGGAGGATTTTATCACATCCCACTTGGAAAAGAACGGCAGTCAGGGATGGCATATCTATGAACTGAATTCCAAGAAATATCTTGTGCTGGTCATGAAGAGGAAAAATATTTCGTATGGGGCATGGATGAGTCTGGAGGATATGGAAGACCAGATTCAAAAGGGCATCGAGTACCCGGGACAGTCTATATCATTTCATGAAGAGGCTGCAGGAGAGACTGACCGGGAAATGATAAGAGTTTCTTCACAGGAAAAAGGGATTCTGCTGAATATAGATATCCCGGTGCAGGAGGTAACGGGAAAGCTGTCAGGCTATCAGAAAATAATGCGTGCATTAGTTTTTATCTATCTGATGCTGGTACCTGTCCTCTATTTTATTTTGAGACATCTGTTCCTGATTCCTTTGCGTAAGATTAATGAAGCGCATAGCCAGCTCAGGGAAGGGAATCAGGATTACCGTTTATCGGAAGCAGGTAATTCAGTGGAATTTAGGGAGGCATTTCGCTCGTTTAACCAAATGGCGGACAATATTAACCGGCTTAAGATAGAAGGGTATGAAAAAGAAATTGCACGTCAAAAGATGGAACTTAAGAACCTGCAGCTTCAGATAAGGCCGCACTTTTTGCTGAATACGTTTAACCTCATCTATACGCTGATTCAGAGGAAAGAATATAGTGCAATCCAGGATATTGTACTGTATTTATCTGATTATTTCAGGTATATATTCCGAAGCCATAAAGATCTGGAACTGTTTCCGAAAGAAATGGATATGATCAAAAAGTATATTATGCTGACGAAAATCCGGTATGCAGGCTGCATTGATTTTACATGTGAGACAGACCCTGAGCTGGAATTCATCCGTGTCCCTCCGCTTTTGCTCCATAATTTTGTAGAAAATTCAATTAAATACGGGATGAAAAAAGACCAGATTCTGCAGATTACTCTGATTGGGGAATATGAAGACCAGCAGGTCACGATTTACATTATGGATGACGGCAACGGAATGGACAAGGAGACTCTTGAATACGAGAGGAATCTGTTAAGCGGGCAGATAAAGCCGAAGGATCCCAATGCCCATATCGGGCTGCTGAATTCCAGCAAGCGCCTGAAATACTTTTACGGGGATTCGGCATGCATCAGTGTGGATTCAGAACCGGACAAACTGACCTGTTTTAAAATACAATTTCCATATAATCTGGAGGGACAAGATGAACTTACTGATTGTGAATGATGAAGTGCTGACAGCAGATACGATGAAAGCTGATATTGATTGGAAATCATATGGCATTGAGCAGGTGTATGTGGCTTACAATGCGGATGATGCAAAAAAATGTATGACAGAAGTGCGGATAGATATCCTGCTTTGTGATATTGAAATGCCGGAGGAGAACGGCATTTCTGTGTGCCGCTGGGTCAGGGAACACGAAAAACAGACAGAATGCATTTTTCTTACATGCCATGCGAACTTTGAATACGCGAGGGAGGCAATCGAATTAGGCTGCAGGAATTATATTCTGATACCCGCAAAATATGAAGAAATCGGGGCAGAAGTGAAAAGGGTTGCGTTAGAGATTCAGCAGAAGTTGGAGGATAAACGGTATCAAGAGTATGGGCGGCAGGCGGTTCATGACAAGACCAGCCATATCATTGAGCAGTTTGGGGAAAAGAAGGCACCGGAAGAATTGGTTATGGAGACGGTGAATTATATTCATGCCCATATCGGGGATGCCCAGCTTTCGGTAAATGAAATTGCAGAAAAGCTTTATATGCATCCGGTCTATTTAAACCGCGTTTTTAAAAATGAAAAGAATATTTCCATTGGCAAATATATAATCGGCGAGCGGATGGAAATGGCAGCGGGACTTTTAAGGGATGGGCGGATTTGCGCAAATATTGTGGCCCAGCAGGTCGGATATAGCTCTTATCCCAGCTTTAATACGATGTTCAAGAAATATTTCGGCTGTACGCCCGCACAATATCAGGAGGAACACAAATAAGTCTTTGAAAGTTTATTTAGAGAACTTTTAGGTTTGTTTTACATATTTTCAAATTTCTCCAGAAAGGTTATGCTTATCTTACAAGAAAGAGCTTCCGGAAGTGCTCATAAGGTGAAAGGAGAAGAATATGAAAAAGAAAATTGTTGCAGTGGTTATGTGCCTTGCAATGAGCACAGCAATGCTTGCAGGATGCGGCGGCGGTAAATCGCAGGATGGAGCAAAAGAAGGTAAGGATTCAGACAGCGGTGAAATTACAGAGATTGTCTGGCAATATCCGTCAGCGGGCAACTTAGGTGCAGGATTCCAGGATGTGGAGGATGCCCTGAATGAAATGCTGGAAAGAGATATCGGGGTGCATGTGACATTCGAGACGACAGATTTGATGAACTCACAGAAAGAGGCATCTTTGATGATTTCGGCAGGGGAACAGCTGGACATCTGCCTGACGGCATTTACCGGATTAGGTCCAATGGTGGACAGTGAGCTGATTATTCCAATAGATGACCTGGTAGAGACTTATGGAAAAGATATCAGGGAACACTGCGGTGTCCTGCTGGACGGCTGTTCTTACGGAGATAACCTGTATGGCGTCTGTACAGCATTTACAGCAGGGAAAGGATATGGCTATCTGATACGCACGGATTTATTAGAGAAGTATGGTATCACGATAGATGCGAATAAATATTATACGTTGGAAGAACTCGGGGAAATATTTGCACAGATAAAAGACGGCGAAGGGGACAGCTTCTACTGTACGATTCCTTGGAATACGACAACTGACCCGTTGAATAATTCCTATATGGAATACGATAAAGTTACAGGTTCATTGTCAGGCGGTGTCCTGATGCTTAATCGGGGATTTGAAGATTTGACTCTCTATAATCTGTTTGAAACAGAGGAGTACAAGGCATACTGCGAGATGATGTATGACTGGGCTCAAAAGGGATATATATCTGCGGATGCGGCAGTAACGACGGAACTTCCTGAGACGATTTTAAGCAGCGGCAATTATCTGGGGATGTTTTATTGGGCGGATCCGGGTTCAGCAGGAGGGGTGGAGAAAAATACCTCTATGGATTTGACAACAATTAATTTGGTTGAGCCGTATGTCGCCAATAGCGGCGGTCAGGGTATCATGTGGAATATAGCAGTAACATCTGAATACCCGGAAAAAGCAATGGAAACGCTGAACTATATTTACCAGAATAAAGAGGCTGCGTGGCTCCTCCAGTTCGGTCTGGAAGGAGAATCCTATGAAATTGTGGAGGAATCAGAAGAAGGAACGCAGATAAAATATCTGTCTGAAGACACCAGTACACTGCCGTATTTCCAGGTTTATGGAATCTATGGTGACAGATTTGAGTGGCCGGTGGTTTCCCCGGACCCGATTGATTTGAATAAGCAGTTTAAAGAATGGGATGAAAGCATACCGGAAAGCAGATATTCGCCATCCCTTGGTTATAACTTCGTCCAGACTGATGTGACATCGGAAATCGCCGCCGTCGAGACGGTTATTGAGCAATATACGCCAAGCCTAAACAGTGGAGCATTGGATCCGGAAAAAGCCCTGCCGGAATTCATTTCCTCTCTGAAAGCGGCAGGAATTGATAAAATCATTGAAGAGAATCAAAAGCAATTGGACAAGTGGATGGAAAAACAATAAGTAATCATATCATGGGGCTGCAATGAGCAGCCCCATGTTTGTTTTAACGGATACAAAGTTCGGATGAAAACAGGTCAGGCTGAGCGAACCATATGGAGAGCGCATTGTCTGCTGCTGTTATACTTATTTGGGATAAGGAGAAGTAAATGAAATCGAATATTACAAGAAAAAACGGTAAAAAGAAAGTCCGCTGGAAATCTGTCCTGCCATTTTACCTTATGGCGGTGCCGGGACTATTGTATATGATTATAAATAATTATATTCCTATGTTTGGGGTTGTCATTGCGTTTAAGAAGCTCAACTTTAGAAAGGGAATCTGGGGAAGCGACTGGGTCGGGCTGGACAACTTTAAATTTTTATTTGCGACAAAGGATGCATGGACGATTACAAGGAATACGATTTTCTATAATATAGCATTCTTCATAATCGGTACAATTATGGCGGTTACCCTTGCTATACTTCTGAACGAAGTAATGAGTAAGAATGCTTCAAAAGTCTACCAGACATTGATTCTCCTGCCCTACCTTATGAGCTGGGTAGTCGTAGGGTATCTGGGTTATGCATTTTTGTCAGCTGAGACTGGTTTTATCAACAACTCAATTCTGCAGCCGCTGGGGATAAAGTCTGTCAACTGGTATCAGGAGAAGGGATACTGGCCGTTTATACTGGTGCTCGTCAATACATGGAAAGTAGTAGGCTACAGCATGATTATCTATTTTTCCAGTGTGGTGGGGATTAGCCAGGACTATTACGAAGCAGCCCGGATTGACGGGGCGAAGAAGTGGCAGCAGATTAAAAATATCACCCTGCCTCTGCTTAAGCCAACGATTATTACGATGCTGATTCTTGCAATCGGGCAGATATTCCGGTCTGATTTCGGACTGTTCTACCAGATGCCGCAGAACAGCGGCGCACTTTATGAAACGACAAGAACACTGGATGTTTATGTTTACCAGGCATTAATGAAGAACAGTGATTACGGCATGTCAAGTGCCGCGAGCTTTTATCAATCCATTGTTGGATTTATATTGATTGTTGCTGCGAATAAAGTGATTAAGAAGTATCAGTCCGGCAGCGCGTTATTCTAAGGAGGACGAAAATGAAATCAAAAGAGTATAAAACAACACAAATCATAGCGAATGCTGTCTGCGGCATCTTTACTTTGTGCGCTGTGATTCCATTTTTCCTGCTGATTGCAGCATCATTTACGGATAATTCATGGGCGGTTTCAAACGGATTTTCATTTTTTCCGGGAAAACTAAGCTTAGAGGCATATGAGTATATTGCCGTGCAGTGGGGAGTCATCGGAAAGGCATACCTGATGACACTTGTAGTCACAGGGGCCGGTACCGTGCTGAGTCTGGGGATATCCACACTGTTTGCATATAGCATCAGCCATAAAGAAATACCGGGGATGAAGGCACTGAACTTCCTTTTAATATTTACAATGCTCTTTAATGGCGGGCTGGTTTCTACATACTATTCTTATGTGAACTTATATCATTTGAAAAACACAATTTTTGCGCTGATTATTCCCAATCTGCTGATGAATGCCTTTAATGTCATTCTGATTAAGAATTACTTTTTAAACAGTATCCCGGAAAGCCTGCTGGAGGCGGCAAGAATTGATGGGGCAAGCGAACTTAAGATATTTAGGAAGATAGTCATTCCATTGAGCAAGCCCATTATCGCCACGGTGGGTCTGCTGACGGCACTTGCATACTGGAACGACTGGCAGAACGGACTCTATTATCTGACTGACCGGGGCGGGGCACATCTGTATACGATTCAGAATGTCATGAATAACATCAACGAAAATCTGCAGGTGCTCCTCCAGAACGCTTCGCAGGCAGCGGCCATCGGCGCCAATGCCTCCCAGATGCCGTCGACTACAATACGTATGGCCATCGCGGTAGTTGGGATTCTGCCCTTATTGGCACTGTATCCGTTTTTCCAGAAATACTTTGTAAAAGGAATTACGCTGGGGGGAGTGAAAGAGTAAGACTGCAAGGGAAACCGCAAAGGGGTCAGACCCCTTTGCGGTCCAATATCAGAATTTTCTAAAAAATATGGAAGGCATTTTTTCTGTTTTATAGGTTTTCCCGATATTTAAGCGGGGTCATCCCTGTCTGCTGTTTGAAAACTGTCTGAAAATAAGCTTGTGAGGAGAAACCAAGCATTGTTGAAATCTCAGATAAGGACATGCCGGTTGTCTCAAGTAGCAGCTTACTTTCTTTTATTTTTTCCTGATTTACAAAATAGGAGATGGTCAGTCCTGTGTTTTTCTTAAAATGACGGCAGAGGAATTCGATGCTTATGTTCAACTGTTCTGCAATATCCCGGGTTGTGAATTTTTCATAAAGGTGGCTGGTTACGAAGCGGGAGACGGCTTTTACGGTCGGTGTGCTGACCGGCAGTTTCTGGGCTTTTTCTGCCAGCTCAGCAAAGGAAAGGAATACCTGGTTGATCAGGCGCAGGATAGCATCTGCCTGATTTAAGGTCTTATACTGTGCAATGAACCGGTCTGCCATTGAGTTTGCCACATGGAAATCAGCGCCGCCCTGCATCGCTGCCCGGGATGAGAGACTGCAGGTAGTCAGAAAGATATCCTGAAAAGCGCGGTTGGGGTTCCGGGAGGATGTTAAGGGGCGGATATCTGTCTGCTGATATTGGTTCCAAAAGGTTCTTAATTCTTTTGCCTTACCATGTGTAATATAGGAAAGTATCAGTTTTTCAGTCTGTGAGGCAGTTTCATGCTCCGCACCTAAATCAAAAATGAGCGGGTCTATTGTCTCAATTTGGGAGGATGCATTAAAATTGATGACCGGGGCAGAATCTTCATTCATCATATAATTCAGCAGGTCCAGGATTTCGATGAACCGCTTCCCGGATACAAGGGGGAGGCTTCGGTACCAGTTCACAAAAGGTGTTGTCCGGGCGGCATCCCCAAATACGGAGACAAATTCCTCCCGAAGCAGTGCATCGGGAACGGCATGGTCGGATACGGGACCTAATACAACAGACCGCCCGGATTCTTTTAGATGAATCATGCCGCAGTAAAAGTTCAGGTCCGCATTTCCTATAAAGGCAGCAGGACATGGGTGCGGCAGTTTCATTTTCTGTATCATTTTAAACCCTGTCTCCGGACAGGGATTTTTTTTATCAAAATTGTTTAAAATATGGCATTCTTCAAAAAGCGCAATCGGGATTTGAAAGACCTTCTGATATTTGGTTAATAATTTTCCGATATCCATAGATACCCCCTGATTAAATGACATAGATGTAACATGGTAACAGTTCAGACAAGCTCTAAAAGTAGTATAAAGAAAAAGGACAAAAAAGTCAAAATATTATAATAGAATTTAATTTATTGAAATAATAAAATCCTACATTGTGATAAATTACTAGAAAGAGATGAAAAGAAAAATATTTTTTGTGAGTAAAATGCATGAAAAATAAACGTAGGAGGATATTATGAGTGATATTGCGAAAGAGATTTACAACCCAAAGGAAGATGAAAGGTTTCGAGAGCCGTATATTGACTATGAAAAGTGGAAGGAAAGGAAACTGGGCGGCAGTCAGACGGTTCCTTTCCTGCATGTACATGGAGGTTTCAGGAATACGAATGTGAAATTCTCGTTTTGCTTTCCTGAAAAAGGTAAGTTCAGGGGGAGATTTTTTCAGTTCCTGTCACCGTTTCCGGGACCGGATGAGGAGATGGCATCTTTTAGTCTGGAAGGGGAGGATGATAAGATTGCATTTGCTGTAACTCATGGTGCCTATTTTGTAGAAACGAATATGGGGTCAGGCACTGCTTTTGGAGAGAACCCGGACCCGGCCTTGATCTACAAAAGCAGTGCCGCGGCGGCAGAATATTCCCGCGTCAGGGCACAGGAAATCTACGGTGAACAGAGGATTTACGGTTATGTGTACGGGGGCAGCGGAGGCGGTTATAAGACGATGAGCTGTATGGAAAATACCCGTGCCTGGGACGGCGGCGTGCCTTATATTATTGGTTCTCCGGTGGCAATTCCAAATTGTCATACGACGAGGGTGCATGGACTTAGGGTGCTGCGCCGGGCATTGCCGAAAATCGTCGCGGCACTGGAACCGGGCGGGAGTAAGGATATCTACGAGGGATTGTCCGGGGAGGAGAAAGAGGCTCTGCAGGAAGTGACCAGAATGGGAATGCCGCCAAGGAGCTGGTTCTGGTATAAAAATATGGATGACGGTGCATTGCCTGTACTGGCACCGATTGTAAAGATGCAGGACCCGGGATACTTCAAAGATTTCTGGGAGGTGGAAGGATACTTAGGCGCAGAGCCGGACGGAAATGCAAGAAAGGACCGGATTCAGTTCCGTACGGAGATCCGAAGCATCCACGTGTCAAAGGAAGCAGCCCGGGTAGAGAAAAACACGGAAAACGGCGCGGATGACGCATTTAAGAAAATGCTGACAAAGGGAAGTGTTGAGAATATCGAGCTGGAAGATGTACTCCCCGGTGACGATCCATATTTGAAGGGTCTTCAGGTTACGGTGGAGAGCGGAGAAGCAAAGGGCAGTTTTTTCGCTGTGGAGGCACTGCAGGGAAACAGACTGATTCCCGGAGCAACCTTTGGCGCACCTGATTTGGATGAGACATTAGGAAAATTAAAGCCAGGAGATACGCTGTATCTGGATAACTCCGACTATATTGCAATCCAGACCTACCACCGCCACCAGGTTCCGTCAGAGGAATATCATGCATGGGACCAGTTTAGGGACGAGGCAGGCAATCCCATTTATCCTCAGAGGAATAACGTACTTGGAACATCGGTAGCAATGTCAGGGGCAGGTTCCATCCAGAGCGGGGATATACAGGGCAAGATGATTGTCTTAGCATCCATTATGGATGAGAGCGCATTTCCGTGGCAGCCGGATTGGTATTTACATAAAGTGCAGGAACATACAGGAGAAAAATTTCAGAATACCTTCCGTCTGTGGTATGTCGACCACAGCCTGCATGATGACAGGGAGGCGACTGTGGATGAACTGCATTATACTTCATACTGCGGGGCACTTCGGCAGGCTCTTTTAGACTTAAGTGACTGGACCGAGAGAGGAATCGAGCCGATGCCGACCAGTCATTACAAACTTGTGGACAGTCAGGTGATTCTGCCTGAATCAGCAAAGGAAAGAAAGGGAATCCAGCAAGTCGTAAGACTGACAGCAAATGGAGAAGAATCCACGGCTGTGAAAGCAGGAGAAGCCGTTTTGTTCAGGGCAGAAATCGAAATCCCGGAGGGCGCGGGGGCTGTGACGCGGGTAGAATGGAGCTTTGACGGGGAGCAGATGTTCAGGGAAACAAGCGAATTCAGAAAAGAAGGGGAACTTTTTGTTTCAGAAATAAAGCATGCATACCGGGAAGCCGGAAACCATTATGCTGTTGTGCGGGTAAAAGTGAACCGAAACGGTGATGCCGGAGATATATTTACACAGATAAAGGAAATAGGCAGGGTACGGATAGACTGTTCCGGGCGTGTTTGATAGATTGTAAAGTGAAGGGAGAAAGACCATGAGTGAAGCAGCAGATAAAATAGAAAATGTGGAAGCAAATGAAGTGAATAATTCCGGAAAAAAAGATAAGACGGACAGAGTAGGTTTCGGAAAACTGATGCTATGGCAGAGCAGGATGATTTCAGTCACAGTGATTACACTGGTTAATGTATACCTTATGATATATTGTACGGATACCCTGGGGATTCCGGCGGCTATGGTCAGTATGATACTGGTTTTGAGCAAAGCTGTGGACGGAGTAACCGATATGGTGGCAGGCTTCATCGTAGACCGGACCGAAACACGCTGGGGAAAAGCCCGTCCCTATGAAATATTCGTGGTGGGAATCTGGCTGACTACCTGGCTGATGTTTACCTGCCCGGCAAATTTAAGCACATTTGTAAAGTGCATTTGGATTTTCCTGATGTATACACTTGCGAATGCAGTCTGCTATACCTTTTTGAATGCAAATGCAACACCCTACACCGTGCGGGCATTCAGGAACGAGCAAATTGTGAAGCTTACCTCCTATGGGAGCGTAGTCCCCATGCTGGCGGCTGTCATTTTCAATGTGGTCTTCCCTATGATGATGGGAAGCATTGCAACGTCAGCGGCCGGATGGAGCAGGCTGATTGGAATGTGGGCTGTGCCGATGGCAGCAATCGGTCTTCTGAGAATGCTGTTCATCAAAGAAAAATATGATGTGGAAACACCTCAGACAAAAGGGGAAAAAATCAAGGTACATGATGTGGTGACCTTGTTTAAGACCAATAAATATATGCTGTTGATTGCGCTTATGAATTTTGTCTTTAACTTTGTCACCAATATGGGCGTCATTGTGTATTACTATACTTATATCGTGAAAAATGTGGGGCTGATGGGCGTGGCAAGTCTGGCACAGGTGATTGCGATTCCGCTGGCTTTTGTGTTCCCGGTCATGCTGAAAAAAATATCTGTGGCAAGGCTGATGATGATTGGATTCGCGGTTTCTTCCCTGGGTTATCTGATTAACTTCTTTGCAGGGGCGAATTTAATCCTCCTAATTATCGGAGGCATCTTAACGGGAGCTGGGACGATTCCTGCAAGTATGCTGATTGGGCTGCTGATTATCGAGTGCGCGGAATACAATGAGTGGAAGGGTCATCACCGCATGGAAGGAACAATGAGCAGTGTCGTCGGTCTTGGTCAGAAGGTTGGCGCGGCGCTTGGAGCCGGAGCTTTAGGCGTATTCCTTTCACTGGCAGGATACACGGGAACGGCAGAAACTATGCCGGGTTCTGCCTTTACGATGATTCGGTTACTGTTCAGCCTGATTCCAATGGCTCTATTCGTGATTACTGCTTTTTCTCTTAAGGCTTATAATCTGGATAAAAAGATACCTCAGATTCAGGCAGAGAATCAGGCAAGAAGAGAGGAATATAAAAAGCAGAGCGGTATGGAAGAATAAGGCGGCGCAGAATGTCCTGAGATCTACCGGAACAAGCTGGCAGTACCCCGAAATAGTCTTAGGAAAAGCAGGCTATTTTAGCGGTCCTGCCGTTGTTCCGGTTTCGGTCATTTATACAGGAGGTCTTTGACTTGTATCTGTACAGGGGTTCTGAACAAATACGTTTGTTTTTAGTATGAGGAAGTTTGAAATAAGCATAGCTTTTTAAAAGCTGTAATGTAAAATGAAAAGCAAGGATAATGTTCAGGGATCTGAACATATAAAAGTTAAAAATGAAAGGGAGATAATCATATGGATTTTTCAGCGAAATGGATTCGTCCGCGCCAGGATATGGGAGACATCGCACCGGTTTTCCGCAGAACGTGGGCGACAGGGAAAGAAATAACATCAGCAAAGCTGCTGATCACGGCGTTAGGCGTATATGAAGCAGCCATGAATGGAGAGAGGATTGGTGACTATGTTTTGGCCCCGGGTTGGACATCCTATCAAAAACGCCTTCAATATCAGGAATATGACATTACCGCACTGCTGAAGGCAGAAAATGAACTCTGTGTGACAGTGGGGAAAGGATGGTTCCGCTCTCCCATGCCGGGCTGGCTGGAATCCGAAGACAAGAAGCGCAGGAAGGAGCAGTGTGCCGGTCTGTTTGCGGAAATCCGCCTGATATATGCAGACGGCAGTGAGGAAATATTAGCCACTGACCGGGACTGGGAGTGCGCTGAGAGTGCTGTCCGCTTCAGCGAGATTTACGACGGGGAAACATTTGATGCATGTTTCCGGACAGAAAAGTGGGAGCCGGCGGAAGAATTTCTATGGGATACAAAGATTCTGATTCCCCAGGAGGGGGAAATCATCAAAGAGATGGAGTCCTTAGCTCCGAAAAGCATCTTTACCACACCAGCAGGTGAGACTGTCGTAGATTTTGGACAGGAAATTACGGGTTATGTCGAGATTACCCTTGATGCAAGAGCAGGAGAGCGGGTGAAGATTCTGCATGGGGAAATGCTGGATAAAGACGGCAGCTTTTACAATGGCAATTACCGCAGCGCCAAAGCAGAAGTGAATTATATATGCAAGGAAGGAAAGCAGACGTGGCATCCGCGGCTTACTTTCTTCGGATTCCGTTACCTAAAGCTGGAGGAATTCCCGCAGGAACCAAAGCTGGAGCATTTCCGCGCTGCCGTTGTATATTCAGAGATTGAAAAGACGGGCAGCATCCGCTGTTCGGATGATAAACTGAACCGTCTGTTTTCGAATATTTTCTGGGGGCAGAAAGGAAATTTTCTGGATGTACCGACTGACTGCCCGCAGAGGGACGAACGGCTGGGATGGACTGGTGATGCACAGGTTTTTGTCAGGGCCGCCAGCTACAATTATGATGTGGAGCGGTTCTTTCGGAAATGGCTGCGGGATCTGGCTGCGGACCAGCGGCCGGACGGGGCAGTGGGACAGGTCATCCCGGATTATCTGCCGGAAGGAAAAGAAAGTGCTGCATGGGGAGATGCAGCGGTGATTTGCCCGTGGCAGATTTACCAGACATATGGGAATAAAGAGGTACTTTTTGAACAGTTCCCGAGTATGAAAAAATGGGTTGACTTTATCACAGAGAATACGGCTGATCAATTCCTCTGGACAAAAGGGGAGCACTTCGGAGACTGGCTGGGGCTGGATGCACCAAGCGGAAGTTATAAAGGGACCAGCAGGGAAGATTTTATTGCCTCTGCATTTTATGCCTATTCGACGGAGCTTCTGATAAAAGCAGGGCGGGTGATCGGAGAAGATATGGCTGTCTATGAAGAGCTTTACCGCGGGATTGTCCGTACCTTTCGAAAAACGTTTCCGGAGTACCGGACGCAGACTGAGTATATACTAGCGGTGCAGTTTGGACTTGCCGAAGATTTGCAGAAATCGGCAGATGAACTGGCAGAATTGATTCAGAAGGATGGCGTGAAGATGCAGACAGGGTTTGTGGGGACTCCGTATATTCTTCATGTCCTGAGCCGGTACGGGCACACAGAGCTTGCTTATTCCCTGCTGCTGCGTACCGAATACCCGTCCTGGCTGTATTCCGTAGAGAAGGGCGCGACTACGATATGGGAGCACTGGGACGGTATCATGCAGGATGGAAGTTTTTGGAGTGAAGATATGAATTCCTTTAACCATTATGCCTATGGCGCAGTGGCTGACTGGATTTATGAGGCAGCAGCCGGAATCTCCCATGCAGAAGAGCATCCGGGGTTTGAAGAAGTGCGTATTGCACCGAAACCGGACAGGCGTCTGAAATGGCTGGAGGCATCTGTTAAGACGCGGCATGGAGTGGTGGAGTCTAAGTGGACCTGCGAAGAAAAAGGAATCCGTCTGGAAATCCATACCCCTGTTCCTGCGGAAGTAGAATTGGGAGAACACAAGGTCCGGGTAGGGGCAGGAAGCTATACGTTCTGGATATGATAAAGGAGAGGATAAGAAATGAATCATGCAATAAAGCCAGGGCAGGTCTGGCTGGATACAGAAGGGAAACGGATACAGGCACATGGCGGTTCGGTCATGTATATTGACGGCACTTATTACTGGTATGGGGAAAACAAGGAGAAAACGACCGGTGACAGGAATATCTGGCATTGGGGTGTAAAATGTTATGCATCTTCGGATTTATACAACTGGGAGGATAAAGGAATCATCATTCCGCCGGATTTGGAGGATGCGGATTCACCGCTGCATCCTTCGTCTATGATGGACCGCCCGCATATCCTTTACAATCGGGAGACTAAGAAATATGTATGCTGGCTGAAAATCATGAAAAGGGACGGAACACAGAGAGAAACGGTTTTAACGGCTGACCATATTCTGGGACCGTACGAGATGGTCAGGAAGGATATCCGCCCGCTGGGGATGAGCGCAGGGGATTTTGATCTGGCTGCAGCGCCTGACGGAAAGGCATACTACTATTTTGAGCGGGTGCACAGCGAGACAATCTGCGCGGATTTAACGAGTGATTACACAGACGTGACCGGATATTACAGTACGCATTTTCCAAGGGTTTCACCGCCTTATGTGAGAGAGGCAACCGCGCATTTTTACCGGAAAGGAAAGCATTATCTCCTGACATCCGGCACAACCGGATATCTGCCGAATCCTTCGGAGGCAGCCGTCGGCGATACCTGGCACGGACCGTTCCGGGTATTGGGGAATCCCCATCCGCAGGATAAGAGCCGGACATCTTATCATTCCCAGATATCCAGTGTTTTCAAGGTTGAGGGGAAGAAGGACTTATATATTGCCGCCGCAGACCGCTGGGTGCCGGACCATCTGGAATATGAATATGAGGAATATAAGCGGGAATTTGAAAAAATGTTCTGTGAAGACGGTGATGCTTCATGGGATATGGAACGGTTTGGGGAGGACAGCATCCGCAATACCTCGATTGCAGATTATGTATGGCTTCCTATCCGTTTTGACGGCGAGATGCCCTATATTGACTGGCACGATGAGTGGAGAATCGAAGATTATGAGTAGGAGAAAAACATGGAAAAATATTTAAACCCGGAACTGACACCGGAAGAAAGAGCAGAGGATTTACTCTGTAAAATGAGTCTTGATGAGAAAATGGGACAGGTGAACTGTCTGTTTCCATATGGGGACAACAAGGATACTGTAGCGCATGATATGCGGCATGGCATTGGGCAGGTCAGTACTTTAGAAGTGCGGGAAATCACAAGCCTTGAAAAAGCGGCAGCATGGCAGCGCAGTCTGCAGGAGCGGATTATGGAATGCAGCGAGCATCACATACCGGCAATCTTCCATATGGAAGGTCTGTGCGGGGCGTTCATTCAGGACGCAGCGAGCTTTCCGTCCAATATAGGGAGAGGTTCTTCATGGAATCCTGCGCTGGAGCAGAAAATCGGGGAAATTGTCAGCAGGCAGGAACTGGCCTGCGGGATTACGCAGGTGCTTGCGCCGGTTCTGGACATTTCCAGAGATTCCAGAATGGGGCGTCAGTGTGAAAGCTACGGAGAGGACCCGGCACTTGCGGCGGCAATGGGAACAGCCTACACGAAAGGTGTGCAGGAAGGGTCGGCTGCCGGAAGAAAAGCAGAGTCTGCGGCAAAGCATTTTCTGGGATTCCATAATTCCCAGGGAGGAATCCACGGAGCAAACTGTGACGTGCCGGACCGTTTGCTGGATGAGGTCTATGGAAAACCGTTCCAGTGTGCGATAAAAGAAGCTGGCTTAAGAGGTGTCATGCCCTGTTATAGTTCTATTAACGGGGAACCACTGTCCGTTTCCAAGAGAATGCTGACGGGACTGTTAAGGGAGGAAATGGGGTTCGATGGCATCTGCGTCGCGGATTACAGTGCGGTTTCCAATGTACATACGACCCAGAAAATCGGAGAAAGCCTTGCAGATGTGGGACTTCTCAGCATGGATGCGGGGATGGACGTTGAGATGCAGAACTGTGTCTGCTTTAATGAAGAATTAAAGGAGCGGTTCAGGAGCGGGGAAGCCGATATGATGATACTCGACCGGGCAGTCCGCAGAGTTTTGGAGGCAAAGTTCCGCATGGGACTGTTTGAGCATCCTTTCGCCCTGACGGAAAATGAACTGAAAGAAACATTCTATGATGAGAAGGACAAGGAAGTCTCTCTGCAGTCCGCCTTAGAGTCGCTGATTCTTCTCAAAAATACCGGTGTGCTGCCGATTGCAAAAGACGTGAGGAAGATTGCGGTAATTGGATGCCACGCTGATAATGCAAGAGCATTTTTCGGAGGGTATACACATCTGAGCATGGTGGAGGCGGTCCATGCCGTGGCGAATTCTATCGCCGGGCTGGAATCCGGAAGCATGAATGGCAAAAAGGCTGCAATGGTTGCGGGCACACAGGTACAGAGCGATGAATCGGAAGAATTTGACGCGATACTCAAACAGCAGAAGCCGGAATGCAAAAGCCTGCTTAAGAAGCTGAAGGAGGTGCTGCCGGAGGTATCAATCTGCTATGCTTACGGATATCCTGTGGCGGGCAATGATATAACACATTTCCCAGAGGCTCTGGAGGCTGTGCAGGAGGCGGACCTGGTCCTGATGACTTTGGGCGGGAAAAATGGTTCCTGTTCGGTTGCGACAATGGGCGAAGGCGTGGACGGAACCAATATTAATCTGCCGTTCTGTCAGGAGGAATTTATCCGTGAAGCGGCAAAATATGAAAAACCGCTGGTCGGAATTCATTTTGACGGACGCCCGATTTCCAGCGATGCTGCAGACCAGTATCTGGATGCCATCCTTGAGGCATGGAATCCGTCTGAAATGGGGGCAGATGCGATTGTAAAGGTACTGACCGGGGCGTATAACCCATGCGGGAAACTGCCGGTATCGGCAGCCAGGAATGCCGGACAGATACCGATTTATTATAATCATCCCAACGGCTCGGCTTACCATCAGGGGGGGAGTATAGGGTTTAAGGATTATGTGGATATGCCGCATACACCAAGATATTTCTTTGGTCATGGGCTGTCATATACGGAATTCGAGTATACCTCTCTCGTTTTGTCAGCAGATGAAATCGGACCGGATGGAAGTGTGAGGGTGACTGTATCTGTGAAAAATACAGGGGCGTGCGGGGGGACCGAAATCGTACAACTCTATATCAGGGATGTCTATGCAAGCATGACAAGGCCGGTAAAAGAG
This sequence comes from Blautia hominis, assembly GCA_002270465.1. Classification (GTDB taxonomy): domain Bacteria; phylum Bacillota; class Clostridia; order Lachnospirales; family Lachnospiraceae; genus Blautia; species Blautia hominis. The sequence continues at coordinate 774,119 of NQOF01000002.1, forward strand.
CTGGCAGGCTTTGCAAAAGTATACCTGGATGCCGGGGAAGAAAAGAAGATAGAATTTGTCCTCAATGCCAGTCAGACAGCCTTTCTGGACCGCAATATGAAATGGAAGGTGGAAAAAGGGGAGATGGAAGTACAGGTCGGAAAATCTTCCGAAGAAATCTGCTTGAAAGATACCGTAATGATTACAAAGGACGCATGGATTCAGGGACGGGAGCGTGCCTTCTATACGATAGGGAAAGTCAATGGATAATATGGGGAATTGAGCGTAACAGCTGTATGGAGGGCATCGGAAAGCCCGAATCCTTAACCGACGAACTGCAAGGCGAATACAGCCGCCGCATCAACAACAAAGATCGGCTAGTCTACCATATGGAAAATGGCCGCATCTATATGGCACATTGCAAAGGACATTACGGAGATAAATAGCCGGCATAATTCCCGCCCTTTCAAATCCCCACAACTCACAACGGGAGAATTGATCGGGCGGGGATTTCATGTTTACCAAATGTGGAAATAAAAATACAGTCCCAGTCATCAGGAAAGATGGAGGCTTGGAACATCCAGAACACATGAAAATCAGGGGCAATACAGTGATGCAGACGAGGTTATCTCTGAGATGAGAACGAAGTATGGTTTATAGCGCGGTTATAAGATAAATACCAGTATAGGCCTGGTGTCATTTCTTTGCCATTCTATACAACTTGGTCAGCAGGGAATCGTATGTGAGATGGAATACTATTTAGCAGTATCTTCCCTATATGTTCGGGCGTATCTGCACAACCAAGAGAAAGCCATTTCCCAATTAAGCTAAAAAATCCTGCCTCAAAAAAGGAAAAGTAATATTTCATATCATCTTCATCCGTAAGCCCTATTTCTTTCATATATTCCCGGGCACCATGTTCCCAAAGCTTTGAAAAAGATTTATGCAGTTGTTCGTAAGAACTATAATTAACATAAATATGAAAGAATTCTTTATTTTCTTTTAGATATGTCAGTAAGTGAAGAAGTTTTTCATGATTCACAAAAAAGCCGATAATATCCTCTTCGTGCTGAAAGAAAGCCATCATGTTATTTATATGGCGTTTCCCCGTTTTTTGTATAAGATCCGGGATATCCAGATAGTGTGCATAAAAAGTTGAACGGTTGATGTTTGCTTGGCTGCATATTTGAATAACTGTGATTTTATTTGGTGAATAAGAGGTACATAATTTTAGCAGTGCTGTTTCTATCTTACATTCAGTATCTTTATATTTTTGATTGTTTGATGTATTCATAAGATTCCTTTCTATCATCCATTGCTGAGCACACCATTCGGATGGACCCGGTTGCTATTATCCCGACAATTGTATGGAATATTGATGGTTGTAACCATTAAGATACCATATTAAAATTAAAATATAAAGAGAAATTGTAAAGGAGATAGATTATGCTGTCTAAATCAGAGGAGTTATTTGAGAAAGGTTCTGTATGGAATTCAATTGCTAAAATGAGTATACCGGCAGTGATTACCATGATTGTCATGCTCGTATATAATATGGCAGACACTTATTTTGTTGGAAAAACAGGAGACCCGCTCCAATTAGCGGCTATTTCACTTGCCTCCCCGGTTTATATGATTATGATGGCAGTCGGGACGCTGGTAGGCGGAGGGGGATGTGCCGCAGCTGCCGGGGCAATCGGGAAAAAGGATATAGAAAATGTAAAAGTAATCTGCAGTGCCTGTACGGTGATTGTCATTGCTGCAAGTCTGATAACAGGTGGGGCAATTCTGATTTTTGCTGACCCCATACTCTCTGTGATTGGAGCTGACCAGTCAACATGGGACTATACAAAATCTTATATGTGCGTTCTGGCTTTGGGAATGATATTTATTGTGTTTTCGAATTCATTTTCTAATATTATCCGCGCGGAAGGTGCTGCGAAGGAATCTATGATTGGAAACAGTATTGGTACACTGATAAACATAGTGCTTGACCCAATTTTTATTTTAGTCCTGAATATGGGGGTTATGGGCGCCGCGATTGCGACAGTGATTGGGAATATGGCTGCAAGTATATATTATTTGGTTTATCTGAATAAAAAACATACATATCTCTGCGTGAATCCAGTATATCTGAAAGGAAACGGGAAAGAGATCTTCACGGTTATTTCATTAGGGATTCCTAATGCCATAAGCAATCTGTTTAGCGGGATTGTGAATACCATAACCAATCATTTACTAATGGCATACGGGGCGGCGACGATAGCTGCCGTAGGTGTCGGCGGGAAAGCGGGGATGATAGTTGCTATGATTGTCATGGGGATATGTATGGGTTCCTCGCCTATTATTGCTTATAATTACGCGGCTGGAAACAGAAAAAGAACTAAGGATGTGCTGATAAAGCTTTCCATTCTCACGGTAATCATAGGAACATTGCTGACGGTATGCTGTTACATAAAGAGCAGTGCCTTGGCGGCTCTGTTTTTGGAAGACGAAGCACTGGTCCAACAAAGCTCCCATATTATGAAAATACAGCTTCTTATGATGCCTGTTGTTGGAATTTATTATGTAGGTATTAATTTCCTTCAAAGTGCAAGAAGAGCAAAGTGGGCGGCCATTCTTTCTGCCTTCCGTCAGTTTATCTGTTTCATCCCTGCTGTTTATCTTCTGCATGGGATATTTGGACTGAGCGGGATATACTGGGTGAATGTACTTTGCGATGGGCTTGCGGTTATACTTTCCCTTATACTAACCTGCAGGAAGTACAGACAAAATGCCAGACTATGAATCATATGTCTGGCACAGGAATTCACTCAGCCTATCATAATCCTCCTTACAACTGGATTCAATAACGCCTGTAAGCATGAGATTTTCATTTCTGACGTTGGAAATAAAAATATATTGCGACAGCATGGAGCTTAAATTCAAAACATCCCCTTCTTCAGTTTTAAGGAATATCTCTCCCTGGCAAGCCTGGACTGCTTTTAAAAAATCGAGAATATCAATATGCTGTTTTAATTTCATCATAGTAATCACCCTTCGTATATTTTCTTTTATTAACATTTTTTCTTTGACAAATCATTTATTCTGTTTTGGAATGTATTTTGTTCGATCACGGTATTCTGCGGGAGTTAAGGCAGTGATATCATGAAAAAGTTTTGTAAAGTAACTTGCTGAACAGAAATGGAGATGTTCGCTGATGTCCGTAATACTCTGTGTAGTATTTGATAATAACAGCTTTGCATATTCTATGCGTTCTTTATTAATATATTGTTTTAAGCTAATATTCATTTCCTTCTTGAATCTTTTCCCGAGGTAATGCTCCGTATAGCCAGTCCGTTCTGCGAGGTCGCTGAGCGAAATGTCATCCTCGATATGTAAATCAATATAATCACAGCACATTTTGGCAAAGACAGACACGGCAGATTCCGTCCTAATTTTATAAACGCGCTGAATAAAGTCGCGCTGCATCATTTGATTAATGGGGACTACCTCTGCTGTGCTTTGGCAGGCTTCAATATCCAGAATATATTTATCGCTGAGCATATAGGCAATTTCTGGGGCAAGTCCCCCTTTGATTGCGGCCCGTGTACACAGAACGATAGAAGCAATAATCATATTTTTAGTCTGACGGAGTGAATCCTTAATACTCATTTTCCCGACTGTTCCAGTATAAGTCGATTTAGATCCCTCTGTTATATAATTAAGATTCCCTTCTTCCACCATTTTCAAAAATCTCTGTTCAAAAAGGTAACTTGAATGTCTGTCGCTTATATCATCAGCGTGTATATTTGAAAGCCTGTTGTTATCAGTGTTTTTTTTAGATGCTTCGTAATAAAAGAAATCGCTGAAACTTATTTTTTCTCTGGTTATACAGTAATGCATCATTGTAGCGTACTGCAGATATTGGCTGATTCCAATCACAGGCAGGGTCTCAATTAGGTTCATAAAGTTGTGTTTTACCAGAGCAGTCAGGGGAATTTTACTAAGTGCCTGTTCCTTTCTTGCGATGGCGCTGGCGTCTGTAAAGGCAGGACCCAATAGGTATACGTATAATAATTCCTTATTTTCTTTTTCAAAAAGAATAATCCAGCTCATGTCAATGCTATTGGAGAATACAAAGGGCATTTGGTTCTCTGAGGCATGTTGCAGGATATGGCCGGAAAGATTCTCCAGCGAAAACACCATATGGAGAGTACTTTCGTCCGGACAATTGCTGGATAGGAGATTCATTTGTGCATCATATTTCCAAATATAAAGATTATTGATGCAAGACATTAACTCCTGAAATAACATAAGCCGTTCATCTATTCTGTTCATATAAAAACCTCCCTGGGTTTTTAGAGTTCTCGACAAACTCTAATACTAAGATAATGGAATATGAATTTATTTTAGTATAAAAAAATGGCAAAATCAATAAAAAATTAGCAATATCACAATAGAAAGTTTCTTTTATTATAGAAAAGCTCTTTTATTGATAACAGTAAGATAAAGAAAAGAATTATAATACCAATATGAAAAAGGAAATTATACCAAAGGACAACCCGTAACCCATACCCTGTGGGTATAAAAATATTCTGTAAATGGAGGGCAAAGAGGTCTGATCCCTTGCTTTCCTTACGATGCGGCTCTATAAGCTTGATAAAGAACTGGCATGGTTTGATCATGTTGGATATAAGAAAGGAATGGGTAGTATTTATGAATTGGATATGGACTCCTGACTGGAGATTTGCGGATAATGAGGAGGCACAGTTTGTCTGCTTCAGGAAAGTAATTGAGGTAAACAGTGCGATACATGGATGTAACATAAAAATATCTGCGGATTCCCGGTATAAGCTTTATGTGAACAACTGTTTTGTGCAGGAAGGACCTGCTAAAGGAGGGCGTAATACATGGTATTTTGACTATGCTGATATCGGTGCATATATGAAACGTGGCAAAAATGTGCTTGCGGTAATTGTTCTTCGTTATCCGGAGGCGTCAAATAAGCGGAATGCAAGTCTGCACCGAACCCCTTATCCCTGTTTGTTCATAGAAGGTGGAATGGAACTGGCGGGAGGGGAACGCATAGAAGTATCCGGTGAATCGGGTTGGAAATGCTTTCATGACAGAAACATTCAAATCGTATCGAAGGAAATTATGCCGGCTCCGCTGCATATTCTGGAGGAGGCGGCCGGAAATCCGCTGCTGTACGGCTGGATGCAGGAAAGCTACAGTGACGAAGCATGGGAAGATGCGAAACCATATGGTATTACAGAATTTATACAGGGATATACAGAAGGACCTTTTGCAATGGAAGAAAGGAAAATTCCTTATCAGAGGCATACTCCGGGAAGATTTAAAAATGTTCTTTGTATAAGACACAAAGAACCGGATGCAAGGAATGACCGGGATGTGCAGGAGGAATGGAATAGAATGCTAGCGGGAGAAGGCTGTGTTGAGATTCCGGCCGGGCAAAAACTGTCTGTAGAAATCGATGCAGGAGAAGAAATGACAGGATTCTTAAAGCTACATTTATTGAAGGGGGCTGGAGCAAAAATTACGCTGAAATGTGCAGAATGTTATGGCTGCTTCTCAGAGGGCTCTTCCTCCAATCCGGATATTCCTTTAAAAAGAGACCGCACAGATTTTAAAAATGGTACTTTATTTGGCTATGAGGATGTTTATCTGTGTGCAGGGTCCGGCAGTCCCGAAAACCCAGAGGTCTACGAACCTTTCTGGTTTAGGACCTTCCGGTTTCTGGGAGTGACAGTCGAGACAGGGAATGAACCGCTTCTGATTGAAGCGTTGGATTACACAGAGACCGGATATCCACTCGAAATTAAAACAAAAATAGAGACATCGGATTGTTCGCTGCGAGATATATGGGATATCAGTGCAAGGACTCTTCAGAGATGCATGCATGAAACTTACATGGACTGTCCGTTTTTTGAGCAGCTTCAGTATATCATGGACTCACGTTCACAGATTCTGTACACGTATATGACGGCTGCGGACGATAGGCTGGCAAGGCAGTGCATGGATGACCTGCGTAAATCCCAACGTCCGGACGGGCTGCTGAATAGCTGTGCACCCTCTTGTACGAATTCAGTGATTCCCGGTTTTTCAATTTACTACATACTCATGGTATATGATCATATGATGTATTTTGGTGATCAGGATTTGGTCAGACTTCATATGCCTGCGGTTGAGGGGATATTGAACTGTTTTGGGAGGAATCTTGCAGAGAATGGCTTAATAAAAGCAATTGGCGGTCCGCTGATGCGCTCCAGATACTGGGCATTTATTGACTGGGCTGAGGATTGGGATACAGGAGTTCCTCCGGCAATCGGCAAGGGGTATCTGACAATGGACAGTCTGCTGTATCTGTATGGTCTGATGCATGCGGCAAGTCTGCTGGAATATATAGGGAGATTCGAGGATGCGAAGATATGCCTTCGGAGGGCAGAAGCAGTCCGGCAGTCTGTCAGGAAAAACTGCATTGGCAGGGAAGGCCTGCTTATGGATGGACCCGGAAGCAGGGAATATAGTGTGCATTGCCAGATATTTGCGGTGTTAACGGATACTGTCAATGAAACAGAGGGTAAAAGATTGCTGCAACTTACCTTACACCAGCCGGAAGCGGCGCAATGTTCAGTCGCTATGAGTTTCTATCTCTTCAGGGCACTCCAGAAGACAGGCTGGTATGAAGCAACGAACCAGGTATGGGAAACCTGGCGGGAAATGATACGCAGGAATATGACAACTTGTGTAGAGAGCGAGACAGAACCAAGAAGTGACTGCCATGCCTGGGGGGCAGTGGCCCTGTACGAGCTGCCGGCCGCTATTCTGGGTGTCCAGCCGGCAGAACCTGGATTTCAAAAGATTGCAGTCCGTCCGGTCAGCGGCTATCTGGATTATGCGAGAGGACAGGTGGCTACACCGAAGGGAATGGTCTACGTTGAGTGGGAGAAAAAGGAAGATGGAAACCTGGATGTACGGTATAAAGTACCCCAGGGTGTGGAGGTAGTAAGTATGAAAAAAAAGCAGATTTATAATCCGTTCCTACCGTTAAATGAGTATATACCTGATGGGGAGCCACATGTTTTTGGAGACAGGGTGTATTTGTTCGGCTCCCATGACAAAGAAGGCGGGGATGCTTATTGTATGCTGGATTATGCCGGATACTCGGCACCGGTAACTGACCTGACCGACTGGAAATACGAAGGAATGATCTATAAGGCGGAGCAGGACCCTTATTATTCCGAAGAAAGAAAGTATATTTATGCACCTGATGCCGTGCAGGGGAATGACGGGCGTTACTATCTATATTACTGCCTTGTCGGGGGAGAAGACTGTATCAGTGTTGCCGTATGTGACACACCTATGGGAAAATATGAATATTATGGGCATGTCCGAAACGCGGATGGAAGCATATTCAAACGCTTTGTGCCGGGCGACCCGGCCGTGATAAATGATGATGGGGTTATCCGCCTTTATTTTGGATGGTCCCTGGCGGTTCCGGAAGAAATGCTTGAGGCACAGATTGCCGAAAGCAGGGAGAATGGAATAGATTTTGAGGAAAAGATGATACAGGCTCAGATGATGCTGTTTAAAAAAAGCAGGGAAGAAATTGTAAACGAGCCAGAAGGAGTTATGGGGGCAAATGCTGTGGAATTAGCGGAGGATATGGTGACGATTGCCTCTGAGCCGGTCCGCATAGTTCCGGGACAGTTTGCAGCGAAAGGAACCAGCTTCGAGGGGCATGCTTTTTATGAAGGCAGTTCCATACGAAAGATAAGGGGAGTCTATTACTTTATCTATTCCTCCCAGTGGAATCATGAACTTTGTTATGCAACCAGTACATTCCCTGACAGAGATTTTGTTTATGGCGGTACAATTATTTCAAACGGTGATATCGGATATCAGGGGAGAAAGCCGGAAGCGCGTCTGAATACTACCGGGACAAATCATGGCAGTATTGAATGCATCAATGGGCAATGGTATGTTTTTTATCACCGGGGAACACACGCTACGGATTATAGCAGGCAGGCATGTGCAGAGCCGATACATATCCTGCCTGATGGTAAGATTATGCAGGTGGAAATAACATCCTGCGGGCTGAATTACGGTCCGCTTCTTGCAGCCGGAGAATATCCTGCGGCAATTGCCTGCAATATTACGAATGGAAGGATGCCCCATATCCAATTTGATAAAATTTCAGAGGGAATTCCGAATGTGACCCACGTTAGGGACGAGCGTTATATCACTGGCATACAGGATGGGACATCCATCGGGTTTAAATATTTTAGGTTTGAGGGACCCATGATACTTACTGTAAAAGTAAGGGGGAAGGGAACAGGTAAGTTCAATGTATCTGATGGCACAGAGATTTTAGCAGAAATCCCGATATTGCCTGCAAAAGAGTGGAAAGAAAGGTCTGCTGCTATAGAAGCTCAAGGGACCGGGGCTTTGTATTTCACTTATGAGGGAAGCGGAGAGATAGAATTTTTATCTTTTCGGTTTGATAACAGCAGTCTAAAGTAAATGTTCACGCTCTAAAGTGTGTTTCCACCGAAGGAAAACCGTAACATGCTCAATATAATGGTATGGCTGGCACGTGGCGGTGCCAGTACAAAGATCCATGCCATCGTAGATGCCTATGGGAATCCTGTATATCTCATGCTAAGTGAAGGATAGCGAAATGATAGCAATTTTGCCATTCCTTTATTGAAACATGTGAATCTGGAAGGGAGCATGGTACTTGCCGGTCGAGGCTATTATGGGAAATAAGAATGGATAAGATTTTTGATTAGCTGAGGATTTATCAAAGAAACATTGCAGGGAAGGTGAAAATAAGGTATCATAAATTTAGAAATAATCATGAAAATATTTTGCCTATCAATACGTATACTTTAATCTTCAGCTTTAGCTGAAAACCCGCCCCTTTAGGGGCATGTGTTACGGGATGCCCTTTTTGGTATACTATATTTTAGAAAGGACTCATTTTATGGCTGCTGTGATGAAAAAAATTATCAGAAAGCATTAGAAGAACAGAAAATAGAAGTTCGTAATCTTGTACTTGCAGGATTAGAGTAGATAAAAGAAAGAAAAACAAAAGATTTTAATTCTGTATGTGACAGACTGGAGAAAAAGTATAGGGATGAAGCATTATAGAATACAAATCACTGATTTGGCAGAAACAGATTTGGAAAATGCAGGTCTGGTTACGTGACATTGCAGTAGTAGAGATGTTTTTGCTACCGGAGCCAGGGTATATGAAATTTCCAATATAAAATATGAATGCATAGACCTTCAGTCTGGCTTGATCTGTATAAAGGGTAAAGGCAATAAAGAAAGATATATTCAAATTGGAAACAGAGAAGTACTGGAATTGTTGAGAAAAATTACGCGATAAGCATCCACGTGATAAAATGAAGATAAAAGCAGCAGCGTAACAATAAATAGTAATGATTATTGACTTTGATCACTTCTAAGATGGTCTTTTTGTCGTGGGAAAAAGTTATTAAATTTTAGGCAAATAATTATAGTACGTATTTAGTTAGAACAAAAAATTGGTATGGAAGGTTACGATATCTGCTTAAAAGGCGAATATGAAGCAAATCTATGTACATTTCTTTCATGAGGGCTATTGAACCGTATGGTTCAATAGCCCTATTTTCATGTCTTCATAAAATTTTCTCTTTATATTTACAGAAATGAAAGCCTTCATTTCTGTAAATTTTGTGAAACCCAGTACCTTGACAATAGAATAAGTACTCCCTTGCAGATTGCAGAAGCTGAGCAATCAACATGATAGAGCAGGCTTCAGGTAAAGAGTGGATAGGATGATAAAAAACAGGAGGAGGAATGTAGGATGATTATAATTATAGGTGCTCTGGCTGTTATTTCCTCATTGGTATTGTATTGCTGTATCAGGGTAGGAAGCCTGAGCGATGCCAAAATAGAAGAATTTTATAACAGAGAGAAAAAGAAAGAAAAATGTGATAAAGGGGGTGAAGAGAATGGGTAAATCTGGGATTGTCACAGAGGACTACAGGATTAAGGAAAATGAGGCATACCATGATGTTGCTGCATTATTCAGGATATATCGTGCGGTGAACTGGAGGATGCAGATTAAAATCAATCAGGTGAAGTACCAGTTCTGGGGCTGGAGTATGGAACGGATGTGGATGCTTTCCTGGATACGCTGTACCAGGCAGGTATGGATATCAACCAGGATATGGAGGATATGAAAGAGCGCGTAGAAGCAATCAATAAATCAAATAAGTTCCTTAAGCTGATTGATGAAGCTGTAGAGCTGATGTGGAAGTATCATCCTGAGGGCGAGAAGTACTATTGGGTCTTGTATTGCGGCTATATGTCAGCTTACAAGCCAGAAAATGTAGAAGAGATCCTGGATAAACTGGAGCCACATTTCCCGAGGGTACATAGGGCCACGTATTTTCGTTGGCGGGAACGGGCTTTTCAGGCCGTTTCCGGGATACTCTGGGGTTACGAGGAAGACAGTAAAAAATTATCTGAATATTTCAGAAAAAATTATGAGTGATACTGTTGACTTGGAAAAAGCAAAAAAACTATATTGATAATGACTAATGCGCATAACATGCGCAATAAACACTTCATAAGGCGTATACGCCGGAAGGGAGTTACCATGTTAGTATTAACAGTTGACACAGGAAACAAGGCAATTAAGACAGAAAACCTGAGCTTCAACAGCGGTATCCAGACTATGGATATGATGCCGGGAGAAAAAGAAGAGGTACTGCGTTACCGTGGAAAGGGGCACTTTAAGGGAGGCGGTTAAGTGGAGAAGCAGAATAAGTACAGGTTTAATCTTGCTTTTGATGAAACTGACGAGGACCACTTGAAGTTCTCCCGTAAAATGTATATAATGGGTAAGATTAAACCAATCACACTGCCTTTCAGTGACATATAGTTATGCATAATTCCGTATAATTATGTATAATGCCTGTTATTTGGAAAAAAGCACTAATAGTGAACGAACCACTGTTTTGAGTGGTTTATGCATAAGATGTATAATTATGCAGTGCAAATAAGGATATATTTTTTCCGAAAACGGGCGCAGTATTGCGGGAAGAAAAAGCGATTAGGTTTGTGGAATATATCCAAAAACGAGAGGAATAACATGAGAAAATTAGCTTTGAGTGATGAAATATTACTAAAAATCGAGAAGCCCGCCCGGTACATCGGGAACGAGGTCAATTCGGTAAATAAGGACGCAGAAAAGGTGGACGTGCGCTTCTGTATGTGTTTCCCGGACGTCTATGAAATCGGAATGTCCCATCTTGGAATTCAGATTTTATATGATATGTTCAATAAAAGAGAGGATGTATGGTGTGAGCGTGTCTATTCTCCTTGGCCTGATTTGGATGCGGTTATGCGTAAAGAGCAGATTCCGTTATTTGCGCTGGAGTCCCAGGACCCGATCAAAGATTTTGATTTTTTAGGCATAACCATCCAGTATGAAATGTGTTACACAAACATACTGCAGATCCTGGATTTAAGCCAGATGCCTCTTCGCGCCAAAGACAGGGGAGAGGAATATCCTATTGTCATTGGCGGAGGACCCTGTACCTATAATCCGGAACCGCTGGCGGAATTTTTTGATGTCTTCTATATCGGTGAAGGAGAAACTGTTTTTGATGAATTCCTGGATGCCTATAAGGAATACAAAAAAGCAGGAAAAAGTAAAAAAGAGTTTTTAGAACGCGCCGCAGAAATTCCGGGAATTTACGTTCCTGCCTTTTACGATGCATCCTATCATGAAGATGGAACACTTGCATCCTTTGCACCGAATAACGCTCATGCAAAACAGGAAATAGAAAAACAGGTTGTGATGAACCTTTCCGATGTCTGCTACCCGGAAAAGCCTATTGTACCATTTATTAAGGCCACACAGGATCGTGTCACTCTGGAAATCCAGCGGGGATGTATCCGTGGCTGTCGTTTCTGTCAGGCAGGAATGATCTACCGGCCTACCAGGGAGCGTGATGCGGAGTTTTTGAAAAAAACCGCCAGGTCCATGCTGGAAAATACCGGACATGAGGAAATTTCCTTAAGTTCCTTAAGCTCCAGTGATTATTCCAAACTGCCGGAATTGATAGATTACCTAATCGAGGAGTGTTCCGCGAGAAATGTAAATATTTCACTTCCCTCCCTGCGTATTGATGCATTTTCCCTGGACGTTATGAGCAAAGTGCAGGACATCAAGAAGAGCAGTCTTACTTTTGCACCGGAGGCGGGAACACAGCGTATGCGTGATGTCATCAATAAAGGGCTTACGGAGGAGGTCATCTTGAATGGTGCGGCAGAAGCGTTTGCAGGGGGCTGGACCAGAGTGAAATTGTATTTTATGCTTGGACTTCCAACAGAGACAGAGGAAGACATGAAAGGCATTGCCCATCTGGCTGAGGAGGTTGCAAAGAAATACTATGAAATTCCGAAAGAACAGCGCCGCGGCCGATGTCAGATAGTAGCCAGCACATCCTTTTTCGTACCGAAACCGTTTACACCTTTCCAGTGGGCTCCCATGTGCCGTAAAGAAGAGTATCTGGCGAAAGCAAAAGTAGTAAAAGATGAAATTCGTGCACAGTTAAATCAAAAGAGTATTAAATACAATTATCATGAGGCAGACGTCACTGTGCTGGAAGGTATTTTGGCAAGAGGAGACAGGCGTATCTGTGATGTGTTGGAAAAGGCTTATAAAAATGGCGCGATTTTTGATGCATGGTCTGAATATTTCCGCTATGATATTTGGATGAAAGCTTTTGAAGAGCTGGGGATCGACCCGGAATTCTATACGCTCAGGGAGCGTCCGTCCGATGAACTGTTCCCCTGGGATTTTATCCATGCGGGTGTATCAAAGAAATTCCTGCGCAAGGAATGGGAGAGAGCAAAAGAGGGAGTTGTAACACCTAACTGCCGTGTGAAATGTTCCGGCTGCGGGGCAGCTTCTTATAAAGGAGGTGTCTGCATTGAAGGTTAGAGTAAAATTTGCAAAAGAAGGGGCTATGAAATTCATCGGCCACCTGGATATTATGCGGTATTTTCAGAAAGCGGTAAAACGCGCAGGGCTGGATGCTGCTTTTTCTGAGGGATACAGTCCTCATATGATCATGTCATTCGCTTCCCCCCTGGGCGTAGGGATAACCAGTACAGGTGAATACTTTGATCTGGAGCTGAAAAGTGTGTATTCATCAAAAGAAATGGTAAATAAGCTGAACGAAGCCATGGTGGAGGGTATGCGCATTTTAAGCGTCCGCCAGGTAGAGGAAGGAAAAGCCGGAAAGGCAATGTCTCTTGTGGCTGCTGCAGATTATGTAATTACTTTCCGGGAGGGAAAGGAACCGTCAGAGGACTGGAAGCAAAGAATTACCGGGTTTATGGACCAGCCATGCATTTCTATTGTGAAAAAAACAAAGAAAAGTGAAAAGGAAGTAGATATTCGTCCGTTTATATATGATATGGAAGAAAAAGAGGGGAGCATTTGTCTGACTTTGGCGGCAGGAAGCTCCAACAACACAAAACCGGAGCTTGTGATGGAAGCTTTCTGTGGTTTTTTAGGCGTACCTTACGATCAATGGGATTTTATGGTGCATAGAAGTGAATTATACGCCGATACCGGCACGGAAGAGGAGCGGAATCTTGTGCCGCTGGAAGATCTGGGTGAGGAAATTGAGTAAACTGATCCTAACCCCTATGGATATTTCCGGCAGGAAACGGTTGACAGCAGCCCTGGTAAAGGATGGACGAATCTGCCAGCTTAATTTATGCCGGTTTGAACATAAGAGTATTCTGGGTAATATTTATGTGGGTAAAGTGAAAAATATCACAGAAAACATCCGTGCTGCTTTTATAGAGATTGCAGATGGCATCATGTGTTATTATTCCATGGATGAGAAAGCAGTTCCGCTTTACATGAATAAAAAGAAAAGCGGAAAGCTGAAACCGGGCGATGAACTTTTGGTACAGGTGTGCAGGGAGCCGATCAGGGGAAAACTTCCCTGTGTGACCTGTGATCTGAATTTTTCCGGAAGATATCTGGTCGTGACGGCTGTTTGGGCAAAGCTGGGTTTTTCAGGCAAATTAAGTGCAGAGGAGAAAAGAAGGCTCAAAGAGATTCTGCAGCCTATTTTGCCGGATGATGCCGGGGTTATTGTACGCACCAACAGCAGAAATGCATCCGAAGAAGATTTACAGTCTGAATTGGAACGTCTTTTAGAATGCCTCCGGCAGGTAAAGGAAAAGGCTGCAACCAGAACCTGCTTTTCTCTCATTCATGAAAATCTGCCGGAATATCTGCAGGTTCTGCAAAATGTTTATGAACAGGATTTAGAGGAGATTGTCACTGACAACAAAGAGCTTTACGCGCAGATCTCCCATTATCTGGAGTATTATGGAATGACGGACAATAGGCTGCGTCTTTATGAGGATAAACTTTTGCCGTTGTCCCGCTTATATTCTCTGGAAACGGTTCTTAAAGAAGCTTTATCCGAAAAGGTTTGGCTGAAGTCCGGCGCATTTCTGGTCATCCAGCAGACAGAGGCGTTTGTGTCCATTGATGTGAACACCGGAAAATATACCGGAAAAAAAGATTATCAGGAGACATTTCGGAAGATCAATCTGGAGGCTGCAAAGGAGATCGCGAGACAACTGCGTCTCCGTAATCTGTCCGGTATGATCTTAATAGATTTTATCAATTTGAAAGAGCAGAAAGATAAAGAGGAACTGCTGTACACTTTACAGAGATACCTGAATCAGGATCCGGTAAAGGGGAATGTGGTGGATATTACAAAACTAAATATTGTGGAAGTCACCCGCAAAAAAATAAGGAAATCCCTGGCAGAAGAGCTTCGGGAAGAATATCAGGAAAGTGTAAGGTAATCATAGTTATGAAAGTAAAATCCATGCTTACAACGCTGTGTTATATTGAAAAAGGAGACAGCTATCTGATGCTGCACCGCATTAAAAAGGAGTCTGATGTAAATAAGGACAAATGGATAGGTGTAGGCGGACATTTTGAGGAGGACGAAAGTCCGGAGGACTGTCTTTTGCGGGAAGTGAAAGAGGAGACCGGACTGACACTCACCTCATACAAATTCAGAGGTATTGTCACATTTATTTTCAAACCCCTTACAGGGGAACCGGACACGGAATATATGTGTCTGTACACAGCAGATGGATATGAAGGCACTCTTTGTGCCTGCAATGAAGGCATTCTGGAATGGGTGCAGAAAAAAGAAGTGCTGAATCTGAACCTTTGGGAGGGGGACAAGATATTCTTCAAGCTTTTAGAGGAGGAACATCCTTTCTTTTCCCTGAAATTAATGTACCAGGGAGATACATTACGCGAGGCGGTGTTAGATGGAAAACGGATACAATGATTTTATGAACCCTCATAAGAAAAAACTGAAGCCGGTACATGGGATTCTTCTTTTTGTTCTGGTTATGGTTTCCTACTATACAATTATTGCCTGGATGCAGATGAGATTCGGAATGTACGGACTGGCCATGACAGAGCTATATCTGCTCTTACTGTCTGTGGGGATCACAGTTCTTGCCGGCGGGGATTTTGCGGAAGTCTTTCCGGTTAAAAAACCGTCATGGAGTAAAATATTTGGGACACTTCTGCTTTGGGCCGGGGCCTATGCTTTGGTCCTTCCGGCAACCATGGTGATCGCATGGCTGTTTCCGGAGCAGATGTTTGGCACAAGCAGCGCCTTAAATGATATAATTGCAAGCGTACCGCTGCTGGTTTCAATCTTTATTACGGCTGTCATGCCTGCCGTCTGTGAGGAAGCCATGCACAGAGGGGTGATTCTTCACAGTCTCAAAAGTCTGAAACGGGAGTGGGTGATCGTGCTGATCATGGGAATCCTTTTTGGGCTTTTTCACGGGAGTGTATGGCGTTTTGTTCCGACTGCGCTTTTGGGCGGTGCTTTATCCTGGCTGATGCTCAGAACAGAAAATATGGTCTACCCGGCACTGTTCCATTTTGCAAATAATTTCCTGCCCACACTTCTCTCTTTTGGACAGACCAATAGCGATACTGCAGCCAGTGCAGAATACTTGATGGAAGCGGGAATTCCGGTGGCTGCCCTGGGTATCTATGTGGCTGTAGGCTGCGCGGCGCCATTTGCTCTTTATACTGCCGGTTATCTGATACGAAGGGAAAAAGGCAGAAAGGTGCCTTATTTTCCGAAAGAACATCAGACTTTTTGGATCGTATTTCTGACGGTATGTTCTGTAGTACCGGCTATGATAGGCGGAATATTGTTTTTGTACGGGGTTTTCTTTGACGATTCCCTGTGGCAGATGATAAGACAGAGTCCCATAGAAAATTTCTCTGTTTTTCTAACAAATTTCTTGTAAAATTTTCAAGTTCATCTTGACGAACAGGTATTCTTGTGCTATTATAAGCGAGTATGCCGCACAAAGAGGTTAGAAGCGCTGTGAAAGAGTCAGCCACCATATTTTGGCGAGTAATGATAATAGGAGGTGCCATATGTACGCAATTATTGCAACAGGTGGTAAACAGTACAAAGTAGCCGAAGGCGATGTTATCAGAGTAGAAAAACTTGGAGCAGAAGCTGGAGAAACTGTTACATTTGACCAGGTCCTTGCCGTAAACAATGATGGGTTAAAAGTTGGTGAAGACGTAGCAAGCGCTACTGTAACCGCGTCTGTAGTTGAAAACGGTAAAGCTAAAAAGGTTATCGTTTACAAATATAAACCGAAAACCGGATACCACAAGAAAAACGGTCACAGACAGCAGTACACCAAAGTTAAGATTGAAAAAATCAACGCTTAATTATGACGTACATTACGTTTTATCAGGACAGTGACGGTGTTGTGACAGGCTTTGACACCAGTGGACATGCCGGATATGCCAGGCAGGGTGAGGATATCATCTGTGCGGCAATTTCCGCTCTTGTCATCAATGCGGTGAATTCCATTGAACAGTTTACAGAGGATGCTTTTAAAGTGGATGTGGACAGAGAAAATGGCGGCATCGTATTTAGGCTGGAGGCAAAACCTTCCAAAGAAGCAGCGTTGTTGCTGAATTCCCTCATTCTCGGATTGCAGAGAATGGAAGACGAAGAAGAAAACAGACAATATATTGATGTCATATTCGAGGAGGTGTAAGGACATGTTAAGAATGGACCTTCAATTTTTCGCTCATAAAAAAGGTGTAGGTTCTACCAAGAACGGTAGAGATTCCGAATCCAAAAGACTGGGTGCAAAAAGAGCAGACGGACAGTTTGTAAAAGCCGGAAACATCCTTTACAGACAGCGCGGAACAAAAATTCATCCGGGTGTGAATGTAGGACGCGGTGGCGACGACACTTTATTTGCATTAGTAGATGGTGTTGTTCGTTTTGAAAGAAAAGGCAGAGACAAAAAACAGGTTTCTGTAGTACCGGTAACAGCAGAGTAACAATAGAATTTACGCTTGGCGGATTTTCTGTTGTAGTGAATTAAGGGAGGCTTCAAATCGTTCTGGTTTGAAGCCGCTTTTTTTAGCAATATATCTGCCAAGGCAGATTTAGAAAGTCAGAGGTTTTTATGTTTGCAGACAGAGCAAAAATCACAATCCGTTCCGGAAAAGGCGGAGACGGCCATGTGAGTTTCCGAAGAGAACTGTATGTTGCCAATGGCGGTCCTGATGGTGGAGACGGCGGCAGAGGCGGAGATGTTATCTTTGAAGTGGATAAAGGTCTGAATGCCCTGACCGATTATCGGCATAAACGCAAATATGCGGCAGAGAACGGACAGGAAGGCGGCAAGAAAAGATGTCATGGCGCCGACGGCAAGGACATTATCCTGAAAGTTCCGGAAGGAACCGTGATCAAGGACGCAGATTCCGGCAAAGTCATTGCTGACATGTCAGGAGAAAACAAAAGACAAATCGTATTAAAAGGCGGAAGAGGCGGCAAAGGGAATATGAACTATGCCACAGCTACCATGCAGGTGCCCAAATATGCCCAGCCGGGACAGCCGGCGCAGGAGCTGGCTGTTATGCTGGAGCTGAAAGTGATAGCGGATGTGGGACTGATTGGATTTCCCAATGTGGGAAAATCAACGCTGCTTACAAGAGTGAGCAATGCCAGACCGCAGATTGCCAATTATCACTTTACAACGATTAATCCTCATCTGGGAGTGGTGGATTTGGAGGGCTGTGACGGATTTGTCATCGCAGATATTCCAGGTTTGATCGAAGGGGCCTCAGAGGGTGTGGGACTTGGTCATCAGTTTCTGCGCCATATTGAGAGAACCCGTGTGTTGATCCATCTGGTGGATGCGGCATCCACAGAGGGAAGAGACCCCATTGATGATATTTATAAAATTAACAAGGAACTGGAAGCCTATGATCCTAAACTCATGGAACGTCCCCAGGTGATCGCAGCCAACAAGACGGACATGATCTACAGTGAGGATGAAGACCCGGTTGAGCGCATCAGACAGGAGTTTGAGTCTCAGGGAATCAAAGTGTTCTCCATTTCTGCGGCAACAGGAAAAGGCCTGAAGGAGCTTCTTTATCACGTGAAGAGCCTTCTGGATAAGATTGATAAGGAACCGGTTATTTTTGAACAGGAATTTTTCCCGGAAGATATGCTGATCGCTGAAAATCTTCCATACACCGTAAAACAGGATGAAGAGGACGAGCACTTGTTTTATATTGAAGGGCCAAAGATTGAGAAGATGCTGGGTTATACCAATCTGGATTCAGAAAAGGGATTTTCTTTCTTCCAGAGATTCTTAAAGGATAGTGGTATTCTGGAAGACCTGGAAGCAGCCGGAATTGAAGAGGGCGACACTGTACGGATGTATGGCTTTGATTTTGATTATTACAAATAGGAGATAACATGACAAGTAAACAGAGGGCTTATTTAAAAAGTCTTGCTATGACCATGGATCCCATCCTGCAGATTGGAAAATCCAGCCTGACACCGGAGAATACGGCGTCTGTAGCGGAAGCGCTGGAAGCCAGAGAACTGATTAAGATAAATGTACTTCAGAACTGTATGGACGATCCGAAGCAAATTGCAGAGGTGCTGGCTGAGAGGACAAAATCCCAGGTGGTACAGGTGATTGGCAAGAAAATAGTTTTATATAAAGAAGGAAAAAAAGAAAAGAAGAAAATATTTCTTCCATAATAGGATATCCTGATAAGAGGAACAGTCATGTGCGAGAAAAGAAAACGAGTGGGCATCATGGGAGGGACATTTGATCCCATCCATATTGGACATCTGATTTTGGGCGAGACAGCCTATGAGCAGTTTGACTTAGACCAGGTACTTTTTATGCCTGCAGGAAATCCTCCCCATAAGAGAAGGCGCCTTCACAGGGCAACGGATGAACAGCGCAGCGAAATGGTGAGAAGAGCAATTGCTTCAAATCCGCACTTCTCCCTCTCTTTGGAGGAGATGAATGAAGATGGATTCACATACACGTACAGAACTCTGGAGCGTTTGAAGGCAGAGCACCCGGATACAGATTATTTTTTTATACTGGGCGCGGATTCTCTTTTTGACTTTGACAAATGGAGGGAGCCTGGAAGAATATGCAGGGCGTGTACCGTGGTGGCGGCAACGCGAAATCATACCAGCCAGGAACGTCTGGATGAAGCGATCCGTTTCCTGGAGGAGAAATACAGCGGAACTTTCCGCAAACTGAATTCCCTGAATATTGATATATCGTCAGCCATGCTCCGCTCCTGGATCGCGGGACAGAGGACAATAAAGTATTATGTGCCTGACAATGTGATCGCATATATCAGGGAGAACCATATTTACGAGGAATGTGATACAGATGAATTATGATTTGAAAGCCTTTTCAAAAAAGCTGAAGAAACATTTCGATGAAGAGCGTTATATACACACTCTTGGGGTTATGTATACAGCGGCGGCTTTGGCTATGGCCCACGGCGGTGATTTGGAAAAGGCCCAGACAGCAGGGCTGCTTCATGACTGTGCAAAATGTATACCTAACGATAAGAAGCTGAAGCTGTGTGAAAAAAAGAATATTCCAGTTTCGGAGATAGAAAAACAAGCACCATTTCTTCTGCATGCAAAACTTGGAGTTTATATAGCCAGGAAAAAATATGATGTAGAGGATAAAGAGATTCTGTCTGCTGTCCGCTGGCACACTACAGGCAAGCCTGAGATGTCACAGCTTGAACAAATCATATATCTGGCAGACTATATAGAGCCTGGCAGAGATAAGGCACCAAATCTGCTTAAAGTACGCAGACTAGCTTTCGAGGATCTGGATGAGTGTATGTATGAGGTGTTAAAGGATACACTGGACTATCTTGGCAGCAATCCAAAGACTCTGGATCCTGCTACAAAAGAAGCATTTATTTATTACGAGAAAATTCATAACAGTAAAATACAGAAGGAGGCGAATATATGAACAGCAAAGAAATTGCGCGGATGGCATGTGAGGCACTGGAAGACAAAAAAGCGCTGGAAGTAAAGATTATCAATATTGAAAAGGTATCTACTCTGGCAGATTATTTTATTATTGCCAGCGGAAGCAACCGGAATCAGGTACAGGCTATGGCAGATAATGTGGAAGAAATTCTTGGAAAAGCACAGATTGAGCCAAAACAGATTGAAGGCTATCAAAATGCAAACTGGATTCTGATGGATTACAGGGATGTGGTTATCCATATCTTTGATGAAGAAAACCGCCTTTTCTACGATTTGGAAAGAATCTGGAGAGATGGTTCCCTGATTGAAAAAGAAGAACTGGATAAATAGATAAATAGAAACCACGCCTTGCCGGTTATCTATTATCATGGTTAATTATAAGAGCTGCCGTGTAGAAGGAGACTTCTGCACGGCGGCTTTTATATTATACTGTGTTGTATGTACCTTGTTTCTGATGACGGGAATTTTGCGGTTTAACATTACTTCATGAATCGGAAAACCCCAATTACCTTTCCCAGTACCTGGAACTGCTGCTCCGGATATATCACAATAGGATCCATATAGTCGTTCTCCGGCTGGAGACGGATATGATCTTTTTCTTTATAAAATGTTTTGATCGTTGCTGAGTCATCAACCAAAGCAACAATCTTATCGCCGTTCTCGGCATTCTCCTGTTTCTCGACGACTACATAGTCTCCGCTGAATATACCTGCATTGACCATACTGTCCCCCTGTACGACCAGCATAAATGTCTGTTTGTTGGGCATATATTCAGACGGGATTGGGAAATAGCCTTCTACGTTCTGTACGGCAAGCAGCGGTTCTCCGGCTGCGACCTTGCCGATAATCGGTACATTTATGGTCTCTCTTCTGACGAGATTGAAGTTATCATCTACAATTTCAATTGCCCGCGGCTTGGTGGGGTCTCTTCTTATATATCCGTTTTTCTCCAGCGTTTCCAGATGGGAGTGTACAGAAGAGGTGGACTTTAAATTGACTGCCTCACAGATTTCACGTACAGACGGCGGAAAACCGCGGTTAAGGATTTCGTTCTTCATATATTCTAAAATTTCGGATTGTTTTTTGCTGATTTTTCCATATGACATATGTAATACCTCCGGTTCTGATCTGATTGGGGTGTGTTTTTGGAGCGATATGGTTTGCTGCCCATGCAATTACTTAAAAATATAATAACATATTTTGATATGAAATGCAAACAGATATTCGGAATATTTGTTCGATTACTATTGACAAACGTGTGTTCTTGTATTATGATTGGTTATAGAAAATAGAACGCATGTTCGCGAACATATATTTGCATGTACGAAGGAGAAAAGCTATGAGGGAAAGCAGAAAAAGAGCAAGAAGACGGAGAACAAACAGAGCAAAACTTTTGGGGATCGGTTTTTTAGCTTTGGTGATAACATTGATTTTTTCCATCCGGGCAGCCGCTACAGCCAATGCGGGAACTGCTGACAGCAGCCGGACCAAATATTATGCCAGTATCCAGATAGAGAAAGGTACCAGTCTGTGGGAGATAGCTGGTGATTATATGACGGAAGAATACAATTCTGAGCAGGAATATATAGAGGAAGTAATACAGATGAATCATTTGGAAAGTGATATTATCTATGAGGGTGCTTATCTTTGTGTTCCTTATTATTCTTCCGAACAAAAGTGAGGGGGAGCTGTGCGTGGAATATAAAGCTTCTGTCTGCAGACAGCGGTTTTGGGTGCTGTTTTCCATAGGGATGCCATACGATACGCTTCAAGACCAGCCTTACGCACCTCAGCGCTAAACAGGTGTATTTCCCAGGTGCTGCACGATGTACGCAAAATCCCCAAATTCTAGGTTGGCTGGCTCCGGAATGCAGTTAGTAGTATTCCTTGCCCGGCAAGACAGAACGGCCATAATGGGCGTACCGGTGCATTGCGAAGCGTGTTGCTGAAAAAAATGTAATTTGATCAAACTGTGAAATTTGATCAAACTGTGAACAGTGACATATGAAACATTGTTTGTATGCATATGGTCATGTCCGCTTTTTTGTGATAAGATAAAAATCAAGTATAGGAAGGATGCTGTTCAAAGGGATGGGATTTTACAGTATGTGAGCAGTGGCATCCGGTTACTATACGGCAATATAGCACAGATGATAAATCACAATAGAGACGGGCGGATACGTGCAGAGGGAAATTTATGAATCGAAAGAAAGTGACATCAACAGATGTGGCCAAGAGGGCAGGGGTATCCCAGGCCACAGTATCAATGGTTCTGAATCAGAAGTACAATGTCTCCTTTTCCAGAGAGACCATCAAAAAAGTTGAACAGGCAGCAAAGGAGTTAGGATATACCAATGAGAAGAAACCGCGTGCCTCCAGAATACGCATGCGTGGTACCATATTTGTTGTCTGTCCTAATTTTACAAATCCCTATTATTTTTCGCTGATACAAGGGATAGAAAAGACAGCGCAGAAAAATAAATTTGATGTTTTTCTATGCAATACCAGAAGGGATTATCAGACAGAAGAGAAGTATTTAAAAAAGATAGAAAAACTGAATCCTTCTGGGGTTATCTATACTTTTGCACCTACTTTTCCGGAATCCCTGCAGAATGTGTCGAAGAAAATCCCTGTGGTTCTGATCGGTGAGAAGGATGTGGTGTCAGGGATTGATACCGTGGAATTGAACAGTGAAAAAATGGGGCGTATGCTTGCAGAGTATTTACTGGGACTGGGGCACCGTAAAGTTGGATTCATTTCAACCCCCTTGACAGAACGGCAGTCAGCCCGCAGAGCAAGAATCAAAGGCTTTTGCGAGACTTTTGCGGAAGCTGGCTGTTCCGATGGGGTATATGTAAGAAGCCTTCCGAAAGAAATGGACATTATGTTTCAGGAAATTGACATGGAATACAGGACAGGATATGAACTGACATTGGAACTGATCCAGCAGGTGCCCCAGATTACCGCGATCGCAGGAACGAACGATATGGTTGCCCTGGGTATCAGGGATGCATTGTTGAAGGAGAAATACAGGATACCGGAAGATATTTCAGTAATTGGATGTGATAATCTTCTTTTTTCAGGTCTCAGAGGAATTGACCTCACAACCGTGGAACATTATGTTTCAAAAAAAGGCGAGGACGCCTGTGAGATCCTTATACAGGAGATGGGAGAACAGAAGGCTAAAAATAACAGCAGTGGAGAAAATATGGTTCATCATATTGAATATGAACCACGACTTGTAGTAAGAGGCAGCAGTTCTTATCCGAAATTAAAATAGATGGTCTGAAAAAGTAGGAGCGATTGAAATACTTGGATGGTTACAAGTCGAACTTAGGGGACCACCAATGTCAGCATTCAGATTCAAAATCTAAAATGCGAGATCAAAAAATACATAAAATAGCTTGTATCAAAAATAGGCAAAAGGCATTTGGAAGATTGAATACATCATATTCTGCAATTGTGCATGAGAAAAAGATGTATTCGGTTTGAGAGATGTCTTTTGCTTTTTTAGTTTTACTTGTTAAAAATGGCAGCAATCTATTTTTTTATAGACGTTATAGGTGCGGATGAAAAAAGGTAACAGATGTGGTGGGGTTCCGACCCCTTCATGAACAGAGCAGTAGTAATATAAATATTAATAGATTTATAGATTCTTATTTATTCTTGAAAATAATTGTAAAAAAGTGTATTATATACTATATAACACCACTGATTGATGGGAAACAGCAAAAATAAGAATAAATAAGCGCAAAGCAAGAACAATATAAGATAAAATAAGAAGAAATAAGTGAGAGGCGGGCACAAATAAGAAATAAGAATTGAAAATCAATTTAAATTATTCCCACATTTATAAAAGCGCGATGCAACAAACAGTATCGGTCCAACATAGAAATAAAGACATTGTTTGTTTTTTACTCGCTGGCAGGGCCTGGAAAGGAGACAGAAGCCATGTTCATGGAAGAACGTCAAAAGATGATTGTCGAGATGGTAAACAAATCCGGTCACATCTCAGTTAATGAAATACAGGAGCGATTTCATGTATCCTCCGATTGTGTCAGAAGAGACCTGCGTTCTCTGGAAAGCAGAGGATTAATAAAAAGAACACATGGAGGTGCGATCAGCACTGGCCCAAAAGGGAAATATCCGGAGGAACTGTATAATCCCAAAGAGATTTCTGATATGAATGAACTCTGCCTTGCAGCGGCAAAAAAAGCGGTAGAATACATTGTGGAAAATGACGTAGTATATCTGACTACCTCTGTGGTTGGTTATTATATGGCAAAATATCTGCCAGCAGATTTTTCCTTCACGGTAGTCACCAACTCCGTGACAGTGGCAGACGAACTGCGGAAACATTTGAATGTGTCTGTCATACTACTTGGCGGGGAGATGTCCCACCGAGGGCACTGCCATGATTTCTATACAATGCAGATGATGAAAAATATAAGTCTGGATAAAGCTTTTTTGTCACATACAGCCTTGTCAATTGAAAATGGAGCATCTATACATAACAGTGCCGGAGTGGAATTTGGAAGGCTGATCATGAAAAACAGCTCTATGAACATAGGCGTGTATCCTTCCGAAAAATTGGGGAAAAATTCAATTCACTCAGTTTGCTCAATCACCGCATATGATCTTCTGATTACCGATGACCAGGTGTCTGAAGACTTTGTCATGCAGGCAGAAAGATTAAAAGTAAAGGTTGACATTGCGGTTGTATAAAGGATTCGTCCGAATGTCTGCTGCGCTAGGAGGAAAAATGTATTGTATATTAGTGAGCGGGATACCCGCGTCCGGTAAGACTGTCCTGGCAGAGTATTTGTCAGCATCCCTGCATATTCCGGTGGTTTCAAAGGACAAGATCAAAGAAATTTTATTTGATACTATTGGTTTTCGCTCCAGAACAGAAAAAGTTGCGCTTGGAACAGGAGCAATGGAGGCTATGTATTATTTTGCTGGCCAGATGATGAGGGCAGGACAGCCGTTCCTGCTGGAAAATAATTTTGAAAACGTCTCAAGACCGGGAATTCAGTCATTGCTTGAAAAATATGGTTATCAGGCTGTAACGGTTCGTCTTACCGGGGACTATAACGTTCTATTCAATAGGATGATAGAAAGAAATAATTCACCAGACAGACACAAAGGCCATATTGTTAATGATTATTATCAAAAGCCGGAAATAAAACTAGAAACAAACCTAAAAGCAAAAGCCAACCCAGTAACAAACCTAAAAACAAAACCAGAAGCCAGCCCAGAAACAAACTTCAAAGCAAACCCGGAAATAAACCAAAAAACAAAACCAGAAGCCAACCCAGAAACAAAAACAAAAGCCAACCCAGTAACAAACCCAAAAACAAAACCAGAAGGAAACCCAGAAATAAACCCAAAAACAAACCCGGAAATAAACATACAGCCAGTTCTCACTCAGGAAGAGTTTATCCGGGGAATTACAGAGCGAGGGATGGTAGAGTTTCAGCTTCCGGGACCAGTTATGGAGATTGACACAACAGACTTTTCAAAAGTGGATTTGCGGCATGTGACAGAAGAACTGCGAAATATAATATCCGACCTAAAACTGCAATGACTGCAATGAGGGCTGCAGTTTGGTAAAAGAATTTATAATTCAAATTATTAATAATACTATCAGTTAATAATTTGAATGGTAGTTTGACATTCTTTAAGATTCTGCTATAGTAAAAACATAGGGTGGGTGAAAATTCAGTACCAATACCCAAAATAGAATCTGACAGAAAGGATCAGAGTGTGGCGCACAGCTTGTTGTTATTTACGCAATGCTGTACTAGATGAAAGTAATGTTTCGCCGCACTCCGGAGCAAAACAATGGAAAAGACAAACTGGAAAAAATATTTGGAGAAACCATATCACTGTTCCTGTGGAAAGACGCATGTGTGCAGCATTGAGGATATTATCATTGAGGAGAATGCCATTGAGCGTCTTCCTGAAATTTTGGGAAAGCATGACTATAAAAAATTCTGTGTGGTCAGTGATATCAATACACAAGAGGTGGCCGGGGAAAAAGTATGTGCAGTGCTGGATAAGACCGCAATTCCATATCAGACAATTGTTTTTCAGGATAAGGAGCTTGTGCCGGATGAGGAGGCAGTCACATATTTTCTTACAGAGATTGACAGGGACTGTGATCTGATCATCGGCGTGGGATCTGGTACTATCAACGATTTATGCCGTTTTATCAGTTTTAAGATGAATCTGGATTATTATATTGTGGGTACAGCACCGTCAATGGACGGCTATGCCTCCAATGTTTCACCGCTTATAATCAAGCATCTGAAAACTACATATGAAGCCCATACAGCAAAAGTGATAATCGGAGATCTGGATATTCTGGCTCAGGCACCGCTGTCCATGATCGCTGCTGGCGCAGGGGATATTCTGGGGAAATATGTCTGCCTGACAGACTGGCAGCTTGCTCATATTATTAATGGGGAATATTACTGTCCGGAGATGGCTGCAATGGTGAGGGAATCTATCCAGAAGGTAGTAGATCATGCAGAGAGGGCAGCAAAAAGGGAGAAAGAGGCAGTGGCAGCCATTATGGAAGGTCTTGTGCTCAGCGGTATTGTCATGAGCTATATCGGCAATTCCAGGCCTGCATCAGGAAGTGAGCATCACATGTCTCATTACTGGGAAATGATGTTTCTGCTTGACCGGCAGCCGGATCCCCTTCACGGCACAAAGGTGGGAATCGGAACTGTGGCTGCTATCAAGATGTATGAAAAACTGCGGGAGCTTGGCAAAGATGCAGTGCCAGGCAGCGCACCGCATTTTGACTACAATACCTGGAGCGAAGAGATTGAGACAGCCTACGGACCGGCAGCGCCTGGTGTCCTGAAATTGGAGCAGTCCATCGGAAAAAATAAAAATGAGGAAGTAACAAGAAGAAGAGCGGCTTATCTGCAGCACTTGGATAAGATTCAGGCGCTGATCGATGAGCTGCCAAAGGCGGAGACCATCATTGACATTCTGAAGTCAATGGACGCGCCATATTATCCGGAGCAGATCAAGGTGACAAAAGATGTTTTCAAACGGAGCATATATTATGCGAAAGATTTGAGAAACCGTTTTGGGCTTCTGCAGCTTTTATTTGACCTGGAGCTTCAGGAAGGATTCAGTAATGACCTGATCAAAGAAATATATAAGGCATAAATCACATTGCACTGCCCCTCCTGTTTGTGATAAACTGGAAGCAATGATAAAAAAAGGAGCTTAGAGTCATGAGACAGATTTTGGAGAACGAATTTCTGAGAGTATCCATAGAGGACCACGGTGCTGAATTAGTCAGTGTGTATGATAAGGAAAATGAGAGAGAAGAGTTATGGCAGGCAAAACCACCTTATTGGAACCGCCACGCGCCTGTTCTCTTTCCAAATGTAGGAAAGCATCACAACGATACATACCGTCTGCAGGGACGGGAATTCCATACCAGCCAGCATGGATTTGCCAGAGACAGGGAGTTTGCCTGTATCAGCAGGACAGATTCGGCCCTTACCCATAAACTGGTTTCGGATGAGGACACCAGAAGCTATTTTCCCTTTGATTTTGAATTTCATATCACACACCGTCTGGAGGATAGGAAGCTTACCGTGGAATGGAATGTGGTGAACAACAGTGGAGATACCATGTATTTCACCATCGGTGGACATCCCGGTTTCAACGTTCCCATTCTGCAGGGCAGTAAACAGACCGATTATTACCTTTTGTTTAAAGAGGGGCCGGCGCTCAAATACAAACTGGTGTATGGGGACAGCGGTACGGCAGATGCTTCCAAAGAATACACGCTGCATCTGGAAGAGGCGGACGGATATTACAGATGCCCCATTACAGATCATATGTTTGACAGGGATGCCCTGATCTTTGATGATACGCAGGTTGAATGGGTGGGAATCGGATACCCCGACGGAAGACCTTATGTGACCATGGAGTGCGAAGGGTTTACCAATTTCGGCATCTGGACAATGCCGGGAGGACCTTATATCTGTCTGGAACCATGGATGGGGCGCTGTGATGACTATGGTTTCACAGGAGATATTTCTGAAAAACCGGATATTATTTCTCTGAAAAAAGGAGATACTTTTCATAAGGGTTATTGCCTTACTTTTCACAGATAAGCGGACGGGACTTTGGAACTTATAAAAAGAAGATTAAAAAGCTGCAGGGCAGAAATGTTCGGCAGCTTTTTTGTAGAGATTTTGTAGAGAATTATTTGTTATCCTGATGTAAGGATTCAGTAGGTCTGCGCATTCCCTGCACTGACCGTAAGAAAGTGTACCACGGCCAAGCAAAAATCCCATCGCCAAAGGCGATTTTGCATGGATTTTTGCCTGTAACTGTGAGGGGACTGAACAGTTACATCCTGATCGTAAAATGGATAGGAATGCTCTTGGCAGGAAAAGTAGTATTCGCGCAGAGCCGGATGGGAGGAAGAATGGCGGAAAAAATTTTGATCGTGGATGACGAGAAGGATATACGCTGTATGCTGAAAGATTATTTTGAGCTGCAGGGATATGAAATTTATACAGCGGCTGACGGGGAGGAAGCGTTGGAAAAAATGAAGATACAGCCTGATATGATCCTCCTCGACATCAATATGCCTGATATGGACGGATATGAGGTCTGCAGAAGGATCAGGGATTATGTGAGCTGTCCCATCCTCTTTCTCACTGCAAGGGTGGAAGAGCGGGACAGAGTGAATGGATTGATGGTTGGCGGTGATGATTATATTATGAAACCGTTCAGTATGGATGAGCTGGACGCCAGAATTATGGCACATCTGCGGCGGGAGAGACGAATGGCATCCAGAGAACAGCTTAGGTTTCAGGGAAAGCTGGTCATCAATTACTCACAGCGGAAAGTGTTTTATGAAAAGGAACAGATACCGTTCACCAAAATGGAATTTGACCTTATAGAGTTTTTATCCATGCATAAAAAACAGGTGTTCAGCAAAGAACGCATTTATGAAGCTGTCCGCGGGTATGACGGGGATGGGGACAGCAGTATTATTATGGAGCATATCAGAAGGATCCGGTTGAAACTGAAAAAATATACAAACCATGACTATATAGAAACTGTTTGGGGAGTGGGATATCAATGGATTGGATAGAAGAATACCTGGAGGATCTGGGAAAGAAGATCAGAAATCTGAATCTCAGGAAATCTCTGCGCCTTTATATTTTCGTGGCGGTACTGGCAATCTGTCTGGCCTCTGCCATGACGATACAGACCTGCAATGGATGGAAACGGATCATTGAGAAGCCGTATGGGCACAAGACATCGCAAATGGTACTGGATAAGGAGAAGAATACTGCCTTTACCTTTGAGTATTCAATACCGGAAAAAGAGCTGACCAAGCTGGATATCCTGTTGCTGGAAGGCATTAATCTTCTGCAGTATGGGTGCGTACTGCTGTATTCTGTGCTGGCAATTGCCTTTGTGTCCAGGCTGTATTACAGGAATAAGCTGAAAAAGCCCATTGATATTATGACAGATGCAGCACAGCATATTTCTAAAAATGACATGGGGTATTCCTGCAGATATGACAGTCCGGATGAAATGGGCCAGCTCTGCAGATGCCTGGATGACATGCGTCTGCAGCTCATTTCGTATCAGGAGAACCTCTGGAAACAGGCAGAAGACCAGAGGACACTGAACGCGGCGTTTGCACATGATCTGCGCACGCCGCTTACCGTTATGCAGGGGTATGTGGACTTGCTGCTTCGCTTTTATCCGGATGACCGGCTGCAAAAAGAAAAGGTTATAGAGATCCTCCATACCATGCAGGAACAACTGGGAAGGCTGGAAAACTTTGGAGGGACCATGAAAGAGATCCACAGTATGGAAGAACGGACGCCAAAGAGGAAACGTATCCGACTTTCCTGCCTCTGTGAAAAAATATGTGAGACAGCAGCGCCTCTTAAGGAGACAAGCGGTACTGAAATTGTAGTGAGGATGAAGGGAAATCCGGAGACGGAACTGCTGGCAGATGATTTTTTTGTTCTGGAAGTGGCTGAAAACCTTCTGTCAAATGCCCTCCGTTATGCAGATAAGAGGATTGAAGTACTTCTGGAAGCCGGGCGTGAGGAGGGTCCTATCCGTCTGTATGTAAAAGATGACGGGAGAGGGTTTTCAAAAGAGGAGCTGGTGAAAGCAGTCTCTCCATATTACAGGGAAAAGAAGGGGGACAACAGCCATTTTGGTATAGGATTGTCCATAAGTGCCCTGCTCTGTAAAAAACACGGGGGAGAGCTGGAACTTGCCAACAGTATCTGCGGAGGTGCAATTGTCTGTGCAGTATTTTCCTGTCTGTAGGGAAAGTATAGAGATTTCCCTGTTAAGATAAGAATCAGATAAGGAGAAAGGAAGTAAGACAAAAATGGATACGAAGATAGAAATCAAAAATCTGAGTAAAAGCTACGGGAAAAAGCAGGCCCTGAAAAATGTGGATCTCACCATCCGTCAGGGAATGTTCGGTCTTTTGGGTCCAAACGGTGCCGGCAAGACAACGCTTATGAAAATCATTGCCACTTTGCTTCAGAAAACAGAAGGGGACATACGCGTATGCGGTATTGATATTGCCAAGGACAGGGAAATCCGAAAGATCATCGGTTATCTTCCGCAGGACTTTTCCATGTACGGAAATATGTCTGTATATGAGGCCATGGATTACCTGGGCGTATTGTCAGACCTTTCCAGGCAGGAGAGAAAAGAGAGGATCCCCTCACTGCTTGAACAGGTAAATCTCTCAGATGATGCAAAAACCAAGGTGCGTGCCATGTCAGGCGGAATGCGCAGAAGGCTTGGCATTGCACAGGCATTGCTGCACGAACCCAAAGTGCTGATCGTGGATGAACCGACCGCGGGCCTTGACCCGGAAGAGAGGGTGCGTTTTCGTAACCTGCTCAGTGAGACGGCAAAGGACAGGGTTGTCATACTGTCCACACATATCGTGGGGGATGTTGAGGCGACCTGCGAAGACATTGCTGTTCTGAACAAGGGCTGTGTGCTTTTTCAGGGGACTGTGACAGAACTTTTGGAGGAGGCCAGCGGCAGGATCTACAGTGCCCAGGTATCGAGGATGGAACTGGAAAGCATCAGGGATAGTTATACGGTCACCAGTATGATGATGCAGGGGAATCATGCCTGTGTCCGTCTGATCGCAGATGAAAAACCTTTCGCCGATGCGCAGGTATGTGAGGCAAATGTGGAGGATGCTTACATGTATCTGATGCAGGAGGAGAGGAGGGGAAAATAATGTTTTTTAAACTGTTTGCCAAGGAATGCGGGCAGATGCTGAAAAGTCTGATCTATTATTTGTTTCTGGCTGCGCTTATTTTCTTCTATGTAAGCCAGGTGGGGAGCTTTACCCCATATTCGGAGCCTTTAAAGGGGCAGGAACAGAGCTATGGGCTGAAAGCCAGCTCTGATAAGCAGGAGATCATGGGAGCAACCCTGGCAATGCTTGCCAGAGGATATGAGGGGAACAGCTATACTGCATATCCGGTGGGATTTTATAAAAATGTGGTCCTGACAGAAGAGAAGCAGGAAGAGATCCATCAGATCTTAACGGCCTGTACAGGTATGGAGGATGGATATACAGAAGCGATCCGGGAGTCAGATGGGAAAACACCCATAGAAAATGGGGCAGTCATCCAGATGACAGGTGTCAATCCGCCAATCCTTGCCCCGGCAGAGGATCTGTCCTACGATAAGTTTTTACGGTACATGAAAAAAGCGGATAAGATCATCGGCGGAGGGACCAGCTATGCTGTTGACAAGATTAAAAATAATGCCATGACCTATGCCACTTACGAGGATGCAAAAAAGATCTATGATGCCAGTCTGTATACGGACCGCATATCCAGAGGAAAAGCCAGGATATTCTGTGACTATATAGGCATTATCCTGGGCCTCCTTCCTGTATTTCTGGCGGTCACCAGAACACTCAGGGACAAACGCTCTATGGCCCGGGAAGTGATTTATGCCAGAAAAGCTTCCTCTGTGACCATTATAGCAGCGCGATATTTTGCCGCTGTATTCCTGATCATAGTTCCACTGTTATTGCTGTCAGTTATGCCTACGCTTCAGTGTATGTATTACGGGCACCAGTTGGGCGTGTCAGTGGATCTGCTGGCCTATGGAAAGTACATTCTGGGATGGATTTTACCGGAGGCGGCGTTTGTTCTGGCGTTGGGATTCTTCCTGTCCGAATCCGTGGGAGGGCCGGCTGCTATTTTAGTACAGGTAGTGATCTGGATCGTAAGCATCAGCGCCGGAGGAACAAAGCTGGTTGGCTCGGTGGGCTGGAACCTGATCCCCCGGTTTAATAATGACCAGTCCACAGACGTATGGCTGTCCGTGTACGGTCAGATGGTCAAAAACAGGCTGCTGTATGCCGGGCTTGCCTTAGCGCTTATGGCAGGTACTATGGTGATCTATCACATGAAGCGGAAAGGAGTGCTGGGAGGCCGTGGAAAGAATTTTATCCATAGAAAAAGAACACTTTAAAAATCATTATGCCGGGCATTTCACAGCAGGTGTGCTGTTCTGCCTTTTCGCTCCGGTGATCGTGGGCATGGAAGCGCTGAACCGGTCTCAGGCCGGACAGGTATTGGATATGTATTTTTCACTGCTGGGCATTGTGCTGCTGACGCCGCTTTTTATGCCGGAGCAGAACAAAGATATCAGGGATTTGCTGGCAAGCAAAGAATATCCGGTAAGAAATGTGCAGCTTTTACGTTTGCTGCAGGCATATCTCATACTGACACTACTGAATCTGCTGGTCTTATTTCGGATGAGGCTTGGGGAGTGCACCTTTCCCTTTGGAACTTACTTTTTTTGCGCCATGGCAAGCTGCGTTTTCCTTGGAGGACTTGGGATCCTGGCTTACGGTATAACGGATAATCTGGCAATCGCTTATATGATACCCGTATTTTATTATATCTGCTGTTATGGTTCAGGGGAAAAGTACATGGGAAAATTTTATTTATTTTCTCTCATGGAGGGAAAGATGGAGAATAAGATATGGCTTGGTACAGCAGGTATTGTGCTGACTGCAGCAGGCCTATGGATAAGAAACAGAAAGAAATAGGAAAAGAGGCCGCTTATGGCAGGTTAATCCTGCCCCAAAGCGGTCTTTTCTTTAGTAAGTTCAGGAACATCCACACACCCGACATAAAGTCCTAAACGGCGGTACTGAGAATAGTCGGTAGCCGGAATGTCGTCAATGGTCCCGTTTAAGGATTTCAGGATGAATCTCTCATGGCTTTTATAAAACCTTCCGATAAACAGCAGACCATTATGGAGTACCAACCATATTTCACCGTTTTTTGGCCGCTGTCCCTCATTGCGTTGAAAGCCCAGGACGGAATTTTTGAAAAATTTTGGCTCCAGTAAATCTGTGCGGAGCCAGACGAGAAAGGTACAGGAGTCTGTCAGAAAGTTTTTATCTACCGTTACATTGTGTGTTTTGGCGCTGTCAAGCTCGGCCCAGCCGTCCACAATGTTGGTGAATTCATAACACCTCAGGGTTATTTTCTTATCGTTCTGCAGATGGATCATGCGGTCATATTCCAGGTCGATCACATACTTGATATATTCTTTCTGGCAGGTGGGCAGCAGCTTGAAGCGGCGGAGGTATTCCTCATAGCAATAGGGAATCAAGACAGGACGCCCTGAAAATTCGTCCAAAGAACAATTAAGCGCTTTGGCTATGGCAGACATAGTTTCATATCCGGGATTCGATGTGATTCCGCTTATGATTTTAGAAAGTGTTCCGACAGGGATATTACTGATAAGAGACAGCATTTCGATCGTATAGCCCTGCGCCTTCATGATTTCCTTTAATTTTTTATTATCCATGTTCCATTCCTTCCAAATATGGAATATTATGGCAGTGAGCTGCGTTGACAAGTACAGGCCGGTTTCTTATAATAGAAACATTCGTGTTTTACAGAACCACTGAGAAATATTCTATTTGGGAGGAAATATACCATGAATCGTGAAAATTTTCAAGAACTGCTGGCAGAGGGGAAGATACTGGAGATGGCGCTGCAATATCTGCTGCAGGCAGAAATATTGGAAAAGAGGGACAGACATACAGGTGATATGACCGGTTATTGTCAGGAACTCATAGAAATGGATGTGGGAGCGCGCACAGGTATCCTGTTGAACAGGCTGGGCATCACTCCCAATCTGAAAGGGCATCTGTATCTGAGAAAAGCAATTGCACTGGAGGTAGAGGGGAACAGCAGCCTGAATGGCATGATGAAGTGTCTTTACCCCCAGGTGGCCTCTCAGTGCAATACAGCTCCCGCCAGTGTGGAACGGAATATCCGCCATGCCATAGAAGTGATGTGGGAGCGGGGCAATCAGGAACTGTATCGTGAAATTGCGAATTATTACATACAAAAACGTCCAAGCAACGGGCAGTTTATCACTTCCATTGCCGCGTATTTCAGGGATGGACGGATACTTATGCACTGAAATGCAAAAACTTAGGATAATGTTAACAAATTCTTAGTGATTTCCTGGTATGATAGATGCAGAAGGAGGAATATGTCATGGCAGAAAAGATACTGGTAGTAGACGACGAGAAGGAGATTGCCGACCTGGTTGCATTGTACCTGGAAAATGAAACGTATCAGGTTTTTAAATATTATACAGCCGAGGAGGCTCTGGCCTGTTTTGACAGGGAAAAGATAGATCTGGCTGTACTGGATATTATGCTTCCCGGTATGAGCGGCCTGGAGATATGCAGAAGGATCAGAGAAAAGTACACGTTTCCCGTAATCATGCTGACGGCAAAAGGGGAGGAACTGGACAAGATCACGGGGCTGAGCCTGGGGGCGGACGATTATATCACAAAACCCTTTCGGCCCCTGGAGCTGGTGGCAAGAGTGAAAGCCCAGCTCCGCAGATATAAGAGATATAATTCGGGTTATGAAGCCAATGAAGATATTCTGGAACATTCCGGCCTTGTGCTGAATATCAGGACACATGAATGTACGCTGGATGAAAAACCTCTTTCCCTGACACCGACAGAATTTTCCATTCTGCAGATACTGTGCAGGGAAAAGGGAAAAGTGGTGAGTGCAGAGGAACTGTTTCACGAGATTTGGAAAGATGAGTATTTCAGCAAAAGTAATAATACCATAACCGTGCACATCCGCCACCTGAGGGAAAAGATGAATGATTCTTTTGAAAGTCCAAGGTATATTAAAACAGTCTGGGGGTATGGTTATAAAATTGAAGGATAGACTGCTATTTCTCTTAAAAGTGATCATTAGTTTTTATGTTATTCTTATAGTATGTTACGTCATCTTTTATCTGGTGGATACGCTGGGAAACGGATTGTTTCTGGATTGGTTTGCCAGAAAATTTTTAGTTACCACAACTCTGGAGAATACAGATTCCGGCATGTCATATGTCAACCAGGATATATCCTGGTCTGTGCTGAAAGACTTTCTGCTGAAGTGTTTCTGTGCCATAGTTTTGTTTATGGCCGCGGTCATTTATTCTGTCGTTCATTTTTATACAAGAAAAAAAGTGAAGGCTGCAGCGAATGAAGCGGGGAAGCTGATCCACACGTATATGGATACAGAAAATGCAAAAGCAGAAGTGATATTTTCACCGCCGTACGGAGAGATTGGAACAGAGATGGAGCGGGTAAAAACCGTTATGGAGCGTCATGAACAGATTTTAAAAGAAGAGTCCAGACGTAAAAGTGACCTTTTGACCTATCTGGCCCATGACCTGAAGACACCGCTTACCTCTGTGATGGGGTATCTGAGCCTTTTGAATGAGGCGCCGGATATGCCGGAAGAACAGAAGGAAAAGTATGTAGGGATTGCCTTTGACAAGGCGTGCCGGCTGGAAAGTCTTCTAAATGAGTTTTTTGAGATCACCCGCTATAATCTCCAGGAGATACCGCTTGAGAAGGAGACCATTGACTTGTATTATATGCTGTTACAGATGATGGATGAATTCTATCCGATCCTCTCGGCTCATGGGAACACGGCAAGTCTGCACGCGGATGAGGATCTTAAACTGTATGGGGATCCGGAAAAACTGGCAAGAGTATTTAATAATATCCTGAAAAATGCAGTGGCATACAGTTATCCGGATACCGTAATTGAGATCAGCGCCAAAGAGACCGATGAAAGTGTAGAGATTTCCATAGGGAACAAAGGGAAAACCATTCCGGCCCAGAAGCTGAAATCTATTTTTGAGAAATTTTTCAGGCTGGATGAGGCCCGGGGCAGTAATACAGGAGGCGCTGGACTGGGCCTGGCAATTGCAAAAGAGATTGTAGAGCAGCACGGGGGAACACTCAGGGCAGAGAGTAAAGAGGAGCTGACTGTATTCTATGTATCACTTCCAAAACGCGGAAACACATAATATCTTAGGATTTTCTTAGGAAAATATCAACTGAATATTAAAGGAAAGAACTCCCCGAAAAGATATAATGTCTTTAAGAACAGGGGAGTTCTTTATATATTCAGAGAGGATGTGCGGACAGATGGATAAGAGAAGGACAACAGTCAGGAAGATGACCGGAAGGCAGAGAAGAAGGCAGAGAAGAAGGAGGAGAATGTTAGCGGCAGCTATGCTGTCTGTGATCTTAATAAGTTTTACCGCGTTTTTTGTTTTAGGTCAGGGCAAAGGGGAGACTGTTTCCCGGACAGAACAAAAAGATGTGGAAAACCTGAACGGGCTGAACAGCCGAAATGCTGTCCTTATGGACCTGGAGGCAGGGGAAATCCTAGCGGACAAAGGTGCGGATGAAAAGGTGTATCCTGCATCTCTTACAAAGATCATGACAGCAGTTTTGGCTGTTGAGAACATTCCGGATCTGCAGGAAAGTATAACGGTTCCAGATGGGATTTTTCCGGGGCTTTACGCGGAAGGGGCCTCTTTGGCCGGCTTTTGTCCGGGTGAGGAAGCTGTAGGTATGGATCTGCTTTATGGGGTTCTGCTTCCCTCCGGCGCGGAATGCTGTCTAACACTTGCGGGCCGCATTGCCGGTTCGGAGGAGGCTTTTGTGGACATGATGAATGAAAAAGCGGGGGAACTTGGCATGGATGGTACCCATTTTACCAATTCCACAGGACTTCAGGATGAGAACCATTATTCTACCGTGAGGGATATCTCCACATTGCTGCAGTATGCGCTGGAAAATGAGACGTTCCGTCAGGTGTTTACCAGCAGCAGACATAGTACAAGTCCATCAGCCTGTCATCCCGAGGGATTTACATTTGTCAGCACCATGTTCCAGGAGATGAGCAGCGCCCAGGTGAACGGCGGCGAGATACTGGGAGGAAAAACAGGGTATACCAAAGAAGCCGGACTCTGTCTCGCCAGTCTGGCGGTGATAGACGGGAAAGAGTATATTCTCGTAACTGCCCATGCCAATGGAAATCACGAGACAAAGCAGTATCATGTGCAGGATGCAGTGAAGGTATATGACCAGATTGGTAAAAGCTGAACGCTTTTATACATAAAGGCGATTCAGCATGAAAGTTACAAAAGGCTTGAAATTTGTATCCGGCTGTGATATGCTGTTTTCAGAATTTAAAGAGAGGTGCTCCGATGAGAAAATAATCTATTTTTTGAAAACATGTGGAAACTGGAAGAACGGTACGATTTCGTATCGAATGTTTGTCATGTTATCAGAAGATAGGTTATATTCGCAGGAGCCCTCTTTTTTTCTGTGCTGAGCGGCTTTATTTTTGCGCGGATATAAAAATCGTCTGGTAACAGGCGATTTTTTAATGGCGGCAGAGACTTAGACATTATGTCTCAGCGCCCGCTGGGAGAGTGATTTTATTATGGCAAAAATAAGCGTATCAGGATTGACCTTCAGCTATGACGGAAGTTATGATGATGTATTTTGTGAGGCTTCCTTTATCTTGGATACCAATTGGAAATTAGGGCTTATGGGGCGGAACGGCAAAGGAAAGACCACACTGCTCAGACTGCTGATGGGACAGTATGCCTACAGGGGCAGTATCAGCAGTTCGGTCTTATTTGATTATTTTCCTTTTCAGATCAGGGAGGAGGAGATGGGACATGACACCATAGAGGTGATAGAAGGCATACAGCCTGATTATGAGCTGTGGAAGATCTGCCGGGAACTGGAACTGCTGCGTGTGGAGGCTGATATCCTCTACCGCCCGTATGAAACCCTGAGCCACGGGGAGCGCACGAAGGTCATGCTGGCTGTGCTCTTTTCCAGGGAAAGTTATTTCCTGCTCATTGATGAACCCACCAATCACCTGGATCTGGAGACAAGGGAGCTTTTGTGTGATTATCTGAAAAAGAAAAAGGGATTTATCCTGGTATCCCATGACAGGTGGCTGTTGGATTCCTGTATTGACCATGTGCTGGCACTGGAGAGGAACCAGATTGAGGTGGAAAAAGGAAATTTCAGTTCCTGGTGGGAGAATAAGCAGAAACGGGACCGGTATGAGATCTCTGAAAATGAGAAACTGAAACAGGAGATCAAGAAGATGGAGGAATCTGCCAGAAAAGCCTCTGCCTGGGCAGAGAAGGCGGAGCGCTCGAAAATCGGCTTCAATCCTTTGGTGGAGCATGACAGGTTTCTTGACACAAGGGCTTATATCGGAGAAAAAGCCAGACGTATGCAGCAGAGGAGAAAAAACCTGGAACGCAGGCAGCAGACAGCGATCCGGGATAAGGAACAGCTTTTAAAAAATCTGGAACAGCCGGCACAGCTCAGACTTACGCCCCTTACCCACCATAAGGAGACCTATGTCAGGGCAAAGGAGGTAACTGTCTCTTATGGCAGCACCCGGGTAATGGAACATTTCAGCATGGAACTGAAACGCGGAGAGCGGATCTTGCTGCAGGGAAAAAACGGATGCGGAAAATCCAGTGTCCTGAAAATGATTCTGCAGGATGCCGGAATCAGCGTTCCGGGTGTGGAGAACCTGTGCATCCGGGGACAGCATGAACTGGCGTCAGGACTGGAAATCTCCTATATTAACCAGGATACCTCTTTCTTAAGGGGGAGCCTTGATGCGTATATGGAGCGGGAATCCATAGACGGCAGCCTGTTCTTGGCTGTGCTTCGTAAGCTGGATTTTGAAAGGACACAGTTTGAAAAGAATATGGAAGAGTATTCAGAAGGCCAGAAAAAGAAAGTTCTCATAGCATCCAGCCTTCTGAAACCCGCCCACCTCTACATCTGGGACGAGCCAATGAACTATATTGATATATTCTCCAGAATGCAGATCGAGGATCTGATCCTGGAGTACGCGCCCACCATGCTGCTGGTGGAGCATGATAAGGACTTTGGGAGCCGCTGTGCCACCCGGGTCATTACGATTTAGAGGTCCGGGTATAATACTGACTTAATTCTGCAAATTTATCAGTAAGTATTCCGGTGGACCAGTCATACATTTGAGTGGTATCATATTGTCTGTAGGTGTACTCCTGGGCAACCAGTACCATCAGATAGATATCATACCAGAGCGCCCGAAGATATTCCTGGGAAGATAAAGTTTCCCTGCCGTAACCGGAGAGGAAATCAGGGTCCTGTCCGTAGGTGCGGAACCCCACTTCCATCAAAGGGTCTGCCCACAGGCTGCGTTCCCAGTCGATCAGGCCGGTGATACTGCTGTTTTTTACGAATATATTGCCGTCCCATAAGTCCCAGTGCACCAGGCAGGGAACCGTAACCTGTTCAAACACGGTCCTGCTGTTTTCAAGATAGCGCTTTAACAGAGGCACAGAGATCTTTAAATCTACGGACATGGCTTCTGCATCCGAGAATGCCATGTCCATCATGCGGCCAAATACGGTATACCAGTTCTTGTCCTGCATAAGAGGCTGGCCGATATAGCCAAAGGTTTCTCCGGTGATGTTGTTTATTTTCCGGTTCAGCATTCCGGTATCTCTACGGATCTTCTTTTTAACAGCGTCCGGTACTGAGTCTCCCAATGAGGACAGGCTGTTTCCCTCCAGCTTTTCCATGAAGAAGTAGGGGGAACTGCACAGGGTAAGACTGTCATCAAAAAAGAGGATCTCTGCCACAGGCACATCCGTCTTTTGGGCAGCAAGCCTCATGGCGGTTACCTCGCTATACATAATATTTTTTTCATAAGACATAATGCGGGCATCTTTTGGAGGGGCAATTTTCAGGACACTTTCCCGGCCGCTGTCAAAAAGCAGAAGGTATGCCACATTGAAATAGCCTTCGGTCAGTTCCCGGATGTTGGTGCAGGACTCACCGGGAAAGGCTTTCTGTGCCATTTGCAGCAGGGTTTCCCGGGACTGTGTGTTTTTCGTCATACTTATCATATTATTACCTCACAATTTATTTTTTTGGTATATCCTAACTGCCCAGGCAGCGGCCACAAGGTCACTTACGACACAGGCAGTAAAGAGAAAGGTTATATTTCCCAGAAGGCCTGCAGCCAGCAGGAGGGGAAGCTGGATAAAACAAATGCTTCCAACGGAGAGCAGAAATGCCGTCCGTGCATTTCCGGTGGACTGGAAATATGCTGCAGCAGTCTGGACAAAGCCTTTTACGCAGAAGGAAAGACTTAGGATCCTTAGGGCCTGCACTCCGATCATACGGATCTCTTCCCGGCTGGTAAAAAGACGGAAGACCAGGCCTGCCCCGGCAAGGGAAAAAAGTGTGATGGCAAGGCCATAGACAAAGTCTGCCAGAAAAGCACAGCGGACGGTGTCCCGTACTCTTTTATAGTTTCTGTCCCCGTAATTGTAGCCGATGATAGGCTGTATCCCCTGCATGATGCCAGTAAACGGAGTGAAGAGGACAGAAGTGATACGG
This sequence comes from Blautia hominis, assembly GCA_002270465.1. GTDB lineage: Bacteria > Bacillota > Clostridia > Lachnospirales > Lachnospiraceae > Blautia > Blautia hominis. The sequence goes on from NQOF01000002.1 coordinate 815,411, forward strand.
CTTAAAATAGCGTAGGCTCCAAGTGCCATAGCGCCGCCTGCTGCACTCAGCATGTGGTTAAATACCGTGATGATCAGGCTGCTGCCCAGATTATTTAAAAAGGAAGGCAGGCCCACTGAGATGATCTCCCCTGCAAGGGCTCTGTGAAAACGGATATGGCGTATGGTAATACGGCACGGTGTCTTTTTCCTGATGAAAAAGTAATACAGGCTGGTAAGCATGGAAACCATCTGGGAAACCAGGGTTGCCAGGGCAGCTCCGGAAATCCCCATGTGGAAAACATAGATAAAGATAGGGTCCAGCACCATATTCAGCAAGACGGGAAGGGACCACTGCAGGGTGGAGTAGGAGATATCTCCATTTGCCCGCATGACGCCGGAGAATCCGGTGCTGATCAGAGTTCCCGCCAGCAAAATCTTGCCGTAATCCCGTATGTAGGGGAGTATCTGCCCGGCAGCCCCCAAAAGTCTTATAAGCGGCTCAAACAGGCTTAAACCCACAAAGGTGATCAGCCCGGCACAGACGATCCAGAGAAAGAACATGCAGCCAACGGCATCCGCAGCTTTTTCCTGTTCTTTTGCTCCCAGTTTTCTTGAAAGGACAGAGCCGGTCCCTGTGCCGACCGTGGTGGTGATCCCCCCGATCAGGACAGTGACAGGGGAGAAGACCCCAACGGCTGCGCTGGCGTATCCCCCTACACCCCGGGATACATAGAAGGCGTCGGTCAGGCCGTACATACTGTATAATATCAGTGAAAATGTGGTCTGGGTACACATGGTGAGCAGCAGACTCTTCAGAGGCTGTTTTCCCAAACGGTTTTCTGTCAATGTTATCACCGCCTTTGAATGGTTTCCTTATGGTATCAGTATACAAAAAAACAATTAAAATATCTATATTTTTATTCATGACAGTAGAAGTTTGCGCAGCGCGTGCCTTCTACTGTTTGAAAGGAGCATATATGAACTATATTAAAATCACAGACGCTTATGAGGGATGTCTGAAAAATATTTCCCTGGAAATACCGAAAAATAAACTGGTGGTCTTCACCGGGTTATCGGGTTCCGGGAAGTCCACACTGTTGATTGACGTTCTGTTTCATGAGTGCCAAAGGCAGTACCTGGAAGCCATGGCTTTACAAGGGATCCGTAAACCGAAGGTGAGGAGGATACAGGGGGCATCCCCCGCCATAGTGATCCTTCAAACCGCCATGAACCGCAATCCCCGCTCCACAGTGGGAACCATGACGGATGTTTACACAGACCTGCGGATGATATATGAAAAGCTGGGTGTGAGAACCTGCCCCCACTGCGGCCAGGTGATCTCATCCGCTGACTGTAAGGAGGAAACAGAGAAAATAGGAAACGATTTTTATGTCTATATGTACTGCAGCTGGTGCGGCAGGAGAATGGATAAGATCACACGCACCTATTTTTCTTTTAATACCAGGGAAGGCGCATGTCCCGCCTGTGAAGGGCTTGGCAGAGTACATACCATAAAAAAAGAGCAGGTAGTGGATGAAACGTTGTCCCCGGAGGATGGGGCTGTTCGTTACTTTGAAAAACAATATGGAAAATACCAGTCATCCGTACTACAAAAAGCATTTGCCCACTATGGACTAAAACAGGACATCACTTTGCCGGTACAGCAGTTTAGCAGAGAACAGAAAGTGATTTTCTATGAAGGGGCAGACAGCAGTGCGGTAAAAGCGTTTTTCCCTGATCGTGAACCGCCAAAAAGTGTTTCTCTGGGCAGATTTGAAGGCGTATACCCCATATTATGGAGGCGTCTTGCAGAGAAAAACGGGGATACAAAGCAGCTTGGAGATTATTTTGATGTGGTGGAATGTCCCGAATGTAAAGGGGAGCGTCTGGGGGAACTGAGCCGGAAGGTAACCGTGCATGGGATCCGTCTCCCGGAGATATCCCGGTTTTCCCTTGAAAAATTATACACATGGATACAGGAGCTGGGGGATTCCCTTACAAATCAGGAAAGAGAGTTGGTGGAGGATTATCTGACGGACATAGAGACAAAACTTAGCCGTTTTATAAAGACGGGACTTGGATATCTCTCCCTGGACCGCCAGATCATCACTCTGTCCGGAGGGGAGATGCAGCGGCTGCGTCTGGCAGCGGCCCTGGATTCTGAACTCTCCGGGATCATATATATTCTGGATGAGCCCACAGCAGGACTTCACCCAAAAGATACAAAAGGGCTGATGGATATCCTGGAAAGACTCCGTGACATGGGAAATACAGTCCTTGTCATTGAACATGATGTGGATGTCATGTCAGGCGCGGACTACGTCATTGATATGGGTCCGGGTGCGGGAAAATATGGCGGTGAGGTGATCGCAGCAGGAACCATGGCCGACCTTATGCGGCAGAGCACCTCTGTGACAGGAAGATACCTTCTGGCGCCTCAGCCGGGCAGGACGAAATACAGACTTCCTGATGGGGCAATACACATTGAAAATGCAGATACCTATAATTTAAAGCATGTATCCGTGGATATCCCTACAGGCTGTATTGTCTCGGTCACCGGACCTTCGGGTTCCGGAAAATCAACGCTTATTTTTGAGGTGCTGGCAAAGGGAAACCCGGATGGGACGCATAACCGGGTTTCGGGACTTGACAGATTTGAGCAGATTGCAGAGATAGACCAGTCAGCAGCTGCCAGGATGAAACGGTCCAACGTGGCTACATTTTCAGAAGTCTATACGGAGATCCGGACAGTATTTGCCAGGACGGAGGAGGCAAAAAGCGCCGGCTTTTCGGCGAAATATTTTTCTTTCAACACATCCGGCGGCAGATGTGAAAACTGTGAAGGGCTTGGGTATGTGGAGAATAATATGCTGTTTTTTGCTGATACAGAAGTCATATGCCCGGTCTGCAACGGAAACCGTTTTAGCAGAAAAGTGCTGGCTGTGACATACAGGGGGTATTCTATCAAGGATATTCTGGATCTGTCCGTGGAGGAGGCCTGCGAAGTCTTTGAAGGCCATAAAAAGATCACGGGGATCTTGGCTCTGTTACAGGATGTGGGACTTGGCTATCTGCAGCTTGGCCAGTCTCTGACCACCTTATCCGGCGGTGAAGGACAACGGCTGAAGCTTGCAAAGGAATTGATCGGGAACCGCGGTCAAAAAAAGTGTCTGTATCTCATGGATGAACCCACCACAGGCCTGCATCCAAAGGATATTGAGCATTTTCTGGCACTGCTTGACCGGCTGGCTGATGCGGGAAATACCGTGGTTGTGGTTGAACATAACCAGCAGGTGATCAGAAACAGTGACTGGGTCATCGACCTTGGCCCCGAGGGAGGGGATAAGGGGGGCGTTGTCATATTTGAGGGGACACCGGAAAAGATGAAAGCATCCGGCATCGGCATTACTGCGGAATACCTGTAAAAATATCCCCCTGAAACCGGCAGGCCGCTGTCGTTTCAGGGGGATAGAGAAATCAGAATTCAGTGTTTTTGAAAATGCGTAGGCTTATCCGGTACATAACTGCGGTCCATAGGATCAGCACAAGGGGGGAAGCGCAGATGAGGGTAAGAATAACGGTATCTGTCAGTATCACACCCAGACTTCTCAGCAAAAAATACAGACCGGAACACAGGAGTACAGGAAGCAAAAAGGCGGCCAGCATAAGAGCGCGTGCTTTTTCGGCTCCGAATCGAAAAAGCAGAGGAATGACCATACTGCCTAAAAAGAAGGAGATAACCATCCCTGCAAGGCAGACGCATAAAAGCTCCAGCCATTCTGTCAGGGAGAAGATATGGAATTTTCCCATGATCGTGCTGCCTGCGATTCCCAGGATCCCGCCGAATACCATGCCGAAGAGGCAGAAAAAAAGAAGAACGACAAACTTGCTTAAGACAAGGTCTTTTCTGGAAACCGGCATGACCATGGCATATTTTTCCCATTTTGCATTCTCATCAAAGCTGAAGGTGGTGACGATCATCATGGCGCATAGGATACAGCAGGTGATGGCGTAAGCCGCCGCACCGCCTTTGGGGAGTATGAGAAAGAGAAAAACAAAAAGCATCAAAAACAGGGATTTCATATTATGTAAAATATTGTATACATCTTTAATGATCAAACTTTTCATGATAAGACATCCCCCTTCACATATAACAGTAGTATATCGTCAATGGCTGCATGGTCTATAACATAATCTTTGTATTTGCGCGCTGCTTTCTCCTTGTTGGCTACCAGGACATCCCACTGGTAATCTCTCTTTCGGCAGGCCAGGATATCTTCTTTGTCCAGCTTTTCAAACTGGGAAGAATTGCAGCGGATAATACCGTAATTATAAATCAGTTCGTCTTTGCTTTTGTCAAAAATGATCTTTCCCTTATGTATAAACGTAATATAATCCGCTATTTTTTCCAGGTCTGTGGTGATATGGGAAGACATCAGTATGGAATGGCTCTCGTCCTGGACAAAATCCATAAATACATCTAAAATGTCATCACGCATAACCGGGTCAAGTCCGCTTGTGGCTTCATCCAGTATGAGCAGTTTGGGGTCATGTGAGAGTGCCACGGCAATGCTGAGCTTCATTTTCATACCTTTTGAAAAGGTTTTGATCTCTTTATCCGCAGGAAGTGCAAACTGCCTCAGATAGGATTGGTACACTTGGGGATCCCACTGCTTATAGGCTGCCCCGGAGATCTTTTCCACTTTTTTGGGTGTAAGGGTTTCGTGAAAATGAATCCCGTCAAATACCACCCCGATATCCTCTTTTATGTCTTTTCTGTCTTCTGTCAGTTCCTGGCCGAAAAGACAGACTGTCCCGTCATCTTTGCGGATCAAATCCAGTATTGCTTTCAGTGTAGTACTTTTGCCTGCGCCGTTTTCCCCGATCAACCCCACAATGGTACCCCTGGGAACCGAGAAAGAAATATGATCCAGAGTAAACCCGGGATACTGCTTCGTGAGATTCTCCACCTGTAAAATAGGTTCCATATTATTCTTCCTCCTGATAAAAAATAGATAAAAGCTCAATCAGCTTACTGAGCGGGATCCCGCTTGTGCGTCCGATATCAGCAGCTGCCTGCAGGTGTTCCTCAGCCTGGCGCTGCTGCTCTTCCTGATAAAAATCTTTGTTCTGCGCTGCCACAAAACTTCCGCGGCCTATGGTTGTCTCTATAAAACCGTCCCTCTGTAAATCCTCATAAGCTTTCTGAACCGTAATGACACTCACATGCAGAGATTTTGCCAGGGCCCGCATGGATGGAATCGGATCACCGGTCTTTAATTCACCGCTCATTATCAGGGCCTTTATCTGTGATGTGATCTGTTCATAGATGGGTTTGCTTGTGTTGCTGCTGATAATGATTTCCATGTATCCTGTCCTTTCTGTTTTATGGTGTACTTACTGTATAAGTACATTATAGACACGTGGTTACAAACTGTCAAGGGAAACTTCCCCCAGAGCTTCGTGCGTATCAGTGGGTATGATACAGGACAGCAGGGCTTTTTGCGGCGCAGGCAGATATTTATCCTTATGCCACACAGCAAAAAGTTCATTTTCCAGGGAAAGGCCTTTCACATCCAGGGAGATAAGGGAACCCTTCTCCAAATCATTTTTGACCAGAATGTGGGGAAGAACGGCTATTCCCAGCCCTGCTTTTGCCGCTTCGATCAGGGCTGGGGAATTGACACTGACCCACAGCGGGCGTATGCTGTGGCCTGACAAAAGAAGCGTGCTGTCCAGTACATCGCGGATGGCACTTCCCGTTTCACGCAGCAGCAGATTTTCCGAACAGAAAGATTCCATATCCATAGATGTGCAAGCGCAGGGATATTGGGGGGAGCACACCATCTGCAGAGAATATCTGTCAAAGGAGGCATGGGAAAAGGGCCCCTGAGGAACGGAACCCTCCAACAGGGCGAAATCAGCTTTTCCCTTTCGCAGCGTCTCCAGTGCATTGGCGGCGCTTACTACCTCCACCTGAACTGTCACTTTGGGCCACTGCCTTTTGAAATCCGCCAGTATTTTGGGAAGCCAGTGGATCGCTATGGTGATACTGGATACCAGATGGATAGGGGCCTGTTCTTCCAGATTTTTTATGCGGCCGTCAAGGGATTCACAGGCAGCCAGCACGGGCAGGATCTCATCCAAGAGAAGTTCCCCGCTTCTGGTGAGCTGGACCCGTTTGGAAAGTCTGTCAAACAGCGGAGTCCCGGCATATTCCTCCAGTTCCCTTACCGCATGGGAGACCGCGGACTGGGTGATGTATAACCTCTGGGCAGCCTTTGTGAAATTTTTTGTCTCTGTTACCGCCTTGAATATATAGAGATGGCGCAGGGTCATCATAGTAGTTTCCTCCTAATCTATCATGAATAAAATTAATGACTATTACAATATTATATCGTTTTACAGATTGATATACAAGCGTTATACTATTCTTTCAGGGAGGATATGGATATGAGAGAAAAAATAAAGCTTTGCCTTTGGCTGGCGTATATCAATTTGTTTATCAGTGCATTTACATTTGGCGGCGGCTATGTGGTGGTACCTATGATACGGAAATATTTTGTACAGAAAAGAAAGCTCTTTGATGAGGAAGAACTGATCCGCATGGCAGCCATTGCCCAGTCTACCCCAGGGGCCATCGCTGTCAATATGGCATCCCTGGCAGGATACCGGGCAGCGGGAATGGCCGGGCTTGTTATCAGCGGCATCTGTTCCGTCATCCCGCCTCTGGTCATTCTGGCAATTGTTTCAAAATGGTATGCCGCGGTGGCCGCCAATACCGTGATAGCTGCTGTGCTCAAAGGGATGCAGGCAGGTGTTGCGGCTCTGATCGTGGATTTTGTGGTGGATATGACCCGTGCCGTACTGGGGGAGCGCTCCCTTTTTCTGAGTACCATGACGGCTGCAGTGTTTGCCATAAGTTTTCTGACGGATACCAACATTGCCATGATTCTTTTGGTGTGCTGCGGCCTTTGTGCCGGACGTGTGTGGTTTAGAAAGAGAGGTGAGATATATGGGTAAGCTTATCCGGCTTGCAGTGACCTTTTTCCAGATAGGGCTGTTCAGTATCGGGGGAGGGTATGCCATCATCCCTATGATCCAGGAACAGGTGGTGGAGCGGTTTTCATGGGTTTCCCAGAAGACCTTTACGGATATTATCACCATATCACAGATGACACCCGGGCCTCTGGCTGTGAATACTTCCACTTTTATCGGCATACAGATTGCAGGGATACCGGGAGCGGTACTGGCAACATTCGGATGCGTCATATCCGGCATCTGTATTTCTGCTTTATTGTACAAGCTGTTTCAACGCTTTCAGAAGTCAGAGTATATCATGGAACTGCTGAGCGGCCTGAAGGCAGCCTCTCTTGGCCTGATCATATCTGCTGCCGTGACGATCCTTCTTTTGTCTTTTACAGGTACCTCTGTGATATCCGAGATCAGAACCGCAGACTGGACAGCAGCGGCAATTTTTTTGTGTTCTCTGTTCGTATTGAGAAAATGGAAGATAAATCCTATCGCAGTAATGATCGGCACAGGGATTGTAGGACTTTGCATTAGTATGATATAATGACAGAAACGGGCCAAATGGGAGCCTGTTCCCATCTGGCGACTGTGGCAGCTGAATAGAAGGAAGGCAGAATATGGATAAAAAATATGATGTGATCATTATCGGCGCAGGTCCTTCGGGAATCTTTTGTGCCTATGAGCTGAAACGCCAAGATCCGCAGCTTAAAGTGCTGATGATAGAAAAAGGCAGATGCATAGAAAAACGCCGCTGTCCAAAGCGTATCACCAATGTCTGCGCAGGCTGTGTCCCCTGTTCCATCACTACGGGATTTGCAGGGGCCGGAGCATTTTCAGACGGAAAGCTCTCCCTTTCACCGGATGTGGGAGGTACGCTCCCGGATATCCTGGGATATGAAAAGGCGGAGGAGCTGATTCACGAGGCAGATGACATCTATCTGAAGTTTGGAGCAGACCGGAAGGTATACGGAACCGATGACCGGGCAGCTATCTCTGAGATCCGCACAAAAGCGATCCGCGCCAATCTAAAGCTGATTGAATGCCCCATACGCCATTTAGGCACAGAGGAAGGGTATAAGATCTATACACGCCTGCAGGAGCATCTGCTGGCTGAAGGGGTGGAAATCCTGTTTATGACTATGGTGAAGGATATTCTTATTGAAGAGGGCAGGGTGAAAGGCGTTGTGACAGATAAACAGGAGACCTTTTACGCACCCCAGATCGCCGCAGGCGTAGGGCGGGAAGGATCGGAGTGGTTTGCAGGCGTGTGCAGCGGGCATCATATTGAGACAAGAAACGGAACCGTGGATGTGGGGGTCCGTGTTGAAGTCCGGGATGAGATCATGAAAGCGCTCAATGAAAAACTGTATGAGGCAAAACTGGTTTACTACACGCCTACGTTTGATGACAAGGTGCGGGTGTTCTGCACAAACCCATCCGGCGAAGTTTCCGCGGAATACTATGAGAACGGTCTTGCCGTGGTAAATGGCCATGCCTATAAGTCCAAAGACAAAAAGACACACAACACCAATTTTGCCCTGCTTGTCTCCAAAAATTTCACAGAGCCTTTCCGCTCACCCATTGAGTACGGCAAACATATTGCGCAGCTTGGAAATATGCTGAGTGACGGGAAGATTCTGCTGCAGAGATACGGCGATTTCAAGAGAGGCAGAAGGACCACGGCAGAGAGGCTTACCCGGAACAATATAATCCCCACGCTGAAAGATGCGGTTCCCGGGGATCTGTCCCTGGTATTCCCCCACAGGATCATGGTGGCAGTGGTGGAGATGATAGAAGCGCTGGACAAGGTGACACCGGGAATTGCAAGTGATGAGACCCTGCTCTATGGTGTGGAGGTCAAATTTTATTCCAATAGGGTTTTGGTAGATACGGAATTTGAGACAAATATCAAAGGGCTGCGCTCCATGGGGGACGGCGCATCCATCACCAGAGGGCTGATGCAGGCGTCCGCAAACGGCCTCTGCGTGGCGCGGGCCATACTGAAAACGTTCCGGGAGCAGCAGGAAGGAGATACAGCGGATGAAACTTCTGGTAGTTGAGGATGATGCGGTACTTGGCAGGGAACTCTCCAGGGATTTGGAAAGCCATGGATATGAGGTTGTTATGCCCGAAAACTTTGATACTGCAGAGGAGATCGTGCAAAAGGGGGAGGTACATCTTGTGCTTTTAGATGTCACACTTCCGGGCAGGGACGGGTATGAGATCTGCAGGAGCATCCGGCGCTTTTCCGACATCCCTGTTATATTCCTTACCAGCAGGGATACAGATATGGATGAGCTGTACGGCATGACCATGGGCGGGGACGACTTTGTCCGAAAGCCTTACAAAATGCCCATACTGCTGGCCCGGATTGAAGCACTTTTAAGACGCAGTTATCCCGATGCGGGACCGGAGAGAGAAGTCCTGTGGCAGGACTTCCGCCTTCTGCCGGCCAAGGGAAAACTGTGCCGGGGCGGCAGGGAAGTCATGCTGACCAGGCAGGAGACCCTGCTCTTGGCCTGTCTGTTTGCCCGTCCGGGTGAAGTGATCAGGAGGGTGGATTTTATAGAAGAATTATGGGATGATCAGGTTTTTATTGATGACAATACGCTGAGTGTCCATATGACCCGCCTCAGGGGGAAATTAAAGGAACTGGATGCCGGCGATCTTATTCAGACCCGGTACGGACAGGGGTATCTCATATGAACGGGCGGATGTATTGGCGGCAGCAGGCAGTTCCTGTACTTGTGCAGGTGATCTGCCTGTGTGCGGCCTCTTTATATCTGCGGGCTCTTGGCATTACCTGGGTACAGCTTCTGCCCCTGGTTCTGGCCTATATGGCCAGTCTGCTCCTCTGGAACCTGCTGCGTTTTTACAGAAAGAGAAACTATTTTCATAAAATGGCAGTCCTAATGGAAAGCCTGGATGAAAAGTATCTTTTTCCCCAGGTATGGAAGGGTGCAGGTTCTTGGGAGGAAGCAGGTTATTACTGCCTTTTAAAAGAATGTACAAAATCCATGCTGGAGGAGACGGAGGAAGCCAGAAGGGTACAGATGGAATACCGGGAGAGGCTGGAAACTTATGTACATGATATGAAACAACCCATATCCGTAGTCTCCCTGATTGCCGGGAGAGAGAAAAACCGGGAAAACAGAGCTGTACTTTTGGAACTTGAAAAGATGAATCATCTGCTGGAGCAGATCCTGTATTTCGGCAGAAGTGAAAGCGCCCACTCGGATTTTATGATACAGAAAGTAAATACCGGGGACGTTATCCGGGAATGCTTATCCTTAAACAAGCAGCTTTTGATACAAAACAGGGTCTCCCTGGATATTCCCGATACAATACCCGGAGTCTATGCGGATGAAAAGGCGCTTTTGTTTGTCTTAAATCAGATCATCTATAATGCGGTCACCTATCAAAAGCCGGGGGAGGTTCCCAGGATAACCATCTCTTGTCTGGTCTTGAACGGAAAAGAATCCGGTGCATGGGACGGCAGGGAAACACCGGGGGATAAACTGCTGCTCCAGGTCCGTGACAATGGATGCGGCATCTCGCCGGAAGATCTGCCAAGGATCTTTGAGAAGGGATTTACAGGGAGAAACGGCAGAGAAAACCGCCGTTCCACGGGCATGGGGCTGTATCTCTGTAAAAAAATATGCGGCAGGCTTGGCATCGGTTTATCTGCCAGTTCCGAAAAGGGTATTTACACCCAGATCAACATCTGCCTTCCAATCCTTTCGGAAAAGTAAGATTTCTGCAAGAAAGCATGATACATTGAGGAAGACAGATATGGTACCCTGTACCTGAGGTGATAAATATGGAACCATTACTGAATATTGAACATGTCTCCAAATATTATGGAGAGAGCACAAATGTGACAAAGGCATTGGATGATGTGAGCTTTTCTGTGGAACCGGGCGAGTTTGTTGGCATAATGGGGGCCAGCGGCTCCGGGAAAACTACTATGCTGCAGTGTATTTCCACTCTGGATGAGCCTACCGGCGGACGGATCCTGCTGGACCAAAAGGACATTACAAAAATAACGGAAAAGGAGATCGCTCGTTTCAGGAGCAAAAACCTGGGATTTGTGTTCCAGGAATATAATCTTCTGGATACTCTGACTTTAGGGGAAAATATTGAGCTGGCACTGACCATACGCCGGGCGCCAAAGGAGGAGATTGGAGAGAAAGTGGAGGCCATTGCGGGAAAACTGGGAATCCTTTCAGAGCTTGAAAAATTTCCCTATGAAGTGTCAGGAGGCCAGAAGCAGCGCTGCGCCTGTGCCAGAGCCCTTGTCAATGAGCCGCGACTGCTGCTGGCGGATGAACCGACCGGAGCCTTGGATTCCGCATCCAGCGCCAGACTTTTGGACACCATGGATGACCTGAACCACGATATGGGAATCACGATTCTTATGGTTACCCACGACGCATTTACGGCCAGCCACTGCAGCAGGATACTTTTCCTTCGGGACGGGCACATCTTTACAGAGATGCGCAAGGGGAACAAGGACAGGAAAACATTCTTCCAGGAAATACTGGATGTAATGTCTATGTTAGGCGGTGATGTTGCCCATGTACGCTAAACTGGCTATACGGAATGTAAAACGGAGTATAGGCGATTACGCGGTCTATGTGCTGACTCTTGTGCTTAGCATTACCATGATATTTGCCTACAACTCCCTGCTGTTCTCTGATGCTATCAATTCCTTCAGTAAACTGATGCGGCCTATGATGTCTATTCTCATATGTGTCACAGTCATGGTGGTGTTGATCCTCGGATGGCTGATCTCCTATATCACACATTTTATCTTTGAACAGAGAAGCCGGGAATTTGCCTGTTATATGACCATGGGAATGGAGCGGCCGGCCATGAGCCGTCTTTTCCTCATCGAGCAGCTTGTCATTGGCAGTGTGACGCTTGTGGGAGGCATTCTTCTGGGAAATGTTTTTTATCTGGCGCTCAGCCAGGTAATTTTTAAAATGTTTGACAAGACCTATTACATGGATCTATCGTTTCAGCTGCCGGCCATCGGTCTGACTATCCTCTGCTTTTTTGTAATGTTCACATTCTGCCTTTTGAAGCAGAGACGCATACTGAAAAAGGTAAGGATAAAAGAATTGATGAGTTACAGCAGGCAGAATGAGCATGTGGCGGCAGCAGGCAGAAAAAATATCAGGTTAAAAATGACCGCTGCAGTGCTTTTGGGAGTGCTTGGACTGCTCTGTCTGTATGTGGCATTTTCTGTAAGGATAGAACTCTTCGCAGGTTTCGGGAATATGTTCCTTATGGCAGCAGGCGTTTTACTTCAGGGGGCAAGTCTTATGCTCTTTTACCGGCAGCTTGCCCAGGTGATCTTGCAGCGGTATAAAAGGAGCGGAAAAAGACTGCATCATCTGAACATATTCTTTTATCGGCAGTTAACCGCCCGCCTGAACACCAATGGAAGACAAATGGGCGTTATTTCTATTTTGCTGCTGCTTACCTTTATGGGACTGGGGGGCGCCTCCTTTATGGCAAACGCCTACGAAGATGCATTGCAAAAAAAAGTCCCGTTTGACGTGGAGGTGTCCCAGCATTACGGAAAACTGGATGCAGGAGCATGCCGTGATTTTATAAAGGAGCACAGTAAAATTACGGCGGATCTGTCATACGACATCTATTATCTGGAGGACAGCACTCTGATCGCAGATATGCTTGACCGGAAACAGGAACCTGTTGAGGGGTTTGAGGACTGGGCTGCTGAAGAGAATATGGACCGCTGCATCAGACTATCGGATTATAATAAGCTTCGGAGTATCCTGGGCAAAGATCCTGTCAGCCTGCAGGAAGACGAATATGCCATTCAGACAGAGGAAGGGTATTACAGGGATAAGATTGAGAAGGCGGCCACTTCCCTGAAAACAGGCGGAAGAGAATACCGCCTGGGACAGGTGCTGGAAGGTCCTTTTGCCCAGGATGGCATGAACGAGAGCGGATTTAGTTCAAAAACCATTCTTGTTTTGCCGGATCAGGCCTGTGAAACGCTGAAACAGGCGAGAGGATGTTATGTAGCAATGGTGGACGACAGAGAAAAGACGGATTATCAGGACGCGCTCCAGAAAACCATAGAAAAAACAGTAAGTTCTGATGGTCCCAGCTTTATCTTGGCATACACTTATCAGGATCAGAAGGGGGAAATGCAGTCCATTTATATGATGACCGCATTTATCTGCTGTTATGCCGCATTCATCTGCATCTTTATCTGTGCCACAATATTGGCGGTTCAGCTTATCAGCAGCAGCAAAAAGTACAGATACCAATATGACCAACTCAGACGAATGGGAACTATGGACAGTGAAATACGAAAACTTACCGTAAAACAGTCAGCCGTGTATTTCTTCCTGCCTATGATCCTTCCCCTGTTTTTCCTGCTTCTTTATATGGCGGGGATCGGTTTTGCATTTCCTGTGCAGCGCAGTATGCTGATCGCCTCCTTTGCCGGAGCTGCCGGGATCTTTCTGGCGGTGTACGGATGTTATCTGGTCATTACCTGTCTGCAGTACCAGAGAAATGTGCTGAAAGGCACAAAACAGTTTCGTCTGCATGATTTCATCCGGCAGGAAAAATAAGAGGGGATAGGCCTCAGTTTGTGAATCTTACACCGTAAGTATTGCGGTATTCACCGGGGGTAAAACCTGTCAGCTTTTTAAACTGTTTTCCGAGATGGCTCTGGGAGGAAAAGCCAAGGTATGCGGCAATTTCAATATAAGAATATCCGGAATAAATCAGCATATTTTTCGCCAGGTTGATCTTCTCCCTGAGAATAAAATCTTTGATGGATATTCCCTCGCATTTATGGAAAAGTTCAGAGAGATAGCCGGGATTCATTCCCAAATAGTCTGCTATTTCCTGTACAGAGAGCCTGTCGTGTAGATGGGCAAAGATATAATCTTTACAGCGGCGGATATGGGGATTCTTTTCTTTGTTCCCCATACCGCTTTGCTGCTCTTTTTGTTCCCTCACCATATTCGTATACTGGTACTCTGCCTGCCGCAGCAGATGTGTGATGGAGGCCGGATCAGACGCCTCCTCCACTTGGTTGATATAGATATCGCTGAGGGAAAAAGAGATTTCAGGAAGGATGCCTCCACGTATGGCGGCCCGGCTTGCCAGTGTGATCACCACGATCCCGATATTTTTCCAGCTTCTCACCCTGTCCTTTGCCAGTACGCCGATATTGCCGGTGTAGTCTTCCGCCCAGCTTTGTTCTAACTGTTCGATATCTCCGTTTTCAATACTGGAGAATTCCCGCAGTTCCTGGTCATAGGGATTGTGCCCACGGGATGCCTCCCGGTTCTCAAACAGCAGATCTGAAAAATGTCTCTGGATTTCCGTATCCAATGATGTCTCAATGCAGTTAAACAAGATCAAGTCCCGCTCAAGCAGCGTCTGTTCCCAGAAAAGGTTATGGATCAGAAGGACATTTCCCGCTAAATCTTTAAGATCACAGAAGGGGACCGTATCTAAAAAAGCATGGTCAATATCCGGCTGTTCTGCACAGTGGATCAAACGCACGGGAGTCTTGAACTTCACCGGGCCAATGATAAACTGATGACCGGGAACCGTGATCCCGGCATATACCAGTTTATCACCGACGGACAGAAGAAGCGGCAGTGTCTCAGAAGGCCGAAAGAGCAGCCTTTGCTCCAGATAAGCTTCAAAAAAACGGCTGTCCGTAAAATCGGGGCGTCCGCAGAAGCTCTCCTGCAGCTTTTGGTCTTCCCCATAATTCCGTACGATGGTATGCAGGCTGTACGAAATATGCTGCATCAGATAAGAGATATTCATACATAAGAACCTCCTGATCATTTTCTTCCTAATAGTATAACAGATTATATGAAAAAAGTGATAAAAAACAGGAAAAAGTGATATATAAACCGCTGCTTTTATCATAAGATCAAGACAAATAAAAGAAAAGTCCAAAAGGAGAATGGATCATGTATGTAAAAGGTGTGAATCTGGGTAACTGGCTGGTACTGGAAAAATGGATGAGTCCGGCACTTTTTGAGGGAACCACAGCGGAGGATGAATATTATCTTCCCACACAGCTTTCCAAAGAGGTATATGAAGCCAGGATTAAAATCCACCGTGCAGAGTACATAAGCGAGAGGGATTTTACAAGGATCAGATCCATGGGCATGGATGCTGTGAGAATCCCGGTGCCTTACTTTATCTTTGGTGACAGGGAGCCTTTTATCGGATGTGTGGAGGAATTGGACAAGGCATTTAACTGGGCCGAAAAATATGGGCTGCAGATCTTGATAGACCTGCATACAGCACCGGACAGCCAGAATGGATTTGACAACGGCGGCATCTCCGGCGTGTGCAAATGGTCTCAGGAACCGGATGAGGTTAAGTTCGAGCTTGGGGTTCTGGAGCGCCTGGCAAAACGATACGGTACCAGACGGGGACTGTGGGGAATCGAGATATTAAATGAGCCTATCCTGGAAAATATGTGGAAGACCATGGATGTGGAAAACCGCTACAGACCTGCAGATCAAAAAAAAGCAGAGGGGTCCGGGCCGAACACCATGGAATTTATCCGGGCCTTTTACCTGGAGGCTTACGACAGAATCAGAGCATATATGCCTGCTGAGAAATATGTGGTATTCCATGATGCCTTTGAGCTGAAGGCCTGGAAGGACTTTATGCGCGGGGAAAAGTATGAGAATGTTGTGCTGGATACACACCAGTATCTGATGGTGGCGGAAGCTCTTGGCTGTGAGCAGACCGTGGAGTCTTACACCGCCTATATTCGGGAGACTTTGGCAAAGGATATTGAAGAGATGCAGCAGTATTTTCCCGTTATCTGTGGAGAATGGTGTCTGTTTAACTCTCTTGCCTGCGGATGTGACACAAAAGGCGGCCAAAGTGTTTTAAACGGCGTGGAAGGTCCTGCGGCAGAGACAGTCAGCCCTGAGGAGAAACAACGCATTTACAGCGCGCTTGCCAAAGAGCAGCTGAAAGCCTGGAAAAAAGGTTCCGGATATTTTTACTGGAGCTATAAGCTTCTGGTGGATACGGTAAACGAGGCCGGTTGGATCGGATGGGATAGTTGGGATTTTGGAAGATGTGCGGATTTCGGATGGTTTCCAAAGGAATAATAGAATAGATATACATTGTAATTACAATCCTGGTATATTATAATAATACCAGGATTTTTTGTAATGCAAGAGGTGAGAATTACTATTTCGGAGGATGGATATGGAGGCGAAAGCAGTTGTCAACAGTAATAACATAAGCGGCCTGATCGAACGGACGCTGAACTATGTGGACCCAAGGCTGGTGGACCACGGAAAGAGAGTGGCGTCTCTTGTCTATGGAATGTTGGAAGCACAGAAAAAGTATTCTGCAAAAGACATGCAGGATATCTGTATCCTTGCTATGCTGCATGATATCGGCGCTTATAAGACAGAGGAGATCAACCGGATGACCCAGTTTGAATCAGAGGATATCTGGGAGCATTCCATCTACGGGTATCTGTTTCTGGCGAATCTCTCCCCGCTGAAAGAATGGGCAAGGGCAGTTATGTTCCATCACGTGGCAGCCGTCCATCTGCCGGACACCTTGGAAGAGCGGATACGGGAAGCAGCCCAGATGATCAGTCTTGCCGACCGGATTGACATATACCTGCAGGAAAATACAGACCCACAAAATTTGTTTGTATCCCTGGAAAAAGTGAGAGATACAAAATTCGACAGCCATATCCTTGATCTGTTTTATGAGGCGGAAAGACAGTTTTCCCTGCTGGCCTGCCTGGAGGAGGAGAAGGACTTTCATAAAATCCTTCCGAATGTACAGTTGTCAGGGAAGGAATGTGAAGAGTATCTGCGAATGATGATTTTTGCCATTGATTTCAGGAGCCAGCACACCGTGACCCACACCATCACAACGACCCGCATCAGCTGCTGCGCTGCCAGCCACATGGGATTGTCCGATACACAGATACATAATATTTTTTACGGTGCGCTCCTGCACGATTTGGGGAAGATCGGAATTCCGGTGGAGATATTGGAGTATCCGGGAAAATTAAGCAGCCAGGCAATGGCGATCATGCGTACCCATGTGGATTTGACGGAAAAGATTTTGGGCGGCACCATAGATGAGGAGATAACAAGAATTGCGCTGAGGCATCATGAAAAGCTGGATGGAAGCGGATATCCCAGAGGACTCACCGGGGATGCGCTTACCATAGAGGAACGGATCGTGGCTGTTTCGGATATTGTCAGTGCACTGCTTGGCACACGGAGCTATAAGGAGGCTTTTTCTAAAGAGAAGACATTGTCTATTTTAGAGGAGCAGGCTAGGGGAAGAAAAATAGACAGTGATGTGGTAGCGGTTCTGAAAGAGAATTTTGATACGGTTTTGGAGGAAGTGGAGGATAACTGCAGGCCCATATTAGATACCTATTATGGCCTGCGCAAGGAATACCAGTATCTGCTGGGAAAATATCTCTACAGCGGCACAGAAGCTGCGGATCCCAACTGACAGGAGGCATAAGTGACGGGGACAGGGCATAGAATATAGTATCCAGAAAGAAGGAGGCACTGCCCATGTCCGTAAATTATAAAGTTTCTTATTTTCTCGACCATTTTGATTTTCCTGCCCCTCAGCAGCTTGTGGAAAAATATTACCGGTATAAACTGGGACATCCCTGTTTTTTGATGAAACAAAACGGAAGATGGACAATCGTGCCTGTCCGGCAATAGCAGATAGAATCAATCGGGAGACGGCTTTTAGCCGCCTCCCTTTGTTATCATCACTCTTTAAAACATTTCAAGAGTTTAAAGCAGACAGAGATAGTAAGGACCAGAGCACCTGCACCTATGAGAAGGTGCTGTACAGGAATATGATCAGCCAGAGGGCCGAAAAATGCCATACCCAGAGGCAGCGCGCAGGAGGTGGAGATCTGCATGAAACTGAAGATCCTGCCGTGCATATCCGGCTCCACTTTTTCCTGGATGGTCACATTGATGGGCGTGTTGTAACAGGGTGAGGTAACGCCTATCATGGTATTCATGATCAGATAGACAATAAATACAGGTGCTGTTCCCAGGCCAATCATAATTGCCCCATAGACACCTCCGGCCAAGAGCGTAGTGTGCAGATGATTTTTAAACCCACCCCAAGAAGCGATCAGGATTCCCCCCAGCACCATGCCAAGGCTGTAAGTCATTTCACTTACAGTGAGCCGCCAGACTTCCGGTCCAAAGGTCCTGCTCACCATAAGGGGCGTCAGAAAGGCGGAGGGGCTTATGAGAAACAGGATGATGATCTGAAACACCAGCAGTTTTCTGATAAAAGCATGGTCTCTGAGATAAGAAAGGCCACCGGCTATCTTATGCAGACCAGATTCCTTATCTGGGGATGATTTTGTGTAGGGCGGTATTTTAATGGTGGAAGTAAGGCCGATGCCGATAATAGCTGTTATGACATCAATAAAGAGCGCTGCTTCCAAAGGCGCTGCGGAGAGGATGGCACCTCCGGCAGCAGGTGATAAGAACATCATGAAGGAGGATAAGGTACTGTTGAGTCCGTTCATCCTCATGAGATGTTCTTTGGGAACAAGCTGCGGAAAGATGGCGTTCACCGCAGGGGTCTGGATCCCGGTCCCGGCTGATCGGATGATCAGTACAGCAAACAGAAACCAGATGTTTTTATGTCCCGACAGGAAGGCAAGAGCCAGCAAAAGCGTGGAACACGCAATGGCACCATCTGAGAGCATGATCAAGAACTTCCTGTCATAACGGTCAATCCATACCCCGGCGAAAAGTGAAATGATGATCTGGGGAAGGAATCCGCAGAGGGTGGAGATGGTCAGCATCTTTCCTGAAGATGTTGTCAGTGTAATATACCAGACAATGGCGTACTGCACCAGGGAAGAACCGAACAGGGAGATCGTCTGGGCTGTTAAAAAGCGAAAGGTTTTCCCTTTCCATGTATTTGAATCCATAAAATAATACCTCTTTCTAAGAAATAATAAAGTTACTGTACACTCCGTGTCCAGTAACACGTTTCGCGATGCACAGATATGGTGCATTCTGCACCATATCGCGCTGGCTGCCTCGGGATTTTCATGCTTCACACGGTGTTGAAATGTCTCTGCCGGGCAGCAAAAAAGGCAGAGGACATTATAAGCCTCTGCCAGTCAATATACAGACAAAAGGCTGTGGCGAACACATCGCCGCAGCCAGATCCAGAACTGTGGTATCCACGGAAAACAGGTACACAAATAAACGCATCAGAAAATCTGATACGAAGTGCAGCTGTTTCCCGGTGAATGCAGCAGTTCTGCCGCTATCTGAACTCCGTACAATGTCTCACCGGAAACGTTATCTGTACGGAGCTGATTCGTCTTCTCAATTTATCGGTTAAAATGAAATTCATAATAGCCACCTCATTCGGATCATCTTTGTATCTTATCCATTAATATAGCATGTAAAAAAGTTCCTTGTCAATGGAGAGTTTGTATATGTTATAATGGACCAAAATGTATATGGAGTTCTGTTTGACGCGGATATAGGACCTCAGGTGTCATATCATTCAAGATTTTTTTTTTCCAAGGTGCTACAATAGTGAAAATGAAAGGAGGAGGACAAAAGATGCACGCAGAACAAGAACAAAGGCATGTGTATTATGACCATGACCTGGAGATAGAGGCTTATAATTTGAGCGGTATTGTCCAAAAGTTTCCAAACCATTTTCATGATTATTATGTGATCGGGTTTGTGGAGGGAGGTAAAAGGCATCTCTGGTGCAAAGGCAAAGAGTACGATTTGACTGCAGGGGATTTGATCCTGTTTAACCCCAGAGATAACCACTACTGTGCACCCATCAATGGTGAAATATTAGATTACCGTGCTGTGAATATTAATGTGGACGTGATGGAGAGAGCAGTCAAAGAAATTACGGGGAGGGATTTTGTCCTGCATTTTACCAGCAATGTGGTGTATCAAAGTGACATTACACAGTCCATCGGTGATCTGTACGATGCCATCCTTACCCATGCACCTAAACTGAAAAAAGAAGAGGCGTTTTTCTTCCTTCTGGAGCAGATCCTGCAGGAACATGCAGCTCCTTTTGATGAAATTGATATATCAGAGCCAAATCAGCAGATCAAGACACTCTGTCATTATATGGAGAAACATTTTTCCGAGAATATTACGCTGGATGACCTGCTTTCCATGACAAGTTTCGGCAAATCGTATCTGCTGCGTTCTTTTACAAAGCAGGTAGGTGTTTCACCTTACCGATATCTGCAGACCGTGCGCCTGGAAAAAGCAAAAAAGTTCCTGGAACAGGGCGTGGCGCCTATTGATGCGGCAGATATGGCGGGGTTTGCGGACCAGAGCCATTTTACCAACTTTTTCAAAGAATTTATCGGACTGACACCAAAACAGTATCAGAAAATCTTTACGGATAAACCGCTGCCTGTCACTCCGGCAAAGGAGTGGACAAATGAATAAGACAATACATGGGCATATTGCTGCCTTTCTTACCATATTGATCTGGGGCACCACCTTTATTTCCACCAAGGTGCTTCTCAGAAGCTTTGAGCCGGTGGAGATTTTATTTATCCGTTTTATGATTGGATACATGGCTCTTTGGTGTGTCTGCCCGCGCAGGCTGAACATCCGTGAGAGGAAACAAGAGAGGTACTTTGCAGCCGCAGGGCTTTGTGGCGTGACCCTGTATTATCTGTTTGAAAATATAGCGCTGACTTATACACTGGCTTCCAATGTGGGCGTTATCATCTCTATCGCGCCATTTTTTACGGTTATATTCTCCTGCTTGTTTCTGCATGACAAACGGCCAAAAACAAGATTCTTTGTGGGCTTTTTAATAGCACTTACAGGTATCTTCCTGATCAGCTTCGGAGGGGATAAGGATCTGCAGTTAAATCCTATGGGGGATTTGCTGGCTGTGATAGCGGCAATGATCTGGGCCGCGTTTTCAACGATCACAAAAAAGATCAGTGGGTTTGGATATAATACCATTCAGACTACAAGGCGGACGTTTTTTTATGGGCTGATCTTTATGGTTCCGGCTTTGTTCCTGATGGATTTCCATATTGAACTTATGCAGTTTGCCAGTCTTAAAAACGTTCTGAATCTTCTGTTTTTGGGATTTGGGGCTTCTGCATTATGCTTTGTGACATGGAACCTTGCCGTGAAGATCCTGGGGTCTGTGAAAACCAGTGTTTATATCTACATGGTCCCTGTCATCACAGCGGTCACATCAGCGCTTATTTTGCATGAAAAATTAACGATGACAATTATTCTGGGTATCGTTCTGACCTTGATCGGCCTCTTTTTATCCGAGGACAGAAAAACAGAGAAACATACAGCAAAAACAAAGGAGTATAAAGTATATGCAGGCACAAAATGATAAATGCGTCATGGTACTGGACCAGGACCTGCCTCTGGGCATTCTGGCAAACACAGCGGGAATCATGGGGATCACCCTGGGCAAACACATCCCTGAGACGGTGGGACCGGATGTCCTGGATAAGAGCGGAAAAGAACACTTGGGAATCATTGAATTGCCGGTTCCTATCCTGAAAGCAGACCGGGAAAAGATCAGGACGATCCGAGAGCAGCTCTACCAGCCGGAATTCGCTGATCTGATCGTGGTTGATTTTTCGGATGTGGCACAGAGCTGTAATGTCTATGAGGAGTATATTAAAAAAGCAGCGGGGGTGGAGGAAAAAGAAATGACTTACTTCGGTATCGGAATCTGCGGAGCCAAAAAGCTGGTCAATAAACTCACAGGCAGTCTGCCGCTGTTGAGATAGGAAGAAAACGGGCGATACCGCTTTTATGCGGAATCGCCCGTTTTTTGTACAGCAGTAGAAGGGGATCACTGTAATGGTAGGAAAGGACATGGATCTTTTGTATACAGAAGGGTAAGCTTGTGCATGGCTCTGGTGCAGGCAATGTAAAGAAGGCTTCTGTCATATTCGGAAGCATAAGTTTCGCATCCCGCATGAGGAAGGATAACTTCATCAAATTCCAGTCCCTTTGACATCCGCACAGAGGTAACGGATATGCCGTTGTGAAAGCTTGTACTCTTAGGGGAAATAAGCTCTGTTTTATATTGGGAGTACAGGAGATGATAAAACGTTTCTGCCGCCCGGTCTGTTTTCAGGATTATACCCAAAGTAGCAAAGCCGCTTTTCTGAAAACGGTGGATCGCTGCCCGTATGTGCTGCAGTTCCTCCTCATCGGTTTTACAGGAGATCACAGCGGGAGCTTCTCCGTGGCGTTCCACAGGCTGAATCTTTGTGTGATGCAGAATAGATTTGGCAAAATGCATGATTTCCCAGGTGGAACGGTAGCTGGTATTCAGCTCCGCAAACTCCGCATTCTTATATATTGTCCGCAGATCAGCCAGGGTATGGGTATGATCAGGATTTAGGATCTGCCCAAAATCACCCAAGATAGTCTTTGGACATGGAAAGAGCTGATTGATCACAGCGTACTGGATTGGCGTGTAGTCCTGCATTTCGTCTATAACCAGATGCTTGGTGAGTCTGCTTACCTTCAGACCTTCAAAGGAAGCGTGAAGGTAAAGAAACGGATATACATCGGACCATTCCAAAGTCTTTTTTGACGGCAGGACAAACATTTGGGACATGCCCATTTTGCGGTAAAAATCTTTATATAAGGCCAGAGTGCTGCGGAAGGTAAGCATGGAAGTGAGAGATTTTAGAACTGCGCGGGGTCTGGGCAGCTCGTTTTCCATGATATTTTCATCCTCAAACTTGTGGCATATATCCTCTGCGATCATAGGAAGTCTCTGTTTTACCGGATATTTTTTATAAGCCGCAAACCGCTTTCGGATCCAGTCCTTATGGGCAGTAAAAGGGCCAAAGGTGTAATCAGACGGGGCAAAGACCGTGTTATCCAGATCAGCCGTATAGGTATCTATCCTCTTTACGAAATCCAATGTTGATTTAAATCGGACTCTCTGTGAGCGTTTTTCCTCCCGATTCTCCAAAGGATTCTGTTCCTCATCAAAACAGATAAGACCCTCCAGCTGGATTTCTGCGATATCGGAAAAACTGAGCGCATAAATAGGCTCCTCCCCCAGTTCAGGAATGACATTGGAAATGTAGTCCCCAAACACTTTGTTGGGAGAGAGGATAGTTACGTTTTTGGCAGTCAGACGGTTTCTGAATCGGTAGAGTAAAAAAGCGATCCGGTGGAGGGCAATGGAAGTTTTTCCGGAACCGGCCACACCCTGAAGGATGAGTGTACCTGCATTCTCATTCCGGATGATCTTATTCTGCTCTTTCTGAATGGTTGAGATGATGGATTTCATCTTCTCGTCAGAGGTGTGGGAAAGTTCTCTTTGAAGGACGTCATCCTGAATGTTGGAAGCACTCTCCAGGGCATATTCCATGATGCAGTTTTTGATCTTAAATTGTCTTTTTCTGGTCAGATACCCGTCTATCCTTCCGGTGGGGGCCTCATAGCCAGCAGGACCTGTTTCATAGTCATAAAACATACCGGAGACAGGGGCACGCCAGTCATAGATAAGCATCTCATCTCCAAAACGGAACGTAAAGCGGCCAATATATACGTTCATAGATTCCCCATTTTCATGTTTAAAGTCAATGCGGGCAAAGTAAGGGGAATCCTTCAGTCTGGCAAGCTTATCTCTGAATGCAGCGGCAATGGTGCCTGTGTGGTCTGTCTGCTTTAGAAGAAGCTCATTTTGGAACATTTCATGGGGATCCAGTTCGCCCCGGTACTGTGCCATATAACGTTTGGCGTTTTTATATTCCATGTCAATCTTTTCCACATCTAAGCTGGCTTCCTGAAGTGCTGTATCCAGTTTTTGAAGAACTGCGGCAAGATGGGCAGTTTCATCCGGAAATTTATGCATGGGGTTCCTCCTTTGGCAGGACAAAGCGCTGGGTGGGATAACCGTATTCCACCAGCAGCTCTGCTTCGGCAAAGCCCAGATCCTTAATTTCCATGCGGTGTCCGGTATCTGCCCGGTCCCCCTCCCTGTAAGTGGTGATGCTGATCTCTTTTCCATCTAAAAGTTCGTGCATCACTTTGTCCAGAAAAGTCTTTGGAATGCCTTTTTTCTTGTAAAGCGGGTGGGTGCCCATAAAATCTATACTTCCGTTCTCCCGGGAAAACAGCAGAATGCCGATGGCTGTTCGTCCGTCTTTTAGAATGAGGGCCTGTCTTTCGGCAATGCTTCGTCTCAGCACCTGCATATAGTCCTTTTCATCCAAATATGGAAAACCATCTATGACCAGCCGCACCAGCTCCATCCAGCATGGGATGTCACCGTCTTTCGCGTATGTGATGTTCCATGCCGGGTCTCCGTAACTGTTCAGCATATGATAACTCCCTTCTAATTCAAATTTTAACTGCAGGGGATAGAATTTCTCATTCTCCCGGTATTTGCTGGGAGGCTGCTTGTACATGGCAGTAAATATTTTTGTAAAGGCCTGCTGGCTTTCGTATCCGGCAGTCAGTGCAATATCAAGAACCGGCTTGTCAGAGAAGACCAGAAGCTTGGCTGCCTCGGTCAGCCGTCTGCGAAGAACATATTCATGTATGGTCATTCCCACGGTATTTGTGAACATACGGTGCAGATGGTATTTGGAATAATGAAGGGCATCTGCAACAGTATCCAAATCATTTTTCTCCGTTAAGTGTGCTTCGAGATAATGGATGGCAGTCACAATATTTTCTATCGTTTGATTCGGCATAGCGAACCTCCTTTCAGAGAGATATTATATCTTGCTTTGAGGTGGCATGTTTAATCGTTCTTGCGGTTTTTTAGTCAGGGCAGAAGTTGTCGAAATTTTATGGAGATAAAAGCTGAATTTCTTACACTTATCTGATATAATAAAAGATATAGAACACGGATGTTTTGCGGCTCTTATAGGTGACAGGACAGAGAAAAAACGGAGGTGCCGGGATGATTGGAATTGTTATTATTGGTGTTATGATTGCAGTCTGGGGGATAGCTGCTGTTATAAGCGGGAAACTGCCGTTTATCAGCCGGTATCATGGAGTCGAAAAGATTCCCCTTCATTCCCGCATAGAAGGCGGAGCTGCCTTGTTTGTAGGAATTGTTATGACGGCTCAATATTTTATGCTGCTGCAGCCAGTTACGATCATGGTTATTATCTTAATGATCTGTATCACTGCGTTTGTTCTTGAAATAGCTTTAAAGGTATTGTAACATACCGGTCTTATTAACGGACTGCACTGCGTGCAGCAGCCGTGTCACAGGTTCCATTTCTTAAAATCTATAAGCGCTGACTGATATTGTCGGCGCTGCAGGTTTCTGCATTGATTTCCATGATAACATTATCTATATAGATTGTGAAGGCAATTGCTTCAAATATTTCTTGACAGCAGCAGTCGTTGATGATAGTATGAGAACAAATAGACAGACAGTCGGTCTGTAGAGAGGGAGAGTATTATGCGTGTAGTCAAAGAAGCCGGCGAAAGAAAAAATGAGATATTAGATGCAGCAGCAGCGCTGTTCGCTCTGAAAGGGTTTGACAATACCAGTACGAACGAGATCCTGGAGGCAGTAGGGATTGCCAGGGGGACACTTTACCATCATTTTAAGTCAAAAGAAGATATTATGGATGCTATTATAGAAAGACAAAGTGAAAGGATGCTGTCACAGGCCCGCAGGATCGCAGAAGACAAGGGGATTCCTGTTGAGGAGCGTATGCTGCGGGTTGTCATGGCTCTGCGTCTGGAAGAGACGGAAGGGGCGGGAGGAAAAGGCATGATCGAACATCTGCACCGGCCTCAGAATGCACTGATGCATCAGAAGTCAAAAAAGGTCATCATGGGTCAGGTTCCCCCTATCCTGGCCATCGTTCTGACAGACGGAATCGAACAGGGGCTATTTGATACCCCTTATCCATTGGAATGTATGGAAATGGTGGTCGCATATCTGAATACTATGCTGGATGACGGCGTGGTAGAACTGACTGAGGAACAGCGCATGGACCGCATAAAAGCGTTTGTTTTCCATTTGGAGCGGCTTCTCGGTACAGAGAAAGGACGGCTTGCTTACATTATGAAAATGTTTGCAGACGGGGAATAAGAGTAAGCGGATGAAGTCCGATCATTTGCTGGAAAACAGAGGTGTATATGAATCATAAAATTATCCGGAGAGATATTACAGGAAATAAAATAATATCCTTCATCACAGTGTTATTTATTGCCGCTGCGGCTATGCTTTTGTCACTGGCAGGGATTCTTGTCATTCATCTTTTCGGGTCTATTGATTCGCTTATGAAAGATGCGAAAACCCCGCATTTTATGCAGATGCATGCAGGGGATATTGATTTTGAGGAGTTAGAGAGATTTGCACAGGCCAATGGGGATGTAGAGGATTTTCAAGTCCTGGAATTTCTAAATGTGAACAACGAAAAAATCAGGCTGGGAGAGAATTCCCTGACAGCCAGTGTGCAGGATAACGGTTTCAGTGTACAGAGCAGCCGGTTTGATTTTCTGCTGGATGAAACAAACAAGCCGGTGCAGCCAAAAGACGGGGAACTGTTTGTTCCGGTCAGTTATAACAGAGATGGAACTGCAAAAGTAGGTGACAAGGCGGTTGTGGACGGAAAGACCTTTGTGGTAGCCGGTTTTGTCCGGGACTCCCAGATGAATTCTACACTGGCCTCCTCTAAAAGGTTTCTTGTGAGCGCAGGAGATTATAGACAGATGAGGGAGTCCGGCAGCGTGGAATATCTGATTGAATTCCGTCTGAAGGATTTGTCTGATCTGAGCGGTTTTGAGGCTGCCTACAGTGCTTCGGAACTGCCGGCTAACGGGCCGACTCTCACCTGGCCGCTTTTTCGGATGATCAGCGCAGTTTCCGACGGAATCATGATCGCGGTCATTCTGCTGGTCAGTGTGCTTGTCATTTTCATTTCTCTGCTCTGTATACGTTTTACACTGCTGGCAAAAATTGAGGATGATTATCGGGAAATCGGAGTAATGAAAGCGATCGGTATCCGTGTGTCGGATATCCGCAGTATTTATCTGTCTGTCTATGCTGTTCTTGCTGCAGTAGGATGCGGGGCGGGGTTCCTTTTGTCTCTGGTGTTTAGTGGGCCATTGCAGGAGAGTATCCGCGTAAATCTGGGAGAGAGCGGAAAAGACACACTTTCCTTGCTGGCGGGTATAGTTGGAATTTTGCTCCTATTCTTTTTCATCCTTTTCTGTATTAACAGAATACTGAAAAAATTCCACAGAATATCAGCAGTCCAGGCGATCCGCCAGGGAGCGGAGCAGGAAAAAGTGTATGGCACAAAGAAATGCAAGCTGTCCAAAAACAGATGGCTCAGCACCAACCTGTTTTTAGGAGTAAAAGATATATTAGCCAGAAAGCGGCTGTATATCACGATACTGCTTGTGATCATACTGTCATGTTTTATTATGGTGGTACCGCAGAATCTGTATCATACCATTTCAGACAGCAGTTTCATTACTTATCTTGGGGTGGGGCGCTGCAATCTTCGTATGGATATACAGCAGACGGATAAGATAGAAGAAAAGGCCGTGAATGTAGGAGAGTATCTGGAACAGGACACGGCAGTTGAGACCTATGCGGTCTTTGTGACCGAGATCTTCAGTTTAGAACAGAAAGACGGAACAACAGAACATATAAAGGTTGAACTTGGAAACCATGGAGTGTTTCCTCTGCAATACGCCCAGGGTAAGATGCCTTCCTCTGCTGATGAGCTTGCCTTATCCGTGCTCTATGCAAAGGAGCTGGGAAAAGAAGTTGGTGATGAGATAACGCTTCTCACAGACGAAGGGGAAAAACATCTGACTGTCTGTGGCATTTATTCAGACATTACCAATGGAGGGAAAACAGCAAAGGCGGCTTTTACACCGGGGACCCAGGAAACTGCCCGGAGTACCGTCTGTGTGAATTTAAGAGAGCCGGATCTGCTTTCGGAAAAGATTTCGGAATATGGGGATACATTCCCATATGCAAAAGTTTCCGGTATTGAAACATATGTATCACAGACCTTTGGGCAGACGCTTCGTTCGGTAAAAACAGCATCTGTGGGAGCTGCTTTTGTGGCTGTGGCTGTTACCCTTTTGGTTATCCTGTTGTTTATAAAGCTTTTGATATCCAAAGACAGATATTCCATAGCAGTATTAAAATCAATGGGATATACGGACTCGGATATTTCCATGCAATATGTCTGGAGGTCAGCGGCAGTGATGCTTTTGGGGATTCTGCTGGGAACCATACTTGCCGGGACACTGGGGGAAAGAATGGCAGGTGCCGCAATTTCCTCCCTGGGAGCAGCAGCCTTTCAATTTACAGTCAATCCTCTGTCTGCATTTGTATTATCACCGGCAATTTTGATCTTTGCAGCGTTAACAGCAACCATAATAGGTACAGCTAAGGCGGGAAATGTATGTATTTCCCAATCAATAAAGGAGTAGTGAATGGAGCATTTATTATATGGAAAAGAAATCGTAAAATCTTATGGGGAAGGCAGGGAAGAGCATATTGTGCTGGATAGTGTGTCTCTGGAAATCGAAAAAGGTGAATTTGTTTCGGTCATGGGTCCATCCGGGTCGGGAAAATCCACCCTTCTCTATACGCTGAGCGGTATGGATCCCGCTTACAGTGGATCCGTAGTGTTTGACGGCTGCCGGTTGTCAGGTCTGAAGGAGGATGCTTTATCGGATCTGCGCAGGAACAGGATGGGATTTGTCTTTCAGCAGCCGGCCTTTTTGAAGAATCTGAACCTTTTAGATAATATTATCCTGCCTGCCATGCGGGATAATCGCAGAAATGTCAGAGCCGTGACGTTAAAAGCAAAGAACCTTATGAAAAAGGTGGGTATAGAAGAACTGGAAGAAAGAGACATCACCCAGGTATCCGGGGGCCAGCTTCAGAGGGCTGGTATATGCAGGGCGCTTATGAGTGAACCGGATATCATTTTCGGAGATGAGCCTACAGGTGCGTTAAATTCCAAGTCTGCACAGGAAATAATGGCACTTTTAAAAGAAATCAATGCGGAAGGCACCGCGGTCCTTGTGGTCACCCATGACGCAAAGGTGGCGGCAAAAACCAGGCGTGTACTTTTTATGCAGGACGGAAAGATCGTCAGTGAAT
Source organism: Blautia hominis (assembly GCA_002270465.1). Classification (GTDB taxonomy): domain Bacteria; phylum Bacillota; class Clostridia; order Lachnospirales; family Lachnospiraceae; genus Blautia; species Blautia hominis. The sequence goes on from NQOF01000002.1 coordinate 844,612, forward strand.
TGAAATTTGAGAATGAAAAAACAGAAAACTATGACAAACGGGAAGATATCATCATGAAACGGATGCAGCAAATTGGCATTTAGGTTTCGGGCAGTCTGTAAAGGCTGCCTGGAAAAGAAAATGAGCGTTCCACAACTATTCGCGAAATGTCCATTTTACGAATAGTTGTGGACTTTTTTGTCCGGATGGGCTATAATTAGGTAAATTCGCTGCCAAGAACTTAATCATAATGAGGTGTAAATTCATGGAGAAAAAAAACATCAGCTATCACGAGAAAAAATATATTGATAACAATATCCGTCTCAGAAATATTCTGGCGGAGCTTCCTCCGTATGTACAGGATTTCTGCAGAGGCCGCCAGACAACGCTTAGTATGCAGACCCAGATTGCATATTGTTATGATCTAAAGATATTTTTTCAATTCCTTACAACTGCAAATCCCGTTTTGAAAAATTCGGATCTTCGCAGTATATCCCTTGCTGTACTGGAAAATCTTCGTCCCACCGATATTGAAGAATTTCAGAATTATCTGAAAGTTTATGAAAGTCAAAATACAGGCGAGGCAATGACAAACGGTGAAATTGGTATATCAAGAAAGATTTCTGCGTTAAGGAGCTTGTTTGACTATCTCTATAAACATGAAATGGTTAAAAATAATCCAACCCGCATTGTGGACGTCCCAAAAGTTCACGAAAAAGCCATAATCCAACTGGATCCTGACGAAATCGCTATGATCTTAGATTCTATGGAGGAATTCAGTGACAATTTGACACCTCACCAAAAGGGCTATTATTTAAAGACAAAAACGCGTGATATTGCGATCATTACCCTCTTTCTCGGTACAGGCCTGCGCGTGTCTGAGTGTGTGGGACTGGATATTTCGGATGTCAATTTTAAAAACAGTGGTCTCCGTGTCATACGAAAAGGCGGAAATGAGAAAATTGTTTATTTTGGTGAGGAAGTAGAGATTGCCCTTCTGAATTATCTGGAGGAAAGAGAAAATCTGGAGACAAAGCCGGGCCATGAAAATGCACTCTTCCTCTCCCTCCAGGGAACCCGTCTCAGTGTCAGGGCTACGGAGAAGATGGTAAAAAAATACACGCAGCCCATTATCACAAATAAAAAAATCACACCCCATAAGCTGCGCTCTACTTACGGTACTGCCCTTTACGAAGAGACGGGGGATATCTACCTTGTGGCGGACGTTCTGGGACATAAAAGTGTGTCCACAACACAGAAACATTACGCTAAACTGAAAGACTCCAGAAGGCGGGCTGCGGCAAGTGCGGTAAGGTTAAGGGAAAAAGAACAATGAGTGTCAGAGTAATGATAAATAAAGGCAGTTTGCTGCATATATCCAAAGACAGGGAAATACTGATCCGGGAAGAGAATTTTGCATACCTGCTTCCCTGTGATAAATTAAAAAATATCATATCGAATTTTACAATTACTTTTCCCAATAGAACGATCATTTCAGATGATTATACGATTATGCCTCATGGCAGCGTTACACTTGTACTCTTCTATTATCAGACTGAACTTTACAGCCTTTTGTTTGGGCCGGCTACAAAGTCAGTCAAGGTAGGTAATATTGCCAATAAATGTGACAGTATCTTCATTGTTGAATTTCAGCCGGCAGGATTTTACCCTTTAAAAAAGATAAATCAAAATGAACTGACCGATAAGATCATACCCTTTTCCATGATGGATACTTCTCTGGATACGGCAATGAAAAAGATTTTTAGAACTTCTTTATCTGTAGATGAGTTGCTTTATAAATTTGAAAAAATAATTCTGCAAAGTATTCTTTTTCAATACCCGAAAGAGCTTGCGCATGCCATCAAAGTCATCATCCAAACGGAAGGGACGATGGCTTCTGCTGACATTTCAGAAAAGATTTTTTACTGCCCAAGACATTTAAACCGATTATTCAATGTACATCTCGGTATCAGTATGAAATCTTTTTCCCGATTGGTGAGGATAAATAAATCTTTTCAGCTTCTGAATGAAAAGTCAAATTCATTGGCTTCTATATGTGAGAAACTGGGATATTATGATGTCTCCCACTTTGTTAAAGATTTTAAGTTGGTATGTAATATTACACCTCAGCAATACAGAACCAATATGTCCGATTTTTACAATGAAATAGCAAAATTCTAAGTCTATAATATTTCTGTAATGATAAAACAGAAAGAGAGGATTTTGAAATGAAATTTAATGAAACAACAATCCGTGTTCTGGTACGAAAAGATTATGGAGCGTGCTATGACTTTTACACAGAGAAGATCGGCTTGACTGCAGTTTGGGGTGACAGAAACGGACCTTACACTTCTTTTGCCACAAGTATCCAGGAAAAACCTTGCTTTGCTATCTTTTCGGGAGATGCTATGCCTATGTTCCAAGGGTATGAACAGCCAAATGGCAGCACACAGCCGGATACGGTCGTGGCGGTCATTCCCACGCTTGATCTAGACGCGGACTATTTACGTCTTAAAGAGGCGGGTGTTATGTTTCTGGGCGAACCTCAATACATTGAAGCATGGGGGATGCGCTGTACCTATTTTAGAGACCCTGAGGGAAATCTGTTTGAATTGAATGATGCCAACAACGTATAACAGCGGGAACAGATAAAAAGAATCAGAATGGGGTTGTCGGGAAATGAAATTCACATACTATATATTGCGTCAGGCTATGAAGTCGGTTGGGGATATATAATATGGATGATTCATTTTCCGACAGCCCCGGTTATTTTTCATTACATTGGCTTCAGGTTTTTTTCTAATCGGGCAGTCATCCATGTCAATCGCTTAAGTTTACCATCTTCTGTCTTAGCATCTAAATATGCCCGTGTATAAGTCTTTTTTACAGAAGGGGACATTGCTTGAAAATTGGCATAAGCTGCTTCATTTTGTTTTAATAACTCTCCCACCATTTCAATCTGTTCCTCTGTTATTGCGGAAGGTTTTCCGGCATTGTCCCACTGGCCGTTTTTCATGGCCTCCTCTATTTTTTCTCTTCCGAATTCGGTCATCAGGCCGCGTTCCTCTAAACTATTGACCAGTGCCTTATTTTTTTCGGACCATTTGCTGTTTTTACGGCGCAAAGAAAAATATTTCACATATGATTTATCATCAACACGTTTCATAACTCCGTCAATCCAGCCATAACATAAAGCCTCTTCAAGGGCTTCTTGCGCTTTTAAGGTTTTAATCTCCTTGGTTTTTCCGAAAAGCAGCCAGACACCTTCACTGGACCGGCTGTTTTGGGACAACCATATTCTGAATTCATCACGTGTTTTAAAGTAAAGTGGATTATCCATACTCAATACCTCCTTGATCTTGTACCGGCACTCGCTGCACTCCGCGTCATGGAAAGAAATGATACCTCCGCACTTGGGACAGGTGTATGCCGCTTTTTGCTGCTCCAGGAATACGTTAAGGCCCAGTCCCTGTACTGCCCTGCTGTTTGCCATAAGACTGCTGTGATAACGGGTATTGTAGCTTTTTTCCAGCGCTTTTACCTGCTTACATGGATACAAGGCACATTCAAAGCAATAAGACAGACCTTTTTCTTTGATACAATCTTTGATCCTGCATTTTCTGCAATGCTCGGGTTTTCCCCGGTCACCTTTTATACAGCCTTCACAGGGTTTTTTGTGATAACAGTGTTTATAGCAAACCATGCAATTCATTCCGCAGGGCGCAAACATGGCAGGCTCTATTTTTTCCGGCATCTTCATTTTTATTCGCTCCTTATTTAAAAAGACATGAACATATATTTCTGATATTTGTCCATGCCTTCTTTTCTTTGCAGCTTACTGCAATACTATTTTACCAAAATAAATACGCCAACTGTATGTCATGTTTGTTTTTACTTATCCCAGAAACCTGCGGATGGTTATGGCTGCCTGTTCCGCATTGGAATGAATGGCCGGATGGCCGCCCTCTGGGAAAACACAGATCTCTGCTCCTGTTTCACTGGCTATTGTACGGTATTCCGCCTGTAAGTCCTCTCTGGCCATTTCATCCCCTTCACTGCCCATAAGCAGAAGCGGAACCTGCAGGCTGGTCAGGGATTTGGAGAATAATGGAAGTTTCTTTTCGGCACACTGCGTCAATGCCCTGGTATCCATATCCACGATACGCTCCCAGTCTTCGCCCTGACACCATCGGTAAAATTCTACTGCCATGGCATCCTTCTTAGCGTTTATCCGCTCTTTTATCAGGTTTGCAGAAAAATCGTCTGCTAATGTCCGGCCATCAAAACTGTCGGCTACTACCCTGCCGATCAGGCCCGGGCGTTTTAATGCAGCATTGATAGCGACCCACGCACCACCGCTTGTCCCCACAAGATTTACCCGGCCAAGCTTTAGATGTTCCAGTAATGCAATGGTCTGTTCGGCTTCCTCCATCCAGAGTTCCGGGGGAAATTCCTCCAGGCGGTCTGAATTTCCGTGGCCCAGAAAGTCTATGAGAATGATATGGTATGTATCCTCATATAGAGGGAGCAAAGGCTCGAACATTCTGGAAGATGCTGTATTGCCGTGCAGGAATAACACAGGTTTTCCTTTTCCCGTTTCTGTGTAATAAATTTTTTTTGACTGATAATAGAAATATGACATAGTCTGCCTCCTAATCGTTTCTCTGTTTTTGGTTTTCTGATCTGATTAGCAAGGCTTGTAAACACCAACACCTTGCTGTTAGTGTTTTGTGATCCAAATTCCCATAGTTTGCAACCTCCGTTCTTAATATGTTCTCAGTATACCATAGAATCATGGGAATTCCACTTAAACTTACTTATTATGTATGAGCACACTTTGGCCCGGGAAACGTATCTATATAAATTTACCGTATGCGTTATGTTCTGTAAAGCGATTCATTTAAAGGTATCACTAAAACATTTCAGTTCGCACTTAACTTTATCAGACAACTGATTGTATTCAATATCATCAATTGCACCTTGAAGCGTGTATAAATGAACTAAGCAGACATTGGGAAAGTGCATTTTTAAGCGAATGAATGCTTCTTTACTGCCAATCTGTATCAATTCTTCTGTGGAACAGATACCAACTGATTTTAGTTTCTTTTCAATTTCATTTCCAATATTACGCATAGAAGTTAGTTTTGCCACTATATCACATCCTTTCGCTCTTTTGCCAAATGCAAAAAGCTATTTTTTTCTACAAGTGATCTTCTCCGTTATTGTAGCAACTACCGTTACAAAATGCAATAACTTATTATTTCGGGGTAGAAAAACCATTTTCTTCCATCCGTCCAGTATGAGTGCCCTGCTCCACGATCATTTCATTGCAGCCTTCTCCTCTTTTGGCCGGAAAACATGGCGCTCGGCTTTCAAAATTGACAGAATATTTGAACATTGCTATAATCAGTGTAAACTACCCTATAACAGGAAGGCCTAAGTTTAGTACATATACCCATTTAGGAGGTCATCAGATGGAATTACGGGTTCTTCAGTATTTTCTTGCCATTGCCAGGGAACAGAGCATTATCCGCGCTGCGGAATCCCTGCATCTTTCTCAACCGACATTATCCACCCAGATAAAAAACCTGGAGGAAGAACTGGGAAAGCAGCTCTTGATTCGCGGTACAAAAGGTTCACGAAAAGTGACTCTCACCGATGAAGGAATGATTTTGCGAAAGCGGGCAGAAGAAATCCTTGAATTGGTCAAAAAAACAGAAAAGGAAGTTACGCTCACCAATGACATTGTTATGGGGGATATTTATATCGGGACCGGGGAGACAGATGCGGTCCGTATTTTAGCGCAGGCCGCAAAAAGCCTGCAGAACACAGCCCCCGGCATTCATTACCATATTTGCAGCGGGAATTCCACTTTTGTAATGGAACGGCTGGATAAAGGCCTGCTGGATTTTGGCATTGTATTTGGTCCGGTGGACTTGACGAAATACAATGCGCTCAAAATACCTGCCAGAGATGTCTGGGGTGTTTTGATGAGAAAGGATTCACCCCTTGCATTAAAAGAAACAATATCACCGGATGATTTATGGGACCGGCCTTTGATCATATCCCAGCAGGAAGAGAAAGGCGGTGCTTTAGCACAATGGCTGAAATGTCAAATATCGGATCTGAATATAGCGGCCACGTACAATTTGATCTTTAATGCTTCTTTGATGGTAGATGAAGGCCTGGGCTATGCCGTTTGTTTGGACAAGATCATAAATACAACAGGAAACAGCAGCCTTTGCTTCAGACCGCTGGACCCAGGGCTTGAGGCGGAAATGAGTATTATATGGAAAAAATATCAGATATTCTCCAAACCTGCAGAAAAATATATTGCAGTCTTAAAGGAACATCTGAATGCTGACCACACGTAGTTAAAGGATAATAGGATACCGGTTAAGGATGGTGATAACAAGTGAAAAAAATATTTCTGGTTGAAGATGATAAGGAAATTGCCAAGAATCTTACGCTTCTGCTTCGTTCGGAGGGCTTTCAGGTTACCCATGCACCCACCCAACAAGAGGCGGTTTCCATGCTGGCGGAAAATAAATTCGACCTGGCGTTGGTGGACATATCCCTGCCGGACGGCAACGGCTTTACAGTCTGCACGGAAATCAAACAGACACAGAAGATACCCGTTATCTTCCTTACAGCATCCGGTGATGAAGCCAGTGTTGTAACCGGTCTGAATATGGGGGCAGATGACTATATCACAAAACCTTTCCGCCCGCGCGAATTGATCGCCCGGATTGGTACTGCCCTGCGGAAATTCGGGTGTTCGCCGTCTGCCTTTGAAATGTGCGGTCTTTATGTGGATACCTCCAGCAGCGTGGTGAAGAAGGACGGCAAAGAGGTTTTTCTCTCCGCCTTAGAGTACCGCCTGCTGCTGGTGTTTATCAACAATCCCAAGATCATCCTGACAAGGGACAGACTGCTGGATGAATTGTGGGACGCGGCAGGTGAGTTTGTCAATAACAATACCCTGACCGTCTACATCAAACGGCTTCGTGAGAAGATCGAGAGTGATCCTGCAAACCCGCAGATAATCCTTACTGTCCGCGGAACGGGATATCGGCTGGGAGGCAGTTATGTTTCGGAATAGAGAAATCCGGCAGTTTTTGGTCTTATTTGTTATCCTGGCCTTCACTGCAGCGGCAGCCGGATTTGTCATCCATCCCGCAGCAGGGATACTGTCCCTGGTTACTACTGCTGCTTTTGGCACTGCTTTTTTTGTATTTACGAAAGCCCGTTATAAGAACCTGTCACAGATTTCCGAACAGATTGACCTTGTCCTTCATAATGCGGATCATTTGTTTATCAGTGAATCTGAGGAGGGCGAACTTTCTATCCTGCAAAGCGAGATCACAAAAATGACACTGCGTATTCGGGAGCAAAACGAAGCCTTAAAAAAGGAGAAGCAGCATCTTGCCGATTCTCTCGCTGACATTGCCCATCAGCTCCGCACTCCCCTTACCTCTGCCAACCTGATATTGTCTTTGCTGGAGAATGCTTCAGATGTTAAGGAACGAAAGACTCTGCTGCGGGAAACAGAGGAATTATTTGTACAGATGGACTGGCTGGTTACTTCCCTGTTGAAATTATCCCGGCTGGACGCAGGGATCGTGGTTTTTCAGGAGGGAAATATAGAAGTAAAAAGTGTGATTAACGCTGCACTGCGCCCATTTCTGATCCCAATGGAACTGCACAACATCGTTCTGCAAACAGACATCGCAGAAGGAGCCAGGATCCGGGGGGACGCAGGCTGGCTTTCGGAGGCAGTCCAGAATGTGATTAAAAATTGTATCGAAAGTGCCGGTGATAACGGAAAGATTGAAATTGTCTGTGAAGATACCCCGCTGTTTGTTGAGATCACCCTTCATGACAGCGGGACAGGTTTCAAAAAAGAAGATCTGCCCTGCCTGTTTGACAGATTCTACCGTGGAAAAAATACAGACACTGCGGGTTACGGGATCGGCCTGGCACTCTGTAAGACGATCATTACCCGGCAGGGCGGAACGGTCACTGCAAAAAATCATCCCAAGGGCGGTGCTGTATTTTCCATCCGTTTTCCAAAATGATGCATACCTTGGTGATGACAAAATACGGATTGTCCCATATGGCATCAATGCCGGTCCACAGTTTTTTTAAATTTAGGAATGCTTGTTTCCTGACAATTTGCCAGCCAGTCAAGACTCTCCGCAAAATAAAGATACCCCGCATCATGAAACTGCGCTTCCTCCCGGACATTCCCGGGACTTGTGTCAGTCCTCTTCTCTTCTGCGCACCCGCAAAGGCATAATGCCGCAAGGATCTTAAATCGGAACATCCCTTCTGGTAAATCCGTGTCGAAGATGATAGAATAATAAAATACCTGTAACTGTTCAGTACCCTCACAGTTACAGGCAAAAATCCATGCAGAACCGCCTTTGGCGATGGGATTTTTGCTTGGCTGCGGATTGCTTTCTTACGGTCAGCGCAGTGAATGTGCAGACCTACTGAATAGTTACAAATACATCATAATTCCAGGGAGGCATAGGACAGTTGCGAAGTGAACAACAATTTTCTAATCTTATCTATGAATATTTTCTGAAAAGAATTCAATTCCGATATTACAAATGCGGAGACCTTCTGCCCTCAATTGATACACTCTGCCGTGAATTCAGTGTCTCGGCCCTGACAGTGAAAATAGGTCTGCAGCGTCTGCGGGCGGAGGGATATATTGATATGCACAACGGAAGGTCAACAAAAGTGATTTTCAAGCAGACGCAGGCAGAAGCCTATCAGTGCGCAAATCAATATTTTTCCCGGAGGATTGAAAGTTTTAAAGACCTCTATCAAACTACGGAAATGATCATCATGCCGCTGCTGCTGGAAAGTTTCCACAGGATGGACGAGCAGGACTTGGCGTTTCTTGACCGTCTGGCAAAAGGAAGCAGCGCTGATGATATACTCCATTTTTTCTGCTTTGTTCTGCAGAAGATGGAGAATCCTCTGGCTATGAATTTATATTGGGAGACGTCCTTTTTCTGGGGACTGCTTTTTGTGAAACAGGGCGGAAAAAAGGACCTGAGTGATTTGAAGATCATGCATGAGGAAATGGGGGACTGTGTCTTTCTGGCAGGCAGGAAGGACTGGGCTTCCCTGCATAAAAAATTACAGGTCTTCCGGAAGGATTCCGTGGGGAACGCAGTAGAAAGCCTGTCACAGATGATCCCACCGGCAAAGGGGGAAAAGCAGATCCCGTTTGAATGGCGGATATACCGTGAGCGTCCTCAGGTATGCTACAGTCTGGCCTCCCATATCATGCATCATATATATATGGGCAGATATCGTGACACGGATTTTCTTCCATCCTATGAGAGGATGGCGGAGGAATACCGGGTATCGGTCAGTACGGTACGCCGGACAATAAAGGTGCTGAACCAATTAGGGGCAGCCCGTACGATCAACGGAAAAGGGACCAGGATCTTTCGGATCGGGGAGCCTTGTGATGCAACGGATTTTGAAGTACCTGCGATCCGCCGGAATCTGGCTTACTTTATCCAGTCCTTTGAACTGTTTGTATTTTCCTGTGAGACAGTGATGCGGGAGTTTTTAACAGCCGTTTCACAGGAAGAAAGAAATGAGCTGATCAAAGAGCTGGAGGAGAATCTGGACACAGGGCGCTGTGAGCTTTCTCTGTGGTACTGTCTGCTGCTTATCGCCAGATACAGTCCACTGCAGGGAATACGTGAGGTTTACGGACGTATTTACAGCCTGTTTCTCTGGGGATATCCTCTGAAGACGTCCTATGGGAGAAATGTGGATTCCGACCGGGCAATGTATGATTTTACGGTTACAATGATAAGCAGACTGAAAGAGAATGCCATTGATGCCTGTGCCGAGACACTCAGGGAAATGGCAGCCCGGCAGTTTCCTATTGCCCAGCAATATCTGCATCAATGCGGAATCCGGCCGGAAGAACTGAGGCTGACTCCATCCATACGCCTTGTGATAACAGACGAAGTTTAACTAAGACAAAAGCAGCCCGGCAGTTTTTTAATGCCGCGCTGCTTTTGTCTTAGGAAGCATAGATCACAATCCCAGTATCTTCAATATTTCCAAGTGGGGATGTTCCGTATCCGACTGAAATACATCCACATGGTTTATGTCTGCGCTTCTGTCCGAAAAAGCCGGAAAAAGAAAGCCGCACTCCGGTTTACCCGGTTCATAATCGCCCTCCAGCGGACAGATGGCACAAATAAGATATTCAAACATCTCTTCCGACTCCCATAACCGTTCATGGTCTGCTGCCTTTACAGGCACATCGTAGCGGTCATGGAAGACGAGGACCGCGTAGTCATGATCGGATTGATAGGTTTCGGCGATCAGATCATAGAATGTCTCCATCATCACATCATTTTTCAGGCCGCAGGATTTCATCCCCATCAGAAGCTGCCGCATACTGCCCACTTTTATGGAATCCCCGGAAAATTTGTATCTTTTTAAATTTTCATTTGTAGCGGAGAAGGGGACCGCCTTTGCGATCGCAAGGTTCTTTGTTTTATCTCCGGATGAAAGCTTTAGAAAATTAGTATTGAAAGTGCCGTCAATCTCACCGTCTGCATCCATATAACTGCCTGCAACTCTAGTCATGGAAGTCCTTGCCGGTGTCATGCGTCTGGTCAGTTCCAGCATATCCTCTCTGTTTATCATTTCAGTCTCCTTGTGAAGATTATACGTTTCCTATATATTCATATCACAATTTTTCTTTGTCCACAAGAGGAAATCACACGGCCCGGCACCTCAAACTTAACGGTATAGTACATGATCCATCATTTCCCTGGTAAAACCGGCTTCCTTCAGGGCATCCCCCATCTCTGCAGGATACTCTTTGACGGTGAGCCTCTTCTTATCCGGAAAAAGTGCTTTTTCCCGGAATGCGAGAACAAATTCTTTCAGAACAGCCTTTGGATCCGTGTCTTCCAGCACCCTCAGAACTTTTCCCTGCCGCTCCAGTACCATGACTGGAATGCCGCCCTGCAGCGCCACGGCAGTGCCGGGGACATTCAGAAAAGAACGGCCCTCTAAGTGTTCCAGCACCTTTCCCCAAAGCTGCATGGGGTCTGCTGCGTTCAGCCAGATGATCTGAGGATCCGGATGTGCTAGGGCCTGTACGATGCCCTTGTAGTCCTGTTTTCGTATAAACTGCGCACCGGAGAGTCCGCGTACAAAATAACCTCTCCTTACGCGGCCTGTGAACTCCCAGATACGAAGAACTTCCAGGGCCTGCTTCCAGTCAGGATAAGATCCCTGCTCACGGTCCGTATGAAGAGAGAGGGAACGCCGGAAGGTTTCCCGGCACAGGATGATATTTTCCCGGAAAAAGATTTCCAGAAGCTCCTCCATGGACGGCTTTTTTTGAGGGTGGACCACATCCCACCGTCCCTTAGTCATGGCGGCGATCCTTGCATTGACTCGCTGTCTTGCCGCTGATCTTCTGATCTTTTCCCTGTTCAGCCATTGCCTTACAGGAACAAAGCTGTCTGCACTTACCATTCCTTTTTCCGCCAGCTCCATGAGCAGGCTGCGCACATCTTTGGTTAGGGGAAGATGCGTCAGGGCTTTCAGAAAACTGGCCCCACGCCTGCAAAGTTCCCGGTAGAGAATTTGTTCCTCTGCTGCTTTTGATCCCTCGGCCTGCATATCTTCGGAAAGGGGCGCGTCCCAGTCAATCTCTTCATACCGGAGAAAACATAGCATGTCTCCGGGCAGCATTTTCCAGAAATAATCCCCTTCTGTCAGGATCCGGTCAAGCAGACCTTCACTGTATCTGCGGATTCTTCTGGCAAAGATGATATTTTCCCAGAATATTACGGGGAATCCCTGTCCGCAGAATGATTCGATGGTCTGCTTTAACTGCTCCTCCGGTGAGGCGTTGACCAGGACCCGGCCTGCCATCAGGGAGGCATAGTGTTCCGGCGGCTGTGTGACAGCCTCCGTGCGCAATCCCCGGATGGTGGCGTTTCTTGCCCTGTCGTAGAGTTTGGCATGGTAATAAAAGCCGCTGTCCTCCACCAGTTCCTTTTGGGCGCACAAGGTTTCCAGCCATTGGACCATGCAGTCCATGCCCGGCAGATAGCGCTCCTGAATCTGCTTGGCAGTCCGGGGACCCCGGTAATACAGCATCCGCCGTATGATGTGCATACCATCCTGCTTATCCAGATCAGTGAGTGCATTTTTATATTCTTCACGCTGTTCCGCGGCGATCCAAAGTCCCGGCTCCATATAGTCTGCCAGTTCCTGTGCGGCCAGTTCCTCCAGCCAGTCCGGTATACAGCAAAGTTTGGAAGTCCCCGCGTACATATCCTGCAGCTCCGTTACGGTTACATCGCCTTCCATCATCAGAAGCGTGTGCAGACCTGCGGCATCCTCGGGAAGTTTTCTGCGCTCCTGCACCTTTTTGAGTGACTCTGCCGATGGTTTCAGCTTTTCCATATAGCGCAGTTCGTCATATACGGCCTGTCGGATTCCCGGTGTAGTCGGGGAATATTCGTACATCTCTGCTGCCTCCACGCGCCACTGCATGGGCAGTGACATGGGGGAGGGCGTATCCAGATAAACTTCCCTGACAGCTATCTGACCGCTCTGCACTGCATGGAGTATGCCAAGCATACCCTCTATGTCCCACTGGTCTTCCAGACATTCCCTCTGCGTCTCACGTATCAGGGGATGATTCTTTTCCTGAACAAGGGACTCCAGCATTTCCGTGCTGCGAAGGCGCTGCATCCATAGGGGCTGCCTTCCGTTTTGCTTCATCCCCATCATTAAAGCCCTGGCTGCATTGTAACGGAATGTCATGTTAAAGACAGGGGCTGCCGGAAGCATAGCTTCCAGGATCTTCCTTGCCTTTTCCGTATCTATGGAAAATAAAATGCCCTCAGGCAGAACCTCTTCCCCATAGGGATACAGAAGAATTCCGTCCTCTTCCTCCACGCAGCCCACCGGATTTCCTGTTAATTTCTGTGCTGCATCCTGAAGAAGAAGGGACAGGGGCGTATTGATCCTTTTTCCAAAGAGCGCGTGCAGCATGATCTGGCTGCTCCCTGTGGAGTCCTTGAAATGTTCTGCCACGATAGTCCTGTCATCAGGCAGAATGCCGGTGGCCTTTAACTGGCGCTCTAAAAATCCCGATGTATTTTCCCGGGCAGCCTGGTCAAGCCCAAGATTCTCCAGCTCCTCCGTAAGCCTGCCCCTTCGCTCAGCTTCAGATAAGGTTCTCATGATCCTGCCGAATGCCAGACTGGTTCCAAGGCTCCGGCCCTTGATCTCGCCTTTCCAGAAAGGCAGCCTGGCACCCTCCGCACCGGTCTGTGTAACCACCACGGTATCTTTATCCTGCCCCACGATCTTCCAGGCAAAGGAGCCTAACAGGAATCGGTCCCCAAGCTGTGATTCATAGACAAACTCCTCGTCCAGTTCCCCTACTTTTACACCTTCTTCTGTCTTGGCTGTATACATGCCTTTGTCGGGTATGGTCCCTCCTGCTGCCACAGCCAGCATCCGGCTGTAAGTGTTGGCAAAGACCTGTTCGTGCAGTCTGTCATACAGAATGCGGGGGCGCACGGGAATTTCCCGTTTATGCTCATGATCGCCTGCCAGCATGGCCAGGACATCTTTCACATCCTGCCGGGTGACAGAACGGAAGGTGTACGTGCGGGAAAGGATTTCCATTACGTCATCCACCGTGTAGGCAGTACACGGAATACCTCCGGAACCTTTATCTGTCTCCAGGTTTTTGGCTGTGGCAGCCATAGACACCAGATGCTGTGCCAGTACATCCAGACACATACCGGGCGGGCAGGCCTGTTCTATCCCTCCCTGTCTGGCCACCTGGGCTGTCATGCCGCAGTATAAGGTCTCGGAGGCAGTCCGGGGGTACATATACATAACGCTGACCCGGCCGGGATTATGTCCTGCCCGGCCAAGACGCTGCATGGTGCTGGAAATGGTGCGCGGACAGCCAATCTGCAGTACCTGGTCAATGTCACCCACGTCAATTCCCAGCTCCATGGAGGAGGTGGCACACAGCAGGCGCAGGTTTCCTTTCCGCAGGGAGTCCTCCACTTCTGCCCGCTGTTCCTTTGACAGACTGCCATGGTGCACACGGGCGAAATCCTCGCCCCCAAGCTGATTGACATAGTAGGCAAGTTTTTCCGCATATCGCCGCCCTTCGGAAAACGCGATCACGCTCCTGCACTGCAGACACCTGCTGTATACTTTCTCCGCCAGCTCCTCCCAGACCGGGTCTTTTCTTCTTCCGGGCGCCTGTGCTATGCCGTTTACCTCAATTTGTACCTCTTTCTGCATTTTGGGGGCAACGATATGTGCCGGCTCAGGTGAAAGATAGCCGGCTGCGGTCTGAAGAGGCTCTATGGTGGCAGATAATCCAATCCTCTGGAGAGGATGCCCGCATAGGCTGTCTAATCTGGCAGCGGACAGCATCAGGTGGGCACCACGCTTGGTATCGATCAGCGCGTGCAGTTCGTCGATCACCAGTGCCCCGGCTGTTTTTAGGACCGTCCGTCCGGTCCGGCTGGTCAGCATCAGATACAGGGATTCCGGTGTGATGATAAGTATGTGAGGGGGATGTTTTACCATCCTCTGCCGCTCTTTCTGTGGGGTATCCCCAGTCCGTATGCCTACACGGATCTTCCCGGCACCTTCTCCGCCCTCCATAGCTCCGATTCCGTCCAGAGGCCTGTTTAAATTTTCTCTGATATCTCCGGCCAGGGATTTCAGGGGAGAAACATAGATCAGATAGAGCTCCTCCTTCAGTCCCCCCTCTTTTGCCAGTGCCTGCAGACGGTCTATAAATACCAGAAAGGCGGATAATGTTTTTCCGGTTCCGGTGGGCGCGCTGATGAGGACAGGGCCGCCGGCTTTTATGGCAGGCCATGCTTCCTGCTGGACTTTTGTGGGCTGTCCGAAAGCCTGCCGGAACCAGGAAGCGGTGGGCTGTGTAAATAGGTTCAGGCTGTCTTGTGTCATCTCTTTCATGTATTCATCCTTTCCATACCTGTATTTCAGCCGGCAGAAGCCGGGTAAATGTTCTGTTACGATTGTACACCAAAAAGATGGTCTCGTGTAGGGTTTCATTGGCTTTTTCCACCTATTTTGTTATAATTACGTTACTGTACACAGGCCACTGTACCGGGAGGCGTTTTCATGCTGAAAGCATGAATATCCCGAGGCAGCCAGCGCGATATGGAGCAGAATGCTCCATATCTGTGCATCGCGAAGCGTGTTACTGGACACGGAGTGAACAATAACATATAATTACCTGTGCAAAGAGAAAATGGCAAGGAGAACAGATTTGAAAGAAGGATATTATTTGATCGGTGAAGTCAGTAAAATAACGGGAATATCAAAAGATACCCTGCATTTCTATAATAAGATCGGACTTCTGGTACCGGATTACATAGAGGAAAAGAACCAATACCGCTACTACTCCCGCTGGAATCTGTGGCAATTGGATATTATAACCACATGCCGCAAGCTGAGTGTGCCTTTGGACAAGGTAAAACAGATACTGGATTTTCATGACAACAGCAAGATCACACAGCTTCTGCTGGATTACAGAAATGAAGCCCTCCGGCTGAGCAGATATTATCAGCAGGTGGCGGAGGATATCCTGTGGTATGACGAGGAAAATAAAAGGGTCTCAAAAGCGATCCACTCCGATGTGGTAAAAAAGAAATGGCTGAAGGGGGAGACTGTGATCGCCGGCATAATGGCTGGGGACGGTACCTCCTATCACGCCAATCTGCAGGCTGCCGCCAAGGATGAACTTCGGTTTGCGGACACCATACAGAGAAAGTACGGATATATACTGGATCTGGAGGAAATGAAAAAGGGAAACATCTATAAATGCAGGGAATATCTGAAAATCGCGGACAGCAGCTATTCACACGTCAGCCCCGAAAATCTGCACGTCACACCAACAGGGGAGTATGCAGTCTGTATTGTCCGGATCATCCGGGAATCTGCGGATTTTGAACCGCTTTTTACCTGGATGGAAGAACACGGATATACAACAGATGCCGTGTATGCAGATGAACTGGGACTGCAGCTTTTTGACTACATAGATGATTATTACTGTGAAATAAAAGCTCATTTGATAAAAAAATAAAATAGCACTTGACTGTGTAGTTACTCCATCCTTTATTCTTTTTTCGTTGAGAAAGGATGGTTAAATATGAAACAGACACCTATATGGAAATTACTGCTCAAATTATCGCCTCCGGTTATGCTTGCCCTGCTGATCCAGTCTGTGTATAACATAGTGGACAGTTATTTTGTGGCAAAATACTCGGCGGAGGGCCTGACTGCCCTGTCTATTATTTTCCCCGTTCAGCTTCTGATGACTGCCGTGGCAACCGGGACCGGAACCGGCATCAACATTCTGGTTTCACGCATGGATGGAGCTGACGCAGAAGGTTCCCAGAATGATATTATAAAAAGCGGATTCTTTCTGGGGATCGTGAATTTTGCGGTGTTTGCCGCAATTGGACTGCCGGTATTGCATGTCTACTGCCGCTTTTCCTCTGACCAGCCTATGGTCCAGGCAGGGGGAATGCAGTACGGTGCCATTATCTTTCTGTTTTCCCTGGGCATGTTTGTGGAGGCCAATTGTACAAAAATACTGCAGGCAAGGGGAAATATGGTCCTTCCCATGTGCGCACAGATCTTGGGCGCAATGCTCAATATTGTGCTGGATCCGCTTCTGATCTTCGGAAAGTTTGGCTTTCCTGTTATGGGGATCCGGGGAGCTGCCATTGCCACTGTGATCGGTCAATGGAGTGCCATGGCGGTGGTCCTGATCTCAGTGCTGCAGCATGGTCCCTTAAACGGCAGGATAAGAGCAAAAAGCTGTGTCCTGATCTATAAGACCGGGATGCCTGCCATTATCATGCAGTCCCTCTATACCCTGTATATGGTCGGCCTGAACCTGATCCTGAAGCAGTTTACAGAGGATGCCGTCACTGTGCTTGGCCTCTACTATAAACTACAGACTTTCTTCTTTATCCCCCTAATGGGGCTTCAGCAGGTCATCCTGCCTGTCATGAGCTTTAACTATGGAGCCGGAGAACATCGGCGTGTGAAAGATACACTCAAATATTCCGTCGCAGCCTCTGTCATCGTGATGGTACTTGGCTGCGGAATTTTCATGGCAGTGCCGGGCCAACTGCTTTCCATCTTTTCCGGAAAAAAAGAAATCCTGGAGATTGGCTGTACCGCGCTCCGCATAATTTCCCTTAGTTTTATTCCGGCAGCTTTTGTGATCATGCTGACTGTCTATTTCCAGGGGGTAAATATGGGAAAGGCAAGCATCCGTATTACTATACTGCGGCAGATCATACTTCTGGTGCCCTTGGCATGGATCTTTCATTTTAAAGGGCTCTCTTATGTATGGCTGACCTTTCCGGTAACAGAGCTGATCGCACTTGCGTTCTGCGTCCGCTTATATACCGGAAAAAGACCGGAGGATATACGGAAAGAAAAAACAGCGGCGGGTACATATGACTGCAGTGCGGTCTCAGACCTCTGACAGTTCTGTTGGGGATTGTGGCCGGTTTTTAAAGACTGCCCTAAACAGCAGTCTGGTAAGGGGACCTGCTGCAAACAGATTCCAAAGCAGGGCCATGGGAAAGTTTTTGATCAGAGTACCTGCCCATATGGCCGGAAGCTGGCTTACCGGTGCATGAGCCAGTATCAGATTGAAAAGTATGGCAGCAGTCAGGCTCATAGTGGGGCACATAATGAAAACAGTACAGCTGGATATTATCACAGTGATGAAAAACGGATTATCCTTCTCTGAACGGATGATCCGCGCTGCCAGTTTGTGCCCGATTCTGTTCCCCCATAAATTAGAAAACAGGAATACAAATATCCACATATAAGACGCTTCTGCCAAGGCGTCCAGGAACACCTGGTTTGTCATGTTACTGAAGCCTCCCGCCATGGTGTTATACCCCATTTTAACGGCAATGTTATAGACTTCCATCCCGTAGGCCATGGTCATGGACATGATGATCCCGAAAATAATTCCCTGAAACTTTGTTTTGGGCATAATAATAAGTCCTCCTCTTTTTGATGAGAAAAAGGCGTAATCACAGAGGTTACCTCATAGACTACGCCTTGGAGACTTATTTCTATTGATACCGCAAACCATGCACCGGTTGGGAACATGAAGATCACAGCCATTTTCTTGTTGTCAGCCGTTATTTTAGCAGAAATTTTCTCGTTTGTCAAAGGGAGAGAAGAAAATTTATTCTGAGAACCGGATACGCTCAATCATACTCTGCTTTCTGAAATTCTTCATGATCAGATAGGTCAGAAGAATCTGGATGACAAGGATAACGGCCACCAGAATCACCGTCTGCATGACCGGATAATGGTATGCGACGATACCGAACATCCTGTGTTCTTTTGCATATAAAAAGGTAAGATAGCCGAGGATATTTCCAATCCCCAGGGAGAACAAAAGCGTTCCCGCCGTGTAGAAGATACCCTCCATCTGGAGCATGCGCACCATCTGTTTTTCAGAGAGGCCGATGGCCTGCATGATGCCCAGTTCTCTTCTTCTCACATAGATACTGTTGACCATGGTGTTGATCAGGTTCATAATACCCACACCACTCAGAACGATCATGAATACATAGCAGAGCTGGGAGGTAAAACTGGTATTTTTCTCATTGTACGCTACTTCATCCTCATAGCTTTTCAGGTTAAGCAGCCCTGATTCTTTTATGAGTGCCTGGAGCTGTGTTTCAGCATTTTTCAGTTCCCTGCCGCTTGCAGCTATGGACCAGTAATAATCCATATCAAGTCCGGCCAGTTCTTTGATCACGGAATCAGGCAGGGCAAGAAAAGCAAAATGGTTCAGTCCATACGGCATATCAGCAATAGCCGCGATCTCAAATGTTTTTTCAACCGGATCATTTCCGGAAGTGATGGAAATGCGGACCGTATCTCCTATTTCGGTGCCTGGCATATAACTCTGCATATTTTTGTCTATGAGGATTTTATCCCCCTGCTGCAGCTCCTCATAAGTACAGGAACCCTCCACGATGGATTTTTCCATTCTGTCTGCATATTCCTCGGGTATTCCGATTATGCCTGTCTTCCATATGTCATCTCCATCCATATGATCCGGGAGCTCCACATCTAAACGACTGGATTTAGTGATCTTCTCTACACCCGGTATGGCAAGCACCTGCTTTTCAAAATCCGGGTTCAGAGGATTATTCTGGCAGATGGCGGACCATTCCAGTTCCGGATGCATCTTATCTCCAGAAGTGCTGTCTACCGATAAAATAAAGTCATCAAAAATGGAATCTCTTGCAATCTCTTTTGGTTCTAAACAGGACAGGATAGTGGAAATTACCATAAAAAGGATTCCTATCAGACTCAGGGTCACGATGGTCATGATCGTGCGCTTTTTGTTTCTTGAAAGATTGGCTCCTGTCAGATGGATCAGGTTCATTTCCAGGTGGCCTTTACGAACTTTTTTCTTTGTTTTTATACTTCCGTCATACCGCATGGCTTCCACTGGGGAGATCTTGGACGCGATCTGCATGGGGCGAAGCAGGGCAAGCGCTACGGTGAGTAACGTGACAACTACAGCCATAACATACATCCATGGTTTTAACAGGACAATCTCATGATTGTTGACCAGTTCTTTAATTACCGCAGCCATGGCGTCATCGGGACTGAACGCAGTAGTCAGATACCGGTATCCCACGGTGGAAAAAATGCTTCCTGCAATTAATCCGGCCGGTACCGCGATACAGGCCGTCAGCATTCCTTCCCGAAAGACGATCTGCCGTATCTGTTTTTTGGTGGCACCCAATGCCTTTATTTTGCCAAATTCCTGCACTTTATATATCATGGAAATATAGTAAAGGCTGTAAATGGTCATGATGCCTGCCAAGATGACAATAAGAAGGATTCCTGCGATTCCTGTATACAGGGAAGGGTCTTTATAGTTGGCAGCAAGGTAGAGGGAATTATCAACTACATCTGCTTCGGAAATACCCAGCTCTTTTGCTAAATCACCGTATATTTCTTTGATATCCGTGGTGTTCATGGAATCTTCGGCTGCGATCCGAAGCATCACCCTGTATTTGCGCACATCCCCAGGCTGTTCCTGCTCCATAAAATCTTTGGAGACCATGGCGGAATACATATTGGAGTCATCGTTCTCTTTTGGTGAGGGGAGCAGTCCGGTGATAACAAAACTTTGTTTCTTCTCAAATCCGATGCCATCCCCTTCCATTGGCTGATAGGGCAGTTCTATAGTGTCCCCGATATCTGCTGTGATCCCTAATATCTTTAAAAGCGCGTCGGATACGACGATCTCATTTCCGTTTTCGGGAAAGGAACCTTTCTCCAGCTTTATTTTGCCTAACTTCCGGGCTGTCTCATCCATGTAGACCATGACAGCGGTGCCATCCGGTACCGGTATCTGCGCCGGGTCCTGGCGGAGGCCCATGGTTTCCACTTCTGCTCTGTGGGAAAGTTCCTCCGCGGTATTGATATCCACATTTCGGTACATCACATGAAATGTGGGGTAAATTTTGTTGGCAGCTGCCATCTCCAAATCTACAGTGCCAAGCCCAAGTGCCGGAACCACAAAGATAAGGATCGTGGTCAGGAAGATGGCAATGCCTGCCATGATATTCTTTCCTTTGTTCTGTTTGAAGTTGGAGAGTGCCGTTTGGTTTATTGTGTTCATTGGCTCACCACCTTACCGTCCTCAATGACAAGGACCCTGTCAGCCATCTGCGCGATGGTCTCGTCATGGGTGATCATCACCAATGTCTGCCCGTATTCGTTTACACAGGACTTTAAAAGAGAGATGACTTCCAGTTCCGTCCTGGAATCCAGGTTTCCGGTTGGCTCATCTGCCAGAATGATGGCTGGTTTGGCAGCAAGGGCACGGGCAATGGCAGCTCTCTGCTGCTGCCCTCCCGAGAGGGTATTGGGCAGGGATTTCAGTTTGTCCGCGATGCCGATACGCTCGGTAAGGTCTTTTACAAATGTATGGTCCACTTTCTTTTTGTCTAAGCCCATGGGGAGCACTATATTTTCCCAGACATTCAGAGAGGGGATCAGATTATAGTTCTGGAAAATAAATCCGATTTTTCTTCTCCGGAATACAGCCAGCTCCTCGTCTTTTAAATCAAATACGCTCTTTCCTTCTATCAGGACTTTGCCGCTGTCCGGGCGGTCCAGTGCACCCAGCATATGCAGCAGTGTACTTTTTCCGGAACCGGAACGGCCTACAATGGCGGTAAATTCCCCCCGTTGTATGGTCATGGTAGTGTGGTCTATGGCTTTCACCAGATTATCCCCGCTGCCGTAATATTTGCATAAGTCTTTTGTTTCCAATAGCATTGATTTCATAGGGGTTCTCCTTATTTTGTGCTTTATTTGTAACTACATGGATTTTTGCCTGTAACTGTGAAGGTACTGAACAGTTACCTTTATTTTATCTTTATTTTACACGGGCATTCTTACAAAAGCATTTCAGACAGGATAACAGATTTGTAAGAATGCACTCCACAGCCGGGAAAAATCTATGCAGAAATATAAAAAAGCTGCCTGTATGAGCAGCCTTTTTGTATTTCTGCATGACAGGCAGTTTGCGGTGAAATTCAGCAGGTCTTGTACTGGGTTTTCGGGAAGGTGATCTGGAATATACTCCCCTTTTTTCCTTTCTTTACGCAGATACTTCCGCCTTGTTCCTCCAGTATTTTCCGAGTGAGATAAAGCCCTACGCCTGAGCCGTCAACTTCCTGGACAAAAGACGTCCTGCCGCGGTAGAACCGTTTGAATATCTGCCCTCTCTCCTCTCTCGGAATCCCAATCCCTTCATCTTCTATCTCAATGAGGAAATAGCTGACCATGGGGTCCACACGGATCTCTATGGCACTGTCCGGTGCCGAATATTTTACAGCGTTGTCAAGAACATTTACTAGTGCCTCCTGGGTCCAGCGGGGGTCCTGAATGATCTCCTCATCCCGGAATTCATTGACAGATAAGGTTATATGCTTCTGGTAAGCTTTCATATATACACTGCTGACAGCACCCTGGATCGTCTTTTTTAAGCTGGCTTTTACAGGCTCCAGACGGATCATATTGGTCTCCAGGCGGGAGAGCTGAACCAGGGATTTTGTGAGATTTTCTAATTTCGTCACTTCATTTTTCCCTTGCATGAGGAAGGATTGCTGCTCTTCTTTTGTAAAGCTGCTGGTGTCCGCAATCTCATAGCACATTTTCAGAGAGGCAAGGGGCGTCTTTAACTGATGGGAAATATCTGTGACCAGTGTTTTTGTCTCTGCAGCCTCACGCTCTATCTGGGACCGCAGCAGATTGTTCTCCTCTTTCAATTGGGTGGTCTTATCTTTCAGCTCAAAGATTTTGAGTTCTGCCCGGCTCTGGAGCTTATTCTGGTATAAAATCAGAAAAGCAAGCAGAAGGGCAAAAAAGACGGCAGTCAGCAACGGTACCGGCAAAAATGAAATGATGGAAGAGGGAAAGGCTGTAAATCTGCCGCTGTAACCGTGTCTGGCTTCCGCTTCTCTGCCTGCAGCAAGAGCCTTTTGGGGGTCAATCTCTGTTTTACCTTCTACGATGCTGGTATATTCGCCTGTTGTGTCAGGGGCCGCAAGGATAAGTCTGCCTAAAAGCTCCTGTTTTTCTGTATATACGGTATCTATCCAGCGAAATGCAGTGTGCAGAGTTCCCAAAAGGATAACTGCCAGTAATCCCAGAAAGATGATCATTCTTTTGTTACGTCCTTTGTCCATATGTATCCCATTCCTCTCACATTTTGTATAGCGTCACATTCCAGCCTGGACTTGAGACGGCTGATATTGACGGGTATGGTGTTGTCGTCCACAAACTGGCCGTCTATATCCCACACAGCTTCCGCAATCTGTTCTTTAGAAAAGATCTGCTGGGGATTTTCCAGGAAAAAGATCAGCAGCTGCAGTTCTTTTTTACTGAGGGACAAAAGTTCCCCGCTTTTCCAGACTTTCATTTCCTGCAGGGATACACGGATATTACCACAGATAAAGGCAGAGGTTTTGGCAGTCTCAACTCTTTTCATAAACGCATGGACCTTGGAAACCAGGACCATCAGACTAAACGGTTTTGTAATGTAATCGTCAGCACCTATATCATAGCCGGTGACAATATCAATCTCCTGGTCCAGGGCAGTCAGGAAAAGGATATAGACCTTGCTCCTCTCTCTTACTTTGCGGCAGAAATCCAGGCCGCTGCCCTCCTTTAAGTTGATATCACTGATGATCAGGTGGATTTCATTATTTTCAAAAAGTTCTTCCGCTTTGGAGGCACCGAAGGCAGAAAGTACATGATACCCCTCCTTTTCCAGGCGCATGGATATTCCCCGGTTCAGATTTTCATCGTCCTCCAGAAGCAATATGGTCTTTTTCAACAGTATTCTCCTCTTTTCTTTTGATAGTCTGATTATAGTGTAATTCCCGTAAATTTGTCAATCGGCATTCCCTCTTTACGGCAGCAGCGTATCCAGATGTTACTGTTTACAGACCAATGTCCCGGGAGGTATTTTCCAAAAGGGATGCCGGGCGATGCGCAGCAAAATCCCGAGTTGGCCAGCGCCAAGATGCAATTCCTTGCATTTTGTACCCTAAAGGGCAGAACTGTGCATCGCGAAACGTGTTACTGTGCAAAGAATTACCTTTATAGTATACTGTGAACAGTAGCATCCAAATATTTCAGCCAGAAACAAAGCGGAAAAAACAGCCAGAAAACCCGTTCCTGTACAAGTGCGCTGCCATCAGGTACATAAAAAACAGCAAAAGAAAAAGAAAGCAGGAGAAAAAATACAGTCATAGCTGCAAGACCACACAGATTTTTTATCTTGACCCTGTTAAGAAAAAGAGTTCCCAGCAGAGCAGCTCCCAGGCCGGATAATACGGATTTCAGAAAATCCATAAAATAGTGCAGCTCTGGGGTGCTTTTTTCTGTTGTCCAAAGCAGAGATATCTCTTCCGTTTTTTGTTTCAGCAGATCAGACCAGAATTCAAAATCAGACCATTTGGAGGGCAGCATCTCTCTTGGTATGCGGATGTCTAGATCTAAGATCCAGATACAGGCCCCGGCGCTCAAAAGAACTAGGATAAGCAGTAAAAATATGGACTTTATGCTGCCATAAGCTCTGATTTTCACAAATATCCTAAAAAGGAGCAGAAACAGTGTAAGGGAGATCAGGATACGAAGCAGCCCCCTTGTCAGGATCCCGTATAAATGCAGTGGGATTCGTATTCCCTGTAGGCCTGTACTGCTTGAAAAACGGCGGATGGTCTCCTGCACATTTTCTTCATCGGAGATTCTAAGAGAAGCACGGTCGAGAATAGCTTTTGTATCCTGATCTGCCTGTAGCAGTACCGTGCCGCTGTCTCCGTACAGGATTCCCGCCACCTCATATTCTCTGCTGCCGATCATAAGCTTCTCCCCACATATCGTTGTACTTCCGTACAGTTCCATGGAAACTTTTTCGTCGATCAGGCAGCTTTTGGTATCACCGGAATCAAGGATACGGCTTCCGGACATGACAAGGTCTGAATTGCCGGAAACGGTGATCAGACTGGCGTCC
The DNA here is from genome assembly GCA_002270465.1 of Blautia hominis. Classification (GTDB taxonomy): domain Bacteria; phylum Bacillota; class Clostridia; order Lachnospirales; family Lachnospiraceae; genus Blautia; species Blautia hominis. The sequence goes on from NQOF01000002.1 coordinate 869,279, forward strand.
GCGGCTCTGTTTAGGTTCGGCACGGTAATAGAGACATTTTTTGACTCACCCCAAAGGGTGAAAAGAAATTCGGATTCTCCTGTTTCATCCGGCAGCGCTTCTGTCTGCAGGATACAAGTGTCTTTCCCTGTATCCGTTTGTCCGTACAGCAGAGTCTGCGCAAGGCATATGAAACATCCGGCTCCCAGCAGGAGTGTTGTCATATACCCTGCGATTTTCCTCATTCGTCCTCCAGGCGTATGCGGTCGCCTGCTTTTATGTTCTTTTGGGAGGAGAGGATGATTTTGCTGTTTCCGCTTAAGTCATCGTTTTTTAAAGCTGCCTTGTCCTTGTTTTTTTCCAAAACCTCCACCTCGGCCCGGACTGCCGTAAGTTCGGTTCCCAGTATATTTTCCCTCTCCTCTGCAAGGAGCACAAAATATTTATTATCTTCTGTTCGGAGTGCTTCGAGAGGGACCACGCAGGAGTAGACAGCGGACTTCTTTTCTGCATAAAGCACTGCGTTCTCATCCGCATCAAATTCTCCATTGGAAATGTCTGCGGTGATGTCTGTCAGTTCAGGATTTTCTTTATTTTCACTCAACGAATGAATGGTAAGTCCTTCCACTGTTTTTTTTCCGTCCGGTGATCTTAAAGTGATCCCGTCACCGTTTGAAATGATCTCTGCCTCCTCTTTTGACAAGGACGCCGTAAATCTGCATCCGGAGGAGATGTCTGCCAGGGTGACGCAGCTTCCCTCCACGGTTGTGCTTCCCGCTTCCACGCCGAGTTTTCTCACGATCCCTTCCGCCGGGGAGCATACCTGCCCGTCCGCCTCCAAAATTGCGGCATACTTCTCCTGCTCCATCTGCAGTGTCTTCAGATCCATTTCCGTGGTTTTTGGCGTGCTGTCGGGGGCAGTGGGTTTCCGGGTATCTTCTATTTTGCGCTGTGCGACGGTAAGCCCCTCCTCCTGCTGCCGCAGGGCATCCTCATAGGCATTCTGCGCCTGCGTATAAGCATCTTCAAGCATTTGCCGCTCTTCCTCTCTCGACTGCCCTTCAAGGGCCGATCTGGACGCCTGATAGTCCTCCAGGGCTTGTTCTGCGGCAGTGCAGGCTTCCCGGGCGGACTGGTAAGCGTTTTCGCTCTCCTTCACGTCATTTTCCAGCTCACTTAAGAGTTCCTGTGGTTTCCGGTCTGCTTTTGCCTGTTCCAGAAGTTCTTTTTTCTGCTCTGCATCTGTCTGGGCCTGCTCCAGAAGCAGGCTTTTTTCTTCGCAGGCTCTTTGCAGTTCTTCCTCCACAGAGTCGGGACTGGCTTCCGAACCTTCCGTGCTCTGGCTGTCAAAGGCATCCAGTCGCTCTTCCGCCTCTGTCAAAGCCTCCCATGCCCGCTGTACCTGGGCGTCCGCTGCATCTGCAGTTTGGCTGTAGTCTTCCTCAGCTCTGTTTTGCTCCCTGCTTTTTTCCTGCTGTTCCAGACTGTTTTTTTCCCGGCTGTCCTTTAGCGCAAGCTTTAATTTTTCAATCTCCCGGTCTTTTAACAGTATTTTTTCTGCCAAATCCTCTGTGTCCAGCTCAAACAGTATGTCCTGTGGGGAAACATGGTCCCCCTCGCTGACAAGGACTTTTTTTACACGGATGCCGGGAACCGTATGGACCGCCTGCTGCTGCTTCTCTTTTACTGTTCCTGCTGCAGTCACCTTATATTCCAGGGCGGTCTTTTCAGGAGCTGTACATGTGACCACAGGCGTAATAAGATTGGTGGCTGCCCGGGACAATACGGTAAGTAAGATCATGGCTGCCAGAAATACTACAAGAGCCTGGCCGGCCTTTTTTTGTATATTTGCCAGATGCTTTTCGTTTTGGATCATGATTATATTCCTCTCTACTCTTTTACTGCGGCGGCCACGATCCCCTGTTCCAGATAATCCTGGCCGCACAGGAACACCAACAGGGCAGGAAGTAAAGTCACTACAGAAGCGGCAAAGGAAATTCCGGCTTTTTCCGGAGTGATCAAAGGAAGATACAGGGAAAGAGGCCAAAGCTTTTTACTTTTCAGAAATGTCATGGGCTGTTCTATCAGATTCCAGGATTCCAGAAAACTCAGAACAACAGCCGAGACAATACCGGATGAGCCAAGGGGCAGCCCTATATGAAAGAATATGGCCCTCTCTCCCGCTCCGTCTATTCTCGCCGCATCCATGAGCGCCTGGGGTACACCACAGAAAAAACGGTACATGATAAAGACGGGAAAGGTGGAGAAGGCCCCCGGAAGGATGACTGCCCAGAGTGTGTCCGTGAGCTTTATCTTGGAGAGAACCAGATAGCCGGACAGCATGGTCACCTGGAATGGCATCATCATAAGCAATATGTATAAGGAGAATAACAGTTTTTTTAAGGGAAAATCATATTTTGCAAATCCCCATGCAGCAGGGATCCCGCACAATAACTGCCCTGCCAGGATTCCCCCGGAAAGGAGCACAGAATTCCAAAACATATGGAAATACTCAGGGGAATCCAGAAGGAGCTGCACATAATGCCTGAGTGTAGGCATAAGGGGCAGAAAGCTCCAGGTCATTGGCTTCGTACCAAGCCCCAGGGCTGCACCAAGATGAGATTTTAATTCACCGCTCCCCATAAGCGAGCCGGTGAAGAGAAAAAATATAGGGTAACAGACAGCCATGCCCAGAAGAAGCAGCAGGAATCCGGTTATTTTTTTACTCATTTTCATTACTCCTCACAGTTCCAGGCACGCTGCAGCAAAAAGACAAAGACAATGATCACAAGGACCATCAGAACCGCCGCTGCTGCCAGCTTGTCAAAATCCATTTCCCGGAACCAGTTGTTAAACAGATGCTGTAAAAGGTACATGCTTTCATCCGGATAATCCCCGGCGGCCAGATATCCCTCCCGGAATACTTTAAAAGAGTTTAAAAAAGACAGAACCGTGATGGTGTAAAGGACCGGTTTCAAATTGGGAAGAGTGATCTTCCAGAAACAAATCCACGCCCCTGCCCCGTCTGTCCTGGCTGCCTCGTACAGGCTGTAGGGAATGCCGGACAATCCGGCCATCCATAGCACAATGTCGTATCCCAGGTTTTTCCAGATGTAGCTGAATACCAGTATCCAGAAGGCGTATTTGGAATTCATCCAGTCCGCCGGGGTCTGCCCCATCTTTTCTATCATGATGCTGAGATATCCTTCCGCGTGGAACACCACTCTCCATAAAAGAACCACAGAGGCCACAGGAACCGCCATGGGAAGCAGGAAAGCGGATTTTAGAAAACTGCCCAGTATTCCCTGCCTGTGCAGAAATACACTGATAAATAGGGATAAGCACACAAGAAGGGGGATACAGATTCCGGTGAAACGCAGGGTGTTTTTTGCTGCCAGCCAAAAGGCAGGGGTTTGGAAAAGCGTTTTATAATTTTCCAAACCCGTCCATCCCCTTGTGACCGCGCTCTGGAAAGAGCGCAGTGTCACGTCCAGAAAGGGGACAAGGACAAAGAAGCAGACACCTGCAAAACTGGGCAGGATGAACAGGATTCCCGTCAGGGCATATTTTTTCCTCCTCATAGGGATCACTCCGCCAGATAGAGATTGAGTTTTTTCAGGATCGCGTCAACCGTATCGGTAACGGACGCTTCACCGGAAAGACATTTGATGCCCTCTGTGATAACGGTCCTGTTTATCATTTCATCTGTGACGGTGGGGGTTGTAAGCGTGTCCATCACATCTTTCATGGCGTTTATTTCCTCCTCTGTGGGTGAAATAAATTCCATATCAAACGAGCTTCCATCCACATCATTTTCTACGTGCCGCATTCCAAGCGGATAATTGGAAGGCATTTTCAGCTTGTCGGCAAAAGCTGTTTTGTTTACCGGCCAGGAGGATAAGGCGGAACTTTGCTGTCCTTCTTTTAAAAGATATCGGATGAAATCTTTGGCAATTTCTCCGCTGCCGGTTTTGGAGCTGATGCCCACAGGGGCAATCGGGATAAATACATCTGCGGACTGGCCCGGTGCGCTTTTGTAGCTGCCGTCACCAAGGTATTTTGCCATGTTCAGGACGTTAGCCAGGCCTTCCACATTCATGAGGTTTCCCAGGGTAATATGGGAGTCCGTGTGGCCCATTTCCAATGCATTAAGCGAGGCGCTAGTCATAAAGGGCGTTATATCCAGGAGCTGTGTATCGGAAATAAGCGGGGACTCATACTCATCGGGTGCATTCTGTGCGTCCGCGATTTTTTTTGCATTTTCAAAGAAGTCCGTTAGTTTCTCTTGGTCCATGGTGCCGTCCTCTGCGATCCAGGAGGGGGAGGAGGAGGGGAGCAGCGCCAGTAAAAGCGTGGTATTTGTCATAGTTCCCAGGACGTGGGAAACCTCCGGGCGATCAGCCCTCTCCTGCTCTGCCGCCAGGGCAAGATCATCCAGATTTTTAATATTGGACAGTAAAGACTGCTTTCCGATCAAAAGAGGTACCGCAAAACTGGTAGGCACCGCACAGACAGCACCGTCTGATTTATAGGCATCCGTGATATTGGTAAAAAGGCCTTCTTCTTTGTCTGTTTCTTTCAAAATATCCTGAATATCCATTAGCAGTCCCTTTTCCGTATAGGAGGAGATGGGAAGACCGTCCAGCATCAGGATATCAGGTCCTTCTCCGGCCATAATATTTGTGTTCAGAGTCTTCAGCGCATCTGTCCTTGTCACCGCATCGTCTCCTGTCATGCCGGTTTCGTATTCCAGCATCACATCCGGATGTCCGCTTTGAAAGGATGTGATAAGCTGACGGACATAAGGTGTGTCATACAGAGAATATACGGTAAGGGTGTGCTCCGGTTTCACAGATGCGTTGGCATCATAGACGTAACGGAACATCCGCTCCTGACCGTCTATATAATAATGGATGACAACAGTTCCGTCCGTCAGTACAGTAGTGTTTACAACAGAGGATACAGGACTGTTCATCTGTCCCATGGAACCGGTGAAAATTTTCTCCGCAGCAGTCCCGTCTGTCATAAAACGGTAAATACCGGATTGGTTAATAAAATACAGAGATTTCCCGTCAGCACCCGGCATGGAAACGCCAATATCGGATAATTCATTCTGCAGAAAATCACCCAGAGCTTCCTGCTCTCCTTTTTCCTCCTGCGTTTCCAGGTCATATACTGTGACTTTTGTGTTATCATATTCAATATTGCCGTCATCCGTAATATCCATATCCCTTGAAATGGTGTACAGGCTGTCACCTGCACAGACATATGAGGTATCTCCCATGATCTCCTCTCCCTGTACCACTTCTTTTTCAAAGGTATGCTTAAGCTGAAAGGTTTCCCCATCTAACTGGTAGAGATTTTCAAAGTCTGCACATAAAAAATCCCCAAAATCGGTAAAGTAAGCAAACCCCATGGACTGCCTCATGGCTGACTGCCCGGATTCATCCGCATTTTCGGCGGGAAGTTCCGTATCTACCGTTTGGATCGTTCCGTCCGTCTGTACCAGCTTGTATACGGTCTGCTCTCCTCTTGTTCCATAGAATATCCTTCCGTCCCCGGCTATGGAAAGAAACTCTAATCCGTATTCTACGGACAGGTCATCTTTCATCTCCTGGGGCATCTCCTGCCAGGGCGTCCAGGTTTCGCCTTTGTCAGCGGAATCAAAGATGCCTGTCCTTGCGGCAATCCTCAGGTTTCCGTTATCCAGTCCCTTCATCTCCAGGATAACATCATCCGGTGCGATCCACTCTTCGCTGCTGCCTGTAGTTCGGAAAATGTCCGTGTTGTCAAACTTTATCTCCTGTTCCACATACCTGCCCTTTGGCACACTGCTGCTTTTGGTATCTCCTTTTTTTTCAGCCTGCTGTTCTTTTTCTCCACATGCAGCCAAGGATGCGGCCAGTGTTATGATAAGTGCGGCTGAGATCATTTTTGTCCACTTTTTATTCATGTATCAATCTATCCTTTCCTAAATACTCCCTGTAAGACCGGTCTTCTTACAAAAGCCAGTATAACACAGCAAACCTCTACACATCATCTATTCAATCTCTAATTTCAATCTAATTCCGGAAAAACAGTGTCTAATCACAGGGGAAAATGCTATACTAACCATAGTCTTATAAGGGACCGGCAGTCCGGACGGATGGGCTGCCTGACAGGAAAGGGGAAACATATTTATGAGGATTCTGATCATTGAGGACGATATACAGCTATGCCAGACACTTGCCTATCGGCTGAAAAAAGAAGGAATTCATGCGGATCACTGCCATGATGGCAGGGAAGGACTGAATCTTGCAAGGGAAAATGTCCATGAGCTGATCCTGCTGGACCGGATGCTTCCGTCTCTTTCCGGGACCGAGGTGCTGAAGCGCCTTAGAAGTGAAGGAAACAGCACACCGGTGATACTGGTCACTGCACTGGGAGAAGTGAAGGAACGTGTGCAGGGGCTGGACTGCGGCGCAGATGACTATCTGGTTAAACCCATTGCCTTTGAGGAACTGATGGCAAGAATACGGAGTATTGGCCGAAGGCCCAGGTTCATAGACCGGGGGGAGAAACTTCATTACCGGGATTTATCTTTTGATGTGAACGCAAAGGTACTCTCCTGCGGGGAAACGTCCTGCAGGCTGTCACGGACAGAGGGAAACCTGATGGAGGTTTTTTTGAAAAATCCGGGACAGGTACTGGCAAGAAAGATCCTTGTTAATAAGGTGTGGGGCATTGATACGGAGATTGAGGATGGGAACCTGGATAATTTCATTCACTTCCTCAGAAGAAGGCTGAAATCCGTTGGAAGCTGTCTGTCTATCCGGACCATACGCGGCGTGGGCTACAGTCTGGAGGAATAAATGTACAAAAAACTCCGAATGAAAATGACGCTTTTCTGCACAGCAGTTACCGGGGTCATTCTTTTGGCAATGACACTTGCCGGGCTTCTGGCTTTTCAAAATCTTTTAGATGCCAATGACGCGGCGGTGCATGACAAAGAGGTTGATTCTGTGCTGGCTTATCTGGAAAAAAGCAGGGTCATAGATTATGGACAGATTGCCACAATGGCAAATCCGCGTTTTTATACCATAGATCTGTATGAAAACGGAGTACTATACTCCTATGATTCTGAAGAGGAAAAGCAGGAAATGATGGATAAAATAATCCATAGGGCAATGGAGCACTATGGATTTGATGTCAATCATCCACCCTTGGGAAAAGGTATTACTAAACCATTGGAATTTTCCTTTGATCATAAGAAAACAGAACATCTGGTAACTTTCGCATCTGTTCCCTATCCCTATGGAACTTTTTGTGTTGTGATTTCCTACGCAAGAGAAACATTGGAACGGCAGATTCTGTATTTATATGTGGTTTTTACGGTCATTGATCTGACTGCGCTGCTGCTTTTGCTTTTATTTTCCTGGTTTTACACAGGCCGTATGCTGGCTCCTATTGAAAAAAACCGGACAAAACAAATACAGTTTGTGGCATCTGCCTCCCATGAACTCCGTTCTCCTCTGGCAGTCATGTTGTCCAGTGCGGATGCGCTGGCAGTGGCCGATGAGGAGGACAGGACCGGATTTCATGAAATCATAAAGGCGGAGGGTCTGAGAATGTCGCGGCTGATCCATGACATGCTGTCACTTGCCAGTGCGGATAATCAGACATGGTCTATGCATTTTGAAAAGATTTCCCTGGATACTATGATCCCTGAAGTATATGAGAGGTATCATATGCTGGCAAAAAGAAAGGGGCTGAAGCTGCAGATCACACTTCCCGACAGTGGGGAGGAGCCGGAGGTCTTCTGCGACGGGCAGCGCCTGGAACAGGTCCTGGGGATCTTACTTGACAATGCGGTGAGCTACACACCAAAGGGCGGTATCATTTATCTGGGATATGAAAAGGACGGTGCACGTTGGAAACTCTGGGTAGCTGACAACGGTCCGGGAATCCCGGATGAATGGAAAGAACGGATATTTGACCGCTTTTTCAGAGGTGATATTTCCAGAAAAGAGAAAAAGCACTTTGGACTCGGACTCAGTATCGCGGGAGAGATCGTACGGCTTCATAAAGGAAAGATTTGGGTAGAGGATAGGGAAGGCGGCGGGTGTGTCTTTTATTTTACGGTCCCGGGCGGCTGAGGCAATTCAATGGGAAGTAAAGTTTACTGTAATAATATTATGTAAACTATATATTATGTGAAACTGTCTTTTCAATGAAAAACAATACTATTATAGAAAATTTTTTCTATAAAAAAACACACATCGGAAATTTGATACACCGATGTGTGTTTTTGGGTTTTATTCAGTCACAGTCCACAGAGCTGCCAATTATTATTTTCAGTCATAGTCCAGAGCTGCATAATTATTTTTTTCAGTCATAGTCCACAAAGCTGTGCAATTATCTTTTTAGTCATAGTCCGAATTGCTATGTATTGACATGGGTGAAGAATAACCCTTACATGCCGTCAGGTCTGCGGATATAATCCCATGGATTTTTATACACGCCGTTTACGCTGACGCCAAAGTGCAGATGATATCCCGTTGCGGCACCTGTCATACCCACATAGCCAATTACCTGGCTGGCTTTGACGGTTTGTCCTTTTTTGACAGCAGGATTTGAGATCATGTGCATATAGATGGTATGAAGGCCGTTCCCGTGGTCGATCTCCACGTAATTGCCCTCTCCTCCCCAGCCATATCCTGCATTGACTACAGTGCCCCCTGCAGCGGCAAGAACTCTGGAATTGGCCGGTGCAGCCAAATCCACACCTTTATGATTGGTAGAACCGATCCCGCCCGGGCTGTCACGGTTTCCGAATTCACTGGATACATAAGTGATACTTGGACAGGGGAAGCACCACGGACCGTTGGTATTTTCCACCTCTGTCCGGATTCCGTTGGAGTCCAGATAGTAGCCGTCCATATAGGTATTGACAGCCATGGCACCGTTTGATTTGAAATAGTAATAATCCTCTTCTATTTTCTGCCAACCGGTAAGCATGACGCCGTTTTTATCCAGATAATATTTGCTTCCTCCCAGTGTGACCATACCGGTCTGCATCACACCGCTGCGATTGAAATAGTACCATTTTCCGCTGATCTGCTGCCATCCGGTGAGTGTGATCCCGCTGCTGTTAAGGTAATATTTTTTATCTTTTATAGTCAGCCAGCCGGAAGACATAGCTCCATTTGACGGATTAAAGTAATAAGAACAGCCGCCGATCTTCTGCCATCCGGTAAGCATGGCACCACTGCCGTTGAGATAATACCAAGTATTGCCAAGTTTCAGCCAACCGGTCTGCATCACACCGCTGCCATTAGAATAATACCAGGTCTTGCCTACCTGATACCAGCCGGTGCACATAGCGCCGCCTGAAGGATTGAGATAGTACCAGGTACCACCCAGATTCAGCCATCCGGTGGCCATGGAACCATTCCCATTCAGATAATACCAGGTACTTCCAACCCTGAGCCACCCGGTCTGCATGGCGCCGCTGCCATTGGAATAATACCAGGTCTTGCCTACTTTATACCACCCGGTCTGCATGGCCCCGCTTGTGGGATTGAGATAATACCAGGTACCACCCAGGTTCAGCCATCCGGTGGCCATAGAACCATTTCCATTCAGATAATACCAGGTATTTCCAATGATAATCCACCCGGTCTGCATGGCCCCGCTGCCGTTGGAGTAATACCAGGTCTTGCCCACTTTGTACCAACCGGTCTGCATGGCGCCGCTGGACGGATTCAAGTAATACCAGGTACCGCCCAGGTTCAGCCACCCGGCTGCCATAGCGCCGCTGCCATTCAGATAATACCAGGTGCCGTTTAAGTTCAGCCATCCGGTCTGCATGGCACCGCTGCCATTAGAGTAATACCAGGTTTTTCCCACCATGTACCATCCTGTTTTCATGACTCCGTCGGAAGGATTGAGATAATACCAGGTACCGCCCAGATTCAGCCATCCGGTGGCGGCAGCACCGTTTCCCTGTAAATAATACCAGCGGTTGTTGATCAGCCGCCATCCCCCTGCCTCCATAACTCCGCTGCCATTCAGATAATACCGGCTGCCGCCTATTTTCTGCCAGCCTGTGAGCATGATTCCATCTTTATTCAGATAGTACCAGGAGCCGTTTAAATTCAGCCAGTTGTTTGTGTGCAGAGATCCATTGGGATATATGTAGTACCAATGCTTGTTATAACTTACCCAGCCATTGCCGGTGAGCATAGCTCCATTGGAATTTAAAAGATATTTTTTTCCATCTGTACTTAAAAGACCTGTTTTCATTTTTCCGTCAGATGCCAGATAATACCAGACACCATTTAAATTCAGCCAGCCTTTATTGTAGAGAGTTTGATCTTTATTCACATAGTAATAGGTCTTGCCGCTTTTCAGCCATCCGGCTTTGGTATATAAGCTGCCGTCTTTATTGATATAGTATAGCTTATCGGATACTTTCAGGATGGTTTTCTGATACATAAGGCCGTCATCCTGGAAATAATATTTCTTTCCGTCAACAGTTCCCCATCCCACGGTTTTCAACCCCTGCTCGTCCAGGTAATAAGTGCCTTCCTCCAAGGTAAGCCATCCGGTAGCCAGGGTACCGTCTTCCTTGTAATAATGGGTACCGTTTTCCTCCTCCACCCAGCCTGTTTTTACAGGGAGCGCCTGATCATTCTCACCCGCGGGCTGTTCGGAGGCCGGTACATCACCGGGATCCCCTTCAGGTTCATTGGGGTCAGCATCCGCATCGTTCTTGTTTTCATCCGGATTCTCTGTATTATCTGTATTCTGATCAGAATCTGGCAGCGGTTCTTCATTCAATGCAGAATCCTGTTCTTCATCTGAACCGGAAATATTCTGGGATGTACCGCTTAGCTGGGCATTGGTATTTGTGGTACTGTCCTCCTGGGCCGCATTTATATTCTGCTGGCTTACCATCAGGGATGCACTCAGGATGGCACCGCAGACTGCTGTCTTGATTAATTTTTTATTCCTCATCTTCTCCCCCTTACGCAAATGTACTTTCATCCAATATAATGGTAAAAGGTCCCTCGTTTACAAGTGATACCTGCATCAGCGCACCGAATCTGCCGGTTTTGACTACAGGTACTTGTTCTCTTGTTTTCTCTATCATATATTCATAAAGTGATTCCGCCATCTGGGGTTCTCCCGCATGGAAGAAGCTGGGACGGTTGCCTTTTTTGCAGTTGGCGTACAGTGTGAACTGGGAGATCAAAAGGACCTCTCCGCCCACATCTGCCAGAGACAGGTTTGTCTTACCCTCTGCATCTGCAAAGATCCGCAGGTTGACCATTTTCTTGATATACTGGTCAGCCATCTCTTTTGTGTCCTCTCTGCCGATTCCCACGAAAACCAGAAACCCGCGGTTGATACTGCCTATGCACTCCCCTTCCACATGGACAGAAGCCTCAGTGACTTTTTGAATGACTAATTTCATTTACGCAAAAAACTCCTTTTTTTCTTTTCGTTCTCTTCCTTTTTTTCCTCGGTTACCAGTTTTACCGGTTCCAGAGTTTCCGGATTAATATAATCCACATCCTGATACAGATTATCCTCAGTGGGCAGGTCTTTCTTTTTCAGCCAGGAATTGCGCAGGTATTTGAGGCCTGCCACGATCACTGCCCATACCGGTACACCGATGATCATGCCCGGAATGCCTAAAAGGCCGCCGAACAGTAAGATAGCCACAATGACCATGAAACTGGACAGGCCCGTGGAGCCGCCCAAGATCTTCGGTCCAAGAATATTACCGTCGAACTGCTGAAGCAGAAGAATGGTGATCAGGAAATACAGGCACTGCATGGGATTGACCAGCAGGATGATAAAGGCGCTGGGTATAGCACCGAGGTACGGACCAAAAAACGGGATAACATTGGTCACACCAACGATCACACTGACCAGGATCGCATAGGGGGTTCCTATGACTGAGGTCAGGATATAACACAAAACACCGATAATAGCGGAATCTACGATCTTGCCGTTTACAAAACCGCCGAAGGTCTTATTCACAAAACGGCATCCTCTGATGATGTCATTGGCCCTCTCCGCATCAAAGGCAGCGTAGATGAACATTTTACCCTGTGTCAGAAATCCTTCTTTGTCAGCCATCAGATAGACAGAGATAATGGCACCGATCAGGAAGTTCTTGATGAAGACCAAGGCGCCGAACACACCTGTGGTAAACTGCTGCAGAACCTCTTTTAACTGGGGCAGGAGCTGTACATTCATCCAGGTTTCCATTTTGGATGAATAGCTGTTGAAGAAATCAATGGCAGTGGAGCGAAGCTCCGGATTATCCTTCAGGATGGAATTCAGCCAGTTGCCCACATTCTGCACATATCTGGGCATATCATTGATAATACTGATGATACTTTCCACAATAGACGGCACGATCATAGCCATCAGGGAATAAATGATCAGCAGCGCGAACATCAGCGCAAAAAAGACGCAGATATAACGGACTGCTTTTTTCTTCTTTTTATTAATTTCTATTTTCCTTCTCTTCATCAGAGGAAAGAAAAATTTCTGCTCCAGAAAGTTGACTACAGGGGTCAGCAGATAGGCTATGACCACTCCGAATATTACCGGCATCATAACACTGCTCAGAATCCGGAATCCCCGTATGAGCACATCCATATGAAAAATTCCAAAATAAAAGAGCATACTGGCACAAATGACGGTCAATGCTGTAACGCCCCAATACAAATATTTTTTATCCCAACGAAACTTCATGATTAAGCCTCCGATTATGCATAAACTGGAATCATTATAACATGAAATTTATTATTTGTGTCATAATTCTGTAAAAAAGTTATTTATTTTTTTAATTTTATATGATATATTCAACGAGATAAGTGAGGATTCTCCCACCCCTACAGGCGGAGAGATAAATCACCCAAAATAAAAGTAACGGCAGTAGCGGACAAAGAAGAAAAGAATTATGCTGCGGAGGATATTGAAATGAAATTACAGAAGTTATTGAGTCTTACCAGAAAAGCGGTGGATGAGTTCTCTCTTATAGAGGACGGAGATAAGATCGCGGTGGGTGTTTCGGGAGGAAAGGACAGCTTGTCTATGCTTTATGCCCTCCACGGACTGATGCGTTTTTACCCTCATCCTTTTTCCATAGAAGTGATCACCGTGGACCTTGGTCATCCCGGGTTCCATGTGGAGAAAATAAAAGAGCTGTGTGATTCCCTCTCCCTGCCGTTCACAGTGGTGAAGACAGATATCGCACAGATCATCTTTGATGAGCGGAAAGAGAGCAACCCCTGTTCCCTCTGCGCCAAGATGCGCAAAGGAGCCCTCAACGAGGAGGCAAAGAGACTGGGCTGCAATAAGGTGGCTTACGCTCACCATAAGGATGATGTGGTGGAGACTATGCTGCTCTCCCTTATTTTTGAAGGAAGATTTCATACTTTTTCACCCAAGACCTATCTGGACCGGATGGACTTGACCGTGATCCGTCCTCTGCTCTATGTGGAGGAGGCTGATGTCATTGGGTTTAAAAATAAATATGACCTGCCTGTGGAGAAAAGCCCCTGCCCAGTAGACGGATATACCAAAAGACAGTATGCCAAGGAACTGCTCCGGGATTTGACAAAAGAACATCCCGGTACCAAGGAACGCATGTTTACTGCCATTTTAAACAGCAGTATAAACGGATGGGACAAAAGAACACCGAAATAAATGCCGTAACAAGAAGCACCGCAGAATGCAGATCCTGCGGTGCTTCTTCATTACGATCATTGCGATCCCCGTAAACCGGTATTTCTGTCAGCCTTTTTTATTTCTCTTATTATCTCTGATCTCAATGGCCTTTTTGATCATTTCCACACAGCCGTCAATACCCAGTATGCCGCTGTTCAGACATAAGTCATAGCTGGTGGCATCGCCCCATTTTTTGCTGGTGTAGTAATTATAGTAACTGGCCCTTCTCTTGTCTGTCTTCTGGATCCTGTCTTTTGCTGCCGAGTCGGTCAGTTCATGCTTCCTGGCGATTCTCTTGATCCTTTTATCCAGATCAGCATGTATAAATACACTGATCGCACCCTCGTAATCAGAAAGCGCATAATCCGCACAGCGTCCAACGATAACGCAGGGAGCTTCAGAAGCCAGTTTTTTAATTGTGTCAAACTGTGCCAGAAACACCTTGTGGTTGATGGGCATATCGGTAAATGCCGCTGAGGAATAGCCAAAGGAATATGTATCCATGACCAGAGAATACAAAAAACTGTTGGTTGGCTTTTCGTCATTATTCTCGAATAATTCCTGGCATAATCCGCTGTCCTTGGCTGCCCTGTCAAGAAGCTCCTTGTCATAACATTTAATACCCAGTTCCTCTGCCAGACGCAGACCAACTTCTTTTCCGCCGCTTCCGTACTGTCTTCCGATTGTAATTACCGTATTTGCTGCCATAATCAAACACTCCTCTCTATTCGATAATCCCTCTCTGAGATTGTTGTAGCAATTCAACAGAGAAATATGGAATTATTATCTTACTATAACTATTATAATCTATTTTATCCAATCTGTATATAAAATTTATATTATTTTATCGGAATTTTATGAGAAGTTTTTCAAAATATTCCGGAAGAGGTGCCGAAAACTCCAGATATTCTTTTGTGGCCGGATGGATAAAACCTAAAATCATAGCGTGAAGTGTCTGGCCTTCCAGACCCGGTACGGGACATTTTTTTGGTCCATACACCATATCCCCCAGAAGCGGGTGCCCAATGCTGCTCATGTGCACACGTATCTGATGGGTACGGCCTGTTTCCAGGCGGCATTCCACATAGGTGTAGTTTCCAAAACGTTCCAGAACCTTATAATGGGTGACAGCAGGTTTTCCGTTCTTTTGATTGACAGCCATTTTCTTCCGCTCTGTGGGGTGACGTCCGATGGGACCTTCCACAACGCCCTCGTCCTCTGTCAGATTTCCATGTACAATGGCACGGTAGCGCCTGGTTATGCTGTGATCCTTGAGCTGCTGCGCCAGATTCCTGTGTGCCAGATCCGTCTTGCATACCAGAAGAGCACCGGTGGTATCCTTATCAATACGGTGTACAATACCGGGACGAAGGACTCCGTTAATGCCGGAGAGATTTCCACGGCAGTGGTATAAAAGAGCATTTACCAATGTGCCGCTGTAATGGCCTGCGCTTGGATGCACCACCATTCCTTTTGGTTTATCCACCACAAGAAGATGCTCATCTTCATAAAGGACTGACAAAGGGATGTCCTCGGGCAGGATATCCGGTTCCCGGCTGTCAGGTATAAAGACACAGATCTCCTCGTCTTCTGAAAGCTGGTAACTGGATTTTACCGGCCGGTCTCCCACAGTGACGTTTCCCTCCTTAAGCTGCTTTTGAAGAAAAGAGCGTGAATAGTCCGCAAGTTCCAATGCCAGATATTTGTCGATACGTTCCCCTGCCAAGGAGGGGTCAACGAACAGGCAGATCTTTTTCATTTCTTCTTTCCTTTCCCTGATAAAAATGCAAAATCCTCTTCTTTGTAGATAAATAAAAAGGAGATCAGGAACAACGCCATGGAGACTACCACATAGATATCCGCCACATTAAAGACAGGAAAATTTATGGGAGAGAAATAAATAAAATCCACAACATAATTCAGCCGGACCCGGTCAATAAAGTTGCCAATCGCCCCTGCACAGATGACAAAACAGATGATCCGGAGAAACAGGTATTTTTTATCTGAGGGCATATGCCAGAGTACATAGATCACAGCACACAAAATGATGACGGTCATAATACCAAAGAAAAGAAACTGGTTCTGAAAGAGGCCAAAAGCAGCTCCCCTGTTTTCCAGATAATGCAGGTAGAGTACATTGTCAATCAGGGGGATATCCGGCTGATTCTTCAGATGGCGGACAGCCAGGTATTTTGTCCACTGGTCAAGACCTGTTAAAAGTGCCACACTGATGAGAAACTGCACCAGCACAGTGATTTTTTTTGTTTTTTGCTTCATGTTCGTCTCCCTGCAGCTATTCCAGTATTTCCCGGATGGCTGTGAGCAGTTCTTCATCTGTCACAGTTTTATCCACCACCGCGTATCCGGGTTCTTTCATGAGAATAAACTTGATCCTTCCCTGCTCCATCTTTTTGTCTGATTTCGTCACGCTTAACACTTCCTCCGCACGCAGACCGTCTGTGGAGACAGGCAGGCCAAAGGCCTCCAGAAGCTTCTTGACCTCTTCATACTCTTCCACTGTGATCATGCCGCGTCTCATGGATAAATATGCTGAGGCCACAGTGCCTACGGCCACGCACTGGCCGTGAAGCAGACGGAAATCCTTTAATTTTTCAACAGCATGTCCAACGGTGTGCCCCATATTCAGCACAGCACGCTCCCCCTGTTCTGTAGGATCATGTTCAACCACCGTCTTTTTGATGACACAGCTTTTGTAGATCATTTCCGACAAAATGTCTGTATCAAGCGACAAGATCCCGGCACGGTTCTCATACAGCCATTGGGAGTATGAGGCGTCACGGATAAAGCCATGCTTTACCACCTCACCCATGCCACAGGAAAACTGCTCCAGAGGCAGCGTGCACAGTGTGCTCACATTCATATACACCATACGGGGCTGGTGGAAGGCGCCTACCATATTCTTATATTTTAAGAAATCAACCCCCGTCTTTCCGCCGATGCTGCTGTCCACCTGGGCCAGAAGCGTGGTGGGGATCTGGATAAAATCAATCCCCCTCAGATAAGTAGCAGCCGCGAATCCGGTCATATCGCCCACCACACCGCCGCCAAGGGCTGCCAGAAAATCTTTCCGGTCAAAATGCATTTCAATTAAATGCTGGTAAATCCCCTGAATCTGTTCCAGGGTCTTGTTCTCCTCCCCTGCAGGCAGCACATAGGTGGTCACAAAATAAGCGCATCTCTCCAGCTCTTTTTTTACTGTATTTAAAAAGAGCGGAGCAACGGTGCTGTCTGTAACAATGCAGAATTTCCTCTTAGCCAGTTCCAGCCGCTTTAGCTGTGCTGATAAATCCGAAAAATCCTTACGGAATATAATGGGATAGGAAAAATCCCCGTCTCTTCTTACCTGTAATATGTCTGCTGTCATTCTTTTCACTCCTGTCTTAACAATATCTGGCCAGGCTTATATGATACCTGTTCTTTTTGGTGATGCCTCCTACTTCCTCAAAACGGAATTTTCCTTTGCCCCGCACAGAGACAATATCTCCCACTTTCAGATTATATCCGTTGGAGAGGATATTCTTTCCATTGACAAAAACTTTTCCCCCTTCTATGAGGGAAATCATACTGCTCCTTGATGAGGAAAATGCCAGGGCGATGACACTGTCCAGTCTTACGGAAGACACCGTTCCCGAAACCTTCTCTGTCTTCAGGGAAGGCAGCTCCTCCAGGGCATTCAAAAGCTCCGGCACTACATTGGTGTGGCGGACACGGCACAACTCCTGTAAAAGAAACGGCGCCATATTCTCATGACAGAAAACATGGGCAGTCTTCCCTTCCACCAAAATATCACCAATCTTGTTTCTCTCTATACCCAGGTTTAATATGGCCCCCAGATAATCTCTGTGGGTCAGGCTTTCTGCAAACTTTTCCGCTGCAGGGCGGATACGGATACAGGAAATAGGATAATCCTGCTGAAAGAAAAGAGCATCAGGGATGAATGCTGCCATCTGACGCTCTGCCAATGCATAGCCTCCGAAAGTTTCCACTTTGACCCCTGATCCGTTCTTTGGCAGGCTCTGCAACATATGCAATTCATTTAAGTCCAAAAAATCAGAGAAAGTAAGAACGCCGCGATAATAGGCATTCTTACTTAACTCTTTCATACGTTTTTCAAATAAAGTTTCTTTTTCCATGGTTTGTCCGCAATTCATTAGTATTCGGTCCGTATGGACGGGATATCAAAAGCACCGTTTAAGATCTGCTGATAGTCTCCGGTAATGTCCACGCTGGCCGGTGTCAGAATAAATATGTAACTGGACACTTTCTGCAGGCTTCCGCCTATGGAATAGCAGGAACCTGAAGTAAAATCAATGATTCTCTGCGCAACTTCCATATCCAGACCTTCCAGGTTCAGGATAACGGTGCAGTTGGCGATCAGTGTATCTGCAATCTCTCTTGTATCTTCCATATTGGTGGGCTTGATCACGCAAACTTCCATTGCGCTGCCTGTTCTTTTTACCTGACGCATCGGGGTAACCTTGGAGGAGGAAGCTGCAGCTGAAGATGCAGACTTGGCAGTCTTTTGTGACTTAACAGGCTTGGACGCCTTGGGAGCAGACTGCTTTTCCGCCTTTTTGTAGCTGCGCGGTTCATAGTCGTCTAAGTCATCATCATCTTCCTCTAATTTTTTGAAGAAACGTCTCTTGGGTTTTTCATCATCGAACTCGTCATCGAACTCATCATCCAGAAATTCGTCGTCGTCGTAATCGTCGTTCACTTTGATCGCATCTAAAAACTTATCTAAAACACCCATGATAAAATCTCCAATCTTATTTGCTATAATCTCTTTCTCCGAAAATGCCTGTCCCTACACGGACCATCGTGGCACCCTCTTCAATGGCAACCTCATAATCACCAGTCATGCCCATGCTGAGCACAGCCATAGTAACATTATTAAATTTTTTCTCTTCAATGTCAACACTTAATTTTCTTAAATTTCTAAAAACTTCCCTGTTTTCTTCAGCATTTTCAACAAACGGGGCAATGGTCATCAGCCCTTTCACCGCAATATTTGGAAGTTTTGATATGGCTTCCGCAAGTGCCGCCGTTTCATCCGGGCTTACACCAAATTTGCTGTCCTCACCGGCCACATTGACTTCGATGAGAATATTGGCAGTTACCCCTTTTTTTTCCGCTTCCTGGCTGACCGTCTCTGCCAGACGGAGGGAATCCACCGAATGGATCAGACAGGCTTTGTCCACGATGTATTTTACTTTATTTCTCTGTAAATGTCCAATCATATGCCAGTGAATCCCTGAGGGAAGTGCCTCCTCCTTGGCTGTCAGCTCTTGTACCTTATTCTCACCGAAATCCACTACGCCCTGAGGCAGCAGTTCCTCGATCATAGACATGGGTTTTGTCTTGCTCACAGCGATGAGGGTAACCTCATCCTGGTTTCTTCCTGCCCGGCGGCAGGCTTCCTTTACTTTTTCTTCCACTGCAAGATAATTTTCACATACACTCATGTTTCATCTCTCCTTACTTTCCAGTCAGTATATCTTCTTCTTTTACGCTCTCTCCGTCCTCCACAATTCTGTCAAAGGCTTCCAGACCGTAAGATGTGTTGGGTCTTACAATACAGTATTCTTCATTCTGATCAATGATATCAATTTGTCTGAATACCGCATATCCTTTGTTCATACTGTAAACACCCTCCAGATAGTCAATCTCACCTACCACAAAGGTTTCCTGTGTTTCCGGCTTATACAGGACATCCCCGTCCTGGAAGGTCTGTTTATCCACATAACAGTACCCATCCTGGGCTGCCGTATTCTCTGTATCCTCGGATACTTCGGCATCCAGGTTCTCCTCTGCTGTGTTCTTATAAATAGTGGCAGATACAAACTCTGTTGTCTTATCTCCGCCTTTCGTGGCTGTCTCACGCAGAAACCCGGCAGAATTTTCATTTCCTCCTTTGGTCAGGAAAGAGGAGGGAATGATATAAAATTCTTTGGTCACAATAGAACTCATGGGGATCTTCAGCCCGCTCTGGGTATTGATGACCAATTCTATTTTGAGGAAACGGTCAGAGGCATAGCGCACCATACCATTTTTCAGTGTGATCTTTGCCACCTTCTGGTTTCCCACGTTCATAATGGAGAGCTGTCCGGTCTGTGTCTCTCCGTCTTTTAGAAACTTCACTTTGATACTCTTGCGGTCTGCCAGTTTAGCAGCCAGTTTGTCGGATAGCGGCACCATGAGCGTCCAGTTGTCATCTTTGACCAGTTTGTACACAGCATCTCCGGCTTTGGCCTGCCCGTCTGTGAGCAGGTCCTTCTTTTCATAGGCTTTTTGATTAAAATCTTCCTCTGTCAGGTCCTCTACGGTTTTTCCTTCATATCCGTCTGTGGAGTATATGACAAGACCAGCGCTGGGGGATGTATGTACCACTTGGTTTCCGAACGTCATGGAACCCCGGATGACGGTCACATCACTGTCCACCTCGTCCTGGTCCTCCACTGCGTCAGCCGGCGCCGTCCCCTGGGAGGATGCCTGCTGAAAGATCAGGCCCTGCATTTCATATTTGAAACTGTAGGCATCGTAAAAATCCGTTCCGCTGAAGTTATTGGAAAAATCAGCGATCCTGGTGCGGACTTGCTCCAGCTGGTCTTTGGACAGGGTGATATCAGCCTTGACGTTTTTGGTATCGCTCAGGGCATAGACATTGCCGCCCTTTCGTACTTTCATGCCTTCCCTGGCATAGTAACGTATATAGCCCGGGCTGTCGGCAGAGACAACCTCCTCGTCGCGTACCGCCAGTGCTGTACAGACAGGGTTCCTGGAGAGAGGACCTGCCGTTACCTGATAGGAGGTGACGTGGGTGGAGGTGATGTAAAGCAGAACGGTGATCAGCATGTAAATAAACAGTGCGCCAAAAAGCAGTGTGGCAATATTAAAAGTAAATAATTTTTTGATGATATTCAGCAAGTTTTTTATAAATGTCAATATTTTTTCTCTCAATTGGAATGAAAATCTCCTTTCATTATCGTTTTCCATTTTAACATTTTCGGCATTTAAGTACAATAGCCAATTTTATTGTATAAAAATTATAAATAATGCAGAAAATAGAAAAAGATAAAGGAGGAATTATCATGAAATCAAATGGATTAGATTATACCGCATTAGTTATTACCGTTATCGGCGCCCTCAATTGGGGGTTGATCGGACTGTTCCGTTTCAATCTGGTTACATTCCTGTTCGGAGACATGACATGGCTTTCAAGAGTTGTATATGTCATTGTAGGAATCTGCGGACTCTATCTGCTGAGCCTGTTCGGAAGGATCACATCTATGGGTGACCGCTGAGCACGCGCAGAAAAAAGCCGCCGCACGCCTGTCTTTTCAGGGTGTGCAGCGGCTTTTTTACTCATTCGTTTTTGTTTATTTATAAAGATGTGACGATCATATGTCTCACATCTTCAGGAAGATCCTTTTCGTCTTTTGAAAGGCTGATAATAAAGGAAACATTATAACGCTCTGCAATCTTCTCAAGGCTGGCCATAACCTTTGAAATGTTCTCCGGGGAATTTTCCAGTCTGGAGATCTTCAGGAAACCATCCAGATACATCTGCTCAAGATCATGATCCTGGGAAACAATACCGCGGATAAAACCAACAAACTCATCACTGTTTTCAATACCGTATTCCATCACATCTATCAGACGGATTTTATTATTCAGCTCATACATATGCTTTGTACTCTTATCTAAGTAAACAACTGAGCCGTTCGCGTTCCTGACCTCAGCATTAGCCTTGTCTAGAAGAATTTTTGTCTTTCCTTTACCTTTTTCACCTACAATTAACTGAACCATCGCATTTTCCTCCTTAGCCGCACGTAATATGTATATTTACTAAAAACGTGGTTATCTTGGAATTAATTATAGTGCATTTCGTTCAAAAATACAATGGTAAAATAAAAAATTTCTGCTATTTTTTGAAATTTCATTATTTCTTTAGGAACGGTTCACTTTCTCAAGAAGCTGGTTCATGCGCTCATACAAAACGGGTTTGTTTTCCGCGTTCAGAACAATGGAAACATAAGGTTCCCCATAGTTATTCTGAACCATAAGAGCCAAACAGTTTCCCGCTTTGGCAGTGGTTCCTGTTTTACCGCCCAGAATAGTAACTCCTTTAGGTGCGCTGGACTCCCCTGTCAGATACTGGTCTGTGGCGTCCAGCCACTTCTGCATCTGGGTACCGTCTGCAGACTTATAGTTGATGGTATAGTTGCTTAGCTGGGTAATATCCGTGAACTCCTGATGTTTCATGGCTTCATTGAGCATCAGATAGATGTCATATACTGTTGTATAGTGCTCCTCATCGTGAAGTCCGTGCGGATTCACAAAATGTGTCCCTGTCATGCCCAGGCGCTGGGCTTCCTCATTCATCATATCCACAAAGCCTTCCACGCTGCCGCCCACGGTCCTGGCAATAGCCATCGCCGCATCATTGGCTGAATAGACAAGAAGTGCATGGAAGAGCTGGTCCATGGATATCTGGTCTCCCTCCGCAAGTCCGCAGACCTGGGAATCCGCCTCCAGCTGGACATCCTGTGCCTGAATGGTCACAATCTCATCCATGTTGGCTTTGCCGAGTGCTACCAGTGCGGTCATGATCTTAGTGATACTGGCCGGATAAGACTTTTCATACAGCGATTTTGAAAAAAGCAGTTTTTTGTCCTGAATATCAAACAGTGCTGCTCTTTCTTCTCCCTGGGTCTCAATCCCTTCCAGAGGTGTATCACCTGCACCCACGCACAGATCTGCTGCCACACCTTTTGCTACCAGGGAATCCTCGCCTATGGTCTGACCAAACACTTCCGTAGTCAGCCTGAACGCCATAGGCGCATCCACGGCCTGTTTTCCTTTCAGCATGAAGATCCCCAGCACACCTGCTAACAGCAGGATAACGAAAAACATGCCAAGAAACAGGGTACGCTTGATCTTACGCTTTCTCTGTGCCTTTTTGGAAAGCCTTTTTTTTGGTTTATTTGTACATTTCACGCCAGTCTAACTCTCCTCTGTCAAGTGATCTGATCATCATTTCTGCTGTGGCAAGATTGGTTGCCAGTGGTATATTATGTGTGTCACACAGATGAAAGATCCGCTTTACATCCGGATCATGTTTCTGAGGCGCCAGTGGTTCCCGCAGATAGATGATGAGATCCATCTGGTTCTGTTCGATCAGCGCTCCCATCTGCTGTTCTCCGCCCAGATGGCCGGCCAGGAACTTGTGTACATTCAAATTGGAAGCCTCCTCAATGAGCCTGCCTGTGGTACCTGTAGCGTATAGCTGATTTTTTGAAAGGATACTCCTGTAGGCAACACAGAAGTTCTGCATTAATTTTTTCTTAGAGTTGTGTGCAATTAATCCGATGTTCACGATTTTTCTACCTCCCTGTAGGTTCTGTTTTTCTGAAGACTGACATTTAATACCAGCCCCATACCGATATAAAGGCTTACCATGGAAGAAAGCCCGTAGCTGACAAAGGGAAGCGGCGTACCTGTGTTGGGGCCAAGTCCCGTTGCCACGCAGATGTTGATAAAGCTCTGTACTGCTATAACGGATGCCATACCGTAGCATATCAGGCTGCCGGATAAATCCTTTGCCCTTCTGCCCGTCCTCATACACTCATATATGATCAGAAAAATAAGAAGGAGCAGGGCTGTACAGCCCAAAAATCCCAGTTCCTCCCCTGCAACGGAAAAGATAAAGTCTGTCTGGCTCTCTGATACAAAGTTGCCTTTGTTTGCCGATGCCACTTCATTGTTGTTCAAACCTTTTCCTGTCAGTTTTCCTGAGCCGATCGCCATGATGGAATTTTGCTGCTGGAGTACATCGTCTGAGTATTCCTCTTCCTCCGGATAGAGAAAGGTCATGATCCGGTCTCTCTGATATTCTTTTATGAGCTTCTGGTCCGGCTGTATGACAATAAACAGAAATACAACCACCAGGGGTATGGCAATCAGCAGCGCCCCGCCTATAATTTTATAGCTCAGCCCTGCAAGATACAGCAGTATACAGAAAAGTATAGCAACTGTAATGGTATTTTTCAAGTCCGGCTGGTTATAAATCAAAAGCAGAGGGATAGCCATCAGCACGACTGTTTTCAATATTGTCTTTAATGTATTCAAATCTTCCTCGTGTTCCATCAGATAGCGTGCGAGAAACAGAATGAGAATGATCTTCGCCAGCTCTGTAGGCTGGAACTGGAAGCTTCCGATCCGCAGCCATCTGGCAGCGCCTTTGGACTCTGTACCAATCAGCCGTACCAGAAGAAGCATGAGGATATTGCCCACATACATGATCCAGTAGAAGTTCAGGATCCAGCTGAAATCCATCAGGGATATGACCGCCATGACAATAAGCCCCAGCATCATACCAAAGAACTGCTTCCTCTGCAAATCCGGTTCCGCACTTCCAACCAGCAGCACCCCCATGAAGGTGAGTACAACCAGAAACAGCACCAGTCTGAAATTATAGTCACGTAGTTTATATTGTTTAATCATGAAAACACCTAGTTTTATCCTTAAAGTCCTTTTTTACCTGTTCCTAAAAACCGGGATAGGATTCCTGTATATCCGCTTTCAGAGGAATCTTTGCCAAAACGGTAGTGGTATCCTTCAAATAACGGATCTCCACTTTTTGTTCCTGTACAGTGAAATATTTACTCACGGCACGGACCATATCGTTTTGAAGCATGGTCATCATTTGTGGAGAACAATCCAGCCTCTCGGATACGAGGAGAAGCTTCAGCCGGTCCTTTGCTACATGACCGGAACGTTTATTCCGAAAATGAATCAACACGCAGGCCCTCCCTTACCTTATTATTTTTTAAAGATACCGGACAGCCTTTTAAACACACCCTGCTTTGTCTGGAAATTCAGGAAAGGTACATCCTCCCCCGCTATCCTGCGGCAGATGTTTAAAAATGCCTGTCCTGACATGGAGTCCTGCCCGCAGAGAGGCTCTCCCTGATTGGTGGCAATGACCACAGCCTCATCATCCGGGATCGCGCCTAAAAGTTCCACAGCCAGGATCTCCGTCACGTCCTCCACAGACATCATTTCCCCGCGCCTTATCATATCCATACGCAGACGGTTGATGATAAGCTGCACTCTCGGCATTTCATTTGCCTGTAAAAGCCCGATAATACGGTCTGCGTCGCGGATGGCGGAAACCTCAGGCGTAGTGACCACAATGGCCCGGTTAGCCCCCGCAATGGCATTTTTAAAGCCCTGTTCAATGCCTGCCGGGCAGTCCAGCAGAATATAGTCAAACTCTTCCGACAGATCATCTGTCAGTTTAATCATCTGTTCAGGTGTGATAGCTGTCTTGTCTCTGGTCTGGGCAGAGGGAAGCAGGCAGAGATTGTCACACTGCTTGTCCCGGATGAGCGCCTGCTTCATGCGGCAGCTCCCCTCAATGACATCAATGAGATTATAGACAATCCTGTTCTCAAGCCCAAGGACCACGTCCAGGTTCCTAAGCCCGATATCCGTGTCCACTACGACAACCTTTTTGTTGAGCTTTGCAAGTCCAAGCCCCAGATTTGCCGTAACGGTGGTTTTTCCGACCCCGCCTTTTCCGGAAGTCACTACAATAATTTCACTCATATCCTATCCTCCTAAATCCTTTTTGAAGCTGCGCAACAGCTCAGATAAGCTGAACTGTTACGAAACTGCGGCATTAACCGCCTTTACTTTTCGTGCGTATTTTCAAGACTCAAAAAAGGTTTAGTCTGTCTGCTGTGTACTTCCGCCTGCGGATGCCGTTCCGGTAACTATCGCATCTTTCTTCACAAGATCGTACTTATAGCTGATTACATCTTTTGCTACTGCTGCCGCATTGGTGGAACTGTATCCATTGGCAATGCGGACTGCCATGGCGATCTCCGGATTGTCCGATGGGGCAAATCCGATGAAAAGTCCGTGGCTGGGCCGGGTTGTTACTTCCTGGGCGGTACCGGTCTTACCGGATACCGGGTAATCAAAGTCCTGGAAGGCTTCATTGTTCTCTACCACTTCCCGCATTCCGGCATGAATGATATCCCACTCATTGTTCGGAATGTCCATAGTAGCCTTTAACTCCGGTGTGTAGTCTTCGATGAGGTTTCCTTTGGAGTCTGTAACTTTATCAAGAAGGGACAACGAATAAATGTTTCCCCGGCTTGCGATTGTGGTGGCATAGCGTGCCAGTTGTGAGGTGGTGTAGTTGTTGGTACCCTGTCCGATGGCAGATGCCACGGCAGCTTCGTCCGTGATCTGTGGTTCGGCCTCTGTGATCTCTATGCCTGATTTCTGGTCTAACTGGAACAGCTCTGCATATTTCCGAAGTTTTTCAAGTCCCAGTGAATCTGAAAAGTTTCCGTCATTGTCGGTTCCCATATCATAGACAACCTGGTTAAAGAAAGTATTACAGGAGTTTTTAATGGCACCCTGTATTCCCAGATATCCATGTCCGGTATGCAGCCAGCACTTAATAGGTGGCGTGACTTTGGTAAATTCACCGGTACAGGTCACACCATAATTATCGTCAACAATTCCTTCTTCCATTCCCGCAACGGCTGTCACGATCTTAAAAGTGGAACCGGGCGCGGTCTTCTGCTGTGTAGCTTTATTAAAGAAGGGTCTTGAAAGGTCAAGGGAAAGTTTAGCGTAATAATCCACATCCATCTGGTTTGCCAGACGGTTATTGTCATACCCCGGATAGGTGACACAGGCCAGAACTTCTCCGGAGTTTGTATCCGTCATGACCAAAGATCCGGAACAGGGATCAAGGGCCAGCTGGGCCGGGGTGATCTCCAGGTTACTGATCTTATCCTTCAGGAAATCATAGGACTTTTTCTGACCGGATGCAAGCGCATTATAGGATTCCTCATCTGCCTCCAGGACTCCCTGATCAAAGAGCACCAGGCAGAGCTGGTTTCCGGATATGGTGTCTGACAGTATCATATATTTATATATGATCTTGGAGAACTCGGAATCGTTTGTCAGGGACTCTGTCAGATACTCAGAAAGAGCATTATAAACTTCCGTGGAATCCAGATAATCCCCCTCTGCGTAAAACTGGGAAATGTCGATCCAGTTCTGGCTTGCCGCATATGTTAAAAACTCTTTTAAGCTTATGGAGCTGTCCTTTGTCCAGGCAATATAAGTGGGATCACTGGCATCAATGGCATCCATGGACAGGATTCCCTTTTTATTCATAAGGAAGTCATTGACAATATAACTCTGGTACTCCTGCATTTCTTTTGGAAGATCTTTGTAAGCTTCCGGTGCAGCAGCGGTAAGCTCCTGCCGGATGGCTTCAAAGACTTCCGCCTGCTTCTGGGTAAAAAGTCCGTAGATCGTCTGCTCTGTCTCAGAGGCGTCCTCCGCTTTAAAATGGCTGGTATCGATCACGCTGTTGCCTATGAGCGCATTATATACATCATAGATCGGTGTACGGATATTACTGGTATCGTTGTTGGTGGAATCCTGGTCGAATTCCTTTGCCATAATGATATTATCGGAAAGGATACCTGCAATCTTCTGTTCCAGAACCTCGTACGCCACTTCCTGGAGGTCTTTGTCAATAGTCAGGTAGACATCATCCCCTGATACCGGGTTGATACGGGAGTCTTCGTTGATCTGCAGTACCTTTCCTAAGTTGTCCACAGTCACCTGCTCCTCCCCGTCTTTTCCCTGAAGAGTGGTTTCCATATATTGTTCAATTCCGGTCTTACCGATCACAGCATCTGTGGAATAATCCGGATTGTCTTTCTGCAGTTCCTCCAGCTCCTCTGCGGAAGCTTTTCCTGTATAGCCGATAATGGGTGCAAAATATACGCCGTCGTCATACACACGGATGGAATCTTCCATAATGTCAACACCCTGAAGTTTGTCTTTGCTCTCCATGACCATGGCAACCGTATTGTCGCTGACGTTAGTGGCAATGGTTGCCGGCACATACTTTTTAAAGCTGTTGGCAGACAGTGCATAACGGATACGGACGATCGCCAGGGTTTCCTCCGGAGTAAAGGATTCCGGCAGGTTATGTTTCTTCAGCTCCTCCGCTGTATACGGGTCATCTTTGTTTACCAGTCCGAAACGCTCGGCACTGCACAGATAATCCATGATCTTTTTAGGAGAAGCGTTGAGCTGATCCTTTTTAAGGGAATCTATTTTCGCCTGTCCGTATACATCGGCTTTGAAACGGTTCAGGGTAAAATCTGTTGCGTCAAAGGCATACTCCCCGTTCTCATCCACCACAATATGAAAGGAGGTGTCCAGGGTCTCGCCGTTGGCTTCCAAGATCTTCATCAGGGAATAGGCCACATAGTTGAGAGTCAGATTTTTCTCCCTGTTGGAGTCATAGCTTCCGTTGTCTTCCAGTATAATGGAATAGGACAACTGGTTGTGGGCCAGAAGCTGGCCGTTGCGGTCCCGGATATTTCCGCGGGTGCTTTTTATGGTACGTGTTTTTGTGGTGCTCAGATTAAAATTGTCGGCGTACTCGTCGCCTTCTATGATCTGAAGTTTGAAAAGATGCTGTATCAGGATAAAAAACATAAGGATAAATACCAGAAACAGCACGGTAGTTCGTTTGATACATAATTTTTTTAAAAAGTTTTTTATTTTCTTAGCCAAATAGAATCTCTCTCCTTCATTTCCAGTTCTGTCAGCCGCTTGTTAATGTTAAAGAGTAACCTGTAGAGAAGAACAGTCATAAGAACCGTATATATCATTTCCGGGATGATGATCCTTCCAAAATAGTAGTAAAACTGTATGCGTCCCCGCATCAGATACTGCATTCCATATACCAGGCCGCCGTAGACCAAATCCCCTGCAGCCATAAGTATGATGGGAACACGGAGTTCCTCATCGTAGAACAGCTTACAGCAGCAGCCTGCCGCATAGCCGATGCACAGATAGACCAAAGCGTAAAAACCAAGCAGTCCGTCTGAGAGCAGATCTTTTAAGATACCGCAAAAAAATCCGATCCAGATGCCGTTCTTCTTGCCCCGCATAAAACCAAAGGAAACTGTCAGGATCAACAGCAGGTTTGGCGTGATGGAGCCGATGGAAAGCGCTTTGAAAAGAGTTCCCTGAAGGATAGCGGAGATCAGAATCAGAAGGAGGGTTACCACTTTCCTTTGAATTCTCATTTATGAATCTCCCTTCTGCTGTTTCAGTTCTTTGATCACAAGTACCTCCTGCAGATGTTCAAAATCCACTGCTGGTGTGAGCGTTCCCGTCTTTGTAAGGTTATTGGGATTTTCTTCTATCTCACTGACATATCCAATCAGGATCCCCTTCAGGAATCTGTCGCTGGTTGCGGATGTGACGATCTTTTCACCCTCCTGTATTTTGTCATCCTCATCTTTGAGATGGATAAACTGCAGTTTACCCTCATCGATCAGACGCAGATCGCCTGACACAATGCAGGTGTCAGAGGTGGTCATGGTCATGGCACTTACATTGCTGGTGTCATCTATGATGGAACGGACCGTTGCCCAGTTTTTTCCCACCTCTGTGACGATGCCCACCAGCCCGCTTCCTGCTATGACATTGCAGTCCTTCTGAATGCCGTCATCACTGCCTTTGTTGATGGTAAAGGTGGAAAACCAGTTGCCGGAGTTCTTGCTGATCACTTCCGCGCCAACCTTGTCATATTCACTGTATTCCTTGTCGAGATCATAGAGCTTTTTCAGACGGTCCAGTTCGCTGATGGACTGGGTCAGACGGCTGTTTTCAGCTGTAAGCTCGTCCACTTTGCTCTGAAGCTTTTCATTTTCCTCCACCAGCTTTTTCTTATTGCGGAAACCGGATGTCATTTCACTTAATGCGGTCCCCACTTTATTGATGCCGTTCTGGAAAGGTACGACTGCGTAACTGGCTGCTTTTCTGACCGGTGCTGCCGGAAATTTCTCTGCAAAGGTGAGAAGCATCAGGCTGATGCACACCAGAATCATGATAACCAGGATATGTTTACTTTTTATGTTCCAATCATGCTTTTTTTTCATTCTATAAAACCTCAGCTTTTTATTCATAACAACAGAAAGTCCATTGGCTGCCTTCCGCTCTCTATTGTTTTACCCATTTTCTGAGAGACTTGCTTCCTATGATCTCTTTGAGTCCGTATATGGTACACAGGTCATAGAAACGTGACAGACAGACCTTCTGCCCTGTTTGGCTGCTTATGAACCATTCGATATCAGGGATCTTTGTAGTGCCTCCGGTGAGATTGATGCCTTCCCTGGAAATATTCTGCCGAATCTGGGGCGGTGTACGCTCCAGAAAAAAGCGAATTTCCTCACAGATGGTGCCAAGGGGCTCCAAGATGGCTTCATAGACCATTCTGGAGGACACGACTCCCTCCTGGGGCAGTCCGGTCAGACTGTCCACACCCACCACTTTCCGGGCCTCTTTTTTATCTTCCTTCAGATAAGCCAGGGAAAATTTCAGGCGCCTGGCCGTACGGCTGCCTATGTTCAGATTACACCGGCGGCGCACCATGTTCTGTATGGATTCATTGAGCTGCTTGCCGCCGATCTCCACGATCTTACTCAGAACCACCCGGCCCTTTTCAATAACAGAGATCTCACAGCTCTGTGCCCCGATGTTCACGACCATGGAGCCTTTTGTTTTGTTAATAGGTATGCCGAGAGCTACCGCGTCGGCAATGGTCTTGTCTACCATATATATTTTATTTTTTCTGCTGGAATTACCTATCGTATAGTAGGCCCTCTTTTCTATCTCGGATAAATCTGCAGGAACTGCAAGATACAGTGTGTTTCCCAAAACCGTACCGGCCCCTGCTTTCTCCAAAAGCGAATGCAGAACCATCTCTGTGTGGTTGATATCTGCAATCTTGCCGAATGTCATGGGAGTGATGACCGAGACATTTGAGGGATTTTTTTCAAAAATCTCATAAGCATCATTGCCGGCAGCCAGAATCTGTTTTCCGTTCCGGATGGCAATCATGTTCTTTTCCGTTAAGATGGTGTCCTGCTGGCAGGAATAGATCTTCACCATACTGGTGCCTAGATCTACACCAAACGTTTTATGAAATGGCATATTGTGCTCCCCTTTTATTTATGACCAGGAAAGAATCACTGTGTGTGCGTTCTTTCTATTCTTTATTCTAATAACCCCTGCTCCCGGAAGCTTATGTAACGGCAGTCTCCGATAATGATGTGATCCAGAAGCGGGATGCCGAGCATTGCGCCGGCACTCTGAACTCTTTTCGTGATTTTAATATCCGCCTGACTTGGGGACGGATCTCCGCTTGGATGATTGTGAACCAGTAGGATTCCCACCGCATGATAGGAAAGAGCGGCAAGAAAAATCTCCCGCGGGTTTACCAGGGACATATTGACAGTCCCCTTAAAAACGATCTCTTCCCCCAGGCGATGATTTTTACAGTCCAGCATCATACAAAGCAGCAGCTCCTGTTCCTGATGGCGGAGCTGCTCCATGTAGAAATTGGCAATGGATGCCGGATGATCAAAAGAAACACCCTTTTCTGCCACAGAGACCGCAATCCTCTTGGAAAGTTCGCCGATGCATTTGAGCTGTACGGCTTTCACTGTTCCAATCCCCCGTATACTTTTTAACTGCTGGAGACTCAATTGGTTGAGGCCGGGAAGGCCCTCTTTATCCCGGGAAAGGTGCAGTACCTCCCCGGCAAGCTCCAGTGAGGAGCTTCCGCTTGAGCCGGAGCGCAAAAGCACTGCCAGCAGTTCTTCATCGGTAAGTGCCTGGGCACCAAGCTTCAGACACTTTTCGTATGGCCGGTTTTCATTTGGTATTTCTTTGATTTTTCTATTGTCATTCATATGATCTTCCACATACTCTCTTCAGCATGGTATGGGCATCATAAAAAAAAATTAGCAGACTTTATTGTAGCACAGATTAAAAACGATGTATATGGCTTAACAAAAATTTATCACTTTTTTCACAATTGCCTCACCAATCTTTAATCCATCCATGGCTGCGGAAGTGATTCCACCCGCATATCCGGCGCCTTCCCCACAGGGATAAACACCACGGATATTGCTCTCCATCTCTGGATTCCTCTCAATACGCACCGGGGAGGAGGTCCGGCTTTCCACGCCGGTAAGCAGCACGTCATCCCTGGAAAATCCGGGGATCATACGGTCAAAATATGTGATCCCCTCCTGCAGGGCATTGCTGATAAATGCAGGAAAAAGCTCTCTAAGATTGGCAAATGCCCATCCACCTTTCAGGCAGGGCGATACAAGTCCCAGACCGGTACTTGGGCGGTCCTCTTTAAAATCCCCGAAAAGCTGAAGGGGGATATTGCCGCCGCCGAGACGGTATGCGGTCCTTTCCAGGCCTCTTTGGAATTCCACGCCGGAGAGCGGGCCGGTATTGCCATAATCCTCCGGTGTTACGGTGACGATCATGGCACTGTTGGCATTTTGGGAGGCACGGTCCTGATAGCTCATACCATTGACTGCCAGCATGTTTTTTTCTGAGGATGCATTGACCACATAACCGCCCGGGCACATACAAAAGCTGTATACGCCCCGTCCGCTCGCTGCCTTGTGTGTCAGCTTATAGGCTGCAGCCCCAAGCTTATCATGTTCTTTCAAACCGTACTGGTACTGGTTAATGAGGGTTTGGGGATGTTCTATGCGCAGACCTACTGCAAAGGATTTGGCCTGCATGGAAAATCCGCTTTTTTCCAAAAGAGAAAAAGTGTCTCTGGCGCTATGTCCGATGGCAAGAACAAGGCAGGAAACAGAAAGCTGCTCTTTGTGATCAATCTCGATGCCGGTCACTTGTCCCTTTTCCGTATGAATACCGGTCAGGGCACTTCGGAAGCGGATCTCACCGCCTAATGCCTCTATCCTGCCCCGGAGATTTTTTACGATCGTTACCAGCAAATCTGTGCCAAGGTGAGGTTTCTGCACATAGAGAATTTCCTGTGGGGCACCACATTCCACGAATAGGCGGAGTACCTCCAGATTTCTTCCGGCAGGGTCTTTGACCAGGGTATTCAGTTTTCCGTCTGAGAAAGTACCGGCACCGCCCTCCCCGAACTGTACATTGGATTCCGTGTCCAGCACACCGCCGTCCCAGAAGGACTGCACTTTTTCCATTCGGCTGTCCACATCATCGCCCCGCTCGATCACAAGGGGGGACAAACCTGCCCGTGCCAGGTAATAGGCGCAGAAAAGACCTGCCGGACCGCTGCCCACCACCACGGGCCGCTGAACCCCGGATAGGTTCCCGGGCTGCAGATACGTGTAAGAGGCCCTCTTTGTTGACATAACTATTTTATGGTCAACTCTTTTTAAGATCGTGTTTTCCTTTTTAACTTCTGCATCAATCGTATATACAAAAAAAAGTTCCGGCTTTTTCCTGGCATCCAGAGATTGTTTGCGGATCGTCCAGGAGAGAAGCTCTTCTTTTTTAATTTTCAATGTTTTTAGGATCTTTTTTTCCAGTTCGCCCTCTGTGTGCGACACGGGAAGTTTTAATTGTTGTATGGTAAGCATAAATCTACCTTTCTTTGTGCTGTCAGCAGGCAGCGTGTGTGCCTGCTGCTGCTGCGCTTGACCAGGCCCACTGCAGGTTATATCCCCCGCAGATACCGTCTGTGTCCACCACTTCCCCGGCAAAGAAGATACCCGGATGAAGGGAGGATTCCATTGTCTCAGGAGATAACTCCTCTGTGGATACGCCTCCTGAACATACCTGTGCCTGTTTGAATGAGCGGGGACCTTTGACATCCAGTTCCAGGCATTTAATCTTTTGTACCAGGGACGTGATATCATCCCGGTTATTCTGGGTCAATACATCTATGAGTTTTTTAGGAAACAGCCCCACCAGGCTTTCTTTTAAAGTTTTGTAAGGACAGTTTTCAAGCCTTGTCCTTAAAAATGATTCCAGGGACTCCTCTGTAAAATCCGGCATAAAATCCAGCAGCAGCCTTACTGGCACACCCTCATCCAGAAGCCGTACCGCATGACCGCTTAGCTGAAAGACGGGAATCCCTGAAACGCCGTATTCCGTGAGCTGCACTTCCCCTCTCTCCTCCCGGAAGATCTCATATCCAACCGCAAGAGAAACACAGGCCTCTGCACGGACACCTGACCATTTGGAGAAAAAACTGCCTTTACAGTTCAGGGGGACCAGGGCAGGAAGGGGTTTTATCAGCGTGTGTCCCAGTTTCCGGGCAAAGGCATAGCCGGATGTGCAGGAACCTGCAATCTCCGAAGCCGGGGAACCGCAGGCAATGATCACACTGTCTGCATTGTACTGCCAGTCTGCGGTTTTGACCTGCCATCTGCCCTGTTTCCGGTCCGGACACGCACAGATGTCTGTCACCTGTTCCCGGCACTTGATCTTTACCCTCAGATAGCGTGCTTCCGCTTCCAGAACTTCCAGGACACTGGAGGCCTGTAAGCTTGCAGGGTAAAGATACCCCTCCCGGTTCTTTGTATAGATCCCCAGTTCTGAGAAAAATGCCACTGTCTTCTGCATAGGAAACTGCTGTATGACTTTCCATGCAAATTCCGGGTGCCGGCCATGGTAGCAGGATGGCTGCTGGAAGGTATTGGTCAGATTACATCTGCCGTTTCCGGTCGCCAGAAGTTTTCTTCCGGGTTTCTCATTTTGTTCCAGCAGGATAACGGACGCATGGTTTCTTGCGGCAAAGATAGCGGATACCAGTCCGGCAGCGCCTCCGCCAATGATACAGACAGTTTTTTTGTTCATGGATCTATGCCTCCTGTTTTGGCAATACTGCGATTTTTTTATCAATGAGTTTTTGCAGGGACATGAGTATTCCCAGTTTAGCGTGATACCAGGTAAGTCCGCCCTGGAAATATACAGCGTAGGGGGGCTTGATGGGACCGTCCGCAGAAAGTTCAATGGAAGAACCCTGCACAAAGGCGCCTGCTGCCATGATCACATCACTGTCATAACCGGGCATGGCCCACGGTTCCGGCTCCACATAGCTGTCCACCGGTGCGGCGGCCTGAATGCCTTTGCAGAATTCTATGACACCTTCCGGCACGCCGAAAGTGACTGCCTGGATGATATCATGACGGCTTTCCGTTCCGTTTGGAACCACCCCGAAGCCAAGACGCTCATAAATATTAGCTGCAAATACGGCGCCTTTCAGCGCACCTGCTACTACGGTAGGGGCCAGAAAGAACCCCTGGAAAAAGGACTGGTTCACCCCCAAAGTGGCACCTACTTCCTTTCCAAGGCCGGGGGAGGTAAGGCGGTAAGCGGCATTTTCCACATATTCCTTTTTCCCCACAATATAGCCGCCGATGGGAGCTAGGCCGCCGCCGGGATTTTTAATGAGGGAGCCTACGATCAGATCCGCTCCCACGTCCGTGGGTTCCACGGTCTCAACGAATTCTCCGTAACAGTTGTCAACCATGCAGATGACATCCGGTTTGATATGTTTCACGAAAGCGATCAGTTCTCCGATTCGTTTTACGGACAGTGTGGGGCGTGTCTGATAGCCTTTGGAGCGCTGAATGGTGACCAGTTTTGTCTTTTCGTTTATAGCTTTTTTTATGTTATCATAGTCAAAGCTGCCGTCGGGAAGCAAATCGGTCTGTCTGTAGGTGACTCCGTATTCTGCCAGGGAACCTCTGGACGGACGGATGCCGATCACCTCCTCCAAAGTGTCATATGGTTTGCCCACGGGGGAAAACAATTCATCCCCGGGCCGCAGATTGCCGGACAGGGCTACCGCAAGTGCATGGGTACCGCAGGCTATCTGGGGCCGGACCAGTGCGGCTTCCGCGTGAAAAGCGTCGGCATATACATCTTCCAGGGTATCTCTTCCCAGATCATTGTATCCGTATCCGCTGGATGCATAGAGACACGCCTCGCTGACTTTATTTTTCTGCATAGCCAGAATCACTTTCATCTGGTTGTATTCTGCATTTTCGTCGATGGCGGCAAAACGCTCCTTCAGTTCTTTTTCTATTTTATTTCCATATGCCAGTACCTCACTGCTGATCCCAAGCTGGCGGTACATTGCATTCATTTCCTGCATCACAAAATTCCTCTTTCCTTACATATTTTCAGCATGTATTTTAAAATGGCATCCTCGTCATAGGAGAATTCCGGTTTATTTACCCAGATAACGTCCTTTTCCCTGCGGAACCAGGTGAGCTGCCGCTTGGCAAAATGGCGTGTGTCTCTTTTTAGGATATAAACTGCCTCCTCCAGGGATATTTCTCCATCCAGCCAGGATAGGATTTCCTTGTAGCCAAGGCCCTGCATGGAAACCATATTTTTGTTGTAACCCATGTCTTTCAGTCTCCGGACTTCCGGTATAAGGCCTGCGTCCAGCATTTCATCCACCCGTCGGTCAATGCGGGCATATAGTTTTTCCCTGTCATCGTTCAAGACAAAGTAAGCGGTGTTGTAGGGGGAAACTTTTTCTGCCTCCCGCTCATTGTGCTTGGAAATAGGCTCCCCTGTCAGTTCATAATATTCAAGAGCGCGTATGACTCGTTTTATGTTGTTCTCGTGTATCTTTTCCGCTGAGACCGGGTCTGTTTCCCGGAGGCGCCGGTGCATCCGGGCTGGGCCATATTCCTGTGCCTCCCGCTCCAGCCGTTGTCTTACCGGGCTTTTTTCCGTATCCTCAGAAAAATCAATGTCTTTTGCCACAGCCTGGATGTAAAAACCCGTGCCGCCTGTCAGGATGGGGATTTTTCCTTTTGCATAAATTTGTGCCATAGCTTCTTTTGCCATCTGCTGGAATCTGACCACATGGAATTCTTCTTCAGGATCCAACACGTCAATGAGATAATGGGGAACACCGTCCATCTCCTCTTTCGTGATCTTGGCAGAGCCGATGTCCATATGGCGGTATACCTGCATGGAATCTGCTGAGATGATCTCCCCGTCTACTGCGTGAGCCAGTGATATGGACAGGCGGGTCTTGCCCACCGCAGTAGGCCCGGTCAATATGATCAAAGGTTGTTTCAAGTCTTTCACCTACACAATCCGTTTAAATTTCTTTTCCAGTTCGTATTTTGTCATGGAGACAATGGTGGGTCTCCCATGTGGGCAGTGATAGGGATTTTCAAGGCCCAGAAGTTCGTCGATCAGTTTGTCAGCTTCCAAAACGGAGAGCATCTGATTGCCTTTTACAGCGGCTTTACAGGCGGCTGTGGCAATTCTGTGGGTGATCAGTTCAGGCGTCTTATTTCTGCCCTCGGATTCCAGGCTGTCCAGGATTTCAATGAACAGTTCCTGGACCGTGACGCCGTACAGGTTAGCCGGAACCGCGCTGATACTGTATTCCTTTCCGCCGAAGGAGGATATTTCAAAACCGAACTGTTCAAATATCTCCATCTGTTCTTTCAAAAGAGCTGCCTCCTGAAGGCTAAGAGCAATGATTTCCGGCGGGCTTACCATCTGGGAAATGATTTCCCGCTGTTCAAACTCTTTCATGAAGCGTTCATAGAGCACTTTTTCATGGGCAGCGTGCTGGTCAATGATGTAAAATTTTTCATCGTATTCCACCAGCCAGTATGTGTCAAAGAGCTGTCCGATGATGCGGTGGTGCTGTCTGGCTTTTTTTGACAGCAGCTTGTCGTCAAAAAGCTCCATCTGCTGGGTGTTTTTCAGTATAACGGTATCCTGGGATGTATCTTCACCGGGATTGGCCGGGCCGTCTGAATTACAGTATTTGGCAGGCTGAATGTCCGGAGCGGGAAAAGGACTGCCTTTGACAGCCTGAACGCCAGGAGCAGAAAAAGAGCTGGTATCTGCCACGGCATTGTCCTTGGACGGCTGTATCTTTTCGTCGGAAACAGGTCTTATGACTGCCGGGTGAACACCAATCGGATTTCCGTTTTCCGGAATCTCAGAATCCGGCCCTATCCCAGACTTTGACGCTGATGTTTCGGAAGCGCTGTCATATTTATATGGGGTGCTCTCCTCTGCAATATGCCCGGGCTGCTGCGTCTGCGGTGCGTTAATCTGCTCTGACCGCTGTGGTTGCTGTACGTTGTACTGCTCTGTCTGCTGCACCTGCGGTGCGTTATACTGTTCTGGCCGCTGTACTTGCTGTGCGTTATACTGTTCTGACCGCTGTGCTTGCTGTGCGTTAATCTGCTCTGTCTGCTGCGTCTGCTGTGCATTAATCTGCTCTGGCCGTTGTACTTGCTGTACGCCAAACTGCTCTTCCCGCTGTATCTGGGAAGTATGGAGAGGGCGCGCCTGCTGTGGGGGAAGGTTCCCGGCACTCTGCTGGTTTGTATGCAACAGGCCTGCTCTGCGTCTCTGCTCAAAGGGTTCCGGGCCGGCAGTTTTTCTGCCGTTTTTTTCTGAAGTTTCTTTCTCCTTCTCCCGGACCAGTTCAATATCAGGGATCAGTTCCCTGTGGGCCAGTACAGAGGTAAGTGCTTCATAGGTAGCCTGATAGACAGCCTGCTGGTTCTGAAACCGCACTTCCATTTTGGTGGGGTGCACATTAACATCTATTTCATCTCCCTGGATATTGTATTGCAGACAGACGAACGGATATTTATGCTGCATCATATAAGGTTTGTAAGCGTCCTCTATGGCTTTCATGATCACCTTGCTTTTTACATATCTGCCGTTAATATAATAATTCTCAAAGGTCCTGTTTCCGCGGGCAATGACAGGCTTTCCTGCGAATCCCTCTATGGAAATGCCGTTTTTCTCATATGTTACCCCAGCCAGTTCCCTGGCAATATCTCTTCCGTAAATGCCATAGATGACATCCTTCAGGCTGGCATTGCCGGAACTGTGGAGCTTTGTCTGTCCGTTTACCATGTATTTAAAAGATATATCCTGGTGGGACAAGGCAAGCTGTTCCATGTAGGTACTCACATATCCCGCCTCCGTCATGGCTGTCTTTAAAAATTTTGCCCGGACCGGTGTGTTGAAGAATAAATTTCTTACAATAATGGTAGTACCGCAGGGTGCTCCGATTTCTTCCAGAGATTTTTCTTTTCCGCCTTCTATGAGATAACGTATCCCGGTAAGGGCTTCCGGGGTCTTTGTTATTAGCTCTACCTGCCCAACGGCGGCAATGCTCGATAACGCCTCCCCGCGAAATCCCAAAGAGGAGATCATCATCAGGTCCTCCACCTTCTCGATCTTACTGGTGGCATGGCGCAGAAAAGCCAAGGGCACCTGTTCCTTCATCATGCCGCCGCCGTTGTCGGTCACACGTATGAAGGAGATGCCGCCCTCTTTGATTTCCACGGTAATGGCTGTGGAACCGGCGTCAATGGCATTTTCCACCAGCTCCTTCACCACAGAGGCGGGGCGTTCCACCACCTCACCTGCCGCTATCTTATCTATGGTATTCTGATCTAAAACAGCAATTTTTCTCAATTCTGTCACCATCTGTTCTTCAGCTTGTTCTGAAGTTTATAAATTGTGTTCAATGCGTCAATTGGCGTCAAATTAGAAACATCAATATTTTTCAGTTCCTCCAGCACATCGTCATCTTTTACCGTATCAAACAGGGAAATCTGCTCCAAATCCAATTCGTCCAAATGTACCTGAGGTTTTGTCTTGGTCTTTTTGTTTTCCGATGCAATATCCTTCACTGCTGCCGTGATGTCAGCGCTGACCAGTTCCTCAACCAGTTCTTTTGCCCGCTCTATGACAATATCCGGCACACCGGCCAGTTTTGCCACCTGGATGCCGTAGCTCTTATCTGCTCCGCCTTTTACGATTTTGCGCAGAAAGACAATGTCATCTCCCCGCTCTTTCACGGCAATACAGTAATTGTTCACACCGGCCAGTTTTCCCTCCAGCTCAGTCAGCTCATGATAATGGGTGGCAAAAAGTGTCTTTGCACCTAATATCTTTGTGTTGCTGATATACTCAATGACTGCCCATGCAATGGAGAGACCGTCAAAGGTACTGGTACCGCGTCCAATCTCATCCAGGATCAAAAGGCTTCTGGCTGTGGCATTGCGCAGGATATTAGCCACCTCCGTCATCTCCACCATAAAGGTACTTTGGCCGCTTGCCAGATCGTCGGAGGCTCCCACGCGGGTGAAGATCCGGTCTGCAATGCCGATGTTTGCTTTCTCCGCCGGAACAAAAGAACCGATCTGTGCCATCAGGACGATCAGGGCTGTCTGCCGCATATAAGTCGATTTACCTGCCATGTTTGGTCCTGTGATGACGGATACCCGGTTCTTATTGTTGTCCAGATACGTGTCGTTTGGGATAAACATATCATTAGGAATCATTTTTTCCACCACCGGATGGCGTCCGTTTTTGATGTCGATAATTCCTTTGGTGTTGATCTTCGGACGGACAAAATTATTCCTGGAAGCCACCAAAGCCAGGGAAATATAGGTATCCAGCTTGGCTACAGCCTTGGCGGTCCGCTGGATACGCTCCACCTCTCTGGAAATAGTATTTCTTACGTTCACAAAAAGCTCGTATTCCAAAGCGTAGAGTTTATCCTCTGCACCCAGGATCATATCTTCCAGTTCTTTCAGCCTGGGCGTAATATAGCGCTCCGCATTGGTAAGCGTCTGTTTTCTTGTATAGTAATCCGGCACCATATCTTTGAAGGAATTTGTGACCTCAAGATAGTAGCCGAAAACCTTGTTGTATTTAATTTTCAGATTGCGGATACCGGTTTTTTCCCTCTCCTGGGCTTCCAGCTCGGCCAGCCAGGATTTTCCCTTTGTCTTAGCCTCCCGGAAATGGTCCACATTTTCATTATAACCGTCTTTGATGATCCCGCCCTCTTTCATGGCAAGCGGCGGTTCCTCCACAATGGCAGACTCCAGAAGCGTATACAGATCCCTCAGATCATCCATATCATCATAAATACACTGCATCTCTTCCGTGGAAAAGCTTTTGACAAGCTGTTTGATATAGGGAATCATGGAGATGGAGGATTTGAAGGAGATCATATCCCTTGGATTGGCTGACTGATAGCTGACACGTCCAATGAGACGCTCCATATCGTAAATGGGATTTAAGTATTCCCTGATCTCCTCCCGGTCCATTTCCCTGGAATTGATCTCTTCCAGAGCGTCCAGGCGCCGGTTGATGGCATCTTCGTCAATGAGAGGCTGCTCAATAAAGGAACGCAGCATTCTGGCTCCCATGGCGGTCTTTGTCTTATCCAGCACCCATAAAAGAGAGCCGCGTTTTACTTTCTCCCGAAGGGCTTCCGTCAGTTCCAGATTCCGTCTGGAGGAACTGTCGATCACCATAAAACGGTCCGTAATGTATGGCGTGATGGCGCGCATATGCTCCAGGGAATTCTTCTGCGTCTCCAGCAGGTAGGTCAAAAGAGCACCTGCCCCGATAGTGGCACACTCGTAATCTTTCAGACCCAGCCCCTCCAGGGTACCCACATGAAAATGTTCTTTCAGCGTTCTTGTGCATAGGTCATCATCAAAGTACCAGCTCTCCAGCGGATACAGAGAGATGTTCAAACGGTTCTTGATCTCATCAAGATCCACACCACTCATGCAGAAAGCCTCATTACAGATGATTTCCGCCGGGGAGAACTTGTATACCTCGTCCAGGAGCGTTCTTATCTTATCCACCTCTGTCACCATAAAATCACCGGTGGTCACATCAGCGATG
This sequence comes from Blautia hominis, assembly GCA_002270465.1. Taxonomy (GTDB): domain Bacteria; phylum Bacillota; class Clostridia; order Lachnospirales; family Lachnospiraceae; genus Blautia; species Blautia hominis. Next base: position 910,607 of record NQOF01000002.1, read on the forward strand.
GCAATGCCGAAACGGTTAGACAGATAGACCACTGCCATAATATAGTTGTTTTTTGTCTCGTCAAGAGCCTGGGTATTTAAGTTGGTTCCCGGTGTGACCACACGGATAACCTCTCTTCTGACCATGCCCTTGGCTTCTTTGGGGTCCTCCATCTGTTCACAGATAGCCACTTTGTAGCCCTTTGCGACCAAACGGTTTATGTAGACTTCCGCCGCGTGATAGGGAACGCCGCACATAGGCGCACGCTCCGTAAGTCCGCAGTCCTTACCGGTCAGGGTCAGTTCCAGTTCACGGGATGTGGTGACAGCATCGTCAAAAAACATCTCGTAAAAGTCGCCCAGGCGGTAAAATATGATACAGTCTTTATTTTCTTCTTTTGTCTTCACGTAGTGCTGCATCATTGGTGAGAGTGATGTCACATCCACGTCTTTAAATGTAAGTCCCATATATTGTCATCCTACTTTCGTACCCATGTAATAAAATCCTCTGCATTCATCAAGATGCACCTGAACCAGGCTTCCGACCAAAGAGGCATCGCCTGGAAAATGCACCAGTGTGTTGTTGGAAAGTCTTCCTGTCATAAGAGATTTATCGTGTTCATTCTGTTCTTCCACAAGAACCTCCTGTACGGTCCCCGTATCTCTGGACGACATCTCCCTGCCTATGACCTGTACCCTTTTAAGCAGCCGGTCAAAGCGGTCTTTTACGTCTTCCTCGGAAATCTGGTCTTCCATGACAGCGGCAGGCGTTCCGGTCCTCTTGGAATAGATGAAGGTAAAGGCGCTGTCATAGCGGACCTTTTCCACCACATCCATAGTCTCCAGAAAATCCTCCTCCGTCTCACCGGGAAATCCTACGATAATGTCTGTGGTAAGGGAAATATCCGGCACAGCGGCGCGGATCTTTTCCACAAGGGCCAGATACTGCTCCTTGTCATATCTTCGGTTCATTCGTTTTAAGATTCGGCTGCTGCCTGACTGAAGGGGCAGATGGAGATGCTTGCAGATTTTTTTGCTGTTCTTCATGACTTCGATCAGCTCATCCGACAGATCTTTTGGATGGGATGTCATGAAGCGGATGCGGCGAAGCCCTTCTATCTTTTCGATTTCCTGCAAAAGACCGGCGAACGTCATAGGTTCTTCCAGATTTTTGCCATAAGAATTTACATTCTGGCCCAGAAGCATAACCTCCACCACACCGTCAGCTACAAGCTGTTCAATCTCTCTTACAATATCTTTTGGACTTCGGCTTCTCTCCCGGCCGCGCACATAGGGTACAATGCAGTAGCTGCAGAAATTATTGCATCCGAACATAATATTGACACCGGATTTGAAGGAATACTTCCGCTCCGCAGGCAGATCCTCCACAATCTTATCGGTATCTTTCCAAATGTCAATGACCATACGGTCAGAAGTGAGGGCACTTACGATCAGCTCTGAGAACTTATAAATATTGTGTGTGCCGAATATCAGATTGACAAAAGAATAGCTTTTTTTCAGCTTCTCCACCACGTGAGCCTCCTGCATCATGCAGCCGCAGAGGGCGATCATCATATGGGGATTTTTCTTTTTCTTTGCGTGAAGCTGGCCGAGGCGGCCATATACACGGTGGTTGGCATTTTCCCGGACTGTGCAGGTATTGAAAATGACAAAGTCTGCATCCTCATCCTGTTTTTCCACATATCCGATATTTTCCAGCACGCCAACCAGTTTTTCGGAATCCCTGGCGTTCATCTGGCAGCCGAAAGTATTTACACAGAAAGTCAGGGGCCTGCCCAGTGCGTCGCTTTTTTTCTTCACAAGAGTCCGTGCTTTTTTCATGAAATAATATTGGCGGTCCGGTTCAAGGACTGGCGCTTCACCGCTTATATCTATATTTCCCAGAATTTCTTCCAAATTTTCCTGATTCATTCCATATCCTTTCCAATTTGCAACTGTTCAGCACCCTCAACGTTACAGGCAAAATCCATGCAGAATCGCCTTTGGCCATGGGATTCTTGCTTGGCTGCTGAATAGTCACCTCGATTTTATCATCAAAACATTCAGACCTATTTTACTATAACGGATTTTAATTTTCAATCATTAAAATTTACATAATATCGTAACAGAATAGAAAAAAAGGTCGGAATGTATCAAATCTTGTCATACACCCAACCTTTTCCTGTGTTCTTTTCTTATAAAATTAATGTTTTGTTTTGAGTCCGTATTTTTGACCGAGGTTCGTGACTGTGCCGTCTTTTTCCTGGATATCAATGTTGTCCAGCTGGGAACGCATATTCATGCGGATAGTGGCAATGTACTCTGTACGGAGCCTTTTCTGCTCCTCTTTCTCCTCCGGTGTCAGCTCTGTAACTTTAGACTTTCTGGCAAGTTCGTTGATTCTGTCTATTTGTTCCTGGTTCATGTATCGTCTCCTCTCTGGTAACTGTCTGCGCATTTACTGCACTGACCGTAAGAAAGCTGTAACAAGTGGTTTCTTCACGGGTAACAATTCAGCCTTTCACTGTCCCGCAAGGGGTTGTCGTTAAAGTTTTTGGATAATATCATCCAGATAAAATTCCTCTTTTTTGTCTGATAAAAACAAAGTGCCATGGTTTCTTCCCTGCATGATCTTATGGATCACATGGAAATCCTCTCCGTTAGCGATCACCATATCGGCACCTGCGCTTGTTGCTATGTGTGCGGCTGTCAGTTTTGTTGCCATACCTCCGGTACCCACAGAACTTCCTGTGCTGCCCTTTGCCATTTTCTCCAGATGGCTGTCTATCCTTTCCACCACGTCAATAAATTGTGCGTCCGGGTTCTGATTGGGGTCGTCTGTAAAGAGGCCGTCAATATCGGACAGAAGGATCAGCATATCGGCATCCACCAAAGCGGCTACCAAAGCGGAAAGGGTATCATTGTCACCAAATTCAATTTCATCCGTGGAGATGGTGTCATTCTCATTTACAATGGGGATCGCCCCCATATCAAACAGCTTATTGAAGGTATTTATGGCATTGTCTCTGGTGGCTGCATTGATCATGGTATATTTTGTCATGAGCACCTGGGCTGCAGTCTGATTGTATTCTGCAAAGAGCTTCTGATAGATCATCATAAGCCTGGCCTGTCCCACAGCAGCGCAAGCCTGCTTTTCGGCCAGTTCCTCCGGACGCCTGCGAATGCCCATGGCACTTCTTCCCACAGCGATAGCCCCGGATGACACCACGATCACATCTTTCCCTTGGTTGTGAAGGTCTGCCAGTTCTCTGACCAAGATTTCCATTTTCGTGAGATTTAAACGGCCTGTCTCCTCATGAGTCAGGGAGGAGGAACCGATTTTTACCACGACTCTTTTTTTATCTTTTAATTTTTCACGTAAGTTCATGCGTTTTCGCTCCATAGTTTTTATGTCTTTTTTATATTACACTATTTTCACCGGTTCGTCCAGAGGAGCTTTGACCCGGTTATGAGAGAAAACCGTTTTCTTTTAAATAATCATATGCCACCTTGTAGGGATCTTTGTTTTCCACATCTATCATATAGTTCATTTCTGTACACAGTTCGTTGCTGAATTTACCTTCCAGAGAATCGAATACCTCTTCCAATTCAGGGTGATCTTTAAATAGGTCAGCTCTCACCAGATAAGCCCCATTGTATTCCGGGAAAAAATTTTTATCATCTTTCAGAGTGGTAAGTTCAAATTTACGGTTCAATCCGTCTGTTGTATATACAATGGTAACATCCATGTTGCCGGAACTCATTCCCGTATATTTGAGTCCTCGGTCGATAGTAATTCCCTCTTGAAAGGAGAGACCGTAAAAATCCACAAACGCATCATAATGGGTAGACCCTTCATCAAAGAACTCATGCTCAGCCGCAAAAACCAGGTCGGGTGCGTGCTTTTTCAGATCGCTGACGCATTTCAGATTATATTTTTCGGCCAGTTCTTTATTCACAGCAACAACATATGTGTTTTCTTCTCCCAGCTTAGGTGTCAGCATAACGTTTGCCGATTCCTTCCCCAGTTGATTGGCATAGTCATAAAGAGAAGTTCCTTTAGGGACATCCGAAGGATCTTTGCCCAGATAGGCTGCCAATAACGAGCCGTCGTAGGACATATAAATATCCATCTTTCCTTCTTTTATCTGTTCAAATGCCAGATTGCTCGCCATTGGGTCCTGTACATCTACTTTTAACGAAGTCTTATCTTCGATCAGGATTTTTGCCACCTGGGTAAAAAACTTCATCTCCGCAAAATCCCCGTCAATAATGGTGACCGTATTCTCATCCTTTTTATCTGAACAACCGGAAAAGGTACATACCAGAACAAGACATGCAGAAAGTAGAAATGCTCTGTTCTTCCATTTTTTCATATTATATTAATCTCCCTATTTTCTTTTCATAAAATCCAAGAAGGTAGTCAAAACACATAGACATGACTAACAATACCAACGTTCCTTCCAGGATCAGATTCAGATTTTGTATCCGAATCCCGCGGTACAGAATGCTGCCCAGTCCTCCGCCGCCCACAAATGTTCCGAAGACAGCCACACCGACTGCATTGACTACAGTAATACGGATACCTGTCAATATGAAGGGAAAAGCCAGCGGAAATTCTACTTTCACGAGCTTCTGCCGGCGGTTCATACCCATAGCGTCCGCCGTCTCTTTCAGTAGAGGATTCACATGATTCAGACCTGTATTCGTATTTCGTACAACAGGCAGCAGCAGGTAAAGGATCATGGCAATAATGACGGTAAGGGAATTTGCCCCGAAGACAGTCATGAGCAGGCCCATTACGGCAAGAACGGGAACCGTCTGAATCAAATCCACTGCGGTGAGCACTATTTTCCCCAACTTCCCATGATAATAGGTAAAGATACCAAGAGGAATGCCTACTGCTATGACAACCGCACAGGAGACTACCACTAAATATAAATGTTCAAGTACCAGTTCAAGACTCATTTAATCCTCCTGTATTCCTTTTGAGACAACTATTTTTTCCAGCCTGTCAATCAGCAGGCGGAACACGATAGCCAGTATTGCAATTGGGATCGAACCAATCACAATATATTCCTTGACATTTGCATCAATTCCCCTGTAAATAAATTCGCCCAGTCCGCCCTGGCCGATCATAGCTGCAAGTATGGCCCAGCTCACGGTATAGATAAGGGACATTCGGATTCCGGAGAAAATCGCCGGCATGGCAAGGGGAAGTTCCACCCGAAAAAAAATCTGCTTGTGGTTCATACCACATCCCTGTGCAACTTCTATGATACCCGGTTCCACTTCTGCAAAGCCTTGGTAAGCATTCTTCAGGATGGGGAATATGGCATAAATGCTCAGTGCCAACACCACTGTAAACTTGGTCATTCCAAATTTAAGCATTAATAGTCCAATAAATACAATGCCGGGAACCGTCTGAAATACACTGATCACAGGCAATATAAACCCGGCGGCTTTCCGGATCCTGGACAGTACCCCTGCCAGAACCAGGGCTATGACAACTGCAATACCTACACTCACCAATACATATCCTATGTGCTGAAGGATGGCGATTCCTAATTTTTCAGCGTATTTATCCATAAATTCCTGCATATCACACCTGCCTGATAGAATTGAGGATCAGGCTCTCCACAGTGATTTCTCCCACCACAGATCCTGACTGGTTTCGGACATAAATTTTCCTGTTGTCAGACAAATCATAATTTCTCCCGATAGTTTCCAGGCTGTCTGTCTCCCGGACAAAAACAGCCCTTGCCGATTCCACGGGTTTTGCAAGGGGCTGCATCAGGTCTTTGGCGGACGTTTGTCCTTTTTCTGCTTCTACTTCCTGCAGACGTATGAACTGGGCAACCGTCTCATTTGCAGGATGCAGCACCATCTCTTTTGGGGAAGCTGTCTGGAGGATTTTCCCCTGATCCATAAAGACAATCCGGTCAGCCAGCTTCATGGCTTCATGCATATCATGCGTGATGAATAAAACGGTTATATGTAAATTTTTCTGAATTTTTTTCACTTCATTCTGCAGAATTTCCCTGGTTATCGGATCAAGGGCTCCAAAGGGTTCATCCATAATAATAATAGGCGGATTGACTGCCATGGCTCTCAAAACTCCGATCCGCTGCTGCTGTCCGCCGGACAGCTGGCGGGGATATTTCTTGGCATAGGAATCATAGGGCATATTCACCATGGACAATAATTCCCTGACCCTCTCTTTTGTTTTCTCCTTGTTCCATTTCAGAATTTGGGGAACAACCGAAATATTTTCCTCCACGGTCATATTAGGGAAGAGACCAATTTGCTGGATCACATATCCAATCATTGTCCGAAGCTGAATCAAGTCCATTTCTTTATTGTCTATGCCGTTGATCAGTATCTTCCCATCCGATGTCTCAAGCAGACGGTTCAGCATTTTAATGGCAGTTGTCTTTCCACACCCCGACGGCCCGATTATAACAACAAACTCTCCGTCTTCCACCTTCATGTTTATGTCCTGAATGATCAGTTGATCACCATAATACTTCCTGACATTTCTGTATTCAATCATTCTTTTTCTCCGTCGAAAACACTCTGTAAGCTGTTGTGATAAATATTGTAATAGTAACTGTTCAGTACCCTCACAGTTACAGGCAAAAATCCATGCAGAATCGCCTTTGGCGAGGGGATTTTTGCTTGGCTGCGGAATGCTATCTTACGGTCAGCGCAGTGTATGCGCAGGCCTACTGAATAGTTATTCGTAATAATCATTCTATCTCATTTGTCTGCAATATTCAATGCATCCATATGTATTCTTGCGTAATGATCAAATGACGGCAGTCCGCACGGGCTGCCGTCATTCCGGTTACAGATATTTTTCAATGATTGCCAGTTGTTCTGCCGAAATATCCGGTGCCTTGTAATCTGCGAGGCGCTGCTTCACCACCTGAGAAGCTTTTTCTTTTACACTAATGCTTCCCTCAGATTCCCAGGATTTGTAATCTTGTTTGACAAAAATATCAGGGACAAAATGTTCCGCGCGGTATTCCTTGGGTGTTCTCCCTTTCAGGAAGCTTCCTCTTGGTCCCACTGTTTGGATTCCGGACGTATAATCTTTCGTCTTATCGATCGCAATACCTTTATACAGCCGTTTAACCATTTTGATCAACTGTTCATCCACCACATATTTCTCAAGGGATGTAACATTAAATCCGCTTAGCATTCCGGCTGCAAAATAAACCAGATCCACATCGCTCAGGGTGCCGCACATGAGATTCAAAGCAGACTCTGCTCCTGCCTGATAATCAATATCTATGGCATCGTTCAGCGCTCCGGATGCCCGGAAAGGCATATGATAATATTTTGCCATTTTTGCCGTAGCAAGAGAGATCAGCGCTGTCTCACTTGAACCCAGAGACATGGATACCTTCCTAAGATTCGTTGATGTGGAGGTATTGCCGTAAAACACGGGAAGTCCCGGTTTCATAAGCTGGATCAGCGTGATTGCGGCCAGCAATTCCGCATTATTCTGAATAACCGTTCCAAGAAGTGACGCTTGGCTTGTCAGTACGGGGAGTGAACAGGTTGCCAACTGAATCGGCTGGTTGCGTTCACAGTAAACATAAAGTGCATCCAATGCCTCTTTGATATAAGCCAGCGGGGAAATAGGACTGACACAGCCAATCAGCACATGGCCTTCCTCCACACCAGTGAACCGGGAAACCATATCGATCAAATGGGAGGCGATCATTCCCGTATCTTCTTTTGCAGTCATCAGGGCAGTGATGGAGATCGGCAGAGTGGTGTACTTCAATAAAGCCGCCATCATATGATAGACTCTTTCGTTCCGGTCGATATCATAGACATCGCACAGATTCAAGTGTGTCATGTCGAGACAGTCACTTGTCTGTACCAGTTTACAGATATTTACATAATCATCCATAACTGCAAAGCGGAACTTCTCCTCATCAAGGATGTATGGCGGACTGCCTGCAGTACACATGGTCTTGCTCCCTCTGCCCATGGAATAAAGAGTTCCATCCGGTCTGTAGATCTCGAAAGAATCAACTACTGTGGAGAGGGCTTTGTCTACTAATTCTTTTGTAAAATACACGGTGACCCCATCAATCTTTGCCCCATTCTTTTTGAAGATCTCAATAGCCCTTGCGTCGTCAAAAACACATCCTGTCTCGGCCAATACTTTCAGGGACTGTTCATGGATAAAGTCTGCGTCTTCCTGCGTAAAGAAAAATTTTTCTAATTCCATATTATTTTTTTCTCCCTTATTCTAAATCTGCTTCTCTAACGTTTTGTACCTTCACAGGTATTATGCCTGTTTCTTTTCCCATTTCTTTTTGTAAACTCTGACCATCCATGCACAGAACAATGCACCTGCAGCGCTTACTGCAAGAACCCCAAAGATTCTCGTATATGCCCCCGCCGTATCATAAGTATCCAGCCATTTTCCGGCAATGGGGGATACAAACATATCCGGAATAAAACCAACCACGGAAAGGATACCGGATGCAGAGCCAAAGATTGCCGTTGGTACTTTTGTCTCAGTCATCATTGAGGAAGTCACTCCATAAGCTCCATTTAGGAAAAATGACAGGGCAATGATCAGGATCACTGAAGGAATAATAAACCCGGAGGTCTTCGGCGCAAAGGCCATGATCACAAGACTTGCTCCGGTGATAATCGTACATACTATAATTGTTTTGGACGGAGTTTTTTTCTCCGCAATGCCTCCTATGATCGGAGATGAAAAAAGGCTTGTCCCATAAGTCCTTATGGTTCCCACAACGGATGCAATGGCTGCCGTGGCCCCAATGGCAGTGAGGAAGGAAACGGTATATGCCAAAGAAGTATATATTGTGTAGATAAAGAACATACATAAGGTGGTGAGCCAGACCCCCGGATGCTTAAAAGCCTGTACAACTTCGTTTAAGTTGAATTTTTGCCGTTCCCCCTCAAATTCATCCTTGAATTTTGGGATAAATATGAAGGATAAAACTGCAAATATTGCATTGATGATTGCAAAGAACATCAATACCACATTAAACCCTTTGGTCGGATCCGCAAACATGCCAAAGATACCGATGGAAACAAAGCTGATAATAAGTCCTACCACGCCCACAATGCCATAAGAGAATCCAATGGTGGTGGCGTAGTTCTCTTCGGTGCTGACAAGACGGATGGCTTTATAACGAATGCCCCAGAAAATCAGTGTTGTACATAATCCGAATAACAGAAATATCACTTTTAATTCTGTATAACTCGGTACTGTTGAATACCAGAATGTGAGTACAGCACTCATGGCAAATCCAAGGGTAGCCAGATATTTAACTCTGACCTTGTCGGCCAGAACACCTCCGGGTAGATAAGCAATTGTGGCTGTAGTTCCATACAATCCATACAAAACACCCAACTGCGAATTTGTAATCTTCAGACCGTCAATAACCTGGTCATAAAACGTATATCTTGCCAGATATGTCAGATAGACCACATAGGCTCCGGAGCTGATGATCGCCACCACCATCCACTTGGTAAATTTGCTGACAGAACCGGCTGATGCTTGTAATTCTTTGCCCATAAAAACCTCCTTCTACACGTTAAAAACTTATGCCAGAGCCTGTTCCCACTCTTTGCAATAGCTGATGGTTGTCTGGGGACTGCTGGCCCACGCATTTGCGCCTGTCTGGTCGCAGACCTCCTGGTTCACCGGTGCCCCGCCAATGATAACCTTCACCTGGTCCCGTATTCCGGCTTCCTGAAATGCGTCTATGGTATTTTTCATGGAATCAATTGCCAGTGTCAGCACTCCCGATAACCCAATGATATGTATATCCTCTTTTTTTGCGGTTTCCACGATCACATCCGCAGGTACATCTATACCTAAATCCAGGACATCAAAGCCGGAGGCTTCCAGCATAGATCTCACAATATTTTTCCCAATGTCATGCAGGTCATCTTTTACGGTACAGAGAATCATCTTTGTTTTTTCTCCGCCGGAACCGTCCTCTGTCACCAGGCCGTCTTTTAATATCTCCACAGCCTTTGTCATCAGTTCACCTGCGTAGATCAAGTCTCCCACGTAATACTCTCCGTCCTCAAACAGGCTGCCTACAATATCCATGCCCTTCTGACAGGCATCCAGGGCTTTTTGGGCATCCGAACCGCCTTCATCCATCACCTGTGTCAGGTTTTCCACCACCACATCTTCATCCAGATCTCCCATTGCCTCTGCCAATACCTTAAAATCAATCATGACGTCTATCCTCCTATTTTTGTTTTTCCTATCAATCCTTTTCTGTAAGCTCTGTTATATTTTCTGCCTCCTTTGTCAAACATACACAGCGCTTCACAGGCATAAATGGTACTCATCATATCCACATTGCAGGGGTCCATGATAGCCGAATCAAGTCCCGCCCGAATGGCATAAGCCATACAGTTTGCGTTTATGTACTTTCTGGCCGGCATTTCATAACTGATGTTTGAGATTGCACCCGTCACTTTTACCTCCGGGGCATATTCGTGGATGCCAACAATACACTGCTCAAAATCTTTCATAGAAGAGGGCATTGTGGACAATGCCATAACGCAGGGGTCAATATGCAGATGATCCAAAGCTACTCCGTACTTCACCGCTTTATCAATGATCCGTTTGGCAATATCCAGCTTTTTATCCGCCTGGGCAGGGATTCCCTCCTTATCGCAGGTTAATCCAAGAACGTTCCATTCAGTCCCTGCGATCAGTGGGAAAATAGTCTCACATTTGTCGCCCTCTTCATTCACGGAATTTACCATGCCTGGTTTTTTAAGGCGCCCCTCCCCGATGATCCTCGCAAGCAGCTTTGCGTCGGGACTGTCAATACTGACAGGCGTATCCGTCACTTCCTGGATTAGGTCGATCAGCCAGACCATGGTATCGTATTCCAGGCTTGGCGCAGTACTCGGTGCACAGTCAATGTAATGGGCGCCTGCCCCGGTCTGGGCAATGGCTCTTTGGCGTATCAAATCTGCATTTTTTTTCGCTATTGCCTCCCTGACGCTTGGAATTGCTCCGTTAATCTTTTCACCTATGATGATCACTTCTACCATCCTCCTCTCTCGTTTTGTATGTATATCTTGTCTATACAAGGATTATAACCTAAATTGGCAATAAGTCAACCTTTTTTTGATTTTTTATCAAAAAAGACTTTAATTTATTTTATTTTTTGTTATAATTGTATAATAACTGCTATAATTCAGCCTGCTAATGGGCTGCAGATTGCTGTTATAAGGATAAAAGACTGCTTTGCAAATAAATATGCAGATGGAGATTAGTATGAATTACCAAGAAGAATTGATAAAATCTATGGCACAACTGGATGAAGAAAACGTTCTCAAGTATATACAACTGATGCTTACATCAGGTTTTTCCAGGGAGGCCATACGCAAATATCTTACGGAAGGCTCTGAAGAAGTCGGATATTATTTCGCAAACGGGGAATATTTTATCGCCGACCTGATCGTGTCGGGAATGATTTATCAACACGCTCTGTCTCTTCTGACTCCACCGTTGGAATCCGGGGACCCCAAGCCTATCGGAAGGGCTGTGATCGGTGTCGTGGAAGGCGATATCCACGATATTGGCAAGGATATTGTAGTCAGTCTGCTGCGCTCCGAACGTTTTGAAGTGATTGACCTTGGAATAGATGTAAGACCCCAGCGTTTTGTTTATGCTCTGCGCAACTATAATCCCGATATCGTTCTGCTCAGCGGCCTGCTTGCCTCCTCCACTTTGTCAGTTGCAAGGACAATGAAAGAACTGAATGCCGACCCCTGCCGCAAAGAGACAAGAATTTTTATCGGCGGCCAATGTGCAAGCAGTCAGCTTTGTTCTCAGACTGGTGCGGATGGCTGGGCATATGATACCATCGTTACCATTGACTTTTGCAAGAAAGTGATAAAAGAACATCATGCCAAGAACAAGTAAGAAGAAACCACTTTACACAACAATCCACGGACAGCTTCGTTCTAAGATTTTCAATGGGTCTTTTCTCCCCGGAGAAATGCTGCCCTCCGAAAGCCAGCTCTGTTTGGAATTTCAGGCCAGCAGAGAGACGGTCAGAAAGGGGTTAAAAGAACTTGAGTCCGAGGGCTTGATCTACTCCCGGGCAAAAATCGGTTACTTTGTCTGTACCCCCCGCCATAGTGATTTTACAGTGAATTTTACGGAATATATCGAGGGGTGTACGACACAGTACAAAAATATCCACGGGATCCTTCCGGACGAACGAGTCCAGAAGGCTCTGGATATTCAGCCTAATCAGGTGGTCATTGAATTTGAGCAGCTCACGATCAATCCGGAGGGGGTTATCATTGCCTACAGCAAGAAATACCTTCCCTATGAGAAAGCGCATCCGTCTGTGGAAGGGGAGTTGAATTACGCTGTATTTCCGGAGATAACCATGCCAAAACTGGATACTTTTTCACTGTATACAAGTATCCGCATTTCGGCTGTTGCAGCGGATGATACGCTGGCTGAAATTATGCAGTGCAGCACGGGCGAGCCGCTGCTGCTTGTGGAGCGCTTTTTTATCCAGCAGGATGAACAACTGGCCGGCTATGCTTTATTCTATGTAAAACAGCCGTACGGGCAGTTAAACGGAATGTCCGGCTACCGTCTTTAAACGGAACAACGGCCGTGAATAGTAAAAGGAGAATGTATGAGCAGAATGATCGTTGCCTGTAAAACACTGAAAAATGAATTGAACACGGCTATGGCCGTCTGCGGATGTTCCTATGAGATCCGGTGGATTGAATCAGGTCTCCATAATTTCCCTAAAAAACTGCACAACACCATTCAGGATATCCTGGACCAGTGCGCCGGCTGTGATGAGATCCTTCTTGTAATGGGAGTCTGCGGAAATTCTGTTGTGGGAATCCGGACGCATGGTTTTAAATTGGTTATACCCCGCATTGATGACTGTATTTCCCTCCTTCTGGGTTCCGGCGCCCAGCGAAGACACAGCTCTGTCAGCGGCAGCACCTACTTTATGACAGAGGGATGGCTTGAGGGTGAACGCAATATCTGGAAAGAGTACGAGTATACAGTCAACAAGTATGGTTCGGAACTGGGGCAGGAAATATTTGATACTATGTTTCATAATTACCGAAACCTGGCGCTTATAGATACCGGCTGTTATGATATGAAAAAGGCCATTGCCGAGACACAGGAGATAGCCAAAAAACTGAATCTTACTTATATTCAGATACCGGGTACCATAGACTATCTGATAGAACTGCTGTCTCTTGAATGGGATCCTGAGAGATTTATCATCGTTGAGCCTCATTCTACTTTGGAAATGTCCCAATGCACTTGTCAGTAGAAAAACACAGGAAAGAACGCCCAGATCACCCTCTGCCGAGAGTGTCAGGACGTCCTTATTTTTTTACCTGTCTTTAGCTGGAATAATTCTCAAGAAAACTGTAAAGCTCATCTGTCCCCACGATCTCCTTGCCGCCCAGGACTTCAGCCTGTTCTTCGCTTGGCAGTGCCTCAAGGGGAATATCCGTGTATTCAAAGACTTCCTTTCCATCCTCCAGGTAAACCACCAGGCTGCCGTTTTCCATACGGATACAGTAGCGGGTCTCTTCATCGGACGCGGATACGTCCCCCAGCTCCTGTCTCAGTACCACCTGATCGTCTGCGTAGGAGGATACCCGATAGCGTTCCTTCACCAGTTTGCCTGTCTCGGAATTAAAAGATTCAAAAACATAATCACTGTCTCTGGAAAACGGGTTGGCGGAAACCTGTTTTCCCATCAAGGCACTCTCCTGCTCCAGGCGGTTCATCCGGTCTCTTAAAGAGGAGAGCTGATAACTCAGGAAAAACCCACAGCTCAGGAAAAAAATGGCAAAGACAAGGCCGATACTATAAAAAATTCTTTTCATGAAAGAATCACTCCTTTATTCATATAAACTCTCTATGAATATTAGTATCGGCCTTTTTTTCCACTTTATTCAGTTATTCCCTGCATTTTCAAAAGCTCTCAAAAGATTTCCCGCTTATTGGGCAGGAGCCGCCTCTGCACCGGTATCTTCCGGTGTCTCCGCCAAGTTTTCTGCTCCCTGCACCGCGTCCTGGTCTGCTGCCGGGTCGGGATTTTCTGCCGCTTCCGGTGCTGCCGGCTCCGGGCCTGTGATCTCCACCTGATCCGCATTGGTATCCTGAATAATACAGATCCAGGTTTTTCCCGGGTTCAGCGTAATTTCATTGCCGTTTGCGTCGTAGTAGTGGGTTGGCGCCCATTCGGAATCCTTTTTCCAGGTAATATCAATGGCCTGGCCTTCTGAGATATATTTACCGCTGCCGCCGGACATGACATTAATGTGCAGATAAGCGCTGTCCTCATAATTTTCCCAGGGACAATACTGCAGGATCACATTTTTGTAGGCAAGCTGTCCGCTTGTCAGCTCATCAATCTGCGGTTCTCCATACTGAAAACGGTAATAGAGTTTTTCCTCCGCATTATAGTCAAACCAGGGAGCATTTACAGAATAGCCGGGTTTTATGGTGGTTGCCGGGGTCCCTCCTGCTGGAGCAGCCTCTTTGCCCACCCATGCGAACTGGAAATGCCCTTTGTAATCCGCAGAATACTCCTGGCTGTAGCCATTGATCTCTATTCCCTTCTGCAGTCCCGCAAAACTAGTGTAAGCATTGTGGGGTGCCACCCGGTCTGTGGTGCGGTAATAAACCTCTGCCCCATAACCGGAAAGGCCGCTTAAATTATTGACTTCCGGAATCTCCAGGTAAGGAAGCGCGTAAGCTGCCTGTCCATAATGGGCATAGAGAGCTTCAAACTCCATTGCGTAGAAGATATAATAATCTCTGCAGCTTCTCACGGAACCAATTTTTTCCAGATTGTCATAATCTTCAAAAATACCCATAAGCCTGGTGATGCCGCCCTCCACAGGTGCCTCATATACCACACCGGCGTTGGCGATCCCCGCCTGGGGAACGGCTGCCTGGATGTTGTTCAGCATAACAGCCACAGGCCTTCTCTGGCCTATGGCAGGGCTTACATACTCCCCTGTCAGGTAGCTCTTCATCATACCTTCCGGAATCTGTTCTGTCTCCGGCTCTTTTGGCTGCAGGACAATTTCCTTGGCTTCTTCTTTTTCTTCCGGCTCCTCAACAGTCTCCTGCGGAACCTCTTTTTTCTCAACCTCTTTCTTTTTCCCACAGCCTGCAAGCAGCGTGGATGCACAGACGGCTCCAACCAGCAGCCATGTGAGATATTTTTTTGTTCTCATAATCTTCCTCCAAATTCTTATCTGCGGATGCCCAGTTCATCAAGGATGGATTCCTGTTTTGCTTCCATGACAGCAGCCTCTTGTTCTGACATATGGTCATAGCCCATCAGATGCAGCATACTATGGGCGACCAGAAACGCAAACTCCCGTACAGCTCCATGTCCGTACCGGTCAGCCTGTTCCAGCATCCTTGGCACTGCGATCATAATATCCCCTAAGATCAGCTCCCCTGTCTCAGGATGGAACGCATCCCCGGACTCCTCCGCAAAGGAGAAATCCCCCGGTGTATCATAATCCAGCATGGGGAAGGACAACACATCCGTTACCCTGTCTATCTCCCGGAATTCCCGGTTCGTTCTATGGATATCCTCATCTGTAGTGAGGACCAGGCTCACCTCCGCCTCATAAGGGCAGTTCTCAGAATCCAGAGCAGCTTCCACAACCTGCCGGGCAATGGCTTCATAATCAAACTCCATATCCCCGGGATACTCCTTGTCAATATTCAGTGTCATACATTTTCCTCCCCATTATTCGCTTTCGTAATTATTTCTGCTTTATTTATTTCTGCGGCTATGCTGCGGTCTGCCGGATTGTCCCGGTTTTTTATCAGCCTCCGCTTTTTCAAATGCCTTAACAATATCCTTTACAAGCCGGTTTCTGACCACATCCCGGTTGTTCAGGCGCACAATGCCGATTCCATCAATGGAACCCAGAATTGCGGCACATTTTTCCAGGCCCGATTCTGTGATCTTTGGAAGATCGATCTGTGTCACATCCCCGGTCAGCACCATTTTGGAACCCTCGCCCAGTCTGGTCAGGGCCATTTTGAGCGTTGAGAGGGAAGCATTTTGACTTTCATCTATTATTATGCTGGCCCTGTTGAGGGTTCTTCCCCGCATGTAGGCCAGAGGTGCAATTTCTATGGTTCCCCGCTCCAGATATTTCTGAACCTGCTCATTTCCCAGGATGTCGTTGAGGGCATCATAGAGAGGACGAAGATAGGGGTCCACCTTCTGGGATAAATCTCCGGGAAGAAAGCCCAGACGTTCCTCACCGGCTTCAATTGCCGGACGGCTCATGATTATGCGCTCAATATTTCCGTTTTTCAAATCTGCAACAGCCTGGGCAACTGCCAGGTATGTCTTGCCGGTACCGGCAGGACCGATACAGATGTTCACTGTGTTTTCCTTCAAGGCCCTGGCATAGTTCTTCTGTCCGATGGTCTTGCATTTGATGGGCCGGTTCCTGTGCGCAAGGACAATGACATCAGACATGGCCTTCATGGTCTCCTCAATCTCCCCTGCCTGAATGGATTCCAGCACACGGTAAACCACATCCCCGTCAATCTTTTCTTTCCTGTCATGAATGTCACGAAGGGATTTGAGTGTGCGCACTGCACTCTGTACCGCAGACTCCGTTTCTCCGAGAATCTCAACGTGAGAGTTTCTGGCGTTTATTGAAACAGACAGGGCGTTTTCAATGAGCTTGGCATTGCTGTCTTGAACACCGAAAACATCCATCTGCTGATCTAGTGTAAATTCTAGTTCCTGCTCCTGCAAATAAATTCTCCTCACTTTCCTGTATCATACAAAAACCCAGACTAAATTATACTGCAACTTACAGGCTTTTTCAAGCCCCGGACATTCTGATCTGATCTATAATATTATAAGGGATACATTTGAGATTATGGCACCGGTTACTGTTCACTCCGTGTCCGGTAACATGCTTCGCGATGCACAGATATGGAGCATTCTGCCCCATACCGCGCTGACTGCCTCGGGATCTTCATGCTTCCGGCATGATAACACCTGGTGCAGTGGCCTGTGTACAGTATCAGGCACCGGACAATGGTTTATACCTGTGTATGATCTAGAAATGCGCTGACGCTCTGCGGGGCAGCCCCCTCGTATTGTGTAAGAAGGGGACGCAGCAGAGCAGAAAAAGAATTACAGGACACAGTGTCCCTTGGCCTGCAGGCAGTTTTTTACTTCGCTGATGCAGTCTACATGAAGGATCATAATAGGCATTCCCGAACTGCGGTTGAAAGAAAGATAGAGATAGTCCACATTGATGTTGCTGTCCAGTAATGATATCAAAAGCCTGTCCAAAGCACCGGGGTTATCATCCAGCTCCACACCCAGAACATCTGTGTCACGGCAGATAAAGCCCTCTTTTGAAAGTGCATCAAGTGCCCTTTGCGGGTCAGAGACCACCATGCGGATAATGCCGTATTCGGCACTGTCGTTGGTGACAGACCCCATAATATTAATGTTTTCTCTTGCAAGGATACCGGTGACTGACTGCAGCATTCCTTTTTTGTTTTCTGCGAATATAGATATTTGCTTAAGCATAGATTCCCCTCCTGAAAATTAACTTATGTTAGTAAAATCGTAACTGTTTGGTACCGCCACAGTTACAAAAATCTAACACAAGTATATGTTCTGTCTCACCGTTCTGTCAACCTATTTCAGAAAAGCCGAAAACGCAAAAACACCCCGGAAGTGTCCCCGGCAGCTGAGGCAGGCTGTCGGGGGCAGATTCATTCTTCGGCTTCCTCTGTAGTTTGTGCGGGCTGTTCCAGTATCTCCACAGGTTGTTTTTCTGTGGATCTTTCTATGATGGTCAATTGTCCTTTTGCCACACAGACATTGTCCAGAACCTGGATCTTTACATTGTTTGCTTCTATCCGGACTTCTTTTTCACGCAGTGTTTCCAGCAGGAGGTCAAGCTGTTCCTGCGCTTTCTTTTCCGCGCCTTCCTTTGTATATTTGTAGGGCTTTGTGACACTCTCGTAATCTATACAGCTCCCATAAAAAATGGGAAGGCGGAAATTTTCGGTCACTCGCACCTGATGTAGTTTTGTCACTGTATCAAACTGGTCAAAGCGGTTTTTTCCTTTTAAGTTGATCACGTAATCTCCAAACTGCAGAACCGGGCCTTTTTTGGCTTCTCCGGTATAGACATTTTTTTGGAAGTGCATATTAAATTCATGGTAATACTGCATCTGTGACTGAATGTAAATATCTGCGTCAGATTCCGTATATTCATACCCCACCACTTCTTTACTGTCATTCATGATATCCACTCTTCCGGATACCAGTGTCTCACCCTTTTCGCAGGTTTCCCCCACCTTTTTGCACGGTGTGCCCTTTCTGGTGATCATGGAAACAATGGTGCCTGATTTTCCGGCAATTATACTGCTGGGATTCTCTTCTGTCTGTTTGATCATCTTGTTTGCCGTGGCATTTTCTTTGACTTCCAAAATGAGCCGTGTACCGGATATTTTTGCGGAAACCCAGGTGATATCAGGAAATTCCTTACGCATCTGTTCCGCTATGTAAGAGCAGTCCACATTCTTTTTTAATATGCCGTGATGGATTTGGATCTCATCCAGATAATTGAGTATGGTCTGGGTGCTATTGTGGCGGTTGCCCTCCACATGAATATTCCAGATATGCTGGGATAATACCATCAGCAGGCAAAAACCCGCTAAAATGCCGATAAAAAATGCCTTTCTTTTTTTGTTGCGGTAAAAAAAGAAGGGCAGTCCGTATTTTTTTATGATCTTCACACGGGAACCGGTCTTTCGGCATATGGGCTTCATCTGGTAGAATCCGGAAATGCTTACATTCATCTCATAAAAACCGCCGCGGTTCTGCAAATCCCAGATGGGGATGTTATGGTGGGCACACATATTCAGGAAACGTTCCGGGCCGCCGCTCTGCAGCCGGATGCGGACATAGCCTTTACAGTAATAATTCCAAGCCTTCAACTTTGTTACCTCCCATTTTCTTATAGAAAGGAAACACAACAGATGCTTCCCGTGATCTTCATTTCCTCGTTGGTGTAGTAGTCAATGGTGAGGTGGGTTCCCTCTATTTTTATAGCATCGTGTTTGGTGAGAAGGACAATGCAGGTGTCCTCGTATTGGCGGATGCATTTGTAATTCTCTATAAAAAGCTCCCTGGAGCCGGTCATGGTGAAGATGGCTTCCCGGTATGCCAGGTCTTTGGGAATTTGGAGGGAGTCGGCGATGCGGCCGGTGAGGGGGGTGGATTTTTTGCGCATGGGGGTCTCCGGGGTGATGTCTTACTATTATGAGTATGCGAAGAGGGGGGAAATGATGACAAAGGGGGAGGGGGAATGATGGAGGTAACGAGGACGGGGAATGACCCGGAAAGCAAAGGGGACAGGGAATAAGCCGGAAGGTCCAGGGGCGCGGATACCGGGTGAGCGAAGCGTTCGCCTGTCCCGAAGCTAACCTGCTGCCATTCTAAGTATATCGACAGTGGGATCTTCACCAAGTGACTGGCGCAGGTGCGTGGGGGATATGGGTCATTTTATGAATATGATGCCGAACCAGAGGATTTGGGTAGGGGACAAGGTGAAGTCAAGTTGGTATTTTTCAGCCAGTTCGCTGACGATGATGCCGTGGCTTTCCACGCAGGGATGCATCTTTCCCGGAAAACGGCAGGGGGCGGATGGGTAGGTGCAGGCTTCACAGATGTCACAGGATTCGGTAGAAAGGGCCATGCATTCACAACCCTGGGAGTTGATGAACTGCTCGATGGCGGCTGTAATATTTTCGTGTTCTTTGCGGGTAGACAGGGTCTCGTCAAAGTTAATGACATCAGTAACTTCCGCTATAGTGGAGAACAGGAAACATTCTTTGTAGGCTAGACAGCGGTGTTTACACTCTTCTACGCTCCCGACAGCAGGTGGGCAGGCCCAGGTCGTGTTGAAGCGTTCACACTCTTTTTCACAGATCCATCTGACACGGTAAGAAAATTCAATTTCTTCCGGGCTGAAAAAGGCGTACTGATAAACCGGATACTGGCAGATGAACGCTTCCAATCTTTCATGTGATATCATTGGTAAATCCTCTTCTTTCTCTCTTATTTCCTCTTTCATTTGTGTTTTATTATACAGGAAATGTCGTATAATGGCAACGCGGCTTTTGATTTTCTGGGATAATGAAATGCAGGAGATGTTGTGCCTGAAAACAAAGGAATAAAAGAAAGAAGGGATGGCTCATGCACAGAGAATCACCATTTGTAACGTGTCCGGTCTATGAGACGAGGTCTTTTAAGCTTAGGCTGGTAAGGAAGGAGGATGCGGCCGGGCTGCTGGCCTGTTATGCAGACAAAGATGCTGTTGGCCGTATGAATGCGGATCGCTGTACCAGCAATTTTTATTATCAGACCATGGAAGAAATGCAGGATTGCATTGCTTTTTGGTTGAGCGAGTATGAAAAAAAGTATTATGTGCGGTTTGCCGTTTTGTTTAAGGAGAACGGAAAAGCTGTGGGGACAATGGAGATTTACCCGGGCGAAAAAAGTGTGCTCCGCCTGGACCTGGCCTCAGAATTTGAACAGGAGGAATATGTGGAGGAGCTGCTGGTAAACGCGCTTGACCACTGGTACTTTGATTTTGGAATTGATGTGATCGTACTAAAGGCAGACAATACACCAAAGAGGCTGCCTGTATATGAAAAACTGGGATTTCGGGAATCTGATTTCAGAGCCGGCTGCGGGTATCTGGAGCGCGGGCAAAAGAAGTATTTTGATGTGAAAAAGGGG
Source organism: Blautia hominis (assembly GCA_002270465.1). GTDB lineage: Bacteria > Bacillota > Clostridia > Lachnospirales > Lachnospiraceae > Blautia > Blautia hominis. The sequence goes on from NQOF01000002.1 coordinate 931,446, forward strand.
ATTGCTTTCTGCGGGCTTGCCTGCTGTGTGTGCAGTGAAAATGAAATGTGCAGCGGGTGCAGAGGAGACACATGCATATGTGAAGAGAACTGTACAATACGCCCCTGCTGTCTCCAAAAGGGGATAGAGGGCTGCTGGGAATGCGAAGAGTTTCCCTGTAAAGAGAAGATGTTTGACAGTGTCCGCATCCGGGCCTTTGGTAAATATATAGAAGAATATGGAATGGACCTCCTGATGGAGAGGCTTAAGAAAAATGAGGAAGCAAAGATGCAGTATCATCATTATGGAAAGCTTACCGGGGATTATGACGGCCTGGAAAATGAGACAGCCGTCATAGCCCTGCTGCATGACAGGTAAAGATACGATCAAAATCTCAACGGAAAGGAAAATTACATGATATGATCTTACCATAATAAATTATATCGGTTTTCATGACAAAGGCACATTACTGACAGGCGGCTGCGGAGACACAAACGGCAAACCGCAGATACAAAACACGAAATATTTAAAGGAAGCCTTTGAATTTGGAAAGAATTTGTATGTTGATTAGTTTAGGACTGCGCCTCTGCTGCCTGAGGAGACACTTTTCGCGTATCTTTTCAGATATCCCTTTAATGTCTTTTCTTTTGGTTTCCAACCGGCCTTTCTAAGAGCCAGTTCCTCATCCGAAAGCAGGACATTGATCTTACAGTTTGGGATGTCAATTTCAATCATATCTCCCTCTTGGATCAGACCGATAGTTCCTCCGTCTGCAGCTTCCGGGGATACATGGCCGATGGCGGCGCCTCTGGTGGCACCGGAGAACCTTCCGTCCGTGATCAGTGCTACTTTGTCGCCAAGGCCGCTTCCCATTATGGCGGAGGTGGGATTGAGCATTTCCCGCATTCCCGGGCCGCCTTTGGGACCTTCATAGCGGATGATAACGACATCGCCTGCATGGATTTTTCCGGTATTGATCGCAGAAAGGGCGGCCTCCTCCCCGTCAAAAACACGGGCTTTTCCCGTGTGCTGCATCATTTTCTCGTCAACGGCAGATCTTTTTACCACACATCCCTCAGGAGCCAGGTTTCCTTTTAAGACAGCAATACCGCCCTGGGAACTGTAGGGATGTTTGGCTGTGCGGATAATGTTCGTATTCTTTATTTCACATCCACTGATATTTTCTTTTATGGTTTTCCCCGTACATGTGAGCAGCTCCGTGTGAAGGAGATTCTTCTTACTGATCTCGTTCATCACAGCGGGAATCCCTCCTGCCTCCTCCAGCTCTTCTATAAAATGATTACCAGCGGGGGCCAGGTGGCACAGATTGGGTGTCTTCTTAGAAATGTCATTGGCCATATCAAGGTCGATCTCGATCTCGCATTCATGGGCAATGGCCGGAAGATGAAGCATACTGTTTGTACTGCATCCCAGCGCCATATCAATGGTCAGGGCATTCTCGAATGCCTCTCTCACCATAATGTCTCTGGGCTTTACATCGTTCCTTACAAGTTCCATGATCTTTCGTCCGGTCTCTTTCGCAAGACGCAGCCTTGCACTGTAGACAGCGGGAATGGTGCCGTTTCCCGGAAGAGCCATTCCCAGGACTTCGGTCAGACAGTTCATACTGTTGGCGGTGAACATACCGGAACAGGAACCACAGGTGGGACAGGCCTTTTTTTCGTAAGCACAGAGAGTATCCGTATCTGTTCTGCCTGTTTTGAAGGAACTGACAGCCTCCGATACAGTGGAATAGCTGATCCTCTCTTTCCCGTAAATACCGGCAAGCATAGGACCTCCGCTCACAAAAACAGCAGGGATATTCAGACGAGCCGCTGCCATGAGAAGGCCGGGGACATTTTTGTCACAGTTTGGCACCATGACAAGACCGTCAAAAGGGTGTGCCATGGCCATAGCTTCGGTGGAATCTGCGATCAGTTCTCTGGTTACCAGGGAGTATCTCATCCCTTCATGGCCCATTGCGATCCCATCACACACCGCAATGGCAGGAAATACAACCGGGACGCCGCCTGCTTCGGAAACGCCCTGTTTGACAGCCGCCACCACCTTATCAAGATTCATATGTCCCGGGACGATCTCATTTTGTGAGCTTACAATTCCGATCAGCGGTTTCTCCAGCTCATAGTCTGTCAGGCCAAGTGCATAGAGCAACGCTCTTTGCGGAGCGGCATCCACTCCTTTTTTGATTCTGTCACTGCGCATAAACTTACCTCCTACTTGATTTTCCTGTATTATATCGCATTAGTTGTATACTGTCAATGTTGATGTATGCCCATATTAAGAAATATAACAAAGTAAGTCTTTTGCAAAGCGTAAAAAACGGTACAGCAACCGTATGCTGTACCGCCTGATAAACTCTTTTTTCTTTTCTGTATTACTCTTCTGCCTCTATAGCGTCTGTTTCAATAATAAATTTCACATTGCCGTTCATGTTGTCTGCTTTCCCGCTGAAGGTGTCATACGTGCAGTTTTCGGAATTCAGTGCATTCACTCTGTCCAGTATATTGCCCACTTCATCCTCAATGGTGTCCTTCAATTTTTTAGTGCCCTTTTCATCGAATTCCTTCATGCCGTCTTTCAATGTCTTTGCCCCGTCCTTAAGCTGGGTTATGCCGTCCTGTACCTGGCCGCTTGCGTCCTGCAGAGTGTTGCTGCCTGATAACAGTTCCCCTGTGCCAGAGGTCAGTGTGGCAGCCCCTTCCCGCAGTGTACCGCTGTTTGCGGAAAGCATGGCAGCACCGGAAGAAAGCTCTGTACTCAACTCATCCAGACCCTGGCTTAACTGTGAAGTGCCTCCCTGGAGTGTTCCTACCCCCTGTACCAGTATAGGCGCATTCTGTTTTAATTCCCCTGCACCGTCTAAGAGCTTCTGATTAGCATTTCCCAAGTTCTTAAATCCATCCAGAAGAGACTGGATCCCTTTGCTGGCTTTTGGAAGTGTGGATGTGCTCTGGTCCAGCAGGCTGACACTGCCGGAAAGCTGGCCGATACCGCCTTTTAGCTGCTGCATGCCTGTGTTGATAGCAGATACACTCTCTTTTAAAGTCTCCATAGGTGCTGTTGGGATCTGATCTTTCATGGCGGTGATCCCTTCCAGCTGCTTTTTGATCAACGGAAGTTCATTGCTGCCAAGTTCACTGACGGCTGCTTCAACCGTCTGATAGGAGCCAGCCATTTTTTCTATAGCATTAACGATCCCGGAAGCATCGAAAGCAGGGATATTTACATGGACTGCCGGAGCCTGTATATGTTCCAGTTTTTCCATGTTTTCCACGTCCACTGTCACATCGCCGAGCTGACCTTTGACGGCTGTCAGAGCACTTTTCACTGCCTCATCATCGGAAGCATTAATCTGTGCATCCAAAGCCTCTCTTGCTGCCCGGAGTTCTGCATTGGCTTTCTGTACAGTATTTGTCATGCTCTGGATCTGGGCGTTTTTCATATCAATTTCACTATTTACCTCGTTGGTCATTGCCTGCTCTGCCTGGGCAATAGCGTTTTCTGATTCTGTCTGAACAGTGGTGAGATACGACTGCAGCGAGCTAAGATTGTCCTTCAGGCTCTCACCTGCAGCGATCATTTCACTGACAGGAACGGCAATCTTTTCCTGCATCATGGAGGACAGGTCCTCTGTCTCCCTAAGCAGTTCCCGGCCTGTGCCTGTCATCTGGTCCACCAGCGCCATCATTGCATGGATATCTGTACTGTCCAGCGTATCTTTTAACTGCTGGGTGCCGGCAGCCAGCGTATCTGCAGCAAGGCGGATGTCATCGGTTGTGCTGCCTTTTCCGTCCAGTGCACTGTTCAACTGTCCGACAGCATCTTTTATTTCTGTCAGACCCGTTATAAGGGGCCTGAGTCCTTCTGCTCCGGCAGCCAGCTGTTTCTCCCCGGCAATATAGGCCGTTGTGCCGTCTGCCAGCAAAGAAGCACCGTCGGTATACTGTTTTACCCCATTCACTACGGTATTGACCCCGTCCACATACTCTGTAACCTTTCCAGTGAGAACGCCGCTGCTTCCTAAATAAGTCTGGATCCCGTTATCCAACTGGTCCACACCCTCTGTATAACTGCCGATACCGTCTGCAAGCTGTGCTCCGCCGCTGTTCAGCACATCAATTCCGCTCTTTAATGTGTTCACACCATCATCGAATTCTTTATATTTACTGTCCAGGGTATCAGCCCCTTTAGACAGCTCCGCGGAGCCGTCTACCAGTTTAAGGGCAGCGTCCTCCAGATCATTCAGAGAATCCTTCAGTTTATCCATATCCGTGATGTCTTCTGTATTTAGTTCCTTCATGATATCTGTCAGCGCTATGGTAAAAGTAGGGTCCATAGAAAAGTTTTTCACATCCGCGGACACCTCCAGGCTCTCCGGAAGCGTGATACCGTCACTGTCATTATCTTTATCCAGGTTTTTGTCAAGCCCCAGGCTTTCTTTCAGGCCGGGCATGGCAATACCAAGCACAATATTTCTGCTGCCGTCTGAAATAACCTTTCCGTTATCGATCATAACATTTGAAAAGATATCTTCCGGCAGGATCAGTCCTGTCATCATAACAAAAGGACTATAGAGGGTTTCTTCTTTTCCGTCCACCTTTACGGTCTGTTTGACATGATTTTCATAATGGATCTTGATCTGCAGATGCCCGCTCTTTCCTGCCAGATCTTCGGGACTCATTTTCTTTCCGTCTAAATAGTAGGCCAGATTTACGGAGACCGGCAGGTCTTTGCCGGTTTTTCCCTGATAATAAATGTCCTGCCCCTCGGTATTCCAGATAACGGAATCCCCGTTTTCCGTATATGTCTCCTCGCCTTTAACGTTTTTTATATCTTTTAGATCAGTCCGGTCCTTCAGCCGCTTCTCCACTCCGGCGTTTTTAAGCCAGCTGGACACTGTCACATCCTTTTCTTTGCCGGCTGCGTCGGCATTTACATAGACGGTTTCTTCCTTGGATACTTCTTTCTCCGTTTCCCCTGTTGCATAAACCGGCATGGCACCCACAACAGTGGCCATGCTCACAGCAAGTCCTGTCATCATCTTATTTTTCAGCTTTCTGTTTCTGTTCATTCTATTACTTCCTTTCCTGATGAGCACTGTCTTTTTGTCTTCTTACCCAGAAATCCTATGGATGTCTTGCAGATCACTTTATCAAATATCATAAACATGGCCGGAAGTACCATGATAACTACGGCCATACTGATTAGGGCTCCTCTTGAAAGCAGGGTACAGATAGAGCCTATCATATCCACTTCAGAATAACAGGCAACTCCAAAGGTTGCGGCGAAAAAGCTGCATCCGCTGGTGATAATGGACAGCATGCTTGCTTTATGTGCAATGGATATGGCCTCTTTTTTGCTGTGCCCTCTCTGTCTTTCCTTCTGGTAACGGCTGGTCATCAAAATGGCATAATCAACCGTTGCACCCAGCTGAATGGTACCGATGACAATGCTTGCCACAAAGGGAAGGCTGGTCCCCTGATAAAAAGGTACTGCCATATTCACAGCAATGGCAAATTCTATGACTGCCACCAGGATGACCGGGAGAGACAAGGATTTAAACACCAGCATGATAATTATAAAAATGGCGGCAATGGAGATTATGTTGACATTGCGCAGGTCCACGTCTGTAACATCCTGAAGGTCTTTCATCAGAGGCGCTTCACCGATTACCATGGCAGAATCATCATATGATTTTACGATCTTATCAATGGCCGCAATCTGTTTGTTCACAGTCGGCGTGGCCGATTCATATTCCGAGCACACAAAGGCCAGTTCGTACTTATCACTTTGCAGCATCTTTTTGATATCCTTCGGTATCATGGAATCAGGAATGGACGGACCGAACAGGGAGTTCATGCCAATGGTCCATTTAATGCCGTCTACCTGGTCAACTGCCTCCATCATGTCACGCTTTTCTTTGCTGTCCATATCTTTTTTCATAAGTATCATATGCATGGTGCTCATGTCAAAATCATCCTGCAGCTTTTCATTGGCCACATTACCCGGAAGGGATGAGGGCAGTGACTGCGCAATATTATAGTACACTTTCGTATGATTATTTCCGTATATTGCCGGCAGGAGCAGGAGCAGAAAAACTGCCAGCCATAATTTATAGTGCTTTGTTATGAACCTAGACGGCCCCTCTACATTTCTTATCAGGGGCCTGTGCTTTGTTTTTTCAATCGCCTTATCAAATATAAGTACCATGGACGGAAGCAGGGTGACACAGCATATAACACCGATCACCACTCCCTTTGCCATGACAACACCCAAGTCCCTGCCCAGAGAAAACGTCATACAGCAAAGCGCGGCGAATCCGGCGATCGTAGTCACGGAGCTGCCCACAATGGATTTAAACGTGTTGGAAATGGCATGCCCCATGGCCCTGTTCTTGTCGCCTGGGAAACGAAGTTTATTTTCCTCGTAACTGTTCAGGAGGAATATAGAGTAATCCATGGTGACACCAAGCTGCAGTACAGCGGTCAGAGCCTGCGTAATGTAAGAAATCTTCCCCAAAAACAGGTTGGTCCCCATGTTATATAAAATGGCACATCCGATACTGAGCAGGAAAAATACCGGTACAAGGAAGGACTCTGTGGCAAGCTCCAGAACCAGAAAAGCAAGGCATGTGGCAATGACCACGTAGATGGGCAGTTCCTGCAGGGATATGTTCTTGATATCCGTGACGATCCCCGTCATGCCGCTGATAAAACATTGCTTATCCGCCACTTTTCTCATCTGTGTCACTGCTTCCATTGCCTCATCGGAGGAAGTGGTGTTGTCAAACAATGCCAGCATCATGGTTGCATCGCCGCGGAAAAAGACTTCCCGCAGATCCTTTGGGATCATTTCCACCGGAAGGCTTAAATCTGCCACATCGTCATACCAGAGTACATCCTTTACATGAGGTATTTCGCTGAACTTATCTTCCAGTTTCTGTGCGTCCTTTAGGTCCATATTTTCCACAACAACCATGGAAAATGCACCCATCCCATACTCATCCACCAGGATATCCTGACCCTTTACGGTTTCCAGGTGTTCCGGCAGATAACTGAGCAGATCGTAGTTAATTTTTGTTTTCGCCATACCTATTACGGATGGAACCAGCAGCAGGATTCCCATAAGTAATATGAGAACCCGGTGCCTGGCGATCCATTTGCCCGCTTTGACCATAGAAATCATCCCCTATTCTGTCTTTCTTTGTAACGGTTCAGTGCCTTCACAAGTGACAGGCAAAATTCATGCTAAACCGCCTTTGGCGATGAGGCTTTGCCTGATGCTGAACGCTTTTTCACGGTCAACGCAGAAAATGTGCGGGCCTGCTGAAGTGTTACCTCTCGTATTTCATATCAACCTCCATTATAAACAAAAATGACTAATAGTCAATATTTAAAACTCACAGAAATCCATGAAATAGCAAAATGAATTTTGGTCATTTTTAAGGTATTGACTTTTAGTCATTTCTGTAAGATAATAAAATTAAAATCAAAATTCAGGTGTGATAAAAACACATATGAAAGGTGAGACAGCCATGGGAAAACTGGAGATAAACAAGCGGCAGAAAAAGAGTGCTCTCTTCCAGACCGCATTTGATCTGTTTACAAATAAAGGCTTTGCCAAAACCACGATCTCTGACATCGTCAATCAAGCCGGGCTTGCAAAAGGAACTTTTTACCTTTATTTCAAAGATAAATATGATCTGAGGGATAAATTGATTGCTTACAAAGCCGGACAATTATTTGCGGATGCCCATAAGGCCTTGGCAGCCAAGGAGATCACAGGTTTTGAGAACCAGATGATGTGGATGATGGACTATATTATTGAACGTTTCCAGAAAGAACATGCCCTTCTTCAGTTCATTGCAAAGAATCTCTCCTGGGGTATATTCAAAAATGCCTTTGAACGCACCGTACCGGAAGAATCACAGAAATTTTATGAATACTATCTTGAAATGATGAAAAAAAGCGCAGTGACCTGTGAGGAACCTGAGCTTATGCTTTTTACTTTTATTGAATTGGTGGGGTCCACCTGTTACAACTGTATTTTATTTGAACAGCCGGTGACCATAGACAAATACCTGCCATATCTTCATAAAGCCATCCACCAGATTTTTCTTGCTTATACAACAAGCTGACTGTAAAAGGACCGGCGGCTGTCTGCTTATATGCAGTACAAGTCTCCGGTCCTTTTGCTCTGTCTCTAAAATGTTTCTTTCCATTCCCCGGTCCCGGTCTGTGTACAGAACAGGATTCTCTCCTGCCCGTCCTCCTCCAAAACCCTGAAATGGACCAAATCTGCATATTGTTCCCTCAGTTTTTTCTCTATCTCAACCATACGGGAATCCCAAATCTCCTCATAAGGTACGGGGTCAAAGGCTTCAAGTGCCGGATGATCCGTCAGTGTCCTGAGGATCCCGTACCCTTCCCTGCTGTTTACAGCATTTTCTGGTATTGGCTGAAACCCGAAATCCAGATACATTCGGGCAGCCACCCAGGTATTTGTCTGCGTCGGTATCTTAATGGAGGGATAGCCCAGCTCTTTTAAACGCTGCAGGGTATGGGAGATCAGCGCCTTTGCAATGCCCTGTCCCTGGTATTCTCTCTTTACAGCCACCCAGTGCAGCCATCCCGCGCCGGATAAATCCCGCGGTTCATAAAATGCTGTGGCCGTGGCAACTTTTTCGCCGTCCAAAGTCTCCACAAAAAACATTCTCTCTTCCAGCTCTTTTTCTTTCCCGGCATAGTATTTCTCCCAGGCAGCCTCCCCCTCCATCGGAAGAACAAATTCTCTTGCAGATGTTTCTATGGCGATCCATTCCTTCTTATCACCCTCCCTGTAATAGACATAGCGGTATCCCTTTGGCAGAGAGAAGCCGGGGAGGTTTTCAAGGCTGCTGCTCTTTAGGACCAGCTCATAGTATTTCAGGCGCATATCATGGTTGTCGGGTCTTAACTTCATAAGTTCTTCTCTTTTCGTCATACTCACCTCTCTGCGGCCGGACTATACTGCCTGGCCGGACAGAATACTGTCTATCAGCCGGGAGGCTTCGTTTCTGGTCAGTGTGTCCGGGTTAAAAGTCTGTTTCAAGCCCTTCTGCTTTATCAGACGCATAAGAAAATCCATCTGCTTTTTTGTAGCGGGCGGAGATTTTTTGACTGTGCAGACCAGAGGAGACGGCTCAAACAGATGAGGCTCTTTCTCCTCAAAATAGTGTGCCATGGTCTGGTACAGTTTAGCTGTTGCCAGTGCGTCATGATAGGCCCTGTGTGCAGCTGAATTGTTGATCCGGTAGTGCTCACACAGCTCGCCCAGACTTCTGGACGGAAGGTCCCTGTGCACGGTTCTGGCAATTTTCAATGTGTCAATGCCGTCTTTTTCAAAGGTATGACCCAGAGATTCGGCACTGATCCTGACAAAGCTGTAGTCAAACAGCACATTGTGCCCGATCAAAATATCCTGCTCACAAAAATGCAGGAAATCAGGAATCACCTCTTCCCGGCACCTGGCATTTTCCACCATTTCATTGGTGATTCCGGTAATACCTGTGATATTGGCCGGAATAGAAAGTTTTGGCTTGATAAATTCCATAAAACGTTCCTGTACTTTTCCGTCCCGTACCTTTAATGCACCTATCTCTATGATCTCATTTTCTTCTGGACTTAGACCGGTAGTTTCTATGTCAAAAGCTATGTATGATTTTAACATATCGCGCTGCGTCTTCCTCTCTTTCTCTTCTGTTTGAACTAGTACAGCAAACAGGCGATATTGGCCGCGACACTACGAACGATTGTTGATGAATTTGCAACTGCACTGTTTGCATTTTGGCTATATCATGGCATTCATATTGTTCGTAATAGGATGTTAGGTTTAAAACGTTCGCTGTAGTACTAGTCCGCCCTGCTGCCTGCCTTATAGTTTCCGTCAGTATCCGGCAACGGCTTTCAGGCTCTGAACCTCCAGTCATAGAGGCCTTCTGTGTGCACCATGGACAGCAGCATTTCCCGCAGGGAGTCACTTTCATTATAGACAGCAATACTCAGTGTCCCTCCGCTGATGCTCAGCATAGAGTTTTCCCTGGTCAGGAGAATGTCAATCTGTCCTTTCCTTTTCAGAATGGTCTTTTTCATGATCTTGACTATGGTATCACAGCGTTTATCTTTCAGCCATCCTTCCCTCTGACGGATGAGCGGAATATGCTCCTGCACATACATTTCAAAAGGATAATAGCATAAAAGCTTCAACACAATAGCGATCACCTTATCGCAGAAAACCTGAAGCTGTTTGTCCTGCATAAAATACTGCTCTACTTCTTCAAATATTGTATCCGCTTCATCGGGAACCCTTCCGGGCAGAAAATCAATCACCCGGTAATCCTCATTAAAAAGCTGGCTCATTTTCTCGTATCTTGTCATATACCCCTTACTCCTTTCGGTTTGTAAAGATATCTCTCCCCTTCATATCTTACAAATTATAAACGCAAAACGCCGAATCGACAAGCATAATTATAAACCATGCTTTTTCTTCCTCTTATACTCCCTTATCCTTTCCTCAATTGTGGTGTAATCCCGCTCAAACAATTCTTCACTGATCTGCAGAGCAAGTGTCTCCTGTGGAACCTTCAGCAGTATCTTTTCAATCACAAAGGCCTTGCTTTTTTCCCTGTATTTTGGCATCTTATTCAATTCCTGGATATGTGCCAGTTCCGGGCGCCATAGGATACTGAGCTTTCTCTTCATATCCACTTTCGGATTGGGCTTTGGCTCCCGCAGGGTATAAAAGTCCACGGTATTTCCCATCTTTTCCGCCGTGATGATTCCCCACCATTTAGGAACATACTCTTTGATGTGCAGAGCGTGGGTGGATCCTGCCACAACAAGGTTGCTGTCATAATAGCGGTTGTAATCCCTCACCTGTCTTTTCAGACGCACATAGGTGTCCGCATCGCTCTTTATTTCAATACCGGCAATGGTGTTAGGCAGGACCATCACAATATCCGCACGTGACTTACCCATTTGCTTTTCCTCCAGGATCCTAATCTTACCGTACCTCTCCTCTAAAAAATCAAAGAGGGGCTCCCGGATATCCTTATCGTACAGCATGATCAGGAATTGGAGGAGGAGGAAGCGGCGGCTGCACTGGCGGCGGCTGCAGAGGCGCAGATTGCGGCCTGCTGGGCGATGACCAGAGCCACAACGCCGTTTAATGCCGCTGTCTGCATGGAATGCAGGTCAGGCACATAATCACAGGAAGCCATCATGCCGGCATACATCAGCCTCTGTCTGGCACCCACACCAAAAGCCCCGAATCCTTTCTGGGATTTCAGAAAAGCATCTGCCTCTGTAATGTCCTGTACCAGTATATCTTTTTCCACATCTAAAAGTGCCAGAACACCTAATGTTGCAAGCTCATAGCCTGTTCCGTATTTCAGTCCCCGGGTTTTCAGGGTATCGAATAATTCCAGTGCTCTTCTGCACTTCGGCTCCGCAAAATCCTCACCGAGAGCCAGAATGTGGCTGAGGGACTGCACCGAATTCCCGGAGAAGAAGTAGGGCTTTAAAATATAATAGCACTGCTCCATCTCCCGTTCGATACAGGAATCATTAAGTTCAGACATAGCAAGGAGCGCGGCAAATGCACTGTCCTCACCGGATGTGAGAAATGGATGGGTACTTTTCATACGGCTGTAAATGCTGCCTGTTTTGCGTATGATCTCCTCATACCGGGACGGGTCTGCCATCTCCGCTACAGTGGCAGCCGCCACTGTCAGATATTCGGAACCCCAGAAGTATTCCTTTAGCCGTCCGTAAATCGTCAGCATCTGCTCCATCACCATTTCAGGGTTTGCTGTCAATGAGAGCATGGTAATGACAGCCAGTTTTGAAACACCTCTGAAATTAGAAAAAGGTCCGGTATTGGCCTTTAAAATATCCCGGCAGTTAAGCAGACGGTCCGCTTCTGCAAGAGAACCTCTTGACGTCAGGATTCCCGCGCACATTGGATAGACATAGGGGCTCTCCCACCCAAAGGTGGATTTGATGATATCTCTGTTTTCAATAAACAGATTACAGCGTTTTCTCAGTTCTTCTCTCATGATACATCCCTCCCAAGACTTCTGTCATTTACAAACACACCTTTATACTGCTCCAGCCCAAATCTGGTCACGAACCAAGAACATTTACAGAGAAACATGTAGTAGACATTCAGCCCGCTGTTGTTCAGCGTCTCAAAATTTCCCTGGCCTTTTGAGAGAATCAGGTCCGCAGCAGCGATCAGGTCCCTGGCCTCTTTGGAGATATGCTTCAGGCTTGTGCCTGCAATTTTTGTGCCATTGCCGATGACAACAGGCACCAGATCAGAAAGCCCTGTCATATTGGCATCCTCAATTGTGGCATCATTGATCACCGGTTCACCGCGCACAATAACGGTAACATGAATCTGCGGATATCTTTTCATAAGCTGTTCGATCAAAAGCTTATCAAGAACGATCTCACCGCAGTTATCGGTCAGGTAGACCAGGTTCCCGGCTGTCTCCATCTGTTTCGTGAAATTACTGTATTCGGAGGCATCCAGGGTTTCCTCGGAAGCTGTGTCAATCAGCTCCCAGAGCTTTTCATCGCTCACACTGCCCATGGCTCCAAAATCAATATAATTGCCTGCCCGGGCGTATAGGATCCCCCGGTATACAGGGTCATCTGACTGGACGATCCGGCTGCGTACCGCATCCTCTGCCTCCAGCATCCTATGATTGTAATCTTTTTTCAACTGTTCAAAACTGTATGCGCGCCCGAAATACTTCTGATGGATCACATTTATTTTGGCGATGAGCACGGGTGCTGTGTCTTCCGGCTGCGCTGCACCGATGATCTGAAATACTTCCCGCATATATGCTGACTTTAATTCCTCGGAAGTGATGTCCTTCAGATTCTCCATCTGACGGGTGATCAGACAGCTCATACACTGGGCGCTTAATTTTACATTTGTGGATATTTTCATAGTATCTCCGTTTCAATTTATAGAATGTCCCAGGATCCTTAACTGGTCTTTTATCTATTTACGGTTTCATTATACCCTATTGTGTGTTGATTTCCAATAGTAAAAACCATCCGGCCTGTCTGCTCTTATGGATCATCGTTACTGTTCACAGTATACTAAAAACGTAGCTCTTTGCACAGCAACGCGCTTTGCGATGCACAGTTCTGCCCTTTAGGGTACAAAATGCAATAAATTGCATTTTAGCGCTGGCTAACTCGGGATTTTGCTGCGCATCGCGCAGCATCCCTTTGGGAAAACACCTCCCGAAACATTGGCCTGTGAACGGTAACGGATCATCTTCCAAGATCGCAGCGTGTTAGCAGCGGCGTATTTTGCAGATATTGGGACAAAAAGAAAGCAGGGCATCTGTGGTTCAAACGCCGCTGCTTTTCTTGATCTTTCTTTTCCGTTACCGGATTTAGTTATTGTTTTTTCCTGCCAGTATGGTCATGCACTTTCCTATGCCATATCCGGCAAAGCTTACCGCTCCATACAAAAGGACATAGAATAATGCGGATGTATTCATATACAGGAACACGGCAGGCACAAACAGAAACCCTGATATACATGGAAATAAAAGAATGCTGTCCTGCCTTAAACCGTAAAAAACGGAAATGCTCAGGGTGGCTGCCGGCAGAATCAGAAAGAGAAGAAACATCCCGGAACCGGTATCCCTGATAAATGCCGGCAGCAGATTGTATAAAAGCCCAAGGATGATCCAGCAGGCAAACATAGTCTTTTTTGTTTTCATTGACAGTTCTCCTCTTAAATGTAGTTAATCAGCCAATGCATCCATAAATTCCAGTATATATTCAGCCGTGCTGTCCCACTGCTCTTCACCCGAAATACCGGCTGTTTTATCTTTTTTCTGTTCCCCGTAATTTCCAAAGCCTGCGTGATTGGCTCCCTGTATGATTATTTCATTACAGATTTTTGCATTTTTAATGGATCCTTTGTATTTCTCCCGGTTCAGAACTCCGTCCCTGCTGCCGTAGATGGACAGAACCGGCAGTGATCTGAGTGTATCTGTGGGATACGCCGCAAGCAAAACCAGTCCTTCCAGTGAGTCTTCATGTTTCTGCGCATAAGAGGAAGCCATAGCACCACCGAGTGAATGTCCGCCAAGAAACCAGTTTTTTACATCCGGAAAATCCCGGATCACCGTATCTGCCCCATCGGAGTTAAAAACAGCCAGATGAAACGGCATTTTTACCAGGACGCAAAAGACATTTTTCCCTGCGATCCTTTCAAGCAGCGGCGCATAGCTTTTGGCCTCAACCAAGCCTCCCGGATAAAAGATAAAGCCTGTGCCGCTGTTTTTATCCCCATATGTATAGTAATCGTCCGATTCGGTTGTGACGGTGTCCTTTGTTTCATATGCCTGTGCATGGTAATAATTTGAAACATACAAGGCAAAGCCAAGGACCAGAAGCAGGACTGCGGTTAACAGACTTAATGATAGTTTCTTCCATAGAGGCCAGGGCCTTTTTTTATGCTGCATTTTTACTCTCCGATCTCAAATTATTTAGCTTGTATGCAAGGCCTGTGAGTTCCAGAAGGTGTCGCCAAGAGTGATGGCGTCATCAAATCCGGATAATTTTATTGTGCCATATTCGGAACAATCAAAGGTCAGTGTGTACTGCTGGCCGCGGAACACTGCAGTGGAGGATTCCCTCTCTTCAAAAACCGCAATATTATCCATAAAGATCTGCTGTTCCCCTTGGCCTTCTATATATTTATAAATAGTAAAATAAAAGCTGTTGTCATTGATCCCTGTGATTCGGATGGTTGCATATTCGCCGTCAGAAGCATTTTTGTAATCACCGTCGACAGGCATGTATTGGGTAGTGATAGGTGCAAAATCACCCTGTGGCCAGTTCATCCATGACCATGCGCTGATGGACGCATCAGATACGTCAATGCTTATAATTTTGCTTTCCGAATCTGATATAAATTCTTTATGGCTCGGATCGCTGTCACCCAGATTCCGGTATCCGCTCTGCAGAAGGTTTGTTTCCGCCTCTTTGTACTGCTCTCCGCAGCGGATCCCCTCCATGCTGACACTGCTGTTGTTCTCACAGCTTATACTGATCAGGGCACGTCCTGCAATCCCATTGGTATCCGGATCCCATTCCACATCAATCCCGTTTCCTTCATATCTCATTCCCATGTCACCGAAGGCAACGCCTGACGCCTGCTGAAGCCCCAGGTTCTGAACCATGGAAGGCAGAGCATCTCTGTTCATAAATCCACTCAGTTCTGTGGGCTCTGTCTTTGCCGGAGTCGGTTCTGTTTTTGGCGGGTCAGTGGGTTTTTCCTCCGGCTCCGCCTGGATGGGAGTTTCCGTTTTTGCTTTTGTATCCGGATCAATAACGGCTTTTCCGTTGATGACCTTCTCTTTGCTGTCCTCTTCCTCTTTACCGGATGGCTTTTCATCCTCCTTGGAATCAACATTGTCTGCTGCTGCTTCCGTATCCGCTTTTTTCTGCTTTTCACCGGTATCTTTTAAAGAGCAGCCTGTAAATACATTGGACATAACCAACAGGATAGTAAAACAGATAACGGGAAGAATACCCTTTTTCATCTTTCCTGCTTTCATAATATTCACCATCCTTCTCTTGAATGTGAGGAGGCCGTCATTCAGACTGGTGGACAGTTCGTAAGGATGTCTTCCCAAGGCCGCTGTTTTCAAAAGCAGCTGGTTATATCTGAGCTTATCCTCATGGTTTCTGCCTTTCATGACTGACTCATCACATATGAACTCTATATCACGCTCCGCCTCTTTTTTCATAAAGTAAACTGCAGGATTGAACCAATAAACAGTTGTGATCCATATCATCAGCAGCTTATACCACAAATCCCTGTTGCGGTAATGACATAATTCATGTCTGAAGATCAATTCACATTCATCCCCGGAATAGTCCCGTTCGGGAAGATAGAGATATGTGTTTCTGATCCCTGCCAAAAGCGGACCGGATAACTTGCTGCTTGCCACAAGCTTAGGCGCTTTTTTGATATGCATTTTTTTACACAGTTTATTGTATTCGGCAATCCTCTCACTGTTCGTAAAAGGAATACGCCAACGGCGCAGTTCACGCCTTCCCGCTCTCAGCATAAACAGTTTGTATACCACAGCTACGCAAATACCCGCTCCCCAGATATATGCCATAAACCATGCGATGGTATCTATTTTTATATTCTCCCTGGGAGAAACACTGTCTTTTGCATTTTCTCCTGCGCTGTCCTGCATGTCTGCCTGATCATTGGTCATTGTTTGTTCATTACTGCTGTTTTTTGTGCTGTCTGTCGGAATCTTTGCCGTTTCCGCAGCAAGCGCATTTGTACTACCGGCGTATTCCGTTCTGGTGATTTGTTTTGGTACCTCAATGGTCAGGCCTCTGGCATTTGACGGCAGCCTCACCGGAATGAGGAGAAACACAGAAACGAACAGCCATATGAGATATTTCCATCGGGAGGAATATTTTTTATCCAGCAGTCTTGATACTGCCAGCACAATGAAAATGATGACAGCCGATAAAACATTCACCTTAATTATGTGCAGCATAAACTCTGCCATATACTATTCCCCCTCTCGCTCAAGCTCCTTCAGGAACTCCTCCAGTTCCTGTATCTCTTCCCCGCCAATCTGTTTTCCCTGGTAAAGGGACGCTACAAAATTCTTCAATGAATTCCCATATAGTTTCTCCAGCACGCTTTTCCCTTCCTGCTGCTGGTATTCACTCTGCGTCACAACAGAGCTGTAGAGATTGGTTTTTCCTTCTCTTTTTACCGAGACGAAATTCTTGTTTTCAAGCCGGGTGAGCATGGAGAGGATTGTGGTGGGTGCCAGCTCTTTCTTTTGATTCACAAAGGCCTCCACCTCCAGACGTGTCATGTCTGGATGACCGTTCCATAAAGCCAGCATCACATCCAGCTCTGAATCAGGTAGTTTTTGAATACGCTTTTTCATGTTATCACCTCCTGTACTGTCTGCAGATACCGTATTTTCAGGTTAGGTTACAGAGTATTTTTCTACAATTGTAGTACCTATTGTCATTTTACATTAGTAGTAGATAAATGTCAACGGTTTTTGTAAAAATACTTTGCTGTTATCCGGTCACGATCTGCGCGAATGTGGACATACAGAGAGGCGGGGAATACACATCCCCGCCTCCGGTTTGTATGGATATAGATCAGAAGTCCACTTCTGTTCCGTAGTAAATACAGTTGAATAATCTTTCCATAGTTTCCGGGTCAATCCCACGGGGATTGGAGCCGGTGCAGGCATCACCTACTGCCAATTCTGCGATTTTCTTGATCTTCTCTTTAAATTCCGCCTCGATGATGCCGAATTCTTTTAATGTCCTCGGAATACAGAACTGTTTGTTCAGTTCATCAATTCTGTTGCAGAGGCTGTTGATTAGTGATCTCTCGGAAGCACCTGCCAGGCCCATTCTGCGGGCAATCTCCGCGTAACGTTTTGCCGCGGCTGCATCTTTGGCATTGTATTTAATCACATATGGAAGATACATTGCGTTGGCACAGCCATGTGTGATATGTCCTGTGGAAAACGCAGCTCCTGTCTTATGAGCCATGGAGTGGACAATTCCCAACAGCGCATTGGAAAATGCCATTCCTGCCAGACACTGGGCATAATGCATCTGCTCTCTTGCTTCCATGTTACAGTTATAGGATGCGGGCAGATGATCTAGAACCATCTCAATAGCCTGAAGCGCAAGGGGGTCTGTAAACGGACTGTGCAGTGTGGACACATATGCTTCTATTGCGTGGGTCAAGGCGTCCATTCCTGTGTAGGCCACCTGCTTTACGGGAAGTGCTTTAACCAGATCCGGGTCTACAATTGCCACATCCGGGGTGATATTGAAATCCGCCAGCGGATATTTTACACCGCTTTCATAGTCCGTGATCACAGAAAATGCAGTCACTTCGGTGGCAGTGCCGGATGTTGACGGAATTGCTGCAAATTTTGCTTTCTGACGGAGTTCAGGAAAATTAAACGGGATACATAGTGCTTCAAATGTTGTGTCGGGATATTCGTAAAAGGCCCACATTGCCTTTGCCGCGTCAATAGGGGAACCTCCACCCATGGCTACGATCCAGTCAGGTTCAAATTCCTGCATGGCCCTGGCGCCTTTCCTAACGGTTTCTACAGACGGGTCAGGCTCAACGCCTTCAAAAAGCTGTACCTCCATACCTGCTTCTCTCAGATAGCCAGCCGCTTTTTCCAAAAAGCCCTGGCGTTTCATAGCTCCGCCGCCTACTACAAGAAATGCTTTTTTGCCCTTCAAATTTTTCAGTTCTTCCAGGCAGCCTTTTCCATGATAAATGTCTCTCGGTAATGTAAATCTGCTCATAGTATGCATCTCCTTTTATGTACTATTGTTAATCATTTAACAATATCAGTATAATATATCTGAGTAAATTAGTCAACAATAAATGCACACATTTAGCAATTTTCAGGATGAGCGGTGTCTCCGTTATCTTATAGCGATCACAGACCTGTCCCCAAAATCCAGAACTTCACCGGTCTGTATATCCAGTTTGTGTTTGAAAATCGGTCCGTCCACTGCTATAGTATGGTATTCACCGTTTTCCCCGCAGAGGTCAATACCGCTGGAGGCCATTCTTTCCGCAATCTTTGCATCTAAGGGTTTTCCCAGGATCTCTTTTGGCAGAAGCCGGTTGTTTATGGATTTAATGATACAGCAATAGTCTTTGGAAAGGATTTCCTGCACTATCTTTTCACGTCCCTGCTGCCACAGGGGAAATTCTGCCCTGATCCCTGCTGCGTGACAACGGTCTTCACTCCATCTGCGGTTGTTTTCTATGTCAATATCACCAAACCCCGCCATCTCTGCCCCCAGTTCTATGGCTCTTTTGAGGCCTTTTTCAAATTCCAGATGATATGCCTCCCCGCTTGACGGGCAGAGGATCAGGGGGATTTCCAATGCATCTGAAAATTTATCCAATAATTCATAGTCTGCCCCGTGAAACCAGGACCGGTCCATGTCCTGATTGACCATGACCAGCAGGCCCACCGGCTCATGTCCCCCTTTTATTAGCTTGTGCAGCGCAAGGGTACTGTCCTTGCCGCAGCTGTATGACATGACAAATTTCATTTCTCTACCTCTCTTTTTTCTGTTTTTTGCAGCGTAAAATAATCAATCCTTTCATTTCTGCCTTGTTTTATATATAATAGTTTAAAAGAGTCTATGATAGCTTCTCTGCAAACGGTAAGGAGTGTATTATATTATGGAAAAACAAGGGAATGACAATGAAAATACCTATACGGCTGCCAGCAGCATAAAATGTCCAAAGAACCACCGTGATGCGATACATACTGTAACATATAAAAAAGCCACGTGCACCCGTGTGGATGACATTATTCTGAACTTCCACTGCAGCCAGGATGCCCAATGTCTGGAATGTCAGCGTGATTATCTGTAGCACAGTCTGCCGGACTGTCTGTTTTGGGAGGTCTTTGGTATTCCATAATATCACCCGGCTGACAGTCCAGTACATCACAGATGGCTTCCAGAGTGGAAAATCGAATAGCTTTCACTTTGCCTGTCTTCAGGTTGGACAGATTTACATTTGAAATTCCGACTTTTTCCGATAATTCATTCAGGGAAATTTTGCGGTCAGCCATGACCCGGTCTAATCTTAATATAATCGCCATATTATTTGCTCCTAAAGGATTTCGTCCATTTCTTTCTGCATTTCTGTCCCTTCTTTGATCAGACTGCCCAAGACAAGGAACAGGATACCAAAGACAAACATCTTTCCGTCAATCAACACAAAGCTTCCAAACTGCATGATGACAAAACCGTTTGAGCTGTATGTTGGAAAATGTGTGATGGTAAAGGATGTCCCAATAATGATCCATCCAATCATCAAAAAATAATTGCTCAGTGAATGAATGAAAAATTGTTTGCTGGCATAAATGCGTATCAGGGAAATGAAAATCGTGAAATTTATCAGATATGTAATAAGTTCATACGCTGTGCCGGTTATGTCCTCACTTTTCCATAACTCTTTCTCTAACATTTCATACAAACCAGCGAATCCAACCATAACAAGTATGCCTGTTAAAAAAATAGCAAGCATCAAAAGAAATTTTAGCTTTTTTGAAAACTTCTTTTTGCCCCTATTGACGTTTGTTGAAAAATCATTTTCTCCCATGCATCGTTCCCTCCTCCATCATGAGATCTTATTGGTTCCTCTTATAATCCATTTATACCATACGCCGCACTGACCGTCAATATATTTAATGATTATCATTAAAATATATTTAAATATCATTAAAATTAGAGCAAAACAAAAATTTCATCTTCCTTATCAGTAGGAGCTGATTTCATCATCACCTCCTTGCCGGCAATGTATATTCTGCCTGGAGGGATTTTGGTTCACACGGGAAATCCCCCTGCTTCGATAGAAAAGCAGGGGGATCGTATCTATTCTTATTCCGTTCCATGACTGTCTTTCAGCGCATCATAGGCCTTTTTTGTAAAACGGTGATACTGCAGGCCAAACTCATCTTGTTCCAGGTAATAAACATAAGGATCAATTTCCGGGTTCCGAAAGGAAATGCCCCATTCATGTTCATGAATTTTTTCAACTGCTACATCCTGAGAAAATCTTTTGAAAATATTTACAATATCGTCCACAGTATTCCCGGGGTTAAATATTTCCTCTAAAAAGGCCTTTAAAAATGGGCTGTCATTTACATTTTCATGAACATATCTTACCCCTTCAGAAGGAACATGGACACAATAACGGCCCTTTTCCTCTGTTTCCTTTATGGTCAGCCCGCCCAGCTCTTGTCCTGCAGATTCACAAAATGCCGCGATGGCCTGTGAAAGGTTTTCCTCTGCTGTCAAGAGCAGTTCCTGCAAAGATTCCTTTGGATAATACAGATTCATGTCCTCTTCCCGGTAACCGATCTTTATTTCACACTCTTTGATATTGTCAAAAATATTCTTTTTTAAATCCATGCTGTATGCTCCTGTCTTTCTTATTTGCAGCGGCCAGCAAAGCAGCTTGACTTTGAAACGCCGCGCAAATTCTGTATTGATCTACAAACTGTCCATCACATCCCGAATGGTCTCCAGAAAAGATTCTTCCCCATATGTGTTCAGCTTAAAGACTATCCCCTGACTCCCGCCGGATGTGATCGCGGACAAGTAATATTCACCTCTGCCTCCAACTAAAGTGATGGACAAACTGACTCTGTTACTGCCCATCGCGCTGTAACGCTCATAGATCCTCACGGCACACTGAAAATCTCCATTGCTGAAATTACTGCCGTCCTCGTATGATGCGGACATACTTCCCTTCATTACAGCATCGTGCAGTTTATTTATAATATCATCAAAATCTCCGTGGACTACTTTTTCGTATTTTGCCATATGATATCCTCCTGTTATAACGCGGCAGGTCTGTACCTTTACCACGCTGCACATAAAAAAGTTCCAAATTAATTATATAATATATTAAATATTATGACAATCGTTATCTTTTAGCTGTTCTTTTCTTCTTTAATCGAAACTTAATACCCCTGTCCGGAACTTCACTCCTATTTAATGACCAAACTGCTATAATTTCCATAATCTAAATACAAAGGTTCAGGAGGATATGAAATTGAAAAAGCAAATATTTAAAGGCGTGGGTACAGCGATCGTTACACCCATGAAAGAGGACTTTTCTATTCATTATTCTGTGTTTGAGGATTTACTGGATATGCAGATCGCAGGCGGCGCGGATGCAATTGTAGTTGCGGGCACAACAGGAGAAAGTGCCACGCTCACAGATGAAGAGCATGTAGAACTTATTCGGCACGCAGTCAGACATGTCAAAGGACGTATTCCGGTCATTGCCGGAGCCGGAAGCAACAATACCGCCCATGCAGTCTATCTGTCAAAGGAATGTGAAAAAGCAGGGGCGGATGCCCTTCTCCATGTGACCCCCTATTACAATAAAACGTCCCAGCAGGGGTTGTTTCTGCATTTTACGGAATGTGCCAAGTCAACCAATCTGCCCATTATTTTATATAATGTACCGTCACGTACAGGAGTCAATATCTGTCCGGCCACGTATAAACGCCTTAGCGAAACAGAAAATATCGTGGCTGTGAAAGAGGCAAGCGGCAATTTTTCCCAGATAGCAAGGACTGCAAGCCTATGCAAAGAGGATTTAACGATCTATTCCGGGAATGATGACCAGATCACCTCATCCCTGGCTCTTGGCGGAAAAGGTGTGATCTCTGTTCTCTCCAATCTTATACCAAATGAAACCCACGCTATCTGTGCCTCTTATTTTGAGGGGAACCATGAGGAGAGTGCGCATTTACAGCTAAAATATCTGGAGCTTATCGAAGCACTGTTTTTAGATGTAAATCCTATTCCTGTAAAACTGGCAATGCGCGCCATGGGTTATGATGTGGGTCCCTGCAGACTGCCCCTCTGCAATATGGACAATACCATGGCAGAAAAGTTGTATACTGTGCTGGAAAAATACAGTCTGACGAAAGTATCCAAACACTCACACTCCGATGCCGGGTAACACCGATTCGGTTCTCAAATATAATGTGTGATCTTGTAACCGTGCAGGCTTAGAACCATTGGACACTTTAGAAAATACAAGAAGGAGATTTTATATGAAGGACGCATATATCTTATTTAGAAATGAGTACCCCCAGAATAAAGAAGAGATTTATTCCCTGATCAAAGAATTTTGCCGCAAACATGATCTATATTATTCCGGCCCGATCACAGGGGATCCTTTGCTGGTGAGGATTGAGGGAGAAGTGTATACTGTGGATATCAAGGAGGAAAAGGAGGACTCAGGCAGTGCTTACTGGATCATTTATTGTCTGCAGAAAAAGCACTTGTATCTCTTCCGAAATATTTTAGAGCCGGCTTGATATGATCGCCCCTTGTCAAGTAGACAAGGGGCTGATCCATACCGGCTCTGAAATGAATGTTATGATACCTGAAAGGGGGTATCAGCAATCGTTTTCCCAATGTTACCTTTATTTTCGACCTCCAAATGTAACAAACCTGTGCACTGGTTTATTATGTATTACGCTTACTATTACGTTAAAAAAATATAGTATCTATCAAAACCTCTTCTTTTTTAGTATAATAAATTTGAAACGGAAAGAAACATTTTTTTGATTATATGAAGCATTTCAGAAGGGATCTACTACATGATAGAATTAAGCTTAGAACAAATACGGAATTTCAGGCTGTATACCCATCATCTGGACAGGATATTCGCTAAAACGGATATAGAAAAGCTGGTGGGCGCATGTGGAATGCAGAATACACCGCCCGGTGCCTGGGAAACGGCCCTTTACAATCGCGTACCCGGCTGCAGTTTATCAGAAATGGACGATTTGCTGTATACAGAGAAATCGCTTCTGCAGGCCTGGAGTCTACGGGGTATCCCTGTTGTATTTCCTATTTCACAGAGCCATATCTTTCTATCCGCCCTTATAGCGGAGGAGGAAGAACCCTGGATTTATACTTCCGGAATTTCACTGGCGCTTGACTTTCTGCAGATGGATTTTAATGATCTGTTCCGTATATTACAGCAGGTGATTCCACAGCTTGATGACTGTACGATCATGAGCAAAACCTCTTTAGATCAGACATTGGCAGATTGGATGCTGCCGCTCATTCCTGAAAATAAGCGTGTTTTGTGGTCACATCCTTCCATGTATGGGAGTCCGGATAAGCAGACTGTGGGAGGCGCTGTTGTTTCCTTTTTGCTTCGGCCGTGTGCCTGGAAAGGATTGGTCGTTTTCGGAGAGCGCCAGGGAACCAGCCCGATGTTTACATCCTATAAAAATTGGACAGGCAGGTCTCTCATACCGGAAAAAGACGCCTGTAAAGAGTTGGTACGGAAATACCTTCACTGTTATGGACCGGCAAACGTCAATCATTTTGTGAGCTGGCTTGGGTGCTCCGGAAAACAGGGGCGCCGTATGTGGAATACGGTTTCCGAGGAGATGGAACCTGTTTCCGCTCTTGGTAAAAAGGCCTATATTCTTTCATCCGACAAGGAACGTTTACTTCAACCGGATTCCCCGGAAAGAGAACTGCTTCTTCTCGGCGGACACGATCCTTTTCTTGATCAGCGCGACAGGGAGGTCCTTCAGCCTGACAAAACACTGCATAAACAAATCTGGAAGTTGGTAACCAATCCCGGTGCTGTTTTGTACCGCGGAGAGATCATCGGGATCTGGAACGCCAAAAAGAAAAAGAACGGCATAGAAATCACCATAACTCTGTGGAAATCCATTCCTGACAGACCGTGTCTTCATGCTCTTGCGGAAGCATATGCAGCCTTCCGCCAGATAAGATTATTGGGGGTTGAAATAATGACCTGACCTTGTAAACGCCGTATGGTAGAAATATATTCAGTCCCTTTACAGGGCAAAACCCATACAGGATTACCCCTTATGCTGGGATTTGCTTTGCTGCAGAAGATTTAAATGGGAGTTCTTATAGTCCATACCGTAAATGTACGGACCTTCTGATATGATATGGATAAACAAAGCTGCACATAAAAAGCATGGCCGCATAAGTGACCATGCTTTTACCTGTATGACAGCCTTTTGGCCAAACATTTCACAGAAATTCAATTTCATTCAAATCATGTATCAGATAATCAATCTTCACATTTGTATTGTTTTCTTTGTCCTTGGGATTATACCAGCAGCAGCGGATCTGCGCATTGTTTCCCCCCTGCATATCACTGGTCAGGGAATCTCCCACGATAAGGACGTCCTTCTTCTCATGAGGACCTATCTGTTTCCATACATGATCAAAAAATCTGATATCCGGCTTTTCAAAGCCTATTTGGTCGGAAATAAAAACATCGTCAAAAATAACATCTAAACCCGACTTTTCAAGTTTTCGTTTCTGAGCCACATAGGTACCATTTGTAACCGCATATTGCTTAACGCTTCCTTTCAGTCTCTCCAGCAGACACTTGCTGTTATCGTTAAAAAACACCTGGTCACCCAAACGCATTTGATACTCCGCGTTAAACCCTTTGGCATCCTCAAAGCAAATCTGTTCTTTTTGAAAAAACTCTGTGAACCGGTCGAGTAATACCTGTTCTTTTGTAATTTCTCCGGTCTCCAGACGTTTCCAATAACTTTTGTTTATTTCCGCATATCTGGAGATCATGGCATCTGTGCAGTCATTCAGATTAAATTTCGCAAAACACTTCCGCAATGCATACTTTTCTGATCTGTCAAAATCAAGCAGTGTTCCGTCTACATCCCATAAGATCACTTTAAACATTATCATTCTCCGTTTTTTATATTGTAAGGCTATTTCCTGTAACATTCCCTGATGAAGGGTTCCTCTATAAGTTCAGAAATAAGCAGACCATATTTTCGGGGATGGCGGAATGCATTGCCGTGGACTTCATGTTTCCTGTAGGCACGGATTTCCTCTATCGGGAAATCAGCCAGATAAATCCCTTCCCGTTCCCCTGCTTCCAAAATCAGTGTATCTCTTGAACCGGGCTGCCCCTCCCTGTACGCAATGCCGTCGAAAGCCGTTGAATGCCCGTTGCAGTCAGGTTTTCCATAAGGATAATTGACGGTGGCTATTCCCGTCATATTTTCGTAAGCTCTTGCCCGAAGCTGGGAAATGCGGTTGATTTCCATGGGACAAGCATTGGGAACCAGAATAATTTCAGCTCCTTTCAGCATGAGAATCCTGGCGCTTTCCGGGAACTCCCTGTCATAACAGATCATGGCTCCAACCTTAACCCTGCCCTGCTCCGTATCCAAATCCGCAGTATAAAAATCATCTCCTGCCGTCAGCCTGCACTCATCCCCAAAATCGCAGGTATGTACCTTGGCATACTTTAAGACGCAGCTGCCAAAACGGTCAAACAGGCAGATCGTGTTGCGGGGCAGTGGCTCAAACGTTTCAAGAAATGTGATACCCACAGCCATGTGCAGCTCTTTGGCAAGTTCACCGAAGGTACGGACAAATTCACTGTCAGAAGACACGGCCGCCGCCCTTAACTCCTCTGTATCTTCCGGAATATGGTAGCCGCTGCTCCACATTTCCGGGAACAAAGCAATATCCGCTCCCATAGCTTTAGCTTTCCTGCAGGAATCCATGCCCTTTTTCATGTTTCCTTCCAGAGTGTTCTCCGGCAATAACTGTAGTAATGCTACTTTTAAACTTTTCATTTCAACCATTTTCCTTATAAATCTGTTCTAGTTACATAGATATTTTTAGTATTATTCAATACCCCTGCTAACACAGCTCCATTATTTTTAAATATTTTATTGGAGGCCATGTTATCCACATGCACAAAAGACTTCACCTCCGTGTAGCCAAGGGATTTACATATCTCAATGATTTTGCCAAACAAAATATTGCCATACCCTTTCCCACGGTGTTGTTTTGCTATCCCATACCCAAAATTTCCGACACCTTGTTTTTCTAAAAATACACTTGAATGATGGCGTATTCTGGCTATCCCTACCGGCTGTCCATCCGCATAAAGAAAATATGTAGTTTGTGGGATAAAGTTCTCAGGCAGATTTTGTGACTTGGAGTAATCGTCCTGCTCGATCAGCCATTTCTTATAGTCATTAAATGAGATACCATATACTTCATTTGGAAAACCATTTTCATGACTGCCTATATCCTGAAGCATCTGATATTCTGCAATCCCGTTTTGAACCGAAAGCTGTTTAAATTCCATTTCCATATACACTTCTCCTATACATCCAGATCATAACATCATCCCCATAGTTGTATTTCAGCCGTTTATAAAACTTTCAAATACGCTGCAAAACCTTCTCATATAATCTGAACCAATCCAGTCCGTACTTTCCAAGACCTAGATCAACCGTTGCTATATATTGATACCCGCATTGTTCGTATAATTTAATTGCAGGTATATTGTTTTCATAGACATCTAAGCGGATCGCTTTCATATGATTCTGCATCCCAAGGCATTCGGCAAAATCCATCAATCGGGTGCCGATTCCTGACTTTGTATAATTCGGATGCACTACAAACGTATGTATCACATATACAAGGCTATAATCTCCATCAAATTGCCATTGAGCGCTGTCATAGCCTTTCTCCGGCGTATGGCTTAATATTATAGAACCTACAATTTTATTGTCTATTTTGGCAATAAATAGAGCGTTATTATCAATTCCCACTATGGCATCTTCCCGTATTGGGTACACGCCCTTTTTCCATCCGGGATAATTAATGCCCATTTCCAAAGCTTCATTAACCTCATTATATAAGTGCTCTATTTCATCTAAATCACTGTAAGTACCACGTTCAATCAATAATTCCATGCTCTTTCGCTCATCCTTTCTTATGTGTTCCACGCAATTCTATTTTTAAGTTTCTCGATCGCCCGGACAACTAAGTTTACTGTTCTGTGAGTCATACCCAACAGGCCCTCGGATTTCTATCATATTCTGCCATCTCCTTTCATAGATTGTTCTATCAAACTTCCTTTTAAAGGAGCAGCCATATATGAATAATTGCGGCAGCAGTAAAAATGAATGTAACAATAATGAAAAAGACACAGCCGAAAGCGAAGAGATCTTTGCCTCTCAAAAGCCATACCCACCCGTATGTATAACTGAGAGAAATTGTACATATGGACGTATGATGCTGGATAATATAGGGGGCGCCAATTCGGAAATGTCTGCGGTAAGCCTCTATCTTTACAACAATCTTCTGTTGGATCTTGACAAATATCTGTCTTATGTTTTCCATAAGATCAGTATTGTGGAAATGCATCATTTGGAAATATTCGGACAGCTTGCCAGACTAAACGGAGAAAATCCAAGGCTTTGGACGCACAGAGGGAACAAAATGCAGTATTGGTCACCCTGCTGCAATCGCTATCCCACGGAGTTAAAGCCGCTGCTTATAAATGCACTGGAAGGCGAAAAGAAAGCCGTACAAAAATACACCATGCAATGTGAACATATTAAAGATGTCCATATAGTAAAATGCCTGAAACGCATTATTTTAGATGAAGAACTGCATATTGAAATCTTTGAAAGTCTTTGTAAAAAATACTAAATGTACCGCTGCATCCAGCAGAAATAGGTCTGTCATTTGTGATATGAATGCCCATTGATGATCCGGCAACTCCTGTAAATCTGTTCCAGCAGTACCACCCGCATAAGCTGGTGCGGAAAAGTCATTTTGGAAAAACTAAGGGCAAAATCAGAACGTTTCTGCACCTCTTTACAAAGTCCAATGGAGCCGCCGATGACGAACGTGATGTGGCTTTTTCCCTGGATACCCAGACTCTCTATTTTTTTGGAGAGTTCAACAGAATCCAGCATCTTTCCATTGATCTCCAATGTGATCACATAGGAATCCTCCCGGATGCATTTCAGGATGCGCTCCCCCTCTTTTTGGCGGATATTCTCCTCCAGTGTTTCACTGGCGGCATCCGGGGTCTTCTCATCTGCCACTTCCAGGATTTCAAGCTTACAATATTTGCTCAAACGTTTTGTATATTCCGCAATAGCGTCTCGATAAAATTTCTCTTTGATTTTTCCAACCGTCAGCACAGTGATTTTCATTTGCCGGATTCCTCCCGCTTCCATTTCAAAAGTTTGTCTTTCTCCTCTTTAGAGACCCGGTAGGACTCTCTGATCTTCTGGATGGATTTATTGTGTGTAAAAGTATCCATAGTATCCGTCTGCAGAAACAGTGTCGTTTTTTCCGGGAACTTGATATAACACACAGACACGGCCCAGGCAGCTGCCATCTGCACATAATAGGCATCGCTGTTTATATGGTTCAATCTATCCAGGAGACGGTCTATGTACTCTTCTG
This sequence comes from Blautia hominis, assembly GCA_002270465.1. Taxonomy (GTDB): domain Bacteria; phylum Bacillota; class Clostridia; order Lachnospirales; family Lachnospiraceae; genus Blautia; species Blautia hominis. Next base: position 960,368 of record NQOF01000002.1, read on the forward strand.
TCACAAAATGGTTCAGCATGGACACCAGGGCAAAACGGATTTCATATTCATGTTTCGAGTCCAGAAACCGTTCCAGAAATGCAAACCAGTAGGAAGTATCCTTTCTCATAAACTTGTAAGTGACACAGCTGCAGTCACAAATTGCCCAGTTATTGATTTTAGGAACAAAATCCTTCAATGCCTGGGTCTGTTTTTCCCGATCCATTTTCGCATATCCAATTACAATACCTTTCAGCATCAGCTCCTCATAACAGGTATCATCCGCTTTTTCCAAAAATTCCGTAATATCTTCTTTTGCAATCTTCTTTGCCATTTCCCGGAGCTTTGGCATTCGGACCCCCATCATTGTAGTCAGGCCCGGAACCAGGGACTCTTGAAAATTTTTGTATTTCGCATCAGCAGACTGCCGCAGTTCTTCTCTTATTGCCTCGATCATGATCTCCCTCGTGTTTTACAAAATCGCTTCCATATAGTTGCAAAAAGAGCCGCCACGTCCGGTGACGGCTCCCTATATGCTTAATTAATTATTTTTTCCTTTGATAAATTCATCAATTCCCTGTGCTGCTGCTTTACCTGCACCCATAGCCAGGATAACCGTAGCAGCGCCTGTTACAGCGTCACCGCCGGCGTAAACACCGTCTTTGGTCGTCTTGCCGTTTTCTTCATCAGCGATGATACATTTTCTCTTGTTTGTATCAAGACCGATGGTGGTGGTGGAGATCAGCGGGTTCGGGGAAGTTCCCAGAGACATGATAACAGTATCCAGTTCCATCTCGAACTCGGAATCCGGAATCTCTACCGGGCGTCTTCTTCCGGATGCATCAGGCTCACCCAGTTCCATGCGGACGCACTTCATACCTTTTACCCAGCCGTTTTCATCTGCCAGGATCTCTGTCGGATTACACAGAAGGTCAAAAATGATGCCTTCTTCTTTTGCATGATGTACTTCTTCTGCTCTTGCAGGAAGCTCTGCTTCACTTCTTCTATATACAATATGTACTTCAGCGCCCAGACGAAGTGCTGTTCTTGCTGCATCCATTGCAACATTTCCACCGCCTACAACAGCCACTTTTTTGCCCATTTTAATGGGGGTATCATGGTCATCGCGGAACGCTTTCATCAGGTTGCTTCTTGTCAGATATTCATTGGCAGAGAACACACCGTTGCTGATCTCACCCGGAATTCCCATGAACATAGGAAGTCCTGCGCCGGAACCGATGAATACCGCTTCAAAGCCTTCATTTTCCATAAGTTCATCAATCGTGGTGGATTTTCCGATGATAACGTTTGTCTCAACCTTAACGCCTAAGGCTTTTACATTTTCAACTTCCATTTTTACGACTTTGTCTTTCGGAAGACGGAACTCGGGAATACCGTATACCAAAACACCGCCCGGCTGATGAAGGGCTTCAAAGATAGTCACATCATAACCCATCTTTGCCAGATCGCCTGCACAAGTAAGGCCTGCAGGTCCGGCACCGATCACTGCCACTTTATGTCCGTTTTTCTCCTTGGGAGGTTCCGGTTTGATTCCGTTTTCTTTTGCCCAGTCAGCAACAAAACGTTCCAGTTTACCAATGGAAACCGGCTCGCCTTTGATACCGCGGATACACAGGCCTTCACACTGTGTTTCCTGAGGGCAGACACGTCCGCAGACTGCCGGAAGGGCACTGGACTGTCCGATCACTTTGAACGCTTCTTCAAAGTTACCTTCTTTCACTTCTTTGATGAATCCCGGAATATCAATATTTACGGGACATCCTTTGATACATTTGGCATTTTTACAGGTCAGGCAGCGGGCTGCTTCTTCCATTGCCTCTTCTTTGTTATATCCATAGCAAACTTCTTCAAAGTTTGTTGCTCTCACTTTTGGGTCCTGCTCTCTTACAGGAACTTTCTTTAATACATCACCCATTATTCGTCACCTCCGCAGTTTCCGCATCCGCCGTGATGGGTGTCCCCCTCACGAAGTTTTAATAATGCTCTTCCTTCTTCTGTCTTGTACATCTGCTGTCTCTTCATTGCCAGATCCCAATCAATCAGATGACCGTCAAATTCAGGACCGTCCACGCAGGCGAATTTCACTTCGCCGCCGACGATAACACGGCAGGCTCCGCACATACCGGTTCCGTCAACCATGATCGGGTTCATGGAAACAATAGTGGGCAGGTTCAGTTTTTTAGTTGTCAGGCAGCAGAACTTCATCATGATCATTGGTCCGATGGCAATACATTTTGTATAAGACTTGCCTTCAGCAGTCAGATCCTCGATCACTTTTGTTACCATTCCGTGACGTCCATATGTACCATCATCTGTGGTGATGTATAAATTACCTGCTACTTCTTCCATTTCTTTTTCCAGGATGATCAGGTCTTTTGTCTTAGCACCCACAATGACATCAGCCTCAATGCCGTGCTCGTGCAGCCATTTTACCTGCGGATATACCGGTGCGGTTCCTACGCCGCCGGCTACAAATAAAAGTCTTTCTTTCTTTAACTCTTCCAGATCTTCATTTACAAATTCAGATGGACATCCTAACGGACCTACGAAATCTTCAAAGAAATCTCCTGTCTGCATTTTAGCGAATTTTTCCGTGGAAGCACCTATCGGCTGGAATACGATCGTAACAGTTCCTGCCTCTCTGTCATAATCACAGATAGTAAGCGGAATTCTCTCCCCTGCATCGTCCTTTTTCACGATGACGAACTGTCCGGGCTCACAGTGTTTTGCAACCCTTGGTGCGTCAACAACCATGAGATAAACTATCTCATTAAGCTTTTCTGCTTTCAGAATCTTGTACATAATGTCCTCCTCACAACTCCAAATATGGTAATTCTATTGCTATAGTCGCTCTTTTTAGTATAGAGCAAAATGAACAAAAATTCAATCCGAATTTTAGAAAAATTTCCAATTTACTTTATAAATCATTGATAAATGACATAAGTTGCACTGGCCGGACTACTTATCTTTCCATTTTCATCCACTAAAATAGCGGAGAAGATATTTTCTCCAACCGGCATGGAAACCGGTCCTGTATATTCTGTGCTGTCCGTAGTTGGCGTCCCGTTAAATTCATAATATGCAGTACAGCCCTTTGGCACATATACCTTGATCGTCATGGAATCCTCATACTGTCCGGAGGCAGGTGTTATCCTTGGCGCATCCGGTGCCTTGAACTCTATGGTATAGGTCATAAGTCCAATGTCACTTGGAATCCCCTTGGCATTATATGCCACATATTTCAAGGTATACTCCCCTTCCTCCTCCAACAGGATTCCGCTGGCAGAATCATATAATGTACTTGTAGTATCCGGTTCCTTTCCGTCCAGCGTGTAATACACCTTGGTCCCATCCTCAATGGCACTGAAATCCACTTCCTCTTTGCTGTCATAAGTGCCGCCGTCCAGTGATATGACGGGAAGTGTGCTGATATAGGCGGAATAGCGCTCCTTAACCTCCGTGCTCTCACAGTCGTCCATAAGCTCTTTTATCTTCTTGACTTCGCCCTGTTTTTCATACAGGCGCAGAAGCTCCCCGTAGGCGCTGACACTGTCGGGCGCATTGGCGACCGTAGAGATGAGGATTGCCAGAGCCTTCTCCTCCTCCTGGTTTTTCAGATATATCTTAGCCTGCAGAATATTGGCTTCTGTACTGTCTGGCTGCAGGTTCAGCGCACGCTCCAGGTATTTCAGGGCAGTGTCATAATCTTTGTTGCTGAACTCGGACTCTGCCTGGGCCATCTGGAAATCAAAAGAATTGTATTGTTTCTGGTAAAAGAGGACACCTGCGCCCACTGCCAGCACGCAAACACCGACGGCTGTAAAGCCCACAGCCATACGTTTTTTCTTTCGCCGTTTCATCTCCTGTTCCTGCCGCTTTTTTTCCCGAAGCGCATGCTCTTCCTTTTTCTTCTTTTCTTTTTCCTGTATCTCACGCTGCTGGATGATCGTCTCCAGCGTATTATATTCCGGCACCCATTGAACTTCTTTGCCGCATACGGGGCAGAACAATATGCCATCCTCAAATTCTGTACCGCAGTTCGCACATTTCATGTAAATACCTCATTTCTCATCTATATCAACATTTTACAAATATTCTTTTACCTGTACTGTCCCTTCACAAGTTACAGACATTCTTCTATATACTGTTCAAATTCTTCCATGGACATAAGAACTTTTCTGGGTTTGGTACCTTCCTCCTCACCCACAACGCCGGCCTCACAGAGCTGGTCCATGATTCTGGCCGCCCGGTTAAAGCCAATCTTAAAGACACGCTGCAGCATACCGATAGAGGCCTTTTCTTTCTCAATGATGAACTTGCCTGCATCTGTAAAATAGGCATCCCGGTCATTGCCGCCGGATGCTGCTCCCGCCTGATTGCCGGAAGCATCTTTGGCCGCCTCTATCTTGTCCTGGATCTCCTGGCTGTAGACATGGGCAGGGTTCTGCTCTGATAAAAATTTAACCACAGCCCCCACTTCCTGATCACTGACAAAAGCCCCCTGTACACGGGCCGGCTTTTGGTAACCCTGGGGATAAAACAACATGTCGCCTTTGCCCAGAAGCTTTTCCGCACCATTCATATCAATGATCGTCCGGGAATCCACACCGGAAGATACGGAGAAGGCAATCCTGGAAGGCATGTTTGCCTTGATCAGGCCGGTAATGACATTGACGGAAGGCCGCTGCGTTGCGATGATCAGATGGATCCCCGCTGCCCTGGCAAGCTGTGCCAGGCGGCAGATCGCATCTTCCACCTCACCGGGAGCTACCATCATAAGGTCTGCCAGCTCGTCCACGATAATAACGATCTGTGGCATCTTTTCCGGCTTCCCTTCCTCTTCAATATCTTTGATCTTGTCAACCTTTGCATTGTATCCTTTTAAGTCCCTGACATTGTACTCTGCAAATTTGTTATAACGGTCTGTCATCTCCGCAACCGCCCAATTCAGGGCGCCGGCTGCTTTCTTCGGGTCTGTGACCACGGGGATCAGCAGATGGGGGATGCCGTTATAAACACTCAGCTCCACAACTTTGGGGTCTATCATGATAAGCCGTACCTCTTCCGGGGAGGCTTTGTAAAGGATACTCATAATTAAGGTGTTGATACATACGGATTTACCGGAACCCGTGGCACCTGCTATGAGCAGATGGGGCATCCTGGCAATATCCGCTATGACCGGCTGTCCGGCGATATCTTTTCCTGCCGCGAAAGCCAGTTTTGATCTGCATGTGGAAAAAGCCTCGGACTGTATCAGTTCACGAAGCATAACTGCACTGTTTGTGGCATTGGGGACCTCTATTCCAACAGCTGCCTTACCGGGAATGGGTGCCTCAATACGAATATCCGTTGCCGCCAGATTCAATTTGATATCATCTGTCAGGCTGACAATCTTGCTGACCTTAACCCCCTGCTCCGGCTGCAGTTCATACCGCGTGACCGACGGACCGCAGCTTACATTGGTCACCGTCACATTGACGCCGAAGTTGTGTAACGTTTCCTGCAGCTTTTTAGCTGTACTGCGCAGATGGGAATCAGAATCGCCTTTTACCCCGCTTCCCTTTTTCAACAGTGAGACAGGCGGTATCTCATATTCCTTTTTTATCTCCTGCTCTTTGTCTGCAATCTCATCCTTAATATTTTCAATTCCGTCCGCAATCTCATCTTTGGAGGAACGCGTTTTTTTCGCAGATGCTGCTTTCTGTGGTTTTTCCTCCCGCACCGGTTCTGCAGGAATCTCCTCCACAATTTCTTCCACCTCCGCCGGCGCTGCGTCGGAACGATGGATCGGGAAAGCATTCTCAGGTTTTAACAGGATATCCTCTTCCGGGATCTCCTCCACAGGTTCCGCCGCAAACGCCTCTGCGGCAGCGGCCTCTTTCCGGATATTATCTATATTTTCAGCAGCCGGATCGGCTCCAGTATTGTCTTCGTTCTTGTTTCTTCTTGTTTTCAATTTTAAAGGTTCTGATTCTTGTGTTTTTTCCCCGTGTTTTGCTCTTCTTCCTGTGACCGGCTTGTCTTTTTTCTCTGATACATACTGTTTTCTTCGTGCACGGCCTGCTTTTGCACTTCCATATACACGGGTGCTGCCTTTTTTGAGAAGTGCAAACATAGATTTCTGGGTGATCAGGATCAAAGCAATGATCATTGCAATGATATCGATCACATACGTTCCCACAGTACCGAAGGCTTTTCCGCAGATATTGCAGAGAAGGCCACCCAACATACCTCCGCCGGTCTGGTATGTGGAGGAAGTTTTATAGTAGTCCATAATGGAAGTTCCGCTGAAGTAACCGTCCGTTAAAAGCTGCATCAATGCGCAGGCAGAAATGAACAGCAAAAGAAAGCCTGCCATTTTCCGGTAAGCTTTCGGATTTTGGTTATTCGATATGACAAAGGATACAGCCAAAAATAAAAAGATAGGAAATATGTAAGCCACCAGGCCAAACAGCCCGAAAAACACGCCGCTGACCGTCTTTCCTACCAGGCCTCCCATGCCGAAATTACTAAGCAAAAGCAGGATAGAACCTGCCAGTGTGATCCATAAAATAATCTCCGTATACAGGCCGATCCCCTCGTCCTGTTTTTTCTTATTTCTGCTTCCAGAGCGGGTGCCCGTCTTTTTTCTTGTGTTGTTTTTTTTCGTCGCTGCCATTTTTTCTTGACTCCCCTTAAAGTTCCTGCGGCCTGTGCCTACAGGACAAAATTACACGTTACAGCGGCTATTCCGATGATAAAACAATAAATACTGAAATACCGGAATTTTTTGCGCTGCACAAACCGCAGCATTGTCTTGATGCAGAAGTACCCCGCCGCTCCTGCTAAAACTGCTGCTGCCAGATATTCCCCGAACATGGGAAGTGTGGCTCCCGAGCCGGGTATGTCCTTTAATTCCAGGATAGCTGCCCCCAATACAGCCGGAATGGACATGATAAATGAATATTTTACTGCAAATTTTCTGTTGAGACCGCAGAGCAGACAGGCTGCTATGGTCATACCGGATCGTGAGATTCCGGGAAATACTGCAATTCCCTGAAAAAAGCCGATCGCCAGTGCGATCCCGAAGGATACATCTCTTGGTATTTTATTTCCTGCCGGGAAGAAATCCACCACCAGAAGCAAGATTCCGGTGATAAAGAGTCCAACCCCGGGTGCCAGCAGATTATTGCCGGCTGTCACCACCACGTTCTTTAGAAGCAGTCCCACAACTGCGGTAGGAATGGTAGAAACAATAATAAGCAGGATGAATTTTCGGTAGTTGGTGGACACGATTTTTTTATAACGCTTCGCATCGTGTTCTCTTCGGTTGTGTGACCATATTTTAAAATTCTGAACAATATCATAAATCATCCCACATCCATCCAGAACCAGTTTCTTAATGTCCTTCCAGAACGCAATAAAAATAGCTGTCAGCGTTCCCAAATGTAAAATCACATCGAACAACACGCCTGTGTCCGTGTTGATGTTTAAAAGATTCTGCATAATAGCCAGATGCCCGGAACTGCTCACCGGAAGGAACTCTGTGATTCCCTGCACCAGCCCAAGCAGAAGTGCCTGTAGTAATGACATGTGGTCAACCTCTTCATATGTATTTTCTCCATCTGTTTTTTGTGTAGATCGCACAGATGGAGTGATAAACTTTATCAAATGTTTATTCTATCATAAAATTGCATTTCACACAACTTAAAAGTCTTTACAAAATTTAAGAAATTTCGATCATCCCTCATTTTTTCTGTTTTTTTCAATGAGTTCATACAGTTTTTCCAGAGACTGGGAAATGCCGCCAACCTCATCGATCAGTCCTTCCTTCACTGCTTCTTCACCCTCCAGCATTGTGCCCACGTCCTTTACAAGCTGGGTAGGATCCAGCATCAGTTCCTCGATACGCTCCTGCGACATCTTGGAATGGGAGGAGACAAAACCTGTGATGCGGTCCTGTATTTTTTCTATATTTTTATAGGACTGCATCACACCGATGAACATACCGTTGCTCCGAACCGGATGTATCACCATGGTTGCAGAGGGCACAATAAAAGAATAATCAGCGGAGACTGCCATAGGTACACCGATGGAATGGCCGCCGCCAAGTACCAGGGAAACGGTTGGCTTGCTCAGAGATGCGATCATCTCCGCGATCGCAAGTCCTGCCTCCACATCTCCGCCCACAGTGTTGAGGAGGATGAGAAGGCCGTCCACATCTTTGCTGTCCTCGATCACGGCAAGCTTTGGAAGAACATGCTCGTATTTGGTGGTCTTGCTGTTGTTTGGCAGGGATTCATGGCCTTCCACCTCGCCAATAATGGACAAAAGGTGGATATGATATTGTTTTTCATTGTCGGATAAATCTAACTGCCCCATATCTTCTATCTGCTCATTTTGTTTTTCTGTTTTTTCCAGTTCTTTTTTCTTTTCTTCAGACATAAAACTACCTCCAAGAATTTATTCCTGGAGGTAGGATGCGTAGTTTGGTGATTATTATGCATGACCCAGATCAGAGACATACGCTGCATTTTATTCTGTCGGTTTTGCAGGGTATTGTAAGATTATTTCTTCTTTTTTTTCTTATCACGGGATGGATCAAACCATGATCTGGAAGGAAATCGCTTTAGATAGCGATTAATAACAGGATGAAAATTCATGGAAATGCAGCACAAATACGCCAATATAATATAAAATATAGTGAGCCATGGTGAAAACAGCATTTTACCAAATTCCGATATATATACATCTGTCAGCCAAAGCGCAAGTGCGCCGCCCAATGTAGTGAAAACTGTGCCTCCTGTTTTACTCAAGCCCCCAATATATTCCCCCATTATAACCAAAATAGGCAGCACTAGCGGGGTGAGAGGATACGTTTCTCTGCCTAATTGGGCTGTGCGTTCAGTGATTGGATAGTGTATAGCAGCTTCTATTACACTTATTACCAAACTGATACACCAAGATATCAGCGCTATATTCTGAAAGACATTAAACGCAGAAATAATCTTTCGTGTTTTTTCCGTATGAAGATCAACATATTCTATTTGCTTTTGTTTATTATACTCATCTACCATGCGCCGGATTTCTTCCGGTTCATACATAAGCCTGTCTTCCAGCTCCTTTGATTTCTTCTCATCCGGCATTTATCCCTCCGTTCTTATGATCAAGCGGAATCTATCTTTTCTGGATCAATCTCAAAGTTTCCTCATATAAAGCTTTTGAATTTATAAAGCTTATATACGAAAATATGGCATCCACAAAACAGGATAGGCAAACGCAGGTACACAATAATAATTCTTTATCTCCCCAAATTGTTTTTTCTCTTTTATAAAACAGAAGAACCCGTATCAAATTTAAAATACTGAGACTTCCGTAAATAGCAATGGCGGCATAATAACAGACTTCCCGATTCCATATGTCTTCACGTATTAAGAAATAAAGAAGCATTGCAGGCGGAATAAAGAAAATCAGTCTGCCAAACTTAATCCATATATTTTTCAGTTTTAACTCCATATACATTTCCTGTTCCAATTACTATTTAGAATAGACTGTCCTATATTTTGTTCCGATAAAATCACCGAACACTTTCTATATTTTTATCATACCATTTATGTAAAATAATGTCCAACAGATACAGTATTGCTAAATATAAAAACCAGTCTGTACAAAGTTTTCAATAATTATGAACAAAAAAGCCCCCTCTGCGCCTGTTAAAACGCAAAGGGGGGCTTTTATTTACTCGTCCCAGTTATGCCATACATACTGCACGTCGTCGTCATCTTCCAGTAAATCCAGTGTTCTTTGCAGGTTCTTCACATCCTGCTCATCGGAAAGCTCCACATAAGTCTGGGGGATCATGGCAACATCTGCCTCGGCCATAGGGATTCCTTCCTTTTCCAGGGCTTCACGTACAGCGCTGAAATCATCCGGAGCGGTGAGGACCTCAAAGCTGTCCTCCTCCTCAGAAAAATCCTCTGCGCCTGCATCCAGGGCGATCATCATCAGGTCATCTGCGTCCATCTCGCACTCTTCCTTGTCAATGATGATCTGTCCTTTTTTATCGAACATAAAAGATACACAGCCAGGTGTTCCGATATTGCCGTTTCCTTTTGTGAATGCACTTCTCACATTGCTGGCTGTACGGTTCTTGTTATCTGTCAGGGTCTCCACAATGACAGCCACACCGCTTGGGCCGTAGCCTTCGTAGGTGATATATTCGTAGTTGTCAGCATTGGCATCACCCGCTGCTTTTTTGATTCCACGGTCAATGGTGTCGTTTGGCATGTTGTTGGCTTTTGCCTTCGCGATCACATCACGCAGTTTACTGTTGTTGGCCGGGTCCGGGCCGCCCTCTTTTACGGCTACCACGATCTCTCTTCCGATCACAGTAAAGATTTTGCCTTTTTTAGCATCGTTTTTCTCTTTTTTATGTTTTATGTTTGCGAATTTTGAATGTCCTGACATCTCTCTTCTCCTTCTTTTTTGAGCAGTTTTTCTACCCTTACTTTTTGTATTGTATTATTTTCCACCCCAAGGATGGTAAATAAATATCCGTTTGTCCTGACTTCCTTGTCCTCCTGGATATTGGGGATATGGCCCAGCAAAGAGGTCAGATATCCATTTAATGTCTCATAATCCTCATCCTCAAAATCAATATCCAGCACTTCCCCCACCTCTTCCAGAGGTGTGAGACCTTTCATCAGATAGGAGTCATCAAGCTGTTCCACAATAAAATGGTCATCTTCATCATATTCGTCCAGAATATTGCCCACAATCTCTTCCAGTATGTCCTCCATGGTAACAATGCCTGAAGTCTGTCCATATTCATCCACTACCACAGCCATGTGGATTTTCTTGGCCTGCATCCGTTTGAACAAATCGTTGATGCTCCTGGTCTCAGGAATATAGGAAGCTTCACGGATCAGATCCGGTATCTGGCCCACAGGAACATCTCCTTTATTCTCAAAGGTCATCTGTTTCATAGCATCTTTCAGATGCAGGATGCCGATAATATCATCCATATCTTCTCTGTATACCGGATACCTGGAATTACTTCCGTTCAGCATATAGGAAAGGGCCTCAGCAAGAGGGGTATTTACCTCTATGGCGCTGACATTTTTCCGGTGAGTCATGATATCCTGCGCTTCCTTGTCGGAAAACTCCATGATATTCTGAATCATTTCCGCTTCATTCTCTTCGATCACACCCTGTTCATGGGCATCATCCACCATTGAAATAATCTCTTCTTCCGTCACATCTTCTTCGTTATGATGGGGATCCACACCCAGCAGGCGCACCATCCCATTGGACAGTTTCATGATCAGAAACGTAATCGGATAAAACAGCTTTACGATCAGCCGTACCAGCCCTGCTGTCCGGTAAACCCATTGGTGCGGATTACAGGTAAACAGCTTCTTGGCGGAAATTACGCCTACAGCCACCAGTAAGATCAATACCAGAAGCACCGCGACCACAACGCAGATGCCGCGCAGAACAGCGTCCGGTATGTAGGAAAATGCGGAAATCCCATGCAGTGCCGTATACATATAGGGAACAAGCTCACGGATCCCCACATACCCGGCCAGTATGCTTAAAAGTGTGCCCACAGTGAGAATGGTATTGACAACCATAACCGGATTGTTCACTACATCCAGCAGCCAACGGGACCTCTTATCACCCTCCTGCTGCCGCTTCTCCACTTCACTTTCGCTTACTTTCTGTATGGCAGAGCCAAATCCATATAAAATCCCGTTAATGATGATGAATAATAGAAAAACCATTACCGCCCATAAAGGACTACTCCCGTCATCCATATGATTAAAAAATTCCTTCTTTCTTCCCTCATATTTGCCCTTTTTACAGGGCTGTCCTATAATAAGATACCATTTTCATGCACAGCAGTCAAGAAAAAAGAATGCCCGTCTGGGCTGCAAAACCGTACATGTTACTGTTCACTCCGTGTCCAGTAACACGCTTCGCGATGCACAGATATGGGGCATTCTGCCCCATATCGCGCTGGCTGCCTCGGGATTTTCATGCTTTCAGCATGAAAACGCCTCCCGGTACAGTTGCCTGTGTACAGTAACCCGTACATTCCAGACATACGAATTTGGAACGCCAAATTTTGAATAAATCATTGTTTTTATAAAATTCTGGTGTATAATAAAAGTAACTACGATTAGATGGGAGGTTTTTATATGACACCAAAAGAAAATTTCAGAAAATTTTTTCAGCATGAACGCGGCGAATGGTTCCCCAGCTTTTTCACAGATGCCAACCTGGGCGTGTTCATAACAGGAATGGATGAACGTGCACCCCGCAATCAGTCCGGAAAAGACTTTTTCGGATGTACCTGGGTGTTTGACCCCGTAGGAAACGCAGCCGTTCCTGACACCAGTGTTCCGCCGATTCTGGAGGATATCTGTGACTGGAGGGAAAAAGTGGTATTTCCTGATCTGGATGCTGTGGATTGGGAGGCAAGCGCCAAGGCAGACAATGTAGATCAGTACGATCCGGACAAATTTAATTACACCATGCTCCTGGAAGGTCCCTTTGAGCGGCTTCACACACTTATGGGGTTTGAGAACGCCCTCTGTGCCATGCTCACAGACCCGGATGAGGTGGGCGCATTTTTCGACCGGCTGGCAGAACTGAAATGTAAAGAGCTGGATATCCTGCAGAAATATTACCACACAGAAGCGGTATGCTTTCACGATGACTGGGGTACCCAGAAGAATATGTTCTTCTCCCCTGATATCTGGCGCAGCCTGATAAAGCCACGGATCAAAAAGATTGCAGAGCACTGCCACTCGCTGGGTATGTTTTTCGATATGCACTCCTGCGGCAAAATGGATCAGATCATTGCCGAGTTCCCGGAGATAGGCATTGATTCTTTCCAAGGACAGGGGATCAACGACATTGTTGGCGCAATGAAAAAGACAGGCCATAGCCTGTCCTATAACATCACACCCAAATATCAGGATCTGGAAGCCGCAGCAGCGGCAGGCAGCCTGACTGAGGAGGAAGTCAGAAGCCGTATCCGGGAAGAAGTTTTATCCTGCGCAAAGAACGGAATCTATACAACTGCCTTCGTCCCGGTAAAGACCTGGTGGTTCCCCATCGCCATGCAGGAGGCGAAAGCCTGCGAAAAGGAAATTTTCACTATGTAGTGGGAAGTTCCAGGCTCACGCACAGGGCATGATTGACTTTCTTCAGTATTTCTGCATCCAGATGGCATACCTTGTCTTTTAATCTTCGTTTATCAATGGTGCGAAGCTGCTCCAGCAGGATTACGGAATCCTTCACGATCGCGTAGGAGGATGCGTCAATCTCTATATGGGTGGGCAGCTTCGCCTTATTCATCTTTGATGTTATGGCCGCACAGATAACTGTGGGGCTGTGTTTATTACCGATGTCATTCTGAATGATCAGCACCGGACGGATTCCGCCCTGTTCGCTGCCGACTACCGGCCTTAAATCCGCGTAAAAAATATCACCTCGTTTGATAACCACACATTTCACACTCCGATTTTTTTCTGTTCAGATATAATTCTTCCCAAGTTCTCTCGTGTGTATTCCATGGTTTTTCTTGTTTTTTACTTTTCTGAAGCCAAATCGCCTAGGGCGATGGGATCTTTGCTTGCTGCGGGATGTGTTCTTACGGTTCTGCGGGAATAAAAAGGTGGGGGACACGTTTATTGATACAGCAGGCAAACTCGTAATTAAAGCGGCCTGAAATCTCTCCCAGTTCCTCCAGCGTGATGCTCTCTTCCCCGTCCCGTCCAACTAATGTCACTTCGTCCAACTCTTCCGCTTCCGGGATATCTGTCACATCCACCATGAACTGGTCCATACAGACTCGTCCTATGATCGGCGCACGTCTGCCGCGGATCAGTACACTGCCTTTGTTTGACAGACTTCTGGCATACCCGTCCGCATATCCCACGGGAATGGTGGCAACTCTGGTAGGACGTTTTGTGACAAATGTTCCGCCGTAGCTGATCTCCACGCCGGGTTCCACTGTCTTTATGTATACAACTCTGCTTTTGAGAGCCATTACCGGTTTTAAAGGCACCGGCTCCTTTTCCACCTGACCGGACGGATAGAGGCCGTACAGAATGATACCGGCCCGCACGGCATCCATATTCGCCTCCGGGATCCGGATAATACCTGCACTGTTGGAACAGTGCTTCAAAGGCACATGCAGCCCCTTCTCCTCCAAGGCCCGGACAAATTCCAGGTATCTCTCAAGCTGTGCATAGGCCGGTTCCCTGCCCGTCTCATCTGCCCTGGCAAAATGGGTGAACAGTCCTTCCACTTCAAGCCCCGGCATTTCAGCAATTTTCAGGATCTCCGGTACATCGTGCTGCAGATCGCGGTAGCCGATACGTGTCATACCGGTATCCAGCTTAATATGTATCTTCACTGCTTTGTTCAGCCATTTTGCCGTGTCTGATAAATCTTCAGCCATCTTACAGGTAAAAACAGTGGGGCGGAAGTTATTTTCTATGATGGTCTCATAATCTTCCAGGAAGGTATATCCAAGAATCAAAACAGGCTTTTCAATACCGCCCTCTCTGAGTGCAAGTCCCTCTTCCACACAGGCTACAGCAAAGCCCCAAATATAAGGCAGGGGTTCGATATGCCTGGCAATGGGAAGTGCTCCATGTCCATAGCCATCCGCCTTCAGTACGGCTATGATCTTTGTGTCCTCGCGGATATTGTTCTTCATACTTTCCAGATTATAGGAAACCGCATCCAAATCTATGGAAACGTAAATCCTGTTCGGTGTCTTCATAAAACTGCTCCTCTTTTCTTCAAGATTTCCGTTGTCTGTGTGATCATATCTCCGGCGATCATACTGTACTCCCCCTTTTGGGCAGCTGCCATATCACCTGCCATCCCATGAAAATAAGCGCCCAAAGCCGCGGCTTCCTTTACTGAAAGCCCCTGGGCTAAAAGGCCCATAAGGATACCGGAGAGTACATCCCCGCTTCCGGCTGTTGCCATTCCGCTGTTGCCGGAAGTGTTGATAAATATCTCCTCACCACCGTCAGAAATGACGGTACGGGAATCTTTGCATACTACGGTCAGATGATATTTCTGGGCAAAACGTTTTGTCAGGTAAAGGGGCGCTTCTTTCCACTCCTCCACGGATACCCCTGCGATCCTGGAGAACTCACCCAAGTGGGGTGTTACCAGAATAGGTGCCGGATACTGCGTGAGCACTTCCATTCTGCCTGCCAGAAGATTCAGGCCGTCCGCATCGATCAGCAAAGGTTTACTGCCCTCTGCCAGTATGGTATAGAGGATATCTTCTGCCTGCTGCCCTGTGCCAAGTCCCGGCCCTACTCCTATCACATCTGCCCAGGCCAGTCCTTCCCGGATCTGTTCTTTTTTGATTTCCTCATCGTCATAGAAGCTGTACATAGCCTCCGGCAGCATTGTGGTCAGTGCCTGCCTGTTCTCCTCCCTGGTATGCACCTTGATCATACCTGCACCTGTCCTGAGTGCCGCACAGGCAGAGAGATACGCTGCGCCGCTTAAATCACGGCTTCCGGCTGCCAGAAATATTTTTCCATAAGTCCCCTTGTTTCCATCCGGCTTCCGCTTGGGGATCCGGTACAGATCCTTCTCCTCACAACGCAGTACAGACAGCTCAAAATCATTCTGGGACAGTTTATAGATCCCGATATCCGCAGTCCTGACTTTTCCCGCGCAGGAAGCACCCGGATAGAATAACAGCCCTGCCTTCTCATAGGCAAAGGTCACAGTCACGTCAGCTTTCACTGCACAGCCCAGCACCTTTCCCGTATCTGCACTGATACCGGAGGGGATATCCACTGCCATGATCTTTGCTTCCGACCGGTTAGAGGCTTCGATGGTGTCTCTGTAGATTCCGCCCACTTCTCTGGACAGGCCTACACCAAAGACAGCATCTACTATAGTAGTATATTCAGCAGGTACGGCATTCTTGACAAAGGATATGTGATAATTTTCTGCAATATTCACTTGCTTTCTCATTTCTTCTGTATAATGATCCTTTTTTCCAAGTATACAGATATCTACCGAAACCCCTGCCACATGAAGCATACGCGCCACAGCCACGCCGTCCGCGCCGTTATTTCCCGTGCCGCAGAGGACCAGGACTTTTTCCAGAGGGAAATCTTCCTCCACAAGGGCCCGGTACACACTCAGGGCTGCCCGCTCCATGAGGACCAGGGAGGGGATCCCGATCTTGCGGATGGTATAATCATCCAAAAGTTTCATCTGTCCGCCGGTTACGATTTGTTTCATGTCAACACTCCTCTCTTTTGCTGGTATCAGCCAAAAAAGGCCGCCGCAAAAGTTCCGCAGCAGCCTTTTCTTACTTTTTATGTTCCGTCACATAACAATTCAGATTATAAGACAATCTCATGAGACTCTCGGACAGGTGTACATTTTCCACAATGACATCCTCCGGGACCTCCAGATCCAGATGTGCGAAATTCCAGATAGCCTTGATTCCGTTTTCCACCAGCAGATCAGCTGTCTCTTCTGCATTGTTCTTAGGCAGAGTGAGCGCCGCTATCTGAACATCATTATCCTTCAGATACTGGGGAAGTTCATCCATCATAAGGATTTCGTTCCCACGGATGGAAATGCCCTTCAGAACCGGGTTCACATCAAAGATACCGACTACCTTAAACCCGCGCTTTTCAAACTGCACATAATTTGCCAGTGCCTGTCCCAGATTGCCCGCTCCGATAATGATCATGTTATGGGTCCGGTCAAGTCCCAGGATCTTAGCGATCTCCGTGTACAGGTACTGCACATTATATCCGTATCCCTGCTGCCCGAACCCTCCAAAATTATTCAGGTCCTGGCGGATCTGGGATGCCGTTACGCGCATCTTGGTACTCAGCTCATTTGAGGAGATACGCTCCACACCATCTTCCAAAAGTTCTCCTAAATATCTGTAATATCGGGGAAGTCTTCTGATGACTGCTTTTGATATGCATTTTTCGTCCACGACTTTACCCTCCTTATGTCTTAGTTTTCTGTTTCATATAGGAATATTATATATAATTGTTAAAATAAAGTCAAATACAATTCCAGTTATTGTTGTTTTTATCTGTTGTCAAATTCTGAATTTCAGATATAATAGGAAGGGTGAAGCAAAAATGTTACTGTTCTCTCCGTGTCCAGCAACACGCTTCGCGATGCACAGATATGGAGCATTCTGCCCCATATCGCGCTGGCTGCCTGGGGATTTTCATGCTTTCAGCATGATAACACCTCCCGGTACAGTGGCCTGTGTACAGTAATACAAAAATCCCTCAGCCAAAGTCCATTCCCGGCGGATTTTTGTCTATGACTGTGAAGAGACAAAACAGTTACACCTAAAGATAAAGGAGATACTAAAAAATGATACTGGCATGTCAGAATATTGAAAAATCATTTGGAGGCATGAATTTGATCCATGACGCCTCCTTCCATATAGAGGAACGCGAAAAAGCCGCCTTAGTGGGCATCAACGGAGCAGGCAAATCCACGCTGCTGCGTATTATCATGCAGGAGATCCCAGCGGACAGCGGGGAGGTCATCTTATCCAGAGGCAGGACCATCGGCTACCTGGCCCAGCACCAGGAGCTGGACAGCGCCCTCACCATCTACGATTCCCTGCTGCAGGTCAAACAGCATATTTTGGATATGGAGCTTCATATGCGGGAAACGGAAAAGCAGATGAAGCACGCTTCCGGGAAAGAACTGGAACACCTTATGGAAACGTATTCCCGGCTGACCCATGAATTTGAAATGGAAAACGGCTACGCATACAAAAGCGAACTTGTGGGAGTGCTGAAAGGACTTGGCTTTCCTGAAAGTGATTTTGAAAAAGAGATCTCCACCCTGTCGGGAGGGCAGAAAACGCGGGTTGCCCTTGGACGCCTCCTATTGTCCAAACCGGACATCATCCTTCTGGATGAGCCTACCAACCATCTGGATATGGATTCCATCTCCTGGCTGGAGACCTATCTGCTGAACTATCCGGGAGCTGTCCTGATCGTATCCCATGACCGGTATTTTCTGGACCGGATCGTAACCAAAGTTATTGATATTGATAACGGAAAGGTAAGTTCATTTACCGGAAATTATTCTGCTTACAGTGAGAAAAAGGCCCAGCTACGCAGGGATGCCTATCAGGCGTATCTGAATCAGCAGCAGGAGATCAAACATCAGGAGGAAGTGATCGCCAAGTTAAAGCAGTTTAACAGGGAGAAATCCATAAAGCGGGCAGAAAGCCGTGAAAAACTGCTGGATAAGATTGAAGTCATAGAAAAGCCCACAGAGGTAAACGCTTCCATGCGTATTTACTTAAAGCCCCGCATGGAAAGCGGTACGGATGTACTGACCGTGGAGCATCTCACAAAATCCTTCCCCTCTCTCCCCCTCTTTTCGGACCTGAATTTTTCTGTCAAACGGGGGGAACGGGTAGCGATCATCGGTAACAACGGAACTGGCAAGACCACCATACTAAAAATCTTAAACGAGCTGGTTCCCGCCGACGCCGGGGTCTTCCATCTGGGAAGCAAAGTGCACATCGGATACTATGACCAGGAGCACCATGTACTCCATATGGAGAAAACCATCTTTGAAGAGATCTCTGATGATTTTCCAAAACTCACCAACACAGAGATCCGCAATCTGCTGGCTGCTTTCCTTTTCACCGGAGATGATGTATTTAAGAAGATCTCCTCCTTAAGCGGCGGAGAACGGGGACGTGTATCCCTGGCTAAACTCATGCTGTCAGAAGCCAACTTTCTGATCCTGGATGAGCCTACCAACCACCTGGATATCATGTCAAAAGAGATTCTGGAGGATGCCCTGTGCAATTACACTGGAACTGTGCTGTATGTGTCTCATGACCGGTATTTTATCAACAGGACAGCCACCAGGATCCTGGAGCTGACCAACAAAAGTATGGTGAATTACATCGGCAATTATGATTACTATATGGAAAAAAGAGAAGAACTCACCCGTATCTACGCACCTGGCCAGGAGGAGGAAGAAACTGCAGAATCTGTGTCTGCCACAAAACTGGACTGGAAACAGCAGAAAGAAGAACAGGCACGCCAGAGGAAACGCGAAAATGATCTGAAAAAGACCGAAGCAGAGATTGAACGCCTGGAATCCAGAGACAAGGAGATTGACGCCGAGATGGAGAAGCCGGATGTGGCGGTCAATGTGGCCGAATGCGTAAGGCTGGCCAACGAAAAAGCTGAGATCGCGCAAAAACTGGAAGAACTCTATGAAAAATGGGAAGAACTGGCATAATGCCTGTTCTTCCCGTTTTTCTGTTATAAGGGCAGGTCCCGCTTGCTGAACCGTATGATTCCAATCCCCATAAGTAAAAAACCCGCCAGATACAAAATGCCGCACATCATCCAAGCTTTTCCGTCCCCTGCACTCAGACCGTCTATGTCAAACAAGGTCACAGGTGTGGCATATTTTACTTTCTCAAATTTATCTCCAACCTGCGATATCATCTGCACAAGGACTGAATATACTACGATGGCTGTACTGACTGCAGAGGAAGTTTTTGATTCATTGCTGAAACAAGAAGCACAGAAACATGCGCCGCCAAAGAATACAAGCATTCCCAGCAGACCCACATTGATCCGGATAAACGCTGCTGTTTCCATTTCCCCGGGGAAAAGTACCTCACTGACAACAAGGATCAGGCAAGTCACATAAATGACAATGACAAGCAGAGACACCAGCATGAAAACGCACTGTGTCATCATGATCTTCCAGCGTTTGGCAGGTACCGCCAAAAGGTAAGCCATGGAGCCGTTGTCCACGTATTTGGCTGCCAGTCTGTTTGAAAGAATTATGATGAATACCGCCGGGAAAGCCACATACAGCATTCCATATAAGTATCCCGATACAAATTCCAGCAATGTCTGGCCCACATCAGCCATGCCAAATGCCGCGAACAGATCCGGCATGCTGTCAGCCATCATTTTCAGGCTGTCTCCCATTTCAGGATTGAACATCATAGTGATCATACTGCCATAGACACTGAGGACCGCAAGAAAGATGACGAGCAGCAGCCAGTTTGATTTGATCTCTTTTTTAAATAACGTAGCATTCATGATCGTGCTGCCTCCTCTCCGTAAAAATGCATGAAAAACTCTTCCAGACTCTGTGTGCGCACATCTAAATCTGTGATCGTATACGCGCTGGCCTTTTTCAGGAAAAGATCAATATTTTTTCCCACTTTGGCAGTCACTGCTTTTTCCCCGGCCTGATAAGAGGCCTCAGGAAATGCGGCAGCGAACGCTTCCGCCATAGCTGGCTCCCGGAAAGTGATCACTATCACTTTCTGTCTTCCCTCTTTTAATCTTTCAATCTCCTCCACTGCAACCAGGCGCCCGTCACGGATGATTGCGGCACGGTCACAGGTTCGTTCAATCTCCTCAAACATATGGGAAGACATAAGTATGGTTTTTCCTTTTTTCTTCTCCGAAAGGATCAGCTCTACAAACCGATTCTGCATCAAAGGGTCCAGTCCGCTGGTGGGTTCATCCAGGATCAGGATGCTTGCCAGCGGATTCATGAATGCACAGACGATTCCTATCTTCTGCTTCATGCCTTTTGACATTTTCTTCAGCTTGCCGGAGGGATTCAGTTCAAACATTTTCATTAGTTCCTGAGCCCGGCCCAAATCTCTCATTTTCTTCATCTTTGCCACGAAACGGATAAATTCCATTCCTGTCATGGAGTCAATAAAAGCAATTTCCCCGGGAAGATATCCAAGGGATGTCTGGATCTTATCCGCCTCCTTAAAACAATCCATATCCAGGATAGACAGGCTGCCGCTGTCAGGCTTGATAAAGCCCATGATCTGACGGATCGTTGTGGTCTTCCCTGCTCCGTTTGGGCCTAAAAATCCAAGCACCTCTCCTTGTTTCACCGAAAAACTCACGTCAAAAACACCGCGGTTCTGTCCATAGTCTTTTGTTATATGGCTGATTTCTATTACGTTCATATCTCTTGCCTCCTTCCAACCATTTCTGTCAGATACTCCTCTTTGTATGCGATCCGCTTCAGCATTTCTGACCATTTTCTGAATTGCTGCATCAATAAATCCGCATCCACCGTATCGGTATAGAACATTCTCTGATGCATATATCCGTCTGTAAGCCAGATAAGCATATGCAGTATCTCCCTGGGTTCTATATCCTCCCTGAACTTTGTCATATCTACATTTTTGCAATAGTCCTCAAACATAGTTGCAAT
This sequence comes from Blautia hominis, assembly GCA_002270465.1. Taxonomy (GTDB): domain Bacteria; phylum Bacillota; class Clostridia; order Lachnospirales; family Lachnospiraceae; genus Blautia; species Blautia hominis. The sequence continues at coordinate 981,632 of NQOF01000002.1, forward strand.
CTGATTTTTCATAAAGGAATTCATTTCCTCCGATACATCCTCCCTGGATGTAAAAAATGCCCGGACGCTGTATTCCATAAGATAGGGAAAATCAGAGAGAATGCGGGCCTTCTTCTCGGTTGTGTAAGCCAACAACTCGAAGAAATCCGTGATTTCAAAAAAACGCGAATCCAAAAGGCGTGAACCCACCTTTTCAAAGACATACTCAAACAGATACATATACAGCTCTTTTTTGTTCTTAAAATAATAAAACAGCAGTCCCTTTGAGATTCCGGCTTTGGCGGCGATCAGATCTGTAGAAGCACGTTTATATTCACAGGTGCCGAAAACCTCCAGTGCCGCATTGACGATCGCTTTCTTTTTTTCCTCCGAAAGACTGCTAAGTTTGTCCTCCATATAGAGCCCCCTTTTTGTACTTTACCGATTCGGTTAATACCCATTATAAGAAATTGACTCAGATTTTCAACCCCCCTGTCTGAAAACTTTTAACCAAAAAGAACAAGTCCATGTAAGCAGGACTTATACTCTCTTACATGGACTTGTGAAATCAATAAAGCTTATTTTTTATGCGTATAAAACATCCAGATTTTTTCTGACAGCCAGGATAAATTCACGGCTGTTCAGCACCGTCGGATTCTCCAGTGATGTGATCAGCGCAAGGTCTTTTGTCATTTCGCCTTTTTCGATCGTAGCAAGCGTGGCCTTTTCCAGACGATCTGCAAACTGGCAGAGGCTGCTGTTTTCGTCTAATTCTCCCCGTTTTCTAAGCGCGCCTGTCCAGGCAAAAATAGTTGCCACGGAGTTCGTGGAAGTTTCCTCACCTTTCAGATGTTTGTAATAGTGGCGCTGCACGGTTCCGTGTGCCGCTTCATATTCAAAATATCCGTGAGGGGATACCAGAACAGAAGTCATCATGGCCAGAGAACCGAAGGCAGAGGATACCATATCACTCATAACATCCCCGTCATAGTTCTTGCAGGCCCAGATAAAGCCCCCCTCTGCTTTCATGACACGTGCCACTGCATCGTCGATCAATGTATAGAAATATGTAATACCGGCCTTCTCAAAAGCCTCTTTGTATTCTTTATCGTAAATATCCTGGAAAATATCCTTAAAGGTATGGTCATACTTTTTGGAGATGGTATCCTTGGTGGAAAACCATACATCCTGTTTTGTGGAGAGCGCATACTCAAAACAGCTTCTCGCAAAGCTCTCAATCGAGCCATTTAAGTTGTGCATCCCCTGTGCCACACCGGCACCTGTGAAATTGTGCACCAGTTCCCTTGTCTCCGTGCCGTCAGCAGAGGTATAAACCAGCTCCACTTTTCCCGGTCCCGGAATGACCATCTCCGTATTTTTATAGACATCTCCATAGGCATGTCTTGCCAACGTGATGGGTTTCTTCCAGTTTTTTACACAGGGTTCAATCCCCTTTACTACAATAGGAGCACGGAAGACGGTACCGTCCAGCATGGAACGGATGGTCCCATTGGGGCTTTTATACATTTCTTTTAAGTGGTACTCATCCATACGCGCCGCGTTGGGTGTGATGGTTGCGCATTTAACTGCTACCTTGTACTTCTTTGTGGCATTGGCTGCATCCACAGTAACCTGGTCATTTGTCTCGTTTCTGTATTCCAGACCCAAGTCATAATACTCTGTATTGAGTTCCACATATGGCTCCAGCAAGTCCTCTTTGATCATTTTCCAGAGGATTCGTGTCATCTCGTCTCCATCCATCTCCACTAAAGGTGTTGTCATCTTAATTCTTTCCATTGTTGTCATTCTCCTTTCCGTACTCTTCCCGCAGTATTTCTTCCAGATTATAATGTTTCAGATTCTCAACCGTATTAAAAATATGCCTCGCCGCCACCTGTTCCGCCAAATCTGCATCCTTGTTTTTTATGGCTTCCAATATTTCCGTGTGCTCGTTGCCTGATTTGTTCAGGCGCATACGGTTCATGATGGATACCTGCCGCACACGCTGTACATACTGATGGAAATCAGACAGTGTGTGGGAGAGCATCCGGCTGCCGGAGGCTTCATATAGAAGCTTGTGGAATTTGCCGTCCATCTCACAGACCTGCTCATAATGTTCCTTTTTCGCGTGGTAGTCTGACAATACGATGGCTTCCTCCATGGCTTCTAACTGTTCCGGTGTTATATTTTCCACGGCCATCCGGGCGCAGAGCCCTTCCAGCCGGGAACGGATCAAATAAATATCCGTTACATCCCTTGCGGATATTCCGTTGACAAAGGCTCCTTTGTTTGGTACCAGGCGCACCAGCCCCTCCAGTTCAAGCTGCCTAATGGCCTCCCGCACCGGAGTTCTGCTGACTCCCAGTTCTTTTCCAATGGTGCATTCCACCAGTTCATCTCCCTGCTGGTAATGGCCTTTCAGAATATCAGAACGAATCTTGTCAAATACCTGGCCCCGCAGGGACTTCTCTCTAACTGCCATTTTACTTCCTTCCTCGCTTATGCCTTATAAGGTTATATGCAGTCTCCTGCAGCTCTCCTCAATGACGGATATGAGCTCCTCGTCTGTCAGGACCGTGACACGCCCCTCCTCATACTGGGCATCCACCCAGGCCTTTATCATCTGCACCAGTTCGCTGTTCTTCTGCACCTGGCGCTCACCAGAAAGGCGGTAGTGATTGTTGATCCAGTGGGCAATGCCTGCCAGGCCGGATGTGTTGGAAACAGCCACCTGAGGCGGACGGCCCAGGAATTTATCCGTATCAAAGATATTGTAGATCTCCTCGTTTTTCAGCAGACCGTCTGCGTGGATACCGGCTCTTGTCACATTGAATGCGCTTCCCACAAACGGTGTGGTGGAGGGAACCTTGTATCCGATCTCTTTTTCATAATATTCTGCAAGCTCTGTGATGACCCTTGTATCCATGCCGTCCAGGGAGCCTTTGATCTGGGCATACTCAAATACCATGGCTTCCAGGGGGGTATTGCCGGTTCTCTCACCAATACCGAACAGGGAACAGTTCACACCGCTTGCGCCGTAGAGCCATGCGGTTGTAGAGTTGCTCACAGCTTTGTAAAAATCATTATGGCCGTGGAACTCTATCAGCTCAGAGGGGATTCCGGCATGTGTCAAAATACCGTAGATAATACCCGGTATGGAGCGGGGGATCACAGCACCGGGATAGTTGACGCCATAACCCATAGTATCGCAGCAGCGCACTTTGATCGGTATGGAATACTCCTCCATCAGTTTGTTCAGCTCCAAACAGAAGGGGATCACATAGCCGTAGATATCGGCTCTTGTGATGTCCTCCAGATGACATCTGGGGCTGATCCCTGTCTCCAGGCATTCACGGATCACACTCAAATAGTGCTCCATGGCCTCTTTTCTGGTCATTTTCATTTTATAGAAAATATGGTAATCCGAACAGCTTACCAGGATACCTGTCTCCTTAAGTCCGATGTCCTTTACCAGTTCAAAATCTTTTTTGCTGGCGCGTATCCAGCTTGTGACTTCCGGGAATTTGTATCCCCGCTCCAGGCATTTATATACGGCGTCTCTGTCCTTTTTGCTGTAGAGGAAAAACTCGCTCTGACGGATCCTTCCGTTTGGACCGCCCAGTTTGTGCAGGTAATCAAAGATGGTCACAATCTGCTCAGTGCTGTAAGGAGCTCTTGACTGCTGCCCGTCACGGAACGTGGTGTCAGTGATCCAAATGTCATCCGGCATATGGTGGGGCACGATCCGGTCGTTAAACGCAATCTTTGGTACCTCTGTGTAAGGAAACAGATTGTGAAATACATTCGGCGTCTGTACATCCACCAGGGGATACATATGCTCTTCCAGTTCCAGTAAATTTGTATGGTAATTCATTCTGACAGCTCTGTTTATCATTTTCGTCACTCCTCATCCTAACTTCCGGGATATCCCGGCATCACATTTTCAATATGCTATCACTTTATCCTAATGAATTTCTTGTATCATTGTATACAATGATACATTATTTGTCAATATAAATTTTCAATTCTTTTCGTCATATAAAAAATGCTCTAACTGAAAAAGCCCCCAACCCTGCAGGTTGTGGGGATAACCTAAATCCTTTGCTGTCTGCATGAGTCTTTTTTTGACTTGCAGATTTGTCAGGGCGGGATCTTTTTCAAGAAGCAGGGCAATCCCTCCCGACACCATGGGCGTGGACATGGAGGTGCCGCTTTTCACTGCATAGGGCATACTGCCGCTTCTGTTGGCGCAGGAGACGATGGCATTGCCCGGTGCCACAATATCCGGCTTGATAATACAGTCACAGGTAGGCCCTCTCCCGGATATACCCTGATGGCGCACCAGCATATCCGCAGAACCTACGGTAATAACCTTCCGGCTGCTTCCCGGAGCTGTGATGCTCCCCTGCCCCGGTCCCATATTGCCTGCTGCTGCCACAACAATGAAGCCATCGTCCCAGGCTGCTTCCACTGCATGGATCAAATCCCGGTGAGATTCTTTTTGTGTGGTGCCCACGGAAATATTGATGATCCGGATATTGTACTTTATCCTGTTTTCCTTGATCCAGTTCAGTGCTTCGATGACCTGCTCTTTATTTCCATTGCCGCTTTCATCCAGCACCTTCACAGCAATGATATCGCAGCCGGGCGCCACACCTTTGTATTTTCCGTTCAGCGCAGCCCCGTTTCCGGCCAGAATACCGGCCACGTGTGTGCCATGCCCATTGTCATCATAAGGGAAGGTTCTCCCGTGTACCATATCCAGAAAAGCACGGATCCGGCAGTCGAAATCTATATGAGGATAAATCCCGGTGTCCAGGATGGCGACACCTATATTTTTTCCAGTAAGCCATTTCTGCATCATTTCTCAAAGCTCCGTATATTAGTTCTTCTTTATGGTATTCAGAAAACGGCTTTACTGCCAATATTTTCCCGGCTTTCCTCATAGACTTATTAAAAACAGACAGTATGGAAATTTTATGGCTACAATAAAGGAAATGATTTTATCCGAGGACTATGCAGATTATATCCTCCCCATATATCCGCAGTTTCTGGATGATTACCGGCAGTACGGTGCCCAGCTTTTCAATAACTATTACGGGATGATCCATGGGCTTCTTCCCTCCTCTGATATCAGAGACTACTATGCAAACGGGCTTTTTTACAATACAGTCCCGAATCTCTATTCACTTTTGGATACCGTCAATCTGGAGGTCTCAGGAATCACCACGGTCCAGAACCAGCCGGCCCTCAATCTGAAAGGACGGGGGATTCTCATCGGCTTTATTGACACGGGAATTGATTACACCCATCCGGCCTTCCGGCGTTCGGACGGAAGCAGCCGTATATACGGACTGTGGGACCAGACCATCCAGAGCGGCACGCCGCCATATGAAATGCTGTATGGAAGCGGGTATACAAATGAAGATCTGAATAACGCGCTGGCTTCGGAAGATCCGCTGGAACTTGTCCCCTCCCAGGATACCATTGGACACGGAACCTTTCTGGCCGGCGTTGCGGCAGGAAGCAGCATACCTGAAAATGATTTTATCGGAGCGGCCCCGTCCAGTATGCTGGCAGTGGTAAAACTAAAAGAAGCCAAAAATTATCTGAAAGAACTCTTCTACCACACAAGCGACAACCCTGTTTACCAGGAATCAGACATTATGATGGGAATCCGTTATCTTCTGCTCCTCTCCAATGAACTGCAGGCACCGCTGGTCATCTGCATTGGCCTGGGTTCAAACCAGGGCGCTCATTCAGGACAATCTGCCCTGGCAATTTCCCTGACCTTATCCGCCAATTACTGGGGGGTCTACTCTGTTGCAGCCGCAGGGAATGAGGCGGGGAAGGCACATCATTTCTTCTCGGACGCACCTGCACCCGATACCAGCGTGACAGTGGAGATACTGGTTCCGGAAAATACCAGGGGATTTACCGCAGAGTTATGGGGTGCTCCTCCCGAAATCTATTCCGTGGGGTTTGAATCCCCTCTGGGCGAAGTCATCCAAAGGCTGCCTACCAGGATCAATTACACAGATACCATACAATTTGTATTGGAAGATACAGAGATTTTCATTGCCTCAGAGCTGATCCAAACGGTATCCGGGGATCAGCTGATATTTTTCCGGTTCTCAAATCCAACGCCCGGCGCCTGGAAGATCAATGTTTATTCCAGCAGCAACAATGCGGGGAACTTCCATATCTGGCTTCCGGTCTCCGGTTTTATGCAGCCGGACGTGACTTTTTTAAGACCGGACCCCAACACCACCATCACAGCCCCCTCCGCCGCTCAGGTGGCTCTCACAACCGCTACTTATAATGGATACAATAACAGCCTGTTCGTCAATTCCAGCAGAGGATATACCCGCACAGGGATCATCAAACCCGATATAGCGGCTCCCGGTGTAAATGTCCCCGGTCCGGCTCCGAACGGACGTTTTACCACCATGACAGGCTCCTCCGCGGCGGCGGCCATCACTGCAGGTGCCTGTGCCCTGGTGATCGAATGGGGCGCAAAGAGAAATCCGCCTAAGATTTTTAACAACGCAGAACTCAAAGCCCTTTTCATCCGGGGAGCCCGGAGAAGCCAGGTGCAGCTTTATCCCAACCGGGAATGGGGTTTTGGCGCCCTGGATGTGTACCGGATCTTTTCGGTCTTCACGAATATTTAAACTTTTTTTACACAAAGATGCACCAATTCCTCCCCGGCACATATCATGTAAGTGTAATCAAAAATTTTTGGAGGAAACAAAATGAGTGATTTAGCTGCTACAAACTGTGGTTGCGGATGCGAAGATAATTGTGGAGGAGGATGTGGAGTTTCCCGTGGATTCGGCGGCGACTGCAGCTGTATTATCTGGATTCTTCTTCTGCTTTGCTGCTGTGGAAATGGAAACGGCGGCTGCGGCGGTGGCTGTGGAAATGATTGTGGCTGTGGCGGCGGCTTTGGCGGCGACTGCAGTTGTATCATCATCATCCTGCTGCTCCTGTGCGGATGCGGCGGAAATGGATTCTGCTAATCCAAACAGAGTATAAAATACCAGTGTGGGGCTGCTGTCAAGCAGCCTCATCTTAGAAAAGCCGGGGTGATGAGCCCCGGCTTTTAATTTGCTTACATTTCTTTTGTTTTACTGTTTTCCAGATCCAATTTTCTTTTTTCTTCCGCCTCCATGGCTCTTTTGGCTGCCAGCTGCTTTCTTTTTACACAGTCCATATCTATTTCATAAATGGTGTTGTCTTCCTCCACCAGTCTGATTTCATGCTGTTCCATGTTTAAACACCCCTTTCCCTATTATACTATGGCAGAACCGGTTTTTCGTCATATCCTGTATAGTGGAAACATAAGGTTTAAAAAGCGGAAGTTTTGGAAGGAGCGAGAATGGAAGAACATAATATTCTGGACGAAATGATATCGGAGGATCAGGTAGAGATTCTAAAAGCGGCCATGCCTTATCTTCCGGCGCAGGGCCAGAGGCTTATATCCGTCTATGCCAAATTTCTGGAGTTATCCAATACCATACGTCTTTTCTCACGGCCGCAGGCAGATATGCAGATGCATGCCCAGGAACAGATCAATGCAGATCCACTGGAAATGCTTTCAGCCTGCAGTAAAGTATGCAGCGGGCCGGCAAAAGAAAGAATAGAGAATCTCATCAACACCATGGCTATGCTGCAGCTCTTCGAGCTGGCACAGGATATGCCGAAACAGTAAACGGAGGTAAATATGAATAATCAAAATTACAGGCAGAATTCTAAAAATCCTGCCGGAAAGCCCGGGGCAGACGAGCCGCAGCAGGCCAATCACCGCCAGGGCGGTTTAAACAAGACCAGCTTCCGGCAAAATGGTCCCGGTTATCCCCAGGGAAACCAGCAGCCCTATCACGCCGGCCCGCAGCCCGGTTCCCAGACAGAATCCACGGCTTATCCGAACAACTCCCCGTCTGGTTCCCGGCCATTTCAGAACAGTCCTCAGCAGGGCAAGACGTCCCGCCCAAATAGTTCCCAGCAGGGAAATACATCGAATCAAAATGGTCCGCAGAAGGGAAATGCTTCTTATGCTAACGGCTCCCAACAAGGAAATCCCCCCTACCCAAATGGGCCGCAGCAAGGAATCCCACCTTATCCAAACGGCTCACAGCAGGGAAATGCCTCTTATGCTAATGGCTCCCAACAAGGAAATACACCCTACTCAAATGGCCCACAGCAGGGAGCCTCACCTTATCCAAGCGGCCCGCAGCAGGGAACCCCGCCTTACCAAAACGGCACACAGCAGGGAACCCCGCCTTACCAAAACGGCCCGCAGCAGGGAACTCCACCCTACCAAAACGGCCCGCAGCAGGGAACCCCGCCTTACCAAAACGGCCCGCAGCAGGGAACTCCGCCTTACCAAAACGGCCCGCAGCAGGGAATTCCGCCTTACCAATCCGGGCCGCAGGCATACGGACAGTACCAGCAAAATGCGCAGCAGCAGGGAAATACACAGCAGCAGAGCAATTCACAGGATAACTGGATGAACAATCCTAATCTGAAAGGCATGGACCCGGAAAAACTAAAAATGCTCAACAATATAGCAAATCAGGGCAGTCAGAAGGGAATGAATGAATTGATGCCCTTTCTTATGTCAGCAGTTTCACAGAACAAAAATCAACCCGGGGGACTTGATTTTTCGCGTCAGGAGATGGACACCATAATAGAGGTATTAAAAATGGGAAAATCACCGGAAGAGGTGTCCCGCATCAACCGTATGATGCAGATCGTTAAAATGATGCATTGATATAACCGGGACGCAGGTCTGCGCCTTCATTAAAAACAGCCGTCCGGCATACAATACCGGACGGCTGTCTGTACAGCTGCTATTCTCTTACGTTCAGCGTCTTAACGGCACAGACCTGCCGAACCGTTACGCTTTCTCTTCATTGCGGCGCTCAAAATTTTCCAAAATACACTCTCTTAAAAGGATCAGTGCATACGTTGCTGCCTGCTCCCTGATCTTGCTGCGGTCTCCGCCAAAGTGGAATTCCCGCACCACAGTCTTTCCTTTTAAACAACATCCGATAAATACTGTGCCCACAGGAGCCTGCTCGGTACCGCCGTCCGGCCCGGCAAATCCGGTAATGGAGACTGCGGCATCGGAGCCAGTGACGAAGCATCCGCCTTTTGCCATTTCCTTTGCGCATTTTTCGCTGACTGCCCCATATTCCTTCAGGGTACTTTTCTTTACCATGACGTATTTTCTCTTAGCCCGGTTGGTGTATGTGACGAATCCTTGTTTCAGTACATCAGAAGCGCCCGGTACATCCACGATCCTGGCTGACAGGGCACCGCCTGTGCAGGATTCTACGGTGGTCAGGGAAATATCCTGGTTTCGGAGCAGGTCCACCACAGCACACTCCAGGGACTTATCCTCGTCGGTGGTGTAGATATTGGCACCAAATCGCACCTTCAGTTCACGCACAACCGGTTTGATCAGCTTTCTTGCCGCTTTATCATTTTCCGCCTTGGCTGTCACACGCAGGTGTACCTCCCCTGTCTTGGCGTATGTGGCTATCGTCGGGTTGGACTGCTTCTCGATCAGATCTGCAATATCTGTCTCCACCTGGCTCTCACCAATGCCGCAGACCTTGACCATCTCGGAGGCGATCACTTCCGGCTGCTTTTTCCTGAGATAAGGATAGATCTTATCCTCAAACATGGGGATCAGTTCGTTCGGCGGACCGGGAAGCAGGATCAGAATGGTTTTGTTTTCCTCCATGATGATCCCCGGTGCAGTTCCGTTTTCATTGTCCACTGCAATGGCCCCCTCCGGGAGAAGTGCCTGCTTCCAGTTGTTTTCTGTGATCTTGGTGCCCGGATGGCTTCTCACATAGTTTTCCATATAGGCCTGGATGCGCTCTCTGGAGTGTTTATCCTCTGCCAGCTTTTTCCCCATAACCTTTGCAGCCACCTCTTTTGTCATGTCATCTTTGGTCGGCCCGAGGCCGCCGCAGAGAATCACCACATCCGAACGATTTACCGCGGTCTGGATCGTCTCCTCCAGACGTTTGTCATTGTCACCCACAATACTCTGATGATACATAGAAAGCCCAAGGGCGGCACATTTTTTTGCCAGGTAGGCCCCATTCGTATTCACAATATTGCCCAACAGCAACTCTGTTCCCACACATATTAATTCCGCTGTCATAAGTCTCTCTCCTTCCCAGGCAGCATAGCCGAAGTTTCTCTTTCTTTAGTCCTGCATGCTTAACACACTTTTGTTCTTCATAATATAATCCACAAGAGAAATCAGGGTGAGCGCAACTGCGATTACCACAAAAATCTGGATCAGGATCTGGAATGCCTGATTCTGGATATCCATGATCATGAGAATGATCATGATCATCTGTGAAACGGTTTTGAATTTGCCCCAGTAACTGGCAGCGATCACAATGCCGTTGTCCGCAGCCACCAGACGGAAACCGCTGATGATGAACTCACGGGCTATGATAACAATGGTGATCCAGGCCGGCAGTTCACCCAGGCCGGTAAAGCAGATCAGAGCGGAGCAGACTAACAGCTTGTCTGCCAGCGGGTCCATGAACTTGCCGAAGTTTGTCACCAGATTATCTCTCCTTGCCAGATATCCGTCCAGGGTATCTGTGAGACTGGCAACAATAAAGATAGCCAGAGCGATCCACTTTCCGGCACTGCCTGCAATATCATACATTAAAAAAGCCACAAAGAACGGAATCATAACGACTCTTGCGATCGTCAGTTTATTCGGTGTATTCATCTTTTAACTCTCCTATCAAATCATATTCCAGAGCGCCGGTTATATGCACCATGCACAAATCTCCTGAGATAAGCTCCGTATCCGTATTGACAAAAATATAACCGTCCACACCCGGTGCATCACCGTATGTGCGGCCCACATAAGCATTTTCCTCCGCCACCTTGCCTTCAATCATGACCTTAACTTCCGTGTGGATCTTATCCTGGCCCTTATCCAGGGAAATCTCCTGCTGAAGCTCCATAAGCTCTGCCTGGCGGTCCTTTTTCACTTCCTCGTCAATCTGATCCGGCATAACAGCCGCAGGGGTATCCTCCTCCGGCGAATAGGTAAAGACACCGAGCCTGTCAAACTCTATCTCATCAATAAAGTTCATCAGCTCCTCATGCTCCTGCTGCGTCTCCCCCGGAAATCCGGTGATCAGCGTGGTGCGCAGTACAATATCTGGAATCTCCCGTCTGAGAAGTGAGATCATATCCACAAGCTCCTGTCTGGTGGTGCGCCTTCCCATACGTTTTAAGATCCTGTCGTTGCAGTGCTGTATGGGCAGATCCAGATAATGGCAGATTTTCGGCTCCTCCTTCATCACTTGGATCAGTTCGGGATAGATTTCTTCGGGATAACAGTAGAGCACACGGATCCAGGCAATACCCGGGATACGGCACAGCTCTTTTAAAAGCTTGTGCAGTGATTTCTCCCCGTACAGATCACAGCCGTATATGGTTGTCTCCTGCGCCACTATGACCAGTTCCTTGACGCCCTGCTCTGCCATATATTCAGCCTGTTTTACCAGTTTTTCCATGGGCACGCTGCGGTATCTGCCCCTGAGTTTCGGGATGATGCAGTAGGTACAATGCTTGTCACACCCCTCCGCAATCTTCAGGTATTCGTAGCAGCCCCCTGTGGTGATCATCCTCTTTGTATCCACATCCGGCAGATAGGAGATATCCTTGAATTCCAGGTATTTTTCTCCCTCAAAAGCTTTATCAAGTGCCTCAATGATATCATCAAAGCTTGTGGTCCCCAGAACGGCATCCACCTCAGGGATCTCCTTTATGATCTCCTCCTTGTACCGCTGCGCCAGACAGCCTGTCACCAGCAGAACTTTCAGAGAACCTGTCTCCTTATACTTTGCCATTTCCAGAATGTTGGAAATGCTCTCCTCTTTGGCATCATGGATGAAGGCGCAGGTGTTGACAACCGCCACATCAGCCTCTGTCTCATCATTTACGATGGTATAGCCATGCGCCACAAGCATACCCAGCATTTCCTCAGAATCCGCCAGGTTCTTGTCACATCCAAGAGATATAAATAAAACTTTCCTCATGCATACTCCTTGTCAGTAATGGTAGAAAGGACTGCCCGCATCTGGCGGCAGTCCCCGTATCACTCATAACCATAAAAAGTCCGCCAAGCGTACTTTCTATCATATCTTAGTTTTCTTCGTTACCTTCTTCTTCCTCCGGATCTTCCGGCATGATCCTCACCTTGCCCTGATAGATCTCTTCCACGGCTGTGGAAAGCGGCTTTTTGCCTGAAGAGTGTACCATAGCCTCACGGCCTGCAATAAGCTGTCTGGCTCTTTTGCTGGTAGCCAGTACGACAGAGTAACGGCTGGTGACTAAAGGTTCGTCCTCAATATTGCCCTCCTCATTGATTGCGTCCATTAATTCTGTGTAAGACGGATGTATCATATCTCATTCTCCTTTCGCAAATACTGCTACTTCACTTGTTATTTTTTCTATAAAAGGCTCACTGTTTTTTACAGTGTTGTGCTGGCTTTGAATAATGCCGTGCATCCTGTCAACGCATTCTTCCAGATCGTCATTGATCAACACATAGTCATAGAGCGGCATTCCCTTTGCTTCCTCAGATGCTCTGCGAAGCCTGGATCCTATCACTTCCGGTGTTTCCGTTCCTCTGTCAGTCAGGCGGCGTTTCAGCTCCTGGGCTGTGGGGGGAGTGACAAACATCAGCAGGGTATCCGGCATTTTTTCTTTTACCTTCAGTGCACCCTGGATCTCAATTTCCAGGATCACATCCCTGCCTGCTTCCAGCTGCTTTTCTACATATGCCTTAGGTGTACCGTAATAGTTTTCCACATACTGGGCATATTCAATCAGCGCATCCTGGGAAATCAGCTCCTCAAACTCCTTTTTTGTGTGAAAAAAATATTCCCTTCCGTGCTCCTCGCCATTCCGCGGTGCCCTGGTGGTCGCGGAAATAGAAAGAGAGTAATTGTCGTATTTCTCCAGAAGACGCTTCATGAGCGTCCCTTTCCCCGCGCCGGAAAAACCGGATACCACGGTTAAAATTCCTCTGTTATCCATCCTGTTCCCCTTTTGCATCATTTTCATAAAACGTACCGAAACGTTTTGCGATGGTTTCCGGCTGCAGTGCCGATAGGATCAGCATATCACTGTTTGTGATGATCACTGCTTTTGTCTTGCGGCCCTGTGTGGCATCTATGGATCTGCCAGCTTCTTTTGCTGACTGTACCATACGCTTGATGGGCGCAGCATCCGGACTCACAACTGCCACTACTTTGTCCGTGTTCACCACATTACCGAAACCGATATTGATCAATTTAGACATATTTTTCCTGCCTTTATTCAATGTTCTGAATCTGTTCCCGGATTTTCTCTATCTCTGTCTTCAAGTCAATGGCAAGATTCGAGGTTTCCAAATCATTGGCTTTTGACAAAATGGTGTTAGCCTCCCGGTTCATCTCCTGGGCAATGAAGTCAAGTTTTCTGCCGATGCCGTCCTGGGTTTCCAGAACATCCCTCATATGGGAAATATGGCTCTTCAGGCGTACCGTCTCCTCGTCCGTGCAGATTTTATCCGCAAAGAGGATCACTTCCGCTGCAATGCGGCTCTCCTCTATCTGGGTATCCTGCAGAAGTTCTCCCACTTTTGTCTCCAGCTTTTCCCTGTATTCCCGCAGAATCTCAGGGGAACGGGCCTCCACCTGCTCTACTTTGCTGTACATGCCGTCAAGCTTCTCAAGAATATCATTCTTTAAATGTCCGCCCTCTTTGATCCTGGTATCCACAAACTGCCGGGCAGCTTCCCTTAATGCTTCCTCTAAGGAAGTCCACAATTCTGTCTCATCCACAGTCTGCTCTTCCATGGTGAACACCTCCGGGCAGCTAAGGAGCCTGGACGCTCTTATGTCATTTTCCAGATGGAATTCTTCACTCATCTGTTGTAAGTATTCTAAATATTGTCCTGCAATCTCCCTGTTGTACTTTACGGAAACACGGGACTGGGTGTAGTCCTCATAGGCGATGAAGAGGTCTACTTTGCCGCGCTGGAGATATTCCTTCAATACGGCACGTATGGAAGCCTCAAAACTGCTCAGCTTTTTAGGCATGCGCATATTGATATCCAGATAACGGTGATTTACGGATTTCATTTCAACCGTAACTTTTTTTTCTTCGTCAATCACCTCGGCTCTTCCAAAGCCTGTCATGCTCTTTATCATGTCTTTCTCTTTTCTGCTGTTTTATTTGCACATGGCATATACCTGTTACTATTCACAGTGACAGTTCCGCGAGGTGTCTTGCAAAGCAAGATCCCGAGTCAGTCAGCGCCGGAATGCAATTTATTGCATTCTGTGTGCATCGCGAAGCGTGTTACTGTTCGCAAAGCTGTCTGTGACGGCTTTGTGAATGGTAACATAAACATACATGGTTATTATAAAGCAATCACAATTGCCCGTCAAATCTTTTTTTCATTTGCTTTGTGTTTCCATTTCGTATATAATCGTGATAGCGGAATCGGAAGGAGAATTTATATGGCATTTGACGGAATTACCATTGCAAATATAGTGAAAGAATTAAATGACACCATTGTGGGAGGCAAAATAAACAAGATCGCCCAGCCTGAGGCGGACGAACTGATCCTGACCATTAAAAATAACAGGACACAGTACAGGCTGCTCATATCAGCCAGCGCATCCCTGCCCCTGATCTATTTTACGGAAAAAAATAAAGTGAGTCCGCTTACCGCCCCGAATTTCTGTATGCTGCTGCGCAAACATGTGGGAAGCGGCAAGATCACGGCTGTGACCCAGCCCGGACTGGAACGTGTCATAGAAATAAAAATAGAACATTTAAATGAACTTGGAGACTTGTGTTTTAAGACCCTGGTGGTGGAGATCATGGGCAAGCACAGCAATATCATTTTCCTCAATGAGGAGCGGATGATCCTGGACAGCATCAAGCATGTGTCCCTGAATATGAGCTCTGTCAGGGAAGTTCTTCCGGGAAGAGATTATTTTATTCCGCAGACTCAGGACAAGAAGGACCCCCTCACCATCACAGAGGAAGAATTTTATCAGACCGTATACCGAAAACCCTCCAACCTTGCAAAGGCCATCTATACCTCCCTCACAGGGCTGAGTCCCGTGGCTGCGGAGGAAATCTGCACCCGGGCACAGGTACACGGAAGTGACCCGGCAGACGGGCTTGGAACAAAGGAAAAAGAACAACTCTTCCTGGCATTCATACGTTTTATGGAGGATGTCCGGACCGGGCGCTTTACGCCCAATATCGTATACAGTGCCTCCGGGGAGCCTGTGGAATTCGGAGCGGTCGCCTTAACCCAGTATACCGATTATACGGTTAAGCAGTATGATTCCATCTCCCAGGTTCTGGAACAGTACTATGCCCAGAAAAATATCATTACCCGTATGCGCCAGAAATCAGCGGACCTGCGCAAGATCGTGCAGACCGCCCTGGACCGCAATTGGAAAAAATTTGACCTGCAGACAAAACAGATGCAGGATACAAAAAAAATGGATAAATATAAAGTCTACGGGGAACTGATCAACACATACGGCTACAACCTAGAGGAGGGATGCAGATCCTTCAAAGCCCTGAACTATTACACCAATGAGGAGATCACCATCCCTCTTGACCCCACCATGACTCCCCAGGAAAATTCCAAGAAATACTTTGACAGGTACAACAAGCTGAAACGTACGGCCCAGGCTCTGAAAGAACAGCTTGAGGATACAGAAAGCGAGATCCGCCACCTGGAATCCATACAGGCTGCCCTTGATATTGCCCAGCAGGAAAATGACCTGTTCCAGATCAAAGAAGAGCTGACAGAATACGGGTATATTAAAAAGCATTATACCGGCGGCAAAAAGAAAATGCAGGCCAGATCAAAGCCTCTGCATTATATATCCAGTGACGGTTATCACATGTATGTGGGAAAAAACAATTACCAGAATGAGGAACTGACCTTCAAATTTGCCACAGGCAATGACTGGTGGTTCCATGCCAAAAAAATGGCCGGTTCCCATGTGATCGTAAAATCCGGCAGTGATGACCTGCCTGACCGCACCTTCGAGGAGGCCGGCCGCCTGGCAGGGTATTACTCCAGCGGACGCACTGCGCCCAAGGTAGAGATCGACTATATCCAGAAAAAGCATGTAAAAAAACCAAACGGCTCCAAACCCGGCTTTGTAGTGTATTACACCAATTATTCCCTGATCATTGAACCCGATATCACCGGGATCAAGCAGGCGGACGACTAAAAGCAGACAGGGTCCCTGCGGTAAATGACTTCCCCGTCTTTTATGGTGGACAGGACCCTGATCTCTCTTATCTTCATCTTTTCTTTCTCCAGAGGGTTTTCTGACAGGATCACAAAATCAGCCCTCTTTCCCGGCGCAATGCTGCCTCTCTCCCGCTCCTCAAAATACTGGTATGCCGTATGCAGGGTAACAGCCTTCAGCGCCTCCTCCACAGAGATGCGCTCCTTACTTCCAAGCACTTTTCCGTCCTTTGTGCAGCGGTTCACAGCGCACCACACAGTTTCCAGCATATCCGGTTCAATGACCGGAGAATCCTGGTGGAAGGTGTAGACAACCCCCTCTTTTTGGGCGGAAGCTGCCGGACTTATATGGGAAGCGCGCTCCATGCCGAAATTGGCTGTATGGATATCTCCCCAGTGGTACACATGTGCGGCAAAGAAGGAGGGGATCATACCCATGGCCTTTACACTCGGTATCTGATCAATTCCAAGAAGCTGCGCATGTATCATAACCGGGCGGATATCAGCGGGAAGTACACTGCCATCCATGGAAACAGCCTTTTCAAAAGCGCGGATATACTGTTCGCAGGCTGCATCTCCGTTGCAGTGAGCCAGTATCTGCATGTGTTCTTCCATGGCCCGGCGCACAAAAGCGAGAATCTCTTCCTCTGTGTGTACCGGATATCCCCGGTATCCCGCGCCTTCCTCTCCCTGTGTATAAGGAGTCCTCATCCAGGCTGTCCTGCCCTGGGGCGAACCGTCCAGGAAGATTTTGTATCCCCCGATCTTAAAGTGGCGGAAAAATCCTTCTCTGTGTTGTTTCATGGCATCCAGAAATTTCCCTGTGCCTTTCATATCCAGATATCCCACAATATCCAGCTTCAAAATTCCGGCACTTATGATCCCCTGATAAAGAGGGAGCATCTCGTCCACCATAAGTCCTTCCTGAACCAGGGTGATTCCGTGGGAGGCATATCTTTCCTGTGCCTTTTTTACAGCCTCCATAAATTCTTTGGGTGAGGGAAGCGGGATCTTCTTCTGAAAGGTAAGGAATGCATTTTCCTCCATGTACCCTGTGGGGATTTGGTCCTGCACTGCAATCTTTCCCCCCGGTATCTCCAAAAGGTCTCCGGTCCCGTCCATGGGAATGCCTAACTGCCTGAGGGCCTCTGTGTTAAAGACCCCCATATGGCCGGACTGGTGCTGGATGACCAGAGGATTGTCAGGTGCCGCCTCATCCAGAAGATGCCTGTCAGGATGGGATCTCTCCTCCAGAAAATTGTGGTCATATCCTTTTCCCACCAGCCATGTCCCTTTTTCTATCTGCCTGCTGCTGACATAATTCTTTATGCGGTCCGCAATCTCCTTGAAACTTCCCGCACCATCCAGTGAAATCTGCAGTTCCCCATTGGCGCAGGCCATAAAATGACTGTGGGCATCCAAAAAGGCCGGCATCATAGTCCTTCCTTCCAGGTTTATCCGCTCTGCATCCGGGGAGGCAAAAGCCTCCACAGCCTCTTTCCTTCCCACCGCCGCGATTTTATTGTCCCTGACAAGTACCGCTTCCGCATACATCTGCTTTTCCATCGTCAGGATCGTTCCATTTTCATATAGTTTCTGTCCCATATTCATACCTCCGGGTCTATAGATCATCTTCTTCTACTTCTTCCATAACCTGTGCAAAATGTTTTGCCGCTTCTTCTATTTTACCCCGGTCCCTTGTATTTAACACCATTTCAAATTTCTGTATCTCATATTCCATCCGCCGTCTGTTATCACCTACAGTCTCTTCATATAGCCGCTCCCCTTTCAGGAGAAGCAGCTTGTTTTCCTCCTGTTCCCTGGGATGGATTTTCAGATAGGACAGCTCTCTCATACGCTCCTCGATCTCCCGGTCTGTCATGTCATTTTCACGGCCTTTTATAATGCGGCGCTGTCTAAGCCCGCTGGATGTCACACAGACTTCCACTTCCAGGATCGAGTTGATATCATAAGTATAGGTCACGTCAACGCTCTCCTCACCTGCTTTGTTTTTGGGGATCTCAATATCCAATTCGCCCAGAAGCAGGTTATTTTTGGCGTACCGGCTCTCGCCCTGGAGCACACAGATACGGACACGTTCCTGATCATCATACAGTGTGTAAAAACGCTCTGTGCGGCTGGCCGGGATCACGGTGTTCCTCTCTATGATCGGACAGAAATGTCCCTCATCTGTTTTGCCGTCCTTAAGCCTGACGGCAGTCTCTGTCCCCAGGGTAAAGGCGCAAACATCGGTTAAGATCACCTCTCTTACTGCCTCCTGCCGCTCTTTCATAGCGCCCTGGATGGCAGCACCCAGCGCAACCGCCTCGTCGGGGTTCATGGCGGTATCGGGAAACTTTTTGAACATGCGGATAATAAAATCCCTTACAACAGGAAGTCTGGTGGCGCCTCCCACCAGCACGATCTCATCAATATCTGCCAATTTCACATGGGCATCCGACAGGCTTCTCTGCACAGGTTTTCTGATTTTTGCCAGCAGGGGTTCACACATCTTTTCATACGATCTCAGGGGGATCTTAAGAGATTTTTCCTCCCCGCCGATCCTGCAGCTCATAACCCCTGTGGCTGTCCCGCTGTACGACAGTTTGCAGGCCTCCGCCTGGCTGTATATCTGTCCCAGTGTCTTCTGGGTCAGTTCCGTGAGTTTTAAATCCATCTGCTCCATATAATGCTGTACCAACAGCTCTGTAAAATCCTCGCCTCCCAGATAGTTGTCCCCGGCCACTGCCCGGACCTCCAAAATATTCTCAAACAGTTCCAGGATTGAGACGTCAAAGGTTCCGCCTCCCAGATCAAAGACCAGAAATTTTGTATTTTTCTGTTTCTCATACAGACCGTATGCAATGGCAGCGGCTGTAGGTTCACTGATGATCCTCTCCACTTTCAGACCGGCCAGTTCCCCGGCTCTTTTTGTGGCCTTCCGGCGTTTGTCGTCAAAGTACGCAGGTACGCTGATGACCGCTTCCTCCACTGTTTCCCCCAGATATACCTCCGCATCCTCCTTCAGGGTACGAAGGACAAAAGAGGACAGATCCTGTGCTGTAAATTCTTTCCCGCCTAACCGGTACTTCTTGTCACTCCCCATATCACGTTTAAACACAGAGGCAGTCATGTGGGGATACAGAAATCCCCGCTCTCTGGCTGTCTCCCCCACATATACCTGGTTCTCTTCATCCACGCTCACCACCGACGGCGTCAGATGTCTGCCGAGGCGGTTTGGGATGATCTTCGGCCCCTCCTCTGTAAAATAAGCTGCCAGACTGTTTGTTGTCCCTAAATCTATTCCAATGATCAATTTTTCTGTTCCTTTCCGTCACTGCATTCTTCTGCGCCCGTAATTTGCTTGGATATTTAAAAAACCGCTCTGCTCCAGTCTTGTGTAATATGTAAGGGCCTCCTGTCTCTTTCCTGTAAATTCGCAGATAAGCGCCATGAGATGAAGGGCTTCTGCACAGGTTTCCCCATGCGTGCCGCAGCAGACATCTTCACATTTCACAGCGTCCGATATAAGATGTACCTGTTCTAATGCTTTCTCTCTTTGTCCGGTAAAAAGATACAGGATTCCCAGCTCATACAAACGTCTTCTGCGATACTTCCATTTTTTCAGCTCCGCTTCCCCATACTGTGCCTGCCACACAGACATGAGACGCTGCGCTGTCTTTTGGGCTTTTGCCTGTTTCCCGTTTCTCATATAAATTTCCGCCATTAGAAAACCGGCGTGGAAATACGCTTCGGTACCTGCTTTCGTCTCTTTCAGAACACTTTTAGCCATTTTCAGGGCTTCCCTCTCTTTACGGAGCAGATAGTAGGCATTATAGGAGGCCAAAAGCTTTGTTCTGCCGGGATTTTCCCTGCTTTTCAGGATATCATGGAGACAGAGACCGGCTTTCTCTCCCTCCCCCAGCCTGTAATATACCTGGGCTTTCCTGTAGAGAACTTCCTGTTCCTCTTCATAAGCCTTTCCGATCCAGTAAAATGCTGCGTTCAGATTCCCAAGCCTTATATAAACTTCAATAAGGGATTCTTTTGGAGAACGCCCGCCCGGAAACTGCTTCTGATGCTTCAGGTAGTATTCCTCGGCCTGATGAAAGCAGCCAGTCTCCATATAGCAATCCCCCAGATTGCCGTACACACGGACTTTGTCCTGTTCTCCAAGCACATGCTCCGCTTTTTTTCCTGCCTCAATGGCCTTCTCATACTCTTCCAGCATTCTGCAGCAGACGCAGATATTGTTGTGTGCATACACATTTTCAGGTTCCAGACGCAGTGCTTCCTCAAAATCCTTAACTGCCCTGCAGTAATGTGCAGCGGCCATATG
This sequence comes from Blautia hominis, assembly GCA_002270465.1. GTDB lineage: Bacteria > Bacillota > Clostridia > Lachnospirales > Lachnospiraceae > Blautia > Blautia hominis. The sequence goes on from NQOF01000002.1 coordinate 1,002,286, forward strand.
GAGCAGCCCCCGCTCCACATAGTAATAGGCCTCAGGCCGAAGTTCTAACTGTCTGTCCGCAAAGACAAGGGCTTTTTCATAATAAGCCAAATCCTCTTTCTCCTCCAGCAGATCCCGGTAGATTTCTGCCAGTTTACTGTTGGCCCGCCCATTTTCCGGATCGATCTCCAGGGTTTTATTCAAATAGACGGCAGCCTGTTCCATTTTGCCCAGTCTGTGAAAACATTCTCCGATACGGAACATGACCATATCCCCCTCCGGAAAATCCATTTCGCAGGATTGCAGGATCTTAAGTGCCTCCTGGTATTTTTCCAGATCAAACAAGAAGCTGCCTTTCATCCATTTGAAGAAAGGGCGGTCATCCTGTGCCAAGGCTCTGTTGATATAGGCCAGGGCTGCTTTACCGTCCCCCAGATTGTTCTGCACTCTGGCAGCCTCAGCGTAGATTTCTCCGCGGATCTTGGCATTTTCCCGGGACTCCTCCATACCGGCAAGAAGGGCAGCCGCGTCATCCAGGATTTTTTCTGCTTCGCCTCTGGTCTTTGCCTGCCTGCTGCGTGCACGCAGACGGAACAGGGAAAGCTTTGGTGTGGAGATATTTTCATGCTCCGCCTGTTTTATAATATCCAGGACATCCTCAAACTGCCCGCTGCCGTCAAAGACTTCTGCTGTCATCTCATACAGAGGCGGATAAGCCGCAAAGATTTTCTTTGCCCGGTAAAAATCATCAATGACGCCCTGCCCTTCTTTTAAAGCTAAAAATGCCTCCATCCGGTTCACATATCCCCAAAAGTTCTCCGGCTCCAATTCCAGAAGCCGGTCACAGGCATCACCTGCTTCCCGGAACCGCTTCATCCTGTTTAACAGAAGCGCCTTCTGCAGATAGGCATCCGCATTCTTATCATAAAAGGCAATGGATGTTTCCAGCAGCTTTAACGCATGTTCCTCCTGCTGCATCACCTGCATCCAAGCCCTGCCCATAATATAGTAAGCCGCCGCGATCCGCTCCGGCACACGCAGTTTTTCCTCCTCCGGGAGAGAAGGTTCTTCTCTGCGGATACTTTGAATCCAGGCATTTCCTTCCTCCTCAGCTTTTTCAGGTATCCCGGCAGCAAAATAAAGCCGCTCCAGCACGCTGTGATATCCGGTCTCATTGGCCTCATCCGGCGTCACACCGGAAAGGCAGTCTATTCCTGCCTGATTTTCCTCATTCTGAAGGCAGCACCAGCCGAATTCAATATAATCCTCCATATCTGCAGTCTGACGTCTGAACTTCTCCTGATATGCTTCTATCAGGTGTCTGTTAATTTCTTTCAGACAGTGAAGCATATCCGGGTCCCGGGAGTTGACGCGGCTGGCACTGCTGATAAACTCTTTTGCCTTTTTGTACTCTTCTCTCCCCGCGTAATAGTTCCCCAGCCGCAGGTTCGTCACAAAATGGTCCGGATAACGGCTGTGTATCTTTTCATAGTTAGCCGCAGCGCGGTCCGTCTCCCCGCATTCCCACAGGATACCGCTGCCAAGGATCAGGATCCTTATCTCGTCCGGATATTTTTCCAGGAGAAGGGATGCGGTCTGAAATGCATCCTCCTTCTCCCCCTTCAGCATCATGATCCTGGCTCTTTCCATCTCAGCAAGGGGATGGCGGATTTCCATCCCCTCCATATTTTTGATCAATTCTTCCGCCCGGGCTATGTTCTTTTCCTCCACAGCCTCATAGAGTTGAAAATAAGAGGCAGTCCAGGTATCATAGTCCACGTCATCCCGGCCTTCAAAATATTCATAAGGAAAATGTACCTCCCCATGTATCTGGCTCAGCATATACCGCACAAATTCCGCCGGAAGATGTTCCTCAAACGCATCCTTTTCCTCCTCTATCAGAAAATGCTCATCCAGTATCCTCCAGATATCCGGCAAAAGCCGGAAATGCCCAGCCAGGAACCCAAAAAGCTTTGCCCTAACCTCCTCCTCGTCTGCCAGACTTTGGCATACATCTGCCCTGAGAAGGTCCTGCCAGCACACAGGGTTCATCCGTCTGGAAAATGAGCGGTAAACTGCCTCCACCTGCTCCATCCAAATATCGGTCTCTGTCTTTTCTTCCTGCCGCTGTCCATCCTCCGCTGTGCGGGCGTACTGCAGCGCAGTCTCATAAGCCTGGCGCAGCCGCTTAAATCCCTCCGGGTTGTCCTCCGGGTTATTATCCGAAAGATGCGCTCTGTAAGCCTGCCGGATGCATGACTCATCCTTGATTGGCTCTGTTCCTAATATTTGAAAAGCCTGTTTAACCTCCATATGTCCCTCCCGGTGTCTCCCGTCTTTTCTCAGCCGCCTGTAACTGCTTCATCTGCATCTTACAGTTGTACATTTTTCTGTCTGCGTGAATAAATGCCTTATCTATGCCTTCCTCACCGCTTTTCACATAACCGTAGGCAGCGGAGAAAGAAAACGCATATTCTCTGTCCGCTTTCTCCACCTCATCCAGGAATCCCCGGATCCGCTGATCAAATATCTCATCTGTCTCCCCTTCCCCTAAAACGCAGAACTCATCTCCTCCGATCCGGTATGTATGCAGCGGCTGTCCGAAATGCCTGTCCAAAAGCTGCGCAATGCGGATGATTGCCGCATCCCCCGCTTTGTGCCCGTATGTATCATTAATTTCTTTCAGGCCGTTCAGATCCACGATCATAACCACAGGCCTCTTCTCCGAATGTTCTGTCCTGTACTGCTCCATCTGCTTTTCAAATGCCGTTCTGTTTGGCAGATTGGTAAGGATGTCAAGATAGGCTATCTTTTTCAACGCCTCATTTTCGATCATACGGGTCTGTTCCTCTGAAGACTGTTTCACCACGGAATAGCCCAGGGAACAGATAAAGCATATAAGTCCCGCCTGTGTAAATCCCACATGACTCTGCATGGTCTTCTCAAAATAAAACCGGTAAATGTCCACAGCTCCCAATCCCGCGAAAGCAAAGCAGGCCACAAAGACAGAAATGTCCTCAATCTTTTCCCCCCTTATTTTTTTCCGGATACAGATACCTGCCATTCCTATCACGATCAGCAGGAAGTTTATGTGGTTCATGGATACTGTCTGTGTATAATCCATCACGTTTGCAAGCTGCAGAAACTGCATGACAAAATAGCAGACAATGGAAAACCAGTAAAGCCCTTTCATATAAGTGCTCTTTGAAAAGCTGTCAAAAGTCAGCAGAAAACTGATGGTAAGAACAGGCATCAGGCCGAACAGCAGATAAAGTACGTTCATACTCATCAAGATATTTCCGCTGAATATCTGTCCCACCCCTGATTTAAGCAGGATCCAGGTACAGGTAACAATAGCAAAGATGCCAAGATACCGGATTCGGCTCACGGTCCGGGCTTCTCTGAAGAAGAAGCTGCTCATGATCAGAAGCACTCCCATAATAAACAAAAATAAGTCCACCAGAAGAGAGACCATCTTCTGCTTTGCCACCATAAATACAAGCGACGTTTTCGTGCCCATATACACAAGCTCCTGCTTGCCGGAATAGGAATCATACACCCCTTTTGTCTCAATGCGCAGTTCCTTTCCTTCCCAATCCGCGGGAAGCCTGGTAAACTGCCATGCGCTGCCCACAGAAAAATGCACAGGCATACTCTGCCCATACCCAAAGGTATAGAGCAGTTCTCCGTCCAGATAAATTTTAATCCTCTGATGGGAGGAATGAAACATGATCATATTGCAGTAGGAATCCTGTGCTTCCAAAGTTTTTGTGTAGGAAACCGTCTCTTTTTTTGACGCAGTGCTGTCCATCGGAAGTGTTACCAATGACTTCTCCTGACTGCGTTCCATTGTCCATCCGTCACGGAGCGTATATACATTTTCATTGTCAAACCCAATATTAATTGCAGCAGTCTCTCCATTCATCCAGATAAGGAGCACTATGACCATTGCCAGTATGAGATAAAGCGCAAACACCCTCAATCTCTCTTTGCTCTTCTCCTTCAACTCTGCTGCCGGTATTTTTCCGTTCTGCCGATCCCTCATAGGCTGCTCCCTCCGCTGCTGTCCTAACCGTTTATCTCTTCATGCCTTCCCGGCTTTGTTTTATTAATTATAGCATAAGAAAAAGCATAAAAAAACACCAACAGAGCCTGTTTTTTCTCTGTTGGTGCATCAACGGTTACTGTTCACAGGCCACTGTACCGGGAGGCGTTTTCATACCGGAAGCATGAAAATCCCGAGGCAGCCAGCGCGATATGGGGCAGAAGGCTCCATATCTGTGCATCGCGAAGCGTGTTACTGGACACGGAGTAAACAGTAACCATCAACACTTCCTAAACTGGGGGATACGGTCAGGGATAAAAGACCATGCCTTCCAGTGTCTTTTCCACATCAATGACGGAAAACAATTTGTCCCTGAACCGGTAAAGGCCCTTCTCTTTCCATCTCTCTGAAGCAGCGACGCCCAGTGGATTTGTTATCTTTTCCGCATCGGTATAGGAGATGATGTACGGCTCTCTGGAAAGCCGGATGCCCAGAAAATACTTCCGGTGCTTTACGATCACCACGATCACCCGGCTCTGATTCCCCTCATCCGCTTCCTGTGCCTCCTCTATCCTTATGACAGGAATCATAGCTCCCTTGTAGCTGCACACCCCCTCAAAATCCAGTGGCATACACGGGATCTTTGAAATCTTAAAGTCATAGCTGATCTCCACCACGCAGGAAAAGTCCACTGCATAATTTTTTCTGCTGCCGGGAAAACACAGGATTTCCGTTATCTCACTCTCGCTCATGGACTGCCTCCTTCGTAAACTTTTCGATCAGGGTTTCAATATCAAGGGCCGCACATATTTTGCCGTTCCCCATAATACTGCATCCGCTGATGCCCGTATGCCGCCTAAAGCCAGGGCCAAACAGAGCCGGAAGCTGCTTTACCACGATCCTCTTCTGCTCATACATAGAGTCAATGATAAGAACCCCCTCCCGTTTGGCGCTTTTTACATATACCAAAAGGGAGGTGTCGGGATATGCACCCTCTATCCGGTAAGCTTCCCTCAAATCCAGCAGGGGAAGCATCCGGCTGTCATACAGGATATACTTTTTGTCATTTCTCCAGTGTATAAAATCCCTGTTCTCCTCATAGCTGAAGAAGCGCTGTACATATCTGGATGGAACAGAAAAGCGGTATTCTCCCACCCGGAACCTGGTACACTCAATCGTGGCCAGGGACAGGGGGAGCGTGATCGTGAAGGTGCTTCCCTTCCCCTCCTCACTCTGGATATACAGATGGCCTCCTGCCTCCTCCAGAATACTCTTCACCACATCCAGACCAACGCCCCGGCCTGAATACTCTGTCACCTCCTGATTGGTGGTAAACCCGGGGGAGAGGATCAGTTCCAGCGTCTCCTGGGCATCGTACTCTTCTTCCGGTTTTGTAAGGAGATGTTTTTCCTTGGCTTTTTCCAGGATCTTTGCTAAGTTTATGCCTCTTCCGTCATCGGTAACGGAAATCATCAGCTCACCTATGGTATTTTCCGCACTGAAAGTAATGCTGCCTTTAGGATTCTTACCTGCTGCCTCACGCTCTTTCGGAAGTTCCAGTCCATGGTCCACCGCGTTTCTGATAATATGGAGCAGCGATTCTGAGACATAGTCCACCACACTTTTATCCGCTTCAATATCGCCGCAGTTTACGATCAGTTCCGCTTCTTTTCCCTGGTCCCTGCAGATATCCCGCAGAATCCGCTTCAGCTTTGGTATGACCTTTGACACGGGGACCATACGGATCTCCATGACGGTGCGCTCCATCTCCTCGATCAGACGGTTGACCTGATAGGCCGTCCCTTCTCTTATATCATCCATACCACGGCTTTTCAGCTCCTCATCCAGGGTCAGCATCAGTATCAGCAGTTCTCCCGACAGGTTTTGAAGTCTGTCCAAACGGTCTGTCCGTACATTGAGAAACTCCACCTCTTTTGTCTCCAAAGGACTGTCCGCTTTCTGTGCTTTCTTTTCCGGCGGCGCTTCCGGTTTCTTCTCTTCATCTCTTAGGACTTCATGATCCTTTACAAAAAGTCCGCGTCTGACTGCATCCAGGACTTCTTCCTTTTTATCACTTTCAAAGCGGATGAAAACCCCGTTTTTGTTGATATACTCTGCTCCCTGCTGAGATTTTTCCAAATCCTGGGGATAGCTCTCCACACTGCTGCAGAGACTTCCGATCTTTCTGATGATCATATAGGCACGGATGTTCTCCATACGGCAGCCTTCTTCAAACCGGATCCGTATGACAACACCTGGCTTTTTCTGAAAGATTTCCGGGATTCCCACGGGTATGAATCCCGCTTTTTTCTCTGTATTTTCTGTCTGGGCGGTAACCGGATCTACTTCGGATGGCTTCTGCATATCCTGGCCATCTTTTACGCCATTTGGTTCCTCCAGACTTTTCAGATAGTCTTCTATTTTCTTCTCTATCTCGTTTGTATCCCTTGGAGAATAATGATCCTCCGGCATCTGTTTCAGTTCATTCTCCACAAAATCAGACACTTTAAACAGCAGGTCAAACAGTTCCGGCTTTATCCGGCTGATTTCCCCCTTCTGCTCCCTGTAATAGGAAAAAAGGTCTTCCAGTTTATGCGCCATGCCGGACAGGGCGTGAAGCCCCATCATGGCAGAAGAGCTTTTGATGGTGTGCATGATCCTGAAAACCGTATTGATATCATCCTCCGAAAACGTCTTATTTTTATCCGCTTCCAGCAAAACTCCGTTTAGCTGTTCCATAAGCTGTCGTGTCTCCAGAAGGTAGACCTCCAGCATTTCTTCTGCATCTGCATCGAAATATCCCATATCTGCTCACCGCTCACCGTATGTCCTTGTACCAGACACTGCAGTTCTTTCCGTTTCGTTTCCCGTAGTAAAGTGCCTTATCCGCACAGTTGACGCTGTCCTCTATCCTGTCCGGTTCCTTATAAGTATGTAGTCCCATAGTCAGTGTGCAGGAGAATTCTCCGTCCGGATGATAGATCCGAAATGCCTCCACTTCCCTGCGGATGCGCTCACTGATCTCAAAAGCCTCCTCCTCCGTCACGGCGAAGAGGACGATCAGGAACTCTTCCCCGCCCCAGCGGATGACCCTGTGGTCCCTGCACTGTTCTTCCAGTATATTGGCAATGCACACAAGGGCTGCATCCCCGGCGTCGTGACCGTATGTATCATTGATCTTCTTAAAGTCATCAATATCTGCCATGATCAGAACTTCCGTGGCTTTCTCCGCATTGTGGTCTCTCATATCCTCCATTAGATTTCCAACCACATATCTCCTGTTGTACAGGCCGGTAAGGCCGTCCCTGAAAGCCATAAAATTCAGCTTTTCCATATTGGTGAGCAGTTCTTTATTCTGCCGGTTCAGGATATCCTTCTGCTTTTTCATTTCCAGATGCGCATGGACCCTGGACCGCAGTTCCGCGGTGGCGAAGGGCTTCTTAATGTAATCACACGCCCCCATGGAAAATCCTTTTACCACATCCTCGTCCCTGTCTTTAGAGGTGAGGAACAGAACTGCTGCTTCGTTCTGGCCTACTTCCTTCAGTTTTCCGATCAGCTCATATCCCTCAATATCCGGCAGCACCACATCCAGAAGGATCAGATCCGGCTGATACTGCATAGCCATATCCACAGCCTCCTGCCCATTATGTGCCTCACAGAGAAAAACAGGCTCTTCTTTCAGTGCTGTCTGAATCTGTTTACATACCATCAGGCTGTCATCAACAGCCAAAACGATATTCTTACCATTAAAATCCATATCTGCCTCCCATACTCTATTATAAATTTACTGTTTTTCTTCTTACTGTTTTTACCTGGACTGTGCCGTCATCTGCACAAAATTCCAGGGTCCTGCCATAATCGGCCCCTGTATCCTCGGCAATGATGCGGATACCTGCCATACGCAGTGTCTGCCTGACAGCCGCCGTGTTCTTTTCACCGATATCCCATGCCGCGCTGCCTGTACGGAACATTTTGGCTCCCCCGGCAATCTTAGCCGTCATCCTTTTTTTGTCAGCTCCGTGTTTCTGCATTTCCGTGACCAGTGCGGGAATCCCGCTTTTTGCAAACTTATAGGGATTACTTTTTACGGTAGCGCTGTTCTCATCCGGCAGCACGATATGAGCAAGTCCGGCTATTTTTATTTTGCTGTCGTACAGGCAGATGCCCACACAGGACCCCAGTGCGTAAGTGACCAGCATCTGTCCCCCAAAGGCAATCCGGCCTTCCGCAATACCTACTGTAATTTTATCCATTTTGCAACTCCTCAAGTTTCCGGAGCAGATCATGCAGTGTCTCCATTTCCGGAAGGAACAGGATACGGCCTGAAAAGGTTCCTGTATCCATACAGAACACATTGTCTATCATCAAAAGTTCCTCACTTGTTCTTAGAAAACGTGACATGGCGGCAGTGAGTATGGCGCCGCCCATATCAACGCTGATCTGGGGAACCGAAACATCCATCTCCATATCCAGAAGCTGGGACAAGGCCCGGATATAAGAGCCGCACATAATGTTCCCCAGTTCCAGCAGCAGGGATTCCTCCATCTCTGTCAGGCTGGTGAAATCCGTTATCTCCTCACCCAGTACCAGGTGCACCACCTGGCCGGTAAACGTCTCATCCAGAAGGAAGAGAAACATACCGTTTATCTCCCCGAAAACTTCCACCATAATTCCCGTGAGCGGTGTTTCCGCTTCGGCAATGATCTCTGTTATCCGCTGAAAAGGCAATACTCTCAGATTGGGCGTATCAATCTCCAGCGGACAGTTCAGAAGCTGAGACAGGGCATTGACCGCATTTCCGGTCCCGATGTTGCCCAGCTCCTTTATAAAATCCTTAGAAAGTTCCTCCAATTCCACTTCACAATTCATTCTCTTCCCCTTTATCCGTCAAATCTCAAATTGTTCCACCAGTTCCTTTAACATCTGTGCCTGTGCGGACAGCTCCTCACTGGCAGCCGCGCTCTCCTCCGAGGATGCCGAATTGCCCTGTACAATATCAGAGATCAAATCCATGCTTTTGCGCACCTGCATGATCGCTTCCGCCTGCTGGACCGATACTTCTGAGATTTCATCCATCATCTGATTCACTTCCTGTGCCCTCTCCACAGAGGCCTTTAAAGAATCAGCCGTGGTGTGGACAGTATCCATCCCCGCATTGACTGCCTCTGAATTCTTATCTACCAGTCCTGCCGTCAGTTTGGATGCTTCCGCTGTCTTTGATGCCAGGCGGCGGACCTCTCCGGCCACCACAGAGAAACCTCTTCCGGCCTCCCCGGCCCTTGCTGCCTCCACAGATGCGTTCAGTGCCAGTATATTGGTCTGGAAGGCAATATCCTCTATTTCCTTTACGATCCCGGTGATCTCCTGAGAATTGTTCTTGATCTCTTTTATGGCCGTCAACAGTCTGTGCATCTGCTGGTCATTGCTTTCCAGGCTGCGTCCTACGTTATCTGCCAATTTGCTGGATCTTACGGCTTTCTCCGCATTGCCGTTGATGCTCTCTGTGATCTCGCTGATGCTGACAGCCAGTTCCTCAATGGAGCTGGCCTGCTGGGATGTTCCCTGTGCCAGGGCCTGTGCCGCGTTAGATACCTGTTCCGCGCCGCCTGCCACCTGCTCCGCACTGCCGTTGATCTGCTGGATCGCATTGCGCAGCAGCTCCCCGATTTCATCCAGGGCATCTCCCAGGGCTACAAAGTCTCCTTTGAATTTTACTTTGGTACGGTAGTTCAGCTTTCCTTTGCCAAGGGCTGTCATCCCTGTCTTAATTTCCGACACATAGGCATTCAGGGCCATTGTGGTCTGACGGATGCTTTCCGCAAGCTGTCCCAGCTCATTTCGGGAGGTAAAGGACAGATTGGCCTGTAATTTCCCCTCCGCCACGGACTGCGCTGCTTTTTTTATCTCATTTACAGGTCTTAGGATACTTCTGGTAATGGTCAGCCACAGGATACAGGTGATCAGGATACTGACAAAAGCCAGGATAAGGATCATGAGCCTGGCCTCCGCGTTGGATACCAGGGAAGTATTCAGCGTATTCTCCGCATCCATGACACATTCATCGGTCACCTGGGAGAGGGTATCGCTTACACGTTTCATTTTCGATGCGTATTCATTTACATAGATATCCAGTGCCTGTTCTGCATCACCGCTCTCCAGCAGGGATATGATCCTGTCCCTGGGTATTTTCATAGCTGCGAATTCTTCGCCCAGACTCTTCACCAGTTCTGTATCACTTCCGTATCCGGTCTGCAGGATCTCCAGCTTTTTTTCCACTTCCTGGCTGGCTGACTTGGTCTCCATCATCAGTTCATCTTCATCCATGACATTATCCGTTGCCGCCATAATGGTCAGATTCTTTCCAACCAGATGAAGGTTGGACAACATACTCATGGACGCTTCCACATTGGCGAAAGGCTGGTTATAAAAATCATTCATTTTCCCGGACATATTCTGGATGGTATGCAGAGAGATGAAAACAGTAAATATGTATAAAACAATAATTGACGCAAAAGCTGCGATCAGTTTTGTTCCTATTTTCAGATTCAAAAAGTAGTTTTTCATCACACTTTGTCCTTTCACTCATCTATGGGGAAACAACTGTCCACGATCCTTAAAAACTCATCCTTCTTAAACGGCTTTACAATAAAATCTCTGGCCCCCATAACAATGGCTTTCTGAATTACAGTTTCCTGACCCATAGCTGAACACATTACGACTGCGGCGTCCTCATCCTGCCTTAAAATCTCTTCCAGCACTTCCAGTCCGGATCTGCCCGGCATGGTGATATCCAGAAGGACCAGATCCGGGCTGTATTCCCCGAACATGGCAATTGCCTCATCGCCGTCCCTGGCCTCCTCCACATTGGCATATCCTCCTTCGGACAAAATTTTCCGGATGGATTTTCTCATAAACATGGCGTCATCCACAATCAAGATTTTCTTTTCCATATACTCACCTTTGCTTCTCTCTATTTTTTTTATACACAGCAGGAAATACCGGTTCCAGTTTGATCTCACCGCGGTTTAAAAGTTCAGCGTGCCCGATCACCAGATAGCCCCCCGGCTTCAGGCTGGCCTCCAGTTTCTTCACCAGGGTCTCCTTGGCTTTTTTATCAAAATATATCATAACATTTCTGCAGAAGATCAGATCAAACTGCTCCGTCCCCATATAAGGTGACAGCAGATTCTGATTCTGAAACCGGATATTCTGCTTCAGCCGCTCTTCCACACAGAATGTTTTTGCATCCGCTGACCGGAAGTATTTATTCTTCCACTCCGCCTGAAGCCCTTCCATTTCTTTTGCCGTGTAGATCCCCTTCCCGGCCTTTTCCAGCACCTGGCCGGAAATATCTGTTGCCAGGATCCTGTAATTTAACAGGTTTCCTGTCCGGTCCCTGTAATCCTGCAGGATCATGGCAATGGTATAGCACTCTTCTCCGGTGGAACATCCTGCGCACCAAACATTCAGAAACCCTCTGCTGCTGCTTTTGGAAAATTCCGGAAGGATATGGTCACGCAGGATTGTAAAATGAGCCGGTTCCCTCATAAAATATGTATAATTGGTAGTCAGACGGCTAACCATATTGGAAGCCGTCAATCCTGATTTATCTTTCTTTAAAAGCTCCATATATCTGCCAAAGGTTGTCACACCCTGGGATTCCAGTTCTTTGGACATGCGGCATTCGATCAACGTCTTTTTTTTCTCCAGATTAATGCCGTAATTCTGACGCATATATTCCACTATCTCAGCAAATTCTTCTTCTTTAAGCCTGATCACTTTTTCTCTCCCATATTCCCGGTTTCACTTCTGTCAATTCTTCCCGGTCAATCTCCTCTTCCCCGGTCAGTTCCTCTGCAGCAACCCCCACGATCAGATCACCTTGCGGCTTCATAAGGATACCGCATTTGGCATCTCTTCCGCTGCCCAGGCAGTAATATACGGCAAGGCGGCCTTTATAGACAGAGATTCCCAGTATCTCGTCCCTGGCTCCCGGAACTTTCCATATTTTAGGATTCAGGTAAAGGGTTTCCGTTTTCTCTTTCTCTATATACAAAATCCTTTCCCCGGTCCTCACCTTTATAACTTCCATTGTCTCTCCTTCAATATCTCCGGCTTCAGCACATAGGCCAGCACTTCATCCTCCTGCCCTGTCTGAAGCAGTACAGCTGCCTCCAGATACCGGTTCGTCTCATTCCATGCCGGTTCTGTCAGAGAGAGGAAAGCTCTTTTGTCAAGGACCCGGATCCCCAATACCTTTTCCGCCAGAAACCCTGCATTCTCCTCATCCGCCAGGATCAGGTATTCCTGTGGTTTTCCTTTATATCCGGGGCTGGTAAGTCCGGCAAGATCTATCAGGTTAGTTTTCCCTTTTTTCTTCGTCCTCTCGCTGATCCTGTCCACCCAGGACAGGGGAAGAAGATAATGCACTTCATCTGCCAGAAATTCCAGATATTCCAGCTGCTGGTCTCCCATTACAACGCCGCCTTTCCTAATGAATTTCTACTACTTCTATAATACTTGATTGCCGCGGAAAAGACAATATAAATATAAAAACAGCGCAGGCAATGGTTTGTTTTCATTGCCTGCGCCAAATAAGGTCATAGATTATTTCTGCACAATGTTGATTATCTTTTTCGGAACATAAATCTCTTTTACTATGGTCCCGGTAAGCTTATCTGCAATGGCTTCTTTTCCTGCGGCAATGGCCTCCTCTTTGGATGCCTCTGCGCTTATACTGATGACAGCCCTTGTCTTGCCGTTGATCTGTACCGGCACTTCGATCTCGTCGTCCTTCATAGCCTCCTCATCAGCCTTTGGCCACTCTGTGTGGAATACGGAATTTTCATGTCCGTATGCCTCCCAGAGCTCCTCTGTCAGGTGTGGTGCAAAAGGAGCCAGAAGCTTGATAAAGGTCTCAATGGTCTCCTTATCAATACCGCCTGTCTTCTTGGCAAGCTCGATCAGCTTGTTGTTGTATTCCATAAATCCGGAGATAACGGTATTCAGGCTGAAGCTCTCCAAACGCTGTGTGATCTCAAAGACAAGTTTATGGCGCAGCTTCACCATCTCTTTTGTCTCAGCAATGCCAGCTTCCAAACTGTCCATGGACAGCTTCCAGAAACGGTTCAGGAAACGGTATACACCGTCAATCCCTCTGTCATCCCACTCTGCGTCCAGTTCCGGCGGTCCTACAAACAGTTCATAGAGACGCAGGGAATCGCATCCGTAGTCCCTTACCAGGTCGTCCGGGGAAACCACATTTCCTTTTGACTTGCTCATCTTAATGCCGTTCTTGCCGGTGATCATACCCTGGTTGAACAGCTTCTGGAAAGGCTCATCAAAATCAATCGCTCCGATATCATAAAGGAACTTGGTATAAAAACGGGAGTACAGAAGGTGGAGGACCGCATGTTCCACACCGCCGATATACATATCAACCGGCAGATATTTATCTGCTTTTTCTTTGGAAACCAGTTCCTCATCATTTTTATTGTCCACATAACGCAGGAAGTACCAGGAGGACCCTGCCCACTGAGGCATGGTGTTGGTCTCACGTTTCGCAGCAGCACCGCAGACCGGACAGGTGGTGTTGACCCACTCATCAATAGCGGCCAGCGGTGACTCGCCAGTGCCTGTAGGCTCGTAGGATTCCACCTCCGGCAGTGTCAGCGGAAGCTGGTCTTCCGGAACTGGAACATTTCCGCAGTGCGGGCAGTGGATAATGGGAATAGGCTCGCCCCAGTAACGCTGGCGGGAGAATACCCAGTCACGCAGTTTGTAATTTACGGTCTTCTTGCCGATTCCCATTTTTTCTATCATGACAGGCGCCTCTTTTTTCAGCACTGAGGATTCCATGCCATTCCACTCACCGGAATTGATCATAGTACCGCTGGCCTCTGTATAGGCTTCCGTCATGTTTTCAATCTCTTTGCCGTCCTTGGCGATCACCTGGATGATCGGAATATTAAATTTAGTAGCAAACTCAAAGTCACGGTCATCATGGGCAGGTACACACATGATAGCGCCTGTGCCATAGTCCGCCAGTACATAATCTGACAGCCAGATGGGAACTTTTGCTCCGTTTAACGGATTGATTGCATAGGTTCCTGTGAACACACCTGTTTTCTCCTTATCCTGGAGACGGTCCACATTGGACTTCATAGAAGCATCATAGATGTATTTTTCCACAGCCTCCTTGGTTTCCGGTGTTGCAAGAGAGGCAGCCAGTTTGTGCTCCGGTGCTAATACCATGAAGGTAGCGCCGTGGAGCGTATCCGGTCTTGTGGTATATACTGTGATCTTCTCATCGCTTCCTTCTACCGGGAAGTCCACCTCTGCACCGTAGGATTTTCCGATCCAGTCGGACTGCATCTTTTTCACCTTTTCCGGCCAGTCCAGTTTGTCCAGGTCGCTTAAAAGACGGTCTGCGTATTTTGTGATACGGAGCATCCACTGGCGAAGGTTCTTTTTCGTCACCGTGGAACCGCAACGCTCACAGCATCCGTTAACGACCTCCTCATTGGCAAGGCCTGTCTTACAGGAAGGGCACCAGTTGATGGGGAATTCCTTCTCATACGCAAGGCCTTCTTTGAACATTTTTACAAAAATCCACTGAGTCCATTTATAGAAGCCCGGGTCTGTGGTGTTGACTTCCCTGTCCCAGTCATAAATAGCAGCAATATCATTGATCTGCTTTTTAATGTTTGCCACATTCTGCGCTGTGGATTTTGCAGGATGAACGCCCATCTTGATGGCGTAATTCTCAGCCGGAAGGCCGAACGCATCCCATCCCATTGGGTGGATCAGATAATAACCCTGCATCATTTTATAACGGCTCCACACATCAGAGATAACATAACCTCTCCAGTGTCCTACGTGAAGTCCGTTTCCTGACGGATACGGGAACATATCCAGACAGTAGTATTTTGGCTTCTGGCCGTCATCTGTGTTCACCGGCTTCTCTTCCCAGTTTTTTTTCCATTTCTGTTCAATCGCCTTATGATTATAAGGTACTGCCATAATTTTTATTCCTCCTGATTTTCATTTTTCATGCCTGTTCATTTTTCATGCCTGTTCGGGCAGCTATCATTTATGCCGAAGCATAGAAAAAGCCCTTTAGTCACTATACTTAGAGACGAAAGGGCTTATTTTTCCGTGGTACCACTCTAATTCATCCGTAATGCCGGATGCACTCATTCCGGTTCTGTAACGGGAACTCCCGCCCGCACTTACCTGCTCGTCGGCTATCAGTACGGGAACTCCGAGGCCAGTTCAAAAGCTTCTCTATACTGCCTTGCACCGTCCGGCAGCTCTCTGGAATAAAGAATACTCTCTACTACTCCTCATCACAGTCTCTTCCATATTGGCTATTCAATAAACTATCTGTTATTCTACCGATATCGTCAGATTTTGTCAAGACTCTATGGCGTATCTTTCCAAAAAATCCTGTTTATGACTGTGAAATACAGTTTTTATTCGTAACTATAGCACGTCTGCGCATTCACTGCGCTGACCGTAAGAACGTGTACTACGGCCAAGCTAAATCCCATCGCCAAAGGCGATTCTGCATGGATTTTTGCCTGTAACTGTGAGGGTGCGGAACAGTTACTTTTATTCTTCCAAAGAAAGCACCGTACACACTGGCTCCCCTTCCGTATACTCAATGGTAAGGGAATCTCCCACATCATACTTCACAATCTCCGGGTACTCGGTCACCGGCAGATCAAATACCAGATCTTTGCTCTCCAGCACCACATAGAAATGGGAGTTTCCGTCAATGACCGCCTGGGCCACACGCTTGATCTTGCCGGATACTTTCTGTGCCGTAAGCTCTCCGCCGTCGGAGGCGAGGCCGTTGGCTGACAATAGCTTCACATAAGCCTTCTCACATTCAGCTACTGTATCCCCGATGGCCACATTCTGGTACTTCTGGATATTGACCATAGCATATTTTTTTACCAGTCCCGCGCCGTCTTTTAAGGCCATAAAATAGGTTGGCTCCCCGGAGATATTCAGAAGCAGCGGGAATGCTGCCGTGTATTTTAAGTTCTGTACCTGCCCTTCCGCGGATTCCATGGCGGAATACTCCTCCGCACCGGCACAGGAATAATACCGGGTCTCCATGGTACGCTGGTTCATCAGCACAAATCCCACATTGGAACGGTCACCGCTGACTGAGGTAATGCCGGTGTATACCCACACATCATCCTCCAGCGCCAGGTAATTATACCCGTCTGTTGTCTTGAGACATCCCTTCTGTCCAAGAATGCTGTTGAAAAATCCGTTTTTCAGCATTCCGTGATAATTGTAGAGCTGGATCAAAAGGTCTGCCGGATAGGCACGGTCTACCCACTGGGGACAGTCCTCTATCTTATATTCTGTGGTCTCTCCTGTGATGGCGTTGCAGAGGACCACCTTGCCGATGGTCTGTCCGCCGAAAAGGCCTATGTTGAATTTCTTAACAGGACAGATCCAGTAAGGAACTCCGTCATCGTTGATCTCAAAGCTCAACTGGTCAAACATGTAAGTCGGATAGCTGAACCGCAGATGCCTGTAAATGTTCCTGTTGAAATACTCGGATTCGGAATATTTGATCCCATCCTCCAGCTTCACAAGCTCTGTGTTCTGTGTGGCCATATCAATGCGGATATAGGCAGGAATTCCCTCTTTCTGGTTTGTCAGCCATTTGATGGGGCTGGCGTACACAAGAGGAGTCACTCTGTATGGCTGTCCCTGGTAGTTGATCTGTGAATAAATATTGCTCACCTCAAACTGGGAGACCATATCCACCATACTTCCCATTTTTCTGTTGCCCAGAAGTTCTGCGGAATCTTTGTCAAGGAGTGGGATCTGATTATAACTGATCTCCTCAATATCTTCTGTAAAATCCCTCTCCTCCGGTGTTGCAAGCTGCTGATACTTGTTGGCGTTTATGATCGGGGAGGACAACAGGGTTCCAATGGCATAAACTACAATGATCGCTGCGATCACCAGCAGTCCGCCCTTCATCACCTTATTCTTTTTTATGTCCCCCACACTGTGGAAGCGCTTCCTGATTCCGTACACTACCAGGATCACCACTACGATGGCTGCCAGGAAGAACCAGAAGCCGCTTTCATGAATGTTGATGGCAGGCAGCGTAAAATAGTAATAGAGGAATGCCAGGATTACCACAGCAAGACCCGCCGCAATTTTTTTCTTCATACTTTTACCAAATCCTTTCCGGGTGCTTACCCGATTTGTTTAGCATACAGTTTACCATGAGAGAACGCCGGATACAAGTTTTTTTCATATAAAGACCCCGGAAAACCGAATCTTTCGGTTTCCGGGGTAAAAAAATCTGATTATTCGTTCTCTTCTGCACTTGCGCGGGCTGCAATTTCTTTCTCCTGGATATCAGAAGGTGCCTGCTCATAACGTGAGAATTCAAAGGAGAAGTTTCCGCTTCCGCCTGTCATGGAACGCAGGTCTGTGGAGTATCCGTAGATGGATAACATCGGTACATCCGCTTCCACCACGGTGCATCCCTTATGGTCAGGATCCGGATTCATGCCCAGCACACGGCCGCGGCGTTTATTCAGATCGCCCATAACATCACCGGTGTATCTGTCCGGAACCATAACTTTCATGGATACGATCGGCTCCAATAGTACCGGAGACGCTTCCATAAAGCCCTTCTTAAATGCCTGGACAGCAGCTGTCTTGAACGCCATCTCAGAGGAGTCTACCGGGTGGTAAGAACCATCGTAGAGCACTGCCTTCACACCAACTACCGGATAAGATGCCAGCGGTCCTTTCACCACGGAATCCTGAACACCCTTTTCCACTGCCGGGAAGTAGTTCTTAGGAACTGCGCCGCCGACTACGATCTGTTCAAACACGTAAGGCTTCTCCAGATCACCGGAAGGCTCAAAGGTCATTTTTACGTGGCCATACTGGCCGTGGCCGCCGGACTGTTTCTTATATTTCGCCTCCACGTCAGCTTTCTTACGGATCGTCTCGCGGAACGGAACTTTAGGTTTGGAAAGTTCAATATCCACTTTATAGCGTTCTTTCATTTTACTCATCACAATGTCAAGATGCTGTTCACCGATACCATAGATCAAGGTCTGGCGGTTGGCGGAATCATTCTCCACACGCAGCGTCAAATCTTCCTGCATCATTTTGGACAGCGCCTGGGAAACTTTGTCGTCATCGCCCTTGTTCACAGTTTTGTATCTCTTGTATGTATACGGAACGGAAATCTCCGTCTTGCCGAACACAAGAGGAGTGCTTTTTGTTGAAAGGGTATCTCCGGTAGCCACGGTGTTTAATTTGGCAATGGCACCGATATCGCCTGCATGGAGCTCCGGTACCTCGATGGGTTTGGAACCTTCCAGCACATACAGTTTATTTAATTTTTCTTCCGAATCCTTGGTCGCATTGTATAAGGTGTCGTCACCTTTGATAACACCGGAGCAAACCTTAACCAGTGAGTATTTGCCCAGGAACGGGTCCACGATGGTCTTGAACACGTATGCGGATTTTGCTTTGGCGAAATCATAGTTCGCCTGGTAAATTTCATTTGTCTTTGCATTCATGCCTGCGCATGTCTTCTGGTCCGGGCTTGGGAAATAGCCGCATATATCATCCAGCAGGTTGGCAACGCCCTGTACGTTCACGGTGGAGCCCATACATACGGGGATAATGCTGCCGTCTGAGATATTCATCTTCAGAGCTGCGGAAACCTCTGCCACGGAGAACTCTTCCCCTGCAAAATAACGGTCCATGAACTCTTCACTAATCTCAGCAACGGATTCCATCAGGATGTCATGATACTGCTCCAGATATTCCTGCAGATAGTCAGGAACCGGGCATTCCTTTTTCTGGCCTCTGTCAATGTATCTTCTTCCGGCCTGTTTTACAATATTTACATAGCCCACGAATTCTTCATTTTCACGGATCGGCATATGGATGGGTGCAATTTTCTTTCCGTACAGTTCGGTCAGGCTTTCCACTACTTTTCTGTAGCTTACATTGTCCACATCCATTTCTGTGACAAAGAACATGCGGGGCAGATTGTATTTCTCACACATCTCCCAGGCTTTCTGGGTTCCCACCTGTACGCCTGCTTTTCCTGAAACCACAATGATCGCTGCATCGGCTGCCGCAACTGCTTCCTCCACTTCCCCTACAAAGTCGAAATAGCCCGGGGTGTCCAGTACATTGATCTTTACTTTTCCCCATTGAATCGGAACCACAGATGTCGAAATTGAGAATTTTCTTTTGATCTCCTCTTTATCATAATCACTTACCGTGTTACCATCTGTTACCTTTCCCAAGCGGTTCGTAATACCTGACAAGTAAGCCATTGCCTCCACCAGACTTGTCTTTCCGGCACCGCCATGACCGAGCAGGACCACATTTCTAATTCTGTCGCTTCTGAAAACGTCCATATGTAATACCTCCCAATTTTTGATATGTATATATTTTACTAAAAAGATAGCAACAATTCAAGTATTTTATTCAAATTAGACAAGAAATTTTTCTTTCTGTTTGGTCAAAATTGCAGTGTATCACTTTAAAGCGCAAAATCGTTGACAATTGACGCTCCTTGTCATAAAATAATAATGTTTGGCGGACATAAGATCCGCTGTTTATTACGGCAGAAATGCATCTGTTACAGGCTTTCTGCTGTCACAAAAAGAAGAAGGGTAACTACGCTTATACACGGTCAGCGCAGGCAACGCGCAGATTTGATGGAACAGTTACGAAAAAGGAGCATATATCTTATGGAAACAACTACGATTGGCTTTATCGGTCTCGGCTTGATCGGCGGCTCTATAGCCAAAGCCATCCGGAAATTTCATCCGGAATACCAGATTCTCGCATACAACCGGACCAGGGACACTTTAGAGGACGCCGTCTTCGACGGTATTGTGGATATTGCCTGTGATGAACAGGATTCCAAGTTTGCCCTCTGTGACATTATTTTCCTGTGCGCCACCGTGGACTATAATATAGAATGTCTCCCCTGGCTGAAGCAGATCATACGGCCCGGCTGCATTCTGACAGATGTGGGAAGTGTAAAGGGCGAGATACATAAAGAGATCACAGCCCTCTCCATGGCCCCGAATTTCATTGGCGGGCATCCCATGGCGGGAAGCGAAAAGACCGGATATGAACATTCCACTGACCATCTGATTGAAAATGCGTACTATATCCTGACCCCTTCCGAGGAGGTAGGCCTTGATAAGATAGGGGTCTACACAGAGCTTGTGACCTCCATCGGTGCCCTGCCCATGATATTGACCTTTGAGGAACACGACTATATTACCGCAGCGGTCAGCCATCTCCCCCATGTGGTGGCAGCCGCCCTTGTGAATCTGGTCCAAAAGCTGGATTCTCCCTCGGAACATATGAAAGCCATTGCGGCCGGAGGTTTTAAGGATATTACCAGGATTGCCTCCTCTTCCCCTTATATGTGGCAGCAGATCTGCATGGAAAACCCGGAGAACATCTCCCAGGTCCTGGATGAGTTTATCCGCCTGATCGTACAGGCAAAATATCTGGTGGACCAGCATGACGGGGATGGACTTTTTCAGATGTTCTCGAACTCCAGGGAGTACAGGGATTCCATCAGTGACACCTCCAGCGGACCTATCAAGAAGGAATATGCCCTCTACTGTGATATTATTGACGAGACGGGTGCCATTGCCACCATTGCCACCATATTGTCCATGAACCATATCAGCATTAAAAATATCGGCATCATCCATAACCGGGAATTTGACGAGGGCGTGCTGAAAATCGACTTCTATGACCAGGCCGCCCAGAAAGAGGCAGCAGAACAGCTTGGAAAACGGAACTATATCATATATGAGCGTTAGGAGCAGCACATGAAATTCACAAAAATAAATGCCCTGAAGGGCGAAGTTACCATACCCGGAGACAAATCCATCTCTCACCGGGCGGTCATGCTGGGAGCCATCTCACAGGGCACCACCCGTATCACCAATTTTTTAAGGGGCGCGGACTGCCTCTCCACCATAGCCTGTTTCCGAAAAATGGGGATTGACATTAAGGAGTCCCCGGATCAGATCCTGGTGCACGGAAAAGGCCTCCATGGACTGAAAGCCCCGGCGGATACCCTGGACGTGGGCAACAGCGGAACCACCGCAAGGCTCATATCCGGCATTCTGGCCGGTCAGTCCTTTGAAAGTACACTGACAGGAGACGCATCCATCCGGAAGCGCCCCATGAAACGGATCATCACCCCCCTGTCTATGATGGGAGCAGATATTGAGAGCCTCCATGGAAATGATTGTGCTCCTCTGCGCATCCGGGGCAGTCATATAAAAGGGATCCATTACGATTCCCCCGTGGCCTCGGCCCAGGTAAAATCCTGTATCCTTCTGGCCGGACTGTATGGGGACAGCGTAACAAGCGTCACAGAACCTTATGTCTCCAGAGACCATTCGGAGCGTATGCTGTCAGGCTTTGGAGCCAGCCTTCAAACAGAGGGCTGCACCGTAAGCATTCAGCCGGAACCGGAACTGGTCGGACAGGAGGTAGCCGTGCCGGGAGATATCTCTTCCGCTGCTTATTTTATCGCTGCTGCCCTTTTAGTGCCGGGCTCTGAACTGCTGATCAAAAATGTGGGCATCAATCCCACCAGGGATGGTATCCTGCGCGTATGCCGTCAGATGGGCGCTGACATCACGATCCTGAACCAAAGGGAACATGGCCAAGAGCCGGTGGCGGATCTGCTGGTAAAGCACAGTGCACTCAAAGGAACAGTCATTGAAGGGGCGGTGATCCCCACACTCATTGATGAACTTCCCATACTTGCAGTGATGGCTGCCTTCGCGGAAGGCTGTACCATGATCCGTGACGCGCAGGAGCTTAAAGTCAAGGAATCCAATAGACTGGATATTCTGGTGCACCATTTAAGCGCAATGGGTGCTGATATCACGGGAACAGAGGATGGTATGATGATCCAAGGCGGCAGACCCCTCCACGGTGCTGTACTGGAAAGCCATTTAGACCACCGAATCGCCATGTCCTTTGCCGTGGCGGGGATTGCCGCAGAGGGGGAGACAGAGATCCTGCAGGCTGACTGTGTAGATATCTCCTACCCCGGATTCTACAGGGATCTATTGAACCAATAAACCCTGCTGCTGAAAGGAGCCAATATGTCGCAGACTACAAAGCGGGCCCTTGCCCAGTCCCTGAAACATCTCATGGAACAAAAACCCCTGGAGAAGATAACTGTGGTGGACATTTCAGAAGACTGCGGCGTGAACCGTCAGACCTTTTACTACCATTTCCAGGATATCTATGATCTGATCGAATGGATCTATATCAATGAGGCAGAAAAGCGGTTGGGGGAAAAGACCACATACGATACCTGGCAGGAGGGCTTTCTCCAGATCCTCTCCTACATTTTGAGCAACCGGACTTTTGTAAAAAACACCTACCACTCTGTCAGCAGGGAATATCTGGAGCATTTCCTCTTCCGGCAGATGTACCGGCTCCTGCTGGGAGTCATAGAAGAAAAAGCGGAAGGCATGGCTGTCCGCGACACGGATAAACAGTTTATCGCCAACTTTTATAAATATGCCTTTGTGGGTTTGATCTGTGAGTGGATCGAAGATGGCATGAAAGAAAATCCCCAGGCCATGACCGACCGCCTGAGTCTTCTGGTCCACGGTACCATCACCGGAGCACTGGAACGGTTTCGGACAGATAAGAGGCATTGATTTTTTATACACTTTATGCGCAGTGTCAAAACTTTTGACACTGCGCATTTTCTGTGTATGGCAGTCTTCTCTCTCAGCGTTTATAGTAAAGACAGATAAACAAAAAACATAGTCCCCAAGAACAAGGAGGTATTCCTATGTATTACAGCAATGGCAATTACGAAGCATTCGCGCGCCCGGTAAAGCCCGAAGGCGTTGACAAAAAATCCGCATATCTGGTAGGTTCCGGACTGGCCTCCCTGGCAGCCGCCTGCTTTTTGGTGAGAGACGGACAGATGAAAGGGGAGCATATCCATATTCTGGAGGAATTATCCCTGCCCGGAGGCGCCTGTGACGGCATCAAAGACGCACAGAAGGGCTTTATCATCCGGGGCGGCCGTGAGATGGAAGATCATTTTGAATGTCTCTGGGATCTTTTCCGCTCCATTCCATCACTTGAGGTGGAGGACGCCTCTGTGCTGGATGAATTTTACTGGCTGAACAAAAAAGACCCCAACTACTCTCTCATGCGTGTGACCGAGAACAGGGGGCAGGATGCCCACACAGACAATAAATTCGCATTGAGCGACAAGGCAGCCATGGAGATCATGCAGCTCTTCTTCACAAAAGATGAGGATTTGTACGACAAAAAAATAAATGATGTTTTTACGGAGGAATTCTTCAAATCCAATTTCTGGCTCTACTGGAGGACCATGTTTGCATTTGAAGACTGGCACAGCGCTTTGGAGATGAAGCTGTATATCCAGCGTTTCATCCACCATATCGGCGGGCTTCCGGACCTGTCTGCCCTGAAGTTCACAAAATATAACCAGTATGAATCCCTGATCCTGCCCATGGTGAAATACCTGGAGGCTCACGGGGTGCAGTTCCAGTATGACACCAGAGTGACCAACGTGGTCTTCGACATCACACCGGAAAAGAAGGCTGCCAGAAAGATCATGATGATCCACAACGGCCGGGAAGAGTGCATTGATCTGCTGGATGACGACCTGGTTTTTGTCACCAACGGAAGCTGTACGGAGAATTCCAGCCTTGGGGATGATGACCACGCCCCGGTATTCAATGACACCCCCGGCGGATGCTGGGAGCTGTGGAAAAACATTGCAGCTCAAGACCTCTCCTTCGGAAATCCTGACAAGTTCTGCAGTGAAACAGATAAGACCACTTGGGAGTCCGCAACCGTCACCACCCTGGATGACAGGATCCCCCCCTATATCCAGAAAGTCTGCAAAAGGGATCCCTTCAGCGGCAAAGTGGTAACCGGAGGCATTGTGACCTGCAAGGATTCCTCCTGGCTTATGAGCTATACCCTAAACCGACAGCCCCACTTTAAGGAACAACCCAAAGATCAGCTCGTGGTCTGGGTCTACGGTCTGTTCACAGATGTTCCCGGGGACTATGTAAAAAAGCCCATGCGTGAATGTACCGGAAGAGAGATCACGGAGGAATGGCTGTACCATCTGGGCGTCCCTGTAGAAGAAATCCCGGATATGGCAGCCAATTCGGCCCGCTGCATCCCCTGCATGATGCCGTATATCACAGCGTTCTTCATGCCGCGGACAGCAGGCGACAGACCTAAGGTCGTGCCGGACGGCTGTGTGAATTTTGCATTTATCGGACAATTTTCAGATACCGTCCGCGACACGGTATTCACCACGGAGTATTCCGTGCGGACAGCCATGGAGGCAGTCTACACGCTCCTGGATGTGGACCGGGGCGTACCCGAAGTCTATGGTTCCTGTTATGATATCCGCGCCCTTCTGGATGCCACATCCAAAATGCTGGACGGCAAGAAAGCCATCGAGATGAAGGTGCCGTGGATCATGAAGCTCGTGGAGAAGAAAGCGCTGCGAAAGATTTCCGGCACGGTGATCGAAGACCTGCTGAAAGAATACAATGTGATATAAAAAAAGACGCATCCAAGTCCTCCCTATATATCCGGGGGACTTGGATGCACCTCTATCAAAGAATCTTATTATTTTTTTCTCCTGTTTCCAACAATCCTGTCAATCCGTTTCTCATCATTTTTTCTTCATGCTTTAACAGGGATTCCCACTTTTCTGCAAATGCCTTATAATCCCTTTGATGCAGATCCTCTGCAGCCTTTTGGATTCGTTCTTTATATTCATCATGAAGTGAACGTGCCTTGAGCCGGTGCAGAGTAAACGAGTATCCCCAGGCCAGCATCTCTCTTAATTGTCCATAGCATTCCCGCACAATGGAAAGCGGACATTTTTCCTCTATAAAAAAGAGACAGATTTCAAAAGAACGATAGCTTTTTCCTTCTCTCAGCATCTTTAAAAATTCTTCCTCCAGCTGTCTTCTCTCATCCTCGCAAATATGCTCCAGCGTATAAAAAGAAATCCGGCGTATGGTCAGAGCCAGGACCTCCATACTTTCCAGATACAGACGCATCCCTTCCCTTATCTCTGTTTTGGAGAAATCCATGGGACGCACCGTTGTACAGATCTGTGTCCCCTTTCCATGAAAAGATTCTATCAGCCCCAGACTTTTCAGAATACTGAGGGTACGGCGCACTGTGCTGACAGACACACCATATATCTCTGCCATCTTGGGCAGTGACGGCAGATAGCTCCCTGCTGCATATATACCCCGGTTGATTTCCCTGATGATCAGGGATACCATCGTATAGCAAAGCTGAGGTCTCTGTCTGTAGATATTCCAGTGGAAAGGTAACTGTTCCGTACCCTTGGGGAATACTGCTTCCTCATTTTTTCGGAGAAAAGTCTTGATCTCCTGCACTGCTTCGCAGTAAAAATCTGCGAACTGCTCATGCAGCCATGTGACTACGTCTTCCCGGCACCTGTCTGTGCCGGTGTAGGGTGTGATCTCGTTTTCATCCTTGTTCACCAGATACGGGAGCCGGATATAGCCGATGACCTCCCAATAAAAATTCAGGGCCAGACCATTATTCAGGCTCAGAAGCGCCAGATAGTAAAGTTCCACCGGAAGGGATACGGCATTGCCCGATGGAGCCATGAGTTTTTTCGTAAACCACTGCCAGTTTTTTTCATCCCATCTGCGGACTCCTTCCTCCCAGAGAGGTTCCAGGAGAAGTCTCCCCGATTCACACAGCTCCCGGACGCCTGCTTCTCTGGGAGCAAAGTATTTCACCGCATTTCTCCTGAAGCCTGCGGGGCTGCTTTTATAAATGACTTTTGCAGTTTTTCTCGCATCCACCCGGATCAGTCCCTTTTTCTCAAGGACAGAAAGTGCGTTTCTAACCGTTGCGGGAGCCATCTGGAAGATATCACAGATTCTGTTGATGGAGGGCAGATGCTCCCCGTATCTATAATATCCAAAAAGGATCCTGGTCTCATAATATTCATAAACTAGTCTGTAAATTCCGCTTTCAAGCAGCATAATTCTTCACCTCAATGGATTCGCTGATATCTTTAGTCTTCTTTTCTGAAGATGAAATCATATAATGTCTGGAATAGTCTTGCCGGGTCTATGGGCTTAGCCAGATGCGCATTCATTCCTGCAGCTTTGCTCTTCTCAATATCGTCGTCAAAGGCGTTGGCCGTCATGGCAATGATCGGAATGGTCTTGGCATCGGTATTACTCAGATGACGGATATTGGTGGCTGTTGTCAGGCCATCCATGAGAGGCATACGGATATCCATCAAAATTGCATCATAGTATTTCTCCTCTGATTTGCTGAACAGCTCCAGGGCACGCAGACCGTTTTCCGCAGTATCCACAATAAATCCTTTCCCTTCCAGGAGCATGACCGCAATCTCCGTGTTCAGGGGATGGTCCTCAGCCAGAAGCACACGTTTTCCTGTAAAATCATAGTCCATCTCTGCCTCTTTTTTCTCTGCCTTCTCCTCATCCTTTTTGCCCAGTGCCTTGGAAAATGCAGATATAAGGGAGGATTTGAACATAGGTTTGCTGATCAGCAGATTAACACCTGCCAATTTCGCCTCATGCTCAATGGAACTCCAGTCATATGCCGTCATTATGATGATCGTCACCTCAGGTCCCACAATGCCGCGGATACGCCGGGCTGTCTCGATACCATCCATCTCCGGCATTTTCCAGTCAATCAATATCATATCAAAATATTTTCCGTCATTCCACAAATCCCGGACCCGGTTCACCGCTTTAAGCCCGCTGTCCGCCCACTCCGCGGATATTCCCATCTCTTTCAGGGTAACCATGGCACTCTCGCACACTGCCACGTCATCATCCACCACCAGTGTTTTAAGATTGGCAAAATTATAGGTTTGTTTCTTCTGGTTATGATGCAGTTTCTCCTCCTCTGTGATGCCCAGCTTTACATCCACAGTGAATTCCGAACCGATCCCCTTGATGGAGCGGACAATGATACGCCCGTCCATCATATCCACAATATTTTTAGAAATGGCAAGGCCAAGGCCTGTTCCCCCGTAAAGCGCGGTAGTCCCTGTACTTTCCTGGGAAAAGGGCTCAAATATATGGGGGAGAAACTCCTCGTTCATCCCTACGCCTGTATCGTTGATGACAAACCGCAGGACAGCATCATTCTTTGTTCTGCGCATCTGGGCAGCCGAGAAGGTCACTTTACCGCCCTCACCGGTAAATTTTATGGCATTTGACAGGATATTGATGAGCACCTGCTGCAGTTTCATGGCGTCTCCCATGTAATAATCATCCAACACAGGATCCACAATACACTCATAGTCCACACCTTTTGCAGATGCCTGCGCATGGCAGATGGAGTTGATCCCATTTAGGAATTCCTCTGTGGGGATCTTCTCATTTTTCAGCAGCATCTTGCCGCTCTCGATCCGGCTCATATCCAGGATATCGTTGATCAAGGACAGCAGGAAACGGGAGGAAATGCCTATCTTGGCAATACAGTCTGCCACCTGCTCATCATCCCCGATCGACTGGGCCGCTATGGTGCTCATGCCGATGATGGCATTCATAGGTGTACGGATTTCGTGGCTCATGCGTGACAAAAAGTCTGATTTTGCCGCGTTGGCCTGTTCCGCTGCAACCAGGGCTGCCGCCATCTCTTCCTTCTGACGCTGCTCCTGGCGCACCACGTCAGTCACATCCGTTCTCGCAAGACAGGCCCGTCCCAGTTCCCTGTCTATGTAGAAAACCTCACAGCGCTTAACCCGCAGATCCCCGGTCTCATTCTTCATCTCCACAATGAAGGAATAGGATTCACATTCCTCCAGGTGTTCTTCCATATAGCTGTATTCCAGGTGCTTCAGATAGGAGGTACAGATCGGTTCCTCCATGGTGCCTTCTGCCACTTTTTTGATCTCACTTTGGAAACGCCCGCTCCTTGGCAGAATTCCGTATGCCCGTTCATCAAAAGAAATGAGATGATAGGTATCACGGCGGATATCAATATCCGCGATCAGCTCAAAGCCAAGATCCGTGATCTTTTTCAAGAGCTGTTCCTGCATTTTCTGTTCCGTCACATCAAAGGTGTAAAAAAAGGTAATGATATCATCGCTCTGTGGATTTAAGTGGGAACGGAAGTTGGTATTGCTCCAGAATACGCTCCCATCCTTTCTCCTTCTTAAAAATTCAAACCTGTAATCCACTTTTCCCGCATGATAATCCGCCAGCACTTTCTCCCGGTCAAGGGCGCTGCTGATCTTTTCCCCGTACTGCCAATCCACAGCAGACTGTGCCATATTCTGCACGGTCTCCTCATATGTGGCCCCCACATGGGTAATGGCATCATCAAAGGCGGATACATAGCTCTCCACACAGTTTTTCGTCACATTGATCCGGCCCCGGAAATTTTTCTCTGAGGAGGACAGCTCCGCAAAATAAGCCATCTCTTTTTCAAACAATTCCCTGGACTTCTCCTGAATCTGTTTTTCCTCTGTAATATCCACAAAAACACAGTAAAAATACTGTTCCCCTGTTTTTTCGGTAAAAAGCTGGGCCTTTATGGAGATCCATTTGACAGTACCGTCTTTGCAGATCAGGCGGTTTTCATTATGTATGGTGTTGCCGTGCTTTAACTGGGTCTTCAGCTTGTCTGTCATGACCGCCAGGTCTTCGGGATAAATAACAGAAGACATGCGGCTGCCCATGCCGGCAAATTCCTGTCTGGTATAGCCAAGGAATTCAAAAAGACCGTCATTGGCTTCAATGACGGAAAAGAACTCGTCAAATCTGCAGCGGAATACTGCACCGGGTATATTATTATAGATACGCAGCAGATCTTCATGGATTCCCCCTGTATCCCATAGACAGATATTCTTTATCAGCCATTTTTCCTGATCCAGGGCCAGTGTGAAATGTCCCTCCATCTGCCAGGTATATGTCTCATTTCTTAAATCCAGCCTGCAGGAAAGACTGCAGATCCCATGGCCCAGAGACTGTTCATATATGACAGAGACTTCCGGATAAAAAACAGCTTTTATATTTTCTATATCTCTGCGGATATAATCCAGTACCTCTTGTTTTCCATGAGCATGTTCCCTTTTTCCGGCTTCCTCAAAGCGAATATCACTGTCCAAAAATTCTGCCGCCTTCTCAGGCTCCCGAAGCGCAAACCAGGTATTACAGAATTCTTCTACAGCCAGCCCGGCATCTCTTTTCTTTCCCATTCATCCATTCCTCTCATTACAGCATTTTTCCTGCTGCTTGTCTCTTTTGCCTTTACATTTTATCTTAACACTTATCGAAATTGTTGTAAACTGTGCATTTCATGTGCGCAGGCACATATGTCACGATGCCAGTCATCAAACGGCTGTACGCTTGTCATGTGCATTTCATGCGCGCAGGCGCATATGTCACGACCCAGCGTTTTTTTTCTTCCTGCTATTCCATCATTGCTTTTTTCTGCCCCATCCTCTATCATGTATCTGGTCCTATAATAAAAAATCATTTTTTCTGTCACAAGCCATACATTTTCCTGTCTAAATCAATAGGAGGTAATCATTATGAATATAAAAAATAACGAGGAACTGACCACATTGCTGGAAAAAGCAACCGCCGGAGACGAAAGATCCCTGGAAACCGTTATCCTGAGCATACAGGATCTGGTGTTTAACCTGTCACTCAGGATGCTGGGAAGTTTTCCCGACGCGGAGGACGCCACCCAGGAAATACTGCTGAAAGTCATCACCCATCTATCCTCTTTCAGAAAAGAGAGTTCTTTTACTACATGGGTCTTCAGCATAGCATCCAATCATCTGAAAAACTACAAGAAAAGTATGTTTGCCCGCCATCCTCTCAGTTTTGAGTTTTACGGCAATGACATTGAAAACGGCAGTGCCAAAGATATTCCCGATTTGTCCCAGGACATAGAAAAAGCGGTGCTGGCGGAGGAACTAAAGATGTCATGCACCAATGTGATGCTGCAGTGTCTTGACACAGAAAGCCGCTGCATTTTCATCCTTGGCACCATGTTCAAAGCGGACAGCCGTATCGCAGGCGATATTCTGGGCATCAGCCCGGAGGCATACCGCCAGCGTCTCAGACGAGTACGAAAAAAAATGGCCGATTTCCTGGAAGAATACTGCGGGGAGTACGGACACGGAAGGTGCCGGTGTAAAGACCGGGTCAGCTATGCCATCCAAAATCACCGGCTCCATCCATCCAAAACAGAATATACCTCCTCCACGGAAATTCCGGCTGAGACACTTATGGATGTCAAAAATGCCATGGAGGATATTGACGGGCTTGCCGGCAGCTTTCAATTCTGCAAGGCTTACAGATCACCGGATCATGCCAAACGCTTTATACTGGATTTTCTAAAGTCCACCCAGATATCTATTGTCAAAAACAACGAAACGGAGGGCGCGTAAATGAACACAGGACTTATACTAAATTATCTCACCGACCTGGAGCAGAACAACTGCCGTGACTGGTACCATGGGCACAAGGAGGAATACAAAGCAGCCAATGCAGAGTTTGAGGCACTGATACAGGAATTGATACTCCGCATCGGCGTCACCGACAGCAGTATTCTGCACAACGAACCGAAGAATCTCACGTTCCGGCTTACAAGAGATACCCGTTTCAGCCATGATAAATCCCCATACAATCCCGCTTTCCGGGCCCATATTGCGCCCATGGGCAAGCTGCCCGTGCCTGTGGGATATTACCTCATGATAAAACCCGGCGGCAGGTCCTTTTTAGGCGGTGGATTATTTGCAGATATGTTTAAGGATGCCACCTCCATGATAAGGGATCACATAGCAAAACATCCGGACCGGTGGGAAACGGTCATCACTGCCCCCGGATTCACAAAAAATTTTACTGTCAGCGGCACATCCCTGAAAAATGTACCTGCCGGATACGACAAGACACATCCTCAGGCCCAATACCTGAAATATAAAAGCTGGTATCTGGAATATCCCATAAGTGATGAGCTTCTGTGTTCCCCTGAAGATTTCCTTGCCTTGGCAGCAGATGTGTTTACGCAGATGCAGCCGTTTAACCGTTTTCTGAATACTGCATTGGATGGCTTTAAAATGCCGGAGAGACCTTAGTTTTCTAAAACGCAAAAAAGGAGAAGCCCCTTCCGTTTCACGGACAGCAGGCTCTCCTTTTTTTCTTGGGTGCTTATCACAATATGCTAAACTTCAGAGAATGTACCCCGGCGTTCCTTATTCCGCTGCCAGGTATTGATACAGAAGTTTATCCAGGGCATCCATGTCTATGGGTTTTGGAAAATGGGCATTCATGCCTGCCCGGATAGCTGCATGTGCATCTTCAGCAAATGCGTTGGCAGTCATGGCTATAATAGACATTTTTTTCACGTCCTCCCGGTCCATCCCGCGGATTATTTTGGTAGCCTCATATCCGTCCATCTGCGGCATCTGGATGTCCATGAGTATCATATCATAATACCCTTCCCCGGAATCTGATACCATCTTCACGGCTTCCTCCCCGTCACACGCTTCCTCTATCCTTGCTCCCGTTTCCCCAATCAGTTCCCGGGCAATCTCTCTGTTGATCTCGTTATCCTCCACCAGCAGGATCCTTTTGTCTGAGTAATCTTTTCTGACAGAAGGCCGCATCATTTCCTTTGGTGACTTTTCGCCGCTGAGCTCCTCCAGCAGGCCGCACAACTTTGCATGGTAAAACGGCTTTGCCAAAAATGCTGTGACCCCGGCTTCCACAGCCTCCCGCTCTATCTCTGACCAGTCGTAAGCAGTCAGTACGATCACGGGAATCCCGGCTCCTATAACTTTTCGGATACGGCGGGTCACTTCCACTCCGTCCATATCCGGCATCTTCCAGTCCACGATCACCAGGCCATAGGGGTCTGCCTTCTTCTCTGCCTGCAGGACTTTATGGACAGCAGTGCTGCCGTCTGTGACAAATTCAGCTCTGAGTCCCATATCATCCAACAGTTCCGCCGCATTTTCACAGATAAGTCTGTCGTCATCCA
Source organism: Blautia hominis (assembly GCA_002270465.1). GTDB lineage: Bacteria > Bacillota > Clostridia > Lachnospirales > Lachnospiraceae > Blautia > Blautia hominis. The sequence goes on from NQOF01000002.1 coordinate 1,034,438, forward strand.
CCATGAGACAGCGCACACCGATCCACTCCTGGGGCACTTCCTCCTCCCCGTTCTCCTGCAGCTTCAAAGGAAGTGTCACCGTAAATGCAGAGCCTGCCCCCGGTGTACTCTCCACCTGGATATCACCGTTCATCAGATCAACTACATTTTTTGTGATAGCCATGCCAAGCCCGGTACCGGTAACTTTGCTGCTTGTGGAATCCTGAGCGCGCTCAAACGGCTGAAAGATCCGTTCTATAAATTCTCCGCTCATGCCGATTCCGGTATCTTCACAGCAAAATACATAATTCAGATAACCCTTGCGGTTCCCTGCTTTCTGCGTCACGGTCACATGGATGTTTCCCCCTGCAGGCGTATATTTAATAGCATTGCTCAGAATGTTGATGCATACCTGCCGGACACGCAGAGGATCTCCGATGACCTTTTCATTCCGCAGTTTGGTAAGCTCCACTTCCAGGTTCAGCCTGTTTGCGTCTGCCTGGGGTTTTAAAAGCTCCGTGAGTTCAGATATAAGCTCCCCGAAATTAAACGGTTCATATCTTAGGGAGAGTTTTCCGCTCTCGATCTTTGACATATCCAGTACATCATTGATCAGACTGAGCAGATGTTTGCTGGATAGCCCGATTTTTTTCAAGCACTCTGCCACACGGTCCCTGTCGTTGAGATGGGCTGCCGCGATAGCTGCCATTCCCACAATGGCATTCATGGGGGTCCGGATATCATGGCTCATATTAGACAAGAACTGACTCTTTGCCCTGCTGGCCGCCATGGCATTGTCCAGGGCACTCTGAAGCGCTTGACGCTGCTGTTCCTCCTCATAACGCTGCTCATCTATACGGCGTGATATAAGGATTGCCAGCCTGTCCTCAGAATACGGGTTATCCACATGGATGATCTGTGTGGAGGTCCAGTGGTAGACATCGTCTGTGAGCATTTGCCTGGCTTCCATAAACACTTCTTTTTTTGTCCCCAGCACCTCTCTTAGATTTTTAAGGGCAAACCGGCTGATATAATCACTGAGGCTGTCCTCATGTATGGTATGCAGCATGTCTTCAAAAAGTTCACTGTATGTTTCCTGTTTTCCTATATTCAGCTTCAGTGCCGGGTCGATATAGATAAATCCAAGCGAATCTCTTGTAAGGTTCACACTGATGATAACCGGATAGGCATTGGAGATCGCCCCTACCAAAGTCAGACGCTCCTGAAGCTTTTGTCTCTCTGCTTCCTCTGCTCTTAACTTTTCCTCCGTCACATCATGGAAGGTCGCGATCAAAACCGGATTTTCATTTTCGTCCAGAGTTTTCTCAACGATCCCGGCAGCCCAGAAGTACGTGCCGTCTTTTTTCATGACCCTGTTTTCAAATATATGCTTATTATCCCTGTCCGCTTTTACTTTAGAAAGTCTTATTACCTGTTGATATTCATCCGGATGGATGATCTCCTGAAGGCTGACCCCTTTGGGAGCATCATTGGAGGCGCTGTCCGGATAAGACAAAAGGCGCAGTCCCTCTCTGTTCAGCTGAAGCAGATGATAGGGCTGATCCACGGTTAGGAGAGCAACGCCCTCCGGAATGGCATTATATAAATGTCCGATATAATTCGCCTGGCTTCTCAGCCTTTTATTGGTTTTATTTACATAGTGCAGGTAGAATGCAAAAAGCAGGAAAATCCCCACCAGTATACTGGCAATAAGTGCCAGAGAGCGCAGCAGGATAACATTGGTCTGTGCATCCACCACCTGCTTTGGTATGATGGATATGAGATACCAGTCTGTATCCAGCTTCAGAGGCGTATAGCAAAAAACCGTATCCTCCTCCTGATAGTAAAAAACAGCCCACCCGGTACGGAGGTCTTCCAGAGACTGCCGGAATTCCGTAATACCAGCCTCCTCATTTTGGGCGGCCGGCAGCATATCGAACAGATTCTGGACCGTTTTATTACTGTTCGGATGAGGCGAACGTATCAGCACATCCCCCTGGGTATTGACAACATAAGAAAATCCGGCATCATTGTAAAAGGACAGGCTGAAACTGTCCACAATACTCTCCACCTCATACTGTTTTATCAGGTATCCGGTGGTATCATCCTGCAGTTTTACCCGGACAAACAGTTCAAAAACATTGACGCCCGTAACACTGCTGATATGGGGGTCCAGGATTCCGGAATCCTGCTTCTTATCCTGCAGGGCCTTCTCCACCGCTTCATCCTTTTCGGACTGTTTAGGAATACAGGTGCCGTCTGAGAGATAGAGCTGCACACCGCTTTCTAAATTACTGTAATCTTCCATCACATCAGCCAGCTCTTGTTCCTGTTCCTTTGTATATTGCTCCACATAACCGGCTATGGTATCCATAGACTCATAATTTTTCCCAAGCTGAACCTTCAGTGTGCTGCATCCTTGCCGGGTGCTCTCCATGATCGTATTGATCGACTGTTCCCAGAGCTGTTTTTTAACCCCCTGCACAAAAAGAAAAGTAAGAAGGAAAAGTACACTACCCACCAGCACTGCAGCCAGTGCCGTCTTTTTCTTTATGCCTGAAGCTTCTTTGTTTTGAATCACTGTGATCCCCTTTCTGCGGCATTTTGTTCATCCATCCATTCCATCGTCTCATCCAGAGTCTCCCCGGAGAGCAGTTTGACAGAAACCTCTTTTGTCCATTCCCATATGGGAAGTTCTAAAAGCCCGTCAGTTCCTATCACCGTTTTTCCTGACTGATAACAGGAGATCAGAGGCTGGATCTCCTGGACAGAGGAGGGGCTTCCACCCTTTAAGGGACTGAAGGAAGACTGCTGGTCTGCAAACTTCTGTATATTTTCCGGCCTGGTAAAATATTCAACGAACTGAAGTGCAGCATCCAGGTGTTCACTGTCCGCATTCACACCCAGCCTGGTATCCGCATTGATGACCAGAAGGGAACCATCCTCCAATACCGGATAGGGCGCCACCTCAAACTCAAATTCCGGATCCATACTCTTCACCCGACCGGCAGCCCAGGCTCCGGTCAGCATAAACGGGGATTTCCCCCTGACAAACTCCGCCAGATCATCGGAAGTCTTATTCGTCTCCAAAGCTGCTGCTGCTTTGATATATCCTTTGGTGATCATATCCTCCGCCAGAGAAAAACCGGGGGCCAGATAATCACTGAGCTTTCCCTTGCCCTGATTGAGCTGTTCAAACACCTCTGCCTGGCTGTTGTCCTGATATACGGAATAGAATCCCTTTCCAATGGCCAGTGTTTTTAAAGAGATATCATTGTTGGCGATCACAGGTGTAATTCCCTCTTTTACGAAATAACTGCATACCTGTTCCCACTCCTCAAGATTCTCCGGAACCTCCTGTTCATGTTCTTTCAGGAGGGACAGATTACAGTACAGACCAAACGCAGACACTGTAGTGGGAACCCAGTAAATACCTCCGTCATCCTCCATCTGCCCCCTCATGGCCTCCGTGTAGTTTGATATGGAGTCCAGCCCTGACAGCTCCGCAAGTTTTCCCTCGTGCTCCAGCTCCAGCACCACATCGTGATTCACCATAAAAACATCATCACCTTTTTGGGCATCCATTCTCTTATTCAAAGCCTCAAAATATTCATTCCCCTTCAGACTTTCATACGACACACGAATATCCGGATTCTCATCCATGAATCCGGATATGATCTCCTCAATGACCGTTACATTTTCAGGCTCATATTTATTTCCAAAAAAAGTTATGGATGTAACATTCTCCGGCAACTCCTGATAATTTGTCACGGTATTTCTTTCACCGCATCCGCCAAGTGTAAAAATGCTGCTCCATATCACCAGCGAAAGCAGTACACACTCTCTTCTTCTCATCCGGTCCGCACTCCTTTGTCCCTCTATGTTCTGTATATGTATGACAGTCACCCGAACATCGCAGACTCTGCTCATATATGTTTCATTCTAACATAAGAGTGCAAAATGTGCAATCAATCTGTAACCCCTATTCTGCTGTCTTATGAGGCAGTGATAAAACAGTGCCGCCCTCCTCCGAAAAATAAAGTTTCTCAAATTCGCCGGCACTCACAGGCCTTCCGAATAAAAATCCCTGTATATAATCCGGTGAAGCCTGCATAACTGTCTCAAACTCTTCTTTTGTCTCCACACCCTCCACACAGACCTTTAAATGAATGATATGTGCCAGCTTGACAATATACTCCAGAAAAATATACTCATAACTGTCTTTGCAGAGGCCCTTGATAAAGCTGCGGTCTATCTTAATGACATTGGCCGGCAGTTCCTTGAGGTGGCTCAGAGAAGAATAACCTGTCCCAAAATCATCAATGGCGATTCCGTATCCCATCTCATGCATATCCTTAAATTCCTGGTTCAGGAAATGCAGATTAGGCACCCAGCAGCTCTCTGTCAGCTCCAGGATCAGATTTTTTGCGGATACCTTGGGCACATGTTCGTTTTTCAGATATTCCAGCAGGGCATTTTCTTTCAATTGGATGTAAGACACATTGATGCTCATAGTAAAATCAGGATTATATTTCTGCCACTCCCGGCACTGCTTTGCGCCCTCCTCCAATACCCATTTTCCCACCTGGATGATCAGATGATTTTCTTCCAAAAGAGGAATGAATTCAATAGGCGAGACCTCGCCGTGGTCAGGGGAATGCCAGCGCAGCAGGGCTTCCGCTCCCACTACTCTCTTATTTTCCGCATCGATCTGGGGCTGATAAAACAGCTCAAATTCACTGCATCCGTTGTTTACACAGGTGTGCAGACTTTCCTGCAGTTCCATGATCTTCCGCTTTCTGTTGTACATTTCCCTTGAAAAGAACACAAGCTGGTTCTTTCCGTTCATCTTCGCGATCTCCACTGCATTTTCCGCGTGCCTGAATAATTTCTGATAGGTCCGTCCATCTCCGGGTATCACACAGGCCCCGGCAGAAACAGATATGAGCAGTGTCTGGTCATCCACAGTAAATTGATTGGCAACGAACAACTGAATATTATCATAGATCTCCTGGATGCTCTCCCTGGTACCACCCTCCATCCAGAAGGCAAACTCATCGCCGTCCAAACGGTACATCTGGCATCCCGGGGGAAGCAGTTCTGATATGCGTGTGGAGATCATGTTGAGTGCCCTGTCACCAAAAGCATAACTATATTTTTCATTGATATTTTTAAAATTGTCTATATCCAGGACCACCATGACTCCCTGCATACGTTTCCCGCATTTTAAGACCTGGCAGATATCGTGTTCAAACTGGTTTCTGTTCATCAGTCCTGTAACATTGTCGAATTTGTTCTGCTTACCAATGTTGGAAATCCTGCCAAGCATAAAAAGGGGCCGGTGCTGTTCATCGGTCTTCACTTTTCCCCTGCACGATACCCATATGATCTGTCCTGTTTTTCGATAAACCCTGTATTCCATATCATGATAGTCTTTGACACCATCCTGGATAAGCTGCAGGTCCTCAAGCCATAGCCGCAAATCTTCCGCTACCATCACGCTTCCCCAGACAGCAACCACATCCTCCTCTATGCCCCGGTCTACATTAAAATCTTCGTATGCATTTTCCGATATGTAAAAAGTCCCGTTCTGGATATCCCACATATAAAGATAATCATCTGTCGTCTCGGAAAGCAGATCCAAAAATACACCGGCTGAAAATTCCGTTTGTTTAATTAAATTAGGCATGGCAACCTCCTGTGCACCTTAATAAATACATTATAACTTAATTTATTTGTCTTTACCAGGTGGTTTTCTGTAATATTATGCCTATTTGCGTAAAGAAAAGAGCAGAAAACAGCCTCAGCCTTTTTCTGCTCCGTATCATATTTTTGATAAATTAACTTGTTGTGCTACTTTTAATTGAAAGACCTGTAAGCTGCCAAAAGCCCAAAAAGACCCCTTGTTGTTTTATGACTGTTTTGAATCAGAAGATGAGCTGTTTTATTTTTCCCATTTCACAGTTCT
>NQOF01000019.1 GCA_002270465.1 Blautia hominis
TCCGGGTCTGGATTCGGATTTTCCGGGTCCGGGTTCTCCGGGTCTGGATTCGGATTTTCCGGGTCCGGGTTCTCCGGGTCTGGATTCGGATTTTCCGGGTCCGGGTTCTCCGGATTTGGATTTTCCGGATCTGGTTCTACAGGATTTGGATTGTCTGAGTTCTCGGGATTCTCCGAACCTGTCGGTTTTTGGTTTTTATCCTGATCTTTTATACTTGCAGAATCCGTATCCTCAGGCTCTTCAATTTTATTTGTTCCAACCTTTGTCATATCGCCGGCAAAAACAGCGGACGGTGTAACCATTGTCAGTACCACTGTTACAGCCACGACTCTGCTCAATTTTTTTAAATGCATAGAACTCCTTCCATTCCATCTTTTTCCTACTGCAAAAAAGCATAAATTTCCTTATACTTTATATTTTCACACCATTCTTTTCCAATGTCAACAAGAAAATAAAAATTCACTAAAAATTCAAACAAACTAATTAAAAATTTACATTGTATACAAATTTACCTATCTTACTTTAAAATATACCATTTTAGAGGTTTCAAAAAGCATTACAAAACTATATATTTTTATTTTTCATCCAGATTAATGAAACATTTTTTTTAATAAACTACCCTTTTTTGCGCCTCATACCCACAATAAAACTTTTGTAACAGTTCAGTACCTTACAGTAACAGCTTTTTCTATGTAAATATAAAAACCCACTTCAAGACAATTGTTCTGTCTTGAGGTGGGTTTCTTGATTACGGCAGGTACTGGATAGGATCCAGCGGACTTCCGTCTTTCTTCAGTTCAAAATAAAGGTTTGCACCCTCTTTTGTATAATATTTTGTAGGTTCATTCACATAACCAAGTGTTGCTCCTGCCTCTACATACTGCTCCGGCTGGAATGCCACATCTTTTAACTGACCGTAAATTGCCTGATATCCATTGCCCAGGTCAACAGTAACTGTTGTTCCTGTCTCAACACTTTCTTCCACAGCCACTACCTGACCGTTTGCAACGGAGGCCACTGGCGTATCAACCTCTGAGGAAATAGCAATCGCCGGGCTGTATTTATATTCATTCAGAGTGGGGAAATATACAGTGTGTTCCATATCGTAATCAATGACTACCTGTCCACTTACAGGCCACTCCATAAGAGAGCTTTCTGTAAAGTTCACATCCGGTGCAGTTGCCACTGCTGCCTGATTGTCCACCTCTGCGGATGCATCCTGTGTATCAGCCTCCGGCTGTGTATCCTCTGCTGCAGATGCGTCTGCAGATTCTGTCTGCTCTGCTGCAGGCTCCTGGACTGCTTCTGCCTGTGTATCTGCCTCTTCCGGCACTTCTCTGGTACCTTCAACCTGAGTGGTGTTGGCATCCTGGGATTCCTCCTCAGGTTTTTCTTCTGTTGTCATTGCCTCGTCAGAAGTATTCTCCTCATTCTTGACAAGTTCCTTTTCATTCGGTGTGCTCTTACTCCCAGACTGATATACAGCCGCACATGTTACAACTATGGCCAGCACTAAAAAACTGCTGAGAGCCACGCGGATTTTGTTTCTTTTACTCATATTCTTCACCTCAACCTATAGTGGGCATCCGCCCCTTTTGTTGTTACTGTTTACAGCCTAAAAAGCGCAGTTATTTGACCAGTAACACGCTTTGCTATGCATCGCGCTGCATCCCTTTGGAAAAATCCTTCCCGGGAAAGTGGATGTAAATAGTAACCATTTGTTTTCTCTTATAGGATTGCCAGAATATGTGAACTTATACATAATTTTAAAATTCCGCGCGGCAGCTCTTTTGTAACAGTTCAGACAAGCTGAACCGTTACGCATCCAGCCATTAAAAATCGCTTCGCGATGGGCTGGATAAAGCTGGCACTACTTTTTCATACGGTCAGCGCAGTAAATGCGCAGACCTATCTGAACTGTTACGCTCTTTTACTTTTGTATTTCCTTCAATTTTAGATCAGGAAAAAAATAATTTAAGATTTCCTCATACTTTTTCTTTTGTCCCGCCATTTTTTCCGCTGTATATTGGCTCAGTCCTACCCCATGACCAATACCTTTACAGAGGAACCTGACCTCATTTTCCAATGTCTGGACCGTAAAACAGGAGGAAGGCAGATGCAGGATCTCCCTTATCTTCTCCCCCTGAAATTCCTGGTTTCCCACATTGATCTCCATAACATAACCCGCACTGTCTGTATTTTTGATCTCAATTTCCCCTATATCATCAATGGAAAAACCGGGATATGTGTTCTGGATCTGCTTTTTCAGATCATCCAGTGAAAAATAACACCCCTGTATGTAGGAAGGGCTGTTGATATCTTCCGGAGTATCCACGGAAGGCGCATAGGAAAAAGCATCTCCAAGTACCTCCTGGGCATCCCTGGTCTTTCCCTGGCTCAGTTCATGATAAGGAAGTTCTACCACATCCCCGTCTTTCATAAGTACCTGCCCCCTGGTATCAGCCGCCGCATCCTGGAACTTCTGGAACTGCTCCAGGAACAGATCATCCATCTTTCTTCTTTTCAGCGCCTGGGAAGCATTTTGAATGGTATTTGCGGCGGTCCCTCTCTTCCACTCCAGATAAAGATTATTTCTGGCGATAATGGTTTGTGCTTTTATGGCTTCACGGGGCGCATCCCAGGATATCTGAGATGCTGTGACAGCCGGAAGATAATCTTCCATATCTGATTCCCTGGAAACAGGGCACGCTTTCCTCCCGCATATAATAACAGTCAAAAGATATGGCAGTAAAAATAATATGAGTATTCCGGAAATCCCCGGACCTTTTCCTGCTTTCATACAAAACCCGGCCGATTTCTTTCTTTTATTATATGAATCGGCATTCTCGTCCCATACCTATTACATGCAATCAGGGAATACACTGCCCTTTCGCAATGTATTCCCTGAGAAAAAGTTTTATTTTTGTAACTATTCAGCAGGTCTGCGCATTCACTGCGCTGACCGTAAGAAAGTGTACCACGGCCAAGCAAAAATCCCATCGCCAAAGGCGGCTCTGCATGGATTTTTGCCTGTAACTGTGAGGGTACTGAACAGTTACTTATTTTTTTATGACCAATACCGGTATGGGCGGATTATTTTCTCTGTTATAGTATGTACTCAAAATGACTACATATTTCCTGCTGTCCAGATTTTTCAGCATTTCCAGAATGCTGTCCCTCTCCTCAAAACCGGTATCTCCTCCGCTGTATATGCAAAGACTCATAACACCGTCCTTTTTTAACAGCTCCAGGCCCTCTAAAATGGCCCTCAGACTGTTTTCAGGCTTTGTGGCAAGAGAATGGTCACCACCCGGTAAATATCCGAAATTAAAGAATATACCGTCAACTGTCTCTTTCCGCTCATACAGGCCCATATTGGTATGACTCTCCAGCAGTAGTTCTGCCCGCTGCCTCAAACCATTCCGCTCCAGCAGCTCCTGCGTGGCATCAAGTGCCTGCTGCTGGATATCAAAGGCTTTTACACGGCCAGTCTCACCTGCCATCCTACACAGAAAAAGCGTATCATTTCCATTCCCCATGGTGGCATCTATATAGACACCTCCGGGCTTTGCATGTATTCTAAAGCTTTCATGGCACCACTCTGTGATCTGATATGATTTCATTTCTTACTTTGTGCTGGCTTCCAAAGCCTGTGCCAGGTCTTCAATAATATCCTCTACATTCTCAATCCCCACGGAAAAACGGATCATTCCCGGTGAAACCCCTGCTGCCACAAGCTGTTCATCATTTAACTGCCTGTGTGTATGGCTTGCGGGATGAAGGACACTTGTTCTTGCATCCGCAACATGCGTTACAATTGCTGCCAGCTTCAGGCTGTCCATAAATTTCACTGCTGCTTCCCTTCCGTCCTTCAGTTCAAAAGAGATAACACCGCAGGTACCCTTCGGCATATATTTCTTAGCCAGTTCATAATATTTATCTCCGGGAAGCCCCGCATAATTTACATGGCTTACCAGGGGATGTTCATTGAGGAATTCAGCCACTTTCCGGGCATTATAGCAATGACGCTCCACACGCAGGGCCAGGGACTCCAGGCTGGCATTCAACATAAAACAGTTAGTGGGAGATGGAATAGAACCCAGGTCACGCATAAGCTGCGCATTAATTTTCATGATATATGCTGCTTTTCCGAACTGCTTTGTGTACACCACCCCATGATAGGATTCATCAGGCCTTGTGAGACCGTGGAATTTATCACCGTAAGCATCCCAGTCAAAATTACCGCTGTCAACAATAGCGCCGCCTACCTGCATTGCATGTCCGTCCATATATTTTGTTGTGGAATGGGTTACAATATCCGCTCCCCACTCAAATGGGCGGCAGTTTACAGGTGTTGCAAATGTATTATCAACAATCAACGGAACCCCGTGGGCATGTGCCAGACCTGCAAACTTTTCGATATCCAGAACAACAAGCGCCGGATTGGCAATGGTCTCAGCAAAAACAGCCTTAGTGTTTGGCTGAAAAGCTTTCTCCAACTCTTCTGCGGGTGCATCCGCATCCACAAAAGTACACTCAATGCCCATCTTCTTTGCTGTCACGCCCAGCAGGTTCAGTGTACCGCCATAGATGGCAGACGCGCAGATCACATGGTCCCCCGCCTCACAAATATTAAATACAGCATAAAAGGTAGCGGCCTGCCCTGATGAGGTAAGCACTCCCGCTACACCACCTTCCAGGTCTGCAATCTTAGCTGCCACCAAATCATTGGTCGGGTTCTGGCATCTTGTATAAAAATACCCTTCGTCTTTCAGATCAAAAAGACGTCCCATCTCCTCAGTGGTATCATATTTAAATGTTGTACTCTGGTAAATAGGCAGAATCCTTGGCTCTCCTTTTTTTGGTTTCCATCCGGACTGCACACATTTGGTTTCAATACGAAATTCTTTATCCATTGTTCTTTCCCCTTTTCATAATATACCAAAACTGTAACGGTTCCGTACCTCCACAGTTACAGGCAGAACTTTACTGTTATTCATTTTACATAACAGTTCAGACAGGTCTGCGCATTTACTGCGCTGACCGTATGAAAAAGTAGTGCCAGCTTTATCCGGCCCATCGCAAAGCGATTTTTAATGGCCGGATGCGTAACGTTTCAGCTTGTCTGAACTGTTACCATTTTATCACGATTCCTCTATTCTGTCATCTTCGTAAATATTGTTTTTTGCTTATCCTCTGAAATTCGTTACGGATCACTCCGTTTCCAGTAACATGCTTCGCGATGCACAGATATAGATCATTCTGCCCCATATCGCGCTTCGGGATTTTCATGCTTCCAGAATGAAAACGCCTCCCAGTCCAGTGGCCTGTGAACAGTATCTAAAATTCTTTCCGTCCGCTTTTATAATATTTCACAAAGATGATCAGGAACCAAACCGGCAGCACCAAGCCCTTCAATACACAGGAAAGACTCAGCGTCCACCATACACCATTAAGTCCGAGAGCCGTAGAGGACAGCAGCATAGCTCCGGGTATCCTCAGTGTATTAAAAACAATTCCTGTCACAGAAGGAGGAACCGTCTTTCCAAATCCCTGAAAAGCTCCGGCCGTGGTAATCTCCATACACATAAAGAACTCGGATATCCCTATTATTCTCAGATAATCCACGCCCATGGGCAATACATCTTTCTCCGTAATAAAAATCCGAAAGAAAAATTCAGGAAACGCTATCAGAATAAAACTGGTAAAAATCCCCCAGAGCGCCATGATCCCCATGGCTGTCTTATAGCCTTTTTTTATCCTCTCCCTTTTTCCTGCTCCGTAGTTCTGGGCTACAAATGCGTTCACTGCCGTTGAAAATCCTCCTGCAGCCATCCAGGATATAGACTCTATCTGGCTTCCTACCTTCTGTACTGCCACCGCGGCATCTCCCCACCCTGCGATCAGACGGGCAATTACCATGGAAATCCCGGAAAACAGCGCATCCTGTACAGCGGGTGGAAATCCAATACGCACGATATCACGCACGTGCTGCTTATCCGCCCTCTGTGTCAAATGAATATGTTGAAAAATAACCGGCTCACTCCAAACAGTGGCCAGATATAGTACAAACACAATAATCTGGGCAAATACAGTGGCAAGAGCTGCGCCTGTGACGCCCATACCTGGAATTGGTCCAACTCCAAATATCAAAACCGGGTCAAGCACCAGATTAATGATCAGACCAATGGTAGTTGCTCTGAAAGCGGCCATGGTATTTCCCATAGCTGTCAATATCCCGGTAAATACCTGATTTAAAAAGGAAAATACGATAGCCCCGCAGGTGATCAGCAGATAGATTTCTGCATCACGAATAACCTCCGGGCTGTTAAGCTTAAAAAATCCAATCAGAGGCCCGGCAAATAACACACAGAGTATTCCGTATATAATCCCCAGCAGCGTTCCCATCCGCATAGAGGCTCTGGCATAGTCGATCGCAGCTTCTTTATCCATAGCTCCAAGTGACTGCCCCACTGTCACCTGTCCCCCGATCCTGGGTATGGTGGTAATACCGTTTGCCAGCCACATATACATACCGGCTGCCCCTACTGCAGCTACCGCGTTGCTGCTGACACGTCCGATCCAGATCATATCCACCATATTGTACGCCATCTGTATCAATGATGTTCCCATAATGGGAAAAGCTAATCTTGCCATAGAACCCGCTATAGGCCCTTCCAGCAAATCCACATTTCTCTTCATTTTTCTTTCAAATCCCCACTTTCAACTCTAAATCCTATATTATCAGACACAAAAAAATCTGCAACCGATTCCCGGACGGAACTCTGGAGGAGTTCCTGCCCACAGTTTCCGGAAAACACCGTTTTTTACACAGTAACCGGAAGTTTTCAACAGAACATGGATCTTTCCCGGGAGTTATCCACACTTTTTTTAGATATCCACATAAATCCCCTGGAAAAACCGGTATTATTATTGTATCGCATAGAAATACATTTTGCACTCTTTCTTTCTTATTTTTTTTATGTTACTCTAATATCAGACAAGCAAAGAAACCGGGGGAAGAAAAAATGAAGGAAAAAATATACACGATACCGCTGATGGATGCATTCCATGCCGGCGACGAATGTCCTTTCTGCTTTATCGAAAGAAATCTGGAACAGCACTCCATGGACTTTGTCCTTGGATCCGGTGCCTCCTATATGGAGGACGATGTACGGGCAGAGACAGATCAACTGGGGTTCTGTCATGAACACTATAAGAAAATGTTCGATTATGGAAACCGTCTGGGCTGCGGGCTGATCCTCACCACACACTTTAAGAAAAAAAACGAAGAGCTGAAACAACAGATCAAGATGTTCTCTCCTGGAAAAGCCTCCATGCTGGGTCATTTTAAAAAGGCAAAACTGGATGCGGACAATCCTAAAACAAACATTGGTGCCTGGGTTAAGGAACAGGAGCAGAACTGTTATATCTGTGACTACTACAAAAATACATATGTGCGCTATCTTGATACTTTTTTTGAACTATACAGAAAAAATCCGGAATTTGTAGATTTATTTAAAAATAGCAAAGGCTTCTGCCTCTCCCATTTTGGCGATCTGGTAGAAACGGCGGAATCCCTACTCTCTGACAAGGATAAAGCTTCCTTCTACGAAATCCTCTTTCCTCTCATGACTGATAACATGCAGAGAGTCACAGATGATCTGGAATGGTTCTGTGATAAATTCGATTATCGAAACAAGGATGCGGACTGGAAGAACTCCAGAGATGCCATACAACGGGGGATGCAGAAAGCCGGAAGCGGTTATCCGGCAGATCCGCCGTACAAAGCAGATTTATAACGCAAAGGGGACAGGCGTAACCGCCTGCCCCTTTTCTCTCACAGTCACCTTATATTGATAACAAATTCATCTCCGGCCTGTTTAAAATCATTACTGAGTCTCCCGCTCTGCTCCGGAAATTTCACAGCGTATGGTGTCAATTGCAATTCTGTGGCCTCATCACTGAGATTTCCGTTATCAATGGTGGAGATATTCATTCTTCCCACTCCATCACTCCACCGGGAAAATGTAAACTCCACCGGATTTCCACAATCATCCACACCTCTTAAAACAAGATCATAATCACATTCACCCGTAGATGTGGAAAAGTATATTTTTTGCCCCAGAGGATTATCTGTAAGCTTATCAAGATGTACTTCCGTTCCATCTTCCAATGTGAAGGTCTGATCTAATTCAATGGTATTTGTACTCTGTGCAAGTTCTTCACCGGATGCAGAGAATTCAAAATCCCATGTATCACGTGTATTATCGTAGTCCATAAACTGTATTTCAAAATCAAGAGTCTGGCTTAGATCAACCCCTTTTATATCACACTCGGAAATAGATACCAGTGTATGATCCCCCTCCTGCTTTTCTCCGCCGGATGAGCTGTCCGATACACTTTTTCCATTGATATATATTCTTTCCCCAATCAGTCTTTTGCTCTCATCCGTGATCTTCTCATCATACTCCTTTGTAGCGGATATTAGGATCTCATCTTCATTGACAATCACCTCATTTAAAGTGATCGTAATGCCATTTGTAGTCACTGACTTCCCGACTACTGTTTTGTAAGGTTCCAGATCCTTTTTAATCCCAAGTATTGTAGCAATATCATAAGAAATTGATTTTACAGCAGCCTGAACAATATAATGCAGCGGACCGCTCCCCAGGCCTACCGCAAGAACCAACGCAGCAGCACAGACTCCGGCTACCGGTTTCCATCTTTTTTTCTTTTTTCCTGTCACGCCAATCTTTTTGGAAACATTTTTCTTCCAGCGCTTGTTTTCTATATCATTTGCTTCCTCTATTCCATAACTTCCCATATCTGTCTGAATGTCATTTAATAATTCATATATATTACTGCTCATAACTTTTTTCTCCTCTCTGTCCGGAAAACAGTTTCCTGATTCTCCTTCTTCCCCTGGAAACTCTGTTATATATCACATCTTTTTTCAAACCTGTCTGTCTGCTCACTTCTTCCGGCTCCATCTCATCCACATAAAGCTTTAGAAATAATTCTCTGTCCTCAGGATTCAGACAACTGAGCATCTCCTCCATCTCCTCAGACAGCTCCTTTTCTATTAACCTCATCTGTTCTCTGTCCTCCTCCCCTGCGGTCACATCATCCAGATTCTCCATCTGTTCTCTGTTTAAGTATTTCCGCTTATAATCAATTGCCTTATACCTGGAGATACCTGCGATCCAGTTTAAAAAACTACTCCTCTCAGGACGAAAGGAATCTATATTCGCCCAGACTGCCAGGAACACATCATTGATACACTCCTCCTGATAATACTCCAATGAAAACAGATGTTTTTTTACAACAGATTTAACAATACGTCCATAGTTGTCGATCACATATTCAAGAGCCTTCTCGTTCCGGAACTTTAGCTGCTCTATAAAGTTATCTTCGTTTATTTTCATAAGATGTCACCCGATTCTATATTCTTTAACGGCCGTTACACTATATACTTCGTATAGACATAAGTGATTTCTATCCATATATGAATAAAAAATAAAAAACTTTTTCACATTTCTTTTACTATTTCATCACAGATTCATCACATTTACAATGTATATTAGTATTTGAACAAAGCCAATAAGACTTTTTTCAAAATCTTTTTCTTTTTCATATGCCGGTATTCCCTTATACCGGCTCTCCTTCTTTTTATATTTTTATAAAAGTAGACATGAAAATAAGAGGCCATAATCTATCCCCCCTCAAGATTATGGCTTCTTATTTTCTGTGTAGAGATTTCTGATGACCTTCCCCGCAAAAAAATAATAAAAAAACAGCCCAAATGCAGAAATATCTGAATTTGAACTGTCTTACAGTGAAGCATCGGGGATTCGAACCCCGGACAACTTGATTAAAAGTCAAGTGCTCTACCAACTGAGCTAATGCTCCATATTCAATTAACATACTAATAGGCAATAAAAATGCCCAGAGCCGGAATCGAACCAGCGACACGAGGATTTTCAGTCCTCTGCTCTACCAACTGAGCTATCTGGGCGTAAAACTTGAGTAGCGGGGACAGGATTTGAACCTGTGACCTTCGGGTTATGAGCCCGACGAGCTTCCAGACTGCTCCACCCCGCGTTATTAATTTAAATCAACAATTTATTGTTGAAAAGCCGATGATCGGACTCGAACCGATAACCTGCTGATTACAAATCAGCTGCTCTGCCAATTGAGCCACATCGGCATATTCACTTTAAAGTCTAATCTTATCAGCTAAATGGACGATGGTGGATTCGAACCACCGAAGCAATTTGCAGCAGATTTACAGTCTGTCCCCTTTGGCCACTCGGGAAATCGTCCAAAAATGGGACCTATAGGGCTCGAACCTATGACCCTCTGCTTGTAAGGCAGATGCTCTCCCAGCTGAGCTAAGATCCCATTATATTTTATTATTTTCTTTTTCAAGAAAATAACGACCCAGAAGAGACTCGAACTCTCGACCTCCGCCGTGACAGGGCGGCGCTCTAACCAACTGAGCCACTGGGCCATCACGAAGGTATATACCTTCAAAACCGCATATACAAAACACAAAAACCTTTTTTCTTACCCGCCGTTCGCACTTTCGTGCTTAGGTCAAGCCCTCGACCGATTAGTAGCAGTCAGCTCCATACATTGCTGCACTTCCACCTCTGCCCTATCCACCTCGTCGTCTTCAAGGGGTCTTACTTCTTTATAGAATGGGATATCTCA
>NQOF01000020.1 GCA_002270465.1 Blautia hominis
GGTGGACCGGAGTGTAATAACCTATTATATAGATTTATATAGATAAACATATAAGTCCGGCATATGACCCGGCGCCGGGCTGGTGGTTCCTATTTAGATTCTCTGTTCTCTGGCAGTATAATCAGAAAAATCCTTCTAGGGCTATTGTTGCCTGATCTATACAATCAAACTCTTAAAGGTATTGCGCCCTGCGATACCGTCCACAGTAAGCCCATAATCATTTTGGTACTGCCGCACTGCAGATTCCAGTTCACTACCAAAACTTCCAGGACATTCTACACCATTTGGGTTGTACCCTTTAAGCATAAGCAATATCTCAACTGCTGTGACCATGTACTGATATTCCCCCCTGCAAACATAATGATGGTCCAGTGCCTTGTCCGATTTCGGACCCCAAATACCATCAATATTCAACCCTGTATGATAATCCATGTTAAGAGCTGTCTGCAGCACCACGATTCCTCCTTTGATCGTTTCTATACCTCTAACTCCATCTGCACTTATGTCTAGTCCAGTGAAATTATTAAGATGTATCTGTCCGTCTTTTATAACTTTATTACCTCCGGAAACAGCTTGCGTAATATCTGGTAATACTGTAGATATACTACCGGATTCCTGTCCGGCTATATTATTTTTATCGGTTATCTCCTTCACAAAGTCCCGATAACAGTAATTGATATCTACCATACCATTGTTGCCAGTAAGTCCCGGTACATTGCCAGAACTTGTATACTGCCAAATATCCACTCCGGTCACATCTGGAGCCTGGGAGCTGTACTTTGCAACCCATTTGGTATATTTATCCAGAGAGCTGCCAATTATATTCTTGTACCAGTTTTCATTTGCATAAATGCCAACAACATAACCCGCCCTCCCCACAATATCCGCAAAAATTTTTGCTCCATGCACAGCATGTGCTCTTGTATCCGGGCTATGCTCTTCCTCCAGATCCAGATAAACAGGAAAAGAGAGTTTGTACTTTTTGATGAGCCGGAGGACATGCGCAGCCTCACTCCTGCTCTTGCCCTCCGTATTGGCATAAGAGTATAGATACACACCAAAAGGAATACCCAAGCGTGTACATTCATCAGCATTGCGTTTCCAGTGCTTATCATCCTGACTTGTCATATCCATGCCATAACCACACCGAATAATTACGCCATCTATATGGCTGCGGGCCTTTTCCCAATTAATTTTGCCATTATGTTCTGATACATCAATAATTTTCTGTATACCCATATTGCTCCTTTCCTTATCTGTTGGACCAGTCTAAATTGAGAGAGGACGATTTCCCGCCCTCTGTCATCTTTTTGTCTCAACCTCCGGCAGACCTGCAACACTGGTCAACATGGACAATACCCCAGCCAATACTGCGGCTGATAGTACATATCTCCAATCCACTTGTCCCATTGCTGCGGCGGTACCAATACCGGCAATTGCAGCCTGGGCAATGGTCTTAACTGCTCTGATACCTGCCTTTTTCACCCAATTCACCCAATATGACTTATTTTTCATACTCACTCTTCTTTCTTCTCCAATATGGTGATCCGTGTCTCATGGTCATTTAGTTTATTGTCCTGTTCCTCGTTGTGCACCCATATCCGCTCATGGGATTTGTGGTTCTTTTCTGTCAGCTCGTCCATTCCCTCATCCAGCATATTAAGTCTGTCGATCAGTCGGGTTATGGATGTGTTTAGCTTTATGATCGGTGTGCCGATGGAGATTGCAAAAGCAGTCAGGGCCACAATAACGCCAAATACTTCCCATTCTGTCACATGTAAAACCCTCCTTAGCTAAAAATCGCATACAGATGCCCGCTCCTTATTTCAAAGGTCGGTGTCTTTCCATCCGCTCCGGCTGGCCCCTGCGGCCCCTGAGCGCCAGTGGCTCCTGTAGCTCCTTTTGCACCGGCTGCACCAGTATCACCTTTCGGTCCCTGTGGCCCAGTGGCTCCTGTGTCACCCTTTGCGCCCTTTAATCCTGCAAGCTGGGCGGCTGTAAAGTCAGCGTAAGTAAATGCAGCGCCTTTATCGCCTTTCGGACCCGTGGCTCCCTGGGGGCCTGTGGCTCCAGTCGCACCTTTTGGTCCCTGGGGACCTGTCATACCAGTGGCACCTGATAAATCTGTGATGTATGTATACGCTGTTGTCCCTTTTACATACAATTTTGCATTATCTGCGTCATTAACGTTTCCCGTATCGATCATGACAAACTGTCCGGTCTTGACACCATCTGACGCAAAGCCGCTATTCATGGCTGAAATGCTGGCATAGGTCTTTGCTATCGTGAATGCCTCACCTGCAGGTCCCTGCGGACCAGTTGAGCCGGTCGCTCCTTTCGGCCCAGTCGCACCGGTGTCACCCTTCGGACCCTGCGGACCAGTAGGTCCTGTTGCTCCAGTATCTCCTTTTGGTCCCTGAGCACCAGCAGCACCTTTGATATTGCCCGTTTTTGCCCAGGCTCCTGACGTCTTTTTATAGATATCAAAATTCGCTGTATTCAGATAAAAGTCCCCGTCTTTTCCCTGTGTTGTCGGTGCTGCAGCGCCAAACAGCCAGGTTGCACCGTCCGCTCCCTTTGCTCCGGCTGCACCTGTGGCGCCCTTGGGCCCCGTGGGTCCAGTTTCGCCCTGGATACCCTGTGGCCCCTGTGCGCCTGTTGCTCCCTTGGCCCCGGTATCTCCTTTTAGACCCTGCGGTCCAGCCGGCCCCTGAATCCCTTGTGGGCCCTGAGGGCCAATGATACTCCCTAAATCAACTTCTCTTGCCATAGCTTATCTCTCCTTTATTTTTGATATAACGCATACAGATGACCGTCCCTGATCTCAAACTCCGGTGTTTCCCCTGCCGGTCCCCGTATATCGTCTAATATGATCAGGCAGCACCATTCATTACTATCTGTATACCGCCATTCAATCTCTGTCCCTGTATTGCGCATTTCAATTTCCCGTTCCCGTATCGGCAGCCTGATACGCGAGCCAATGGTCTGTCCTCCAGACATAAGCTGCAGCATATCCTCCTGCAAAGTGATGTCATCTGCCCGTCCACGCAGTTCTTTCAAAATCTCCTGCATCGGGGTCAGCTCTGACCTGCTATAATTTTCAGGTTTTGCCCGTTTTTTTACCGGCATAAATATTGTCCGTAAAGTTTCTCCCTGGCTGTCATCACAGACATATATATACGCAATAACATTTTTACCGCTCTGTAGAAGGATGTCCGGTATTTCAACAGCAACACTGCCATCCTCCTGCCTGTTTCCGGGAACTGTAAAAGACATAGTTCCAAACTCCTCAGTTAAATGCACCTCTGTCTGATCTGGGATCTGCAGGCCGAATACCTGCAGCGTCTGTCCGTAATCCCACTGTACAAGCCCAAAAACCGTTTTATAATACTGTCCGTCACTACAAAATTTGGCTATTATCATTGCCGTCTCCTTCCTGCCTGGAAGATTAACCGGCAAGGATGCTTCTTCTCTCTTCCTGGTTAATCCAGCCCTTTGCGGCTGCTTTCTCTACTACTTCTGCATTTCCAGTCTTTTTGTATAATCTTGTGATTGTTTCAAACATACGATGCACCTCCTTACACGAGTCCCAGGTTTTCAAGAACCAGAGTGTCCACGGTTTCCTCCAGGGCAGTTATACGGGCCTCCGTTTCATCTGGCCTCTGCAGTTCTACAATAATAGCACTACCTTTAACCGGCACTGCATTTCCTTCCTTATCCTGTGTGTGATCCATGGTGATTTCCATCTGTTTTTCAATCCTCCGGATTTTTGTGAATCCAGAATGGATTCTAAATACCTCATTGTTATCATCAATCACCTGTATTTTTCCTGTGTTTACCATATCAGACAGTAAGATCTCATACTCCATGATGTTTTTATCCCCAGGAACTAATCCCAATGTGAGGGAATCACCTGACACCTGAATTCCATCTGCGATAATCCCCAGCTCCTGCCCATTATTTAATCTAATTTTACCCATATCACTCATCTTTCCATTTCGTTTTTTATATTAAAATAGACCGCTCATCACGGTCTGGCTCTAATTTCCATATAAAATCACCTACTTTCATTGAAAAATACTCATTACAACACACCCGGAACGGTGTATTCTGATGAAAATTCTTCACTTCTTTTGCTAAACTCCGCT
>NQOF01000021.1 GCA_002270465.1 Blautia hominis
CCCGTCTTTGGGATTTAGCACTACAATCTTTAGAGGTTTATTTTATTACGAAACAGCCGCAGTCAGCATAAATGCTGGCTTTTTTTGTTTTTGAAAAACTTGACAAAAATCTTTTTTATATATTGACTATATAGTGCTATAGTGTTATAATGAAAGAGGGTGATTTTATGGCATATTTTTTAAAGAAAACTAAGAATAAAAAAGGCACTTATCTTCAAATTTATGAAAGTTATTACGATCCCGAACGCAAAGGCGGTGCTCATCGTTCTTATAAACCGATCGGCTATGTTCATGAACTACAGGCAAACGGCATTGAGGATCCTATTTCCGTATTTGGCGAAGAAGTACAAAAACTTAATCAAGAATACAAAAAGAAAAAACAGTCTGAAAAAGAACGACAGATATCTGAAGAATCTCCTGAAAAACTTCTTGGCTATTTCCCTTTGAAGAATCTCAATGATTCTCTCGGATGTAAAAAATATCTCGACCTTATGCAGACCGCAACGAATTTTCGGTTCAATATCTTTGATATGATGGCAACCCTCATTTATGCGAGAGTGGTCTGTCCCTGCTCAAAATTAAAAACTTATTTAGAGGTCATCCCCAAGCTGTTTGAAAGACACGACTTCTCCCTTGACCAGATCTATTCCGGTCTCGGATATATTGGTTCTGAATATGAAAAGATCATCGAGATCTTCAATCATCAAGTAGCCCTGAAGTATCCATTTGATACTTCCCACTCCTACTTCGACTGCACAAACTTTTATTTTGAGATTGACAAAGAAGATGATTTCCGGTTAAAAGGACCCTCAAAAGAAAACAAAAAGGAACCCATCGTCGGGATGGGCCTGCTCCTTGATGCAGACCAGATCCCTATCGGTATGAAACTGTATCCCGGGAATGAAAGTGAAAAACCAGTGATACGGGATATCATTGATGATCTGAAACAGCGCAGCCACATATCCGGCAGGACTATCCAGATAGCAGATAAAGGGCTTAATTGTTTTAACAACATCCTGCATGCCCTGAAAACAGGAGATGGCTACATTTTCTCGAAATCTGTAAAGACACTCCCGGAAACAGAAAAAACATGGGTACTTCTCGAGAATGATTATACTGATGTCAAAAACAAGAAAGGAGAAGTCCTTTACCGCATCAAAGATTGTGTGGATGATTTTTCATATACTTATACGGATGACAACGGACATAAGAAGACACTGAAACTTACAGAAAAACGTATTGTGACATTTAATCCAAAACTCGCTGAAAAGCAAAGATATGAAATCAACCGACAGGTGGAAAAAGCCCAAAAACTCAGATCATGTGAAGCAAAGAAAGCCGAATACGGAGATAGTTCCAAATATGTCACCTTTGTCCCTGCTGACAAAAAGGGCAAAAAAACAACTGGAAAGATCAAGGTGGAAATGAATGAAAAAGCAATAGAAAACGCAAAAAAGCTAGCGGGTTATAACATGATCATAACTTCTGAAACCCGAATGGAGGCTTCGGAAATCTATGCTGCTTATCATAATCTCTGGAGGATCGAGGAATCCTTCCGCATCATGAAATCCCAGCTTGACGCAAGACCGGTTTATATGCAAAAGCAGGAAACGATCACCGGTCATTTCCTCATATGCTATCTTTCTGTGCTGCTGACGAGGCTCTTACAGATACATACCTTAAAGGATGAATATGGCACAGAAGAGATCTTTGATTTTATACGTGATTTTAGGGTTGCCAGAATCGCTGACCGAAAATATATAAATCTAACCAGGAGTTCGTCATTTATCAAGGATTTATCTTCTCTGACAGGATTACCATTAACATCTTATTTTCTCGGAAATGAAGATATAAATAAAATGCTAAGTCATAGGTTCTAACCTATGGCTTAGCACTATTTTTTTACCTCAACTTCAAAAGACAGGTA
>NQOF01000022.1 GCA_002270465.1 Blautia hominis
CGCTCATCACGGTCTGGCTCTAATTTCCATATAAAATCACCTACTTTCATTGAAAAATACTCATTACAACACACCCGGAACGGTGTATTCTGATGAAAATTCTTCACTTCTTTTGCTAAACTCCGCTTTACCACATATTGAAAAGGGATCCATTAGAGCAAATGCAAGTACAACCGGCGCGATGACTGCAATAAAATTCTCGAAAGCTTTCACGATAGCTCCTACTGTTGCACTTAGCCTACAGGATTCAGGTGCTGCCTGGGCCGATGTTACACATTTTTCTGCAAATGATGTTACGACTACTGGTTTTAATATTATGTGTAAATGCAAAAATGCGTCAGGTTCGTCTCTTGATACTATAAAGATAGCTTATATTGCAATTGGATAATAAAGTATTCACATCGGCCCTATAGCTACCCAAGTGATTTCTGTATCCGTACTGTTTGTTCTTAAAACGTATGCATCAAAACCGTCCTTGGTGTTACTGGATGTTCCGACTCCTAAAACTGTCACACCGGGAACTGAAGTTATGGGAGTAAGCGAAACATGTGCCTTTTCCTTAAATGGTTTTGGAAATGTTACCCGTTTTGATGTGGGTTCATTTGGTTTTGGTGTAATTGTTACCCTTCCAGCCTGAATCCAATAATTTCCTAAAGCGGAGTTTATCTCACGTCCGTATCTTCCTGGTTCCACTGTTTTTAAATACGCCAAAAAAGCCTGCCGTAAGCAGACTTAAAAAACACTCATTTTATTGCCTATGCACTGTATTTTTCATAGCTGTATCTGATATTTTGCGGATTATTATATAAATAAATTTGTGTTGTCCTTATATCCGCATGGCCTAAGATCTGTTGTACGTCCTGTATCGGCGCTCCTCTATCAACAAGGTTCGTGGCAAGTGTACGCCGATATCTGTGCGGGTGTACCTTTTCTATCCCTGTTTTCTCTCCTAATTTCCGCAAGACCGCCTCTATTCCGTTTTTCCCCATACGTCCGTGTGGCGCGTGCCGGGAAACGAATAAAGCCGGGCTGTCATCCCGCCGTTGAGCAAGATAATTCGCAAGGTGCATTGTTGCAACCTCTGTCAGGTATATTCTTCTCTCTTTACCGCCTTTTCCCAGCACAACCACATCCCTGCTGTGAAATTTTATGTCACTTATATTCAGCCGGACCACCTCTGATACACGGCAGCCACTGGCATATAAAAATTCAACCAACGCCAGGTCCCTGAGATTAGTACAGGCGTTTTTCAATCGCTCTCTTTCTTCCGGTGAGAAGGGCTTTTTTACTGTCTTTTCGTACTTTATAGCCTTTATAGCCTTACAAGGATTCCTCCCGATTAGGCCCTCATCCGACAGCCATCCGAAGAAACTCGAAAAGCATTTCCTCATATTCTCCAGTGTCCGGTTCGCTACCTGCCGCTGCTGTTTATACAACGACAGATAGTACCGGATATCATAAGTATCCACCTTATACAGTGGCTTTCCCAGCGCCCGTATCAGTCCCATTATGTAAGGGGAATACAAGCGTATGGTTGTCTCTGCAGTACCTTCCAGGCGCTTGGTTGCAATAAACCTATTGAGCATTCCTTCGGCGCTATTATCGGTGATCATCACCTCTGTGCTCCGTGGTTGCACCTCAAAATCATGCAACTTGATACACAACACCTCCTGCAGTTTGTCCAGTTGCTCCGCCGCCAGCAACGCTGTCATTGCTGCCAAAACGCTGTTAATAAGTTCCATTCGTGGTTCCATAGGCAAATCCTCCTTTTTGCCTATGATTATACCAGTTTCCAGTGTTGTGCTAAACTCCGCT
>NQOF01000023.1 GCA_002270465.1 Blautia hominis
GGGTTCTTCCGCAATTATCCGTTTTTTACTTCCGATGGATTTATTTCTGTGATAAAATGTTGGTATCAAATAAAGGCGGTAAATGATAATGAATGATTTGTTGAAGTTGGATATATTTTTCCCAGGTGAGTTGCTGTCAATTACTTCTGTTGACCATGAGGACAGTTCTATTCATATTAAAATGCGATCCAAAACACATTCTTCCAAATGTCCGGAGTGTGGTCAGGAAACCGAAACTTATCATGGGACATATTTACGCAAAGTTCAGGATCTGCCGATTCTGGGAAAAACAGCACGACTTCATATAACAGCTCATGAGTATGTTTGTAATAATGAATCATGTTCAAAAGTTACATTTGCTGAAGATTTTGACGGATTTCTCAGTTATTATGGACGCATGACAGAACGATGTGCTGATTTCATCTGCATGCTGGCCATGGAAACCAGTTGTGAAGGATGTGCCCGTATCTGTCATGCAATGAATCTTCAAATCAGTGGAGACAGCGTGATCCGTCTTTTAACCAGACGTTATCGTTTGCAGCCAGTCTCAGAATGTGGAAGCGCCATCGGTGTTGATGATTTTGCATTTAAAAAGCGTCATACCTATGGAACAATCATTGTCGATCAGGCTACCCACAGGCCAGTTGCGATTCTTGATGGGCGTGATGGAATGACTGTATCATGCAATCCATGAATATTTAGAAGCCGGATACAGCAAACGCGCGATATCTAAAATGCTTCATTGCAACAGAAATACAGTGACCAAATATCTTGAGGGAGACTATGATTCTTTATGCCGCAAAAACTTTTACAGCGGAATGGATCAATTTTATGATTATGTCATCAAAGAGTTATCTTCTGGTGTGAGCAGGAAAGATGTTTTTCGAAATCTCATCCAAAAAGGTTACAAAGGCGGCCAGACAGCGGCTTATGATTACATGAATAAGATCATAGAGCGTTTTCATATTGACATTGCGCTCTACAGAAGTTCTTCACCGGATGCTGTTCAGAAAAAGAAAAAGCTTCATAAATATGACCACATATCAAGAAATGGTATCTTCCGTTTCCTATGGATGAACCACGAGATAACGGATCATCATAAATCATATCTGATGGATACTTATCCGTAACTTAGCACGCTGAAGTCATGCATTCGGGAATTTCGGGAGATTTTTCAAAAGAAAAACATGCCGTGCCTATATCTGTTTATTGAAAAATATAAAAACAGTGATTTGAAAGAGCTTTCCCGTTTTGCTTCCGGACTGGAAAAAGATTTATCTGCCGTAGAAAATGCTGTAGCCAGCCCTTTATCTAATGGTTTTGTTGAGGGTACAAACAGCAAATTGAAAATGATAAAACGTACCATGTATGGTCGTTGTGGCAAGGAATTATTGGCCGCAAAGCTTATATTGTCAAATCGCTAATACGGATAATTGCGGAAGAACCC
>NQOF01000024.1 GCA_002270465.1 Blautia hominis
TAACTTGTTGTGCTACTTTTAATTGAAAGACCTGTAAGCTGCCAAAAGCCCAAAAAGACCCCTTGTTGTTTTATGACTGTTTTGAATCAGAAGATGAGCTGTTTTATTTTTCCCATTTCACAGTTCTCATCGAACAGGTGATTTATTGCCAGACATAGATTGTATGCCAGTACTTTGTTTACCAAACGGGTGCATAGTCCTTGAAAGCTTTTCGCACGTACTCTTTCCGCTTTTAACTGCTCGCTTAGCTGGGAAAATACTGTCTCAACTCGTCTGCGCAGTCGAAATATCAACTGTCGTACAGGCTTGGGCCAGTCCGTTTTACTATTGGATCGCTTCAGCGCCATCAGGCAGATGCCCTGTTCCCTCATTTCCTCGCTAAGTGCTTCTCCTACGTATCCTTTGTCTCCAAGAATCGTAAGGGGCTGCTGCTGCCTCACCAAGTCCCTGAGTCCTTCCCTGTCATCCGTGGATGCCGGAGTGATTTCAAAAGCGGTTATAAAACCCTCCAGAGTAATCAGGGCATGTACCTTATAGCCAAAGTAGGTTTCCTTTTTAGAGGGGCATTTTCCATAGTCGGCACCGTCCTGGCGAAAGGACTGGCAGTACCGTGCCCTTCCAAATTTACATACAGCCAGGGGGAAGCTGTCTACCACAAAATACTGGCTGCATGGAATTGAAAAGACAGAAAACAGTTTTTGCCGGATCAACTCTGTTACCTGAAGGAGTGCCCTGCGGGTCCTGTTAAAACGTGTGCGGCTGCAAAGTTTAGGGAACAAGTACCTGTAGTTCTTCTTAACAAAGGAAAACCAGGCGTTTTCGGAGTCAATACCGACCAGTTCCCCGCAGATGCCAATTGTGATGATTTCAGGGTCGGAAAGCTTAGCATCCAGTATATTGCGTCTTTTGCAGACTGCATCAGGAGCATATTGGGAATACAGGTCATCAATTATAACATAAACCGTTACAATAAAGTCTTCAAAAGTTGCTATTATAGTGGTATGATTATCTTGGAACTTCAACATAATGATGCCTCCTTTCGAATTTGTTTCCCTACAAATAGGATAGCACATTTTGTTGAAGTTTCTTTATTTAACTAGCACAACAGGTTAA
>NQOF01000025.1 GCA_002270465.1 Blautia hominis
CTTGTATGATGTTTATAGAAGCAAAAACAAGATATTCCTTTCATTTTTCTTATACTGTGGTTTAACACATTCAGATACCGTGGACTTTTGATTCTTTTCTGTAGCTTGCCTACTCGACAGGAGTATATTGCCGCCACTTCTATCTGGGTTGTTTATTAGCTGGATGTTGCCGGAGTGTTTTTACTCAGAGTACTTTTTTCAATCAAGTCTACGATGATAATTGTTGGCGGATATAACGGTATCAGACTTTATGAAAAGGAGGTACAACCTCATGATTTACGTAGGCATTGATATTGCCAAGTTTAACCACTTCGCCTCTGCGATCTCTTTAAAGGGCGAGATACTCATTGAGCCGCTCAATTTTACAAATGACTATGATGGCTTCTATCTGCTGCTTTCCAATCTGGCACCACTTGACCAGAACAGCATCATCATAGGTCTTGGATCAACGGCACACTACGGTGGCAACCTTGTTCTGTTTATTATCTGTAAGGATAAAGTGTGTGTACTAAACCCTTTATCAACATCGTCTATACGTAAGACAAAACAGATAAAGTTGATACGTTTGTTATTGCTATAACCCTTATGACACAGGATTCCTTAAGGTTTATGACCTTAGAGGATCTGGATTACATTGAACTCAAAGAACTTGGACGGTTCTGGCAGAAGACCGTTAAGCAGCATACCCGTTTAATACAGCGGACTTCTTGCCTTGATGAGGTCTTCTCCGAGCTCCAACACTTCCTTAAGTCCGGTGTGCATCAAAGTTCTGTCTATCCCCTCCTCAAGGAGGCTCCGACACCGAATGCT
>NQOF01000026.1 GCA_002270465.1 Blautia hominis
GCTTTTCGCAGCTTATCACGTCTTTCATCGGCTCTTAGTGCCAAGGCATCCACCCTGCGCTCTTTCTTGCTTGGCCTTGACAGATACCATAGCGTTGGTACCTGACGGCTTGGGTTTGTTGCTTGGTTTTTGTTACTTTATTACTATTCGCTGTATCGCTACAGCGCCTCGTTTTCGTCTCTATCTTTACGTTTAACGTATTCTAGATGTTTCGTATATGCAGTTTTCAAGGTACGATGCAGGTAAAGTAAAACTTTACCGAATGGAGATAAAGAGATTCGAACTCTCGACCCCCTGCTTGCAAGGCAGGTGCTCTCCCAACTGAGCTATATCCCCGTATGTAGTTATATGTATAAATATTTTTTTGCATGGGCTTAAGTGGACTCGAACCACCGACCTCACGCTTATCAGGCGTGCGCTCTAACCAGCTGAGCTATAAGCCCATATTAAATCCGGCAGCCACCTGCTTTCCCATGCCGTCTCCAGCATAGTATCATCGGCCTCCCAGGTCTTAACCATCGTGTTCGGGATGGGTACGGGTGTGACCCCTGGGCGTATCGCCACCGGAAATATTCGGT
>NQOF01000027.1 GCA_002270465.1 Blautia hominis
GCTTTTCGCAGCTTATCACGTCTTTCATCGGCTCTTAGTGCCAAGGCATCCACCCTGCGCTCTTTCTTGCTTGGCCTTGACAGATACCATAGCGTTGGTACCTGACGGCTTGGGTTTGTTGCTTGGTTTTTGTTACTTTATTACTATTCGCTGTATTGCTACAGCGCCTCGTTTTCGTCTCTATCTTTACGTTTAACGTATTCTAGATGTTTCGTATATGCAGTTTTCAAGGTACATGCTCATGTGAACAAGATCACATGCGGCTGAAATATTTTATCAGCCATCTAAACACAAAAATGATTTTATGCTTGGATCACTGGTAAAACCAGTTATCAATAACAGCGCTTCCCCGCTGGTGTGGGTTAGCATCCATATTTGATACCCAGATGCCTGTTCTATTTTGTAGGCTTTTCTGTTCCCCAGCCTTTTTTAAAGGGATTCCGGCAGCCACCTGCTTTCCCATGCCGTCTCCAGCATAGTATCATCGGCCTCCCAGGTCTTAACCATCGTGTTCGGGATGGGTACGGGTGTGACCCCTGGGCGTATCGCCACCGGAAATATTCGGT
>NQOF01000003.1 GCA_002270465.1 Blautia hominis
ACCAAGCAACAAACCCAAGCCGTCAGGTACCAACGCTATGGTATCTGTCAAGGCCAAGCAAGAAAGAGCGCAGGGTGGATGCCTTGGCACTAAGAGCCGATGAAAGACGTGATAAGCTGCGAAAAGCTTCGGGGAGGAGCAAATATCCTATGAGCCGGAGATATCTGAATGGGGAAACCCACATGAGCAAACCTCATGTATCCATACGCCAATCCATAACGTATGGAAGGGAACCGGGGGAACTGAAACATCTAAGTACCCCGAGGAGAAGAAAGAAAACTCGATTTCCTAAGTAGCGGCGAGCGAACGGGAAAGAGCCTAAACCGCCATGCGTGCATGGCGGGGTTCGGACTGCATAAGTGATTCGTTGAGGATAATGGAATGGTTTTGGGAAAGCCAGCCAGAGAGGGTGAAAGCCCCGTACATGAAATCCAAGATGACATGGCAGGATCCAGAGTACCACGAGACACGAGAAACCTTGTGGGAACGCGCGGGGACCACCCCGTAAGGCTAAATACTCCTTAGTGACCGATAGTGCATAGTACTGTGAAGGAAAGGTGAAAAGGACCCCGGGAGGGGAGTGAAAGAGAACCTGAAACCCTGTGTTTACAAGCTGTGGAACCTCTTTATATGAGGGACCGCGTACTTTTTGTAGAACGGTCCGGCGAGTTGTGCATACTGGCAAGGTTAAGCGTCTAAGACGCGGAGCCGTAGGGAAACCAAGTCTTAAAAGGGCCAGAGTCAGTATGTGCAGACCCGAAACCGGGTGATCTATCCATGTCCAGGTTGAAGCTGCCGTAAGAGGTAGTGGAGGACCGAACGCACATCCGTTGAAAAGGGTGGCGATGAGGTGTGGATAGGGGAGAAATTCCAATCGAACCCGGAGATAGCTGGTTCTCCTCGAAATAGCTTTAGGGCTAGCCTCGGTATAGATTCATGGAGGTAGAGCACTGAATTTCCTAGGGGGCGTCAAAGCCTACCGAAGAATATCAAACTCCGAATGCCATCGAACCGATTACCGGGAGTCAGACTATACGAGATAAGTTGGATAGTCAAAAGGGAAAGAGCCCAGACCTCCAGCTAAGGTCCCAAAGTACGTGTTAAGTGGAAAAGGATGTGGGATTTCAAAGACAACCAGGATGTTGGCTCAGAAGCAGCCACACATTCAAAGAGTGCGTAATAGCTCACTGGTCGAGAGGTCCTGCGCCGAAAATGTCCGGGGCTGAAACACGACACCGAAGCTGAGGAATGACATAGTCATTGGTAGAGGAGCATTGAATGCGGGAAGAAGCAGTACCGTAAGGAGCTGTGGACTGCATTGAAGAGAGAATGCCGGAATGAGTAGCGAGAACAAGGTGGGAATCCTTGTGGCCGAATATCTAAGGTTTCCAGGGTAAAGCTGATCTGCCCTGGGTAAGTCGGGGCCTAAGGCGAGGGCGAGAGCCGTAGCCGATGGACAACAGGTTGAGATTCCTGTACTGCGATATAACAGAACTGTGGGGACACGTGTGGAGAGCACAACCCGGGAATGGAATCCCGGGGCAAGCGAGGTAGGAGTCACATAGGAAAATCCGTGTGGCAATCCGAAGACGTGATGCGTACCGAACTAAAGTAGGGAAGTGTGTGAGCCATGCGTCAAGAAAAGCCGCTATTGTTTATATCGTACCCGTACCGTAAACCGACACAGGTGGATGAGGAGAGAATCCTAAGGCCGACGGAAGAAGCATTGCCAAGGAACTCGGCAAAATGACCCCGTAACTTCGGGAGAAGGGGTGCCAGGGAGACCTGGCCGCAGAGAATAGGCTCAAGCAACTGTTTAGCAAAAACACAGGTCTATGCGAAACCGAAAGGTGAGGTATATGGGCTGACGCCTGCCCGGTGCTGGAAGGTTAAGAGGAGATGTCAGGAGACGAAGCATTGAATTTAAGCCCCAGTAAACGGCGGCCGTAACTATAACGGTCCTAAGGTAGCGAAATTCCTTGTCGGGTAAGTTCCGACCCGCACGAAAGGCGTAATGATTTGAGCGCTGTCTCGGCAATGCATCCGGTGAAATTGAAGTACCAGTGAAGATGCTGGTTACCTGCGCCAGGACGGAAAGACCCCATGGAGCTTTACTCCAGTTTGGTACTGGGGTCCGGTATTGCATGTACAGGATAGGTGGGAGGCTTTGAAGGCATGACGCCAGTTGTGCTGGAGCCAATGTTGGGATACCACCCTTGCAGTATTGGGCTTCTAACCATCCGCCGTGACCCGGCGGTGGGACAATGCCAGGCGGGGAGTTTGACTGGGGCGGTCGCCTCCGAAAGAGTATCGGAGGCGCCCAAAGGTTCCCTCAGAATGGTTGGAAACCATTCGCAGAGTGCAAAGGCAGAAGGGAGCTTGACTGCGACACCGACGGGTGGAGCAGGTACGAAAGTAGGGCTTAGTGATCCGGTGGTATTAAGTGGGAATGCCATCGCTCAACGGATAAAAGCTACCCTGGGGATAACAGGCTTATCACTCCCAAGAGTTCACATCGACGGAGTGGTTTGGCACCTCGATGTCGGCTCATCGCATCCTGGGGCTGTAGTAGGTCCCAAGGGTTGGGCTGTTCGCCCATTAAAGCGGTACGCGAGCTGGGTTCAGAACGTCGTGAGACAGTTCGGTCCCTATCCGGCGTGGGCGTAGGATATTTGAGAGGAGCTGTCCTTAGTACGAGAGGACCGGGATGGACGGGCCGCTGGTGTACCTGTTGCAGTGCCAACTGCATGGCAGGGTAGCCAAGCCTGGAAGGGATAAACGCTGAAGGCATCTAAGCGTGAAGCCCCCCTCAAGATGAGATATCCCATTCTATAAAGAAGTAAGACCCCTTGAAGACGACGAGGTGGATAGGGCAGAGGTGGAAGTGCAGCAATGTATGGAGCTGACTGCTACTAATCGGTCGAGGGCTTGACCTAAGCACGAAAGTGCGAACGGCGGGTAAGAAAAAAAGGTTTTTGTGTTTTGTATATGCGGTTTTGAAGATACATGAGAGAGATATCCTATGAGCAGAATTGTTCGTAGGATTTTTTTGTTATATAGAAAACGCTCTTTGGCGTGAGGATTTGTAAATTGAATAAAGTAAAAACCACAGTGTACCTGTAAAAGCAGGTGTACTGTGGTTTTTTGAATTTCATGGATTAATGTTTTTCACGCCTCAAATCTTTGGAGAAAAAAAGTATTGCCAGTCCCAGAAGAAATACACAGATATTAAAATAGAAGGGATACGACGGATTCAGGTCATATAACCATCCGATCAAGCTGCCGAACGGAACAGAGAGGGCGATCATCAGCATGTTATAAAGAGCATATATTCTGGAACGTTCTTTTTCATCTACAAACAAAGCCATAAGAGCATCCTTTCGGGGAATGACGATAGCGTAAGCTGAGGATTCCAGGATTGTGTATAACATAACAAGCAGAAGGTTTTTCTGTGGACAGAGGATCAGGAGTATATGGCTGGCGATATAAATAAAAAATCCGATGATCATGGAATTTCTGATTCTGAGCCGGTGAAACAAATTCTGCAGGAACACCACGAATAAGATCATGATGATGGTCCTTATAAGCGGGAATACGGCCACCAGTTCTTCGGAGATATACAGACTCTCTGTTATATAAAGCGAGAAAAAGTTGGTCGTCGCAATCAGCAATATATTAGTTAATGTCATGATGTAAACCACAAGGCGCATCCTGGATGAACGTATGATCTGAAAGAAGATATCCTTATATCCTGTCAACATGGAAAAATAGGACATATTCTTTGTCTCCTCCATACGCTGCCTGCCAATCTCGGTTTCTCCTCCAAATTTGTAAAGGAGTAGAAATTTGGCTGTCATGGATATTCCTGAAAGGAAGAAGATCACACGAAATACGGACACCAGGTCATATATTTTCAGCAGCCAGATGGAGATAGGGGCAAAGAATACGGACAGCATACCGCATATCTGTATCAAAGTAAAAGCATTGGTAATATGTTTTGGAGGACAATCTTCTATAAACAGACAGTTCCATGAGGTATTGGTGATCTGAAAAGAGGCGTTGACAGCCGCCGCGATCAGAAAGTGCCAGAAATTCTGGGAGAACGCCCATATAAAACAGGGGATACTCCAGGATATGGTGTCAAAGATCACAGTTGCCTTTCGCCGCCCCATTTTGTCAGTCAGGGCACCGCCGATAAAGGCGAAGAAAACCTGGAGCAGGAAACCCAGGGAAAGGGTAGTTCCGATTTCCAGACTGGAAAGTCCTATCTTCCGCATATAAAGTGCCTGATACGGAGAAAAAAGGGAATAGGGAATGAACCAAAGCGGCTCTGTACAGATGGACCATTTGGGGTTTCCTTTCAATGCGATGAAAGTCTGTACCAGGACATGATTTCTGATCTTGTTTCGTAAAGGGTAGGATTTCATAGTGTGTAAGCGTTCCTTTTCATCGTTATATTTTGAGTGATCTTTCTCCATTATAAGGAATGTAAACCTTTAAGTAAAGCAGATAATCTCTGAAAAACAGACAAATTTCAAGTGATATTTACTTCCCGGTTCCGGGAGGCAATGATTCCTAAAAAAATGACACCATATTAAAATTTAAGCCATTATCTGTCGTCAGTGCCAGAGATATAATAAAGCCATCTCAACAGGAAACAGCACTGTAAAGAGTGCGGAATGAAAATCAGGAGGAATGAGAAGTATGAAACTAAAAAAAGCAGCGGCAATTACATTGACTGGTGGATTGAAGTGTCCCAGGGCGATGTGGTTTCTTATCTTCCATGTCTGGAAAAGCATAAAGAGGATGAAAATACGGTCTACGGCGGTGAAATCCTTTAAGACAGCCTGCGGGGTTTCGCCTACGGAATACAGGAAAAACACAGCAATCGGAAAATAAAAATTTAAGCCGCACGCACGATCTGAGATCGTCTGTGCGGCTAAACTTTTATATATGCATCCTTCTTCTGACTTCATTTCTAAGCCCGCTTCTTCGCAGGATCGTGATCAATGCCCCGTCAATGATGAGCGAGCATGTGAGCACCACAGCAGACCAGGACAGGAACAAAGGCTCCTGATAATAATTGTGGATCAGCAATTCAATGCCAACGGTCAGGACTGCGATCTCCCCCACGATCACGGCCGCCAGGGAAAGAATGGAACGGTGCCGGTATCTGAGACAGAACGCAAAGATGAGAATGAGCATTGTGACTATGCCTATTATGGGAACCGCCAGATGAAAATACCATCCATTGCCCGGATGCAGCCAAGCGATGATCCCAAAATACATGGCAATACTCAGACCATCCAGAAAAAGGCTCACATAAGGATTGAATCCTGCCGAAAAAAACAGCGGCAGGAAAAAGATCCACAGAACCACACAGATCCCTATCACATAAAGGGACCAGCTTCCGTACTGGAAAATGAACAGATTTAACAGACCGCAGACGACAGCCGTGGCAGCGAGTATGACAGTCATGAGGATTGTAATGTCACTGCGGGGCACTGTCTCCGTGTGGCCTTCCAGCGTAGGAAAGGGTTTGGGAGAACTGGTATCCGGCGGTTGTTTGGGGTTGATAACTTTTGTATTGCACAGGGGGCAGACTTTACAGGTCTTGTCAAGTTCCACCCCACAGTTCACACAGTATGACATAAAGGATTCCTCCAAATTTATTTAATCCTTGGTTTCTCGGTTGCTCTCTATCTTCACATGGATTCCGTCAGATATCAGTTTACGGAAAAATATGCGTTCCACATCAGCTTCCACGATACTGCTGGCAAAATTTATGGTCAGGGTGTTTTCATAACTGACAATGGCGCAGTTGGTTCTTGGGGAAAACGGCTGCCCCATGAGTACATCAAAGCGTTCCACATATTCTTTCATCTCCTCAGGAACCTGTACAATGCCCAGATTTGTCAGTCCTGCTGTGGACTGGCGGTCCTGTACCCGGATATAGAACTGTCTGACTACAAAATCTTTTAAGAACAGCGGTACAATGCGGATGAAAGGACTCTGCTGGGTGGAGGCATTGGTGGTAATGTCAGCATTGAGGAACTTGTTGTTGATATAATACCGCATATAATGGTGCACCTGTACAAGGATCTCCTCGAATGTGTATTCTCCCATTCTGGGGTCTATGGAGGGATATACCATAGTGATAAAATTCCGCAGTGTTATGGAAGGAAAGAATTTGCGCAGGTTTACAGGCAGTGCAAGCTTTACAGGCTTTTCCCGGAATACACGGTCAGCCTTCTGCTTTTCCAGGAGGGAATAGAGGAGCACTGCGTTTAAATATTCGGTGATAGATGCCTTATAGTTTCTGGCAACTTTTAAAACTTCATTCACGGGCATGATGCCGCAGATAATATTCAGCGTATAAAAAGGTTCTTTTGTTCCCCTGACCCGGTAGGCGCTCCCCTGGGTCCGCGCCGGCTTTACTTTTGAGGAGGCATAGCGCAGGTAGGCGTCTTCCAACTCCTCAGGGTCCGGTTCCTGGTGGATATCCAGTACGCCGTCACAACTTGGGATCTCATGCCCCTGCAGACGTAGATACACGGCAGTGATCGTCCGCAGAAGATACAAGGCCCCGTTGCCGTCTGAGAGGGAGTGAAACATTTCCAGGGATATTTTCTTATGGTAATAGTATATCCGGATCATATATCGGTTATTGGCCTTAAAAGACATAGGCATACAGGGATTCACTATGTCCGGCTGGACAAACGGCCCCGGCCTGTCATTGGGTTCCAAATAGCGCCAGAACAGTCCTTTTCTAAGGGCTACCTTGAACACCGGGAAGCGGGGCAGTGCCAAATCCACAGCCTTCTGCAGAAGAACCGGGTCCACTTCCTCCTTCATGATCATGGTGATCCGATAGACACTTGAGAAATTTTTGCGCTGCAGAGTGGGATATACATTTGCAGATAAATCTAATTTGTACCATGTAGCACGGTTTTTGTTTGTTTTTTTCTCCATACGTTTATTATAAGGTGATATGGGGAAATTATCAATAAAAACAGAAAAGAAACCGGAATGGACGTTTGGGCTGTGCTGTGATAGAATGAAACTATGTTGCCAGGAAACCCTATAAGCAGAAGGAGAACCCAATGGAAATTAATCTGAAGAGCAGCCAAAGCCTTATGAAGGCTATTAAAAAGATGCATACACTTGTAGAAAGTCCTGATGTGGAAAAACAGAGGGCATCCCAGGAAAATCTAAGCGGTATCTTCTCAAAAAGCAAAGACATGAAATATGAGAATTTTGATATAGAAGGGATTCCTGCCGAATGGGTCAGTGTAGACCGAAGGCATATGAAAAAATATGTGATACTTTACTGCCACGGCGGCGGATACAACACAGGAAGTTTCCGCTACGCCAGGAGTGTTACCAATAAACTTGCAAGCACCACCTCCATGGATGTGCTCAGCTTTGATTATCGCCTTGCGCCGGAATGCCCCTATCCCGCGGCGTTGGAGGATGCTCTGAAGGTATGGGACTATCTGATGCAGTTTGGATACGGAGCCAGGGATGTGATCGTGGCAGGGGATTCCGCGGGAGGAAATCTGGCCCTTACTCTAGTGCAGAAATTAAAAGAACAGGGCCGTATCCTTCCAAGGGGCATCATCCTGTTCTCTCCGTGGACGGACCTTACAAAGAGCGGAAGATCACATGAGCTGAAGGCTGAGATCGACCCGATTCTTTCAGAGGAATATATAGACAAGGCAGTCCGGGACTACGCGGAGGGGCGGGAGCTGCATGATCCGTTGATCTCTCCCCTGTTTGCGGATTTCACCGGGTTTCCCCCTGCCTATATTCAGGTGGGCGAGAATGAGATCCTTCTCTCTGATTCTCTAAACCTGCAGAAAAGGCTACGAAAATACCATGTGCAGGTACAGCTGGACTATTACACCGGTATGTGGCATGTTTTCCAGATGTCACCTTTTAAAGCTGCCTATGATGCTATGGACCAGGTGGCTGAATTTATCTTTGATATCTGCAGATAGGCGGCATTCTGTGTTCAGTGACATCAGATATAATCCAGGATATAGCAGCCCATCATCAGGTACAGCCGAGTCATAAAATCATCCAGATTTGCCCCTGTAAGCTGTGTGATGCGGTTCAGGCGGTGGGGCAGGGTGCTCCGGTTGATCTTGAGGAGCTGGGCGGTGAGGGTGCTGTTCCGCTCATTCATGAGGTAGGTCTTTAAAGTCTCGTACAGCTCCGTGCCGTGTTCCCTGTCATAATGACGGAGCTGGTGCAGGGTATCCGGAGCGATACTCTCTTTCGTAAAATCCCCGGTGCCCTCCAGGAGCCAATACTTCAATACATAGTCCTGAAACTCATTATACCAGTGAGGCACCTGTTCCATCTGGCTGTAGCTGAGTGCGATCTGCGCCTGCTTCAGATGGATGGACAGGGTGGAAAAACCCCGGAATGGAAAGGATACCCCCATGCGGAGCAGCCCTTCCCGGATAATATAGGACATTTTCATGCGCAGATCCTGAGGCGTGATCTGACTTTTGCCGGTGTTGACCAGCAGGTAAATATGTCCCTTATAGTAGCAGGCTTGACATGCCTCAATCCGTTCCTCTATTTCGTTGCAGATACTGTATACGGAAAGTTTTGTCACATCTGTGCTCTCAAAGGAGATGATGCCGCACAGATACTGGTCTGCTTCCTTCCATCCCAGCAGCTCCAGCTTGCGGCTCATATCCAGACGGTCTGTCTCAGTGCCGCTGATGGTATCTATGATCAGCTTTTCCAGAGGGTGCCGCTCGTCTTCCCCCGCATCATTACGTCTCAGAAGTGCCAATTTGATGATTTCTGCAAAATAGGAGGCTACATAGAGCTGCCCCCGTGTCACGGGTGTTTCCATTTCTGAGATAATAAACCGTCCCCTGTAATTCCCGTTCATCCATAAATTTACATAGATACAGCGGTCATTGTTAAAATCGCTGTCCCAGAACTGCCCTCCTGAGGTGGACAGTGTTTTTTTGTATGCCGGGCTTGTCCTAAAAAAATTAATGGTATTCAAATCCTGCATGTACCGTTTGGTCTGCTCGTTATAGGTAAAATTAAGAGCGCCCTCAAAATGGCGGGGACAGGCCAGTATATGAAAGTATTCATCATGAATGAATACAGGATTGTGAAAATGCTCCAGCGCTGCCACGGTAATGTCATATAGGCTTCCGTCCCGGTTCAAAATGTCATTGAGCTTTCTTTCAAGATGGGAGTAGGAGACAAAGATCTGCTGCAGGGCATTAAAGATTTCCGTCACAGGCATGGTTTCCGGAAAGATAAGGCAGCAGCAGGAGTCATGGATATTTTCTTTTGCAGGTTGCCCAACCACCGCCAGAAAACCGTGGTGCAGCAAAAAGGGATGGGAGGCCAGGATCTTACAATCTGCAAGATATAGAAAGGTATGTGATAAATCCTGCTGACCAGTATAGAACTGTATGCCGGACAGACAGGGTTCCTCGTCTGCCGGAAGCAGGGAAACCGGAATTTCACGTTCTTTCAGTTTCTCATACAAGATCTGCATACTCAGCAGAAGGCCTGCGGGTGAGTTGTGATTCTCAGTCATGGTATTTCCCTCCGGGTTTTGATAAATACGGCAAAATCCATCCATCTTCCGGCAAAGGCCATGCAGGCCGGCCGGAAGATGGACGGATCAAAAAATCTTCTCCTATTTAGTATTCTATCGTAACAGAGGACTTTTTACCAGAGGTGTTTTTATCTTTCCTGATCTAATTTATAACCAAATGCCAGTATGATGGCTCCTATAAGGATCACAACAGCGGGAATGATCATAAATCCCATACTGATGCCTCTCTGAAGCTGCGGGGTCGCCATGGACGGGTCCAAATCGGAGTTAAACTGGGCAAGTGCCAGACAGGCGGATATGAGAATACCTCTCGACACAATCCCTATTTTGATGGGAACGGTCAAAAGTCCCATAACCGTTCCGGTTACGTCATAACCCAGTTTTTTGCCGCTGTAGGCAGCACAGTTTGAGAAAAGTTCCGGGTCACAGGCATTGGTCAGAACCAGTATGAACATGACTGCGCACATGGCGGCCATGACCACCCAGGTCTGGCTGTAGGCAAAGAAAGCACCTGTAGCGATCACTGCCATCAGAAAGTAGGAACATACCACAGTCTTTTTTGCGGTAAATCTGGCAACAATGAATTTTGATACATAGGAGGCAACAACGCCCAGCAGATTGGCTGCGAAGACAAAGGTGGTCAGCAGGGCCGCGTTTTTGCTTATGTATGTAAAATAATAGATAGCCAGTCCGTTTACAAGGAAAAGCACAATATATTTTGTGATACAGGACAAAAACAGCCACAGCAGATGGGGATTGCAGCGGATGGCATCAAGGGCGCGTACCTTTGGGGCATCCTTGGCAGTTTCGGCGGTTTTCGCCTGCCGGTCCATTTGGCAAAGTTCTTCCTCCCCGGTCATCTCATAGCCTTTAAACATATTGAAATGGGCATAAAATCCGGCAGCCATCAACGCGGAGAATGCGAAAGCCGTGGCAGCGTAAGAATTTTTCTCCCCGATCCACGCGGCAAAAACGGAAACTGCCGCAGGCCCTGCGTAGGAATACACCACAGAGGCAAGGGATGTCCATACCATTCTGGTCGAGGACAGCGTCATTCTCTCCTCAGGCGTCTTCCCTGCAATATTGATCATGGAAATGTTGGCTATAAAAGGTATATTCCACGCAATACGGCTGGTGATCATAGCTGCCGTTACGAAGATGGCAGCTGCCAGCCCGTTGCCGATCTTTATGAACTGCATGGCATACAGGAAAGGGACCATCCAGGGTGTCAGAATAAGCCAAGAGCGGTAACGTCCCCATTTTTTAGGCTTTATCTTGTTCAGGAACGGACCATACAGGCAGGAGAGGATGGCATCCACAACTGCGGAGATGGTCGTCATCACTGTGATAACACCCAGTGAAAATTTAGCAATATTGGTAAAAAAGTAAGTGGCATAAAAGGTATCAATATTGGACATCAGTGTAAAGCCAAAATCACCCACACCGAAGAACCGTTTAAGCGAGTTGCTCAGACCATTCCGTTCTTTTTTCTCAGGCATTTATCCATCTCCTTCCGGGTCATGCGTCTCTGTCAGAAAACTTTACCGCTGACCTTTGCGATTTCTTCTGTGATCGTCTCGTATACGCCTGGGAAAATAGATTCCGGGCCGCCCATGGTGTTGCAGGGGATAAAGAATTTTGTTCCGTTTTCTTTGCAGACACGTGCCACTTCCTGGGCAATGTGCTCTCTGCTCCAGTCTTCCCTGTCCACTTCACCGCTGTCAATGCCGCCCATGAATGTGATCTGGCCGCCGTATTTTTCCACCAGCTCCGGAATGTTGTTGGTGCTCATGACGCCCTGCCAGATGTCCACACCCATCTCGATCATGGAAGGAACCAGATTGGCAGCATAGGAGTCAGAGTGATGGATCACAACTTCAACGCCGTGTTCTTTATAATATCCGTACACTTTCTTGTAAGCAGGCTCATAGAATTCTTTAAACATCTGGGGGGAGATGAAGGAGCTGTTTCTGGAACCCCAGTCATCATGATGGAAAAGGGCATCCGGTTTTAAGTATTTGCAGATTTCTTCCGCATAGGCCAGTTCCCAGTCCGTGATGTAGTCGATCAGCTCATGCATATAATCCGGCTCCTCATAGAACTGGATCAGGCAGTTCTGGATCTCCAGAAGATAATGGCACTGTTCAAAGATACCGGGAGCCACAAAGGGAGCAACAAAGTATTCATCACGGTCGATTTTTTCCGCTTCAGCAACAAATGGTGCCCACTCCTCAGCGGAGAATTTCACATTGGGCGCTTTCACATAGTCTCTCCAGTGGGTGATATCTTTACATACAATATGTTCTTCATCATGGACCGGGAAAGGACCGGGCATTCCTTCCGGGAAGGAAATGGTAACACCCCATGCATTTTTTACGTTTGGGCCGCCTTTTGCGGGCATGGAATTTCTTACAGAATAAGGTGTTCCGTAAAGCAGGGCAATGGCTTCATACTGATTCACGTATCTGTCAGGATGACCTCCGCGGATGGTTTCTAATAAATTCTGTCTTTTTGATAACATAGTGTAAACTCCTTTCTCTTTTTGAATATCCGATGGTTTATACTAACATTATAGGGGATGGCTCTTATGTGCACAATTAATCAAATATGGGAAATTATGAAGAGAATATTAGACAAAATGATGGTTTCAGGTTTGTTGTAGTATTAGGAACTGAAAACTAACAAAAATCTAACATAGTATTTGTTATCCTCATACAGAAGACAGGAAGAACATTATGATTCCCATAAAAAATTGTGAAAGGATACAATTATTATGAAATTAAAAAAACTCAAAATATTTATGGCAATACTTTTGGTAACCGCATCCCTGGCAGGATGTGCTGCACCGTATACAGAGAAAAAAGCTCCTCAAAAGAACACGGGCACCGTAGCAGCGGTCAGCCCGGAGGTGGGAGAGATTGCAGATTATTTTATGAAAGCTTCGGAAGGGTACGCTGCATCCCCTGAGCGTTCTGCAGTCATAGAGGGGATGGAGGAATCTGATAAAGCCACACGTCTGCAAATGCTTGTGCTGGCCAGCAGGGCATTCGGCAGGCTTCCGGCACCAAAAGGAAATGCAAAAAGGATCGCGCCCCCGGCCCCTGACCTGAAGGAAGTTCCCGATTGGGCAAAGGAAGATCTGCAGAACCTGTCAGACGGAGGTATCCTGGCAGCTTCTGACCTGACAGGTACTTCTGACGGGGAAGAGGAAGAAGGTGCGGCAGGCAGCAGTATCCTGGAGGAACCGGTGACTATGAAGGATGCGGAAATAATTTCCGCCAGGTTTTACGCTGCATTCGGCACGGATTTGAAGGATGATTTTTATACTGCGGTGAATCAGCAGCAGCTTAACACCATTGAGATACCGGAGGGAGAGGACATGGCGGGCGGTTCCACTTCCGTAACAAAGCATACAGATGAGCAGTTAAAGGAATTGATCCTTGAGATCGTGAACAGTGAGGAAGACTATAAAGAGGGAAGCCCGGAACAGAAGATCCGCACGCTCTACAAGAATTATGAAAATATGGATTCCCGCGATCAGGCCGGCATAGAACCTTTACAGAAGTATCTGGATGCGGTTGACCGTGCGGCCTCCTTTTCTGAATTAAATGCAGCCATTGCCCAATCGGTACTGGAACTGGGGAACTTTGCCAATGGCCTGATCCCCGGCATACCGGTAACGGATACAAAAGACAGCAGCAGAAAAGTTCTGCAGCTTATGACACAGGTTCCCGGATTGACCAAAGAGGATTATGAGAAGCAGGATGGGGATGCCTATAAGGAATACCGGAATTCTATTATCGAACAGCTTTTAGCAGTGGGAGAGAGCCGGGAAAAGGCCGAAGCACATGCCGATGGGATCCTGAAGCTGGAGAAGAATCTGGTGGATCATATGCAGAGCCAGGATGCTTCCGGAAAGATAAAGGAGCCAAAATACTATACGCCGGAGACACTGGATGAGATGATGCCCCAGGCGAAGCTCTCCCAGTTGGTTCAGTCCATCGGTCTTAGTCAGGATGTAAAGATGATCGTATTTGACGATGTACAGTTTGCTTCTTATGCCAAATGGTTTACAGAGGATAATCTGGAAATATTTAAAGCCATCGAAAAAATGGCACTGCTCACAGGATACAGCTCATATCTGAGTTCAGACCTTGCGGAAAAGTTTGGAACCGCCGGAATCTCTTCCGCTGATATCGCTGTGCAGAATTTCCTCTCCGACGAACTGGGACAGCTCTATACCCAGCGTTATTTTCCGGCTGAATCAAAAGCGGAGATAGAAAAAATGGTAACCATGCTGACAGATACATTCAAAGACCGGATCAACCGCCTGGACTGGATGGATGCTTCCAGCAAGAAGGAGGCACTTAAAAAACTGGACTCTATCACCGTGCTGATCGGATATCCGGATGAATGGAACCTGAACCGGGCCCGGTTCAGGGGAACAGAAGAGGGAGGCAGTTATTTTGAAAACGTGGCTGCGTCTGAGGCAGAAAAGTGGAAACGCCAGATAGAGGAACTGGAAAAACCGGTTGACCCCAGAAGATTCCCTCTGGCAGCTTATACCGTAAACGCTGCAGCCAGCAGAAATACAAACACCATTATTTTTCCCGCAGGTATCCTGCAGGCTCCGTTTTACGACAAAACAGCATCCTTTGAGACGAACCTGGGATCTATCGGAAGCACGATTGCCCATGAGATCACCCATATGTTTGATGATGGCGGGGCCCAGTATGATGCCAAGGGAAATGTAAGAGACTGGTGGACAAATGAGGATTATACTCATTTTGAGAAACTGTGCAGCAATGTGGTGGAATATTATGACGGTTATGAAGCAGCACCTGGAATAAAAGCCAATGCCCAGGAAAACCTAAGTGAAAACATTGCGGATATCGGCGGGATCGCCTGTGGCCTGGAGCTGCTTTCCAAAATGGAAAATCCGGATTACGACGCATTTTTCCGAAGCTACGCAAACCAGTGGCTGAGAGCCGCAGATTATAGTATACTAAAAGAAATGGCAGAGAGTGATATCCATGCGCCCAATAACCTGAGATGCAACAGGGTACTTGCCAACTTCCAGGAGTTCTATGATACTTACGGCATCAAAGAAGGTGACGGGATGTATGTGCCCAAAGAGGAACGTGTGGCAATCTGGTGATCAGGCAGTAAGAGTTTTGTTATGATAAAAAGCAGGGAGGCAGTAATATGAAATTGTTGTTGGTGGAAGATGAAGAGCTTCTTTCCAAAACGGTGGCGAAGGGGTTGAAAATACTGGGATATTCTGTAGACTGCGCCTTTGATGGGGAAGAAGCCCTGTATCTTTATGAAGTGAATGAGTATGATCTGATGATCTTAGATCTGAACCTCCCTAAAGTGGACGGTATGGAAGTTCTGCGGCGTATCCGCAGCCGGGATGACGGGCTGAAAGTTCTGATCTTGTCCGCACGCAATACACTGGAGGATAAAGTGAGCGGGCTGGATGAGGGAAGCAATGATTATCTTACAAAACCGTTTGAGTTTAAAGAGCTGGAGGCCCGTATCCGCAGCCTTCTGCGCCGGAACTTTACCACCGGAAATACAGTGCTTACTTGTGGATATCTGAAACTGGATACGAAACGGAGGCAGGTCTGGTGCAGGGAAGAGGAAGTGGAGCTGACCAGGAAAGAATTCGCGCTGCTGGAATATTTATTTGTCCATGCCGGGAAGATGACAGGCGCGGAAGAATTGATCGAACACGCGTGGGACAGCGAAGCTGACCTGTTCTCAAATTCTTTCCGTTTTCATATTCATTCCCTGCGCAAAAAGCTGGATGCAGCCGGTGCGGGGGGATATATTGTCACTTACAGAGGAAAAGGCTACTGCCTGCAGTGCCCGGAGGAGGGATCATGATGAAAAAACATACGCTGCAGCTTCAGATCACAGGGATCGTAGGTGTGATACTGGTACTTGCCTGTCTGCTCCTGACGGTAAATTCGCTGGTATCTGCCCGCAGTTATTATGGGGACTATGCTTCT
This sequence comes from Blautia hominis, assembly GCA_002270465.1. Classification (GTDB taxonomy): domain Bacteria; phylum Bacillota; class Clostridia; order Lachnospirales; family Lachnospiraceae; genus Blautia; species Blautia hominis. Next base: position 15,616 of record NQOF01000003.1, read on the forward strand.
TTGGTGGAAGAAGGGGCTGTGTATTATGATCCCGCACTTCCGGAAGGAGAACTGCCCCCTGCGCTTGATCCGGATGTGACCTACCAAGAGGCTTCCATGAAATTTTCCGTGCAGTCTGTAGTGACCATGGCTGTCATTATACTGCTGGCCCTGGCCGGTACTTACTGGGCCACAGGGAAAATGCTGCGGCCGTTAAAAGAGCTGACTGAGTCGGTACAGAGGGTGGATGACCGGAACCTGGATAAGCGGGTGGAACTTAAAAGAACCCAGGGGGAGGTGGGCGTACTGGCAGACGCATTTAACAGTATGCTGGAGCGTCTGGAGGATGCCTTTCTGATACAGAAAAGCTTTGCCGCCAATGCGGCTCATGAGCTGAAAACACCGCTTGCTGTTATCAAATCCTCCCTTCAGGTGCTGGAAATGACACCGAATCCTAAAATCGCGGACTATAAGGAGTTCATGCAGGACACAGATACCTCTTTGAACCGCATTATCAAAACAGTAGAAGGCCTGCTGGCCCTTGCCAATCTCAGAGACATTCCCATGGACCAGCGTGTGGAGCTGTATACTTTACTCCAACAGGCAGTACAGGAGCTGGCAAAAAAAGCCCGGAGCAGTCAGGTGAAGCTGTCAATGGGGCAGCCGGTCAGCGGGTTTGTATACGGAAATCCCAGCCTTCTTTACAGGGCTTTTTATAACCTGATAGAAAATGCCATAAAATACAACCGGAGAGACGGAGATATTACAGTTTCCATGGACATGAACGGAAAGTGTGCGGTTATCCAGGTAGCTGATACAGGGTATGGGATAGGACAAGAAGATCTGGTCCATATTTTTGAACCTTTTTACCGTGCAGATAAATCCAGGTCCCAGCGCATACCGGGTTCCGGTCTGGGGCTGGCAGTTGTGAAGATGATTCTGGATAAGCATGGGGGAAAGATCGAGGTTGTCAGTGAATTAAATCAGGGGAGTACATTTAAAATATATCTGCCTGTGTAAAAGAGTTTTGTGCCGGGCTGCAATGATCTTTGCATTAAGAACATTGCATCCAGCATTTACACTGCTCAATACGTTTTCCGCCATCCCCCTGTTTTTCATCGTAAGCGAACTGTTTCAGTAAGGCACATGGAAATTCACCGCACTGGCCGCAGTGCTGATGCTCCTTGGATTCACAGCTGTTTTTCACCGGGCAGTTATCTCCCCAGAATGGCTTGTCAATATGTAAACACCCTTTACATCCCATCTGCTCTTTGTACGCACATTCACTGCATAAGATACCACATCTTGATTCAATCATACTTGAAACCTCCATTTTTTATCCTGATCATAACAAAAGGAACATGACAACTATGCGTCATGTTCCTGATACCGGTGCTGATTATTTTTTAGAAAGCGGGTAGGGGGATCTTGAGAAAAGAAAAATCTCAGAGACTTTTCATCCCTGAGATCTTACGAGAGGCGCCAACCAGATTTGAACTGGTGATAGAGGTGTTGCAGACCTTTGCCTTACCACTTGGCTATGGCGCCATATCTATTTATTCTGTTTTGAAGAAGTATTACACTATATTATATTACCACAAATCCAAAAATATGCAAGTAAAAAATGACTCCAAGGGGATTTGAACCCCTGTTACCGCCGTGAAAGGGCGGTGTCTTAACCGCTTGACCATGGAGCCGTTAAGATAAATAGATAAAAGAGGCGCCAACCAGATTTGAACTGGTGATAGAGGTGTTGCAGACCTTTGCCTTACCACTTGGCTATGGCGCCTGAGTGACTCCAAGGGGATTTGAACCCCTGTTACCGCCGTGAAAGGGCGGTGTCTTAACCGCTTGACCATGGAGCCGTCACTGTTTATTTATCTTTTTGCCCCTTTGCGTTTATCGGAGCGACCATGAATTATGATAGCATAAGAAAATACAAATTGCAAGCATTTTTTTCAAAAATTTACACTACTTGTACAAAGTGATTTTTTGAAAAAAAAAGAGAGAATAAATTGTTTCCATGGGCTGCATGGTGTATACTTAATCTATACTGCATCGCACTGCATAAGAAAAGCGCTTTTTGACACACATTGACGGGAATGCATGAGAGAGGTGATACAATATGAAATTCAAAGGGAAAATTGCGGTATGGTTCTGGCTGATCCTGTTGGCAGGGAATCTTGTGATGGCCTATGAGCTGGTTGTGTCAAATGAGGTTTCCGCTGAGATAGCGGCGGCTTTAGTTGTCTTCAATGCAATCTTTATTCCAATTGTTGTGAGGAATTATGTGGTGGTGGACGGGGACCGGATGGCGATCTATTTTGGGATCATGAAGGATTCCATGGAGATTTCTGAGATCATGGAGATACGCAGAACATGCAATCCCATTTCCGCCACAGCGGCATCACTGGACAGGATCGAGATAAAAGGAAGACGGCAGGAAATGATATGTGCTGTCCGGGACAGAGACAGACTGATCGAAGAACTGTTAAGGTGCAATCCTATGATTAAGGTGTAATAAAAAAGTCCTGAATTTTAAGATTCAGGGCTTTTTTCATGGTGCTAAGATATAAATTATAAATTTTTGAAAGACATGGTGTAACTTTTAGCTTTCCGATTCGATTAATAAGCAGAAAGTTACAGAGGTAAACTATTTCGTGCACACTAAGTTTCATAACTTTCCAAGACAGAAAGGAATCTATATGACCCGGGAAGAACTGAAGGATAAGACGGATGACCAGCTTATGGAAATGGTCAGGGATGAAAATTTAAAACAGGCTTTTGACGTGCTGGTGCTGCGCCACTACCGGGAGGCTGTGCGGTTCTGTATGACAATGCTGAAAGAGGAACAGTCTGCACTTGATATCGTACAGGACAGTTTTGCAGATATCTATGTACAGAGAAAACGTCTTTCCGGGTCCTGCGCTTTCAGAACCTACCTGTTTGCCGTAGTAAAGCACAAGGCAGTGGACCAATTGAGAAAAAACGCAAGGCAGAGAACAGAGGAACTGGACACAGGAAAGACGGATGTGCCGGGGCTTTCACCGCCGTCACCGGAGGAACTTTATGTGAGAAAAGAAGAGTACGCAGAACTTCTGCAGTGGATAGAAGAGCTGCCGGAGGATTACAGACAGGCGCTTATTCTATTCTGTGTGGATGGGATGTCATATGAGGAAATCGCGGCAGCCATGGGGAAATCCCTTCCGCAGGTCAGGATACTGCTGCACAGGGCAAGAAAAAAATTACAGAGACAGAGGAGGGAACAGGTATGACGCAGCCGGAAAATGAATTTTTAGAAGCTATGTGGAAAAAAGCCGCACGAAAAGAAGAGAATCTGAAACTGGCAGAAGAACTGAGCCGGCTGCCAAAGGAGGAGGGGATGAGTACCTTTTTATGGGATATATTTTTCGGCATTGGTATCAGGCAGCTGTATGCATATATGGCGGATATCCTCTTTTTATCCTTCAGTCTCGCCGTGTTCCTGCTTTTTATGGGGATGAAACTTGTGGGAGTGGGCTTTTTCAATGCTTACAGTGCTGTTTTTACAGGAGCGCCGATGCTCTATGCAGCCATTTTTTTTCTTTCATCTGTAAAGGAGAAGCAAAATCAGACATACGAACAACTTATGAGCTGTAAGTACACTTTTTTCCACCTGATGACAGCGCGCATGTTTTTAAACAGTCTGCTGGGGCTTGGCGTAAATTTGGTTTACGCAGTGATCCTGGCAGTCAGATATGAGGCCGACGTTCCGAGAATGCTGGCAACGGCATTTGCCTCCCTGATGATCTTTTCGCTTTTTCTTGTGCTTGGGATCGAGAGAGGAAAGAAGATCTCCTGGGGAGCAGCAGTCAGCGGCATGTGGATCATAGGCAATCTATTGCTTACAGGGCTGGCAGGGGACTGGTACGGCATACTGCTGGAGCAGATCCCGGTGGCACTTTTCGCGGCGGCAGGTGTGGCAGCCGCGTTCATCTATATCAGACATCTGCTCCGTTTGTGCGGACAGACGTTCAGAAAGGAGTATACAAATGCTGCAAATTAATCATGTGACAAAAAAATACCAGAATTTCACCGCATTAAAAGATATAAATCTGGAATTGAATTACGGAATATATGGTCTCCTTGCCCCAAATGGAGCAGGAAAGACCACACTTATGAAAATGCTGGCAACCCTCCTCTATACCACAGAGGGAAGTATCCTTTGGGAGGGCAGGGAGATCCAAAAGCTGGATGAAAAGTACCGTGAAAAACTGGGGTTTCTCCCCCAGGACTTTGGCTATTACCGGGATTATACCCCTGAGAGATATCTGCGTTACATCGGCATTTTAAAGGGGATTGGAAAGGAACAGCTAAAAAAAGAAGTTCCCCGCCTCATAGAACAGGTTGGTCTAACAGATGCGGCCAAAAAAAAGATGAAGAAGTTTTCCGGGGGTATGATACAACGTGTGGGTATCGCCCAGGCACTTTTGGGTAACCCGGAAATTTTGATCCTGGATGAACCGACTGCGGGACTGGACCCAAAGGAGCGGGTGCGCTTCCGGAAGATCCTCACCTCCCTTTCCGGAAATAAAATTGTCATTATCTCCACCCATATTGTTTCGGACGTGGAATTTATTGCAAATCATATAATTATGCTGAAAGATAAGCAGATTTATGCCAATGACAGTGTGGAAAACCTGTGCTTGACACTGGAGGGGAAACTCTTCAGCACACGGATCAAGACAGAGGAGCTGGCGGATTTTGAGAGGGAATACCAGGTTGTTTCCCAGAGGCAGGAAGGAGGAAACTGCGAGATACGCTTTATTGCGGACAGAGAAAAAGATGGATGGAGTTCCTGCGCGGCCAGTCTGGAGGATGTATTTTTATACACCTATCGGGAATGAGGTGGAGAGATGAGAGAAGAATGGAAGCGACAGATGTGCAGACCGCTGTTCTGGGGGATCCTCATAGGAAGTATTCTGCTCAATATGTGGATCCTGGCTAATTTCGGAGGGCAGAGAGAGCTTGTCAGGAAAAGCCGGGAAATCTGGGACGAACTGCAGCTTCCCTTGAGTGAGGAAACGGCAGAGAAGTATCTGGAGGCTCTGGAGCCAACGGAGGAGAAGCAGACGGGGGTTCCCACTTTCCGGCAGATCATGGATGGTACACTGTACATGATAAAGAAGATGGACAGTGAGAGCATGGCAGAAGCATTTTCCTCTTCCCTGCGGCTTACCGGGGAGGCGAAAAAATATGTCAGCACGGAGTACGGAAAATTAGGGAAGATTCTGGAGGAGAACAGAGAAAGCGGGAGAGCTGCCAGCTTTTTTGTACCGTGCAGCAGGGACTTTTTTGCATTGTTTTCCAGATGGATTCCCCTTGCCTGTACCCTGGAAAGTATACTGGCAGGGGTATTGCTCATGATGCAGAGTGTCAGTGAGACTTTTGCCACGGGAACCGCTGCGGTGGTATATACCACAAAGGCCGGAAGGAAGATCCAGGACAGCAGAAGGAGGACCGCAGCGTCTGCCGGTGTACTGTTTACCATATGTATCTGGGGTGTGACTCTTATGACGGCCTGCGTTGTGTTTCCATTGGGCAGTCTTTGGAAAACCCCCGTTGGAAGTATGATGCTTCTGGATTCCTTTTTCCCGATCTTAAGTAGAATGCCTTTGACTGCAGCGGGATATGTGGGGATGGAATTTATGATCTCCATAGCTGCCGCACTCCTGTTTTCCTATATCAGTTTTAGTCTGGTCACAAGGAATAAAAACAGCTTTGTGTCTTTTATACAGCTTGGATTTGGGTGCACGGTTATTTATACAGTGACCTCCCTGTTTCCAAAGAACAGCAGGTTTTATTTTATTTTGCAGTATAATCCAGTGGATCTGGCCCGCAAAGCAGGGCACTGGATGGTGAGCGGCGGTCATTTTTTCTCTCCGCGGTATTATGAGGTGATCGTGCTTCTCTGTTGGGGAGGGCTTGCGGGGGCAGCAGCATTTGCTGCCAGGAAAAAGTTTCTGGCCGAAGATTTGTAGGGAGGTGACGATATGTTATTTGAGGAGATCAAAAAAATATGGAGCTGGAAAAAGTGCCTGTGTCTGCTGGCATTTTGGATTCTGTATTTTCTTTTATTTATCAGTCCATATGTATCCATATATGAGGGCAGTTACCAGCAGACGGCTGATATTGCGGCTGATATTGTCAAAAAGTATGGGAACTATATATCGGAGGATGAATATGAAAAGATGAAAGCGGACGCACCCCAAAAAGGTGTCAGTGAGATTGACAAGATGATCGCGGAAAACGCTTTGTTCCAGAGCTATGGGTTTCGTACGTTCCAGGAATTTAACTATGCGGAGGAGAGCCTTTCCCCGGATGAGGATACGGCACTGTGGATGGAGATTTACGATGTGTTTACCGCGGATGATATAACCAGGGAATTTACCCGGGCCATTGAACTGAATGTGTATCAGATGTATCTTGACAGGTATGAGTCCGAAGCATTGGGAAAAGTGGACGGCACATCATACTATAAAGATTTGGATGAGGCACAGAGGCAGCGGACTTTAGAGCGGAACTGGAAGGAAGTGTACGGTATACTGCCGCCGCAGGTGATTGGGGATAACTTTGAGGTCCTGCAGTTCTGGGCAGTTTTTGCGATCATCAGCGTGATTTTTATGATCTTGCCCTATATGGTGCAGGAAAACAGAAACCGGATGACCATGCTCCAATATAGCTGTAAAAGAGGCAGAAAGTATTACCTTTATAAACTGGCAGCCTGCCTGTTATCTGCGTTTCTGGTAATTGGGGCAGAGTTCCTGTTTTATATGCTGATCGCAAAAATAAACCGTGTCATAGAGTTTTGGAATGCACCGGCTGCTTCTTTCTCCAGCGGATATATCGGATGGTTCCCCTGGACGCTGGGTACCCTGTCGCTGATGAATGTGTTGTTCTGCACTATGACTGCAGTGGGGGCCGGACTTATACTCTTTGTTGTCACCCGGTACTGCAGAAATCATATCACGGCGATTGCCTGGGCGCTTCCCCTGGTGATACTGGCAGGCTGCTATGGCGCATTTTTAGTCTATCATTTCATGGAGATCACTACATGGAAGTATCTGGTGCCTGTGGCGGCAGGAATGGTATTGGGAATCGGCATTCTGGCAGTGGGGGTACAGTTTGTTTCAGAGAGAAAGAGAAATATTGACTGAGCGGCCTTGAAATGTATGAACTGTGGAAATTATGGTAAAAATGCACTTATAGAGAATGCGAGTGGTAACAGTCCAACTTGTCTGAACTGTTACAGCGCGTGTACGCTGCAAGGAGGAACATAAAAGTGCTGGAAGAAAACATGATGATACAGTTCTTGAAAAAATTCGATGAGTACCCTTTCTTAGTGAAGGCTTCGGGAAAGGAGTACCTGATTGGGGAGGGAAATCCCATGTTTACAGTCAACTGCCGTAAAATGATCCCCATGAAGGAACTGGTAACGAGCACATCCCTGGCCCTGGGGGAAGCCTACATGAATGATGATCTGGAGATCGAGGGGGATTTGTATGAGGCCCTGGACCACTTTCTGGGACAGATGGATAAATTCTCCATGGACCAGAAGGTGCTGAAAAAGCTGATCTTCTCCTCCACAGCCAAAAAGAACCAGGAGAAAGAGGTGCGGAGCCACTACGATATCGGTAATGATTTCTATAAGCTTTGGCTGGACGAGACCATGAGTTATTCCTGCGGGTATTTTCTGCATGAGGACGATACACTGTACCAGGCACAGGTCAATAAAGTGGACTATATTTTGCAGAAGCTGTATCTGAAGGAGGGAATGAGCCTGCTGGACATCGGATGCGGCTGGGGATTCCTGCTGATAGAGGCAGCTAAAAAATATAAAGTCAAAGGGACGGGCATTACCCTGAGTGAGGAGCAGCACAGAGAGTTCACGAAGCGGATTGCGGAGGAAGGGCTTGAGGAACTGCTGACAGTGGAGCTTATGGACTACAGGGAGCTTAAGAAAAGTGAATGGAAGTTCGACAGGGTGGTGAGTGTAGGAATGGCGGAACATGTGGGGCGTGAGAACTACCAGATGTTCATAGACTGTATAAATCATGTCCTAAAACCGGGCGGCCTGCTCCTTCTGCATTTTATCAGTGAACTGAAAGAGCATCCGGGTGATCCGTGGATCAAAAAATATATCTTTCCCGGCGGTGTGGTCCCAAGTCTCAGGGAAATGGTCTCCTGTATGGCGGAGGATGGATTCCATGTCATGGATGTGGAGAATCTGAGGAATCATTACAACAGGACACTTTTGTGCTGGGAGAGGAATTTTAAAGAACATGCCCGGGAAGTGAGGGAAATGTTTGACGAAAGATTTGTCCGTATGTGGGAACTGTACCTGGCATCCTGTGCGGCAACCTTTCACAATGGAGTGATTGACATACATCAGGTATTGGCCTCAAAAGGAATTAACAATGAACTGCCCATGGTACGCTGGTATTAAAATAGGATATTTTTAAAATGGCTGCGGCTGCAGAACAAAGACATGTAAGGTCCCTGTTCTGCAGCCGCGGCTGTTTAGGTACAGATTTCTGTCATTCCTGCCAGGTACAGCATTTTTTCCTGGGTAAGGCGGTTAAAGACCGCGATCACCCTTCCGACGCCAATGACCGCAATGACAGTCCCAAGTCCAATCCCTACCGGACGTCCCGCAAAAAGCAGGCTGACCCCAATGGTGAAAGAGATATTCAGCAGGTCAAAGCAGTTTTTTGTAAATCCCACTTGCCAGCCGGTGCAGTCCGCGATGGCCTGCACAATACCATCCCCCGGATTAGGGATGATACGCATGTTCAGAGACATGGCTGCCCCGACGCCGGTGAGGACCACAGCCAAAAGAAGGATGAGGGTCCTTCCGGCAAAACTGCCGGGGAAACTGCCTGCATATGCGGTCCTAAATTCAGGGATCCTGTCTGAAAAAAGATTGAGAAAGCGAGTGAAGACCAGGCTTAAAGGAAGCTGCAGTACATCCATTACCAGTACAAGCTTCAGGTTGATCCGGTTGGCATGGGCAAGGGCCGGGCCGCCTCTGTGAGCGTATATTTTGCTGCGGACTGTGTGAAGACACATTTCCACAAGGACGAAAATGCAGTAGAGGATAAAAGTCATGTCTCCGAAGTTCAGGTTCCAGATGGAAGAAATGCTGTAGGAGACAGATATAATGGGAGAAACGCCCAGTCCGGATCTTGTGTTCAGGGAAATACCCAGGGCAAGGAGCAGAAGTCCTGCCACGTAATAGAGTCCCCGGTAGAATAATGATTTTTTCATGATATGTATGTACTCTTTCTATGTCTGATGATTTCCATCTTATTATCTTATCACACAATAAAATAAAAATGAAGAACATTTCGCTTCCCCTCCGAATATGTTATAGGAGGCAAAAATCCAAACAGATGCGGAGGTATGAGTATGGCGGAGAGAAATGGTACAGGGGGGCGGGCTTCGGCCAAGGGACCCTTTGTCTGCGATTCTAAAATGATCTTGTTTTCCGGCAGGCCCACAAGCTGGTATGAGGTGGAGATGGTGACCGGCAGGGCAGATCTGCGGGGCAGTCTGATTCCTGACAGTGATGTGAATGCCATTGGCTACAATGTGCTGGATTATTATATTTATGGATACGACCAGACAGCAAACCAGCTTGTCCGAGTGGATGACAGCGGCGCGGTTGATGTTCTGACTCCCAGACCGCAGGGACTGCCTGCGGCTTTTTATCATGTGGGGACTTTGGATCTGAACGGGTACTATTATCTGTACATGTCAGGGGAGCAGAGATTCTACACCGTGGATTTAAGGCCGGGTTCCTCAACCTATTTAAAACTGGTGGACCCGGCCTCCGGTTATACCGAACAGACGGACAACTACGGTACAGTGCTCTCAGAACCGCTGCAGATTGGTGACTGGGTGTGGCATCCCCGGGAAAATGTCCTGTATGGGGTGGCAGATGACGGAACCGTATACCGGATTGAGCCAAACGGTCAGGTGACTGCTCTTGATACTACGGGGCCTAACCCAGGCAGTGTTTTTGGGGCAGCTGTCATGGACCAGAACGGGGTGCTCTATGCGGTATCCAGTGGGGACGGGACTATCTACCGGTATCTGATCGAACAGGACAGAGCCCGGGCAGCCAGATTTTCACAGACGGTGCAGAACACATTCCAGGATGGAACCATGTGTCCTTATGCGGCGCTGGAAGTGGATTTTGGAGATGCTCCGGATATCGGAGGGACAGCCGGCAGCGGAAATTATAATACCCTGCTTACAAGTGACGGTCCCCGTCATCGGATCGTTGACGGACTGACGCTGGGACTGCAGATAACCGGGGAGACGGAAGCACACCAGAATGCAGCAGCGGACGGGGATGATCTGGAGAGGCAGATACAGGATGACGCGCTGACGGTTCCTCTGGCCTCCCTGACTGTGACGGATAACACATATCATGTGAACGCGGCTGTCAGGAATCTGACAGGGGCATTGGCCAATCTGTACGGATGGGTAGACTTTAACAATAACGGATTGTTTGAGGCGGATGAGGCGGTGCATCAGACGGTGCCTTCCAGTTCCCAGACGCAGATCATTTCTCTGGATTTTACAGTTCCGCCCTCCACGCAGCTTCGGCCGGGGCATACATTTTTAAGGCTGCGCCTTACCACGGATGATTTGCCGGAAGGGACGTTACAGGGGCAGGATGCCAGGAGTGTGGGGCCTGCGTCTGACGGAGAGGTTGAGGATTATATCATCGAGATCCAGTCAAGGGCAGATTTGTCTGTGGAGAAGACGGCTGTACCGGATCTGCTGAATGAGGGGGAACAGATCACCTACACGATCACGGTCAGAAATCAGGGGCCGAATCCGGCACTGGAGGTACAGCTTACGGATGATATCCCCCCGGAAATCCTTCTGCCGGAGTACAGTACAGACCATGGGGGGACATGGAACCCATGGACGGGCAGCCTGGAGATCGGGGAGATGCAGGCCGGGGAGGAGCGGACAGTCCTTATCCGGGGAAACTTCAGCAGCAGTACAGCCACTGAGGTGGAGAATACGGCACGTGTCACCACAGCTTCCCGGGATGACAACCCGGATGACAATACCTCCACAGTGGTGACACCGGTGAACCGTTTGGCTGATCTGTCGGTTGTCAAGACCGCAGTTCCATCTGTGGGAATTGCAGGGGAATCCATCGTATTTGAGATAGAGGTGGAAAACAAAGGACCGGATGAAGCCCTGAACGCAAACATAATGGATCATATCCCGGCAGAACTGGAAAAACCGGAGATTTCTTATGACGGGGGAGTGACCTGGAGGACATTTGAAGGCCAGACCGGTGTATTTGATATACCGGCAGGCGGCAGTGTAAGATTCCATATCAGGGGGGATATTCCGGCATCGGCCACAGGCAGTTTTTTCAATACCGCAGAGGTACAGTCCGATACACCGGACCCGGATCTGTCAAACAATAAAGATACCATAGAGATACCTGTGGATCAGTCGGCGGATATGGCTGTGATAAAAACAGCTTCGGAGACTTCGGTATATGAAGGGGAGAGAATCCAATATGCCGTACTGATTGAAAACAGAGGGCCATCCGATGCGGTCAACGTAACGCTGACAGATGTTGTTCCGGAACAGATCATAGAAATGGAGTTTTCCCTGAATGGTGGAAGTGTGTGGAATATCTGGAGCGGTTCGTATACCTGGCCTGTTTTTTTGGCCGGAAGCAGTGTGACTGTGCTGCTGCGGGGGACGGTGGTTTCAGGATTTACTGGGACGGTGATCAATACCGCGCATGTGAGTTCGTCTGTTCCTGACCCAGATCCGGATAACAATTCATCAGAAGTCCAGGTTGCCGTGGAACCAGGGGCAGATCTGGTATTGACGAAAACGGCAGATCCAGAAAGTATCATAGCCGGGCAGAGGGTGGTCTACACCATCACGGCCGGAAACGAGGGACCGGGCAGGGCGGAGAATGTAGTGATCCGGGATACGGCATCCCCCTATCTGATGGAGGCAGAGTATTCTATTGACAAAGGAACTACCTGGCTCCCCTGGGGAGGCTCCTATGCCGTCACATCCCTGGATGTGGGAGAACGGGTGGAGGTTTTGCTGAGAGGACGGTCAGAGCCTTCCTTTACAGGAAGCCTTGTCAACTCAGCTTTTGTAAGTTCCGACACTCCGGACCCTGAGCCGGACAATAATTCAGATGAGGCGGAGGTAACCGTGGATGCATCTGCAGACCTGTCTGTAAAGAAAAGTGTAGAGCCAAACCCTGCCAGACCGGGAGCGTCTATTACCTATGAGGTCCTTGTGAAGAATGCGGGACCGTCGGATGCCCTGCAGGTGGTATTGGAAGATGCCATGCCGTCAGCGCTGGTGAATCTGGAATGTTCCAGTGATGACGGGGAAAACTGGTATCCGTGGAACGGCTCATGGACCGCCGCATTTCTGGCAGCAGGTACGTTTGTAAGACTTCTGCTTCGGGGATTTGTGCCCCATAATGCAGCAGGGCAGCTCTCCAATTTTGCAGAGGTGAGCAGCAGTACAAGAGACCCTTATCCTGACAACAACACATGTGATCTCGTAACGCCGGTTGCGCAGATACCGGAGTTATCTATCACCAAGACTGCTTATCCGGATTGTGCCGTACCGTGTGAATACCTGATTTATACCATTCTTCTGGAAAACAGTGGTTCCGCGGACGCATACGGGGTGGTACTCGCCGATTATATTCCAAGGGAGCTGTGGAATCTGCAGTTTTCTATAGACGGAGGAAGGACTTGGGCCGAGTGGAAGGGGTCAGAACGTATTGGTACCATAAAGAAAGGGGAAACCGTGACGGTGCTCATCGCAGGCATGGTCCACGCAAGGGCCTGCGGTGTTATTACAAATACGGCGTCTGTATTCAGCTCCGGTTCGGAAGAATATTTTCCGGATGACACGGTTACCATAACCACGCCGGTAAAAAGATGCCGCTGTTGCGAATCTGCAAGGCCAATACCTTTGGAAAAGAGCAGGGTGTATCAGGAATTCTTTGATCAAATGCCATAAGGATAACAGCTGGGCCGGGCTGCAGATTCCTGTAAAGGAAAGCTGCAGCCTGGCCCTCAGTGTGCCCGGAAATGTAACAAAATGTTCACGTGACAGCTGGGCAGGTTCTGTTATAATAGACATAATATATTATAAATGTCTATAATTTCTAAAGGCCTATTGACATAGCCGGAGAGGAGAAGCTGCATGAATTTTGTCATAGAACACCTTTCAAAAGCTTTTGAGAAAAAACAGGTACTAAAAGATATTTCTTTTACATTTGACAGCGGAAAGATCTATGGATTGCTGGGAAGAAACGGAGCAGGCAAAACCACACTTTTTAACTGTCTGAACCGGGATTTGAGGGCAGACGGAGGAGCATTTTTCCTGTTGGAGAATGGGGAGAAAAAAGAGATCAGCGCAGAGGATATCGGGTATGTGCTGTCAACGCCCACTGTACCGGAATTCCTGACAGGAAGGGAATTTTTAAAGTTCTTCATTGATATCAATGAAAGCAGTATTGCAGATAAAAGATCGGAGGACGCGTATTTTTCCATTATGAATATTGAGGAGGAGGACCGGGACAAGCTTCTGAAAGACTACTCCCATGGTATGAAAAATAAGATGCAGATGCTGATCAATATAATCGCACAGCCCAAGCTTCTTCTTTTGGATGAACCGCTGACATCCCTGGATGTGGTGGTGGCGGAGGAGATGAAACAGCTTTTGCGCTCATTAAAACAGGACAGGATCATTATTTTTTCCACCCATATTATGGAGCTGGCCCTGGATTTGTGTGATGAGATCGTGATTCTCAACCACGGGGAGCTGGAGGTGGTGGACCAGTCCAATCTGGACAGCGGGGAGTTTAAGGACAAGATTATACGGGCACTGAAGGAGGAGGAGAATGATTAGGACATTTCGTATTTCTTTTTCGCTGAAAAATACATATCGGGTAAATACGATCCTTTATTCCATAAAACAAATCCCTCTTGTGAAAAAACTACTGCCGGAAAGCCTGTATAAAAGCAGGGGGCTGAAGATATTGGCCAATGTTCTGGCTGCGCTGTGGGAACTGGCCGGTACTTTTTTAGGAAAGTTTTTATATCTTCTGATCCTGGTATTCGGGATAGGGGCCGTTTATGAGAACAAGGGGAACGGGACGCTGTTTGTACATATTTTGTTTTTTCTCACTATGATCGGCGCTTATATGAATACTTATATGTTTAACCCCAGCAATGACAAGTATTATGCCATGATCTTGATGCGTATGGACGCCAGGTCTTATACACTCACCAACTATGTGTATCAAATGGGAAAATGCATCCTGGGGTTTATGCCGTTTCTTATCCTGCTGGGTTTGGGAAGAAAGATTCCTCTTTGGTGTTGTCTGCTGTTTCCGTTTTTTATTGTATCTGTGAAAATGCTGATAGCCTGGAATTATCTTGCTGATTTTAAAAAGAGCGGGGAAAGCAGGGATGAGAATCTGCCGGGCAGACTGGGCTGGGGGCTGACGGCAGTATTCCTGGCAGCTGCCTATGGACTGCCGTATTTGGGGATCATCCTGCCGCTGTGGTTTATGGCTGCAGTTATGCTCTTATCTCTGGCCGGAGCTTTTGCGGCAGCGGTTTATATGGCGAAATTTGATGGTTACAGGGAATTGTACCAGCAGCTTCTGGCTAAATTCAGAAACGGAATGGATTATAAACAGACCGCCAAAGCAGCCGTTGAGGAGCAGAACCGAAAGCTGATCAGCCAGGATACGGGAATTACAAGCGATAAGAAGGGTTTTGAATTTTTTAATGAACTGTTTGTGCGGAGACATCAGAAGATCCTGTGGAAATCTGTGAAAAGGCAGGCCATGATCTGTCTGTTCCTTTTTGTGGGAATACTGTTTCTGGTCCGGATCAATGAGGATGTCAGAAGGCAGATAAACAGGATGCTCATGGTGTTCCTGCCGTATTTTGTGTTTATCATGTATATGATCAACCGGGGGACCAGTTTTACACAGGCATTGTTTATGAATTGTGACCACAGTATGCTCACCTATTCTTTTTATAAGCGGCCGGAGTTTATTTTAAAGTTGTTTCGGATCAGGCTTCGGGAGATCATAAAGGTAAACCTGCTGCCTGCGGGCGTGATTGGAGTGGGGCTTCCGGTGCTTCTGTATTTCTCCGGGGGGACGGATAATCCGCTGAATTATCTGCTGCTTTTTGTGTCCGTTCTGGCTTTGAGTGCGTTTTTTTCGGTGCATTATCTGACTTGCTATTATCTGCTGCAGCCGTATAATGCGGGGACAGAGGTGGTCGGGGGGACGTATAAGATTGTTACCTGGGTGACTTATATTGTGTGTTTTGCGTTTATGAATCTGCGGATGAGTACGCTGGTGTTTGGGTCGGTGGTGACGTTATTTTGTGTGATTTATTGTGTGGGGGCTTGTGTGGCGGTTTATCGGGTGGCGGATAAGACGTTTCGGCTTCGGAATTAGGAAAGGGGGGGGACGGAAAGGGGGACGGAAGGAGCGGCGAGGGGCGGCGGGGGATATATCTGTGGCCGCTCGACGTTGCAGAACCTGTGAACTAACCTCTAACTGCAACTAAGACGCTCACCAGCGGGTTCGCGCCTAAGTTTCCGTAAGAGGTGGATTTCACAGAACCTTCCACTTAACCTCGCTGCCACAGATATATCCCCCGCCGCCCCTCGCCGCTCCTTCCTGGTTTTCGCTGCCGGGAATGTGGGGGGAAGGAAAAGAAAGGAAAAGATAAGATGAAAGAGGAAGCGCTGTTGTATGGTGGGATACAGTGGCGCTTTTTTATTGACTGAGGCTTTGAGGGGTTTGTGGTTTGTTTTGTGTAAAAAGTATTTGATAATGGATACTGTTTTAATGATGACATAGAGGTGTCGTGTTTGGGTGTTATACTTATGGTAGGGCTGGAGCAGATGAAAAGCTGCGGACCGTTGAGTGTATATAGAAATAGTCTGGAGGAAAAGATATGAAGTATGATTGGAGAAAGCGGGAGAAGGAATTGTATGGGCCTCGGGGGGAGGCGGTGGTTGTGGAGGTTCCAAAACAGAAGTTTATTATGATAAGCGGAAAAGGGGATCCGAATCAGGAGGCGTTTTCTGAGCGGGTTGGCGCGCTTTATGCCCTTGCCTATAGTATAAAGATGCGGTATAAGGCGGAACATAAAGGGGCAGGGCTGGATGAGATGGAAGAATTCTCGGTGTATCCCCTGGAAGGTGTTTGGGATATGGATGACGAAGCGGGGGCAGAAGCCCATGTGCTGGAGGATAAGGAGCGGTTGATCTATACAGTCATGATACGTCAGCCGGACTGTATTACGGAGGAAAGGTATCGGGAAGCCCTTGAGGCAGTGAAGAAGAAAAAACCGAATCCTCTATTGGATGAGATCGCTTTCCGTACGTGTGAGGAGGGGCTGTGTGTGCAGATACTTCACACAGGACTGTTTGATGACGAGCCGGAATCTTTTGAAAAAATGGACCTGTTTTTGAAGGAAAACCAACTGGAGAGAAAAGGACACACCCACAGGGAGATCTACTTGAAAGATATGAGCCGTACGTCACCGGAAAAAATGAAAACAATCCTACGGTACAGGGTATGTGAAAAACAGTAAATATTTAAAACAGTCTCATTGCATATTTAACTGTGAGCGGGTATCCTTAAAGCATAAAGGAGGTGTCCTATATGGCAAATGAAGATAAGAAGGATTTTAATGCCATGCTGCATAAAGACACAGGTATGCCTAAGGTACAGATCGTGACGGATGAGAAGACAATACAAAAGTATGGGGGCAGCAGGATGTATTTTGCCCCGCCGCTGTATTATGATGAGGTTATGAAACGTATCCCGGAGGGAAGGCTGACTACAGTGGGGGAAATCCGCAGCTATTTTGCCGAAAACGGCCATGCTGATTTTACAGACCCCATCACAGCCGGTATCTTTGTATCTATAGCGGCATGGGCCAGTTACCAGAGGACTGAGGATATTACGCCTTACTGGCGCACATTGAAGGCCAATGGGGAGCTGAATCCCAAATATCCCGGCGGAGTGGAGGCTCAAAAGGAAAAGCTGGAGGCAGAAGGCCACAGCGTTGGGCAGAAGGGCAGAACGAATATAAAATATTATGTGAAGGACTTTGAGAAAGCATTGTACCCTCTGACGTAGAAAAACAGAATAATACAGGATATAAGGCGCTGAGGCAGTACATGCACCGGAGTCTTATTCAACTGTGTACACCCGAAAGTGACGAATCTCTCACTTAAAAGTCACCGAAATGTAATCGGTAAGTTCTATGATATGAGTGAAGCACAAGAAAAGGAGGCTCATAGAATGGAGTTTTTAAAAGTTGATAATCTATGTAAGGTCTATGGCAAGGGGGAGAATCAGGTCACTGCGCTGGATCATGTTTCGCTGACTATTGAGAAGGGGGAATTTACGGCGATCATCGGTTCTTCCGGTTCCGGCAAATCTACTTTGCTCCATGCCATCGCAGGTGTGGATGTGCCCACAAGCGGGAAGGTGTATCTGAACGGGCAGGATGTGTATTCCCAAAGTAATGAAAAGCTTGCTGTTTTCCGCAGGCGGCAGGTGGGGCTGATCTATCAATTTCACAATCTCATCCCTACTTTGAATGTGGTGGAGAATATAACGCTGCCCATCCTGATGGATAAGCGTAAAGTCAACAAGGAGCGGCTCAATGACCTGCTGAACCTGCTTGGGCTGCAGGAACGCAGGACGCACCTGCCAAACCAGCTTTCAGGAGGCCAGCAGCAGCGTGTAGCCATTGGGCGCGCCCTGATGAACGCACCCCAGGTCATGCTTGCCGATGAGCCTACTGGCAGCTTGGACAGCCGTAATGGGCATGAGATCATCAAACTGCTGAAAGAAAGTAATCAAAAATATGGGCAGACCCTGCTCCTGGTGACCCATGATGAAAATATTGCCCTGCAGGCCAACCGCATCATTGGGATATCTGACGGAAAAGTGGTGCGGGATGAGAGGCAGGTGGCACGGTAATGAACATTTTTCATAAAGTTGCCCTGCAGGGACTGAAAAAGAACCGGACCAGGACTCTTGTAACCATTGTCGGGGTTGCCCTGTCAGCCGCCTTGATCACAGCGGTGGCTGCCTTTGCCGTGTCTCTGCAGAATTATATGATAAACGGAGCGGTGGTGAAATACGGGGACTGGCACATTATGTTTCCGGATGTGGATTCCGCTTTTGTACAGGAACAGGCTGCTGACAGCAGAGCCGCAGACGTGACGTCCGCGGAGAATATAGGTTATGCAGTGCTTGAGGGCGGAGAAAATCCCGATAAACCGTATTTATTTATTTCCGGGTTTGACCGGGAAACTTTTGATATGCTTCCAATCAGCATTTTGTCAGGGCGGATGCCTGAGAACGGCAGCGAAATACTTGTCCCTGCCCATGTTGCGGCAAACGGCGGTGTCCGGATTTCGGTTGGTGATACGCTTACCCTTTCGGTGGGAACCCGCCAGGCCGGGGATGAGAGACTCAGCCAGCACGATCCTTACCGGGCAGGTGAGGAAATGCTGGTTTCCACGGCAGAGAAGACCTATACGGTTGTGGGTATCTGCCAAAGACCGTCTTTTGAGGAGTACGCTGCACCGGGATACACGCTGATAACTATGGCGGATGAGGCAGAGACAGCAGGACGTTTCAGCGCGTTTGTTACCATGGAGAAACCGGGACAGGTCCGTTCTTACGCCAAGAGCGCCGGGGAAGGCCATGCCTATGTGCTGAATGATGACGTACTGCGTTTTATGGGGATCTCAGATGATAAGCTGTTCAATACAATGCTTTATTCCATTGGTATCATAATGGTTGCCCTGGTTATGCTGGGGTCTGTATTTTTGATCTATAATTCCTTTCATATCTCATTAAATGAGCGTACACATCAGTTCGGAATCTTAATGTCAGTCGGCGCTACGGAAAAGCAGCTAAGGAATTCTGTGCTGTTTGAAGGGATCTGCATCGGCGTGATCGGGATCCCAATAGGCATTCTGATAGGTATTCCGGGTATCAAGCTGGTACTTGCTCTTGTGGCAAAGAACTTTGCCAACGTACTCTATGCCAATGTACCACTGACTTTGAAGGTGTCGGTTCCCGCGCTTTTGGCGGCTGGGGTGATCAGTATGGTGACCATTCTGATCTCAGCCTATATTCCTGCAAAGAAGGCGGCGAGAACACCTGTGATGGAGTGTATCCGCCAGACCAATGAGATCAAGGTGGACGCCAAACACATAAAGATAGGTAAATTTACACGGCGATTCTTCGGCCTGGAGGGAATCCTGGCGTCAAAAAACTTTAAGAGAAACAGGAGGAGGTACCGCAGTATTATCTTGTCCCTTACTTTGAGTGTGCTTCTGTTTGTAGCATCCAGTTCTTTTGTTACAGATTTGAAACAGGCATCAGAACAGGCAAAGGTAGTCACTGACTTTGATATCGGCCTTGATGCGAAGAATATGGATGACAGGGAAATGCTGGAGATTTTCGAGAAGCTGAAAACAGCCAAAGATGTTACGAGAAGCTCCTATCAGTCTGTAATGAAGTACACTTGCGCGGTTTCCGTCGAAGAACTCTCAGAGGATTACCGGAAGTCTGTAAATGGGGCGCAGCAGGAGGGGACAGAGGAGCTGTCCGCAGAAATTCAGTTTCTTGATGACAACACCTTTCTGAAAATTGCGCAGGATCTGGGTCTGTCTTCCGGTGCATATACCTTGAAGGACACCGGTATGGGGGAAGAGGTGAAGCTGATCGCTGTTGCTAAAATGGAGGACAAGAGCGGAGAGGCTGAAAATGTGAGTCAGCTTGCCGATCTGTTCAGGAATCCTGCCGAGGAGGTCACGGTCTTTCCGAAAGAAAATGGGGAACCAATTACGGAATGGGGACAAAATGTAAGGATCACCTGTGTGGAAACCGTTCCCCCGGACACTCCGTCTTTTTCAGGCAGTTATGAACAGCAGCCGTACTTTTTCCAAATCATGGCACCCTGGTCTCTTAAAGATAAGCTTGTACCCTCCAATCTGCCGGTGGATGTCAGGGGCAAAGGCCTTACCTTTTTATCGGATGATCCGGCACAGTCCACAGCACAGATGCAGGACATAATAGATGGGACAGGGATCACCTCGGACTACACGCTGCAAAATATTTACGGCCTTTTGGATCAAACCCGTAATATACTGTTCATTGTGAATCTGTTTGCGGTTGTCTTTATCGCCATGATCTCGCTGATCGCGGTGGCCAATGTGTTCAACACCATTTCCACCAATATCAAGCTGCGGAGGCGTGAGTTTGCCATGCTCCGCTCTGTGGGTATGTCGGACCGTGATTTTAATAAGATGATGCGTTTTGAGTGCCTTCTGTATGGGCTTCGGACCTTGTTGTTTGGACTGCCCATCTCCGGGATCCTCTCCTGGGTCATTTATAAAGGAATGGTGATGGGCGGTACGGAGATCGCATTTATATTTCCGTGGAGCAGTCTGGCCATCAGTATACTTGGGGTTTTCCTGGTAATATTTATCACCATGCTGTACGCAACAGAGAAGATACGAAAAGAAAATATCATAGATGCACTCAGGGATGATATGGGCTGATCCTGTATAGGCAGCCGGTCAATAAAAAACGCACTGGTAACGGTGCGTTTTTTTGTGTGTAAATATTTACCAGATGCGTGAAAGGTATTGACAGAACAGAAATTATGTATTAGTATCAAAAATGATAATATTACATAAAGTGAAAATAATAAGCTATCGTGCGTGAGAGGAGGAGGTGCGGCTAATGGATGGGACGGACCTGGCAAAGATAGTCATGAATCCGGTGAGAATGCGGATCGCCCAGTATCTTCTTCTCCATGAACACGGCACAACCGTGCAGATTGGGGAAGAGTTGAGTGACGTGCCAAAGGCCAGCCTGTACAGGCATATGAGGATCCTGGAGGATGCGGGTCTGATACAGGTGGTGCAGGAGAATAAAAAACGGGGAACTGTGGAGAAGGTGTATAAACTCAATCAGGAAAACCCCATGGGCAGCCGGGAGCCTGGAAAAGAGGAGATCGGACAGCTCATACACAGCTCCCTTTTGGGGATCATGGGGGAGTTCCAACGGTATTTGAAGGGAGAAGATGTGGATCCGCGGAGGGATATGATCTCCCTGTCATCCGTGGTCCTGCTTTTGTCAGATGAGGAGTTTCAGGAATTTTTAGGCAAGATGGCAGAACTGTACAGCAGTGTTATGGATCATCAGCCGGACGGGAAACGGAAGCCGAGAAAGCTGACCCTTATCTCGTCCCCTGTAACAGAGGAAAAGAAAAAGAAAGAAGGCCTGGGCCGGGAGGAAAGAAAATGTTAGAGATCAGAAATTTTTCAAAGACTTATAAAGGTGGAAAGCGTGCCGTCAGTGATCTGAACCTGCATGTGGAGGCTGGGGATATCTACGGTTTTATCGGACATAACGGGGCAGGCAAGAGTACCACCATAAAGGCAGCGGTAGGTGTTCTGGAATTCGAGGAGGGCGAGATTCTCATTGACGGCAGGGATATCAGGAAGTCACCTGTGGAATGTAAGCAGATATTGGCTTATATTCCGGATAATCCTGATCTGTATGAGCATTTAACAGGGATCCAGTACCTGAATTTTGTGGGGGACATTTACGGGGTTGGGGCAAAAGAGAGAAAAGATCTGATCCAGAAATACGGCGATATGCTGGAGATCACCAGCAGCCTTGGTGATTTGATCTCCTCCTATTCCCATGGAATGAAACAGAAGACTGCCATTATCTCCGCACTGATCCACAAACCGAAACTCATGGTGCTGGATGAACCTTTTGTAGGGCTTGACCCAAAAGCAACCCATACACTGAAGGAAGTCATGCATGAGATGTGTGAGAACGGCAGTGCGATCTTTTTCTCCACCCATGTCCTGGATGTGGCGGAGAAACTTTGTAATAAGATAGCGATCATCAAGGGCGGAAGCCTGATGGTGTCAGGCAGCACCAAAGAGCTGACCCAGGATGAATCGCTGGAGAGCCTGTTCCTGGAGGTGATCGACCATGACAAAGAGTAAATGCTGGCTGCTTTTTAAGACCCAGATGAAAAATGAATTCGGCAGGAGCCTGAAATCCAAGGGCAGAAAAATAACCTCCTTTGCCGTAGGCCTGGTTATCCTGATGATCGCATTTTATGCCTATATGCTTGCTTATGGACTTGGAAGCATGGGAATGGAAGAAGTGATCCCCAGCTACGGCGTTGCCATCACAGGGCTGATCACCTTGTTCTTTACCGCACTCAAGACAAACGGGGTATTGTTTGCCTATAAGGAATATGACATGATGATGTCCTTTCCGGTGAAAACCAGCACGGTGATCGCCAGCAGATTTTTGACCATGTATGTACTGAACCTGCTTTTGACAGCGGTTGTCCTGATCCCTATGGGAGTCGGATATGCGCTCTATGCTGTCCCGGGTGTGGGATTTTATCCGGAATGGATACTGGGGATACTGGCAGCACCGCTGATCCCCACCACGCTTGCGGCCCTGCTTGGCACACTTATCATTCTTTTTTCATCCAGATTTAAATATGCAAACGCGGTGGTTACAGTGATTTCCATTGCCGCCACACTTGCGGTTCTTGTGCTGTCTATGGGAATGGGACAGTTTGCGGAAGATCTGGATATGAGCCAGATCCATTCTATCAGTGAAATGATCCTGGAGCAGGTTCACAGGCTCTACCCACCTGCAGCCCTGTTTTTCCACGGGATCGTCAGGGGGAATATAGCGGCTATGGCCGGTTTTCTGGTGGGTTCCCTTTTGTGGTTTTATCTTTTTGTAAAGCTGATATCTCCGGTTTACAAAAGGCTGAACACCTCACTGGTGACTTATCATTCCCGTTCAGATTATAAGCTGACAGAGCTGAAGGCATCATCCCAGATAAATGCCCTCTACCGGAAAGAACTGAAACGCTTCTTTTCCTCCACGATCTACTGCCTGAATATGGGGATGGGGTGCCTGATGACCCTTGTTCTTACGATTGCCATGATATTTATAAGCAGTGAACAGCTTGATGCAATGACAGGGATTCCCAACATGGCAGAAATGGTATCCAGGGTTCTGCCATTTGCAGTCAGCGCTCTGCTGTCCATGAGCTGTACTACCTGCATTTCCCTGTCACTGGAGGGTAAGAACCTGTGGATATTAAAATCCATGCCCATTGACGATATGACCATTTGCAAAAGCAAGATTTTAATGAACCTTACCCTGCAGATCCCGGCTGCCCTGCTGGCGGCGCTGGTCATCAATATCCGGTTCCCCCTGACACTGTCCATGAGGGTACTCATGTTTGTCACCCCTGTGGTGTGTTCGCTTTTTAATACCCTATGGGGGATGTTCATCAATCTGAAGATGCCGGATTACAACTGGACTTCTGAGACTGTGCTGGTGAAGCAGAGTCTGCCGGCCATGGCAGGAATGCTGGGCGGCCTTGTGGGAGGCATAATTCCGGTGCTGGCTGTTTTGGTGTTACAGAAAATAGATGCAGGCCTGCTTACGGCAGCCATCACAGCAGTTGTTCTGCTGGGCGCCTGGGGACTTTGGGGGCAGATCAAAAGATCAAAGATCTGATATTCTGCCTCTCGTCAGGCTTTTACATCTCTCTTTTTCAGCAAAAGGATGCCGGCAGCAGAGAAAAGCAGGAAAAAGAAAAGGACGCTCAGGAAAAAGAAGAGGGACTGTCCGGCTAATGTGTCTTCATTTTTGTTGGAGTTCATGCCCATGAGCATCAGCGAGTAAGGCCAGTACAGTCCCAGCCCTTTGTTGCTGATGACCAGTCCAAGTACACCGCCCGCCAGGGCGATCCCGATGGGCACGGAAAAGCTTCGGATGCACATGGACAGCAAAAGCTGGAGAGCACCGATGGCCATGGCAGCCAGGGTTCCGCGCAGGAGCCAGGAAAGGATCTGTGCTGGAACCCCTCCGGGAAGCCCGACGAGTTTTCCACATAGGAGAAAGAGCACAGCCAGCCATACCTGGGTTATGACAGTTACCTTAAAGATGACCGCCAGTTTTGAGAAAAATATATCGGGGATGGAGACAGGTGCAGTCATAAGTACATTCCAGTTGTGGTTCAGATGCTCCAGGCGCCAGAGATAAGAGCAGTACAGGGCGATCAGGGGCGCATAAAAGAAGCAGGCATAAAACAGGGAAAGCTGGGACCAGAGGGAATACCATTTTCCGGTGAGGATGCCCAGATTCTGCTGATAATTGAACGTGCCCATTACAGCGGGAATGATAGGGATGATAACACAGGCTGCCCAGATAACAGAATGGCGCAGCTTTTTATTTTCGGCTTTTATACATAGGTTAAGCACAGTTTACACCTCCTTCTTTATAAAGACTGTCCGGCAGACGAAGAAAAAGATCAGACCGAACAATATGAAAAGTACAAAAGTCCTTGTTGGAAACGGGATACTGTAAAAGGACATGATACGTGTCCGGTTGTCGTAATGCATGCCGTAGGGGGTAAAGGCCGAGAAGTATCCCCAGAGTACAAATCGGGCTGCTGCCGGTGGGAAAAACATGGAAAACAGACCTAGGAAGGAACCAATCAGCCCTGCCAGCAGCGGTACGATCTGGTTGTTTGACATCAGAGATAAAAAATGCTGCAGGGTCAAAAGAACAAGGCCCACCAATGTGCTTGTTCCCACATGGAGCAGGATCAGATCAAGGGGCATTTCCTGGGTGAAATGGCCTAAAAGACCTGAAAGGGGAATCAGGATTCCCTCACCCACTGTGAAAGCCACCAGATATTTCATTTCAAATATAAATTTCCAGTCATAAAATTTTTCTCTCTTCTGAAGCGTATAAAGCAGCTTTAAGGTATTCCCCTTGATCTCCATATCGCAGAGACGGCTGGCGATGACGGCTGTCATAACAGGCACCAGGACCACATTCAGCAGTGGGAGCTGATACAGAAGAAAGGAATATCCCATAGCCAGATCATCGGCGTCAAAAGAATTTCTGCTCACAGAGATCCATAAATACAGGATGACCAGAAAGCCCAGAGGGATCAGCCATATTCTGCGGCGTTTTTGTTTCTGATGTTCAGCAGTCAACTCTCTCATAAACTGATGCTCCTTCCCGTAAGATTGAGGAAAATATCCTCCAGGCTCTTCTGTTGTTCTTCCAGACGGAGAATCCCCAGCCTGTTTTCTGACAGGATACTTCCGGTACGGAGAATATCTCCATCCTGATCAGAGTTTAAATACAGAGTTTCTTTTTCTATCACCACGGGAAGCCCGGAATGTTTTAAGAGCAGAAAGGACTGCCGGTCATCTGTGGTATGCAGTTTCATACGTGCCTGACTATGCTCATGCAGACTTGTGAGTTTGTCCTGGAAGACCAGGGCGCCTTTGTTGATAATGCCCACATGGGTTGCCATCTGGTCCATTTCCGCCAGAAGATGGCTGGAGACCAGGACAGTCATACCAAAACGCTCGGGGAGTGTGCAGATGAGTTCCCGCATCTCCTGAATGCCTGCAGGATCCAGGCCGTTTGTGGGTTCATCCAGAAGCAGCAGGCGGGGATGTCCAAGCAGGGCGGCAGCCAGTCCAAGGCGCTGTTTCATGCCCAGAGAGTATTGTCCCACTTTTTTGTGCTGCTGTTTTTCCATACGGACAGTCTGCAATACCTCGTCAATGGAATTCTCGGGAACTTGTTTCAGCGTGCAGATGATCTGCAGATTTTCCCGCCCGCTCAGATGCCCGTAATAGGATGGGGACTCGATCAGAGAGCCGGTATCCTTTAGGATGGCGAGGCGGTTCCGGCTGTTTACTGTTTTTCCAAGGACTGTGATGGAGCCGGCAGTGGATTTCGCCAGACCAAGGATCATTTTCATAGTGGTGGATTTGCCGGCGCCGTTGGGACCCAGGAATCCGTAGATGCAGCCCCCGGGAACCTTTAAATCCAAATCTTTTACCACCTGCTTTTTTCCATATTGTTTTGTAAGGGAAGAAGTTTCAATGACAATTCCCATAATGTTACCTCCTTCATTAGTTGGATTTCATGGTCCATCTTACAGCAGGGAACTTAAAAAGGACTGAAGACTGCCTTATTTTTACCTTAAATTTTCCGTACTTTGTGGATATCAGGTGGAAAATGTTTTATCATGAAAGCAGATATTGTGGATAGAGGAGGAAATCCGCATGAATTTGTATGACTGTAAAATTTTACTGATAGATGACAATAAAGAGCTGACTTCCATGATTTGCGGGATACTGAAAAAGAACGGGTTTGATACCGTATACACGGCGGGAGACTGCAGCAGCGGGATGGAAGTGTTTTTAAGGGAGCAGCCCCAGCTTGTGATTCTTGATATTATGCTTCCGGACGGGGACGGATTTACGCTGTTCCGCAGGCTCAGAGAGCAGTCACAGGCACCGATCCTTTTTCTTTCCGCAAAGGATGAGGACAATGACCGTCTGTTTGGTCTGGGTCTGGGGGCAGATGATTATATTACAAAGCCGTTTCTTCCCCAGGAGCTGATCTTGAGGATCCAGGCTATACTGAAACGCGTTTATTTTTCTTATTTTCAGCCGCCCTCGGAGGAGGGCACACTGATCCTGGGAAATCGAAGGGTTTTATTTGAAAATGCGCAGGTGATCAGCAGCGGCGGAACCATCTCTCTGACCGCCAAGGAACTGCTCCTTCTGAAGAAACTGAACCGGGACAGGGGAAAGATAGTTACCTTTGATGCTATCTGCCAGGCTGTGTGGGAAGATTCCTATTATGGCTATGAAAATACTCTGATGGTGCATATCCGCCACCTGCGGGAGAAGATAGAGGAGGACCCGTCACATCCTGTCTGGATCCAAACGGTCAGGGGCCTTGGTTACAGGCTGAAAAAGGAGGATGAGACACAGGCATGAAAAGTTTATGGAAGATCAGCCGCAGGTATATCCTGACGGCTGTATTTATTACGGTCTTTGTAGTGTTCATCAATCTGGCTGTGTTTTTTTATCTGGCATATACCAGTATGTCGGATGGGCAGCAGCAGATGGGAGGAACGTCCGTGCGCCGGAATATGGAGCGTATCAGCAGCGGGATCTCCAGACAAGGGACAGACTACAGGCTGTCCCCGGAAGGCTGTGAAATTCTGGGGAAAACGTCGTTTCAGTGGGCCATGCTTCTTGACAATGAGGGAAAAACCGTGTGGGAGTACGACCTTCCGAAGGAGATACCCAGACAGTACAGCATACCGGATGTGGCTGCATTCAGCCGATGGTATCTGGAGGATTATCCTGTCTATATCTGGCGGCATGAGGACGGGCTTCTGGTTTTTGGATGCAGTAAGGATAGTATCGTAAGGATCAGCACCATTATGGATGCAACTTTAATGAAAAATGCCGGATGGAACGCAGGTATATTCTGTATCCTGAATATTCTGCTGCTTCTCTGTCTGGCACTTTGGTTCGGTTATCGTTTTTACAAAGCACTGAAGCCTGTTGCATGGGGCATTGAGGCTCTTTCTAAAAAAGAGAAGGTGGAAATTGCGGAAAAGGGAATCACGGATGAACTGGCGGCAAAGCTGAATCAGGCATCCGACATCCTCTGTCAGCAGAACCTCAAACTGGAGCAGAGGGACAATGCCCGGACAGACTGGATCGCAGGGGTCTCTCATGACATCAGGACCCCCCTGGCATTGATCGTGGGGTATGCGGATGAATTGGAAAAGGATGGGGAATTGTCAGAAACACATCGGGAAAAAGCGGCTGTGATACAGAAGCAGAGTCTTATGATCAAACAGCTCATATCAGATTTGAATCTGACATCAAAGCTGGAATACCAGGCCCAGCCACTATCCACCGCGGAATATTCCCCGGCAGAGCTATTGCGGGAATGCGCGGCAGACTACTATAACCAGGGGCTGGATGACAGATATGAGATAGACCTGCAGATTGGGCAGGAGGAGGAGAGTATACGTCTGATTGGAGATAAGGGGCTTATGCTCAGGGCATTTTGCAATCTCATGGGGAACAGCATCCGCCATAATCCGGAGGGATGTACTGTTTTTGTGAAAATGGCAGGGGAGGGGAATAGGGCTGACATTTTATTTTCAGACAGCGGGCCTGGGATTCCGGCTGCTGTGATTGGAGTATTGGAACACCCTGATCTTTATAAAAATGCTGCTGTACATGTCATGGGACTGCGCATTGTCAGACAGATCGTGGAGGCACACAAGGGCAGTGTGGAATTTGTAAAAAAGGAATGGGAGGATGGATACGCAGCAGAGATCCATATGTAGACAGACGCCCGGAATGGTGTTCCGGGCATCCGGGCAGATAAAGGGATGCAGAGTCAGGATAGATAATGCAATACTCTGTTGTAGCCGTTTTTATACTGCTCCGCCTGATTGTACTCTGCTTTTCCCACGTAAGTGTCGATCAGGTCGTAAACAAGGTTGTAGTATTTTCTGCGTTCTGTTCTCTCGGGAGAAAGATAAGCAGCTTTGTCTATCTGATAGCCCTCCAGAAAACGGTCAGTGATCATCCATCCTGAGGCCATTTCAAAGTCAGGGTCACCCCATATTGCCCGGTCTCCGTCTATAATTGCAGCCAGGCTCCAGGAATCCCTGTTCTTTTTCAGCAGCAGGTTACCTTCCCAGAGGTCTGTGTGAACCAGGCATGGAAGGGTGATCTTATCAAACAGCGGCCTATTTTCGGAGAACAGGGAGAGGATTGCATCCGCTTCCTGCCGGGTAAAGGCATTGTGATCTACAGAGCGTTCCAGAATGTCAGAGACATAGTGGTGCAGAAAAGCATACCAGGACGTAAAACCACGGTCATGCATACAGTCATAGATACATCCGAACTGCCGGGAAGTGATGCTGTGCATGACTGCCGCTAACCGGCCTGCCTCCTTATGAAGTCTTTTCTTTTCCTCTTCGGAAAGACCTGCTTTTAGCATGACTGTGCTGTCCAAATATTCCGTCAGCATAAAATCCCTGTCCAGCAGACTGCGCGATGTGTCTGTGACCAGGATGCGGGGACAGGGAATGTCATGGCTTTCAAATAGCTGGTATACATGGGCTTCCGCCTCCATCAGATGCTCCTCAAACCCAAGAAGCAGGTGACGGTTTACCGGACCAAGGCGGAGAATGACCTTTTTCTTGTGGGGGCCGCAGACTAATTGGTATGTGGTATTAAAAAGTCCGCCTTCCATGAGCCGGGCTTCCCTGATGTCCTGTGTGTTAAGGTGGCGGGAGGTGATCCTTTTCATATCTTCCGGGGTGATCTCCCGAAAAAGACTGCTTTCTGTATTCATTTGTTTGATTTCCTCCTTTGGGGGCTGTCTCCGGAGACCTTTTTGATGCGGCGTCCGAAGCAGAGATTTTATCTTATCATACAAAATGTGTGAGGGACTGCCCAGTGTAAAAATTCCAGTTTTACCATCTAAACTTGATATATAAAAATGGGCAGGGTATAATAAGAATCATTATGCGGAATTATTGGGTTTGAGCTGATTTTAAGCATATAAAGCTGACACTGCCAAAGGGAAAGAGGAGGAAATAAAATGAATTTAAAAGAGTTTAAGTGGACGCGTATGCCGAAGAGCTATAAAATATGTGATGATAAAATTGAAATTGTAACAAAACCCCATACGGATTTGTGGCAGAGAACTTATTATCATTTTCAAAATGATAATGCCCCGGTTTTACAGCTTGAAACGGATGAAAAATATTTTAGTTTTGTTGTAAAAGCAGATTTTGCAGAAAGTCATCATAGATTTGATCAATGCGGTGTCGTTATGTATCTGGACAGCGAAAACTGGTTAAAAGGCTCTATAGAGTATGAAAATGAAGCATACCAGCATCTGGGAAGTGTTGTAACCAATCATGGATATTCGGATTGGGCAACTACCGCTATAGATGCTTCTGTTAAATCCATGTGGTATCGTTTAAGCAGAAGAGAAGATGATTATTGTATAGAGTGTTCTTTTGACGGGATTACTTTTAGCCAGATGAGAGTGTGCCATATGTTTAAGGGCGGGGAAAAAGTTGCCTTTGGCATTTATGCCTGTTCCCCGGAAGACTCTTCCTTTAAAGCAGTATTCACTCATATGCAAATCATGGAATGCCAGTGGAAAGCACATGATGGACAGCAGCCGGATATGGATTAAAGGGTAAAAATAGAGCTGTATTTGTTTCCTTGCGGCTGCCATAAAACACACACCACCATATAATTTAAATGTAGGACAGGGCTGTCGCACGTTTTAGTGCTTCAGCCCCTTTAAAGAACCGGATGATTCAATATACGATTCGATGGATGAAATGATATTATATTATATTATATTCACGGTACAATATAGGTAGGGTCCGTTGGGGGAATATTCCTATGCGCCCCGGTGCATCTGAAGTTTTACATTAAACCGTAGTCCTGATATAACTGCATTCGGTAATCTTTGTTCTCCGCCGCATGGAGGATTTTATCTAACCCATTTTCTGCCGCCAGCTTTTGCACTAACTGGGAAAATTTAGCTTCCCCCTGGTTGATTCCGATTTTCTTTCCGGCATCCATTCCGGCCTCATATCTTTCTTCCAGCCATTCCTGCATTCCTCTGCACATATCGCAGCCTCCTCTCTCTGTTCTTATCTTTTCTTTTAATTTGATCAGTTCTTCAATGTGACTCACCACACACAACATATCGTATGCATCTTCCCGTAGATTCCGGAATACCGTTTCGTTTTCCTGTACATATGTTTTAAGCGTTTGTTTGTTCCTGTCATTTTGTATGAATCCGAATACATACCTGACATCTGTTTTAAATACACTCAGATCAGGCAGTCTTCGCACGTCTACCACAGTTATTTCATAATCACAGATAACCTTTTCCAGTTCTGCCGGAAGTCCCTCTGTCTGCATCATCTCCTTTAATCTGATGGGCGCTGTCCAGCGTCTCTGCCCATAATACACAACTGTGTGGAAACAAGGTATAAGCGTCTTGAAGCTCCCCTCCTTTAACTGCCGCCCATAGGTCATACAGCCATACTGAAGGTTTCGCACCACCATGGTATGATCTACAGCACTTTGATTCTCGATACCGAAGATACCATAGCTCTTCCCTTCGTACATCATATTGATATCTTTTCGCCGCTGGATGCCTGCTTTGCCTTCATCAAGCCCACTGACATCGGAGTCTATGGGGCGTAGATTCCGCGGATCAAGTAACGACTTACCTGCTCCGTACACACCATTATGCAGATCTGCAAAGCGCTCCGGGTCGGACAGATAGATTTTTTCTGCGATATCTTTTTCATGCATTTGTCACTCCTTTCCGACAAATGCAATGTATGTATTTACTTATAGTATAAAACATCAGAACATATTTTTCAAGTATACCAATGAAATTGCATCTGTCTTATTCAATTTTTGTATTCTGGAAAAATCGGCTGATTCGCCAAGAATTATAAGATATGTATTCCAGTTCAAAAATTATAGCAGAGTTTCATAAGAAATGCAATAAAAATCGCTTCGCAATCTACGCAATGGACTGGATGCCTGCTGGCACGTTATTGTTCACTCCGTGTCCAGTAACACGCTTCGCGATGCACTGATATGGAGAGGATCGAGGAACGTTAAACAGCGCCGGGAAAGGTGCTGCCGCTCCGGGAGGAAAACCGAAAGCTGACTTGACACCGGTCTGTGAGAGTGCTACACTAAAATTCCTTTCCAAAGAATCGGAAAGCTCTACCACGGGTTTCCCTGGCAAAATCCAGGGATATAGTGACCGCTTGGCAAGATATTTTTTAATATTACTACCAGGAGGAAAAAACAAAATGATCGAAGTGCAGCACCTGTGCAAAACCTTCCGCGTGGCTAAGCGCGGTGCGGGATTTGGACAGGCAGTAAAGACTCTGTTCCATCGGGAATATGAGGAAGTGAAGGCGCTGGATGACGTCTCCTTTTCCATCAGGGAGGGAGAAATGGTTGGGTATATTGGCCCTAACGGCGCGGGAAAGTCATCTACAATTAAAATCCTCAGCGGAATCCTTACTCCGGACAGCGGCGTGTGCCGGATTAACGGAAGGGTTCCCTGGAAGGACCGTACGGCCCACGTAAAGGATATCGGTGTTGTTTTTGGACAGCGGACGCAGCTTTGGTGGGATGTGCCGGTCATTGATTCTTATGAGCTTCTGAAGGACATTTACAGCATATCTAATGACACATATCAGTCCAATCTGGAGGAGCTTACATCCCTGCTGAATTTATCAGAACTGCTGAAAACACCGGCCAGACAGTTGTCCCTGGGCCAGAGAATGCGCTGTGAGATCGCGGCATCTCTGCTTCACAGCCCCAAGATCCTGTTTCTTGACGAACCAACCATTGGACTGGATGCAGTGTCAAAGCTGGCGGTACGGGATTTTATTGTGAAATGCAATGAGAAATATCATACCACCGTCATCCTGACCACCCACGATATGCAGGATATTGAAGCGCTGACAAACAGGATCATTCTCATTGGCAAAGGGAAGATCCTGCTGGACGGTACCCTTTTTGATATACCGGGAGTGGGAAAGGGTTTGGACCTGGCAGTGGCGGAGCTATACCGTCGTTTCCGTATATAAGGGGGCGGTGTATATGAAAAAGTATCTGTCTTTTTTTAGGCTCCGTTTCTCCATGGGGCTTCAGTACCGCGCTTCAGCGGCAGCCGGGATCGTGACACAGTTTGTTTGGGGAGGCATGGAAGTGCTGGTATTCCGTGCATTTTACCGGGCAGATCCGGGGGCTTTTCCCATGACGCTGCAGGCGACCTGTTCCTACATATGGCTCCAGCAGGCATTTCTTGCCCTGTTCATGGCCTGGCTTATGGAAAATGAGATCTTTGACTGCATCAGAAACGGCAATGTCTCCTATGAGATGTGCCGCCCTCTGGATATTTATAACATGTGGTTTACAAGAAGTGTGGCTAACCGTGTTTCAAAGGCAGTTCTGCGGTGTATGCCTATTTTGCTTGTAGCTGCAGTGGTTCCCGCCCCTTATGGCATGACACTGCCTGTTTCCCCGGAGGCAGCCGTTTTGTTTACAGCGGGGATGGTGTTGGGAGTGCTGGTAGTGACTGCGTTCTGTATGTTTGTGTATGTAATTACCTTTTTCACCATTTCTCCGGATGGGGTGCGGATGGTGGCAGTCTCGGCAGTGGAGCTGCTGGCCGGAAGTATCATACCCATTCCCTTCTTTCCGGATTCTGTGAGAAAGATTCTGGAATTGCTGCCCTTTGCAGCCATGCAGAATGTGCCTCTGCGTATTTACAGCGGGGATCTGGCAGGAGAGGCGGCAGTAACTGCGCTTTTGCTGCAGGTATTCTGGCTGGCAGTGCTGGTTCTTATGGGAAAGCTTCTGATGCATAGGGCAGAGAAGAAGATTTCCGTGCAGGGAGGGTGAGAGGATGGGATATTTGCGGTTATATAAAAAGTATCTGCAGATCCAGATACAGAGCATAATGCAGTACAAAGCCTCCTTTTGCCTTACGGCTGTGGGGCAGTTTCTGGTGTCCTTCAATGTGTTTCTGGGTGTGTATTTTATGTTTCAGAGATTCCATGAGGTGGAGGGATTTACATACAGCCAAGTGCTTCTGTGTTTTGCAATCACACTGATGGAGTTTTCTCTGGCGGAAGCTTTTGCCAGAGGGTTTGATACTTTTTCCACCACGATCAGCAACGGGGAGTTTGACAGGATCATGGTGCGGCCGAGAAATGAGATCTTCCAGGTACTGGCAGGCAGGATCGAGCTTACCAGGATCGGAAGAATGCTGCAGGCCGTGGTGATGTTTGCATACGGGATCGCCAAAAGCCATGTGGAGTGGACATGGGATAAAGTGCTGACGGTGGTGTTCATGCTGCTTGGCGGGACTGCAGTTTTTACCGGGATCTTTCTGATCTACGCGGCAATCTGTTTTTTTACCATCGAAGGGCTGGAATTCATGAATGTGCTTACAGACGGGGCACGGGAATATGGAAAATATCCGGTTGCCATTTACGGAAAGAGAGTTTTACAGTTCTGTACTTTTGTTGTGCCTTATGCGCTGATCCAGTATTATCCCCTTTGTTATATATTGGGGAAGGACAGCAGAGGATATTATATGTTCCTGCCGCTTTTGGGAGGTGTTTTTCTGCTGCCTTGTTATGGGCTTTGGAAGATAGGGGTGAGGCATTATAAGTCGGTAGGTAGCTGAGGTAACGGTTGTGCCTTCCTCTGCTCCGCGAGGGGCTGCCTTGCAATTGCAAGGCGATTCCACAGCCACGTGCCAGAATCCGGGTTTACTTTTTCTGCCGCGGGCGGTAGAATAAGGATAAGAGCAAGAGTCCGGAGGAAGGATATGGCAGAGGGATACGAACATTCAGAGGAAAAAGATTATCTGGAAGAGATGCTGGATAATTTTGCAAAAGCCACAGAGCTGGGAATCATAGCGGTCAACACTTACGGCGAAGTTTTCCTTGCCAGTAAGGACTACTATGAGTGTGCATACTGCCGCCAGGTACAGAATACAGAGGTGGGGAGGGCACGCTGCAGACGTACCTACAAGAAGGCGTGCAGGCAGGCATTTTTGTGGCGGGAGCCGTATTTTTTTGTATGCCATGCCGGACTTGTCATGTGGGCAGTCCCAATCTATGCGGATGGGACGGAGGTGGGGGCTGTCATGTGCGGACAGGTCCTTTTGTGGGAACCGGATCATATTTTCTGTCAGGATGCGGAGAAATTCTGCCTTAATGAGAACGATAGGCGGGAAATGGCCCAGGGGGTGAAAAAGCTGCGCGTGATCTCTGCAAACCAGTGTCAGTCCTCTGCCAATCTCCTTCAGGTCATGATGCAGTATCTTTCCAAGACACAAAACGCCATTTTCATGGACCAGAAGAATCTTATGAGCTGGCGTGATGCCATGACCGCCAGGATAGAAGAGAGAAAAAAGACACTGGAAAACGAAAAATTTGACTGGTCTGTTTATCTGAAAAGGGAGAAGCGCTATCTCCAGTATGTGCGTATGGCTGATAAGGAAAAAATACAGAACATGCTGGAGATGCTCTTCACGGATATTGAGATACTGTGTTCCTACGACAGATCTCTTGTGAAGTCAGCGCTCCATGATTTTATGGCTGTGACTGCCAGGGCTATTGTGGAGGCCGGGGCGGACAGTGAGGTGGTCATGAACGGTGTGAAACATTACAGGCAGGATATGAAGCGTGTGGAGAACATTGAGGAGATGATGGAACTCACCTATCGGATGCTGAACCGCTGGTTTGACAGCATTTACCTTCTGGGGACAGATGATCATATCAGTGTTATGAAAAATGTCAGAGAGTACATAGAAGAAAATTTTGACAGGAAGATCACCCTAGATGATATCTGCAGCCATGTATTTTTAAGCAGGTCCTATCTCTGTACCTTATTTCGCCAGAAGACCGGCGGGACCATAAATGATTATATCCTGAGGGTCAGGATTGAAAAATCCATAGAATTAATGGGAAACAGGGAATTGAGTATAAAAGAGATCATGAAACAATGCGGCTTTGAAAGCCAGAGTTATTATACAAAAACATTCCGTAGGCTGATAGGGGTCAATCCGGGACAGTACAGGAACAAGTTCTTATAGGAGATGCAGAATGGATATATATGAAGAAATCAGACGAAACCTCCTGAGCGGGAAGGCCGATGAGGTGGTAAATTTGATAAAAAAAGCGATCGCTGTCTGTTATCCTCCGGAATCGGTGCTGAAGGAAGGGCTGATTCTGGGTGTGGATACATTGGCGTATAAGTTCCGCAACAGTGAAGTCTGTGTACCGGAGGCGCTGAGGGTGGCCCGCGCGCTGAATGCAGGTCTCAGATGTCTGACCCCTTATCTGGACCAGGGAGGTGCCAGGCAGTGCACAGCTGTTATCGGTACCGTTGAGGGGGATATGCATGACATTGGAAAGAATCTGGTCAAGATATACCTCTCTACCCTTAACATAGATATTGTGGATTTAGGTGTGGATGTGAGCAGAGAGGAATTTGCCCAGGCAGCTATGGAGCACGAGGCCAGACTTGTCATGGCTTCGGCACTTCTGCCTACAACGGTCTGTGAGTTGAAGGGCGTGATAGAGGAGTTGGAGAAGTCAGAAATCAGGGACAAGGTTGTGGTCTTCGTGGGAGGTCTGTCTGTGAGCAAAGAATACGCGGAGGAGATCGGAGCCGATTATTATACCAGGGATGCCATTGAACTGCGAGATTTCCTGAACAAAAATTTGACCAAAATCCTGAAAGAAATATAGAGCAATAAATAGAAAAATACAGCAAAAGTAATAGGCCTTGTTCTGTGGTATCCTGGATGTATCAAAAGAAGATGCGTATCGGGGATACAACAGAACAGGGTTTTTATTTTATGGAGGAGGTAAAACATGAGACCAACGATCAAATATTTAAGCGACGCGGAAGTAATTCGGGTACATGAAAAAGCATTGGAGATGCTGGAAAATCTGGGGATGAAATTTGAGGGTGCAGAGGCAAGAGAATATTTTGCAAAAGCCGGAGCAGAAGTATCCGGACAGATCGTTAAGATACCCCGCAGCATCATTGAGGAAGGACTGAAGACAGTTCCAAAGAGAGAGGAGTTCGTTTTATACGGAAGGACTCCCGACAAAGACGTACATGTGAAAGACAGGGTTCCGTCTTTGGCTGCTATGACCATGGCTACCCACGTACTGGACCCGGAGACCGGGCTGCGCAGAAAAGCTACGGACAGAGACCTGGCCCTGATCACAAGGATCATGGAAAAGCTGGATACCGTAACCATAGCCAGTGCGCTGGTCACACCTCAGGATGTGCCTATGGCAGCGTCAGACTGGTATACCTGGGCCACCTCGATCAAAAATACTACAAAGCATATTACCGGGGGAGCTGTTGGAAAAGAGGGGGTGCGGGATGCTATAAAAATGGCCAGCCTGGCAGTGGGAAGCGAAGAAGAATTCTTGAAACGGCCATTTATATCCTTCTGGGTCCTGACCATGCCGCCGCTCCGTGTGGATGAGAATACGTCGAATGTTTTAATGGAGGCAGCCGTTCATAAAGTTCCCTCTGTCATCAGTTCCGGAGGAATCCTGGGTATGACATCACCTATGTCAGTGGAGAGTGCGCTGGTGCATACCCATGCGGAGACATTGGCTTGTATTGCCCTGTCACAGTTAGTAAATCCGGGGGCGCCTGTCATCTATTCCAGCTATGTGCGCAGTATGGATATGAAGACTATGTGTATCAATATGTCCTCACCGGAGAGTATCATCATGAAGGTTGGCATGTCACAGATGGGGGATTACGTGGGTCTGCCTACGAAAATGCCGGCCAATCTGCGTGACGGCAAGGTACTGGATGCACAGGCCGGATTTGAGACCGGCATGGGCGGACTTGCGGGAGCATTGAGCTGTGACTTCATCGTCTCCATGCAGCTTGACATGGACCTTATGGTGGACTTCGCGGATATGATATATTCGGATGAATGTATGCAGATCCTTCAGCGGATGGCCCGCCCTCTCAGCTTTGACGATGAGACGCTGGCCTATGACAATATGGAGGAGGTAGGTCCGGGTAATACGTTCCTTGAGACAGACCATACATTTGAGCATTTCAAAGAGGAAATCTGGATGCCTAGATACATGGAAAGGGGTACCTGGGAGAACTGGGAGGCAAACGGCAGCCGTGATATCCGCAAAGTATGCGCGGAGAAGGTGAATGTCATGCTGAAAGAATTAGAAGACTATGAGATCCTGCCGAAAGAAGTGAGGGATGCCATTGACGCTGTGGCGGCAGGTTCCACGGAGAAGGCGAAGAACATCAAGCGTTAGAGGGGAGCGGATGCTTATGGATAAGACAAAAGGCAAGACCATAGGGCTGCTGGCCATGGTGGTAGTCGTCACGATTTACGGTGTGTCTTATATTTCCAGAGCTGTGATCAGTGAATACCTTCCTACGGTAGTGATCCTGGGAATCCAGATGGCGATTATGACGATCTTGTTTACCGGATATAATCTTTTGACGAAAAAAAAGATGAAGGTTAAGACAAAGGATTGGGGTCTTATCATCCTGTCCGGCTTGTTTGGCACCACCTTTTTCCATGGTTTCACGATTCTGAGTGTTACCTCCATAGGCGCTACGGTTTCGTCCCTGCTCTTTGGGTTTGCGGCTGTTTTCGCATTGATCATGGAAATTGTGTTTTTCCACAGGAAGAAGACAAGATTGGGGATTTTGGGAATCTTGATCTCCCTTGTAGGGGTATATATCCTGATGGGGGTAAAAATAGGGGACCTGATGTCCACCAATTTCAAGGGATATGCCCTGTGCCTTCTGAGCACTGTTTCCTGGGTGGTCTACTGTTTCCTGACAGACAGGATATCATCCGGTTACGAGAAGACGGTATTGCTGAACTACCAGGCGCTTGTGGGCGCTGTCACCACACTGCCGTTCTTATTCTTCTATCAGATAGAGCCGTCGGTTTTGGCAAAGCCTTCCGTCTTCATGAATTTGATCGTGCTGGGCGTGTTTAATTCTACATTTGCTTATTTTTTGAACATTTTTGCAATCAAAAAGATTGGTGTGCTGCTGTCGAACCTGATGCTGGATTTTCTACCTGTAGTCACGATCCTGATCTCACTTGTGCTGTACAAGACCATACCTACAGCTAATCAGATAATCGGAGGTATTATTATTCTGGCTTCTGTGTTTATGCTGGATAAAGACCAGAGGAATCTGGATGCGCAGTCATGAGATAAAGAAGAGATAGCAGAAAGTGGGCTGTCTGTTCCTGAAAGGGAGCGGATGGCCTGTTTACTGTTTACAGGCCGTCTCAAATATCTCCCACAATATCCTGCAGTGCCTCCAAAAAGCGGAGTGCCAGTTTACTTATCATCATATGTTCATTGCGGATCTGTCCCACAGTGAGTTTCCCCTGTCCGTTTATGGGAATATAGATCCAACTTTCATCATGCAGAGTGCCGGGGTAGGCGCCTGCTGTAATACAGTAGGCGTCACTGTAGAGCATCAGACTTGTTGCACTGGAGCGGTCAGAGACAATGAGATGCTTGCTGATGTGAAGGGGCTGCAGTATAATCTCTGACATCGAGTAGGTGTTGCTGTGGCTTTGGTTGTAAGTAAGAAAAGGGTATGGGGCCAAATCCGGTAATGTGAGACATGGTTTTTGAGCCAGGGGGTGATTCCTGCGCATACAGGCATAGGGCAAAGTTTCAAATAAGGGTTCAAAGATCAGATGGGCTTCTTTGAGAACACGTTTTATAACGGTACTGTTTAAAGGACTCAGATACAAAAGCCCCACTTCGCTTTTCAGTGACTTTACATTGTCAATGATTTCCTGGGTCTGCGTTTCAATATACATAAATTCATAGAGTTCATCCTTTACAGATTCCACCACCTTTGAAAATGCTTCCGAGGCAAAAGGATAGTGTTGGGAACTGACCGTAAAATAGTGCTTTGTCACACTTCCAATCTCATATCTCTTTTCCAAGGTATCCATCTGCTGGAGCACTTGTCTGGCATAAGCCAGGAATTCTGTACCCTCGTCAGTGAACAAGACGCCTCTGGGGGTTCGGACAAATAAAGTCTTTTGTATTTCTTTCTCCAGCTCAGCAATGGATTTTGACAGACTGGGCTGGGCGATATATAATTCCCTGGCCGCTTTGCTGAGCGAGCCGTATTCGGCTATAGAAGCCACATATCTTAATTGTTGTAATGTCATAGAAACCTTCCTTGTAACAGTTCAGCCTTCCACTGTCCCGCGAGGTGTTGCCTTGCATTTGCAAGGCAATCCCGAGGCAGCCACGCGCCAGACTGCGATTTTTGCAGTCTGTGTGCATGCTTTTGTTGCTATGAAGCCGAAAGGCTGAATAGTAACCCTTCCTTCAGCATATCGCTGATAAAACCTTCCAAAATACATACTCTATGAAAAATAAGTGCAGATTTGCCGTACTGAAAATCTGTTTGTATGATTTTACCACACTGAGTCTATAGTTTCAAGCTATGGCTAGTGAATTCTTTTAACTATTTGTATTTTGACTTAGTTTCATTTTATAATAAGTTTAATCAAAAAAGCATAAATCTATTTCAAAAAACAAATAAATATTTCAATGTATAACAAAAGTGAAACATTATAATGCATGAAAGAAGAGTTGTCCGGAAACTCTTTTTAGGAAAAGTTTATGTTTTTTTGTATAGTTGTGTAAAGATAATCATACATCAGCGCTGATGTAGCGTAACAGCACTGGAAATAGCTTTAGGGACAGAATAACCTGTCGGTATTCTAAAAAGCTATAACCGTTCTGGGATACGGGATTAGAAATGGGGTTTAACAAGAAGGTGTTTGACAAAATGTATGGAGGTAAGGAATGAAGAATACAGAAGTGAAAAAACATAAAAAGGGTTCGATCAACAGTCTGGCATTTTGGCCGGCATTCGCAGGTTTAATATTATTGCTGCTCATTGGGATCTTTTTCAAAGAGCAGCTGGCTTCCGTCCTTAATACTATGCTGTATGGAATGGCAGACAGTATCGGATGGGTTATCAATCTGTTTGCACTGGTCTGCTTTTTAGTTGTTATGTATATTATGATCAGTAAATTCGGTGATATCAAGATAGGCGGGGAAGACGCCAAGCCGGAATTTACTAAATTCCACTGGATCGCCATGACTATTTGCGGAAGTATCGGTACCGGGCTGTTGTTCTGGGCCATGGGGGAACCGCTGTATAACTTTTTTGAGCCGCCCGCATACGCAGGCTGCCAGCCGGGATCCCGCGATGCAGCTATCTTTTCCGTTTCACAGGTGATGTGGCAGTGGTCCTTTGTTGAGTTTGCACTGTACGGAGCCTGTTCCGTTGCCTTTACGGTGGCTGTTTATAACCGCCGTAAAAAACTTCAGTTCAACTCTGTGCTGGATCCTGTATTTGGACGTCGCCAATGGCTGGAAACACTTATTCACGGAGTTATGATCTTTGCCATGGTTGGTGGATGCGCGAACTCCATGGGCGTAGGTCTGATGCAGATCGGAGCAGGGCTTGAATCTGCTTTCGGAATCAGCCAGTCTAATATGATCTATTTTTTAGTCGCAGCGTTTATTGGGGTCATGTTCGTGATCATGAGCGTTTCCGGTATCCATAAAGGATTGAAATATGTATCTACCATAACGTTCTTCATTTTCTGCGGCCTGTTGATCTATGTCTTTATCTGCGGCGATACTGCATTTATAGGCAAGCTTTCCACAGAGTCCTTTGGTAAGATCCTGGACAATTGGGGGTCTAAGACTTTAGTCAATAATACGCTTTCGGATGATACCTGGTATGCCAATTGGATCGTTCAGTATTGGTCGTCCTTTATTCTGTACTGTCCGGTATTTGGTATGTTTTTCTGCAGGATGGCGAAAGGCCGTACCCTTCGGGAGTTCCTGGTAGTCAATGTGATCATTCCTGCCATTTTCTGTATCACATGGATCGGAGTTTTCGGCGGACAGACCATCAGTCTGCAGACCAGCGGAACCATGGATGTGTGGGCAATGGTGCAGGAATCCGGTATGCAGGCAACGGTATTCCAGATTATTAAATCACTGCCCATCGGAAATATCGTGCAGATCGTATTCATTATTGCCATTATCGGATCCTTTACCACAATGGCAGACCCCATAGCTTCTGTTCTTGCCACAATGTCTGTACATGGCTTGACGGTGGATGATGAAGCGCCTAAAAAATTCAAGATCATTATGGGTCTGTTGATCACAGCCACCGCTTATACAACGGTTGCCACCGATGGAGTCAATGCCGTAAAAGCCATGTATGTGGTGCTGGGTGCTCCGATCATGCTCATAGTGGGAATCTGTATCATATCCTTTTTCAAACAGGCAAAGGAGATTAAAAAGTATCCAAATGACCTGCTTCCGGAATCCTCGGAAGAAGATAACGAGTAAAGATGATATGCAGCTTTGGGGGTACGGAACCGTTAGAATATTATAAGAAAAGAGAGGTATTGCTATGAAATTAACACCATACGAACAGGATATGCTGGACGGTAAATTCGGCCGTTTCAAACAGATCGCGCTGGAAAATGTTTTAAAATATGCCCGGGTCGTAGGCGCGGAGGAACTGGTTGAGATAACAAAATCCACGCTGTATTTTGGGGCACACTCCTACCTGGAAACCTGCAAGGCAGATACATATGATGAAATCTTTGCAAAGATGTATCTCTGTACAGATGAGAAAGTAGAATTAGGTGAATTTGAGAAGACCTGTTACTGTCAGACCTGCGTTGCTCCATGTGACCAGTATGAGTATGAGGTGACACATTTGCCGAAGGAATTGTTTGATAAGAACACGGAATATTTAAAACGTACCCTAAAAGCCGGATGCTGCATTGCAGGCTCCTGTACACCGTATCTGAACGGCTGGGTGCCGCTGTTCGGAGAACATGTGGTGACATCGGAATCCAGCAATATCACTATGAGCAACTCTGCTTTCGGTGCAAGGTGCAACGCGGATGGGGAAGAGGCGATCACATGGATCTCTATCTGCGGACGTGCTCCGAAATGGGGATTTTATCTTCCGGAAAACCGTTATGCGGATACCATTTATCATATCGAATGTAAATCAGAGACAAGGTTTGACTGGGATATTATCGGCTACACGGTGGGGCGTATGCTTCCCTCAGCAGGAGTTCCTGTTCTGACCGGCGATTTCCACAGACCTACATTGACCATGCTGAAACAGTGCTTTACAGCTATGGCAACCACAAGCGCATGTGAGATGTGTCACATTGTTGGCGTGACGCCGGAGGCTCGTTCCCTGGAGGACGCCCGGGGTAATAAGCCGCTTAGAGGTGAATTTACGATCACACAGGAAGATTATGAGGAGTCCCGCCGCCAGATCTGCAGCGCAGGGGAAGGCAGGATCAATTTTGTCCTGATGGGATGTCCTCACTACAGCCTGGAAGATATTCAGCAGGTAGCCGCTTATATTGACGGTAAGAAAGTGGCAGATGGGGTGGAGTTCCATGTCTGGACAGATATGTCCACACTTGCCATGGCAAAGGCCAGCGGTTTTGTTAAGACCATAGAGGATGCCGGAGGCAATGTATTGTCAAGCAGCTGCGCAATGGTTATGGACCCTGCGGCATTTGAACATGTAACAGCCATGGTGACAGACTCCGGCAAACAGGGACACTATATGCACTCCTGCTTTGGTGCAGGCAGGCATGTTCCAATCTATTATGGTGATATCTGTAAATGCATTGATGCGGCGGAAGCAGGCTACTGGAAAGGAGAAGCGTGATGGAGAAAAATATAATAAAAGGACGCGGAGCCTATGAAGGTGTTATGGAAGGGGAAGCGCTGGTTCTTCCTGACAGTGTACAGGGATGGGCCGGCCTGGATGAAAAAACAGGTATTATCATTGAGGAGGCAAACAGTAAATACGGAGCGTATATAGGGGGGAAGATTTTGATCCTTCCCTGCGCTAAGGGAAGTAACGGATGGGCGAGTCATTTTTACTCCGCTTCCGTGGCAGGACATAAACCAACAGCATGGGTGATCGAAAAACTGGATTCCCGCTGTGCTGCCTGTATTGTGGAACTTGGCATACCCGCTGTGGTGGAGACAGAGGAGGAAGCCTGCAAGATCATTCATGACGGAGATTATATTCGTGTGGATGGGAATCAGGGGACGGTAGAGATCCTCAGGAGAGCGGAATAGAAAATAGCTGTAGAATTTTGTGATTTCTGTATATTTAAAGAAAGACATCCATAACCTTATGATAAATGGAATGTAACGATTCAGTATCAGTGCATTTACTGCGCTGACCGTAAGAACGTGTAAAGCAGTCATGCGATTCTGTATGGATTTTCGTTTATAACTGCAGTGCTGAACAGTTACAAACAAAAGTACGCGATGCCGGACTTTCTATTATAAAA
This sequence comes from Blautia hominis, assembly GCA_002270465.1. Classification (GTDB taxonomy): domain Bacteria; phylum Bacillota; class Clostridia; order Lachnospirales; family Lachnospiraceae; genus Blautia; species Blautia hominis. The sequence continues at coordinate 59,672 of NQOF01000003.1, forward strand.
TATTTCATGCATTGGAGGGATTATGGATGTTCTTTTATTATGATGCCACATATCTTTTGGTTCTCGCAGGGGTGATTCTCTGCGTGATCGCCTCAGCGAATGTGAATCAGACCTACAAGAAATACAGTACCGTGGGGAATGCCAGGCAGATGACGGCAGAACAGGCAGCCAGGACTATTTTAGACCAGGCGGGAATCCGTCAGGTTAGAATTGAAAGAGTGGGTGGAAACCTGACAGATCACTATGACCCCAGAAGCAAGGTGCTGCGCCTGTCGGAGACCGTTTACAATTCCCAGTCTGTGGCAGCCATCGGCGTGGCGGCCCACGAGTGCGGCCACGCCATTCAGGATGACGTGGGGTATGTGCCCATTAAAATAAGAGGAGCCATTGTTCCGGCGGTAAACTTTGGTTCTGCCCTCTGCTGGCCGCTGTTTCTTATCGGCCTTCTCATGGGAGCGCCGGGGCTGGTAAATGCGGGAATTATTTTGTTCTCTCTTGTAGTTGTATTCCAGCTTGTGACGCTCCCGGTGGAGTTTAATGCCTCAGGCAGAGCGCTCCGCATTCTGGACGGGACGGGGATCCTGTCGGGAAGCGAGCTGCAGGGAGCGGGAAAGGTGCTCCGGGCAGCCGCGCTGACATATGTTGCATCTGCCCTGTCAACCATTTTACAACTTCTGCGTTTGGTACTGCTTTCCGGACGGCGGAGAAATTAGATACTACCGCATGACATATCCCAATGTTGCAGATAACCTTTTTACAGCTGCAACAAGTGTTTCACTGATCGTACGCTCTTCTTCCCCGGTCAGTGTGTTTCCGCTGATGCTGATAGCGCCCAGAGGTGTGTTGGTGTAATTCATCACAAGAGCGCCTACGCAGAATATATTATATTCATTTTCTTCCCTGTCCAGAGCATAATGCCGTTGTTTGATCTCACTGATATCCTGCAGCAGTGCGTGAACATCTGTAATGGTATGCTCTGTGAGAGGCTTTACATCAAATTTTTCCCAACGTTCTATGATCTCATTGTTGGAATAAGCGGACAGGATGGCTTTACCGGCACTTGTACAGTACAGTGGGGATCGGCGTCCTACGTTGGTATATACAGAGAAGGACGGTGCAGTCTGTCCAATACTCTGAACACATAGAAGCTGGTTGTTATCTTCAATGGAAAACTGGGCGACCCGGCCGGTCTCTCTGCTCAAATCTGCAAGTGTGGAGTTGATCAAAGATATCTGGTCCAGATTCTGGACAGCATTGATGCCCACTTCATAGGCCTTTAACGTAAGGCTGTATTCATTATTGTTTCGCTTCTCAATATAACCGTTTTCCACTAAGGTATAAACCAAACGGGAAAGGGATGCCTTGCTGATATTTATTTTATCATGTAATTCAGCTAATGTCATATTGCCTGTACGGGATATAGTCTCGAGAATCTGAAAAGCACGGTCAATAGCCTGAATGGTTTCCATTTTTTGTATTGCTTTGCTCAAAGTTATATCCTCCTTCTTAAAATAGTATTTTTTTAATTATACCGTTATATCAGGTAGTGTGCAAGAAGATTTTTGAACGCTAAGTCTTAATTGTGGTTTATTATATGGAAAATAGAATTTCTAATAGTTAAAATGAAATGTTCTTACGCTTAATGAAATAAAACTGTTTTGGGTTAAAATGCATAAAAGCACAGGGTAAAGCTTATGCAATATTTTTTGATATAATATTTGAAAAGTGAATTAAAATATTGTAAAATGAAATAAATAGATAAAATAGAAATATAAAATAAAAAAATGAAACAAAGGAGAGGGAAATGGAAGAAATGAGACGCGTATCGCTGTCCATGTTCAGCGATCAGGACATGCAGAGAGTACATGATTATTCTATGAAACTGTTGAAAGAGAATGGTGTTAATATTCCAAGTGACAGAGCAATTGATCTTTTCAAAAAACATGGTTTTCGTGTAGATGGCACACAGGTCTATATGACAGAGTCACAAGTAAGAGATGCGCTGGAGAAAGCACCCGCCCAGTTCGTGATGAATGGCCTGGATTCTAAAAAGCGTATTCATCTGGGCGGTGGTGATTATGGTGTTCCAGGTCCTATTGGGCCTGTAAATGTAACAGACTTGGATAAAGGCCTGCGTCAGGGAACCTTACAGGATGTAATCAATTTGGTTAAGATCTACCAGGGCAGTAAGGTTATGACCATGAACTCTAATAATGGGGTTGAGGCCAATGATGTGGATCCTGTGAACCGTCATCTGGAGATCATGCGTGCTGTGTTGAATCACACAGATAAACCTTTCTACACAAAATTGTTTTCTTATAAAGAGATGCATCAGGCAATAGATATGGTGGAGATTGCTGCCGGTGAGAAACTCCGGCCGGGCGGAAAAGTATATCTGGCACCGGGTTCTGCACCTTCCATGAGTCCCATGTCTTACAGCCGTGAAGTGGCGGACAATATTATTGCACTGGCAGAACGGGGACAGGCTGTTACCATGGGGACTGCCACAAGTACGGGAGTCACCGGGCCTATTCGTATCTTCGGCACCATCACCATGCAGAATGCGGAGGTCCTTGCGGGCATTGTTTTGGCACAGCTGGTCAATCCGGGAAATCCTGTGGGTTACGGTGTCGGAGCCTGCCCAGGTAATATGAAGGGAGCTACTTACTGCTGTGGTTCACCGGGACGTGTTATGCTTCAGATCGGTTCCATGGAGATGGGAAAGAAATTTTATAATCTGCCCTCCAGGACCATTCCTTACAGTACAGATGCCCTTAACTGCGATATCCAATGCGGTATTGAGTCTTATGAGGGCACTATGGCAAATATCCTTTCCAATGCAGATTACCAGTTGTCTGAGATAGGTACTTTGGGCGGTCTGATGACTACATCCTATGAGAAGACCATCATTGACGAGGAGATCACCAGCCGTCTGCTTTATATCAGGAATGGAATTGATGTCTCAATGGATGCAGCCTCTCTGGAATCTATTATGGAGGAAGGGAGCGGCGGTCAGTTTATTACCAGTGATGATACACTTGACTATATGTATGATTCCTGGTATCCGGACTATACAGATTGGAACAGCACCTATAAGACCAGGCCTATGGGGGATTATACTTATGTTCTCCGCCGTGCAAATCAGGAGTGGAAACGCCGTATAGAGGAGGCGCCGGAAACGCTGCTGGATAAGAGTGTGGCAAAAGAAATTGATGCTTATGTGGAAAAACACAGAAAATAATAAAATATCACCATGTATATTACCTGTAAATGTTATGTTTTCATTTTAGGTGATCACATATGGAGCGTTAGGGGAATGTCCTTGATATCCGCGGACATTCCCTATATTAAAAGTAAAATAAAAGTGAAACAAATATATGAAAAATGAAATGAATGAAAGGAGATTGAATCATGGCAAAAGCAAAAGCAACCGCAGACACCAGTCTTTGCAAAGGCTGCCGTTTGTGTGTAGGCGTATGTCCGGTGGAAGCCATTGAGCCTCTCACGGAGATCAACAAAAAAGGATATGAGATCATTCAGATTCACGAAGATACCTGTATAGGCTGCGGACAGTGTTACAAAATCTGTCCTGATTATGTATTTACCATTGAGTAGGAGGAGGCAGAAAAGATGAGTAAAGGATTTCAGTTGATGAAAGGCAATGAGGCGATCGCTGAGGCTGCCCTTCGTGCAGGATGCCGTTTTTATGCAGGCTATCCGATCACTCCCCAGAGTGAGATATTGGAATATATGTCAGCCAATATGGCGGACCGGGGAGGGGTTTTTATCCAGGGTGAGAGTGAGATTGCAAGTATGAGTATGCTTTGGGGAGCAGCAGCGTGCGGGGAGCGTGTTATGACAAGTTCTTCCGGGCCGGGCTATGACCTGAAGCAGGAAGGAATCTCCTATCTTTCCTCTTATAATCTTCCGGCAGTTATCATAGATGTTATGCGCTATGGGGTTGGTGACGGTGAGATCACGGAGGGACAGGATTCCTACTGGCTGGCTACAAGAGGCGGCGGACACGGAGATTCCAGACAATTGGTCCTCACACCTGCTTCCGTGCAGGAATGCGCGCAGCTTACCTATGAGGCGTTTGACCTGGCTGAAAAATACCGCACCGTAGTGATCATTTTAAGTGACGGCGGGATCAGCCAGATGATAGAGAAGGTAGTCCTTCCTGAAGCCAAGGAACATGACAGGAGCAAATTTGACTGGGCGATCAAAGGCGAAAAGAAAAAAGATGAGCCCAAAGTAAAAGTGACCAATCTGGACCGTTCCATGAATTATGAAGAGTATGACGCCATGATGCGGAAAAAATTCTCTGATATGTATCATAAGGAGCAGCGCTATGAGAACTTTATGACAGAGGATGCAGAGCTGATTCTGGTAGCATACGGTATTTCGTCCAGGATTTGTAAGTCGGCAGTCAGAAGGGCAAGGGAAGCGGGCATGAAGCTGGGTCTGATCCGCCCCATCACCGCGTGGCCTTATCCTAAGAAAGCCTTTGAGAATCTGCCGAAAGGACTGAAGGGGCTTGTGACAGTTGAGATGAGCCTGTCCTCCCAGATGGGCCTTGATATCCGCCTGGCTACGGAATATAAGGTTCCGCTGTACGGTTATCTCACATCAAAATATGTTCCCACGACCCAGGGAATCGTAGACTTCTGCAGGGAGATACTTGCGGGAGATGTTAAGGAACTGGAGGTATATTGATATGGCAGCGAAAATGAAAAAACCAGAGATGATCAACCAGCAGGTGGGATGGTGCCCGGGCTGCGGACACGGTATCATACAGAGATTGATCGCAGAGTGCTGCGAGGAAGTGGGAATGGCAGAAAAGACCATTCAGGTCGTGGATATTGCCTGTGCGTACTGGTCTATTGATACTCTGAACTGTGACGGGATCGCAGGCCCTCACGGGCGGTGTGCAGCAGTGGCAACCGGAATTAAAAAGATCTATCCGGATTCCAATGTATATGTACATGCAGGGGACGGATGTTCTTATGTGATCGGACTTTCCGAGACCTGTTACGCGGCACAGCGGAATGTGCCCATTACTATGATCGTGGTAAATAACGGCATATTTGGTATGACAGGCGGGCAGATGTGTCCTGCTACAACACTGGTAGGAGATAAGACCGTCAGCAGTAAAAAAGGAAGGGACGACAAAGTGGCAGGAGAGCCCTTTGACATGTTGAATATCCTTCAGAATTATAAAATCGCATATGCGGCAAGAGGCTCCCTGTGCGACCCGAAACAGATTGACCGGACAAAGAAGATGTTAAAAAAAGGATTTGAAAACCAGAGGGATAAGAAAGGCTTTTCTATCATAGAAATCCTTTCTCCATGCCCTACCAACTGGAAACTGTCACCGGCAGATGCCATGAAGAAAATGAAAGAGGAAAATGAAAAGGTATTTCCGGTGAAAGTATATGTGGATAATGGGGGTGAAGAATAATGGCTGATATTATGTTTGCAGGCATCGGCGGCCAGGGTGTACTGACTGCCGGAAAGATCCTGATCGAGATAGCGGCGGAGAACGGCAAAAACGTGAGCTGGACAAGCGAGTATTCCGCTGAGATGCGCGGCGGTATTGCTCTTTGCCGTGTGGTGGTATCAGATGAGGAGATCGGAAGTCCGTATCCGGATTACCTGGATGTCCTTTGCTGTATGAATGAGGATGCTTATGACAAATATGTGCCCGATATGCGGGACGGGGGAAAAGTAGTGATCAACCGTTCTGTATTTGGTCAGAAACAGTTCCCTGAAAACGTAGAGGTATATGGTGTGGATGCGGTGGGGATCGCTTCCGAGATGGAGAATCCCAGAGGCTTGAATCTGATCGTTCTGGGAGCCATGATCAAGGCTACCGGCATGATGGATGTCAACGAGTTTGCTGATACGCTGGAAGCTTATTTCAATAAAAAGGGCAAGGCAAGTGATAAGAATGTGCAGTGCTTTATGATGGGATATGAAAGAGCAGAGAAGATGCAGTGAGGGATAGAGCATGGATTTGAAAAAGTTATTAAAACCAAAAACAGTTGCCATTGTAGGTGCCAGTGAAAAAGCCGGTTTTGGCGGTGACACCACCCGCAATTATCTGAAGTTTTCCAAAAATCTGGACAATCTGTATCTGGTAAATCCGGGAAGGGACAGTATTTTGGGACAGAAAGCATATCACTCCCTGTCAGAGATTGATGGGGATGTGGACCTGGTGATCTTATGTACTCCCCAGAAAACCATACTGCCGCTGTTAAGGGAGGCAGCAGAGAAAAACTGCGGAGGCGCCGTGGTATTTGCCAGTGGATACGGTGAGACAGGTGCAGAGGGAAAAGCACTGCAAAAAGAGCTGGTCAGCGAAGCCGACCGCCTGGGAATCGCTGTCATGGGGCCAAACTGCGCGGGCTTTGCCAATTTTGTTGACGGCATATTTGCCTTTGCCTTTCTTGTGGAGGAGCGGGACCGCTTTGGCAATATCGGAATGATATCCCAGAGCGGACAGATTGTGCTGGGAGGTCTGGACAGCCCCAATATGGGATTTTCCCATGTGATATCCTCCGGCAATTCATGCAATGTAAAGGTAGAGGATTACCTGGACTTTTTAGTGGAAGACGATGACACGAAAGTCATTGCTGCGTACATAGAAGGCATTACAAAACCAGGAAAATTAGTGGAAACATTCCGCAAGGCTGCCTTGAAAAAGAAGCCTGTTGTGGTATTGAAGACAGGACGCTCCGGCAAAGCGCAGGAACTTGCCGCCTCCCACACAGGTTCTCTGTCGGGGGCAGACAAAGTCCTTCGGGCTGTATTCAGACGTTATGGCGTCATAGAAGCCAGGGACCTGGAAGAACTGTGCGGACTGGCTGCAGCGTTCTCCTGGCTTGAAAGCCTGCCAAAGGGGCAAAGATGTGTATTTATGAATGTATCCGGCGGGGAAGCCGGGGTCATGGCCGATCTGGCAGATGAATTCGGAATACAACTGGCAGATTACGATCCCGAGACAAAGGCGTACCTGCAGACTTTGGTTCCGGATTACGGTTCCGTTAATAACCCGTTTGATATGACGGCAGGGATCGGATACAACACACCGGTTATGGTGCAGGCCATGAAAGCCATCTCCAGGGATGAGCACGTGGATGCGATATGTATTGCGTATACCATCACACCCAAGATATGGGATGATACCATTTCCCATATGGTGGAAGCCGTATCTATTGCCAGGAATGATCCGGATATGAAACCTGTATTCTGGATTCCTTTCATTGAGCACTCCAGGCATCAGGAAAGTGCGGATATTCTGCAGAGGGCAGGTGTTCCGCTGCTTCCTTCGGGACGGTATGGATGCCGGATATTGAAACAGATCCTGGATTTTGCGGGCTTTGATTTCCAGGATACAGAAGCGGCAATTCCCGAAAAAAATCATAAGATTTCCAGAGGACTCAGCGAATATGAGAGTCTGAATTATCTGAAGGATCATGGCGTACCCATACCGCCTCAGGCGGTGGCGGCCTCGGCAGACGAAGCTGTGTTAAAAGCTGCCGATCTGGGATATCCTCTGTCCGTAAAAATACATTCTGCTGATATTCAGCATAAATCTGATGTTGGCGGCGTGAAATTAAATATAAAAGACGAGGCAAATCTGCGGGCGGCATTTGAAACCGTGATGGATAACTGCAGGAAAAATGCGCCGGATGCAAACCTGGAAGGGGTATTGTTAAAACCTATGCTGAGGGCAGGGGTTGAGATGATCATCGGTGTGAACAACGATAAAGATTTCGGCCCTATGATCATGGTTGGAATGGGCGGTGTGTTTGTAGAACTGTTCAAAGATGTGCAGCTTGCTCCTGCGCCCCTTTCCAAAGAACAGGCCCGCAGGATACTGGAGAACCTGAACTCTTATCCCCTGCTGAACGGTTACCGGGGCAATCCGGTGTGTAATAAAGAAGCATTGGCTGATCTGCTGGTAAGTATCAGCAAAATGGCAGCAGACGGAAAGGACAGTATAAAAGAACTGGATATCAATCCTGTCTTTGTGACAGAGGAAGGTGTGTCTATTGCAGATGCATTGCTGATACAGTATGAGGATACATTCTAACAAAAATCCATCGCCCAAGGTGATTCCCATGGATTTTTACTTTAAACGGTGAAGGTATCGCATCTTTACAGGAATATTTAAAGAAATCGGAGGACAGATCATGGAATTGAAAGAACTGGTAAGCCAGGAGGCATCTCCTGCGCTGGGACCTTATTGTCATGGAAGAAAGTACGGAAATATGATCATTACCTCAGGCCAGATCCCCCTTACAAAAGACGGAGAATATGTCTACGAGATCAAGGCGGCAACAATGCTGGTGCTGCATAATCTGCTCAGTATTGTGGAAGCGGGCGGAGGATGTAAGGAAAGTGTAGCCCGGGTTGACGTGTTCATCAACAGCCTGGATGATTTTGCTGCCATGAATGAGGCTTATGCGGAATTTTTCGGAAACCATAAACCCACCAGGGTGTGTGTGCAGGTGGAAGCCCTTCCGGAAGGCGTACCTCTAGAGGCATCTATGACCGCTTTTGCGGAAGAATAAAAAGAAGATATGAAAAAGCCATAATATGAGGAGGCTTACATGAAAAGAATTGCATTGAAAGGCGGTTTGCTCATTGACGGCACCGGGGCTGCGGCGGTAACAGATAGCCTGGTGCTTGTGGATAACGGCAGGATCACATATGCAGGCAAAGAAAAAGCAGTACCGGATGGATACCATGTAATTGATATTGCAGGCAAAACCATCATGCCGGGGCTGATTGACGCCCATCTGCATTTTTCCGGCAATCTTACGGATAATGACAGTGACTGGGTGCTGGAGGATAATATCCAGAAAGCGGTGGTAGCGGTACAGCAGTCCCGCGAATGTCTGGAGACAGGTCTGACAACGGTGGGGGAAATATCCAGGTTTGGTATCCACATTCGGAATATGATAGAGGCAGGTGTGATGAAAGGCCCAAGAGTAGTGGCCTCAGGGTTGGGATTTTGCGCCACATGCAGCCATGGGGATTCCCACAAGGTATCCATAGAGATGAATCAGGCAGCTCATCCGTGGGCGGAATGTGTGGATAGTCCCTGGGATCTTAGAAAGGCAGTGAGGCGGCGCCTCAGGGAAAATCCGGATGCCATTAAAATCTGGGCAACAGGCGGGGGCATCTGGCGCTGGGAGACAGCCATGGACCAGCATTACACCATGGAGGAAGTGCAGGCAGTGGTGGATGAGTGCAATATGCGCCACATTCCTGTTTGGTCCCATTGTTTTGGAAGTGCGTACAATTCTGCGAAGGCAGGAGTTCATTTAATTATACATGGGCAGTCGCTGGATGACGAGACACTGGATATTATGGCAGAAAAGAAGATTGCTTTTTGTCCAACCATTCATTTTATGCCGGCTTGGTTTGATACGTTCCCTCCCAAATATGATCCAAAGCTCCACGACAAATATCCGGGTGATACGGTAAAAGAAAAGGAACTGAACCGCATCTATGATAATCTGAGGAAGGCAAACGCCAAAGGCATTCTCCTTACGATTGGTTCAGACTCTTTCAACTCTCAGATGACTCCTTATGGAGAGACAACGGTTGGAGAATTGTACGCATTTGTTGAAAAGGCGGGAATCAGTGAAATGGATGCCATCGTGGCGGCAACCATCAATGGTGCCAGAGCCCTCCGGGTAGATGATATCACCGGGTCTCTGGAAGAAGGAAAGAGTGCCGATCTGCTGGTCATAGACGGTGATCCGCTGGAGGATATCAGAACCATAGCAGTGGAACATATGGATGTGATCATGAAAGAAGGAGAGTTTATTAAAAACAGGCTGGAGAGCCAGTAAATCCAATGCCCGGCTGCACAGTGCGGCCGGGCATAAATGATTTTGCTTAGGACGGTGAAGGTACCGATCAGATATACTTTTTCAAATAGATCATATCTACTAACTGCTGTCCTTCTTCATACATGGGGTGGTCGTAATTGTCTATAAAAAAGTTTTTTACAATGTGTGACTTTTCAAATCCGCATTTTTCGTAAAAACGGAGTATCATCGGGCTGTTGCCTGTTCCCACATATAACTCGCTGCCTGCATTTTTGTAGTGATCAGCAATATATGAGATTAGATACTGTCCATATCCTTTCCTTTGATACTTGGGGATCGTGACGATATTTTTGATTTCATAGACGCCGGGCTGTTCTTGTGTGACCACGCAGACTGCCTTAAGATCATGCTCCCACAAGGCAAACATATCACCGCGATACAAGTATTTTTCTATCATATCGATCTGTTCATCCGCGATAAGGAGCAAGTCCATGTAGTTAGCTTTATCGCTGTCATTGATCTTCAAAATTTCCATTGGCTGGTTTTCCTTTCCTATTTTCTATCAGTGCTACAGGATCTATTATACCTTTTCCGATTATAAATAGGGGAACATACATGGCTGTAAAAAATAAAGGTGCGGCTTTTTATTACCGTACTTCCGGAAGGGAGCAAAGTTTTAATATTTTAAAAAGTGCCGGATACGGTTATAAAAAAGTATGCAGTGCTTCGTTTTTAATTTTATCCATGCTATAATGTTACCGGATAGAAAAATTGATAATTATAAAGAAAGGGATACGGTATGGGAAAGTTTTTAAAGATTTTTTGCATGGCAGCAGTAAGTTTGATAATGCTGTCCGGGTGTGGGGAAAAACAAGAAATACCGGAGCAGCCGGAAACGGAACAGACAGAACAATCTGAAACAGAGGATAAAACAGAGGATAAAACAGAGGATAAAACAGAGGATAAAACAGATGGCAAAGCAGAAGGTAATGAGGCTCAAAATATTACGGAAGAGGAGATTGATTTTAGCAATGCCTTTCAGGGTATAAATGGCTGTGCGGTGCTGTACAGTCCATCAGAAAACAGATATTCCTTTTATAATAAGGCCCTTTCGGAACAAGAAGCTTCCCCCTATTCAACGTTTAAGATTGTTTCAGCGTTAATGGGAGTACATAACGATATTATAACGGATGAGACCTCCACCATGAACTACAATGGAACGGAATATCCTAATCCCGAATGGAATGGGAACTTAACTTTTCAGGAAGCATTTCAAACATCCTGTATATGGTATTTTCGTCAGATCATAGATGCTGTAGGTGAAGATGAGGTGAAAAAAGAGTTAAGTGAGCTGGAATACGGCAACTGTGATATTTCAAAATGGGAGGGCAGTAATATAAATCCATACCCGGAATTAAACGGGTTCTGGTTAAATGCATCGTTGAAAATTTCACCCTTGGAGCAAGTGGCAGTTTTATCAAAAATATTTGAAGGAAAAAGTATCTATGACAGGCAGGACATTGAAATCCTTAAAAAGGTTATGCTGACGCAAGATAACGGAACACAGCAAATATATGGAAAGACCGGTTCAGGTTCTGATGGAGAGGCATGGTTTGTAGGATTTATTGAAACAGCCGAACAAAGGAGATATTTTGCCGTATATCTAAATGATGTATCACAGGAAGATCAGATTTCCGGCAGTACAGCGAAAGAGATCGCCCTAAAAATATTGGAATAGAGATAAGGGAGGATCAGAATCCTGTTTGCGGCAAATTCTCTTTGCAGGATGGAACGTGCTGCGTTTGTCAGTAATTATGAGATGAGCCACTTTGCAAAGTGGCTCATCGGATCATAAATTTTGCATATTCCGTATAATGCGCTGAATGCTTTTGGGAGTTAAGAAATATTTCTCTGACAGTTCCGAGACAGCCATGCCATTTTTATAGCTGTTATATATTTCAATGTTTCTTTCCTTGAAATATGCTCTTGCATCTGTCTTTTCTCCCCATCTGCATCTTTTTGATTTTATTTTTGGAATGTATAAAACTTGCCCGTCAACATATTTCTGGATTTGTTCGACCAATTCTTGGGGCAAAACTTCCAAAGCGTGAATATAGCCCATTGCGCCCTCCTAAAATGTATTTTTTAGGGAAGCAAAGGCTATTGCTATTTTGTTTTTGTGATATGCAGCAGCCTTTGCTGTGCACAATATTTTCTGCTTTTCCTTATGGTCCATCCCCCCTTTGTCTTTATATTATAGTTGAGGACTGTGTCATTTTCAAGTTGCCATAGGGAAAAACATTATGTTATAATCAAAACAGGATTCCTCTGCCTGTGCGGAGGTTATTTATGAATCAAAACAGAAGACTGGCACAACTCTTATTTAAAGATAATTTTATGTTTGGCGCAGTTATGGTAAATGAGGAAATCTGCCGTGATTTTTTGGAAATGGCAGTGGGGTTTCCCATTGAGAAAGTGGAGATCAGCAAGGAAAAAAGTATGATCTACCATCCGGAATACCGGGGGATACGGCTTGATATTATTGCAAGGGATGAAAATAAGACACATTATAATGTTGAAATGCAAGTGTCTCCAAAGTCCCATTTGGGAAAAAGAGCCAGATACTATCATAGCCAAATGGATATGGAACTGCTGTTGACCGGAGAGGACTACAGAGAACTGCCTGCAGCCTATGTGATCTTTATCTGTGATTTTGATCCCTTTGGACAGAAAAAATACCGTTATACTTTCCGGAATATCTGTGCGGAAACAGGACTGCCCGCCGCGGACGGCAGTACCACCATTTTTTTGAGTACCTGCGGAAAAAATGAGGCGGAGGTGCCTGTAAAACTTGTTAAATTCCTTAAATTTGTCAAGGCTGATCGAATAGACAGTGCCCTGGATTATCAGGATGATTTTATCCGAAAGATCCAGAAATTCATGGAACATGTCAGGAGCAGCCGGGAAATGGAGGAGAAGTTTATGTTGCTGGAAGAGTTATTGAAAGATGAGCGTGCGGAAGGAAAGGCGGAAGGCAAGGCGGAATCCATCCTGCTTCTGCTGCAGGATATAGGTTCTGTACCTGATGGACTCAGAAATAAAATCCTAAAAGAGCAGGATATGGAGATCCTGTTAAAATACCTGAAACTGGCGGCACGTGTGGATTCTATCGCAGATTTTGAGAAGGAAATGGATAAAATCTAAACAGCGTTTCTGAAAATAAAAAAAGGATACTGCAGACCTTTGTCTGCAGCATCCTGTCTTACAAATCTATGCCGAATCAGGCATATAACAAATCCTAAAAGACTATTCAAATGACGGGCAGAGGAATCCTAACAGGAGCAGCCGGGAAATGGAGGAGAAGTTTATGTTGCTGGAAGAGTTATTGAAAGATGAGCGTGCGGAAGGTAAGCTGGAAGGCAGAGCAGAAGGCAAGGCGGAATCCATCCTGCTTCTGCTGCAGGATATAGGTTCTGTACCTGATGAACTTAGAAATAAAATCCTGAATGAGCAGGATATGGATATTCTGTTAAAATACCTGAAACTGGCGGCACGTGTGGATTCTATCGCAGATTTTGAGAAGGAAATGGATAAAATCTAAACAGCATTTCTGAAAATGAAAAAGAGGATACTGCAGACTTTTGTCTGCAGCATCCTGTCTTACAAATCTATGCCGAATCAGGCATATAACAAATCCTAAAAGACTATTCAAATGACGGGCAGAGGAATTCTAATAGCCGGTACAACACTCTACAAGTTACCCTGAAATAGGAATAGTAATATTATAACAAAACATTATCAATGGATCTTCAATAACAGGACCTGAGTTCGTGAGACAACGGATATAGTGTCTGCATCAGCCGGCTGTTCCTGCATGGTACAGCGTAAGAAGAAAGGCTTTCCTTTCTGGCAGCTGAGGGCAGGAGTGTGTCTGAAACCGGACGGAAGAACATAAATATACCGTATAAAATACAAATTCTCTCCCATATTTTTTAAAAGCATTTTTTGCTACAATAAATCCATCAAGAAAAGAGGTAACAAACCGCGGAACCTGTTACGAGATGATGGAGGATAAGAAAAAATGGAGAATTTTGTTGCATCACCGGAGCGTCTGATTTTCGGAGCGCTTCTGGGATTTGCAGTGCTGCTGTTCATGATTATCAAACTGAAGGTGCAGCCGTTTCTATCAATTATGTTGTCAGCGCTGATAATCGGACTGGCAGTGGGAATGCCGTTTACCATGATCACAGACACTTTATCTGAGGGTGTGGGAACTACGCTTCAGACGATAGCTGTACTGATCGGTCTGGGTTCTATGTTCGGTGCCATTCTGCAGGTTTCCGGCGGTGTGGAGGTGATCGCCCAGACACTGCTCGATCGGTTCGGAGAAAAAAAGGCGGCCTGGGCCTTAGGGGTTACTGGCCTTATAGTGGGAATGCCGGTATTTTTTGAGTCAGGGCTTTTGATTCTAATACCGATAGCGTTCGGCATTGCAAAGAAGACCAACCGCTCTATTTTCCACTATGCCATTCCACTGCTGGCCGGTCTGGCCATCGGACATGCATTTATCCCGCCTACACCGGGGCCGGTATTAGTGGCGGAGATGTTGAACGTGGAACTGAGTTATGTGATCCTTTTAGGTATTATCATCGGTATCCCTGCTATGATCCTGGCAGGTCCTGTTTTCGGAAAATTTGCGGGGGACAGATATCATTTTCCTGTTCCGTCCTCCTTTACCCGGAATGAAAAGAAGATGGCAGAGGGAAAACTTCCTTCTTTCGGCACAGTGGTGGCCATTATTCTGCTCCCGCTGTTTCTGATCATCCTGAACACCTTGTCCTCTGTGATCCCTTTTATGAGACCGTTGAAACCGGTCCTGACATTTCTGGGAACACCGATGATCGCCCTTCTGCTGTCCACGATCACCGCGATGGTCCTTCTGGGCATACGCCACGGATACACCAGGGAGGAACTGACAAAAATCATGACAGAATCGCTGTCATCCGCCGGAAATATCCTTCTGCTGATCGCAGGCGGCGGTATGCTGCGTTTTATTCTCCAGAATTCAGGGATTGGCGAGGCGTTTGGCAATTTCGTGGGAGCGCTGCCGCTGCCTCTGGTCCTCGTGGCATTTCTGATCGCAGCAGCGGTGAGGATTTCTGTAGGTTCCGCTACTGTGTCCATGACAATGGCTGCGGGTATTATGGCATCCATGCCCGCTGTGGGGGATTTATCCCAGATTCAGCTTGCCACCATCACCATTGCCGTGGCAGCCGGCGCAACGGCATTCAGCCATGTAAATGACTCCGGTTTCTGGCTTTCCAAATCCCTTTTTGAGGTGGATGAGAAGACAAACCTGAAGACCTGGACTGTGATGGAGACTATCATAGGGATTGTAGGTATCATAGGCGCCACGATTGTTTGGTTTATTGTCCGGTAACAACTGAAAATAGATAAGAAAGAGGTAAAAGAATATGAAATTATCATTCAGATGGTATGGTGAGGAAGACAAGGTCACATTAGAAAATATCCGTCAGATTCCGGGTATGCACTCTATTGTAACAGCAGTTTACGATGTTCCTGTCGGTGAGGTCTGGAGCAGAGAGAGCATTGCAAAGCTGAAAAAACAGACAAAGGAGGCAGGCCTTCATTTTGAAGTGATCGAGAGTGTTCCGGTACATGAAGATATTAAGCTGGGCATGCCGTCCAGGGACCGCTACATTGCCAATTACTGTGAGAACATCAAAAGGCTTGCAGAGGCAGGGATTCAGTGTATCTGCTATAACTTTATGCCTGTATTTGACTGGACCAGAACACAGCTTGACCATATGCTGCCCGACGGTTCCACATCCCTTGTGTATTATCAGGAGCAGGTGGACATGGTAAATCCTCTTGCGAAAGACAGCGATTTAACGCTTCCGGGCTGGGATGCCAGCTATTCCAGGGAGGAATTAAAAAATGTTGTGGCACAGTATAACAGTATGACCGAGGAGAATCTGTGGGATAATCTGCGTTACTTTCTAAAGGCCGTAATTCCCACAGCTGCTGCCTGCGGTGTGAACATGGCAATCCATGAGGATGACCCGTGCTGGAGTATTTTCGGCCTTCCTAGAATCATAACCTGTGAGGAGAATCTGGACCGTTTCCTAAAACTGGTGGATGATCCCCATAACGGTATCACCCTCTGCACCGGTTCTCTTGGCTGCAGTGCCAAAAATGATGTGGTGAAAATGGCCGGGAAATACGCGGCCATGGGAAGGATCCATTTTGTCCATGCCAGAAATGTAGCTGTTCTGGAGGATAACAGAGGATTTGAGGAGAGGGCGCATCTGTCAGCGTGCGGAAGCCTGGATATGTTCGCCATTCTGAAAGCGCTCCATGACAATGGGTTTGATGGCTATATCCGTCCGGATCACGGGCGCATGATCTGGGGAGAGACGGGAAGAGCCGGATACGGCCTGTATGACAGGGCACTGGGAGCCACATATTTAAACGGCATATGGGAGGCCCTGGAAAAAACAAACAGATAGAGAGTACGGACCGGCATAGGGGGAACAGAAGGATTTCCTGTATGCCGGTCTGTTTTTCTACTCTATAAACCTGTAGTATGATAGAATAGACATGACTGTATACTACCTATTACCTACAGAAACAGGAAACGGAGGGATCATATGAAGCATATCCGGATTTGGGCGGCCGCTCTCATCCTTGGGACGGTCTTGTGGGTGACCGGCTGCGGCGGGGAAGAGAAAGGGCAGGAAAAGTCTTTGGAGACAAGTACCGCTGAAACTGGGAATGAGAAACGGCAGGTGGCATTTGTACAGAAAAGTATGAACACGTATTTTCACCGTCTTTTGGATGCCTCTCTCAGAAATGATACGCTGGCAATGGGCTGGGAGTACAGGGAAGCGGTTGCTGACTATGACCAGACACGCCAGAATCAGCAGATGCTGAATTTCTGCGCCGGCAGCCCGGATGTGATCGTTGCCGCATCTATTGATAAGGACGGCATTAATTCCGCTATCGAACGGATCAATGAAGAGAACGTTCCGGTGGTCCTTGTAGATACGGAGTCCACAGGCGGCCAGGTAAGCCTTACTATAAACTTTGACAATTATAAAGCGGGGAAAATGGCAGCGCAGGAAATCGTCAGGCTTCTCACAGAGAAATACAAAGAGCCAAGGGGAACGGTCTGCCACGGTTACGGCAGTGAGGAGAGCAGTGCTTGGAAAGCCAGAAAACAGGGATTTGAGGACGAAATGAAAAAATATGAAAATATTCAGTGCATTCCCGCTGATATGAAGGGGAATCCCAAGGAAGCCAGAACGTGGCTTGCCGGTATTCTGGCAGAAGGCAGTCAGATTGATGCTGTCCACTGTTCCAGTGATCATCCGGCCAGAGGATTTGTGCAGGCGCTCCGGGAAGCCGGAATGTGGAAGAAGGCGGGGGAGCAGGGGCATATTATATTCGTTACCATTGACGGGGACCCATTTGCGGGAAAACAGATCCGCAGCGGATATTATGACAGCAGCGTAGTACAGGATGCCCTGGCGTACGGGGATGTGCTGGTGCAGATGCTGGAGGGGTATATCTTTACCGGGAAAGAGGTGCCTGTGGGAGAATACTTCCTGGAGGATACCTGGTTTGGCTCCTATGAAGTACAGGAGGATGAGAGAGGAAAACACGCGGTCATACCGCCTTATTATATGAACCGGGATAACGTGGAGGACCGGCGGCACTGGTACAAAAAAGCAGAGGAGCAGTGGGGCTATGCATACAATGATTCGCTGGATACGGAAACTGAAAATTGAAAAAAGACTGAGGACTTTCTTTTTCCTGGCTTCCATTGTACCGGTTTTGATCCTGGGAATCTGCAGCGCTGCAGGGTCCTATGAGGAGATGAAGGAAATGGCAGTGGATTATTCTGCCGCTATGGCGGACATCTCCCTGGGAAATATGGAGCAGCATTTCTCAAAATATTTGAGCCAGATTGAAGCTGTGGAGGAGAGCAGTGCACTTTTACAGCGGATTTCTTCCTACAACAGTGCGGACTGGGATGAAAAAAAGCAGACGGAAAATGATATGCGCCTTCTGGTCAACAGTATTTTCGGGCAGAATCAGGAGGTGGATACGGTGGAGATCAGCAGTGCTGACGGAGCAAAATTTTATTATCCCTCACCGATCACGAAAAAGGGATCCCCGCTGCTGGCAGAGACTGAGGTCCTTGATGGGCCGCTCTGGAGTTTTATCCCAAAAGAAACCGGGGCGGACAAGGAGAACTATATTGTGATCTCAAAGGCCATGAAGCCCTACGGTACCATTGTCCTGGCCCTGAAAAAGGATTATGCAGAGACGCTCTGTGAAAATGCGGGAGCGGGGAAACAGTGGAAAACGGCTATTTTTGACGGCAGCGGCGCGCTGGTGGCGGGGGAGGATGCCTTTGACAGAGCGTCAGGAGCGGATGGGGCGGTTGCCTTTACAGAACAGGGGAAGATGTTTACTTCCGGTCACGTGATTTCCTCCATGCAGTGGAAAATCGTAAATGGTGTGCCCTATTCCTATCTGTTGGACGGTGTCTATCAGCAGATCGGGGTTTTGTTCGCGCTTCTTGCAGCAGGAATTTTAGTGGTGTTTTATCTGTCAAAAATTATGACAGCCAGTATCACAGAGCCTCTGGGAAAGCTGACGAAAGCCATGGAACGCGACGGTTGGAAGGAGCTTCTGACAGATGAGGGCAGGGACGAATACCATGAGCTGATCCAGGGGTTCAATCAGATGAACGAGCGTCTGGGACATATGGGAAATGAAGTATTGCAGATGGAGTTAAAAGAGAGCCGTCTGGAACGAATAAAAAAAGAGACAGAACTGTCTGCACTGCAGAAGCAGATCAATCCCCATTTTCTCTATAACACCCTGGAGACCATATACTGGAATGGCCAGTATGAGGGAGCGGAGGAAATCAGTGATGTGGTCATTGCAGTGGGAAATTATTTCCGGACCATCATCAGCAAAGGGCAGGAGTATACAACCGTAGGGCAGGAGGCAAAGAGCGTGGAAAACTATCTGTTTCTGCAGAATCTTCGCTTTGGAGGCAGGATCAGGATATGGTGGGACATCCGGGAGGGGACAGAGGACTGCCGGGTAATGAAACTGATCCTCCAGCCGGTCATGGAGGATATGATCAATGAAGCGCTGGAAGAAAAAGCAAAGGAGATACAGTTCTGTGTGGAAGGAAAGCGGGAAGGTTCCCAGGTACGGTTTTTCATAAGCGGGGTACCACGGAACCTTACAGAAGGTTTCCGAAAGATACAGGAACTGCCGGGCTGCGGGAATGTGAATCAGCGCCTGAAGCTTTACTTTGGCCAACACTATGGTGTTACGATCGAAGAAAATGGAATCTGTATTCTGGTGCCGGTGAAAGAGGAGGAAACATGACAAAAAAATTGAGAAGCCTCTCCATAGAACGCAGGATGGTACTTTTTTTCAGTGTTCTATGCCTTATTCCGGTGCTGCTCCTGTCCTGTTTTTCTGCATGGAACCGTCAGGTCCAGTCAGAAAAAGGAGAGAAACGATTTACGCGCATGTATCTGGAACAGGGGCAGAACCAGTTGAATGCCTATCTGGCGGAGTATGAGCAGAAAGTCAGATATCTGACAGAGAACCCTGATCTGCTGGCAGATGTTTATCTGTATCACGAAAACAACCGTTACCGGGAGGAGGCCACTGCATCCAGGATAGAAAATATTCTCTACCATGCCTGCAGGGAGGAGGCATTCTTTGACTATGGGGTGATCCTGTCAGAGGATGGCAGCGTTTTTTTGAAGGGACAGAAGGAGGTGCCAAAAGCTGCCGCTTTTCAGAAGCTTGTGGAATCGGTAAGGAAAGATACAGGAGATGCACCGGTTTTCCTGACAGGGGAGGACGGGGCTGTATACCTGGCGGGACTTCTAAGCCCCGGCCTGGAGCCAGAGCAGATCACATGTCACCTGATCCTCAAATGCAATATGGATGCATTTGAGGAAATCGTAACCCTGCTGAAACGGACACAGGACCAGAGATTCTGTCTGACAGGGGAAGAGGGGCAGATTCTATTTGGTGAGGATGAGGGGGAAGAATGGGAGAAGGCAGATACCATATCTTTAAGAAACGGCTGGGAACTTTCTGTCTCCAAGAGCCGGATTTCTGCCGGAAGCCCACAAGGTGGGTTAAAATTGCTGGCTGCAGCCCTGCTTCTGTTTTCTGCATCATGTATGTATCTGCTGGGAAAGAGCCTCACGCTTCCTCTTGGTCAGATTAGAAGGAAGATGTACCGTGCAGGCCTTGGAGAGGAGACCGGGGAGTGCAGCAACGGGGAAGAGAGGGCAGAGTTTTCTGGGGATGAGCATCATATGCTGGAACAAAAATTGACGGAAATGATTAGAAAACAGCGGGAACTGCGGGATAAGATGTATGTGAGCAGGATTGCCGAGGAGAAGATACAGATGCGCATCAAGGAGCTGGAACTGAATGCCATGCAGCAGCAGATCAATCCACATTTTCTGTTAAATGTGCTGGAGACCATTTACTGGATGGCGGAGGAAAAAGGATATGAGCAGACAGAGGAGATGATCGCTGTGCTGGGTGATTATTTCAAGCTCTGTGTCTCGACAGCCGGGGAATTCGTGACCATCAGGGAGGAGATAGAAAATGCGAAAAGCTATCTGCGGATACTTACTATCTTATATGAGAAAAACTTTGATGTCCGGTGGAAAACAGATCCGGAGATCATGGACGGCAGAACCATTAAACTGATTCTGCAGCCGGTCATAGAGAATGCGTTTGAGCATGGGATACGCAGCATGAAACAGGGCGGACATATCATAATAACTGGCCGGCGTACGGAACAAGGAGTGGAATTTTGGGTTGAGGACAATGGAAAAGGCATGACAAAAGAACGCCTGAAGGAAGTGACGGATTATATGAAGGACAGCGATTATGACCCGGCTAAAAGTGTGGGGACCAGGAATGTGAATCTGCGGATCCGCCTTTATTACGGGGATGCCTACGGTCTTTCCTATGCGTCAGAAGAGGGGGCAGGGACCAGGGCAGTCATAAAGATCCCCTGGGAGACAGGGGCATGTGTGCAGGGACAGGAGGCCATCAGAAACGAATATGGGAACTAACAGGAGGCTTAGAAAAAATGTATAAGATCATTTTGGTGGAGGACGAAGCCATCATCCGCCGTGGGATCAAAAGAGGCGTCAAATGGGAGGAACAGGGGTTTGAGATAGCAGCCGAGGCGGAGGACGCGGAGGAAGCACTGAGGCTTTTGCAGGAGATGCCTGTTGACGTGGTACTCACTGATGTCAAGATGCCCGGAATGAACGGCGTGGAGCTTTCCAGAAAAGTGAAGGAACAGTACCCGCAGACGGAAATCGTCATACTGAGCGGCTTTGCTGAATTTGAATATGCGAAAGCGGCAGTTTCTTTCGGTGCCTTTGAATATATGGTAAAGCCTGTGAGAAAGCAGGAAATTGAAGCTGTATTTTGCAGGCTGAAGGAAAAACTGGACCGGCGCTTCCGGGAACAGGCAGAGGAACAGCGCCGTATGCTGGTGCTGAATGAGGGAATGGAAAAGCTCAGGGAAGCGCTTCTTCTGGAACTTCTGGAGGGCGAGAGGAAAGCCTATACAAACCTGGAGGAGGAGATCATGCGTCTGGAGCTGGAACTCTCCACCCGGAATGTGCAGGCCGCCGTCATACGGATTGCCCATCCGCAGGATGCAGATGCAGATGAGGTCAGGCAGACATACCGGAAAATCCTGGAGGAATGTATTCCCCAGGGGATTTTTGTGCTTCGCGATATACAGGAGATCATCCTCATTTTTTCCGAAGTGGAGGAGCTAAGGGAAGCCGAGTTGGTCAAAGATCTGGAGAGGACAGCAAAGAGGATAAAAGAGGAATGCTTCAAAGAGGCCAGTCCCCAGGTGCGTGTGGGAATAGGAATGGTATATCCCTCCATCACCCACCTGCATAAATCCTTTGTCCAGTCAAAAAAAGCGATTGATTCTAATTTTCATGAGGCAGGGCAGGTGGTGAATGTCTTTGGGGACGGCATTGAGTATGAGTTTGAAAAACAGTGGATTCAGGAATATCCCAGGGAGATAAGCAGCATCACAGAACTGGTACTGGCCGGAAGGGAGGAGGATGTAAAGTCTTCCATAGATCAGATGTTCACAGAGTTCGAGGACAAAAAAATGAACCCGGAGCTTATAAAAAACTATTGCTATGTCCTGGGGATCATGCTCAAAAATGCTGTATACGGCATTCTGAAGCCTGCACAGGAGCAGTGCTACCCGGACGGTTCTTTTGAGACAAGAGTCAAAAATGTCCTATCCATGGAGGAACTAAGGGAGATCATGCAGAGGGCAGCCCGCGGCATGGTACTCATGATGAAGAAAAACGGTGTGGAGGAGCCGGCCAGGGACAGGCTTGTGATCGAGCAGGCAAAGGCTTATATTGCGGAAAACTACAGCAGGAAGATCTCTCTGGATGAAATATGCCAAAACCTCTATCTGTCCACCACCTATTTTTCCTATATCTTCAAACAGGAGACAGGCCGGAATTACATGGAATACCTGACCAGTCTCCGGATGGAGAAAGCAAAAGAACTGCTCAGCACCACCACAAATAAGGTGTATGAGATCGCGGGGGATGTGGGGTACAGTGATTATAAATATTTCACCGGGCAGTTTAAGAAATATACGGGGATGTCACCGAAAGACTACAGGGCAGGAGGAAATCATATATAGTAACAGCAAAATCCTTATAGAAACCAGTACAATGCCGTAAGATGACATCCTACTGGTTTCTATAAGTTTCCGATCAGGATAGTAATGGTAAATCTGTCATCCGTATAAGAGATATCCATATCTCCCGCATATTTTTCCACCATATCACGGACATTCTGCACACCGAATCCGTGGAGGGTCTTGTCTGTTTTTTCTGTCACGTAACGGTTCTTTTTTACCGTGATGGGATTTCTTTTAGAATTGGAGATTTCGTAGCTGAAATATCCTTTATCATATCTGGCTTTCAGGGATATCTGCCGTTTGGAGGTATCCTGAATTTTTTCGCAGGCCTCAATGGCATTATCCAGAGTATTGGAAAAAAGGGAACAGAGACTGATATCATCAATGCCCAAAAGTCCGTCTATGGAGATATTGAAAAAACAGTCAACCTTATTTTCCAAAGCAGTATTATACTTGCTGTTCAGCACAGCGTTGACAATACTGTTCTTACAGAAAATACGGTTGTTTACAGTCAGTTCCCCGGAAAGTTCCCGGAAATATTTCTCCGCCCCATGAAAATCCCGGTTCTGGATAAAAGAATAAATCACGCTCAGATGGTTTTTCATGTCATGGCGGATCTTTCGGACAGTCTTCTGGTTTTCTTCCAGTTCTTCATAGTAGGACTGCTGGTACTTTAAGTTCTGCATTTCCATATTGCTTTTTATGGTTTTGGCCACATAAGAAGTCAGATAGAGTGCTCCCATACTGGTTAGGAAACAGGCAATGCAGGCAGGGTAGGAAGTGTAGGCTCTGTCCATAGGTGAGTAGTATATGAAGGTGATCAGTCCCACTGCAGAGGCCAGGCTGATAATGTCTATCACCAGCCACATGCGCACAGTCAGTTCCCTGACATGGGGGATCCATTTGCGGCTCAGCCTCCATATGAGATACCATGCAGGTATGCGCAGATAGATGGTGAGGGTGTGCAGGACTGTCTGGGCGGTAAGCGACATATCCTGGTTCATATCCCAAATTTGGTAACCGATGTTCTCAGTCAAAAAGTTCAGGGATATCAGTATGGGATAGATCACGATACAGACGGACAGGCGTTCCAGCAAGGTCCCTTTAAACATGATCAGTAAATATATTATAAAAAGCAGCAGAACACCTACGGTTCCCGTCATTTCTTCAGGGTATATATAGGGCTGCGATAAAGATGGCAGGATCAGGAAGGACAGCAGAGTAAACCACTTTTTATTGCTCCGCGGTGTGAGAAATCTGCGCAGGAGAAGAAAAAGAAAGATCACATAAGCGCAGGTTCCGGTAAAGTTACATAAATATTCCAGTAGGGAGATTGATTGGGAAGTCATATGGTCCTCCTAGGCCGGCAGAGCAGCATTAAAATTTGTTCTTACATTATTATGCAGAAAAAGTCTGCTTTGTAAGAGTATAACCTATTTATGATTCCTGTTTCAACCACATCTTTAAAGAAAACGACAGTGGCTTGTGAAACGCAAAGATGCAAGAAGTGGTATTAAGATAATATCATGTAAAAAAAAGCTTGAAATTTTATAAAAAATTTTATATAATTGGTAAAACGAAATAGACTTTGTGGGTGAAAAGATGATCATAAATCGTAACTATTCAGTAGGTCTGCGCATTCACTGCGCTGACCGCAAGAAAGCACTCCGCAGCCAAGCAAAAATCCCATCGCCAAAAGCGATGCTGTATGGATTTTTGCCTGTAACTGTGAGGGTACTGAATAGTTACCATAAATCTTTGATACACTTTACTGCAAATGCCTGTAGGGGGTCATATGAAAGTCAATATCAAAACCATAAGTGAGATTACCGGTTATTCACAAGCTACGATTTCCAATGTCTTAAATCATAAAAAAGGCACAAATAGAAATACTGCAGCGGAAATTCTGAGAGTAGCTAAGGATATAGGGTATCTGAATTCTACAAAGATTGAAAATATAAAACTGGTTGTGTATAAGAAAAGCGGCAGGGTTCTGACAGAGACCCCGCTGATAGCGGATCTGATAGCCGGAATAGAGTCGGAAGGCAGAGAAAATGGACTGGATACTATCATTTATAACCTGGAACAGGGAGAGGAACAGTTTCAGACAAAGTTGAATGTGGTTTTGGAAGAGCGGAATTCAGGGGTTATCCTCTTTGCCACAGAACTGGACTGGGAGGATATAAAACCCTTTCAAAACATACCGGCGCCTTTGGTGGTGGTAGATGCCTGGTTCAAGGAAGGGGATTTTGACACAGTCCTTATGGATAATACGAATTCGGTATATAAGATGGTTACTTATCTGTTGGAAAATCATCATAGGGACATAGGTTATATTGACAGCTCAGTACCTGTGAGAAACTTCTATTACCGCAAAAAATCGTTTATGGATACCATGAATGAGTTTGATGTACCTATTGAAGAAAAGTATATGGTGAAGGTTGAGCCGACTATGAATGGCGCGTACGAAGATATGAAAAAATATCTTGCAGGGAATCCACAAATACCCACTGCTTACTGTGCTGCCAATGATATTATTGCTTTTGGAGCAATGAAGGCCCTCAGGGAGTGCGGGTGCGAGATTCCGGAAGATGTCTCTGTTGTCGGTTTTGATAATATGCCGTTTTGTGAAATGACTTCTCCACCGCTTACTACCATTGATTTTCCCAAAAAGGAGATTGGTATTACAGCAGTGCGGCAATTGATGCAGCAGTGCAATCGACCGGAACGGGTTTCCTATAAAGTAGAGCTTTTAACAAAACTGGTAGAGAGAGGCAGTGTTAGAAAAATTTAATAAAACAGTAAAAATAATAAGGACTTACGCCTTTTGGGCGCAGGTCCTTTTTTCTGTAAATCAGCAGAAAAGATGGATGCGTCAAGGAACAGGCAGAAAGATTCCTGTAAAAATATGGAAAAAAGGTAAAGAAATATAAAAGCGATATATAAAATTTTAAATAAAAATATATAAAAAATAGTTGACTTTAAGATAAAAAAGCATTATTATGATTTCAACAGGAAAAGAGAATTCCTGGAGGGTGTAGCAAAAAATGTAAAGTACAGGAGGTAAGTATGAAGAAACGAATGTTATGTATGGCGCTGTGTTTGGGACTCACATTGTCTATGACTGCTTGTGGGGGCAGTTCCGATGGAAAGACGAAAGCGCAAAGTGAAAACAGCGATGAAAAGGTGCACTTGAAAGTAGCATTGTACAGCGACGGTCAGAATATGAGCGAAGCGCAGAAAAAGGTGTTTGACTCTTTTACAGAAGAGCATCCGGATATTGTACCTGAGTTTCAGTTCATCACCAGTGATACGGGAAACTGGAACGGATATCTGACTAAGATCAAGACGATGATCGCCTCAGGGGAAGCTCCGGATGTAGTGTGCGTAGGACTGGAAGGGGTGGCAATGATGGCGATGCAGGATTTGGCCATACCCATTGACGATTACGTTGATGAGAACATAGATAAATACCAGCCGATTTTAGACAATATTGCCCAGGAATTACAGGATATTTATATTATTGATGGGAAGCGATACAGTATTCCATATGAAGCCAATTCAGTCGTGACACATATCAGGAAAGATATTTTTGAAGAAAAAGGTGTGGAACTGCCGGATGAAGACTGGACGTTTGAGGAGTTCAAAGATATTTGCGGCAAGATTTCAGATCCGGATAACGGAATTTATGCATTCGGCGTACCCACTAACTTTTTCTGTCTGGCATCCTGGCTCTATGCCAATGGAGGAGCAACCCTTAATGAGGACTGGACAGAGGGAACCATCAATTCCCCTGAAGTAGTGGAAGTATTTCAATTTTTCCAGGATGCAATACATAAATACCACTGGGCGCCGCAGCCGGAAGCCAATACTACGGATGTTGATCTGATCGTACAGGGCAAGACGGCCATGGGCTGGTGGGGACGATGGGTCTCTAATGATTATGCGTCCAGTGATTTATCCCATATCTATGCCAATACCCTGCCGGCAATGAAGAATGGGCATACGACTTGTGCGGGTTCCTGTGGCTTTGTAGTGATGAAATCCAGCAAACATCAGGAGGAAGCAAAAGCATTAGCCTGTTGGACCGCAGAGAAAGATTATGTAGAAACCTTTATGAAAACAGGCTCCCTGCCCGCCAACTCAGAGTTTGGCGCTGAGATCTGTTCCGCTGATCCAACCATAGAAAACTGGGAATGTATGTATAAAGTCTATGAGACAGGTGATTGGAGAAGAAGCCAGGATCCGCCGGAATACGCTGATCTGGGGTCTATCTACCAGAAATATATGGATATTATTTATTCAAATCAGATGACAGCACAGGAAGCTCTTGATCTGGCTAATGATGAAATTAATCAGCTGCTTCAGAACAGTGATTACCGAAAGAGTGATAAAGATAAAGCGATAATAGAGAGTTTGTTTAAAAATTAATAAGACTTTGAGAAAAAGCGGCCCGGAGAACCAATTCGCTTTTCAGGCCGCTTTTCTCATTTTCCTATATGGCTTGTGAAAAGAGGGAAAAAGGATGAGTAAAGAAAAAACTGTTGTAAGTACATATGAAAAACGGAGAAAACGAAAAGAGGCGAGAGCTGCATATTTGTTCGTGGCGCCTACAGTGATCTTTTTTACTGCATTTGTTGCGGTTCCTATTATTATGACTGTATTTGTCCTGAGTTTTTCATCTTATGATCTACTTTCCCCCATGAAATTTGTGGGACTTGATAATTTTAAACAATTGGTATCAGACCCGGATGTTAAAGTGGTTCTGCTAAATACATTGAAATTTATTTTGATCATTGCTCCGGTACATATTGTGATCGGCCTGTTGTTGGCCGCCGCCGTAACATCAGTAAAAAGCTGGTTTTTCAGAGGTGCATTCCGGGTGGCTTTTTATTTTCCGCTGGTAGTGACTACGGCATCGGTAGCAATTGTCTGGGGATATTTGTATGATACGAATTTCGGGGTGTTTAATTATTTTCTTTCAAGCGCAGGAGCACCTGCGATTCCATGGCTGACGGATACCGGTTGGTCCCTGGTTGCAGTTGCATTGTTTTCTGCCTGGAAATTCATAGGGAATGCATTTCTTTATTACTTGATCGGATTGCAGAATATTCCGGATTCTTACATTGAAGCGGCTTCCATTGACGGAGCCAATGGGATTCAGATCTTTTTCAGGATCAAGCTGCCTATGCTGACACCAACCTTATTTTTTGTGATCACAACCACGCTGATCAACTGTTTCCAAATGTTTGATGAACCGTTTTTCCTCACAAAAGGGGGACCGGGAGTTTCATCCCAGACAATTGCAATGCACATATACAGAAAAGGGTTTAATGAATACCATTTCGGGTATGCATCTACACTGGGGCTTATTTTATTTGTCATTGTTCTGATCGTAACATTTATTCAGTTTTCAACACAGAAAAAGTGGGTTTCATACGATATGGAATAAGGAGGTTATGATGAAAAGAAAAATTGCTACAGGAAAATTGAAGCAAAGTTTATTGGTACTTGTTCTGTTGTGTCTTGCGGCAGCCATGCTGCTGCCATTCTTTTGGGTATTTGCAACATCGCTCAGACTGCCTAAGGATTCATTTTCATTGCCGCCGTCCTTTTTTCCTACACAGTGGAATTGGGAAAACTATTCCCATGTATTTACATCAGTTCCCTTTTTTGATTTTATCAAAAACAGTGTAGTGGTAACGGTTTCTATAACAGGCATCCAATTGGTGTTTTCTTCCATGTGTGCTTTTGCATTTGCCAGACTGAAATTCAAAGGCGGTAACCTGCTGTTTGTATATATCTTGACGGGGTTGATGATACCCTATCAGTCTATTATAATAGCCCAGTTTTTAATTGTAACGAAAATGGGATTGGTAGACACTCATCTGGCCTTGATCCTGCCATATCTGGCAAATCCATTTGGCATCTTTCTTTTAAAGCAGTTTATGCAGACCATACCAAAAAGTTATGATGAGGCCGCTATTATGGATGGTGCCAATTGGTGGCAGATATATTGGCATGTCATACTGCCTATGTCAAAACCTGCACTCGTTGTGTGTGCATTTATGAAGTTCATTGAACAGTGGAACAACTTCTTTGCGGGATTGATATACATAAACTCCCAGGAAAAATACACTTTACCTATGGGAATGATGCTCCTTCGCGGATTCCGCTCTTCGGGCAGTGTTTCTATGATAATGGCGGGAGTTATGATCTCACTGATCGTTCCTGCTTTGGTATATATTTTCGGCCAAAAGTATTTGATACAGGGAACGGTATTATCAGGTTTGAAAAGTTGAAAGGAGAAAAGCGAAGTATGCTGAAAGGTATTTATTTTATGGGGTGGCAGAGAGATATGTGGAATTATCATCCTAGTCTGCCAATGAAAAACATGCAGATGATCCAGGATATTGAAGATATTCACGGGGATATGCTTATATGGTCCTGCCTGGGGAGCGGTGCCATAGGACTTCCTTATTTGGACCGGGAGGCCAATGATGATACTCCTCCCAGAATGAGACTGTACGGATTTATGAATGATAAGGAATTCTGCGAGGAGTGCAGAAAAAGAGGGATCACAGTTTTTTCTGTTCTCTGGAAATCCCAGTTGTGGGAATTTGGTGCGGAATTTAACGAGGATGAGACAAAACTTCTTTCTCTTAATATTTTGAGAAATGCGTCTAAAAACCATAAATATGTTGGGATGAGCGAATTATCTACGAACCGGTATCCTCATTTATTTAAACCTATGGAAACGTATTTTCCGGATGGTTTAAAGGATTATAAAGGAAATACCGTGAAAGATTTTCTGAAAGAGTTCAAAGCGGTATCCCTTGAGGGGAGAAGTATTCTGTCAGCGTGGCTGATGGCTCCGGAGCATGACCATAAGTGTTATTCGCCCTGCTGTTGTAAAGAATCCTATCTTTCGTATTTAAAGAAGAATGTAGAAATGATGATAGATGCCGGAACCGGTGGTCTGCATATTGACGAGTATGATACACAAAAACATGTGCTTAATAACGCAGGGTGTTTTTGCGATGAATGTATGGATAAATTTAATGCGTACATAAAAAAGATGCAGATCAGGCTGCCCGATGACGCAGGGGACATAGAAAGCTTTCATTATCGGAAATATTTACTGAAAAAAGGGTATACCGATGAAAAATTGCTTCCCTTTAATGGAAATAAGAGGTGGGAAATTCCCTTATTCAGAGATTTTGTTGAAATGCAGATAGAGTATATTTCAGTAGTGGTCAAAGAGATTTCACAGCACGCAAAACAATATGCAAAAGAGGTGAGAAACGAGGAGTTCCCGGTAACAGCTAATCTTTTTCAATGTTTCCCAATCTCCTGGAAATCTAAAAAATATCTCGATCTGCTGGCAGGAGAAAAAACAGATATTAAATTAAGACAGGACGCATGGTATAAATATGCATTTGGCTGGCTGAACGGAAAAGAGTGTTGTTTTGTAGAAGATCCCAATCAGTATGTAAGAGATATGCTGGAGGATATAAAAAATGGTATTCACGACAGACTGATCCTGTTCTTATTAGAACCCATAGCCCATGGATTTCATATTGCATTTCCGTACGGCTCATGGCTGCAGAATCAGGTAAAAGATGCTTTCTGGCCGGACCTGAGGGTGCTCAAAAAACTGGGGGCATGGCTGGATAACAACAGCAGCCTTTTTCCGAAAAATCCGGCAGCAGATATTGCGGTGATCTATGATCTGCCTTCTGCATACGAAAATCTTTGGACAGAGCCATCCCTAAATGCAACGGCTACTTATAATCAGGTTGAGGAGATCAGCTTAGAGGGAGTGGAAGAGCTGGGAAGACAGGGGGCTTTTTCCTGTGACGGGGATTTTGATGATTTCTTCCGGCTGATCCAGCATATGAGTGATAAGGACATTGTTTATAACGTAATTTATGAAAGTCCGGATGAACCTTTGACCGTTGAAAAAATTTCAGGATATAAACAAGTTATTATTCCCGACGCATTTAACATGCAGGAAAGTACAGTTGAAATATTGAAAAGTTGTCAGAAAACGGGTGTGGAGGTATTTACATTCGGAAGGATTCCCCAGGGGCTTAAACCGGATAAGATGTATCAGACCCAGGAAGAAGATGCCCTGATCGACATGCTGCATATGCAGACCATGGTGATCGAAGTGCAGTCAGATGGGAAATACGGTGTTGCTGTGCATCAAAAGGATAATGGGAAAGTGCTTCACATTGTGAATTATAATTATAATGAAGAAACACATAAAATTGACACCCTGCCAGAAGTGAGAGTAAAGCTGAATTACCCCTGTGATGAGCTGAGAATAGCAGAATTTCCGGAGAACAACCGTGCGGAGGCTGAGATAAAAGACGGAGAGATCGTGGTTCGTAATGCAGGGATTTATACAGTTATAGAGTGCAGAGAGTGTTACTGTACACAGGCCACTGTACCGGGAGGCGTTTTCATGCCGAAAGCATGAAAATCCCGAGGTAGCCAGCGCGATATGGGGCAGAATGCTCCATATCTGTGCATCGCGAAGCGTGTTACTGGACACGGAGTGTACAGTAACCAGAGAGTGAAGCAGTTAACGGAAGAAAGAGTGGAGGGGTTTACATGAAACGTTCAGAATTAAATAAAATTATCTGTGAAGCGATTGATTTTGCTGAGGATAAAGGAATAAAATTCCCGCCTTTTGCAAAATGGAGTGTAGAGGATTGGAAAAAAGTGGGGGAGCAGGAGAAGGAACTGGTAGACAATATGCTGGGCTGGGATGTCACGGATTTTGGGAGCGGGGATTTCAGAAAATGCGGTCTGTTGATCTTTACATTCCGCAATGGGAATTTTCATGATAAAGAGACTTATCCCAAACCATATGCGGAGAAGCTGCTGTTGGTAGATGACGGACAAGAACTGCCTTATCACTTTCATTGGAGTAAGATGGAGGATATTATTAACAGAGGAGGCGGAAATCTTATCGTCCAGCTATACAACGCGGATGAGAACGAGGGTTTTGCCCATACGGATGTGACCGTGACAATTGATGGACAAAAAAGAAAAATCCCGGCAGGAGGGAAAGTGACCCTTGAACCGGGGCAGAGTATAACGCTGCTTCCCGGGCAGTATCACCGCTGGGAGGGAGAGAAGGGAACGGGGAAAGTAATGCTGTTTGAAGTCTCCACCACAAATGATGATATGACGGATAACCGCTTCTATGAAGCCAAGGAGAGGATTCCCAATATTGTGGAAGATGAAGCACCTCAATATCTTATATTTGATGATTATAAAGAGTATGTATCCTTAAACAGAGGGCAGTAAATTTGCATGGGATGAATTGCTGCGTGATCGCTTATGGAATAAGTCTAAGGATGAAAATTTTAGTGGGATATATCCGGTACAGGGTATATCCCGCTATGTTCGTCCCCGACTCAGGTTTGTACATCCGTAGCGCCATAGTTGCTTATCAATCCAGCATATATTTTGCAAATGCGATCGCCAGTTCCTGTTTGCAGGAACGGCTGACAGGCAGTTCTTCCTCCCCGATCAGCACAGAATTTCCCTGTAAGGACTGCACGTATTTCAGATTTACAAGATAACGGTTATGTATTCTCACAAAATGATCGGGAAGCTCTGTCTCCAGATCAGAAAGTTTTCCATAGAATGTATACTGGTCTTCCGGGGTTACGGCATTTACAGACCGCTTATCACTGGAAAAATATAGGGTCTGATTAAGCGGAAGGCGCAGTCTCTGGCCTTTAGACTCCACAAGATAATACTTTTCCGTATCTTTACCTAACCGTTCCAGGGCAGTGTGCAGCACAGAGACGATCTTTTCCCTCTGATACGGCTTCAATATATAGTTAAGAGCCTGCACCTCATACCCCTGGAACACAAAGTCAGGATAAGAGGTGACGAAAATGATCTCCGGCGCAGAAGTCCTTTTCCTTATCTCCCGGGCAGTTGCCACGCCGTCCAAATCCTTCATCTCAATATCCAGGAATATTATATCAAAAGCAGAATCATTCAGCGCCCGGACCAGCCCTTCACCGCAGTCAAATTCCGCAATTTTAAACGTCTCTCCGCACAGATCCAATTCTGTCTCCAGAACCTTTCTTAAATCATTGCGCAGTGCTCTCTCATCATCACAAATTACCAGATTCAGCATAAGTCAGTGATCCTTTCGGTTTTGCCAAAATGTTAATGATATAGTATAAAATTTAAGGGGGGGACTTGATTTCTCGCATCCCCCGGTGTATAATCAACTCAAGAAAGGCAATCAGATGTAAGATCTGATACCCTCGGTGGAATATAATCTATTAGAAATAGCATCCAACTTTCTCAGGGCGGGATGCTATTTCTTTTTGTCGTTATGCTGATCTATGTAAGTCAGGGCCGCAAAAATCACAAGCAGTAATGTTAATACTTCAAGTGTATTCATTGGCATCACCCTCCTTCGTAAAAACTAGAGGGTGTAAGAAATTGCATCCGCTGTTCCTTGAGTGATCACCTGTTTAGTATACCATAGGTTGTTTTATGCGGCAACATAATTAACACCTGTTTTAAGCAACTTAATATTGCATATATGCAAATCTATAGTTGCAAAAGCCGATTCGTCATATTATCCATATCTGTCCCAAAACTTGCCAGACCCCATTTTCCCTTGCAGCTATCCGGTAGGTATTTATTCAAAGCAAATTCCCTGCCCATATTATAAAGAATGCATGTCGAATATTGTCATATATAACGAACCCAACCTTAAAAATTTCAATGCATATAAAAAAATATTCTATGTTTTATTCATTAAATATCAGATATACTGTCAATATCAACAAAGAACACGAAAAAGAGAGTGTTAAAGGAAAAGGAGAAAACAGCTATGAAGAAAAAAATTGTTTTACTCACTATGGCAGTATTGTTTGGACTTTCAGCTACCGCATGTGGTTCTGATAATGCGGAACCGAGCAGCACAGACACAACAAAACAGGAAGATAAAAAGGAACCGGCAGCCGAAGCGTCAGACGTGGCAAATAAGGATAAACCATTAGTGTGGTTTAACCGTCAGCCATCCAACAGTTCAACCGGGGCACTTGATATGGCAGCTCTGACTTATAATGACGATACATATTATGTGGGATTTGACGCAAACCAGGGTGCTGAGCTTCAGGGCCAGATGGTAAAAGAGTATATAGAGAATAACATTGACAAGATCGACCGCAACGGTGACGGTGTCATCGGCTATGTTCTGGCGATCGGTGATATCGGACATAATGACTCCATCGCGCGTACAAGAGGTGTTCGTAAAGCCCTTGGCACCGGCGTTGAAAAAGACGGCGACATCAACAGTGAACCGGTAGGGACAAACTCAGACGGTTCAGCGTCAGCCGTACAGGACGGTTCCATCGAAGCAGGCGGAAAGACCTATACCATCCGTGAGCTGGCTTCCCAGGAGATGAAGAACTCCGCAGGCGCTACATGGGATGCTGCGACAGCAGGCAACGCCATTGGCACATGGGCATCTTCTTTCGGCGAAGAAATTGATGTGGTTGTTTCCAATAATGACGGTATGGGCATGTCCATGTTCAATGCATGGTCAAAAGACAACACAGTACCTACCTTTGGTTATGACGCAAACAACGACGCAGTTGCTGCCATCGCAGAAGGCTACGGCGGAACGATCAGCCAGCACGCTGATGTGCAGGCATATCTGACACTCCGCGTTCTCCGCAACGCATTAGACGGGGTAGACATTGATACAGGTATCGGTACCGCCGACGAAGCCGGCAATGTACTGGGTGAGGACGTATATGTGTACAAAGAGGACGAACGTTCCTACTACGCACTGAATGTTGCAGTTACTGCTGACAATTACAAAGACTTTACAGACTCAACAAAAGTTTACGAGCCGGTTTCAACCCAGCTTGACGAAAGCGCACATGCAACCAAGAAGGTATGGCTGGATATCTACAATGCTTCCGATAACTTCCTGAGCTCAACATATCAGCCGCTTCTTCAGAACTATGATGATCTTCTCAACCTGGATGTAGATTACATCGGCGGTGACGGACAGACAGAGTCCAACATTACAAACCGTCTGGGAAATCCGAGCCAGTACGATGCATTTGCGATCAACATGGTTAAGACAGACAACGCAGCTTCTTATACCTCTTTACTTAATCAGTAAATGACTGTGAAGGTAAGAAACAGTTACCGTTGAAATAAGACTATTAGGGAGAAGAGATTCTCCCTAATTGTTTGAATACTAGTATACAGGAGTAAAAATATATGGAAGATAAGAAAGATGATATCGTCTTATCCATACGCGGTATGAGCAAGTCCTTTGGCCGGAACAGGGTTCTGGACCACATCAACCTGGATGTGAAGCGGGGAACGGTCATGGGGCTTATGGGTGAGAATGGTGCCGGTAAGTCCACAATGATGAAGTGTCTTTTCGGTACCTATCAGAAGGATGAGGGCAATATCTTCCTTGAGGGCAGGGAAGTGAGCTTTTCCGGACCGAAAGATGCTCTTGAAAACGGAATCGCCATGGTTCACCAGGAATTGAACCAGTGTCTGGAAAGAAATGTGATCGATAATCTGTTCCTTGGCCGTTATCCCACCAATTCTATGGGGGTCATTGATGAGGGCAGAATGAAAAAGGAAGCCTCTGAGCTTTTTAGAAAGCTGGGCATGACGGTAAATCTTACCCAGTCCATGCGGCACATGTCTGTATCACAGCGGCAGATGTGCGAGATCGCCAAGGCCATTTCCTATAATTCCAAAGTGATCGTTCTCGATGAACCCACCTCCTCCCTGACCGTGCAGGAAGTGGATAAACTCTTCGAGATGATGCGGATGCTGAAGGAGCAGGGGATTTCCCTGATATACATTTCTCATAAAATGGATGAGATTTTTGAGATCTGTGATGAGATATCCGTGCTCCGGGATGGTAATCTGGTTATGACGAAACGCTCCGAAGACACAGATAT
The DNA here is from genome assembly GCA_002270465.1 of Blautia hominis. Taxonomy (GTDB): domain Bacteria; phylum Bacillota; class Clostridia; order Lachnospirales; family Lachnospiraceae; genus Blautia; species Blautia hominis. The sequence continues at coordinate 95,299 of NQOF01000003.1, forward strand.
GAATGAACTTATTGCGGCTATGGTGGGCCGTTCTCTGGAAAACAGATTTCCGCCGGTGGACAATACACCAAAGGATGTGATTCTGTCTATCCAGCATCTGTCAACAAAGTTTGAACCTCATTTGCAGGACATTTCTTTTGACGTAAAAGAAGGAGAGATCTTCGGCTTGTACGGATTGGTGGGAGCCGGGCGTACGGAACTTCTGGAAACCATCTTCGGTGTCCGCACCAGGGCGGCGGGACGTGTTTATTTTAATAACCGTCTCATGAATTTCGGCAGTGCAAAGGAAGCCATGGAACATGGATTTGCCATGATCACAGAGGAGCGGAAAGCCAACGGACTTTTCCTGAAAGGTGATCTTACGTTCAATACTACCATTGCAAATCTGGAACAGTATAAGTCCGGGCTGGCCCTTTCTGATTCTAAGATGATAAAAGCCACGTCCAATGAGATCAAGATCATGCATACAAAGTGTATGGGCCCGGAAGATATGATCTCAAGCCTCTCCGGAGGGAATCAGCAAAAAGTTATTTTCGGCAAATGGCTGGAGCGAGGTCCCCAGATCTTTATGATGGATGAGCCTACAAGGGGTATTGATGTGGGCGCAAAATATGAAATATATGAGCTGATCATCAATATGGCAAAACAGGGCAAGACCATTATTGTTGTCTCATCTGAGATGCCGGAGATTTTGGGGATCACCAACCGTATTGGTGTGATGTCAAACGGACATCTTTCCGGAATTGTTAATACAAAAGAGACGAACCAGGAAGAGCTTTTAAGGCTCAGCGCAAAATACTTATAATGAGGGAGATGGATGGATATGGCGAAAGGAAACAGTAAGATTCTTACGGCTGAACAGGAAATACAGCTGCGTCAGCCAATCGAGGATTATGTCGGTAAGATTCAGACAAAGATCGACAGCCTCAGAGTGGATGGAATAGACAAAGTTATCTCTCTTCAGAATAAAATTGACAGTGTAAAGAGAGACCGCAATTTTACAAAAGAAGAGAAGGAAGCCGAGATCGCAAAAATCCGGACAGAGCTGGAAAAGGCAAAAACGGTTGATGCGAAACACAAAGATGAGATTTCAAAATTGATCTCTGATGCGGAGGCTTACCTCAAAGAGCATTTTGACAGTGACTATTATCTGCCGGTCAAAGAAAGCTGTGAGCAGGAAAAAGCAGCCGTTCAGGAGAAGCACCGCAGAAGGATTGCGGAATTGGAAAAACAGCATCAGGAGATCATGTCAAAACTTACGGACCATCAGGAAATAAAAGATGAGAAGTATGTTTATAAGAACCGGCTGTTTGACGCAAAAATGCAGTTGGAAAAAGATCTGCAGCAGGTAAAAGACAGAAGGCATATGGCATACAATTATAAATATCATCTGATCGATATGCTTCGTATGTCAAAATTCACCTTTATCGAGTCCAGGGCACAGAAGTGGGAAAATTATAAATATACATTCAACCGCAGGGCATTTCTTCTTGCGAACGGTTTGTATATTGCCATCATCCTGATCTTTATTATGCTGTGTGCCATTACTCCGGTGGTGAAAAATGTTCCTCTGCTTACATATAATAATGTCCTGAATATTCTTCAGCAGGCATCTCCCCGTATGTTCCTGGCACTGGGTGTTGCCGGCCTGATCCTCCTTACCGGTACAGACCTTTCCATTGGACGTATGGTTGGTATGGGCATGACAACTGCAACGATCATCATGCATCAGGGTATTAATACAGGGGCGGTCTTCGGACATGTGTTTGACTTTACGAGTATGCCGATTGGGGTTAGGGTAATCCTGGCACTGGTAGTATGTATTGTATTATGTACATTTTTTACGGCCATTGCAGGTTTCTTTACTGCCAGATTTAAAATGCATCCTTTTATCTCCACTATGGCCAATATGCTGGTCATCTTCGGACTTGTCACATACGCTACGAAAGGTGTGTCATTCGGTGCCATTGAACCTACGATCCCAAACATGATCATTCCAAAAGTAAACGGTTTCCCGACTATTATCGTCTGGGCAGTGGCAGCCATTGCAATCGTCTGGTTCATTTGGAATAAAACAACATTTGGCAAAAACCTGTATGCTGTGGGAGGCAACCCGGAAGCAGCAGCAGTTTCCGGTATTTCCGTATTCGGTGTAACGGTTGGCGCGTTTATCCTGGCAGGTATTCTTTACGGATTCGGTTCCTGGCTGGAATGTGCCAGAATGGTTGGCTCCGGTTCCGCAGCTTACGGACAGGGCTGGGAGATGGATGCCATTGCAGCCTGCGTAGTGGGCGGTGTTTCCTTTACCGGTGGTATTGGTAAGATTTCAGGTGTAGTGGTGGGTGTAATGATCTTTACGGCACTTACATACTCGCTCACCATTCTTGGTATTGATACAAACCTTCAGTTTGTATTTGAAGGTATCATTATCATCGCGGCGGTGACACTGGACTGTCTGAAATATGTTCAGAAAAAATAATAAAGAATGATTTCCAAAAGGGTCAGAAGCAGTTCTGGCCCTTTTGATGTATTTGGGTTACGGCTCACAGGCCACTGTTCCGGGATGGGAGTTCCGGTACCAGATCTGTGATTGGAGTAGACTGGTTACGTCTCACAGGCCACTGTAAAGGGCAGAACTGTGCACCGCGAAGCACATTACTGTGCAAAGAGCTGCGTTTTTAGTATACTGTGAACAGTGACGTAAACTGTGAGCAGTAACATATTTTGAGCAACGGTGACATTTACATACATTTGTGTATTTGTTATAATAAATTTGACAAATACCAGTTACCCAATTGAAATAAGGAGGAAGTGGCTCACACCATGGAGATAAAAAAATGAATACATACGGAGTGCTTTTGGTAGATGATGAGGAGGAAGTCATCCGGGTCATCATGAGAAAAATAAATTGGGAAGGGCTGGGTTTTTCGGTGATCGGTTATGCCAACAACGGTATGAAGGCTCTTGAGATGGTGGAGGAGTTTCAGCCGGATGTGGTCATGACGGATATCAAAATGCCGTATATGGATGGAATGGAGCTGTCTAACCGCATTAAGACGGAATTTCCCGCAACCAAGATATTGATCTTTACAGGTTTTGATGAATTTGAGTATGCCAAAGAGGCAGTTCATCTGGAGGTAGAAGAATACATTCTGAAGCCGGTCAATTCTATAGAGCTGACCAATGTACTCACCCAGCTTAAGATAAAACTGGACCAGGAGATAAGCGAAAAGCGAAATGTGGAGACTTTGCAGAAGTGTTATCTGGAATCCCTGCCGCTTCTGCAGGCTAACTTCTACTCCACATTGGTGGAGGGAAGGATCCAGGAGAAGGAGATCCCAAAATATCTTGCGGATTACCAGATCTCTTTTCCGGGGCCGTTTTTCTGCTGTCTTGTCATTCATACATCATCAAGTCAGGTTCCCAAGGATATGAATCCTCTGCTGTTATCCACGTCTGTCTATAACCAGGCAACGGAACGTCTGGGAGAAAAGTGGCAGGCGAAATGCTTTTCTTATCTGGGGAATACCATTTTGATCGCACAGCTGAAAAGTGAAAACGAGGTCTCAGAACTGACGGATGAATGTGACAGATTCTGCAGATATGCCCACCGGATCATTGGTGCGGTTGTCACTGTGGGGATTGGCCAGGTCTGCGGAGATATCCTTGATCTTTCCAGGTCGTACAGCGGTGCAAGAGAGGCGGTTTCATACAGGGTGATCTATGGCGCTTCCAGAGCCATAAATATTAAGGAGATCGCGCCCCAGGAGATGAGCAGATCCGATACTGCCGGTGATACAGAATTATCGAACTTGTTTAAAACCATACGCCTGAATCCGGCGGAGGATATTGAACAGGCGGTCAGGAAGTATCTGGAGCAAATATCTTTTCCGGCAAAATCTCTGCAGCAGCATCATATTGACATTATGGAACTGGTGAGCGCATTATACAGGTTCACGGCTAATAATGATATTGCCACGGAAGATTTTTCGGGAGATATGCGGAAACTGTACAGCAGCCTTCTTGATCTGGGACCGGATGCACTGCAGAAATGGCTCATTGATATCAGCCTTTCTTTTCGGGAAAAATTGATCAGTGCACGAAGCAGGTCAACAAAAACCTTTGTATCCAGGGCAATGGAATATGTCCGCAGCAATTATTCGGATGAAGAGCTGTCATTGGATAATATCTGTGAGGTTTTGGGCGTTTCCAACTCCTATTTTTCAACTATTTTTAAAAAAGAGACCGGTAACTCGTTTATCGGTTATCTGACGGACTATCGTATGGACCGTGCATCACGACTGCTGATCGAGACAAATGAGAAAAGTTACATCATAGCAAAGCATGTGGGCTACACGGATCCGAATTATTTTAGTTATGTATTTAAAAGGCGGTTTGGCGTGTCACCTTCAAAATACAGAACGGAGCATACAGAAAGTGAAAAATAAGTATTTCGGACGTTTGAAGAAGGCGGAGCCCAGCGGAATGCAGTCGACAGTTATGTTTGCCATTTCCGTGATATCTATTTCCATTATGCTGATCTTGGGGATTGTGATGTATTTCCGGTTTTCTCTCTTATCCCGGCAGGAGATCACACAGAGTACACAGAAGCTGATGGAACAGGCAGGGGAAAACCTGGAGGACTATCTGGGCAGTATGCGGCAGATATCGGATGCTGTCTATTATAATGTTATAAAAGAGAATGATTTATCCAATCAGGATATGGATATCCAGAGGGGAATGAATCTTTTGTATGAAGCCAACAGAGACAACCTGCGCAGTATTGCTATCTACAACAATTACGGGAGCCTGCTGGCAGCAGAACCCCTTGCGTCCCAGAAAGAGGACCCTGATGTCACCAGGCAGGACTGGTTCAAACAAGCCATGGGCGAGATGGAGAATATGCATTTTTCCACGCCTCATATCCAGAATCTCTTTGATGACGGAACCTTCCGTTATTACTGGGTGATCTCTTTAAGCCGTGTTGTGGAGCTTACAAATAACGGGGATTCCCAGTTGGGAGTTCTGCTTGTGGATATGGATTATTCCAATATCTCGCGGATGATGAAACAGATCAACACCTTAAACAACGGTCAGTATTATTATCTGTGTGACAGCAACGGGGAGATCATCTATCACATGCGGCAGATCCAGATCAGCGACGGAATCGGCAGTGAGAACAGCAAAGCAGCTGCAAAGTACAAGGATGGCGTCTATGATGAGACATTTCAGGGAGAGCGCCGCAAGGTTATTGTCAACACTATCAGCTATACCGGATGGAAGCTGGTGGGGGTGATCCCCTATTCCACATTTACGCACGGTATGGTCAATATCCGGTATTTTATTATGGTCCTTATGCTCCTGATGGCCATGATGCTTGTGATCATCAATCGTGTTGTTTCTGTGAGGATATCCAGACCCATTCTGAAACTGAATAATTCCGTAATGGAATACGAAGCAGGAGAGAAGCCGGAGATTTATATGGGCGGCCCTCTGGAAATCAGGCATCTGGGGTATTCCATACAGAGGTCCTATGAGCAGATCGAGACGCTTATGAAGGAAATTGTACTGGAACAGAACGAAAGAAGAAAAAGTGAACTTGACGCACTGCAGAGCCAGATCAACCCGCATTTTTTGTACAATGCACTGGAGTCTATTACATGGATGGTGGAAGGCGAACGGAATGACGATGCGGTATTTATGATATCCCAGCTTGCAAAACTTTTCCGGATCAGTCTTTCAAAGGGCCGTACGGTCATCAGTGTAAAAGATGAACTGCAGCATGCGCAGAGTTATATGAATATACAGAAAGTCCGGTATAAGAACGCATTTTCCATTGTGTTTGATGTGGACCCATCAATTTATTCGTATTGTACCGTGAAGCTAATCCTGCAGCCAATACTTGAAAATGCCATTGCCTATGGGGTCAGCAGCATGGATGACTGTGGTGAGATAAAAGTGGCCGGCAGACTGGAAGATGAAAATATTATCTTCTCTGTGACAGATAACGGGATCGGAATGTCAAAGGAGGAGGTAAGTCTCATCCTGACAGACAGCAAGCGGGTCCATAAACATGGCTCCGGGGTAGGACTTGTGAATGTGAACAACCGTATTCAGATCCTCTTTGGAAAAGAATATGGACTGAGGATTGAAAGTGAGCCGGATGAGGGAACCACAGTATCCATCTGCATTCCGGCGGTTCCCTATACGGAAGAAAACAGCAAGATCCTTGAAAAGGGATATATTTTCAGCAGGGAAGAAATGATCGACAAGAAAACACAGGGTAAAGAGAGATGAAAAACAGCAAGAGATTGTTTATTCTGATAGAAGCGGTTTTAGCTGTAATGGTTATGGTACTTGCTTTTGTCATGCTCCGGGAAAGAAACGGAAAAGATCTTGATAAGGTTTCCGTGATCATTCAGAATTCGGATGACGGTCAATGGTCTGCGTTTAAATATGGACTCAGAATGGCAGCGGAAGATTTGAAATTGGAGATGTTTGTTGTCAGTACCGGAGGCCCCCTGACGGTTGAGGAGGAGAAAAACCTGATAGAACGTGAAATCGAAAACGGGGCAGACGCGGTTATTGTACAGCCTGCTCTGGGGGATGGCGCAGAAAAAATGTTATTGAAAATGGAGAAAAAGGTTCCGGTCATGCTTGTAGAATACACGGCATCCAAGGATAAGGAGGCTTCCCTGCTCCCCACTGCAGAACCGGATAACTATGCCATGGGCACAGCTCTGGCAGAAGAACTGCTGAAGGACTACAATGGAAATCTAAATGGGAAAACATTAGGCATTTTCCAGGAAACCGACAATACGGAAGCTGCGCGCAACCGCCGAGAAGGATTTACTGATGTGCTGAAAGACAGCGGTGTCAAGATTAGCTGGTCGGTATCCGGCCCTTTTGGGGAGAAAGAAGAAAATTTTTTGGAAACCCAGCCCAGAGTGGATTTTGTGGTCGCTCTTGATGATAACAGTCTGATAACCGCCGGGAAGGATTCTGCCGCCAAAAATCTGCATGGAGCCTTAGTGTACGGAATCGGTAATTCTACGGAAGCGGTTTATTATCTGGATACAGGCATAGCGGAATGTCTTGTGGTGCCCGATGCATTTAATGTGGGATATCAAAGTCTGACAGAGACGGCAGAGGGGCTTAAAAAATATTTTTACAAAATGCAGGACAGAACCGTATCCTATACGGTTATCCGCAGAGATACACTGTTTTCAAAAGAAAACCAGGAAGTCCTATTTACCATGAGCCAGTAAAAGCAGACAGGCCCGTCTGCTTTGGGCATCTGCGGCATATTGATAAACAGGAAGAAAACCAGAGGTATACAATGAAAGCGAAAAAAATATTGGCGGCAGGAATGATTCTCTGCATGAGTATGCAGTTCTTATGTGCCTGCGGAAAACAGCAGCCGGCTGCGTCAGACAAGGTTCACGCAGGCGTTATATGCTATAACCAGAGTGACACATTTCTTGGGGAATTGATCGCCTGTTTTAAAGAGGAGCTTCATCAATACGAGAGCGATGAGTTTAAGACCACTGTGACACTGCGGGATGCGGGAGGTTCCCAGCGGACCCAGAATGACCAGGTAAAGGAGCTGATCGACGCGGGCTGCAATGTGCTCTGTGTGAACCTGGTAGACCGGGCAGACCCCTCGGAGATCATTGATCTTGCAAGGGATAATGACGTGCCTATTATATTCTTTAACAGAGAGCCGGTGGCAGAGGACCTGATGCAGTGGGACGGGCTTTATTATGTTGGAGCAGAAGCGAAACAGTCAGGCGTGATGCAGGGGGAACTGGCGGTAGACGCCATACAGGCAGAGGGCAGTCAGATAGACCGAAATAAAGATGGAAAGATCCAATATGTGGTGCTGGAAGGAGAACCGGGCCATCAAGATGCCATCATCCGCACGGAGAATGCTGTGGAAACCTTGAAAAACAATGGCATTGAACTGGAAAAACTCAGCTACGGGATCGCAAACTGGAACCGGGCACAGGCCCAGAACCGAATGCTGCTGCTGATCAGCCAGTATCAGAATAAGATTGAACTTGTGCTGGCCAACAACGATGATATGGCTCTTGGCGCCATAGATGCCTATAAGAAGTTAAATTATACGGAATCTGCCCTGCCTGTATTTTTCGGTATTGACGGCACAGATGTGGGACTCAAAGCCGTCCTGGATTCGGAGATGGCAGGCACTGTTTATAATGATAAAGAGGGACAGGCAGAGGCCATGGCAGAGCTGGCAGTGGCGCTTGTTACCGGGGAGGGCATGGATAAAATAAAATTCGAGAAGGATAAATATGTTTATCTGCCGTATTCTAAGGTGACCGCGGAAAATGTTGGTGATTATATCAGGGAAGAGAAAAAGTGATCATTTATTATGGGAATCAAATATATGGACATAAGAAACTACAGATTTCGGATATGTGGGTTTAGTAAGCGGAGCCTGATGGGCTGGATGGCAGTGGCCGGGATTATTGGGGATTAGGAGGCAAAAGTTTGGCAGAACTTTATATTGATAAGAAATATTATAATACATTGTACATTGAAGGTTTTTTCAGAATGATGAAAGATCCTTCTTACTGTTATAAATTCTATTGGCTGGAAGCTATCGTACATCTGATTTCCGAGGGCAGAGACAAGGCCTCCTATGATGAGCTTATCAATGAAATGATCGCAAACGCCTGGTATTCCGTTTTGGAATTTCACGTACATCTAAGCGGGATCAATGGTGAAGGGGTGATCAAAGACAACCTGGAAAAAGCTGTGATCAGATTACATGAATTGACAGCGCTTCCCAGCCATGCATCAAAAATTGAGATAAAGAATAAAATAGCTGAATTTGATAAAGACAGAGAATTGCATAACAGGAAGATGGAACTGACAAAAAATGTTCCTGTAAAGGCACTCTCGGGATTTGCCAATACAGGGGAGGAGCAGGTCAGCCTGGATGGGAGTGCGGGAAGGATGAGGGCCTATTTTAATCTTCTCAATGAAACAACCGTTTTGCTGCCATATACATTTGGTGATGAGAATGGGCTGAAGAGAACCATTTACTTTAATGACGGATGGATTCAGATGATTCAGGATAACACGGTGTCTATTCTGGGATGGGTTCAAATGGAGAAAGTAAAATGGCTTCAAAACAATAATCCGGAAGTCCCCAGTCTAGTATATAAATTGGCTCCCTTGGATGAAAAAATGCGGAAACTGGCTCATGTAAGAAAGCTGTGGGGGAGCATTCTGGAAATGCATCCTGTGGTGGATGTGTTTGGAAACCAGCCGATCCAGGAGGACTCCTATGATGTGGATCATTTCATTCCCTGGTCCTTTGTCATGAATGATGAGTTGTGGAATCTGATGCCAATGGACTCCTCACTGAATTCTGAAAAGAGCAATAAGCTTCCCTGCTGGGAACCGTTCTTTGAGAGGTTTGCCGGTAATCAATACGCTATGTATGGATTAATACATAGAATGGATGGAATCCATAAATTATATGAAGCCTGTTACCGGGATAATCTGCATTCTATCTGGGCAAATCGGGAATTATACCGCAAAGGGAATTCAAAGGAAGAATTCTTTCATATATTGGAAAAGAATATGAGACCGGTTTACGATTCTGCGAGACGCCAGGGGTATGAAATGTGGATCAGGAAAGATCAGATGGGGCAGAACTGAATGATAGGGTGTAGAAACCCAGTCTTATATACTGTTATTGATATAGGTTTGGAAAAGGATATGGATAAAAGATAAGGTTAGAGTCAGACCGGGGAATGCATGTTGCATTCCCCGATTAATTTTTGCGGAAAAACCTTCATGCAAAACTTTACAAAAAACGGGTCAAACTTGTCATTCGTACATCTGTGATCTCCTCCCTTTTTTCGATAGAATAAATGCATAAGAACAACAAGTGCAGAACAAAAAAGCACAATATATATAAAACAGGGAGGATCACTTATGTTACAGGTAAATCATTTATACAAGAGCTATAAAACAGGAAACACCACATACGAGGTATTGAAGGATGTTTCATTTTCCATTGAGGAGGGCGAGTTCGTGGCAGTTATGGGGCCATCCGGTTCCGGTAAAACCACACTTTTGAACTGCATTTCCTGTTTCATTCCTCATGATAAGGGCGAAATCCTGCTGGATGGAGTCAATATCTCTAACATGAAAGAAGAACAGATCGCAAAAATAAGAAATGAAAAACTCGGTTTTGTTTTTCAGGACTTCATGCTATTGGACGGTTTGAGTGTTTTTGAAAATGTATGTGTTCCAAAAGTGATCCACCAGGAACCATACAGGCAGATGGAGACAAAAGCCCAGAAACTCCTGAAGATGTTTGACATTGCGGATATTGCGAAAAAATTCCCGGCTGAGATATCCGGCGGACAAAAACAGCGCACCGCAGTGGCAAGGGCCTTGATGAACAACCCGCTTTTGATCCTTGCAGATGAGCCTACAGGCAACCTGGACAGCCGTTCCAGCGAGGCGGTCATCGGAGCATTCTTAGAGGCACAGAAAGAATTACGGGCAACCACATTTATGGTAACCCATGACAGTTTTTCTGCCAGTTTCTGCGACCGCGTTATTGTGATGAAAGACGGAACCGTGTATACAGAACTTACCAGCAATGGCGATCACAGGGCATTTATGGAAGAACTTTTGGATGTTTTGAGAAAAATGAACGGTGGTGAATAGAATGAAGCTCAGTGGATTATTTGCAAAATTAAGGAAAAATAATAAAAAAGAATATTTGCAGTTCCAGTTCTGCATGACACTTTCGATTCTTTTGATCACCTCATACCTTGTCATGTACGGAAGTGATCTGGTGCAGAAGACACTGCCGAACGGAGGAGATTCCAGAAAAGTAGCGGATATGATCTTCGTTCTTGCGGCAGTGGGATGTATTATGTTCAGTATCTATGCGGCAAGTCTGTTTTTAAGATACAAGAGCAGGGAAACCGGTATTTTCCTTGCGCTGGGAGCGGGAAAAAGTAAACTTGCCAGGGCATTATTTACGGAAATCGGCAAGATGATGGCATTGTGTTCCGCAGCAGGGGTTCTGCTTGGTATCTTACTTGCGGCAATCGTAGGCATCCTGTTTGAAAAGGTGGCAAGCAGCGGAAATAATAACCATTTTTCTATTTCTGTTATGGGAGTTGCAGGCGGCATGATCTACAGCCTCATATTGATACTCTGCATTGCGTTCATGTGTGTGCGGTTTATGAAGAGAAGTAATGTTATGGACATTATCAATGAACAGCGCAAGCAGGAACCGCTGAAAAAGAGTGTGTCATTTTTCTATCTGATATCCGGTATTGTGATGATTCTGGTGGGCGTGATAATAGGATATTTTCTGCCGATCATAACCGTCAAAGTGAGCGGCCACTGGCTGGGAGGGTGGACGAATCTGTTCTATATCCTTGCAGCAGTCGGACTTTACCGTATTTTAGTTTACTCCATTGCCTCACACAGAAAGGGGAAAAATCCCCAGAAATATTATGACAATATGATATCTTACGGTATGCTCAAATTCCAGGGAGGCTCTGTTGTCAGAAATATGCTTGTCATATCATTGCTGCTCATGGGTGTACTTCTCGGTATCTTTTATCTGCCGCTTCAGGGAGGCAATGGTTTTGAAGACGCTGAGGATGATATATCTTACCGTTATCCCGTTGATGTGGATGAATTGTCCGAGGAGGATGTGCTCTCCATGGCAGACAAATATCAGATTTCTGTCAAGGATTACCGGGAGACAGAGTTTATCCAGGTGCTGGGGGACGGTGTAAGCCGTGAGGATATGGATGAGAACAATAACCTTATTGAGGAATATAAAGAAAAATATTTTTACTATGAATGCATCAGTGCTGCCCAGTTTGAGGCTGTTACCGGAATAAAAACAGAGATTGCAGAGGGCCATTACAAAGAAATACAAATGGGAACAGCCAGGGAAAATATTTATAATAAATTTGGGGATATGACCAGGCTGTATCTGCAGAATGAAGAGGATTATATTCCTATGGAATTTGACGGACTGGAGACATATCATTCCCTGGTGAGAGGTGTGGGATTCGACTCCGAGGCCAGGTATATTATCAATGATGCAGATTATGAAAAACTGAAAGCCGGCGTAAGGGATGACAAAATAATGCGTCAGGTGTTGTTTGATATTGAGGACAGTGACCAGTCCTATGCATTTTGTGAAGAGCTGTATGAACAATTTTGCAGCAGAGCATCGGAAAGCATGAATTATATTGCTGCCTATAATGGATATCAGGCAAAAGTTCTTGGAGAAGATTATGGATATAATATGCAGGGAATCTATGACGGGAAAAGACCGGCCCTGGAACCTGACTGGCTGTACCGACCTATAGTCCTGCCCCTTGAGAGGGAAAATGCGGCTATGAGGCGTGCCATCTTTTTACTGCTGTTTGTATACATTGCCGTTATCTGCCTGGCTTCCGAGAGCATTATCCTATATACAAGAAGTCAGAATGTGGCACTGAAAAACAGCCAGATTTTTAAGGATTTGGAAAAACTGGGAGCAAATAAAAAATATCTTCGCAGACTTTTGAAAAGCCAGATAGGAAAATGTTTTGTCCTGCCTACCGTAATGGGATGCCTTCTGATGTTTATATATGAGATTCTGATCATGTGGCAGAATGATGGTATCATGACAGCGGGTGAATGGGGAATCACAGGGGTGATGGTAATGGTCATTGCAGTGATCGGCATCTACCAGTTTATTTTATATAAGGTATCCATGAAAAACGCGGAAGGTGTTCTGGATATATCCAGATAAACAGCAGTGAGAAATATGCCGTTGCACAAGTTTTCGCTATCCTCTATAATAAAAGAAACGTGACGGTCCGGTACCATCACAGCTACAAAGAAAAACAGAGGAAGCGGGGGATGCATGTGCTGAAAATAGCGGTATGCGATGATGAGGAATCATCGGTTTCTCTCAGTGAAACATATACCAGACAATGTCTGGAAGCGTGTAGTGCCGCCGGGGAGGTTACGTGTTATACGCGCAGTCAAAACCTGCTCTGCGATATTACGGAAGATGGATTCCATTATGATTTGATCCTTTTAGATATTGAGATGCCGGAAACGGACGGTATGGAGTTAGCGGAAAAAATAAAGCCTTTTCTCCCGGATGTAAAGATCATTTTTATCACATCTCATCTGGAATACGCCATCGACGCGTATGAGCTGTCCATTTTCCGCTATGTGCCTAAGAATGATATAGAAAAACGCCTGACAGCAGCCATCACGGACGCTGTCAGGCTGCTTTTGATTGAGGAGGGCGAATTTTATACCATTAAAAACGGAAGTTCTATGGAAAAGATACCGTACCATGAGATTTATTACATTATGAAAGACGGTAAAAATTCCGTATTCCATACTTCCAGGGGAATCTCAAAAGTCAGGAAAAGCCTGCAGCAGGTATATGATGAACTTGCAGCAGAAGAATTTATTTTTACAGACAGAGGATGCATTGCGAATATGGTCCATATCATGCAGTTTAAAAAGCAATCCCTTGTCTTGAAAAACCAGGAGGAGCTGCCGGTCAGCCGTTCCCACGTGCAGGAAGTGCGGGAACAGATCACAGCGTATTGGGGGGCACATATATGACAGGATGGATATTTGCTGTTTCCGGCACCATAACGGACGGCATCATTATTTTTCTGTGTTTATTTTTGATCCAAACCTGGGCGGGATATAAAAAAGAGGAATTTCGTACTGCGGCATTGGTCACAGCGGTTTCCCTGGCGGTCTTGTCAGGGCTTTTTCATTTTGCTTTTCACATGCCGGATTACCCGGTTTTGGTATTGCAGGTCGTTCTGGTTTCTTTTGCAGGAGTACGGCTTTATAAGATCAGAAATAAAATGGCCCTTTTTCTGGCTGTGGAATATGCAATGGCAGTTTGTTTGTGGGAATTCATCCTTTGCTGTGTCGTTGGTATTGTGCTGCACGCGGAAACGATCCCCGGCAGAGGGACAGGCGGAAAACTGGCGGCAGATTGGATCTTATGCCTTTTTATAGGGGTTCTGACATGTTTTCTCTATAAAAGGAGGGAGGAGGAGCAGGCGGTGCGCAGGATCCTGTCCCGGACCGCAGTGGCCGGGCTGCTACTGGCAGTGTCCCTTTCCCAGCAGCAGGTTCTTCCCATAGGGGAAGATGAGTTCTTTACTCCCCTGATACTTGCGTTGGTTCTCCTGACAGGGATGCTGGTGTATTATACCCAGAGGCAGTATGAGAAAGAGAAAGAACTGGTGGAATTAAAGTCCATGCAGAAGGAGCTTCTGGAGCGGGATTACAGGCGGCTGAATGAAGTATACGCAGGGAATGCAAAGCTTTTCCATGACTTTCACAACCATATGACGATTCTGGGACAGCTTTTGGAGGAGGGAAAGACAGGGGAGGCTTCTGCTTATCTGGAGGATATACGGGGTCCTGTGAAAAAAATAGCCAAGACAATCTGGACCGGGGACGAAACCATGGACTTTCTTATAAACAGCAAGCTCATGGCAGCAAAAGAAAAGCAGATACAAGTGGAGGCCAACATTGAATTTCCCCGGCAGACAGGCATTCGCAGTGCTGATTTATGTGCTGTCCTGGGAAATCTCCTGGACAATGCCCTGGAGGCAGCCGGCGGGATAAAAAATAGCCGAAAACCCGTGATCCGGCTGACCATACGCCGCATCAATTATATGCTGATCATCAAGGTTCAGAATACCTGTGAAAATCCCCCCATGCGAAAAAACGGAGAACTGAAGACCACAAAGAAGGACGATAATCTTCATGGATGGGGACTAAAAAGTGCTGCCGCTGCGGCAGAAAAATATAACGGTACGCTGCAGACCTGCTGGGAGGATTCTGTATTTACAGCTACTGCAGCCATGTGCTACGAGGAAAAGGCAAAAGAATACAGCAGCAATTAAAATCTGTAACTCATTTCTGCATGAATACAGCACTGGCCGACTGGCAGCCACAGCGTAAAAGCGGCAGTCACAACAGGTACTCCGCCGGATGGAGTACCGGATGCAGCTTCCGTTTGCGGACAAAATCCTTCCATTTACGCCCACAGACGTACAACGGATCCTTCTATGCTAAGATAACATGAAAGAAAGGAACAAAGTAACGAAAAGGAGGAATCATATATGCGTCATTTTTATTTTCGTTTGGTATTTGGTGTGATCTGGCTGCTGGCGGCAGGGGTGAGTCTTTTTTCGGCTGATATTGGGCTGTGTGCATTATACACGGTACTGGGAATTCTCTTTCTTCTTTCCGCAATGAGAATAAGAAAGAACGGGGAGGAGAAATGAAAGCAGAATTTTCCGTAAAAAACCTCACAGCCTGGTATACACAGGAAAAACCCGTTTTGCAGGAAGTTACCTTTCATCTGCAGGGGCATGAAGCAGTAGGTATGATTGGACTGAACGGAGCGGGAAAGACCACGCTGCTGAACTGCCTTTGCGGTCTGCATGACGGATTTCAGGCAGAGAGTGTCAAGTGGAACGGCCGGGAGATAAGGTTTAGAGAACCTGCGTTTATGTTCCTGAGATATGCTGTTTTCGACGGGGATTCGCCTTTCGGATACTTCACGTTCCGGGAATACCTTGCCTATGTATTTCGGACCTATAAAAAGCAGGTACCTGATATAGAGAAACTGATCCGGGGATTTTCTTTTGAGCAGTATGAAAATGTTCTGATCAAAGAACTGTCCACCGGAAATAAGAAAAAAGTATACCTTATCACCGCATTTGCACTGCGCCCGGCCCTGCTTTTTTTGGATGAACCTGTAAATGGTCTTGATTTTCAGAGTACAGAATTTCTATACAGTCAGATGAAGGAATATAAGCAATACGGAACCCTTTTCTTTTCCTCCCATGTCCTGGAAAGCGTATCCCTCACAGCGGACAGGATCCTGCTGCTGAAAAACGGCAGCATAGAGGAGCTTTGCGACGAGACATGGAAAGAAAAGGGAGACATAAGGGAGGTGCTTTGCCATGTGTGAGACCTTTGTGGTATTTTTGAGAAAACTACTTGGAACGCAGTGGAAGCGTGTGGGCAAATCCTTTATAAACTGTGGAATAATAGCTGCCGCCGCCTATGCCTTCTACGGCAGTGTTCCGATTAGGGAAAAAATTTTCTACCTGATACTCTTCACATTTACAGCAGGAGCTATGTGGAAAGCTCTGTCATCAGAGGAAAATACCGTGGACTTACGGGGCATCCTGCTCCTCCCCATTCCGGGCAGTTCTGTGATACGGTCCTGTACAGCAGCTCTTGCCGTTTATACGGTTATTACTAAAACATCTCTTCTCCTTACAGGATTGACAGCGGCATCCGGATTTGAACCACGGAAGATCATAAATGGCCTTGTCTGTGCATCCAATGCCTGCCTTTGCGCGGCGGTCATCTACTTTCTGTTTCGCAGAAAAACAGAAATCTGCTATATTGCGTCCGTCACACTGGCTGTCACAGAATTATCCCTTACCCTGGTCACAGAAAAATACACAATGGCTTTGTCATCACTTATAAGCCTCGGAGTCCTGACACTCCTTCTCGGAAGATTCGATCCCTGCAGCTTTTGCTATTCCCCTGCGAAAACGTACAAAATACAAAAAAGCAAAACAGGCACCATAGAAAAAGGAAAAGTCTTCCGATATTTATTCCGATACATGGCATCGCACGGCAATTATACAGTGAACACTCTGGCACTATGCGGTCTTGCCCTAATGTTTTCCTTCCTCATTCCCAAAATGGGAGGCGTGAGTCTGATGCCCATGGGATTTGCCCTGCTCACCCTGAATACACCGGTCTCAATCCTATTATCCTCTGACAGGAAACTTTGCCGCGGGATCCACATGTTTCCCGGGCAGATCAGACAGTTTGCCGTTCCTTACGGTGCATTTACCGTGTGCAGCCTGCTTATCCCCGAATCCGTATTTTTCCTTTCCTGCGTCATCCAATACCCGGAAGTGGGGTGGACACAAGCCATTACCGCGCTCCTCTTCATCCTGCAAAGTGCCCTGCTCCTTGTTGTCTTAGAGTGGAGATTTCCCATCACAAAATGGAAAATCGAAAGCGACCTGTACCACCACCCCAGAAAATACGTTGTCCCCGTAATTATGCTCCTATGTTCCGGCATTATCAGCACATGGCCGCAAATGCAATATATGCTGGCCCTTCTGCTCATGGCAGAAGCAGTCTGGCTTATCAGAATAATAAGAGATGAAAAAACGTAAAAGATCCCAGTCATCCGCTGCATCTGCTTGTTCCCCGCCTCATTCCGCTCGTTTTTGTCCCCCTCATTTTTATACTTGCATAACCCACCTAAAAGGAATATAATAAAACAAAAATGCGTGCACGAGTACATTTAAAGGCAGGAGGAATATTATGCCAGTAACACTACAGCAAATTGCAGAGGCTGCCGGAGTATCCAGGGGAACCGTAGACCGGGCGCTGAAAGACAGAGGAAGAGTCCGTCCCGAAGTGGCAGAGAAAATAAAGCAGATAGCAAAAGAAATGGGATATCAGCCCAGCCTTGCAGGAAGAGCCCTTGTCCTGGCCAAAAGAAATCTGAAGATTGGGATCATCATGCAGTCAGCCCAGACCCCGTTCATGGTACAAGTCTATGAGGGGATGAAAGCTGCCAAGCAGGAGGTGGAAAGTCTGGGCGGTACCGTGGAGATATTCCGGGTAGACGGTGTGGATGCAGGCCGTGTAATGGAAATCATGCAGGATTTAAAAGAACAGGAATATTCAGGCATAGCCCTGTCTCCCTCCGAAGACACCATGCTAAAAAAAATGATCAACCAGTTTTCCGAGGAGTACAGCATCCCGATCATCACCTTCAACTCAGATATAGAAGATACAAAGAGAATCTGCTTTGTAGGCCAGAACACCATCCAGAGCGGAAAGACCGCAGCCGGGCTCATGGGAGAGATCACAGGGGGAGAGGGGGAGGTGGCGGTTATCTCCGGCCATATTTCCAACCCTGCGCTGAACAACAGGATCCGGGGTTTTCAATCCGAGATACTGGAAAGCTTTCCGGACATCCAGCTGGTAGGTACAAAATATTCTTATGATGACGAGTGGGTAGCGGCAAAGATCGTGGAGGAGCTTCTGGAGCAGTATCCGGAGCTGAAAGGCATATATGTGACCGGTACTGCGGTAAAAGGCGTCTGCGAAGCACTGGTGAAACAAGGCAAAGAGCGGGAAATCAAAGTCATAGGCAACGATTTCCTGGATGAGAATAAAAAGTGGGTGGAACGGGGAGCCATAAACTTCCTTATAGGACAGGATTCCTATATGCAGGGATATGAACCGGTAATGATGTTGTTCCACCTGCTCTTTGATGGCGAGAAACCGGAGTCTGTTTACCGGTATGCGGAAATTGTCATTAAAAACAGATACAATCTGTGACGGACGGCCGCCTGATATGCGGCCGTTTGTTGATACAAACAAAGAAATCGGGATCTGTAAAGAAAAAATCAAAGGCGATTCTGCCGAAATCCCAATAAACGAAACAAACAAATTAAACAAACGCTTCATTACGGTTCTGTATCTTATGCAGTAAATGCGCAGGACTGCGGAACTATTTCAGAACTAGAGGCACAGCTATTTTTAAAATAGGACTGCTGCCGAATACAGGATGGTTTACATAACGCGTGCTTCATATAAAATAGAAAAACATACGTGCACACACATTGAAAATCAAGAATATACTCAAAATATTATCATCATATACCATGAATAGGCAAAAAAATAACATATATCAGCCCTATGGTAAAAGGGAATAAAAATATCATTTCATAATAATAAAGTAAAAATGCACAAAATAGAGGCTGCCAATACAGCGAGCAAGTGGAGAAAATAGATAACATGCACAAAAACATTGTCTCTTTTTTATCAATTGGCAAAATTTAATAAAAATAGACTGTGAATCTTGTACAATAAAACTATTGCGTTCACGTGAACGCTATGGTATGATTGCATCATCAAGAAAGAACAAAAGCAAAAAACAAATAACAGCGAATCAATGAAAAAGAGAATTGGAGGACATGTATTATGTTAAGAGTAGGAGTTATCGGATGCGGCGGAATGGGTAAGGACCACATCAAAAGACTGACAAACAAAATTCAGGGAGCTGAGGTTACAGCGGTATCCGATGTATTTGAGGAGAGTGCAAAGCAGGCGGCGGCAATCTGCGGAGCCAAAGTATACACAGATGCAAACGAACTGATCAATGACCCGGATGTGGACGCGGTATTCATTGTATCTCCGGGATTTGCACATGTGGAATCTCTTCTCACAGCCATCAAGGCGGGAAAGAGGATCTTCTGTGAAAAACCGCTCTGCACAACTGCTGAGGACTGCCTGAAGGTAGTCGAAGCTGAGGTGGCGTCAGGCAAACATCTGATCCAGCTTGGTTTTATGAGAAGATACGACAAAGGCTACATGCAGGTAAAAGAAGCCCTCACATCCGGTGAATACGGCGAACCGCTGATTCTTCACTGCACACACAGAAATCCGGAAGTAGGAACGAACTATACAACTCCAATGGCAGTACATGATACAGCAATCCATGAGATCGATGTGCTTCACTGGTTAGTGGATGATGAGTATGAGTCCGCACAGGTTATTATGCCTAAGGTTACAAAATACTCTCACTCTGAGTTAAAAGACCCGCAGATCATGTTGCTCCGCACCAAAAAAGGTGTTTGCATTGATGTGGAAGTATTCGTAAACTGCAAATTCGGTTATGACATCAACTGCGAAGTGGTATGTGAGGACGGCGCTATCAAGATGCCATCCCCCATCTACCCAAGCATCCGCAAAAATGCAGCAGTTTCCACAACCATTGATACGGACTGCTTCGTGAGATTCAAAGATGCTTACGATACAGAGGTGCAGGACTGGGTAGACGCAGCAGCAGAGGGCGCGATCAACGGGCCTACCGTATGGGACGGATATCTGGCAGCCATCACAGCAGATGCGCTTGTAAAGGCACAGGAAACCGGCGCTGTGGAACAGATCAACGCAGCAGTAGAAAAACCGGAATTCTACAAATAAGAAGATCAAGCGGAACCTTAAGGCCGGATGCTCCAAAATGTGTCCGGCATAACAAATAGAACAAGAATCGAAAGGATGGTATATCATTATGAAAATCGGATTTAATGAGGCAACTGCATTGGAGTGCAAAGGACAGTCCCTTCTGGCTGATATGGAAATGTGTGAAAAATACGGATTTGACTATATCGAAATACGCTTTGACTGTGTAAAAGATTATTTACAGGAGCATACCCTGGAGGAACTGGCTGACTGGTTCAAAAACCATCATCTGAAACCATGGGCTTACAACACTTTGATTTACTTCAACCAGAGAGACGAGGCAGGTGAGAAGGAAATTGACGATGAAGTGGATTTCATCCTGAAAGTTTCCAAAGCCATCGGTATGGAAATGCTGATCACAGTCCCGAATTTTGATGTAAAAGACAAGAGCGTAAGCGAGATCAAAGCAGAAGCAGTGGAACGGCTCCGCTATTTATCAGACAAGGTTGGCGCTGATATGAGAATTTCCCTGGAGTTCTGCGGCGCTCCGAACTGCTCCATCAACCAGTTTGGCACTGCTTACGATGTAGTGAAAGCGGTAGACCGTGACAATGTGGGTATCACAGTTGACACGTTCCACTTCCATGAAATGTGCTCCAAACTGGAGGATTTAAAAGCAGCGGACGGCAAAAAAATCTTTGCTTACCACTTAAATGACTGTGAAGACCTGCCCCTTGGCTCCTGCGGTGATGACAAACGTCTGTGGCCGGGCGAGGGCGTGGTAGATCATGCCGGAATCGCAGCGGCTTTAAAGGAGATTGGCTTTGACGGTGTCTGCACAATTGAAGAGTTCCGTCCTGAATATTATGAGATGTCCCATGAAGAGAACGTGAAAAAAGCTGCTGAAGTGACAAAAGCATTTGTACAAAAATATTTCTAAAATAATTATATGTCCTTTCGGAAGCTGTTTGGAAGATGCAAACAACCTCCCGGACATAAGGAGATGGGAAAAGCAAAACGGACTGGCTGTACAAGATCCAAACGCGAAACGGCAAGAGAAAAGCGCAGGACGTGTTACAGAATGTTACTGTTCGCAGATTTGCGTTTTTGCAGGGCTGTGAACAGTAATTACGGAATGAAGGAAGGGGCAGGGCAGATGGGTAAGATTTGTCCTGTAAAAAGGTGATATTATGGCAAAGGGAGGACTTCCCGAACTGCTGAATTATAAGCAGAAGGGAAAAGATATGAATGAATTCATCAAAGTCCCCATGTCGGAAAAGCTGGCATATTGTTTCGGTGATCCGGCTCTGACTTTGATGTATACAATGACAACAACGCTGCTGATCTACTTTTACACAAACGTGGTAGGTATCTCAGCAGGTGCAGTGGGTATGATCATGCTGCTCTCCAGGGTATTTGACGGATTTTCCGATGTACTCATGGGAACCATTATCGACAGGACCCACTCTAAATACGGAAAAGCCAGGATCTGGATTCTCCGTCTGGCAATACCTTACGCATTGGCAGCAGTCCTGCTGTTTACCATGCCTCCCATGGGAGATATGGGGAAAATTATTTATGCTTTTGTAACCTATAACATTATGAACACAGTGGTTTATACGGCCATCAGTCAGCCGTTCCATGCTCTCGGTTCACTCATGAGCCGTGACAGAAGAGAGAGGGACGTTATCTGTAACATCCGTATGGTGCTTTCTATTACGGCAAGTATGATCATTACAGCATTTACCCTGCCTCTTATCAATAAAGTGGCAAAACTGATCGACAACCAGCAGATGGCCTGGATACTGGTGACTGCGGGTTATGCCATTGTATCCGTATTTGTTTTGATCAATACATACTGTACCTGTACAGAGCGTGTGCAGGCAGCGGACACAAACAAGAAGGAAAAAGTCAACACCCCCTTCTGGACTGCTTTCAAAGTGACAGTCACCAACAGGTATTTCCTCATTGCCCTTGGCCTGATGATATTCTATACAGCGTATCAGATCATTATCGGAACAGACCTGACGTATTACTGTCAGTATGTGTTAAATGATGTGGATCTGGTCATGCCTCTGTCCGCAGCAGAGAAGATCTCCACTATCATCGGTATAGCCATGCTTCCGAAACTGCTTCCAAAATACGGCAAGAGAAATCTGATCTGCGCCGGATGTATCCTGGGTATTGCAGGACAGCTTCTCTTCCTTATGAATATCACAAGTGTGCCTCTTGGCGTTGTTACCTGTATTATGAGAGGCTTTGGTATTGCTCCGTTCTACGGCGTACAGTATTCACTGCCCAGTGATGCCATTGAGTATGGTCACTGGAAAACAGGTGTCCGTGTGGAAGGACTGATGTTCTCCTCCATGAGTATGGGACAGAAAGCCGGTTCCGGTTTCACATCCGCTATTATGGGTGCCATCCTTTCCATGGCTGCATTTGATGGACTGAAAGCCACCGCAGCAGAGCAGACAGCATCTGCGATTTCTGCGATCAAAACATTCTATCTGTATGTGCCTATTGCGATCTGGGTGATCATGTTTATCATTGCAGCATGCTATAAGCTGGATAAAATGTATGACAAAATGATGCGTGAGCTGATTTCCAGGGAAGGAAAAGGGGAGCCGGAAGAGATCCCTGTGGCAGCCCATTCTGAAAATAAGATCAATGTGGCGATCGGACGTGTCTATGGCAGCAGCGGAAGAAAAATTGCAGAGGAAATTGCAAAAGAATTGAACTGCAGGGTCTATGACCGTCAGATCATCTGTCTGCTGGCAGAGAAGATGGGAATGGAGACTTCCAATCTGGAGGAAGTGCAGAAATATCTGGATAATTACAATTATGGGGACAAAGAGCCTACATTCTCACCGTATGCCTACCCCCAGGCAGGTGTGGCGGATGATATGAGCGCTGTCAAGATGTTTGAGGAACAGAGCCAGATCATCAGAGGCCTGGCCCAGAAAGCACCGGGGGTATTCCTGGGAAGATGCGCGAACTTTATTCTGGGCGGACAGGAACACACGTACTCCTTCTTCCTCTATGCAGACGATGAATATAGGGAAAAAGAAGGCAGAGAATACTACGGCGGCATGTCTCTGGCAGAATTGAAGGAAAAAGATGAGATGAGAAACAGCTATTACCAGAAATTTACCGGAATGAGGCGTGATGATCCGAAACATTACGATATGGTGGTCAACGTGTCCAAGACCGGTGTGGAAGGTACGGTTTCCATGATCCTGGATTATATCAGAAACAAAGAAGAGAACAGACAGGGAGGAAAGTAAGGGATGTTGGATAAGAGCAAAGTCAGACTGGGCATAGCCCCCATTGCATGGACCAATGACGATATGCCGGATTTAGGTAAAGAAAATACATTTGAGCAGTGCGTCAGTGAGATGGCATTGGCCGGATTTACCGGCTCCGAAGTGGGCGGCAAATACCCTGCAGATACAAAAGTGCTTAAAAAGGCACTGGATTTAAGAGGGATTCAGATTTGCAACCAATGGTTTTCTTCTTTCCTCATTTCCAAACCATTTGAGGAGACAGAGAAGGAGTTCATCAAGGCAGCAGATTTCCTGAAAGAGATGGGTGCAAAAGTGATCGGTGTATCAGAGCAGAGCTACAGCATCCAGGGAAAGATGGAGCAGCCTGTATGGGAAGGCAAATACGTCATGAATGATGAGGAGTGGAAGCTTCTGGCTGAGGGTCTGAACAAGCTTGGGAAAATAGCAAAAGACAAGGGCATGACACTCACATTCCATCACCACATGGGAACAGTCGTACAGACAGAGGAGGAGATCGACCGTTTTATGGAAACGGTTGACCCGGAACTGGTATTCCTTCTCTTTGACAGCGGCCACCTGTCCTTTGCGGGTATTGACCCGGAAAAGGTCCTGAAAAGATATGTGAACCGGATAAAACACGTACATTTAAAAGACATCCGCGAAGAGATGGTGAAGAAATCCCAAAATGAGAGGTGGAGTTTCTTAAAAGGTGTCCGCGAAGGTGTGTTTACAGTTCCCGGTGACGGAGATGTGGATTTTGCTCCCATCTTCAGGATCCTTGAGGACGCAGGATATGAAGGATGGGTTGTTGTGGAAGCAGAGCAGGACCCTGCAAAGGCCAATCCCCTGGAATATGCAAAAAAGGCAAGGGCTTATATCGCGGAAAAGACAGGTCTGTAATAGGAACCCTCCCGGTATTGCTGCCGGGAGGATTCCATAAAGATTACAAGGAGGAATGGATATGAAGATAGCATTTGACGTGGATGTACTGGCAAAACAGATGGATATCAATCGCATGGTCCATCAGGTAGCTGACTGGGGATATAAATATATTGAGCAGTCTCCCCATCCGAGGATCAACCCATTTTACAAACATCCGCTTTTTTCAAAGGAATGTGAGCAGGAATACAAACAGGCGCTGAAGGAGACGGGCGTGGAAATATCCTCTTTCATTGTGGTGTACCGCTGGTCAGGCCCCACAGAGGAGCAGAGACAGTTCGCGGTTGCCAACTGGAAACGTATGATTGAGATCGCGGTGGATATGGGGGTACAGGTCATCAACACAGAGCTGTCCGGGGACCCGAACCAGCAGGAAATCTGCAATGGCATGTGGTTCAGATCCATGGAGGAACTGCTTCCCATCATTGAGCGGGAAGGCATCCGGGTGGAGATCCAGTCCCATCCTTACGATTTCTGTGAACTGAATAATGAGACATGTGATTTGGTAAAGTCCTTCCGTTCCAAAAACCTGGGTTATGTTTATTCTTCACCTCACGGGTTTTTCTATGACGAGGGCAAAGGGGATGTGCGCTCTATGCTGAGATACGCAGGGGATGAATTGACCCATGTTCTGTTTGCAGATACCTTTAATCAGACGTTAGACTGCCGTTACATTGCAAACCCGCCCTGGCTGAACGGGCGCGGCAAAGCAGATGTGACCATACATCAGCATCTGGCTATGGGCGAAGGGGATGTGGATTTTGACGGCATCTTTGAAACCCTGCGGGATATGGATTTCGCGGGTAAACAGTTAAAAGAGAACGCTCCTAAAGTGGGCGGCGATAATATAGCCTGTGTTTCCATGTTCGGATTCCCGGAGAAAATGGACAGACAGGCACCGGAGGCAAGAGAGAGAATCGAGAGAGAGCTTCTGGGCAAGTGATAGAGAACCAGCTTTTCCATAGGGCGGCAGGCCATACGGAAAAGCTGGTTTTTGCTGCTGGTCACGCAGTCAATTGGACAGGCATTCCATTTATCCATATTTTTTCGATATGATCTATATCATTTATATTTTCTGCTGGGTTACCTCTGACAAGCAGAAGGTCTGCTCTGAAGCCCGGTTTGATATTTCCTCTATCCTTAAGATTAAATGTCTCAGCAGGTATGGATGTGGCGCTTTTCAGCACTTCTTCCGGTGTCATCCCTGCTTTTACCATCAACTTTAATTCTTCATGCATTGCCTTTCCATGAGGAATAAAATTCATGCGGTTTGTCATATTGGAATCTGTACCTGCAATGATCCGGATTCCGGCTTTATACATTCGATAAAAAGTTTTCTCTACTATAGAATAATCTGCCGGCCTGCCTGGCATCATACGATGGATTGCCTTTACCATCCCTTGCTGCATCAGCATGGTTGGAATAACTGTCAGATCCTTTTCTTTTATCTCAGAAATAATTTCCTGCAGAAGCGCAGTCTCTTTTGGAATATGGTTTAAAACATCTACGCCATGTTCAGCCGCCAATTGATACGCCTGGACAGAGGTTGTATGTGCAAAAACTTTTTTGCCCATTTCGTGAGAATAACGAACGGTTTCCGCTACAATATCCTCAGACAGCATTTGCGTTACCAGAGGGGGATTCTCCAAAATCAGCTTTACATAGTCTGCCCCTTTCTCCAACTGTGTTTTGATATGCTCTCTTGCTTCTTTTGGTGTATTTACAAAAGAGGAGACTTGGCCGAGAGACGCGATCAGCATTTGCCCGGGTTCGGATATGACCGGCTGATAACAACTTTGTATATCCGGCAGCCCTTTTTGATGACGAAGAGAGTCCACAAGTGCAGCATCATCTGTCATCATATCAAGCATTGTGGTAACACCATATAGGGCGGCCTGTTTCAGATTATCAATAGAATTCAGATGAATGTGGGAATCAATAAGCCCGGGAAGTATTGTACAGCCAGTTCCGTCAATGATCTCTGTGCTTCCGTCTGCGGACAGGTCATCCAGAATATTTTCGGCAAAAACTATATCCCTGGCTTTTTCCGGTTTGGTGCCATCAAAGATCATTACATTTTTAATAATCGTTTTCATATGCTTTCATCTCCTGTTTAAATATAGGGGAAGAGACTTCTGACATTTTTCTGAAAGATGATATCTTTTAATTTTTCATCCAGACAATCATTCATGTCCTTCTCCAATTTTTCACAAGTGCCGAGTGGAGTAAAGGTACAGTCGCTTCCGTATAGAAGGTGGGTATCATCAGTGATCATTCTTAATACACCTAATTGCTTTGGCATGGAGAAACCCGCCAGGTCATAATAAAGACCGGCCAGGGCGTTTTCTGCATCCGGATCCTCAGCTCCGAAAATTTTTGTCACTGCTGACAATCGGTCAGAAAGTATGGGAACAAATGCGCCCGCATGGGGGACGATCCATTTGATATTGGGATATCGTTTGAAAATTCCGTTCATGACCATATTTGCAATGGCTCTGGTTGTGTCAAAAAAGAATTCCATGGCAGGATAGATGAGCTGCGCAGAAATCCCTTCCGGGACAACTGACGGCTTGGTAGGATGGATGCTGACAACTGCTCCCGCCTTATCCAGTTCTTCCATGACAGGGTCAAGAGCGGGACTGCCCAGATACATACCACATGAATTCGTGAACACTGAAAAACCATCCAGGTTAAGAATATCCCGGCAATATTGGATCTCTTCCACAGATTCGGTTATTTCCGGTAAAGGAAGGCTTGCAAATATGCCTATCTTCTCAGGGTATTTTTTCTTAAATTCTTTGCCGTACTCGTTGGATGCTCTCGCTGTTTCCACGGCTTCTCCTCTATCTCCCATGTGCAGATGCGGGGAGGAGATGGATAAAAAGGAATAAGATATGGACAACTGCTCCATAATTTCCAATTGGATTTCCTCACTCCATGCAGGAACAGAGACACCACCGTCCAGTTTTGTGAGATTTTTTTTCTTTAACAACTGCACATATGCCGGCGGCATATAATGCGCATGTACGTCAATCTTGTTTTTCATCGCATTTTTTCCTTTTGTTTATGTATTTGCAAATTTTTTGGCCAGTTTCAGATGCTCTTTTACAAGCTTTGGGGCAAATGCACCCATATTCAAGACAACGGGGAAAGATACATAGCCGCCTCCTGGGGCAAGGGTTTGATAGGCGTAGTCAATATCACTGGTAATATCCTCAATTGTGGAATTGGGGTTTTCAATCACGGTCTGTGAACTGAATCCTCCTACCAAAGTGATTTTTCCGCCGTATTCTTTTTTGATCTTCTCAATATCATTACATGGTCTCTGCAATGGGTTCAGTGCGTCAATCCCAATCTCGATCATATCACCGATGATTGGTTCAATATGTCCGCAGGAATGATGCTCATATATCATTCCGCTTTTGTGCGCTGTGTCCACCAAACGGGATAAAGGGCCTTTTATAAATTGCCGCCAGGTATCCGGGGACATCAGCATTCTGTCATTTGCACCATAATCATCGTGCATCATAATAATATCAGGCTTATAATATTTAGCCACAATCCCGATCAGTTCACATTTATAATCAGCAATGCGGTCCAATAAGGCCTGGTAAGCTTCCGGTTCCTCATACATGGCGATCAGGGCTTCTTCAAATCCCAAGAGATGGTGGGACCGCTCAAAGCAGCCGTTGATGATCATGACCTCCGAATATTTGTTTTCCCTGTCCCAGTCTTTAGTCTCTTCCCTGGCACTTGTTTCCCAGTCGTAAACGGACAGATCCGGGAATTTTACCTGTTCTTCCCATTTTGTGATATCCGTAATAATAGGCGGGTATCCGGGTGAGACCATGGGGGAATTGGTCTCTGGCTGATAGGTCCAATGTACACCGAACCAGTCATAGCCATCATGCCCTTCGGGACGTTCATTTACGCATTCAGGATGTCTCAGAAAATTGGCATCCGTGAACACACAGGGGATATAGCCAATGTTTGAATGTTCTGTCCATACCTTTAATAAATCATCTTTTCTGCTCATTATATACCTCCGATCTTTGGTTGCTGGACTTCTTGATACATACAGTATATAATGAATAATAGTCTAAAAACAAATGAGGAAATTTCAAAGACTATAATCTGAAGTTATGGAAAACGGGGGATTTGTATGTCTACAATAAATTATGATGAGATCAGTTATGCCGAGATTATAACGTTTATGAGAGTTGCACAGTCACTCAATATGACCCTTGCAGCAAAAGAACTGCATGTAAGCCAGCCGGCAATCAGTAAGCGTATATCAAACTTTGAAAACAAATACGGTCTTATCCTGTTTGTAAGGAGCAATAACCGCCTGCAGCTCACACCGGCCGGCAAAACATTCTATCAGGAAATCTTAATTTCCCAAAAGCATCTTCGCAATGCATTTAGTAAGGCGGAAGCTGTGCAGGCTTCACCCATAAGGGTTTTGAAGCTCTTCTACGAGGGATTTTTTGATCTGCCGCTTCTTTATCAGATCATAGAAGAATTTTCCCATAAAAACGGCAGTGCCAATGTTGAAATATATGAGGGCAGGAATGAGGATTGTTCGGATTTGTTTAATAATACCGCAGATTTTATGATTTGTCCTGACAGCTATACGGCTAATCTGGGACATTATATTGAAAAGTTGTCTATCAGTGCGTTTCAATTTTGTATCCTGGTATCAGGGGATAATCCTCTTGCAGAAAAAGAAGAACTGCAGCTTTCAGACCTTCTAGGAGTTCCCCTAACCGTCGCGCATGACAATGAAGATTCCCCATATGTCAAAGCATTAAAAACCATGTTTATGCCTTATGGATTTACGCCTAAGATAGAGCATGTAGTTCCCAGGGAGACCCTTTGTTTTGAAATTGTGTCAAAAAAAGGCGTGGGGATTGCTTCCCCCAGTTTCTGGAAGAGAATGAACAGCAGGGCAGCGGCCTTTTTTTCAGATAAACTGCGCGTATATCCCATTAAAGGACAATATTATCCTATGTCACTTGTGTGGCGGAAAAGTGATAAAGATAACTGTATCCGGCAGTTTACGGATTGTTTTTGTGAAATCATAAACAGAGAGGAAAATAAAACTATTGTTCATGATTCATATAATTAGCTGTCAGAATCCAGGGAGTATGGCAGTCCATAAGCATCCTATCATAGATTATGCGGATTCATGCATTACTATAAACCTGAAAGAACCAAGGAGGGCAATGATATGAGGAAAGCAGTAGCAAAATTAGGCGGGATCTTTGTTCCTGTTATTTTATGTGTTGCCCTGATCATCACGGCATTTATGTCGCTGGATCTGATTGATGATCTACAGGGAAATGCCAGAGTTATAAATTATATTGGCATTGTCCGCGGCGCGACACAGAGGCTCATAAAAAAAGAATTGAACCACGTGCCGGATGATGCGCTGATTCAGAGTCTGGATCATATTTTGTCAGGACTTTCAAGCGGAAGTGATGATTTGGATTTAAGAAGACTGGAGAGTGAAGAATTCCAGACATTGTTAATAGAAATGAAAGAGGATTGGGAGGATATCAAAACACAGATATACGACTATAGGGATGGGGCTTCTGCCCAGATGTTATATGAGCTGAGCGAGGATTATTTTGAATTGGCAAATGACACGGTATTTAAAGCGGAAGAATATTCAGAGCAGACAGTACAGAATGCAAGAAAAGCATTAGTGATATTGAATTCAATATTTATAGTTATGGCTCTTGGGTCTTCCGTTTTTACCTTTTATCAGGAAAAGCGCCGATGGAAGTTAATAGAGGCCGAAAAGGAAAATGTAAAGAAGAGTGAACAGTTATCAAAACAAGCCCAGGAATTATTGGCACCTATGAATGAAATATCAGAGCTAATGTACGTTTCAGATATGGACACTTATGAACTATTATTTGTCAATGAGGCAGGAAAGAAAATATTTCAGGTTGATGACAGTCTGCCGGTGCAAAAATGTTATAAAGTTTTGCAGGGATTTGATGAGCCATGCACTTTTTGTACAAATAAGCTTTTAAAAATGAATGAGACCTATTCCTGGGAGTATACAAACCCTATCATAAATAAGCACTACCTGTTGAAGGACCGCTTGATCGAATGGGATGGACGCATAGCAAGAATGGAGATCGCTTTTGATATCACGGAAGCCAATGAAGAAAAAAACGAGTTGAAAAGAAGGCTGGAGAGAGACGAGATCCGCCTGGCCTGTGTCAGGGAGCTTTATAATAACCGTGATATTAAAGCTGCCATAACTAAGGTTATGGAATATATCGGAACCTTGTTTTTGGCAGAGCGTGCTTATGTTTTTCTGTTTCAAGGTGATTACTACTCAAATATTGCAGAGTGGTGCAAAGAAGGCGTTCCGCCGGAGATTGACAATTTACAAAACATTCCGATCGGTGATTATCAGGTCTGGCTGGATGAATTGGAGAAATATAAAAAAGTCGTTATAAATGATGTCGAGGAAATGAAGGATACCTTCCCCACAGGTTATGAACTGCTTTCAAAACAAGGCATACGAAATATAGTCTGGGTTCCTTTAATGAAAAATGGAAAAGTAAGTGGGTCTATGGGGTTGGATAATCAAGATTTGGATATGGCTGAAACAGCAGTTCCGTTCATGCAGACAGTCCAGTATTTCATCTCCCTTACCATGCAGAGAAATGAAAATGAAAAGATGTTATTTGAGTTAAGCCAGATAGACAAGCTGACATCTTTCTATAATAGAAATCGTTTTATTCAGGATGTTTCTGAATTTAAGACGTGTAAAGAGTCTGTGGGAGTGGTTTACTTAGACATCAACGGGCTGAAAGAGATCAATGACTCCTTTGGCCATGATGCCGGTGATGATCTGATAAAAGAATGTGCCGGTATCATGAAGAGAAGCGCTTCTTCAAACCATCTTTACCGTATCGGCGGTGATGAGTTTGTGATCCTATATTTGGATATGACAGAAGAATGCTTTTATGACAGTGTCCAGTTATTGAAAGATGAATTTGGGAACAGTAAATACCAGATTGCCATAGGATGTAAGTGGAATGAAGCTTGTTCCCATATACAGGATATTATCAAAGAGGCGGATGAATTGATGTATGCGGATAAAAAGCGATTTTATCAGGGGCATCATGCCACCAGTCGTTACAGAAATAATAATGATATACTTAAATTTTTGACAGATCCTGATGTATTGATAGAAAATATAAAGAATCATAATTTTAAAGTATATTTACAGCCTAAAATAGAAGTGGAAGACTGCCGTATGGCCGGAGCAGAGGCACTTATCCGGTATCAGGATGAAAATGGTTCGATCATAGAACCGGACAGATTTATTCCGATATTAGAAGATACTTACTTTATCAGTAAGATTGATTATTACGTTTTTGAAGAAGTGTGTAAAAATCTGAGTGCCTGGGCGGAGCAGGGGTATTCTCTTTTTACAGTATCCAGTAATTTTTCAAGGGTCACTTTCATGGATGATGATTTTGTAAAAAGAATCCGGGCTATCAGTGACAAATATCAGATCAAAAGAGAATTTTTGGAGATAGTAATTACCGATATTATCGATAGATTCAATTGTACGGATCTAGATAGATTGGTAACCAGGATAGATCAAATAAGGAATGCCGGATATAAAGTGGCTATGGATGACTTTGGCGTAGATAGTTTAAACTTAACGCTGCTGTCATTGGTGAAATTCGATGTGTTGAAAATAGATAAAGGATTTTTAAAAGGCATTATTTCAAATAAAAGTTCTCGGATCATCCTGGGAGCAATGACAAAAATGTGTGATGAGATGGGGATTCAACTGATCGCTGAAGGGATAGAGGATGAGCAGCAATTAAATATTTTAAAAGAATATGGTGTTAAAACGGTGCAAGGCTTTTTGTTTAGCAGACCCATAGAGATTTCAGAGTTTGAAGCAAAATATATGATTTGAAAGCAGGCAGGTAACGGTCTTTCACAGACATGATCTTTATGTGCTGCGAGAATAAAAAATTATGGGAATGCAGTTTTTAAGCAGTCTGGGCGGATGATGTTCATCCGCCTTATTTTTTTGTGAATTGTTTGTTTTTTTCTGCGTCTCAGTCGTTATATACTATAGATACTATGCAGCAGAAAGGAAAAAACATGTCCGAGAAAAGAATCCTGAAGAACATCCGCAGCGGCCAGCAGGAATCTGTGGAAATCCTCATTCAAAAATACTACAGGGACATCTATACATATTGTTACTGCCGTGTGCAAGACCGGCAGACCGCCCAGGATCTGACCCAGGATGTTTTTCTGCGCTTTCTGCAAAATTTGGACAGCTATGAGCACACAGGAAAACTGAAAAATTATCTTTATGTGACGGCGGGTAATCTGATCAAAGACCATTATAAAAAAAGAAAAGAGACTCTGCTGGAAGAAGAAAGAAGCAGTGAGTATGAAAATGGTCCTCCTGCCGGGACGGAGCAGCTCAGTGACAGGCTTACTATGCAGGAAATAATCCGGGAGCTTCCGGAACTGGAAAAAGAATTGATACTGCTCAGATATTATCAGAATCTGCGTCTGGCGGAAATTGCCCAGGTGGTTTCCCTGCCGGTTTCCACAGTCCGGTACAAACTGAAAAATGCGGAAAAATACATTAAAACCAAATGGGAGGAGTGATGGCATGAGGGACAGAAAACTGCGTCAGAGACTGGGGGATATTCCCATACCGGATTATGAAGAGGAGGCATATCTGCAGACGCTGAGAGCAGCCGGGAAGATCAATCTGCATCCGGAGCGGCAGCGTGTAAGCAGGAGAGATTTTTTTTTAGGACAGCTTCCTTTTATAAGCAGAAAAGTCTGGGCTGCAAAGCTGATCTTGACAGCCTTTCTGATCTTGGGGATCCTGGAGACAGGGGTAGCCCCTGACCAACGTACATGGCCTCTGTTGTCCGTGTCAGCGCCTCTGCTGTGTCTGGCGAATGTAAATGAACTGTGTGATATCTGCCGGCCGGGAATGAGGGAAATCCTCAAGGCGGCCAGACACTCGCCGGGGGAGATGCTGTTGGTCCGTCTGCTGGTATTTGGATTTTTGGATCTGTCGGTGTGTCTGACAGGGGCGGTGCTTGCAGCCGACCTCACTGCAGGCCTGTTATGGCAGGCAGTTTTGTACTTTGCGGCACCGTTCAGTGTCATGTGTGCAGGCTGTATGACAGTGATAAACCGGTGCAGAGATGAAAATGCCCTGTGGTATTGTACTGCCTGGGGCGGTTTTCTGATTGCCGCAGTGAGTATGCTGCGGGCATCAGCAGTGCCGGTGTATGAAGCAGACAGGCTGTTTGGCTGGGGAGCTGCCGCAGCAGCCGGAATTGTGGTCACAGTGTTGGAAATAAACAGGCTTCTGAAGAGTATGGGAGGGATGCGTCATGAAATTAACTATGGAACGGCTGACTAAGCAGTTTAAAAATAAGATTGCCGTGGACCGGGTGAGCATGGAACTGGAGGAGGGGATTTATGGGTTTCTGGGAGCAAACGGTGCAGGGAAGACAACACTTATGCAGATGCTGTGCCAGATCTTAACCCCTACTTCGGGGGAAGTTAAGCTGGATGGACGCAGCAATATAGAGATGGGGGAGGCTTTCCGGGATTTGCTGGGATATCTTCCTCAGGAATTCGGTTATTCTCCCAGTTTTACCGCCAAAGATTTTATGCTTTACATTGCAGCCGTAAAAGGACTGCGGCCCTCTTACGCAAAGAAGAGGACAAAGGAGCTTTTGGAACTTACCAACCTATCGGAAGACGCGGACAGAAAAATACGCACATTTTCCGGGGGCATGAAACAGAGGCTGGGCATTGCACAGGCCCTTCTCAATGATCCGAGGATACTGGTCCTGGATGAGCCCACCGCAGGATTGGACCCAAAAGAGCGGGCGTATTTCAGAAATATGATCTCAGGCCTTTCAAAGGATAAGATCGTTATTTTATCCACCCACATCGTTTCAGATGTGGAATATATCGCGGACAGGATCCTGCTCATGAAAAAAGGAAGGTTTATTATGAACGGTACCGTATCGGAGCTGACGGAAACCATAGACGGGGAAGTCTGGGAATGTGAGGCAGAGGAAAAGGAGCTGGAAAATATGGATCGCAGCATATGCGTGGTAAATTCCCATCGCCAGGGAAAGGACCTGCGGCTGCGTGTGGTCAGCAATACAAAACCCATGCAGTCAGCCGTAAAAGCAGAACCCACACTGGAGGATTTATATCTGAAAGCTTTTTATGAGGAAATGGACGAGAGGGGGAGATGGTAGTTGAAGCGTCTGGTGAGATATGAATGGAAAAAAATATGGGGAAGCAGGATGAACCAGCTTACGGTATTGGGCTGCAGTATGTTTCTGCTGTTCTGTGTATACTCTGTGATCGCACAGACCTCCGCCATAGATGAAAATGGGAACAGTGTCTATGGAACGGAAGCTGTGAAGGTTTTGAAGGAACTGCCAACCGTGCCTGTGACCCAGGAAACCGTACAGCGGACCATCCGGGAATACCTGGACTGCACAGAGGACCCCGCTGCCAATTCAGACCGGGAAGAACTGGATTTTTTAAATGAGGAAGTGTACGGAACTTTATATAGAAGAAACCGGGATCTGTTCTCGCTTCTGCTGACAAACTACCAGGGGAGCGACACGACTCTGAATATGAAGGAAGTGTTTCAAAAAAGTATAGGAAAAGATTTTTATGAGAGCCGCAGAGAACAGGTGCGGATCGCGCTGGATAGGTCTGTGAAGAACGGCATCATTTTGGAGGACCAGAAAGATTACTGGCTGAAAAAGGATGCTCAGGTAAAAGATTTAAAACTGGGAAATTTCCGGTTCTGGAAAAACATGATAGATTCCGCAGGATGGATCATTTTGATCATACCGCTGATCTGTGTGGGGACTGCACCTGTTTTCGCAGGGGAATACCAGAGCAGGGCGGATTCTCTGCTGCTGACCATGCGATATGGGAAGAGCAGACTGGCAGGCGCGAAAATACTGACGGCATTTCTCTATGCAACAGCAGTTTACTGGGGGATCATTCTGGTTTATTCCGGGATTTATCTTATGATATGCGGTCCCCAGGGCGCAACTCTTCCCATACAGGCATATGACACCTCCAACCCCATCAGCTATCATATGACTATGTGGCAGGCTGTATTGCTGGTGGTGTTCCTGAATTACGGTGCGGTGCTCTGTATGACTGCAGTCACGCTGCTTTTGTCTTCTGTGTTTAAGAACAGTTACGGTGTGATCATAGTGGATTTTCTTCTGGTACTGATACCGAATTTTTTATATGGAAATGCAGGGGGATATCTTTGGAAACATGTTCTGGCGCTTCTACCTCCTAAGATATCAGAGTTTCGGTTTACGGATTATCTGGTCTACCACATACCGGGCAGGGTCATTGGCCTGCCTTCCATGCTGACTGTGGTGTATATACTCTGCATTGCAGTATTTGCGCTGGCTTCAAGTTATGCTTTTAAAAAGCATCAGGTCAATAGATGATCTTTGAGTAACTATTCAGCAGGTCTGCGCATTTACTGCGCTGACCGTAAGAAAACGTTCAACAGCCAGGCAAAAATCCCATCGCCAAAGGCGATTCTGCGTGGATTTTTGCCTGTAAATGTGAGGGTACTGAACAGTTACAGATTATAATTTATATTCCTGATATAAAGCATCCAGCAGATGTGTGTCAGAAGCAGCTTTTACGATCAGATCACTTCGTCCGTCTTTGGCCAACCGGAGAATCAGTCTGCTGTAGCGATTCTGCTCCTCGCTTCTTCCTTTAGAGATGCCTTCTATACGTCCTTTGACAAGTCCCTCAGCACCGGCCTTTTTTTCAGCACTTTTGATCAGTTCTTCCAGCAGCATAAATTTCGCCCCCATTTCCCGATTCTTTTTCAATTCTTTGATCCTATTGTGGATCTTATGAACAGTTTCACTTTGGGTTTTCTCTGCACAAGAATCCGTGCTGTCTTCTACATACGCAAGAAATGCAAGCAGTTCTTCTGAAACATCCTCCGGATTGGTACCTTTTGTGTTAAAGAAGATTTTCATCGTCTTATCTCCGAGAGGCATATCTGTTTCCAGGCAGCGGTTTTCAAAAGTATACTTGTACAGCCCTTTGCCAAATGGGTCAAACGTACAAATGAAAATAATATAGCCCGGCTTCATATCATTGTAATCTTCTCCGGGTTTTAAGGCGGCTATGTCCAGTTCGCTCTGGTAATACCGCGACCGCATGGGCAGATTGTTCTCCTTCTCGTTTTGCATTTCCATGTTATAGCCAACAGATAACTCGTCACTGGCATAGATATCCAGCCGGACGCTTTTGAAATCAGAACTGAGCAAAATACTGTGTTCCGCGTGTACGGTTATATTTGCGATGGGATACCCTAAAAACAACTCCAGTATCAGCCGGCACGCCTCCGGATCTTCCAGCGCAGCGGAAAAGAGAAAAGCATCCTTTAGATCCAGCTGTTCAAATTTTTTCCTTGCCATATGGTTTCCTCCTGGAAAATATGACACGGAAACTCTGTCTGTGAATCTATTATAGCTGATAGTGTGCAAAGTTACAATTACTATATTTATTAAATTTATATAATATTGCAATATAGACGTTACTGTTCACAGGCCACTGTACCGGGAGGTGTTTACCCAACCTTGTACAGTACCCCAGGATTTTTTCACTGTCTTTATAGAAAATTTAAAATTACGTTTTATCCTGTGTATAAGAAAAGGAAAGCCTGGGATCGCGGCTTTCAAAGAAAGGATGAAATTATATGAGCGAATATATTTTAAGGGCAGAAAATCTCAGTAAGTCATTTAAAGGTCATAAAGCGGTAAACAAAGTATCGCTGGCTATTGAGGAGGGCTGTATCTACGGCCTTCTGGGGCCAAACGGTGCGGGGAAATCCACCATACTGAAGATGATCACAGGGATGCTGAGACCAACGGGAGGAAAGATTTATTTTGGAGATCATGAATGGTGCAGAAAGGATTTATACCATATTGGCGCGCTGATAGAAAACCCGCCTATCTATGAAAATCTGACTGCAGAAGAAAATCTGAGGGTACACACCCTGCAGCTGGGACTTCCGGAGAAGAGGATCCATGAGGTGCTGGATACTGTGGACCTGAAAAACACGGGGAATAAAAGGGCAGGACATTTTTCCTATGGAATGAAGCAGCGCCTGGGCATTGCCGCGGCCCTCCTTGGGAATCCTCGGCTCCTGATTCTGGATGAGCCCACAAACGGCCTGGACCCTATTGGGATACAAGAGCTTAGAAATCTGATCCGGTGGTTTCCGGAGCAGGGAATAACCGTTATCCTATCCAGTCATATACTGGGTGAAGTGCAGCAGACCGCAGACCGTATCGGTATCATAGCGGGAGGTATCCTGGGATATGAGGGGGATATCTCCGGGAAAGAAAATCTGGAGGAGCTTTTTATGGAGGTTGTGAGAGAGAATGGGAGGGAATAAGATGATTGGAATGATCCGCGGGGAATTACTTAAAATGCGGCACTCCACCATGGGAAGATCCATGTGGGTTATGCCGGTTATCACCATTTTGCTGGGGTACCTCATCAGTATGGCGGGGCCGTATGCCCAGCAGTTTACTTATAATATATGGTATGGGACCTTATACCCTTGTCTGGTGCCGCTGTTATGCGCCATGAATATACGATGTGAGATCAGACTCCATTATCAGACCATGCTGGCCTCACCGGTATTCGGGGCGGGACAGTGGACTGCAAAATGTATTGCTGTGGCGCTGAAACTGCTGTTGTCACAAGGGATTTTTTGGGCTGTCGTCAGTCTGCTTGGAATAGTGTTCACCACATCGGTTCCCGTCAGCTTTGGGGGAGTAGGCATGCTGATCGTCTGGGCGGTGAGCTTATGGCAGATTCCCTTTTATCTCATGCTGGCTTCAAAGCTTGGCATGATTCCATGTGTTATGCTGGGACTTCTGGCTGCTTTTTTCAGTTTTTCCGTGGTGGAAAAAGGGTTGTTTTTCCTGTTTCCGTTCTCCATCGCGGACCGCCTTATGTGCCCTGTCCTTTTGATCCGTCCAAACGGGCTTTTACTGGAGCCGGGGGATGCTCTTTTGGATCCCGTTGTTTTTCTGTCTGGCTTCTGCATGGTGGCTGTGCTGCTGGCGGCAACAGTATTTGGCAGTGTAAAATGGTGGGAAAGACGGGAGGCGGTCTGAGATGAAGGAATTTTACAGGTTTCTAAAAAGCAGCGGATACAGAATGCGGCATTCTCTCTTTTTTGCGGCACATATTCTCATTCCTGTTTTGGGAGTGTTTTTATATGCGGCATACATGGGGCTGCGTTCTGCAGGGGGCTGGGAACATCTGACTTCTTATGTTACACTTTTAGCCATGGCCTATCCCGCTGTTACCGGGATTGTGACGGCAATGCTGACAGACAGGGAGGCTAAAGCGGGAAGGATGCAGAACCTGCTGGCAGTGCCCAGCCGTGCGAAAGGTCTGGGGGCAGAACTCGTGCTCCTGCTCTTGTCAGGAATGCTGGCTATGGCCATTGCGGTATTTGGGTTTCAGGCAGTGCTGTGCCTGCAGGGAGAGGGGCCGGAGGCGGGAGATATCTTCCTTCTGACACTGGTACTCTGGGCATCCAACCTGCCCGTCTATGCAGAGCATCTGTTTTTGGGACTTAAATTTGGAGAAGGGGTGACGATTGGCGCAGGGGTGGCAGAATCTGTGGTTTCAGCGGTAATGCTGACCGGACTTGGCGACGGAGTATGGTATGTGTGGTGGCCTTCCTATGGCATGCGTTTTTCCACCATGTTACTTGCACTCAAACAGGGCACATATGGAAATCTGACGGGGCAGCTCCGTCTTGGAGGGGTTTGCTATCTGGTAGTATCTGTGCTATTCTTAGTCATGACATTTTTATGGTTTCAAAAGTTTGAAGGCCGTAGGGAGGAGGCGTAGATATGGCATCAATTCTGGCAGTGGATGATGATCCTCTGCTCCTTACTTTAATACAGAAGATTTTGGAGAGGGACGGGCACCGGGTTACGGCTGTGGGCAGCCCTCTGGAGGTTAGGAAGTTCTCCCTGTCTGCCTATTCTTTGATCTTGCTGGATGTTATGATGCCCGGGCTTGACGGATTTGAATTATGCCGGGAAATCAGGGATCTGGTGGACTGTCCGATCATTTTTCTGACAGCCAAAAGTGGGGAGGCAGATATACTGCGCGGGCTTGGACTGGGCGGAGATGACTATCTGAAAAAGCCATTTGGTGCAGAAGAGATCCGGGCAAGGGTCAACGCACATCTGAGAAGAGACCAGC
This sequence comes from Blautia hominis, assembly GCA_002270465.1. Taxonomy (GTDB): domain Bacteria; phylum Bacillota; class Clostridia; order Lachnospirales; family Lachnospiraceae; genus Blautia; species Blautia hominis. The sequence continues at coordinate 134,958 of NQOF01000003.1, forward strand.
GGGAGAAAAAACATGCCCTGGAGGTATCGGGCTTCCGCTTTTTTCTGGGTGCGAAGCAGATGGAGAAAGACGGGCAGGTCTGTCCCCTCACAAAAGGAGAATATGCAATCTGTGAATATTTGGCACTGCACCACGGACAGACATTGTCAAAAGATCAGATCTACGAGAGCGTGTTCGGCTATGACGCGGAGGGCGATAGTTCCGTGATTGCCATGCATGTGAAAAATATCAGGCAGAAGGCAGAGGGACTGGGCGGGATTCCGATACAGACCGTATGGGGGATTGGCTATACATGGAAAGAGAAAGAAGTTTAAAATGGCTTTTTATAAAATATCTGGTCAGCTGGCTGCTGGGGTCTCTGATCTTGGCATTTCTTGGCTTTATACTCATGTCCCTGGCTATGCAGGCAGGTTATATTTATCCTGCAAATTATGGGGATATTGAATATGAACGGGAGAAAGATAATTTAAAAAATACGGAGGAGATCCGCATGGAAGATATTCCTCCGCTGATGGATTATGCACTTTTTACAGAGGAAGGAACCTGGAAAGAGGGGACCATACCTGAAAAGGATGCAGAGAAAGCCTGGGAAGTAAGCCACAGAGAGTATTCCGGGATCAGCCGCATTTTTTACCGGAAGGTGGAGCGGGAGGGTGAAGTTCTGGTGCTGCGTTACTCCATCAAGGCTCAATTTGCGGATCCAAAGCTTCGGAAATATCTTCCGGCAGCGGAGGAGATCATATATGGATGTGTAATACTGGAGATCCTGGCATTTTTGATGTATATGGCTGTGCGATTTGGCAGGATGCTGGAGCGGAAGATGAACGGTATAGAGAGTGCCATTGAAAAAATAGAGCAGGAGAATCTGGAATTCCAGGTGCAAAACTGCGGTGTCCGCGAGATTGATCGTGTGGGGGCTGCCCTGGATCACATGAAGGAGGCGCTGAAAAAGTCCCTGATGAGCCAGTGGGATATGGAAAAAGCCAGACAGGAGAAGATATCGGCATTGGCTCATGATCTGAAAACACCCATTACCATTGTGAGGGGATACAACGAACTGTTGCTGGAGAGCACCCTTAAGGAGGAAGAACGCGCCTGTGTGGAGGCCATAGAAGTTAGTATCCGCCAGATGCAGGGGTATGTGGAGCAGCTTTTGGATATGACAAGAGGGAAGCAGCCGGCGGGGTTTGTAAAAAAGATTGTCTGCGCAGATGCATTCCTGGAGGAGATACATAAAAAATCACAGGGGCTGGCAGCGGAAAAACAGGCGGTCCTGATGTGGAAGGCAGCAGAGATCCGCAGGGAAATACAGGCAGACGAGCAGCGCCTGGAACGGGCACTGCTGAATATCATAGCCAATGCCGCGGAATATGCAGGGCAGGGGGGGACCATCTGCCTGGGGACCTCTGCCCCGGAGGATGGTTTAGAGATCGTTGTGGAGGACAGCGGCCCGGGATTTACGGGGGAGGCGCTCACAAAAGGAAAAGAAGAATTTTATACAGGCAGCAGTGCCAGAAGCGGGGGCGTACATTCCGGTCTGGGATTGTTTATTGCAGACAGAATTATAGAGGAGCATGGCGGCAGGCTGGAATTAGGAAATTCCGAAGTGTTTGGAGGCGGATGTGTCCGTGTGTGGCTGCCATGGTAAACCCGGAACCGCATTCAGCGCAGGCAGAAGTTCTTGATTTTATGGGAACTTTGGCATGCGCTGTTTTTTGTAAAAAAATATCCGGAAGTGACCAAATTTTCCGGTGTGATTCGTTATTATTAGTAAGAATGATCATTCCGAAGAAAAAATCCGCTTAAGAACAGGAGGGAGAAGAAGGGGTGGAGAGCGAAAGAAAAAAGCATCCGGATGCCGTGCTTTTGGAAGATATTTTTATGAAATACAGAAATGGGATGTATGCAGTTGCCTTTTCCATTCTGCATGACCGGTATCAGGCAGAGGACGCGGTTGGGGACGCATATGAAAAGTTTATACCCTATCTGGGAAAATGCAGACAGATGGAGGAGAACAAGATAAAAGCGCTGCTGACCCGGTTTGTGAAAAATGCGGCTATAGATATATATAGGAAAAACAGACGGGAGCAGGGGAACGTGTCTGTGGAGGAACAGGAATGGCTGACCGACGCGTACAGGCCCATAGAGTCTTATATGAAAAGTCTGCAGTATAGGGAACTGATACAGGAAATAAGGAAAGTTCTGCCTGCACATTATTGGGAAGTTGTGTGTATGAGATATTTTGAAGGAATGCCGGTTCATGAGATTGCCCTGCGCCTGAATCTGAGCGAGGATAATATTTACTCCAGGCTGCGCCGTGCAAGAGAAAAGGTCAGAAGTGAAATGGGAGGTGAGATGGGTGAAGGATGAGAAGGAAAGAAAACCTCACAAGGAAGACAGCATGGAGAACATATTATATTTGATCGGGCAGGCATGGGAGCTGGAGCGTATGGGAGAAAACAGCGGGGAGCACAAGTTTTCTGATACATTTGAAAAACGGCAGCAAAGACTGCTTGACCAGGTGGATGCAGGAGAGGTCATAGTCAGGAATGCGAAGGGGAGAAAACCTATGAGTAAGAAAAAGTGGATTACGCTTACGGCAGCAGCCGTATTAGTGACCGGCCTGGCAATTACAGCAGGTGCGTCAGATTTTTTTGGATTAAATAACATATTGGTGGATGATAAGATCAATCCTGTTGAGGAAAAAGAATATGTATCTGAATCTGCGGAAGGGGAGAAACAGGTGCTCAAAGAGAAAGAAGCCATAAATATGGTGGCAAGTGCACTGAAGGGGAGTAATGAATATAAAGCGGCACAGGAGTGGGGCAAATATGTTATAGAAAATTTAAATTCTGAAGAAGAACTGCAGGCAGTGGGGGAGATCAGTAAAAACGGACTGCCGGAAGAATTGGCACAATACAGCAGCGCGTATGGGGTAAACACCCAAAGAACAGCAGACAAGGTGGATGAGATATCCCAAAAGTATGATCTGAAGTTGTTAAGTGAACCGGAGACAGTGGTAGATTATAATGAGATCATGGACAGGACCGGTATCCGTGATTTTCTGCTGGATAAGGAGCATTTGATCTGGAGCCATGCAAGGGTATTTCCGGAGGGGAACTTCAATGGAGATATCTGCCCCATATTGGAAGAAAACCAGCCCGAATACAGATATACAGGCGGCATGTCAGTGAACAGAAACGGTGTGTTCGGTGATATGGTCCTGAATATGGGAGATCTGTCAGACTATGAGGAATGGGAATATACAAATAAAAATGGAGATAACCTTGGACTCATGATCAATCATGTTACAAAACACAGTTATATTTTTTACAAAGGAGCAGAGAATTTTGTTTGTATAAATATGTCGGATGTATGGGATGAAAATGTTTATATGGATGTAAACGGGGGATATATTAACGTCCAGACAAATGAACCGGCAGAGGGTCCCGTGTCACTGACGAAAGAGCAGTTGCAAAGCCTGGGCGACATGATTGATTTTTCAGTATTTTAGTCTAACATGATTGGTATTATAAAGTGGCTGTCGGGAAATAGACAGACCTAAACAGGGGAGCCAATGACTTGTATGAGTCATTGGCTCCCCTGAAATTTTTTCGGATTTATAAACAGTTCTTTTTCTTCTTTATCAAAAAGTAGTTGAATGGTATAATGGGATGTGAAGAAGGCGCTTCAAAATGCGATTAGCTCTTCCGTTTCAGTAATTGAAAGACCACCGGGCACGGGAAAGACACAAACCATCTTGAATTTATTGGACTATGTGATTATTGACGAGGCTTCCCAAGTAGATCCCATCACAGGCGTATTAGCGTTATCCTGTTGCAGGAATTGTATTTTGTTATAATCCTTACAGAACAAAAATTGCAGGAGAGGAGAGGGTGATATGACGAAATCAGATATGAATGTATTAGACTATATTATTGTGTGTATCAGCGAATTTGCATATCAACATGAAATGCACATGAGAGATGCATATATTTATTTGAGCCGGCATAAAGGTATTGAGTTTCTGAAAGAATTCTATGATGTTGAGCATACTCTTTCATTTGATGACGTGATGGATGACCTGGCTTCAATTTGCAGAAAGAATGGAGGTACTGCTAAGTGAAACTTTTTCATGGTTCTAATATGGAAATAGATAAAGTTGATTTATCAAAATGCATGCCTAATAAGGATTTTGGATGTGGGTTCTATACCACGCTCTTGGAAGAGCAGGCATGGAGAATGGCACAACGCAGAGCCAGAATAGATGGTGGGACACCTACTGTAACTGTGTATGAAATACCAGATGATTTAGTAGAAAGAACAGATTTGAATTGCCGGATATTTGAGGAGAAGCCAACAATTGATTGGGCCATATTTATAAAAAATAATCGGGATAGAGAATTTACTGATTTTGAAAGCATGGAATGTAATCTTGACTGTAAATATGATGTAGTAGTTGGTCCTGTGGCGAATGATACGGTAGGACTCTTAATTCGGCAGTTTAGCCGGGGGACGATAGATGCTGAATATCTTAAGAAAGAGTTTGACTTTGGAAAACTGACAAATCAATATACATTCCATACTGTGAATGCACTGCAGTATTTAAAGAAAGTAGGTGTGCAATATGACAAATCAGCAGCAGGAAATGATTGAGTATACCACACAGGAAGTAATTGGGTATCTTATGGAAGATTATAAGATTACTATGGAACAGGCTATGGAACAATTCTTTATGTCTGATACGTTTGGCAAATTAAGTGATATAGAGACTGGTCTTTATCTGGACGGGTCGGCTTATATATATGAGATGTTAAAAAGAGAAATTCAGTGTAAATAGAATATAGGCCGGACAGTTGATTTGGGCTTGTGTGAAGAATAGGATTATCTTCACGAGTTTGTTAGAGAACCTTCTGCTTATGTCCGCAGCGCTCTGGTATGGGCGCCGCAGGGGATGTATGCAAAGCTTGAACATTTGGAACGTATTTTCTTTGACGCGATTCTCCATGACGATATTAAAGTTTGGCTTACAAATATAAGAACAAGGCCCTTTTGCGGTCAAAAATAAGTGTCAATAGAAAGAGTAAGAGTATCCCGTGGAAAATCAAGTGCTGAAAGGCACCAAATTCCACGGGATATTCCTATTCTTTGGTAAAGGGCTTAAAAATCGGTATTAACCGACAGTTCCTTTCTGAACCTGCACTGCGCACGGAAGAAAGATGACATACAAATGTCATGTTGCCGGTTGTAGAATAGAAGGGTATCTTGATTGCAGAAAGGAAAATAAAATGATAGAATCAGGAAGTAAATTATTATGTACGGATCAAAGAAAGCAGGTACAGTGCAGGAATCGGGGTGTGAGATGAAAAAAGTAATGAATTATGAGGATTTTACAGAAGTGCTGCTTGATGCCGGATTTTCCATGGGCGGCGGCAATTCGGAGGGCATATATTCTATTATTGACTGGGATTGGGACAAGGAGCCTCCATATGATACGCCGGTCAAGTGGCACACAGGAGACAAGGAGACAGACCCGTGGGAGTGGCGTATGCGGGTTTTGGATGAAAGAAATGATACGGCATACGCGAAATTCTTTTTCAGGAAAAGCGGGTATATCACCAAAGAATGGTATCCGTATTTTTTTGCCTGCCGCAGGGGCAGTATGGATTTTATGGATATGTACTTGGAAGGCAGGATCAGCAATGAGGCAAAACGTATATATACCAGCATAGAGGAAGAAGGCGTGATGCCGCTGCATGAACTGAAGAAGGCAGCCAGGTTTGGAAAAGAAGACAAATCCCGTTTTGACAGGGCTTTAGTGGAGCTGCAGATGAATCTTTTCCTCACCATTTGCGGGAGAAGGCATAAAATCAGTGCGGAGGGAAAACCCTACGGCTGGGACTCCACAGCCTTTTGCAAAATAGAGGACTTTTGGGACCGTGAAGTTTTGAAGGCGGCGTCCGCAGTCAGCAGCAAGGAAGCAGAGGAAAGGATCCGGGAACAGATTCTGAGGCTGAACCCCCTTGCATCGGACAGAAACATACATAAATTTATATATGGCAGAGCCGGAAGGTGATCTGTCAAATAGCGCAAATAAGGAAAACGGGCGGCATACCCCAGTCATGGCTGGATGAACCGCCTGTTTTTTGCATATACCCAGTGTATAAATCAATATCCGGGGAATTTAGGTGACAGTTCCGCTGCCTGAACGTTCATCTTGGGAGTTACCACTGTACCGGGAGGCGTTTTCATGCCGGAAGCATGAAAATTCCGAGGCAGCCAGCGCGATATGGGGCAGAATGCTCCATATGTGCGCGTCGCGGAGCGTGTTACTGGACACGGAGTAAACAGTAACTCTTGGGAAGTCAGCTCTGAAACCATAAGGATAATTATATAGCAATTTACCCATAGCAGTGTTAGAATAAAAATATATATAAAGCCCCGAATATTACGAAAGAATCGTTGAGGAACAAAAATGCAGAAAGATAGGAAAGATAAAGAACTGCAGAATGAGAACAGAAGGTTAAGAGAAGAGATCATACGGCTGAAACAATATGACCAAGTTACGGGTTTGTTCAACAGGGAGGCTTTCTGCGCATCTGCCGACGGAGCGATAAAGCAGAACCCTCATATCCGCTTTGAGATCATCTGCATAGATATTGAACGGTTTAAAATGATAAATGAATTGTACGGTGAAGAGCAGGGAGACCTGCTTTTAAAATACGTGGCAGAGCAGCTTAGGTACATTTCGCGCAAAGAAAAGCATATTGCGGGGAATCTGAGGGATGATGTCTTTGCTCTCTGTATTCCTGTGGAAGATGAGAAGAGCACAGTGGATCATCTGCTGGGGATCTTCAGCGGAAGCCCTGTAAACGCCCAGGCGGTTTTGGCAGTTGGGATCTATCGCATGGAGGAGGAAGTGATTCCCGCCGGAAATATGTGCGGCAGGGCACTGATGGCGCTGAATTCGGTAAAAGGCAATGACCACCATGTGGCAGTGTACCGGGAAAATATGCGGGATAATCTCCTCAGAGAGCAGGAGATCACCAACAGCATGGAAGCAGGGATCAAAAACAGGGAATTTAAAATCTATATGCAGCCAAAATGCAATATGGAGAGCGGTAAAGTAGTGGGGGCAGAAGCTCTGGTACGCTGGCAGCATCCTCAAAAAGGTCTGCTGCTTCCCGGGGATTTTGTGCCATTGTTCGAGAAAAACCATTTTATCGAAAAGCTGGATCTGTATGTCTGGGAGGAGACGGCTGCCTGGATCAGGCGTTGGCTTGACAAGGGCGGTACCTGTGTGCCCGTATCCGTAAATCTGTCGCGCATGGATATTTTTGACATGGACGTGTGCTCTGTGCTCACAGACATAATGGAGCGATATCATATCCCATCCGGTTTGATCGAACTGGAAATCACAGAAAGTGTATATGCCGGTCAGTCTGAGCGGATCATTAAGGAGACGGAGAGGCTGAAGAAAAACGGATTTACAATCCTGATGGATGACTTCGGCAATGGGTATTCATCCCTGAATATGCTGAGCAGCACCAATATTGACATCCTAAAAATGGATATGCATTTTATGGAGGGGGAGGGGCTGAAAAGCCTGGGTATACTGGATGCGATTCTGCATATGAGCAAATGGCTGAATCTGCCGGTGATCGCTGAGGGAGTCAACCGGGAAGAACATGTGAAGACACTGCGCAGTGTGGGCTGTGTCTATGGGCAGGGCTTTTATTACTACTGTCCTATGAGTATCGGGGAATTTGAGAATCTGCTTCTTGCACCTGACAAAGTGGACTTTTGTGACGGCGGGAAAAAACGGGTGGAGAGCAGCCACCTTCTGGATTTGAGCGATCTGTTCCACAAAGACACATTGACCGACCGGCTGCTGGGTAATATTACAGGTGCTGTGGCCCAGTACAGCTACGATGGGACCCACCTCTTTGTTCTGAGGGCTAACGGGGAATATTGCCGGCTGATGGGCGAATACTGGATGAGTGGAAGCGGCCATGTGGATGTTATGCAGGATATTTTCCCTGAGGACAGGGAGAAGATAACCGATGCCCTCTCAGAAGCAAAACGCAGCAAAGAGGAAAAGGGCGCGGAGGTTTTTGTGAGAAAAAGAAAGGGTGCGTCTGTCCTTTGGCTGAGGATACGTTTTTTCTGCCTGACTTCCAATTTTGGCGGTGAGATATTTTACGCAGCCCTGTCGGATGAGACCGTACGGATGAACAGCATTGAGAATCTCCGCATAAGTGAGGAGCGCTTCCGGCTGGCTATGGAGGCTACAAGATCTGTGATCTTTGAACTGGACACGGAGACGCGTACCGCATATTATTCTGAATATGCGCAGAAGGCGTTTGGCCTGGATGCCACGGTGGCAAATGCACCGGAGGGATTTATTGAACAGGGTACGGTGTGCGAAGGATATGAGGAAGCCTTCCGGGATATATACCGTGCTATTTACAGGGGGGAGGACAGAGCCTCCTGTATGGTCAAGGCAAAAATGGGGGATGGCAGTACCGTCCGCAACCGCATTACACTCACTGCGATCAGGGATAAAGACGGAAAAACAGTAAAGGCAGTGGGTATGGTGGAAAATGTATCCTACAGTGAGGTGGAAGATGAAGCGAAATAAAACCAAGCCGGAAACTTTAAAAAGGATATACAGAGTGGATGTGCAGGTTTTTCTTATGACTGCCATTATTGTGATCATTTCCTGCGGACTTACTTTCGGGGTGAGTTACAGCCTGACTTATAACGGAATGATCCGGGCGCTTTGGGCCAGGGCAAACAGTATCTATGAGTATGCGGACGGCAAACTGGATGTGGAGACCTTTCGGAGGCTGAACAGCAGGGCGGACGGCACGTCTTATCTCTACCAGGAGGCAAAAAGGACACTGGAAAGTGTCAAAACAGCCACAGGTGTCCGATATCTCTACACAGCCAAGGAAAAGGAAGACGGTACATTTATCTATCTGGTGGATGGACTGCCGGACACCGGCAAGGATTTCCGGTATATAGGGGATGCCATTGAACCGGAGTGCTATCCGGATATGAAGAAGGCCATGGAGAACCAGGTGGTGCTTCCCAAGGACATCAATCATACCAGTTGGGGAAATGTTTTCATCGCTTATTTTCCCATGCATGACGAAGATGAGGTGGTGGGGGTACTGGGAATTGAATTTGATGCTTCCAGCCAGTACCGCACTTTCAGCAATATGAAGTTTGCGGCTCCGCTCATCATCTGCATTTTTTGTATTCTTGCCGCCATTACAGCCGTGGTGCTTTTCCGCAGGATCTCCAATCCGGCCTACAAGGATATGGCCAATACGGATTTGCTCACAGGGCTGAAAAACAGAAATGCTTTTGAAGTGGATATCCACAACCTGGAGACAATGAGGACAAAGAAAGGACTTGCTGTTGTCTCCGTTGACTTAGATGGATTAAAGCACATCAATGACACTTTTGGGCACACTGCCGGAGATAAGTATATTCAGGCGGGGTGCGGAATCCTTAAAACATGTCTTCCGAAGTCTGCAGCCCTGTATCGGACAGGAGGAGATGAGTTTGCCATCATCCTTCGTGAGGTGCCGCGTGAGCGTATCCTGGAAATGCTGGATAAGGTCTGCCAAAGGAAACCGGCTGAGGGACTGGCTGCGGGTGTGGAGATTCGGATGTCTGCAGGATACGCTGTTTACGATGATACCACGGATCAATCCCTTGAAGATACCTATAAAAGAGCAGATACACAGATGTATCTGCAGAAAAAGGAAAAATACGAGGATATGAAACCGTAGGGATTTCTTTTTCTATTCCTTTATGGTATTCTATATGCATAAAATATATTTGGGAGGAATTGTATGGGTATCGTACTAAAAAGAGAGCTGGACCCTTTGTTTGAGACCCTTGCTCTGCTTAGTGTAGAAAATCCCGAAACATGGCGGGAAGAGATCATCCGGGATCTCAACGGCTTCGGACTTGGAGGGGAGATGTTTTACCAGAAACATTTTCCGCCGGTAGAGAAGTATGTCAGGACCTTTCTGAAACATAAAGTTAAGACCCCCCAGGAGGAGTTTTTTTATAAAGATAAATCCCAGGATATGTTTTTTTGGATCGTAGCTTTGGCTGTGGAGAACCGCCAGTATCTGGAGAACCCCGGGCAGGCAGATCCGGCCGCAATGCGCAGAAGATTGGCCTATTACCTTGTAGACATGGAAAAAAATCCTGATATCAAGACAGAAGATGACCTGCCGGACCTTTCAGGGGAAAAGGCACTTTTGGAGTTTATGGACGGCCTGCCTGTGAAAAGTGAGGAAAAGTGGTATGTCCTGGATTGGCTGAGAAGACCCGTCTACCGGCTGGAACAGCTTGGCGAAATGATCAGACTGAATCTTCCGGCATTTGAAAAAGCCAGGGATTCTGTGAAGAAGCCTTTGGAAAAGCTGCTGCAGAAAAAAGAAAATCTGGAAGGCAATGAATCTTATGCAAAAATGGCGGAGCTCTGTGAAGAAAACCAGGCAGTATATATGTCCATGGGAGTACCTCTGGCGCAGATCGTTATGCTGACGTGCGGATACCATGGAGTTCTCATGGGATACCTGGATACAGGGAAACATTCCGGAAATGTGTCTAAAGAAATGGTCATCCGCCAGGCAAAGGCACTGAGCGACCAGAGTAAACTGGATATATTATGTGACCTGAAGTGCTCCAGGAAATTTAACCTGGAACTGGCAGAGAGTCTGGGATTGTCGCCTTCAACAGTGTCGCATCATATGAACTCGCTGTTGATCTGCGATTTTGTCACCGTGGAAAAGCGGGATGGAAAAGTGTATTATTGTTTGCAGGAAGACACCATACGGGAGTTCCTGAAAAAGGTGGAGGAGATGCTTTTATGACACCTCCACATATTGTGATCAAAGCTTGTTTGACAAGCAGTATGATTTGGAGCGGTAGAGGAGTAAGTGGTTTATGAAAAGATATATTGCCTTGTTAAGGGGAATCAATATAAGCGGAAAAAACAAGATAGCAATGTCTGAATTAAAAAAGTGCTTTGCAGAACTTGGTTTTGCAGAGATTGTCACCTATCTTAACAGTGGTAATGTTATCTTTTCAAGTGCCATTGAGGATAAAGACGTTCTTTCAAATAAAGTACAGCTCATGATCAGAGACAGATTTCATTTAGAGATACCGGTCTTTATTATTTTGCAGGAAGAATTAGCAGAGCTGTTAAAGAATGCTCCTGATTGGTGGGGAGATGATAATAGAGAGATATATGATAACCTTATATTTCTTATGTCTCCTTTATCTTATGAGGAGTTCTATGATGAAATAGGAGTGCCTAAAGCGGAATATGAGAGCGTGTATCATTACAAAAATGTTGTTTTCTGGTCCTTCAGCCGGAAGGACTATCAAAAGACAAATTGGTGGTCAAAGACTGCCGGTTCCGGTGTAAGCGGCAGGATCACCATTCGGACAGCTAATACAGTTAGAAAAATAGCAGGTATGTGACAGCCTTAACAGCGCCGGGTTTGGAAGAGCGGAAAGGAATCGTTATGAAGTTTGCCGGTTAGGGTTATTAGTTTGTACACCGCCGTATAGAAAGAAAATATAGGAATATGGATTCGCTATAGTTTGAGGAGATGCATTTCAGCACCTCCCTTTTTTATTTATTGTAATTTAGGCGTTTGCGAAACGCCGAAACCCGCATAATTGCGGTGTTTTTTCTTGCATAAAACAAAACATCTCCTCAATGGTTTATGTTAAAATAGAGTTGCCTAGAAACCATTTTAACCGCCACCATAAAGGAGATGCATATATATGATATCATATAAACAGCTCACTTTGGCAGAAGTTTTTGAAAATTGCCAAAATAAATTTGATAATGACAAATATCAGTTCCTCGCTCTACTTGATGAAACCATTAATCTCGATGAAATTGTTCCTTCTTCGTTTATTTCTCATTTTCACGCTTCCACTGGAAGACCTCGCAGGTATCACCTTTATCCAATGCTTAATTTATTGTAATTGTTCAGTACCCTCACAGTTACAGGCAAAAATCCATGCAGAATCGCCTTTGGGGATGGGAGTTTTGCTTGGCTGCGGAATGCTTTCTTACGGTCAGTGCGTGAATGTGCAGACCTATTGAATAGTTACTATTTATTCTGTTCTAAATTCGATTTTTATAGAATGTATTTGACTGATATAGAATTATATGATATTTTATATACATGAAATATATTTCACGTAAGTAAAACAATACAATTGCGGTAACACAATGATCGGGAGGGATATTATGACACTATATAAACCAAAAGACCGCCTGCTTCTGGGTGGCACCATATTGCTTGGGGGGCTGTCCTCGTTATTGGCAGCATTTGTCTCAATCTTCCTGCAGAGAGTCATAGATGTGGCTGTTGCGGGGGAGATCAGAGAGTTTTACAGGGTACTGGGGGGGATGGCCGCTTTTCTGCTGGCTTTTGGAGTCATCAGCTTTTCGGAAGCCTTACTGGGGAAAATCCTTTTGAGGAATGTGACCCGATATCTGAGGGACAGGGTCTTTAAGGGGGTGATGAAACAAGACCCCAAAGAGTATACAGCACAGAATACAGCGGATTATCTGTCCGCTCTTGTGAATGATGTGAAATTGGTGGAGGATAATTATCTGGTTCCGCTGCTGCTTTGTTTCCAGATGGCAGTGCTCTTTCTGGCTACCCTTGGGATCCTGTTATATTTAAGTCCCCTGGTGACCTTTATTTTGCTTCTGTTTTTAGTGCTCTTGTTTGCGGTGCCTGCGCTTATGGGGAAAAAACTCCAGGAACGGCAGGACGCGTATTCGGCACAGCTGTCCTCCTTTACTGCGGCGGCAAAGGATTTTTTGAATGGCTATGAAGTGATACGGGGATATTCTGCCTTACACTGTATTTTGGGCAGATTTCATAAAGTGAATAAGGATACTGCGGACAAAAAATTTGCTGCCGACAGGCTGATGGCAGTAAATGAGAGTTTTTCTGATATTTTTTCTTCCCTGACAGTTATTGTGATCGTGTTTGTGGCGGCCTGGCAGATGATGCAGGGAAAGGTAAGTATGGGAACACTTCTTGCATTGATCCAGCTTAGCGGGACGTTTGTCACACCGGTGGTAATACTGATGCAGAATATTCCCAAAATACAGGGGATTAAACCGGTTATGGAGCATTTGGCGGAGCTGATGGATATATCCCGCAATGAAGGGGAGGACAGCAGCAGACAGGAATATGAAATGCAGGGACTGCAGGATGCAATCCGCTGTACGGATCTTACGTTCTCCTATGCGGATGATCAGAAGGTGCTGGAGCATGAGGATTTTCTGTTTGAAGCAGGGAAAAAGTATGCTGTTGTGGGTCAAAGCGGGTGTGGGAAATCCACGTTGATCAAACTTTTGACCGGATATTTCCGGGATTTTCAAGGGCAGATAGAGATAGATGGGCATTCCCTCAAGGAGATGCCGCAGGAGGAGATCAACAGGCGGATAGCTGTTATCCATCAGAATGTGTTTTTATTTGATACGGATATCCGCGATAATATCTGCCTGGGACGGCAGTATTCGGATGAAGAGATACATAAGGCGTTGATGGAGAGTGGAATGGAGGATTTCCTTGCAGGGATGGAAGGAGGAATAGACAGTAAGGTGGGCGAAAACGGACAGCTTTTATCCGGGGGACAGAGGCAGAGGATCGCCGTTGCGCGGGCACTTATCAGGAGGACGCCGGTGTTGATCCTGGATGAGGGTACGTCTGCAATTGATCGGGAGACGGCGTTTGAGATCGAGAAAAGGCTGTTGGAGAGACGGGAGTTGACGGTCATTACCATCACGCATCATATGGATGAGAGGCTGGAAGGGGAGTATGATGGGATCTTGAGGTTAGGTGTTTGATGTATAGCCCTCCCTTCCTTTGACTGGTTGTGGCTGTGGGCAGTAACAGTTCAGACAGGTCTGCGCATTTACTGCGCTGACCGTATGAAAAAGTAGTGCCAGCTTTATCCGGCCCATCGCGAAGCGATTCTTAATGGCTGGATGCGTAACGGTTCAGCTTGTCTGAACTGTTACTGTGGGTATGGTCAAAACGGCTTGATTGTTGGAGAAAACTGGGGTATGCTATAGGAAAAATGTTAGGTTTGCGGGAGTGTGTGGATTTTGAGGGGGATGGGAAAATGGGTATGAGAGGAAGGGAGGATGTTTTATGGAGATCAATCGGATAGGATGGATCCGGACGGATTTTCCTGCGAAGTTTGGGATCCCGCGTCAGAGTGGGTTGGTGGAGGATCTGGCGGGAACGGTGGTTTTTGAGGCAAAGTATAGGAATCCGGACGCATTCAGGGGGCTGGAAGAGTTTTCGCATATATGGCTTGTTTGGGAGTTTTCTGAATCGGCAAGAGATAAATGGCAGCCCATGGTGAGACCGCCCAGGCTTGGGGGAAACATAAGGAAAGGGGTATTTGCTACACGTTCACCTTTTCGGCCAAACCCCATCGGGCTGTCTTGTGTACGTCTGGAGCGGATTGAGATGCATCCGGAATACGGCCCTGTCCTTCATGTGAGAGGGGCGGATTTAATGGATGGAACGCCGATTCTGGATATTAAGCCTTATGTTCCTCATGCGGACAGCCACCCGGAGGCAGAGGGCGGATTTGCGTCCAGACATAGGGAAGACAGGCTGGAAGTGGAATTTCCGGAGGAGCTGGAGAAAAAAGTGCCGGAACATAAGAGAAAGGCCCTCAGGGGCGTTCTGGCCAATGACCCAAGGCCTGCATATCAGAATGATCCGGAGCGGATCTATGGGTTTGGCTTTGCAGGACTGGAGGTCCGTTTTACTGTCAGGGAGGGACTTCTTACGGTATGTGAGGTGGTGCCTCAGGGATGAAGTTTTGATTCAGGGAAGGCTGTGGGCAGAGAGGCCGGAGCAGAGGCTTATGGAAAGATGGGGCGGTTTTTTGAAGACTGCGGGATGCTTTAGACGGCTGGAGAATGACAGTGATTCTCCAGCCTTTTTAGAGGATTTTGCCGGTTACAAAATACGGATCTTGTATTTTTCCAGCCAGTAGTTCACCTGGAGCATGTAGGCCAGCATCTGGGGGCCGGCCATGAGCTGGCCATAGAAGGGTTTACCGTAGTCGGAGGGGCTTTCCAAAAATGCGTGTACTTTGCGGGTGTCCAGGATTGGGCGGATGGGGGCATTGGGGTCTGCCAGAACTTCTTTTAGGCGGTCGCCCAAAAGGTTTTCATAGGCAGGGTCATAGGTTTTGGGGTAGGGGCTTTTTTTCCTCCAGAGAACCTCTTTTGGGAGATATCCTTCCCCTGCATGGCGCAGCAGGCCTTTGACGATGCCGTCCGGGCACTTCATGCTCCATGGGACATTGAAGATGTATTCCACGATCCGGTGGTCTGCCAGGGGGACACGGGCTTCCAGGCCGGAATACATGCTGGTGCGGTCCATGCGGTCCAGCAGTGTCACCATGAACCAGCGCAGGTTCAGATAGGAGATTTCACGGCGGCGTTTTTCTTCGGCATTCTCTCCCGGCAGGACCGGTGTCTCGCGGATGGTCTTTTCATAGGCGGCATGTGCGTATTCCTCCATGCCGAGGGATTCGGCAAAGTCGTCAGACAGGAGGACTTTTCTGGGCTCCATGCTCATGGACCAGGGGAAATTGTCTCCCTCAAATGCCTCTTTTTTATGGAACCAGGGATACCCGCCGAAGATTTCATCTGCACATTCACCTGTGAGGGTCACTTTGTTGTGCTCCACCACCTGGGAACAGAAGTAGAGCATAGAGGATTCCACGTCCGCCATACACGGCAGGTCTCTGGCGTCCACTGCTTTGAACAGACAGTCCACTTGTGCCATATTGTCGCACTCCAGAAAACGGTGGTTTGTGCCGGCATACTCCACCATTTTTTCTGCCCAGGGACGGTCCTGGCTTGGCTGGAAGGCGTTGGATCTGAAATATTTATTGTTGTCTTTAAAGTCAAAAGAGAAGGTGTTCAGGACTTTTCCCTGTTTTTTCAGCTCTGCGGCACAGATAGAGGTGACCAGGCTGCTGTCCACACCGCCGGAGAGAAAGGTGCTGATGGGAATGTCGGAGAGCATCTGTTTTTTAACAGCGTCCTCCACCAGCCAGGCTGTCTTTTCCACGGTCTCGTCAAAAGAGTCTGTATGGGGGCGGCTTTCCAGGTTCCAGTAAGCATGTTCAGAGACTCCGCCTGGTCCCAATGTCAGGCAGTGTCCCGGAAGTACCTCACTGACATCTTTGAAGACGCCTTTTCCGTAACTTTTAGCAGGCCCCAGAGCGAATACTTCGCACAGGCCGTCCCTGTCCAGCTGGGGTGTTACCCCGGGGAAGGCGAACAGACCTTTGATCTCAGAGGAAAATACCAGGGTTTTGTCAGCCCATGTATAGAATAGAGGCTTGATCCCCAGGCGGTCTCTGATAAGGGACAGTTGGTTTTTGGCGGAATCCCACAGAGCTATGGCAAAAATACCATTTAATTTTTTGATGTATTCCTTCCCGTGCAGCATAAATCCGTTTAAAATCACTTCGGTATCGCTGGCAGTCTCAAAGACAGCCCCTTCTTTTATCAGTTCTTTTTTCAGTTCAGGCATGTTGTAGATCTCACCGTTGTATGCGATGGCATAAGTGCCGGATGCACTCTTTCGTATCATAGGCTGATGACCTGTGACAAGGTCAATGATCTCCAGCCTCACATGGGCCAGGCCGCAGCTTTTGTCCAGATAAGTCCCCTGGTCATCCGGTCCCCGGCGCTTTTGTATCCGGTTCATTTCCTCCAGGATGTGATTCCATTTCCCCTTTTCCTCCGTAAAATCTCTTTTCGGATTACAAAATCCTGCGATACCACACATAGAAATTCCCCTTTCTTCTGATACCCCATAAGGGATTTGCCCGCATACTGCTGCGGGCAAACCCCTGCCGGGTGAAAAATTGAGCTGCGTTTGACGGTGACAGCAGTTTTTTACTGTATGACCGGCTGATACTGCTTTCCGTTTAAAGCCGCTTCAATGGAAGGTATGAGAAGTTCCGTGCGGGCGATCATGGAATTGGGCTTTTTCTCGGGGTTATCCTGACCGAAAGGAACAAAATAGATGTTCTTGGCATTCAGGAGCAGGCCGATATTCTTCATATTCATCCCCAGTGCGTCGTTGGTGGAGATGGAGATAAGCAGAGGCTTTTCGTTCCGCAGATGCGCCTTGGCTGCCATGAGGGCAGGGGTATCGGTAATGCCGTTTGCAAGCTTTGCGATGGTATTGCCTGTGCAGGGCAGGATCACCAGGATATCCAGCAGGCTTTTGGGGCCGATAGGCTCTGCCTGGGGGATGGTGAGCATGGGTTCCCTGCCTGTTATGCTGCGTGCCTTTTCTACAAAGTCCTCTGCATTGCCGAAACGGCTGTCAATGCTTTTGGCGGCATCTGAAAAGATGGTTTGTATTTCTGCGCCTTCGTCTGCAAGCTTTTGTAATTCCTCAAACACTTTTTTATATGTGCAGAAGGAGCCGGTAAAGGCCACTCCCACTTTCCTTCCTTTTAACGACATGATCGTTTCTCCTATTCTTCAAATTCCTTTAATATACGAAAAACAGCTTCCGCAATGGCATAGGCGGAGGAACGAGGGGCATATTTCCCCGGAAGTCCGGGACAGAGATATGCGGATATCCCCAGGTTCTTCGCTTCGGCATGATCCAAACCGCCGGGAGCGGAAGCAATATCAATGATAAGAGCCTGTTTTTTCAGGCTCTTTAAAAGTGACCTGTCAATGATCTGCGCGGGAATTGTGTTGAAGATAAAATCAAAACTGCCCGCGTGTTCTTTCAGTTCCTCCAAAGAGACAGCGTCCCCTGTCAGCGCCTGGGCTTCTGCCCGCACACCGGGTCTTCTGGCACAAACCGTTACATGACAGAACATCCCTTTCAGATACGAGGCCAGGGTTTTCCCGCAGGTTCCGTATCCCAGTACAAGACAGCGGCTATGGTGGAGATTGCAGCTGCTTTTCTGAATGGCTTCCGCAACGGCGCCTTCTGCGGTTGCTATGCTGTTTTTTACAGTGAGTATCTCATCCTTCATCAGATCAGAGACAAAAATGCCTTTTGAAAATAACTTTTCCTGGAAGTCTCTGGGTATGCATCCTGCAAAGAAGGACTGGCCCTCCCGGAGCATATCCGGCAGAAGGGACAGTGGGATATCTTTGCTTTTGCTTATGGGGATTGGCGCAAGAATGGTCTCTGCGTTTGAAACTGCCTCCAAAAGAGAGGGGGCAGTATAGCAGGAGGTGCCCGGAATATCTGCGCAAAGTGCATATTTACAAACCTTGCAGCCGCATTCCAGGAGATATTGTGCCAGATAGACCTGACGCATATCTCCGCCGATGACTGCAAAATCAAATTTTTGGTGACTCATTGCCTGGCTCCTGAATGTCTGAACTCTTATTTACTATATGTAAGAGGGAAAAGAGATGTGTTAGAGGAGTAACAGTTCAGCCTTTTTCTGTCCCGCGGGGTGCTGCCTTGCAATTGCAAGGCGATCCCGAGACAGCCACGCGCCGGACTGCCGGAAGGCTGAATAGTAACTTAGAGGAAAAGGCTGCGTGTCAGTTTGGGTAGCGCTCGCCTCTGGCAGATGTGTGAAAAAGTTTTTTATAGGCCCTGGAAAAGGAGGAATAATTTTTAAAGCCGCACTGGTAGCAGGCGTCTGTGACGGACATGCCGTTTTGGATCAGCGCCCTGGCCCGCAGCAGGCGCTTGGTGGAAATATAGCTGGCAACACTGTATCCCGTCTCCTGTTTGAACAAGTGCATAAGATAATAACGGCTCATATAGAACCGGGATGCCAGCAGGTCGATGGAAATATCCTCTGCCAGATGCTCGCCGATATAGTCAAGCACGGGAAGGATCTTGGAATTGCAGCGGCTGTTTTCTATATAAGTACCTGTGTAGGCATCCATGGAAAAGCGGTTCAGAAGAATGAGAAATTCCAGGAAAAGGGCTTTCTGATACAGCGCAGCGGCAAAGGCCCCCTCCCCAAAGGATTTTTCCAGCTCCTGCAGGACCTGATACAGGCGGCTCTGGCCAAACAGCTCAATGCGCAGTACATTGGAACGGCTTTTTTGGGCCTGTACAAAGCACTGGTTCAGGGAATCCTCCCCATCCCGGCAGGAATCTATGAATGCAGGAGAAATGTAGAGGATCACCCGCTCGTAGGTGGAACGGCTGTTGATGACCGGCTTGTGGATCTCGCCGGCATTTACCAGGACAATATCATAGGGTTTTAGATCAAAGGATTTTCCTTCAATGTGGTAAGTCACATCCCCCCGGATGAAAACCAGAAGTTTGTAAAAATCATGATAATGATAGGAAAAGCTGTGCTCCTCCTCGTCTGTAATATGAAAGAGGCGGAAATCGTCTTTCAGATAACCGGTTTTACTGTAAGAATCCAATGTTGTTCCCTCCTGTGGGACCGTTATAGTTTCAGCATATTTTGCAATGTTTTTAACACGATGCTTATATTATAACATAAAAGTGTCTGATAAACTAGATAGAGATAAAGAAGCGGAGAGAAGTACCTGGCACAACAGCGGTCTGTGAACCGTAAACTAAAACATGGATAGCATATGATGGGATACGCCGGAATTGGAAGGCGCATCATAACAGGAAAGGAAAGAGAGCAGTGAAATTTGAAAAATATCACGGAATAGGAAATGATTATCTGGTATATGACTGTCAGAAGAATACAGAGGAACTGGACGGAGAAATGATCCGGAAAATCTGTGACAGGAATTTCGGAGTAGGCTCAGACGGCATCCTGGCCGGTCCTTATATAGAAGACGGAGAATTTGTTGTACGTGTTTTTAATCCGGACGGAAGCGAAGCGAAGAGAGCGGGAAACGGCATCCGTATATTTGCCAAGTATTTAAAGGACGCAGGGTACACACTCAGCGAGCGGCTGAATATCAGGACAAAAGGCGGAAAAGTGCAGGTGCGTTTTCTCAATGCGGACGGAACGAGGATCCAGGCGGATATGGGGAAGCTGTCCTTTTCCAGCAAAGAAGCAGGACTTGTGGGTGAGCCACGGGAAGCGTTGGGAGAGAAGATGGTATTCGGACAAAGTTCATATGACTGTTCCTGTGTTTCCATGGGAAATACACACTGTGTGATCCCCATGGCGGAGATCTCCAGGGAAAAGGTCTGTAAAATAGGTGCCTTTTCAGAGCGCTCCGAATATTTTGAGGACCGGGTCAATACACAGATCATGAAAGTCCTTGATAAAAATAACATTCAGATAGAGATATTCGAGCGGGGTGTGGGATATACCCTGGCTTCCGGCACCAGCAGCTGTGCCGCAGCGGGAGTGGCTTTCCGCCTGGGTTTGGCTGATTCGGATGTGATGGTGCACATGCCCGGCGGTAAGCTCTGGATCCAGATTGACGAGGACTGGCGGGTAAAGATGACCGGCAGTGTGCAGAGTGTGTGCCGGATTGAAATGACAGAAGATTTCCTGCGGTTCGAGCCGTAGGGGGAAAGGCTTTAAAAGGCTTCCGCGGCAGTGAGCAGGCTGTGCGGGAGCCTTTTTATGCGGCAGAGAAGAGTATGGAGGGTGCAGTTCTGTAAAACTGCCGGTTTTTCTTCTGCTTTGGTCATTTTTTGCTGGCTGGGTTTACAAAAAACCTGGCATTTGATACAAAAACCCGAAACAAAAGTTGCTAAAATGATTGAAAATGCAAAAAAACGAATCGATTATGAGTAAAATAACCGTGGATATGATGGTATAATTGATGAAAACCGAGGGATAAAAGCCGAGGCGATTAGGCCGATTGACAATAGGAATCGGAGAAAAATCCTGGACAAGGGGGAATTTCTTATAAGAAAAGTCTGAGAGAGTCTGTAATGACCGAGGTTGTACGTTTTTCTTCAACAAGCCTTAATAATTTGACGAAGCCCAAGAAGCTATGATAAGCTAAAGAATAAGGTATTAGTTTAGGATGGAAACGAGGGCTTACAGATGAAGAAGAGAGAAAAAGAATATGTAGAATTCCGGTATTATGAGATTCCGCAGCGTGTGCCTCTGATCGCACTTATGGGGGAACGCTGGGTAACGAGGTATGGAAGTGATCCTATGCATTTCCATAACTATATGGAGATAGGCTACTGCTGTTATGGCGAGGGTGTTATGCACCTGGGAAAAGAGGACGTCAAATATGGGGAGGGAACTGTTACGGTCATCCCCAAGAATTTTCCCCATCACACAACGGGAAGGGACGAAGTCTTTGACAGCTGGGAGTATCTTTTTATAGACACGGAGCGTTTTTTAAAGACCGTATACGCGGAAAAACCTGTGTATGCAAATACGGTGCTGGAGCGGCTTCACAGCCGTATGTTTCTGACCAGCAGGGAAGAGGCACCGGAGATCGAGGCGCTTGTCCGTGTCATTCTGAATGAAATGCGGAACAGGGAAGAGTTTTATCTGGAGAGCGTGCAGGGATGCCTGCTCACATTGCTTCTCAAGATCGCCAGAATGAATCCGGTGGATAGTATGCCGGAGGCCAAGATCATAGATGACGGAAGTCTGAACAGTATTTTGGCGGTTCTGGACTACATAGAAAAGCATTATCAGGAAGAGATCAAGGTAGGACAGCTGGCACAGATATGCCATATGAGCGAGACACATTTCAGGAGGGTGTTCACAGAATTTATGAATACGTCTCCGGCAGAATATGTGAATCTGGTACGGATTGAACGGGCCTGTGAATTTCTTGCGAAATCAGACGAGCGTCTGGAGGACATTGCCGTTAAGGTTGGTTTCCAGGCATCAGCCACATTCATCCGTAACTTCAAGAAGATTGTGGGGACTGCTCCGCATCAGTGGAGGAGCACGGCAAGGGGAAAAGAAGACAACCCTTCCAACTATAATGTATCGGTGTTAAAAGGCTGGTAAGGCCCCCGGAAACGGGTAAATAAACAGGAAAACAGAAAATGGTTACTGTTCACTGCTGGCTAACTCGGGATTTTGCTGCGCAAAACACCTCGCGGGACAGTGGACTGTGAGCAGTAATAAAAAATGTACAAATTAGACAAATGAAATATTGACATACGCGGCGAGATGATGTAATATACATATATGCTGGACCGTGAAAAAACGGAAATGTGGTCATATTACACAAACAATCTGTCGAATAATAGGACCGTATGTACATTCATGAGTTTAAGGCTTAATAATTAAAGGGAGGTATTTGTGTTATGAGAAAAAAAATTGTTGCAGCTATGCTGGCTTCTATGATGGTTGTTTCACTTGCAGCCTGCGGAGGCGACAGCGGAAGCGGAACCACAGACGGCGGTGATACAAAAAAAGAAGAAACCACCGGAACAGATGACACTAAGAAAGATGATGCGGCAGGTGACGCTGTAGCAGCTACAGATGATGACAATACATTGACTGTATGGTGCTGGGACCCGAACTTCAACATCTACGCCATCAACAAAGCTGCTGAGATCTACGCAAAAGACCATGACGGATTTAATGTAAAAGTTACTGAGATCCAGTCAGATGATATTGAGACAAAACTGACAACAGCTATGTCAGCAGGCGATTTAAGTACCTTACCTGACATCTTCCTGATGCAGGATAACTCTTTCCAGAAATATGCTACCAACTACCCGGATATTTTCGTTGACCTGACGGACAAGGGTATTGACTTTACAGAGTTCTCAGAAGCTAAAGTAGCTTATTCCTCTTTAGATGGCAAGAACTACGGCGTTCCGTTTGATAACGGTGCTGCCATCGGCGCTTACAGAACAGACCTTCTGGAGCAGGCCGGATATACAGTAGCTGACTTCACAGATATCACATGGGATGATTTTATGGAGAAAGCTAAAGTTGTCAAAGAAAAAACAGGACAGCCTCTGCTGACACAGCAGGCAGGTGCTACGGACCTTATTATGATGATGATCCAGTCTGTGGGAGCTTCCTGCTTCACAGAAGACGGAAAAGCAAATGTTGTTGACAATGAAGCTGTTAAGAAAGCTGTAGAGATTTATTCTCAGATGGTAAAAGACGGCACATTAGTAGAAGTAACAGACTGGGATCAGTATGTAGCTTCTATCAACAACGGAACTGTTGCAGGCGTTATCAATGGATGCTGGATCATGGCTACCATTACAGCACAGGAAGATCAGTCCGGAAACTGGGCTATCACAAACCTGCCTAAGATGGAAGGTGTTGGCGATGCAAGCAACTACTCCAACAACGGCGGTTCCTCATGGGCAGTTACATCCAACTGTAAAAAACCAGACCTGGCTGTAGATTTCCTGAAATCCACATTCGGCGGAAGCACAGAATTCTATGATGACCTGATCTCCAAAGGCGCTCTGGCAACATGGGCACCGGCTGGTGAATCTGATGTTTACAATCAGGAAGTTCCGTTCTTCGGAAATGACAAAGTTTATGCTAAGATCGTAGATTTTGCTACCAAGACACCTTCCAACATTACCGGACCGTTCTACTATGACGCTCGTGATGCTATCGGTGTTGCACTTTCCCAGATCACACAGCAGGGTACAGATATCGGAACCGCACTTCAGGAAGCACAGGATACTGTAGACTTCACAATGGGCGGCTGATAAATAACAGACCCTGATTGGTTTTGATTTCTTAGAAATGAAAGGTCTGCTGCTGCTTATCAAAGGCGGCGGCGGACCTTTTTAATCGGATGCGGCAGTACGGGAAGCGCATCTGCTTACAACTAAATTCTAAAAAGGAGGGTGCATATTTATGAGTGGTCCTAATAAAAAAGGGATGTCTCTGGAAAAGAAACATAATGTGACCGGCTGGATATTCCTGATCCCGGCTACAGCATTGATCTGCTGGATGAGTTTTTATCCTATGATCAAAGCTTTCGTTATGTCTCTGCAGACAGGTATCGGTATTAATTTAACCTTCGGAGGAGCTGCGAACTACCTTCGTATTCTGAAAGACCCTACATTTAAACAGTGTCTGTTCAACACATTTTTCTATCTGATCATTCAGGTGCCGGTTATGCTGGTACTTGCATTGGCACTGGCTTCCATGCTGAACAACAAGCATCTGCGGTTCAAAGGATTGTTCCGTACAGCGATTTTCCTTCCCTGTGCAACGTCCCTTGTATCCTATGCTATGATCTTCCGTTCCATGTTTGCCAACGATGGCTTTATCAATACCGTTTTAAGAGGAATGGGAGCAGACCCCATCATGTGGTTTGCCAATGCATGGACAGCCAGAGCGGTTATCATCATCGCGCTGATCTGGAGATGGACAGGATACAATATGGTGTTCTATCTGTCAGGCCTGCAGAACATTGAGTACTCTGTTTATGAGGCTGCTAAGATTGACGGCGCTTCACCGATCCAGTCTTTCTTCAAGATTACAGTACCGCTTTTAAAACCAACGATTCTTCTGACAACCATCATGTCCACAAACGGAACCCTGCAGTTGTTTGATGAGTCCCTGAACCTGACCAACGGCGGACCGGGTAAATCAACCATGACTCTGTCCCACTACATATACAATACATCCTTTGTACAGAGCCCGAATTTCGGCTATGCGGCTGCAATGTCTATCATTGTACTGATCATGGTTGCAATTCTGGCAGTTATCCAGATGAAAGTAGGTGATGAGCGATGAATAAAGGCCAAAAAATATTTCAGTATGTATTCCTGACGATCGTTTCACTGTTCTCTGTATTTCCGTTGTACTACATGTTCTGCGGAGCAACAAACAAAAGTACAGATGTAGTTGCGGGCAAGCTGATCCCCGGCGGATATATAGTATCCAATTTCAAGGCCCTGCTGGCGAACCAGGATTTGGCAAGAGCTATGTGGAACTCCTTCAGAAATGCGGTTATTCTCACCGCTCTGGCCCTTCTGGTATGTTCTATTGCAGGATACGGTTTTGAGATCTATCATGACAAAGGCAAGGATGTTGTAATGACACTCCTTCTGACAGCTATGATGATTCCTTTCGCAGCTATCATGATCCCTTTGTTCAAGATGTTTTCCACTTTAAAAATGGTCAACAGTATGGCAGCATTCATGCTTCCTACCATCTCGACCCCGTTTTTGATCATGTTGTTCAGGCAAAGTGCCCGTTCGTTCCCGCATGATATTATTGAGGCGGCCCGCCTTGATGGTTTGAGCGAAACCGGAATCTTTTTCCGTATGTTCTTCCCGACCATGCGTTCCACGTATGCGGCAGCCATGACCATCACTTTCATGAATGCATGGAATAACTACCTGTGGCCAAAGGTAATCTTACAGACAGACGATTCCATTACCATGCCTATGCTGGTAGCCAACCTGTTGGGCGGCTATACCGTTGATTACGGTATGCTGATGCTGGGTGTTCTGATCTGTACATTGCCTACCGCAATTGTATTCTTCTGTCTGCAGAAGAGCTTTGCAGAAGGTATCACAGGTGCTGTTAAATAAAAAAGAGGCAGTAGCCGGTGCAGCCGGGCTGTTGAAAATAGGGTGACTGTTGGTGATCTTCACAGTTACAAAATATGTACTATACAGGCGGATATTTTATTAACATGAGATATCCGCCTGATTTTTAATCATACGGCAGGTGAAAGGCGTACATCTATCTGCCGTCCATAAACAGGAGGTAAACATGAAAACATTTCAGTACGAGAAAGTGAAAGACCCCACCTGGTTCCGGGAAAACAGGGTCAATGCCCATTCGGACCACAGATATTATGGTTCCATGGAGGAAATGGAGCAGAAGCAGGACAATTTCAGGTATAGCCTGAACGGTCTGTGGAAATTCCACTATGCCAATAATTACCGCAGCACGGTTCCAGGGTTTGCGTCCATGGATTACTGCTGCAGGTCCTGGGATGACATCCGCGTGCCGGCCCATATCCAGATGGAGGGATATGACTGCCCCCAGTATGCCAATGTGCAGTATCCCTGGGAGGGCTGGGAGGAGTTGGAACCCGGGGAGATCCCAACACGGTTTAACCCTGTGGCAAGTTATGTGAAATATTTTGAAGTGCCGGAAAATATGAAAGGCAAACGTGTTTTCATCTCTTTCCAGGGTGCGGAAAGCAGCATTGCAGTCTGGCTGAACGGCAGTTATGTGGGATACAGTGAAGACACCTTTACCCCATCCGAATTTGAGCTGACCCCCTATCTCAGGGAAGGGGAAAATAAACTGGCGGCCCAGGTTTTCAAATTTACCAGCAGCAGTTGGTGCGAGGACCAGGATTTCTTCCGTTTTTCCGGTATCTACAGGGATGTATATCTGTATGCCATACCGGAGGTGCATGTGGAGGATATGAGGATCCGTACACTGCTGGATGATACATTCACAAAGGCAGATTTAGAGATCGTGTTGAAATCTACGGCGGAAGGGAAAGCGAAGATCACCCTCTCCAAGGACGATCAGACATGGATGACAGAGGAATGTGCGCTGGGCGGCGAGACAGAACTGGTGATGAAAGTGGAAAACCCGGAACTTTGGAGCGCAGAAGAGCCGGTGCTTTATGACCTGCTTTTCCAGATCATGGACAAAGAAGGAAACGTAACAGAGGTGATTCCCTACAGAGTAGGTTTCCGAAGATTTGAGATGAAAGACAATATCATGATGCTGAACGGTAAAAGAGTGGTGTTCAAAGGGGTGAACCGCCATGAATTCAGCTCAGTAAGCGGCCGCCATGTATCAAGGGAAGAGCTGATAAAGGATATTGTGACCATGAAGAGGAACAATATCAATGCCGTCCGCACCTGCCATTACCCGGACGGCTCAGATATCTATGATCTATGTGACGAATACGGACTTTACATGATCGCGGAGAACAATCTGGAGTCCCACGGCTCCTGGGATTCCCAGGCAGAGAAAAAGGCGCCTGACCTCAATAAGGTAGTGCCCTGTGACCATCCCGAATGGCTGGACATGATGCTGGACCGTGTAAATTCCATGTATCAGAGGGACAAAAACCATCCGGCAATTCTTATCTGGTCCTGCGGCAACGAATCCTTCGGCGGAAAAGATATCTATGAGATGTCAGAGTTCTACCGCAGGGAGGATCCCACAAGGCTGGTACACTATGAAGGTGTGTTCTGGGACCGCAGATATAACGGGTCCAGCGATATGGAAAGCCAGATGTATCCTTCTGTGGAAAGTATCAAGGCCTTCCTGGAGAAAGACAGGAGCAAACCTTTTATCTGCTGTGAATATACCCATGCCATGGGCAATTCCTGCGGTGCTATGCATAAATACACGGATCTGACGGATACGGAACCTTTATATCAGGGCGGATTTATCTGGGATTACATTGACCAGTCCATTTATAAAAAAGACCGTTACGGAAAAGAGTTTTTGGCTTATGGCGGAGACTTTGATGACCGTCCCTGTGATTATAACTTCAGCGGCAACGGTATTGCCTACGGCGGAGACCGGGAACCTTCACCAAAGATGCAGGAAGTAAAATTCAATTACCAGAATATCACGGCAGTGGTGGAGAAGGACAAGGTGCGGGTGATCAACAAAAATCTGTTTGTGAATACAGACAGCTTTGACTGCGTCGTATCGGTGGAAAAGAATGGGCACCTGATAACAGAATCCTGTCTGGAAACACACACGGCGCCTCTTTCTGAGGATGTGTATGAACTGCCGGTCCGTGTTCAGACTTTGCCGGGAGAGTATGCGGTCACGGTTTCCTTCCGCCTGAAAGAGGATACCCTGTGGGCAAAGAGAGGACACGAGGTTGCCTTCGGACAAGGGGTGTATCAGACAGAGGGACCTGCTGTATCGCATAAAGGAAAGATGGAGATCGTAAAGAGTGTACATAATATTGGGATCCATGGCGATGGTTTCCGTGTTCTCTTCTCCTATCTGAACGGCGGACTTGTTTCATATGTGTACGGCGGTGTGGAAATGATCAAGGCCATCCCAAAACCAAACTTCTGGAGAGCGCCTACAGATAATGACTGCGGCAATCTGATGCCCATGCGCTACGGGCAGTGGAAACTGGCAAGCATGTATTTGAACCACAAAGATCCTCAGGGTGGATACCGCATACCGAAACTGGAAGTTTTGGATGACTGCGCGGTGATTACTTACACCTATTTTATGCCGTCCCTTCCTTCTGCGGAGTGCAGCCTTACTTATAAGGTGTTTGGTGACGGGACCATTGAGACCACACTTACTTATGATCCGGTGAAGGAACTGGGTGATATGCCGGAATTTGGTGTCATGTTCAAATTTGATGCGGATCATGACCATGTGACATGGTACGGCATGGGACCGGAGGAGACCTATGTTGACCGCTGCCAGGGCGCGAAGCTCGGTATTTACAGTAACAAAGTGGCGGACAATATGGCAGAGTATCTGGTTCCCCAGGAATGCGGTAATAAGGTAGGTGTCCGCTGGGCCAGTGTTACAGACAGAAAAGGCAGGGGAATGCTGTTTACGGGAGATAAAATGGAATTCTCCGCGCTTCCGTATACACCTCATGAGATTGAGAATGCCATGCATTCTTTTGAGCTTCCCAATGTGCACTACACCGTTGTCAGAGTGTCTGCAAAACAGATGGGAATAGCAGGGGATGACAGCTGGGGTTCCAAGACCCATCCGGAATATCTTCTGAACACAGAAGGAAAAATGGAATTCACATTTAGCTTTAAAGGGATATAAGAATACAAAACAGTTTAAAACAGGGCCGGTCTTCTAAAGTCCGGCCCCTTGGAGGACAGATATGGGTAAAGACGTAAATTTCGGCAAAATGATCCACGGGGGAGACTACAATCCGGAACAGTGGCTGGATTCCCCGGACATCCTTAGGAAGGATATAGAGTATTTTAAAAAGGCCAAGATCAATGAAGTTTCTCTGGGGATTTTCTCCTGGGCAGTTCTGGAACCACGTGAAGGGGAATACAACTTCGGATGGATGGAAGAGATGATCGACCGTCTGTATGAAAACGGCATTTCCACGATCCTGGCAACTCCGTCCGGTGCCCGTCCAAAATGGATGAGCGACAAATATCCGGAAGTTCTTCGGGTGGAGGCTGACAGGCACAGAAATCTGTTCGGCGGCAGACATAACCACTGCTATACATCTCCTGTATACAGGGAAAAGGTGCGGCAGATGAATATGGCGCTGTCTGAAAAATTCGGAAAGCATCCCGGTGTTATCGGATGGCATCTTTCAAATGAGTACGGCGGCGAGTGTCACTGCCCCCTCTGCCAGGAAGAATTCCGCAGGTGGCTGAAGGAGAAATACGGCACCATTGATGCGCTGAATAAAGCCTGGGCCACAACTTTCTGGAGCCATATCTACAATGATTTTTCCCAGGTGGAAAGCCCGTCTCCCAGAGGAGAGTCAGGCCTACACGGATTAAATCTGGACTGGAAGCGTTTTGTCACGGACAGGACCGTAGATTTTGTGCGGCATGAGGCACAGGCAGTGAAGGACGGCGGCTCAGACCTTCCGGTGATGATCAACATGATGTACAACTTCGGAGGTTTAAATTACCATAAATTCCAAGACGTGGTGGATATCGTCACATGGGATAACTATCCCACATGGCACAAAGGACCGGAGTCCCATACGGCTATGGATACAGGAATGCAGCATGATATCATGAGGAGTATCCTGAAAAAACCCTTCCTTCTCATGGAGTCATGTCCGTCAGCCACAAACTGGCAGAGTGTAAGCAAGCTGAAAAAGCCGGGTATGCTGCGGGCAGCTTCCCTCCAGGCCGTCGCACACGGTTCGGACAGTGTGCAGTATTTCCAGCTCCGCCAGAGCCGAGGCTCCAGCGAGAAATTCCACGGTGCTGTCATTGACCATTACGGCGGGGATGACACCAGAGTATTCGGTGAAGTGACAGAAGTGGGAGCGGCTTTGGATGCCCTGCGTGAGATGGCGGGAAGCCGTACCAATTCACAGGCAGCGGTTATCTATGACTGGGAAAACCGCTGGGCTATGGAGGACGCAGCCGGTCCGAGAAATAAAAACCTGTATTATAAAGAGGCGGTGGAGAAGTCTTACTATGCCTTCCGCAAGCAGGGGCTTGATGTGGATGTCATTGACATGGAGCAGGAGTTGGACGGCTACAAGATCGTAGCAGCCCCAATGCTGTATATGTTCAGAGCCGGATTTGAGGAGAAGGCACAGAACTTTGTGAAGGCAGGCGGAAAGCTGATCCTCACATACTGGTCAGGTATTGTGGATGATACAGACCTCTGTTTCCTGGGTGGTACGCCTCACGGTCTGATGGATGTGTGCGGTCTGCGCAGCACGGAGATAGACGGACTGTATGACGGAGAGACCAACTGTGGCGTTCCGGTGGAAGGAAATGCGCTGAACATGACAAAGACATATACATGTGAGCATCTCTGTGACCTGGTAAGGACAAACGGGGCGGAAGTTCTCATGACCTACGGAAAAGATTTTTATGCCAAAATGCCTGCCCTGACCTGTAATACTTACGGCGAAGGAAAAGCGTATTATGTGTGTGCGGATTTTGAGCAGGGCTTTTACGACGAGTTATACAGAAAGCTGGTAAAAGAGGCCGGGATCAAACGGTACATCCATCACATACCCACCGGAATTGAAGTGACATCCAGGGAGACAGAGGATGCGTATTACCTGATCGTGCAGAATTTCAATCCGGGAAGTACAGAGGTGCGCCTGCCCAAGGGACCGTTTGTGGTTTGGTATGGGGAATATGACGGTACGGTAAAAGGTTTTGATATGGTGGTCCTTAAAAAAAGTAAATAGACATAGAAAGTCTGGAATGTTATAATAAAAAACAGTTAAAAAGCTGCCAGTAAATGAATATGAGAGTACGGAAAAAGCGGACAAAGAGGTCATATTGACACTTTGCCCGCTTTTTTAAAGACAAGAAGGAAAACAATAGGAACAGATATAAGGAGCGTTATTTTGCAATGACGGATCTTTTTGCCGGGGATATCTATCTGCCATCGCTGCGGAAATTATCGGATACCTGGGCCGAAGAGGCTTTGCAGGATTTGGAGGGTTTTATAGAAGAGCAGGGGGGGTATATCCGGCAGCAGCAGAAAAAGGAATTTGCAGGTACACATTGACTTTTTATTCTGAGGCTGTATAATTTTTTAAGTACATACCGACGGATCTTAAAGCACAGAGACAGAAGGAGGAGTTATGAAGTATCTGAGACAATTCTGTATTATTTTACTGTTATCATTTTTAGGAGAAGGGCTGCATATCATCCTGCCGCTTCCCGTGCCTGCCAGTGTTTACGGCCTGGTCCTGATGCTGGCTGCGCTTCAGACAGGTATCTTAAAAACACATCAGGTGAGGGAAACGGCGGGATTTTTGATTGAGATCATGCCTGTGATGTTCATACCTGCCGCGGCAGGACTGCTGAACGCATGGGGAGTGCTGAAGCCTGTATTCGTTCCGGTTGCGGTTATCACTGCCGTTACCACAGTTTTTGTCATGGCGGTCACCGGGCTTGTGACCCAGGGGATCATACGGAAGGGGAGAAAGAAAAATGAAAGCATTGCTGAGTGATTCTGTTTTCTGGGGAGCAGTTTTAAGTCTTTTGGGATATGAGGTGGGGCTGCTTCTGAAACGGAAATTTAAGATGGCAGTTTTTAATCCGCTGCTGATAGGTGTGATCTGTGTGATTGGCGTGCTGGCAGTGGGGCATATTGATTACGACAGTTACTATGAGGGCGGCAAATATATCAGTTACCTCTTGACTCCGGCCACAGTCTGTCTGGCCGTGCCCCTGTATGAACAGATGGGACTTTTAAGGAAGAATCTGAAAGCAGTGGCAGCGGGGCTTATATCCGGTGTGCTTGCCAGCCTTGTCAGTGTCTTTCTGCTGGCAAAGCTTTTCGGACTGGATCATGCCCAGTATGTGACACTGCTTCCAAAGTCCATCACAACAGCCATCGGCATGGGGGTATCTGAAGAGCTGGGCGGAATTGTCACAATTACGGTGGCAGTTATCATTATTACCGGAATTTTGGGCAACATGATAGGGGAAGTGGTATTTAAGATCTTTCGTATCCAGGAGCCTGTGGCAAAAGGTCTGTCCCTGGGAGCATCTTCCCATGCCATCGGAACGGCCAAAGCCATGGAACTCGGTCCGGTGGAAGGGGCCATGAGCAGTCTGGCTATTGCGGTAGCGGGTCTTTTGACTGTGATCGGTGCCTCAGTATTTGCAGGATTTATGTAGCAGAAGGGAGCGTTAGAGATGGAAAAGGGGATTATCACCATTGGAAGGCAGTACGGAAGCCAGGGAAAGGCAATAGGAAAAAAGCTTGCCAAGAAGCTTGGCTGTACCTTTTATGATAAAGAAGAACTTATCAAGATCGCCAGAGGAAGAGATTACGAAGAAGTGAGGGCGTTTTATGAGGAACAGCCTGTGGACAGCCTGCTGTACGCCATTGCCATGAACAATGCGGAGAGGGAAATAGAAAAGATCCCCTTTGCACGTATCCGGGAATTGTGCGGTGTGGGCCCCTGCGTGCTCATTGGCCGGTGCGGCAGTGAAATCTTCAGGGGAGACCGGAATGCTGTGAGTATTTTCATTCATGGGGATATGGAAAAAAGAATTCAGTATGTGATGGAGACAGAAGGCCTGTCCAGGAACAGTGCCAGAAAGAAGATCAGCCGGACCGATGAGGCCAGGACATCCTTTCACAGATATTATACGCACAGGGAATGGGGGAGAGCCGAAGACTATGAATTATGCCTGGACAGCAGCATTCTGGGGACAGACAGATGTGTTGAGGCCATACTTGGATATCTTAAGATCCGGGAATTGATCTAAGCAGGCAGAAGGAGAAGAGATGAAAGAGCTGTTATCATTATTCTGGGTATTTGCCCGGATGGGTGCCGTTACTTTTGGGGGCGGTTATGCCATGCTTCCTATTATACAGCGTGAAGTGGTGGAAAAACGGGGATGGGCATCGGAGGAGGAGATTATGGATTATTATGCCATAGGCCAGTGCACGCCCGGGATCATTGCGGTCAATACATCCACATTTATCGGTTATAAGAGAAAAGGCGTGCTGGGAGGGATTGCGGCGACGCTTGGATTTGTATTTCCATCCCTTGTGATCATTACGGTTATCGCGGCGTTTCTGCGGAATTTTTCCCATATTGCTTTTGTGCGCCACGCATTTAACGGGATTCGGGCCTGCGTCTGTGCATTGATCCTGGATGCAGTGCTGAAACTGGGAAAGAGATCCATAGTTGATCTGAAATGCCTGGCGGTGTGCGCCGCAGTGCTTTTGCTGTCCATGTTTACTCCGGTATCTCCGGCAGTCCTTGTAGTGGGGGCAGGTGTGCTGGGGATTTTGCTGCGGCAGGGCATGAGAAGGGCAGGTGAGAGGGTATGATACTGCTCAGACTGTTCTATGAGTTTGCCAAGACAGGACTTTTTGCTGTGGGAGGAGGGCTTGCCATACTGCCCTTTTTGTATGCCATGTCAGAGAAGACGGGATGGTTTACCTATCAGGATGTGGCAGATATGATCGCTGTCTCTGAATCCACTCCCGGAGCCATGGGGGTAAATATGTCCACGTATGTGGGATTTACCACTGCGGGAGTGCCGGGGGCTGTTTTAGGGTCTTTGGGATTGATATTCCCGTCAATTGTGATTATCATAGTAATAAGTAAAGTGCTCCAGAAATTCAAGGATTCCAGGATCGTGCAGGATGCTTTCTATGGCCTGCGTCCCGCATCCACGGGACTCATTGCGTCGGCAGGGCTTGGGGTTGCAGGGACTGCGCTTTTGAATGTGGAGGTTTATGCTGCAGGGGGGGACCTGGGGCAGATCTTGAGAGTTCCGCCCATTCTTCTGGCTGCCGCAGTGTTTCTGGCAATGAGAAGGTGGAAGCTTCACCCTGCTGCTTACATTGGGATAGCGGCTGCTGCCGGGATATTGTTTCAATTATGATACGTGGTGTCCGGTCAGCAGAGAAATACGGGCAGGACGCAGCGTTAGATGGTGTATAAAGGGGAGGATTTGTATGGCTTTTTTTGAAAAACCGCTGACCGGAAAAGAAATTTTTTCTATTCCGAATATCATGGGATACTTCCGGATCCTTTTGATTCCGGTGTATGTACTTCTGTATTATCACGCGGAGTCGGTGAGGGAGTATTACATAGCTGCTGTGCTGGTGGGGATCTCCGGGATCACGGATATGCTGGACGGCAAAGTGGCGAGGCATTTTAACATGATCACAGAGCTTGGCAAAGCGTTGGATCCGGTGGCGGACAAGCTGACTTTGGGGGCTATGATCCTCTGCCTGGCTTTCCGGTATGAAAACATGCGCTGGCTGGTGGGATTGTTTGTCCTGAAAGAGGGATTTATGGGGATTATGGGGCTTCTCCTGTCCCATTACCGGGGCAGGAAGCTGGATGGGGCTAAATGGTTTGGAAAGGTCTGTACTGCATTTTCTTATGTGGTAATGTTCGTGCTGTTTTTCTTCCTGCGGCTGCCGCTCTCTCTGGTAAATGGCCTGATCGTATGCTGCGGCGTCCTCATGGCCGTGACCTGGGTGCTGTATGTACCGGTGTTTGTGAAGATGTGGAAAGAAAAATAACTGGCTTATTGAAAATATTTAAATTTTTTGATAAAATATTTATATGTAGTTTTTGATAAGTGTTATCTCCCGCCTCTGTAGGCGGAGAGGTAAGCTGCACCCGTACTCTGTGTAATTACCGGGCATGGATTGAAACATATAAAGGGATAGGTCAGTTATGAAAGTAAGTATAAAAGATATCAGTGAACGCACAGGATTCTCGCCTGCTACGGTTTCCAATGCACTGAACCACAAAAAAGGGGTCAATGCAGATACGGCAGCCGAGATTTTCCGTGTGGCGAAAGAGATGGGGTACATCAGTGAATCGCGTATCGGAAAAATCAAATTCGTTATCTTCAAAAGAAATGGTTTGATTCTGGATGATACGCCTTTTTTTTCACTTCTGATCGACGGGATCGAAAAAGAGTGCCGGGCTTCCGGCATGGAGATGGTGCTGTGTCATCTGAATTATGAGGATGAGGACTATGAGGAGCAGGTGAATTGGCTGATCCATGATAATTCCTCCGCGGTGATCATGCTGGGCACAGAACTGATGGAGGAGGATGTGGCTCTGTATAAGAATGCATCTTGCCCGTTTCTGATGCTGGATTACTGGAGCTGGGATATGAGCTTTAACGGTGTATTGATCAACAATGCGGATTCTGCCCGTATGGCAACAGAATATCTCCTGAGAAAAGGCCACAGGAAAATAGGGTATCTGAGAGGAGAATTCCGGATCAAAGCTTTTCGTTCCCGGGCAGTGGGATATGCCACTGCTTTGAATAAGTGCGGAATCGTACCGGAAAAGAAATATACGGTTACACTGTCCACCACCATCAATGGAGCCTATGAGGACATGAGGACATATCTTGAGACAAAACCGGAGCTCCCCACCGCTTTTTTTGCGGATAATGATATGGTTGCCCTTGGGGCGATCAGGGCTCTGCAGGAAAAGGGATATGAGGTGCCCGGAGATATTTCCGTGGTGGGATTTGATGACCTGCCATTCTGTGAGATCGCCAATCCGCCTTTGACCACACTCCGTGTTCCGAAACAGGAGATGGGGCGGGTGGCAGTCAGAAGGATCCTGGAAGTGATCAACGGAACTGATAAGATCAAAACAAAGACCCAGGTCTGCACTATTTTTGTGGAGCGGGACAGTGTAAAGGATTTGAAAGGCAGAAACGGCGGTGACGGCAATGAAGGTTAAGTCAAAAGAGGTGGCGGAGGCCCTGGGTGTGTCCACTGCTACGGTGTCCCTTGCCATCAACGGAAAACCGGGGGTAAATGAGGAGACAAGAAAGCGGATCCTGGAATACATCAGCGGACAGCAGGGGAAAGATGTGACGAAAGGCACCTTTGTGAAACTGATCATTTTTGAAAACTCTCCCCGGGTGTTGTCTGGGGGGATGGGGTCCTTTTTCAGGATCACTTATGTGGAAAGCGTGGAGCGTCTCCAGAAGGATAGATTGGAAGTCCGGCTTGTCTATGCGTACGGCAACGAGGAGCTGAAAGAGGCTCTGTTGAAAAGCAATTCGGACGGCACAAGGGGGATACTGCTGCGGGCAGATGAATTCGGGAAAAACGATTACGAGCTGCTTTCTTTGTGCAGGATTCCCATTGTCATGAGTGACTGCGATCCCAGGGAGTCTGACTGGAATACTGTGAATTTTAATAACCGGCAGGCTGTTTTTAGAGGGATGGATTATCTGAAAGCACATGGATGCAGAAGGATCGTCTATTTTCAAAATAAGGAGACTATCTACAATTTCCGGGCAAGGAGAGAAGCCTTTTGGGAATATCTGTGCAGGGACCCGGGGATTGAGGGGAGTTTTTGGGAGACGGGAAATGAGAGGGAAGAGATCGAAGAGAGGGCAGCAAAATACATGAAGAGCTGTGAGGTACTGCCGGACGCGGTATTTCTTGAGAATTTTCTGGTATCCGTGGGGACAGCCCAGTCACTGATGAAACTGGGAATATCCGTGCCGGATGAGATTTCCCTATTGGGTATTGACGCCATTCCGGATACGGTACTTTTACCTTATAAACTGACTCATTTTGAAGTGCCTCATAAAAAGAGAAGCGTGCTGATGGCAGAACTTCTGCTGGAGTTAATGGGCCGGGGGGATGAGGGGTATGGACGCGTTGTTCTGGTGAATGAAAAAATGGTGGTGGGGAATAGTGTGAAAATGTAAAGGAGCATGCGGGGAAAGTGAAGGGCGGCCGGGATACTATGCCGTAGATGTATGCCTTTAGGTGTACACTATAATCTGCTTGGCCGTGGTACACTTTCTTACGGTCAGCGCAGTGAATGCGCAGACCTACTGAATAGTTACCATGAAATAACGAAAGGCCCCCGTAGGAGCCCTCCGGACCATGGGCTTCTCAAGTTAAAATAAGTCTTAGGGGCGTTTCTGAAACAGAAGATTATTTACCTTTTCAGTGATCCAGATTTCATTATCCATTATCTCCAGCAAATATCCGTCTGTCACTTCTTTGGCAAATCTGCTCATGATATCATCAAATTCCAATGCGGTTTCAATTTTCTTAGGAAAACGGATGGAGGTTTCAAAGCCATCCGCCAGGGATAAACCGGCCTCTTTGCCGATTTCCTGCCATTCCTGTTTCGTGTAAAATTTTATGTGTCCGTCTTTTTTCATCTGCATGTAAGCATCTACAAATCCATCCGTATCATTATCGTTGGGGGCCGGGTCGGACAAAAAGAATCTTCCGCCGGGTTTCAGCACTCTGCTGATCTCTGCAAAGGTATCCCGGATGGCGGGAAAATGGTGCAGCGCATATCTTGTGATGACTAAATCAAACTGCTCATTCTCAAAAGGAAGCTCCATTCCGTTGTAGCTGATAAAATGAAGGTTTTTCAAGCCATCAGATGCGGCTCGCTCCCGGTTCTTCTCCAATGCTTTTTCAACAATATCCAGGCCGGTGACCTGTGCATCCGGGTATTTTTCCGCAACGGGGAAGGAAAGATACCCGGTTCCGGTTCCTAAATCCAGTATTTTCATTCCGGCTGTTACCTGTATGGCGTTTATTATCCGCATAAGATGTGTCGCGTCCTGGGTCTGCCTGTTATAAAGGGCTCCTGATTCAAAACTTTCTTCAAAACATCTCTTTGTTTTCTCAATACTATCAAATGTCTGTTGGGGCATTATCCGTCCTCCCTGGTTTTCCTGTTTATTTTTTTATAGTTGCTTCTGTGTGGATTTTTGCTTGCAAAAGGGTGAAGGCGCTGAAACGTTACGGTCAGTCTATCACAAATCCCGTTCTTTATCTATGGGAAAGTGCCGTATAGGCTGGATACAGGATATGAATTGTTACTGTACACAGGCCACTATACCGGGAGGCGTTTTCATGCTGAAAGCATGAAAATCCCGAGGCAGCCAGCGCGATATGGGGCAGAATGCTCCATATCTGTGCATCGCGAAGCGTGTTACTGGACACGGAGTGTACAGTAACTATAAATCCTGTACATTTATGTTTATATAAAATAATTTAAGATTTATATAAAATACTTCTTGAATTTATTTATATAAAAATTTATATAAAACTTTATCTAAACACTCGAAAACAGGTGGAAAGATAGGTGCATAACGTAAATATATGTGCAAAATACATAAAAATCACATATAATTATTATGAAAATGAGCAAAAAGCAAAAAGACACTTGAAAATTATATAAAAAAATACTAAAATAAATTTAAATCAAGAGCGAAAAAGTTTAAATAAACGACGTCGATATTTAAATGAAAGCAAAAACGATTTAAACAATCTGTTTAAAAATTCAGGGAGGATTCAAAATGAAAATTAAAAAAGTAATGGCATTGGCAATGGCATCTGCAATGGTTATGTCTATGGCGCTTTCAGGATGCGGAAGTGACGGCGGTTCCGAGAGTAAAGAGAGCAGCAGTTCAGGAGGAGATTCCAAGAGCGGAGCTACAGAGGTTACATTCTGGACACTGAATACCAGGCAGAATGCTGTGGACCCTATTGTGGAAGAGTTCAACAAAGCCAATGAAGATGTTAAAGTAACCGTTTCCTATTATGATACGGACGGGATCAAAGATGCCTGCAAAGTTGCTGCTTCCTCCAAGACCATGCCGAATATGTGGTTCAACTGGGGCGGGAGCCTGGGCGGCTTCTACGCAGAGAATGGCCTTACTTATGACCTGACACAGTACGCTGAGGAAAATAAATGGAGCGAGAAATTCACACAGACTTCCAT
The DNA here is from genome assembly GCA_002270465.1 of Blautia hominis. Classification (GTDB taxonomy): domain Bacteria; phylum Bacillota; class Clostridia; order Lachnospirales; family Lachnospiraceae; genus Blautia; species Blautia hominis. Next base: position 173,806 of record NQOF01000003.1, read on the forward strand.
GGACCTCTGTACCTTAGACGGAAAGCTTTGCGGTTATCCTACAAGCTATAATGTTCTGGGAATTTACTATAGAAAAGATATTTTCGAGCAGTACGGCATAGAAGTACCGACCACGTTTGAAGATTTTGAAGCAGCCTGCGCAACTTTAAAAGAAAACGGCATTACACCTATTTCCACCGCAGGTCTCAACGGCTGGCACACCATGCGTTTTGTGGAACTTCTCATTGAACATTACGCAGGTTCAGAACTTCATGACAAGATGAATACATTTGAAGAGAGCTATGACAACGATGCAGTGGTACAGGCTTTGGCAAAATATCAGGAGTTCTGTGATAAAGGTTACTTCCCGGATGGATTCCTGACCCAGGACCCTAATGATACCTTGATCGGTATGGCCAATGGCCAGTGCGCTATGGATATCCAGGGCCAGTGGCAGGATGGAAAGATTATTCAGGAAGGCCTTGAAATGGACCAGTACGGCGTGTTTGCATTCCCAAGCGGAGAGACGAACAGGATGTCCGCATTTGCAGAGATGACACAGTTCAATGCGGATAATACGGACGAAGAATTGGAAGCCTGCATGCGCTTTACAGATTACTATTACAATAAAGAAAATACAGAAAAGTATGCGGAATATTATAACCTTCCTCTCCCTGTAGTAGGCGCAGAAATGCCGGAAGGACAGCCAAATGTACCTGTACTGTTAGAGACATCCGAGAAAAACGGCATCTTTACCATCACAGACCAGGCATTCCCCACAGAGGTTGCTGACGTGCTGTTCAATGCCCAGGATGCTATCGCCAATGGTCAGATGACACCGGAAGACGGAGCAAAGAGTATCCAGGAGGCAATCGAGGCTTACAATAACAAATAACTATAATAAGAGGATTTTCCTACGGTCAGCGGAGGAGTTGAGGCGCTCCTCCGCTTTCCAAAAACCACTGTGCTGACCAAACAGATTGGAGTGAAACCATGAAAAAAAAGAAAAACTATACCAGGACAGATAAAGCCGCGTATTTTTTCCTGCTCCCGGCGGCGGTCATCTATTTATCCGTGATTGTGGCACCTGTGTGCTATTCCTTCTTCATCAGCCTGTTTAAATGGAACGGTATTGGCGAGAAACAGTTTGTGGGCTTATCAAATTACATAAATCTCTTTAAAGGCGACAAAATCTTTCACACGGCAATCATCAACAACCTGATCTGGATTGTTTTGACTATATTTGTGACTATGACAATTGCACTGCTTTTTGCGGTGATACTGAGCAAGCAGTTTAAAGGACGTACATTTTTCAGGGGCTTTTTCTATTTTCCGTGTGTCATCGCACCCATTGCGGTGGCTATCATCTGGAGATGGATCTACAACCCCAATATTGGCTTTATCAATGAATTTTTCAAAGCACTGGGAATCAACTTCTCCCAGGGATGGATATCTGACCCCAATGTCAGTCTCTACGCAGTGTTCGCGGCAGCTTTGTGGCAGGCCATCGGACAGCCGATGATCTTGTTTCTGGCGGGCCTGCAGGCCATTTCCCCTGATGTTCTGGAGGCAGCCACCATTGACGGCGCCAACGGGATTGAGCAGTTTTTCCTGATCAAAGTACCGCTTCTAAAAGATACCTTTGTCATTGTGATCGCCACACTGATCGTGGCAGCTATGAAGGTTTACGATGTGGTACAAGGTCTTACGGGAGGCGGGCCAAACAATGCCACCCAGATGCTTTCCACCTACATGTATTCACAGGTATTCCAGTATAACAATGTGGGATACGGAACAGCAGTTGCCTGTATTATGGTACTTATGATGATGGTAGTTATCATTCCGTATGTATCCTTTACAGCAAAAGAAGATTAGCGGGGAGGGATTATCGTGGAAGGAAAAACAAAGAAGATCACAAAAAAAGCAGTATTGTATATTGTCCTGATCATCCTGGCGCTTATCTGGGTGGTACCTATGTTTACGCTGGTGGCAACTGCGATCAAAAGCAAATCTGATTTTTACAGCGGTGCAGGCCTGTTCAGTATGCCGGCACAGGTGGCCTGGGACAATTTTGTCAATGCCATTACCAAAGGACGGCTGTTCACTTATATGAAGAACGACCTGATCGTATCCGGCCTGAAAGTGCCACTGGGGATCTTTATTGAGGCTCTGGCAGCCTTTGCGCTCACCAGACTGGAGATCAGGCATAAAACGGGAACTTTTATCTTCTTCCTCATTGGAATGATGCTGCCGATGCAGACAGCACTGGTACCTATTAATGTGATCTACAGCAAACTGGGACTTCTGAACTCTTATTTCGGACTGTTCTATGTGTATGTAGGTTTTGGTATCTCCTTCGGTATCCTGATCCTGCGGGGCTTTTTTAACGGCATCCCCAGAGAACTGGATGAAGCGGCATACATAGACGGATGTAACAAATGGCAGTTATTCTATAAGATCATCTTCCCGGTTGCCAAACCTGCTGTGGCGACTCTGATCATCACAGACTTTTTGTCCACCTGGAATGAATATCTGCTGGCAAGTGTTATCATCAATGATAATATGAAGAAAACGGTTCCGGTAGGTATCATGACATTCGTAGGCGAGCATGGAACAGATTACGGATATCTGTGTGCAGGCGTATTGATTTCCGTTATCCCGGTACTGATCGTGTATCTGATATTCCAGAGACACTTTGTGGAAGGTATGGCAGGCGCGGTAAAAGCCTGATAAAAATAGACTTGGAGGTAGAGTATGGAGAACGGCAGATATAAAAAACAAGTGGAAAAATGGGATGTCTTTGAGGTGGAGTTTCAGGGACCGGCAGAGGGTAATCCATTCACAGATTATGAAGTAACAGGAACCTTTGAGAGCAAAAGCGAGTGTACAAAAGCGGACGGCTTTTACGACGGAAACGGTATCTATAAGGTGAGGTTCATGCCTTCTTTTGAAGGGGAGTATACCTTTAAGATCAGTGCCGGATTTTTGGACGCAGACCTGGAGGGGAGCTTTACGGCAACAGCTCCGGGCAGGGATAATCACGGTCCTGTGAGAGTGGCAAATACCTATCATTTTGCATACGAGGACGGTACGCCTTATTACTCCATAGGAACAACCTGTTATGTGTGGGACCTGCAGTCGGATGCATTGATCAAGAAGACTCTAAAGACATTAAAAGAGAGTGCTTTTAACAAGATCAGGTTCTGCGTTTTCCCAAAACACTATGACTATAACTTAGGTGAGCCACGTTCCTATCCCTATGAGGGGACCCCTATGGATTCCGGTGTGCTTACAAAGGAAAATTTCCAGGAGTACACAGGCAGAAGTGAAGGGAATGACTGGGATCTTACCAGATTCAACACAGAACATTTCAGGCATATGGAAGGATGTATTGAGGCTTTGAGAGACCTGGGGATCGAGGCAGATCTGATCGTGATGCATCCTTATGACCGCTGGGGATTTTCCTGTATGGAGCCAGTGGAAGATGACAGGTACTGGAAATATGTGATCGCCCGGTTTGCAGCATACAGAAATATCTGGTGGTCCCTGGCAAATGAATTTGATCTGTTCGAGGAAAAGAAAGTGGAGGATTGGGAGCGGTATGCAAAGATCATCTGCGAAAAAGACCCTTACCGCCATCTGCGTTCTATCCACAACTGCAGAAATTTCTATGACCACAATCGTCCGTGGATCACACACTGCAGCATTCAGAGGCAAGATCTGTACAAATCCTCAGAACTGGTAAATGAGTGGCGGGAAAAATACAGAAAACCTGTAGTGCTGGACGAGATCGCCTATGAAGGAAATATCCAGCACGGCTGGGGCAACATAAGCGGTGAGGAGATGCTGCGCAGATTCTGGGAGGCAGCCGTAAGAGGCGGATACCCGGGACATGGAGAGACCTACATGCATCCCCAGGATATCCTCTGGTGGTCACACGGCGGTGAACTGCACGGGGAAAGCCACAAGCGGTTCGGATTTCTTCTGGATGTCATGAAGGAGACACCGGGCATTGGACTTATGCCTTATGAAAAATGCGGCTGGGACGAAGTATGTGCCGTGCCGGAGGAGAGCACATCCCAGATCAAGCCGGTAAAAGACTACTATCTGTTTTATTACAGCTTTATGCGTCCGTCCTTCAGAGATTTCTACTTTGATGATGAGACAGAGTTTGAAGTACGCGTGTTGGACACCTGGAACATGACAGCAGAGAAGAAAGGTGTTTATAAAGGAAGATTCAGGATAGAACTGCCGGGCAGACAGTACATGGCAGTGCAGATCAAAAGATGTGTGTGACGGTCAGCGCTGTAAATGTGCAGGTTACTGTTCACAGTATACGAAAAAGGTAGCTCTTTGCACAGTAACGCGCTTCGCGATGCACAGATATGGAGCATTCTGCCCCATATCGCGCTGGCTAACTCGGGATTTTGCTGCGCATCGCGCAGCATCCCTTTGGGAAAACGCCTCCCGGTACAGTGGCCAGTGAACAGTAACATGTGCAGGGCTGCTGAGTTGCCGTTAGATAAATTAAGAGTGTTTTGGAGGTGAGACGGTGAAAGTAAATATAAGGACAATATCAGAATACACAGGATTTTCTCCGGCTACCGTATCCAATGCGCTGAACCATAAAAAAGGTGTGAACAAGGACACTGCATCAGAAATCCTCCGGGCAGCCAAGGAACTGGGCTACATTGGAGAGATGGGAATCACGAAAATAAAGCTGGTCATTTATAAGGATAAAGGTCTGATCGTGGATGACAACCCCTTCTTTTCTCTGGTTGTGGACGGATTTGAGAAGGAGTGCAGGGAAGCAGGATATGAGATGGCACTCTGCTACCTTGACAGGCAGACCGAGGACTATAAAAGACAGGTGGAAAATCTCTGTCTGGACCGGGCCTCAGCCATTGTACTTCTGGGTACAGAGCTGACGGATGAGGAGGCGGCTGTGTTCCGGGGATTGAAGGTGCCCTTTCTGGTGCTGGATTACTGGAACCATGACATGTCATTTGACGGGGTTTTTATCAACAATGCGGACGCAGCCAGAATGGCCGGGGAATATCTGATCCAGAAGGGACATACCAAAATCGGATATCTGAGAGGCAGTTACCGGATCAAGGCATTCGGCTCCAGGGCTTCCGGGTTTCAGATCGCGCTTAATAAGCATAACCTGAGACTGGAGAACAAGTATATTGTGACCATTGGTGTTACCATGGAGGCTGCCCATCAGGATATGCTGCGGTATCTGGCAGGAAAACCGGAACTTCCCACCGCGTTTTTCGCGGACAATGACAATTTGGCGCTGGGGGCCATGAAGGCTCTGCAGGAATCCGGTTACCGGGTGCCCAAGGATGTCTCCATCATAGGATTTGACGACCTGCCGTTTTGTGAGATCGCAGTCCCCAGGCTGACCAGCCTGCGGGTGCCCAAGCAGGAAATGGGAAGGCTGGCAGTGCGCCGCATCGTGGAGATGATGCAGGAGAGAAGTAAGGCTAAGACAAAGATTCAGATTTGTACGGAATTTATAGAGAGGGACAGTGTCCTGGAAAGAAAGCAGGGTGTGTGAGTTTGGATAAAATAAAATTAGGGTTTGCCCCAACACGCAGGAGTATTTTCAGTGCTCCGGATGCGATCAAGTATGCGGATCTGACAAGGGAAAGGCTCCGTGAACTGGATGTTGCATTTGCGGATATCAAGGATATCAATGAGGAAGGCCTCCTTTATAACGAGGCGGACAGAATAAAAATAGCGGAGAGATTTAAGGCGGAGAAGGTGGACGGCCTCTTCTTCCCCCACGGCAATTTCGGTACAGAGTATGAGGTTGCAAGACTGGCAAAAGAGCTGGATGTTCCGGTGCTTTTGTGGGGACCGAGGGACGAGCGCCCGGACGAAAAAGGCGTCCGTCTCCGTGACAGCCAGTGCGGACTTTTTGCCACCGGAAAGGTCTTGAGAAGATTCCGGGTGCCGTTTACCTACATGACAAACTGCAGGCTTACGGACCCGGAGTTTGAGCGGGGAATCAGGGATTTCCAGGCAGTGTGCAATGTGGTGAAGGTGTTCCGAAGTATAAGGATCCTGCAGATCGGCCCCCGCCCCTTTGATTTCTGGAGTACCATGTGCAATGAGGGGGAACTGCTGGAACGGTTCAACATCCAGCTTTCCCCAATCCCCATTCCCGAACTGACAAAAGAGATGAAAAAGGTGAAGGAAGAGGGCACAGAGGTGGCAAAGATCATGGCATACTGTCATGACAATATGTGCATTAAAATCAAAGAAAATGAGCTGGAAAATGTGGCCGCGCTCAAGGCTGCCATGAAGAATCTGGCAGAAAAATACGGCTGTAATGCCATTGCCATCCAGTGCTGGAATGCCCTTCAAGGTGAGATCGGGATCATGCCCTGTGCAGCCAATTCCCTGCTGAATGAGGAGGGGATCCCTGTGGTCTGTGAGACCGATATCCACGGCGCGATCACCGCACTTTTGGCGGAAGCTGCGGGCATGGACCAGGCCAGGACCTTCTTTGCAGACTGGACAGTGAGACATCCGGACAATGAAAACGGAGAGCTTTTGCAGCACTGCGGCCCATGGCCCATCTCCGTGGCAAAGGAAAAACCGTCCATCGGCTATCCTCTGGCCTTTGACCATCCGGGAGCCATAGAAGCGGAGGCAAAACACGGGGATATGACACTCTGCCGTTTTGACGGGGACAACGGGGAATACTCCCTGCTCCTGGGAAACGCAAAAGGAGTGGAAGGACCCTATACAAAAGGCACTTATGTGTGGGTTGAGGTGGAAAACCTGAAACGCCTGGAGGCCAAGCTGGTGGAAGGGCCATACATCCATCACTGTGTGGGCATTCATAAGGATGTGGTGCCGGTGCTCTACGAGGCGTGCAAGTATATAGGTGTAAAACCGGATTTGTATGATCCGATCGAGGAACAGGTTAAGGCATATTTGAGAGGTGAATGAGATGGAAAATCTGAAAGCGAAAGTGTTTGATCTGCGCAAAGACACGGTTGATATTATCATGGCCGGAAAGGGAGGGCATATCGGAGGAGATATGAGCGTTATGGAAATCCTGACAGCCCTTTACTTCCGTGTTATGAATGTTTCACCCCAAAATGCGGATGACCCGGACAGGGACCGTTTTGTCCTCAGTAAGGGGCATTCCATGGAGGCTTATTACGCGGTGCTGTGTGCAAAGGGATTTCTGGATTTGGATGATGTAAAAGAAAAATTCTCAAAATTCGGTTCCTCTTACATCGGACATCCGAACAATAAACTTCCGGGCATTGAAATGAATTCCGGTTCTCTTGGTCACGGCCTTCCCGTGTGTGTGGGAATGGCTCTGGCCGGAAAAATGAATAAAAAAGAGTACAGAGTGTACACCGTCATGGGGGACGGTGAGCTGGCAGAAGGCTCTGTGTGGGAAGGCGCCATGGCTGCCAGCCAGTATCATCTGGACAATCTCTGTGCCGTGGTGGACAGAAACAGGCTGCAGATATCCGGCTGTACGGAGGATGTGATGGGGCATGATGACCTGGCAGAGCGCTTTTCTTCTTTTGGGTGGCAGGTCATAAACGTCAGCGGGAATGACATGGATGCACTTTTGCAGGCCTTTTCCCAGGCGGCAGAGACAAAAGGAAGACCAAGTGTCATCATTGCCAATACCACAAAGGGTTTTGGTTCCCCTGTTATGGAAAACAAGGCAAACTGGCATCACAAAGTGCCCACACAGGAAGAATATAACCAGATCATCAGCGATTTCGCTGCAAAAAAGGAGGCTGCCCTTCATGAATAAAATAGCAAATAAGCAGGAAATCTGCCGGGTATTAATGGAGAATGCAAAGACAGACAAGGACATTGTAGTGCTGTGCAGCGACTCCAGGGGATCCGCGTCTATGACACCCTTTGCGGATACTTATCCGGAACAGTTTGTTGAGGTGGGAATTGCGGAACAGAATCTTGTCAGTATTTCCGCAGGCCTGGCAAAATGCGGGAAGAAAGCCTATGCAGTATCCCCGGCCTGCTTTTTATCCACCAGAAGCTATGAGCAGGCAAAAGTGGATGTGGCATATTCCAATACCAATGTAAAGCTGATAGGCATCAGCGGCGGCATCAGTTACGGTGCCCTCGGCATGAGTCATCACTCTGCCCAGGATATTGCAGCTATGGCGGCAGTTCCCAATATGAGGGTATACATACCCAGTGACAGAAATCAGACCAGGTGCCTGACAGAGGCCCTGCTTGGGGATGAAAAACCGGCCTATATCCGCGTGGGAAGAAACGCGGTGGAGGATGTATACGAAGAGGGAAACTGTCCTTTTGAAATGGATAAGGCCACTGTGGTGAAAGAGGGAAAAGACGTGGCGGTGGTGGCGTGCGGAGAGATGGTGAAGCCGGCTCTTGACGCAGCAGATATCCTGGAAAAAGAGGGGATCAGGGCCGCTGTACTGGATATGTACTGTGTAAAACCCTTTGACAAAGATACCCTGATGCAGATCGTATCCGGTGTGAAAGCTGTTATCACAGTGGAAGAACACGCCCCCTTCGGTGGTCTTGGCAGTATGGTAAGCCAGGCTGTGGGAAGTGAGTGTCCGAAAAAAGTTGTGAACCTGTCCCTGCCGGATGCAGCCGTAATCACGGGAACGTCCAAAGAAGTCTTTGACTACTACGGATTAAATGCGGAAGGAATAGCCAAAAAAGCCAGGGAGTTGGTTTGATATGGAGAGATATATACTGGGAATCGACCAGAGTACCCAAGGGACAAAAGCACTGCTTTTTGATAGCCAGGGAGCACTCCTTGCCCGTGCGGACCTGCCTCACAGACAGATTATTGACAGTAAAGGATGGGTGGAGCACGATCCGGAGGAGATATACAGAAATACCATCCGGTCTGTAAAGAATGTGGTGGAGAAGGCCGGCATAGATAAGGAACGGATAACCGGTGTGGGCATCAGCAACCAGAGGGAAACGGCCCTTGCATGGACAAGAGACGGCAGGCCTGTATATAACGCTGTGGTCTGGCAGTGTGCAAGGGGCCGGGACATCTGTGACAGGCTTGCAGACCGGGCGGATATGATAAGAGAGCGGACCGGCCTGAATCTTTCCCCTTATTTTTCAGCGGCAAAGATTGCCTGGATCCTGGAACATGCGGAAGGTGCCGGGCGGGCGGCCAGGGAGGGAAATCTGTGTTATGGGACCATGGACAGTTTTCTGGTATACCGACTCACCGGCGGTCAACATTACCGGACGGATTACTCCAATGCCTCACGTACCCAGCTTTTCAATATCAGGACACTTGCCTGGGATGAGGATATCTGCAATGTCTTTGGGATTCCGGCAGAAAACCTGCCAAAGGTTACAGACTCAGGCGGGTATTATGGAGAGACGGACTTTGATGGTTTTTTAGAGAGACCGGTACCCATCCACGGGGTGCTGGGGGACTCTCACGGAGCACTTTTCGGGCAGGGATGCCTGGAGGAGGGAATGGTAAAAGCCACTTACGGCACCGGCTCCTCCGTGATGATGAATGTGGGAAGATCACCGGTATTTAGCAGCCACGGATTGGTTTCCTCCCTGGCCTGGGGAATGGATGGGCAGGTAAACTACGTGCTGGAGGGAAATATAAATTATACCGGAGCCGTGATAAGCTGGCTGCAGAATGACCTGGAGATGGTGGAGTCCGCAGCCCGGACGGAATGTCTGGCACGGCAGGCAGTGCCTGAGGACAGCACGTATTTTGTTCCGGCCTTTACCGGTCTTGGGGCTCCGTACTGGGACAGTGCGGCCACAGGGATCCTCTGCGGGATCACCAGGACCACAGGGAAAGCGGAGATCGTGCGGGCAGGGCTTGACTGTATCGCGTATCAGATCACTGACATTTTAAAGGCCATGGAGGAGGATGCGGGGATACCCATCCGGGAACTGAGAGTGGACGGCGGGCCCACAAAAAATACTTATCTGATGCAGTTTCAAAGTGACATGGCAGGCATACCGGTACAGGTACCCGAAGCCGAGGAACTGTCCGGGATCGGTGCCGCCTATGCTGCAGGTATTGGTCTCGGCATCTACAAAAAGGAAGAACTTTTTGCGAAAATGAGGAGGACTTCTTTTGAACCGCAGATGGAAAAAAGCCTTGTGGATAAGAAATATTCCGGGTGGAAAAATGCGGTGGAAATGGTGCTGAAAAAGTAAAAGAAACAGAAAGAAACCAGGGCGTATCCCGTTTGCGGATACGCCTTTTTCTATTCCCGGTGTGCGGAAGATCATTTTATTCCTGTGAGCAGCCAGCCAAAGCAAAGCTTGACTTGCCAAATGAGACAATATCCTCTATACTGAATAATATATCTTGTAGATTTTTCCGGGCTGAGAAGCATCGGAGAAACAGTCGTTTATGTACGGAAGAAAGCGAGGAGGATTTATGCAGGCGTGTGATGAAGTGGAGAACAGCCGGGAGTTTGAGGAGGAGAAAAGGCTGGAGACTGTAATACCTGCAATGCTGGAGACCTGCAGACAGCTAAAGGCAGCCAGAGAGCTGGTCAAAGAAAGTCTTATAGAGGAGTTTCATGTGAAAGAAGAATTTGCGGACGTGATTCTGAAGGATTACCGTGTGCCGGAAGAGGAGAACACGGAGAAATGAATACATTCAAAAAACCTATGCTGGAAAAGGCCTGGGTGGTCTGCGGGCTTGCTGTTTTGTGCAATGCACTGTGGGGAAGCGCCTTTCCAAGTATAAAAATAGGTTACCAACTTTTTGAGATACCGGGAGACAGCCCGGCATCCCAGATTTTATTTGCGGGTATGCGTTTTGCCCTGGCAGGACTGCTGGCTGTGGTATTTGGAAGTATCCTTGCGAGAAAGGTGCTGGTGCCAAAGAGAAGGTCATGGGGAAACATTGTGAAGCTGTCCATGTTTCAGACGATTTTACAATATGTGTTTTTTTATTTGGGGCTGGCTCATACTACCGGTGTGAAAGGCTCCATTATAACGGCTTCCAATACCTTTTTGAGTATCCTGGTCGCCAGTTTGATCTTCCGTCAGGAAAAGCTGAACGGGAAGAAGATAGCGGCCTGTATAGTGGGATTTGCCGGTGTGGTACTGGTAAATTTAAATGGGGGCGGCATGGGGGCAGGGCTTAAGATAAACGGTGAAGGATTCCTTCTGGTGTCTGTAACTGCCTATGCCTTTGCGTCCAGTCTTCTCAAAATATATTCGAGGGATGAAGACCCTGTGGTTTTAAGCGGATACCAGTTTATGCTTGGCGGACTTGTTATGATGGGATGCGGTTTTGTGCTTGGGGGGCGTATCCATACGGTTTCCTTCCAAGGCGTGGTCATGCTGGTGTATTTGGCGCTTATTTCCTCTGTAGCGTTTTCCGTCTGGGGGATTTTGCTGAAACACCATCCGGTATCTAGGATCGCCATTTTCGGATTCACGAATCCCGTGTTTGGGGTTATCCTGTCCTCTGTTTTCCTGCACGAAAAGAATCAGGCGGAGGGATGGAAGATCGTGACTGCCCTTCTGCTGGTATGCGCAGGCATCTTCCTTTTGAATTACCAGAAAGCGGAGAAAATGGAAGTGCATACAACAGCCAATGGATAGGCAAAAGAAAGAACCGGTGGTCTGATCAGGCACACCTGTGCACAGCGAAGATCCGCTGCTCACAGATGTGCCTGTTGTAACAACAAAAGGTCATCCCCTTATGGATGGTCCCGGTTTTCTTTCCGGTATTGGCGGGCACTTTTCTTGTAGTATTTCCGGAACGCTGCAGAGAAATGCTCCACCGACGAATAACCCAGCTCCTCAGCGATGGAGGAGATGCTGCGGTCTGAATAGGTAAGCAGTATGGAGGCTGCCGACATGCGGGCGTCTCCTTTTTTCTGCAGAAATGTTTTACCGTATATGTCCTGCATGAGACGTTCGGTCTGCCTGCACCCAAGACCCAGTCTGTCCGCAAGCTGTTCCAGTGTGAGAACAGGATAGTCGTACAGAAAGGATTCCTCAATGATAAAATCCTGGGCTTCTGCCGGTGTTGCGGGCTTGAAGTGGTGGCGGGCCTTTTGGCCGCCCTGATAGTTGCGTATCATCTGCACAATAAGCTGCCGCAGCAGGGTCTCCACGTAGACGGTGTAGCCTGTTTTCTGTTCCTTTAACTCCCGGAATAGCTGTTCCAGGGTATTTTTTATCTGGCAGTTGTCCTGTCCGATCCAGAAGGTCTTCTCGGTAAACAGGCGGTCCAGGTCATCGGTTCTTTTTTCACCTGGGGAGGTGCGCCGCAGTCTCAGATAAATGCAGTAGTCCACCATGGGATCACCCTGTACGGATATCTGGGCATGGGCCACATGAGGGCCTGCCAGATAGAGGGTATTGGGGGTGATCTCGTATGTCTGTTCCCCCACTTTTATGTATCCCCTGCCGGATACTACATAGTGGATCTCATAGCTGTTGTCTCCGTGGCTGTGGCTAGGGATGATGCGGTGCAGGTGTTCATATGCGATATTGAGGGTGCGGAACCGGGTGCTGCCAATGGTAAAATTAATATCCAGATTATTGTATTGGATAAACATATTTTCTCTCCTAAGTGAAATCCTATTAACGATTCCTTATGCTATATTCCTTTCCAGTTTTACTGCGAAGATTATAGCATGGATGAAGAGAAAATGATATAGATATTGAATATATACGCAATCCAGATTATTATGGAGATAGTACAAAAACGAATGAGGCAGGTTAAGGAGGATCATGAGTAAAAAACATAGAAAAGCGGACCTGGTAATGCGGTTTTTCCAGGGGTCCAAGAAATATTTTTTGGTGGCAGTGTTAGCCTCGCTGGTCACGACCGGTTTAAATTCCCTGACACCCCAGATTTTCCGGTTTACCGTGGACTCTGTGCTGGGCGGGGATAAATATAAATATTTATCGGAGCATTTGTGGATTATGGCACTGATGCTGGTAGGAGTGGCACTTTTTTCCGGAGCGGCACTTTTTTTAAGCCGTGCCTACACGGCAAAAGCCGGTGAGAATTTTGCAAAGAACATGAGAGACGCCTTGTTTTCTCATGTGCAGAGGCTTCCCATGGAATGGCATGACAGACACCAGACGGGAGATATCATACAGCGCTGTACTTCAGATGTGGAGGTTATCAGAAACTTTGTGGTGACCCAGCTTTTGGAGGTGTTCCGTACCGTATTTTTGGTTGCGGTCTCGTTCGGGATGATGTTTTCCATGAATGTGAAGCTTTCTTTTATCGTGCTGTGTTTTGTGCCGGTGGTGGCACTGTACTCCACCATTTTCTACCGTCTGATCGCAGGGCGTTTTACTACAGCCGATGAAGCGGAAGGGGAATTGTCCACCGTTGTGCAGGAGAATGCCACAGGTGTCAGGGTGGTGCGGGCCTTCGGAAGAGAAAAGTTTGAGATGGAACGTTTTTATGAGAAAAATAATGCGTTTGCAGAGTTGTGGATCAAGCTTGGTACCTTGTCAGGGCTTTACTGGGGAATCGGGGATCTGATCACCGGCTTGCAGGTGGTTGCAGTGATCGTTCTTGGGGCAGCGGAGGCTGTACACGGGAATATCTCTGTGGGAGAATTTATTGCGTTTGCTTCTTATAATACAACTTTAGTCTGGCCTATCCGGGGGCTTGGACGAATCCTCTCGGACATGAGTAAGGCGGGCGTTTCCTTTGAGCGTGTGGATTATATCATAGGGGCCGAGGAAGAGGCTTATCAGGATAAAAAGGAGTATGAGGGCCAAAGCCGGGATCAGGGCTTTGATATAGGATTTTCTCATGTAAACTACGGATATAAGGATGGAAAAGAGGTGCTTTCCGATGTTACGTTCTCCATCCCCCAGGGCAGTACGCTGGGGATCCTGGGCGGTACCGGCAGCGGCAAGTCCACGATCATGCAGCTTCTCAACCGGCTGTATGAGCTGGAGGAAGGGCAGGGAAATATAACGCTGGGCGGAAAAAACATCAGTGAGATTCCGCTGGAATGGATCAGAAGGAATGTAGGAATGGTGCTCCAGGAACCGTTTCTCTATTCCAGGACCATCAAAGAAAACATAGCGGCATCTGTGCCGGAGGCTTCCTTTGAGGAGATCAGGCAGGCGGCTAAAATAGCCTGCATTGATGAGGCCATCATGAACTTCCCGGATGGGTATGATACTCTGGTGGGTGAGAGGGGAGTAACCCTGTCAGGTGGCCAGAGGCAGAGGATCGCCATAGCCAGGATGCTGCTGCAGAAAGCACCCATTATGGTATTTGATGACTCTCTTTCAGCCGTGGATTCCCAGACAGATTCCAAGATCAGGAAGGCGCTTCTGGAGAACCGAAGAGATGCCACTGTGATCCTCATCTCCCACAGGGTGACCACACTGATGAGCGCTGACAAGATCATGGTGCTGAACCAGGGAAGCATTGAGGAGATGGGAACCCATCAGGAGCTGATCAAACAACAGGGGATCTACAGGAAGATTTATGATATCCAGATGAGCCAGGACGACAGAATGCAGATGGAGGTGTAAAATGGCGGCATACGAAGAACAAGATTATAACAAACCCTTCAGCTTTAAGACATGGGCTAAAATGCTGCCCTTTTTTAAACCGTATACGAAATTCTTTGCCATTACCATTGGCCTGAATCTGATCCTGGCAGGGATTGATGTGCTGGTTCCTTTGTTTCAGAGCTATGCCATCGACCATTTTATTGCACTGAACACATTAAAAGGGCTGAATATTTTTGCTTTGGTCTATGTGGCAATGATAGTGACACAGACGGTATCCGTGTATCTGTCTGTCCACGCAGCCACCACCATTGAGATGAGTGTGGGGAAAGATTTGAAGAAAGCGCAGTTTGAGCATCTTCAGACATTGTCGTTTTCCTATTATAATACCACCCCGGTAGGCTATATCCATGCCAGGGTCATGAGTGATACCCTGAAGATAGCGGGAATGATCGCATGGGGACTGGTGGATATGTTCTGGGCATTTATCTATGTGGTCAGTGTGTTTGTGATCATGTTTCTGCTCAACTGGAAACTGGCGCTTATCATCATGCTGGTGGTGCCCTGTATTGCAGTCCTCACCGTGTATTTCCAGAATAAGATCCTTCATTGGAACAGAAGGGTGAGAAAGGTCAATTCCCAGATCACCAGTGCCTATAATGAGGGGATCACAGGGGTGAGAACCTCAAAAAGCATGGTGATTGAGGAGGATAACCAGAAGAATTTCCGCAGTATTACAAAAAATATGCATCAGGCGGCAACCAAATCAGCCATGCTGAACGCAGTGTATATTCCGACCATATTATTTTTCAGCTCCGTGGCAGCAGCTATTGTGCTGGCAAGGGGAGGATATATGGTGCAGAGCCAGGTGATGCAGCTTGGAACCCTGTCTGTGTTTATTTCTTATGCGGTGGTCATTTTCGAGCCGATACAGCAGCTTGCCCGTCTTTTGGCGGATCTGATCTCCTGCCAGGCCAGTATTGAGCGTGTTATGGATCTGCTGGAGCAGCAGCCCAATGTAACAGATGCGCCGGAAGTGATTGAAAGATACGGGGATATGTTTGAGGCAAAGAAGGAGAACTGGGAGAGGATAGAGGGAGATATTGTCTTTGAGGATGTATCTTTCCGGTATCCGGACGGAAAAGAATATGTGCTGGAACATTTCAATCTGCATGTGCCTGCGGGAATGAATGTGGCTATTGTGGGGGAGACCGGGGCAGGAAAATCCACCCTGGTGAATCTGCTGGGCAGGTTTTTTGAACCTACCAAAGGGCGTATCCTCATTGACGGAAAAGATTACCGGGAGCGGTCACAGCTCTGGCTGCACAGCCAGATCGGGTATGTGCTGCAGAATCCCCATCTGTTTTCGGGTACGCTTTATGATAATATCCGGTACGGGCGCCTGGAGGCCACGGACGAGGAGGTCCGGGAGGCCGCAAGGAAGGTTTCCGCGGATATTGTGGCAGGCAAGCTGGAAAAAGGGTATGAGAGTAATGTGGGGGAGAGCGGAGGCAGGCTGTCCACAGGAGAGAAGCAATTGATATCTTTTGCCCGGGCGATTCTGGCGAATCCCAGTATTTTCGTGCTGGATGAGGCCACGTCCTCCATTGATACCCAGACAGAACAGTTGATACAGGAAGCCACGGACCAGCTTCTGAAGGGGCATACCTCTTTTGTCATAGCCCACAGGCTTTCCACCATCCGTCAGGCAGATCTGATCCTGGTGGTGAAAGACGGTAAGATCATTGAGGAGGGAAGCCACAGAGAGCTGTTAAGACAGAAAGGATATTATTATGATCTGTATTCCAGGCAGTTCGAGGAAGAATCGGCAATGCAGATTTTAGCTGGAGATAATGGAATGTAACAGGGAAAGAAAATCCCGTCGGCTGCTTATATGGTAAGCCCGGCGGGATTTTTTTAAGTTCTTTAACATTAATCTGTAAATAAAATGGTCTTGTTGCGTCCGTTTTGTTTTGCCCGGTACAGTGCCCTGTCAGCCTCCTCTATAGCCGTTTCCAGAAGGCCGGGTTTCCATGATGCATGATAAGAGACGCCAATGCTGACAGTCACGGAGGTATTGATCTTCTGTGGGGCGGATATTTGGGTGGATGCCACAGACATGCGGATCTGTTCCGCTTTTGCCATGATCTCTTCAGCGGAAAGGCCGGTTGTCACCAGTACAAACTCTTCCCCTCCATACCGGACCGCTTGAAAATCCTCCTGTTTTGAAAAGGAAGATAAGACAGAGGCGACAGTCTTGAGACATACATCTCCCTGCTGATGGCCATAGCGGTCATTGTACTGTTTGAAAAAGTCAATGTCCAGCAGCAGAACCGCCAGGGAACCCATATGTACACCGTATTTTTCAAGAGGAGAATTCACGGATTCCTCCAGGTAGCGTCTGTTGCCAAGGGTGGTCAGGGTATCTGTCATAGACAGACGGTCCAGTTTTTCATTGGCTGCCTCCAACTGTTGGTTTTTCTGGTCAATGATGATCTTATCATAGATACCGGTCAGACGGGCGTGGTACAGGCGGTAGGAATAAACAATGGATAACAGGCAGATGAAGCTGCTGTTTATCAGTGTACTGAACATATTTTCCTGTCCGTAAGGGGTCAAAAGTACCAGGCAGTTTGTCAGGATACAGGTAAGTATATGCAGGATACTTAAAATATGTGGCGGCAGCATGAGGAAGGCGGCCATCATGGGGAGAAAAGAGCAGTATACAACAATGCTCAGATCACCCAGAGCATCCAGATAGGAGATGAAGCTGATCCAGAAGACCAGCAGTATCCCGAAGGCGGTGCAGAGTCTTGCATGCAGCCGCCAGTTGTTTTGGGCGCGCTTATGTATAGTCAACAGTACGATCAGTCCGACAGCCAGTACGGCGTAGGCTATGGCATAACGCAGCCTCCGGTAACTGTAAAAGATACTGCCGGGACGGAAGGTAAAGACTATGATCATAAATAACTGCATGACCAGCATAAAAAAGGCGATGGTCCGTTCGGATCTATAATTTAAAGATACCATTTCCAGCTCCAGCTGGTCACGGTATTTTTCCTCGTAAGGAAAGCGGATAAGAGAATGTAATTTTTCTTTTAACATTGGAAATCCTCTATGTAAACGAATGATCTGATTCTTTTATATTATATAATAGATTATGTTGAAAAGCAAAAGAAAGCATAGAAAAATTGTGCCGACCGGCTGCTGTGCATAGTGATATCCTGAAAATGGGTATTTTATAGTAGAAGGAATTGACAAAATATTTATCCTTATGAGAAACTATTGAAAGTAAGATTTAACCATAACAATGAAAGTCATTGCCAACAAAAGTTGAGGTAATGGCTTTTTTTAATAACATAAATTAATTTTTATCATTGCGCAGGGAGTGTCTGTACGGCAGGGGCTTTTCTGCTTCACCTTGATTTCTGAGACGTGACATCTGAGTGATGGAAAATAGGAAACAAAATTTTTCCATCATTAGACAAACTTTAGTTTAACGCGAAAAGGCTTTAAGATCAATAGATCAAAAAAACAAATATTTTATCAAATCATTTAGCATAGGAAGGGCAGCTAAACAGCCCCGCTATGTCAAAAATTAAGAACAAAGCCTTTTCGTGAATGCAGCAGCCGACAATGAGTGGACAGAAAAGTGGTCAAGGAGGTCAAAATGTCAAGAAAAGGTGAAAACATCAGGAAAAGGAAAGACGGCCGTTGGGAGGCCCGCTATATGAAAGGGCGGGATATGAACGGCAAGATCAGGTACGGTTATCTGTATGGCAAGTCATACAAAGAGGTTAAGGAGAAGAAGATAAGAAAGATATCAGAATATCCGGCCTTTTTTGCATACGGCAGCCAGCCCTCTGCTCTGCTGGAGGATGACAGGATCTGTACGGTAAGCGTGCATTGGAAAAATCATATCCGTTACACAGTCAAGGAAAGCACCTATTCAAATTACGGTGAGATACTGGAGAATCATATCCTTCCTGCGCTGGGGGAGACCTCTGTGAGAAAAATCACGAACCGTACGCTTTTAAGTTTTGTCCAGCGGGAGATGGAGAAGGGAATGTCCTACGGAAGTATACATGTGATCATGGGCGTTCTGAAGAACATACTGAATTACGGACAGGAGTTAGGTTGCTTTCCCGGTGAACTTCTGAAGTTTCCGCGCATTCCTGCAGGGGGGAAGGAAATCCAGATCATGAGCAAAGAGGATTTCAGAAAACTGGATGCCTGCCTGAGTGAAGGCACAGATCCATTTACATTCGGTATTCTTTTGTGCATGTATACGGGCATACGTGTGGGGGAGCTGTGCGGACTGAAATGGGAGGACATAGATCTTAACCACCGCAAAATCTATATCCGCCGGACCGTGACACGTGTAAAGAACCTGGATATGACCCTTACAGAGGGGCAGGGGGTATGCCCGCGGACGCGGCTCAACATCGGTACGCCTAAGACCTCCACTTCCATGCGTGAGATCCCCCTTCCGGACCGGCTTTTGTCAATTGGCACAGCATTAAAGAAAAATGGCAGGTGCTTTCTCCTGACAGGTACGGAGAATTGTGTGGAACCGCGCACAGTCCAGCGAAGGTACGCGGCCCTTCTGAAAAAATGCCAGATACCACACATAAAGATCCATTCCCTCCGTCACCAGTTCTCCTGCCGCTGGATTGAGCAGGGGTTTGACACAAAATCCCTGTCGGAGATTTTGGGACATACTTCCGTGAAAACAACACTTGATCTTTATGTACATATACAGGCTGAGACAAAGCGTGAATATATGAATCAGCTCACAACACCTTGAAATTTTTCCTCCACCGCAGCAGAAACGCAGAGTTGATCATCACGATCACAGACCCGGCATTATGTACCAGTTCGCCAATAACCGGATTCAGAACCCCTGCGGCTGCCAGTATGACAGCCGCTAAATTCAGTGTCATGGAAAAGGTCAGAAGAAATATATTTGACCTAAAATATCACAAGTCAGTTGAGGATTTAAAAACCGTGTGCTATAATCGAAAGGAATAAACATGAACAAGGTTGTGGGTTTCATAGGAGACAGCAGTAGGAAGTGAGTGAGGAGTGATGGGTACGACAAAGCAGGAGACAATTCTGATCGCGGATGATGCGGAGATCAACCGGGCTATACTCAGAAACCTGTTTGAAACGGAGTATAATCTGCTGGAAGCGGAGAACGGAGAACAGGCTATGATGCTGCTGCGGCAGTACCATGATTCCATAACAGTGGTTCTTCTCGACTTGGTCATGCCGGAAAAGGATGGTTATGAAGTCCTGGAGGAGATGCGGCAGGGGGAATTGCTGTACCATGCGCCTGTCATTGTCATTACCGCGGATGACAGTAATGACAACAGGGTAAAAGTGTTTGAACTGGGAGCATCCGATATTATAGCAAAGCCTTTTGAGCCGGATGTTGTTAAGAGCCGTGTGAAGAACATTATAGAACTGGGCAGATACCGCCGCAGCCTGGAGGCGCTGGTGGAAGAACAGGCAGTGCGGGCACAGGAATCCAATGCTGCTGTTATTGATATGCTCTCTTCCGTGATCGAATACAGAAGCCTGGAGTCCGGCCAGCATATCCGGCGGATCCGGATGTTTACAAAGATCCTTCTGGAAGATGTAGCTGAAAATTACCAGGAATATAACCTGGACGGACGGAAGATCCGTCTGATCGCGGAAGCATCTTCCATGCATGATATTGGAAAAATTGCCATTCCTGACAGAATTCTGAACAAGCCCGGAAGACTCACAGACGAGGAATTCGAGGTCATGAAGACCCATACCCTGAAGGGATGTGAAATCCTCTCAGGGCTTGACCGTTTGCAGGACAGGGAATACCTGCAGTATGCATATCAGATATGCAGATATCATCATGAACGGTGGGACGGCAGGGGATATCCGGATGGTTTGAAAGGCAGTACCATTCCGATCTGTGCCCAGGTAGTTGCCATTGCCGACTGCTATGATGCACTGACTACGGACCGGGTATACAAAAAGGCGATCCCCCCGGGTCAGGCGTGCAGTATGATCCTGAACGGGGAATGCGGGACATTTTCTCAAAGGCTTTTGGAAAGCTTTAAAAATGTCAGGGCTTCGTTTGCACAGCTCTCTGAGCAGTATGCAGACGGGCTGTCTGCGGAACAGGGAAGGGAAACACAGCCTGCTCCGGAAGCGCCGCTTCTGGCTGACAGGGAGAATACCCTGGAACAAAGTCAATTAAAGTATTTTGCACTTTTGCGGTATCTGGATGCCACGGTTATGGAGGCGGATCTGAATACAGGCACATACCATCTGGTATATCTGCAGGACCAGGATTTTGTCAGCCTTCGCGCGGGAGTGAGTTTTGAGCAGTCACTCAGCGCTTTCGCCCAGGCAGCGGTGCATCCGGAGGACAGGGCGGAGGCCCTGAAACCTCTGGGCGGCTATATACGGGAATTATTTGATGAGGGGCTGACCTGGCGGGAACAGAGATACCGGATTCTTGACAGGGGAACAGGTGCTTATCTTTGGTGCAGGGTTTCCATACTCCGGATCAATCTGGAAGCTCCGCATCAGCGCAGGGTGCTTATCGTGTGGCACAAGGAGGGGACAGAACTTCCGGAAACAGCCAAAGCGGAGTACAGGCCCGAAGCAGTAAAAGAGGATCCGGTGATGGAACAGCTTTTTGGGGGTATGCAGAAGTACAGGTGTGACCATGAGTTTACCTTACTGCATGTCAGCAGAGGGCTGACTGACCTGGTGGGATATTCGGAAAAAGAGATCGGGGAAAAGTTTCAGAACAGCCTGATGCAGCTCATTTATCCGGCAGACCGCAAAAAAGTCCTCAAGCAGTTCCGGGAACAGAGGAACACCGGGAAAAATCTGGAGCTGGAGTATCGGCTCACAGCCAAGGACGGGCGGATTGTCTGGGTTTCCAACCGATGTATGATAGTCAGTGAGGAGGGCACCGAAACTGCCTGTGGTGTTCTGCTGGATATCACCCGGTCACGGCAGGCGGAGGAGAGACTCCGGCTGTCACTGGAGCGCCACAATATCATCATGGAGCAGACCAATGATATTATCTTTGAATGGGATATAGTCCGTGATGAACTTTATCTCTCCTCCAACTGGGAGAAGCAGTATGGATATCTTCCCATTACAAAGACGATCCGGGAGTCCGTGCCGAAGGCTTCCCACTTGCATCCGGATGATATGCCGGTATTTGTGGAGATGATGGATGCCATGTCTGCGGGCGTATCCTGCAAGGAGGGAGAATTGCGGATCGCGGACGCGGAGGGAAAGTACAAATGGTGCAGAGTACGGGCAGCCACACAGTTTGACCTGGACGGCAGGCCTTCCAAGGTTGTTGGTGTGATCCTGGATATTGATTCCCAGAAGAAAGCGTCCAGAGAATTGGAAGAGCGGGCTGCGCGTGATGTGCTGACCGGCCTCTATAACAAAGCCGCTGCCCAGACAAGGGTGGAGACACATCTTGGGGAATGCGCTTCCCAGGACCTTTCTGCCCTGATGCTTTTGGACGTAGATGATTTTAAAAGGATCAATGACCGGTATGGGCATATGTTCGGAGACGCGGTGCTGGTAGAGATCGCCACAAAGATCGCAGCCCTGTTCCGGGTCCAGGATACGGTTGCCAGAATCGGCGGCGATGAGTTTTTGATTTTTATGCCTAATGTGAAACAGGTAAGTGTTGCAGAACAAAGAGCGGAGAACATCATACATACCATGCAGAATATGCTTGAAGATAATCTGAACGGGGAAGCTTTTTCCTGCAGCATCGGCCTTGCATTTTCCCGCGGAACGGATAATGATTTTCAAATCCTGTTTGACCATGCGGACAGAGCACTTTACCGGGCCAAGGCAGCTGGGAAGGACCGCTATATGTGCTACCGCGACGAGATGAGAAAAGGCCCCATCGGAGTGGCAGTGGATACCGGCCGGCGCACGGAGATTGATTCCAACCTGTCAAAAAAATGGAATCTTCCGTTTTTGATCATCCGGGCATTTGACATTTTACATGGAGCAGAGGATTTTGAACAGGCTGTACTCTCTATCCTGGCACTGGTGGGAGAGCTTTTCGGGATCAGCAGAATTTACATTTTTGAGAGCAGCAGGGATGGACAGCGATGCAGTAATACCTTTGAATGGTGCGCAGACGGGACGGAATCACAGAAAGAGATACTGCAGCATATTGCCTATGTGGATGACGGACATGATTATCGTGACAATTTTGGAGATGACGGGCTTTTCTACTGCCAGAATATCCGGTCACTGAAGAGCTGGGAGCAGCAGCTTTTAGAGAAGCAGTCTATTATGTCCACACTTCAGTACGCAATTCGTGAAGACGGTGTATTCTACGGTTTTGTAGGATTTGATGACTGTAAAATACGGAGGCTGTGGACAGAAGAACAGATAGAGGCGTTAACATTTCTGGGCAGACTCTTGTCAGTTTTCCTGTTAAAAAACAGGGCACAGGAGGAACTGGCAGAGTCTGTTGTGAATCTGCAGAGTGTATTGGATCATCAGAGAGTCTGGCTGTATGTTCTGGACCCCAATACTTATATACTGAGATACATAAATGGCAGGACAAAAGAACTGGTGCCGGAAGCAGAAACAGGACAGCTCTGTTATGAAGTGTTCTATCACAGGGAGAAGCCCTGTGAAAACTGCGTAATGAAACATGCGAAAAAGACCGGACAGAGTACCATGGAGATTTATAATCCTTATTTGAAGCTGTGGGTACTGGCAGATGCATCCATTGTGGAATGGAACAGGAAAAAAGCCTGTCTTGTAGGCTGTCGGGATATATCAGATTATAAAAGAGGAGACAGTCCGTTAACTTAAAGAATATTTGCTGGGAGGTTCCACAAAAATAATGAAACAGGAAAAAGAAATGACCGAGGCCGGCGGCCGTGTGCAGAACGTGTCGTCCGATTACGAATATGAGACGCTGATGCGCCTGCTGAAGGTGAGTGTGAGCAAGCATCTGCTGGATGAACATTTTACCCTGATCTGGGCAAACGAATTTTATTATGAACTGATAGGATGGCCGAAAGAAGAATATGAAGCGGCGTTTCACAACCGGCCGGACCTTTATTACCAAAATGACCAACAGGAATGGGAAGAACTGACGGCAGCCGTTTTAAGCGCACTAAAACATCATGAAAACGGATATCAGCTGCTTTCGCGTATACGGCGGAAGAACGGTGATTTTGTCTGGGTACAGTTTTCCACCCAGTTTTCAGAGGAAATGATTGACGGTTATCAAGTGGCTTATTCGGTCCTCACCAACGTAGATAATCTGGTGCGGATGCAGCGGGAACAGTCAGTGACCTATGAGAGCCTGCCGGGATTTGTGGCAAAATACCGGATCGGACATAATCTGGAACTGCATTTGCTGGAGGGAAATTCCCATTTCATGGAATACTTTGGAGAGGGAGACAATGGGAGTGAAGATTCCCTGCATCGCCGCAATATAGATGAGAACATGGAAGTCATCCTGGAACAGAAAGAAGATTTACTGGCAGGCAGGCCTGTCCATTTTGTCATGCGTGTAAAAAGCAGGTTTGGCAAGAACTTATGGCTTCAGGTCAATGCCACCTGTGTGGAATGGCAGGGAGGATACCCGATCTATCTGGCTATTTTCATTGACATCACAGACGTAACGGAACTGCGGAGGATGCAGAAAAAACTCACAGAGCAGACAGAGGCGCTGAAAGACGCCCTGTCCGTGGCAGAACATGCCAACCAGGCAAAATCCGATTTTCTATCCCGGATGAGTCATGAGATCCGTACACCTATGAATGCCATTATCGGAATGACAACCATTGCGGCTGCGTATATTGACGACAGAAAAAGAGTGGCGGATTGTCTGGAGAAAATAGGATACTCATCCAAGCATCTGATGACGCTGATCAATGACGTGCTGGATATGTCAAAAATAGATGAAGGCAAAATGAAGATTGCCTGTGAAGAATTTAATCTGGAATCCGTGACCGAGTCTATTACCTCTATCATATATCCCCAGGCCTCTGCAAAAGGGCTGGAGTTTACGGTACGGCTGGCTGGTATTACGGATACCGCTCTGATCGGGGATGCCCTGCGCCTGAACCAGGTCCTGCTGAATCTCTTGTCAAATGCCCTGAAATTCACACCGGAAAACGGAACGATCTTACTGGAGATCCGGCAGGTACAGCGCACAGACAGCCGGGTACGTCTCTGCTTTACCGTCAGTGATACGGGAATTGGCATGAGTGCCGGGTTTATGGAGCGTTTGTTCAGTCCTTTTGAGCAGGAGAGCGCAGCAGCCGGGAATAAGTTCGGCGGAACAGGCCTCGGTATGGCCATCACGAAAAATCTGGTAACGCTTATGGGCGGGACGATCTCGGTAAAGAGCCAGGTAGATAAGGGAAGTACCTTTACTGTGGAACTGGATTTTGCGCTGCCCGCAGCGGCGGACAGACAGCGGGTCCAGAAACAGCCTGCTTTGGAATCCCTGAAGGTACTCATATCCGACGATGACAGGGACAGCTGTATTCATGCGTCCCTTCTGCTTGAGAAAATGGGAATCCGCGCGGACTGGGTGCTGACCGGAGAGGAATGTATTGGGAAGGTCAGCCAAGCGCACCGCATCGGTGAGGAGTATGATGTCTGTTTGATCGACTGGAAGATGCCGGATATGGACGGGCTCCAGGTTACACGGCGCATCCGGGAGATTGTGGGGCCCGACACGCTGATCATTATCATAACAGCCTATGACCTGACTCCAATTGAAGAAAGGGCCAGGGAGGCAGGAGCTAACGCATTTCTTGCCAAACCTATTTTTGCGTCCACGCTTTACAATACCCTGCTCTCTGTTACCGGGATAGAAAAGACAGTCATGATACCGGGACAGGGTATGGAAATTCACCATCCGGATTTGAAGGGGCATTGTGTTCTTGTGGTGGAGGATAATGGGATCAACCGGGAAATTGCCATGGAACTGTTGAAGATGACAGGGATTGCAGTGGATTACGCAGAAGACGGGAAAGAGGCCCTGGATAAATTTATGTCTGATGGGGACCGTTATGACCTGATCCTCATGGATGTACAGATGCCGGTCATGGACGGCTATCAGGCCACAGTCAGGATCCGGAGTTCCTCACATCCCAGGGCAAAAAGCATTCCCATCATTGCCATGACGGCAGATGCTTTCCGGGAGGATGTAGTGCGGGCTTCTGAGGCGGGAATGAACGGTCATCTGGCGAAGCCTATTGACCAGGGGCTGCTGTATCGCACACTTGTGGATATCATCGGGAGTTAGTACACTTGCAGTTCATTGATATATTTATCAATATTTTTTAATTTGTCCTCATTGGAACAGCCGATTTTGTTGTTGATATCCGCGCATAACATTTCCACGAGAAATTCCACACCCACATAGGAGTTAAAAAAGGTGCTGCTGTTGAGGCCTACGGTGAATACAATGTCCGCGTACTGGGCCAGAAGTGCACTTCTCTTATCCGTGATCACCACAATACCTGCCCCGGCATCCTCAGCCATCTGGACTGCCATCATATCCAGCTTGGAATATCTGGGGAAACTGAAGACGATAACACAGTCTTCTTTTCCAATGTCGCTTAAGTGGTCAATGACATTGGCATTGGAATCATTGGTAGGGTATACATCCGGCAGCATATGCTTTAACAGAAAATAAGTGTAGGCCCCCACACCGGAATTGGCTCTGGAAGCGATCACAAATTTTTTCCGGCTTTTGATCATGAGATCAGCGGCCTTGTCAAAGGTTTCCCTGGAATTGTTTTTTAAGACAGAAGAGATATTGGTTTCCGTGTTCACCAGAAATTCTTCCATAAAATTCGCTTCGCCCCGTTCCATGCTCATTTTCAGCCGCTCATAGGGGACGGTGATGTTGCTGGACATACTGTACACATTGTCCTTATAGCTGTTCCGCAGATTCCGCTGAAAGTCCATGAACCCGGTAAATCCCAGGGCTCTGGAAAAGCGGATGACAGAGGATTCACTGACATCCAGCTTCATGGCTATATCTGTGGAGGTCATGAAGCAGGCCTCCTCTATGTTATCTATGATAAATTCTGCAATGACCTTGCCTGTCTTGGTAAGTTTTGTACTTTTGAGCAATTCTTTTATTTCATTCATAATAATTCCCCCAACGATCCCCCTTATCCGGGGATTTTTTATAAATAATCAGATTTTTCCGAAAATTCAGGACATCCTTTGTGTATGTTAAAATTGTAACATATATCATAAAATTTTGAATGGACAATTTAACCAAAAAACCATTGGGTTTTTCTGTAAATCTGTCTTATTGCACAAACGGTTTCTATGTGTTAAAGTAAAGCCATAGAAGAAATGAAGAAAAAAAGTCTTTTAAAATATAAAATGAAAAATATTATTCATAAATAGGGCGGCAGTACGGTTATTTGTTTCAGATGCTGCATCATAGTATATCATAAGTGTATCTCACTAGAATTTCATGACCGGACGGTTTTGAAATAAATAAAATACCCATGTTATTCCGCGGCCTGGGGTGTTTCTAATATCAGCGGAACAAAAAATATCAGGAGGATATGATTATGAGAGTAGGATGCGTGAAGGAAATCAAAAACAATGAATATCGTGTGGGTTTAACCCCGGATAATGTTGTCTCTTATGTGAATGCGGGCCATGAGGTCTATATTGAGAATGAGGCCGGCATTGGCTCCGGATTTACCACAGATGAGTATAGAAAAGCAGGGGCCGTGATTCTTGATTCTGCAAAAGAAGTCTGGGATAGAGCAGAGATGATGGTAAAAGTAAAAGAGCCGCTTCAGGAAGAGTATCCATATTTCCATGAGGGACTTATCCTTTATACATACCTGCATCTTGCAGCGGACCGTCCTCTTACAGATGCGCTGCTTTCATCCAAAGTAAAAGGCGTGGCCTATGAAACCCTGATCGAGAGAAACGGCAGCCTGCCGCTTTTGGCACCAATGAGCCAGATAGCCGGACGTCTCAGCATTCAGGAGGGCGCAAAATATCTGGAAAAACCCTTTGGAGGTTCCGGTGTCCTCCTTTCCGGCGTGCCGGGCACACCAAAAGCCAATGTAGTCATTCTGGGCGGCGGCAATGTGGGAACCAATGCCTGCAAGATTGCCATAGGAATGGGAGCTAATGTGACGATTACGGATATTAACCTGAACCGCCTTGCCTACCTGGACGATATTTTCGGTGCGAGGATCCAGACATTGTACAGCACAGATGCTGCCATTGAAAATGCAGTTGCTGATGCGGATCTGGTCATCGGCTCTGTTCTGATCCCGGGAAAAGCAGCCCCTAAGATCATGAAGAAAGCGTATCTGAAAAATATGAGACCGGGAAGTGTGATCGTGGATGTTGCAGTGGACCAGGGCGGGTGCTGCGAGACAACAAAAGTCACCTATCACGATGATCCAACCTTCGTTGTGGATGGTGTGGTGCATTACTGTGTGGGAAATATGCCGGGCGCTGTACCGAGAACATCCACCATTGCACTGACCAACGCAACCCTGAAATATGGACTTGAGATTGCCGGTAAGGGTCTTGAGACAGCATGCAAAGAAAATAATGTTGTGTATTCTGCTATTAATACGTATAATGGATTAAGTACATGCAAAAATGTATCGTTAAGTTTCAATATGGAAAATACAGATGTTACAACCTTGTTCTGATACTATCATTTTTAACACATAAAGTATTTAACAGCGCGGCAATAGGTTAAAGACAGATGTCGGTTTTCGTACCTTTGCCGCGCTCTTTTTCTCATTGGATCTTGGATTGGAGGTAGATTTATGGATAGTATTCTGCATTTGCTGGAAAAGGTACAGGCAGTCGTTTGGGGACCGCCTACTATGATTTTATTGATCGGAACAGGCTTATATTTTACATTGAGGCTGAAATGTCTGCAGGTTACACGTCTTCCCAGAGCACTGCGGTACATTTTTGAAAAAGAGGAGGGGGAAGGTGATGTGTCGGCATTCGGCTCCCTGTGTACAGCTCTGGCGGCAACCATTGGAACCGGCAGTATCGTGGGGGTTGCCACGGCCCTGCGTGTGGGAGGACCGGGTGCGCTTTTCTGGATGTGGGTTTCCGCTTTTGTGGGGATGGCTACAAAATACGCGGAAGGTCTGCTTGCAGTCAAATACCGTACGGTGGATGAAAACGGGCAGATCGCAGGCGGCCCAATGTACTATATCCAGAACGGCATGGGAAAAAGATGGATCTGGCTTGCAAAGCTGTTTGCCTTTTTTGGCATCATCACAGCACTGCTGGGCTGCGGCACCTTTCCTCAGGTAAATGCCATCACAGAGTCAGCCAGTGAAGCGTTCCATCTTCCGGTGGCGGCTATTGGGATTGTGGTTACCATCGCGGTGGCCGCTGTTGTCCTGGGAGGCCTGAAATCTATCTCACGCGTAGCAGAGCTGGTGGTTCCGGTAATGGCAGCGGCTTATGTGATCGGCTCCTTTGCAGTGCTTTTCGTCAATGCTTCGGCCATACCCAGAGCCTTTTCCCTTATCTTTGAGTCAGCGTTTACCCCTCATGCCATGCTGGGCGGCGCCGGAGGGACTATTTTGATCTCCGTTATGACAGCTATGCGGACAGGCTTTGCAAGAGGAATCTACACAAATGAAGCCGGTCTCGGCAGTTCCCCTATCGTTGTGGCCGCAGCAAAGACAAAATCCTGTGTGCGCCAGGGGCTTATCTCCATGACCAGTGTTTTCTTTACCACCATCATTATCTGCACCATGACCGGTATTGTTGTGATCACTTCCGGTCTGCTGGAGACCACAGACCTGGACGGAGGCCTGCTTTCCAATGCGGCGTTTAATGCAAGCCTTCCCGGAGATATCGGGATGTATATGGTGACGATCGGCCTTATTTTCTTCTCCTTCACCACCATTATCGGCTGGTGTTATTATGGGGAACGCTGTCTGGTATATCTGTTCAACAGCGTAAAATACATACTTCCGTACAAGATGGTTTATATTGCATGTATCGCAGTGGCACCGTTTTTATCCCTGAAACCCATCTGGCTGCTGGCAGATATCACTAATGCATGTATGGCTTTTCCGAACCTCATCGGCCTTCTGGGCCTCAGCTCTGTTGTGATCGCGGAGACAAAGGCATTTTTCCAGGAGGAAAAAGAGAAAGACAAAGAAAAAGAGCGGGGGATCGCCCCCACATAAGAATGATACCGCACCTGATTTTAGATATTTTACTTGTCCACTTGACAAGTAAAATATCAATTACCGGGTGCGGTATTATTTTACAGCCTTCTTTTGGCGGGAACTCCCACTACAGTCACACCGTCAGGGACATTCCGGATCACCACGGCACCTGCCCCCACAATGGACTCTCTGCCGACGGTGATATGATCCAGGATGGTACTGCCTATGCCGATAAAGGACCTCCTGCCTATTTTCGCGTGGCCGCCCATAGAAACCTGAGGACAGATATTCACATAATCCTCAGCCAGGCAGTCGTGTTCCACCACGGCATTGGTGTTTACAATGCATCCGATCCCCACATAAGCATTGCTGTTTATAACGGCATTGGCAAGGATCGTGCATCCCTTTGATACACGGGCAGAGGGGCTGATAACTGCTGTGGGATGTATCAGGGTTGCCAGAGGAACTCCTGCTGCAAGTATCTGGGCAATTTTCTTTTCCCGCAGATAATTGCTTCCGCTTGCGACGATGACCTCATCATACGATGGAAGAAGCGTGTTGATATTTTCCTTTGCCTCTTCGTAGATCCTATATCCCGGGATCTGGCGGTGGCCCTTTTCCCGAATATCCAGAAAATCAATCCTGCTGTATTTCTTTGTGGCTAAGGCGCAATCCAGGGCTACGGTCCCCTGGTCCCCTGCGCCCCAGATGAGCAGCCGTTTGGTGTTTGGTATGTTTGCTGTGTGTTCCATTTTTTATCCCCCTCATATCTTTTAGTTTCTGATCACTGCATTTCCTGTCTCTCTGTCTGCACCTGCTTATCTGCCACAGATTCCCGAAGTACCAGTTTTGTTCCGATCCGGATTTTCCTGGAGTTGGTTGGTCATAAGAGGTTCCTCCTGAAAACAAAATCTTTATCTTCATTATAATAAATCAGTAATTGTTTGTCGAACATTTATTAAAAGATTTAGTAGAGTTTAGTTCGGCGAAGACGTTAAGATCAGAAGAAATAGATTCCGGTTTTTTGTAAAATTATGATTGAACGGTTGTAAAAACTGTTTTGTGGTAAGAGCGCACTGGTCAGTTATTGTTTTTCATATGGCGTATATCAGTTAAAATATTGTGGGATGATATCTTTAGACTGGAGGCAGATATATATGAGAAGAGACATAATTACCAGAGCTATGATCAAGGAGTTTCAGGATTATTTATGGGAACACGAGAAGGCCAAGCTGACAATACAAAAGTATATTTCCGAAATCGAGAATCTAAAAGAATTTCTACAGGGGCAGCCAATCGGGAAAAGCCGGCTGCTGGAGTACAGGGGACAATTACAGGAAAGGCATAAAGCCCGCACGGTAAATGCAAAGCTGTCGGCTGTCAATGCATATCTTGTCTTTTCCGGCATGGAGGATTGTAAAGTGAAGTTGTTGAAGATCCAGCATTGTTCTTTTATAGAAGAGAATAAGGAACTTTCAGAAGCTGAATATCGGCGGCTGCTGTCAAGTGCAGGGAAACTGAAAAATAAAAGAATGTATTATTTACTGCTGACGTTTGGCGGTACGGGGATCCGGGTCAGTGAGCTTCCGTTTATAACCGTGGAGGCTGTCCGCACAGGGCGTGCAGATATCAATCTGAAAGGAAAAAACAGAACGGTTATACTGCCAAAGAAATTAACGGATAAACTGAGCCGATACGCCAAAGAGCAGGGGATCCGTACAGGTGCCGTATTCTGCACCTCCAGCGGGAAAAAACTGGACCGCTCCAACATCTGCCATGACATGAAAAAATTATGCAAAGAGGCAAATGTGGATGTCCATAAAGTATTCCCCCATAATTTCCGGCATTTATTTGCCCGCTGTTTTTACGCGGTTCATAAAAACCTGGCCCATTTAGCAGATATACTGGGGCATTCTTCTGTTGAGACCACACGGATCTACGTTCAGACAAGTATCCGGGAGCATGAGCGTATTATCTCCAAGATGAAGTTAGTGGTTTAAACAAAAACACCACAGAATAAATATTCTGTGGTAACTGTCATACATACGTGTGCTTTCATCCTCTGATTTGTTGATGTCATTATAGATGATTCAGGGATAAAAATCAATAGGATTTCCGTTTCCTCACAGGAAAATAAAGGATTCCGCAGCGAATAAGCCTGATACAAATAATTCTTGTTATAGGCTTATTTTTCCATGTGATTTTGAAGATTTTCACTTCTGTTTTTCGGATACTCCAAAAATGTTTTTTCTTTTTTACAAGAGTAACCACAGAATATTTATTCCGTGGTTGTTCAAAGATAAGACGGGGCATGTGGATGCAGTGTGTTTTCTATATATAGGAGGAAACCGGTATGAGGCAGTGGAAAACAGAAAGTATTTATGAAGAAGACAGGCTTAGAGCGGATAACAAGGAATATGCAGCGGCAATGATCATACAGTTTTTTAATTACAAAGATTGTGTGCCAAGCGGTGAATTAAGGTCGTTATATCACAATACAAGAATGAGTTTTCATGGCCTGGATCAGATGCTCCTCATAATGGAGGAGGTAATGGAACAGGCAGGGTACCCGCAGGGGGATTTGGCCCCCAGGTGTCTGAAAATGTGTGAAGAAAAGATTCCGTGTTTTGCTGATTGCCAAGGTGCTGCAAAGGAAGAAAGCAGTACAGATTTTTCCAAATGGGACCACGCACTGTATAAGAAGAATATTACTATTCAGATATACTGCAGGAAGAATGCCTCCATGCAGGGGGAAGTAAGATTTCCGGAAGAAAAGATATATTTCCGAAGTACCCTGGAACTGATGCGCATGATACATCAATATCTGCAGTGTTTGACAGAGATAAATAAGAAAAAGACAGAGTAGAAAGATACCCGTGATTGGATTTGTATGATATTATAAAGACATAACATATGCTTCTCGTCATTTCTATGCCTGGCGGGACAGGGATTGGAAGCGGATAGAAAAAGGACAGGGGGATTTTTATGGAATATCGTATAAACCGGAAAACGGGAGATAAGATCAGTGTCCTGGGAATGGGGACCAGCGCGATTGCCATGGCAGAGGAAAAAGAAGCTGCCAAAACATTGGAAAAGGCTTTTGAGGAGGGGATCAATTACTATGATATGGCTACATCTCATGGGTCCTGTTTTCAGGTCTTTGGAAAGGTAATGAGAGATGTAAGGGAGAAGATTTTTTATCAGATCCATTTTGGCGCAGATTATACCAAAGGTGCTTATGGATGGACTACAGATCTGGAAACCGTAAAACGTTCTGTAGACTGGCAGCTTGAGGCATTGAAAACAGATTATATCGACTATGGTTTTCTGCACTGCCTGGATGAGGAGGCAGACTGGAAGCAGCATAAGAAGGGCGGAATTCTGCAGTACCTCCTGCGGCTCAGAGAACAGGGGGTAGTCCGTCATCTGGGGCTGTCCTCCCACACCCCTGCAACGGCTGAATTGGTTCTTGATACTGGTCTTCCCGATATGCTGATGCTCAGCATCAACCCGGCCTATGATTATGAATGCGGCGATGAGTGGGGAAAGGGAAATGTGTCGGAAAGGATGCGTCTGTACCAGCGGTGTGAGACAGAGGGGGTCGGGATCTCTGTGATGAAAGCCTTCAGCGGAGGGCAGCTGCTGGATGCAAAGACATCTCCTTTTGGAAGGGCGCTTACAGCTTACCAGTGCATCCAGTATATTCTGGACAAGCCGGGAGTCCTAACCGTGCTTCCAGGGGTAAGAGACCATGTCGATTTGGAATATCTCCTGGGATTTTTCCGCGCAGAGGCAAAAGAGAAAGACTACGCTGTGATCAGTTCCTTTGCACCGAAAAGCGCAGAGGGTAAATGCGTATACTGCGACCATTGCCAGCCATGTCCGGAGGGGCTTGCTATTGCGCTGATCAACAAATATTATGACCTTGCCCTGGCCGGTGATGTTTTGGCAGGGGAGCATTATAAAAGTCTGGAAAAAAAGGCAGATGACTGCATCGGATGCGGACACTGCAGCCAGCGGTGCCCGTTCCATGTGGATCAGTTAGGCAGGATGCGGGAGATCAGCGGATATTTTGGCAGATAGTTACGGTTACGCACCTTCAAAGATATAGCGGAGATGTATAATTAAGACGCAATTCTGACATGAGTGATGGAAATACTGCAGGACAGATTTTGTATGAATGGAGAGAAAGCAAAATGATAATAAGAAATGAATTAAAATCTGACTATAGAGAAGTGGAAGAACTAACAAGGAAGGCTTTTTGGAATCTCTACGTTCCCGGGTGTAATGAACATTATCTTGTGCACATTATGCGAGATCATGAAGATTTTTTGCCGGAACTTGATTTTGTGATCGAATGCGACAACTCTGTTATCGCAAATATTATGTACACAAAAGCAAAGCTTGTTGATGAAGAAGGAAATGAAAAATCAATTTTAACCTTTGGACCACTTAGTGTGCTGCCAAAATATCAGCGTAAGGGTTATGGTAAAAAATTATTGGAATATTCCTTTCAAAAAGCAGTTGAGCTGGGCTATGACGCTATTGTAATATACGGAAATCCCGAAAACTATATAAGCAGCGGTTTTAAAAGCAGCAAACAATATAATATTTGTATTGGTGACAATATTTTTCCGACTGCTTTATTGGTAAAGGAACTTTCTAAAGGTGCGATTCCTAAGGGGAACTGGAAATTTCAGGAAAGCCGGGTTTATGAATTTGACAGCCGGGCTGCGGAAGCGTTTGATCAAACATTTGAAAAACTTGAGAAAGAATATAAAATAAGCCAGGAGCTTTTTTATATATACAGCCGCTCACGTGTGTTTTAGACGGAGGTTATGAGTAGTTTATGCTGTGCTCCATCGCAGACACTGGAGCACAGTATGAAATTCATATTCTCTGTGATGCGCCTGAAGCCAAAACAGCCTGCCGCAGGGGAAAACAAATCATGATACAATTTCATCATACAGGCCGGGGGCTGTATATACGCGGTGGAAAGTTAAATGCACTAAAAAATTACATGTGACGGCCGGGAACTTTCCTATACTGCCAGTGCGGCAGGCAGTGAGTTGATGATTAAATTAACGGAACCTGCTGAAAAACAGGTTATGGCAGCGTTTGTTCAGTCCTTTTGCATGACTGCCTGTACCGGACAATGTTCATAGCAGCTGCCGCAGTGCAGGCAATGTTCCTGCATGATCTGATAGGGCTTGCCGGCTTTGATACAGTTCTGGGGACAGTTTTCCGTGCACGTTCCGCAGCCGATACATTGGTTGGTTATCTCGTAACCTTTTTGCTTTATCCGGCGGTTTCCGACAATATAGTTCTTCCGGAAGATCGGATGAACAGCCAGATTGAAATATTCAATTTCCATATCACGAATAGAAAAAACAATGCCGATCTCTCTTGTATCATTTGGGTATACATTGGCAAGGTAAGGCTGCTCCTCAAAAATCACATCTATCCATTTTTTCTGATCCGCCCGGGGGACAGGGATCGCTTTTGCGGATACACGGATCATTTCATTGTACCGGGTATATGCAAGTATTTGTACCCGCCCGTCACGAAGCAGCTCTTTACAGAATCCTTTTCCTCTGGCTGTAAAAAAATATAAGGCGTCTGTTTCATAATGTATGGCGCTGATACATCGTATCTGCGGTGTTCCGTCCGGGCTGACGGTAGCAAAACTCAGAACACCCACATATTGTAATTTCTTTAAACAGGTCTGTGCATTCATAAAATCACCTCTTTCCAACACTGTGGGTCGGCAGCATAAAAATTCCCTTCTTTTCCGCTGGCCACAGCCGGGCAGCCGCGGCACCATGATAGAAGCTCACATTTGGAGCATTTCTCAAACTTTGTATAGTTCCGATAGGCTTCCATTTGACACACCCATATATCCGCTATACGGTCTGTGAACACATTTCCCACTTTGCTGTTCTGTACCCGGCGGCAGGCATAAATATCGCCGGTAGGAACTATGGTCATATGACAGTTCCCGCAGTTACAGCCTCCGTATATCATGCCGTCCTCTGTGCCCTCCGGGATTTTGAAAACACCTTTCTCATACTCGTAAAGCGTCCAGAGATGGTCTTTTTTATTGAAATAAGTAGAGCAGCCTGTGGCTTCGTATTCCTTAAATTTTAGATAGCAGGTATCAAGCAGTTCTCTATATTCCTGCGGGGTCATTCCCGTGTCCTTTTCGCCACTGGTGGGACAATAGCGGGCAAAAGCAAATACATCTGCACCATGTTCAACGACAGTATCAATAACGGCAGGGATTTCTTTGATATTTACGCCTGATACCGTAGTCATGATAACAGAATGAATACCGGCCCCTTTGATGCATGAAATTTTTTCCAGTGTACAGTCAAAAGAGCCGGGTTTGCGGAACCAATCATGGGTTTCCCTCATTCCGTCAAGGGAGAGCTGATATTTCCGGCAGCCATAGTATTTCAATTTTCTGCAAACTTCATCTGTCAGGTGAAACGGATTTCCTAAAATGGCAAAGGGGATCTCATGTTCTTTCAGCAGGGCAAGCAGCCGCCAAAAATCCGGGTGTAAAATGGGGTCACCCCCTGTGATATAAAAATACGGCAGCCGTTTGCACACCTCACAAAGATCAAGACAATTATAAAATGTCTCCTGCATTTGTTCCCAGCTCATTGCGTCCGGCTTCTTGCAGTTATCCTCTGAAAAAATATAACAGTGTTTGCACCTCTGGTCGCATTCATCTGTGATGTGCCATTGAAAGGCGAAATATTCTTTCATATTGTTTTCCTCACTTTATATGAAATTGTCCCCAACAGAACAACACTGCCGGGGACTGCTGAGAATAAAAGTTACTTATTGTTCCGACGCCCCACATGCAGAGGGTTTATCACCCGTTCCACATGCGGAACCGCATGCAGAGGGGCTTTCCTGTGGTTTGCCACCAGCTCCGCAAGCAGAACCGCAAGCAGAGGGTTTTTTCTGTGGTTTATCACCGGCCCCACATGCAGAACCGCAAGCAGTGGGTTTTTCCTGTGGTTTATCACCAGCCCCACATGCAGAACCGCAGGCAGCGGGCTTTTCATCGGGCCTGTCGCCAGCACCGCAAGATGTTCCGCAGGAAGCGGCTTTTTCATTCCAACCAGCTAAATTTGAGAGTGCCATTATTCATTACCTCCATTTCGTTTTTGGAACATTTCCTGCTCCTTGCTTACATTGTACGGAGGAATGGCATAGAAAAAAAGTACGCACAAATCTATTACTTAGTTACTTTTTTGTAACTCTCTTGCAGCAAGATACTATTTATATTATAATTTGAATACAACATTCGTTTTTAAACTTTTGGAAGGGAGTGTTTTGATGCTGACGAAAGAAGAAATGCCCGCTTGTCCTGTGGCAACTACGGTACAGATCATCGGAAGTAAATGGAAATTGCTGATTATGCGGAATCTGATGCAGAGACC
Source organism: Blautia hominis (assembly GCA_002270465.1). Lineage (GTDB taxonomy): Bacteria > Bacillota > Clostridia > Lachnospirales > Lachnospiraceae > Blautia > Blautia hominis. The sequence goes on from NQOF01000003.1 coordinate 210,962, forward strand.
ATGGCGGTTTAATGAACTGCGGAAAGATTTAGAGGGAATCAGCCAAAAGGTGCTGACAGACAGCCTCCGTTCAATGGAAAGTGACGGAATCATTACGCGCACTGTCTATCCGGAAGTACCGCCTCGTGTGGAATATGCCCTGAGTGCTTTAGGCGAATCAATGCGTCCGATCATGGATGCTATGGAAGAATGGGGGCGGAACTATAAAAAGCAATTATGAACCGTTATGAAAGGCGGATACGGACTTCCGAAAGAAATACCATATCCGCTTTTGACGTAGGTTTAAAGAGCTGAATCATCTGATCTTTCATTCGATTTCTCTACGGGTATTAAGTTGCTGACATAAGGGCGTTTGCCGGAAAGAACGTCATCATAAAACGCCTGCTTCCAGTCAATATATTCAACATGGCCTTTCAATTCCTCGATGGAAGCTAAGAGGGCATTCCGTTTCTTAGTAAGCATTTCTTTCCGCTGACGGATCGTAGATTCGCCCTGCATACATAAATCCAGATATTTTTTCATTTCCTGAATGCTCATATCACATTTTTTCAGACAGATCAAGTCTTTGATCCATTTCAGATCTCGTTCGTCAAAAATCCTGCGGTTGTTTTTATCTCGTTTTACATTAGGGACTAATCCTTCATTACAGTAATATTTTAAGGTCTGATAAGTCATATTGGCTTCTTTGCAGACCTGCATCATAGTATACATTTTCAAATACCCCGTTTCCTATATAAATAAAATAGAATTTACAAAAAACACTTGACCGATAGTTACAATCGGTTGATACAATCATAGTGTACAGCATTGCGGAGCAAAAAACAATGGTGCAATTCGTGTGCTCTGCCTGCAAAGCTGACGGAATGGAAATTACAGATGGAAATTGCATAAGAGAAAAAGGAGGATATAAAAATGAATGTATTAATGATCAACGGAAGCCCTCATAAAGAGGGAAACACCTATATTGCCTTAAAGGAAATGGAAAAGGTATTTCAAAAAGAAGGGATTGCTTGTGAGATCATCCATATCGGAAACAAAGCGATTCGGGGATGTATAGCCTGCCGGGCATGTGCCGAGAAGGGCAAATGTGTGTTTGAAGATTGCGTCAATGAGATCGCACCTAAGTTTGAGGCCTGTGACGGACTGATCATTGGCAGTCCGGTATATTATGCATCCGCCAATGGCACACTGGTGTCATTTCTGGACCGGTTATTCTTCAGCACGCCTTTTGATAAGACAATGAAAGTGGGAGCAAGCGTTGTGGCAGCCAGAAGAGGAGGGTTGTCATCCACCTTTGACGAACTGAATAAATATTTTACGATTAGTGGAATGCCGGTAGCATCCGGTCAGTATTGGAACAGCATTCACGGCAGAGAGATCGGTGAGGCAGCAAAGGACGCAGAAGGGCTGCAGGGAATGCGGACGCTGGCGAATAATATGTCGTTTCTTATAAAATCCATTGCCCTTGGAAAAGAGCAGTTGGGGATGCCGGTAAAGGAAGCTATGCAGCATACAAATTTTATCCGTTAGAAAAATATTTTCCGGACCGGATATTTAAAGAAATACGGCCTATGATTTAACCGGATCCAGGCCGTTTCACATTACCGGTCGGCAAAAACTTCTGTGCTTCTGTGTTTCTTTTCAATTACAAAAAAGTACAGCAGATCACAAAGATCTGTCTGTGCTTTTTTGATACATAGGAAGAAAGAAATGATTTTACACTTTATAGCAAGTATGTTATCATATGAATGAAACATATTTCATTCATATAGCAGGCATGTCTGATCGGTGACTGCTTTTGCGGAAATAAAGGAGAGTGACAGACTTGGCCAGTATCAGAGATGTGGCGAAAAAAGCAAATGTTGCAGCATGTACCGTGTCGCGCGTAATGAACGGGACAGCAAATGTTGCTCCTGAGACAAGACAGAAAATCGAAGACGCGATGAAAGAACTGAATTATATCCCAAATGAACTTGCCAGGGGGATGTTCAGGCAGAAATCGGGTACCGTAGCGATGCTGATACCAAGCATCAGGCATCCCTATTTCTCAAATCTGGCCCACTGCATTGAATCAAAATTGTATGAAAAAGGCTATAAATTAATGCTTTGCAGTACGGACGGCCAGATTGAGCGGGAGCGTGAATATATCAATATTTTAAAGACAAATATTGTGGACGGAGTCATTATGGGGGTATCAGATCTTGAAGATAAGGAGTATCAACAATTTGACAAGCCTATGATCATGCTGGATTATGATGCAGGAAAAAAACTGCCCATTGTGGTATCAGACCACGAAAAAGGCGGCAGGCTTGCAGCGGAAAAGTTTATGGAAAGCCAATGCAGGTATGTGATCCATATAGGTGACCGGGAATTATCCAAAGTGGAATCTTATAAATGCCATACGGCGTTGGCGCATGCTTTAAATGCAGCAGGGATTGAAAATCGTTTTATCGAAATAAAATGGAATGAGTTTGATTTTTCAGGCTATCTTGAGATCGCGAAGACGATATTAGAAAAATATCCGCAGGTTGATGGAGTGATGGCAGCCGATATCCAGGCAGCGGCATTCTTAAAAGCAGCCCTTAAGCTGGGAAAAAAGATCCCGGATGATTTTGCGCTGGTCTCCTACGATGGGACGTATGTGGCGGATGTTAATCTGGTAAATGTGACCTCCATCATACAGTCAGCCGATAAAATTGGAGATAAAACTGTGGAGATTTTGCTGAAACTGATGGCCGGACAGAAGCTCACAAAGAGGAAGTATCTGATAGATGTTGTCAGAAAAGACGGGGAGACAACCAAGTAGGGGAAGCTTTTGGACGGTATGCGGAGATAAGGTGAAAAAGTATAAATTTGATATTGACAGAGTCTATATGTGGGTGTATGATAAAAGCAACAAATGAAACATGTTTCAAGAAAAGAAAAAGGATGCAGCGGCATCCAAAATTTATCGCCGGAATGAAACATGTTTCACAAAGGAGGAGACATATGAAGACCAGAGGGAAAAGAGTATTCAGTATCCTGATCAGTTTAATGGTAATGTGTACAATGACAGCATGCGGGAGCAAGGAGGATGCGGTAAAGACGAAGGACGGGAAAGTAAAGATCAGGGCTTATTTAGGCGGTGGTGACCTATCAGAAAAAATTGACGCCCTGGCAGCAGATTTCAATGCACAGAGTAAGACGACAGAGGTGGAAGTGGTGCCTATGCCGGCGGACACTTCAAGCATGATCACGGTAATGTTTAACTCAGGAAACACGCCCACGGTTATGGGACTGGAGACGGGAGATCTGCTGCGGGCAAAGGACCGGCTGGCGGATCTGTCCGATTTAAGTGCAGTAGAATATGCAAGTGCTGGGACGATCGACGCAGCCAGGGATGGCGAAGCCGTCTATGGAGTTCCCTATCGAATTGAGGGAATGGGACTGATCTATAACAGAGCCGTATTAGATGATGTGCTTGGTGAATCTTTCGACCCGGATTCTATCCATACACGTGAAGATTTGAGAATGGTTTTTGAAGAAATAGAGAAAGCGGGGATCGCACCCATTGTCTTAGGCGCCCAGGATTGGTCATTGTCTACACATCTTGCCACAGATATCTACACCGGACAATCTGAAGATCCGCAGGAGCAGGCTGCATTTGTGGATAAGCTGAAACGCGGCGAGGAAGATTTGGCATCGAATGAAGTGTTTCAAGAGGTTATGGATACCATCGACCTGCTGAAGGAATATAATTACCATGCAGACAATCCGCTTCTGTATGCCAACGACGGAGATACCACCAAGCAGGCCAGGATCTTAACAGAAGGGAAGGCGGCTTTCTGGTTCCAGGGGAATTGGGGTTCTACAGCCCTTGAATCGCTGGACCCGGAGGGGGAATATGGCATGATCCCTCTGCCTGTAGGCGAGGATGATTCTTATCCAAACAACAGGATCGCAACGCTGGTACCCATGTACCTGACTGTTTTTAACGGCGCGACAGAAGAACAGCAGCAGTCAGGCAGGGAACTGATTGAATATATTACCCAGACAGAACGTGGATGGGAGTTCGTGGTAAATGACGCAAAGGGGATTCCGGCTTATGACAATGCAGCCGTAGCGGTGGAGAACGGCATTGCCTCCAGTATCCTGAACTATCAGGAGAAGGGAAGGACAAAGGTTGCATACATGGCAAATACGGCAGACCATTATGTGGACACAGGGGCAGCGCTTCAGCGGTATCTGGACGGCCAGATCAGCAGAGAAGAAGTGGCAGAAGCATATGAAGCCTACTGGCGTGCAAAATAGGAGGAGATCGGAAATGAAAAAGAAGAGGAATCAGGTATTGCTGTTTTTGGGATTCGCGGGACCTGCGATCCTGGCATTTGTCTTTGTGATAGGCTGGGCGTTTGTAAATGGTGTATTTATGTCCTTTACGGATTGGAATGGTATATCAGAGCATTTTAATGTGGTGGGGCTTTCCAATTATGTGAAAGCGTTCCACGATGTGAATTTCTGGGAATCACTGGTCAGGACCTTCAAATATGCTATCGGAGTTGTACTGGCAGTTAATATACTTGCATTTTTACTTGCATATCTGCTGACCAAAGGATATAGAGGGCAGGGTGTTTACAGGACCGGATTCTTCATCCCGAACCTGATCGGCGGTGTGGTTCTTGGTATTGTATGGAAATTTATCTTTTCGGAGGCACTGGTACAGTTGGGCCAGATACCGGTTTTCGGGACGTTTGCAGGCAACTGGCTGAGTGATCCGAATACAGCAATGCTGGCAATGATCATAGTGGCAGTGTGGCAGATGGCAGGTTATCTTATGATCATCTATATGGCGGGCATCATAGCGGTTCCGAAAGATGTTTGCGAGGCGGCATCCCTTGACGGGGCATCCGGATTCTACGCGATCCGTAAGATCATCCTTCCGCTGATCATGCCATCTATTACGATCTGCAGCTTTCTGTCTATCAAGGCGGCATTTATGGTGTACGACGTGAACCTGACGCTGACGGCAGGCGGTCCGTATAAATCTACTATTATGGCATCCATGCATGTATATAACAAAGCATTTAAATACAATGACTTTGGTATTGGACAGGCAGAAGCTCTTATCCTGTTTCTGATCGTGGCTGTCATAACCGTGATCCAGGTAACCGTTACAAAGAAAAAGGAGGTTGAAGCATAATGAAAAAGGCAAAGAAAGGTTTATATTATGTGGTGACAACCGGGATTTTTCTTCTGTTCCTCATTCCGTTTTATATTGTTTTAGTGAATGCATTTAAGAGCAACAAAGAGATTGTGGACAATGCATTGGCGCTGCCAAAGTCACTTGATCTTTCTGCGATCGTGGATGCGTTCCATAAGATGAACTATGTGCAGACTTTTGGAAATTCTCTATTGATCACACTGGCAAGTGTTGTGCTTACTATTATTGCTGCCGCCATGTGCGCCTATCTGTTTGCCAGAAAAGACTGGACCATCAACAAGATCGTATTTATGGCCATGGTAGTGTCCATGATCATTCCGTTCCAGTCTATCATGATCCCTCTGGTTAAGAATTTCAGCAGCCTTGGCATTATGAACAGCAGGCTCACCATGATCATCTTCTATGTCGGGGCCAATGTATCCATGGCGGTTTTCATGTTCCATGGTTTTATGAAGTCCATTCCGTATGAACTTGAGGAGGCAGCAAAGATAGACGGATGTACACAGGTTGGAATCTTTGTGAGGATCATCCTGCCGTTATTGAAGCCCATTGCATCTACTATTTTTATTTTAAACTTTTTGGGAACTTGGAATGATTTCCTTGCACCCTTTATTATTCTCTCAGATAACAGCAGGAAGACGCTGCCTTTGATGACATATATGTTTACAGGTCAGTATTTTACAGACTATGCACTTGTACTGGCAGGTCTGATCCTGACTATGCTGCCCATATTGGTCGTTTACATATTTATGCAGAAGAACATTATTGAAGGTGTAGCCCAGGGAGCAGTCAAGGGGTGAGCCATGGAGGAAATTATGAATAAGGATACAATGACAGGAATGATGAAAAAGGGCTGGTGGAAGGACGCGGTGGTTTATCAGATCTACCCCAAAAGCTTTCGTGACACCAACGGAGACGGGATAGGGGATCTGCCGGGGATCATACAAAAATTGCCGTATCTGAAAGAACTGGGTGTGAATGTCCTCTGGCTCTGCCCGGTATACTGCTCACCCATGGATGACGGGGGGTATGATATTTCTGATTATTACCATATCCACCCCATGTTCGGCATCGATGGGGATATGGATGCACTGATTGAAAAAGCAGATGAGATGGGAATGAAGGTACTGATGGATTTGGTGGTGAACCATACATCAGATGAACATGCATGGTTTCAGGAGGCGCTGAACCACCCGGAGAGTAAATATGCAGACTATTATATTTTCCGGGAAACGGAAGACGGAAATCCGCCCAACAACTGGCGCTCCTATTTTGGAGGCTCCGCCTGGGAGCGGGTAGGGGACAGCAGCCGATTTTATCTCCATGCTTTTTCAAAAAAACAGCCGGATCTGAACTGGGAAAATGAAGAACTCAGGGAAGAGATCTATAAAATGATCAATTACTGGCTGGATAAGGGACTTGGCGGGTTCCGGATAGATGCGATCTGTAATATAAAGAAGAAAATGGAATATGGGATATTTCCGCCGGATGGTGAGGATGGGCTTCGGTATATCGGTGATTGGATTCTGAATCAGCCGGGCATAGAGGATTTTCTGAGAGAACTCAATGAGAAGACATTTAAGCCCCATAATAGTATGACAGTTGCGGAGGCAAATGTTCCGCCGGCCTTGTTGGATCGGTTTATCGGTGAAGATGGGTTTTTCTCCATGGTATTTGATTTCAGCTATACGGATATTGATGTACCGGATACCGGGGAATGGTTCAAACCGAGACATTTCACGATAAAGGAACTGAGGGAGAAAATATTTAAAAGCCAGGAACATGTACAGAATATGGGGTGGGGTGCCGTGTATCTGGAAAATCACGACCAGAACCGTTCCGTGAATAAGTATCTGCCGGATGAAGGCATTCATTATTACAGTAAGACCATGCTGGCGTCGCTGTTTCTGTTTTTGCGGGGGACACCGTTCATTTATCAGGGACAGGAGATTGGCATGGAAAATATAAGGATGGAATCCATGGAGGATTATGATGATCTTGCCACACATGGCCAGTATGCAAGGGCACTGAAAGCAGGGCTGAGTGAAACGGAAGCATTTGACATAGTGGTGAAAAGAAGCCGCGACAACAGCCGGACACCGATGCAGTGGAATCAGAGTAGGAATGCAGGGTTTTCCGATGCAGATAAGACATGGATAAAGGTAAATAAAAACTATACAGCCATCAATGCGGAACAGGAAGAAAATGATAAAAGCTCCGTATTGAATTTCTACAGGGGACTTATCCGCCTCAGACAGGACAGTCCGTACAGCCATATTTTGGTCCATGGGAAATTTGTTCCTTATGATGCAGAGAACGATAATGTCATTGCTTATGAACGTGTGTCGGACGATTTGGGGATCCTGACGTTCCATAATTTTCAAGATCAGAATGCAGAGATAACGATCCCTGAGGGATATGCAGAAAAGATAGCCGGAAATTATACGGGCCGCTGCCCGGAAAACAATAGGTATTGTTTGAGACCTTATGAATGTATTGCGTTTTATAAGGATAGGTAAGATTCCGGAAGGTTACTCCATAAGGACAGGGATAAATTTCCCTGTCCTTTTGGGTATGTTACGGATAGACAAACACAGGTTGTTCGGGTGTCCGGCTGCCTTTACCTGGGGGCCTATGGGATTTGGGGAAATTGACCATAGACATTTATTAACGTATGACGATCATTTCCTCCAGAAGGAGGAACAATCTGCTTTGTCTGTTCTGTTGTACCGAATGATCTGTTCAAGCAGGGAATAATTAACAGGCTCATCCCAGCGTATGCGAAAAATATTGGAACTATAGCTATAACCCGATTTTTTGATTTCAGATGAAAACATTTCAATTCCTTTTTGTTCCGGTGCAACGGAAAAATGCTGTTTTGACGCACTGAAGCCAATGATAAAGGTTCCATGGTCTGTGAACATAGGCTGGTTCCATGCAATTTTAGGCTGCATATCCGGGAAACGGTTATTGATCCATTCCAGGACCTCTCTCATACGAGAGCGGTGTTCTTCGTTTTTAATGGTTGACAGGTATTTTTCAAAAGTTTCCATGATGTGCTCCATATTTGATCATTTTCGTATTCATAGCTGTTTCCGAAAGATATGAAAACTATTCACTTTGTTTCAGGGATGCAATCCACGTTTCTATAGCGTTTGCCAGGATAAGCTGTTGTTTAAGAACAGCCATGCCTGTTTCGGGAATACCGGAATCGTTTTCTTTCATAGCCATATTTTCTTCCAAATATGTTTTTAAAGTCTTTATGTTACATTCGATATCCCCCAGGCATTGTTTCCGCTTTTCGGGGGAGAGGCTGGGCAGATTTACAATGACAGCGTTAAAGTCCAGAAAAAAATGGATCGGTTTTGTTGAAATCTCCAGCATAAGCTTCTCGAACTCTTTATTTCCATCATCCGTCAGGGAATACACAGCTTTATCCGGCATCTTCCCTTCTTTGACTCGGCTGCTTTTTATAAGCCCTTTTTCTTCCAGTTGGATTACTTTTTTATAGATTGACGGAGTGCTGATCTTTACCCATTTGGATAAGTTCCGGTATTCTACTAATTTTTGAATATCATAGGCACTTAACGATTCTTTTTTGAGTATTCCCAATACGATTAAATCTATGGCTGCCATAGTTATCCTCCTTTTACCCTGCTCTTATAAGATACAGTCGTGTATAAACATGCTTAAATACTATAAATTATATTATTGTATTTTCTAATTGGTGTCAAGTGAATGAATGGGGAGGTGGAGAAGGTACGCGGCTTTTTCTTTTTCTTGACATATACTATAAATTATAGTAATATAACTAATATGCTATAATTTATAGTAATGTGCTTTATAACTATTGAGAAGTGAGAGGAGAGTTAATTATGAATGGACGTAACACAAAAATGGAGCTTCTGGGAAGTGCCCCCATACCCAAAGCCCTTTTAGCCCTGGGGCTTCCGACTATGATTGGCATGTTGATCAATGCACTATACAATCTGGTGGATTCTTATTTTGTGGGAGGTTTGGGAACGGAGCAGATGGGAGCGATTACCGTAGCCTTTCCCCTTGGACAGGTTGTGGTAGGGCTGGGCCTTCTATTTGGAAATGGTGCCGCTGCCTATTTGTCCCGGCTTCTGGGTAGCGGTGACAAAAAAACTGCTAATAAAGTGGCAAGTACCGCTTTATACTGCAGTGTTTTGATCGGTGCAGCCGTTATACTTGGCTGTGTCATCTTTCTGAAACCTATCCTGAGAGCCACAGGCGCGCTTGAAAGCGTTATGCCGTACGCAGTCACTTATACCGGGATTTATATCACATTTTCGATCTTCAATGTATTTAATGTCACCATGAATAACATTGTGTCCAGTGAGGGGGCAGCCAAAACCGCTATGTGCGCGTTAATGTCCGGTGCCTTATTAAACGTGGTATTAGATCCCATCTTTATTTACACACTGGATCTTGGGGTAGCCGGCGCGGCCATTGCCACAGCTATATCGCAAATTGTGTCTACTATAGTTTATTTATGCTATATTTTCCGAAAAAAAAGTGTATTCAATTTTCGTATCAAGGAATGTTGTTTTTCCCGAGAGATCATGTCTGAGATTTTGAAAATAGGGATTCCCACCCTGTTATTCCAGATTTTGACCAGTCTTTCTATTGGTATGATCAACAATGCGGCTAAGGAATACGGAGGTTCCGCCCTTGCTGCTATGGGCCCGCTTACGAAGATCATGTCTATGGGGACTTTGATCGTATTCGGATTCCTGAAAGGGTTTCAGCCAATTGCAGGATTCAGCTACGGGGCAAAGAAATTTGACCGTCTGAATGAAGCAATCAAAACGTCGGTCCTCTGGTCAACGGCATTTTGTGTAATATTTGGCTTGGCAGCTGCGGTATTTCCGGCGCAGTTGATGTCACTGTTTACAAAAGGGGATACGGAGATGATACGCATCGGCGCAGCCGCGCTACGGGCAAACGGTCTTTCCTTTATGCTTTTTGGTTTCTATACGGTATATTCCTTCCTTTTTCTTGTGATGGGCAGGGCAAAAGAGGGATGTATCCTGGGAGCCTGCAGGCAGGGAATATGTTTTGTCCCGGTCATATTACTGCTTCCGCGGGTTATGGGGCTGAATGGCATTCTTTATGCACAGCCGGCGGCGGATGTACTTTCGGCTGTCATCACGGCGTTTATGGCAGTGGGGCTGCATAAAGAATTGCAGGGGTGGAAAATACAAACATGTGCTGTAAAAACAGAATGTACCAAATCCATCTGATTTAGGCAGTTTGTTTGCATCTTACTATATGACCATAGGGGGCGGCTGGCTGCAGTCCCCTGTCATCAAAGCTGTTTGGTGTAAAAATAACATGTTAAAGGAACCGTTTTGTTTAGATTCAATACAATGTTTCTTTCCGCGAAACGTGCAAATCCACGATGTTCATAAAATTGGTAGGTACAGGCATTGTCTGTATAAAGATAGATGACTTTTCCCGCCTCTCTTTTTTCCAGTTCCGCCAGCAGAAGGCTTCCGGTACCTTTCCTTTTGATGCGGGGATTTGCGGCTAAGAAGATCAGTTCTCCGTCCGGGGTGTGGTTTTGCAGATATTCGTTGCGCATATTTTCATTTGCTTTGTCATAACAGTCCACGCCCCCTTTCACAAATATATGTTGTAACCAATGAAATACCCCGGCATAAATTTGTTTTCCGATGGATTTGCAGCAAGGTTTTTCCCCGTACATTTCTGCCAAAAGAACCCCTGCAAGTTCATCGCCTTCATAAGCCGCAATGACTTGTGTTGCCCGGTTTAGCTCCAGATACAGAAAATATCTTCCATACAGTTTAAGAAGGGAGGGGTTATTCATATACCAGTTAAAATGCATTCCAACCACTGCATACTGAATGGCTTTTTTATAATCTTTCTTCTTTAATGTTTTGAATTCCATGGGACATCCTTTCTATTGGTTTAAACCACATCTGTTGCCTGTTTTCTTTCTTTAAAGTATAATGATCTTATGTGGAATTACTATCTGCAATTTTCCCCTAAATGTCGTTCAGACAACAGCATCCATATTATGTGTCGCTTATTTATAAAAATTTCAGGAGATTATTTATGGAAAGAAAAACAGACCGCCGATCCGTAAAAACCAGGACTGCAATAAAAAAAGCTTTTTCTTATCTGTTAGAAGAAAAGGCTCTTCATGATATTACAATTAAAGAATTAACGGATTTGGCTGATATCCATCGTGCAACCTTTTACAGTCATTATGAGGATATTTATGATCTGTACCGTGATTTTGAACATGATATTTTTGAAAATTTGACCTTCATCTTTGAGGACCCATCACTGACTTCCTATCAGTCATTTTACAATGCGTTATTGGACTATATGCAGGATAATCCAACGTTGACAAAAGTACTATTCCTCAATCCCAATGAAACATTAGATTCTCCCCTTTTGCAGAATCTGATGGATTATTTAGTAGCTGCGTGTATGAATGCGTGGGTGGAAGAGAGTGATATCACAGAGGTCCCTGAGAAACTGGAATATTTTGCCTGTTATCGGGTGCACGGTATTATCGCAATGATGAAACACTGGGTGAACAGTGGGTATTCTATGCCATTAGAAGAATTAAAAAAACTGGTTGCTGGATTGGATGCAGATGTTGATTCATATATGACCCTGTCATGAAGGGCGAGCCGCATTTTATTTCCGGATCAAAGCAAGTGTTAAAGAGCTGCGCAAAATTGCCGCGCAGCTCTTTCCATGCGGTGTTCCGGCAGGATTTCTGTGCTGCGATCATCCATTACCGGAAATTGGACCGGCTGAATAATATTACAAGGGCATGAGGGGAGGCCCCTTGGTTACTGCAGATATTTTCCAGCCTTATCCAGCTTTGGATATAACCAGGAAAATACTGGACTGGTCGGTCTCTGCCACATAATATGCATAACCTGTGGATTTTCCGATTCGATCCATCTCCTCTGGGGAGAGCGCAGAGGAACGAAAGCCATCCTTGCATATAATTTCCCCATCCCGGGTTCTCTCCATGTCAATTTCACCTAACAAACCCTTTTCCGACTGTTCCCGGAACCAGGCAACACGGTGATCCCAGAATTTGGGACTATAGCTGCTGACAAATACTTTACCGTCCGTTGTAAGGAAATCCATACATTTTTTAATAAACGCCATTGGCTGTGCGTTTATGGCAGACAGTCCGTTTTGCAGACATAAAATAACGTCAAATGGCTCCCGGAAGTCAAGATCATGAGCATCCATAACCAATAATTGCGCATTGGGCACATCGCTTAAATATTCATTGCCAAAAGCTGCATTGTCTTTTGAGATATCAATCCCAATGATCGTCTTACAGTTCGACGCCAATTCCTTCATGATCCTTCCGTATCCGGCCCCTATTTCCAAAATACGCTCTGTACCCTGCAAATGATTTCTTACAAATGAAATTTCCGATTCTAAATATTGTTTTACCCTGGGATACTTCGTTTGGTAAACCTTGTAGAGTTTTTGTGCGTTTAAATTCTCATCATAATAGTTTCCGTTGATAGAAGATTACCTCCTTTTTGTGCGGCTGATCAAATGTTTTTTAGGAATGGAATACTTTAATGCTATAATACTATACTGTGAAACGTGACACTGTCAATCAATAATTCACGCTTTATATATTTAGCTGGAAACCGCGGATTCTCAAGTGAAAAACAGCTTGCATTTGCCGGAAACATCTAGTATAATACGATTAAAATTTTATGTATGATCATCGGAGGAATTTATGAAGGACAACGCGGATAGTGACGCTGCCCCGTACCACAGTTGTAAGAAGCGAAAGCATATGAGAATAGAACAAGGCATAGCTGCGCCCTGGAAATGGGATGTGGCTGTGCCTTTTTGTTTTGTTAGGATTGGCAGGGGCTCCTCCGAAAAGGAGGCTGCCATGTAAGGATATTTCTTCTTTTGTATACGGGCATAAATATAGTATATTGAAATCAGAAAGGATTTTTATGATGGAAAGTGATAGTTTATCTTTGATTATTATTGTGTTCTGTATTATCATGTCAGCTTATTTTTCGGCTACCGAGACCGCCTTCTCATCCCTGAACCGAATCCGGGTAAAAAATATGGCAGAGAAAGGAAACAAAAGGGCAGCGCTGGTAATGCGTCTTTCAGAGAGCTATGACAGCCTGCTGTCAACCATACTCATCGGAAATAATATTGTGAACATTGCATCCGCGTCCCTGGCGACGGTCATATTTGTGAAAATGCTGGGTGATGAGGCAGGGGCCAGTGTTTCCACCGTGGTAACAACCATTGTGGTGCTCATATTCGGCGAGGTGTCTCCTAAGAGTATAGCTAAGGAATCTCCGGAAAAGTTTGCCATGTTTTCCGCGCCTATCCTGAATATTTTTGTCGTCCTGCTGACGCCTGCTAATTTTTTGTTTAAGCAGTGGAAAAAACTGCTCTCCCTTGTGTTCAAAACATCCAATGACCCGTCTATCACGGAGGAAGAACTTCTGACTATCGTGGAGGAGGCAGAGCAGGAGGGCGGCATTGATGAGCAGGAGGGTACCTTGATCCGGAGTGCCATCGAATTTTCAGAGCTGGAGGCAGCGGATATACTGACTCCCCGGATAGACGTTACAGGGATATCCGCGGATGCCGGGAAAGAGGAGATCGCGGAGGTGTTTGTACGGACCGGTTATTCCAGACTGCCGGTGTATGAGACATCTATTGATAACATCATCGGAATTATCTATCAGAAAGATTTCCACAATTACATAGCGAATACAGATAAGGATATCCAGGCCATTATCCGCCCGGCCCTGTTTATCTCAAAAGGGAAGCAGGTGGGGGCACTGCTTAAAGAACTGCAGCAGAAGAAATCCCATATTGCAGTGGTACTGGATGAATTCGGAGGAACCATCGGCATCGTTACCCTGGAGGATATTTTAGAGGAATTGGTAGGGGAAATCTGGGATGAACACGACAAGGTAATAGAGGAAATTGAAAAAATAGCAGAGACAGAATATCTGGTTATGGGAAGTGCCAATATTGAAAAAGTATTTGAGATGCTGGGAAAAGAAGAAGAATTTGAGGTACTCACAGTAAGTGGCTGGGTCATGGACCAGATGGGACAGGTGCCAATGGAGGGCAGCAGTTTTACCTGCGAGAACCTGGAAGTGCAGGTGATGAAAATGGCAGGAAAACGGGTAGAAAAGGTGCGGATCACCATAATACCCGATCCTGCCGCAGAAGGATAAAATACCTGTGGTACAGATAAACGGGGGCGGTGACTGCGGCAGGAGGGCTATTAGTTCCGGATTTGAAGCACCATGATTTCCGGTGGATTGAGGAACCGAAAAGGCAGCACCGTCATACCAATTCCCTTGCTCACATAGAGGGAAAGGTTTTCAGATATCCCACAATCCGGATAGTGCCCTTTGATATATTTGGTAGCACCAGTGGGCAGGCTGTACTGCGTAAGAAAGGGAAGTGTGACCTGCCCGCCGTGGGAGTGCCCGGAAAGCATAAGGCCCGCCTGGGGCATGGAAATTAACTGGGCAACATCCGGTTCATGGGAAAGCAGGACCGTAAATGCATCCTCCCGGCTCTGATAGAGTTCCGGGTCTGTATTGCCTAAAAGGTAATCGTCAAAACCAGTCATTCGGATGTTGAATTCTTCCAAATACAAGCTGGTATTGTTTAAGAGGGTAAAGCCCCCGTTTTCCATAAGGTCAGAGTAGACACGGCTGGCACCGCCGCCATAGTCATGGTTTCCATATACTGCATATTTTTGGGAATCAGGGCTGATCGCTTTCAGCTTGGATTTTATAAAGTCCAAATCCAGGATTTCTTGGTCACGGGCATAGTTATCCAGTAAATCACCACCGAACACAACAATATCGGGGTTCTGTGAATTGATCTTTTCAACGATCCGCGAAAGGTGTTCCTGATCATACAGATTCCCCAAGTGAGTATCTGAAAAATAGACGATTTTACATTCTTTTACATCGGAAGGGGCCTGTACAGTGTAGGTTGTTTTTACTAACAGGCTGGGCTCCACGAAATGCGCATAGATAAGAAGTATGCACAGTATCAGGATGAGAAATAAAAATGGTTTTATTATGTATTTGAATAAGTTCTTCAAGCCAGTCTCCTTCTATTACTCTGGCGGTAACTACCTCATCTGTGCAGCTTACAGCCGGATTTTTTGAACGAAGTGTTTCGTTACAACTATAAAGGAAATGCAAGAGAATTGCAAGGTGTGTATCTGTGGCAAAATTTGCTGCCTATTGACTGGCATTTTTTTTATTCATCAATAAGAAAGGTTGAGCCGATGATTGGAATATACTTTAGCGGAACAGGAAATACGAAATTTTGTGTGGAACGATTTTTACAATATTACGGAGATACAATTGATGTTTTTCCAGTGGAGGAGGAACGGGCCGTAACAGCCCTTTGCGACGCAACGGAAATTTTGTTTGGTTATCCGGTATATTACAGTAATCTGCCCAAGATCGTGAGAGACTTTATTACAAAAAACAGCAGCTTATTTGCCGGTAAAAAAATATACATAATTGCCACCATGGGGCTGTTCAGCGGAGATGGTGCAGGGTGTGGGGCAAGACTTATGAGACGCTGCCATGCCGAAATTCTGGGAGGGCTGCATGTGAAAATGCCGGATTGTATCAGTGACGAGAAGGCATTGAAGAGGACTTCTGAACAGAACCGGAAGATCATACAGGATGCGGATAAAAAATTAAAAGATGCCGCGGAAAGTCTCAAAGCGGGGAAACCTGTCCGGGAAGGACTGGGACTTGGCAGCCATGCGGCCGGATTGTTGGGGCAGAGGCTCTGGTTTTATACAAAAACCCAAAAATATAGCAGCAGACTTAAGATCGATCCCGGAAAATGTATCGGATGCGGAAAATGTATGTCCCTCTGTCCTATGGAAAACATTACGATCCGGGAGCAAAAGGCATTGCCGCATGCGAAATGTACAATGTGTTACCGCTGTGTCAATCGCTGCCCTGTGCAGGCCATTACGCTTTTAGGAAAACGGGTGTATGAGCAAAGTTCGGTAGAAAAATATTTATAAAAAATGGGTTTACGGGGATTGCGTTATAGAATAAGGATTAGACAATGGAATAAATCACATAGACCCTGATATGGTGTTTGGGGACATTGGACTATGGCAGTTTACAGGATAAAAAGATGCAGATCAAAGGAGATGAATATGTATTTATTACGTGTATTGCAGGAGGATGATATTGAATTAGTAAGAACATGGATGCAGCAAGATTATGTTTCTATGTGGTTTGGTGATGCGGATGAATGGGTGGCTGAAATGAAGGGCAGAGATAAGGAATATGATTTCATACATCATTTTATTGTGGAGGATAACCAAAACCCGATTGGATTTGTCCAGTAGTATGATCATAGTAAAATTCCCGGGGAAGAAGCGCTGTCACAGCCACCGGAAACCTATGGAATTGACTATATGATAGGTGACAGGCAATTACTCGGACAGGGCAGATTCCGGTACGGCTGTTCAGAAGAACAGCCGCACCGCACAATTAAATAAAAAACAAAACAGAAATCCCATAGCTGTAGGAAGTAGAAAGGCGAGAAACGTCCACTTCAGGCTGTGGGTTTCTTTCTTTACAGTTAAAAGCGTAGTGGCACAGGGCCAGTGCATGAGAGTGAAAAGCAGCATGGAAACTGCCGTGAAACAGGTCCAGCCATTTTGTACCAGCAGCGTATGAAGCCCGGTAAGACTTCCCGCGTCACTTAAAGTACCCTGGGCGGTATAAGCCATGATCATAATGGGAACCACGATCTCATTGGCCGGAAGCCCCAGGATAAAGGCAAGCAGAATAATCCCGTCCAGACCCATCAGCTTTCCTGCAGGATCGAGAAAACCAGCCAGATGCAGCAGCAGCGTGGTATCCCCGGCTTTTATATTTGCTAAAATCCAGATGATAAGACCGGCAGGGGCTGCGGCAATCAGTGCGCGCCATAACACATGGAGTGTGCGGTCAAGCACCGAGCGTACCAGAACACGGAAGAACTGGGGCCGCCGGTAAGGGGGGAGCTCCAGGGTAAAGGAAGAAGGAACTCCTTTCAATACGGTTTTAGACAGCAGCCAGGAAGAAAAAAAGGTCATGAATATTCCAAGTAAAATGACCGCTGCCAGCAAAACAGCAAGGGAAAGGGACGTGAAGAATCCGGTTCCCACAGCAAAGAACATGGTGAGGACAGCTAAAATAGTGGGAAAGCGTCCGTTACAGGGTACAAAACTGTTGGTCAGGATGGCAATGAGACGTTCCCTGGGAGAGTCAATGATACGGCATCCGGTGACCCCGGCTGCGTTGCATCCAAATCCCATGCACATGGCTGGTTGATATCAGGATAAAAATAGCAGGAAAATTGGACAAACTGCAGTGAGAAAAAGCAAAGGTATGGAATCTGAGTTGTGATTTGGTGTTTTTTTGTGTATACTTAAAATAAATAATAAGCGGTGAACAGAAGGGGTGTGTGGACGGTATGGAAATGAAGAAAAAACTTCCCATAGGAATAGAGGAATTTGAAAAGATTCGGGAGGAAGGGTTTTACTATATTGATAAAACTGGGCTTATCAAAGAACTTATTTATAATTGGGGGGAAGTCAACCTTTTCACCAGACCCAGAAGATTTGGTAAATCCCTGAATATGAGTATGCTGAAATGTTTTTTTGAAATAGGAGGGAAACAGGATCTTTTTGAGGGTCTGGAAATAGCTGATGAAAAGGAACTATGTGATAAATATATGGGTAAATTTCCCGTTGTTTCCATATCACTCAAAGGAGTGAGCGGTGACAGCTTTGAAACCGCGCGTTCCATGATGTGCTCTGTAATAGGGAAAGAAGCATTGCGGTTTCGTTTCTTGCTGGACAGTAAAAGGTTATCCAGCGAAGAGAAGATGATGTACAGTCAGCTCATCATGATTGACTCTAAATATGCACAAATTTTTCGGATGTCGGATTCAGTATTAATGGAGAGTCTTAAAACCCTTACCATGCTTCTGGAAAAACATTATGGACAAGCGGTTATTGTTTTGATAGATGAATATGATGTGCCATTGGCAAAGGCGTTTGATAATCAATATTATGAGCAGATGGTTCTTTTACTTCGTAACCTCTTTGAGCAGGCATTGAAAACAAACAAAAGTTTATATTTGGCAGTGCTGACAGGATGTATGCGCATATCAAAGGAAAGTATCTTTACCGGTCTGAATAATTTGAAAGTTTTGTCCATCTCGGATGTGAGATTTGACGAATATTTTGGGTTCACAGATGCTGATGTGAAAAAACTTCTGGAGTATTACCGGCTTTCAGAAGTCTATCATACGATGAAAGAATGGTATGATGGATATCAGTTTGGGAATATAGAGGTATATTGCCCTTGGGATGTGATCAACTATTGTGATACACGGCGAACGGACAAAGACGCCATGCCGCAAAACTACTGGGCAAATACAAGTGGAAATGATGCGGTAAAACATTTTATCGAAAAGTCAGATAATGGTACGGTAAAACGTGAAATAGAACGCTTGGTCGCAGGAGAAGAGATTAGAAAGGAAATCCATCAGGAGTTGACTTACCATGATATGTATCAGTCCGTTGACAATATCTGGAGTGTTTTATTTACAACCGGCTACCTGACACAGCGGGGAAAACCGGACGGGGATGTTTTTAGTCTGGCTATCCCGAACATGGAGATCAGAAAGATATTTACCAGACAGATCATGGAGTATTTTAAGGAAACTGTTGAGCATGATGGTGAGACTTTAAATGCATTTTGTGAGGCGTTAAAATCGGGAGATGCAAAAGGTGTTGAGAGATTGTTTGGAGAGTATTTGCGAAAGACTATCAGTGTCAGGGACACCTTTGTGAAAAAGAAAATGAAAGAAAACTTTTATCATGGCATTCTGTTAGGTCTTCTTGGGTTTAAGGAATCCTGGGGGATATTTTCAAACAGGGAATCAGGTGACGGATACAGTGATATCACCATAGAAATTGATAATGAGGAGTTAGGTATTATTATTGAAGTAAAATATTCTGATAGTGGTGATTTGGAGGCGGAATGCCAACAGGCCCTGAAACAGATACGGAGCATGCAATATGAGGATCAATTGCGTGACGAGGGAATGAAGCGGATATTAAAATATGGAATTGCATGTTATAAAAAGCAGTGCAGAGTTGTCATAGAAAACGATATGTGATGATAAAAAGTGTGGTGGAACGTGGATTTTGAACAGATTTATCAGGCCCATTTCCGGGATGCAAGCCCCAACCGCTGTAAGCTGGATCCATTCTCAAACAGCTTGTTTCTGTTCTGCGGACGCAAGGCCAACCGGCTGAAAGCACTCTATTGGGAAGGAGATGGATTCGTCCTCCTGTATAAACGGTTAGAGAACTCACGCTTCCAACCTCGCTTGCCTTGAACATGCTTGTTTAAGTTTTGTATGGAAACTTTTATTTCTCATTCAACTCCCCCGCCCACTCAAATCCTTTTTTTGCCATAATCACCGCTATGATCTCGTTGATTATCGCTGCTGCTGCGATTGTTCCAGTTACAACGGCAGCACTCTGCAAATCCGCAGTGCTGAGCATGGATGCCGCAATCCCTGTAAACACTAACGAAACACCCGAATGCGGCAATAAAGTAAATCCTAAATATTTCTGAACTGTCATTGGCATGTTCGTCATTTTTGCTCCTGCCCTCGCACCGAAATATTTACCCACTGCACGCATGATGATATACACTACGGTAAAAAATCCTGCACCAAATATAGCGTGGAAATCCAATGGTGCCCCCAAATTGATAATAACAACGACCATTGCAAAGGCTTGTATTACTTGAAAATCATTTATAATTTCAACAAGTTTTTCCTCCGAAACCAAATTAGAAAAAGCTCCAGAAAAAGCCATACCCATAAGCATAAAGTTTAAGAGTGGTATTGGCATCAAATATGTGTTACACAAATTGCCCACAATCGAAGTCAACAAAATGCCAATTACGAGTGTAATAACAATCCCACTTTTCAACTGTATCTTCCTTAATACAAATCCTGTTGGTATTCCAAACAAAAGCCCTATTAGAAGTGGTAATACTATCATCACAGGAATCATGTATATCGGTAATCCACCACCTGACAGATGACGTGCAACAATCGTTATAGTTGTAAAAAACACAATAACTCCCACAATATCATCTAACGCTGCCATTGGAATTAGTGTTCTCGTCACAGATCCATCTGTCTTAAATTCCTGTACAATGGACAATGCCGGTGCTGGTGCAGTTGCAAGTGCAATACCACCAAAAACAAAAGCTAAGTACAGTGGAATCCCACAAGATGCAAATACAATACAAAATGAAATTGAAACAACAATAAATGTTCCGAGCGATTGTGTCAGCGTAGTGACAAGCAATGCTTTCCCACAGCTTTTTATCTTTCTCCAAACAAGTTCAGTACCGATCAATAAACCAACCGTACACTCCAAAACGTGAATGATCCCCTTATAAACATTTGTATCCAGAAGTTCTTGTGGAAGAAGATTACACGCAAATGGCCCTAAAAGCATTCCTGCAACCAACCACCCTAGTATTGAGGGTAATTTTATTTTTGAAACAAGTTTCCCACATATAAACGCAATTACAATCGTCAACATCCATCTTAAGACATGAATTATTACTGTCATTCCACCTAATCCTCACTCTCTACTAATCCATATAGCATCAGATCAACAAACTTCAATACCTTTTCTTCATGCAATACTTTTACTTCCTCATTTGTGTATGTATCAAGTCCAAGGTTTCCCATAAATGAATTGAACATTCTTTGTATAACTGAGAAATATAGAAAAGCATCTTCTCTTGTAACACCTTCTCGTAATGTGTATTGCGAAATAATATTGTAAAAGAAAGCATAGTTGAATGCTTGAAAGCAGGAATTAGCTTTTCGTATCTCTTTGGTCAAATGCTTCGGCTCCTTTAACATTGTTTCAAAAATAATATTTGATTCGTTAATATGTTGATTAAAAAAATGTAATCGAGCCTGCATATAGCTTTGCAAACTGCCACCTTCCCCCAATTCCTTTAGTGCATTTGTTAAATCCTTATAGCATTTTTCTACACAGGCAATATACACTGCATCTTTATTTTTGAAATTATGGTATAGTAATCCCTTTGGTATTCCCTGTTCGCAAATTCGATTTAAAGATGCCCCTTCATAGCCTTTCGTTCCAAATTCTTCAATCCCCAACTCTATAATCTTATTGATTGTTATTGCTGTTCGTTCTTCTCTCTTCATAAGCACCTCCAATAATAGACCGTTTAGTCTATTATAGTGTATTATTTCATTTATTGCAAGTGGATTGGGAAATATGAGCCCATGAGAGTACAGACAGTAAAGGCATCAATTTAAATTCATCTGTCTATTTTTTCATCAAAGCACCACCATATGTTGATTATATAACATATGGTGATTTTTTGATGATTGAGAAACTCTTAGACTCTCCATATAATGAAAATGAGGTTGAGGACAGGAAACAGCCACTATAAAAGAATAAGGAGAGAGAAATGAACGAGACCAATAAGACAGCCACATTCAGATCAGTAAAAGGAAAGGTTGTAATTGTAACAGGTGCAAGCAGGGGGATTGGAAAAGCAGTCGCAGAGGTATACGGGGCTAACGGCATGAAAGTCGTCTGCGCGGCCAGAAGTGTGGAACAGGGACAGGCGGTGGCAGATGCGATCTGTGGAAATGGCGGGGAGGCTGTTTTTGTGCAGACAGATTGCAGCGATGCAAAACAGATGAAAAAGTTGGTTGATACGGCCGTTTCTCAATATGGAAGATTGGATGGCATGGTAAATAATGCGGGCATTGGGCAGGGAGGAACTCCGCTGCATGAGTATAAAATGGAGGATTATGAGAATATCTTTGATTTGAACAGTAAAGGAGTCTTTGCAGGGATGAAATATGCGGCGGAGGCAATCCTTCGTTCCCACAGTCAGGGAGGATTCCTGATCAATGTGGCCTCTATCGCGGGAATTATGCCTCAGCGGGGTCAGGCTCTGTATACGGCAACGAAATTTGGAGTGGTGGGAATGACGAAAGCAGCTGCACTTGATTATGCCCATTATAATATTACGGTTAATGCCATCTGCCCGGGATATACAAAAACAAGTATATTTGGAGATGCGCCGGAGCAGGCAATGGCTTTCTTTGCAAAGGACTGCCCTTCCGGCCGAATGGGAGAACCCGAGGAGTGCGCATATCTTGCACTGTTTTTGGCAAGTGATATGGCACGTTATATTACCGGGGCTGCCATTCCTGTTGACGGAGCGCTGTCCGCCGGAGGTAAAAATGTTTCACAGTGGAGACATCCGGAGATCCTGAAGTGATGATCAGAGATTTGAGGATACGGAATGGCTGTGATCATATGATAGTATAAGCTGATTCAGATCATCTATTTTCTCTGCGATGACGGCAGGTGCTTCTTTGGCGCCTGTTTTCATCCAATGTTTGATTAACATGGTGGTACCTCCGGCTAGATAACTGTATACGCATTGCTTGTCCGGATTGCTGAGATGATCCTCATCACCGGAAGCCAAGTGAGATACTGCATATTGGGAACAGCGTTCAGCGAGTCTGTTAAGGAAATCACTGTCCGGAGATTTGGCTGTAAGTGATGTGAGCAGGTCCTGATATTCCAGAAGAGAGGTGAGTAATGTAGTGAGAACATGTATATTTCCGTTATGCGCAGATCCAAACAATAATAACTCCAACTGATTCAAAGCGGATTCTTCCAGTTTATGCATGAGATGATAGACGTCCTCATAGTGCTTATAAAAGGTACTGCGGTTGATTTCCGCTTTTTCACAGATTTCTTTTACCGATATTTTATTAATTGGTTTTTGTTTTAATAAATCTATGAATACGTGCTGGATGATCTGCCTGGTGTACCGGACACGAGCATCGGTTTTCATTTATCTCCTCCTTCAAAAATTCCCATCCGGGCATTAAGTATCTGCTCATGTACTTAACTGCCGGGATGGGAGGTTTTCAAATATCAGTTATTTTTTAATACCTTGTAAAACGCGGTTGAGCTGTTTGATGCTTTCGTCATCGGCACCACTTTGTTTCAGAAGACTGACCAAAGTCATACGGCCCATCATACGCTGAAGCGCCGGATTATCCTTAACCGCATCGGCAACGTCACCGCGCGCAGAAGCACCCTGTGACATCATCTGGTCAATGATCGCACCGGCCTGAGGATTTTCACGGATATCTGCCAGGCGGTCGTTTATGGAAAAACATTCAGGATCTAAGTCATCTGTGTCAAACCAGTTTGTGACAGGAGCCCGCTTGACAAATATATAGTCCGGATTTTCTTCTGCAACGCGCCTTATGGTCATACAGTCTTCGCAGGCATCTGCTTTTGCAGTAATGGCATGGGTACCTGTGATCGGTACCTGGAATTTGAAAATGGTTTTGCCTGAGACAGTAGCAAATTCAGTTCCATCTACAAAGAGTGTGACCTCCGGTTGATTGGAATATACTTTGATCTCAGTGGTTTCTTCCACGCGGTCAGCATAGCGGCGGCCGCACAGGTGTACAAACTTGTCGGTTCTGTTCCATGCCGCTTTATAAAGATAGAAGGCGTCTTTTTTCAGTTTTCTGTCGATGGTGACAAGGCCTTTCTGGTTTTCTCCATGTTTGCCGCCTTCGTCACGGCCGTCAGCAGCAAAATCAAATAGATTCCATACATGTGTGGCCCATAGATAGGGTCTGGCTTCTATCATTTGCAGCATATGTTCGTGGTAAAGGGCCTGATAGCTTTCTGTGTAATCACCTTTCTCCGGTGCGGCGGACTGGTATTGTGGATTGGCATCTGCACCATATTCAGAGAAACCGATTGCTCTGTCAGGATATTTTCTATGGTACTCGTCAAAAAATTCATCAGTTTGTTCCAGTTCGCCAAGATACCAGCCAAAATACAAGTTATAACTGTTAATGTCCGGGATTTCCAGGATAGGACTGTCCGTCTCCAGCATAAATACATTAGCCATGGTTGTGGGTCTCGTGGGATCAAGTTTGTGGCACAGGTCATGGAGCTGTGTGTGGTTTTCCAGTAAATCCTCATTTACGGTGCTGGCGGCTGTGATTTCGTTGGATAATCCCCAGGTTATAATAGAGGGGTGGTTGTAGTTTTGTACCACTAAATCTTCCATCTGTGTCAACGTATTGGCACGGGCGTTTTTCATATGCATGGTAATGTATGGAATCTCCGCCCAGAGAATCAGCCCATTTTCATCGCAGAGGTCATAAAATTCCTGTGCGTGCTGGTAATGCGCCAGTCGGAGGGTGGTTGCACCCAATTCCAGGATGATTTCCATGTCTTTTTTGTGATGCTCCATGGTAAGGGCATTTCCTACGTCTTTAAAGTCCTGATGACGGGAAACTCCGCGCAGGGGATAGGAGCTTCCGTTTAAAAAGAAACCCTTCTGAGGGTCTATATGGAACTCTCGGCATCCAAAACGTGTACTTACTTCATCACCGCTTTCTAAAGAGGCACTGGCTGTATAGAGATACGGATCGTTTAATCCATCCCATAAGTGTACGTTTTCAATCATAAATATAGCTTGTGCATGTTTTTCGACGGATAATACTGTTTGAGACCGGCCATCCACAGTGAATGTTACCAGGTCATCTGCCGAAATCCATGCTTCTACAGTAACGGTAGCTTTGTGATTTTCCAAATCCACTTGGGGCGTTACCTTAATTCCGGGTGTACCGCAGTAGTCCAGTTCAAAATGGGTTTCCGGAACGACGATCAGGTTTACCATCCGGTAAAGTCCGCCGTAAAAGGTAAAATCTGCTTTCTGCGGATAACAGGTATTGTTGTCTTCGTTATTTAAAGCGGCAACAATGGTATTTTCATCTGACAAAACCTCTGTGATATTTACACGGAAGGTGGAATATCCGCCTTCGTGGTGGGTGAGCAGATGGCCGTTTACATAGATGCCGGCAGTCATAGCTGCACCCTGGAATTCCAGATAAGCCTGTTCTCCGGGTTTTAATTCCGGTTTATGCAATTTCTTTATGTAATAGCAAGTGCCCCTGTGGTAGTCATTTCCTCCGTCCTGGCCATCAATGGCGTTCCAGGTATGGGGAAGTGTCACTGACTTCCCGGGAAGCGTTGCAGCGGTAAGGGCGTCCTTTGCTGATCTTACAAAATTCCAATTGTCTTTTAGCTGTGTTATACATCTGGCCATGCTTATTTTTCCTCACTTTCTGCCGGTACTGCATTTTTCTTCTTTTCGATGCGTTTTTGGACTTCTACCATATCTTCTTTACTTAAATGGCAGAAGTGCATGGCTGCCAGAGTGCAGATCCAGCCAAGGATTGGAAGTCCGAACATGATGATCGTTGTGGTCCAGAAAATAGCCGGGGTGGCAGCATCTGTTGGCTGGGGCATAGTAGAAGTATAACCGATCATTGCAACAGCGCCTGTGGCGATCAAAGCGGAGAAGGAAGATACAATTTTATCTATAAAACTGTAAATGCCCGTAACGACTGCCGGAACATAACGGCCGCTGCGATCCTGTTCATAGTCAATGATATCTGACATAAAAGCGGTACCTGCAGTAGTTACACACATATTGGCACCGTTTTTCATCAGGGTGAGAACCACGTAGAGAATCATGCAGATACCTGCACTGGCAATCTTCCTGGGGTCAATCGCAATTAAGAAGCCCCACATGACCACGCTGATCACGATACAGATACGAGTCCAATTGACGATGGTTTTCTGGCTTCCGAACTTTCCGGCATATTTTGCACCGGCGACTGCAAAGAGAATAGAAGGCAGCATACCGATAACAGTGAGAATGGTTGCAAGTCCCATATTGCCTATCAAGATACCATTCATCATTGTTACGATAACGGCCTGGGAGGTTGTTTGCTGTGCAATCTTGTCAGAAGCGGAAGAGATGATGTAGCACTGAAGGGGACGGTTATGTTTTAAGATCTCAGTCATATCTTTGAGTTTTAAGTGTTCCTTCTTAACTGCTAATCCGCGGAAGTTTTCCGGTCTGTCGTATTCCGATACACCGATGCATACAAGAAGAGTACCCATTGCGGCAAGACCAAGGCATATCTTGCAGGCAGCACCCAGGAATTCAAGATTATAATCTCCTCCGAACTTGGGGAGCAGGACAGTATTTAATACAATACTGAGGGCCATGGGGATGACATAGTTTAATGCTGTTGACCATACGCTGATCGTCGGGCGTTGTTTGGGGTCATTACTGATCAATGGATTGATGGTCAAGGCTGTCATGTTGGCGATGGTATAACCAATGACATAGATTATGTAAAATAAAGTAAAGCCGATAATACCAAGACCTTTTCCGGGTCCCCAGACAAACATTGCCATGAGAGCCAAGGCTTCGATGATATAACCAGTGATGAGCAGAATACGGATTTTACCAAACCGTGTGTTTACTCTGTCATAGACAAACGCGAGTATCGGGTCAGTGATACCATCTAAAATCCTTGTCCAGGTGAGGATAACACCTACGACTGCAGTGGCAATACCAAAACCAAGACTGGCTGTGTAACTTGCCAGTCCGATGAGAGAGTAGACGCTCATGCCGACAAAGGCATTACATGCGAACAGGATAATTTGCCAGAGTTTTGCACGGCGGTATTGTACACCGTCAATTTCGCTCTGTGAGAGCTTTTGTTTTTTTGCCATGATAAATAAATCCTCCGTTTTCTTTGTGTATATTTGCGTTATACAGCTGATAAGACAACTATAAGGGAAGTTTTATTTGCATGTAGTATAGAAATTCGCTTATATGTACAAAAATTCATGGAAAGAAAATGGAATATGGAAAAACAAAACATTATAGATAAAATCAGAACTATCATATCCTGTGATTCTGTGCACGGTATTCGCTGGGTGACATACCGACATGTTTCTGAAAACAGGTGTAAAAGTAACTCCGATTGCTGAAGGAAAGGTTATCGCTGATCGTTTGAATGTTTTCAGTAGTACCGGACAGAAGCAGCTTGGCCTGGTCGATTTTCTCCTTCAAGACGTATTCATTTATGCTTGTACCCATCTCCTCCTTGAATTTGTGAGAAAAGTAATACTCTGAATATCCGCTGCGTTTGGCGAGCATATGGATTGACAGCGGCTCCGCTATATGGGATTTGATATAAGCACAAGCATTTTGTATGGGGGCAGAGATATGTGATTCTTCCTTTGATCTGCGCACACGGTAAACGTAATCTGCAAGCATGGTTTCATTTAATCTCTGTATTTCTGACATGGAGTTACATTCCTCTATTCTGGCTGCGTAGAAATCGTTCAGATCATAGGAGATGGAGGGCGCAAGACCGCCGCGGATGCAGGCTCTTGAGCAGAGTGTCAGCAATACTAGGGTATTATTTTTATGGAGGCGCAAAGAATCTTTTGCATTGATCTTCATGCCGGAACTTAAAGACGCGGACTTTGCCAGAGCGTCTTTATAGTTGGGATTACCGTCAGCTATCATTTTGAACAACTGCTCTTCCGCGTACCAGATTCCGGCATGTTCCAGGGAAGAGGTGATGGAATCGTTTTTTTTCGCCGCAGGGACAATACTTTGGTAGGTTATGTCGTTCGTTGATATTTTGGCGCCCGTCAGACAGTAGTGAAGCATAACAGCGTACTGATTGATAATATTGGTGGGGACTGTGGGAATACGTTCAAACAGTTTAAAAACCATAGATCGAAGTTTTACAGTCAAATCATAGTCATCCAGATGTTTTCTGAGAAGCATCTGGGAATCGCGGCCGCTGTAGATGGGGCCTATTAAAAAACATTGTTCCAGAAGTGAACCATGGTAATCAAATCCCACAATCCATAAGAGGTTTCCGGCGGCTTCCACAATGAGAGGAGTCTTCCGGCCGGAAGCGATATATTCTTCCACCAGTTTGGAAAGACCGGTGTAGGAGAGGAAATTGCCGGAAAAAATACTTTCAGTCCAGTTTGTATGCGTCATATTCAGAGTCTTATCATAGGCCCATATATACAGGTCGTAGTTACAGTTGATCAATTCCATGAAAAAAGAAATCTTATCGGGTGTATTCATAGAAATCCTCCTCTTGCCCGCGAAGTGACAGATGCTGCGTGTTGAAATTCATTAAAATGTTATAAATTTAATGAAATTGAGTATTTGCTGAAATTATAACACATTTTAGTGAATTTTTAAACGCATATTAAAAGGTTTTCAAATAAAATATATACTATAAAATTACGGAGGAATAAAAGTATGAACAGTAAAAGAACGGTTTTAACGGTAGATGGAAAACCATTTATAGCCATTGCGGGGGAGGTACATAATTCCAGTTCTTCATCAGCGAAATATATGGAAAACGTTTGGAAACAGGCAGAGGAACTGGGGCTTAATACACTTTTACTGCCTGTGACCTGGGAACTAACGGAACCTGCGGAGGGTCAGTTTTCCTTTGAACTGGTGGATACACTGATTGAGCAGGCCAAAAGTTTTCATATGAAGATCATTTTTCTGTGGTTCGGGACATGGAAGAATGCCCAGTGTATGTATGCTCCGGAATGGGTGAAAAAGGACATGGAACGCTTTCCCAGAGCCCAGACCGAAAAAGGGAAAAATAAAACGAGACTTTCCATGTTCCACGGAATGGAATATACCACACTTTCATATTTGGGGGAGGAGACAAATCGTGCGGATGCCAGAGCATTTGCTAAACTTATGAAACATTTAAAAGACGTGGACAGTGAGACGCATACTGTCATTGCCATACAGGTGGAAAATGAAACAGGCCTGCAGGGAGCGGCCAGAGAACATTCCGATCAGGCGGATTTCCTGTTTGCGCAGCCTGTGCCGGAAGAGTTTGTGTCTTATATGAAGTCTCATACAGAATCCATGGAAGCGGGTATCAAAGAAGCCGTACAAGAAGGAAAGGACAGCGGAAGCTGGAAGGATGTGTTTGGAGACTATGCCGAGGAGATATTCAGTGCATATCATATAGCCGGATATGTGGGAAAGGTTGCAGCAGCCGGACGGGCAGAGTATGATCTGCCGATGGTTGTAAACTGCTGGCTTGATAAAGGGGGAGAGGCCGGGCAATATCCCACCGGCGGACCGATCGCAAAGGTGATGGAGGTGTGGAAATACGCAGCTCCGGCTATTGATGTGTTTGCCCCGGATATCTATGTACCTAATTTCTGTGGTATTTGCGATACCTATACCAAACTTGGAAATCCGTTATTTATTCCGGAAACGGCAGTGCACTCCCATGCAGCGCCCCGCCTGGTTTACAGTATAGGACATTATCATGCTGCCTGTTTTGCCCCATTTGGTTTTGAAGATATGGGACAGCCTTTTGATGATATTACAGCATACCTGTTTGGTGTTGATGTGACAGACCCATTACTGCAGATTCCGCAGGACATATCAGAATATGCATGGTGTGCAAAAACCTTGGATAGTATGATGCCGCTATTGACAAGCAGATATGGAAGTGATGAACTGCAGGCTGTATGTTCGGAAACCATGGATATGACACCGGCTAAGCCGGACAGCCGCTTGGCGGATATGGGAAATATGGGAAATATGGAAGGGGAAACCATGATGTTTGATGATTTCGGATTCCGGGTCATGATGAATATTCCGTTGGTGAAGCGTAAAGATGGCGTGTGTATGATCCTGAAGGAAAGCAGGGATACCTTCTACATATTAGCAAATGGGTGCATGATCACTGCGTTTTCTGCAAATGCGGAGAAACCGTTTTATGACATCATTTCATTGGAAGAAGGTAAATTTGTGAATGGTTGCTGGAAGGCGGGAAGAAGGCTTAACGGAGACGAAGCATCCAGGTTGTGCTTTAACAGCTATGAATTGTTAAAACTGAAGGTATTTCAATACCGGTAAGACAGCAAAGGGGAATTGAATGTGAATGACAAAACATTGAAGAGTCAGGAACTGTTTGAAAACATGCCGGTCTGGACAGCAGTTTTTTCTATGGCAGTGCCGTCTTGTATTACCATTCTGGTGATGTTTTTTTACAATATGGCGGACATGTTCTTTATCGGGCAATTGGGAGAAATGGCACAGGTGGCTGCGGTATCGGTTGTAAGTCCGGTATTTTCCCTGGCTGCTGCTGCGGCCACTATGCTTGGGATCGGTGGATGTTCGGTGATTGCAAAAGCAGCGGGGGCAGGGAAAATTGAGGATGCCAGGACGTATGGCAGTCTTTGCTTTTACACAGCGGCCGCATTTGGAATTCTCTGTACCATTGTAATGCTGATCGCTTCCAAATCCGTTCTGGGACTGCTGGGAGCGAATGCGGAAATTTTCGTGTATGCAAAGGATTATATGCAGATCCTGGCATTGGGGGCGCCGATGATGCTTTTATCTACCACCCTCGGGGCCTTACTCCGGGCTGACGGTGCGATCAAAGAAGGTCTGATTGGAAATATGACGGGCACAATACTCAATATTGTACTGGATCCCATATTTATACTGGTCTTTGGATGGGGAGTAAAAGGAGCTGCGGCTGCGACGCTTCTTGGAAATGCTGTCAGCACCATTTATTATGTGATCTATATCCGGAAAAAGGGACAGATTCTGAGTCTAAAACCATCTTATGCCATTCGGAAACCAAAATCTTTACTGCACATTATTGCAGTTGGAATGCCAAACGGAATTTCCAGTATCTTAAGCGGATTTGCTGCTACTTTTTCCAATAACCTTTTGGTTTTGTACGGAACCAATGCGGTTGCTGCTATGGCGGCAGCCGGCAAGGCAACCATGATCATATCCATGATCCAGATGGGAATCTGTATGGGAGTGCAGCCAATGCTGGCGTATAATTACGGTGCGCGTAATGTATCCAGGCTGAAAGAGATTTTAAAAGCTTTGAGTCTATTGACAGTTGTCATTGGATTGGCAGCAGCAGCCGGATGTATATTTGCCAGAGATACATTGATAGGGATGTTCTTAAAGGATGCTGCGGCAGCTCAAATGGGAAAACAGTTAGTGGTATACCTTGTGCTGGCAAGCCCCATTATAGGATTTTATTATCTTGGAACAAATTTTCTGCAGGCGGCCGGAAATGCAGTGACGGCAACCATTGTTTCCCTTCTTAGACAGGGAGTGCTGTTAATTCCGTTTTTATTTCTTATGAATCATCTGATGGGATTTTTGGGAATTGCGCTGGCACATACATTGGCAGATGGCATAGCGACAATTGTGGCAGTTTTAGCTATGTATATACAATACAAAATATTAAAAATAAACAGATCAGAGAGACAGGAGAATCATTATGAGAAGAATCCGGACACAGAAAAAGTGAGAATGGTACGTTGACAAAGGCAGAACTTCAGCCGGCAGCCGGACTACAGTTAGATCAGATAATCCTTCAGGATTTCGTGATCGCTTATGTCTTCGCAGCATATCTCGCCGCTATAGAGGAGTTCCGGCTGATGTTGGAGGGAGACAAAAATGAGCTGGCATAAGGTGCTTTGCATTGCCAGGATATCACCTTCCGAAGTTCTGAAGGTGACTTTGGAGCGGCATTCTTTTACTTTATTTAAGAAGTCTTCAAGATCGCAATTTTCTTTTAGACGCATGATATAATTCTTCCTTTCATTTTTGATTCCAGTAGTTTTCTACTATAATAGCATAGTAGGGGGGATTTGGATGTTTAAATATTGCGAAAAAAGATTGGATTTTCGTTATAAATTTTGAAACATGAAAATAGGAACATTTTATATAAAAAAGAGACACATGGGAATGGGATTTATTTTATACTAAAAGGAGGAGGATAGAATAGAAATGGCAAAGAAAGCAGTACAGCAGATTATGCTTGGAACGGTTACAAAAAATGAAGATCAGGCGCAGGAGACACTAAAGCAGATAAAGGCGGCAGGTTATGATGGGATTGAATTGAATGGTTTTATGATACACCCCTCTTCATTTTTGGTTCGGGTTATGACAAAAGCAGCCGGTATGCCGGTTGGAAAAGGCGGACAATTTGACTGGAAAAAGTTACTGGATCAGGCGGAACTCTGCTGTGTAAGCCTTCATGAAGACCTGGGAACGATTCAGAGAGATCCGGAGGTTGTGATTGCAGAAGCAGATAAATTGGGAACAGATAAAATTGTGATTACGGGAATGTATCGTTTTGATTATTCAGATAAAGAAGCTGTCAGGAAACTAACAGATGACCTGAACCGTTCAGGAAAAGTGCTTAAGGATTCCGGTATTCAGTTATTATATCATAATCACAACTGTGAATTCCGAAAAGTGGAGCCGGGCAAAACGGCATATGATATGATAATAGAAGAAACAGATCCTGAATATGTGAATTTTGAACTGGATTCTTACTGGCCCACGGAAGCGGGAGTATCGGCAATAACGCTTATGAAAAAGCTGGGTGAGCGGATGAAACTCTATCATATCAATGACCGGGGAACAAAAGTAAGCGGCCCGTCTATGACACCAATCCTGAAATCAGACAGTATGGAGTTGGGGTACGGTAACATGAATCTGGAAGAATTAGTGAAGCAGGCCCTTGACGTGGAGGTGGATGCCATTATTCTGGAGAGCCATAAGAATTGGGCGGACAGATCACCCGTAAGATCACTGCAGCTCAGTGCGGAGTTTTTGAAACAACACATGGTATAACATAAAAGGTATCGTGGCTGTTTGACCGCCTTATCGTTACAGGAAATCCAATGATATTATCAGTATAAAAAGGAGACAGGTTATGGGAAAATTTGAAAAGGGATTCTTGATCGGCGCTGCAACCGCCGCACATCAGGTAGAAGGCTATAATAAAAACAGTGATTACTGGGCCATGGAACATATGAAGTATACTTCTTTTGCAGAGCCTTCACTGAATGCAGTTGACCATTATAACCGCTATGAAGAAGATATTAAAATGATGGCAGAGGCAGGGTTAAATGCTTATCGCTTTTCCATTGAGTGGGCAAGAATTGAACCGGTAAAAGGTGAGTTTGATGAGAAGGAGATCGAACATTACCGCAAAGTATTGGAGTGCTGTAAGAAGTATGGGATAGAACCGGTTGTCACATTGCTGCATTTTACATCACCGAAATGGTTGATCAAAGAGGGCGGTTGGGAGAATGAAGAAACCATTGGATTATTTGCAGATTACTGTAAGTATGTCGTGGAAAGATTAGGCTCTTATATGCATTACATCTGTACCATCAATGAGGCAAATATGGGGATTCAGATTGCCGCTATTTCTGCAAGATATAAAGCACAGATGATGGAGAAAATGCAGCAGGGAGCAGGAACCCATGCAAATAAAGAGGCGGCAGAAAGCACAGAGGGAACCGTACAGGTTGGCCTGAATATGCAGAAAATGATGGAAAATATGCAGAAGCAGGCCGAGGAAAACATGGAAGTGTTCGGTGTGGCCACGCCCCAGGTATTTGTAAGCAGCAGGACACCCGAAGGTGATATTCTGGTTATGAAAGCCCATCAGGCTGCAAAGAAAGCCATCAAAGAGGTAAATGCCAATCTTCAGGTGGGACTTACACTTTCTCTTCATGACATCCAGGCAAAAGAAGGAGGAGAAAAACGGGCAGAAGAAGAATGGAACGAAGAATTTTTACATTATCTGCCCTACATAAAAGAAGATGATTTCTTTGGACTTCAGAATTATACACGTTCTGTGATCGATGCAAATGGAATTTGTGCAGCACCCCAGGGTGCAGGATTGACACAGATGGATTATGAAATTTATCCTCAGGCGCTGGAAGCCTGTATCCGGAAAGTATATAAGGAATTGAATATACCTATTATAGTGACGGAAAACGGCATTGCAGTTGAGGATGATACCGTGCGTGTGGACTTTATCAATAAGGCGACAGATGGTGTGGCAAATTGTATCGCAGACGGTATTTCGGTGAAAGGGTATATGTACTGGTCATTGATGGATAACTTTGAGTGGCAAAAAGGGTATTCTATGACATTTGGGTTGATTGCCGTTGACAGAAGCACACAGCAGAGAACTGCAAAGCCAAGTCTGAAGTATTTGGGTGGACTTATTTAATTGTGGCGGGGCCAACCGCCGTTGCCGGGTTACGTTATAAAAATATAAATAGCAAGAGGTGTTCATAAATGAAGTATTATTGTAATCCTGTTAATGTACCGTATCGGTATCAGTTTAATATGGATCCGCGTTCTCATGGAAAGCTGCAGATTGACAGGGAGGGGGCTGACCCGTCTATGATTCAGTTTCAAGGGAAGTATTATATTTTTGCTTCTATGAATCTGAGTGTCTGGGTATCAGAGGATATGGTAAACTGGGAGTCCTATTCTCTTCCCGAGAATCTTCCCCTTTATGATTATGCACCGGATGTAAGAGTATGCGGTGATTATGTGTATTTTAGTGCATCGAGGAAGGGAGAAAATTGTAATTATTATCGGACCAGAGACATTATCAGAGGGCCCTATGAGGAGATTGCAGGTACATTTGATTTTTGGGACCCTAATTTGTTTTTTGATGAGGACGGGAAGATTTATTTTTATTGGGGGTGTTCTAATATTACTCCTGTATGGGGTGTAGAACTGGAGCCGGAGACTATGCTTCCTAAGACAGATAGGAAAGTGGTGATCCAGGGAAATCCATACGAGATCGGTTATGAACGGATGGGAATTGATAATTGTGAGTTTCCCCGTGGTGAGGAAGAGGTGGAGATGATGTTTCAGGGATTCCTGAAGCAGAGCAATATGACAGAAGAACAGCTTCCGAAGGTGTATGCACCGCAAATCAGGGGTATGTTTACAAGAAGGCCTTTTATTGAAGGGCCGTGGATGGATAAGTTTGGTGGAAAATATTATCTTCAGTATGCATGTCCGGGAGCACAGTTCAATACTTATGCAGACGGCGTGTATGTGTCGGATTCGCCTCTTGGTCCGTTTTCTCTGGCCGCAAACAATCCTTTTTCCTATCATCCGGGCGGTTTCATGCCGGGGGCCGGTCATGGGTCAACCATGTGGGACAAGGAGGAAAATCTCTGGCATACTTCTACTATGAGGATCAGTGTTAACCACCAGTTTGAACGCCGTGTTGGAATCTGGCCGGCGGGATTTGATCAGGATGGCGAGTTGTTCTGTAACCAGAATTACGGGGACTGGCCCATAGCAGTGGAAGAAGGGAAAAGAAATCCCTGGAATGAACCTAAATGGTATCTTCTAAGTTATGCAAAACCTGCAAAGGCATCTTCTGCGGCGGAGGGAAAGGATGCAGATCAAGCGGTAAACGAAGATTCACAAAACTGGTGGAGAGCCGCAGGCAGTGCCCCAGGGGAATGGTTAGAGGTTGATCTGAAGAAGACAATGGATGTAAGGGCAATTCAGATCAACTTTGCAGATGATGATCTTCCCATTGCGTCACCGGGGGAAATTAAGGGCACAGCCACGCAGCCGCGGTATATCGAGGAAAGAAATCTGCGGACAAGATGGAAACTGGAAGGCTCATTGGATGGAAAAGAGTATTTTGTAATAGAAGATAAATCAGAGGCTGTGACAGATTTGCCCCATGATTTTATCGTGCGTGAAAATGGCATTCAGGTTCGTTATGTTCGGCTTACCATTATTGAGATTCCATATGGAGTGGAACCCTGCATTTCCGGGCTGCGTATCTTTGGAATAGGGTCGGGAGATAAACCGGAAATGCCTGTATTCGAGGCTGGCAGAAGTGAGGATGAGTTAGATTTACTGGTGGCTGTTGAAGGGAAGAAAGACGCAGTTGGCTATAATATCTGCTGGGG
Organism: Blautia hominis; assembly: GCA_002270465.1. Lineage (GTDB taxonomy): Bacteria > Bacillota > Clostridia > Lachnospirales > Lachnospiraceae > Blautia > Blautia hominis. The sequence goes on from NQOF01000003.1 coordinate 247,051, forward strand.
TCATGAGGAAGAGAAACTCTATCATAGTTACCAGATTTACCGCAGTGTCAGGGACGTGGAAACGGACTGTGATGGAAGGATAGACAAAAGAATCGGAGCGCTGGTCAAAGGGCAGGATTATTTTGTACGTGTAGATGCATACAATGAAAACGGAATTACCAAAGGAAAGGTTACAAAGATATGAAAGCAGTCAATCTGAAAACAGAACATATGGAAAATCCCGTGGGCATTGACACTGCAAAGCCATATTTGTCATGGACTTGCCGGGATGGCAAGAGACAAAGGGCGTATGAAATTGAAGCAATAAGCGGCAAAAGCACTGTCTGGAAAAGTGGTAAAGTCTATACTGATCACATGCACGCTGCATACGGAAGTGTTCTGAAAAGCAGACAGAACGTAATCTGGAAGGTACGCCTCTGGGATGAAAAGGAAGAAGTTGGAGAGTGGAGCGAACCGGCAGTGTTTGAGATGGGACTTTTGGAGGAGTCCGACTTTCATGCAAAATGGATAAATCCGGAATTGGAATGTGATCCGGCAGTGCACAAACCGGCTAGTTATTTGAGGACATCTTTTGATGCGGATAAAGTGTCAGATGCGAGACTTTATATTACCTGCCATGGTGTTTATGAGGCGTATTTAAACGGAGAAAGAGTAGGCAGCTTTGTCCTCGCTCCAGGGACAAGCTCCTATGATAAATCCCTGGCTTATCAGACATATGATGTGACACGGCTTATAAAAAAAGGAAAGAATGAGGTTATGGTCATTCTGGGGGATGGCTGGTACCGAAGCTGTTCCGGCGTGGATGGAGACCGCAATTTGTACGGGGAAGATGTGGCGCTATACTTCCAACTGGAGGCAGATGGTGAGGTGATCTGTATCTCAGATGAGAACTGGACAGCCTCCCAGAATGGTCCTCTCCGGGAAAATGATATGCAGCAGGGCGAGACATATGATGCAAATATGGAAACAATAACGGGGTTTCATCCGGTTAAGACGGAAAGGTTTGGTCTGAAAAATCTTGTGTGCTCCAATAGTCATCCGATTGCAGAACGTGAACGGTTTGATGGAAAAATCATACAGACGCCCAATGGCGAAACCGTGATTGATTATGGACAAAATCTGGCCGGATATGTGGAATTTACGATTTGGGCACATGAAGGAGACAAGATTGTCCTGACTCATGGGGAAACTCTGGATGAAAACGGCAACTTTACAGCAGAGAACTTTCAGGACCGGAAGCGTCACAAAGAGGGGGGAACAGAGCAGAGGGTGACGTATATCTGCAGAGAGGGACAAAATCACTATAAATCCCGTTTTACCATCTGGGGATTCAGGTATGCAAAAGTTGAGACGGATATAGATTTGACAGATGCCAGCTTTACTTCCATTGCGGTTTATTCAGACATGGAACAGACAGGTACCTTTGAATGCTCCGATACATATGTGAATCAACTGGTACACAACAGCATTTGGAGCCAGAAATCTAATTTCTGCGATGTGCCCACAGACTGCCCCACAAGAGAACGCGCAGCATGGACAGGGGATATGGGGGTATTTGCAGATACAGGATTATTCCTGGAAGACTGTTATCCGGTGATTCGCAAATGGCTTGGGGAATGCCGCCTGAATCAGTATGAGGACGGAAAAGTTGCCAATATTGCGCCGAAAAATAATAAACCGAGTTTCTTTTCCGGGATGCTTGCAGGTTCTGTAGGCTGGGGAGACGCCGCCATTATCGTTCCTTATGTGATGTATAAGCGTATGGGAGATATCCGTATTCTGGAAGAAAATTATGAAATGATGCGGAAATGGTATCAGTTCCTGGAAAGCAGGGCAAAACAAAAACCTCTGAATCCGGTTAAACGGTTAAAAAAGAATCCTTATAGAAATCATACCATAGAGACAGGTGTAGACTATGGGGAATGGTGCGAGCCGGATGTGGAGAGCACCATGGCCATGCGCACACCGCAGGAAAAGGTTTCAACTGCTTATTTTGCATATTCAGGAAAACTTCTTTCTGAAATCGCGGGGATACTCGGAAAAAATGTGGATGAAGAGAATTACCGCCAAATTTCCGAAAATGCAAAGAAAGCTTTCCGCCACATTGCTACCGAAGACGGAAAGATCAATTCCGACAGACAGGCGGAATATGTACGCGCCATCACGTTTGATTTACTGGACCGGGAAGAAAAGGCTTTGGCGGCAGCAGAGCTTAATCAATTGGTGATCAATAATGATTATCATCTGAACACAGGATTCTTGTCCACGCCTTCTCTCTGCCCCGTATTGGCGGAGTACGGATATCTGGAGACTGCATATAAGCTGCTCTTGCAGGACACTATGCCCGGTTGGCTTTATGCAGTAAAAAAAGGTGCCACAACTATTTGGGAGACCTGGGATGGAATCAATGAAAGTGGGAAACCGAAGGCTTCTTTGAATCATTATTCATATGGAGCAGTCTGTGGCTGGCTTTTCCGGGGTGTGTGCGGAATTTGTCTGGAGGGAAATAAGATCACGATCAGACCCATGCCCTATAAACTGCTGCAATACGCAAAAGCCTCATATCGATCACCGGTGGGAGAAATTGTAAGCGGGTGGAAATATGAGGAAGATAAACTGATCTTTGATATAGAGATTCCTGCGAATACAGAGGCAGAGGTGATCTTGCCCGATGGAAGTACACGGTTACTGGAACCGGGAAAACATAGGTTAGGTGTGACGGAGTGACAGACTTTATAACGGACATCATGATTCATATTGGATCATGGTGTCCGTTATTTTAAACTAACATTTTTTGTGAAACCAGGCACGGTGTATATGGAGAAGGCTGTAAAACTTCCATAGAATCTAAAAAATACCATGCCAATACAGTGAGTATTCACGGACCAGGAAGTGTTTAGGCTTCACCATATGCATTATATGAGTTATTGGGCAGTTCTTTCTATAATCAAAATGTCGAACCGGATTTAAACTGGTTCGGCATTTTTTATTAGGAAAATGGGGAGCATTGCCGTGATCCCCGATTACACTGCAGGGTTGAATTAACCAACCGCAAGTTGCTTACTGCAATTCTGCTATTAAAGCAAGAGGAGCGGGAGACGGGCGAGCCGGAAATAAGGTGGGGAAGCCGGTCAAACTTAACTTAAAAAATTGCCTATCCAAATATAAAATTGTATTTAAATGATACAAAATTTTCTCCATAATAAATATAAAATTGAAAACTAAATCACAATAGCTGGAGGAGAAGATTGTATGAAAGGACGAGAGTAATATGATAAAAAATCCAATTTTAAGGGGCTTTAATCCTGACCCATGTATCTGCAGGAAACAGAATGACTATTTTATCGCAGTATCATCCTTTGAGTGGTTTCCGGGAATTCCGGTATATCATTCCAAAGATTTAAAACACTGGGAACTCTATACTCACATTTTAACGGATGATTCTAAGATCAATCTCGGAAGGCTCACATCAGGTCAGGGGATTTGGGCACCATGCTTAAGCTATTGCAAAAAGGATGACCTTTTTTATATTGTCTATGGAATCGTAGAGCCAAATGGAATGAATGTTGATAATTACCTGGTTTCTGCTAAAGACATAAGAGGACCTTGGAGCGAACCGGTATATTTGCAATCTTCTGGCTTCGATGCGTCGCTGTTTCATGATGATGATGGTCGGAAGTGGCTCGTTTCCCTGGAGTGGGAAAGGCGTGAAGGCTACCAGAAGCCAGGCGCCATCTGCATGGCAGAATATGATGCACAGGAAAAAAGACTGGTCGGGTATCCGAAAAGGATCTGGAGTGGAGGGACGACAAGAGGATGGATAGAAGGTCCCCACCTTTATAAGCATAGAGGAAGGTATTACCTGCTCTGTGCCGAAGGGGGTACCGGCTACCATCATTGCTCTTCTGTCGCAAGGGCAGAAAAGATATGGGGGCCGTACGAAGGCGACCCGGCAAATCCGGTGATTACCTCTATCGTTACAGATGGTTCGGAAGGAAGAACTAAAGCTGCTGAGGACCTGAACTACTATAACCCGGAAATCAGGCTCCAGAAAGCTGGGCATGCAAGCCTGGTGGATACACCAGAAGGAGAATACTATGCTGTGCACTTGTGTGCCAGACCACATCTTCCGGAACTGCGCTGTACTTTGGGAAGGGAAACTGCCCTTGCTAAGATGGTGTGGACAAAGGATGGATGGCTGCGCAAGAAAAATGGCTCCCCTCTGCCGGAGGATGTCTGTGAAGAAAGCATGGGAAAAGAATATGAGATGCCACAGATTGAGCCACACGATGATTTTGACGGGGATGAGCTGGGAATCCAGTATTATGCCCCGCATTATATGCCGCAGAGCTTTGCGGATGTGAAAGCAAGGAAGGGGTATGTCAGGATCAGAGGACAGCAGGTACTGGATTCCTTTAATAAAGTCAGCCTGCTTGCGAGGAAGATCACATCTGTACATATGGAAATTTCTACAAGAATGGAGTTTTACCCGGAAGTGCACCAGCATACAGCAGGATTGGCGCTTTTTTATGACAACTTGAATTATTTTTATTTAAGGAAATATTATAGCGAGACTCTTGGGCAAAGTGCTCTTTCTGTGGTACAGTCGGAAAATGGGAAGGTGACGGAGTATCTGGATTCAAGGGTTCCGGTATCTGACCAGCCGGTAGTACTGAAAATGAAGATAGAGGGGCATACCACTTATTTTGAGTGGTCATACAAGGAAGAATTTGAAAGAATAGGGCCGGATCTGGATACCACAAAGCTATCAGATGAATACTGCGGGGAGTTTACCGGCACGTTTGCAGGTATCGCCTGTACAGATGGTGTATTCCGTAAGAAAACAGCGGACTTTGATTATTTTGATATGAAAGAATTGGAAGGGAGAGAGAATGAGTAAAAAAGAAAATCCTGAATGGGTAGAAGATACAATTGAAAAAATCCGTCAGAAAATGGATTGGGTAAGTGAAAAAAACAAGGATAGGATCCCTTATAAGACACTGAAGGACGGAAGCTATGATGACCGTTCGGACAGCAGTATTGAATGGAGCACTGATGATGGGCTGAACTGGTGGACAAATGGCTTCTGGGGCGGTATGATGTGGCTGATGTACCTGGATACCCATAATGAGCGCTATATGGAGATCGCAAGAAACTGTGAGAAAAAGTTGGAAACATGTTTTCAGGGCTTTTATGGGCTGCACCATGATGTAGGCTTTATGTTCCTTCCGACTGCTGTTGCCGATTACAAGGTAACGGGGAATCCTGAATCCAGAAAAACAGCGCTCCATGCAGCAAACCTTCTGGCAGGGCGGTTCAATCCGGCAGGGCGGTTCATCCGTGCATGGAATGAAGTCAATGGAGATGACACCACAGGCTGGGCTATTATTGACTGCATGATGAATATTTCATTATTATACTGGGCTTCTGACGAGACAGGAGATCCCAGATTCAGGCAGATCGCCATGCTGCATGCGGATACGGTCAGAGAATTTTTTGTAAGGGCAGATGGTTCGGTAAACCATATTGTAGAGTTTGATCCGAATACAGGGGAAATGGTTAGGTCATATGGCGGGCAGGGCTATAAAGAAGGGTCTTCCTGGAGCCGCGGGCAGGGCTGGGCACTCTATGGCTTTGTGAATAGCTATGCGCATACAGGGAAAACAGACTATCTGGATACGGCAAAGCAGGTGGCACACTATTGCATGGCAAATATCCCGGAATCCGGTCATATTCCCGTAGATTTCAGACAGCCAAAGGAGCCGGCATGGGAGGATTCCTGCGGAGCATGTGTGATTGCCAGCGGGCTTTTGGAATTGGCGAAATATGTGCCGGAATTGGAGCAGCATTTTTATGGGCAGGCAGCAGAGAAGATCTTAAGGGCATTGCTAAAAGACCGGTGTGACTGGAGCCGGGACTGTGATGCCATGATCCAAAACTGTACGGGGGCTTACCATCATGAGGAAAGCCATCATATTACGATGACTTACGCAGATTTTTATTTTATGGAAGCGATATATAAATATAGAAATGCAGAAAATTTGTTCTGGTAAATTGTAACAGTTCAGACTGGTCTGCCTGAACTGTTACGGTAAATAACATCTTAAAAAATGAACTACGGAACTTTAAAAATGCATTTTTTAGATGATCAACAAATGCTAAACTGGCATCATAACAAAGAGATACCGAAAGGAGCTAGGAAGATGAAGAAAAAAGTGGTAAGTCTGCTGCTTGCAGCGGCTATGGTTACAGGGTTGTTGACCGGATGCGGAAATGGGGCAAAAGACGGCGGTTCTAAAACAAAAGATGAGAAGGTTGAATTGACTGTGATGTTTTCCGGGGGAGACCAGAGCTGGAAAAAATCAGTTGAGGGAGTTGCAGAAAAATTTATGGAAGAGAACCAGGATATAGATTTGAAACTGGAGCCATCTGGTTCCGGCGTATATGATGATTTCCTGAAGACAAAAGATGCAGTTGGGGAATTTGGAGATATTGTAGAACTAAAGAGCACAAAAACATATGCACAGTCAGGAAAGGTAATTGAATTGCCTGAAAATATCACTTCATTGATCGAAACACCGATTATTATAGATGATAAAATTTATGGGGTGCCCACAGCTACCAATACACAGGGAATTATTTATAATAAGAAGATCTTCACAGACTTGGGGCTGGAAGAACCAAAAACCTATGCGGATTTCCTGGATATCTGCCAGAAAATAAAAGATTCAGGTGTTGACCCGCTGGTGGTAGGCGCAAGTGATCTGTGGCATATGGGATTTTGGGTAAACGGCTTCTTCAGAAACGATGTTATTGCCAACAATCCGGATTTCCTGAAGCAGAGGACAGAAGGAAAAGTATCCTGGACGGATGCGGATCCTACAAAGCTGGTGGAAGACACAAAAGAGTTATTTGACAAAGGCTATGTGCAGGACGGTTATATGAGCACGGCAGACAGCCAGACGGCAGCTATTCTGACTTCCGGCACAGCAGCTATGCTTTTCTCAGGGCCTTGGATGTTTGCACAGCTGGAAGAAGCCGATGCTGATTTTGATTATGGATTTTTCTTTGTACCGAATGATGCAGGGGAATTAAATGTATTCAGTGATACCGGGTCAGGATGGTCAATCTCTGATGAATGTGCAGCTGATGAAAAGAAATATGATGCTGCACAGAAGTTCCTGGAATTCTACTATTCAAAAGATGTATATACAGAGGTAGTTCAGACAATGAACGCAATACCGGCTACAAAAGAACAGATTACATATGACGCTTCTGATGTACAGAAAAAACTGATTGAGACATTCCAGGACGATGCGACGAAAAAATGGACACACCAGATCGGAGACATGGATACACCGGATGGATTCAGGGACTTTATGTACAAGACCATACAGAATGTCATACTGGGGCAGACCTCTGTTGAAGATGCAATGAAGGATCTGGATAAAGAATGGGATAAAGATGTAGCAGCTGAGGCGCAGTAATTAGCAGAGAAGAAAGGAGGATCCCGAAACCACAAGTCAGGGATTCTCTTTTTATGGAGGCAGTTATGAATAAATTAAAGAGAAATAGATTTGACTGGCATACCTTGCTTTTCATATTACCGGCGTTCCTGCTGTATTCAGGATTTGTACTGTTTCCGGCAATAAGCAGTATTTACTATAGTTTTACTTCCTGGAATGGTGTTGAGGCAACAATGAATTTCATTGGGCTGTCTAATTACAAGGAACTGTTAGATCCGGAAAACGTAAGGTTCTGGGGAGCCATTCTGAGGACCTTTATTGTAGCGGTTGTCGTGGCAATTGGTAATAATGTGATCGCCTTGATCTTAGCAATGCTTGTGGATAAAGTCAGGATCTTAAAAGGGCTTTTTAGGAGTTCATTTTATATTCCGGTGCTCATCAGTGGAATTGTTGCGGGATTTATCTGGAAGATCATGTATAACAATAACTTCGGTGCATTTAATCATATCCTGTCAGCACTTGGCATGGAAAACCTTACGAATGACTGGCTCGGAAATCCTAAGACTGCATTGATCTCTCTCATAGTGACAATCTTATGGCAGGGCGCGGGATATTATATGATCATATACCTTGCGGGGCTGCAGTCTATCCCGGAGGAACTTGCTGAAGCAGCAAAGATTGACGGGGCAAATGGGTGGCAGCAGTTTTGGAAAGTAACATTTCCTCTTCTTGCAGGTTCGATCACCATTAATATGACGCTTGCTTTGATCAACGGCATGAAAGTATTTGACCAGATTAATGTCATGACCAGCGGTGGTCCCGGTTTTTCAACGGAAACCATGACCTATTACATATACAAAGTAGCTTTTGGGGAGATGCGTCAGGGCTTGGGAACGGCAGCGAGTATCATATTGTTTATACTGATCCTGGTCTTTAATCAGGTGCAGTCCAGGCTGCTTCGGAGCAGGGAGGTGGAGATGTGATGAAAAAGAAAGAGGCAAAGGCAAAAAAGCCTTGGAAAGTATTGGATTTTGTTTTACTGGCTATAGTGACTATCCTAGCAGTTATGTTCCTGTTTCCCACCTTTTATGCGTTCATGTCTTCGCTGAAAACAAACGGTGAAATACTAAAGGACTCCATGGCACTGCCATCCAGGCTGAATCTGGATAACTTCGTATATCTATTTCAGGAGACAGAATTCCCCAGGGCCCTTATGAACAGCGCGATCCTGACGGTAGTCTCTATGGTTCTGATCATTATTGTAGTACCTATGGCTGCTTACGGGATAGAAAGAAAACAGTCAAGGGCAACGAAAGCAGTGTACAGCATCTTTATTGCTGGTATGATGATACCTTTTCAGGTATACATGGTTCCGCTTTTTAAACAGCTGAAAGTTTTAGGGCTGTATGGAACATTGTTAGGGCCGATCATCATCTATGTGGCAGGGGCGGGATGCTTTGGAACACTTCTGTATTGCAGCTTCATACGCGGTATACCGAAGGAACTGGAAGAGGCGGCTGCAATTGATGGGTGCGGCAGATTCCGCACATTCTGGCAGATTGTATTTCCCCTGTTGAAATCATGTACCTCCAGTCTGATCATCATCAATGGCCTGGGAATATGGAATGACTATTTGATGCCAAGTCTTGTGCTGAATTCAGATACAGGGGCAACCATCAACGTGGAGATATTTTCCTTTGTGGATCAGTTCACAAGCCGCTGGGATGTTGTATTTGCAGGGACGGTATGTGCTATGCTCCCCATTCTGATCGTATTCCTCTGCCTGCAGAAACACTTTGTCAAAGGTGTGGCGGCAGGAGCAGTCAAAGGCTAGAGTGCTGAAAATTCATTTCGACAATCTGCACGCCACAGTTTGCCGAAAGCAGTTTTCTGACACGCTCTGGTACAAAAAGAAATCCCTGCAGCAGAGTAGCTGGAGGGATTTTTATGATATAATGAGCATTAGTGAGGAAAATATGCTTGCATATTTGACGAACGGCGAATGGCGATCATGAATGGAAGGTTCATGATATGATAGAAAAAAACAGGATATGGTGGAGTAGTGATGAAAAAGCATTTGTCTTTGTACCATAAGTTTGCAATTATGCTGATCTGTGCAGGTTTACTTCCAATGGGAATTCTATGTTCCGCTATGGTAAACAAGATGTTTGGGGAATACAGGCTGTCTGTAAGCAGTAATTACAGCCAGGTCACCTCGTATATGAATCTTAGCCTGAACGATATGGTTAAAAATTATGATGATACGACGAAAATGATGTATTACTATGATATGGAGGCAGACCAGCAGGCAGTCCTTACATATGGGAATTATGATAATATCAGGCAGATCTTGCTGCAGGAGGAAGAGAACCGCATTGCGGATATGGAACGCTTCCTGCAGACGGTCCAGAGTGCGGACGGGAGCATCACGGCAGTCCATTTTATCGCACAGGATGCGGTTGGGGAACAGCAGGATTTTCACTATAATACAGCAAGTAATTATTTTGAAGATGAACAGATCTTTGAAAACGTGGTTGGCTATGAAAACATGAGCAGGACAACCAGGACTGCCATGATGATTCCTACCCATAAAAACAGTTATTATCATGGCGCGGATAAACAAGTATTTACCATAGCGCGCAATTATTTTGACCTGACGAGAATGAAGGCCGGAAATACTTATGATTACTTAGGAACGCTTTTTATTGATGTGGATGTAAAACGGCTGGAAAATGTTTATGAGCAGACCCACCTATCCGGAGAAAATGAAATTTATATTATAGATTCTGCCGGAATCTGTTTCTTTAGTACGGATTCTGCAAGTATTGGAAAAAAGGTAGAAAGCACGATCGCAGAGGAGCAGGAACTCAGCACCAGTATTACTATGGAGTCGGACTATAATAGTTACGGGCTAAAGACACGAGTGGTAATGGAGACAGATGAGGTTTATTCACATATCCGGTATCTGCAGCGGATGATCTACATTATATTGGCAGTCAGCCTCGTTGTATTGGCATGGGGGGCAATTGTTTTTTCAAAGCGGCTTACGAAACCCATACACAGCATGATGGATAAAATGGCGGAGATAGAGACCGGAAATTTCCGCGTAAAGATACCGGTAACGTCTAACGATGAGATTGGCGTCTTGTCAGAACGCTTCAATCAGATGTCCCAGGAACTGGAACGGTATATCAACCAGGTCTATGTCGCACAGGTAAAACAGACGGAAGCGGAAATGACCGCGTTAAGATCACAGATTTATCCCCACTTCCTCTATAATACACTCGAAGTGATCCGTATGACTGCTCTGGAGGAGAGAGACGAAACAGTATCCCGCATGATTGAAGCCCTTTCCGTCCAGATACATTATATTATCGGTACGGTGCAGGATATGGTACCCCTGGGGAAAGAGGTGGAGATTGTGGAAAAATATATCTATCTTTTAAACTGCAGGATTGATGGGGAGATCGCTTTTCATTCGGACATTAAAAATGAGTCATCCTTTATTGTGCCCAAGCTGATCCTTCAGCCGATTGTGGAAAATGCCTATGTACATGGCATAAAGCCAAAAGAGGGAAGCGGGACAATCCGCATTGACACGGAGGAAAGTGAAAAAGAGTTGATCATATCCGTTATGGATAACGGGATTGGAATGAGTAAGGAAGAAGTAGATAGGATTATGAGGCTTTTGGAAGGGAATGCCATCGGAATCAAAAATGAGCATAATTGGCAGAGTATCGGGCTGAAAAATGTCCATGACAGAGTCCGGTATCTCTATGGAAAAGAGTATGGGCTGCGGATCAGCAGCTCCGAGATGGTGGGAACTATTGTCAGTATTGTACTGCCTCTTAACGGCAAGGAGGAATCCGAGTGATTAAAATGGTGATTGCAGATGATGAGAGTGTTATCATCAAGGGAATCCGGAAATTGATAGACTGGTCAAAATATGGGATTACGATTGTAGGAAGTTATCAGGATGGGAAGTCCGCTCTTGACGGCATTATAAAGACGCAGGCAGATATTGCCCTTTTGGATATCAATATGCCTAAACTGAGCGGAGTTGACATTTTAAAAGAGCTGAACACGCTGGAGGTCCATACAAAGGTTGTATTTATCAGTGGTTTTCAGGAATTTGAATATGCTAAGGCGGCAATTCAGTTTGGGGCAATGGCTTATATTTTAAAGCCAATTATCCGGCAGGAGCTGATCGACAGTATACAGAAATGTATAGAAGAACTGCACATGGAACAAATGATCCAGAAAAAGGATATACCTGTGATACAAGAGGAGGGGCTTAAAAAATTAACGGAAACGGAAGAGACTACTTATGTACCTGCCCTTTTGCATATTGCGTATCACAAGGAAACCAGACAGGAGAGGAAACTGATCCAATTTTCAGTGTCCAGCTGTCTTGAAAAAAAACTGGAAACAGATAACAGCGGGATCATTTTTTCAAGAAACGGTCACCAGATCCTTGTATTCAAAGGGCTGGACAGAGAGGAACTGCATCATTATTTACTGTCTTTATGCAAGGAAACGCTGGAAAAAACAAGACATCAGATTGGTCTGATCGTAGGTCGGGAAGTGAGTACTATGGGCCAGATTCCGGCGGCCTATAAGGAATGCCAGGATAAAAGCGGCTGGTTTTTCTTTATGAGCGAATGGAAGAATCCGTTTATTTTCCAGGAAGGTTCTGGATTTTACCATGAGAGTGCATTAGAAGATTTGGAAGCGGGAAGGAAAAAACTGGTGGAGCTGATGGTAAAGCAGGATCAGGAAGGATGGGAGAAGCAGTTCGCATGGTACAGGTATTGTATCGCAGTCATGGCATCAGGGAACCGCGAAGATGCCGGGTTTCATTTCTGTACAGGTATACGGGCTATACAGGATTATTTAAGTGATGTGGGGATCAAGGCGGAATTTGATATGAGGGAGCTGTTAGAAAAGGGCAGGGATGTTGAGGATTTTGCCCAGATGTCTGCTGTATATAAGAAATATTATTGCCAGTGTTATGAGCTGGTCGCAAAATCTGCAGAAAAGAATGATAACAAACCCGTTATGGAAGCAAAAAGGTATATTGAGGAGCATTATCAGGAGAATCTGTCTCTGGATATACTGGCCGAGAGGGTCCATATGAATGCATATTATTTTTCCAGCTTCTTTAAGAAAAATACGGGTATGAATTATAAGGAATATCTTAATGAGATCCGCCTGAAACATGCAGTCTCACTCATGCTTTCTTCCGATAAAAATGTGAGCGAGATTGCAAATGATGTGGGATTCTGCGATGTGCGTTCCTTTACCAAGGCATTCAGCAAAAAATATGATGACACACCGGGAAACTATAAGAAAAGGCTTGCGAAAGGTTTGGGAGGAGAGGGATTGTGAGACTGGCGCTGGTTCAGGGAAAACAGAATGAATTGTATGATTTTACAGATCCTAAGAGACGCTGGACAAAAAAGGAGGCAGCTGTTCTTCAAAGTGAGATGCTGGATCAGAATTTTAGAATGATAGAGGGAGCTGTGTCACAGGGAGTGGATCTTGTTGCCACCTCGGAAGCAATTAATTTTGCCGGCCAGCCGGGGCAGTTTGAAGGAGACTATAAAGCGTTCATCAAAAAAGGACAGGATGATATCTGCAGAAGGATCAGCGGTCTTGCAGCCAAGGGACATTGCTGGATGGTGGCGGGGCTGTACCGGGTGGATGATGGAGGAAACTTAAGGAACAGTGCCTTTATATGGGACTCCTTGGGAACGCTTCGGGGGATCTATGACAAAGTGCATCTGGCAGGGACGGAAAAGGAAGAAATATTACCGGGTGACTGCTACCCCATATTCGAGACCCCTTTTGGGCGGATCGGGGTATGTATCTGCTGGGATATGCAGTTTCCGGAATGTGCCCGGATTTTGAGTATAAAAGGAGCGGAGCTGATCCTGTGCCCAACATGGGGATGGGAAAGCATCTATGGACATGCGAGGGCATATGAGAATGGAGTATATGTAGCAGCGGCGATGTCAGTCCCTTATTGGATGGACATCGAAGGGATCAGGAACCCGAGTGAGGTGGTGGCACCTGACGGTACAGTCCTGGCAGCAGCGGGCAGGCAAGCATCAGGCGCACTTTTTTGTGAGCTAGACATAAAAGACTGTGCTCCCTATAAGGCAGTACGCATGGATGACCGACAGCCGAAAACATATGGGATACTGATTGATGAAAGATAGAATAAGGACTTTAGAAAAGGAATATTTATCATATGTAAAAAGATTAAAAAATGCTAGTTATGTCTAAAAAAGTGTATAACGATCCGGGACTTCCGGCGATACAATAAACTCAGAAAGTTGATTGTATCACCGGAAGTTTTTTATGGAAGGAGAAAGTATGAAACGTTCTGAGATTAACAAAAGAGATGGAACAGCTCATAAAGGAAAATGGTTTCCATCTGCCGCCATTTTGTGATTGGACGCTGGGAAGTATCCATAGGGAGGCAGAAACACCAAAGGAATCGATAGGAAGGGGAAAGTGATCATGGAGAAAACAGCATTTTATATACAGGATTTTGGTGCAGTTGGCGATGGTAAAACGAAGAACACAGTAATGATACAGAAATGTATAGACCTCTGCCATAGCAAAGGCGGCGGAAGGGTCATTCTGGAGCAGGGAACCTATGTGTGCGGGACCTTGTACCTAAAGAGCAAGGTTACGCTGGAAATCAGGGAGTCTGCCATTTTGCTGGCAAGCCCGGATATCAGGGATTACGGTACAGATACGCATTATAACAGGTATAAAAACGAACATGACATGGATCGGTGCTGGATTTATGCGGAAGGGCAGAGCGACTTTTCAATTATGGGAAACGGGGAAATAAATGGGAATGCGGCCGCATTTCCAAATGAGGGGAGTATTTACCGGCCAATGATGATGCGTTTCCTCCGGTGCGAAAATATACATCTGTCAGGCTTAAGACTCATGGATGCGGCAGCATGGACAACGGCATTTTTGGACTCCGCGTACATATGGGTTGAAAATGTACGGATAGAAAACGAAACAAATTACAATGGGGATGGCCTCGATTTTGATGGGTGTTCCCATGTATTTGTCCGTGGATGCAGCATTACAGGTACCGATGACAACCTGTGCCTTCAGGCAGGAAGCAAGGAATATCCTACAGAACAGATCCATATCAGCGACTGCGAATTCACATCCTTATGTGCCGCAATCCGGATAGGCCTGAAGTCTGTAGGAACGATAAGGAATGTAGTGGTCACAAACTGCACGATGCAAAATGTATGGAGAGAGGGCATAAAGATAGAATGCACAGAAGGCGGAAAGATATCTGATATCGCGATCCAAAATATTACAATGCAGAATGTATCCCGCCCGGTTTTTGTGATTTTGAATAACCAGTTTGATCCGGAAGGGTTGGGCAATTCCATTCATCTTGAGGCAGTGCCGGAAGTAGGAAAACTGGAACGGATTGTTATCCAGAACCTGCTGGCTGAGGATGGACAGGAGATGGAATCTGCACATTACCGCTTTGGGAATGACCTTATGGGCGCCCCGTGGTTCAATGGGATACGGTTCGATGCGGCTGAGAACCATTTCATCACAGATGTGACACTGGAAAATATCCGCTACCGGACGGTTGGCGGGGTAAGACTGGCTGAGATACCCGAGATATATCCCAAAATCGTGGAGCAAAAGGATTTGGATAAAAAGCCGGAGGCCGGCAATTATTATCCTGATTGGAGCAGGACAACCTTTATGGATATCCGGAATGTAGAGGGCCTATGGCTGTCAAATGTTGGATTGGAAGCAATTTATAAAGATGAACGACAGGGATACTTAATAGAGCATTGTATTGTGAGGAAAGAAGAAGTACACGTTTTTTAACAGAATAAAAGCTGTGAGGTGGGCAGATGAGAAATTTGAATTTGAAAAGGCTTCTGATATTAGTTTTAGCGGCGTCTATGTTAATGAATGCTGTGCCAGTGTATGCTGCGGAATCTATACCGATAGAATCTGGTGAGGGTGAAATCCAGCAAGCAGCAGGGAAAAAGCCGGAGGCATCTCAGGATGAGCAAGAAAACCAAGCTGGAACAGGAGAGATACAGCAGGACAACACGGAAGATCCTGAATCGGAAGACAGCGTCGCAGATGACGCACAGAAAGGCAACACGGAGAGTTCTGAATCGGAAGATAGCGTCTTAGATGATGTACAGCAAGGCAACATGGAAGATTCTGTACCGGAAGACAGCATCGCAGAAAAGGGAACAGAGCAGGAAACTTCTGAAGTGTCTAATGCCATAGAAGAGGAGATTTCAGATCAGACTGGAGAACAGGGAGAGACACAAAGATGGTCCATTCAGGAAGATGCCTTTGTTCATAATTGGCCAGGATATGATTCCATCATTAAAGCACAGGACGAGAAGGATAAGGGGATTCTGGGTGTCGGCAAAGCAAGGCTTTTATTTTTCCGCTTGGATTTGTCGGAGGCAGAAGCCGGACGCAAGGCAGAATCTGCAAAGATATGCCTATATAAGACAGATAGCAATACCAATACCGTAATATATGACCGGACGGATCCCAAGGCGGAATGGAAAGCAGATAACATTACTGCTGTAAATATGCCGGATTGGGAAAGCGAGCCGGCTTACAAGAAAAATATAGCTGGAAAGGACTGTTTTATAGAACTCGATATGACAGAACTTGTAAATAACGCTATTGAAAACGGGGAGCAGCAACTAGATATCAAGATGGATCTGGCTGCAGAAGCGCAATATGCCAGCTGGTTCCAGTCCTCACGATGGGAAACAGAAGAGCAGAGACCTTATTTTGAAGTGGAATATAAACCTGAAATTTCAGACGAGCAGAAGGTGCAGCAGGCAATACAGGAAATTGAGAAAATGGATGGAATGTATCTGTCCCAGAAGGTAAAATTTCCATTTTTTGAACAGCACGAAAATGGGGCAGCGGTTGCTTGGGAAAGTGACAGTGAGGCTCTCCAAACTGATGGCACAGTTAACCAGCCAAAAGACAGGAATGCGGAGGTACATCTGACTGCAACGGTATCAAGTGGCAAAGAATCACAGAGCGCCACCATAACCGTAACCGTGTTAAAACAACAGTCCTTGTCTCCTTATGCAAAACAGTCTTTATCTGATCTGATTGAATATACGGGGAAAACGCTGAAAGGTACGCAGGAAGCAGGCGATGGGGAAGCGGCACCGGCGGGAACGTATTCTAAGGAAAAAGGGGATGTCCTCAGGGAACAGATGAAAAAGGCGGAGGCTGCGCTGGACAGTGAAATGGAAAATACATATACATCTTACTGTACAAGCATTATCGCCGCAGGGAGTGAATATTTTGGTTCTGGAAGGATCTCTGATGAGGTATTAGTTACATCAGATGACAATGACGGAAATGGAAATCTGCTTGAATATTCTGTGTACCGCGCAAAACTGAACAGTCTTGTATGGGCAGCAAAGGCACAGATGCTTGTGGAGCCACAAATGTATACCAAATCGGCCAAAGCAGCACTTCAGGAACAGATCGAACTTGCAGAACAGGCACTTGATGGATCCTATGAATTTCCATACAGCAGAAACAGGGAGTTCATGGCTGCGAGGGATGACGAGGCCATCCAGTATGTAACAGACTATCATGTCATGATGCATAACTATGGAACAGGCGATTATGGCCTGGAGCCGGTACTGACGTGGTATAAAAATCAAAATATTGCAGCTACAAGCTTCATGACTATGAACTTAAGCCCTGTATATGCTACATTTGTACATCATTATAAGGGCAATCTCGATGACGTCTACGGAAATAATCCTGAAACACTCGTAGTAGGGAAAGCTGATAATGACAGGGTAGCACTCCTCCAGTTTGACCTTTCCCAGATACCGGAGAATATTGTAAGTTCACAGCTTACAATTACAAACTGCCAAAATGGAGGGATACTATGCCTTAATCTTGAAGAAGATGATTGGGATGGAAATGCGATTTCAGCAAGAGGATATGAAGAAAAGTACGGGCAGGTATACTCCAAGCAGCAGTTATCGGAATTTACCATTAAGGGAGCAGGAACCCCAACGGTATTGGATGTTACGGATGCTGCTGTCGGACAGGCTTTAAACGATGGAAAAATATCTTTTAGTATTACGGCGTCAAATGTAAATTTCCCAGTAGGAATTTATGGAAACAATACAAATGTTCAGGAATCTTACCGGCCTGCATTAACAGTTACGGTTGCAGCTGTGGATGATGCAAAGCTGCAGAGTAAATATGATGAGGTGATCGGTCTGGCCGATGAATTTAAAAAAGATGCAGAGGCAGGGGAATCCACAGGGCAGTATCCCCCTCAATATTTGGATGCCGTAGATGGAGCTGTCAATCATGTGAAGTCTCTGTTTGAGTCGGGAGAAAAGGATGTTTATCTTTTAGGCACTGCCATGGTCCAGGCCGTGGATGCTGTCCGTGACGCAAGAGATAACCGCATTTTAAACCTTGGGGACGACGAGAATCTATTCCTCAGCAAAGAGGATATGGATAGCATCAAAGAAAGGGCAGAGAGTTTAAAAGAACTGAAGGAAGTGAAAGATACAGTTATGGACACGGCTGACCTGTATGATGCAGATACACTTCAATGGTTGTATGATACAGTTACATCTGACGATATTCAGGCATTGAATAACAAAGGATTTAAAGTATGGTCGGAAGGTCGAAATATAAATTTTAAATCGCCGGAAGGAACAAAACAGGCATATTTAGAAGTACGCCTGTCACCAGAAAACTATGAAGGTTCAGGAATTGGGCATGCATGGCTGGATAAAATTGAACTGGTGCCGACAAAAAGTGTGAATCCTGCCATACCTAATGCCGGATTTGAGGAGGGGGAGACTGGATGGACATTTATAAAAGGTGAGAATACCAGTGGAAAGATTGACTCTACATATGCGTATGAGGGAGAGCATTCACTGTACATAGAAAACACAGCAGAAGGTGCTACCGGATACTGGCGTTCAGATCCTTTTGCTATGGAGCAGGACGGATTTGAATTGAGATTCCGTGGAAAGTTTGATGATAAGTTCACTGGAAAAGGCCTTATCATGGTACTTCATTATCTGGATGGGGCCGGCAATGAAATCGGTCAGAGCGACGAACTGGGACGGAATACCAAATCGGCACTTGTGCTGGATACAAGCTACGCCAGTGGATATCAGTCATGCGCTTTAGCATATATGCTGACGGGCGATGAAAAATATGCGAAATGTTCTTTTTGGTATATGATGCTGTTTTTGGATGACCACCTTCAAGGGGTTGAATACTGGGTGGTAAATAGCTCAAGACCCGATGATTTTGATTATTATGGGGCTGTGCAGGAGGGAAGGAATGCAAATACACTGGCAACGGCGTATTCTCTGATCAAGTCTGCGGATCTGTTTGGCGGAGATGAAGCCTTGGAAAAAGACTATTATAATAAAGTGAAGGCCCTTCTGCGTGACTTACTGGATTTGAGGGACCGTACAGAACTGCCCATAGATGAAGTGGCAGTGGATTCAAATAACTGGCATACAGATATGTCAATTGGTGCTGCCATGCTTGCAATGGCATTTTACGATCAGATTGACAATGCCCAGCAATATATTGACAATGGTAAATATATAGTCCAAGGGCAGCTATATACCACAGTAAGAGAAGATGGAAGCTGGCCAGAGTCCATCCGATATCATATATCTGCATTGAATAAGATGGCACTATTTGCTAAGGGACTGCGCCATGTTACAGGTGAAGACTGGTTCAGTGAAAACAGTAAAGTAGACATTTCCAAAATGATGCGGTTCCTTGTGGAAGTACAGGCACCGGCATATGTCAATGGTGAGATCGGCACACCGACAATCGGTGACGATACCTTAAGCGGAGGCACATTATTTAGCGTTTTAGGATGGTATTGGGATGAGGTGGTACAAAACAATCCGGAACTAGGCCAGCAGATGTATGAGACTTGGGTAAAAGCCGGAAAGCCAATCGGGAGCTTTGGCAGCGAAGACAATATACTGCAAAACTTCTTCCTAAATCCGGACTATGAGGATGAATACGACTGGGTAGAGGATTATGAATTGAATTTAGGCTCCAGTGACTATGCAAAAGAATATGGTCTATACCAACTCCGTAATAAGTATGGAACAGAAAATGAGACATACCTTGCGTTTATTGCTAATGAAAAGCCTATCGGCCACAACCATTATGACCAGCTTGCATTCTCTATGTACTATAACAGTACTCCATTGGTCGTAGATCCGGGGATAGAATCTTATTTTTCATCGTCAAAGGGAACATATATATCTACTGGTTCTCATGCCACAGTACAGTTTTCTGATGAGAAGGGATATCAGAATCTGGGGACATCCTCATATGACCGCAGTTTTGTACCTGGGGATCTGATGGATCAGCTTAAGGCAACCACCGACTTTAAGGAAAATGTGACATTGACCAGGACGATCGCATATGCAAAAAGCGGAGCGGACATTTTCGCTGTCTGGGATCAAATAAACGGAGCAGACAATCCGACACGCTGGAACCTTCCGGTTTCTGCCCAGGAGATTAACATAATAGATAAAAACAGAGTGGACATAAAGGGCTTTGATGGAGTTGGAATGACGCTGTTGCTGCTGGAAGGCAGCAGTTCTATAGAATCCGAACAGATCCGTGGGGCAGGCATGCTGCCTGTAAAAGACGGTAACAGTTCTCCGCTGGTAGATGTCATACGGGCTTATGGAGAGACGCCGGAAAGCAACTATCTGGCAGTGATGATTCCTTATGTGGGAGAGGCGGGAACAGTGGCATATGAACCAGCCCAACCATCTACAGATGGTGTGTCTGGATATTGGATCCATGTTGGTGAACAACATTATTTAGTTGCTATAAACAATACAGATACAGAGCAGTCCTATGATTTTGGCGATATGACATGCATACAGTTGTCTGATGGCGCCAAAGTAGAAGGAAGTACTGCAATCCAAGCTGGTCAGATGCAGTTATTAAAAACAGAAGAAAAAGGCGGAGATAACACTGGCGGTGATGAAAATAAGCCTGGAGAGGATGATAATAAACCAGGAGAGGATGATAATAATAAGCCTGGAGACGATGAAAATAAGTCAGATAGTAATGATCCTGATCCAGGAAATGACGAGAATAAGAAGGAGGATAATGAATCTAACATAAAACAAAAGAATACGTCATCTGATAATCAGAAATCTACTCAAAACACTACATCAGGTAAGAATGTGAAGACTGGCGATAATACAAGTGTTATGGGAATATTTATTATTCTTGCATTAAGCGGTGTTACAATTCTTATTATACTTATAAGAAAACGGAAATCAGGACAGCAAAGGAGCAGGGAATAATGAGGCTGCCATTGTGGATGGTGTTTTAGACGAAGACTTGTACCAGGAACTGATTAAAGTTTTGCTGGTTTGTATAAAGCGATATTGGATATTGGAATAAAAAATAGATGCCCGGCGGTGAAATCCGCCGGGTATCATTATACCCCCTGAGTGGCAGTATTTTGATATATCAGGCGGCTTACTTAGGGCAGGTATTTAGCTGGCGGGGTGCTCCGGAAACCGTTTGTGATACGCGATAACCTGTTTTCACTGCACTCGGTCATAATATTTTTTATGTATCGAATTTTGTCGAATCGTATCAAATATCTTATAATAACTTATGTTGCATAAATGCAAATCAATAGTATAATTATACCTGCGGAAATTTAATGTGCTACTTCAATATTGCAAAAAAGTATGAGGATATCGAAAAGGGGGAGCCATATGAAATGATGCTATAATTAAAAGATACATATCAACAAAAGCATGATAATATGTCAGAGGAGGATATATTATAAAATTGATTTTTTCTGCGTTGATTTGGAATTCAGATTCTATTTCCGAAGTAAACGATGGCAATGGAGTTGTTTTCGATTATTATAACGGCATCATCAGTAATGTTCGTGCTCAGTGAAGGTGATGAGATGAGTATATATTCTTATGTTTTAATAGGATTATTATTACTATCTGTGTTACTACAGTGGCTATTTGAGAAAAAAGGTAGAAAAGTAACATGGGGAATAAAAATCATTTTTCTTCTTTTAATGCTCGCTGTTATCATAGATAAAGATTTCTTTTAGTATTGAAAGAGACCAATCTGTCAAATGAAAATATAGCCATGCAGATTAATTTGTGTTTTTATTAAAAGCAGCTCCTTTTCAGTAAGAATCAGTATATAATGATTTTTACCGAAAAGGAGCATTTTATACCTGTATGTTGTTTCAGATTATTCAATGAGGACGGAGAAAAGCCGGAAGTAAAGGCTGAAGCGGACGTTATGCTGAATCAAGGATCAAAGTAGGGGCAGCGAGACATGGAACCTCCAGACAACAAAGATGCAGGAGACCAAAAAACGGGCAATCCGACACCAAGGTAATACAGATGAAAATAACAAGCATACCTCCGAAAATAAAACCGCTGATACAGGAAAGAACACTAGCAAAGCAAAGGTTAATACGGTAAATGCAGGAGATAAATGGTATTTGACCGTGCTATAAAGGGGAATCCAATAAAAAACTTAACCGGTATGATGTGGTATGTATCAATCAGCTTCGCTTTAAAAAGTGCCTTTACAATAAAGTGATCACCATGTTAAGGGCTTCTTATTTCAGGGTAAAATGTTTTTCGCTGGATATTGGAGTAATTGAGGGACTTCGTTTCTCTGCCCTTTATCATGATGCTTATAAAGGATAAAGCTACAAGAAAAGTAGAAGTCCCGACCCCTGTGGCGATGTTTCGCTGCGTGCTATCATATAAACTTATACTCACAACGCCGGTGCTGACACGCTCTGTCATTCTCGTTTATCTCTCAGGTAGAGTAGTCCTCAGACTCTTTTTCCTTTGTTGTTATAATGCCGCAGTGGATGTCAGGGGCAGTGCTGATGGCAAACTGCATAGGTAAGGTTACATTGAACGTGGCTTTTGGGGCAATGTAAGGATACTCCCAGGTTACTGATAATACAAAACTTGAGCTCATTGTTCATCATGTTTTTTCCTCTTAAATCCGGTGCTTTTGCGATGCTTATTCCGGTTCATCCTTTTTAGTGTAAACAAATTGGTCGGTCTTCGATTTGTTGGCAACGGCGTACCTGACAGGCTTTGCGGTAATTACTGTGGGTTTGGCCTCGGCCTCGGCTGCAGCATTTAAAGGACCTCCGATAAGGTCCTTCATGTTTAGGCCGCTAAATTCATCTGCAATTGACATGCGTATTCCTCCTTTTAAAGATATCATATATGGTTTAATGGGAGCTGTCCAGCGATGGATTTTATATAGATATACGAAAATGTTCATCCCATTTTCAACATCTCCACCACTTCATTATACCGCTGTTTTCCAACGGGCAAAACCGTTTTATCCACCAATGTCACTTCATGTCTGCGTATACAAGTGATGAAAGAGCGGTTTACAAGATAGCGGGAATGGATGCGGAGAAAACCAGTCTGTTCCAATGTGTTCAGTGACATGTAGGATACAATTTTCATTTCTGATACGGTATATATGGTACAGTGTTTATCCTTAGAAGCAGCATACACAATCTCATCCGGAAACAAAAAATAAAGATTCCCGGACAGGCTGCGGATCTGAATCTTCGGGGTACCTTTGTGTATAATGGTATCCGTTTTCACATGGTCAAATACTCTTGCCTGCAATACGGCGGCATTGGAAAACTGTTTGCAAGCAGCGTCCTGCTCATCCTGTACATGGTTAGCAGCTGCAAGAAGCAGATAGATATCGTTTTTTAGCTGCTTCCATACAAAGGTAAAGTGAATCCCGTTTGAAAGTGGCTGGTCTGCCTCAAGATTAGTGGTTACGGTACATCTTCCATAGGTAATCCACGTATGCCGTTCATGGGTCAGAACGCGATACTCTTCTGCGGAAAGTTCCAGAGGAGGCAATTTGATCTCTATCAGCCATCTTCTCAGAGAGAATGCTTTACCAAAGGGGGCTTATTATCAGGAATTTAACACCTTTATATCTATTTATCGCTTTTTGGAGCGGGGCCTGAAGCGGACCGGGTTGAGCATCCAGATGATTCTGCTGACGCTGACAGATCAGAGCTGTGTCTTTGTTTCTCTGGAGGAAAGAGAGTTTCTAATGGAAAGGCTCCGGGAAAGCCTCTGTACTTCTCTGCGTTCTAGCGATATTTATTCCCAGTACAGCAGCTGCCAACTGGTAGCCATGCTTCCCGGATCCACCCCGAAGAATATGGATATCATTACAAACCGTATCCAGAATGCCTTTCGGGTGCGTGTTCCGAACCGGGAGGATTTGATCCTCTCCTTTAGCTACTATCCCTTGCAGCCTTCGAGTGCAGGAAACGCTGCCGATGCTTGTGCATCGAAAATCCAGGCAAGGTCAGAAGAAAAGCAGGAAATCCAGCATGGCAGAGAAACAGCAAAAGCGGATTCAGAAATTTGATTGCATACAAGAAACGTGTTATATTATACAATACATTGTAGTGTTTAAATAGTTAGGAGGCTAAGAATGGGTAAGTTTCAGGAAGCAGTAGACTTATTGAAGAAAACAAATGAGGAGATGAACCGGATTTCTGATGCGTATTCGCAGAAATATACACCAGAGGAATTGGAAGACGTCACGAAAGTGTATTATGCAGCGGCAGAAATCAATGTTCTCGCATCGCAGCTTGCAAGTGAGGAAATGGTCTGCGAAGGGCCTTGTAAGGTGGATAATGTGCGCTCGGTAGTTACGGTTGGCGGATTTACAGTTCGTGGAAAAGTGCAGTTTGAAATTGAGATGAACGGGGAATGGATAAAAGGGCACCGTGATAATTCGCAGTATGGGCAAGTGTTTGTAAGTGCACAGGGCTCCGCAATCCTATCCGAGAATATAAAGGGGCGTGTTAGGCTTCCGTTGTCGATGGATGAAAATTAAGATAGGGAGAGGCGATACCATAGGATATAGTAGGAGGCAGCCAGCAAAAAAGGCTGCCTCTTTTATGTTACAGGTATAAGTGAAAGTACATGAAAAGAGGTATGTCTGGGAAGCGCAGTATTTGGAAGGGCGCGCAATAGGTGCCTTCACTGCTTGACATATGGCTGATATTTGCTATAATGAGCCATGACAGAAGAAAGCGAAGGGGCTTAAGGATGATTCCTTAAGTCTCTTTTTTTGTAAAATGAGATACTTATGTTTTTACCATCAGGAAGTCGGGAAAAAAAGTGAAACAGCGGTTCCGGAATCAGGCTTTGATTTGACGGAAACAAAGCCGCCATGCCGCTCCATGATACGCTTTACGATCACCAGCCCCACACCGCTCCCTTCAAATTCTTCCGAAGTATGAAGCCGCTCAAATATATGAAATAGTCTGCCGGAGGATGCCATATCAAAGCCTGCACCGTTATCCTGTACTTTTATGAGCAGCATATCGGCCTGACAGGAGGCGGTGACACAGATCCTGGCGTTATCTCGGATGCGGGTGAACTTGATGGCATTTCCCAGGATGTTCTGGAACAATAAAGTTAAAAGGGTGGGATCGCCGGACAATTGCGGAAAGGGCTGCGTGCCCAGTTCCAGTGTGATGTGACGGTCCGGTTCCAGGGCGGAAAGTTCAGCAAAGATATTGCCAATGAGAGCCGCTGTATCGACGGGCTTTGGGCGGCAGGGAAGTGTGACCATCTCAGAAAATTCCAGCAGGCGGCTGATCATGGCTTCCGTCGATTCACATTTGTGTTCCAGCCTTTCCAGAATTATCTGCGAATCTTCTGTGGAGGGCGTCCCTATGGGAGTTAACTCTTCCTGAAGGAGCTGGGTGAGCTGTTTTATGACCTGCAGCGGGGATTTTAAGTCGTGGGATACTGTATGGCAGAACTGATCCAGTTCTCTATAAGCGGTTTTTAACTCTTTGGACTGTGTGACGATACGCACATGTGCACCCACGCGGGCCAGCAGCTCAGATGCATGGCATGGTTTGATGATATAGTCTTGGGCGCCTAGGGCAAATCCCTTTTCCAGGCTTTCCCGGTCCTGGGATATGGTCATGAAAATAACTGCCGTGTCCTGAAAACAGGGATTGGAACGGAGCTTTTGGCAAAGAGAGAACCCATCCATATCATTCATATGGATATCCAGGAGGATCAGATCAGGCAGTTCCCGCTCCAATAGGGAGAGGGCGGCTTTCCCGCTGGAAGCCACCAGTACCTCATAACCGTGCTCTGCTAAAATGGAGCCGGTTACGTGGATCTGTTCCGGGGAATCATCGACAATCAATATGACAGCGGGCTGTTTCATGCAAAAGACCTCCTTTGGGTGCTGACAATGGGGAACAGTTGTATTTTGGGGTTCATTTTACTACACGATGACTCATAATTCAAGAAAAAGGGTGGATGGAAATTGAAGGTATACAAAATAAGCCAGAGAAACCTGAATTGCATCTGGGTACCGTTGATCGCCTTTGTAGTCTTTTTGATGGCGGCCGGTACTTGGAACTTGAAAAAGGCGGCATCCGAGCGGCAGGATATCCAGGATCGGCGTCTCATGTGCGGGGAGTTGTGTGACAATCTGGAAGAGGCGGCCAATTACCTGTCCGAACAGGCGAGGAACTATGTGATTACAGGGAATCCGGACTGCCTTGAAGGATATTGGAAGGAGATACATACAGGGAAGCGCAGGGAAGATGCTTTCATGAAACTGGAAAATGTAGGGATATCAGAAAAACGGATCCGGCTTTTGAAATCCGCTAAGAATTACTCAGACTTGCTGATCTATTTAGAAACCCGTGCAATGCGCCTTGCAGCAGACACTACCGGCCCATCAGGTATCGTACTGCCCCCGGAGGTGGAAGGATACATACTGAATATCGTTGAAAAGTCCATGAACCCTGAGGAGAAGCATGTGGCGGCAGTAGAGCTTTTGTTCGGGGAGACCTATCTATCTGAGAAAAAAGTGATCGGGCAATACACCAGACAATTCCTAAGACAGGCGGAGGAGGAACTGGATGGAGAACTGGAACGTGCAGATAAACGTGTTTCCGGAGCGCTGACGCGGCAATGGTCCCTTCAGGCCGCATCCGTAATGCTATTTATGCTCATGGTCCTGTCCTATTACCGGCTGGTCATCCGTCCGGTCCTTTCTTACCACAGCTGCCTGAACAAGGAGAACAAGGAGTGTCTAAAACCGTCCGGTATTCAGGAGATCCACATGCTTGGAGAATCCATCAACCGTGCATTGAAAGCAAAAGACGACTTTCTTGCGGCAATGAGCCATGAAATCAGGACGCCCCTAAACTCTGTGATCGGATACGAAACTCTTTTAGAGCGGACGAATCTTGACCAGTCACAAAAAGAATGTGTCCTGCGCATGAAATACGCATCTCAGCATCTCTTGGAAATGGTCAGCCATCTATTAGATTACGCCAGGATTAAAAATTCCGGGCAGAAGCTTTTTTATAAAACATGGATGTCAGAAAGTCTCCTGCTTTATCTGGAGCATGGTTTCCGGCATCTGGCAGCAGAGAAAAAGCTGGGATTTAAGCTTCGGAAAGAAGGAGATATCCCGCCTGTCCTCCTTGGGGATGAAGGGAAGATACGTCAGATCGCTGCCAATCTGGTTTCCAATGCAGTCAAGTTTACAGAGAAAGGAAGTGTGGAAGTTACTTTGTCCTGGAAAAAGGAGCCGGATAGTACGAAAGAGGGCAGCTTGATTCTGGTTGTGAAGGATACAGGACCCGGAATCACACCCGGGGACCTGGAACGTGTCTTTGAACCATTTGAACAGGCAGCTGATGTAAAAAGTGGGCAGTATAGGGGAACCGGACTGGGGCTTCCCATATGCCGCAGCCTTGCAGCCTTGATGGGAGGTATGGTGAAAGCGTGCAGTACAGGAACGGGCAGTATCTTCACCGCAGAGCTGCCTTTACAAGTAGGGGAAGGCGAGGGAAACAGCTTCCTTCCCGGCCCAGCAGGCAGGCGCGTCCTATTAGCGGAAGATGATCAGGTAAACCAGACCATGCAGTTTTGGCTGCTGTCCTCCTTGGGGCTGTCTGTGAAGGCTGTATCCAATGGGGAAAAGGCCATAGCTTTATATAAGAAGGAAACCTTCGACCTGATCCTTATGGATCTGCGTATGCCTGTCATGGATGGCTATGAGGCGGCAGAAAAGATACGCGCCTGTGAGCATGAGAATGGTACCCATATCCCCATGATTGCCCTGACCGCCGATGGAGAGGACCAGGTCAGGGATAAAGTGCAAAGAGCCGGGATGGACGGCATACTGGTAAAACCGGTAGCACTTGATACATTGAAGGAGGCAGTCGGCCGTTTCGTGGATATGGGAAAGACAGAAGAGGAAGGGCCAAAGGGAGTGAAGAAAGAACTGCTCCATATCTACTGCCTGGAACATGCGGAGGATTTCCAGGCTCTTGTGGATGATATCGAAGAGGGGAAATCAAAGGAAGCTGCAGAACTGCTCCATAAGCTGAAAGGGGCATCGGCAGCCGTGGGAGCGGAAGACATCCGTGCTGCTTGCGGTACCATGGAAAAATACCTGAAAAATCCAAGAATGCATGGGCTGGTGGATATAGTCCGGGAAACGGAAAAGAAATTTACAGTGTGGAAACGGATCGACCAGAGGAAACAAGGAGAGCACGGGCATGAAATACCGATGTCTGGGGGAAAAGATATGGCAGAACAGATCGATGCATGGAGACAGATGGTAGCCAGGGGAGAATTTAAAGCCATGGAACTATGGAGAGAGAACCGTCCTGCCTTTGCTGCTTATCTGGGATGGAAGAAAGCGGAGGCACTAGAGACGGCTCTGGGCCGGTATGACTATCAGAAAACGCTGGAACTTTTGGATAAGAGATGAGGGGGGATGGCTATGTATCAAATCCTTTTTGTGGAAGATGATGAGGATATCCTGTTCCTGATATCCCGGTATAAGCTCTGGAGGCAGGGGCAGTACCGGATCGGCGGGACTGCAGCAAACGGGAGGGAAGCGCTGGATAAACTGGCAGCGGCCCATTATGACCTTTTGATCACGGATATCCGCATGCCTGTCATGGACGGGCTTGAGCTGTGCCGCAGGGTCCGGGATCTGGGTTATCGGATCGTGATCATTCTGGCCAGCACCTATCACGATTTTGCGTATGCAAAAGAGGGAATGCGTCTGGGGGCTGTGGAATACATTGAGAAACCCTTTAGTGAAGAAAAGCTGGCAAAGGCACTGGAGCTGGCAGGCCGTTTCCTGGGTGGGAATATGCTGGAGGATGAGATCTATAACCGTCTGATGTCCAAAAATCAGACTGCACAACAGATAGCCAGGGATTTGACCGGGCAGCTGCAGGCTGTGTTCCCCGACATCCCCCTTATGGCACGGCGGGAAGCAGCGGCAGTCCTGCAGGGGGTCTATGAAAAACTGGGGAAGCGTGCACCCTGGCTGGAGCTTATGGGCAGCGTGTCCATCTATATCAGTGAAAATATCCTAGAGGACACCAGCGGGGTGTTACAGGAATATCTCGATATCATTCACCGGTATCAGCTAAGAAAACCGGACGCAGTGGTACAGAAGATGGTATCCATACTGAAGCATAATGTATGCCGCCCCCATCTGTTGGATTACCTGTCAGAGCAGATGGAATTGAGCAAGGATTATATGGGGAAACGGTTCCGGAACGTGGTGGGAATCACCATTTCCGAGTATTGCATGCGCCTTAAAATGGAACAGGCAAAGGCCATGTTGGCAGGAACCACGAAGAAAGTTTACGAAATAAGCGAAGAGCTGGGCTATACCACCGTAGACTATTTTACCGGGTTATTTAAAAGCTATACGGGGGTTACGCCAACCGCTTACCGGAACAGGAAAACAGGATAAAAACGGAATCTTTGGGTATAAAGACGGTTTTCTGTGGTTTCTTTCCTAATCAATATCCATTATGATAATATCATATTCAATCAGAAAATCCGGAGGACAAAGCTGTCATATCCCATTTAGGGATATGACAGCTTTCCTTTTTGTATGGATACAGGAAGGAAGCGCTGCATGGAGGACAAAGCTGTCAGGTTTTCATGGAAAACCTGATTCTTTCTTATTGGATACCAATTTTTTTGAGGAGGATGACATTATGAAAAAACGTACACTTGGAGCCCTTGTATTATCCGCAGTGCTGGCAGCATCCCTGGCAGGCTGCAGCGGCGGGGCTATGACAGAGATTGCAGACAAAGATACAAAAAAAACAGAGGCTGCGGACGGCAGTAAGGAGGATCTCAAAGATACGATCAAGGTTGGCATCCTGCATTCCCTGAGCGGGACCATGGCGATCAGTGAGACATCCGTCAGGGATGCGGAGCTGCTGGCGATCAAGGAGATCAACGAAGCCGGCGGGGTCTTGGGAAAGCAGCTGCAGCCTGTTGTGGAAGATGGTGCATCGGATAACGCGACATTTAAGGAAAAAGCAGAGAAGCTGCTGCTCAATGATAAAGTCGCTACGGTATTTGGCTGCTGGACTTCTGCCAGCCGAAAGGCAGTCCTGCCCACCTTTGAAAGCAATAACGGGCTGCTCTGGTATCCGGTCCAATATGAAGGGATGGAGGCTTCCAAAAACATTTTTTATGTAGGGGCGGCACCCAACCAGCAGATTGTTCCAGCCATCGAATATATGGGTGAGAATTATGGAAAAAAAGTATTTCTTTTGGGATCTGATTATGTATTCCCCCGTACCGCTAATTCTATTGTGAAGAAGCAGGCAGAAGATTTGGGAATGGAAGTGGTTGGCGAGGAATACACACCCATGGGACACACGGACTATACCACGATCATAAGTAAGATCCAGGATGTAAAACCGGATTTTGTATTTAATACACTAAATGGAGATTCTAACGTGGCATTTTTCAAACAGTATAAGGATGCAGGGCTTACCCCGGATGAGATCCAGACCTTATCTGTTTCCATAGCGGAGGAGGAAGCCGCCGGTATCGGCGCTTCTTACCTGGAAGGACATCTGGTAGCCTGGAATTATTACCAGACAACAGATACCCCGGAGAATAAAAAATTCGTGGAAGCCTATAAAGCGGAATATGGGGAAGACCGAGTAACGGACGATCCTATTGAGGCTGGCTACGATGCCGTTTATCTGTGGGCGGCAGCCGTAGAAAAGGCGGGCACAACGGATGTGGATCGGGTACGGGAATCCGCAGGGGGGATTGAATTTAAGGCCCCGGAAGGCACCATGACCATAGACGGGGAGAACCAGCACATGTATAAGCCGGTGAGGATTGGGATGGTGAATGCAAAAGGACTCATCGATGAGGTATGGAGCACAAAGGGGCCTGTGGAGCCTGACCCATATCTGGAAAGTTATGAATGGGCCGAAGGCTTATCCAACATCCAGTGATCCGCAGTAAAAAATCTGAGGGGCAGAGCCCATGTTCAGGCCTTACCCTTCAGCAGTTCCCAGTAGAAAGGAGATATCTGGTATGGAATTATTCCTGATGCAGCTGTTCAACGGTATCAGTGTCAGCTCCATCCTTCTTATGGCAGCTCTTGGTCTTGCGGTAACCTTTGGGCTGATGGGAGTCATAAACATGGCTCATGGAGAATTTCTTATGATTGGAGCATATACGGCTTACATGGTGCAGAAGCTGTTCATAGAATATCTGCCGGCCGGTATATTTGATACATATTGTATTGTGGCAATCCTGCTGTCCTTTACGGTAGCAGCGGTGCTGGGATTTGTCTTGGAGCGTCTGGTGATCCGCAGGCTTTATGGAAGGGCGGCCGACAGCCTGCTCGTCACCTGGGGGATCAGCCTGATCCTCCAACAGGCAGCCAGGAGCATTTTTGGCTCCCCCAATGTGGGGGTGAAAGCGCCCTCGTTCCTTGAGAAAAGCCTGAAGATCCACGGCATGCTGGCCCTCCCTTATAAGCGGCTCTTTATCCTTATCCTTGCCGTGCTTAGCCTTTTCGGCGTGTACTGGCTGATGTACCGTACCAGGCAGGGGCGGAACATTCGGGCAGTCATGCAGAACCGGGATATGGCGGCGGCACTGGGGGTCAATACCGGACGGATCGATTCAGCAACCTTTGCAATTGGTTCCGGACTGGCCGGCCTTGCCGGCTGCGCCCTTACCTGGATCGGTGCCATCGGACCCACACTTGGCTCGAATTACATCGTAGATACGTTTATGACCGTGGTGGTGGGCGGCGCAGGAAGCCTGCTGGGTTCTGTCTTTGGCGCTGGATTTATTGGGATCGGAGGGACTGCCTTTGAATTCTTTACTACTGCCTCCATTGGCAAGGTCCTGATTTTCTTCTGCGTGATCCTGCTTCTGCAGTTTCGGCCGAAAGGTATCTTTGCAGTGAAAAACCGGGCGCTTGAGGACTGAATGGTAAAAGGAGTGTGAATATGAAGACAATGAAAAAAATCAAGGGGACAACGATCCTGGCGGCGGTTATCTTTCTGCTGCTGGCTGCCCTGCCCTTTTATATGCCCATGTTCCGTGTCAGCCTATTTGGGAAATATATGTGCTTTGCCATCATTGCCCTGGGGCTGGATATGATCTGGGGTTATACCGGCATTTTAAGCCTGGGACATGGCGTCTATTTCGGTCTAGGTGCGTACTGTATGGCCATGTACCTGAAATTAGAAGCGGCCGGAGGGAGTCTGCCGGATTTCATGTCATGGAGCGGGGTTAACCGCCTGCCTGCGGCATGGGTTCCCTTCGGGAATCCCATATTTGCGGTAGGAATGGCGGCGGCGGTACCTGTGCTGCTGGCTGTGCTCATTGGATATTTGACCTTTACAAACAAGATACGCGGTGTGTATTTCTCTATCCTTTCCCAGGCAATGGCGATGATCATGGGCACCCTGCTGATTGGAAGCCAGGCATTTACCGGAGGCTCCAACGGACTTACCGATTTTAAGACGATATTTGGGCAGGATATCCATTCCCCCGTGACAAAGATTGTGATGTTTTATGTGACCTTACTTGTACTGGTGTTGCTTTTTGCTTTATGCCGGTTCCTCACAGGCAGACGGGTGGGGAAAGTGCTGATCGCTATCCGTGACGGGGAGAACCGGGCGGGCTTTGCCGGATATAATACGGCGCACTATAAGGTGTTTGTCTATGCAATGTCAGCGTTTATGGCAGGGATCGCCGGAGCCCTTTATGTAGGGCAGGTTGGGATCATATCCCCAGCGGAGGTTGGAGTAATCCCTTCTGTGGAGATGATCATCTGGGTCGCCGTCGGCGGGAAGGGGACTCTTATCGGTCCTGTTCTAGGTGCGCTGGCGGTAAACAGCCTGAAGACAGCAGCTAGTGAGAATTTCCCGGAACTTTGGTCCTATTTTATTGGGCTCCTGTTTGTGGTGGTGATCCTCTGGCTGCCGGGAGGCGTCATCTCCCTGAAGGAAATCCCGGGTAAGATACGGACAAAGTTAAAACTGCGCAGGAAGGAAGCCTTTGCCGCAGACGAGGAGATCCCGGATAAAGACGCTGTAAGAAGTAAATAGGATAGATAGAATGGAGGGATTCAGGATGGAACAGCTCATGGAAAGAATGGATGCAGGTGGCACGCCTGTTCTGGATATCGAGGATGTCAGCATAGAGTTTGGTGATTTCAAGGCGATCAAAGATGTTTCCACATCCATTGGAAAAAACGAGATCCGTTTTTTTATCGGACCTAACGGCGCGGGAAAGACGACAATCCTGGACGCGATATGCGGAAAAAATAAGGTATCAGATGGGAAAATCGTGTTTCATGGCGATTCCGGGGATTGTGATGTGACTAAAATGAAGGAGTATGCGATCTCAGATCTGGGCATTGGCAGGAAGTTCCAGGCACCCAGTGTTTTTGGCGGCATCACTATTGATGAGAATATGGAGCTGGCAGTTGCCAGGAAACATTCGATTTATTCAACAACATTTTTAAAGTTGTCAAAAGAGAAAAGGGAATATATGAACCATATCCTGGAGTTCATTGGGCTCAAAAACAAACGGTTTCAATACCCGTCAAGCCTTTCCCACGGGGAGAAACAGTGGCTGGAAATCGGGATGCTCATGGCAGCAAGGCCAAAGCTCATGCTGCTGGATGAGCCAGTGGCGGGCATGGGACGAAAAGAGACAGAAAAAACAGCCGAGATGCTAAAAGATATCAAGAAGGAATGCTCCATCATAGTGGTAGAGCATGACATGCAGTTTGCAAAGGAAGTTTCCGATACAGTGACCGTTTTCCATGAAGGGGCGGTACTGGACGAGGGCACTATGGAGACTGTACAACAAAACCAGCAGGTCATTGACGTTTACCTGGGAAGAGGCTGAGAGGAGGCAGGAGGATGTTTCGATTAGAAGGGCTATATGCAACCTACGGGGAAGGGATGGTCCTGCGCCATGTGGATTTAGAAGCGCCAAAAGGGCGGATCACTTCTTTAGTCGGACGAAATGGAGCTGGGAAGACCACCACATTGAAGGCGGTTATGGGACTGGTGAAAACGCCCCGGGGGAAGATCAGCTTAGATGGGCGTGAGCTGCAGAAGCTTCCTGTATATGAGCGGGCAAAAAATGGAATTGGCTATGTACCCCAGGGAAGGGAGATATTTCCGCAGCTCTCCGTGGAGGAAAACATCCTGCTGGGTCTGGAAGCCGGCAATGGAAAAGGCACGATCCCAGACTTTATTTTTGAAACTTTTCCTATCTTACAGGAATTCCTGCATCGCAAGGGCGGTGATTTGTCCGGCGGTCAGCAGCAGCAGCTTGCCATCGCCCGCGCAGTCGTATCAGGACCGGAGATACTGATCCTGGATGAGCCAACTGAGGGCATACAGCCCTCCGTGATCCAGGAGATCGGGAGGGTTATTACAAAACTGAAATCGAAGATGGCAGTGCTGATCGTAGAGCAGTACTTGGAATTTGTCTTAGACATCGCAGATTACTGCTATGTCATGGAAAACGGCAGGATCATCATGGATGGTGAGCCAGAAAGACTGGATCAGGACCGTCTGCAGGCAACTATGTCACTTTAAAGGCGAGGAGGGACGGAAATGAAACTGACACCAAAGGAACAGGAAAAATTGATGCTCCATATGGCCGGAGAACTGGCAGCACAGAGAAAAGGCCGGGGACTAAAACTGAACTATACCGAAGCGGTGGCCTATATAAGCTCACGGCTGCTGGAAATGGCGAGGGAAGGGAAGTCCGTGGTCAAACTAATGGAATTGGGACGGCAGCTTTTGACAGAGGAGGATGTGATGGAAGGCGTAAGCATGATACTGGGATCTGTCCAAGTAGAAGCATCCTTCCCGGATGGGACCAAGCTGGTGACAGTCCATGATCCCATACAGCCCAAAGGGGGGCATGACAGATCCAGGTGTTATCATATGCGGCCGGGGGAGATCCTCCCGCAGGACCGGGATATCATACTAAATAAGGGTAGAAAATCGAAACAGCTGCTGGTTGCCAATACTGGGGACCGGCCAATCCAGGTTGGCTCCCATTTCCATTTTTTTGAGGTGAACCGCTTGCTGGTGTTTGACCGGCCGGAGGCATTTGGGTACCGGCTGGATATTCCTTCCGGGACCTCAGTCCGGTTTGAACCGGGAGTGGAGAAGGAGATTGATTTGGTAGAGCTTGGCGGCAGAAAGACTGTCTATGGATGCAATGACTTAACACAGGGCAGGACAGACCCCAAAGGGCTGGAACAGGCAATGGAACGAGCAGCCGGCAAATCTATGCTGCAGGATGAGGAGGTGAGAAGATGAGCTATCGTATCAGCGGCAGGGAGTACAGTATGATGTATGGACCCACAACGGGCGACCGGGTGCGACTTGCAGACACCTGTCTGCTCGCCCGGGTTGAGAAAGACTATACCACCTACGGGGATGAGATTAAATTCGGAGGCGGAAAGACCATCCGGGACGGCATGGGGCAGTCTGTGAAGACAACAAGGGCGGACGGGGATTTAGACCTGGTGCTTACCAATGCCGTGGTCATAGATCACACCGGAATCTTTAAGGCGGATATCGGGATCCGGGAGGGCAGGATCGCGGGGATCGGAAAGGCGGGAAATCCGGATATCATGGACGGCGTGACAGAAGGTATGACGGTGGGCGCATCTACGGAGGCCCTTGCGGCGGAAGGGATGATCGTGACTGCCGGGGGGATCGACTCCCATATCCATTTCATCTGCCCCCAGCAGATTGACTGCGCCCTTTTTTCCGGGATCACAACCATGATCGGGGGCGGTACCGGCCCGGCAGACGGGACGAATGCCACCACCTGTACGCCGGGGCCCTGGAATCTGGCCCGGATGCTGGAGGCAGCGGAGGAATACCCTATGAACCTGGGTTTCCTTGGAAAAGGCAACTGCTCTGATGAAGCCGCCCTTGTAGAGCAGGTGGAAGCCGGGGCCATGGGACTGAAGATCCATGAGGACTGGGGCGCTACTTTGGCGGTCATTGACCACTGCCTGCATGTGGCGGACGAATATGACGTGCAGGTAGCCATCCATACGGACACACTGAATGAAGGCGGCTGTGTGGAAGACACCCTGGCGGCCATTGCCGGGAGGACCATACATACTTACCACACAGAGGGAGCCGGAGGCGGCCACGCGCCGGATATCATCCGGGCGGCAGCGGCGCACAACATCCTTCCGTCCTCGACCAATCCCACCATGCCATTTACAGACAATACGCTGGATGAACATCTGGATATGCTGATGGTCTGCCATCATCTGGATAAGAACATACCGGAGGATGTTGCATTTGCGGATTCCAGGATACGGCCCGAGACCATTGCGGCAGAAGACATCCTGCATGATATGGGGGTCTTCAGCATGATGAGCTCCGATTCCCAGGCTATGGGCAGGGTGGGGGAGGTGATCACCCGGACCTGGCAGACCGCACATAAGATGAAGGAAGAGCGGGGGCCCTTGGAGGGAGACAGCACAGAGGATGACAACTGCCGGATCAAACGGTATATTGCCAAGTACACCATCAACCCGGCAATCACCCACGGTATCTCTGACTATGTGGGATCCATAGAGGCCGGCAAGCTGGCAGACCTTGTCATCTGGAACCCGGCTTTTTTCGGGGTAAAACCGGAGATCATTATAAAAGGGGGCATGATCCTTGCCTCCAGGATGGGGGATGCAAATGCCTCGATTCCGACGACAGAACCTGTGATGTACCGGCATATGTTCGGAGCGCACGGAAAAGCAAAGTACCGTACCTGTGCCACCTTTGTGTCAGAGGCGTCCGCTAAAGCCGGGATCAGGGACAAACTGGGGCTTCAGAAGATAGTGCTTCCGGTTCATCATACCAGGGATATCTCAAAAAAAAGTATGGTATTTAATGATGCGACGCCGGAGATCACTGTGAATCCTGAGACCTATGAGGTGAAAGCAGACGGAGTGCACCTTACTTCTAAACCAGCCGGCAGGCTTCCACTGACCCAGCTCTATTCCTTATTTTAAAGAAATGATGCAGAGAATCACAGTGAAAGTGAGGGAAATGGTATGATCTTGTGTGAAACTGTTTTTGGCAGTATAAACGATGAGAGATTTCAGGCGATGAAAGCGGACTATGTGGAGATCGAATGGTATGAATCATTCAAGCGCATCCACCAGAAAACCACCCGGCAGGGGCGGGAAATTGGGATCCGTCTGGGGACAGATATCTTGTCGAAAGGCCTGCGGGAAGGGGATGTCCTGTGGCACGAGGGACAGGAGCTGATTGCTGTGCAGATCCCGCCATGCGAAGTGATTGTCATTGACATAGACAAAGGGCACCCGGAAATGGCTTATAAGGTATGCTATGAGATTGGGAATAAACATGCTGCCCTTATGAAAGGAGACAAAGAGCTGCAGTTTATCACCCCGTACAATGAACCCACCTTACAGCTCTTGAAGAAGCTGCACGGGGTTCAGGTAAGGAAAGAGGTAAGAAAGCTGGATTTTGACCGGGCAGTCTCGTCAACGGTCAGTAGCCATACCCATTAAATTTGGTACAGCAGCAGATTTTACAAAGCGCTTGGAAAGGAGCAGGGAATGACAGAACAGGCAAAAGAGTATCTGCTCCTGCAGATTAATGACACGCTTTTCCCCATTGGGGGATATTCCCATTCCTATGGCCTGGAGACTTATATCCAGAAAGGGGGCGTTACCAGTGAGCAGACGGCGGCTTCCTATATCCGGCAGATGCTGCACTGCAGCCTGTGCCCCAACGAACTGCTTGCCATCCGCATGGCGTGGGAGGAAGCAGGAAAGGAAAATCTTGCAGGTATCATGGAGCTGGAGGAGATCCTCATCTGCTCCCGGTCTGCCAGGGAAGTGAGACAGGCGGGGGGAAAGCTGGGGTCACGTTTTATTAAGACGGTCAGTGCTCTCCCCATTGACTATGAGACAACCATCTTTGGGGACTATGCAAAACTTCCCGGCATGAAGACCCATTGTGTGGCCTATGGTGTTTTTTGCGCTGCCGCAGGGATAGGCTGCACAGACGCACTGCAGCATTATATGTATTCCCAGGCATCCGCAATGGTGACAAACTGTGTAAAGACCATCCCCCTAAGCCAGGTCGCCGGTCAGAAGCTTTTATTTGAATGCCAGCCGGTATTTGAGCAGGTGATGAGAAAACTGGAAGATATGGGGACAGAGGAAATAGGAGCGGCGGCACCGGGATTTGAGATACGCTGCATGCAGCATGAAGGATTGTATTCACGGCTTTACATGTCATAAGCAGAAGAAAAACAGGAGGGGAACCATGTCATATGTAAAAATAGGAGTAGCCGGACCGGTAGGGTCAGGCAAAACAGCATTGATCGAGATCCTGGCCAGAAAAATGGCGGCAGAGTACAGCATAGGCGTTATTACAAATGATATCTATACGAAAGAAGACGCGGAGTTTTTGTGCAGGAACAGTATCCTGCCCAGGGAAAGGATCATAGGAGTTGAAACTGGCGGGTGTCCCCATACAGCCATACGGGAGGACGCTTCCATGAACCTTGAGGCAGTGGATGAAATGACGGAACGCTTTCCTGACGTGGAGATCATCTTCATTGAAAGCGGCGGGGATAACCTGTCTGCCACCTTCAGCCCGGAGCTTGCGGATGCTACGGTCTTCGTTATTGACGTGGCGGAAGGAGACAAGATCCCGCGTAAGGGCGGCCCCGGCATCACCCGGTCGGATCTTCTTATGATTAACAAGATCGATCTGGCTCCAATGGTGGGGGCAAGCCTTAGGACCATGGAACGGGATTCTAAGAAAATGAGAGGGGACAAGCCATTTTTATTTACAAATATACGGGATGATGAGGGGGTGGATCAGGTGGTCCAATGGATCAAACAATGTGTGCTGCTGGAAGGGGCCGGGTGATATCATGGAAAAAAGTGAAAACGCATATGGGCCAGTGTCGAACCTTCGAGTCGTGGCCGGAGAAACCGGCGGAAAAACTTATCTAAAGGAACTGTCTTTTAGCGCGCCTTTTAAAGTTATGTCCCCATTTAAGCTTCCCGGCGGTGGCATGAGGGTCATGCCGCTAATGGCATCCGCAGGCATTCTGGAAGGGGACAGGCAGAAGATCTTTCTGGAAATGGAACCAGATGCGAAAATGGAGTTCGTGTCGCAGTCGTATGAGAAACTCCACAAAATGAAAAACGGCAGTGCCAGCCGGGAAACCTTCTTGAAGGTAGGGAAGGGCGCAGTCCTGCTGTACCGTCCCCTTCCCGTGATCCCTTTTGCTGCATCTGCTTTTCACGGACGCACCGAAATCCGGCTGGAGGATAGAAACAGCCGCCTGTTTTATCAGGAGATCCTTTCCTGCGGACGGGCAGCAAGGGGGGAACGGTTTGAGTACCGGTATTATACTTCTCTTGTGGAGGTGCGGCAAAACGGGAAGCTGACATACAGAGAAAACAACCGGTTCTATCCAGCTCGGGGTGATATGGAAGGGACAGGAATGTTTGAAGGGTATTCCTATCTTGCCAATCTTATGTTTTTCCACGAAGATGCATCCAGATGTGTCGGGAAAACCCGCAGGCTGATCGAGGAACAGAAGGAGGTTTCCGGTGGTGTCACGCTGACGGCTCAGTCTGATATGGTGGTTCGTATTTTAGGCAGCCAGGTACAGAAGCTGCAGCAGTTATGTGACATGATATACGCCATAGTGAAAGAAGAGACGGATCTGGGCATGTAATAGGAGAAAAGTTTTTCAAAATACAGGTTGACAGATTTTCCCAATGAGTATATACTACAAAACATATCGAAAT
This sequence comes from Blautia hominis, assembly GCA_002270465.1. Classification (GTDB taxonomy): domain Bacteria; phylum Bacillota; class Clostridia; order Lachnospirales; family Lachnospiraceae; genus Blautia; species Blautia hominis. The sequence goes on from NQOF01000003.1 coordinate 286,845, forward strand.
AGTAGGAAATGGAAAGGAGGAAGATCATGAACCGCAGTTATGAAGCCATAATAAAAAGGAATATGTGTATGATGTGCTGTTGTATGTGTAAAAACATAGAACCCCTTTTTTCGTGTATTCATATGCCTGTTCCTGAAGCGGAGGACTGATCTGATCCTGCATAGGCCAACGAGTGAAGCGGATACCGGAAGGAGGTATCCGTTTTTTATTATAAAGGATCAGACGGGAGAGGGTGGCTGCGGCATTGGAACATGGTGTGGATGCATTGGCATTCAGCACGGGATCAGTATCAGCTTGTATAACTTAAGCCGATGGTCCAGATCCATTTGGCACCGGCTTTAAAAACAGATAGGAACGAGGAGGGACACAATGGAAAATCATACAGTTATCACAGAAGGACATAACCATCATCATCACCGCCACGGCGGCATGGACGGGTTCCATGATTATACGGAGGCAGTGAATGCCTATCGGAAAACATTTCCCAACAAACAAAAAGTCCTGGAACAGACTCCGGACCCGGCAGTGAGGGAGATGCTGCTCCATCTGCAGGAAATGGGGGTGGAGACCGTATTTGACCGGTTTGACAGCCAGCAGCCCCAGTGCCCCTTTGGGATTGCAGGGGTATGCTGTAAAAACTGCTATATGGGGCCTTGTAAGATCACGAAAAAATGTCCCCGTGGAGTCTGTGGGGCGGATGCCGATGTGATCGTAGCCAGGAACATGCTGCGTGCAGCGGCGGCAGGTGCGGCAGCCCATGGGGCAAGGGGACGGGAGAGTATGCTTGCGCTGAAAAAAGCAGGGGAGGGGACAGTAAACCTTCCCATCGAAGGGGAAGCAAAGATCCGGGCCGTATGCGATATCTATGGGATAGAGGCGGAGGGAAAGAGCATAAATGCGTTAGCGGTGGAAGTGGCGGATATCCTGCTGGAGGATCTGTCGCGGACTGTCCCGGGTGAGCACCGGACGCTGGCCGCCTTTGCGCCGGAGGAAAGGCAGGAGGTGTGGGCGGCGCTGGATATCCTGCCGGTCAGCGTCTATCATGAGGTATTCGAGAGCCTGCACAGGACCAGCACTGGGACGGACGGGGACTGGAGGAACATCATGCAGCAGTTCCTGCGGACCGGGCTGGCTTTTGCCTGGACCAGCTGCCTGGGAAGTTCCATCGCTATGGACAGCCTGTATGGGCTGCCGAAAAGGAGCAGGTCGAAGATGAATCTTGGGGCATTGAAGAAAGGGTTTGTCAACATAGCAGTCCATGGGCATTCCCCCCTGCTTGTCCGTGAGATCGTGCATACCGGGCAGTCAGAAGAGTATCAGGATAAGGCAAAAGCGGCCGGGGCAAAAGGCATCCAGTTGTATGGGATATGCTGTTCCGGGCTTTCCGCGATGTACCGTTATGGAGGGGTCATCCCCCTTTCCAATGCAGTGGGTTCGGAACTGGTGCTGGGGACAGGCGCACTGGATCTGTGGGTCGCGGATGTACAGGATGTATTCCCTTCGATCATGGAGGTGGCGAAATGCTTTAAGACAACCGTTGTTACCACCAGCGATTCCGCGCGGCTGCCGGGAGCAGAGCATTATGCCTTTGACCATCACCATTCCAATCTGGGAGAGATCCATGACCTGGCTGCCAGGATTGTGGAACGGGGCATCGAAAGCTTTCAGGCACGCAGGGAGGTGCCGGTGTTCATCCCAAAGTATGAAGTGGAGGCGGAGATTGGGTTTTCTGCTGAATTTGCCACAGAGCACTTCGGAGGGCTGGAGGCTGTTGCAGAGGCCCTGAAGGATGGAAGGATCCTTGGCATCGTGAACCTGGTGGGGTGCAGCAACCCCAGGGTCATTTATGAAAAAGCCGTGGCAGAGACAGCGGATATCCTGCTTAAGAACAATGTCTTGATCCTGACCAACGGATGCGCCTCATTTCCGCTGATGAAGCTGGGATACTGCTCGGTAAAGGCCCTGGAGCAGACAGGGGAGGGACTGCGAAGCTTCCTTGCTGATGTGCCCCCGGTATGGCAGATGGGCGAATGTCTGGACAATGCCCGCGCCTCCGCACTATTTTCCGGTGTAGCGGCAAAAAGCGGCCATGCAATCAAAGACCTGCCATATGCTTTCGTAAGCCCTGAGTGGTCCAACGAAAAGGGCATCTGTGCGTCACTGGCCTTCCGGCTTCTGGGCATGAATTCCTACCACAGTGTCTATGCGCCCACCCAGGGTTCAAAAAAAGTGTCGGATTTCCTGGAACATGGCACGAAGGAACTTTTAGGCTCAGAAATGATCGTAGATGTGGACCACATGGCCCTGGCGGAGCGTATCGTGGGTGACCTGAAAGAAAAAAGAAAGGGATTAGGCTGGGATTTATAAAAAGACGTGAATAAAAGAAACGAAAAGCACATGCGGCACTGCTGACATTGGTTTTACTGTTTGGCAGTGTATTTAACTATAAATATGGCAGGATACTACTATATATGAAAAAAACTGCAAGAAAATAGCTGCTGTACGGCGGCTTTTTTCTTGCGCGGCCGTGCAGCAGATTACATATTGAGAATGACCACAGCCCCTTTGTCTTCGATCTTAACAGTGTTTTCTTCAACCGATATAACGACAGCTTTTTGGTAAACATCTGTGGACAATATGAATGCAGTCAGGTTGGGAAGCATCGCTTTGGTTAGGTATTTGGGGAACTTAAGCATTGCAGTTAGCAGTGTGTATTTTACAAGCATGTTATTGAAGAAATCTGTTTGTTTTGGTATATTTATAATGAAAACATGTAGGAGAATAAAAAGGAACAAGAGGGGCTGCTAATGAAGAGAACAGAGCAGGCATCCAGGTGCATTTTTGAGGCATACCATGCACTGAAGAGGGTAGGGTGCGGGACAATGAAGTCGAACTGCTTTACCAGAAAGTTATGCTTTGCCCGGTAGGCAATCGAACGAGAAGCCTCCTTCTTTCTATCCTAATGGCTTTTTCCCTTTATTTCATACACTGTAAAAAATAAATCATGAAATTAATTTTCATTTCTATCACGAATGAGGAGGGCGTCACAAATGAAAAAACAAACCGCAGTAATCCTGTCACTGCTATTTCTGATCTGTACGCTATCAGCATGCGGTTCGGCAGAGAAAGAGAAGACCAATGCCCTACAGAGTGAAAGAAAGAAAATAGTCACGCTAAAGGTCATCAGCATCGGCACACCTCCGAAGAATGGCTTGGACTCTCTCTATAAATCCCTGGATGAGATGACAGAGGAGGAGCTTGGCTGCAGGATCAGGATAGATTATATTCCCTGGGGAGATGAAAGGAAACAGCTTCAGATCGCTATCGCTTCAGGAGAGTACGATCTGATCCCAAACGGAACTTTCTCTGATTATTATGAGGAGGCCGTAAAGGGGGCTTTTGTGGATCTAAATCAATATAGGGATACAGTGCCGGAGTTATTTCAACATTATGAAGAGTACCGGAGTGATTATCTGGAAGGGATTGAGATAGATAATAGGCTGTATGGTATTCCCCAGTTTGAGAAGGATGGGCCTATCCATGTTGGGGAAGGGTTCCTGTACCGCAAGGACCTGCTTGAGGTATGGGGCCTGGAACCGGTCACAGACCTGGAGACCATGGAGAAGTATCTGTATGCCGCGAAGGCGGATGTCAGATATGCAGGCAGCTCACTGGTAACGGATAACAGGATTTGGAATTCTCTGTGGTATATGCTGTGTTCTCCCGATTATCCCGAGTTGGAATCTATTACATCCATTCCCTACGCAGTTGTGAGTGCCGAGAATCCACGGAAGATACTCAGCCGATTCGAGACAGAGGAGTTTCAGGAAATTTTGTCCGTTGTGCGAAAATGGTATCAGGACGGCATTTTGAATCCCAGTATTCTGGCTTCCAGTGATAATGAGGGGACAGCCGGACTTGAGCTGATGCTCAGCGACAAGAAGCCCTGTGAGACCAATACGCCTGTTTGGGCGGTAAACAGCAATTATATTCCTGCGCTATATGAGAAAAATCCAAAATGGACCTATGATTTTTTTGATTACAGCATTAACCAGGAAGTTGTCTGGAGAAAAAACAGAGGGCGAGAGGTTTCCTGTATTTCTATTTCCAGTAAGTCAAAGAATCCTGAGACAGCGGTCAGGCTTCTGGAAAAGCTTCATACAGACCAGAGGTATCACGACCTGCTGAATTACGGGGTCCCTGGTGAGAACTATGATCTGGACGGAGAGTATGTGACATATGAACAAGTTGCGCCCGATAATAAATTCAGTTATCTGACAGGAGGCGCAGATTTTCAGATGGCACGGAAAAGTTCGAGTGTCAATGCCCAATGGCAGGAGGTCTATGAGCGGGAAGTAAAGAAGCAGGATGATAGGGTTTCTGAGGCGGAAGTTACACCATTGGATGGTTTTTCACCAGACCTTTCTTCTATACAGAAGGTGAAGAGGGAGCTGGATGCAGTAAATAAAACATATTTGCTTCCCCTCTGCTGCGGGGTGACGGAGGAGCCGGAGGAGGATTATGGGAATGCGGTCCGGAAGCTATATGAGGCGGGGCTGCAGAAGTATCTGGATGAACTGCAGAGACAATTGGATATGTATTGGGAGGAGAGAGACAATGAAGCTGCTGATCGTGGATGATGATGAATATACAAGAGAAGGGCTTGCGGAGGATATTGACTGGGATTTGTATGGGATTGATGAAGTCATGCAGGCAGCCAATGGCAGAGATGCCCTTAAGCTGGCAAAATGGTATCAGCCGGAAATCGTCCTCACAGATATCCGTATGCCCCAGAAAGACGGAATTGCGTTTACCAGTGAATTCAGGAAGCAGGTCCCTGAATGCCGTATCATTTTTATTACCGGATATATGCAGACTGATTACCTAAAAAGTGCCATTGAACTTTCAGCAGTGGCTTTTATCGAAAAGCCTATTCGTATAGAGGAAGTGATGAAGGCTGTGGATAAGGCGGTCCGGGAAGTGAGGCAGAGTCGGAAGCATAGCGAGATTGCCAAGGATAATCTGTCATACAGGAAAAAACGTCTCGTACATCTTCTTCTTAGCAAAGAGGAAGATCATCGGAAACTTTTGGATGCCTGCCGGGATATCGGATTTTCGGTGGGGGAGGATATGGTGTATATCTGCTGTTTTGCGGAGTACAGGAGAGCGGACCGGGAGATTGAGGTGTGCATGGAGGAGACAGAGGCCTATTTTCAGGAGCTGGGTTTTTGCATTATAACCGGGGAACCGGAGAAAAAGAGATTTCCCATTATCCTGGCATGCAGACAGAACCAGTCCGAAGAGATGGGGCATTGCTGCAGACGGTATGCGGCATTTAAGACAGATTATCTGATTGCGGCAGGTTACTGTGTGGACAGCATCTATAATATTTATAACAGCGGGCGCATGGCGGCGGCTGCTTGGGAGCAGTCTTATTTTCAGAAAGATAAAAATTACTTTGAGATGGAGGAATTGCCGGCAGGAGAAACCATGGGACCGGGGATTTACCAGGAGTTCTTGGATGTTTACAGGAATGAACCGTTTCAGCTGAGGGTCTGGTTTTTGAAATTGACAGAGGAACTGACTGACAGGAAATCATGCAGGAAGGATCAGATCATTTCCCTTACGAAATCATTTGCATACCTGATATTGAATGAGCATCCTGAGGTGTTTGAGATCTTGCAGGGACGGTACAGAGACAGGGAGGAGATATTTACTCGGATGGATGACACGGAAAATATCTTCAGCCTCAGGGAATTGTTTTTGGCGACAGTCATTGCACTTGAGGAATACCTGACTAGGAATAATAAGTATTCCAGACTGATCAATGACATCTGCAGATACTGTGGGGTGCATCTCTCCGATACTGAGTTGTGCGGACAGGCCATATCAGATGAATTCAGGCTCTCCCTGACGTATCTTAATATTCTGTTTAAAAAGGAACTGAACGTAACTATAAAACAATACATCAGCGATATGCGCATGGAACGGGCAAAGGATCTGCTGAAAAACAGTTACTGCACCATTGATGAGATAGCGGCACAGTGTGGGTATTCCACAGGTAATTATTTTGCGAAAGTATTCAAGGAAAATGTAAAGATGACGCCTTCTTCATACCGGAAGAAAGAGGGGCAAGCGGATGGCACACAGTAATAAGCCAAAAAACGGGAGGCTGAGGGAGCATTATCTGAATCTGGAGCTTGGAAAGAAAATGGCACTGTTGTTTCTGACAGCAGGTATCCTGCCCATAACCCTTTTGTTTGGAATTGCTGTTTTCAGAATAGCACGCAATTCCCAGGAAATGCAGACGTATATGCTGAACAAGGGATTTGAGCAGACGGCCCAGTCTATTGATGACATGCTGCGGCGGGTTTACAGGGTGTCCACAATGGTCACGGTATATGATAAGGTAAGGGAAATGCTGCAGCCCGGACAGAATCTGACTCAGATTGAGGAGCTGCAAGCTTTTGAGGAGATTTCTGACTATACCTATGAGGTGGAGATGAGCTCTGAGGATATAACGGTTCTCTACTATATTAATGATACATTTATCATTGCGGACAGCTCCAATACTTGTTTCCGGTCCATGCTCAGGCTGAAGGATACCAGCCTGAAGGAATGCCTTCTGGAGAACAATGGCAGGGCTCTGTGGCGGGTGGTCAAAGAGAAGAACAGGTATGGGCAGACAGAGGAATACTTAGCTGTTTACAGGGCTGTGTGGAATGAGGAGAAATACAGTGAGATGATCGGTGCCACTGCGGTAATGATCCCTGTCCGGTGCGTTCAGCAGGCACTGATCAGTTCTATGAGAAATCAGGTGTTGTATTTGCAGGATGAGAGAGGATATGTGCTCGTTTCCAGTGGGAAGATTCCAGGGGAAATGAAGGATTTACCGGAGGGCGGACTGCAGGAAACTTTTGAGGAGATGATGCTGGGAGAAGAGGAGTATCTGGTATGCGAAAAGGAGATGGAGGATGAAAATTTGAGCCTGGTATCCGCAGCTTTGGCAGAAGAATTCTCGGCAGATACGGTCCGGATCGTGAAGGAAATGTTCCTCTGGTTCCTTGGCATTTGTGCTCTTGCAGCGTGTCTCATGATTCGTGTATCCAGACACATTTTAAGAAGGATCAAAATGCTGGATAAGGGAATGGAGACCGTGGATCAGGGCAGGCTTGAGAAGTTGGATATCCCGGAATACCGAGATGAGGTTGGACGCCTGGTCACAAGATATAACAAAATGGTTGACAAAATAGAGGAACTTTTGAGACAGCAGTATGTGCTGGGTAAGGAGAAAGCTAACGCCCAGCTCCAGGCATTGCAGTCCCAGATCAATCCCCATTTTTTGTACAACACACTGGATATGATCAGTTGGATGGCAAGGAAAAATGAGATGGGGAATATCCAGACAGCTCTGCTGGCAGTTTCCCGATTTTACCGCATGGTTCTCAGCAGGGGGCAGGATATTGTGCCTATAAAACGGGAAATTGAAATGTGCAGCGCCTATATGGAAATACAGCGGCTTCGGAAAAAGGACAAGATACGTTTTATCATGGAAGCAGATGAAAGCTTGTTCTCCTATATGATCCCCAAAATAACGCTGCAGCCCATCATAGAAAATGCTGTAGTCCACGGTATAGAGGAGAAGGAGGACGGAAAGGGAACCATAACAGTGAGGGCGTTCTCAGAAGAGGACAGGATCATCCTCCAGGTCATAGATGACGGTGCAGGTGTAAGACAAGACAGCGGTATAAAAGAAGAGGGAGATATAAAGGAGGTGCATGAGAGCAGCCACTACGGGCTGTATAATATCCAGAGACGCCTCTCCCTCTATTACGAGGAGGATATAAAAATTGACGTAAAAAGTGCTTCCGGTATTGGGACGGAGGTGACGATCCGGATTCCCAAAAAGCAGGAAGAGACGTCAACAGCAAATATCATAAATAATGGGTAAAAACAAAAACAGCATGGCAGAGATTTGAAAACTGCCATGCTGTTTTTGTGTGGAAAATTCCTGCTGTGTTGCATTTTTTTCTCTTAAATTTACAGGGAAAAAACGGTTATGATTATCACATAAAAGAAATGTTCATTTTCTGCTAAAATGGTTGAAAATGATAAAATAGAGGAGGGGATCAAAACAGTGAATACCGCAGAAAGGGAAAAAGAAAAGGTTGAATTCCGCTATTATGAAATACCCCAGAAACTTCCTCTTATAGCGCTTCTGGGTGAACGATGGGAGACTAGATACGGCGGAGATCCCATGCATTTTCACAATTATATGGAAATAGGTTACTGTCACTATGGGAATGGAACCATGTATTTTGGAAATAAGGAGGAGGAGTACGGGGACGGAACGGTCACAATCATACCCAGGAATTTTCCCCATCATACAAAAGGCAGAAAAGGTGGAATAGAGAAGTGGGAATACTTGTTTATTGATACGGAACGTTTCATCAGAGAGACTTATAGGGATAAGCCGTTTCTGGCCGGCAGCATGCTGCAGCGGCTTCATAGCCAGATAATTATTATGTCAAAAGAGGAACATCCGGAGATATACAAAAGTGTAAAATCTCTCCTGGAAGAGATGCGGGATAAAAAAGAATTTTATCAGGAGGTAGTCCAGGGGGAACTGTTGGTATTGCTTCTGAACATTGTACGTCTCAATGCGGATGTGCAGATAACGGATGTAGAATATACATCAGACGGGAAGTTAAATGGAATTCTGCAGAGCCTTAATTACATAGAGAATAACTATCAAAATGAAATACGAGTGGAACATCTGGCAGCTGTAAGCAGAATGAGTGAGACACATTTCCGGAGAAAATTTTCAGAGTACATGAATACATCTCCAGCGGAGTATGTAAATCTTGTTCGTATTGAAAAGGCGTGTGAATTTTTGGTAAAGACAGAGTACCGGATGGAGGATATATCCAGAATGACGGGATACAGTACATCCGGAGTATTTATACGGAACTTTAAGAAGATAGTTGGTATGCTGCCCCGGGAATGGAGAAAGGCAGCGAGAGAGAAAGGGGATGTGACGACGCACTATAATATTTCAGTTCTGAGAGGCTGGTAGCAGCAGACAGGACAATATGACTACAGCACTTAAAGTATCATGTAACTATTCAGTAGGTCTGCGCATTCACTGCGCTGACCGTAAGGAAGCATTCCGCAGCCAAGCAAAAATCCCATCGCCAAAGGCGATTCTGCATAGATTTTTGCCTGTAACTGTGAGGGTACTGAACAGTTACAGTATTATTTAATCAAGGAGGACAATTTTCATGAAAAAAGGAAAGATAAGCAGAATCCTAAAGCGCAGCGGATTAGCTTTCACGATGGCAGTTACTATGGCAGCAACATCTTTGCCGGTATCCGTAATGGCAGCAGAAGACACGGCAGAGATCCCTTCTGTGGAGGACAGAAGTGTCCATGATTATGGAAAGTCAGGGGATGATCCAGCAACACCGGAGGACGAATCAAATTTAGTGGCAGATGAAAATGTGTTTCGATCAGCACAATATCAGGAGTCGACGAAATACAGCCTTACAGCAAACGGGACTCCCATTTCTGTATATAAGTATCAAAAGCAGGAGAATCCCGGGAAATATTATCATATGGATGTAGCCAGATTTTCCTCAGACGATGCACAGCCAACGTTTCAGGTGACAGTGAATGACGGAACGACAATTGACAGTGTAACTATATATCCGGAGAGGTATTATACTCAGGAAGATTTTCAGATCAGTGAGGATGGGAAAACTCTTACATTTAAAATGGCAGAGGAACTGAGATACTGTATTGTAAATATTAATGGCACTGAGAATAACCTGGATGGAAAACCTCAGCTTGCAATCATCAATGACCCTACAGAGACAGATGCACCGGATGTAAACGGTGCTAATGTGCTGAACTTTAAGACCTTTTCCGAACAGTATCTTAAAAAACACCCAATCAAAGATAAGGTAGGAGACACATGTAGAGATGCCGGTGAGGTTACAGATACTTCTATGAATAACAATACAGAATACACATGGGAGTATGGAGAAGGTAAATTCGAGGACTATTGGGCAAAAGAAGTTAAATTTCCCAATAAACGTGCCAGACTGACCTATGATGTATCTGAGGCGTTTCAGGCAGCCCTTGAGGAAGTAAGATCAAGTAGCACATTGAATACAATATATTTTCCGGCAGGTACATATGTCTGGTCTGGCCTTTCTATTAAAGATTGGGATGGTAATGGAACAGATGGAGCACTGAATATTTATGTAGATGAAGACGCTCTGATGGTAAACCGCATGCAGGAATGCCAGGAAGCTATGGAACCGGCTATTGGTATATGGGATTCATCAAATATTACGGTATCCGGACGGGGAATTTTTGACGGCCAGGGAACATATTCAAAAACTACGGACAGAGCGGATGCCAACAAGTCGCCGCATCAGGGCGGATGTATGCTGGTCCGTTCACAGAATATAACATTTAATGATACTTATGTGCGCGATGTGAAACAGTGGAACTGGGAATGCCATACCGTTGAAAATATTGTATACAATAATATCAAGGGGTTGTCTCCGTTCCAGCATTCCTGGGTAGACGGTCTTGATTTGACTAGCGGGAAAAATGTTACTGTGAACGGCGCCATAACAATGGGTAATGATGATACTTTTGCAGCCGGCCATTATAATCCCAGTGATGGATTTCCGTTTAGTAAACTTACAGGGCAAAACCTTGATGACCTGAGTGAGGAAGATAAAAATATCGCAGCAGCAGCAGGTGTTTATAACAAAGACAGACTGCAGTGGGATACAGATGATTCCGAAGGTTTTACAGTGAATAACACACTGGGGTGGAGCACCTTTGCTAATGCTGTGCGCCTTGGTCATAATACAAAATGGAAGGGCGAAGGAGGCAGCTATCAGATGAAGGACTATACCTTTAACAATGTAAATACGCTGCATGTTACAGGCTGGAGTCCAAACGGGGGAGGCGGAGCGTTCAGTATACAAAATGGTACAAATGGATGCCATCCGGATTATCAAAGCTTGACATTCAACAACTGTTCTTTTACAGCAAATACCGGAAACAGCGCACTGTTCCCAAATGGAAACGATTTGAATGAATTTTACCCGGAATCTGTTACATTAAAGAATTGCTGGTTTAAAGATGCAAAGACTCCGGTGGGATTTAGAAAGATCCAAAATGTCACCATTGAGGACTTGTATCTTGGAGGGAAACTGGTAGAGTATACAAGTCAGGTGGATTTGAGATTGGGAGAAGGTAAAGAAGCAGTCGACCATTTCGTATTTACAGCCAATGGAGAGCCGGTGAAGGATAATCAGCTGCCGGTCATTACATCTCCGGGAGAAAAAATACAGGCATATGCAGGAAATCCGCTGATTTTTTATCTGCAGGCAGAAGACCCGGACAGCAATGACACCGTTACCATGGAGGACGCAGATGTAAGTGCAATGGAAGGTGCATCCTTTGATCCTGCTACAGGGAAATTTACATGGACTCCTTCAGAGGACGAAATAGGAAAGGCTTACGAGGTTACCTTTACAGTATCAGACCATACAGAACAGCCGGTTCGGCGCACGGTACATATTGAAGTGGACTCTCCGCTGAACAGCGCGCAGAGTTTTATGGTGTCTGAAGATGCTCATATGCAGACCTGGAAAGGTGAAAAAAATCAGAATTTTGGAAATACCAGGTACCTTACTACAGTTCTGATAAAGAATCAGGGGTTGATGGGAGAACAGTTCACGAACACCAGCACTAATGATGGTACAGACGGAAAAATGATTTATTTCAAATTTGACCTTTCTGATATGAAGGAACAAAAAGGATTGTATGATAAGGCGGAATTGGTGCTGACCTATCTCAATAAGCGTGATAGTAAATATGGTGATGTGGATAGTAATCTGCGCGTTGCGGTTGTGGGGGAGTCTGAGTGGAATGAAAATACAATAACATGGACGAACAAACCAATATTTTCAGCTCAGGAAGACAATACGAAAGTATCTGAGAAGTTCAAACTGGGGACGGCATATAAAGATAAGCCGTCTGCTAATGACCAGGCTATAAACGGTACAAAAGTAAAAACAGATATCACCGATTTTGTGACTGACGCCATAGAATCAGGGAAAGATTACCTTACTCTTGCAGTATGTGAAACACTGGGAGCAGAAATCTATTTTGTAAGCCGGGAAGGTGCTGAGGAATTTGAAAAGGCCTCTCCTGACATGGCGCCAGCAATTCAGCTGAACCTTCCTACTGCGGTAGATGTGGAAGGTCCTGAAGGCATGACAGTGAAAGAAGGTTATAACGCAGCGGATTCAGATAGTTTCTCATTAAAAGGCAAAGGTCCGTTTACAGTATTACTTTCCTGTGAAAATGGTGATGGAAAAATCACATGGAACGAAGAAACACAGCAGATCCATATAGAAGAGGGACTTCAGGCTGGCACATATGCTGTAACGCTTACAGTCAATAATGCTGACGGGAACGAGAAAACTACAGAGTTTATCCTTACAGTATTAGAGAATCCGGACCTTCCGGTTCCGGTGGATAAGACTGCATTGCAGCAATTATATGATGATAATAAAGATAAGGTACAGGGAAACTACACAGATAATAGCTGGAATGCATTTACGGAAGCTCTAACAGTGGCAAAAGATGTACTGGAAAGTGAGGTAGCAGATGAATCGGCAGTTTCCAATGCGCTGATAAATCTTCAGAAAGCAGCAGATAATCTGATTCAGATACAAATTCAGAAAACCAGCCTTAGGCTTGCTGTGGAAATGGCAGACAATTTAAGAGAAGGAAGTCAGGAGTTTACAGAGGAAAGCTGGAATCAGGTAGAAATTGCGCTGGAGGCAGCTAGAGCAATTCTGGAGGACGAAAACGCTTGTCAGAACCAGGTGGATGAGGCATTTATTGGACTGGTGACAGCTTGTACCAATCTGGAAGCCGGTGTACAGAGATCTGGCCTTCGTATAGCCATTTCCAGTGCGGAAGCAGTTCTCGCCGATGAGGATATAATAAACAATTATACATCAGAGAGTATTCAGAATGTACAGGATAAACTTGAGGCGGCAAAGGATATTCTGGATACAAAATATGATGATATAGAGGAAGGGCAGGAAGCTGTCAATCTTGCCACAAATGACTTGATCACTGCAGTGACCGAGATGTTGAGGAAAGATTTTGGACGTCTGGGGACTTTGATCGGTCAGGCAAATGCTATTCTCGATAAACCTGAGAATTTTACACCTGACTCTATACAGAACCTTCAGGAGGCGGTTGATGCAGCGGTAAAAGTAGTAGAAGAACAAAAGGCAGACCCAGAAGAAATTGATCGGGTATATAATGATCTGTCAAATGCACTTATAGCTATACAGTTAAGAGGAAACAAGTCTGAGTTGGAGACAGTTCTGGCAAATGCGAAAGGTATGCTTGACCAGCCAGACAGATATCTTTCCGCATCACTGGAAGGACTGCAGGGAGCTTACGACTCTGCGTGGAGTGTATTTGGGGATGACAACGCTGTTCAGAGCGAAATTGAACGTGTACTTGAGCTTCTGCTTAATGAATGTATGGAGGTCAGAGTTTTAGGTGATATAGATTTAAACGGTAAAGTAGAGACTGCGGACAGTGCAATGATGCTTCAATATAATGCAGAATTGATTTCCCTAACCGATGAACAGGTTCAGGCAGGGGATGTGAACAGAGATGGACAGAGTGATACTACAGATGCATCGGTAATCCTGCAGATGGCAGCAGAAAAAATTAATACCTTTTAATCCGCGTTCCGGACACCGCAGGGTGTTACACTGTAGTGTCCGGACTCCGGAAACAACATCAAAAAGGCAGGTAATCATATGAGTAAGAGAAAGAAACTGGCAGCGATTTTATGTGTAAGTTTATCTATGCTTCTGCAATCCATACCGGTTCTGGCGGCAGAAGGGACAGAAATCACAATAGAGGCAGACAGAGTCCAGGAAGGCAGCGGCCAGATAGAGGTTGCCTGCCGTATTACAGGCGGACAGGATGTGACCAACGGAAAACTGCGGATTCAGTACGACAGTAGCAAGGCTGTATTAATCGAAAACAGTGCCGGGGATGCGCTGCCAGGCGCCCTGTGTGAAATTAATGACTGTCTCACAGGAAATAAAACAGAGGGAGAGATTGTAGTGGCATTTGCGTCTTCTGGGACAATCTCCGGCGAAGGGAGCTTACTGGATATGACATTTGAGGTTTCACAGGATGTAAAGGCAGGAGATTCCATAGATTTTTCGGTTAATCCGGAAGAATTAGCAGGCAGCAATGGAACGATTGCTCTGGAGCCTTCCGAATTCAAAGTGACTGTAGAAGAAAAAGACAGTAATACCCCGGTACAGGAGCCTGATAATAACCCAAATGATACAGAAAAGGATAATAAGCCGGATAATGATCAGGACAATACAGAAAAAGATAATAAGGCCGATAATGATCAGAATAATACAGAAAAGGGGAAAAAGCAGGTAAGCAGTAGCAACAACCAACAGACGTCATCCGGTAAAACAAACGGTACAGCTTCTAAATCCAATCCTGTAAAAACTGGAGACAGGACAAACCTGTTTCTCCCGGCAGCAGGCATCTGTATATCTCTATTGAGCTTTGCGGCAGTTATACGATGCGGTAGAAAAAGAAACAGAAATCAAGCAAGGTAATACAAAGATAAAAAGAGACTGTGAAAATACAGTCTGAATAGCAAAGAGGATCTTCAATACACGTTAGTGGTTGAAAATCCTCTTTTTTAACTGATTATACACCAAAACAAGGCGTTTTGATATGAAGACCACAAAGACACCGACCATCACACCCACGAAAACGAACGCCATAAAATGGAGAGCCTACCATCCGATAACAGATTTTGGAAGGATTTTATTATATTATCTTAATAAATTTTGAGATTTTTTCCTTTTTATATTAGCTGGTGCATCAGGCTTAGTTTTCAGAACACATTATTACAGTAACTGTAAGTGTATTTTTTCATCAAGCTGTGCTATCATTTGAGCAGAAAATGGTAGTGTAAAACAGCCTTGAGGCTGAGCCGACTTTAGAGATATAAAATGGACACTGCCAGAAAAATACAGGAGGTATCTCATGGAACCGATTTTGAATATCGAAAATCTAACAAAAATATATGGTATTGTGCCCAACCAAACCAAGGCGCTGGATGGCATCACCTTTCAGGCGATGCCCGGAGAATTTCTGGGGATCATGGGAAGCAGTGGCTCCGGAAAGTCCACGCTGCTTAACTGCATTGCAACGGTGATCAAACCCACCGGCGGCAGTATCGTGATGGATGGCAGGGATTTGCAGTCCATGAATGGCAGGGCACTGGCGGAATACCGGGGGAAAACCGTGGGTTACCTGTTTCAGAATTTTGAACTGCTGGACAATCTCACCGGCCGGGAGAATATTTTGCTGCCTACTTCGCTCCACAATGTAACAGAGAAAGAGAGTCATCTGCGTCTGAAGCAACTGGCAGAATATCTGGAAATTACGGATGTACTGGATAAATTTCCTATGCAGATGTCCGGCGGCCAGTGTCAGCGTGTGGCAGCAGCCAGGGCTATGATCCTTCACCCTAAACTGATTCTTGCGGATGAACCTACAGGCGCATTGGACAGTAAAAATGCGAAGAATATTATGGAGAAACTCTCCGGTCTGAATCAGGACGAACAGGCCACTATTTTGATGGTGACCCATGATTCCAACGCAGCCAGCTTTTGCAAACGAATCTTGTTCATCCAAGATGGAGTTATCTTTCATGAACTTCGCCGTGGCGACGAAAGCCAGCAGGATTTCTACCAGCGTATCCTAAAAGTCATGGCTCAGTTGGGAGGAGGTAGCTGCAATGTTCTCTAATCTGATACTTAGGAATAGCAGACGCAACCGCAAAGAAAACGGGCTGTTTTTCAGCTCTTTGGTCATTTCCATTGTGGCTTTTTATATAATCCTCTCCCTCTCCAAGCAGGATGTGATGATATTTCTTGCGAAAATGGAGAGTGATGCGGTAAGCCGGCTGCTGCTGATGATTCCTGTTTTCTATGTGATGACATTGGGAATCCTTTTTTTTCTGAGCTATTTTGCCTGTAAATATCAGCTGGAACGCCGCAGAAAAGAGTTTGGCGTCTATCTGATGATGGGGATGCGCAGAAGCAAGCTCTTTATCATGCTTCTTGCGGAGGATCTTTTGAGCAGTATCTTGGCTCTGGTCATTGGACTTCCGGTTGCGGTGCTGCTTTCTGAACTCATCAGTCTTGTGACTGCCAAACTTGTTGGTATGGGGATCATCGGACATCAGTTCACATTTTCTCTGTCTGCTGTTTGCTTTACCGTTGCGGGATTTCTGGCCATTAAGCTGACAGCGTTTTTGATCCTCAGCGGTAAGATCAGCCGTCAGGAGATTGGCACTCTTTTGGCTCATTCCTCCGGGAATGAAAAAAAGCAAAAACGGGCATTTGTCTATGGGATTTGCACAGTCTTAGGTGTCATAATGCTGGCAGCCGCCTATACCATGGCCATTCAGGGGATAGCTTGGTACGCAGCAGATATGATGCTCCTCACCATGCTCCTGGGTCTGTTGGGAACCATTCTTCTGTTCTACGGGATGCGGGCAGTGATCGCTTTACTGGTGAAAGCGGGAAAAGCAAATCGAAAGCTTCATGTATTTTCATTCCGTCAGATCCAGGAAAATGTCATTCACCAGTCTACCGCCATGGCCATCAGTTCTCTGCTGATCTTGGCAGCGCTGTGCTGCTTTGGCGCCGGCATCTCAATTGCAAGCGCCAATCAGCAAGGGGGGGATCATGTGTTGGATTATACTTTTCAAGAGGATAACACGGAAGAGCCACAGGATGCCCTTCCTCATTTACAAACCGTACTAAAGGAAAATGATCTTGAAAGTCAATTCTCCCAGCTTTTTGATATGCGGATAGGATACGTCCAAACTACAAAGGATTATGACAATGTGTTTCAGATGGATTCTGTTATGGAGTCCCTGCGTAACCTTACACAGTCGGAGGACCGGGATATTCTTCTGAACAATCTGAGCTATGACGACTATCCAGAGCTTATCTGTTTGTCAGATTATAACGATTTGCTGAAGGCCGCCGGTAAGCCTGCACTGACACTGGCGGAGAATGAGGCTGCCGTCTATCAGGATACTGAATTCACGAATGTGTCCAGAATGGCCATGCTCAATAAGATCATATCCAGCCATCCGGAGACCATACTGGACGGAAATCCTGTGTATCTGACCGGGGATATCCAGTCTGTTGATTTGGTGACAGACCGTTCTATCACCTTGTCTTTTGCTCTGATCTTGCCTGACGAGCAGTTTTTGCAATATACAAATGGAGACTATGAGGTCTATATCAACGGCATTATGAGCCGGGACGCTACCAGGGGCGGCAGTCTGATGAACGCAATATCTGACATGAACGCCCGACTGGATGGAATTGGCCTTCAGGATATGGGAATTGTATATGAAAGCTATCTGCAAAATATAGGGCGGCAGTTATTCTATGTGGTAGCAGCCAGTTATATTACCATCTATTTGGCCATCATCTTTCTGGTGGTTGCCAATACCATCATGGGTGTTCAGTTCCTGATGAATCAACAGCAGACAGGCCGCAGATATCAGACGCTGGTACATCTTGGTGCTACTTATAAGGATATTTGTTTATCTGCCCGGAAACAGATCGGCTGGTTTGTAGGGCTGCCCGTCTTTGTGGCGGCGATCAGCAGTATCTTTGGGGTCAAGGCATTGTTTACGGGATTGCTTTCCTCCCTGTTACAGGGAACACAAAGGGAAATGCTTGTGGTGTCTGCCGCTATGATTTTTCTGCTGTGTGTGGTAGAATATATATACATGACCGTTATTAAGCGTTCCAGCGACCGGTACTTGCTGACGCTGATGCAGCCGCAGAGAGAAGAGTGACCAAGGAGGGCTGTCATGAAGAGAATTGCAGTTGTAGAAGATGAAGTCTATATGCGTGAAGAACTTTGCAGTATGCTGGAGAAGGCAGGATACTCCGTTTTGGAAATAACTGCATTTGAAAATGCCGAAGAGCAGTTGACAGCTATCACTCCTGATCTTGTGATCCTGGATCTCAATCTGCCTGAAATCAGTGGTTTTCAGATTTGCCGGAATCTCAAGCAGAAAACCCCCATTCCTGTTCTTGTTTTGACTTCCAGAGACCAGATGGCCGACGAATTACATGCCCTCCGGCTTGGGGCGGACGAATATCTGACAAAGCCCTGCCGTAAAGAGCGGCTCCTGGCCAGAATCGCCAATATACTGAAACGATACGAAGGCCGCTCCAATCTTTTGGAAGGGCAGGGGTTCCTGCTGGATCGTGGGACTTATACTTTATATATAAACAACACTTCCGTGGTACTTCCCAAGAATCAAGGAAAGCTTATGGAAGCATTGCTTGCGGGAGGAAACAATTTGGTGACTTCTGAGCAGCTATGCAGGGCGCTCTGGGATACCACGGAGTTCATTGACGAAAACGCACTCCAGGTTAATTTGACGCGTCTTAAAAAGACCATGGCGAATTTAGACATGAAGCAGAAAGTGGTGGCTGTCCGTGGGTTGGGCTACCGGCTGGAAACGGAGGGCACACCATGAGACAGTTCTGGAAAATCTTAAAACGATATGCCCCGTGGCTTCTTTTGCTGCTGATAATAGATGTCTTTTCCACATTGCTCCTCTGGCTTTGCGATGCGCGGGCATTTCAATTTCTGATCGGGCTCATTTTGCTTACAAGCCTTGTACTTTTTTCAGCAACCGTGATGGTTTTTTACTTCAAAGAGCAGCACAAACAGGCATTCTTTCGGGCTTTTCTTACGGAGCCGGACGTGGTGAATACGGAGAAGCTTCTGGGGGCAGTGAGCCAGCAAGAACGGGAACAGCTTTATCTGCTGGTTTCTATCTTGCAGGAAAAGCAGAGAAGGATTCAGAAGATGGAGGAATCTCTTCGAGATTATGAGGAATATGTGGAGGGATGGGCACATGAAACCAAGACACCGCTATCTCTGCTCACCATGATCTTGGATAATCGGGCCGATGAGCTTTCTCCTTCTTTGCAAGCCAAATTAGAATATGTGCGAAGCCAGTTTCAGGAGGACATTACCCAAATACTCTACTATGCCCGGTTAGGGAGCAGTACAAAAGATTACCGGTTTGAGGCGGTTCATCTTCAAAGCGTATTAGAAGAAATCATGGATGATTATGCGCCTCTCCTGGAAGAAAAGCAGTTTCTTGTTGAAAACCTCCTGCAATCGGAAACCGTTTATACAGACCGGCGAGGTCTTCAATTCATGTTGGGACAAATCATCAGCAACGCCATAAAATACAGCGGTGATGATCCTCGGCTCACCGTATCCCTGCAGCAATCCACGGCGGCAGATATTCTGATCATTGCCGATAACGGTATGGGGGTCAAGAGTTATGATCTGCCCTATATCTTTCAGAAGGGTTTTACCGGTGACTCCACCGACGGCGGGAAGAAAGCCACCGGCATGGGACTGTATCTTACAAAAAAGATGGCGGATGATCTTAATTTACAGCTGGAAGCAGAATCACAATGGGGAAAGGGACTTTCGATTTTTATCATCTTTCCCAGAGTTCGACTTAATTGATAAAAAGTATTGTATTTCTTTTGTTTCATCCTGTACACTGACGATCAGTTTCTTCACATTTCCGCATGATCCTTTTTCGACTGGTAAGTGTCACTCTATACGGGGGCTTTTATGGGGCTGGCAAGTTCGCCCCCACCGTCAGAGTGAACCGGCCCGTTGCCGGAAAAACTGGCATGGCGTATGGCTGAGAGCCACATCACCACGTCTGGATCACTTAGGCGGTTTGAGAGTTTTTGAGCTAATATACTATGCAAACCGAGATTTATATGACGAAACCAATTTAAAGTTCTTCAACAAAATTAAAGTTCTTCAACAAAATGGTTTTCATACATATTCCAATACTTTTTATAAATAAAATTTTCATCGCCATTAAAATTTAATTGATACATTCTGAAAATCACAGGGATATTTTTCGGCTGCCACTGTTCTTCATACGAGTAGCAATATTTCATACCCACTTTTTGCATAACCGTTCCGCTTCTTGGATTATTTCTGTCATGGGTTGCTGTGATATAAGGAAGCCCATCTTTTTTTACTTGCTCCACAACAGCTTTTCCCGCTTCTGTAACAATCCCCTTATGCCAAAATTCTTTGCGAAGCCCATAGCCAAAATCGTGATGCTCTTCCATATCAACTTTAATATAGCCGATAGGGAAATTGTCACTTTTAAGGCAAATAGCATAAGCGTATGCTTGCGGCTGCTCATATATTACAGAATATCTTTCCTCATAGAATTTTCTGGTTTCCTCAAGATCTTTCATAGGATACCAGGGCAAAAATTTATTAACTTCCTCATCTTTAAGAATGAGGAAAAGAGCTTCCATATCTGCTTCCGTAAACTTTCTCAAAATTAAGCGTTCTGTTTCTAATGTTGGTGTATTCATAATGCTATCCCTCCGAGATGTTTTATCAAATTCATATAAAATTTCTTTCAATGTATGGTGGGCGTTTTGGGCTACTGCTGGGTTTGGATCAGTACAGGTGATCAGTGCTTTCCATAGCGCCCAACCTCTTGCTCTATCAATAGTTTCACGATCAAGCCCTTCTAAAAGATAATAATAGCAATCGGGCTTTAAATTGGCAAGGAAATCTCAATGTCGTATTCTTTTACGTCTTTTGATTATTTCGCGGGCAGTAGATATTTTCCTCGCCTTTTCATTTCGCAATTCTATTTCTAAAAAACATTCATCCAATATACAACGCTTCTTTTTCTGGTATAAACAATGCATACAATTTTTTTCAATCTCGTACGGCATATTTGGTTACCTCACTTCTGTAATTTGCTAAAAAGTTTTCCAAATCCTCGTTTATCGGTGCATTATAGAGTTTTAAAATCGAATGTTTTCCTACATTGTTTGCCAACACTCCTAATATGGACTTAATATCAGTTCTTGTATTATCTGCGTCTAAATCTGCGTCATAAGAAGTAGAGCTAAAAAATCGTACCAATTCTACCGCAGATGTGACATCAGATATATAAATTTTCCTTTCCTGCATAGTTTTCTTCCTGACCTTTTCTTGTTTCTTACATCTATCTTGCTTATCTGAGAAATTTTAATATCATCTATTGTTTCAGTTTATCTCATTATATTCGTTATTTAATACCCTTTTTGCATCAAGTCGTGTATGCAGTTGCAAAAGAACAAATCTTGCAATCGGCTGTGCGATACACATTTCCACAAACAAGGATATGGCAAAATTTCTAGGCCATTTGTAGAAAAACATGTGTATCGGTTCTAAAGTAATAGAGCGTGTCCCGATCCACGTTCCGATTACGGTCAGTAAAACTGACATCATCAGTACCGTACATAATATATTCACAACGATATGAGAACGGAAGCTGTCACCCTTTGCAACGATCCAAGCTGTCATTTTTTCTGCCGGAATATACGTGAGCAGAACGATCACAATCACACTCAGCCAGATAAAAGGAAGCACTGTTAGTACATCCTGCCAGACATAAAGATGAAACCCTGCTTCAAAACAGGTGATGAGCGGGGCAATGATATTTACAGAGATAATAGAGATGATCCCCATAAATATAGCAAATTCTTTTTTATTACGTGGTAATTTCATATAGTAATCCATTTTAATCATTCCTCCTAAAAATAGTAAAAATATTGATGAATATTGACGATACACTTTCTCAGATAACGCAGTTTTACCTTTTGTCTATTTTACATGACCTCCACTTTTATTTGATCTTATGAACCTTTTATTTGAGACAAGCAAACAGAAAATGACAAACAAAAAAACAGCGTAGAAAGATCAAAATTCTACGCTGTCCGCTGTTTGATTGCTTAATTTTAACAAACTTTTTCTGATATTGTCAACAAAAAATTAATCTAAATAATTTCCTACTGGAGACGAGTTATATTGTTTCTTTATCTCAAGAATAACCGAACCATCTGTCTGTTTTTCTTCTGAGAGAATTTTATATTTTGAATGATTTCCTTCCAGATGTTCCTTGTATTTCTTCACTTCCTCTTCAACTGCTCTTACTGCATATCCATGTTCCAAATCCTCCTTCAAAAGAAAATGCATAGTCTGTATAATACACGCTGATTGAATTCTTCTCATATCATACCTCCATATCTTTTATATCTATATTTTAACTCTTTAAATTATTTTTTGTAAGTTTTTATTTTATTTTTGTCGTTTTGCTCATATGTATATAATATATTTTTATGCATTTTTGCGGAATAACAGTACCTCTGTGTGTGAGTCATATAACATTTCCGAGTTCAGTAATAAGCGTGATCATCCGGCAAAAGCCGTTGACGACTTCGGGGGATTTGCTATTACTTATTCCTCAGATTCCGGCATGAAAAAGGAAGCAGATAGGGATCGTTTCTGTCGGGTAAGGAGGATTTTCCCTACTAAGATTGGCTGCGTATGATGTGGGAATTCTTTGTTTTGGTACCAAATAATTAGTAATTATGCGTATATATGTGAATGCATATTTTTAGTAATACTCACATATTACGAAAAGAAAGATTATATGATATACTAAATCAGTACATTAAATAGGTGGTAGCCGAAATGCGATAGCCAACATTTCGGCTGCTATTTTTTTTTGCACGAAGTTATTATAAGACCATGGATGAGGTTGACGAGGCAGTAGGAGAGGGGAAACCAGTTGCCTCTTTATAACAGAAAGAAGGACAAATGGTGGATGAAAATAAGAAAAAGGCATTAGATGCAGCCATACTAAAGATCGAAAAGGATTTTGGAAAAGGCGCAGTAATGCGTTTGGGAGAACCGAATGCGTTGGGGAATGTGGAAGTAGTACCTACAGGGGCATTAAGTATGGATATTGCATTAGGGCTTGGTGGGATACCGAAAGGCAGAGTAGTTGAGGTATATGGACCCGAATCAAGTGGTAAAACAACGGTATCCCTGCATATGGCAGCAGAAATACAGAAAAGAGAGGGGATAGCAGCTTTTATTGATGCAGAACATGCACTTGATCCAAAGTATGCACAAAATATCGGTGTAAATATTGATGAGCTGTATATTGCGCAGCCCGATACGGGGGAACAGGCATTAGAGATTGCAGAGACACTGGTGCGTTCTAATGCGATAGATATTATCATCATAGATTCTGTAGCTGCGTTAGTTCCCAAGGCAGAAATTGATGGGGAAATGGGGGATACACATATTGGATTGCAGGCACGTTTGATGTCACAAGCATTAAGAAAATTGACACCGGTAGTAAGTAGATCAAAGTGCATTGTTATATTTATTAACCAGCTTCGTGAAAAAATCGGTATTATGTTTGGAAATCCGGAAGTGACAACTGGTGGACGTGCATTGAAATTTTACGCCTCTGTCAGAATAGATGTAAGAAGAATTGATCAGATCAAGATGGGTGGAGAACGTGTAGGTAACAGAACCAGGGTAAAGATTGTGAAGAATAAAATTGCATCGCCTTTTAAAGAGGCCGAATTTGATATTATGTATGGCACAGGCATATCAAAAGAGGGAGATATACTGGATTTGGCCACTGAAATTAATGTCATAAACAAAAGCGGTTCGTGGTATTCCTATGAGGGAATGAAGTTGGCACAAGGCAGAGAAGCATCTAAAGAGTATCTGAAGGAGCACCCTGATTTTATGATAGAGGTTGAGAAAAGGGTCAGAAAACATTATCATTTGGAAACGGATGATAGTGGAAATATGATGGCAGATGTTACTGTGGCGGAAGAAAATTTTGATGCGATTCCGGATGATCTATGAAAGGAGTTGCAAAAAGGATGAAGGCTTATGACGGAGGTGAATCATGGAAACTATCTATGTAATTACAGAAAGTGGAATAGTAAAAAAGCAGGATGTCAAAGTTGGTATTATACGTGAAATCAGCACAAAAGAAGAACTTACAGAGCTGATGGAAAGAATGCCTTATATCCAGACGATTCAAGCACCTAATGGAAAAGCACGAAAAGAACTATATGAGCTTTCTATGAAAAAATATGATGATGTGGAATGGGTTAAGATAATAAAAAGTGTTTACCTAAGAATGGAGGATAGGAGGTATGATGATTTTGAGACAGAATATATGAAAAAAGCAAAAAAATTTTTGTATCAAGAGATGGCACTCCGTTTTTTGCTTCCATTTGATGAAATAGAACATTTTATAAATAAGACAGTAAAGCAACATTTAGAGGAATTTTAAGGTTGAAAAGTCTTCACATTCTTGTGGAGTAAAAATCTCGTGATCCACCTGGCGCCATGAGAAGGATTTATTCGATGGAAAGAGTGTTGTCCCTCATGTTGAATCCAAAGGAAGCCGCTAACATTAACGGTTTCTTCCAAATAATGGATGATTATGTTACAATTAATATAATATATGGCAGTGAAGGAGGCGAAAAACCATTGAAAACGATTCCAACCAATACTTTTTTCTTTCCTCCTCGTTTAAAAACCGCACTAAAATCTATATTATCTTACCCATTGACGTTGATTACGGCAGGGTCGGGTTTTGGCAAGACAACGGCGGTTTCCTGCTTTCTGGATAAGCTCCGGCAAGATACGGTTTGCCATTGGTATACCTGTTTCGGGGAGCCGCCGGAACGTGCATGGTCCGGAATTTGCACGCTGCTGTCTTTTGCGGATCCATATACAGGTGATTTTTTGTCTAAGATCACTTCTCCTACGCTGGACAACCTGGGCAGTATCGCGCTCCTGATGGATGGTTTATCCTGTGATAAGGAAACGATTTTGGTGGTTGATAACTATCAATTGGCAGAGTTTCCGGCGCCCTCCCGTTTGCTGGATGCGTTGGCAGCGCATCACTGCAGGAGGCTGCACTTGGTCGTCCTGACACAGCCCTTATGTACGGAAAAAGTCAGTACTGTTTCAAACCCGCATATTGGTCAGATCTTTCAGGATGTGTTCAACTTTCAAACAGAAGATATCCGGAAGCTATTTGAAAAGAATGGCGTGGGGATCTGTGCGAGGGAAGCAGCGCGGCTGTATGAATTGACAGGAGGGTGGGTGGCTGCTCTGCGGCTCCATCTTTCACAATATATGGAAAGCGGCAGACTGAGTGAACAGGTGGGGATTGATGAACTGATGGAACGGTCCTTTTGGGGAGCATTAGATGACAGCCAGCGGTGTTTTTTCCTGGGGCTGTCACTGCTGGATACATTTACAGAAGCCCAGGCAGCCCGCATTTCAGGACAAAAAACAGTGCCTGATGCCTTGTGGACCATTGTGCGGCGCAATCCGCTTGTTCACCGGGAGGGAGCAGAGTACATATTGCATGGGCTTTTGAAAGAATACTTATCCGCAAAGATGTTGGCGCGGGATGCTGATTTCCGAAAAATGATGTGGGACCGAGCGGGTGATGCTTGTTCGGTACAGGGGAAAAACGTGGAGGCAGTCCTGTTTTTTATCCTGTCTGGAAATGATGAGGCAGCTCTTGGCGTGACACTGAACAGTCTGCAGCTTGCTGAGCTGGTGCGCACGAAAACGGACCGGTTGAATGCCCTGCTTTTTCGGTGTTCCGTAGAGCTGTTGGCTGATAAATGGCAGCTTTTGCTTGGTTCGGCCATCAAAGCTAGCCTCAATGGAAAAATCACATTGGCCAGGACGGCCATCGCCCGGATGATGCAGCTTCGGGAGTTTCCGGGGGGCAGCCAGCAGAAATCAGTGGAAGCGGCACTTGAGTTGGTCGCATCTTTTCAGGCGTTTAACGATGTGGCTGGTATGTGCCGCCACCATGCTGCAGTATATGGATTGTTGGATGATCCGAGCGATTTTTATCTGACAAATGACTCATGGACTTTTGGAGTTCCCAGCGTGGTGTATATGTTCTGGCGGGAATCGGGAGAGCTTGCGAAAACGATTCGGTTGGTCAAAGAGGGAGTCCCCCGGTATGCGGTCATTGGAGGCGGAAAAGGACTTGGTGCGCCGGAGGTGATGCTCGCAGAGGCACATCTTCTCTCCGGAGATGAAGAGGGTTGTAAAACTTTCTCCAGTCAGGCAAAATTTATTGCTGCCGAACACGGCCAGGACAGCATCTATTTTTGCGCTCTGACCTTAACTGCCCGGCGGGCACTGCTGCGAGGAGATGCGGAGTGTTTCTCTGCCGCGGTAAAAGCCATTGAGCGGCATGCTTTTGAGGGGAAAGAGTTTCGCTGTGTGACCGTCGCAGAGGTCTGTCTGGGCTATGTTTATTTTTTGCTGGATATAGAAGAGAAGATTCCCCAGTGGTTATTCCGTAAGGATGCGATCGGTCAGCAGCTCTATCCGGTCAGCATTCCCTTTGCCTATATCATCGCTTTGAGGTGGCTGCGCCGGCATAAACGGGATGAATTTGCAGGGGCAGCGGAAGTCTTTCTTCAGGAAAGCAAAGCCCGGCACCATCTGCTGCCCATGCTCTATATTTGGTTGGAGCAGGCAGCCTGTTATGAGGAAGACGGCTCCCGGGTCATGGCGCGAGAGCGTGTACAACTTGCGCTGACCCACGCGTTTCCCGATGAGGTCTATTTGCCCATCGCGGAATATTACACGAATCTGTCTGGAGTTTTGGAGGACCCTGCACTTTCATGCAAGGATGAGACTGCTCTGGAGCGGGTACGCGCCTTGGGCAGGCGGTTTGTTTCCGGTACTGCAGCGGTGCGGGCTGAACTTTTTGGGTACTCCCCTTTGACTTCAAGAGAACGGGAGATTGCCCTGCTTGCCAAAGAACGGCTTTCTACGCGGGAAATTGCTGAAAGGCTGGTTATTTCCCCTGCTACCGTAAAAAATACGCTGAACAAGATCTATAGCAAGCTGAATATCCATGGGAAGTCAGATCTTCTGAATATCCGTTTTTAGAAATAGGCTGTTTTGGCCCATGCGCATAGTGGTGGTCTATTATATAATGTAAAAGTCAAAAGTAGTACCCACACAATGCACTCAATCCGGACAGACAAAGGAGATTATTATATGAGTAAAATTAATAAAGCTATTGACCAGATTCTCAGCGATGAAGAACTTTTGAAAAAACTGCAGGCAACAAAAACGATTGATGATGTTGTTTCATTGGCAAAACAAGAGCATATCGATGTGTCCGAGGAGGAGATCAGAGACTATTTCGCTAAGGGAGAGATCGATCCGCGTCTGATTCCATCTTCCGGCTCTTGTGGCAAAAATACCTGTTCTGTACATGTTAATTAACTAAAATAACCTGTCCGGATTGACCTTTTTAAGAAAAGAGTGAAAACAGATGATTGATTTGGCTGCGCACCTGTATGACTGCGGTAATAACCGTCATGTGGACTTCTTGCTGGAATGCCTAAGGGACAAAACGTGGCACAATCTATGTACCATTCCAACCCGCATGGGCATCCCTTCTATTTTTACAGATCTTTATTATGTATATACCCGGAAGCAGTCAAGCAACACTATCCATTTGGTGGTGGAGCAAGGGAACGATGTCTGGGCAGCATATGTCTGTGTCAGTGTACAGGGCAGCACGGCTGAAATAATGGGAGGCGTTGCTCCTGCTTTTTCCGACCGTGGAATGGGACTTGCCTGCTATGCTTGTCTGCTGGATCAGATTTTTTCAATCAAACCCGGCATCCAGACCATTGTGACAAAGACTGCGGAATGCCATCGTACGATTCAAAGGATCAACGATGTCTGCGGTTTTCGCATGGTGGGCTCGGTACCGGAGGGATTCTATGACCAGGAGACAGGAAAACGGGAGCGTCTGCTGCGGTATGAACTGTCAAGAGAGCAGCACCCTACAGCCTTTGTCCTGCGGCTATGTACCCGATTCCATGTGCGGATTGACAGGGATGCCTTTACACAACTGAAGGAGATAGATGGATGAATCGTATTTGTTCGCGGAAACTTACTATGCCTACACAAGATCCCAATGCCAGAGAAATTGAGGTCTTTTTTCTTTCAACCCGAGATTGGGCACATCAATTGGTGTATATCCCAGCCGCTCAGCGTGTGGCATTGCTGCCTGAAGAACTGTCGGCTGGCCTGCAGGCAATTCCGGATGCGCTTGACGAGCGGCTTTTGGGTATGCTTCCTGCCTCTGCCGATGAATGGTTGATGTTTTGTCCGAAGCCCAGCGCTTTTCCTACTTTCTGCATTAATTTAACGGATGGTTGTAATCTGGGATGCCGTTACTGCTATCTCTCCACTGACCGGGCACCCGCGCCACTTATGAGCAAAGATCAGGTACGCTCTATTGTGCAAGCCATCGTGAAGAAAAAAGTGCAGTCTGAAACATTTCCCATAATACCGGTGACGTTTTACGGTGGTGGGGAACCTACCCTTAATGAGGAGCTGTTTCGCTACGCTGTAGAATATTTAAGAGACTATGCGGGACAACACCGTATGGTGGCGCGTATGTCCATGACAACCAATGTCAACTATCCAAATCCGGAGTTGAGCAAGTTTATCATACAGAATTTTGCCAATGTTACCGTATCCATAGACGGCCCGGAAGATATTCAAAATCAACAGCGGCCCAGGGCCAATGGGCATGCATCCTTTGACAGGGTCATGCGCAATGCTGAGCAATTACATAAATCCGATTGCACGGTCTGTTTTCGTGCCACGGTCACGGCCCAATCCCTCGTACATATAGACCGCATTGTGGATTTTTTTGCGGGGGAATTTCCGGGGTGTACTGTGATCGTTTCGCCCATGCTGACAGTGGGGCATGGCAGTCATACTACCCTGACGCCGCCGGATCCTGAAGCGTATACGTGCGGCATTTATGAGGCCTATAGCAGGGCAAAGGAACTGGGCATTCGTCTGCTCACGCCGGAGACCAGTCATTTATCCCCACGTTTGTTTTTTTGTGGGGCGGCACAGGGCAGCCTGATGATCATCTCGCCTGACGGTTTGATAACCAGTTGTGCACAGGTAGAAGAAAAAAGCCGATTCAGCACAGGGCAGTTCCTTTTTGAACAAGAGGAGATCTGCTATTGTGACAGCCATAGCAAATCCATGAGCGTGGATAACTATCCCGAATGCGCTGACTGTTTTTGCAAGTATACCTGTTGCGGCGGCTGTCCGGAAACCAGGATCAGTAAAAGTGGGGATATGCATTGTGAACTTACCAGGAATATAACTGCGGACCTCCTGTACAGTCGTTTAAGATGAGGAGAGGCTTTCGGATGGGATTGTTACCGGGGGATGTTCTGGTTTTCCGGGCGGTTCTATGTTTTGAAAGTAAAAGGCATAGATGTCTGGTTTGTGCCGGCAGAAAATCTTTAGTAAAATCCTGTTGTGCTTATTTGTTATTATGATATTCACTTGTTTCTGAGCAAAAAGAATCCCCAGATAAAGCGATGACTTGGCTGGGGATTCTTTCTTGCGTTACCGCCTGCAAGGGAAGTGACCTCATTCATGAGTGGAAGAGCAACCGAAAAGATACCTTTAAGTGTATAAAATAGGAAGTCTCAGGGGGGCAATGCCGGAATATATCCTTTTTATTTGTCGCGTGTTTTTTGTTTCTATGTGATATAATACATTTAAAATACAATTTGCGGAGGAAGTAATATGGATATACGCACTGCCACAATAACAGAATATCCCATGGTTAGAGATTTTTATCATGAATTAATAGAAGAAACACAAGATTCGGAATTTGATATCGGCTGGAAAAAAGACATCTATCCATCGCCTGAGTTTCTGAAAGATTCTATTACGGAGGGCAATTTATTTATCGGAACAGAGGAGAATAGGATTGTTGCGGCAATGGTATTGGATCATCAGTGTAACGATGGATATCAAGAATTTGATTGGCCGACGAAAGCGGCTAACACGGAAGTGACCGTCATTCATGCACTCGGCGTTCATCCTAAAAGTAAAGGGAAGGGGTATGCGAAACAGATGGTCCACGAAGCATTTGCAGTTGCAAAAAGAAATCACCAAAAGGTAATAAGGTTAGATGTACTCAATGGAAATATGCCTGCTGAGAGGCTGTACACCAGCTTGGGATTTCATTATTTGCACACTTTAAAAATGTTTTATGAAGATACTGGATGGACGTATTATAAGTTATATGAGTATGTACTGTAATAAAAGAAATTTGCATAGACATCCACATGCAACAATTATTCATACATATAGAGCATAAATGTTTAATATGGGATAGAGCTATGGATATGATTCCTGCAAAAGGAAGATATCCTGTGAAGCAGGATGTCCTGATTTATTCAGAGAATGGCGTACTTTAATAAGCTATGTGGCTTATGGAGTTGACAAGTTCTATGCAATTGTGATAAAGCAGGCCAGTGTAAAGGCTTGCTTTTTACTTTACAATAAATCGACCTGGTGTATAATGTGATTAAAATGGTAATAAAAAATTTGCAATCTCCTTTCAGATTACGGGATGGGAAAATCATGACATTCATCACTATTGCGGTTTAGGAACCTCAGATATACTAGAGTGTGTCTGAAGATTCATTTGTGAGGCCGTTTTCACTTACAAAGAACACTAGCTGGAGGCGCTGAATTCCCTGAATGTCATTATCGTAAAAAGTAATAGTGAAATTGCTATTTTAAAATTGAGATAACAGGAGTCAGGAGATAAACATATGGATTATAGAAGAGAAGATCTGACAGAAGCCAAACGGCAAATTGAATCAACACTGCACAAATTAAGAGAAACCGTAAAAACTTTGGAGGCGAAAGAAAAGCCGGATAGATATAAATCTCAAATTACATTGGCCAAAAGGAGAATAGCTGCTTTTGAAATCGCTATTTACTTGATCGAAAAAGAACTTGAGGGATCGGTTTAACGATCATGATGCGGTTCCTATTGAGTAATCGATAATTTAGAAAAAGAAGTATTAGGGGTCGGACCGCCCTGAGGAGATAATACATGAAGAATTTTTTTGTTCCTGAACATGCTGTCATGGATTTTGAATTTTACGATAATAAAAAAGTACAGATGCATTTTCATCAAAATGTAGAATTGTTTTTCCTGCTGGAAGGAAAAGGTACTTTATTTTTAGACGAAGGTGAAATTGCATTGGACACAGGCAGTTATTTTGTTGTCAATGCAAATCGCAGACATGCATTTGAGGCTGAAGAGGATGTACTATATATATGTCTTCACATTAATTTTAATATACTAAATTTTTATATTGATATGAACCGTGTAATTTTTATGTGCGATTCCAATGCTGTGAAGCATGATACAGACAAAAAGATCAGAGATAGTCTCACTAAAATGATCAACTGTTACTTTGCCAAGTCAGGGACCGGACAGGTTCATTTAACTACATTTTATTACGAGCTGCTGGATATCCTACTGAATTCATGTGTTGTTTATGGGGATGATGAACGGTTCAGCAGCCGTAAGAGTGCAGAACAGGACAGATTGAACCGAATTGTTAACTATGTATATTCCAACTATCATAATGAGATAAGCTTGAATGATTTGGCAGACCAATTGTTTCTGTCAACCACATACCTGTCAAAATATATTAAAGACCGTCTGGGAATGAACTTTACGGATTATGTAAATAATATCCGGCTGTATCACGCAGTGGAAGAAGTGCGGGGAACAGATAAAAAAATGACGCACATTGCCATGGATAATGGATTTCCCAACATTACGGCATTTAATAAGGCTTTTAAGAAAATATATGACATGACGCCCATGGAGTTTCGGGAAAGAGAAAAACATGATCATGAGAAGGCAGGGAATGATGTGGCGAAAAATGCGCAGATTTCCAAAAAAGCAAGGTCTTATTTAAAAAATCAGGAGGAGCAGCATAGAATTCCCGAAGGTGCGGAACAGGAGATCCAGTATGTATTTGCGGATGCATATGAGCAGAGTGTTTATAATAAATACTGGAATAAATTGATCAATATCGGATACATGAGTGATTTGCTCCTGTCCGATTCTCAGCAGCACGTAGTCTTCCTGAAAGAAAAACTTCATTTTGAATATGTGAGATTCTGGGATATCTATGGGGAAGCCCTCCATTTGAATATAGCGGAGCACGGGGAATCGTATAATTTTGGTACAATGGATAAGGTGTTTGATTTCCTGCACCAAAACGGAATTTATCCATACATAGAATTGGGATTTAAGCCTCTAATGCTGGTGGAATCATTGGATGGGTTTCTTGTTTCAAAGGAGCGGGAGATCCTGTTTCAGTCAGCAGAGGAATATGATGCTTTTTTACGGGCGTTTCTGAAACATTATGCGAACCGCTATGGAATTGAAGAGGTGGAAAAATGGAAATTTGAACAGTGGAAGGATACAAGATTAACGGATAACAATTTTCAGGGTTATTTTGAATTGTTTGAGACTGCATATCAAGCTGTAAAATCTGTGTCTCCCAATATTCAGATTGGGGGAGGCAGTATTCACCGCTCTTATGACGAACCCATTGTTGAAAACCTTTTGGTACAATGGAAGAAAAGAATGATGTATCCTGATTTTATAACGATCTATTCTTACCCCTATAAGACCGGAGATGCAGGACAGGCAATTGACCGGAGGCGTTCACAGAATCCGGATTATTTAAGGGAACAGATCGAGACTGTACGGGATATCTTAACACGCATAGGAATGCATGTGAAAGAGCTTCATGTTACAGAATGGAGCATGACAGTATCGAACCGTAACCCCATGAATGACAGCTGCTATAAAGGCGCCTACGTTATGAAAAACATCATGGACAATATGGGAAAGGCTGATATGCTGGGATATTGGCTTGGCTCAGATATCTTCTCACAGCATAGTGACACAACGGGTATATTAAACGGCGGGGTGGGGCTTTTATCAAGAGACGGAA
This sequence comes from Blautia hominis, assembly GCA_002270465.1. GTDB lineage: Bacteria > Bacillota > Clostridia > Lachnospirales > Lachnospiraceae > Blautia > Blautia hominis. The sequence continues at coordinate 319,814 of NQOF01000003.1, forward strand.
TAAAGAAGCCATCCTGTTTTGCATATGAGTTCATGAACCATATGGGAAAATATATGATTGGAAAGACAGAGAATACGCTGGTGACTTCCAATGGTAAAGATAATTATTTTATTGCTGCGCATAATTATAAACAGCCTAGTTATAAATACTATACAATACCGGAAAATGAGATCAATATCCAGGAGATGGAGCAGTATTTTGATGATCTGAAGGAAAAAGAAATCAGCTGTCAGATAAAGAATGTTAGAAATGGTTCTTATAGAGTCAGGGTTGAAAAAATCAATGTGTTGGAAGGAAGTGCGCTGGATGAATGGATACGGCTGGGGAAATTTAACAGCCTGACGGTAACTGACGTAGAATATCTACGTCAGATATCAATTCCAAAAGTAAATATGTGGGAGTGCCGGGTCACAGATTCTGTTTTGAACTTTGAGTCAGTGCTGAATGCCAATGAAATACAGTATATTCAGCTCACATATTGTTTTTAACAGGAAGTGTGGATTCCCTTAAGATCAATTCCGTTTCCAAAAATGTGCGGCGCTTTGGTGTAAAGGGATTCTCGTATTCCTCAAGAAGATATTCAAACGCGGTATAGCCCAGTTCATAACGGGGCTGGCGCATACTGCTGATAGAAGGCGAAGAGGACGTGGCAATGGGGATATCATCAATCCCAATTATGGACAACTGTTCCGGTACACGAATATGAAGCCGTTCTGCGGCTTTGACTGCAGCTGCGGCATATATGTCAGAGATACAGACCAGAGCATCCGGTTTACAGCTTCGCAGATATATTTCCGCCTGGTATATGGAGCGTTCCAGATCCATGTCGGGAAAACAAGACACAAGACCCGGATAAAAGGGGACATGTGCCTCACTGAGTGCTTTTTGATAGCCACGGTTTCTGCGGATGGTGAAGCCGAATGGCGCTTCTGTGGTGAGCATCCCGATATGGCGGTATCCATTTTCAGTAAAATACTTGGTGGCCCGATAAGCAGTATCCATATCATTGATGGAAACATAAGAGATCTGGTCCATCTCCTCATTATATTCACTACACTGGACAACCGGGAAAAGAGATGTGAGTTTTTCCAGTTCAGGGGATGGAATGGTTTCGGTAGTAATAATACCGGCAGCGCCGTGGGACTTTAGCAGTGAAAGAAATAAATCCGAATTCGAGCTGCGGATAGGGGTATTATTGATCAATAAGTGATGTCCGTTTTTTTGTGCGGCGGTCTGCGCGCCGTCCATGATATCTAAAAAGAATACATTAGAGAGATGAGGAACAGAGAGAATGAAGAGCTGTTGCTCATTTTTTTTGCGTCGAAAACCGGTGGAAGACTGCTGGGCAGAGACTTCCTTCTTTTTTTCCGTATCAAAGGCCAGTGCTTCTATAGCTGCCAGAACCTTCTTTTGAGTTTTATGTGTTACCTGTTCAGGATGGTTGATGACCCGTGAGGCGGTGGCGGCAGAAACTCCTGCTTCTCTCGCAACATCATAAATGGTAGCCCCCTGTTTTTTCATGAAAATAATTCCCCCTTGTCATGGAAAAATAAAAATGTGATGCAAAAATTTGATGTGTTTCTGAAATATTGACTAAGATTTCCTATTTACATCAAATATATCACAACAAGCAATAAAATCACAAGAAGAATTTTGAACTATAGGAAGGTATAATTCTCTTAACAAATGAGTTAGGAGGAAATAGAAATGAAAAAATTGAAAGTTGCAGTCATTGGGTGTGGTGGAATTGCCAATCAGAAACATTTTCCGTCTCTGAGATCACAAAGTGACAGATGTGAGATGATCGCTTTCTGTGACATTATTGAGGAGCGTGCCAAAAAAGCAGCAGAAGAGTTCGGAACAGCGAATGCGAAGGTTTATACAGACTATAAAGAAATGCTGAAAGATAAAGAGATTGACGTGGTTCATGTGTGCACCCCCAACGTGGCCCATTGTCCTGTGACAGTAGCGGCATTTGAGGCTGGCAAGCATGTTTTGTGTGAGAAACCTATGGCGGCAACAACCGAAGATGCCCAGAAGATGATGGACGCATGGAAAAAATCCGGTAAAAAGTTCACTATAGGTTACCAGAACCGGTTCAGAAAGGATACGCAGATGCTCCACAAGGCATGTGCGGCAGGGGATTTGGGTGAGATCTATTTCGCAAAAGCCCATGCGATCAGAAGGAGGGCAGTGCCTACCTGGGGAGTATTTCCTGACAAGTCTAAACAGGGCGGTGGTCCGCTGATCGATATCGGCACTCATGCATTGGATATTACCCTGTGGATGATGGACAACTATGATGTGGAGAGCGTGACAGGAACTGTTTTTGAAAAGCTTGGACATTTGAAAGCAGCCACAGAGGGAAATATGTTCGGCGCATGGGACCCGGAAAAGTTTGAAGTGGAGGATTCCGCTTTCGGATATATCAAAATGAAAAATGGGGCAGTCATTTTCCTTGAATCTGCATGGGCCATCAACCTGAGGGAGAACAGAGAGGCATCCACTACCTTATGCGGAACGAAAGCGGGTGCAGAAATCATAGGCGGAATGAGCCAGGATGGAGATTACCAGCTTATTTTCAACAAGACATCCCATGGACAACTGACAGAGGAATCTTTGTCTCCGGGCGGTACTATTGCATTCTTCTCAGGCTCCTCTGATAAAGAGGAGGAGATTGAATGCGCACAGTGGCTGGATGCTATTATCAATGACGGAGAGCCTCTGGTAAAGCCGGAACAGGCGTTTATGGTAACGAAAATATTAGATAACATATATAGATCAGCAGCAGAAGGGCATGAGATAAAATTCTGATGGGGGAGAAAAAACATGAGAAAAAAAGTATTAGCATTTGCGTTGTCCGTAGTGATGGCAGCGGGTTTATGTGCTGGGTGTGGTAGTGATTCCGCGCCGAAGGAAGATGAAAAAACAGCATCAAAAGAAGAAAACAGTTCAGAGGTAACCATTGGTTATAACATTTTTGGCAGCGGACCGTACGCGCTTGGGATGCTGGCCAATAATACGGAAAGTGTGATCAAGGCATATGGGCAGGAATCCATGGCACTGGATGATGAGTTCTCTGTGGAGAAGATCATTCAGGATGTTGAAAATATGATCTCCTCAGGATGTGACGGATTGGTTATCTGGCTTCCGGCAGAGTCTCTATATCCAACAGTAGCGAAAATGTGTGCCGATGCGCAGGTTCCTTTTGTACTAAATGATAAGGTTCCATCTAATCAGGAAATCATAGATACCCTGCGGGAAAATGCTTATTTTGCGGGATGCTCCGCACCAAATGACAACGCATTAGGAAAAGGGTGTGCAGAATATGCTATCGAGCAGGGCTGGAAATCCTGTATCATTACCTCTTCCGCAGCAGGTGACTCCTCAGACACTCCAAGGATTGAAGGGTTCAGGGAAGTATTTGAAGCTGCAGGCGGAGAAGTGAAAGAGGAACTGCACGCCGATAATTTGGATGAAAGTGTGGGACAGGTACAGGATGCCCTGACTGCCACAGGGGAAGTGGACTTTATATACGGTACAAGTTCGGATTACGGATTAAATGCCTGTACAGCATTGGAGGGAAAAGGCGCGGATACGAAAGTGATCAGCGCAGGACTGGAGACAGAGGCGCTGGATGCACTGTGCAACGAAGAGAGTCCGCTTGTATATCTTGCGGGGGACAGCTGGGTGTCAGGGATTTACTCCACTATCCTTCTGGAGAATGCAATTGCCGGAACTCCGGTTCAGGATGAAGACGGAAATGTCCCCTGGATTGACAATGTTGCACCTTTCCAGATTCTCCCGGAGGAGTATGAGCTGTATACGACCTGTTTTATTGATAATCTGTGCTATTCGGATGAAGAATTATTGGCTATGAACGGAATTGATTATGACTCCTTTATGGAGATTGTAAACAATTACAGCTTCGAGGACAGGGTAAAAGCGAAACTGGACGAAGGTCTTATTACTCAGGAAGATATTGATGCGGCAGGGCTTACCATACAAGATTGATCGTTACTGGTGATTACATACAGCGCCGCCGCCTATGGCGGCCTGTATCTTATAGGAGGATATCATGGCTGGAAGTAAGAAAAAAATAAAAGCCCAAATTTTATTGTTATGCGCTTTCCTGGCCGTTTTTCTTATCTGCAATCTTATTTTCAAAGGAAAACTGCTGACACCGGATAATATGAAAACCATTGTATCTCATGCGATATTTCCTATTTTTACAGCCTGGGGTATGAGCTTCATCTTTACAACCGGAATTATTGATCTGTCAATCGGCGCCAATATTCTTCTCTCGGCAAACATAGGGGCATATTGTGCAGAGACATTGAAAATGGGTTACATAGGGTTATTTCTTGGCACTATTGTGACTTCTGTCATCATTGAACATTTATGTGTCCGGTGCAGCCAGACACTCAGGATTCCCGCATGGATCTCAGGCATCGGCGCGGCTTTGATCGTGGAAGCAATCCTGTCCCAGTGGGCAACTGTTTTGACGGGAATGGGAGGAAAGCTTCCTATTCTGAAGAACTATAAGATGTTTGGCAGAATGCCGGCAATGGCTGTTTTGATGCTGGCCGGGTTAGCAGCTGCATACTTTCTGTTTGAAAAAACAAAAATCGGAATCAATTTACATGCCATCGGCGGCAATTCTTCCGTGGCTGAGGTAATGGGCATCAACACGAAAAGAACAATCTTTATCTCAACGATGATTGGCGGGATTTTTATCGGGCTGGCGGCATTAGTTCAAATCAGCTTTTCCGGCAAACTGCTCAGTACAAGCGGACTTGGGAGTTTAAACACTATATTCAAAGCACTGGCAACAGTCCTTTTGGCAGAGTCCATTCAGAATATTGTCCCAACACCAATTGGAATCGTATTCAGCGGAATTGCCATTACCGGTATGTTTAATATCCTGACCTTGTTCGGGGTACCGTCAGGTACTTGGCAGCAGTTTACACTGGGCATTGTTGTTGTTATTTGTGGGATTTTATCACACCTGAAAGAGAAAGAGGTGGTGAAATAATGGCAGATGAATTATTGAGAGTAGAAAAATTGAACAAAAGCTTTGGTGTCACACATGCCAATAAAAATATCACAATGACTTTGGATCAGGGAGAGATCAGAGGGTTAGCAGGTGAGAATGGTTCCGGAAAATCCACACTTACGTCCATGATCAGTGGGATGCAGGCCTTTGATTCCGGTAAAATGTTTATTCATGGGAAGGAATATGCACCTCATAATCCATTAGAGGCGAATGAATATAAAGTATCCATGGTGGTGCAGGAGCTTGGTGTAATTACCAGCCTGAGCGGTGCTAAGAATCTTTTCCTGGGCAAAATGGAGTCATTCACAGCCCTGGGCATCGTGAATACAAGAAAAATGGTGAAAGCGGCAAGAGATATCTTTGCGGAGTGGGGCCTGGGAGAAGTTCCGCTGGAAATCCCGGCAGCACATCTGACAATGGAGCAGAGAAAACTGATAGAACTTGCAAGAGCGTTGTCCATTGACCCGGATTTACTGGTTCTGGATGAGATCACACAATCCCTGTCTCATGATACCAGGCAGATCATCTATCATCTGAAGGATAAATTTAAAAAGCGTCACAAGTCCATGATCATTATCTCCCATGATCTGGAGGAAACTGTGGATATCTGTGACAGTATTACCGTCCTTCGTGATGGTGAAGTTGTGACCACAGTAAGTACAGAGGAGATCACCACGGATGACTTGAAGCAGTATATGATCGGACGGAAACTGGAAGGGGATTATTACAGGACGGATGAAAGCGCTGATTATGAGGATGAAGTTTTACTGGAAGTAAAAGATTTGGGGTTAAAGAACGGAAAACTCAAAAATATTTCATTTGAGTTGCATAAAGGAGAAATACTGGCGGTCTGCGGCCTCAGTGATGCCGGGATCCATACCCTGGGAAGTGCCATTTTTGGTATGGAGGAGGGGCGGACCGGGACTGTAACCGATAAAAACAGCGGCAAAGAACTGAAAACACCACTTCATATGATCCGGCAGCAGGGCGCCTACCTGTCAAAAAACAGAGATGAGGAGGGCCTGATGCTTCAGGCATCCATAAGAGACAATCTATATATTCCTTCTGCAAATGAACTGGCAGGTTTTCTTGGATATACAAAGAAGAGGGATATCAATGGTTTTGCACAGAAGGCATACGATGATTTTGATGTGAAGGCCACAGGGATCATGCAGCCTATCGGACGGCTCAGCGGTGGAAACAAGCAAAAAATCAATTTGGGCAGATGGCTTTCAAAAGATTTGAAATACATGATATTGGATTGCCCCACGCGGGGAGTCGATATAGGCGTCAAAGCATATATTTATGATATTCTTCGTAAGCAGAAAAAGGAGGGCGTTGGATTTATACTGATTTCCGATGAACTTCCGGAGGCAATCGGAATGGCAGACCGGATTTTGATCCTTAACAATGGAGAAATAAAAGGGGAAATGACCCGTGGAAGTAATTTCTCGGAAAGTAAAATTATAGAGGTGATGATCTGATGAAAAAAACTAAATTTAAAGTGGAAGAGTTATTGCCTTTTATCATTCTGCTGTTGCTTATCCTAATTTTCAGTATTACCACGGGAGGCAAAGTATTCGCCCCCAATAATATCATGATCATTATCAAACAGACCCTGAATGTGATCATTGCGGGGCTGGGGCTTATCTTTGTGGCATCCATGGGAGCAACAGACATTACACAGGGTTCACTGGTAGCTGTCTGTGCAGCGGCAGCTGTCATTGTTGCTGCCGACCATTCTGTTGTGCTTGCAATTCCGGCCGCCATTGTAATAGGTATCCTGTCAGGCTTTTTTCTTGGGTTTGTGAATGCAAGGTTTAAAGTGTCATCCTTTATGGTTTCTCTTGCAATCCTCATTGCACTCCGGGGACTTGTCAGCGCGATTTTAGGTTCCAGATCGGTTATGCTGCCATTATCGCTGATGAAGCTGGATGAGACAGGGATCAAGCTTCCCATTGTGATTCTTCTTGTATTGGTAATGGGATTTATATTCAATAAAACACCTTTTGGGGCCTACTGCAAAGGCATTGGAGAAAGTGAGAATGCAGTGCAGTTTGCCGGTGTAAATGTAACAAAGGTGAAAATCATGGCATTTATGATATCGGGCCTGATGACCGGAATTGCAAGTTTGTTCGTATTGGCCCGCGTGGGAGGCTCCAGCAATGTACTGGGGATTGGTTTTGAGATGAGGATCCTTATGGCAATGTACATAGGAGGTGTACCGGTCCGGGGCGGTACGGGAACGAAGATCTATAAATTGATCATAGGGGCATTTATGATCACCCTGCTGGAAAGCGGACTGACCATTACAGGGGCCAGCGGCTCATATACCCAGATGATCCGGGGTGCGGTATTACTTCTGGTTGTATATATTATGGGTGTGATGCAGCGTAGGTTTTCACCCCAGGCAGGTTGAGATCACAGTTTAAAGGACTGCATTTTAAGAGTTGTAAACAGCAGCGATTTGAGAAAGAAGGGATTGAAATGAAGTTAGGATTTGTATCAGCTATATTAGACCGGTCATCTTTTGAGGAGATGATTGACACAGCCAGTGAATTGGGATTTACATGTGTGGAAGCAGCGTGCTGGCCTCAGGGAAAGGCGGAGAGGCGATATGCAGGTGTCTGCCATATCAATACCGACAGGATTCTGGCAGAGGAGGATTATGTACAGTATATTCAGGAATATTGTAAGAAAAAGCAGGTTGAAATTTCTTCCCTGGCTTATTATCCGAACACCCTGGATGGAGATGCAGATAAACGAAATATGGCAGTTGAACACCTGAAAAAGCTGATTCTGGCAAGCCACAGGCTGGGAATTGATATGGTGACCACCTTTATTGGACGTGACCAGAATAAAACAGTGGAGGCAAATCTGGAACTGGTGAAAGAAATCTGGCCGCCAATCATGGATTTGGCCCGGGAAAATGGAGTAAGGGTGGCAATTGAAAACTGCCCTATGCTGTTTGGCGCTGACCAGTGGCCCGGGGGACAGAACCTGATGACTACTCCTGCAATATGGGATAAGGTATTTGAAATCCTGCCATATGAGAACCTGGGAATCAATTACGATCCGTCCCATTTTGTCTGGCAGATGATTGACTATATTAAGCCAATCTACAAATATAAGGATAAAATCTTTCATGTACACTATAAGGATATTAAAGTGTACCGTGAGAAACTGGACCAGGTTGGGATCACGGCGTATCCTCTCGATTATATGTCCCCGAAACTGCCGGGACTGGGAGATGTGGACTGGGGAAAATATGTATCTGCCCTAACGGATATTGGCTATCAGGGATATACCTGCATTGAGATTGAGGATAAAGCCTTTGAGGGTTCTTCTGAGGCAGTGAAAAATTCGCTGCTGCTGAGTAAGCGGTATATAGAGCAGTTTGTGATTTGAACGTAACGATTCAGCTGGTCTGTGCATTTATTGCGCAGACCGTACCGGACTACAGATGTCCGCTTTGATAAAGGGAGGAAAAGATGGGGATTAAATTTGGTATTATCGGCCATGGATTTATGGGACACGAGCATGAATCCATGCTCACACAGATGGATGGAGTAGAAGTGATTGGCATATGTGACAGCAATCGGGCACAGATGGAGGACGTAAAAGAAGGAATCATTCGTTATGGCTCAGCGGACGAATTGCTGAGCAACCCGGATATCCAAGTTGTGATCATTGCTGCCAACAACAATCAGCATTTGGAACTTGTAACAAAAGCGGCAAAAGCAGGGAAAGATATCATCTGCGAAAAACCGGCTGCCATGTCCGTTGCAGAGTTGGATCAGATGGTAAATGTGGTTGCGGAAAACAATGTAAAATTTACAGTACATCAGCAGAGAAGATTTGACCCGGATTTCAGAACCGTGAAAGAGGTATATGACCGGCATTCCCTGGGAGAAATCTATACCGTCAAAAATCAGTTATATGGTTTTAATGGAAATATGCATGACTGGCACGTGTTTGTATCAGAGGGCGGCGGTATGTTATTTGACTGGGGTGTTCATCTGATCGACCAGCTTCTATGGATGATTGACGCAAAAGTCACATCTGTTTTTGCCACTGTAAAAAATGTGATCAATGAAGAAGTAGATGATTTCTTTAATATCCAGCTTTTGTTTGATAATGGTATTACCGCAGAGATAGAGCTTGGCACTTATTATCTGAAGGACCAGCCAAAGTGGTTTGAACGCCACTGGTTTTTGGGCGGAGACAAAGGCTCCATGTATGTGGATGGATTCCGGCCGGAAGGGAAAATAGTGAGAACAACGGGACTTTTGACAAATGTAAGCGGCAAAAGAACCATGACGGCAGCAGGACCTACACGCTCCTTTGGCAACCCAAGGGAAGGGCTGATCATAACGGAAGAACTTCCAGAAGTTAAGACCTGCCACCGGGATTACTTTGAACAATTTATCAGGGCGTATGAAGGAAAAGAAGATTTCTTTGTAAAAATACCGGAGGTCCGCAGGGTTTTGAGCCTGATGGAAGCAGTCAGGGAATCGGCCAGAACAAAGAAGTCAGTAGATTTTGAGTAAAAGTAGGAGGAAGAAAGATGAGCAGTATTAAGACATGCGTCAGTTTGTATAGTCTGCAGAACGAATATATGAACCATAGAATGTCACTGGAAGATATTTTTAAGTTTCTGCATGAGAATAAAGTGGTTGGGGTTGAGGTCCTTCCGGACCAGATGCTTCCGGGGGCACCGCACCCTTCTGAGGAAACATTAAAAAACTGGGACAGATTATGTGAAACCTATGACATTAAACCAGTTATATCAGATGTGTTTTTGAACACAAATTTGTACAAGAACCGGGAACTGACAAAAAAGGAATGTGTAGAACTTTTGATTGACGAGATCAGGCTGGCACATCGCATGGGAATGAACATAATCCGTCTGGTATCCATGACGCCGGCATTTGTACTGGAACCTTTACTGCCGTATTGTGAAAAATATAATGTCAGGATGGCGCTGGAAATTCACGCGGGACTCAGTTTTGATAAACCCAAGACCAGGGATTATATAAAAGAAATGAAGCGTTTGAATTCCCCGTACATAGGGCTTGTCATTGATTCGGGTATTTTTTGCGAGAGGGTACCGAGAGTGATGGAAAATTACTGCAAGGCTCTCGGAACGAACCAGGAACCCATTGATGTAGTGAATAAGCTTTTTAAAGAAGGAAAAGACGGACGTGCCGTATATGGACCGGAGGGAGGTTTTATACCGGAGTTAACATCAGCCTTAAAGAACGATGCTGATTTTATGTATGCACACTTTGCAGACGGATATGAGCATGAGCCGTTTACTGTTCTGGATGAACTGATGCCATACGTTATGCACATCCACTTCAAATTATTTGAAATGACAGAAAACGGTGAGTATTCCGTAGATTATAAAGGATTCCTTCAATATTTACATGAAAAGGGGTATGACGGATATGTGGCCACGGAATATGAAGGGAACCGCTGGACAATTCCAGGTCAGCCCACAGTGGAAAAAGAAGAAGTCATTGCACACCAGAAATACATCCGGGCGTGTCTGGAAGAAATTCAGGGATAGGGGGCAGGAAGATGTTTGATAACAATGTATTTATAGAAGGAACATGCAGAAATTGTGAAAAAGAGGGAAAGATAACAGGATTTGAACTTCAGACTTATATCACATATTATAGGGGGATTCCCCTTTCCATGGTCAATGACATCCGTGTAAAAGTGGATGGCGAAGAAATTCCGAGAGAGGTGATCCGATGCAGTGTTGATAATGGTGAATATTGGTTTACGCTTGACGAGATGACCACTGTTGTTGGACATAAGTGGGAATATGATACGCCTATGACAGTACAAGTGATTCGTGACGGCGGTCTTTCCAAGGGAGAACACAAGGTTGAACTGAGAGTGATCGTGAGAACCGCATATATTCCGGTTCCTCTGGATGGAGTAAAGGAACGAAGCGTGACAATCTTATAAAGATTATAAAAGACTGTATCATATGAGCAATGGTACAGTCTTTTGGGTTGAGAAAACGAGGTGAAAAATGAAGAAATACGCATTTGGTGTAGAGATTGGCGAAACATCAATTAAATTAGCAGGGCGGTCCAAGGATGCAGGGATATATGGCGGCGCCAGGCTTATATTAGAAAACGGAGGGAATGACTAATGCCTGAGACTAAAGGAGAATCCATCTTTTTTACAGCAGTTACTGCTTGGATCATGGTATATATCATGACGCTTTACAATACAGTTCTGGTGGCAGGAGAATTCTCAAATCATATGTTTCTGACTGCATTGAAAGGGATGTGGATCGAATATATCATTATTTTTTTACTTGCCTATTTTGTGTCAGGACACATTGCGAAGTTCTTTGCCTTCCGTGTTGTACAGCCAGGGGACCGTCCAATTGTAATTATCTTTGCAATCCAGATATTCACGGTTGTGGCCCAGGTATTCTTTGCCAGTTTTATCGGAGTGTTTCATGCATACGGCTTTACGGGCAATGCAATTCCTAACTATATCATAACATTCTGTAAAAATTTTGTTATGGCTTTGCCTGCGCAGTTATTTATCGCAGGACCTTTGGCAAGATTATGGTTCAGGATAGTATTCAGAACACAGCCGGATAGCCGGTAAGAAGCTCTTTCAATTAATAATTCAGAAACAATTCTCAAACATAAATCAAAAGAACCCCTGCTATGCTAAAGCATATTGTGATGAGGAGGTATCCCCATGTCAAAAAGATTTCAAATATCTGGTAACAATTCAACAATTGAGAACGCGGGGAAAAAGAAAAGCCGCTCCATCCAGATCACCGGCGCTGCCTGTATGGGAAATTTTTTTGTGAGTATTGGGAAATTAATGTTGGGGATGTATATATTACAAAACTGCGGGATAAATTCTCTGTCTGCGATGGATTTGAAATAAAAACAGTACGGGGGCTTGGATATAAGGCGGTGCTGCTATGATAGGAGAAAAGCATTTTGCAGACAGACGGGTGAAAAAGAAATTATTTCCGGTTTCCACATTTATTTCTGTCTTTACGGCGTTTGCGGTCTTTACCACAATTCAAATGAAGATCAAAGGGCGATCCATTGACTATAAATCCATCCCCATAACAAACCAAATATCAATTTTTGCTTTTTGGATCTTATCAGCCGCAGTATTTACCTTATGGACCAATCATCAGATTACACGCCACTATTTTGGGGATATGGGAAAATAAGAGGGCAGAGACAGAAGCCCGTGCTGTCTGTTTGCCTGCTGGGAACCGGAAGGGTCATGGGGATGGCATGGGTATTTGAGGCATTGTACACAAAAAGGAAAGGCAGTCAACGTCAGGGGCAGCTCGTTTATCCTGCCGTTGACTGCCCCGGCCAGCTTTGCGGCCGTTGTGGAATCTGCAAAAATGACACTCCTCCGTTATTATGGGAGTCAGTCCCGAAAAGGTGCTTTAGCAGACTTGACTGGATCTGCCATCAATGCGTATATTCAATGATCCTCACTTCCTCACCAACGGCTTTTCTTACACACTGGATCATGGTCTCTGCCGTGGGACATGGAAATCCGATGGGTGTACCTTTTTTTATACAGGAGGCAAACGCGATAGTATCAGCGCCCCGCTTCACCAGCTCTTTGGCGCGTAATACAGCTTTTTTTCCCGGACAGCCTCCGCAATTGACAAAACCAATGATCTCAATCTCTTCCTCTATATCGGCAAAAGCCCCCACTCTTTTTTGGATAGATTTAAAATCAGCAGTGCCCGGGCAAAAATCTTCTGTCTGCATACAACGGATGATTCCAAGTTTCATAAAATATCTCCTTTCCCATGTCAAACGACGTTCTAAAAACACAGTAAAATATTGTAATAAAGAATCATGATTCCACAAAATAACATTGTGGAGGGCAAAGTCTTGCGTATCAGTTCGCCCAGTGTAATGTGGAAGTAATCGGCTGCCACAACTAAACATACATGTGTGGGGGAAATTTGGCTTGCTGCATGACACATACACATTAATAAAACCATTAACGGCATACCGCCGGAGACTGCAGCGAATGCCAGCGGGGTTCCCAAAGCAATAATGCCGTTCGTGCCGCTGATGATCGCTCCTGCAAAGAAAAGCAGTGCGAAGATCAAATAGGCTGGAATCGGCAGGGAAGACAGTAACTCAGGTAAATTTTGCAGAACACCTGTGTAGGAAATATATTCCTTCAATACTAATACCAAAAAGGTATTGAGCAGCAGGTTGATCTCAAAAGCACTGCGGACCATTGAAAAAAGTTCTTTTAGCCGAAACCGATAGATTACCGCCGCTCCTGCAATAACAAGAAAAACAGCAGTGACGACTGACATTTTTCCTATGAGAATAAGTGCGATGATCAACAGCAGTGACCACAAGTGCTGAAAAAGATGTACGGCATCTTTTCCCCGCTGTGTGCTGCGGGGCATTCCGGGGTCTTTAGGCAGTTTGCGTATGTAGGGCCAATATCCCAGTAATGCCAGGACTATAACCGGTATGATCATACCAGCCATAAATTTTGGAAGAGGAACACCTGACAGATTTGCCATAAGCAATACACCGGCATATGTCGGCAGTGTACTTTCAGGGATATGGCGGAACCAGCTGGTTACAAAGGCTTGCTCCCTGGAATCCAAATATCCCTCTGTAGATTCCTTTACAATATCACCACACAAGATCATTGCAGCAGCAGATGGCAGAAGACCAATAAACAGAGGGGCACATGCCGCATTGATACGGCGGTTATGGAAGAGGCCGTTCAGATCCTGCTGGGCCAGCTTGATCTGACTGCGCGCTTCCAGCATTTGCTGCAGGTACGTGATGAAATACAAGGATATCAGTACAGAAAGAGAGTCGGGGTTCTTAAACACAGCCATTGTCTGCTTCCAAATACCGGATGGAGGTATTTGGAATAAGAGTACAGTCATGAACAATCCGCCTAAAACAGCCTGGTATAGCGGACGGCGAAAAGTCAGCAGCAAGACAATAGTAAGAAAAACACAACCTAAATAAACAAGCTGCATGAATCTTCTCCTTCTCATTTCATAAGTTTGACAACTGTATGACTTTATGCTAAAGTATAAACACGAAATATGAAATTGTCAATGAATGGAAATGAAGTTTGACATTTTTACCGGTCTGTCCGGTTTATTCGGAAGCAGGAGTAGGAGGATCATATGTACCAGGGCACCAATCCATCTGCCATACGTTCACGTGAAGAGATCATCCGGGCATTTTTTTCCCTTTTACAGAATAATTCTCTTGAGGAGATTTCAATCAAGCAGATAATGGGGGCTACAGATTTGTCCCGGCAGACCTTTTATCAGATCTTTAATTCCAAGGACGAGATTTTGGAATATTATCTTGATACGGTCTTTGAAAGTTTTATCACCCATTCGGAAAGACACACAGTAAATAATCTGTGTGATGCAGCAAAACTTTTCTTCTCGTTTTTTGAAAAATATGAAGATACCCTCCGTCTTATTGTTTATAACGGAAAAAGCGGTGTGCTGCAGCGCAAATGCCGGGAATATCTGCAAAAAGGAAAATATATCAGCTATTCTTTACATGGGGTGCAAACACAGCAGGAACAGGAATATGCCACTACTTTTGTCATAAGCGGCATGGTTGCCATGCTGGAGCAGTGGCTCCGTGAAACAGGTGAAACGCCTATGGATACGGAACATCTGGCTAAGCTGATCTGCCGTATTACTGGTAGTGATCTTTGAGCAGGAGGCTAAATTGACGGAGGCTTCATGTCTTTAAAATGGATGGTAAAAAAGTTCCAAATAGGATGCGCGTTTCACGGCACATTCCGTGAAAGGAATGAAGCGGTCCATTTCTGTGTTATGATACATTCGGATTCAAGAAAGAGGTGATTGGTATGAGGATACTTGTGGATGCAGATGCCTGTCCGGTGATAAGAATTGTAGAACAGGCAGCAAAGAAGAAAAACATTCCGGTCCTTCTGCTGTGCGATACGAATCATGTACTAAATTCAGAATACAGTGAAGTAAAAGTGATTGGAGCCGGTTCGGATGCTGTTGATCTTGCCCTGGTAAACCAATGTCAAAAGGGAGATATTGTTGTGACCCAGGACTATGGTGTGGCGGCCATGATTCTCGGAAAAGGTGCGTATGGAATCCATCAAAGCGGGAAGTGGTACACAGATCAGAATATAGACCAGATGCTGATGGAAAGGCATTTGGCAAAGAAAGCCCGCATGGGAAAAGGAAAGCATCATCTGAAAGGCCCTGCAAAGAGAACAGAGGAAGATAATCTGAGATTTGCAGAATCCTTTGAAAGACTGATACTAGAAGCTGGGGAAGAATTCAAAGTTTAAAGACTCGGTTTTCTCATATGATAAGACGGTTTTGTCTATTGAGGCAGAGCCGTTTTATTTTTATACTTATAACAGCTTATAGAACAGTTTTATCTTATTATAAAAAAGGTAGATAACGGTTCAGTCATACGGAGGGGATTCTGAGGACGAAAGAAGATTCTAAAGGGCTGAGTGTTGATGGACTGCCGCTTTAACGATTAAATAACCGTGCAGCGGCAGCCCTTTTTGCCTTTTATGAATAGGATTACTGTGAAACGGAGGTGAGCTAAAGTCCTATAGATTGTCATTAACTCCGAAAATCCATAATGTTTCTCTATTTTGCTCTGTATAAGTTTTGAATTTTAATATGCGAAGGGTTATATAAGTCCCGTCGATTTTTTGATAGATGAACTCTGGGGTGGTATTTCTATTCAATTGTATCTTTAAATTTTCATATATGCAGAAATTTATAAACTGATTTCGGTATTCGGGCATTACAATACGATTTGCATATAGAAACAGAGCCTTACTAAACTGGTCATTTGTTTCCTTCAGCATTTCTTCAAAATAAGATGGGATAAACAGATGACGAATGGTGTCATTATCCAGATTAACGAAATAAACACCTTTAAAATCAGGTGCCAATACGGATAGAAAAGTATCCGCATCTTGCTTTTCAAGGACCATCTGCTCTACTTCCTGATTTAGTGTACGCATCTGGCGCTCTTTTCCGTTCTCTTTATAATAACGTTGCTTCTCGCTCTGCATGTTTTTTTCTGCATTACCTACAATTGTTTTGATGTCAATACCTTCATCTTGCCATTCGATCCCGACAGAGATCTCATAACCTTGATCCTTTAAATTTTTTTTGACGATCTTCATTTTATTAAAGATTTCCTGTTTGTTCTGATCCATACAGAATACTACGAATTCATCACCGCCAATACGATAGACTTCATTTTGAGGAAATACATGAAAAAGTTCATCCGCAACTGCTTTTAGCATAGCATCACCGGCTTGATGCCCTAAATGATTGTTTATTTCATGTAACCCATTTGCATCTATATAGATACAGGCCAAGGAATCATAATCGTTATTAGAGAAAGAATTCAATACAGAGAGATAACAGTTTCGGTTGTTACAATTTGTAAGTGAATCGTAATTTGCAATAAAATTTAATTTTTGGTTAATCTCAGCACTCTTTTTTGTACTGGAAATGATCCAAAAGAGGATAAGCATAGATAACACAAGAAACACTGCAACAGATATGCTAAGCGCAGGACCCTTGACAATGGAGGAAAGCAGGGTGGATTTCAACATGACAGCAAGCTCTTCTTCACGCAAGCCAGCCAGCAGCACCCAATGTACGGATGGAATGGGAATATAAACCACATAACATAAACCGCCTTCCCAATAGTAGGTACCGACCCCAGATTCGCCATTCAGACCCTTTTGCTCCAGCTCCATAACGGAACGGACCGAAGGGTCTTCTTTTTCCAATAAAAGTTGCTGGGCATTGTAACCATCATTTACCCAGCTAATATGCTCAGGATCACTGACAGCGATATCAGTTCCCTCTTCATTAATAATATAAGATTCACCTGTATCAACAAATCGGATATTTTTAATCAGTTCACAAAATAAATATCCGTCTTTTTCTACACTGAATGCTCCAATCACTTTGTCATCCTGGAAAATAGGGGAAGAATAACAAATGACATACTCGTTTTCTTCGTTAAAATATGGACCATAGATGGATGTCTTACCAGAAAGAGCTTCTGTAATGTCCTGACGACCTCTTATATCGCGCTGTCTGCCGTCTGAGGAAACGGAGCCGGTTTCTGAAACGTAAACCATGCGCAGTATATCAGAATGAGAAATGCCGATTGGGAAATCCATCTGATTTTTATCATCGGAAACAATAAAGGAGCTGGACAATTCCTTTGTTTCTTCTAAGCTGCTTTTTAGTTCGGTTTCTACAGCTGCAACGCCCTGCTTTGCCATGGATTGTACAAGCTGGATCGTATAATCCATGAATAGATTCTGAAAGTTATTGGATAATATCACATAAGCTGTGAAGGCTAAAACACAAACTGCAATTAAAAATACAAAAGCGATACGAGCACCTAATTTTGCTGCATTTTTTTTACTATAC
Source organism: Blautia hominis (assembly GCA_002270465.1). Lineage (GTDB taxonomy): Bacteria > Bacillota > Clostridia > Lachnospirales > Lachnospiraceae > Blautia > Blautia hominis. The sequence goes on from NQOF01000003.1 coordinate 337,369, forward strand.
GATTCCAATATATCGTGGCTCCTTTCGACTAATTATATTATAATTGAATCCAAACATTTATACAATTGCTGATAAGCTTAAATATTTATCATATTAAAGTTGATGAAAAACAGCTGGCTATAATTTTTAGAATCAGTTGTTTTGAAGTGAAACAGAACGTAGGTTTTGATAAAATATGCCGGTTTATCATGAATGGACATATGCTTTTGGCCGGTATGAATATATAGGCTGTTTTTGGGAGAATATAGATGTAGATAAGGTTTTCAAAGAAGGGTATTTGTAGCTGAGAAGTCAAATAAAAGGGCGCAAACAAGTGGTGGCGCCCTTTCTGTTATAGAATACTACACACAAGGAGATACGTTTTATGAAATTATGGATCAAAAAAGGCCTTGCCCTGGGAGGGGTATTTTTCTTAGCTGTTTTACTGGTCAAACCGATTGGTGTTTCCACACAGTTTTCCGTGCTGTCCGGCATCTTCCACAGCGCGTTGGATGAGACGGTCATTACTGAAAATGATGAGCGTGATACCGGGTATGAGAGCACTAACGCCTACTACGACAAAAGTGAAGGAAAACTGGCAAAGTCGATTCAGCATCCGTGGAACTACGATTTTGTTTTTGTACTGGCGATTCCAGTCGGCGCTTATTTAGCCTATGCTGCGAATGATAAACGGAAACGCCTGCAGATGAGCGATGTAGGGCAAAACCCCGATGTACCGGATTCCCGCCAGAGTTTTTGGCGACGTTACCTGCCTTCTTTTCTGGGAGGCTTCATTATTCTGTACGGTGCCCGGATGGCAGATGGGTGCACCAGCGGGCATATGATGAGCGGTATGATGCAGGGCAGTGTCAGCGGTTATATTTTTGCGGCTGCGGCTTTTGCAGTAGCCATTCCCGTGGCCATGCTTACCGGCCGTGCAGCGAAAGGGGGAAAATAAGATGGAAATTGTATTGGCAATTATTCTGGGACTTCTTTTTGGCTTCGTCCTTTACTGGGTCGGTGCCTCGTCACCAAAGAAATTAATCGCCATGCTGCGCCTTCAGGACCTGACGATTATGAAAATTATCGTTTTCGGAATCGGATCTGCAAGCGTATTGCTTTCTCTATTCAGTATGCTTGGCTTTTTCAATCCGACACACCTGAGCGTTAAAGGCGCAAATCTTGGTGTGATCATTGGTGGCCTGCTCTTTGGCATTGGTTTTGGAACAGTAGGAACCTGTCCGGGCACATGTGTGGCGGCAACTGCCGGTGGGGGATTTCGGAAAGCATTAAGTGCGGTACTGGGAGGATTACTGGGGGCATGGGTGTTTTCTATGAGTTATGGATTTTGGAAAAACTTGGGCTTGTTCAGCATCATGGACTGGGGTAAGATGACATTGTTCCAGATTTCAGATCAGTACCCATCCGTATTTTCTTTAGGATATGTTGGATTATTGATTGTGGGGATCATATTTATTGGAATAGCGTTCTTTCTGCCTGCAGATATGGAAGGTAACTGATATCAATAGAATAGTTTGGATCGCGCTATTGTTGGACCAATTTGAATTCATGAACCTGTGTGGCTGATTATATTTGGTCAGCCACGCAGGTTCATGTTAAAAAAGCATTGATACATCAATCCTTATGGTCCGCATATGTTATCGTTTGGAAAGAAAAGGTGTTTCGCTCTCTTTGAACCCCACTTCATTTAACAGTTCCGCCACATTATCCAGTTCATATAACATAAATTCTTCCAGTTTGGCGGCGAAACCGGCAGCGTCACAACGTCCCAGACAATCCAGGAGATAGTTTAGGCAAGGAAGGTAGAAGGTTTCCATAACGTCCTGCTTTTTATGAATACTCTTCAGTGGATATCCCCACAAAAGCTGCTGAAATAATTCAGTATATACTGTCCGAATGGTCTTGTATGGTGCAAAATAGGAGAGCAGATCCAAGACTCCATATCCGGTCAGCTCATAATGCTGCAGGTACCGCAGCGCGCAGAGGCGTTTTTTAAACAGTTCAGCAGTGGTCCGATTGATGGAGGCAATCGTGATCTGTGCGACTTCTTTACAGGAAAGAGTCAAAGTCTGCAGGCTTTGCACATAATCCAGCAGACGGCTGCGAATGAAGGGCTGTGTGAAGTCACAGCATTGTGCGATCTGTTCCGGGGGTAAAACCTGCGTGCCGATTCCGTTGATGGATTTCATCGCACCGATACAGTTAAGCATAGAGAGCGTGCGGCGAATGGTACTGACAGAAACATTCTTTTCTTTCGCTAATTTTTCCGCTGATGGCAGAAACGCACCAACCGGATAGGTGCCCCGTACTACATCTGTGAGCAGTTCTATGACGAGGGAATAACACTTTTGTGAGGTCTTTCGATAGCCGCTCCAGTAAAAATCAATCTGCTGTTCAGCTGGAGGCAGACAGGCTCTTGTTTCGTAAAAACCATCGAGTACGGTTGCCATCTGCGCCTGAAATGTCTCCACATCCTCTCGAAGCTGCGTCCAGTTTTTTTCACGGCAAAGGCCAATCATCCGAAGCAGGGGATTCTCTTTTGGATGCGTTATTTCGGCAGTTTCTTTAATGCTCATAAACGGCGCCTGGTAAAACATAAGTACTTGCCAGACCAGACGCATGAGCATGTCATTATGCAGAGAGCCATACACCTGCTGAAGATGCTGGATCATTCTGTTAGACGGGTGGATGCCCTTAATCTGGATAAACTGCTCCATATTATCCAACAATTCCGGTGAAGCATTCTGAAACCCCAGCCATTGCGCTTTACTAAATAGCGGCTGCATGGAACGGCTCAGGTCGATCAGCGCGTCTTTGCGGCAAGAGAAAAAGGACTGCACATACCGTTCGTTCTCCGTCGTGCTGTACTGCACCTTTACCTTCACACCGACTTTTTGGGAGATTGTGATAAAGCCTTCTTTTTGCAGATTTTGATAGGCTGCGCGGATTGACCGGGTGGATACCTGAAAAATCCGGCATGCTTCTTTTATGGTGGGCAGGCGGTCTCCATGCTGGTAGACGCCAAATTGTATTTGTATTTTCAGTATGCTATATATTACCTGCTGTAATTCGATGTTTGGTTCCAAATTTTAGTTCCTCCCAGCATTTCTAAAGCAATTTTGGTAAACTGATGCACCAAAATAGTATAACATTTCCAAAGATAAAATTCTATATTTTCCTCCATAATCCGGAGAATAGTTGCATTCCCTGTCAGGCTTTGCTATACTCAAATTATTACTATGTGAACAAGGTTGCTTGATCAATAAATCTAGGAAGAAACTTGTAAGCCGGATAGAAAGGTAGGCGTTTGAATATGCAGGGATTCAAATCGTGTTTAGAAGCGGATGGTATGGACTATTCCATAACAATGGAGCGCTTTAAGGGAAATTTGGGGTTAGCTCCGTTATATGATGCAATCTGTGCGATTGTGGAACCTCTGCGAACCCAAGAAGAGCGGGACGAATATCAGATCCTATACCGGGAGGTGCAAGCCGAATACCAAAAAGCGGCTGTATTCAGTAATATGCTAAAGGGGGCGAATTAGAATGTCTGAACAGGTTGTTTTATCCCCGGACCAGGTGAAGGCAATCCTCGATAACGCACCGGTAGCTGTGTTCGTCAGCCGGGTGAATGACCATGGCCTGCTGTATGCCAACCATCGGGCAAGGGAGATATTTGCGCTGTCGGGCCGGTCAGATGTGGACTGCCATTGTATTGCAGGCTTAGAGAGTGAATGCCCTTTTGGCCAGGTTGGACAAATGAGCGGGGACGAGTTTGCAGTCCGGGAATTCAGATCTCCACACAGCAGCCGTGTCTATCAGCTTAGTGGCAAGCTCATCGACTGGGCGGGGGAGTCTGCTTATATCGAATACATCATGGACATTACCGATAAAAAGCAGGAAGAAGAACAACATAGGAAAATCGAGGAGGAGCTGCAAACGTCATTCGGAAATCTTCCCTGCGGCCTGTGTGTTTACCGGCTGAACGGTATCCCGGCTTATGTTCAGTACATACGTGATGTAACAGAGGAAGTGAAAGCCCGACAGGAAAAGGAGAGACTGGAGTTGTACTGCCAGACCCTCATTCAAAATCTGCCCGGAGGGATATCGGTCATCCGGATTGAAGCGGATGGCAGTATGACGCCGGAGTATATCTCGGATGGTTTTGCCGCTCTGACGAAGATGACGGTAAAGGAAGCTGACAGGCTGTATTCTGAAAATGTCTTTGCGGGAATCCACCCGGATGATGTTGAATGTAATCAAACCAAAATGCTGGAATTTTTAGATAGCGGCCGGGAGCATTGTGAGTTTAAAGCCCGGTTCTTACGGGGGGATGGCAGTTATATTTGGGTCAGAGACAGTGTCTCCATTCAGGAAGCCTCAAATGGAATACGTCGGATGTACTGTATTTATACAGATATCAGTAGTACGGTGGAAGAAAGTGAGCGTCTCCATCAGCAGTATGAAGACTTGTTACTGCAGCATTACCACGCGCCGAATCCGGATGAATTGATCCTGGGGCACTGCAACGTTACAAAAAACATGATCATTGAGATCAAGGATTTTACAGGATCGGATCTTTTGGAAAGACTGGGCAGGAATCAGGAACAATTCTTTATCGGTATGGCAAGCTCTATTGTAGACGAAGAGGAAAAACAGGCGTTTTTGGATTCTTTTCTTAATGCGCCGATGCTGGCTGCCTTTGAACAAAAAAACAAAGAGCAGATACAAAAATGCTTCCTTAAGTTTCCCGGGCAGAAAAACGGGTGCTATGTACAGATCAAAATGAGTCTGGTGGAAACGCCGGATACCGGCGATGTCACAGGAATCCTTACAGTAACGGATATCACGGATCAGACTATGTCCGACCGAATTTTAAATCAGATGTCTTCTGTGATCCATGACTATATCGCTGATGTGAACTTAATCGAAGATAATTTCCGGATTTTGAGCAGCAGGAGTAATGCACATCTGGTTCCGGATTCCATCGGCTGCTATTCCAAGCGGGTAGCGTATATGGCAGAAGCCATCGTTGTTCCAAAGGATAGGGAACTATACTCAAAGGCGCTGGATCCGGAAGAGATCTGCCGGCGGCTGCAGGAGGAAAGTTCTTATATTGCCACATACTCTGTTATAGATGAGGAAGGTGATATCCGCACCAAGAATATGACGTTTTTCCCTATTGACCTAAGGATCGGACGGGTCTGCCTGGTATGCACGGATATCACGGATTCTGTCCGGGCGCTGGAAAACGCACTGGCTTTTGCCAGGGAGGCAGACCGGGCCAAGAGCGACTTTTTATCTTCGATGTCACACGATATCCGGACACCCATGAATGCCATTATGGGGATGACGACGCTGGCTCTGGCTTTTCCGGATGACCGGGAACGTGTGGATAACTGCCTGCATAAAATTGATCTTGCGAACAGGCATCTGCTGAGCCTTGTCAATGATGTGCTGGACATGAGCCGGATCGAGCGATCCAAAGTTGTTATGAACCTGCGGGAACTTTCGATTTCTGATCTTGTGCAGGCGGTCTGCGCCATCATCGAGCCGCAGGCGAAAAGCGCTGGCCTACAGTTTTTTGTTAAGAAAAAGGATAGCTGCGGGGAATACTTCCAGGGCGATTCCCTGCGGATCAACCAGATTCTGATCAACCTGCTTTCCAATGCAGTTAAATTTACACCGGAGGGCGGCCGGGTAGATTTCCTGATTGAAGGAATCGTTCCGCTAGAAGAGGAAAAGCATATCCGCTACCGGTTTACCATTCGGGATACGGGGATCGGGATGCCGGAAGACTTGCTGAAACACATTTTCGAGCCGTTTGTCCGTGCAGCTACAGCCATGCGCATCGAAGGGACCGGGCTGGGGCTTAGCATCACCAAGGGACTGGTGGAGCAGATGAATGGAGAGATTACAGTGGACAGCCATCCGGGCAAAGGAACCGTGTTTCAAGTAGAGCTGGAATTTGAAGCAGCTGTGAATGCGGAAAGGGCATGTAAAAAAGCTAAAGTGGGAAATTCAGGCTGCCGATCTGAAAGACCTTTCACGGGCCGTACCTTTCTGATCGCCGAGGATCATCCGATCAATTCAGAATTGCTTAGCACCCTGCTGGAAATGGACGGTGCTGATTCGGTGGTGACCACCGACGGCGTCCAGGCGGTTCGGGAATTTGAAAGTACGGCACAGGGAACGTATGATGCGATCCTGATGGATATCCAAATGCCGAATATGACGGGCTATGAAGCGACACGCGCCATACGGAAACTAAACCGTCCGGATGCGGGAACCATCCCGATCGTAGCTATGACCGCCAATGCTTTTTCAGAAGATGTGCAGGCGTCTCTGAATGCCGGGATGAATGCCCATGTGGCGAAGCCCATCGATGTAGAAGTGCTGCGCGATACACTTGGCAAGGTACTGAATGATATCTGAAAGAGGACAGCTATGAAAAAAGTAGAGAATAAAAAAACAATGGACCAGCTTCAAAAAGGGCAGCATCTGAGTACCCTCAGTACCGTTGTGCTTATCCTGTTAATGCTCATTTACCTCATTATGACCATCGAAAGCTCTGCTATGCTGGCGAAGCAGACCGATATCATTTCAGACCATCCCTTTGAGGTGGTGATCGCCGTCGGAGATACAACACAATATATCTCAGAAATGAATCTTCGTACCGGACGTCTGCAGCGCCACCACAATGCGGAGGATGTTGAGATTACTACTGCGGAATTAGAAAAGTTACAAGCATCGATCCAAGAGCCGCTGGATAAGATCGAAGAGTTGTATCTGGGAGACAGAAGGGATATCCGGGCACTTCGGGATACTTTGACGTCTTTAGAAATAAAGCAAAAAAACTTCCTGGAGTATGTTGCCAATGAAATGGTAACGGGAGAGGAGATCGAAGTATATGAACAGAAACATCTGGATCCCTTATATTCAAAAGCATTAGAGGAAGCGGAGCGTATCACAACAGTCGCACAGGAGAAAAAGGTGGGATATGGAGAGACATCGGAATCCCTGCGGAAGATCACGCTCGTCAGTTCTATCATTTTGATGGTGCTGATGGTCGGTACTCTGCTGGTTTCCCAGTCTGTGCTGCGCAGACAGCGCAGGGAGCTTGTTTACCGCAACAAGCTTTTTGATGATCTTTCACTGAGCATCGACGACACCTTTTTGATTCGGGACGCAGAAACCGGCGAGATACAATATTGCGCCCTGAATATGGAACGGGTACTGGGAGCGAATCCTGACACAGGGGATACTTATCAAGGACTAAAAAAAGAAGATGCCGAAATTTTCAACCAGGCCATTGCCAACCCTGCATTTGTTTCCCCTTTTGAGAAAACTGTGGAATATACGCGGCCGGATGGGGAAAAGCGCTGGATGCTGATCCGGATTTATAAGATACAGGCCTCGGCTCATTCTCAGTTCATCTCGGTCTTTTCAGACAGGACCGATGAAATCCAGTCTCATCAGGCACTGCAGGATGCCATGCTGAGTGCTCAGCAGGCTAATATGGCAAAAAGTGATTTCCTATCCCGTATGTCACATGAGATCCGTACGCCACTTAACGCTATCATCGGCATGATGACGATTGCGGCAGCGCACGTCACGGACCCTGTACGGGTGGGGAACTGTATCACAACGGCTGTCCTATCCTCCAAGCAGCTGCTGTTGATCATTAATGACGTGCTGGACATGAGCAAGATCGACAGCAATAAAATGGTCATCCAAAATGAACCCTTTGATATCTTTCAAGTGGTCAATGCCTTTGTATCTACTGTGTTTGCGCAGGCGAAAGCCAAAGAGATCGAGTTCACGGAGATCATGGAAGGCTTCGGTGAACACACAGTATTTGTCGGAGACGAGCTTCGGTTAAGCCAGATTTTGCTTAACTTAAGTTCCAATGCGGTGAAGTTTACCCCGCCGGGTGGAAAAATTCATTTGTCGGTCACCCGGATCGGTACCAAAAACAAAGTGGATATGATTCGTTTTGTTCTATCGGATACAGGGATCGGCATGACGCCGGATGCCGCTGAACGGATTTTTCAGCCATTTGAGCAGGCCGATGCTACCATTGCGGGCCGGTTTGGAGGGACGGGACTTGGTATGTCCATTACCCAAAATCTGGTATCGTTGATGAACGGCAGTATCCATGTGGATAGTGAGCAGGGCAAAGGCTCTTCGTTTCTTGTGGATATTCCATTCCTGCGGGGGGAAGATAAATTTGATGAACCTGATTTTGAAAATCAGAATCTGTCCGCGATGATCGTGGACGATGACTTACAGGTGTGTGAGCAGACCGTTTCTTTGATGGAGAAAATAAAAATATACGCCGAATATAGAATGTCTGGAACTGAAGCGATCGAGCGCCTGAAAGAAGTGCGCCGCCAGGGCTGTGATTTTGATATCTGTCTGCTTGATTGGAAGATGCCGGATATGGACGGCGTGGAGCTGGCTCGTCTGATTCGGCGGGAAATCGGAGCAGATGTTCCCATTGTGATGATCTCTGCTTATGACGTTTCGGAAATTGAGGACGAGGCCCGCAAAGCCGGCGTCAACGGTTTTTTGCCAAAACCTTTATACCGTTCCTCAGTATATCATGCGATCCGGGATGCGGTGGAAGGTACTATCATGCCTGGTGTTGTAGAAAAGCCATTGGAGGGAAAATATCTATTGTTGGTGGAAGACAACGTCATCAACCGGGAGATTGCCGAAGTGCTGCTGCAGGACAAGGGGGCCAAGGTGCAACACGCTGCTAACGGCCAGGAGGCGCTGGAAGTATTCCTGTCCTCAAAGCCTGGAGAGTTTGATGCGATACTCATGGATGTGCAGATGCCGGTTATGAATGGATATGAGGCGGCACAGCGCATCCGGGCTTCCTCACATCCGCAAGCGATACGGATCCCTATCATCGCCGTTACCGCCAACGCTTTTTCTGACGATATCTCAGCTGCTTTAGCGGCTGGGATGAATGCTCATGTCAGTAAGCCGATGGACATCAGGCAGCTCTGTGAGGTGCTTGATGAAGTGATAGAAAAGGCGGGAGAAAAAATAAAAAAGTAAATTAGAATCCACAAATTTTTTAGGCAGCCGCAGTTTCGCGGAACAAAAAGGAAGGTGGGGCGGTATGGACAAGACATTACATAGTCATAAATATCAGATACTGATGGATAATATTCCCAGTGGTGTACAACAGTGCGTAAATGACGAGTTCTTTACGATCATAGAGGTTAATCAAAGTTTTCTGGAACTCTTTGGATTTTCCAGGCAGGAACTGGAGGATCGGTTTCAGAACCGCTTTATTGAGATGATCCACCCGGCGGACCGGAAGAATATTCTGGTCGAAACATCGGAAAAACTTAAGGTTAAAAGCAAAGCAATCTTAAACTACCGGGTTCTTTGCGGTGACGGAAGCTATAAGTGGGTTGCGGATAATGCCCAGATGATCCGGGATGAAAACGGAGAGGAACGGATGATTTGCATCCTGATCGATGTTACTGAGTCAAGGAACGCCCGGGAGGAACTGCGCTTGTCCCTGGAGCGGCATCAAATTCTCATGGAACAGACTGCGGATATTATTTTTGAATGGAATATTTTGGCGGACACCTTGAGTTATTCCGGTAAATGGATCAAAAAGTTTGGTTTTGAAGCTATCACCGAGAATGTATCAGCCGGAATCCCTCTCAGCGCCAACATCTATCAGGATGATATACCGGTGATCTTAGCGCTCATGGAAGCTGCCAGGTGTGGAACGGCCTATTCAACCGCTGATTTCCGCGTCAAAAATGCCGAGGGGAAGTACATCTGGTGCCGAATCCGGGCTACGGACCAGTATGATGATGAAGGCGATCCACTCAAAGCTATTGGCGTGATCACGGACATTGATGCAGAGAAGCGGATGATGGAAGATCTGCGCCGTCGGGCGGAACGGGATGCCCTAACAGGTCTTTTTAATCGGGGAGAAACGGAGAGCCGGATCCGCCGGCATCTGGAAAGTAATCCAAATGAACTGTGCGCTCTGCTGCTGATCGACACGGATAACTTTAAGGCTGTCAATAATACCCAGGGCCATCTCTTTGGTGATGCGGTTCTGACAGAGCTTGCGGCAGGAATGAAAAAGTTAACACGACAGTCCGATGTGGTCGGCCGAATCGGCGGGGATGAATTCACGATTCTTTTAAAAAGTATTACTTCCAGGGAAAAAGCAGCGGAAAAGGCGCAGCAACTGCTTGACCTGTTCCAGCATTTGTTTGAACAGGGAAAACAGCCCATCGAGGTTACCTGCAGCGCGGGAATTGCCCTTTATCCGGAGGATGGAAAGGACTTTCCATCCTTATACTACTGTGCTGATCAGGCGCTCTACCAGGCCAAGAGCCTTGGGAAAAACCAGTATATGTTGTTTGATAGGGATAACGCTGTGCCGGTAGAGCAGACAGGGTATTCTGCGCTGGGCGCCTCCATCGATTCTGACCTGCAGACCGCAGGCGCATCCGGGGAGTTACTCAGCTACGTGTTTCAGGTACTCTATGACAACCGGGATATCGACCGCGTGATTCAGGCGATTCTTGAAATTGTGGGTAAACGATTCGACGTCAGCCGCGCATATGTCTTCGAGAACTCGGACGATGGCGAATACTGTGACAATACCTACGAATGGTGCAACGAGGGTGTTGTTCCACAGAAAGAGTTACTGCAGCATTTCCCATACAGCGACGTAGCGGGATATAAGGATCTTTTTAAAAATGACGCGGTCTTTTACTGCCGGGATATCCGTTCCCTGACACCGGAACAGACGGCCATGTTTGAAGCACAGGGGGTTTATTCTACCCTTCAGTGCGCAATCATGGAGGAGGATGCGTTTCATGGGTTTATCGGCTTCGATGAATGTACAGGTATACGGATGTGGACAAAAGCGGAAATCGCCACTTTGACATTGATTTCCCAGCTGCTTACCATATTCTTGTTGAAATACCGTGCCACCGACCGGGATCAGAAGCTGGCCATCCAGCTCAATACGATACTGGACACGCAGGACGCCTATATCTACGCTGTGGAAAAGGGTTCCTACGAGTTGTTATACCTCAATTACAAGACACGTACTCTGGATCCTGACGCTGAAATTGGAATGACCTGCTACGGTGCGTTTTTTGATAGGGAGAATCCCTGTGAATTCTGCCCGCTGTCCAGTGAAGTCAGTGAAGTCTACAACCCGAAATATGATGTTTGGAGCAAGACGAAGACTGCACCCATGAAATGGGGGGATTTGGATGCCTATCTTGTAACATGTTTCGATATTACGGAGTATAAAAGGATGCAGGGCAAAAAATCCTGATATTGTCATATTGGGGCGGGAAACGAGAAATACGATTCATATTGATAAAATAATGAAAGTAGCTGTTCTGGTGCGGTAAATGCATGAAATTTTGTTCAAAAGGTGCATTTGAAAAAGTTGAATAGAACAACTCTGTTTTATAGACATAATGGAGTGAATCATGATGCTGGGAAAGAATCCAAAATCTAAAAGCCCGGTTTTTTTCATAAAACAAGACGGTTTTGTCCATTGGGGCAGAGCCGTTTTATTTTTATACTTATAACAGCTTTTATAACAGTTTTAACTTTATTATGAAAAAGGACAAAAGATATAGTTAGAGAAAATGAAAGATTTAAGAGATAAATTGAGGAAAATTGGTTGGAGAAACCATCCAATATCCGGGAAGGTGGATTATCCGAGACACTTGCTATATATAATAAGCAGTGATATTCTAAAGTTATGAAGTTTTCACAGAGTGTATTAAGAACTTAGCGGATAGGGAGGACCTATGAAAAAATGGTTATCAGGCATCAGTATAAAAAGTAAGCTTTTGTTTTTGTTGGTATCGGTTTCTCTTTTATCCGTAATTATTCTGTTTATTTTCACATTATATGTCAGTGGTGAGTACGAAGAAAAGATTTATCAGATACAGAAGAATAATCTGAATATCATAACGGAAAATATCGAGAAGGAACTGATGGATATCAATGATATATCTCAGTTTCTTGCTTTTAACGGTGAGGTACAGGACAGATTGGTGATGGGGGAGACATCTGGAATTACTGATTCACTGGATTACGAGATGATTCGGCAGAAGCGGGAAGTATTTCATTTGATCAAGACATATAAAGGGCAGAATCCATACATTACATCTGTCATAGTTTATGGCAAAGCAGAGACATTTAATGAAGGTCGGGCCATTACATCGGAGGATGAGGATACAGCTAAGAGATACAAGAAAATCATGCACAAGACAGATACATCAGTCATGTGGATGCCTTTTAAAGAACAGGAGGCAGCGCTGACTCTGATAAGAAAGATCCCTTATATTGGTAATTTGTCAGAGAGCGACTTGGGAGTAGTACAAATTGAAATCAACTTGGAAGCGATAATACAGAAACAATTTGAGCGGGAGCTGCGTACAGAAAACCAGTTGTATCTGCAGATATTAAATGGAAATCGGGAGATTTATCATACAAGAGGTATGCCGGATTTTCCCCGGATGTCGGTTGACAATGCTGATTATCAAAAAGTCCGTAACAGAGGCATAGACTATTTTGTGACAAGCTTTGAGAATTCGGGCATGGGTTGGAGCTATAAGACTTTTCTGAATATCAACCAGGTGACAGGATCTGTCAGAAATCTGAAAGCAGCGTTTACTATCTGTATAGTTGTTGGTGTTCTGATGATTGCCGCAGCGAGTCTCCATATGTTTAAGGTAATGATGACACATTTTAACCGGATGGCAGAAAAGATCAAAGACTTTAACCAAGGACAATTCCTGCCGGAAACACAATATCAGGAGCGGAAGGATGAGATTGGGTATGTTCATCAAAATTTTGACCATCTTTTGTTGGAACTGCAGAGGCAGATAGAGGAAAATTACGTGAAACAGCTTTTGTTAAAAGAAGCACAGTTAAAATCGCTGCAACAGCAGCTAAATCCTCATTTTTTATTTAATACACTACAGACTATTAGCTGGAGCGCCAAGATCAACCATCAGAAAGAATTGGGTGAAATCGTAGATTCCCTGGGCAAGATGATGCGATTTAACCTGGAGGAGAATAGTGCCTTGATTACGCTGGGCGACGAACTTGTCTTTATCAGACATTATGTCAGGATCCAAAATTACCGTTACCGGGAGCGGCTTCGGGTAGAGTATCACATAAATGAGGAACTGTATGGGGAAAAACTTCCCAAACTGGCAGTACAGAATGTGGTAGAGAACGCGATCAAATATGCTTTGGAGATGATGATGGAGACTTGTGTTATCAAGATTTATACGGAGATGGAACCGGAGGCGTTCTATCTCCATGTCGAGGATAACGGTCCGGGTATACGGCAGGAAATTTTGAGGACGAAAGAAGATCCTAAGAAGCTGAGTGTGGATGGGATCGGAATAGGGCTTGTGAATATCCAGCAGAGGATGCAGCTTTTATTTACGGCAGAGTATTATTTCGAGGTACATAATACCGGGAACGGGACACGGGCTACTTTTTATCTGCCAAGAGAAAATGTAAAGGAGCGTGAAGATGGACACTTATAAAGTGATTTTAATTGATGATGAAGTGATGGAGCTGGAAGGAATCCGTCAGTTGGTACGCTGGGAAGAATATAATGCAGAGGTCATCGGTGCGTATAAGAATGGAGAAGAAGGATTGAAAGGAATCAAAGAACTGGAACCCGATATCGTAGTCACAGATATGAAGATGCCGGTTGTCAGCGGCCTGGACGTTATAAGGCGTTCCCGCGCTTTTGTCAAGGTTCCGGAGTTTATAATCCTTTCAGCTTATGCAGAATTCTCATTGGCTCAGGCGGCAATGAAAGAAGGGGTGGAAATCTACCTTTTGAAGCCTTGTGATGAATACGATATAGAGGAAGCGCTTGGGAGGGCAATCCAAAATGTGGATAAAAAATATGTATTGAAAAATGTAAAACAGCTGCTGTTCCGCCAGAGCATACAGGCGTTGATCGAAAGTGATGGTGCTATAAAGTATGTCAGGGCAGTGGAAGAACTGCTGGAGGAAGGCGAATGTCTTCTCTGGATTGGGATAGAAGGCAGGCTGGACAATACCAGTGCAGGTGAGATTTATCGTTCTTTTTATGAAAACAGCAGTACAGATCTTATCTTTACTTCTATTATTTTAAAAGTGAATCAGGTGATTGGCGGATTTTATGTTGGCAGCGGAAATGGGAACCACAAGGAAGAATGCAGTGCATTATTAAGATCGCTCAGTTTGAAGGCAGACCGTTTGCTGTCTTTAAGTAAATGCGAATGGGTCATGCCTGATGAGATCTTAAATATTATCAGAGAAGAGAGCAGCGGTGTGGAAGGGGCATTCCTCTTTGAGGAGGGTGACTGGAAGTATGTGGGAGTTTCGGATAAACTCAATAGTAAAAAGGTTACAGAGCAGATTAATGCACTAAAAAAGGCATATCAAAAGCAGGACCGTGAGGCGTTTAAAAGGGTGATCCATGATATATCCGTGAAGAATGAAATTCCAGCTGTTCAGCAGATTTGCCTTGGATTTTATCTCCAGGTTATCTGCGAAGGAAAACTTCAGCCGGAGAAACTGCTGATGCTGCAGGATGATATCTCAGAAGGCAGGAGCCTTCCGGATTCTGTTGAAGATACTTTAGGAATCCTGTTTCCTGAAGCAGACAGGGTACCTTATGTGGATGCGATCATCAGCTATGTGGAGAGACATTTGGATGATCCGGACATCAGCCTGAAGAGAATTGCGGAGGAGGTTGTGTTCTTAAGTGAAGATTATGTGGGAAAGACTTTCAGCAGTCAGACAGGTGAGAACTTCAATAATTTTCTAAACAGGAAAAGAATAGAAAAAGCAAAGTTCCTGATTCGTATTGTAGGCGTTAATAAGATGCAGGATGTGGCAGAGCAAGTCGGTTATGGCAAAAACCCTTTATATTTCAGCAAGGTATTTAAGAAATATACAGGTCTGACACCAAATGAATATAAAAGTCAGCGATAAAGGAAAAGAAGGCAGACAGAATACATTGTGGGAGCCTTCTTTTTCTTCATATCCGTAATCTCTACGGACATTTTGCGGGCAGTCCCGAACCGTTAAACGGATTTTTACATATTAGACAGCTGTTTTGTGCATTGAGAAATCACGTCATTCTTCCTATACTAAAAAAAATTAAATAAAATACAGAAATAGAGGAGAACGTTGGAGAAATGATTGATTCTGATTTCAAAAAAAACAGTCGGATACAGAGGCTTTGGGAGAGAAGCACGGAACTATCCAAAAGCGGAAAAAGAAATGTCTATGTGGATAATGCAGAGTTCCTGGTCTATCACTGGTCCGGGCATAGCGCGGGGTTCTCACCTGCAACGGGGGAACTGGCTCTTTCGGATGATGAGAGGATTAATTTAGGAGACCATAATTGCCGTGTCGATGTGGGGACCCCGTTTCCCTATCTGGATGAGATGCCTTCCAAAGTAAATGGATTTGAGTATTCAGCTACAAACTGGGCCGAAGACTATGCTTTTTTTCTGGACCACAGCCCGGCAGAGATTTATCCGGATGAGACGATCGTCGGAGAATTTCATTGGCAATTGGATGAGGCCAGAAGATTTGTGTATCCTGATGAAGTGGTAGAACTTGGATTTGATTTACGTCAGATGGGGGCAGGCGGCACCAGCCTTGCACATACCTGTCCTGATTTAAGCATTGGGTTAAAGAAAGGCTGGAGCGGACTTCTGGAAGAGGTATTGGAAAGCAAAGCAAAGTGGGAGAAATATGGCAACAAAAAGAGATATGAATATCTGAGGGCCCAGGAGACTGTGGTACAGGCCATCATACGCTTTACCTTGCGTCATGCAAAACGTGCCGAAGAACTTGCGGCGGTGGAAAATGACAAGGAGCAGCAAGCACGGTACCTGCAGATTGCCGGTAATATGGCGCAGCTTGCAAAAGGTGCACCTAAGAATTTTGAGCAGGCAGTGCAGTGGATCCAGTTGTTCCAGGTCGTGGAGCGGATCAATGGGCATGGTAACGGATATGGAAGGCTGGATCAGCTTCTGATCGGCTTCTACAGAAAAGACATAGAGGATGGGATATTAACAAAGGAAAAGGCAAGGGATATCTTAGCAGAACTGTATCTGAAATACGGAGGGAATTATTTTTCATTTGGCGGCAGGGACAGAGAAGGCAGGGATGCAACAAACGAAGTCAGCTGGATAGGGCTGGAGGCATATGACATGTTAGGAGGATATAATCATCTGGGGGTGATGTGGCATGAAGATATGGATCCGGAATATTACAGCTACGCATGCGATGTTGTGACCAGACATGGCTGCGGCGTTCCTACATTGGTCAACTATGATGTCATGCGCGATTCCGAACTGTACAGCGGGTACAGTGAGGAGGATGCTTGCAATGTAACGTACAGCGGCTGTCAATGGTATTGCGCGGCAGGTGCAGAATACAGCGACCATGACTTAAATTCTTTTGTTCTGATTGCCCCCATGCAGAGGGCAATGAAGCTGGCGGAAGAGCTGCATACGGAGACATTTGAAGATTTCTGGGATCTGTATGCACAGGAAGTCGGTAAAACGGCACAGGCATTTACAGAGTTCAAGAATCGTGTCTATAAATGGCAGGACCGCGTGTGGCCGGAGATGGTTACGACGCTTTGCATGAAAGATACCATTCAGAAGGGGCTGGATGTCACATCTATCGGGGGACCGCATAATGCATTTACATCAGTGAATGTTCTTGGTGTGCCTAACGTGGTGGATTCCATGTATGCCATAAAAAGAGTAATATTTGAAGAGAAAAGATATACGATGAAGGAACTGAATGAGGCGGTCAGGGAGAACTGGAAAGACCGGGAAGTGATGCGGCAGATCATGCTGAATCAGGAGAAATTCGGAAATGACATGGATGGGGTCGATGCAATGTATGTAAGGGTAGCCCGGAATATCCATGATACGCTGGAAGAGCAGAGAAATATCAAGGGTTTCCATTTCCGGGCATCCCTCTTCCAATACATGGGGCATACTTATGCCGGTCCGATTTTGGGAGCCACGCCTGATGGAAGATTTGCTGAGGAACCGATCGCCCATGGATGCAATCCCATGCATGGAAGGAATCAAGAAGGCATTACTGCTACAGCGAATTCCTTACTGAAAGTACCGTTCAGGGAATATCAGGGAGGTTCTCTTCAGATAGAACTGCAGCCGAAATTTTTTGACGGAAAGGAAAATAGAGGCGCCTATATTGAGCATTTTTCAAAGGCATATATGAAGAAGGGCGGCATACAGATCAATTTCAATGTGGTTGATCTGGAAAAGTTAAAAAAAGCAGTAGATGATGAAAAAAATCCGGAGTATGCAGATATTGTAGTGAAGGTGACCGGATATAGTGCACATTTTGTGGTTATGGACCATGAGTTCAGAAAGGAGTTCGTGGAACGGGTTAACTATGAAAGTGTTTGACAGGAGGGCACAATGAACGAAGGACTTGTGTTTGACATACATAGGGGAACCACACATGATGGGCCTGGAATGCGGACTACTGTTTTTTTAAAAGGGTGTCCCCTGCATTGTACATGGTGCCAGAATCCGGAAAGTATCTATCCCGGAAGGGAACTGATGTGGGATGCAAAAAAGTGTATCGGCTGTATGGAATGTATAAAAGCGTGTCCGGTAAAGGCGCTGACCGCAGATGACAGCGGGATAAAGACAGACAAATCTGCCTGCCGTAAGTGTTTTGCCTGTGCAGCCGGCTGTCCGTCAAAGGCAATGCAGATAGTGGGGAACCCCTGGGAAGTTTCCACCCTTGTAAAAGAGGCTTGCAAAGACAGAATGTTTTTCGAGGATTTTTCAGGAGGCGTCACCGTATCTGGCGGAGAACCATTGTTACAGAGTGAATTTCTCCCGGAATTCTTAAGAACGCTGAAGAAAGAAGGCATAAATACGGCTTTGGATACTTCTGGGTTTGGAAGGCAGGAAGTCCTCCATGAAGTCTATCCGTTTGTGGATACATTCCTGTACGATATAAAATTTATAAATGATGGAATGCATCAAGCGCATACTGGGGTAAGCAATAAAATTATATTGGAAAATTTGAAGAGTATTGCGGACAGGATCCGAAGACAAAAGGACTCCCGCCTGTGGATACGGACTCCGCTCATACCAGGGGCAACTGCAGCGGAGGAAAACATAGAGGAAATCGGGCAGTATATCCGGAAAGAATTGATCGATGTGATAGAGCGGTGGGAACTATGTGCATTCAACTATGTATGTAAAGACAAGTATATTAAAATGGGACAATACTGGAAGTATGCGGAATGTACATTGTTAGACTGCAGCACAGTAGAGGATCTGGCTTCGATTGCTGAAAAATATGCAGAAGGACTTGTTGTTGTCTCAGGGCTGACAGCACAGAAAAAGTAAGGATAATAGAAGAATTAGAAAAAAGGAGACAGGATATGAAGAAACATTACTATCAGACATGGGAATCTGTGAAGGAACATAAGGTACCGCAGTGGTACGAAGACTGTAAATTTGGTGTTATGATTTGCTGGGGACCATACTCAGTACCGGCATATGCCCCCACGAATTTGGAATTTGGTGAGGTGGCAGGCGATGAGGGATGGTTCTGTAATAATTCGTATGCAGAGTGGTATTTTAATTCTGTGAATGTAGGAAAAGGACCAACCTATGAACATCATAAAGCCACATATGGGGAAGATTTTCCATATGAGAACTTCGTGGATATGTGGAAAGCAGAAAAATGGGAACCGGAAGAATGGGGACAGCTTTTTGAGGATGCGGGCATAAAATATGTGGTGCTTGTAACAAAACAGCATGATGGCTTTTGTCTTTTTCCAAGCAAATATACAGATTATAACTCAGTTATGAGAGGACCAAAGCGTGATATTACAGGTGAATTGACACGGGCAGTTGAAAAGCATGGGATTAAGATGGGAACCTATTATTCAGGGCTTCTGGATTGGACATATGAAGATACTCCCATATATGGGGATACGCAGGGATGCTTTTATAACCCTACTTCAGCATACGCGGATTATGCTTATCTGCAGAGCAGGGAGCTGATTGACACCTATAAGCCATCTGTATTTTGGAATGATGTGGGATGGCCGAAACAAGGAGAAAATGCACTGCCTAACTTATTTGCACACTATTATAATACTGTGGAAGACGGTGTAGTGAATGACAGATTTAACGGATTGTACCATGATTTTACAACCAAAGAATATCTGAGCGGAGAAGGAAACAAGAAGGAAAAATGGGAATTCTGCAGGGGAATGGGAATGTCCTTTGGATATAATGCGGAAGAACGTGAAGAATCTATGATAACAGTCCCGGAGCTTGTACATCTGTTGGTAGAGACAGTATCCAACAATGGAAATCTGCTCATAGATATTGGACCAAAAGCGGATGGCACGATTCCGGCGGAACAGGTAAGCCGGCTTCAGGCAATCGGCAGATGGCTGAAGTATAATGGGGAAGGCATCTATGGCACCAGATGCAGTGAACGGGAGAATGAGCAGCAAAACGGAATGGATATTTTTTATACAGCGAAAGATGACAGGCTGTACGTTTTCGCAGAGTTAAAGGGTGCACTTCCTGGGAGGATTTATATAAAAGGGGGAAAGACAGTGACCGCCCTTGATGAACGGGTGAAGTTTACATATTCACAGGATACGGATGGAATATCCATCCAAGTAGAAGAAAATGCATCAGGTTATGAAATGGTTGGGTTTGAGGTGGCAACGGGCTGTTAATAGAAAAGAGAAAGAGTTCTGATCATGAAGATAAAAATCATAGCAACGATACTTATAGCAGGTGTATTACTTTCAGGCTGCTCCTCAGATACGGGGAACATGAGCGGTACTGATACCAGAGATAAAAAAGAGGAGCCGGTCAAGCTCACATATGCAAAGATGATGAATAGTAATGCATCGTCAGGAGTGAAGAGCGGACAGACACCTGAAGAAAATGATTTTATAGATTACTTAAAAAACGAAAAAAATCTGGATCTTACACTGGCTTGGAGTGCTTTGGATGAGGATTATCAGAATAAGCTGTCATTGAATATTGCTGCAGGAAATCTGCCGGATTTTTTCGAGGTGGTTGACTATGATACATTCAGGCAGCTGGTTGCCAATGGGATTGCAGCTGATGTGACGGATGCATACAACAGTAAAGCGTCTGATTTATTGAAAGAATATAATGAATCAAGCGGGGGCAGATATAATGATGCAGTTACGATTGATGGCAGGTTGTATGGAATACCCAGCGGAAACATGGGATATCAGCAGCAGATCCTGTGGCTGCGGGCGGATTGGCTGTCTAATCTGGGTTTGGAGACACCGCAAAGTATGGAAGCGCTGGAGGAAGTTCTCCGGGCATTTACAGAGGACGACCCCGACGGCAATGACGCAGATGATACCTTTGGTCTGACGGTTAATGCCACAAAACCTGTTAGTGGTACAAGTGTAGGCGGGGTATATGGACTTGATCCCATTTTTTATGCTATGAATGCTTTTCCTCAGCAGTGGATGGAAGATGATAATGGCGATATTTATTATGGAAGTATCGGAGAGAATATGAAGGATGCTCTGGAAATTCTTCAGAAATGGTATACAAAAGGATATATTGACAAGCAATTTCCTGCCAGAATTGGAACAGGTGAGACGCTTGGTACGATAACATCAGGCAGTGGAAGTGCCTTCTTTGGCCCGTGGTGGTCATTTCCTAATGATGCCGCTGTTTTGCAGCAGGACTGGATTCCGGTAAATTGTCCGCTGGATAGTGAATGCAAGTATAATTATGTGGAACTGTCGCCTTTTTCTCATGTATTTGTAGTAAATCAAAAATGTGAAAATTATGAAGCAGTGGTGGAGGCAATCTGTACCAGCTTGGATGCCGGCAGGGGAAAAGATAGAGAAGGGTATAAAATCCTTCAGGATATAGGCAATAGCAACGGGGGATATGTAACACCTTTGGGGCTTTGGACTATTGATTATTATGATATCGTTCCGAAGCTTGGAAAAGCATGTAAAGATAATGTGGACAACGGCTCATATGAAGCGTATACAGGCCTGACAGATTATGACAAGGTGGAAATAGAAAACTGTCGGAAATGGGCAACAGGTGAGAAGAAGAGTAACGCACTTCAATGGAGTTATTATACACGGGTCCTTGCCAGTAATATTCTTCAGAATGAAGAGTGTAATCCTATTTCGGCAGCATATTATTATACCACAGAATCATCAGCCAATATTCTGCCGTCTTTAGATGAGATGGAAGATGAAATGTATTTCAAGATTATTACCGGAGAAAAGAATGTTGATTATTTTGATGAGTTTGTGGAGCAATGGCACAAATTGGGTGGTGATATTTTGACCAGTGAGGTGGAGGAAGCAGCAGAAAAGTAAAAGGGAATATGCTATATGAATGAAGGGGTAAAAAGCTTGAAATACTAGCTTTTTACCCTTGATTTATGTGTAACAGTTGCGAAAAGGCCAGGTTACGAAAATATTATTAAAATTTCAGTTATTTTTTATAAAAGGTCAAGGAAACGAAAGAGTGATCCTTAAGGATCAGAACGGAAAATATCATGGTATATGCATAAAATATCATGGATTAGAGATAAGAGTTTATTTATAATATGAAGCATAGAAAGGGGGTAAATAAATGAGTCTATTACCAAAAAAGAAAGGAAAAGGAGAAAGCGTTTTAGCACAAAAAACATTATGGAAATCCATTAAAAGCAATAAAGTACTGTTACTTATGATGATACCCGGTGTCATTTATTTTACCGTATTTTGTTATGGCCCTATGTATGGGGTTGTACTGGCATTCAAGGATTTTCATATTACGGATGGAATCCTGGGAAGCCCTTGGGCGGGCTTACGGTATTTTGAACAGGCATTTAGGGATCCATATTTCTGGAAAACGGTGTTTAATACTTTGATCATCAGTTTTGCAAAACTGATAGTAGGATTCCCGGCACCCATTATCTTTGCTATACTTATAAATGAGATGGTCTTTCCTCGTTTTAAGAAAGTAGTACAAACCTTTGCATATCTTCCTCATTTCATGTCTTGGGTAATTTTGGGAGGTATTTTCTTTTCACTGCTTTCCATCAATGGTCCAATTAATAGTATCTTGGAATTCTTTGGCATGGAAAAGATTATGTTTATGGGAAGTAAGGAGTACTTTCGAGGAGTATTGGTTCTGAGCGACGTATGGAAGAGCTTTGGATGGGGATCCGTGTTATACTTTGCAGCCATTGCAGGTATTGATCAGGAGATGTTTGAAGCCTCAAAGATGGATGGTGCAAACAAAATACAAAATATTTTTTACATTATCCTGCCGGCTATTTTTCCGGTAATCTGTATCAATCTGATTTTAAGCTTATCAGGAATCTTAAACGGGGGCTTTGACCAGGTGTTTAATCTTTACAGTGAATCTGTATATGAGGTGGCAGATATCATTGATACATATGTATATAGACTGGGTCTGAAAAATATGCAGTATAGCTTATCTACCGCAATTGGACTTTTTAAATCCGCAATAGGGTTGATCATGATTGTTGTCGTGAATTTCATAGTGAAAAAAGTGGGTGGAAAGGAAAATGCATTATGGTAAAGAAGAAAAACAAAATTAAAAAGAGCAAAGGAGAAATTGCTTTCAATTGTTTTAATGTCATTTTTATGGCAGTGATCGTAGTAATTACCTTTTATCCATTTTGGTACATAGTGGTTGTTTCGCTTAGTAAAACGGCTGCCGGAGGCGGATTTGCCTTGTGGCCGGATGAGATTAGCTTTAATGCCTATAAAGTTTTATTGGATTATGAGGCAGTATGGACCGGATATAAGAATACCATAATCCGTTGCCTGATCGGTACGTTTTTAAGCGTTGTGTTCACGGCAATGACAGCATATCCTCTCTCAAAGAGGGATCTGCCTTTTCAAAATTTCTTTACAAATTTCATATTATTTACAATGCTATTCAGTGGTGGCTTAATTCCCACATACTTACTGGTAAAAGATCTGCATTTGTTTAATACGGTTTGGGCACTTGTTTTGCCGGGCATGCTGGGAGCTTATAATATCTTTATCGTCCGTAACTTTTTCCGTTCGATTCCGGCAAGTCTTGAAGAGGCTGCCCTGATTGACGGGGCAAACTGGTTTTATATATGGTATAAGATAATTATCCCGCTGTCCAAGCCGATACTTGCCACTATTACACTTTGGATCTTAGTTGGCCACTGGAATTCCTGGTATGATGCCATGCTGTATATTCAGGACAATGATAAGACTGTAGTGCAGATGATATTAAGAAAGATAGCCATTGAGAACAATGCAAACAGCGTGAGTTCTATAAATGCATTGATGTCCAAAATACAGGCAGGAAGCGTGATGCCGTCTACGAAAATGTTGGAAGCTGCAATTACTGTGGTTACCATTTTGCCTATGCTGATCGCCTACCCATTTTTACAGAGATATTTTGTAAAAGGAATTATGGTAGGTTCTGTTAAGGGGTAAGTGCTTCAGGAAATCTGGATGGATCCGGAGGCCTAAATACAAAGAAATATAAAAAAATAATTTGCAGGAGGAATGAAAAATGGTAAAGGGAAAGAAAATGTTAAGCTTGTTGCTTGGTTTATCCATGGCGGCCGGACTGTTATCCGGCTGTGGCGGAAAATCGGATTCGGAATCCGATTCAAAATCAACATCAAAAGCGGATGGAAAAGAGGGAGATTCTATGGTATTGGATCTGGCTATCCCATGGCCCGAGAAGTATACGGAAGATCAGCAAGTTCGCAAGATGTTAGAAGAAAGATATGATGTAAAATTTGAATATCATGTAAGTCCCGGAAAGGAAGGGGTTAATCTGCAAATCGCTTCAGGCGATACCCCTGATTATATGGTTGAATTTAATGTCACCGATTATTGGAATCTGGTGGATCAGGGAGTCTTAGCGGAAATTCCGGTAGAAATGCTGAAAGAACATGCTCCCAGATACTGTGAATGGGTAGAACGTGAGAGCGGCATGGGAGAAAATGTGTGGGAGCAATTTATGAAAGATGGAAAGAATTATGCCATGCTAAACTTATGGACTCTGGCAACCAGCGGTAATGTTATGGGATACCGTCAGGATCTCCTGGAGGACGCAGGCGTTGAAAAAGCTCCGGAGACGATTGATGAGATGGAAACAGCCTTTAAGGCTATAAAGGACAAGCTGAATATTCCTGCGTTTGGCGCCGAAGGGGCAACCGTGGAGGGCGCTGAATGCATGACACCTTTTGGAGCCATATTCGGAGCCTTCGGAACTTACCTGTGTAATTATGAGGAGGACGGAGAATTAAAATATGGTCCCATTCAGCCGGAAGCAAAACAGGCATTGGAAGTGCTGAACCGCTGGTACGAAGCAGGCTATATCGATCCTGAATTTATAATCACAAAACATGAGCAAATGAATGAGAAATTTGCTAACAGTGAAATTGCATCAGCGTCTTGGGCATGGTGGAACTTTACGCCAAAAGAAGCCTTTTTCGGAGGAGATTATTATGAAACAGCTCATGAAAAAGATCCGGAAGTCTCCTTTACCCTTACGAATCCTCCAAAAGGACCGGAAGGCAAATCAGGTATGACTCAGCAAAATCCTATAATTGGGGTTATTGTATTCGGAAAACATTTAGAAGATGAACCGGAAAAACTTGCAAAATATCTGGAAGTGTTTGACGGATCCTTTGACCGTGAAGTTCAGGATTTACTTTACTACGGTATAGAGGGAGAGACTTACACATATGACGAGGAGAACGGCCGTACATGGCTCCCGCCCTATGATACACAAGAAAAACGTAACGAATTTGGTATTGACCTGTATCTGCTTCCCGGATGTTTTAATGACTATGATCTACTGGCAAAGTATATGACACAGCCACAGTATATGGATATACGCAAAGATGCTGAGACTAAGGGTACCGGAAAATATGATGTGCTGGCCCCGTATTATCGTCCTGTCTATAATGAAAAAAGTGAAACAATAAACAAAATATATCAGAATGCTTACCTTGACTTTATCACAGGGGAACGTCCCATCAGTGAATTTGATCAGTTTGTGGAAGAATGGCTTGCAAACGGAGGAAAAGAAGTTCTGGAAGAAGGCGAAGAAATATTCAAAAATATCCAGTAAAACAGGGAATTAAAATGCGACTTTCATGGTAAATAATGTATAATGGTTTTAGGATGAAAACGTGACAATTATTTAATATGAATAGGCAAAATATCGCGCTGGCTGCTGCGGGAATCTCATGCACAAGCGTATAAAACATCCCGCAGGGCAACAGCCGTGAATAGCAACGATAATTTGCCTTTTCATATATACGCGAGGTGAATCATGAAAACTGATAAAACATTAACCATGAAGCAAATTATATTACGTTCCTGTATTCTTCTGTTTGTGATACCGTTGTTGGTCTTTGGCTGGATTTTATTCTATTATTCAGCAAAGACCATTCATAAACGTATCATCGCAGAGCAGCAAAGTGTTGTGGGATTAATGAATTTGGTCCTGGAAAAGCAGCTGAAACAAATGGAACAGAATGCAAGACAGATTTATCTGGATAGCGAGGTTCAAAGGATAGTAAAAGAAACGGATTTTAAAAATTTCAATTCAAGGCTTGCAGCAGATTATCGATATCTTGATGATTTTATGGATTCCATTAATGCGGATAATAGCGATTTGAAGATGGAATCCGTTATTTTAGTGACAAAAGAAGGGGATTTTTATACAAATTCTTTTGTGTCAAAACAGTTTATGAGTGATATTGTTTTGAAAGAATGGTGTCCCGCTGCACAGAAGGAGAATGGAAAAAGTGTCATTATAGGAATCGCAAAGAATGATGAGAATAAGGATGTTTTAGTGCTGGGGAAGATGATGATACATCCCAAGAGCCTGCAATTTCTGGGCACTCTTTTCACTACCTACAGTGTGGAGGAATTATTTCAACCCTTGCAGAGCCGCCTAAGTGATACCACAGATATTTATGTTGCTAAAAATGATAATACTGTGCTCTATTCTGATGCACCAAATAAGGATGAGTTTGCAGAGTTCCTAAACACTAAGCGTGCTGCTTTGGAACAAGAGGGGTATCTCGAGGCGGAAAAATCAAATAAAAAGATTGTCTATATCGCATCTGCAAAGGAAAAAATGAAACTCTGCGTGTTTAGCTGTATCTCTTTTTCAACGGTTCGTGCACAACTGTTGAAGCAGCAGATAACTGTAATTTTTTTAGGGATCATCTGTATTATACTGTTCACGGTATTTATTCGCTATATTAACCGTAAATTATACAAACCTATTGAGGCTATTACTAAA
Source organism: Blautia hominis (assembly GCA_002270465.1). Classification (GTDB taxonomy): domain Bacteria; phylum Bacillota; class Clostridia; order Lachnospirales; family Lachnospiraceae; genus Blautia; species Blautia hominis. The sequence continues at coordinate 363,794 of NQOF01000003.1, forward strand.
GGAGGAGAAAAAGGTGATGTGATCAATGGAACAGATAGTGACTGCTATGAATTAAAGCAGATTAGCGATACTATCATGTCCCTTTCCAAGAAGTCAGCGGATGGGGAAGCGGAGATTGTAAAATTGGTTGAAAAATGCGAAAGTATAACCCTTGAGAAACTGCAGGCACAGATTAATCCGCATTTTTTATATAATACGCTTACAAATATTAAGTATATCTCCATTTTAAACCATCAGGATCAAATCAGCCAACTTATTTCAGCGTTAGTTAAGCTGTTACGCAGTACAGTCGGCCGGGATGGAAATATGATTTCGTTAAGTGAAGAGATTGAAAATGTAGAGTATTATATGCTGATCCAAAATGTTGTTTATAAGGGCAATATCCGTTTTACCATAGAGATTGAACCGGATATAAAAGATTTGTTGATCCCCAATTTTATACTGCAGCCATTGGTTGAAAACTGTATCTTTCATGGTATCTATCCAAGTGAAAAGGGTGGTGAAATCACCATTTTGGGGAGTAGAAAAGAAGAGGGAATCCTTCTGCAGATCAAGGACAATGGAGTGGGATTTTGCGAAGACAGTCTTATTAATTTCATGCAGACAGGAGAACAAAAAAAGAGTGAACATCTGACTAATCTGGGAATAAAAGCAGTGCATAAAAAGATACAATTGTTGTGCGGTGATGACTACGGAATCAAAATATTCAGCAAGAAAAATGAGGGCTCTGTGGTAAATATTAACCTTCCCTGCATTGTAAAACAGGAGGCAGACCAATGATCGATGTATTAATTGTAGATGATGAACCCATGATTATTGAGATCTTAAGGAGAACAATAGACTGGAAGAAATATAATATGCGTGTGGTAGGGTGTGCTTATGATGGTTTTGCTGCAATAGATTTTTTGAAAAAGCACGATGTAGATATCGTTTTTACAGATGTTAAAATGCCTCATATGGGAGGGTTGGAACTAATAGAACGGCTGCACGAGTTTCTGCCCGATTTATTGTTTGTGGTGATCAGTTCATATAGTGATTTTAACCTGGTCAGGGAAAGTTTTAAAAATGGGGTAGAGGATTACATACTAAAGATTGACATTGATAATGAAAAGGTTCTGGACAAACTTTTGAGTAAACTCAAATCCAAAGTGGAACTGCGTAATCCTATAGCTGGATCAAAATATCCAACGGAACAGCTCTTGCAGAAAATCAATCATGAACAAGCCTATTTAGAGCAGTGTGTATTTAGGATGATGACCATAACACTGGAGGATAATGTAAAGACGGTTCTGGTGTCTGAACTGCTTTTTATACTTCGGGAAAATGCAGCACATTTTGTATTCGGATTCTTTGACTGGAAGATCATTATCCTTTGTTTTGGAGAAGATGCAGAGCAGGTTTCAAATATCTGTGATTTCCTGGTACAAAAAATACATAGTGATCCGGAGGCAGATCAGATCCTCATCGTTGGTTCCAGTAACTGCTTGGGGTATAAAAACTTAAATGAACTGTATGATCAGGCAAAACAATCCTTAGATGCCGGATTTTATCACCCACGTGAGGCTTATTTTCAATACAAGAATACTTCAAATAGGGAATATTTGGCAGCCTATAAGCGCTTGATGGAAATGACATCTAAATTAATGGAAAGTGTATCCATACATGAATTATCAAATGGGATAGACCATCTCTTTTGTATTATTAGTAAAGAAGAGACCACACCAAGTCTGATAAAAGAAAATCTGGTGAGTTTTTTTGGGGAGCTCCATCGGGTGATTGATAAGAAATTTGGCAGTATGGCAACGGAAAACATTTTAGCCCTTACAGGACTGATCTTATCAGCAACTGACTATGCGGAATTAAAAGAGCTGTGCAGCAATAAAATTTATGAACTAAGTTTGAAATTGAATGATCAGATGAATATTCCGTTATCCGATGCCATTCAGGCATATATACATATGCATTATCACAACCCGAATTTGACCATTCAAGATGTGGCGGATGACCTCCATGTAAATCAGAGAAGTATCAGCAATTGCTTTGCAGAAAAAATGGGCATGCATTTTAAAGATTATCTCAACCAAATCAGAATTGAGAGGGCAAAAGAGATTTTGGCAAATTCCTCATTACGAATAAACGAGACGGCAGCCCGGGTTGGTTATTCAAGCGTAGAACACTTTTCACGCCTCTTTTCAAAAAGTGTAGGAGAGTCACCCATTAAATATCTAAAAAGAAATAGACCGTAAAATAATAACCAAAGAATAATGGAACCGGATAAAGTTGAAAACAGGAGATTGAAGAAATGGATGCAATACAAAATTTAGCAAAACGTGTTCTGCCGAAACACTGGGAACAAATAAACTTTGAAAAGATACAAGCTGTTGGAGAACAGGATGTCTATGAAGTAGATACGCTTGAGGGAAAATTAGTGATCAGGGGTAATAACTACATAAGCATGGCTGTGGGACTGGGGTGGTATCTGAAACAAGTTGCAAATTGTAATCTTTCTTGGTGTGGAAGCCGGATGGAATTGCCGCCGCTGCTCCCCCCTGTAGCCAAGTGTTTCAGAACTGTGATCGAACAGAAATACCGGGTTTATATGAATTATTGTACCTTTAACTACTCCGCATCATGGTGGAACTGGGAGCGGTGGGAGAAGGAAATCGATTTTATGGCATTAAACGGTATTAATATGCCCTTAAGTGTCGTTGGGATAGAAGGTGTTTGGCGTGATACGCTGATCGAGTTTGGATTTACGGATGAAGAAGCACGTGAATTTTTATGTAGCCCGGCATTCTTGGCATGGCAGTGGATGACAAATATTGAAGGATTCTGCGGTCCTCTTCCAACAAAATGGATAGAATCCCATGTGGCTCTGGGGCAAAAAATAATAGAGCGTGAGCGGAGTTTGGGAATGCAGCCCATACAACAGGGATTTTCAGGCTTTGTTCCTTTGCTTTTAAAAGAAAAGTATCCGGATGCAAATATTATGAAAAAGGAAGAGTGGTTTGGCCTGCCTGCCACAGGGCAGCTTGATCCTACAGACCCTCTTTTTGAAAAATTGGGCACTCTCTTTTTACAGAAACAGAAAGAGTTATTTGATACAGACGGGTTCTATGCGATCGATCCATTTCATGAGAGTGAGCCGCCGCTGAACACCACAGAATATTTGGAAGCAGTTGGTGATTCCGTTAAAAATTTACTGACAAACTTTGATCCAGATGGTGTTTGGGTTGCACAATCCTGGTCAATACGTCGTGATATTGTGTCAAGAATGGATAAAAAGCACCTTCTCATTTTAGACTTATGCGGAGAGAAGCATACGGAAACTGATAATTTCTGGGGGTATCCGTTTGTTACCGGTACGCTTCATAATTTTGGCGGCAGAACAAACCTGCATGGGGATTTAAAGATGCTGGCATCTAATCCTTATAAAACAGTGTCCAAAATTGCGCCAAATGTATGTGGAACGGGATTGTTTATGGAAGCGATCGGACAAAATCCTGCATATTATGATTTGGCGTTTACCCAGCTGACGGGTAATGGGACAGTGGATCTGTCAGAATGGATGGATAAGTATATGCTGCGCCGTACCGGAGTTGACTCGGCAGAGGTGCGCAAAGCGGGAGAGATCCTGTTAAAAACTGTTTATATGCCTGGTACAAACGGAGTGGAAAAAAGCTCTATTGTTGCTGCAAGACCTGCAGTCCGGGTTAAAAAATCCGGTCCTAATGATGGATTTCACTATCCTTATGGAAATAAAAGACTATTTACAGCATTAAAGCTACTTATGGCTGCTAAGGTGAATGCAGACGGTGCACGGTATGATGTGGTTGATATTTTACGCCAGGTACTGAGTAATTATGGACAAGCTTTGTATACAAAGGTTGCAGATGCTTTTTTAAACAGAGATGCAGAAGCTTTTAGGGCAGAGTCAGAGTCTTTTCTGGAATTACTTTCTGATATGGATATACTGCTGTCATCACGGTCTGAATTCCGGTTGGATAAGTGGATTGGGGATGCGCGCAGCTGGGGAGAGACTTCAGAAGAAAAACATTATTACGAATGGAATGCAAGTGTGCTTCTTACTCTGTGGGGGACCACGGATCGAACTCATATTTTTGACTATGCGTGGAAAGAATGGTCGGGAATGATTGAATCATTTTACAAACAAAGATGGAGCAAATTTTTTGAAATGCTTGCCCGCTGTCTGGAAAATGATGAGGAATATGTGGAGGATGATCTTCCCCAGATTTTTGAACGGCAGGCATGGCGGGCGAATGCGTTCTATAACAGATTAGCGGATTGGGAAACTGCGTGGACGACACAGACAAAGGAATTTTCAGCAGAAAAACCAGACGAACTTGAGATAGTCAGTACTTTAATTTCAAAATATGAAGACCGTATTTAGTGTTAAACACAACTATATATAAAAGAGGAGAATCGTGAATTATGGGCGTTACCGGAGAAATTAAAAAAGATGAAAATTTACAGGAAGAAATTGTTGATAATGGGGTTCATCTTTATTCTGATCATAAAGATTATATCCCGCCAAAGGAGCAGGCAGTTAAAGAAAACCTGGCACGTTTTATGGGTCTGAAACTGGGTTTTATGGTACATTGGGCGCCTGCCTGCCAATTGGGAATTGTGGAGTCCTGGCCACTTTCAGACGGAGACGAAAGCTGGAGCCGGCAGGACATTGACTGGACAGATGATATGGATGAATTTAAACAGCAATACATTGATTGCAATAAAACCTTTAATCCAGTCAAATTCAGGCCGGATAAATGGGCTGCATTTGCTGAGGAATGCGGTTTTAAGTATCTTCTCTTCAATACGAAACATCATGATGGCTTTTGCATGTTTGATACAAAGACCACGGATTATAAAATAACAGATTCATCCTGCCCGTATTCAACAAATCCGAATGCGGATATTGTTGGTAGAGTATTCGAGGAATTCAGAAAGAAAGGAATGGCTATTTCGGCCTATTTTTCAAAGCCGGACTGGCACAGTGACTACTATTGGGCAAAGCAATTTGGAGATGCAGTTGACAGGAATGTAAACTATGACATTGATGAGTACCCGGAACTTTGGGAAAAATTTGTTGAATATACCCATAAGCAAATGCTGGAGTTGACGTCTAATTACGGTAAGATTGATGTCCTTTGGCTGGATGGAGGCTGGGTGAACCCGGAGATCAAAAAACAGGATATCCGATTAGGGGAAGTGGTAAATACCATAAGAAACACCACGCAGCCACACTTGATTGTAAGTGACCGTACTGTTTCGGGAGAATATGAGAACTTCATCACTCCGGAACAGATGGTTCCGGAAAAGCCAATTCCTGTTCCATGGGAAAGCTGCATCAGCCTTGGAGAAGGTTTTTCATATTCTTATTCTGATCACTATAAATCAGCACATGAGCTTGTCCACCTGCTGATTGATATTGTTGCGAAGGGCGGGAATCTGGCGCTGAATATAGCACCGCAGCCGGATGGTAATCTTCCGGAGGAAGGTATGAAATCTTTATATGGACTTGGAAAATGGCTTAAAATAAACGGCGAAGCCATATATGAAACCGTTGTTTGCGAAACCTTAGAGTCCAATGAAACCTATGCCTTTACACAAAAGGCAAACGCTATTTATATGTTATATAAGTATAGTGAGGGTTCTATCCGCTTACCAAGAAGCATAGAATTAGCCATCTCAGATCCTGTTCGTGAAATACGCCTTTTAAGGACAAATGAAATCATTCCTTTTGAAAAAAATGCAACTGGCATTACTATTTTAACCGCAAAATTAGAAGTGGCAGTAAGTGATGCAGAGCATTGTGACTGTTTTAAAATAGTAATGGAATAACAGGAAAAAAGCACTTGCAAGGATATTCTGTTCGGAGACATAGCAACGAAAATATTAACCGGCAACGAATGGAGCGCGGACAATCAGTAAAGGATTGTCTGCGCTCTATCTTTTTCCCCGGTACACCTGCGTAGTTTTCCTAAAGTCACGCTTTTCATGAGGTTTTTTCTTGTCAGAACTGCGTAGTAGGATTCCAACAATCCACTGTAATTGCCTATAAAGTCTTGCTTTCAGCTTTTAAGCATATCATTTGAAGGAAGTCTGCCAAAAAAAGCCTTATATGTTTTGGAAAAATAGGAGTCGTTCTTGAAACCGCTTAAAGCAGCGCTTTCACTGATGCTGTAATTTCCCTCCAGCAGCAGACTTCTCGCATGCTGGCATTTGAGGAAATTTGCATACTGAATAATAGTATTGCCTGTCATTTCTTTAAATGTATGACATAGATAAAACTTACTGTATCCGGTGTCAGCACACAATTCATCGATGGTAATGTGTTCAAGAAAATGTACACGCAGATACGAGATTATCTTTTTTACCACCTGTACCTGCTGATTCTCTGTAGATTTCTGTTCGGCTGTATCATCAATGTACTCTCGCATCAAAAGGATGACAATAGAAATGATTTCTGTCTGCACAGCCTGTTTGTAATAAGCATCCTTTCTTTCCATTTCCGCGATGATTCGTTTGATGGATGCTTCCATTCGGGCATCCTTTATCTTTTTCTTAAAAACAAACAGATGTGGCTCAAGTCCCAGAGGGCTGTACAGCGCACTCCCCAGATCAAGGGAATACATGCGGCATTCGGATTCCGTAAACCCATCATGGATATCTCCGGAATTGACAATGGCGATATCACCCTCTTCCACGAAAATGCGGTCACTGCCGGAAATCACCCAGCCCTGCCCGTATTCACAATAGACGACCTCTATACAGTCGTGCCAGTGGAGATACGCAGCGTCAGGATGACTGGCTGAGAGTACCCTGCATCCAAAAATAAGCGGAAAATCCGCATCAAGGTCATTGTGTAATTCATATTTCATATATCATCGTACACCTTTCCGGAGAACAATATTGTGTTAACTTATGGCAATATCCTTTCTTTTGATTCTTTGGTTTCTAGTATATAATGATATTATATTCTGTGTCAAATGATATCAGCACGGACAATATAGGCGTAGTTTTTTCGCAGTGGAATCCCCTTATTTTCCGAAGGTGCAGGCAGAAAGCGTTAAGGAAGCGATAACTTCCGGTTGGTCGAACTGGAAAATCAGAATTTGAAAGGAAGATGTAGATGAAAAACATTTTTATACATGGTTCGGGTCATATGTCGACAAGTTGGAATGAAACGGTTTCATATATGAATAACAATAAAGATATTTTGTGTCCAAACTTATCCTCAATTCTTAACGGAAAAGAGGCCAGTTATAATAATTTATATTCTTTATTCGCTGAATATTGTAATGATAATGACGGACAAATAAACTTATGTGGTATTTCGTTAGGAGGTATATTGGCATTAAATTATACTTTGGATTTCCCTGATAAAGTAAATTCATTAGTTTTAATCGGGACTCCGCATAAAATTCCCAAAGTAATGTTTAGTATTCAAAATATAATCTTTAGATTTTTGCCAAAATCATTGTTTGAGAATATGGCATTTAATAAAAAAGACACTTTCATATTGGGAAACTCTATGAAAGAATTAGATTTCAGCAACAACGTCAATAGAATAAAATGTCCTACTCTTGTGATTTGCGGAAAAAAAGATAGTGCTAACATGAAGTCTGCATATTATTTAGCGGATAATATCCCAAATGCCAAACTAAAGATCATTGAAAATACGGGGCATATTGTAAATGAAGAAAATCCGAAAATTTTAGCAGAAATATTAAACGAATATTATAGTGAAACCAAATAAAACGTATCATGTTTACGGAATACAGAAAGGTTATTTCCGGTTTATCGGGCAGAACAACATATGATCAAAGAACCGGATGCAGAGCTGATAACACACTTGCCCGGAGGTGACGGAGCCGGCAATGGAGGATAAACTATGAAGAGGAAAAAGGAATACTTGGTTTCATCAATGCTATTTGCCATAGGTGCGGTAATTTGGATTACTACTATTCCCCTAAACTGCCATTATAGGGGAGCTTTTGATACATGGTTTCTGCTGCATTGCTGTTGTGCACTATTGTTCAGTGTGGCAGCTATCGCTTTTTTTATTAAGTACAGACGCAGCGGGCGGAATAAGGATGGCAAATAACATCTGGTCTCCGGAAATGATGAACAAAAGTACATAATATGGAGAAGATGCTATAAAAATCGGCCTGAAGGTGCGGGTGCTGTGGGTTTTATTCTAACATCCCGGAATATGGAGAATATGATGTCCTGTTCATCAATCTGATGGGTGAGGCCATGTATGCAGCCATTTATAGGAGCCTTGAACATAAGCCGTCGATGGAGCAGCTTGCTGATTAGTATGAAAAAGTAATGAACACCAATCTTGTAATGCAATTTTTGATCGCTGCGGTATTTGGCATATAATGAACCGACCTGTGATCCCAGAAGCAACTCCGGCTTTATGTCGGTATGATTACGGAATGGCAAAACTGGCGAATACGATTTTTAGTAAGAGAGCAGACGTTGGCTGGCGGCGGGGCGGTCATCATGATAATAGACATTCAGCTTTCTGACAAACCGTATAGGTAACTTAATAAATCCTCTTTTCTTAGTGGTTCTGCATGGCTTAAAACGCAGTAAATGCAGTCCGTCGCTTGAATCATATGCACCAGTTTCCGCAGCTTGCTTTTATCCATATAACCATTGTTGAAAAAATCTTCACTTGTGGCATCTCCCAGGAAGAGGACTTTTTCCTCCGGTACATAAACACAAACGGTATCTTCAGAATGAGGGGCTTCGGTGTGATATATTTTTGCGGTCATTCCACCTAAGTCTAGAAGAAGCTCTTTCCGGAATTGAATGTCGGACAATACGATATGCAGTTTTGTTTCACCATGATATTCTCGTTCAAAACAAAGATCCTCTTTTTTTAAACGATTAATATACGACGGTTCAAGAGCTTTTTCTTGTTGCTCCTTCAGGAATAAATTTGTTTTTTCGTGGGCGATGCTGGCTCCATGAATCCGGCTCATGCCAAATGTGTGGTCGTAATGCCAGTGTGTTATGACGGTAAAATCAGGTTTTTTAAGCCCTGCTCCTTTTAATTGATCATAAAAGTCATCAATATGTTTTGCTGAATATCCAGCGTCTATGGCAAGCGAAAATCTGCTTCCTTTCAAGTACGCAAGCATGGGACGATCTACTTCTGCTTCATGTGGCAGATAATAAATTCTATCGGTAAGATTTTTTATGCCCATTTTTTATTCCACCTTTCTGGTAATATTTATTTTTATGGAATCGCATTTTCTATGTCTGCAGAAAACATCGTATCTATCGTAACATCGCCCGTCTGTTCTTCATATTCTCTGGTTCCTGCCCTATTCACATTTTATCATCAGCCGGCAAATCTGTCTATTCTGTTACCGATTTTGGGCAGGATCATGGAAGGCTCCACGACAAGCATTATCATGCCTTTGATCAAAGGGATGAAATGCAGTTGCTGCGATAATTCTCTTGTTGGTATAAAGGAAACGATGGAGCAAGGATACTGTAAAAGTACGGATTTTATAGGATTGGCGTGTAGAAAAATATCTTGACATAGTTAACCAGATTAACTATAATAGGTTTAAAAATAAGGTTCAGGGAAAACAAATGAATGAAGAGGAAAAGAATGCCTGGGAAATCTCTCTTTTTTGCCGCTTGAATATGAATATGAAACGGGAACTTCCCATTCGTCCAAGTGAGATGGGGCTTCTGATATTTATTGCGGAAAGTGAGCGGGAGGTGACCCCGGTCATGGCGGCTGAGTTTTTTAAGGTCAGTAAGCCGATGATCGCGGTGATGGTTAAAAAGCTGTGCAGGATGGAGTATATCAGAAAGGTCCCGTCAACGGAGGATAAGAGGAAATATCTTTTAATGCCTGAGGATAAAGCCATAGAATTAGTAAAAGAAACCCATGAGGAATATCTGAGGAATATGACATTGCTGCAAAAAGGCATGGGGGAGGAACGTTTTACAACATTCATCGGGCTTTTGCGGGAGGCAAATCAGATTCTGGAAAGAGAGTAGAAAAAAATGGGTAAGATTTTAGTGACAGGAGCGTCCGGCAATGTGGGCGGGTTTGTGTTGGAATATCTGCGGCAGGCCGGACAGCCGGCGGTGGCGGCGGGTACCCGGCCGGAAAGACTGGAGGAGGGTATGGCAGGGAAGGCGGAGTGCAGATACCTTGACTTTTCAAAGCCGGACAGCTTTCAAACGGCGCTGGAAGATATCGACAGGGTGTTTCTTATGCGGCCGCCGCAGATGGGCGACCCGGGGGAGATGCTGCCGTTCCTGACCTATATGAGGGATGAGAAAAACATAAAGATGGCAGTGTTCCTTTCTCTGATCGGAATTGAAAAGAATCCCATGCCTCCTCATCATAAAATAGAAAAGTATATCCGTCAGTCTGGGATACCGTACTGCTTTTTGAGACCCAGTTTTTTCATGCAGAATTTATCAGGGATACATGCCTTTGAGATACAGCATTTTGACAGGGTGGTTGTCCCTGTGGGTAGGGCATTGACCAGTTTTATTGATGCGGAGGATATCGGGGAGATAGGGGCAGAGGTCCTCTTAGAACCGGATGCGCACAGAAATACGGCCTATGATCTGACGGGGCCGGAGGCCATTGATTATTACCGGGCGGCAGAGATATTTTCTGAGGAGCTGGGCAGAGAAATAAGATATGACGCCGTTTCACCCGGACTGGCTTTGAATTACTGGATCCATATCCGGGGGATTGAGGCTGAGTACGCGAAAGTGATGCACATGCTTTACCGGCTGACCAGAATGGGCACAGCAAAGCATGTGGCAGATGATTTTGAGAAAGTGATGAAGAAGAAACCGCATGATTTTCGGATGTTTGTAAGGAAAAACAAGGATGTTTGGGTAAGGTAGGTTCTGTGTCTGTGCCAAAAGGAGGACACCCCGGACAAAAGGTGCCGTGTCACGAAAGGCACGGTCCGGCGGGATTGAGGCTCATAAGGTGATGAAGTTGGTATATCCCGCCAGCTCCTGGGGAATCTGTTCGGTGATGATGGGGTAGGTGTCTAAGTCCGCTACTTTTACCATTGCGATCAACCCGAATTTTGAGCTGTCCAGAAGGAAATACGGCTGCTCTGAGTTTTTCAGCGCTATGGTCTTGATCACCTGTTCGTTCATATCGTGATTGGTGATTCCCGACTGGATGGCAAATCCGCTGGCGCCCAGAAAGCATTTGTTGAAGTACAAGGTCTGCATGACCGTTTCAGTCAGGGGTCCCAGGCAGGAGTTGGTTGTTTTCTTTATACTGCCGCCGATCATCAGACAGGGAATATCATAGGCAATTAACTGGTTGATATGGGAGATTCCGTTTGTCAATACCGTGATCTTCTTATCGGCAAGGTAAGGGATCATCAGATAGGTTGTGCTGGAGGGGTCCAAAAAGATGACGTCGCCTTCTTTTACCAGGGAGGCGGCTTTTTTTGCGATCAGGTCTTTGGAGTCTTTGTTCATATTCAACTTGGTCGTTATGTTCAGCTCTACAGGTCTCTGTGAAATTTTTACCCCGCCCCCATGGAGCAGTTCGATTTTGTGTTCCTGCTCCAGCTTGGTCAAATCTCTGCGGAGTGTGGATATGGAAATTCCCAGTTCTTCCATGAGAGATTCTGTGGATTTGATTTCGTTTTTGGACAATATCTCCAGAATCCTTTCTTGTCTCACTGCAGGTATCATTGCTTTCACCTCATTCTATTTCTTGTATTTTGCATGGATCAGGTCATGGATCTTGGACCCATGACTGCCATTCGCCGTTCGTCAAATATGCAGGCATATTTTCCTCACTAACGTTTATTATATCATAAAATGAATGAAATGTGAATAATTTTCAAGAAAAATGATTTTAAATGATTTTTTTTGATTAATTATTGAAAATAATTTGATTTTGAATTACAATGCTAAGATAAGAAAAAAGAAAGGGAAGAGCAGCTGGGATGGAGGCTGAACAGCTGCGGGGAGGGAATATGTACCATAGTGATAATCATATGCACCCGGACAGACATCCTAATATGATATGGATCTTTGCCGACCAGCTTAGGTTTCAGGCTTTGGGATGTAATGGGGACGGGAATGTCTGTACACCGAATCTGGATCTGATGTCCCAGTCGGGTATCCAGATAGAGGGAGGCGGGGTATCGGGCATGCCTCTGTGCTGTCCGTTCAGGGGGTCTCTGCTGAGCGGCAGATATCCCCACAGAGCGGTGCCGGGGCATGAGATGCGTCTTGACTGCACGCTTCCCACAGTGGCGGATGTATATAATGAGAACCGATATGATACCGCCTACTTTGGAAAGTGGCATTTGGACGGGTTGAAGGACGCGGAAAATACCTGTGAGAACTATGTGGTCCCAAGAAACAGGCGGGGGAATTTCAAGACCTGGATCGGTTATGAGAATAATAACAGTCCGTTTCACACATGGGTGCACGGGCATATAGGGGGAGAGGAGGGGGAGAGGGAGGCTGCCCCTTACAGACTGCCGGCATATGAAACGGATGGGCTGTCTGACCTGCTCATTTCCTATATGAAAGAAAAGAAGAGGCAGGAATCCCCTTTTTTTGCCGTGCTGAGTGTACAGCCCCCGCATGACCCGCATTTTGCGCCCCCGGCCTATATGGGGAGGCATACGCCGGGCGGCGTGGAGCTGAGGGAGAATGTGCCGAAGATCCCCAGGATAACCGAACGCGCCAGGCGGCATATTGCGGGCTATTATGGGCAGATTGAAAATCTGGACTACAACATGGGAAGGATACTGGATGCATTGGAGGAGACTGGGCTTGAGGAGAATACGCATATTTTCTTTTTTAGTGACCACGGGGAAATGATGGGCTCTCACGGGCAGTTCCGGAAAATGTCCCCCTATGAGGAGTCTGTCAGGATTCCGGTTATCTTATCAGGGGGAAGGAGTACGGCGCTGAAGCATGGGCTGAAGGGGGGATACAGGGAAAAGATATGCTTTAATCATGTGGATTTTGCGCCCACCAGCCTTGGGCTGTGCGGGCTTGCGATACCTGCATGGATGGAGGGCACGGATAAATCCTGGATGAGGATAGAGGGAAGGACGCGCCCTGCGGGGGATAAGAGGTCTGCATTTTTGCAGTCTGTGATCCCTACGGGACATTTTGACAGTGTGGATAAGCCGTGGCGGGGAGTGATAACGGAAGATGGCTGGAAATATGTGTGCCTGCCGGGCTGTGAGTGGCTGCTCTTTCATCTCACAGAGGATCCTTATGAGCTGGTGAATTATGCCCATGAACCGCTCTATGCGGAAAAGAGACGTGAGCTGTATGAGGAACTGGAGGAGTGGATCCTGGGGACCGGGGATACTTTTTTGATGCCTCCGAGGCCGTAGACGTCTGCAGTGCCGTCCGGCGTAAATACGCCGATATAGAGCACCGGTTATCTGCGCCGGGAGGCACTGGCAGTTTGGGAAATGCAGAGAAATAAAAATCTATTTTATGAGGTGGATCTTATGACAGAAAAAGAAAAATCATATGCCGGTATGCTGTACCAGCCGGGAGACCCTGAACTTGCCGGGGACCGTGACGTGACCGTTAAAAAGCTGTACGACTATAATCAGATACACCCCCTGGACCGGGACAGGCGCCAGGCGGCCATAAAGGAACTGTTTGGGAAGGCGGGAGAGAACTGTACCGTGGAACAGCCGCTCTTTTGTACCTATGGGTATAACACCACGGTGGGCGATAATTTTTTCCTGAATGTCAATTGCAAGCTTTTGGACAGCGGAAAGATCACCATTGGAAATAACGTATTTATTGCCCCTAACGTGTGTATCATTACGGAGGAGCATGCAATGGATGTGGAGCAGCGGCTGGCGGGTCTGGAATACACCCACCCGGTCACCATCGGTGACAATGTCTGGATCTGTGCCGGCGTCATGGTGCTGCCGGGGGTGACCATCGGTCCAAATAGTGTGATAGGGGCGGGTAGTGTTGTTACGAAGGATATCCCGCCCAACAGTTTGGCTGTGGGCAATCCCTGCAGTGTGATACGCACATTGTGATGGGGCTGTATTGGGATACGGCAGGTGGAGACAGGGAACGGGGGCGCTTCGGTGCCCCCGTTTCCATTGTCCGCAGGCGGCCCCGCTTTGGCGCGGGAGTCCGGCTTGCCGGACTGTTTCATGGACTGGTACATGTGCACAAAAAAGAGGCGCTGTCCTTGGGAAATAGTGATAGTGTGACTTGTGAAATTCATTCAAGATCAGATTGAACTCATATTATGGTCATAAAAAATCAAAAAATGTTCAAATAATGCTTGATTAGATGAATAAAATGTGATAGTATAATGACTGTAGAAATCATTCGTTAATTATCAGGAGGTAAGCGGAAATGAAGAAGAAGGTATTGGCAATGGTGCTGGCTGCCATGATGGCATGTACAGGACTGGCGGCTTGCGGGAGTGACGCAAAAGACGGTGATGCAAAGTCCGGCAAGAGTGCTTCCGGGGAAGTGACAGAGCTGGAGTTCTGGGGATGGTGGAGTTCAGATGCCAGAAAACCGTACATTGAAGAGATGGTGGAGGGTTTTAACGAGTCTCAGGACAAATATCATGTTACATATGTGGATACTCCTTTCGGGGATATCTTTACAAAAAACATAGCGCAGATCGCAGCCGGAAAACCCTGTGATATCATGGCGAACAGCATGGAGGAAGTGAAATTCCGTGCACAGGAGGGACAGGTGGAAAGCCTGGATGAATTCCTGGAGGATGAGACGAAGAACGCATTTTATGAACAGTATATGGATGCCTGCACCGGGGATGACGGGGAGACGTACGCACTTCCGCTTTCCGTAGATACGCGGGTTATCTATTATAATAAAGCCCATTTTGAGGAAGCGGGGATCAACGCGGAGGAGATTGTCACTTGGGATGATCTGGCGGCTGCTGCCAGGAAGCTGGACAAGAAAAACGGAGATGACTGGGAACGCGTGGGAATAGAGCCGGTTCTGGGTAACGGCGGTGTGGATACCTGGCTGGTGAATGCAAACCAGGGTCCGTGCTGGTATGACAGGGAAGCGGAAACCCCCATCGTAAATTCAGAGACAAATAAAGAGGCTTATCAGTGGATCAGGGAACAGATGGATGTGTATGGCCAGGATAAATATAATGAGCTGAAGGCGGCATGGCAGTCAGGCATGGGCGACCCGTTTGCCTCCGGTATGGTATCCATGGTGGTGCATACAAGCGGTTATGTATCCAATCTGCAGCAGTCAGCTCCTGACTTGGAATATGGTGTCATAAAAATGCCGGAATTCAAAGAGGGACAGGGCCATGTCACCACAGGCGGCGGCTTTGTATTAGAGATTCCAAAAGGCGCCAAATGTCCGGAGGGCTCCTATGAATTTATCAAATATGTGACCAGCAGGGAGACACAGGATTTCCTGTCCACAAAGCTGGGTGATTTTTCAGCCCGGAATGATTTTGATGATACCTCGGAATTTTATAAAAAACCTTTGGTGAAGGAGATTTCTTCTGCCCTGGATGAGACAGTCCTTACCCTTACGCCTAACAGGATCAAGGGGTATCAGGATGTGGTGAACCCGCTCATCGAGGAAGGGACACTTGGCACCAAATCCACAGATGAGGCATTGGATAAGGCCCAGAAGGCATTTGAAGATTTCCTGTCAAACAAATAAAGGATACAGGTCAATACGAAAAGCGGCAGATGAGGAAAGCTGTTCACCGACTTTTGCTGGTGGGCGGCTTTTTTCTTTTTCCATCTGCGGCAGCGAAAAAAAGAAAGAAGGTCTATTATGTTTGGAAAGCTTTTGACAAAGCTGGGGATTAAAAATAAAAAATCCAGAGAGACGGCATATGGATATGTTTTTATCCTGCCCTGGCTGCTGGGGATTCTCTGTTTTACCTTAGGGCCTATGGTTTTTTCCTTCATTACCAGTTTTGCGGATTATAATATGCTGAAGATTGATTTTGTGGGTGTGGAGAATTATGTCCACATGTTCACAAAGGACCAGCTGTTCTGGAAGGCATTTGGAAATACCTTGTTTTATGCCCTCATCAATATTCCGCTGGTTACCGTGGGCGGTGTTGTGGTGGCAGTCATTTTGAACAAATCCATTTTTGGACTGCGGACATTCCGTACCATTTACTATCTCCCTTCCATTATGGTTGGGGTGGGGACTTATTTTTTGTGGATGCTGCTTCTGGACCCGGCCAACGGACTGGTGAATTCCGCGCTGGCGGTGATAGGGATCAAAGGCCCGGCCTGGCTGACAGACCCCAACTGGACGAAACCGGCGATCATCGTGATGCACCTTTGGGGGCTTGGGGGGCAGATGCTCCTCTATCTGGCCAGGCTGCAGAGCATACCTCAGGACTATTATGAGGCGGCAGGCCTTGACGGGGCCAACGGATTTCAGAAATTCATAAAGATCACGGTGCCGCTTCTTTCGCCTATCATATTCTACAACCTTATCATCGGTATCATCGGTGCCTTCCAGATTTTCCAGGAGGGATACATATTCTCCGGCGACGGCAGCGGGAATCCTGCAGGTTCTCTGCTGTTCTATAACCTGCATTTGTGGAATCAGGCATTTAAAAACTTTAAGACAGGGTATGCAAACGCTATGTGCTGGTTCCTGTTTGCAATCATCATGATCATTACGGTGATCAACCAGAAGGTTTCAAAAAAATGGGTGTATTACGAGGAGGGTGAGAACGATGACTAAAGGTATGAAAAAGAAGCAGAAACTTTCATCCATTGTCCTGCTGATCATTTTGTCCCTGGGCGCGGTGATCATATTGGTGCCCATTGCGTGGATGCTCAGTACAGCGCTGAAATCAGCGCCGGAGGTGGCGGCATATCCGCCGAAGCTGCTGCCTGAGAAACCGTTGTTTGAAAACTTTGTTATCGCGTGGCAGAAGGCGCCTTTTACCAGATATACCCTGAATACGCTGGTGATCGTTTTCTTCAACATCATCGGTTCGGTTTTTGTGAACTCTTTTGTGGCTTACGGGTTCGCAAAAATTGAGTTTGCGGGGAAAAAGATTTTATTCAGCGTGGTCCTGGCCACGATGATGATCCCCGGGTTTGTGACACTGGTGCCCACCTATGTTATCTTTTCCAAGCTGCAGTGGGTGAACACGTATCTTCCGCTGATCGTACCTGCGTTCTGTGGAAATGCGTTCCATATTTTCATGATGAGGCAGTTTTACCGGACCATCCCCAATGAGCTGATGGAAGCAGCCAGGGTGGACGGGGCAGGGCATTTCTATATCTGGGGAAAACTTATGATGCCCCTGGTGAAACCCATCCTGGCCACAGTTGCGCTGATCTCTTTCAAGGGAGCGTGGAGTGATTTCCAGGGTCCGCTTCTGTATCTGAGTGACCGGACAAAATATACGCTGCAGCTTGGACTGCAGGTATTCAAGGGGCAGGGCTATACAGACTGGAATTATCTGATGGCGGTTTCTTTTCTGTCCATGATACCTATCCTGCTCCTGTTCTTCTGCTTCCAGAATTATTTTATCCAGGGTATGAATGTGGGAGGTGCGGTGAAATAGATGAAGGTTAAGGTAGGAATCATACATACCACCCCGGCAACGATTTCCAGCCTGGAGAAACTGGCTGAGCGTATCCTGCCGGAGGCGGAGCGGGTCCATATTCTGGATGATTCGATCCTGAAGGATATGATCGCGGGCAAGAGTACAGAGGATGTGAAAAAACGCTGGATGGCCTATGCGGAAATATTGAAGGAGCAGGGGGCGGACGCGGTGTTGTCCGCGTGCTCCACCGTGGGTGAGATCGCGGAGGAGGCGGACCGGTCTCTGGGCATTCCTGTCTACAGGATCGATGAGGCCATGGCTGTGCAGGCGGTGGAGAGAGGAAGCAGGATCAGTGTCCTTGCCACGCTTCCTTCCACCCTTGGGCCTACGGTCCGTCTGATCGGGCAAAAGGCCAAGGAAGCCGGGAAGAGCGTGGAGATGGAATCGGTTCTTGTGGAGGGGGCATATGCACTTCTCATGCAGGGGAACCGCCGGGAGCATGATGATAGGATACGGGAAGCCGTGGAGCAGTGCAGCAGACATTCGGATGTGATCGTGCTGGCCC
This sequence comes from Blautia hominis, assembly GCA_002270465.1. GTDB lineage: Bacteria > Bacillota > Clostridia > Lachnospirales > Lachnospiraceae > Blautia > Blautia hominis. Next base: position 381,946 of record NQOF01000003.1, read on the forward strand.
AGGCCTCCATGGCTGCGGCGGTGAGCCCGGAACAGGCGGACATGGTTCTGACAAGCCCTGTCTCGGGGATGGAGAAATTGAAACGGGATTTGACAAAGCTGCATAGATAAAGGAGGTTCTTATGGAAGGGATGATCGCTCTGGATGTGGGGACCACACATATAAAAGCCGTGCTTTTCGGGGAGGACGGGGAGGAGCTTTGGAAGAGGAAAGTCCCCACGCCTCTGGAGCATGACGAGTGGGGGGCGGTGTACCGGCCCGGGGTGCTCTGGGGTCTGGTCCATGGCATGCTGCTGGAAGCGTGTGGGGCGCTGGCGGATGTTTCGGTGACGGGAATCGCGGTTACCGGTATGGCGGAGGCAGGCCTTGCGGTGGACCGGATTACGGGCAGGGAATTGTCGGACATAATCCCCTGGTTTGACAGGCGCAGCATTGGGTTTGTGGGGCAGGGGGAAGCTTTTGAGCGGACCGGGCTTCGGAACAGTTATAAGTATGGGCTCTATAAGTTCCTCTGGGTCCTGGAACACAGCCCTATAGACCGGTCACGAACCGTTTGGCTGTCTGTCTGTGATTATGTGGTATATAAGCTTACAGGTGCTTTTGTGACGGAGCCGGGTTTTGCCGCAAGGACCTATCTGTATGATATCGGCGCGGGCTGCTGGGATGAGGAGCGGATGGCTGCATTTGGCCTGAATAAGGAGAACTTTCCCTGTGTGGGAGCCTCCGGGGAAACGGCGGGGATCTGGGAAGAAAAGAAGATTCCGGTGGCTCTGGCCGGGCATGACCATGTGTGTGCTGCGTTTGCCATGCTGTACGGTGATCCCGGCAGGATTTGTGACAGTGCGGGGACATCGGAAACCTATATCGGACTGGCGGGAAAACGTGCGGGAGGGTTCCGGCAGGAGGATGGACTGCAGTATGGGCCTTTCGGGGACAGCAGATGGTATTATATGGCCAATATCCCCTCATCCGGACATTCCCTGGAGTGGTACCGGAAGAAGCTGCAGCTTACGGAGCTGTCCTATGAGGAACTCAACCGGAATCTGGAGGAACTGCCAAAGGGTCCTACGGGGATCCTGTATTTTCCCTGGCTTACCGGCAGCGGAAGCCCGTATTATGAGGCTTCCATGCAGGGGGCTTTGCTGGGGCTGCGGGAAGCGCACAGCGGCCTGGATATCATGAAGGGCATGATAGAGGGGATCCAATACCAGGGGGCATTGCTTTTGGAACAGATTGAAAAAGTGCAGGGAGTGCAGATCGGGGAAGTGATATGCGGGGGCGGAGCGGTGAACAACCACGCGCTTATGCAGATGAAAGCGGATATCCTGGGCAGGGAGGTGCTGGTACCGGCCTGCAGGGAGACCACGGCCCTGGGTGCGGCGGCTGTTTTTCTGGAGAGAGACAGGGGCAGGGAGGCAGCGGCGAGATTCCTGCTAAAGCCCATGGGGATGGAGAAGGAGTATCTGCCCGGACAGGGAAACCGTGAGGATTATAAGGAAATACTGGGGAAGCGTTTTCTGCCTATGGCAGAGATGCTGAGAGAATTCATGACACATAAATAAAGGAGCAAACATGGAAAACGTTGAAAACCTGACAAATTTATTACAGAAGGCGGGAGAGGGAAGATATGCGGTAGGTTCTTTTTCTGCCAGGTATACCAAGCTGATCAAGCCTATCATAGAGGCGGCAGTACATACGGATTCACCGGTGATCGTCCAGCTGTCCGAGAAGGAGATCGTCCGCCATCAGGTGGGGGCAAAGGCATTTGCGGATGAGTTTTACCGTGTGGTAGAGGAGCTGAAGCCGGCGGTGCCTATGGCGCTTCATCTGGACCATACGAAAAGCCTGGAGACCATACAGGAGGCCATGGACGCAGGGTTTACCTCTGTGATGATCGACGCCTCCGAGCTGGATTTTGACAAAAATGTGGAGATGACCAGGAAGGTCGTGGAGCTGGCCCACCAAAGAGGCATTACGGTGGAGGCGGAGCTGGGGAAAATCGGCACCACGGATTTTGTGGAGACGGATACGGATGAGGAGTTGTATACCGTGCCGGATGAGGCAAAGGCCTTTTGCAGCCTGACCCATGTGGACGCGCTGGCTGTTTCGGTGGGGACTGCCCATGGGGTGTACACGGTGAGAAAGCCAAAAGTGGACTTTATGCGGCTAAAAGAGATCAATGCGCGGACAGAGGTTCCGCTGGTCCTGCATGGCGGCTCGGGGGTGCCAAGCGACATGGTCTTGGAAGCAGCCCGGATGCCCCAGGGCGGTGTCAGCAAAGTGAATATCGCCACGGATCTGGAACTGGAGATGCTGGCGGTCCTGGGAAGAGAGGGCCATATGACGGAAGCGGAACTGAACGGTTATCCTTACGAGACCATTGAAAAGTGCAGGGACGCAGTGAGGAGTCTGGTGGAGGATAAGATCCTTCATTATCTCAACAGCAAGGGCAGGGCGTAAGAGCCGGGCACAAAAAGGAGGACGTTATGAAAGATAAGAAACTGCATATGATCGGAAATGCACACCTGGACCCGGTGTGGCTCTGGAACTGGCAGGAGGGCTTTCAGGAAGTGAAGGCTACGTTTCAGTCAGCGCTGGACAGGATGAGGGAGGACGAGAATTTTGTATTCACCTGCAGCTCTGCGGCTTTTTATGAATGGGTGGAGGAGAATAACCCGCAAATGTTTCAGGAGATCCAAAAGAGGGTGAAGGAGGGCCGGTGGGAGATCGTGGGCGGCTGGTGGATACAGCCGGACTGCAACATCCCGTCCGGGGAGTCTTTTATCCGGCAGGGTCTTTACGGGCAGCGTTATTTTAAAGAGAAATTCGGTGTCACGGCTAAGACGGGATATAATGTGGATAGTTTCGGGCACAATGGGAATCTCCCCCAGATTTTGAAGAAAAGCGGAATGGATCATTATATCTTCATGCGTCCCATGCCTTTGGAGAAAGGCCTTCCGGGCCGGATCTTCCACTGGAGATCCATGGATGGCTCAGAGGTGACGGCATACCGGATCCCTTATGAATATTGTACCTGGGGCAAGGATTTGGAAAAATATACAGACCGGCTGAAATGTGAGATGGAGGACGGGGAAAAAGAACTGATGATGTTTTACGGGGTAGGCAACCATGGCGGGGGACCGACGAAAGAAAATATCAAAAGTATTTATGAGCTGAATGCCAGGGAGGATATGCCGGTTTTGGAGATGGGGACCACAGAAGGCTTTTTCCAATCCATAAAAAGCAGCGGCAGGGTCTTTCCGGAATACACAGGCGACCTGCAGCACCATTCCAGCGGATGTTACAGTGTTCTGTCTAAGATCAAGCGGGAAAACAGGAGGGCGGAGAACCTGCTGATTGCCGCAGAGGGATACAGCGCCATCGCAAAGGTCCGGGAAGGGCAGAAATATCCGGAGGATTTCAAGACCGCATGGAAGGGTGTCCTGTTTAACCAGTTCCACGACATCCTGGCGGGAACCAGCATTCCCTCTGCCTGTGAGGATGCTTCTTATCTGTATGGACAGGCAATGGCTATGGGGCAGAAGAACCTGAACTATGCAGTGCAGGCCATATCCTGGGATATCCATATAGAAGAAAATACGGCTATGAAGCCCATCGTGGTCTTCAACACCCATGCCTGGGCAGGGAAGATGGCAGTGGAACTGGAAGTCAGGGGACTTTCCAATGATTCTTTCAAGCTGACGGATTCCGCGGGAAAGGTGCTCCCTGCCCAGAGGATCCAGTCCGAAGCTGCGGTGAACGGCCAGTCAAGGCTGCTTTTTGTGGCGGAATTGCCTGCTATGGGTTATGAGGTATTTAAACTGTACACGGATGTGGAGGATGTTCCTGCATTTCCATGTGTGAAGGCAGGGGAAGATGACCTGGAGAATGAGAACCTTCATATCAGGATGAATCCGGAGACCGGCTATATGGCGGGTCTGTATGATAAGAAAGCCAATCTGGAGGTGCTGCGCAGAGAAGGCGCACGTCTAGTCGTGCTGGAGGATAAGTCGGATACCTGGTCCCATAATGTCTTTCAATTCGACAAGGAACTGGGCGATATGAAGATGGTGTACAAAAAGGTGCTGGAGGAAGGCCCGGTGCGCTCCGTGATCCGGGTGAAATACAGGTATAACCAGTCTTACGTGATACAGGATTTCCGCCTTTACAAAGACCTGGATCATGTGGAGGTAAAGGTGCGGGTGGACTGGAGAGAACCCCAGACTATGCTGAAGCTGCGATATCCGGTCAATCTCAATTTCAGGAAGCCCACCTATGAGATTCCCTATGGCTATATTGAGAAAAGCGCCAACGGGGAGGAGGAGCCGGGCCAGACCTGGTTTGATTTCACTGGGGAGCACTTCGAGAAGGGCTGTATGTATGGGCTGTCCATAGCCAACGACGCAAAATACAGCTACAGTATGGACATTGACGAGATGAACCTGACAGTGCTGAAAAATTCCGTCTATGCACATCATAATCCCAAAGTGCTGGAGGAAGGGGTGGAATATCAGTATGTGGATGACGGGATACAGGAGTTTACCTATCTGCTCCTGCCTCATCAGATGGGATGGAAGAGCTCCGGTATCCTGGAACATGCGGCAGAGCTGAACCGGAAACCAGTGACCATTATCGAGACATTCCATGAGGGCAGTCTGCCACAGAAAAATTCATTTCTCCGTGTGGACAGCAGCCATGTCTGTGTCAGTGCGGTGAAGCAGGCGGAAGACGGGCAGGGGGTCATTGTCAGGGCCTATGAGACCAGGAAACAGGAAGGGAAGGCTGTGCTGAAGCTTCCGTTCATGGACCGGGAGGCAGAACTGGCATTTACACCTTGTGAGATCAAGACAATCTATTTTCCATATGACCATTCCAAGCCGTGGCATGAGGTGAATATGCTGGAATGGTAAGGGATATGAGGATGACGGAGGAACAGATATGCCGTATACGGTAGTGATAGCGGATGATATAACGGGAGCCAATGACATTGGCATTATGTATGCGAAAGAAGGGCTGTCCGTCCATGTTTATAGTTATAAGGAGGGGGAGAAAACAGACTATGCCCCCTGTGATGTGCTAATCCTTGACACGGATTCCCGGTTTGACACAAAAGAACGGGCTTACGAAAAAGTACGGGGCGCGTTGGAGCAGATACCAAAAGAAGGTGTTGTCCAGTATATAGACAAGCAGTGTTCTGTATTCCGGGGGAATATCGGGGCAGAATTTGATGCCATGATGGATTTTCTGCAAGTGGATTTTGCAGTGGTGGTCCTTGGGTTTCCAGACAACGGGAGAACCACTGTGGAGGGAAAACATTATGTGCACGGGGTGCTTCTGGAGGAATCCCAGTTCAGGCATGACCCGGTCCATCCTATGCTGGAATCCGACCTGACTAAGATTTTGGGGGGACAGACCTCCAGAAAGGTGGGGCATATCTCTTCTGACCGCTATGCAGACGGTGAGGGCGCAGTGAGAGAGGCGCTGGATGAAATCAAAAAAACATGTCATTACTGTATTATGGATGTGAGGGATAATGCAGATTTGGAATTGCTGGCAAATGTACTGCAGTCGGAAAAAATGATCTGCGGAAGTTCGGCTCTGTCCAGATATCTGGGAAAGATATATGCTTCCAAGGGGCAAAAAGGAGTGCCGGCCCCCAGCCAAAAGGTAAGGGCAAAGGTTTATTGTGCAGCCGGAAGCCTTACCCCTCAGACGGTTCATCAGACTGCATACATGAGAGAGAAGGGCTGCTGTCTCTTGGAGCTGGATACCAGGAAGCTGTTCACGGACCGGGAGCGGCAGCAGGAGACAGCGCGGGTGATCAGCCTGGGAGAGAAAGCATTTTTGGAGCATGATTTTCTGATGGTGCATTCTATGCATGACAGAAGGCTTGTGGAGGAGACAAAAAAGATTGCAGGGGAATATGGCTATGACAACACGGCAGCCTCCTCTGTGGTATCTTCTGTTTTGGCGGAGATTTCCTGCAGGCTCATAGAGGCGGCCGGTATCCGCCATGTGATTTTCTGCGGAGGGGATACTTCCGCCGCCATATGCAAAGCCCTGGGAATCCGGGGGATGGAGGTTTTGGACGAGATTGAGGCAGGGCTTCCCACGTGCAGGAGCCTGGAGGCGCCTTTCTATAAGATGGTGCTCAAGTCAGGCAGCTTCGGGAGTGAGGCGTTTCTTGAAAAGTCCATAGATAAATTATTGTTGGAGAAGGAGCAGGAAGATGGCTGTTTTGGAACATCTGGAGAAGCTGATTGAGAATTATCCGGTTCTTTGTGTCTGCAGGGCGGACATAGAGAGGGCTTATGAAATTCTGAGGGATACCTATGACAGGCAGGGTATGCTGCTTGTCTGCGGCAACGGAGGAAGCGGTGCGGATTCCGAACATATTGTGGGGGAGCTGATGAAAGAGTTTGCCATCAGGCGTCCCCTGCCAAAGCCGGAGCAGGAGAAGTTAAGGGAGCTTTCCCCGGAGAATGGACAAATCCTGGGGAACCATCTGCAGGGTGCGCTGCCGGCCATTACACTGACCAGCAATATCGCGCTGTCCACTGCGTTTTCCAATGACGCGGTCCCGGAGATGGTGTTTGCACAGCAGGTATACGGATATGGAAATGAGAAGAATACGCTGCTGGGTATCAGTACCTCGGGAAACTCCAGGAATGTGATCTATGCCCTGGAGACCGCAAAGGTGAAGGGCATGGACCGGATTGGGATGACAGGGGAGAGCGGGGGCAGGATGAAGGAGTTATGTGATGTGTGTATCTGTGTCCCGGCCCTGTCAACGCCTGATATCCAGGAGCTTCATCTTCCGGTTTACCATACCCTGTGCAGAATGATCGAGGAGGCATATTTCGGATGAGAGATTTGGCTGGAATTGATATCGGCGGAACGAAGTGTGCAGTTACCCTGGGCAGGCAGGAAGGGGACGGGATAAGGATCCTCTGTAAGGAGAAGTTCCCGACCCCAAAAGACCCTCATAAGGCAGTGGGGCGTATGGTGTCTGTCCTGGAGTCCCTGCTGAAAAAATACCCCCATGTGAGGCCGGAAGCGGTGGGAATCAGCTGCGGAGGGCCTTTGGATTCGGAGAAGGGGCTGATTTTAAGCCCGCCCAACCTTCCTGCCTGGGACGGGATCGATGTGCGCACCCCGTTCCAGGATGCGTTTCACATTCCTGCGGCAGTGCAGAATGACGCCAATGCCTGTGCGCTGGCGGAGTGGATGTGGGGTGCGGGAAGAGGGACACAGAATATGATCTTCCTGACTTTCGGGACAGGGCTTGGAGCAGGACTGATCCTGGACGGCAGACTGTACAGCGGCACCACGGATCTGGCGGGAGAAGTGGGACATGTACGGCTGAGAGAGGATGGCCCAAGAGGTTATGGAAAAAAAGGGTCCTTTGAGGGATACTGCAGCGGCGGCGGGATTGCCCGGCTGACAGCGGACTATGTCCGGGAATGGACGGGTGCGGGAAGAAAGACCGCCATTTGGGACGGCAGCAGGAGCATGGATGAGATTACCACTGCGGATGTGGGGAATGCGGCAGAAGCAGGGGATGAGCTGGCGCTGCTTATCCTGCAGAAGACCGGAAGGATGCTGGGCCGGGGGATTTCCATTTTAATTGATATCTTAAATCCCCAGAAGATTGTCATCGGCAGTATCTTTTTACGCCAGGAAAGTATTTTAAGAGGCCCCATGGAAGAAATGATAAGAAAAGAGGCACTGCCTTTTTCCGAGAAGATATGTCAGATCGTCCCGGCAGGTCTGGGGGAGGAACTGGGAGATTATGCAGCGTTGTCAGTTGCAGGAAACAGACTGGCCGGGTGAGGCGGACAGTGAGAAAAAGCGACGGAGGATAATAGATTGAAGGTGCAGGACCCGCATTTTATATTGGAAAAGATCAGGAAGTATCTGGATGAGGATATCCGTCCCACCAGATACCGGGAGATTGTAGACATAGAGGAATGGAAATACTTTGAGACGGACATGGATGACCGTATAGATGACGCGTATCTGCCGGAGTATGATGATTCCGGCTGGGCAGACTTCCGTTTATGGGACACCTGGGGAGGATATGACAAGGTGGCCTGGTTCCGGACAACAGTGAAAATACCGGAGAGTTTTAGAGACGGCAGGATTGCAGTCAAGCTTCTGGTGGGGCCAAGGGATGGCGGTGACTCCACGGCGGAAACATTGCTGTACATAAACGGCAGTGCGGTCCAGGGCATAGATATCTGGCATGAGGAGGCGCTCCTGGAGGAAACGTTCAATAAGGAAACAAAACTCCAGTTGTCTCTCAAAGCATGGAGCGGTGTGCTGGTACCGCCAAAATTCAGGACCTTTAAGGTGGCACAGCTTGTTAAACTGGATGAGAGGGTAGATAAATTTTGTTTTGTGGTGGATACTCTGCTTCGCTGTGTCCTTCTTCTGGATGAGGGGGACCTGAGAAGGATCCGTATGACAAGACTTTTAAATGATACCTTTAAGAAGGTGAATTTCCTGAATTATAAGGAAGAGGAATACTACGGTTCTGTCTATGAGGCTCTGGAGTATATCCAGGAGAATCTGGAGGAGCTGGCAGGTGTGGAGGAGATCAAACCCACGGTTTACGGTGTTGGCCATTCCCACATTGATATGGCCTGGCTGTGGCGTCTGAATGCTACACGGGAAAAGGCTTCCCGGACATTTTCCACGGTCCTGAACCTGATGAAGCAGTATCCGGAATACCGTTTTATGCATACCTCACCACAGCTCTATAAATTTTTAAAAGAGGATTACCCTGAGATTTTCAGCCAGGTCAAAGAGAAGATTGAGGAAGGGCAGTGGGAGATTACAGGGGGGATGTGGGTGGAGCCGGATACCAATATCCCGTCCGGGGAATCCCTGGTCAGACAATTCCTTTACGGGAAACGGTATATCCGGGAGGAATTCGGAAAAGAGAGCAGTCTTGCCTGGCTTCCGGACGTTTTCGGCTACTCGGGAGCCATGCCCCAGATCATGAAAAAATGTGGGATGAAATATTTCATGACGACCAAGATCAGCTGGAACCAGTATAACCACTTTCCTTATGACACGTTCTGGTGGAAGGGGATTGACGGCAGTGAGATCTTTACGCATTTTATCACCACCCCGGAGGACGGTTCCTGGTTTTACACTTATAACGGCCATATGACCCCGGAGGAAGTGACAGGGGTGTGGAAGAATTATAAAGATAAGGATAAGAATGATAGTCTTCTCATCGCTTACGGATGGGGGGACGGCGGAGGCGGTCCCACCAGAGAAATGCTGGAGACCAGCCGTGTCATGAAGAATATCCCGGGGATTCCCAGAGTGAGGATGACTTCTGCGGAAGGCTACTTTGAGAAGATTTATGAGCGCACCAAAGAAGAAGAACTTGGTAAGTGGGATGGAGAACTGTATTTTGAACTGCACAGAGGCACGTATACTTCCCAGGCGGCAAACAAGAAGTATAACCGGAAGACAGAAGTGCTCCTGCATGATATTGAAATGATGGCGGAGCTGGGGACGCTCCTTGCCAAGAAGGGGGACTACCCAAAAGAGAAGCTGGACGAGATGTGGGAGAGAACGCTTTTGAACCAGTTCCATGATATTCTGCCGGGTTCCTCCATCAGGCAGGTGTATGAGGACACTGCCAGGGATTATGAATGGATAAAGGATGAGGGAACGAAACTGCTTCGGGCAGCCGGGCGGAATCTGGATATGTCCCTGGAAGTGGAGAAGGATTCCCTTGTGCTTTACAATACCGCGGGGTATGAGCGCTCTGACTATGTGTGTATCCCTTATGGCGGACAGGTCACAAAGGGCATGTGTGTTTGGGATAAGGACACCCTGGTCAGGGGACAGGATACTGAGGATGGGATCCTGCTGTATGCGGAGCATATCCCTGCCTGCGGATTTAAAACCTTTGCCATTTCTCCGCCCTGTGGGGAGGAAAGCGCCCATGACCGGGATGAGCTTACCATGGACCGGGATCATGCTGAAAACAGGTTTTATGAGGTGCGCTTTAATGAAAACGGTGAGATCTGTTATCTCTTTGACAAAGAGAACAATAGGAAGGTGACCTGTGATTCCCCTATGAATGTCTTTGCTGCCTATGAAGACAAACCGCAGCGTTTTGACGCGTGGGATGTGGATGTCTATTACAAGGAGAAGAAATATGCTCCTTTTGTACTTCAAAAACGTGATGTGGCGGAGTGCGGCGCGGAGAGGGCGGTGCTTCGGCAGGTGTGGACGTTCAACGCGTCTACCGTGACCCAGGACTTTATTCTTTACGCCAAGAGCAGAAGGATTGATTTTGCCACCACAGTGGACTGGAGGGAAAAGCAAGTATTCTTTAAAACTTATTTCCCGGTGGATATCCACAGTACAGAGGCTTCTTATGAGATTCAGTTTGGCAATATCAAACGTCCCACACACACCAACACGGAGTGGGATTTTGCCAGATTTGAAGTCCCGGGACATAGATGGGCAGATCTGTCGGAGGGCAGCTACGGAGCGGCGCTTCTGAATGACTGTAAATACGGATGGGATATCCATGAAAATGTACTGGGGCTGTCTTTGATCAAATCCGCCGTAAGGCCGGATGAGACGGCTGACCGGAGAATCCATACGTTTACCTATTCTCTTTTCCCGCACAAGGGTGGAAATGCCGTGCAGGAGATCCAGAGAGAGGCCCAGAATCTGAATATGCCTCTGCTGACCGGAATGGCCAAAGGAAGTAAGCCGGGAACAGGAGCGGCAGAATTTTCTCTGGTGCGTACGGACAGCGGCCATGTGATGATAGATACCATAAAACGCTCGGAGGACGGGACCGGGTGTGTGGTGAGGCTTTATGAATTTGCCAACCAGGCGGATACGGATGTGAGCCTGGTATTTGGGATCCCGGTTAAAAAAGTAATAGAGACAAATCTCTGTGAAGAAGAAGAGAAGGAACTGGAATTTAACGGAAATCAAATTCATTTCGGAGTGGGATGTTATGAAATCAAGACATTTAAGGTTTACTTCTGAGAGATAAAAAAAGCGAATGGGTTGGCGCCCGGGGACGAATCCGTCTTTCGGGGCGTCAGCCCATGTTCTGCGTGGAGAGGAAATACTATGGAGATATCATTGTCAAAACTGAAATGGGAAGTAAAGGGGTACTGGCCCTATGTGCCTGTGAAGGAAAAAAGTATGGAGACAGGGCAGACCCTGCACGGTGTGACGCCCTGGATCCCCGCCAAGGTTCCGGGCGGCGTTCATTATGATCTGTGGAAAGCCGGGCTGATTGAACATCCTTATTATGGGATGAATAGCCTGAACTGTGAATGGGTGGAAAACAGGTGGTGGATGTACCGCACAGAGTTTCCGGAGGATCTGGACGGAGTAAACCTCTCAGGGGAGAAGGTCACTCTGATATGCAGAGGACTGGATTATGAGGCGGAGGTGTTTTTTAACGATGAGCGGGTGGGGAGCAGGAAGGGGATGTATGAGCCTCTGGAAATAAACCTGACCGGAAGGATCAGAAGCAGGAATAAGCTGGTGGTCCTTTTCCGGGGCGTGCCCCAGGAGATGGGACAGATTGGCTATACCTCCCGCACATCCACACAGAAAAGCCGGTTTAATTATAAGTGGGATTTTTCCACCAGACTGGTCAATATAGGGTTCTGGCAGGATGTACTGCTGCGCACGGACCGGGAGGTGTGTCTGAAGGACTGCCATATAGACACGGACTACAGTATGGGGAAAGGGAAGATTTATTTCAAAGCCAGGCTGGAGGATAACAGGGTAGCCGGACATGGAAAGCTTAAAATAGAAGCCAGGATAAAAGAACTGGGCAGTCAAAACAGCCTGGATGTGAAGCTGCTTCGGGGCTTTGGATGTGATACAGGTGATACGGAAGAGAAAAAGATAACAGAGGAGACCCGGAAGATAGAAGCAGATGGGGTACAGGTGGATGAGGCTTTTGAGATAGAAAATCCCTCTCTCTGGTATCCCAATGGGTATGGCAGCCAGCCGCTGTATCTGTTTCAGGCAGCAGTTATGGATGAGACGGGGCTTCTTTGGGAAAAGGAGTGGAGAGTGGGACTGCGCGCTCTGGAGTATGCGCAGAATGAAGGCGCCGTGGACGCCCTGCCTTATACTTTTGTCATAAACCGGAAGAAGATATACATAAAGGGAGTGAATATGACCCCCCTGGACCATATTTACGGCAATGTGTCTAAGGCGCAATATGAACATATGGTGGCGGCCATGGTAAACGCAGGGGTGAACCTGGTGCGGGTATGGGGCGGAGGCCTCATCGAGACTGAGGAATTTTACCGTCTTTGTGATGAGAACGGGATCATGGTATGGCAGGAGTTTATACAGTCCAGCTCGGGGATCGATAACCGTCCCTGCCAGGATGAGGAATTTCTGGGGCTGCTAAAGAAGAATGCGGCTGCTGCGGTGGAGGAAAAAAGGAATCATACGTCCCTGGTGGTCTACAGCGGCGGAAATGAACTGATGGAGAAGGAAAATACGCCCTGTTCTGCTGAGAATAAGAACTTAAAAATGCTGCAGGCGGTTGTGGAGCGTCTGGACGGCAGGCGTATGTTCCTGCCCACATCGGCTTCCGGTCCGAGAGAGTTTATCTCCGGAGAAAAGGGTGTCAGCCATGATGTCCACGGGAGCTGGAGATATGAGGGAAACCCGGGGCATTATGAGCTGTACGGGGAGTCGGACAATCTCTTCCACAGTGAATTCGGGATGGATGGGACCAGCAGTGTGAAATCCCTTAAAAAGTTTCTGCCGGAAGAATCCCTCCGCCCCACCCCTATGTCGGGGGACGGGAACTGGCAGCACCACGGTGAATGGTGGGGGACGTATTTCCGGGACTGTGAGATGTTTGGAGAGATTCCAAAAGATACGGCACATCTGGATGAATTTGTAACATGCAGCCAGTACCTTCAGGCGGAGGGGCTGCGTTTCATCGTGGAGGCGGACAGAAGAAGGGCATTTCAGAACAGCGGCGTTATCATCTGGCAGTTAAATGAGCCGTGGCCCAATGCCTCCTGTACGAATCTGATGGATTATTATGGGGAGACAAAACCTGCCTATTATATGGTGAAGAAAGCCTTTGAGCCGCTGCATGTTTCGGTGGATTACCGTTCTTTGCAGGTGAAGAAGGGGAAAGAAAGTGTCTTCCCAATCTATGTATCCAATTCCGGAACAGAGGGTGCGGTACGGATTGAGGCTGTGGCCAGGGACTCGTCGGGGAAGGTGCTGACAGAAAAGGCCATGGAGCGCAGCGTCCCCGTGGGGAAAAGCTCTCTGGTGACGGAACTCTCGGTTGAGATTCCGCAGGAGGACGGCCTTTATTATATTACGGTATCCTGCGGCTGCAAAACAGGGGAGAGAACAGAGAATACTTATCTTTTCAGCACCCTGGAGAAAGAGCTTCTGCGGCCGTTAAAAGAGATGGAGAATGAGGCTGCCATTGTCCGGGAAGAGGAAGAAAACCTGGGGAACGGAAGGTTCAGAAAAAAGGTATGGATAACAAACACAGGAAGTAAGATGGTTGTGCAGGCAGGGATAGAGCTGGAGGAGGATGGTTATTGGATGCTGGGCAATGACAATTATATTGTTCTGGCTCCGGGGGAAGAAAGGTGTCTGACTTTCCTGCTCATCCCCAAACAGGCAGGTACGTTCCTGGATGTGGAAAATGGCGGGGGAGAGAGAACCTGCCGTTTGAACTGGCTGTGAAAAATTACGGTGGGAGGGATAACAGATGGCAACCGTTTATAACAGGGATGATTTCCGGCTGGAGCTGGAATTTACAAGGATTTACAGAGAACATGCGGGGGAACATAAAGCCGTACGGGAGGCAGAATGCCTGAAATGGCAGCTGCCCAGGATCCTTTTGGATATAGAGGAGGATGACCTGGTTCCGGGGGGCTGTCATTACGGGGCAGTGGGATTTTCCAGCCAGATTGGCGGATTCCTTTATTATTATCATGAAGATAAAATAAGAGCCGAGATGGAAAGAAAGAAGGAAGATAGCGCTTACACGGAGGCGTTATCTGATATGCTGGAATTCTGGAAAGAGGAGAACAGCAGGACAAGGCTTCGGGGGACATACCCAAAGCGGCAGCTTTTGGCCCTTCCCACAGATGACTGGGAGGGGGAAAAGGCGGTAACTTATCCTCTCTACAGGATTGCCGGGGCTATTTTAGATTTTCATAAACTGCTTGAACTGGGATATCCGGGTATGGTCAGCAGGATTGAGGCGTATCTGGCTGCTTCTGAGGCGGGAAGTGATGCCCATGGGTTATACAGAGGAATGCAGATTGCTTTGGAAGCCCTGGGGGAAGTGATAGCCTGTTACAGGGACCGGGCAGCAGAAAAAAGAGAACGGGCCAGGAGGGAAGGCAGGCCGGAAGCGGCCCGGCGTATGGACGCTGTGGCCTGTGCGATGGAGTCCATTCTGGTGAAAAAGCCGGAACATCTGCTGGAAGCAATGGAACTTTTCTGGATGTATGTGCTGGTCTCTGAGGTGCGCAACTATGGCAGGATTGACGATTATCTGGGAGATTTTTATGCGGCGGATATTGACAGCGGTCATCTGACGCAGGAGCAGGCGGACGCAATGATCCGGAAGCTGTGGGAGCGTATGGGGAAAAGGCGCACCATCACGGACGGAAGGATTTTTATCGGCGGCAGAGGGCGCAGATGTGAAAAGAATGCGGACAGGCTGGCAAAGTCCTGCATACAGGCCACCAGGAGCCTGAAGAATCCGGACCCGCAGCTTTCGCTCCGGTTTTACAAAGGCATGGATGAAGAACTGCTGGATCTGGCATATGAAGCCATCGGGGAGGGGTGCACCTATCCGGTCCTCTACAACGATGATGTGATCATCAGAGATGTGGAACATGCCTTTTCTCTTCCCAGGGAGGAGGCGGTGCATTATGTTCCTTATGGCTGCGGGGAATATGTCATTGATCATGAGAGTTTTGGTACACCCAGCGGTGTCATCAACCTGCTGAAAGGACTGGAAATCTTTCTTAGGTATGGAAGGCCTCAGGATGCCAGATATCTGTCTGTAAATAACGGACTGGATGTGTTGGGAAAGATCAGAGAGATCACGGGAGCGGGGAAGCCCTTTGAAGCGTATGAAAGTTTTGAGGAGTTCTACGGGGATTTCAAGAAGTGGATCGCCTTTCACATAGAGGCAGCCGCATGGCAGGAGAAGGCGGAATATGATTTTGCAGGGCAGGTCTGCTGTCTTCCGTATTTATCCATGCTGTATGATGACTGCTGTGAACGGGGAAAGGGAATCTTTGAAGGCGGGATCCGGTATCTGGGAGGCACGCTGGAGAGCTATGGAAATGTGAATACAGCGGACAGCCTGTACGCTATAAAGAAGCTTGTGTTTGAGGATAAGTGTGTGGACAGGGAGGAACTGCTGGAGGCTTTGTGTCATGATTTCAGGGGATATGAGCTTTTGCAGAGGCGGCTGAAAAAATGCGGTAAGTTCGGAAACGATGAGGAGGGGCCGGATGGGATGATGAAGGACTTGCACCGGTTTGTCTGTCTGAAGGCAAGGGAGCAGGCGGAAAAAAACGGACTGGACAGCTACCTGGTGGTGGTGATCAACAACAGTGCGAATACCTCCCTGGGGCTTTTGACCCACGCCTCCCCGGATGGAAGAAATGCGTATCTGCCCATGGCGAACGCCAACAGCCCCCAGGCGGGAGGCGACAAAAGCGGTGTGACCGCGGTGCTGAACTCCATGCTGAAGATGGACACGGATATCCATGCGGGGGCGGTGCAGAACATCCGATTTTCCACAGATACGTTCTGTCATCACCGGGGCGCTGCCAGAGGGGTGATGGAAGCTTATTTTGAGCATGGAGGCGCACAGCTTATGGTGACGGTGACGGGGCGTGAGGATTTGGAACAGGCCATGGAACATCCGGAAAAGTATGGAAATCTGCTTGTGCGGGTGGGCGGATTCAGCGCCAGGTTCGTAGAGCTGTCCAGGGAAGTGCAGGGGGATATCCTGAGCAGGACCTGTTATTGACGAGGAGATTGTGATGGGTGATGAGAAGTGTACAGGCCGGGTATTTTCTATAGAGAGATTTTCCATTCATGACGGCCCGGGAGTACGGACCAGTGTTTTTTTAAAAGGCTGTAATCTTTCCTGTATCTGGTGTCACAACCCGGAGAGCGGCAGGCGGGAGCAGGAACTGCAGTTTGTGGAAAAGGACTGCGTCCTTTGCGGGCATTGCGGGCAGGTCTGTGAGAGGGGCGTCCACCAGTTCTGCACAGACGGCAGCGAAAGAACAAAACATACTATTTTAAGGAAAAATTGTGACCTGTGCGGCAGCTGTGTGAGAAACTGTCCCGCAGAGGCACTGCATATATTGGGATATGAGATGGGTGTGGCTGAGGCCATGGAGATCATACGCAGAGATAAGATTTATTACAAGACGGACGGAGGGGTGACGCTTTCCGGGGGAGAACCTCTTCTGCAGGCAAAATTCTGCCGGGAACTGCTGAAGCAGTGCAGGGAGGAGAAAATCTCCACCTGTGTGGAGACTGCGGGTGATGTGCCTTTTGAAAGATTCCGGCAGGTTATGGATGTGACAGATGTGTTCCTGCTTGATTATAAATTGTCGGATGAAGATTCCATGAGGCGTTTTACGGGAGGAAATCTGGGTAGGATTCTTTCTAACCTCCGGGAACTGAGGCGGGAAGGCAGGGAAGTGATACTGCGCTGCCCTGTGATACCGGGGATCAATGACACGGAGGCGCATTTTCGGAGTATTGCCGCACTGGCCCGCAAAGAAAAGATTGGGCAGGTGGAGCTTATGCCCTATCATAATTTCGGAAAGGATAAGTGGCTGCAGATTGGCAGGGATTATAAACTAAAGGATCTGGAATCTGTCTCCAGGGAACAGGAGAACAGGTGGAAGGATATACTCAGAAGTTATCTGGAGGAAAAGATATGAAGCAGAAGATACGAAGCATGGAAGTTTGGGTAAACAGGCAGAGAGGCGGGAGAAAAGAACTGCTTCCATCCGGCAGCAGGGAGACGGAGACAGGTGTGGTTTCCTGTTTTGGGGATGAGAAAACAGGAGCCGAAGTGACGGTGGAGGAAAGGGACGGTATTCTCACAGGAGAGATAAGGCTGTGGCTGGAGACCCAGCCTTTCCGGGAAAATGATAACCTTTCCGCAGATGTTCCTGTGGAGCTTGTGTTTGGTATGGAGGAGCAGCCGAAAAGAATGACGGCTATGTATCTGCACCGTGACTGGTGGACCAGGCCTGTTTTTCTTACTGAGACAGCAGGGATACCGGCCAGGACGCAGGCTCTGTATATGGAACAGGAGGAAGGGTATTCCTTTCTGCTCCCGCTGGCAGGGGAGGTTATGAAAACAACACTGAAGGGGGAGGAGGGGAACCGGCTGGTCCTGCAGATGACGGCCCACAAAGGGGGAATCTGTGAGGTGTGTGAGAAGGTATTCATGCTGGCGGAAGCGGATTCCATTTATCAGGCTGTCTCCAAAGTGTTCGGGCAGGCTGCCCGGGAGAAATCACTGCCTTTGAAGGAAGAAAAGGAGTACCCGGCCATGCTGGAGTATCTGGGATGGTGCAGCTGGGACGCATTTTATACGGATATCACGGAGGAGAAGGTCAGGGAAAAAGCGGAGGAGCTGCAGCAGAAGGATATCCCTGTCCGCTGGATGCTGCTGGATGACGGCTGGCTTTCGGTACATGGGCAGAGACTGTACAGCCTGCAGCCGGAGGAGAAGAAATTCCCCAAGGGATTTAAGAGAATGACGGAGGACATCAAAGACAGGACTTCTGTCCGGTGGTTCGGGGTCTGGCATGCCCTGGGCGGCTACTGGGGCGGAATCGAACCGGGTTCCCCGGCCGCGGTCTGTGAGAGGGAACATCTTTATGAGACGGCGGAGGGGAAACTTCTGCCTCACCCGTCCGCTGAAAAGGGGTTTGGATTTTTCCGGGACTGGTATGAAAGCCTGAGAAGGGACGGCATTGACTTTGTGAAGGTGGATGGCCAGAGTGCGGTCAAGAATTATTTTGAAAATGAGTTTTCCGTGTGCCGTGCTGCCAGTGGGTGTCATCAGGCCCTGGAGGGAGCGGCGGCCTCTTATATGGGGGGACGGCTCATCAACTGTATGGGCATGGCTATGGAGAACCTGCTTGGCAGGCCCGGCTCTGCGGTGAGCAGGAACAGTGATGATTTTGTGCCGGAGGCGGAGGACGGATTCCGGGAACATTTGCTGCAAAATGCGTATAACGCGGTTTATCATGACGAGATGTATTTTTGTGACTGGGATATGTTCTGGACCTGCCATGAAGACGCCACAAAGCATGGAATCCTGCGGGCGCTGAGCGGGGGGCCTGTCTATGTAAGTGACAAGACAGGGGAAAGCAGCCGGGAGGCTGTCCTGCCTCTTGTATATCATGACGGAAGGATCCTGCGGATGGATAGAGCAGGGAAACCGACCCCGGACTGTATGTTCCCGGACCCTTCTAAGGGCGGAGTCCTGAAAGTGTGCAATATAGCCTCCTGCGGCAGCAGAAAGGGCGGGGCTGTGGCGGTATATAATGTGAGCAGCCGGCCGGCAGAGGGTTGTGTATGCAGCAGTGATATTTATGACCTGCCTTCCGGTGCATATTATATCTATGATTACATGGCAAAGTCCGGCGAAGTGGCTGAGTGCAGGGAGTTCCGGCTGGAAGCAGGAGCGTGTGGATTGTATCTGTTCATTCCCGTGGAAAAGGGATTCGCTCCGGTAGGACTTGCGGATAAGTATATCAGTTTCCATGCAGTGCGGGATACCTGGGCCACAGATTCCCAGGCCATGGCAGTGCTGGAGGAAGGCGGGGAGTTTGTCTTTTACCGGGAGAAGAACGTGGAGAAGATCACAGTGAACGGGGAGGACTGTACTTCCATGCTGACAAGAGAAGGCAGCTTATACAGGATTCGGATAGCGCGTACAGAGAAGCTTATCGTCATGGTGGAATAGGAGGATCTTATCATGTTTGGAAAAGAGAAAAAAGAACTGTGCCGGATCTGCCATCTGCTTTATCAGAAAGATCTTGTGACAGCAACGGATGGAAATGTCAGTATGCAGACAGAGGAAGGCTTTATTCTGCTTACACCATCGGGAAAGCATAAAGGCATGCTGGAGCCGGAGGAGATACTGGTTTTGGACGGTGACGGAGCGGTGAGGGAGGGAAGCGGCAGGCCTTCAAAGGAGTATCCCATGCACAGAGCGGTCTATGAGCAGAGGCCGGAGGTAAACGCTGTGATCCATACACACCCTGTCTATACCACGGCATTTGCTCTTGCAGGCAGAAATCTTCCCAATGACTATCTCATTGAGATGCCTATGATGCTGGGCCGGACTGCACTGGCGCCCTTTGCCCTTCCCGGCACAAAGGAGATGGCGGAGGCAGTCAAGCCTTTTCTTGAGGAGTGCAGTGCCATTCTTTTGAAGAACCACGGCGCCCTGACCATGGGGAAGGACCTGACAGAGGCATACTGCCGGATGGAGGTTATGGAGAGTATTGCCAAGACCATTATCCTGTCCGCTGTCATAGGGAAACCGGAGCGGATTTTGGCAGAGGATATGGAAAAAATGAAAAAATAGTGCCCCGAAGTGCGCGGAAATGGAGAGTTCTATGGAGAATTTGATTCAGATAAAGGAAAATGGTATCAATTTGGTGTTTAAGATCGCGGAGGACAAGACCGTATCTTTTCTGCACTGCCAGAAATCGGAATTTAACCCCGGTGACATCAGGGAGAACCAGGAAGACTGGTATAGGCTGGTGGAGGTCCAACTGGCCGGGGAGGACCAGGATGACCATCATGGTTCCAAATACACGGGAACGCTTCCGGGCAGGCGTCTGGTGTTTTGTGACTGGAAGGATACGAGGAATGGAAGGGGAAGGAAGCTGGAGCTTTCCCAGAGGGATGAGAGGACAGGGCTTTTCGTGACCAGCCATTTCCAGTTTACAGACGGCACGTCTGTTCTGGAGTCCTGGACAACCATTGTAAATCAGGGGGTGGAGCCGCAGGGGCTTACATATGTATCCTCCTTTGCGCTGACGGGTATCACAAAGGCTTCCATGGAGGACTGGGATAGGGCGGCGGCGCTGAAAGTACCGTCCAACACCTGGTATGGGGAATTTCAGTGGAAGGATTATACCTTGCCGGAACTGGGGCTGTATAAGGTATTCCATTATTCCACAAAACGTCTTTCTTTTTCAGCCACGGGGACGTGGAACTCCCATGAGTTTCTTCCCATGGGTTATATCAGCTGTGAGGATTCCGGGGAGGGATGGTATTTTTCCATTCTCCACAATGGCTCCTGGCACTGGGAGGTCAGTGACATCAAGGACGCGCTGTATCTGCAGCTGAGCGGCCCGGCGGAAGCGGAGAACCATTGGTTTAAGTGGCTGGAGCCGGAGGAGGCGTTTGAGAGTGTCCATGCCGCTGTTGCCGTGACAACCAGGGGATTTGAGGATGCGGTGGCAGAAATGACCGGTTACCGGAGGCTCTGCCGCAGACGAAATGAGGATAATGAAAAACTGCCGGTAATCTTCAATGACTTCATGAATTGTCTGGGCGGGGACCCCACGGAAGAAAAGGAGTATCCTCTGATTGACGCGGCGGCGGAGATTGGCTGTGAATATTATACCATTGATGCGGGGTGGTATGCCAATGGCTCCTGGTGGTCCAGAGTGGGAGAGTGGGAGCCAAGCAGCAAACGGTTTCCCCATGGCCTTTCCAAGGTCCTTGACTATATCCGGGATAAGGGCATGGTGCCCGGCCTTTGGCTGGAGCTGGAGGTCATGGGAATCCATTGTCCTATAGCGGCTGAGAAGCCGGATGACTGGTTTTTCTGCAGGCATGGCAGGAGGGTCATTGACCACGGCAGATATCAGCTGGATTACAGGAACCTGCAGGTGCGGCAGTTTGCCCATGAGGTGGTACGCCGTCTGGTGGAAGAGTATGGCGCAGGCTACATAAAGATGGATTACAACATCAATGCGGGGATTGGCACGGAGCTGGGAGCCGACAGCGCGGGGGACGGTCTTCTTTTGCATAACCGGGCGTATCTTTCCTGGCTGGATGAGGTATTCCTTGCATATCCAAAGCTGATCATAGAGAACTGCGGGAGCGGGGGGATGAGGATCAATGACGCACTTCTTTCCCGGCACAGTATCCAGTCCAGCTCAGACCAGACGGAATATACCAACTATGCCGCCATATCAGCGGCAGCCCCGGCGGCTTTGACGCCGGAGCAGAATGCGGTATGGTCCTATCCTCTGACGGGGGCGGATGCGGAGCAGACGGCGTTTAATATGGTGAATGCCATGACCATGAGGATCCATCAAAGCGGGCACCTGGCAAAGCTTTCCGGGGAAAATAAAGAACTGATCCGGGAGGGTATCGCTTATTATAAGTCGTACAGAGAGCTGATAAAGATATCGTTTCCTTTCTGGCCCCTTGGGATGCCGGCTTTTGACCACAAGCAGTTCGCCCTGGGATTCAGAAATGAAGTGTGTGCCCACCTGGCTGTGTGGAATATAGAATCTGCTGACGGTGGGATGGAGATTCCGCTGGATGGCCTGGAACGAGAGATATCCCATATTGAGCTGGTGTATCCGGCCAGTCTGCCCTGTGAATACCGTTATTATAGGGAAACGGGGAAACTTGTGGTGAGACAGCCGGAAAAGAGTGCCAGATTGTTTAAGATAGATTGGAAGTAGCAGATGGATGGTAAGAATTTGATCGTGATCACGACAGACCAGCAGAGGTATGACAGCCTGGGCTGTAACGGGGGATATTGGATGCACACCCCATATCTGGACAGGATTGCCCGGGCAGGGGCCCGGTTTGAGCGGGCCTATTGTCCGAACCCTGTCTGCACGCCCTCCAGGGTCTCTATTATGACGGGTCTTATGCCCTCGCGCCATGGCTCGTATAATATTGGGACAAGGGTGTTTTCCACAGAACATTTTCTGAGTACAAGGCTGCGAAGGGAGGGGTACTGCTGTCATCATATCGGTAAGGCCCATTTTTATCCCTGGGATGTCAGTTCCCCGGAAAACTGCGGCGTGTTTCCCGAGGAGGGGCTAAAGGATTTTGCGGGTTTTGAAACCGCGGAGATTTCCATCGGACATAGTGACTGGGGTGTGAACGGCCATTATGAGAGATGGCTGGAGGAGAAGGGGATACGCAAAGGCAGGCATATGCCTCAGCTGCAGGTGAAGCGGCTTTTTGAGAAGGACGCCTACGGGACAGGAGACTGGGGAATGCCGGTTTCCTGCCACAGCGGGGCGTGGATCCTGGAGCGGTCGGAGAAGTTTTTGAGAGAGCGGAGAAGGGACAGGCCTTTTTATCTGAATCTGGGGTTCCAGGACCCTCATCATCCACTGGCTCTGCCCTGTGGGCACCCCAGACTGGCCCCGGAGAGTATCCCCCCAAGCCGGGGCGGATATGACAGCCGGCTGGAACATCAGGAGGAGCTTGCCAACGGCAGGATCCTGGACGGAAGATTCGCCGGGCCGCTGGGGATTGCGGGAAATCAGAATACTTCATGGGTGGACTACACTTATGAACAGAAGCAGGTCGTTAAGAGTTATTATTATTCCATGGTGGAACTGTTCGACCGGCAGATGGGGCAGCTTCTGGAACTGCTGGACAGGTATCAGGTATCTGAGGATACCATGCTTGTCATAACCAGTGACCATGGGGATATGCTTTTTGACCATGGGATGGGGGAAAAGGGGCCTCTGGCGTATGAAGAGGTGGTAAAGGTCCCATTGCTGCTTTGTTTTCCCGGGAGGATAAAACCGGGTGTGGTGAAGGAAGTGGTATCTCTCACCGATATTGTCCCTACGGTTCTGGACTATTTGGAAATGGGGAGTCAGCCGGTTTGCGACGGGCTGTCTCTGCGGCCTCTTCTGGAAGGGAAAAAGTGGGACAGGGAAGGGGTCAGGATTGAATTTAAGGAGGAGAAGGATGCGGTCCGCTATAAGTGTTTTGTGACCCGGGAGTGGAAGCTGATAGAGTATATGGGGGAGGCATACGGAGAATTGTATCATCTGAGAGAGGATCCGGGGGAACAGCGCAATCTGTATTTTGAGGAGGCCTGTCTGCCTGTAAAATATGAGCTTTTGAGGATGATGACGGAAGAGGCGGAAAAGAGAGAATTTTGTGCCGAGAGGCCATGCAGATGTTGAGTACAGCGGGAGGAATGTGTATGAAAAATAAAATTATGCTGATCACCTATGCGGACAGCTTTGGAAGGAACCTGAGGGAATTGGGGGATGTGCTGGATACTTATTTCAGGAGGGAGATTGGGGCGGTCCATATACTGCCTTTTTTCCCCAGCAGCGGGGACCGGGGGTTCGCACCTCTCACTTATCAGGAGGTGGAGCCGGCGTTTGGTTCCTGGGAGGATGTGGATAGACTGGCAGAGAACTATGAGCTGATGTTTGATTTTATGATCAACCATTTGTCGCGGCAGTCTGTTTTTTTTCGGGATTTTGTGAAAAAACACCAGGAGTCTCGGTATAAAGATATGTTTATCCGGTTCCGGGATTTCTGGCCCGGCGGGTTTCCCAGTGAGGAGGAGACCGCCGTGTTAAATAAGAGAAAGGACCATGCGCCCTGTGAGCGGATTTTGTTTGATGACGGGGAGGAGGAGGATATCTGGTGTACCTTTTCGGAGGAGCAGATGGACCTGAATCTGGAGTCTGGGGTCACCTGGGAGTTTATTGAGGAGTCTCTTCGGTTTCTTATGGCCCATAAGGCTTCTATGATCCGTCTGGACGCGTTTGCCTTTGCCACGAAAAAGTACGGCACCTCCTGTTTTTTCGTGGAACCGGAGATGTGGGAGCTGATGGAGCGGGTGCAGGATATTCTGGATGAGGGGCAGGTCCCCATGCTGCCGGAAATCCATGACCATTATAAAGTGCAGATGAAAATAGCGGAGAGGGGGTATGGGGTCTATGATTTTGCCCTGCCGGTGCTGGTGCTGCATACTCTGTACACGGGGAACTGCAGACGTCTGAAGCATTGGTTTGAGATATGTCCCGGGAATCAGTATACGACGTTGGATACCCATGACGGTATCGGGACCGTGGATGTGGAGGGGCTGTTGACGGATGAGGAGCTGGAGCAGGTGATCAAAAAGACGGGTGAGTACGGCGCTAATTTTAAAATGGATTTTTCGGAAAAGGCCAAGGACAAACCTGTGGTGTACCAGATCAATTGTACTTACTATTCCGCGCTGGGGGAGGATGACAGTGCTTATCTTCTGGCCCGGGCGATCCAGTTTTTTGCGCCGGGGGTGCCACAGGTATATTATATGGGGCTTTTGGCGGGAGAGAATGACTATGAGCTGATGAAGGAGACGGATTTCCCCAGAAATATCAGCCGTCATAATTATACGGTGGAAGAGGTCAGGGAAGCGGTAAAAAAACCAGTGGTGCGGGAGCTGTGCAGGCTTATGCGGATCCGGAATGAATATGCCGCTTTTGACGGGGCTGTCCGGGTGGCGGACCTGCCGGATGATAGGCTGGAGATCACAAGGGAGAGCAACGGCTGTAAAGCTGTCCTGCTGGCGGATTTAAAGTCCAGGGAATTTTGTATCACCTGCGGTGACGAGTCTTTTGATTACAGGAGCAAATAAGGAAAGGCATGACAAAGAGATGGAAAAAAGAAGGATTCATATGATAGGAAATACACATATTGACCCGGTGTGGCTGTGGGACCGGGCGGAAGGAATGCAGGAAGTGAAGGCGTCTTTTATGTCTGCGCTGGACAGGATGGAGGAATTCCCGGAATTTCGTTTTACACAATCCAGTATCGCATATCTGGAGTGGATCAAGGAGAACTGCCCTGAGATTTTTGAGCGGATACAAAAGCGGGTGGAAGAGGGACGCTGGGAGATCGCAGGGGGAATGTGGGTGGAACCGGACTGTAATCTTCCGTCCGGGGAAGCGCTGGTGCGTCATTTCCTGTATGGGAAAAAGTTTGTGCGGGAGAATTTCGGGAAGGATGTGCTCACGGGGTATAATGTGGACAGCTTTGGCCATTCTTCCAATCTGCCTGCCATCTGCCGGGGGTGCGGAGTTTCTTATTATCTTACTTCCAGACCGGATAAAAAACATCTGGAGCTGCCTCCTGTGTTTTTATGGAAATCGGCGGATGGAAGCGGGATCCTGACTGAGAGGACGGGCGGTGAATATATGGCCTGGACTAGGCCTGCGCTGGAAGGGAACCTGAGGGAAAGCCTGGAGGCCATGGAGCAGTATGGGTGTGACAACATGGCTGTTTTTTATGGTGTGGGCAACCACGGCGGGGGACCTACGGTGGAAAATATCCGTACCATCTGTGAGATGCGGGATGAGTATGCAGACTTGGAGATGGATTTTTCCGGCGTGGACCGGTTTTTCGGCGAGGTTTCGGAGGAGGAGGTCCCGGTATTTTCCGGGGAGCTTGGGCGTATTTTTTACGGCTGTTACAGTGCGGATAAGAAGCTGAAGGAATGTAACCGGAAAGGGGAGTGGGGGCTTTTAAAGGCAGAGGCGGCAGCGGCCATGGCGGCAGAGATGGGAACAAAATCGTACCGAAATCCCGCAAGGGAGACAGAGCTTGCGTGGAAGGAGGTTTTGTTTAACCAATTCCATGATGTGCTGGCGGGAACCAGTGTGAAGCGTGCCAGGGAGGAAGCAGTCCAGGAGCTCCAGGGTGCGGCTGCGGCAGGAAGAAAAATGGTAGGGGAAGCCCTGCAGGCCATTGCCAATGAGATGGATACCCGGGGGGAAGGGCTTCCGCTTTTGCTGTTTAATTTTACGGGGACGCCTTTTACGGGGATTTATGAGGCGGACTTTTATCTTCCGAGAGCGGAGAAGAAGGCATTGCGTCTGAGGGATTTCAAGGGCAGGGAGATACCGTACTGTGAGAGCGGCTATGGGAATCATTCGCCTGAGAGCAGAAAGGCGATCCTGTTCCGGGCAGATGTTCCTGCTTACGGATATGCGGCCTACCGGATTCTGCAGGAAAGCCCGGATCTTGTGCCGAAGGAGGAAGATATCTGTGCGGAGGAAGGTTTGCTGAATAACCGTATCCTCTCGGTGCGGTTTGATGAGACTACGGGCTGTCCCTGTTCCATGGTACTCAGGGGGGAAGAAATGCTGGATGGCACTTCCCGTGTGGCAGTGTATTATGATGACAGAGGGGCCTGGGGGGAGACGGTTTATGAGGAGGAGGAGCGGGGACAATTTGAAGTCATATCCTGCAGGGTAGTGGAAAACAATCCTATGCGTGCCGTTTTAAGATATTTACTCAAATATGAAACTTCAGAGCTGATGATAGACTACATACTGGAAGCCGGCAGCGAACATCTGCGGGCAGACATGAAATTGAGGAACGCGGAGAAGCACCGTCAGATCACGTTGAATATACCTGTCAAGGCGGAGGATCCGGAAGTATTGACAGAGACGGGATTTCTGGCGGAAAAGAAAGTGGACTGCCAAGGGCAGAACCAGGAATACTGCCATCATCGTTTTGCGGATATTGCGGAGGAAAGCGGGCGGGGGATCGCTGTGTTCAATGACAGTGTCTATGGCATGCGTCAGGCGGGCAGTGAATACCGTGCTATCCTTCTGCGCAGTTATGTCTATGCCAGGGGCAGCGGCGGCCCTCTTTTGGAAAACCTGGAGGAGGAGTATACAGGCCAGGGGATTTATGAGTATTCTTTTGTTCTGCGGCCTCACACAGAGGCGGTGAAGAAAAGCAGCCTGTTTGCGGAGGCGGATTTTCTGCATATGCCGTTGGAACATCTTGCGGATAACTGTCACAGGGGACGGAATTTTAAACGAAGGGATTCTCTGTTCCGATACCGGGAAGAGAATGTCCAATTCTCTGCGGTGAAGTGTCCGTACGGGGAGAAGGATGGTTTCCTTGTCAGAGCTTTTGAGACGGAGGGGGAGAAGGGTTCTTTGTGGGTGGAGAAGGACGGGATTTCTGCGGCGGCAGATTTTTCCCCTTATCAGATCAAAACCATGTATTTTGACGGGAATGGGTGGATGGAATGTAATATGCTGGAGGAACAGGAGACATAAGTATGGCGACGGAAAAGGAGTTGTTCACAAAGCGGCAGCTGGCAGCATTGCTGATCCCGCTGATTTTGGAGCAGATATTGGGGATCACTGTGGGGATGGCGGATTCTGTTATGGTGTCAAGTGCCGGGGAGGCGGCGGTGTCGGGGGTATCTCTGGTTGATTCCATCAATATCCTGCTTGTGAATACTTTCTGTTCTCTCTCCACCGGAGGGGCTGTTTTGGCAGCCCACCGGCTGGGAGAGAAGAAGTTTAAGGAGGCAGCCAGGACCGCGGACCAGCTTTTGCTGTGTGTCACGGGGATTGCCCTGGTTATCATGATATTTTCTTTACTGGCAAACCGTATCCTTCTTCAGGCCATATTTGGCGGGGTGGAGCGGGATGTGATGGAGAATGCGGTGGTATATTTTTATATTACGGCGTTGTCCTTTCCGTTTCTGGGGATTTACAGTGCAGGGTCTGCGCTGGCCCGCTCTATGGGTAATTCTAAGGTGACGATGTATATTTCTGTCATGATGAATGTGGTGAATATTGCAGGGAACGCTGTGTTTTTGTTTGTTTTTCATGCGGGTGTCTTTGGCGTGGCGGCTTCCACGCTGATCTCCAGGATTCTGGGCGCTGTGGTCATGACGAAGATCATGCGGAACAGGGACCTGCCTCTTTCTTTTTCCGGTAGAATCCGGATAAAGCCCTGTGGGCAGGTGATCCGGGGAATCCTGAAAGTGGGGCTTCCCACGGGGATGGACAATTGTATTTTTCAGATCGGTAAGATTTTGGTGCAGAGTTTGGTGGCCGGGTTTGGGACTTCTGCGATCACGGCCAATGCCATCACCGGTGTTGTGGCGGGGGCAGCCGTAATCCCGGCCAGCGCCACAGGGGTTGCCATGATCACCATTGTGGGACAGGCCATAGGCGCAGGAGATTTTGAGGCTGCCAAGGGGTATGTGAAAAAACTGCTTTTGGCCGCATATGCAGGGATGTTCTTGCTGAATGGGGGGATCATTATCTTTGCCGGGAATATTGCCGGGCTGTATGATGTCTCGAAAGGTACGGCTTCTCTGGCAAAGGAGGTCATTATCTTTCATTCTGTCTGCGCGGCTCTTTTCTGGCCCCTGGGATTTACGCTGCCCAACGCCCTGCGGGCTGCTTTTGATGCGGCTTATACGATGTTTATTTCTATTGGTTCTATGTGGGTTTTCCGGATCGGATTCAGCTATCTGCTGGGTGTGTATTTCCATATGGGGCTTCTGGGGGTATGGGCAGCCATGGGGATTGACTGGTTTTTCCGCTCGGTGTGTTTTTTGTGGAGGATGAGAAAGGACAGATGGCTGCGGCAGGTGAGGAATGGGTAGGAGCAGCAGGGGGCGATGTGGCATGGAGTCTTTGTATGTTATGATAAAGCCGGTTTCGGGTTTGTGTAATATGAGATGTAAGTATTGTTTTTATATGGATGAGATGTATAACAGGAATGTGGCGGATTATGGCAGGATGTCGGAAGAGACCCTGGAGCTTATCATTCGTCAATCCATGGAGGAAGCGGGCAGGGAGGTCACTTTTTCTTTTCAGGGCGGTGAGCCTACCCTGCGCGGACTGGCATTTTATGAGAAGGCCTTGGAACTGCAGGATAGGTATAACAGGAGGAGGGTGAAGGTTCATAATCTGCTGCAGACGAATGGGTATGATCTGGATGAGGAATGGTGCCGGTTTTTTAAGGAGAACCGTTTTTTGATCGGGTTGTCACTGGATGGGATTTGGAGGACGCATGATGCCAACAGGGTTTCTCCGGATGGGGGCGGTACGTTTTCCCGGTGCCTGGATTCTGCCAAGAGGCTGAAGAAGTTTGGGGTGGAATTTAATGTCCTGACGGTGGTGAATAGACAGACAGCGCCCAGGATACGGAAAATATATCAGCAATATGAAAAGTGGGGATTTGCCTATCAGCAGTATATCGCCTGCCTGGACCCTGTGGGGGAAGGGAAGGGGGGCCGGAGTTATTCGCTCTCTCCTCTGAGTTATGGGCAGTTTTTGTGTGAGCTGTTTGACGTCTGGTATGAGGACTGGAAAAGGGGAAAGCAGCCGTATATAAGGAATTTTGAGAATTATATCGGGGCTTTGCTGGGGTATCTGCCGGAATCCTGCGAACAGGGCAGGGGATGTACGGTCCAATTTGTCATAGAAGCGGACGGGAGTGTGTTTCCCTGTGATTTTTATATGCTGGATGAGTTCTGCCTGGGGAATATCCGGGAGGGAACATTTGAGGATATGAGAAGGATGGGGGCTGAGATGGGGTTTGCGTCTGATGCGGAATCTTTTTCGGGGGATTGTAATGTGTGCCGGTATGAGTTTTTGTGCCATGGGGGATGCAGGCGGCATTGGTATGGAAAGGAGAAGGCGGAGGGAAGGGGAAATTGTTTTTGTGAATCGTATAAGATGTTTTTTGGACAATGTTTTGAGGGGTTGGAGAGGGTTGCTGCCGGTATTTGTGAGAGGGGATGTTAAAGTCCGCTGTCTGACGGCTCTCATGCTTAACGGCGCAGAGCAGCTCCGGCCCCGGGAGAACAGATACCAACAGCCACCCACACATGGATGGCTGGTTGATATCAGAACAAAAATACAAGGTTTGGCCGGCATTTTACTTGCAGCGGACCCAGCTGTTTATCAGCCGCAAACCTTATAGAGCGGAAATATCTCTTACATCGGCCCATTCATGTGTTTGGGCCGATTCTAATATGGCATCAGAAATCAATTCAACTGCATATCCGTCACGGAAATTAGGGACGGGTTCTGTATCTTCCTGCAAAGAACGGAAGAAATCATAGCATTCAATAATTTTTGTTTCGGTATATCCGATGCCGAGAGCGGGGATTGGCCATAATCCGCTGCCGTATGGATGATTGGGGCCTGTGTACACCGTGCGGAATCCCCGTCTGTCTGCAGCATCGCTGGCAAAGCAGACCTGAAGCTCGTCGCGGCGTTCGTAGTTAAAGAAAATAGAACCCTCTGTCCCGTGGATCTCAAAGGTGATATAGTTGTTCCTTCCCCAGGCGTTTCTGGTAGCTTCGATGCTTCCAAAAGCGCCGTTTGCGCATTCTACCATAAATATACACTGGTCATCCACGTCCACCGCTTTTTTAGGCGCATTTTGTTCCACGCGCGCATTGCCGAGGCTGTCGGACATGCCGGACTGTAAGGGCCTTTCTTTGATGTAAGTTGCTGTCCGTGCGTTCACTCTTTTAAAATCTCCTACAAGAAAGCGGAGCATGTCTACCACATGGGTTCCGATATCGCCCAGGGCGCCGCTTCCGCATATTTCTTTTTGAAAACGCCAGGATAGAGGGGAATCAGGATCAGCTGACCAGTCCTGAAGATAGGTACCGCGGAAATCAAGGATTTCACCGATGGCCCCTTCGTCAATATATTTTTTTGCAAGCTGTACCGCGGGTGTTTTCCGGTAGTTAAAAGCCACCATGGTCTTAACATGATTCTTTTTTGCAGCCAGGTACATTTCTTTTGCTTCATCGGAGGTTAGAGCAAGAGGCTTCTCACAGATAATGTGTTTTCCTGCTTTTGCTGCTGCGATGGCAATCTCGGCGTGTACATTGTTTGGCGTACAAATATCCACAACAGAAATTTCCGGATCGTTTATAATATCATGCCAGTCTGTGGAATAAGCCTCGAAAGCCAGTTTTTCCTTAGCGTCCCTGGCTATGGATTCATTCATATCTACGATCATTTTTTTGACAGGGATCGCGGGAGCCGGCCAAAAAAACATTGGCATACCGGCATATGCGATAGAGTGTGCTTTGGCCATAAAACCGGCTCCGATAAGTCCTATATTTATTTTCTCTTGTTTCATATGTTTATTTCTCCTCTCAAATAACAAATTGTCTCATGTAACGGTAAGAAAGCCGGAGGGCGTCCAGCACCCGTTCGGAAGAACTCTCGAAAGCTTTGTCTTCTATTTCTATGCAGCTGTAACCGTTGTAGCCGATATCGGTCAATGCGGATACATATTTTCCCCAGTCCACGTCTCCCAGTCCGGGGAGTTTTGGGGACATATAGTCTAAGGGGTAGGCCATGGTTCCTACATCCTCCAGCTTATCTTGATAGATCTTTATGTCTTTATAGTGTACATGGAAGATTTTTTCTTTGAACTCATATAATGGCTTGATGTAATCCATCTGCTGCCAGACAAAGTGGGAAGGGTCGTAGTTTAAACCGAAGTAATCGCTTGGGATCAAGTCAAAGGCTTTACGCCAGATCGCAGGGGTGGTCATAAGGTTCTGACCGCCCGGCCACTGCTCGGGGCCGAAAAGCATTGGACAGTTTTCAATCGCTATTTTTACTTTGTACTGTTCCGCAAGTTGGATGATAGGAGTCCATACCTCTTTGAAGATCGTTAGATTCTCCTCTACGGTTAGATTTTGGACACGGCCGATAAAGGTAGTGATGGTGTCGACATTTAATTTCGGAGCGGCAATGATCATAGCTTTTAAATGCTCTACTGCCTTTTGGCGCTGGTCAATTTCATCTGACAGAGTGTTGGGATAATAAGCCAGTGCAGATATGGCAACATTTTTTGAGAGACAGTATTGTTTAAGGGAAGCGATCTTGCTTTCGGTAAGTGCTTCAATATCAATATGTGTGATCCCAGCATAACGTCTGGCTGCTTTCTCTTTTGGCCAACAAGCTACTTCAACACACTCATAACCAAGTTCTGAGGCGGTGTCAATGACTTCTTCAAAAGAAGAGGAATCAAGAATCGAACTGATAAATCCAAGTTTCATAGTTATATATTCCTTTCTGGTTTGTTTATTGACAGGAGCGCGCGCTCTTGTCTAAGTATGTAACAGTGGCAAAAATAATTTGCGCAAATTTTTATATAACATATTATGAGGGGGAGCGCGGAAAAAGTCAATGTGTGAAAAGTGACAATAAGAAAAGGCGCAGATTGTGAAAAAATACCAAAAAACAGGAGAATTTGAAAAAGATATTGACGAATAAAACCAAACGAGGTATGATTGCTGCATCAAGAAAATTTGCGCAAATTTAATAAACAGCACAAAAACGGAGGTATTGTTTATGAGAGTTGGTTATATGACAAATGGTTTCGGCCCCCTTGTTGGGGATGGTGCCGGTGTGACAAGTGTCAAGGATATCCGGTATCTGACTATGGGGAATGATGAGGAGATCTTGAAAAGCATAACAGAAGTTGGATTCAGAAGTATTGAAGTCCTGGAAGGCAACCTTACAAAATATAGTAATGACCTTTCCGTGTTGAAAGACATGCTGCAAAAGTATTCCGCAGAAATGATGAGTGTCTGTGTGGGAGCAAACTTTATATATCAGGATGCTCTGGAAGATGAGATGTATCATATGGAAACCGTTGCGAAGGCAGCAAAAGAAGTTGGCGTTACATATATAGGTATCTGCGGAGGTGCCATCAGAGGAAAAGGGATCCAGGAAGAAGATTACACACTGCTGGGGAAAGGACTGGATATGGCTGGTCATGTGTTTGCGGAATACGGGCTGAAAGCAAGCTATCATCCTCATCTGGGTTCCATGGCAGAGGCGCCGGAACAGATTGATAAGCTGTTTGCCAGAACATCAATTGATATTTGTCCGGATCTGGCGCATCTTGCGGCAGGCGGAGGAGACCCTCTGGAAATCGTGAAGAAATATTACGACAGGATCTCTTTTGTACATTTAAAAGATTTGGATGAAAACGGATTTGCTCCTCTTGGTACGGGCAGTATTGATATTAACGGGGTTCTTGACTTCCTGAAACAGAAAGATTACAACGGGGATTATCTTGTGGAAGTAGATGGATATGCCGGTGATCCGGTTTCTGCGTGCAGGACTTCCTATGAATTTCTTAAAGGTAAACTTATTTAAATATAGAAAGGGCAGGTAAAATATGAAAAGAAAATTGGTAAGTGTGATATTAGCAATAGGAATGATCGGGACGATGATGGCAGGCTGCGGAAACTCTGCAGATAGTTCAGATGCGGCAGCAAAAACGAAAACCGATACAGCAGCAGATGCAGATACAGAAAAAGAAACGGACGCCCCGGATGAGGCCGTTCAGGATGCAGATGGCAGTAAGATCTTATCAACGGGTCCGAATGGAGAAGCGGCAACCCCGGCATCTGATATTACATTGACAGAGGAAGAGAAACAGCAGATCCGTGACGGCGGATACAAAGCAGCCATTTCGCTTCATTATGGAGGTAATGACTGGGCAACTTCCCAGCTGGAAGGCTTAAAGGCCACCTTTGAAGATCTGGGTATAGAGATCGTTGCGACCACGGATGCGAATTTTTCAGCAGAGCAGCAGGTATCAGACATAGAGACCATTATGGCTAAAGATCCGGATGTCATCATCAGTATTCCGACAGACGCCACAGCTACTGCCGACGCATTCAAAAAAGCGGCAGATGAGGGGATCAAGCTGGTATTTATGGACAATGTTCCGTCAGAGATGACAGCGGGAAAAGATTATGTGAGCTGTGTATCTGCGGATAACTATGGAAACGGTTGTGTTGCTGCGGAATTAATGGGGGAAGCTCTTGGCGGAGAAGGACAGATTGGAATGGTCTATTATGATGCGGACTTTTTTGTGACAAATCAGAGAGACGAGGGCTTTAAAGAGACAATGGCAGCCAAATATCCGGATGTTGAGATCGTGACAGAACAGGGATTTACAGATGAAAACGGATGTTCCGAACAGGGAGATGCCATCTTAACACAGTATCCTATGATCAATGGAATCTATGCAAGCTGGGATGTTCCCATGGAAGGTGTGCTCTCCTCTGTAAAGGCAGCAGGCTTGACCGGCGATGATGTGAAGCTTACGACCATTGACTTGGGAAATAATATAGCGAAAGAAATTGCAGAAGGCAATGTTGTGGGACTCGGCGCACAGCTTCCCTATGACCAGGGAGTTGCTGAGGCAACACTGGCAGCATATTCTCTGCTGGGAAAAGAGGCACCGGCATACGTTGCGGTTGCGGCAAAGAAAGTAGATGGGTCCAATATCCTGGAAGCATATAAAGATGTTTATCATGTTGAGGCGCCGGACTGGCTGCAGGAAGCAGCAGGCAAATAAGGAGGGAGAAAATGAACCCATATGTGCTGCAAATGCAGGGGATTGAAAAATCTTTTGGAGTACCGGTACTCAAAGGTGTGGATTTTTCTTTGAAAAAGGGGGAAGTCCACGCGCTGGTTGGCGGTAACGGAGCCGGAAAATCTACATTGATGAAGATCATGACAGGCGTTTACACAAAGGATGCCGGGAAGATTTTGGTCAATGGGCAGGAAGTATCCATTCAGGACACGCACGATGCGAAAAAGAACGGAATCGGGATGATATTTCAGGAATTGTCTCTCATCCAGACTATGACAGTGGAGGAGAACATATTTCTGGGGGCGGAGATCGTTGAAAAAGGATTCCGCAAAACTTCAGACATGACAAGACGCTCCCGTGAGGTTCTGGAAGAATTAGGGATCGAAGTGAACCCAAAAGAGATGGTTGGTAATCTGAGTGTAGGTTTAAGCCAGATGATTGAGATCGCAAAGGCCATGGAAAAAGAGGCAAAGATCCTGGTACTGGATGAGCCTACCGCGTCCTTATCAGATGCGGAGACCAAACAGCTTTTTAAAATGATGAAGGACCTGCAGGATAAAGGGGTTTCCATGATCTATATTTCGCACCGTATGAGTGAAATCATGGAGATCGCGGACAGTATTTCCATATTGCGGGATGGCAAAATTGTACATACCAGTCGGATTTCCGACATTACTATGGATGAGATCATTGCTCATATGATGGGGGAGAATACAGGAAAAAAATTTGACTGGGTTCCCAGGACATATGACAAAGACGGCCCTGATCTGTTGAGCGTAGAGCATCTTAAAATAAACGACAGGATATCAGACATTTCTTTCAGCCTGAAAAAAGGAGAAATCCTGGGATTTGCCGGTTTGATGGGAAGCGGCAGGACAGAGATCTTGGAGACTTTGTTCGGGATTAGGAAACAGGAAGGGGGCGTCGTAAAACTGAATGGTAAAACCATGAAGATAGGAAACCCCAAAGAGGCTGTTAAAAACGGTTTTGCGTTGATCCCTGAGGACAGAAGAAAAAAGGGTCTTGTCCTGATCCACTCTGTAAAAGAAAACGCCATCTTGCCCAAAGTGGCAAAACTGAGAAAACACGGAGTTTTTGTTGACGAAAAAATGGCTGATGAGATGGTGGAAGATAATGTCCGGAAACTTAATATAGTGACAGATGATATTCATAAGAGGATCAATCTGCTGTCCGGCGGCAACCAGCAAAAGGTAGTCCTTGCTAAGTGGATGAATATGCAGCCGGAAGTCATGATGCTGGATGAACCCACGGCAGGCGTCGATGTAGGAGCGAAAGCCGAGATCATTGCGCTGATGAGGGATTATGCGGAGGAAGGAAAAGGTGTTTTGTTTGTTTCATCAGAACTGGCGGAACTTATGGCAGTATGTGACAGGATCATCACCATATATGATGGAAGGATTACCGGAGAGATGGATAGGAGCAAAATAGATTCAGAGGAGGAATTACAATATGCAATCCAGCAAAAATAAAAAGAATATACAGTGGGATAAGTATATGGTCTATATTATTTTTACCGCTGTGTTCATACTGTTTGCATTGATCCTGGGGAATAAAGGATTTTTACAGCCCAGGAACCTGATCAATATACTGAGGCAGACAGCAATGATATCCGTTATGGCAGTTGCCGGTGTTTTTGTTATGGCAGCGGGCCAGATCGATCTGACCGTTGGTGCCGTAACTGCCATGACAGCAATGTTGGTATCTCTTGTCCTGCAGGCTACCAACAGTATTCTGCTGGCGCTGGTGACGGGCCTGGGATTTGGCGTGGTCATTGGCTGTATCAACGGGCTGTTGGTCACAAAACTGAAACTCCCGGCCTTTCTGGCTACCCTTGGCGTCATGGAGATCGTAAGGGGTGCTGCCATGTGGATCACCAATACAGCGGCAGTTCCTATTGCAAATAAAACGTTTTGTAATATTTTTGGGATTGGAAGCGTTGCGGGAATCCCGGTACTGGTTTTGTGGACGATCCTGTTTTATATCATTGGAATTCTGATCTTTAACAAAAGCGCATTTGGCCGGCATGTTCTGGCCACAGGCGGAAATGAGAACTCTGCGGTTTACAGTGGTATTAAAACGGACAGAGTAAAGATCATTGCTTTCACCATGTCAGGTGCATTTGCGGCATTTGCGGGGATCATGTATGCGGCCCGTATGCAGGCAGGAAGATATTCCTACGGCGACGGCGATGAAATGTCTGTTATCGCAGCAGTTGTACTGGGAGGAACGGCGATGTCGGGCGGCACCGGTTCCGTGATCGGAGCGTTGTTTGGTTCCGTGCTCATGGGAATGATGAATAACGCAGTTATCCTTGCGAATCTCAGTTCTGCGCAGCAGACAATGATCAAAGGCGGAATTATCATTCTTGCCGTTGCGATCAGCAATTTAAGCCGAAGAAAAAAGAACAATTAAATAAAATATCTATTTTAAGGAGGATTCATCATGAAAAAATTAAATGTAGGATTAGTAGGGGCAGGTTTTATGGGAAAGGCACATGTGGTAGCTTATTCTAATATGCCAAAATTTTTCTGGCCCGCTCCGGCAGTACCTGTCTTAAAGACGATCTGTGATATTGAACCGTCTATCGCGGAGGAAGCAAAGGATAGGTTTGGTTTTCAGGCCTGCTGTACAGATTGGCATGATATTATCAATGACCCGGAAATTGATGTGGTGAGCATTTGTACACCAAACAACGCCCATGCGCCCATTGCTATTGCCGCGCTGCAGGCAGGCAAACACGTCATTTGTGAAAAACCGATCGCATCTACACTGGACGATGCCAAAGCAATGGCCGATGCCGCCAAAGAAGCTGCAAAGAAAGGCATTGTAAGCATGAATGCCTATCAGTATCGCAGAGTTCCCGCCATCGATCTTGCTAAAAAATTTATTGACGAAGGTGCGGTGGGAGATATCCTGAATATCCGCTGTACCTATCTGCAGAGCTGGTCTGCGGACCCGGATTCCCCTCTGTCATGGAGATTCCAGAAGGATATTGCGGGAGCAGGAACGCTGGGTGATATTGCTTCACATGTGATCGACATTGCACAGTATCTGGCCGGGGACATTGAGGAAGTGGTCTCCATGGTAAAAACATATATTAAAGAAAGACCTGTACAGGAAGGCGGAGTGGACCTGCTTGGGACTGTAAAACTGGGTGCAGATGCCCCCAGAAAAGAAGTGGATGTGGATGATGAAGATTCCTTCCTTGTAAAGTTTAAAAACGGAGCTGTCGGCAGCATTGAAGCCACCCGTAATGCATGGGGCAGAAATAACTTTATCACCATCGAACTGCACGGAACAAAAGGCAGCATTGCATTCAATTATGAAAGACTGAACGAATTACAGGTATGCTTTGCGGATGATCCGGATGACAGAAGAGGATTCAAGACAATTTATACCGGGCCGGCGCACTTCCACGGGGAAGTTACCTGGAATATACCGGGTATGAACATCGGTTACGGGGAACTGAAAACCATCGAAATGTATGAGTTTATAAAAGCGATCACAGAGGGATATCAGCCGAGTACCAATTTTGAAGTGGGATACCGTGTGGAGAGAGTCTGCGACGCAGTTATGAGATCCGCCCAGGATAAAGCATGGATGAAAGTTGAAGATTAAAAAAGAGTGCAGGGACCCTTTGCGGTTCCTGTTTCTTTCGTTACGAAAATATGTTACTGTTCACTGCGTTCCAGTAACATGCATAAATCCATTAAAAATCGCCTGCTGTGATGGGATTTATGCACCCTTGCATTACTTTCTCACGTACTGCGCAGTGAATGCACAGTACTGAGTAAACAGTTACGAAAATATTGCCAAATTTGCGCAACAAATTGACTTTTCTATTCGGTAACGGTATAGTAGTAATATACTATATAAGGTGGGAGAAAAATAATATGGCCACAATTAATGACATTGCAAAAATGGCAGGTGTTTCAACGTCTACGGTTTCCCATGTAGTTAACAAAACACGTTATGTTAGTCCAGAGAAAGTGGAAAAGGTGGAGAAAGCAATACGGGAACTGGATACTCCGCCTAATTTTGTTCTAAAGAAAACATTGCCGCACATGCCGGAAATAAAAGAAAAATATATCCTTATGCTGATAGCTGATAAGAAAAGTAATTTTCAACGCAGGGTAGAACAGCAGATTGATGAAAGTTTAAGAGATACGGGGTATTCTTTGATCACCATAGAATGTAATTCGGATATATCCAGCATGAAAAACTTTTTCGATGTTTTGCTGGAGGGGAATACAGTAACCGGGATCATTGTCTTTCCCGATGAAAAGGACATTTTGATACAGCGCGTTCTTTTGGATGTTAAGATCCCCGTAATCGTTCTTGGCAGAGAAGTCAGGGATTTTATGGCAGACACAATTTGTACGGACACTTTGGATGGGGCCTATAAAGCCACAAAGCATTTGATCAATAAGGGCCATGAACGGATCGGATTTCTGGGGAGGAGCAAGGAGCGTTCCCCCCAGCGGTTGGAAGGGTTCAAAAAAGCGCTGCAGGAGTACCATATTCCGGAAGTGTCCGGCTATATCTATCCGCATCTGCAAAAAGAGCAGGATATTTTTGAGGCTTTGGATGAACTTTTGAGTGGTGAACAAATGCCCACAGCATTAATAGCTGCCAATTACGCGGTAGTGATACCTTTTCTGAAATATATAGATGCCCATAATATAACCTGTCCAACAGACATATCCGTGGTATGCTTCGGTTCTTTTGACTGGGCACCTCTGCACACCCCGGCGCTTACAACTGTGGAACAGGATACGGAACAGTATGTAAAACTGACCATTGAGACCTTGCTGCAAAGGATCGCAAACAAAGAATATGCCAATGTGTCCGCTTATAAAAACGTTTATAGGACCGTTACGCTGCCCACAAAACTGGTGGTGCGCTCCTCCACTTGCGGAATCGGCAGGGGACCATTTGGAGAAAAGGCATCTTCCATGAGTGAACTTGTACTCTCGGAAGCCGAGATACAGAATATTCGATATAAAAAGCTGACAGCAGCCATTTCTTTCCATTATGCGGGAAAGGCATGGATGGAGCTGCACCAAAAAGGGATACGGGATATTTTTGACAATCTGGGCATTTCTGTCATTGCGATCACGGATGCCCACTTTGATCCTCAGCTGCAGTGCAGGCAGCTGGACAGTTTAAGGATGCTGGAACCGGATATCCTGATCGCTATCCCCACCGATAATAAGCTGACGGCAGACGCGTTTAGAAAAATTGCGGACAGTGAGATAAAATTGATCTTGATAACAAATGTACCGGATGGACTGCAGCCGGAGGATTATGTTACCTGTGTTTCTATTAATGAACACTCTCATGGACAGAATATGGGACATGGCCTTGGGGAATATATGTATCAGCATAATATGAAAAATTATGGATTGATCGTCCATGGAGCTGATTTCTACGCGACTATGCAGAGGGACAACGCGGCAAAGCAGGTGATAAGTGAGGAATATCCGGTGCTGCATTTATGCGAAGAGATCAGGTTTGAAAAAGAAGATGAAGTATATAAAAAGACAAAAGATCTGATCAAACGGTATCCGGAAATAGAAGCCCTTTATATCTCCTGGGATGGTCCTGCCATGGAGGCCATTGCCGCGCTGACAGAAATGGGGCGGACCGATATTGCCATCGTTACCAGCGATCTGGACTATGCAGATGCTATGAATATGGCAAAAGGCGGTATGATCAAGGTACTTAGCGCACAGTGCCCGTATGAGCAGGGACAGGCGATCGCATTGGCGGCTGCTAAATCCGTTTTAAATGAAAAAGTACCATCATTTATCGGAATTGAGCCAATCAGTGTGACGCCTGATAACCTGTTAAAATCATGGAAAAAAGTTTTTAAAGAAGAACCGGGGCTGGAGTTGGTACAGGCATTTAAAGAGAATCCCAACTATGTTTCTACGAAAGAGTGATGAAGACTGTGGACAAAGTAAATGATGTTATGAAGGGGCTGTGAAAAACAGTCCGAATAAAAAAGAGGATTTTCAATACACATTAGTGGTTGAAAATCCTTTTTTTGTGGTAAGATTTATCTGCTATGAAAAATAAAACTACAACTTATTCTATTTCGGGCGAAGTTCATTTCCAATTGTTAAAAGTTTTTTGCTTGTCATCCGCAGATGATTTATCTTAATTGAGCATACCTTTCCAGTTGTCATTGACGAAATTAAAAGGGGAGCTATAAGACCATCGACTATGCTGATGGTCTTATAAAGGGAGCTTTTTTCACAGCCTCTTTCTTTTTGTTTTTTTTACTGGTATAATCAAATAAGTGAGTATTACTCATATCTCCGGATATGGAATTAAGATCAAGGATGCTTCAGTTGACCATAGCTTAGAAAGGAATCGTAATGGTAATAAATAATAAGATAGATCATCTTTCCCATATTACAGTATCATTCCGTATGCTTCTTTTTGCTGTGTGCTTAACTATGAATGTGCTTTTTTGTAGTACATATGCTCCCTATGGATCATTAGATAAGACAACTGTAATTGAGGCGTGGGCAGCTTCAGAAAGTATCATTGTCAATGAAGACGGTGATCATACTACCGGTTTTAAGGATTCATTATTGGATCGAAATAACTCTTATAATGAAATTTTAACCAAGAATGTATGCCAAATACTCATGGTCGCAGCTCTTCCAAAAGGGATTCGTCCGCTTTTTTATCTTACTATAGTTTTTCTTTTTTTCTTTTTGACCTTATTTATATTACTGCCTGATGGATGGACATTAATTAAACAGAAGGTACGTCTGGACAATTGAATCAATTGTTTTTCAAATCATGGATAAAACTTAATTAGGTACCATTATAAGAAGACTCTATTGCAGGTGTTCTGGTAGTTATAAGTCATTTTTAGGATCAAATGATGGCTTCTTTTTTGTGTGCAATTTAGGCAGTGACTATAAA
Organism: Blautia hominis; assembly: GCA_002270465.1. GTDB lineage: Bacteria > Bacillota > Clostridia > Lachnospirales > Lachnospiraceae > Blautia > Blautia hominis. Next base: position 423,189 of record NQOF01000003.1, read on the forward strand.
ATGCATACTTATTACGAGAGCAAGGCAGAGATAAGATCGGAGGAAGATAATGAAAGAAAGGATATATAAACTATTTCTTACCATAATGGTGTGCTTATCCTTGGGTTCGGGTCCCATAGCACAAAATGAGATAGTCAAGATGCTCGAAGCCCTTTCGGGAACAAAGGATGCTAAGGTTCAGGAACTTGATGAAGAAGAGGAGTCCGAAGAAATAAGAAAGAAGAAATTTCTAAAACATTTTCAAGAGTAGTTTATCTACAGTCAAAATGGTTCGCAGGAGCAGTCCTGCGAACCGTTTTGTATACAAAATCATCCGAAGAAATAGTTGGGGAAACAAACGAACATTTAAATTTTAACAAAACCATGAAAAAATCCTAAATCCTTGAAAAGGCCTTAAAATATTGATAATTCACACAAACATTTTACTAAAATTTTATCGGCATGGTATGGTAGAATGACAGTACAAAACGAAACATCCTGTTAAATATTAGGAGAATAAAATGAAAGAGAAGAAAGTATTTGCCATGCTGCTTACGGCGTCCTTGATTTTAGGTGTGACAGCATGTGGCAGTTCAGATAAAGGAAACGCAGAAAAAGGCAGGGATAAAAAAGAAACAGTAAATGACAATGACGACCAGGCAGGAGAAGAGCTGACGATCTGGGCCTGGGATGAAGCATTTAATATCAAAGCTGCACAGAATGCCAGGGATATATATATGAAAACAAATCCTGATGTGGAGATCAACATCGTGACCATGGCACAGGATGACATCGTAGCAAAGTTGAACACAAGCCTTTCTTCCTCCTCCTATGAAGGACTTCCTGATATTGTACTCATTGAGGATTACAAGGCACAGGGATACCTGACTTTATATCAGGATGAATTTGCGGATTTATCCGACATAGTAAAAGCAGAGGATTTTGCGGAATATAAGACTGCAGTATGTCAGACAGGAGGGAAGATATACGGGGTACCCTTTGACAGCGGTGTGGCAGCTACCTTCTACCGAAAAGACTACATTGAACAGGCTGGTTTTACACAGAAAGACATGCGGAACCTGACTTGGGAAAAATACATGGAGATTGGCAAAGCCGTAAAAGAAAAATGCGGCGTTCAAATGTGCACACTGGATCCAAGTGACATCGGACAAGTCAGGATGATGATGCAGAGTGCAGGCGCCTGGTATACAGGAGATAAGGGCGAAGTCACAATAGCTGGTAACAAAGCTTTAAAAGATGCTATTGGGGTATACAAAGCATTAGTGGATTCGGACTGTACAAAACAGGTATCGGACTGGAATCAGTTTGTAGGAGCACTTAACAACGGTGAAGTCGCATCTGTTATATCAGGGTGCTGGGTTGCGCCGTCTATCCAGAAAGCGGAGGACCAGAGCGGAAAGTGGGCAGTGGCTGAATTTCCGAAAATGAAAGCCAACCAAGATTCTGTCAATGCATCCTCCATCGGCGGAGGCGGATGGTATGTATTGAAAAATGTTGGAAATCAAGAAACAGCAAAAGATTTTCTGAAAAAGACATTCGCCAGCAGTGTAGAACTGATGAATACCTTGGCAGCAGACATCACTCTGGTAAGCACCATGAATGCAGCAGCCGAAGCTGAAAATTATAAAAAAGGGAACGCGTTTTTCGGCGGACAGGAGATCTTTAAGGATTTCGCTGCGTGGACAGCTCGTGTACCTTCGGTAAATTATGGATTGAATACATATGCCATTGAAGATTTAATGACAAAAGCAGTCCAGGCCATTGTGGGCGGCGCTGATGCAGACAGCACCTTAAATGATTATCAGGCACAGGCAGAAGCAGCCACAGCACAGTAGAAAACGAGATTTTGCGAGAGCCAGGAAACCAATATCTTAAGGAGGAGAAGGTAAAATGAAAAGAAGGATCAAAGCCGGGATCGGCCTTTTTTCCATGATGCTCGTCACCCAGTCCGTATGGGTACATGCGGCGGAAACACCGAAAATCTTTATGGAAGTGGCAGACTACCATGCTGGTGAACGCTCACTCGATGTGAGCTGTAAGATGGAAAACGGTGACAATGTAACTAATGGAAAGCTGCGTATCTTCTATGATGCGGAGAAACTGACGCTTACACCAAGTGAAGCCGGAGAAGCACTCTCCGGAACAATGCTGGAAGTGAATGACTGTCTGACAGGTAATAAACCGGAGGGAGAGATGGTGGTTGCATTTGCATCGGCAGAGAGTATACCTTCTGACGGAAGCCTGCTGGATATGGGATTTAAGCTGAAAGACGGGGTAAAAGAAGGCGATGAGATTACTTTTCAGGTAAAAGCAGAGAAGCTGTCAGGGGACAATGGGGACCTGGAAACAGAAACTCCGGAAATTGTCTATACCGTGGGGAAAGAACAGGCAGAAAAACCCGGTGGACAGGACAATGATAAAAAGAACCAGAACAAGACAGACAACGATAAAAAACCTTCTTCTAACAGTGGGGGAAAAAGCAGCACAAAAAAGGGGAGTGTGAAGACAGGTGATGAGACACCGGTTGCCGCATATCTGTTCTTAGGCGCAGGGGCTGTGGCAGTTCTGGCAGGGTGCACATGGACAAGGAAGAACAAGCAATAAAAATTTATATAAAATGGAGGTATTTATGAAAGGCAAAAGATGTTTCAAGAAGACAGTCACCGGAATATCCGTGATCGCTATGAGTGTATCCGTTGTAACACCGGCAATGCCGGTCGTGGCGGCGGAGCAGGATACACCTCAGGTACAGCAGGAAAACGGGCAGGGACTGACATATGAACTGATCAAAGAAAATGATAATGTACTCTATACCGTAAACTGCGGTACTCCGGACCCCACGGTTGTTCCCAATCAGGATTCAGAGCGCATGGGCGTACTGCAGTCCAATATGGATCAGGAGTATGGGGTGGATGAGGCAGCCGGAACCACTTGGGGCCGTAATCCTGCAAATGAATACTCCGACGCTGTGAACAACGGTGATGACGCTTCAGACATTGGAAACAGCTTTATTTACATGTCAGACAGCGTGACATTTGATAAGTATAAAAGTGCACTTGGATATTCCTTTGAGGTTCCGGATACTCCGGTTGAAGGGTTAGAGGAAGATACCTACGAGGTGTCTGTGGCATTTAAACATTATTGGGACGACCGCCTGGTAAATGTCATGCTGGAAGGAGAGACAGTTGCCACGGATATATCCGTAAATTACGGCGAGTGGGTATATAGAACATTCACCACAAAGGTTACGGACGGGGAATTGAATCTTGAGATAAAATCTCCCAGAAGAACAGGCAACAAGCAGGACCCCATTCTTAACTATGTAAAAGTAAGGGCTGTAGATGAACAGCAGAAGGAAGTTCCAACATACGATTCCATCACAGGTGTGGCAGGAGATACCATGTACGATACCAACGGAAACCAGATCCAGGCTCACGGAGGCCAGATACAGCAGTTGACAGTAGATGGTGTGACCAAGTGGTACTGGATTGGTGAGGATAAGACCAATGACTATCGTCCGGTTGGCGGCATCCATATGTACAGTTCGGAAGATCTGTATAATTGGACGGACGAAGGTGTGGTACTGCGCACGATGGAGAGTCCGGAGCAGTTTGAGACAGATCCGTATTTCAATGAATTATATGGAAATGAAAGTGTGGAAAAGCAGGAAGAGATTTTTGTGGATCTGGACAAAAACAATGGCGTTATGGAACGTCCAAAGATGCTTTACAACGATAAAACCGGAAAATACGTTATCTGGTTCCATGCTGACGGCCGTTATCCGGGAAGCGATGCTGACTATGGAAAAGCCAAAGCAGGTGTTGCCATCAGCGACAGCCCTACAGGACCATTCAAACTTCTGGGAAGTTATAAATTGAATTATCACAACGACCCAAATGCAGACCATGGGTACGATGGCTGGGACGGCCGTGGTTCGGTCCGCGACATGAATCTTTTTAAAGATGACGATGGGACTGCATATGTAATCTATTCCTCAGAGGGAAACAGGACCATGTTTGTGTCAAGATTAAATGATGAGTATACAGGACTGGAAGTACCGCGGGAAGAAGCGGAAGAAGGCGTTCACTTTACCCGTAACTTTGAGGGCTGGTCCCGGGAAGCCCCGGCGATGTTCAAATACAAAGATAAATATTATGTAGTTACGTCAGGATGTACCGGATGGAGCCCCAATCAGGCAAAATATGCGGTGGCAGACCATCCGATGGGACCGTGGACAGAGATCGGTGACCCCTGTACAGACTGGGGCAGCGGTACCACATATGACACCCAGAGTACATGTGTATTCCCTGTAGATGCAGAAAAGGGCCAGTATATCTACATGGGTGACAGATGGAATGCAGGAGATTTAAGTGAATCGAGATATGTATGGATTCCGGTTGAATTCCAGCCAAATGAACAGATCGCACTGAGAAGATACGAAAACTGGACGTTGGAAGACCTGAACGGAAAAGGAATCTTTGAAGTGACTTCAGATCTCCCCACAGCGGCGTCTTCTGTTTCCGAAGTGATCGGACAGCTTCCGGAAGAGGTGACTATCTCTTACGGCACAGAGGAGGAGACAACTCCGGTGACCTGGAGCATGGACAGCTATGACGAAGATAAGATCGGAACCGTAACGGTAACAGGAACACTTACCGAAAAGGGAAAAAGTTTTGACCATGTAATGAATATCGTAAACAAAGACACCCTTTATTTCTTTGACAGCGGTGCAGAAAGCTCAGAATACTTCGACGCTGTAAAAAAAGAACTGGGTAATAAAGTGAAAAACGACACCGCTGACCGGAAATATACAGAGGAAAACAAGGCCGGGTATACCGGAGTTACTGAGTCGGAATCACCAGACAATTTTGATATGGGGCTTCACGGAGGCGGCAATTATTTGGAAACAGGCTGGTGGGCAGCAGAAGGAAAGAACATTGCATACGCATTTGATCTGCAGCCTGGGACATACACTTTGGCAGCAGGTTTCCAGGAATGGTGGGATGCAGACAGAGGTATGAAAGTGAGCATCACCATGGGAGAGCAGGTTCTGGGAGAACAGGATTTTACGCTGCCATATGACAGCAAAGATCTGCAGATCGCTCAGTCCTTTGAGCTCACAGAAGCAGGAAAAGTGACAGTGACTATCAGTAAAACAGGCGACTCCGATCCCGTCTTAAGCTGGATTGGAATGATGGGCAGCGAAAGTGAAGGACCGTCTGTAGATACTAACCGCAAAAGTCTGGAACTGGCCATTGCCATGGCAGAGAAAATGGAGCAGGAGCAGCAGGAAAACAACTGTTATACAGCAGAAAGCTGGGAGGCAGTCCAGAAAGCCCTTGACAGTGCAAGAACACTTATGGAGAATCCGGATGCAGCGCAGGCTGATATTGACAGCACATTCCTGGAACTGATCACAGCATGTAATCTTCTGGAAAACGGTGTACAGAGAGTGGGCCTGAAAGCAGCCATCGAAGGTGCAAAGGCAGTCCTTGCAGATGAAGCGGCACTGGCAGATTACACAGCTGAAAGCATAGAAGCAGTAAGAACCGCGCTCACAGAGGCAGAGCATGTATTTGCGGAGAGCAGCGCGGATCAGGGGACTGTAAATAATGCGGCCAGAAAGCTTATGGACGCAGTTACCGGTATGCTGGTAAAAGATGAGACAACAAGACTGGGCATCCTGATCCGGAAAGCAGAAGAGCTTTTGAAGGAAAAAGATAAATACACGGCCTCCAGTATGCAGAAGCTGGAAGAAGCGCTGGAAGCAGCAAAAACGGTGGATGGCAATAAAGAGGCATCAGAAGCTGAGATAAGCGCAGCGTACAACAAGCTTGCGGAAGCTATGACGTCCCTGGTAAGAACAGGCAGCAAAGAGGAACTGAAGAACGCTCTGGATAAAGCAAATGAAATTCTGAGTGAGTCTGGAAGATATCTGGAAGCCAGCATTGCAGGTCTGCAGGCTGTGACAGATGAGGCCCAGACAGTATTCGACAGTGATGATGCAGATGCGGACACAGTCAGCGAAATTCTCAAAAAGCTCATTGACCAAATCCTGAAAGCACGCCTGATGGGTGATGTGAATACAGACGGGGCTATTGACACAGAAGACTCTGCAGAAGTATTGAAAAGTGTAGTGGAGATCAGTGAACTTACTGAGGAACAGGGCCAGGTGGCTGATGTGAATGGCGACGGCACAGCAGACAGTATGGATGCAGCGTCTATCCTTCAGTATGCATCAGAGAAAATAACAGAATTTTAAGTTTAAAAGGGGCAGAAAATATAGGCGGAATGCTTAATGATTTCTGCCCCTTGTGTTTTATAATACATCCAAGACAGGAGACAAGTATGAAAAAAAGGAGATATAGAAAGACAGTGGCCGGTATATCCGCGTTCGTGATGGGGGCAGCCGCAGTAATACCGTCAGCAGTGCCCGTAATGGCTGACAGAGAGGCAGATATGCGGGGGAATATAACGGTTGATCCGGATATCCATTACCAGACATTGGAAGGGTGGGGAACCTCTCTCTGCTGGTGGGGGAATACCATAGGTTCCTGGGGAGATGCGGACTGGAACGGGGATGGAAGACCTGACCGGGAGGAAATCGCTGAGCTGGCATTTTCTCCTGAATATCTGAATCTGAACGTTGTCCGCTATAATGTGGGAGGCGGAGATAAAGAGGATTCCAGTATCAAAAGATGTGAAGGCCTGGTCCCCGGCTGGACAGAGGATATGACGGGGACAGCAGACGGAACAGCGCCCTTTCAGGCGGAAGAGTTTTATGCTAAGTCTACAGAGGAGATGAAGGATGCGGGACAGCTCTGGATGCTGGAGCAGGCAAATGCGTACCGTAAAGCCTACGCCGAAGAAACGGGGCAGGAAAATGATGTGATCAATAAAGTATTTTCCAATTCGCCTCCTTATTATATGACAAAATCGGGAACCTCCACAGGTGGTACGGGCTGGGATCCCAACAATCTGAAGGATGACTGCTATGATGATTTTGCTATGTACCTGGCAAGAGCCACGGAGTGGGTGGACAAAAATCTGGAGTCAAAGTACGGTGCCGGAGTATCTTATGTGGAACCGCTGAATGAGCCGGACACCAGCTATTGGTATGAGGGAAGCACCAAACAGGAAGGCTGTATATTTAATACAGGGGAACTGCAGTCAAAAGCTTACCGTGAGATGCAGTACGCATTAAATGCAGATGAATTTCAGGGCAGTCTGGATGATGTGCGGATTACGGGTACTGATGAGACCAGCCTTTGGAATGCCATAAATTCTTTTAACAGGCTGGATGATGATGTGAAATCCAATCTGGAAACCATAAGTGCCCATACATACAGCGGCAGTGACAGCGAGAGACGGGAGCTGCGCAGCATTGCCAGGAAGTACGATAAGGGGCTCTGGATGTCTGAGGTGACAAAGGGAGGCGGCAGCCACTATGACGGGTGCCATGAATCCATGGAGGCAGGCAATACCCGTTCCCAGAGTGAAGGCATAATGGCGGACTTAAAGGAACTGCAGTCTTCCGCATGGATCGCATGGCTGGTGGCAGACAGTGAGTATGAGTGCCTGCAGACCAATTCCAACTGGGGGCTTCTCCATGCTGTCTTTGAAAAAGACGGACAGCCGGTACCGGATTACCACACCAATCTGGTGGATGGAAACGGCAGCCGGCTTGACTGGGTACCTGGCGAAGGATACTGGGCGGTGACCAAGCAGTTTTACACTATGATGCAGTATAGTAAATATTTGAAAGCCGGATATACCATGATCGAGATTGACGATTCCAATATGTGCGCAGCTATTTCTCCTCAGGGGGATGAGCTTGTGATCGTGGCCCAGAATTTCGGTGATGACAGAAATGATACCGTAGATCTGGGGGCTTTCCCCGGTGCGGAAGAGGCAGAACTGTACAGAACTTCTGATTCGGAAAGCTGTGAGCTGGCTGAGGTACAGGATGTGACAGATGGTGTGCTGGATGTTACACTTCCGTGGAATTCTGTTTCTACCTATGTTATAAAAGCGGCAGATGGAAGCAGTATATGCAATCCGGAAAATTATGCAGAGATCGTGGAGGCAGATGTGGAGATGCCTGGGGAATCATGGGTTTCTGATATAGATAAGTTTTCCTATGAAGATTCCTGGGGGGAGTCCTCAGAGGATTTCGGGGGTGGTAAGTACAGCACAGCGGAAAACGCATCTGCAACGCTCACATTTGAAGGAACACAGGCTTTGATCTACGGAAGTAAAGCTCCGGAGGGTGCCGTGGTAAATATATCGGTAGACGGAGGGGATGCAGAGCAGGTTTCTTTGGCGGCGGACAACAAAGACGGCGGTTCACTGCTCTATAATACAGGCGAACTCAGTCAGGGCAGCCATACGGTCACCATAACCAAGGCTGAAGGACAAGGAGACAGGCTTTTGGAACTGAACTATGCCAAAGTAGTCAGAGGAACTCTGGATGAGAGAATTGAAAAAATAGAGGAGAGCGGGGATCTATACACAGTAAGCGGTATAACCCCTGCACTTCCCACAAAAGTATATGCCCTGACCAACATGGGAAACAGAATAGAAAAGGATGTGGTCTGGGATCTGGAAGGCATAGATTTTACAGAGAATACGACGCTTAAAGGCTCTGTGGAAGGAGCCTCGGTGAAGGCTGCCGCAAATGTGAAGATCGTACCGGAGAATGTGCAGTATTTTATAGACTGCAACAGTCCTGATTCTCCGGAATATTACCGTGTGGACGGATATGCGGACCTTCTCAATGAGACAGCGGACAGGAAGTACACGGATGGCTCCTGGGGACGTATGGAAGATTACGGTGCATACGATGGAGATATAAATGACAATTATGATACTGGGTGGTATGCCGGACAGGGACAGGCGATCAGCTATACAGTACCTCTGGAGAAGAGTACATACAGATTAAATCTCGGATTTAAAGAATGGTGGAATCAAGACCGTCCCATGAAGGTTTCTCTGAATACAGGTGGCGAAACCATAGAGCTTGGAAAGACAAATACCTGGAACAGCGGAAATCCATGGAATGAGGAGACATACGAATTCACATGTGATAGGGCGGGGAATGCCACTATTACAATAGCTGCTGATGGTGGACCAGATCCGGTGCTTTCCTACATACGGATTCAGAATATACTGGAGCTGCAGGCACTGAAAGATGCAGTCAATCAGGCGGAGGAAATTGACAGAGATCCGTATCAGAATGAAAAGCTGGCGGTACTGGATGAAGCCGCGGCAGCAGGCAGGAGTCTGCTCTTCCGTGCAGACGCAGCACAGAATGACATAGATCTGGCCGCAGAAAAAATCCGTCTGGCTATAGAGGATTTAAATGGAGGAGTACAGACAGAAGCGGATATGACCAGCCTCAATCTGGCAATCCTTATGGCAGAGAAGATGGAGGCACAGCAGGCTGAGAATAACTGCTACACAGCTGATAGCTGGAAGATGGCAGCAGAAGCCCTTGCAGAAGCGAGAACTGTGAAAGAAAACCCAGAGGCGTCCCAGAATGCAGTAGATGAGGTTTTCCTGAAACTGCTGACCGCTTGTAATCTGCTGGAGGACGGAGTACAGAAGACAGGACTTAAAGCCGCAATGGAGGGCGCAGATACCATTCTGGGTGATGAAGTGGTTTTGGAACAATATACCAGTGACAGCGTAGAAGCAGTGAGGGCTGCCCTTAAAAAAGCGCAGCAGGTATACGGCAGCGAAGCTGCTGATCAAGAAACTGTTAATCAGGCGGCAAGGGAGCTGATGGATGCAGTGACAAGACTGCTGGCCAGGGAAGAGGCCACCAGGCTTGATATTCTGATTCAGAAGGCAGAGGGATTATTGGAGAGAGAGGAGCAGTATACCCCTTCCAGTATCCTGAAACTGAAAGAGGCGCTGGAAGCTGCAAAAGCAGCGTCAGGCAGCAGTCAGGCAGATGAGGGCGGGCTTTGGCAGGCTTATGAGCTGCTGGCAGAGGCCATGACTTCACTTGTGAGGAAAGCAGACAAGGCAGAGCTGAAAAATGCTCTGGATAAAGCAGAAGAAATCCTGTCTGAAGCGGAAAAATATCTGGAAAGCAGTATAGCAGGGCTTCAGAGATTGACAGATGAAACCAAAGTGGTTTATGATGATGCTGAAGCAGATAAAGAACGTGTTGGGAATGCATTAAAAAGACTGATAGATGAAATCCTAAAAGCCCGCCTTATGGGTGATGTTGATCTAAATGGTGCAGTGGATACAGAAGATACTGCAGCGGTATTGAAATACAATGCGGAGCTTGCAGAATTTACGGATGAACAGCAGCAGGCAGCAGATGTAGACAGAAACGGGATAGCAGACAGCAGTGATGCGGCTGTGATCCTACAGTTTGCCGCAGAAAAAATCAAATCATTTTAACCTGAAGCGAAGCGGATTGCAAATACCCGCTTTGTCTCAAAGGAAAGGATGGAAAATCCGGGCATGTTGTGTTCAGCAGATATGTCCGGATTTTTGTATACTGAACGGAGTCAGGGGCAGGGAATGGAGCCAGAGCCGGAAACTGCCGTAGAGAAAAGAAAGAGATGGGGGAACGGTTATGGAAAGTGTGTGCAGGATTATGATAATAGACGATGAGTTCATCATGCGCCAGGGAATCCGCTTTATGATGAGGTGGGAGGAGGAAGGGTATGTGATCGCAGGAGAGGCATCCAATGGGAAGGAGGCCCTTGACCTGATTCCTGCGTTAAAGCCCCATATTATCCTGTGTGACATAGCTATGCCCGTAATGAACGGTCTCGATTTTATTAAAATAGTAAACAGGGAGTATCCGGATATCAAACTTGTTGTGCTGAGCAGTTATGACAATTTTGAATATGTGAGGGAAGCGCTTGTAAACGGTGCCGTGGACTATGTGCTGAAGCCAACGCTTAATCCGGAGGAGCTGCTGAAGATCGTGAGCAGGGCAGCGAAAAAGGTTCCTGATCTGGAATTGAAACGGAAAGCCGCATCCAGCGCTGACGACATACTTGAAACTTATCTGACCCAGGAAAATGGCGTACATGCGGAGGCATTTCAGGGACTATTTCCCCATAGCTGTTACAGGCTGTTTCTGCTTCCACTCTGTTATAGGGATGGTAACGGTATTGATATGTCACCGGTCCTTTATGAGAAAGTAGAATCATTTTTGAAAGGAATTACATACTGCAGCTATTTAAAATTCCTGCGCGGCCAGGAAACTCTGTGCGTGGTGCTGAATTACAGCGTAAAAGATGATGAGAAGCTTATCCATGCCCTGGAGGTCTTCATGGGACAGCTTGGATTGATTTCAGAACGCGTTTTGGGGGTTCTGGGAGTCCGCCATATGCGGATGGAGGAACTGAAAAGGGAATATCAGGAGTCCGAAGTTGTGGAGAAGGAGATTTTCTATAACAGAGGAATGCATCTTTATAAAAAGGAAACAGGGGCAGCAGGCAAAATGCCTTGGGAGAAATTTGATTTCAGGAAGTTCACATCTTTTATAGCTGTATGCAAATATCACGAGGCCATAGAATTGTACCGCTCTTATATTTATGGAGCAGTAAATAACCAGATGCAGGAGTTTAAGCTTAAAAACCAGACAAAGAATCTTCTGTATAATCTTATTGGGAGCTGTGAAGAGCATATCCGTGAACTGGAAGAGATCAGACGAGAGTATTTTGTGAAAATAGAGCAGGTCATGTATTGCGATGATTTCCTGGCAGTTTTTGATGAAATGCTGTACAAGCTGGAGGAAGTGATGGTGAATACAGAAGACGATCAGAATGTCTATCTGGGAAAAATTTTGGACTATATACAGGAGCACTATGCGGAAGAGCTTAATCTGCAGAGTCTTGCAGAGGAGTTTAATTTCAGCTATTCCTATCTGTCTGCGTATTTTAACCAGCACATATCTGAGGGGTTCAGCGGATATCTCAACCATATCCGTATCCAAAAAGCCTGTGAATTCCTGGAGCGATCCAATCTTTCTATTGCACAGATAGGTTCGGCTGTGGGATATGCGGACCAAAGCTATTTCTGCCGGGTGTTCAAGAAAGCTACTGGGAGTACGCCAAGTATGTACAGACGTGGGATCCGGTGATGCGTATGAAGAAAAAAATATATCTCAACAGTATGGTGACAAAGATTTTGGCAGTCGTCACCTTTGGACTCCTATGCGGCATCTTAATGGTCACTGTGATCATAATCAGCATATCCAAAAGTGTTTTTGTGGATACCTACGGGGAGTCCCAGAAAAAGGTGTTTTTCAGGATTGAGAATGAACTGAATTCGTATCACGAGGACCTGATGAAGCTGTTCAATCAGGTCAATTCAAGCTGGAATCTGAAGCTGTATCTGCAGCAGGAGAACTCCAATCCCCAGCAGGCATTTAAGATTGCATACAGTGCGGATCAGGATATGAAGAAAGCGATTCCGTCCAGCATGGATGATATTAGTGTTATGGCGGTGAGTAAGAGCGGGGGCAGTTATCTGGACCGGGAGGAGCGGATCATAACGCCTGTGAATGAGATCATGGAGTCAGAGGAGGCAAAATACGCCATGGAAAACCCGGAAACTGCCCACTATGTGCTCAAAGACAGCGGATATACATCTACAACCAGAGATGTCCCTGTGCTTATGGCAGTCAAAGCCCTGAGGTCTCCCGGAAGCGTAACACCTTATGGGGTGGCTTACGTGACGCTGAAAGAAAAAGATTTTAAGGAGTATTACGATTATTTTACGTCTGATTACGCCGAATTCTATTTGGCAGATGAGGCAGGTATTGTCATCTCTTCCTCGGACAAGGAATCATTGGGCGAAAAAGTCCCAGATAAGAATCCGCATACAAGTATAACCCTGGAGAAAGAACTTCCATATTACAAGTGTACTGCTTACGGTATTATTGACAGTAAAAAGGCGTTGGAGGACCTGTATAATGTACCCATGATCGTGGCAATCTGTGTTACGGTCATGGCCGTGACGGGGATTATCATATTTTATTTTGTAAGCCAGACAGCAAAGCCTTTGTCGGAGATGGTGGATAAGATGTCAAATGCCGGGGAAACCAAATATGACGAACATATAAACCTCACCGGGTCAAAGGAGATAGAAGAACTGTCCCGCACCTACAATGCAATGCTGGATGAGATGAACCGATACATAGAGGAACTGATGACCAGCCAGAAGGAGAAGCGGAAAGCAGAGATTTCAGCCCTGCAGATGCAGATCAATCCTCACTATATCTATAATACATTGGCAAGCATAAAGTGGCTTATCTTCCAGGGAAATGTTGAGAGATCAACGAAGACCATTGATGCGTTTATTTCGCTACTGAGAAATACGATCAGCAATACAGATGAATATATTCCCATAGTCAAAGAGATTGAAAATCTGAAAAATTATGTGCTGATCAACAATACCAGATATGGTGATAAAATACAGGTGGAATATTTTGTTACGTTTGGATGTGAGGAATACAGAATTCCCAAAATGATCCTCCAGCCCTTTGTCGAAAATGCCTTTTTCCATGCATTTCCCTATGGGGCAGAGGGAAGCATAAAGATTCTGGTACGCACCTTGGGAGGCAGACTTCAGATTCAGATCATAGACAATGGAATCGGAATACCGGATGAACAGCTCAGTGAACTGCATGAGAAAAACGGAAAGGCACAGCATTACAGTGGAATCGGGATCAAGAATGTGGATGACCGGTTAAAACTGTTATATGGCAGTGCATACGGGATCCGTGTGGAAAGCCGGGAGCATGAAGGGACAACCGTGACCATATCTGTGCCGGCCGATAAGTAGACAGCCTTCTTACATATACGGGAAAAAATACAAAATTATAAATAAAGTCCTATTATAGGTAGAAATATTAAAAAAACACCGGAATATAGTCCTAAAGGTATCGAAAGGAGATGTGATATTATAGAAAAAAATTAGAAAGTTTAGGAGAAGATGGAAAAATGGGGAAACTATTTAGAAGGGCTGCTGCATTTGCACTGACAGGTGCATTGACTATATCATCCGGCTTTCCGGTTATGCATGTGCGGGCAGAAGATACCGATTTTGCCGTGGAGGGGCAGTCTGAAATTTCACAGTTTATGGATTGCTTCCTGCCCATGCCTGTTATGGATCCAAGTGGTCTTTCTGCCGATTGCTGGGGCGCAGAGGAAGTAGGTCCCCGCGACCAGTACAATGGCCTGGAGGACGATGATATGTCTGATTATTCCTATTGGGATGGAGGCATAATCAGGGATGAAGAATCAGGTAAGTATTATATGTTTGCCAGCCGGTGGGATCAGCGTGGCGGTCATGAAGGAGAAAACGGGTATCCGGGATGGAAACGTTCGGAGGCCATATATGCTGTCAGTGACAATTTATACGGACCTTATGAAGACCAGGGGATGCTTTGGCCCGATTATTATGAAGGGGCAGGGCATAATGTATATCCTTTTGTATTGAGCGGAAATGACCCGCTTTATGAGGAGGGCTACCGATATGGCATTGTTTTGGGTGACCCCTGGGAGGTACAGGGCACCATACATCTCTCCAAGACGTTGGAGAACGGGGGCGAATGGACCCATTTTGAGCAGATGGACTGTGATGGGAGTTTTACCATGACCAATATCAGTATCTTCGTAAGACCGGACGGAAGATATCAGGCAGTCAGCAGAAATGGAGACATTGCCACCGCAGATTCTGTAAATGGCCCCTGGCATGTGGAAAGTAACGGATTGTGGTGGAATCTTCCGGGATTGGACACCACAGAGGATGATATGGAAGATCCGGTGATGTGGTACTCAGATGGGCTGTATCACTGCCTGGTAAATAAGTGGAATGCAAAACAGGCATATTATATGACCTCTTTTGACGGCCTTACGAATTGGACATTGCATGAAGGGGCAGCCTATACATCGTATGAAAATTTTTTGAGCTATGAGGACGGTACCGAAAATAACTGGACAAAGCTGGAACGGCCGAATGTATATATTGAAAATGGTGAATTAAAAGCCATGCTGCTATCGGTTATAAATGTGGAGAAGGTGGAGGACAGGGCTGATGATCAGAATGGAAGTAAGATTATTGTCACTCCTTTTGACGGAGCAGCATTAAAAGAATTCGTTGACAGCCGATATGCCGGTACTCTTCCGGAAAGTGATACCACAGCCCAGACATGGCAAAGTGAAAGATATAATAATTACGGAGGCAGGACATACCTTCAGATACAGAGACAATCCGGTGTTGAGGGAATAGGGGAATCCGGCAGCTCAGGCTGGTGGTGGCCGGATTGGGAGTATGACTGTAAGATTGGATTCTTAAAATATGATCTGCCGGATACGGAAAGAGAAGTGGAAAGTGCTTATCTTTCTTTGAATTATCTGGGGAAAAAGGCGGGAGACGCAGAAACGGATCGTGTGCGTATTGTCCTGGCTGATCCTGAGTGGATAGAAGGGACAGGTATAGAAGAGGACACACAGGAGGAGGATCTTGCAGGTTTGAATTTTCCTAAGCTGCATTATGATGCTTCTGACCTTGAAAATACTTCTGTTGTATCTGAAGAATTTGCAGTCAACGATGGCGCAAAGACTGTACAGGCTGATGTGACAAAGCTGGTCAGAGAATTTAAAGAAAACTATCCGGAAGAACAGTACATAAGCTTTGCGTTAAATGAGACGGAAGCAGGAAATTGCCTTCAATTTGGAAGTAAAGAAGCCGGTGAAGGTTATGGAACAAGACTGGTCATAAATTATAAAGAGGGGGCTGCAGTGCAGGATGATGCTCTAAAACTGGCAGTTGGTATGGCGGAGAAACTGGAGCAGGAACAGACAGAGAGCCAGTGCTATACAGAGGCATCCTGGATGGAAGTACAGTCAGCCCTTGACGAGGCCAGGGCACTGCTGGAAGATCCGGATGCAGCCCAGCAAGAGGTGGATGATGCATTCCTGAAACTGATGACTGTGTGTAATCTGCTGGAGAGTAATGTACAGCGGGTAGGTTTAAAAGCCGTGATTGACGGAGCCAAAGCAATACTGGCAGACAGCGGGGCACCGGAACAATACACATCGGAAAGCATACAGACAGTAAGAGATGCTCTGGCATATGCGGAGAGTGTATATACTTTTGAAGGTGCGGACCAGACAACCGTCAATGGGGCGGCAACAAGGCTGATGTCTGCAGTGAATTGTCTGCTGATTGAAGATAGAGATAGCAGACTTGATATCCTGATTCGGAAAGCAGAGGAACTGCTCAATAATAGAGATAAGTATACTGATATCAGTATAAAGGCACTGGAGACAGCACTGGCAGCAGCAAAGGACGCAGCAGCGAATCCTCAGGCTGCACTGGAGGAGGCAGAACAGGCATATGAGGATCTGGCAGCAGCCATGACTGCTTTGGTGAGAAAAGCAGATAAATCTGAATTGAAAAATGCACTGGACAAAGCCAATGAAATCCTGAAAAATCCGGCAGATTATGTGGCAGACACCAT
The DNA here is from genome assembly GCA_002270465.1 of Blautia hominis. GTDB lineage: Bacteria > Bacillota > Clostridia > Lachnospirales > Lachnospiraceae > Blautia > Blautia hominis. The sequence goes on from NQOF01000003.1 coordinate 439,693, forward strand.
CGCAGGTCTTGCGGAAACGACAGAGAAATCCCAACAGATCTATGAGGATCAGACAGCAGATGCATCGTCAGTGGGTGCAGCTGTAAAAGCGTTGGTGGAAGAAATTCTGAAAGCCCGCCTCAAAGGTGATGTGAACCTGGATGGAACCGTGGATACGGCAGATACAGCGGAAGTGCTTCAGTATGCAGCAGAATATAAGGAACTTACAGAGGAACAGCATAAGGCTGCTGATGTAAACGGAGACGGCGTATCAGACAGCAGTGATGCATCCGGGATACTTCAATATGCGTCAGAAAAAATAACAGAGTTTTAGAAAATAAGTCCCTGCTTTGGCATTATTTGTATTGAAGTGGGGACTGTCATAAGAGTCCGGCAAAATGTTAAGGTTCTGCCGGATTTTTATGTTGTTCAGGTCAATTGACGGATATGATTATGCAATGTCTAAGGGATGGGAAGAAGTGGTAAGGATATGATTAACACACTCATTTCCTGTATAAGATATTAAAGCAGATATGGCGAAAAGGGATGTTACAGAGACAAAACTGATTACAAAATGGCATTTTTTATTAAGACACCCACATCCAAACTTGTTATAATGACGAGAAGGAGGCAAAAAACTATGGAACGGCAAAAAGATATTGTAAAACAAGTCCTAAATTATATGGAAGACAACATGGAGAAAGAAATTAACGTAGATAAAATTGCTAAAAGTGTTGGTTATTCAAAATTTTATCTTAATCGTATATTTTCCGAATGCACGGGGATCACCATCTATAAATACCTGCAAAGCCGCAGGCTTACGATCGCTGCAGAAAAATTAGTGGAATCCAATGAGCCGATTACACAGATCGCTTATGAAGCCGGATATGATTCACAGCAATCATTTTCCTTTGCTTTTAAGCAGCTATACCTATATCCGCCTAAAACCTATAGAAGTATGGGGGCTTTTATTCCAAAGCAAAACAGAATTTCCTTGTGCGGGAATTTCTATAATACAAAATATATTATGTTTATTAGTGAGATCAAGGAGATGGCAGCATGAGTACAATTCCTTATGTAGTGGAACAGACGAGCCGGGGAGAACGAAGCTATGATATTTTCTCCCGTTTGCTGTCAGACAGGATTATTTTTCTGGGGGAAGAGGTTAGTGATACCTCTGCCGGTTTGATCGTGGCACAAATGCTCTTTTTGGAAGCCCAGGACCCAAACAAAGAAATTCAGTTATATATTAACAGTCCGGGAGGCTCTGTAACTTCCGGCTTTGCAATTTATGACACCATGAGCTATATAAAATGTGATGTTGCCACCATAGGTGTCGGTTTAGCTGCAAGCTTTGGCGCATTTTTGTTAGCCGGAGGCACACCCGGTAAACGTATGGCGTTACCCAATGCTGAAATAATGATACATCAGCCGGCGATACATGGGAATGGTATTCAAGGACCGGCCAGCGATATAAGAATCATGTCTGAATATATGCAAAAGAACAAACAAAGATTAAACAGAATATTAGCTGAAAATACAGGACACACGATCGAAGAAATAGAAAGAGATACCGATAGGGATAACTTTATGAGTGCGGAGGAAGCACTCAAATACGGTTTGATTGACTCTGTTATTTCAAGAAGACAGTAAAAACAGCCGCGTCAGTCAACGGCAAGACGAATGTTCTTCGCCTGCTGTTGTCAGCCGCGGCTGTCCTTGCCGGAGATACCTCCGTGTCACACTATTGTTTCCGTCACACTATTGTTTCAATTTCTTTATTAATAAATTCTATTATATCTTTCGCTGCAGGCTGAAAAAGCGCAGCAACAGATACCACGACTTTTTTCGATGGATTCACATAAATCACATTTCCACTGTTCCCCATGGCAGCGTACCCATTTACGATCTTTGTCCACCACAAGTATCCGTAGGGTAGATCCTCTTTTTTCCATCGGCTGTGTTCCGTGGTACTCTCACGTACCCACGCAGAAGATACGATCTGCCTGCCATTCCATTTCCCTTCCTTTAAATACAATTGTCCGATCTTTGCCATGTCCATGGCGGTCAATGTCAGCCCCCAGCCGGCCGTGTTGGTCCCGCTTTCATCGGCCACCCAGCCGCTGGCATTGTTTTTTTTGACAAATGCAACATGAAGCTTTGATGTGTATAAAATAATATTAGATGGGACAGTGATCCCAAGAGGGGAGAATAGGAATTCCTGTGCGAAATCAAGCACCGGGCGTCCGGTTGCCCTTGTAAGGATACCGGTCAGTATATCCGGTCCTATTTCTTCCATGTACCTGAACTCCCCGGCAGGCTTCTTTCCGCCCAATAAATCCAGAGTAGCTTTTACCCAGTCTTTGCTGGAAAACACCTTTGCGTATGGCGTCCACCTGAATTTATAAGGAGCTGTCATGGTCAGCAGGTGCTTGATGGTGATCGTCTGGATCGTTTTCTCTCCCTTCTTGATTGTGTAGTCGGGGAAGAAATCCAATACTTTCTGGTCAACATTCTTGATATATCCCTTATCGATCGCAATGCCGATCAATATAGATACGATACTTTTTGTCACTGAGAATACATGGAAGGTATCCGTGGGGGTATATCCATTAAAGTAATTCTCGTACAGTGTCTCATTATTTTTGAGGACAACCATACCTGCGATATTGCCATATTCGCAGTTGATTTTTTGCTCCAGTCCTCTGATCTTTTCTTCAAACATGGTTTGTTTTCTCCTTGATATTTTTAACGGATATATCCTTAAATTGAGGATAAGCCCTTTAAAAATGGATTGCAAGCACTTTTTTGTATGTATTATCTGCCCATAAAATTTTGGGGATTTAAATTTTTAGAGACCGTTTCAAGCTTCGCATTTACACAAAGCCGGAAACGGTCTCCTTTAGGTTCATAAATCTATAATAAATACCTTTTCAATAAGCGGGTCAGTTCTTTGACATCAATAGGCTTTGCAATATGGGCATTCATACCGCACTCCAAGCATTGACGTATGTCATCAGAAAAAGCATCCGCACTCATGGCAAGGATGGGAATAGATAACGCATCCGGATGATCCAGTCCCCGGATCGCTTTTGCAGCCTCGTATCCTGTCATATGCGGCATTCGTATATCCATTAAAATAGCATCATAATATCCCTCAGGTGATTTCCGAAACATCTCCAGACAGATCTGGCCATCTTCTGCCCAATCCAGTTCGATACCCAGAGCGGCCAACAATTCCTTTGCCACCTCCCAGTTCAGTTCATTATCCTCGGCAAGCAGGATACGGCGTCCGGTCATGTCAAGATTCTGATCCGATATCCGATCATGGGATTCTTCACTGCCCATATATTGACGCAAACTATAAAATAGAGTGGATTTAAACAACGGTTTGGAAATAAAACCACTGATCCCGGCTTCCCTGGCCTCAGTTTCAAATTCACTCCAATCGTATGCGGAGATCAGCAGGATGGGTATATCGTCCCCTAAATTACGTCGGATTTCTTTTGCAGCCTGAATACCATTCATGCCGGGCAGCTTCCAGTCTAATAAAATGATCTGATAGTCGTCTCTCATTTGGTGGTGCTGCACCACCAGTTTTATGGCATTCTCGCCGCTCAGTGTCCATTCGGCCTTTATTCCAATGGATTTAAGCGCATTTGCTGCGGTTTGGCATAATAATTCGTCATCATCAACCACCAGCATATTCCATGGGGGGAGGACCATATCCACTTCCGTTGTGGCAGCTTTTTCAAAGTCCGCAGTAAAATGGAATTCTGTACCTTTATTCGGTTCACTCTGTACATCAATGGTTCCTTCCATTGCGTCCACAATGTATTTCGTGATCGACATTCCCAAACCGGCTCCCTCAGTCTTATGTATTCTGGTTCCGTCAGCACGGCTGTAGGAGTCATATATCCTTTTCAAAAATTCCGGTGTCATGCCAATTCCGTTATCTTTGACACGAATATGAATGCGCACATAGTTGTCTCCTCTTGGAGATTTTTCCTCAAACAGGGATAATCGTATGGAACCTCCTTCCGGTGTATATTTTGTGGCATTGGATAACAGGTTCAGTAAAACCTGATTCAAACGTACACCATCGCACCACACATTTTCCGTCAGAATATTATCTACATGTATTTCAAAATTTTGCTTTTTTGCCTTCACCTGGGGCTGCATAATGTTGACGATCCCTTCAACAACTTCCTTTAAAGAAATCTGTTCTATCGTTAAAGATAATTTACCACTTTCAATTTTAGACATATCCAGAACATCATTGATCAGTCCTAACAGATGTTTACTTGACAGCGTGATCTTTCTCAGGCAGTTCCGCACCTGTTCCCGGTCTTCTATGTGGGCGGTGGCTATGGCGGTCATACCCACGATGGCATTCATTGGTGTGCGGATATCATGACTCATATTAGCTAAAAATTCACTTTTCGCTTTATTTGCCTCGATAGCCAGCTGACGGGTCTTTTCCAGTTCCTGGAGCTGCACACGGGTCATGGAAAAATACCGAAGAAAGATCAAGGTCAGAAGGATCAATACAGAGGCACAGGCCAGCAGTGTAATATACATGCGCTGAGCGCTCAGGCTGTTTATGGTCTGGTCCAGTATACCGTAAGGCATTACCCCTACCAGATACCACTCGGAACAAGGGAGAGGTGTACCGTAAATCTGCCGGTCTTCTCCATTTATTTTCAGTATCGTAGTATACTTTTTATCGGATCTTAATGCTGCGTCAAACTCCGCAAGAGAATTCTCTAAAGAGGAGTCGTCTGCAGGGGAATCATGCTGCGTTTGCAGTTGTTCAAAGTAAGCCCATAACTCGTTATTGGGATTGCGGATCACAAAAGTGCCATCAGGCCGGATGATATAGTAATAGGTCAGCTGTCCCTCGTCCTCTAAGGAAAGAAGATCCGTGATATAATCCAGAGGAACAGCAGCGATCAGACCCAGGCATTTCTCACCATTCTGCATAGGATAAGCAGCCCGGACGCCAAACAATACCACATCATTTCCATCTGCGTCAACGCCTACGGCAACTCTTTGCGCTCCCTGTTTTAATGCTTCCACGAAAGGCGGCGGATTAATTGGCTGTATTGGTTCTCCGCAGAGAGTCTCAAACTCCCCCTCATCAGAGCAGAGCGCTAGATAGCCAAAACCTCTGACCTGCGCTCTGTAAACCAGTTCCTCATATAGGCTTTCCTTATTGTGGTTCTCCGTAGAAACCACGGAGATGATGCCGTCTACCTGATCAAATCGCAGTTTGATGATATTTTCAAAATGCCTGGACATTTGCTCATTCATGCCGGACATGTAGATTTCCCCAACTTCGTAAATGGTATTTTTACTCTTACGATTCATATAAATGCCCAGAAGACTGAAGACAACCACGCTAAAGAGCAGAAGACCAATAAAACTGTATAGTAGAAAACGGGTTGTAGGATTTTTTTGTTTACTTCTGCCCATTTACCTTACGCCTCCCCGGAGTGCTTCCACATAATCTGCCTAATACTTCATCGTAATCGCCGCCGAAACCTATATTACAGTCTCTTAGATTCATAGTCATATCTCCTTCCTTTTTCATGCCGTCTGTTTCCCTGCCCGGGAAACGTGTCACCACTTGCTTTTTGATCACACTGCTTACCAGTTAAGCATCCGTGTCAACAGCATTTTGGCGCCGGCCGCTGCCTTTATTATAACTAAACATATAATTGGTTAGCAATAAGCATATTGGTAAGGTGTGCAAATAGGTTGTCGCTTTTAATACTGACAAAAGTGGTTCAACATGTTATAATTCGGACAGATAGGAGATAGATTATGAAACCGCAGGAAACAAAATTTGAATTTATATATAAGGAAATTAAACAGTGTATTTTGGATGGTCAGATACTCCCCGGCAATTCCCTGCCATCTTCAAGGGCGTTCTGTGACCAATTTCATGTGAGCAGATATACGATCAACCATGTCTTTGATGCATTGCGGCAAGAAGGGTTGATCGAGATTCAGCCCCGTCTTGCACCCAGGGTTGTTTCGAGACAAGATGCGCCTGATCCTTCGGACACCATAACTGAGATCTTGAAACAAAAAGACAGTATCCTGCAGGTGTACCAGACCTATGCTCTAATCATGCCATCCATTCAGGTCTTTGCTTCACAGGCCTGTGATATAGAGATCATGCCGCACTATAAGCAGGCCATGAAAGCAGCACGTTTGGGACTTTCTGCCGGTGGGTGGCGTCCGCCCTCTAATTTGGGATACGATATATTGAGAGTAGGTGGAAATTCATTGTTTAGTGAACTCTATTCTGCCTTTGGCCTTTATAATAAACTTACATTTTTTACAGAAGAGTGTCCTTATTTCTCTCAGCACTTTTTACAGAGGTCTCCATCTGTGGCCGGTGATATTATAGAGATATTGAAAGGTACGGATCCATCCGTGAAATGCGGGCGATTAACAGAGATGTATCAAAGACTTACAGATTCCATTGAAAGCACATTACATTATTTATCAGAGGTGACGCCTGGATGTACAGAACAGGCCAACGTGTTATTTTCGTGGAATCCGATGCGTGGCCAGGATTACTACCATTCAAAGATCGTTGACGATTTGAACCGGAAAATTGGCCTTGGAGAATACGCGGTTGGAACGTATCTTCCGTATGAAAAGCAGCTTGCCGCCCGGTACGGTGTTTCTTTGTCGACGGTCAGAAAAGCATTGTCCGAACTCGAACAAAGAGGCTTTGTAAAAACATTAAACGGTAAAGGCACTATTGTTATAGAACCGGATGATACCGGGGTCCATCAGCTGATGCTTAACTCCGGATACGCGGAAAAGGCCTTACGTTATCTTCACGCCCTGCAGTTAATGGTGTTGATCATTTATCCCGCTGCGCTGGCCGCAGCTCCGCGGTTTACGAAAGAAGAATTGGACCGGTTAGAAGACAAATTGGCTTCTCCGGGTTCTGTTTACATAGCAGATATATATGAGGCCATATTAAAACATACCACTTTAGACCCTCTATCTGTTATATTATCTGAAACCTGCCGCCTTCTGGATTGGGGACATCATTTCACTTATTACCCTTCCAAAAAACATAGCGTTCCACGTCTCAATAGACAAGTCATGAAAGCATTTCAGCAAATAAAGGAAGGGAATGTAAGCTCTTTTGCAGAGGGTGTAGCAGACTGCTACCGTTATATGTTAGTCCGTGTAAAAAAGTATATGGTAGAAAAATATAAATTTAATAATGCGGCTCATATCCGGATTCCGGAAAGATATTAGGTGGAAATGGAAAGAGATATGGGTCGGTCTTTCACCGGTTGCGGGGGATGCCGCTGCCATCATATTTGCAGGTTAAGTATAAGAGCGGTATTAATTGAAGAGTTGAAAAAATGCAGGTTACCTGAAAAAGGTCCTGCATTTTTTTGTCATTCCAAAGGGGTTGCGTTTAATTGTTCAGTAAAAAATTAATGTGGTAATATTCCGGAAGAAAATAGAATTTATTCCGGGCAAAGGGGAGTTTCATTTTGTTATGATGTATTGCCTCAATGAGCAAAAGAGGGGTCTGCAGCGGCACGTTCAGGAACTCCATCTCTATTTCGTTGGCGTAGATCAGTTTTACGGTCATGTCCAGTGTTTTTGTAAACTTGAAGAGCGTTTCAAGGATCAGTTCTTTAATGGATTCCTCTCTGGAAGTATCCAGGCTTAGTTCGTCAAAGAATGCAGCCGGAACCTGTGTAAAAGAGTATCCGAGAACAGTGTCATCGGATTTGAAGATACAGTTACAGGCCAGTACGATATCGCTTGCAGAAAGGTTCAGCTTGTCTCTGGCGATATCGGTGGGGGCACCGTAATTGTAAGAGAGGACAGTGCTGTTCACCGGCAGCTTGTTCATGGATAGTAGGGGCGTTGTAGTCTGCTCTGCAGAAGCTTTGCTGCTTTTGGGGGCTACAATTGTCCCTTTACCCTGAGATTTAATGATCATTCCATCCTCACAGAGAATTGCGAGGGCCTGGCGGAGCGTATTGCGGCTGACCCCATATTTTTCAGACAATGCGGTTTCTCCGGGCAGATGTTCATTTGGCGGATATATGCCTTCTATGATATCGGAATATAAGGAATTGTAAACACCCAGATAGGTGGGCATGTTCTCATTCTGTAATTTAGTTTTCATAAGTTATCCTCCCTTGGTTGATAAACAAGTTTATTTTAGCATAAAAACAGCGTTTTGACAATTGAAAGAGATACGGTATGAACATGTTGAGCAAGCTGGAAGGGTTTGGATATATTACACAAGAAACAGAAAATGAAATTATGCATATTTGATAAAAAATAATTATTTGTTGTATGTTTATTGACATATAATATATTTAGTGATAGTATTTGAACAAGTTCAACATGTTGAACAAGATGAAAGGAGAGTGTCATGTTAAGGAAATGCGGGGAAGAGGACAGGGAAAGACTCAAAGAGTTTTTGAATGAGAAGCCTGTGTATCACACGTTTTTGATTTCCGATCTTGACAAGTATGGGTTTGATAAAGATTTTCAGACAATTTACATGCAGGAAGAAGAGGGAAGATGCATTGGAGTGTTTCTGAAATATTTTTACAATCTTATTGTGGCAGGAGAGGATCAGGAACTTGATCATGAGGCAGTCAGCAGACTTGCTGACGACAAGATCACTACGATCATGGGAAATGCAGAAGTAGTCCAAAATGTAGCAAATCGGGTTGGTAGGCGGCAGCGAATGACGTATAATAATCTGTATATCCATGAGGAGACAGAAAGACAGGAACCTGCTGATAACAAAGTGAGGTTTGCAGATCTGGATGATGTAGGACGGATATATGAGTTCCTGATGGGTTTTCCGGAAATGAAGAATCTGTATTCTGAGAAGAAGATGATCGAAAACAGGATCAGCAATATGGAAGGGGTTCATGCCATCATAGAAAAACAGGGCAGGATTGTGGCTCATGGAAACAGCGCTGCGTCGGCAGAACTGACTTGTATGCTGGGCGGAATCTGTGTAGGTGAAGGATACCGGGGAAGAGGGTATGCAAAGGATATTATCCGTACGTTGTGCAGGGAGATACATAGCCAGGGAAAGATCCCCTGCATGTTTGCTCCGGAGAATAATCCCTATACAATCTTTTCAGAACTTGGATTTAAGATTTATGGCAGGTGGGGCGTGGCCCAGCTTATATAACAGGGGGAAAAAATGGGAGAGAAAAAACTAAAAACAAAAGATATTCTGGGTTATACCGTTGGTTCAATTGGAGATTCTACATCGTATAATTTTGTACTGTCGTTTTTTTCGTTTTTTATGATCACTGTTGCCGGGGTAAGCCCGGTAGTGGCAGGAACGATCATTTCGGTGGCCATAGCGTGGGATGCGGTAACAGATCCGATCATCGGTTATCTGGTGGATAATTCAAAAAGCAAATATGGGAAGAGACGTCCATGGATGCTGAAATCCTTAATACCGCTTGGAGCTTCACTGGTGCTGATGTTTCTGAAGGTGGATTTTCCACAGACTCAGAAAAACATATACTATCTGATATTGGTACTGATATTCTGGACAGCATATACAGCGTTCAATATTCCTTATTATTCATTTGGTTCGGTTTTATCAGATGTAGACAGTGAACGTGTAAGAGTTGCAGCTTTTCGTGAAGTCCTTGGATATGTGGGGATCTTTTGTGCCAGCTCGGTACCTACATTCATTGTAGGCAAATTGATGGAGAATGGTTTTGATAATGCAAGATCATGGTCTATGGCAGGGATCATATCAGCGGTGATATCAGTCAGTACCATACTGCTGATGTGGAGATGTACAAGAGGAAAAGAACGGACAGACGAAGTGGCAGATGCAGAGAAAATGAACCTGAAAGGCTTCTTTTCCAACGTGATCAGCCTTATGAAAATGAAACCTTATGTGCTTGTGATCGTCTGTGCACTGCTCACAAATATTTACCTTACCTTATTTAATTCCAGCCTTTTGTATTACGTTACTTATAATATGGGATTGGGGGAAACGCAGGCATCACTGATGTTTACAGCTATGAATATAGTTTCCATCCTGTTCATTCCTTTTATAACAAAATCGGTTGCCGTATTCAGTAAGAGTAAAGTGTTCGTTATCTGTATGGTTTTCAGCGGACTGGTAATGATCCTTACAAAATTCACGGGAATCCCTAATATTACACTGGGCTGTTTCTATGTTGTATTAGTAGGAGTGGGAACCTGTGCATATTGGATGTGCGTGTTTAATTTTCTCTATGATGTAGTGGATTACGATGAGTTTAACAGAGGGAAAAAAAGAGATGGGATCATTATGTCTTACTACTCATTTCTGCTGAAACTTGGTGGAGCAGTAGCAGCGGCAGTCCAGGGATTCCTGCTTCAGAAAAGTGGATTCGATGCATCCCTTGCAGCACAAAACAACGGGGCGCTTGGCATGATCGAATCTATGTTTACCATATTGCCCGGTATCTGTGTACTGGCGGCTGGACTTGTCATTGCACTTACCCCTCTGCAGGATAAGAAGATGAATGCCCTGAGGCTGGCACTGGAAAAGAAACGTGTAGGCGAGGAATATACAACAGAAGGATTTGAGTCACTGGTAGTTAAAAAATAAGATGTAACTGTTCAGTACCTTCACAGTTACAGGCAAAAATCCATGCAGAATCGCCTTTGGCGATGGGGTTTTTGTTTGGCTGCGGAATGCTTTCTTACGGTCAGCGCAGTGAATGCGCAGACCTACTGAATCGTTACAATAAGATCATATAAATTTCAGGAGGAAAAAATAATGACAACAAATAAACCGGCAATCGTAATGCAGACAGATTTCACAAAGGATATTTCCGTATGTACCATGCAGGGGGTATGCATGATGGTAGACCCCGAATTAAGAGTGTTTGACAGCACGCATGAAATTAAAAGTTTTGACACCTATCAGGCTTCCACTTCTTTGAGCTTCGTCATAGATTTCTGGCCGGCCGGTACGGTATTTGTATCTGTAGTTGACCCGGGTGTAGGGACAAGCCGTCGTGCCTGTGTGGCAAAGCTTAGCAACGGAAGTTATGTAGTGACACCGGATAACGGCAGTCTTACCCACGTGAAAAAATATTTTGGGATCGATGAGGTTCGTGTGATCGATGAGAATGTCAACCGCCTCAAGAAAACAGAGAAATGTAATATTTTTCATGGAAGAGATTTATTCGCATATTGTGCAGCAAGACTTGCATCAGGCGTGATCACATATGAAGAAGTAGGAGAAGCTTATCCGGTAGAAGAGATCGTTGAGCATGAGATCATACCATATAAGGTAGAGGATGGCTGTATCTCAGGAATGATCGACACAGCGGACTATCATTTTGGACTGATCTGTTCTAATATTCCGGCAGAAGTTTTTGAAGAAGAAGGGATCGGATATGGAGACTGGATGGATGTACAGATCTTAAAGAAAGGACAGGATGCTCCTGTATACTCACAGAAAGTGCCGTTCCAGCCGTCTTTTGGTGCAGTTGCTGTGGGAGAGCCGCTTTTGATGGTAAGCGAGACACTCCAAATCCAGATTGCGGTCAACAGCAGAAATATGAGTGATCAATATGGTATCCAGGTCGGACCGGAGTGGATAATGAAAATGAAAAAGTGTTAGGAAACCAGGAAAACAGATAAGAGGAGGAAATGAATTATGAAACCGACAATTGTAATGCAGTCAGATTTTGGAGTGAACTCAGGGCTTGTAGCTTGTATGCATGGAATGTGTAAGCTTGTGGACGGTGAGCTGATCACATGTGATATTACACATTTACTGCCGGCTTTTGATATCGAAGCGGCATCGTACTGTCTTCAGTATACGGTGCCTTACTGGCCGGCGGGAACGGTATTTGTCTCTGTGGTAGATCCGGGAGTAGGAACGAGCCGCCGTGCATCTGTGGCAAAGTTGAAAAATGGAAGTTATGTAGTGACTCCTGACAATGGAACACTGACATATCTCAATGCCATGATCGGGGTGGAAGCGATCCGGGAAATCGACGAGGAGAAGAACCGTTATCAGGAGACAAAAGAAGTACATACATTCCATGGCAGGGATTTATTCGCCTACTGTGCAGCAAAACTAGCTTCCGGCAAGATCACTTTTGAGGAGGTTGGAAAAGAATATCCGACAGAGGAGATCGTACTTCATAAGATCCAGACAGCGGAAGTACGTGAAAAATATGTGAGAGCAGTGATACAGAGTTATGATCCTTTCGGCAGTGCAGAACTTTCTGTTTTAAACAGTAATTTTGTCAAAGCAGGTTTTAAAATAGGTGAAAAACTGCATGTGACCATTGGAACAGATGATAAAAAGGTGTTTGACGGGCTGATCCCTTATGAGCGGTCATTTGGTTATGTGGGAAAAGGTGAGGATGTCTTATTCAATAATCTTGCTTCTTTTGTTACGATCGGCAGCAACCAGGCGGATTTCAGGCAGAAGTATCATATGGAGCCGGATGTAAATTATACAGTGGAAATCTGTGAGGCGTAAAGAATGGAGCTTCAGTTTATAGACGCCCATTTTGGCCTTTCAGTCGAAGAGGCGAAAAAGCTGATGATTCAGGCAATGGAAACATCATTTGCAGAAAAAGGAAGAAAAGAGAGTGTGATAAAGGAGGTTTGGCAGTGGAAGGAAGAGTCTGCCTGAGCGTGTTACACAGCTTTAGGACGGAAGTAGAGGATTGGCTGGGAATCAAAAGGATTGGAGTGAATTAGAATGTCTACACCACATAATGAAGCACAAACAGGGGATATTGCAAAGATCGTTCTGATGCCCGGGGATCCGCTCAGGGCAAAGTTGATCGCTGAGACATATCTGGAGGAAGCTGTATGTTACAATACGGTCAGGAATATGCTTGGTTATACAGGAAGCTACAAAGGAAAGCGGATCTCGGTACAGTCAAGTGGGATGGGAGTCCCGAGCATGGGAATCTATTCCATGGAGCTGTACAGAGACTATGATGTGGATACGATCATCCGGGTTGGTTCCGCAGGCGCTATCTCGGACAGTCTTTCCATGGGAGATGTTGTCATCGGTATGGGCCTGTGTACAGATTCCGCTTATGTATCCCAGTATGATCTTCCGGGTACATATACGCCGGTTGCGGATTTTGGTCTGGTGAAACTGGCCTCAGAGATTATGGAGGAGAGGGGTGTGTCTTATCAGACAGGCGTGATCCTGACTTCGGATCTATTTTATACAGATGAAAAAGATGCTGTTGCGAAGTGGAAGAAAATGAACGTACTGTGTGTAGAGATGGAGTCTCTTGCGCTCTACTGTAATGCGGTCAGATTAGGGAAAAAGGCTCTTACCATGCTTACAATATCAGATCTTCCTCTGCGGGGGGAAGCTATGGGAGCAGATGAGAGAAGAACAAGCTTTACTGTAATGCTGGAAGCTGCGCTTAGACTGGCGGAGAAAGCAGATGTGTAAAAGTATAAGGACAGTCCGGCTGTTATTCGGAAATCTGGCGGCGGGATTAGGCGTAGCTTTATGTACGAAGGCCGGGATGGGTGTTGATCCTGTCAGTGCCCTTTATGATGGAGTGCATAAGATCATTGGTCTGGAGATGGGGACCGCATCTTTTGTGGTCAATATGCTGATCCTGGTGGTATGTACCTTATTAAACAGGAAGTACCTGAAATGGGGGACATTTCTGTCAATGCTGAGTTTTGCCGTATCTCTGAATACATTCGTAGGACTCGTTTCACCTTTTACAGTAGAACCCTATACGGTGTCAGGGTATCTTCTATTTTTGGCAGGAATGTTTTTGGCAGGGGCAGGATTTTCGACTGTGGTATTCCAGGATTTGGGACCAAATTGTGCGGATATACTCCTGGAAGTGTTGAAAGACAAAGCCGGAATTTCTATGAAGTATGCAAAGATATCTGTGGATCTGTGCTGTACTGTGCTGGGGTTCCTGATGGGCGGTGCTGTCGGTTTAGGTACTGTCCTGTGCGTATGTGGCATGGGGCATATCTATAACCGGGTATTTTGCATATGGCAGCAGGCAGTCTCAGAAAACGGAGGGGGAAAGAGAAATGCGTTTACAGAAGAGAGCTTCAGAGCCGGAAGCGATGGATGAAATAGTAATGTATAACCGCAGATTTGTGCAGGAAAGAAGATATGAGAGGTACCAAACCGAGAAATACCCTAAAAAGAAACTTGCGATTCTGACCTGCATGGATACAAGACTGACAGAACTTCTGCCCGCGGCGTTGGGACTGGAAAACGGTGATGCCAAGATCATCAGAAATGCGGGCGGCGTAACGAGGGATGCCTATGGGAGTGAGGTGAAAAGCCTGCTGGTGGCTATCTTTGAATTAGGAGTTACGAAGATCATGGTGATCGGACATACAGACTGCGGCGTGGAAAAGATGGACAGTATCCAAATGATTGAAAAAATGCGTAAACGTAAAATTAAAATAGAGAGCCTAGAGAGATCAGGCAGTGAAGGATTTGATCTGAATGAGTGGCTTTCCGGAATTCAGGAAGTGGAGGAAGCCGTACGGGATACCGTTTCATTATTAAAAGAACATCCTCTGGTTCCGGAGGAGGTGGGTATCTTTGGTTTTGTAATGAATACCGAGACAGGGGAATTGATGGAAGTGAAAGAATCCGATTGTCTGTTTTAGTTATGGGGGAAACTGTACAATACAAAAACCTTAAAGGGCCGGAATTGGTTTCCGGTCCTTTGAATGTAGACAACCATCATTTATTGGCGATTGTCTATTATTTTATATTAAAGGAAAGTTCTCCTATCGGAGAAACCTTTTCCTTCTGGTGGATCTTTGATATATTTTTGCCTGAGTTCGTCTATAAATTTTTGCTCCACTTGTATCGTCCTCCAATCTGTAATAAATACAGTATGGAACAGATGGGAAGAGAAGTCAAGCAGACCGGGAGCGGGGATAAAGACCATGCTTTATCATTGTCCTTTTGTATAATTCCTCCAGAGAAACCCGTTCGTGTTTATGATACAGCTCAAGAAAGAGCATTTCTTTTTTGCAGTTTAGACATTGCAGAGGGTCATAACCCATGGTGAGCAGAAAACGATTGCGCCAGGTATTAAGATCAAGGATTATCCGGTGTTTTGATCTTTGGACAGCTTTGTGAAGCTGCTTGTCGATCTCCCGGTGTCTGGCATAAAGCCCATAGCACCGGGTCATCTTGAAATTCTTTTCAGGGATATGCTGGATGAGCAGTTTAATGAAATCAACTGCAGGAAGAGTCCTTTGGACGAAGGAGTTGTCTTCATATATGGAAGGTTACAAGGCGGGGCTGGTGAAGGACACTTCCTATAAGGGACTGTGGAAGGTATCGTTTACTTTGAAAGAATTTTAATAAAATTCTGAAAAGAGCATATCATATTGACAAAAGAGAAAATATGTAATACGATTGTATTACAGAAAAGGAGGCGGTATTATGGCGAAGGAAGCAACATTACAAGTTCGTATGGATGCTGATTTGAAAGAGAAGGCAGAAGCATTGTACCGGGATATGGGGACATCTTTTGCAGAGGCGGTACGCATATTTGCAAAGCAGAGCGTTCAGGAAAACGGGATGCCGTTTGCTGTGACGGCAAACCGGAAAAACACCTATGGGCGTCTTTCCGGATATGCAAATACGAAGCTGGTGGCAGAGGAGGACGGCGCATACGAAAGGGCAATGGTAGGAAAGCATAAGAAAACTGATTGATGCGAATGTCATCTTGAGATATCTTCTGGGAGACCATCCGCAAATGTCAGAGGAAGCCAGACGGATTATAGAGGATGGCGCTTTCACCCTGCCGGAGATTATTGCGGAAGTAGTTTATGTTCTGAAAGGTGTGTACAAAATTGAACGGGATGCGATTGGCAGGACTTTGATAGAGTTTTTGGATGAAGTGACAGTGGAGAATCAGGAGGCTGTCTGTGAGGCATTGTCCCTGTTTTCAGAAACATCCCTTGATTTTGTGGATTGTATCCTGATTGCACGGTACAGGGTGCTGGGTGATTAGATTGCGAGTTTTGATAAAAAACTGAATAAGATGCTGTAAAGGAATGTTGGAAAAAGCGCTTTGTGCCGTATATGCAGGGCGCTTTTTTGATGTGGAAAATAAGGATGAAAGGGGTGTTTTTATGTATCCGGTCAGTGAAGTCTTTTTAACAGCGGTGCAGGAGAACACCCGGAGTTTTTATTGGACAGGCAGGATTACCACAAAAGACGGGGCAGTGTATGAGTTTGGGAATGGGGACATTGTTAAAGGCTCCGGCTACATCACCAGCCAATGCTGCGGCAGCACGGAGATTGAAATCGGCACAGTGTATGCGGCGGAGATGGGGCTTGCCCTGTTATCGGAGATTGACCGCTATACGCTGCAGAGCAGGTACTGACAGCGAAGGGGAAGAAACGGGCAGGAAGGCCGGATATGGATGCCGGGAGCTTGAAGGCAGAAATGAAAAAGCTGGAAAGCGGAAAGGTTTCTGATTATGATAGCTATAAGGCCGGGAACATTACAAGGGAGACGTTTATTGAACAGAAGAAGGCTTCGGATAGAAAGAGACAGGAGTTGGTGGCTGTTCTGGCAGAGCTGGAAGTCCCACCCTTGACGTGAGCTGAAGGAAAGAAACGTGTCGAAGTTTGTCATATAATGTAATATTATCTAATTTATATGTGATTAGTTTGAAATGGAATAGAGGTGAAAAGCTTGTCAAAAGATATAAAGATATTTAATGACTCATATTTTAAAGATTGGCTCTAAGATATAAAACAGAGAATAAAACAGAGTCAGCTAAAAGCTGCTGTACGTGTAAATACTGAATTGTTACTTCTCTATTGGGATATTGGAAAAGACATCGTTCAAAGAGATGTTGAGTCAAAGTGGGGCAGCAAAATATACTCAACATTGAGCGCTGAACTAAAAGATGCTTTTCCTGGAATAAAAGGTTTTTATCCTAAAAAAATATAATATAAAAATCAAGAGCAGAAGAGTACCTTTCTGAATCAGGAAGGACTCTTCTGCTTTTTTAGTGGAAAAAAGGGATTGTATGAACCGATATTATGCGATAGAAGCAGTAACAGTAAGGCATCAGGAGAAACTGTGTGACCTGATTGCAGACAGTAACTTGGATGAATGTCTGAGAGTGGATTCAATAAGTATACCTTATCGCGCAGTGTCCGTTCCTTAGGAGTATATGTCACGAGATGCCCGCATGGGTATAAATATGGGTTAGTATGTCATAGAATAGGTTTCAACTATACATGATCATTAATTATAAGTATTTGTTATTTTGTGTCTGCAATATTATACTAACATTAAAGAAAAAAAGTTATATTTTAAAATCTGGAAGCAAGTCCAAGTCCGGCAGTTATCAGTGGTTAGCCTTTGTGCCGGTACAATCCATTCCGGATATGGAGAACATCATTATGGATGACAAGGATGCAAAAGGTGAAATCAGGACCGATGAAACCACTAAGATAGAACATCAAATAACAACATGTGCATAAAAGCAAATACAGAAGGAAGCAGTGAAGTAAATGATAAATTTAGAAAAAAGAGAGGCCGTTGTCCAGAATCTGAAGGATGCAGGGTGCACCTGGGAATTTATTGAAGATTTTCTATTATGTTTTGACAAAGAACAGAAAGAAAAGCAGCTTGCATTGTTGGAAGCACACAGAAAACAACTTTTAAACACCGTGCACAAGGAAGAAAAAAAGATATACTGTCTGGATTACCTGGTGTACCGGATTAACAAGGAACATATCCGGTAACAGGCTGCAGGATATGTTACTCTCGCGGCAGCTGCCAAGGTCAAATGAGCTTGACTTTGGCTCGCTGTCCGCAGAAATAAAGAAAGAGAGAGGCAGATATGGGAAAAAATATTTTGGTTATTTCGTTTAGTCTTCGTAAGAGGAGTAATTCAGAGTTTTTAGCAGACTCATTTATTGGTGGGGCAAAGGCGGCAGGACATCATGTAGAGAAAATAAGTATACGGGATAAGAGGATTGACTTTTGTCGGGGCTGCCTTGCCTGTCAGCATACAGGGAGGTGTGTCATTGGGGATGACGGGAATGACATCGCCGGCAAAATGCTGGCTGCAGATGTGCTTGTATTTGCCACCCCAATCTATTATTACGAGATGAGCGGACAGATGAAGACCGTGCTTGACCGCGCGAATCCATTATACTTTGCGGATTACCGGTTCCGGGATATTTATCTGCTTGCCACAGCGGCAGACGAGGGTGGGAATGCGATAGAGGGAGCGCTTACCGGAGTGAAAGGATGGATCTCCTGCTTTGAAAAGGCACGTCTTGCCGGCACTGTGTTCGCAGGCGGAGTCGATCAAGCGGGAGAGATTGAAAAGCATCCGGCATTGGAAAAGGCCTACCAGACCGGAAAAGAAGTATAAGGGAGGCGTGAGAGCATATGAAAATCTTAGTATTCAATGGAAGTCCCCGCCCCAATGGGAATACAGCTGCCATGGTGAATGCTTTTGTGGAAGGGGCAGAGAAAAACGGGCATGACATTACCGTTGTGGCTGTATGCAGCAAAAATATAGCAGGATGCCTTGCCTGTGAATACTGCCATACAAAAGGAAACGGAAGATGCATCCGGCAGGATGATATGAAGGAGATCTATCCGGTTCTGGAGGAGGCAGAGATGATCGTGCTGGCATCCCCGGTCTATTATCATAGTTTCACAGGACAGCTTCAATGCGCCATCAATCGCATTTATGCGTTAGATAAACCAAAACATCTGAAGAAAGCAGCTTTGATTTTAAGTTCCGGAAGTGACGGCGTATTTGGCGGTGCCATCTATGAGTATCAGAACTCATTTCTGGATTATTTAAAGCTGGAGGATATGGGAATCTACACGGCTTATGGTAAGCAGAACAAATCAGAAGAAAAGTTAAATGAATTAAGAAAATTTGGTGAGAGACTGTAGAAAAGGAGATAGGAACTATGGATGCAAAGTTGTTAGAAGGAAAAGTTGCAATCATTACAGGAGCAAGTTATGGAATGGGTCGGACAATGGCGGAGCTCTTCGCAGAGGAAGGGGCCAGTGTTGTGCTTACTGCCAGAGGAAAAGAAAAACTGGATCAGGTTGTGGAGGGAATCTGTAAGAAGGGTCAAAAGGCCATTGGTATTGTTGCGGATACCTGTTCAACGGAAGATACTGGGAGGGTGATGAAGGAGACAGTGGAAACATTTGGCGACCTGGATATCTTAATTAATAATGCGGGCATTGGTGAGCAGAAGATGATCGACGAGACCGATGACGAATGGATGCGATATGTGATGGATACAAATTTAGGAGGTCCCATGCGTTACATTCGGGAGGCATTGAAAATATTCATGCCGAAGAACGAAGGCGTAATCATCAATATTTCATCTGTAAATGGAGAAAGACCTTTCTGCGGGGCAACCTATACATCCACAAAAGGCGCGCTGAAACACTGACTAAGAACGTGGCAATGCGGCTTGTCGATACCAACATCCGATGTAATGCCGTTGCACCGGGAGCAACCATCACACCGGCCCATCTTGCCAATAAGGCGGGTGAACAGCCAGGAGGAAATGAGATGCTGAAATACAGTGGTCATTATGTCTATTTTCCGGGACCGGAGTGTGATGCCATGGATCAGGCATATGCCTGCCTGTACCTGGCCAGCAAGATGGGGAAAGCCGTACGGGGGCAGGTGCTCCAGGTCTGCAACGGTGCATTTCTTTAAGGATATGGATTTCATATAGAGAGGAACATGAAAAATGCAATATAAAGAATATAAAGGCATCCGGCTTTCCAGACTGGGTATGGGCGTTATGAGGCTCCCGGTAGAGGATCAGGATGATTCCAGGACTTGTATTGGGTGCGGCTCCTGCAGCCGGCACTGCCCCAGGGCTTCGACATTCCCAAATATATGGAAGAAATGAAAACCATGATGGAAAAGGATTAGTTTATAAATAGTTTATTTTTTTGTGAGAAATCCTTTATACGCATATGATAGCCTGTATTTCTGATGAAGCCGTAAGATCCACACACTTCTTGAGACAGGATACCGGGTTCAGTAAAGATACAGGGATAAAGGAGAGCGAGCAAATGACGATCAAGAAAAAGATCAGGCTGTCCAATATTATGATGGTCCTGATACCAATCTTATTTACGGCAATCGTGATCAATGTCTGCCTGCACACATCGCTTGGCAGCTTCTGGTATACACTGGAAGCTATGTACAGTGATGAAAACAGTATTCAGTTTGCCCAGAGCATGATCTATACCTATCAGCAGGAACTGTGGGAGAATAACTGGGGGCAGGGAGTGCATACGGATGTCTCAGGGGAAATTACGAGGACGGACGAAATGCACCATCTGGAAAATAAGCTGTCGGGGATGGGATATCAGTTTATGATCACAAAAAATGAAAAGCTGATCTATACCAACCTTACAGAGGAGGATATGCAGGCAGCCCGGTCAGTGGCCGGGGATGCGATTGATACGGCAAAGACACTTACGGCCAGCAGGCACGAGGTGTCTGTCATTAAAAATACATTTTATCATGGGGAGAAGACTTTCTGCATTACAGCCGTACATCGACAGCAGACGGATCAGGGCGTAGTCAATTACCTGAAGAATTACATTCTAAAATACCTGTATGGCATTATTCTTTTCTTCGTCCTTTTGACGCTGTTTGTGAATGGAATCTCATCCTGGTGGATCTCGAGGAGCATCTTAAAGCCTCTGCGTCAGCTTAGTATAGGAACGAAAGAGATCCGGGAAGGCAATCTGGATACGGTAATGAGGTATCAGAAAAAAGATGAGTTTGGGGAAGTATGCAGGGATTTTGACGAGATGCGTGCCTACCTAAAAGAGTCTGTGGACCAGCGTCTGCGGGATGAAAAGCGGAGAAAAGATCTCATCAGAGGTATTTCCCATGATCTGAGGACGCCGCTTACCTCCATCATTGGATATCTGGATGGGTTAATGGAAGGCATTGCAGATACTCCGGAAAAGAGAACACGTTATCTGAGTGCAATCAAGACCAGGACCGGTAATCTTGTGAGTCTTGTAGACAGTCTTTCTGAGTACACCCGGCTGGACAGCGGTTTTTGTTACCACATGGAGGAAGCGGATCTCAAAGAATTCGTGGAACAATATCTGGAAACCTGCAGGCATGACGCAGAGCAGAATAAGGTAGAAATGAAATTTGTGTATGGAAAAGAGGCATTTCCGGTGCAGATTGACAGGGAGGAATTTAAGAGGGTATTTGACAATCTGTTTACGAACACGGTCAAATACCGTAATTCAGAAAAATCACACATTCTGATCACCCTGAAACGCACTTTAGAGGGTGCGGATATCGAATTGGTATTTCAAGATGATGGACCGGGAGTACCGGGAGAGAGTTTGGAGCAGTTATTTGACAGTTTTTACAGGGTGGATGACGCAAGAAGCCAGTTGGAAAAAGGCAGCGGTATAGGATTGGCGGTGGTGAAAGAGATCATCCTCGGACATGGAGGGAAGGTGAAAGCAGAGAACAGGGATGGTCTGGCAATCGTTATCCATCTGCCGGCTGACCGGGAGGATATAGATGGAAAAAATATTGATCGTGGAAGATGATGAATTGATCGCAGAGCTGGAGCGGGACTATCTGGAGGCGAATGGATTTGAGACAGAAATCGCTTTTGACGGACCCAGCGGTGAAAAGAAGGCAAAGACAGAACGCTATGATGCTATTTTGCTGGATGTGATGCTTCCGGGGAAAACAGGCTTTGAGGTCTGCCGGGAACTGAGACGCACTTTGCGGCTGCCTATCATTATGGTGACAGCTAAAAAAGAAGATATTGACAAAATCAGGGGCCTTGGGCTGGGTGCGGATGATTATCTGGTAAAACCATTCAGCCCTGCGGAATTAGTGGCTCGGGTAAAATCTCATATCCATATCCACAACCTGCTTTTGGAAAACCAGGAAGAAAAAGAGGAGACGGAGATCACTTATCAGAACCTAAGCATACTTCCGAGATCCAGGATGGTATATCTGGATCAAAAGGAGGTGGTCCTTGTGAATAAGGAATTTGAACTTCTGCTTTTTATGGCGGAAAATCCCAATATCGTCTTTTCTAAAGATACGCTTTTTGACCGGATATGGGGCATGGATTCCATGGGGGATGCCGCAACCGTGACTGTGCACATTAACCGTCTGCGGGAAAAACTGGGTAAAAATGTTTCAAAAACGCAGTTTATTGAGACTGTCTGGGGGGCGGGATACCGCTTTCGGATCAATTGATAATAGAAGATAAGGGAGTGCAGAGATGATAGGAGTAAGAGAGTTTATAGAATATATGGACAGTGGGAAAAAAGTGATCGGCGGCACCAAGATACATGAGTGTATGGACAGACTGTCACAGGAAGCTTTGCAGCTGACAGCAGAATTAAACGGTTGCTATCATACCCCGGAAGAAATCCGGGTTTTGATGGAACGGTTGACCCAAAAGCCGGTGGATGAAAGTTTCAGGCTCTTCCCGCCCTTTTATACAGACTGCGGGAAAAACCTTACTATTGGAAAACATGTGTTTTTTAATTCCGGATGTAAGTTTCAGGATCAGGGCGGGATCACTATCGGTGACGGTTCACTGATCGGTCACAATGTAGTCCTTGCAACCCTGAACCACAATCTGGATCCCGAGCATAGGGGGGATATCATCCCTTCACCGATCCATATTGGCAGGAATGTCTGGATCGGTTCAGGAGCCACTGTCCTTCCGGGGGTTACGATTGGTAACGGGGCAGTGGTTGCGGCAGGGGCGGTGGTCACGAAAGATGTCCCTGATAATACCATTGTGGGCGGTGTGCCGGCTAAAGTAATGAAAACAATTACGGCGGGATCGGACTTTGACCACGTGTATACGGAAGAACCGGCGATATCAATGAGTGATGTATGAAAAGAACCTGGCGTGAAGGAAGATATGCTGGACGACCTTGTGAAGAGCACTCTCATGATGGAAGGCGGTTATAAAGTGCTGACACAGTCCCTTGTTTCCATGCTGGCAGTGGTTCATATACCCGGGCTGGAGCTTGATATTCATGGGGAAGAAGCCGAAACATTCGCTGACATGCTGGAACAAGAGGGATTCTGTGAGACATTTCATGAATATAAAGAAAAACAACATATGGGGTAAAGTAGGAGCATCTGGAATTATAAACGGACCATTCCAGATGCTCTGTTTATAAGATGATTCCATAAATATATATATGGAAAAACTATGCAAATGCATTATTTATAAATATTTGTTATTCTATATAGCCAATGATATGATAAAAGCAGTTAAGGAATGTGAAAGGATCAGTTTAGAAATTGTTTATCTTTTTGTTAGCGCCATGTTATCCGCAGATATTACAGTATAACTTGAAAGCAGCGAGGCTGCTGTAAAGTCAGCTGCAGACAGCGGTATCGTTTGTGGGTATCTGCTTTGATCAGATGAGGAAAGGAAGTACAGGAAATGAAGAGAAAAATATACATGGCATTCCTGATGTCACTGGCAATTGGCGCGCTTACCGGATGCGGACAGAATGTAAAGACATCTGAGAGTACCGTACAGTCCGAAAACGCAAGAGGAGAAAACATGGGAAAGAATCACATTGAGCCGGACACAAAGATCCAGGTACTGGAAGAAGGGCTGTCGGTAGTTCGCTTTGAAGGCAATTATGGATTTGATGAGTTTTTAGGGCAGGGAGGTGCGTCTTCTGATGATGAAGTTGTAGAGTATTTAAGCAGTGCACTTCTGTCTGATATACCGGGACTGCTCATGGGTCAAAACCCATTCGGATGCAGCACCCTGTCTGTAAAAAATTCAGAAGGGGGAAACCTCTTTGGAAGAAACTTTGACTGGAATACCTGCAATGGGTTGATCGTAAGCTCCAGACCGGAAGAAGGATATGCCTCTGTTTCCACAGTCAATACGGACTTCATACAGGCCGGTGGATTGGATATTTCAAGTCTGCCCGATACTGCGCAGGCCATCATTGGACTATATGCACCTTTAGACGGCATGAATGAAGAGGGGTTTGCAGTGTCCGTCAACATGATCGAGGATGACCAGACTATAGAGCAGGATACGGATAAACCGGATATTACAACCACAACAGCCATTCGCCTGCTTCTTGATCGGGCAGCAAATGTGGAAGATGCCATAGATCTCCTTTCTCAGTATGATTTCCATGCCTCCATGGGGATGATGATACATCTGGCACTATCTGATGCGGAGGGCAACAGCGTTGCTGTAGAATATGTAGACAATGAGATGGTGGTGATAGAAACCCCGGTTGTTACAAACTTCTTTCTGGCAGAGGGTGAGAAATACGGCATTGGAACTGCCCAGTCCCATACCCGGTATGACATTTTGAGTGAAACACTAGAACAGGAAACCATGACAGAAGCAGAGGTCAGGGATGCGCTTAATAGCGTGAGCAAAGAGAACTTCGGTGAGTTTGAATCAACGGAGTGGAGTATTGTCATGAATCAGGAAACAAAGGAACTGACCTATTATCATAGGGAAAATTACGATCAGGGGTATACCATATCGGTGGAATAAAGGAGGAACGTGATGAACTATGTAAAAACACTGTTGGATCTATACCGCTTAAAGAGGCAGGCAAAGCTGAATGCAAAACGGATGCGTGTTCTGCAGGAGAAGAAACTCCGGACGATGCTGCACTATGCATGGGAAAACTCCGCCTATTATAAAAGGACCTTTGAAGCAGCCGGTATCACAGAGGAGCAATTGGATGATCTGCCTCTTTCCTGTTTTCCAACCATAGATAAGAAAGTTTTTTTGGAGCATTTTGACGAATTGGTAGTACCGCAGGATTTATGTTTGAGGGAGCTTCGTGAATTCGATGCAGTAGTATCGGCAGACCGCAAGCCATACAAAGGGAAGTACCATGTGGTACATTCCTCCGGAAGTACCGGAAAGCCCGGTTATTTTGTATATGACGAGGCAGCATGGAACAGTATGCTGTTAGGCATGATACGGGCCGCGCTCTGGAACATGTCTATGCCCCGGATCCTGTCTCTCCTGGCAAAACGCCCCAGAATTGTTTATATTGCAGCGACCAACGGCCGCTATGGAGGCGCGATGGCAGTGGGGGATGGAATCGACGGCGTAGGGGCGAAACAGATGTATCTGGATATCAAAACGCCGCTGAACGAATGGGTCCGGCAGATAAAAGCATTTCAACCTAACATTATAATTGGTTACCCTTCAGCAATCAAAATATTGGCAGAGCTTGTAGAAAAAGGAAACGTGGAGGTAAATGCAGTACGGGTCATTTCCTGCGGGGAGCCTCTTGGAGCAAGCCTTAGGAATTATCTGGAGAAAAGCTTCCGGGCAGAAGTAGTCAATTTCTATGGAGCCAGTGAATCCCTTACACTAGGCGTGGAAATGAATGCAGAGGACGGCATGCTCCTATTTGATGATATGAATTTTATTGAAGTGGAAAGCGGCGTGATGTATCTAACCTGCCTGTATAATTTTGCGCAGCCATTGATCCGTTACCGAATTTCCGACAGCCTGGTTCTGAAGGCGGCAGAAGAGGGCAGCCCGTATCCATTTACAAGAGCCGTTGGTCTGCTGGGGAGAAATGAAGATATCCTCTGGTTTGAAGACGGTTCCGGGAACAAGGAGTTTTTGCATCCGCTTGCGATTGAAGGTTTTTGCATGGAAGGACTTTTAGACTACCAGTTCCGGCAGGCAGGGAAGGACGCATTTGAGATGTATGCGGAAATTTCTGGCTCTGTCTCCAAAGAAGCGATCCGCACAGAAATGCTTGAACAGATGAGACAGATCCTTTTAGAAAAGAATTTAGACTATGTACAGTTCTATGTGGTTTTTGTGGATGAGATCCTTCCGGACCCAAGGACAGGCAAAAAGCCCCTGATCCTTCAGAAAGGAGAGACTTGGCAGGATGAAAAAAGCGTTATTGCGGGGTAGGCGGCTGAGCAAAGTATTTGCACAGGGACAGGTAAAAAATAAAGTGTTAGACCGGGTGGATGTGGATATTTATGAAAAGGACTTCACCATCATCATGGGTTCCTCCGGGGCAGGAAAATCTACTCTTTTATATGCCTTAAGCCGAATGGATACAGTGACGGAAGGAACCGTCACATATAAGGATAAGGAACTCGCCCGTATGAAGGAGAAGCAGATGGCAAAGCTTCGGGCAGAAGAATTTGGCTTTGTATTCCAGCAGACCCATCTGGTCAGCAGCCTGACACTCTTTGAAAATGTGGCGGTGGCAGGTTTTTTGAGCAAAAAGGGCAGTAGCGGGGAGATACAGAAACGGGCACGGACTTTGCTCACCCGGATGGGAGTGGAAAAAGCGGAGGACCGTCTTCCCGCTCAGGTATCCGGCGGTGAGGCACAGCGGGCAGCGATCGCAAGAGCTATGATTGGGACCCCGGGTCTGTTGTTCGCGGATGAACCTACGGGTGCCCTAAACAGATCACATTCCGGGGAGGTTTTAGATTTGCTTACAGGATTAAACCAATCCGGACAGAGCATCCTGATGGTAACCCACGATTTGAGGGCAGCGGTCAGAGGGAACCGGATTTTGTATCTGGAGGATGGAAAAATCCTGGACGAACTGGAACTGCCTGCCTACAAGGGAGCGGAGGACAGACACAGGGAAAGCAGAGTCAGCCAATGGCTCTCGGAATTACAATGGTAGGAGGGGGAATATGGAAAACAGAATCTTATACAGGGCCGGAATCAGAAAGCATAAAGGCAGCCTTCTGGGAATTGCCGTTCTGCTGTTTTTGGTTTCACTCTCCTTGTCCACCGTCCTCACCATATATCTTGGAGGTGGCAGTTATATCCGTCAGGAGATGCAAAGAGCAGGGTTTGGAAACCTGACCGCATGGGTGGCCGGCGTGCCGGACATGGAACTGCTGACAGGCAGTATAAAGACACAGGAAGGGATCGAAAGGACGGAAGTACAGAACCTGATCTTTTCTGATTATGAGGCAAACGGTGTGGAATCAGACAGTGAAGGACAGTTGATCCCGTGGACCACCGGGGAAAAAACATATCGTTTCTTTCGGGATGATTTCTCCGGCTACAGGGAGGCTCCAAATGAGGTCGCGGCGGGAACGGTCTATGTATCGCCTTCTATGGTTTCCATTATGGACCTGCAGATTGGAGACAGCATCACATTTTCCATTGCAAGAGGCGGACAAAACGTAAGCTTTACGGTTGCAGGATATTATGAGGACCCCTTCATGGGAAGTTCCATGATCGGGATGAAAGGGTTTTTGATTGCAGAGACAGATTATACAGAAATCCTTCAGAGCATTGCAGAAAATGGCATGGACAGCCTGGCCAGAGACGGTGCGATGATCCATATTTTTACCGAGGACGAAAGCAATGCCAGTATATCTGACATCAGCCGGCTCCTCAATGAAAACACCCCGATTTCCCGGTATACGGAATCCATTCACAGTGCGGATGCCATCGAAGGTTTCATGGGGATCCTTCAGAATGCATTCTGTGGTCTTTTGACAGCGTTTGCCCTGATTCTCCTGATTGCGGCCATGGTGGTTCTGGGGCATAGTATTACCGGTGTGATCGAACAGGAATATAAGAATCTCGGAATACTAAAAACCGTTGGGATGACGGGAGGCCGGCTGATCCGGCTGCAGCTTGTACAGTATCTGACGATTATGCTTGTGGGAATTTTACCCGGGATCCTGGCAGCATTTCCGGCAGCCAAGGTGGCAGGAAGGATGACACTTACCACAACCGGCGTCCTTCTGACTGCAGATTTACCGGTACTGCCATGTCTGGCAGCTTTTGCAGTAATCCTGCTTCTGCTTATAGGATTTACAATCCTGAAACTGAGAAAGATCATCTCTGTCACACCCATGAAGGCCATTCGGGGTGAAATAACAGAAATAAAGTGGAAGCCGGGAAAGACATTCCGGATGAAAGCAGAAGGGCTTCCCTTCCGGTTAGCCCTGCGTCAGCTTCTGTCAGGAAAAAAGCGGTATGTGAGCGCCTGCCTGATTGCCGTACTGCTTGTGTTTTTTGCTTCTCTGGCCGGGCGGATGAATGGCTGGCTGGGGCCGGAGGGGAAGGGGATGATGGATGCTTTTAACCCGGCGGATCTGGACATTGGCGTGCAGGCTCTGGGCGAACTTGACCCGGAGGAGATGGAGAATATGGTACGCTCTTTCACTGAAATTACGGACAGCTATCTTCTTGCTATGCCAAGCGTATCCGTAAATGGTACGAATTATACCGCAAATGTGATCACCGAGCCGGAACGTTTCCATATCAGTCAGGGAAAGACCAGCAGAAGGGCAGATGAGGTGGTACTGACAGAGACAGCCGCCTCCGATCTGGGGGTATCCATTGGCGGGAAGGTGACGATCCGTGGTGATGCGGGAAGCGGGGAATTTACGGTTTCCGGAATCTATCACTGTGCGAATGACATGGGAGCTAACATCGGCATGAACCGGGAAGGATATCTTTCCATCGGGCAGGATTCCCCCCAGCTTTGGTGCCATCATTATTTTCTTGCAGACACATCACAAAGGTCGGCAGTTACGAAGGGGCTGACGCAGGCTTACGGCGGTGATGTGCATGCCCATGAGAACTCCTGGCCGGGGCTTTTCGGGATCATCTCGGCTATGCGGGGGCTTCTGGTATTTATGTATGGGATGATCGCAGTATTTGTCTTCATTGTGACGCTCATGACCGGAAGCAAGATCCTGGCGGCAGAGCAGAAAGATATGGGCATCTATAAATCCATTGGATGTTCTACCGGAATGCTGCGAGTCACATTTGCACTGCGGTTTGGGATTGTGTCATCCATTGGAGCGGCAGTGGGGACCTTATTGGCAGCAATCCTTACAGACCCGTTTGTTTCCGCAGTGATGCGGCTTGCGGGAATCAGTAATTTTGCTTCGCACCCTTCAGTTTTTAAGATGATCATACCGGGTTTGATCGTTATCCTCTTATTTCTTGGATGCTCTTACCTGGCGGCAGGCAGGATCAAAAAGTCGGATATGACAGTATTGACAGCAGATTAGAGAAACAGATACTATCCCTCTCGAACAGGTCAAGCGGGATTTGCAAACTGTTTCATGGAGCGCAAAATGCGCAGAAAGGAGACCTTATTGAACATTGGCAGTTCAATAAGTATAGATCATGAAGAATAAAACAGTAAAAAAAACGATAGCAATGGCAGTTGGAATCATGTTATCCGCTGCAGTTCTTGGAGGCTGCGGGCAGGATGAAGAAGTCCGGGATACCGGGAGTAATGGTCAGAGTGCTGCAAATGCAGGTACAAGTTCAAACGCAGGAACAGAGTCCGGCACGGAAGCTGACGATTCGGCAGACGATCAGGCAGTAAGCGGGGTATCAGAACTGGAGGTTCGGTTTGGGGACGACGGAGAACCGTTCATGATGCGGCTGGAAGAGAATGAGACAGCGGAGGCAATCGCCCGCTATGTGGGAACATCGGACTGGAGGCTTCCGATCTATGAGCGGGATGACGATGCTGATTATGATGTCATGCAGTATTACGATGTCTCCAGCAGATACGACATTCCTTCCAATCCGGAAACGGTGACTTCTGAAAAAGCAGGAGAGGTATATTACTCCGACCCCAACCGTATCGTACTTTTTTACCACGATGCAGAGATTACCGGGGAATATACCAAAATAGGAACGTTTGATGCAACAGACGAGTTTGTGACGGCAGTAGAGGAAAACCCGGTGTTAGAGGGATGGGGAAACAAGATCGTACAGATCGCCCAGCCATAATAGGAATTGGAATATGAGAAAGGAGGGCAGGGATGGGCATTGACTGAGTTGGGGGCAGGGCATTAAGAAGAATGGAAAAAATAATGCAGAAAAATAAAATAAATCATATTGCAAATAAAAAGGAGAATAAAAATGCAGGAAATGAAAGAAATCAGACAAGAGTATTTAACAGGAGAACGTCCGCTTTTCAAAGGCCGGAATTTAAAAATATTTAATACCATATTTACGGACGGGGAATCACCGCTTAAGGAAAGCGATACTATTGAACTTTATGGAAGTATGTTTAAATGGAAATATCCGCTCTGGTATGCGAAGAATATTTTGGCTGAAGACTGTACATGGTTTGAGATGGGCCGTGCGGGAGTTTGGTATACCGACAATATCACGGTGAAAAATTCAATCGTTGAGGCGCCAAAGAATTTCCGCCGTTGTCATGGAGTGACACTTCAGAATGTGCATTTCCCTAACGCAGCTGAGACTTTATGGAACTGTGACGGGGTAACCATGGAGCAGGTTAGCGCAAAGGGTGACTACTTTGCCATGAACAGTCAGAACATGAAGATTTATGATTTCGAGTTGGTTGGAAATTATTCCTTTGACGGGGTGAAGAATATGGAGATCCACCGTGCAAAGCTGCTCTCCAAGGATGCTTTCTGGAACAGTGAGAACGTTACGGTATATGATTCCTTCATATCCGGGGAATATCTCGGCTGGAATGCCAAAAATCTGACCCTGATCAATTGTACCATAGAGAGCCTGCAGGGCATGTGTTATATTGAAAACCTTGTCATGAAAAACTGCCGTCTGCTGAATACCACGTTGGCTTTCGAGTATTCCACTGTGGATGTGGAAATCGACGGGAAGATTGACAGTGTTATGAATCCGTCAGGCGGGATTATTAAGGCAGATCATATAGAAGAACTGATCATAGACAAAGATAAGGTGGACCCTGATCAGACAGTCATTACCTGCCGCATGAGTAAAACTGCAGAACAAATGGCGGGATAATTACAGTGACAACAGGATAAACACAGAAAGAATACATATGGGGATTACAGACTTTACAGGAGGTGTTTTGCCATGAAAAAAATAGTGTCCTTTCTTTTGGGCGGAATGCTGCTGCTCTCGCTTTCCGCCTGCGGCAGCAATTCCGAGCATGTATCTGATAACACAGATTCCGCTCAGACAGAGCCAACGATAGAATCTATTTCTGAAACCCAGACGCCGGAATCGGAGGAAATAAATTCTGAACCAAAGGAAAACCATGCCGACGAACGACAGATCCGGGTGAATGGCAAAGACGGACAGAATATCGTATTCCGGTTAAATGACAGCACAGCCGCAAACACACTGTATGAACAACTGCCTCTTTCTATTCAGATAGAGGACTACAGCGATAATGAAAAAATATTTTATCCTCCGGCTGAACTGGATACCAGCGGTACTCCGCTGGCCGAAGGTCCGGCCGGAACGCTTGCATACTATGCGCCCTGGGGCAATGTCGTTCTTTTCTATGGTGAGTGTGGAGGCGCCAGCGGTCTGTATGAACTTGGAGAAGCAGTGTCAGGTGCAGACCGGATTGAAACCCTGTCCGGAGAGATCCGGATAGAAATTGTAGAAGATAACTAAGATAATTGTTTGTCCGATGAATATACAACAGGACAAGGAAGGAGAACGGCAGATGGGCAGTTTTATTTTAAAAGGGATTCTTATCGGTCTTCTCTTTGGCATGCCGGCCGGAGCGGTTGGGGCCATGACCGCACAAAGAACCCTGAACTACGGCATGAAAGCAGGATTGTTAACGGGTCTTGGTTCCTCTGTGGCAGATTGTCTTTACGCCTGTATCGGTGCTTTCGGACTGACCCTGATATCCGACTTTCTGCTCCAGTATCAGAACATCATAAATCTTGCCGGAGGTTTCCTGATACTGGGAATGGGTATCCGTATGTTTCAGGTAAAAAACGGCGGGCAGAAAAACCCATCGGACGGGGCTGGAGGCATTCGGATGTTTGTCACCTCCTTTGCCGTGGGAATCACAAATCCGGCCGCCATTCTTATGTTTCTGTTTGCCTTTTCCTGGTTTGGCATCCAGGGTCAGACCGGCCTAAAACACGGGATATGTCTGGTATGCGGCGTATTTATCGGAACATATTTTTGGTGGGGGTTGCTGTCCGGCATAGTCACAGTGCTGAAGAAAAAAGCGAAAAGTAATCGTTTTCCAATCATGAACCGTGTATTTGGGACGGTCCTAAGTATTTTCGGTGCGGTGGTGCTGGTGGGAAATTTTATAGACTAGAGATATATCCCATGAAGTTTACCAAAAACTATACGCAGTTGGCAGCATTGAGCATACTCAATTCGTTTGGAGTTTATTACGTCAGTACTCTCACTAACGGAGGAAAGTCCGCAGAGCATAGAAAACACAGACGAGAGTGAAGAAGAGGATATGCAGGAAACGCCTGAGGACAGCCCTGAGAAAAGGGAAAGCCATCCACAGAAGAAAACGAAGGCAGCAAGGAGGAAACAGGAGGTACACAAATGCAGGAATTAGTGATCGAGATAGACGGGAAGCGGTTCCCGGCCACACTATATGACAATGAAACGACGCATGCACTTATGGAGCGACTTCCCATGACACTTGACATGGAGGAACTGCATGGAAATGAAAAATTTAATTATCTGGACCAGAGTCTTCCGACGAATCCCGAAAATGTGGGCAGCATACGGACAGGAGATATTATGCTGTTTGGCTCCGACTGTCTTGTTCTGTTCTACGATGATTTCAACACTTCCTACAGCTATACAAGAATCGGTCACATCGAAGACGAGGATGCTTTTGTCAATGAACTCTCAGGTGGTACGGTAGGAGTTACTTTTAAAGCAGGAGAATAGGAGGGGAGACAATGGATTTTCAGTTTGATGAAAGCGTGGACCGCAGAAATACAGGTTCTATGAAATGGGATGTGGCAAAAGGGGAACTGCCCATGTGGGTGGCTGACATGGATTTTAGGACAGCACCTGGAATTATAGAAAAAATTACCGAGAGGGCAACACAGGGAGTATTTGGATATACCGTAGTGACGGATGAATGGTATCAGGCCTATCAGACATGGTGGAAAAAGCGGCACGATTTTGAGATCCGGAAAGAATGGCTGGTTTTCTGTACAGGTGTGGTGCCCGCCATTTCCAGCATTGTCCGGAAAGTTACGACCGTCGGGGAGAATGTTGTAGTATTGACTCCGGTTTATAATATATTTTTTAATTCTATTCTAAATAATGGAAGAAATGTGCTGGAAAGCAGACTCAAGTATGATGGGAGCCGGTATCGGATCGATCTTGACGATCTGGAAGAGAAACTTTCCGATCCCCAGACGACCCTTTTTATTTTATGCAATCCCCACAACCCCGTGGGGAAGATATGGGAAAGGGAAACATTGGAAAGGATTGGAGACTTATGCAGCAAACATCATGTGTTGGTGCTTTCTGATGAAATCCACTGCGACATAACGGAACCGGGATGGGAGTACACACCGTTTGCTTCGGTATCTGAAAACTGTCGCACAAACAGTATTACCTGCGTGGCACCCACAAAGGCATTTAATCTGGCTGGTCTTCAGACAGCCGCGGTCATCGTCCCGGACGATCATTTAAGACATAAGGTCAGCCGTGGGCTTAACACGGACGAGGTGGCAGAACCAAACGTATTTGCTGCCATTGCGCCGATTGCTGCATTTACCTGCGGCGGAGAGTGGCTGGATTCCCTGCGTAACTATCTGTGGGAAAACAGAGCCTTCGCAGAGGAATATATCAAAAAAGAAATAAAAGGCATTTCCCCGGTTTCTGCCAGGGCGACCTATCTGCTTTGGCTTGACTGCCGGAACATGAGCGGGAGTTCAACCCAATTCTGCCATTTTATCCGCAGTCACAGCGGCCTTTATCTTTCTGACGGAAATGAATACAGAAATGGGGAGGGATTTCTCCGCATGAACCTTGCCTGCCCGAGACAGCAGGTGGAAGATGGACTGAAACGTCTGAAAGAGAGTGTGGCTGCTTATGAGAGTTTGGCAGAGAAGCAGTTCTAAAAAAGGAGGCAGAGGAAAATGAGAAAAGGGATTTTTGCACTGATATTTTTGACCTATTTGGGAATCAGCAGCCTGTCAGGCTGTGGCCGCACGGGGCAGGAGCAAAACTTAGGGAAAAAAGAACAGGAGACGGAGCACGGAGAACCTGACGATCAAAAAGCCCGGCAACAATCCCCACAGGATGGGAATACAGAGACAGAGCGTAACACAACCGGAAAGGAAGCTGATATCACGACTCCGGCTGTATATATGACTGCCGCCATCAGCCCTGACGGGTTAATGGGCGTTTATCAGGCACTTCAGGCATCCCCGGAGGGAAAGGTTGCGGTTAAATTATCCACCGGCGAGCCGGGCAGCAATTATCTCAGGACAGACCTGATCGCTGATTTGGTACAGTCTCTGAATGCCTCCATTGTGGAATGCAATACAGCCTATGGCGGCTCCCGGGCAAATACAGCTATGCATTATCAGGTGGCAGAAGACCATGGATATACGGAGATCGCGGATGTGGATATTATGGATGAAGATGGCTCTATGATACTGCCTGTAACCGGTGGAAGCAATCTGACGGAAAATTATGTGGGAGCGAACTTTGCCAATTACGACTACTATGTGATTCTGTCTCATTTTAAAGGGCATAGCATGGCAGGATATGGTGGTGCAATTAAAAACATTTCCATTGGAATCGCTTCGGCGGAAGGGAAAGAGCATATTCACAGCGGAGGTACGGGTGGCAGTATCTGGGGCGGAGAACAGGATGCCTTTTTAGAATCTATGGCAGAAGCGGGAAAATCAGTTGCAGATTATTTGGGTGGAAATATCCTCTATATAAACGTGATGAATCGGCTGTCTGTAGACTGTGACTGTGACGGGAATCCGGCAGAACCTGATATGCATGACATCGGGATTCTTGCATCCTTTGATCCGGTTGCACTGGATCAGGTCTGCGTGGACTTGGTTTACGGAGCAGAAGACGGAAGCTCCCTCATAGAGCGTATTGAGCCCAGAAACGGTCTCCATACCTTGGAGCATGCAGAGGATATGGGGCTGGGAAGCCGCCAGTATCAGCTTATTTCTATTGATGAATAAGAAAACACCCTATTTTATAGAAGCTTAAGAGGTGATGGCTTATAGAAATGATAAGAAGAGAATTTATATATCTGTGGTATTATTTCAGCGTTCAGTTGGAACAAATCTTCGGTTACTGGGTGCTTGGCATAGTTCTCGGTTCTTTCATCTCAGTCTTTGCCAAAGATAAAATCCATTCTGCATTCTCCGGGATTTCAGAGAAAAGGCTGGGGGTTCTTGGGCTTATCCCGGCCAGCCTGCTGGGGATTGCTTCACCTCTCTGCATGTATGGCACGATCCCCATTACTGCCTCTTTTTCACAAAAAGGGTTAAAAGATGATATGCTGGCGGCTTTCATGACGAGTTCTATCCTCCTAAATCCCCAACTGTTGATATACAGCGGTGCTCTGGGAACCAAAGCACTTGTGATACGTTTTGTATCCTGCTTTTTATGTGGTGTTGGTGCAGGAATCTGTGTCCGTTATTTCTTTCATGGCACAGGGTATTTTAAGTTTACGGAATTTAAACCGGCTGCCGGGCGGGATACGGACCCGAACCTTTTTACCAGGCTGCTTAAAAATATAGGCAGGAATATCAAAGTGACCGGCAGGTATTTTCTGCTGGGGATACTTCTGTCCGCACTGTTTCAGCGTTATGTTCCGGCAGATATTTTTAAAAGTCTGTTTCAGGAAGAAAAAGGATTCGGCATTCTGATGGCGGCTGCCATAGGGGTTCCACTATATGCATGCGGAGGAGGGACAATCCCTCTTCTGCAGCAGTGGCTGGATTCCGGGATGAGCATGGGTGCAGCAGCGGCGTTCATGATAACGGGGCCGGCTACAAAGATTACGAATGTAGGGGCTTTAAAAATAGTGATGAGCTTGCGTCATTTTGTTCTGTACTTCGTGTATATCGTCCTTTTTTCTTTTGTTTCAGGGCTGCTGATCGAACATTTTTGAGTATAGGGCAGGAATGGAAGAGATCAGGAATATAACGGATCAAGGGTTGATCCCTGTCCATTGGGCCGGCTTTGTTCTATCCAGACATGCATGGGATGACCCGGCAGAGCAGCTCACCACTATAGCTGCCGATCCAGAGGTATCTGTAGCTACACTGAGAATCGGAGAGATTGTCAACTTTACTGATATGTATCATTATCAGGAAAAGTGGCGGCGTGAAATCTTGTGAATGTGCGTATAGATGAAATCGAATACAGTATTTATCATGGAGTATTGATTGCTGCGAAGGGGGCATCAGAGAATAAACTTAGAATATGCGAAATCAAGAAACGAGAAAAAATGTTAAAAATAAAAAATTAGGCTTCGTTTTTGACTTAGAAGTGTGGAAATAGGTAAGAGAGGAAAATTCTCTTACCTATTTTTAAATTGTACAACTGCAGAGTATTCTAAAACATAAAAATGATTGCACAAAAGAAAATAGGTTTGAACCTTGAAAATCAAATACTCATTCATCAAACACATTCCCATTGTTTTTAAACAAATGTGAGCCCTTCTGTAACCACGCGAAGACCTGTCAAATATCTTTTTTGGCAGAGAGCGGTTCCCGGCAGACAGATAAAGTCAGGCTGCTCCTGACAAGGCGAGGACCGGCAATGGGGATAATGATACTCCCGTCCAGTCATAGCCCGAGCGTTAAGAGCGTCCCCGGCAATGAGGGCGGCGGCCGGAGAACCTGGCCGGGGTAAAAATACTCGTGGAGCTGATTCGCAGCCAGCCGTTTGATGTTTTACTTGGAGTGATCCGATGACAGCTTGGAAAGTCGGGGACAAATTAAGCTGTTAATACATAAAAAAACAGGGAGGAGGAACATTCTATGGAAAAATTCAGGCGCGGAGATATCTTCTATGCGGATCTGAATCCTGTAACAGGGTCAGAGCAGGGAGGTACACGGCCTGTATTGATCATTCAGAATGATAAG
Source organism: Blautia hominis (assembly GCA_002270465.1). Taxonomy (GTDB): domain Bacteria; phylum Bacillota; class Clostridia; order Lachnospirales; family Lachnospiraceae; genus Blautia; species Blautia hominis. Next base: position 476,611 of record NQOF01000003.1, read on the forward strand.
GGGAACAAGTGCAGTCCAACAGTAATTGTAGCGGCCATCACCGGCAGCAAAAAAGCAAGGCAGCCCACCCATGTATTTGTACACGGACTGCCATACCCGAAACATGATTCCACAATATTACTCGAACAAATCCGTACAATTGACAAGCACAGACTGCAAAAATATCTTGGGAAGATCACGCCTGCGATTCAGAAAAAAGTAGACAAGGCATTGACCGTCAGTATTGGAATCCGGGTTTCGTAAGCAAGGGAAGCTATCATACTGTACAAGCAGAACATCATAAATTTTATCAAGTGAGCTGTATTTGTTTTTGGCTGATAGGTAAGAGGGTGAATTTTGTGGCGGAGAAAAAAGAAGTTTATCAGGTTGAATTGAGGTTTTCAGGAAAGCAGGCTTTGAAAGAACTGCTGATAGAAATACTGCTGGAAAAAATTTGTACATTTGATGGCTATGTTAGAACAGATTATAATAAAATATAGCCACTGCAGGTAGTCTGATTTTGGAAAGGAGAATATATGGAAGGCAAAAGGCTACCTGATTCCAAATATTATTCAGCAGCACTTTATATGCGTCTTTCCAGGGATGATGATGGAGACAGCGAAAGTTCAAGCATTACAAACCAGAGAAAGATGCTCAGGGCTTATGCACAGGAAAATCGGTATTTAGTCTATGATGAATATATAGATGACGGTGTTTCCGGTACGACCTTTGAGAGACCGGGATTCAAACGGATGATTCGGGATATTGAGGATAAAAAGGTCAATATGGTCATTACGAAAGATCTATCCAGACTTGGCCGTGATTATATTCTTGCCGGTCAGTATACGGAGATATATTTTCCGGCAAAAAAGGTGAGATATATTGCAATTAATGACGGGTATGATTCTGAGAGTCCCTATACGGATATTGCTCCTTTTAAGAATATTATCAATGAGATGTATGCCAGAGACATCAGCAAAAAGATCCGTTCATCATTCTTGACCCACATGAAAGAGGGGGCCTATATAGGGGCATATGCTCCTTATGGATATCAGCGGGACCCGGAGGATAAGCACCATTTGATCATAGATGACGTGTCCGGTGAGATCGTGAGAGAAATCTTCCAAAAAGCGGGAAACGGGGAACTGCCGGTACAGATAGCAAGGGATTTAAACAGACGAAAGGTATTAACACCGGCACAATATCGTTGTCTCCGGAATCCTGATCTGAACATAGAAAATTTCTCGAAACGGCAGGAATGGACCTCTTCTACCATAATAAAAATGCTGAGAAACGTTGTCTATGTAGGGGATATGGCTCAGGGGAAAACCACAAAAGTTTCATTCAAAAGTGATATGACAATAGCAAACTCCAAAGAGGACTGGTATATAGTGAAAAACACCCATGACCCATTAGTCAGCCGCGACTTATTTGAATTGGCTGCACGGAGGAGTAAACTGCGGACCTGCTGCCAAAAGGGAAAATTCCACAATATCTTTACCGGTATGGCAAAATGCGCGGACTGTGGAAGAAATATGTCTGCAGTCGGCACACGTAAAAAAGGTGCAGTTGCTAATCTTGCCTGTGGCGGATATAAGCTATATGGGAGCAAAGAATGCAGCAATCATTTTATTGATTATGATACCTTGTGCAGTATTGTCCTTACCAGTATTCAGGAGCTTGTTCGGGTGTCACAGCAGGACGAAAAAGACATACTGGAAAAGGTACAGAACCGTATGAAAAAGCAAGTTTCCTTCACAGATAAAGGAAAAGAAACTGCCTCTTTGAAGAAACGCAGCCGCGAACTGGATATATTAATTGAGAAATTATATGAGGATTATGTTGCAGAGATTATTAACGCAGACAGACTGAAAAAGATGCTTCGGAAATATGAGTCTGAAAGTGAAGAGATTTCGGAAAGACTGGAGGCTCTAAACAATCAGGATAAAAGCAGAGAGCAGGAAAATCCAATCAGTAAATTAAAAAAATTACTGAATGATATTGCAGAGCCCACCGAACTTACCGAAGACCTGTTGTACCGGTTGGTTGATCATATTGAGATTACCCAGGGAAAATATGAAAAAAAAGATAACACAAAGATAAAGAAACAGGAAGTGAAAATCTATTTTCGTTTCAATCATGCACCATTGAGCAGGACCTATACCATGTGATACTGTACTTGAGATTGTTACGGTTTTAGAGCGCTTTTTGTAGTATATTGTGCAAAACTGTACATGATTGTATAAAAATAAGGGGTTTTACAGCGGAAATAGCATACAGATACCAACCACCCACATGGTAAGCGCCTGTTTCCCGCAGGCACGGCATTTCTGAAAACAATGGTCCAGGTTAAAGGCTACACGGGGAAGGTATCCGTAATCCTCCAGCAGAGTAAAAAGCGGAAAGAAAATGGCCATGGGGGGAAGCATGACACTTACAACCCAGGCAGCAACCCGGTATACTCCGTAAATCAGAACCTGGCAGAAAATTTCGGGAAGGCCAAGCGTAATAAGCCCACGGTAAAAATGCGGTTCCAGCCAGAACAGCCCTTTGTTCAGCAGATCAGACGGGACATTGGCCCCCACAATGGTGATCCAGAAAATGCAGAGAAGGAAAAGCAGCATAATGGGAAAACCAGTACATTTACTGGTGAAAACCCTGTCCAGTTTCCTGTCTTTTCTGGCATAATCGGGATTTTCCAAAGTGACGCAGGCTTTGCAGATACCTGCTGCCTGCTGGACATAGGTGCCGCAGTATTCCGCGGATGCACAGCACATTTCCGCATTCTGACAGTAAATATCAGGAATTGGGGTGACGGCTTTTTTGTTGGACAGGGCGTCTTCAATCCCGCCGAATATGCGTTCAAGGCCCTTTCTGCTCCTGGCAGCTATGCCGATCACAGGAATCTTCAGCTCCTTATGAAGACGCTGAAAATCTATCCGGATGTGCTTTTTCCTGGCCTCGTCCATGAGATTTACGCACAGCAGCACATGTGGTGTCACGGCACAAATCTGGAGAACAAGATTGAGGTTCCTTTCCAGACAGGTGGCGTCGCAGACAGCGACCACCACATCCGGATGACTCTGCAGTATATAATCCCTGGAAATCTCCTCCTCACTGGAGCGGCAGGAGAGAGAATAACACCCGGGCAAGTCTACAAAACGATATTCTTTTCCGTGAAAGACGCGGTTCCCGGCAGCACATTCCACTGTCTTGCCGCACCAGTTTCCGGTATGCTGATGCATGCCTGTGAGTGCGTTGAATACAGTGCTCTTGCCTACATTGGGATTGCCGATCAATGCTATATTACGGAGTGGAAACTCCTTTTTCATTTCTTTTTTCAGAACTAATCACCTCTTAATTCATATCAACTCAAGCATGTTACAGCACGCTTTTGTCTTTGATCTTTTCAACAAGGATCAGAGAAGCCTCTTCTTTTCTCAAGGCCAGGACAGCTCCCCGGATCAGAAAAGCTCTGGGACTTCCAAAGGCGCTCACTCCAACACAGGTAACTTTGGTATTTTCGATCAACCCCAAATCCATAAGGCGTTTGATGGTCTGCTGCTGCGCCGTACTGGCGTTGTCTGTCTGAATTGTTTTAACGATCCCTGACTCGTCGGGAGACAGGGTAAAGAGCGGAGTAAGAGACATTTTTTCCTCCATTTCAGGCCGGGAAATCCCGGACGGGAGAATCTATTGTATAGTATGCAGAGGGAAGAAAGAAGTTCTGTTTATAGATTCTTTTCTTGCGCTTGTTTCCTGTAATTCATTGGTGACTTACCAGTGATCTCCCTGAAAATCTTAGAAAAATATGCAAAATTCCCATACCCAACCTGAATTGCTACTTTATTGACAGGCATACGGCTTTCTGCCAGAAGACTGCATGCTGCAGAGATGCGTTTTTTTGTCATATACTGCATGAGTGACATCCCTGTTTCTTTTTTAAACAGCCTGGACAGGTGATCAGGGCTGATGAATACAAGATCTGATAAATCATTCCGCTGGATATCTTCCGCATAGTGGGTATCCAGATAATTCCGAATGATATCTACAGCACTTTTTGAGTTATCTGTGATATTGGCATAGCAGAGTGCGCGTTCGATCAGATAGCTGCAGTAAGCGTACATATGATCAATACTTCTGACTGCGTTTTGATACATCTGGTCACTGTCTCTGTCACCGAAAAGCCGATGGGCCTGGATCTCCTTCTGTTTTAAAAAACTGTAGACCATCTGGGCAAAATCCTGACGGATTTCCTGCATATTTTCCTGTGTGAGAAGGGATGCTTTTGACTGCAGAAATGTGTACAGGCTTCTTTTCAAATCTTCTTTGTCTGCTGACTGCAGCAGTGTTTCCCAGAGTCTGATTTCAGACTGGGTACAACTGGTGCCCCGCGGGAGGGTATGGGTTTTGTGCAGGATTCTGCCTTTTCGGTCCATGGTGCTGTCCAGCAGATTTCCGAGTTCGGATATTTCCTGATATATATTCTTATAAGTAACGGCACTGCCTGCGCTGATGCAGAGTTTCATGTGCATGAATTTTTCCGCAGTTTCCTGCAGGACTTCAAGCTGTTCTTCCAGAGGGGAGATGTCAGTCTCCGGTCCGTTTATAATACTCACCACTGCCAGCCAGCGGCCCGGATGCAGAGCAATGACACATCGGGGCAGCAACTGTTCCTGTTCCAGAATCTCGTAACCTACATTTTTAACCGCGTATTCCCACATGGGGTCATCTATTTGGTTGTGCTTTGCATCCTGAAAGGCCTCGATCAGAACAGGTATGAAAAGCTGTGTTTCTTTGTAACCCAGTTTCCGGGGCAGGGAATAAACTTCAGCCAGAGAACCTCTGGCAGATTTGCTCCAGAAATATTCCGCTGTGTTTTTTTCTTCATCCAGCCAATATTGGCGGTACTTCTTGGCATCACTTAACTGATGGGATAGTTTCAGTCGGTGCACTGCTTTCTTTACAGCATTTTGCAGAGGTTCTGCAGAGACCGGCTTTAACAGATATTCCACTACATTCAAGTCTATGGCACGGCGGGCATACTCAAAACGGGCAAAGCTTGTCAATAGAATACAGGGAATGCCTGTTCCTGATCTCTGCAGTGTTTCCATGAAATCCAGTCCGCTGCTGCCCGGCATTTCAATATCACATATAATGATATGCACAGGAACCTGTGCGATCATTTTCAGTGCAGAGGCGGAATTCTCTGCGGTATAAACTTTGTCAAATCCAAGTGCACTGTAATCCAGTATTTCTTTTAGATCCTGCAGCATCAGGATATCATCATCAACCAGCAGTATATTCATTCTTATCCTCCTTACAGGGGAGATGCAGTTCTGTAACAGCGCCTCCCAGTGGGCTGTTGTATAATTTCATTACGGCATTTCCATGATAAAACAGCTTCAGACGTTTTGACGCATTGGCAATTCCAATATGGGAACTGCCGTTTCTTTCCAGGTCTTTTCCCTGGTTCCATATACGCAGACAGTCTTCGGGGTATCCTGGGCCGTTGTCTGTGATAAATACGGTCAGCATTTCCTCCTGAGCGGATGTTTCCGTGAATTCGATCAGAGCGGAGATACTGATTTCCATTTTTTTATCTGACGTGATTCCATATTTTACGGAATTTTCCACAAAGGTTTGAAGTAGAAGAGGTGGTACCGCCTGACACAGGGCTTCATCCTCTGCAAAAATTTCATACCGGAAATGCTCCGGGTAACGGATTTCCATAATAGACAGATAATCCCGAAGATGATCCAACTCTTGGCTGAGTTTTACGAAAGATACATCACTTTGGAAAATATATCTCAGATAGCTGGCAGTAACTTCACTTAACCGCACCACATCCTGACAATTTCCATGACAGGCCATGGAGTGGATCAGATTCAGGCTGTTCAGGAAAAAGTGTGGCTTGATCTGCATCTGCATATAGTCCATCTGTATTTTCTGTCGTTCCAGTTCGTTTTCGTAGGCATTGATCCGCAGACGGTTAATTTCTTTTGTAAGGTTATTGAACTGCCGGCTGGCTGTGGATAATTCCTCCAGTTCTGAACTCATTTCCAGCAGCACGGGTTTATCCGGGTCATAACGTTTCAATCTTTCCGTAAACTGGCTGAGGGGCTTCAGTATTTTTTTCTGTGTGTAGGACATGGTGAGTATCACAGTGCTTAACAGTACAACAATAACCACCAGAACACCGGTCTGAAACAAGACAGCCTGCTCAAACTGTCCGTAATCTTTGATAAACAGCTTTAATTGAAAGCCGGTGTCCGATACAGAAGAATCTACAGCCAGCCACCGTTTTCCTTTGTACCAGAAGGGGCCGCTGCCGGCGAGGGCTTTTTGAGGAGGAAGGTTTTCACGGGACAGGTTTTCAGTACCTGCGGCAAGTGTTCCGTTTTCAGTAAACAATACAGGAAAGCTGATGCTTTCGGGATAAATATCCAACAGAGGTTTTATGAGGGCTTCGGCGGGTATACAGCTTCCGTTCCACACATCATGATACTGGTACAGGCGGACAGCATAATAAGTATCACCTGCCGGAAGCAGAGTCCACTGATCAGATACACTGCTTGGATGGTAACCGGAATCCAGGAGACGTATTATGGCGTTTTCAAGTTCTTCCCTCTGGGAATAGGCAATATACCTGGAGTGTACAGCGGTTAAAAATTCCCTGCTGTCTGAAAAATAATAGAAGAGAGAGTATTCGTTGCCGGAGTTACCTGAGAGATAGAACATGCTGTCAAGAAGGGTCTGTCGTGCCTGTATTCTGGCAAGGCTGTCTTCGCTTTGCGCTTGAGACAGAACCATATCCTGACCCTGTGTTACCAATGTCTGCTTCAAATGCTGATTCAGTAAGAAAAAGTTATTCTCCACCTGTTCCATACGATTCTGTACCATAACACTGGCACTCTGGGCAGTCTGCGTTTGGACCATGTGGATAGCCCACAGACTGACACTGATTTCCAGAGCCGTGGCAGCCATGATCATAAAGAGCAGAAGTTTGTGCCGTCCAAATGCGGAATGTGTTTTTTTCTTACGTTCTTTTTTCATATATACCCTTCCCGGATTTATGCCTGTAATTCTATATGGATTTATAGTAATGTTTAATTATACACGTTTGAAAATGTGAATTCAATCACGAAAGCGATGGAAAATTATAAGAAAAACGACGTAATTTTGTGCTTTGAAAAGGAGCACGGTTTTGTGATAAAAGGATGTCGGTTTTATAATTGAAAGTAAAGAAGACCGGAAGTACAATGAAGTCACAAAACAGGCAGACGCCTGGAATTACAAAAAGGAGAATGAAGATGAAAACGAAATGGATCGCAGGACTTATGACTTCCGTGCTGGCAGTTTCCATGCTTGCCGGATGTGGCAGCTCTTCGGATACAGGGGAGAAAAGTAAAACGGAATCAGCCGGAAATGAACAGAAGGACGGGGAGGAACCTTATACGGTGACCATGATGTTCATAGGAAATACCCAGGATGATGAACAGAAAGTGGAGGAGGCCATCAACAAGCTGACGGTGAAGGACCTCAATATGAAGCTGGATATTATGCTGGTACCCTGGGCAAATGCCAATGAGCAGCAGCGCCTGATGCTGTCAGGAGGGGAGAAGCTGGACCTGATGGTGGGACAATCATATCAGGCAGCTAATTTTGTTTCCACCCAGGCGGTGTATGATCTGAGTGAAATGATAGACAAGTATGGCACTAATATCAAGGAAAATATGGGTGACAATGCAAAAGTAGCCAATATTAATGGATTTGTCTACGGAATTCCAAATGTCTGTGATTGGTACCGTCAGGCATCCATCATGGTGAGAAAGGACTGGCTGGAGGAAGCCGGATTCAAAGAAGAGGATATCAAAAGTGTTGATGACCTGGAAGGGATTTACGAGGTGGTAGCCAAAAATCACCCGGAAGCCGCTATGCTGGCTATGGGTAAAGGACAGAAATTTGATTCAGACTGGTATCAGTGTGATCCATTAGGGGACGGCTACGGGGTACTGCTTAATTACGGGGAGAAACCGGTGGTGGAAAACTGGTATGCCAGTGACGCTTACAAAGCCTTCCTGGACCGCCAGTACCGCTGGGCACAAAAAGGATGGATAGGAAAAGATGCGGCAACGACCACAGATTCTATTGAAGTACAGATGAGCAACGGCAAGGCGTTCAGCCTGGTTTCCACCTACCAGCCCGCCATTGCCAATGAGGCTTCTGTTGCCTATAAGACAGAGATGGCAGTGGTTCCGCTGTATGATGCTTTCACAACCAGCAGCTTTACCGCAGGATTCTACTGGGCAGTGGCGCGCAACTCCGAGCAGCCGGAAAAAGCGTTCCGGATGCTGGATTACATTTACGGAAATCCGGAAGTGGCTAACCTTCTGAACTGGGGTATTGAAGGGGAGCATTACAAACTCACAGAGGACAAACATGTGACATTCCCTGACGGAATGGATAAAAACAGTGATCCTTATAACGCTTATTTTGGATTCATGCTCCCCAATCAATATATATCTGATGTGTGGGAAGGGCTTCCCCTGGATGTGGGAGAGCAGGTCACCAAACTGAACGAAGAGGCAAAGAAGTCCTGTGCTTACGGATTCACCTATGACGGAACCGCCCTGGCTAATGAACTTGCTGCTTTGGACAATGTGAAGGGTCAGTATATAGATGCTTTGAATACCGGTTCTGTTAACCCGGATGAGGTTCTTCCACAGTTTCTGGCAGATTTAAAGGCTGCGGGACTTGACAAAGTCATGGAAGCCAAACAGCAGCAGTTGGACGACTGGCTGGCAAAACAGTAGGCCTAAAAGCAGCAGTCACCTGGAAACCTAATACTGAGGCGCCGCAGAAAAAGGCGGCGCCTCTTTGAACTACAGGAGGAAATTCTTATGTCGAATACTGCTGTCTGTCACCATCGGACGGGAAAAGGCTGTTTCAAAAAATGGAAACGCTGGATTCCCCTTTATCTGATGATGCTGCCCGGACTTGCATATTTGTTTATTAATAATTACATACCTATGGCGGGATTGATCGCCGCGTTTAAAAATGTGAATTTTGCGGACGGAATCTGGAACAGTGAGTGGGCAGACCCACTGCTGAAAAATTTTGAATATCTGTTTGTGACAAAAGACGCATGGATCATCACCCGCAATACTATTTTATATAACCTGGCTTTTATTGTCATCAACACAGCTGCGGGAATTTTTATCGCAATCCTTATCTGCGATATTGCATCCCGCAAATTAAAGCGGCTGTACCAAAGTTCTATATTACTGCCGTTTTTAATGTCATATGTTATTGTTTCTTACATTGTGTTCGCTATTTTATCCAATGAGAATGGCCTTCTGAATAAAAGCCTGCTGCCTGCCCTTGGTATGGAACCTGTGCAGTGGTATGCCTCTGCGCAGTATTGGCCCTTTATTCTGATCCTGGTAAATTTTTGGAAAGGTATGGGCTATAACTGTCTCATTTATATAGCTTCCATTAACGGGATAGACCCCTCTCTCTATGAGGCCGCCAAGCTGGACGGGGCAGGGCGCTGGCAGCAGATCAGGAATGTAACACTTCCGGGAATCAAAAGCAGTGTCATTACCCTGACCATGCTGAATATCGGACGGATCTTTTATTCTGATTTCAGCCTGTTTTACCAGGTACCGCAGAATTCCGGACTGATATATTCCACCACGAATACACTGGATACCTATGTTTACCGCGCGCTTCTGAACTCAGGTAATATCCCCATGGCGGCAGCCGCAGGATTCTATCAGTCTTTGATCGGCTTTGCAGTTGTGCTGGCGGCAAACCTGATAGTCAGGAAGATCAGCCGAGAAGACGCGCTATTTTAAGAGGAGGAAGGAACAGATGCATATCAGCAAAAACGAAAGAGTTTATCAGATATTGGCTAATATTTTTTTGATTTTACTAGTAATTGTGATCATACTGCCTTTCCTCCTGTTATTCCTATCATCCATAACAAAGGAAGGGACCTTGGTACGGGACGGGTACACTCTGTTTCCAAAGGAACTGAGCCTGGAGGCGTACAGGTATATTTTTGTTAACAGTAATAAAATTTTCAGGGCTTATGCCATAACGATAGGCGTGACCATAGTGGGAACTGCGCTGCATGTGTTTTTATCATCCATGCTGGCTTATCCCCTGTCTCTGAAAAAACTGCCGGGGCGTAGCTTTTTTTCCTTTTTTGTTTTTTTTACCATGCTGTTTAACGGAGGTCTGGTGCCCACTTATATGATGTATACCGGCACCTTTCACATCAAAAATACGATTTTTGCTATGATCGTCCCCGGATTTTTGATGAGCGCTGTGAATGTACTGCTGATTCGGACTTATTTTTCCAATAATATCCCGGAAGCTCTTTTTGAAGCCGCAGAGGTGGATGGAGCAGGGCATTTTACAGTATTTACAAGAATTGTGCTTCCCCTGGGAAAGCCCATTTTGGTGACGGTTGGGTTGTTTGCAGGCCTTGGGTACTGGAACGACTGGACAAATGGCCTTTATTATATATCCGATCCGGATCTGTGGGGAATACAGAATTTGTTAAATAAAATGATCAGCGACATTCAGTTTCTGCAGAGCGGCAACTCCACAATTACCACAGCCATGTCTATGGGCCCCCTGCCAAGCACCAGTGTCAGAATGGCTATTGCGTTTATTGCCATGGTGCCTATTTTAATCTTGTATCCGTTTCTGCAGAAATACTTCGCAAAGGGAATTGCAATGGGAGCTGTAAAGGGGTGAGTGCGCCCGGAAAAGGGAGGAATAGAAAGGAGAGCATCAGATGAAAAAAATATGTTTGATCCCAAAGCCTCAGGTATATATACAGGAGGCAGGTTATTTTACCGGCAGGGCGGCAGTGCAAAGGGAAAGCCTGCCGGGGGAACTGCTGGCACCGCTTGCTTCTGTCTGGCCGGAGATAGTAGGCACAGAAGGGAATATAAAGTTTACAGAAAAGAGGGAAATGCAGAAAGAAGAGTATGTTATGGAAATTGCGGAGGAGGGAATGGAGATTTCTTATGGTTCACCTGCCGGAGCCTTTTATGCCATGATGACTCTGCGCCAGATTGTGCTTTCCTGCAAGGGAAAAATAGAGTGCTGCCGTATAGAGGATCATCCCGGACTTTCTGACCGGGCTGTGATGATAGATATTTCCCGGGGTAAAGTACCTTCTGTGGAGGGTTTGAAAGCAAGCATCGATTTATTCGCAAGTCTGAAGATAAACCAGCTTCAGCTCTATGTGGAGGGCTTTTCTTTTGCTTATCCTTCTTTTCAAAAGCTTTGGGAAAAAAGGGCAAAAGATTATCTGACGCCGGCGGAAATAAAGGAACTGGACGCCTATTGCGCGGAGCGCTTCATAGAACTGGTTCCCAATCAGAACTGTCTGGGACATATGACCGCCTGGCTGGAGACGGAAGATTTTGGGCGGCTGGCGGAGAATCCGGGAGGGCTTCAGATTAAAGGAACCGTACTTCCGCCTACTACTATGGACCCCTCGAACCCGGAATCCCTGGAGCTGATCGAGCGAATGCTGGATGATTTGTTACCCTGTTGCTGCTCACATATGTTCAATGCGGATTTAGATGAGACATTTGACCTGGGATATGGAAAAAACAAAGAAAGAGCAGAAAAAGAAGGTGTTGTAAGTATATACCTTGACTATGTAAAACGGCTCTGTGAAAAAGTCCGTGAGCGCGGGCATAAGATGATGATGTGGGGGGATGTTCTCAGCAAGGAGGAGGATGCTGCCGGAAAATTGCCGAAAGATATAATCGTTCTTGACTGGGGATATGAGACGGAGCATCCGGTGCGTAAAAGAGCTGAAAGACTTTGCGACGCAGGTCTTGAATTTTATCTTTGTCCAGGTACAAACAGTTGGTGCAGTTTTACCGGAATCACCGACAATATGATGAAATGCATCGAGAATGCAGTGTCTGCTGCCTATGATTATAACGCCAGGGGACTGATGATCACAGACTGGGGAGATTTCGGACATCTCCAGTATTCCCTGTTTTCCCTGCCCGGATTTCTGTATGGGGCTGCAGGGGCCTGGAACAGGGAGCTTGTAAAAGAGGAGGAACTTGCGGAAGCACTGAGTCGGTATGTGTTCATGGATGAGACAGGTACTTTCGGGCAGATATGTCTGGATGCAGGTCGTTACAACAGGAGAGAAGAGTTCTTATTCCCGTGCCGGACCCTGGCATTTATGACACTCCAGACCGGTTGTGTCAGCCGGGAGCAGTTTGATATTTCTATTAAAAATATGGTGGATTCCATGCGCTTTTTTGTGGAACCATGTGTGTATCTTCCCTGTGAGGAGGCGTACGCAGGGCGCAGGGAGATGGAGGAGAGAGCTATTCTGGAATACTTGGATTCTCTGACAGAACAGGCGGAGAAGTCACTCCCCGCATGTCGTGATGGTGAACTCTTAAAAGAGGAGATGAAAAACGGACTTGCCATGGCACGGGCCGCCACTCGTACCAGAGCATTTTGTTATGGACTAGAACGCGGCACCGGACTGGAGGCGGAGATTGAGGCGCTATGCAAAAAGCACAGAGAATTGTGGCCAAAGAGAAATAAAACCGACGGTCTTGAGGACAGCCTGCGGGGATTTACGTCTCTTCTTGCGCAGATAAAAGAAAAAACAGAGACAACGGAGTCATAAAAATATGAAAACAGAAAAATTGAAAAGTCTTTTGGACAGCATGACGCTGCAGGAAAAGATTGACCAGATGCTTCAGCTCACAGGGGCCTTTTATCAGGATGCAGACAGTGTTCTGACGGGACCGGATGAGCAGCTGGGGATTACCGGGGAAGATGTGAGTATGGCTGGCTCCATATTGGGAACCTGCGGAGCGGAGAAGCTGATGAAAATACAAAAAAATTATATGGAAAAACATCCGCACCACATTCCGCTGCTGTTTATGATGGATATTATACATGGCATGAAGACCATATTTCCCATACCACTGGGGCAGGCAGCATCCTTTGAGCCGGAACTTGCAAAAAGATGTGCAGCGGCAGCGGCAAAAGAGGCGGCAGTAGCGGGTCTTCATGTGACATTTGCACCAATGGTGGATTTAGTCCGGGATGCCAGGTGGGGGCGGGTCATGGAATCTACCGGGGAGGATCCATGGCTCAACAGCCTTTTTGCAAAGGCTATGGTGGAAGGATTTCAGGGGGATGATTTAAGCAGGCCGTATAAGGTGGCAGCCTGTGTGAAACATTTCGCAGCCTACGGGGCGGTCCAGGCGGGAAGAGAATATCACACGGTGGAGCTGTCTGAACACACACTCCGTGAGTACTATCTTCCGGCTTATCAGGCCGGAATTGATGCGGGAGCTGCAATGGTCATGACATCATTTAATACCATTAATGGTATTCCGGCCAGTACAAACAGATGGCTGATGCGGGATGTTTTGAGGGAAGAGATGGGATTTGACGGGGTGCTGATTTCAGACTTTTCCGCTATTTTAGAGACGATTGCGCACGGAAATTCCAAGGACTGCCGGGAGGCAGCGGTGAAAGCAGTCCAAGCCGGTGTTGATATTGATATGATGACGAATGTCTATACCGCCAATTTGAGGGAGCTGTCAGAGGAAGGTATGGTAGAGAAAGCCCGGATCGACCAATCTGTCATGCGGATTTTAGAACTTAAAAATAAACTGGGACTATTTGAAAATCCTTACAAAGATGCAGATGCCAAGAAGGAAAAGGAGATACTTTTGTGTGAGGAACACCGGGCGCTTGCAAGAGAGGCTGCTGTAAAGTCCTTTGTTCTCCTTGAAAATGATGGTATTCTGCCTGTGAATACGGAAAAAAGTACTGCGTTCATCGGACCATATACAGACAGCAGACAGATAAAAAGCAGTTGGGCTTTTACCGGGGATGATAAAGACTGTGTGAGTATAGAAGCGGCTGCCCGGGAGGTTTTTGACCGCAGCCGTACGGAATACAGAAAAGGTTCTCCTGTGCTGGGAACTGATAGTAAAGGGAGTGAGAAGAGACTAACTGGATTTACGGGGGATGAATTTGGAATGCTGACCCGGGAAGAAGAAGAGGAAATGCGAAAGGAAGCTGTGGAGGCAGCAAAAAAAGCTGAGACAGTCATTATGCCTTTGGGAGAACACTATCTTCAGAGCGGTGAGGCTGCCAGCCGTGCACAGATATCAATCCCTGAGGTGCAGATGGAGCTTTTCCGCGCAGTGTATGAGGTGAATAAAAATATTATTGTGATCCTGTTCTGCGGCCGCCCTCTGGATATCAGGGAAATCACTGAGAAGGCCAGAGCCGTGCTTGTGGTGTGGCGTCCCGGAACGGAGGGGGGAAATGCCGTAGTGGATGTACTGACCGGAAAAGAAAACCCTTCGGGCAGGCTGCCTATGAGTTTTCCATACTGCGTGGGCCAGGTGCCTGTCCATTACAATGAGTTCTCTACAGGAAGGCCGAATCAGAAAGGGGTGCAGGAACGTTTCCGCTCTAAATATCTTGATATTCCCAATGAACCTCTTTATCCTTTTGGCTATGGCCTCGGATATACCAGGTTTTCTCTGTCACAGATAAGACTGGATAAACGGAAGTTTAAGGCAGGGGAAACTATCCAGGCAAGTGTAAATCTGAAGAACGTGGGGACGTGCAAAGGGACGGAGACCGTTCAGTTTTATATCAGAGATGTGGCAGCCAGCGTTGTGCGTCCGGTAAAAGAACTGAAGGGATTTGAAAAAGTGACCTTGGAACCGGGAGAAGAGAGGACGGTCAGATTCTCAATAGAGGAGCCAATGCTCAGATTCCATACAGAGAACCACCAATTTGTCAGTGAGGCCGGAGAATTCCTGGTTTTTGTAGGGACGGACAGCAGGACAGAAAATCAGGCAGGTTTTATACTCTGCTGAGAGGGGAGCCAGATAGGTGCGGAAGAAACCTGTTACAGAAGAATGTAAACTTAAAAATAATAAATAGTTGACAATTAAAGACGGATTGTTTATACTTCTCCTATGTGAAGAAAAAAGTATTTCTTAACGGAGGAAAAGTATATGGAAACAGCAATGCCCAATAAAAACAAAAAAATAAGCATCAGACAGATGACCATGATCGCGCTTATGACAGCGGTGACCTGCATCTTAGGTCCTCTTGCCATACCGCTGCCGTTTAGTCCCGTGCCGATTAGTTTTACCAACCTGGCAGTTTATTTCAGTCTCTTTGTGCTTGGAGCCAATTCGGCAACGGTCAGTTATCTGGTTTATCTGCTCATTGGAATGGTGGGACTACCGGTATTCTCTGGTTTCACCGGAGGTTTTGCGAAAATGGCAGGACCTACAGGGGGATATCTGGTCGGTTTTATTTTCATGGCATGGATCGCCGGATTTTTTGTGGACAGATTTCAGGGAAAAAGAGTGCTGCAGGCAGCGGGAATGATACTGGGAACTGTGGTAGCATACATATTCGGAACCGCATGGTTGTGCGTGCAGTCGAATCTGACATTTGGTGCGGGTCTGGCTGCGGGCGTGATTCCTTATATACCGGGTGATCTCATTAAGATCGTGGCAGCATTGGCTGTGGGGCCGGCACTTCGGCAGGCTGTGAGACGAGCAGCATAAGTCAAAGACCCCACAGCAAGTTCACGGGGCATCAATCTTGTAACGCGGCAGAGCTGCGGGGTATTTGATCCTCGCGGCAGTCGCCAAATATCCATGCAAGCATGGCTGCTTGGCTCGTTGCTCGCGGGAATAAAAAGATCAGGATTTAAAAGACAGTGTGATACAGGCACTGTCTTTTTTTTATGCGGTGCGCAGAAAATACATGGATTTTCTTAAATAACTGTAAAAAACACATGAAAAATATAAGGGGAATTTTCTGAATATGCGTTATAATAGACAATAATATTATGGGCGGAGGGAGAAAATGTATAAGGTATTGATAGTCGAGGACATGGACCTGACAAGAGAAGACTTAATTAGCCTGATTGACTGGGAGCGATACGGTTTTGAACTGCTTCCCGACGCAAGGAACGGGAAAATAGGGTTGGAATACGCCAAACGGTATCGCCCGGACATTGTAATAACAGATATCAAAATGCCTGTCATGACAGGCCTTGACCTTGTGGAACAGATGAAAAAAGAAAATATAGAGGCGGAAGTCATACTTCTGACCGCTTATGAAGAATTTGAACTTGCCAAAAGAGCACTTCAGATGGGTGTCAGAACGTTTGTACTCAAATATGAGATTGATGAGGAAGTGCTTCTGCGAGAACTGAACGGCTGTATTGAAGCATTGAAAACAAAGGAAAATATGCGAAAAGTCCGAATGAAACAGTATTTGGAAACAATTCTGGCGGGTAAAAATGAGATAAGCAAAAGCGATGAGAGCATATTAGAGTGCATAGGAAAAAGTGTCTTGATCCTATTGGAACAAATCGGAAAGCCTCTCATGTACCCCGACGAGGAGGGGATAAGGGAACTGATCGAAACGGAGATACCCGGTTCAAAGCTCCGGGTGATGAAGAATGCAGGAGGCGGGATCCTGATATTTTACAGGGTGCACTCTTTCGTCTCGGAGATGCACCTGGATAGCCAAATAAAGGAATTTGTGACAAAGGTGCAAAGCCTGTTTTCTTCACATATGGGGTTGTCAATGGCAGCATCCGTAGGCGGTATGATAAGAAAAAATAAGGATATACTGCCCGCAAAAGAGGAAGCAGAAAAAATCATGAAAGGCCGTGTCTTTCACAAAGGAATCTGTATTTTGGATCAGGTGCCAAAGGATGAAAAAGCGGAATTTCCGGTGGAAATAAAAGAGGTAATGAAACTTATCGAAGAAAATCTTGAGAAGGATTCCTATGAAAATCTTTCAAATTCTCTTGAAAATACCCTGTGCCGGAGTGTGATCAGAACCGGTAATCTCTATATTTGGCGCAAAGTATCCGAAAAGCTGCTCTATTTCATTATGCACCGGTGTGCAGTGATGGAACAGCCGGAAATAGAAGAGCGGCTGGATAAATTCAAAAGAGAATTTCAGAAAATGGATATCTATAGCTTTATAAAAGAATATGAGGGGATCATTGGAATGCTGGAGACCAGTGCGGATCATAAATACTCCGGAAAGGTCCGTTATATCAAAGCTTTCATTGAGCAGCATTACAGCCGCGATATCAGTCTGGGTGATGTGGCGGATGATTTGGGTATGAATGCCATATATCTGTCCCAGCTCTTTAAAAGAGAGACAGGTTCCACCTTTTCCGCTTATCTGACCAGGGTGAGGATTAACCATGCGATCCGTCTGCTGAGAACAGGAGAGTACAAGATTTACGAAGTCAGTGAAATGGTGGGGTATCAGACTGTCCAGTATTTCAGCAAAGTATTTAAAAAAGAAACCGGAAAAAATCCTAAGGATTATTAAAGGACGCGCGCAATGCAAAGGATTATTAAAGGAACGCGCGCAATACAAAGGGGAAAAGGTTATGTTTTATCAAAAAAAGTCTAAAATATACAAAAGGCTTCTGCTCATGGTGCTGAGCGCCATTATGATCTGTGTGGTTCTGTGCAGCGGTGCGGTATATCTGTATCTGAAGCCATTGATCGAAACTTCACTGGTTGAGAAAAACAGGTCCATGATATTAAAAATGGCGGAACAGGTATCTAATTCACTGGAAGAGATCAGTTTGTACGCAAGCAATATCACATTTGACGAGACTGTTCAGAAAGCCTTTGATGAGAAAACACACCGCCGGGAAGGCAGTTATGAATACTATTCCGTTATACAGACACTGGAGAAAAAATTAAAGGAATACCAGATCTTAAGAGACAATATCATTCTGGATATCTTTGCTGTGGACAGTGACGGTATTGTAATGGAGACCAGATACCAGTACGAACAGCTCATGAAGGAAGACTTGTATGAAAGGCTGCAGACAGACCATATAAGCGGAGAATTTCTGGTGCCGCATATGGTGAATTATTACAGGTCCTACGGTGAAAAAAATACAATTGCCTATGTAAATGATATTTTTGATAAGTCACAGATCGGGGTGAAGAGAGGTAAATTGTTCATCCTGGCGGATGTGGAAAAGATCATTTCACCCCTTGTATTTGACGAAGATGAAATCGGAATGGAGCTTCATGACCAAAGCGGCAGAGTGATCTACAGCAATGTAGATTCCGGCTTGGAAGGGGTACTTTCAGAGAAAGAATATTATAAAGACAACATAGGAAGCCACGGATGGTACATCTGCTACCAGGTGGCAAAAGGGGACATTTCAGGCACCATGCGGCAGATGAATAATATTGTTATCAGTATTATAGTCATCAGTCTTCTGGTCATGCTGAGCCTGGTGGCAGGTCTGGTGCAGAGGATCATCACGCCTCTTGACACCCTTGTGAGAGGGATGCAGAGCGTAGCCGGAGGCAGCCGTGAGGAGCGGATCGAGATCCATACAGGGGATGAATGTGAGCAGGCTGCCAATGTTTTTAATTCTATGGTGAAAAGTATCAATGAACACACAGAAAAACTGCTGTTAAGTGAGAAAAAGCAATATGACTCTCAGCTTAAAATGCTGTCCTATCAGTTAAACCCACATTTTATCTATAACACACTGAATGCCGTGATCTGCCTTGCCAGAAAACAGGATTATCAGGAGATCATCCGCCTGACCCGTTCATTTATCCTGCTTCTCCGTTCCCTGCTCCTCACAGACTTGCAAGCCATGGCATCAGTTGAGGAGGAGAAGGAATATATCTGCCGCTATGTGGAGGTACTGCAGATTTGTTATAAAAATATTCCCAATATCAAGTGGGAGATTGACGAAACCTTGCTGTCCAGGCAGATCCCGCGGATGATTCTCTATCCCCTGGTGGAAAACAGTATTTTTCACGGTATCATTCCAAGCAATACCTCGTCACTGCTCAGAATCGTGATCGCCCAAAAGGACGACCGGATAAACATAATCGTTGAGGATGACGGGGTAGGATGTACGGAGGAGGAGAGGGAAAGCATCAGACTTCGTCTGGAAAGCGAGCGCACCGGGGGGCACATCGGCATGTTTAATGTAAATGGAAGACTGAAGCTGATTTATGAGGAAGTGCAGCCCTTGAAAATGGAGATGCGCCCGGGAGGCGGAACTATTATTTCCTTTGCGTTCAGTAAACCAAGAGAAGAAAGAGATGTGTGATGATATATGTATAAAATTACAAAAAATATATAAAAAATGACAAAAAAGCAGATGATTTACAGTGTAAAAGTAATAGAAACTAAGAAAATAAGTGTA
Organism: Blautia hominis; assembly: GCA_002270465.1. GTDB lineage: Bacteria > Bacillota > Clostridia > Lachnospirales > Lachnospiraceae > Blautia > Blautia hominis. Next base: position 495,875 of record NQOF01000003.1, read on the forward strand.
AAAAGTATAAAAAATCCAAGGATACCCATATTTTTATGTGCGGGTTATACAGTTATACTGAGGATGTAAAAAAGATGCGTGAACAATAAAGGAGGAAAAGGAAATGAAGAAAAAGATGATCACTATTTTCATGGCATCCATGTTGGCAGTTACATCTCTTGCGGGCTGTACATCTTCAGAAAATGAAAAGAGCGGAGAAAGCGGAGCAAAAGAAGAAAGCAAAAGCGAAGAGGGAGACCGGGAAATTACCATTTGGTGCTGGGATACCAGTGACAATGGGAAGAAGATGAATGCCGGATTTACGGAAGCTACCGGAATTAAGGTAAATATGGTTGCCGTGGAAAGCAAAGATATGACACAGAAACTGCAGACCACGCTTGCCAGCGGCGGGGAAATGCCGGATGTTGCGTGGCTGGAGGCTACCTACAGAGGAAAACTGCTGTCTCTGGATATCTGGGAAGACATAACAAAGGACCCCTATAATTTTGACACCAGTCAGGTGCTGGACTACCTGATCCCTCTGGAGACATCAGAGAGCGGACAGTATGTGGGGCCGGAATGTCCCTCCGTGGCCGGCATGGCCTATAAACGTGAACTGGCCAAAGAATATCTCGGAACCGATGACCCGCAGGAACTGGAGGCAATGCTCTCAGACTGGGATTCCTTTATTGAAAAAGGAAAAGAAGTGAAGGAAAAATCAGGAGGCCAGGTATTCATGCTCTCCAGTATCGGAGCCGCAGGGCAGATGCTTATGGGACAGTCCACAGAACCTTTTGTGGATGGGGATAAGATCAATCTGGAAGCATCCATGAAGCCTATTTTTGAAAAACTCATAGAAATGAAAAAGGCCGGGATTGTAGACGTGCTGGATTTCAGCTCCGCGGAGGAAGGTGCTTCCTATGCCGGGGAGAATGATATTTTCTATCCATGCGCTAACTGGTCCGTTGAATTTACCATCAAACCCAATGATAAGGACGGACAGGGACGCTGGGGCTTCATGCTTCCTCCGGGAGGTCCGTTCCCCTGGGGAGGAACTGTAATGGGTGTTCCAAAGGCAGGTAAAAATAAAGAGGCAGCAGCAGAATACGTGAAATTTATGTTTGGTTCTGAGGAGGGAGCAATTCTGCAGAGGGACTGCAAAGGTAATTTTTCACCCTATAAACCGGTTTATGAGCAGACAGATTTCTACAGCAGAGAGGACGAGTACTTTGCCGGTCAGGATGTACTGCAGGCAATTGCCCAGGAGGTTCTGCCAAATATAAAGGGAGTAAGGGAACCAAGCAAATACGACCAGGATATCAATGATGCATACAATCTTGCCCTGAAAACCATCAACGCATCCGTGGACGGCAGTATCACCGCAGATGAACTGATCACGTCCATGACAGATGAGCTGCTCATCAAACAGCCGGATCTGGAAAAGTAAAAGGACTGCCGGAAGTGATCTGCCGGCGGCTATGAGGCTGTGAACCATTACAGTATAGGGAAAAGGGCCTGAAAAGCAGGTCCTTTTCTGATAAAGGGGGAAAATTAACATGTCTAAAAAAAGTGCACCGTATGCAATGATCCTGCCGTATTTTCTGCTCTACATTGCATTTGGCCTGTTTCCCATTCTGTTTTCTCTTGGTGTCAGTTTTACAAGCTGGGACGGAATCGGAGAGATGACTTTTGTGGGGCTTAAGAACTATGTGCGGGTATTTACACAGGATAAATATTTTTATAAGTCACTATGGAACACCTTGATCCTGCTGGGCATCAGTACACCTATACAGATTGCCCTGGGACTCCTGACTGCAACCTTTTTAAAGGACTTTTTCAAAAAAACACAAAACGGGCTGCAGCTGATCAACTTCCTGCCATACATAACCACACCCGTTGCGGTGGGTATCATATTCCAGCTTATGTTTGACTGGAAAAGCGGAGTTGTCAATGCATTTTTGAACCTGTTCGGTGCAGAATCTGTCTACTGGCTGGGTCACGCGTGGACAGCACGGGCAGTGGTCATCTTTATGCTCATATGGAAAAATTACGGGTATAAAATGATCATGTTCCTGTCAGGTCTCTCCACGATTCCGGACGAATTATACGAGGCGGCTAAAATTGACGGGGCTTCCTGGTGGGCCAGATTTACAAAGATCACCATTCCGCTTCTAAAACCTATTTTCGTTTTTGTTATCATTACCAGTGTGATCAACGGGTTCAAACTGTTTGATGAGCCGCAGCTCTTGTTTAACTCGGCCGGGCAGCCCACAGGAGGACCGGACCGCTCTGTTATGACCGTTGTAATGAAATTCTATGACAGTTCCTTTAAGAACTTTGAATTCGGTTACGGTTCCGCACTGGCATACTGTCTGTTTCTGGTGATCGCTGTGGCATCACTTGTGTTATTCCGTGTGGTTAACGGTAAGAAAAAGGAGGATTGAGAGTATGAGAAAAACTTCCTGGATACGGAAAATACCCATGTGCCTGTTTATGCTGGTCCTGTCAGTCTGTGCTCTGCTTCCTTTTTACATGATGATCATCATGGGCACACACTACAGTGAGGATTTGTATACGGGTGTAAAACTGTTTTTTGGTAAATATTTTGTTCAGAATTTTCATGCAGTCATGCGGCAGAATTTCCTGCTCTATTACGCAAACAGCCTGATCGTAGCATGCTGCAACACCATCGGCGGCCTGCTTGTCAGTGCTCTTGCGGGATATGCCTTTGCAAAATACGATTTCAAAGGAAAGAAGCTGCTTTTCGCCGTAGTTGTGGCGACCCTGGCAATCCCTCAGCAGCTTGGCCTTGTGGGATTTGTAATGGAGATGAGATGGATTGGGATGAATAACACGCTGTTCCCGCTGATCGTATCAGGAATGGCAAATGCTTTCGGTGTGTTCTGGATGCGCCAATTTATAGAAAGTTCGGTTCCGGATGAGATCATTGAGAGCGGAAGAGTGGATGGATGCAAAGAATTCGGTATTTTTTTCCGGCTGATCATGCCCATCATCAAACCGGCCTTGATCACCATATTCCTTCTGTTCTTTTTATGGTCCTGGAACAATTATATGACACCTCTTGTCATGATAAGCGACCAGAAATATTATACCATTCCTCTTTCCATTGCCCTGATCAGCAGTGAGTACAGAACCGATTATGCGGCAAGGATCCTGGCGCTGTCCATGGGTACCATCCCCATTTTGATCCTGTTTGCCTTTGGCTCCAAACATCTGATTCGCGGACTGGTAGCCGGCAGTGTAAAGGGGTGAGCGGCGGTATGAAAAGAGAAAGAATACTTACAGATAATTGGTTCCTTCAGGAGCAGGGAAGCAGGGAATCTATGAGAATACCCAGCATGCCTATGCAGGTCCATGATATTTTATATCATTACGGAAAAATAAGCGATTCCTATCAGTGGGGAAAGACCGAAGACTGCCGATGGGTCAATGATAAGACCTGGATATACAGTACAGATTTCCGGATCTTATGGTGCAGCACGGATCATGCATCCGAGGAGAAGGTGAGCGGAGAATATGTTCTGCTGCTGGAAGGGCTGGATACGTTTGCGGAGATCCGGGTAAATCAGGAATTGGCAGGCAGACATAATGACTGCTATCTGCCGTGCAGACTGGACATTTCCGCACTGGTAAGGCCGGGACGGAATACACTTGAAATTATATTCCGTCCTGTTGGGGAGGTGCTGAAAGAAACAGAAGAGAAGTATAAGGATGTTTTGGCAAAGGGAACGGTGGAACCCTGTCGTTTTCTGAGAAAAACCTTTCATGATTTTACTACATATTTGGGAAATGATCCGGATTTTTATAAGGTTGGGGTATTTGGAAAGTCTGTGTTATATGAAATACCTGACAAACTGCGGCTGGAAGAAATGGATGTGGATTATGCGCTGAATGAAACGCTTGATACGGTGAAGCTCCATGTCTATCCTGTAGTGGCGGGAGAAGAGGACAGCATTATTACAGACCGCGTCAGGGTAAGTATCCTGTACGGCAAAGAACGGATATGGGAACAGGAAAAGAACGCCGGCGAGGGCTTTTTTACAAGGATAGAGAATGTGCATCTGTGGTGGCCGGCCGGTTACGGAACCCCTGATCTGTATTGTGTGCAGGCGGATTTAATAAGGGGCGGACAGGTCATAGACACATGTCAAAAACAGATTGGATTTAGGAAGATCACGGTGCAGGGTATGCTGGATTTCCAGGTTAACGGAAAGACGGTTAAGTTATGGGGCGCCAATCTGACACCGGATCAGGGTTATACACTCTGTGAAGATACAGAGAGAATCCGGCGGCTCCTGAACCTTGCCAAGGATGCCCATGTGAATACGCTCCGCATTTGGGGGGAAGGGACAGCTTTTGGGGAATTTCTCTACAACTTCGCGGATGAAAACGGTATTCTTTTGTGGCAGGAATTTTTCTGCGGACATGCTCAGTACCCGGATGTGGAATATGTGAGAGAAAAGATACTGCAGGAAGCAGAACATATGATCAGGAGCAGGAAACACCATCCATCCATACTGCTCTGGTGCGGAGGGAATGAATGCTATCTGAGCCGTGATTTTGCAGCACCGCAGGAGAAATATCTCATGGCAGATTTTTTTGAATATGATTTGAAAAGGCTGTGCTTAAGGCTGGATCCCGACCGGTATTACCATGTGAATTCCCCGTTTTTCGGCAGCTATTCCAACGAACCCGGAAAGGGTGACACCCACAGTTATACCAATTCCTGGTATGTGCCGGGGAGCGATCATCCTATCTTTGCCAGTGAAAATCTGAGAGTATCGTTTCCGGGTGTAAAGACCCTGAAACGTTACCTGAAAAAGGATACACTTCCAACACCGACTGTGCAAAGACATGGCGGCCTCCCATGGCCCAAGGAATATGAATCTATTACCTCTGCAGAATCCTGGAAAAAGATACCTTCCATAGAGGCGTTTTACGAGGCAGAAAGCCCCGAGGAAATGGTCTATCAGTATGGGGCAGCGGCGGGACAGTATATCAAAGATACAGTAGAACGGTACAGAAGAGGAAGAAAAGCAGAAGCGGGCACAGAAGACAGAATTTGCAAAGGACATTTTATATGGAAGTGGAATACTACATTCCCCCATATATACAGTTCTGTGCTGGACTTTTATCTGGAGCAGAAAATGCCTTACTATTATCTGAAAAGAGCGTATGAACCACTCAGTGTACAGGTAGAGGCAGCGGATCATCTGCATGTATGGCTTGTAAATGATACAGGGGTATCTGCAAAAGGACGGATCACGGCGGAACTTTTTGATATGCAGACCAACTGTTATGTGAAAAAGGAAGAATTTCCGGTAATATGTAAGCCGGGTGAAAGTGCTTATGCGGGAAGGTTGGATTCTTTCGGCCAGTTTACACGGGATAAGATCGTGAAAGTTACTTTCTTTGATACAAAGGGAACGGTGACAGCCCAAAACCATACTTTTGTTGATATTGAGAGGCATCTTGCATTCCCTCAGTCAGGACTTGAAATATGGAAAGAGAAAGATGAGATCTGTCTCAGAGCAAAGCGGTTTGCCAGAAGTGTGGAATTGTGCGGGGAGGAAGATGGAGATGCCTATTGGTGGGATTTTCAGGATAATTATTTTGATCTGTTTCCCGGTGAAGTTAAGAGGGTTGGATATGGGAAAACGCACAGAAGCGGAAGAATTATGGCAAAAGCTGTATATGACGAAAGGTATGTGGAACTGAATGTTTAAGACTTCCGCAAGGCGTTCCCGGCGGGATGCGCAAGAGAAGGATGATCGCAAGCGGCCGCGCTTCGGCGCGGGAATGGCAATCCGGGCGTATCGTTCGGAAATGCCGCCTGTTATGGAGTATTGTTCGGAAATGCCGCCTGTCATGGCGTATTGTTCGGAAATGCCGCCTGGCATTAGAGTACAATTTAAAAAATAAAAATCTGGAGGAATGAACTATGGAATATACAAGATTTGGAAAAACGGAGTTGAAGGTATCAGAAATCGGGTTTGGCGCGTGGGCTATCGGCGGCTCCGGATGGGGAGAAGGCTGTGATGATGCCCTGTCCATGGAGGCACTTGCATGTGCATGGGAGGAAGGTGTGAATCTGTTTGATACCTGTGATTCCTATGGAAACGGGCACAGTGAGGAGCTGATCGGTAAATTTTTAGCAGGGAAACGCCACGAAGCGGTGATCGTAACAAAGGGCGGTACTAATTTCCGGGTGCCCGAAAGAAGTAAAAATTTCACCAGAGAATATCTGAAAATGTGCCTGGATGAGAGTCTCAAAAGACTGCAGACAGACTATGTGGACGTCTACCTTCTTCATGTACCGGATGCCGGATGGCAGGACAAAGAACAGGTGCTGGATACCATGAAAGAGCTGAAGCAGTCAGGAAAAGCCAGATTCTGCGGGCTTGCCATGTGGGGCGCTGCGGATACCCTTCATGCCTTCGAGAAGGATAAAGAAGGAGTCATCGAGGCGCTGGAATGCCCCTTCAATATCCTAAATAAATCCAATCTGGAAGTAGTGGAAATTGCCAGACAGAGAGATATTCCGGTTCTCACCAGCCAGCCTCTGGCAAGCGGTATTCTGACCGGAAAATATGCAGTGGACACTAAGTTTTTACAGGGAGACAACAGGGCAGGATTCTGGACGGCAGAGCGTTTTGCAGCAGTGGAAAAGGATATGGAGATCATCCGTGCCTGTGTCAAAGAGCCTGTACAGAACATGGCACAGCTTGCCCTGGCCTATGCCCTGAACTATCCGGGAATCTCCTGTGTGATCCCGGGTGCAAAAAATGCATCCCAGGTCAAAAAGAATGTATCTGCCAGTGGGATTGTGCTGGATGCCAGCGTGATGGAAAAATTAAAAGGGACAGAAGGGTTTGTGTTCTGATTGGGTGTAATATTTTATGAAAAACGTGGAGCTGGTAAGCGGGTGGAGTCTGAAAAAGGTTGGTAAGGAAACGGACCGGATATCGGTTGAAGAAATATTTGAAAGGAAACCGGATAGGACGTTTGTTGAGGAACGGTCAGTTTGGGAGAGGGACTGGATATCCATTGAAAAGATGCCTGCACAGGTACAGGATGTTTTGTATGACCATGGTTTCCTGCCGGAAGAATTCAGGCTTGGATGGTGTGAGAAAGCGCTTTTTATAGGAGAATCGGACTGGATATACCGATGCAGCTTTTCAGGAGAAAAAGGCAGAAAATGCCGGATACGGTTTCAGGGGCTGGATACCATAGCTGATATTTATCTTAATGGCATAAAACTGGGAAGGTGTGAGGACTTTTATCTTCCTGCAGAGTTTGATATCACAGATATACTGGAACAAAAGAATACCTTGTATCTGCATTTTATCAGTCCTATTTCTTATATGAAGGAACAGGAGTGGGAGGATAAATGGAACGGTTCTGTGCTGCGCTGCAAAACGGTCAGGAAACCGATCCACGATTTTCCGCCGGAAAAAATAGAAAAGGGAAGTAACTATCAGGGGGCCGTACCTTACTTTACACCGGTAGGCGTTTATGGTCCGGTTTTTCTGGTGTATCATGAGGAGGAAGAGATAAAGGAAGATTTCATAGAGGCCGGGCTTAAAGAGGATGGAAACGGCGTGCTCACTATAGAGATGAGAGGCACAGGCAGACCGGATACCCTGACGGTATACTGGGAGTTTCCCGGGGAATGCGGAGTCGAAACACAGAGCAGAAACGGGAGACAGAGTTTCAGTCCTGATATAAGTTGTGACGGCTGGCATATCCGGGAAGAAATAGCAGTGGATACGCCGCCTTTATGGTGGCCCAGAGGGTTCGGGGAACAGAATCTGGCTGAAATAAGTATCGAAATCCAAAAGGATGGGAGAGTCTGTGACCGCATACTGAAAAGGATAGGATTTCGCAGAATCCGGATGGAAGTACCTTTTGCATATTGTATCAATGGCAAAAGGGTCAGATTATTTGGCGGAAGCCTGGATCCTCTGCAGGGGTACACCCACTGTTATCAGCCGGAGCGGGAGCAACGTCTGTTCGAGATGGTGGAGAATGCCAATATGAATACGCTTCGTATCTGGGGAGAAGGCATACCGTTGCCGGATGAATTTTATGATGAATGCGACAAACGGGGAATCCTTGTCTGGCAGGAGTTCTTTCTGGGACATGGCGCCTATCCTGACAGTGAAAAAATAAGGGATTTCTGCAAAAAGGAAGCAGAATATCTAGTGAGACGGCTCAGGCATCACCCTTCCCTGCTTCTGTGGTGTGGAGGGAACGAAACCTTAATGGGAGCTGAATTTCAGGGATGTTTTCCCTATGGAAAAGAGATTTTTCTGGAGGATTTTCCGGAGATTGTGGAGCGCCTTGACAATAGCAGATATTATCATCCCAATTCCCCGTATGGGGGAGAGTGGGCCAATGACCCGAGGGAGGGAGATTTGCATACCTATGATTGTGTGTGGGAATACCCTTATAAATCCTATCCGAATTTTATCAGTGAGCATATCAGAACGGCGCCTCCGGTGAGACACAGTCTTGAAAAAATGATCCGGGGAAGCATTTGGCCTGAAGGATTTACAGGACAGGTTTTGCCCGGAAACGGAAATATTATGCCGGATACCTGGGTGGAACGGAGTCATATCTCAGCACAGGGACAGCGGAAAACCGGAGATTACTGGGAGTTTTACGATGCAGAGAATGCAGATGATCTCCTGTATCGTTTCGGTGCCGCTTATGGAAAAGAAATCAGGAGGTACGGCGTGCAGGTAAGGATCGGAAGCAGAAATCCGGAAGTGTTTTCCGGGCGTTCTAAAGGGTATTTTGCCTGTAAACTGGTGGATACATGGCCTAAGATCTACTGTGCTGCCATTGATTTTTTCCAGGAAGGTTATATTCCCTACTACACTCTGAAACGGGTATTTTCACCGGTGCTGCTGTGTTTTCAGAAAGAGGAGAGCATTCGTCTGTGGGGTGTCAATGACTCTGCAGCAGACGTATCAGGAACTGTTAAATATGGAATTCTCAACTTGATAAGCGGGCAGACAGAAAAGATAAAAGAGAAAAAAATAACCGTGACTCAGGGTGATGCAGTACCGGTTGATGATTTGGCGGATCTTCACTTTTTTTCAAAGGACTGTATTTTGTTTGCGGTTCTCTGCAGAGAGGATGGAGAGGAGCCGGTGGTATGTATTGATTATGTAGATATTGAAAGACATCTGGAATTTCCGGAACCCAATTTAAAATTGGAACTGAGCGGGGATGAATTGGTGATCACAGCAGAACGGTTTGCGCGCTGTGTACAGATTGCCGGTGAACAGGATGGAGACAAGTTCGGCTGGCTGTTCACAGATAACTATTTTGATATGCTTCCGGGACAAAGGAAAAAGGTGAAAGTTCTGGGGAATAAGGAGTACGGGACGCTTTATGTGAAATCCCAGTATGGGTGCTGCAGAAAAATCGTAACAGTTCAGACAAGCTGAACCGTTACGCATCCAGCCATTAAGAATCGTTTCACGATGGGCCGGATAAAGCTGGCACTACTTTTTCGTACGGTCAGCACAGTAAATGCGCAGACCTGTCTGAACTGTTACGAAAAATCAGCTATAGGAAAGAACATATAGGGCAGCGGCGGGATTGTCGACTGTGGAGAGGGGAAGCAGATGAAACGCATTTTAATAAGGAAAGAATGGAAACTACAGGGGCCGGATGAAAAAGAGCTGGAAATAAAAGAAATGCCGAGTCAGGTCCATGATATTCTGCTGGATCATCAATTGATTTCCAATCCGAATATTACAGGGATCAATCAAGATCAATGGATTGGGGAGACACAATGGTGTTACAGAACAGAGTTTGAGGTGGAAGATAGTTCGGGAGAATGGAACCTTCGTTTTCAGGGGCTTGATACATTTGTTGATATATATCTGAACAATGAACTGGCAGGGGAAAACAAAAGTGTGTATATGCCCTTGGTTATTGAAAAAGTTCCCTGTATGAAGAAGGAAAATGTCCTGGAATTGAGAGTGAATCCACCCAGGCCCGAGCTTGAGAAGATTTCACTTCCGGAAAAATACAAAGACAGAGTACCGGAATTCTGTAAAGCCAGGGTTTTCCGCTCCGGCTATCATGAGTTTTCCGGACCAAAACCGGATCTGATCCGAATGGGAGTTTACGGAGATATTTATCTGGAAAAGGTGGAGCAGGATGGAATCCGGGAAGGGGTTATGGATATCAGCTTGGGAGAAAATTGGGAGGAGGGGCGCGTGCGGGTCGACTTTTCTTATTTTCATCCCCAGACGGATCGGATGCTGGAGTATAGGATAACAGATATGCAGGGAGATCTTGTATGTGAGGGTACAGAAAAAGCACATACGGAATATTTGGAGATCACTGTGCCGCATCCGAAATTATGGTGGCCGCGTTCTCACGGGGAAGCCAATCTTTACCATTTACATGTGACAGAAAAGGTGGGAGAGGCTGTTCTGGATACTTATGAACGGCAGTTTGGTTTCCGAAGGATTGAAAAGAAAGGGGATATGGAATTTACGGTCAATGGCAGGCCGCTGAAACTATGGGGGGCAAACCTGGCACATGCAGATACCATGACCGGATGTTACGGCAGAGTGAAAGAGAAGCTGTATGGACTGCTGGATTTGGCTGAAATGGGGAATTTCAACTGCCTCCGCATCTGGGGTGAGAGTGAGATCCTGGATGATGATTTTTATAATGCGTGTGACCGAAGGGGAATACTGCTGTGGCATGATTTTTACCTGGGTTTCCATATGTACAGTGAGGAGGAGGAAATGCTTTCCATGTGCAGACGGGAGGCGGAATATTTGGTGAAAAGACTGAAGCATCATCCATCTATCCTTCTCTGGTGCGGGGGAAATGAAATGTACTGGTCCCGGGATATGCAGTATGAGGGAGCGTATTGTTTTGGAGAAAAAATCTTCTGTGAAATTTTTCCGGAGGTTTGCCGGGAACTGGATGCCGGAAGATATTATCATATTTCCTCGCCGTCCGGAGGTGCATTTTCCAATGATCCGTCCGGAGGAGATACCCATGGATATACCCATCTGTGGTTTGTACCGGGAAGGGAATATCCGGTATTTCTAAGTGAAAACTGCAGAGTTTCGGCCCCTGAACTGAAAACCATGAAAAGGATGATGGTGCCGGAGGAATTATGGCCTGCCGGGTATCAGAATATCAGTACCAAAAGAAAGCCCCTGGCCTGGCCAGAAACGTGGAATCTGCATAATACCAATGACGGGGCAGTTAAATTAGGGCCTGTGGAGCATTATTATGATGCGGAAAATGCGGAGGAACTTATTTACCGTATCGGCATGGCTCACAGTGAGTATATCAGAAGAGATGTGGAGCGATTCCGGCGGGGAAGATCGGAGACCGATGCAGACAGGAAGCGGCAGACAAAAGGGCATCTGCTTTGGAAATTCAATAATAACAGCAATATTATTTCTTACGGGGTTGTGGACTATTTTAATGAGCCTATGCGGGCATATTATGCTTTGAAGAGAGCCTACGAACCGTTTCAGATTTCTTTTTCTATTGGAAATCATATTACTTTGTGGGCTGTAAACGACACAGTCGGGAAAAAAGAAGGAAGTGTGAAAGTACAGCTTTTCAGCCTGACAAAAAACAGGGTGGAACGTGAAATGACAATGCCATTTTTCTGCGGTCCCGATGAGTCAGTGCAGGTGGGGGATCTGGATGTTTTTGGACAGTTTAAAAAAGATTGTGTTCTTGCAGCGCGTGCAGTGGACGGGCAAGGCGAAATGCTGGCAGAAGCAGTGGATTATGCGGAAATGGAAAGAAGGATTTCTTTTCCGGACAGAGGAGAATTATCCTGCAGAGTTGAGGCGGGAATGCTTGTGCTGGAATCAGATACCTTTGCAAGATGTGTGGAACTGTGCGGAGGAGAAGACGGCCAAGAGTTTGGCTGGCTTTTTGAGGATAATTACTTTGACCTGCTTCCGGGAGTGGAGAAGAAGATTAAGGTTTACGGGAGACATGAGAAAGGAATCGTACAGGTCAAACCGTATTATTGGGAGAAGGGGATCACTGTCGATTATATGAAAAATTAAAAAAGGTTATTGAGCCGGTGCGTGTTTCTGTGATGGGATGCGTATCGGTTTTTTTCTATGTTTTTTTGTATGGGTTTAATTGAGAGAAAATATCGGTTTTTGCGAAAAATACCAGGATATCATACTATTTCTGACGTAATATTCTAAGAAATGCGGCAAGATGAATCGCAAAAAAAGTATTAACAAAATACTTATTTTTGTTTTTTGTCGTATCCTAGTTTAACGCTAAAAGCTGATAAAGTCAATATGCAAAAAAAATATAGCAGATTTTCAGTTGGCCTGGTGTTGTCTTTGGTAAAAATATATTTACGGGAGTTTTGGTTTATATGATTTCTTTTCGTAATCCATGATTCTAAGGCAATTAAGGCAATTCTAAGGCATAAGAGAATGAAAGTTCCTTTAAAGCTCAAAGAAATTCTCTATAAGTGGTCAAAATAATGGTACATATTTATTAAATTCTCAATCTTATTTTATCTGTGTCTTATTTCCAAATGGAACTGGAATTAGATGTCTTTTTATACATCCACTTCTCTTTTAAGATCCCCTTAATTTAAAATAAGTGGTCAGTAAAATGGTCAGATGCTTTAAAAGTGCCATTTTAGCCGGCTTTTTTCTATAATGCCGCATTTCTTAGAAAAATGCGACATATGGAAAAACAGGTAAATGGATGAAAACAGGATACTGCATTAAGACAATAAAATATCAGCTTCGATGTGCCCATCCGGAATGGTTTGCCAGTACAGAGAGGTATTATCGGGAGGTTCTGAATTTTTATTATCACCTGCTTTTGCAGCGGGAGGAACTTTGGAATTTGAATTCTTTCCAGACACAGAGGGAATTGGAATGTCTGACAATAGAGGGCAGAGATGGAAGGCAGCCAGTATACCCCCTTCCGTTTACAAAAGTTCCGCTCTATTTCAGACGCTCTGCCATCAATAAAGCCATAGGATGTCTGAAGAGTCATCTTGGCTTAAGCAAGTCTGTGGATAAAAAGGAAGAATTTAACCTGGTTCTGCCGGAAACCATAGAGGCGTCTCTCACCTATTTTAAAGGGATGTATCGGGAGTTTACGGACACAGGAATCACACTCAAAGTGTGGGACGGCAGCAGTTGGCACTGGATGGAATGCCGTTTGAAGGGAATTTCATTTCCGGAAAATGCAGTGATCTTATCCCCGTCAGTTGTTCTGGACGGCAAATTTAACTGGCTTCATGTTCCCATAAAACAGGAAACAACAGATGCCAGAAATGCCAAAGAACGCATGAATAGCGGTGACAATATCTGCAGCATTCAATTTACAAATACAGATATTTTTGCCATGTGCTGTGTGCTGGACGGAGAAGGAAAACAGTTGGCAGTCCGCACCTGCCGGGGCGGTGATGCATACCGCCATCAATGCAGACGTCTTCTGGATAAAATAAATTTTTCCAGACAATATACGGACAAAGACAATGTAGAACTGCCAAACAAAAAATATTATATACATCTAAAGAACCTGTCTGAATACTATTCACACAAAGCAAGCCGTGAAATTGTGGACTTCTGTGTGGAAAAAGAGGTAAAAGTGATAGTCCTGCCCTTGTATGATGCTGATTTCAGCAGAATGGTACAATACCGTTCCGGAAATTTTACACCGTTGCATCTGAGCAACAGGATAAGAGAGTATTTGAAGTATAAGGCATGGGAGGCAGGGATTATTGTACTGGAACACAGCGCAGATCATACAAGCAGCCAATGTGCCATATGCGGCGGAAATGTAAAAAAACAGGGAAGCCAATACTTATGTGAAAATGGTCATCAAGGCAGCCGCTTTCTGAACAGCGCCAGAAATCTCGGGAGAAAATGTCAGGAAGATTTCAGGAAAAAGAGAGGCTGTTTAAATAAAATTAAAAATTGATAAGTAATAATATTTATTAGGATGTATAAGTTGTTTTTGAAAAAAACAGATGAAGTAATTGGATATAGGTGTGTTTTTCACTCTTATATAGATACCGGGAAACCGGAAAAGGGCAGATGCCAATGGCGTTTGTTCTTCGGTGGAATATCGCCGGCTGGCTTCATAAGGGGTCAGCAGAGAATTGTCCGTTCGCAGTTGGACAGACAATATTCAAAGTAATAAAAGAAAGATATGAAAGTAAAGCAATAAAGATGACGCAATAATAGTAAAGCGTTATAGAAGTAAACCAACAAAAATAAAGCAGTAAAAGTAAATGAAATAATTAAAAATCTGTAAAAAGAAAAGTTTTAAAAGTTTTGGAAATACGAGGGGAGATAATATGTGGCAGATAATCATTGTGCTGCTGCTTCTGCTGGTACTGTTCCTGTTTGTGATGGTATTTGCTTTGGCAAAGATCAATTCCGGGAACAGAAGGAGAGAGGATGATGAGCAGGAGGCGTTTATTCGAGGCGGTAAGGACGCGGGAAATGACATGGGGACAGGAAATGCCCCTGGCATGACCAGCGAAGAGGAGAGGAAATGGAAAGCGGCGCAGGTGAATGAGGAAAGAGACAGAGTACAGGAAGAACTGCTTCGCAAGGCCGGTAAAAAGAAAAAGGTCATGGAACACTGGCAGGCCATCGCCCTGTGGCTGATGCTATACGATATTGTAGCTGTGAATGCGGCTTATCTTTTGGCTTTATGGGTCAGGTTTGACTGCCGGTATTCTCTGATCCCGGATGTTTATCTGGGGGCGTTTTTGAAATTTGCACCATGGTATACGTTGTTCAGCATTGTGGTTTATTGGACGCTGAGGCTGTATAAGAGTGTCTGGCGGTTTGCCAGCTTCAGTGAGCTGTTCCGGATTGGGGCGGCTAACGTGGTCACCGGGCTGTTCCAGATTATTGGGATCACCCTGATCTTTAAGAGGATGCCCATTTCTTATTATCTGTTTGGGATTATGCTGCAGTTTGTGTTTGCAGTGGCGGTGCGGTTTTCTTACCGGTTTATCCTGCTGGAGCGTAGCCGGAACAAACAGAGCGAGGAGGACGCAGTCCTTCACCGGGTCATGCTCATCGGAGCAGGGGCAGCGGGACAGATTATTATACGGGATCTGAACCGGGCCAGCGAGGTGAAGGCAAAGGTCTGCTGTATCATAGACGATAACCCGAACAAGACGGGGCGTTACATAGAAGGGATCCCCATTGTTGGAAACCGGGATGACATCCTGCTGAGTGCAGAGAAATATAAGATCGACCAGATCCTGCTTGCGATCCCCAGCGCGTCCGCTGAGGAGAAGAGGGATATTTTAAATATCTGCAAGGAGACAGGATGTGAGCTGAAGATACTTCCAGGCATTTACCAACTGGTGAATGGGGAAGTGGCGATCAGCAAGATGAAGAATGTGGCGGTGGAGGATCTGCTGGGAAGGGATCCGATCAAGGTCAATATGGAGGAGATTTTTAACGCGCTGCAAAATAAGACGATCCTGGTTACAGGCGGAGGAGGGTCTATTGGCAGTGAGTTGTGCCGGCAGATCGCAGCGCATGGTCCGAAGCGGCTGGTCATCTTTGATATTTATGAGAATAATGCCTATGACATAGAGCAGGAGCTGAGGAGAAAGTATCCTAAGCTGGATCTGGTTGTTTTGATAGGGTCGGTGAGGGACAGTCGAAGGATCAACAGCGTGTTTGCCGAGTACAGGCCTGATGTGGTCTATCATGCGGCGGCCCATAAGCATGTGCCTTTGATGGAGACCAGCCCTTGTGAGGCTATCAAGAATAATGTTTTGGGAACATATAAGACTGCCAGCGCTGCTCTGCAGAGTGGGTGCGAGAAGTTTGTGCTGATCAGTACGGATAAGGCGGTCAATCCTACAAATATTATGGGAGCCAGCAAGAGGCTTTGTGAGATGGTGATCCAGACCATGGACAGGCTGAGCAAGCAGGGGATGCCGGTTGTTTTGCCGGATTTGAACGGACATGATGGTGATGCAGATTATGGAATGGCTGCAGCTACCAGGGAAAGATTTTCCGAACAGGAAGAGAACCAGAGGAAGCCTACGGATTTTGTAGCGGTTCGGTTTGGAAATGTTTTGGGAAGTAACGGATCTGTGATCCCGCTTTTTAAGAAACAGATCGAAGCGGGCGGGCCGGTCACGGTCACCCATCCGGATATCATCCGGTATTTTATGACCATACCGGAGGCGGTGAGTCTTGTATTGCAGGCGGGAACCTATGCCAAAGGCGGAGAGATATTTGTACTGGATATGGGGGCGCCGGTAAAAATCGATACGCTGGCAAGGAACTTGATAAAGCTGTCGGGGTATAAGCCGGACGTAGATATATCGGTTGTGTATACGGGGCTGCGGCCTGGGGAGAAGCTTTATGAAGAGAAGCTGATGGCGGAGGAAGGGATGAAGACTACGCCGAATAGGCTGATACATATTGGGAAGCCGATTCTGTTTGATCTTGAGAAGTTTTTGGGGGACTTGGAGGAGTTGGCGGAGGCAAGTTATAACAATATGGAAGATGTTTGTAAGTTGGTGGAGAAAGTGGTGCCAACTTATAAACAGGATAAAGATGGAATGAGACTAGCTCATTCGTTGAGTTTGAAACGATGGGCTCAGCGAGGTTGAGAGTCTTGTTTATAAAAAGGCAATCATGCAGTTGCTTTGTCTGTGAATACTGTTACTTTGCATCTGACAGAAGAAATTGCTGGAGAGATGATAAACGGAAAGTTACTGTTCACCCCATTGCACGGCACCCGAGCAGTTAAAGTGATGGAGCCTAGTCATATCTGGGTCCTCGCTGCAGGTGACTTAAAATGACCTAGATGCCGTTACTAGCGCGGCCCCAGGATCGTGAATAGTAACAACGGAAAGCCTGATACTGGTAAAGGAGCGCTTGATGGATGAAATGTTACATAAAAGGATATGGCCTTTGGAGGAGCGGTGAATCAGGCGGTTTATGAAATGCTGTTTTGTGTTTGATGATACAGAGTACGGGAATTGAAATATGGATTTGGGAGCATTTGAAGAATTTTGAATTGTTCCCCAATATTAGAGCTGGAGTAATAGGTCGCATCTATAGAAGTCCCGTTAAGATTGATGAACGTAGAGCAATTTACGTAAGTATGATGCAGTGATAATTAAAGATGCTGCGGAATCTCGGGAGTTTCTTTTTAATGAATATAGACGGGAAGATGTTGTGTAAGAACACAGCGCAACCATATAGGAAAGACCCCCATGTGGGTAACCATACAGATATAGATAGAACATCGCAAAGGATAAAAACAATGAAAAGTTTACTGATTATAGGTACAGGCGGTCATGGAAAGGTAGTGGCTGAGGTTGCCAAAGATATCGGATATGAAGAAGTCGCTTTTCTGGATGACAACGTTCCTGAGTCAATCGGAAAAGTATCTGAAATTGAAAAGTTCAAAGATGAATACAGCGAAGCTTTTGTAGGAATTGGAAACAATAAGCTGCGCGGAGAGTTGATTCAAAAGCTACAGGACTACGGTTTTACCGTTCCGGTTCTGATTCATACGAGCGCTTATATCAGCAGAACAGCAAAGATAGACATCGGTACAGTTGTGGAGCCGAAAGCTATTGTGAATGCGAATAGTCATATTGGTGCAGGCTGTATTATTTCAGTTGGTGCTATTGTGGATCACGATGTAGAAATAGGTGCTTGCTGTCACGTTAATGCAGGAACAATCGTAAAGGCTGGCGGTAAGATTGAGAGCTTTAGAAAACTGGAAGCCGGAGAAGTTGTACCGGGATATGGTTCAGCGCTTGTAAGGGCGAACAGTAGTAGTGGATTTGTGAAAGAGTATGAAGAACAGACCGGGAAAGAGGTTAGTTTCTTTTGAATAGATGGAGTACACATCCTTATAGAGGATTGTCGATTCCAGAATTATTAAGGGGTACGAGAGGAAAGAGTCTTTATGTATAGGAAATATATTAAAAGATTAATTGATATTGTTTTAGCCCTGTTGGGATTAATTGTGGCCTCTTGGCTGTATCTGATCATCATGATTGCGATTGAGATTGATGACCCGGGGCCTGTGTTCTTTACACAGAAGCGTGTAGGAATACATAAAAAGCATTTCCAGCTAGCTAAGTTTCGTTCAATGAAAATGTCCACACCGCACGATATGCCTACCCATCTGTTGGAAAATCCTGAGCAGTATATCACACGAGTGGGAAAATTTTTGCGTAAAACGTCCCTAGATGAAATTCCGCAGCTCTGGAACATTTTGAAGGGCGATATGAGTGTAATCGGTCCGAGACCGGCTCTGTGGAATCAGTATGACCTGTTGGAAGAAAGAGGTAAATACGGAGCAAATGATGTGAAGCCGGGACTTTCAGGTTGGGCACAGATTTGTGGTCGCGATGAGTTGGAGATTAAGGACAAGGCGAGACTAGATGGAGAGTACGTTCAGAAGATGAGTTTCCTTTTTGACTGTCGTTGCTTTTTTGGTACTGTGATTAGCGCATTGAGGGGTGATGGTGTTGTTGAAGGTGGCACTGGCGAGATGAAGAGGGAACAGGCGATTGATAGTAAAAAGTAAGAAAGATGGAGTTGTATGGATACAATAAGGACAACGCAAGATGTACTGGTTAGTATAATTATTGCCACATATCATAGGGATAATGAATTGCATGAGGCTCTTATTTCCTTAACAAAGCAGACCTATAAATATATAGATGTCATTGTTGTGGATGATAATGCAGATACAGAATGGAATGCAACGGTAGCCTCACATATTGAAAGAATCCGACGGGAAAACGACCTCTCTATTCTCTACATCAAAAATGAGTGCAATCTAGGATCTGCTGCGACGAGAAATAGAGGTATTAAGGCAGCAAAAGGAAAATATATTACTTTTCTGGATGATGACGATGTATATCTTCCAAGGAAAATTGAAATGCAACTTAAGGATATAATAGCCGTGAATGCAGATTATGGATTAACTGATTTATATCTGTATAATGAAAAAGAAGAAGTTATTGATAAACGCATTCGTTCTTATATTAAGAATACAAGCACAAAAGAACTTATGAGGTATCATCTTTTATATCATATGACGGGAACAGATACTTTAATGTTCAAAACAGAGTATTTAAGAAAAATAGGTGGATTTCCTGGAAGTGATATAGGTGACGAATTTTATCTTATGAAGGAAGCAGTTCTTGGTGGAGGAAAATTCGTATATTCTCCTCATTGTTATGTGAAAGCCTATGTTCATACTGGAGAAACAGCCGGACTCTCCAGTGGGCAAAGGAAAATAGATGGAGAAAATAACCTTTATGAAGAAAAGAAAAGGTATTTCAATTTCTTGAGCAAAAAAGATATTAGGTATGTAGAGATGCGGCACTATGCGGTAATTGCGTTTGCTGAACTGCGCACGAAAAGATATGGAGCCTTTGTTTTAGATGCAGTTAAAGCATTTTCTTCATCTCCAATAGCGTGTGTTTATATGTTTTTAGAACATAGATAAGGGGATATAAGTAATGAGAGTCTTATTATTAGGTGGAGTTTTTGATGACTCCCACAATGATGAAATTGTATCGAAAACACGTACATATGTTGAATATGCGGCTAATAATTTTCAAAAAAAAATAATAGGCGGGTTGCAGGAATGTGGAATTGATCTTGAGGTAATTTCTGCACCTTTTATTGGAGCATATCCTAATGCATATGCAGACTGGTATTTTGATGGATTTGATCCTCGCGTAATAGATAATAGCGGTTATAAATATGTTAATTTTATTAATGTGTGGGGGATAAGAAATCTATCTAGGTCAAGGGCAGCTAGACGAGCGTTAAAGGATTTCATCGATTCAAATGATTCAGATAAACTTATTATCGTTTACACGTCTCATACACCATTAATTCAAGCTGCTAATTATGCTAAGAAAAAAGACAGTAGAATTAAAATTTGTTTAGTGGTTCCAGATTTGCCACAATATATGAATTTGGCAGATAACGTGTCAACTGTTTACAAGATTATGAAAAAGTTTGATGTTAAAGCGTTTCAAAAAGAAAATGCGTTGGTGGATTCCTACGTTATTTTAACTGAACCAATGGCTGAAGATTTAAAAATTGGGAAAAGGCCATATTGTGTGGTTGAGGGGATTTATCAGGAAGTATGTCGAACAAACTTGGAAAGAGAAAACACGGATATTAGAACAATTGTATATACAGGAAAACTGGATAGAAGTTTTGGAATCATGAATCTAGTAGACGCGTTTATGAAAATTGATGATGAAAATCTCCGACTTTTGATCTGCGGTAGTGGAGAAGAAAAAGAAAATGTCATAAGATGTATAGAACAAGACAAGCGTATCCTATATAAAGGTCAGGTTACGTCGGATGTGGCCAGACAGTATATTCTGGAGGGTGATGTCCTTGTAAATCCCAGACAAAATAATTCGGACTATACGAAATATTCATTCCCTTCGAAAATTATTGATTACCTTGCTACCGGTAATCCGGTTGTTGCATATAAATTGGACGGCATGCCGAAACAGTATCGTGATTTTATTTACTTTGTTCCAGATGATACGGTCGAAGCGCTGAAAAAAACAATTATGGAAGTTTTATACGGTGATGAGGAAATAAGAATTATAAAATCACAAAAAGCATTACAATATTTGCAAAGTGGCATTTCTCAGAAAGAAGTAGCAAAGAAAATTCTTTTTATGAATGTTGAAAAGGATTTTACAGGAGTATGAAAGCTAAGAAGAGGGGAAATAAATGATTTGGATGGTTGGTATGTTATTCACAAAGATAGAAAATTTGATTGAGCGATTCAAGATGCAATATGTTCTTTATTGTTTATCTGAGCATGGAACAAACTGTCATCTAGATGGTAAAAGTACAATAACAGCTCCTACTATTCATATGGGCAATAATGTTTTTATTGGGGGGGGGGCTACACTCATTTCTACCGGTGCGCATATTTATATTGGTAATAATGTTATGTTTGGCCCGAATGTTTCAATTGTTACTGGAAATCATCGAACAGATGTCATTGGAAAGTATATGATTGACGTAAAGGAAAAAAGAGAAGTGGATGATCAAGATGTCATTATTGAAGATGATGTTTGGGTTGGCATGGGAGCGGTTATCTTAAAAGGTGTTACGATTGGAAAAGGTTCAGTAATCGGTGCAGGTGCTATTATAGCAAAAAATGTTGAACCGTATTCAATTGTATCAAACAAACAAGAGCTAAGGATTAAAAAACGCTTCAGTGATGATGAAATTGTGGAACATGAAAAGTGTTTAAGGAAGAGGTACAGTGATGAGTGAAAAAGGCAGGTATAAATGGATTGATTCATGTAAGAGGATACGGAGCACTCGCTGTATTAATGTGCCATTTGATACAGTGGCTTATATCAAAAAGCATGATATCAGCTAATAGTGTGACAGACAGTCTGTTGAATGGTGCGCGGGCGGTTCAGATGTTTTATATTATTTCAGGTTTTACCGTATTTCTTTCGCTTGCAAGAGCACAAGAATGGGTGGGGGGGGGTACGGCCCGTATTTGAGGAAGAAATATCTGAGATTATTCCCTACATATGCCCTGATGGTTTTGGTTTATTATTTAGTAGGAAATGGATATTCAGTTAATTCATTTACACAAGACAGTGTCTTAATAAGGCCCATAGGAATTATATTGAATATCCTTGGATTGCATGGATTCAGCCCAATCTGGATAAACGCGGTTGTACCAGGTGGTTGGTATGTCGGTATTATTTGGATATACACTTGTTTGGCCCCTTTGTTGTTCAGAATTATTAGGACGACTTCGTCAGCAGTGAAATGTGTATTTGCGGGTCTTTTATTTAGAATTGCTTTTCACGTAATATGTAATCATTTATTGTTAGATGCTATCATTAGCGAATGGGCGGATATGTTTATTATAAATCAGTTTGTATTTTTGGCATTGGGGCAACTCCTGTACTTTTTTATCATTAAACGCGAGTTTCGTGTTCACATGACAGACCATATATTGTTGGCAGCTATGCTGATATATGTTGCGCTTCAAAAAGACACACTGATGGTATGGGCATTTGTTATTATTCTTATAGTAGTTTTGTTGACTGTTTTAGAAGACACGATTTTTGTGAATAAAGTGGCTTTATGGTTAGGAAAGTATTCGTATGAAATTTATTTGAGCCATATATTTGTTATGTATTATATATGCCAGATTCCATTTTTGAAATTTGAGAATCGGTATATAACGATAGGGGTGGCGTATATTGTCTGTGCAGTGGTAACGATTGTGTTTTCGGTAATACTGCATAAATTAGTTGGAATTATAATGAACAAATTAAAGAGTTTGTCTATTGTAAAATAAAATGTGGGAGCTATGCAAATGAATAGATTGGAATACCTCATTGCAAAACTGAAAAATCTTTTCTGGTGTACGATTCGAAAAATAATGGGGCATCAAAAATTTAAAAGAAATAAATATTATGACAAGCCGATTAAGGGAGTCGATGAATCTAACAGGTATATTTTTGAAATGTTGAAATCGGGAGATCCGTTTTTGGCTGCCAGATTTGGGGATGCCGAGTTAAGGGTCCTTGTATATACTCTTGAAAACGACTTGAAACTTCGCAAAGGTTACCCGGATTATATCAAAAAAGCAATGCATTTGAATGCAGGCTTTTTTCCGACAGACGAAGAGAATTTGTTGAAGTTTGGGCATCTTTTGTGGGAATCGAGCAAATCGGTTGATGTTTTCGGAGTATGGTTTAACCTGCTTGAGGATTATGTGATTCATAAAACAAGTCCAGATGCAGAATTGGTAGAATTAATAGGTCTGGAGCCTTATAGAAGCAAAAATCCGTGGAGTAAGGCATTAGAGCACAAAAAGGTACTCGTGGTACATCCATTTGAGGAATCAATACAGCATCAATATACTATTCATGATAAGCTCTTTCAAAATCCAGAGGTCTTGCCAGATTTTGAACTGCTGACTTATAAGGCTGTTCAGACCAATGCTGGGGGAAGTTGTGAATATGCGACATGGTTTGAAGCGTTGGATCACATGTTCGAAGAAATCAAGCAACTTGATTTTGATGTGGCTATTATAGGATGCGGAGCATATGGATTGCCGCTAGCGGCAAAAATGAAAGCATTAAATAAACAGGTTATCCATCTTGCTGGGGCAACACAAGTGATGTTTGGAATTCGCGGTGCTCGGTGGGATGTACGTCCAGAGATGCAACAGTATTTTAACGAATATTGGATTAGACCTTCTAAAAGTGAGAAGCCTAAAGATGCGAAAAGTGTAGAAGGCGGTTGTTATTGGTAAGATGAGTAAAGTAAAAGTATTGCATCAAGTGTTAGATCCGTCTGGAACGGGTGGAGTTAGTGCTGAATATAGAGCACTTAAGAATTCTAAATTGACAGAGATATATGATTTTGAACCAATGGTCTTGAATAACTTTTATGCTGGACTGAATTTGCATGATATTATGTTCTATTATAAGTATATAAAGAAAGTTAATCCGGATATTATCCATGTGAGAGGTGCTGCAATTGATGGTTTGAATGCTATTATTGCGGCAAAATTGACACATAAAGGAAAAATACTTGTAACAGTTCACGGTATGTATAGCGATTTGGTTTATATTAGTCCGCTAAAAAAATGGATTTGCAAAAATATAATCGAACGCCTGTCATTCCAATTGGCAGATGGCATTTCATGCGTTTGCCGACATGCAGCGGAGCGTGAATATTTCAAACCGTATGGTAAAAAAATGCTTCCTTTTGTATATAACCGGATGCCTCATTTTGATTTAAATATGAAAGAACAATATCGAGACGAAATTCGAAGACAATATAATATTCTGAAAGATGACATTGTTGGAATTTATGTTGGTAGAATGACCCGGGAAAAAGGCTTGGAGACCTTACTTGAGAGTTTAAATCGGCTGAAACAAGACTGGCCTGAGAAATTTACAGTTTTATTCGTGGGAGATGGAGACTTTAGAACAAAAATGGAACAAGCCTGTGTACAAATTTCGAATCGTATCCGATTTGCTGGTAATCAGAGTGATGTTGAAAAATACTATGCGGCAGGTGACTTTTTTCTTCAACCGTCTTTGCATGAAAACCATTCGATTTCGTTGCTTGAGGCCTGTGCAGCTGGTTTGCCGTGTATAGCGACGGACTGTGGTGGAAATGCTGAAATTGTAGAAGAAGGTATTACTGGTATTGTTATTCCGATTAGAGATGAGAAGGCATTAAGTGCAGCGATTTACACGATGTGTCAGGATGAAACAAGAAACTGGTATGCAAAGAATATATATAAATCAGATTATAGTAGATTTTCGGACGAAGCGGTAGATGATGTGCTGGGTGAAGTATATAAAAAATTGATGGAGAAATGAAGATGCTTGATAAAATATCTATCATATACAATACATGCGATAAGTATGAAAGCTTATGGCCAGGTTTTTTTACGCAATTTTACAAATACTGGCCGAATTGCACGAATGACATTGTTTTAAATACAGAGACAAAAACATATGAACATGAAGGTTTGAATATCAAAAGACCCAACACATATAGTGATGGATGCTCATGGAGTCAACGATTGATAAATTCGTTGAACAGTGTCAAAACACCATACATAGTAATGATTTTAGATGACTTTTATTTGAAATCGCCGGTCAACTTGGAAAAATTAACTCAATGTGTACAGCGAATGGATAAGGACCCTGATATTAAGTTATTTACATTTGGATGGCAGCCAGGCCCTAATAGAGAGGATATAGCAGATTTTGACTTTGAATTGCGTGGCAGGTTTGCAAAATACAGAGTGAATGCACAGATTGGTTTATGGCGAGTTAGCTACTTAAAGAAAATAATGAGGACATATGAAAATCCTTGGCAGTTTGAGTTGAATGGAAGCTTTCGTAGCTCTTTAGTCGGTGGAAAGTTGTATGCACTAAAGAAAGATGCCCCATTAGTCTTTGATTATGATTGGGGATTTTTAATTGTTCGCGGAAGGTTAAATCGTAAGGTTGCTAATTATTTTACTGAATATGAAGGGCTAAATATGAGCTTACCTTTTGAAGATTTTATAAAAGAAGAATATGTTCCACCATCTGGGTCGCGCTTTCTGAGAATGGTGAAATACTTTACTGAAATGGTAGGTTCCATTTTTAGAAAGTAGGAATGTGTTCTGCATAGGAGTAGTCGCTATGACAGCAAAGAATAGAGTTATTACATACCTGTTAGCATTATACTGTTGCTTGATGCCTTTTGAGGAGGCCTTGGCCTCTTCGTTTGGTAGCATATTGAAAATTATAGGAATGCTTCTGATTGCATATGTTATTATTCAAAATAGAGGAAACTGGTTTCTGTCAAAGTATCAAGGGTCTCTGATTTTGTGGACTATATATATGTTTGTATCTGTTACATGGGTAAGTTCTGTACAGTGGTGGCAGTATTTCTTTAGAATTTACATCGTTCAGATTATTTTTCTGTGTGCGATGGAAATGGTTCCAGTAAAGAGCATAGATATGAAAGTGGTGCGGAAATCCCTAATTTTAGGAGGATGCATAGCTTCGGCGATTATGATTTTGTTTCCTACAAGCTCAGGATTTACGGATGAGGGGCGAAGGACAATTATGCTGTTGGAATCCGCTCTGGATCCTAATGTGGTGGCATCAATTATTTTGCTTGGCGCACAAGTTTCAATTGGAGAATTTTATAAGGCTCAAAGGCGTTCTATTAGATTTGTACTATTAGCAATTTGGCAAATTTTGGGTATTCTTTTGACTGGATCCAGAGGTGCATTACTTGCTTTCGTTGTCGGGTTTTCAATTGAAATAATTTTGAATTTGTTTAACGAAGGTGAAAGAAGGAAGGCATTAAGGGTATTTCTTCTTGGCATTGTTGCGGTTATATTCATTATTGGTATTTTACCAGAAAATCTCTTACAAACAAGATTTTCAAAAGAAAATATTTTGGGCCTAAATGAATTAGCTTCTGGATCACATAACAGATATACGATTTGGATGTATGCAGGAAAATTGATAAAGAATAATCCGGTATTCGGCTATGGATGTGGTAATTTTTTCTCGGCTATTGCAACGGTATATAGGACATGTGCTTCTCACAATTTATATGTTCTTTTGATGGTTGAAGGTGGTCTTATTGGAATGCTGTTATTTGGGCGATATGTGTGGAAGATTTTGAAGGGTCTATTTCGACAACAGGATTTTTCCACATTCGCATTGTTACTAACAGTTTTGATTATGGCTTTTTCGTTGGATAGTATAACCTACAAATATTTTTGGATGGCTTTGATCTACTCAAGATTGATTATCAGGGAAAATATAGAGCACAAATATGATGAGGAGTGACGAAAGAAAGTGATGGCAACGAAAATATTAAAAGATTATATGAAATGCGCATTAAAAACATTGAAGGGACGCATTGCCACGGAATACTATAGAACAAAAAAATGCAACAAAGATTTGTGGCTTGTATCTGAACGCGGAGATGATGCACGAGATAATGGCTATTTTTTCTTCAAATATTTGCGTGAACAGCATCCAGAAATAAATGCCGCATATATCATTGATAACTATTCGGCAGATTATGAAAAGGTGAAAAATCTTGGAAGAATTGTACAGTATGGTTCTGCTGAACACTATGCGCTAATGTTCACAGCCTCAAAATTAATAAGTTCACATATTATGGGTTTTACTCCTTGTCCAGGCTTTTTTGTTGGTGTAGATAAACGAGTAAAACTTTTTAAAGGCAAAAAAGTATTCTTACAGCACGGAATAATAAAAGATAATATCGAGGGACTAAAATATCCTAATACAGATGTGGATTTGTTTATCTGTGGAGCAAGACCAGAGTTTGAATATGTTGTTAAAAACTATTATTATCCAGCAGGTGTAGTTTGCTATACTGGATTAGCAAGATATGATAACTTGTTTGATTTCGATACGAAAAAACAGATATTATTGATGCCCACTTGGAGAAAATGGATTAATGCATATAGTATAGAAGAATTTAAAAAAAATGAATATTTTAGAATATACCAATCTTTTTTGATGAATCCAAAGATGAATGAGCTTTTGGAGATAAATGGATATAAGCTTGTTTTTTATCCTCATTATGAGATACAAAAATTTCTTTCTATGTTTACTGGAGGAAAGAATGTTATTATAGCCAGCTTTTCGGATTTTGATGTTTCTACGTTGCTTAAAGAATCAGAGGTATTGATTACAGACTATTCAAGCGTATATTTTGATTTTGCATATATGGAAAAACCAGTTTTATATTATCAGTTTGATAGAGAAAAATTCTTTTCAGAACATTATCAAAAAGGCTATTTTGACGAGTCAACTTTTGGTCCGGTTCTAATTCAAGAGCAGCAGGTAGTCGATGCGCTATCACAGATTCTGTGTGGGAAATTTAAGAATGAAGGGTATTTAAAAAATATCAGGGAATTTTTTGAATTTCACGATTGCAATAACTGCGATCGAATATATAATCTGATTTCAGACGCAATTCAGGAGAACATATGAGGCTGAGAAGAAATATATTTTACAATGTTTTTTATCAAATTTCCGTAATAATTATTCCACTAATTACTGCGCCATATATTTCTCGAGTCGTAGGAAAAGAAGGTGTGGGGGTCTACTCTTACTCCACATCAGTGGCTAGTTACTTTGCACTTTTTATTCTGCTAGGGGTAGGGAATTATGGAGCAAGATCAATTGCAAGAAACCGCGATGACAAGTTACTATGTAGTAGAAAATTTTGGGGTATATATTTTTTGCAACTTATATGTTCGGCGGTTGTAATGACGGCGTATGTGGGATTTATTATCTTAACAAAGCAGAAGTATCACACTGCACTTCTAATTCAGATTTTATACCTATTGTCTGTGGTGTTAGATATTAATTGGTATTTTATCGGTACTGAACAATTCAGGATTACAGTAACGCGCGGAATGATTATCAAATTTGTGCAAGTTATTGCCATATTTACTTTTGTCAAATCAGATGCTGATGTGTATAAGTATATTATCATAATGACTGGTGGAGTTTTGCTAGGACAGATATTACTGTTTCCAGTGCTGTTAAAAAAAGTTTGTTTTGTAAGAGTTAACACCCGAGAAATTTTAAGTCATTTAAAACCAAACTTGATTCTTTTTATTCCAATTCTTGCTACAAGTGTTTTTACTATAATGGATAAAATTATGCTCGAATTGATTAACCATGATATTGCAGCGGTTGGAATATACGAATATAGCGAGAAAATTGTTAAATTACCTTTAGGGGTTATAACTGCGATTGGTACAGTTATGCTTTCGAAAATATCAAATCTTCTTGTTAATAATAAGGAAAGTCAAAGCAATACATATTTTCAAATGTCAATGAAATATATAGGAATAATAGTAGTTGCTATGGCTTTTGGTATAGCAGGTATTGCGCCGATTTTTTCAGTCGTTTTCTACGGACAAGATTTTTCGGAGTGCGGAAGTATAATAACGATGCTGGCTATTATTTTAATGACAAGTTCTTGGGCGAATATTATTCGCACACAATATCTTATACCACACGAAAAAGATAAGATATATATTACAGCTGTAGTTAGTGGAGCGATTGTAAATCTGGGATTGAATTATCTTTTTATTCCTAAATTTGGAGCCACGGGAGCTGCAATAGGAACAATTGGAGCGGAATTAGTATTATGTTTTGTGCATACTGTTGCTGTATGGAAAAAACTCAATCTCAAAGTGTACTTAAAAGATTGGATATTATATGCATGTTGCGGAATCGCAATGTTTTTTGGGGTACGCTTGGTCGAAATAAAGATGGGGATATCTATTCTCACATTGATTATTCAAGTGTTATGTGGCGTAATTATATATATATTGTTGATGAGTATTATTTTGCTTATAAAACAAGATGAAATATTTTTAAAATTTAAGCGTAGGCTATCGGGAAAGCCCTAGAGTTCAACAAATGCACAAGCATATCGCAGTGTTTGCGAGAAAATACTCTTTATTTTATTCTGATTGTGGGTATTATGATGTTTTAGCATGTTATGGACAATTCCTTGGCATCTTTCTGAAATGAATTTTTTGTTTGAGGATACGTATATGTAGGCATGATAGTAACTATGTACTTGATGTTTAATAAAATACTAAAAAGAAATTTTATAATTTTTTAGGAGGGAAATAAAATGTCTCTATTTACAGGAAAAATTTTAATGATAACCGGGGGCACCGGTTCATTCGGTAACGCCGTCCTGAACCGGTTCCTCCAAACAGACATCGGAGAAATCCGCATATTCTCTCGAGATGAAAAAAAACAGGACGATATGCGTCATGAATATCTGGCAAAGATGCCGGAAGCAGCGGACAAGATTAAGTTCTACATTGGCGATGTCCGTAATCTGGCATCTGTAAAAAACGCCATGCACGGCGTTGACTACATATTCCACGCAGCAGCCCTAAAGCAGGTTCCATCCTGTGAATTTTTCCCAATCGAAGCGGTAAAGACAAATGTCCTCGGTACAGAAAATGTCCTGACTGCAGCCATTGAAGAAGGCGTGGAATCCGTTATCTGCCTTTCCACCGACAAAGCAGCCTATCCGGTCAATGCAATGGGAACATCAAAAGCCATGATGGAAAAGGTTATTGTTGCCAAGAGCCGTACTACGAAGAAAACGAAGATATGCTGCACCCGTTACGGCAACGTTATGTGTTCCCGCGGTTCTGTTATTCCGCTGTGGATTGACCAGATTCGCAATGGAAACCCGATCACACTGACAGAGCCAACCATGACACGTTTTATCATGTCCCTGGAAGAGGCAGTTGATCTTGTTTTATTTGCATTTGAACATGGTGAACCAGGTGATATTCTGGTGCAGAAAGCACCGGCATGTACGATTCAGACACAGGCAGAGGCAGTGTGTGAACTGTTTGGTGGAAAGAAAGAGGATATTAAGGTCATCGGCATCCGCCATGGTGAGAAGATGTATGAAACACTTCTGACTAATGAAGAATGTGCGCATGCTATTGACTTAGGCAATTTCTATCGTGTACCATGTGATAAGAGGGGCTTGAATTATGACAAGTTCTTTACACAGGGCAATACGGAGAGAGCAAAACTGAGCGAGTTTAATTCCAACAATACGAGGCTGCTGACTGTGGAGGAGACGAAAGCGAAGATTGCATCTCTTACATATATTCAGGAAGAACTTGCAAAGTAAAATTTGCATTTATTGAGGTGACATATGAACATATTAGTAACCGGCGCCAGGGGGATGGTGGGAACCGCCCTTGTTGCTAACTTGAAAAATATCAAGGAGAATAAAAACCGTACCCGTCCGAATCTGTATATTGAAGAGATTTATGAATATGATCTGGATTCCACACCGGAGCAGTTGGACGAGTACTGCCGAAAAACAGATTTTGTTTTCAATCTGGCAGGTGTAAACCGACCTGAAAATCCGGAAGATTTTATGAAAGGGAACTTTGGTTTTGCATCCGATCTTCTGAATACTCTGAAAAAATATAATAATAAAGCAACCATCATGCTTTCTTCTTCCATTCAAGCAACACTGTCTGGACGTTTCGGAAACAGCGAATATGGTAAAAGTAAGAAAGCCGGAGAAGAATTATTTTTTTCTTACGCAGAAGAAACAGGCGCAAAGGTTGCTGTTTACCGCTTTCCAAACCTCATGGGGCACAGCCGTCCGAAGTATAATTCTGCGGTGTCTACTTTCTGCTGGGCAGTAGCAAATGATGAGGAGTTTACGGTCAATGACCGCAGCACAGAACTGGAACTGCTCTATATTGATGATCTTATAGATGGAATGTTTGATCTTCTGGAAGGCAAAGAGCTGCACTGCGGGTTTGACGGTGTGGAGACCGTTCTGGGTGATAATGGACGTTATTGTTGTGTTCCGGTAACACATAAAGTAACGCTTGGAGAGATTGTGGATCTGCTCCTGCAATTCAAAGCACAGCCGGAAACTTTAATGATGCCGAAGATGCCGGAGGGAAGCTTTGCAAAGAAGCTGTACAGCCTGTATCTGACTTATCTTCCGGCTGAGAAATTTAAATATGCGCTGAAGATGAACTGTGATGACAGAGGTTCTTTTACTGAACTGGTGCATACAGCAGACTGCGGACAGGTCAGCATCAACATCAGCCGTCCGGGAATCACGAAAGGTCAGCACTGGCATAATTCCAAGTGGGAGCTGTTTATTGTGGTAGCCGGACATGGCCTGATTCAGGAACGAAATATCCACACAGGTGAAACTGTGGAGTTTGAAGTGAGCGGAGATAAGATTGAAGCAATTTATATGATTCCGGGATGGACCCACAATATCATTAATTTAAGTGAAACAGAAAATCTGGTGACAGTCATGACCTGCAATGAGATTTTCAATCCGGAGAGACCGGATACATTTTTTGAGCCGGTTTAAGGAGGAAGTGGGAGATGACAGAGATCAGAACTGATTATTCAGATATACATTTTAAAGAAAACGGGAAGCTGAAACTTCTCATTATCGTTGGTACCCGCCCGGAAATCATCCGTCTGGCGGCGGTCATCAATAAATGCAGGAAGTATTTTGACGTAGTTCTTGCCCATACGGGACAGAATTATGATTATAACCTGAATGGTATTTTCTTTGAAAATTTAAAGATTGAAAATCCTGAAGTGTACATGGATGCGGTTGGAGATGACCTTGGGGCAACAGTCGGAAACATCATCAACTGTTCTTATAAGCTGATGGTAAGCATCAAGCCGGATGCATTGCTGATTCTTGGCGATACCAACTCCTGTCTGTCAGCGATTGCGGCAAAACGTCTGCATATTCCAATCTTCCATATGGAAGCTGGTAACCGCTGCAAAGATGAGTGTCTGCCGGAGGAGACGAACCGCCGGATTGTGGATATTATTTCCGATGTGAACCTTGCATATAGTGAACATGCCAGAAAATATCTGCATGAGTGCGGTCTGCCAAAGGAGCGTGTTTATGTGACCGGTTCCCCCATGGCGGAAGTGCTGCATCAGAACTTATCTGAGATTGAGAATTCGGATATTCTGGGTAAACTTGGATTGGAACCGCAGCAGTATATATTGTTGTCTGCGCATAGAGAAGAAAATATTGATACGGAGAAAAATTTCCTGTCTCTGTTTACAGCAATCAATAAGATGGCAGAGAAGTATGATATACCAATCCTGTATTCCTGCCATCCCCGTTCAAAGAACCGTTTAGCTGCATCTGGTTTTGAGCTGGACAGGCGTGTGATTCAGCATGAGCCCCTTGGATTCCATGATTATAATCATTTGCAGATGAACGCATTTGCTGTTGTATCTGATTCCGGTACATTGCCGGAGGAGAGCAGTTTCTTTACAAGCGTCGGTCATCCATTCCCTGCTGTGTGTATCAGAACATCCACCGAACGCCCGGAAGCTTTAGATAAAGCAGCATTTATACTGGCAGGGATTGATGAGAAATCCCTGTTGCAGGCGGTGACAACTGCTGTGGATATGTATGTAAAGGGTGATCATGGCAATACAGTACCGGACTATTTAGATGAGAATGTAAGCACTAAGGTAATAAAGATCATTCAATCTTATACAGGAGTCATTGATAAGATGGTTTGGAGGAAATATTAACAGGACATTTTTAAATAAAGATATTTCCACAGTAACGGTATTTTCCCTAATCTTATTACAAAACAGTGAATTTTTTTGAAACACTGTACTTTACATTGCAATTTGTATATGGATATATTGAAGGGATCATTGCTGCGGAAGGAGAAGAACAGGATGTTTATTTTCTAGGGATCAGTGAACCGGTAGAAAGTGCTGAAGGGGTCATTATTTCTGTGATCCACCGCAAGAATGATGCAGAAGATGAGTGGGTGGCAGCACCGGAAGGTATCTGTTTTACCCGTGACGAAATAGAAAAAGCAGTATATTTTCAAGAACAATATTTCGATTATGAAATATTAATGTAGAAAATGTCAGAACTGTGAATTGACTCTGCGCCTTTTCTGTGCTGGCCGTAAGGAAGTTCCCGGAGGGAAAAAACTTTCAGCCGCCAGGCAAAAATTCTAGTTTCTTAGATTCCATTTTCCAAGGCGGTTCTGCATGCATTTTACTTGCGACTGTGAAGCAGACGGAATAGTTTCTAATATTCAAAATTTCTAATAAAGAAAGAAGGGAAAACCATGGGTGACTTATCAAAACTTCCAAACATTGGCCCGGTAGTAGAAGAACAACTCAACCAGGTCGGCATCACTACCTTTGACCAGCTAAAAGAAACAGGAAGTAAACAGGCATGGCTAAAGATCAAAGCCATTGATGATTCAGCCTGTATCCATCGTTTATACGGTCTGGAAGGTGCAATCCAGGGAATTAAAAAAAGCCAGCTCTCATCCGAAGTAAAAGCGGAACTAAAGGAGTTCTATGATCACTGCAAATAAAAGATAACTATTGGCTTTATCGGGAAAGCCATCCAAAGTAAAAAGCCTGCTGCAGCAAAGCCATCCAAACCGGAAAGCCCGCCGCAGCAAAGCCTGCCACAATAATGTCAATCCCTCCACTCCTGCAAACATAAACCGTAAATCACGAAAATATTACGAGGCGGCAGAGTGGAATCGGGGTCATATGGACATTTCAAAAGAAAATACAGCCGCACAGTATACGGAAGAATCATACCGTGCGGCCGTTTTATGTCATATGCTTAAGAGGGTGCATGAGACATCATTTTTCTTTTTTCAACACATGGATCATATCCGATAATTCCCGCTCATCACATCCAAAAGGAACCGTAAGCGTATTTCCTTCTTCCTTATAAAGCGAAACCGTTTCCAGCGCATGTGGATTCCCAGCCCAGGCGCGTCTTGCCACGCCGCACATAACATCATAATTTACAGCCCGGCAGATAATCTCATCCACCTCCGACGAGCCATCCAGGAGCAGCCCGTAGCCACAGCTTTGTGAGTTGCCGATTCCTGTTCCGCCGCCGTTGTGTATGGTCATCATGGTCATGCCCATAGCGGCATCCCCGCCGTAAACCAGTGCGGACATATCAGCAGTTATGTTGCTCCCGTCATGGATATTGGAAGTTTCTCTTGAAGGTGCATCCACACCGCCTGTATCCATGTGGTCACGGCCCATCATGATAGGGCCGGTTTTGCCTTCCCGCACCAGACGGTTGAAGGCAAGGGCGATTTTCTTCCTGGTCTCCCCGTCCTGATAAAGTATCCTGGCCTGTGTACCCATAACAAGATGGTTTTCTCCTGCATGTTTGATCCACAGATAATTGTCGTAATCCTGGAACCTTCGGTCTTTGTCAATACAGTCCATTGCGGTCTGGTCTGTCAGTGCCAGATCCTCCGGCTTTCCGCTCAGTACAACCCAACGGAATGGCCCGTAACCATAGTCAAAAAGAGTAGGACCCATGAACTCTTCCACAAAAGATTTATAGATAAATCCGTCCAGATCGTTTTCTCCGTTCCTGCACACGTCCTTGATCCCAATATCATACATAGTGGTCGTCAGGCTGTTTCCATAGTCAAAGAAATAAGTGCCTCTGGAACGCAGGATCTCGATCAATTCATGATGCCGGAACAAAGTTTTCTTTACCTTTTCCTCAAATAATTCCTTATTCTCAGCAAGCATTTTTGTCCGTTCCTCAAATGTCATTCCCTGAGGACAGTATCCCCCGTCAAATGCCACGTGACAGGACGTCTGGTCTGTGAGCAGATCAATATCCTGCTCCGTTTCCACAGCATATTCCAGCAGATCCACAATATTTCCATGGAACCCAATGGAAATAGGCTCCCCCCTCTGCTGGTATTCTCTTGCCAGTACAAACGCTTCTCTGGGTGTATGCACCATAGCCTTGATCCAGCCAAGACGCATACGCAGCTCTATTTTAGAGGCATCCACCTCCGCGATGATCCCCACACCCTGGCACAGTTCGATTGCCTTGCCCTGTGCCCCGCTCATCCCTCCAAGACCGGCAGAGACGAGGAGATTTCCCCTGAGAACTTCCTCACTGCTTTTGTGGAGGATCTGCCTTGCTGCTGCCAGAAATGTGGAATATGTGCCGTGCACGATTCCCTGGGACCCGATATAAAACCATCCTCCTGCCGTGAATTGTCCGTAATTGGTAACCCCAAGGGCAGCGCACCGGTTCCATTGTTCCAAGTTGTTATATTTCCCCACCATGAGACCGTTGGCCAGTATGACTCTGGGACAGGAACGGGCCGATTTGAATAGGCCCACCGGATGACCGGAACTGACCACAAGCGTCTGATCCTCTGTGATCTGCTCCAGGTATTTTTTTATGAGCCGGTACTGCATCCAGTTCTGGCATACCTGTCCGGTTTCCCCGTAGGTGACCAGTTCGTAGGGATATAGCGCCACATCAAAGTTCAGGTTGTTGTCTATCATAACCTGAATGGCTTTTCCGGCCAGGCATTTTCCCTTGTATTCATCTACCGGTTTTCCATAGATTGCTCCGTGAGGCCGGAAACGATAGCCGTAGATCCGGCCATGTTCCATGAGTTCCTGATAGAACTCCGGAATGATCTCCCGGTGATATTTAGGAGGAATGTAGCGCAGGGCATTTTTAACAGCCAGTTTGATATCAGCTTCGCCAAGCGCTGCCTCCCGCTTCGGAGCCCGGCGCACTGCCGGGTCGAAGGAGTCGGGAGTGGGCAGGGGCCCCTCCCATGCATATAAAATAGTGTCCATATAGTATCCTTCCTTGCCTTTACAGACTGCGCGCCAGTTCGTAGGCATCCCAGACTGCGTACATGATGTTCCGCACTCTCCGGGCATCCCCCAGCAGGTATATCTCATTTTCCTCCAGACTTAACTGTTCATAAAGTGCGTTGTTGGAGGTATATCCAATGGCACAGACAAAGGTGTCAGCTTCCAAAGTGTGTTCTTCCCCGTCCTTTGTATAAGTGACAGTCCTGTCTTCAATGCATTTGACGCCTGCGCCTGCTATCTGCTGCACATGATGGAACTTCAGCAGATCTTTCAGCATGATCTTATTCATATGAGGCACCGGAGCGCCGGCGGATAATATTTCCGGCAGGGCTTCCAGTATGGTGACTTGTCTGTTGTTTTTAGCAAGGTCAAGAGCAAGTTCACAGCCTACCAGCCCGCCCCCGATGATAACCGTATGATCGCCGGGAGTGATCTCACCGGAAAAGATGCGTTCTGCAGGGTACATATCATGGTTTCCGGGCAGACGCAGGGTCCGCGGAGTGGAACCGGTGGCTACAATGACCGTGTTGTGGGGATAGGATTTCAGGGTATCTGCTGTCGCAGCGGTATTGTAATGGATCTCTACACCCAAATCTTCCAGTGTTCTTTGATACCAGTCAACCAGTTTCAGATCATCGTGTTTGAAGGACGGTGCCCCGGCCAGATGAAGGGAACCGCCGGGACGGCTGCTCTTTTCCAGGATGACAGGTAAATGTCCTCTGAGTTTCAGAACTCTTGCTGCCTCCATTCCTGCCACGCCTGCCCCGATAATGAGAACTTTTTTCTTTACATATGCAGGCTGCAGATAATAGGAGGTTTCTCTTCCGCAGGAGGGATTTACGGCACAGGAAACAGGCTTTGCAGTGATCAGCCGGTTCATGCAGCCCTCATGGCACCCAAGGCAGGGACGTACGAATTCAAATCTGCCGCTCCTTATTTTATTTACTGTGTCAGGGTCTGCAAGAAGGCTTCTGCCAAGTGCGATCAGGTCGGTTTTTCCGTCCCGCAGGGCATCGGAGGCCAAATCCGGATCTTCCATGCGCCCGGCAACCAGGATTGGTACATCCATTTCTTTTTTCAGGATTTCACCAAAGGGTATGTTCATGCCTTTTTCAAAATACATGGGCGGATGGGACCAGTACCAGGAATCATAGGTTCCGGCGTCCACATCCAATGCGTCATAACCTGCTTTTACCAGGATTTTGGCAGATTCAATGCCTTCCGGGATATCACGGCCCAGTTCTTCAAAGTCTTCTCCGGGAAGGCCGCCCTGGCGCATACCTTTTATGTAGGATTTTAAACTGTAGCGGAGGATGACCGGAAACTGTTCTCCGCATTTTTTCTTTATATTCTGCACTACTTCGCAGGCAAAACGCAGGCGGTTTTCCAGACAGCCGCCGTATTCATCTGTCCGTTTGTTAAAGAGGGGCAGGGCAAACTGATCCAGAAGATATCCTTCGTGGACCGCATGGATCTCTATTCCGTCAAAACCGGCCTGCTGGCAGATCTTTGCCGTATCTCCGCAGCGCTCCACGATCCTGTGGATCTCGTCCACAGTCAGTTCTCTGCACATAAGTGTTTCATCCCAGTAACTGCTCACCGGGGAGGGCGCTATTGGCGGCTGCCCGCAGAGCAGATGGGGTTTCAGTACACGGCCGAATCCTGCAGTGAGCTGGGTAAATATTTTAGACCCATAGGCATGGACACGCTCACACATTTCCGCTGTGTTCATAATAAAGGTAGATGGATTATCTGTTGGACAGGGCATGGTTCCGTCCACTGCTTTTTCGATATCATTTTCCGCATAAATGGTGCCGGTGATGATGAGGCCAACCCCGCCTTTGGCCCTTGCCACATAGTATTCAATGCCCCGTTCATTGAAGGTGTTTTCCGCGGTGACCATTCCGCCGGTACCCATAGCGGCCATCACATATCTGTTTTTCAGGGTACAGCCTGCAAGCTGGTAAGGTTCAAATAAAATCTTATGGTTATCTTTCATGGTTTTCACACTCCGAATCTGTTTTTTGCCGGCATGATGCGATCACACCAGTATTTTAGCCATCAGCGCTACCATCGGAATCAGGATAATGGTACGGATGAAAAAGATTTTTACCAGGTCGCCGAAGCCCACAGGAATATCAGATTCCAGCATGGCATTGGCACTTTCCGTGAAGAATATGATCTGTGATGTGGACAGTACAACTACGAAAAATGCACTGGCCGCAGCCACAGCTTTGCCTTTGATCAAGGTAGCCGGTATGGATAGGGCAAAGATTCCCACAATAGAGGAGGCAGCGATCTGCTGTGCGTCCTGCAGGCCTAAAAGGCTTAAGATCGGAGCCATGGGAATGGCGATCCATTTGGCAATGGGCGTATAATTAAAAATTAAAAGGCAGATGACGGAAAGAGATACAATAAATGCATTTACTTTGATGCCGAACATAAAAGAAGATTTTAACTGTTCTAAAAATACAGTAAATTTCGTTCCGGATGATTTTTCCAGGGCGTCCCGGTATGCTGCCGGAAATGTTTTGCTGCTGTAGTGTTCCGGTTTTCTCTGGGTCTCTGTCTGTGCAGTGCCGTCAATGTAGGTGTCCGGTTTTTTGGACAGAGGAGGGATACGGATCATAATGGCAGCCAGTACAAATACACAGATGAATGCCGCCAGAACCACCTCACTGTAGAGGTTTTCTATTCCGGCTATGGAAGACAGGAAGGCAAATCCGCCCAGGCTGGCAATACTGAAGTTGGTGGTGATGGAACTGGCTTCTCTTGCTGTGTATACTTTTTTCTGGTACAGATCATTGGTGATCATAACGCCGGCGGCGGGAGCTGCCACAAAGGAAGAGATGGCATCCACAGCGGATTTACCGGGCACCCTGTACACACGGCGCATAATAGGCTCAAGCAGTTTGCCCAGGAATTCCAGAAAACCGAATTCTGTGATAAAGGCTACCAGAGTTCCGGCTACCATAATGGCAAAGAAAGAGTCCGCGGCTATACTTAAAGAGGTTTCACCGATCTCCGGGTCGATGATAGCGGCAGGTCCCACCTGGAAAATGGCCATAACACTGAATATGGCTGCTGTGCCATAGGTAAAATAGGAAAACAGATTGTCTTTTTGATAGGTGCTTTTCAGGATCCCGGGCACATTTTTTCCGTATTTTACATAGATGCTGGCTGCCAGCACTGCCAGGCAGGAAATCATAACAAAAATGTACTGGGCCTTAGGCCCCAGGGCGTTTTGAATGATATCCATGATATGTACCATAGGTACTTTTTTGTTTCCGTTATAAGGAATGGTAACAAAGAAAAGGAAAACGCCGATTATGCTGCAGATGAAAAAACGTATTTTGACACTTGAATTATATGCTGTCTTATTTTCCATAATTAAACTCCTTTATTCTTTAAAAGGTGATCGGGCCGCAGGCGGTCTCCACTGCCTCGATCAGGCTGTCATCAGCAAGCAGTTCCTCACAGGCATTGATCTCAGGGTAAAGCTCCCGGTCTTTGTCATAGAAGGGGATTTTGCTCCGCACCGTGTCATAAGCTGCTTTTGTTCCCTTTCCGAGCACTCCTTTTTTGCCTGCATCGGACCGGCTTCTCAAATCAATAGCTTGGCAGGCACAGAGGATTTCCATAGCCAGCACACGGCGGACATTATCCGCAATATCCCGGGCTGTCCGGGCAGAAATGGTACCCATGGATACATGATCTTCCTGGTTGGCGGAGGAGGGGATGCTGTCCACACAGGCCGGGTGTGCCAGGATCTTATTCTCAGAAACCAGGGCAGCAGCACAATACTGCACGATCATATAGCCGGAATTCAGCCCGCCGCCTTCCACCAAAAATGCGGGAAGTCCGTAGTTGAGAGCCGGGTTCACCAGGCGTTCAATGCGGCGTTCAGCCACATCAGCAAGTTCAGCTACTGCAATCCCGAGAAAATCAAAGGTGAGGGCCATAGGCTGTCCGTGGAAGTTTCCGCCGGAGATGACTTCCTGGGTCTGTGGGAAAATGATGGGGTTGTCTGTGACTGAATTCATTTCCACTTCGATCTGTTCCATGATGTAATTCAGGGCATTTTTGGAAGCACCGTGTATCTGGGGCAGACAGCGGAGGGTATAAGGATCCTGAACGCGCAGCTCGCCCTGTTCGGTAGTCATTTTGCTTCCTTCCAGAAGTTCGTTTAAAATGCGGGCTGTGTCAATCTGTCCTTTGTGAGGACGGGTGAGGTGGACCTGCGGTTTCAGGGCTGTGGTGATGCCGTTCAGAGCTTCAAAGGTGAGGGCTGCTGCAATGTCCCCGTATTTTATCAGCCGGATGGCGTCGTATACGGTGAGCGCACCCACTGCGGTCATAACCTGTGTACCGTTGATAAGCGCGATTCCTTCTTTTTCATGGAGATCAATAACAGGGATCCCTGCCTTTTCCATTGCCTCCCTGCCCGGATAAATATGCCCCTCGTATTCGGCAAGTCCCATACCCATCATAGGAAGGACCATATGGGAAAGGGGAGCCAGATCACCGCTGGCGCCCAGAGAGCCTTTCTGCGGGATGACGGGATGCAGGTGTTTGTTCAGCATGGCTGCCAGGGTTTCCACGGTCTCAGGGCGCGCACCGGAAAAGCCTTTCGCCAGATTGTTCAGACGCAGCAGAATGATACCGCGGACCACTTCTGTGGGAAATGCTTCACCGGCGCCTACGGCATGGGTCATAATGACATTTTTCTGAAGCTGCACACAGTCTTCTTTGGATATGACCACATCACTGAATTTGCCGAAACCGGTGGTAACGCCATATACGACCTCCTCACGTTCTACAAAATCGTCAATGATCTTTCTGGAAGCACGGATGCGCTCCATGGCCTCTTTGTCCAGTTCTACGGGAGCATGAAAACGGCAGACTGCTGCCAATTCATCCAAGGTTAAGGTCTCGCCTGTAATGATTACGGTTTGCATAAAAAATCCTCCTCTTTTTATATAGTTTCTTCATATATGCTTTCTTTGTAACGATTCAGCAGGACTGCGCATCCACTGCGCTGACCGTAAGAAAGTGTACCACGGCCAAGCAAAAATCCCATCGCCACAGGCGATTCTGCATGGATTTTTGCCTGTAACTGTGAGGGTACTGAACAGTTACCTTTCTTTTTATTATAGACTGCTTCTGTCAGTTTATCGTCACTTTTCGACTTGACATTATGCACAAATTAAAGTTTTAACAAGAAAAAGTAAAAAGGGAGGAGATGTTTAGGATGACGATTGCATGATTCCTTTACGGAATGAGAAAATTCAGATATAATGTAAGGCAGATATCTAAATGCGAAAAAATTAACAAAGTTTATGGGGCATGAATTTTATCAGTAAAGGGGAAAGACGGAGAGATGAAAATTACAGTTCGTTTTTTGGGAAAACCTGAGATTATCAGGGATGGCACCCATGTGATGATTCCGCAGAAAAAGATCCAGGCACTGCTTTTATACCTTCTTTTTAATGAGAGCTGTTCCAGGGACGAGCTGGCAGCCTTGTTCTGGGAAGAACAGAGTGAGGAGGGGGCAAGGCGCAATCTGCGGAACAGTCTGTATAAGCTGCGCACCCTGTTGGGGGACGGGGTGCTGGTCACCATGGGAAAGGAGTATATTAAGCTGGACCCGGCGGTGGAGATTGCCAGGGATACGGATGTATTTCTCATGGACAACGGAGAAAAATATCTGCTGCAGATGGAGAGCTGCTGTTTCCTGGATAAATTTCATCTGAAAAATTGTGCCGGATTTGAAAAATGGGTGAGCAGTATGCAGAACGTATATGAAAAACTGTTTGTGGACCGTTTTTGGCCGGCTATGAAAAAGTGTATGGAGAGAGAGGATTTCACAGCCGCGGAGGGATATGCAAGGAAAATACTGCTGCTGGACCCCTATCAGGAAATGGCCTGCTGCGCGCTGATGCAGATTTACGCCGCCCGCGGGGATTATAATAAGGCTGTGCTGGTCTATACCGGTTTTGCGGAGGCGCTGAGAAAAGACGTGGGTGTGGAGCCGGAACCGCGCACAAAAGACCAGTACGAAAAAATTCTGTTCATGCGCAAAAGGCGGCGGGAGGAAGGGGACGGCTGTCTCTACGGAGGACACCTGCAGGCTGTGGCAGAACTTTCAAAGGAGTATCTTAAATACAGCCGCAGAGAGGAGGCGGATATCTGTATTCTCTGCGGAAGTGTGGGCATGGGGAAATCCATGGTTCTGAAAACTTTTATAGAGAGTATGGATACCAAAGTCATCTCCGTGGAATTTCAGGTATCAGACCAGCAGGTCAGATATCTGGCATTGGAGAAAGTCATGGAGCAGATTTGTGACAGGTGCCGTATTGCCCTTCCTCAGGAAAATATGGAGTTTTTTGGAGGGAACAGTGACATCTGTTACAGGAACCGTTTGGAAACCATGATGAAGGCTGTGAGAAGAAAGGGCAGCAATCATATTCTGCTTCTCAGAAACATGGAGTCTGTGGATGAGCAGAGTCTCAACCTGCTTATCTCCTGTTTTTTTGAGCGTTACAGGAGGGATTTTTTTATTCTAATGGAATACTGTCCGAATTTTCAGGCGCAGCCACAGCTTTTGGCGCGTCTGGAGTCTGTCTCACGGGTCCGGGTGGTGAGACTGCATCATCTGACAGAGGAGGAGAGCAGGGCGTATCTGGTGGACGCACTGGAAGAAAAGTTTCCGGAAAAACTGTCCTCCCGCAGTATCTATGAATATACCGGAGGAAATCTCAGGTTTTTGAAGGATGTGGCGGAAA
Source organism: Blautia hominis (assembly GCA_002270465.1). Lineage (GTDB taxonomy): Bacteria > Bacillota > Clostridia > Lachnospirales > Lachnospiraceae > Blautia > Blautia hominis. The sequence goes on from NQOF01000003.1 coordinate 538,487, forward strand.
ATATCCGTGTGGGGGCAGAAGAATATTTTCAGTTTTTGCCGGAGACGGAGAGAACCCTGGAGAGGATGTTTTCCGGTTTCCGCCAGGAAGAGTATGAGTATCTGGAATATCTGTCCGTGATGGAGCACGGTACGGATGTACAGCAGCTTGGCAGTATTCTGGACGAGAACTCTGTGAAGGTAATGAAGATCCTGGATTTTCTCATGCGCAGAAGGCTGCTTGCCGAGACAGGCGGAGGAAAGCGCAGAATGCTGAAGATACGGGAGAAAATGGTCCGGGACATGATCTATGAGCGCACTTCCCAGTTTAAACGCCTGGAACTGCACAAACTGGCGATCCGGTATTATGAAAAGATATACCAAAAGAACAGAAGCATATATTTCTATTTGTCCGAACTTCGGTACCATTACAGTTTTACAGACTGTGAATATGAGAAGCTTTACTATGACATTATGCATCTGCAGTATGTGCTGGACTATTATGATGAATTTTTTCCCACAGTGGTCAATGACGAGGATACAAGAAACAGTATAAGGCTTGACAGGGAGAGGATCTACCAGGATATGGAGGAATATACCCAGCGCCTGGAAGCCATGGAAGATGAGGTGGAATTCCGGAATTATGAGGAACTCCATATGGTGCTTGATTTTCTTGCGGGTCGTTCCCTGACCAGAGACGGCAAACGGAAGCGGGGGATCGTGTGTATCCAGAAGATGATGGATCGTGCCGGGGAGCTGGAGCGGACGGATATGCTCTTGAAAGGCTATGTGGAATTGATCTGCTACGGCCTGAAGGAAGGCAGTGTGGAATGGATGGAAAAGTATTTGAAGGAAGCAAAATCCACAGAGAACCTGAACGCGTATGCCAGAGAAAGAGGGGTGCTGCTGCGGCTGGAGGGGTACTGTAATATTCTGAAAGGAGAGTATGACAGGGCAGAACATCTGCTGCTCTTATCTATCCAGCTATTTGAAAGTCCGAAGATGAAACGGGCCAATTATTTTAATGTGGCCGGTGCTTATGATTATCTGGCCCTTATCTACAGGCGGCGGGGAGAATATGAAAAGGCCGGAAAGATCATGGAGAAAGCAATTTGTCTCTGCCTGGAAAAGCGGGTGATAAAAAGCCTGGATCTGTTCTATGAAGATTACGGCTATATTTTGTATCTGCAGGGGAAGTATGAGGAGGCAGAGCGGTATTTTAAGAAAAGTGCCAGGATCTACGAGGAATTCGGTACCTATTGGCTCCGTTCGGTGGGGGAATGCTGTATGTCCGTGATCGCCCTGTCCAGAAACGAGGAGGACAAAGCGCTGGAACATTTCCGTATGGCCGAGATATTTTCACAGAAGGATATGACAGCGGAGGAACTTAAGATGCTGGAGGAGACAAGAGCCAGACTGAAGGCGGCAAAAGTATTGAGGTGAGATAAAAATGATACCAAAGATCAAAAAAAGAATGAAGGATATGCGGATCTTCGGCAAGATGTTCCTGTCCTGCCTGCTGGTCACACTGCTCATATCTCTGATCTCAGGAGGCATTACATACTATATCGCATCTGAGATCATTCTTAAAAAGACAGTGATGCAGACAGAGGAGACCATTAAGCAGATATCCGAGAATTACGATTCGTTCATGAAATTAGTATATAATAAGCTGGATTATCTGGCATTTAATCCTACGGTGCAGGAGGAGCTCATATACGGCAGGCCGGGGGAGGACGAGGAGGGATATTACAGCGGAACCAGAAAATTAAAACGGCTGATGGTCCAGATGTTCAACAGTATCCATATGGAAGACATGGAGATATACGGAGAAAACGGAAAGGAATATTTCTGCTCCATTCTCTATCAGGCGCCGGATCTGCCAAATACGGAAGAATTAAAGCAGACAGCCCGGGAAGGTATGGGCGCGATCGTCTGTGTCAATGACATTGGGACAAGCGGCAGTCTGCAGGCGGTGAAGGAAATCAAGGACATTTTGTCCATGCAGTCCCTGGGAGTCCTGCGCACCTCCATCCGCCTGTCAGCCCTGGAGCGCATACAGCACAATGTGGATTTCGCGTCCTCAGGAAAGATGATCCTTTTGGATGACAACAATGAGATCATACTGGGGGAGAGATCAGAACTAACAGACCGGGCGGACGATCTGTTTGTAAAATGGGATGATTCCTTTCGGTATGAAATGGACAACGCCGCTTATCAGGTGGTATATCAGGTCTCAGAGTACACAGGCTGGAAAACCATAGGGATCCTTCCGGACAAAGAGATCAGTAAATCCATCATGCCGCTGCAGACCGGAACCGCTGTGGCGGCAGTGCTGGGCATTCTGCTGAGCCTTGCCTTATCAGGGATCATGTCCTATGTTCTTGTCCGTCCTATCAAAAGTACGGTGGGGGCATTGAAAAAGTTTTCAAACGGGGATTTCAAAGTCCGTCTGGAAGAGGAGCGGAAGGATGAATTCGGTGAGATGAACCAGGTGTTTAACTCTACAATTCAGAAGGTGGAAAAACTGCTGGAGGAGATTGCGCACAGCCGTGTATTGAACAAAGAAATGGAATTTAAGGCTCTCCAGGCCCAGATCAACCCCCATTTTCTGTATAATGCCCTGGATACCATCAACTGGATGGCCCATAAAGAAGGCAAGGATGATATATGCGATATGGTCAGTGCAGTCAGCAGCCTGCTCCGTATCAGTATCAGTAATAAGGAAGCTGTTTTTACCGTGGAAAAAGAGCTTCGGTATGTGAAAGATTACCTTTATATCCAGAAGACGCGGTACCGTGACCGGTTCGAGGTGATCTTTGATATAGATCCTGAAATCTGTCAGCAGCTCATTCCCAAGCTTACCATACAGCCCCTGGTGGAAAATGCCATTGTGCACAGTGTTGAGGTGAGCAGAGAGAAAGCGGAGCTTACGGTGGAAGGGCACAGGGAAGGGGAAACCGTTCTGATCTGCGTATCTGACACAGGCGTGGGAATGACAGAGGAGACCAGAAAGGCACTCCTCATGGAGCCGGGCAGCACAGACAGGCAGGATATCAATACCGCCCATACAGGGCTGGGTGTCTACGCAGTGCACCAGAGGCTGAAATACCTGTTCGGAGAAGGGTATGGACTGACCATCCGGTCAAGCCCGGGGGAGGGGACTTGTATCACGATACGGATCCCCTTTCAGATGGACCCGGAGGAAGTCTATGCACGTGCAGAAAATTTAGTGGAGAGGAGACCTGAAAATGGACTTGAAAGTTCTGATTCTTGATGATGAATATATTATACTGGACGGATTATGTTCTTTCCCCTGGGAATCTTACGGCTGCTGTGTGGTGGGAAGCGCAGGGGATGGGGCAGAGGGCTTGGCGCTTGCAGCCAAGCATCATCCGGATATTATACTGAGTGATATAAAAATGCCGGGAATGGATGGTTTGGAATTTTCCAAGCAGATAAAACTGGAGGATCCGGACACAGAGATCATCCTGCTGACAGGCTATGATAATTTCTCTTTTGCACAGCAGGCCCTGCGTATCGGGGTCTGCGAGTACCTGCTCAAACCTGTGAATTTCAGAGAGATGCATGCAGTGATCGAAAAAGTCTGCAGCCGCATCCGCCTGCGCAATAAGAAGAAAAAAGATGATTCGGAAATGCGTAAGAAATACCAGCAGACCCTGCCCCTGGTGAGGAGTAAGCTCATCTCTGATCTAATATACGGCAGGCTGCGGGACCCGGGGGATATGGCTGTGCGTATGGAACTTTTGGGCATCAGGATGGAGCAGTATGTGTTTGTCTATGCCCGTATGCAGAACTGTGCAGGCGGGCAGGCAGCGGATATGGAACCGGGACTATACGATTTTGTGGTATGCAATATCTGTGAGGAATCCTTAAGACAGACCAGTGTACAGGTGTATTCCGAGACAGATACTCTGGGTTACTGTTTTATTGTGGTCTATCCAAGATCCGTGGACGGCAGGGACTGTGTCAGCCACTGTGTGCAGGCCTGTGAGGAAATTCAGAAAAATATAAAGGATATCACCATGGGGGAGATATCTTTTGGGATCAGCCTCGCACGTACAGACCCCTATTCTGTAAATATGTCTTACAAGCAGGCCGTGGAAGCTTGTGAGCAGTGCGTGTATATGGGGGAAGGATCCAGTATTCTGGAATATACAGATGTGGCGGATGTGCAGATAAATACCTGGAACATCACAGAGGGAGAGCGGAAACGGCTTTTTTCGGAAGTTGCGAGAGGAAATATTGAGACCGCTAAGAATTTTGCGGGACAGATATTCGAGGGTTGTGATGATTTGGATGTTATGCGGTATGCTGCCATGGAGCTTTTGATAAGCTGTTTTCAGTATCTTGGCCACGAATCCCAGAAATTCCGGTCCGCTGTGGAAAAGACCTCCGTACTGACCGAGAGTATTGAGAAGATGTTTTCCTGCCATACAAGGCGGGAGTTGCTGGACTATCTGAAAAAGTCCCTGAGTTTTCTGGCGGACCAGAACAGAGGGGTGAAACTGGACCGGAACCAGCAGACAGCACAGCGTATTTTAAAATATATAGAGGAACATTACAGGGAGGATCTTTCCCTGGATTTCCTTGCCGAGTATTTTAAGATCAGCAAGACATATATCAACAGGCTGCTGAAGAACAACACAGGGAAAAGCTTTCTGGAAATCCTGCTGGACTGCAGACTTGTAAAGGCAGAACAGCTTATTTCAGAGAACAGGTATAAGATTTACGAGGTGGCGGAATTAGTGGGCTACCATGACCTGAGCTATTTTATCCGGGTATTCAAGAAAAAATATGGGGTGACTCCCAATGTATACCGCAGAATATGATGCTCCATCCGGCCGGAAACAAGACCGCCAGTGCAGAATGGGGCATAACAGAAATAGAAAAAATGCGCACAAGCAAAAGCAGGAGTGCGCATTTTTTTTATGGTTTCGTTTCCATATGTCCGGTTTTTACCATATTTTTGCATATGGATTTTCTGCGGAGAAATTTATAATATAAGCATAACAACGTAACGATTCAGCAGGTCTGCACATTCACTGCGCTGACCGTAAGAAAGCATTCCGCAGCCAAGCAAAAATCCCATCGCCAAAGGCGGTTCTGCATGGATTTTTGCCTGTAACTGTGAGGGTACTGAACAGTTACATAACAACAAAGAAATGGTATTTCAAAGGAGGAAAAGTATGAAAGTAAAAAAGATCGCAGCACTGGCACTGGCCGGAGTGATGGCAGTTTCCACACTGCTCGCAGGGTGCGGAGGGGAAGGAAGCTCCCAGACCAAAGAGTCGGGAAAGAAAACTTCAGATGCAGGGGAGAAGTCATCCGGGGAGCGGAAGAAGATAACCGCACTTCTCCGCTGTAGTGAGACATCCACAAAGTACATAATCCTGAAAAAGCTGCTGACAGATTTCAGTGAGGAGAAAGGGCTGGAAGCACCTGAATTTGAGCTTGTGAGCAGCGATGCGGACTATGTGACAAAGCTTCAGCTTTATATCAACAGTAATGCGCTGCCTGACATTTACGGCTGTGCCAATGGTGCCCTGTCCAAAGCGGCAAAGGACATTAATGCCATTGTGAATATTGGGGACGAACTGGAACGTATCGGCATGAAAGATGATATGAATGGGGCTGTGTATGACTTTTTCAAGGATGCTGAGGATGAAAATGTATATCTGTTTCCGGAGAGTCTGAACTGTGAATTTTTCCTGTACAGAAAGGATATTTTTGAGAAATATGATCTGGAGGTGCCGAAAACCTGGGATGATTTCCTGAATGTCTGCCAGACATTAAAGGAGAAGGAAGAGATTCCGCTTATTGTGGCAGGAAAAGAGAATTGGCAGCTGATGAGATATCTCTCTTTTGCGCCGTGGCGTATGACAAAAGACCAGTTTATTATGGATTACATTGGTCAAAAGGAGACCTTCTCTGAAAATACTGCAGCTAAAGAGGGTGTGGACCTGCTTTACACACTGGGAACAGAAGGATATTTCCAGGGCGGATTTTTGAGCACAGACTACACCGCAGCCACAGATCTGTTCTTTGGCGGCACAGGCTGTATGTGGTACAGCGGATCCGGACAGATCTCACAGGCAAGTGAGATGTACAGCAAAGGCGAGCTTGGATTTTTCCCGGTACCGGATGTGGAAGGCCAGGAGAATATGGAGACCAATATCCCCATTCACGGCGGGTTCGGAACAGCCTTTAATGCCCAGACCTATGATGATACTATGAAGGAATTTTTCCAGTATATGTGCGAAAATTATTCAGATTCCTGTTATAACGATGCTAAAGTCTTTTCACCTTTCAATGATGAGATCCCAGAGGGCTTAGACCAGATGTTCTATGATCTGCAGCCATTGTTTGAGACCGCTACGGACGCCTGGGTGTCCTGGGATGACAAGCTGGATTCCGCTACCCTTACCAATCTGGTAGATGAGCAGCAGAAACTGGCACAGGGTAAGGAAACGCCTGAAGATTTCGAGGCGGCAGCAGACCAGTTCATTATCAATAACAGTAAATAAGAATTGCAGGAGACAGGTGTTTCCGGTGCCTGTCTCCTTTTCTGTCTTGAAATGCTGAAATGCATATTTGTTTGCAACAGTTCAGACAGGTCTGCGCATTCACAGCGCTGATCATATGAAGGCGTGGCGGCAGCAGGTATCCGGCCGTCGCGAAGGGAATGGCAGAACGGTTATGTTTTTCGGCGCATGACAGAGAAAGGAAGATATTATGCAAAAATCATTTGGACGTAAAAAAGTAATTATGATGTTCTTGCTGCCGGCTTTTCTTGTGTACACATTGTTTGTGGTAGTATCTGTTGTCTGGGCGGGATATTACAGCCTTTTTGACTGGAGCGGAGTAGGAGAAAAGAGTTTTCTGGGATTGCAGAATTATACCCAGTTATTTACAAATGACCCCACCTTTTGGGCAACTGTTGCACACACACTGATCTACACAGTGATCTGTGTTCTCATACAGGTATTCGGTGGGCTGCTGTTTGCCATTTTTTTGAGCAGGGTGACAAAATTCAGAGCAGGTCTGCAGACTTTGTATTATGTGCCTGTGGTGATCTCTTCCGTGGCCATCTGCCAGATATTTACAAAGCTTTTGTCCGTGACACCGCCCGGGGTGATCAATTCTGTACTGGGATTTTTCAATGCGGATCTTCTCTATATGGAGTGGATCTCCAATGATTCCCTTTCCCTTTTGGTGGCGTCCTTCGTGGAAGGTTATAAATATCTGGGACTTTATATGGTTATCTTTTATGCAGCGCTTATCGGTGTTCCGAAGGAACTGGAGGAGGCTGCGATCATGGACGGCACCAATGTGGTGCAGCTTTACAGACATGTGAAGATTCCGTATATCAGGCCTGTTATCATTGCCAACTGCGTACTGGTGCTGAACGGATCTCTGCGTTCCTTTGATATTTCTTTCCTCCTGACAAAAGGAGGACCCGGCAATTCATCGGAGCTTATGTCCACATATATGTATAAACAGGCATTTTCCAGTATGAAATACGGATATGGAAGCGCAGTTGCCATGGCGATCGTAGCGATCTGTCTGTTGGTTGGGTTTGTATTCAGGAGAGTTACGGAAAGGGGTGAGGAAGCATGAATATGAGGACAAAAAAGAATTTCTTTACCGGATGTAAGTTGCTGGCAGGGGGGCTGCTGCTGGTCCTCCAGGTATATCCGATCTTTTATGTGATCATGTCCAGTATGAAGACAACCGATGACTTTAGGCACCTGGCTTCCTATGCCCTGCCGAGAGCAGTTGATTTCAGCAACTATATCAAAGTATTTACAACAAGCCCCATGCTGACTTACTTTAAGAACAGCATCATCATTACGGTAGGCGTGCTGGTCCCACTGCTTTTGATAAGCTTTATGGCGGGATTTGCTCTGAGCAAGATCCAATTTAAGGGAAATAAAAAAATACTTTCCTATTTCCTTCTGGGACTGATGCTGCCGTTTCAAGTGGCGCTGATTCCCCTGTTTACGATCTTCAGTAAAATGAACATGTTAAATACATATCCGGCAATCATACTTCCGCAAATTGCATTTTCCCTTTCCTATTCGATCCAGCTTTTTTACTCCTTCAGTAAATTTTTGCCGGATGAGATTGTGGAAGCTGCCATCATTGACGGCTGTACGCCCATGAAGACATTCTTCCGGATCATTTTTCCCATGTCTACGAATTCCATCCTGACTGTGGCTACCATGCAGGGGGTATTTACCTGGAACGACTTCATCAATGCCTATACCTTTACCCGATCTACGGACATGAAGACCGTGACACTGGGGCTGAATGACTTTGTGGGATTTATGGGGACTACAGACTGGGGCGCCACGTTTGCGGCTATCACGGTCACAGTGCTGCCAACGTTCCTGTTTTATTTTTTTACCAATAAATATATGCTGAGCGGACTGACCGCCGGGGCGGTCAAGGGCTGACACGGTACCGCTTGCTATGAGAAAGAGAGGATTTTAATATGAATAAGCTTTACTATCAATTTCCGGAAACCTGGTTTGGTGACTGTATGCCTTTTGGGTATAAGGACAAATTTTTTCTTTACCACCAGAGAGATACCAGAAAACCCGGTCCTTTCGGAGAACCCTTCGGATGGGACCTGGCTGTCACTTCAGATTTTGTGAAGTATGAGGACTGCGGTGTGGCTGTGCCGCGGGGAACCGACGAGGAGCAGGACCAGTTTATATTTGCAGGCAGTGTGTTTGAGGCAGAAGGGCAGTTCCACATCTTTTATACAGGCTATAACCGGGATTATCCGGCACAGGGAAAGGCCTCCCAGGTGTTGATGCACGCAGTGAGTAATGACCTTTATCATTGGACAAAGACACAGGAAGCACTCACGTTCTGCCCCCAGGATGGGTATGATCCGGATGACTGGAGAGATCCTTTTGTCATCTGGAATGAGGAGGCACAGGAATACCTGCTCATATTAGGCGCCAGAAAGATCGGACCAAAAACAGAGCAGACTGGGCGCACCGTAAAATTCACTTCAAAGGATTTGAAGAACTGGGAATTTAAAGGTGACTTCTGGGCACCGGGATTGTATACCATGCATGAAATGCCGGATCTGTTTCAAATAGGGGACTGGTGGTATCATATCATCTCCGAGTACAGCGATAAAAATAAGATCATCTACCGTATGAGCAGAAGCCTTGACGGCCCGTGGATCGCGCCCGTGGATGATGCCTTTGACGGAAGGGCGTATTATGCGGGAAGAACCTTCTGTCTGAACGGGCAGAGGATCCTGTTTGGCTGGGTACCCACAAAAGAGGACTGTGATGACAGGAAAAATTTTGAGTGGGCAGGCACATTTGTGGCCCATGAGGTATATCAGCGTCAGGACGGGAGCTTAGGGGTAAGGATACCGGATACCGTATGGGAGGCATTCGGAACACGGGAGAGTATCCCGGATGTGAGGCTTGAAAGTCCTTATGCCAGAATGGAGAAGGTACTTGCAGAAGAATGTGGTGACCTGTACTCTTTTGAAGCGGACATTACCTTTTCAGAAGACACCCGGTCATTTGGGATCCGGGTACTGGAAAACGAGGAGACGGCACAGTCTTATCAGTTTATCTTCCCGGTTGGGGAAAACAAGTATGTCTTTGAAAAGAATCCAAACTGGCCCTGGTTCGGATGTATGAACATCGGGTTGGAACGCCCTATTACGCTTCAGGCAGGTGAAACTTATCATGTGCGGATGATACTGGATGACACCATCGTGACCTTGTATGTGAATGGGGTGGCTCTTAACAGCAGAATCTATGAAAAACCAGGGGATGCACTGAGTATATTTGTGACGGACGGTACAGCGGAGGTCAGTAATATCTCCATTGCCAGAGGGTTGTCGGGGAAAGAAAAATAAGATCTGCGCAGTTCCGGTGCAAATCTCTCCAAAGCAGCAGTTGTGCCAGTGTTACCGTTCAGACAGGTCTGGGCATTCACTGCGCTGACCGTATGAATGCGTTGTGGCAGTAAGCATCCGGTCCATCGCGAAGCGGTTTTAATGGCTGGATGTTTGAAACAGTCCAGACAGGTCTGCGCATATACTGGGCTGACCGTATGAAAAAATAGTGCCGGCAGGTATCCAGCCCATCGCCAAGAGATTTTTAATGGTTGGATGTGTAATAGTTCAGCTTGTCTGAACTGTTGCAGATCAGTAGTTAATTTATCATAAATAATTTGCATATGCTGACTTCTATATGGTATAATGAAACAAGAATTCCTCTGCCTGTGCGGAGGAGACGTATGAATCAAAACAGAAAACTGGCAAAACTCTTATTTAAAGATAATTTTATGTTTGGCGCAGTAATGGTAAATGAGGAGATCTGCCGTGATTTCCTGGAAATGGCAGTGGGGTTTCCCATTGAAAAGGTGGAGATCAGTAAAGAGAAAAGCATGATCTACCATCCGGAATACCGTGGTATACGGCTTGATATTATTGCCCGGGATGAAAACAGGACCCATTATAAAGTAGAAATGCAGGTTGCCAAAAAATCCCATATGGAAAAAAGAGCCAGATACTATCACAGTCAAATGGATATGGAACTGCTGCTGATTGGAGAGGACTACAGAGAACTGCCCGCAGCCTACGTGATCTTTATCTGCGATTTTGACCCATTCGGACAGAAAAAATACCGCTACACCATCCGGAACACCTGTGCGGAAACAGGGTTACCCATTGCGGACGGCAGTACCACCATTTTTTTAAGTACCTGCGGAAAAAATGAGTCGGAGGTACCAACAAAGCTGGTTAAATTTCTTAAATTTGTCAAGGCTGATCTAACAGATTGTTTCCGGGACTATCAGGATGACTTTATCCGAAAGATCCAGGAATTCATGGAACATGTCAGGAGCAGCCGGGAAATGGAGGAGAAGTTTATGTTGCTGGAAGAGTTATTGAAAGACGAACGAGCGGAAGGCAGACTGGAAGGCAAAGCAGAAGGTAAGCTGGAAGGTAAAGCAGAAGGCAAAGCTGAATCCGTTCTGCTTCTGCTGCAGGATTTAGGTTCGGTATCTGAGGAACTCAGGAATAAGATTCTGAAAGAGCAGGATATGGATATTCTTCTAAAATATCTGAAACTGGCAGCACGCGCGGAATCCATGGCGGATTTTGTGAAAGAAATGGATAAAATCTAAGCAGCTTTTCTAAAAAGTATAAAAGTGGATGCTGCAGGCATATCATCTGCCTGCAGCACCCTGTCTTACAAATCTATGCCGTATCAGGCATAAAACCAATCCTACAATCAATCATAGGTAACTGTTCAGTACCTTCCCAGTTACGGGCAAAAATCTATGCAGAATCGCCTTCGGCGATGGGATTTTTGCTTGCAGCTCAAGGTTTTCTTACGGTCGGTGCAGTAAATGCGCAGACCTACTGAATAGTTACGATCATAGATTCAAATAACAGACAGAGGAATTCTAATAGCCAGTTTCCCTGAAATATGATAGTATAAAACTACATGAATGCGTGTTCTGCAAAATCATATTACTCAATCCTGATATATGCAGAAGCGTCAAACATTATAGTAAGAAAGTGTACCACGGCCAAGCAAAGATCCCATCGCCAAAGGCGATTTTGCATGGATTTTTGCCTGTAACTGTGAGGATACTGAACAGTTACCCTATCACATAAAAAAGGAGAATACATCGGATGAAAAATTATGTAACAGGACTGCAGCACATCGGAATCCCAACAAATGATATGACAAAAAGTCTGGAGTTCTACGAGAAATTGGGGTTTGAAAACATTTATCAGGTAAAGAACGGAAAAGAGACTGTGGTTTTTCTCAGATATGAGAACCTGACACTGGAGATTTATGAAAACGGCGCCGCTCTGGGGCGTGACGGCAGTGTGGACCATTTTGCCCTTGATACAAAACATGTGGAAGAGCTATACCTGCAAATGAAGGAGGAGGGGTATACCATGCTCACACCCGGAATCAACAGCCTTCCTTTCTGGGAAAAAGGAATAAAATTCTTTATTATAGAAGGGCCGAACAAGGAGAGGATTGAATTCTGTGAGATTCTGTAGGAGGAGACATATATGAGGAGAGCAGTATTTGGAATCGTGGGTGCTGGTTGGAGGGCTGAATTTTTCCTGAGAGCAGCAAAAGAACTTCCGGAATTTTTAAAGGTCAGCATTGTGGTGGAGCGAAACCCGGAAAAAGGGAAACGACTGGAAGAGCAGTGGGGTGTTAAAGTTCTGCCGGATCTGGATGCAATGGCAGCGTGCAGAGATGAGGTGGAATTCCTGGTTATGTGTCTTTCACCCGGGGTGATGCCAAAGATGCTTGCAAGGGCTTCGGAACTGGGGTTTTATGTGCTCAGTGAAACCTTTGCACTGGACTGTGTGGACGCTATTGAAGAATATTATCATAAGATCAAGGAACCTTCCAGGGTACAGTTTGCAGAGCAGTATTGGCTGCGGCCTGCCCATATGGCAAGGCTGGCAGTCATCCAATCCGGGAGGATCGGCTGTGTGACGCAGGCGCAGATTTCCGTAGGACATGGGTACCATGGGGTCAGTCTTCTGCGGAAATATCTGGATGTGGGGTTTGAAAACTGCGAGATCAGGGCATGGGAATTTGCGAATCCCATTGTGGAAGGCCCGGGACGAGACGGATACCCTGAGAAAGAGCACATCGTACAGGAAAAACAGCAGTTTGCAGTGCTTGATTTTGGCGGGAAATGGGCGGTGTTTGATTTCACGGAGGAACAGTATTTTTCTAAGATTCGTGGCAGCAGAGTGTTGATCCGGGGAGATAGAGGAGAAATCGAAAACAATACCATCCGCTGTCTGAGAGATTGCAAAACCCCTGTAGAATACACCATGACGAGAAGCGGATCAGGGATAGATGAGGGGCTGGGTGCCCCTGTGATCGAGGGGATACAGGCAGCAGGAGAATGGCTGTACACCAACCCGTTCAAAAGGCCAAGGCTCAGTGACGAGGAGATCGCCGTAGCGGATGCAGTCTGGAAAATGCACCAATATGTATGCGGTGGGGAGAGCTTTTACTCCTTGGAGGAGGGCTGCCAGGACCAGTATCTGGACTGCATGATCCGAAATGCCATAAAATCCGGGAAAAGCGTGAAGACAGAAAGCCCAAGCTGGGCAAAGAGACGATAAAGGAAGTCATGACAAGTATCACGCGGGCAGCGTGAAGATCCTTTCCATTTTAGATTCAAGAAGGAGACACAGCAATGGAAAATAAAGAACAGCAGCATAAGCGCCGTGTCCGCTACAAAGGCACTCATCCAAGAAATTATAAAGAAAAGTACAAAGAACTGCAGCCTGAAAAATACGCGGATACCATCCAAAAGGTCATTGAAAAAGGCAGTACGCCGGCAGGAATGCACATCTCCATCATGGTAAAAGAGGTCCTGGATTTTCTGCAGATACAGCCTGGACAGCGGGGACTGGATGCCACCCTGGGGTATGGCGGCCATACGTCAAAAATGCTGAATTGCCTGCAGTCCAAAGGCCATATCTATGCTCTGGATGTGGATCCCATTGAGATGGAAAAGACAAGGGCGCGGCTGCAGAAAAAAGGGTATGGCCCGGAGATCCTGACCATTTTGCAGAAAAATTTTGCGGACATTGACCAGGTGGCAGAGCAGGCGGGAAAGTTTGACTTTGTTCTGGCAGATTTGGGCGTATCCTCCATGCAGATAGACAATCCGGACCGTGGATTTTCTTATAAAACAGACGGTCCTTTAGATTTAAGGCTGAACCCGGAAAAGGGCGTTTCCGCTGCACAGCGTTTGGAAGAAGTGACCCAGGAAGAACTGGAGGGAATGCTCATAGAGAATGCAGACGAGCCTTTTGCAAAGGAGATCGCAAGAGCTGTTATGCAGGAATCAAAAAAAGGGAACCATATATCCACCACCACACAGCTTCGGGGAGTGATAGAGAAAGCGCTGTGCCGCGTCCCTGAAAAGGAGAGGGAGGAGGCAGTGAAAAAATCCTGCCAGAGGACCTTTCAGGCGCTGCGGATAGATGTGAACAGTGAGTTTGAAGTGCTGGAAGCATTTTTGGAAAAACTGCCGGATGTTTTGGCGGAAGGCGGGCGTGCGGCAATCCTGACCTTCCATTCAGGGGAAGACAGACTGGTAAAAAAATCCTTCAAGCAGTTGAGTAAGGCAGGGATATACAGAGAAACGGCCACAGAAGTCATCCGGCCGTCCGCGGAAGAATGCAGAAGAAATCCACGGGCAAGGTCTACGAAAATGCGCTGGGCCATCAAAGCATAACAGGAAAAGATCATGCTGACAGACATCATACAAAAGAAGCTGAAACAACTCCCGGACGCCCCCGGTATTTACAAAATGCTGGACGCAGAGGGCAGGGTCATCTATATTGGAAAGAGCAAGTGTCTAAAGAAGCGTGTCAGCTCTTATTTTGCACCGGAACCCAAGTGGGAGAAAGCGAAAAAAATGTCTCCCTTTATCCGGGATATGGATTATACGGTAACGGATACACACCTGGAGGCAATGCTTTTGGAGTGCAGGTTGATCAAGCAGATACGCCCTTATTTTAATGTCATCATGAAGTCAGATGAAAAGTATGTGTATCTGGAACTGGGAACGGACAGGAGGAAAAGCCCTCTGGCAGTCAGTTATACAAAGACAGAAAACAGTTACGGACCGGTGAGGAGCCGGAGGAGCCTGGAAGAGATAGTGGATAGCATGCAGAACCTGTATCCGCTGGAGGAAAGAGAGGGGGAGGGGATAGACTTTTCCTACCACCTTTTTCCGGAGAGCCTGTCAGAGGAGCGTTTTCTCTCTAACCGCCGGATCCTGCAGAAAATATGTGAAAACCCCTCTGTGATGCAGGCATTTCTGCGGACTGTGGAAACCCATATGCACAGCGCCGCAGAAAAACAGAAGTTTGAGATGGCAGTGCGGTACCGGGATCTGGCGGACAAACTGAGATATCTGGATAAAGGCCTGCATGCTTACCGGGAGCTGACAAGCAGGGATATCATTTATACGGTGGCACTGGAGGAGGGGTACAAACTGTTCTATATCCGGAACGGACTAGTCATCCATTCCCGGAAAACCACGGAGAATAGCAGGCGCCAAAGAAACCGGTTGATCAAGGAAACAGAGAAGACAGCAGACGGTACAGAGCAGCAGATATCGGAAAAAGAAAGCGTGGATTACCGTTCTATTGTATATTCGGAACTTTCAGAGGCAGATGAAAAAGCCATTACTTACATAGGAAAAAGCACAGCAGACATAAACAGAAATGAGGAACCATATGAGCACAAACACGGACCGGAATCTGAAAATAGTAAAAGGTATCCATGAGTCCGCACATTTTCATCCGGAGATGGAACTTATTTTCGTCATCGAAGGGAATATGACTGCGGAGATCAGGGATAAGCGGTATCATTTGAAAAAAGAAGATTTGATCCTGATGAATTCCGGGGTTACCCACAGCCTGGAGGCCTTTCAGGATACCATCTTCTGCTGTGTCAGATATTCTTATGAGATCCTGTCAGAGGTCATGGAAAATGAAAACTGCATCTTTACATGCAACAGTGTGAATGATACAGAGCGCAATTATGAAGAGCTTAGAAAGATATGCAGAGAACTGATGTATCAGTATGTAAAACAGACGCACAGCACCCAATGCCTCCTAAAGAGTCTGCTGTTTAAACTGCTGGATTGTCTCATTGAGAACTACCGGCTGGACAGTAATATGGAAAATATGAGCAAAGCGGACAATGATGTAAGGCTGCAGCAGATCTTTCAGTATGTGAGCAGAAATTTCCGGTACAGCCTGAGTCTGTCTGAACTGGCAGAGCGTATGTTTGTATCCACCGCCACACTGTCTCGTTTTTTTAAGAAGCAGACAGGTATCTATTTCGCAGATTATGTGAAAAATGTCCGTGTAAGGTATGCCATGCAGGAACTGCTGTATTCAGACAGCAATATTACCAAGATAGCTGTGGACTGCGGTTTCTCCAACCCCTCTGTGTTCAACAAAGCATTTCGTGATATTTACGGACTGTCTCCCTCGGATTACAGGCGCCAGAAAAAAGCACAGGCACAGGAAAAAGAAGACCGGGACAGGAAACTGCGGGAAGAACTGCTCCGGGAATTGAAGGAAAGACAAATAGGAGAAAAAAGGCTTTCCCCGGCAGGCAGAATTTCTGTGGCTGTGGATCCGGAGCAGGGGGCTCCTTACAGAAAGAATTGGAACAAAGTTTTGAACATTGGCTCTGTATATAACCTGACACTGGCAAACCTGCAGTATCATACGCTGCATCTGATGGAACAGCTTGGATTTGGGTATGTGAGAGTTTGGAATGTATTTTCCAGGAAGCTGATGATAAGCGACGGAAAAAGGATTGGTGGTTATAATTATGATAAACTGGATGTAGTTCTGGATTTCCTGGTATCCCACCACGCGCTGCCGTTTTTGGATTTGGGAAGAAGACCGGACACGGCCATCAAATCAGAAGGGCAGTCCATTTTCTATGAGGAGGAATATATTGATTTTGGGTCCAGGGAAATATGGGAAGCTCAGTTGAAAGATTTTATCCACCATATCGTGAAACGTTATGGCAAGGAGGAAGTCAGCCAGTGGATCTTTGAACTTTCCAGGGACAGTAACCATGAGCGGAACAGCCCTTATTACCAGGGGGAGGGATATGATTATTTCCGGGTCTTCCGGTATGCATATGGAGTGATAAAGTCTGTTGTAAAGGATGCCCAGGTTGGCGGGCCTATGGGGATCATTGAAAAAGACCAGGTGTTTTTGAAGAGATTTCTGACGCTCTGTGTGGAACATGACTGTGTGCCGGATTTTGTGTCATTTCTCCTGTTTCCCTATGAGACGAAGGAGACGGGCGGAACTATTGTATATAAACGGGCAGTGAGAGAAAACTTTGAAACAGAGCAGATAGAGATGATGCGGGAGATCCTGGACAGTCTGGATATTCCAAAATGCAAGCTTTACATCACAGAGTGGAATAATTCCATCTCAAACAGAAATTATCTCAATGACAGCTGCTTTCGGGCCGCCTATATCGCGCGAAAGCTGTCTGAGATAGGGGATTCGGTGGATCTGATCAGTATTTGGATGGGGTCTGACTGGGTGAGCAGCTATTATGATACCGTAGGGATCGCAAACGGCGGCAGCGGGATCCTCACAAAGGATAGTATACGCAAACCCGCATATTTTGCCCTTCAGTTTATGAATGAACTGGGGGATACGCTTCTTTCTAAGGGAGACCATTATATTATCACCAGAAAAGGAAAACAGAGCTACTATATGATCTGTTTTAATTTCAAATGGTATAGCAGCAACTATTTTCTGCGGGACGAAAACATTCAAAATCCGGAAGTGCTGGCAGATATATTTGAAGATGACCAGCCCGTTAAGCTGGAGATCGAGCTGGAGGATATGCCTGTCAATGAGAAATTTATTATCAAAAAGCGGACAGTCAACCGGGAGAAGGGCAGTATTCTCAGCGAATGGAAGAGATTCCAGTATGAAAATGACCTGGATGGCAGTGATGTAAAGTATTTACGGGAAACCTGCATTCCGGGCCTGAGTATGGAGAAAAGAGAAACGGGAAAAGGCAGACTGCAGTTTGATGTGACTTTACAGGAACATGAGATTTCCATGATCCATATCTATCAGGATCTAGCATAAGGAAGAACATGCTCTGGAGCGTGTTTGAAAACTCATTCCGACAATCTGCACGCCCCACTTTGCGGTATATTTGCCCCCATTCGGTCAATCTAGCCCGCTGCGCCTCCCTCATCGGGGCCAGATTTCCCACAAAGCGCGACGCACAGCTTGCCGAAAACAATTTCCAAATATGCTCTTAGACAGGAACAGCCAGTCCATAAAATTTATGGGCTGGCTTTTTTGAGGCGTTTTAGTGCAACATATATACTACGATTGTTGCGGCTGAGAGAAAAGAGAACGAGAAGACGCAATAAACGACCGATTATACGAAACCAGAGAAAGGTACGGATGCCAAAAAGCCTGTATAGTTAAACCATGAAATACAGAGATATCTCTTGGAGCCGGGCAGACCGGGTTATGCAGGCTCATTACTGAAAAGGAGAAAAAAGATGGAATATAAGAAAAGAGCATCTAGGGCGGCAGTCATATGCTACGGATTTGGGGATTTGGCATCGCAGTTTGTCTGGACTTTTGTGGGTTCCTACCTGACCGTGTTTTATACGGATGTGGTAGGTCTGGCACCGGTTGTTGTTTCCGTGATCATGATGGGGGCACGTATCTGGGATGCGGTGAATGATCCCATGATGGGGGCTATAGCTGAGAGGACACGCTCCAAATTCGGACGCTTCAGGCCGTACATAGCGTTTGGCTGTCCCATTCTGGCAATTATGGGAGTGCTGACGTTTACCAATCCCTTTGGAGGAAGTTCCAAAGCAGGAATTATCTGGGCGGCAGTCACTTATATTGTGGCAGGAATGATATACACGCTGACCAACATCCCGTACGGGGCCTTGGCAGGCGTCATGACGGAGGATGCAGATCAGAGAAACCAGATCAATACATCAAGAAATATCGGTATGAATCTTGGCATGGTGATCGTCAATGCCTGTTCCGCCACCCTGCTGCTGAAATTTTCAGGCGCCGGTGCGGAGGTGGCAGACGGACATGGATATATGATGACAGCAGTGATCTACGGATGTATATCCATTCCCCTGTTTTTGATGGTATTTTTCACTGCAAAAGAGAATGTTCAGCCGGTCTCAGGCGTACAGAAATTTTCATTTAAAGATACCATCAACAACCTGATCAAAAACAAGTATCTGATGATCGTCACCCTTATTATGACCCTGCAGATGACAGCATTTATGGGGAGGATCGCAGTGACAGCGTACTATGTGATCTACTGTCTGGGTTCTTTTACCATGATAGCACTGATCATGACCATTCCATCCATCGGCGGCATTATAGGATCCCTGTTTGTGCCGGCAGCAGCCAAGAGATTCGGCAAGAGGAATGTGCTGATGGGCTCTATGATCGTGCAGGGGATTGGTCTTTTAGTCATCTATTTTGCACCCTTTGACAACATGAAAATGGTACTTGCCGGATGCTGGATCTTCGGTCTGTTCAACGTTGGTTTTCCCATGACACTTTCCATGGTGGCTGACTCAGTGGACTATATGGAACTGAAAACAGGCATCCGCACAGACGGGACCGCCTATGCTACATACGGACTGGCAACAAAAATAGGAAATGCCATCGGCGGTGCGGTGGGAGTCCTTCTCTTGGGATTTTTCGGTTACGTTGCCAATGCACAGCAGACCACCCAGGCCATGAGAGGGATCAATATCGTAGTCAATCTGATTCCGGCTATTATCTTTTTCCTTGCAGCGGCAGCATGTCTGCTTTGGAAAATGAGTGACAAAGACGCGGACCATATCCGTGGACAATTAAGAGAAAAAGCAAAACAGGAGGAAATAAATCATGAAAAATAACAAATTACAGGTAGCAGTGATCGGATGCGGGGGGATTGCAAACCAGAAACATTTTCCGGCTCTTACTTCCCAGGCAGACAAATGTGAGATCGTCGCATTCTGCGATATCCAGGCGGAAAGAGCTGAGAAAGCAGCAGAAAAATACGGGGCAGAAGGTGCAAAAATATACACAGATCATAAGGAGTTATTAAAAGACCCGGAAATCGACGTGGTGCATGTGTGCACGCCTAATGTAGCACACTGTCCCATTACGGTAGACGCGTTTGAGGCGGGAAAACATGTATTATGTGAAAAGCCTATGGCAGCCACAACCGAGGATGCACAGAAGATGATGGATGCCTGGAGAAAATCCGGAAAGAAGTTTACCATTGGATACCAGAACCGTTTCCGCACAGATGCCCAGGCTTTGAAACGGGCCTGTGACGAGGGGAAGCTGGGTGAGATCTACTTTGCAAAGGCCCATGCAGTCAGAAGAAGAGCGGTTCCCACCTGGGGGGTATTTCCTGATAAAGCAAAGCAGGGCGGCGGTCCCCTGATCGATATCGGAACCCATGCGCTTGACATTACGCTCTGGTGTATGGATAACTACAAACCGGCCACGGTGACAGGCTCCGTGTTTGAAAAATTAGGCCATCTGCCGGAGGCAGCGGAGGGCAATATGTTCGGTCCCTGGGACCCGGAAACCTTCCAGGTGGAAGATTCTGCGTTTGGATATGTGAAGATGGAAAACGGTGCAACTATTTTTCTGGAATCTGCCTGGGCGCTGAATGTGAAAGACTCCAGAGAAGCTGCCACAACCCTGTGCGGGACAAAAGCAGGTGCGGAGATGGTTGGCGGGATGAGCCAGGAGGGATATGACCTGGTATTCAATGAAACCACAGGCGGTCTGCTCACAGAGGAACATATATCCGATACAGGCGCTATCGCGTTTTTTGAGGGGAACGGTGGTGGTTCCCCTGAGGTGAAAGAGTGTAAACAGTGGCTGGAGGCGATCCTGGAGGACAAAGAGCCGCTGGTGAAACCGGAACAGGCATTTGTTGTGACACAGATTTTGGATACCATTTATAAATCCGCAAAAGCAGGAAAAGAGATCAAACTGGATTAAGGAGAGAGGAATATGTCAGAGATTAAGACTTGTGTAAGCCTCTACAGCTTACAGGACGAGTATTTGAATAAACGCATGAGCCTTAGGGATATCATGTATTTTGTTAAGGAGAAAGGGGCCGAGGGGATAGAGATCCTCCCGGACCAGATGCTGAAAAATGCGCCGGATATTGCAGATGAGACTGTTTCGGAATGGCATGCACTCCTGGCCGAAACCGGTCTGAAACCTGTGATCGCAGATGTATTTCTGAACACCAATCTGTACAAAAACAGAAGTCTGACCCAGAGGGAATGTGTGGAGCTTCTGGTAAAGGAAATCAAACAGGCAGACAGGCTGGGGATCCGCTTGATCCGTCTGGTGTCCATGGTCCCTTACTGGGTGCTGGAGCCTCTGCTCCCCTTCTGTGAACAGTACGACGTGTCGGTGGCGTTGGAAGTACATGCAGGC
This sequence comes from Blautia hominis, assembly GCA_002270465.1. Classification (GTDB taxonomy): domain Bacteria; phylum Bacillota; class Clostridia; order Lachnospirales; family Lachnospiraceae; genus Blautia; species Blautia hominis. Next base: position 559,550 of record NQOF01000003.1, read on the forward strand.
ATGGCTTTTGATATCCCTGAGACAAAGGCATTTATTGATGAGATGCGGCGGCTGGACAGCAAATATATTGGACTTGTCATTGATACGGGCATATTCTGCCGCCGGTTTCCCCGGGTGGTAAGGGAATATGAGACGGCAAACGGTACAAGCCCTGAGGTGTTTGATTATATTGACACCTTGTTTGAAAAGGGCACGGACCTGCACCGTGTTTTAAGAGAGAACAATTTTGTCTATCCAAAAGAACTGGAGGATGCCATCAGATCAGAGCACGATAGAATGTTTGTGCCTCTGTGTGACGGATATGAGAATTATGACTTTGATGTACTGGACGAATATATGCCTTATATCAAACATTTCCACCTCAAGCTGTTCGAGATGACAGAGGAGGGGCCGGAGTATTCCATGGATTATAAAGGGCTTTTAACCTACCTCCATGACCATGGCTACAAGGGGTATGTGGCGGCGGAATATGAAGGGAACCGCTTTACACTTCCCGGCAGACCAATGGCGGAAAAAGAACAGGTGGCAGCCCAGCTTGCTTTCATAAAACAGTGTTTAAAAGAGATTCAGGGACAGGAGGAATCATATGTTTGACAATAATGTTTTTTTGGAAAATACATGTGTGAACGTGGTGGAGAGCGGACAGATCACAGGATATGAGCTACAGACAAACATCACCTATTACAGAGGAATCCCCATGTCCATGATAGAATACATCCGGATTTCGGAGGATGGAAAGGAAGTCAAAAAGGAAGATATACGCATTTCTGTGGACAAAAAAGACTGGTTTACTTTACAGGAGGCAGAGACGGTCACATCCTATAAATGGGAGTACGGAGAGCCTCTGTATATCCGGGTCATGAAGACGGATGGCCTTACAAAAGGCGTCCATAAAGTGAAACTGACAGTTGCCACCAGAACCGCCTATATCCCGGTTCCCCTGGAAGGCATCCGGGAGCGGGAAGTGACGATATCATAGAACAGGATGAATAAAATGAGAAAGAAAAATGTACTGGGCCTGTCCTTTGGAAGAAGGCTGGCAAACACAGATATTATGGTAAAAACAGCACTGATGGAGTGCGAAAAGGCAGGTTGTGAAGTGCGGTTTATCCGTGTGGATGAGCTGGAGATCAAGCCGTGCACGGGCTGCATTTCCTGTGTTGTGGGAATGACCACAGGACGGGGAAAAGGGGGCTGTCCCATAAAGGATGATTTTTATATCCTGGATGAAGCGCTTATGGCGTGTGATGCTGTCATAGTGGGTTCCCCTGCTTATGTGCTGAGCCCAACAGGCAGATTTAAAACTGTCTGTGACAGGATCGGACCTTCTCACGATATCACATTCAGAAAAGCGGCGTTTGAGGAAGGACTGGGTGCCGGAAAAGACAGAGAAAAACTGCCGGATGAGAGAAGCTTTAAAAAGAGAGTGGGCGGACTTATTTCCGTGGGTGGGGCCATGACAAAGAACTGGCTCTCCTTCATGCTTCCCACCATGTATGAATTCACCATGTCCATGGGGATTGATGTGATCGACATGCATGAATATCACGGCGCCATGGCCTGTGAGCATGTTCTTGGTAATGAAGCACAGATAGAACGCATGAGAAAAATGGGAAAGAACATTGCCGCGGCCCTTGCCGCCGGGAGTGAGGAAGAACGCACTGCATGGCGGGGAGAGGAGGAGGGCATCTGCCCGGTCTGTCACTGTAACATGCTGACAGTGTCAAAGGACAGCACTGCCGTAGAATGCCCGGTCTGCGGGATTTCCGGTACGCCTGCATGGGTGAACGGCAGGATGAACGTACATTTCAGCCAGGAAGAACAGAACCGTTCCAGGCTTCGGTGGAACGGGAAGCTGGAACATTCCACTGAGATCAAGACAAGAGCAGTGGGGCCGGGTCAGATACAGGATCTGAAAGAACTGCTGGAACCGTACAAAGGGTATGGGGAATGATATTCCCGGAATGAGAGAGGAGAAAATAGTATGAAATTAGGCTTTATCACAGCAATCTGTGATGGAATGACATTTGAGGAAGTGGTGGACTTTGCCGCATCTCATGACCTGGAATGCCTGGAAGTGGCATGCTGGCCCCGGGGAAAAGCGCAGAGAAGATATGCCGGTGTAAGCCATATTGATGTGGAGGCAATGAATGAGGAAAAAGCAGCATACCTTACTGCTTACTGTCAGAAAAAGGGGGTGGAGATCTCCTCCCTTGCCTACTATCCCAACACACTGGACCCGGATCCTGAGAAACGGGCTTCCTATGTAAAGCATCTGTATAAGCTCATAGATGCATCTGCCATGCTGGGTGTGAATATGGTCACAACCTTTGTAGGCAGGGACCCCAAAAAAACAGTATCGGAGAATCTGGAAACCGTAAAAGAGGTGTGGCCGCCTATTGTAAAATATGCGGAGGAGAAGGGCGTAAAAATTGCAATTGAGAACTGCCCTATGCTTTTTACCGAGGATGAATGGCCGGGCGGGCAGAACTTGATGACAAGCCCTGCAAACTGGAGAAAAGTGTTTGAGATCCTGGACAGTCCCAACTTTGGGATCAATTATGATCCCTCCCATTTTGTGTGGCAGCAGATTGATTATATCAAGCCAATCTATGAATTCAGAGATAAGATCTTCCATGTGCACTATAAGGATATCAAGGTATATGAGGATAAGTTGGCAGATGTGGGGACCATGGCCGTGCCCTTAGAATATATGTCTCCGAAACTTCCGGGGCTGGGAGATGTGGACTGGGGAAACTATTTATCAGCCCTGACAGACATCGGATATGACGGATACACCTGCATTGAGGTGGAAGATAAGGCATTTGAAAAAGACCTGGAGGATGCGAAAAAAGCGGTGGTCCTGAGTGCCAGGTATTTAAGGAACTTTGTGATTTGACCAAAAGGCAGTCCGGCAGGTACGGGACCACATGTCTTAGGTCATGAGCAGTAAAGGGGACAGAGATGTCCGTCTGATAAAGGGGATTTTAATATGGAAGATATCAGGATAGGTATTGTGGGTCATGGGTTTATGGGGCATGAGCATGAAAATATGCTGACGAAAATGGAAGGATTCCGGGTGATAGGGATCTCCGACCTTGACCAAAAACAGTTAAAGGATGTAAAGGATGGCATCAAAAGATATGCGTCCAATGAAGAATTGATGCAGGATCCGGAGGTCCAGGTGGTACTGATCGCTGCCAACAACAACCGGCATCACGATCTGGTCATTCAGGCAGCCAGAGCAGGAAAGGATATTATCTGTGAAAAACCGGTAGCCATGAATGTGGAGGAACTTGACCATATGGTCAGCGTGGTGAAGGAGTGCGGCGTCAGATTTACTGTGCACCACCAGCGGCGGCTGGACAGGGATTTCCGCATTATGAAAGAAATCTATGACCAGAGGAAGCTAGGTGAGGTATATACATTAAAAAACAGCCTGTACGGCTTCAATGGCAACATGCACGACTGGCATGTATACATCAGTGAGGGCGGCGGTATGCTTTACGACTGGGGCGTTCATCTTCTGGATCAGGTTCTGTGGATGATGCAGGGCGCCAAAGTAAAGACTGTTTTTGCGGATCTGAGAAATATCATCAATTTTGAGGTGGATGACTATTTTAAGATCCTAATGAAATTTGACAATGGGATCACAGCTGAGGTGGAACTGGGCACGTATTTTCTGACGGATAAAATGCATGAGAAATGGTTTGAGCGCCATTGGATCATGGGAGGGAATAAAGGCACCGCGTATGTGGACGGTTTTGAACCCCAGGGGAAGATCGTACGGACCGCGCATCTGCTGAAAAACGTGGATGGAAAACGCACCATGACGGCAGCAGGGCCTACCCGTTCGTTTGGCCCGCCGGCAGAGGGCACCATCCTCACAGAGGATATCCCGGCGGTTTCCACCTGTCATGAGGATTATTTTGAGAACTATAAAAAAGCTTATTTCGGTGAGGAAGACTTTCTGGTAAAAATTCCGGAGACGAGAAGAGTCCTTGCGCTGATGGAAGCAGTAAGAGAATCCGCCCGAACAGGGGAATCCGTCAGATTTGAGTCTTGATGTAACAGTACAGACAGGTCTGCGCATTCACTGCGCTGACCAGCCCATCGCGAAGCGATTTTTAATGGCTGGATGCGTAACAGTTCAGCTTGTCTGAACTGTTACGTCTTGAAAATAAATGCTTTGGTTTAAGAAAAGCCCCGGTTTACATGTCCGTCCGGCAAGAGTATAATAAATACAAAACATTGTAACTGGCCGGGAAACAGCCGTGACAGGAGGTAAATATGGACGAGTATTACATTCCGGATAAGGAGTACAGCAAAGAGTACAGACGCCAGTGCTGGGAGATGGCTACGGGGCTTCAGGCTGTGGATGGTCTGGTACCCAGTAAGTATTTATATGAGCTTGCCAAGGACAATATTGAAGGAAACTATACAAATGAAGAGATAGAGGAATTATTGTACCGGAAATATGAAAATGAGACAGAGAAAGAAAAGAGATCCAGACAAAAAGAAGCGGATCTGGTTTCAAACAGGATTGTCCGTCTACTTTCAGATGAGGCTTTTTCCTTTTCTCCGGTAATGCTGAAATATATACACAGGTCATTGTTTCAAGATATTTACTCCCATGCCGGTACGTTCAGAAACTATAATATCAGCAAGGATGAACCTATTTTAAATGGAATTTCAGTCAAATATGCCAATTACCAAATGATAGAAGAAACTCTTTCGTATGATTTTCGTGAGGAGGAAAGAACAAAATATGCATCTCTTGATACAAAGCAGATATTGGAGAAGGTTGCCGTATTTACATCTTCTATTTGGCAAGTACATCCTTTCGGAGAGGGAAATACCAGGACAACAGCTGTTTTTATGGAATGCTATCTTAAAACCAGAGGATTTTGTGTAGATAATAGTATGTTCAAAGAGAATGCGCAGTATTTTAGAAATGCCCTGATAAGAGCAAACTTTGCTGATTATCAGAACAGAATAGATTCAGATATGGTTTTTTTGATTCGTTTTTATGAGAACCTGCTGTTTGAAAAGAAGAATGAGCTCAGAAACCGCGATACTGTTTTAAAGCAATTGTTTTGAGACATAAAAATCCAGACGGAAGAAATAATAGGCTGACTGCCGGAAATAATATCAATGCCGGATAACTGCAGATTGGCAGTCCTCCGGCATTGGTTTCATTATTCGTTTATCTCCCCGCCGATTTCAAAAAGACGGTCCTTAAAATAGTATTTCTTATCCTCATCCGTGATCTCTTTGATCACTTTAGCCGGATTTCCCACAGCAACACAGTTGTCAGGGATATCCTTTGTGACAACGCTTCCGGAGCCGATCACCACATTGCTTCCGATATGCACGCCCGGATTGATCACCACGTTTCCACCCACCCAAACATTGTCGCCGATGGAAATTGCAATCCCATATTCCCAGCCTGAATTTCTTGTTTCCGTGTGAAGGGGATGGCCCGCTGTGTAGAGGGAGACATTGGGGGCAAACATGACATTTTTGCCAATGGTCACTTTTGCCACATCTAAAATGATACAGTTGGCGTTGGCGAAGAAATTCTCGCCCACTTCCGTATTACTGCCGTAGTCAAAGTAGATAGGCTGTTCCATCCATACGTTTTCGCCTGTCTTTCCCAGCAGCTCCTTTAATATAGAAACTCTTTTTTCTCCCTCGGAGGGACGGCACATATTAAAATCATAGCACAGCTCTTTTGCCTGTGCCCGCTCTTTGGTAAGTACGGCATCTGCCGGGTAATAGAGCATTTCTTTCAGCATACGTTCTTTTTGCGTCATAATTTATTGCCTTTCATAAATTCTTGTGATTTTCTTTATCCGGTTCTGTAAGTCCTGTGAGAATTCACCCGGCAGAAGCCGCCATTTCCAGTTTTGGCCCAGTGTGGACGGGGTATTCATACGGCATTCATTTCCAAGGCCCAGGTAATCCTGCATGGGAATAATGCACAGGCGTGCCCCGCTTCCCATAACCCGGCAGATGATTTCCCAGAACAAACTTCTGTCCGCAGTGGTGTAGTCATGCAGATAATCCCGCAGCATTTTTTTTTCTTTCTCTGAGATATCCTGATACCATCCGTTTAGGGTGGCATTGTCATGGGTGCCTGTATAGACCACGGAATTAACAGGGTAGTTGTGGGGCAGATAATCACTGGCGCACCCGGTATCTCTGGTGTCAAAGGCAAATTCAAACACTTTCATACCCGGAAATCCGCTCTCCCAAACCATATGGCGGACAGAGTCCGTTACATACCCTAGATCCTCCGCGATCACATCTTTCCAGCCCAGGACTTCCTTCATCCTGTTAAAAATTTCAATTCCGGGGCCTTTTTCCCAGTGTCCGTTCCAGGCTGTGGTGTCCCCGTAAGGTATGGAAAAATACTCATCAAATCCCCGGAAGTGGTCGATGCGCACCACATCATAGAGGCGGAAGGTGTAGGACAGCCGTTCCATCCACCAGGCAAACCCTGTGTTTCTGTGATGATCCCAGCGGTACAGGGGATTGCCCCAAAGCTGCCCGTCCGCGGCAAACCCATCCGGCGGACAGCCTGCCACAGCCACAGGGACATTATCTTCATCGAGCTGGAAGAGCTCGGGATGCGCCCAGGTGTCCGCGCTGTCATATGCCACATAGATGGGGATATCTCCGATGATCCGGATCCCCTTTTGTCCTGCATAGGATTTCAGCTTCTGCCACTGGCAGGTAAACTGAAACTGCATATATTTGTAAAACTCAATATCAAAATACAGTTTTTCCCTGTAATAGTCCAGGGCAAATCCATAACGCTTTCGGATATCCTCCGGCCATTGGTCCCAGCATTCATCTCCGAAGAAATTCTTTACTGCCATGAAGAGTGCATAGTCTTCCAGCCACCAGGAATTTTCGGAACAAAAGGCCAGGAAATCCGGGTTCTGTGTGATATGGCTCCGCTCATATGCCATGCGGAGAAGTTTGAAACGGGCCTTGTATACCTTTCCGTAGTCCACAGCCCTGGGGTCCTGGCCGAAGTCGGCGGCATCACACTCTTTTTGTGTGAGCACACCCTCCCGGATCAGCACTTCCAGGTCTATGAAATAAGGATTGCCCGCATAGGTGGAAAAAGACTGGTAAGGAGAATCCCCGTAACTGGTGGGGCCAAGAGGCAGGATCTGCCAGTATTTCTGTCCGGCAGATGCAAGCTGGTCCACAAAGGTATAGGCTTCTTTTGAAAAACAGCCGATTCCGAAGCCTGACGGAAGGCTGGATATGGGAAGTAAAATTCCGCTTTCTCTCATTGGTAAAACCCCCTGATCATATTCAGCGCTTTAGAGTGAGCCTGAAAATCCCTTTCGGCATTTGTGGCCCACGCTAAAGCTTATGGGGTTATTTTATCATAGATACAGCGGAAAGGGAAATTTAATTCTCCAATTCCAGTACCAATACCTGGTAGCCGTGTAAGGTTATGGCACCATCTGCAAGGTTCATGTCCGGATAGTTGTTGATCAGGACTTTTTTGCAGGCAGCAGGCAGTTCCACGGTCTGCTCCTCATTCTGGTAATTGCCCATAACAAGCAGAGTTTTGTCACCCTTGCGGAAATAAGACATAAGGTTGTGACGTTCCTCAAGATAGGGAACTAATTCTCCGTATACTACCGTTTCCTGATATTCCGGGTTCTTTCTCAGGGCGATCAGCGCTTTATAGAAGGCGTAAACAGAGGTTTCGTCATGGATCTGGGACTCCACATTGATGCTTTTGTAATTGGAGTTAAGGATGAGCCACGGCTTTCCTGTTGTAAATCCTGCGTTTTCGGAGCTGTTCCACTGCATAGGGGACCTGGCATTGTCACGGTTATAGGTAGCCATGATCTTCAGTGCCTCTTCCTCAGAGTAACCGGCTTCCAGTGCCACATGATACTGGTCAAGAGCGCTGATATCATCAACTTCCTCCAGAGGGATCACACCCAGATTCTCCATGCCGATCTCCTGTCCCTGATAGATGAAAGGAAGACCTTTGAGCATAAAGTACAGGGCTGCCAGCATTTTTTTACTGGTATCACAGCAGTCCCCTTCCGGGATATAGTAGCTCACACCGCGGGGTTCGTCATGGTTTTCAATGATATTTGACAAAAATCCAATATCCCCCACACGTTTCTGGGAGTGGAAACAGCATTTTTTATAGTCTTCCGGTGTGATGCGTTTGCAGTCATACCATCCTTTTTCGCTTTTGCCGAAAGAGGTTTCAGCAAAGTCAAACATGGAGGAAAAGTAGCCGTTGTCACCGATGAAATCAGGGATCTCCTCTTCTTTTTCGTTGAATACTTCCCCAACGGTAAATGCGTCGTGGGGGAGGAACGTACGGTCGCGCATTTCCCCCAGGAATTCGCCTACGCCAGTGGCATCTTCCAGCATGTGGTCAATAAGGCTCAGGCCGTCTGCGCGGTCAACCGGGTAATCTTTATAGGGAAGCTTTTTCTTGATATTGATGATGGCATCAATACGGAAGCCCCCGAGACCTTTGTCCAGCCACCAGTTGATATTTTTGTAAACTTCCTCCCGGACAGCTTCGTTTTCCCAGTTGAGATCCGGCTGTTTTTTGTGGAACAGGTGCATATACTGTTTGTCCGGACAGCCGGGAAGGGGTTCCCATACGGAGCCGCCGAAATAACTTCTCCAGTTGCAGGGCAGTTCTCCTTCTTTTCTGTCCTCTATGTAGAAGAAATTGCCGTACTCCCCGTCCGGGTCAGCGCAGGCTTTCTGGAACCACTCATGTTCGTCGGAACAGTGGTTTACCACCAGATCCATAAGAATATACATGCCGCGTTTTTCTGCTTCTTTCAGCAGAAGGTCCATATCTTCCATGGTGCCGAAGGAGGGGTCTATCTTATAGTAATCTGAGATATCGTAACCCTGGTCTGCAAAAGGAGATGCGTAAATAGGGGAGATCCAGACAATGTCCACGCCCAACTCCTTTAAATAGTCCAATTTGCTGATGATGCCCGGCAGATCACCGATGCCGTCCCCGTTGGAATCATAAAAACTTTTAGGATAAATCTGATATGCCACTTTGCCGTGCCACCATTTTCTTTGCATGTTATATATACCTCCGTCTGATCGTTTAATTTTGTGCGGTTATCTGTTTCCGCCTGACGAGGATAATTATACTGACATTTGGCACGGTTTGTCCTCCGAATATTTGATTAAAAACTACGAAATTATGACTTTTCACTGCGAAAGGTTTTTCTGTACTGCAGAGGGGTGGCACCTGTCTTCTTACGGAATTCTCTTAAAAAGTTCCCCAGATTGTTGAAGCCGCAGTCCAGGCAGATGTCCATGACCGGCAGGTCCGTATCCTGCAGCCGGGTGATGGCCCGGCCGATACGATACTCGTTAATATATGTGACAGGGGTCCTTCCGATGGCTTTTTTAAAAAAACGACAGAAATACTGCTCATTCATGCCTGCCTGCCGGGCCAGATCACGGATATAAAATTTTTCCTGGTAATGCTCATGAATGTAGGCCAAAGAGTTTTTAATGATCTCCACCCTGTAGTCATCTGTCTTCTCCTGGGTAGTCAGCAGCCCGGCACCGGCCAGGATCCCCAGGATCTTCAGCAGCCCGGCCCGGATAAAGAGCTGGGAGGGCAGGTCTTCGGTCACAGTCTGTCCCTCTTTGGAAAGGTAGGAGCCGCTCTGATAAAATACATTTACGATATCCAGGTACTCTTTTTTGACAGCAGCAAAAGCCGTATCCTTTGGGGTAAGGCACAGGGGGAAAAACAGTTTTCGCTTTAAAAGTGGCTGGAGGATACGGCTCTGAGCAATGTCATAATTGTCGAAGCTCAAAATACGGGGATGAAAGAGCACGGCAGATTCCAGGCAGGCGGATCCGGGCTGGATGGAGTGCAGTTCTCCTGCATTGACAAAATAGAAACACTCTTCCTGAATGGTGTAAGTCTCCATATTGACGTCCAGTGTAAATTCTCCCTTCATAAAATAAAGAATCTCCACCTCATCATGCCAGTGATGCTTTACCCCATCCCATTTTGTAACCTCAAAAATTTCATAGAGGCCGCAGGGAAAAGAGGCTGTGCCATGGTCTTTCTGTTCCTTCAGATCCATGTCGGAATTGTCTGAAAGTTTCATATCTTCTCCGCCTTTCCTATTTATTTCCGCGAGCAGCGAGCCAAGCAGCATGCTTGCATGGTTATTCAGATAAAAAAAGCATAGCACAGAACATTTGCAGCAACAAGAAAAAACTTGTAAAATATACTTGACTCTGACGGAACGTCATAGTGTAGGGTAAAAATCAGGAAAGACAGGAGGCAGAAATGATGAGGACTGTAAAACAAGTTTCTGAAATAACGGGTATCAGCGTGCGCACGCTTCACTATTATGACCAGATCGGGCTTTTGAAGCCCACGGTCTGCAATGAAGCGGGATACAGGTTTTATGACGATAAGACCTTGGAAACTCTGCGCCAGATTTTATTCTTTCGGGAGTTTGATATGCCCCTGAAGGAGATAAAAGCCATTCTGGACAGCCCTGATTATGACCGGGAGCAGGTTTTAAGAAGTCAGAAAAGACTTCTGGAGCTGAAAAAGGAGCGCCTGGAACGCCTGATTTCCAGCATGGATGACATTTTGAAAGGAGAAGATAAAATGGATTTTGAAGTATTCAGCAAAGCGGAGATCGAAGAGTTATATAAAAATATAGTCTCCCATATGAGTGAGAGTCAGAGAAAGGTACTGGAAGAACAGTACGGCAGTATGGAGGCGTTCAGGGAGCATTATATGGAGAACGCCTCCGGTGAAAAAGTACAGGCAAATTTCAAAAAAGTGACTGAATGGTACAAAGGCAAGGAAGGTGCCCTGGAGGCGGCAAAAAACGGAGCGGGTGCTGATGTGGTCCGGGCATACCAAAACCGCCTGGATCAGATCTGCCTTAGACTGGCAGAGAAAAAGGAGATGCCTCGGGATTCCTTTGAAGTTAAGTCCCTGATCGGGGAGTATGAGTTTGTATCAAAACAGCTTTACCAGATATCCGACGCGGAAAAGCTGATGCTGGACCTGGCAGATTACTATGAGGAAGACCGGACGGCAAAAGAAGCCTTTGACGGACAGTATGGGGAAGGGACGGCACAATTTTTCGCGGGGGCCGTACGGGAGTATTTTCAGTGACGTTTTGACGGCTTTTCAGGCGGGAACGCAGGCAGATGCGTATGAACGCGGGGATTCTGCCTGCAGCCTGCGGAAGCGTGCTTACAATTGTTTACAGGTCAAAATCAGCCTAATATGTGTCAAAAACGTCATATTGTCTTTTATCCGGAGCGCAGGTAAAATGAAAAGAGAATGTAACTGTGAGTGGTATGGAACAGTTACAAAAGAATAAATCATACGGATAGGAGAAGTACAGTGGATAATAAATATGTGATCAACTGGGAAAAATATGCGTCCCTTGCACGCCAGGCTGCGGCAGAGGGAGCGGTACTGCTTAAAAATGACGATCAGGCCCTGCCGCTTGGGGAGGAGACGATTTCCGTATTCGGCAGAATCCAGTTTCATTATTACAAGAGCGGAACCGGTTCAGGAGGCCTTGTAAACGCAAAATATGTGGTCAGCATAAATGACGCCCTGCAGGAGGAGGAGAAACTGACTGTAAACGAAGAACTGGCGGAAGTTTACCGTTCCTGGATCGCAGAACATCCTTTTGACCAGGGAAGCGGCTGGGCACAGGAGCCGTGGAGTCAGGAGGAAATGCCTCTGGATGAAAAGCTGGTCAGGGAGGCTGCATCCAAATCCGACGCGGCCGTTGTTGTGATCGGGCGTACAGCCGGGGAGGACCGGGATGCATCTGCCAAGAAGGGCAGTTATCTTCTGACAGATTTGGAAGAGGATATGCTGGACCAAGTGTGCCGTGCATTTAAAAGGGTCATTGTAGTTCTGAATGTGGGAAATATCATTGACATGAAATGGGTGGAGAAATACAACCCGTCTGCTGTTCTGTATACCTGGCAGGGCGGACAGGAGGGCGGGCGCAGTGTTGCGGATGTACTGACCGGCAGAGTGAATCCCTGTGGTAAGCTGGCCGACACCATTGCACGTGATATTTCCGATTATCCTTCCACAGAAAATTTCGGAGGCGAGACCTCTGATATCTATGCAGAGGATATCTATGTAGGTTACCGCTATTTTGAGACCTTTGCCAAAGATAAGGTGCTTTATCCTTTCGGGTTTGGAATGTCTTACACTGACTTCCGGGTAGATTGCAGCTCTGCAGTGCATCTGGACGGGGAAACCACAGTCCGTGTAAAAGTTACCAATACAGGAACCTCTGCGGGAAAAGAAGTGGTGCAGCTATATGTGGATCCCCCGCAGGGTAAACTGGGCAAGCCTTTTAGAAATCTTGCCGCATTTGCCAAGACGAAATGCCTTAGCCCGGGGGAAACACAGGAGCTTGTCTTAACATTTACCGATTATTATATATCCTCTTATGATGACAGCGGTGTGACAGGGCATAGATCCTGCTATGTGCTGGAGCAAGGCAGATATGAGATCTTCATTGGCACGGATGTGAGAAGTGCCAGGGCAGCAGGAAGTTTTGAAGCTGCAGAGACTTTGGTGACCTCTGTTTGTACAGAAGCTGCCGGACCGGTGCAAAAATTTAAGAGAATGCGCTCAGGGGAGGGCGGCGCTTTGGCCTGGGAGGAGGTGCCTGTCCGCAGGTACAAAATGCAGGAACGCGTGCAGGAAGAAACACTTCCTGATATTACATACACAGGAGATAAGGGATATACACTGGGGGAGGTTTTTGACAGGGAAATATCCATGGAGGAATTTTTGGCCCAGCTTTCCGAGGAGGATCTGTGCTGCATTGTCAGAGGGGAAGGCATGTGCTCACCGAAGGTTACGCCGGGTACAGCGGCAGCTTTCGGCGGTGTGACAGAGTCTCTGCAGAAGTTCGGCATCCCCTGCGGCTGCTGTGCGGACGGCCCCTCCGGCATCCGTATGGACTGCGGGACTCCGGCATTTTCCATGCCGAACGGTACTTGCCTGGCCTGTACATTTGATACGGAACTGTCAGAAAAGCTGTACGAAATGGAGGGGGCTGAGCTTAGAAAGAACCGTATTGACACTTTGCTTGGACCTGGGATCAATATACACAGAAATCCTCTGAACGGCAGAAATTTTGAATATTTCTCAGAGGACCCATATCTGACGGGAGTTATGGCATCTGCCCAGTTAAAGGGTATGTCACAGTATGGCGTGACGGGAACCATAAAGCATTTTGCAGCCAACAACCAGGAATATCACAGAAGGCTTTTGGACTCCGTCATGTCCGAGAGGGCACTGAGGGAGATCTATCTCCGAGGATTTGAGATAGCAGTGAAAGAGGGAAACGCTTATTCTGTCATGACAACCTACGGCGCCATAAACGGTCTGTGGACCGCCAGCAATTATGACCTTCTGACCACGATTCTCCGAAAAGAATGGCACTTTGACGGTATGGTCATGACCGACTGGTGGGCTGATCTAAACGACGAGGGAGGCCCTGCATCCACGGACAATCTGGCTGCCATGGTCCGGAGCCAGAACGATGTCTATATGGTGACCAAGGATTCTCTGATCAACAGAGACAACCTGATGGAAAGCTTGAAAAAGGGAGTCTTAAAACGCGGCGCTCTTTTGAGATGCGCCGGAAATATCTGCCGTATGCTCATGAAGTCCCCGGTTATGGAAAGAACCCTGGGCAGAATGTCAGAGGAGGAGCAGCTGGCAGGTGAAGTTATGGCTGGGGAGGACAAGGTGGATTTTGACATCACCTATCACAAAGTGGATGGCAGCCTTACGCTAGATGGCACTCATATTGACACCTCCAAGGGGAAAAGTGTGGTATATGGAATCCTTCTGGACACTTTCGGGTCTTATACGGTCCGTCTGAAAGCAAAGGCGGAAGGCGGAAAGCTGGCGCAGATACCGGTTTCCGTGTTCGCAAACGGACATCTGGAGGGAACTGTGACCATCAACGGAACTGACGGGGAGTGGATAGAAATAGAAAAGACCATTGGTCCGCTTTTTGGTCCGCATAATTACGTGAGACTGTATTTTGCCCAGGGAGGTATGGAGATTCAAACTGTTACGATCCGATTGCAGGAGGAAATGGACAGGGGATTTTAAGGGGGCAGCGCAGATGCTGCCGGAAGTTAGAAACTGAAAAGTGAGTAGGAAAAAGCCCGGAGACAAATTCTCCGGGCTTTTATAGAGTAGCGGGAGTAGGATTTGAACCTACGACCTTCGGGTTATGAGCCCGACGAGCTTCCAGACTGCTCCATCCCGCGTTACATATTTAAGTATATTCAGTATAGTCCCTTTTTATACTAATGTCAAGAAAAGAAATGTGACGGGTCTTCCGCAGCCACAGCCCTCCTCAGGTGAAGGGCACCGGGAGACGGGACGGTTTCACCGCACACATTTGAAAAAAACATTCAGTTTCCCCCACAACTATGGTACAATAAAATAAAAAGCTACCAACACACCAACAGCAGAAAGGCAGGAAAACAGATGGCGGGAAAATGTATCCTATGCGGTGGAAAACTAAGAAATGGAATCTGCACAGAATGCGGTATGGACAATAATAAAACGGATTCCGCATACCGTTCCCAGCTGAACCGCAATCAGTGCGAGAGTGCCCCTCTCACCCATGTCCATGGGGAAGAGAACGCAGAGCCTTACAAAAAGCCGGCTCTGAACCACCCTCGTCAGCAGGAACGCAGCCCTTCGGACCAGGACGGGAACACAGCAAAAAAAGAAATGGGAGCCGGCACAACTCCAAGAAAATATACTTCAAACAATGGAAACACCAACAACACAGTAAACTTCAACAGCTACCGGGAGATGTCCAAAAGGCCGGGGGGGACAGGTATGTCTGCATTTCATACCCCTCGGGACGGCAGCAAGACAGGGCTTACCGTAGTTGTGATCGCTGTCCTTGTCGGTATTTTCCTGGTGGCTATCGGCTATGAGAACAGGACAGAAGAAAGTATAACAGCGGAAAAGATTATTGAGGACCCGGATTACCAGGACCCTTTTGACTACCAGCAGCCTTATGATTACCCGGAATACACCTTTGATCCCTATCAGTACACCACGAAGGAACTGGCCCCGGAAGGGGAAAACTGGGAGACGGATTTAGGTGCCGGTGCATATGTGGTGGGATATGATATCCCGGAAGGCCAGTATATAGCCAGTGCAGGGGAAGGAATGCGCCTGGAAGTGGCTGATATGGACAGCAACGTATGGTTCAGTGAGTATTTCGGAGAGAATGATAATGAAGTGCTGCAGTTAGATGATGTGAGATTATTCACAGGTGCCATCGTCATGGTAAACGGCGGCGGAAATATACATATAGTATCAGAGAACGCACAGGCGGCAGCGGTTTTAACACCTCCCGCAAACCCGCTGACAGAGGAGATCACCCTGACAGACAGCATGGTTGCAGGAGAAGATTTCCCGGAAGGGACCTATGATATTGTTATGGCAACAGACGATTTCGGAATCGTATCCTATGAGCTTCCAAAGGAACAGGGGATGGACTATGGGCTGAACTTCAGCTTTCTGATGGATGCGGAACCGAGCGCGGATTATCCGGATTATACCAAGGAATATAAGAACGCGGTACTTCCAAAAGGTACCACGGTTACGGCGGATGGGCTCACCGTAAAACTGGTTCCCAGCGCCAGGATCATTTCTGAGGACTACCAAGCATTTTACGATAACTACAATTGATAGGAGACACTCATGAGCAAGAAGAATAAAAAGAAGACCACATTCGGGGGTGTACTGCGGAATATCATCTTGATCGCAGCTGTCTGCGTATTCCTTTTTTCTGCATACCAGCTTGTCAATATTTACCTGGAGTATAAAAAAGGAACAGACGAATACGACAAGATCAGGGAATATGTAAAAGAACCGGAGACGAAAAAAGAAGACCCCAAGGATGAACCGGAAGCCAAGGAGGAGGAAGAGGAGGAGCTGATCGGCCCCCAGATTGACTTTGCCGGTCTCAAAGAGATCAATCCTGATATTGTGGGGTGGATCCAGATGGAAGCCCTTGATGTGAGTTATCCTATTGTGAAGGGGAAGGATAATGACCATTACCTCCACTATACCTTTGAGGGGCAGCAGAATGCAGCGGGCGCCATTTTTATGGAGCACACAAACAACAGCAATTTTGAAGACTGCAATACCATCATTTACGGACATAATATGAAAAACGGCTCCATGTTCGGTACGTTCCGCACATTGCACGAGCCGGAAAACCTGACCAGTCCATATCTGTGGATCTGTCTGCCGGATAAGAGCTACCGCTATGAGATCTTCACGGTACACACCACATCCGCCACCGGTGACACTTATACACTTTTCAGCGCTCCGGATGACCAGTTTGCACAGTATTTGAAAAAAATGCGGGATGCCTCAGAGTTTGAGGTAGGTACAGAGCCCACAAAGGATGACAAGATCGTGACCCTTTCCACCTGCACCGGAAATGACGCAACCAGATTTGTAATTCAGGCCAGGCGCCTGCCGGAGGTATATAAATAATGGAAGAGACAGAAAAGCTGCAGGAGATTATTTCAAAGAGCAGCAACATTGTATTTTTTGGAGGGGCAGGAGTTTCCACGGAGAGCGGGATCCCTGATTTCAGAAGTGTGGACGGCCTTTATCACCAGCAGTGGGAATATCCGCCGGAGACTATTTTAAGCCACACCTTCTTTATGAGAAGACCGGAAGAATTTTATCGTTTTTATAAAGCCAAGATGCTCTGTGATACCGCAAAACCGAATGCCGCACATTTAAAACTTGCGGAGCTTGAAAGAGCAGGAAAACTGAAGGCTGTCATCACCCAGAACATAGATAATCTCCATCAGATGGCAGGCAGCGGCAATGTGCTGGAACTGCACGGGAGTGTGTACCGCAACTACTGCATGAAATGCTGTACATCCTATGATTTTGCCTATATGAAAGCTGCAGAGGGAGTGCCAAAATGTGAGAAATGCGGCGGTATTATCAAACCGGATGTGGTCCTCTATGAGGAGAGCCTTGACAGCAAGACGCTCAACAGGTCTGTGCAGGCCATTTCAAACGCGGAAGTTTTGATCATCGGGGGAACGTCCCTGGCAGTCTATCCGGCAGCATCCCTGATCGATTATTTCACCGGGGAGTATCTGGTGGTCATCAACCGGGATGCCACACCTAGGGATAAAATGGCGGATCTTGTGATCAACGCGCCCATTGGCCAGGTGTTCTCACAGATCCGTGCGGAATAAACCAGAATAGACAGACAGAAAGGAAACCGGATATGGGTTACAATTATGAAGTTGGAGATATTGTAAAACTGAAAAAACAGCACCCCTGCGGAAGCCAGGAATGGGAAATCCTCCGGGTGGGTGCTGATTTTCGACTGAAATGCACAGGATGTGGTCATCAGATCATGCTGGCGAGGAGAATTGTGGAGAAAAATACCAAAGATTTGAAAAAAAAGGCTTGAATATCCAGGTGTGATGTGTTAGAATAAATCCTTGTGATATATTATTTATCCTTGCTCTCTGCTTAACAGAGGGCCAGAAGACCATAAGGAGGTAAAACAGCATGAACAAATATGAATTAGCATTAGTCGTTAATGCGAAAATTGAAGATGAAGCTCGTGCAGCAGTTGTGGAAAAAGCGAAAGGCTACATCACCCGTTACAACGGAGTTATTTCCGAAGTAGAAGAATGGGGCAAAAAAAGATTAGCTTACGAGATCCAGAAAATGCGCGAAGGATACTACTACTTCATCCAGTTTGAATCTGATGCAGCATGCCCTGCAGAAGTAGAACGCCACGTTCGCATCATGGACAATGTATTAAGATATTTAGTTGTCAGAAAAGACGCTTAATTTTTTCTGAAGGCACAAAACGCGGATCCATTTAGAGTTATGAAAGTAGATTTCTGATTCCCGATACTATGTGCAAGGTAAGAAATGATGAGGTAGAGATATGAACAAAGTAATTTTAATGGGTCGTTTAACCAGAGATCCTGAGGTGAGATATTCCGCAGGAGAAAACTCTATGGCAATTGCCAGATATACAATCGCTGTTGACCGCCGTTTCAAGAGAGACGGGGAAGCTACCGCAGACTTTATCGGATGCGTGGCTTTTGGAAGACAGGCTGAATTTGCAGAAAAATACTTCCGTCAGGGTATCAAGATCGCCATCAGCGGCAGGATCCAGACAGGCAGCTATGTGAACAAGGACGGCGTAAAAGTCTATACCACAGACGTTGTGGTTGAGGACCAGGAGTTCGCCGAGAGCAAAGCAGTCAGCGACAGCCATGCGGGACAGGCTGGCGGACAGGGAATGCAGGGCATGGGAATGCCTTCACCGACACCTGGTGCAGCATCCTCTGCAGACGGATTCATGAATATTCCGGACGGAATTGACGAAGAGTTACCGTTCAACTGATAAAGGACGGAATTTGATTAGGAGGTAAAAAATCATGGCTTACGAAAAAGGTAACAGACCGGATTCTCCGATGAAGAGAAGAGGCGGACGCAGAAGAAAAAAAGTTTGCGTGTTCTGTGGAAAAGAAAATAACGAGATCAACTACAAAGATGCAAATAAATTAAAAAGATATGTCTCTGAGAGAGGAAAAATCCTTCCGAGAAGGATCACAGGAAACTGTGCAAAACATCAGAGAGCTTTAACTGTTGAGATTAAGAAAGCAAGACATTTGGCTATCATGCCTTATGTTCAGGACTGATCTGCATACAGAAGCATAGAGAAGGAAGCGCCGCTGCGTTGTGCAGCGGCGTTTTTTGCCGTATAAAAAGCTTTGCGTCTGGGAGAGAGGCGCTTTTTGGTTTCATCGCACCTAAAAACGTGTTATAATGGGCACATCGGATGAGTTCGGTTATACAAAGGAAAGTGAGGCAGGTACATGGATTACAAGATTTTAATTGCTGAGGATGAACAGGACATTGCGGAACTTTTAAAACTCTATCTTGAGAATGAGGGCTACCGTGTCTTTTGGGCCGGCAATGGATTGGAAGCACTGAAGATCGTGGAGAGGGAAGATATCAGTCTGGCTGTGCTCGACGTTATGATGCCTAAGATGGATGGATATGAGCTTACCAGACGTATCCGGGAGATCAGCAATATTCCTATTTTGATTCTTTCCGCCAGAGATAAGAGCAATGACAAGATCCTGGGACTGAATCTGGGGGCTGACGATTACATGGCAAAGCCTTTTGACCCTCTTGAGATCGTGGCAAGGGTGAATTCCAATCTCCGACGGTTTTATCAGCTAAACGCAGAGAAGCCCAAACATGAGGAGACCTATATTTTGAAGGTGGGAGATTTGAGCCTGGACACGCAGACGCTGGTTCTGAAGAAAAAGGGCGAGGAGGTTCTCCTGACACCAATGGAATATAAAATCCTGGCTCTTCTTATGAAAAAGCCGGGTGCTATTTATACAAAGGTACAGATTTACGAGAGTACCAGCGGAGAATATTTTGAGAGCGATGACAACACGATCATGGTCCACATCTCTAATCTCAGGGATAAAATAGAAGATAACCCCAAAAATCCACGTTACATAAAAACCATAAGGGGAGTAGGCTATAAGATTGAAGACAGATAAGAGAAAAACGGGAAGCTTTCTGGCCCTTCTCATACAAAACTATGTGGGATTTACCTTGACCATACTCTGTATCCTGGCATTGATCTCTGCGATTATCAACAAAGGATTTGAAAGGCGGCTTGATCTGCCCAGTGTCGATGCCCTGGAAGCAAACGAGGGACTGCTGGAGGAAGGAAACTATGATGCGTTTCCATGCCGGAAAGTCCTGGGGCCAAAGGGGGATTTTGTGGTATTGGACGAGAACCTGCATACGGTTTATAAGAGCAGTGAGAAGATGGAGGAATCCTTCACTGCCACGGAATTATACTGTATTCCGGAAATGACACTGTGGGAATATACGGAGACCACCACATTTACGAATCAGGAGGGAAAAAAACAGATCCTGGTGAAACGGTATGGGGAAGTGATGTCAAAAGACGAGGAAACATATGAAGAGACAGAGAGCTTCATGATCTTGGATGAGAACTACAGAGTGCTGACCAATACCATGGATTTCCCGGCGCAGCAGCTTGGAGAGCGGGAACTGCAGTATATGACGGACTCCGTCTCCGCGTCCTACGGATATCAGAAACATGCTTTCACAGGGGAGGACGGCAGGAAATATACGGCAGTCTTCAAATACAAAAAAATAGATGATCCCAGTTACCGTCACATTGTCTCTGCTCTGGAACGGCTCTGGCTTCTGACAATTCCGCTGTATATTATTGTTGTGGCAGTCTTTGTGCTGAAGCTGAACCGGAAAGTAAAGGTTCCGCTCACATCCCTGAGCAGGACCATCACCCAGTACCAGCAGGGGGAGAAACCCAGCACAGAGTACAGAGGACCAAATGAGTTTGTGGAGATTGGAGATGATTTTGTCAGGCTTGCCGCCCGCCTCAACGAGAGTGAGGAGAAACGTCTGAAAGCAGATATGGACAAGCAGAAGATGCTGGCCGATATATCCCATGATCTAAAAACGCCTATTACCGTCATCCAGGGATATGCCCGGGCTATCTGTGACGGCATGATACCGGAGGACAGGAGGGAGCAGTATCTCAGAACCATCTATCTAAAATCCTCGGCGCTCAATGAACTCATCAATACCTTTTATGAGTACAGTAAGCTGGAGCATCCGGATTTCAGCCCGGTATTGAAAAGAGAGAATATCTGTGAATTTGCCAGAGAATACCTGGCGTCCAAGTACAATGAGATCGCGCTTGCCGGATTTGAACTGGAGGCGGATATTCCTGAAACGCCCCTGTACTGTCATATTGATTCCCAGCAGTTCAGCCGTGTCTTTGAAAACATCATTGCCAACGCGCTGAAGCATAATTCGGAGGGGACGGTACTGCGCTTTGCCATTGCTGCTGAGGGCAATAGTGTAAAGATCAGTATATCCGACAACGGGAAAGGGGTTCCGCCGGAGATCGCAGATGTTATCTTTGAACCTTTTACTGTGGGGGACGAGTCCCGCAACAGCAGGCAGGGAACCGGTCTGGGACTTGCCATCGCAAAAAAAATCGTGGAATCCCACAAAGGGTACATCAGCCTTTCCAAGCATCCGGAAGAAGGGATGTCCACGGAATTTATTATATGGATGAAATCGTCATAAGGTTTTCTCTGTTTTGAATGCAGCCTGTTTTTATTGGAACAGGCTGTTTTTTGTCTTATTTTCTGTTGTCAATTTGCACAAAAATGACGGCTGCAATTTAAAGTTGTGCATCCCCGCATTTGATGGTATAATGTTAAAGTACATTTTCATCCGGCAAGGCATAATAGGAGACCGGACAAAGTAGAGAAATTGGCAGGTAAGAGGATATGAATGGGAAAATTAAGATTAAAGGTCAGTTGAAGCTGTACATGCAGTGGCCGGTAATTCTGGCAGTCCTTCTGATTCTCATGGATATTAGTGTGTTCCGCATCAACAGGCGGGCTGGCGCTGTTGCCAGTGGATTTTTGGCTGTTTATTTGCTGATAGTTATTTTCTTATATCACCACAGCCGTGCCATCATCATGAATGAGCTGATCTCTTTTGCTACCCAGTACGGGCAGGTGCAGAGAAGCCTGCTGAAGGAATTTATCGTTCCTTATGCACTGCTGGACAGCAAGGGAAAGCTGATGTGGATGAATGATGCATTTTCCGCCTTGTGTGAAAAGCCACGGAAGTATAGAAAATCAATCACCACCCTGTTTCCTGAGATCACAGTGGACACTCTGCCGAAGGAGGATGCGTCTGAGGTAGTGTTCCAGTTCGCTGAGAAGGATTACCGTGCATCCATGCGCAGAATTTCCATCCAGAAACTTCTGGAAGATTCAGGCCTGGTGGAGGCGGAGGACGAGAATTTCCTCACAGCACTTTATCTCTTTGATGAGACGGAGATCAACCGTTACATCCGCAGGACAGAGGACGAAAAACTGGTTACAGGGCTTCTGTATCTGGACAATTACGACGAGGCACTGAATAGTGTGGAAGAAGTGCGCCGTTCGCTTTTGGTTGCCCTGATAGAGAGGAAGCTGAACAAGTATTTCAGTGAGGTGGACTGTCTTGTGAAAAAGCTGGAAAAGGACAAGTTTATTCTTGTTATGCGCCAGCGCTCTCTGGAGGAACTGAAGAAGAAGCGGTTCAATATCCTGGAGGATGTAAAGACGGTCAACATCGGAAACGATATGGCTGTGACGATCAGTATCGGTATCGGCATCAATGCGCCCAGCTATGCACAGAATTATGAGTATTCCAGGATCGCCATTGACCTTGCCCTTGGACGCGGCGGCGACCAGGTGGTCATCAAGGACAAAGAGAGCATGACATATTTTGGCGGGAAATCCCAGCAGATGGGCAAGAATACCCGCGTAAAGGCCCGCGTAAAAGCCCATGCACTGAAGGAGTTCATGGTTGCCAAGGATAAAGTGGTGGTCATGGGACACAAGATTTCGGATGTGGACTCCATCGGCGCCGGAATTGGTATCTACAGGGCAGCAAAATCCCTGAATAAGAGGGCACATATTGTTGTAAATAATCCGACCATGTCTGTGCGTCCGATCATTGAGAATTTTATTAATAATCCGGATTATGATGAGCATATGTTTGTGGACAGTGCAGAAGCACTTGACATTGTTGACAACAACACCGTTGTGGTCGTGGTGGATACCAACAAGCCAAGTTATACGGAGTGTGAGGAGCTGCTTTCCAAGACTAAGACGATCGTGGTTCTGGATCATCACCGCCAGGGTGCGGAGGTGATTTCCAACGCGGTGCTTTCTTATATTGAGCCTTTTGCGTCTTCGGCCTGTGAAATGGTTGCGGAGATTCTGCAGTATTTCTCTGACGATATCAGAATTTACAACATAGAGGCAGATGCTCTTTACTCCGGCATCATTATTGATACCAATAATTTCACGGCCAAAACCGGGGTGAGGACTTTTGAGGCTGCTGCGTTTTTGCGCCGCTGCGGCGCGGATGTGACCCGGGTGCGCAAGATGTTCCGGGATGATGTGGCTTCCTACAGGGCGAAGGCTGAGGCAATCCGTCATGTGGAGACTTACCGGAATTATTTTGCCATTGCAGTCTGCCCAAGCCAGGGCTTGGACAGCCCTACCATCGTGGCGTCCCAGGCAGCCAATGAACTTTTGAATATCAGCAGTGTGCGGGCATCTTTTGTGCTCACAGACTACAACCATACGATTTATTTCAGTGCCCGCGCCATTGATGAGGTGAATGTACAGCTTATCATGGAACGCCTGGGCGGCGGAGGTCATATTAATATGGCCGGAGCACAGTTAAAGGATGAGGAGATGGAGATCGCCATCATCAAACTGAAAGAGACCATTGACCAGATGATCAAGGAAGGAGACATAGAGATATGAAAGTGATTTTAGTAGAAGACGTAAAATCCTTGGGTAAAAAGGGTGACATTGTAAATGTAAGCGACGGATATGCCAGGAACATGCTGTTTCCCAAGAAACTGGGCCTGGAGGCTACATCCAAGAACATTAATGATTTAAAACTCCAGAGAGCCCATGAGGACAAAGTGGCAAAAGAGCAGCTTGACGCGGCACAGGCTTTCAAGGCAGAGCTGGAGACAAAAGAAGTGACGGTATCCATAAAAGTAGGGGAAAACGGCCGTACTTTTGGTTCTGTCTCAACAAAAGAGCTGGCTGAAGCGGCAAAAGAGCAGCTTGGATATGACATTGATAAGAAGAAAATGCAGCTTTCTTCCCCCATCAAAGAGCTGGGTACCACAAAAGTGCCCATCCGTCTGCATCCTAAAGTGACAGCAGAGCTGAAAGTCGTTGTGAAGGAAGCGTAAGCCTTCCAAAGGAAAGGAGCCATAACCTGTCATGGATGAAGCACTTATAAAGAGGATCATGCCCCACAGCATTGAAGCGGAGCAGTCGGTTATCGGTTCCATGATCACCAACAAAGATGCCATTGTGACCGCATCAGAGATCATTACAGGTGATGATTTTTATCAGCAGCAGTACGGCATTGTTTTTGAGGCCATGGTGGAGCTCTACAATGAGAACAAACCTGTGGATCTGGTCACACTCCAGAACAGGCTGAAGGAACTGGATGTGCCGCCTGAGATTTCCAGCATGGAATTTGTAGGGGAACTGGTGGCAGCAGTGCCCACCTCTGTGAACGTAAAGTATTATGCGGAGATTGTGTCTGAAAAGGCAATGCTGCGCAAACTGATCAAGACCACAGAGGAGATCGCCAATACCTGTTATCTTGGCAATGAGCGGACACAGGATATTCTTGAGATCACGGAAAAGAAGATTTTTGACCTGGTACAGAGGAAGAGCAGTGATGAATTTGTACCTATAAAAGATGTGGTCCTGAATGCCATTGAGAAGATTGAGAAGGCATCCAGGACAAAGGGGAGTGTTACCGGTATCCCCACAGGATTTATTGACCTGGATTACAAGATGTCCGGTTTTCAGCCATCAGACCTGATTCTGGTAGCGGCCAGGCCGTCCATGGGTAAAACGGCGTTCGTACTGAATATTGCCCAGTATATGGCATTTAAGAGTGGTGTTACCACGGCGATCTTCAGTCTGGAGATGTCAAAGGAACAGCTTGTAAACCGTCTGCTGTCATTGGAGTCAAAAGTGGATTCCCAGAGTATCCGTACAGGTAATCTGGAGGATGAGGACTGGGCAAAGCTGATCGAGGGTGCTAATATTATTGGGTCTTCCAATATGATCATTGATGATACACCGGGTATTTCCATTTCGGAGCTGCGGTCAAAGTGCAGGAAGTATAAGCTGGAGCAGAATCTGGGAGTTATTTTTATTGACTACCTGCAGCTGATGTCAGGAAGCGGCAGGAGCGAGTCCCGGCAGCAGGAGATTTCTGATATTTCCAGGTCCCTGAAGGCGCTGGCAAGGGAACTGAGCGTGCCGGTGGTGGCGCTGTCCCAGTTAAGCCGTGCCGTGGAACAGAGGCCGGACCACAGACCTATGCTTTCTGACCTTCGAGAATCAGGGGCGATTGAGCAGGATGCCGATGTTGTTATGTTCATTTACAGGGATGATTATTATAATAAGGATTCTGAGAATAAGAATATTGCGGAGATTATTATTGCTAAACAGAGGAATGGTCCGATTGGGACGGTGAATTTGGTTTGGCTGCCGAATTATACGAAGTTTGTGAATATGAAGAAATAGATGGGAAAGGTTCTGTGGCTGAGGCGGCCATGGGGCCTTTTTTGTGTAGGGGGAGTTGAGGGCGGACGGGAAATGAGAAGAGGGCCGGGAGGGTCCGGAGTGGGTTTGAGGTGAGCGAAGCGTTCCGCTGCCCCGGAGCTAACCTGCTCCCATTTACTAAATTCATCGGCAGTGGCCTCTTCATTAAGTAACTGGGGCAGGTGGATCTCCGTGACGCTCCACTGAAACATCGCTCACCTCAAACCCACTCCGGACCCTCCCGGCCCTCTTCCCATTTCCCTGGTGTTCATTGACCGCAGGGGTGTGGAGGGGATATTATATACTCTATTTGTCTATGATGTTTATTAGGTTAGGGTTGACAGGGGGAAGGTAAAGTGATATATTTGTCTTATTAAGAGATAAATATATCACTTTTAGGAGGATGGGATCATGAAGAGAAATTGGAGAGAGATTGTGTTGATGGGGTTTATATTGGCGGAGTTTTTGGCTGTGGGGTTTGATGTGGTTTTTAATGGGAGCAGGATAGTGAAACCTATTGATTTGGGGAGTTATGTGTTCCGATGGACGGATCTGCCTTTGATGGCTGTAACGGTGGGATTTGTTTGTTATGTGGTGTATTTGGTGGTTCGTATGGTGACTGCAAATTTTAGAAAAGACGGGTCGGCTGTTAAGGGGGTGACCAGGAAACTGAATCCAAGATATGGGTGGTTTGGTTTTTTTGGATTTGTCGGGTTTGTTGGGATCCCGGCCTATATGATACAGGGACAGGTTTGGCCGTTTTTCTTCTTTGTGTTTTTTGGGTTCTTTGGATTTTTTTATGAGGCAAAGATGAGCTGTACGTTGATGGATGAAAGATTTAAGGAGGAACAGACAAGAGCACAACTGGTTTCTTATAAGACTGGTTTTGGACTTCTGTGGGCGGTGGCCTGGTTTATAGGAATGGCGGGAAGCCATATTGGAATTACCTATGTGGCACTTATTTTTACAGTGTCCTCTTCCCTGATCATTGCCCTGGTTCTCTTTCTGAACAGCTATCTTCTGTACAAATATGATACGGAGGAAGCAGAGTAATATGGGCATAGAAGGATTTTCGTGTAACCTGAAAAAATACCGTCTGCAAAAGGACATGACTCAGGAACAATTGGCAAACGCCGTAGGCGTCCGCCGCGAAACTATCATGCGGCTGGAAAAAGCCCAGTATAACCCGTCTTTAAAACTGGCAATTGATATATCAAGAGTCGTAGAGACTCCCATAGAAGAACTCTTTATTTTTGATTGACCAGCCCCAATAAAGCCATTGATCTAATACAAAGTACGCTTATGGTTGTTGAGGGTCTTATAAAATTTCGTTTTATCTTGACAATTATTTTATCATTTAATATAATGAAACGTATGAGCAATTATTCATATGTTTCTGGCGAAAGGGTGATAAAAATGAAATACGATGTTTATGCAAAAGCCATTTGGTTTATCTTTTCTAAAGATTGTTCTAATGGTTTAGCAGAGAAAAATATTTTAATCAATCGACAATTCAAACACAGTTGTAAAAACGAATATAAAAATATGATCGAGAACACACCATCAATCGGTAGTATGAAAGAAAATACAATGTCTTTAATCTTATTGTTTGCATGTATGATTTTTTCAATTTATAAAACTTGTGATAATGATTTAACTTCAAATGATGTTAGAAATATGTTTCAAAAAATTGAACAAAATCCAATTATGATTAAATTTTCAAAGAAATCTGTGTTTACTGAAAAATGGCAATCTCGCAGACAAGCTATGGCAAAAAGGTCATTAAAGAATAAGTTTGAATATGACTGGCAATCTGAACTCATACAAGGTACTAGTATAAACGAATTTGAACTACGATTTTTCACATGCGGTATCTGCAAATTAGCTAGAAGAGAAAATGCTAATGACATTGTAAAAGAACTATGCAGATTTGATTATTGGATGGCTGAAAAAATGGGAGCAACACTGGTAAGAAATCAAACCATAGCAGATGGAAGTCCAACTTGCGAATTTAATTATCACAAAACGGAAATATAATTATTCTATTAGTGAACAACTTTTAATTTGTGTTATTTATCACTAGACATACAAATATATGGTGATCATATTTTGAGTTTATATGACAAAAGTAGTCAGAGGTTAATTGTTGTGGCTAAATTACAAAGAGGTATACAGTGAAACAACGACCACTTAGAGGAGGTGGTATTATGGGAATATATGACAGCGTACTGGGCTATGATCATGCTTTAGATGGAAAAAATCCGACCTCGTTTATACGGAAGTTAAGAAAAAAATTAAACCAGACCCAGACAATCCACAGTACATAATTACTGTTTGGGGTGTAGGTTACAAGTTCAGTAATGAAAAACGTAATTAAAAGAGAAGCTCAAAACTTTTTACAAGAAAAAGGTTGGACTTCTCTTTGCTTTGACAATACTTCATCATATGAAGGCTCATTCATTTGTGGTAAATTCGTGGTAAAACAAGTATCTTTTGTCTTTTATCTTTGATCTTTTATTTTTTGCTTTTTCTTTTCAACATTATCCGCAGAGAAAACCAGGGGAAGGGAGGGCGGGAGGGAAACTGGGGAGCGATGTTTTAGTGGAGCGTTCGGGAGATCCACCTGCCCCAGGCACTTAATGAAGAGGCCATTGCCGATGAATTTAGTGCCTGGGAGCAGGTTAGCTCCCGGACAGCGGAACGCTTCGCTCCCCAGTTTCCCTCGCGCCCTCTCTTCCCCGTCCGTCTCTCCATTATATCCTCTTCCCTAACATCTCCGGATTAGAAGCATGTCCCAAAGCCTCATGTCTGCTGATCCTGCCTTCTTTCACCAGCCGCTGCAGACTGGCATCCATAGAGATCATATCTCCCCCGGCCGAAGAATAAATAAGCCCATCAATCTGATGTACCTTATTCTCCCGGATCATATTTTTAATAGCCGGAGTAGTCTTCATGATCTCAAATGCGGGGATCAGCGTCTCATTTACATCAGGTACCAACTGCTGTGATACGACAGCCCGCAGCACGGAGGAGAGCTGCACAGCGATCTGACGCTGCTGATTGGGCGGAAAGACATCAATAATACGGTCTATGGTATTTGCAGCCCCCAGGGTATGCAGGGTGGACAGCACCAAATGCCCGGTTTCGGCGGCTGTCATAGCGACGGCCATCGTCTCATAATCTCTCATTTCCCCCAAAAGGATCACATCCGGACTCTGCCGCAGGGAGGCTCTTAAAGCCATAATATAACTTTCTGTATCCGTGTTGATCTCACGCTGGCTCACAATACTCTTTTTATGGCTGTGCAGGAACTCCAGAGGATCCTCCAGCGTGATAATATGCTTTTCCTGTGTCTTATTTATAGCGTCAATGATACATGCCAGCGTGGTGGACTTTCCGCTGCCGGCAGGACCTGTAACAAGGACAAGCCCTTTATTCATATTCCCCAGCTCAATGATGGAATCCGGAATCCCTAAATCCGATGGATTGGGAAGCTGGAATGTGATGACGCGGATGACAGCAGCCATGGAACCTCTCTGTTTGTAAGTGCTCACCCGGTAACGGGAAAGCCCTCTGACAGCGAAGGAAAAATCGTCATCCCCTGTCTCCAGAAAGCGATTGATATCCCTGTTGTCTGCCAATTGGTAGATCTCACGTATCATGGATTCCGACTGGGCCGGCATGATCTTGTCAGTTCCCATGGTGATAAGGGAGCCGTTCTTTTTGTATGAGAGCGGCAGACCTGCTACGATAAAAAGGTCTGAGGCACCGGTATTGGTGGTTTCAGTTAAAAATGTTAGTGCATCCATTGCTGTTTCCTTTCCTGAGTTATGTGTCGCTTCCGTATACAGGCAGTGTTTCATCCGGCTGCCATGTCTCTGTATTTACAAGCTTCCAGCGCTTGATTTGATAATAACTGTCCCCCTCCTTTAAATCTTCGGGCAGGAGAAGGGCTACAGACAATTCCTGTTTTGTTCCTGCAGGCACATGATATTCTATTTCCCTCTGGGAAGAAAATACGATTCCATCGGTATCTTCCAGAGCCGTTTTTACATGCTGCAGGTACGCCTCCGTATTTCCGTAAAGCGTATACTGTTCCTCCAGACATTTGTCAATGGTCATGAGGATTTCATTTGCCCTGCTTTCCGCTTCGTAGTAATCTTTGGTATGCTCCGCATTTTTTTGGCTCAAACGGTAATCCGAGCGGGCGCTGACAAGAGAGAGTACAGCAAAAGTTATCATGCAGAGCAGGACAAAGATCAGCAGGATAGAGGATGTGCCTACCCCCAGTATGGGTTTTCTGCTTTTTTCCATTTTGCGGACTCCTTTCTGTTAAGCTGTCCCGGCTTTGCGGGCTACGGGGATTTTGATAGACAGATGGTAAAGACTGTCACCGTCTAAGTCTGTAAAGTCAATCCGGGCTTCTCTGCTGTGTGGGGAGGCGGTCTGCTCGATATAGAGATAATAGGCTGCGTCCTTCTGGGCACAGGTTTCCCCGTTTTTGTCGTAACATAGGTAAATGATCCCGTCCGTTTCCATTGCTTCAGGCAGAAGTGCTTTCACTGCCTCATAGGAGCCGTCTGTGTGGGCCAGTACCTCAGCAGCACTGGAGGCATAGCTGGAGCCAAGGGTCAGTTCCTTTGCCGATTGACTCATAAAATGCGCTTTTACAAAAACCTGGATACACACAGCGCTGGCCAGGGAAAAGAATAATATTGCAAGGATCAGTTCGATCAAAAACAGACTGGACCTTGTATTTTGCCGTTCTCTCACTGGAATCTCCTTTCTGACAGATCACTCACTTTGTACATGGATCAGCAGGGACAGGGAATGTTTCTGCCTGTCTGCTGCCGTGAACCGAAAAAGGCCCTTGGATGCCTCCTGGATAGTAAAATCCGTTACTTCCAGTATGGATTCCCCCTGGGATTTCTTTGGCTCTTTCTCTTTTTGGGTAAAAAGTTCTTTTAAATATCCCTTATCCTCGTAGATGTAGGTGGCATATTCCTTATCTTCTATGGTCTCCAGAAAGATCAGGGCATCCCTGTCCTCGACTTTTCCCAGAAAAATGCTGCCGGATTCATCGTGCTGGCGTACTTTTTCGGCTATATAGGAGAGGGACGTGCGTGTGGTGTAATTGGCATCCATATCGGCGGCTGTGGTTTTGTATACATGTGCTCCTATGAGCACTACAGCCAGCGCAGAGGCGGCAAATACGCAGAGCAGCCCAAGGGTGAAAAGGACATCTATAAAATGTTTCTGGTTCCGGCTGGGATTCATGGTGCCACCTCCCTGTTGTTTAATGGTATGACATCCACATCCGGCATCAGGTTGGAGCCAACCACCTCATATGTGACCAGGTATTTGTCATGGTCATAAGTGATCCCGTAATGCTCTTCCAGGTAAGTGAGGCTCTCCGGGTAACTCCCCTCCACGGCGTAGCAGTGCACAGCGCTTTTGATGACAGCCTGTTTCAGGCTTCGTTCCTCCTCCTTTTGTGTGGCGGAGGAGACAGAGGACATGCCGTAGAACAGAAAACACATCAGACATAGGAATACGAGGGCGGGCAGAAGCAGTCTGTGTAAGGGACGGCGCTTTTCAGTTTGAAATCGGTTCATATGACGGCCCCCTTTATCCGATGCTGGACATGATTCCCATGAGCGGGAGCATGACAGACAGAAGGATCATGCCAACCACCACAGACAGAACAGCAACCAGAGTCGGCTCCAGTTTGGAGACGATACCGGATATCCGTTCATTTACTTCCTCGTCGTACTGGACGGCAATCTGACGCATCACATCATCCATGGCACCTGTGCGGAACCCGATATTGACCATGCGCGCATAAAGCCCGGAGAAGATCCCGGCATTGGAAAGTGCTTCCGAAAATCCAGTGCCCTCCGAGATCAGGTCCCTGGCCGTTTGGATCTTTTCCTGCATGACAGGGTGGTCCGTGAGGCGCGATACCATTTCAAGACTCTGGTCTGTATCCAGGCCGCTGCTAAGAGCCAGGGACATGCCGCTTGCAAAACGCGCAGCCGCTATTTTTTCCGAAAGGCCTTTGGTCAGGAAAAATCGTCCGGCAAAATTTTTAAGAGACTGCCGCCCTTTGCTGGTGCAGGAAAAATAGAAAAACAGCACGATCACTACAGCGGCAAGCAATAGGAAAACCAGAGCATACCGGTTCAAAACCTGCCCCAATCCCATAACGCTTCTGGAGATGCCGGTAAGGCCGGTTCCAAGCTGTTCAAATACCTGTTCAAAGATAGGCATGACCTTTGTGACCAGCACCAGTACAACGGCCAGCATCATGAGGATCATAACCAGAGGGTAGGTGACAGCGCTTTTAATATTTTTAGAAATGGCATCCTCCCGCTCATAATGTTCGGAAAGGGCTGACATGACATCATCCAGACGGCCTGCCTGCTCTCCAATCTCTACCATATCGCACAGATATTTGGGGAAGACCTGCGCTTCCTTAAGGGAGGACCAGAGACAGCCTGTCTGTTCTATCTGCTCCAGGACTGTTTTGAGGATCTGCTGCCCTTCCTCCTGGGGTGCATCCTCCAGCATAATGGTAAGCCCCTCAGTGGAGGAGATGCCGGAGCGGAGAATGAGAGCCATCTGGCTGCAGAAGGTTGAGAGTTCATTGTTGGATAAAACTTTCATGCTGCTCCTTTCTAACGGGTATACCGTACGGTATAATTAGTTCCGTCACCAATGTATTTTAATATCTTTTTGCTGTTCTTATTGCTGGAGGCAAAGGTGGGATCCATGCGCTTCCAGCTCTTTCCGTCAAATTCAATGATATTGTCGATCCATCCCACATCCTTGATGTATACACTGATCCACGCGTGATATACCTTGCCGGAATAGCCGATCTCCAGCTTTGTGGGAATATCCTGGGAGCGCAGCATTGCGGTCATCAGGGAGGCATAGTCAAAGCAGATGCCTTTGCAGGAGGAAAGGGTTTCGTCCAAATCCGGCAGATATCCGTTTGGGACGGTCTTGGCTTTCTCCTCGTCGTAGGATATGGTCTCTATGACATAATTGTAGATATCCGCCACAGCATCCAGATCGGAGGAGGCTGTCTTGACCTGTTCCTGAGCGGTTTTCACAGCCTGGCTGTCCGGGGTGAAATCCACATACTGGTTAGGATACAGGTAGGGAATAAAGTCGCTCTCCAGCTTTACATCAATGGTTTCGCTGTAGAGTGTTGCATATTTGTCACCTGTTATATTTTCATATGTGCTTATGGTGTATGAACCGTCCCCGGAAGTGAGGGGCATGGTCACATAGGGACCGGAGGTTATGAAATATTTGTAATTAATGCCGTCAGGGCCGTCTATCTGGATATTGGCCTTGGCTGCATCCCCTGTATACCGGGCCATAATGTAGCCCTGGTCTGTGTGGGAAACGTCGATGATCAGGGGTTCTGCCCCAAGTACGGCGGTTCCTGACGCCTCGGGCACATGGACATTCGGCGTATTGGGGCGTACCGTTTCTTTTTTCTCTGCTTGGGAAGTGCTGGATTTTTTTGTGGAGCCGGACGATGCGCTGGCCGCGGAACAGGAGGCCAGGATCAGTACGGGACACAGAACAGCTAAAATGCCGCATAGCAGATGGAATATACGGTTGTGAGTCATACGGGACCCTCCTCGTGTCTGCTGCTTCTTTCGTTCTGAATAATTGTTTTAATCATATCATTTTTTCCTTCATAAAGCAATATGAGGGAAAAGTTATGGAATTTGATATTGTAATATGGGACTAAATTCGATAAAATAGAAATAGTTATGCATACTGGGAACCTTTTAGCCTACTGCTGAGAGGAGATATGCTGTAATGAATAAGAAGATATGTTTCGGACTGCTTGTGCTGTCCGTGTTGTTTATGTCATCCTGTCAAAAACAGGAGGAAACACTTCTGCTGTCCGGGGACCGGCCGGAGCAGGAGGAAAGTGTACCGAAGGAGTCTGCAGAGCCAAAAGGAAAGGAAGATTCCGAAAAAGAACCGGATGTTCCCAAAGAGGAGGCGGCTCCACAGCAGATCTGTGTATTCCTGTGCGGCGCTGTAAACCAGCCGGGTGTGTATTACCTGAAAGAAGGAGCACGGCTCTATGAAGGGATCGCTGCTGCCGGAGGTTTTGCTGAGGCGGCAGATGAGGACTGGTGGAACCAGGCGGCTGTCCTGTCGGATGGCAGCCGGGTTCAGATCTATACCAGGGAGGAGACAGAGGCATTCCGGCAGGCCGGACAAGACCCGGGAAGAGACGGGGGAGATATGGATCTGCCGGCAAACGGTGCAGCGCCCGATGCAGCGGATTCAGCGGAAGCCCAAGGCACAGTAAATATCAACACAGCAACCCAGGAGGAACTGCAGACAGTTCCCGGCATCGGGGAGGTAAAGGCAAAAGCAATTCTCGCCTACCGGGAAGAACACGGGGAGTTTTCATCTGCGGAGGATATCCAGCAGGTGCCCGGCATCAAAGGCAAGACCTACGAAAAAATAAAAAACTATATTTCTTACTGAGATATAGTCCGGCATAACGGGCAAACTTAAGGATGAGGAGATAATTAAATGAGTAAAAGAGTTTTAGTTGTGGATGATGAGAAATTGATCGTAAAGGGAATCCGTTTCAGCCTGGAGCAGGATAATATGGAAGTGGACTGCGCGTACGATGGGGAGGAAGCGCTGGAGAAAGCCAGGGAGAACAATTATGATATGATCCTTCTGGATATTATGCTTCCCAAGATGACCGGCCTGGAGGTCTGCCAGCAGATCCGTGAATTTTCCCAGGTACCCATCATTATGCTGACTGCCAAGGGCGAGGACATGGATAAGATACTGGGGCTTGAATATGGTGCGGATGACTATATTACCAAGCCGTTTAATATTCTGGAGGTGAAGGCCCGCATCAAGGCCATTATGCGCCGGACCAAAAAGGACGAGAAGCAGGCAGAGCGCACCGGTTCCATCACAGTGGGAGACCTGCGTCTGGACTGCGAGAGCCGCAGGGTTTTCATAAGCGATAAGGAAGTCAATCTGACTGCAAAGGAATTTGACGTTCTGGAACTTCTTGTAAAGAATCCAAACAAGGTTTACAGCAGGGAGAATCTGCTGAATCTGGTGTGGGGTTACGAATATCCGGGGGATGTGCGCACGGTTGACGTCCATATCCGTCGTCTGAGAGAGAAGATCGAGGAGACTCCCAGTGAGCCAAAGTATGTACATACCAAGTGGGGTGTGGGATATTATTTTCAGGTATAAGGAAAAAGGGAGTCTGTGAAGTTGTTTGGAAAAAAAATAAAACATACATTTTTTAAGAGTCTGCGGTTTCGGATCCTGCTGATCCTCATTGTCATCGGCATTGTTCCCAGTATCATTGTGGAAAATGTCATTGTGAACAGTTATGAGAACCGGGCTGTGGATATCAGGATCGTCAATGTAAAGAACCAGTGCGATATTCTGGGGAACCAGCTCATGAAGGAGGACTATCTGAATCATCCGGAATCGGAGGTGATCAATAATGAGCTATCCATGCTGTCTGCTATTTACAATGGCAGGATCCTGATCATCAATGAGGATTTCAAAGTCGTCAAAGATACGTTTGATATCGACGTGGGAAGATATGTGCTCTCAGAGGAGGTGATCCGGTCCTTTGAGGGGGAGAAAAATACACCGCATTATGATAAGAAGAACTCTTATATTGAACTTACAAGCCCTCTGACCGTACCGGGAAAGAAAAAAGTCAAGGGTGTAATGCTCATGAGTATTTCCACCAGCGAGATCGCAGACAGTGTTGATATGCTGGAACAGAGGGGGAATCTCCTTCTCATTGCCATCTGTCTGCTTGTGGTGGTGTTCGGATACTTTCTTGCCGGTGTTTTAGTGAAGCCATTCTCCAGGGTCACCAAATCCATTGAGGATTTGACGGACGGATATCTGGATGAGGAGATCTCGGTTCCTGATTATACAGAGACAGAGCTGATAACCAATGCCTTCAACAAGATGTTAAGCCGTATGAAGGTTCTGGATGAATCCAGGCAGGAGTTTGTATCTAATGTGTCCCACGAGCTGAAGACGCCCATGACTTCCATGAAGGTTCTGGCGGATTCCCTGGTAGGGCAGGAGAATGTACCTGTGGAGTTGTATCAGGAATTTATGCAGGATATCGCTGTGGAGATAGACAGGGAGAATAAGATCATTACAGACCTTCTTTCCCTGGTGAAGATGGACAAAAAAGCCTCTGACTTAAACATTGCCGAGGTCAACATCAACCAGCTTCTGGAGAATATCCTGAAGCGGTTAAAGCCGATTGCTGAGGCAAAACAGGTGGAACTGATCCTGGAGAGTTACCGGCCGGTAGTGGCTGAGGTGGATGAGGTGAAACTGAGTCTGGCCCTGTCCAACCTGGTGGAGAATGGGATCAAATACAATACGGAGGACGGCTGGGTACGAGTGACGCTGAATGCTGACCATAAATATTTTTATGTATCTGTTGCGGACTCCGGCATTGGTATTCCTGAGGAGAGTATTGACAGGATATTTGAGCGCTTTTACCGGGTGGACAAATCCCACTCCAGAGAGATCGGCGGCACAGGCCTTGGTCTTGCCATCACCAGAAATGCCATTGTTATGCACAGGGGCGCCGTAAAAGTAAAAAGTGAAGAGCATAAAGGAACCACCTTCTCTGTGAGAATTCCTTTGACCTATATTGCTTAAAAGGAGGTGGCAGCATTGAGAAAAATAGGATTGATGGGAATTCTTCTGCTGGCAGTATGCGCTCTGGCAGGGTGCGGGAAGCAGAAGATGCCGGATAATACAGAGAAAGCTGAATACAGGATGTATTACCTATCCCCCACAGAGGAAGCTCTGGTTGAGGATGACTATGTACCGGAAGAGCGGGTGACTGCCAGCATGGTGAGCGAGATGGCAAAAAAGCTGACGGAGCCTGTGGACAGCGATGATTATATAAAACTGCTTCCGGATGATGTAAAGATTCAGGAGTATGAATTTGACGGACGAGGTGTCGTGCTGAATTTTAATGAAGCCTATACCAAGATGAAGAATACCAGGGAGATCCTTGTGCGGGCGGGGATCGTAAAATCCTTCACCCAGATTCCGGGAGTCATCAATGTGACTTTCCTGGTGGGCGGTGAGCCGGTGACAGATTCAAGCGGCAATGCCTACGGTGCCATGGACAAGGACACCTTTGTGGAAAATGAAGGTGAGAACCCCAATTCGTATGTCTATGCGGATGTGAATCTGTACTTTGCCAATAAGGCCGGTGACAAGCTGGTGAAGGTGACAAACGGCGGCGGGTATTACAGCATAAATGTGCCGCTGGAGAAAAAAATCGTGGAGTTACTGATAAAAGGTCCGCCCAGCGATTCGGATGCCCAGCCCACCATTGCAAAGG
Organism: Blautia hominis; assembly: GCA_002270465.1. Taxonomy (GTDB): domain Bacteria; phylum Bacillota; class Clostridia; order Lachnospirales; family Lachnospiraceae; genus Blautia; species Blautia hominis. Next base: position 596,319 of record NQOF01000003.1, read on the forward strand.
ATACCAAGATTTTGGGAGTATCTATTGTGGAGGGGGTGTGCTATGTGAACCTGGACAAGACCTTTATGAACCAGAGTATGAATGTACAGCAGGAGCTGCCTGTTTATTCCATTGTCAATTCCCTGATGGATGCGTGCAAGATACACGGCGTGCAGATTTCCGTGGAGGGGGAGACAAAGGTCACGTTCCGGGAGAGCATGAGCCTGGATAAACTTTATAAGGCAGATTACAGCTTAGTGGAGGATGCATCAGATGAGTAAACGGCCTCTGTGTGCCTTTGCCCTGCTTTTTATGGCAGTCATCTGGTGTCTGAACCTGGCGGGAGTTCCCTTTTTCGGGAATGCTCCCCCGGTTCTGCCAAACGGCTGCAGCCCGGACCATGCGGTGCTTGAGGGCAGGGTTTATGAGACAAAAAGCAATTCTTTTTATACCACTCTATATATCAGACAAGTAAAAATTCTAAGTGATCCTAACAAATATTCCATAGAACAGGTAAAAGTAAATATCAAAAATGATCTGGCAGACAATACCGTCAGGCCGGGCAGAAAAGTGCGCCTTACCGGAGATCTGCAGCAGATTCCTCTTCCTTTTAATCCGGGGCAGTTTAATGAAAGGAGCTATTATTATGCCAGGAAGATCAAATGGTATCTGGAGGGCAGCAGTATGAAAGCATTTCCCCCGGATGCCTGGTCTTTTGAAGCACTGCGCTGCCAGGTGAAGAGTTTCCTGAGTGACAAGATACTGGAGCTGGCACCTTTTGACACAGGAGGGATTTTCTGCGCGATGCTGCTGGGGGAAAAGCAGGAGATCGGTAAGGAGGACCAGCTGCTGCTGAAGCTGGACGGAGTTCTTCATATTGCTGCCATCAGTGGTACCCATCTCTCTTTTCTGGGATGGGGGTTGTTCCGGTTGCTGCGGAAACTGCGTGTGCCGGTGGCGGCTGCAGGGGGGATCTCTGTCATGCTGATGATGCAGTACGGGATATTTACAGGGAGCAGTGCCTCTGCGATGCGCGCGGTGATCATGTTTTCTCTTGCAGTGGGGGCCATGGCGGCAGGCCGGACATACGATCTGCTCTCCGCTCTGTCGCTGTCGGCAGTGCTGCTGCTTCTGGAAAGTCCGGGATATCTGTATGACAGCGGGTTCCTATTGTCCTTTGGGGCTATTCTGGGGCTGGCTGTGGTCTATCCGGCGTTTTCGGAAAAGAAAGAAAAAAGAAAGACGGCAATGGCACTGAAATCCGGCCTGGCTGTGCAGCTTGCCACAATTCCTATACAGATGTATTTCTTCTATGAACTGCCTGTATTTGGGATTCTGGTGAACCTGCTGGTGCTGCCTACAGTGGGGATCGTGCTGGGTTCCGGGGTATTCGGGTGTCTGGCAGGTCTGGCAGTTCCGTTTTTGGGAGAGCTTTTCATGCTGCCCGGAGCCTTTTTCCTAAAGATGTATCTTTTTATGGGACAGATTTTGAGACAGATCCCTTTTGCTTCCGTGATAACAGGCAGGCCCGCAATGTGGAAAATTCTGCTGTATTATATTTTATTGGCAGTGTGGGCGGCGCGGGGGAGAAAGGAGGAGAAAAAGCGGCATATTCTGCTGCGGTATCTTCCCCTGATTCTGGGGGTTTTTCTGCTCTTCGTAAGGATACCGGACAAAAAACTGAGGATCACCTTTTTAGATGTGGGCCAGGGGGATTGCTCTGTGGTTATGTATGAGGGAAAAACCTATGTCGTCGACGGCGGGAGCAGCAGTGTGTCCGGTGTGGGGAATTACAGGATCCTGCCTTTTTTTAAATGCATGGGAATCCGGAAGGTTGACGCTATTTTTCTTTCCCATATGGATGATGACCACATAAATGGTATCGGAGAGCTGCTGAAGGCCATCAGAAACCGGGAGACAACTCTGCGGATAGAAAAGCTTTTTTTATCAGAGTGCAATGACAAACAGGAGAAGCGTAAAGTAATAGAGAAGACCGGGCGTGAGGCAGGATGTCGGATTTTATATCTCTATGGAGGGGATAGGATCAAAAGCGGAGAGTTGGAACTGCGCTGTCTTTATCCCTATGAAAATACAGAGGGAGACAGCAACGAAGCCTCCCAGGTCCTTCTTCTGTCTCTGGGGGATTTTAGGGCGCTTTTTACCGGGGATATGGAGGGCGCAGGGGAAACAGCAGTCACAGAGGCTCTGGAGCAGAAACAGATAAAGGCGCAGGTACTGAAAGTGGCGCATCACGGCTCAAAGAATTCCACATCCCTGCGTTTTTTGGAGGCGCTGAAGCCTGCTGCAGGCATCATATCCTGCGGGGAAGATAACCGCTACGGACATCCCCACAGAGAGCTGACCGAAAGGCTTTTAGAGGAAAAGGTGAAAATATTTCAGACAAAAGAACTGGGAGCCGTGTTTCTGGTCACGGACGGAAAAAGATCAGAAGTATCTTTTCAGCATAAAAAATCCATGGTAAACTAGAGGGTATCTAATCGTAACAATTCAGACAGGTCTGCGCATTTACTGCGCTGACCGTATGAAAAAGTAGTGCCGGCAGGCATCCGGCCCATGGCGAAGCGATTTTTAATGGCTGGATGCGTAACGGTTCAGCTTGTCTGAACTGTTACATCTAATCTGCACGGGAGTTTGAAAGCGCAGCAAAAGGAGTAACTATAATGGAAAGTTTACAGGAAGACATAAAAAACCAGGATTTCAAAAAGGTCTATCTTTTCTGCGGGGAGGAGGCCTATCTGAAACAGCAGTATAAACATAGAATGAAGGCAGCCCTGCTGCCGGAAGATGACAGCATGAATTTCTCCCTGTTCGAGGGCAAAAAGACAGAGCCTAAAAGTGTGATTGACCTGGCGGAGACCATGCCCTTTTTTGCTGACCGCAGAGTGATCATGCTGGAAGACACGGGATTTTTCAAAAGTCAGTGTACGGATCTGCCGGAGTACATGGCGGAACTGCCGGATTACCTTTGTATGATCTTTGTGGAGGATGAAGTAGATAAGCGCAGCCGGATGTACAAGGCAGTAAAGAAGTACGGAAGAGTCGTGGAATTTGCAAAACAGGATTCCCAAACCTTGATCCGGTGGGTGTTAAATATGATGAAGCGGGAAGGAAAGAAGATAACCCAGGGGGATATGGAACTTTTTCTGACAAAGACAGGGACAGATATGGGGAACATAGAAAAGGAGCTGGAAAAGCTTCTCTGTTACACCATGGGTCGGGATGTCATCACTGCAGGGGATATAGAGGCTGTGTGCACCACACAGATCACCAATCATATTTTTGACATGATCAAAGCCGTGACGGAGAAAAGGCAGAAGAGAGCGCTGGATCTGTATTATGACCTGCTGTCCTTAAAAGAGCCGCCCATGAGGATCCTATTTCTGCTTGCCCGCCAGTTTAATCTGATCATGCAGGTGAAAGAGCTTTCCAAAGAAGGATATGACCAGTCAGCCATCGCCAAGAGAACAGGACTCCAGCCTTTTGTAGTGAGAAATTATGCCGGTTATGCAAACAGGTACAGCACAGAGGATCTGCGGGCCACGGTGGAGGAATGTGTACAGACAGAGGCGAAAGTAAAGACAGGCTATATGAATGATGTGATGAGCGTGGAACTTCTGCTGGTGAAATTCAGCAGCTAATACAGCGCTGCATAAGTCTTGCAGTAAACAGTGCCTGATATCCGCGTCAGGCGTGCACCCGGAGTGGATAGCGGGAACTGGTGCTCCATCCCGGCAGAATCACACGGCAGAGGCGTGTATCTGAAAATAGTGTTCGGTATTTGGAGACCGAAAAGGGGTATAAAAAGATCCCGGCTGATGACGGGCAGCCGGGATCTGTAAATTCTGTCTATAGGATTAGAGTGCGTTTACAGCTTTGGATAATCTGGAAACTTTTCTTGCTGCATTGTTTTTGTGGTAAACACCTTTGGATGCAGCTTTGTCGATTGTAGAGATAGCATTCAGCAGTGCTGCTGCAGCTGCCTCTTTATCTTTTGCTGTAACTGCTGCTTCTACCTTTTTGATAGAAGTTTTCACTGCTGATTTGATAGATTTATTTCTATCAGCCTTTGTTTTGTTCACTAAAATTCTTTTTTTTGCGGATTTAATATTTGCCAAACCGTACACCTCCAAAATTAATTTCTTCTATAATTATTTTTATTCGTTACAATAAAAAGCCTGCGAACCCTGCTTTCTACCGTTTGTTATGGTTTTGTACCGGTTAGACACGGACACGCCGGTACCACATGCTTTTTTATTCTAGTTGATTTAAATGTAAATGTCAATACATAAAATCCCCCAAAATGCAAAAAATAGGCATAAATGTTACTGTTCACAGCTCTGTCAGGACAGAACTGCGGACAGCAGCAGGCTTCGCGGTGCACAGTTCTGCCCTTAAGGGTGCAAAATGCAATAACTTGCATTTGGGCGCTGGCTAACCCGGGATTTTGCTTTGCAAAACACTTCCCGGGACAGTACCTGTGAATAGCAGCATATAAATATCTGGAAAGGAAAGATTGATATGGCTTTAGGAAGAATACGCACGGACCTGGCACTGGAGACGAAAGAGAAATTCGAGGAGGACAATGTGGAGATCCGAGGTGTGATCATCGAGGAGGACTACAATGAGGAGAAAGATATCCGCACCACTACGGTGAAGATAGAGACAGAAAACGGAGCGAAAGCTATGGGACGTCCTCAGGGAGTTTATATTACGCTGGAGGCACCCAACATGTCTGTGCCGGATGAGGATTATCACAGGGAGATTTCAAAAGAACTGGCAAAGCACATTAAAAAGCTGGTACCTGTGGAAAAAGAACTGACTGCACTGGTGGTAGGGCTTGGCAACCGGGATGTGACGCCGGATGCCCTGGGTCCTGATGTGGTCTCCAATCTGCACATCACCAGACATGTCATCCAGGAATACGGTGTGCAGAGCATGGGGAAAGAGTATGCCAACAGTATCAGCGGTCTGGTTCCCGGCGTTATGGCCCAGACCGGTATGGAAACTCTGGAGATCATCCGCGGGGTGGTGGATGAGACAAAGCCGGACGTGGTGTTTGCCGTGGATGCCCTGGCGGCGCGCAGTACAAAGCGCCTGAACCGGACCATCCAGATCACAGACACGGGCATCAATCCCGGCTCCGGCGTGGGAAATCACAGAAACGGGCTGAGTGAGGAAACCCTGGGGGTGAAAGTGATCGGCATCGGTGTGCCCACCGTGGTGGATGCCGCCACGATCGTGCAGGACTCCATGGCTCACCTGCTGGATACACTGGAAGAATCAGAGAAAAAAGAATTTCTTGAAGAAATGATCTCCCCTTCCTTGCACAGTATGTTTGTGACCCCAAAGGATGTGGATGAGACCGTAAAACGCCTGTCTTATACTATTTCCGAGGGGCTGAACATGGCATTCGAGCAGGCTTGACAACATCCTGCACTCCATCCGTCCCATGATCCCACTGATACACGAAAGTGGGATCGTAAGGGGACAGCAGCCGGAAACACGTCCTTGTTTTTTTCTTCCGGACGCATAATTCATGTAAGTTGTCTCATATATAGATATGAGGTGATAGGGTGAAGAAGATGGATGATGGAAAGCTTCTGCGGATCGTGTTGTGGCTGCTCTTATGTGCTGTTGGAGCATATATTCTCATAAAAGGAATGTCATTAGATAAAAAAACGCTGGTGAATATGTGCAGGGACGCCCAGGAGAAAGCCATCGAAGCGTATCTGCCGGGAATCCTGGAGACGGAGGGGGTGAAGACCCAGACGCCTGTGGAGTGGCTCTGCAGCAAGGTGGAGGAACAGCTTCCGTTTCTGGGGACTATCCAGGCAAAAGAAATGGAAGAGACGGAGAAAGACCAGGAGACAGACAAGAAGATCATGGAGGAGAATTCCGATTTTCTGGAAGCGAAGCTGCTGGAGGAAAACCAGGAGGCAGGACCGGTCGGTTCCGGTGAGGAAAATACAGGAGGCGTGGATGCCCAGAGTGAGAACGGGGAAAGCGCCGGGAACACAGAGGGCGGGAGCCAGCAGGAGGCCGGGACAGGCAAAGACAATACACAGACAGCAGACGCGGGAGACGCAGGGCAGCAGGAGGCCTCTGCCGCCAATGCTATAGTGAATCCTATTTCACTTGATATGTTCCAGGATTTTGACTATGTGATAAGCAACTTTTATACGATAGATAAGACGACCAGCATCAACAGTGACCAGCTCAATGCCCCGGCACTTGTGTCGGAGGATTTAAAAATGACAACAGGCAGCGACCAGCCTCAGATCCTGGTGTACCACAGCCACTCCCAGGAGGAATTTATTGATTCCAATCCCGGCGATCCCAGTACCAGCATTGTGGGAGTCGGGGAGTATCTGGTTACGCTGCTGCGGGATACATACGGCTACAATGTGCTTCATGTGACGGATACCTTTGACATTGTGGACGGAAAACTGGACAGAAACAAAGCATATAATTATGCACAGGACAAAATCAGCCAGGTGCTGGAGGAGAACCCCAGCGTGGAGGTAGTCATTGATTTACATAGAGACGGCGTGCCGGACGATAAACACCTGGTCACAGACGTGAACGGCAAGCCAACTGCGAAGATCATGTTTTTCAACGGATTGAGCCGTACCAACCAAAACGGGGATATTGAGTATTTGCCAAACCCTTACATTCAGGATAACCTGGCATTTTCCCTGCAGCTCGCTCTCCAGGCAAAGCAGTATTACCCGGAATGGCTGCGCACCATATATCTGAGAGGATACCGCTATAACCTGCATCTGCGGCCAAAAGCCCTCCTGGTGGAATGCGGTGCCCAGACCAATACCGTGGAGGAGGAAATGAATGCCATGGAACCCTTGGCGGATGTGTTAAATAAAGTTTTAAAAGGGGAGTGATCATCATAAGAAATGCTTGATTCCCCCCAAACCTTCGTGCTATACTAACATGGGCTTGCTGTAAAATGCAGGAAGCCCATTTAAAATGTAAAAAGAACTGATAATTTGAGAAAAGATAGAGATAAACAACAGGAGGAATCAAGCAGTGGCAGGAGTTGACCAGAGCAAAATCCGTAATTTTTGTATCATCGCACATATAGACCATGGAAAATCCACCCTGGCGGACCGGATCATTGAAAAGACCGGTCTTTTGACTGAGAGGGAAATGCAGTCACAGGTCTTAGACAACATGGATCTGGAGAGGGAGAGAGGCATCACCATCAAGTCCCAGGCTGTCCGTATTGTCTACCAGGCAAAGGACGGGGAGGAATATATTTTTAATTTGATCGACACGCCGGGCCATGTGGACTTTAATTATGAGGTGTCCAGAAGCCTGGCCGCCTGTGACGGCGCCATTTTGGTGGTGGATGCTGCACAGGGGATCGAGGCCCAGACCCTTGCAAATGTCTATCTGGCGTTGGACCATGACCTGGATGTATTTCCGGTCATCAATAAAATCGACCTTCCCAGCGCGGAACCGGACCGGGTGAAGAACGAGATCGAGGACGTTATAGGCATAGAAGCCCAGGATGCGCCGTTGATCTCTGCAAAAATGGGACTGAATATTGAGGAGGTTCTGGAGAAGATTGTGGAGAAGATACCTGCTCCAAAAGGAGAAGCCCAGGCGCCTCTGCAGGCTCTTATTTTTGACTCTGTCTATGATTCTTATAAAGGGGTCATTGTATTTTGCAGGATCAAAGAGGGTACCGTGAAAAAGGGAACGAAAATCCGCATGATGGCAACAGGCGCTGTGGAGGAAGCGGTGGAAGTGGGATATTTCGGGGCAGGACAGTTTTTGCCTTGTGAGGAGTTGTCTGCCGGCATGGTAGGCTACATCACTGCAAGTATTAAAAACGTGAAGGATACCCGGGTGGGTGATACCATAACCGACGACGAGAATCCCTGTGCAGAACCCCTTCCGGGCTACAAAAAGGTAAATCCCATGGTATACTGCGGCGTATATCCTGCAGATGGTTCAAAATATCAGGATTTGAGAGATGCCCTGGACAAGCTTCAGTTAAATGACGCCTCCCTGCAGTTTGAGCCGGAGACCTCGGTGGCGCTGGGATTTGGATACCGCTGCGGCTTTCTGGGTCTGCTTCATCTGGAAATCATTCAGGAACGTCTGGAACGGGAGTACAATCTGGATCTGATCACAACTGCGCCGGGCGTTGTCTACAAGGTACACAAAACAAACGGTGAGATGATAGAGCTGACAAATCCCTCCAATCTTCCGGACCCCTCTGAGATTGAGTACATGGAAGAACCGATGGTGAAAGCGGAGATTATGGTGACCACAGAGTTCATCGGTCCGATCATGGATCTGTGCCAGGAGCGCCGCGGGCAGTATCAGGGAATGGAATATATGGAGACTACCCGTGCGCTGCTGAAATACCACCTGCCGCTGAATGAAATAATCTATGATTTCTTTGATGCCCTGAAATCCCGTTCCAGAGGGTATGCGTCCTTTGATTATGAGATGCTGGGTTACGAGCGCAGTGACCTTGTAAAACTGGATATCCTGGTGAATAAAGAGGAAGTGGATGCACTGTCATTCATTGTGTTTGCAGGGTCCGCCTATGAGCGCGGCAGGAAAATGTGTGAGAAGCTGAAAGAAGAGATTCCGCGCCAGCTCTTTGAAATTCCCATCCAGGCAGCCATCGGCAGCAAAATCATTGCACGTGAGACCGTGAAGGCCATGAGAAAAGATGTACTTGCCAAATGTTACGGCGGTGATATTTCCCGTAAGAGAAAACTTCTGGAGAAACAGAAGGAAGGAAAGAAGCGTATGCGCCAGGTCGGAAATGTAGAGATTCCGCAGAAGGCCTTCATGAGTGTCCTGAAGCTGGACGATAAATAGGATTTGGGAGATTACAGGAGAAGATAAGATGAAAAAAGATTTGGGGCTGTACCTTCATATCCCCTTCTGCATGCAAAAATGCGGATACTGTGACTTTTTATCCGCAGCAGGCAGCGGGGAGGAGAAAGAGAATTATGTACAGGCTTTGGAAAAAGAGATCCGAAGCTACGGTGATTTTGCGAAAGGATACAGGGTTTCCACTGTTTTTGTGGGAGGGGGAACCCCTTCCTGTCTGGAAGCAGACCAGACAGAGCGGATATTTGGGGCGATCAGGGATACCTTTGAAATAGAAAAAATGCCGGAGATTTCCATGGAGATGAATCCCGGCACCGTAACGGCCGGGAAACTGCAGGCATACAAAAACTGCGGCATCAACCGACTGAGCATGGGACTGCAGTCAGTCAGAAACAGCAATTTAAAGTTGCTTGGAAGGATCCACACGTTTGAGGAGTTCCTGGAAAGCTTCCGTCTGGCAAGAGAGGCCGGTTTTCAAAACATCAACCTGGATTTGATCTCCTCCCTGCCGGGGCAGACAAAAGAGTCCTGGGCAGAGGAACTGGAAACAGCAGCAAAACTCTCCCCGGAACATATCTCCGTATACCAGCTGATCCTGGAGGAAGGCACCCCGTTTTATGAAGCGTATGCAGGACATCCTGAACTGCTTCCGGACGAGGAGATGAGCAGAGCTATCTATGAGACGACGGAAGAGGTGCTGGGAGAGTACGGATTTCACCAGTATGAGATCTCAAATTATGCGAAGGAAGGCAGAGAATGCCGGCATAATCTGAAATACTGGGAAAGGGGGGACTATCTGGGGCTTGGCCTCGGCGCTGCATCCATGGTGAGGAACATGCGTATGAGCAATACCAGGGATATGAATACATATCTGGAAAAATGCAAAGAGCCGAAGACCATGCGCACAGATGTACAGTTTTTGGAGGAACCGCAGCAGATAGAAGAATTTATGTTCTTAGGGCTTCGCAAAACAAGGGGTATATCCAAAAAAGAATTCCGCCGTATTTTTGGCAGAGATATAGAACTGGTCTATGAAAAAGCTCTGGAAAAACTTTTGTCAAATGGAATGCTCCTGGAGAAAAAGGACAGGCTGTATCTGTCAGAAGAAGGGGTGCTCCTCAGCAATACAGTCCTCTCCGAGTTCCTATTTGACTGACCTGTACAGATTTCTGCAGGCAGTGACTTTTAATGGTTACTGTTTACAGGCCACTGTACCGGGAGGCGTTTTCATGCCGGAAGCATGAAAATCCTGAGGCAGGCAGCGCGATATGGGGTAGAATGCTCCATATCTGTGCGTCGTGAAGCGTGTTACCGGACACGGAGTGAACAGTAATATTTTATGAACATAGGTTATAGAAATTTAATAAAGTTTTACAGTTTATCTCTGGAAAATTAATATAGAATGTGTCAGAATAAAGGAAGGTAATATATGATGAAACGGCGGGGATCTCTGACCGTTTTGCATGACATTTTGGGAGGGTATAATGAATATTTTATTTTTTCTCACTCCGAAGAGTGATGTGGCCTATATCTATGACACCTACAGTTTAAGGCAGGTCTTGGAAAAGATGGAATATCACCGGTATTCGTGCATTCCGATTATCGGGGAGAATGGTAAATATGTGGGGACAATTACAGAAGGGGATTTACTTTGGGGACTAAAGAACCGCGGCGACCTGAATCTGAAAGCTGCGGAGGAGATTCCCATCACAGCATTCAAGCGCCGGGCTAACTATACACCCGTTCGCGTGGATTCCGATATGGAAGATTTGCTGGACAAGGCCATGCGGCAGAATTTCGTACCGGTTATTGATGACCAGAAGAATTTTATAGGTATTGTCACAAGAAGAGACATCATGCAGTATATCTGTTCTGAGCATCAGAATAAAAATAAAGAAGAATGCAGAACCTATGTACAGCATGCGTCTGTATGATAAAAAGTAAAAAGGCTTGCCGCGTTTGCGGGGGCCTTTTTTGTACGCAATTGGTTTAGACAGGGGTCCTGCATGTAGAATGTAGTTTGCTTTTAGTCTTTCTAAAAGCAGAACCTATGCATTTTATATCTGTCGGAAGAGAAAACCAGGGATGTTGGGGGAGTCTGCGGGCCTCCTCTGGCAGACATTGCGGTAGAGAGCCTGAAAATCCAGCGCTTATGGAGACTTGGCGCGAAGCCTTTGCTGAGCGTCTTAGTCGGAGTTAGCGCTTAGTTGAAGGGGAACGAAGCTGGCTGCCAGAGGAGGCCCGCAGACTTCCCCAACATCCCGTCCCCCTTGCCGTAACCCGGCCCAGAAAATCCCTGTTTTCCCCCAACATTTCCTAAAAATCTCTCTGAACATATGTTTGCAAATACACATAGCCTGTGATATAATGGCAGATAGCATAAAAACAAACATACATTCCCCGAAAACCGCATCCCCAATCTGCCGAAAGGCAGAAGCTATGGTGCTTTTCGGAATGAGAATCCTATAGAAACTGTTGCGCTGATCAAAAATAAGGAGATAGAAATGGCAGTAAGAACACACGACAACCAATTTATCAAAATACGCGGAGCAAACGAGAACAATCTGAAAAATCTGGATGTGGACATCCCCCGCAATGAGCTGGTGGTTTTAACCGGGCTGAGCGGTTCAGGAAAAAGTTCCCTTGCATTCGACACCATATATGCGGAAGGACAGAGAAGATATATGGAATCCCTGTCATCCTACGCAAGGCAGTTCCTGGGACAGATGGAGAAACCGGACGTGGAAAGTATTGAAGGCCTTTCCCCGGCTATCTCCATTGACCAGAAATCCACCAACCGGAACCCGCGTTCCACAGTTGGCACCGTTACGGAGATATACGATTATTTCCGTCTTCTTTACGCAAGGATCGGTATCCCCCACTGTCCGAAATGCGGAAAAGAGATTAAAAAGCAGACCGTTGACCAGATGGTTGACCAGATCATGAGCCTGCCCCAGCGGACAAAACTGCAGCTTTTGGCACCTGTGGTCAGAGGCCGGAAAGGTACCCATGCAAAGCTTCTGGATCAGGCAAAGCGCAGCGGTTATGTGAGAGTGCAGATTGACGGCAATCTCTATGAACTCAGTGAAGAGATAAAACTGGATAAGAACATTAAGCACAATATTGAAATCGTTGTGGACCGTCTTGTGGTGAAAGAGGGGATTGAAAAACGACTTACAGATTCCATCGAAAACGTTCTGAATCTGGCTGACGGACTTCTCATTGTGGACACTATGGATGGAAACCAGATGAATTTCAGCCAGAGCTTTTCCTGTCCGGACTGTGGTGTCAGCATTGACGAGATTGAGCCTCGGATTTTTTCCTTTAACAATCCCTTCGGTGCCTGCCCTGCCTGCTTTGGACTGGGGTATAAGATGGAGTTTGACGTGGATCTGATGATACCGGACCAAAGCCTGAGTATTGCAAAGGGAGCCATTGTGGTTCTTGGCTGGCAGTCCTGCACGGATAAAGGCAGCTTTACAAGGGCCATTTTGGATGCCCTTGCTGAGGAATACCATTTTGAACTGGATACACCGTTTCAGGATTATCCTGACAAGATCAAGGACGTGATCATCAACGGAACCCGCGGCAAAGAGATAAAGGTACACTATAAAGGCCAGCGCGGCGAGGGTATATACGACGTGGCTTTTGAGGGGCTTGTTAAAAATGTGGAGCGCCGCTACAGAGAGACCGGTTCGGAGTCCAGCAAACAGGAATATGAATCCTTTATGCGCATCACACCATGTCCTACCTGTAAGGGCCAGCGTCTGAAAAAGGAAGCCCTAGCCGTCACTGTGGGAGACAAAAATATACATGAGGTTACGTCCATGTCTATCCGTAAACTGCAGGTGTTTTTGCATGAACTGCAGCTCACTCCCACCCAGCAGATGATTGGCGAACAGGTATTAAAAGAAATCCGTGCCAGAGTGGGCTTTCTGATGAATGTGGGACTGGAGTACCTGACACTATCCCGTGCAACAGGTACCCTGTCCGGCGGGGAAGCACAGAGGATCCGTCTGGCAACCCAGATCGGCTCAGGTCTTGTGGGAGTTGCCTATATATTGGATGAGCCAAGTATCGGCCTGCACCAGCGTGACAACGATAAACTGCTTGCCACATTGAAACACCTTAGAGATTTGGGCAACACCCTGATCGTCGTGGAGCATGACGAGGACACCATGCGGGAAGCAGATTGTATTGTGGATATCGGTCCCGGCGCAGGGGAGCACGGCGGCCAGTTAGTGGCGATCGGTACGGCGGATGACTTGATGAAAAATAAAGATTCCATCACCGGCCAGTATTTAAGCGGTGCCATGAAAATCCCTGTACCAAAGGAGAGAAGAAAACCCACAGGTTTTCTCACCATCCGGGGAGCTTCGGAAAACAATCTGAAAAACATTGATGTGAAAATACCCCTGGGAATTATGACCTGCGTTACCGGTGTTTCCGGCTCGGGCAAGAGTTCCCTGATCAATGAGATCTTATACAAAAGCCTGGCAAGAAAGCTGAACCGGGCCAGAGTGATTCCCGGAAAACATAAAGGGATTGACGGTGTGGAGCAGCTTGACAAAGTCATTGACATTGACCAGTCTCCCATTGGCAGAACACCCCGTTCCAATCCGGCCACCTACACGGGAGTCTTTGACCAGATCCGTGACCTTTTTGCAACCACTGCGGACGCAAAGGCCAGGGGGTATAAAAAAGGAAGATTCAGCTTCAATGTAAAAGGCGGAAGATGTGAGGCCTGCAGCGGTGACGGAATTCTGAAGATAGAGATGCACTTTCTTCCCGATGTGTACGTCCCCTGTGAGGTCTGCCAGGGAAAACGATATAACAGAGAGACTCTGGAAGTGAAATATAAAGGAAAGAGTATATACGATGTGCTGAATATGACCGTTGAGGAGGCGCTGACCTTTTTTGAACACCTTCCTTCCATCAAGAGAAAGATCCAGACCCTTTACGATGTGGGACTTTCTTATATCCGTCTGGGACAGCCATCTACGGAATTGTCAGGCGGTGAGGCACAGAGGATCAAGCTGGCAACAGAATTGAGTAAGAGAAGTACGGGAAAGACCATCTACATTCTGGATGAGCCTACCACAGGTCTGCATTTTGCGGATGTGCATAAGCTCATTGAGATCCTCCGCCGTTTGGCAGAGGGAGGGAACACAGTGGTTGTCATTGAGCACAACCTGGATGTGATAAAAACTGCGGATCATATCATAGATATCGGCCCGGAAGGCGGCGATAAAGGGGGAACCGTGATAGCTACCGGTACACCGGAGGATGTGGCGGCGAATCCTGTCTCCTACACAGGTCGTTACGTGTCAAAATATTTGAATTGATTGCCCCTTTTCATTTCGGGACAAGTTGGGTATAATGAAGGATATCAGTGGGCCCGGGACTAAAGTGCCGGGCAGAAGACTGATATCCAAAAATAGAAAGGGGTATTCTATGGCAGCGACAGATATTGGAATCGACTTGGGAACGGCCAGTATACTGGTTTACGCAAAAGGAAAAGGCATTGTACTGAAGGAACCATCCGTAGTTGCATACGATAAAGATAATAATAAAATAAGAGCGGTAGGAGAAGAGGCAAGACAGATGATCGGCAGGACCCCCGGCAACATTGTGGCAGTCCGCCCCCTGCGCCAGGGTGTCATTTCAGACTATGAGGTGACAGAAAAAATGCTGAAATACTTCATCTCTAAAGCTATGGGAAAGAAAGCTTTCCGAAAACCCCGCATCAGCATCTGCGTACCCAGCGGTGTGACAGAGGTAGAAAAGAAAGCAGTGGAGGAAGCCACTTACCAGGCAGGAGCCAGAGAGGTAAATATCATCGAGGAGCCCATAGCGGCAGCCATCGGGGCGGGTATTGATATCACAAGACCTTTTGGCAACATGATCGTGGATATCGGCGGAGGCACCACTGATGTGGCGGTGATTTCCCTCGGAGGAACTGTTGTCTCCACTTCCATCAAAGTGGCAGGAGACAATTTTGACGAGGCAATCATGCGTTATGTGAGAAAAAAACATAATCTGATGATCGGGGAACGTTCTGCGGAGGATGCAAAGATCCAGATAGGAACTGTCTATCCTCATCCCCAGCCTAAGACCATGGATGTGAAAGGGCGGGATACGATCACAGGACTCCCCAAAAGCGTTACTCTGACCTCAGAGGAGATCAGGGAAGCCTTAAAAGATGCGACTGTACAGATTATGGAGACCATACACGGAATTCTGGAGAAAACACCTCCGGAACTGGCGGCTGATGTTGCTGACAGAGGCATTGTTCTCACCGGCGGCGGTGCGCTCTTAGGAGGCCTGGAGACACTCATCGAGGAGGAGACAGGCATCAACACCGTGGTTGCTGAGGAGCCGGCCATGGCTGTGGCCATCGGCACAGGCCAGTACATGGAGCTTATGAGCAAGATAAACGGTAAATAAATCGGGAACTATTCAGCAGGTCTGCGCATACATTGTGCTGACTGTAAGAAAGCATTCCACAGCCAAGCAAAAATGCTGTCGCCAAAGGTGATCTTGCATGGATTTTTGCCTGTAACTGTGTGGGTACTGAACAGTGACAATAAAACAAAAGAGGTAAGATATGGAAGAAACCATAGAAGGATATGTGGACCATATTATCTTCCGGAATGAGGACAATGGGTACACGGTTATGGTTGTGATCGCTGAGGAGGAAGAGCTGACCTGCGTGGGCAGTTTCCAGTATCTGAGTGAAGGGGAAACCATCAAAGCCTATGGACATTATACGGAGCATCCGTCCTATGGCAGACAGTTCTCCGTCACCTCCTATGAGACCGTAGTGCCCCAGGACTCCATGGCTATGGAACGTTACCTGGGTTCCGGTGCCATCAAGGGAATTGGTGCAGCTCTGGCAGCCAGGATCGTCAGACGCTTCAAGGATGACACACTGCGTATTGTGGAGGAGGAGCCGGAGCGGCTGGCAGAAATAAAAGGGATCAGTGAAAAAAAGGCCAGAGAGATCGCAGCACAGGTATCTGAGAAAGCAGACATGCGCAAGGCCATGATGTTTCTCCAGCAATACGGCATATCCCTGTCACTGGGAGCTAAGATATTCAATCAATACGGACAAGAGATGTACGGCATATTAAGGGAGAATCCCTATAAGATGGCTGAGGATATAGACGGAGTGGGATTTAAGATGGCAGATGAGATCGCTGCCAGGATTGGAATCCACACAGATTCCGACTACCGTATCCGAAGCGGTCTTCTATACATATTACTGCAGGCAACTGCAGAAGGGCATGTGTTCCTTCCACAGCGCATACTGCTGGAACGGGCATCTGCCCTTTTGGGCGTTGCAGCCCCTTATATGGAAAAACATATTATGGATCTGGCCATAGACAGAAAGATTGTGATGAAAGAAACCCCACTCAGAGAGGGTGTGCAGCCCGAGCCTGTTATCTATGCCAGCCAGTATTATCAGCTTGAGCTGCATGTGGCTCAGATGCTGAAAGAACTGGCATTGGAGGATACTGTGGATGAGGCCGGGATGGAAGCAAAGCTTGCCAGACTTGAAAAGAACGGAAACGTCCAGCTGGATGAAAAACAGCGCCAGGCAGTCATAGAGGCTGTGAGAAACGGCCTCCTGGTCATCACCGGCGGTCCCGGTACCGGAAAGACCACCACGATCAATGCGATCATCCGCTACTATGAGCTGGAAGGTCTGGATATCTGTCTGGCGGCCCCTACGGGAAGGGCAGCAAAGCGCATGACAGAGACCACAGGTTATGAGGCCAGAACCATACACAGGCTCTTGGAACTGAGCGGAATGCCGGATGATTCCTCAGCCAGTATCCATTTTGAAAGAAACGCACAGAATCCGCTGGAAGCGGATGTTGTTATCATTGACGAAATGTCCATGGTGGACATTTTTCTTATGCACGCGCTGCTCCTGGCTATTACGCCGGGTACACGCCTGATCCTGGTGGGAGATGTAAACCAGCTTCCAAGCGTAGGACCGGGAAGTGTACTCAAAGACATCATCCGTTCCGGAAAATTTCCGGTTGTAGAGCTGGTTAAGATTTTCCGTCAGGCTTCCCAGAGTGATATTGTAGTGAACGCACACAAGATCAACCGGGGTGTCCCTGTTGTCCTGGATAACAAGAGTATGGATTTCTTCTTTCTGAAGCGGTATGATGCAAATGTGATCATCAGTGTTGTCATTACCCTGATCCAGAAGAAGCTGCCAAAGTTTGTGGATGCCACTCCCTATGACATTCAGGTCCTGACTCCTATGCGGAAAGGTCTTCTGGGTGTTGAACGGCTCAATGGTATCCTGCAGCAGTATCTGAATCCCCCATCCCCTGATAAAAAAGAAAAAGAACACGGCAATGGCCTGTTCCGTGAGGGGGATAAGGTCATGCAGATCAAGAATAATTACCAGACCGAGTGGGAAGTCCGGGGTAAATACGGCATTCCCGTGGAAAAAGGCGTAGGTGTCTTTAACGGAGATACGGGAATCCTGCGGGAGATCAATACCTTTGCAGAGACCTTGACCGTAGAGTTTGATGAGGGGCGTTTTGTGGAGTATGCCTTTAAACAGTTAGATGAGCTGGAACTGGCGTATGCGATCACTATCCACAAATCACAGGGAAGCGAATATCCTGCAGTGGTCATACCGCTGCTCGGAGGCCCCAGGATGCTGATGAACAGAAATCTACTCTACACGGCAGTGACCAGGGCCAGAAAGTGCGTGACACTGGTAGGAGATGAAAATACTTTTTGGGAAATGGAAAAAAACCAGATGGAACAAAGCCGTTATACCACTCTGGATCTGCGGATAAAGGAAAGCTTCTAGCTTCCTTTGTCCTTGATCTGGTCTATCCCAGGCGCTGCCCAGTCTGCCATGACATTGCAGTCCCCCGGGGAAGGGCCATATGCCGGGAATGCCTGGATAAACTTGTGCCCATACATGGGCCGCGCTGTTTCAAGTGCTCTAAGCCTCTTTCTGACCGTGAGGCGGAGTTCTGCTATGACTGTGCATCAAAAAAACATTCTTATGACCGTGGAATCAGTATTTTTCCTTACGGCTCCGTTCTTTCACAATCCCTGTATCAGTTAAAATATCACCAAAGGCAGGAATACGGACGTTTTTACGGACGCTATGCCGCAGCCTGTGCAGGGGAACAGATCCGCCTGTGGGGCCCGGAGGTGTTGATCCCTGTTCCGCTCCATCCAAAAAGGATGGAAAAGAGAGGATATAACCAGGCAGAAATAATCGCAGGGGAGATTGGCAGGATACTGCAGTTACCTGTAGACACAAAAACGGTTGTCAGGAGAGTCAACACAAAACCACAGAAAGAACTGAATGACAAGGAGAGGAGAAGCAATCTGCGCAGTGCATTTGCTGTGAGGCAGGCAAAGCTTCCGTGGAAAAAAATACTGATCATTGATGACATCTACACCACAGGAAGCACTGTGGACGGTGTAAGCCTTGCACTGAAAGCTGCCGGCGCAGAGCAGGTATATTTTTTAACCATAGCCATAGGCACAGGTTTCTGTTGATAAGGCTTGATTCGCCTGCTTTATTTATGCTATAATGCAAGTTGTATACATTGGATGCCATTTAAGAGATGTAGTAAGTGGCACATTTGTTGTGTCAAAAATGCAGGAGACTTTTTGGGCATAACGATAGGAAACGCTGCATAATTACACTGTGAAGACATCTAAATCCTTGTTTCACAGGAAGTAGAGGAAGCTTATGTTAAATGAACAAAAAATCAAGAAAATGAGAAAATTAGCTGCTTACGAATCCGGTAAGGGAAGAGAAGATCTGTCGATCAGCAATTACTACAGAAGTGATTACATAGGCCTTGCGCTGATCAAAAACTTTTTTATCACTACCATTGCCTATGCGTTGCTGCTGGCTGTCTATTTTGGATATAAGAGCGAATATATGATGGATAATCTCCATAAGATGGATTTGTTTTCATTGGGGCTTAAGATTATCATTATATATATCGTACTGCTGGTGGCCTACAGCATATTGACGTATATTTACTGCTCTGTCAAATACAGGAGTGCCCAGAAAGGTGTGGAAGAGTATTACAGAGAGCTGGGACAGCTGAAAAAAATATATGACAGAGAAGAAAAGAGAGCCGGGAGACTGACCGGAAGGAGGAAAGGCGCATGACAGCGTTACTGATATTGAAACAGAAAATCAAAGAATTTTACGGGGAGCATGACACCTGGATTCTTCCGATCCTGAAGTTTATTTTAGCATTCGGCCTTTTCAAAGGCATTAACACTACACTGGGTTTTATGGGAAAACTGGATAACATTTTTGTTGTCCTGATCCTTGCTCTTCTGTGTTCTGTTATGCCAATCAATGCCATGACGATCCTGGGTTGTATCCTGATCATCGGCCATTGCTATGCGGTGGGGATTGAAGTCGCAGGTTTTGCATTGCTATTAATGATCCTGCTGATGATATTATTTCTGCGGTTTACATCCAAGGATAATGTGGCACTGGTGCTTACACCGGTTTCCTTTGCCTTTCATATCCCGGCAGCGGTACCCATTGGCTGTGGCCTTCTCAGGGGACCCGCAAGCGCAGTACCTGCCGGCTGTGGTGTGGTCCTGTACTACTTTATGCGCCTGGTAAAAGACAAGGCGGGAGTGCTTCAGGGAAAAGAGACAGAAGCTGTCCAGAAACTACAGATCTTACTGGACGGACTGGTAAAAAACCAGGAAATGTGGCTGGCAATCATTGCTTTTGCCACAGTGACCCTTCTGGTATATCTTATCCGCCGCTCCTCCTTTGACTACTCCTGGAGGATTGCAGTGGTCACGGGTTCTGTGGTATATATCGTCCTGATGTTGTTCGGAAGTATGTTCATGAGTATCAGCATGGAGATGGGCAGCGTTATCATTGCCGGTGTGGTTTCCGCAGTGATTGGCCTTGTCATCGAATTTTTTGTACTGGGAGTGGACTACTCAAGAAGTGAAGTGGCGCAGTTTGAGGATGACGAATATGTATATTATGTAAAAGCAGTTCCGAAATCACTGGTGTCACAGACTAAGAAGAGTGTGAAAAAGTTTTCATCTAATAAGAAATCTGATGACAGAGATTTGGATGAAGAAGATATAGAGGAAGATCTGGTGCAGGATGCAGCTCCTGTGGAGCATGTTTCTGAAGAGGATTTTGATTTTGAGAAACAGCTGGAAGAATCGCTGAAAGACTTATAAAGACAATCCCATAGGGGAATTATACATAATTAAGGGGGTGGAGATATGGGGAATTTTACAGTAATTTTAAAAGAGTATTTGGGTAAGATGACACTTCCCCGTATAGCCTGGATCGATATTATTGAGATTCTGCTGATAGCTGTTTTTGTTTATCAGTTCATGCTGTGGGTGAGAAATACCCGGGCGTATTCTCTGCTGAAAGGAATCCTGATTGTCCTGGCGTTTATCTTCATCGCATTCCTTTTAAAGATGAATACCATTCTCTGGCTGGTCTATAATGCAGGTGGTTATGCAATCACAGCCATATTGGTTATTTTTCAGCCGGAACTGCGTAAGGCTTTGGAGGAGTTAGGACATAAGAAGATCGTAAGCAACATTCTTCCGTTTGACAACGGGAAAAAAGAGGACAGCGGAAGATTCAGTGACCGTACATTAAATGAAATTGTGCGTGCCAGCTTTGAAATGGGGGAGGTCAAGACCGGGGCCTTGATCGTGATCGAGGAGGAGACAGGATTAAACGAGTTTGCCAGAACGGGTATTTATCTGGATTCTCTGGTGACAAGTCAGCTCCTGATCAATATCTTTGAGCATAATACGCCTCTTCATGATGGCGCTGTTATAATCAGAGGGGACCGTGTAGTTGCAGCCACCTGTTATCTGCCGCTTTCAGATAATATGGAACTGAATAAAAATCTTGGGACCAGACATCGCGCAGGTGTGGGGATCAGTGAGGTCAGTGACTCTATCACGATCATTGTCTCAGAAGAAACCGGCCGGGTATCCGTAGCCCATCATGGCAAACTTATTGTAGGGGTAAACAGAGATGAACTCAAAGCAATCTTGTTAAAGGAGCAGAATGCCAACGCAGAGAAACAGAAACGCAAAATATGGAAGGGATGGGTGAAGAATGAAGAAAAGTCTGATGAATAAATTTACCTTGAAAATCCTTTCTCTGCTGATAGCCATATTGATCTGGCTGCTGGTCATGAATATAGAGAACCCTTCCATCACCCAGACATACATGGATATACCGGTTACATTTGTCAATGAGTCTTATATAGAAAGTATGAATAACATTGCACTTATGGTGGATGGAAAAGACTCTGTAAATGTCCGTATCCGGGCTGCAAGTGAAACCATCAAGAAACTGAGCAAAGAGAATATTACAGCCGTGGCTGATCTGACACAGATCATTGATATGGATTCTGATCCTATTATGGTGCCGGTCACGGTTACCTGTGCGGGAGTCGATGATGAGGATATAGAAGTGACACCTAAAAATATTCCCATCAAAATAGATGAACGAAAAAGTCTTGACCGTATCATCAGTACGGAACTCATAGGGGAATCTAAGCCCGACAATAATTACGAGGTTGGAAAGATAACTGCCAATCCGGAAAAGATCAATATTGTAGGGCCAAAATCTATTATAGAAAAAATAGACAGTGTGACAGCCCAGGTAAATGTGGACGGTATGGGCGCAAGTGGTGAGCGGGAAGCTACATTAAAGATATATGATAAAAACCACGATGAATTAAGTGAAAAGCAGATGTCTTATCTTAAATTCGATGTGCCCAGCACTACAGTCCAGGTTTATGTTGAATTATGGAGAATGTTGAAGGATGTTACAATTGATGTCTCCAATGCGTACGTGGGAAGCCCGCAGAGTGGGTATCAGGTAGATTCGGTGTCATCGACACCAAGCGAGATCAGTATAGTGGGTTCGGAAGAGGCGCTGCAGAAATTCACGGTAAACGGAAACAAACTGACAATCCCTCAATCGGATGAGAGGGATATTTCGGGTAAGTCCTCTGATTGTGAATTCTCAGTTGATCTGACAGAACTTTTGCCAAAAGATATAAAACTTGCAACAGGCGTAAATGATACAGCTCTTTTAACAGTAAAGATACTTCCGCTGAATAGTAAAGAGTATAATATTTCCACAAATGAAATGAAAGTTGAAAATAGTCCTGCCAATATGAATGTGGTTATGGACAAAGTGGAAGTTCTGGTTCGGGTTGAGGGAAAAGAAGAAGATTTAGATAAACTGGATAAGAGTCAAATACATCTCAGTATTGATCTGAAATCTTATACAGCAGCCGGCGAATACGAGGTACCAGTTAAAATTGAAGTGCCGGATGGATATCAGGTGGTTGATGAGATCAATGTGAAGGTCACTTTGACAGATGCCAACGCAAATGTTGTAACTCAGAGATCGGAACCATAAAATAGAAGCAGGGGAGTGATGAATAATGGTAAGTCAGAAAGTAAAAGTAAATAATTTGATCGGACTGCATTTAAGACCGGCAGGCCGTCTCTGCAGTGAAGCCATGCAGTTCAAATCACTGATTACCTTCAGTTATAATAATGTAACCGCAAATGCAAAGAGTGTCCTCAGTGTTCTTGGCGCATGTGTGAAAGGCGGAGATGAAATTGAACTGGTATGCGAAGGGGAAGACGAGGAAGAGGCATTAAAACATCTGGTATATATTCTGGAGGAAGGTTTACAGGAATAATTGTTTTATTATGATCCTGAGCAGGAAAATTCCGGGGATGGGACAGTCAAGGCTGTCTCATCCCTCGATTTTTGCCTGCCGGGAATCTCAAGGACAAGAATGTTACGAATTATAGCCCTGCAAAAACAATCCCATCCTCCCGGGACAGAGGTTGTGAATCGTAACGCAAGAATACTAATATTACTTAAGGAGAAAGCAATCATGCATAATAACATGAAAGAAGGCCTGAAAGATGGTATCCCTATCGCACTGGGGTATTTTTCCGTCAGTTTCACATTTGGCATGCTGGCAGTGAACAGCGGTATGGCTCCTCTTCACGCGGTGCTGATTTCCCTTTTTAATCTCACATCCGCAGGGCAGTTTGCCGGTCTGAATGTGATCCTTTCGGGGGCATCGCTGCTGGAAATGGCATTGACGCAGTTTGTAATCAACATGAGGTATGCACTTATGTCCCTTTCTTTATCCCAAAAGTTTGACAAGTGTGTCAAGACGCGCCACAGGCTTCTCATCGCATATGGAAATACGGATGAGATATTCGCAGTGGCGAGTTCAAAGAGGGGAAGTGTGGGGCAGTATTATATGTACGGCCTGATCTGCCTGCCGGTACTTGGATGGGTA
Source organism: Blautia hominis (assembly GCA_002270465.1). GTDB lineage: Bacteria > Bacillota > Clostridia > Lachnospirales > Lachnospiraceae > Blautia > Blautia hominis. The sequence goes on from NQOF01000003.1 coordinate 619,556, forward strand.
GGGGGAACGCTTACAGGAGCCATAGCGAGCACGGTTATGCCCGCATTTGTGCGCAGCGCTTTGGGGGTGGCACTCTACGGAATGTTTATCGCCATTGTTGTGCCTCCGGCAAAAAAGGAATCCACTGTGAGGACTGTTGTATTTATTGCCCTGGCCCTGAGCAGTATGTTTTACTACCTTCCGGTATTAAAACAAATTTCCAGCGGCTTTATGATCATTATCTGCACCCTGCTGGCAGCAGGTATCGGTGCTGTTTTATTTCCGATCAAGGAGGAGGTGGAGGCATGATTTATGCATATATTTTAGTTATGGCAGGTGTGACATATCTGATCCGTATGCTGCCTCTGACATTGATCCAGAAAAAAATCTCTAATGTTTACATACGTTCTTTCCTATATTATGTTCCTTATGCATGCCTGACAGCCATGACCTTTCCTGCTATTTTATATGCAACGGAGTCACCGGTATCTGCTTTTGCCGGTCTGGCCGTGGCAGTATTTTTCGCTATGAAAGAGAAAAGCCTTGTGATGGTTGCGTGTTTTTCCTGTATCGGTGTATTTATCACAGAGCGGATTTTGGAATTATTATAAGTATAGTTCATGAGACTGTAAAACAAATTTAATATTACATTTCCCCTGTTTGGTTGTAATAACCTGTAAAAAATGGTAAAATAGTGATATCTCTAGAGGGAGAGTATACCTGGTTGATACGAAAGTATCCGGGAGATAAATAAGAGCGTAAAGCTGGAAAGTAGAGGGAATAGTATGAAGAAGCGTAGGATGAAGCTGTTGGCGCTGATGCTTACGGCAGCGGTCACGATCACTTCTGTCCTTCCGGTAGGAGCAGCAGCTACGGATGGAAGTGAAGTACCGCAGCAGGTTACAAGCCTTACGGATCCGCTGGATGAAGGGAGCGGAGCAACGGATAACGGTTTGGGGGATGCAGAAGGAGATGGACAGATTGGCGACAGCCAAACGGATGACGGCCAAATAGATGGCGAGACAAAACAAGTAAGCCATGAGGCGGAAGCGGTCCAGGATGACCATTGGACGCTGGAACGAACTGAGAATGAAATGATTTTCAGATATTATGATTCCGTAGATAGATTTACGGGATATCAGAGGAAATGGGTGCTGGATAAGCAGAGCGGTATCTGGATGTATTATGAAGTTCAGGAGGACGGGACGGAGATGTCTGTGGATCCTCTTCCGGATGCAACAGTTACAGTAGGCGGAAAGGCCATTGGATTTTATGGAACCGCTGTTTACAAGGATGCAGATTATGGCCCGATGAACCTTACATACGCCTTTGAAAAAGTGGAGGGCGGTTTAAAAGGTGTCGGAGATTGGTGGTATCAGGAAGCAGATGGTTCTTTTCAGTATTATCTGGGTGAGGCAGACCCGGCAGAAAATCCGGATGCGGCACTTGCAGCAGGAATGGCGGTGCCAAAAAGTGAGATGGAAGGCGCATTCGTTATTCCGGGGGATGACGGCGTGGAGCATTGCTACTGGCTGGATGCCAACGGAATGCCTTTAAAGGATATCTGGAAATTCATTACGGATGAGGATGGAAGTAAGTTGGCCGGCTATTTTGGTCCGGATGGCAAAATGCTGACCGAAGGCATGCCGACAGGACTTCAGAATATTGAAGGCGCCAATTACTGGATTGGGGAAGACGGACAGCCTGAGACGAATGTATGGAAAGAAGCAGACGGCAAATATTATTATTTTGACAGCAATGGTGTGCAGGCACAGGGAAAATCCGGTCTTCAGAAAATTGACGGCAGCAATTACTGGATGAATGAAGACGGAAGCTATGCCAAATCCAAGTGGATAGTAGATGGCAAGAAATATTACTATTTTGGTGCGGATGGAAAGCAGACAACGAAAACTGGACTGCAGACGATCAACGGCAAGAAATATTACGTGAACAAGGACGGCACGGTTAAGAAAAATACATCTGTGATTGTAAAGGGTGTAAAATATTTCTTTGGGAAAGACGGTATATGTACCAAATCATACAAGGTTTATCCTGAGGGATGGCAATATAATGCCAGTGGAAAATGGTATCAAAAGGAAGATGGTACCTGGCCCAAAAATTGCTGGTATAAAGTAGATGGAAAAAAATACTATTTTAATAATAATGGTTATACGCAAGTCGGGTGGTTAAATCTTGGGACTAAGTGGTATTATCTGGACAGTAATGGTGCAATGACTACCGGATGGATAAAACTTGATAAAACCTGGTATTATTTGACACCAGGAAGTGGCATTATGAATACCGGCTGGTATAAAGTAGGAAAAACATGGTACTACAGCAATGGAAGCGGAGCAATGCAGACTGGCTGGGTGAATCTTGGAGGAACCTGGTATTATTTGAATGTGGATGGTTCAATGGCACAGGGCTGGGCAATGCTTGGAAACACTTGGTATTACCTGAAACCGGGAAGTGGAGCAATGCAGACTGGCTGGTATAAGGTTGGACAAACGTGGTATTACAGTAATGGAAGCGGAGCAATGCAGACTGGTTGGATAAATCTTGGCGGAGTCTGGTACTATTTGACGGGAAGTGGAGCAATGCAGACCGGCTGGATAAATCCGAGCGGAACCTGGTATTATATGGCAGCGAACGGAGCGATGCAGACTGGCTGGGTGAATCTAGGGGGAACCTGGTATTATTTATCAGGAAACGGAGCAATGCAGACTGGCTGGTTAAATTTGGGTGGAACCTGGTACTATCTTAACAGTAATGGCTCTATGGCTCAAGGCTGGGGATACCTGGGGGCCTGGTATTATTTTACTCCTGGTAGTGGTTCAATGAGAACAGGCTGGTATCAGGTTGGAAAAGAATGGTATTATTCTTACGGGAATGGTGTAATGGCCACTAATACATGGATTGATACATATTACTATGTAGGCAGTAATGGTGCTATGCTGAAGGACACCAATATTGGAGGCTATTATGTAGATAAGAATGGTCGATGGGTTCCGGGCTATGGAACAGTCAATGTGAATACAAATGGAGCCTGGGAGAATAGTAACGGAACGTTCTATTTCAAAAAAAGTAATGGGGCTTATGCTAAGGATGAATATGTAGCATGGAATGGCAACTGGTATTACTTGGACGGAAACGGTGTTATGGCAACCGGGTGGAAGTATGTAAAAGGATATAAAATGTACTTTGGCACTAATGGCGCAATGCAGCAGGATGTCAGTGGTATGATAGGTGGTCCTTATAGAATTCGGGTAAATCGTACCAAATGCCAGATTACGGTACTTGCAAAAGATGGAAGTAATGGCTGGACTATTCCCGTAAAATCCATGACGTGTTCTGTGGGTAATCCGATTACTCTGACACCTGCGGGAACATTCTATATTGGTGATCAGGATAGATGGCATATCTTAATGGGTCCATCGTGGGGACAGTGGACATCACATGTAGTGAATGGAATCTTTATCCATTCTGTGGCAGGTTCCTCCACAAGTCAGTATAATCTGTCATCATGGGATTACAATATGCTTGGTCAGCCTGCATCACATGGGTGTATCCGTGTATGTGTCAGAGATGCAAAATGGATTTATGATAACTGTGGCAGAGGAACGCAGGTAACGATTGGGGATGGTTACTATGAACCATTCGATAAACCGGCAACTATAAAACTTGCACCGGGAGTTAATCTGAAAGATCCAACAGATATCTGGTAAAAAGATAATTTAATAGGCCGGCAGATTATATTCTTTAATATATAATCTGCCGGCTCTTTTTAAAATTACTCAGGATATTTTGGTATTTTATTTTCATATAATACATTTTCTCCTTCAGGAGATAATATAGAAATATGCTCGTATATATATTTTGTTATACGGTCAATTTCAGTTCTGCTTCCGTCTGATATATAGTAGCGGACTGCATAGGGGTTTACCCCATGAGGTATAATTCTCTCACCAGATCTATAAAACAGCCAAGCATCTTTAACTCCTTTTATAGATGAAATTTTACGGGCGGTATCTTGATTATCAACCATTAGACCGCTTTTTCCATGAAAATAAAGAACAGCACTGTTTTTGGCGAAAAAAGGGGAGTGAACCTTAAGATTTTTTCTAAGGGACATCTCGTCATAAAGATAATCGAGTAATAAATCCTCCACCTTTAATCCGCAGCAATAATCAACAAGTTCATGTTCATAACCGAAAAATCTTCCGGCAACTTCACACACAGATATGGTTTCACCCGGTGACCAGAAAAATTGCATAGACAGCGCACCGCTGGTTTGCCCAGTATAGTTTGCAACCTTTTGTAATATACCCTTAGCTTCTTCATATACATAGTTGATCAAACGGGATGGATAAACGTTACGAGAGCTTATAGGGATTTCGTTTGTACAGACAGGTGTCTTTTCACGGTCGGCAATGCTGATTACATGAACTTTACCATCTAGAATCCAGCTCATCATATTAAATTCATATCCCTCATTATATTCCTCAACCAAAATCTCTTTTATTTCAGAAGTTGCACAGATAAAATTAAAATATTTTCTGATTTCCTCAATGGAATATAAGACAAGAACACCTCTGGAACCATATTTATCAATAGGTTTCACTACTACCGGGAATTCAAGATTGTTTAGATCATTGTCTGTAAAACCATAGGGCAAACGAACATATTTTGCGGTTGGAATAGATAATTCATGAAACATCTGTTTCATAACATCTTTGTTTCGATAATAGTCCAATTTTTCCGGTGAAAAGTAGCATTTAAGACCAGCTTTATTTGCAATTTTAATCATGCATTCAAATAAATAATCAGAAAATGATGTGATAATTCCATCTACTCTTTCCAGTTGGCAGATGGAGACGATTCGGTCGGTATCTCCAACATCGATATCGTAAGCTTTATCAGCATACCGTTTTCCGATACTGTCAGGATATCCATCACATACTATGGTATAGATTCCACGGGATTTAGCTAACTGTATGAGTTGGACGAATTCTCTTAGGGAACCTAGAATTAATAATCGCTGTTTCATCATTTGTCATTTTTGCCTTTCATCAATTGGTTCAAGACAGATACTATACGCTTCATGTCTTCCGCGTTATATCGCTGGTCACATGGGAGAGGAAGTATATTTGCTGCATAGTTATATTCCAGACTTTCTTTTGGAAATTGTTCTATTACATTGCTCCAATAAGTAGGAACAAATATTTTTTTATCTGCCAGTTTTTTTCGTATCTGAATACCATCCGTGCAATAGAATGGATACACGAAAGGACCTTTTTGGGTACGCAGCAGCAAATGATTTTGAGTTTGCAGGGACTGTTCTAATATAGCATAATTTTCATTTCGACTTCTGCATACCTGCGTATAATCTATCCCTCTAAGAAGATTTTGCGTTAAGCGAGACATGCTTTTTACCGGTTCATCATAAAAACCATGGGCTGTTTCTAGCATGGTTGAGTAATAGGCAGATGCTGGAGACTCATATCGACCAAGTATATGCGTCATTCTATAGGCTGACTTATCTATAGGAAGGAAGAAAGTCTCTGTATTAGGAGTATTATCCAAATATAGATAAGCACCATCGGGTAATCCGAAAAATTTTCTACATGAGTAAAGGGTCGGGATTGTTTCCAACGGTTCCTGGAAGAATGCGTGGGTATTATCAAGAATAATATTTTTATATTTCTTTTTTAAATCCAAGAGACATTCAGGAGACAATTGACCATAATAGTTGACGAGGTATAAATATTCATTCTCATCGAATTTTTTTTCCGGCAGTACAGGAGTAAAGTCATCCAAAATAGAATACCATGAAATCTCTATACCACATTTTCTACATACATGGGTCACAGAATCACACAGTAGTAGAGGAAGCCATAATTTTTTGATTCGTAGTTTATTTATTGCAAAGATAAGTGCTGTACGTCCAAGATTCAGTTTCAGCAAGTTCGGATAAAATTCTTTTCCTGACAACTCCTCTAATTCCATATACCCGCCAATTTCTTTCATATTATCATTCCTTTTGTATCTAATAGAATCTACAATTCTTTTTTTCGTATTACATAATTAGGGATTTTTTTTGCTTCATTCAATATATTCATTAAATATTGGCCAATAATACCGATTGCCAATAGAATGATTCCGTTATAAGCCAATATGAGTAAAACAAGTGTTGTCCATCCTTCTACAGAAACACCATATATGAAATACCTTATCAGGTAAAAGAGTCCCAATATAATACTGATTACAAAACTAAAAATGCCCAAATCCCTCACCAAAATCAATGGAAGTGCAGAATTTGATGTAATATCATAAATCAGATCTTTCGCTAATCTACGAAAAGTATAATTACTCTGTCCTACTTTACGGGCATCATGCTGAACAGGGACATTAATAATTCTATTACTGCTCTGTACAAGAAGATTTCCAATTTGAGGAAGATGTGTATTGGTATTTAAAATAGCCTCTACTATAAACCTGCGCATGAGCCGAAAACTTGTTATTTCCAGATTTGGATCTTTGTTTAACATTTTTGATGTAGCGTAAATCGATATTTTAGTACCAATCTTTCTTATAATATTGTGTTTTCTGTTTTCATATTTGGCGATAATTACATCTACGTCTTGCCTTTCTTTTATAACCGCAGCCATTTTAGGGATTTCTTCTGGACGATGCTGCAAGTCATCATCCATGGTGATAACAAAATCGCCTTTAGCAAATGAAAAACCACAAAGTAGGGCAGGATGCTGACCAAAATTTTTTGCCATTTGAATGATTTTAACTCGGGAATCGGCCTTATGAAGCTGTTCCATAACTGCATAAGAGTTGTCACGGGAACTGTCATCTACCAGTATTAATTCAAAATCTTCTTGCATAATCTGCTCAAATACATAACGAATCCTGTTGTAAAGTTCTTCTAATGTATGTTCAGAATTATATACAGGAACGACGATAGAATATAGACTCATTTTTATACCTCCAGGGCTGTCTATCGTTCTTTAATAATAAGGTGTTAACAGCCGCTTGGCCTATTATAACATTTTACGACAAGGGTTTCAATAGACTTGTTCCGGGAGAAGAAGGGTGATATAATAAAAAAAGCTGTGCAATACAAAAAAGTCTGTTGCTCAAATATTATGCAGAGAAAGAAGGGGAATTCATGGCTGTTTCTAGAAAAAGTAAGGTAAAAGACTATATCTTTTTACATATCAGTATTATGATATTTTCATTTACCCCTGTGTTTACAAAAATGGCATCGATGGAATTTAACAAGAATGGAATTTGGGGGATTCGATTATATTTTTTCTTTTTCCTTATGCTTTTAGATTGTTTTATCTATGCGCTGGCGTGGCAGAAGATCATTCAGAGATTTGAACTCAGTATAGCATATGCAAATAAAAGTGTATATTTGGTATGGTCCCAGATATGGGCGGTATTGATTTTTCATGAGGTTTTAACCATAAAAAATATTGTTGGGTTGTTAGTTGTATTATTCGGAGTATTGGTGGTGCAAAAATATGAATAAATATATGTTTATCCTTTTTATTGGTACATTTTTTACGGCGTTTTCACAACTACTTCTGAAACAAAGTGCGAACAGAAAATACAGTCATCCGATTTATGAATATTTAAATTGGAGAGTCATTATTGCGTATGGTATTTTTGGCGGCGTTCTGCTTTTGAATACTTATGCGTTTACAAAAGTGGAAATGAAATATGGTTCTGTGATTGATACCTTTAGCTATGTATTTGTTATGTTGTTATCATATTTTGTATTGAAGGAGAAATTTACCAAGGGAAAAGTGATTGGAAATCTGATTATTATTACAGGTATTTTCATTTATACACTGGGATAAAAATAGGTATGGATTCTTGTAGGAATCCATACCTTATTTTTATCTGTTTTTTCCGAAATATTTAAAAATTGTGTCAACAATGTAATCTTTATCTTCTTGTGTTAAATGATAATACATAGGTAGCCTTACCAGACGTTCACTTTCCTTTGTAGTATATTTGTCCTCACCAACAAAACGACCGAATTTAACTCCGGCAGGTGCTGAATGGAGTGGAATATAGTGGAAGACACTTAGTATGCCATTCTTTTTTAAATAGGATATGAAGTTCGTTCGTTCTTTTAAATCGGGCAGTTTTATGTAATACATATGAGCATTATGCTGGCACTCTTCAGGAACGTAAGGTTGTTCCAGATAACCCATCTCTGCCAGTGATTTCAGTTCCTGATCATAAAATGCATAGCTTTCTATTCGGTCTTTCTGGATTTCATCGGCCATTTCTAACTGAGCCCACAGATAGGCGGCATTCATATCACTGGGAAGATAGGAGGAACCATAATCCTGCCAAGTATATTTATCAATCTGCCCCCTAAAAAATTTACTTCTGTCTGTACCTTTTTCTCTAAGAATCTCAGCTTTTTCCTGATATGCCGCATCATCAAAGAGAAGAGCGCCACCTTCTCCCATACTGAGATTTTTTGTTTCATGAAAGCTCAGACATCCAAAATCACCAATTGTACCTAGACTTTTGCCTTTATAATAGGAGGAGAATCCTTGGGCCGCGTCTTCGACTACTTTGAGGTTGTGATGTTTGGCGATATACATGATAGTATCCATTTCACAGGAAACACCTGCATAATGGACCGGGACTATTACTTTTGTTTTTGGTGTTATGGCAGTTTCAATTAGTGTTTCATCTATGTTCATGGTGTCAGGGCGGATATCAACAAATACCAGGGATGCACCTCTTTGGACAAAGGCATTGGCAGTAGAAACAAAAGTATAAGAAGGAAGAATCACTTCGTCCCCTGGTTTTATATCTGTAAGCACAGCAGCCATTTCCAGGGCATGTGTACAGGATGTTGTAAGAAAAACCTGGTTTACATCAAACTTATTTTTCATCCACTTACTGCATCGTTTCGTAAAAGTACCATCTCCGCAAATCTTTCTGTTTATAACTGCTTCCTTTATGTATTCCATTTCTTTTCCTACATATGGCGGTATATTAAAATCTATCATAAAGACTCCTTTAATCCTTGAAAAAATTCTGATTTATTAAAAAACACTATCATTGTAGCACAAACTAAAAAAAAAGAAAACAATAAACTGGTATTCCATTGATTTCTTAAGAGTAGTATTGTATAATATTTAATACTTACTTAATAAATTTAATAAGTTTGCAAGAAACACTAACAGAAAAGGGGTAGAATATGAAAAAAACAGGGAAAAAAATCCTGTCGTATTTGCTGGTTCTAGCTATGCTGATGAGTATGTATACACCAGTACTCGGTGCAGAACCTTCAGAGACAACGGGATCAGACACACAGAAGATGGAAGAAAACGTACAAGACAAATCATTGGAGGATGATTCTTTAGCCGGGGAGGAAAAGAATAAACAGGAAGATGATCAAGTTTCTCCTGAACCGGAAAATAATCCGGAACAAGACATGTTAAATGGCGGGAATGAAGAAGAAACGCCTGATAGCAGCGGGGAGACCAAGGAAAAAGAAAAGGATCAAGAAAATGACCATGAAAAAGCTATAGATGATGGAGTGTCGGAAGGGGAGAAAGAAGAAGAGACTCTGTCCATGGCATGTAATTATATTTTTACGCAGGAAAATGACTCCCTTCAGTCGGTTATTGTTGAAGTAGGAGATCAAAACTCCACAGTATTGGAGAGTGCGGAAATTACATACAGAGATGGAGAGGGAGAAGTACAAACAGCAGCAGCTGACGAGGTAGTACAAAACGTTGCAGCCTTTCTGCTGGAGTTACCTGTGCAGGAGCAAAATAGAGAATTCATTTCTATGAAAGCAATTGCTGGTGGACAGGAATATAATGTGTCTCTGGACCAGGGTGAAGGAGATATGACTCAGGTGGAAATAGATGCAGATGAAGCCGCCAAAGCTGTTACTGAGAGTCAGGGGGAAGAAACGAATGTTGAAACCCAGGCAGATGAGCAGAGAGAAAAAGGTGTTATATCTGCAGATGAAAACGGTATTTCTTCTGAGGATATAAAAGAGGCTATAGCAGAAAGTAATGAGTTGGCGGAAAGTTCTGATGGAATAGCAGCGTATTCGCTGGATGGTGAAGCAGAAGTACCGGCTGCTATATCAGCCGAACCAAAGAAGAAAGAACATTATATTGTAGTGCTGGACCCAGGTCATGGAACTATTGATACGAATGGCTATGACCCGGGTGCTGATCACAAATTCAGTGACGGAACGAAATTTATTGAAGCGGATTTGACCATGAAAATTGCCAATTATGTGAAAAAGGAACTGGAGAGGTATCCTGACATCACCGTATATTTGACGCATGATACCGTCGGAGCATCTAAAGCAATAAAAATGACGCTAGGCCAAAGAGTAGATTATGCAGCGAATAAACATGCTGATTTACTGGTAAGTCTTCATTTGAATGCGTTTGATTATGAGACAGCGCATGGTGCAGAAGTATTAGTACCGCGAACTGGCAGATATAATTCAGAAGTTGCAGAGAATGCGCATAAAGTGGCAAATAATATATTAAAACGTTTAGTATCGCTGGGATTATATGACAGAGGATTAAAAGAGAGTGATTCCAATGATTACGAATATCCGGATGGAAGCAAAGCTGATAAAATGGCCATTATTCGTGGCGGTCAGGAAGCAGGAATACCTGCAATTATTGTAGAACATGCGTTTTTGACAGGAGCTGCTGATAAAAAATATCTTGATAACGAAGCTTCTATTAAGAATTTAGCAAAAGCCGATGCATATGGTATAGCGCAATACTTTGGTATTGAAACAGGTGGTGAGATATATGAACCGGTACCTGAATCCAAAGGAGAATGGAAAAAGATTGGCGGAAAATATTACTATTATGTAGGGGGGAAAAAGCAGACAGGCTGGCAGAAAGTTGATAATTTTTGGTATTATCTTAATGGAAGCGGCGTTATGCAGACAGGCTGGCTGAATCTTAACGGGACATGGTATTACCTGAATGGCAGTGGACAAATGCAGACAGGCTGGCAGAAGATCAATGGTAGTTACTATTACCTCAATTCATCTGGTACTATGCAGACAGGCTGGCAAAAGATTGGTGGAAAACGTTATTATCTTCAGAGTAACGGAGCTATGCTGGGAGGCGGTTGGCATAAAATTGGAAGCTCATGGTATTACATGGCTGGTGATGGAGCTGCTGCTGAAGGCTGGGGATCTGTTGGTGGGACTTGGTACTATTTTAAACCGGGCAGTGGAAAAATGTGCACGGGTTGGTATAAAGTAGGTAAAAAATGGTACTATAGTAATGAAAGTGGAGCAATGCAAACAGGCTGGCTTAACCTTGGAGGAGCATGGTATTATCTGGCTGGAAACGGAGCCATGGCAGAAGGCTGGGCAAATATTGGAGGCCAATGGTATTATTTAAATCCGGGAAATGGTGTAATGTGTACCGGCTGGTATAAAGTAGGGAAGACCTGGTATTATAGCAATGGCAGTGGAGTGATGCAGACAGGCTGGCTCAATCAGGCAGGAACCTGGTACTACCTGACTGGTAGTGGGGCCATGGCAGAAGGATGGATCAACCTTGGTGGTCAATGGTACTATATGAATCCGTTTAATGGAAAGATGTGTACCGGATGGTATAAGGACGGCAAGAAGTGGTATTATAGTGACGGAAGCGGAGTTATGCGGACTGGTTGGTTGAATTTAGGCAATGTATGGTACTTCCTGGCTGGTAATGGAGCTATGGCAGAAGGCTGGAACTATATTGGAAATGCCTGGTATTATTTAAACCCGGGAAACGGAGCAATGCGCGTTGGATGGTTTAAAGCGAATGGCAGATGGTATTATTGTAATGGAAGCGGAGCCATGCAGACAGGTTGGCTGAATCTAGGCAATTTCTGGTATTATTTGACTGGAAGCGGAGCCATGGCAGAAGGCTGGACAAATGTAGGGGGAACTAAATATTATTTAGCTCCCGGAAGCGGAGTCATGCAGGTTGGCTGGTTTAAAGTAGGAAACAAATGGTATTATTGTAATGGAAGTGGAGCCATGCAGACAGGATGGATGGCCATAAATGGAAATTGGTACTATTGCAATAAAAGTGGAGTGATGCAGACTGGTTGGATAACAGTTAATGGAAAAGAATATTACTTAAATAATTCCGGTGTTTGGATACCAGACGCAAAAAAAAACAATAATACAGAAAATGGATCAAACACCAATACAAAAAACCTCTATAAAATTAGCGGCAGCAGTGGTGCATCTGTAGAGCAGATGGTTAGTTATTTTAAATCCTCCAAATGTACATATCCTACTAAAGCGCTTTCCAAAGGCGGTGCTAAAGATATTAAGGCATTTTCCAAAATCATACTTGATGAGGCGAATGCAGAGGGAATAAAAGCAGAGGTGGTTTTTTGTCAGGTAATGAAAGAAACCGGCTGGCTTCAGTTTGGTGGAGATGTATCAATTGAACAGTTTAATTTTGCAGGATTAGGGGCAACGGGAGGAGGAGAAAAGGGGAATTCTTTTAAAGATGTCAGAACAGGTATACGAGCACAAGTACAGCATCTAAAGGCGTATGCTTCTACGGAGAAGTTGAATAATAAATGCGTTGATCAAAGATTTGACTACGTGGAAAGAAATTCGGCGCCTTATGTTGAGTGGCTTGGTATTCCGGATAATCCCAGTGGTGGTGGCTGGGCAGCTTCTGCCGGATATGGAAAAGATTTAGTCTCAATGATAAAGGTATTGAAGAAGATTTGAAAAATGGGTGCATGGCAGTATAATGAATAATCTGCCATGCACCCATTTCTTATCTTCTTTGTCCCGTCCATGCACCGCTGCTATTGACATAATATCCATCGGGAGTCCAAGCATTTGCGTACATTTGATTGTTTTTGGGATTTAAATAATACCAATTACCGTTAATATACTTCCAGCCGGAGACTGCTGAACCATCTTCCAGGAAGTAATACCATTTACCATTTAAATATTGCCAGCCTGTTCGCATAGCTCCGGAACTATCCAGGTAATATTTCTGTCCATTAATATTCTGTAATCCGGTGAGCATAATTCCGGAGGAGTTTAAATAATACCAGGTATTGTTAATATTGGCCCATCCTACAGCAACGCCATTTTCTGTGAAATAATACCAGCTATTATTTACAATTCCCCATCCGGTATACAGCGCTCCGGAGCCAGTAAGAAAATATTTTTGTCCATTTATAGATCTGAAACCAGTAAGCATAGCTCCACTTCCATTTAAATAGTACCAGGTATTTCCTAAATGCAGCCATCCGACGTACATTTCACCGGATGGATTTAAGTAATACCATGTGTTCCCAAGAAATAGCCAGCCAGTTGCCATAGCACCCGAGGGGGTTAGGTAATAATAAGTATTGCCTAAACGCAGCCATCCGGTCTGCATCACTCCGGCGCTGTTAGAATAGTACCAGGTTTGTCCTATCTGATACCAGCCAACGGCAGCAGAGCCATTACCAGTGAAATAGTACCATTTATTTTTTATATTATACCACCCTGTGAGCATTGTTCCGGAATTATTAAAATAATACTTTTGACCACCGATATTTTGTAGTCCGGTAACCATAACCCCTGCACTGTTGGAGTAGTACCATGTTTGTCCTAGCTGATACCAGCCCACAGCAGCAGAGCCGCTGCCAGTGAAATAATACCATTTATTATTAATTTTATACCAACCTGTAAGCATAGCGCCGGAAATATTAAAATAATATTTTTGACCACCGATATTCTGCAAGCCGGTAAGCATTACGCCTGAACTGTTAAAGTAATACCACACATTATTAACAGGGAACCATCCAATTTTCATTCCTCCATCGGATCCTAGATAATACCAATCGTTGTTTTGTTTTAGCCAGCCGGTGGCCATGTAACCTGAAGCATAGAAATAATACCATGTTCCATGAATACGCATCCAGGTATTTCTAGGGTAGTTTCCGTTGGAAAAACGGTACCAGTAACCATTTGCATCATGCATCCAATTTGAATCGGAAAAATCCGGCTGCCATTTGCCGGCTGTATTGTAATATTGCCCATCAATATACTCATCATCTGCCATAGCGCCAGTGGAAGAGAAGTAGTAATAATCCATTCCAATCCTCTGTCGTCCTGTAAGCATTTGACCGGAAGAATTCATATAATACCATTTATCACCGATTTTTTGCCAGCCCGTTGTCATAACACCCTTTTGATCCATATAGTACCAATAACCATTTACAAAAACCCAGCCGGTAGCCATAGTACCATTGCCTCTGACGTAATAATATTGTCCGGAGGCATTTTTTATCCAGCTGTCTGCAAGTGAGTTATAGGAATTGTCAAAATAATACCAATTACCATCCTGAGATTCTTTCCAGCCGCTAAAAGCTGTGGGATATCCATCTCGATAATATATTTGCGTGGAAGGTGTCGTAAAACTGGAGACAGCAACAAAAGACTTGTTTTTGGGAATATTATTCTTCAACTTATTATCCAAATTAATGACAAGTGCTTTTGTATATGGCGCATACCAGGCAGTAGGGTAAATCGGCATACCATTTTGGGCCATTTTGAGTAATGTATCAAGTGTTCCAATTTCTTTTCCCATTTTGTTGTTGGTGACATAATCAAATTTGCCAGTCATAATGGCAATTTCCGGTGATAATTTCTTTAAATAGGTATATGTATTGGAGCCATATGAGCCATGGTGGCCAAGTTTTAATACATTTACATGACCCAGTGTTTTAGCTAACTGAGTTTCTGTACCAAGATAATTGTTAATGTCGCCAGCTAAAAATGCAGTTTTTCCTGTTGCAACAGAAGTAGTCTTGACACCAAGACTGAAATAATTGGCGTCAGATTGGGGACGTTGGACACCGTAGTTCATAATTTCAATCTTCATGCCCTGATTTCCCCCGAGATAGAAAATAGGAGTTGATTCTGCGCCAACTTCCCCCTCATAGATACCGCTTTTTGCTGGTTCTGCACCTGAAAAGGCTCTCCGGTTTAAGGGGTCATCTGGGTAGTTAGGATCCACCTGATCTGTATCGGGAATATCATTGGTTGTCATATTATCTGATTGTACAGTATCTGACGGTTCTGCTTCTTCATCAATTGTTCCACTAGCTTCCTGAGATTCCTCATATATTGAAGAAACCGATTCCGAAATATTGTTGCTATTTAAAGATGGACTTAAATTTTCTGTTGTAAGAGATTCACAACTAAAATCATAGGGTGACGATGCATCTAACACAGAAAAACTATATCCATCTGCTTGAGGGGTGATAGAGTAATCAAATTCTGTCTTAGTATTATCATATTTTTGAAGCCCATTAAATTCATAGGTCCATAAATTATCACCTATTTTAGTTATTTTACCTGATACTGAACTTGCGGCAGTTGAAATTGTGACAGGTTTAGGAACAACAGTATCCTTATCTGTAGTAACATATTGCAATGTGATAGAAAGAGATTCGGGTGCTGTAGTCTGCATTTCAGAATCAGGGGTCTGGGCAGAATCATCAATCTCAGAATCGGGCGCATTTTGAGAAGGCGGTTCCTCTTCTGGGGGAGTTTGTTCTGGTGGTGTATTTTGGGGGACTTCATCTGGCTGGGGAGTATCAGTTGGGCTTTCGCTGTTACTGGTTTCCTGGCCAAAGGTATCTTCTTCAGAAGGTAATGAAATATTATCAGGGTTCTCAACGGATGCAGCCGTATCCAGTGGAGTTGTATCAAGCGCAGAATCTTCCTGAGAAGTATCCTTGGGTTCTTCACTATAACCGGACTCTGTGGGAGGAGTCTGGGTATAGTTTTCCTGTTCCTCTGACTGATCCGGTTCTGATAAGTTTTCATCCGTTGATTCATCTGCGCTCTGATTATCATCAGAAGGTTCATCAGTAGGAGGAGCCTCGGAAGGCACTTTATAGAGAATAGTTCCGCGCAAGGTTACTGTTTCCGGATAAAGCGGAGCGTTTTTATCGAACGTTTGAATTAAAGTTGCTCCAGTATTTTTAGCTGCTGTGATCATATGGTCATAAACATATAGATTGTCCCATAGACGTGAACTATCAGTGATATCACTGTCAGAATAGGCTTCTATATAGACCCTTTTAGGATGAAACTCATAGATAACCTCGTCAGCTGAACCTATGTGATCACTATGAGGATGTGTACCTATGTAAAATTCAAAATTATTTTTTGTTACTCCAACAGAATGCATATAGGAAAGGACTTCTCCCTCAAAACCCCTCCCCTTTACAATCCCGGCACGTAACGGATATCTGGAATCTTTACCTGATGGATAGTCAGTATCCTCACCTGAATCTACCATGCCAAATTTGCCATTACACTCTAGTAATATGGCATCTGTATTGTCTTTTAAGGTGAGAAAATGAATTTTACATTCATTATTTGCCGCCTGTACAGCTTTTGTTTGTTGTGGCATTGCAGTATTGATGCTGAAAAACAGAAAAAAAGCAATCAGACAGCAAATGACTTTTCTTTTTCGCATTAGTTTTATACCCCCTTTTTTTGTATAAGTTCATTATATCAAAATTACACTAAATTACAAGTTTCTAAAACTATGAAGCTAAATAAGTTGTGAATATAGGATGGACAAATAATTTAGAACAGGATATAATAAAAAAATTAGGGAGAAAGGGAGAACATAATTGTGTACAGAGAATATGATGAGAAGATACTGACTCGGATAAAAAATACAGAAAAAGACATCCTCCTATTTTTTCAGGAAATATGTGATAAACATCAATTGAAGTATTTTGTTGCATTTGGAACGTTGCTTGGCACAATACGCCACAACGGATTTATACCATGGGATGATGATATCGATGTGGCTATGCCTAGAAAAGATTACACTCGATTTTTAGAAATTATGCAACAGGGAAAATACGATAAATATTTTCTGCAGATTCCAGAGACTGATGATAAATATCATTTGACCTTTGCAAAACTTCGTATGAAAGAGACTCGTTTTTTGGAAGAGCGCTTAGTAAATGCTGGTGCTCATGAAGGTTTTTATATAGATATTTTCCCGTATGATAATATTCCAGATGATGATTTTGAAGCTACAAAATTAATGAAGAAATGTGCCATATGGATACGGCTTTTTAGTGTAAGCAGAATAAAAGAGCCGCAGATAGGAAATCGTGGTACTCTCAATTTTCTGGTAAAACTAATATGGTATATTTTGTATTATATCCTTAAATTAATTCCTTCTGCAGACAAATATATATGGAATAAGTGTAATCAATACTTTACCGCATATCAAAATGTAAATACTGCTAGAATGACATTGTTAGTCAGTGAACCGGAAAAGTGGATTGTTTATGGAAATGAAATAGAGCAAACGGATCATCTTCGCTTTGAGGATATTACTGTTGCGGTACCACGTGGATTTGATGCTATATTAAATCGGAATTATGGAAACTATATGGAACTCCCTCCAAAAGAACAGAGAGTAAACCATGTACCAGTGGAAGTACAGTTTCCAGATGAAGAAGTAATTATTTTAAAGAAATAAGGAGTAGTTAAATGCAGCCTGCAGTATCATTTATTGTACCAGTCTATAATGCGGAAAAATATTTGAAAGAGTGTTTGGATTCTCTTGTCAATCAATCTCTACAGAATATAGAAGTTTTATTGGTAAACGATGGAAGCAGAGATAACTCACAGAATATAATTGATGAATATAGTGAAAAATATACTTTTGTAAAAGGAATCCAGAAAAAAAATGGAGGCAGTTCTTCAGCGCGAAATCTTGGTCTGCAGGAAGCTAGGGGAGAATTTGTTATCTTTGTGGACAGTGATGACTATGTGGACAGATGTTATGCTGAGGTTTTATTCAATACTGCTCTCCAAGAAAAATCCGATATGGTAATTTGTGACTTTGTTAGAACGACAGATGAAGGGCAAACAATCCGAGATTATAATCTTGATTTAGGTAAAGACAATATAAGGGTATTAACATTTTTATCCTGTAATAGGATTATACGGAAAGAGCTTTTTCAGGTCTATGATATCAGGTATGCTGAAGGAATTACATGTGAGGATATTCCCTTAATATTGCAGCTTGAAGCAGTGGCATCTAACGTGAAAGTTATTCCATATGTTGGATATTACTATCGAATGAATCCGGAATCAGCTACATCAGGTTTTAAACGAAAGGGAATCAGTAAAGAAAAGATACCTTTTAGGGCACTTCACGAGTGTCTGGTGTTCTGTAAGAGTAGAGGGACTAATTTTAGTGAGGAACAATTAGAGTTCTATTTTTGCAGAATTGTAACCAGTATGATTTTTGAAGTCGCTAAGGGCGGGGAAAAAGATGTGATTGTATATATGTGTAGACGATTTAAAAAAATGATAGAAAAGTATTTTCCTTTTTATTATAAAAACAGGTATATTAAAATAAATTCCTTACCTCATATTCCGCTTGCACAAAGAGCTGGGACATGGCTCTGCGTCCATTTGATGCGATGGGACTGGCTGATTCCTTTTGCGTGTATGTATGCTAAAATCAGTAGATGATAAATGAAAGAATGGTGCAGTAATGGGGAGTAAAAAGCTAACAATTCAAGAAAGTATTGTATGGAATTCCGTAGGCAGTTTGGTATATTTGGCTACCCAATGGTTAACTACGATTTTAGTTGTAAGATTAGCTGGTGTCGATGCTGCGGGAAACTTAACTCTTGCTATGTCCATAGGAAATTTAGTATATAGCATTGCATTGTTTGGAATGAGGAATTTCCAGGTTTCTGATATATCGGAGGAATACAGGAATGGTATATACATTGCCAGTAGATTATTGACATGTGTATTTTCTGTAGTTTCTGGAATTGGATATATCCTTATTATGTCATATACAGTAGAACAGAGATGGTGTATAGGATTTTATTGTATTTTTAAAGCCTCAGAAGCATTATATGATGTATATGCTGGAGTTAGCCAGAAAGAATGGCGTATGGATTATATCGGGAAATCCTGGGTTTTAAAAGGAATCTGCACATTTGTTGTATTTTGTGGTGTGCTCTATGCTACTCAGAATATCGTGCTGGCAGTGTTAGCAATGGCTTTAATATCTTTTAGTGTGATTCTGTTTTATGATGTTCCGAACAATAGAAAATTTGCAGATATTGACATTATTTGGGAACCAGTGGAAATACTGCGCCTTTTGCGCAAATGCCTGCCGCTTTTAATTTATTCGATACTTACAACCGCCATTGCAACTGTGCCGCGTTTGGTATTGGAAAAGGTCAGTGGAAGTTATGCACTTGGAATCTATGGATCTGTAGCAGCACCGGCTATGATCGTTCAGATGGGGGCATCCTATATTTATTCTCCGTTTATTACCCTATTTGCAGAAAGATATCATATAAAAGATAAAAAAGGGTTCTGGCATGCGTTTAGGAATTGTTTTCTTGGTATTGCAGCGCTTTCTGTCTGTGCACTTATTGGTGGAAAAGTATTAGGATATTGGGGACTCCTTCTTTTATATGGAAAGGAGATAGCTTCTTATGAATATTTACTTCTGCCCTTAATTGGAGCCACAATTTTAACCGCCATATTATGGCTGTTTTGTGGAATACTCACTGCCGTCAGAGAATTTAAAGGATTGATAATTGGCAATGTTGCAGCAGTTTTGTTTAGTGTTTTGGGAAGTATCATATTAATACCTAAAGTTGGAATGCAAGGTGCAACAGCCGCTTTATGTATTGCTTTAATTGTGTCCTGCTTTATTTTATTTTGTTATTTATGTAAATCCTGGAAAGAAAATGATTAGATTGGAGAAAATATGAGGAAAGAACATATTTTTGCAATTTGTGCATATAAAGAAAGTCCGTATTTGGAGGAATGTATTCAATCGTTAAAAAAACAGACCAGAAAAAGTCAAATTATTCTGGTTACTTCTACACCAAATGAGTACATAAAAGGTCTATGTGAAAAATATGGTATTTCAATGTTTATTAATAAAGGAGAGAAAGGTATTACACAGGACTGGAATTTTGCTTATCAATGTGCAGACAGTCATTATGTAACAATTGCACATCAGGATGATATATATCTTCCTGAGTATTGGGAAAAGGTTTATAGGCACATTAAGAATTCTAAGAAACCCCTTATTGCGTTCGGCGACTATGGGGAATTGAGGAATGGCAGCATAATAACAAATAATAAATTATTAAACATAAAGAGACTGATGTTAAGCCCATTAAGGATAAAAAGATTATGGACTTCAAAATTTATAAGGCGTAGAGTTTTATCTTTCGGATGTGCCATCTGCTGTCCTTCCGTTACTTTTAATAAAAGGTGTTTACCAGACCCGGTATTTAAAGATGGATTTCGGAGTGCAGAGGATTGGGAAGCTTGGGAAATGATATCAATGAAAAGTGGTAGTTTTGTTTATGTCAATGATGTAATCATGCTTCATAGAATTCATGATGGGTCTGAGACGAGTATAATATTAAAGGATAATGCCAGAAAAAGAGAAGACTATGCAATGTTTAAAAAGTTTTGGCCGGATCCAATTGCAAGAATGCTGGTAAAATTTTATAGCAGCAGTGAAAAATCAAATGAATTATAGCTGAGGGAAAAGACTTATGAAAAAGCTTATTATCATACCGGCATACAATGAGGCGGAAAATTTAGAAAACACAATAAAAAATATCGAGATGTATGCAACGACATTTGATTATGTGATTATAAATGATTGTTCCAGAGATAATACGAAAGAATTATGTCGGAATAAAAATTTTCATGTGATAAATCTTCCTGTTAATCTGGGAATAGGGGGTGCAGTGCAAACAGGATATCTATATGCACTGGAAAATAATTATGACTTAGCAGTGCAAGTTGATGGGGATGGTCAGCATGATGCAAAATTCTTGAATGTGATGGCAGATTATTTGCTGGAGCAAAAGGTAGATATGGTAATTGGCTCCAGATTTATTGAGAAAAAAGGGTTTCAATCATCTGGTATGCGAAGACTGGGAATAAAATTTTTTACTGGATTGATTCGTTGCCTTACAGGAAAAACGATTACGGACCCAACGTCGGGGCTGAGGATGGTTGACAAAGATATCATCAGAATGTTCGCAAATGATTACCCTAAAGATTACCCAGAACCAGAAACCGTTGTTTCTGTTATTAGAAAGGGGAAGAAAGTGGAAGAACTTCCGGTGGTAATGCATGAGCGTCAGGGGGGTGTTTCTTCAATTTCACCTAAAAAATCTGTATATTATATGATAAAAGTAAGTCTGGCAATTTTTATTGAATGTCTGAGATAAGAGGTGTAATATGAACATAAAAACGCAAATAGTGGTAGCAGTTATAGTTATAATTGCAATGATATATCTTGGTGCAATGGTCAGGAAAAATAAAATTGAAATCAGATACGCATTGCCATGGGGATTTATGGGATGTGTTATCTTGATACTTGACTTTTTTCCAGGAATCATAGAGGAAATCGCAAAATTAAGCGGGGTCGGAATACCAATTAACTTTATTTTCTTTTTGGGATTTTGTTTTCTGCTCGCACTGACATTTACATTAAGTGTTTTGGTATCAGATTTGTCACAAAAAACTAAAGCACTTTCACAAAAAATAGGTATCCTGGAGGAAAAAATAGACAAGCTGGAAGAATCAAAGGATGAGTGAATAATATGAAAAGAAATAGAACTATAGATGTTTTTCGTACTATTGCTATACTATCTGTATTAATCTACCATTTTTATGTACTATGTAATTATCCATATGCAGAGTATAAATTATTAAACAGAATTATTTCAACAGGAGGAGAAACTGGTGTCACTCTGTTTTTTATTATAAGTGGCTTTGGCATTTTTGTTTCTCTACAAAGAATGGATACTGACGGAAGTCTGACGTATAGAAGCTTTCTTAAAAAGAGATTTTTGCGGATACTTCCGCAGTATTATCTTGGATTGGGTGTTTTGCTCTTAATAACATCAAATGCACAATACTTAAACAGAAAAGGGTTATTTGATATTATCACTCATGCGATATTTCTACATAATTGGTTTCCCTCTACACATGGTTCGATCAATGGTGTACTTTGGTCGTTGGGAACGATATTTCAGTTTTATTTTATAGCATTATTCATTTATAAACTGATTAAGAAGTCAAATGGTATATTAGTTTATATTTGCAGTATTTCCCTGGTGATTATATTAAAATATTTTATTTACCATTATGTTTTTAAGTATTTTGCAATTGAACCGTCCTACTACTTTATTTATGGCAGACAAATTTATACAGCACTTGATAACTTTATTGCAGGTATGATCATTGCGGATCTTTTGATAAATAAAAAATTTGACAATATTAAATCAAGAATATATGGTACAGTTTTTATTGCCTCCAGTATTTTTGCGGTTTTTTGGCTATGGCAGACGGAAACAAAGTCGCCATATGTTGATAGTTTATTTGGATATTCCTGGCACAGTGTGCTTTGTATAATCCTTTCTGTGATAATATTCAGTGCATGTAATATTAAAGTTAATTTTAAAGGTATAATTAGCAGGATATGTTTTATAATAGCTAAATATCAATATGGAACTTATATCTGGCACTTTGTGATTGCATCAACATTGATATCTTCCAGTTCGTGGTTTAATAAAATTTCGGGATCACATTTTATAGTTTTTACTGTGATTATGCTAGGGATTTGTAATGTTGCAGGCTATTTTTCTACAATTGTGCTAGAAGGAATAGATTATGTAAAGGCATTTAAAGGATTGAAGGAGCAGCTGCTGCATGAATAAGATGAAAAGAAAAAGATTGCTGGTTTCGATTGGGATATTTTTATTTTTAGGTATTGCCTTTAGTTTTTACATGAACAAAAGCGGTAAAGTCATATATGGATATCGGGAAGAAATATATTCTAGTACAGAGGGCTATTTTGCTCAGGAAACAGTAGCGCTTAGCAGTGATACGGAGATTGTTGAGAAATTTACATGTACAGATAATAACCTCACATCTTTTAGCATAAAATTTGAATTGCAAAAAGATGCGGAGGGTTATATATATGTAAGTCTTTTTGAAGAAGACAGTAAAAATACAATACAGGAATGGCGGGTTCCCGCAGATGAGATAATTAGCGGAGAAAGTTATTTGTTCCAGCTGAAAGAAAAATTATCAGATCCTTACGGAAAGGATTATAAGATAACAGTCAAGGCAGAAGCAGCTGGTGTTAATGTTTGGGTTACAAAAGGACCTGCTCTAAGTGGTGGAAACTTTTTCGTAAACGGAGAAAAACAGGATAATGATTTATCTATGAGTCTTCTGAAAGAAAAGTATGTCTTGGCAACCAGGGTGTATTCCATCATTATATGCTTCCTTTTATCAGTGGGAGTAGCCTGCATTTTTTATTTTCAAATATGGAAGTATATACGGACATGGGGAACTGCATTTATACGGTCATTAGAGAAAAATAGAATCTATTATTTGAAAATAATTATAGCCTGTTGTTTGTCGGCTCTGGCAGCATTTGTTTTTGAAAGATACATATATATTGATAAAAGTCTGGATGGAAATATTGCAGACAGCTTTAACAGATATATATTTACTTTCGTGCTGATTTCATGTCTAGCCGGTTTTATGATTTTTATATTAAGGAAATATTTAAAATACAAACCAGAAAATGTGTTTTTGGTTGTAATGTTGCTCATTGGTTTTCTATATATATTTGCGCTTCCGGCAGAGGCGGAAATATCATGGGATGAGAGTATTCATTATTGGCGGGCGGTTGGCCTGTCTCATCCGACAACAGGATATGCTAATGCTGCGGAAGGATGGCTTTATTGGCATTCGGGGATACCATTTGGAATGCCAAATGAAATAAAAAATTTGGATACTCTGCATGAAATGGTGCAGGGCATTTACGATACAGGCAAAATTATCCCGGCAGATACGGATGTTTTAGGAAAGATTTATTTTATTGCTTATATACCTTCAGCTATAGCGCTTAAATTAGGCAGGGCATTACATTTACCTTTTGAAGACATTTTTAGGGCTGGTGCAGGTGCGAATATGATTGTATATATTTCCACGATTTATTTTGCAATGAAACGTTTGAAGTCCGGGAAAATGATTTTGGCTGTAATATCAGCTTCTGTTACATCCGTGTTTCTTGCATCGGTATACAGCACAGATACTTGGATAATTGGATTTACTATATTGGGCTTTTCCTACTTCCTAGGTTGTATGCAGGATAATAGGAAAATAAAAAATCATGATTTGATTATTATGTTGTTTTCTTTTGGTGTTGCATTCATGCCAAAAAGTATTTACTTCCCATTGTTTTTGTTGTTTTTATTTTTGCCTCCAAAGTTTTTTACATCAAAGAGACAATATAGATATTTTGTGTCAGGATGCTTTGCTTTCATGGGTGCTTTGGCTGGCAGTATGATTTTTCCGTTAGTATTTTTAATACCCATAGGAGGGATTATTTTTGTTATCGCTGATTTAGTAGGTATATTTCTGCAGAGGTGTTCATTTAAAGGAAAAATTCTTTTCTTTTCTGTGTCGTTTTTATGCGTTTTATGTCTAGGATTTTTTCTGCTAAAAATGGTCATGCCTGAGGTTGTAGGCGTTGGAGATTTAAGAGGAGGTGAAGGTGTAAATTCTGCAAAACAGATTGCATATATTCTGGAGAATCCACTAGAATTTATAAGAATGCTGTTACGTTTTCTGAAGAATCATTATCTGTCTTTCACTGTCAATTGGAAGACGGTCTTTACAACATTTGGCTATATCGGAAGTACTAAGATGGAAGTTATAGCGTTGGTATTACTTTTAATTGTTGCAGTGACAGATAAAAATAAAGAGGACAGTTGGTATAGTTATAGACTCGTCAGTTTAACGACTATATTTGTTGTATTAAGCATTATAGTTCTCATGGCAACAGCGCTCTATATCTCTTATACACCGGTGGGTTTGAATACGGTGCTGGGATTGCAGCCGCGTTACTTATTACCGCTGGGATATCCTTTATTTATTATGCTGGGATCAGGAAATATAAGAAATTATATAAACAGAAGGCTATATAATGGGTGTGTGATCGGAATATCCGGATTTGTGTTGTTATACAGTCTGTGGGAAATAGTTATACTGGGATATCATTAAACGATGTGCGATGGTATTGAGATTAGGTTATTTCATTATGAGTTAGGCTAGGAGTATAAATGAAAAAATATGATTATGTGATTGTGGGCAGTGGCCTTTTTGCTGGTACATTTTCTTATCTGGCTTCCAAAAAAGGAAAAAAGTGTCTGGTAGTGGAAAAAAGAGATATAATGGGTGGAAATTTATATTGCCAGGAAATAGAAGGTATTCATGTGCATAAATACGGTGCTCATATTTTTCACACGAGTAATAAAAAAATATGGGATTTTGTGAACTCATTAGTAGAGTTCAACCGTTATACAAATTCTCCTATCGCAAATTATAAAGGGGAAATTTATAATTTACCTTTTAACATGAATACGTTCCATTCATTGTGGGGAATAGAAACCCCGGAAGAGGCCAGGCAGATGATTGAGTCTCAAAAATCAGCATTTACTGGTGAACCTCAGAATTTGGAAGAGCAGGCCATACGGCTTGTGGGAACAGATATCTATCAAAAGCTGATCAAAGGGTATACAGAGAAGCAATGGGGGAGAGACTGCCGGGAATTACCTTCATTTATTATAAAAAGAATACCTGTACGGTACACATATGACAATAATTATTTTAATGATGCATATCAGGGTATCCCTCAGGGCGGCTATAATCCTTTGATTGAGAAACTTTATGAAGGCTGTGATGTGGAGTTGGGAGTTGACTTTAACCAATACAGACAAAGATATGAAAGCCTTGGTGAAAAAATATTGTATACGGGGACTCTTGATTCTTTTTATGGCTATCGGTATGGAGAGCTGGAATACAGAAGTCTAAGTTTTGAGGATATCATATTGGATACTGACAATTATCAGGGAGTGGCTGTCATGAATTTTACTGACAGGGATACGCCATATACCCGAATTATAGAGCATAAACATTTTGAATTCGGAACACAGAAAAAAACGGTGATCACCAAAGAGTACCCGCAGTCCTGGTATAGAGGAAAAGAACCCTATTATCCTGTTAATGATACAGTAAATCAGAAGTTATTTGAAAGGTATCTAAAGCTGGCTGAAAAAGAGAAAAATGTCTTGTTTGGCGGACGACTGGCAGAATATAAATATTATGACATGGACAAGGTAATAGAAGCTTCCTTTTCTTTGGCCGAACGGGAATTAGTATAAAAGATTGAAATTCATGCCGGAAAATGCTATAGTATATAAGATTTAAAAAGTTAACAGAGATCGATTGTAATAGTTGGAAGAGAGCAGTGGAAATAATTCTGACTTTTTATTACAATCCAAAACACAGATTAAAACAAGTACGGATAATCAGGGGGTATGTTTCCATGAGGACTTACTTGACAAGCAAATAAAAATAAGTCAGGCGGCAGTATCCCAGTGGGTACTGCTGGTTTACGTGTAAGGAGAAATAACAACGAATATGAGAAAAACACAGAAGCATAGGAGTTTGCGGTTTTTAGTGACAGTAGTAATGATAGGAATCTTTATGGCTACTGGAACTGTAGAGGCTGCAGTCAATAACGGCACTGTTTATTCCATTTCCACAAACGAAATTTCAGGGTGGCCCCAGGGGCCGGAAGTGGCCTGTGAGACTGCAGTCTTGATGGAGGCTGAGTCAGGTCTTGTTCTTTACGACAAAGGTATGGATGAACTCCGCTATCCTGCCAGTATTACAAAAATACTTACGGCACTTTTAGCAATTGAAAATTGTTCTTTGGATTCTCAGATTACTTTTTCTGAGACGGCAGTTGCAGCAGAATTGGTGGCAGGGAGTAGTACGATCAATATGCAGGTGGGCGAAGTCATAACCGTGGAAGATTGTCTATATGGCTTGATGGTTCAGTCTGCGAATGAAGTGGCAGTTCAGCTTGCCGAAACAGTTTCCGGTACTGAAGCGGCATTTGCGGAATTAATGAATCAGAGAGCAGCAGAGATTGGATGTAAAAATACTCACTTCACAAATGCCAGCGGCTTACCGGATGAGAATCATTATACGACTGCTTATGATATGGCATTAATATTTCGAGAAGCATTAAAAAATGATACATTTCGTGAGGTTATTGGGACACAGACCTATTATATTCCTCCTACAAATATGACAGCCACAGAACGAAGGCTTCATACCCACCACCCACTCTTTGCAGAGGAGAGCCCTGAACACTATGAAGGATGTATAGGAGGTAAATCCGGCAGTACGGAGGCGGCGGGAAAGACGTTGGTGACTGGAGCCGTACAAAATGGTGTTACTTACCTGGCTGTAGTAATGAAAGGTGCAGAAATGGCACCAAATTGTTTGGATACAACGAACCTATTTAACTATGGATTCCAGAACTTTGAGAAAAAACAGTTGAATGAGGGGAACGTTATTCTTCCGAAGGGTATGACCCTGGAACAATTGGAAAAAACTGAAGAACAACAAGAAGATGGAAGTACACTGATTAAATATAGTCTTGGTGCTCAATACTTGGGAAGTGAAAAAAAAGCAATACCCCAGACAGAGAAGAAAGAAACTAAGGAAGTGAAGAAGCAGGAGAGTATAGCGGGTGAACAATCCGCAGATACGAATTCCGGTGATAGTAAGGTAAGTAAGGAAGAAAAAATATCTTTGACCAGTATATTACTTATTCTTATGGCGGCGTTGATCATCCTGATGGTGGTACTTTTGGCGGCTTTGGTTCGTCATGATAGAAAGAAAAAGAGACGAAAGAAAAATAGGAAAAGAAAAATATAACACTAAAAAATAAAGAAAAGAGGACAAAACAATGGGTAAAATTACAGTAGAGACATGCGAAATTGAAGGATTAAAAATCATCACTCCGGCGGTATTTGGGGATGAGAGAGGATATTTTATGGAAACATATAATTATAATGATTATAAAGATGCAGGGATTGATATGGAATTCGTACAGGACAATCAGTCAAGCTCCAGAAAAGGTGTTTTAAGAGGCCTGCATTTTCAGATCAACTTTCCACAGGATAAACTGGTCCGGGTTGTAAGCGGAGAAGTTTTTGATGTGGCGGTGGACTTACGTCCAGGCTCCAAAACTTTTGGAAAATGGCATGGTGTTCTTCTTACAGCAGAAAACAAAAAACAGTTTTTCATACCTAAAAACTTTGCGCATGGTTTTGTCGTTTTGTCAGATTCCGCAGAGTTTGCATATAAATGCACAGACTTTTATCACCCCAATGATGAGGGTGGACTGAAATGGAATGACCCGGATATTGGTGTTGAATGGCCTATCCCGGAGGGGATGACAGAGAATGACCTGATTATCTCTGAAAAAGATCATAAGTGGGGCGGAATCAAAGCGTATACAGAAAACAGGTAAACAGGAGCAGAGTATGAAAGAAAAAATATTTGGATTACCATTGGAACTTTACCATAACAGGGGACTGATCCTGACCCTGGCTAAAAATGATTTTAAAACAAAATATGCAGGATCATACCTGGGTATTGTCTGGGCCTTTATCCAGCCAATTGTAACTATTATGGTGTATTGGTTTGTTTTCACGATTGGATTGAAAGCAGGAGATATGGCTGAATATCCTTTTGTGCTATACCTGATCTCGGGTATTGTACCATGGTTCTTTTTTCAGGATGCCCTGAATGCCGGAACAAACGGATTGATTGAGTACAATTATCTGGTTAAAAAGGTTGTTTTTAAGATCAGTATCCTTCCCATGGTAAAAGTGATCTCTGCTTTTTTTGTCCATGTGTTCTTTGTTGTGTTTGCCCTGGTTGTGTGTGCGGCCAACGGTTATCCGCCGACTGTACATACCATACAGATCATTTATTATACAGGATGTACTTTTGTGTTCTCTTTGGCGCTTGTATATATTACCAGTGCGGTGGTTATTTTTTTCAGGGATCTGACTCAGATCATCAGCATATTTTTGCAAGTGGGTATCTGGCTGACACCAATCATGTGGGATTTGGGACGTATGGCAGACCATCCCCTGTTTGTGAAAGCATTTAAGCTGAATCCAATGTATTATATTGTTTCCGGATATCGGGATTCCATTCTGGGCCGTGTATGGCTGACAGACCATCTGAAATGGGGATTATATTTCTGGGGTGTGACCATTGTACTGTTCATTCTGGGAACTGTGATATTCAAGCGATTAAAGCCGCATTTTGCAGATGTGCTATAAGAGAGGATTAAATATGTCAGAAATTGCAATTGCTGTAGATCATGTTAGTAAAATGTATAAATTATATGACAAGCCTATGGACAGGCTCAAGGAATCCCTTGGATTGTCAAAACAGAAGAAATATAAAGAGCATTATGCCCTTAATGATGTATCTTTTGAAGTGCATCAAGGTGAAACAGTCGGGATAATCGGGACAAATGGTTCCGGAAAGTCCACAATTTTAAAGATCATTACGGGTGTTCTGAATCCAACAGCAGGAAATCTGCGTGTAAATGGCCGTATCTCAGCCTTACTGGAATTAGGTGCAGGTTTTAACGGAGAGTATTCCGGCATTGAAAATGTTTATCTGAACGGAACTATGATTGGATTTTCCAGAGAAGAGATAGACAAGAAAATGGATGATATCCTAAATTTTGCAGATATTGGAGAGTTTGTCCATCAGCCTGTCAAGACATACTCCAGTGGTATGTTTGTACGTCTTGCCTTTGCTATTGCTATCAATATCGAACCTGAGATATTGATCGTTGATGAGGCGCTTTCAGTTGGTGACGTATTTTTTCAGGCAAAATGTTATAGGAAGTTTGAAGAGTTCAAAGAAATGGGGAAGACCATTTTATTCGTCAGCCATGATTTGAGCAGTATTGGAAAATACTGTGACAGAGTGGTGCTTTTGAATAGAGGGCAGAAATTGGCAGAGGGCGGCGCGAAAGAGATGGTGAATCTTTATCGTAAGGTTCTGGTCAATCAGTTGGATGATGAAGAAGCAGAAAACTCCGGAGATCATGAGAGCATTCAGGAGGAGACGGACAGCCTTCAAAAGGAAAAGTTAAATTTGAATCCGGAACTGCTGGAGTATGGAAGCAAGCTTGCAGAGATAGTAGACTTTGGTATTTATGATCATACAGGTCTGATAACAAATGCAGTAGATAAGGGACAGAAATTTTCAGTTAAAATGAAGGTTAAGTTCAATGAGGATATCAGCGAACCGATTTTTGCCTTTACGATCAAAGACCTTAAAGGGACAGAACTTACAGGTACAAATACCATGTATGAAAATTCACCGGTCACACCAAAAAAATCAGGAGATATCCAGGAAATTACATTCACCCAGATTATGAGTCTGGAGGCGGGAGAATATATGTTATGTCTTGGATGTACGGGATACAGAGACGGAGAGTTTACAGTTTTCCACAGACTTTATGATGTCTGCAACCTTACAGTCATTACAGATAAGAAGGCAGTCGGCTATTTTGATATGTTTTCTAAAGTTACGCTGAAATAAGCAGTTTGCGAAGGAGTTTTGTATGGCAGAGTTAAATTATGATTATGATACGCAGAATGGACAGTATTCTGACGGGGAAATAGAAGAGCGGATGCTGGAAATGGCCAGACAAGGGATTAGCTATGAGGAACTTCCGGAAGAGCAGGTTGAATTTCCCATGGTTTATCATTTTGCAGGGATAAGGGAAAATATTTTAAACTGGTACCCTTTCACAAAGCAGGACTCTGTATTGGAGATTGGGGCAGGATGTGGTGCCCTGACAGGAATGCTGTGTGAAAAAGCGGGCCAGGTGACAGCAGTGGAACTTTCCGGCAGACGTGCATCTATCAATTATGAGCGGCATAAGTCTTTTCATAATCTGACGATCATGGTTGGAAATTTAAATGACATGGCGCTGAAAAATGATTTTGACTACATTGTCCTGAATGGAGTTCTGGAATATGCAGCCAGCTTTACGGATGGAGAAACTCCCTATGAATCCTTTCTAAAAAAAATGGCATCCTTTTTAAAACCTGACGGAAAATTGTTAGTAT
The DNA here is from genome assembly GCA_002270465.1 of Blautia hominis. Classification (GTDB taxonomy): domain Bacteria; phylum Bacillota; class Clostridia; order Lachnospirales; family Lachnospiraceae; genus Blautia; species Blautia hominis. The sequence continues at coordinate 650,690 of NQOF01000003.1, forward strand.
CTATTGAAAACCGTCTGGGGCTGAAATATTTTGCCGGGGCGCCTGAGGATCATACGGATTTATATTTCCTGGGGCTTAACCGTTATTCAGGCAATAATTCTGTGCGTACATTTTCTAAGTCAGAGCTTACCAGGCTATTTGAGAAAAGTGGCCTTTGTCATATGAAGTATTATTATCCCTATCCGGATTATAAATTTCCGACAGAAATTTTTACAGATGAGACTTTAAAAGTGATCGGTTATGGAAAGCGATATCCAGTATTTACGGAGAACAGATTTCAATTGTTTAACGAGACGGATGTGGCACACAGTCTTTTGCGGGAAGAGGTCATGGATGATTTTGTGAACTCTTTTCTGGTGGAGGCATCCAGAGAAGAGATCATCCGGAATACGGAAATTCTATATGCTAAAATCAATAGTGAGAGAAAAGAAGAGTTCCGGGTCATGACTTTGATCATCAAAAAGGAGCATGAAATTTTTGTTCAAAAGCAGGCTATGAATGCAAAGGCAAAAGAATTTCTGCATCAGATGGAGGATTATGGGCGGACAGAGTTGCCCGGAACCTATAGAAATCTGCCGTCAGTGTACAAAGAAGGTGCTGTGTCATACGAATTTCTTACAGGAAGAACTTACTATAATGTGATAAAAGATTTTTTGAAAGAGGGGGATGGCAAAGGCATCGAACAGCTTTTCATGAATCTCTATGAAACTTATTTTGATGACAGTCAAATAGTCGAGGACTATCATACAGAAGAGTTTTCTGTTATGTTCGGTGCCACAAAGGGCAGGACTCCATTAAAGTGTATTGCCCCTGCCAATATTGATTTAATATGCCAGAATATTTTTCTTGAAGGAACGGAGCAGACCATTATAGATTACGAATGGGTAGCTGATTTCCCTGTGCCGGTTGATTTTATCATGTGGCGGCTTTTGAATGAAATCTATACAAAGATGCCGTCACTGGATGCTGTATGCCCGCGTCATAAGATTATAAAGAGAATGGGGATATCCTTGTCTGACCAGGAAGTTTATCTTCAGTGGGCATTGCATTTTGCATATACTTATGTTGGGTGTGACCAACTGTCAAGATACGAAAAACCGCCGGTTCCTGTTTCTTTGGAACAGATTGCAGAACAGGAAAACCTGAAGAAATATCTTGATAGCAAAATCTATTATGATTTGGGCAGCGGCTTAAGCGAAACACAGGTGGTGACAGCCAAAGTTCATTTAGAGCGTAATTACTTTAAAGCGGTTTATGATCTGCGGGGTATTACCGGTATAAAAGGCCTTAGGTGGGATCCTGAGAATGGATATTTCTGTAAATGCAGAATCGACAGAGTGGACTGTAACTGCCGGGTTGCGTTGGTGGCAAATGGTCTGCATCTGGAAGAGAAAGACAGCACAGTATTTATAACCGATGATCCCAATTATATTATCAGTACACCAAAACCGGAAAATGTTGAGTACCTGGTAATTGAAGGTAAATTCTGGTATCTGGATGAAGCGTATAAAACAAGGCTTCTGGAGAAAATGACACAAGAGAAATTATTTCCTCAGGCACCGGTGATCCAGCAGAAGGAATCAAATGAGGAACAGCCAGCGGATACAATAAAAAGCCGTGCAAAGAAGGTTCTTCGTCCTGTCGTCAGGAAGCTTAGGGGGGAAGAGAATCCGGACAAGCCGCATATTTTAATATGCCCGGGCAGTGTGGATCAGATTTCCTATGAAAATAAGCTCCTCTCTGTTATAGGTTGGGTGTTCGATCCGGCTCATGAAATGGGGAAACCGAGAATCGCATTTTATCACGGAAAAAATAAGGTCAGTGAAACCGGGTACCAGGTCATTTACAGAAAAGACGTTGCACAAAACATGGGAAATCCCGAGGCGGAAAGCAGTGGATTTTCTGTTGCCGCAAGCGTGTATTCACCGTTTGATCTGGATGTTTACTTTGAATTTGATACTATTGACGGTATTGGCGGAAGACTGCTGGGAACGGTCACAGGAGACAGGTCTCTGCCGGCGGATGCAGATGTTCAGGTGTTTTCAGCAGAAGATGAGACGAGTATTGGAGATATACGATATTTTAAAAAGTGTTATGTGGATAAGCCGATTTGTTTTCCGGAAGATTATCTTACCCATGAGGTAGATATTATTGTACCGGTTTATAATGGCCTGCAGTTTTTTGATGCACTCTTTTCGGGGGTGGAAAAGACCAGAATGAAGTACAGACTGATTCTTATTGATGACTGTAGTCCGGATAATAAGGTCAAGGAGTATCTGGAAGCGTATGCAAAGGACCGGCCGGAAGTTATACTTCTTAGAAATGAGCAGAATCTGGGATTTTTGAAGACAGTAAACAGAGGACTTAAACTGGCCCAGAACCACGTAGTGCTTCTCAATACGGATGTGGAAGTGCCCGAAGACTGGCTGGAACGTCTGATGTATCCTATTTTATGCGGTACCAAGGTGGCAACTACAACACCTTTTACTACTTGCGGTACACTCTGTAGTTTTCCTGATTTCTGTAAGGACAATGCAATCTTTGAAGGTATGAAGCTATGGCAGATTGATGACGTGTTCCGAAGTATGAAACCCCAATACCCATCCATGCCTACAGGAATCGGCTTTTGTATGGGGCTAAACCGTGACGCGCTCTTAGAGATCGGATACCTGGATGAAGAGAATTTTGGCAAAGGGTATGGGGAAGAAAATGACTGGTGCCAAAGAGCTTTGCGGGCAGGATACAGAAATGTCCATGTGGATAACCTGTATGTATATCACAAACACGGAGGCAGCTTTCTGTCAGAAGAGAAGATGATGCTTCTTGAGAAGCATTCTAAAAAACTGTTGGAAAAGCATCCGGATTATAATAAGGATGTAGCAGAGTTCTGTAGAATTGACCCTGCCAGAATGGTAAGGCTCTATGCCATTATGCAGCTGCTGAACCAGAAGACAGAGGTGAAAACCATAGTGGCTTTTGACCATAATCTGGGCGGGGGTGCAACAGAGTATCTGAATAAAAAGGTGAAAGAGGAGCTGCAAAAAGGCTGCCGTTTTATCATAATACGGTATGATATCTATACAAATAAATATCTGTTTTTATACCAGTACAAAGATTATAAAATACAGTTCTTCTCAGAGAACCTGGAGCTTCTGCTGGATATGGTAAGGCGTGTGGAAGAAATCTGGATCAATGAACTGGTGACATATCCGAAACTCTATGATTTTATAGAGAGGATAACTGCATGGAAAGAAGAGCATCAGGCTGTACTGCGTATGCTGCTTCACGATTTCTTCTGCATCTGCCCGGCAGTCAATTTGATGGATCATAGTGGGAAATACTGTAAGGCTGCATCAGATGATATTTGCAACAAATGTATACCCGATAACAAAAGCAATGCCTGTCTGGAATATGAAAGCGGCAGTATATGGCGCAAAAAATGGGAAGACTTTTTAAATCATTGTGACGAAATATTTGCATTTTCAGATGATTCGGCAGAACTTTTAAACAGAGCTTACCCTGCAGTATATAAAATCAGAGTGATTCCCCACGAACCACATTATCTTCCTCCGATCAGCAGAAAATATAAGACAACCCAAACCTTGAATATTGGACTGCTGGGTGTGCTGTGTTATAAAAAAGGTTTGGATGTAGTAAAAGAGATGGTACGTGAGATAGAAAAGCAAAACCTCAATATACGCATCCGTCTGATCGGTGTCAGTGACGAAGAGATCGACAGCCCTGTTTTCTCCTATACAGGAAGATATACAAGAGAAATGCTTCCTAAACTTACGTTGGAAGAAGACATTGATGTGTTTTTTATTCCGTCTGTCTGGCCGGAGACGTTTTCATATACAACCTCTGAGATTATGTCTATGAAAATGCCTATTGCTGTATTTCATATTGGTGCGCCGGTAGAAAGAGTGGCACGTTATGACAGAGGCATTATACTTGACAAAACGGATGCGGTATCTGTTTTGGCAGAAATATCCCGTTTCGCAAAAGAAGTCTGCCATTTTGGTGAGATGCCTGTACATGAAGAACGTATCCTGTTTTTGGGGGAGGAAATTTCCTTTGCGTCCAGATACCGTGTGGAGCATCTGAGGGAACAGCTTCTATGCCATGGCTATGCATCGGATTTTTTACAGATGGAAGAGATAGAGCAATGCAGATTGAAGGATTATAAAACGGTAGTATTTTATCGCTGTAGTGACGAGGAAGGTGTCAGCCGGATTGTTCATAAAGCGGAAGAATTGAAAATACCGGTTTACTATGATATTGATGACCTGATTTTCGATTATGATAAAATATCTTCCCTGCATTTTCTGGAGGGGGAAGAATATAAAGATTTTTCAAGCACTACCAATAAGATTCATACATGTATGGACCAGTGCAGGGGATATATTACCTCCACGGAAACCCTGGCAAAAGAAATTTCAGCAGAGTTTCCGGGCAGGCCGGTAGTGGTTAACAGAAATACTGCGAGTATGGAGATGCAGATTCTATCCCATGATGCGTTTACGAATAAAGTGCCGGAAAAGGAAAACGTGTATATCGGATATTTCAGCGGTTCCAAAACACATGACAGAGATTTCGCCATTATAGAGGATGCGCTGATCGAGATGATGGAAAAATATCCACAGGTTACGTTGAAACTGGTAGGTGTGCTTTCAGAGGATAAGATGAAACGATTCCAAAACCGTATTGAAAAACTGGGATTTATGGAATGGCAGAAGCTGCCGGAGGTTCTTGCAGGGATAGATATTAATTTAATGCCTCTTGAAAATACTGTGTTCCATTGCTGTAAATCCGAAAACAAATGGATGGAAGCTGCACTTGTAAAAGTGCCCAGTGTTATGAGCAGAAACAAAGAATTAGAGCCATTGATCGAAAATGGTGTGGAAGGATTTCTATGCAGCACCAAGGAAGAGTGGGCAGAAGCGCTGGAAACGCTGATCACAGACAGTGAACGCAGACAGAATATGGGAAAGGCAGCGAATAAAAAAGTGCTTGAAAAGTATGTTACACAGAAAACAGGGCAGGAGACTGTGGAGTTTCTGATGAAATAGCAGAAAGGATTTAGCATGTCCAGAGAAATATATGAAGTAAAAAGAGAACGGTTTCATCTTACAGACAGAAATTTGTATCTTCTGGAGGGTACTTGGCCAAAAGGATATGAGGCAGAAGCTGTTCTGGATGGGAAAAAGGTGGCTGTTGAGGCGAAGCCGCAGGAATATGTCAGTGCTATGGACCGGTTTCAGGACATGCAGATGACAAGTGGAATGCGTATTCAGATACAGGTTACACTGCCTGCGCATCTGGAGCGGTATAAAAAACTGACGATTTATAGTACAGATGGTAGCAGTAGGCAGAAATGGTTTTCTGTCTCTGCCGGGCAGCTCCAAAGGAAGCAGGGAAAACCTCAGTATTATCTGGAAGAAGCGGCTGTGGATAGAAAGGCCGGTACCTGCAGGCTGAGGGGATGGGCTGTCTATCAGAAACCGCTCAGTATATATTTGGAAGATGAAAATAAAAAGCGTTTAGCAGTTCAGGTGCAGAGAACAAAAAGACCTGATGTTCAGGCTCAGCACAGGGAAGCCCAAGTGGAGGATAATACTGGATTTTATGTGGAATTTCCATGTGGAAATAACCCGTACATTTATCTTATATTTGACGGTAAAAGTGCTAAAACCATAAGGAAGATACATTTAAAACCTTCAAGACTAATGGAGGAAAAATTAGTTAAATACTATCACAAGGGAACCCGTTATTTAAAAATGCATGGGGCAGGCGCTTTGCTGCAGAAAGTAGTCAGGAAAGCTACGAATCAGGAGCCTGGTCCCATTCCATACGAAAAATGGCTGCCGAAGCATGTACCTACACCGGGGCAGTTGGAAATGCAGAGGAAGACTCAATTTGAGTATTCTCCTAAAATAAGTGTAGTAGTACCGTTGTATAAAACTCCTGAAAAATATCTGAAGCAGATGATTGATTCCCTGAAAGGGCAGACATATGAAAATTGGGAATTATGCCTGTCAGACGGCAGCGGCAGTGGATCACCTTTAAAAAATATGCTGGAAGCTTGTCAAAAGGTAGACGGAAGGATTAAGATATGTTCTCATGATATGCCGATGCAGATATCGGAAAACACAAATGCGGCCATTCAGATGGCAGAAGGTGAATTGATAGCATTTGCAGATCATGATGATGTATTAACCCCGGATGCTCTTTATGAATGTGTAAGGGCACTCAACAGGAGAGATGATATATCCGTTTTATATTCAGATGAGGATAAGATGACTATGGATGGCAATAAATTCTTTCAGCCTCATTTTAAACCGGATTTCAATATTGATTTATTATGCACAGTAAATTACATCTGTCATCTTTTTGTGGTCAGAAAAGAAATTATCGAGCAGGTAGGAATGCTGAGGAAAGAGTTCGACGGCGCACAGGACTATGATTTTATTTTCCGCTGTGTTGAATATGCGGGAAGAGAGAAGATTTATCATATTCCGAAAGTATTGTATCACTGGCGTTGTCATGAGGATTCCACTGCGGAAAATCCTGAAAGTAAAAAATACGCTTTTGAAGCAGGAAAGAATGCCATTCTTGCTCATTATGACAGGATTGGAGTAAAGGCCAGAGTGGAAAATGGAGAATATCTGGGACTTTACAGAACACACTATCTTCGGGAATATGATCCGTTGATATCTATTATAATACCTAACAAGGACCATATTGATGATCTGGAACGATGTATCAGGGCGATTGAGGAAAAAAGCAGTTATAGGAATTATGAATATATAATTGTAGAGAACAACAGCACAGAACAGGCCACCTTTTCTTACTATCAAAAACTGGAAAAGGAAAATCCGAAAGCTCATGTAGTCTACTGGGAAGGAATGTTTAACTATTCAGCGATCAATAATTTTGGGATTTCCCATGCAAAAGGGGATTATCTGCTGCTTCTCAATAATGATACGGAGATCATTAATTCAGATTGTCTTGAGGAACTGCTTGGATACTGTATGCGCAGTGATGTAGGTGCGGTTGGAGCCAGATTATATTATGAAGATGAGACAATCCAGCATGCAGGGGTAGTGATCGGATTCGGAGGCATTGCGGGTCACTGTTTTGTACAGCAAAAAAGAGGAGAATCCGGTTATTGCCATAGAATTATCTGTGCACAGGATTACAGCGCAGTAACAGCAGCGTGTATGATGGTGAAACGAGAGGCTTACGATGCCGCAGGTGGACTGAGTGAGGAACTGGAAGTTGCATTTAATGATATTGATTTTTGTTTGAAACTTCAGAAAGAAGGATATCTGATCGTGTATAATCCGTATGCGGAGCTGTATCATTATGAGTCTAAGTCCAGAGGATTGGATGACACTCCGGAAAAAGTGGCCCGTTTTGCAAAGGAAATTGAAACGTTTGAAAAAAGATGGCCAGAGATACTCAAAAACGGAGATCCGTATTACAACCCAAATCTGACGTTGGAGAGCCAGGACTTTTCACTGAGACGTAACGGATGATGTATAAGTTTTACTGAGCCCTGAAAAATATGAAGGAGACTCGTGATAACCAAAGATGGAAAATGAAAAGATAAAAAAGATAGTGCCCGAAATACTGTTTCTGGCGGCAGTCTTTGTGTTTTTACTTTGCTGGGCAGTGATACAGCCCCTGAATGCATCCCCTGATGAGGGGATGCGTTATCAGATCGTGGAATATATTATGAAACATGGCAGCCTTCCTCACGGTGGGGATCCTGAAATCAGAAATGAATTCTGGGGAATATCCTATGCCTTTAACCCAATACTTCCATATATTTTAGGTGCTGTGTTGGGGAAAGCAGCGACACTGTTTTCGGCAGCAGAGATGGCGCCGGTGATTGCGGCAAGGCTGGTAGATGTGATTTTTGGTACAGCCACGGCACTTCTGACACTTAAAATAGGAAAACGGATGTTTAAAACAGAGGCTGCCGGTTTCTTTACGGTTCTTGTATGCTTTTTACCTGGTGCATTATTTATTCACTCCTATATAAATACGGATTCCGTAGCAGTATTTTCCACATCATGGATTATTTTGTGCTGGATAAAAGCTATGGATAAGGGCTGGACCAAAGGAGTTTGTATTGAGTTAGGTGCTGCATTGTCAGTATGTGCGTTGTCTTATTATAATGCATATGGATATATTTTGTGCAGCGTATTCTTTTTCTGTGGAAGTATTCTGTTCTGTGAAGGAAAGCGTTGGAATTATAAGAAAATGTTTTCTCTAGGAATATTGATTACATGCGTAATCATTATTTGTGCTGGCTGGTGGTTTATACGCAATGGTATTCTCTACCATGGAGATATATTGGGAATGAGTACCTCATCAGAATATGCAGAATTATATGCCAGGGAAGATTTAAAGCCCTCAAATCGTATGACACCTCAGAGGATGGGAATGAGAGTTTCGGATATGTTTTTCTGGATTCCCGGGGAATGGGAGTGTAACTGGCTTACAACCGTTGCAGTGAGCTTTGTTGGGACATTTGGATTTTTGGATATATTTATGCCGAAAATCTGGTCTGCAGCATATTGCCTGGTTTATGCGATAGGTATTTTTGGAATGTTTTTCTGTATAAGAAAGCAGTTTTTTGTAAGTGGTAAGGAAAAAGAAGTAAGACGCAGAAGAGATAAGTCGGCTACCACGCTGTTTATCACGATCCGGAAAGAGCGTAGATGGGATATGAAGAACTTATTTCATATCTGTATGCTCATATCTATGGTAATTCCATTTGTTCTATTGATAAAGTATGCGTATTCCAGTGAGTTTCAAGCGCAGGGGCGTTATCTTATGCCTATGCTGATACCGTTTATGTATTTTATTACACTGGGATATGAGAATATTATGGATAAGTTTCTGAAAAAGGCTGTATATAGAAAGTGGATTTACAGGGGATTAAGTGTGGGATATATTATTTCGGCTGTGGCTGTTTACTGTCTGGTGTTTGCACCTAATTATAGATAATAGATATGCAGGGAAATAAGCAGGCCTTGAAGGGGAGATCGTGACTCGCATGAGTCATTGTCTCCCCTTCTTTCTAGAGTTCTTCGCGTTTCTCCTGCCGGTACAACTGACGGACTACAAACTGCGGAGACTTATTCTGACTGATAAAGATTCTTCCAATATACTCTCCGAGTAATCCAAGCATAAGCATATTCAAACCGCTGACAATGAGCAGGGCACACATGAGGGAGGTCCAGCCAATGATTGGCTCCGGACAGATGAACTGGCGGACCACCATGATTATAGTGAGCAGAAATCCAAGAAATGCAAAAAAACCGCCCAAAAAGCTTGCAATCCTAAGTGGTTTCACAGAAAAGGAGGTAAAACCATTAAGCCAAAGCAGGATCAGTTTACCCAGTGTAAAGGTGGTTGTACCAACTTCACGTTTTTTGTGGTCAATAAAAACATTAGTAATGTGGTCCGTAGTGCGTAAAATAAGCCCCCATATATAAGGAAAAGCGCTGTCATAACGCAGCATTTCATCTTTTACAAAAGAATTCATAATAAAATAACTGCATAAGGTAAGGTCTTTGGGCTTTTTTAAAAGCATGGTGGCCATTTTATCATTTAGCCGGCTTCCCCAGTTTTTAAAGGCACTGTGCTGCTTTGTATGGTATTTTCCAAAAACAGCATCATAACCTTCTTCTATTTTGGTAATCAGCTTATGGGCTTCTGCAGGGGGATTTTGACAGTCATCATCCAGAGAAATGATATATTCTCCGGTAGCGTAGGTGTATCCGGCCATCAGAGCAGCATCCTGTCCAAAATTTTTGGCAAGGTTTACAGCTACAACCTGTGGAAATTTATCTGCCAGACCTTTGATCACGGAAAATGTATTATCTTTGGAACCGTCATTTACCAATATGATCTCGTATTGATAATCCTCTTTTGGAAATGCTTTAAAAATATCATCTACAACAAGAGAAATTGTTTTTTCGGAATAGTAGCAGGGGATAACAAAAGAGAGCTTTTTATCCAGTTTCAAAATATAACCTCCTCGCATCTTAAAGTTACTGTTCACTCCGTGTCCAGTAACACGCTTCGCGATGCACAGATATGGGGCAGAATGCTCCATATCGCGCTGGCTGCCTCGGGATTTTCATGCTTCGGGCATGAAAACGCCTCCCGGTACAGTGGCCTGTGAACAGTAACATCTTAAACTCAATCTTCTTTAGTATAGCACATTCGAGGTTCCCTTTAAACAGAAAATGTGGTAGAATGTACGGGTATATAAGTAAAAAGACGGGTAAATCTGCCCAAAAGAATGGAATTTGCAGAGGTAAAAGATATGTCTAAAGGAAAACTGGAGTGGGGAAGAATGCTGAAAAAGCTTTCTCCTTATACCATACAGAAGGGATACCGCTATTTAAAACATTATGGATGGAAGGAATTTTGGATTCGCCTGCATGAGCGATTTGAACCGGAAGAAGTTCCCTATGGTCCCTGGTATGAAGCATACCGTCCCACAGAAGAGATTTTAGATAAGCAGCGGAAAAGGACATGGAAATATAGCCCTAAAATCAGCATTGTGGTACCGGCATATAAAACACCTGAAAAATTTTTGCGGGAAATGATGGACTCTTTGAGAGCGCAGACCTACGGCAACTGGGAGCTGTGTATAGCCAATGCCAGTCCTGAAGATGCATCCATGGAATTTACCCTGAAAGAATATTCCTCTTTTGACAGCAGGATCATGTGGGAAAAATTGGACGATAATCTGGGGATTGCAGAAAATACAAATGCCGCTTTTGCCATGGCGACCGGGGATTACATTGGACTTCTGGACCATGACGATCTTCTTGCACCCAATGCTTTGTATGAAATCGCGTCAGCTTTGGAAAAAGAACGGGATATTGATGTGATTTATACAGATGAAGATAAGGTGAGGGCAGACTTGTCAGAGCATTTTCAGCCCCATCTAAAACCGGATTTTAACCTGGATCTGCTTCGGGCGAATAATTATATTTGTCATTTGTTTGTAGTGAAACGCGGGATTATGGAGAAGACAGGTGGTTTCCGCAGTGAATTTGATGGTGCGCAAGATTATGATTTTATATTCCGATGTGTTGAGAATGCTGAAAAAATACATCATATACCGGAAATATTATATCACTGGCGGACCCATCAGGCTTCCACCGCGGATAATCCGGCCAGCAAAATGTACGCCTTTGAAGCAGGAAAACGGGCTATTGAAGGCAATTTGAAGCGCAGCGGTCTGTGCGGAAAGGTGAGCCATACAAAAGATTATGGCTTTTATCGTGTGGAATATCAGGTGCAGGAGTCCCCTTTGGTTTCCATTATCATACCTAATAAAGACGAAAAAGAAGTTCTGAAAAAGTGTATTGATTCTATTTTTAAGAAATCAACATATCAGAATTTTGAGATTCTTATTGTGGAAAATAATAGTGAGACAGAGGAAATTTTTTCTTATTACCGTGAGCTGAGCAGGGAGGACAAGATACGTCTGTTAAAATGGGATAAACCATTTAATTACTCTGCCATTAATAATTATGCGGCAAAAAAAGCAAAGGGCGAATATCTTCTATTTTTAAATAATGACATGGAAGTGATCTCGCCTAGTTGGATAGAAGAAATGCTTGGACACTGTCAGAGACCGGATACCGGAATTGTGGGAGCAAAATTATATTATCCGGACGGAACCATCCAGCATGCAGGTACGATAATCGGTATTGGTGGAATTGCGGGGCATATGTTTGTTAATATGCCTGGAGAGCGTTCCGGTTATCTGCACAAGGCTTCCCTGCAGCAGGATTTAAGCGCAGTTACAGCTGCCTGTATGATGGTGAAACGGAAGGTGTTTTTTGAAGTCAGTGGATTTGAGGAGAAACTGACCGTTGCATTTAATGATGTGGATTTTTGTCTCCGCGTACGCCGGAAGGGATACTTGGTTGTATATGATCCCTTTGCAGAACTGTATCATTACGAATCAAAGAGCCGTGGAACAGAGGACAACAAGGAGAAAGTGCGCAGATTTCAAAGTGAAATTGAGTTCATGCGCTGCAGGTGGGAAACACTTTTAAAAGAAGGTGATCCCTACTATAATAAAAATCTTTCCCTTACCAAGTGGAACTATTCCCTGCGGCCAAATGAATAAAATCTCAGGACACAGATTTAACCGAATGCTGTGTCGGAAAGGTTTCCGGAAAACATGTATGAAGTATCAGTAATTATCCCTAATTTTAATGGGAAAAAATATCTTAAAGACTGTCTGGATGCACTGCTTAGGCAGGATTTTCCTTCTTTTGAAATTGTGGTGGTGGATAATGGGTCAAAAGACGGCAGCGTTCAGTATCTCGGCCGGAATTATCCCCAGGTGAGGCTTATTGCACTGGAGGAGAATACCGGATTCTGCGGAGCCGTCAATGTGGGAATCCGCACCTCGCAGGCAAAGTATATATTGCTTTTGAATAATGATACCATCGTTCAGAAGGGGTTTATTCAGGCTTTGGTTCGGGATATAAAAAGAAGTCCTGCTATTTTTTCATGTCAGGCGAAGATGCTGCAGATGCATGATAAAAGTAAAATAGATGATGCCGGAAATTATTATTGTGCTCTAGGGTGGGCTTTTGCTGATGGCAAAGGTAAGCCGGAAGAAAATTATAATAAGAGGAAAAAAATATTTGCTTCCTGTGCAGGGGCAGCTATCTATAGAAAAAGTATATTAAACGAGATCGGATGCTTTGATGAGGAGCATTTTGCCTATCTGGAGGACTTGGATATTGGATACCGGGCCAGGCTATATGGATATGAAAACTGGTTTTGTCCTGCGGCTCGTGTATACCATGTGGGAAGCGGAACCAGCGGTTCCAGATACAATCTTTTTAAGGTCAGATACTCTTCCAGGAATAATGTATATATGATATATAAAAACATGCCGCTTTGGCAGATTGTACTGAATTTTCCACTGTTTGCAGTAGGATTTGGGGTGAAGGCGGTATTTTTTGCGTGTAAGGGGTTTGGAAGGGAGTATGTTGCGGGGATTAAAAATGGGTTTGAGATTTCGAGGAAGAATAAAGATAAGGAGGTTAGGACATCTATAATAAATACATGTAAAGTGCAGATAGAATTATATAATGGCATTATTAAAAGATTCCTATAATCGGATTGATTGACACATATATTTCATAATGATATAATACAGATTGTTAAAGCGGTATCAATAAAACACGAAAGGTAAAAAAATGGAACGCAGAGAACAATATAAAAGAATTATTATGTTTTTAGCATCTGCATTTATTTTGATTGCTCAAACTGGTGTATTTGCCTATGTATGGTTTCATTTCTATGCACATTCAGGTGTTATAAGGATTACATTTTGGTATAGAGGAAATTATGTTGTAGTAGGCCAATATGCATTAATGCTATTTTTCTTTTATAAAATTTATGGCGGCTTTAAAGTCGGTTATCTTAGAGTCTTTGATGTATTGTATTCACAGATTTTGTCAGTTTTGTTTGTGAATGGGATTACTTATTTACAACTATGCTTGATTGGACGATGGAAATTTACAGAAAATTTAAAGCCCATTATAAAGATGACAGGAGTTGACTTATGTATTGTCATTGTCTGGGTGATATTTATGAGGTGGATATACACAAAGATATATCCACCGCGTCAAATGTTGTTGGTATATGGAGAATATAGTCCAGACTCTTTAATTAGTAAAATAGCTGCCAGAAAAGATAAGTATAATATTTGTGAAACTGTTTCTATATCAATAGAAATAGAAGAAATTAAAAAGAAAATAGAAGCTTATCACTCGGTTATTTTAGCGGATATTCCTTCTAAAAAGCGTAATTTATTACTAAAGTACTGTTTTGAAAAGAATATTCGTTGTTATAGTGTGCCGAAATTGTCTGATATTATGATTATGAGCGCAGAAAGCATTCATTTATTTGATACTTCTTTATTGTTGTTTAGGAACGGAGGACTAACAGCCGAACAAAAAATATTGAAACGTGCTTTCGACCTTATAGGTTCACTTTTATTTATAATTATAGCGTCTCCTATTATGCTTATTATAGCTTTTATGATTAAAGCTTATGATAAGGGGCCAATATTATACAAGCAAAAGCGTTTGACACAGAATGGAAGGGAATTTAATGTCTTAAAATTTAGAAGTATGCGTGTAAATTCAGAGAATCAAGGAACACAGTTGACGCGCAAAAACGACGAAAGAGTTACACCAGTAGGAAAAGTTTTGAGAAACATACATTTTGACGAAATACCTCAGGTGTTTAATATTTTAAAGGGAGATATGTCTTTTGTTGGTCCAAGGCCTGAGTGTCCACATATCGCTGAAAAGTATGCTGAGATCATACCTGAATTTGGTTATCGCTTAAAAGTAAAAGCCGGGCTGACTGGTTTTGCACAGGTATATGGAAAATATAATACCACCCCTTATGATAAACTAAAATTAGATTTAACTTATATAGAAAATTATACTTTCTGGTTGGATATTAAACTGATGCTCTTAACATTTAAAATACTTTTTCAGAAAGAGAACACGGAGGGGGTAGAACCCTGGCAGATGACTGCTGCAACCAAGGAAAATTTAAAAAAAATCGGTCAGGATACCCCTGATAAATAAAGGAAGAAAAAATGAAAAAGCCGCTGATATCTGTTATCATACCAGCATATAACTGTGCAGGATATATTTCACAAGCAATAGACTCTGTACTTTGTCAGAGAGTATCCCTGGAAATCATTGTAATTGATGATTGTTCCAGGGATAATTTAGATGAAGTAATGGAGAAATACAGAGATAGTCCTGTGCTTTTCTATGTTAAAAACCGGGTAAATATGGGGGCAGCACAATCCCGAAACAGAGGGATGTCTATGGCATCAGGTGAATATATTGCTTTTCTGGATGGGGATGATTATTGGGAACCTGATAAATTGGAAAAACAATTAAAGGTAATACAAAATAGTAATGCGGTATTATGCTGCACAGCAAGAGAACTGATCACAGGAGAGGGAAGGCCTACAGGCCGTACAATACCTGTCAAAGAAAAAATTATTTATACAGATCTTTTAAAACATAATTGTATAAATTGTTCATCTGTGTTAATAAAAACTCAGGTTGCGAGAGAATTCCCAATGTGTTATGAGGAGAGTCATGAGGATTATATTATGTGGCTGAGAATTCTAAAAAAGTATAATATGGCTTACGGCATAAATGAACCATTATTAAAATATAGAATAAGCAACAAAGGAAAGTCAGGAGATAAATTTCATTCTGCAAGAATGACTTTTAAGGTATATCGTTATATGGGTTTTGGGTATATAAAATCTATACTTTGTTTTATTAGTTATACGTTTCATGGTATTTGGAAATATTGTTTCGGAAGGATTAAATAGATGGATAAAATATTAACTGTTACAGTACCAGTATATAATGTTGAGAAGTATTTATCAAAGTGTCTGGAATCTTTTATTATTAATGATATGATGGATAAACTGGAGGTTTTGATAATTGATGATGGCTCTCCTGATCATTCAGCACAAATCGCTGAAAAATTTGTGAAGAATTATCCTGATGTTTTTCAGTTGATTAAAAAAGAAAATGGTGGACATGGTTCTGCGATTAACAGAGGCATAAAAGAGGCCACAGGGCGTTATTTTAAAGTGGTTGATAGTGACGATTGGGTTGATGAGAGGAGCTTTATTCAATTGATGCAGACACTTATTAAGAGTGACTCGGATATTATCTATTCTAATTACTATTGGGTCGATGACAATAGCGGTAAAAGAAGTGTTGAGTTCTCAAAACCCTTCGATCATGTTAAATATCATCATGAGTATAGGATAGATAATATAGAAGAAAATTATTTTTTGAAAATGCATGGTTATACTATAAAAACAGATATTCTTAGAAAAATTCCGAAAATTGATGAACACTGTTTTTATGTTGATATGGAGTTTGTTTTGTTTCCTCTGCCATATGTGGAAACAATTACTTTTATAAGTGATTTTGTATATATGTATCGTGTGGGAAATGCAAATCAAAGTATGAGTATAGAAAAACTAAGAAGAAATTCAGAAAATTATGATCGTGTTATAAAACGTCTATTCAAATTTTACGAGCAGCAGACAAATATGGATGTTAATAAGAAAAAATACATGGAGCATGTATTAGCCAGAATGGTAGTTAGCAGAATAAAAATATATTTGTGTTATTCATATGACAGAGGGATAAAGGTTAATATAAAAAAGCTGGATATTTCGGTAAAAAATAAATATCCTGCTGTTTATTACGCTGTAAATAATCAAGCAATATGGCTTTTGAGAAGGACAGATTATTGTATATATCCGATAGCAAGGCTTTTATATTACTTGAAGGAAAGGGTAAGCAAGTGAAATGGTAAATAAGACAAAAATCAGAATTAAAACATTTTACAAATATACAGAATTAATGAAACAATTAGTGGTCAGGGATTTAAAGTTGAAATATAGGAGGAGTTTCCTTGGATATTTATGGAGTATATTAAATCCGTTGCTGGTTATGATGGTTATGGTTGTGGTTTTTTCAAATTTATTTAATAGAGGGGATTCTATTCCATACTATCCTGTATACTTGATTGCGGGAAGAACAGTGTTTGAATTCATTACTGGTTCCACAAATGATGCAATGCGTTCTATATTAGGAAATTCATCACTTATCAAAAAGGTATATGTACCTAAATACATATTTACGTTGTCTAAAGTGACCAGTGGGGCCGTGAATATGGTTTTTTCTATGGGCGCGCTGCTGATTGTTATGATTTTTACCGGTATACCATTTACATGGTATTTCTTGTTATTCCCATTAGTAATTATCCAATTATATATTTTTTGCAGTGGAATTGGCTTTTTCCTTGCACAGGCAAATATATTTTTTAGAGATATTCAATACATTTACAAGGCGTTTACTACAGCATGGATGTATGCAACACCAATCTTTTATTCAGTTGAGCAAATGAGTGGAAAAGTGCGTTTTATTATAGAATATTTGAATCCGGCCTATTACTATGTCAAACAATTCAGATGTTTTATTTATGAAGGGTGTTTTCCAGATATGCGAATATTTGTTGGCGGCTGGGTTATTGCTTTAGTATCCCTATTTATTGGCCTGGTCACTTTTAAGAAAACACAGGATAAATTTATATTATATATTTAAAATGGTGAATAAAATGAATAAAAAATGCAGAATTGATGTTGAACATGTTACAATACGATTTAACAAATCCACTCAAAAGATAGATAATCTGAAAGATTATGCAATAAAATTAGTTAAGCGGGAATTAATGTTTCAGGAATTCCTGGCAGTAAAAGATGTTTCATTTAAAGTGATGAATGGTGAAGCGTGGGGATTGATTGGAACAAACGGTTCAGGTAAGAGTACGCTGTTAAAGGCTATTTCAGGCATTATGAAACCATATAAGGGAACGATAACCACATATGGCTCAATAGCACCTCTAATAGAACTTGGGGCTGGATTTGATGCGAATTTAACAGCACGTGAAAATATATATTTAAATGGTGCAGTTCTGGGGTATTCAAAGAAATTTATGCAGGAACATTTTCAGCAGATTGTTGACTTTGCAGAAATTGCAGATTTTCTAGATTCACCAATTAAAAATTATTCTTCCGGTATGAAGGCTAGGCTTGGTTTTTCGGTAGCTACAGTCGTAAATCCAGATATTTTAATTGTTGATGAAGTATTATCTGTTGGAGATGCGAAATTTAAGAAAAAATGTAATGCACGTATGCAGGAAATGTTGACATCCAATACAACATTATTATATGTTTCCCATAATATTAAGTCCGTTATGAAACTTTGTACCCATGCTTTATGGATTGAAAAAGGGAATATGATCATGAAGGGTGAAGTAAAAGAAGTATGTGAAAAATATATGGAAGCGCAAGGATTAACATTGGAGGATTAAGATTGAATATTGCGGATGTCAGCAGGAGGCATAAAGCTACCGGCAACAAGTTCATGCTTAAACAGGTCAGTAATCCATTTGGCATCTTTCTTGTCAGTTTTCTTTCCACGGATAGCCTTAACATATTTCGGATGAGCAAGGACGATCGAACATTCTTTTTCAAGAATGTTATAAATCAGGGTCCAATATTTACCAGTAGATTCCATGCAGACTTCTTTGCAATTGCGATCGAGTAGCCATTGTAACAAATCTTTCAGACCTTTCGTGTAGGTCGAAAAACGGTGGCTCTCGTAAGAAGTAATGCCCTGCTTGTCAGTAGAGGCAATACAGGCGACTACAAAAGTCTTGTGGACATCAATACCACAACAGATTTCGTGATTGGTATCACATTAATTGTGCCTGAAAAGACAGTCTACACATATAAATATACTGTCATCCGGCAAGCCGGACAGCCCACTCACCTCCCCGTGATTTGTAGTATACCGAGTTTCCTACAAAAAAGAATTATAACGAAAAATAGGCGCAGGTAAACATTTTCATTACGTTTTGTGCCTTAGCGAAGCGAAAGGAATGGATATAAATATGAAATTACAAAAGTTAATATTAAGAGACATTGCTAAAGAAGATATTTTAATGGAGATGTTTGATTCTGAAGAAAAAATTAAAGAGAATAAAATGTCAACAAGATCTTTATATGGGAGAATGGAGGGGGCCTCATTTTTAGGAAAAGGTATAGAAGGAGTAGGTTTTCATAAAAATGGGATTTTGTCATTAGATACCTTCCAAAATAGTTTTTCTACAGGTAAATGGGATAAATATACAGTCGTAAAGAATGTATATTTAAGTCTGGTTTTACAAGGTAAGTTTAAAGTTTCTTTAATACATGCAATTTATGAATGTAAAGACATTAAAGAAAAGATAATATCGTCATCCGTAATAAAATTAAAAGACAGAGAAGTGATAAAGCTGGACTTTGGCAGGTTAAAAGATAAAGGCATTTTTTATGCTAAATTAGAAGCTTTGGAAGAAAATTCAAAATTATTTTCTGGATATTATGGCACTGAAAAATGCACAGCAACACAAGAGGTAAAATTGGCTATAGATATTTGTACCTTTAAACGAGAAAAATATGTAGCACGGAATATGGAGATTTTGAAAAGGGATATTTTAAATAATGATTTATCACCGTGTTATAATAAAATTTGGATTCATATTTCTGATAATGGTTCATCATTGGAAGGTGTAGTGGATACACAAGAACATATCACTGTAAATGAAAATGCTAATCTAGGAGGTGTTGGTGGATTTACACGCGGTATTATAGAAACCAAAAAAAGGTGGCAGCAAGAAGGATATACACATGTATTGATCATGGATGATGATGCAACTATAAGTTCAGCAGCTATTGAAGTAACATATAATTTACTGTCTTATCTGAAACAAGAATATTTTAACTATACAGTTGGCGGAAAATTATTGGTTTTAGATGCACCATTTATTCAATACGAAGTCGGAGCCAAGTGGAATTCTGGTAATATTAAAGCATTAAAAAATGGTTGGGATATGAGGTATGCAGAAAAAGTAATCAAGAGTGAGATTGAAGATGAAGATATTGAATATCAGGGATGGTGGTATTGCTGTATCCCGTTAAGTGAAATTGGGGATGATAATTTGCCGTTGCCTATTTTTATTCATAGAGATGATATAGAATATGGACTTAGAACTGGGCGAAAAAGATTCATTTATATGAATCAAATATGTATTTGGCATGAAGCATTTGCTGGAAAAATGCCAGGAGTATTGGAGTATTATGATATCAGAAACCATTGCATCACTAATGCGATTCAATGTCCGGAATATACGAAGGAGGAGTTTAAGAAATTTTTGACTAAATGGGTTTGGAGAAATATTGCAAAATATCGGTACAAATATGTTGATTATAATATTAAAGCAGTAGAAGATTTTTGTGAAGGAATTGACTGGCTTCGACAGACAGATGCAATAGCATTGCATAAAGAATTAATTGCAATGAATTATAAAGCATTACCGGTAGAAGACTATATTGGCCATTATGGTTTTACAGAAGAGGACTCTAAAAAAGAGGAGAAAGGTTATTACAATCCTGTTCTGCCCGTTAGATATTTCCACAAAATTACCGCTAATGGATATTTTTTTCCGGCAAAATCTGAAAAGATAGTCGTAACAGCCCCATATGGAAGTGTACATCGTTTATACCGTAGAGATAAGACGATAGTTGTGGACAGTTTCGGCAAAGGTATATATCTGGAACGGGACCGTAAGCAGTTACGGGAGTGTAAACACAAACTGGATTACGCGCTAAAATTAATTGATCAAAAATATGAAGAAGCAGCAAAAAGCTATAGAGAAAGATATAAGGAACTAGTTAGCTTAGAATTCTGGAAAAAGTATCTCGGTATCTGAGAAAGGAGAGACAAATGGAATTCAGAGAGGAATTGTCGGCTTTAAAAGGAAAGCGTTATGATGTCGCAATATCTGGGGTATGGTACGGCGAAAATTATGGTAGTACGTTAACCTATTATGCTTTATATAAAGTTGTTAAAGAATTAGGTTATTCAATTTTGATGATTGACAAAGCTCGTATTATAGAAAATGATGCAGAGTTAGCACCTGGTTCCCATTCCAGAGTGTTTGCTGAAAAATACTATGATGCAATTGCACCATCATTGGATTCTACTGATATGAGACTGCTCAATCAGTATTGCGATACATTCTTAATGGGGTGTGATCAAGTATGGAATTATGGTATTGCGAAAAACCTTGGATTTAACCATTATTTTGATTTTGTACAGGATGATAAAAGGAAGATTTCTTACGCGTCATCATTCGGGCATGCAGTTTCTTTCACTCCTCCAGAAGCAATTTCTGAAGTGACACGATTGTTTCATCGTTTTGATGCAATTTCTGTACGTGAATATGATGCAGTACAGGTCTTAAAAAATGAGTTTGGAGTCGAAGCAGTACAAGTTTTGGATCCGGTTTTTTTAGTGGGCGCAAAAGAGTACGAGACTATTCTTGAAGAGGCAAATGTAAAAGAAAATGATAGATATTTGTTGGCTTATATCTTGGATCCAACACCTGAGATCAGAGAGAGTTTATTGTATGCAGCTCAAAAGAAAAATTTAAAGTTAATAGTCTTATTGGACGGTAGAGGCGATTTTAAAAAAAATAAAGAGATAATAAATTTACCTAATATAGTTGAAAATTTAAATGCTTTGGATTGGTTGTGGTATTTTAGAAACGCTGAGTTTGTTATTACGGATTCCTGCCACGGGGCCAGTTTTTCATTAATATTTAAAAAAACATTTATTTGCATAGCAAATAGAAGACGAGGCATTTCAAGATTTGAATCATTGGTTGACTTATTTAGAATTAGGGAGCGGCTGATTTATGATCCAATTCAGATTCAGAAAAGTGATTTGTTATCTATCGACATCGATTATAAACAGATAGAAAAAATACTTGAAATGGAATGCACACGTTCAAAAAAATGGCTTAAAGAGGCATTAAGTCTTGAAAAAAAGGAGATACAGAATATTTCATGTGTTTCAAAAAAAGAATGTTGTGGGTGCGGTGCATGTTATAATGTCTGTCCAGTTGAAGCAATTGACATGGTATATGATGATGAAGGATTTTTGTACCCGAAAATTAATGAGGAAAAGTGTATCCATTGCAAAAAGTGTATGAAAGCATGCCCTTCTATATCTCCTGTTTATGATAATAATTTAGAGCCAGCATGTTATGCTGCATATGGAAATGATGAAATAAGGGAAAAAAGTTCTTCAGGGGGGATTTTTTCTCTTGTGGCAGAAGAAATTTTAAAGCAGGGAGGAGCGATTTGTGGAGCAGCTTTTGATGAGGACTTCAGATTAGAACAAAAAGTAATTTATTCGCAAGAAGAGATGTCCGATCTAAGGGGATCTAAGTATATACAAAGTAATACGAAAAAGACATATTTGGAAATAAAAAAAGTGCTTAATAATGGACAGCCTGCACTATATGTAGGATGCCCATGCCAGGTGGCAGGGTTAAAGAGCTATCTTGGAAAAGATTATGAAAATTTGTTTACAATAGATTTATTATGCCATGGCGGTCCATCTCCTAAAGCATTTGAAAAATATTTGGATGAGGTGCATGGAAAGAAAAAAATAAAGAGTGTTGGTTTTAGAGATAAAGATTACTTTGGATGGTCGACAGAGATGACCGTTAAATATAGCAATGGAGATGTGTATAGAAAATTACGTTCAGAAGATCTGTTTTATAGGGCCTTTTTACCATGTTTATCGGTTCGTCCACATTGTCAGGTTTGCAATTATGCACAATTGCCTAGACAGGGAGATTTTACTTTGGGAGATTTTTGGGGAGTTGCCAAATATAATCCCGCTTTTACAGATGGAAAAGGAACTTCCATTGTGTCAGTAAATAGTCAAAAGGGTAGTTGCATGTTGGCAGAAATAAGAAATAAATTGCGTTTATTAGAGTCAATAGATCGTGAGTATATTTTAACGCATGGGCAACCCTATGCCAGGCCTTTCAGAAATAATCCAAGGCGATATCGTTTTCATCGTTTGTTAAAAAAATGTTCTTTTCAGAAAGCAGTGGAATGTTGTGAAAGAAATGAGTTTGATTTTGGGATTCTGGGAATGAACGCAGATTCATTTGGTGAGATTTTGTCATATTATGCTCTTTATCAGATAGTAAGTAACATGGGTTATTCTATACTAATGGTTAAGCGTCCTAGAGAATTAGAAAGAAAAATAACACCTCTTAAATATAGACTTACAGAATTTTCTAATCGTTATTATCCTATGGTCAGTAACCATGAAAGTCTGGAGAAGTTAAATTTATTGGATAAAACATGTGGTGGTTTTATTCTTGCCGATAGAAAAAATAATTCGCAGTATAATTTTATGAACAATATGAATGGAGTTTTAGACATCGATTTATTCTCTAAAAAGTATTGTGGATTATCTCCTGTTTTGCTTGCTGATGTATCTATATTTAATGAACTCATAAATAAAGTGGATGAATTAAAATGTAAAGATTATTATGTGTACTATTTATCTGACAACAATTGGGAAATACAAGAAGAATTTGATAAATATGCTTCGAATAATCATTGTGAACTTCTTAATCTGTCTAATGATATGTCTGTTGAGGAATGGTTGAAATATATAAAGTATGCGAAAGGTATTTTTACTGATTTAAAGGATGGTATTGATTTTTCTATAATATTTAAAAAGAAATATTTAGTAATACAAGATAATATCAATAAAGAATTACAGGAATATGTAAAGAAATTAAAAATAGAAGATCATTGTTGCAAATTCAATGAAATAAGTAATGCATTTGCAGTGTTGGATATGTTGAATGAAGACTTTATTATAATAACAGAACAAAAAAAAGAGTATTTAAGGAATCTGCAGTGCATATTAAAAAAGAAGATTAAACAAGGGAAAGGTAAAGGATCTTTATTAAAAAGAGGAACCAAGAAGACAGTTAGATTTATAAAGCATAAAATGCCACCGGCAATTAAAGAGAAGTTCTATCCGCTGCTAAAAAACAACAGACTATATAATAAGTATCTAAAACGTTTGTAGGAGATGAACATGCAAGAAAAATATGATGTTGCTATTTTAGGTGTATGGTATGGATGTAATTATGGAAGTGTTGCAACGTACTATTCTTTATATTCTGTTGTAACGAATCTGGGTAAGAGTGTATTAATGGTACACCGTCCCTGGATTACAGCATATGATGAAAAAGGCATGGAACGTCGGGAGTCTTTGAAATTTGCTAGAATGCATTATAATGTCAGTGAATCTTATAATATCAAAGAGATATATAAGTTAAACGAGATTTGTGACACATTTCTTTTAGGTTCAGATCAATTATGGAATTATGGGATAACAAAAATATTTGGGCATAGTTATTTTCTGGATTTTGTGACAAAAGAAAAAAAGAAGATAGCATATGCGACTTCATTTGGTTCCAGCCGTTTCCTGGCACCGTGGAATTATGCTTGGAAAGCATTGATATGTATGCGTAATATGAATTATGTCTCAGTAAGAGAGGAAATGAATGTGAAAATGTGCAGTAAGTTATTTGGAATTAATGCTGCACATACATTGGATCCGGTTCTTCTTTGTGATTCATCGTGTTTAGGAGCACTTGCCGACGAATCAAAACGTAAGATAAAAACCAATTATATAGCAGCTTATATTTTAGATCCCACCCCACAGAAAAAGGATGCATTACTGTATTTGGCAGATAAGATGGGGAAAGAATTAGTGATTATGTTAGATGGATGGCCCCATTTGTTTAAAGGTAATCAGGAGAAAATGGGATTACAAGAATTTGTTGTAAGTGATCTCAATGAATATGATTGGGTTTTTTATTTGAAGAATTCTGATTTTATTGTTACAGATTCTTTTCATGGAACGTGTATGGCAGTATTATTTGAAAAACAATTTATTTCATTTGCAAATCCAGGTAGAGGTTCTGATAGATTTGAATCCTTGATGAAGACGTTCGATCTGTTTGATAGATATTTTCGTAATCCGAATAAAGTAAAAGAATTTGATGATACAAATAAAATCGACTATCAAGCAATAAATCAAGTTCTTAATAGGGAAAGAGAGGCATCTATGAAATGGCTGGAGGAGGCTCTTTGTAATGGGACAGCAGAACAGTCTGTTATCAATGAGAATGAACATTTGTATCCCCTTCGTTTGGTTAAATCGATTTTGTTGTATTATAGAGCAAGAATAAAAAATAAATATAAAGGAAGAAAAAAATGATATATGATTATTTAATAGTGGGTTCAGGTCTTTTTGGTGCCGTATTTGCGCATGAGGCCCATAAGGTAGGTAAGAAATGTTTAGTGATTGATAAGAGCGACCATATAGCTGGGAATGTATACTGCGAAAAGATAGAGGGAATCAATGTGCATAAATATGGTGCTCATATTTTTCATACCAGTAACAAAGACGTATGGGATTATATAAATCAGTTTGCAGAATTTAATAATTATATTAATTCACCGGTAGCAATATATAAAGATGAGTTATATAATCTGCCATTCAATATGAACACGTTCAGTAAAATGTGGGGTATAAAGACACCGGCTGAAGCAAAAGAAATAATAGAAAAGCAAAGGTCGGAGTATAAAATTGGAGAGCCTAAAAATCTGGAAGAACAAGCGCTATCTTTAGCAGGCAAAGATGTCTATGAAAAGTTAATTAAAGGGTACACACAAAAACAATGGGGTAGACCTTGTACAGATTTGCCGTCGTTTATTATCAAAAGACTGCCTTTCAGATTTACTTTTAATAATAATTATTTTAATGATAGATATCAGGGCATTCCTATTGGAGGGTATACTAAAATTGTTGAGAAATTGCTGGATGGTGTCGATGTATCATTAAACACGGATTACTATGATTTTATTAAAATAAATCCTAATATTGCGCGTAAAACAGTATTTACAGGAATGATTGATGAATTTTTTGGGTATAAATTAGGAACTTTGGAATATCGCACGGTACGCTTTGAAACAGAAATTTTGGAATGTGATAATTACCAGGGAAATGCTGTGGTAAATTATACAGACTATGAAGTTCCATATACCAGAATTATTGAGCATAAGCATTTTGAGTTTGGAAATCAGGAAAAAACTGTAATATCCAGGGAGTACTCAACTGAATGGACGCCAGGTATGGAGCCGTATTATCCAGTAAATGATGAAAAGAATACACATCTCTATTCCAGATATAAAGAGTTGGCTGAGCAAGAAAAGAATATTATATTTGGCGGCAGACTTGGACAGTACAAATATTATGATATGGACAAAGTGATTGAGGCAGCTTTACACTTGGTAAGTGAAGAATTATAGTAATAAACTTGCATGATGAAAGTTATACTCAATTCTTTGGAAAACTTATAGAATTACTTGATTTATGCAATGCATCTAGCCAATGGAGAGAATTGCAGTCCAGCCATTACATCAGAGATTAGAATCCTGATGTAATGGCTTTTGAAAGGGATTTTGCTCAATGTGCGTAAATATTTCCATTCGTTTAGAGTGACCTTTTCACTAATCACTTACAGGATTATATTAACTGGCAGTATCGTAATAAATAATATAATTTCCAGAATCGGCAACAGCTTTGAAGTCACCATCTGAAAGAGTGTTATTAACTGCATCATTTTTACTGACCACTATATATTGGCATCCATTTTGTTTTGCCAGCTGTGCCAGCTCTTCTGCTGACTTATCTGTCTGATTCATTACGTTAAATAATTTTCGAGCATCGCTGGATGAACTGGTTTCTGTTTCAACCCACCTTCCATAAGGAAGATAGATATTTGCATCATATTGCCTGACATATGGTAAAAATTCGGTGGGAAAAACAGCTGTTATCCTTTTATTTTCCGCATGGTCTTCTATCATATCACACACTGGAAAGATATCTTCAGGAAGTTTATAAGCGTTCACACTTTTGGAAAATACATCCTTGTTGTACATAAAATTACCACTGAAAATCAGAAGCAGAACAACCATTAAGACAAACAAATTTTTATGCACTTTGTTGTTTATTTCTGAGGCAATAAAAGTTACGGAAAGTGCTACAACCATTGCCATTGGCAGAAGCCAAAACATTCTCCAGTACACAGATTTTCCTATACAATAATCCATGATGATTTTAGCTGTGACAGGACAGATATAAATAAAACCTATCCCTATCATATAATGGTTTAAAAATCTTATTTCAGGATGGTTTCTATTTTTGGAAATTAAATATCCTGCGCATACTAAAAAAATAAGAAAATACCAGCAATCACCAGTATATAGCCAAAGCATTTTTTCTGTTATTTCTATAATCTCACTCATGGGCTAAATCCCCCAAATTTCATTAATAAATATAACACCATTAAACAAATAGCAGGTGAACAACTGATTATACATTTAATCAATGGTTCAAAAGATTTATTATAGATACAAAATAAAATAGCAGATAAACCCAGAAGTGTGGGAATCAACATAATACCCATAGAGGAAACCAGGCTTGCTGCTAAAACTAAAGATAATGAAGAACTTAGCGGCCATTTATTTGGTGCTTTTGTCTGGCATTCTTTCATCAATAAGTATACAGCAGCGGGTATGAGGACTCCCGCAAGTACAGCTTTTCCCTGCCAGGACCGGATTAAAATAAAGGTGGATGAGGAGTAAACTGTAAAATATCCCCAAATTTGAAAGGTACATAAAACCAATAAAAAGATACCAATCCTGCCCTTTTTCTTTTTGAAAATATGAGACCCGACTAGATAATATACCAGATAAGCAAAGCCTGTCATAAGAGGAGCTAAAATAGTATGAGCTATAATAGTAGGGTGGATAAAAAACAGTTTACCTAAAAATGCCGTAAAAATAGGAAAAGGAGATAATACATATCGTGATGGCATGTTATTTAAAAGGATTCCGGTATCTGCGGCATATTGATACATGGTATCAGTGTTCAAAGTTGTAGCAGCAGTAGCAACGTACATAGCATCGTCAGCGTCAAGGTGCATATAGAAAGCAAGCATAAACATCTGAAATAAGATCATAATAATGGCAGCTATCATAGGAAGATCTAATGTGGAAATAAATTTGCAAATTTCCTTTCCAAGATATTTATAGCTGTATTTGGCGTATTTAAATATAGAAAAAATAAGTATAGCTATTAGTACAGAGCAATAAAAATAAAAAAAGTATGAAAATCTGGCCCGTAGAAAAATGAAAGGAAGAATAATCGCTTCAAAACTAGCAAATAATCTCAGCAGTCCGTGTAATAAAATCTCTGCCAAATTAAATCCATCACTTTTTTTTCTACCTAAAATCCCTAAAAAATATATTGATAAAGTGAAAATGAGAATAAGAAATAGTGCTTTAATGTAGTTCATGAATGCCTCCTGATAATTTATTGGGGGGACAGTTTATCTTGTTCTTTAATAGTATATAATTTCAAAGTTTAAGTCAAGATATTCGTTTGATTTCATTTGAAAGTTTGTTGCTGCTTTCTGATTCTCTAATTCAATATTAGAAGACGTTAAAAGTAAAGTACGAGAATTGCAGTTTACAGAAAACTATTTTAGGAAAGCGGTAATTAGTTACAGCTATTAAGCGTTTTATGGTAGAAAAGTCTTTGAATTGATGATAAACTATAATTAAAAGTTTTTAAATTATTGTATTATGGGCACTTGTTAAAAAGGAGGTTTGATAAGGGGGAATAGTTAGAAAATAAAAGAGGACTGAAAGGAGAAAAGAAAAATGAGAAAAAGATTTCAAAAAGCTATGGCATGGATACTTGTTATTTTGATGACAGTTACATATCTGCCTATGGATGTATTGGCGTCTCAGGAAGAGCAAGGAATTATACGGACAAACAATCCGAATATGGATGATGCCAAGGTCCGGAATACGGCAGAGGAAGGAGAAGCGGTTACAGAAGAAAAACAAGAACAAAAAGAATCACAACAGCAAATACAGGAAGATAATAACATGCAAAATAATGTTATGCCTGAAAGCCAGGAGGCAGATAGTAACAGTGAAGTTTCTGTTACATCCCTAAGTATAACAAGGATGCCGTATAGGCTGAGCTATTACTGTAACAGTGCGCTGGATAACAGTGTTAGCATTAAAGGGATAGAACTTCTTGCCTCATACAGTGATGGTCATACGGAGGTTTTGGATACACAGGATATATGGACGATCCAAGACAGTTATGGCAACATATTGGACTGGAAGTGGGAATATGAATGGCTGCAGACGCCTGGAGAATATGAAATTACTCTGCGCCTGGAGGATGCTGTGACAACGGTTCCTATCCGGACAAAAGCTGTATCGGAGGAAAATATTTCTTCGCTGACTGATTTGAAAACAGCGCTGGAATTTGAGCAAAATACAGAAGGGGACTGGTTTGCACCAGCTATTTTAAAAATCAAAGAGGCAGGAACCTATGTAGTCGAGAACAATATTGAAAATCAGCAGATAGATGTTTATACAGAGACAGGTGAATATATAGATAATGATTGGAGAAAAAGTACCAGATGGCATCTGAAAGCTGATACAACATATATATTTATCTTCAAAAATTGGGAATATGAGGAGGGGCAGGAATATGATGCATCAGCCTGGAAAAGTGCCAGTGTGGAAAAGGTTGAGATAATTAACCAGCCGTATACCTTAGAATATGTACAGTATCTGGATGCCAGTTGGTTTTCAGATGGATTACGTGTACAGGCAACCTATGATAATGGTGAAAAAACCGTGTTGGGGTATGCAGAAGATGGCGAGTATATTTATTATGATAAATACGGAAGCTATTTATCATATGATTTCGGAAATTATGCGTGGTGGGAAATTATTTCTGAGCCGGGAGAGTATAGCATTAATGTTTTTGTAGAGGAAATAGCAGCAGAGGAACCAGTCAGATTACGCGTGCTGCCTGTTGATGAGGCGGTTACTGCTATCAATGTGGATGAGGAATTCTTTTTTTCAACGGTTCCATCTAAAACTGTTTGGAAAAAATTTATTCCTGAAAAAAGTGGGAAATATAACTTGAGTGCATCATCATGGCTACATTTATATGTATATGACCAAGCATTTGAATGTGTGATCGATACTTACGATATAAAAACGCCTGTTGAATTAGAAGCAGGAGATACCTATTATATTGGGTTTCAAAGCAGCAGTTTTGATGAATTTACCGGAAAAATCAATGAGATTCCTAATATCAAAAATCTAACTATGATACAGGAGCCCGTTAAAAAAAGTTATATTGAACGTCTGGATAGGGGGTATTTTCTGGATGGCCTGGAATTAGAACTTACATACGAGGATGACAGCACATACATAATGTCATACGAAGACATCGGCTATGAGGAATGGGTAGATCCGTTTGGCAACACATTGCAGATTGAGATCAGGAATGAAAATGAGGAAGGGAATTGGTGGTCACAGGCAGGAAATTGTCAAATGATATTGTCCATTCAAGATAAGAGTGTGAGTGTGGACATTACAGTAGAAGAGATTAGCGGTGATAGTGTTCCTGTTTTAACAGATACAGATCAAATTATTTCGCTTAAGGAAACAGGGAGCACTTATGTACAGTTCACCCCGGAAGATGATGGAACATATGGTTTCAGATTTGACAGGGATATGAATTGCTATCTATGTGATCTGGATAGCGGTAATCGTGATGAGTATTATTTTGGTACACAGTTTAACCTGCAGCTTACCCAGGGGACTACCTGCTATATGGAGGTAAACAGCGCTTATAGTGAAGATGATACGGAATTTTCCGGAAAAGTTATCAGCATTCCATCTCTGGAGCAGGTGGAGATTATTTCGGGGCCTGATTTTACAGAATATGTTTCAGGGCTGACAGACGGTGATATTTCTATACACGGGCTGCAGCTGCGTCTTGTCTATAGTAATGGGGAAACGACATCTATAGAGTACCAGAGACATAACGAATCTATAGATAAATACGGAACACAGGTAATATATAGGGGCATCAAGGAATCAGATGCTGCAGTGCTGGAACCAGGTGTTTATACAGCGGTATTTGCGGCTGGTTCTATCATACAAGAGGTGCCTGTAACAATTAAAGCTTTTTCCGATGTAGAAGTTACGCATCTTGAAGAAAACAAGACAGTGGAGGGAAAGAGTGGGGTTGGCTATCAGTATTTTTCTTTTACTCCGCCGGAGGATGGCAGTTATCAGTTCCGTATAGAAGATGGAAAAGAAGTCTATTGGAAAGAGGAAGGCGGTCCGCAAGCTGAACAGATGTGGGTCGATAATACGTCCATAGAATTGAAGAAGGGCTGTACCTATGTGTTCGGGATTAAATCCACAGAAAAAAGCGTATATGAAATTACTTTGAATAGAATTCCAAAAGTGGAAAGCATAAAGATAAAAGAAATGTCTCCTACAGAGTTTTATTATGGTGCGGAGGACAGTGCTTTTAATATGCAGTATAGGTGTGAAATTATATACGAAAACGGTGAAAGGGAAATCTGCAGCAGATATGGTACTACGAAATATGGAATGAGTCTGCAGATCCAAAGTCCTTATGATAATGATAGCCTGAAGGACAAAAATGGGTTACTTCCTGTAGGAGAATACGACGTAAGTATTTGTCTGGGAGAAGCAAGTGCGATTGGCAGAATTACTGTGCTTCCATTGGATGGCGCCAAAAAAATTGAAAAAGATACTAATATTTTCCTGGATTCTTTTAATTTTTATAAATTCATTCCGGACGAAACCGGCAATTATCAATTCAAAGCAAATACAGCCATGAATGTAAGTGTATATGATTCCAATATGAGGTTGTATACCCGTGAATATTATGAAAAGGAAATGTTATTGAATAAACTGAAAGGCGGAAGTGTTTACTATATCCTGGCGGAAACCAATGAAGGCAAAAGTAATACATGGTTTCAGATCACAAGAAGTAAAGAAATATCAAGAATCCATGTAGATACTGCAGATATCAAAACAGAATATACGCAAAACTTGGATAGTGTAGATTTTGATCATTTACATGTAAATGTTTTCTACGAGGACGGCACACAGGAAACATTTAAATCTATAGGGACCAATAGTGAATTTTCCATTGATTATGAAAATATTGGAGAACCATTAGTTGAAGTGGGTACTTATCCTGTGACGGTTTCTTATAAAGGAGTAGAAGATACCTTTGACATTAGCTGCATTCCTATGGACACAACAGAGTTTGGGCAGTTAGAAGAGGGAAAATTAAATACGATTAAGTTTTCTTTTGGGGAAAGGACACAGATATTTAAATTTATACCTTCAGAAACAAGAAATTATATTTTTTCCTCCTATTATACTAATGGCTATGGGAATGGGGAAATCCAGGTATGGGATGACAGCGGAAACTGTATAATTGAGAAAAATCCAGATCTTCATAGTGGTGTTTTAGCTAACATGGAGGGAGGAAGGGAATATCTGGTACGTATTACAGGAGATAACAGAAACAGCCTTGACCTCAGGATTACAAAAGCGCAGTGGAATATTAAAAGTATGGAGTTCCAGGAATCATCTATAAAAGATTATTATTTATTTGATTCTTATAGCCCCGGGAGCGATGAATATGAGATCTCAGTGGATGTGGTGTATGAGGATGGCCACAAAGAAACGCTTAAAGATGGTGAATACGGAAGATATGGAAGAAAGATGGTTTTACGCACCAGGCTGGAAGGAAGAAATGATTCTACCATTAAAGCTGAATATATGGGAAAGACAATTTATGGAAACATAAATTTGTGTGGATACGACGAGGCACCGCTTAAAGAAGTCTTTTTAGGAGATAACATAGTAAAGCCGGACCGCAGAGTGAATGCTTTTAAATTTTTACCAGAAGAAGATGGAACTTATTATTATGAGTATGACGATGGTAATTCTTTCTACAAAGGCTGTTTCTTTGATACTAGAGGAAATCAGAAAAATACATTGGAGAAGGGCAAAGCTTATTATCTGACCCGCTATGTATATGATACAGCAGACAATGTGAAAATCACTGTTAAAAAAGCAAAAGAGATAAAAGAAATCAAAATTAAATCAAGGCCCGCAAAAACTGTTTATGTACTGGGGAGAGATAATAGTCTTAGTAACGAAGGATTAGTTCTTTCTGTTACATATACAGATGGCACTGCCAGAGACATGGATTTTACAGAATTTCGTTATGAGGGCATCGAATTAACATATCCGAATCTGGGAAGTGATTTGTATGGTCAGGAACCAGGGGAATATAAAGGAGTTGTAAGCAGTGGCCAGATAAAGGCATCCTTTGACATTCAAGTGCTTTCTTTAGAGGAAGGGGCGGAAAGCATAAAGATGGATGAGGTAAAAGTAAGTGACGCAGCTGGCAGCAAGTTATACCGATTTACTCCTGAAACAGACGGGTATTATTGGTATCCGATGATCAATGTTACGATGTATGATGGAAATGGCCAGTGGTATGACCCGGAGAATTATGCAAGTGGAGGTGAAAATAAGGCTTTAATTCATACGGAGGCACAAAAAGACTATTATTTTAAAGTGGATTATGATACATCTGGTCAGGAATTTCAGGTTACACATCAAAAGATGGTTTCTGATATCCAGATCAAAGACAATACTGTGTTTGTAATGGCAAACACGGATGCGTTTGAGATTTTACAGCCAGCGACCATTGTATATGAGGATGGTACAAAGGAGAGCTTGAATTTGGGCGAAGCCTCTAAACTTAATGGAGCGTCCCTGGAGATATCTGCTTTAATCGGAACTGGGGCACCAGGGATGCATGTTGCAGTGGTAAAATACCTTCATAAAAAAATAAATTGTAACCTCCAGGTAGTTACGCCACAGGAGTA
This sequence comes from Blautia hominis, assembly GCA_002270465.1. Classification (GTDB taxonomy): domain Bacteria; phylum Bacillota; class Clostridia; order Lachnospirales; family Lachnospiraceae; genus Blautia; species Blautia hominis. The sequence goes on from NQOF01000003.1 coordinate 684,155, forward strand.
TGGAATACAGGAGCTGTCTTTAGGGAAAACGGTGAAAATAGAACAAGAAAATACTTTCCTAAAGTTTAAAACTTCGGATAAGACCTATTACAGGTTCCTTACAGATTCTAAGTCGGTTGGAGGATTGTATATTTATGAAAATGACTATTTTAACGATGAAGTCTCAATCCGGGCGACCATAACTGAAAAAACTTCTGGTCTTGTCCTGCTAAAACCAGACACGATATACTACTTAAAGGTCGTAGGTTTGAAAGGGGATTCTCTGGGGTATAAGGCGGTTTCCGGTATTAAGAAATTGGAACTGGAAAGGCAGGAGGAACTCTATGAAGGTGATTATATTAACAATGATGTTATCAGGGCTTTTTATTCAGGAACCCAATTTAAGATAACAGATACAGATGGCAATACATGGACTGAGGAATATGATTATGGCAGGTTGATAAATGCTATATTTGTTGAAATGGTTGAGCCTGGAGGAGTGGCATCTGAAGGTGGTTGCGAAGTATTGATAACATATGGTGACAAACAGATCATAGACACAATTCCTATTGTGAAGCCAGATAATTCTAAATACCTGATAGATTTGGGAGATGGAGGAAAAGGAGTATACCGCAATAACAGGTCACGGTGGAACCAGGTATTTAAAATAACACCATCTATGGACGGACTCTATAAAATCAATATAAGTGCATATGGTTTGCCATGGTATGTGAGATTCAGGCTTATAGATGAGAATGGAAAAACCTATTGGGCGAATAGCGAAAGCTTGTATGAGGGATTGGCGAGAGAATTCTCTTTAGAAAAAGGGAAAACGTATTATATTGTTCTTATGTCATATGCAAGTGAAGTAGAGCGTGCCGTAAATGTGGAAGTTGTTCCAAAATCTATTTTGGTGCCAGTAAAGGAATTAAAACTCAGTGCATCACAGATTGATTTTACAAAACCAGGAGATACAAAACAGCTTACTGCCTCTGTAACTCCATCAAATGCCACAAATAAAACCGTAATATGGGTTAGCAGTGATGAAACAGTGGCTAAAGTGTCAGGCGGCAAAGTAACAGCAGCAGGCCCAGGAACCTGTGTGATAACTGCCAGCGCCGGAGGGGTGACGGCAAGCTGCAAGGTGACGGTAAAGGCGCCGGCAGAGAAGATTTCACTAAACAAAACCTCCGCTACAGTTTACACTGGTAAGACCTATACTTTGTCACCTGAGCTGACGCCATCCAACAGCACAGATACCGTAACATGGACTTCGTCAAATACAAAAGTGGCAAAAGTTTCGTCTAAGGGTGTAGTGACCGGTGTGGCAAAAGGAACTGCCACGATAACTGCAAAAACAACCAGCGGAAAGGCGGCTGTCTGTAAGGTAACCGTGAAAACAGCAGCAACGAAAGTGACACTGTCCAAGACGTCAGTTACTGTGAACAAAGGAAAAACCTACACGCTGAAAGCAACCATGTCACCGTCAGGTGCAAATGACAGCTTGCAGTGGAGTAGCTCCAACAGCAAAGTGGTAAAGGTTTCCGCATCCGGTGTTGTGACAGGAGTTGCCAAAGGTTCTGCAACAATTACAGTAAAGACGGGAAGCGGAAAAACTGCATCATGCAAAGTGACAGTAAAAGTACCATCCACAAAGGTTTCTCTGAGCAAAACATCTATTTCTGTAAATAAAGGAAAAACTTATACTCTGAAAGGAACTTTATCACCAAGTGACAGTACGGATAGTCTGAAATGGAGCAGTTCCAATACGAAAATTGCGAAAGTATCCTCTTCGGGTATTGTTACAGGTATAGAGAAGGGCAGTGCAACTATTACAGTGAAAGCCACCAGTGGAAAAACTGCATCATGCAAAGTGACAGTAAAAATCCCATCCGCAAAAGTGACTATGAGTAAGACATCTGTTTCAGTTAATGTTGGAAAAACCTATACTTTAAAAGGCACCATGTCACCCAGCAACACAACGGATACCTTGAAATGGACCAGTTCCGATACCAAGATAGCTAAGGTATCTTCTGCAGGTGTAGTCACAGCAGTGGCAAAAGGAAATGCAACGATTACAGTCAAGACAACCAGCGGAAAGACTGCCACATGTAAAGTGACTGTGAAAGTGCCGTCCACCAAAGTGACAATGAACAAAACTTCAGTGTCTGTCAATGTAGGAAAGACATATACATTGAAAGGAACCATGTCTCCAAGCAACACAACGGATATTATGAAATGGAGCAGTTCCAATACAAAAGTGGCTAAAGTATCGTCTGCAGGCGTGGTGACAGCATTAGCAAAAGGAAGCGCAACGATTACAGTCAAAACAACCAGCGGAAAGACCGCTACATGTAAGGTCACGGTAAAAGTGCCGTCCACGAAAGTGGCCATGAGCAAGACGTCAGTGTCCATCAATGTGGGAAAAACTTATACCTTAAAAGGAACCATGTCACCTGGCAATACCACAGATACTCTGAAATGGAGTAGTTCTAATACCAAGATAGCAAAAGTTTCTTCTGCAGGTGTGGTCACAGCAGTGGCAAAAGGAAGTGCTACGATTACAGTAAAAACAACCAGCGGGAAGGCCGCCACATGTAAGGTCACAGTAAAAGTTCCGTCTACTAAAGTGGCTATGAATAAAACTTCAGCGTCCATCAACGTGGGAAAGACATACACCTTGAAAGGAACCATGTCACCGAGTAACACAACGGATACCATGAAATGGAGCAGCTCCAATACAAAAATAGCCAAGGTTTCTTCCGCAGGTGTAGTTACTGCAGTGGCAAAAGGAACAGCCATGATCACGGTTAAAACCACCAGCGGCAAGTCTGCCACCTGCAAAGTGACAGTGAAGGTACCGTCTACAAAAGTATCTGTGAGCAAGACATCTGTTTCCATAAATAAAGGAAAGACATACACATTAAAAGGTACTATGTCGCCAGGCAATACCACAGATACTCTGAAATGGAGCAGTTCAAACACAAAGGTGGCCAAGGTATCCTCATCAGGTGTGGTGACTGCAGTGGAAAAGGGAACAGCTACGATCACAGTAAAAGCCACCAGCGGAAAGTCTGCCACATGTAAAGTGACTGTGAAAATTCCTTCCACCAAAGTAGCACTCAGTAAAGCATCAATCAGTATCTATAAAGGAAAAACATATACGCTGAAAGGAACTCTGACGCCGGGGAATGCTACGGATACACTGAAATGGAGCAGTTCTAATACAAAATCAGCATCCGTATCAAGCAGTGGAGTGGTAAAAGGCATTAGTGCAGGGACGTCCACAATTACAGTGAAAACCAGTAGCGGAAAAACAGCCACCTGCAAAGTTACTGTAAAGGAAATAAAGGCTACGTCGGTTAAATTTGAGAGTGGAGAGATTAATTTGATTTCCGGTCAATCGGCAAAAGTTGGTATAACTGTTCTTCCAGCCAATACAACTGACGATATCACCTGGAGCAGTTCAGATGAAAGTATCGTGCGGGTATCGGCAGATGGTACCATATCGGCAGGAAAGGAGGGAGAAGCTTTTATTGAAGCAAAGGCTTCCGGTGGGAAGAAAAGCAGTTGTAAAGTCATTGTGTCTGCTTCAACGGAAGGTGTTGAAGAATAGATGGGATTTTTAATTTTTTACTGATAAGGTATAATAAAATAATTCCAGTAATTTGAAAAAGCGATCAGGCTGCAGAGTACTATTCTGCAGCCTGATCGCTTTTATAATATTTACCTAAAGATTCCTTAATGATTGTATTGCAAATACTTGTCTGAGTGTGTTATCTTGTATAAAGAAGGTTTTGTAAAGGCTGACAGCCAAAATAAATCTATATATAGTTGGAGCGTAATATGGACACAAAAGATGAAGCTAAAGAAGAATTAAAACAGGATTCCCCGGAAAATGAAAACATGAAGTATGCTGCACACAAGAAAATAATAAGGATCATAGTAATAGCAATAGGCTTTCTGGTTGCTTTTCTTTCCTTACTGGTAGCCACCAGCATATCCTGGATGTTCAGAACCTGGACAGGACTTACTATGAATGAGCTTATGTTTCACATACAGTCGCCTCTGCAGGGGACGGATAATGGTATTATTATCAGCTACATAGTATCATGTGTTCTTGTATCTATAGGTGTTATTCTTCTGGTAGGTATTATATATAAAATTGTGAAGAAAAAAAAGGGATTGATACTTTTAACTTCCGCGGTTATATCAGTCGCAGTTGCAGGGACTTCCATAAATTATATGTGGAGCAGACTGGATATAACGGCGTATGCCAGTAATAAAAGTACATACTCCACATTCATTGATGATAACTATGTAGATCCCAAATCGGTCAGTATTACTTTTCCAGAACAAAAGAGAAATTTAATTTACATCTATTTGGAATCTATGGAAAATACTTATGCAGACAAAAATCATGGAGGTGCATTTGAGAAAAATGTTATTCCGGAACTGACAGAGCTATCAAATAAAAATGAGAATTTTTCGGGCGATCATGAAACATTAAATGGTGGCGTTTCCCTAAATGGAACCGGGTGGACGGTTGCGGCTATGTTTGCGCAGAGTTCGGGACTTCCACTTTTGATTCCCATTGAAGGTAATTCCATGAATGAACAGGATACATTTCTGCCGGGACTGACTACAATCGGAGATATCTTAAAGGATGCAGGGTATTCCCAGAGCCTGGTTCTTGGGTCTGATGCAAATTTTGGTGGCAGAAAGCTGTTTTATACTCAGCATGGAACTTATGATATCTATGATTATTACTACAGCAAAGACCAAGGCCAAATACCAGAGGATTATCATGTTTTCTGGGGATACGAAGATATTAAATTGTTCGAGTTCGCAAAACAGCACCTGTTGGAAGTAAGTGCTTCTGAAGAACCATTTAATATGACTATTTTAACAGTAGATACTCACTTTGAAGATGGGTATGTTTGCGAAGACTGTCAGGAAACTTTTGGAGATGATCAATATGCGAATGTTATGGCCTGTTCCAGCAAACGTGTGGCTGAATTTGTAAATTGGATTCAGGAGCAGGATTTTTATGAAAATACAACCATAGTCATTTCCGGAGATCATCCGACTATGGACAGTGATTTTTGTGAAGATGTGGAAAATAGTTATGAGAGAAAAGTCTATACTACTTACATAAATTCCGCTGCTGATACAAAAAGTGATGCTTACAGACAATATACTACTTTTGATAATTTCCCAACTACGCTGGCAAGCTTAGGGGCAGAAATAGAAGGTAACCGATTAGGTTTGGGAACCAATTTGTTTTCGTCAGAAGCAACTTTACTTGAAAAATATGATAAAAACACAATAGAAACTGAACTTGACAAAAAGTCAAAACTAATGGATAAGCTTACGGAAGATATTGTAGTAGCAGAGCCGGAAGAAGACCTGACAGCCGAAGCAGATACGGAAGATGACTCACCGGAGCAGCCAGAAATAACATCAGCAGAAATTGAGGTGACATCATATGATTTCAGAACCGGAAAATATGAAATATTTGTGAGAAACCTGCCGGTTGATTCAAATGTCCAGGCCTTACGCTGTGCTGTATGGGCAGAGGAAGATCAGAGTGATCTAAAATGGTATGAGGCAGAGTTACAGCCAGACGGTTCCTATGTTGCAAAGGTATGGGCAGCAGATTTTGCGTTCAAGGTATCAGAATATAATATCCATATTTATTCATTAGATACGGAGGGGGAACCACATTTGCTTGCAGAGTCAATTGGTGAAATAACTAGATAAAAAAATCCCAGGTGCATTCAGCCGCCTGGGATATATTTTAATCTGATTTTAAACAAAAAAAGGATGCAGGAGATGGGACTTGAACCCACACGATATTGCTACCACAGGCACCTGAAGCCTGCGCGTCTGCCAATTCCGCCACTCCTGCATCTTCTATTAAATTCGTGTTCTCTCGAACACAAGTGATATATTACACGATTCGGACAAGAAAGTCAATACCTTTTTTGAAAAAATTAAAAACTCCTGATCACAAAAGATCACCGGCCCATATCAACCGCAGCCATCGCTATAAATCACCGTTAAAAAATAAAAAAAGGATGCAGGAGATGGGACTTGAACCCACACGATATTGCTACCACAGGCACCTGAAGCCTGCGCGTCTGCCAATTCCGCCACTCCTGCATCTTCTATTAAGTTCGTGCTCTCTCAAGCACAAGACATATATTACATGATTTTACAGGAAATGTCAACACTAATTTTCAAAGTTTTTAAAAAAATTAACGCAATTCACGTTCTCGACATTTTGTGCCTATTTTTCCTTACAAAGAATACCATTCTATGATCCTTCCATATTAAAAAATGACAAAAACCCTCCGTCATAAAATTATCCCATATTTCCGTCATAATAAGGAAATGCTAACTACATAATCTACATTCTCATCCCCAAATATTAAAACATTCCATCATACGGGATCCATACAGCCGGATATTTCAAAACCTTCTAAATCCAGGCTGTGAAAAAACCGCGAAAAAACAAGAAAAAAAGGTTGAAAAACACTACATGTTGTGATACACTTTTTACAATTTGGGGAAAATTTGGGGAACCATTAACAGTGCGCTATAGAAAGGAAGACAGGTGAAAGCATGAAAGCATTTTTAATACTGGAAGACGGCACCGTCTTTACCGGGACCAGCATAGGGTCGAAGAAAGAAATTATCAGTGAAATCGTCTTTAACACCTCGATGACAGGTTATCTTGAAGTTCTTACAGACCCTTCTTACGCCGGACAGGCAGTCTGCATGACATATCCTTTGATCGGTAATTATGGCATTTGCCATGAGGACCAGGAATCTTTAAGACCATGGCCGGACGGCTATATTGTCAGGGAAATATCCCGTATTCCAAGCAACTTCCGCTGTGAAGATACCATACAGAATTTCCTGAAAAGATATGACATTCCCGGAATCGCGGGGATTGATACCAGAGCCCTTACTAAAATCCTGAGGGAAAAGGGCACCATGAACGGCATGATCACCACCAATGCAGATTATAAACTGGAAGAGGTTCTTCCAAAATTAAAAGAATATACCACAGGCAGAGTCGTGGAACGGGTAACATGTGAGGAGAAAAAAGTGCTGAAGGGCAGCGGACCAAAGGTGGCTCTCATGGACTTTGGTGCAAAAGACAATATTGCCCGGTCTCTGAACCAGCGCGGATGCCAGGTCACTGTGTATCCGGCGTTTACCAAAGCGGAGGAGATCCTTAAAGATGATCCTGACGGCATTATGCTCTCAAATGGCCCTGGAGATCCGAAGGAGTGCACATCTATTATAGAAGAGATCAAAAAACTTTATGATTCCCAGGTGCCGATCTTTGCGATCTGTCTTGGACATCAGCTTATGGCGCTGGCAACAGGTGCGGATACCAGGAAGATGAAATACGGCCACAGAGGCGGAAATCACCCCGTAAAGGACCTGGAGACAGGCAGGGTATATATTTCATCACAGAACCATGGATATATGGTAGATACGGACACTCTGAACCCTCAGGTGGCGGTACCCGCATTCGAGAATGTCAATGACAAAACAAACGAGGGATTAAAATATACGGGTAAGAATATTTTTACCGTGCAGTTTCATCCGGAGGCTTGTCCAGGCCCCCAGGATTCCGGATATTTGTTTGACAGGTTTATGAAAATGATGGAGGTGAGCGAATAATGCCGAAAATTCAGGATATAAAAAAGGTGCTGGTGATCGGCTCCGGCCCGATCATTATCGGACAGGCAGCTGAGTTTGATTATGCGGGAACACAGGCGTGCCGCTCTCTGAAGGAAGAGGGCATAGAGGTTGTTCTTCTGAATTCCAATCCGGCTACCATTATGACCGATAAGGATATTGCGGACAAAGTTTATATCGAACCTCTGACTGTGGAGGTAGTGGAACAGCTTATCCTCAAAGAAAAACCGGACAGTGTTCTGCCTACCCTGGGCGGCCAGGCCGGACTGAATCTGGCTATGGAGCTGGAGGAGAGAGGTTTCTTAAAAGAACAGAATGTGCGCCTGATCGGAACCACATCGGAGACCATCAAAAAAGCTGAAGACCGCCAGGAATTTAAGGATACCATGGAAAAGATCGGTGAGCCGGTCGCTGCTTCCCTGGTTGTTAAGACCGTGAAGGATGGTATTGCCTTTACAAATGAAATCGGATACCCGGTGGTTCTGCGTCCGGCCTATACTCTGGGCGGAAGCGGCGGCGGCATAGCTTATGACGAGGCGCAGCTTGTGGAAATCCTGGAAAACGGCCTTCGTCTCTCCCGTGTAGGTGAGGTGTTGGTGGAGCGCTGTATTGCAGGATGGAAAGAGGTTGAATACGAGGTTATGCGCGACGGCGCAGGCAACTGCATCACAGTATGTAATATGGAGAATATTGACCCTGTGGGCGTGCATACGGGAGACAGTATCGTTGTGGCTCCTTCCCAGACACTGGGGGATAAGGAATACCAGATGCTGCGGACTTCTGCATTAAACATTATCACAGAGCTGGGGATCACCGGCGGTTGTAATGTACAGTATGCCCTGAATCCGGACAGCTTTGAATACTGTGTCATTGAGGTAAATCCCCGTGTATCCCGTTCCTCAGCCCTGGCATCCAAAGCTACAGGCTATCCGATTGCCAAGGTGGCAGCCAAGATTGCCCTGGGCTATACCCTGGATGAGATCCCGAATGCGATCACAGGTAAGACTTATGCCAGCTTTGAGCCTATGCTGGACTATTGTGTTGTAAAAATACCACGTCTGCCTTTCGATAAATTTATCAGTGCCAAGAGGACTCTGACCACACAGATGAAGGCTACCGGTGAGGTAATGAGCATTTGCAATAACTTTGAAGGTGCTCTTATGAAGGCCATCCGTTCCCTGGAACAGCATGTGGACAGTTTGATGTCCTATGATTTCACAAATCTTTCCGAGGAGGAATTGACAGAAGATCTGAAGCTTGTGGATGATATGAGGATCTGGAGGATTGCAGAGGCTGTCCGCAGGGGTATTTCCTATGAAATTATCCATGCAGTGACCAAGATCGATCTGTGGTTCATTGACAAGATTGCCATTCTTGTGGAAATGGAGCAGGCACTCTCATCACAGGAGCTTACCGAGGAACTGCTCCGTGAGGCAAAGAGGATTGAATTCCCGGATAACGTGATCGCACGCCTTACCGGTAAAAAAGAGGAAGAGATCAGGGACCTGCGCTATAACTGGGGAATCACGGCAGCTTATAAGATGGTGGATACCTGCGCGGCTGAATTCGCGGCTGCCACACCCTATTATTACTCTGTCTACGGCGGGGAAAATGAGGCGGATGGAAAATCAGAGAAGAAAAAGGTCCTGGTTCTTGGCTCCGGTCCCATCCGGATCGGTCAGGGTATTGAATTTGACTTCTGTTCCGTACACTGTACATGGGCGTTCAAGAAAGAAGGCTATGAGACCATTATCATCAATAACAACCCGGAAACCGTAAGTACAGACTTTGACATTGCAGATAAGCTGTATTTTGAACCGCTGACTCCGGAGGATGTGGAGAATGTGGTAAATATAGAGAAACCGGACGGTGCTGTCGTGCAGTTTGGCGGCCAGACCGCCATTAAGCTGACAGAAGCCCTGATGAAGATGGGGGTAAAAATCCTGGGAACATCCGCTGAGGACGTGGATGCTGCGGAGGACCGTGAGCTTTTTGATAAGATTCTGGAGGAATGTCATATTCCCAGACCTCAGGGGCATACAGTATATACGGCAGACGAAGCGATCCGCGTGGCGAATACACTGGGGTATCCCGTACTTGTTCGTCCCTCCTATGTGCTGGGCGGACAGGGAATGCAGATTGCCATCAATGATGAGGATGTGGACCAGTATATTGGCATCATCAACAGAATTGCTCAGGAACACCCCATTCTTGTAGATAAGTATCTCCAGGGCAAGGAGATTGAGGTGGATGCCATCTGCGACGGGCAGGATATTCTGATACCCGGGATCATGGAGCATATCGAGCGCGCGGGTATCCATTCCGGGGACAGTATTTCCGTATATCCGGCACGCACGATCAGTGAGACGGCCAAGAAGACCATCGAGGAGTACACCAGGAGGCTGGCAAAATCCCTGCATGTTATCGGTATGATCAACATTCAGTTCATCGTGTGCGGTGAGGACGTATATGTCATCGAGGTCAATCCCCGTTCCAGCCGTACCGTGCCGTATATCAGCAAAGTGACAGGTATTCCCATTGTACCGCTGGCCACAAAGATGATCCTGGGGTACAAATTAAGAGAACTGGGATATGAACCGGGTCTCCAGCCGGAGGCAAAGCATATTGCCATCAAGATGCCTGTGTTCTCCTTTGAGAAGATCCGCGGGGCTGATATCAGCCTGGGACCGGAGATGAAGTCCACAGGAGAGTGTCTGGGTATTGCGGAGTCCTTCAATGAAGCACTCTACAAGGCATTTTTAGGTGCCGGCATTAATCTGCCTAAGCACAAGAACATGATCATTACAGTCAGGGATGAGGATAAGCAGGATATTGTACCCATTGCCCGGCGTTTTGAGGCACTCGGATACCGTATCTACGCAACCAGAAGCACAGCTAAGGTTCTGAGTGAGAACGGCGTGAAGGCTGTCCGCACAAATAAAATTGAGCAGGCATCCCCAAACCTGATGGATTTGATCCTGGGACATAAGATCGATCTTGTCATTGATACACCGTCACAGGGTGTGGAAAAAGCAAAAGACGGATTTATCATCCGGCGCAATGCCATTGAGACTGGCGTCAATGTGCTGACAGCACTGGATACGGCAGAGGCGCTTGTGACCAGCCTGGAGAATACAGATATACAGAAATTGGAACTGATAGATATTGCAGCGTTATAATATAATATTGTGGTAACTGTTCAGTGCCCTCACAGCTACAGGCAAAAATCCATGCAAAATCGCCTTTGGCGATGGGATTTTTCCTTGGCCGTGGTACACTTTCTTACGGTCAGCGCAGTGAATGCGCAGACCTACTGAATAGTTACATATTGTGACAGAAGGAAAGACAACCGCCGTATGATTATTTTTGCGGCGGTTTCTTAAATGTTCAGTCAGATCTGAGGAGTTATTTCGCTGGCTGTGTCTGAGATTAGTGGCAGTTGGCATTCGCCCCATCGCAGAGTGATTTTAGTGGGCGAATATGCATGACGATTCAGTGGACGGAATGGTCATGTAGTTTTTTACATAAGGGAGGGTGTAATGGATTTTATTGAATTACTGAAGGTTATTTTTCTTGGGATCGTGGAGGGCATCACAGAATGGCTTCCCATCAGCAGCACCGGTCATCTGATTCTGGTTGAAGAATTTGTAAAACTGGATGTGAGCAAGCAGTTCTGGGAAATGTTTATGGTGGTGATCCAGCTGGGCGCCATTATGGCAGTGGTGGTGCTTTATTTTAAAGACCTCTGGCCATTTCACAACAGGAGGCCAAAGCATCATAACGTGACTAAGATTGAGAAAACAGCCGGTTTTATCTGCCGTTTTGTGCAGATAGACAAAATGATCATGTGGTTTAAGATTGTGGTGTCCTGTCTGCCCGCGATCATTATAGCACTTCCCTTCAATGATTTTATTGAAGAGAAGTTCAATAATTATTTCGTGGTAGCTGTCATGCTGATTGTGTACGGCGTGCTGTTTATCCTCATTGAGGATTACAACAAGAAAAGGGACCCGGCAGTAAATTCTATTGCTGAGATTTCCTGGAAGATGGCCCTTCTTATCGGCGTATTCCAGCTTTTGGCTGTGATTCCGGGAACATCCCGTTCAGGAGCTACCATCATCGGGGGGATCCTTCTGGGGGCCTCCAGAACGGTTGCAGCGGAATATACTTTTTTCCTGGCAATACCGACCATGTTCGGTGCCAGTCTGCTGAAACTGGTCAAGTTCGGCCTGCATTTTACAGGGGCGGAGCTGATGATACTGGTTGTGGGAATGGTGGTTTCCTTCGTGGTCTCTATTCTGGCGATCAAATTTCTTATGGGATATATTAAGAAGCATGATTTCAAAGTCTTTGGATGGTACAGGATCGTACTGGGTGTCATTGTGCTTCTCTACTTTACGATAGCGGGATAAGGAATGGATAAAGACATGATAAAAGGGCATTGCAGTTGCAATGCCCTTTTGTCGTCTGTAAAACAGGGGTAAGCTATTTTACAGACAATAGAGAAATGGGAAACAATATGTCAGTAATCCCTGCCTATATTTCTGGCTGTCATATAGGCAGTGGATGTAGCTGCCGTGATATTTTTCGGGGTTACACAATCCCCAAGCATGTAGAATTCCGGTGCGCAGCAGGCAAGAGCAGTTGTCTCTTCCCGAAGCGGCTTCTGACCGGCTGCATAGACAACCTGGTCTGCCTCATAAAATCTGTCACCCTGCGGTGTATGGCAGGCGACCCCTGTATCCGTGATCCGGACAGCCTGGGTATTAAAAAGGATCTTAAGTCCGCGCTTTCTGATTTCCGCATGTAGTCCGAGCATGTGGAGGAAATTTCCTCCGTCGCTCATGTGGTCTGTCATCTCCAGGATGGTAACATCCTTCCCATAGCGGATGAGATGCAGTCCAAGTTCGATTCCTACCAGGCCGGCTCCCAGAATGATCACTCCGGGACCCAGCTTTTCTGCCAGAGGGTAGGCCTCCTGGGCAGAAAATACTTCTTTTCTGTCTATACCTGGTACCTGCGGCCGGGCTGCTTGTGCACCCAGGGCTGCGATGATGACGTCCGCGTTTAAGTCCTCCGCATATTCTGGCGTCACTTTCGTCTGCAGGCGAAGTTCTATATTATCATCTTCCTCAACACATTTCGCCTGCTGGTTTAAATAGTAATCCAGGTTTTTCTTAAAGGCGACGTTTTCTTCACAGCGAAGTACACCGCCCAGCCGCTCATTTTTTTCACAGAGAATAACGTGATGTCCCATTTTGGAACATGTTAGAGCTGCCTGCATGCCGCCCACGCCTCCGCCGACTACCAGAACCTTTTTCTTTACCTGCGCACAAGTGGGCGCATGGCGAAGCTCCAGTTCACGGCCGGATTCCGGATTGATGGCACAGTAGGGTTCACCGTTGGTCAGCTCGCTGGAAAAACAGGAGAGACAGCGCATACATTTTCTCGCTTTGTCCTCGTGTCCCGCGCGGATCTTATTTGGGAAATCCGGGTCCGCCAGCAATTCTCTGCCCAGTTCCACAACATCGGCTTTTCCTGAGGCAAGGATATCTTCCATAAGCCCAGGGTCTGAGAGAGCGCCAATGGTGGCTACCGGGGTGTTTACGTGTTTTTTGATCTCTGCAGCCAGATGCACATTGCATCCGTCCTCCAGAAACATACTTGGATGGGTGACGGCAAAAACTTCCTCCACCTCATGATTGCCGGCGGAGACATGGATCAGATCCGCGTGTCCGTCAAGTTGTTTGGCAATGGCAATGCCATTTTCTATGTCATAGCCTCCATCATAGCATTCGGAACCGCTGATGCGGACCTCCACGGGGAAACCTGCCCCGCAGGCTTTGTGAATGCCGTCCACGATGGAGAGCAGAAGTCTGCTTCTGTTTTCGATTTCCGGTCCGCCCCATTTGTCTGTTCTGGTGTTGGTAATGGGGGACAGGAACTGGTGCAGCATCCATCCGTGTCCTGCATGTACCAGAACCATGCCGAAACCGCATTTCTTTGCAAGGAGTGCTGCGTCTATGTATTTTTGGATGGTGCGTTCAATGATCTCCTCTGTCATAGGGCGGATTTTCCTGCCTGCACATTGGCATTCCACCGGGCCATAGGCAATACCTTTGGCCTCTGCTCCGAAAAAGGACAGATCGCGGTTGGCAAACATGCCGGTGTGCTGTAATTCCAGAGTTGGTACAGCGCCGTACTGGCTGATGCCATAGGCAATTCTGGAAATTCCCCGGTCTATATTGGGCGTATCAAGCGCAATATGTGTAGCTCCGCCTCTTCCAAGCTCCCCGTCAACAATTCCCTCGAAGGTGGCAACGCTGGCAGCGCCTCCCATGGCTTTTCTGCCATAGTAGGCCGCAGCGCCGTCGTTTAGATAGCCGTCGCCATTCAGGTTTTGGTAACCGGTCGGGGAGGCGAAGATTCGGTTACGGAAAAGTACATTGCCAAGCTGAATGGGGGCAAACAGATGAGGGTATTTAAAATCTGATTTTTTCATTGGGATCCACTCCTTTCACAAGAGTGTCTGTATTGCTTTTGCATGGAGCCTGCCGGCACGAAGCCTGGGAGGCCGGCAGGTAGAGTTAAGTTGCTCTGTCTTAATATTAGCCTGGAAACTGCTCTGTGTAAATCCATGAATCTGATTGCTTTTTTTGTCGGATGGTGTACAATGTGTATGATGGGTTGAAAAAAGGAGAATGGGAAATGAGACTGAACAGTATTATGATATATTACCAGCTGGCAAAACACTTTGAAATAAATCATGCACAATATTCACAACAGTATTTTGTGGGACGCCCTGTTTTTTATGAGACATCTGTCCATACAGAGGGGAGAGCTGTCATTGCAGATAAGGAGAATATACTACACTGTGTCAATTATTTGAGCGGCTGTGTCATCCTGTGTATTGGCTCCCGGGTCAATGCCTGGGACAAGGGAAATAACGATGTGATTTTTCTGGAGGAGGGGATTTCAGAGAAGACCCTTTTTAACGTACTGACAGAAATATTTGATGTTTTTGACAATTGGGAGGGAAAACTAACCGGGATTGTAAACGGAAATATTGGATTTCAGGAGATTTTAGACTGCTGTCAGATGGTTCTGCCGGAGCCTGCTGCACTGATGGACGGGGACTTTAAATACATTGCCTACTCAAGCGATGAGGGGATCTGCGGGAAATTTGTGGACGATATGAATCAGCTTCCCCTGGAGGATGTAAACGATCTGACCAGTATGCCCGGGTTCAAGGAGCTGGAAGAACGAAAAGAGGCGTTTGTCTATACCGCAGGGGAAGTGGTGATCTACAAAAACATTTATCATGAAGGGAGATATGCGGGCCGTTTGTCCCTGCTGATCCAGGAGGGACAGGAGGACGCGAAGACCGAATATGAGAAAGCGGTCTTCAACCATCTTGCCAGGTATGTGGAACAGCTTTATGACCAATGCGGAGGTTTTGAACTGGGCCCCCAGCGTCTGGCGGACCTGCATCACATGTTGAAAAAGTGTCTGGAGACGGATGGGGCGGACGAGGGAGAACTTCTGCGGTTATTATGGGCAAATAAAAATCTGCCGGGTGACATTTATTATATGCTTACTATCCGCGAGAACATTCTCCAAAAAGGAAAAGCATATAATATGAGATATCTCTGCTCGCAGATGGAACGGATGTGGCCCGGAGCATACTGTGTAACACATGACGGGGATATTGCCATGCTGTTTAACCGGAATATGTTCTCAAAATCCACAGATTTGGAGTTCCACAAGGAAATGGTGTATTTTCTCCGGGAAAGTGTGCTGGCAGCCGGGTGCAGCCGGGAGTTTACAGATATCTCCTGTATCCGCAGCGCTTACCGGCAGGCCGAATTTGCCATGGAGATGGGACTTAGGAAAAATTTTACATACTGTTATCATAAATTTGATGATTATGCGTTAGATTTTCTGTTAAAATACGGTGTGGGAAATTTTTTGCCGGAACAGCTCTGCAGCAGGGAACTGCTCACCTTGTACCGGTATGACAGGGAAAATGAAACTTCCTATTATAAAACACTTTTCACGTATGTACGTCTGCAGTACAATGCAGTAGCATCCGCAAAGGCGCTGTATATACACCGCAGTTCTTTTATAAACAGAATGGAGCGGATTCGGGAACTGATACATTTGAATCTGGAGGACCCGGAGGAGAGACTGTATCTGCTGCTGTCTTTTAGGATCATGGAGGAATACAGTTCCAAGAGCGGGGAAAAATGAAAACAACAAGCAGCGGGAATAACATTCTGCGGCAAGCAAAAATGGAGTGCATTTATGGAGAGCAGAGATAAACAGATTCTGGATTTGGCAATGGAGGCTGGCAAGACCTTGCTGGATGCCGGAGCAGAGATCTTCCGCGCGGAGGAGACTATACAGAGAATAGCCAAAGCCTATGGAATAGAAAAAAGCAGTACATTTGTCATGAGTACAGGGATCTTTTTGACAGCCGAGAGCAAGGGGCAGGACATTTATGCCCAGGTTAAGCATATCCCGATCAATTCAGCCAGGCTTAACCGGGTGTCAGCCGTAAACCAGCTTTCCAGAGAGATCGTGGAGGGAAGATACACGGTGGAGGAGGCATGGGAACAACTGGAGGCCATTAAGCAAATGCCCGGCAAAAGAGATTTTACCAGGATTTTGGCATCCGGTGTAGGGTCTGCCAGTTTCTGCTATGTTTTGGGAGGCGGCATCTGGGATGCGGCGGCCGCTTTCCTGTCAGGCTTTTTGCTGTATGTATTATTAGTTGCGCTGGAAAAAAGAGAGAAGAAAACGTCAAAGATTGTATTAAATTTATTGGGAGGATTCTGGGGGTCATTTTTAGCTGTGGTTTTCTACAGGCTGGGAGTGGGGGAAAATTACGGAAGTATACTGGTTGGCTCCATTATGCCTCTGGTACCCGGCGTCTCTTTTGTAAATTCCATCCGGGATTTTGCGGACGGAGATTATATAGGGGGCGGTGTCAGGATGCTGGATACCCTTCTGGTAGCCCTGGGCATTGCCCTTGGCGTGGGGCTTATGTATATGCTTTACTATAAAGTGACAGGGGGGATTCTCTTATGATAGTGATACAAGGTGCAGCGCAGTTTGTTGCTGCGTTTTTGGGAACGGTGGCTTTTTCCGTACTGTTTTCCGTACCCAGGGAACAGTATCCCCTGTGCGGTACCATAGGCGGTTTCGGATGGCTGATCTGCTGGATCTGTACCAATCCTTTCCATATGAGTGCAGTGACGGGAAGCTTTATAGCCACGGTATTTATCGTGACAGCCTCACGTATTGGGAGCACCATAAGAAAATGTCCGGTCACATTGTTCCTGATCGCCGGCATTTTTCCTCTTGTGCCGGGCATCGGAATATACCGTACCCTTTACTATACCCTGATGCAGGAAAGCGCACAGAGCCTGTATTACGGAAGGCAGACCCTTGGGATAGCATTAGCCATGGTGCTGGGGATCGTGTTTGTATTCGAGATACCACAGAAGACCATCAACAGGATTTTCAGAAAGAAACACCATGGCAAAAACTGATTATTTCTAAATTCATTCACGATAATAGAAACCTCGCAAAGCGTGGCCTCTATTATTTAAATTTTCTTTAGAGATTTTCGTTTTATTTTAGAAAATCGTCATAGTTTCATCACATTTCTTCCCTATAATAGGTCTTGGATAGTTGATAAACCACTCACTATCTCCCCCCTCAAGTTGAAAAAGCCCGGTACGCGAGTATCGGGTTTTTTCTTTTTCCACGGTTGCTTTTTTTCAGCGCCCTGTTATAATAATAATCATCGTAACTCTTCATTATCTTCGCAGTTACTAAATTATTATACCGTTGAAAAGGGGTACTTTATATGACAAAAAAGAGAGTAGTAGTGGCATTGGGACACAGAGCATTAGGTACCAC
The DNA here is from genome assembly GCA_002270465.1 of Blautia hominis. GTDB lineage: Bacteria > Bacillota > Clostridia > Lachnospirales > Lachnospiraceae > Blautia > Blautia hominis. The sequence goes on from NQOF01000003.1 coordinate 701,780, forward strand.
ATTGCCTGAACAGAAAAATGCAACAAAAAGAACAGCAAAAATAATCGCCGACCTGGTGGAAGCAGGTGCCGATGTGATCATCACACACAGCAACGCGCCCCAAGTAGGGATGATCCATACAGCAATGAACGAATTTGGAAAAGTGCATCCGGACTACACTGCAGTCCCCATGTCTGTATGTGCAGCAATGAGCCAGGGCTACATCGGTTACGATGTGCAGAACGCCATCCGGGCTGAACTTTTAAGACGCGGCATTTACAAACCGGTGAGCACAATCCTCACACAGGTCACAGTCGACCCATACGATGACGCTTTCCACGAGCCGGTCAAAGTGATCGGAAGGACTCTGACCGAGGAGGAAGCAGAGGCCGAGGAGAAAAAAGGAAACTACGTGACAAAGACAGAAAACGGTTACCGCAGGATCGTAGCTGCACCAAAGCCACAGGACATTGTGGAGATTGACGCCATCCGTGCCTTGGCCGATGCAGGCCAGATCGTCATTGCCTGCGGCGGCGGCGGAATCCCTGTCCTGGAGCAGGGGGAGGAGCTTCACGGAGCCAGCGCGGTAATCGAAAAAGACCTCATAAGCGGAAAACTGGCAGAGATGCTGGATGCAGACGAACTCCTCATCCTCACCAGCGTAGAAAAAGTATCCATAAACTACAAATCCGACACAGAGCAATACCTGGACCACATAACCCCGGCCCAGGCCAGACAATACATGGAAGAGGACCAGTTCGAACCCTCCACCATGCGCCCCAAAATAGAAGCCTCCGTAAGCTTCATAGAAAAGAAAAAAGGCCGCAAAGCCATCATTACCTCCATTGACAAAGCCAAAGCCGCCTACCTGGGCAAAACAGGCACCATCATAGAATAGACACAACATCTGCCCGATGTCCTGCTGATACGGATAACCCATGCAGCAGCCTGTGACAAGAATCAGGTACTTTGCCCCTTGTCACAGCATACCCTAATACAAAAGAACTAAAGCCCCAACATTCCCGAACCGCCCCATCTCCAACTTGCGGCTGTCCCGAGAATCCCAGCTTTAGTTCTTTTCTTTTCCAACCGCCGGAAGTACGCCTGCATGCTGTCATCTACGGGAATCCCAGCTTTAGTTCTTTTCTTTTCCAACCGCCGGAAGTACGCCTGCATGCTGTCATCTACGAGAATCCCAGCTTTAGTTCTTTTCTTTTCCAACTGCCCAAAATGCAGACTATTCTTCCGCCAGAGAAAACCAGGTATGAGGGGTGGGGCGTGTATCTTTGTGGCAGCGAGGTTAAGTGGAAGGTTCTGTGAGATCCACCAATTACGGAGACTTAGGCGTGAGCCCCACTGGGCGAACGTCTTAGCCGCAGTTATTGGTTAGCTCACAGGTTCTGGAACGTCGAGCGGCCACAAAGATACACGCCCTGCCCCTCATACCGTTCCTCCCGCCAACACCCTCCCCCACCCCCCTAATCCCCTCTTTTCCCACAAAACCCTTGCCACCCTCCCAACCCCTATGTTATTCTATATTCCAAAGGGCACCCCGGAATCCCCGGGAAACCCAACCGGTCCCGGCGGCAGCAAAACCCCGCTTCCGGATTTCATGAAAGGGGCAGATACCTGTTGTAGCTGCTTTTATGCATGATAAGCGCAGGAAATGCGCAGATCTGATCGAACAATTATGAAAGGGGACAGATTGAGAATGAGACTGACGGAACTTTTAAAAAACCTTGAATATAAATGTGAACAGGGCAGCCTGGACACAGACGTGAGGAGTGTAGTCTTTGATTCCCGGAAAGCGGAAAAGGACTCTCTTTTTATTTGCATCAAAGGCGCTGTATCTGACGGCCACAAATACGCACAGGAGGTTGTAGAAAAAGGTACCTCCGTCCTGGTAGTACAGGATGATGTGACAGTCCCGGAACAGGTGACTGTGATCAAAGTACCGGACAGCCGGTACGCCATGGCCTGCATCTCCGCAGCATGGTTTGGCCATCCGGCAGAGAAGATGAAAGTGATCGGTATCACAGGCACAAAAGGAAAGACCACTACCACCTACCTTGTAAAATCCATCCTGGAAAATGCGGGGCACAAAGTGGGATTAATCGGAACCATTGAGGCCATCATCGGCGATAAAGTCATACCGGCAGCCAACACAACTCCGGAATCCTACATCGTGCAGCAATACTTTGCCCAGATGGTGGAGGCCGGATGTGACAGCGTGGTCATGGAGGTTTCCTCCCAGGGTCTGATGCTCCACAGAACGGCAGGTTTTCTTTTTGATCTGGGCATTTTTACCAATATTGAGCCGGACCATATCGGTCCTAATGAACACAAAGATTTCGATGACTATATCCATTGTAAAGGAATGTTGTTCAAACAGTGCAGGGTGGGTATCGTGAACGCGGATGATGAGCATTTGGAAAACGTGCTGGAGGGTCATACCTGTGAACTGGAAACCTTTGGATTCAGTGAAAAGGCGGACCTGCGTGCGAAAGATCTGCATCTCGTCACAGGAAAAGGAACCCTGGGAATCGCCTATCAGGCGGAAGGTCTTATGGATTTTCCGGTGGAGATCGACCTTCCCGGCAAATTCAGTGTTTATAATTCCCTTACCGCGATTGCCATCTGCCGCCATTTTGGAGTCAGTGTAGAGAATATCCAAAAGGCACTGAAAGCTGCCAAGGTAAAAGGCAGGATCGAGATGGTAAAAGTCTCCGATGCGTTTACCCTTATGATTGATTACGCCCACAATGCCATGAGTCTGGAGAGCCTTTTGACCACCCTGCGGGAGTACCGGCCCACACGTCTTGTATGTCTGTTTGGATGCGGGGGGAACCGCTCCAAGCTCCGCCGTTATGAGATGGGGGAGGTATCGGGACGTCTGGCTGATCTGACCATCATAACCTCAGATAACCCAAGGAATGAAGAACCACAGGCGATCATAGATGATATTAAGATCGGGATCGGCAGGACAGAGGGTGAGTACGTGGAGATCGCAGACAGAAAAGAGGCCATTGCCTATGCCATTCATCACGGACAGCCGGGGGACATTATCGTGCTTGCCGGCAAAGGACACGAGGATTACCAGGAAATCAAAGGAAAGAAATATCCCATGGATGAGAGGGATTTGATCAGGGAGATCCTGGCTGAGCAGCCCTTATAGGGCCGGCCGGAATACGGAGTGGATAAATGAGCAGATTATATGCAGATATTATAGTGGATATCTCCCAGGAAAAGCTGGATCGGACGTTCCAGTATGAGATTCCAGAGCATCTGCAGGACCACATTCAGATAGGAACAAAAGTGAGAGTCCCTTTTGGAAACGGCAGCAGGGAGATTACAGGCTACGTGATTGATATTACGGGACAGCCAAAGGTGGAGGCTGCCAGGATGAAACAGATCCTTGGGCCTGAAAGCCAGGGCATTCCCATAGAATCCCGGCTGATCTCCCTGGCAGCATGGATCGCAAAAAACTATGGTTCCACCATGAACCAGGCCCTGAAAACAGTGCTTCCGGTAAAAGAAAAAAAGAAAAAACAGGAGAAAAGATTCCTTGTTTTAAAAGCCTCCAAAGAAAATGCGCAGCAGTTTCTCGAGGCGTGCGAGCAGAAACACTTTAAGGCCAAAGCCCGTCTTATGAGAGGCATTCTGGAACAGAGTCCCATGCCCTATGAGCAGGCGGTCAATGTGTGGAAAGCAGCCCCGTCTGTGATCCACGGCCTGGAAGAAAAGGGAATGATCCTTGTGGAGAGTGAACGGGTGTGGAGAAATCCTGTGCATACAGGACAGCGGGAGCGTATAAAAAAAGAGCTGAATACCTGCCAGCAGGAAGCTGTAAAAAAAATCCTGGAAGAATGGAACAAAGACACCCCCCGGCCCACACTGCTCTACGGCGTCACAGGCAGCGGTAAGACAGAAGTTTACATGGAACTGATCGAGACAGTCCTTGCAAAAGGCAGACAGGTCATTGTCCTCATACCGGAGATTGCCCTTACCTATCAGACTGTGGAGCGCTTCAGTCAGAGGTTCGGCCAGGGTGTCTCCTTCATGCATTCCCGTCTTTCTGCAGGAGAGCGTTTTGACCAGTTTGAGCTGACCAGAAAAGGTGAGATCTCCATTGTTGTGGGACCCCGCTCGGCCTTATTTACCCCTTTTCCCAACCTGGGACTGATCGTTATTGACGAGGAACATGAGTCTTCCTATAAAAGTGAGAAAACCCCCTGTTATCACGCCAGGGAGGTGGCGGTCAGGAGGGGACAGGTGGAGAATGCCCGCATTGTCATGGGTTCGGCCACACCGTCCCTGGAAAGCTATGAAAAGGGGATGAACGGTTCCTATCAGCTTTTGACTCTGGAGCGCAGATATGAGAACCGAGCGCTTCCCAAAGTGTACACCGTGGATTTGAAAGAGGAGCTGAAGGCAGGAAACCGTTCTATCTTCAGCACGCTTCTTCAGGAAAAGATCAAAGACAGGCTTGAGAAAAGGGAACAGGTTATTTTGTTTTTAAACCGCAGGGGATATACTGGCTTTGTAAGCTGCCGTTCCTGCGGGCATGTGATGAAATGTCCCCACTGCGATGTCTCGCTGACCTCCCACAGAAACGGAAAGTTAATCTGTCACTACTGCGGATATACCATCCCGGATGTGCAGAAGTGTCCCTCCTGCGGTTCTCCCTTTATCGGAGGATTCAAAGCGGGAACCCAGCAGATTGAGGAGATGGTGTACCGTCTGTTTCCACAGGCCAGGGTGTTAAGGATGGATGCGGACACTACAAGAAAGAAGGATGACCATGAGAAAATCCTGGCCGCTTTTGCAAGGAAAGAGGCGGATGTGCTGGTGGGTACCCAGATGATCATAAAAGGCCACGATTTTCCGGATGTGACACTGGTTGGAGTCCTGGCAGCTGACCTTTCCCTGAACGGGGAGGATTTCCGGGCAGGGGAGAGAACCTTCCAGATATTGACCCAGGCTGTAGGCCGTGCGGGAAGAGGAAAAAAGCCTGGGGAGGCGGTCATACAGACCTACCAGCCGGAACATTACAGCATCAGGGCATCCGCAGAGCAGGATTATCCCGGATTTTACAAGGAGGAGATCGCCTACCGGATGCTTATGGGATACCCTCCCGCAAGAGCTATGGCAGCTGTGCGGGGAGCCTGCGCGGATGAAAATCTTTTGTATCAGGGGCTCTCTTATTGTAAAAAATATATAGAGAAGATATATCCGGGAGAAGATCTGATCCTCATCGGGCCCGCGCCTGAGAGTGTGGCAAAGGTCCAGGATATGTATAAAATGGTGATTTATATGAGACATCAAAACCGCAGGACCCTGGTGCAGATCAAAGACTGTCTGGAGCGGTATATTGCGGTAAATAAAGGATTTGATAAAATGTTTATCCAGTTTGATTTTAATATATAAAAAGGAGAAAAAAGAAATATGGCACTGAGAAATATCAGAACACAAGGCGACAGTATCTTAACAAAAAAATGCAGAAAAGTGGAGGCTATGACACCGAAACTGAGAGAACTCATAGAGGATATGTTTGAGACCATGTATGATGCTTACGGGGTGGGTCTGGCGGCTCCCCAGGTCGGCGTGTTGAAACAGATCGTGGTGATCGACACCACAGGGGAGGACCCTCATGTGCTGATCAATCCTGAGATCCTTGAGACATCCGGTTCCCAGACCGGAGATGAGGGCTGTCTGAGCCTTCCGGGAATGTCAGGTACTGTGACACGTCCGAATTATGTGAAGGTAAAGGCCCTTAATGAGAATATGGAAGAATATGAGCTGGAGGGAACCGAGCTGCTGGCAAGGGCGATCTGCCACGAGACAGATCATCTCCAGGGAAAAATGTATACGGAACTGGTGGAAGGTGAGCTTCGCCGGAACAATTACGAGGAGGACGAAGAATGAGAGTAGTCTTTATGGGAACCCCGGATTTTGCCGTGGGTACGCTTGAATCCTTGATTGAGGCCGGTCATCAGGTGGCAGCTGTGGTGACACAGCCGGATAAACCAAAAGGCAGGGGAAAAAGTCTGACCATGACACCTGTGAAGGAGGCAGCGCTTGCACACCGGATTCCGGTGTATCAGCCGAAAAAAGTGCGGGAACCGGAATTTGTGGATAATCTCCGTGCCATTGCACCGGATGTGATCGTGGTGGCGGCTTTTGGGCAGATCATCTCAAAAGAGATCCTGGAGATGCCCAGGTATGGATGCATCAACGTCCATGCGTCTCTGCTCCCTGCCTATAGGGGGGCAGCACCGATCCAATGGGCTGTCATCAACGGCGACAGAGAAACAGGCGTCACGATCATGCGCATGAACGAAGGCCTGGACACAGGGGATATGATAGAGAAAGTGGTTGTTAAGCTGGATGAAAAAGAGACCGGCGGAAGCCTGTTTGACAAACTGAGCAAGGCAGGAGCTAAGCTTTGTGTAAAGGCTCTGGAAAAGCTGGAAAACGGTACGGCTGTGTTTGAAAAACAGCCGGAAAGCAGCACCACAGCCTATGCATCCATGATTGACAAAAAAATGGGTAAAATTAACTGGGGGCGCTCCGCAAAAGAGATTGAGCAGCTTATCCGGGGATTGGATCCATGGCCCAGCGCATACACGTCCATAAATGGTAAGAACCTGAAGCTGTGGGTGGCAGATGTGGTCTGTGGGGACGGTGACGGTGTTCCGGGAGAGATCCTGGAGGCCGGAAAAGAAGGGATCCTGGTAAAAACAGGGAAGGATCTTCTGTTAATACGGGAACTGCAGCTGGAAGGAAAGAAAAGAATAGACACCGCAGCCTTTCTGCGGGGATATACAGTAGATAAAGGATGGATCCTTGGGGAGTAAAGAGGAAAACAAATGACAGGCAGAGTGAATATAAGGGAGTTAATATTAGGAATACTATTGGAAATAAACAAAGAGGGGCAGTACAGCCACATTGCCATCCGCGGTACGCTGGACAAATACCAATATCTGGAGAAAACAGAGCGGGCATTCATCACCAGAGTTTGCGAAGGGACCCAGGAGAACCGGATACGGATTGACTATATTATCAATTACTTCTCAAAAGTGAAGGTGGAGAAGATGAAGCCGTTGATTCGGGAGCTGCTGCGCAGCAGTGTCTACCAGCTTATCTATATGGATAATGTGCCGGACAGCGCAGTCTGCAATGAGGCAGTTAAGCTTGCCAGAAAAAAAGGATTTTACAATCTGACAGGATTTGTGAACGGAGTTCTGAGAGGGATCGCAAGGGATCATAAAAAGATTCCCTTTCCCGGCAAAGAGCATAAAGTGGAGTACCTTTCCGTCACATATTCCATGCCTGTATGGCTGGTGGTCCGTTTTATGGACCAATTCGGGTTTGAAAATACAGAAAAAATGCTTCAGGCATTCATAGAAGAGCGCCCTGTGACAGTCCGTATCAAAGAGTATCTCACAGACAGAGAGCAGGTGATACAGAGCCTGATAAAAGAGGGCGTGAAGGTGGAAAAGGCACCATATGTGGACAATGCCTATTATCTTAGCGGTTATGATTATCTGCCTGCACTCACTGCATTCCGCATGGGAAATATGCAGGTACAGGATGTAAGTTCCATGCTTGCGGGGGAAGCGGCTGCGCCCGGGAAAGGCAGCTATGTCATTGACCTGTGTGCAGCGCCGGGAGGAAAGACCATCTGTGTGGCAGACAAAATGCAGGGAACCGGACTGGTGGATTCCAGGGATGTAAGCGAGAAGAAAACAGATCTGATCCGTGAAAATGTAGAACGCATGGGCATGGGAAATATCAGCGTCACAGTCCGTGACGCCACAGAATTTGACCATGAATCTGTGGAAAAAGCAGACCTTGTCCTGGCGGATGTACCCTGTTCCGGCCTGGGCGTCATGGGGAAAAAGACAGATATCAAGTATAAGATCACACCGGGTAAACAGGAAGAACTGGTGGAGCTTCAGCGGAAGATCCTGGAGCAGGCAGCTTGTTATGTAAAACCCGGGGGCGTGCTCTTATACAGTACCTGCACGGTGTGCAGGGAGGAGAATCTGGAAAACGTGCTCTGGTTTACAAGGGAATACCCATACAAATTGGAGAGTATTGACGATCTTCTCTGTGAGGAACTGAGAAGCGATACTACAAAACAAGGATATTTACAGCTTCTGCCGGGGGTCCACAAGTGCGACGGATTTTTCCTGGCAAGGCTTAGAAGGATAGAGTAAAATGGAACTTACAGATATAAAATCCCAGACCTTGGAGGAATTAAAAAAGACTGTGGAAGCCCTGGGGGAGAAGCCCTTCCGGGCAAAACAGCTCTATGAGTGGATGCACGTGAAGCTGGCGGAGAGCTATGAGGAGATGACAAACCTTCCCAAAACGTTCCGTGAGAAATTAAGAGGATCCTGTATCCTCACTACGCTCACTGCCCTGGAGGTACAGACTTCCCAAATAGACGGTACACAGAAATACCTTTTTGCCCTCCATGACGGCAATGTGGTGGAGAGTGTGCTCATGCGCTATAAGCATGGGAACAGTGTGTGTATTTCCTCCCAGGTGGGTTGTAAAATGGGATGCAGATTCTGTGCATCCACCATAGGCGGATGGAACAGGAATCTTACCCCTGCGGAGATGCTGGAACAGATATACCGTATACAGAAAAACAGTGGGGAGAGGGTATCCAATGTGGTGGTCATGGGAACCGGTGAACCGCTTGACAATTATGATACCCTGCTTCGCTTTATACATATGATAAGCGATGAAAATGGGCTTCATATCAGCCAGAGGAACCTTACGGTTTCCACTTGCGGAATTGTTCCGAAGATGGAAGCGCTGGCGGAGGAAAAGCTGCAGATCACATTGGCTTTATCCCTCCATGCATCCAGCCAGGAGAAGCGGGAAGCGCTTATGCCCATCGCCAAAAAATATACCATCACACAGGTCCTGGATGCCTGCAGGAATTACTATGAAAAAACAGGACGGCGCATTACATTTGAGTATGCCCTGGTAGGCGGGGAAAACGATTCCCAGGAGGATGCAAGGCGTCTGGCCCAGCTTATAAAAGGCCTGAACTGCCACGTAAATCTCATACCTGTAAATCCCATAAAAGAGCGTAGTTACGTGCGTTCGGATAAAAAAGTTATCGAGAATTTTCAAAATAAACTTGAAAAATACCAAATTAATGTTACTATTAGAAGAGAAATGGGCCGGGATATTGATGGGGCCTGTGGACAATTAAGAAAGAGTTATATCGATGTAACAATTCGATAAGAAAGAGGATTCGTAGGATGAAGTCATATTCTATCACGGATGTGGGACAGAAGCGGACAGTGAATCAGGATTTTGTATTCACGTCTGAGACCCCAGTGGGCAATCTGCCAAACCTCTTCGTAGTTGCGGACGGCATGGGCGGACACAAGGCAGGAGATTTCGCTTCCAGTTATGCGGTAGAGATTCTGCTCTCTACCATCCGGGAAGATGAGAACAGCAATCCGGTGAAGATCATACGGGCTGCGATCGAGAATGCCAACACCCAGCTTCTTAGGGAAGCATCGGACAATGAGGCTATGAGCGGTATGGGTACCACCATGGTGCTGGTGACCATTGTAGGACATTATGCATATGTGGCCAACGTGGGAGACAGCAGGCTGTATCTGATTGATGAAGATAAGATATCGCAGATTACCAAAGACCATTCTCTTGTGGAAGAGATGGTCCGCATGGGAGAGATATCCAGGGATGACGCAAGAAATCACCCGGATAAAAATATTATTACCAGGGCACTTGGAGCAGGAAGAGATGTGGATGTGGATTTCTTTGACATCCGTCTGACTCCGGGTGATATTTTGCTGTTATGCTCAGACGGGCTGTCAAACATGGTACCGGATGAGGATATCAGGCAGGTGATACTGACCAGCGAAACGCTGGAGGAGACGGGCTGCAGGCTTGTTTCCATGGCAAATGACAACGGAGGCAGAGATAATATAGCAGTAGTTCTGGTAGAACCAGAGACAAAAGAGGTGGAAGTATGTTAAATGTGGGAGTTATCGTAGGAGAGCGGTACGAGATTGCCGGCAGGGTAGGCTCCGGCGGTATGGCCGATGTCTATAAGGCAAAGGATCATAAATTAAACCGTTTTGTAGCCATGAAAGTTCTGAAGCCGGAATTCAGCGCTGACACGAACTTCATCAAAAAGTTTCAGAGGGAGGCGCAGGCCGCAGCAGGACTTGCCCATCCCAATATTGTAAATGTATTTGACGTTGGAGAGGACCAGGGGATTAACTACATTGTTATGGAACTGGTGGAAGGTATTACCTTAAAAGAATACATCTCCAAAAAAGGAAAGCTGACAGTAAAAGAGGCAACCAGCATTGCCATTCAGGTGGCCATGGGACTGGAAGCTGCACACAACAGAAATATTGTGCATAGGGATATTAAACCCCAGAACATCATTATTTCTACAGACGGCAAGGTGAAGGTGACGGATTTCGGTATTGCCAGAGCTGCGTCCTCCAACACCATCAGTACCAATGCTATGGGCTCTGTACACTACAGCTCACCGGAGCAGGTGCGCGGCGGCTACAGTGATTACAAGAGTGACATCTATTCCCTGGGTATCACCATGTATGAGATGGTGACAGGAAAGGTTCCCTTTGACGGGGATACCACAGTGGCCATTGCCATTAAGCATCTGCAGGATGAGATGCTTCCTCCCTCCGAGTTTGTGCCGGAGCTTCCCCACAGCCTGGAGGAGATCATTTTAAAATGTACACAGAAAAGTCCGGACAGACGTTACAGCACTCTGGCAGAGCTGATCAACGATTTAAAGCATTCCCTGATAGATCCAAACGGAAGCTTTGTCAACCTGGCCCCTCTGAGCAATCATGCGCAGACGGTAGTCATCTCACCGGATGAGATGAAGGAGATCAAGAACGCGGCGTATGCACCGTCCGGTTCCAGCTCCGGCCGTTACAGTGGTAACGATGAGGATGAAGATGACGATGATTACGGCTATGATGATGACGATGACGAGGATGACGACGAGGGTGATGATGACAACGGCAAAGGAATCAGTACAAAGCTGGAAAAAGCCATGACCATCGGCGGCCTGATCGTGGGTGCCATCATCATCTGTATCCTGGTATATTTTATTGTGTTTGCATCCGGCGGCCTGAAATTTGGCGGCAAAGATAAAGATAATGATAAAAAAGTTGAAAATACGACAGACCCTGATGATAAAGAGAGCAGTGAAAAAGTAGAAGTCCCGGACCTGACGAACAGTACACCGGACGAAGCCCGTACCGCGCTTAACAACCTGAAGCTGGGCTACAAAAAAGGCGGCGAGGAACCGTCTGACACTGTGGAGGCCGGAAAAATCGTCCGTCAGGAGACAGAGGCGGGAACAAAAGTGGACCCCCATACGGAAATCGTATGTTATATCAGTACAGGAACCCAGGAAGTGGAAATCCCTGACCTGGAGAACGAAACCCAGACATCCGCAGAGGCAACTTTAAAAGAGCTGGGTCTGCAGACGCAGATCAATAAGGCAAACAGCAGCTCCGTGAGCATTGGAAATGTGATTTCCACAGATCCGGCAGCAGGAACCTCCGTTAAGTCAGGCACCACAGTGACACTGACCATCAGTATCGGTGAAGGGGATACGGCTGCAAGAGTACCGGATGTGCGCGGATGGGCAGAAGCAGATGCAAAAGCAGCACTTTCTGACGCAGGTCTTGTGCCTGTGGTTCAGACCGGTTCAGACCAGTCTGTGGATGTAGGCGATGTATATGACCAGAGCGTGGCAGCCGGAACCAGAGTGGATGCCGGAACTACGGTTACCATTTATGTGAGAAGTGAAGATACGCCTACAGATACTACTAATAGTGGAGAGGGTACTTGGAAGGCAGTAGGTCAGGCTTTGGATAAGCCGCTAGGCTACGAGGGTGGTAAAGTTAAGATTGAGCTGGTTCAGGTTGATGACCAAGAAAATGTCTATTCCGGCGGGTCTATGGAAATAGATGATCCTCAGTTTCCATTGTCTATTAGTGACTTGACGGGACATCCGGGAATCACAACTGGTACAGTAGGCCTTTATTTTGGTGAAAACTATGAGAATAGTGTCATGTACGAGGATGTAATATTCCAGAAGGTAGATTAATGCAGGGAAAGATTATCAAAGGAATTTCCGGATTCTACTACATAAAAGTAGTAGGATCCGGAATTTATGAATGTAAGGCAAAAGGAATATTCCGAAAGGAAAAAATAAAACCCCTTGTGGGTGACAATGTGGAGATCGAGGTCCTGAGTGAAGAGGAAAAACTGGGAAATGTGGTAGATATCCTTCCCAGAAAGAATGAGTTGATCCGGCCTGCAGTGGCTAATGTGGATCAGGCGCTGGTCATATTTGCAGCCAGGGAGCCGAAACCCAATTTCTCTTTGCTGGACCGCTTTTTGGTTATTATGGAGCGTCAGGAGATCCCGGTGGTCATCTGTTTTAACAAGCAGGATCTGGCAGATGCCAAGGAAGCACAAAGAATGCAGGAGGTTTATACTTCCTGCGGCTATGAAGTCCTTCTCACAAGTGCATCCCAGGGAGACGGTATGGAGGAACTGCGTAGTATCCTGAGAGGAAAGACCACAACCGTAGCCGGGCCTTCCGGAGTGGGAAAATCTTCTCTGACAAACCTTCTGCAGCAGGAAGTGGTGATGGAGACCGGAGAGATCAGCAGGAAGCTGGGAAGAGGACGCCACACCACCAGACATTCCCAGATGATTGAAGTGGAGCCTGACACGTATCTTCTGGATACGCCGGGATTTACTTCTTTTTATGTGGAAGAAATGGACAAGGAAGATCTGCGCCACTATTTCAGGGAGTTTTTAAAGTACGAGGGAACCTGCCGTTTCCAGGGCTGTACCCATACCCATGAACCGGGATGCAGCGTGAAAACGGCACTTGAGGCGGGAGAAATCCCAAAAGAACGATATGAAAGCTATCTGGAGCTTTATCAGGAGCTTGCAGATAAGAGGAGGTATTGAGGATGAGATATGAACTATCACCCTCCATTCTGGCAGCAGATTTTGCATGTCTGGGGGAACAGATCAGCCAGGTGGAACAGGCCGGGGTCAATTGGCTTCATATTGATGTTATGGACGGAAATTTTGTACCCAGCATTTCCCTGGGGATGCCGGTCATCACATCTATCAGAAAGAAAAGCAGCATGTTTTTTGATGTACACCTGATGGTGCAGGACCCGGAGCGTTATATTGAGGATTTCAAAAAGGCGGGAGCGGATATGCTGACTGTACATGCAGAAGCCTGCCCTCATCTGGACAGAACCCTGCACTGTATCCGTGAGGCCGGTATGAAGGCCGGTGTTGCCCTGAATCCAGCCACGCCGCTTGTGATGATCGAGCAGGTGCTGGAGCTGGTGGATATGGTCCTTCTGATGACGGTAAATCCGGGATTCGGCGGTCAGAAATACATCCCTTATTCCGGGGACAAGATCAGAAGACTGAGAAAAATGCTGGATGAGAGAGGTCTTTCCGCCGATATTGAGGTGGACGGAGGCATTTCCACAAAGACCATTGACCAGGTTCTGGAGGCTGGTGCCAATATCCTGGTGGCCGGTTCCGCTGTCTTTGGCGGGGATATCGCTGCCAATGCCAATGTACTGATGATCAAAATAGAAGAATTCAGGAAACATCAGTGATAAATGCACGGAGTTAACCGTTTTGACAGGCCGGTGTATTTCCTGCGCTGCCCGTATGGATCAGTGGCGGCAGTAAGCATCCGGCCCATGGCGGAGCGGTTTTTAATGGCCGGATGCCAGGAAGCCTTCCGTAGTCAGAACGGTTACACAGGAAGGGAGAGGGACAGCAGATATGGACACAATACTTTTGTGCGGCGGTCATATGGATGACCCATTCGTACGTGACTGCATAGAGGATATAAGCCCGGACTGCATCATTGGAATTGACAGAGGACTGGAATTCTGTTACAGGAACCGGATCGTGCCCAAGTATATCCTGGGGGATTTTGACAGTATAAGCCCTGAGGTGATCGCGTGGTACAGAGAGCAAACGGAAATCCCCATCCGGGAATACAAGCCGGAAAAAGATGCCACAGACACCCGCATGGGTCTGGAACTTGCCCTGAAGCTTGGCAGCGACAGGATTTTCCTGCTGGGGGCCACAGGAGGCCGCCTGGACCACTATATGGGAAATCTGCAGTCTCTGGTGGTCCCCGCGATGGCCGGGAAGGAGGCATGGATTCTGGATGAGCAGAATGCCATGACCGTTCTTTCCCGCAGCCGGACTATCAAAAAAGAGTGCGCTTTCGGCAAATATATCTCTTTTTTTTCCATGGGAGATGAAGTGCGCGGAATCACACTTTCGGGGTTTAAATACCCCCTGAAAGATTATGATATGACAAATTTCGACGGAATCGGAGTGAGCAATGAGCTGGCGGAAGATACAGCATTAGTGGAATTTCGACAGGGATTTCTGTTGATGGTCATGTCAAAAGACAAGTAAAAAGAACGAAAAAAGTCGATATTTTTTTAACAGTTGTCGAATAACAAGGCGGGTCAAAGGCTTGATTCGCCTTTTTAGGTGTGTTAGAATAATTCCATGTGAAGGAATACAGAAGAAAAGAGGACATAAAAATGAAGTTAGGTATTGTCGGTTTACCGAATGTAGGGAAGAGCACCCTTTTTAACTCTCTGACAAAAGCTGGGGCGGAGTCAGCAAATTATCCGTTCTGTACCATAGATCCAAATGTGGGCATTGTGGCTGTGCCGGACGAGCGACTGAAACTCTTAGGGGATTTTTATCATTCCAAAAAAGTGACGCCGGCGGTGATTGAATTTGTGGATATCGCAGGACTTGTGAAAGGGGCTTCTAAAGGAGAAGGCCTTGGCAACCAGTTCCTTGCCAATATCCGGGAGGTGGATGCCATTGTTCACGTTGTGAGATGCTTTGAAGATGAGAATGTAGTCCATGTGGACGGATGTATTGATCCGCTGCGGGACATTGAGACCATTAATCTGGAACTGATATTCTCAGATCTGGAGATACTGGAAAGAAGGATTGCCAAAACCACAAAGTCTGCCCGTATGGACAAAGAGGCAGCAAAAGAGCTGGAGCTTTTAAAGAAACTGAAAGCTCACCTGGAGGACGGAAAACCTGCCTCCACATTTGAACCTGATAACGAGGATGAGGAAGGGTTTATGAAGGAATATAACCTCCTCACCGGAAAACCGGTCATCTATGCGGCTAATGTATCCGAGGATGACCTGGCAGATGATGCGGCCTCCAATCCTCATGTACAAAAAGTAAGGGAATATGCTGAAGAAACAGGAAGTGAAGTGTTCGCTCTGTGTGCTCAGATAGAGCAGGAGATTGCAGAACTGGATGATGAAGAAAAGAAGGAATTCCTGGAGGATCTGGGAATAGAGAAGTCAGGACTGGAGAAACTAATCGTAGCCAGCTACAGACTGCTGGGACTTCTGAGCTTCCTCACATCCGGCGAGGATGAGACCAGGGCATGGACCATAAAAGTAGGTACCAAAGCGCCGCAGGCGGCCGGAAAGATACACACGGATTTTGAACGCGGCTTTATCAAAGCCGAGGTAGTGAACTACAAAGATCTGCTTGACTGTGGGTCCTATGCGAAAGCCAGGGAAAAAGGTCTGGTCCGCATGGAAGGAAAAGACTACGTTGTGCTGGACGGCGATGTGATTTTATTCCGCTTTAACGTTTAAAGGAGGCTTACTTGTATGGATATGTCCATTCGCTTTCCGCATCTGGGGATTTCTCTGCCCCATGTGGGAAAAACTATCACAATTTTTGGCTTTGATATCGCCTACTATGGTATGGTTATCGCTCTGGCTATGATTGTGGGAATCTCCATTGCCATGAAAGAGGCAAAGCGCACGGAACAAAACCCGGATACTTACCTGGATATGCTAATGATTACCATGGTAACTTCTGTAATCGGGGCAAGAGCCTTTTTTGTTATCTTCACTTGGGAAAACTATAAGGACGACCTGATACAGATATTCAATACCAGAAATGGCGGGCTGGCAATCTATGGGGGGATAATTGTCGGCGCGATCACGGTTTACATTTTCGGCAGAATAAAAAAGATGAATTTTCCGCTGGTAGCGGACACAGTGAGCATGGGACTTGTTGCAGGCCAGATCATTGGACGGTGGGGCAACTTTTTCAACCGGGAGGCCTTCGGCGGTTACACAGACGGGCTTCTTGCCATGCAGCTTCCTGTCTCCGCAGTCAGGGAAAAGGAGATCACATCTGCCATGTGGGACCATCTGGTAACGATAGGCGGTGTGGAATACATCCAGGTTCATCCTACGTTCCTCTATGAGGGACTGTGGAACCTGGGAGTCCTGCTGTTCCTCTTGTGGTTCCGTAAAAAGAAAAAATTCCAGGGAGAACTGTTTTTATGCTACCTGGCAGGCTACGGAGCCGGAAGGTTTTGGATAGAAGGACTTCGCACGGATCAGCTTTTGATCCCGGGGATAGGATTTCCGGTATCACAGGCATTATCCGCCGTTCTCGTGGTATGTTCCCTTTTGCTTATCGTACACAACAGGAGGAAGAGGTTGAAAGAACAAGGAGTGTAGCGATGAGAGATAAAGAGTTAGAAATACGAATAGAAGACGCACGGCAGAGACTGGACAGAGCGATTGCAGAGAATCGTGGTATGCAGACCATTATGGCACTCAGCCTGGTACTGGACCGTTTGATTGAAGAACATATTTGTATAAACCAGCAAAACGCAGAACTTGTGGGCTAGCAGCAGTTCAGACAAACTGAACGGTTACGTGGGCCGGCCCACCACCTCTGCCATATATTGGAAACTCTTAAAAAGAATCGGCAAAATGGCGTAAAATCATTGATTTTACGCCATTTTTCGATTCTTTTAATATTTCTAAAGAATATATGTTCCCCTTGCTTTTTTCCCGGTTGTGTTATAGAATGGGCATGTAAGTGGTAGAAAGTGGTGAAAAGTGGTGGCAAATGGGGGGCTAGTGGCAGAAGCGCCCGTTGTCCCATGGAGGGTGCGAAGGGGAGACTCGCATCTTCACGAAAGAAGGTGACATTCATATGTTCATGGGAGAGTATAGTCATACGATCGACGCAAAAGGGAGACTGATCATTCCGGCTAAGTTCCGCGAAGAATTAGGCGAAGATTTTGTGCTGACCAAAGGTCTGGATGGTTGTCTGTCTATCTACCCGAACAATGAATGGAAGGATTTCGAGGAAAAGCTGAAAGCTTTACCGCTTAATGATAAAAATGCAAGGGCCTTCGTACGTTTTTTTGTTTCCAGTGCAACACAATGTGAACTGGACAAGCAGGGGAGAATTCTCGTACCGGGAACGCTGCGGGAGTTTGCTGGTCTGTCGAAGGATGTTGTGCTCACAGGAAACCTCACCAGGATTGAAATCTGGAGCAAGGAAAAATGGATGGAGAACAGCAATTGTGAAGATATGGATGCCATTGCAGAAGGGATGCAGGCAATGGGTATCTTAATATAATTGCAGGAAGGTCGAGGAAACTATGGAATTTAAACACAAATCCGTATTGTTAGAAGAGACAATCCGGAATCTGAAGGTAAAACCGGATGGGATTTATGTTGACGGAACGTTAGGAGGCGGCGGCCACGCCTATGAGGTGTGCCGGCAATTATCTGCCAAGGGGAGCTTGATAGGTATAGATCAAGACGAAGCTGCAATCGAAGCTGCGGGTGAGCGGTTACAGGAATTTGGAGACATAGTTACGATCATCCGCAGCAACTATTGCAACATGAAAAAAGAACTGCAGAAAATAGACATCTCATCTGTGGATGGGATCGTGCTTGATCTGGGTGTTTCGTCCTACCAGCTTGACAACGCGGAGCGTGGGTTTACCTACAGGGAGGACGTGCCCCTGGATATGCGTATGGACCGAAGAGGAAGCCGTACTGCAAAAGACATTGTAAACACTTATACTGAAAACGAACTGTATCGTGTACTCCGAGACTATGGGGAAGAGAAATTTGCTAAGAAGATCGCCAGGAATATCTGTACGGCGAGGATGGACAAGCCCATAGAGACTACCGGGGAACTGATTGAACTAATAAAACAGTCCATTCCCATGAAAATGAGAGCAGTGGGAGGACATCCTGCGAAAAAAACATTTCAGGCAATTCGTATTGAGCTGAATCAGGAACTGGAAGTCTTGAGAAATTCCCTGGATGATATGATCAAACTATTAAATGACGGCGGACGTATCTGCATTATTACGTTCCATTCTTTAGAAGACCGCATAGTAAAGACTAATTTTAAGAGGAATGAGAACCCATGCACATGTCCGCCTGATTTTCCGGTCTGTGTGTGCGGGAAAAAGCCCATGGGGAAGGTCATAACCAGGAAACCAATACTTCCGGATGAGGAGGAGATTGCTGTAAATAAGCGTTCCAAGAGCGCGAAGCTGCGCGTCTTTGAACGGACCCGGTAATAGTTCAGTCAGGTCTGCGCATTCACTGTGCCGACCGTATGATTGTGTGGTGGCAGTAAGCATCCGGCCCATCGCGAAGCGATTTTTAATGGCTGGATGCATGTAACGGTTCAGTTGTCTGAACGGTTACCGGACAGAAAATGAATAGGCAAAGAAATCTGAATCGGGGTTGATTTCATGAAAAAAGTATCCGGGAGAGAGGGATATGACAGCAGAAAAGTAAATAGAGGCACTGGGTATTATGTGGATGGGAACACGGTCCGCCGTGTAGAGGAAGTACCCCAGCGTAAAAAGAAGCAGGTTAGCGCAGCCGCGCAGAAGAACAGAGCCAGGAACATGCAGATGAGCAGAGGGTATGTGATGTTTTTGGCAGTTATGTGTGTGGCGGTCTTGTTTGCCTGCGTACATTTTCTGAAACTGAAATCCGAACTGACAGAGCAGAAGAGCCAGCTTACCTCAGAGGAACTCAAGTACAGCCAGTTAAAGGCAGAAAATGATGCGTACTACAGTGAGACGATTTCCAGTGTGGATTTGGATGCCATCAGAAAAAAAGCCATTGAGGAGCTGGGAATGAAATTTCCCACCGAGGATCAGATCAAACATTATACACCGGGCGGCAGCAGCTATGTGAGACAGTATCAGGATGTACCAAAGGAGTGACGGTACATAGGACAAAGCAGGTGATAGATTGAATAAACAGGAATCAAAAAAAAGAAAAATGACAGGCACCATGAAGAAAAAGCTGGCGGGATTGTTTGTGTTGATTCTGCTGGCTTTCGTGTTTCTGGTCATTGGGATTACCATTATCAATGCCAAGAGCGGTGACAAATACACCAAACAGGTGCTGGCGCAGTCCCAGCAGCAGTATGACAGCACTACCATCCCTTACAAGCGGGGAGATATTCTGGACCGGAGCGGCAATATCCTGGCTACCAGCATTAAGGTATACAATGTGATCCTGGACTGTCAGGTGGTGAATTCCAATGAGAATTACAAGGAACCCACAAAACAGGCCTTGTCTGAATATCTGGGGATTGATGAGGATACCGTGGAGGAGCTGCTCACCGGTGAGGCGACAAAAGAAAGTCCCTATCAGATCCTGAAAAAGCAGATCTCCATGGATGAAAAAAAGAACTTTGAAAAGATGACAGAGATCCCGTCGGACGAGGAGGAGGCCAAGGCACTCTCCGAGGATGAGAGAGCACGCAGGAACAATACACAGGGTGTGTGGTTTGAGGAAGACTATAAGAGAACTTACCCCCTCAATGAACTGGCATGTGATGTGATTGGATTTACCTATTCCGGCAACACAGCGGACTGGGGACTGGAGGGTTACTACAACAGCACTCTGAATGGTACAGACGGCAGAAAGATCGGTTATTTCAACGATGACGCCTCCCTGGAACAAAATATTATTGACCCTGTCAACGGAAACAGCCTGGTTACCACCCTGGATGTGAATATCCAGAGTGTAGTGGATAAATATATCGAAGCCTTTATGGAGAACCTGAAGGACGGGCCAAATACAGATTACCGGGGGGCAAAGAATATAGGCGTGATCGTGGCAAACCCGCAGAATGGAGAAATCCTGGCAATGGGAAGCAATGATCCCTATGATCTGAACAAGCCCAGGGATTTGACCGCCCAGTATTCTGACAGTGAAATTGAGGCCATGAATGATGACCAGACAAAAGAGGCGCTTTATAAGATGTGGAGGAACTACTGCATTACAGATGCCTATGAACCGGGTTCTGTAGTGAAGCCTATCACTGTAGCCTCAGCTCTTGAATCCGGCAGCATTACGGAGGAAGATACTTTTGTGTGCGACGGCGGAGAGCAGGTGGCTGACCGGTATATCAACTGTGCGGTCTATCCGGATTCCCACGGAACAGAGACGGTTGGAGAAGCCATCCAGAACTCCTGCAATGATGCCCTGATGGCCATTGGAAGGAAAATGGGAAAAGAGACCTTGCTGGCTTATCAGGATAAATTCAATTTTGGTACAAGGACAGGGATCGACCTACCCGGAGAGGGTACGGGAATCCTGTTCAACTTAGACACTATGTTTGACACAGAGCTGGCGACTACCACTTTTGGACAGGGATTTACCTGTACTATGATACAGGAGATAGCAGCCATCAGCGCCTGTATTAACGGCGGCACGTATTACCAGCCCCACCTGGTGAAAGAGATCAGAGACCAGGACAACAACACCATAAAGAGCCTCAGCGGAAATGTTTTAAAAGAGGTGATCTCCCAGGAAGTCTCCGCGGATATCCGGAAATACATGGGTATGAGTGTAGAAAACGGTACCAGCCAGACGGCAAAGATCCCGGGTTATTCCATGGGCGGCAAGACAGGTACTGCCGAGAAGGTTCCCAGAGGAAATCATAAATACCTGGTATCCTTCGTTGGATTTGCACCTCTCGATAACCCACAGGTTGTGATTTACGTGGTTGTGGACGAGCCGAACGTGGAGGAACAGGCCAGCAGTACCTACGCACAGTATATAGCCCAGGCGATTCTCTCAGAGATTTTCCCGTATCTGAACATTTATCCGGACCAGGATACAGACCAGAAGCTTCAGCTCTGGGATGAATTTACGGGAACCACACGGATGGATGAGAGCGTGAACGGGGAGGACGGCAACGGTCCTTCAGGCGTAGTCATTGACGGTACGGAAAATCCGGACATGCCGGAACCGCCCGAGGATGACCAAGAAGAAGAACTTGATCATAACGATGCCCAGAGTGATGGCATTACAAATGAGGACGCCGGTTTTGACGATGAGGAATATGACGAGGAAGAATAAGCTTGACTGAAGGAAAGCTTGATGTGGGGAAAAGCGGAATGCGGTACAGATGAGAAATCTGTGCAGCATTCCCTTCTTTTTTTTGCGGGGCAGTGCATATATTTATAAGGATAAGCTGCAGGGGAACCGGGAATGAAAAAAAACAGGACGTACCACAAGAAGAAGACAGTGATCGTATTTGCCGCCTGTGTGCTGATGCTTGCAGGACTTATGGGCCGGATGGTCTATCTCATGGTGATAAAGTCTGATTACTATGCAAAAAAGGCAGAGCAGCTCCACGAGAGGGAGCGTGACATCAAGGCAGCCAGAGGCAGGATCATTGACGCAAAGGGGGAGATCCTGGCGGATAATAAAGCGGTGTGCACCATTTCCGTCATACACAGCCAAGTAAAGGAACCGGATAAGATCATCGCCATGCTGCAGAAAGAGCTGGGACTTACGGAGGAGACTGCCAGAAAAAGAGTGGAGAAGGTTTCTTCCATTGAAAAAGTGAAGACAAATGTGGAGAAAGAAGTGGGGGACAGGATTCGGGAATACGGTCTTGCAGGTGTCAAAGTGGATGAGGATTTCAAACGGTATTACCCCTGCAATGAGCTGGCCTCCAAAGTACTGGGATTTACAGGAGGAGACAACCAGGGCATCATTGGGCTGGAAGTATGGTACGACGACATTCTGAAAGGCATAGACGGCAAAATACTCACCACTACGGATGCCAGGGGAGTGGAAATCGATGAGCTGGGGGAAAGCCGCGTGGAACCGGTGGCAGGATATGACCTGCATATCAGCCTGGATAAAAATATCCAGATGTATGCACAGCAGGCAGCAGAGAAAGTTATGGAGGAAAAGCAGGCAGATGCGGTCTCCATTTTGTTCATAAATCCCCAGAACGGAGAAATCTACGCAGATGTAAATGTACCGGAATTTAATCTTAATGAACCGTTCACTCTGAACACGGATGCGGACACCTCGGGCATGACGGACAAGGAAAAACAGGATGCCTGTAACCAGATGTGGAGAAATCTGACCATCAACGATACCTATGAGCCGGGTTCCACCTTTAAGATCATCACCATGGCAGCAGGTCTTTCCGAGGGGGTGGTCAGCATGGAGGATACCTTTTCCTGTCCCGGATTTAAAATCGTGGAGGACAGAAGGATCCACTGCCATAAGAGGACAGGGCACGGGGCTGAAAACTTTGTACAGGGCGCTATGAACTCCTGCAACCCGGTATTTATCGAGGTGGGGCTTCGGCTGGGCGTGGATAATTACTATAAGTATTTCAAGCAATTTGGACTGCTCAAGAAGACCGGGATTGACCTTCCCGGGGAAGCTGCTACCATCATGCATAAAAAATCCAATATCGGGCAGGTGGAGCTTGCCACCATTTCCTTTGGCCAGTCTTTCCAGATCACCCCGATCCAGCTCGCCACCACAGTGAGTTCCATCATCAATGGCGGTAACCGGATCACCCCTCATTTTGGAGTCAAGGTGACAGATGAGGACGGAAATCTGGTGGAGACGCTTAAGTATCCCGTGGAGAAAGGTGTGGTAACGGAAGAGGTTTCTGAGGAGGTGCGCTATATTCTGGAAAAGGTAGTATCGGAAGGTTCCGGTAAGAATGCGGCCATTGAGGGCAGAACCATTGGAGGCAAGACAGCCACATCCCAAACCCTGCCCAGGAGTGCCAATCGGTATATTTCCTCCTTCCTGGGATTTACACCGGCTGAGACACCTCAGATACTGGGGATCTGCCTGATCCACGATCCGCAGGGGGTATATTACGGCGGAACCATAGCGGCTCCGGTCATCCGGGATATCTATGAAAATATTCTGCCTTATATGGGCATTGAAGGCTGATCGTAACCGGTGATGGAATAGTTACGGTTGATAATTGAGGACAAAAGCTTTATACTAATGGAAGTATGGCGGCAGCCCTGTCTGTTGGCAGGCTGCCGGGCATGGATAAAAAAATACATAAAAATGAGGTGTGTTATGACAGAGTATAAGATGGTACTGCCTGTACTGACAGCATTTATAGTCAGTGTGGTTCTGGGGCCTATCATTATCCCCTATTTACGAAAGCTGAAAATGGGACAGACTGAGCGGGAGAACGGTGTACAGTCTCATCTGAAAAAAGCGGGGACACCTACCATGGGAGGAATCATATTTCTGCTTTCCACAGTGGTCACATCCCTGTTTTATGTGAAGGATTATCCCAAGATCATCCCTGTACTGTTTCTGACGCTGGGATTTGGGCTGATCGGTTTTTGGGATGATTATTTAAAAGTGGTACTTCGGCGGTCAGACGGGCTTCTAGCCTGGCAGAAGATGCTGTGTCAGCTTGTGGTGACAGGGATATTTGCGTTCTATCTGATGAAATTCACGGATGTATCCATGACGATCAAGGTGCCGTTTGCGGCGGGCTATGAGATAAATCCGGGATTTTTGACCATTCCCCTTTTGTTTTTTGTGGTCATCGGTACGGTGAACGGTGTGAACTTTACAGACGGCCTGGATGGACTTGCCTCCTCGGTGACGATCATGGTTGCCACCTTCTTTTCGGTGGTTGCCATTGGGACAAAGAGTGGGATTGAGCCGATCACCTGTGCGGTAGTGGGGGCCCTCATGGGATTTCTGCTTTTCAATGTCTATCCCGCCAAGATTTTTATGGGGGATACAGGTTCCCTGGCTCTGGGCGGATTTGTGGCAGGTACGGCGTATATGCTGCAGATGCCTTTATTTTTGCTGATCGTGGGACTGATCTATGTGGTGGAGGTGCTCTCTGTAATGATACAGGTGACTTACTTTAAGATATCCCACGGCAAAAGGATCTTCAAAATGGCGCCCATCCACCATCATTTTGAGTTGTGCGGCTGGTCCGAAACCAGGGTGGTAGCCGTATTCTCCATTATTACGGCCATTCTGTGCCTGATCGCACTGCTGGCATTATAAGAAAGGAAGAAGAGAAATGGACAGAACAAATTTAAAAGGAAAACGTGTGCTTGTATTTGGTTCAGGGATCAGCGGTATCGGTGCGGTGCGCCTGCTGGAGGCAGTACAGGCTGAGGTGATATTATATGATGGAAACGAAAAACTGGACAAAGAGGAAATAAGAACACGTCTGCCGGAGCATTCCGCCTGCAGGATCATCCTGGGAGAACTGCCGAAAGAGCTGCCTGCCTCTCTTGATCTGGTGGTGATGAGCCCCGGTGTCCCGCTTGATATTCCGCCGGTGGAGGCATTAAAGAAAGCGGGAATCCCGGTGTGGGGGGAGGTGGAGCTTGCTTACCGTATGGGAGCCGGCACAGTGCTGGCCATAACAGGGACCAATGGTAAGACCACAACCACAGCTCTTCTGGGAGAGATCATGAAGGCCCATACCAAATCTGTTTTTGTGGTGGGGAATATTGGAAATGCCTATACAGACGCAGCGCTTTCCATGACGGAGGAAAGCTATACCGTTGCGGAGATCAGCAGCTTCCAGCTTGAGACAACCATGGAATTTCGCCCGAAGGTATCCGCTGTCCTGAATATTACGGAGGACCATTTAAACCGGCACCACACCATGGAGGAATATATCCGGGTGAAAGAACTGATCGCCCGCAACCAGACAAAAGAGGATTTCTGTGTCCTCAACTATGAGGATGAGGAGCTTCGCCGGTTTGCTTCTGAATGTCCGGCGCAGGTGGTCTTCTTCTCGAGCTTACATAAACTGGAACAGGGGATATTCCTGGACGGCGGGCAGATTGTCATGCGCACCGGGACAGAAGAGATTTTGGTGGCAGGAACAGAGGAACTGAAACTTCTGGGACGCCATAACCATGAAAATGTCATGGCAGCTGTGGCTATGGCTTACTGCGGAGGTGTCCCTATGGATACCATCCGGCAGGTGATCAAAAGATTTACAGCAGTGCCTCACAGGATCGAGTTTGTGGAGGAGATTGACAGTGTGGCATACTATAATGATTCCAAGGGGACCAATCCTGACGCGGCCATCAAAGGCATACAGGCAATGAACCGCCCCACGCTTCTGATCGGCGGCGGATATGACAAGGAGTCCTCCTATGAGGAGTGGATTCAGGCCTTTGACGGCAAGGTGCGGTATCTGGTCCTGATCGGACAGACAAAAGAGAAGATTGAAAAGGCAGCCCACGGCTGTGGGTTCATGAGCACAATACTGGCGGAAGACCTGGAGGAAGCCGTAAAAATCTGTGCAGAGAAGGCAAACCCGGGAGATGCCGTTCTCCTGTCACCTGCCTGCGCCAGCTGGGGACAGTTTGACAACTATGAGCAAAGAGGGGATAAATTCAAAGAATACGTGAGAAATCTCAAGGCATAAACCAATCCGGCAGACAATATAATGCAGTATGAGCAAAAAGGAAAGGGAAATGCGTGTGGAGAAGGAAAAAGAGCAGAAAAGACGCATGGATGGAACGCTTTTGATTCTCGTACTGCTGCTGGTAGTCTGCGGTCTGATTTTTCTATATAGCACGAGTGCATATAATGGCAGGGTGAAGTTTCATGACCCTGCCTATTATTTTAAAAAGCAGCTTTTCGCAACCTCCCTGGGAATGATGGGCATGTATCTGGTATCCTGTATGGACTACCATATCATTACAAGGATGGCACCTTTTCTCTATGTGGTGTCCATGGGGCTGTCTCTGGCAGTGCTTTTGTTCGGAGACGAATATAACGGCTCCAAGCGTTGGCTGTCCATTGGCCCTCTGTCCTTTCAGCCCTCTGAGTTTGCCAAGGTGGCGGTGATCCTGCTGCTCACCTATGTGATAACAAATTCCAAGAAGCGGCAGGACAGTCTTCTGCATATGGCAGGTACCATGGCTCTGCTTCTGCCCATTGTGGGTCTTGTGGGGACCAACAACCTGAGCACAGCCATTATTATCCTGGGTATTGGTGTTATCCTGATCTTCGTCTCCAATCCTAAATACCTTCCGTTCGTGGGAATCGGAGGGGTGGGCGTGCTGTTTATCGGAGTATTTCTGAGTATGGCCAGTTACCGCCTGGAGCGTATTGCCATCTGGAGGAATCCGGAAAAATATGAGAAGGGATTTCAGACTATCCAGGGATTGTATGCCATTGGAAGCGGGGGCATTTTCGGCAAAGGACTGGGCAGCAGCCTGCAGAAGCTGGGGTTTGTCCCGGAGGCGCAGAATGATATGATATTTTCCAT
Organism: Blautia hominis; assembly: GCA_002270465.1. Lineage (GTDB taxonomy): Bacteria > Bacillota > Clostridia > Lachnospirales > Lachnospiraceae > Blautia > Blautia hominis. The sequence goes on from NQOF01000003.1 coordinate 728,276, forward strand.
TATCTGCGAGGAGACAGGTCTTATAGGCGCCTGCCTTTTGATCCTTATTTTCGCCCTGTTGATCTGGAGGCTCATGGTGATCGCCACCCATGCCAGAGATTTGTGCGGTGCTCTGATCGCGGCTGGGATCATGGGGCATATGGCAATTCAGGTGATCCTTAACATAGCGGTGGTGACCAACACCATCCCCAATACGGGAATCACCCTTCCCTTTGTCAGTTACGGCGGAACTTCAGTGCTGTTTCTGATGGGGGAGATGGGTCTGGCGCTGTCAGTGAGCAGGACTCGTTCCCCCTGAATGCTCCTGCAGGAACCCTTTTTCCCGCCCTGCATACAATAGTGTATAGCCAGGAGGCGGGAGGAAAGGTAAGACTTGAATGAAATTAGGATAGAAGGCGGAAATCCGCTCACAGGCGAAGTAAGGATACAAGGCTCTAAAAATGCGGCGTTGCCAATGATGGCGGCCGCTCTTTTGCATAAAGGGAAAAGTGTACTGCACCGTTGTCCAAAGATTGCGGATGTCTTTGTTATGGAAGAGATCCTGCGGGAACTTGGCATGCAGATTCAGCATGAGGGGGATACTCTGACTCTGGACCCCTCCCATGTCAGAAAGACAGAGATAGACTGCTGTGAGGGCCAGAAAATGCGCTCCTCCGTTATTTTACTGGGAAGTCTGCTGGGCAGATACCACAATGCCTCTGTGCCCCATCCAGGGGGCTGTGTCATAGGGGAACGCCCTATTGACCTGCACCTGTATGCCCTGGAACGGCTGGGAGCAGTATTTGAGGAAAAAGAGGGCGTTCTCACGGCCAGGACGGAGGGACTGGTTGGGAACACCATACATTTTCCAAAGGTAAGTGTGGGTGCAACCCAGAATGCTGTGCTTGCCTCCGTGCTTGCCAGCGGGATCACACGTCTGGAAGGATGCGCCAGGGAACCGGAAGTTGTATGGCTGTGCCGTTTTCTGAATGCATGCGGTGCCAGAATTGAAGGAACAGGCAGCAGCGTCCTTACCATCACTGGGGTGGAGGAGCTGCACGGAACAGAGTTCACCGTACCTGCGGACAGGATCGTGGCGGGAACCTATGTGTGCGCCTGTGCAGCCACCAGAGGGGAGCTTGTTCTGGAGGACGCGCCTGTGGAGGAAATGGAAGCCCTCATGAGAGTGTATGAGAAAATGGGTGGACAATATGAAGTAATCGGTGGTAAACTGTCTTTGTGCAGCAAGTGGGTGCAAGTTCCGCTGAAAAGACAGTGCACGGAAGTATATCCGGGATTTCCAACGGATCTGCAGTCTCCGCTCATGGCGGTGCTGTGCACCATACCGGGGGAGAGCTGCCTGGTGGAAACGATTTTTGAGGACAGATTTAAGACAGCATCACAGCTTCAGCACATGGGAGCAGATGTCCGGGTGGACGGCAGGAAGGCTGTTATCCGCGGCGGGACTTTACATGGGGCGGCTGTGGAGGCACAGGAACTGAGAGGCGGAGCAGCCCTTGTGATAGCAGGGCTGGCGGCGCAGGGGGAGACCCTTGTGAGGAACAGGCAGTATATTGAGCGGGGGTATGAGGACATATGCCGTGATCTATCACAGCTTGGCGCCGTAATTGAGAGAGATTAAAGGGGAACATGTATGGACAGGAAAAAACACAGGATATTCTGGGGCTGCCTGGCAGCGGCCGTATTAATAGCCATTGCGGTATTCTTTACCTGCTTTCAGATTACCAGTGTTAAAGTAGAAGGAAATCAGAATTATACGGAAGATGAAATCAAAAAGATGGTGCTGTCAGGCCCACTTTCGGGCAACTCAGTGCTTGTGAGATTTCTTAATCCTGATGAAAGAACAAAAGATGCGGAATTTATAAATAAAGTCTGGCTGGAGAGGACAAGCCGTCACAGCCTTGTGATCCATGTAAGAGAAAAAGAGCTGATCGGCTATGTGAAATTTCTGGACGGAAACCTATACTTTGACAGAAACGGGATCGTCCAGGTAAGCACCACGGATGAGTTGGAGAACATCCCCAATGTGGAAGGGCTTGTCCTTGACAAGGTGGGGGTGGGAGAGAAGATCCCCGGACTTGACAAAGGCAGCCTGAGCCTGATTTTAAGTGTGACAAAGATGATGGAGAAGGGTGATCAGAAACCAGACAGGCTGGTACTGGATGAGAAGGGACAGCTTGTGCTCTATTACGGCAAGGTGGAAGCCCGCATGGGTTCTGACCAGAATATGGATGAGAAAATGAGCCGGCTTCTGGGCATTATCCCACAGCTTGAAGGCATGGAAGGTGTCCTTCACCTGGAAAATGTGGATGAAACTTCAAAAAATGTTGTCTTTGACAAGGTGCTCAGCGAGGCGGAGCAAAAGGCACTTAAGGAGAAGGAAAACGAGAACGGTGAAGGAACAGACAGCTCAGATACCGGGGATGACGATGAGGACTCTGACAGTTCCGGTGATGAGGAATCCGGTTATGAGGATTCGGATGACGGGGATTTAGGCTACGAGGATTCGGGATACGATGATACCGGGGATGAGGATTCCGATTACAGCGGAGAGGATTCCGGCTATGAGGATGGTTCCGGATATGAAGACTATGGTTCTGATGATGGTTCCGGTGAGGAATAACAGCGGAATTTTGTTTTTTAGGAGACACAAATCGGGAAATTTTGATGATTTTTTTAAAATTTTTGTGAAAAAATAAATTTACCAGTTGATTAATTTTCCAAAAGACTATATTATATATCTATATGCATCATAAGGTACTTAGAATTAAAGTACCTGGGTTTTCGGGGAATTTATGATAAATACCTTTTGAGAACTTGAGCAAGAAACATAAGACAGATAAACCTGATTACAGAAAATCATACACGTCAGTGTACCCGAATGCGGATAAGATGCAGATATCTGTGTTCATGAAGAAGCAGCGAAGTGGAGTTAAAAAACCGCTTTACAACATACGAGGGAAGCTAAAGGAGGAAGTACTTTGTTAGAGATAATGACAAACGAAGCTGAATCATCTGCAAAAATTATAGTGATTGGTGTAGGTGGAGCTGGTAATAACGCAGTTAACAGAATGGTGGAAGAGGCTATCGGCGGAGTGGAATTCGTCGGAGTCAATACAGATAAACAGGCCTTGACCTTATGCAAGGCACCGACTGTAGTGCAGATCGGTGAGAAGCTGACAAAAGGGCTTGGTGCAGGCGCAAAACCGGAAATCGGTGAAAAAGCCGCTGAGGAGAGCATCGAGGAGATCAAACAGGTACTGCAGGGCGCAGATATGGTATTTGTCACCTGTGGTATGGGCGGCGGAACCGGAACAGGTGCCGCACCGATCGTGGCAGGCCTTGCAAAAGAAATGGGTATCCTGACCGTAGGCGTTGTCACAAAACCTTTCCGTTTTGAAGCTAAGACCCGTATGACAAACGCACTGACAGGTATTGAAAAGTTAAAAGAAAATGTGGACACACTGATCGTCATTCCAAATGACCGTCTGCTGGAGATCGTAGACCGCCGGACAACTATGCCGGAAGCGCTCAGAAAAGCAGATGAGGTACTGCAGCAGGCCGTACAGGGCATTACAGACCTTATCAACCTGCCGGCACTGATCAATCTGGACTTCGCAGATGTTCAGACTGTCATGATCGACAAAGGTATCGCACATATCGGTATTGGTGAAGGAAAGGGCGACGACAAGGCCATGGAAGCTGTACAGCAGGCCGTATCCAGTCCGCTTCTGGAGACCACTATCGAGGGTGCTTCCCACGTTATCATCAATGTATCCGGAGATATTTCTCTTATGGATGCCAACGATGCAGCCAGCTATGTACAGGATCTCACCGGAGAAGATACCAATATTATCTTTGGTGCCCTGTATGATGATAAAGAAGCTGATTATGTCAGAATTACTGTTATCGCTACCGGACTGGATGATGAGACAGCAAGAAAACCAAGCGTGAGCAGAGACAAAAAAGCAGCGAGACAGGAGGAACCGGTTCAGCAGCAGACACCGGTACAGCCGCAGCAGCAGGCACCGGCATACAGCCAGCCTCAGCAGCAGCCGGCATTCAAGATGCCGTCCTTCCAGCCGCAGCAGGGCTTCGGAAGTACACAGCAGGGTACATTCACAAGTAATGTGCCGAAAAAGGATATCCAGATTCCGGATTTCCTGAAGAACAGAAGATAAGCATTAAAATCACACAGGATAAAAGGGCAGTCCGGGAATTATTGCGGACTGCCTTTCGTGTATCAAAAGAGCCGTGTACCCTTACTTTCAGGGCGGGTGCGGCAGAGGAGAACAGCTATGGATAACAAGGGACTGACCCATTTTGACGGGGAAGGCAATGCGATCATGGTGGATGTGTCCGGCAAAAATGTGACAAGCCGCACAGCCACGGCCAAAGGCAGCATCCATGTAAACCGGGAAGTTATGGACGCTGTGGTGAATCACACAGCCAAAAAAGGCGACGTGCTGGGAGTGGCAAGAGTGGCCGGGATCATGGCGGTAAAGCAGACATCATCCCTGATTCCCATGTGCCATACACTGCTGATCAGCAAGTGCAGTGTGAACTTTGAGACAGACCGGGAGAACCTGACGATCACCGCCTTTTGTACCGTTCAGGTGGAGGGCAAGACAGGGGTAGAGATGGAAGCCCTCACAGGAGCCAGCGTGGCCCTTCTCACGATTTATGATATGTGCAAGGCCATTGACAAAAGCATGGTCCTGTCAGAAATCCATCTGGTGGAGAAAAAGGGCGGCAAAAGCGGGGATTTTTATTTTGGGTCTGATAAAAAGAAATGATATAAAAAAGATTGGGGGAATTTTTATGAGAAGAGCAGCAGTGATAACATCAAGCGACAGCGGTTATGCAGGAGAGAGAGAGGATATGAGTGCACCTGTCATCTGTGACATTCTGGAGAAGGCAGGCTATCAGATTACATATAAGATCCTCCTTCCTGATGAGAGAGGGATGTTAAGCCGTGAGATGGCAAGGCTGGCAGATGAAAACATCGCGGACCTGATCCTTACCACAGGCGGAACCGGCTTTTCACCCAGAGACTGCATGCCGGAAGCCACTATGGATATCTGTGAGAGACAGGTGCCCGGTATTCCGGAAGCCATGCGGGCATACAGTATGCAGATCACCAAACGCGCCATGCTGAGCCGCCAGGCAGCAGGCATCAGAAAACAGGCACTGATCATCAACCTTCCGGGAAGCCCTAAGGCAGTGAGAGAATGCCTGGAATATATCCTGCCGGAATTGGAACACGGCCTGGATATCCTTCAGGGAACTGCCCACAACTGCGCTAGAACTTGACCATGGAGGACAGGCGTCTGCACAGCGGCCAGAACAGAAAGTTATAATAGCTTGAAAATAGACAGGGATGTGATACGGCAGCCAGGACCAGCCGTAGGACATCCCTTTTTTTTATAAAAATCTTGTAACTGTTCAATACCCTCACAGTTACAGGCAAAAATCCATGCAGAATCGCCTTTGACCATGGATTTTTGCTTGGCGTGGTACACTTTCTTACGGTCAGCGCAGTGAATGCGCAGATCTACGGAATAGTTAAAAAATATTTCATATGTGCACCCAAACACCCTCCGGATCCGTCTAATGTATGTAAAAGACAATGAACCGGTTCAAAATATACAGCCAGTGTACCGCTCCCAAAAGGGAAATGCCTATGGGCAGGACGCTGACAGAGAGGAGACCAGCATGTGGCTTGTAAAAAAGGCCCAGAGAGGGGATGCCGATGCTTTTGTGGAGCTGATCGAGCAGAATAAACAGGCGATGTATAAAATAGCCAGAAGCTATCTGAGCTGTGAGGCGGATATTGCGGACGCTATGTCTGAGGCAGTGCTTTCGGCTTATGAGCATCTAGGAGAACTTAAATCTGCTGCGTATTTCAAAACCTGGCTCACCAGAATCCTGATCAACTGCTGCAAAGACATCCTGCGGCAGCAGGGCAGATGCACCGTAGTGGAACAGGTGCCTGAAGAAGGAGCGGTGGAAGAAATGAAAAGCGACAGCGGATTCACAGACCTGGTACAGGAGCTTCCGAAAGATTTCCGGATGATATTCGTCCTGTACTACGGGGAAGGCTTCTGCACCAGAGAGATAGCGGAGCTGCTTGACATCAGCGAAAATACAGTAAAGAGCCGTCTTAGAAGAGGACGGATGAAGTTGAGCGATATCTTACAGCATCAATAAAGGAGGCACACTATGAAGTATACAGAAAACGAAATGAAACAGATCCTGGAACAGGAGATAGAGATACCGAAAAAAGTGGATGAACGCCTGCAGGACACCTACAGCCGGATCCGTACCCAGAACAAAACAAGAACCACCCATGCCAAAAAATCCTGGCGGAAAATAACGGCAGCCGCGGCAGTGGCAGCCCTCACCTTGACTGTGACCGGCGGTACAGCGGCAGCGGCCTACATCTCCGAGCACACAGATTTCTTCCAGGGCATGTTTGGAAACACTACAAAATCCTCCCAGGAACACACCCAGGTCCTTGCTGACCCTGACAAAGATGACGGCATGATGGCGGACCTCCCCGGCAAAGAATACGTTCCGGTAGATGAGGAGAAAGCCGATGCACTCATAGGAGGCAATGTAACAGAGGTTAACATCACAAAAGAGATCGGTGGCCACACCCTCACCATTGAGAACATCGTCACAGACGGAAATGGCATGCTCATGTCTATGACACTGGAAAAACCGGGCGGAGTCACTGCACTGTACGCGGACGATGAGACAAACCGTACAAAAGGCGCCTATTTCTCCCCGGAGTCTAACTTCTCTTTCTTTATAGAGGACCAGAACGGAATCCCTTCCGGTGAATTTATGTATGTAGACACAGAAAAAAGCACACCTGACAAATACTACATTTACGATTATATGATATGGGGCAGCACAGAGAGCACCCCCATACAGCCCAGACTGCACATTTACACCTATCCCGTCACTTTGGGCGAGCTCCAGGAGATTAACGAGACAGACACGGAAAAGAGGGGTCAGATAGAAGTCACAGAAGATTACGTGGACCTTCCCCAGTGTGAAAACGTCCCCATGCAGTCACTGAATCAGGATGATACCTGGATATGCTCCTATTCCCCCATCTCCATGAGCATCAACATGTCCGCCCAAGCCCCCGAAGAAGAGGCCCAGGACCCATACTGCATCAAATACATCGAACTCAAATACAAAGACGGCACCAACTACACTATCTTTAAACAAGATGAACTGGACAACACCGGCTACATCTGCGGCGTAGACACTGAATTCCGCCTAACCTACAACCGCATCGTAAACCCCGACGACATCTCCCAGATCATCATCAATGACAATGTTTACGATATCAACTGATCGAATCACCCACACAAAAGAATTTAACAAAACAGCATCAATCAATATCAAAACCTAAAATACAAAGAGTTGATCTCCTTTTTCCGGAAATCAACTCTTTTTTAACAGCAAATTAAATTCATCAAATCAATAAAAGTAAATCAACCATCCCCAAAATCAAATAGATACCCTCAAAATAAATGTTCAAAAACACATTTCGCCAAATACATTCCTCCCGCCCAATACATTCTTTCCCTCATATGGAAGTACACTCCCCACCATACAGAAAACCATCCGTCGCCACTACCAGGAGAAAGGGAGGGCCAGGGGGCCGGGATGCCTCTTTAGTCAGGCGAGGTTAAGCGGAGTGAGTCGAAGATCCACCTGCCCCAGACACTTGGTGAGGAAGCCTTTGCTGACGAATCTAGTGACTGGGAGCAGGTTAGCTGAGACGCACGGAGCCTCGAGCAGGACTAAAGAGGCATCCCGGCCCCCTGGCCCTCCCTTTCTCCGTCCGTGAGCCACCAATGCAATGCAGCCCCCGCAATCCACGAATCAACTCTTACCTCCCCAATTTCTCCCGAACAACCTCCACCGGCATCTCCCTCCCCGTCCATATCCGAAACGCCTCCGCTCCCTGATACAACAGCATAGCATACCCATTAAACCCCTTACACCCAGCCTCTTTTGCCATCCGCAGCAGCCGCGTCTCCCACGGATTATACACAATATCCCCCACAGCCAGTCCTTCATGCAGGTAATCCTTTCCGGGCAGAATACACCCTTCCTCATCCGGTGCCATCCCCACGGAAGTAGCATTCACAAGCAGCACACTCTCCCTCAGACTTTTCTTGAGCCGGTCTTTATCCTCATTATCACAGAGCAGGATCTCACACCCCGTCTCCTTTTTTAGACGCCGGATCAGGTCTTTCATCCGGGGCAGATACTTGCTGGTCATTCTGGCAAATACATAAATCCTGCCGGCCCCGTCAAGCGCCGCCTGTGTACAGATAGCCGTGGCAGCCCCTCCAATCCCCATGAGCGTAATACATTTTCCCGCCACATCAATATCCTGTTCCCTCACGGCCCGCATAAATCCAATGCCGTCCGTGTTATGCCCAATCAGCTTTCCCTCCCGGTTCTCTACAGTATTGACTGCGCCGATCAGCCTTGCGGCAGGGGACAGCTCATCCAGATATTCCAATATCTTATTTTTATTGGGCATAGTCAGATTAAATCCCTTTACGTGGAGCGTACGAAGTCCTTTTACCGCATCTTCCAAAGTCTCCTCATTTACATCAAAACAAAGATAGACAAAATCAAGTCCCAGAGCCTGGAAACTGGTATTATGCATCATAGGGGAAATGCTGTGTTTCACCGGGCTTCCCAGTAGTCCGGTAAGCTGTGTATATCCTGTAATTGGTATCATCATTTTTCATCCTTTCCTGGTGTGTTTCTTTATGTTCTGTCGTTCGTTCCATACAGCAGATATCTGCATTAATTTAAAGTGTAAAAGGAAACTTCCATGGTGTCAAGAGAAAAAGTATGCTATAATAGCGGCAGAAATCACCAGGAGGAGAAAGAATCATGAAAACCGTAGAGATAAAAGGTATTAAGATCGGAGAAGGAATTCCAAAAATCTGTATTCCTCTTACAGGAAAAACAAAAGAAGAGCTCATAAAAGAAGCAGAAACCGTGAAAAATATGAAACCGGATTTGGTCGAATGGCGCGCAGATTGTTATGAGGAGGGAGAGAACAGCGAAAATAGTTTGGAAATGTTGAAAACGATTCGCGGTATTTTTGACACGATTCCCCTTCTTTTTACCTTCAGAACCGACAAAGAAGGAGGTGATCGTCCCATCACCTGTGCGGATTATGTAAATCTTCTGGAAAATGCCGCCAAAACCGGCTTTGTGGACCTGATTGACGTGGAGGCTTTTTTTGACACAGCTAAGACAAAAAAACTCATAGAAAGCCTCAAAGAGTGCGGTGTCTTTGTGGTTGCCTCCAACCATCATTTTCACAGGACTCCTTCTATAGAAGAGATGGTAAACAGGCTGGAGACTATGGATGGTTTCGGAGCTGATATTTTGAAGCTGGCTGTTATGCCAAAAAGTGAGGAGGACCTCATGTCTCTTTTGACAGCAACGGTCATGATGAAGAAAAGGACAGACAAACCGGTCATCACCATGTCCATGGGAAAAGCCGGAGTTCTAAGCCGTCTCTGCGGTGAGACAGCAGGGTCAGCCGTCACATTTGCAGCGGGTATGAAGGCTTCGGCACCGGGTCAGATTCCTGCTGACAGGATGCGCAGGACCCTTGCCCTTCTTCATGAAAGCTTTACATAAAAAGGATAACATAACAAGAAAAAACGGGACCAAAACTGTCGAAAAGATTTTTGATTCGTCCAAGCGGTTTTGACAAAATAAACACCCCCTATCGCCTATAATGAACATTACTTATTCCAGATAAGTATGCAGCGGAAAGAATCACTGCGCATGCAGAGTTACAAATTGCGCGTGTTGCAGTCTTTCTGCTGTCATGAATGAGTCATACAAGGTTTAGGGGGTGTTTTGTGTACTACGAATTTTACATTGACGTTTTTTTCGTAGTCAATCTGGTAATGGATTTTTTGCTGCTGCGTCTGATAAACCGGGTGCTGAAGGGGACTGCCACTCCTCTTCGTTCTCTGGCAGGTGCGGCGCTGGGAGCTGCCGGTATCTGTGTGATCACACTGCTGCCCTTATCGTCCCCCTACGTGCGGGTATTGCTTTCACATGGAATTTTGGGTGTCCTCATGGTGTGGGTGGGCTGCTGCTGCAGATCATGGAGAAAATTAGTAACAGGGCTTTTGCTGCTGTACGGTTTTTCCTTTCTCACAGGAGGAATCCTTACTGCCCTGCCGGGAAGCACAAAGGAAGGCTTACTTACGTTTTGTTTCATCACCACAGCCACTTACTGGATTCTCATCTTAGGAATGCGACTCTTGGAATACTTAAAAGGAAAAAGCTCCGCCATATGCGAAGTCACTATCTTCGCGGGCGGCAAATCAGTGAAAGTCAAAGGACTGTATGATACTGGCAACAGGCTGCGCGACACACTCACCAGAAAACCGGTGAGCGTGGTGGAATACGGGAGGTTTGAGGAGCTTCTTGGCGATGACCAAAAGGCTTCTTTTGAGAGGCTTCTTGGAGGGACCGGGAGCACAGAGGATATCTGTGCCCAATCGGTGCTGGCCTTTCATCCCCATTATATTTCATACCGCAGCGTGGGGCAGGATAATGGACTAATGCTTGCCGTCACTGTAGATGAACTATATGTATCAGCAGGAGAAGATGGCAGTGTGGTAAAACATGCAGTTTTAGGGCTTGCAGGGAACCAGCTTTCCACTGCCGGAAACTTTCAGATAATCGTCAATCCGTGCATCGTGAACGCAGAACAGTACGGGGTCCTGCATTCATGAGGGCACTGCAAAAGTCAGAAATCGCTTTGACAGTTTTAGGGAGGAGCATAAATGAATATGGAAGCAGCAGCAGAGAGAAAAGTACAGATGCCTGTTTTTTCGGGGTTTTCCAATATTATATTCAGAAGAGGGGAAGAAATTCATTATATCGGAGGGGCAGAGGTCCTTCCGGCGCCTTTGGACGCAGAGGCAGAGGCGGAAATGATAGGAAAATTACAGACAGAGGACAATGCGGATGCGAAATCCCGTCTGATTGAACATAACCTGCGTCTGGTTGTGTACATTGCCAAGAAATTTGATAACACCGGGGTAGGGGTGGAGGATTTGATCTCGATAGGAACTATAGGACTGATCAAGGCCATCAATACCTTTAACCCTACAAAAAAGATCAAGCTGGCAACATACGCGTCCAGATGTATTGAAAATGAGATTCTTATGTATCTCAGACGAAACAGCAAGACAAAGATGGAAGTTTCCATTGATGAACCGCTGAATGTGGACTGGGACGGCAATGAACTGCTCCTGTCCGATATTCTGGGAACCGATGAGGATGTCATTTACAGGGGAATAGAGAGTGAAGTAGAGCGCTCCCTTCTGGGGAAGGCCATTGGAAAGCTGACCAAAAGGGAACAGACCATTGTGCGCCTGCGTTTTGGCATCAATATGCCGGACGGCAGAGAAAAGACGCAGAAGGAAGTGGCAGATCTTCTGGGCATCTCCCAGTCTTACATATCCAGGCTGGAAAAGCGCATCATGAAGAGATTGAAAAAAGAGATTGTGAGATACGAATAAAATAGCATTATTTTGAAGGCTATGGCATAAAAGTATCTGCAGCAAGATTTTAGTGGATTTACAGAACAGCCGTCTATGATACGGAAAAGCAGATCTGTTGGGGTTTGCGTTTTCCATTCCTAGACGGCTGTTTTGTTTCATATGTTTTTGAAATGTAACTGTTCAGTACCCTCACAGTTACAGGCAAAAATCCATGCAGGATCGCCTTTGGCGATGGGATTTTTGCTTGGCTGCGGAATGCTTTCTTACGGTCAGCGCAGTGAATGCGCAGATCTACGGAATAGTTACTTTGAAATCACATATTCTGCTGGATCTCCCGTTTTTCTTTCAGTATGATTTCTGCAAGCTGGGCAATCCGTTCATCCGACATTCTGGCAGCCGGAGCGGAGATCGAGAAGGCATAGCGGGCCCGCCCTTTATAATCAGGAAGGCTGACTGCAATGCAGCGTACACCAAGTTCGTTTTCCTCATCATCCAGTGCATATCCTCTTTTTCTGACTTCCTCTATTTTTTCCTGAAACCGGGAGTAATCCGTAATGGTGTGTGGGGTCAGACGGATAATACTGCTTGCATTCCAGAAACGGTGTATTTGTTCCTCATCCATGTCTGCTGCCATGGCTTTTCCAACCCCTGAACAGTAGAGAGGGATCCGGTTGCCCACCTTGGATACCATGCGGACAGAGTTCTGATACGATTCTTCTTTATAGATATAGACAGCCTCCGCACCGTCAAGCTGGACAAAATGTACGGTTTCTCCTGTTTTTTCAGAGAGAATTTTCAAATGAGGGCGTACGATCTCCAGGATGTCCATGCGGCTTAACAGCCGGTTGGAAAGGCTTAATACTTTTAATGACAAATCATATTTCTGGGTGTCTGTGTCCTGTTTTACATATCCCATGTAAATAAGGGAGCAGAGCAGCCGGTGTACCGTGCTTTTGTTCAGGTCAAGCTGCCGGCTTAAATCTGCCAGCGCGATAGGACCGTCACATGCCAGGGTTTCCAGGACCAGAAAAAGCCTGTCAGCCACCTGAATGGGATTTTTTTCTTCCATAATATATTCCTGCCTTTGGTTATTTTTCACGAATAGGCTTTGGCGTTATTGTAACACTTTCCCATTCAGGAAACAACCGGAATTTTTTTTCATTTTTCTCTTGACAATCTGAGCCGGAGGAGTATAATTCAAGATAAAGATATCACAATACGAAACGGAGTTTCATAATGTGGAATCATAAAGGCGAATAGGTAAAAGTGATCCGAACGAATCGGATAAAGCAGCATAGCTGCAATTTCACGCAGGGCGGATGGAAAACCCTGTATGTGGATTGAAAAAAGGAGGAAATTATGAACGCGATCTTAGAACAGCTTTCAAAATTCGGTGTTGTTCCGGTAGTTGTATTAAATGAAGTGAAGGATGCGGAGCCGCTGGCAAAAGCATTATGTGAGGGAGGTCTTCCCTGTGCGGAGGTAACATTCCGTACTGCAGCGGCAGAGGAATCTATCCGTACCATGACAGAGAAATTTCCGGAAATGCTGGTTGGCGCAGGCACTGTATTGACTACAGAGCAGGTGGACCGTGCAGTGGCAGCTGGTGCAAAGTTCATCGTCAGCCCCGGATTTGACCCGGAGATCGTTGACTACTGCCTGGACAAAGATATTTTAGTCCTGCCCGGATGCGTAACGCCTTCCGAGGTGGCGCAGGGGGTTAAGCGCGGTTTGAAAGTGCTGAAATTCTTCCCGGCTGAACAGTACGGCGGTGTGTCTACCATCAAGGCTATGGCGGCAGCATATGTGGGAATCAAGTTTATGCCTACAGGCGGAATCAATCCTAAGAATGTAAAAGACTATCTGACTTGTGATAAGATCTTTGCATGCGGCGGAAGCTGGATGGTAAAAGGCGATTTGATCGCAGCAGGAGAATTTGATAAGATCAAAACCCTCACAGAGGAAGCCGTTGCTCTGGTGAAAGAAGTAAGATAGGGAAAAAGCCCGGAATCGTTATCATGCGGTCATTGACTGGCGTTACTGTACACTCCGTGTCCAGTAACACGCTTCGCGATGCACAGATATGGAGCATTCTGCCCTATATCGCGCTGGCTGCGTCGGGATTTTCATGCTTCCGGCATGAAAATGCCTCCCGGTACAGTGGCCTGTGTACAGTAACTGACTGGCTGCAGAATAGAAAAACTATGAAGAGCTGTGTGTTTTCACAGAGAAAATAATATAGGATTTATGGCAAAGGAGAAATAAAAATGGCAAAAAGAGTAATCACATTTGGTGAGATCATGTTGAGACTGGCTCCGGAAGGATACTATCGTTTTGTACAGGCAGATACCTTCGGCGCAACATACGGCGGAGGAGAGGCCAATGTGGCTGTTTCCCTTGCAAACTACGGGTTTGACGCAGCATTTGTCACGAAGCTGCCAAAACACGAGATCGGACAGGCAGCTGTCAATTCTTTGAGAAAATATGGTGTAGATACAACAAAGATCGCACGGGGCGGCGACCGCGTGGGAATTTATTTCCTGGAGAAAGGCGCATCTCAGAGACCCTCTAAGGTTATCTATGACCGTGCCGGCTCCTCGATCGCCACAGCAGAATCCTCTGATTTTGACTGGAAACATATTTTCGACGGCGCTGACTGGTTCCATTTTACAGGAATCACACCGGCCTTAAATGATGAAGTGGCAGCCATCTGTCTGGAAGCCTGCAAAGCCGCAAAAGAGGCAGGCGTGACCATTTCCTGTGACTTAAATTACAGAAATAAACTGTGGTCCAAGGAAAAAGCCGGACAGGTTATGGGTGAAATCTGTAAATATGTGGATGTCTGCATAGCTAACGAGGAAGATGCTGCCGATGTATTCGGCATTAAGGCTGCCAATACAGATGTTACAACCGGTACCGTAAACCATGAGGGCTACAAAGATGTTGCAAAGCAGCTGGCTGACCGGTTCGGTTTCTCAAAAGTTGCCATTACACTGAGAGAGTCCCTGTCTGCAAATGACAATAACTGGTCCGCTATGTTATATGACGGAAATGATTACTTCTTCAGCAAAAAATACAAAATGCACATCGTTGACCGTGTAGGCGGTGGTGACAGCTTTGGCGGCGGATTGATCTGCGCATGTTTAAACGGCTATGATGCACAGTCCACCATTGAGTTTGCAGTAGCTGCTTCCTGTCTGAAACATTCTATTGAGGGTGACTTCAATATGGTTTCCATGGATGAAGTATCCAAACTTGCAGGCGGAGACGGTTCAGGACGTGTCCAGAGATAAGGACAGATGAAATAGTTATAAATGATAGCCCTTTTGCCATGGGTGAACATTTAAATAAAAATGGGATGTTGTGAAAACAGCATCCCATTATTAATACAATGGAAAGCACATGCTGCGGACTTCCATTGCCCTAGGTGGTTGTGGATGGGTTCTGCCTGTAACTTTTTGGGTGCTGAGTCGTTACGCGGCGTTCTGTTAAGTAGAATCAAGGATGATTTAGGGAGGGTTTTAAGATGAAAAAAGATTTTGATTTGCTTTCATTGGGAGAGATTTTGCTGAGGCTGTCACCGCCGGATAATGAGAGGATTGTGCGCGGTGAGACATTTCAGAAGCAGGTGGGCGGTGCAGAGCTGAATGTAGTGTCCGGCGCTTCTCTTCTGGGTCTTAGGACGGGGATGATATCCAAGCTGCCGGATAATGCGCTTGGAGTCTACGCCAAGAATAGAGTCCGTTTCTGTGGGGTAAGTGATGATTATCTGGTGTATGATGAGGAGCCGGATGCAAGGCTGGGAATTTATTACTACGAAAACGGGGCTTATCCAAGAAAGCCCAGTGTGGTCTATGACAGGCGCCATGCATCTTTTTGCAAGATCAGGGTGGAGGAACTGCCGGAGGAGATGTTTGCGAGTACAAGGTGTTTCCACACCAGCGGCATTACCCTGGCTTTGGCGGAGAATACCAGGAATACTGCGGTGGAGATGATCAAGAGGTTTAAGGAGAACGGGGCGATCATTTCTTTTGATGTGAATTTCCGGGGGAATCTTTGGACTGGGCCTGAGGCGAAGGAATGTATTGAGAAGATTCTTCCTTATGTGGATATTTTCTTCTGTTCTGAGGATACGGCACGATTGACGTTTTTGAAGGATGGGGATGTGAAGTCTATTATGAAGAGTTTTACGGAGGAATATCCTATTTCTATTGTGGCGTCCACACAGAGGATCGTGCATAGCCCTAAGGTGCATACGTTTGGGTCTGTGATCTATAATGCGAAGGAAGACAGGTATTATGAGGAGGAGCCGTATCGGGATATTGAGGTTGTGGATAGGATTGGAAGCGGGGATGCTTATATATCGGGGGCGCTTTATGGGCTGCTGGCACATGGGTTTGACTGCCGGAAGGCGCTGGAGTATGGGGATGCGACCAGTTCGGTGAAGAATACTATTCCGGGGGATCTGCCTTCTTGTGATCTGAAGGAGATTGATAGGATCATACGGAATCATAAGGGGGTAGGGGGACAGGTGGAAATGGAGAGGTGATGGGTGAGAGGGGACGGTCAAAGGGAAAGGCCGCCAGGGGCAGCAGACCGGCAGGGTTCCTTCTGGCAGATGCCTCCGTCGGCAAGTCTTGCTAAGAAAAAAATGAAGCCCCGGACAAGGCACCGGGCAGAACCGCAGTCCAGCCTTTATGGCTGAACTGCTCAACTGCCCTGAAATTTCGGATGGTAACCGAAATTTCTCCTTGTCCGGGGCTTCATTTTTTCCTAAGCAAGTCTACGCCTCCTACGGAACATCTGCCAGAAGGAACCCTGCCGGTCTGCTGCCCCTGGCGGCCTTTCCCTTTGACCTGAGAGCGTAGAGGGGGGGATAAAGCTGAGAGCATAGTGCCATAGGTGACCCAGAGAGCGAAGAGAGGAAGATGAGGGTCAGAGCATAGTGCCATAGGTGACCAGAAATCGAAGAGGGGAAGATAAAGCTGAGAGCATAGTGCCATAGGTGACCAGAAATCGAAGGGGGGAAGATAAAGCTGAGAGCATAGTGCGATAGGTGACCCAGAGAGCGAAGAGAGAAAGATAAAGCTGAGAGCATAGTGCGATAGGTGACCCAGAGAGCGAGGAGAAGAAGATGAGGCTGAGAAGTAGTGCGGAGAGGGATGTTGAAAGTGTAGGATGGGTGGTAAGTCTGAGTGTGTAGGGTAAGGGGAGGAAGTGGATGGAGTGTTGGGAAGAAAGTGGAAAATGGACGAGGTGGAGGGCATAGGATAGGTAATAAGGGTGAAATTTGGTGGGATTATGCGGGTTTGTGATTTGAAGCAGAAGGAAGTTATTAATATTTGTACTTGTAAGAGTCTGGGGTGTCCATTGGATGTGGAGTTTGATCCTAAGACGGGGTGTTTGACGGCTATTATTGTGCCGGTGCCGGGGAAGCTTTGTGGGTTGTTTGGACCGGTCAGTGAGTATGTGATTCCTTGGCAGTGTATTAGACAGATTGGTGAGGATATTATTTTGGTGGAGATTAAGGAGGAGAAGTTTCTGAAGAAGGAATAAGGTAAAGTCTTTGTTTGTGTGGAAACGTGGATTCTGGCGAATCAGCCGTCGCTTTTGTGGGTTTTGCAGGGGAGGGTCTCGGTCTGGCTGTTTGACTTGAGCTTTACAAAAGAAGGGAATTTTGCGCTGTTTCTTTGGGATTTCCTGTGGGTGGTGTGATTCGCTGTGTAACAGTGCTTTTGTGATCAATGCGGTGTGTCTGTTTTTCAGGCGCAGGGGGAAAAGGAAAAGCTTGGCGTGTTTTTAATACGGCTTGGTGATAAAAAACAAATTGTATCAATGTGCATACAAGTGATATTCTATAGATAAGAAATTTATCAAAAAGGTAACTGTGCGGGGTTTTCGCAGTTACGAAAAGGAGAATATGCGATATGACAAAACTGGTGATCAACCCTAACGTAAAGAAGAGCAAAATACATAAGGAAATTTACGGGCACTTTTCTGAGCATCTGGGAAGGTGTATCTATGAAGGGCTTTATGTGGGAGAGCATTCCCCGATTCCCAATGTAAACGGTATGCGCACAGATGTGGTGGAAGCCCTGAAGGAAATGAAAATACCAGTGCTGCGCTGGCCGGGCGGATGTTTTGCGGATGAGTACCACTGGATGGATGGAATCGGACCGAAAGAAGACAGAAAGAAAATGATCAACACCCACTGGGGCGGTGTTGTGGAGGACAACAGTTTCGGAACCCATGAATTTTTTGAACTGTGCCGCCAGCTCGGCTGTGAAGCCTATGTGAACGGAAATGTTGGAAGCGGAACCGTACGGGAGATGTCAGAGTGGGTGGAATATATGACGTTCGACGGCGTTTCTCCCATGGCTGATTTGAGAAAGAAAAATGGGCATGAGGATTCCTGGGATGTGGCATTTTTTGGTGTGGGCAATGAGAACTGGGGCTGCGGCGGCAATATGACTCCGGAGTTTTACGGCAATGAGTACCGCCGCTACCAGACTTATGTGAGAGATTATAAGGCAGACAAAAAGATTTACAAAATTGCATGCGGAGCCAATGTGGATGACTATGAATGGACAGAGCGTGTCTTGCATACCTGCTTCCGTCACAGCCAGTCTTCTCAGCATGGATTTATGGATGGGCTTTCCCTGCATTATTATACACATCCGGAGGGATGGGAGATCAAGGGAAGTGCAACGGATTTTGATGACAAGGCCTGGTATAAGACTCTGAGCAAGACTCTTTATATGGAGGAGCTGATCAACCGGCACGGAGCCATTATGGACAAGTACGACCCGGAAAAGAAAATCGGTATGATCGTGGATGAGTGGGGTACCTGGTTTATCGTAGAACCGGGGACAAATCCTGGCTTCCTTTATCAGCAGAACACCATGAGGGACGCGCTGGTGGCTGGAATCAACCTGAATATCTTTAACAAGCACAGTGACCGTGTCCACATGGCAAATCTGGCTCAGCTTGTGAATGTCCTTCAGTCCGTCATTCTGACAGAAGGAGAGAAAATGCTGCTGACACCTACATATCATGTATTTAACATGTATAAATATCATCAGGATGCGGAACTTTTAGAGAGCCATTTGGATACAAAGACGATCGGTGTGGATGATGCGCATCAGGTTCCCAACATGACGGAATCGGTTTCTGTGGATACAGAGGGTGTGATGCACATTACCATCACAAATCTGTCTCTGGATGAGGCTTATGATGTGGACGCGCTGATTCTGGAAAGACCCGTGACAGAGGTAAAAGGAGAGATACTGGCAGAAGAAATGCATGCCATGAACACGTTCGAGGAGCCGGAAAATGTAAAGGTGAAAGAATTTAAGAATGTGAAGATCACAGACAAAGGAATCGCATTTACTGTACCTGCGTGCAGTGTACTGCATCTGGCAGTGAAATAACGGGCTGTCCGGACAGCTGAAGAATGGAAAAACAGGGCGCTTCCCGTAGGAAGGCGCCCTGTTTGTGCCTTATCATGCCAGAAGGCTGAAATATAGGATGACAATAATACCCAATATAATACGGTAGATACCGAATATCTTAAAATCGTGTTTTCTGATATAGCTCAGGAGCATTCGGATCGCAAATACGGATACAACAAAGGAAACCAATGTTCCGATCATCAAAAGGATCCACTCCGATCCGGAGAACATGCCTGTCTTTAAAAAATATTTCAGCAGCTTCAGACCGCTGGCGCCTGCCATGACCGGTATTGCCAGGAAAAAGGAAAATTCACTTGCCACATACCTGGAACAGCCCAGGATGACAGCGCCCAGAATGGTGGCACCGCTTCTTGAGGTTCCGGGTATTGCCGCTAAAACCTGGAAACAGCCGATAAAAAAAGCTGTCCGGTAGGTCAGTGCCTCCAGGGATTCCATTTTCGGCTGCTTTTTTCTGCTCTCGATGACAAGAAAGGCAATACCATACAGGATCAGGGTTGCAGCGATTATGTACACGCTGGACAGATAGTCCTCCAGTACCATGTCCAGCGGAAGACCGGCAGCCACGATGGGTATGCACCCTACCGCTACCTTTTTCCACAGAGTAAATGTCTCCTGCTTTTCGGATACACTTTTCTTTGGAGAAAAGGGGTTGAGTTTATGGAAAAACAGTACCAGTACAGCCAGTATGGAACCGAATTGAATGACAACCTTGAATACTTCAAAAAATTCCGGTGTGGAGGTCATGGGCCAGAGATTGTCAAATAAGATCAGATGTCCCGTGCTGCTTATGGGCAGCCATTCTGTGATACCCTGGATGATGCCCAGAATGACTGCTTTTATCATTTCTATAAAGTCCATGAAGTCTTTTCCTTTCTGTGATGCTTTGTGCGGTCAATATCTGTGTGCATGAGGCGGCTTTGCTGTCAATTACTTATCGTTCTGTACTTCAATTTTGCGGATCTCTTTTGTACGGATCTCTTTGCATATATCATCTATGAAATCCTGCAGGGGTTTCTGGCCTTCATCTCCCAGGAAGCGGCTTCTGACGGCCACTAATCCTTCAGCTTCTTCTTTTTCTCCCACAACGATCATGTAGGGAACCTTTGACAGCCTTGCTTCGCGGATCTTGTAGCCGATTTTTTCAGAGCGCTCATCAATGGTGCTAAGGATGCCGTTTTTCTTTAACTCGGTTTCTACCCGGACTGCGTAATCCTGGTATTTTTCAGAGATAGGAAGGATGCGGACCTGTTCCGGGCAGAGCCAGGTGGGGAACATGCCGGCATATTTTTCAATGAGCCATGCAAGGGTCCTCTCATAGCAGCCGATGGAGGTTCTGTGGATAATATACGGGCGGACTTTTTCACCGTTCTGGTCAATGTAGTACATATCAAACTGTTCAGCCAGCAGTGCATCCCACTGTACCGTGATCATAGTGTCCTCTTTGCCGTATACATTTTTGGCATTAATGTCTACTTTGGGGCCGTAGAAGGCGGCTTCCCCTGCATCCTCCACAAAAGGAACGTCCAGTTCCACTAAAATGTTTCGGATATGCTGTTCGGTCTGCTCCCATACCTTTGCATCACCGATATACTTTTCTGTGTTTTCTGGGTCCCACTTGGATAAATGATAGGTTACATCATCCTGCAGTCCCAGGGTGGTCAGACATTTCTTGGCAAGAGCCAGACAGCCTTTGAATTCCTCCACCATCTGATCCGGGCGGACGATCAAATGTCCCTCTGAGATGGTGAACTGGCGGACGCGTGTCAGGCCGTGCATTTCACCGGAGTCCTCATTTCTAAAGAGGGTGGAAGTCTCACTGTAGCGAAGGGGCAGATCGCGGTAGGAGCGCTGTTTGGATTTATACACATAATACTGGAAGGGGCAGGTCATGGGACGGAGGGCAAACACTTCTTTGTCGGTTTCCTCGTCCCCCAGCACAAACATGCCGTCTTTATAGTGGTCCCAGTGTCCCGAGATTTTGTATAAGTCACTTTTGGCCATCAGGGGCGTTTTGGTGCGGATGTATCCCCAGTTGTTATCCTCCTCATCTTCAATCCATCTCTGGAGTGTCTGGATGATTTTGGCACCTTTGGGCATCAGCAGGGGAAGACCCTGGCCGATCACATCAACGGTGGTGAATAACTCCATTTCACGGCCCAGTTTGTTGTGGTCGCGTTTCTTGATATCCTCCAAATGCTGCAGATATTCGTTCAGCTCATCTTTTGTGGAGAAGGCACTTCCGTAAATCCTCTGCAGCATGGGTTTGCTGGAATCGCCTCTCCAGTAAGCGCCAGAGGAGGAGGTAAGTTTAAATGCTTTGATGCCCTTTGTGTTCATGAGATGAGGCCCTGCGCACAGATCGACGAAATCCCCCTGGGAGTAGAAGGAGATCTCAGCATCTTTAGGAAGGTCGGTGATCAATTCCACTTTGTATGGTTCCTCTTTTTCCTGCATAAACAGTACAGCTTCCTCTCTGGGGAGGGTAAACCGTTCCAGTCTGCTTCCTTTTTTGATAATACGTTTCATCTCTTTTTCCAGCTTGTCCAGGTCTTCTCTTGAAAAGGGTTCAGCCTCAAAATCATAGTAGAAACCAGTGTCAATAGCAGGTCCGATTGCCAGTTTGGCGTCCGGGAACAGGCGTTTGACTGCTTCTGCCAGAACATGGGAGCAGGTATGGCGTACGACACGAAGCCCTTCCGGGTCCCTGGCTGTGAGGATATTCAGTGTACAGTCTTTGTCAAGAACTGTTCTGAGATCCACAATTTGGCCGTCCACCTCGCCTGCACAGGCAGCCCGTGCCAGTCCTTCGCTTATGTCAAAGGCAATGTCGATAACAGATTTGGACTCAGCATACTCTTTTACTGAGCCGTCTTTTAATTGGATTTTCATGCTTTTTTTCCTCCTGAATTATGTTTAAAATCAAAAAAACCCTGAACAATCCGAAGACTGTCCAGGGACGATAAACAAGATACCGCGGTTCCACCCTTGTTGTTCCTATAGTAACGGTTCCGTACCTTTTTCGTTACTATATACCACTCAAATTGACGATAACGGTGTCGGCCGGGCTCTGTTAAAGCCGCTCCAGGGTGGTCTTCAAATGCTTCTCCATAGAATGCTCACACCATATGCATCCCTCTCTGTATGGATATCCATTTTACTCTTCCTGTCTGCGCGTTGGCTGTATGGCAGAGTGTGATCTTTGATCCGGTCCGCCAGTCTGCGGACACACTCTGAATTGGTGTTTAGCATATCATTTATAGGGGAGAATGTCAAGTCAGGGACGCAGGTAGTTTTTCATATTTTTTAGTGCGTGCTTTTCCAAGCGGCTGACCTGGGCCTGGGAGATGCCGATTTCCTGCGCAACCTCCATCTGGGTCTTTCCTTCGTAGAAACGCATTTCAATGATGTGTTTTTCCCTGTCATCCAGGCGTTTCATGGCCTCCTTCAGGGATAGATCTTCAATCCAGTTTTCCTCCCTGTTTTTCTTGTCACTGATCTGGTCCATGACATACAGGGTGTCGCCTCCTTCTGTATACACCGGTTCATAGAGACTGACCGGGCTTTGGATGGCGTCCAGGGCATAGACGATATCCTCTTTTTCCATGCCGATCTCCTCGGCAATTTCGTTGATGGTGGGCTCTTTGAGATTTTTTTTGACGTAATTTTCTTTGGCATAGATGGCTTTGTATGCAGTATCGCGAAGAGAGCGGCTTACCCGGATAGAGTTGTTGTCCCGCAGATACCTGCGGATCTCACCGATGATCATGGGAACCGCGTAAGTAGAAAATTTCACGTTCAGTGTTGTATCGAAATTGTCAATTGCCTTCATCAGTCCGATGCAGCCAATCTGGAATAAATCATCCACATTTTCGTTGCTGGCGGAGAAACGTTTGATGATACTGAGCACCAGCCTCAAATTTCCCTTGATATATAATTCTCTGGCTTCTGTGTCTCCCTTTTTGATCCGCTCGAACAGAATATCCTTCTCTTCATTGGTAAGTACAGGGAGTTTAGAAGTGTTCACACCGCATATTTCAACTTTATTAAGTGCCATTGCAAGAATCCTCCTGGAAATTTTAATGTCTAGTAAAATGATTCTCACCTGGTGCGGACAATATACGACAACACGGAAAATTTAATAAAGTTTTAGCCCTTGACAATTCAGAAAAACAGATGGGATGAAAGAAAGACCAGAAGTTGATTTATACGAAAAAATCCCTTGTTTTCAACAAAAAAGTATTGAAAATAAGGGATTTTGACTATATTTAAAGTTGTTCAAACCGCGGGATCGTGATCACTTCTCCGCCCTTCATGGCAGATTCATGGGCACAGATTCCGGTTCCTGTCCAGTAGGCCCCCATAATATCATCCATGGCCGGTTTTCGTTCTTCGATGATAGAGCGGATGAATTCATGTACCAGGTGGGGATGGGAACCCCCGTGTCCGCCGCCCTGCTTAAAGGAGAGATGGGTGTTTTCATTGTTATATACCGTATTAGTAGTGAAGGATGCGATCTCATCAGGCAGAAGGTGGGCGTAATCCGGAATTTTGATACGCTCCTCCAGTATTTCACCGCCTCTGCTGGATTCTTCTTTTTCTTCATTGAGGATATCTACTTTCTGCAAGGCTCCTGTTCTGGTATAGAGGACAGGGTCCTCATCCGCCAGCTGCTGCCACTCAAAACTTTTATTTTCTCCATATATACGGAAACATTCCGAATAACTCCGGGCGACTCCATATAAAAAGCGTTCCATCTCAATGGTGATATCACTGTCCTGAAGTGTAATGAATGCAGCTTCAAAAGCGTAGGGGCATCCATATTGTTCTTCCAGTTCCTTTCTTACTTTACCGGAACCTCTTGCATATACTTTTTGGGGCAGATGTCCTGCAAGCATGAGGCACGGGGCAACAGCATGGGTAGGATGCATAAGGGGAGGGAAACCTTTCCAGTAATCAGGCCAGCCTTCCATATCCTGATAATGGGCACATGTCATATACTGGAGACGCCCCAGCTCACCTTTTTCATACAGCTCTTTCATATAGAGAAATTCCCTCTGAAAAATGGTGGTTTCCATGAACATATAATTTTTTTCCGCGGCCTGCCTTGCCAAAATGACCTGTTTTAACTCCTCCAGGCTCATGCCCATAGGGATGGTGCAGCCACAGTGCTTTCCTGCGTTCAGCACCCGTACGGAAAATGGGGCATGGGTGGATGGGGGTGTCACCAGATGTACCGCATCAATCTCCGGAATGTCCAGCACGTTCTGCAGATCCGTGAAGCACTGGCTTTTAGGGATGCTGTAACGTTCCCTGGCAATGTTTAAAAGTTTTTCATTTTTGTCCACAACATAGACTTTGCCGACATCAGGGTGTTTGCAGTAGATGGCGACAAACTCAAGTCCGAAGCTCAGTCCCACTAAAGCTACATTTAGTTTTTTCATGATCAAAGACCTCCTTATCTTCTGTATCTAAGATTTTAAATCAGATGTTTTCATCAGGGAATGAAGAGAATTTTTCAATTAAATGGGAATCAGCCAAAAAACAGGCAGACGCTCCTGCCTTTATCAGCACATTTTTCGGCAAATGCCCATGAAAAGGTTAAAAAAATTACAGCTTTGAGAATGACAAGAAATCTGAAATTTTTTTAAGGGAGAAGGGCAAAAAGTCAAATAATATATTTATTCTAAAAACAACAGAGATATGGTTTAATGTGCTTATAGCAATTCAGTAACAGCCGGCGTAATGAACTGCAATACGGAACAGGAAAAAAGAACAAGAAAAAGCGAATGAGGAAAAGAAGGTAAGAGAATATGAAGAGAAGAAAAGTAATAGCAATTCTGACGGCAGCGGCCATGATACTGGGAACAGCAGCATGCGGAGATTCCGGCGGCAGTCAGGAGGATAAAACAGGGGAAAAGAATACATCCGAAGAAAAGGAAAGCAGCCAGGAGACCGGTTCTAAAGAGCAATCAGGGGAGATCACGCTGCTTATGACAAATGACTGGGTGGATGAATCTACGGATCTGGGCACAGAGTTTACAAAAACCATCAGACAGTATGAGGAGGAACATCCGGGTACAAAGATCACACTTCAAGGTGCCTCCCAGCAGGATATCAAAGAATCTTTCCAGACGGCAGCGCTGGCAGGCGGCGGGGCGGATGTGGTGATCATGGATAACTCAGGGCATGCCATTGATCTGGCAGCTATGGGGCTTTTATATCCTTTAAGTGATCTGACCTCAGCAGAGGAGCTGGTGTCCCAGTATCAGGAAGGCCCCCTGAACTCCGGGAAATTCCAGGGGGAATATTACTCGGTTCCCTGGTATATGGACTGCTGCGGTCTGTATTATAACAAGGAACGTCTGGATGAACTGGGACTTGCTGTCCCCACCAATTGGGATGAACTTTCAGCTGCACTGGAAAAAGTAAAAGAAGCTGGTTATGGCGGAATCATTACCTATCAGAGCGCCTATGCCTTTTATTCCTTTTTCTATCAGAACGAATGTCCGGTGATCGACACAAGCGGTGAGACTCCGTCTGTGGTCATCGACAATGAACAGGGTACCGAGGCCTGGAATTATATCTGCGATATGATCACAAAAGGAGGCCTGGTGGAGTCATTTAAGGAGGCAACCACATGGGATAAGGTTTATGAAAGCTTTGCTAATGGGGAAGCTACATTCCTTCTGGGAGGAGACTGGTGCGCCACCGGTGTTGATGAAATTAATCCGGACTTGGATTATGGCATTGCCACAATGGTAGGAGGAAAAACGCAGGCAACCGTGCTTGGTGGATGGACCTGGAATATCAATGCCAACAGCAAAAACCCGGAATTGGCCTATGATCTGATCCAGTACATCAATTCCGAGAAAGGAGATCCGATCCTGGATGTGGAGGGAAAGATCTCTGCCCGTAAAGATTTTGATTATGGAAAAGCGCTGGAGGGGAAAGAACGCCTGAAAGTATTTACGGATGAATTCCCGTATACCTGTGCCCGTCCCGCGGTTATCAATGAGAAAGCCATTGATGAACTGATCACCAATGCAATTTTGGAGGTGGATTATGGAAAGGCAACAGCAGAAGAAGCGCTGGGATCTTTGACACAGAAACTGAACGAAAATATAGCATCCAATTACAAATAGTCAAGAAAGCGGGTTAACATTTCTCCGGCCGCAGCATGCGGCCGGAGAGAGCTGCCCGTCCTGAGGTGGGATTATGGCGAGAAAACAAAAAAGGGCGGGACTGGAACTGAAGAAAAACTGGCCCGGGTATCTGCTTCTGGCACCGGCAGTCATTGCTGTCCTGGCCCTCTCTATTTATCCGCTTCTGCGCGGTATTTATCTTAGCTTTGTCAATTATAATCTGGTACGTCCAAAAGACAGCATTTTTAATACCTTTGCAGGGCTTGAGAATTATAAAAACATATTTGCCAACAAGATATTTCTGCAGTCTATTGGAAATACGGTAAAATGGACGCTGGTGAATCTGATCGTACAGCTTGTGGCAGCTATGCTGCTGGCGTTGGCGCTGAATATGAAACTGAAAGGAAGGTCTGTTTACCGCACGTTGATCCTGGTGCCCTGGGCGGTACCCCATGCCATTGCGGCAATGACATTCACCTTTTTATATAATGCCAATGTGGGGATCATCAATATATTGGCAGTAAAATTAGGAGCGATCACAGAATCCGTCTCCTGGCTTGGCAATATAGGCTCTGCGTTCTGGTGTGTGGTCCTGGTGGCAATCTGGAAGGGGATTCCATTCCAGATGATATTTATCCTGGCTGCCCTGCAGGGGATACCGGGAGACGTTTATGAGAGCGCCGAGATTGACGGGGCCAGCCGTTTCCAGAGCTTTTGGCGGATCACACTGCCGATCATCAAGGAACCACTGGCAATTGCTACGATCCTGAATCTGATCGGCATTGTCTCATGCTTTAACACCATTTGGCTGATGACCGGAGGCGGGCCGCTGTACAGTACGGAAATACTCTATACCTTTGCCTATCGTGAGGCATTCATTAACCATAATTTTGGTACCGCAGCAGCAGCGTCTGTGATATTATTTGTTTTCATGGCAGTATTTTCCGGGATATATCTGCGCATGGTAAGCGAGAAAGAGTAGGAGGATGGCAAATGCTGGATAAAAAACAGAAACAAAAGATCAGAAAGGCAGTTGCTTATATTTTTACGGTTCTGATGGTATTTGCCGCTGTGGCCCCCTTTGTGTATGTGGTGCTGACAGCGATGAAAACAAAGGAGCAGATCTACGATCCCAATCAGATCATTCCTACATATGTGACTTTTGAAAATTTCCGCCATGTGATTTTTGAGTCCAATTTTGTAAGATACTTTATGAACAGCATATTTATTACAGTAGTGACCACAATGATCTGTATGGTACTGTCTGTCATGGCAGCATACGGGCTGACAAGATACCGTATTTTGGGAGCGGGAAAGATCAAGATGGCTGTGCTGATGACGCGGATGTTTCCGGGAATCCTATTGTGTATACCATATTATATAATCATGAAACATTTTCAGCTCATTGACAGCTATACCGGGCTGATACTTATGTATTGTTCCTTTACACTTCCTTTTGCGATCTGGAATACCTGTGCATTTTTTTCCACGATTCCCTGGGAACTGGAGGAATCCGCCATGATTGACGGGTGCAGCAGGCTGCGTTCCTTTTTCTCCGTCATATTTTATGTGGCAAAGCCGGGATTGTTTGTGACAGCGCTTTTCTGCTTCATGTCCTCCTGGGATGAATATATGTACGCGTCTATTTTTATAAATACAACATTGAAAAAGACGATTCAGGTGGGGATGCAGGATTTTATCGGGCAGTATTCCGTGGATTGGGGACTTTTGATGTCAGCGGTAGTGATCAGCCTGATACCTATACTGCTGTTCTTCGCCCTGGTACAGGAAAATCTGGTGGAGGGGCTGTCTGCCGGAGCGGTAAAAGGATAAGATATATTTGAGGGTTGGCACACAGATCTTGTGTGTCAGCCCTATTTGGCTGTAAAACCAAAGTGTACTTTCTTGGAAATTGCAGGAAGTATACCGGAAACATTGACAAAAAGGGATAAGATATTAGAATAATAAAAAAGGTCGGAGACAGAATGGAAAAGGAAAAACGCAGACATTTCAGTCTGAAAAATAAAAGTATCAGGACGCAGCTCATAGTGTATATGGGGTGTTTTGTGGTTCTGCCCCTGTGTCTGGCATTAATGTTTTTGAACATTTACCTGCAGAGGGTCACCACAGAAAACAAGACCGGCTATGACACTACCCTGTTGTCCCAGATTAAGGCAAACGGAGATCAGATGATCGAAGTGACAAATTATTCTACCAGCATGATGATGACCAGCAAGTCTGTGCTGGAGAATCTTCGCACCATGGCGCGGGCAGAGGACGGCTATGACCTGTATCAGGCAAAAACAGAACTCTCAGCCAGGCTGTCCGAGATGGAGAGTTCAGTGTTGAATGCAGTAGGCGGCAAGATAGCCATCCTTACAGAGTCCGGATATCTGATAGGTGCCCACAATCTAAGCCGTACTTCAGTGGAATATGAAGGGCAGGATTGGTATCAGCAGATTATAGACAATGGGCGGAAAACTACATTCTGCGCAGAGCTGCAGGACTTTTTTGCGGAGATGACCACATATCCCATACAGGACTACCGTTATCTTTATATTGGCAGAAGCGTGCTGGATTATTCCGGAAAAAATCTGGGTGTCCTCCTGATACAGCTGTCCGGTACAAAAATATGGGGGAAATTTACCCAGGCTATGGTGCCCTCCCATGAGGGGACCTTTTATATTTTTGACAACAGCAGAAAAATGCAGATGGAATACAATGGAGAGAAAGACGAACTGGTACAGTCTCTTACGGAGGAGGAGGCTGTATGGCAGGGAGAAACGGACACCATTACCCGGGGAACGCTGCATGACGGCTATCAATACATGGCTGTTTCTTTGGAGCACGGCGGAAATAGGTTAGTGTATGCGGTTCCCACTCTTGTTTATCTGGAGGGAAACCTACGGATATCTAGGAATATTCTTGGAATGGTACTGCTTTTGATCGCAGCTACGATTATAACCATGGTTTATTTTTCTAAAAAGCTGTCAAGTCCCCTCACAAATCTGGTGGAAAAACTGGAAAACTCTGAAAACGGAATCCTGACACTTCAGGAGCCGGAGCAGTCCTTTTTGGAAATACATAAATTTATTTCAAGCTATAACAGGGCGGGACATAGGATTGAGGAATTGATCGAGAAGGTAAAAACAGAAAGCCATCTGAAGGAGAAAGCCCATTATGAGATGCTGATGTCCCAGATTTCCCCGCACTTTATCTTTAATACGGTAAATTCCATCAGGATCATGGCAAAAGAGGAACAGGATGAGAGGACATCCTGTGCGCTGGAATCCCTGGGGGAAATACTGCACGGTGTGTATGACAACAGGAACGGCATGACAACAGTGGGGCAGGAGACGGCTCTGCTGGAAGCTTATGTGGACATCATGAAATTCAGGTTTGGAAACTCTTTTCAGTATTACAACGTGATCCCCACAGAATTATATTTTTGTGAGATTCCTGCGTTTACTATGCAGCCCATTGTGGAGAATGCCATTCTGCACGGCGTGAAGGACATCAGAGCAGGCCAGATCATTGTGTCTGCTGTGGAATATGAACAGGATTTTATGATCTCCATCTTCAATAATGGAAATTCGGCGGACAAAGATATGGTGGAAGAAATGCTGAAAAGCCCTCACAGGAACCGGAGCACTTTTACCGGAATGGGTCTTTACAATGTAAATTCCAGATTGAAAATGCTGTATGGGGATAATTATGGGTTGATCTTTAAGGAACAGGTAAAAGCGGGATTTGAAATATGGATCCGGATCCCAAAGAGGACAGATTATCAGGCGCGTTCCGAAGGCAGAAAGGATTGGAAATGAAAAATAAGGTATTGATCATAGAGGATGAGATACTGGCAAGAGTCGGCCTGCATCAGTTATTGGACTGGAAGGGACTGGGATTTACCCTGCTGGAAGATGCGAAAGACGGACAGGAAGCAATTCGTTCCATTGAAGAGAATCACCCGGACATTCTGCTTCTTGACCTGAATATACCGAAAAAGAACGGACTGCAGATCCTTGAATATTTACGAGAGAATAATCTGGACTGCAAAGTGATCGTGATAAGCTGCAACGAGGAGTTTGAGATGGTAAAAGAAGCCATGAAGCTGGGGGCTTATGATTATCTGAGAAAGTTAAACCTCTCCTCTGAAGAGTTGCAGCAAATCCTTCAGAAATGCAGGGCAGAAAAACACCAGCCTTTTCGTGTCCGGGAAATACGGTATGAGGAGATCATCAGCCATACGGGCAAAGACATTTTTCAGGATGTGGGGACCTACCGGACGCTTCTCTGCATACTGCCCCACATAGATAAACAGGAAGGGATATTTGCTGTCACGGAGCACTGCAGAAGGTGGCTTCAGAAGCGCGGGCAGGAATACCTGCAGATCCATAAAGGGGCCCAGTGCTGTTATTTTGTGTTTGACAGCAGGCTTCCAAAGGCATTTTATGAGGAACTTTACCGGGCATTGGCACAGCGGTTTCCCATCAAGCTTTATCTGGGGATTTATGAGGGGGTCATGAAAGAGGAATCGGATATGAATCAGGCGGTTGCGCTTGCGGAGCAGATCAACATGGTAAGTTATTACGATGAAGAACAGAGGATACATTATTTTACGGAGAAGATACCGGCGAAAGAACACAGCCCTAAGGGAATGCCGCATATGCAGGCCGCACTGAAGCAGGCGGCAGCCGAATTTGCCAGGGAGGAGACGGGGAATGCTATTTCAAATATATTTTCTTCTATCCGTCAGGAAAAATATATTAGCATGAATGTGCTGCGCCGGATTTTTATGGACATGCTGGGGGTGTTTTCTATGACAGCCCAGGGGCTGAATGGAGCCATTGAGGAAATTCAGGTGCGGGGGGATAACTGTCATTACCAATGTCTGTTGATGATAAGCAGTCTGTCAGAGATTGAAAAATGGTTTCAGGAATTTACGGATGCTTTTCATGAAAGGTTTTTGATCGAATATAAATGCAGCCGTTCCGAAATTCTGCGCAGTGCGTTCCATTACATTGACACCCACTTGAAAACACAGATACACCAGTCAGAGGCAGCAAAAGAAATCGGTGTTTCCAGTGCGTATCTGAGCACAGTATTTAAAAAAGAGATGGGACAGAATTTTATTGAATACGTGAATCTGAGGAAAGTGGAATTGGCCAAGGAAATGCTGGAGGAAGGTCTTTTGGTGTATGAGGTTTCTGAAATATTGGGGTTTGAAAATTGTACTTATTTTTCAAAAGTGTTCAAAAAATATACAGAAATGTCACCGGATACTTACAGGAAAAGAAATATGAACTTGATAAATGAAAAGTGATGGATTGCATAAAGAAAAAGAATATGATATAATCGACATATGGAACAAGCGTGTTACAGGGTGGATTGGCCTTCATTCCATGCAGGATGGAGGTGGTGCATATGAAGAACAAATTCAGTTTTAATGACTTGATGCAGTTCGGAATTTTTCTGATTGCACTACTGACCTTTATTTATTTGATGGGTCATTAGAATACATAGAAAAACCACCCTTAAACTTTGACCAGGAATAGGGTGGGTTTTCTAACACAACTAAGGTCAAACCACTTTGGGCGGTTGTTCCTTTCTAAACATAATATATCACGTTTATTGATTGATTTCAATAGAATTCAAAAAATATTTAAATATAAAAGTGACAAAATAATTTGCAAATACGATATTATATAGTGCTAACTTATTGATGTGGGAATGGCCTGTCTTTTCCGTTTGAAAGTATGTCTCTGTGTCTTTGTAAGGCCATAACTTTCCGCTGCACGGCAGCCTGAAATAATGATCATCAGGTAATACCATGTATATCATATTTTAGTTTAGCTGTTCTGCTAAACAGCGGGAGAGCTGCTCCAGCGGCAGTTCATGTTGTTTCACCGCCTGATTTTCCCAGAAACCGTCGTCAGCGTACCGGGGAATGATATGCACATGAAAGTGTGTGCCCTCATCCATAACTAAACCGTTATTCTGCATAACGGTCACTCCAAGTACATCAAAATTTTTTTCTATAATTTCTGCCACCTGCTGTTCCAGCCGGATCAATTCATATAAAACCGATTCCGGGACCTCCCGGATATTTCCATAATGCTGTTTGGTGATCATTAATAAATGGCCTTTCTGAATTGGATCAATATCATAAACTACAATAAAATTATCCGTCTCATAGAGTATTTGTGAGTCTTCTATACAATTGCAAAAAATACAGTTCATATGCCAGTTCCTCCTTATTGTTTGTTTTAAAGAAAATTAAATTTGCCGGAAAATCTCCCCCATGCTATACTTATTAAGACGTAACTGGGCAGTTTTTTTCGTCCAGGACTTCCCGGACAGGACTTTTTTGGTCAGTGCAATCGTTTTGCATACCTGCAGAGCAGTTACGTTAAAGTAATATATACCACAAAATGCTGCGGATTACAACGGCAGCAAAATTAGTAGTATGATAGAGAGAAAAAGATTGGGGGGATATAATATGTCAAATACTTGCACATCTCAAATCCACAACGAACCGAAGATAAAAAATAAACTCATTCAGGCTGTCCGGGGACAGCTTGAGCAGCGGGCGGCCTGGCTGTATCTATTGTGTGACGAGGCCGGAAAAAGAGGGCTTGCCTGGGAAGATTTCGGAAGCGAAGCCATTCGCCGCTGTGGTCTTTCACAAGGCGGGGAGCTGGTCAGACAAGGGGGGACCAGCAGTTTGAAAGGCCTCAGAAAACAACTTTTTACCAAACCCGCCCAGTGGGTATTTGAGATGAAGATCAGAAAGAGCACAGACAAAGAGCTGGCCATTGATTTTCATTATTGCCCATTAGTGAAAGCCTGGCAGAAAGCCGGCTGTTCTGACGAGGAAATACGGAAACTCTGCGACATTGCCATGTGCGGTGACCATGGTATAGGTGAGGCTTACGGGGGACGGCTGAAGCTTCTGAAATCCATAGCCAAAGGTGATGATGTATGCCGTTTATATTACCACAAAAAATAATCCCGCATTTAAGTGTGTCTGGAAATTCATCCCGGTAATCTGTACAACCCACAAAAGGTGGTGTACAGATTGCCAAAAACCGTTTCAGATACATGCAATGGCAAGCTGCAGACATATTTTAACATCAAAAAGGAGAGTACATGAGGACTATCAATTTTACACGTGAACATATGGCAGATGCCAGAGAACTTGCCCTGCTATGTTACCGGGAAGAACGCAGCAGGGTACCTGTTCTGCCGGGTGCAGCGGAACTGCCTGATCTGACATATTTTGCGGACAATGGTCTCGGGGTGGCAGCATACGAAGATGGAAAGATGCTGGGGTTTCTATGCTGCACGGAACCCTTTGACCATGCGTTTGGCTCCACGGATGCCAGGGGAGTCTTTTCCCCCATGGGAGCTAACGCGGCAGTAACGCAAGACAGAGATAAAATATATGCTGCCATGTACCAGCATGCCGCGCAGAAATGGGTAAAGGCCGGGGCAGTCAGCCATGGCATCTGTTTATATGCTCATGAGGAAGCTGCGCAGCAGCAGTTTTTCAGGTACGGTTTTGGCCTGCGCTGCATAGACGCCATCCGAACTATGGAACCGATCGCCTGTAATCTTAACGAAGGTTATGAAATGGAGGAACTAACCGGAGAGACCATTGATACAGCATATCCACTGGAGGTCATGTTGAACCGCCATTTTTACAACAGCCCGCTTTTTATGAACCGGCCTTTGGCTTCCCGTGAAGTATTCTGCAGTACATTTACAGCAGATCAGGGCAGGTGCTTTCTGACAAAATACAAAGGAAAACCATGTGCATATCTCATGATATCACAGTCAGGTGAAACCTGTATCACGGAAATTCCGGAATATCTGCATATTACAGGAGCATACTGCCTTCCGGAATACAGGGGCAGAGGCGTTTTCCGGAATCTACTGAGTTATGCGGTAAATCTATTAAAAAAAGAAGGCTATACCTGTCTGGGGGTAGACTACGAGAGCCTGAACCCGGCAGCGTATGCCTTCTGGCAGAAATATTTTGCTGCGTATACCCACGGCCTTGTACGCCGAATAGATGAACATATCCTGCAGGTATTATAAGGATTCTTGATTACCGCTTATGATTTTTGCGGGATATGGAAGGTTCATCTGCGGTAGTCACTGAATGAAAAGGCAGCTGCCATTGTATTCGTGACTGCCGCAATGTTCAGACAGATGCACCGCTTTATCTAAGATATCCTTTTAAGAGCAGGAATGTATTCAGAACGCCGTCCACATGGCTTCTCTCGTACCCGTGTGAAGCATATACCCCGGGACCGATCAATCCATGCCGCACATCATATCCTGCGGTAAGTGCCACATCTGCATCTGACCCATAATGAGGATACACATCTACCGCATACGAAAGCCCCATATCCCGGGCTGTTTTCACCAGTGATGTAACTAAATCATAATTATAAGGCCCCCTGCTGTCCTTGGCACAGATAGATACCTGCCGCTCTGTGCAGCTAAGCCCCTCACCGACACATCCCATATCCACAGAGATCACCTCCGTCACCCCATCCGGAACAGAGGCAGCTCCGCCGTGGCCCACCTCCTCAAATACGGTCATATGCTGATAGACTCTGTTTTCCAGCGTTATCTTTTCATCCTTCACATATTTTGCATAACCCAGTAAAACAGCTGCACTGAGTTTGTCATCCAGAAAACGGCTTTTAATATATCCCGATCTGGTTATCACTGTTCTGGGATCAAAACATACATAATCCCCTGTGGAGATCCCAAGTGCGGCTGCATCCTCCCTGTCAGCGATAGGTTCATCCGGCACGATCTCCAGGGTATCAAATGTTCTTCCGGTCTTATCATACTTCCCGTTTACATGGACCGAAGCATTGACAAGCTGGCAGGTTCCCTCATAAATACCGTCAAAACGGGTAATGATCCTGCAATTTTCCGCCTCTGCATTATTGGCGTTCATTCCGCCTATAGGTGTGATCTTCAGCCGTCCATTACTCTTGATCTCTGAGACCATAGCACCCAGGGTATCCACATGTGCTTCCAAAAGGACCCCGTTTGCCCTGTCACCGCTTTCCAGGTCCACCAGCACGCCCCCTTTGACGGTTTTTTCAGGGAGATATCCCAATCTTTTATATTCCTCCATCAGATAATCCGTAACTTCCTGTGTGTATCCCGACGGACTGTCAATTGCCAGAAGCATTTTCATCTGTTCCAGTATGTATTCTAAATATTTGTCCATAATAAATTCTCCTCCTGATCTAAAAACAGAGTGCATACTGTTTTCAACAGCAGGCACCCTGAACAAGTTACAATTCAAGCGCAGCATTTTTCTTTTTTGCCGCGGCTCCATCTTTTTTATGTTTCATCCAACGCGCTAAATATACAAACGGTGTGTCAAGCAGACTGGTGAATACAAAAATCACATAGCTGGAAACACAGATATGCAGAAGCACCGGGAGCGGATACATGCCCCAAAATGCACCAAAGGTATATAACACGGTATTCAAAAGCTGCGATACCAAGGTGGAACCGTTATTACGCAGCCATAAAAAACTTTCCGCATCTCCAAACCGTTTTGTGGTAAATGCCCACCATTTATGATAGGCCCACACATCAAATTTCTGAGACACCGCGTAAACCAGCAGACTGGCAAAAAGCAGGCGCGGTGTGTTGGAAAAGATCGTATGGAACGCGGGACTTGCCCAGTCGTTAGCTGAAGGTGTATATAAAAGCCACATCTGGGAAACCAGTATAAAACAGCAGGAGGTACAGATTCCCAGGTTGACGGCTTTCTGTGCCTGTTTCTTTCCGCCGACCTCACTGATAATATCGGTCACAAGAAAAGACGAGGCAAACAGTACATTTCCCAGGGTCTGCTCCATGCCAAAAGCCTTCACCATGAGCAACACTTCAATGTTGGCAGTGATGGTACAGAAAACAGTCCATCCATACAGGCCGGACACATCAAAAAAGTAATATGCCAGCAATACAAAACTATAGATCAGTACCAGGGATACAATTAACAAAATTTCATTACTCATATTTGTCACCTACCCCAAATTCCGTATTTTCCATCAGGATATCAACCCGCTCATTCCCTATATAAACAGGATAAAGAGTTTGGGCAAATATCCGTATCACATCCCTGTCCGGCTTCATTTTAGTGGAATTCTCCACCATAACATTGATACAGATCCTCTCAAAGAAAGAAAGCCCTGTCTCAATATCACTTTTCATAGAAGCATACGTCTGACCTGTAAGGCCGAACAACAGACATACTTCGTCTGCGTATTTGGCAATTTCCCGGGGAGAAGCGGCAGCAATTCCCTTTTGGAGAACCTTTTCACGAAATTCCTCATCAAAAGTCTCCACCCCCATCTTGATCTTCAGACAGATACCTTTTTCTGCGAAAAAATCACGTGCTGCCTGAATCGCATCCTTATGCATCCAGTGACATTCAAAATGCAGCTCCCGTATCCCTCTTTCCGCACAGACCTCACGAATCAGTTGTAAAGTCCTCTCATCCAGGTCACAAAAACTACCTGAGTTGATCACTTCCAGTCTGTGAAAACAGCCTGTGACCTTAGCAAGCTCGACCTGATTCAAATGAAAGTTAGCTTCCTCATCCCTGGAAAAATCCAGATGATAATCACAGAATGTACAGCGGCGCCATTTACAGCCGCTTCCCCGAAGGAGCAAAATCTCCCGGGGATTCTTTTCCCGTATGACACTATAACGGTTACTTGGTTCTTGAATACTCATTTTTTTCTCTCCTTAGTTTTATTTATAGACAGGATGGTTACGAACTGTCTTTTTGGAATCCACCAAAAAACAGGGGGTTCCATGAGGCACATTCTAGCAGAAAGCCTGCAAAAATACAAGGGAAAATCATTGACGTAAGACGTCTATCTGTACTATACTAAGCCATAGATAACTTTACGTAACTATTCAGGAGGTCTGCGCATTCACTGCGCTGACCGTAAGAAAGTGTACCACGGCCAAGCAAAAATCCCATCGCCAAGGCGATTTTGCATGGATTTTTGTCTGTAACTGTGAGGATACTGAACAGTTATAACTTTACATAACATATCAAGGAGGACTTTTAAATGAAATGTCCATTTTGCAATCAAGACAACACCCGTGTCATAGATTCCAGACCGGTTCCAGATAATAATTCCATCCGAAGAAGGAGACAATGTGACGAGTGCGGCAAGCGCTTCACCACCTACGAGAAAATAGAGACGATCCCTCTGGTGGTCATCAAAAAAGACCAGAGCCGGGAGCAATACGACCGCACCAAAATCCAGGACGGCATCATGCGTGCCTGCTACAAACGTCCAATCTCGGTGGAACAGATTGAGAAGATCATCGACGAGATCGAAACTGAAATCTTCAACAAAGAAGACCGTGAAATCCCCAGCACCCAGATCGGTGAGATCGTCATGGACAAACTAAAAGACCTAGACGCCGTAACCTACGTCCGTTTCGCCTCCGTCTACCGCGAATTCAAAGACGTAAACACCTTCATGGACGAACTAAAAAAAATCCTGAATTAATTTTAAACAAAGTGCGTTCATCATAAATTACGCAAAATAAATATCATCCTCACCTATTTACTAAGCCCACCCATCAAACCTTCCGAAGCCATCCCGCTGCACCCCGCCAACACTCTCCCCCGGCAACATTATTTTTTCAGCCAAAACCTACAGGATTTGGAGGGGATGCGGGGGCCTGGGTGCGGGGGAAAATTCAGTAGGTTTAGTGGAGCGGCTGGCAGATCCACCTGCGGCAGTCACTTAATGAAGAGGCCGCTGCCGATGAATTTAGTGAATGCCAGCAGGTTAGCTGCCTGCCAGCGGAACGTCGGATGAATCTTCCCCCGCACCCAGGCCCCCGCATCCCCTCCAAATCTCGTAACCCTCCCCATGTATCCTAAATAATACTTGCAATCCCCCCATCATTTCGATACAATAACCATGACAATTAAATAATGAGGGAACTTCTAATGTTTAAAGGAGAAACCATGAAAAGAGCAAGATTAATTTTAACACTTCTCTTTGCACTTACCCTGACTACTGTACTCGGCGGCTGCCAAGACAAAAAGGAAAGCGGTAAAGAGTCCAAAAACAACGAAAGTTCCACAGAAACAAAAGCGGAACCAACCATGGGAGGTTCCATTGTAGTAGGAATTCCTCAGGATATAGAGGATAGTCTTGACCCACACAAATCGGTAGCGGCAGGAACCAAAGAAGTCCTATTCAATATTTATGAAGGCTTAGTAAAGCCGGATGAAAAAGGCAATTACATGGATGCAGTAGCCCAGTCGCACACCATTTCAGAGGATGGCAGGACCTACACCTTTACACTGCGTGAAGGCGTAAAATTCCACAATGGAGCGGACGTTACCGTAGACGATGTGAAATATTCGATCGAGCGATGCGCCGGTATCACGGAAGGAACAGAACCGTTGATAGCGGCGTTTTCTAATGTGGAAAACGTTGAAACTCCCGATGACAAAACCATTGTCATCCATTTAAAAGAAGCCGACACAGAATTCCTGGCATACCTGATCGTGGCAGTTATCCCAAAAGATGTGCAGGACCTGGCAACCAATCCGGTGGGCACAGGCCCGTTTATGTATGAGTCCCGCTCCCCTCAGGAGAATATTAAGATCAAAAAATTCGCAGACTACTGGGATAGTGAGCATCAGGCATATCTGGATGAAGTCACCTTCAAAGTGGTAAGTGACAGCAATGCCATTGTGACGGGATTAAAAGGCGGCTCCCTGGATATGATGGCACGAATTGACTCCAACCAGTCTGCCCAGCTCAAAGGAGAGGATTTTACGATCTATGAAGGCGGCATGAATCTGGTACAGGCACTATATCTGAACAATGCGGAAGCCCCCTTTGATGATATAAAGGTACGTCAGGCTCTCTGTTATGCAGTGAACCGTCAGGATGTCCTGGATATGATCGCAGACGGAAAAGGAACCATAATCGGCAGCAGTATGTTCCCGGCTTTTGACAAATACTACATGCCTGAACTTGCAGACAAATACCCACAGGATGTGAAGAAAGCAAAAGAACTGCTGGCTGAAGCCGGATATCCGGATGGATTTGACATGACCATCACCGTACCGTCCAATTACCAGCAGCATGTGGACACGGCCCAGATTTTGGTGGAGCAGTTAAAACAGATCGGTGTCAACGCAGAGATCCAGCTTGTGGAATGGGACAGCTGGCTCAGTGATGTGTACGGTGACAGGAAATTCCAGTCCACTGTAGTTGGTGTGGATGCAGCTTATTTAAGCGGCCGGGCCCTGCTGGAGCGCTTTACCTCAGATGCTTCCAAAAACTTTATAAACTTCAGCAATGAAGAGTATGATAAACTCTATCAGCAGGTAAAGAAAAGCACAGATGACGAGGAACAGACAGAACTTTACAAAAAGATGGAAACCATTCTGGCGGATGATGCGGCAAATGTCTACATCCAGGATATGGCATCAGAGGTTGCACTGAGAAAGTCATACGGCGGCTTTACATTCTATCCTTTGTATGTGCTGGATATGGCAAAGATTTATAAGATAAAATAAAGAATGGGACACGGAAAAGGAGAAAGACAGAATGAAATATATTGTGAAAAAAATAGGTACTCTCATTATAACATTGTTAATTGTCTCTTTTCTGTCTTTTATGGCCTTTTCCGTGATTCCCGGTGACGCAGCAAAATCAAAACTGGGAACAGAGGCCACAAAAGAACAGGTAGAGGCATTACAGCATGAGATGGGGTTAGACAAACCGGTGCTTGTCCGTTACGGTCTGTGGCTAAAGGATTTTGTGACCGGCGATATGGGGGAATCCTACAGCTATTCCATGCCTGTCCGGGATATGCTGGCAGATAAAATACTGATCAATATCACTATGGTGCTGATAGGATTTTTAATTATCCTGCTGTTTTCCATTCCGCTCGGTATTTTTACTGCACAGCATGAGGGCGGCAGGCTTGACCGCCTTCTCATGACCTGTAATCAGGTGATCATGTCAGTACCCGGATTTTTTCTGGGTATCTTGATCACGTATTTGTTCGGACTGGTGCTCAGGTGGTTTACGCCCGGCGCGTATGTATCCCCCTCAGAAAGCTTCGGGGGATTTCTGGCATACCTCATAGCACCCAGTATAGCCATCGCACTCCCCAAAAGCGCAATGGCAGTGAAGATGCTGCGCAGTTCTGTGATCACACAGCTTCGTATGGACTATGTGCGGACTGCCTACAGTCGGGGAAACAGGGCAGGACGGGTCCTCTACAGGCATGTCTTGAAAAATGCACTGATCCCGGTGCTCACTTTCTGGGCTATGACCATTGCCGATATTATGGCAAACAGTATCATTCTGGAACAGGTATTTACCATTCCCGGTATGGGCAGTCTGTTGATCACTTCCATATCCAACAGGGATTACCCGGTTGTCCAGGGAATCATTGTGCTGATTGCGGCTATGGTGGTTATCATAAATTTCGCAGTGGATATTTTATATGGAAAAATAGACCCACGGATCCGCATGGATGCATAGGCAGGAGGAGAGAAGATGAGAAAAGACAGAAAAAAAATGCCGGGCAATTTGTTCGTCGGCGCTTCCCTTGCAGGATTCATGCTGTTGTTTTTATTGATCGGACTTTTGTATACCCCTTATGATCCGGATGCCATGAGCGGCGGAGCAAAATTTGCGGCACCTTCTTTGGCCCACCTGTTTGGATGTGACCAGTTTGGGCGGGATATTTTAAGCCGTGTCATGAAGGGGACGGGAACCACCTTTTTTGTGGGTGCGGCAACGGTCCTGATCGGAGGCGGGGCCGGACTTTTGGTGGGTGCGTTTACCGGATATTTTGGCGGGTGGCTGGACGAGGTGCTGATGCGTTTCAATGACGCTGTGGTTTCGTTTCCCAGCATTTTGCTGGCACTGGTATTTATCAGTATTTTAGGACCGGGAAAATATAACGTGATCCTGGCCCTTGGCGTGGTATTTATCCCAAGCTTTGCCCGTATGACCAGAAGTGAATTTATTTCCCAGAGGGAAATGGATTATGTAAAAAGTGCGAGACTGATGGGTGCATCCCATCTGCGGATCATTTTTGTGCATATTCTTCCCAATACGCTTCCCACAATTCTGGCAACGGCTGCCATTGGATTTAATAACGCTGTTTTGGCTGAGGCGGGGATGAGTTATCTGGGGATCGGCGTGCAGCCGCCGGATGCCAGCCTTGGAAGAATGCTGTCGGAATCCCAGGCGTATCTGGCAACAGCCCCCTGGTGTGCCCTGTTTCCGGGGGTGGCAGTTATCCTCCTGGCACTGGGATTTTCTTTGCTGAGTGATGGTCTGCAGAAGAAAGGCGGGAAGTGATATGGCGTTATTGGAAATAAAAAATCTGGCAATTGAATTTCATGATACAATCCCGCCTACGAAAATTGTGGAGGACATTTCTTTTTCTATGATGGAAGGAGAAATACTGGGGATTGTAGGAGAATCGGGTTCCGGAAAAACACAGACAGCTCTGTCTGTCATGGGACTTTTGGGGGAACACGCAAGAATGCCCAGGGGAGAGATCCTGTTTCAGGGCAGGGATATTCTGAAAATGCCAAAAGAAGAACTCTGGAGTATCCGGGGAAAAGAAATAGGCATTGTTTTTCAGGAACCCATGACTTCCTTAAACCCGGTAATGACAATCGGTGAACAGGTGGAAGAATCCATGGGCATCCACAGCTCTTACAGCGCACAGGAGCGAAAAGCAAGGGCTCTGGCGATGATGAAAAATGTGGAGCTTCCCAATCCGGAACTGTTGTACGGAAAGTATCCCCATCAGCTCTCAGGCGGTATGCGGCAGCGGGTCATGATCGCGGCAGCGCTTGTGATGGAACCTAAACTTTTGATCGCGGATGAGCCAACCACAGCATTGGATGTGACCATACAGGCACAGATCTTAAAACTCCTTCAGAGAATCAATAAAGAACAGGGTACGGCAATCCTCTTTATCTCCCATGATCTGGGAGTTATCCGCCACCTCTGCAGCCGTGTCATTGTGATGAACCGGGGGGAGGCCGTGGAACAGGGGAATGTGCAGGATATATTTGAACATCCTTCCATGGAATATACCAGGAAGCTTCTGGCTGCCATACCAAACCGAAGGACCTCGCTTAGAAAACGGGCGGCAGTGAAACAGGAAAGGAGTGATGGGTGATGGGACCTGTACTGGAAGTGAAGCATGTAAGCGCATCTTACCGGGAAGGCAGGATAGAGCAGCAGGTTTTAAAGGATGTTGATCTTATTGTCCGGGAGAATGAGATCCTGGGGCTTGTGGGGGAGAGCGGATGCGGAAAAACCACGCTTTCCAAAGCAATCTTAGGATTTGTGAATGTGCAGGAAGGTGAGATCATACATCACACGAAACATCCGCAGATGATATTCCAGGACCCATATTCTTCCCTCAATCCGGGAAAACGAGTGGAGTGGAT
The DNA here is from genome assembly GCA_002270465.1 of Blautia hominis. Taxonomy (GTDB): domain Bacteria; phylum Bacillota; class Clostridia; order Lachnospirales; family Lachnospiraceae; genus Blautia; species Blautia hominis. The sequence continues at coordinate 771,003 of NQOF01000003.1, forward strand.
TCTGGAGGAACCGCTGCGCATGCAGAAAGTTCCAAAAGAGGAGCGCCGAAGAAGAGTCCTGGCTATGGCAGAAAAGACGGGGCTTTCCAAGGAACATCTGAAGCGGCATCCCCGGGAATTGTCCGGCGGTCAGCGCCAGAGGGTGAGTATAGCGGTTTCCCTACTCCAGGGGGCACGGTTTATTATAGCGGACGAACCGGTATCCGCATTGGATGTGACGATTCAGAGGCAGATCATGGAACTGATCATAAAGCTTCAGGAGGAGATGAAGTTCTCTGTTCTTTTTATTTCCCATGATCTGAATGTGATCTACCAGATGTGCGACAGGGTTCTGGTGATGAAGGATGGAAGGATTGTGGAGGAAGGGGATGTGGAGGAGGTCTTTTTAAATCCCAAAGCTGCATATACAAAAGAGTTGATGGCAGCAACATTGGATGTGGAAGGAATGTGACATTTGGCGGACGCCGGGTCTGGTCATAAGCCTGCCTGAAACGCCCGTACAGGCAGGCTTTATGACCAGACCCGGCTGTTTTTCTAAGAAGCCAGCGTAATTTATAGGCCCTTCTGTCCGCGTTTTATCCATTTATTTGATGACTAGCGATTGCCAACTGTTCCACATTCAAAGTCAGCCGAACCCGGCCGCAGGCTTCCCCGCACGGGCGTTTAGGAGCGTTTAGAGAAGCTTACAAGATCCATGCGTTAGCAAGCACTTAGTGAAGAGCCCTAAGGCGATGAACTTAGTGCGGCTTACGCATTAGCTTGGAAGTTCTCTGCTCCCGCCCGTGCAGGGAAGCCTGCGGCCGGGTTCGGCGTCCGGGATGCATTCCCTAACCGTTACAAACATAGCACTTTTTAACATATAAAAAGCATCATGCCGCTTGCGTTTTCCACGGCGAAGTGATAAAATTTTCAACATGATCAGCAAAAATTTTCCATTTGATACAGATAGGAAAGAAATTGTCTGAGTAGACTTCACGGCAGCCGCGTGAAAAAAGATATGCCTGAAAGGGCATATATAATGCTCCCAGAGGAATATATTGGGAAAAATGGAGAGGAGAGCTAACATGAGAACTTTTGATAAATCTTCAAAATTGGACAACGTTTGCTATGATGTCCGGGGACCGGTGCTGGATGAGGCGAACCGGATGCAGGAGAGTGGCATTGATGTTTTAAAATTAAACATCGGCAATCCGGCACCTTTTGGTTTCAATGCGCCGGAGGAAGTGATCCTGGATATGATCTACACACTCCGGGATTCTCAGGGATATTCAGATTCCCACGGGATATTTGCTGCCAGAAAAGCAATTATGCAGTATTGCCAGATCAAAAAAATAAAAGATGTTGCCCTGGAGGATATCTATACGGGTAACGGCGTCAGTGAACTCATCAATATGGTAACCCAGGGGCTTATTGATGACGGGGATGAGATCCTGGTACCTTCCCCGGACTATCCGCTGTGGACCGGCTGTGTGACACTGGCCGGAGGAAAGGCTGTGCATTATATCTGTGATGAGCAGTCGGACTGGTATCCGGATATAGAAGATATGCGCAGCAAGATCACGGATAAGACGAAAGCCATTGTGATCATCAATCCCAATAACCCCACGGGGGCTGTTTATCCGAAAGAGGTGTTGGAGGAGATCGCCGCCCTTGCCAGAGAGCATGATCTGATGATTTTCTCTGATGAGATCTATGACCGTTTGACCATGGACGGTGTGGTCCACCATTCCATCGCTGCCCTGGCTCCGGATGTGTTCTGTGTCACCATGAACGGCCTTTCCAAATCCCACATGGTGGCAGGTTTCCGCTGCGGATGGATGGTTCTGAGCGGACCGAAGGAGAGGGCAAAAGGGTATATTGAAGGGCTGAACATGCTGTCCAATATGCGCCTCTGCTCCAATGTTCCGGCACAGTCTATTGTGCAGACAGCCCTGGGTGGGTTTCAGAGTGTCCAGGAATACCTGCAGCCGGGGGGACGTATCTACGAACAGCGGGAATATATCTACAAAGCAGTCAATGATATTCCCGGACTGTCAGCTGTGAAGCCAAAAGCGGCTTTTTACATCTTCCCGAAGATAGATACAAAACGTTTTCATATTCTGGATGATGAGAAGTTTGTCCTGGACTTTTTGAAAGAGAAGAAGGTGCTCCTCACCCACGGCAAAGGATTTAACTGGGGGGAGCCGGACCATTTCCGCATTGTCTATCTGCCTAATCTGGAACAGCTGAAAAGCGCGGCAGACAAGCTGGCTGATTTCCTGAGCGATTATCAGCAGAAGCTTTAAACATGGCACGCTCTGGGCCGGTCTTGTTGAAAGGAAGTGTAGTAATTAATGCAATGGATGAAAAAACTGCATGAGGCCCATAAGGAGGAGCATGATTTTTCCCAGGGAAATATCCCTGGGAATATTTTAAGGCTTTCGCTGCCGCTTATGGCAGGGCAGTTTATCAATGTGCTTTACAGTATTGTGGACAGAATGTACATAGGACGTATTCCGGGGGCAGACTCCTCTGCTCTGACCGGCGTGGGGGTCTCGTTTCCCATTATCACGGTGGTCATGGCGTTTGCTTTCCTGATCGGAACAGGGGGGCCTCCACTCTGCTCCATCGCAAGGGGAAAACAGGAGGATGACAAGGCAGAGACGATCATGGGAAATGCTTTTGCCCTGGTGGTGATCGCCGGTGTTCTGATCATTATCCTGGGTCTTTTAGTGAAACGGCCTCTGTTGTATGCGCTGGGCGCAAGTGATGCCACATTTCCCTATGCAAATGATTATATCAGCATTTATCTGCTGGGCAGTGTGTTTGTTATGATCAGTATGGGGATGAATGGATTTATAAACTGCCAGGGGTTTGCGGGAATCGGTATGCTGACGGTACTGATCGGGGCTGTTATCAATATTGTGCTGGACCCTGTATTTATTTTCCTGTTTCATATGGGAGTCCGGGGAGCGGCAATTGCCACAGTCATCTCCCAGGCGGTATCAGCCCTGTGGATCGTGCGGTTCCTGACAGGCAGACGGACCCTTCTCAGACTCAGGGCAGGGTGTATGAAGCTGAAGATCACATATGTGAAAGACATTCTGGCTCTTGGGCTTTCCGGGTTTATCATGCAGGCCACCAACTGTATGGTACAGATTGTCTGCAACGTTACGCTGCAGAGCTTTGGCGGGGATGTCTATGTGGGTGTCATGACCATCATCAACTCTGTGCGGGAAGTTCTGAGTGTCCCTGTCAATGGTTTTACGCAGGGGGCACAGCCGATCATAGGCTATAATTATGGTGCGGGTAAATATGATCGGGTAAAACAGGGAATTAAATTTATGTCTGTCATCTGTATTGGATATACCACGGTGGTCTGGATCCTGACCATGCTGGTACCCGGCGCCTTTATCGCCATTTTCAATGGAAGCGGGGAACTGATGGAGGCAGGCGTCCATGCCATGAGGATCTATTTCTTCGGATTCTGCTTTATGTCCCTGCAGTTTTCCGGGCAGACGGTCTTTACAGGCCTTGGAAAAGCTAAACAGGCAATTTTCTTTTCCCTGCTCAGGAAGGCTGTGATCGTGGTGCCGCTCACCCTCATCCTGCCCCACATGGCCGGTCTTGGAGTAAACGGCGTGTTTTTGGCAGAGCCAATCTCGAATTTTATCGGCGGCATTGCCTGTTTTGTTACTATGCTGTGTATTATGTGGCCTGCGCTTTCCAGGAAAAAAGCATGACGAAAAAAAGAATAGTGATCATGGATATGCATCGTGCGATTGACGAAATTATCGTCTGCACGGTGCTTTTTTTTGGCTGTTTTTTCGTTAGCCGGGTGTAACAAAAAGATTAGACGGCTAATAAAATAAGATAAAGAAAATATAAAAAAAGGATAAAATGTAGAGGATTATATTGAAATATGATAAATATTGGGATAAACTAAGTTAGTCGACTAACTAATGAGAAGGGAGGCGGTAGAGATGATATGCAAAAATGATGACAGTCTGCAAAGTCTGTTTTTAAAAACAACCCATATGTATTTTGGCAGGGCCTATGATGCGCTGCGGGAGATGGATGTGCATCCCAGGCAGGTGCCCATGCTTCATCTGCTGGGGAAAAAAGAGGGATTGAGTCAGCGGGAAATATCACAGGAGATGAAAATAAAACCTCCCACAGTAGCGGTCTCAATTAAAAGAATGGAGAAATCGGGTCTGATCATCCGCAGGACGGACGAGAAAGATCAGCGCATGAGCCGTATTTATCTGAGTCCCAAAGGACGCGAGCTTACCGAAAATGTCCAAAAAATGGTGGAAGACAGTGAAAATGCCATTTTCCGCGGCTTTTCTGAGAGCGAAATCTGTCTCATGAAACGGTTTTTCAAACAGATGATCGAGAACCTGGAACAGACCAAATAAACTAAAAGGAGTGACACCATGATAAAAATGTTTCATTACATGAAAGAGCGCTGGTACTATATTGTGCTGATCATTGCTCTTTTATTCCTGCAGGCCAATTGTGACCTGGCTCTGCCGGATTACACATCAAAAATCGTCAACATAGGAATCCAGCAGAAGGGGATCGAGGATGGAGTTCCGGAAAAGATCCGGAAAGAGTCCATGGAAAAGCTGTTTCTGTTTATGGAAGAAAAAGATGTTGATACTGTAAAGGATGCCTATACATTAAAAGGTGATACTTATGAATTAAAGGAAATGCATACAGACAAGAGAGAAAAGCTGAACAGCATTTTCGGCATGCCCATGATGGCTGTGGAAGGGCTGGAAGAAGGCGGAGACCAGGTGGAGCAGATCAAAGAAAAGATGCAGCTTCCCAAGGACGCAGATCTTTTCCAGGTATTTTCACAGATGCCAAAAGAACAGCTTCTGGAAATGATGGATGCCATGACCTCAAATATGAAAGATATGCCGGACTCCATTGTGACACAGGCGGCTGTGCAGTATGTGCAGCAGGAGTACGAAGGACAGGGGATTGATGTGGATCAGATGCAGATCCGCTATATTCTGATGTCCGGTCTTAAAATGCTGGGGCTGGCACTTGTCATCATGCTGGCAGCCATAACCGTTACATTTTTATCGGCAAAGGTAGCGGCAATCCTGGGACGGAATCTGAGAAACGGCGTGTACCGGAAGGTTATATCCTTTTCCGGTGAGGAGCTGAATCATTTTTCCACAGCGTCCCTGATCACCAGAAGCACCAATGATATCCAGCAGGTACAGCAGGTATTTGCCATGATTTTCAGGATCGTGCTCTATGCGCCTATTCTGGGTATCGGCGGTGTCTTAAAAGTTCTGCAGACTGACGCCTCCATGACCTGGATCCTGGGTGTGGCTGTTGTGGCAATACTGATCCTGGTGGGACTGCTCTTTAAGATTGCAATGCCCAAGTTCACCAAACTGCAGTATATGATTGATGAATTGAATCTGGTTTCCAGGGAGATACTGACCGGTATTCCGGTCATCCGGGCGTTCAGCCGTGAGAAACACGAGGAGGCGCGTTTTGAGGATGCCAATGACAGACTGACAAAGACCAACCTGTTTGTCAACCGCTGTATGACATTTATGATGCCGGCTATGATGCTGATCATGAATGGTATTACCATTTTGATCGTCTACAACGGAGCTCATGCAGTGGATAACGGAACCATGCAGGTTGGAAATATGATGGCATTTATGCAGTATGCCATGCAGATCATCATGTCCTTTTTGATGATCACCATGATGTCTATTATGCTTCCTAGGGCAAGCGTTGCAGCTAAGCGTATCAATGAAGTTATGAATACAGAGATTTCCATTCTGGATGGTGAGGCCGGTGCACTGCCGGACAAAGGATCCAAAGGAGAAGTGCGCTTTGAACATGTGGGATTCTCCTATCCGGGGGCTGATGAGGAGACACTTACTGATATTGATTTCTCAGCACATAAAGGTGAGACCGTGGCATTTATCGGAAGTACCGGAAGCGGAAAAAGCACCCTGGTGAACCTGATTCCGAGATTTTTTGACGTAACATCAGGGCGGATCCTGGTAGACGGAGTGGATATCCGGGATATGAAGCTCACGGATCTTAGAGACCGTGTCGGTTATGTTCCGCAGAAGGGTGTGCTCTTCTCCGGAACCATTGATTCCAATATCCGTTACGGAAAAGAGGATGCAACGGACGCAGAGGTACAGCGTGCAGCTGAAGTAGCCCAGGCTTGGGATTTCATCCAGGAGAAGGAAGAGAAGATGGAATCTGAAATATCCCAGGGAGGCACCAACGTATCCGGTGGTCAGAAACAGCGCCTCTCCATTGCCAGAGCCATTGCGAAACGTCCGGAGATCTATATCTTTGATGACAGTTTTTCTGCCCTTGACTACAAGACAGATGTGGTGCTCCGCCGTGCGCTGAAAAAAGAGACCAAGGATGCCACGACCCTGATAGTCGCACAGCGTATCAGCACAATTTTACATGCAGACCGTATTCTTGTTCTGGATGAAGGACGCGTGGTCGGTCAGGGAACCCATAAAGAGCTTTTGAAATCCTGTGAGGTATATCGTCAGATTGCCATGTCACAGCTGTCGGAGGAGGAATTGGCTAATGAGTAATACTGCGAGAAGACCGAGAGGGCCGATGGGTGGTCACGGAAAAGGAATGCCGGGGGAGAAGGCAAAAGATTTTAAGGGAGCCATGAAACGCCTGGTGAAATACATGGAACGGTATAAGTTCCGTTTGATGCTGATGATCCTGTTTGCTGTGGGAGGCACGGTATTTAATATTGTGGGACCTAAGATTTTAGGCAAGGCCACCACAGAGCTGTTTAACGGACTGGTGTCCAAGATAAACGGCGGCAGCGGGATCAATTTTGACAAGATTGTTCAGATCCTTTTGGGATGCCTCTGCCTGTACCTGGTCAGCGCCCTGCTGTCCTTTATCCAGGGATTTATCATGACCGGGATATCCAATGATGTGACGTACAGCCTGAGAAAAGATATTTCCCAGAAGATCAACAGAATTCCTATGAAATATTTTGAGAGCAGGACCCACGGTGAGATCCTTTCACGTATCACCAATGATGTGGATACTCTGCAGATGGGAATCAACCAGAGTGTGACCCAGCTCATCACCTCCTGCACTACATTGATCGGTGTGCTTGTGATGATGCTGAGCATCAATGTATGGATGACACTGGCTGCACTGCTGATCCTGCCTATATCCATGGCGATCATCAGTAAAGTCATGAAACATTCTCAGAAATATTTCCAGGCACAGCAGAAATATCTGGGTGAAGTAAACGGGCAGGTGGAGGAAATCTACAGCGGACACAACGTGGTTAAGGCCTTCAACAAGGAAGAGTCCGTGATCGGTGAATTTGAAAAGACAAATGAAAAGCTGTACAGCTCTGCATGGCGTTCCCAGTTTTTCTCAGGCATGATGATGCCTATCATGCAGTTTGTGGGAAATCTGGGGTATGTGATGGTTGCCCTTCTGGGCGGATTTATGGTAATTAAAAGTAAGATTGAAGTGGGTGATGTGCAGGCATTTTTCCAGTATATCAGAAACTTTACGCAGCCTATCCAGCAGATCGCCCAGGTGACAAATATGCTGCAGTCTTCAGCCGCTGCATCTGAGAGGGTGTTTGAATTTCTGGATGTTGAGGAGGAAGTGCAGACTGTGGAAAATCCCGCAGATGTAAGCCATATTGACGGCAATGTGGAAATCTGCCATACATCTTTTGGCTATGACCCGAATAAGATCATTATCCACGATTTCTCTGCTTCCGTAAAAGCAGGGCAGAAAGTGGCAATCGTAGGACCGACGGGTGCCGGCAAGACGACTATGATCAAGCTGCTGATGCGGTTCTATGATGTGAACACAGGAGAGATCCTCATTGACGGTCATAATATTAAAGACTTTAACAGAAGTGAGCTGCGGGAACTGTTCGGTATGGTACTGCAGGATACCTGGCTGTTCCACGGGACCATTATGGAAAATATCCGCTATGGACGGCTGGATGCCACAGACGAAGAGGTGATCGCAGCGGCGAAAGCAGCACACGCACATCATTTCATTATGTCACAGCCGGGCGGTTACCAGATGGTGCTGAATGAGGAGACAAACAATATTTCCCAGGGACAGAAACAGCTTCTGACCATTGCCAGGGCCATCCTGGCGGATAACAGGATCCTGATCCTGGATGAGGCTACTTCCTCTGTGGATACCAGAACAGAAGAACGGATTCAGAAGGCCATGGATAACCTGATGAAGGGCAGGACCAGCTTTGTGATTGCCCATCGTCTTTCTACGATCCGGGATGCGGATTTGATTCTGGTCATGAAAGACGGAGATATCATTGAACAGGGTACCCATGAAGCACTGCTTGAGGCAGGCGGATTTTATGCGAATCTGTATAACAGCCAGTTTGAGAGGGCTGAGGCGATGTAAATGCATTTCGACATTCTGCACGCCATGCTTTGCGGTATGTTTGCTCCCAATTCGGACAGCGCAGCCCGCTGTGCCTTCCTTTTGGATGTCAAAAACACAGGACAAAGGTCAAAACGCCGGACCTTTGTCCTTTTTTTGATTTAATCCTTCTGCCGAATAGTTCCAAAGAGGAAGATAAGACAGGCAAAATTACCGTACTGCCGCTCTTGGTCTCCTGAGCGTGTGTGGCAAAGGGGATGGAAACTGTCTTTTGTGACTTGTGATTTAAAGCGTAACAGTTTAAAGCGATAAATAAAATAACCATAAAGTTATTGACAAAGTAAGGGCGGGGGAGTATTATGAGGGATATCAAAGTGAGATTGAGGTTTTATTATGTCAGCAGAAATGAACGTATGGACAAAAGCATATTATTTTGGCTTTCTGGGTTATTTTTATAACGCAGGTTCTTTTTGCTACGGTAAAACATCTGTTTCATAAAGTCTTTTAGATTATAAAAGATAGTGAAAGCTGACCGGTGTTTGCGCGTAGCAGACATCGGTTTTTTATGTTTAAAATTTATTATATGGAGGATTAGGAATATGATCATTGTATTGAAAAAAGGCGCGGATGACAGAAAAGTGGAGGAACTGAAAAAGAGTCTGCTGGATAGAGGTCTGAAGCTTCACTTGTCAGAAGGACTGGATACCACGCTGATCGGATTGATCGGAGATACCACAGAGCTGCAGGAAGACCAGTTTGAGGCTCTGGAAGTAGTGGAGTCTGTCAAGAGGATCAAGGAGCCTTACAAGAAGGCAAACAGAAGCATGCATCCTGCAGATACAGTGATCGACGTGTGCGGAAGGAAGATCGGGGGCGGGAATTTTCAGGTGATCGCAGGTCCCTGTTCTGTGGAGACAAGAGAGCAGATGATTGAAGTGGCGGAGGATGTGAAAAGGTCCGGTGCAGGGCTTTTGAGAGGAGGGGCATTCAAACCCAGAACATCCCCGTACTCTTTCCAGGGTCTGGGGGATGAAGGGCTGAAGCTGCTGCTGGAGGCTAAGAAACAGACCGGGCTTCCCATTGTCACTGAGATCATGCGTCTGGGACATTTGGATTTATTTGAGGATGTGGATGTCATTCAGGTGGGTACCAGAAATATGCAGAACTTTGAACTGTTGAAGGAACTGGGAAAACTGAAAAAACCCATTCTTCTCAAACGCGGCATGGCCAACACTCTGGACGAACTGCTTATGAGTGCGGAATACATAATGGCAGGCGGCAATGAGAACGTGATCCTCTGTGAGCGGGGTATCCGTACCTTTGAAACTTCCATGCGGAACACACTGGATATCTCCGCAATCCCTATGCTGAAGAAAAAGACACATCTGCCTGTCATAATCGACCCAAGCCATGCGGCAGGGATCCGTTTCATGGTAGAACCTCTTACTATGGCGGCTATCGCGGCGGGAGCTGACGGAGTGATGATCGAAGTGCACAATAATCCGGAAAAAGCACTGTGTGATGGAATGCAGTCTTTGACACCAGCCATGTTTGACGATATAATGCAGAAAGTGAAGAAGACAACAGAATTTTTTGGAAAGGTAATGTAATTGCATGAAATCATTAGTTATAGCAGAAAAACCATCCGTTGCCCGGGATATAGCCAGGGTACTGGGATGCGGAAAAAAAATAAACGGCGCCATGGAGGGCGGCAGATATATTGTGACCTGGGCTCTGGGCCATCTGGTCACCTTAGATGACCCGGAAGGCTATGACAAAAAGTACAGAGAGTGGAAAATGGAGCACCTCCCTATGATCCCAAAGAAAATGGAGCTTGTAGTGATCAAACAGACGGCCAAACAGTACAATGCTGTCAAAACACAGCTCTACAGAAACGATGTGGGAGAGATCATCATTGCCACCGATGCCGGACGGGAGGGAGAACTGGTAGCCCGATGGATCCTGGAAAAAGCAAACTGCCGGAAACCCATCAAGCGTCTGTGGATATCCTCAGTCACTGACAAGGCGATCCGGGACGGGTTTGCCCACTTAAAAGACGGAAGAGACTACAATAACCTTTATGCTGCCGCCGTCTCCCGCGCAGAAGCTGACTGGCTGGTAGGAATCAATGCCACAAGAGCTCTGACCTGTAAATACAATGCCCAGCTCTCCTGCGGCCGTGTCCAGACACCAACCCTTGCCATGATAGCAAAACGCGAAGAGGAGATCAGAAACTTCAGACCCGTTGATTTCTATGGTATGACGGTTCTCTCCGGAGGCATTCAGTTTACCTGGCAGGACAAAAAGAGCGGTTCCTGCCGTTCCTTCCAGCAGGAGAAGATGGAATCCCTGTTAAAAGAGGTAAGCGCAGGCTCCCTGACCATAGAATCCATTGACAAAACGGCAAAAAAGACCTTTTCACCGGGCCTTTACGATTTGACAGAACTCCAGAGAGATGCCAACAAAAAATTCGGTTTCTCCGCAAAAGAGACACTGAACATTATGCAGCGCCTTTACGAAAACCATAAAGTCCTCACCTATCCCAGGACAGACTCCCGCTATATAGGAAGCGACGTGGTGGGAACCCTGAAAGAAAGACTGAAAGCCTGTGCAGTAGGCCCCTACCGCAAACTGGCGGGCAGCCTCTCCATGAAACCCATAAAAGCCAGCAAATCCTTTGTGGACGATAAAAAGGTAAGCGATCATCACGCCATCATCCCCACAGAACAATTTGTTCAGCTGGACCACATGACAAACGAAGAACGCAAAATATACGATCTGGTGGTACGTCGTTTCTTAAGTGTTCTCATGCCGCCCTTTGAATACGAGCAGACAACAGTAAAAGCCCAGGCAGCAGGAGAAATCTTCCTGGCAAAAGGAAAAATAGTAAAAAGTCCAGGCTGGAAAGAAGCCTACGACAGCGGCTGGTCCGACGACGATGACGAGGAAGAATACGGCACAAACCGGGAACCGGCCTTAAAAGACCAGACCCTGCCAGCCGTGAAAAAAGGTGATACTTTCCCCGCCTCTAAAGCAGAGCTGACCACAGGGAAAACAAAACCTCCGGCCCATTTTAACGAGGCAACCCTGCTTTCCGCCATGGAAAATCCCATAAAATTCATGGAGAGCCATGATGCAAAAGCAGCCAAAACACTGGGAGAGACAGGGGGCCTTGGCACAGTAGCCACCCGTGCAGACATCATTGACAAACTTTTTAATACCTTCCTGATGGAGAAACGCGGCAAAGACATCTACATCACCTCCAAAGCCAAACAACTTCTGGAGCTAGTACCGGAGGACCTGAGAAAACCGGAGCTGACTGCAGATTGGGAGATGAAACTCTCCAAGATCGCAGACGGAAGACTCAAAAAAGAAGCCTTCCTCTCAGACATCAAAGATTACACCCAGGACATCATCCAGGAGATCAAAACCGGAGACGGCACCTTCCGCCACGACAACCTGACCAACACAAAATGTCCTGTCTGCGGCAAACGTATGCTCTCCGTTAACGGCAAAAACAGCAAACTCCTGGTCTGCCAGGACCGTGAGTGCGGTCACCGGGAAACCATCTCCCGCACCAGCAACGCCCGCTGCCCCAAATGCCACAAACGCATGGAGCTCTACGTCAAAGGCAAGGAGGAGACCTTCATATGCCCCTGCGGCTACAAAGAAAAACTCTCCTCCTTCCAGTCCCGCCGCGAAAAAGAAGGTGCCGGCGTCTCCAAAAAAGACGTCCAGAAATACCTATCCAAACAAAAAAAAGAAGCCGCCGAACCCTTAAACAATGCCTTCGCCGACGCCTTCGCAAAACTAAAACTATAATCATCAAAAATAGAATCCTGTCAGGGGCTTTCCAAAACACAACAACCAAGAAAGCCCCCGGCATCTATAAAATCAATCATAATTCACAACAAGCCTTTATCTTAGCCTTAGAAATCTTTATCCTTTTCTAATCTGGCCTTTATAAATATGGCTTTTATAAATATGACCTTTATATATATGACCTTTTATATATAACCTTCGGCATTACCACCATCACAACCATCCGCCCACAACAGTCAGATACACCCCTGGGATACGGGCCATGGAATATTGGGAGCGAGTGGATAATTTTCCGTTAGAAAATTACCACAAGCGGACTATTCCGTGGCCCGTATCCCAGGGGTGTATCGTCCGTGAGCCATATCCCATGAGCCACATCTTCATCTACTCCTGCACATGCTCCAACCCCTGACTAAGTATAGTCTCCACATGTGCATCCGCCAAAGAATAATAAACCGTCTTCCCCTCCCGTCGAAACTTCACCAGCTTAATCTGCTTCAACACCCTAAGCTGATGCGAGATCGCACTCTGCGTCATATTCAGCACCGACGCAATATCACACACACACAATTCCCCGGCTGACAAAGCATACAAAATCCGAATTCTGGTAGGATCCCCAAAAACTTTAAACAGATCTGCCAGACCATACAGCGTATTGTCATCCGGTATTACCTTTTTTTGTATATGTTCATGCTTATGCACACAATCACACACATCTACCGTTTCATCCATTTTCATAAACAAATCATTCCTTTCATTCCTTTAGTTTATAGGAAAAAAACCTTTTCTGCAAGTATATCCAATGCAAAAACACGGTCATGTCTGATAAATTTATAGAATGTTTAGAAAAATTTTTCTTGTTACCTGCCTTTTCTTATGGTAAAATATCGTTATGCTAAAGCGATGAAGATAAAAGAACAAGGGGGAATCTAAAATGGGATTTAATATGAAAGTAACACCTGAAATCGAAGCCCTTACAAAGATTTGCGAGGATCACAGCAAGATGGACGTGTCCCTCTATGCGAAGTATGATGTAAAGCGAGGCCTGCGTGATATCAATGGAAAGGGCGTTCTTGCCGGACTGACCCAGATATCCAACATAGTCTCGAACAAAGAAGAAGACGGTAAATCAGTTCCCTGTGACGGAGAGCTGTACTACAGAGGCATCAACATTGAAGAACTGACCAAAGGCTTTTTACAGGAAAAGCGTTTTGGATTTGAAGAAGCTACATACCTGCTGTTATTCGGAACGCTGCCAACACAGGAGCAGCTGGACGATTTCTGCAAGATTCTTGGAGATCAGAGATGCCTGCCGCGGAATTTTGTCCGCGATGTTATTATGAAGGCTCCCAGCAGGGACATGATGAATACCCTTTCAAGGAGTGTTCTCACCTTATATTCCTACGATACGAACCCGGAGGACATATCACTTCCCAATGTACTCCGTCAATGCATCAATCTTATCAGTATTTTTCCGATGCTGTCCGTTTACGGATATCAGGCGCACCGCCATTATAACCAGAACAAGAGTTTATATATCCATCATCCGAAAAAAGAGTTGTCCACAGCAGAGAACATTCTCTTAATGCTGCGGCCGGATAAGAAATATACGCCGTTTGAAGCTACGATTCTGGATTTGGCTCTGGTACTGCATATGGAACACGGTGGTGGTAACAACTCTACATTTACCACACATGTAGTTTCTTCCTCAGGAACAGATACTTACTCTGCCATTGCGGCAGCTCTCGGTTCCTTAAAAGGACCGAAACACGGCGGAGCCAACATAAAGGTTGTCCGTATGTTTGACGATATGAAGAAGCATGTAAAAGACTGGAAGGATGAGGGAGAAGTGTCCGATTACCTCAGAAAACTGCTCCATAAGGAAGCCTTTGATAAGAGAGGCCTGATCTATGGTATGGGGCATGCGGTATATTCCATTTCAGATCCCCGTGCGCAGATCTTTAAAAAGTTTGTAAAACAGCTTGCAGAAGAAAAAGGAAGGCAGAAAGACTATCAGCTTTATGAGATGGTAGAGCGTCTGGCTCCTCAGATCATCGGACAGGAACGCCATATCTACAAAGGTGTCAGTGCTAATGTGGACTTCTACAGCGGATTCGTTTACAGTATGCTGGAGCTTCCGCTTGAATTATATACACCGATGTTCGCCATTGCCAGAATTGTGGGATGGAGTGCACACCGTATGGAAGAGTTGATCAACACAGACAAGATTATCCGTCCGGCTTACAAAAATGTGCTGGAGACACAGCAGTATACAACTCTCACGGAAAGATAATACAAAAAGAATTGACAAACACCAGGGAAAACTGTTACCATCACGGTATACCACAGCACATTAAAATGCGGAAGCCGTGATGAAGATACGATTTTCAGGGAACGCGGCAGGGGATAGAAGCCATGCCGCGTTTTATTGTGCATACAGATAGGAGAGAATTAGAAATGTTTCGCACCTTTTTTCCGGATGAATATCTGGACTCCACATACGTCATAGATTTTGAAAAATTATATGCACAGGGGTACAGGGGCCTGATCTTTGATATTGACAATACCCTGGTGCCTCACGGGGCCCCTGCAGATGAGCGGGCAAAAGAATTGTTTATAAGACTTCAAAAAATCGGATTTCAGTGCTGCCTGCTGTCAAATAACCGGTATGAACGGGTTTCTTCCTTTAACAAGGATGTGCAGGTGCATTTTATCGAGGATGCCCATAAGCCTTCCAGGAAAAATTACAGAAGGGCCATGGAGCTCATGGGAACTGATCTGAACACCACCGCATTTATTGGGGATCAGCTTTTCACAGATGTTTACGGTGCCAAAAGAACCGGCATGCACAATATTTTAGTGAAACCAATTCATCCAAAAGAGGAAATTCAAATTGTTTTAAAACGGAAACTGGAAAAAATTGTTCTTTATTTTTACAGGAAAGACCAAAGAAAGCGAAAAAACAGTTGAAAAATCGGATGAGGTATTATACAATGGAGTACAGTGGAAAAAGAGATGCTTTTCCAATGGAAGAATTTAAGGAGGAATATTCATTATGATATCAGCAGGAGATTTTAAAAATGGTCTCACTCTGGAAGTTGATGGCAATGTAGTACAGATTATGGAATTCCAGCACGTAAAACCTGGAAAGGGTGCTGCTTTCGTTAGAACAAAATTAAAAAATGTTATCAACGGCGGAGTTGTGGAGAAGACATTCAGACCTACTGAAAAATTCCCGCAGGCACGTATTGACCGTGTGGACATGCAGTATTTATATAATGATGGTGATTTATATTACTTTATGAACAATGAGACATATGATCAGATTGCCATTGACAATCAGACAGTAGGCGATGCTCTGAAGTTTGTAAAAGAAAATGAAACGGTAAAGATTTGTTCCTATAACGGAAATGTGTTCGCGATCGAAGCACCATTATTCGTTGAACTGGATATCATTGATACAGAACCTGGATTCAAAGGCGATACAGCTCAGGGCGCTACAAAGCCGGCTACGGTTGAGACTGGCGCGGTTGTATATGTACCGTTATTCGTTGATCAGGGCGATAAGATCAAAATTGATACAAGAACAGGGGAATACCTGTCCAGAGTATAATTAAAACTGGTAAAACCAAGGCCTGGAAAGCTAAATTTCCGGGCCTTTGCTGATTTATTCGGTCTTCTGATCATAGGGGCTGCCTTCATGGCGGCCGCGTTGCCTATACGGCTATGAGTCTAAGCATTTTAGCTGCAGCCATTGTTATCTCAATGATATTATAGAAAAAATGTCAGCGGGATGTGGAGAAAAAATGATATTCTTCTCCCTGCGCCCAAACGTCATCCAGATGGTTTTCTCTAAGAAAAGACAGTTTTTGGTCGTATTGTTTCATCTGCAGCTTCCGTCTTTGCTGCTGTCTGCGGAGACGACGCAGGAAGTTTCGATGAAATTCATCCAGGGGAAACAACCAGTCATCCAGTTCTCTATCAACTTTTATGGTATCTCTCTGCTTCCAGGTATTATACGCCTGTACCGCTTTGTTGGAAGCCGCATATGACAAGCCGAAACGGAAGTGGATATCTTCTGCATTTTTACAGCCATAATGGCGGATGGCAACCCGGGGAGCCAGTATATTACTGGCAAAGCAGTCAGCGGTGTCCTCATTTTCCGGATTTTCACCTGTGTGCTGAAAGACACAGTGAGCCAGTTCGTGCATGAGGGAGAAGCGTATACGGCCTTGGACTGCTTTTTCGTTATAGGCTATAATACGGTTCCTCTGGTCACAAAATGCGTCATTAGAGGCTGAGATACAGAGGGCATAGATTTCCGTATTCAATTCTTTTAATCTTGAATATGTAATGGTTCTGAATTCATAATGCTTCAGGATGTCAACACAGGGAATGGGAAACTCCTTAATGCCGCATTCTCTGTAGACTTCCAGAATCATTTCTGCTATATAAACATAATCCAAAATAAACCGCTCCTAAATTACTCATCTATTTCGGACAAAAGCTGTATCAGGCGAAGTTTCTGTTCTTTTGACATTTTCTTTCCGTTTCTGGCTATGAGAAGTTCCACGTCATCGTAAGTTGGAGCGGGTTTCTCAGGTTCCCTGTGCACATCGTCAAAGTCATCCAGTGTAAGTCCAAGAACCCGGGCAATGGCTTTGAGGGTTTCCAGCTTTGGATCCCTTGTAACTCCGCTTAATATTTTGTCGAGTGTTCCTTTGGGAACACCGGATCTCTCGGAAAGCTCTGCAGTAGTCATTCCTAATTTCTTTTTATATTCCTCGATTTTTTCAAGACCCATTTCAGTATCCTCCTGTTAATCAGAGTTTACAGCCGTCAACGGAAAAAATCAAGAAAAAACAGTTGACTATAGTAATTAACGGTGATAATATAAAGAAATAGATAACCGTTAACGGAAAAATACAGTAGATACAAACATATGTTCGATAAAGGCATTATACCTCAAAGGTGCAGCAATGTCAATAAGAACTGATAAACCATCCAGTGAACATGATCTTAGTGTGGAATCTTTTACATGTCTGCACGGCGAGGGAAGAAAGCGGAGTGGTTTGACTGATGAAATGGGGGATATGGCATAATAGGCACTGATCACTGCCCGGACAGAGTTCAAGGGGGGATAAAAAGGAGGGCCGGGTACGCAATGACCCGGCAGTATGAAAAAGAAAAGATATATGAAAAAGGTTCTTGGCCTTTGTTAGCTATAACTATAAAGGAGAAATGTGAAGAAACTGTGGTGAAAAATTAAAAGAAGTGTGAAAGAAATGAAAAGAATTATGATAGCGCGAAGATACAGTATAAAGTTTAAAAAGGAATAGGAGAGATGACCGTTTTGGAATATTTAAAAAATATAGGTGTTGAGGAAAATAATATGGGTATTAAAGTAAATGACCTTCCTAATTACATAGAGCACCCTGTATGGGACAGTCGTACCGGACGATGGCTGATCATCAAGTCCGTAGTATATGAGCAGGAGACGGCAAAGGTATATGCCACAGACGGAAGCTGCCGGGAAGTGCCTGTCGGTATGAGAGAGACCTGGCTTTGGAGAACCGAGGGACAGTAACTGTCCCTGGTCCTTGGGGCTTATAGATACTGAAGCATAATAAAATAAAAAATAGCAAAAAATGGCTTGAAAAAGCCAATGAATTCCTGTATAATAATATTTACATTTTTACAAAGATATAGCAATCCTATATCATCTTTCCTGCACGTTCGTGCAGTATTTTCCAATTGCAGAAAACAGAATATTTTTGGACTGTCAAAGGGAAGAGTCTGTCCATTTGCAGTCCTTAAATAGAAAGGACAGTATTGCTCACTGTCTGTTACACCTACACGGCAAAAAGCCTGCAGGCAGTAAAATGAAGAAAGAGAGGTTTACAGATGGACTACAACACATTCAAACAGGAGATACTCACCAGCCTGAAAAAAGAGGCAGGGGAAAAGATGGTCACTCTCCACAGAATCGAGAAAAATAACGGAAAGATTCTGGATGCTGTCACCATCATGGAGAGCGGCACACACATTGCGCCTACCATATATCTGGCAGATTTTTATGATTTTTTCAGTCATGGCATGTCTCTGGAGGAGGTGACACTCAAGATCCTGGAGCTTAACACAGAAAGGCAGGTGGAGGAAACAGAATTTCAGAATGCCGGATTTGAGGATTACAAAAGAGCCAGGAGCCATATCTGCTACAAACTGATCAACTTGGATATGAACAGGAAGCTTTTGAAAAATGTACCCTACATTCCATACCTGGACCTGGCTATTGTGTTTTACTACAGGCTTGAGGAAGAAGTTTTAAACGGGGCGAATTTTCTGGTTCATAACTGCAATCTGGAGTCCTGGGGGATTACGCTGCAGGACATATATGAGGATGCACATAAAAATACAAGCCGCAGACTGCCCTTTACACTTCAGGGAATGGAAGCGCTGATCCGGGAGATGACAGGGGAAGAAGAACTTCTATCCTTTGGCTTTCAAAAAAGAGAGCAGATGTATATCCTTACCAATGAAGAAAAATATTTTGGCGCTGCGGCGCTGCTCTATCCTCATGTACTTTCTCACATCAGCAGGCTTCTGCACTGTAATTTCTATGTGCTGCCCAGCAGCATTCACGAATGTATTCTTGTGCCCGATTCCGGGCAGTTTTCCAAAAAAGAATTGGAGACAATGGTCAGAGAGGTCAATGAGACCCAGGTGGAGGACGAGGAAGTCCTTTCCCAAAATGTTTATTATTATGACGGTAAAAAGGGAGCATTAATCCTGTAAAAGTGGGGGATAACCGCCGAAAACTGCTGGTTTTCGGCGGTGTATGCCCAAATTTCCGTGTAAGGCTTTACAATTTCAGAAATATGTGGTAATATACTAGGGATGTCATTTCTAGGAAGGCATATGCACTCGTAGCTCAGGGGATAGAGCAGTGGTTTCCGGTACCACGTGTCGGGGGTTCGAATCCCTCCGGGTGTGTTTGGTGCTTTGGGGAAAAGCATTGGAATAAGGGAATGAAGGGTAACAGTCTTGAAGGAGGACAAGGATGTTAGACAATTTCAGAGAATGGCTTTCAGACAATCTGAGGTATATTCTTCTGGGTCTGGCTATTTTGGTCGTTCTGGTGGTTCTGTTTTTCGGTATTAGGGCCCTGACGGGCGGTTCTTCAGAGAAAGAGAAGAAGCCGGATGCACAGACAGAGCAGCAGAAAGGGTCTGACGATACCAAGAAATCGAAAGATTCTGATGCTGATGCAAAAGCACAGGACGAAAAAAAAGAGGATGAAAACTCTTTGGAGAAAAATGCATACCCTGAAGTAAATTCTTTGATTGATGCATTTTATACAGCTTGGGGTGAAAAGAATGTTGACCGTATGAAAGAACTTGCGGACAGTTTTGACGCCACAGATGAAGCAAAAGTATTAAATGCAGCTTATATTGAAAGTTACAGTAATATCAATGTATATACAAAAAAAGGCCTTGCAGAGGACAGCTATGTAGTATTTGTTTCCTATGATTTGAAGTTTACGGATGTAGCCACACCGGCGCCGGGACTTGCACAGCTTTATGTGATCAAAAAGGACGACAAGTATATTATCCATAATGACAAGAATGATACGGAAGTCAATGAATATATTGACAAGACCAATCAGGATGAGGATGTGAAAAAGCTGATCAGTGAGGTGGAGACCAATCTGAACAAAGCTATGGAATCAGATGCAGATTTGAAAGCATTTGAGGAGCAGCTGGGAAAGGAAACCAGTTTGGCTTCCATGGCGGATAATGGTGCTGAATTGACCACACAGGATGTCTGTAATATGCGTGATGAAGCAGGGACAGACGGAGAGATTCTCCAGGAACTGCAGGCAGGAACAAAAGTAACAAAGATTGATAATGCAGAAGACAATTGGATTAAAGTGGAGTATAACGGACAGACCGGATATATTTACGGAGATTTATTACAGTAAATAATAGAAAGCACCCTTTTAAAAATTCTTATTCACATGAATGAAAACTGCTGTACAGTGAAATGAATCGCTGTACAGCAGTTTTTGTGTTTCTATCTTATAGCGCCGTATGCAATGCCGCCGTCAAGCGTGATTCCTTTGGCTGCTGCCAGTTCGCTGACAGTGACCATCTGGAAACCTTTGGCTTTTAGCGCCGGTACAATCATATCTACTGCGTCGGCAGTTGGACCGTGAATATCATGCATGAGGATCACATCCCCGTCCTGAGCTGCCATCACTGCGTCGTACGTGCTCTGCGCGTCTCTGGTCTTCCAGTCCAGCGTATCTACAGACCACAGGACCATGGGAAGGCCCACGTTTGCTTTGGTAGTGGAATTGTAAGCACCGTAGGGAGGACGCACCAGGGTAGCACCACGGCCCACGATGTCTGCTATATTACTGTTAGTAGAATTTACCTCATCCTGTACACCTGAGGCGTCCAGGGAAGCCAGACTTACGTGGTCATATGTGTGGTTGGCCAGCTCACAACCCATACGGTCCATCTTTTTGACTGCGTCAGGATAATTCGGAACATTTTTTCCCAGCATGAAGAACGTTGCTTTTGCCCCATTGGCCTGCAGGGTATCTAAAATCCGTTCCGTGTATTGTCCGGGACCATCATCAAAAGTCAGGGCAACCATAGGGCCGGAACCGGCAGCGGCAGTTTTTGCCGCTGCTTTGCTGTCCCAGACACCATTGTCCTTCAGGAAATAGGCTTTGCCGTCAACTGTGATCCATCCGGTAGCCATACTGCCGTCTTTGTTCAGATAGTACCAGTCTTTTCCTATCTGCAGCCAGCCCGTCTTTGCAGTACCGTCACTCTTCAGGTAATACCATTTTCCGTTGTCTTTCACCCAGCCTTTACCTGCCAGTGTACCATCTTCGTTCAGATAGTATCGCTTGTCATCCACTGTCACCCAGCCGGTCTGAGGCTTGCCGTCCTCACCCAGGTAATACTTCTTGCCGTCTTTTTCTTCCCAGGCGTTTGTGACCATCTTTCCGTCACTGTCAAGGAAGAAGCTGGTGCCGTCAGAGGTGATCCATCCAATCATCATGGCACCGTCCTCGTCACGGAAGTAATACCAGGCATCTTCAATTTCCTTCCAGCCGGTGCTGATGGTTCCGCTGCTGTCCAGATAATAACGGTTGCCGTCACGCTCTGCCCAGCCGGAGGCCATGGAACCGTCCTCCTGCAGATAATAGCTTTTGCCGTCCACGTCTATCCATCCGGTAGACATGGTCCCGTCATCCTTCAGATAGTACCACTTTTCGTCATTTTTGACCCAGCCGGTCTTAGGAACTCCGTTTTCATCCAGAAAATACCAGGATTCTCCTTCGGGTTGTACCCATCCGGACGCAGGAGTGCCATTTTCCTTCAGGTAATACCGCTTACCCTTATCGGTAACCCATCCGGTTTTTACATACCCTTCATCATCGAAATAATAACGGGTACCGTCAACCTCACGCCAGGTGCTCTTAATGACAACACCGTCGTGATAGACGAATTTCCTGCCGGAGTCATTATAGACCCAGTGGTCTTCCTTCAGGGCTTCCTTCTTGTTGCTGTAGGTGTCCATGCTGGTCTTTACCGCAGTAAAAATATACTTGGGTACAAAAATCAGCACGGCTCCCAAAATGCAGGTTAGCAGAAGGATGCCCGCGGTTTTCTTTTTGTTTTTCATTACATTAACCCCTTTGTATTTGATATGTCCGGCTGTCATGAAACCGGGCACATTCATAAGTACACGTTCTCATTATACTATCGCAGTGGAAGGGTTGGCAAGGCGCAAACCGAAAAATTGTCGAAATAACTGCTTAAGATATCTTAAAGGCAGGAAAAGCGGACGCTTTACTTGCGGGCAGAACTTGTGATATACTCTTTATCATAAATATATAAAGGAACTGAAAGTATGCGTCTGAATAAATATTTGAGTGATGCCGGCATCTGTTCCAGGCGGGAAGCAGACCGTCTGGTTCAGGAGGGAAAAATCCTGGTGGACGGGAAGGCTGCTGTTCTCGGGATGCAGATTGAAGAGGGGCAGGAAATTCTGGTGAATGGAAAAGCGGTTCGCCGTGAAGAAAAAAAAGTGCTGCTCCTCTTTCACAAGCCAAGAGGTATCGAGTGTACAGCCAATCCAAAAATAAAAAACAACGTGATCTCTTATATAGATTACCCAATTCGGATATATTATATAGGCAGGCTGGATAAAGATTCTGAAGGCTTACTGCTCCTGACAAACCAAGGTGAACTGGTGAATAAAATGATGCGGGCCGGAAACTGCCATGAGAAAGAGTATCTGGTGACTGTAGATAAACCTGTGACAGAAGATTTTATTAAAAAAATGTCAAAAGGTGTTCCTGTTTTAGGAACTGTGACGAGAAAATGCCGGGTAGAAAAGACCGGTGAGAAAACGTTCCGCATTATCCTGACGCAGGGGCTGAACCGCCAGATCCGGCGAATGTGTGAATATCTGGGATACAGAGTAAAACGGCTGAAACGGATCCGTGTCATGAATCTGGAGCTGGGGGACCTGCCGGTTGGACAGTACCGGGAGGCTGAGAAAAAGGAACTGGAGGATTTGAAAAGTCTCATTCAGGATTCTTCGGAGACAACTGTCATAAGGAAAAATGAACGGAGGAAAAGGTAACATGGATAAGACAGCGAGGATGAAAGAGCTGATTCCTCTTTTGAATGAAGCGGCAAAGGCGTATTATCAGGAAGACAGAGAGATCATGAGCAATTTTGAATATGATAAACGCTATGATGAGCTGGTGGAACTGGAGCGGGAGACAGGGATAACCCTCACCGGAAGTCCAACGGTATCAGTGGGATACGAGGCTATGGATGAACTGCAGAAGGAAGCGCATGAAAGCCCCATGCTCTCTTTGGACAAGACTAAGGACGTGGAATCCCTGCGGGAGTTTATCGGAGCGCAGAAGGTGCTGCTGTCCTGGAAATTGGACGGGCTGACCATTGTACTCACTTATAGGGACGGCAGGCTTTTCAAAGCGGTAACCAGGGGAAATGGCGTAGTGGGAGAAGTGATCACCAACAATGCCAAAGTGTTTAAAAATATTCCGCTGCAGATTGCCCACAAAGGCGAGCTGATCCTCCGCGGTGAGGCCATTATCACGTATTCTGATTTTGAAAAGATCAATGAACAGATCGAGGATGTGGATGCCCGATACAAAAATCCGAGAAACCTATGCAGCGGCTCTGTACGTCAGTTGAACAATGAGATCACAGCGAAGAGAAATGTACAGTTTTACGCATTTTCACTGGTCCGTGCAGAGGGTGTGGATTTTGAAAATTCTACCCGAAAGCAGTTTGAATGGCTGGCCGCGCAGGGATTTGATGTGGTGGAGTACAGGATGGTGACCGCAGATACCCTGGATGATGCTATCGCATATTTTTCAGATAAGATTGTCCACAATGATTTTCCGTCGGACGGTCTGGTTGCTCTTTATGATGATATTGCTTACGGCGATTCTCTGGGCAGCACTGCAAAATTTCCGAGAAATGCCTTTGCATTTAAGTGGAAGGATGAGATCCGGGAGACTACCCTGAAAGAGATAGAGTGGAGTCCTTCAAGGACTGGCTTGATCAATCCGGTGGCAATCTTTGAGCCTGTGGAACTGGAAGGAACCACTGTGAGCAGGGCCAGTGTACACAATATCAGTATCCTGAAGGATTTGGAGTTGGGGATTGGGGACAAGATTCAGGTTTATAAGGCAAATATGATCATTCCCCAGATCGCAGAGAATTTGACAAGAAGCGGAGACCTTGAGATCCCTCACGTCTGTCCTGTCTGCGGGGAGGAAGCCAGAGTGCTGAAGACCAACGATGTGGAATCCCTGTACTGCATGAATGCGGAGTGTCAGGCAAAGAAAATAAAATCTTTTACCCTGTTTGTAAGCAGGGATGCCATGAATATTGACGGGCTTTCAGAGGCAACACTGGAAAAATTTATCCTAAAAGGATTTATAAAAGATTTTGGAGATATATTTGAAATTGAAAAATATAAAGATGAGATTGTTTCCATGGAGGGGTTTGGCCAGAAGTCATATGACAATCTGATCGCCAGTATTGAAAAAGCTTCCCACACCACACTTCCCAGATTGATATACAGCCTGGGAATCTCCAATGTAGGCATTGCCAATGCGAAAGTTATCTGTAAGGAATTTCAATATGACCTGGATAAGATCATACATGCAACACCGGAGGAAATCAGCAGCATTGAGGGCATCGGTCCGGTCATTGCAGGTACCTTTACAGAATATTTTGCAGATGAGGAGAATATAGCAAAGCTGGAGCACTTGCTGTCCCATCTGGCCTTTGAGGAGATGAGAACAGAGAGCGCACAAAGCCTGGAAGGAAAACAATTTGTTATCACGGGAAGTGTGGAACATTTTGCAAACAGGGCACAGCTCAAAGAATATATTGAAGAGAGGGGCGGTAAGGTCACGGGAAGCGTGACTTCAAAGACAGATTACCTGATCAACAATGATACCACATCCTCCTCCTCCAAGAATAAGAAGGCAAAGGATTTGGGAATCCCCATTCTGTCAGAGGAGGATTTCCTGAAGCTTGCAGGGGAAGCGTGACAGAAAGAAGGTAGGAAATGCAGTCTGAGGAGATGAAAAAGAAAGGGCTGAAAGGTGTTAAGACCATTATTTTCGGCAGAACGCTGATCGTGGTCTTTGCCTTTTTGATTCAGTTTGCACTGATCATCGCCAGTTTTATCTGGCTGAGAGATTACAGTTTTTATGTATATGTAGGATTTGTGGTCCTGGGTGTGCTTGTACTTCTGCATCTTTTCAACAGCCGGGGAAACCCTGATTTTAAGCTGGTCTGGATGATTCCGGTGACAGTAGTTCCTGTATTTGGGGCCTTGCTCTATCTTTATATCAACAGCCAGCCGGGAACCAGGATGATTTACCAGAGGCTTCAGCACCTGGGAAAATTCACAAAACAGTTTGTGACCCAGAAAGAAAAGGTGAAAAAGGATCTGGAGCGGAAGAGCCCTCAGATGGGGCATCTGGCTTCGTATTTGATGGAGTACGGTACCTGTCCGGTCTATGAACACACGCTTGTGACTTATTTTCCGCTGGGTGATGAGCAGTTCCCAGCCATGCTGAGAGAATTAGAGAAGGCGGAAACCTTTATCTTCATGGAGTATTTTATCCTGGAAGAGGGATATATGTGGAACACTGTGCTGGAGATTTTGAAAAAGAAAGTCAAAGAAGGTGTGGAAGTCAGAGTCATGTATGACGGCATGTGTGTGCTGGCACTGCTGCCTTCTTTTTATCCGAGGATACTGGAGAAAGAGGGGATACAGTGTAAGATGTTTGCACCGATCAAACCATTTTTCTCACCGCATTATAATAACAGAGATCACAGGAAGATCCTTGTGATCGACGGTAAAACGGCATTTACCGGCGGGACTAATCTGGCGGATGAGTATATTAATAAGAAGGAACGTTTCGGCCACTGGAAGGACACGGCAGTCATGCTGAAGGGCGAGGCAGTGGAACGCTTTACCTTCATGTTTCTGGAAATGTGGGGCGTGTCAGAGCGTGGGGACCTGGAGTATGAGCCATACCGGACCCCCGCCAATCTGCAGATGCCCAATGACGGATATGTCATCCCTTATGATGTGATGCCATATGGTTATGAGCGGACAGGAAAACAGGTATATCTGGATATATTGAATACGGCACAGAATTATGTACATATCATGACACCGTACCTGATCCTGGACCATGAGATGATTCTGGCTCTGACCTATGCCGCAAAACGTGGTGTGGAAGTCTGCATCATCATGCCCCATATTCCGGATAAAAAAACTGCTTTTGCCCTTGCGAAGACCTACTACAATGAGCTTTTGGAGGCCGGTGTGGAAATCTATGAATACACGCCCGGATTTGTCCACGCTAAAGTTTTTACTTCGGATGATGAGAAGGCTGTTGTGGGTACTGTGAATATGGATTACAGAAGCTTTTATCATCATTTTGAGGATGGAGTTCTCTTTTATCGGAATTCCCAGATCCCCTATGTGGAGCGGGACTTTCAGAATACGAAAAAGAAATGTGTGAAGATTTCAGTGGCAGACTATAAACGCCTGAGTCTTTTTACCAGGATCATGGGAAAAGTGCTGCGTATCTTTGCGCCCCTGATGTAAAGAAAAAATAATATAGAAAGAAGGAAGAAAAATGCCCATTAAAATACAAAGCGACTTGCCGGTTAAGGAAATACTGGAAAAAGAAAATATATTCGTCATGGATGAGGGACGTGCAGTCCATCAGGATATCCGTCCTATCCGAATCCTGATTTTAAATCTGATGCCGCTCAAGGAGGAGACAGAACTGCAGCTTCTGCGTTCTTTGTCCAATACGCCTCTGCAGGTGGATGTGTCCTTTATGATGGTTGCAACCCATGAATCAAAGAATACGGCCACCAGTCATCTAAATAAATTTTATGAGACTTTTGACCAGGTTAAGGCTCATAAGTTTGACGGAATGATCATTACAGGCGCACCGGTGGAACAGATGGAGTTCGAGGAAGTGGACTACTGGGAAGAGTTAAAAGAAATCATGGAGTGGACGAAAACCAATGTCACTTCCACGATCTATCTGTGCTGGGCTGCCCAGGCAGGACTTTACTATCATTATGGGCTGGAGAAGAAAATGATGGACCACAAGGTGTTCGGTCTTTTCAGCCATAAAGTGAAAAACCGTAAGGTGCCGCTTGTGCGTGGATTTGATGATGAATTTTTAGCTCCCCATTCCCGTCATACAGAAGTGACGGCGGAGGATATCCATGCCTGTGAGGCTCTGACTGTGCTGGCTGAATCGGAGGAAGCCGGGGTATTCCTCTGCATGGCAATGGATGGGCGCCAGATCTTTGTTATGGGGCATCCGGAATATGACCGCGTGACTTTGGACGGGGAATATAAGAGGGATAAAGGGAAAGGGATGGATATAAAGCTTCCGAAGAATTATTATCCTGAAAATGATCCGGATAATAAGCCTCTTTTGTTGTGGAGAGCTCATGCGAATAATTTGTATACGAATTGGTTGAATTACTATGTTTATCAGATTACGCCTTATGATTTGGAGGGGACGCCGTTCTAAATCTTTCTTAAGTTTTTACCGGAAACGTAAAGCCGCTGAATATTACGGATCACAGTGTTGATTTGTGATTCATAGTAGTAAGCAAATATTTTTTAGTATGGTTAGACCCTGGCACTTGCCGGGGTCTTTACTGTACTCAGAAATCATATAATATATTGGGAGCGGGAGTAATAAGGAAACAAACTTATAATTTAGCATGAAACAGCTAAAATTTTCGTATATATTGATAAGGAATCATAGAGGTTTTAAATGTGAATAAAATCGTAGATGAAAACTATATGGACTTGATTTTTGATAATTATTTGCTGAAAACTTATAGTACAGATAATAGTATCACACAATTGAATGACAGATATTCTATAAGCCATGTACCGGTAGATAAAATGGATTATTGTGACTTGGGTAAAAAGAATCTATATTATAGCTATCCGGGATTGTTTACACTTATGTCTGAGGTGAGTCTGGAAGAAGCAGGTGTAACTGTGATTCAGAATAACCCGCACCTTGCGCTTTACGGAAATAATATTTTAATCGGTATTATTGATACTGGTATTGATTATCAGCATCCGGCTTTTATGACCAGTAACGATACATCGCGTATAGTTAGAATATGGGACCAGTCAATCCAGGACGGTCCTGCGCCGAAAGGGTATTCGTATGGTACAGAATATACTAATGAGATTATTAATACGGCACTTAACAGCAGTGATCCGTTATCTGTGGTGCCTTCAAGGGATGAAAATGGTCACGGAACGGCTATAGCAAGTATTGCAGCAGGAAGTTCGGACGGTATTTCTACTTTTAGAGGTGTGGTACCAAAAGCACAGCTTGTTGTAGTGAAGTTAAAAAAGCCCAAAAAGAAATTGCTCCAAATTTCGTTTGTTCCTGATAATGTGGAATGCTATCAGGAGACGGATATTATTTTGGGACTAAAATATCTACAGGAGACAGCAGAACGTTTGAAACGCCCTATGGCAGTTTGCTTCACTCTTGGAAGCAGCCAGGGAAGCCATACAGGCCTGGGAACGTTAAGTGAATACATATCCGGTCTTTCACTGCTTCCAAGGTTTAATATTGCGATTGCTGCAGGAAATGAAGGGAGCCGAAACCGGCACTATTATAGTTCAGTTGACAAAGCTCCGTACGAACACATGTTTGAATTGAAGGTGAGTGAAAAGGATAAGTTATTTGCAGTCGAAATATGGGCACAGGTACCTGCAAGGCTTACAATTGAGATCATTACTCCTGTGGGTGAGAGTACCAGGTTAAACTATCCTCAACTAGGAAGCTGCAATCAATTTAGCTTTGTTTTTGAAGACAGTCAATTATGGGTCAATAATATTGTGCTGGAAAAGGAGACAGGTGACCAGTTGATTGTAGTGAGGTTCAAAAATCCGAATAGTGGGATTTGGCGTTTTCGTCTGGTTAATTTGGAAACAGAAGCCTTTTCTTTTGACGCATGGCTTCCTTCCGGTGATTTAATATCAAAGGATACTTATTTTTTGGGGGCATCTCCCTATACAACGGTTACAATACCGGGGAATTCTGAAAATGCTTTGACGGTCACAGCGTATGATCCGCTGACAGACCGTATTTTAACCAATGCAGGCCGCGGGTATACCAGGATTAATCAGATAACACCGGATGTAGCAGCACCGGGATATCAGACATCCTGTGCTTTTCCGGATAAACGGTACGGAGCTATGACAGGGACAGGGGCGGCGGCGGCCTTTACTGCTGGTGTTATTGCTATGGTACTTGAATGGGCAGTACGTGAAGGGAATTATCCGGCGATTACAGGATATGAGATAAACAGATTGATTATCCGTGGTGCAAACAGAAACATTTCAACTAATAAATACCCAAATCCAATCTGGGGATATGGTATTCTGGATATTTATAATTTATTTTTAAAACTTAGTCTTTAGAAATATACAGAATAAAATGATCCCAAGGTTTTAAAAGATAAAGTGAAGCGGACTTTTCAGAGCTGCAGCTGTCTGTGGCTCTGAAAAGCCTTAAGTCGGGCCTTCAGTTATTACCGAGGAGTAGAGATGAGAGCGACAGAAAATTCTGATAAATCAGCCTATACAAATGGAGGATTATTTTCATTTTTATTGTTGAGCAGCCAATAAGCCATGAAATCAAGAAATTCTCCATTACTCGGAGGAACCTCTAATTCCTTTCCGGCTATCTTTTCCATAAGAGCGCGATTATTTTCCCAACACTTTTCAATTACAGTACGGATATTGCGTTCTATTCTCTTGTCCGGAATTCTGTGTCGCTGAGCAAGTACTGGATAGATATCTTTGGTTATTTTAATGCAACTACCATAATTATCTTTTGCAATTTCTATTGCTTCTGGTAAAAGATAATATCCATTATAGCGTGATGTAATGTTGAATTTCCTAATGATTTCAATTTCCATGTTCATAAAAAGTTCTCCTCCTTAGTTTAATACCTCATTATCATAAAACATTTAGGAGGGTTTGTACGAAAAATTACAAAAAATTACAATTTACGACTTAATGTTAAGATAATGTTACATATTATTGCAATATTATTAAACACTCAATTTTTATGAGTGAAATATACGATAAGGTATTATTATGTAAAATTATAATGTATTATATATAAAGTTGTCAATAGAAAAATATTTAAGTTTTCGGGGTACGTAGTCCATCAAAAGGATGAGCCTTACTCAACAACCAAACTGCACCAAAGATTGATTGTTACCCATTCTCCCCAATATGCAGCATATTGATCAGATAAGGTGTTTATATCTTTAACCTTTCCATAAGTAGATTCCGCATAATTTTCAGATATATCTGTTGTGATATCTTCTGTTTCAGTTGAACAGCTTCCCATCTCCATTCATTAATTATATGGTCATTTTATACTTAACATCTCTTGCTCTTTTGGTTGGTTTTACAAGGAGTATATCTTAAAATCCGGTGTTATCTGAAAGGTTGGTTGGAAGCAAGGGGATATTAATATTTATTCCAAAGCTATGTACGAAATCATTATAGAGCGAGTTCCCATATCCAAATGATATTGTAGTTTCATATCATAAATTCAAGTATGGTTTTTACATGTATTTTACAGTATTATGATAGCGTTTTTTACAGCAATGCCGTATTCTATAAAAAAGAAAAATCAACTTAATGGAAAGGGAAAACTTAATGAAATCAAAGAAATGCAGAAGTATACTAAATGGACTTGCATTTGTAGCAATTGAGATAGTTTTTTTATCATATATCCCCTTTTTAAGTTCGATTCGTAGGGAAATGATTACTGTAGCAACATTTCTTATAATTAGTGATCTTATTTTTGGATTTATTTTTTTACGGTGTCCGTACTGCAAAAAATTATTAAATTTTCGATGGTCGTCACAAAGCATTTGTCATAACTGTGGGGAGAGATTAGATGATTATAACTTGAAATAATAGGTGCGAAGTTTGCAAAGCATTGTTTCTTCAAGTAAATCTACTGTTTAAGTACTTTAGAATTTATTTCACAAAAAGGAGAGGGGGCGAAAATAAAATATAAAAATTTCAATGAATTAGTACCAAGGACTGTCAACAAAAATATGAAGGAGGGGCTGAGTTATCCAAGATAGCCTCCTCCATCATATTTCTAAAACTCCCACTTCTTACTAAAAAAAGTGCTAACGAATCTTCCGCATCTACCCACATCTGCAAATTACCATCAAGATATAGTCTTGCATATTCTAGTGGTTCGTCTATCCCTAATGAAGTCAGCGCATACTCTGTTCCGGGTGTGGTTTTTAAATTTTTCTCAGCTTTCAAACAATCAATGCGAAGCATATATCCTGCACTGGTGTAAATATCAATGCTATTGCGATGAAT
Organism: Blautia hominis; assembly: GCA_002270465.1. Taxonomy (GTDB): domain Bacteria; phylum Bacillota; class Clostridia; order Lachnospirales; family Lachnospiraceae; genus Blautia; species Blautia hominis. The sequence goes on from NQOF01000003.1 coordinate 802,245, forward strand.
ATTGTATTCTGCATATATTGTTCTCATCGTATTTTATCTCCATAATCTTTTTAATCAGGTCAAAAATAGAAGAGACTGGGATACTATGGGAAATGCGAGTAAAATCCTTCCAGAAGTTGCTTGTTAAATATCAGGATTTTGAGTGACAACATGCCGTGAAAGGTGGCACAATTTATATAAATACGTTATACTATAAACGCAAAGATAAAAACACAACGTATGGCAAAGCCATACAGACCCGGCCGGTAGTCCGGGCGCAGTCAGAGCTGGTAAATGGCTCAGTCTGTAAGTAACCTTCCTCCTTAGGTCGTCCCTTCTTTGCCGGACATGTGCAGCGATACACGGAAGGTATTCCTCACAGTCCATTAAAACATTTCAAGGAGGAACGATTATGGACAGAATTTCGATAACAGTGAAGGTGTTTTTTCAGGACCCCTTTTGGATTGGCCTGTGTGAACGAGCAGACAACGGAGGCCGCTCCGTATGTAAAGTCACATTTGGGCCGGAGCCAAAGGAGTATGAGGTACAGGAATTTATCAGTCAGAACTGGTATCGTTTAAGTTTCAGTCCGGCTGTTGCCGAAGCGGAGAGAAGAACAGAGCACAGGAATCCGAAAAGGATGCTGCGTGAGGTGAAAAAGCAGATGAACCGGACAGGCATTGGCACAAAAGCCCAGCAGGCTCTGAAGCTCCAGCATGAGGAAAACAAAGAGAAACGCAAATCCTTTACCAAAGAGAAAAGGGAAGAGGAGGAGCAGAGAAAATTTGCTCTTAGGCAGCAGAAAAGAAAGGAAAAGCACAGAGGAAGATAATCTCTTGTGCATTTCAAAAAGGCTTGAAACGGGGATCCGTTTCAGGTCTTTTTGTGTATTGGGTGATACATGTATGAAATGTATGATACTTGAAAAATTTAAAAATATAATGTATATTATGACCAAACGTGATATGATGAAAGAATGACAATATGTGATAGAGTTACAGAAAAACAACTAAATATATGTTATAAATATATAAATAGCACAAAATGTTAAGGGGCATAATAAAAACATTTACCACGATACACTAGTTACCTTATTGATCACGGAGGTGTCTGAAGAAAAGGAGATTGAAGCATGGAAGAAAACAAATGGAAACTTACGAATGAGGCAGGTGCGCCTGTGGCAGAAAATGAGCATTCTCTGACAGCCGGCTCAAGAGGTCCGGTAGTTATGCAGGATGTGTGGCTGATGGAGAAACTGGCGCATTTTGACCGGGAAGTCATTCCTGAGCGAAGAATGCATGCAAAAGGCTGGGGTGCCTATGGAAAGCTGACGGTTACCCATGATATTTCCCGGTTTACAAAAGCGAAGGTTCTGCAGCCGGGAGCAGAAACAGAGCTTTTTATCCGTTTTTCTACGGTAGCCGGAGAGCGCGGAGCAGCGGACGCAGAACGTGATATCCGTGGTGTGGCTGTGAAATTTTACACGGAAGAGGGAAACTGGGATTTGGTTGGAAACAACACCCCCACGTTTTTCCTGCGTGATGTACATAATTTTCCGGATTTAAACCGGGCAGTAAAGCGGGACCCCAGGACAGGCATGCGTTCTGCGCAGAACAATTGGGATTTCTGGACACTGCTTCCGGAGACATTCCATCAGACTACCATTGTGATGTCTGACAGGGGAATCCCGGCATCCTTCAGGAATATGCATTTTTATGGTGAGCATACATATTCTTTTTATAATGAAAAAAATGAACGGTTCTGGTGTAAATTTCATTTCCATACACAGCAGGGAATCAAAAACCTGACAGATGATGAGGCAGAGAAAATATGCGGTATGGATCGGGAGAGCCATGGACGTGACCTCTTTGAGGCCATTGAGCAGGGCGATTACCCCAAGTGGACCATGTATGTACAGATCATGACAGAGGAACAAGCGAGAAACCATTATGAGAACCCCTTTGATATTACAAAAATTTGGAGGCACAGAGAATATCCCCTTATAGAAGTCGGCGAGCTGGAGCTGAACAGAAATCCGGAAAATTATTTTGCGGAGGTTGAACAGGCCGCTTTTACACCGGCCCACGTGGTGCCGGGTATTGGATTTTCACCGGATAAGTTTCTGCAGGGACGGTTGTTTGTATATGGGGATGCCCACAGATACCGCCTGGGAGTCAATTACAATGAGATTCCGGTAAATCGTGCAAAATGTCAGGTCAATGATTATCACCGGGATGGCGCCATGCGTGTGGACGGTAACTATGGAAGAGCACCGTCATATTCCCCCAACAGTGCAGGGATATGGTCCTCGCAGCCGGAAGTGATGGAGCCGCCCCTGGATTTAGAGGGAGCCATGTATGCCTATGATCCCACGGATGATCCTACAGATGACTGCTTCAGGGCGGGAGGGGATTTGTGGCGTATCATGGAGGAGGAGAAAAAGGCTCTTCTGATTGAAAACACGGCGCGCAATATTGCACCGGTGACTGAAAATATAAAATATCGTCATGCAGTACATTGTTTCTGGGCGGACGCAGAATATGGTGAATGGATCACAGAGGCCATGCATTTGGATCTTGACAAAGTAAAGGAACTTGCAAAAGGGAACCATGACAGGTTAATACAGGCAACCTTAAGGTAATGGAAACCAGCCATATGAAGCAGTTAGAAATAGAAGAGTGGAGGAAACAACAGCATAGGATAAAACAGCAGGTCATATCAGGAGGCGCAGAGGGAGATTCCCTTTGCGCTTCCTGTGTTATTGAGACTGGGGCAACTGTAATCCTCCTGTTTTGCTGCATATAAAATATGAATTTTGTTCTTGCTTTTTTATTTTAAATAGAGTATAGTGGATATAAATATTTTTGTCTTTCGGAAAAAGACAAATGACTTTTTCTGAAAGACAAAACAGAAACAAATCACATTATGGTCAAAGAAACAGGAGGAAAGGTATGGTTAATGAAAGGTGCAGCAAAAACTTTAAGAAAGTGATGGCAGCCAACAGGGGGGAAATCGCCATCCGTATTTTTAGGGCGTGCTGCGATTTGGGGCGCAGTACGGTAGCAATCTATTCTAAGGAAGACGAATACAATGTCTTTCGGACAAAGGCGGATGAATCCTATATGATAGGAGAAAATAAAAGTCCGCTGGGGGCATATCTGGATATAGGCATGATTATAGATATTGCTTTGAAACACAAGGTGGATGCCATTCATCCGGGTTATGGTTTTCTTTCAGAAAATGCAGATTTTGCCAGGGCCTGTGAGGAGAGCGGCATTACCTTTATCGGACCGCCTTCCCATGTACTGGAGAAGATGGGTGACAAACTCAGTGCAAAAGAAATCGCTAAACGATGTGGTGTTCCCACAGTTCCAGGCTCCACCATGCCGATTCAGGATGCGGATGAGGCTGTGGAACTTGCGGTGTCTTATGGATTTCCGGTGATACTGAAAGCCTCTGCAGGCGGTGGCGGAAGAGGGATGCGCCGATGTGCGGATGAGCAGGAAGTGAGGGATACCTTTCCGTTGGTACAGAGCGAAGCTTTAAAGGCTTTCGGATGTGGAGACATTTTCATTGAAAAATTCCTGGAGGAGCCAAAACATATTGAAGTGCAGATATTGGCAGACCGGTACGGGAATATTGTCCATCTCTTTGAGAGGGACTGTTCTCTGCAGCGGCGCTATCAGAAAGTAGTGGAATTTACGCCTGCATTTGCTATTTCACAGGATGTGCGGGAAAAAATCTGTGAGGATGCAGTAAAAATAGCAAAAGAAGTTGGGTATGTAAATGCCGGGACTGTTGAGTTTCTGGTTGACAGGAAGGGCGGATATTATTTTATTGAAATGAATCCCAGGATTCAGGTAGAGCATACGGTGACGGAGATGGTCACAGATATTGATATAGTTCGTGCCCAGATTCTCATTGCAGAAGGGAAGACCCTGGCAGCACCGGAAATCGGTATTGAAAAACAGGAGGATGTAAAGCGTCATGGATATGCGATCCAGTGCCGGGTAACTACGGAGGATCCGCAGAATAATTTTGCACCGGATACGGGTAAAGTGACTGCATACAGGACCGGAGGCGGTTTTGGAGTTCGGCTTGATGGCGGAAATACCTACGCGGGGGCAGAAATCTCACCTTACTATGACAGCCTTCTTGTAAAGGTGACTACCCATGACAATACCTTTGAGGGAGCCTGCAACAAATCTCTCCGGGCACTCAGCGAGACAAGGGTGCGCGGTGTGAAAACAAACATAGGATTTATTGAAAACATTTTAATGCATCCCATGTTCCGTACCGGCAGATGTCATACAAAATTTATAGATGAGACACCGGAATTGTTTTCAATCAAAAGTTCCCAGGACAGAGCTACAAAAATGCTGAAATACATAGGGAATATTGTGGTAAATGACCCCACTGCCGGGAAATACCGCTATGAACCTCCGCGTTTCCCCGGCGTGACAGGAACGAGAAGTGACGGTGTGAAACAGATATTGGATTCCCAGGGACCTGAAGCGGTAAAACGGTGGGTATTGGAGCAGAAGAAGCTGCTCATCACAGACACGACGATGCGGGATGCACACCAGTCTCTTCTTGCGACCAGAGTGAGGACCCGTGATATGGTAAAAGGCGCAGAAGGTACTGCAGAGATACTGGCAGATGCTTTTTCACTGGAAATGTGGGGCGGCGCCACTTTTGATGTGGCCTACCGTTTTTTGAAGGAATCGCCTTGGGAGCGCCTTGACCTGCTCAGGGAAAAGATACCGAATGTTCCGTTCCAGATGCTGCTCCGGGGCGCTAATGCGGTGGGATATACTAACTATCCGGATAATCTTATACGGGAGTTTGTGAAAGAGGCCGCCAGAAGTGGGATTGATGTGTTCCGCGTCTTCGACTCTCTGAACTGGATACCGGGAATGGAAATCGCGCTGGATGAGGTCCTGAATCAAAATAAGATCGCAGAGGCAACACTGTGTTACACAGGGGATGTATCTGACCCCAAGGAGGACAAATACACCTTGGGATACTACACAAAGATGGCAAAAGAACTGGAGCACCGCGGCGCCCATATTCTCTGTATCAAAGATATGTCAGGGCTTCTCAAGCCTTATGCTGCGCATAAACTGGTAAAGGCGCTGAAAGAAGAAACAGGTCTTCCCATACATCTTCACACCCATGATACCAGCGGAAACCAGATAGCAGCTTTGCTTATGGCAGCAGAAGCGGGAGTGGACATTGTGGATACGGCCGTATCCAGCATGTCCTCCCTCACCAGTCAGCCGTCCATGAATTCCCTTGTAGCTGCACTTCAGGGGCAGGAGAGGGATACCGGATTGTCTCTGGAACGTTTGCAGGAACTGACGGATTACTGGAGTGATGTGAGAGAGAGATACCGTTCATTTGAAGGGGGAATCAAATACCCGGCAACAGACATTTACCGCTATGAGATCCCCGGAGGTCAGTATACCAACTTAAAGCCGCAGGTGGAAAGTTTGGGCTTAGGCCATAGGTTTGAGGAAGTAAAAGAGATGTACCGCACAGTCAATGAGATGCTGGGAGGACTGGTGAAAGTAACTCCATCTTCAAAAATGGTAGGTGATCTGGCAATTTTTATGGTACAAAATGACCTGACACCGAAAAATATTGTGGAACGCGGAGAAAATCTGACATTCCCGGACTCAGCAGTCAGCTATTTCAAGGGAATGATGGGACAGCCGCAGTGGGGATTCCCAAAGGAACTGCAGAGAGTGGTTTTGAAGGGGGAGGAACCTATTACATGCCGCCCGGGCGAATTGCTTCCGCCTATGGATTTTGAAGCGGCAAAAGAACGGCTGAAACAATTTGTTCCGGAGCCTGACTGGAGAATGGTCATAAGCTGGTGTTTTTATCCAAAAGTAGTGGAAGACTTTTTGAAGAGCCGCAGGGAATACGGTTATATCACCCGGCTGGGCAGTCATGTGTATTTCCACGGGCTTGCCGAGGGGGAGACCAATCGGGTGGAGATCGAAGATGGAAAGACACTGGTTATCAAATATCTGGGTAAGAGTGAATTGAATCCGGACGGGACCAGAACGGTATTCTTTGAACTGAACGGCATACGGAGAGAAGTGTCTGTACAGGATAAAGGTGCAAAGGTAACTGTGGAATCCATACCCATGGCAGACCCTAATGACTTGAGTCATGTGGGTGCCTCCATACCTGGTCTTGTGAGTAAGATACTAGTAAAGCCGGGAGAAAAAGTCAAGAGGAATCAGGTCCTGGCAGTGGTAGAGGCTATGAAGATGGAGACAAATGTAATTGCCCTCATGGATGGAGAGATGGATGAAATCCTTGTAAAAGAAGGAAAAGAGATTAAAGCTGGGGAACTGCTGATGACAGTTAAGACAGTAAAATAATTGACAGGTAAAAAATAACGTAACGATTCAGTAGGTCTGCGCATTCACTGCGCTGACCGTAAGAAAGTGTACCACGGCCAAGCAAAAATCCCATCGCCAAAGGCGATTTTGCATGGATTTTTGCCTGTAACTGTGAGGGGACTGAAAAGTTACAAAATAACTATAAAGGGATAAGTGCTGGTCTGAAAGGGCGGGAAAGTGCTTATCCCTTTATATATAGAAGGAAAAGTATTAGTATGGTAGAATGATTTTATACATTGCAGGTCTTTTTTACTATATTGTCTCACCTGTATTTTCCCATGTAAGAATAAAATCCAGAATTAAACTGGACTAAAATTGTTGAGTATACACTTCCTCTGTGTTACAATGTCAATGGCCCACATATCCGGATGGGATACATAACCGTGTTTGTGACTACCCGGTCATGATCATACAGGTATTAGAAAACAGACACAGTGGGCAGAATAGGGAAGAGGAGGCAGAAGAAAAACATGATCATTATGAAAAGAAATGGACAGTCAGAACCCTATGACATACAAAAAATTAAAAATGCGGTATTGCTGGCATTCAAAAGTGTCGGTCAGCCATATATGAATGAGGAGATTGAAAAAGTCGCAGAGCTGGCAGAGCATAAAATTGAAAAATATTGTATGGATGAGGCGCAAAGCGGACATAAGGAGACGTTGGAGTCCTGTCCGCTGCAGGTAGAACAAGTACAGGACATTGTAGAGCGTTCACTCACTGAACTGAATTACTACGAAGTGCTGAAAAGTTTCATATTATATAGGAACGAGAGAAGCAGAAGGCGGGAAGCAAGAGGAAAGATCATGGGGTATTTTGAGGAAGCCGGGGAACTGGATATGGTTCTCAAAGATATTCAGATCAAATATACAGACCATGTGTATCACCTGGAGCACCTGCTTGCCAAATTTCTCACTTTTTATAGAGAAGGGATCCAGGTGGAGGAACGCCTGGATTTACTGACAAAGGCTGCAGTGGAACTGACTACCCAGGAAGCACCTCTCTGGGAATTTGCCGCGGGCCGTATTTTACACCTGCAGTTTACCCGCAGATTAGAGCGTGAACTGGAAAAGTTTCAGATACACAATTTTTATGATAAGATTCATTGCCTGACGAAGATGGGTCTGTATGGCAGCTATATTTTGGAAAATTATTCAAAGGAAGAGATTCTCCAGTACGAGACATACATGCAGGAGGACAGAAATTATCTGTTCAATTATTCCGGTCTGGAGCTTCTTTTAAACCGATATGTGATCAAAAGCCGTCAGAATGTTCCCCTGGAAAGCGTGCAGGAGATGTTTCTGGGCATTGCCATGCATCTGGCTATGCCGGAAAAGAAGAACAGGGACAAGTGGGTCCGGCGTTTCTATGACATGCTCAGCACCTTAAAGGTGACTATGGCAACCCCCACACTGTCAAATGCCAGAAAACCATATCACCAGCTTTCCTCCTGCTTCATAGACACAGTGCCGGACAGTCTGGATGGGATTTACCGCAGTATCGACAATTTTGCAAAGGTCAGCAAATTTGGCGGCGGTATGGGGCTGTATTTTGGAAAAGTGAGGGCTGCAGGCAGTGATATCCGTGGGTTTGAAGGAGCAGCAGGAGGTGTTATCCGCTGGATCAAACTGGCAAATGATACGGCAGTGGCAGTGGACCAGCTCGGTGTCCGGCAGGGGGCAGTGGCTGTCTATCTGGATGTATGGCACAGAGATCTTCCTGAATTTTTAAGCCTGCGCACAAATAACGGAGATGACAGGATGAAAGCCCATGATGTATTTCCGGCGGTCTGTTATCCGGACCTGTTTTGGAAGACAGCGAAAGAAAACATAGAGGGCGACTGGTATCTCATGTGCCCTCACGAGATTCTTACCATCAAAGGGTATGCTCTGGAAGATTCCTTCGGTCAGGAGTGGGAGCGGAAATACTGGGAATGTGTGGCTGACAGCAGAATCAAAAAACGGGTGATTCCAATTAAGGAACTGATACGTCTGATCATCCGAAGTGCTGCGGAGACAGGAACTCCCTTTACTTTCAACAGGGATATTGTCAATAAAGCCAATCCAAACAGTCACAAAGGCATAATATACGGCAGTAATCTCTGCACGGAAATTGCCCAGAATATGAGCCCTATTGAGCAGGTGGAACAGAGGACGGAAGTTGTGGACAATGAGACTGTGGTTGTAACTGTTACACAACCGGGAGAATTTGTAGTGTGTAATCTGGCGAGTCTTTCACTGGGAAGGATTGATGTGGATAACAGACAGGAGATAGAGGAGATCACAAGAAATGCCATGCGTGCCCTGGATAATGTTATTGATCTGAATTTCTTTCCGGTTCCCTATGCCAGAATCAATAATATGAAATACCGCCCCGTAGGACTGGGAGTCAGTGGATATCATCATATGCTGGCAAAGAAGGGGATCCTCTGGGAGTCTGAGGAACATTTACAGCTGGTGGACCGGATTTTTGAGGACATTAATTTTGCGGCTGTGAGAGCGAGTTGTGAAAATGCGGAGGAAAAGGGAAGTTACACGTATTTTCCGGGAAGTGATTGGGAAAGTGGTGCTTATTTTGAAAAACGGGCATATGTTTCGGAGCGCTGGCGTTCTCTCAAAAACCAGGTGAAGTTAAAAGGGATGCGCAATGGTTATCTCCTGGCGGTTGCACCCACAAGCAGCACCAGCATGATCGCAGGAACAACAGCAGGTGTTGACCCGGTAATGAACCGGTATTTTCTGGAGGAGAAAAAGAACGGCCTTGTGCCCAGGGTGGCTCCTGAGCTTAATACAGACACTTATTGGTATTACAAAAATGCTCATCACATCAATCAGGAATGGTCTGTCCGTGCCTGTGGGATCCGGCAGCGCCATATTGATCAGGCACAGAGTATGAATCTGTATATTACCAATGACTATACTTTCCGCCAGGTACTTAATTTGTACCTGCTCGCCTGGGAGGAAGAGGTGAAGACCATATATTATATCCGTTCCAGGAGCCTGGAAGTGGAAGAATGCGAGGTGTGCGCAAGCTGATGGAAATGAAGAAAAAGCCTTTGTTTAATCCACAGGGTGACTGTGAAATACAGCACCGTAAAATGGTGGGAGGCAATACAACGAATCTCAATGACTTTAATAATATGAAATATACCTGGGTCAGTGACTGGTACCGCCAGGCCATGAACAATTTCTGGATTCCGGAGGAGATCAATCTGAATGTGGATGTGAGAGATTACCCCGGACTGTCACAAAAAGAGAGACGCGCTTATGATAAGATCCTATCCTTCCTTGTCTTTCTGGACAGTATTCAAACGGCCAACCTGCCTGCGGTCAGTGAGTATATTACTGCAAATGAGGTGAATCTCTGCCTGTCCATCCAGGCCTTCCAGGAGGCGGTACACAGCCAGAGCTACAGTTATATGTTGGACACTATCTGTGAGCCGCAGAAACGTACGGAAGTTTTGTACCAGTGGAGAGATGATGAGCATTTGCTGAAAAGAAATACTTTTATCGGCAGCCTGTATAATGATTTCCAACAGAAAAAGGACATGTTTACCTTTATGAAGACCATTGTAGCCAATTATGTATTGGAGGGCGTTTATTTTTACAGCGGATTTATGTTTTTTTACAATTTGGGCAGGAACCATAAAATGCCGGGCACTGCACAGGTCATCCGCTATATCAACCGGGACGAAAATACACATCTCTGGCTGTTCAGAAACATTCTTATGGAATTAAAAAAAGAGGAGCCGGAAATGTTTACGGAGGATAAAGTAAAAGTCTACCGGGAGATGATAAAAGAAGGTTGCGAACAGGAGATGACCTGGGGGGCCTATGTGATTGGGGAAGACATTGCGGGTCTTAACGGAGAAATGGTCAGGGATTATATAAAATATCTGGGTAATCTGAGATGTTTCAGCCTGGGATTTGATGGGATTTATCAGGGCCATGATACAGAACCGGAGAGCATGCGCTGGGTAGGTCAGTACAGCAATGCGAACCTGATCAAAACCGATTTTTTTGAAGCCAAAAGTACGGCCTATGCAAAGAGCAGCGCGCTGGTGGATGATCTTTAAGAAATATCGGTGCTGCCGGTGACAAGTATCAGATTGTGATTCTCAGTCCGATCATAAAAATAGTAGGCTGTGGTTTTTTCTGTCTGCGGCACAAGTGTTGTTTTCGGATTCTTTTTTATGTATAATTAACTGTATAGAAAAATGATTAAGGGAACATTTCATGCGGGTAAGTTACAGGGTGCAAAGGAAAAGCATCGAAAGAGTGCCGGAAAGGACAGTAAATGAGAAAGTATATAATGGGTATGGATCTGGGAGGAACGAATATCAAGACCTCTCTGTTTACAAAGGATTTCTCCCCGGTGGCTGAACAGAGGACACCTACCATGGTGCATCTGGGGGCAGAAGGGGTTTTGGAACGGATGCAAGAAAATATCAGGGAGCTGCTTTTAAAGGCAGGAACATCGCTTCGGGAAGTGGAAGTTATGGGAATTGGGGTGCCTGGTCTTCTGGATATAGAGAATGGCATATCCCTGTTTTCGCCAAATTTTCCAAAATGGGAAAATGTCCCCATTGTCCATTGGTTCAGGAAACGGTTAGGGATTCCGGTGTTCATTGACAATGACGTCCGTGTAAATCTGTATGGGGAATGTTTTTTTGGTGCAGGCAAAGGGAAAAAGAATGTTGTGCTTCTGACTTTGGGCACCGGATTGGGGGCAGGAGTCATGATTGATGGGCATATTCTATATGGGGCAACCGGCAGTATGGGTGAAATCGGCCATATGAATATGTACAGGGAGGGACGGCCCTGCCGCTGTAAAAGCTCGGGCTGCCTGGGACGGTATGTGTCAGCGTTGGGACTTTTGCGTACCGTGAAGGAAAAGATAGAGGCAAAAGAGGAGACCATACTTACAGCCTGGACCCATGACCCGGAAGAGATTACAGCTAAGATGGTATCCAGAGCCTTTGATGCGGGTGATACGCTTGCGAGAGAGGCTATGGAGGAAACAGGGGAAATCCTGGGGTATGGCCTTGTAAATGTGATCAACCTATATAACCCGGAGTGTATCATAATTGGTGGCGGCATGTCTGCGGCAGGGGAACGTCTGCTGTCAAAGGCAAGGGAGATTGTGGATACCCATGCATTGGAGAATTCCAGAAAAGCCTGCACAATTGTAACAGCCCAACTCGGCGACGCATCGGGAATGCTGGGGGCAGCCAAAGCCGCTGCTATTAAAAATAGTGACAGAACAGAGGTATAATATAAATATCCGGTTCACGCAAAGGAGTAGTCTCTGCATGAACCGGATATTTATATTTTTATCCTAGTGTTCCATCCAGTCAGAAATGATACTGCCAGTGCTGAATATTTTGTCAGCCTGCAAGGCGAAGGAAGGAGGCGGAGTGGTCCCTCCGCTGACTGACGACAACGCGGCAGATGGCAAAATAGGCAGTGCTGGCAGTATTGTTTCTGGCCGGATGGAGCACTAGCAAGGTCAGCCAACCAGTTTTTTTAGTTTCCATTTACCGCTCTGTACGCGGATAAAGGAGAATATAGCACCAATTCCCCAGCCGATGGGGATTGACCACCAGATTGCACTGGCACCGATGAAATGAGCCAGAAGGTATGCGATGGCAACTCTGGAAAACAGATTGGACATGGAACTCAGCATAAAGGCACCCATATCTCCGGCACCTCTCAAAAGGCCGTTGCCTACGAACATCAGTCCCATTAGTACATAAAATACGGAGACTGTTTTCATGTATTTCAGTCCGTATCCCATAGCACTTCCCTCTGAACCGCTGTTCAGGAACAGGCTGAGGAGCTGGGGGCCAAAGAGATAGATTATGCCGGTGATGATCAGAGAGAAAATAAGTACCATGAGCAGACACGCTTTATAACCCTGAACCACCCGTTTTTCTTTTCCGGCACCGATATTCTGCGCGGTATAACTTGACATGGCGTTTGAAAAGTTCATATTTGGCATCATAGCCAGCGTATCTATTTTTGTTGCCGCTGTATATCCGGCTACAAATACTTTGCCGTAGGAGTTCACCAGTCCCTGCATGAACATCATGCTCAGTGAGACAATGGACTGCTGCAGCATAGAGGGAACACCGACACGGGCGATTCTCCGGGCAGCGCCGGCTTCAAAAAGAGAAAACTTTTTATTTGCGGCAGCGGGTTCATTTTCCATATTCTTCATTCTTTTAATGAGTACAAAGAAAGAGGCCACTGCGCACAGGCCTTGTGCGATCAGCGTTGCCCAGGCGACACCTGCCACACCCATATGAAAACGAATGACAAAGAGCAGATCAAGCCCGATATTTGTAAGAGCTGATACCATAAGAAATTTAAGTGGTGTATTGCTGTCTCCCAGGGCGTTGTAAATGCCGTTTAATGTATTGTAGAGAAACAGGAAAACAGCGCCTCCAAAATAAATACGCAGATAGGTAAGTGAGTCTGCCATGATATCCGCATCTGTTCCCAAAAGTTTCAGAAGCGGTTCGGCAGCCAGCTCGCCGGCCGCCATGATCGCCAGTCCGATGACACCCAGAGCGATCAGTGCAGTGGAGATGGTGGTCTTCATTTCCCGGATCTGGCCGGCTCCGAAGAGCTGGGAAATGACAACCGTACATCCCATGGATAGGCCGGCAGCGATCGCTACAGCCAGAAAAACAACAGGGAAGGAGGAGCCTACCGCTGCAAGCGCATCCTCACCTACAAACTTTCCAACTACCATGGAATCCACCATATTGTAAAGCTGCTGAAAAAAGTTTCCGATAACCATAGGAAGAGCGAAGAAAAAAAGCAACTTCAGAGGTTTGCCTTCCGTCAGATTTTTTACCATTTAAATACCCCCTTTTTTTCTGTATGTAACTGCATTATCTGCAATTCGTTTGATGTGGTCCTGATGTATTTGCTGTTCCTCCTCGGAAAAGCCGGCATAGCATATTTGGTCCCAGGTTTTATAGATATCCCGGATATGTTCATAAATCTCCTCACCTTTATCCGTCAGAGATACAAATTTTTGACGGCGGTCGTGTTCATTGATCTTGCGGCATATGAGGCCTTTTTCCTCCAGAGATGCCAGGTTCTTTGCAATCCTGCCTTTATCCAGGTTCAGATACTCCGCCATTTCCTCTTGACTGCAGCTTTTATCCTTGAGGATACGGATCAGCCGGCCTTCCAGGGGGATCAGCCCGTATTTTTCCATCTCACCCCTTACATATGACAATTCGCAGCGTCGTATGATGCTGACAAAATGATTATTCATAAAACTGCCTCCTTGAAATTAGTTGTAATTTACAACTGTTGTATGAACAACTATTTATTATATGCATGTAAAAGGAAAATGTCAACATGAAATTTTTATATATGTTATACTGAGGTTACTATTCACGGCTGCTATCCCGCGAGGCGTTTTTATGCGCTTGCGCATGAAAATCCCGAGGCAGCCAGCGCGATATGGGGCAGAATGCTCCATATCTGTGCATCGCGAAGCGTGTTACTGTTTACAGAACTGCGTTTTTTGCAGGGCTGTGAATAGTAGCATACTGAGGATTAATAGGCGGCTGTTCATTGATGACAGTCCCGGGAAATATTTATAACATAAGGAGGCCGGGTGAGGCGGGGAAAATTTTTGGTTAGCCGGCCGCACAATGTGATTTAATGGGATCGTGAACAGCAGAAGAGAAAATCCTGTTGTGAAGGCATTTCTTTATGGGCTTTTACTCGTAACTGTGAAGGTAGGGAATAGTTATGCAAATTACAGACAATGTTCTGTCGGATTTTTCATCAATGGAGAGACTGTGGGATGAGAAAGGAGTATGAATGGAAAAAATAGTGGAGATCATGGATAAAAGCGTTATTACGGAATTGTTCGCAGGATGGGAGGAGACTTTGATCTGGTCTTGTCTTCAGGATTGTATGGGAAGAGCTTACGGAGATGATCCGGAGAATCCACGGTCCGCACAGATAGTAGTGGGAGATTTCTGCTTTTTTGCAGGGCGGCCGGCGGAGGCGCTTGTGCGAAATAAACCGGATGACAGAGAATCAGAGTTTATCATTATGGTGCCGGCTTCGGTAGAATGGGGAGATTTGATAGAGCAGGTTTATCAGGGATGTTCAAAAAAACGCAAACGATATGCTATCAGGAAAGAGTCGGATATATTTGACAAGGAGAGGCTCAGGGATATAGTAAAGCACTGTCCGGAGGGATTCTCCCTGCATAAAATTGACAAAGAGACTTACCGGCAGGTTATGGAGAATCCATGGTCCGCAGATCTGTGTTCTCAGTTTAAAGATTACGAAGACTACAGGAAACGCGGATTGGGGGTTGCAGCCTTCGATAATAAGATTCTGGCAGCCGGTGCGTCTTCCTACACGGTCTATAAAGAAGGGATTGAGATTGAGGTGGATACCCGTGAAGATTACCGAAGAAAGGGACTGGCGCTCTGCTGTGCCGCACAGCTTATTCTGGATTGTCTGGAGCGGGGCCTGTATCCAAGCTGGGATGCCCAGAATCCTGCTTCCGTGGCATTGTCAGAAAAACTGGGTTATCATTTTGATAAGGAGTATACAGCCTATGAGGTGTACAAATATACAGGGATAAAGAAAAATTAAATAGGTGAAAAATAGATAACGAATGATGCATTGGATTTCGGATTTTGGCA
Source organism: Blautia hominis (assembly GCA_002270465.1). Classification (GTDB taxonomy): domain Bacteria; phylum Bacillota; class Clostridia; order Lachnospirales; family Lachnospiraceae; genus Blautia; species Blautia hominis. The sequence continues at coordinate 817,329 of NQOF01000003.1, forward strand.
GGAGGGAAGATGTGGATTGATGATAATTAGTATATTTTCAGCAGATAGATACAAAATCGGAAAGTTTTAAGGGCGTGATTTTTCGCAGAGTTTACAAAAAATGTGAATATGCAATATGTCAATAGAAATATGCACTGCAATATGATAAGCTATACAGCATAACAGATAAAGTTTTATGTCTTACATCATTGCTGCCATGTCGATAAAAGCCGGCTCCCCATGACAACAGGTAAGACATGGGACACCAAGTAAAATAAATGAGTATTGGAAAGGAAGGGTACAATATGGGATTTACAACAGAGGATATCAATATGCTGGAAAAGTTGTTTGACAATAAGCTGCAGCCATTATATTTGCAGGTGGATGAAAAATTTGAACAGGTAAATAATCGCTTGAATGAAAACGCGGAAAGGATGGAGGAACGGTTTGAGCAGATAGATAGAAGATTTGAACAGGTAGATAAGAGGTTTGAGCAGATAGATGAAAAGCTTGAACAAATAGATGATAAATTTAGACAGATAGATAAAAGATTTGAATTAGTAGAGGAATCTATTAAGCAAATGAAAATTCAACTTAATAATGTTGAAACAAGGCTGGACCGTCTTGAGAAAGAGGTTGCGGCTGTGAGAGATGAATTGGAACAAACGAAATTTATTATAGAAAACGAAATTCAGAGAAATATTAAAATTATTGCGGAAAATCACGTTGATTTAAGCCGTAAATTTACAGATGCCCTGCGGGTTTCACAGACGGATGAGCTTTACCATTTAAAGGTTAACCAATTGGAATCCAGGCTTGTGATATTGGAAAGTAAATTTGATAGTTTGTCACAGGGGCAGAAAAAAGTTGTTTAATGTAACTGCTAGGCAAGTCTGTATATAGGCTGTATGTACTGTAAGGAAACGTTCAGCAGCCAGACGAAAACTCCATTGCCTAAGGTGATTCTCCATAGATCTTGCTGGTAATCATGCAGGTACTCAACCGTTAGGTTCAAACATAGAAGGGGAATTCCAAACCTGTCTTCATAGTAAGATAATTGTTTATTTTTGGAGAATCGAAATCCAGCAGCGGTATAACGCGGAGCCTGTCATCCTCAATTCCTTTTTTGACAAGGCTGAGAGGGAGAAAGCTGTAACCCAGGCCCGCCAGAACAAAGTCAAGAAGTTTTGTACTGTTGTCTATCTCAAAGGAAAAATGGTAATTATCAGGAAAAAGCTGACGGATAAAGAGACCCACTTCCTGCAGGGCAAAATTGCAGAAAAGGTAATTCAATTTAGGAAGATCTTTTCTGGTAATTCCCTTCTGATAGTTTATGTCACTGCTGCAACAGACAAGAACCAGTTCGTCTTTTTTAAAACATTGGCAGGTGAAACCTTGTTTCTTCAACGGAATATAGGTAAATGCAAAATCAAGCAAATCATCCTGGAGTGCATGAAGCAGTTCCATAGAATGGGAAATGGTGACTTTTGTATTCACATCCCTGTGTTCCTGCATATAGCCAAGGAGGGGTGCTCTTAAATGACACTCATAAATGGTGTTTGTTGTACCAATATGCAGATTCTCCCTGGAAAAATCCTGTGTGTTCAGCATCGTGACTGCTGATTTTTCCAAGGCAAGTATGCGGTTGGCATAATCAATAAACTTTATGCCGGCTTCTGTAAGTTTCAGGCTTCTCGGACTGCGGACAAACAAGGGCTGGCCAAGTTCTTTTTCCAATTCGGCAATTCTGTTTGTAACCGTAGACTGGGCTACAAAAAGTGCCTCGGAAGCTTTGGTAAAGTTTAAAATTTTACTGAGCGCTAAAAATGTTTCCAAGGATGTTGTATTCATATAAACTCCTATCGAAAAAACAAATCATAACAATGCGATTAATTTATTTTACAAATTATAAAGAATAAGATATAATTTGTCAAGAATTAAGTATGAAGACATTGTTATAAGGAGAGATAAAGATTATGGAGTACAATTTGAGAGAAGAGGGCTTTTATGGTAATATGGAGCCGGAACAAATTACAGAAATGTACGGCAGTCCGGTTTATGTATATAATGAAGAAACGCTGCGCTTACGATGTAGAGAATTGAAGAAAATGGTGAAATATCCTCACTTTGTCATTGATTATTCTATTAAAGCAAATTTCAACCCTGCCCTTCTGCAGATCGTCAAAGAGGAGGGGCTTGAGGTGGATGTCATGTCACCGGGAGAAATATCTCTGGCCAAAATGGCAGGTTATGAGGCAGATGAAATTTTCTATATCTGTAATAATGTATCTGAACAGGAAATGCGCTATGCCATAGAGGCAGGTGTGACTACCAGCGTGGATTCCCTCTCTCAGCTGGAACAGTATGGAAGACTGAATCCGGGAGGAAAAGTGGCTGTTCGCCTGAATCCCGGCCATGGTGCAGGACATCATCAGAAAGTCATTACAGCAGGCAAGAAAACAAAATTCGGAATTGATGTGGAGATGCTCCATGAAGTGAAGGCTATTCTTGCCCGCTATAGCCTTAAACTGGTTGGTGTGAACCAGCATATTGGCTCCCTTTTTTTAGAAAAAGAACAATATCTGAAGAGTGTGGATTCCCTACTGGAATGTGCAAAAGAATTTTCTGATTTGGAATTTGTGGATTTTGGCGGGGGATTTGGTATCGCCTATCATAAAGAGAATCAGATTCAGCGACTAGATTTGGCAGATCTGGGAAAATCCCTGGATGAGATCATGTACCGTTTTGTGAAGGAATACGGGAAGGAAATCACCTTCCGGGCAGAACCGGGCCGCTATGTAACGGCAGAATCGTCAGTCCTTTTGGGAACCGTAAATACGGTGAAAACCAACCACGGCAAAAAATATATTGGCACAGATATTGGATTTAATGTACTTATGCGTCCGGTATTATACGATTCTTATCATGAGATTGAGGTATATGAAAAAAATAGGAAGGTGTCAGGAAAAAGAGAGACAGTCACTGTTGTAGGCAATATTTGCGAGAGTGGTGACATTCTGGCAAAAGACAGGGAACTTCCCCATATAGAGGAAAAAGATGTGATTGGAGTTTTGGATGCAGGCGCTTATGGACATGTCATGAGCTCTAATTATAATGGAAGACTTAGGCCGGCAGAGGTTCTGGTAAGAACAGACGGAAAAATCCGCCTCATCAGAAAACGTGATACACTGGAAGATTTGGTGAAAAACTATGTATTGCTGCCATAACAGGCTGGTATCAGAAGGGAGCATTCTTCTCTGACGGGCAGAGTGGAATGCTCCCTTTTTTTCTTGAATTTTAGTTATCTTCCTCTGTCATGGTATATACCTGGCGTTTTCTTGCCATTTCATCGCTTGCCAGATATTCATCATAGGTAGTGATCTTATCGATAAGTACACCGTTTGGAAGTATTTCCATGATACGGTTCGCTGTGGTCTGTACAATCTGGTGGTCATGGGAGGCAAACAAAATGACACCGGGGAATTTTATCATACCGTTATTCAGTGCAGTAATGGATTCCATGTCCAAATGGTTGGTAGGCTCATCAAAAACCAGCACATTGGCACCGGATATCATCATTTTAGATAAAAGGCATCTTACCTTTTCGCCTCCGGAGAGTATACGGACTTTTTTTACACCGTCCTCACCTGGGAACAGCATACGTCCAAGAAAACCACGTACATAAGTCGCATCTTTTATTTCAGAATACTGCGTCAGCCAATCTGCTATCGTCAGGTCATTGTCAAACTCGGCTGTATTATCTTTAGGAAAATATGCCTGAGATGTAGTGACGCCCCATTTGTAGGTTCCTTCATCCGGCTCCATTTCTCCAATAAGGATTTTGAAAAGTACGGTTTTAGCCTGCTCATTTCCCCCGACAAATGCAACTTTATCATCATGACCGAGAGTAAAGGAAATGTTGTCCAATATTTTTACACCGTCAATGGTTTTTGAAAGGCCTTCTACCATGAGCACTTCGTTTCCGATTTCGCGGTTTGGACGGAAATCAATATACGGATATTTACGGCTGGAAGGACGCATATCATCCAGCTGTATTTTCTCCAGGGCACGTTTTCTGGATGTGGCCTGTTTGGATTTTGACGCGTTGGCGGAGAATCTGGATATAAACTCCTGTAACTCTTTGATCTTTTCTTCTTTTTTTCGGTTGGCTTCTTTCATCTGTTTGATCAGAAGCTGGCTGGACTCATACCAGAAATCATAGTTTCCGGCATAGAGCTGGATTTTACCGTAGTCAATATCCGCAGTATGTGTACATACCTTATTTAAAAAGTAACGGTCATGGGACACTACAATCACCGTGTTCTCAAAATTGATCAGGAATTCTTCCAGCCATTCTATGGCGTCCAGGTCTAAGTGGTTGGTAGGCTCATCCAGAAGAAGTATATCAGGGTTACCAAACAGGGCCTGTGCAAGAAGAACCTTCACTTTCTGGCTGCCTGTCAAATCGCCCATTATGGAATAGTGCAGTTCTGTTTCAATCCCCAGACCATTTAAGAGCTGTGCCGCATCGGATTCTGCTTCCCAGCCGTTCATCTCGGCAAACTCACCCTCCAGTTCACTGGCACGGATTCCATCCTCATCGGAAAAATCTTCTTTTGCGTAGATGGCTTCTTTTTCTTTCATAATATCATACAGACGTTTGTTGCCCATGATAACTGTGTCAAGAACCGTATAAGCATCATATTTGAAGTGATCCTGCTGTAAGAAGGAGAGACGCTGTCCGGGTGTAATGGTGATATCACCACTGGTGGTCTCAAGCTGACCGGAAAGGATTTTTAAGAACGTAGATTTGCCGGCGCCGTTGGCACCGATCAAACCATAACAGTTTCCTTCCGTAAACTTGATATTGACGTCCTCAAACAGTGCTTTTTTACCGATTCGTAAAGTGACATTATTTGCTGCAATCATGTTAATCCCTCACTTTATAAAAAACTTACAATTTTCTTTGCGTAATCTCTTCTTATTTTACAGTAAAATGTGGAATTTGCAAGCATTTCTTTTAAAATACTTGATAAATTAAGTATACAAAGGTATAATGGACACCATTAGGAAAAAAGAGGGACGAGAGAAGACCACAGAGAGTACAGGAAAGGAGCACAGGAAAAATGCTGATTACAAGAGAATGCGACTACGCGGTGCGGATTGTCCGGGCACTTGCTGGAGGAGATAAACTTTGCGTGAACCAGATATGCGAAAAGGAGGAACTGACTCCCGCGTTTGTATATAAAATACTCAAAAAATTGGAAAAAGGAGATTTGGTGAAGAGCTTCCGTGGAAGTAATGGAGGATATGCACTGAAGAAAGATATTGGCCAGATTACACTGCTGGATATCTACCTGGCAGTGGAGCCGGAATTTTACATGATCGAGTGTATGAATCCGGACAAGCCCTGTGTGCGCAACCAGGACGAAGAGGGATGTAAGGTCCATAAAGAGCTGTGCAAAATACAAAAAAACCTGCTCAGAGAGCTTGGTGCCAGGACGATTCGTGAAATTATGGAGGAAGAGTAGTCAGGATTTGTTTTTTTCAAAAAACATTCTACTTATTTTCGTTAAAAAATGGACATGCTTGGCGAATCGTGATATAATTTCGATAGACTTCGGGGAGCGAAGTGGAACATTGTTTATAACAATTTTCAAGGAGGAAAATAACAAATGGCTAGAAAGATGAAAACCATGGATGGTAATCATGCAGCAGCTCATGCGTCTTACGCATTTTCCGATGTTGCAGCGATTTACCCGATTACCCCGTCATCTGTAATGGCAGAGGCTACAGACGAATGGGCAACACAGGGAAGAAAGAACATTTTCGGACAAGAAGTACAGGTTACTGAGATGCAGTCTGAGGCTGGTGCAGCAGGTGCTGTGCATGGATCCCTGGCAGCAGGTGCCCTGACTACTACATATACCGCATCACAGGGTCTTCTGTTAATGATCCCTAATCTTTATAAAATCGCTGGTGAGCAGTTACCGGGTGTATTCAACGTGTCTGCCCGTGCACTTGCAAGCCACGCACTGTCAATCTTCGGAGACCATTCCGATGTATACGCATGTCGTCAGACAGGATGTGCTATGCTTTGTGAATCTTCCGTACAGGAAGTTATGGACCTGACACCGGTTGCACATATGGCATCTATCAAAGGTAAAGTTCCGTTCATCAACTTCTTTGATGGTTTCCGTACTTCTCATGAGATCCAGAAGATTGAGACATGGGATTACGAAGACTTAAAAGAGATGGTAGACATGGACGCTGTTGATGAATTCCGCGCTCGCGCACTGAATCCAAACCATCCGTGCCAGAGAGGTTCTGCACAGAACCCTGACATCTTCTTCCAGGCAAGAGAAGCATGTAATCCGTACTACGATGCTTTACCGGCAATCGTTCAGGAATACATGGACAAAGTAAACGCTAAGATCGGTACAGATTACAAACTGTTCAACTACTATGGTGCAGCGGATGCTGAGCACGTAATCGTTGCTATGGGTTCTGTAAACGATACAATTGAAGAGACTATCGATTATTTACTGGCAGCCGGCAAGAAAGTCGGTGTTGTAAAAGTTCGTCTGTACAGACCATTCTGCGCTGACGCATTGATCGAAGCTATTCCGGAAACTGTAAAACAGATCACTGTTTTAGACAGAACAAAAGAACCGGGCTCTCTGGGTGAGCCGTTATACTTAGACGTTGTTGCTGCATTAAAGGGAAGCAAATTCGATGCAGTTCCAATTCTTACAGGACGTTACGGCTTAGGTTCCAAAGACACCACACCGGCTCAGATTGTTGCTGTATATGAGAACACAGAGAAGAAAAAATTCACGGTAGGTATCGTGGATGATGTTACAAATCTGTCTCTGGAAGTTGGTACTCCTATCGTTACAACACCGGAAGGAACCATTAACTGTAAATTCTGGGGTCTGGGCGCTGACGGTACAGTAGGTGCTAACAAGAACTCCATCAAGATCATTGGTGACAACACAGATATGTACGCTCAGGCTTACTTTGACTATGACTCAAAGAAATCCGGCGGTGTTACTATGTCTCACCTGCGTTTTGGTAAAAAACCGATTAAATCTACATACCTGATCAAGAAAGCAAACTTCGTTGCATGCCATAATCCTTCCTATGTAAGAAAATACAACATGGTTCAGGAACTGGTAGACGGAGGTACATTCCTGCTGAACTGTCCTTGGGACATGGAAGGCCTGGAAAAACACTTACCGGGACAGGTAAAAGAATTTATTGCTAACCACAACATCAAATTCTATGTGATCGATGGTGTTAAGATTGGTATTGAGACAGGCATGGGCCCGACTCGTATCAACACAATCCTGCAGTCCGCATTCTTCAAACTGGCTGACATCATTCCGGAGGCTCAGGCTATTGATTTGATGAAAGCAGCAGCCAAAGCTACATACGGACGTAAAGGTGATGACGTAGTTGCGAAAAACTGGGCAGCTATTGATGAAGGTGCAAAACAGATCGTTGAAGTTCAGGTTCCGGAAAGCTGGAAAACTGCTACAGACGAAGGTCTTGACCTGACTCACGCAGAGAACGGAAGAAAAGAAGTTGTAGACTTCGTTAACAACGTTCAGGCTAAAGTTACAGCTCAGGAAGGTAACTCACTGCCTGTATCTGCATTCACAGAATATGTTGATGGTACAACTCCATCCGGAACATCTGCTTACGAGAAACGTGGTATTGCAGTAAATATCCCGGTATGGCAGCCTGAAAACTGTATCCAGTGTAACCGTTGTGCGTATGTATGCCCGCATGCATCCATTCGTCCGGTTGCTATGACAGAGGCTGAGGCAGCAAATGCTCCGGCAGCTCTTGATATGACTGGAATGAAAGAATATAAATTTGCTATCGCAGTATCCGCTCTTGACTGTACCGGATGTGGTTCCTGTGCAAATGTCTGCCCAGGCAAGAAAGGTGCAAAAGCCCTTGTTATGGAAAACATGGAAGCGAATGTTGAATCTCAGAAATTCTTTGATTACGCGGTATCTCTTCCGGTTAAAGAAGATGTTGTTGCTAAATTCAAAGAGACAACTGTAAAAGGTTCTCAGTTCAAACAGCCTCTGCTTGAGTTCTCAGGTGCTTGTGCAGGTTGTGGTGAGACACCGTACGCGAAGTTGATCACGCAGCTGTTCGGTGATAGAATGTACATTGCAAACGCAACAGGATGTTCCTCTATCTGGGGTAACTCCTCACCGTCTACACCGTACACTGTAAACGCAAAAGGACAGGGTCCTGCATGGGATAACTCTTTATTTGAGGATAATGCAGAGTTCGGTTACGGTATGTTACTGGCTCAGAACGCTATCCGCGGCGGCCTGAAAGAAAAAGTAGAATCCGTAATGGCAAGCGCAGAAGCTTCAGAGGAAGTGAAAGCTGCATGCAAAGAGTGGTTAGATACCTACAATTGTGGTGCTACCAACGGTGCGGCTACTGACAAACTGGTTGCAGCTCTGGAAGGAATTGATTGCGATACCTGCAAAGATATCGTTAAGAAAAAAGACTTCCTGGGTAAAAAATCCCAGTGGGTATTCGGTGGTGACGGATGGGCTTACGATATCGGATTCGGCGGTGTTGACCACGTATTAGCAAGTGGAAAAGACATCAACATTATGGTATTCGATACAGAGGTTTACTCTAACACAGGCGGACAGTCTTCCAAGGCTACTCCGACAGGTGCGATTGCACAGTTCGCTGCGGGCGGTAAAGAAGTTAAGAAGAAAGACCTTGCTTCCATCGCTATGAGCTATGGTTATGTATATGTTGCTCAGATTTCCATGGGTGCAGACTTTAACCAGACTGTAAAAGCAATTGCTGAGGCTGAGGCATATCCAGGACCATCCCTGATCATCGCTTACGCTCCTTGTATCAACCATGGTATCAAGAAAGGTATGAGCAAAGCTCAGACAGAGGAAGAATTGGCTGTTAAATCCGGCTACTGGCATAACTTCCGCTTCAATCCGGAAGCAGAAAGCAAATTCTCCCTGGATTCCAAAGAGCCGACAGAAGATTACCAGGCATTCCTGGATGGCGAGGTTCGTTACAATTCTCTGAAACGTTCTAATCCTGAAAAGGCTGCTAAACTCTTTGCTCTGAATGAAAAACAGGCTAAAGAAAGATATGAATATCTGAAGAAACTGGTTACTCTGTATGGAGATGCAGAAAACTAATCATTAGTTTCTTGAGTGAAATAAGAAACAGGCATCACCGGTGGGTGGCGCCTGTTTTTTTTGTGGAGTGTAAGGTGGATGGAATGAAATAGAGGTAGGGGTGCTGTACCTCCGTTTCTTGTACGCTTTCCAAACAACCCTTGTTATTCTGAGGCATTCATATTATACTGAAACGTATAGCAATTACTTAACAAGTCAGCGTATTCACTACGCTGACCATAAAAATTTCCCGCAGGTGGAAATGCTGCTGCCAAGGACGGTTTAGTGTGGGTTTTTATTCGTAACTGTGAAAGTAACTAACAGTTTTGACGTATTAATAATAAGGAGGTTATTATAATGAGTGACAATTTAATATGGGAAGACCGGAAACATTTTATGTGGTTCCCCTGGTCATTTACGAAGTATTATATAGAGAACGAGAGACTGATGATAGAAGCTGGACTGCTGAGAACCACTTTGGATGAGACACTTTTATATCGGATCGTGGATGTGACTATGGTACAGACACTGGCGGGTAAAATTTTTGGAACCGGAGATTTGATCGTTAAAACAAAAGTGGACAGCAATCCGGAAATTGTCCTGAAGAATATTTCGGACCCCAAAAGAGTTCGTTCCATGCTTTCCGAGATGGTGGAGGATTGCAGACAGAGAAAGAATGTAGTAGGAAGAGAGTTTTATGGGGAACATTCGCATGAAGAGGAAGAATATATCTATGAAAATGAGGATAATGATTGACTGAATTTATAAGGGGGATCTATGAAGAAAATGAAAATTTGGGCTCATAGAGGTGCATCCGGATACGCGCCGGAAAATACTATGGGCGCTTTTTCCGAAGCGGTACGCCGTAAGGCGGATGGCATTGAACTGGATGTACAGCTTACAAAAGACGGTGAGATCGTGGTCATTCATGATGAGAAACTGGGCAGAGTCAGCAATGGTTCAGGATGGGTAAAGGACCATACGTTGAAGGAACTGAGAAAGCTGAATTTTAACAAGACATTTCCGGAACAGGGAAATGCCAAAATTCCCACTCTTAAAGAAGTGTATGAACTTATGAGAAAAGAAGAGATGCTTGTGAATGTGGAGCTGAAGACCAGTATTATATTTTACGAAGGGCTGACAGATAAAGTGCTGGAGCTAACCGCCCGCATGGGGATGGAAGACAAGGTATTGTATTCTTCTTTTAATCATTATACGCTGTTGGAGATGAAACAGAAAAATTCCGGTATACGGACAGGTATGCTGTTTGAGGATGGAATTGTGGATGCACCTATATATGCCAAGCGTTTGGGCGTGGATGCCCTGCATCCTATTTATACGCATTTGCAGCATCCTGATTTTTTGAAACAGTGCAGGGAGGAAAAACTTCCTCTGCATGTATGGACTGTGAATACCAAAGAACGTTTCCAGGAAATGCAGAAGGCTGGCGTGGATGCAGTGATCACTAATTATCCCGATATCCAATACCGGTGATTTTCAGTTATTGTTCTAGGGACACGGTCCTGAGTGGTGTTTTCCTCGAAGAGATGATGTGCGATGCACAGCAAAATCCCGGGTTAGTCAGCGCAAAAATGCTAAAATGCAAAACAGTGTATCAGTGTATCACGACACATGTTACTGCACATGGAGCGAACAGTAACAATTTTCCTGAAAAATATCTATTTTCAGAAATCTTCTCTTTTTTCCTTAAAAGGAGTATGGTATAATAAGCATATGAAAAAAATAAGTGTAACTATTCCGCAGGCCCCTACATTTGTTGCGCAGACCGAATACATGTTCCTTGAGAAAAAGTATTCAGCAATCAGGTGTAATCATTGATAACGGCCATTCTGCATGGCTTTTTGCCCATAACGATGCAGGCGCCGAATAGTTACAAATAAGGAATTGGGGATTAAAAAGAGGAGGTATGATCTATGGAAATGGAAGAAAGAATGTTTAAGGTATATGCAGCCGGTGATGAAAAGATTCAGTTAAAAGTGATTCCGGGGCATTTTGCAACGCCGCAGTCTCATATCAGTCATTATTTGGAGATGACAACCATGAAGACCCGATGTGCGGAGGCTTCCAGAATCGCCAGGTATCTGTCTACTAAATATGAAACGTCTACCCCTGTGGATTCTATTATCTGTCTGGATGGGCTGGAAGTCGTGGGAGCATTTTTGGCGGAGGAGCTGGCAAAGGCAGGGGTTCTGTCCATGAATGCGCATAAGACTATTTATATTGTTACTCCGGAATTTAACGGTAACGGCCAGCTTATGTTCCGTGACAACATTCAGCACATGGTCCGGAACCGAAATGTGGTGATCCTGATGGGCTCCATCACAACCGGCGAGACGCTGCGGAAGTGTATGGAGAGCATACTCTACTATGGTGGTACCATCCAGGGAGTGTCAGCTATATTCAGTGCAGTGAACAAAGTGGCAGGCCTGGATATCAATGCCGTGTTCTATAAAAAGGATGTACCGGATTACCAGACGCACAAAGCAAGTGAATGTCCTATGTGCAGGAAGGGCGAAAAACTGGATGCCATTGTAAATGGATACGGATACTCTAAATTATAAAGGGGGGAGAATTTGAAGGGAAAACTCAGAAAACTATGCTTAGCGGTGCTGGTACCGCTGCTGCTTCTGGCCGGATGCGGACAGGGCAAAGAGCAGGCAAAGGAACAGAACCCGGAAGAACTGCTGAAAGAAGTGATCAGCAGTCAGAAACAGCTCAAATCAGGAAAACTGCAGATGACCATGAATTTTAAGGCAGCAGTACCCCTGGAAGAGGCGCAGGATTTGCTGGGGGATGTTCAGAATTCTGCCATCCAGATGGATATGGATGCAGATATGCAGTTTCAGGAGGAACGGATGCGCATGGACGGTGAGTTGAATATGCAGCTTATGTCAATGAACATACCGGTTCCCATTGAGAGCTATACGGTGAAGAATGATGACAAATATGTGACCTATACAAAAAACGGGGAAGAGTGGCAGAAGTCTGAGACGGATGTATCCAGCGGCAATATGGGAGCTCTGGTATTTGCCGGACAGGAACTGTACCAGGGAATTCAGGAAGATTCCCTGTCTATGACCGAGGAAACGGTTGTGCTGGACGATGAGAAGTCCATCGAGTGTTATGTGGTTCATTCTTCTATAGGCGGAGAGGTACTGAACAGCCTGTTTGGCATGGCAAGCCAGATGCAGGGGCAGGAAGATGTTTTGGGCAGCTTCCGGATCGATGATGAAAAAGTCGATGTGGATTTGTATATTGATCAGAAAAATAAAGAGATAGTCCGGACCAGAATTGATATGAAACAGCTCATGGAAAAGATGATGTCAGACCTTGCTGCTGAAGCTGGGTCAGGTGAGACGATGAAGATTGACAGATTTGAGATGGCTGTAACTATAAAAGAGCGCGGCGAAGCAGTGGAAGTGGAAATACCACAGGAAGCGCTGGATGCCACCGGACTTTGACTCAAGACAGAAGCTGTTGTCAGAATGCAGAGGCATAGACAGCAGCTTCTTTTTGGTGCCTTGATATAATTGGAAGAATATTTGTTCTTTTTCCGTTTTATAATTCCAACAAATGTGGTAAGATAAACAATAGAGCGTACACTGGCCCAAAACGGTCAGTAAATATAATAATCAAGGAGGCTGAACATGAAGAAAGAAAATGTGCCGGCATATGAACTGGTTTCCTGTCAGGACATTCCGGATATTCACTCCAAAGGTTCTCTGTGGAGACATAAAAAAAGCGGTGCCAGAGTTATGGTGCTGGAAAATGATGATGAAAACAAGGTGTTCAATATAGCATTCCGCACGCCGCCGGCAGACAGTACCGGTGTGGCTCATATTCTGGAACACAGCGTTCTGTGCGGTTCTCAGAAATTCCCCTTAAAAGATCCCTTTGTAGAATTGGTGAAAGGTTCTCTGAACACATTTTTGAACGCAATGACCTATCCGGATAAGACGATGTATCCGGTAGCCAGCTGCAATGATACGGATTTTAAAAACCTGATGCATGTATATCTGGATGCGGTATTTTTCCCTAATATTTATGAGCGGGAAGAGATCTTCCGCCAGGAGGGCTGGCATTATGAGCTTGAGGATGTGGACGGTCCGCTGAAACTAAACGGTGTTGTTTATAATGAAATGAAAGGCGCCTTCTCCTCACCGGAAGAAGTGCTTGACCGGGAGATTTTCAATTCCCTGTTTCCCGACACACCTTACGGTGTGGAGTCAGGCGGCGACCCTTCCGTGATCCCTGACCTGAAATATTCGGAGTTTCTGTCTTTTCACAGCCGCTATTACCATCCGGTCAACAGTTATATCTATCTGTATGGGAATATGGATATGGAGGAGCGGATGAACTGGATGGATAGGGAATACCTGTCGAAGTACGATGAGATTCCTGTAAACTCTGCAATCACCAGACAGAAGCCCTTTGAACAGGTGAAAGAAATCATCATGGATTACCCGATATCCGAAAATGAGCCTTTGGAGGAAAATTCTTACCTTTCCTATAACGTTGTAGTGGGTGACAGCCTGGATGTGGAGCAGTGTACTGCTTTTGAAATCCTGGATTATACCCTGCTGTCAGCTCCGGGGGCACCGCTTAAGCAGGCACTTTTGGATGCCGGAATGGGGAAAGATATCCTTGGATCCTATGATGACGGCATTTTCCAGCCATTTTTCTCTATTGTGGCAAAAAATGCAAAGCCAGAGAACAAGGATACCTTTGTGAATTTGATTCAGGAGACGCTCAGAAAAATTGCAAAAGAAGGAATTGACAAAAAAGCCATAGCCGCAGGAATCAATTTTCTGGAATTCCGATTCAGGGAAGCTGACTTTTCTTCCTTCCCCAAAGGGCTTATGTACGGCATTGATGTGTTTGACAGCTGGCTGTATGATGACAGCAAACCCTTTGACCATCTGAAGAAACTGGATATTTTTGAAAGTCTGAAACAGAAGGCGAAAGAGGGGTATTTTGAAAAACTGATCGAACAATATCTTCTGGACAACCCACATGCATCTATTGTGGTGGTCAATCCTAAACGCGGACTTGCAGCCCAGAGAGAGAAAGAATTGGAAGATAAACTTGCCGCCTATAAGGCATCTCTGCCAGCGGAAGCGATAGAGAAGATCGCAGCAGACACAAAGCATCTGAAAGAATACCAGGATGAACCGGAGACAGAGGAGGCACTGCAGAGTATTCCCATGCTGAAACGTTCCGATATCGGAACGGAGACGGTTCAGATACACAATACACCGGAATACGTGGATGAAACACTGGTGCTGCACCATGATCTGTACACCAATGGGATTGGCTATCTGACGCTGCTCTTTGATGTGAAAAAAGTTCCGGAAGAACTGATTCCCTATATGGGGATCTTAAAGTCTGTCCTGGGTTATGTGGACACGGAGAACTACAGCTATGCAGACCTGTTTAATGAAATTAACGCCAACAGCGGCGGGATTTTATTTGGGCTCCAGGTATTTGGGGATGCGAAAAATAACCAGAACACGACACAGATGCTGGGGATCAAGGCAAAGACACTGTACAGCGGGCTGCCCTTTGTATTTTCCATGATCAAGGAGATCATCTGCACCTCGAAGATGGATGACACCAAACGTCTCTATGAGATCATAGCCAAGATGAAATCCCGGTTACAGATGAGTATGGCCAGCTCGGGACACAGCACAGCGGTTATGCGGGCTACGTCATATTTCTCCGGCAATGCATATTTTCAGGAAAAAATAGCAGGGATTGAGTTTTATCAGTTCCTTGACAGGATTGAAAGCCATTTCCAGGAGGAGAAGGGAACGGTGATAGAGAAGCTCAAACTTCTTATGAAGATGATCTTCCGTCCTGAGAATCTGACGGTGAGTTATACGGCGGACAGCGAAGGATATAAAACCCTGGAGACACAGGTGCGCGGCCTGAAGGATGTGCTTTATACAGAACATGTGGAGTCGGCTCATGATGAGCCTGATTACCGGGTAAAAAATGAGGGATTCAAAACATCAGGCCAGGTGCAGTACGTGGCGGCAGCCGGTAATTTCCGGGAAGGCGGATTTGAATATACAGGATGTCTGCGGATTCTGAAAGTGATCCTAAGCTATGAGTATCTCTGGATGAACGTGCGTGTAAAAGGCGGGGCATATGGCTGTATGAGCAATTTCAGGAGAAGTGGTGACGGGTATCTGGTTTCTTACCGGGATCCGAATCTATCCAAAACGCTGGAAGTGTTCCGTAATACCCCGGACTTTATCCGCGGCTTTGAAGCTGACGAGAGAGAGATGACAAAATATATCATCGGTACGATCAGCGAGCTGGATACACCTATGACACCATCAGCGAAAGGAATATTGTCCCTGGAGGCGTATTTCAGCGGTATCACAGAGGAAGAGCTGAAAAAAGAGCGCATGCAGATTTTGAATGCCCAGCCTCAAGATATCCGTGCCTTGGGAGATGTGGTAGCGTGTGTTTTAGACCAGAACCGAATCTGTGTCATCGGTAGTGAAGAGAAAATCGAGCAGGAAAAAGAACTGTTTTTGGAAGTGAAGCACCTGCTGTAACAAAGGAGAATATATGAAAACAGACTACAAATCAGGATTTGCGGCGATTATCGGTCGGCCAAACGTGGGAAAATCCACATTAATGAATCATCTGATCGGACAGAAAATCGCCATCACATCCAGGAAGCCTCAGACAACCAGAAATAAAATTCAGACGGTTTACACCTGTGAGGAGGGACAGATTGTCTTTTTAGACACACCTGGTATCCACAAGGCAAAAAACAAACTGGGTGAATATATGGTAAATGTGGCGGAGAGAACTTTTAAGGATGCGGATGTGATCCTCTGGCTGGTAGAGCCAACCACATTTATCGGTGCAGGAGAGCGCCACATTGCAGAACAGCTGAAAAACGGCAATCTGCCGGTGATCTTGGTCATCAACAAGGTAGATACAGTGAAGAAGGAAGAAGTTCTGAGTTTTATTGACGCCTACCGAAAGATTATGGACTTTGCGGAGATCATCCCCGCATCTGCGCTCAGAGGGCAGAACCTGGAGACCGTGATCACCAGCATTTTTAAATATCTGCCTTATGGGCCTCAGTTTTACGATGAGGATACCGTGACAGACCAGCCCCAGCGCCAGATTGTGGCTGAAATGATACGGGAGAAGGCGCTGCGGACCCTGGAGGAGGAGATTCCCCACGGCATTGCCGTAACGATTGATACTATGAAGGAACGTCCCGGAGGAAATCTTGTAGATATCGAGGCCACGATCATTTGTGAACGTGAATCCCACAAGGGGATCATTATTGGCAAGCAGGGAGTCATGCTGAAGAAAATCGGAAGTGCGGCCCGGTTTGAGATTGAACGGATGCTGGAGCAGAAGGTAAATCTGAAACTCTGGGTAAAGGTTAAAAAAGACTGGAGAGACAGTGACTATCTGATCAAGAATTTCGGATACGATAAAAAAGAGATATGACAGATACAGTACAGGTGACCGGCATGGTGTTATCCTCCATGCCGGTGGGGGATTTTGATAAAAGGCTGGTGCTCCTCACAAGAGAGCGCGGAAAGATAACGGTATTTGCAAAGGGAGCGAGACGGCAGAACAGCTCCCTTCTTGCCGTGGCCAATCCTTTTGTATTTGGAACCTTTTCTGTCTATGAGGGAAGAACCAGCTATCAGATGAAATCCGCCTCTGTGCTCAATTATTTCACGGAACTGGCTTCCAGACAGCCGGGAGTTTATTATGGTTTTTATTTTCTGGAATTTGCCGATTATTATTCCAGGGAGTTCACAGATGAGAAGGAAATGCTGAATCTGCTCTATGTTACCATGAAAGCACTGGTCAGTGAAAAGATTGACAACAGGCTGATTCGCTGTATCTTTGAGCTAAAGGCAATGGTGATCAATGGGGAATATCCCAATCTGTTTGAATGCATGAAATGTGGGAAGCAGGAGGAGATTTACTGGTTTTCGGCAGAAAGATCCGGTGTTTTTTGTGATGGCTGTGCGGACGGGAAGGAAAGGTATAAGAGTATCCGTTTGGATGCCTCCTCCCTGTATGCGCTTCAGTATATCGCGGCATCAGAGATTTCCAGGCTCTATACTTTCACGGTCAGACCGGAGGTGCTGGCGATCATGCAGAAAGTTATGAGGGAATATACAGGGAAGTACATAGACAAAAAGATGAAGAGCCTTCAGGTCCTGGAGATGATGGAGGGGGAATAGGGAGAGGTTAACCTGTTACTGTACACAGGCCACTGTACCGGGAGGCGTTTTCATGCCGAAAGCATGAAAATCCCGAGGCAGTCAGCGCGATATGGGGCAGAATGCTCCATATCTGTGCATCGCGAAGCGTGTTACTGGACACGAAGTTACAGTAACGTTAACCTATAGATTTGTAGATTTTCAGGCAGATAGAGGTTGAAAAGAAGACATATAGCGGTTATAATGTTACTATTCGCAGCCGTGTCTTTGACAATTCTATAAGTTAAGTGGAATCGTTTGCGGGCAAATCTGCGGTGCGCAGCATGAAAAACAGTTTATAAGGCTGTGACAGGCAGTCAGTGATCATGTACCGGCAGCCTTGAAATGTCAACAGCCCCACTGAAGCAACGGGGTTGCTGATTCACGCGGCGTAACAGTTCAGACAAGCTGAACCGTTACGCATCCAGCCATTAAAAATCGCTTCGCGATGGGCTGGATAAAGCGGGCACTACTTTTTCATACGGTCAGCGCAGTAAATGCGCAGACCTGTCTGAACTGTTACCACGCGGCAGCCGCCAAATATGCATATATGTATGCCACTTGGCTCGTTGCCGGCGGGAATAAAGAAATAGATGAAAGTCGAGGAGATAACACGATGGAAAAGACCATGGAAAAAATCGTAGCACTTGCCAAATCCAGAGGATTTGTATATCCGGGTTCTGAGATTTACGGAGGACTTGCCAATACCTGGGATTACGGCAACCTTGGCGTGGAGCTGAAAAATAATGTGAAAAGGGCATGGTGGAAAAAATTCATCATGGAAAGCCCATACAATGTAGGTGTGGACTGTGCCATTTTGATGAACCCGCAGACATGGGTGGCATCCGGCCATCTGGGTGGTTTTTCTGATCCGTTGATGGATTGCAAAGAGTGCCACGAGCGTTTCCGCGCTGATAAGATCATTGAGGATTTCTGTGCAGAAAAAGGGATTGCCATTGAGGGCAGTGTGGATGCCTGGAGCCAGGAGAAAATGATGGAATTCATTGAAGAACATCAGATTCCCTGTCCCACCTGCGGCAAACACAATTTTACAGATATCCGCCAGTTTAACCTGATGTTTAAGACATTTCAGGGTGTGACTGAGGATGCAAAAAATACGGTTTATTTAAGACCTGAGACTGCACAGGGTATTTTTGTAAACTTTAAAAATGTACAGAGGACATCCAGGAAGAAGCTTCCCTTTGGTATCGGACAGGTGGGAAAATCCTTCCGTAATGAGATCACTCCCGGTAACTTTACGTTCCGTACCCGCGAATTCGAGCAGATGGAGCTGGAATTTTTCTGTAAGCCTGACACGGACCTGGAATGGTTTGCTTACTGGAAACAGTTCTGTCTTGACTGGCTGCACAGCCTGGGTCTGAAGGACGAGGAAGTTCGTTACCGTGACCATGACAAAGAGGAGCTGAGTTTCTACAGCAAGGCAACCACAGATGTGGAATTCCTGTTCCCATTCGGATGGGGCGAACTGTGGGGGATCGCGGACAGAACCGACTATGACCTGACGCAGCATCAGAATGTATCCGGCCAGGATATGACATATTTTGATGATGAGACCAATGAAAAATATATTCCTTATGTTATTGAGCCTTCCCTGGGAGCTGACCGTATGGTGCTGGCATTTTTGTGCAGTGCATATGATGAGGAAGTTCTGGATGCAGAGAGAAATGATGTGCGTACGGTACTGCATTTCCATCCTGCGCTGGCACCTGTAAAGATCGGTATTCTGCCGCTGTCCAAAAAACTGAATGAAGGCGCAGAAAAGATTTACCAGGAGCTGTCCAAACTTTACAACTGTGAATATGACGACAGGGGAAATATCGGAAAACGTTACCGTCGTCAGGACGAGATCGGTACTCCATTCTGCGTGACATATGACTTTGAATCTGAGACAGACGGAGCAGTTACGGTGCGTGACCGTGACACAATGGAGCAGGAGAGAGTAAAGATCCAGGATTTGAAAGCTTATTTTGAGGAAAAAATGGCTTTCTGATCATTGTCGTAAGAAATGATATTATGCTGCTGTATCCGGCCAAACATGGGCGGTGCAGCAGCTTCTGTTATATTACATGAAAAGAGGTGCAGTTTGAATGGCCAGTATCAGAGATGTGGCGAAACAAGCCGGTGTGGGCGTGGGTACTGTTTCGCGGGCTTTGAATGGAACCGGTTACGTGTCACCGGACACGAAAAAAAAGATTGAAAAGGCAGTCCGGAAGCTGGGATATACGCCTAATGAGCTTGCCAGAAATCTCTACAGAAACAGGACCGGCATAGTGGGGGTTATGGTGCCGGACCTGGACCATCCCTTTTTCTCCTGTCTGGCAAAGCATATTGAGATGGAGCTTTACCGCCAGGGCTATAAAACCATGATCTGTAATACGATAGGCATCAGTGACAGGGAAAAGGATTATCTGGATATGCTGGACAGAAATATGGTGGACGGTATCATTACAGGGGCTCACTCACTGGACGGGGAGGAGTATCTGAAACGGAAGAAACCTATTGTTTCCATAGACAGGGAATTCGGTCCCGGCATTCCTCTTATAGGAAGCGATCACGCTATGGGAGGACGTATGGCAGCAGAACTGCTGGTGAAGAACGGCTGCAGGAAGGTGCTGCAGGTATCCGGCGTTGCGCCCGGCGTTGCCGCCCAGGAACGCCACAGTGTCTTTAAACAGGTCATGCAGGAACAGGGGGTAGAGACACTGGATATGGTTATGGACTGGAACGTATTTGACTGGAATGCCCACTATGAAGGAATGGAGAAGTTCCTTAGCCGGCACCCGGACATTGACGGAGTATTTGGGGGGGATATGGCTGCGATTGCCTGTATGAATGCAGTGCTGCAGAAGGGCATCCGGGTTCCGGAGGAAGTAAAGATCATAGGATTTGACGGTATGGATGTGACCCGTATGGTATACCCCAGGCTGACGGCGGTTCGGCAGAATGTACAATTATTGGCAGAACTCTGCGTAAATACCCTTCTGGATTTGGTGGAGGAGAGGAAAGGTGTGCCTCACAGACAGATTTTAGATGTGGAAATGCAGCTTGGAGGAACAACTCTTTGAGGGAGAAGTAAATTAGTGTTGCGGATAACTTATAAAAATAGGTAATCATATTTGGATAAAATTCATATAAAAAATGAGTAATGGCCTGTGTTTGTGCAAAATGCACAAGAAAAACACAGGCCTTCTTTCATGCCTTATGAATTCATACGGAAAAGGTCTTGACAAACTCGTCAAAGCATCCTATACTCATTTATATGGAACGGGTTCCATGAAAATGTTCCGCATTTACTTAAAATAGCAAACTAAATGCTATAACTAAAGGGAAATAATTATAGAACCGGTTTTACAATGAGCGATACAGGAGGCGAGAATATGATACAAACAGGCGAGTATACATGTCTGGAAATTCTGCTCAGGACAGCGGAGGGGAAAAATGGATATGTGATACTGAGAGACACAGAGGGCAGGGAGTGCAGATATGATGCGGGTCAGAAATATTACCGGTGGCTGAAACTTCCGGTAAAAAGGCAGAGTTGTTATGAGATCATCAGCCGGGAGGCGGAAATATCGCTGGCGTATTTAAGCGGCTGCGAAAAGATCCTGGAAGAAGGTATCCGCTACATAGATCCTGTGGATGGAGGACAATGTCTGAGCAGCCGGGAAGCGGCAGAATACTATGACACCCCGTACCGGGAACAATATCACTTTGCACCCTGGAAGAACTGGATGAATGATCCAAATGGCCTTTGCTGGTATCAGGGATATTATCATATGTATTATCAGTATAACCCCCATGGGCAGGAGTGGAATAATATGTACTGGGGACATGCGGTAAGCCCGGATCTGGTACACTGGACCCATCTCCCCATTGTCCTGGAGCCTCAGAAAGAGGTGTTGGAACAGGCGGATATGCTGAAAGGCGGAGCATTTTCCGGGAGTGCCATAGCGCTGGAAAACGAGACGGTCTTTTATCTGACCAGGCATCTGGGGCCTATGGAGGACGGTGAGGAGACCGTGCAGCAGCAATGGATGACAAGAAGCCATGATATGCTGGAATTTGAACCGGAGAAGCTGGTGATTGAGGAGCGGCCAAAGGGGGCATCGTTTGATTTCAGGGACCCTAAGGTTGTAAAAATTGGCGATATGTGGTACATGGTCCTTGCCAGTACCATGAACGGGCAGGCAGCCATTCTGTTGTATAAGTCCCGGGATATGGAACATTGGAGTTATGTGAAACCCCTGCTCACAGAGGAAGAGGAGGGCGTCCGCTGTTTTGAATGTCCGGACTTTTTCCCTTTGGATGGCAGTTTTGCTGCCTGGGGCGCTCTTATGTGCCACAGGGATGCCAGCGGAAGGTATCAGATGTCCCGTTATTACATAGGGGAATTCAAAAACGAGGAATTTTCTGTGAAAAGTACGGGATGGTATGATTTTGGAAGTAACTGTTATGCCATGCAGAGCTTTGAACACGAGGGAAAAAGGATCGCCATTGGATGGATCTCCGATTTCTATGGGGAACATGTGGAAGTGGAGAACGGTGCCTACGGAAGCACAACGATACCAAGAGTGCTGCATGTGAAGAAGAATAAGCTTTATATGTCCCCGGTGGAGGAAATCTATACATTGAAAGGCCACAATCTCTATACCGGTGAGAAAGAAAATATTAACCTGCAGCACATACCGGGAAACAGTTTTTACGCGGGGATCACCTTTTCGGAAGATACGGATTTTAACCTTCTGCTGGGCAGGGACGGAGAGAAAGAGATACGTTTTATAAAGGAGAAGGGATTTACAGGAATCCGCACATTCGGTGTGAAAAGTGAGTGTGCCGTATTTCCCGCAGATGTGGATACCGTAACACAGATGGAGATTTTTGTAGACAGAAGAGTTGTGGAAATCTATTTAAACGGAGGGGAGGCAGCAGGTACCAAACTGTTCTACAACTCCGCGGAAGACGGATGTTTTGTCCTGGAGGCGGCAAAGCCTTGGGCAGTAAAACAGGCCGAGGTTTCAAAGATGCAGTCTATTTGGCAGTAACAGCAATGAGAAGGGAGAGAGGGAAATGAGAAAACGGGCAGTTGCCATACTTCTTGCAGCGGCAGTAATGTCATCCATGATATCCGGATGCGGAAGTACAAAAGAACGGGTGAATAAGGACGGGGAATCTGTCATCACGATCTGGAGTCCAAGCGATGAACCGGCCATTGAAGAGTGGTGGGAGGAAAAGATCGCTGCATTTAATGAGGACCACAGGGGAGAGATCCATCTGAAAAGGGAAGCTATAGTGCGGGCAGATTCTTATGCGTACGAGGATAAGGTAAACGCGGCGATCACCTCCAAGGACCTGCCGGATATTTTATACGTGGACGGCCCTACAGTTTCCGTATATGCGGCAAATGACATTATTCAGCCTCTGGATGATATGTTTACAGAGGCAGACTGGAATGATTTTTTGGATTCTACCAAGAACCAGGGGACGTATGACGGGAAAATCTATGCGATCGGAGCAACGGAAAGTTCGGTAGCCCTCTTTTATAATCAGGATATGCTGGATGAAGCAGGCATAAAGGCGCCGGATAAACTGGAGGATGCCTGGACCTGGTCCGAGTTTGCGGAGGTGGCAGAGAAGCTTACAAAAGACGGTGTGATGGGAACGAACATCATTATGGATAAAGGGGAAGGCATTCCTTATGTGCTGGAACAGTTCTGGATTTCAGCCGGCACAGATCTGGTCAGTGAGGACGGCAGTAAAGCGGATGGTTATATCAACAGTGAGGCCGGTGTGGAGGCCGCCACATTTTTAAACGGGCTGATCCAGAACGGATATGCCAATCTGGACCCTATCCAGAAAGAGTTTCACAATGAAAGGGCAGCCACAATGCTGGGCGGTTCCTGGGAGGTTGCCACACTGGAAAAAGATTACCCTGACTTAAACTGGGGTGTTACCTACTTTCCTGTTGCAGACAACGGCGGAATTCCCACTTCACCCACCGGAGACTGGGCCGCAGCTGTGACCAGGGATACGCAGGACAAGGACGCGGTGAAGGAAGTAATGAATTATCTGTTTTCCGCGGAAAATGTGACTACATATGCCAAGGCGATTTCTAAGCCGCCCACAAGGCAGTCCAGCTATGATGTGCTTACGGAATATAATGAGTATCCACGCTCCCTGTTCAAAGAACAGCTCATGGAGACCGGACATCCAAGACCGAGGACACCATCCTACAGCGTGCTCTCTGCAGGATTTTCAGAAGCTATGGTGAATATTTTTACAGGGGTGGATCCAAAGGAAGCACTTGATAAGGTAGCAGAAGATACAGATAAGGATTATAACAAGTATTACGCGCAGGAAGACTGATTCCGGGGAGGAGGAGAAAGATGGAAAAAGCCATAAACAAACGCAGTGAAAAGAAAGCAGCATACCTGTTTGTCATTCCGGCAGTGATTCTGCTGGCATCATTTCTGATATATCCGGCACTGCAGACTGTCAGATATGCATTTACCGATTACAATATTATGAGGCCGGACCATATTAAGTTCTGCGGGTTTAACAACTTTGTGGAATTGTTCCAGGACGGCGATTTCTGGAAGGCGGTGACGAATACACTGCACTTTACCGTGCTGGTGGTGCCGTTTCAGACGGTTCTGGCCTTGGCACTGGCAATGCTCATTTCATCCAAGAGAAAAGGAGTCTCTATTTTCAGGGCTGCATATTTCAGCCCCCAGGTTACCTCCATGGTTGTAGTGGCAATCCTCTGGACGGTACTTTACAACTCTAATCCTGACAGCGGACTTTTAAATGCACTGCTGGTAAAGCTGGGAATGGAACCTTGTGGATTCTTAAATGATCCCAAGACCTCTATGAATTCCATTATTTTCATGTCGGCATGGCAGGGGGCAGGCTATCAGATGATGATTTTTCTGGCAGGACTGCAGGGGATTCCGAAAGAGCAGTACGAAGCTGCATCTATTGACGGTGCAGGAAGTTTAAAAAGCTTCCTCTATGTCACTTTGCCGGGGTTAAAAAATGTAATAAAATATGTGATCATGATCACGGTCATCCAGGCAATGAAACTTTTTACACAGCCTTATGTTATGACAAAAGGTGGTCCTCAGAATTCCACCAGGACTATGGTGTATTATGTGTATGAACAGGGATTTCAGAAACGTAACTTTGGTTATGCCTGTGCAGTGGCTGCGGTTTTCTTCGTTATTGTAGTCATTTTGTCCCTGGGTATGAAGAAACTGATTAAAGCGGATTAGGAAGGAGTGGAGGACTATGACACAGAAACAGAGAAAACGTCTGGGACATGCAGCATTTTATATAGGGAATACGCTGGTTGCATTGATTTTTGTATCCCCTCTTATCTGGATGATCTCTTCATCCCTGAAACCGGAAGCAGGTATTTTTAAGGGCCTGAATTCCCTGAGTACATTTATTCCCACAGGTGCGTCGCTTAGTAATTATCTGGAGGTGTTCCAGAGGATTGATATGTGGAAATTCATTTGCAACAGCTTGTTTTATGTATTTGTCATTGTGGTACTGGATTTATTTGTGAACTCCATCTGTGGTTATGCACTGGCAAAATTTGAATTTAAGGGAAAAAGTATCCTTCTTACATTAGTGATCAGCCTTATGGTATTTCCGCCGGAAGCCATTATGCTTCCTATGTACAGGGAGATGGCTGACCTGGGATGGATCAATCAGTGGGCAGCGCTTGTTGTTCCTTTTGTGGCAAAATGCTTCAGCATTTACATGTTCCGCCAGTTCTTCCTGGATGTTCCAAACGACCTTCTGGAAGCGGCAGCCATTGACGGATGCGGGCCAATAAAAACATTTTTCAGGATCGTGATGCCCATTTCAGGAACGGTGTATGCTACAGTTCTGATCCTGGATTTTGTGGCCCACTGGAATGACTTTATGTGGCCTTTGCTTGTGGTGACAGGGGAGGAGAAGAGGACCATTCAGCTTGCCATACAGACTTTCTTCGGTTCCAAACCGATCAACTACGGACCTATTATGGCATCACTGACTATTTCAGCGATCCCTATGCTCATTATGTTTATTGTACTGCAGAAGTATTATGTGGAGGGAATCGCTTCCACGGGTATCAAGGGATAAGAGAAGATGCGGAGCTGCTGTTTACCCCGCCTCCGGTACACGTTTTGTCATGCTCCTGTTTTATTTGCTATTTTTCTCCTGTCCATATATAATATGGGGAGAAAAACAGAAATGAGGCATGTATAATGGAATTTAATGAGAAGCTGCAGCATCTCCGGAAACAGAAGCATTTGACCCAGGAACAGCTTGCGGAAAAGCTCTATGTATCGAGAGCGGCTGTTTCCAAGTGGGAGAGCGGAAAAGGATATCCTAATATTGAATCCCTGAAAGCTGTTTCTGAATTGTTTTCTGTTTCCATTGATGATCTGCTCTCCGGCAAGGAATTGCTGACTTTGGCGGAAAAAGAAAACAGGTCAAATATTAACACCATATATGGGCTGATATTTGGAATATTGGATATGATCACAGCCGTCTTTTTCGTTCTTCCTCTTTTCGGACAAGAGGACAAAGATTATATCCGTATGGTGACACTGTTCTCCAATACGACGATCTCTGCTCCTATAAAAACTATTTACTATGTATTACTTATATCTCTGACAGTGTTTGGCGCGGTTGAACTGTTCATACAGAATTTAAAAGATGAGAAGAAAATAAATCTGTGCAAAACCGGTTCTATCCTTTTGCACGCTCTGACCATCACTTTTTTTGCCATGTCCCAACAGCCATATGTAACCGTCTTTCTGTTTATGCTGTTTATGGTCAAAGTGGTTTTGCTGATCAAGAAAAATGGCATGAAATAAGCGGTAATAAAGGAAAAAGGCCCGTGATACGATAAGTATCACGGGTCTTTTGCCGTTGTGACAGTAGGTTTCTTGCCCTTTTTAGCTGCGTCTGACAATAATATAGGTGCAGTCTGCAGAATGCAAAATGATAGAGAAAAGAGGATAAAACATGAGTAAAAAAACACAGAGAAAATTTATTTTGACAGGATCTTTATTTTTATTTTTTACAGTTTTTACCGTTATGATCGCAAAAGTGGATGTGCAGCCTATTGGCCCGAAAGAGTCCGCAGTGGGTTTTGCCTCACTTAACCGGCTGATATTTGAACTGTTTGGTGTGAATCTTTTGTGGTACCATATCACAGACTGGCTGGGGGTCATTGCCATCATATTTGCCATGGGATTTGCCGGCTTGGGGTTGTATCAGCTTGTGAAAAGAAAGAGTTTATTCAAAGTTGATCCCTATCTTTTGCTTCTGGGTGTTTACTATATCCTGGTTGTGGCAATTTATGTTCTGTTTGAATATTTCGTTGTTAATTACAGACCCATTATTATGGATAAGAGTCTGGAAGCATCTTACCCTTCCTCACACACAATGATCGTGATCTGTATCATGGGTACAGCCATGATAGTGTTCCATCATCTGTTTGCAGGGAAAAGGGTTCGGCTATGGATCCTGGACAGCATCTCAAGTCTCCTGATCGGGGTGACAGTTGCAGGGAGGTTTATATCAGGGGTTCATTGGTTTACGGATATTATAGGAGGCATAATCCTTTCGTGTGCGCTGATTGTGTTGTACAAAGCTATGACCTCTTATTTGGAGGAAAAACAAAAGCATCAGCCTAAATAAGATTACCGGCCTTGTTTTACTGGAGGAAATCCATATTATAAAAGATATATATTAAAGATAAACTTAAAAATAATGGAAAAATTTGGAGATATATGCTGCTGAATATAGACAATTTTTGACAAACACAGTATAATGAAACTATATTTATAACTATTCAGCAGGTGCACCTTTACCGCGCTGACTGCAAAAACATTTGGCAGGCAAGCAAAAATCCCATTCCAAGGCGGTTTCATTTGGTTTTTTGCTTGTGGTTGTGAAGGTACGGAACAGTTGTCTATATTAAAAATCATCAAGGCGGAGGCGGATGTAAATTTCCGCTTCCCTGCACGCAGCACGTGAACTTTGCCGGATCATATAAGGGCATCTGCACCTGTAGGCCGGACAGATTCCGGCAGATCTGAAGGGGAGATAAGGGGAGAACAACATGGATGAAGTGGAAGAGGCACGCAAAAAAGAGAGGGAGAAAGACAGGAAACGGGAGGAACTCCGACTAAAACGCGAGGAAGAACTGAAGAAAAAGTTCATACGCACAGGTGCAGTCATAACAGCCATAGTTTTGTGCGTGATACTGGGAGTCGTTTCCGCGGTCCGATATTCAAAGACAAAAGCAGCGGCAGCGGCGGCAGAAAAGAAAAAGCAGCAGGAGGCAGCCCTTGAAAAAGAGCAGGAAGAAAATATCATTGATTTTCTGGCTGTGGGAGATAACATTGCACATCTAGGGATGCGGGAATCCGGAATGACAGAGTCAGGAGACTGGAATTATGATGCCATTTATCAGCCGGTGAAGGAGGATGTGGAGGCAGCGGACCTGGCGCTGGTAACCCAGGAGACTGTATTTGTGGAGAACCGTGAGGATATATCAGGATATCCTTCCTTCGGAACACCGCCGGAATTCGGAGACGCGCTGGTGCATACCGGATTTGACGTGGTGGCCCATGCGACAAATCATATTCTTGATAAAGGAACAGATTCTATTGAATATACCATGAAATGGTGGAAAGAGAACCATGCGGATACCCGTATACTGGGGATCCATGAAAGCCAGGCAGATGCGGATAACATGACGGTCATACAGTGCAAAGCATTAAAACTGGCAATGCTTGATTATACTTACGGGTTAAATGATATCCCCCTTGCGGAGGATAAATCCTATATGATAGATGTCTTTAACGAGGAAAAAGCCAGAGCGGATATAAAAAAAGCAAGGGAAGCGGCAGATGTGGTCATTGTGGTCATGCATGTAGGGGATGAATATGTGCAGGATGTGGATGACCAGACAAGGCAGTGGGTAAATCTGTTTTTGGAGGAGGATGTGGATATTGTCATTGGTTCCCATCCCCATGTCATCCGCACCATGGAGACTCTCACCGGGGAGGACGGCCATAAAATGCTGGTTTATTATTCACTTGGTAACTTTACCTCAACGCAGAATGATCTGCCCAGCCTTTTAGGGGCAATGGCTAAGATCACGATCAAAAAAGATGTAAAAACAGGAGCCATACAGATTCCGGAACATGAATTCATTCCGCTGCTCATGCATTACAATCATGACAGCCGTACTTATGGCATTTATAAACTGAATGAGTATACCCAGGAGCTGGCAGACCAGCATACGGCCAATGAGAGAAACCCCGGTGAATTTTCTATTCAGTATTATAAAGATTTCTTTGAGCAGATAAAAGCAAAGGGGAATGATGACGGAATTTAAAGAATTGTGCAAAAAGTACAAAAAAACAAGAACATAATGTAAATTAATATGCAAAAAATCCAGAAGGGCCTTGCCACTTCCGGATTTTTTTGCTATAATAATCGTCAGTGGTAATGAAATACAAGGAGGACGAGGCAAAATGGCAAAAAAAAGAAATATCATTGTAGGACAGTCAGGTGGACCCACATCCGTTATCAACTCCAGTCTTGCAGGCGTATATAAAAACGCAATTGAGAGAGGCTTCGACAAGGTATACGGCATGCTTCACGGAATTCAGGGACTTTTAGACGAACAGTATGTAGACCTTTCCACACAGATTCATTCCGAATTGGATATAGAGCTGTTGAAAAGAACACCATCCGCATTCTTAGGTTCCTGTCGGTTTAAAATGCCGGAGATACATGAAGATAAGGCAATCTATGAAAAAATATTTGCAATACTGAACAAGCTGGAAATTTATGCATTTATTTATATCGGCGGCAATGATTCCATGGATACCATTAAAAAGTTATCCGATTATGCCATCCTGACAGGGCAGACACAGAAGTTTTTAGGTGTGCCGAAGACCATTGATAATGATTTGGCCCTGACAGACCATACACCTGGTTTCGGAAGCGCAGCAAAATACATCGGTGCATCTACGAAAGAGGTCATCCGCGACGCACAGGGTCTTACTTATAAGAAAAATATGATCACCATCATGGAGATCATGGGACGTAATGCCGGGTGGCTGACAGGTGCCACAGCCCTGGCCAAAACGGAGGACTGCGATGGCCCGGATCTGATTTATCTTCCGGAGGCGGCCTTTGATATTGAGCGGTTCTTACATAAAGTAAAAGAACTGCTGAAGAAAAAGTCATCGATTGTGATCGCTGTCTCAGAGGGAATCAAGTTGGCTGACGGACGGTATGTGTGTGAACTGGGCAGTGTTGGCGATTATGTGGACGCGTTCGGTCACAAGCAGCTTCAGGGAACCGCTACATATCTGGCTAATTTCCTGGCAGCAGAGTGCGGATGCAAGACAAGGGCTGTAGAGCTTTCCACACTTCAGAGAAGCGCTTCCCATATGGCATCCCGTGTGGATATTGATGAGGCCTTTATGGTTGGCGGTGCTGCAGTCAAGGCTGCAGATGAAGGGGATACCGGTAAGATGGTGGTTATCGACCGTGTATCTGATGATCCGTATATGAGTGCCACAGGAATCTATGATGTGCATAGAATCGCAAATGAAGAAAAACTGGTTCCGAGAAGCTGGATGAACAAAGATGCTACATATGTGACAAAGGATTTTGTGGACTATGTAAAACCATTGATCCAGGGCGACTACCAGCCGATCATGGTAAATGGTCTGCCAAGACATCTTGTATTAAAAATGAAACGGAAATAAACCGGCAGTAGATTTTGGGGAAAAGAGAAGGTATATCCATATAGAAACCGGATGTATCAGCGCTTGGGGAAGCGTTGGTGCATTCGGTGTTTTATTTATGATAATAGAAAGTTCGCAGAGGGGGCTTTCTATTGTTTTGCACTTTTTTGTTCCGTACAGGGAAGTACAGGCTTTTTTCCATAAGGAAGCGCAATATCGATCAGAGTTCCCTGTCCGGGAAAGCTCTCAATGGTGAGCCCGTATTCTTTTCCGTAATAGCTCTGAATCCTCTGCTGTACATTCCGGATACCTATGGAATGATGTGAGGAAGTGTCAGCAGGGAAATCGATCTCTTTATCAAGAGAATCTATCAGTTCTTCCAGTTCCTTTTTTTTCATGCCCTGTCCATTGTCCGCGATGAAAAAATGCAGGGTATTTCCTTCCAGATTTGCACTTATACTGATGTAGCAGTTTTCTTCTTTTTCGGAAAAACCATGGCCAATGGCATTCTCCACAAAAGGCTGCAAAATGAAAGCAGGAATTTCCAATCCCAGAAATTCGTCGGGAACGTCATAATCAAATGAAAACTTCCCCGGGAACCGGATGTTCTGTATGGTCATATAGCGCTGAATCTGCAAAAGCTCCTCTTTCAGATATACAATAGGAACTTTTTTTAGATTATAGCGCAGCAGTTCAGACATGCACATGGCAATGGTCTTGATTTCCGGAACATTATGGATATCAGCCAGGGACTTTATCACGTTCAGGGTATTGTACAGAAAATGATGGTTGATCTGTGCCTGAAGAACCTGAATATGCATCTGCTGTTCATTCAGACGGCTTTGGTAATTCTGCTGTATACTCTGGGTCAGGCGGCTGTTCAGCCGGTTAAAACTGTGTACCACCTTCTGCAGTTCCTGATTGGAAATACGGCCTTCCACAGTAATATCGCTGTAATTGGAGGTATCTCTGGAATCTATCTTTTCACAGAGCTGCCGTATGGAGCGGGTCAGCCCCCTGGAAAGAAGAGCGGCCAGTATCAGACCCAGAAAGATCGCCAGTAAAAAAATACCTGCATAGTGATATAAATTATTCCGGTAAGCCTGGGTGATCAGAGAATTATTCATAAAATGTACAATATGCCATCCCGTGGTTTTATTGTAGCAACCATTGATCAGATAAGAGTCAGAGCCTATATTCAGCTTTTCTGTCCGTACAGAGCTTTCTTTTGTTATCTTCTGATTAAAGTCCTGTATGGCTTTTTTTAAGTCAGGAGAGGCATCCTTCCCTATAAAATCCTTATCAGAAGAATAGGCAAGCCCGCCGTCCGCATTGTAAATGAGCATTACATTATTCTGGGTCTGGGCAGAGTTGGCGATATTCTCCACAGCAGAAAAATTAATGCCCACATAACAGATTCCAATCTCCTTAAAAGTATAACTGTCGTACAGGACTTTCACCATGGGGAGAATACTTTTTTTCACTGAGGAGGACTGTTGTACCGGGGCAAAATAGGTATAGTAATCAGAATTTCTTGCCGTTCCGGCCCAGTCATCCATGTGATCCAGAATTGTGTTCTGGTCTTTCACACTTGGAATATTGTACTCAAAAGTGTAGTCATACCGGTTTTTGAACATACAGGTAGTGACATTGGAATTCAGACGGTTTGCCTGTATTAATTGGGAGGAGAGTAGGTAACTGTCCTGGGAATAGCCAAGGAGATCATCCTCATAATTGGTGATCATAATTTTTCGGATATCCTTATTCAGTATATGCAGGTCAGCAACCTTGGTAGCATCCTGAAGGAGTGTGTCCAGTGTCAGATTGGCCTGTGTGGTGATCGTGTCCATAGAGCGGCTGAAATCCTCCTGCACCTCATTGGAGGTCCTGTTTGCTGTGGCAATGCCCAGGATAATGGTGGGCAGAATGACAAGCAGAAGTGAGGAAAAAAATATCTGGGTTCTGTAAGAAAAATCCTGTAGTTTCATTTCTTGTCTCCTGTGGTTTGATATGTTGAAATTATAGGCTGAAAGTGAAATGATTACAAGGAGAAGAGAAGAAATAGATAAAAAATATGAGAAAAACTAAAAATAATTATATATTTTATCTAAGAAAAATCCTATTTTACAGACATCCCCTTAGGTATAATGAGTTCATCAAATACAACAGGGGGAAATGAAAAAATGAACAAGGCACAGCGTGTAAAAGCAGTTATGGAGCGGAAAGAAGCAGACTTTGTACCAGCCGGTTTCTGGTTCCATTACAAGCCGGATTTTACAGTGGAGGAGATGATTGAGGAGCACTTAAAACTTTACCGGGAAACAGATATGGATGTCATTAAGATCATGCAGGATTATGCGTATCCGGTCACAGGTGAAATACACTGCGCCGAGGACTGGTATCATATTGGCATAAAAGGGACAGACAGCCGGGAGATGGAAAAAATGACAGCCGTGATCAGGGGCATAAAAGAGCGTGCTGGGGAAGAGGTACTGATTTTCCAGACCATGTTCGGTCCATTCAAGGCGGCATCCATAGCCTTTGGGGATGATGTGCTTATGAAGTACAGCAAAGAGGCCCCTGAAGCAGTCATGGCGGGGATCAAAAATCTGGCGGACGGGCTTGAAGCATGGGCAAAGGCATATCTGGATGCAGGTGCGGACGGTATTTATTATTCGGCACAGTTTGGTGAGGAAGGCAGATTTTCAAAAGAAGAGTGGGAGCAGCTGGTTCGTCCCTTTGATCTACAGATTTTACAAGTGGCGGAGCAAAGGAAAGATAAGTATAATATTCTTCATATCTGCGGGGAACCGGAATATGCTTTTCAAACACATGTGGACTGGTTTTATGATTATCCGGCAGACCTGGCAAACTGGTCTGTAAAAGACAATGAATACCGCCTGGAAGAGGGCAGAGAGCACTTTTCCTGTGCTATTTTGGGCGGACTGAACAACAAGGGGAATATTCTTCACGGACCAAAAGAGGAGATACGAAAAGAGGTACAGGCAGTGCTTGATAGTTTCGGAACCGAAGGGATCATGATCGGGGCAGACTGCACCATACAAGGGGAAGGCATCCGCCTTGACTATATCCGGGAGGCAGTGAAGGCAGCGCATACATATAAAAAAGGAGAAGAGTGCTCATGAAAAAGAAATTAGCGGTTTTATTGTGTACAGCAATGGCGGTTTCCAGTTTGGCAGGCTGCAGCAGCGGCGCAAAAGAGGCCAGTGATACACAGGGGGAAAGCAAAAAAGAAGAGGCAAAGGACAAGGCAGAGAACAAGGAGGAAAGCAGCGGTGATGTATTGACACTGGAGTTTTTCCAGCAGAAATCAGAGGAAGCTGCCCAGGTAGGATACCAGAACATCATAGACAAATTCAATGAACAGAATCCTGATATTAAGATTGAGATGAATACCGTTCCCGACGCGCCCACAGTCCTTACATCCCGTGTGGCATCCGGTGATATACCGGTAATTTTTACGGACTTCCCCACACAGCTTCAGTTCCATCAGAAGGTGGCTAATGGGTATGTGCAGGATTTGTCGGAACAAGATTTTCTGGAAAATGTGGAGCAGTCAGCCATGGATATGACAAAGCAGGAGGACGGAAAATATTATGCGCTTCCTTTCAGCCGCAACTATATGGGTGTCTGGTACAACATGGAAATCTTTGAAGAAAACAACCTGGAAGTGCCGAAAACGTGGGAAGAATTTGTAAATGTATGCAATGCCCTAAAGGAAAAGGGCGTGACTCCTCTTGGGCTACACGGAAAAGATCCCGGACGTGTCGGGCACACATTCCAGTGCTGTACGGTGGCTTTTGACCCGGAAGGTGTGGAGACCATCGAGAAAGCAGTAGCAGGGGAAGGGAAGATAGAAGGAGATGAGGGTTTCAAAAAAGCTGCGGAGAAAATGCTTACCCTTCTGGATTACAGCAATGAGGATGCCCTGGCACTTTCAGACATGCAGTGCTATGAGAACTTTGCCAACGGGCAGTACGCTATGTGTATTACCGGTTCCTATGCCCGCGGCACCATTATGATCGCCAATCCTGATCTGAAGCTGGGAGTCTTCCCTCTTCCAAATGACACAAGAGAGACTACAAACACATTATCCGGCATTGATGCGGCTGTCTGCATTTCAGCCAAAGCCTCCGAGGAAGAAAAAGCCGGT
Organism: Blautia hominis; assembly: GCA_002270465.1. Lineage (GTDB taxonomy): Bacteria > Bacillota > Clostridia > Lachnospirales > Lachnospiraceae > Blautia > Blautia hominis. Next base: position 851,734 of record NQOF01000003.1, read on the forward strand.
GCTTACAGATTCCTGGAATTTTTGGCACAGCCGGAAAATGCACAGCTTTTCTGTGACGCGGAGGGCGCGCCTTCCTGTATTACCGGTGTGGTTCACAAAGATGAGGGGGTACAGCCGATGCTGGAGCTGATTTCTGACGGACAGGTGCATGACTGGATGGCCTCCACCATTGACAACAACGTGGTGACAGACCTTTACAATGTGACTCAGGGCTTCTGGAGTGAGAAAAACGTGGATGATTACCTGAAGCAGATGGATGAATCCATTACTATCACATCTGCGGAATAGGACGGAATATGCAGAGAAACGGCAGTGCCTGCATGGGGCTGCCGTTTCCTTTACAAAAAATTGAGTATTTTATAAGGGGGTTGAAAGAATGGAGACAAAATGGAAGAAAAAAGGCTCCGGAAAATGGATTTATTTTGGCTTTACGCTGATACCGGTGGTCCTATACAGCTTCTTTTATGTATATTCCGTGATAAATGGCATCCGCTACAGTTTTACGGACTGGGATGGGATGTCCACCACATTTCGTATGGTAGGGCTTAAGAACTATATTTCCCTGTTCAAAAATCCCAATTTCTGGGGTTCCTTAAAAACAACAGTGTGCTACAGTATTCTTTTGGTGGCGGGGGTTGTAACCCTATCCCTGGTACTGTCTTTATCACTGAATTCACTGAAAAGATTTAAGACCTTTACCAAATCTGTATTTTTTGTTCCCGCAATGATCGGAGGAATCACCATTGCCCTTATCTGGGACCAGCTTTTTTACAGAGTGGTCCCCTTGTTGGGCCAGGGGCTGGGCATTGGATGGCTGTCCCAGAGTCTTCTTATGACGGGAAAGACCGCTCTTCCGGCTGTAGTGTTTGTACATATCTGGCAGGCTGTGGCGCTTCCCACGGTTATCTTTGTGGCAGGTCTGCAGCAGATTCCGGATGAACAGTATGAATCAGCCAAGATGGACGGAGCCACCCCTTTTCAGAGGTTTCGGTTCGTGACATTTCCGTATCTGGTGCCAACGCTGACTGTAAATCTGGTGCTGATGGTCAAACAGGGATTTACGTCTTTTGATTTTCCTTTTGCATTGACGGGAGGAGGCCCGGTGCGGTCCACGGAAGTGATCGGTATCCTGATCTATAATGATGCATTTAAAAATATGCGTTTTTCCATGGCAAATGCAGAGGCATGTGTACTCTTTTTAGTAGTGGCTGTCTTTTCCCTGACGCAGTTAAAGCTTACCAGTAAAGGAGGAGTCCACGAATGAAAGTGAAAAAAGAAGGTATGGGATGGATCATTCTCAGAAATCTCCTGATTCTTATGGGGCTTTTTCTTATTCTGTTTCCCTTGTATCTGGTTGTTATTAACTCCTTTAAAACGCTGGAGGAGGCCGGAAAAGACTTTTTTGCCCTCCCGTCAGGACTGAACCTGCACAATTTTAAGGAACTGTTCCGGAACAATGATTACTGGATATTTGCGAAAAACTCTCTGATCATTTCGGCGGTATCCGTGGGGCTTATTCTTATCCTGGTTCCCTCAGTATCCTACGCCATAGCCAGAAATTTTAACAGGAAGTATTACAAAGGGGTGTATTATTATCTGCTTATGGGACTCTTTATCCCCTCCCAGGTCATCATGCTTCCGGTTACGAAACTGATGACAAATCTCAACATGCTGAACCGCCAGGGGCTGATCCTGCTCTATGCGGCATATAGTCTGACCCAGGGCGTATTCTTGTTTGTAAACTACATCAGAGGGCTGCCTTTTGAGATTGAGGAATCTGCCTATATGGACGGATGCAATGTATTTCAGACCTACGTCCGCATTGTCCTTCCCCTGGTGAAGCCTATGCTGGCCACGCTGCTGATCATGGATCTTCTGTGGATTTGGAATGACTTTATGCTTCCGCTGCTGATACTGAACCGCTCCAAGGAAATCTGGACACTTCCGCTGTTCCAGTATAATTTCAAGACGGAATATTCCTTTAATTATACCATGGCCTTTACCGCTTATCTGATGTCCATGCTGCCCATGCTGATCGTGTACTGTATGGGGCAGAAACATATTATAAAAGGTTTGACAGCCGGTTCTGTGAAGGGGTAAACTTTTTTCAGAAAGAAGGTATGCGCAGATGATGAAAATACTGATTGCTGAGGACGAAATTTACGCCAGAAAGTCTATGAAAAAACAGATTCTGGAGCTGGATCTCGGGCGGGAATTTCACATTCTGGAAGCCCAGAACGGGGAGCAGGGCCTGGAACTCTTCAGACAGGAAGAGCCGGATCTGGTATTCACGGATATCCGTATGCCTAAGATGGACGGCCTGGAGTTGCTCAAAGAGATAAAGAAAGAAGATCCGGAAGCAAAAGTTATCATGGTCAGCGCCTATGCGGACTTTGCCTATGCCAAATCTGCCATAAAATTTGGGGCGGAGGGATATCTGCTGAAGCCCATAGAGGACGGGGAGCTGAAAGAATTTATAATGAAATTCAGGCAGCAGAATACAAGAAAAAAAGAGCAGGCTATGTTCTCGGGAAAAGATATGGTAACCAGATTCATTGCCCAGAGTGTGCAGGAGGAGGAAGCAGGAAAAGATCTGCTGGCAGAGCGGATGTTTGGCAAAGTCTTTTGGAAATATCAGGTGCTGGTCCTTTGGTTTGCAGGGAGAAGATATCCTGACCGGGAGGAATTCATGCTCTGGCTCCACAACATATACGGGCAGGAAGTATGGACTGCTTTTCGTCTGATAGAGCTTGAGAAGGATATCTGGATGCTTGTTATGGAGGCTAACGGACAGAGCCGGTTCCGGCAGAAACGTATCATACAGAAACTTCTGGAAGAGGAGTATGACTGTTATCTGGGTATAAGCGCGGAATGTAAGACACCGGGGGAACTGAAAAGGGCACTTGCCCAGGCCACTGTTGCAGTGGAGAATAAGATTTACAGTGATGAACATCTTTTGGAATACCGTGTGGTCGCCGGGATAAAAGCAGTGAAGTATGAAATGTCGGAGGAACAGAAGAACTATCTGCAGATTTCCCTGGAGAGAAAGAGCAGGGATAAGATACAATCTGCGTTGTGTGAGATATTCCGCCATATGGAGGAAAAAGGAAGGATTCATGTGGACAGTCTGGAGATATTTCTTGCACAGGCAGCCGTGCTGACCCATCAGGCGGCTGGCAGGCCCATTCCCAGGCTGCGGCTCATAGATTTCTCCCATATGGAGGAGATGAAACAGAGGCTTTTAGAGATTGCAGAGGAATACTGCACCTGCGGTTCTAACGGACAGACTTTAAAAGGAGAAGACATTATCCGGGGCATGAAGGAATATGCCCGGAAAAATTACCACCTGGATATATCCATCCGGATGCTGGCGGAAAAGGTGTTTTATATGAACGCGGCGTATTTAAGCCATCTCTTTACAGAGAAAACAGGTATCAGTTATTCCGCGTATATCCGCCGGCTGCGCGTGGAAAAAGCGAGGGAATTTTTGGAGAAAGATACTTACTCGATCACGGATATCGCGTCTATGGTTGGGTATAATGATACGTCTCAGTTTATACGGATATTTAAACAGGAGATGGGGATGACACCAAAGAAATACAGGTGTAAAAAAACAGATGGAAATTAGCGGAGGACAGAATATGGAGGATAGCAGAAGGGCATTTTATCAAAGTCTGCTTCACCGGGAGATAGCTCCGGCGCTTGGATGTACAGAGCCTGCAGCCGCTGCCCTGACAGCGGCCTGTGCGGCTGCATGTCTGGGGCAGATACCGGAGGAGATCACGGTAAAGACAAGCCAGTATATCTTAAAGAATGCCATGAATGTGGGAATTCCGGGGATAGGTATGACGGGACTGGATATTGCAGTGGCTCTGGGGGCATTATCCGCCAGACCTAAGAAGGAACTGATGATCTTAAGCCATATCAGTGCCGGGGAAAAGAGGATGGCAAAGGCTCTGACAGAACAGGGAAAGGTACGGATAGAGCTTGCTCCCACAGAGGAAAAAATCTACATAGAAGTACAGGTGCGGGCAGGCAGTGAGACAGCCAAAGCAGTCACAGCGGAAACACATAAGAATATTATCTATGTGGAAAAAAACGGCAGGATATGCTATCAGAAGGAGCGGAAAAAGAAGAAAGAAGGGGAGTCCGAAAAGGAGCCTTATACGGTCACATTGGAGGAAATCTTTGATTTTTCAGAGGGCGTTGAATTGGAAAACCTGGAATTTTTAAGGGAGGTCATCCGGATGAACCGGGAGATCGCCCTGGAAGGGATCAACCGCAGATATGGTCTTCAGGTGGGGAAAAATCTCATGGATGGAACAGAGAACAGACTCGTAGGTCAGGATGCAGCCAACTATGCGGCTGCCATGACAGCAGCTGCGGCGGACGCTAGGATGGCGGGATGCGAAAAACCTGTGATGAGTGCAGCCGGAAGCGGCAACCAGGGATTGACGGCAACCATTCCCATTGCAGCTATTGGAGAAAAACTGGGGATGGAGGAGGAGAAGATCCTGCGTGCCTTAGCCCTGAGTATCTTACTTACGGTACATACCAAACATTACCTGGGGCGGCTTTCCGTCCTCTGCGGCTGTTCCATCTCTTCTGCCATAGGCGTGGCATGCGGCATTGTTTCTATGCTGGGCGGCAGTTATGCGCAGATGACCTGGGCAGTCAACAGCATGGTGGCCGATATTTCCGGTGTTGTCTGTGACGGGGCAAAACCGGGCTGTGCCCTGAAAATAGCAACCGCCGTCCAGTCTGCCGTGCGTGCGGCCAATATGGCACTGAACGGAAGCGGAGCGGACAGCCATGATGGAATCGTCCATATAAATGTGGAAAAGACATTGGAAAATCTGGGGATCCTAGGCAATTCGGGTATGAAGGATGCAAACCGTATTATACTTGATCTGATGCTGGAAAAGCAGAAAATATAAGGAGGATGTGATGGGAGGTTGGGAAGCAGACAGTGAACTGGAAGCATGGCTTTCAAAGAAAGAAGATGCTATGGTGGAGGACATCACTTCCCTGGTGGAGATTCCCAGTATTTCGGGGGAACAGGAGGGCAGTGCGCCCTACGGAAAAACGTGCAGAGCTGTTCTGTACAGGATGCTGGAAATTGCCGGAAGATATGGATTTACATGCTGCTCATTTCGGGACAAATGTGCGGTGATCCGGTATGGAAACGGCACAAAAAAGATAGGGATCTGGGGGCATTTGGATGTTGTGCCGGAGGGGACAGGATGGCTGTATCCGCCTTTTTCCTGTACCAGAAAAGGCGATTTCCTCATAGGAAGAGGTGTACAGGACAACAAAGGTCCGGCGATCGCCTTTCTGTATGCCATGAGATATCTGAAGGAAAAGGGTATGGTCCCTTGTGTGACATTTCTGCAGATATTGGGATGCAGGGAAGAGGTTGATATGGAGGATGTTTCTTCATATTTAAAAGAAAACCCGGCCCCGGAAGTCTCTTTTGTGACGGACTGCGCATTTCCGGTGTGCTATGGGGAAAAAGGAATCTGCAGAGCGGAATTCGTATCGGAGAAACTTGACGGAAATATGGTTCTATCGGGTGGAAGTGCAGTTAACAGCATTCCGGCATATGCGTGTGCAAAAATCCGGTCCCCGCAAGGAAAGTGGAAGAAGGTAGAGGCAGATGGAATTTCCGGTCATGCAGCATTTCCCCAGGGGGCAAATAATGCCCTGGGCATTCTGGCAGAGAGGATACTTTGCAAAAACCGGGAAGAGAATATACTCTCAGATAAGGAGGAAAGGGTGCTGAAATTCCTGAAAAAAGCCTGTGGGGATGGATATGGAAAAGAACTGAACATAGCCTGTGAGGATCATATCTCCGGTGTGCTGACAGCATCGGGTACTGTGGTGAGGATGGAGGGAGAAAAGGCCGTTGTGGAGATGGATATCCGCTATCCTGTCACTGCAAAAGCAGAGGATATTTGGAGACAACTGGAAAACGAAGCCGGGAAATACGGTTTTTCCATCCGCAGTTTTGAGGACAACGCGCCCTCTTATATAGATAAAAATACTCCTTTTGTCACCTATCTTAGCGGGGCTTACGAGGAAGTCATGAAGGACGGAAAGAAGCCCTATGTCATGGGAGGAGGGACATATGCCAGAAAGATACCAAACGCAGTGGGATTCGGCCCCGGTCTGGAGTTTGACCGGAAGGAAACCGGGCTGCCCATGGGACACGGAAACTGCCACAGTGCGGACGAAGTTCAGTCGGTCAGCAATCTGAAAACAGCAGTGAAAATTTACGTGAAAGCATTACAGAAACTGGATGCGCTGTGATACAAAGTATCAGCAGCCAATAAAGACAGCAAATTTCAAAATGCTAGCTGCAGTCAGAGGAAAAGAGAGAAAGGAAAATAACAATGAAGCGAATAGAGATTGGCAAAGGGAAGATAAATGCATCAGAGATAGGGCTGGGCTGTATGAGGATTACGGGCCTGTCCTCAGTAAAAGAGGTCAGAAGTCTTATTGATACGGCCATGGACTGTGGAATCGATTTTTTCGACCATGCGGACATTTATGCCGGAGGGGAGGCAGAGCAGATTTTTGGGCAGGCGATAGATACCGGCATCAGAGAGAAGATGATCCTGCAGACAAAATGTGCCATCCGTCCCGGGATCTGCTATGATTTTTCCAAAAAACATATCCTGGAATCTGTGGATAAAAGTCTGGCACGTCTGAATACGGATTATATAGATATCCTGCTTTTGCATCGTCCGGATACCTTGATGGAGCCGGAAGAGGTGGCAGAGGCATTTGAGATTTTGGAAAGATCAGGAAAGGTGCGCTGCTTTGGGGTCAGCAACCAGAATGCCATGCAGATAGAACTTCTGAACCACTACTGCGGAGGCAAGATCCTCGTGGACCAGCTTCAGTTCAGTATTGCACACTGTGATATTATTGATTCCGGAATCAACGTGAATGTCCACAATGATGCAGGAGCCAGCAGAGACGGCAGTGTGCTGGAATACTGCCGTCTGAAAGGAATCACCATTCAGGCCTGGTCTCCGTTCCAGTACGGGATGTTTGAGGGTGTTTTCCTGGACAATGAGAAATTTCCGGAGTTAAACCGCCTGATCGGCCAGCTTGCCCGGAAATACCAGGTGACCGATAATGCCATAGCCGTTGCCTGGATCCTCCGCCATCCGGCCAGGATCCAGACCATTGTGGGAAGCACCAGCAAAGAACGCGTGCGGGGAATCTGCCAGGCATCGGATGTACACCTCACCAGGGAAGAATGGTATGCCTTATATATGGCTGCGGGAAAGCAGCTTCCGTGAAAAAGGAAGGATCCGGGAATCATCAACAGCAGCAGTCCGAAATGACGAATTTCGGGCTGCTTTTTCCTTAAAATCATGAGAAACCCCCAATTTTCATGATTTTCACCATTCTTACTTGACTAATATTCCCAAAATGATTAAAATAGGTTGTGTGCGGGCTCTGCCCGCCAGCGTGATACGGCAGAGGGGGATACGCTTCTCTGTACAAGTCATACAACTACTTTTAGGAGGAATGTTCAAAATGGCAAAATGGGTTTACTTATTTAGTGAAGGAAACGCCAACATGAGAAACCTGCTCGGTGGTAAAGGTGCCAACCTGGCAGAAATGACCAACTTAGGCATGCCGATTCCGCAGGGCTTCACTGTTACAACTGAAGCTTGTACAAACTATTACGACAATGGCAAAAAGATCTCTGAAGAAATCCAGGGTCAGATCTTCGAGGCTCTGACAGAACTGGAAAAGATTCAGGGAAAGAAATTTGGAGATAATGAAGATCCGTTACTGGTATCTGTTCGTTCAGGTGCGAGAGCATCTATGCCCGGTATGATGGATACTATCCTGAACCTGGGTCTGAACGATATCGCAGTGGAAGGTTTTGCTAAGAAAACCGGAAACGCTAGATTCGCATACGATTCCTACAGACGTTTCATCCAGATGTATTCTGACGTAGTTATGGAAGTGCCCAAGTCTTTCTTTGAAAAGATCATTGATGAAGTAAAAGAAGCAAAAGGCGTTCAGTATGATACAGAATTAACTGTAGATGATTTAAAAGAACTGGTTCAGAGATTCAAAGCTATCTACTCTGAGGAGATGAATGGCGAAGAATTCCCGCAGGATCCGAAAGAGCAGTTACTGGGAGCAGTAAAAGCTGTATTCCGTTCTTGGGACAACCCGCGTGCTATTGTATACCGCCGTATGAACGACATCCCGGGTGACTGGGGAACAGCCGTTAACGTACAGGCAATGGTATTCGGTAACATGGGTGAGACATCCGGTACAGGTGTTGCATTTACACGTAACCCATCCACAGGTGAAAAAGGTATCTATGGTGAGTACCTGATCAATGCCCAGGGTGAGGACGTTGTTGCCGGTGTCCGTACACCGCAGCCAATCAGCAAACTGGCAGAAGATCTGCCGAAATGCTACAGACAGTTCATGGAACTGGCTATGAAACTGGAAAACCATTACCGCGATATGCAGGATATGGAATTCACCATCCAGGAAGGAAAACTGTACTTCCTGCAGACACGTAACGGTAAGAGAACTGCTCCGGCAGCCATCCAGATCGCCTGCGACCTGGTTGACGAAGGCATGATCACACCGGAAGAAGCTGTTTGCCGTATCGAAGCAAAATCCTTAGATCAGTTGCTGCATCCTACTTTCAATGCAGATGCATTAAAAGCAGGCGAAGTGATCGGTTCTGCTCTGCCGGCATCTCCTGGTGCTGCAGCAGGTAAAGTTTACTTCACAGCTGACGAAGCAAAAGCTGCTCACGAAGCGGGCGAGAGAGTTATCCTGGTTCGTCTGGAGACATCTCCGGAAGATATCGAGGGTATGCACGCTGCTCAGGGTATCCTGACAGTTCGTGGCGGTATGACATCTCATGCAGCCGTTGTTGCACGTGGTATGGGAACATGCTGTGTATCCGGATGCGGAGAGATCAAGATCAACGAAGAAGAGAAATGGTTTACATTAGGCGGATATACATTCAAAGAAGGAGATTACATCTCTCTGGATGGTACATCCGGTAAAATCTACAAAGGTGATATCCAGACAGAGGAAGCTTCTGTAGGCGGAAACTTCGGCCGTATCATGAGATGGGCTGACCAGTTCCGTAAACTGCAGGTTCGTACCAATGCAGATACACCGGTTGATACAGAAAACGCAGTAAAACTGGGCGCAGAAGGTATCGGTCTTTGCCGTACAGAGCATATGTTCTTTGAGCCGGACCGTATTCCGAAGATCCGTAAGATGATCCTGTCCGATAATGTGGAAGCAAGAGAAGCAGCACTGAATGAACTGATTCCTTTCCAGAAAGCAGACTTCAAGGCTATGTACAAAGCCCTGAGAGGACGCCCGATGACCGTTCGTTATTTAGATCCGCCGCTTCATGAGTTCGTTCCTACAGATCCGGAAGACATCAAAGCACTGGCAGCAGATATGGGTCTGACAGCAGAAGAAGTACAGGCTAAATGTGATGACCTGCACGAGTTCAACCCAATGATGGGACATCGTGGATGCCGTCTGGCAGTGACCTATCCGGAAATTGCTAAGATGCAGACAAGAGCCGTGATCGAAGCTGCGATCGAAGTAAAAGAAGAGATGGGATATGATATCGTTCCGGAGATCATGATTCCGTTAGTAGGCGAGAAGAAAGAGCTGAAATTCGTTAAAGATGTTGTTGTTGCAACAGCTGAGGAAGTTATGAAAGAGAAAGGCGAATACATCAACTACCATGTAGGAACCATGATCGAGATTCCTCGTGCAGCTCTGACAGCTGATGAGATCGCTGAAGAAGCAGAATTCTTCTCCTTCGGTACCAATGACTTAACACAGATGACATTCGGTTTCTCCCGTGATGATGCCGGTAAATTCTTAGGTTCCTACTACAGCAACAAAATCTACGAATCTGACCCATTTGCAAAACTGGATCAGACAGGTGTAGGCCAGTTAGTACAGATGGCTGCAGAAAAAGGACGTAAGACAAACCCGACTCTGAAAATGGGTATCTGCGGCGAGCACGGCGGAGATCCGTCTTCCGTAGAATTCTGCCACAAAGTTGGTCTGAACTACGTTTCCTGCTCACCGTTCCGTGTGCCGATCGCAAGACTTGCAGCAGCACAGGCAGCGCTGAATAATAAATAATCTATTTTGCCAATAGAATAAATGTACGCGAAAGCGTATTGTGTCCAAGCAGAAAGCACCCCCGCATGTAAGTGCGGGGGTGTTTTAATGGGGGAAGAAAAAATGTTTCAGCCGTATTTCCTGGAACAAATGGTAAATTTGATGCATGCGCCATTTTACATGTTCACTGACCGGAATGAAATGATACAAAAATTTGGCGGCAGAGAGATAGAGACAATTCTTTTTGAAAAAAACCCGGAATTGGTGCAGAATGCATTTTCTAAGAAAAATAAAGAGCATCCGGTTATCTTTACAGACAAGGTTCTGGTATTCGCGGTGTTTGACAGCGGCATGGCAGAGGGAAACATTATGATTGCCGGGCCTGTAACCATAGGACGTCTGACTCAGGAAACACTGCTCCAGCTACGCAGGGAATATAAACTGGGAAGAAAGAGCGGATATGTCCCTCCTGTGTGCCCGCTGGATAAATTTGTCTCAGGGATTTTGCTGCTGCACTGGCATCTGACGGGACAGGAACTGACATCCGCTGAACTTTGGCAGAAGAATCAGCGATACTATTCAGCGACTGTAAATATTCAGAACCGTATATCTCAGGATATTTTTATGAGGCAGGAGAATGCGGGGCTGCACAATCCCTATGAGCAGGAGCTAAGAGAGCTGGACAGCATTGAAAGAGGAGATACAGAGGCTTTGAAACGAAGTATCTCAGAGACCTATGAGGGTGAGATCGGAATCCTTGCAAAAGACCCTCTCCGCTCCCATAAAAACGTAGCGGTGGGTAATATTACATTGGCCTCAAGAGCTGCGATCCGGGGAGGGATGAGCGTAGAAAAATCATTTTCCATGGCGGACAGTTTTATACAGCAGGTGGAGGAAATTGACAATGTGCCGGAAGTGGAGGCATTTAAGCGGGAGTCCCAGTATTTTTATGCCAGACTTGTAAACGAGGAAAATACCCGGGGAGGAGAAAAGCAGAATGTTAGAACGAATCCGCTGATCGGACAGGTCAAGGATTATATTTTCAACCACCTGCACGATACTATACAGGTGTCAGACATCGCAGTGCACATGCAGGTGAATCCGGACTACCTCTCCCATCTGTTCAGTTCCCAGGAAAAAATGACCATCACCAGCTATATCCGTCAGGAGAAGGTCAGAAGAGGGGAGAACCTCCTGAAATATTCGGATTATCGGGTTCAGGAAATTGCATTTTATCTGGGTTTCTGTTCTCAAAGCCATTTTGCCAGAGTGTTTCAGCAGATTGTGGGTATAAGTCCAAATGAATACCGCAAGAAATTTGGAAATAGGAAAAAATGGAAAATGAAATAAGATTTGTGACTAACAGCTAAGATATATGATATATCTTGGCTGTTTTTTTCTTTATAATTATAAAAGGCAACAGCATGGCTGTGATCAGGACATGCATCTCAACAGTAATTGGGAAAGTACCGAAAAGGAGATTAGGAGGAAAGAAAATGAAAGGTTTTAAGAGAGGAATTGCTGCGGCATCCACAGTGGCACTCTGCCTGACGTCCATACCGATGAACGGGCTTTGCCTGGTTTCTGCGGCAGAACTGGACAGGACAGTTAAGCTTCAGCCCAGTCTCGCATCCACCTTCCATGACACCAATGAAGACGGTCTCGGTGAATTTGAAGGATGGGGAACGTCGCTCTGCTGGTGGGCAAACCGCATTGGCTACAGTGATGCAATGACAGATAAAGCGGCAGAAGTGTTCTTCAGTGATAAGGGACTGGACATGAACATTGGCCGTTATAATGTGGGCGGCGGTGACCATGTGGGAGTGCCCACGGAAGTGCCGGTAAATGAAAAGGCACAGTTTTACGATCTGGAAACAGAAGGGTATACACCGGAGTATTCGGGAAGTAAAATGGCAGTTGGTGAGAATGCAGCAATGAAGGACCTGCAGTATACAGTGTCGGATGCTGATTTTGGTATTACAAAGGGAAATAAAGTTGGGACTTTTAAGTCGATTGGCTGGATCAATAAGCTGGGAGATAAACCGGGTGACGGAGATAATCTTCGCTACACAGTCAATGCAAAAGAGGAAGGCAAATATACGGTAAAACTGTTATTGACCCTGACAGGCAGCAACAAAAGGGACGTGGCTATCCGGGTGAATGACAGTGAGGATCATATCATAGACGCGGATACCATCAACAGTAATCTGATCGCGTCGGGAAACAATAATCTGCTGTTTCTTGTGACAATTCCGGACGTGGTATTGAAGGCTGGAGAGAACACCATCAACATTGCAGGAAAAAATGACTGGACACTGGATTTTGTAAAGATGGCAGTGATCAAATCCGGTGAGGAAGGTACATTGCCTGAGGGGGAAGAATATCTTCACAGCCCACATATTACCCGTTCTGATTCCGCAGTTCCGGGATATGCGAAAGATGTGACAAAGATTGATACCAACAAGCATGAGTTATCATGGTATGAGACGGAATATGACAGAGCTGATGAGGCGTGCGGCTATGCGTGGAATTATGACTGGGATGCAGATGTAAACCAGCTCAACATTTTAAAAGCGGCAGCAGAAGCCAGCGGTGAAGATTTCATAGCAGAAGCCTTCTCCAACTCTCCGCCGTATTTTATGACAAACAGCGGCTGCAGTTCAGGCGCTGTGGATTCCGGCAAGGATAATCTGCGTGCGGACTCCTATCATGCGTTTGCGGTTTATATGGCAGATGTGATCGAACATTGGAATAATGAGGGCGTTATTACCTTCCAGAGTGCCACACCTATGAATGAGCCATATACAAACTATTGGGGAGCGTACAGCAACAAGCAGGAAGGATGTCATTTTGACCAGGGAGAATCCCAGTCAAAGATCATAGAGGCATTAAATGAAGAACTGGAGAAAAAAGGGATTGACATTATAATCTCAGGAACAGATGAGACAAGCATTGATACAGCTATCAGTTCCTACAATGCGCTCTCTGATGAGGCAAAGAATATTATCCAAAGAATCGATACCCATTCATACGGCGGTTCCAAACGTTCCGAGCTGAAAGCCCTGGCAGAAGATCAGGAAAAGAATCTGTGGATGTCAGAAGTGGACGGTGCGTACACAGAAGGAACCAATGCAGGAGAAATGAGTGCCGCCCTTGGCCTGGCAAAAGCCATGATGAAGGACGTAAACGGACTGAACGCAAATGCATGGATTCTTTGGAATGCTATAGATATGCATGTGGACAAGGAGATCCAAACCAGCAGTGATGCTGATTATGCAAGTTTGGACGAGTTGTATAAGAGAGTTAATATGAACAGCGGTTACTGGGGCATTGCCATAGGTGACCATGACAATGAAGATATCCTGCTTACCAAAAAGTATTATGCATACGGACAGCTTTCCAGATATATCCGTCCTGGCTATACGATCATTGGTTCCAGTGACGATACACTGGCAGCATATGACCCGGAAGGCGGAAAAGTCGTAGTCGCAGCAGTGAATACTTCAGGCGAGGACAAGACATGGAAATTTGATCTGTCCAGCTTCAGTACCATGGGTGACCATGTGACTGCCATTCGTACCAGCGGTTCTCTGGCAGAGGGGGAAAACTGGGCAGACGTTTCCTCAGACGGTGATATTACCGCAGATACGGCTAAAAAGAGTATCACAGCCACACTGAAAGCAAACTCCATTACTACATATATTGTTGATGGTGTCACTTATGATAGTACAGCAGAAGAAATCACTAAGATCGAGGATGTAAATGTATATACCATAGAAGGTGTTCCGGCTGTACTGCCAAAAACAGTGGAGACTGTTACCAATAAAAACAATACCACAGAAAAGAAAGTAACATGGAATCTTGAGGATGTGGATTTGACCCAGAGTGGAGAAGTTACAGGTACAGTGGAAGGCACAACATTGCCAGCTAAAGCAAAGGTACAGGTTGTGGCACCCAATATGATTTATTTTATTGACTGCAACAGCCCGGAATCACCTAAATATGCGGCCATGGATCAGTATGCGGACCTTCTTAATGAAAAGGCAGATCAGGCATATACAGAAGATTCATGGGGATATCTGGATGAGTATGGGAAGTACAATGGTGATGTAAACGATGAATATGATACCGGCTGGTATGCAAAATCCGGTCAGTCCATCAAGTACACAGTCCCCCTTGATGAAGGAACCTATAAAGTTACCTTTGGCTTTAAAGAATGGTGGCGGGATAGTAATAAATCTCGTAAGATGACAATATCCGCAACACAAAACAACGGGACAAATGAACTTGGATCGTCCAATACATGGAACGGTGGAAACTGGTGGAATTCCGATACGTTTGACTTGGTGTGTGAGGATACCGGAAATGTAACGTTCAGTATTGAAAAACAATCCGGACAGCCGGACCCGGCGCTTTCTTTTATCCAGATTCAGAAAATCTTGAATTTAGATGAATTAAAAGCAGCGCTGAAGGCAGCCTCCGAAGTGAACAGAGGACAGTACCCTGCATCAAAACTGGCTGTTCTGGATGAGGCAGTAGAAGCAGGAAAAGACCTTGCGCTGAAATCTTCCGCAACACAGGAGCAGATTGATGACAGTGCAAAAGCCATCACAAAAACTATGGAAGCGCTGGGCACAGGATATACAGAGGAAGAGATCGCGGCAAACGATTATGTACTGTATTTGGTAAACTGTGGTACTCCAGATGCATCTGTTGTACCGGACAGCTATATCCGTGGCTTATATCAGTCCAATGTTGACCAGCAGTATGCAGCAGATGCCGATACAGGTTTAAGCTGGGGTTACGAGCCAAATGATGAGAATTCAAGGATCGTCAACGGCGGCAGCAGCACAGCGGATATTACTGGCAGCTATATTTATATGGCAGATACAGGCATCACATTTGTCAAAGATGTCAGTGGATTCAAATATAAATTTGAACTCCCGGACAGAGCAAATAGCGATTATGCTGTGACATTAGGATTTAAAAATCCATGGGATACAAGAAATGTAGATATCAAGCTGGAAGGGGAGACCGTTGAGAGCGATCTGACCCTGACAAAATCACAGTTGATTGAAAAAACTTACAAAACAGAGGTTACAGACGGAGAACTGAACGTGATGGTCCACAGTCCCAAACGTACAAACCAGTACGGTGACCCTGTACTCAATTATATCATCGTCAAAGCCGTTGCGGCATATACAACGGACAGAATCACAGAAACGATCGCATCCTATCAGTCAGCTATGGACGGTCACAACTATTCCGAATCAACCAAAGGAGCTTTTGATAAAGCAGTACAGGAAGCCCAGATGTTAGTTGATAATAGTTCAACGGATCAGAAGGCGATCAAAGATGCTTTGAACAAACTGGAAGAATCATTCAATGCTCTGAAGGAAGTTTATACCTATTCTTCTATTACAGGTACAAGCGGAGCACAGCTTTTTGACAACAACGGCAATAAGATCCAGGCACACGGCGGACAGATTCAGCAGTTCACGATCAACGGGGAAACCAAGTATTATTGGTACGGGGAAGATAAAACAAATGGTTACCGCCCGGTTGTAGGGGTACATTTGTATACCTCTTCAGATTTGTACAACTGGACAGACGAAGGTGTTGTGCTGAGAAGTATTCCTGTATCTGAGGAAGACTATGATAAAGACCAGACGGAAGGGTATAAAGCAGACCTTTCTATCTTTGAGACAGATGAATATTTCAAAAATCTGTATGGCGAATATGAAGGCCAGGACCCGGATGATACGGACAACTACAGCAGTAAACTGGAAGAGGTTTACTGGAATCTGGCTGAGGACAGAACCGTTATTGAGCGGCCAAAAGTTTTATACAATGATGCAACCGGAAAATATGTAATGTGGTTCCATGCAGATGGACGTACCCCTACCAGTGATGCTGATTACGGCAAAGCAAGGGCCGGCATTGCCATCAGTGACAGTCCTGCAGGACCTTTTAAACTGCTGGGTACCTATAAGCTGCATGACAGTAAAGATGCTGATCACAGTTGGGATCATGCGGGCGGTGCAGTACGTGATATGAACCTGTTTAAAGATGACGACGGACAGGGATATGTTATTTATTCATCAGATGGAAACCTGACAACTTATATTGCAAAATTAAATGAGTCTTATACAGGCTTGATCGCAGATCCTAAAGAGGCCGTGGAGGGTACAGGCAAAGATGTAGAAGAACTGACAGCATCTGATTATACGAGAAACTTTATCAATGCGTCAAGAGAAGCACCAGCAATGTTTAAATACAAAGGAAAATATTATATTGTCAACTCAGGATGTACGGGATGGGCACCAAATAAGGCCCAGTATGCCGTAGCAGACCATCCTCTGGGACCATGGACCGTGATGGGTGACCCATGTGTAGGCGATACAAAGGGAACGACTTTTGACACCCAGAGCACTTGCGTATTCCCTGTCGATGCAGAGAACGGCAAATTTATTTACATGGGTGACCGCTGGTACAATCCGGACACAGGCGGAGATTTAAGTGATTCCAGATATGTATGGCTGCCGGTTGAATTCCTTCCGGGCGATCAGATCCAGTTAAAAGACTATGCGGACTGGACCTTGGATGAACTGGAAAATAAGGCTAGTTTTGAGATCGTCAGTGACCTTCCCACGGTTGTGAGCTCTGTGTCTGAGATTGCAGAAGCCCTGCCAAGTACAGTCACAGTTGATTTTGGAAGCACTACTGCTGAGAAAGATGTGACATGGGATCTGGGCAATCTTGCTGAGGATAAACTGGGTACTGCCACAGTGACCGGAATCCTGACTGACGGAAACAGGGAATTTACACATAATATCAGCATCGTGAATCCTAAATTGATCTACTTCTTTGACAGCGGTGCAGATACATCCGTATACTTTGATACAGTAAACGCAAATCTGTTTGGCAGATTAAAGAACAGTGTACCGGACAGCGCTTACACGGATGAAAACGGTGCCGGCTATACCGGTGTTGTGCAGTCCCAGGATGAAGATAACTATGATCTGGGACATCACTCCGGCGATGACTATCTCTCAAATGGCTGGTGGGCAGGTTCCGGAAAAAATATTGAATATGCATTTGATCTTAAACCGGGTACCTACACGTTATCTGCCGGATTCCAGGAATGGTGGAATACAAGCAGACCATCAAGGATGACGATCACCTCAGGAGACGAGAAAATAGCAGAAAAGGACTTTACTGTTTATAATTCAAGTACAGACCTTCAGGTTAACCAGACATTTACCGTGACAGAAGAAAATGCAGGTAAGATCACAGTTACCATCAGCAAAACCGGAAATCCTGACCCTGTGCTCAGCTGGATCGCAGTGACACATGACGATGCTGCGGTAAATACAGATAAGCTGGACACATTGATCGAGGCAGCCAGTGTTTTGAAGGAAGAGAACTATTCAGCGGAAACCTGGGAAGCTCTTTCAATCGCTCTGGAAGAAGCAAAGAATGCGCAGGGAATGGAAGAAGCAGACCAGAAAGCCATAGACAAGGCTGTTAAAGCTTTGATGACTGCGATTGAAGCCCTGGAAAGCACAGTTGACAAGAAAGTGCTTCAGGAACTGGTTGACGAAGTAAATGAATTCCAGAATTCCATATATACGGCTGCGTCCTGGAGTGAATACGAGGCAGAAACAGCACAGGCTAAAGAAGATGCACAGGGAGTGCTGGATAATAAGGCGGCATTAAAAGAGGATGTGGATAAGGCACTGAAAGCGCTGCGATCCGCATTTACATCCGGAAAAGAGAAATTAGTTACTATCCAGTCTGTGCTGGAATCCGGTATTGCAGAAAATGAGATTCCGGAGAGCAGCAAGGATAGTTATACAGAAGAGAGCTGGGCAGAATATGAGGCAGCTTTGTCAGCAGCCAAAGCATTGATCGGTTCTAACGATGAGGACGCTGTGAATGCAGCTGTTGCTGATCTTGCAGCAGCAAGGACAGGACTGACAGAAAAACCAGACCATGTTGTTAACAAGGCAGAACTTATTGAGGTAATTGAGAATGCACCTTCAGAAGAAGAAGCTGGGCTGTATACTTTAGATTCCTGGACGCCTTACGCAGCGGCATTGGCAGAAGCTATAAGTGCTCGTGACAAGGATGAGGCGTCACAGCTGGATGTCGACAGTGCATTGGCGGCATTGAAACTTGCGCAGGGAAAACTGGTGACGTTAGAATCGAAACTGGCAGAAATGATTGAAAAGTATGAAGCAGATATCTCTTCTCAGGAAACTTATACAGAAGAAAGCTGGACAGCCTATGCAAACGCACTTGCAGCAGCAAAGGGCCTGCAGGGCAAAGAAGGTCTTACAGAGGAAGAAATAGACACAGCAGAGCTGGCTTTATCGGATGCATATGAAGGTCTTACACAAAAAGAAGTGAACACAGTCGATAAGGACGCGCTGAAAGTGGTTCTTGGGCAGGCAGAGCAGCTGAAAAAAGAGGATTACACAGAACAGGCATGGGCTGCATTTACAGATGCACTCAACAAAGCCAAGGCTGTTTACGACAACAAAGATGCATCTCAGGAGGAGGTAAATAAAGAGGTTACCGCCCTTGCAGAGGCAATGGCAGAGCTGAAAAAACATCCGGCCGAAACAGATGAAAAGACTGATAAATCTGCTTTGAAAGCACTTTTAGATAAGGCTTCCCAGTTGAAGAAAGATGATTACACAGGAACAACATGGGAGAAATTCCAGAAAGCCTTTGACGATGCATCAAACATCTATGAGAGCACCAAAGCTACACAGGAGCGGATTAATGCAGCAGCAGCAGCTTTGGAAACAGCAATGGGCCAGCTGGAAAAAGTCCCTGCCGGACCAAATGAAAAACCGAAAGCACCGTCAGACAACAAAAACAACGGCACTGGAAGCACTGTCAAAAAACCATCCACCAGTGGAGGAAGCCAAAAAGGAACCTCTTCTGCAAAAACCGGAGACGAAACGCCAATTGGCATGTTTGCAGGAGTTGGAGCACTTGCACTGATTGCTATATTAGCGTGTGTGCTCAGCATTTTAAAGAAGAGAAAAAGGGCATAATCGGGAACAAAAATAGAAACTACGCTATTATGTTGAAACATCCTGGCAGTTGGTCACATTCACAACTGCCGGGAGAAAGGGAGAATGCCTTTATCTTCCATGAAAAAGTTTTGTATAACAGGAAGAATCCTCTGTATATAGATACAGGGGATTTTTCAATGTAGATATCAGGTGCGAATGCCTAGCGAACATAAAATACAGGGGGGATTCGCACCTATTTTTTGATGGAAAAAGGGGGTACTTTGTGGTAAAATAAAATGGTAGATATATAAAACTTATTATATTTATGCGAAATTCATAAAAACTGTATATGGTTTTTGTGGAATTTTGCTGTCACTCTCTGCGAGGAGAGTGTGGATTGAAATGCGGATGAATACTTAGTGGATCTGAATGCCACGAGTCACTCTCTGCGAGGAGAGTGTGGATTGAAATACAAGAAAGCTGCTGTTAAGCCCAGACTGGTATTGTCACTCTCTGCGAGGAGAGTGTGGATTGAAATGCCACTCCTCGGCATATCCCGCATACCTTACTAGTCACTCTCTGCGAGGAGAGTGTGGATTGAAATTGGCTCTGTCTCTTCATACCTTGCAGAAAAGGTTGTCACTCTATGCGAGGAGAGTGTGGATTGAAATTGCGATATATGCTTTGATTGTGTTTATCCAATTTTGTCACTCTCTGCGAGGATAATGTACCTCCAAACTGGTCACTCTTCACAAGAACAGAATAACATTCTACCGGAGCATCTGCCGAAGACAAAGACGGCAGGTGCTCTGTTATCTTTATTTGCATAAAACAGTAAAATATTGTTATTAAGATAATTTTATTAGACTATTTGCTGAAATCTGTTATAATACCTTTTAGATGTATTAAGGAGGAAAGCTATGCACAACAAACAAAAAAAGAATGCATGGATACCCTCATACGCAGTATTTCCGCTGCTTTCCTGTGTGACGGTGAATTGTATCGTATATTTTGGGATTTCCAGGATTGCCGATGAATGGAAGCATTATGACCTGACGCTGCCGGTTGACAGGGCAGTGCCTCTGATTCCCGGATTCGTATCGGTATATCTGGGGTGCTATCTTTTTTGGATCATCAATTACATATTGATCGCGAAACAGGGTGAAGAACACTGTGTCCGTTTTGCCGCGGCAGATATTATGTCAAGACTGGTCTGCTGTGTGTTTTTTTTATTGCTGCCCACAACCAATGTGAGGCCTGTGCTGTACGGGGACGGTATTTGGGTGAGCTTACTGCAGGCTGTATATAAGATGGATGCACCGACGAATCTTTTTCCTTCCATCCACTGTCTGGTAAGCTGGTTTAGTTTTATCGGTATTCGCGGAAGGAAGTCGGTTCCCAAAGCGTACAGGGTCTTTTCCTGCCTGTTTGCCATTCTTGTATGCGTATCTACCCAGGTGACCAAACAGCACTATATTGTGGATGTGTTCGGAGGGATCGCCATAGCGGAAATTACCTATTACATTGCATTCCATACGAATATTTACAGACCCTTTAAAAGGGTGTTTGACAGATTATATGAAATGTTTTTTAGCAGGAGAAAAAGTGCCTGTGGGAAAGAGAGTGAAGTTTGACAAGTAAGAAGAAAAAAATCGGAAATGGTCTGTTTCTGGCAGCCGTTTTCATTTTAACTATATACAGTGTCTTCCACGGAGAAGACCTGCATGCTGTGCTGAAAGCCATTGTAAAGGTGAATCCCTGGTATCTTCTCCCCGCTGTATGGGGGGTGATCATTTTTATATGGGGTGAATCCATCATTATTCATTACATGCTGGGCACATTGAATATCAGGACAAAGAAGAGGACTTGTTTCCAATATTCCTGTATCGGGTTCTTTTTCAGCTGCATTACACCATCCGCCAGCGGCGGCCAGCCCATGCAGATTTATTATATGAGGAAAAATAAAATCCCCATTCCGGTGGCAACCATTGTTCTGATGATCGTTACCATCACCTATAAATCGGTATTAGTATTTATTGGCTTATTCGTTGCATTTTTCCAGAGAGGTTTTGTACATAAATACCTGGAAGGTATTCTTCCCGTATTTTATTTGGGCGTGATCCTGAATGTATTCTGCTGTATTGCCATGTCAGTTCTGGTTTTATGCCCTTCGCTTGCCAAATTTATTATGATGAAGGGTCTGGTGATTCTGGAACGTGTGCGGATTTTCAGGAAAAAGGAGGAGAGGACCAGGAAATTGGAGGAGTCCATGAATCATTATACCGTGACTTCCGATTACCTGAAAGGACATGGAAAAGTTATAGTCCATGTGCTGCTGCTCACATTTCTGCAGAGATTTGCTTTGTTTTTTGTGACATGGTTTGTTTACAAGGCTTTTGGCCTTCACGGAGCGAGTATTTACGATGTGGTCATGCTTCAGGCGGTTGTGTCTGTTTCTGTGGATATGCTGCCATTGCCGGGAGGCATGGGAATCAGTGAAAATCTGTTTTTGATCATATTTAAAACTATTTTTGTGGGCGGCCTGCTGCTGCCCGGCATGGTTTTGAGCAGGGGGATCGCTTTTTACGTGCAGTTACTTTTCAGCGCATGTATGACTGCGGCTGCGCATTTTACCATTGGCCGAAAGGCCCTGGACACCGGCGTATAAATTCCGGTGGACAGAATGTCTTCTGTGCGCCAATACCTGAACAGTTCGTACAGATGCTCCATCACGCCGGAATTATACTTTACACTTCCGGAACGGCTCGTTTTGCCATTTGCTGTGCTGTTATAAGCCTTATAAGGCCCTGCAGAATGGAAAAAACATCCGGTATCGGCAGTATAGTGACTGATTGGTTGGAGCACCGGAAAGGATAAAGAAAAGAGGGACAGAAAAAGATGATAGGATTTTATAATTATTCAGTGATCTTGACTTATATAAGCTTGATTTCTTCCGTTTTCGGAATGACGCAGGCGATACACGGCAGATTTAAAATAGCAGTATTCTGCCTGGCTTTGTCAGGACTTTGTGACATGTTTGACGGAAAAATAGCAAGATCCATGAAAAACAGGACAGAGGATGAGAAGTCTTTTGGCATTCAGATTGATTCCCTGTGTGACGTGGTCTGTTTTGGCGTGTTTCCGGCTATGATCTGTTATCTTTTGGGTGTGAGGGGGCCTGTGGGACTTGTTATCATTGCCCTGTACTGTGTGAACTCGGTCATACGTCTTGCCTACTTTAATGTTATGGAAATGAAAGGGGCATTGGTCAGCGAGGAGGGGGAGAAATATTACAAAGGCCTTCCCATAACTTCTATGGCTGTGGTGCTGCCCTTGGTGTTTATGATCCAGTTTTTTGTGTCAGATTTTGTGTTCGTTATATGTCTGCATCTGGCACTGTTGGTGGTGGGAACCCTCTTTGTGGTAAATTTCCGGTTTAAAAAGCCTAAGAACTCTACACTGGCAGTTCTGGTGGCAGTGGTGGCTGCAGCCCTGTGTATTATGCTGCTCAGGACCAGATACCGCATTGAATTCAGACATGGGTGGCCGTGGCTTCCGTGGCTGCGGAAGCTGTAATACATAGGAGGATGACAGGATGAAATACATAGACAGAGAGGGCAGTATTACAACAGAGGATTCGGGGCAGGACAAACTTTTAAAGTGGATGTATACCCACAGAACAGGGCGTCTGGCTTTAAAGGTGCTGGTCCGGCCTGTGGTTTCCAAGGCCGGGGGCTGGCTGCTGGACAGCAGGTGCTCTAAGATTTTCATAAGACCATTTGTGAAACAGCAGGGTATCAATCTTGAACAATATGAGAATAAAGAATATGCTTCCTACAATGATTTTTTTACAAGACAGATTAAAAAAGAATATCGGCCAATAGAGGGAGATGCAGATACCCTGATCAGCCCCTGTGACGGAAAGCTGAGCGTCTATCCCATTGACGGGAAAAGACGCTTTTCTATTAAGGGGACAGAGTACACTGTGGATTCCCTGCTGCGTTCAGGACGTATTGCCAGAAGGTATCAGGGGGGATATGCCTGCATCTTCCGTCTGACTGTGGATGACTATCACCGCTATTGCTATGTGGATGACGGCTTAAAATCCATCAATATCAGAATACCCGGTATCTTTCACACGGTGAACCCGGCAGCTAATGCAGTGTGCCCTGTCTATAAAGAAAATATAAGGGAATTTTCCCTGCTTAAGAGCAGGCACTTTCAGGTGGTGCTTATGATGGAGGTTGGTGCTCTCATGGTGGGGCGGATCACCAATTATCACGAGGAATGCCAGGTGAAAAAAGGGGAGGAGAAGGGACGCTTTGAATTCGGCGGCTCCACCGTGATCCTGTTGTTTCAGAAGGACGCAGTGGCGTTTGACAGGAGGCTGCTTATGAATACACAAAACGGTTATGAGACAATTGTGAAAATGGGAGAGAGGCTGGGGGAGGCAGCAGACAACAGATGATAAAGAGAAAAATAGCAGACTTGGATTTAAGACAGATCGCAGAGTCCGGGCAGTGTTTCCGTATGGTCCAAAAAAGTGAAGGGGTGTATGCTGTTTCGGCATTTGAAAATTACTTGGAGATAGAACAGAAGGGGGACCTGTTTTTCTTTTCCTGTACAGAGAAAGAATTTGAGGAAACTTGGGAGGATTATCTGGATCTGCACACAGACTACGGAGCGATCAAAAAATCTGTGGATGAAGAGGATGCCTATCTACAGGAGGCCGTACGGGAAGGATGGGGGATACGGATCCTGCGGCAGGATCTATGGGAAATGATTGTGACTTTTCTGGTATCCCAAAACAACAATATATCACGAATCAGAAAAAGTATTGAGTTGTTGTGTCATACCATAGGGGAAGAACAGTACACCGGGGATGGCGTGAAATATTATGCTTTTCCCAAGCCGGAAGCGGTGGTGCGTGCCGGTATGGAAGTGCTCTCCACCCTGGGGCTTGGATACAGGGACAAATACATTTTCCGTACAGCACAGGCCGTTTTAAACGGCAGCCTTGACCTGGAAATGCTGCGGGCAGCAGATTATGAGACTGCCCACAGAGAATTGGTAAAGCAGTATGGGATCGGCAAAAAAGTGGCAGACTGTATCTGTCTCTTCGGGCTTTATCATATAGAGGCCTTTCCAGTGGATACCCACGTGAAAAAAATTCTGGAAACGCACTATCCGGAAGGGTTCCCCCATGACAGATATAAAGGGTACGCCGGAATACTGCAGCAGTACATGTTTTATTATGATTTAAAAGCTGCCGCGTAAAAGGAAATCTTCTATAGATCAATGGAAGTGATTTTGGAGTTTTTCCGGAGCAGCTCCAGGGTATGGAAGATATCATAGCTGTCCGGAAATTTGACGAAGAGCTTCACTTCCACCTGGTTTTCTTTCAGGCGTTTTACTTTCATACTGGTGATCTTTACTTCATCCATCTGAAAGGTATCAGTCAGGATACTGCGCAGGTCATCCTCCTGTTCCATGACAAGAGTTACCTGTTCAATGCTGGAGGATTTCAGCCACCGGAAATTCCGGTGAAAGAAAAACTGCAGAAGCAGTATCATGACTGTGGCGGTGATGCCGGGAACATACATGCCTGCACCGAGAGCCATACCTACACCCACGGTTGCCCACAACCCCGCCGAGGTGGTGAGGCCGCTGATGTTCATTTTGTGGGTGAAGATGACCCCTGCACCCAGAAAGCCGATGGCAGTGACCACACCGGCGGCGATTCGGGAAGGGTCCAGGTTTACATGGGAGGACAGAACATCAAAGAAACCGTATTTTGATACGATCATCATGAGTGCTGAGGCAAGGGACACAATGGAGTGTGTGCGGATACCAGCCATTTTCATCTGATTTTCCCGTTCATATCCGATGAGGGCGCCGCAGAGAATGGCACCCATCATGCGGAGTGGGTATTTCAAGTAAAGTAGAACGAATTCCATAAAAATCCCTCCGTTTCTGTTTTCACCCATTATAACAGAATATTATTTCAATAGCTAGTGCTACATCCGGCCGGAAACCATGCTGTCATCTTCCTGTTACTGTTCACAGGCCACTGTACCGGGAGGTGTTTCCCAAAGGGATGCTTTGCGATGCGTAGTAAAATCCCGAGTTAGCTGGCGCCAAAATGCAATAAATTGCATTTTGTACCCTATAGGGCAGAACTGTGCATCGCGAAGCGCGTTACTGTGCAAAGAGCTGCGTTTTTAGTATACTGTGAACAGTAATTCTTCTTTACCTTCCAGGCTGACAAAATATGCAGCATTAGCAGTGGGGGCTCTGTCCGGATAGAACGCAAAGGTAGGTATGTATAAAAAAGCAAAAAAGAAAAGGAGGATTGCGCTATGGTAATTATTGATCAGGAGATTTGTGTGGGATGTGGGGCATGTGTGAAGGACTGCCCAGGCAGTGCCATCCGTTTGGAAGAGGGAAAGGCAGAGGCTTACCGTTCCTGTATCCAGTGCGGGCACTGTGTTGCAGTCTGTCCGGTAGATGCAGTATCTATACCGGAATTTGACATGGAGGATGTGGAGGCGTACCGGGAAGGGGAGTTTTCTGTCTGTCCGGAGCACTTTTTAAGGGCTGTAAAATTTCGCAGGAGTGTCCGTAACTTTAAGAAGGAAGTTCCGGACAGGGACGTGATAGGAAAAATTTTGGAAGCAGGACGCTACACTGCCACAGCCAAAAATATGCAGGACTGTACCTTCGTGGTGGTAAGGGAGCAGCTTTCGGAATTTAAGAATCTTGTCTGGCAGGAAATGCCGGGGATCATCCAGTCTCTGAGGGAGACGGGACCTGACTATGCCAGGGCATTTTCCTATTTCTATAAATTATGGGAAAGGGACAAGGAGAAGGATACATTCTTTTTCAACACCCCTGTATTCTTAGTCATTGCCTCCGAAAATCCCCTGGACGGAGGGCTTGCGGCAGCCAATATAGAGAACATGGCAGCAGCAAAAGGCCTGGGAGCCCTCTACAGTGGTTATATGATGCGCGTCATCAGGGAAAGCCCTGTTTTACAGGAATGGCTGGGGATAGGAGAAAAGACGGTCTCCTGCTGTATGCTGCTGGGATACCCGGACGTGAAGTACAGACGTACTGCCCCCAGGAAAAAGGCAGATATTTTGTGGAAATAAAAAGTTGGAACTGAGGTAAAGAGATGAAAATAGACAGGCTGATCGGCATACTCTCCATTCTGCTGCAGCAGGATAAAGTGACTGCGCCTTATCTGGCAGAAAAATTTGAGGTTTCCAGACGGACCATAAACCGTGATGTGGAGGATATCTGCAAAGCGGGAATTCCTCTTGTCACCACACAGGGACAAAACGGCGGGATTTCCATTATGGAGGGATACCGTCTGGATAAAACACTTCTGACCTCCGGGGACATGCAGTCTATTCTGGCGGGGCTTAGGAGCCTGGACAGTGTGGCGGGGACTAACCGGTACCAGCTTCTCATGGAAAAGCTGTCTGTGGGAAGCCAGGAGGTGTTGACCAGCAATGACCATATCAGGATTGATCTGTCCTCCTGGTATAAATCTTCCCTGGCACCCAAGATAGAACTGATCCAAAATGCCATTGAGGCCTGCCGTCTGATAACCTTCCGCTATTATTCTCCAAAAGGGGAGGGAGAGCGGGAGATAGAGCCCTATCTGCTGATATTCCAGTGGTCCTCCTGGTATGTGTGGGGATACTGCGGGCAGAGAGGGGACTATCGTTTGTTCAAATTAAACCGTATGGACAAACTTTGTGATACGGGTGTGAAGTTTGAAAAAAGGCAGATCCCGGACTGTGACTGCTCCCCAAGACGCATGTATACCGCGTCCATCCATGTGAAAGTCCGCTGTGCTCCCCAGGCAAAGTGGCGCTTGATCGAGGAATACGGGGTTGCGTGTCTGAGAGAGCAGAAGGACGGATATCTGCTGTTTGAATGGGACTTTGCAGACAGGAACAGTTTATTTGGGTGGCTTCTGAGTTTCGGGGAACAGATAGAGCTTCTGGAACCCCAAGAGATACGGGAGGAATTGGCCGGGATGCTGGACAGAATGCAGAGACGTTATAAAAAAGAGATTCATATGCCGGAGGAATCATGACAGGCAGTTGTCATGATTCCTTTGTTATAGTAGCCTTAACCCGTGACGGATTCACAGCCATTTCCCCGGAATGTTTTTTATGGCGGCGGCTGCCGGGTACGCGGCAAGATCCTGAAACGGCTCCGGGATGGAAATGGTTTTGAACGGATACGGGAAAAATGAAGAGATGAGGGCTGTTATAAATGGAATATGAAATTGTGGAATTAGAAGAGAAAACTGTAATTGGTATCAGCATCCGTACAAATAATCAGGCGCCTGATGTGGGAGCAGTGATCGGAGGGCTTTGGGAGAAGTTTTTTACCCGGGGTATTTATGAGGGGGTACCGGACAAGAGAAGCGGGATGCCTCTTGGGATTTATTCCGACTATGCGGGCGGCATTTCGGATGACTATGCCTTCACTGTGGGATGTGAGACAAGAGAAGGAGACCATGTTCCTGAGGGAATGGAAAAGAGGCAGATCCCGGCCGGGAGATACGCCAGGTTTGTGGTAAAAGGCCATATGCAGAGGGCAGTGGCAGCATTTT
Source organism: Blautia hominis (assembly GCA_002270465.1). Lineage (GTDB taxonomy): Bacteria > Bacillota > Clostridia > Lachnospirales > Lachnospiraceae > Blautia > Blautia hominis. Next base: position 879,550 of record NQOF01000003.1, read on the forward strand.
GGCAGGAACTGTGGAGTATGGACCTGGACAGGGCTTTTGGCGCTGACTTTGAAGAATACAGGAATCAGGATGTGGAGAACGCGGAAGTGCATATCTATGTGGGACTGAGATAATATGTTACTATTCAGCCTTCCGGCATCATAGCAACAAAAGCATGCACATAGACTGCATAAACCGCAATCTGGCGCGTGGCTGCCTCGGGATTGCCTTGCAATTGAAAGCAACACCTCGTGGGACAGAGGAAGGCTGAACTGTTACGATAATATAACACCCAGCCTTTTCCTTAGACAGAAAATATGATATACTGACAACGCGGCCGGAGTGTATAACTTTCCGGGCAGAACAGAGAAAAACAGGAAAGGCATGAGAGATATGAAGAAATGGAATTATTTACTGGCGGCAGTGACGTTAGCATTGTCTGTTTTACTGACAGGCTGCGGAGGACAACAGCAGGAGGAGGAGCAGGTCAGTCAGGCTTCCCCGGAGGACCTGCATCATGTGAAAATTAAAGTGAAGGACTACGGAACTATCTCTGTGGAACTGGACAGCCAGGCGGCGCCGTTAACAGTGGAGAATTTTATCAATCTGGCAAAGGATGGATTTTATGATGGATTAACCTTTCACCGGGTGATAAAAGGCTTCATGATCCAGGGTGGTGACCCAAACGGCGACGGTACCGGCGGTTCGGAAAAGACTGTTAAAGGTGAATTTGCCAAAAACGGAGTGGAGAATCCTTTAAAACATACAAGAGGGACCATTTCCATGGCCCGTTCCAGCGATAAGGATAGTGCCAGTTCACAATTTTTTATCGTGCAGGAAACATCTGCACATCTGGATAAAGAGTACGCCGCGTTCGGCCATGTGACAGAAGGGATGGAGATCGTGGACAAAATCTGCGATGATGTTAAAACAGAGGACAGCAATGGAAGTGTAGCCCCTGAAAACCAGCCGGTCATTGAAAGTATTGAAGTGGTAGATTAGTAACTTAGGCTATAAGTCTGCCGGACAGGCAGAAAGCTGCTGTACGGAGTGTCAGGAAGCAGATTCCATGACTATCCGTACGGCAGCTCTTTTTTGCAGCGGATATATTATTGCAGAATATTAGAGCGGAACAGATAGGTGTCACCGCTTTTTTCAAGCGTCAGTGCAGTGTGCATGGCTCCATCTGAGGATTGACAGTCAAGGTAATACATGCCATCCTCTGTCCAGCCGCCGGTACAGATAAAGGTCACGCGGTTGGTATCCCCGTGCTCCACATAGTAGCTGTCGAACTGCTCCAGATAAGTCCAGTTAAACTTACGGATTTCTCCCAAGCTGATACCCAGCTTGCGCTGCAGGAACTCCTCAATCTGCTGTGAAGTCAGATGGATCACGTCTGTCATAAACGGCTGTCCGCTTGCGGCCTGAAGTGCCGCGCTCTCCTCAAAGGTCAGCGGTTCAAAATCCATACCTGCACCAGTGTACAATACCTGATCCAAATCCACTTCCTGGGGAATGCTGTAAGAGGAGCAGAGAAATCCATAATTTTCCATGTCGCTTACGAAGGAGGAAAAATAGTCCAGTTCCTCTGTGCTCAGGTCACGGCGTTCCTCTGTGCCTGTCAGAGGATCAGGAATCTCAGAAGTATTGTTTTCCTGCGTATTGTCCGGAACTTCTGTCTCAGGCGTCTCCACAGGAGCTGCTTCCTCCTGGCTGGAATCCGCAGGTGCAGATATTGGATCGTTATTCAGAGAAATACCTTTTCCGTCCAGTATCTTTGTTGTGCTTTTTTTGCTGCCGGAATTATTTTCTGCATCACGGTTCCCGGTATCTTTTTGGGTTTCCGCGGATGTTTCTGTCTCAGCAGAAGCCTCTTTGTCTTTTTCGCTGCCGCAGCCGCTCACAGAAAAAAGCATTGAAGAAGCCAGAAGTGCTGCCAGTATCAGAGTTATGATCTTTTTCTTCATTGGTGTTCCCCCTTATCAGCCGCAGCATGTATATGCTGTATTTCGGCATAAAAAAATATCTGTATCCCCTTATTTGATTCAGGATATACAGATATTTTATCATAAGAACAGGTGGTTGTATAGTCTCTTTGGGAGCCTGCAAACCACAGTATTAGCGTTCATTACCTCTGATTGGCAGGTTCAATGGCTATGGTGTTGCCTTTGATCTTAGCGGTCTTCATGGCATTCAGCACATCTTTAGCGTATTCTCTCGGAACTTCTACAAAGGTGTATTTATCAAACATGTCAATGCTTCCGATAAGTTTTCCCGGCATTCCGCTTTCTCCGGCAATGGCACCCAGGATGTCACCGGGGCGGACACGCTGTTTTTTACCGATATTGATAAAGAGGCGTACCATTCCGGGTTCCTCCGCACCGGTGTCACCGAAATCAACCACTTCCTCATCCGGCTCCTCCTGAACCATACCCATATACATTTTCAGCAGGGCAGCAGCCAGGTCTAAGGTGGTATAGTCAGAATTGTTGACCTTTTCATCAATAGCGTCGATCATAAGAGAAAGGTTTTCCCTTTCAATGACAGAATCCACGTTTTCCAGAATGTTTTCCATCTTGGTGTTGGCCACATCATTTAAAGAAGGCACTTTCTGGGCATAGATTTTAGTCTTGCAGTAGCGCTGGATCTCTTTTAATTTGTAGAGTTCCCTTCCGCTGGCAAATGTGAAGGCACGGCCCTCTCTTCCCGCACGTCCCGTACGTCCGATACGGTGCACATAATACTCGTCATCCTGGGGAAGGTCGTAGTTAAATACAGCCTCAATGTCATCCACATCAATGCCGCGGGCAGCCACATCTGTGGCAACCAGGATGTCGGTCCTTCCTTTTCGGAAGCTCTGCATTACCCGGTCACGCTGTGCCTGCTTCATATCTCCGTGCAGGCCTGCGGCAAAATAACCTCTGCCGATCAGGGCATTGACCAGAAGATCCACCTGTTTTTTGGTGTTGCAGAACACTACGGAGAGTCTCGGGGAGTAGAGGTCCAGAAGACGGGAGAGCACTTCCTCTTTATTCTTAGGTTTTACGTCATAGTAGAACTGTTCAATATTGGGAACGGTCAGCTCTTTTTTTGTCACCTTGATGACTTCCGCATCTTTCTGGAACTTTTTGGTGATCTCCAGGATAGGCTTCGGCATGGTGGCAGAGAAGAGAACGGTCTGACGTTCCTCCGGAACACCGCTTAAAATAGTTTCAATATCTTCACGGAATCCCATGTTGAGCATTTCATCCGCCTCATCCAAGACAACTGTGTGAACGTCATCCATTTTCAGGGTCTTTCTGCGCATATGATCCATGACACGGCCCGGTGTGCCGATGATCAACTGTGTTCCGCTTTTCAGGGAACGAATCTGTTTTACAATATCCTGGCCGCCATAGATGGGGAGCACCTTGATGCCGTGCAGGTATTTTGCCAGGTTACGGATTTCGTCCGCTACCTGTATGGCCAGTTCTCTTGTGGGGCAGAGTACAATGGCCTGAAGTTTTTTGTTCTTAATATCTATCTTCTGCAAAAGAGGGATACCAAAAGCTGCGGTTTTTCCTGTTCCGGTCTGTGCCTGGCCGATAATGTCACGACCGCTTATCATAGCAGGAATTGCTTTGGCCTGAATGGGGGAGGCCTCCTCAAATCCCATGTAACTCACTGCTTTTTCAATTTCAGGAAATAATCCCAATTCTTCAAATTTCATTGTTTCCATATAAAATAAAAATCCTTTCTGTCGGGGGACTGCCCCGAATCCTTCAAAAATAGGACCGCTTGCGGTCATCAAAAATAGGCGCCGCATAAGCGATGTAAATGCTTATCGCGGCACCCTCTTATACACAATCAGCAGCTTACATCATACCAGAATCAGAAACTAATGTCAATTAGAAGATATCGACAGGATAAAATAGTAAAAATAATAATATTGCATAAAAATGAGAGGTTTTCTTAAAAAACCTTTGCGGGTATTATACAAAACAATTACAATAAAAGAAAGCGAAGGCAAGGCTTCGGAGAAAAATTAATTACAAACAGGAGAGGTACAGACATGAACGGAATGAATGAGAAGCTGGATGCAAGGCCAATGGCGGCAAAGGAAAGTATGATTCAGGGAAAAAATTACAGAATAACGGTTTTGACAGAATCCCTTTTGCGTCTGGAATACAGCAGAGAGGGTGTTTTTGAGGATAGGGCTACCCAGACAGTCCTGAACCGGGATTTTCCGGTACCTGCTTTCAAAGTATCAGAGACAGCGGAGGAGCTGAAGCTTTTTACCAGTGCCCTGGAGATGACATACAACAAGAGGGAGTTTGCAGCAAACGGTCTGTTCATTAAAGTGACCGGCGGAAGATCCAATGAGACAAACTGGCATTACGGGGACCCGGTGAAGGACTTGGGCGGAACGGCTCGTACCCTTGATGAGGCGGACGGCGCCATTCCCTTAGAGAGCGGCGTAGTGTCAAGAAATGGATTTTCCATTGTGGATGACAGCAGCAGCATGGCCATTACAGAGGAAGGATGGGTGGAAGTGCGTCCGAAAGACAGCATAGATTTTTATTTCTTTGGCTACGGGCACAGGTATCAGGAGGCAATAAAAGATTTATATTATCTTTGCGGAAAGACGCCACTTCTTCCCCGCTGGGTATTTGGAAACTGGTGGAGCCGTTATCACAGATACACGGAGAAGGAATACAAGGAGCTGATGGAGCGCTTTGAGCAGGAGCGGATTCCGTTTTCTGTGGCAGTGGTGGATATGGACTGGCATCTGGTGGATATTGACCCAAAATACGGGAGCGGATGGACGGGTTATACATGGAACCGTGATTTTTTTCCGGACCCAGGAGAGTTTATGGACTGGCTGCACGGCAGAAATATGAAGATCACGCTGAATGTGCATCCCGCAGACGGGGTCCGCGCCTATGAGGAGGCCTACGAGCGGGTGGCAAAACGTATGGGAATAAATCCGGACAGCGGGGAACCGGTGCAGTTTGATGTGACGGACAGGCATTTCCTGGAGGTGTATTTTGAAGAACTGCATCATCCTCTGGAGGATGATGGCGTGGATTTTTGGTGGCTGGATTGGCAGCAGGGAACTGTCACAAAGATTCCGGGATTAGACCCGCTGTGGATGCTGAACCATTTTCATTATCTGGACAGTGCCAGGAGAGGAAAGCGGCGTCTTACCTTTTCCAGATATGCCGGAATCGGAAGTCACAGATACCCCATTGGATTTTCAGGGGATACGGTGATCACTTGGGACAGCCTTAGATTTCAGCCCTATTTTACGGCCACTGCCAGCAATGCGGGATACGGATGGTGGAGCCATGATATCGGAGGCCATATGCACGGTGTCCGGGATGATGAGATGACAGCCAGATGGGTGCAGTTAGGTGTCTTTTCACCTTTAAACCGTCTGCACAGCACAGATAATCCTTTCAACGGAAAGGAACCATGGAAATATAATAAGATAACCCAGAGTGTTATGGAAGAGTTCCTGCGTCTGCGCCATAAAATGGTGCCGTATCTGTACACCATGAACCGCTATGCCAGCAGGGACGGGCAGCCTCTGGTGCGCCCTATGTACTGGCTGGAGCCGGAGCGGGAGGAAACCTATGATGTGCCTAATGAATATTATTTCGGGACAGAGCTGATCGCAGCGCCCATTACAGACCCTGCTGATCCCTGTACCTGTATGGGATGTGCAAAGGCATGGCTTCCAAAAGGCACCTGGTTTGATTTCTTTACAGGACGCCGGTATGAAGGCGGACGTCTTCTTTCCGTCTGGAGAAGTGTGGAGGAGATGCCTGTGTTTGCCCGTGCAGGAGCCATTGTACCTATGCAGGAGCTGCCGGAGCAGATGAATGACCTGAGCAATCCTGAAAAAATGGAGATTTACGTTTTTCCGGGAGCTGACAACTGTTTTACTCTCTGGGAGGATGAGGGAGATTCCCTGGAGGATGCAGATGAAAACTGGGTCTGCACGAAATTGACACTGAAGAACAAGGAAGGCTTTTTCGTCTCTGCTGCCCAGGGGAATATTTCCGTACTGCCGGAAAAAAGAACATGGACTCTGCATTTCAGAGGGGTGGAGAATACCACTGTCAAAGTGCAGGCCGAGGGACTAAACGTGGCAGCAGAGCAGTCTTATGATGCCGCTGCATGTACCCTCACTGTCCGGACAGCGGAAATTCCGGTGACCAGTGCACTTGAGGTGCAGTTTGAAGAAGGGCTTTTAACGGCTGAAAATCATATGAACCAATTTGTATATGAGATCCTGGAGCGTGCACAGATCGCTTATGACTTGAAGGAAGCTGTGCTGAAAACCGTGGAGGAGCTTGGTGAGAAGGCGGTTCCCGCACTCTTTGCCATGGAACTGGATGAGGCGCTGCTTTGCGCAGTTACAGAAGTGCTGACAGCGTGCTGAGAATCGTACACGCTTGTTTATTTACAAAATGAAATGCTGCCGTACAGTGTTTTTTGACGCTGTGCGGCAGCATTTCTGCTTATTTCCTTACCTTATATGATGTATTTGTCCAGAAAACGGTCTACCGTGCGGAAATACAGTTTGGGGTCAGTGGCACAGGAAAGTGCGTGGCCCGCGCCGTCTATAACCAGTTTTTCTTTTTCACATTTGGCTGCATGATACAGCTTGTTCAGCATGTAGAACGGAACAAACGCATCCTTTGACCCGTGTATAAAGAGAATGGGGCGGTTGCATTTTGCCACCTGCCGTATGGCGCTGGCTTCCTTGAAGGAGAAACCGTAACGGATCCTGGAAGCCAGGGAGGACAGGTACAAAAAAGGGAAGGCCGGCAGATGGAAATAATTACGGATCTGCACGCTGAATTCTTCCCAGACACTGGTATATCCACAGTCTTCAATAATGGCTTTCACATTAGACGGCAGATTTTCGCCGGAAGTCATCATGACTGTGGCAGCACCCATGGAAATACCCATCAGGACAATCTGGGATTTCGGGTCTTTCTGGCGGAGAAAATCAACCCATTCCAGCACATCTTTTCTTTCCTGCCATCCCATGCCAATGTATTTGCCCTCGCTGTCCCCGTGGCCTCTGGCGTCCGGCAGAAGGACAGAATATCCCCTGTGCCAGAAATGTCTGGCGTATACGCCCAGTTCGCAGCAGTTGTTGCGGTAACCGTGACAGAGGATCACATAGCGTGTGCTTCCCGCCTGTATGGATGGAAGAAAAAGCCCGTTCAGCTTCATACCGTCCCGGTTAATGAGTGTCACCGGGGAGGCCTCTTTTTTGATCCATTCCTTGCCGGGACGGAGAAAATCACCTAAGGGATCAGGCTTGTCTGTGTTTTTTCGCTCGTTCCGGTACATGGGAAATGTGCGGGAGAGAGCAAAGCGGCGCAGAAAACTGGTGAGTACATAAGATGCCCCCACGCAGACACCTGCTCCTGCGATGGCAGCATGTTTTAAAGTTTTGGAAGATAATTTTTCCTTCATGTGTCAATGCTCCTTTATACCTTTCCGGTGTGTAACGGTTCTGTATCTTTGCGGTCACTCCGGCGTTTACAGTATATGGAAATCAGGAGAACAATATACGGAAGATCAGAGTTTCTCCATGGTTTCTTTTACGCGTTCCAAATCATCCCTGATGGACATTGCCTGGGGACAGACCTCCTCGCATTTGCCGCATTTCTGGCACTGGTCAGCACGGGCATCCTCTGCCAGGTCATTAAAGTAGGCACGTTTTGCCTGCTCCTTATTTTCATACATGGACAGGTCATTCCAGATGCGGAAATTCTGTGGAATATTGACACCAAAAGGACATGGCATACAGTAAGCGCATCCGGTGCAGCCGTTTTTCGTCCGCTGTTTGATGGCAGAAGCCACATCAGCTACAATTTCCTTCTCTTTCAGATTGAGAGGTGTAAAGTTCTCAAAGGTGTTCAGATTGTCTTCCACCTGCTCCATTGTAGTCATACCGCTTAATACGACTTTGACATTGGGTTTGCTGGCCACCCAGCGGAGCGCCCAGGAGGAAATACTGGCGTTTGGTTTGTAATCTTTGAAGGGCTCTGTCACTGCGTCCGGCAAAGTGGCAAGAGAACCGCCTTTGACCGGCTCCATGATCACCAGCGGAATGCCCAGTTCCTCTGTCAGTTCATAGCCTTTGTCTCCGGCCTGGATATCTGTGTCAACATAGTTGTACTGAATCTGGCAGAAATCCCATTTGCGGTAAGTGGCTATGGTTTTAAAAGTTTCAAAATCATCGTGGAAGGAGAAACCGAAGAATTTAATCTTTCCTTCTTTTTTCATTTCTTCCATATAGGGAATGATGCCCAGGTCCAGAACGTTCTGCCATTTTTCCTTATCCAGGCAGTGAAGCAGATAGAAATCCACGTAATCCACTTCCAGACGGTCAAGCTGTTCCTGGAAAATACGTTTTGCGTCATCCAGGGTTTTCACATTCCATACAGGCAGCTTGGTTGCCAGATAGAAACTTTTGCGGTCATATTTTTTCAGGACTCTGCCCACAAATGGTTCACTGTCCCCGTTGTGGTACGGATAGGCGGTATCTATGTATGTGACTCCGGCCTTCAGTGCACGGTCCAGCATGCTCTCGGCTTCAGCCTCGTCGATATTTCCGTCTGCTGTCTGCGGAAAGCGCATACATCCAAAGCCCAGAAGGGATGGGGATACGCCCAGATTTTCAAATTTACGGTATTCCATTGTGTAAAAACCTCCTCTATTTCAGTCAGAATAATTTAATTAGTAACTGATATCTATTTTATCATTCTATGCGGGGGGATGACAAGAGATTTCCTGAATTATTAGGCCATGACCATATCTTTTTCGTGGAAATGGATCAGAAAATAAAGTATACTGGAGAAAAGACAGACAGCTGTCTGTAAATGCTAAAAAGGAGAGTAAATGATATGCAGGAATTTATTTATTATGCGCCTACAGAAGTGGTGTTTGGAAAAGATGCGGAGAAGAAGACTGCAGCGGAAGTAAGGAAGTGGGGCGGCAGCAGAGTGCTTCTTGTCTATGGGAGCGGCAGTGTGAAAAAAAGTGGTCTGTTGGGCAACATTGAGCAGGAACTTGCGGATGCGGGGATCGCCTTCAAAGAGTGGGGCGGGGTTAAGCCAAACCCCAGACTGTCTTTTGCGGAGGCTGGCGTGGAGGCTGCGGTTACTTTTGGAGCGGATTTTATTTTGGCTGTGGGTGGGGGAAGTTCCATTGATACGGCAAAAGGTATTGCGCACGGAGCAGCAAATCCGGGAACTGCACTTTGGGATATCTGGACGCAGAAGGTGCCGCTTATAAAAAGTCTTCCGGTGGGGGTTGTCCTGACCATTGCGGCAGCAGGCAGCGAGATGAGTGACTCCGCGGTGCTGACGAATGAAGCGATTGGAAGGAAGCAGGGACTTAGCACGGATTTTAACAGGGTGAAATTTGCTATTATGAACCCGGAGATTACATACACGCTGCCGAAATATCAGGTGACATGCGGTATTGTGGATATTATGATGCATACGCTGGACCGGTATTTTACCCACACAAAGGGAAACCGGATGACAGATGAGATTGCGGAAGCACTTCTGAGGACTGTGATTGAAAATGGAAGAAAGGCCTGGGAGGACCAGACGGATTATGAGGCTATGAGTGAGCTGATGTGGTGCAGCAGCCTGTCCCATAATGGGATCACAGGACTTGGGGCAGAAAAGGATTTCGCACCTCATAAAATAGGACATGAGCTCAGTGCAAAATATGATGTGGCTCATGGGGCCAGTCTGTCTGCTGTCTGGGAGGCATGGGCAGAGTATGTGTATATGGAAGAACCTGCACGGTTTGCTCAGTATGCCAGAAAGGTGTGGGGCGTGCAGGAGGATGATGATGTGGAGGCGGCTAAAGAGGGGATCAGGAGGACTGTGGGATATTTTAAAAGTTTGAATATGCCTGTGTGTCTGGGAGAACTGGATGCGGGAGTGCTGGCGGAGGATGCGTTGGTGGATATGGCTGAAAGGGCGACGGGGAAGGATACGTTTTGTGTGGCGAAGTTTAAGGAATTGCATCAGGGGGATGTGTATGAGATATTGAGGAGGGCGAATCATATGTAAATATAGTTGACATATGTTAATAATGTGATATAATGGGCATATGTTAATAAAAAACGCATTGAGAAGGCGGAGTGTTGTTGGGAGGTGGGGAGATGTCCAGGCCGAGTAAGGAAAAGAGGATCTGCAGGCTGCCGGGGTGCGGGTTGTTTGTGCCCGGTGAGGGTGGCGGACCTGCGCATCGGATTCGGATGACGGTTGATGAGTATGAGACGATCCGGCTGATCGATCATTTGGGGTATACCCAGGAAGAATGTGCGGCGCAGATGGAAGTAGGAAGAGCTACGGTGCAGGCAGTCTATGCAGAGGCCAGGAAGAAACTGGCACGTTTTTTGGTGGAGGCGTCTTCTCTGGAGATCAGCGGCGGAAGCTATAGGATCTGCGGGCAGGATGACCGGCGGCAGAACAGATGCGTTTCATCAATCAGGAGAGGAGATTCAAACATGAAGATTGCAGTGACATATGACAATGGAGAGGTATTTCAGCATTTTGGACACACAGAACAGTTCAAGGTATATGAGGTGGAGGATGGAAAGATCGTGGCATCTGAGGTGATTGATACCAATGGCAGCGGCCACGGAGCGCTGGCAGGATTTCTGAACCAGTGTGGTGCACAGGTACTCATCTGCGGAGGCATCGGCGGTGGTGCAAGGAATGCACTGGCGGAGGCGGGGATCCAGCTTTATCCGGGAGCATGCGGGGATGCGGATGCACAGGTGGAAGCATTTTTGGCCGGAAGCCTGAATTATGACCCGGATACAGTCTGCGCACATCACGGTCACGGACATGAGGGCGGTAGTTGTGGGGAACATACCCATGAGTGCGGCCATCACTGTGGGAATTAATACGGTTATAACTGCAAAAGAAACGGCATCGGCAGGTGAAGGTTCATCTGCTGATGCCGTTTTTATGGGATCAAAAGCTGTTTTTTAATCTTCCAGATTGCTTTTTATTTCCCCGCACGCAATTTTGCTGCCGGAATCCCCTGAAGGCTGTGTTTTAAAGTCATCAGGTTTATCATGGATGATTACCGTCCGGCCTATGATTTCTTCCGGAACGAACCGGTTTGTATAGAACATAGAAAGTGCATAGCCGTCATTTTCAAAGAGCGGAGGTAAATCCCCGGCATGTTCCGGGTGCGGACAATCCTTGGGATTTAAATGGCTGCCGGTAAGAGGAAAATCCCCCTCTGCGTTTTCTTCGCAGGAGGAGCCTTCATGAATGTGAAAGGCAAAGACTTTTTCCTGGCAGGCAGCTTCCGAAGTGGGAAGTCCGGCAATGTCGGCAAGGACAACCGTACCGCCCCACAGCGGGAAAAAGTATACGAAACCTTTGATACTGGGGTATTTCTTTCCGCCGTATACAAAGGAATAGGCTTCCGGTGCAGTGGTGACCACCTTTTGCATGGCTTCTAATAATTCCCGGCGCATATATGTCATTTGCTGCATCCCGGATCGCAGCTGCATTTGGCGGGCATGTCAAAGCTGGGGTTAAAGGCATAGAAGTTCTTAAAGTCCAGTTCTTCCTGCACGGAACGGAGGGTTTCTCCGAAACGCTGGAAATGCACAACTTCTCTTTCTCGCAGGAAGCGGATGGGGTCTATAACATCCGGGTCTTTGATGACACGGAGTATGTTGTCGTAAGTGGAGCGTGCTTTCTGTTCAGCAGCCATATCTTCAAATAAATCGGTGATGGGATCTCCTTTTGACTGGAACTCACAGGCGTTAAAGGGGATACCTCCGGCAGCCTGCGGCCAGATGCCTACGGTATGGTCGATATAATATGGGCCAAGACCGGACTTCTCTATTTCTTCCATGGAAAGGTTGCGGGTGAGCTGGTGTACAATGGTGGATACCATTTCCATGTGAGCCAGTTCCTCTGTACCTGTATCGTTATCGGTATTACACCTCGATAACCGCGCTCCATACTCCATCCCGATCATTTATACGCAGGAAAACACTTTTTGTTATATTTCTCAATCTCTTCGCACACAGCGTCATACACACCGGGATAAGAACAGTCCGGCCCGCCCATACTTGTACAGGGAATAAAATATTTTTGGGGGATCTGACCGCAGATCTTTTCTATCTCAGCGGCGATCTTTTCATGACTCCAGTCAATTACATCGACAATACTGCTGTCCAGGCCTCCCATGAAAGAAATCTGCCCTCCGTATTTTTTGACAAGTTCAGGTACATTGTTTGTGTGAATGGTACCCTGGTGGATATCAATTCCCATCTTTATCAGAGAGGGTACCAGATTGGCAATGTAAGTGTCAGAGTGGTGAACGATAAGGCATCCCTTTTCTTTAAAATATCCATATACTTTCTGATAAGGAGGAACGATGAATTCCTCAAACATCTTAGGGGAGAGAAAAGAGGAAGTCTGGGTGCCAAAGTCGTCATGATGGAATACGAGATCCGGCTGAATGTATTTCATCAGTTCTTTGGCATAAGATAACTCCCAATCGGCCATAAAGTCCAACAATTCGTGCATGGCCTCCGGTTCTTCATAGAAAGCAACCATTGTCTCCTCAATTCCCATTAAATAATATATCTTTTCCAAAATTCCCGGTGCCATAAAAGCTGCAACAAACTGTTCTCTGCGGTCGACGGCATCTGCCTGAGCTTTTATCTCTGCCCAGAATTCGGGAGGATAAATCAATCGGGGAGCTTTCACGATATCTTTCCATTTTGTTATGTCTTTCAGCGCAGCACGTCCTTCACTGTGAACCGGAAGGGGACCGGCACAGCCTTCCGGGAAAGTTACGGTGACGCCCCATTGGTTAACGGTAGTCTCTCCGGGCTTCATGGTGTAAGCAAAACCGCCTATGCTGGTAAGTATGGGATCGATCATAAAGGCGAAAGCTTCATGGCAGTTTACATAGCGGTCCGGGTGTCCGCCTCTAATAGTTTCCAGCAGATTCTGTCTTTTTGTTAACATAAGCAAATCCTCCTTTGATTTGGTGAACTGTATTGCTATCTGTTTTTAGTATAAAATGAAATGGGTTTTCCGTAAATTCTATAAATAAATTGACATTATGGTATAAAATTCCTATACTTTATACAAAACATGTATTCGGGTCAAAGGAGGATTTTATGCGGATCAGTATGCAGATCTTATATGAAGAACTGGCGGGATTTTATCCGGAAAGGAGAAAAATAAGGGGATGGAACACGTTTAAATATTGGGGGTTTCTCACACTTCATGAGAAGCAGGGGGAGATAGCAGAGGACTATGTTATTTTAGGCCGGGCGGCAGAATTTGACAGGTACAAAATTCCTGATACGTGCGGAGTGATATGCCTGGGAAGGTATGAAGGGGAAATAAACAAAAGCCAGGAGTGGATCTTTCTTTCGGAAACTGCGGAATTGGAAGAAGTGCAGCAGATACTTCAAAATACATTCCGCAGATATCTCCTCTGGGAGGAGAGTCTGTGTCTGGCTCTTAGGCGAAATGAGGATGTGGAGAGTTATTGCCGTGTAAGTATTCCCATTTTTAATAATCCCATTTTTGTGCATGACGGCAACTTTGAAATCATAGCCAGTGTCAATGAAATGGAAGGACAGGTATCCTGGAATTATGAAAAGGACAGTGGAAAAAAGACAGTGACAATGGAGACGATGAATGATATTAAAGTGTCACCGGATTATCAGGAAAGCTTAAAAACCAGGGGCCCTCAAATATTCCCCAGCCAGCAGTTTGGATATAGGGGGTTATATGTGAATTTTTGGTCGGAGCATATGTTTCTGGGGAGGATCTGTATCAATGAGTTAGGAAGAGAATTTAGAGAAAGTGATTACCCTCTCATAGAGTATCTGGCGGAATATGTAATGGCTGCTTTGGAAAGAGGATGCCTTATGCAGGCGGGGGACTCCAGAGACCTGGAGCAGTCTTTTTATGAACTTCTGCAGCATGGAAATACCGATGAGAGTCTTCTTATGATGCGTTTAAAATACCAGAATTGGGATTCCTCAGACAGTTATCAATGCATTCGGCTCCAGATAAACAACCGGGATCTCTCAACGCATGCGGTGGCTTATACCTGCCGGCGTCTGGAGAATATGTTTGCCGGACTCTACGCATTTCCTTTTGAGGAAGGGATCGCCATAATTGTGGATCTTACGCGGATAAACTGCGCAAAAGATGAATTTATGCAGAGGTTCGCGGTTTTTCTCAGAGAAGGAATCTTTAAGGCCGGCTTCAGCGGAGATGGGGCGGACTTTATGAATCTCAGATATTACTATCAGCAATGTACGGCAGCACTGCTGATGGGGGAAAAAGAGGATCCCTCGTTCTGGATCTACAAATTCCAGGACTATTCCGTCTCCTACTTATTTTATCAGGGCTGCCGCACGCTGGCACCTGAAATGTACTGTGAACCGGGAATTTTATTGCTCAAAAAATATGATGGAGATCATGGCACTGACTTTTTTGATACGCTGCGTGTATTTCTTGAAAATGACAGAAATATAGCCCACACTGCCCAAAAACTATATGTCCATAGAAGTACACTGCTGTATCGTCTGGAGAAGATCAGCAAAATAACGGGTCTGAACCTGGATGACTATGGAGTTCGGTTCAAGGTAATGCTTTCTATTGAAATATTAAAAGCAAAATGAGATGTAAGAGCTGTCATTGCGGCAGCGTTGTTTCGGCAGCGGCATGTATTTTAAAGAAACATTAACATGGCGGTACCTGGGCGGAAGTGCTATACTGTAAGAAAAGTAAAGCAGGCGAAATTTAGGTGGAACGCGTAAAAACAGACAGAAAAAGGAGGCGTGTGATATGTACAAAACAGCAACTTACACAGCAGTGGTACCGGTGGAAGACTACATAGAAGGTTATGTGGATGTGGACACGTTTTTAGAGTGCTGCAGAGCATGTCCGAATTACGATACGGTATGGTCCTGCCCGTCTTACGATTTTGACGTTTTATCATACTGGAGAAAATATAAGACTCTGGAACTGACCGCCGTTAAAATAATCTTTGACGAGGATTTTGCGGGAAAGGCATTTACAAAGGAGGAGCAGGATGAGATCCTTGGGCAGTCCCTCCGTGTGGAGAAGGGAAAGTTGTCGGAAATACTCTGGGAAAAAGAAAAAGAATATCCGGGCAGTATCAGCCTGTCGGCAGGTTCCTGCGATCTGTGTCAGGGAAACTGTACCAGACCGGATAAAAAAGCGTGTCGTTTTCCGGAAAAGATGCGTTATTCCATAGAATCCATCGGAGGCAATGTGGGGCTTACACTCAGTAAGCTCATGGGAATCGAGCTGGAATGGATGGAAGAGGGGAAGCTGCCTCATTATTTTGTGCTGGTGTGCGGGCTTTTAAGGTAAACGGTTACTATTCACAGCCCTGCAAAAACGCAGTCTGTAAACAGTAACACGCTTCGCGATGCACAGATATGGAGCATTCTGCCCCATATCGCGCAGACTGCCTCGGGATTTTCATGCGCAAGCGCATAAAAACACCTCGCGGGATAGCAGCCGTGAATAGTAACAGTAAACTGCAAATGGGTAAAAAAGGAACTTGACAGGGAATGTCATTTGTTATACACTTTTATCATAAACTTATAAAAGTATACGATAAAAGCAAAAAGGAGAATGCATATGGACACTCTGACTGCCAGACCAAAAGTATTAAAACAGGCAAATCTTTCCCTCATACGGAAAGTCCTGAAAGCAAAAGGAACTGCCACCAGGGCAGAGATTGCCTATGAGACAAAGATCAGTTCCACCACAGTCCGTTCCCTATTGTCTGAAATGATGCAGAACGGAGAAATTGAGAGTGTTGGATACGATGAGTCCAACGGAGGAAGAAAGGCGGAGCGCTATGGATTCAGGCCCGATCGGTATTACGGTGCAGCTTTCTGTATCACAGGAGACCAGATTTACGGTTTGCTGATCAATGTCTGCAGCGAGATCGTGGAAAAAACAAGGCTGCAGGCAGTCAACGGTGATTTTGAGAGCGCCGTCACCGATTGGCTGGATGAGCTGGTCAAAAAAAGAGAACTCAAGTCCATAGGCATTGGCGTGCCTGGAGCAGTGGAAGGGGGAGGGTATTGGAGGACCAATGAGACTGACGGGAAATTATATAAAGTAAATATAGGTGACAACCTTGAAAAACGGTATAAAATCCCGGTAGTGCTGGAAAATGACTTAAATGCCACTGCCATCGGATTCGGTCGGTGTTACGCAAAGGAGTTTCCATGTGAGAACCCGAATAACGTGAATATGGCATTTCTCTATTTTGAAAAGGGCTGTGTAAGCGCAGGCTTTATCGCAGGGGGCAGGGTTGTCCACGGAAATAATAATTTTGCGGGGGAGCTGGGACTGCTGCCCATGGAACACGGAAAGACGCTGGATGCCTGTATGGCAGAGCCTATGGAGGACGTCACATATGTAAATCTGGTGGTCCAAGTCATCAGTTTTATCTGCGGAATTCTGAATCCGCAGTATGTGGTCCTTGGCGGTCCCAGTCTGCGGAAGAACTGTATCGGGCCTGTTGGTGACGGCCTTTCCGCCTTTCTGCCGAAGCATCTTCTGCCTGAGATCCTCTATTCTAAGGATGTGTGGCAGGATTATTTTGACGGTATGGCAAGTCTTACCGCCGGGAAAATGTTCGACGAGGTACAGTTTGTAAAGGCGCAGCCATGTTTATGAGTAAGAGAGAGAAAATCCTTGATACCGGACCCCGGGTCTGTTTCTTTGTGCAGACTGGGTTCGGAACGGCATTTACTTATCTGACCAGCGGTGTATTCCTGAGTGGGTTTGCACTTCTTATGGGGGCAGGGGATGTGCTGGTCAGTTATCTGAGTGTGGTGGTAAATATCTGTGGTGTGCTGATCCTTGGGCTTGCACCATATTTGGAACGGTTTCAGAGCCGTAAGCGGCTGACGGTCATATTTACGGTGTTGTCCAGAACAGCTACGCTTTTTATTGTCATCATACCGGCTGTGGTTCCAAGGAAGATACAGATTCCGGCATTTATCCTGGCTGTGGTTACAGCTTTTACACTGCAGGCCCAGGCAGCGGTGGCTCTGAACCAGTGGATGATGGGTTTTATTGATGAAAAGAAAAGTGGTCAGTACATATCACTGAGACAGACACTCACCCTGAGTGTTACCGTTATTTTGTCCGTGACAGGTGGTATCTGGATGGATCATATGAAGGGAAAGTACCTGGGATTTGTTGTTTTATTTGGCGCGGCAGCCCTGATGAGTGTCTTTGAGATCATACTTCTTTTGCGGACACCGGATGGTGCCCCGTACCGGCCTGCCGGGATGGGGTGCAGACTTCGGGACGCGCTGAAGATTCCCCTTAGAGACCGGACTTTTATGGGGTTTGTGATCTATATTCTGGCATTCTATCTGCTTCTTAATATTTCAGACAGTTTTACCATGGTGTATATGATAAAATATCTGGCGCTGCCTTATAAAACAGTGACAGCAATGTATATGATCATTTCTCTGCCCCAGATTGTGCTGCTGGGCTTTTGGGGAAGGATCAGTGATAAGCGGGGGCATGCGTTTGTTTTGAAAACCTCGGTGTGGCTGTTTGCCGGGGAGACACTGTTCATGTCTTTTGCAGCGCCAAAAAACTGGTTCTTGTTTATACCGGCGGCGTTTCTCGTGTCCTCCGCCGCGAATGCCGGTTTTGTGGTTGCGGTTTTTAACAGGAGATATGAGCTGATGCCAAAAGGAAACAGAATTCTGTATGACAACTTTTATACAGCAATGATCGGGCTTGGATTTATTTTGGGGCCAATGATCGGTGGGGCCGTAAAAGGCATTCTGGAGTCAGGTGCTGCCGTGAGATCTGCTGCCGCTATGAACGGGATACGTGGTCTATATCTGATATCCACAGCGGGTATTTTGCTTCTGCAGGTGATTTACTACCATCTGCAGGGAAAAAGGGAGGTGTGTGTCCATGTCAAAGGTTGATTTCCATATCCATACCAAATTCAGTGATGACGGAGAATTTTCTCCGGGAGAGATTGTCAGACAGTGTGAGGCCGGCGGGATGGAGTGGATTGCTGTTACAGACCATAATTCTGTCCGCGGCGTGTCAAAAGCTATGGAGGAAGCTGTTTCTGTCCGGGTCATATCCGGTGTGGAGCTGGATTGTGTGTACAGGGGGCATGATTTTCACCTTTTGGGATATGGCATTGATGTGTCCCGGGAGGAATTTTGGGAGATAGAACAGGATATCCTCAACCAGGAGAGAAGGGCAGCAGAGGAAAAGATCAGGCTGTTTTCGCAGGCATCCGGCATTTATGTTGATGCAGATAAGATTCTTGCAGACTCAGAAAATGGTGTTGTGACAGGAGAGCAGATCGCTGCGTATGTCCTGGGACGGAAGGAAGCAGAGAGAGATGAGAGACTGGTACCTTATCTTCCCGGCGGACAGAAAAGTGATATGCCCAATGTGCGGTTCTACTGGGATTTTTTCTCCAAAGGAAAGCCTGCCTATGTGGAGATCTCTTATCTTTCCCTTCCTGATGCCGCAGCTCTGATACACAGCGCCGGCGGCATGGCGGTCCTTGCGCATCCGGGCCAAAACCTGAAAGGGGATGATGAACTGCTGGCTGGAATAATGGAGGAGAAGATTGACGGGATTGAGGCATTTTCTTCTTATCACAGCAGGGCAGAAGCGGCGCATTATCTGGAAGCTGCCATACAGGGCGGTCTTCTTGTTACCTGCGGCAGTGATTTTCATGGCAGACATAAGCCAAATATCAGGCTGGGCGGCCACAACGCCCTGTGGAGTGACGAAAAACTCCTGTCGGAAATGAAAAAAAGCCCCTTACTGAGGCAGCCTGTTCTTTTATAGAACAGGCTGTCCGGTCAGGAGCGGGAAGTGCTTATAATACATCCTCTGCTTCACATCCGCAGGCAAAAGGTCCTGCAAGAGGCATCATATCGCGTTTTTTACCGAAATAATCCTGGTCAAACACAATAGGAGTTCCGTCAGGCGCTTCAAATTTCTGTTCCGGCTCAAAAGCCTCACCCAGCATTTCCGTGCTCACAAACGGGGTCTCAAATTTTGGAAGGAATTCATACAGATTCGTCTCCAGGCGGTATTCGCCGCCTTCTTCTTTCAATTCCAGTGTGATCTTGTGTTCCTCATCCACTTTATAATTTTCCTCTGCATCGCACGGTTTAGCGCCGTTAAAGTATACGTTGCCTCCGGTGTAGATAGGAAGATGGTCATAATAGATGTCTTTGTTGTCGTGGTCCACAGCAGTCTCTGCGTTGAAACGTCCAAAGTATGTCTCTGCCGTGGGATATCCGTCGTACGGTTTCGTACCGCAGATAAACTGGTATTTATCCATGGTTCCCATGCCTTCAGCCTCTGCATAGGCAACCAGGTCCCGGCGGATTTCCTTCTGTACAAATATGTTGTTGTAGAAGCGTGCATCACCGTGGAGGATGGTCATGAAACCGGCAACCTCTGTGCGGTGCGGAACGTGGTATGGTGTATATCTTGGGGTAGGCAGATGTTGACCGCCGTTATCCACTCCGGCGCCTACCCAGGTAAAGGAGCCTGCGATCAGGTTGTGTACAAGAGCAGTGCCCTGTGTGCTGATGCGGCATGCGCAGTCGGACAGGAGCAGGTTGTTGTCAACCAGTGTGGGACCATGGGAAACCTCTATAAAAATATCCTCAGCCAGAGCCAGTCCATTGGCGATCTTGGTACCTTTTGGCGGAACATTGTCGTGGAACAGGTTCTGTGTGACACGGGTTCCCTGTGCCTGCCAGTCAAGCCACAGACCACGGGTGCAGTGGTGGAAATGGTTGCGGCGGATGATCACATCAATGGCAGCATGCATTTTGATACCGCCGATTTCCGCACCGGCCAGGTCCTGTTTGTTATTGATATGGTGAATATGGTTGTCCTCTATGACAGAGAACACACCGCCTAAATGTCCTACAATTCCGGTCTGCCCACAGTCATGGATGTTACAGCGGCGGACTGTGTGAGAGCCGATGTTCTCTTTGGTCCATCCCTCTGTCTGTGCCTGGCAGATTGCATCACGTTCTGTCTGGGTGCCGTCTTTATAGAATTTGGTGGTCCACTTGTTTTCATTGTTGGGCTGCAGATATTTTCCGAGGGAAATACCGGAGCATTTGGAATCAGAGACTTCACAGTCCTCGATGATCCAGCCTTTTGACCAGTGAGGGCCGATCATGCCTTCCTGGTAAGCAGTGGGCGGTGCCCAGGTAGTAGCTGCCTGTTTTACGGTAAATCCGGACAGGGTGATGTAATTTACACCTGTCTTATCCGGATAGAAACAGTTTCGGCGCACATTGATCTCAACAGTTTCCTCATTAGGGTCAGTGCCCTGGAAATTGGCGTAGATTACCGTGAAGGCACCGTCCTGTTCGGTATACCATTTGTAGAGGGTAAAATCCGGGTCCCAGGAGCCTTTGTATACGGTCGGGTTTGCCACGTCTTCCAGTGAAAATGTCTCGTACATGGATTTGCCGTTTATGTATACTTCTCCGGTATGGACCGGTTCCTGAGCGCGGTACCAGTCACCTGCGATCACTGTGGTGTAGGGATTGTAGCTGCCGAAGATTCCATTAGGGATGCGGGCCATCCATACATTGCCTTGGTGCTGCGTCCAGTTTTTTACAGGTTCTGCACCGGTTATGACAGCGGCCAGCGGCTCTTCAGAGCGGTATACAATGCGGTTCTGGTCATCTGTACCGCCGTTTGCCGGATTTACATATTCCCGGTAGATACCGGGGGCTACCAGGACTTCATCACCTGCACAAGCGATCTTAGCTGCCTCGCTGATGGTCTGGAACGGTTTTTCTTTTGTACCGCATCCGTTTCTCGGAGCATTTGCGGCTACATAATAAATCATAGGTGTATCCTCCTTTGATCGTGTTAAGCGTATTTTCTATTGACCTTTTCGGTCTCGCAATAATATAATTATACTGTGGATTTAGGTATATAAAAATAATCATACTGCCTGAAAATATAAAAATCCTGCCATTTACGGAGGGGCCTATGGTACAATTCAGAAAATTTGATATAGACGGAAGAAAAAAAGAGAAAATCGTATTTCAAAACCAGATGCTTCACTATGGACTGTATGTGCCAAGGCCGGAGGCGTATTTCTTTGGGGATATTCCCTGGCATTGGCACGATGAATTTGAGTTCGGGCATATTTTAGGGGGAAGTATGCAGTATAAAACCAATCATCACGAATTTATACTGCATGAAGGAGACGGGATCTTTATCAATTCCGGTGTCCTGCATTATCTCCATCCCCTAAAGCCTGTGGAGGATGTGAGACTGCAGTCCCAGTTCTTTGACCGGTCTTTTTTGGCGGGTGCTTCCGGAAGTATACTGGACATTAAATATATTGCTCCGGTGTTGGAACAGAGACAGCTTGATGCAGTGCCGCTTTACTGTTCCGATGCGGGGAGCGCCAAATTTCTGGAAAAAATGAGAGAAGGCGCAGAGCTGAGCATCAAAGGGGAGCGTTTTTTTGAGCTGCGCCTCAGAAGCCTTTTTTCGGAACTCTGGGAGATTGTGTATTCCTGGGCCATGGATGAGAATAAGAAGGGAACAGGGTACAATACCCTGGAGGACGAACGGATCAAACAGATGCTGTCCTATATCCAGGAACATTACAGTGAGAAGATAACAGTAAAGGACATTGCTTCCAGTATACATATCAGTCAGCGGGAGTGCTACCGCTTGTTCCAGACAAGTCTTGGGGAGACACCCGGGGAATTTATGGTTTCCCTGCGCCTTCAGAAGGCGCAGGAGCTTCTGCGCTATACGGATAAAAGTGTCCTGGAGGTGGCTGTGGAGACCGGCTTTGGGACCAGCAGCTACTTTGGGAAAATTTTTAAGCAGTACCACCATATAACGCCGAAACAGTACAAAAAGCTCAATGTTGACAAGAGTGACCGCCCGGTACAGGATACTTGACAAACCGAATGTTTCTCATGCCGGCAGTTCCCCGTCCGCAGGCATCCGCTTTATCTCTTTCCGAACCAGAAGAACAGCCAGAATACCGGCAGCCCCATCTGCGATAGGACCTGCGTACATGACTCCGTCAATTCCCATAAAGAGCGGGAAGATCAGGATCAGCGGAATCAGAAACAGGATCTGCCTGGTCATGGAGAGCACGATGCCTCTGGCAGCTTTGCCGATGGAGGTGAAAAAGTTTGCTGTCACCGGCTGCAGGCCGTTTAAAAAAGTACAGAACATAAAAATGCGGAAATACTTCTGGGCAAATTGATAATAGAGTTTATCTCCGGAACCGAAAAGTCCCACGATCTGCCGGGGGAAAAGCTGGAAACATATAAAGGCGGCAACAGCCAGTATGGTTGCAGTTCCGGCAGCACACAGATAGGTCTTTTTTACACGGGTATAGTTTTTGGCTCCGTAATTGAACCCCACAATAGGCTGGGATCCTTGGGCAATCCCAATGACAATGGACAGAAACACCATGTTTACTTTGGCCACGATCCCTACCACAGCCAGAGGTATGTCGCTTCCGTAAACGGAATGTGAACCATAGTGGCGCAGGACATTGTTCATGGTTATCTGTACCACAGTGAGGGCCAGCTGGTTAAAGCAGGAGGCCATTCCAAGGGAGGCGATAGCCTGCACACAGGACATCCTGGGAATGAGATTCTTCAGCTTCAAATGTACGGTCTTATACCGCGGAAGATAGAAGAGGACCATACAGGCAGAAAAAACCTGACCGATCACGGTTGCCCATGCAGCACCGGCGATCCCCCAGCCAAAGGTAAAGATAAACAGAGGGTCCAGCACTGTGTTGATCAGTGCGCCGGAGACCATGGAGATCATGGAATATGTGGGACTGCCGTCTGCCCGGATTAAATGGTTGCCTCCGGTTGTCAGCATAAAAAAGGGGATACCCCAGGTAGTGATACCCACATAAGTCATGGCATAAGGCAGAACTTTTGGGGTAGCACCGAAGGCCAGGATCAGCGGTTTTAAAAACAGGCGGATAATGATTATCAGGACAATGCCGCACAGTATCAGACTGCCAAACCCGGTGCCTGCAATATGCTTTGCCTTTTCTTCATGCTTGCGTCCAAGTTCCAGATTAAAGTTGGATGCTCCTCCGATCCCTATAAGAAGAGCGATTGCCGTGGTTATGGTGGTGATAGGGAAAGCCACATTGGTTGCGGCGTTTCCGTACATACCGACACCCTGCCCGATGAAGATCTGGTCCACAATGTTATACAGTGCATTTACCAGCATACTGATAATGGCCGGCACTGCGAATTTGGGCAGTAATTTACCAATGGGACTGAATCCCAAAGGGTTTTCTTTTATCTGTTGTGTGTTCTCCATAAAATAACTCCATCCTTTCTAGTTTTATTTTAAGCGATTTTGAGGAGAAATCCAATATAAAATTTAAAAAAAGGGTTAGATTGCATAAAGAAGCTTGACAAAAAATTACTTGGGATAGTATAATTTTGCTTGAAATGGGTTTCAAATATAATTCGGAAATAAAATGCAGAAATACCAGGAAAAATCTTATATATTCCAGCACTATTTTTTTGTATATATTGAAACCGATTTCATATGGGAGGGTGTCCCCATATTGTACATAGCAAGTGATCATCCGGTCATCCGAAGCCTTGGAACAGGATGTGCTTGAATAAATTTTTAAGGAGAGAGTTATGGAACAGACAAAGGCGAAGAGAAAGCGGCGCTCAAAATTCCTGAGTGCCCTGCTGGCGGTCTGCGTAGTATTCTCAGGCGGCGGAATGACAGTTCCGGTGCAGGCGGATGCAGAACAGACGGAGCAGAACACCATTGTAAACGGAGCATTGTGGTATGATGACCGTGGAGAGAACATTCAGGGACACGGCGGCAATATCCTGGAGTATGAGGGCAGATATTACTGGGTAGGGGAGTACAAGGAGAACGCCAATTTCAGCGGCATTGCCCTTTATTCGTCCTCAGACCTGGCAGACTGGAAGTTTGAGAACATGATTCTGACACCGGATACGCCGGATGATGACGGCACCATAGGCTTCTGTACCATAGAGCGTCCAAAGCTGATTTATAATGGATCGGAATTTGTACTGTGGGCACATTGGGAAAACGGCAAAGATTATGGAGAATCAAAATTGATCGTAGCCAAATGTGATACGGTCAACGGTGATTACGAATTTGTAGATCGATTCAATCCCAAGTCCAGAACTTATAATGCGGAAACCGGTGAATATGAGATAACTACCAATCGTTCCCTGGATATGACTATTTACAATGATACGGAAACTGATGCGGATGGAACGATACATAACCAGGCATATCTGATTTCCGCCAATGGTCATAATATGGCACTTTATAAGCTGACCCAGGATTGTATGGATGTAATTCCTGAGGAGAGTTACCAGTTTTGGATGGGAGCAGGAAGGGAGGCTCCTGCCCTTGTAAAATCCGGGGATTATTACGTGCTGGTGACTTCAGGCCAGTCCGGCTGGTATCCCAATCAGTCCATGTACGGGTATACAAAGGATATCACAGATCCCAACGGATGGACACCGGCAGATGAACTGAAAACCATTGGAAACAATTCAACCTTTTACAGCCAGCCAACCAATATCGCTGCGATTGGGGATGGACAGTACATTTATATGGGCGACCGCTGGAATCCCAGTGCGTTGGGAAAATCCACATTCGTATGGCTTCCGCTCAATATAGAAGCCGGGGAGGATGGGGTTGCCGCATCCATGGATTATGTGGATGAGTGGTCATTTAATGCAGAAAGCGGTAAAGTTGAGCTTCCGGACAGCGAACTGGTATCACAGGTAAAAACAGCGGAGGCCAGCGTGGCAGGTAGTGATGCTCATCCGGTAGAGCAGGCTGTGGACGGCATTTGTGACACTACCTCGGAATGGGGGAACAGCAACTATTTTGCGCCTGCATCCGTGCCCTTTTCCTACACGATTGACCTGGAAGAGGTATATGATCTAAACAGATTTGACCTTTCCACACGTCTATGCAACGGCTCCGAGACTTATTACCAGTACCGTGTGGAGGGAAGCAATGACAAAGTAAACTGGGAACAGATTCTGGATGAGTCCTCCAATACAACTGCTGCCTTTAGAAGCAATCCTGTAAGCGGGTCCTACCGTTATGTGAGACTGACCGTGGACAATGTGGTCAATGCACATAACGGCAATGGGGCGGCCTGGGCAGCGGGACTGGTAGAGGTGGAAGTCTATGCCTCTCAAAAAACGGCTTCCCATGAAGTCCTGGATATTTTATATGAACAGTACAAATCCGTTGAGCAGGGCTATTACACCAGAGCTTCCTATAAAGAATTCCAGAAAGCACTGAAGACAGCAAAAGAAATTCTGGAAAAAGGGGAAGCGGCAGAGTCGGAATATAAAGATGCTGTAAAAGCGCTCAAGACTGCATACGAGGGGTTGAAAAAGGGTACCGGGACTCCGGTGAAAGTGACGGGAGCGGTCAGTGATACGGCAACTACAGCGGGCACACTTCCGGCATTGGCGCCTGTAGTGATGGTGGAGACACAGGAAGGTCTGTCCGCAGAGGCAGAGATTGACTGGAATATTTCAAAAGAACAGTTCACCTCCCCTTACAGTACAGTTTCTGTAGAGGGAGTAGTGAGAAATACGGATTTGAAAGTGAGCTGCAGTGTGGAAGTGATTCCGGATAACCTGATCTATTTTATTGACTGCGGTACACAGGGAACAGGCTCCGGGGCATTCAATGCAGTAGCTGCGTCAGGAATTGTGCTGAAGAATCAGGTATCTGACCAGGCCTATTCTGAGGAGAGCGGCTGGGGTATCTTAAGTGGATATGATGGAGCAAAGACAGGGGAACATGCTGATAAATTCACTACCGGATACTATGGAGTCAATGCAGCAGGAAAAGAGAAAGGCTATGCCTACAAATTTACATTGGATGCAGGGGAATATGATATTACAGTGCAGTCCCATGAGTGGTGGTCAGGCCCGCGTACCAGTAATTTTGAAGCTGTTTATACAACAGCAGCCGGTGAGTCACAGTCCGTTATGATCGCGGAAGGACTGTCTGTGGGAAATGGCTACAGCCCCAATGCAATAGGCAGCGGCAGGCTCACCCTGGAGGAAAAGACAGAGGTACAGCTTAATGTCTACGCTTCCACAAATCAAGGGGCAGTCATTACATTTCTGGGTATTGCAAAGACCGGTGAAAAACCCGACAAGGGAGAACTTATCCGTCTGTATGAAGCAAACAAGGATAAAGAATCCGAAAAATATACAGAGGAGAGCTGGCGGGCCTTTCAGGAAGCCCTTGACCGGGCAGATGCAGTCATCAGAAATGAGGAAGCAGATGCGGAAATGGTGAAGAACGCAAAAAATTCATTGGTAGAGGCTGTACTGAACTTAAGAGTTGATAAATCCGTACATACAGATGTGCTGGAAACATTGATTGGTCTGAATAAGAGCAAGAATCCGGAAGATTATACGAAAGATAGCTGGGCTGCCTTTGAGCAGACACTTTCAGCAGCCGTAAATCTCCTGGAACAGGGAGAATATACACAGGTATCTGTGGATGAAGCTGCCAATGCAATTTTGGAGGCAGCAGGAAAGCTGACTGCTTCCGCAAAGGCGGATAAAACCGATCTGCAGGCTCTCGCTTCCGTATTTGAGGAAAAGGATTTAAGCATTTATACAAGAGAAACCAGGGATATCTGCCAGGCAGCTTTAGACAATATGCAGACAGTCCTGGAAAATGACTCGGCTGTTCAGGCAGATGTGGATAGAGCAGCAGAGGCAGTGACAGATGCAGTGGCCGGGCTGGAACTTCAGGAAATAGGTGAAGGTGGAACGATTATAGGGCTTTCCAATCTTCTGGAGCTTTGTGTACAGTACAGAGAGGAAAATTATACACAGGACAACTGGAGTATTTATTCTGAGAAAAAGCAGGCAGCAGAGGCACTTCTTCAGAAGCTTTCAGTTACAGAAATTGTAGTAGAAAAGGAGGAATCCGAGGATACGGCAGCGGATATAAGCCAGGCAGAGATAGATGCAGCCGCCGCGGAACTTTACAGCGCCATGAAAGGCCTGGTGAAGATCCAGAAGGAAAATCTGGCGGACAAGACAGGACTGCAGAATCTTTATGAGATGACGGGCATTCTGTCAGAGAGTGATTATACAGCAGAAAGCTGGGAAAAGCTTGTAAAGGCGCAGGAGGCAGCCAAAGTGGTCCTGGATTCTGAGCTGGCTGACCAGCAGAAGACAGATGAGGCAGCAAACGCACTCCTTCAGGCGGCAAAAGAACTGGTAAGGGAAGAGGATGCTGCAAAACAGGCAGATAAGACATCCCTTCAGAATGTGTACGATGTGTGTGCAGGATATCTGGAGGAGAATTACACAAAAGAGAGCTGGGAGGCATTTAAGGCGGCAAAAGAACAGGCCGGTGTGGTACTTCAGAAAGAAGACGCCAGTCAGGCGGAAATCGACCAGGCAAAAGATACACTCCTCACAGCGATCAAAGGCCTTGTACAAGCGGAGCAGCCTCAGATTGCGGATAAGAGCAGTCTGCAGCAATTGTTCAATGCAGCGTCAAAGCTTAATAAGGAAGACTTTACAGAGGAATCCTGGAAGGCACTGCAGGCAGCGATGGAATCGGCAAAAAGTCTGCTGGCCTCCGAAGAGGCATCCCAGGAAGAAGTCAATACCGCTGCGGATGCTCTTGATAAAGCAGTGAAAGGTTTGAAGACGGCAGACAAGAAAGAGTCATCTGATAAGGAAAAAAATACGAATAACGGCACAGACACAGGGAATAAGAAGAATCCAAAGGCCAATACGGGAAATGCAGCTAAGATAAAAACAGGCGGCGTAAAAACAGGAGATTCCACCCCCATTGCTCTGTTTATAGGAACTGGAGGGATTGCGTTTGCCGGGATTACTTATCTTTTGGCATCCAGAAGAAAAAGAAACAAGTAGGGCGGCAAACCGGTGTGGATCTTTGCCGGTGAGAGTGAAGACAATGAGCACTATTAAATAAGTTTTAACCTGAAACAGAGCGGCAGCAGCTTGTAATGAGCGCTGACCGCTCTGTTTTTTAATTGTCTTTTAAAGAAAAGTATTGACAGAACCGAAAATACTTTGTATATTATATATGAACATATGAATAAGCGTTCATATGAAGGAAAAAATATTTAATAGGGAGAATAAAGTTATGAAAAAAACATTTAAGCTGTTAGATTTAGACTGTGCACACTGTGCCGCAAAAATTGAGGACTCCGTGAGAAAGATAGAAGGGGTAGCCGGTGCTGAAGTGAATTTTTTGAATCAAAAAATGGTTTTAGAGGCAGATCAGGAGCACTTTCAGGAGATTGCAGAGAAAGCGGTTACATTGATCCGAAAAATCGAACCGGATATCACAGTAAAGAAAATCTAAGTCAGTGGCGGCAGGCCTGCGGGACTGCCGCTGTCTATTCAAAGAAAGGATGAGAAAAATGACCAAAAAACAGAAAAAACAATTATACAGGATTCTGACGGCTGTTCTTATTTTCCTTCCGGTTTTATGGATTCCCATGAATGAAACAGGGAAATTTATAGGATTTCTGGTCTGTTATGCAGTGATCGGGTGGGACATTATCTGGAAAGCCATTTCCAATATTCTCCACGGTCAGGTGTTTGATGAAAATTTCCTGATGACAGTAGCCACTGTGGGTGCTATGTGCCTGGGAGACTACAAAGAGGGCGTTGCAGTCATGTTGTTTTATCAGGTGGGAGAGTTATTTCAGTCTTACGCTGTCAGCAGATCACGCCGTTCGATTGCGGGGCTGATGGATATCCGGCCTGACTATGCCAATGTGGTGCGGGAAGGAAAAGAAACCAGAGTTGACCCGGACGAAGTTCTTGTAGGAGATGT
Organism: Blautia hominis; assembly: GCA_002270465.1. GTDB lineage: Bacteria > Bacillota > Clostridia > Lachnospirales > Lachnospiraceae > Blautia > Blautia hominis. The sequence goes on from NQOF01000003.1 coordinate 908,535, forward strand.
GATACTGGTGAAGCCGGGAGAACGGGTACCTCTTGACGGAACGGTTCTGGAGGGAAATTCCACTTTAGATACCTCCGCGCTCACCGGGGAATCCATGCCCAGGGAAATCGGAGCCGGCGCAGAAGTTATCAGTGGATGTATTAACCAGACAGGAACACTGAGAATCCGTGTAGGCAGGCCTTACGGAGAATCAACGGTATCTAAAATACTGGATTTGGTAGAGAATGCCAGCAGTAAGAAGTCAAGATCCGAGGCATTTATCACAAGATTTGCAAAATATTATACGCCTTCTGTCGTAGCCGCGGCCGCGCTGCTGGCTGTTTTACCTCCTCTGCTTATGGGGCAGGCATTTACACCATGGATACACAGAGCCCTCGCATTCCTTGTGATTTCCTGCCCGTGTGCCCTTGTGATCTCTGTACCCCTGAGTTTCTTCGGAGGAATCGGCGGTGCTTCAAAATGTGGTGTGCTGATCAAGGGAAGCAATTATCTGGAAGCTCTTGCAAAAGCAGAGACCGTGGTATTTGATAAAACAGGAACACTGACAAAAGGGTCCTTTGCTGTGACAAGATGTTATCCCCAGGGGATTTCCGGTGATAGATTGCTGGAACTGGCCGCCTGTGCGGAAAAAGACTCCAGCCATCCTATTTCCAGGTCTATTGTGAAAGCATACGGAAAAGATACAGAGCGGTTTGGGGTTACCGATGTGCAGGAGATCGCGGGCCATGGCATCTCTGTCTCTCTGGATGGGAAAAAGGTACTGGCCGGAAATACAAAGCTGATGAGATTAAAAAACATACCGTTTCAGCCTATTGCCGAAGCAGGTACAGTTGTGTATGTTGCCGAAGATGGGAAATACCGGGGGGCTGTCCTGATTGAGGATGAGATCAAGGAGGATGCAGCGTTTGCAGTCAGGGAACTGAAAAAAGCCGGTGTCCGGAAAACCGTTATGCTCACCGGAGACGCGAAAGCTGTGGGAGAAAAAGTGGCAGAAAAACTGGGGCTGGACCTGGCTTATACAGAACTGCTTCCTGCGGATAAAGTGGAGCATATGGAGAGACTGCTGGCAGAGACAAGCGAAAAGGGCAGGCTGGCCTTTGTTGGGGACGGAATCAACGATGCCCCTGTACTTGCCAGGGCTGACATCGGAATTGCCATGGGAGGTCTGGGGTCTGATGCGGCCATCGAAGCGGCAGACATTGTCATTATGACAGATGAGCCGTCAAAAATCGCGTCAGCTATGGGCATTTCAAGAAAAACACTGCGGATCGTCCGCCAGAATATAATATTTGCCCTGGGAGTCAAAGGCATTATGCTGCTTCTGGGAGCTTGTGGAATTGCGTCCATGTGGGCAGCTGTTTTTGCGGATGTAGGCGTATCTGTCATTGCCATCTTAAACGCAGTACGTGCACTGAGGGTGCCGAAGGAAGACAGAGTGCTGAAGAAGGAGAGCATCCGGGAGACTGCTGCTGCATAAATAAAGAGAAGTAAAATCAGTTTGTAACCGTTTGGCTCACATACGTCAATTTAAGAAATCTGCGAAGGTATACGAGGCGGCAGAAGTTTTTTGCGGGAAAGGTTTTAAATGTCATGGCATAAAAGCCAATCTTGCCGTACGCGAGGAGGTGTACCGCTGCTTTCAAGAATGTGTGGAAAAGCTTGGAAAGGATCTGGAAATCCTTGTGACTGCCCACGGGATTCAGAGACGTCATAGTGCATATGAAAGGTGCCTGTGTTTTTTGGCATCACATGCCAGTGATTATTTGGGCGGAGCCATAATTCCTGTGGATGGAGGATATCTTGTAAAGTAAAAAAAATAAGAAATGTATGACAGTAAGTACCTAAAAGCGGCAGAGAACAGCGGCCGCTTTCAGGTACTTTTTGCCTGTTATCCTGCCCGTATATCTGTACAGTGTCCAGGACATCAGTTTTAAGGTGATTCTTCAACAGATTTGCGTATTTGCTGCGCTGACTGTAAAAATCATTCTGCAGCCAAGCAAGAAAGAAGGTATTTATAGTTGACAGGAAACGTTCCGAGAAGTAACGGATCTTAAAGTGTGTTTGAAAATTGCTTTCGGCAAGATGTGCGTTACAGTTTATGCTTATTGAGCTTTGCTCAATATGATGTGGGAGATTTGACCTCGATGAGGGAGGCGCAGCGGGCTACGTTGACCGAATTGAGGGCAAATATACCGCGAAGTGGGGCGTGCGGATTGTCCGAATGAATTTTCAAACACACTCTGGGACAGAATGGCAAAAGTTTTGTTTCTGCATATTCTATTATAATGACAAAGCAGGGGATGCCATGTGGGAAATTATAATGAGAAGGATATCTGTATGCAGCAGAATGATATGGAGAATATTGTGCTGACGCCAAAACAACAGATGCATTTTTGCAGGCAGTTAAAACGGGGAATCTGTAAAGAGCTTCATGGAAGCGGCCTGCTGACAGATGAGCAGCTCAATCAGCTGCTGAATGAACTGGAACCATGAAATCATATGGCTGCCGGAATCATTTTCCGGGTCATATATTTTATATGATAAATTTGGAGGCTTTCCGGATGAAAAAGAAAGTAAGGGCAGCTGCGTACGGAAGAGTATCCACAGAGAAGGATGATCAGGTTAATTCCCTCATAAGCCAGCGGGAGTATTTTTCTGATTACATCCGTCAGCACGAAGAGTGGGAATTGACCGGTATTTATTATGATGAAGGTATCAGCGGAACCCAGACTGCAAACCGAAGAGGGTTTAACCGGATGATTCAGGATGCCATAGCAGGAAAAATAGATTTAATCCTTACAAAAGAAGTATCAAGATTTGCCAGAAACACGGTGGATACTCTTTCTTATATAAGAAAACTGAAGGAAAAGGGAGTCCGCGTTATTTTTACCATTGATAATATTGATACCATGGATGGAGATGGAGAACTACGTCTGTCTATCATGGCAACCCTTGCCCAGGATGAGAGCAGAAAGACATCGGAACGTGTGAAATGGGGACAGAAACGCAGGATGGAACAGGGGGTGGTATTTGGCAGGGACCTGCTTGGGTATACGGTGAAGGCGGGCAATTTATTTGTCAATGAGGAGGAGGCAGGAATCGTCAAAGCCATATTCCACAAATATACAAATGAACAAAAAGGCACGCATGTTATTGCCAGAGAGCTTACGGAGGAGGGGATACCGCCTAAACAGGGAGAGAGATGGTCTAATACTATGATTTTAAAAGTTCTGAAAAACGAGAAGTACGCAGGGGATCTGTGCCAGAAAAAAACAATCACCCCGGATTTCTTGTCCCACAGAAAAAAAAGAAATGAGGGGGAGGAGGAAATGGTATATTTAAAAAACCATCACACACCGGTCATTGACAGGGAACTGTGGGACAGAACACAGAGAGAGCTGAAAGTAAGATCCTCATCGCAGCAAAAAGTTGCTGGGCAATGCAGTCATTACTGGTGCAGTGGAAAAGTAAAATGCGGGGAATGCGGAGGAAGTTTCGTGATCCGTACAAAAAAACGCAGCGATGGAAGTATCTACAAAAGCTGGAGATGTTATAATCATGCAAATCATGGTAATTCCTGCTGCCAAAACACAGCAGTCAGTGACTTGGCGCTGCGCGCTTGTGTGTCTTATGCGGTAAAGCAGGTAAAGATTGAAAAGGATACTATAGCGGCAGAACTTTTACAGAGTATTAAAAGGCTGAAACGGACAGAGCTATACACGTACGATGACTCTTTTATTGAGAAAAGGATAGGAGAAATTCAGTCCAAAAAGAAAAAATGTGTGGATTTGGCGTTGGAGGGAATCTTAAATGCCAAAGAATTGGCTGAACAGAAAGATTGGTACGACGGGCAGATCAAAAGACTGGAAAGAAGGCTGCTAAAAATAGAAAAGGAGAAGGAAATTGAGGAGAAAGAAAGTAAGTGTCCGGAAAAATACATAAAAACGATCAATGATATCTTGCGTTTTCAGGAGAAGGAAGATGTCCTTTACCGAGAAATACTTGATAAAGCTGTCGTGTATCCTGGACAGATTGTTTGTGTATGGCTGAAAGATTTGCCGTTTGGGATAAAAATGCAGATACAAACCAGTGGCAAACGGGAAAATTATACTACAGAAATCCTGGATGTGTGTCTTGTTAAGAAAAATATGAATAATGACATGTTGGTGGAAATGTAAAAGGGGGCAAAGCGGTAACGATATACCTATATCATTCAGGGTACCCATGGCGATGCGGTTAGGCATTGCGAAACGTTGTGACAGATAACGCATAGAAGCGGCGATTTCTCCATCAGGTCCACCGGAGTGCAGTAACCTATAATTGTGCCTGAAGCCCGCATAAACAGCGGGATTTCAGGCTTTTTGACAAATAAAGTATTACGGAAATATGAAGATTTGGATAGTATGCAATTGTCTAGGAA
>NQOF01000028.1 GCA_002270465.1 Blautia hominis
TAAGCAGGGATGCCTGCCTTCAGATATTGAGTGACTATTTTGCCAGCAAAAAGATCCGTCTGGAAATGGAAGAATCAGAGAGTGAACTTGATATGTTGGAAACGCCGGCGGCCCGCATCCTTAACTGGCTTGTACGATTCCAGTGGCTGAAAAAATCGGAGGATTACGGAAGCTTTGTAACAAACATTGTCATACCGGACTATGCGGCAGTGTTTATTGAAGCGTTTGAACAGATGACCCGGGAAGGGATGGATGAGACGGATCTATACATTCAAAATGTGTATGCGACCCTCTATTCTTTCCAGAATAATCCCAGGCTGAATACAGGAATGCTGCGGTCGGCGCTTGTCAATACGAGAAAACTGAATAAAGTTCTCCAGGACATGCTCCACAATATGGATCGGTTTTTCGGACGGCTTCTGGAACAGAAAAATTACGGACAGCT
>NQOF01000029.1 GCA_002270465.1 Blautia hominis
CGGCAGCCACCTGCTTTCCCATGCCGTCTCCAGCATAGTATCATCGGCCTCCCAGGTCTTAACCATCGTGTTCGGGATGGGTACGGGTGTGACCCCTGGGCGTATCGCCACCGGAAATATTCGGTTACTAAGTAAGTGCACAAACGGATTCATCAGTGTGTGGGAAGCTTGCTTCCCTAAGCACTTATGGATTCGTTTGTATAAGCGGCGCAGACGCGACCGAAGGGCTTGCCCTGAGGTGCACTTGCGTGCCTTCTTGGTAACTCAACAGTGAAACACAATACTCTACTTCTTCTTCCTTAGAAAGGAGGTGATCCAGCCGCACCTTCCGATACGGCTACCTTGTTACGACTTCACCCCAGTTATCGGTCCCGCCTTCGG
>NQOF01000030.1 GCA_002270465.1 Blautia hominis
CGGCAGCCACCTGCTTTCCCATGCCGTCTCCAGCATAGTATCATCGGCCTCCCAGGTCTTAACCATCGTGTTCGGGATGGGTACGGGTGTGACCCCTGGGCGTATCGCCACCGGAAATATTCGGTTATCCAATCTCTTGGTAACTCAACAGTGAAACACAATACTCTACTTCTTCTTCCTTAGAAAGGAGGTGATCCAGCCGCACCTTCCGATACGGCTACCTTGTTACGACTTCACCCCAGTTATCGGTCCCGCCTTCGG
>NQOF01000031.1 GCA_002270465.1 Blautia hominis
TGATTATTTGTAGAACCAGTGGTTCCTTCTGTTGTTTCGTTCGATAGAAGCGTACTTATGCTGTTAATATTTTTTTCAACAATAGACAAATCGGATTCTTCTGCTTTATTAACTATAGCGGAGTTTATCTCACGTCCGTATCTTCCTGGTTCCACTGTTTTTAAATACGCCAAAAAAGCCTGCCGTAAGCAGACTTAAAAAACACTCATTTTATTGCCTATGCACTGTATTTTTCATAGCTGT
>NQOF01000032.1 GCA_002270465.1 Blautia hominis
TTCCAACTTTTTGACTTATCTTCAGAATGAGGTTAAACCCAAAACGACGGCAGGTAATGTTACATTTACTAAAGCAGATGGAACTGCAAGTAATGTGCAGGATACTGTTACTGCATTAAACTCCGCTATAGTTAATAAAGCAGAAGAATCCGATTTGTCTATTGTTGAAAAAAATATTAACAGCATAAGTACGCTTCTATCGAACGAAACAACAGAAGGAACCACTGGTTCTACAAATAATCA
>NQOF01000033.1 GCA_002270465.1 Blautia hominis
TGTAGGCTAAGTGCAACAGTAGGAGCTATCGTGAAAGCTTTCGAGAATTTTATTGCAGTCATCGCGCCGGTTGTACTTGCATTTGCTCTAATGGATCCCTTTTCAATATGTGGTAAAGCGGAGTTTAATGCAGTAACAGTATCCTGCACATTACTTGCAGTTCCATCTGCTTTAGTAAATGTAACATTACCTGCCGTCGTTTTGGGTTTAACCTCATTCTGAAGATAAGTCAAAAAGTTG
>NQOF01000034.1 GCA_002270465.1 Blautia hominis
TTATTTGTAGAACCAGTGGTTCCTTCTGTTGTTTCGTTCGATAGAAGCGTACTTATGCTGTTAATATTTTTTTCAACAATAGACAAATCGGATTCTTCTGCTTTATTAACTATAGCGGAGTTTAGCACAACACTGGAAACTGGTATAATCATAGGCAAAAAGGAGGATTTGCCTATGGAACCACGAATGGAACTTATTAACAGCGTTTTGGCAGCAATGACAGCGTTGCTGGCGGCGGAG
>NQOF01000035.1 GCA_002270465.1 Blautia hominis
GCTATGAAAAATACAGTGCATAGGCAATAAAATGAGTGTTTTTTAAGTCTGCTTACGGCAGGCTTTTTTGGCGTATTTAAAAACAGTGGAACCAGGAAGATACGGACGTGAGATAAACTCCGCTTTACCACATATTGAAAAGGGATCCATTAGAGCAAATGCAAGTACAACCGGCGCGATGACTGCAATAAAATTCTCGAAAGCTTTCACGATAGCTCCTACTGTTGCACTTAGCCTACA
>NQOF01000036.1 GCA_002270465.1 Blautia hominis
TTATTTGTAGAACCAGTGGTTCCTTCTGTTGTTTCGTTCGATAGAAGCGTACTTATGCTGTTAATATTTTTTTCAACAATAGACAAATCGGATTCTTCTGCTTTATTAACTATAGCGGAGTTTAGCAAAAGAAGTGAAGAATTTTCATCAGAATACACCGTTCCGGGTGTGTTGTAATGAGTATTTTTCAATGAAAGTAGGTGATTTTATATGGAAATTAGAGCCAGACCGTGATGAGCG
>NQOF01000037.1 GCA_002270465.1 Blautia hominis
TTTAAGTTGCTCAATTCATTATTAATTTGCGACTTGGTGTAATACCTGTCATCTGATTGGTTTTTAGTATAATATCTATTATCATGAACGTGAGATGTTTCAGATTTGTTCTCTAAAGCGGAGTTTATCTCACGTCCGTATCTTCCTGGTTCCACTGTTTTTAAATACGCCAAAAAAGCCTGCCGTAAGCAGACTTAAAAAACACTCATTTTATTGCCTATGCACTGTATTTTTCATAG
>NQOF01000004.1 GCA_002270465.1 Blautia hominis
TTGTTACTAATGAATGTAAAAGAATTTTCGATTCATGTGTTTCACTGTTCAGTTATCAAGGTTCCTGTCAGTTTTTGACAGCTTTGATATTTTATCATATCTCTTTTGGCTTGTCAAGAACTTTTTTAAGTTTTTTCAAACTCTTTTTTGTTGTCAGCCTTTTTGAAGGGCTTCCAGCAATTGGATGTTGTCGTTTTGCGACAGCCATATTAGATTATCATATCTTTTCTGACTTGTCAACAACTTTTTTAACTTTTTTCATAATATTTGGAAGTTTCTGTTCCATATTACGAAAACTCGTTACCAATTGTTTCCATATCGCATTTAACAGCAACTCTGATATGTTATCACATATTTCATTGTCTGTCAACAACTTTTTTAACTTCTTTTTCACTGTTAAAAAGGAAAAAGAAAACGGAGAAGGAGGGATTTGAACCCTCGCACGGCGCAAACCGTCTACACCCTTAGCAGGGGCGCCTCTTCAGCCACTTGAGTACTTCTCCAACGCCTGAATAATTACTTTTATTCAATTGTGCTCAATTACGTGAGCAAAAATTATTATAACCAATGAAATGACATTTGTCAATCACTTTTCCTCATTTTTTTCAATAACTTTTTCAATTCTTCTTTTTACTTCTGCAGCAAGCTCCACGGATTTCATATTTTTGTACTCTTCATAGCTGATTGGCTCTAAAAAATGCACCTGTACGGTCACTTTTTCTATGGATTTCACATCAAATGGTTTATAGGCATCTATCAGCGCTACAGGGACAACCGGACACTTTGCCTTCATGGCACTTTTAAAGCTCCCGCCCTTAAACTCATGTACATGGTTTGGATCCTTTGTCCTGGTACCCTCTGCAAATATGAGATAATTTCTGCCCTCTTTCACCTCTTTTGTCACCTGGATGATAACTTTCATAGCCTGCTTTACGTCATCCCTGTCGATGGCATATGCCTTCATACAGGCAAATACCTGTTTTAAAAATGGGATATTCTGAATTTCTTTCTTCATCACAACAGAAAAAGGCCTTGGGCATGCTGCCATAATAGACAACACATCAAACAATCCCTGATGATTTGGGAAAAACATAAATCCATTTTCCTCAGGAATATTCTCCTGTCCATGAACGTCGATCGTAACCCTTCCGCCCTTGATCGCACGGCTGTCTATAAAACGCAGTACCTTATAACGCTCTTCCTCTGTATATTTATCTACATGACTGGCATAGTAGCAAAGTTTGAACCACATATAGGGCACCAGAAGGATATTATATGCGACCATTAACATTATTCTTTTCATAATATGAATTCCTCTCACATATTAGAGTGTGTTTGAAAACACATTCCGAAAATCTGCACGCCCACTTCGCGGTATATTGAGCAGAGCTCAATAAGCATAAACTGTGACGCACATCTTGCCGAAAGCAATTTTCAAACACACTCTGGAGTTACTGCTTCCCTTTCTAAAATAAGACTAAACCAAACACAGTAACACAACAGCCGGCCATATATACATGGCCAGCTGTCTATTTCCTGCCTGCTGCTCCACCTTTTTCCCAAGGGAACTTTCACCGATGGGTACGCAGATCTGCTGGATCGTTACTGTTATTTTTCCATCTCTTTTTTCAGGTCTTCCTCAAAATTCGGGTTTTTCCTTATAAACTTCTTGTAATCTTTCTCGTAGGTCTTATACTCTTCTGTCTTCATGAACTTTGCAAACTCTTCACTGGATATCTTGCTCATTTCATCTGTAACATCTTTTGCAGGCACCACATGATATTTTTTATCTTTTTCCTTCACAAAATACATGGACATAGAAGGGATCTCCAGAGCTTCCGACTTTTTGTCATCTTTATCCTTCTTCACCAGATTGTAAATAGCATAAACCAGGTCATAGCCATTAAAATTCCCCAGGGATTCACACTTGGTGAAGTTTACCTCTGATGCACCATAGGCCTTAAACTGTTTCATATTATATTTTATTTCCTGCGTGATCTCATCCACACATTTTTTGTCAGGGTCCTGGCCGAGGCATTTCTTTGCTGCCTCGGTATCCCCTTTCTGATATGCATTTACAATAGATTTTGTAACACTCTCCGGTGATTTTGTGCTTACCTTAACGCCGCATCCGCTCAAAGAAAATATAAGCATTATCACCAGAGCGCAACATAGAAGCCCTTTTAATCTACGCATTTTACTCTCCTTGGTTCTCTTCTGTCTGGGAATCTGCCTCTGCGGATTCCACAACTTCACTTTCTTCTTTTTCTCTAACCTTAGCAATGCTGGCCACCGTCACTCCCTCGTTCAGGTCCATAAGCTTCACTCCGGATGTTATTCTTCCCAGAATAGAAATTGTGCTGCACTCCAGACGGATGACAATTCCCTCTGTGGTAATCAGAAGGATATCATTTTCCTCATTAACTGCTTTTACTCCGATCACATTTCCTGTCTTCTCGGTGATCTTATAGCATTTTACACCTTTACCGCCTCTGTTCTGACAGGTAAATTCTCCTACAGAGGTTCTCTTGCCCATACCATGTTCAGATACGATCAGCAGATAATCTCCCTGGCAGTTGAGCTGCATACCAATGACCTCATCCTCCTCAAGAAGATTAATACCGCGTACACCCATGGACACACGCCCGGTACTCCTTACATCTGTCTCGTGGAAACGGATACACTGGCCGAATTTTGTAATAAGGATGATATCTTTCTTATTATCAGTAAATTTCACTTCAATCAGCTCATCGTCCTCTCTCAGGGCAATAGCTGCAAGGCCTGTCTTACGCACATTGCTGTAATCTTCAATAGGCGTTTTCTTCACAAGGCCGTTTTTCGTTGCCATAAACAGATAATTTCCCGGTTTGAACTCATTGATAGGGATCACCGCAGAAATTTTTTCATCGGGCTGCAGGGAAAGCAGATTGATGATGGCAGTTCCCCTTGCTGTTCTGCTGGCCTCCGGGATCTCATAAGCCTTCATACGGTAAACCCGTCCCATATTTGTAAAGAACATAAGGAAATGATGGGTGGTTGTCATCAAAAGTTCTTCAATGTAGTCATCGTCAATGGTACTCATACCCTTGATTCCCTTGCCGCCCCTATTCTGGCTGCGGAAATTATCAACGGTCATACGCTTGATGTAGCCTAATTTTGTCATGGCGATCACCGTATTCTCCTTTGGGATCAGATCTTCCATGGAAATATCAAACTCATCATACCCTATAGAGGTTCTTCTGTCATCTCCATATTTCTCGGATATCCCCAGGATTTCCTCACGGATAACACGCAGCAGAAGGTTTCTGTCCGCAAGGATAGCCTTTAACTCCCTGATTTTTTTCATCAGTTCATTATACTCACCCTGAAGGCGGTCTCTCTCCAAACCGGTCAGCGCACGCAGCCTCATATCTACAATAGCCTGCGCCTGGGCATCAGAGAAGCCAAATGCCTCCATAAGGGAATCCTTTGCCTCCTGTGTGGTCTTAGAGGCACGGATGATACGGATCACCTCATCAATATGTTCCAGGGCTTTTAACAGACCCTCCAAGATATGTGCACGTTCCTGCGCTTTGTTCAGGTCATACTGTGTCCTTCTGGTCACAACCTCTTCCTGATGGCGCAGATAATACCTGAGCATATCCAGAAGGTTCATAACCTTAGGCTCATTATTCACCAGGGCCAGCATGATAACACCGAATGTGTCCTGAAGCTGAGTATGCTTGTAGAGCTGGTTCAGGATAACATTGGCATTGGCATCCCTTCTCAGCTCAATACAGATACGCATACCTTCCCTGTTGGAATGGTCATTGATCGCTGTAATTCCGTCTATTTTCTTGTCCCTTACAAGTTCTGCCATCTTCTCTATCAGACGGGCTTTATTGACCATATAAGGCAGCTCTGTGACAATGATCTGGCTCTTGCCGTTGGGAAGTGTCTCTATATCTGTAATTGCCCGCACTTTGACCTTTCCGCGTCCTGTGCGGTAAGCCTCCTCAACCCCTCTTGTGCCCAGGATCATGGCTCCGGTTGGGAAATCAGGTCCTTTTATTATAGACAGGATCTCCTCCAGCTCGGTTTCCCTGTCCTCCTCAATGATGTTGTCTATGATCCTTACTACAGCAGAGATAACCTCCCTCAGGTTATGGGGTGGTATATTGGTTGCCATACCTACTGCGATACCTGATGTACCGTTTACCAGAAGGTTGGGATATCTGGACGGCAGAACAAGAGGTTCTTTCTCTGTCTCATCAAAGTTTGGAGCAAAATCAACTGTATTTTTATTAATATCCGCCAGCATTTCCATGGAGATCTTGCTCAGACGCGCCTCTGTATATCGCATGGCAGCGGCTCCGTCACCATCCACAGAACCAAAGTTTCCATGACCATCCACCAGAGGATATCTGGTTGACCAGTCCTGTGCCATGTTGACTAAAGCTCCGTAGATCGAGCTGTCACCGTGGGGATGGTATTTACCCATAGTATCACCCACGATACGGGCACATTTCCTGTGGGGTTTGTCCGGACCGTTGTTCAATTCTATCATGGAGTACAAAATTCTTCTCTGTACCGGCTTCATACCGTCCCTGACATCGGGCAGTGCCCTGGATGCAATAACACTCATGGCATACTCAATGTAGGACTCCTCCATTTTTTTCTGTAAGTCCACTTCCTGGACTTTATCAAAAATATTATCTTCCATTTAGCTTCTCCTTAACTCCGCTTCCGTCGTCCGTTAACTCAATCTGCGTTACTATTCACAGCCCTGCAAAAAACGCAGTTCTGTAAACAGTAACACGCTTCGCGATGCACAGATATGGAGCATTCTGCCCCATATCGCGCTGGCTGCCTCGGGATTTTCATGCGCAAGCGCATAAAAACACCTCGCGGGATAGCAGCCGTGAATAGTAACCGATCTGCTGCTTTACTGTTTAAACATCGAGATTTTTAACATACTTTGCGTTTTCTTCTATGAATTCACGTCTTGGTTCCACCTTATCTCCCATAAGGGTGGTGAATGTCAGATCAATTTCAGATGATGCCTCCTCGTCCATGGTGACTCTCAAAAGGATCCTGCGTTCCGGGTCCATAGTCGTCTCCCAAAGCTGTTCCGCATCCATCTCTCCCAGACCTTTGTAACGCTGGATCCTGTTGTTGCCGTCACGTCCGATCTCACCCAGAATCTCATCCTGTTCCTTCTCAGAATAGGCATAAAAAACCTTCTTGTTCTTCTCGATCTTAAACAGCGGCGGCTTCGCCAGGTATACATGGCCCTGTTTGATCAGCTCAGGCATGAACCGGTACAAAAATGTCAGCAAAAGAGTTGCGATATGGGCACCGTCCACATCGGCATCGGTCATGATGATGATTTTGTCATAGCGGAGCTTGCTGATATCAAAATCCTCGTGAATTCCGGTTCCAAAAGCTGTGATCATGGCTTTGATCTCGGCATTCGCGTATATTTTGTCAAGTCTTGCCTTCTCCACATTGAGGATCTTACCTCTCAGCGGAAGGATCGCCTGTGTTGCACGGCTTCTTGCGGTCTTCGCGGAGCCGCCGGCGGAATCTCCCTCTACGATGTAGATCTCACATTTTGAGGGGTCTTTGTCCATACAGTCTGCCAGTTTTCCCGGAAGTGACATTCCTTCCAGCGCAGACTTTCTCCTTGTCAGTTCTCTGGCCTTTCTGGCTGCATCCCTGGCACGCTGGGAAAGTACGGATTTTTCTATGATCGTTTTGGCAACAGAAGGGTTCTGCTCCAGATAGATCTCAAGCTGGCTGCTCACAACATTGTCAACAGCCCCCCTGGCCTCACTGTTTCCAAGTTTCTGTTTTGTCTGTCCCTCAAACTGTGGGTCCTCAATCTTAACACTGATAATAGCAGTCAGACCTTCACGGATATCCTCACCGGAAAGATTTGACTCACTTTCTTTTAAGATCTTATTTTTTCTGGCATATTCGTTAAAGGTTTTGGTAAGGGCATTTCTAAATCCCACAATATGCGTGCCGCCCTCCGGCGTCGTGATATTATTTACAAAACCATAGGTATTTTCTGTATAGGAATCATTGTGCTGCATGGCTACTTCCACAACCACACCGTCTTTTGTTCCATCAAAGTATAGAATATCTTCATAAAGTGATGAGTTACTTCTGTTCAGATACTGCACAAACTCCTTAATACCGCCTTCATAGTGGAAAATGACTTCCTTTTGCTCCTCATCCCGCTTATCCACGGCAACGATCTTCAGGCCTTTTGTCAAAAACGCCATTTCACGGAATCTGTGTTTGAGGGTACTGAAATCAAATACCGTCTCCTCAAAGATTTCGGAATCAGGAAGGAAGGTGACCATGGTTCCCGTCTTATCCGGGTCACAGTCCCCGATCACTTTCAGCTTATAAATGGTTTTTCCCCGCTCATAGCGCTGACGGTATACTTTTCCCTCGTGATAAATGGTTACCTCCAGCCATGTGGAAAGGGCATTTACAACAGATGCACCAACACCGTGAAGACCGCCGGAGACCTTATATCCCCCGCCGCCGAACTTACCCCCGGCATGCAGGATCGTAAAAACAACTTCCACAGCCGGTATTCCGGCTTTGTGGTTGATCCCCACGGGAATACCGCGGCCATTGTCCGTAACAGTAATGGAATTGTCTTCGTTTATAAATACTTCTATGGTGTCGCAGTAGCCGGCCAGGGCCTCATCCACCGCATTATCTACAATCTCATATACCAGGTGGTGCAGACCTCTGGCGGAGGTGCTGCCGATATACATACCGGGCCTTTTCCTAACAGCCTCCAGTCCCTCAAGTATCTGAATCTGATCTGCTCCATACTCTGTTTTAAATTCTGTGCTCATGCATTTCCTCCTGTTTACCGGCAATGCTCACCGGTTTTCCGCTGGTCGTCTCAGGGGGCAACTGTCCCCTCCACCACTTTAAACAATTTATTGATTTCAAATCTTTTGTTAACAAAATCATCCAAACCTGTACAAGTTATCATAGTCTGCACATCCCGGATACTGTCCAGCAGATAATTCTGCCTGTTGGCATCCAGTTCCGACAAAACATCATCCAGAAGAAGGATTGGAACATCCTTTATCTTTTTCTCCACCAGATAGATTTCCGATAACTTCAGGGATAGGGCGGCTGTGCGCTGCTGTCCCTGTGAACCAAACTTACGAATATCAATCTCATTTATTCTAACACATAAATCATCCCTGTGGGGGCCGGATGATGTATTCCTGAATTTGAAATCCTTTTCCCGGTTCCTTCCCAACTGTTCATAGAACTCCTCGCTCCTGACATTCGGTTCGTAAACCAGTTCGATCTTTTCTTTTCCGCCTGTTATGCTGCTATGTATCTCTCCGATTATATCATTTATATCACGGATAAATTCATGACGGCTTTCAATGATGGATCTTCCGTAACGTACCAATTGTTCATCCCACACATCCAGAGTGGCAGCCAGGCCGCTGCTGGATCCAATATCCTTTAACAGCTTGTTCCTCTGGTTCAGGACATGGTTGTAACTGGATAGATCAGATAAATACACTTTATTAAGTTGACATAACTCGGAATCAATAAATCTTCTCCTCTCACCGGGACCGTTTTTAATAATATTCAGATCCTCCGGCGAGAAAAATACAATGTTGACAATTCCGAACAGCTCACTGGCCCTTCGGATGGGAATACCGTCAATGGCTATGCCCTTGGCTTTATTTTTTTTCAGATGCATATCAATCTTGTGGGATATGCCGTCCTTATTTACAAACATCCTGATATGGGATTCATCCTGATCAAACCGGATCATCTCCCTGTCCTTACTGCCTCTGTGTGATTTTGTGGTGCCGCACAGATATACAGCCTCCAAAATGTTGGTCTTTCCCTGTGCATTATCCCCGTAGAGAATATTTGTCCCCTTGTCAAACTGCAGGGATAAAAGATTGTAATTCCTGTAATTCTTCAGTTCTATAGACTCAATATACATGTAAACACCTGTTGTTGGGATTCGCTGAAAACTTCACGTGACAGAAACGGAAATAGTAAAATTATTTTACTATTTTAATCTCCTGACCGTCGTAAGCCACCAGATCCCCATCGTAAAGTTTGCGTCCTCGTCTGGTATCGGTCTCACCATTGACTTTTACAAGACCGTCCTGTATCACATATTTGGCTTCCACCCCGTCCTCCACAAGATTTGCGGCTTTCAGGGCCTGGCCCAACTTAATAAACTCATCTTTTAATTTTATGATTTCCATTTTTTCTCTCCTAACGGCTTTCAAACCCGTTTTTATCTGCTGACAGCATTAAAATTAACAGGAAGGATCAGATAGATATACTGTTCTTCCTCATCCCGGATAAAGCAGGGCGCTTTGGGATTCATCAGGTAAATACAGACTTCCTCATCATCAATTACCTTCAGTGCATCAATCAAAAATTTCGGATTGAAACCAATGAGAATATCTTTTCCCTCTTTTTCAATATCAATGTCCTCTTTCATGGAACCGATCTGAGAATCAATGCGCAGTTCCATGGATCCATCCTCAATATGAATGATAATGGGTTTTTTATCTCCCTCTTTTACAAGAAGGGTTGCTCTGTCAATACAGTCTAAAAATTCACGTTTATTGATCTTGACTTTTGTTTCGTAGTCACTGGACAACATCTGGTCAATCTTAAAGTAATCGCCCTCGATGAGACGGGATACTACCTTGGTATTATCAAATTCAAACAAGATATGGTTTTCCGCAAGATAGATTTCTACCATATCTTCCATTTCACCGGATAAAATCTTACTAATCTCATTCAGTGTCTTACCGGGAACAACCACCTTCTTGTCTGCGCACTCTTCTTTCAGAGCAATTTTTCTGATAGAAATACGGTGTCCGTCAAGGGAAACCACACGCAGCATATTGTTTTCAATCTGAAAAAGTTCACCTGTCATCAGTTTATTGTTCTCGTTTGCTGCTATGGAAAAGATAGTCTGACGGATAATTTCTTTTAAAGTAAACTGTGAAATCCGTACACAGTCATTTTTTTCAATGAACGGAAGATAAGAAAAGTCTTCACCTGATTTTCCCGGAATATTGAATTTTGCTTTTTCGCAAGTGATCAGAGTGTTTAATTTCTCATCTGTTGTTATGGTAACATCATTATCCGGAAGCTTTCTTACGATTTCAGAAAAGATCTTGGCATCCAGAGCGATAATACCTTTTTCTTCTATAGTACCGTCAACAATAGTTTCGATTCCCAGTTCCATGTCGTTGGATGTAAATTTGATCTCATTGGCTGATGCATCAATAAGAATACATTCCAGGATGGGCATTGTTGTTTTACCCGGTACGGCTTTCATGACAATATTTACACTTTTTAATAATTCTGATTTAGGACAAATTAATTTCATGATGTGTATAACTTCCTTTCTGTGCAAAAGTGGCTTTATCTATAAAATAATGTTAAGGAATCCGCAGTCGTAGCCTTAGGGGATGTGAATTTGTGAATAACCCTCGAAACCCGCATAATTTGCGGCTTTCATAGTATGGATAACTTTGTGGGTTAAAGCTGAAGTTAAAGTGAATAAGCTGTTGATAGAATCACCGGTAAAAAACGGGGTTCACGTTATCAACACTTATCCACATGTAAGTCACTTTATATTCACCTAAGGTTGTGGATAATCAGATACTGCAGGAAAATGTGTGTGTATAGCTTGAGGATCACTTGGCAGGATTGATTTTTTTCTTCAATATATCAATGATCTCTCTTGTGTCGTCGTTCTCCTCAACTTCCCGCTCTATTTTATTAATGCCGCTCATGATGGTCGTATGGTCTCGTCCGCCCAGGCTGTCACCGATGATTTTCAGGGTGGTCTCTGTCATCTGGCGGCACAGGTACATGACAATCTGTCTAGGATATGCAATTTTGGAACTCCTCTTGTTTCCGGTCAGGTCAGAGGGAGTGAGATCAAAGTGTTCTGCTACTATATTAATAATGAGTTCCGGTGTTATGGTCCTTTTCTGGTTTGGCGATATGATATCTTTCAATACTTTTTCCGCCAGAGCCAGGTTGATCTCCCGGTTCTCCAGATTTGCATATGCCATGATCTTATTCAGGGAACCCTCCAGCTCACGGATATTTGACTTTACGTTCTGCGCAATATATTCAATGACCTGATCATCAATCTGATAGCCGTCCAGTTCCTCTTTTTTTCTAAGGATCGCCATTCGAGTTTCAAAATCAGGTGAGGAGATGTCCACGATCAATCCCCATTCAAATCGGGAACGGAGCCGGTCCTCCAGGATTTCCATATCTTTGGGAGGCTTATCCGAGGATATGATAATCTGTTTTTTCGCTCCGTGGAGAGCATTGAAGGTGTGGAAAAATTCTTCCTGGGTGGATTCCTTTCCTATAATAAACTGTATATCGTCGATCAAAAGTACATCTATATTCCGGTATTTCTCACGAAACTTGGACATAGTTGTATTATTGCCGTTACGGATTGATTCAATCAGTTCATTGGTAAAATATTCACTGGTCACATACAGTACCTTGGACTGCGGTCTTTTCTGAAGCACAAAATGTGCGATGGAATGCATAAGATGGGTTTTCCCCAGACCAACTCCTCCATATATAAAGAGAGGATTATACACCTCGCCGGGAGATTCCGCTACTGCAACGGAAGCTGCGTGTGCCAGTTTGTTATTGCTTCCGACTACAAATGTGTCAAAGGTATACTTAGGGTTTAAGTTGGCTTTTTCAATACTTTCATTCACGGCAGCGGATGATACGGGGGTATCCGCCGTTTCTGGCGGCACGTCATCCGGTAAGATCAAAGCAATTTCATAGTCTTCTCCCGCAGTTTCGGCAATTGCCACTTTTAATGGAAGAAGATATTTGTTGGCAATATAATTAATGCCAATCTGGCCTGTGGGGACTATGATGGTAACGGTATCCCCTTCCACTTTGTGGACTGTCAGGGATTTCAGCCAGGTATTAAAAGAGACATCAGATAACTGATGCTCCGTTTTTATCATATTTAATATGTCTGTCCATTTTTCCTGTATTAAATGCATTTTGAATTCTCCCGTTTGTTTTCGCATTTCCTTTCCAAATTTGTGGAATATGGAGAGGAATTGATGATCATGTTGAAAAAGACGTTCTTTTTTCCCTTGTTTCAAAGCACACAACAATAGAAAGTACGCGCCTGCGGACTTTCTATTGCAAAAAAACGTATTATTATCTATATATTATAATAAAATAGAATTTTTAGCAATGAAAAAATAATTCTAAACAGAAATCCACAAGGTTATGTTAATAATGTGGATAATACTGTGTGGAAAATGAGGATTACAAAGTTAAAAACATTGTGGAAAAAGGAAGATGTGAGAAATGTGTATAACTCCATTTACATCTTCCACATGGCGAAAACCGTGATAAATTAAGGTTTTTTTGTCGAAAAGGGCAAAAAAGTGTGGGGAAAACGGAAAAGTTATCCACAAGTTATCCACAATTTGTGGATAACATTACGTAAACTAGAATCGTGTGAATAACTGTGGGGATAATCATTTTAGGGCCAGCGTCCCGGGAACTCTTTCCACAGAGCAGAAAACCGGAATGTGGAAAACAGGTGAATACACGGATTTCGGCTTATTTTCGTGATAAATATATTTAAATAAAAAAATAAAATATATCTTGACGAATCAGGGGTTTCCGAATATAATTGAAATGATGTTTTCTATCATGCATAATCATAGGAATACTATCTGAATAATAGATAGATATTTGGTTTAAAGGAGGTGCCTGGAATATGAAAATGACATTTCAGCCAAAAAAGAGAAGCAGAGCTAAAGTTCATGGCTTCAGAGCGAGAATGAGCACTAAGGCCGGAAGAAAAGTTTTAGCTGCAAGAAGATTAAAAGGAAGAAAAAGATTATCAGCTTAAGACCGCAGATATGTGGTCTTTTCTTCTCTTTTTGTAATTATTCAGCTGCCTGGATAATTACGGGTATTCGCCCATTGAGATCGCTGCGCGATGGGGCCCATACCGTATGCCGTAACTCTTATGTACGGTCAGCGCAGAGAATGCGCGGACCTGATTGAATAGTTACCTCTTCTTTCATTAAAGGATGGTTTATGAAATATTCGGAATCGTTAAAGAAAAACAGAGATTTTCAGCTGGTTTATAAAAAGGGAACATCATTTGCAAATCGATATTTAGTTATGTATGTATTAAAGAACCAGTTGGACAAGAACAGAATTGGTATATCCGTAAGTAAAAAGGTAGGAAACAGTGTCGTAAGACATCATTTGACCAGGCTTCTCAGAGAGAGCTACCGATTGAACGAAGAAAAATTCAAGTGCGGATATGATATTGTTGTAGTAGTCAGGGTAAATGGAAAGGATCAGGGATTCCATTCCATGGAGAGTGCGCTTTTGCATTTAGGTAAGTTAACAAAGACCATAAGAAGTGAAGAGAATGAAAACAATATTGATTAAGATGATTCGGCTTTATCAGAAATATTTATCCCCGTTAAAGAGAACCCGTTGTCCCTATATACCCACGTGTTCTCAGTATGGATTAGAAGCAATTGAGAAATATGGTGCAGTAAAAGGTAGTTTATTGGCTTGCTGGAGAATTTTAAGATGTAATCCATTTTCAAAAGGCGGATACGATCCGGTACCATAAGTATTGTTTTATCTTGTTAGGAGATAATTATGCACCGCCGTTTTGTTATAAAGGCGGTATGCTTGAGAGATGAAGGTGACAAACCGGCTATAAGGAGGAAAATATTTTGGTTGCGTTGCTAACAAAGAGTACAATGCCGATTGTAAAATGGGTGGCTGAGGTAATGGGCTGGCTGATGAACGGCATTTACAGTATCGGGGTCACAAATCTTGGCCTCTGTATTATTTTATTTACCATTATCATTTATATGTTCATGACGCCGCTGCAGATCAAGCAGCAGAAGTTCTCTAAGATGAATGCCGTCATGTCCCCGGAATTACAGAAGATCAGTAAGAAATATAAAGGCAAAAAAGACCAGAACTCACAGATGAAGATGCAGGAAGAGACTATGGCCGTATATGAAAAGTACGGAGTATCTCCCACCGGAAGCTGTCTGCAGATGGTTATTCAGATGCCAATCTTCTTCGCATTATACCAGGTTATCATCAAGATGCCCGGTTATATCGGAGGAATCAAACACATGTTTGATGCAGCAGTTGTAAAAATTACAAGTGTTGACGGATATGTGGGAATTATCAGCGATTTTATTAAAGATCATGGAATCAGAAGTTACAGCTGGCCAACCAACGGCAAGGGTATCAATGATAACCATGTAATCGACTTTTTATACAGCCTGTCACCCTCCCAGTGGTCAGAATTGGGTGATGTGGACAAGTTCAGCGGTTTTGCCCAGACATTAAGCGAAACTGCCAATAAGATTCATCCCATGCAGAATTTCCTGGGTCTGAATATTGCGGATACACCGCTTTCCCTGATCAAGACAGGATGGAGTGAGCATACTTATCTTCTGATCGTTGCGGCGATCATGATCCCCGTATTATCCTGGCTGACTCAGATGCTGAACTTAAAGTTAATGCCAACAGCAGCAACAGATGACACAAACAGCCAGATGAATGCCACTATGAAGGGTATGAACACCTTCATGCCTCTGTTCTCTGCCTTTATCTGTTTCTCATTCCCTGTAGGTATCGGTATCTACTGGATTGCCGGTTCTGTGATCCGTTGTGTTCAGCAGCTTGTCATCAACAGACATCTGGACAATATGAATATGGACGATTTTATCAAAAAGAACCAGGAGAAGATGGCTAAAAAGCGTGCAAAAGCAGGTCTTCCGCCGCAGAAGATCACTCAGCAGGCCAAGATGAATGTAAAAAACATCGAGGAGCCAAAGAAAACCACTGCTGAGGATAGAAATGCTGCAGTTCAGAAATCTACAGAATACTATAAGAATGTACAGAACGCAAAACCGGGAAGCCTGGCTTCAAAGGCAAATATGGTTGCTCAATTTGATCAGAAAAACAAATCTAAGAAGAAGTAGCGGTAAGGGGGAAGAAGTATGGAATTCAAAGAATTTTCTGCAAAAACTGTAGACGAAGCGATCACAAAAGCTTGTCTGGATTTTGAGACTTCCAGTGAAAATCTGGAGATTCAGGTTTTATTTGAAGGCAGTTCAGGATTTTTAGGATTCGGAGCCAAACCGGCCAGGATCAATGTACGCAGAAAAGAAGTATCCTTACCAGAAGAACCAGTAATTGAAGAGGCTGTTCCGGTAAAAGAAGAGAGAAAAGAAGTAAGAAAAGAGTTTAAGAACGAGCCGAAAAGAGAGCCTAAGAGGGAACCGAAAAAGGAAGTAAGAAGAACAGAGGCTCCCAAAGAGGATGTAAAACCGCAGCACGAAGAGCGGAAGGTCGTTGAGAGAACAGAAGAAGAGATCGCAGCCGTAAAAGCTGATGCGGAGAAGTTCTTAAATGGCGTGTTCAAGGCCATGGAGCTTGAAGTTGAGATCAAGATGGAGTATAAGAGTGCGGAAGGCAACCTGGAAATTGAATTTTTAGGTGAGGATATGGGCATTCTTATCGGCAAGAGAGGACAGACATTAGATTCTCTGCAGTATCTCACAAGCCTTGTTGTGAACAAGGGAAGACAGGGATATATCCGTGTGAAGCTGGATACGGAGGATTACAGAAACAGGAGAAAAGAGACTCTGGAAAATCTGGCAAAGAGCATTGCCTACAAAGTCAGAAAGACCAGAAAACCTGTATCTCTGGAGCCTATGAATCCCTATGAGAGAAGGATCATCCATTCTGCATTGCAGGGCAACCGTTACGTGGAGACTTACAGTGAGGGAAATGAACCTTACCGCCATGTGGTTGTAAAGCTGAAAAAATAATATATACAATGAATTATGATTATTCTAGGTGAAAGCGTGAATAATGGAGAATTTTTTTCTCTGCGCTTTTGCCTGGAATATTTTTTTGACTATAAGTTTACGTTACCTGTGTTAAAGTTGAGTTAGAATCAGAGGAGTTGAGAAAAATGGCTGATACCATCGCAGCAATTGCCACAGCTATGACCGCGTCGGGAATTGGGATCATCCGCATGAGCGGTCCCGAAAGCCGTAAGATCGTACAGAAGGTTTACCGTTCTAAAGGGGGCAGAAAACAGATCGAGAAGGAGCCGTCCCACACCATCCATTACGGATTTATCTATGATGGGGAGGAGGAGATTGACGAGGTGCTGGTCATGCTCATGGACGGTCCAAAAAGTTATACAGGCGAAGATACAGTAGAAATAGACTGTCATGGCGGCGTTCTGGCTATGAAAAGGGTGTTGGAGACTGTGATCAAATACGGTGCCCGTCCGGCAGAGCCGGGAGAATATACTAAAAGGGCATTCTTAAACGGAAGAATTGACTTGTCCCAGGCAGAGGCGGTAATTGATGTCATCAATGCCAAAAATGAGTATGCGCTGAAAAGTTCCCTGAACCAGCTGAAGGGTTCTGTACAGAAGGTGATCAGAGAGATCAGAGAGCGTATCATTTATCAGATCGCTTATATAGAGTCTGCTTTGGATGACCCGGAGCATATCAGTATAGACGGGTATGGGGAAGCCCTGGAAAAAGAGGTGTCGGTACAGAAATCCAGGATTGAAAGGCTGCTGGAAACTGCCGGAGAAGGAAAAATGATGAAGGAAGGGATCAAGACCGTTATTGTGGGCAAGCCCAATGCGGGGAAATCTTCCCTTATGAACCTTCTGGTGGGAGAAGAGAGGGCCATTGTAACGGATATTGCGGGAACCACCAGAGATATTCTGGAGGAGACCATTGTACTGCACGGGATTTCCCTCCGCATGATAGATACTGCGGGGATCAGGGATACAGAAGACCGGGTGGAGCAGATTGGTGTGGGGAGAGCAAAAGAATATGCAAAAGATGCGGATCTGATCCTTTACGTGGTGGATTCTTCTATACCGCTGGATGAGAATGATGAGGAGATCATTTCTATGCTGGAGGATAAAAAGGCTGTGATCCTTCTGAATAAGACGGACTTAGAGACCGTAGTCACAGAGGAAAGTCTCAGAATGCGGATGAACCATCCGGTGATACCGGTCTCCGCCAAGGAGGAGCAAGGGATTGATGTGCTGGAGAAGCAGATCAAGGATATGTTCTTTGAGGGGGAGCTGTCCTTTAACGATGAGGTGTATATCACAAATATCCGTCACAAGACGGCTTTGGAGGACGCAAAGAAAAGTCTTGAACTGGTGGAAAACAGTATTGCTATGCAGATGCCTGAGGATTTCTTTTCTATTGACCTTATGAATGCTTATGAGAGTCTGGGCAGTATTATAGGGGAGTCTGTTGGAGAAGACCTGGTGAATGAAATATTTTCAAAGTTCTGCACAGGAAAATAGAAATCCGGCGGTGTTATCCACAAAAACAGAGGAAAACAGAAGAAAATGTGGATAACGGGTTAAATACAAAAGGTTCATGTGAATAGATTTTGAGAAAGAGTAACTGTTCAGTTCAGTAAATGCACAGACCTTCTGAATAGTTACGGGAAAGGAAGCCATTAGAATGAATAATCTGGTTGAGAATTATGATGTAGCCATAGTTGGCGCCGGTCATGCCGGCTGTGAGGCAGCGCTGGCCTGTGCAAGGCTTGGTCTGGATACCATTATGTTTACCGTTAGTGTGGACAGCATTGCGCTGATGCCCTGCAACCCAAACATAGGCGGAAGTTCCAAAGGCCATCTGGTGAGAGAGATTGATGCCCTTGGCGGTGAGATGGGAAAAAATATTGACAAAACCTTTATCCAGTCAAAGATGCTCAATGTATCCAAGGGACCGGCTGTCCACTCCCTGCGTGCCCAGGCGGATAAGCAGGAGTACACCAGGCGTATGCGAAGGGTATTGGAAAATACGGAACATCTGACCGTAAAGCAGGCTGAGGTAACGGAAATCCTTGCTGATGAACATAAGATCAAAGGCGTAAAAACTTATTCAGGTGCCACTTATCTGACAAAGGCAGTGGTGCTCTGTACAGGAACTTATCTGAAAGCCAGATGCATTTACGGTGATGTGAGCAGCTATACAGGGCCAAACGGTCTTCAGGCTGCCAATTACCTGACAGATTCCCTGAAAAAGCTGGGAGTTGAGATGTATCGGTTTAAGACAGGGACACCCGCCAGAATTGATAAGAGAAGCATTGATTTTTCAAAAATGGAGGAGCAGTTTGGGGATGAGAGAGTGGTTCCCTTTTCTTTCTCCACAGATCCTGAGGATGTGCAGATCGAACAGGCGTCCTGCTGGCTTACTTACACCAATGAAAAGACACATGAGATCATTAAAAACAACCTGGACCGTTCGCCTCTGTATTCTGGTATGATCGAGGGCACAGGACCCAGGTATTGTCCTTCTATTGAGGATAAGGTGGTAAAGTTTGCGGACAAGAACAGGCACCAGGTATTTCTGGAACCGGAAGGACTTTATACCAATGAGATGTACGTGGGCGGAATGTCCAGTTCCCTGCCCGAGGATGTGCAGCATGAAATGTATCGCTCGGTACCGGGACTGGAACAGGCGAAGATTGTGAGAAATGCCTATGCCATTGAGTACGACTGTATCAACGCAAGGCAGCTTTATCCAACCCTGGAGTTCAAGGAGATAAAAGGGCTTTTCTCAGGCGGGCAGTTCAACGGCAGTTCCGGCTATGAGGAGGCAGCAGCCCAGGGGCTTGTGGCCGGGATCAATGCAGCTATGGAAGTGCTGGGCCGGGATATGCTGATCCTGGACCGCTCTGAATCCTATATAGGGGTTCTCATTGATGATCTGGTGACAAAGGAAAACCATGAGCCGTACAGGATGATGACAAGCCGTGCCGAGTACAGGCTGCTTTTAAGGCAGGATAATGCAGACCTGCGCCTCAGGGAAAAAGGATATAAGGTGGGATTGGTGAGCGAAAAGGAGTATGAATATGTACTCTGGAAGAAACAGAAGATAGAGGAGGAATCTGCTCGTGTGGAAAATACCTTCGTGGGTGCATCCAAAGAAGTGCAGGAGCTTCTGGAATCTTACGGCAGTACGCTGTTGAAAAATGGTTCTTCTCTGGCAGAGCTGATCCGCCGTCCGGAGCTTTCCTACGGGATCCTTGCTCCTCTGGATAAAAAAAGGCCGCAGCTTCCCCAGGATGTGGCGGAGCAGGTAAATATCAATATTAAGTACGACGGATATATCCGCAGGCAGTTAAAGCAGGTGGAGCAGTTTAAAAAATTGGAGACAAAACGTCTTCCTGAGGATTTGGATTATGACGGGGTAAACGGGCTGAGGATCGAGGCAAAACAGAAGTTAAAGGAATACCGTCCGGTTTCGGTTGGGCAGGCATCCAGGATCGCCGGCGTATCCCCTGCAGATATATCGGTACTTCTTGTATATATGGAATCTTACAGGAGAGGCGGAGTGCATAAGGAGGCGGATGTATGAGTGAAGTGACAAATCAGGTACAGGAGACGTATTGTCTGGACATTTTGGAGGACGGCTTACAGGAATTTGGCCTTACGCTTACAGATGGGCAGAAGCAGCAGTTTGTGCGCTATTATGAGATGTTGGTGGAATGGAATAAAGTCATGAACCTGACAGGAATCACGGAATTTGGGGAGGTTTTGAACAAACATTTTGTGGACAGCCTTTCCATTGTAAAAGCGCTGGATATGGAGAATATAAGATCCTGCATAGATGTGGGAACAGGGGCGGGATTTCCCGGGATCCCCCTCAAGATCATGTTTCCCCATCTTCAGGTAACACTTCTGGATTCCCTGAACAAACGTCTTAAATTCCTGGATGCTGTCATAGGTGAACTGGGACTTGAAGGCATACACACGGTTCATGGACGTGCGGAGGATGGAGCAAGAAGGCAGGAGCACAGGGAGCAGTATGATCTGAGTGTGACCAGGGCAGTTGCCAGGTTATGTACCATCAGTGAGTATTGTATGCCTTATGTGAAGCAGGGCGGCTTCTTTGTGGCTTATAAGTCAGGCAAGGTGCAAGAGGAACTTTTGGAAGGGAAAAAGGCGGTTTTCGTGCTTGGGGGAAAGGTGGAGAAGACAGAAGAATTTCTCCTTCCGGGTACGGATATGGAGCGTTCCCTTGTGGTGATTCAGAAGGCAAAGCCTACACCGAAAAGATATCCGCGGAAAGCGGGTACCCCGGCGAAGGAGCCTATTTTGTGAGGTGAGCAGAATGGAATTAAAAGAAAGCCTGAAAAAGAGAGTAGAACTGTTTAAGAAAGAATATCCTGTTGCGGACAAGGTGAAAAACAGGATCACAGAGCCTTCCATGCCTTTCTTTGGGGAGGAGATCCTGGAGAAGGCCGTGACTGCCATTTTGGAGGGGGAAAATGTGCTTCTCTGCGGTGATAAGGCCACAGGAAAAAATGTACTGGCTGAAAACCTGGCATGGATCTTCGGCAGGCCGCTCTATAATGTTTCCTTTCATGTGAATACGGACAGCAGCACTTTGATCGGTACGGATACCTTTGTGGGCAATGAGGTAAAGCTGAGAAAAGGTCCTATTTACCAGTGTGCCAGGTATGGAGGTTTTGGGATACTGGATGAAATCAATATGGCAAAAAATGATGCGGTGTCAGTCCTTCACGCAACGCTGGATTACAGGAGGGTGATCGACGTGCCGGGATATGACAAGATTGACCTTGACCCGGCCACACGTTTTATAGCCACCATGAATTATGGGTATGCAGGGACAAAGGAACTGAACGAGGCCTTGGTTTCCAGGTTTATGGTGATCAATATGCCCTCTATGACGGAGGACAGGCTCATGGGAATATTGAGAAGCGCATTTCCTGATCTAAAGGACGCCGCACTTGAACAGTTTACCGGGCTTTTCCTGGATCTGCAGCTCAAGGCGAAAAATGGAGAGATTTCAACAAAAGCGGTGGATATGCGGGGTTTGATTGGGGCACTGAAGCTGATAAAGGGCGGCCTTAACCCGGTTGATGCCATTGATATGGGAATCACGGATAAATGTTTTGACGCATTTGAGAGAGAACTGATCGCTGATATTGTCATGACCCGCATACCTGAGGAGTGGACCCGCAGCGATGTATTTTAGCGTTACTATTCACGGCTGCTATCCCGCGAGGTGTTTTTATGCGCTTGCGCATGAAAATCCCGAGGCAGCCAGCGCGATATGGGGCAGAATGCTCCATATCTGTGCATCGCAAAGCGTGTTACTGTTTACAGAACTGCGTTTTTTGCAGGGCTGTGAATAGTAACATTTTAGCCTGGCCGAAGCGTTTCGGCTGCTTCATCAAAGGAGATGTACTTTATGGAAAATGAAGAGAGATGGGAAGCAGAGGCAAACCGTCTGGATATCCGGAACAGGATCAGGAACCTGATGTGGACGGTCAGCCAGGACTATGAGCTGGACATTGAGGTAGACCAGGAGGCCTGGCAGAAATCAAAATACATTGCCTTTTATGATGCTGTACGGGATGGTGGATTTGCCCGGTATTTCAATGTGGAGGAGTATGAGGCTTACATAACAAAAAGAGTGTATGCGGGATGGGAGCCTTCTGTACTCCTGGCGTTGGGAAGGCTGTGCATAGACTGTGCTGTTTATAAGAAGCTGGAAAAAGAGCGGCGCGGTGTGGCCTCCATACGGAGAAGAGCCATGAGGGATACGCTGGAAAAGGACGGCATGAGGCTTACACATACGGATTGGGGCCATGTGGAGGCTTGTTATCTGCGGTTTATGCTGGATGGGACAGAGGCGGATGAGAGGAATCAGGGATTGATCGGCCTTATAGGTACGCTGGAAGATGCGGAGCGTACTTCACAGATCACGGACTGCCTCAGCGCGGTATATGAAAGGGCATACGCAAAGGGGTTTACGAAAAAGTTTAAAGGGCTCAGCCAGGAGCTTATGGATTCCGGCGAAGAGAATAAAGAGTATACGGATAAAGAATATCTGGATGAGGAATCTGAGGAGAGTCAGGATGAGCATAAGGTAAATCTTTTTACGGATGAGCTGATGGAGGAGGAAGATTTGGTGAGCCGGCACAAGGCAAATGTGATCGTGCTGGATGAGGAATCGTCCTCCCGGATGGAAGAGTATGTGGAACGTAATTATGGAAAGAGTTATCTTACCGTACAGGAACAGAAGCATCAGAACAGCCAGATATGCAGAGGAAATCATGAGGACAGCCGGCTGCATTTTACAGACGGTCTTCTGCACGGGAATCTGCAGGAGAGCGCGAAGGCGGAATATGTAAAAAAGGTCAGGGATGAAAACCTCAAAGTGCTGAATCTAAACCAAATGGTGACCAGACAGAATGTACAAATGTTGGCAAATACACTGAAACGGGCGCTTCTGACCAGAAATGAAAAGGAAGTGGTGTCCAGTGAGTATGGAAATATTTGTGCGCAAAAGCTTTGGAATCTGGGGCGCACAGACAACAGAAGGCTGTTTGAGCGGGAAATCATACGGGATAACACGGATTTTGTGGTGGAGGTATTAATTGATGCCAGCGGCTCCCAGCAGGGCAGACAGGCTCTTGTGGCGCTTCAGGGGTATATTATCAGTGAGGCACTGAGTATAGTCAGGATTCCCCAGAGGGTTATGGGGTTTTGTACATTTGGGGATTTCACCATCATGCAGCGGTTCAGGGATTATGAGGATGACAGGGCTGCAAATGAGAGGATCTTTGAGTTTTACGGGTCTGCCAATAACCGGGACGGGCTGGCTGTGCGGGCGGCAGCAGATAGTCTGGAAAAACGTAAGGAAGAGAATAAGATATTGATCGTGCTCAGTGACGGACGTCCCAATGATGTGATCGCGGGAAGTCTGCGGGATAGGAAGAAAGAGGCTTATTGCACGGAGTTTGCCGTGAGGGATACCGCTACGGAGGTCCGGAAACTGAGGAATAAGAGGGTTGCGGTGCTTGGAGTTTTTGCGGGGGAGGAAGAGGATCTGCAGGCGGAGAAGAAGATATTTGGGAAGGATTTTGCTTATATACGGGATATTAGTAATTTTGCTAATGTGGTGGGGAGGTATCTGAAAAGGCAGCTGCTGGATGTGTAAAAGGGTAGCGGGTCTGAAGGAAGACCGTACGGAGCTGGGAGGAGAGGGCTGTCGGTGAGTGAAGCGTTCCGCTGCCAGGGAGCTAACCTGCTCCCAGTCACTAAATTCATCGGCAGTGGCCTCTTCATTAAGTGTCTGGGGCAGGTGGATCTCCCTGGCGCTCCTCTGTACATCACTCACCGACAGCCCTCTCCTCCCGGCTCCGCCGGCCTTCCTTCAGCCCCTGGGGGTTGTGGCTGCGGGAGGTTGTGTGGTGGTGCTGCGGGTAGGTGGATGCGGGTATGGGGAGAGGGATTGCGGCGGTAGGTTGTATGGTGCTGCGGGTATGGGGAATGTGTTAGTAGGTGGTTAGGGGGTGGGTTTTTAGGAAGGCTTGGGTGGTGGTGATGTTTTCGGTTAGGACGGCGTGGTAGACGTCCATGCTGGTGTATTTATCGTAGTGGTAGAGACCTTTGGTTAGGAGGTCTTTTTTTATTGTTGTGATTGCGGTTTTTAGGGTGGGATTTTGGTGGCAGCGGGTGGTTATGGTGTCGCAGTAGGCCTCGGCTTTGGTGATGGTTTCCCGGTCGAAGAACCAGAGGTCAAAGTTCCAGAGTTCGTCCATGAGGATGGCGTGAAAGCCGTGGAACCAGACGGTTTTGCCTTCGTCGTTGACTTCTTCACGGGCCTCGTACCAGGTGGGGCGGAAGGTTTTTAGGATATAGTTTGTAAGTGTGTGGAGTTTTTCCAGGGTCATGGAATTGTTTAGGATGTCGATGTCCAGGTCGTTGTAGACCATCATGTCCATGCGGTAGCTGCCGATTGGGTGGGGTTCACCGTAGGTTTTCAGCTCTTCGTAGAGTCCGGTTTTGTAGAGGATTTTGTCGGCTTTTTCTTTTATTGTCATGTTTGTCTCCATTGGGTATGAGGTAGTGCAGGGTTAAAGGTTGTGGGTGGTGAAGTAGGCACGGAAGCGTATGGCGTCGTCCAGGGTGTGGTGCCAGGCGTATTTTTTTAGGTCAATGGTGTGCTCCGGGGTTACAGGGATGCCTTCTTTTTCTAAGAGGGATTCCTGGGTGTCCGGGTACGTGAAGGAGGCTGAACCTGAGAGGTAACCTTTGTGGTTGACTATGCGGTGGGCAGGTATGTCCGGGGATGTGAGTTTTTTGTTGAGGGCATAACCTACCTGACGGGAATGGGAGGGCATGCCGCATAATAGGGCAATCTGTCCGTAGGTGGCAGCTCTGCCCCGGGGGATTTGTTTACATACATATTCTACTCGTTTGTAAAAGTCCATGGTGTGCCTTTCCTTGGGGATCGCATTGGTTTTTTTTGAGCATACGATAATTTGGGGAAAATGTCAATGAGGGGGATGGCATCCTGATGCGGCAAATCCGGAGAAATGAGAAGCGTGTGGGATGTTGTAGGGGAATTGTCGGAGAGGGAGAAGTATTATGGTATTTTGTATAAATGTGTGAGTTTTTGGTATTTGGATGAAAAAGGTCTGGTAATGTTTCACAGAAAAATCACAGTCTTACCTAATTTTTATCACAATTAGTAAATAAAATTAGAAAGTCATAAGTAATGATTCAGTAAGCCGGTGCATTTGCTTTGCTGACTGTAAGAAAGTAAAAATATCCCGCAGCAAGCATGATTCCATGGCGGAAAGTGATCGCTTTATGGAGTTTTGCAGGTAACTGTGAAGGTGCTGAATTGTTATTATAAGATTATAGAAGCACAAAATTAAAGGAGGGAACATTTTGATCGAAGTTAGGAATCTGGTTAAGAAGTACGGAAATCATGTGGCTGTAGACCATCTGGATTTTACTGTGGAGAAAGGTAAGATTTACGGGTTTCTGGGGCCGAATGGAGCGGGAAAGTCCACTACCATGAACATGATCACAGGTTATATTGCGTCCACGGAGGGAGAGATCCTGATCGACGGGCACAATATTCTGGAGGAACCGGAAAAGGCTAAAAAGTGTATTGGTTATCTGCCTGAACTGCCGCCTTTATATCAGGATATGACTGTTATGGAGTACCTGAAATTTGTTGCGGAGCTGAAATCTATTCCGAAAGCAGAGATAGAAAAGAACATATCTGAAGTTATGTCAACTACAAAGCTGGACGAAATGAAAAACAGGCTGATAAAAAACCTGTCCAAGGGGTACAAGCAGAGAGTTGGACTGGCCCAGGCGCTTTTGGGATATCCGGAAATTATAATTTTGGATGAACCTACCGTGGGTCTTGACCCTAAGCAGATCATTGAGATCAGAGATCTCATCAAAAGTTTGGGTGAAAAACATACCGTTATCCTCAGTTCACATATCCTATCAGAGGTTAGCGCTGTATGTGACTATGTGCTGATCATTGATCATGGAAGACTGGTTGCCAGTGATTCACCGGAAAATCTAAGTAAAG
Organism: Blautia hominis; assembly: GCA_002270465.1. Classification (GTDB taxonomy): domain Bacteria; phylum Bacillota; class Clostridia; order Lachnospirales; family Lachnospiraceae; genus Blautia; species Blautia hominis. The sequence continues at coordinate 24,519 of NQOF01000004.1, forward strand.
TCATGACGGGGGCAAACTCTCTGGAACTTACGGTAAAGGGACCTGAGGAGGAGATCAGAAAGGCACTGGATGTTGTAGAAAATATTGAGGAGCTTATTTATCACGAATCCATGGTTGAAAATGCCTGTGACTTTACTGTCAAAATAGCAGGGGACCGGGATGTGAGGGAAAATATCTTCTTTGCTTTGGCAGAAGCAAAGTATCCCATCTTAAAGATGCAGTCAACGAATATGACACTGGAAGAGGTATTCTTAAAACTGACAGATAGCGGGGAGGAAAAAGAAGATGCTGGCAATCTATAAAAAAGAAGTGAAGAGTTATCTTACGTCCATGGTTGGTTATGTGTTCATGGCATTTATATTATTAATATTAGGGATTTATTTCACTGCATATAACTTAAACTATGCAACACCTGATTTTGGAACTACTTTAAGTTCTGTTACCTTTACATTTCTGATTATTACTCCGGTTCTGACTATGAGAATACTGGCGGAGGAAAAGAAAAATAAGACAGACCAGCTTTTGTTTACTTCACCGGTAGCGGTTTGGAAAATCGTTCTCGGAAAGTACCTGGGTATGATAACGATCTATGTTATCCCTGTTATCATTGCCGCTTGTTATCCTCTCATTATGGGTAAATACGGTACGGTGTCTTACCCCATGGCCTATACGGCTGTTATCGGTTTTTTCTTTCTTGGATGTGCCAATATTGCAGTAGGGCTTTTCCTGTCCTCTGTTACAGAGAGCCAGGTGATCGCAGCGGTTTTGACTTTTGGTGTTCTTTTCTGCAGCTATGTGATGAATGGTATTGAGTCCTTCTTTTCTCAGACTGCAGTCAGCTCCATGCTGGCATTTGTGGTGATTGCGCTTGTGATTGCATTTATTGTATATCAGATGACAAGGGATGCAATCCTCACAGGAGTAGTAGGTGTTATTTTGGTAGGGATCACGCTGGTCCTGTATTTTGTAAAATCATCACTTTTTGAGGGCGCTATTCAAAAGTTATTGGATTTGTTGGCAATTGCAAATCATTTTGATAACTTTGTAGGCGGTATACTGGATGTGACAGGAATCGTATATATGCTTTCCGTAATATGCATTTTTGTATTTCTGACAATTCAATCCATACAAAAACGGCGTTGGAGCTGATTTTGGAGGTCGAAGAAAGGAGAAAATGCAGATATGAAAGAATCAAAAGATAATATTAGTAAGAAAAAAATTGATATTAAGAAAATTATTAGTAATAGTAAAGAAAACAGACGAAAAAACAAGAAAAATCTGAGGCATGGAACGTACAGTATGGGGGTTGTTGCGGTTTTCGTGGCAATTTTGGTAGTTGTAAATTTGCTGATACAGGAACTGCCCTCAAAATTCAGGGAAATAGATTTAAGCACACAGAAAATGTACAGCATCGGAGATCAGACAAAAAAGCTGTTAAAAAATTTGGATAAGGACGTCACCCTATATTATATAGCACAGAACGGCTCTGAGAGCAGCGATATCGAAAAACTGCTGGAGCGCTACGAGGAAAGCAGTGACCATGTAAAAGTAGAGAAAAAGGACCCCGCTGTCAATCCTAAATTTACTTCCCAGTACACCACAGAAGGGGTAAACAACAACAGTGTTATTGTGGTTTCCGGTGATAAAAATAAAGTGGTGGATTATAACTCTATGTATGAGACATCTGTAAATTATCAGACGTATTCAAGTGAGGTGACCGGCTTTGACGGGGAAGGACAGCTCACCAGTGCGATCAATTATGTAACATCTGATAATATGCCTGTAATGTATACCTTAGAAGGTCATGATGAATCAACAATGAGTGATTCTCTGAAGGATATGATACAAAAGGCGAATATTGATATTCAATCCTTGAATCTGCTTACAATGGATACTGTTCCGGAAGATGCAGACTGTCTGTTTATATTTGCACCTGCAAAAGATATTTCGGAGGATGAGGCACAGAAAATCATATCCTATCTTGAAAATGGCGGCAAAGCTTTGATCGTATCCAATTATACAGGTGATGAGATGCCGAATTTTGCCTCAGTTTTGGAAAATTACGGTGTGAAAACCGTGGACGGCATCATACTGGAGTCTGATACCAATCACTATATCTCTCAAAACCCGTCCTATTTACTTCCGAATATAGAAAGTAATGAAATTACCTCTAATCTTTCTTCCGGAAGCCGTTATATCCTGATGCCTCTGGCCCAGGGAATTGAAACTGTGGATAATTATAGGGATAGTCTGACCATACAAAACATTTTAACCACATCAGACAGTGCATACAGCAAAGTAAATGTGGAAAATATGCAAACTATGGAGAAAGAAAGCGAAGACATTGATGGACCTTTTAATGTTGGTGTAGCGATCAGCGAGGATCTGGAAGATGATAAACAAACCCAGATTGTATACTATTCCTCGGAGGCACTCTTTAATGATAGTATGGACGCAATGGTGTCAGGTGCAAACTTTGAACTGGTCTCTGCCTCTGTCAACTGGATGTGTGCAAACGAAGAGGGAAGCGCAATTTCTATTCCAAGCAAGAGCTTAGATACCACTACTTTGACTATACCTGCAGCGGATGCCAGCTTCTGGAGCATATTTGTTATGGCAATAGTACCGGCATTTTTAGTGATCTTAGGCGGCGGAATCTGGATGAAGAGGAGAAAACAGTAAATGAAGAAAAAAAATACAGCACTAATTGCAGGCATAGTAGTATTGGCATTGCTGCTGGTGTTTTATATAGTTCTTCATAACAGCAGCAAAAAGGATAGTGGGGATACAGAGGAATCAACAGAGACAGCGTTTGAAATTGACGTGAATGATCTCAGCCAGGCAGTGTTCAAAACCGGTGATACAGATTATACATTTACAAAAACAGATGACACCTGGAAGTATGATGCAGATGAAACCTTCCCTCTGGATCAGTCGGCATTTGAAGAAATTATAAATAAATTTGAAAAAATAGCTGCTGACAGAATCCTGGAAGAACCGGAAGATATAGGGGAATACGGTTTAGACAGCCCTGCAGTCACTGTGAATCTTAAAGATAAAGATGGAAATGAGCAAACGCTTCAGTTTGGGGATACAAATTCCGTAACAAGCAGCAGTTATATGACAGTAAATGAAGATAATAAAAAAGTTTATATGGTTTCTTCAACTATTGTTACCGCCTTGCAGTTCAATATCAGTGATTTAGCAGAAAAAGAAGCTTTTCCAACCATATCAAATATCACAGGTGTATCAATTGACAAAGATGGCCAGACATTTACTGTGACTAAAGACAGCAGTTCCAGTACAGGATGGGCTGTAACAAATTGGGATGGAACAAAAAAAGATGCGGGAAGTTCCCAGGTTTCTGAGTTTACCAATCCTATAACAAGTATGTCCTGGTCAGAGTTTATAACTCAAAACACCGATGATTTAAGCCAGTATGGGTTGGATAACCCCATAGTTATGACTATAGATTATCAAGTTACAGAGACTAAATCTTCTGATGATGCTGAAAAGGATAGTGCAGATACTGACTCTGACAATGAAACAGGAGATGACGGTGCCAACACGGACTCAAACAGTGACTCAGAAAATAATTCGGATACAGAAGAAAAAATAACGGTTGATAAACAGGAAATCCTGTTAATAGGAAGTCAGAAAGAAGATGGCAGCTATTATGCAAAACTTCAAAGCCAGTCAGGTGTTTACACATTAAGTTGTTCTACCGTTGAAGCCTTTTTAAATGCACAGGTAAATCAATTCCTAAGTACCTATGTTTCAGATTATATATTTGCTGACTTAGATCAAGTTACTATAGAAAAAGACGGAAATACTTATGAATTTACCAAAAAAACAGAAGAACAGCCAGTAGAGGATGACAGTAAAAAAGATAACAAAGATGAAAATAAAGATGATAAGGAGGATACTGATTCAGAAAAAAAAGAAACCACCACGGTTACAACCTACTATATGAACGGAAACGAAATAGAATTAGATGATTTTTCTCAGTTCTACAGTTTGATCAGCAGCATGGAATGCCAAGAGTGGTTAGACACAGTGCCAGATACAGAAAACACACCCGAAATGAAAGTCCACTTCTTCAAAGAAAATGGTGTTGATGTTACAGTCGAGTATTATGCATATGATTCCAATTTTTATCTTGTTAAAGACAGCAAAGGAAATGCATCGTTAGTTAACAAAATGAAAGTAAAAGAACTGACAGAAGCATTCGATGCGTTTTTAGAAAAGCAAAATAAAGAATCATGATCAACATCTATAAATCATTGCACAATAACTTATTTATAAAATAATAGGTAACTGTTCCGTATTCTCACAGTTACAGGCAAAAACCTATGCAGAATCGCCTTTGGCAATGGGATTTTTGCTTGGCCGTGGTATAGTGTACTTTCTTACGGTCAGCGCAGTGAATGCACAGACCTACTGAATAGTTACAATAATAGAAACCAATCATTATCATTTTTCTATTATCATGAATAAAAGGGAGAACTGCGATATCTATATCACTGTTCTCCCTTTTATGTTTCACGTGAAACATTTAATCAAGAAATATACTTAATTGTTCCATGAGTTTTTCCGGTGTTTCCATATGTGGCAGATGTTTTGCTCCTTTTAAGCTGATCGCTTCAATAGCGGGATTACATTCAGTATACTGGCTGATAACATCCTTACCTTCTCTTTCAGCCTCACCCTCAATAATAAAAATACTCTGGTCAATGGCTTTCAAAGCATGGTTAATATTATTGTTCGTATACCTGCCAATCATACTGGACAACAAGTACCTGGAACTACTCATACCCTTATGCGCAGCTTCATAGTAAGTATCCAGCCACTCTGCTGTCATATTAAAAGGATTATACAAATACTGCTCAGTAAATAACAACTGAATATTACTCTGACAAGTGATCATATTATAAACCAATGTTCCAAACACAGGTACTTCCAGTAAAAACTTATACAATTTACTTCTCTTATCAGGAATCTTATTCAAAGCATTCAAAGAAGGTGGATTGATCATCACAATCTTACCAAACAAATCCGTCTCATTATGACAAGCCATCAAAGCAAAAGAACCCGAATACCCACTAGCTATCACATCTGTTCGCTCATGAATGACATTCTTTATAAAGTCAGATATAAGCTGCACATACAAATAATTGGTATAAGTTATCCTCTGCTTATCCGACCGCCCGCACCCCAGCAGATCAATCGCATAAACCGTATGGTTTTCTGCCAACTTATCCACTATCCGATTCCATTCATAAGCTGAACTATAAACAGTCAAATCATGCACCAACAAAACCGGTGACCCGGAACCAATCTTCTTATAATATATCTTCCCAAATCGCCAATTATAATAATTGTTAGCTGTGGACTTCAACATTTCTTTCAACACAGCAGTTCCAAATATAAGGCGATTAATCACATAAATAATACCCGTAGCAATAGAAAAAAGTATACTAGCCGTAATTATTTTATGCTTAGATTTCTTCATAAAACCGTCCACCTCCCTAAAAATAATATACTAATATTATAAAACATTAAAGTCAATTATACAAGTTTAAAATAATAGCAACTCTTCATAACCCTGACAGCTGTTACTGTTCCCTCCGTGTCCAGTAACACGCTCCGCAATCCACAAATATGATTCATTCTGCCCCATATCGCGCTGACTGCCTCAGGATTTTCATTATTCCGACATGAAAATCCCTCCCGGTACAGTGTATGTAAACAGTAACTGACAGCTACAATCAGTAATTTATCAATCACAACGATCGCAACAATAATAATCACAACAATAACAAAAAAAATAATAATAATAAAAACAACAATAATAAAAACAACAATAATAACAATAATACATCCATTACTCATCATTGACTTTTTAAAATGTAAGATTTTTTTGATTATAAAATAAACCATACGGCCTACCAACTAAACTGACAAATCTACTAATGATTTACGATTAAATTAATCACTTAACATTTTCACAACTGCAAATAAGACCTCATACAAAAACCATCTCATCAATAAAAATTAAACTGTAGACTTAAAACTAAACCATAGACTAAAAATCCACAAAGGGATAAATAAATTTTCTAATAAATGTTTCACGTGAAACATCTCACACACTACTGCATACCAGAGAAAACCAGGTGGAGAAGGAGGTGGAGGGCGTTGGGAATGGGGTGAGTGATGTCTCAGTGGAGCGTTCGGAAGATCCACCTGCCCCAGACACTTAATGAAGAGGCCATTGCCGATAAATTTAGTGTCTGGGAGCAGGTTAGCTTCCGGACAGCGGAACGCTTCACTCACCCCATTCCCAACGCCCTCCACCTCCTTCTCCACCGTCCGCCCTTCTCCACCGTCCGCCCTTCTCCACCGTCCGCCCTTCTCCACCGTCCGCCCTTCTCCACCGTCCGCCCTTCCTCATTTTCACCGCCCGCCCCTCCTCATTTTTCCCATATACAATATAACCAATAAATTTCCAATAAAAAAATGTTTCACGTGAAACATTCTTGTAGAAATACTCCACAATTAATGCTATAATAAACACGTATATCACAATCAAAAAATATCAAAAACTTTTCCACACAGATGAAAAGAGGAGAGTATAATTGGGAAGAATTATAGCTATAGCAAACCAAAAAGGCGGCGTAGGCAAATCCACAACAGCCATTAATCTTTCCGCCTGCCTGGCAGAAATGAGCCAAAAAGTCCTCATTATAGATATCGACCCTCAGGGAAACACCACAAGCGGTGTTGGCGTAGAAAAAGAAAACTTAGACGCCACATTGTACGAACTGCTTCTCGGGGACTGCGATTTATCTGACTGCCTGATTGAAAACGTATTTGAAAACCTATCAATCATCCCGTCCAATGTGAACCTGGCCGGAGCTGAGATTGAACTGGTAGGAGTAGAAGACAGAGAATTTTTATTAAAAAATCATATTGACAGCATAAAAGACAAATATGATTTCATCATTATGGATTGCCCTCCATCACTTAACATTTTGACGATCAATGCAATGACAACCGCAGATTCCGTTCTTGTGCCCATTCAGTGTGAATACTATGCGCTGGAAGGACTTACACAGCTCATCCACACCATAGAGTTAGTGCAGGAACGTTTAAATCCTTCACTTGTTATTGAAGGTGTAGTGTTTACCATGTATGATGCAAGGACAAATCTTTCCCTGCAGGTAGTAGAAAATGTAAAAAGCAATCTGAACCAATCAATCTATAAAACAATCATACCGAGAAATGTGCGGCTTGCTGAGGCACCCAGTTATGGACTGCCAATTACAATGTACGATAAAAGATCTGTAGGAGCAGAGAGTTACAAGCTTCTTGCAGAGGAAGTTTTACATAAGGGGGATGAAGAATGGCAGTAAGAAAAGGTGGACTTGGAAAAGGACTTGATTCCATGATTCCGGATACCAGTGCTAAGGTCAAAAAGAAAAGCCCTGCCCCGGCACCTGCTGAGAATACAAAGGAAGTTGACATAAAAGATGAAAGGTCTGTACAGCTCATTAAAATGTCAATGATAGAACCAAACAGGGAACAGCCCAGAAAACAGTTCGGGGAAGATGCGCTGCTGGAGCTGGCAGAGTCAATAAAACAGTTTGGAATTTTACAGCCTCTTCTTGTACAGAAAAAAGGCGATTATTATGAGATCATTGCCGGTGAACGTAGATGGAGAGCATCTAAATTGGCGGGTGTCAAAGAAGTTCCTGTTATCATCAAAGAGTTTTCAGACCAAGAGGCAGTAGAAATCTCTCTTATTGAGAATATCCAGAGGGAGGACTTAAACCCGATCGAGGAGGCAGTGGCCTACAAGCGTCTCATGGAGGAATTTCATCTGAAACAGGATGCTATCGCTGAGAGGGTATCTAAAAGCCGTACTGCAGTGACCAACTCCATGCGTCTTTTAAAGCTGGACGAGCGCGTGCAGCAGATGCTCATTGACGAGATGATCACAACAGGACATGCCAGGGCACTTTTAGCAATAGAGGATGTTGAAATTCAGGTCATGGCAGCAACAAAAGTATTTGATGAAAAATTAAGTGTAAGGGAAACGGAAAAACTGGTAAAAGAGATCCTGAATCCCGTGCCGGAAAAACCGGAAAAGCCTGTGGACGAAGCGCAGAATCTGGTCTATCAAAACCTGGAGGAAAAAATAAAACAGATTATCGGTTCAAAGGTAGCAATACACCGGAAGAACAATGATAAGGGGAAAATAGAAATAGAATATTACTCTAAGGATGAACTGGAACGTATTGTGGAACTACTGGAAACGATCAGGTAACTGCGCGAATGGACAGTTATACGATTAGAAAAATAAGGGAGTTGTGAACAACAGATGAGTAGTTTATTAGAAAGTCTTCAGTCTCACTCCGGAATATTGATGGTTTTACTGCTGGTAGTAGTGATCATACTGCTGATCTGCGTATTTAACCTTTCATTGGGACTGAATCGGCTAAACAGAAAATATTCGCTGTTCATGAAGGGGAAGGATGGACAATCCCTTGAACGGCTGTTTAAAAGAAAATTTGATTTGATTGAAAAACTGGTACGCTCCACAGATGATAACGGGGAGGAAATTGAGAAAATATGGAAAGTTATGGACAAGTCCCTGAACAAATACGGTATTGTAAAATATGATGCCTTTGAGGATATGGGAGGAAAACTTAGTTTTGTACTTGCCATGCTTGATAAAAATAATACCGGTTTTCTGTTGAATGCCATACATAGCAGAGAAAATTGCTTTCTCTATATTAAAGAGATCGTAAATGGGGAATCCTATGTAGTATTGAGTGAAGAAGAGGTAGAGGCATTGAGACAGGCTGTAAACTTCGGTATTTTGCAGGAAACTGAATTAGAAGATTAATAAAGAGCATAATTGTAACTATGAGGATACGGAACAGCTGCAATTAATCTTATTTAATCTTATGTAAATAAACTTGTGAAACCAAAAGGAGAACTGAGATGTTAGACATTAAATTTTTAAGAGAAAACCCGGATCTTGTAAAACAGAATATTAAAAATAAGTTTCAGGACAATAAATTACAACTGGTTGACGAAGTGATAGAGCTGGACAAAAGAAACCGCGATATCAAAAAGGAAGTTGAGGCTTTAAGAGCCGAGAGAAATAAGATTTCCAAAATGATTGGCGGCCTGATGAAGGAAGGAAAGAAAGAGGAAGCAGAGGAAGTAAAAAAGAAAGTTACAGCCAATGCTGAGACTGTAGAGCGTCTTTCCAATGAGGAGAGAGAAGTAGAAGAAAAAATCAAGACCATCATGATGACCATTCCCAATATTATTGACCCCACGGTACCCATCGGAAAAGATGATACCGAAAATGTTGAGGTCCAGAAGTACGGGGAACCGGTGGTTCCTGATTTCGAGATCCCGTATCATGCGGAGATCATGGAGCGCTTCAACGGCCTTGATCTGGACAGCGCCAGAAAAGTGGCTGGAAATGGATTTTACTATTTAATGGGCGACATTGCAAGGCTGCACTCTGCTGTCATATCTTACGCCAGGGATTTTATGATCAACAGAGGCTTTACCTACTGTGTACCCCCATTTATGATCCGCAGCGATGTGGTCACAGGCGTTATGAGTTTTGCAGAGATGGATGCCATGATGTATAAAATTGAGGGTGAAGACCTCTATCTGATAGGAACCAGTGAGCATTCTATGATCGGTAAATTTATAGATACCATCATACCGGAGGAAGAACTGCCAAAGACTCTGACCAGTTATTCCCCCTGCTTCAGAAAAGAAAAAGGAGCACACGGACTGGAAGAGCGCGGAGTGTACCGAATCCATCAGTTTGAGAAGCAGGAGATGATCGTTGTCTGCAAACCGGAGGAGAGCAAAGCGTGGTTTGAAAAATTATGGCAGAATACCGTAGATTTATTCCGTTCCCTGGATATCCCGGTGCGTACACTGGAATGCTGCTCCGGAGATTTAGCTGATCTGAAGGTGAAATCCGTGGATGTTGAGGCGTGGTCCCCAAGACAGAAAAAATATTTTGAGGTGGGAAGCTGCTCCAATTTGGGGGATGCCCAGGCCAGAAGATTAAAAATTCGCATAAATGGGAAAGATGGCAAGTATCTGGCGCATACCTTAAATAATACAGTTGTCGCTCCCCCCAGAATGCTTATCGCATTTTTGGAAAATAATCTCCAGGCAGATGGTTCTGTAAGGATTCCGGAAGCCCTAAGACCTTACATGGGCGGGATGACAGAGATTAAATAAATGTTATGTAAACAAAGTTATGTAAACCTTAACCAGACGGAGGTACTTATTTGCACAGTTATTTGAAATCCATTGGGTTTTCCGGGATAAACGGAAAAAAAGAGGTGGACCGGATTCTTAGTGATGTAATTTTACATTATGATGAGAAGACAGTGGTAGAAGACAGAAAAAAACATCTGTTTGCGGAAATCTCTAAAACCTATGGATGTGATTTTGGGATAACGGTCTGCGGAGAATATGATGAGAATAATGAATTTCAAATGGAATATTATTTTCCGTATTTCCGCGGCACCGGGATTACTACCCAGGAGGATGTGGTAATCGAAAAACATGCAGGGAAAGAGTCTTACGCAGGTGCCTGTGATGACGTGAGAATTGGAGTTACCATTATATTTTATCTGCAGAATGCAGGGGAATACCTCACAGAGAGAAGCCATGGGAATTACTCCAGAGGCTCCTATGCCATAACCCTTGCGGCCCTGGCTAAGGAGGGAAAGATCCTTCTTCCTGTCACAAAGGATGAGAAGCAGGAAAAAGAAGATAAAGAAAATACCATTAACCGCAACCGCATGATAGCGGCAGCCCGGAATGGGGATGAGGATGCCATGGAAAATCTGACCATGGAGGATATTGATATCTATTCCATGATTTCCGGGAGAATTCCAAATGAAGATGTGTACTCTATTGTAGATACATATTTTATGCCCTACGGGATGGAATGTGACCTGTATAATGTCATGGGTGAAATCCTGGACTGTTCCAGAGTAAGAAACGTTATGACAAATGAAGAAGTGTATGAACTTAGGATTTCCTGCAATGATTTAGAGATTGATGTGTGTATCAACACCAATGATCTGATGGGCGAGCCTGAGGTGGGGCGCCGTTTTAAAGGTGTTATCTGGCTTCAGGGAAGCATTCATTTCTAGATCAGGAAGATTGAAAGGTATCGGACCATGTCCGGTACCTTTTTTTGATATATACTTTCAGGACGGTTCTGTGTATGACCGGGAACCATGTGCCCCGCAGCGATTGGTGGAATTGCATAAATGGGAATCAAACACATTGACGTTTATGTGCATTCAGCACTATAATGGAGATATTAACGGTGCAGGAGACGCGTTGGAGGTCTTATGGAGAAGCTATCGGGAAATGAAAACAGTAAGATATATATTATAGATGGTGATTACAGGATTGTCAGCTACAATGAGGAGCTGAAGAAGACATTTCCTGAACTGGCATGCGGACAGATCTGTTATGAAGTTCTGTGCAGTGAGGATGAACCCTGCAGAGAGTGCCCCCTGATTCGGAAAGTCAAGGACAACGCTATTTTCTATAATAAAAAAGTACAGAAATGGGTGGAAGTCAATTCCGGTACCATCGACTGGCCGGGAGCCGGTATCTGCAGCATGGTGCTGGCAAAGGAGATACATGAGGGAAATAAGAGTCTGTTCTTTAATCTGACAAGCCTTACCGCATACGATGAATTGTATGAGTTGAATATTACGCAGAATACATATAAAGTGCTGTACCAAATGGAGGGCAAATACCCTCCGGCGCCGCCCACAGGCAGTCTTACCCGGATGCTTGGTGATATGGCCGAACAACTGATCCACCCGGAGGACAGGAAGGGATATTACGAGTTCTGGAACTTACACAATATTATGCTGAGACTAGCAAAAGACTCCGCAGAAAATGTATTGAGGGGACAGTGCAGAAAGAAGATGCAGAACGGGAAATACTGCTGGGTCCTTCAGACGGTTGTGCCCCTTCGGTATGGCGCGGGCGGAGACAAGATCATTATGTGTTTTATCCAGGACATAAACACGCAGAAAACAAAACAGATAAAACAAGAAAGGCAGAGCCTGATCCAGGAAAATTATTATGACAGTCTCACGGGGCTTTATAAGAAAAATATTTTCTTTGCCAGAGCCGAGGAGTTTTTGAAAGCCGAAAAAGAGAAGAAATACTGCTTGATGGCTGTTGATATAGAGCATTTTAAAATTTTCAATGAATGGTATGGACAGGAGGCCGGGGACCGGTTTCTTGTGAAAGTGGCAGGTTTTTTGAACAAGGCCCAGGAGAGCGAAAAAGGGATCGCCGGCTATGTGGGAGATGATGATTTTGTCATTATACTGCCTGATGACAGAAAGGCGATAAAGCGTCTGCAGGATGATATCCTCTTCTTCGTGAAGCAGTACGGAGGAAATGCGGGATTTCTTCCGGCCTATGGAATGTTTGAGATAACAGATAAGAATCTGTCGGTGAGCACAATGTATGACCGGGCATCTATAGCACTTGAGTCCGTAAAAGGAAATTATGCAAAGCGCGTATCCTGGTATGACACGGCCATGATGCAGAGAATAGAGGAAAACCATATGCTTCTCTCGGAGGTGCAGAGAGCACTGACACACGGAGAGTTTGTATTCTATGCCCAGCCAAAATGCAATATGATGACAGGTAAGATCATAGGTCTGGAATCACTTGTCAGATGGATCCACCCTGAGAGGGGACTGGTGCCTCCAAATGAATTCATTCCCCTGCTGGAAAATAGCGGATTTATTGCGAACCTGGATATGTATGTCTGGGATAAAGTATGCAGTAGTGTGAGAAAATGGCTGGACAATGGCCACAGGGCAGTTCCAATCTCAGTGAATGTATCAAGGGTTGATATTTATACAGTTGACGTGGTGGACTGTTTCTGCGGCCTTGTGAAGAAATACAGATTGGATCCGTCACTCATAGAAATTGAGATCACAGAGAGCGCGTATGCGGAGAATTATAATATTATCAAAGGGACTGTGGAAAAACTGAGAAAATCAGGTTTTACGGTCCTTATGGATGATTTCGGCAGCGGATATTCCTCTCTTAATATGCTTAAGGATGTCAATGTGGATATTCTTAAAATAGATATGAAGTTTCTGGATATGAGTGATGAGAGTGCAGACCGGGGCGTAGGTATTCTGGAGGCCATAGCAAGTATGGCGCGCCTTATGGGGATCCGTGTGATCGCAGAAGGGGTTGAGACAAAAGAGCAGGTGGAGTTTCTCCTGGATATGGGATGTATTTATGCCCAGGGTTATTATTTTTACAAACCCATGCCTGTGGAGGTTTTTGAGCCGCTCCTCACAGATGCGGACAAGGTGGATTTCAGGGGAATCAAGGCCAGGGAGATTGAGCGGTTCCGCATTAAGGACATGTTCAGAAAGAATGTATTCAGCGAAACTATGATGAATAATATCCTGGGCGGTATTGCGTTTTACGATGTGTACAAGGACGAGGTAGAACTTATCCGTGTCAACGAACAGTATTACAGGATCACAGAGACAGACCCTGTGGAGCTGGAAGAAAATAAAATGCGCATTTTCCGGTATATTTATGAGAATGACAGGAGTGTAATGCTGGGTATATTCCGGGAAGCGTTTGAGAAGCAGGTGGCAGGAGCCAGTGGTGTGATCAGGCGTCTGAAAGGGAATGGAAAAACCATTTGGATGCATATCCATGTGTTTTTCCTGAAGGAGCAGGACGGACACAGAATCTACTATGGGGCAGTCAGCGATGTGACAGTACAGAAAGAGAGGGAAGCCATGCTGGAGTCATCCCAGAGGGCACTCTCGGCTGTTGTGCATGTCTCGGAGAATGATGCGTCTTTTATGAAACTAACGGAGGAAAACAGGAAGACCGCAGCCACTATTTTTGCCCAGATGTCGCCGGGCGGCATGATCGGGGGATACTGTGAGGAAGGCTTTCCCCTTTATTTTGCCAATTATGAGATGATCCGTCTGCTGGGGTATGAAAGTTATGAAGAACTCAGCACAGCCATTGGAGGAATGGTGGTAAATACCATCCACCCCGATGACCGGGAGCGTGTGGCAAATGATATTGGTGAGTATTATCCCGGTGTGGAATATACCACAACGTACCGTATGCCGAAGAAGGATGGCACCTGGTTCTGGACTTTGGATAAAGGAAAGATCATCCGTGCAGAGGATGGAAGGATCGCAATCGTCAGCGCGTGTACCGATATATCAGAGACTATGATGGTGCAGCAGCAGCTGGCAGAACGGAATTCCATGCTGCTCAGTCAGAACCAGGAGCTGAAATTCCTGAATTATGACATGCCCGGAGGATATCACCGGTGCGCGGATACGCCGGAATATGATTTTCTGTATATCAGTGATAAATTCCTGGAAATGTTCGGCTATACACGAGGTGAGATACAGGAGCTGTTTCAGAATAAATTTATGAGGATGGTACATCCAAAGGACAGACACCTGGTCAGCGACGGGGTTGACTGTCTGAGCAGCAGCGCAAAGACTCATAATCTGGAATACAGGATTTTGGGTAAACATGGGTATGTATGGGTCATTGACCAGAGTAAGCATATGAATTTTCATGGCACCTCATTCTTTCAGGGAGTGGTCATAGACGTGACGGAGACTGTTGAACTGAGGAACAAAATGCGGATGCTTATGGAAAATTCTTCGGACAATGTGGTGCTGATCAACTATAAGGATGGAAATTTTAAGTATGAAATCCTGGGAGACGGACTTTTCCGGGAACTGGGATATACAAAAGAAGAATATGAAGAGCCGTGGAATATGGGCCAGGAGCTGCAGATCACCAGACAAAAACTGGCAGAGGCCGTCAGGTGCGGGAGAAATTACCAGGACACCATACAAGTCAAAATGCCGGATAATATGGAAATATGGCTCAGTGTGGATGGCAGGTTCATAAGAGAAGATGAGGAGGGTGTGCTGTATTTCTGTATTTACAGGGATGTGACGTCTATAAAGAAAAAGGAACAGGAGCTGTGGCTTATAAGGAAAGAGATCGAGAGTATGCTGCGGTTGGCGGACATCAACGGATGGGAGTGGGATATTCCCCGCAATCTGCTTACCGTGTCGGATATACAGCATTTAAAATCCGGGAGAAAACAGGACACCTCCCGTTTGATCAGTAATTTTCCGTACTGCTTTCTGGATAAAGCACGTGTTCCGGAGGAATACAGGGATTATTTCATGAATGCCATCAAAGAGCTGTGCAGCACTGCATCCGACACAGGTGTGGAGTGTGTGTTTCCGCTGATAAAGGCAGATGGGGCGGTCATGTGGATCAAGGCAGCAGGTGAATCCATCTGTGACAAGGAGGGAATTCCTATAAAAGCGGTGGGGTACTACCTGGATGTTACAGAACAGAAGAACCAGGAGCTGCGTCTTATTAAAATTGCCGAGGTGGATGCCCTCACCGGGCTGTTTAACCGCCAGACAGCAATACCGCGGATCAAGAGATACCTGGCAGAAATGGAGGACAAGGAGGAATCCGCAGCCATCATTATGTTTGATCTGGACAACTTTAAACTGGCCAATGACGTGTTCGGCCATGCATACGGAGATGAGATGATCTCCCGGAATGCCAGGAAACTGAAAAGCTTTTTCAGGAGTGATGATATCTTATGCCGCATAGGAGGCGATGAATTCCTTATATTTTGTAAGCGCATCAAAGATAAGGATGTACACGTAAAGCTTGAAAAAGTAGTGAAAAGTATGATCACGGTCCGCAGTGACGGGGAGCACGAGATCGTATTTTCTGTGTCAGCAGGATACGTTATGATACCGGAACAGGGCAGGGAGTTCGATGAACTTTACAGAAAGGCTGATGTTGCGCTTTTCAATGCGAAAATGAATGGGAAGGGTTCCTTCAGAAAATTTGAAAGTAAGATGAAGGAAATCAGATATGAGCTGGCAAAAGACAAGTAGTCTTTGCTGAATGACAGGTATCGCTTATGGTACCTGTCATTTCTGATTCATGAAAGGATAGGAGCACGGATTGGAGGAGACGATGAAAAGAGAGAAGGGGAAAGTTCTCGGTAAGGCAAGGATCTCTGTAAAGCTGGCATTTCTGTATATGGCGCTGCTTTTGGTATCATGGAGTATTATATTTTTCATATTTTACCGGGTCAGTGATAAAAATGCCATGGATTCCGCCCAGGCGCTTTCGGCTCAGACCCTGAATACAGTCAGCAAAAATATTTCAACCCTCATAGATAACACGGCGTATTATTCCAGGATCATATTGTCCAGCAGCGATATTACAAAGGCGCTGGAGATGAAGGATGAAAAAATGCAGAAGGAAAGCCTGCATCAGTTTACCTCACTTGTGGATACAGAGACGCATATCAATGGTATTTATATGTGGGATATGGACAGCCACGGCTGCAGTATTGATAAAAACCATGTGAGGACACTGCGCACGGAAGAGATCAGAGAGACAAACTGGTATGAGGAGGTCAGGGAACTGGCGGGGTCCTACTGCTTAAAATTAAATGCGGACCGGGTCCTGACACAAAGCAGGGCGGAGACCACAGTGTCCCTTATCCGGGTGATCAATAACCCTACCGATTACAGACCTGTGGGGATTTTAATGATCAATATGGATCTGAATGCTTTTACGGACAGTTACAGCGGTCTGGATGAAGAAAGCGTGCCTGTTATATATGTTCTGGACGATACGGGAAAGATCGTCACATCACAGGCAGAGATGCCCCTCCCTAAGGTAAAAGAGTCACTGAAAAGTCATAAGAACAGCAGCAGATTGTATCTGGCGCAGCAGGATATAGACCATATAAGCTGGAAGGTACTGGCAGGGGTGCAGATAGAGAACGGATTGGAGCAGTCAGGGATTGGCGGGATCATCTTTGCAATGGCTATGATATTCCTGGCTTTGTTCTGCGGCACCGGTTACGTTATCATGAAGCGTTATGTGGCAGACCCTCTGGAGGAGATGGCAGGCTCAATGAACCGCATGAGCGGAAGAAAGTTTGAAAAGATCAGGATTTATGAAAACCGTCACAGGTCATTTGGAGAGATGGAGATTTTGGAGAGCACTTACAACGAGATGGTGGATGAGATCGACGCCCTGATCGAGAAAGTTTATGAGGAGGAAAAAATAAAGAGAAAGGCAGAGCTGAATGCCCTGCAGGAACAGATGAAACCGCATTTTCTCTACAATACTATTGACGCCATGAGCTATCTTGCACTGAGTGGGAAGAATGAGGAGGTATATGATGCGCTGGAGGCTTTTGGCAGTTATTACAGGATACTGCTGAGTAAGGGAAGAGAAATGATCTCCGTCAGGGAGGAGGCAGAGATGGTAAAAGACTATCTGGAACTGCAGAAGTTAAGGTATGGGGATTCCCTGCATTATGTGCTCAATATAGAACCGGAGATACAGGGGACATTTATCTTAAAGATGGTGCTGCAGCCCCTGGTAGAAAATTCCGTAAATCATGGAATACGCCATAAAGAAACTCCGGGCGTGGTGTATGTGGAGGGTGTTGAAGAAGACGGGTACCTGAAATTCACAGTGGAGGATGACGGTGTAGGTATGGAGGAAGATAAAATAAAGGAATTGAACAGAGAGAATATAAGCACGAATGAAAAAAGCTTTGGCCTTAGGGGGACCATAGAGCGAATGCGGATCTTTTACGGATCAGATATTGATTATACCATCAATAGTAAAAAGGGAAGAGGGACGACCATTGTGCTGCGGGTGCCGGTTTGCTATGAAGGAGATGAGGGACATGATTAAAGTAATGCTTGTGGAGGATGAAGTAGGTACCAGAAATCTGCTCAGGATCATTGTGAACTGGGAAGAGTTTCATATGAAGATCGTGGGTGAGGCACAAAACGGCAGGGAGGCGCTGTTTCGTATGCAGGAGGAGATGCCGGACCTGGTAGTTACAGATATTAAAATGCCTATCATGGATGGGATTGCCCTGGCGGAGGAGATAATGGAAAAGTATCCGGCGGTAAAGGTGATCATTGTCACCGCGTATGATGATTTCAAATATGCGCAGAAGGCCCTTCGCGCCGGTGCAGTGGATTTTATCCTGAAGCCTTTAAAGCGTCAGGAGGTGAAGGATGCGCTTCTGCGGGTGGGAAGGCAGATTGAGACCGTGGAGGAGGGTGCAAAGGATGTGATTGACCAGATACGGGATTACATGGAGGAAAATTACGCGCAGAGCAGCCTCTCACTTTCCAAGGTGGCGGAGAAATATTATTTAAATTCCAGTTATCTGAGCCGTACATTCAGAAAAAAGACGGGGGTCCCGTTTGTGGAGTATTTAAATAAGATCCGAATCAAACACGCCTGTGATTATCTCAAGTCAGGCAATTGGAAGGTATATGAGATCGCAGAGAAGGTGGGGATTCCGAATCCGGACTATTTTGGACGGTGTTTTCGGAAATATATGGGAATATCGGTCAATGATTATAAAAAAAGTAAAATATGTGAGGATTGATGTAAAAATACTGTGTTCAAAGTGATGGGGGATATCCTCTATACTATAACTGTAGCAAGAGATAAGGCATAAAAAGCTATAGTAAGTTAAGGGAGGAAAAGAGAATGAGAAGGAAAATCGCAATGTTTTTATGTGCAAGTATGGCAATGGGTCTGCTGGCAGGCTGCGGCGGGGATGCAGGGGGAAGCGCATCGTCAGAGAGCAAAAAGGATAAGAGCACAGAGGCTTCAGACAAGGCGTCAGGGGAAAAAGTGAAACTGACGTTTTGGAAATCTCCCCATTCAGACCGTGAGGATGACATATGGGCAGGCATGATCCAGGACTTCAACAAAGAAAATCCCGACATTGAGGTAGAGTTTCTGAATGTGGCATGGGATTCCGTGGTTGAGAAAGAGACTGCAGCATTTTCAGCAGGGAGCGGCCCGGACATCAGCTTTCAGACAGAACAGTTCCCGTTGTATGCCAAGAATGGATATCTTCTTTCTCTGGATGATTATGCGGATGATGAGAAATTGGCCGGTTATCCGGAATCAGCCCTGGAGTATTGTTCCCAGGATGGAAAATTGATGGGTATACCCTTTGTGGCATTAAATTCAGTTATGTTTTATAACAAAGATATGTTTGAGGAGGCAGGCATCACCCAGGTTCCCACGACCTGGGAGGAACTGAGAGATACAGCTAAAAAGCTTACCCAGGATAAGGACGGCAATGGTGAGACTGACCAGTGGGGCATGATGTATGAGATGGATGATTACTGGCAGCCCCTGAGTTATATTATTCAGGCCGGAGCGGATATGTGGAACAAAAACCTGACAAATATCGGGTTTAATAATGACCAGGGTGTAGAGGGGTTAACTTTCTTTGACCAGCTTTACCATGAGGACCAGGTGGTTCTGCCCCTTGAAAAATATACGAACAGGGATGAGGAGCGGGCATATTTCTATAACGGACAGGTAGCCATGTTCCCGCAGCAGATCCACTATACCAACATCATCAAGGAGGCGTCGGACATTGATCTCGGGGCATTTGCGCTTCCACAGGGTCCGGCCGGTGATGAGGAGCACGCTAAGTGGAATTTTGCCAATATAGGAATGCTGTCAATCTCCAGCCAGACAAAATATCCGGATGAGGCATGGAAGTTTGTTGAGTTTATCACCAGGCCGGAAGTTGAAAAAATATATCTTTCTGAAGTAGGGTTCTTCTCCCCGCAACTTGCCACCAATGACATGATGTACGAGGGCGATGAGATCATGGCTGTAGCAGCGGAGGGAATCAAGAAATTACAGGTAAGCCCCGCTTCTGATTATGCCAATGCAATGCTTCAGAATCTGAAGATCATGTATGAAAATGTTGCGAGGGGTGAGAAGTCACCTGCAGACGCCATCCAGTCCATGTATGACTCTATGAAGGCAATCAGCGGAGAATAAGCAGTAGGGACTGTTAAGCAGTCCGTGAAAGGCCGGATAGAAAGAAGGGCTTTTGCAGTGGGGACGTATCTGCATTGCAAAAGTCCTTTGGTCATTTAGGAGGATGGTGTATTTATGAATAAGAGAAGACTCAAAGAATATGCGGTATCCTATAGCTTTTTACTGCCGTTTGCGGTATTCTTTATTGTTTTTACCGTGGTACCTATAGGATACGTTTTTTATCTCAGCCTGCATGACGGAAATTTTCTGCAGGCACAATTTGACTGGGTGGGGCTGAAGAACTTTAAGGATGTGCTGCAGACACCTGACTTCCAGAACGCGTTTAAGAATACGTTCATCTATATGCTCATTGAAGTTCCGGTAAGTCAGTTTTTGGGGATCTTTTTTGCACTTTTGATCAAGAAAAAAACACGGTTCAGCCATGTGTGCGAAGTGATCTATTTTCTTCCCATGCTGATATCCATGGTCGTTGCCAGTGTTTTGATCTCCTATATTTTATCGAATAACGGGCCTCTGAACCTGCTTTTCCAGGTATTAGGAATGAAGCCCATCAGTTGGCTCAACGGCAGATTCAGCGCGAAAATGGCAGTTATGATACTGGAGCTTTGGAAGGGAGGCACCTTTTTTATCTTTGTTTATATGTCGGCAATGCGTTCCCTTCCGGCGGACTGTCTGGAGTCCTCCAGGATTGACGGGGCAAATGTGATCCAGGAGACGATCTATGTGGTCCTGCCCCTTATCAGGAACGCCATTATTTTATGTGTCACTATGAACACGATCTGGCAGTTCCAGATATTTGAATCCGTATATATGCTGACAAACGGAGGACCTCTTGGCGCCACCCAGACTGTAATATATGAAATATACCAGTATAGCTTTAAGTATTACAGGGTCGGATTCGGGGCAGCAGCCTCACTCGTATTCCTTTTTGTGATCCTGCTCATATACGGACTGGAAAACCTGCTTCTGAGGGAAAAGGAACAGACAAAGAGAAGGGGGAAGGGGTATGAACAAATATAGAGTGAAGAAAAGATTTTTTTCCTTTCTGAAGGCATTTATGTTATTTCTGCTGGTAGTCATCATTGCTTTTCCTTTCTGGCAGCTCATTGTATCTTCCATGCTGGACACTAACGCGATCATCAGTTATCCGCCCAAATTCTGGCCCGGCGGCGGTTCCCTGGATAATTATACAGAGGTTCTGAAAATGCAGGGAGGGGCGTATCTGCGGTGGATGGTGAACAGTATTTTTGTGGCGGGAAGTAATACGGTGCTGGTGGTTTTGGTAGCGTCCATGGCAGGATATGCCTTTGCAAAAAGACGGTTTCCTGGCTCTAAGGTTTTGTTTAACGTTGTGGTCGCCACCCAGATCATTCCCAGCGTGACGACCTTGATTCCTCTTTTTCTGATCGTTTCTAAACTGGGATGGGTGAATACATATAAGTCTCTGATCTTTCCCGGTGTGGCCAGTGCTTTTGGCGTTTATATGATGACACAGTTTATGAAGGATATTCCGGATTCGCTCTTAGAGGCAGCGAAAATAGATGGATGCAGCAATTACGGGACCTTTTTTAAGATTGTACTTCCCATAACGGTACCCCAGTTAAGTCTTCTGGCGATCTTTAACTTTACCCAGCAGTGGGGAAGTCTGACATGGCCGTTGATCACGGTAAATGAGACCATGATGAAAACACTTCCCCTGGGAATTGCCTCCATGAAGGACTTAAACGGAACTCTGACAGGAACCATAATGGCAGCATCTATGATAAGTTTTATCCCTCTGCTCCTTGCATTTATTTTTGCAAGTGATAAATTTATAGAAGGAATGACATTGGGAGCCGTGAAAGGATAGAGAGTATGAAACGAATATTGTGTTATGGTGATTCTAATACCTGGGGGCATGATCCTGAACCGGAGGGGGAAAACTTCCGGTATGGAGATGATGTGAGATGGACCGGGGTCTTGCAGAAATGTCTGCTGGGAAGAGCAAAGATAATCGAGGAGGGACTCTGTGGTCGTACTATTATGTTTGACGACCCAACATCTCCGGACAGAAACGGGAGAAAGTTTCTGGGCTGCAGCCTGCAGAGCCATCAGCCGTTGGATCTGGTGGTCCTTATGCTGGGGACAAACGATGTCCGGCACATTTTTACCCCCAGTGTAAAGGAGATTGCAGCAGGTATGGCGAACCTTGTGAGAATGGTGCGGAATCCGGATACCTACTGGGTTGGCAAAAGACCGGAAGTATTGGTGATCGTCCCGGCACCGGTGCGGGACGAAATTGCAGAATCTGATTTTTACGGTATGTATGATGAGGAATCAGTGAGGAAAAGCAAGGCTCTTTATGCTGCTTATGAGGCTGCTTTGAAGGATATGGACGGCGTCCGTCTGCTGGATGCCGGCAAGACTGCAGAGGTTTCGGTAAAAGACTGTATCCATCTGACCCGGGAGGGACACAGGGACCTGGGAACGGCCGCAGCAAAATGTATTGAGGAGATACTGAAAATCTGAGTTTATTGAAGGACAGCATGGGTGATAGCAGGTGGAAAAACAGCAGAAGATTATTTTATTGGGGTTTTTGTTTCTATTGGCAGCGATCATACTACTCTGCTTACGGTTCTTTCCAAGGTTCGAGGAAAAGAGAAGCAGTGAGGAAGAGAACGTGATAAATCTGCAGCTGTGGTATCCATGGGAAAATGAGGGGGAGGCGTATAAGAAATCTTTTCTTGAGGCTGTGGAAGCATATAACAGCGCCCATGATGAGGTACAGATTTGGGCAGAAGGAACAGAGATGGAGTTGTACAGGGAAAAACTGCCGTCCGCCATTGCGTCCAATGATACTCCGGATATTTATTTTTGTTTTGGAGACAGTTATCTGCAGGGGGCAGCGAGTTCAGGCAAACTGCTGAAGATGAATGAATATCTGTCTGAGGACATTGGCAGCAGGCTCCATGAGGATGCGGCAAAAGGCCTGGCTTATGAGGGAGGGATTTACGGCCTTGGGTTTTCTGAAAACATAGCAGTCCTGTTTATAAACATGGAAATGTTTGAATCATACGGATGCCGGGTTCCATCGGACTGGGATGGTCTGCTGGAGGTGTGCCGGGCGTTTATCTCCAAAGGTATCACGCCTTTTGCCTGTTCAGGTGACACGGATACAGGCTTCAGGCTTTACCTGGAAAGCATATGTATAGGCACGGCCGGCGGTGACGTATGCGCAAGAGTGCTGCAGCAGGAGGGGACCGTGGAGGAGATGGCCGCGTTTGCAGATGGTGTGGGCAAGTTCTGCCGGCTCAGGGATATGGGGGCATTTGGAGATCCCCTGTTTCCGAGAAGCACGCAGGATGTGGAAAATGACTTTTATCTTAGCAAGATTCCCATGTATCTGGCAAAAAGTGATTTCGCCGGGAATATTATGCAGGAGAACAGTCCCCTCTATGGAAAGTTATCTGCAGTGCCGTTTCCCGGACTGCAGAATGCCGGGCAGGTTCTTGGAGGCATCAGCGATGCTTTTGTTGTAAACAAGGCAGCAGCATATCCCAGGGAGACCGTACAGGCTTTGGAGGAGATCCTGCAGGATTTTGCCCTCAGGTTATACGAGAGAGGGGCAGGGATTCCGGTGTGGGATACCGGCCGTGCGCAAAAGCCTGAGGGAGATATTTATTGGCAGATCCGAGAGATTGCGGATACGGCAGAAAACAGGATGCAGTATTGGGAATTTTATCTGGATAGGCGCAGAGCCGAGAGGTTTATGAAAAGCTCTGAGGAGCTGGGCGGGGGAAATATATCCCCGGAACAGTTTGTTGAAGAATTGTGTACGGCAGGTTGAAAGATCAGCAGAAAAAGATCATGGCAGGCGGATTGAATAAGTCCGGCTGCCATTTCATATGCTTCCTTATACTCATGGAAGTATTAGGGCTGCATAGATATTGCTTTTTTCTTTCCGTAAGGCAGAGACTTTGTTATAATAAGTGGCAGAGGCGGTCAACTAATGGTTGAATTTTGAAAAAAGATTGAAAATCAACCGACGGTTGCTTGTAAATGTGCTCAGATTGCGGATATGCTGTTAGTATCTTAAAAAGACGACGCGCCGTTTTATCAGATAATCTTCGTACAATTGTGAGACTATTGGTCACAGTGTGGGAAAGCGATGGGTAGTGAACGATAACATAAAGTTACTTATAAATTAAAGGTAACAGTTCAGACAAGCTGAACCGTTACGCATCCAGCCATTAAAAATCGCTTCGCGATGGGCTGGATAAAGCTGGCACTACTTTTTCATACGGTCAGCGCAGTAAATGCGCAGACTTGTCTGAATTGTTACAATTAAAGTTACTTATAAATTTCTGAAACAGGAAAGCTGAATGGGTGAAAAGTATGGATGAGAATACAAATATGAAAACAGCAAATATCCGTCTTCCGGAATCATTTGGAGACAGGATTTCATTTTTAAGAAAGTTAAAAGGACTGACACAGGCGCAGCTTGCAGAGAAACTGGGAATTTCGGCACAGGCGGTGAGTAAATGGGAAAGCGGTCTCTCCTGTCCGGATATTATGATGCTGGTTCCCCTGGCCGATATATTCAATGTCAGTACAGATATGCTGCTGGGTGGCGGTCAGCTCACCGGATGTGAAGTGACTCCGGGTCAGAATGCGGAAGCAGACCGGGAAAAGAGATTCCCGGGACAGACAGCTGCAGAGGAGAGAACGGAAGCTTCTAAAGGAATGCAGAACCAGGTTGGATTGGAATGGCAGGTTGGCGTTGAATGGCAGATCAAACCAGAAGAAGGCAGCAGGACGGGAGAGGAAGAGACAGGCGGAGCCAATGGATATGGTAAAGCGGACAGCCAGGCAATAGCAGCAGATGCAGGAGTAGCTGATGGATATGGTAAAGAAGACGGCCAGGCAGGGGCAGCAGATGCAGGAGTAGCTGATGGATATGGTAAAGCGGACGGCCAGGCAATGGCAGCAGATGCAGGAGTAGCCGACGGCTATGGTAAAGCGGACAGCCAGGCAGGGGCAGCAGATGCAGACGGAGCGCAGGTTCAGAGTAAAACAGAGGACCAGGCAAAAGCAGAGGGGTCCGCCAACTGGCAGAGCCGGACCGGACAGGGAACTCAGGCCGGACCATCTGATACAGAAGGCCAAAGAACACAGGAGAATGTAAATCGGGAAGCTGACAGAGCTGGGGAGAGCGGAACGCACCAGGATTCGTCCAACAGGAGGAAATGGGAGGAAGACTGGAAAAACGGTACCCTTGAAATCAGAAAGGTTTTCCGGGAGAATAATGTGATGATCCATTCCCTGCATATTGACATCGGTATGGCTGACGCCATTATCCGTGAGGGTGATGAGTTTGCCCTTGACCTATCCTGTTATCCCAACGGAGACTGCAGAGAAGAGGTAAGGGACGGGGTCTGGAAGATCAAAGACAGAGGATATAAGGACCTGTTTTTACTGAGCAACATCACAAATATATTTTCAGAACGAAAAATAATCATCATTATACCCAGAGGATATCATTTCAAGGATGTGAAAATAAAACTGGGTGCAGGTAAACTGGTGGGCAGAGGAATACTGACAGATTCCAGCAGCCTGGACCTGGGAGCCGGTGAGATTGTGCTGGCTGATTATTATAGTGGTGACGCCAAGATTAAATGCGGTATGGGAAAAGTGATGCTGGAAGGACAGATGCGGGGCAGATGCAAACTGGACTGCGGCATGGGTGAGATCGCAGCCAGCCTTGTGGCACCTTCCGAATATGGCTATAGAGTCAAAGTAGGTATGGGAGATGTCAGAGTCGGGGAAAACCGGTTGGGAGGCATGGGAGGTACTTATAAGGTGAACAACAACGCGGAGAACTTCTTTGATATCAACTGCGGAATGGGGGCAGTGAAGGTTTTATTTGATGAATGAGAATTAGGAAAATAGCATCAGCAATGCAGAAAAGCAGCGGGAACCCAATGAACCAATGGGGTCCCGCTTTATATTTACAGGGGGTCTTTGGCAATAGACTGAAGAACATTAAGTGCATCCCGGTCATCGTCCGTGAAGGAAAAATGTTCATCAATACATTTTCTGGCTAAATTCAGATCTCCTGTCTTAATGGCATGGTATAACTCATTGTGTTCCTGGATCAGCAGATCAATGGGATAAGCGTCCTCAATCACTTTGGAAACCAGAGATATGTTCTGGTTATAGAGGTAGGACAGGGCATTGAGCAGGAAGATAAACATGATATTCCCCGAAGACTCAATGATTTTGGCATGAAACTGGCGGTCCCAGTCTGTCCGTTCTTTAGAAGTGGTGCTGGCATTATAATGCTCTATGATCCGGCCCAGTTCCTCTATTACTTTTTCGTCCCCCTCTTCAATGATGTTTCGGATAGATTCGGACTCTATACAGCGCCGCAGCTGAATGAGATCGTCCGTTTTTCCGTTGTTCAGAGTGTACAGCAGGGAAAGGTTATTTGTGGTTCTTTCCTGGACTTTATTTACAATAAAATTACCGCCTCCCTGACGGCTTTCACAGATCCCTATGACTTCAAGGGCTTTCAGGGCTTCTCTCACAGAAGTCCTGCTCACGCCGAATCTCTCAGACAATTCCTTTTCTGTAGGCAGCCTCTGGCCCACTTTAAGCTGTCCGTCAATGATCATGTCTTTAATCTGTTCTACAATATATTCATAATTTTTTTTGTTTCCTATAACATCAAACATAGTTTCCTCCGATTTGTGCATCTCTTACATGATATAAAGCAAAATAACGCAGGCACAAGCCTGCCTTTTGTATAATTGTTATAATTTTACCACATTTCCCAAAAATAATAAAGCACTTATAACGAACGAGTTAAAAAGTTAACAAGGTAAAATGCATAAATGCAATTGACAGACAGTGTTTTCTGTGGTAATTTATAACCATAATAAATTTGTATGACAATATTACAATATCATAATATGAACAATAAGAGAAGAAAATCGTTCAGAAAAATAGGCAAGATAATGAATTGTGATTTGAAATACAAATGTAGGTCACGGGAAAATGTAATGAAAAAAGGTAACCGGACGGTTACAAAGAAAGGGGTCAAAGGATGAACAGCAGAGCAAAACGATACGTTGCAATTACTGCACTGGGACTGGTATACGGTACAATGTTTAACCTTCCGTATATCAAGTATGTTTTTTACGATGCTATGATTGACGGAATGGGGGTAAGCAATACAAAGCTGGGACTTCTGCTTACCGTCTATACCATTGTCAGCACCGCAGGACTGCTCCCGGGCGGTTGGATCGCCGACAGGTTCAAGACAAAAGGTATCATAGTGGGCAGTGCATTTTTAAATGGCATCATATGTTTTTTCTTTATGTTTACCATGAAAAACTATGCGTGTGCCATGATCACCTGGATCGTATCCGCAATAGCAGGTGTCACTGCATTTTGGGCAGCGATCCTCAAAGCAGTCAGGCTCATATCCCCTGAGGATGAACAGGGAAGGGCTTACGGTTTTTGGGAAGGCGTGTGCGGGCTGTCGGCCACGATTGGGAACTTTGTGGCCTTGTATGTCTTCTCAAGATTTGATAGTTCTACAGCTGCTCTGAAAGGCGCGGTTGCAAGTATGGGAGTCATGTGTTTGATCGGCGGCGGGCTGGTATGGTGGCTGTACGACGAGAACATGACATCCACGGACGAGAGAGGGGAAGAGAGAAAGCAGGTAAGCATCAAAGAAACATTTGCCGTGTTTAAGCTTCCTAAATTATATTTGAGCTGTATTATCGTATTCTGTAGTTATGGGTTCTTCAGCAGCCAGTCATTCCTGACGCCTTACTTTACTAATGTTCTGGGGGCTGCAGTTACATTCAGCGGTGTACTTGCTATTTTTAGGAGTTATGGACTTAAAATATTGGGAGGTCCTGTGGGCGGTGTGATCGCGGACAAACTTCATTCCCCTTCAAAGCTGGCAATTGGGTGTTACATCATCATGGCAGCGGTTGTCATTTATATAGCCAATGCAAAAGGAGGAAGTGAGCTGATCACCATTCTCACGGTATTGTCTCTGGTGCTTGCAACCGTATGTTTTATGGCGAGAGGTACCATGTGGGCCACCATAGGGGAGGCGGAGATCCCCCCGGAGATATCAGGAACAGCCATTTCCGTGGCATCTATCATTGGATTTAACATACCGGATACCTTTTTACCTCCGCTCCTGGGAAGCTGGCTGGATAAATACGGCAACACGGGATATGAGTATATATTTAATTTCCTTATCGGGCTGTGTGTGGTGGGAGTCATAGCCGCACTTGCCATGGTACTGTCAAATAAAAGATCAGCAGATAAAAAGATATCAGCAAATTAGAAAAGGGTTTTGCCGGAAAGGAAGGATATTATGCAAAAACTGAAACTGAATATTGAACGCTGCAAAGGATGCGGATATTGTGTGGATGCCTGCAGACAAGGGGCCTTATCACAGCCGGGCAGACTGAATAAAAAGGGATACAGCATTGTTGTGGCGGATGAGGAAAAATGTATCCGGTGCGGCATGTGTTACCGTATGTGTCCGGACTGCGTAATTGAAATCTTGGAATAAGGAGGAGAAGAAATGGCAGCAGAAAAAGTCATGATGAAAGGAAATGAAGCACTGGCAGAAGCAGCACTGCGTGCGGGATGCAGGTTTTACAGCGGATATCCCATTACTCCTCAGACGGAGATCCTGGAGTATCTGTCGTGGAGAATGGAAGAAGTGGGAGGCGAATTTGTACAGACAGAATCTGAGCTGGCAGGTGTCAACATGCTGTATGGGGCCGCTTCCGCAGGGGCAAGAGTGCTCACAAGCTCCGCAGGTCCGGGATTTGCCTTAAAGCAGGAAGGAATCTCCTATCTGTGCGCAGCAGACCTGCCGGCAGTTTTGATCGACGTTATGAGGATTGGCAACGGATTGGGAGATATTGCCCAGGGCCAAGGGGATTACTGGCAGCTCACCAGAGGCGGCGGCAACGGGGATTACAGGACGATCGTCCTTGCGCCAAACAGTGTACAGGAGAGTGCAGATCTTATAGGAGACGCGTTTGACCTGGCGGACAAATATCTTCATCCCGTAATCATCGCTTCGGATGCTGCCATTGGACAGATGATGGAAGCGGTATGCTTTAAGGAAATGAAGGAAGATAATATTGATAAATTTGACTGGTCGGTAAAGGGCTGTAAACCGGGGGACAAACAGAGGATTATCTCTAACGTGTGTTTTTATGGTCATCCGGATTATGAGGATTATCTCTGGAATAAATATAAAACCATGGAAGAGAATGAACAGCGGTGGGAGAGTATACAGACAGAAGATGCGGAAATCATTCTGGTGGCCTATGGGATATCCTCAAGGGTGGCAAAGGAGGCAGTGAGAAACGGAAGAAGACAAGGGTTAAAGCTGGGTCTTATCCGTCCCATCACTTTGTGGCCGTATCCTGTCAGGGCATTTGAGCGCTTGTCAAAGAACTTTAAGGGATTTATCAGCGTGGAAATGAATATTCTGGGGCAAATGGTTGATGATATCAAGTTAGCCACAGATTCCAGATATCCCATAGAATTTTACGGTACGTTTTTTGATGTACCGGAAAGTGAAAAGATAATTGAAATTGCTAAAGAAATGTTGGAAAGATAGGGGGTTATGTCAGTGAAATTAAAAGCACCGGAAACAGTTACATTCAGACCTACCTCATTTTGTCCGGGCTGCGGACATGGGATCGCCGCCAGACTGATCGGGGAGATCATAGATGAGATGGGGCTTCAGCAGGATTTTATCCCAACCGTAGATGTAGCCTGCGGAGCATTGAATATGGACACCTGGAGATTTGACACGGTTATGGCTGCACACGGCAGGCCGGTTGTTGTCGCCATAGGTGTGAAGAAGGTCAGGAAAGATAAATTATCAGTTGCCTATATTGGTGACGGGGCAGCGTATGCCATTGGTATGGCTGAGACCATGCACGCGGCACTCCGCAATGACAATGTGGTAGTCATTGTAATGAACAACGGAGTGTTTGGAATGACCGGAGGGCAGATGGCGCCAACTACTTTGATCGGTCAGAAGACCACATCATCACCGAAAGGAAGAGACCCGAAAAAGCAGGGAAAACCTTTTGATGTAGTAAAAGCTCTGGGACAATTTGATATTGCATACCTAGCCCGTGCCTCTCTTGACAGCCCGGCAGCAGTGGGCAAGGCAAAAAAATACATAAAAAAAGCATTTGAGAAGCAGTTGAACCAGGAAGGGTTCTGTCTGGTTGAAATTCTGGCCCCTTGTCCCACAAACTGGGGACTGTCACCGGTAGACAGCCTGAAGCATATTCGTGAGAAGACACTTTCCTACTATAAAGTAGGGGAATTCGTAGATAAGAAAGGAGAAGAAGAATGACAGAGATTATTTGTGCGGGATTTGGCGGCCAGGGCGTATTGATAACCGGCATGATTCTGGCCTACTGCGGTATGCAGAAAGGCAGACATTTTACTTGGTATCCTTCTTATGGCTCCGAAATGCGCGGGGGAACTGCCAATTGCAATGTAAAGATAAGTGAAGAGGAGATCGCAAGCCCTTACGCAAAGCATCTGGATATTCTGGTATCCATGAATGACGTGGCGATTGATAAATTTGAACCTGCCATGAAACCGGGGTCTGTTCTGGTGGTGAACAGCTCCCTTCTGGACGAAACACGGGTGTTCAGGGATGACATCAGAGTGGTAAAAGTACCCGCCACAAAAATTGCTTCCGATCTGGGAAACCCCAGAGGGACCAATATTGTTATGCTGGGCGCACTCTGCAAAGAAACGGGATTGTTTGAGGAGGATTTCATGAAACATTCCATTGATGAGTATTTTGCCAAGAAGGGTAAAGTGAATCCAAAGAACGCTCTTTGTTTTGACGAAGGGGTGAAGGCAGTTTCATAGAAAGCAGGTGTGCATATGGATTTAAATAAGCTGCTGAAGGCCAGGTCTCTTGCTGTTATAGGTGCCAGCGAGAAATCAGGATTCGGAGGAGATACCTGCAGGAATATTCTGGAGTACAGAAAGGACCTGAACAGGGTATATTTTGTAAATCCGGGCAGGGATACTGTTCTGGGAAGAAAATGTTATAAAAGTTTGTCAGAGATTGAGGATGAGATAGAACTGGTCATTATCTGTACCTCTCAGGTCACAGTCTGCGGCCTTCTGAGAGAAGCGAAAACAAAAGGCTGCGGCGGGGCGGTTGTCTTTGCCAGCGGGTACAGTGAGACCGGTGACGAGAAGGGAAAAGCGGCGGAGGATGAACTGAAAGCACTGGCAGAGGAACTGGACATAGCGGTTCTGGGGCCAAACTGCGGAGGATTCAATAATTATGTGGATGATGTGATCTCCTTTGCCTTTCCTGTTGAAAAGAGGGACAGAAGAGGAAGTATTGGGTTCATCTCCCAGAGCGGTCAGTTTTGCATTAACCTTATGGACAGCAGTGAAATGAGATTCTCTTACGCCATCTCTATTGGAAATGGAAAGATTGTAACTTTGGAGGATTATCTGGACTTTTTAGTTGAGGACGAGAGTACCGGCGTGATCGCAATTTATATGGAAGGAGTGCAGGATGCCGGCCATTTTGCCGACTGTCTGAAAAAAGCGGCTGAGAAAAGAAAACCTGTTATCATACAAAAAGGCGGAAGAAGTGAAAAGGGCGGAAAGATTGCAGCCTCCCACACGGGTGCACTGGCAGGTTCTGACCGTGCCTACGATGCTGTTTTTGATAAGTTCGGAGTTATTCGCGCAGATGATATGCAGGAATTGATGTCCACAGCACTTCTTCTGTCTACATTAAAAAAACTGCCGGCAAGAGCCTCTTTTGCCTCCATGAATATATCAGGTGGTGAGACGGGAATCTGTGCTGACATGGGCAGTGCCTTTGGTATACATTATCCTGACTTTGAGGAGGAGACGCTTACAAAACTAAGAGCCATGCTCCCATCTTTCTGCACACCGGGAAATCCTCTGGATATGACTGCTGCTCTCTGCTATGACAGTGACTTATATGCTGAAGGGCTGAAAGTTGTCATGGATGACCCTAATGTGGAAATGGTGCTGATTGGAATTACAATCCAGCTTGTGGTGTCAGACCCCACTATTTATAATATATACAATGGTGTAAAAAAGGTTGTGGAGCAGGGATATAAGAAACCTATTGCGATCCTGCCGTTTATTGAGGGAACCAGGAATTGGGATGTGGCAGAGAAATTCAGGGAAATCGGAGTGCCAATCCTTCCCAGCCCCAAGTATGCATTCTCGGCTCTCAGTCATCTCTCCAAATATATCGCCTACAATCATACCAGGAGAGAACTGTCACTGGCTGTTCCCCATAAAAAAGCGGGGGGCCGCAGAAAAGCGCTGAGTGAAGTAAAAAGTAAGCGTATGCTGCAGGAGAATGGGATCGCAGTGGAGCTGGGGATCGTTGTAAATGACAGAGAGGATGTCCTGGCGCAGGCAGAGAATGTTAAGTTCCCTATAGTTATGAAAATAGAATCGGATGATATCCTGCACAAATCTGATGTAGGCGGTGTCATTCTCAACATTAAAAATGAAAAAGAAGCCCTCAGTGCCTATGATACGATCATGGAGAATGTGAAGAACAGGGCACCCAAGGCAAGGATCAACGGAGTGCTCATGCAGAATATGATGTCTCAGGGAACGGAATTGATCCTGGGTATAAAAAGGGATGCGCAGTTCGGCCCTATGCTGTTAGCTGGGCTGGGAGGTGTCTTTGTGGAGGTGTTTGGGGACAGTTCTCTGTATCCCATCCCCCTGAATAAAGAGGAGGCTCTCCATATGCTGGAGGCACTAAAGTCTTATAAAATGCTGAAGGGATACAGGGGAACAAAAGCCAGGGACGTGAGTGCAGTGGTGGATATGATGGTTTCCATATCTGATTTCGCTGCGGCCCATAAGGACCATATCTGCGAGCTGGATATTAACCCTCTGTTTGTATATGAAGAGGGGCAGGGGGTAGGCGTTGCTGACGCGTTAGTGGTGTTGGAGGAGTAAAGCCCTCTGCGGATGGAGGTGTGGCCCTTGAAGGGAATAGATATCTGTTTTGTAGTTTTTTATATGGCCATGATGCTGGGGATCGGAATCTATACGTCACGGAAACAGAGTAATATGGAGACTTATTATGTAGCGGGCAGAAAACTTGGCACCATATCCATTGCCTGTCTGTGGATCTCCTGCTGGATCGGAGGTGCTTCCGTGATCGGCACTTCCACGAAGGCGTATGATATGGGGATTACCGCCATATGGTATGTGGGTATCTTGGCAGTGGGATGTGGATTGTTCTCTCTTGTCTTTTCTAAAAAAGTTAAAAAAATCGGAGACCACCTGGAGAATCTTACATATCCGGATTTTATTGAGAGCCGGTATGACCACAGATGCAGATTTATTTCTACCATATGTACGTTGATCGGCATGATCGGGGTGACGGCCTCCCAGTTGGTAGCAAGCGGCGTGATCTTAAACACAATTACCGGATGGGGGAACGGTATATCCTTTACCGTAGCAGCGGTTGTCCTGATCCTGTATACCGCACTGGGCGGATATCTGGCAGTGACCTATACGGACTGGGTCCAGGTGGCGCTTTTGATGACCGGTGTTATCATTGCGGTTCCTTTTGCGGCAAAAGCTATTGGGGGCATGGGAGCCATCCGGGTTCTGCCTGACAGTTATTTTGACGTGGGTGCCTGGGGATGGCCAACGATCATAGCTTTTGCGCTGTCCACGCTGTTATCCTTTTTTACCACAATGGACAGCTATACCAGATGTATGGCGGCAAAAGATGCAGGGACAGCTAAAAAAGGCGGCCTGCTTGCAGCTGTATGTATATTGCCCATTGCGTTGTGCGCTACCTATGAAGGCCTGGCAGCCAAGGTTTTGATCCCGGATCTGCCTCAGGGAAGTAATTCATTGATACAGTTGATTTTGATCACATTTCCAAGCGGTATTAAGGGCCTGGTCATCACAGGGATTTTTGCTGCGATCATGTCATCTGCAGATATAGCGATTTTAACGGCATCAGCTAATGTGACCAGAGATATCTATCAGAGATATATCAATCCTAAGGCGAAGGATAAGACGATCGTCCGGCTGGGAACAGTAAGTTCTTTGATAATAGGAGGAATCAGCCTTCTGTTTGCCTGGATGAACCCGGATATTATGGATATTCTTCTTATTACTTTTACTTTCCTGTCAGCAGGGCTTTTTATTCCGACATTTTTTGGATTCTTCTGGCGCAGGGCAAGTATAAAGGCGGCATTTTACAGTATGACGCTGTCCATGATCACAGTGATCTTGTGGTATGTAGGGCAGAATCAGGGATGGGGTGTTGTATTTCGCATAGATGCTTTGTGGCCGGGGCTTCTGGTGTCAGCCATTGTTTTCTTCTCTCTGTCTCTTTTAAGGGGGCAGAGTCCCGAGGAAGTGGAAAAGATCAACCGTTTTTTGTTATAGAAAGGAATAGATTATGAAAATTATAATAGCAGAGTATCCGGAAACTGCGGATCGTGATCTGAGTATAGAAAAGTCAGTATTTCCCAAGGATGCGGAACTGGCGCTTGCCGTATATACAGAGGAGACGGAGGACGAGTTTATTGAAACGTGCCGGGACGCGGATGCTGTTCTGGTAGGTTATGTGGGGATCAGCCGGAAGATCATTGATGGACTGGAGAAATGTAAGGTGATCTCCGTGCAGGCAACCGGATGGAATTATGTAGATTCCGAGTATGCAAGGGAAAAGGGGATTGCGGTCTGTGCCATAGGAGAATACTGTACACAGGAGGTTGCGGACCATACCATAATGCTCATGCTTGCCCTTCTCAAAGGCTTGAAGACATATGAGAGAAGTGTACAGACAGACAAGGAATGGATTTACAACGCAAAGCCGGGATTAAAACGGATAGAAGGATTAAAAATGGGGATTGCAGGGTTTGGTAAAATCGGAAAAGCAGTTGCCAAAAGGGCGAAAAGTTTCGGCATGGAAATCCTGGCATATGATCCTTATATTCCTGACCATGTCATCCGGCAGATGGGAGCGGAACCTGTGACCATGGACGGTCTTTTGGAGCAGAGCGATGTAATTACCAACCATATGAATCTTACAGCAGAGAATCAGGGAATGTTTGATCTGGAAACGTTTAAAAAGATGAAGAAAAGTCCGATTCTGCTCAATGTAGCCAGGGGCGGCGCCGTGAATGAGGAGGATTTGGTATATGCTTTGGATCACGGAATGGTAAGCGGAGCAGGGCTGGATGTGCTATCCTCAGAGACGCCGGATATGGATACATGTCCTTTGGTGGGCAGGGAGAATGTGATCATCACACCACACAGCGCTTTTTACTCAACAACAACGGAATATCTGCTTTATAAAATTCCTGCTGAAAATGTGCTCCGCTGCCTGGAGGGTAATTATAAGGAGGCTAACCGTGTAGTGAATGGGGTGGGATTAGACTGAAGATTTGAGATATAATTGAAAAAGGTGCTGAAAACCTGGGTTTTCAACACCTTTTTCAACGTTCCCGAGGTGATTCGAACACCCGACCTACCGCTTAGGAGGCGGTCGCTCTATCCTGCTGAGCTACGGAAACATAATATTTTCTTACGACCCTATAATTCTATACTACCTAAAGGAAAATGTCAAGACACCAGCTCTTTTTTTTCTGGCTTATTCTGAAGATCGGTAACAGTTCAGACAAGCTGAACCGTTACGCATCCAGCCATTAAAAATCGCTTCGCGATGGGCTGGATGCCTGCTGGCACTACTTCTTCATACGGTCAGCGCAGTAAATGCGCAGACCTGTCTGAATTGTTACGATGATCGGTCGTAACAGAACATCTGCCAGAACTGTTGCCATTTATAAAAATAACTGCCAGTTATTGCACTCTATATTTGGGAAATATCGACAAAGTTTTCTTAATGTTTGTTAATATACTATTCATTGCAACAACGATTTGCTATAATAGTAGTACAGAAAGGGAATGGTTATTCACAAGCAAATAAAGAATGAAAGAGGTGAAAGATTATGAAGCGCAAAGTGAAAAGAATGCTGGCTATGTTTCTTACTTTTATAATGGTATTTTCCATGGGAACGGTATTTGTTTCCGCCGCCGAGGAGGGGGCCGGTAAGAGCACAGAGACAGCAGTAAAACCGGAACTGTCCAAGAAAACAGCGGACAGTGTGATCCTGAAGACAAAAGATGGATATGTGTATGGCATTCAGGAGAATGGAAGCACATGGAAATGGGCGGAAGATAAACAATATGATAAGACGGCAAAGACAGTATCATTTACAGGACTGAAAGCAGAGACGGAATATGTATTTGCCCAGAAGATGAAAGATGCGGAAACGGTACAGGATACCGATATACTGAAGGTAAAAACAGATGCTGCAGCAGTGCAGGCGGAGACTCCGAAACAGGAGGGAGCAAATACAGAAAGTCCCAAAGCTGAGGAGCCCCCAAAGGCAGATAAACCTCAGGATGAAGGCATGAACACAGAGCAGCAAAAACCTCAGGAGACAGATCAGACAGAGGCTGGGGCAGAAGGCAATAAGGCAGATGTGCCGGCAGAAACCCCGAAGCCGGATGACAGCAAGAAACAGGAAGAGAACACAGAGGTAAGTACCCCGTCAGGTACGGATACCACGGATAAGACCCAAGGCACAGAGGCTGTTGATAAGAACACAGCAGGAGACGCGGTAACGGATGATAATAACGGCCAAAAGACAGATGAGGCTAAGAAAGATGAACCGAAGGGTGAAGATACCAAGAGCGATGGATCTAAAACGGATGAATCCAAAACTGACGAATCCAAAAATGACGAATCCAAAACTGATGAGTCTAAAACCGATGAATCCAAAACCGATGCAGGGAAGGACAACGATTCAGGAAACCAGATAAATAACAAAAATACCACGCAGAAGGCCGAGACTCCAAAGTCGCCTCTGTATGACAAAGTGACTGACACAAGTGTTGTACTGAAGCCGGATGGCAATGTTGATTCGTATACTTACAGTTATAAGATGGTGTTAAAGGATAATAAAGCGAAGGCAGCAGATTTGACCAATGATACCGGAGAATTTTCAAATCTGACACCGGATACGGATTACCTGGCTTATATTATGGTAAAAGGAAATGATCAAGCACAACCTCCGTATGCGGACAGTGACTGGAGCCAGCCGACAGAGATCCACACCTTAAAAGCAGCGGCAGAGAAACCGAAAGCAGCGCCTAAGCTGGCAGAGAAGACAGACACCATGATCAAGCTTGATACTTCAACAGCAGGTCTGGAGTACGGTGTATATCTGGATAACAGTAAGATCAGCTGGAACAGTGAAGGTGAATTCAAGGGATTGACAGCAGGCAAGGAATACAGATTTGTCACACGCGTCAAATTTAATGAGAAGGAGCAGATGGAAGGCCCCATCAGTGACGTTTTGAAAGTCACCACCAAGAAGGCAGCTGCAGCAGCTCCTGAAGCTCCTGTATGCATTGGAAGAACGGAGAACAGCATTACACTCAGAGCTGTAAACGGACAGGAATATGCAATGCTTGAAAACGGAAATCCGGGTAAATGGCAGGACAGCGAAGTTTTCAGCGGATTGAAGGCAAACACAAGATACTCTTTTGTTACCAGAGTAAAATATAACCCCGATGAGGCAATGGAAAGCAAAGTAAGCGGCAGCTCTTCCGCAAAAACCATTATCGCGTTTGAAGGATCCGGTGTGACCGGCATTGAGGTAAATGGTGTCTATGATAAGAATGCTGTTGTAAACATTGCAGCAAATGGAAATGGTACAGATAATCAGAAACCGGAAGTACAGGATACCAGATGGGTTCCCGAGAGCTGGAAATGGGGAAGCTCTGCAAAAGGTACCTGGAAGAAAGCCCCGTACACGGCAAAACTCACACTGAATAAGGCCGGTAAGATGGAACTTGAAGTTGTTTTCAGCCTGCAGGAGTATACAGAAAAAGGCTGGACAGCTATGACCGCTGAGAAAAAGACGATTACGGTACCGTTCAGTGTAAAGGAACAATATACCATTACAGCTTCCGCAGGGTCCAATGGCAAGATATCTCCCTCCGGCAGCGTAAAGGTAATGGAAGGCAATGATGCAACATTTACATTTACTCCAAACAAGGGATATCAGATTTCCCAGGTGACAGTGGACGGTAAAGCCGTTTCAGTGAAAAACAACAAGTACACATTTGAAGACGTAAATGCCAACCACAAGATCTCTGTTACATTTAAGACTCTCACCAAGACAGTTCCGAAGACAGGAGATACTATGAATATGGCAGGTTATCTGATGCTGGCAGTTCTCTCCGCAGGTGCTGCGCTGGCAGTTGTGATCTCTGCAAAGAGAAAGAGAACGAACGGGAGATAACAGACAATAAGTAATATAAGGAGGCCCCGCCGGATATACCGTCCGGCAGGGCCTCCTTTTTAGATCGTGGTTTTTGTTTATTCTTCGGAGGAGGTATCCTGCAGGGCAAGGAAACCTTCTTCTCCTGTACGGATCTTTACTACATTTTCTATGTCGTATACAAATACTTTGCCGTCACCGATCTGTCCGGTATGAAGTATTGCTTTTGCTGTGTCAATCACCTTCTGTACAGGAACAAGGCTGACTACGATTTCAATCTTGACTTTCGGAAGCAGGTTCATATCCATTTCAACACCTCGGTAATAAGTGGTTGAACCTTTCTGGATTCCGCAGCCGAGTACATTTGTGATGGTGATACCTGTAACACCGATTTCATTCATGGCGTGCATAAATTCTTCCAGTTTGCTGCGCCGGGTAATAATAACAACTTTGGTAAGCTTGTGGACCGTTGTGCCTTCTTTGGGTATATCCCTGCAGGCCTCAGCGGGAGCCTGGGTGGCGGATGCGCCTTCTGCAGCAGGGGTATAGTTCTTTGTGGTGCCCATTACATGGGGGACCGTACTCATGGAATCTTGTGTGACAAAATCGGCGTAGCTGCTTGTAAGGCCGTGTTCTCTTACATCCAGTCCGGCTATTTCCTCGTCGGGGGAAACCCGGAGGCCAACGGTATGTTTGATTGTCTGGAATATGATGATCATAGTTACCACGACCCAGGCAGTTGTTGCAATGAAACCGATAAATTGAACACCTAACTGCTGGAAGCCGCCGCCTGTAAACAGACCTTTGGCTTCTGTGCCTGCACCGTCTGAAAAAAGGCCTACGCAGAGGGTTCCCAGTGCGCCGCACATGCCATGTACTCCCACAGCACCTACTGGGTCATCAATCTTGCAGATCTTGTCAATAAACTCGATTCCAAATACCACTACAAACCCTGCCAGGATACCTATGATGGCAGCAGATACGGGAGAAACAGTATCACAACCGGCTGTGATAGCTACAAGTCCTGCGAGAGCACCGTTCAGGGACATGGAAACATCCGGTTTTTTATACAGTATCCAAGTGATACACATAACAGTGATAGTGGCCACCGCGGCAGCCAGATTGGTTGTGACAAATATTTTACCTGCGGATACGATGGCATCTCCTTCCATGGAAACCGTGGAACAGCCGTTGAATCCAAACCAGGCAAACCAGAGGATAAATACACCTAAGGCTCCTACGGTCAGGTTGTGTCCGGGAATTGCTCTTGATTTGCCGCTCTTGGAATATTTTCCAATACGGGGGCCAAGGATCTTGGCACCTACAAGGGCAGCGACACCGCCTACCATATGAACAGCGCAAGAACCTGCGAAATCATGGAATCCCATTTTAGCTAACCAGCCGCCGCCCCAGATCCAATGTCCCGATATGGGATATACCACAAGGCTGATGAGAAGGCTGTAGATACAGTAAGAGGAAAACTTTGTTCTCTCTGCCATAGCACCTGAGACTATGGTTGCAGAAGTTGCGCAGAAAACGGTCTGGAAGATCAGAAAAGCCCAGAACGGTACACCATCGGGAAGCATCCCCGCACCGTAATTGGATTCGGAGGCAATACCGGCCACGGAACCAAAGAAGCCGTTGCCTGCACCAAACATGATTCCAAAACCAACCAGCCAGAAGGCAGGTGTTCCGATGCAGAAATCCATCAGGTTTTTCATGATAATATTGCCTGCATTTTTCGCCCGGGTAAAGCCAGTCTCCACCATGGCAAAGCCTGCCTGCATGAAGAAGACCATTGCGGCGCCTAAAAGCACCCAGATTGTGTTAACAGATGAAAAATCACTCATAAAATCTCTCCTTCCTTTTTCAAGATGAAACTCTTCACATTTTTTTAATGCACATTACAGACAAAAAGGGTGCGTACTTCAGAGTTATGGGAGACTCAAAAAATACGCACCTTTGCATAAAGAAAAATGTGATATATGTAATCGGAAAATGACTGCCGCCTGAAATGGCTGTACATCTCCGCAATTACTGTTGTGACAATAGAAATCCTGCAATGTGTGCAGCCTATTGTTTGTTATCCTCTGTGCCGCCTGTGATATCCATGGGATATTGGCCGTTAAAGCAGGCTTTGCAGAGAGGAAGGTGATCTGCCATAGACGAAAGATCCTCCAGCCTCATATAGCCCAGGGAATCAGCGCCGATCATGGCACAGATCTCTTCAGCCGTGTGGGAAGAAGCAATTAGCTGTTTGTTGGATGGAATATCCGTTCCAAAGTAACAAGGATACAGAAACGGCGGAGAACTGACACGGACATGAACGCTTTTAGCTCCGGCATTTTTCAGCATACGGATGAGGTTCGCCATGGTTGTTCCGCGGACGATGGAGTCGTCAACAAGTATGATCCGTTTTCCACGGACAACAGATTCTAAAACGTTTAGTTTAAGCCTTACGCTTGATTCACGTTCTTTCTGTGTCGGTTTGATAAAAGTTCTTCCCACATAGCTGTTTTTATAAAAGGCTAACGCAAATGGAATCCCTGACGCTTCCGAATAGCCTTTTGCTGCCGGAATCCCCGAGTCGGGAACACCGGTCACAAGATCTGCATCCGCAGGATAGGCTGCCGCAAGGGCGGCACCTGCGCGGATGCGGGCATCGTAGATGTTGACGCCGTCCAGGGTACTGTCCAGCCGTGCGAAATAGATGTACTCAAAAATGCAGTGAGCATGTGTCTTGTGGCATAGCTGGCAGTTGGAGGTGATGCCATCCGCTGTTATGGTGATGATCTCACCGGGGCGGATATCACGGATAAATTCTGCGCCGGTTGCTGAGAGGGCGCAGCTCTCGGAAGCAATGATATAAGAGGAATCACGTTTTCCAAGGCAGAGAGGTTTCAGGCCAAGAGGGTCCCGGACGCCGATCAGTTTGCGCGGGCTGGCGATGACCAGCCCATAGGCTCCGCGTATCTTTTTTGCCGTATGCAGAATGGCTTCCTCTACATTGTGTGTGTTAACTCTCTCCTTGGCGATGCAGTAAGCGATCACTTCCGAATCCGTGGTTGTATGGAAGATTGCTCCGGTTTGTTCCAGCTCACACCTGAGGTCTTGCGTGTTCACCAGGTTCCCGTTATGGGCCAGAGCAAGTGTTCCCTTTATATAATTCAGAACCAGAGGCTGCGCGTTTGAAAGGGTGGCAGCCCCTGTAGTGGAATAACGAACGTGGCCGATGCCCAGATTGCCGTGAAGCCCCTCAAGAATTTCATCCTTGAAGACCTCACCGACCAGCCCCATCCCTTTGTATGCATTCATGTTGCCTTTGGGGCCTTTGGTATCGCACACGGCAATACCGCAGGATTCCTGGCCCCGGTGCTGTAAAGAACAGAGTCCATAATAGATGGATGACGCAGCATCTTCCCCGTTGGGATTAAAGATGCCGTATACCCCGCAGGCCTCTTTTATTTCCATAGCAGACTGTGATTCCATGGGGCAATCTCCTCAGACATAGAATAATAACCGGTCATAGGTTGGATAGGGAAGCAGTTCATCAGGAATTTTTGTCTCTGCTTCGTTAGCTGCAGTTTTCAGTTCTTCCATGAGGGGAAGCACTTTTGTAAGGAATGATTCAGCTTGTTTCTGCATATCTGTGACGGATTCCGCTTCGGAGGTTGCACTCTTCAGTGCGGCTGTACCGGCGGTGATCGTATTGGATATTTCAGTCAGAGCGCATACCAGGGCCTCCTCGGAATCAGTGGAAAGTCCGGGGATCAGGGCTTTTTTGTCAGCTGCCTGTTTCGCAGCGGAAGCCGCGTAGCTGTTGACTGCCGGGAGGAAATCCTTTATAAGCATTTCCTGCATGGTCTTGGACTCTATGGCAACTGTTTTAGAGTAGGTTTCCAGAAGAATCTCATAGCGGGAGTAGATTTCCTCCTTTGTAAATACGCCGTGTTTGATAAATAGATCCAGATTCTTATCTGCAATAAAACGTGGAAGGGCTTCCGGTGTGGAGACCAGATTATAAAGGCCCCTTGCTGCCGCCTCTTTTACCCATTCTTCTGTGTATCCGTTGCCATTGAAAATGACTTTTTTATGCTTTTTGATAGCGCGTTTGATCAATTCATGGACCGCATGTTCCATTTCCTCCGGCGCAGTGTCTTTCAATTCGTTATAGAACTGTGCTAATGCTTCCGCAACAGCGGTGTTCAGCACCATGTTAGGGTTAGCCACAGATGCAGCGGAACCCAGCATACGGAATTCAAACTTATTGCCGGTAAAGGCAAAGGGGGAAGTACGGTTTCTGTCGGTTGTGTCCTTGGTAAAGTGGGGCAGTACGTGTGCGCCCGTTTCCAGCTGTACCGGTTGAGCTTTTCCGAAGTAGGCGTCCTCCTCAATGGATTTCAGAACGCTTTCCAGCTCGTCGCCGATGAAGATGGAAACGATTGCCGGAGGCGCCTCGTTGCCGCCGAGACGATGGTCATTGCCGGCACTGGCAGCGGATACTCTCATTAGATCCGCGTAGTCATCCACCGCTTTGATAACGGCCATGAGAAATACCAGGAACTGTGTGTTCTCAGCAGGTGTTTTGCCCGGGTCCAACAGATTGGTGCCGGTGTTGGTGCACATGGACCAGTTGTTGTGCTTGCCGCTTCCATTGATACCGTCAAAGGGTTTTTCGTGGAGGAGGCAGACAAGGCCGTGTTTTTCCGCTGTCTTCTTCATGATTTCCATGGTGAGCTGGTTGTGGTCAACCGCTACATTGGCGGAGTCGAAGATGGGGGCCAGCTCGTGCTGGGCAGGCGCCACCTCGTTGTGTTTCGTCTTGGCGGGAATACCCAGTTTCCAGAGTTCTTCATCCAGGTCGTGCATATAGGCTGCGATTCTGGGCTTCAGAGCACCAAAGTAGTGGTCTTCCATTTCCTGGCCTTTGGGGGCAGATGCTCCAAAAAGGGTTCTGCCTGTGAAGATAAGGTCGCGTCTTTTTTCGTAGAGCTCTTTTGGGACAAGAAAGTATTCCTGCTCCGGGCCAACGGTGGTGGACACGCTTGAAACCTCTTTGCTGCCCAGAAGATGAAGCATTTTAACGGCTTCTTTATTCAGTGTTTCCATAGAACGGAGGAGCGGCGTTTTTTTATCCAATGCTTCTCCGCTGAAGGAGCAGAAGGCTGTTGGTATGTAAAGGGTGTTGTCCTTGATAAATGCCGGTGATGTAGGGTCCCAGTTCGTATAACCTCTTGCTTCAAAGGTGGCGCGCAGACCGCCGGATGGAAAGCTGGACGCATCAGGTTCTCCTTTTACCAGTTCTTTGCCGGAGAATTCCATGATGATCTCACCGCTGCCGTTGGGTGAGATGAAGCTGTCGTGTTTCTCTGCGGTGTAGCCGGTCATGGGCTGGAACCAATGGGTGAAGTGTGTGGCTCCGTTCTCTACGGCCCATTCTTTCATGGCAACAGCCACGGAATTGGCAACATCCAGTTCCAGGTGGGTTCCGTTTTGGATTGTCTTGTGAAGGGCTTTATAGACGTCCTTCGGGAGTTTGTTGCGCATCACTTTGTCACTGAAGACCAGACTTCCATATAGTGTGGGAATATCGTTTGACATATTCACAGCACTCCTTTCAAAATTTATTTGGGGTTTTGATTGGGCTGATAAAAAGCAAAACAAAAAAGGCACCTTGGATGGAGTCATCCAAAGCGCCTTTGCTTTATGGACTGTAGTATTGCACGGAAATGGGGAAATGTCAATAGGTTTTTTGAAAAATGTTCCGGGAGGGGACGGGGGCTTTGTTTTTTTTCGGTGTTCCCAGACGGGTAGAAAAAGGTTGGTAGAAAGTGGTATGTTTTTGTGGATTTTTGCGGGATTGACAGGTTGGAGGGAGGAGGGTATAATCGGTTTATCTGGAGAGCAAT
Source organism: Blautia hominis (assembly GCA_002270465.1). GTDB lineage: Bacteria > Bacillota > Clostridia > Lachnospirales > Lachnospiraceae > Blautia > Blautia hominis. Next base: position 68,845 of record NQOF01000004.1, read on the forward strand.
TCATTTAATCTGCGGCAGGTCTGCCGAAAGTTCCGGAGAGTATAAAACTGAATATGGACGGGTGAAATGGCGGGAATGACAGAGTTTTGCGGTATTTGGCAAAGTGGTAGTTGATATAAGATGCTTTTTATATTATATTTATGGTATAGAATAAATTGCCAGATTAATTGTTAAATGTGCTGTGATCTGATGGCTCAATCTTTGCTTTTTTATCCGGGAAGGAGGTCTATGAAAGGAATTGTGCTGACAGCAATGGATGAGGAAGTCTATGAAGGTCTGTCAGATAACGAGATTTTTGCAGATTTATTTAACGGCGCCTTGTTCGGCGGAAAGCAGGTGATCAGGCCGGATATGCTGGAACAAGAAAATGAGAAAAAGGTGGTGCGCGCGGGAAGAGAGGGCGGAAGGCGGGTGATACTCCGGAGAATCCGGGATGTGCAGAAGCTGTCTGTGATAAGAGATAGCTGCCTGGCCGTTATACTGGCGGCAGAGGGACAGAGGACGGTACATTATGCTATGCCTGTCCGCTGTATGCTTTACGATGCCATTGATTATACGGGGCAGGTGGAGCATATTGTGAGGGAGAGAAAGGAGGAAGGGAAATTAAAGAAAGGGGCAGAGTATCTTTCCGGTATGAAGAGGGAAGACAGGCTGCTGCCGGGAATCACGATCGTTTTTTATTATGGGGAGGAACAAAGCTGGGATGGACCGCTGAGTCTTCATGATATGCTGGATATCCCGCCGGAACTGAAACCGTGGATGGAGTGTATCCAGGATTACCGGATCAACCTGGTGTGCGCAAGTACAGTGGAGAGCAGTAATTTCAGGACGGGGCTTCGGGAGGTCTTTGAATTGCTCCCGCTGCTGAAAGATAAAGAAGGGATGAAGGAATTTCTGGAGGCCAGAAAGGATGAGTTCATGCATCTGGATGCAAAAAAAGGCTGGCTGGTGTCAAAATTCCTGAATGTTCCTGCTTTGAAAGGGCTGAAAGAAAATGAGAAAGGAGAGGTGGATATGTGTACGGCTATTGAAGAAATGATGGAAGAAAGGGAAGAACGTGGAATATTACAAGGAATAGAACAAGGAATAAAACGTGGAGAAGTACGAGTAAACCAATTGATTGAAGTATTGTTACAGCAACCATGCCAGGAGGAGGCCTATAAAGAGATCCGGAGGGCAGTAACAGACCGGGAGTATCAGAAGAAACTTTTTGATGAGTTTGGAATATAGAAAGCCTTTGGTAACAGTTCAGACAAGCTGAACCGTTACGCATCCAGCCATTAAAAATCGCTTCGCGATGGGCTGGATGCCTGCTGGCACTACTTTTTCATACGGTCAGCGCAGTAAATGCGCAGACCTGTTGAACTGTTACAGCCTTTGAACAAAAAAATAAATTAGGGGATTTACAAATGCGGGGAAATGAGATATAGTAATTCCATAATTTTTTGCAGTGCTTCTTTTGAAGTGCGCAGAGATCAAAAGCATATAGAATAAAACAACGACAATGGCGTCGGCTAACCTTATATTGGGGTTGCCGACGCCTTTTTGGTATGTGGAAAATGTTGTAAGTTTTTCATAGCCGGGTAACGCAGGAGGAAAATGTGATGGCAGTAAAATATGTATTTGTTACAGGCGGCGTGGTGTCGGGACTGGGAAAAGGAATCACTGCAGCGTCGCTTGGACGTCTTCTGAAAGCCAGAGGATACAAAGTAACTATGCAGAAGTTTGATCCTTATATCAACGTAGACCCCGGAACCATGAATCCAATCCAGCACGGAGAAGTATTCGTGACAGATGATGGGACAGAAACGGACTTGGATCTGGGGCATTATGAGAGGTTTATTGATGAGAGCCTGGACAGGAACTCTAATGTGACTACAGGTAAAATATACTGGTCTGTTCTGCACAAAGAGCGGCATGGAGATTATGGAGGCGGAACAGTGCAGGTGATCCCTCACATTACCAATGAGATAAAGGCATGTTTTTACCGGGCTAAGGAACCGGATGAGGAACGGATCGCCATTATCGAAGTGGGAGGGACTGCAGGCGATATTGAGAGCCAGCCGTTTCTGGAGGCGATCCGGCAGTTTCAGCATGATGTGGGGCATGAGAATGCTGTATTGATCCATGTGACTTTGATCCCGTACTTGAAGGCTTCCGGGGAATTGAAGACAAAGCCTACCCAGGCAAGTGTGAAAGAACTTCAGGGTATGGGGCTTTGGCCGGATATTCTGGTATGCAGGTCTGAATATCCCTTGCCTCAGGAATTGAAGGATAAAATTGCACTGTTCTGTAATGTACCGGAGAATCATGTACTTCAAAATCTGGATGTGGAGTATCTATATGAAGCGCCCTTGGCAATGGAGAAGGAAAATCTGGCTCAGGTGGTGTGTGAATGCCTCCGCCTGCCGTGCCCGGAACCGGACCTGGAGGACTGGAAATCCATGGTGGCGGATCTGCGAAACCCGGATACAGAGGTTGAGATCGCTGTCGTAGGTAAATATATACAGCTTCATGATGCATATTTGAGTGTGGCGGAGGCATTAAAGCATGGCGGGATTGCCGCCCATGCCAGTGTGAAGGTGCGCTGGGTGGATTCTGAATTTATCACAGAAAGCAGCTGCGGGGAACTGCTTGGCGGGCTGGACGGAATTCTGGTTCCAGGCGGTTTTGGAACCAGGGGGACGGAAGGGAAGATCCTGGCAGTAAAATATGCCAGGGAAAATGAAATCCCCTTTTTGGGTATCTGTCTTGGGATGCAGACAGCAATTATTGAGTTTGCCCGCAATGTGCTGGACTATCATGATGCCAACAGCATGGAACTGGATCCTGATACTCTGCACCCAGTCATTGCCCTGATGCCGGAGCAGAATGGAGTGGAAGATCTGGGCGGTACCCTGAGACTGGGCTCCTATCCGTGCAGGTTGAAAAAGGGAAGCAGATCCTATGCATTATACGGAAAAGAAGAGATTACAGAGCGTCACAGACACCGCTATGAGGTAAATAATGACTACAGGGAAAGGCTTGAGGAGAAAGGAATGACGCTGGCCGGTGTTTCACCTGACGGCAGAATTGTGGAGATGATCGAGTTGGCAGGCCATCCTTTTTTTATCGGAACACAGGGCCATCCGGAATTAAAGTCCAGACCGAACCATGCCCATCCTCTGTTCGCAGGGCTGGTATGTGCGGCTGTTAAGTATAAGAAAGAGAGAGGTTTTTGACTATGAGAAAAGATAAAGGATTGTACCGACAGCAGTTTGAACATGACAACTGCGGTATTGGGGCCGTTGTAAACAGTAAAGGTATCAGGAGCCATAAAACCGTGGAAAATGCCCTGAAAATCGTGGAAAACCTGGAACACAGGGCAGGTAAGGATGCGGAGGGAAGGACCGGTGATGGTGTTGGCATCCTGCTTCAGATCTCACATAGATTTTTTGCAAAAGTCTGCAAAAAAGCAGACATCCATATTGGAGGGGAACGTGAATATGGTATTGCCATGCTGTTTTTTCCCCAGGACGAACTGAAATGCAACCAGGCGAAGAAGATGTTTGAGATCATTGTGGAGAAGGAGGGCCTGGAATTTTTGGGATTCCGTAAGGTTCCCGTATGTTCAGAGGTACTGGGGGATAAGGCGTTGAGATGTATGCCAAATATTGTGCAGGCGTTCATTAAAAAACCTGAAAACGTGGAAAAGGGCCTGCCCTTTGACAGAAGGCTGTATATTGCCCGCCGTGTATTTGAGCAGAGTAATGACAATACCTATGTGGCGTCCATGTCCAGCCGGACCATTGTGTATAAAGGGATGTTTTTGGTAGACCAGCTCCGCACATTTTTTACGGACCTGCAGGACGGGGATTATGAATCTGCCATAGCCATGGTGCATTCCCGTTTCAGTACCAATACAAACCCAAGCTGGGAGCGCGCACATCCCAACCGTTTTATTGTACATAACGGGGAGATCAACACCATCCGGGGAAATGCGGATAAGATGCAGGCAAGGGAGGAGACGATGGCCTCCGATCATCTGAGGGATCAGCTTCACAAGGTGCTTCCTGTGGTGGACACCAGAGGTTCAGACTCCGCTATGCTGGACAATACGCTGGAATTCCTGGTGATGAACGGCATGGATCTGCCTCTGGCAGTCATGGTGACAATTCCTGAACCTTGGGCAAATAATAGTACACTTTCCCAGGAAAGAAGGGATTTTTATCAGTATTATGCCACCATGATGGAACCGTGGGACGGGCCTGCCTCCATTCTTTTTTCCGACGGCGATGTGATGGGGGCTGTGCTTGACCGGAACGGGCTGCGCCCGTCCAGATATTATATTACAAAAAACGGCGATGTGATCTTGTCCTCAGAGGTGGGGGTTATGCCTGTGCCGGAGGAGGAAATCGTGCTGAAGGAGCGTCTGCATCCCGGAAAGATCCTGCTTGTGGATACTGTAAAAGGACAGATCTATAGCGATGATGAGTTAAAGGAAATTTATGCGGGAAAACAGCCGTACGGTGAGTGGCTGGACAGTAATCTGGTGGAGCTGCATGATCTGAAGATCCCCAATATCCGCGTGGAGGAATATGAGGGGGAAGCCCTTACCAGGATGCAGAAAGCTTTTGGGTATACCTATGAAGAGTACAGAAATTCTATTTACAGTATGGCACGGAACGGTTCTGAGGGAATTGCGGCAATGGGAACAGATACACCTCTTGCAGTGCTTTCTGAAAAGCATCAGCCCCTGTTCAACTATTTTAAGCAGTTGTTTGCACAGGTTACCAATCCTCCGATCGATGCCATCCGGGAGGAGATCGTGACCAGCACAACGGTGTATGTAGGGAAAGACGGGAACCTGCTGAGGGAACGGCCGGAAAACTGTCAGGTGCTGAAAGTGAACAATCCCATTTTGACCAACACAGATATGCTGAAGATCAAAAATATGAAAGTGGACGGCTTTAAGGCGGTTGTGGTTCCCATAACGTATTACAAGAGTACACGTCTGGACAGAGCCATTGACAGGCTGTTTGTGGAAGTGGACAAAGCTTACAAGGACGGCGCCAATATTCTGGTGCTCAGTGACAGGGGGATTGATGAAAACCATATGCCTATCCCTTCACTTCTGGCAGTGTCTGCAGTGCATCAGTACCTGGTGAAGACAAAGAAAAGAACTTCTCTTGCCATTATTCTGGAATCCGGAGAACCCAGGGAGGTGCATCATTTTGCGACGCTTCTGGGATATGGAGCATGTGCGGTCAATCCTTATCTTGCCCAGGATACCATAAAAGAGCTGATCGACAACAAACTGCTTGATAAGGATTACTATGCAGCGGTGGATGATTACAACAATGCCATTCTGCACGGAATCGTAAAGATCGCGTCAAAGATGGGGATTTCCACCATACAGTCCTATCAGGGTTCCAAGATATTTGAGGCAATCGGTATTTCAGAGGAAGTGATCAATAAATATTTTGCCGGAACGGTAAGCCGGGTTGGCGGTATTTCTTTAAAAGATATAGCAGATGATGTAGACGTGCGGCATTCTAAAGCATTTGACCCCCTGGGACTGCCCAGCAGCCTGGAGCTGGAGAGTATGGGGATCCACAAAATGAGGCGTGAGGGGGAGAAACACCGCTATGATCCCCGGACGATCCATATGCTGCAGGAGTCCACAAAAAGAGGGGACTACCGCATGTTTAAACAATATACGGAATTGGTGGACAGGGAGCAGAGCGGTTATCTGCGCAGCCTGATGGATTTTGAATATCCGAAAGAAGGTATCTCCATCGAAGAGGTAGAGAGTGTTGATGAGATCGTAAAGCGATTTAAAACAGGCGCCATGTCCTATGGTTCCATTTCCCAGGAGGCTCACGAGACACTTGCCGTTGCTATGAATATACTGCACGGCAAATCCAATACAGGTGAGGGCGGAGAAAGCGATGAGCGCCTGGACAGTGCGGGAAATGCCGTGGACCGCTGCTCTGCCATCAAACAGGTGGCCTCCGGGCGTTTTGGTGTGACCAGCCGTTACCTGGTCAGCGCAAAAGAGATCCAGATCAAGATGGCTCAGGGCGCAAAACCCGGGGAAGGAGGACATCTGCCGGCCAAAAAGGTCTATCCGTGGATCGCAAAGACCAGACATTCAACTCCGGGTGTAAGCCTGATCTCACCGCCGCCTCACCATGATATTTATTCTATTGAGGATTTGGCAGAGCTGATCTATGACCTAAAAAATGCCAATAAATATGCCAGGATTTCCGTGAAACTGGTATCTGAAGCAGGAGTGGGTACCGTGGCAGCGGGTGTGGCAAAGGCCGGTGCGCAGGTTATCCTGATCTCCGGGTATGACGGCGGTACGGGGGCGGCGCCTCAAAGCTCTATCCACAATGCGGGGCTTCCCTGGGAGCTGGGTCTGGCTGAGACGCACCAGACGCTTCTTATGAATGGACTGCGCAGCCGTGTTATGATCGAGACGGATGGAAAATTAATGAGCGGACGCGATGTGGCAGTGGCGGCGCTGCTGGGCGCTGAAGAATTTGGATTTGCAACAGCACCCCTGGTCACTATGGGATGTGTTATGATGCGTGTCTGCAACCTGGATACATGCCCTGTGGGAGTGGCGACCCAGAATCCGGAGCTTAGAAAACGGTTTAAGGGAAAACCGGAGTATGTGGTTAATTTTATGCGGTTTATCGCAGAAGAACTGCGGGAGTATATGGCAAAGCTGGGTATCCGTACATTGGATGAGATGGTGGGACGCACGGACTTGCTGAAAGTGAAGGAAAATGCGGAAAACCCCAGAGCCTCTCAGATCGATCTGCGGGCAGTCCTTGATAATCCATATGCCGGAAAAAACACTAAAGTTACGTTTAACCCGGCCCAGGTATATGATTTCAGACTGGAAGAGACAAAGGATGAAAAGGTACTGCTGAAGAAGCTGAGAAAAGCAGTGGAAGAAGGAGGGAAAGCCGGTGTGGAGGTTCAGGTGACCAACACAGACAGGGCATTCGGAACCATGCTGGGTGCGGAAATCACAAGGCAGCATAAGGACGGACTGCCGGAGGATACGATCTCGGTTGCCTGTACCGGCGCCGGGGGACAGAGTTTCGGAGCATTTATACCCAGGGGACTAACCCTGTCTCTGTGCGGAGACTGTAATGACTACATGGGCAAAGGCCTGTCAGGAGGAAAGATCATAGTGTATCCGCCGAAGAAGATAAATTATAAGGCGGATGAAAATATCATCACGGGAAATGTGGCTCTATACGGAGCAACCGGCGGAACCGCCTATATTGGAGGTGTGGCAGGCGAGCGCTTTGCTGTCCGAAACTCCGGAGCTTGTGCCGTAGTGGAAGGTGTTGGGGAGCACGGCTGTGAATATATGACCGGAGGCCGTGTGGTTGTGCTTGGGAAAACAGGCAAGAACTTTGCAGCAGGAATGAGCGGTGGTATCGCTTATGTGCTGGATGAAAAGAATGATCTGTATAAGAATCTGAATAAGGAAATGATCTCTATAGAGAAGGTGGAGACAAAGCCTGATATCCAGGAATTGCACCATATGATCCAAGCCCATGTGGAAGCTACCGGTTCCCGGAAGGGACAGGAAGTGCTTGCAAGATTTCAGGAATATCTGCCCAAGTTCAAGAAGATTATTCCGGATGACTATAAGAGGATGACCACACTTGCTGCAAGGCTGGAGGAGCAGGGAATGTCGCCGGAGCAGGCACGGTTGGAAGCGTTTAATGAGAATTTTAGTCAGAAAGGGGCAGAGTAGGAGATGGGAAAGCCGACAGGATTTTTAGAATATAACAGAGTAAGTGCCCAAATGGAGGAACCGAAAGAAAGGATCAAACATTTCAGAGAGTTTAAAAAATATCTGCCCATAGAAGAACAGCAGAAACAGGGAGCACGCTGCATGGAGTGCGGCGTTCCGTTCTGTCAGTCAGGGGATGTGCTGGGGGGCATGGTTTCGGGGTGCCCGCTGCATAATCTGGTACCGGAGACAAATGATCTGGTATACACGGGAAACTGGGAACAGGCATATCTGCGTCTCTCAAAAACACACAGTTTTCCGGAATTTACAGCAAGGGTGTGCCCTGCACTCTGCGAAGCAGCATGTACCTGTAACTTAAACGGGGAGCCTGTGGGAACCAAGGAAAACGAACATGCCATTATAGAGACTGCTTTTGAGAGAGGATGGGTAAAACCACAGGTTCCAAAGGTGAGGACAGGAAAGAAGGTGGCTGTGATCGGCAGCGGCCCTTCCGGCCTGGCAGCAGCGCAGCAGCTTAACAGAAGAGGGCATCAGGTTACTGTGTTTGAGAGGAGTGACAGAATCGGAGGGCTGCTGCGTTACGGCATACCTAATATGAAACTGGATAAGGCAGTGATCGACAGAAGAGTGCGTCTTATGGAGGAAGAGGGTGTTGTTTTTAAAACAGGTGCGGATGTTGGAAAAGATATAAAGGCGGCTGAATTACAGAAGGAGTTTGACCGGATTGTGCTCTGCTGCGGCGCTTCCAATCCCAGGGATATCAAAGTCCCGGGGAGGGATGCTCATCATATTTATTTTGCTGTTGATTTTCTTGCTTCTGTGACCAGGAGTCTGCTGGATTCGGGTCTAAAGGATCATAAGTTTGTATCTGCCAAGGGAAAACATGTGCTGGTGATCGGAGGCGGTGACACGGGAAATGACTGTGTGGGAACAGCTCTCCGTTTAGGTGCAAAATCGGTAACCCAGCTTGAAATGATGCCGAAAGCTCCCGATACGAGGGCTGACAGCAATCCCTGGCCTCAGTGGCCCCGTGTCTGCAAGACAGATTACGGACAGGAGGAGGCGATTGCAGTGTTCGGGCATGATCCCAGGATTTATCAGACTACAGTGACGGAGTTCATTAAGGATGAAAAGGGGGATGTGCAGAAAGCAAAGACCGTAAAACTGGAGAGTAAACGGGATGAAAAGACAGGCCGTATGAATATGGTTCCTGTAAAAGGGAGCGAAGAGGTGATCGATGCCCAGCTTGTGCTCATTGCGGCAGGATTTCTGGGAAGCCAGAAATATGTGACGGATGCGTTTAAGGTATCTGTGGATGAGAGAACGAATGTAGCCACCAAACCGGAGGGATATGAGACCGGTATACCAGGTATCTTTGCGGCTGGGGATATGCACAGGGGACAGTCACTGGTTGTCTGGGCGATCCGGGAAGGGAGGAAGGCGGCTGAGGAGGTGGATGCTTCTTTGATGGGGTATTCTAATTTGTAGAAGCAGTTCAGAAGCCGTTATAAATAAGAGAACGGCAGTTCAGGCCAGTAATGAGGCGTGAACTGCCGCTTTTTCTTACGCATTGTATCGGTGACTGCAAACGGAATGTGATAGGATCTGCCTGTTAATGCCCGTTTTTTGTTGCCACAGTGTTTTTGCTGTGTTATGATAAATGTATCCGAAAGGACTGTTTATTTCCTGCCGTAGTTAAGTACGGTGTCATACATCGCTTCTATATTTTCGCGTTTCGCATTGTCAATACTTCCATTTGTATCAAAGATATATCCACCGCCCGGGGCACAGGTATCTATAAGGGATTTGCAGGCATCTATGACCTGCTGTTTGGTTCCGTATTCCAGCAGATAGATGGGCAGATTTCCGGAGATACAGGCAGTATTTCCAAGGATTTTCTTGGCCTGGGCCATGTCCACACTCTCAAAATGATAGATAACTTTTCTGGCCGGTACGTCCGCAAGCTGTTCCAGACGGCTGTTGTATTTTCCTTCTGTGTAGATAAAGGGGGTGACTCCCATATCTATGAGGGCAAGCATGATCTTTTTCAGTGGTTTCCAGTATAGCTTTTCATACTGCTGGGGACTCATGAAGCCGTCCATCCCTTTGTGCAGCGGGAAAAAGACACGTTTAACCGGAAGTGGGGCCACCTTAAAATAATCATAGGATGCGATCTGCATATCTGCCAGCATGTCGCAGGCTTTCTCTATCATGTCAGGACACTCCAGCTGGTCTGTGAGGGCACCCAGGGTACCTCTGTAATAGTCCCCTATAATATCAAACGGTGCTTCTCCCACTCCGGTCATCATTGGCGGGATACCCATAGCGGCGATCTGTGCGGAAAGGGCATTGCTGGCTGCGGCTGCCTTTGCATCCTCCTCCCCTATTTTTCCGAGAAGGGCAAATGCCTCCCGGGCTTCCGGTGAATAGAAGGAAGCAAGGGGTGTGGTACTCAGGACAATTGAGGGCACAAATCTTATGCCGGACAGCCCCTTCAGGTTAGGAAATGCACGGGGTATGTATTTTCGCAGGGTAAATCCCATGAAATCATTGATAAATTCTGGGTATTCCTCCTGAGACATATACTCGTGTTCCATGACCTGATGGGTGGAAAAATCGGGAACCCTGGTTCCGGGCCGTCCGGGCCAGTCGATCATGGTGGAGCCGGCCAGTTCATTGGCTTTTCCGCTGGTAAATCCCGGGTGGATATCTGCGTCAGGCTGGAAGTCGTGGTAGAAGCTGAGGATTGCCCGGGAGGCTTTCTCGTAGTCGTACATGCTGTCACGGAAAGCTGCACCGTAGAGAAAATAGGGGAGCGCACTGTTAAAGGGAGCAAATGGTACCCGGTCCCCTTCCTTCAGGGAAACAGCATCCTCGACTCTCCGGATCCGTTCCTGAAAAAGTTCCTCCGGGCTTTGGCTGGAAGTGGATGTTTCGTTGGTCATAAAGACTCCTTTCCCACATTTTTTCTGCTTTTTGTGGAAAACCATGTCCATTTGGCAGTAGAATGTGTATAAATGGTTTCGTGCAAAGTTTATATCTTTATTATACTAAATTGTAGGGGAATGTAAATGAGATCAATGGATTTTGCTGTTACTGTACACAGGCCACTGTACCGGGAGGCGTTTTCATGCCGGAAGCATGAAAATCCCGACGCAGCCAGCGCGATATGGGGCAGAATGCTCCATATCTGTGCATCGCGAAGCGTGTTACCGGACACGGAGTGTACAGTAACATTTTGCTTGCATTTTTACGGTGTAAATGATATGGTTTGCGGGCAGACGGAAAAGGAAAATAAACAGCTTTATACATTTAGATATTGTAAACAGATAAAAGAAGGAGGCAGTATGGATAAATATCAAATACTGAAAAAATACTTTGGCTATGATACCTTCCGGGATGGGCAGGAACTGCTGATAGACAGCATTCTGTCGGGAAGGGATGTGCTTGGGATTATGCCCACAGGAGCAGGAAAATCCCTTTGTTATCAGGTACCTGCCATGCTTATGGATGGGATCACCCTGGTGATTTCGCCTCTTATTTCTCTGATGAAAGACCAGGTGGGATCTTTGAATCAGGCAGGAATCCATGCGGCGTTTCTGAACAGTTCCCTGACAGTGGGACAATATTATAAAGCCCTGGATTATGCGAGACAGGGGAGATACCCCATTATCTATGTGGCGCCGGAGCGGCTGGTGACAGAGGAGTTTTTGGATTTTGCGCTTCATGCAGATATTGCCATGGTAGCGGTAGATGAGGCACATTGTGTTTCCCAGTGGGGACAGGATTTCAGGCCCAGTTATCTGAAGATTGTGGAGTTTATTAAAAAACTGCCGAAACGGCCTGTGGTGAGTGCATTTACGGCTACAGCCACCAAAGAGGTGCGGGATGATATTATGGATATTCTGCTCCTGGAGGATCCGGAGGTATTGACAACAGGGTTTGACAGGCCGAACCTGTATTTTGGAGTGCAGGCTCCAAAGAATAAATATGAAGTGCTGAAAAATTATCTGGAAATGCATCCCGGTGAATGCGGCATTGTATACTGTCTGACCAGGAAAGGTGTGGAGGAAGTATGCGGAAAGCTGCGGGAGGATGGATTTTCCGTGACCCGTTATCATGCAGGGCTTGGTGACGGGGAGAGGAAGCGGAATCAGGATGATTTTATATATGACAGGTATCAGATCATTGTGGCTACAAATGCGTTTGGCATGGGAATTGACAAGTCAAACGTAAGATTTGTGGTACATTATAATATGCCGAAAAATATGGAGAGCTATTATCAGGAGGCAGGACGTGCAGGGCGTGACGGGGAGCCGGCGGAGTGTATTTTACTCTATGGGGGGCAGGATGTGGTGACAAACCAGCTGTTCATTGACAACAGCCAGGACAACCGGGAACTTGACCAGGTGACACGGGAGATGGTGGCAGAGCGGGACAGGGAGAGACTTCGTAAGATGACGTATTATTGTTTTACGAATGAATGCCTGCGGGATTACATACTGCGGTATTTCGGAGAATATGGGGAGAATTACTGCGGGAATTGTTCTAACTGTCTGAGCCAGTTTGAGACTGTGGATGTGACAGAGACTGCAAAGGCCCTGATCGGGTGTGTGAAAAGCAGCAGACAAAGATATGGAACTACGGTCATTATAGACACGGTACACGGGGCAAATACGGCGAAGATCAGAAATTACAGGATGGATGAGAACCCCAATTATGGGGAGCTGGCAAAAGTCCCCATCTATAGGCTCAGGCAGGTTATCAATTATCTGCTTTTAAATGAGTATCTTACGGTTACCAATGATGAGTACACTGTTGTAAAACTGACCGCCAAATCAGAGGAGGTGCTGGCTGACGGGGCACAGATCACTATGAAAATGGCAAAAGAGCAGGAACATACATCCAGTGAGAAGAAAGAGAAGAAGAGCAGGAAGGGGCCTGCCGCCGGGTTTGCAGGAGCGGAATTTACGGAGGAAGACGAAAAGCTCTTTGAGGTGCTGCGGGGACTTCGGACAGAAATTGCAAGGGAGGAGAAGGTTCCGCCTTATATTGTTTTCTCTGACAAGACCTTGACCCATATGTGTATATTAAAGCCGAGAACCAGAAACGCAATGTTGTCGGTTACAGGGGTGGGAGAATTTAAATATGAAAAGTATGGGGAGCGTTTTGTGGCCTGTATCAGAGATAATGTGCCGGATGACGGGGATAGTGATGATATGAGTGGGGAAGAATCTGCCGATGCAGGAGGGAACTCAACAGGAGAAGAGGCTGAAGAAAATGAAGTGATCCGTGTGAATGCGGAGAAAAAGAAGACAAAGGCAAAGGGGAAACAGGAATTTTCTTTGACAGAGGATATGGAACAGAGGTTTTTGTTTGCCGATAAAATGACGCTCAGTGAACTGGTCTCCCAGTTAAATGAACTGCGCGATGAAAGCGCTGTGAAGCGTCTGACCAATAAGGCAGTGCTGCAAAAGCTGCTGGATGAAGGATATCTGGAGACATATGGAATGCGGGGAATCCCCATGCAGCGCGCAGCAGAAAAAGGAAAGAAAATTGGGATTACAGCAGAGATGCGGGTAAGCGAAAAAGGGAATGCGTATGAGGTTCTGTACTATTCAGAGGATGCACAGAGGGCACTGCTGGAGATGATAAAGGAGGGGGAAAAGTAAGAGAAAAATTGGTTGTGAAAAAAGGTTTTGGATATTTAATTAAATCCAATTAACCTTTATGATAAACAAAAGAGACGATAAGATAAATATTAAAGTGAATATTACAAATTTGCAAAAATTAAGAAAGAATTAATATGGTTGTTAATGGTTTTGTTGACAAAAGTAGTCAAAAATTATATAATGAACTAATGCAAGAGTTCGGGTAAATGCGGCATACAAGCAGTAGCTTGCAATAAGATTATACAATAAGTAAATGCAGGTTTGCTATTTTATCCGCATGTATCATCCACATTCAGGTGCAGGTATGTGGATGGAAAATAAAGTTAATGGAGGGATTCACATATGGTGAAAAGATTAAGGGAAAACCGGAAAAATAAAAAAGGTTTTACTCTGGTGGAATTGATTGTTGTTATTGTTATTATTTTGGTGTTGGCGGCGGTTATGGTGCCGAGTGTGACGAAGTATGTTGCAAAAGCTAATCAGGCTAATTGTAAAGCTGATGGTGCATCTATTTTAACACAGCTTCAAGTAGACATCGCAGATTTCTACTCAAATGACGCTAATGCCGGTAAGACTTATACAGTGGCGAGTAAAGTTGGGAATGCGGCAAATGCAAATGGAACAATAAGTGCACTTAATGCAACCGTTAGTTTTAACGCGGACGTTACAGATGATGAAATAGTAGCATTTCAGTACCAAAATGGTAAATATTTAGTTACATGGACTAAAGGTACAGGATGGACACAACCATCTGTTCCCAAAAGTAACTAGCTAATAAAATATTTTAGGTGATTTATTATATAGGAGGTTTCATAATTAAAAATGCAAACAGATTATGAAACTCTCACCCGCAAAACAAAATTCCGCAGACTACTAAAAATCTCCCTGCTAACGCTCCTAATCAGCATAGCTGTTCTTGCACCAGCGCTATGGTATTGGGATCAATCCATACAAATGCGGTCTGCACTGCGAAGTGCCAAAAATGTGCTTCTGAACACAGAACTGCTCTCTATACAGTACAATGGTTTAGATGAACCGCTTCTGGACAGTTCACGTGAAAGTGGAATGGCGGAGGAGGCGGAAGAGGAAGTGAAGAGTTATTCCGGTGTGGAAGGTGAAATTCATCTTGTTTCTTGGGATAAAGCCAAATGCCGTGTGCTGAGCATGACATATCAGGAGGGAAAATACTTAGTAATCTACGAAGCAGATGATAAGGATTCCGGAACATGGACAATTTACCGGAAGACCCGGCATTATAAAAACTAATAACAGGAGGGGATTTCGTTTGGTATGAGCCAGGTGAAATCCCTTTTTGTCATTTCCTGAGGCAAAAGTGAAATTTGATTCGGAATTGTCTTTTTAAGAGGATGAAGATTTATGAATCATAAAGTGAAGTTCGTCCTTCTAAAAAAATAATTTGGAACAAAGAGGCTCATATGGACGTATATAATAGTTATCAGGCATTCATTGCTGTGTTGATATTTTTTTTGGGAACCTGTATTTTTTCTTTCCTGAACGTGATCATCTACCGTGTTCCCAGAAAAATGGATTTTGTGAGGGGACATTCTCTCTGCCCATCCTGCAGTCATCAATTGGGGGCTTTGGATCTGATCCCGCTGTTCAGTTACGCTTTCCTGGGTGGAAAGTGCCGTTACTGTAAAAAGAAAATTGGTGTCAGGGATACACTCATAGAACTATTTGGCGGCGGAGCCGCGCTGTTCTGCGCCTGGTATTATAAGGAAAAGCCGGCTGTGGCATTGACCGTGTTCCTATTTTTCTGTATTCTGACAGTAGTGGCATTTATGGATATAGATACCATGGAAATTGAGGACGGGAGCTGGATCGCCATATACATACTGGCTGTGGCTGCATGTTTTACAATGCCGGAAATATCCCTTGTATCCAGGCTCATCGGGGTTGTCTGCGTGAGTATCCCCATGCTTCTTCTGACACTGGCAGTACCGGGGGCATTCGGCGGCGGGGATATTAAGCTGATGGGTGCATGCGGGGCATTTTTGGGATGGAAGATCACACTGGTTTCCACGTTCCTTGCTATTTTACTGGGAGGAATATGGGGGATCGGACTGCTGCTTGGGAAGAAGAAAAGCAGGAAGGACCATTTTGCGTTTGGACCGTTTCTCTGTATGGGGATGGTGATTGGCCTATTATGGGGAGAACAGATCATTTCATGGTATTTGGGATTTTTGAAAATATAACGGCTTAAGGTATGGGGATCCTATACTTTTCGACTACATATTGGGAGGCCTTTTTATGGCACAGTTTAAATATAAGGCAAGGACACTGGATGGTAAAGTAATAAAGGGCATCATGAACGTAGCTGATGACACGGAGCTGCAGCAGAAACTGCATGAACAGGATGCTTTTTTACTGAATGCCAAAGAAATGAAGAACACAAAAGGCGTGAAACAGTTCAAGCCTAAAGTCCTGGCGGATTTTTCAAGACAGTTGGGAACGCTGATCGCTTCCGGCGTTACGCTTGTCAGAGCTTTGAATATTATAGCCAGCGGTGAGGCGGTCAGCCAGAAACAGCGGGGAATCTATGAGGATCTACTCAGGCAGATCCGGCAGGGGATTGCGCTCTCGGATGCTATGGAGGCACAGAATGGCGCGTTTCCGCCTTTGATGATTTATATGTACCGCTCAGCAGAGACCAGCGGTAATCTGGATAAAGTATCTATGCAGATGGCAGAACATTATGAGAAGAGCCACAAACTGAACTCAAAAATTTCCAGTTCTATGACATATCCTAAGATACTGGGGATCATGGTGGTAGCAGTTGTTCTGATACTTACTAAATTTGTGCTTCCCCAGTTTGATGAGCTGTTCGCCCAGATGGAAGAACTGCCCCTGTCTACCAGGATCCTCATGGGGTTCAGCGAGCTTCTGCAGAACCACTGGATCATAGTACTGGTAGTGGCAATACTGGTCATTGTGGGAGTCAGAGCACTGCTGTTTATTCCGAAAGTACGCCTGCAGTGGCATAGGTTTAAATTGAAAGTGCCGCTGTTTGGAAAGCTGCAGAAAACAATCTGCACTTCAAGGTTTGCGAGAACATTGAGTTCGCTGTATTCTGCCGGTATCCCCATTGTATCAGCATTGCAGATCGCAAGAAAGACAATAGGAAATGATTATATTGATGCTCAGTTTGACCAGGTGATACCCTTTGTAAGAGCAGGCAACAATCTGAGTGACGGCCTGGATCTGGTAGATGGATTTGTAAGGAAACTGTCCGACTCCATACGGGTGGGGGAGGAGACAGGTAGTTTGGATACCATGCTGTCCTCAACCGCAGATTTTATGGAATATGATGCAGATATGGCAATTGCAAAAATGGTTTCTTACGTTGAGCCGATCATGCTTTTGGTTATGGGCGTGATCGTGGCATTTGTCATGGTATCTGTATTCAGTGCTCTTTATGGTTCTTATGATTCCATTGCAGGAATGTCTTAGAAAGGGGTAACAACATGCTGACCGTATATTTATCGAATAAATACATAAGGATAGTGACAGGGGATTATGCCTCCGGAAAAGTGAGTATCCGGGGGATGTATTATACAATTGACACCACAGGATGTCTGGTGAACGGGTCCATTGTGGATGAAGAAAGCCTGCTTGAGCTGTTGCGGGAACAGTGGGAGGTGCAGAACCTTCCAAAAAAAGATGTGTATCTGGTGCTGGACAGCAATCAGTTTACTGCAAAAGTGGTGCAGGTACCGGTGCTGAACGAAAAGAAAATGATGGAATATCTGAGCCGTGAATTTACGGATGTGGGGAGGATCTCCAGTCCGGTTTACGGCTATTTCCCGTTGAATGGGGGAGATAAAAAGGCAAAGATACGGCAGGTATTTGCCATGGCAGCACCCAGGGATTATGCTATACAGTTTGTTGAGCTGTTTGCGAAGCTGGGTGTGAAGCTGTCCGGGATTGAATGTGCCAATGGTTCCATGATACGGCTTTTGGATAAGATGGAGCAGCTCAGAGGAAAAACTTGTATTGTCCAATTTGTGGATGAGATGAACCTGACCAATGCCCTCTTAGTTGAAGGCAGATATGAGACATTTAACA
Organism: Blautia hominis; assembly: GCA_002270465.1. Lineage (GTDB taxonomy): Bacteria > Bacillota > Clostridia > Lachnospirales > Lachnospiraceae > Blautia > Blautia hominis. The sequence goes on from NQOF01000004.1 coordinate 86,368, forward strand.
AAAAGAGACTCTTTTCAGAGCCGGGGACACCCGGATATGCGGTGGAGACGGCCAGGGCTGTCAGCAATCTGATCCAGTTTGCAAAGGCACAGAATATACCGCAGAAGATTACAGATGTGTATGTTGCGGGATTGTCGGATGAGGACTGCCTTGTTTATGAGGACAGTATAGCCCAGATCAATCCGGATCTGGGTGTGGAAAAATTGGAAAGCAGCAAACATTTTACATATGCCAAGACCAATGACCCCTATATCAGCTTTGCCAATTTTGCGCTGGCCATTGGCGGAATGCTGAAGACAGACCCAAAAACAAATGTGGCGGCTCAGATTAAATACACTCCGGAGCAGATAGAGAAAAGAAAAGCCAGAAGAAAGATCACGGTTCCGGTGGGGGCGGTTATAGGCGTATTGGTCCTGGTATCCCTTGTGCTGCTGGTGAGAAAGATCATGCTGACCAGTGAATTAAAAACATTGCAGGATTACAATCAAAGCGATTCTGTCCTTGAAGCGTGTCAGGAATACGATGCGGCCCAGGAAAGAATGTCAGCCATTTCAGCCATCCACACAGGTATGGAATCCCTGGGCACAGAGCTGGGGGAATATCCTCTTGTGGACAGCACAGTGGAAAATATCATCGCCTCCTGTGCAGAGGGCCTGGTTTCTGCGCAGATCAGTTCCTATGATTCCACAACGGGAATACTGAGCTTTAATACCAGTGCAGGGGATGTGGAGCAGATCAATCAGTTTATCGCGCTGCTTATGGAAGAGGAGATATTTGCGTCTGTAGATTATACCGGATACTCACAGAATCAGGATGGAGACTGGAGTGTGAAAGTGAACTGCACGATGGCTCCGGTGCAGCAGGAGGTAGCAGGAGAATGACACTTAAAGTAACGGAGAGAGATAAAAAAATATTGATGGTACTGGCTGTATTTCTGATTGTGTTTGGCCTGATCGCAGGGGTCCTGATGCCCCTGATGGAAAATACGCAGAAGCTGGGTGAAGAGATCGCAGAGGCAGAGGTGGAAAAGCAGGAGAAAGAAATGAAAGTGACAGCACTGCCTGGTATGAAAAACAGGATGGAAAAAGCGGAAACAGAGCTGGCTGCCATGCAGGAAAAGTACTACCCTGTGATGAAAAGTGTGGAAATTGACCGTATGATGACAAATACGGCGGTAGACTGCGGCATTCAAGTCTCGGATATGGATATTAAAATGCCTGACTTTACAGCATATACCAAGATCCTGAATTACGGAGACATTGTATTTGGTGCGGAGCAGGAAAACAGTGAGGAAACACCTTTTGACGGCATGTATACAGCCAGTCTTACCATGAATATGACAGGTTCCAGGGAAAATCTGCAGTCCATGCTGGATGTCACCGTCAGTCAGCAGCCCAGACAGAGGGTGACTGATTTTTCATGGCAGAAAAACCAGAAAGAAGGCAGCAGTGAATATACATTGAGTATGTCGGTTGAAATATATATGTACCAGGATGTAGAAATGTATGTGCAGGAGCGGCTTTTAGGTGAAGCTCTTGAAAATATGGAGGCAGAAACCGGGACAGAAGGAAACAGTGAGGCTGAGGAGCAGTAGGAGTTATCATGGACAATAATATCAGAAATGTTCGTATCGGAGACGTTTTAAAAGAATACGGATATGTCACGGAGGAACAGATAAGTGCAGCCCTGGCTTATCAGAAAGAGCATAAAGGGGTACGTCTGGGAGCTGCCCTGACGGATATGGGATTTATTTCGGAGGAGCAGCTTTTGGAAGCGCTTTCCACTCTTCTGCAGGTGCGGATCATAGACATTTCCACAATAGAGGTGGATGTGGAGGCTGTACAGAAGATCCCCAGGCAGCTGGCAGAAAAATATGAGATGCTGGCTGTAAAGCAGGCGGAGGGTGTACTGACCATCGTGTTGTATGACCCGCTTAATTTCTATGCGATTGAAGATATCCGCCAGCTCACCGGTATGCAGCTTGAAATCTGTCTCAGCGGCCGCAGCAGCCTGAAAAATGCCATTGGTTATTACTACAGTGAGGTTGAGGCCAGAAAAGCCGCAAGCGTTGCAAATGAACAGTTTGAGGATCTGGCGCTCACGGATGAGTTTGATATTGAGGAGGAGGGGGATGATGACACTCCTATTATCAACCTGCTCAGCCGTTTGATAGACAGGGCGTATAATACAAATGCGTCAGATATCCATATCGAACCGTTTGAGGATAAGACCACGGTCCGTATGCGTATTGACGGTGTGATCGTAGAATTTGTGACACTGCAGAAAAATCTGCATGCGTCTTTGATCGCAAGGATCAAGATTTTAGGCAACATGGATATTGCAGAGCGGAGAGTTCCCCAGGACGGACATTTCAGAATGAGAGTGGCAGGAGAATATGTGAATATCCGAGTGTCTGTGATCCCCACGGTATTTGGGGAAAAGGCCGTGCTCAGACTGCTTGCCAATAACTCCAATATAGATTATCCGGAAACCTTTGGTATGCACGAGGATGATTACAAGAAATTGAAGAGTATGCTGGGGTCTCCCAATGGGATCATTTATTTTACGGGACCTACAGGTTCCGGAAAAACCACCACTCTGTATATGATACTTACAGAGCTGTCCAAACGTGCAGTGAATATTTCCACCATAGAGGACCCGGTGGAGAAGAACCTGCCTAAGATCAACCAGATGCAGGTAAACAATCAGGCAGGGCTGACCTTTGAGATCGGTCTGCGGGCTTTGCTCCGTCAGGACCCTGATATTATCATGGTAGGTGAGACCAGGGATGTGGAGACTGCGTCCATCTCTGTACGTTCGGCAATTACAGGCCATCTGGTATTTTCAACGCTCCATACCAATGATGCCTCGTCTTCTATCATCAGATTGGAGGATATGGGACTGCAGTCATACATGGTTGCTAACTCTCTGGTGGGGATCATTGCCCAGAGACTTATGAGGAAGATATGTCCCGACTGCGGGGAGGAGACGATTCCAACTGCGGAGGAGCGGCTGATCGTAGGACCGGAGATTAAAAAGATCATGCACCCTAAGGGATGTCCGCAGTGCAACTATACGGGATATAGAGGAAGAATCGCGATCCATGAAGTGCTGATGATCGACAGGACTGTCCGGAAGATGATCATGGAGGGAGCTTCTGCGGAGGCCATACAGGATTATGCTGTTGAGAAGCAAAATATGAAGACACTGAAGGATGCCGGACTGAGTATGGTCCGGGAGGGTATTACAAGTGTGGAAGAACTGAAAAAGGTAGCCTATTACAAATAGAGGACGGAAACAGGCGGTTGTCCGGTCAGTGCATATGCAGACCGTGAAACGCAGAACAGGATTTTGGCAGAAATGAAAATGGAGGGCAAAGAAATGTATGATCTGAATCAACTGATAATGATGGGAAGGGAAGAGAATGCTTCTGACCTTCATATTTCTGCGGGAATGCCGCTTATGATGCGTGTTCACGGAAAGCTGGAACAGACGCTGGCACAGCCGGATGACCATGAGACAGAGCTTATGCTGTATGGCCTTTTGGATGAGAGACAAAAGGAGCGTCTGGCAGAAGGGTATGATATTGATTTTGCGCTGGAGACGCCGGACCACAACAGGCAGAGGGTGAATGTATTCCGGCAGCAGGGGAAGATTGCGGCCACAATACGACTGCTGAATAACCATATTCCCACGCTGGAAGAGCTGCATATGCCGCAGCTTTTATATAAACTGGCAGAGGAGCCAAGGGGACTGATCTTGGTCACAGGGCCTACGGGAAGCGGTAAGTCAACCACATTGGCGGCAATGATCGAACATATTAATCAGACAAGGGCAGAGCATATCATTACCATAGAAGACCCGGTTGAGTACACGTATGAGAGTAAAATGGCTCTGATACACCAGAGGGAAACAGGAAGAGATGTGATTGATTTTGCATCTGCGCTGCGAAGTGCACTGCGTGAAGACCCTGATATTATCCTGGTGGGAGAGATGCGTGATTATGAAACTATCATGGCTGCACTGACTGCGGCTGAGACAGGACATCTGGTGCTGTCAACGCTCCATACCACAGGTGCGGCACAGACTATCGAGCGTGTGATCGATGCGTGTCCCACAGGAAGCCAGAACCAGGCAAGGACACAGCTTGCGGGAGTCTTAAAGGGGGTAATCACCCAGTGTCTGATGCCTGTACCGGATGGCAGAGGAAGAATTGCCGGAACGGAGATCCTTCTGGGCACAGATGCCATAACAAATCTGATCCGTGAGAATAAGAGTCATCAGATGAGCAGTATGATGCAGTCAGGCGGTGCTTCGGGTATGCATACGCTGAATATGGATATGATGAGACTTGTGCGGGAAGGGTATATAACAAAGGAGACGGCGGTCCAGTATACTAATGATAAAAGGGATTTGGAGCAGTATTTCTAGGACCATGTCCGGCCGGCAGCCGGTGCGGGCAGTCCGGTAGTTGACTGGCAGAAGCAGTGTGTGTATTTGTATTGACAACCTTTTCTGCAGGGATACCAGATGTGGGCTTGAATAAGGAATGAGTGGATCATATGGAAAAAGGGGTATTGTACAGGAAGATTGACAAAAATAGAAAAGACAGGAACAGAAACCAGGGTGGATATACGCTGGTTGAACTTATTGTGGTCATTTGTATTGTGCTGATACTGGCTGGAGGGGCAGTGTTTGGCGTGATGACGTGGATCCGGTGGTCGCAGTTTAAGGAGCAGAATGAGTATGCGAAGACTTTGTTTAGTGCGGCGCAGAATCATTTGAATGAGTATAGTGCCAATGGGCAGTTGGGGGAACTGCAGGAAGCAGTATCAGAAGATGGGAATCATGTTAAAGTTGTAGATGTTGAAAGCCTCCGGGATACGGATGGAGATAAATATGATTTGGATAAGGTATGGCCTGAAAGCAAAGAAAAAACAGATAAGGACAGGTATCGGGACGATGTGTGTTATCTGATGGGGGACGCGGATACCTATAAAATATATCAGGAATATCAAAATGGAGAAAGGCAGAAAATAGATAAAGAGATAGAAGCTTTGTACGACTTGCTTCTTCCATATCTGTATGATCCCTCCATTCTCAATGCGTCAGTCTGTGTAGAATTTACTCCGGATGACGGGCAGGTTTTTGCTGTACTATATAGCAATAAAAACAGGACATTTGAGTATGATCTGAGCAACAGCAGCGACAGCGGTTTGGTGGATATATCCGACCGTACTACCAGTGTGCGTAAAAAACGGATGGTGGGATATTTTGGTGTGGATACGCTCTCAAAAGCCACTACCACCAAGGTACAAAAACCATCTATTACAGATGTAAAACTGAATAATGAGGATACCCTGAATCTGTCATTCCGTATTAATAAAGTTAAAGAATCTATTAATGCCATGACTTACGAGATAGGAGTATGTGACAAAGAGACAAAAAACAAAAAGCTTGTTATTCAGCTGGATGGAACAAAGCTTTTAAATAAGGAGTCAGTAAATTTAAAACCAATCATCTGTAAGGTGACCCGATATGGAAATGATGGCAAACAACTGGATACAAGAGAGTACCCATTTCTTGTGTGGATGGAAGAAAATGAGACCGTCAGAATGGTTCTTGATGCGGCTGACTTAAGTGCAACCACTACATATTATAACGGAGCAATGGATTTAATCACAGCGGATGAATTAAAGTCCTCTTCTGATGTGTATGAAATATTTAGAGATACATACAGCTTTAAAAGGTTCGGGGTAGATACCGAGGATATTTATTGTACAGTAAAGGGATTAGGGACATACTATAAGCCTACTGCAAGGAAACAGAGCAACAGCACGAATACATATTTTTATTCATACAAATCAGTAGATAATAATGACAATAGTCTGACATATACATATGCCGTTTCAAATGCAAGACACTTGTATAATATCCGGTACCGTGAGGATTTACTGGCAAAAGAGGCAAAGCCGGAAGTGATTTATAATGTATATGAATTAACGCAGAATATAAACTGGAAACAGTTTATTACGGGTGGAAGTCTATATGATACGGATAATACATATAGGACTGAAAATGTCACGTCTGATACGGCAGCGGTGAAGGCGTTACAGGATAAAAAAACGGCGTTTCCATCCATCTGCCGTCTGAACAGTAATTCTGTACTAGAGAGCCGCGGGGATAAGGCGTATACCGTGAGTGGTCTTACAATAGAGGAGAAGGCGAACAGCAAATCAGCAGTCTATGGGACTGAGACGGTATTGGGTAAGATTAAAAATAAAGATAATGGTCCCACAGGCTTGTTTGTTACCAATAACGGTAAAATGAAAAATGTTTCGCTGGATCAGATTGAAGTCAAAGGGACAAATTCTGTAGGAGCTTTTTGCGGAGAAAATGACGGTGTTCTTGATCAGCTTACAGTTAATAATTCTGATGCAGAAAACAATCCAAGTACGATTGTAGGAAAGTCAGATGTAGGAGGTATTACCGGAGCTGAGACCCTTAAGGCAAAAGCAGAATACAAGAATCTGGTAAATAGAGCTGAAGTGACTGGTAAAAGGTATGTGGGAGGCATAATCGGACAAATTTCTGTAACTGGCACCAGAAAAGTCATAGTAGAGAAATGTGAAAATTATGGTGTGGTACAGGCGGAGCCCTTTAATCCCGAAAAAGGTACAGATGCAGCTTCTGCAAAATACATAGGCGGTATTATAGGACTGTGTAATAATAATACATCTCATGAGGACAGCCTACAGATTAAAGAATGCAAAAGTTCTCCGCAGTACATAATCGATGATGACGAAGACCTGTTTAAAGAAGAAAATAAAGAGAAGCTGACTAAAGAACTAAATGGTGTTTATGTAGGCGGAATTGTGGGATATAACAGAGACAGTCTGATTATTGACTGTAATACAGAAAAGGAAAAAAATCAGGAAGGATATATCTTTGGATATCAGTATGTAGGCGGTATTGTAGGGTATAATGAAAGTTCTACCATAGCACTTGATGGAAATAAAGGGATAAATGAAACAAATGTTATCGGTGATTCTTATGTTGGGGGGATTTGCGGTGCCAATACGGGAGTTTTGAATCCGGATGACCTAGAGGATGCAGAGAAAGTTCCCGAGCCTTCTTTTAAAAGAGATGAGTCAAAGATAGTCAGTAACTGGATCAATAGAGGTATTGTTGCAGCCAGAAAAAACTATGTGGGCGGTATCACGGGCCTCAATACAGGCATTGTGGAAAATTGCACAAGCGAAGTTGTGGCCGATGAAACTGCGCAGGATATAACAGATGCCAGCAGCCTTAAAGGAGATTATGCAGGGGGGATTTCAGGTTACAATAATGGAGTTATCACTGCAGATACTAATACGTTATCAGGGCTGATCAGCAGTGATGACAGGATTTCACTAGTCTGTTATATCACTGGAAAAAACTATGTGGGCGGAATCGTAGGTTATAATGATGTAGATGCAGAAGTTAATAATTATGCTCTTACTGGAGGACATATTAAAGGAACCGGTACATTTGTAGGAGGATTTGCAGGGATAAATGTATCAAAATCTCTTCTTGCAGGGCAAATAATAGAATCAAATCCAAATGAGATTACGGGAAAATATTGTGTGAGTGGTACAATTGGCGGTAATATCATAGTGTCTGATGAAGATATCTATACGGAATTCAACTCTGATAATTTCCTGGGGAATGTAGACGCGGATGCCTTTGCAGGAGGATTTATCGGGTATAACTTGATTATTGGAGGAAGTCTGGAACAAGGGATACAGTATGTAGATTATGTGGTAGACACGATCCTTGATTTGGCAGAGAATAAAAGCCTGGAAGAATTTGTAGATAGTTTTGGTGATATAAAAACAGAGCCGACAGATGCCAGATTAACAATTATCGGTACAGAGGAAGAGACAATTCAGCAAATTCGTTTCGGTAGCCTTGCCGCAGATGTTTATGTGGGGGGCGTTGTGGGATATAATGCGGAAGACACATGTCTTACCATCAGCGGAGTAATCAACAAGACACCTGTGGAGGCAAGGAAAACAATACAGAATCCTGATGAAAATGAGGATCGACCGGATGCGGACTATTCTTATGCAGGTGGAATCATTGGCAAGGTGGGGAAAAACGTACAGGTTATAAACTGCAGAAATTTGGATGTGGGTGATGTTACTACGGATGGAACTTATCTTGGTGGAATCTGTGAAATTAATGACGGCACTATTGAGGACTGTTATGTATCCAGTATTGGAAGTTCAGATAAAAGTTTTGTAGGCGGTATTGCGGGATTAAATAAAAGTGACGGTTTAATTCAGAATTGTAATTTTACAGAGGGAAAAACAATAACTGGTAATACATATGTAGGTGGTATTGCAGCTGAAAATTATGGTGTGATTAAAGAACCCTATTTATTCAATGGAACCATTAATGCATATGGAAATTATGCAGGGGGTGTAGCGGGATATAATTACGGAGTATTGGATTTACAGGTAGAGATTGATAAGGGATCTATAGACGTTTTTATGAATGCTTATGCATTTATAGGGTCGTTGGGAAGGTATACAGGGGGACTTATTGGAGCTAACAGCGGTCAGATTCTTACAAGTGCAGGAAAATCCAAATTTACCTTTACTGGGAGTGTAAGCGGTGATGAGACTGTAGGTGGTATCGTTGGCAGCAACAGTGTTAATGAACTGGTGAATCTAAAGAACGCATCATCCGTTACAGCAGTAAATGGTGCAGCCGGGGGAATAGCAGGAGAATCGTCATCCTCTGTACTAAGCTGCCACAATGAGGGATATATTCTCGCTACAAAAGCGGGAGATGCAGGGGGAATTGTATCTGTAAATGAGCAGGACGGTATTATTAAAAAATGTGATGATCGAGGGGAAGTAACAGCAGCCAATGGTGACTGTGGTGGTATTGCGGGCAGCAATGCAGGTTATATTGGGGATAGTACTGTCAGCGCAGGGATTAATTTTGAAGGCCAGAAAAACGCAGGTGGTATTGCCGGTGTAAACCACGGTATCATTCAGAATGTTGAGGTAAGAGATATTACAGTTGCGAATGCACCTGACAGTTCAGCAGGAAATATAGGAATTGTAGTGGGATTTAACAATGGAACCCTGGAATGGACGTCTGATATTGTGGCTGTTGAAAACAGCAAAGCCTATACATATGTTTCCGGCAGTAATGTAGGAGGTATTGCAGGTAATAATAAGAACAGTATAGCAAATGCAGTGATCAATAATGTTGAGATGGGATTTGCCGGAAATAATGCCACCTATGCGAATATGGGGGGTATTGCGGGGATCAATAACAGTGTAATCTCAACATGCACCGTATATGGTAATATAACCGGTGATATGGGTGGTGCAGATACCGGCTATGGAGGAATTGCAGGAGTCAATAACAGCAGTATATCAGACTGCAGCTATGAGGGCAGCCTCCTTACTAATGGTTCTGCAGATAATATTGTAAATCTTGGAGGCATTGCGGGAAAAAACAACAGTTCAGCATCTATTATGCGATCCTTTGTTGGTATACAGAAGACAACCGTTATTAAAACGGGAAACACCAATGGGAACGCGGCTATGGGATACGTCGGCGGGCTTGCAGGGTGGAATCTGGGAACCGTGCTGGACAGTGATAATTATACTAATTCTACAGCCAGTGTTACAATTGAAAACTATGCCGGCCATACGGGCGGTATTGTTGGATATCAGGCGGAAGGTGCGGTTGTTGGTGGGGAAGCAGATAATATTCTCTCTACTGGCCGAAAATGGTCTGTAATATCTAGGTATTATTCCAATGATGCTGGAACCGGTGGTATTATAGGGTATAGTGCATCCGGTCAGGATATCCGTTACGTGAGTAATTATGCAGGAGTATCAGCAACATCTACGGCCTCTAATGTTACTGCAGGCGGAATGATCGGGCGTATGGAGAATAAAGAAAATAATGCTATGAGGATTGAGTATGCTCATAACTATGGTTCTGTAAATGGTATGCTCAGCGGTGGCCTGATCGCCAGGCTTAAATACAAAGGAGCTACGTTTATAAATTCCACCAATCATGGGACAATTAAGGGCTCTAATGGCAGCGCGGGTCTGGTTGCCTCTTTCTATAGGACAGATAGAGGTACTTCCGCAGTCTTTGACAATTGCGGTAACTATGGAAATATTGATGCAGGAAGCAGCAGTGCAGGCGGTATTACGGGGATCGCAGATAGCGGAAATGATAGTGACCTGAAAGTAATCTATACAGATTGTGTGAATGTAGGCTGTATTTCCGGCGGGACAATAGGCGGGATATCAGCCAGTGGAAATAAGGAGGAGGCTTACTTTTACCGCTGTCGTAATTATGGTAACTCTAAATCGGATGCTTTTGCTGGAATCGTATCTGCAAACTATAAGGTTATGCAGGATTGTATAAGTATCACCAATAAAAAGAATCTTACCAATAAAGAAGGCGGAACAATCCTTGACTCTTACTATCTGGGGAGCGGTGAAATTCCGGAACCACCACAATATGATGGCGTGTATTTGTCAAATGTAGACCACAGCGGAACAATAAATACTGGTAATCCGGTGGAAAATCTGTATAGTCTGGATGAGAGCAGATTTGCCTTTAATACCGCCAGCGAGCAGAAATATGCGGCGTTTTATTTTAAAAATTCGCCAGCACTCACTAACTTTGGCGTTTTCTGGGCTAATAACGGTGAGGCAGGTGTGGTTAGAAAATATCGGTTTACCGTGTCATGCAACAGCAGCGCCAGATTCCTGACAGCTGAGGGGACTTGGTCAGATGATCCGAATCAGGCTTACATCTTTACCTCATATGGAACAGACTCTTACAGTAAGTCCTATTGGAGTACCGATTTAAGCGGAGATATGGATATATCTGATATCAGACTGGAGGTGGTATCAGTCCGAAGCGGTAAATTCTCTTCTTCCGGAAAATTTGAAGACAGTGATAAAAACGGAGCAGATAACACTAATGTTTGTATTTATGCGGTCAGTGCGTCTGCGGAAGTGGATAACAATATTTCTACATCAGATGCTGTATATGAAGCAGAAAGAAATTATCAGGCGGCAAAAACCGAAAAAGAGGCTATAGATAATGATGTAGTTGAAAATCAGAAAAAACTCGATGATGCAAAAGAGGCCTATGAAAAGGTGAGATACCAGACAGACTGGGAAATTTCATATGGCCCTAAGGGTAAGGTGTCGGTAGACACAGATATAAATAACATATTTAAAAATTTATCATTGGAACAGTCAAAATGGAATCGCGGCATTCTGAAGACGACAGAAAAAGAACAAGGATTCCAGATTATCCTTACAGCGCCCGAGGGAGGGAAAGCGGTAGACGGGCTGAAAATTCTGTGGGCTGGAAATGCCAACAATGACAATAGTAACATTCGTACTTATAAATATACAGTGACTTTCCATTATGCAGATGATACTTCGACAGAACCTAAGGAGATAATATCACAGGGCTGTTTTTATAAAGCCGCATTAGAAGAGGATTTGACAGCATATCTGGATAGAGATAAAAGTATTTTGTCTATTGAAATTAATATATCAAGTGTAACAGAGGGCCAAGGGGTTGTAAGAGAATATGCCTGTCTTTGGTATATTGATATAGCCAATGCATGCCCTGAGAAAGGAGTGTATGAAGATGCACAAAAGGTATATGATGAGTTACTGATAAAACAGAAGATGGTACAGAACGAACTGGAAGACAGAAGAGCTGAACTGGAAGCAGCAGCCTATTATACAGGAAGCATCAGCGGTATCAGTGCCTGTACGAAATGGAAAGAACCGGAAATGGATACACCATCCGATACGGATTCTCCATACGGACATAAAGCTGTTTCTGGTAAGGCAGATGGTTTATATGTTATTCAGGGTTCAGAAGCTATTGGTTCTTCACATTTTAAAATTTCCGGACTTCAATATGATCCCACATCCGGATTTAACGATTTTTCTCAGACAACAACGGGGAACAGGTATAAAGTATACGCAGAAGTGGATGAAAAGGTAAAAGAATATTATACGAAAGGAAAAGAAACACCTGATGGAATACAGAACAATGTAAATATCAGTAATGCGGAGGGCGTTCTGAAATTTAGCTGGATTCATAAAGGAAGAGATTATTATGCTGACCAGATTGTATACAGAGTTACCAGAACTGATGGTGTAGTGGAGGAATACTTTACAGAACCGATTACCGTATCTTATGGAATCCAGACCTACTCAATGAATATACCTGATAACTGGTATAATGCGTCCATTGAAGTATTTGTCAGATCTGTCAGTGGACAGTATGTACCTGGGGATTATGATTCACTTGTTTACGGGCCTGAGAAAGAAAGATTGCAGGATTATACATCTGCTTGGGTAAAAGCAGAAGGTGTTGTACAGCAGCCTCAAGCCGCACCAAAGGTTCATTTGGAACTGGAAGCCTATGATAAGGAAGAGAAAACAGGCACGTATAACTATGTGGCAGTATTGGAGAATAAGGACGATTACAAGGGAGATAAGGACACCACAGTTATAGTAAATATCAATGGTAAAGAACATGAGATAAAAACCAGCGACGGAAGATCAGCCGGTTTTACGTTCAACCACAATGAAAACCAGTTAATTACCACTTATGCAAAGAAAAATGATAAGTATGCAGAATCCATTAGAGTAACTGTTCAGTCTGCTTTATATGGCGGTGAACAGATGAATGGAAACGATTATGTGGTGACAAAATTTAACGACTTCTATGGAGATCGTCCAGGCAATCTGTATAATCAAGTGACCATGGACAGTGCAGATGGCAAACAGACTGAACTGTATATGAATTCTGAACTGGTGATCAGCGATTATCAATTTAAAAATGCTGATGGTGAGCATGTCAAGACCTGTGATGTGTCTGTGGCTTATGGAAATTCCCATGTGACGCAGTTGGGTGGGACTATGACCAGTAATCTGAATGATCTTCCATCGGATTTGTTGAATTACGGAAATATTACAGTGAGAACCTATCCATGGCAGAACCAGGCGTTTATCTGCTGGTATGGTCATCCGGTAAAGAGCGGTATTACACAGACGGAATTGATATCTTATATGGATGGCAGTGAGCAGCTGGTTGATAGTGAAAGATTAGAACAAGCCGTGTTTACAAAGGATGGTCTTTCATCCGGATATGTTCTTCGTTTAAATGCAAATGAAACCTATGATATCATCTATAGCGCGGTGCTGGCTAACACATCTACTTACAGTATGCAGATAGATGAAAAGGTGTATAGAGTGTCTGAGGGAAAGGTATCCTCAGGAAGTTATGTAAAGAAGATTCAGCCGGTTCCATCCATAGAGGAAAGTAATCCACTCAGTGAAAATGGTAAGGAATACACTTTTATCTGGGATAGAGGGTTTGCAGAGGAAGATGCTGTATACGAGGCTGCATTGTCAGGTATTACATCTGACGGTGTGAATGTCCTTCTGGATACTGTAACAGTAGATAAAAATGTAAAGGGAAGCTATCAAACCGATGAGCAAGGGTACTGGACATATACATTTGAGGACACAGAGGAAGTCTGGAACTATCCGAGGGTTTCTATTTCCATACTTAGAGTTGGAACGCTCATTGACAAAAAGACAGAAAAGTTTCCGGTATCTTCGTCGGTTCTGTATCCTATAAAGCTGAGATTCAGCCAAATTTCCAGACCGGTTGTCTCACTTCACAAAGGGGTGGGTGGAACACAGAAAAATTCATTGATTTATGATGTGCTGTGGAGCACAGTGCCTTCTGAACAGGAACGGGAAGAAGCGGCGTCTTATGAAATTATTGTCAGGCCTTCAGATGCAGGTGCGGCATTGGTATTTGAATCTGTGGAGGAATGTAAAGAAGCTCTTAATAAGGCAGAGAAGCTTTATGAGTGTAAGGAAGATGTAAAAATAGTGGATGTTGCGCAGGACAGCAGGATGTATACGTGGACTGAAAATATCAACGGAGCAGATGTAGAAAAGAGTATGTTACTGACCTGGAACATGGACGAGAAAACACTGAATAAGAATCTGACGGAAATCTGGACGTTTCCTGTTTTGGATGTTGAAAAAGGTGCTGGTAGTATCAAGAAACTACTTGATTTAAATGATTACGAAAGAAATGAGGAAATTAGTATATCTGTTCGTGCATTGTCTGGGGACGATGCTGAAATGTATCGTGACGGACAGCAGGGTGTTGCCAGGGAAATTACACTTCCGGACCGTTTGATCGTACCGGATATGGCAAGTCTTATAGGAAGACCCGAGTATGCGTATCATGAAGAAGGTCGAACGGATACCTATGTAACGCAAGAGGATTTCAAGGAAAATGGAATAACTCTTATTATGGAAGATACGGACGATAATTACTATCAAGGTAAATATGAAATAGCGGTAGCAGTTTACGAGAATCGTCAGGAAGAAGAGTCAGACAGAAGAAGTCCTGGGGATGCACCAACAGATGACCAAACGGATTCATACTGGAATTCAGGCGCAATTGAGACATTGATCAGCAAAAGCGACGAAATAACAATGGATGGTAACTTTAACAGTGCGTCCTATCAATTAAAAGGTATGAGTACAGCATATGGAGGTAAATGGCTGAAAATTGTTATGAGAAGTGTATCTGACAGTAATATCAGCTCATGGTGGACAGATGAGGACGAGACGGCAGAAGGGACGGTTAATTATAAATGGATTCGGATTCCCCGTTTACAGACAGAGGAGCCTGTTCTATCTGAAGAAACCGCTTTTGTATATTATGATGCTGAGGAAGAGGAATGGAGCTTTGAGCAACATGATCCGAATGATATCCCAGCGGAGCAGACAGAGCTGAGATTTTCTCCGCAGAAGTATGGTGACGGTTACCGAATACAGAGAGTACATACAGCTTCAGGAACGGATATAGATCCAAATACAGAATATCTCAAATACGATACGGATTGGATTTATCTTGAAGCAGCTGAGGACGGAAAGCTTGATATTTATTGTAATTCTTCTTCAAACGATTTCGGATCTGAAATCATGCAGGATGATGGACATATTTGTAAGCAGGATATAACGGCAGATTATGTTGGAACAATCGAGGAAGGAGGGGAAGCTGTAGAGCTGCCATTAACGGAAACAGCAATTCAGGATGCTGACAGTTCAGGCAATATATTCAGAAGCAGTACAATTCTTAAATGGGAAACAGGTTCAGAAGGAAATGCATCTTATTTCAGGCTGATTCTACCCGATGTGGAAAAAGTACTTGAATATACTGATGATGCTAACAGGTTTACGGCCCAGGTTTCTGTTCAGTCAGTAGTGTTGGACGAAAATATAGAAAGATATGAAAGTTCTAATATATCTAATTGGTATCAATTTAAGATGGATGAGTCTTTCTGGGAGAGAAATATATGCTCACTTCAAGACTACGGTGAAGGGCCTCGGGTTACAGGCGAGTTGTCCGCATCCGGCTATTCTGGAGTTGCATATCAATTCGCTGCTGATTCAGAGGATTGGTTGGTATATCAGGTTGAGGTAACTGACTCACAGGGTAATACAGCGGATATAAGATATTTAAGCTCATACGGAGTAGGTATACGACCAAATGTGAGAACACTCCTGACATTGGAGGATGAGATATATTCAAAGTTTGCGCCTACGAACGGAACGGTATATTATATTTCTCTGCGTGCTGCTTACATCTATGGAGACGGCGGGGGAATCAGTAAATGGTCAGATTGGACGGATGCTCAGCAGATACCGAAACTGCAGCGGGCAGAAGAAGTCAGGACAAATGAGTCAGCCGTGTCAATTAAGGCTATTGTTACAGACTTTTCAGGGGCTGTTACAGAGCTGGAAGCAGAAGGGCGGAAAATACAGTGGGAGTTTGATCAGTACACGGATACTAAAATAACAGGGTACCGGATACAGACTGTATCCGGTGCCTGGCTGGAAGTATATAAAGGAAATGACGGTGTATGGTATTTAAGAGATGAGGAGAATAAAGAGGTTTTGCTTTCTCAGAATCAGATAATAAATATAGCACCTGTATCACTGTTGGACTCCGGGGAGGGAGCCTACGCCTTATCAGCAGATATTTATTTTGAATGCCGTACAGTTAAGAATGGAATGGAGTTTACCGTAACTCTTCCAGAAAAATCGCTAAAAGTACAGTTAGATAATCAGGAGTTTGAATTTGTAAATGATGAGGATATAAGTGTGCTGCCCATACCTAAGGAAGGGTATCAGACTGTGGATTCATAACACTATACTATATGCATGTTAAAAAGAAGTATAGGCCGGAAAATCCAATTTTCCGGCCTCAAAAAGAAAGGGATTTGTATATGAAGAAGAGGGTATTAAACGAAAAGAAAGGATCAGCACTTTTAGTTGCCATTGCTATCATGGCAGTTATTATGATGCTCAGCCTTGCACTTTTGCTGGTATCTTATTCTTTGTATTCAACGGCCAGAAGACAGCAAGACACAGAGCAGTGCAGGGAGATGGCGCAGTCGTTGAGCCGGAGTCTGGAGTATGAGATCACCATTCCGCCAACTGCGGCTTATGAAGCCGGGGCGTCAGAGAAGTATCCATTATGGTTTTACCTGCGTTATAATACTTGTAAGGAAAGCTGGCCGCACTATAATAGTGAAGAAAGAGGACATACATCAGAATATGCCTATAGATATTTTAATGCTTCCGTTGAAGAAGATACAGAGCCAGGGTTAAAAGAGCTTATGGATAATATATCAATATTAATTTATTGGGAAGGGGAGGTGGAGACGGTGGATTATAATGATACCCAGCTCGTAGTGTCCGTGACCTGTGGAAAAGGGAAGATCAAGAATACCATCGTATCACGTTATGAACTTACTATAACCGAACCAGATAATGTGGAGGAGTATCAGTTCTTAGAGGGAGAGGACAATGCAGATATTAATCCTGATAATAATACAATTAAAGTGGATGATCTATGGAATTGGGACTTAAGTGAGCGTGAATAAGGGAGATTTTGGATGAGAAAAATATTACTGAAATTAAAGAACAAAGTTAATTGGATAGAGGGTTCCACTATGATCGAAACATTAGTTGGTTTTTTAGTAGTGGTTATGATGATGCTTATGTTTTCAAAGGTGGTATCAGTTTCTGTGCATATGCTTAATTCTACACAAACAGTAATAGATAAGTCAGAATTGTTTAATGAAAAGGTTTATTTAAAAAACAATACATGGAAAACTGCTGGTATGGATATTTTTTATACTATTGATACAAAGAAAACGAATACTAAAAATGGTGCAAAGGAAATAAAACTTAAGCATTACTTAATAGATACAGGTGTAAAGTATTATTATGATATGTATGATACAAGACTTAAAATTTTTTCATTCTATGTAGCTGATCTCGATAATAAAGAAAAAAATTAATATGAAATTGAAACCTGAATCGCGATCTGCATAGCAGGAGAATCCGGGAGTGTATATGAAACAGGTAGGACAGAAGAAATTTTTTAGGGTATCTAGAAAAAAAGTTAGAAATGCTCTTACTGATAGAAGAGGTGTTACACTATTAGAACTGATAGTTACTTTTGCACTTATCAGTTTATTTGTCGTGCTTTCATGTCAGGTAATGGCCTCTGCAATGAATTTGTATCATAAAATTCAGGGAATCAACTATGGAAGGCAAGTTTCAGATACTTTGATGGATAAGATTGTTGGTGAAATAGCAGGGGCACAAGTGAGTATAAAACAGATACACGGGGAGGGGCCAGAGAAATCGAGTACTAGCTCAGAATACACTTTAGTTATAGATGATGGTGGAGCTAAGATAGATTTATATGATGGTACTGGCAGCCATATTTATATAACTAGTGATAAATATAAAACTTCCAATATAAATCAGTTGATCATCCATTATTATCGAGTTGAAACAACGCAGGAAGGGAGTGAAAAAAAGGTTATTTATGAGCCTGTTAACTGGACTTTTGATGAAAATGTATATTTGGGTTATGAAATAGATAAGCTGCAGTTTTCGCTGGCTGATCCAAGTGGCGAAAAATATTTACCAAATGTGATTAAAATTGATTTAACATTAAAGCATCAGCAAAATAAATATAGTAATTATTCAGCTACTAGATATGTAGAATGCTATAATTTTCAGAGTAGTGATGACTTTGATAAAATTCATGGTCCCGGAACAGGGAATGGTAGTTCTCAGGGCCCGCAAGATTCTGAGACAGAAACTTTCCCCGGAACAGATATTGTAGTTGGAAACAGTTATTGGCCCACTGAAGAAGAGATAGCACAGTTGAAGGATGGGGAAAATATAGATATAAAAGCAGGTGGTATCTTTCAGTATAAAGATGGAAATTATTATATTGTTAATAAGGAGCTTAATTTAACTAAGGACCAGGCAAGTAGTGGTCCGGGTGGGGACGCGTACAATTGGTTTTATACTCAAAAACTTACTGGGAACATAGTAGTATTTGAGGAAAATGAGCAAAAATCCAATCTGCAAAGGGGGGATTTGTGTAAGGTGGGTGAGG
Organism: Blautia hominis; assembly: GCA_002270465.1. Taxonomy (GTDB): domain Bacteria; phylum Bacillota; class Clostridia; order Lachnospirales; family Lachnospiraceae; genus Blautia; species Blautia hominis. The sequence continues at coordinate 104,950 of NQOF01000004.1, forward strand.
AATACTTTGTTTATATTGATGGAGGAACGTGGGGGGATAGTCCTGCTGTTAGTTCCAAACAATGGTATAAAATACCATAATATTTCATAAAATCATAAGTTTTGGGAATAGGATTTCTTATGGCCTCGTCCCCGTTCATCGTTCTTGCTTTAGTGACAGATATCAAAAATTCGTAATATTGAATAAGAAATTTAAAGGCTGTTGCACATGCTGGCAACAGCCTTTAAATTTTTCAGAGTTTCAAATATAAACACCCCATTTACAATAAACAACCATAGGTTATTCATTGATAAAATACTTACAAAAATCCATCCACCCCCAACAAGTATTTCTTATATCTTTCCTCATACCGCCCCCCGCACTTACATGGCAAGAAAGCAGTCTGGATATGTGGTTCCCAGGAAGTGATACACCCACAGTATTTCCCTGCCAGTATGGCAGCCCCCTGGCTGACTGCTTCGGGCTGGGCCAATACTTCTACGGGTTTCCTCAGAATATCAGATTTTAACTGCATAAAGACAGCTTCCTGGGATAACCGGCCTGCGACCCGGACACGGGAAAAAGTAATCCCTGAAACGGCCTCAGCACTTTGCATACGTCGTTTGTATTCAAAACAAAGCCCTTCCAATACGGAATAGCAGAGGGATTCTTTTGTATGAACATCCTTTAACCCGGTTATAGAACCTGAAGCTTTTGGCGCCTCCTGGAGCCCTCTCAGATAGGGAAAAAACAGAGGGGAATCCAGTGACTTCTCAATAGCAGAGCCTGCAGCCGCAAAAAATTTTGGAAACACAGGCTCTTCAAAGAGTAAACGGGCCATCCACTCAATAGAGAATCCGCATCCCTGTATGGAGGAAAGGTATCTCTGTTTTCCCTGAACATAGGGATAAAATCCGATTCCACATGAATGCAGTGCCTTGCTTTCGGGGTGGCAGCCGGTAAAGATGGAAGTTTCAGAGGTGCCGAGAGAGTCTAACACTACATTGTTTTCTCCAATACCCGCAGCAACCGACGCGCTGGCGTGGTCGTGGCCGGCCAATATTACGGGAATTCCACAGGGCAGACCGGTCAGAAGGGATGCTTGTTTCGTAACATTTCCGGGAGCGGTTCCTGAGGGGATAACAATGGGCATCTGTTTTTCTTCCAGGCCGCATGTTGAGAGCAGTTCCTGTGACCATTTAAGACGGGAGATGTCAAACATCATGCTTCTGGATGCAAGGGAGAAATCTGTGCATAGATTACCTGTAAGGCGCGAAGCCAAATAATCCTGTATAAATAAAAAGCGGTGTACCTTTCCAAGAAATTCAGGTGTATTTCTCTTCATCCATAGAAGTTTGGATAATGTGAATTTGCCGCTGGGAAGCTGTCCGGTCAGAGTATAAAGTCTGGAGTCTCCGTATTCTCGGGCAAAACCGGCGATCAGATCCTGACCCCGCATATCATACCATGCGACCGCCCGGTCTAAAGCATTTCCATTAGAGTCTACAGGCACAACACTTTCTCCAAATGAAGAGATCCCCACAGCCACGGGTCTGTATTCAGGGGTAAGAAGCTCCCTAAAGCTGCGGCACAATTGTGTGAAAATCTCTTCTGCGTCATATTCAGAAAAAGAGGGCTGGGAGTGGTAAGTCATGACCCTGCTGTGTTTAATGGCAATCAGCTCACCCTTGAGGGTATAGAGCGCAGCTTTCAGGTGAGTGGATCCTGCATCAATTCCAATCAATACTTCTGTTTTCATTTGTTTTCCTTTCTTTTCTGTAATCCTGATGCCGACAGACGGCTGCGGCTTGGGACTTTTTCCTTGCGCAGTCTTTTTCGTTCAATTGACGTTAGTTCTGTCTGCAGGGAATCGCACGGTCACACAGGTTGCGGCTTTGTTGGATTGGATATCAATTCTGTAATTGTCTCCATAAAAATATTCCATCTGTTTTGTAAGATTTAAAAGTCCTATGCCGGGGTGGGTGCCGTTTTTTAAACTGGAGCGTATTTGCGCAAGGCGTTCCTTTGAGATACCTGTACCGTTATCTTCCACAGACAGTTCCATCATAGCACCGAGATCTTTTCCTGATATATGGATCAAACCGTTTTCCGGTGTTCCGTGAAAGCCGTGTTTAATAGAATTTTCTGCCAGTGTATGAAGAGTAAATTTGGGAATACAACAAGGCATAAGGGAATCAGGAATATCTATTTTAATATCCAGGTTGTTTTCAAATATCTCACTGCACAGATGAAGATATTCTGATACACGTTCCAGTTCACGGCATAGAGGAACCATATCATCGCTGTCATCATAGATGTTATAACGGAGTTGATTGGACAGAGAGAGGATGATGCTGTTTGTCTTTTCCTTTGACCCATAAAGATTTTCTGTCTGAATGAGCTGAAGGCTGTTAAACAAAAAGTGGGGGTTGATCTTAGATATCAGGATCTGGTTTTTGGCCTTCTGCAAAGTTATCTGCATCTCCGTCTGCCGGTCATTTAAATCTTTGATATCCTTTAGCAGTAAATTGAAGTTATTGGCAATAAACAGTAGCTCCGTATATCTGTAGTTGCCATTCAGCAGTTTCTGGTCCGCAGCGGCAAGCCCTTTCATATCGGTGACAAGAGAATGTATTGGCCGGTTCAGATTCCTGGATATGTATAAGGTGATAAAAAGGTTTACCGCCACAAATAAGATGACAATAAGAACGATGCACTGCAGGAGCAGGGAGGTTTCTTTATTAATGTCAATATTAATGGAACAGAGAACATTGCATGCAGAGGTTTTGGAGGGTAGAAGCAGTAATATAGGCTCTGCGGGATTTCCCTTTATAGGTTCCGTATCGTCCTTGATCAGTATAGCATCCTCTATATGAGGGAAATTCTGTCCCTCATCTCCTCTTTTGCTGTGAGCGATAATTTTATTTTCCTGATTGGTAAGAACCAGATCTCCGTACTGGGAGTGGTAACCATTCAGAACACTGGTCCAGAAACCATCCAGGCTGATCAAGTAAAAGACTGCGCCAACTTTTTGCTGCAGATAGTTATATACAGGCTGGCTGATTACAACTACAGACTCCCCTTGGTTAGAAGAATAGGGCTTATAGAAATCTGTCTGCATATAGAAAATATTAGTTGGGGAATTCCGGTCATATCGTAATGCATTCTGATACCATTCGGTTTCCGGAAAAGGATATTCCATATTCATCCCCCAGCCTGACTCACGGTTTACAAGAAGTCCGTTGTCCATCACAATGACAATATCATGGATATCAGGGTGATTTTCACGGGAACTTTTAATCGTATCCACAATACGGGTTTCGTATTTTATGGTATTGTCGATATCCCCCCGTTCATAACATTGTGAGGCGCTTATTAAAATATCATTTTCTGCGATAGAGTTCAGGATTGCCCTGTGGGATGTCATATAAGTATCAAAATTGTATCGGGCCTGCTCCATAATGGTGTAGGTATACTGATAGGAAGAGTCAAGAATTATCTGTACCGTATTTTTATAAAAAATTGCGCTTGCCCCAAATATCAGTATCATATTACAGAAAAAAAAGAAAAAAGCAAATTTATAGATAAAAGATTTACTTTTATCGGAAAAGTATTGCCGCATTCGTTTTTTAAACGTGGTTTTCAAATGTTTCCCTCCAATATATTGTGATGTAAATATATCCTATCATAATGACTATACAGATTCAATTAATTACGGGATGTACGCAATATATTATTGTTTAATTGCAATAAATTCTATTAAAAATAGATAATATATTTGTTATTATTGCGTTATCAAATAACAGAAGAAAGGAAAAGGAGGAAAAAATGCACAACAAGGGGAAGCTTTATCTTGACCGCCAGTATGAAATAGGACAGGTAGATAAAAGGATTTACAGTTCTATGATTGAACACATGGAGAGAGTTGTATACGGCGGGATTTATGAACCGGATCATCCGTTGGCAGATGAGGATGGATTCCGAAAAGATGTGATCGAGCTGGTTAAGGAATTACAGATTCCCATGCTTCGGTATCCCGGAGGCAACTTTCTTTCAGGATATAACTGGGAGGATGGAATCGGTCCGGTGGAGAACAGGCCTGTAAGGCTTGACCTGGCTTGGATTGCAGAGGAACCCAATCATATCGGGACAGATGAGTATATGAAGTGGGCTGCCAAAACGGGAACAGAGGTTAACATGGCAGTAAACCTGGGGACCAGAGGTGCCGATGCAGCAAGGAATCTGGTAGAGTATTGTAACTATGAAGGGGGAAGTTACTGGAGTGATCTGAGGAAGAAAAATGGAGCTTCGGCACCTTATAGGGTTAAAACATGGTGCCTAGGAAACGAAATGGACGGTACATGGCAGATCTGCCACAAGACAGCCAAGGAATACGGAAGGCTTGCTGTGGAGAGCGGGCGCCTGATGAAAAAAGTGGATAAAAATATAGAACTGGTGTTGTGCGGTTCCAGCAACACAAGTATCTCTACATATCCCTCCTGGGATTATAAAGTCCTGAAGGAGGCTTACGAGGTAACAGATTACATTTCACTCCATAATTATTTTTCGGTTGTGGATAGTGATATGAAAGATTTTCTCGCGGGAAGCATTGAGATGGACAGGCAGATTGAAACCGTAACTGCTGTCTGTGATTGTGTGAAAGCAAAAGCCAGAGGGAAGAAGGATGTTAATCTTTCTTTTGATGAGTGGGGAATCTGGAACAGAGAGGAGATGGCCAGCCGGGCAGCATGGAAATTCGATTGGAGCGATAAAAATGCGGTCAGTGAGGGAAGCTACAGTTTTGCAGACGCGCTGCTGACAGGGGCCATGCTCATGTCCTTTATTAACCACAGTGACAGAGTAAAAATCGCATGTCAGGCACAGCTTGTCAATCATCTGTCTCTTTTTAATTGCGTAAAAGGCGGTAAGGCATGGAAGCAGACTATTTTCTATCCCTTCCTATACACTTCTGTTTACGGAAGAGGAACCGCGTTAAAGGTGATCATGGACAGCCCCAAATATAGTACCGATAAATACGAGAATATTTCTGTACTGGACAGCGCGGCGGTCATTGATGAAGAAAAGGGCAGGTTATCTCTTTTTGTCTTAAACCGTGATATGGAAAATGCTGTAGAGACAGACATGATATTCCGAGGTTTTAAAGGATTGAAAGAGGTGGAACATATTGTATATCACAATGAGGACCTGGAGGCAGTCAATACAGCGGAGCAACCGGATAAGGTGATACCACACAGGGCGCCGGCAGGAAATGTTGAGGGGGAAACTTATACGGCTATACTGGAAAAGAGTTCGTGGCATGTTATCAGATTTGAATTTTAATATTAGGGAGGAGATCTTATGAAGATGAAAAAGGTTTTAGCTTTGACAATGACATTAGGGCTGGTACTTATGAGTGCAGGATGCGGAAATAAAGGAGAGGCAGAAAAACAGGATACCCCGCCGGCGGCAGACAGTACAGATAAAGAGGAGGTTAAGGAGGACAGCACATCCGGAGCAGTAGAAATTGAATACTGGTCTTTGTTCGGAGGTGCTGACGGGGAGACCATGACTAAAATGGTATCTAAATTTAACGAAGAATATGCGGGAAAAATAAAGGTCAATCTGGTGACTCAGGATTGGGATAATTATTATACAAAGATTAAAACTGCCATATTAGGGGGGCAGGCACCGGATCTGTGTAATTCTCATGACGAATATGTGAATGGCCTGATCAAGGAAAATATTATTGTTCCTATTGATGAGGCATGTGAGGAGACCGGCGTTAAGATTGAGTTTGACAACTATATTGACAAGATTAACCAGTTAAAGAGTGATGACAAGTATTACGCGGTTCCTATGGACTGTCTGCAGTTGATGGTCCACTACAATAAGACTATGGTAGCTGAGGCAGGACTTGCAGATGAAAATGGCCTGTTAAACATAGGTGACGGTGTGGACAGCTTCCTGGAAGTTGTAAAAACTTTGGATGAAAAGCTGGATGTACCGGGGTTTGCGGTAGCGACGTCAGGTTCCATACCCATGTATTTATTTAATTCTTTGTATTATCAGTTCGGCGGGGAAGGAAAGTTTGTATCGGAAGACGGTAAAGAATGGATCGCTGATGAGGGTACCACATTGAAAGCTTTAGAGGCCTATCAAGAAATCAATCAAAGCGGACTTCAAAATGTGGAAAATATATCTGACCTTCTGATACAGAAGAAGGTTGCCATGGTTATGGAAGGTGCTTGGCAGATGAACTATCTGCATCAGAATCTTGGCGATGAGTATGGAGTTATGTCTCTGCCGAAATTCGGGGATGTATACAAGACTGCAATTTACAGCCATACCTTTGTGCTGCCCAATAATGAGCAGCGCAGCCCTGAAACCACAAAAGCAACGCTGGAATTTGTTAAATGGTTCTGCGAGAACAGTGACCAATGGGCAGAGGCAGGCTCTGTTCCGGCCTATGTACCCGCTCAGGACACAGAATTATTCAACAGTTATCCTATGCATCCATATTTCAAGGAGGCAGTGGAATATGCAACACCTTTTACAGGGACTGCCCCGTTTGCTTTAAAGGGTTCTGCTGAAATCAATGAGCCGCTTGGGAAACTGGCACGGGCGGAGGTGACGCCGGAGCAGTGTTTTGAAGAGATAACCCAGAGGCTTACTACGTCATTTAATTAGCAGACTTGCGGATAAATAAGATTCAATTTACTTCTTGGCAAAGCCCGGATGAGGATCCGGGCTTTGTTAAAAATGAGAATGGAGGGATTATGTGGTTAAAAGAGTGAAAAAGTTAGAAGGATTTCTGTATCTTCTTCCATTCCTTTGTTTCTATCTGGTGTTTACATTTGGAATGCTGATCCTTACAGGAATGCTGAGTTTTACCAACTATAAGATATTGGGGGAGGCCTCATTTGTAGGGATCAGTAACTATCTTCGGCTGTTTTCAGATAAAACTTTCTGGCAGTCACTTGGCAATACTACATTATTTGTGGTGATATCAACCCCGATCCTGATAGGCGTGCCCTTCCTGCTGGCCTTGCTTATTGAACATCCAAGACTGCCTGTCAGAGGGTTTTTCAGAACCAGCTTCTTTGCGCCTCAGGTTATGGCTGTGTCCATGGTAGCTTATATATTTCTGTATATGTTCCAGCCCTATACCGGACTTATCAATAACATACTGAAAGCGCTTGGAATCCTTGGCCAGAAGGGGGAGATATATTGGCTCATGAAACCTTCTTTGGTGTGGGTTGTGATCGTACTGGAGACATTATGGTGGGCCGGCGGATTTAACATGATACTTTATATTGCCGGGATGCAGGAGATACCGGAGGAGTATTACGAGTGTGCCGCTCTGGACGGAATCTCCTACTGGCAGAAAGTGCGATACATAACACTGCCTCTTCTGTCCAGGGTACATATTACGATTCTGTTCCTACAGTTGATAGCATCTTTCAAAGTATTTGGACAAATCTTTCTGCTTACAGGAGGGGACCCGGCAGGCTCTACAAGAACTTATATTCAGTACCTCTACGAGCAGGGATTCCGTGTATTTGAAATCGGCCGGGCTTCGGCTGCTTCCATCTTCCTGATGATTATTATACTGGTGGTTTCCGGGATTCAGTTTACCATTTCCTCCAGGGCAGCCAGAAAATTTGTAGATTAGGGGGAGCGTTATATGAAGAAAAAGAAAGTTTCGAGAATTGTCGTGACCATGATCGCCGTATGTGTGGCAGTTATCTGGTGGGTTCCCATGCTGTGGGCACTGATCGTGTCTGTAAAACCTTTAAATTCTGTTGTTACGGATATCAGAACATGGTTCACGCCCCCATTTACCTTTGACAATTTCCTGTATGTCTTTACCAGTGAACAGGCTGATATTTTCCGCTGGCTTTTAAACAGCCTTCTTGTTTCCAGTATAGTTACTTTAGGCGGTGCAATGCTGTCAATGACGGCAGCTTATGGGTTTTCAAAGTTTGAATTTCCCGGGAAAAAGGTATGGTTTTGGATCGTAATGGCGGGGATGATGATTCCAATCCACAGTCTTATGATTCCCATGTACCTGCTGTTTAGGCAGATGGGACTGTTAAATACATATGCTTCACTTATCCTTCCGGGACTGGGTTCTTCCTTTGGTGTTATCCTCTTAAAGCAGTTTATGGATGGACTGCCTGCAGCCTTGTTTGAAGCGGCAAAGATTGACGGGGCAAATTCCTTTAGGATACTCTGGAAAATTGTTTTTCCGCTTATGAAACCCGCCATGGCTTCTCTTATGATATTTACCTTTTTACAGCAGTGGAACGACTTTATATGGCCGTTTATCGCAATCACCAATGAAAATATCATGACTGTGCCGGTGGGGATTGTCTTCTTCCGAGGCCAGTCAGATATGAGTATGGCATATTCTATGGCAGCAACAGTAATTGCGGTACTGCCTGTATTGATCATATTTTTTATCTTTCAGAAACAAATTGTCAAAGGTGTGGCTTTCAGCGGGATCAAGGAATAGGGAACTACTTATTATCTTTTTTGGCGTGAAACGCTGTATGGCCATAGTATTTCCGGTAAGTGCTGCTGAAATAGTTGGCATCAGCGAATCCACAGCGTTCCGCTACCTCATAAATTTTCAGGTCTGTAGTGGTCAGAAGGAGATGGGCATGCTCCATACGGAGACGTTTCAGATAATCCCAAAGTCCCTCTTGATATTCCTGCCGGAATCCTCGGCAGAGTGCGTATTTGCTGATGAAAAATTTTTTAGACAGATCCTCCAGACTGATAGTTTCCGCAAAATTCTTCTGCAGATAGGTGTAGATATTCTGGATGGGCGTCTTTTCGGTCACATCGGCGGCATTGCTGAAAAACCGAAGCATCAGGGTGTTTTCCATGAGGCTGCGAAGTTCATCCAGTGATCTGCAGTTTTTAATGTTACGTCTCAGCTCAAATTCAAATTCGGAATTTTGATTGAGGATCACAGAAATGTTGTAATAGAGGATATCAAAGCAAATATCAGTCAGTTCATCAAAATCCAGCCGGTTTTGAGTGAACAGCTCAAACATATTGTCTAAAATCCGGGGGATTTTTTCTTTGCCGTTGGCATTGGTCAGACAGGAATAGATGCGCAGACGGAACTGCAAAAGGTCTGCCTGTAGTGTGTCAGAGGCCGGATGACTGCAAAACACAAAAAATCCGGTACGTGAATAAAACTGTTCGTGAAGGGCCTTGCGGCATTGAGCCAGGGAAGTCTTTAAAAAGGAGATCCCTTCTCCCGGTAGGCTCACGGAAAAATTCAGTTCCGAGTCAGGCATGATCTGACAGAGTTCACGGTGCTGCTCCTGTATAGAATGTATTGCTTCCTGATAATCATTTCCATCAAATGGATTTAAAATAAACAGTTCTGTGTCATTAAGATGAATGATGTATTTATAAGATTCCTGAAGGTATTCACTTAGCTGAAGGCTTTCACTGGCGTGGGGGGTTACAGGCAGAACAGAAAGAATACCCAGAAAACGGTGTATTCCCAGTCGGTCAAGTATCCGGCAGATCATGGTCTCTTCCAAACTGCTTCCGTTTATGTATCTGTAAAGATAAGACAGATATTCGGACATCTGATGTTCTAGGGCACCGGTAATGATCTGCGTCAGCTTTGGGGCGTCAATAGGCTTCAGTTCATAGTCAAAAGCGCCCAGCTTTAAGGCCTCTTTGGCATAAGTAAAGTCGCTGTATGCACTTAATATGATAGTGATCGTATGAAGATGCAGTCTGGAGATTTCTTTCAAAATGTCTATTCCCGTCAACTGCGGCATGCGGATATCCAATAGCAGCAGATCAGGAGTCTGAGACTTGAGTATTTCCAGACACTGTATTCCATTGTAGGCATGAAGGATATTTCCTATATTCACGGATTTCCAGTTGATAGCATTTTCCAGAAAGGTATGAACTGAGTTCTGGTCATCACAAATTAGTACAATCACATTTTTCTCCTTACAGATAATAAAAGACATTAAGTGGAACTTACTGTAAATAATAATATACTATTAAAAAGAAAAATACAACAGCTTTGTCATGAGAGGAGATGTAAGATTATGGAAAAAATTAAAATGTCGATAAAAGTCGGATTTATGCCTACCAGAAGAAATATGTATGGGGAGAAGGCATTTAATCCGCAAACGGCCAGGGAGACAAAAGAAAAAGTGGAAGACTGGCTGAAAAGAAAAAATATAGATTATGTTAACCTGGATTTCCTCAATGAGGATGGCCTGCTTTATCATCCCAAGGATGTGGATGCAGTTTACAAGTATTTTGTGGAGAATGAAGTAGATGCTGTTTTCTGTCCCCATTGTAACTTTGGAGCGGAGGATGCAGTGGCCAAGGCTGCAAGGAAACTTGCAAAGCCTATCCTTTTATGGGGGCCGAGAGAGGAAATGCCGGATGCAGAAGGATATAGGTATCGGGACAGCCAGTGCGGTTTATTTGCTACAACAAAAGTGCTTCAGCGAATGGGGATACCTTTTAGCTACATATTGAATACCGCTTTGGATGACCCGATTTTTGAAAAGTTGTTTGATAACTTTTATGCTGCAGCCAGGGTTGTAAAATATTTTTTCAATATGAGGATAGGGCAGATCAGCCTTCGTCCGGATGCTTTCTGGTCAGTCAAATGTAATGAGGGAGAGCTTCTGGAACGGTATGGGATCGATCTTGTGCCTTTGACCCTTCCGGAGTTAAAGACCAGGTATGAATATACGCTGGACATGAAAATGGATCAGGTTCAGGAATACGCCGAAGATATATTCCGGGAGATGAAGGCGATCCATTTTCCAAAAGAGAAGCTGGTCAATGTGGCAGGTCTTGTCATTACTTTGATGGATTGGGGCAGGGAACAGAATCTGACAGCAGCGGCAACACAGTGTTGGGGGCCTATGTTTGATACGGTTGGGATATCCCCGTGTTTTGCTCTGTCGGAGCTGAATGGGCTGGGATTTCCTGTTATCTGTGAAGCGGATATCCATGGGGCGGTCAGTGCCGTGATAGCTCAGGCAGCAGCAGGAGGGAGTTCCCCGGTCTTTTTAGCTGATGTTACGGCAAGGCATCCACAAAATGATAATGCGGAATTATTCTGGCACTGCGGGGTGTTTCCTAAAGAACTTGCCAGGGAGGACAGACCTCTGGAATTGAATATCCACTATAACAGGAAAGCCCCGGTGGTGGGCAGTTGGGAGCTGAAAGGCGGGGACATTTCCATTGTCCGGTTTGACGGTGTGCAGGGAAAGTATTCTTTGCTTATGGGACAGGGAAAGGGAACAGAGGGTCCTTATAACCATGGAACTTATGTCTGGATCGAATTTAAGGACTGGTCAAAGTGGGAACATAGATTTATCTATGGCCCTTATATCCATCATTGTGTTGGGGTACATGAAAGAATCACAGCGGTTTTATATGAAGCATGCCGCTATATCCCGGGATTGGAGGCGGACCCGGTAGAGCCGGAAAAAGAACGGTTGGAAACATTTTTAAGAGGGGGAATAAAGGAATGAAAAGAAAAGAAATATTAGATATGCTGCAGAAGGCAAGGGCGGAAGGGTATGCTATCCCACATTTCAATTTTTCCGGTTTTTTTGAGCTGCTGGCTGTTATGGAAGTGGCAGCGGAATTAAAAACTCCGGTTTTTGCAGCTTCTTTGCCTAAAGTGACAAAGACATACGGGCCAAAGGTTCTGAGAGCGGCAGTGGATGAACTGGCAGCCCGGACAGGAGCCAGGGTGTATTTACATTTGGACCATACCGGCAGTGTAGAACTCTGTAAAGAAGCTGTAAACGCAGGATATGATTCTGTAATGATAGACGCATCACGTTGTACTCTGGAGGAGAATATTTCTGCCATCAAGGAGGTGGCGGAATATGCTCATTCAAGAGGATGTGCGGTTGAGGGAGAAATAGGAAAAATAAAAAGCCGTGGAGATGAAGGTGATTTTCAGGGCGAAGACTGCCTGGTACAGGTGGGGGACGCGGTCAGATTAGCAGAGGAGAGCGGCGTGGATTATCTGGCGGCGGCAATCGGTACGGCACACGGGTTTTATAAAGGAAAACCGCAGATCGACTTTGAGCGCCTCGGTCAGGTATCAGCCGGTGTTTCTGTGCCCCTGGTACTGCACGGAGGAACGGGAATTCCGGAAGAGGATGTTAAGAAGTGTATAAAAGAAGGAATTGCAAAGGTAAATGTGGGAACGATCATACGGTATACTTATCTGGACAGACTACAAGAGGAAATTGAAAAACAGGGAGCCCTTACACCCCCGGTTGACTTGATTTATCCATCTGTAACAGATTCCGTAAAAGAAGTGGTAAAGGGCTGGATCAGGACATGTATGTCGGAGGGAAAAGGATAATGCTGATACACGGAGAGAGAAAAGAAGGAACAGAGAAGATAGAGGTGTTTAGTCCATATTCCGGAGAATGTGTGGGAAAAGTGGCAAAGTGCAGTGTGGATCTTATTCCTGAAATTATGAAGGCGGCGGAAATGGGGGCGGCACAGATGAGAAAAATGTCTGTGAATGATCGGGCTAAAATTTTATACGGTGTATCCCATCAATTGCTGGAGCAAAAGGAACGGTTTGCCAAAGTGCTGGTAAAAGAAGTCGGGAAAACCATAAGAGATGCCTGCAAAGAGGTGGAGCGGGCAGCTAATACACTAAAGCTGTCCGCAGAGGCAGCGGGCGCTATATGCGGTGAAGTCATTCCTGTGGAACAGGATGCAGGCGGGGTCAGAACAGGATTTTATCAGCGGGTTCCGGTAGGAGTGGTGCTTGCTGTCACGCCGTTTAATTTTCCCCTGAACCTGGCCTGTCATAAGATGGGCCCTGCATTTGCTGCGGGAAACTCCGTTATTGTAAAGCCGGCCAGTAAAACGCCGCTGACAGCCATGATGCTGGGAGAATTGTTCCTGTCCTGCGGTCTGCCAAAAGATGCTGTTACTGTGGTCTGCGGATCTGGCAGAGAATTGGGTAATGCACTGGTTGCTGACAGCCGGGTGAGAAAAATATCGTTTACCGGTTCCTATCAGGCAGGGGATGAAATCTGCAAAAATGCCGGTGTCAAGAAAATTACCATGGAGCTTGGCTCTACCAGTGCCGTGGTAGTATCAAAGGACACAGACATCAAAATAGCGGCAGAGAAACTCTGCAGGGCAGGGTTTGCAAACGCGGGGCAGGTATGTATATCTGTACAGAGAGTTTATGTCCATAACTCTGTGAAGGATGAACTCCTAAGTGACATGAAGCGCTGTGCTCTATCTGTAAAGTGCGGCGATCCATCCGAAAAAGATACAGATTTAGGCCCTATGATATCACGGGATGCGTTGATCCGTGCTCAAGAAAGGGTTCAAAGATCCATTGCAATGGGGGCAAGGCTTGTGACAGGCAACATAACAGAGGGGAACATCTTCTATCCCACCATTTTAAAGGATGCACCGGAAAACGCACCGGTCATCCAGGAGGAGATGTTTGCTCCGGTCATAACTGTCAATGGGTATGAAACCCTGGATGAGGCTATTCAGAAGGTAAATCATACACCTTATGGGCTGCAGGCAGCCATACTTACGGAGAAAATTGAAGAAGCCATGAGGTTTGCGGATGAGGCAGAGTTCGGCGGCATCATCATCAATGACACCTGTAATTACAGAGTAGACCAAATGCCTTACGGAGGTTTGAAAAATAGTGGTATAGGGAAGGAAGGCCCGGGGTTTGCCATAAAAGAAATGACGGAAATGAAAATGATAGTAATGAACGGAAGCGTGCAGGGAGCCTTATGAGAGAATTTCGGATCGCTGTAATACCAGGAGATGGGATTGGGACAGAAGTTATCCGGGAAGGCGTCAAAGTATTAAAGTGTATTGAGGCGCTGGACAAGGAGATTAAATTTTCTTTTACTTATTTTCCGTGGGGGTGTGAATATTATTTAAAAAACGGTGAAATGATGGAGGCAGACGGAATTGAGAAGCTTAAAATGTTTGATGCTGTTTATTTGGGCGCAGTAGGTGCTCCTGGGGTGCCGGATCATATTTCACTGTGGGGATTATTATTAAAGATAAGAAAGAGCTTTGATCAGTATGTGAATCTGAGGCCGGTCAAACTTTTAGATGGAGTTGTAAGTCCCTTAAAAGATGCCTCTCCTCAAAATATAGATATGATCGTGGTGAGGGAAAACAGTGAAGGAGAATATGCGGGACTGGGAGAATGGAAAAATGCGGGTCTGGAAAATGAGACGGTATATCAGACAGGGGTGTTTTCCAGAAGGGGAACAGAACGAGTGATGCGGTATGCTTTTGAATTGGCGCGCAGTGAAAAGAGGAGACTGACCAGTGTGAGTAAAGGAAATGCACTGAACTATTCTATGGTTTTTTGGGATAAGATGTTTGAGGAAGTAGGAAGGGAATATCCGGATGTGGAGATAAATTCCGTATTGGTGGATGCTGCCAGTATGCTTTTTGTCATGGCTCCGGAGCGATTTGACATTGTAGTCACCTCGAACCTGTTTGGAGATATATTAACAGATCTGGGCGCAGCGATCAGCGGCGGGATGGGCATAGCGGCAGGCGCCAATATAAATCCTGAGAGAAAATACCCGGCTATGTTTGAACCCGTTCACGGTTCAGCACCGGATATTGCGGGAAAAAATGTTGCAAACCCTGCCGGGGCTGTCTGGTCAGCAAGTCAGATGCTGGATTATCTGGGGGAGACAATGTGGGCACAGGTGGTGCTCAAGGCTTTAGAAAAATTATTCTTGGATCAAAGACGGCTAACGCCGGATATGGGAGGGCATGCGTCAACCGGTGAGACCGGAGATGAGATAGTTAGAAACATTAGGAAGATTAAATCCTTATATTGACAATCCCAACTTCCCTTGCTATAATACCAACCATAAATGAAAGAACAAGGGCGTTCTTATTCGGAGGGTACTCTGGATAAGCACGCCCATTTTTTATTCCAAAGTCACACACCGGACAATTTTTCCGCATCAACAAGACCACAATGAGACTAAAACCGGACTTACCGCCCGCCTCCTAAGCACCCGTATCCGGTTCCATTCCTATCACCCATCAAGAGAGGAGATAATACAATGCAAAACTACACCAGGGAAGCAATCCTTCGCATGGCAGAGGAAGAGGACGTAGAATTCATCCGCCTGCAGTTCACCGATATGTTCGGTACATTAAAAAATATTGCGATCCCATCCAGCAAATTAGAAAAAGCCATGGATAACCGCTGCGTCATAGACGCATCCTCCATCGGAGGTTTTATCCGGAACGAGGAGGCAGATATGTATCTGCATCCCGACCTGTCCACCTTTTCCATCCTCCCATGGCGCCCTCAGCAGGGAAAAGTCGCCCGGTTTATCTGTGATATTTATCAGGAAGACGGTACACCCTATAAAGAAAGCCCCCGATTCATTTTGAACCGTGTTGCAGCGAAAGCCGCAGAGATGGGATATTCCCTTATGGTGAACCCGGAATGCGAGTTTTTCCTTTTCCACACAGACGATAACGGTATGCCCACAACCACAACACATGAAAAGGCGGGATACATGGATCTAAGTCCTGTGGATCTGGGTGAGAATGCCAGACGTGACATGGTGCTGACTCTTGAAGAGATGGGATATGAAATCGAATCCTCCCACCACGAAATAGCCCCCGGACAACATGAGATTGATTTCCAGTTCTCCGATGCCCCGGAGACCGCCGATAAAGTGATGACCTTCAAGGTGGCTGTGAGGACCATAGCAAAGCGCCACGGCCTTCACGCCACCTTCATGCCCAAACCAAAAGCAGGCGTAAACGGTTCCGGTATGCATGTGAACATGTATCTGATGAAAGACGGAAAGAACATTTTTTCAGACCCGTCTGATGACCTGGGACTGAGCCGTGAGGGATATTCCTTCCTGGCCGGCATTTTTGCGCATATCAAGGGTATGACCGCCCTGTGCAACCCCCTTGTAAATTCTTATAAAAGATTAGCCCCCGGTTTTGAAGCACCCTCAGACATTACCTGGTCATCCAGGCAGCGCACCGCATTGGTACGGGTACAGACCCAGCGAAACGAAGGAGCGAGGCTGGAGCTGAGAAGCCCGGATTCTTCCGCCAATCCATATCTGGTATTTGCACTGTGTCTGGCGGCAGGTATGGATGGGATTGAAAAGAACCTGCAGGCTCCAAAAGAGCTGAAAGAAAATATCCGGAAACTCTCCAGGGAGGAGAAGGAGAACGCAGGCATTGATACCCTGCCGGAAAATCTCAGTGAGGCTCTGGAAGAATTTCAGAAAGACCCTCTTATGAGGGCCGTGTTGGGCGATACTTTTACAAAGTGCTATGTGAAAGCAAAGAGAAAAGAGTGGGAGAGCTACATGGAACAGGTTTCTGAGTGGGAGATCGAACAGTATCTGTACCGTGTATAAAGGAACAGGAGGCAGTGCATGAGCATCATCATTATCGTTTTACCGAAACCGGAAGATGCAAAGAAAATACGGAAAATCCTCATACAGCATGGATTTGAAAATACCGTAGCATGTACAACTGCCGCCCAGGCTTTGATTGAAGTGAATAAACATCCCGCAGGACTGGTGATCAGCGGTTATAAGCTGCCTGACATGTATTACCGGGAGCTGGCAGAATGTCTGCCCGGATTCTTTGAAATGCTGCTTATCGGTTCTGCGAATGTGGTCAGCTCGGCAGGATCAGGGATTATGGCAGTCACCATGCCTATCCGTATTTATGAACTGGTAAACACTGTGGAAATGCAGCTTTACCAGATTGAGCGCAGACAAAAAAAGGAAAAGAAAAAGCCAAAACCGCGAAATGAGCGGGACCAGAACTATATTACAAACGCGAAGCTCCTTCTGATGGACAGAAACCATCTCACAGAGGAGGAGGCATACCGTTATATACAAAAATGCAGCATGGACAGTGCTACCGGCATGGTAGAGACAGCGCAGATGATACTGACGCTCATCTACGATGAAGTATAAAGAGGAACGGCAGCAAAGCCAGTATCAAATCGTCATAAAGGAGAAATGTGATATGTTTACGATCAACAATAATTATCTGAAACTTCAGGGCAGCTACCTGTTTTCCAATATAGCAAAAAAAGTGGCTGACTATCAGCAGCAAAACCCTAATGCAGACATGATCCGGCTGGGGATCGGTGATGTCACACAGCCTTTGGCACCGGCTATTATCCGGGCACTTCACAGCGCAGTGGATGATATGGCAAATGCGGAGACATTTCATGGTTACGCTCCGGACAAAGGTTATGATTTTCTCAGAAATGCCATTGCGGACAATGATTACCGAAACCGCGGCTGTGACATCGAAGCAGATGAGATTTTCGTATCCGACGGAGCAAAATGTGACTCCGGAAATATCCAGGAAATTTTCGGCCTGGACAATAAGATCGCTGTCTGCGACCCGGTATATCCTGTGTATGTAGACACTAATGTGATGGCAGGCAGAACGGGTAATTATAATCCGGATGCACAGAATTATGACGGCATGATCTACATGCCCTGTGTGGAGGATAATCATTTTATCCCTGAACTTCCAAAGGAAACCCCGAATATTATTTATCTGTGTTTCCCGAATAATCCCACAGGAGCAGGAATCACAAGAGCAGAGCTGCAGGAATGGGTGGATTATGCCAACCGCGTGGGCGCGGTGATCATTTACGATGCAGCATATGAAGCATATATAACAGAAAAAGACGTACCTCACAGCGTGTATGAATGCAAAGGTGCGAGACATTGTGCCATCGAACTTCACAGTTTTTCAAAAAATGCCGGATTTACAGGCGTCCGTCTGGGTTACACAGTAGTGCCGAAGGATTTAAAATGCGGCAGTGTATCCCTGCATGACCTGTGGTCCAGAAGGCATGGGACCAAATATAACGGTGCCCCGTATATTGTACAGCGGGCCGGGGAAGCTGTTTATTCACCGGAAGGAAAAGAGCAGTTAAAGGCCCAGGTGGACTATTATATGAAAAACGCGAAGGTGATTTACGAAGGCCTGAAAAATGCAGGATACTCCGTATCCGGCGGCATCAATGCCCCGTATGTGTGGCTGAAAACACCCGGCCGGTTAAGTTCCTGGGAGTTCTTTGATGAACTTCTAAGCAAAGCCAATGTGGTTGGAACACCCGGCAGCGGTTTTGGAGCACACGGAGAAGGCTATTTTAGACTGTCAGCCTTCGGAACCTATGAAAATACAGTGAAAGCGATTGAACGGATCACAAAGATGTGATCAATTATATCCTGTCCCGAGGTATCTGGATTTTTCTGGATATCCCCGGGACTTTTTTATTTATAGAAAAAGGAGAATTGTGATATGGAATTTGCAGCAGGTATTTTAAAAAAGGAAACACTGGAGCTTCCGCAGATACTGGAAGTAAAAGAGTCAGACCGGGAAATCCTGGTGGAGGGAACTGTTCACAGTATCAGAAATATGGGAGAGATCGCCTTTGTGATCCTGAGAAAAAGAGACGGTCTGCTGCAGGCGGTATGGGAGGAGGGAAAGACAGATCTTTCCATCTGCCATTTGAAGGAAGGTGACTGTGTCCGCGTCTCAGGTACCATTCATGATGAGGAAAGAGCACCCCATGAAAAGGAACTGCGGCTTTCAAAGGTTGAGATCCTGTCATCTCCCGCTGCGCCTCTCCCGCTTGCCATAGACAAATGGAAGCTGAACACATCTCTGGAGACTAAGCTGAACCTACGCCCCATATCTCTGCGGAATATAAAGGAAAGGGCCCGTTTTAAGATTCAGGAGGGTGTGTGCAGAGCCTTTCGTGAATTTTTATACAGCCAGGGATTTACGGAAGTGCATACTCCCAAAATAGGATCAAAAGGGGCGGAGGGCGGTTCTAATCTCTTTAAATTCAGTTATTTCCACAAACCCGCCATTCTGGAGCAGAGCCCCCAGTTTTATAAACAGATGATGGTGGGGGTATTTGACAGGGTGTTTGAGACAGGTCCTGTATTTCGTGCGGAGAAGCATAACACAAGGCGGCATCTGAACGAATACACCAGCCTGGATCTTGAGATGGGATATATTGACAGCTTTATGGATATCTGTGCCATGGAGACGGGGTTTCTCCAATATACAATGGAGCTGTTGAAAAAAGAATACGCCAAAGAGCTGAAGATTCTGGGGATCAAGCTTCCGGGAACTGATAAGATCCCCTGTGTCCGTTTTACCGACGCCAAAGAGCTGGTGTCTGAAAAATATGGCAGGAAAATTAAAAACCCGTTTGATCTGGAGCCGGAGGAGGAGGAATTGATTGGTCGGTACTTCAAAGAGGAATATGATTCGGATTTTGTGTTCGTCACACATTATCCCTCCAAAAAAAGGCCCTTTTATGCAATGGATGACCCGGAGGATGAACGGTTTACCCTGAGCTTTGATCTGCTGTTTAAAGGCCTGGAGGTGACAACCGGAGGACAGCGTATCCATGACTACAATATGCTGACCAGGAAATTGGAGAGAAGAGGCATGAGCCGGGAGGGGATGGAGCAGTATCTGGATACTTTCAAGTACGGCATGCCGCCCCACGGGGGCCTGGGAATTGGCCTGGAGAGGCTTACCATGCAGCTTTTAGGTGAAGATAACGTGAGGGAAGCCTGTCTTTTCCCAAGAGATATGAACCGGCTGGAACCGTAGAGAAAAGGAGGATATTGTTATGGCAAAACAGATCATAGATGATACCGTTATGGAAAATGTGGAAATTCTGGCAAAACTGGCCCTCAAACCCCAAGAACGGGAAGCCGCCAGGGAAAAAATGCAGGAGATACTGGATTATGTGGATAAATTAAATGAGCTGGACACAGAGGGGATCCGGCCGCTTTCCCACACCTTTCCTATGGAAAATGTTTTCCGGGAGGATATTGTAACAAATGGGAACGACCGTGAGGCCATGATAAAAAATGCGCCCAGGAGCAAGGACGGCCAGTACCAGGTACCGAAAACAGTGCAGTGACAGTGGTTGAAGACGGAGGTTAGCGAAATGGAGATCAAAGAAATGACAGCCCTCACGCTGGGCCGGGCCATTAAGAGCAGGGAGGCAGGCGTCAGGGAAGCAGTGAAAGCATCTCTGGACCAGATTGGAAAGGTGGACAGCACACTCCACGCCTTTCTGGAGACAGATGAAAAGAAAATATACGACAGGGTGAAAGAGGTGGAGAGCGGCATAAAAACAGGAAAATATACAGGTCCTCTGGCCGGCGTTCCTGTGGCGGTAAAAGACAATATCTGCACCAGGGACAGAAAGACCACCTGCGCGTCCAGGATTCTGGAAAATTTTGTTCCGCCATACGATGCGGAGGCTGTACGCAGAATGGAGAATGCGGGAATGATCGTCATTGGCAAGACCAACATGGATGAATTTGCCATGGGAAGCACCTCAGAGACCTCAGCCTATGGCATTACCAGAAATCCCTGGGATACGGAAAAAGTGCCGGGTGGTTCGTCAGGAGGCTCCTGCGCAGCGGTGGCAGCGGATGAAGTGTTTGCCGCATTGGGAAGTGACACAGGCGGTTCTATCCGTCAGCCGGCCGCTTACTGCGGTGTGGTGGGAATGAAGCCCACCTACGGAACCGTATCCAGATATGGCCTTATAGCATATGCTTCATCCCTAGACCAGATCGGACCGGTGGGAAAGGATGTGTCCGACTGTGCGGCACTGCTGGAGACTGTGGCAGGGTATGACCCAAAGGACAGCACTTCCGTGATGCGGAAGGATCTGCAGTTTACCGGATATTTGAGAAAGGATCTGCGTGGAATGAAGATTGGGATTCCCAAGGAATATCTGGCGGAAGGTCTGGACACGGAGGTAAAGAAGGCGCTGGTGGATGCGGTGCACCTGATGACAAGGAACGGTGCCATTGTAGAATTCTTTTCTCTGGGACTGGTGGATTATGTGATCCCTGCTTATTATATTATCGCCTCAGCGGAGGCAAGCTCCAACCTGGCCCGTTTTGACGGCGTAAAATATGGTTACAGGACAGAGGCATTCGAGGGACTTCACCACATGTATAAAAAGACCAGGGCTGAGGGCTTCGGGGAAGAGGTGAAGCGCCGGATCCTGCTGGGTTCTTTTGTACTGAGTTCCGGCTACTATGATGCATATTACCTGAAAGCCCTGAAAGTAAAGGCAATGATAAAGAAAGCGTTTGACCTGGCTTTTGTTAAGTATGATACGCTGCTTGCGCCTGCGGCTCCTTCTACGGCACCCAAGGTTGGGAGCAGCCTTTCAGACCCGCTGAACATGTACCTGAGTGACATTTATACAGCAGGGGTCAATCTGGCAGGCCTTCCTGCCATAAGTGTGCCCTGCGGCAGGGACAGCAGCGGTATGCCGGTGGGACTGCAGTTTATCGGGGATTGTTTTCAGGAGAAAAAAATCATACAGGCTGCATATGCCTATGAACAGATCAGGGGAGAGTTTCCCAAAGCGCAGGGAAAGGGGGTAAAATAATGGGAAAGCAATATGAGACAGTCATTGGCCTGGAGGTGCATGTGGAACTTGCCACGGCTGCAAAGATATTCTGCGGGTGTTCTGCAAGATTCGGTGGGGCGCCCAATACCCATACTTGTCCGGTATGTACCGGAATGCCCGGATCCCTGCCTGTCCTGAACAAACAGGTGGTGGAGTATGCCCTGGCCCTTGGGCTGGCTGCCAACTGCCGGGTAAACCGCACCTGTAAATTCGACCGTAAGAATTATTTTTACCCGGACAATCCACAAAACTACCAGATCTCCCAGTTATATCTCCCCATCTGTTACGACGGATCTCTGGAAATTGAGACGGCATCCGGGAAGAAAAAGATCAGGATCCATGAGATGCATATGGAGGAGGATGCCGGAAAGCTGATCCATGATGCCTGGGAAGACTGTTCCCTTGTGGACTACAACAGAAGCGGTGTACCGCTGGTGGAGATCGTATCTGAACCGGATATGAGGAGTGCGGAGGAGGTTATTGCTTATCTGGAAAAACTGCGCTTGATCTGCCAGTACCTTGGTGTCTCGGACTGTAAACTTCAGGAGGGATCTATGCGGGCGGATGTGAATCTGTCTGTCCGGGAGGCCGGGAGCAGTGAATTGGGTACCAGAACGGAGATGAAGAACTTAAACTCCTTTAAGGCCATCGCCAGAGCTATTGAAGGGGAGCGGGAACGCCAGATCGAGCTTTTGGAAGAGGGAAAATGCGTGCAGCAGGAGACACGAAGATGGGATGACAACAAGGAATATTCTTATGCCATGCGTTCAAAAGAGGATGCCAAGGATTACAGGTATTTTCCCGACCCTGATCTGCCTCCTGTTGTGATCAGTGAGGCGTGGACAAAACGGATAAAAGAGCGGCAGCCCGAGCTTCAGGAGGAAAAGGCAGGGCGCTACGAGAAGGAATTGGGTCTGTCTGCCTATGACGCGTCACTTTTGACACAGTCCAGATATCTGGCAGATTTGTTTGAGCAGACAGTCAGCCTTCTGGAACAGAAAAAGATTGCCGGCGGGCCAAAAAAGGCAGCCAATTGGTTTATCGGTGAGACACTGAGGCTTTTAAAAGACAGGGGGATGGAAACAGAAGACATTCGCTTCACACCCGGGCATCTGGCAGACCTGATCGCAGTCTGTGAAAAGGGGGAGGTGAACAACCGGACGGCAAAAAAGGTGTTTGAGATCATGTTTGACGAAGATATAGACCCGGTTTCTTATATAGAAAAAAACGGTCTGAAGTCTGTCACAGACACAGGCACGCTGGAGCGTGTGGTGGACAAAGTGCTGGCCGGAAATCCAAAAACAGTGGAGGAATACCAAAACGGGAAAACAAAGGTTTTAGGTTTTCTTGTAGGCCAGGTTATGAAAGAGATGAAAGGAAAGGCAGACCCACAGACAGTGAAGCGGCTTCTGAGTGAAAAATGTAACAGTTCAGACAGGTCTGCGCATTTACTGCACTGACCGTATGAAAAAGTAGTGCCGGCAGGCATCCAGCCCATCGCGAAGCGATTTTTAATGGCTGGGTGCGTAACGGTTCAGCTTGTCTGAACGGTGTTACTGTACACTCCGTGTCCAGTAACACGCTTCGCGATGCACAGATATGGAGCATTCTGCCCCATATCGCGCTGGCTGCCTCGGGATTTTCATGCTTCCGGCATGAAAACGCCTCCCGGTACAGTGGCCTGTGTACAGTAACTGAACGGTTACTGAAAAACTGTGATCCTGCAGAGTAGAACTTTACAACCTTTTTTTAATCGCTTATACTGTCTTTAAGACTATCCGGGTAATAGGATAAAACAGCAGCATAGCCGCTGCAGCCATTCCGCGTTTGTATTCTGAACACGGAATGTGGATGGAAAGAAAAGGAGACAGTTATGGAGATCAGAGAATTTCAGGAAAAGCTCAAAGAAACACTGGAGCTGGCTGTAAAAAACGGAAAAAAGATACATGCAGATACAGTGGAAGAACTTTTTGCCGGAAACGGGCTGACAGAAGGTCAGATACAGAAAGTATACGAATACCTGGCTGTCCAGGGAATCCAGGTGGAGGGAAAGAAGAGGCAGACGGCAGACGCCTCTTCGGAACAAGGGGAAATTGATCCAGGCGGGAACGAGGACAGTGGGGAAAAAGAAGAAAAAGCTGCGTTATCCCAGGAAGAACTGGAATATCTGAAGGATTATGAAAGCATACTTTCTGATATACCCAAAGAGAAGCCCGGGGAGAGGGAAAGCCTTTATAAAAGGGTATTGGATCATGATGACGCGGCAAAAAAACGTCTGGCAGAGCTGTATATGCCCCAGGTAGTAACCACAGCGAGAGAACTGAAACACCGGGAAGTCTTTATCGGTGATATGATAGCAGAGGGAAATATCGGTCTGCTGAGTGCCATTGAAATGCTTCATGAGGCACAGGACATCCACGCATTCCTCTGCGGGGAGATCAGAAATGCCATTCTGCTCATGCTGGAAGAGCAGACAGACCAGAAGCAGAGGGATGATATCCTTGTGGAGAAAGTACGTGACCTGGAGACAAGGATCAAAGAACTTCTGGAAGACGAGGAGGTCAAGTACAGTGTGGATGAACTGGCGGCTTTTCTTGACATGGATGTGGATGAAATACAGGCTGTGCTGCGGCTGACCGGTGACGATAAATAGTAGGGCACAACAGGGTACCGTGCTGTGCGGAAACGGTGAACAGCAGCACTTCATATATTTTTTATAGAATAAACATAGCCAATTCATTGAATAATTCACAAAAAAGTGGCATACTTAAACCATAGATTTCCCAATGGATCAGGAAATCATGGAGGAAAAACAGATGGAAGTGAAAGACAAAAAACCCAAAAAACCAATTATGTTCTACTATGCCATTGTCATAGTGGTTCTGATTCTGCTGAATACCCTGCTTGTGCCCTCAATCGCGGAGCGGAGTATCAAGGAAGTCAGATATGATGAATTTTTAAATGATTTGGACGGCGGCAAGATAGATGAGGTAAATCTGGATGATGACACCATTTATTATACCGTGAAAGACGGCGATAAGACACAGGTTTACAAGACGGGAAGAATCAATGATCTGCAGGAGGTCGAACGGCTGGATAAAGCGAAGGTGAAATTCGCCAAGGAGATCCCCACAAAGCAGTCCCCGATCCTCACCTTCCTGCTGTCCTGGATCATCCCCATTGCTATTTTCTTATTCATCGGTAACTGGCTGAGTAAGAAGATGATGTCAGGCATGGGCGGCGGAGCCGGGGCCATGAGTTTTGGAAAGAGCAATGCCAAGGTCTATGTAAAATCAACCAACGGTATTATGTTTTCAGACGTGGCCGGTGAGGATGAGGCCAAGGACCTGCTGACAGAGATCGTGGACTATCTCCACAACCCTGACAGATACCGGGAGATTGGAGCGTCCATGCCAAAGGGTGCTCTTCTGGTAGGCCCTCCGGGAACAGGTAAGACGCTTCTGGCAAAAGCCGTGGCTGGCGAGGCCAACGTTCCCTTTTTCTCCATATCAGGATCTGAATTTGTGGAGATGTTCGTTGGTATGGGTGCTGCCAAAGTACGTGATCTGTTTAAGCAGGCCAATGAAAAAGCACCTTGTATCGTATTTATTGATGAGATTGATACCATTGGAAAGAAGCGTGACGGCAACATCAGCGGCAACGATGAGCGTGAGCAGACACTGAACCAGCTTCTGACCGAGATGGATGGATTTGACGGCTCCAAAGGTGTTGTGATCCTGGCGGCAACCAACCGTCCGGATTCCCTGGATGCGGCGCTGCTCCGTCCGGGACGTTTTGACAGGCGTATCCCTGTGGAACTTCCTGATCTGCAGGGGCGCGAGGAGATCCTGAAAGTCCATGCCAAAAAGATCAAAATATCCGACAACGTGGATTTCCGTGAGATTGCCAAGGCTGCATCCGGTGCATCGGGAGCGGAACTGGCTAACATTGTAAATGAAGCGGCACTGAGAGCTGTCCGTGACAGAAGAAAGTTTGCCACACAGGCAGATATGGAGGAGAGTATTGAGGTAGTCATTGCAGGATACCAGAAGAAGAACCGTGTGCTTTCCGAGAAAGAGAAGCTGATCGTTTCCTACCATGAGATTGGCCATGCGCTGGTAGCTGCCATGCAGACAGATTCCGCGCCTGTCCATAAGATCACCATCATACCCAGAACTTCAGGAGCCTTGGGATACACCATGCAGGTGGAGGATGGGGAACATTTCCTCATGTCAAAAGAGGAACTGGAAAATAAGATCGCTACATTTACAGGCGGCCGTGCGGCGGAGGAATTGATCTTCCATTCCGTTACAACGGGTGCGTCCAATGATATTGAGCAGGCGACCAAATTGGCAAGAGGCATGATCACCCGTTTCGGTATGAGCGACGAGTTTGATATGGTAGCTATGGAAAATGTGACAAACCAGTATCTTGGTGGTGATACCTCCCTGGCATGCTCCTTTGAAACCCAGACTCTTATTGATAAAAGGGTGGTGGAGCTGGTGAGAAAACAGCATGAGAAGGCATATAAGATCCTGCAGGAGAATATCGGAAAACTGCATGAGCTGGCAAAACACCTGTTTGAGAATGAGACCATAACAGGAGAAGAGTTTATGAGGATCCTCCATACCCCGCTTCCTCAAATAGAGGAAAACCGGGAACCACAGACAGCAGAAGCGGCAGAACCAGCAGAGCTGTAGTGGCGGGAGGATTAAAGAAGTAATAATAAACCGGCCCCTGTTGTTATAAACCGAACAGCTATATTCAACGTTCGGTTTATAACAACAGGGGCCGGTTTTTCTTTTCGGCTCTGTAGGTCTGCGCATTCACTGCGCTGACCGTAAGAAAGTGTACCACGGCCAAGCAAAAATCCCATCACCAAAGGCGATTCTGCATGGATTTTGCCTGTAACTGTGAGGGTACTGAACAGTTACCAATAACTTATGATTCTTCTTTCGGCAGTATGATATTCAGCAATATAGCAATCAGGGTTGCCAACACAACCGGGGATTTGCCGAAAATCATGGTTACCCAGCTAGGGAAGGTGGCAAGGGCTGCGGATGCCTGGGAAATTCCCATTCCAAGTGCAGCGGCCAGGCCCACAATGGAAGTGTTCCTGTAGTTCATATCCTCAGAGGTGATGAGTTTCATACCTGTCATTGCAATGGAGGCAAACACAGATACAGTAGCGCCGCCCAGAACGCACTGGGGAATGGTGGTGAGCAGTGCGGAAAATTTGGGAATCAGTCCCGCCACGCCCAGGATAATGGCTGCCAGCCCCAGAACACAACGGTTCACCACCTTTGTGGTTGCCACAATACCTACATTCTGGCTGTAGGTAGCTGTGGGAAGCCCGCCGAACACGGCACCGATAATATTCATAATGCCGTATCCCACAATGCCGCCCTGCAGTTCTTTGTCACTGGGTTCTCTTCCAAGTCCGCCCACAGTCGTTGCCGTGAAGTCACCGATGGCCTGGACGGAGTTGATGGCAAAGAGAAGGCCGATGGCTACACAGGATGACACCTCAAAATTAATGCCGAAATGCATAACCTGCGGGAGCTGGAACACGCTGGCGGATGCCACGCTGCTGAAACTGACCATGCCGAAAAAGGCGGAAACCACGTATCCGGCAACCATGCCGATCAGGATAGAAGCCAGCTTCACGATCCCTTTTCCAAAATGGTTCAGTACAGTTACGACCACAAGAGTAAATATGGCTACAGCCCAGTTCTGCCAGGAGCCGTAGGTCTCACTGCTGGTACCGCCTGCCATATAGTTGATGGCAGTGGGATACAGGGACAGGCCGATGGTAAACACAACGGTCCCGGTGATCAGAGGCGGAAAGAACACCCTGATCTTCCGGACAAGCAGTCCCACAACAATAGCTACGCAGCCGCCCACGATCTGAGACCCGAGTATGGTCGCAACACCATACCCCTCGGCAATGGCCTGCATACTGGGCACATAGGCAAAGCTGACACCCATGATGACCGGCAGGGAGGAACCGATGTGGAATCCGCTCTTGCTGCCCAGAGGAAAAAGCTGGAGCAGTGTGGAAATTGCGGACACAAAAAGAGCTGCCTGGATGAGGATGACCTTGTCTCCCTGAGACATACCTCCTCCGCTAACAGCACCTGAAACAATAATGGCCGGTGTAACACAGCCAACGATCATGGCGACTACATGCTGCAGTGCCAGCGGCAGTACCTGCCGAAACGCGGGAATGCCTTCCAGTTCAAAGATACTTCCTTTACCGATTTCCATTCCTTTCATTATGTAATTACCCCCATTTGATTTTCCGAAACATCACGGCCTGGAGTGTGCCCCACTCTTGTGGTCAAATTGCTGTCCCTGAAAACATTTTATGAAACACGATATGTTAGATTACTATAATATTAGCAAATCGGCGGACTATAGTCAATGGAAAAATACAAAATTTTTTAGATAATCTAAAAATTTTTGTACAATATGAATGAGAATGCCATGTTGCACCTTACAGAGAATAATGGTAAAATCAAAAAAGATGCTTTCCGGTTACCGGACACCGAGTGGACGGTAACGCTTTCCAAGAGACAGGAACAAATATAAAAGAGAGCTGCAGGACTTAATTATGAACTATATTGTATTTGATTTGGAATGGAATCAGTGCCCCTACGGAAAGGACAGGGAGAATAAACGGCTGCCCTTTGAGATTATCGAGATAGGAGCGGTGAAGCTGGATGAGAACCGGAATATGACGGACCAGTTTCATGAGATCATCAAGCCTTCCGTGTACCACAGACTGCACTACCGCACAAAAGAAATACTGCATATTGATAAACAGACACTGGAAAACGGGGTACCGTTCTCAAAGGCAATCCGCAGGTTCCTGAACTGGTGCGGAGAAGATGTGATGTTCTGTACCTGGGGCCCCTCCGATCTGGTGGAGCTGCAGCGTAATATGAAATACTACAGGCTGACTTACCTTTTGGAAGGTCCTCTCCGCTATTATGATGTGCAGAAGCTGTTCGGCATTGCATGTGAGGGTGACAAGACCAGCCGTTCCCTGGAATACGCCATTGACTATATGGAGCTTAGCAAAGGAGAAAACTTCCACAGAGCCCTGAACGATGCTGTCTACACCGCCGAGATATTCGCACGTCTGCCCATGGACACAGTGAGAAAATTCTTTTCCATTGACTGCTATCAGAATCCCAAGTCAAAGAGCGAGGAGATCCACACGGTATTTGATGACTATTCCAAATACATCTCCAGGGAATTTCCTACAAAAGAGGAGGCCATGAAAGACCGTGAAGTGGTGAGTACACGCTGTTTTTTCTGCGGAAAGACCGCCAAGAAGAAGATCCGCTGGTTTTCCCTTAACCCCAAGACCCATATGTGCCTGGCTTTCTGCCCGGAACACGGTTACTTCCGCGGCAAGGCAAGACTGAAGAGGACAGATGAAGGGAAATATTATGTGGTCAAAACCGTAAAGAAGATCACGGAGGAAGAGGCAGAGGAAGTAAGACAGAAACGGGATGTGCTGAGAAAAAAGAGACGCGCAAAGAGACATCAGGATTATTATTAGAAGGAAAGACCCCATCGGAAAGCTGCCGGGAATCGGCGGCCTTCCGATGGGGTTTTGCTATTTGTTACCGGGTATTTTTCCTCTTTTTCTTTTTCCGGTGTCTCTTGATTTTTATTATTAGAAGTACAATATAGAAAATAACCGCAGTTACCAGAAAAATAAGCGCCGGATACTTCCATTTGGGCATGTTCTGGAAATTGTATTTGAGTTCCTGAAAAAAATCTCCCAGGGAAGAGGAAGAGGTCTTAGGCGTTCGGCCGGCAGAGGTGTTGCTTTGGTCTGCGGTGCTGCTTTGTGCTGTCGCCCTGGCTGTATTGGCAGGGGAACTTTTGGCTGTTTCCAGAAATTCCGGCAGGGTAAGGGTTGGACAAATTTCCGCATGGCTGACAGCCAGGAGCTGTTCCCCCAGATAGTACTCTGTGGTCTGTTCCTTCTTTTCTAAGCTGGTCTTCCGGGTCAGATCCTCAACAGGCAGGTCTGCGGGCAGGTCTACCGTCACGGTATCTGTAAAGCGCGTCATCATTTTGGCTTTTGTCAGGTTATACAGATAGCGTTCAATGGGAAGAGGCTTCAGACACTGGACTTCCCCTTTCTGGGCAAGGACTGCCTTGTGAAAATTGGAGAAGCCATAGTCCAGCAGTGCAGCAGTGTCCGGGTATTGATAGACGGCATTGTCGGCCAGAACAACGGAGATAAGGTACATGCCGTTTCTCTGGGCATAGGTCACAAGGGTATTTCCCGCGTCACTGGTATATCCGGTCTTCCCTCCCAGACAGCCGTCATAATGCAGATCCCCTGTTACCAGCATTTTGTGATGGTTGTTCAGCCAGCGTTCTTCATCTGTGATGTTTGTCTTGGGTTCAATGTAGTATTCTTCACCAATGATACTGCGGAAGGTTTCATTCTTGAAGGCTTCCCTGGCAATGTTGGCAAGGTCCCTGGCTGTGGTGTAGTGTTCCGGGTCATGAAGGCCGTTGGCGTTGACAAAATGGGTATTTTTGCAGCCCAGCTCCTCAGCTCTGGCATTCATCATATTTACGAAGTCAGGGATATTCCCGCCCACGAATTCTGCCACGCCGGAGGAGACTTCATTGGCAGAAGCCAGAAGGATGGCGTACAGACTTTGTTCCATTGTAAGTATTTCACCCGGCTTGATGCCGATATGTGTGCTGCCGGGTTCAATGCCGTTTACTGCTTCGGCGGAGAAGGTGACCTGGTCTGTAAGGGCGCTGTTTTCAATTGCCACCAGGGCGGTCATGATTTTTGTGGTACTGGCCGGATAGCGTTTTTCATCAATGCCTTTGGCATAAAGTATCTCACCTGTCTCTGCATCCATGAGGATGGCGGTTTCGGCTGCTACCTGCGGGCCTGTGGGCCATCCGGGGATGGCGTCGGACTGGACTTCCCAGTTGTAGCTGTCAGGCGGGGCGTTTGGATCCTTTGGCGTCTCAGCCGCATTGGGGTCAGTGGGAGCTTGCGCAGCATTTGGGTCGGCAGGGGCCTGAGCCGCGTTTGGGTCGGCAGATGCCTGCGCTGTGTTTGGGTCGGCAGGAGCCTGCGCTGTGCCTGGGTCAGTCGGAGCCGGTGCTGTGTTCTGCTCTGCTCCGTATATGGTGGTCTGACCGCTGCCAAGGAGCAGACAGGAGGACAGGACTAGGGCGTTTATCCATAATCTGGGTCTTTTCACAATAAAATCCTCATTTCTTTAAGGCTTTAATCATTATAAGAGATTTTTTCCCCGGTTACAAGCCCTTTTCCCATGCTTAAAGTGTTTTGACATACTCGCTGGGGGGCAGACCGACGAATTTTTTGAACTTCCGGCTAAAGTAACCAGCATTGCTGAAACCGGTGACCTCCGCTACATAGCTTACATTTTCCACACCGGAATGAAAAAGCTCCAGGGCTTTGTTTAACCGTATCTGGTTAATGTAATCATTGATGGTGATACCTTCGTCCCGTTTAAAGCAATAACACAGATAGCTGTAATTCTGGAACAGGTTTTGGGCGATATCTTCGATGGTCAGTTCAGGATCGTTATAGTGCTGCAGAATATATTCCCGGACATTGCGGGTAACAGAGCAAGCAGACGCCGTATGGGTCTCCTGCTTCAGCTGTTCTGTAAATACATGGATCATCCAGTCCCTGATCTCATCACAGGTATGAAAACTGTCAAGCGTGTCCGAGAGACTGCGGGAGTCTCTGAACAGGAAACAGTTTATGGTATTCTGCTCGTTCATGGCAGACAGCAGGGCGGAGAGCAGTTCATAAGTGCAGAATATAATATTATCATAGGACAGCTTTTTCTCCCGGAAGGTATGATAACATCGGTTCAGTCCATCTGTGATATTTTCCAGATCACGCTGGCGGATCAGTTTTTTGATTTCAGCCAGTGCTGCCTCCGGTATGCGGTAAGCGGTCAGGTTCCATTCATCGTAAAAAAGAACCCGGCCCTCAAAGCTGCGGGCGTTTTTCAGACAGACAGAAGCCTCTCTATAAGCTATTATTATTTCCTGTGCATGATTATGCAATGCACTCTGCCCAATATGAAATGAGGACTCCTGTTGCTGAAGGTATTTAGACAATGTATCCATTTCCTTTTTAGTATCCTGCAGACATTCTGTTTCCCGTATGAGACAGATTTGGGAGCGGCGTATGGGGAAAATCTCACATTTGCCGTCCGCATATAGAGATTCCTCAAGGTGTTTCTGTATGTCTTCTGTATGAGAGGACAGTGTCTCGGGTAATTCAATAATGCTGATAGCGTAACTGTCAAATGGAATGGAAATATGCAGTTCCTCCAGATAGGAGGAGAGCTGCAGTTTGTTAAAGGATACATGCCCGTCTATGATATCCAGAAGAAAGTGCTCCTTGATGTATCTCATTCGGTGTTCTTCCAGAGCTTTGACATGAAAACGGTGTTCCCGTTCGGCTGAGATTTCCTGTTTTAAGTTATTTAAGGATTCCGTCAGAAGAGAGAAATCAACCGGCTTCAGGATATATTCTGAGACATTAAGGCGTATGGCCTGCTGTGCATATTTGAAATCACCATAACCGGTGAGCAGGATACACTTACAGCTTATCTGTTCCCTGCGCACCTTCTCAATTAATTCAAGCCCGGTGATCAGGGGCATGTTAATGTCTATGATAGCAATATCAGGGTGTTTGTCACAAATTAACCGGTACCCGTCTCTGCCATTGTTGGCATCTCCTATAATCTGAAAACCCAGTTCTCCCCAGGGGATCGCTCTCTTCAGAGAATTACGGAAAAAGTATTCATCATCGATCAACACCACCTGCAGCATGGCATGTCCTCCTTTTTTATAGCTCTACAGCGGGAAAAGACAGGATAAACAAGGAATATTTACCCGGTTCACTGTGGATTTCAATTTCAGCTTTATTATTAAAATGTATATTCAGGCGTTTTACAATATTGGATATACCGAAATCCTTTGTCAGCCTTTCTTCTTTCAGGGAATCGTAAATGGAAGTTATGGTATCACAGTCCATTCCGGCTCCGCTGTCATATATCTCAAAGAAAATCCGTTTGTCCTTTAAATAACCGGTTACTTTAAGCTCTCCTTTTTCACATTTTGTTTTTAATCCGTGGTAGATCGCATTCTCTACCAGGGGCTGTAATGTGAGTTTTGGAATCTGGCAGGATGAGATCTCATCCGCCACATCTAAAGAAAACTCCATGAATTCTATGTAGCGAAGCTGCTGGAGACTCAGATAGTTCTCCGTCATATTCACTTCCCTGCCGATACTGATAATGTCATGCCCGTCACTGAGGGAGGTCCTGTAAAAATTAGCCAGGTGTGCTATGGAATTGAGGGCATAATCATCCATGTGGTCCCGGATAAAACTGTTGACCATTTCCAGGACGTTATACAAAAAATGAGGTTTTACCTGAGCCTGTATAAGCTGAAGCTGCAGTTTTCGTTTGTTTTTCTGCTGTTCTTTAATATTATTCATCAGCTCTGAAATTTTATCCAGAAGGGAGTTGAAGGTCTGTCCCAGCATACCGATCTCATCATTTGGTATATTTTCCTGTCGGACCTCCAGATTGCCGTTCTTTACTTTTTCCATGGTTTTATTCAAAGAAAATATGGGCCTTGTTATGATCCTGGAGATAGAGTAGGCAGAAACAAGCGCAAAGACAATGCAAGCCACACATGTAATAAAAATTTGGGATAAATGGGAAAGAACAAGCTGGCTAATATTTGAAAACGGTGAGACGATCAGATAAACCCAGCCCATGCGCGGATATTTCTGTGAAGTTACAGTTACTTTCTGCCCATTGGAGGAAGTAATGATACTGCTGTTATTTACCAGATAATTGTAGTTTATCTTACTTTTATAATAAAAACTTGCGGTGTAAGGATTAAAGTCACTTGAGGAGTATGTCTTGTCTGAGATGATATAGCACTCCTGCAGAACCGCTTTTGTATCCGAACTGAGTTCCGCGTCATTGATGATATAAACATTGTCTGAGAGGTTCTTGGTTATTTTATCCAGCCGGCTCCGGTCCATATAAACAGCCAGATATCCAAGGAGGGTGTCCTCTTGGTAGACAGGCGTTACACAGGAAACAGCCCAGGAAAGGGCATTGGTTTCGCTGTCAACCAGCATATGCGGAGTCGTCCAGATAAAACGGTCCTTCTCACAGTCGGAGAGAAGGGAACGGTTAAAGTGCCAGGACAACTGGTTTTTATTATACTTTTGCTCTCCCACAAAAGCGCAGTCTGTGTTTAAAAGGCTGGCGCCCAGCAAAAAATCCGCAGACGACAGATAGGGTGCAGCCAGAATACCGAAATCAAGGGAAGCGTAGGCCTCCGGCTGTTCATGTGCCAGGCTGTAGGAAGCCGAAAGGTAATCCTTTACAGATTGGTCCCGGGCAATGATACCGCTGAGACTCTCCACGGAGTCAAGGAGTGTGTCAGTGGATTCCTGCAGACAGCCAATGGTCTGCAGATCATTGATCCTTGTCTGCTCAAGCAGGGAATTGGCCGATATTTTATTTGCAATGTAAGTGATGACAATAATGGGTATTGCCATGAAAATAAAAATGTACAAGAAAATTTTAGAACGAAGGGAAAGGAATCGTCTCATAGCACAAAAATACTCCTTATAAAATGACAAAAACCGACAATATTATCAGTAAACCGACAATAATTCATTCATAGTATAGCAAGTCTTTGCTATAATTGCAAACATCAAAGGAAACAATAATGCAAAGAAAGAGAGGATGTAAACGTATGAAGAGAAGGATGATCGCAGCGGTTTTAGCAGGACTTATGATATCCGGTCTTGCCGGATGTGGAGATGCAAATGGAAATTCAAAGGATAACGGGACGGATACCTCCGGGGAGAAGGAGGCCCCGGAAGGACAGGAAGCGGAGGAAAGCATTGTAAAGAGCGGGACAAAAGGCGGTGGTGATGTGACCCTTCGACTGGCCTGGCTGGGAACCGGGCAGGACAAGGAGACATTGGATAAGTGCCTGCAGAAGTATACGGATAAAACGGGAATTGGTGTAGAGACGGTATATATCCCCGGTTCCTGGACAGAATACTTCACCAAAATGCAGACAATGATCGCCGGAGGTGATTATATCGACTGCGCTTATGTGGCGATTGAAGGGTTTGAGATGTTTGTGGATACAGGCATGGCGGCACCTATAGATGACTGGATCGAGAATCATAAAGAGGAATACCAGTCCACAGTGAATGACATTGACCAAAATATTATGGATAAGGTCACTTTTGATGGAAAAGTATATGCGATCCCCGAGGAGTGGAATAATGTGGTGACACATTTTAACACGAAACTGCTGGCAGATGCAGGGCTGTCCGTACCGGCAGAGAATTGGACAAAAGAGGAGTTTTTGGACTATTGTGAAAAGCTGACAAAAGAGAAGGATGGTGTGAAGCAATATGGAGTCTACGTTCCTGACTACTATTTTGGAGTGGAAGCCTGGCTGTATAATAACGGCGCTGCATATATGAATGATGACTTTACAGAGAGTACCATCAACTCTCCGGAGTCCGTGGAGGTCTTCCAGCTTATGCAGGATCTTATACATGAATATGGCTATGCACCTATCCCGGAGAAGAATGTGGATGCCATTCAGCAGCTTATTGACGGAAATGTAGCTATGGGATTCTGGGGAAGATGGCCTACCAATAATTATAATGCCAACGATTTTAAAGACGTGGCTGTGCAGTATATTCCCAGCTTCTCTCAGAACCAGCCAATTTGGGGCGGCGGCGGAATTTTTACCATGAAAGAATCCAAGCATTCGGATGAAGCCGCATCCCTTGCCAATTATATTGGTTCTGCGGAATTTATTAAAGAATTCATGGCAGCAGGTGCTATTCCTGTGTTGAACTCTGTTGCAAAAGAACTGGTGCCGGAGCTTGGGTATCCGGAGAATAACCAGATTTTCTATGAGAGTGCCGCCACGGCAAAGGCAGTTCATTCCCCCGTACAGTATCCGGAATGTGAAGCACTGGTATCACGTGTGATTTCGGATATTCTCGTAAATAAGGCGGACGTACAGACCACCCTGGATGCAGCAGCGGATGAGATGAACAGCTATTTGATGGATAACCTGGAGTAAGCGGGCGGGATGTTTTCAAAGAAAGAGAGGGATTCTATGAGCAGTAAACAGTTGTCTGCGTTTCAGAGGAAAAGGCGGCAGGATAATATTGCAGGCTACGCTTTTTTGATTCCGGCTATGATTGCATTTCTGCTTTTTGTGGGCGGGCCAATGATCATTTCTTTTGTTTTATCGTTCTTTGATTATAACTTGATTCAGCCGCCTGCCTTTACAGGCCTTAAAAATATCCGGAAGTTCATGATGGACCCCCAGGTAAAGATCTCTTTTGCCAATACTTTTAAGTTTCTGCTGATACTTGTGCCGGTCCATTGTTTCCTGGGTATGCTGCTGGCTTTTGCCGTTTCCTGTGTACATCATAAGAAAATGCAGACTGTGTACCGCAGTATCCTTTACTTTCCTACAGTAGTCACCACTGCGTCTGTAGCCATTGTGTGGGGATATATGTTTGGGACAGATACAGGGGTTATCAACTATTTTGTGCGTCAGATGGGAGGCAGCAATGTGCCGTGGCTGACAGATAAGATTATGGTATATGTAACAATTGCTGTGTTCAGTTTTTGGAAGTTTATAGGTACTACGTTTCTTTACTATTTTATTGGCCTGCAAAATATACCGGATGGGTATTATGAAGCGGCAAAGATAGACGGGGCCAACACCTTTCAGATTTTCCGCAAGATCACACTGCCCCTATTGTCACCCACCATGTTTTTTGTGATCGTCACAAATATCATTGGGGTGTTCCAGATCTTTGAGGAGCCTTTTATCATCACCAACGGAGGACCGGGGACGGCCACGAAAACAGTGTCTTTTTACATATATGAGATTGCGTTCAAGCAGGTGCGGACAGGGTATGGGTGTCTGGTGGCGTTCAGTATTTTCCTTGTGATACTGGTTGTGACTGTGATTCAGTTTGCGGGGCAGAAAAGGTGGGTTACCTATGACTATGAATAAACAAGAAAAGGGAGGGGATAAGTATGGACAAGGTTAAGAAAGGGATTAAGGGGGGTACGCTGCATGTTTTTCTGATACTTCTGTGTATCATAATGCTGCTGCCATTTTGCTGGGTGATCTCCACATCTCTGAGGCTGCCCGGAGAATCCTTTAAACTGCCGCCCAGTTTTTTTCCCACAGATTTTTGTTATGAGAATTATCTGGATGTTTTTACAAAATTCCCCTTCGCAAAGTTTTTGCTGAACAGTATGATCGTGGCAGTGTCATCCGTGGTGTTAAATACACTGGTAACCACTATGGCAGGGTACTCATTTGCCAGGATTGATTTTAAGGGCAGAAATGTGGTGTTCATGATATTCCTGGCAGGCATGATGATACCTGCCCAAGCTACCATGATACCTGTGTACATCGTAATGTCCAAGCTGGGTCTGGTGGGAAGTCTTTGGGCGCTGATTCTGCCGGCTATGATCAATCCCCTGTCCATCTTTTTTGTAAGACAGTTTATGATGACCATACCGGACAGCTATGAGGAAGCTGCCTATATTGACGGGGCAGGCAGAGTGCAGATATATGCCAGGGTCATACTACCTATGTCAAAATCAGTGATCGTTATGACATGCCTGTTGAATTTTTTGTCTTCCTGGAACAATTTTATGGGGCCATTGATCTATCTGTCAGACTGGGATAAAATGACACTCCCCATTGGCCTGCGTGTGCTGCAGGGATACATGGGTACCGGAAGTGTATCTGTAGTTTTGGCGGGGGTGGCGATCTCCATTATCATTCCAACCGCTTTATATTTATGCGGCCAGAAGTATTTTCTGCAGGGTATGACCTTGTCAGGGTTAAAGAGTTGAAGTAGAAGAGGAGAATATAGTTATGGACAGATTTGTATATAAAAAAGAAAAGACCAGGGAAATTTCTTTTCCGCTGGGCGGGATCGGTACCGGATGTGTAGGGCTGGCAGGTAATGGACAGCTTATTGACATGGAGATTTTCAATCGTCCCAATAAAGGCTCCCATGCAGGTATGAGCCATTTTGCTGTGAAAGCCGAGGAGAAAGGGAATCTGCTGGACGCCAGGGTCATAAGCGGTGACAGTTTTACGCCGTATACGGGGAAATATAACAGACCGCATTTCAACAGTTACGGATTTGGTTCTGACAGAGCATCCCTTGCCGGACTCCCGCATTTTAGGACTTGTGATTTCAAAGGGGAATTTCCCATTGCTGAGCTGTCATTTGCGGAGGAAAAATTCCCGGGCAGGGTTACCATGACGGCATTCAATCCATTCATTCCCTGTAATGAAGATGATTCCAGTATCCCGGGGGCATTTTTTGAATTTGAGGTGGAAAATACATCAGATAAGGTACTGGATTACACCATAGCATTTACTATGAATAATCTGTATGCGGAAAATGGCGGCATCCATACTTCCTTTTCAGACAGGGGCATACATGTGATCCATATGGAGAACCACGGGCAGAAAGGGGATCTGTGTATAGGAACGGATGCGGAAAAGACCAGTATGCAGCAGTATTGGTACAGAGGAAACTGGTTTGACAATCTGATGACTTACTGGAAAGAATTCAAGTATCCGGGTCTATTGAAGAATCGAATCTATGAAGGGGAGAAAAGAGCCTCAGATGTTAACTATGCGGCAGATGACCTGGCTGTACTGGCTACCCATATGACAATAAACCCTGGAGATACGGGGAAAATAAGGTTTGTGCTTACATGGAACCGTCCATATTTTTATAATTATTGGAATCCGGAGAGGGATGAGGAATCCGAAAAGAAGAGGGCATGGAAAAACTATTATAGCAGATTGTTTGAAAATGCAAAGACCAGTAACTTTTACGCACTGGAAAATTGGGACAGATTATATGGACTGACAGATTTATTCAGGAAAACCCTGTTCCAGTCCTCCATGCC
Source organism: Blautia hominis (assembly GCA_002270465.1). Classification (GTDB taxonomy): domain Bacteria; phylum Bacillota; class Clostridia; order Lachnospirales; family Lachnospiraceae; genus Blautia; species Blautia hominis. The sequence continues at coordinate 143,539 of NQOF01000004.1, forward strand.
TGAGGAGGCACTGGATGCAGTATCTGCCAATATTTCTATTATCAAATCACCCACGTGTATTCGTCTGGAAGACGGTTCCCTGTATGGGTTTGAGGGTAACCACACAGATGCAGGGTGCTGTGAGGGGTCCTGCACACATGTATGGAATTATACTTATGCGGTGCCCTTCTTATTTCCAAGATTGGAACGCAGTATGCGGAGTCTGGAGTATACATACAGTATGCACGATGACGGTGGAATGGGATTTCGGCTGATGCTTCCGGTGGGAAGAGAGGCATGGGATTTCAGACCCTGCGCGGACGGGCAGTTCGGAACGGTCATGCGCGTGTACAGGGAGTATAAAGTAAGCGGAGACAAGGACTGGCTGGCTTCTGTTTGGCCGATGGTAAAGAAGAGTATAGAATTTGCCTGGTCACCCGAAAATGAAGACAGATGGGATCATGATAAGGATGGCGTACTGGAGGGCAGGCAGCATCACACCCTGGATATGGAGCTTTTTGGAAAGAACGCATGGCTGACCGGTATGTACCTGGGAGCATTAAAAGCGGGAGCGGCTATGGCGGAGATCATGGGAGATGCGGATACAGCCCGGGAGTACCTGGGTATATTTGAGAAGGGGAAACAGGCAGTTAACAGCCAGCTTTTTAACGGGGAATATTACATTCAGGATATTGACTTGAAGGATAAAGGTATTTTGGACGTCTATGCAGGGGGAGGAAATTCCATGCATGACCAGGATATTTATACAGCTTATTGGAACCCGGAACAGGAAGAGATCATGTATCAGATTGGGGAGGGATGCGGCATTGACCAGGTTCTTGCCCAATGGCATTCCAACCTCATCGGGTTGGGAGAGATCTTCGAGGAAGATAAGGTAAAGTCAGCCCTGCGCGCAATCTACAAATATAATTTTATATGTGCAAGGGATCATTTTAACCCCTGCCGCCTCTACTGCATTGACGATGAGAAGGGGCTGCTGATCTGCAGTTTTCCGGAAGGAAAAAAGAAACCATTTATTACCGCCCCCTATTCTGAGGAGACCATGCATGGATTTGAATATCAGGCGGCTGTCCATATGATACAGGAAGGTCTGGAGGAGGAAGGGCTGGATTGTATCAGAGCCTTGCGGGACAGATATGACGGTGAGAAGAGGAATCCCTGGAATGAGTTTGAATGCGGCAGTAATTATGCAAGGTCAATGGCCAGTTATGCCCTGCTGCTTACCTACAGTGGATTTCAGTTTGATATGGGAAAAAAGCTGATTGGATTCCACCCGGTTCACGAGATTGGATTTCGTTCCTTCTGGTCTCTTGACAGTGGCTGGGGGAAGGTAAGCTTTGAAGATGGCAAAAAGGATATTAAGATTTTGTATGGTGAACTGCATGTCCGCCGTCTTGATTTCGGAAGCGCTGCCGGTGAGCCAAAGCAGGTCAAAATAGATGGACATGACGTACCGTTTTGGAAAGAACAGGGAGTGATCTGTCTGGATATGGATTATTGTGCAGAAGATTTGGTATCCGTTATCTACCGGGAGGTATGACTATGTTTGATGGATTACAGATGAATATGGGGAACCTTTCGCGGCTTTCAGAAGCAAAAACCCGCTCTGTCAGTGCAGAAAACTTTACAGGAAAAAAAGGGAAGGGGGGCATGTGCCCCCTGGAGAAAGGTACGGCAAAAGAAGCTGCCAGGGACCTGGGCACAGGATGGAAGGTAAACCCATATATTGTTATACCGAAAGAATCTTACTTTACTATAGCTGACCTGAAAGGACCCGGTGCTGTGCAGCATATTTGGATGACTCCCGTAGGAAAATGGAGAAATACGATCATCCGCATTTACTGGGACGATAATCCGTATCCCTCTGTGGAATGCCCGGCCGGTGATTTTTTCTGCTGCGGTTGGCAGGAATATTATCAGGTTTCCGCACTTGCAGTCTGCGTGAATCCCGGAAGCGGACTGAATTGTTACTGGAGCATGCCCTTCAGGAAAAGGTGCAGGATCACGCTGGAAAACAGGGATGAGGAGCCTGTGACGATATATTACCAGATTGATCATGTTTTGACAGAAGTACCTGATGACTGTGCGTATTTTCATGCACAGTTCAGAAGGGTAAATCCTCTTCCTTACAAAACAGACTATGTGATACTTGACGGTGTGGAGGGAACGGGCCAGTATGTGGGAACCTATCTGGCTTGGGGCGTTAATAACAATCTTTGGTGGGGAGAGGGAGAGATAAAATTTTTTCTGGACGGGGACGATAAATATCCTACCATATGCGGAACGGGCACAGAGGATTATTTCTGCGGTTCTTATGATTTTGAAGACCCTGTAACACATGACAGGTATCTGCCTTTTACTACACCTTATACCGGACTGCAGGTGGTGCATACGGACCAGCTGTATCAAGCGCAGAGAAGATTTGGGATGTACCGTTTTCATATTATGGACCCTATCCGTTTCAAGACGGATCTGAAGGTTACGATTCAGGCTTTAGGCTGGAGGGAAGGAAAACGTTACCTGCCGCTGCAGGACGATATTGCGTCGGTGGCCTTTTGGTATCAGACCATGCCAGGGAGAGAATTTCCAAAACTGCCGGACAAGGATTATTTGGAGATTATATAAAAGTTAAGACAGAATAGAACCTTGAAAGATGTTTCAGGGTTCTTTTTTCGTTGAAAAATCAATCCGGTACCGGAAAAAACGAAAATGATATTGACAAAACAGCACATTGGTGTTATGGTTAATTACACAAGTAATGAACCATATAACTAATGCACGATACATATTCTTGAAAGAGAGGAGTGGGATACTTGCAGGAATTACTGAGTCAGGAAAAGTCCATATATTTGCAGATCAAAGAGATGATAGAAAATGACATTATCCGTGACATCTTGCTGGAAGAGGAGCGTGTACCCAGTACAAATGAACTGGCAAAGCTCTATGCCATTAACCCGGCAACGGCGGCTAAGGGTGTGAATCTTCTGGTGGATGAAGGTACTTTGTACAAGAAAAGGGGGATTGGAATGTTTGTTGCAGCAGGAGCAAAGCAGAGTATTGTAAAGAAAAGAAAAAACAGGTTTTTTGATGACTATATCAGGAGCCTTCTGACAGAAGCAGCAAGCCTGGGGATTACCAAGGAGGAGCTGATAGATATGATAGCAGCCGGAAAAGGGGAGGATGTAAAATGAGTGAGATGGTTTTAAAATGTGAGGATCTGGTGAAGCAGTATAAAGATAAAAAGGCATTGGATAACGTAAGCCTTACCCTGGAGAAAGGGAAGATATATGGACTGATCGGAAGAAACGGCGCGGGCAAGACAACACTTTTATCTATTTTAACTGCCCAGAACCCGGCTACTCACGGAACCGTGACATTGGCCGGGCAGCCTGTCTGGGAGAATGAGTCCTCCCTATCCCACCTTTGCTTTTCAAGGGAGATAAACGCAAATGTAAACAACAGCGGGATTGGCGGACTGAAGATAAAAGATTATCTCAAGATGGCTGAGACGTATATGCCCCATTGGGATAAGGATATGGCAGAACATCTTCTGAACATTTTTCATCTGGACAGGAAAAAAAGAATTTCCAAGCTCTCAAAGGGCATGACCTCCATGATCACCATAATTGTGGCGCTTGCCAGCAAGGCGGATTTTACTCTGCTGGATGAACCTGTGGCAGGGCTTGATGTGGTGGCGAGAGAGCAGTTTTACAGAATCCTGCTGGAGGAGTATACAGAGACAGGGCGGACCTTTGTCATATCCACCCACATTATTGAGGAGGCAGCAGACTTGTTTGAGGAGGTTATCATCCTGCACGACGGCAGGATGATCCTGAAGGAAAACACCCAGGAGCTTCTGGAAAGCTGTGTGCATGTCAGCGGGAAAGAGGAGGATGTGGATGTGGCAACAGCAGGGCTTGTAAAATACAGGGAGGAGAGCATCGGAAGAAGTAAAAGTGTCACTGTAAAACTGGGACCGGGACAGAGGCTGGAGACCACGGAGAATGTTACGGTACAGCCTATGAATCTCCAGAAAATATTTGTGGCGATGTGCGGCGGGGAGGTGTAGCAATGAAAAAATGGAGAATGTTCATTGAATCAGCGTTACAGGTTATAGGAATGTCCATCGTGGTAGTGCTGGGGATCACACTGCTGACCGGAGGGCAGATCTATATGGGGTTTTCCAATTCATCGGGTGGCCGGGTGGTTTCGGATCTGCCTGCCAAAATGATCTTTGTCAGTATCTTTATCGGGTCAATAACTTCCTCCAGTGTCTATTCAAGCTATATACCTGCCGCCATGTGCTTGAACTGCAGGCGTATAGATGCATTGATAGGGATGCAGATCATGAAGTTTATAATAGCCGTGCTTATGGCTGTCATCACGATACTGCTGTTCCGGATTGGCGGCTGGCAGTTTATGGATGGGGATGTGAGCCGCGCACTGGAACTGGTGGCGATCGCATTCTGCGCTATGATACTTGTTGTGTCTTTGGGGGAGATTGTGGGACTTATTTATCTGCGGTTTCACAAGATAGGCATGATGATCATGGTAGTATTTTTCACGGCAGGCGGTGGGATTCTTGGGTCATTTGTAGCTATGAATCTTGAGAAAAGCATTTCTTTTAATTTTGAGTTTGCCAACATCCTTTTATACGCAGCCATAGCCGCGGCAGTGGTATGGGTATTGGATATTATCATCTCAAGACGCCTGCTTGCAGGTCTTGAGGTCCAGTAGAGGAGGAGAATTATGTGGAGATCAATAAAGGGCCAAGTAAAACTGGAGCTTTGTGACCTGGGTATTTATTTTGCCGTGGAGATTGGATTGTGTGTACTGGGTATGGCGATCATGATTTGTATACAGGTTTTCGGACATGAGAAAAGTTATTTTCCAATGGGCAGCATGATAGCCATGTTAGGCGTACTGTGCATGGTGTTGTTTGGAAATATATTCGGCATGGGTATGGGATTTGATGTGGCAGTCAGTATGGGAAAGACAAGACGGTATTACGTGCCGTCAGCGGTCATCACATACTTTATGATGAATCTGCTGCTGGTCGCAGGGCTGTTTGTACTCCTCCGAGTGGAGACAGGGGTGTATGCCGTTCTGCTTCCGGGAAAAATAAAGGAGAGCATCCCCGTGCTGACAAAATTTACACTGCCCTGGGTCGTGGGTCTCTCTGCAGTATTGACCGGCTGTGGGGTGCTGGGGGCTGCGGTAGTCAGACAGTTCAAAAGAGGAAGGATCATTATCCTGGCAGCCTGGCTTCTCGGCTGCTGGACCATACCGGGTGCCACAGAAGGCAGGGACAGAAATATCCTGGACCGCATGGGAAATGCATGGGGACAATGGTTCGCGGGTTTTCAGCTTCCGGTACAGATCAGTATGCTGGTGGGGGCAGGAGTTATTTTCACTGTGATCGCTTATCTGTTGTTTCGGAAACAGGCAGTGCAGTGGTAGGATTTAACAGCAGGTGTATCGTTTGCGAAGACGTACACCTGCTGTTTTTGTTATCTACACCCAAAATAGTTTAAAAACCCAAAAAAAGTATAAATTCACAGAAGAATAGGCAGAGAAAAAATAAAAAATGTTAAAATAGAGATAAAGTTTATACTAATGGATTTTAAAGAAAAGTGATAAAGTAAATACAGCAAATAAATAAAGGAGAACAGATATGAAAATCAAAAAGATCATTGCCTGTCTGCTGGCATCATCCATGATGTTAGGGCTGACAGCATGCGGGGGCAGCAAAGAAAACAACAAGGAGGCAGCAAAGGAAGATAACAAACTCACCATTTGGGCATGGGATGAATCCTTTAATATAAAGGCTGCCAATGAAGCAAAAGAAATCTTTAAGGAAAAAAATCCTGACACAGAAGTTGAAGTTGTAACAATGGCACAGGATGATATTGTGGCAAAATTAAATACCAGCCTCTCCTCGGGATCCTATGACGGGCTTCCCGATATTGTTCTTATAGAAGACTACAGAATCCAGGGTTATCTGAATGCCTACGAATCCGAGTTTGCAGAATTATCAGACGTGGCAAAGCCGGAGGATTTTGCAGAATACAAGACAGGTGTAAACCAGATAGACGGAAAAATGTATGGTATCCCCTTTGACAGCGGTGTTGCCGCTACATTTTACCGTGCGGACCTGATTGAGGAAGCAGGATATTCCAAGAGTGATATGGAAAATCTCACATGGGACAAGTTCATTGAGATCGGTAAGGCTGTAAAGGAAAAGACAGGTATTGCCATGATGTCCGTGTCATCCAATGACATCGGTATTCTCCGTGCCATGCTGCAGAGTGCAGGTTCCTGGTATACAGATGAGGATGGAAAAGTGAACATAGCAGACAATCAGGCACTAAAAGACTCCATCTCAACATACAAGAGACTGGTTGATGAGGGGATTGTAAAAACCATTTCTTCTGACTGGGATCAGTATGTAGGCGCATTCAACAGCGGAGAGGTGGCAACAGTTCCAAACGGATGCTGGATTTCCCCTTCTATTGTCAATGCGGAGGAACAGAGCGGTAAATGGGCAGTGGCAGCTATTCCGAGACTGAGTGAAAATCCTGATTCCGTAAACGCTTCTTCAGTGGGAGGTGCCGGTTGGTATGTGCTTAAAAATGTGGGACATGAGGAGACTGCGAAAAAATTCTTGAAGGAGACATTTGCGTCCAATGTGGATCTGATGAATCAGTTAGCTAAGGATATCAATCTTGTAAGCACTCTGAAAGCGGCATCCGGTGCTGAGAATTATCAGCAGGGAGTGGAGTTCTACGGCGGACAGCAGATTTTCCAGGATTTTATGAAATGGACAGATCAGGTACCGTCCGTGAACTATGGTGAGAATACATATGCGATTGAGAATCTGATGACAGAAGCGCTTCAGGCAATTCTGGCAGGGGCAGATATGGACAGCACATTACAAGAGTATCAGGTGCAGGCAGAGGCTGCTGTAGCAAATTAAGACCAGAGGGTGTTATATAGCCATTCGCTTTGCTTTCAGTGGAAGCGGATGGCTATTATTCTGCAAAAAAGAGAGGAGAATCACAGTGATGCAGAGTATTAAGAGGGATATGAATCCGAAACTGAACCGTAAAGCCTGGATGTTTATCCTGCCAAGTGCAGTGTTGATCGCGGTCTTTGTTTTTTATCCAATGGTACAGGCATTTATTACTTCATTCCAGTCCGGAGCGGGGAACCAGCTTTCCTTCAGCGGCCTTGATAATTATAAGAGACTGCTTGCGGATACCACATTCAGAAAGGCATTGGGGAATACGCTGCTGTTTCTGGCTGTTCAGGTGCCGATCATGATCATTTTGGCACTTATCATTTCTTCTATGCTGAATAATAAGAGACTGAAGTTTAAAGGGCTGTTCCGAACAGCCATTTTTCTTCCCTGCGTGACATCACTGGTTGCGTATTCTATTATTTTCAAAAGTTTGTTTGCAGTTGACGGATTCGTGAATGCAGTTCTTATGAAAGTGCATATGATCTCAGCGCCGATCCCCTGGATAACAGATCCGATCCTGGCTAAAGTACTTATCATTATTGCCATCACTTGGAGATGGACAGGATATAATATGGTATTTTATCTTTCCGGAATACAGGCAATTGATGACTCCATATATGAAGCTGCGGAGATTGACGGGGCGGGGATTTATCAGAAGTTTAAAAGCATTACCCTGCCGATGTTGAAGCCGATCATATTATTTACCACGATCAATTCCACGATTGGAACCCTGCAGTTATTTGATGAACCCATGAATATCACAGCAGGAGGGCCGGCCAACGCCACGATCACCATCTCCCAATATATATACCATGTACTGTTTAAATACTCTCCGAATTTTGGGTACGCGGCAGCTATTTCTTATGTGATCGTTGTTATGATCGTACTCCTGTCCTTTATTCAGATGAAAGTGGGTGATAAAAATGATTAAGAAGGTATCTTTAGCATTTCAGTATGTGTTCCTGGCATTTTTGTCAGTGATATCCGTTTTTCCGGTTTTTTGGATGGTGATTGCAGCCACAAATAAATCGGTGGATATAACCAGGGGAACACTGAAACCGGGCACGTATTTTCTGGAAAACATGAATAGTCTTCTGGCATCAGACCTTCAGTATACCTCTGCCTACAAAAATTCTATTATTATAGCGGTAGTGACAACAGTGCTGGCAATGATCATCTCTTCAGCGGCGGGATATGCTTTTGTGATCTACAGAAGCAGAAACAGGGACCGGATATTCAGCCTTATACTTTTGTCTATGATGGTTCCTTTTTCCGCACTGCTGGTACCGCTGTTTAGGCTGTTCAGTAAATTTTCTAAGCTTGGTCCGCTGAAAGTGATCGCACTCAATACACCTATGGCAATTGTTATCATTGGAGTGGCAACTGCTTTCTTGATTTTCTTTTTCAGGCAAAACACCCAGAACTTTCCAAAAGAATTGGTGGAGGCAGCCAGGATGGACGGACTGGGGGAGACTGCTATCTTCTTCCGGATCTTTGTACCGACCAATAAGTCCTGCTATGCAGCGGCAATTGTGGTGACCTTCATGACGAGCTGGAACAGTTACTTGTGGCCTCTCATTGCGCTGCAGTCACCGGATAAGCGGACACTGCCCCTTGTTATCTCTGCCATGGGTTCCTCCTATACGCCGGACTACGGAATGATCATGGCAGCCGTGACACTGGCAACGATTCCTACAGCCCTGATCTTCTTCTTTATGCAGAAACAATTTGTTGCGGGTATGACCGGATCAGTAAAGGGTTGATACTTTTTTCTTTCATAGACAGAAACATAAAGGCACGTTATTATAAAAGGACAGACTGGCTGAATAGTTACAAGGACAGGACTTATTTAAGGAATAAACGTGCGGAGGATATGATATTTATATGGATAAATATTGTAAGGTACTGATCGTGGAAGATGAATTCATCATGCGCCAGGGGATGAAGCACATGATGGACTGGGAAAAAGAAGGATTTCAGATCGTAGGGGAGGCCTCAAACGGGCAGGAGGGTCTTTTACTCACAGAAAAACTGAAGCCTCACATTATACTGGCGGATATTGTAATGCCGGTGATGGACGGAATAGAATTTTCGGAGATCATCGGGAAAAGATTTCCGGATATACAGTTCATTGTGCTGAGCAGCTACGACAAATTCGATTATGTGAAGAGCACACTGCTTAACGGGGCTGTGGACTACATTCTAAAACCCATGATAAATCCAGAGCTGCTGATCCGGACATTGAAAAAGGCAGCGGACAGGATTCCGGGTTTTACCTTTCCGGTAAGCGGGGAGGCCTCTTTTGAATCCAGAGCGGAGCGGATCTTGCTGGGATATCATACGGAAGTGGACAGCCGGGAATTTGCTGAAATATTTCCGTATTACCTTTACAGGTTACTGGCAGTGGACCTGAAGCGGCTATGCGGCAGTTCAAAATCAGAGCAGAACCGGGCAAGAAGTCTGGTGGAGGATTATTTCGCCCGGGAGGAACTTTTTGCTTCTCTTCATGTGTTTATTGATGAAAGTATCTTGTGCACCGTCATCAATTACAGGGTGAAAAATGAAGGGGAAATGCTGCAGGCTGTGCAGATGCTGTCTGATAGGCTGAATAAGCTGTATCCCCAGTCCCTTATGGTTCTGAGCCGGAAATTTTCCGAACTTAACCATATGCGTGATATTTATATGCAGGAAATACAGACGGAGATTGGAAGTGGATTTTATTCGGATAAAAATCTGATCATCTCAAAGGAGATCAGGGAAGTAAAAGAGCTGGATAGATTTGAATTTGAAAAATATGTTGAACATCTCTCCAGGAAAAGATATCAGGACGCGTTAAAGATGTTTGAGAATTATACGGAATATGCGTGGGCGAACCATATGGAAGAGCGCGTGATGAAAAATCTGACCAAGAACCTTCTGTATAATTACTTGATGGAGATTGAGAAATATGCTGTGAAAAGTGAAAATCTGAAGGAACAGTATTTCCAGGAAATAGATGCTGCCCAGAGGATAGAGGAATATCAGCGCATGATCAGGAAGATCACAGGGGAGATACGGCAGATACTGGAGGGGATAGGGGAAAAAGAGGACCATAGGATCATGGAGATCCGAAAGTTTGTGGAGGGTCATTATATGGAGCCGCTGGAACTTTCCGATATAGCTGAGAGATTTAACTTTAATTACAGTTATCTGTCGGCTTACTTCAGTCAGACGACAAAAGAGGGGTTCAGCGAGTATCTTAATAAAATAAGGATAAAAGAGGCCTGCAGACTTCTTGTGGAGACGGATAGTTCGATCAGTGAGGTGGGCGGCTGTGTGGGATATGGAGAACACAGCTACTTCTGCCGGGTGTTCAAAAAGATAACCGGGGAGACTCCAAGCAGTTACCGCAGAAGGGTGAGAAAAAGTATATGAGAAGAGAGATACATGCTAACAGCCTGGTATTTAAGATCGTAATAACAGTGACCATCGGCCTTGTATTTCTCGCTGTATCCATAGGCGCCATCAATATGACAGTGTCCAAACGTGTTTTTGTGGATAACTTTGCCATGACGCAGCGAAAGGCGTTCAATCAGATAGATTATCAGTTTTATAAGTTCTTCCAGGACGTGACAGCCATAGTATCCACAGTGACAAGAAGTGAAAATGTGGAGAAGTTTCTTATGGGTGCGGACATGGATGATGTGGAGACTATGAATAACAGTTATCTTCTGGAACGTCAGATCAGGGAATCGAAGGCATCCAATTACAGCCAGATGAATGTGATCATCATGGGTGAGAATGAAAAAAGCTATATGAACAATATTGCGGATGTGTTTTCCCAGCCCAAGGAAGATATTCTCCGAAGCCGTGCAGCCCAAAGTGCCAGGAAGAACAGGAATAAGATCATATGCCAATACGAGGAGACGGGATTTACAGAAAACACAAAGAATACGCCTGTAGTCATCATTGCAAAGGCATTGTCTTATGAGAACAAAGGCCGGGCCAATGCCTTTATTTTTATTGTGATCAAGGAAGTGGACCTGCGCAGTATGTACAGCCATTTCACATCAGATACAAGCAGTATAGCCATACTCAATCAGGATAATGAGGTGGTATCCTCAGATAAATCAGTCTATTTTGATCCATCTGCAGATAAGACAAAGACAATGAAAAAGTCCGTACTGAACATGGAGGATGAAAAGGTACAGCAGAAAACTATAAAAAGCAGGGATGGTGAAGAGACAATTCTGATACAGCAGCTTCAGAGCACGAATTACAAAGTGGTGGGCATTATAAATCCGGAGAGGGCGTTTGGAAAAGCATACAGTACGCTTGGTATCATACTGATAACTGCTGCAGTGACTGCGGTAGTGGTATGTATGATCATCCTTTTTTTAAGGCAGCAGACAAAACCGCTGTCAGCCCTGGTGTATGCCATGAAGCATTCAAAGGAGACACAGTTCGAGAAGCATGTGCCCGTTGAGGGAACTTATGAAATACAGGAACTGTCCCAGACATACAACACCATGGTGGATGAGATCAACCGCTATATAGACCAGCTTATAAATGTGGAAAAGGAGAAGCGGAAGGCAGAGATACATGCACTGCAGATGAAGATCAATCCCCATTACATTTATAATACGCTGGCAACTGTGAAATGGCTTATCTGGCAGCAGAATGTAGAAAAATCCACACAGGTGATCGACGCGTTTATTATGCTGTTAAGGAATGTGATCAGCAATTCCGATGAGTTTGTTACAGTGGAGCAGGAGATTGATAATCTGAAGAACTATGCGCTGATCAATCAGGCCAGGTACGGCGAGGATATCCAGGTGGTATTTTTTGTGATCCCACAGTGTAATGCTTACAAAGTGCCAAAGCTGATTCTCCAGCCTTTCGTGGAAAATGCATTTTTTCACGGTTTTCCACAGGGAATGAAAGGAGAGATCAGAATCTTTGTGAGAGAGGAAAACGAAAATCTCAGGTTTGAGATCACAGATAATGGTATTGGCATGACTCAGGAGCGCCTGAATGCTCTGAGGCGCCATGAAAAAACCAAAAGTGAGCATTTTACCGGGATTGGAATCGGAAATGTGGAGGACAGGATCAAACTGATATATGGCATGGATTATGGAATCCTGCTGGAGAGCGAGGAGGGAAAGGGAACCAAAGTGGTTCTCCTACTTCCCAGGGAGGAAAAAGATGATGAAAAAGATCATTCTTGTGTTTAAGACACATTTTGATATAGGTTTTACAGATTTAGCAGAAAACGTAATTGAACAGTATGGAGGGTCCATGTTAAGGCAGGTATTAGAGACATGCAGAGCTACAGAGGATATGGGAAAACTAAAGTATGTCTGGACAATGCCCTCCTGGCCTCTGTGGACTGTGACAAAGAAATGCAGTGATGAGATGAGGCCTGAGCTGGAACACTATATTGAGAACGGACAGATTGCCTGGCATGCGCTGCCGTTCACCTCTCACACAGACTTCTGCGGGGAGGAAGAATATCTGGAAGGGCTGCGTTTTGGAAAAGAACTGTCGGAAAAGTATGGAAAACCGTACCCTATTGCGGCTAAAATGACAGATGTACCGGGTCATGGGCTTATGCTGCCGGAGATCCTCGGGGCAACAGGTATTCATTTCCTTCATTTGGGATGCAATGCATTTGCTACGCCGCCCAAAGTGCCGGAACTATTCTTCTGGAAAGCACCCAGCGGCAGAAAAGTGCTGACCATGTATTGTAAAGGCGGATATGGATCAAGCCTGGAGGCACCGGAAGAATGGGAATATCCGGTTTGGATGTCTCTTGTCCATACACATGACAACTGCGGTCCCCATTCCGCGGAATTTATTAAAAAATTGGCTGCAGAAGCCCATGATCTTTATCCTGAAGCAGAGATAGTCTGCGGCACTATGGATGATTTCTGCAGGGAGCTGGAGAACTATGATCTGAGCGGGGTTCCGGTTGTGGAACAGGACCTGGCAGACACCTGGATCCACGGGATCGGGGCATATCCCCGGGAAGTGAGAGAAATAAGGGAATGCAGACATCGAGCTGCCCGTCTGCAGAAACTGGCCGGTCAAACCATAAGGGATGAAGAGAACGGGAAAAAGGCGGAAATGATCTTAAAGGAATACTATGAGTCCATGAACTTGTTTGGAGAGCATACATGGGGCGCAGATGTAAAGACATGGCTGGGCCCGGATCGGGTATATAAAAAAGAAGAATTTAAAAAGGCCCGGCAAGAGAAAAATTATCAGTTCATGGAGCAGTCCTGGGAAGAACAGCGGAAACGTGCAGAGACGTGTAAAAATCTGCTTGAACGGTATGAACAGGATTTGGAAAAGGACAGGGAAAAAAGGGAGTGGTTATATAATCCGCTGACGGAACCGTATACGGGATGGGTACAGGGTGATTCGGAACCGGTATATGTAAAAGGTCTGGCTCCGCTGGCATGTACGAAACTGGAGAGATCCATGGGGGATAAGGCACCAAAAAATAGTGATGACCTCACAGTAGAAGATCACCCGGAAGGCTCCTCTGTGGAAAATCACAGATATCGGCTGGAGTTTTCAGCAGCAGACGGCACCATAACAGCCGTATATGATAAAAAATTAAACCGGAGACTTCTGGAGGCTCAAAAGGATACCGGTATTTTCTCGTATCAGTATACACGCCATGGGATAGAGAAAATAACAGAATTCCTGCGCAGCTATGGTTACAGGTTTTCCACTTGGGGTATCCAGGATTATGGCAGAGAAAACTATCCGGAGTGTAAAGATGAGACATATAAGCCCTGCTTTGTAAAGACTGAGGTGAATGGCAGGACCATCTCCTTTTTCTATAAAGGGGAAACTTCTGCAAGGCTTTACGGGGATTGCCATCAAGCGGAAGTACGCATCACACTGCCCGATGAAGGGGAGGAGCTTTTTGTCAGTCTGCTGTTATCAGGAAAAGAGGCCAGCCCTTATGTGGAGTCCGGTTCTTTCTGTCTCCCTCTGGCAGGAGATTTGGATAATTATCGAATCAATAAACCGGGCAGTGTCCTGAACCCTAAAACAGATATAGCAGATAACGGGAACCATGTGCTATACAGCATAGAAGAATTTGCAGCAGCAGATAACCGAAGATCCGGTGTCTGCGTCATGCCTCTTGACACGCCTCTTATGTCTATTGGGGAGGACGGTATCTATACATACAGACATCAATATGAGGAACATACACCGATCTTGTATTTTAATACCTTCAATAACATGTGGGGTACTAATTTCCCCCAGTGGCAGGAAGGGGACAGTGAATACCGCTTCGTTCTGTGGGGGTACGATGCCAAGGATGCGGATGGGCTTTTAGAGAGAAGTGTACAGTTGGGGGAGGGAATACAAAGGACCTCCTGTGAAGCAAAGAAACTGAATCTGACACTTCCCTGCCATATGCAGTTGTTGAACATAAAGCAGGGGGAAGACGGTATGATTCTTGTCACCAGAGATTTGCGGGGAGAAGAAGCGGAAGGCACGGTCTGTATGCCGGGATATTATATAACCGAGATAGACTATTATGGACGGCAGACAGGAGAGTTGAAGAGGGATTCCCTTACCTTTGTGAAGAAAAAATACGGGCTGCATATATTTAAAGTGGAAAAAGTATAGGCTTTTTGGGGAAGTGTGATAAGTTTTCCCAGGTAAGGCCTGCCGGAAAACAAAAATAACAGAAATTCCCCCATATCCCTTGACATTTTCTTCCCTATCTATTTATAATGAAATTTGATAACGACAAAGACGATGATGGAGACAGTATTCTGCATGAGAAAACCACAGCGAGCCGGGGAAGGTGCAAGCCCGGTATGAGTATCAGCAGAAGAATATCACTCCGGAGCCGCTGCCTGAAATAAAAGTAAGGGATGCCGGATTTCCCCCGTTAAAAGGAACGCGTATGATAGTATGTGTAAGAGGTGGTAAAACGATAGCTGAGGCTTTCGTCCTGTTGCAGGGCGGAGGCCTTTTTTATATCCCCCAAGCACAGAGAAAGGAGAATAAAACATGTATCAGAAAGTCCCCACGAACATGAATTTTGTGGAAAGAGAAAAAAACATCGAGAAATTCTGGGAAGACAACGAAATTTTCAAAAAGAGCATGGAACACAGAAAAGAAGGTGAGACTTACACTTTCTATGACGGCCCGCCCACAGCCAACGGCAAGCCCCATATCGGCCATGTTCTGACACGTGTTATCAAAGATATGATCCCGAGATACCGCACTATGAAAGGCTGTATGGTGCCGAGAAAAGCGGGATGGGATACCCATGGCCTTCCAGTGGAGCTGGAAGTGGAAAAGATGCTGGGTCTGGACGGCAAGGAGCAGATTGAGGAGTACGGCCTGGAGCCATTCATCAATCACTGCAAAGAGTCTGTCTGGAAATACAAAGGAATGTGGGAGGACTTCTCAGGAACCGTAGGCTTCTGGGCAGACATGGACAATCCCTATGTCACCTACCACGATGATTTCATTGAGTCCGAATGGTGGGCATTAAAACAAATCTGGGACAAGGGCCTTTTGTACAAGGGCTATAAGATCGTTCCCTACTGCCCGCGCTGCGGAACGCCCCTTTCCAGCCATGAGGTTGCCCAGGGATATAAGGACGTTAAAGAACGCTCCGCCATCGCACGCTTCAAAGTAAAAGACGAGGATGCCTATATTTTAGCATGGACCACAACACCATGGACACTCCCGTCCAATGTGGCGCTGTGTGTGAATCCAAACGAGACTTATGTAAAAGTAAAATCCGGTGAATACACATATTACATGGCAGAAGCGCTTCTTGATAAAGTTCTGGGCGAGGAAAATTACCAAATTCTGGAGCACTATACAGGAAAGGATCTGGAGTACAAAGAGTATGAACCTCTCTTCCCATTCGTAGAACTGAAGAAGAAAGCATATTATGTAACGTGTGATACTTATGTAACGCTGACAGACGGTACCGGTGTGGTCCATATTGCGCCTGCCTTCGGTGAAGATGACAGCAAGGTGGGAAGAGCATACGACCTGCCGTTCTTACAGTTAGTAGATGAAAAGGGTGAGATGACAAAGGAAACCCCATGGGCAGGCACCTTCTGCAAAAAAGCAGATAAAAAAGTGCTTGTGGATCTGGAAAAACGTGGTCTGCTTTTTGACGCGCCTGTATTTGAACACAGCTATCCTCACTGCTGGAGATGTGACACTCCGCTTATCTACTATGCGAGAGAGTCCTGGTTCATCAAGATGACAGCTGTGAAGGAGGACTTGATCCGCAATAACAACACCATCAACTGGATCCCGGAGAGCATTGGCAAGGGCCGTTTTGGAGACTGGCTGGAGAATGTACAGGACTGGGGTATCAGCCGTAACCGTTACTGGGGCACGCCTCTGAATGTATGGGAATGTGAATGCGGCCATATGCACTCTATCGGAAGCAAGGAAGAATTAAAGGAAATGTCCGATAACTGTCCGGATGACATTGAACTGCACAGACCATACATTGACAACGTCACGATCCGCTGCCCGAAATGCGGCAAAGAGATGCACCGTGTGCCGGAAGTGATCGACTGCTGGTTTGACTCCGGTTCTATGCCCTTTGCACAGCATCACTATCCATTTGAGAATAAAGACTTGTTTGAGCAGCAGTTCCCGGCAGACTTCATCTCCGAGGCTGTGGACCAGACAAGAGGATGGTTCTACTCCCTGCTGGCGATCTCCACCCTGATCTTCAACAAGGCTCCCTTTAAGAACGTTATCGTTCTGGGCCATGTGCAGGACGAAAACGGACAGAAGATGAGTAAATCAAAGGGCAACGCCGTAGACCCGTTCGAGGCGCTGGATACTTACGGGGCTGATGCCATCCGTTGGTATTTCTATGTAAACAGCGCACCCTGGCTGCCAAACCGTTTCCACGGAAAGGCCGTACAGGAAGGACAGCGTAAATTCATGGGAACGCTGTGGAACACCTATGCGTTCTTTGTGCTGTATGCAAATATTGACAACTTCGACGCTACAAAATACAAACTGGAATACGACAAGCTTCCGGTCATGGATAAATGGCTGCTGTCAAAATTGAATACCCTGGTGAAAACCGTGGATGACAACCTGGCAAACTACCGCATCCCTGAGACAGCCCGCGCGCTGCAGGATTTTGTGGATGAGATGAGCAACTGGTATGTGAGAAGAAGCCGTGAGCGTTTCTGGGCAAAAGGTATGGAGCAGGATAAGATAAATGCTTATATGACCCTGTACACAGCCCTTGTGACTGTTGCCAAAGCCGCAGCGCCTATGATTCCGTTTATGACAGAGGATATTTACCAGAACCTTGTGAGGAGCATTGACAAGGATGCGCCGGAAAGTATCCATCTGTGTGATTTCCCGGAGTCCAATGAGGCATGGATTGATGAAAAACTGGAAGCGGACATGGAAAATCTTCTGGAGATCGTAGTCATGGGCCGTGCATGCAGAAATGCGGCGAACATCAAGAACCGTCAGCCAATCGGCAAAATGTTCGTGAAGGCAGCCTTCCAGCTCTCTGACTTCTATCAGGAGATCATAGAGGATGAGCTGAATGTGAAGAAAATGAGCTTCACAGACGATGTGAGGGATTTCACATCCTACAGTTTCAAGCCACAGTTAAAGACCGTGGGACCTAAGTACGGCAAGCACCTGAACAGTATCAGAGCAGCCCTGTCAGCCATTGACGGCAATGCAGCCATGGATGAGCTGAAGGCCGGCGGTGAGCTGAAACTTGACATAGACGGTCAGGAAATAGTATTATTAGAAAGTGACTTACTCATTGATACTGCGCAGATGGAAGGATATGTTTCAGAATCAGACAATGACATCACGGTTGTACTCGATACAAACCTGACTCCGGAATTAATTGAAGAGGGCTTTGTGAGAGAGATCATCAGCAAAGTCCAGACCATGCGTAAAGAGGCTGGTTTCGAGGTAATGGATAAAATCAGAATCTCCCTTACAGGAAACCAGGTGATTGAGGGCATCTTCCGCGCTCATGAGGCAGACATCAAGGCAGAAGTACTGGCAGAAGACGTCAACTACAATGAAGTAAGCGGCTATACAAAGGATTGGAAGATCAATTCTGAAAGCGTGACATTAGGTGTGGAGAAGATTTCATAAGAAATCATCCCCGCCGGTCAGTTCCGGAGGAGGAGAAAATGTTAGATAATCATTTCAAAAAAGAAGAATTTAAAAAAAGCGTCAAAGAGAATGTAAAGATGCTTTACAGAAAGACCATTGAGGAGGCAAGCCAGGAGCAGATTTTCCAGGCAGTTTCCCTTGCAGTCAAAGACGTTATCATTGACAACTGGTTATTGACACAAAAACAGTATGAGAAGGATGACCCGAAGATCGTATACTACCTGTCCATGGAGTTTCTTATGGGCCGTGCGCTGGGCAACAACCTGATCAATCTGTGCGCATACAATGAAGTGAAAGAAGCTCTGGATGAACTGGGCTTTGACTTAAATGTGATTGAAGACCAGGAGCCGGACCCGGCTCTTGGAAACGGCGGTCTGGGAAGACTGGCAGCATGTTTCCTGGATTCCCTGGCAACCCTTGGATACTGTGCTTACGGCTGCGGCATCCGTTACCATTATGGTCTGTTCAAACAGAAGATCGAGAACGGATTCCAGGTGGAAGTACCGGATAACTGGCTGAAAGACGGCTATCCATTCGAGCTTCGCCGTCCGGAATACGCCAAAGAAGTAAAATTCGGCGGCTATGTGAAAGTAGAATATGACCCTGCTACAGGCAGAAACAATTTCGTACAGGAGGGATACCAGTCTGTGCTGGCTATTCCTTACGATATGCCAATCGTGGGATATAACAACAAGATTGTCAATACCCTGAGGATCTGGGATGCACAGGCTATCAGTGAGTTCCAGCTTGACTTGTTTGACAAAGGTGATTACAGAAAAGCAGTTGAGCAGGAGAACCTTGCCAAGAATATCTGCGACGTTCTTTACCCAAATGACAACCATTATGCCGGCAAAGAGCTGCGTCTGAAACAGCAGTATTTCTTCATCTCAGCTAGTATCCAGGCTGCTATTGAGAAATTCAAAAAATCTCACAGCGACCTGCATGACCTGCCCAAGAAAGTCACCTTCCAGTTAAATGATACGCATCCGACCATGACGGTTGCAGAGCTGATGCGTATCCTTCTGGACGAGGAAGGCATGACCTGGGAGGAGGCATGGGAGATCACAACCCATACCTGTGCCTACACCAACCACACCATTATGGCAGAAGCCCTGGAAAAATGGCCCATTGAGCTGTTCTCCAAACTGCTTCCCCGTATTTATCAGATCATTGAGGAGATCAACCGCAGATTTATCCAGGAGATCAACAACAAATATCCGGGAAATCAGGAGAAGGTCCGCAAAATGGCCATCATCTATGACGGCCAGGTGAAGATGGCACACCTTGCTATCGCAGGCGGATACTCTGTAAACGGTGTAGCAAGGCTGCATACGGAAATCCTGAAAAAACAGGAATTAAAAGATTTCTATGAGATGTATCCCAACAAATTCAATAATAAGACCAACGGTATCACCCAGAGACGTTTCCTGCTCCATGGCAACCCGCTGCTGGCAGACTGGGTGACAGACCATATCGGAGACGGTTGGATCACCGACCTGGCACAGCTTTCCAAGCTGAAAGTATACGCAGATGACAAGAGGGCACAGCAGGAGTTCATGAACATTAAATATCAGAACAAAGTGCGCCTTGCAAAATACATCATGGAGAACAACGGCATTGAGGTTGACCCACGTTCCATTTTTGATGTACAGGTAAAACGTCTGCATGAGTACAAACGCCAGCTGATGAATATTCTGCATGTTATGTATCTGTACAACCAGATCAAAGAGCATCCGGAAATGGATTTCTATCCGAGGACCTTTATTTTCGGCGCAAAAGCCGCTGCAGGATATGTGCGCGCAAAACTGACCATCAAGTTGATCAATGCGGTTGCAGATGTGGTGAACAACGATAAATCCATCAACGGCAAACTGAAAGTCGTATTTATTGAGAACTACCGTGTATCCAATGCGGAGATGATCTTTGCGGCAGCAGATGTATCTGAGCAGATCTCTACTGCAAGTAAAGAGGCATCCGGAACCGGTAACATGAAGTTCATGCTGAACGGAGCCGTTACCATCGGTACTATGGACGGTGCCAACGTGGAGATCGTGGAGGAAGTAGGCCAGGAGAATGCATTTATCTTCGGTCTGTCCTCAGATGAAGTCATCAACTATGAGAACCACGGCGGATACGATCCTATGCAGTATTTCAACAACGACCCGGATATCCGTAATGTGCTCATGCAGCTCATCAACGGAACTTACTCTAACGGTGACTTTGAATTGTTCCGTGACATCTACGATTCCCTGCTCAACACCAAGAGCAGTGACCGGGCAGATACTTACTTCATCCTGGCTGACTTCAAAGCCTACGCTGAGGCACAGAAACGTGTGGAGGCGGCTTACAAGGATGAAGCCGGCTGGGCTAAGAAAGCGCTGCTGAACACAGCATGCTCCGGTAAATTCACATCTGACAGAACGATCCAGCAGTATGTGGATGAAATCTGGCATCTGGATAAGGTTACGATCGAGAACTGAATATATCCGGTAAAATAAGGATAAAAGGCAGGGCCGCGGAGGCAGACAGAGAATGTTTGCTGCTGCGGCCCGTGATCGTTTTATGACGTGCAGGCAATCATTTACTTTGACATCCTTTTTCGTCTATGGTACACTGAAAATAATTATGGAGAAATATACCCTACCGTAATATGTCTGAAGACTACTCAAAATTGAAGAATATACTAACAGAGGTGAAAACAGTGGACAAGAACGAATACCGTGCCAAACTGGACGTGATCAACGATCTGGTTGACAGGCAGGACTATAAGGGGGCTCTGGAGATTGTCGATACGATTGACTGGCGCAGGGTGCGAAGTGCAAGGACACTCTGTATGGTCGGTGAGATTTATGAGGCAAATAAACGGTATGAAGACAGCCGCAGGCTTCTCATACTGGCGCATCAGAGGGCTCCTATAGGAAAAACAGTAATATACCGGCTGGTTGAGCTGGCAATTAAGATGGGGAATTTTGATGAAGCGGTGGATTATTACAATCAGTTTGCGGAAATATCCCCCAATGATAACTCGCGCTACATATTAAAGTACAAAATTTACAGAGGAAGGCGTTCTCCCATCCAGGAGCAGATCGCGATTCTGGAAGAGTATAAAGGACGTGAATATACAGAGCGCTGGTCCTACGAACTGGCAAGGCTCTATGCCAAGGCAGGTATGAAGGACAAATGTGTGGAAGAGTGTGATGACCTGATCCTCTGGTTCAGTGAAGGGAAATACGTGGTAAAGGCCATGGAGCTGAAGATGAAATATGCTCCTCTTTCTCCCAGCCAGGAGGAAAAATACAGGAACCGTTACGTGGAACCATCACCGGAGAGCGCTGCGGCAGCCGCGGCGGCCACGATCACTGCAGCCACACAGGCGGCGTCAAAGCTTGTCAGTCAGTCCGTCGGCGCAGGCGTGTCGGAACAAATTACAGATGAAATGCCCCATATCGAGTCAGTCCGTTCCAGGGCAACCGGAAAGGCACCGGAGGAAGTATCCGTATTTTCACCGATTCTTGAGACTACAGGGGTTTTACAGGATAAAATCGCCAAGGGCATCCGGGATGTATTCTCCGGAGGGCCGAAGGAAGAGGAAGAGACCCAAGCCGAGGCGCAGGAGACAGCAGATTCCGCTGCTGAAGATACCCAGGACTACAGCATGGAGGATGACACTGAGGATTACGTGGTGAAGGAACTGGAACCGGACAAACCCGCATCCGGAAGCATCGCAGCCGCAGCCATAAGGCAGCCCGCAGCAAGGCCGGTTGAGGCGCCAAAGCCTCAGGCAGCACAGGCCGCCGCTGAACCTGCACCGGAGGTGGATTTGGATGCCATTCTAGCTGAGACAGCCGGAGAGCTGGCCCAGGCCGTTGCCAAGGTTTCCGGTGGAGTGACACCGATCAGCGGAGCCGAAACAATAGCGGCAGAGAATACGCCGTCAGAAGCGGAGAACAAAGCCGCTGTATCAGAAGGTACGCCGTCAGTGGTGGAAGCGGGAGCTGTTGCACCAGAAGGTACGTCGTCGGTGGCGGAAGCGGGAGCCGCTGTATCAGAAGATACGCCGTCAGTGGCGGAAGCCGCTGCATCAGAAGGTATGCCGTCAGTGATGGAAGCGGGAGCCGCTGCATCAGAAGGTATGCCGTCAATGGCGGAAGCGGGAGCCGCTGCATCAGAAGGTATACCGTCAGTAGCGGAAGCGGGAGCTGTTGTACCGGCAGGATCTGCTGTGCAGGCCGCTGCAGCGAAAGAAGTCGGTGATACAGAAACAGTCACGGTCGGAAGTGATGATGCGGTTATAGCCGCAGCCGGCAGCATGGAACCTCAGACAATATACCAGCCTGACCGGGAACCACAGCCGCTTTCGGAAGCTGCTGAAGAAGCCGTCAAAGAATATACAGTCGGTGCCCGGCCGTCTGTTTCTGAGAAAGAGGAGAGATACACACAGGCGGAGGAATCGCCTCAGGAATATGCACAGCCGGTTTCCGGGGAAGCGGCAGAGGAGGAATTCCTGCAGCAGCCTTCCATGGAAGCTATCATGGCAGAGGCTGCCATAACCACAGAACCGGACAACCTGGACGGCAGAACCATCGAGATACCTGTGGAAGAGGTGCGGGCGGGCCTTGGCGGAATGACCATTGACCTTCAAAAGGCACTGGAATCAGCCGTAACGGAACCGGAAAGCCCCGTACAGTCTGAAGACTTTGCAGAGTCCGACGAGTCAGAGAATGAATATATGCACACGGTTGCCGAGGATAAGCGTATGCCCGCAGAGGCGTCCATGTCTCCTGCGGGAACAGCCACGGCATCCATTCTGAGACATCACCTTACCCCGGAGGAACAGAAACGTCTCTTCACCTATTTTGCTCCGATACCCGGGCTGACCCAGCAGATTACTGAAGCCCTTGACATTGCCCAGGAATCGGCGTGTGAGAGGACATCAAAATCCGGAAATATAGTTATTACAGGCCGTGAAGGCGCAGGCAAAACCCGCTTGTCCGAAGGCCTCATAAAAGCCATTTGCAAGGAACGTCACATGGAAGGTGCCAAGATCGCCTATCTGGATGCAGAGAAGATGAACGCAAAAGACCCGGCCTATGTGGTTGACAAGCTTGCAGGCGGATTCCTGGTGGTAGAGAACGCTTCATCCCTGAAGGAAGATGTAATAGAAAAACTCTCCAAGGCAATGGAGTTCAGGACGAACCGTCTGACTGTTATTCTGGAAGACTTAAAACCCGGCATTCAGAGCCTGGAAAAGACATATCCTGACTTTATGGAAAAATTCGATTCCCGTGTGGTCATTCCGGTCTTCACCAATGACGAGCTGGTATCCTTTGCTAAGACATACTCCAAAGAGATGGGATATAAGATTGATGACATGGCTGTTCTGGCCCTGTATACCCTGATCGGCGACAACCAGGATGAAGACGATCCCGTATCTGTGGGACAGGTAAAAGAGATGATGGACAACGCCATCAAGCGCGCCTCCAGAGGCGGAAGACGCCCGGGCAAGAAAGTGGCAAAGCGCCATTTGGATGAGAGCGGACGCATTATGCTTTACGAAAAAGACTTTGATGTATAAAAATATCCCCGGCAGGCGCATATGCCTGCCGGGGAACCTTAATTATGACGGGAGATGAAAAGATGACAGCCCCATATCTGGGAAACCCAAAAGGGACGATTGAGGTCCTGCAGAAATATGACTTTGTTTTTCAAAAGAAATACGGGCAGAACTTTTTGATCGATACCCATGTACTCGACAAAATAATTGATGCTGCACATATCACGAAAGAGGACTTTGTGCTGGAGATCGGACCCGGCATCGGAACCATGACCCAGTACCTGGCACAGGCTGCGGGAAAGGTATATGCGGTTGAGATTGACAAGACGCTGATCCCCATTCTGGAAGATACACTTCAGGGATTTCCGAATGTGACCATATTAAATGAAGACATTCTGAAAGTCGATATCAAAAAACTGGCAGAGGAGCACAACGCAGGAAAACCGATCAAAGTTGTAGCGAATCTGCCATATTATATTACCACGCCGATCATCATGGGATTGTTTGAAGGTGATGTGCCCATTGCGTCTATTACGGTAATGGTACAGAAAGAGGTGGCGGACCGTATGCAGGTAGGACCGGGAACTAAGGACTACGGTGCCCTGTCCCTGGCAGTCCAGTATTATGCGGACCCCTATATTGTGGCAAATGTACCGCCCAACTGCTTTATGCCCAGACCTAAAGTGGGAAGCGCAGTCATACGCCTGACGCGCCATAAAGAACCTCCAGTGGATGTTAAAGACGAAAAGCTTATGTTCCGCCTGATTCGTGCGTCCTTTAACCAAAGGCGCAAAACGCTTGCTAACGGACTGAACAATTCCCCTGAATTGTCATTTACCAAGGAGAAGATCCAGCGTACCATAGAAGCCTGCGGCTTCCGGGAAGGAATCCGGGGGGAGGCACTGACACTGGCGGATTTTGCACGGCTAGCCAACGCGCTTGCTGATACCGGAGATGCGTATCCGTAATGAGAAAGGATCAGCAGATTTTATTGCCATTTGCCATCAGCTTAAATTTCATGCCCAGCATTTCCGAGGCCCGCTTACACATGAGCATACGCTGCATGAAAATTTCAAAATAGTCCATAATGGAACAAATCTCTTCATCCAGTTCAATATTGAGCTGGATGATTTTTTTGTCCATCTGAATGGAGAGGGTGGAGGAAATGGCGGCATAATTGACTCTGTCGTGTTTATCAAAGTTTTCCCTGATGGGATTGCGCACCCGGTTGCGGCGCACATCCGTTTTATCCGCCAGGATGACAGCAGCGGATACCGGATCCACGGCACTTCCGCTTCCCTCATCGTGCTGCCCAATGGCGCTTATGATCACGGCCGTATCCCTGGGAGAAAGCTTATATTTTTGAAGGATCTGCATAGCCATCAGTGCGCCGCTGTGGGCATGGTCGTTTCGGTTGATGCAGTTGCCTACATCGTGGAGAAGTCCCGCTACTTTTGCAAGCTCTGTTTCCCGTTTTCCATAGCCGAGCTTTTTCAGTATCTTTCCTGCTGTCTCAGCAACCTTAATGGCGTGCCTGCAGGAGTGCTCCGTGAAGCCCAGGACCCCAAGGCTGTGGTTGCCCTGTTCCATATACGCTTTCACTTCCTCTGAGTTCTTCAGTTCTTTATAAATACTTTCATTCATATTCTTTGTTTACAGCCTTCTGACAGCGTCCATAGCCAGGTCAGAACGTTCGCATTCTTCTGCTGTGAGTGTGACCTGACAGCAGAGCGGGCTTCCTTTCATATATTCTGATGCATAACAAAGGCCATTGGTCCTCTCGTCCAGAAATGGCCGGTCTATTTGGCCTGGGTCACCAAGCAGGATGATCTTAGTTCCCTTTCCGGCCCGGGTGATAATGCCTTTCACCTGATTCGGTGTCATGTTCTGGGCTTCATCTATAATGAGCCAGGTGTTTACAAAGGAGCGTCCTCTTATGAAATTCAGAGCCTCTGCCTGAATGATCCCTCTCTCAAAAATCTCATCAATCTTACCTTGAAGCTCCGCTTCGTTCTTATACCGTTCCTCCTCATTGGAGTCAATAAGCTGTTCCAGATTGTCAATGACAGGACGCATGAGCGGAGATATTTTTTCCTGTTCATCGCCGGGGAGGAAGCCGATATCGGAGTCAAACTGTGCATTGGGGCGGCTGATCAATATGCGGCGGTACTCTTTGGTGGTGCTGTTCAAAACCTTTTCAAGCCCTGCTGCCAGAGAGTAAAAAGTCTTTGCTGTTCCTGCCATCCCCTTGACGATCACCAGTGGGATTTTATCAGGAGGCATCATAAGAGCTTCCTGAAGAAAATATTGTCCGGCATTTCGCGGTTCTACTCCGTATGGGCGGCTTTTTTTGTAGGCAAGAGGTACGATCTTTTCCTGACAGACCCTTCCGAGATGCGTCTTTCTCAAAGACTGGTCAGCTTTCAGCAGTACAAACTGATTCTCCCACAGTTCGGGCGGGAAAGATTTTCCCTGTGCGTCTGTCAGGTATACAGCATCCAGTGGGATTCCCTTCTTTTTAAAAGTCTTAAAAGTTTCCTCCGGTACAAAACACTCACATCTTCCTGTGTATTGGCCTTCCCTGGATGAAACCTGTTCCTGCAGAAAATCTTCAGCCCGGATGCCCAGTATCTGTGCCTTCATCCTAAGAAGGATGTCTTTTGTGACTAGTACCACAGGAAGTCTTCCGTCCATAAGGTGTCGGCAGACTTTTAAGATCCGGTTATCCATTTTGTCATCCGGAAGGCTTTCCGGAAGTTCCACATGGACACAGTTGGCTTCCACCCGCACCGTCCCGCCATTTTTCAGGGGTGAACCTTCCAGAAGGTTTCCCTGCAGCCGCAGATTCTCCAGGCGTCTTATGGCTTCTCTTGCGTGGGCGCCTTTTTCCCCGTCAGCTTTTTTTAATCCATCCAGCTCCTCCAGAACCGCAAGGGGCAGTACAAGCTGGTTATCTTCAAAACAGTCCAGAGCATCCGGTGACTGGATCAGCACATTGGTGTCCAGGACGAATATTTTTTTCATATAATAGGTCCCTCCTGTTTTTTCATTTTACATCCCAATCTTACATCTATATAGGAAAGGGTTCTATCCGTCCATTGTTAAATCTGCTGAGAGTTTTTGTAAAACAGCGGAACCGGCAGCCGTTTTACAGGCATTTAACCAAGAGCTTACGAAAACAGGATGGATGAAAAGGTAAAAATGCAGTTTAATAGTTACAGTTCACAGGTCACTGTACCGGGAGGCGTTTTCATGCGGAAGCATGAAGATCCCGAGGCAGGCAGCGCAATATGGGGCGGAATGCTCCATATCTGTGCATCGCGAAGCGTGTTACTGGACACGGAGTGAACAGTAACATTTAATAAGCTTTGTAAGCAGCTTTGCTGTACATGAAAGGAAAGGAGAATACATTTCATGTTAGAACTTCAGAATGTAAAAAAATCCTATGACGGAGTCACTATTTTGCAGAATATCAATCTTTGTATCGAGGAGGGAGAGATCGTCTCTATCCTGGGCCCGTCCGGATGCGGAAAAACAACACTTTTGAATCTTATACTTGGCATTACTGATTTAGATGAAGGAAAGATCATATTCAATGAAAGAGATATCACAAACGTACCCATGGAGGAACGTGGATTTAACATTGTATTTCAGGATTATGCCCTGTTTCCCAATTTAAATGTATATGAAAATATTACCTATGGCCTCAGAAATAAACCGAATATTTCCAGCGATAAGGAAGTACAGGAATTCGTCCGCCTTCTGGGACTGGAAGAACACTTGGATAAAAAAATAGAACAGCTCTCCGGGGGTCAGAAACAGCGTGTGGCTCTTGCCAGGACCATGGTAATGAAGCCTAAGATACTCCTTCTGGATGAGCCTCTGAGTGCCCTTGACGGAGTCATTAAAGAATCTATCAAAGAAAAAATAAAAGAGATCGCCAGGGAATTCCACCTGACTACCATCATCGTCACCCACGATCCCGAGGAAGCGCTGACTTTGTCCGATAAGGTGCTGATCGTGAACAAGGGAACCATTTCCCAGTACGGATGCCCGGAAGAGATCATCACTTCCCCGCAGAATCTCTTTGTAAAAGAGTTTATCCTGAACCAGCTTGAGATCAAGAAAAACAATATTTTTATGCTGTTCCGTCAGGATAAGCAGGTGAGCCTGCAGGTGGTGTAAACATATGATAAAAAGAAACGAAAAGGAAATAAAAGTAATCTATGTGCTGGTGGTCCTCCTGTTTCTGGTCTTCCTTGCGGTCCCCATACTGAGACTTCTGGGAAAGTCCTTTGAAGGGGCAGCTGGGCTGTCCGTGGAGAATTACATAACCGTGCTGACAGGAAAAGGATTCGGCAGGGCGCTCCTGA
Source organism: Blautia hominis (assembly GCA_002270465.1). Taxonomy (GTDB): domain Bacteria; phylum Bacillota; class Clostridia; order Lachnospirales; family Lachnospiraceae; genus Blautia; species Blautia hominis. The sequence continues at coordinate 171,647 of NQOF01000004.1, forward strand.
ACAGTCTGTGGATCTCGGTCTGCAGCGCGCTTCTGGCCACTCTGCTGGCTTTTTTCCTGGCTTATACCATCCACTATACAAACCTGAAAAAGAGGACAAAAAAACTGATCCGTACCCTGGCTGTGCTGCCTATGCTGCTTCCCACAATTACTTACGGGTTTGCGATCATTTATTCCTTTGGTAAACAGGGACTTCTGACTAGACTTTTCGGACGTCAGATTTTTGAGATATATGGGTTTAACGGTCTGCTTCTGGGGTATGTGATCTATACCCTTCCCGTTTCCTTCCTGCTTATTCTGAACACTATGAGCTACATAGATAAGAAGTTTATGGTGGTGTCCAGAGTCATGGGAGATAAGCCCTTCGCCACCTTTATGGGAACCGTGGTACGCCCTCTTCTGGGCACCCTTGCGGCCTCCATGGTACAGTGCTTTTTCCTGTGCTTCACAGATTACGGGATCCCTGCATCAGTGGGCGGAAAATTTGAGGTTGTGGCAACCGTTCTCTATAACGAGATGCTGGGCAGTATACCCAATTTCCAGAATGGAGCCGTGGTGGCAATGATGATGCTCCTTCCCTCTGTGCTGAGTATCTCCCTGCTTCACTGGCTGGAACGCTACAATGTCCGATACAACAAAATTTCCACCATAGAAATAAGAAAAAACAGGAAGAGAGATTACTTCTGCGGCCTGTCCAGCAGCGTGATCCTGCTTGTGATCCTCTCCGTGTTTGCTGTGATCCTTGTGGTTCCCTTTGTGGAGGAATGGCCGTACCGAACCAATTTCACCCTGTCGCATGTGACAGAAGTGTTCCGGGACAGCAGTCTGCTGGGGGTTTACAAAAATTCACTGTTTATGGCAGTGCTGACAGCCCTTGCGGGGCTTATCACCACTTACGGTGCGGCACTTGCCACAGCCAGAAGCCAGCTGGGCAGGAAATGGAAGGGGATCATTGAGAGCATCGCGCTGGTGACTAACACCATCCCGGGTATGGTGATCGGTATTGCCTTTCTTCTCATTTTTACGGGCACACCGCTGCAGAACACCTTTGCTCTGATCATCCTGTGCAATGTGGTGCATTTTTTCTCCACACCATATCTGATGATGAAGAATTCCCTGGAGAAGCTGAACAGTTCCTGGGAGACAACTGCCCTTCTCATGGGGGACTCCTGGGCAAAGACCATCTTCAGGATCGTGACGCCCAACATGCGCTCCACTATCCTGGAAGTGTTCAGCTATTACTTCGTCAACGCCATGGTGACAGTCAGCGCCGTCATCTTCATTGCCGGTGCCAGGACCATGGTCATCACCACCAAGATAAAGGAACTTCAGTATTATACCAGATTCAATGAAATATTCGTCCTGTCCCTGCTGATCCTGGCAACGAATCTGCTGGTAAAGGGACTTGTGGGATATCTGTCCCAGAGGGAATTTCATCCGGGAAAGATCCTGGACTTATCCATATTAAAAAAGAAAAGAGGAGTACAGAAAATATGAAAATGAAAAAAGTAACAGCATTTATAATGACAGCAGCCCTGGGGGCATCCATTCTTGCCGGATGCGGCTCAGGCAGTGAGAAACAGGTAGTCATCTATTCAAACGCAGATGATGAGGCTGTGGAAGCCATGAAAGAGACCCTGGACGCAAACGGCTACGAGGGAAAATATCTGTTCCAGACCTTCGGCACCTCCGAACTGGGGGGCAAACTGCTGGCAGAGGGAAAAAACATTGAGGCAGACATGGTGACCATGAGTTCCTTTTACCTGGACAGTGCCCAGGAGCAGAACAACATGTTCCAAGATCTGACCTTTGACTATGACACCCTCACAGAATTCCCCGCATTCTATGCGCCTATCACCTCCCAGGAGGGAGCGATTCTTCTGAACACGGAGATGCTCAGTGAAAATAAGCTGGACAGGCCTGAAAGCCTCAAAGACCTGACAAAGCCGGAATACAAAGACCTGCTGTCTGTGACAGACATCAAAAGTTCATCCACAGCATGGCTTCTCATGCAGGCCCTTGTCAGCGAATACGGGGAGGACGGCGCCAAGGACGTTCTGAAAGGCATCTATGAAAATGCCGGCGCACACATCGAAAGTTCAGGCTCCGCGCCACTGAAAAAGATCCGTGCCGGTGAGGTTGCCGTTGGATTCGGTCTCCGCCACCAGGCAGTTGCCGACAAAAAGGACGGCCTTCCCGTAGACTATGTGGACCCAAAAGAGGGCAATTTCTCCCTCACAGAGTCCGTTGCAGTGGTCGACAAGAAAGACGCCAATCCCCTGGCTATGGAAATGGCCCAGTGTATCGTGGAAAAGGGAAGAAGCGAGCTGATCAAGACATATCCAAACCCAATCTATCAGGGCGAGGAAGCCGACCCGGAAAATGTGTCCACCTATCCGAAAGTTTTCTCAGAGAAGTTAACCGTATCCCTTCTGGAACGCCATCAGGAGCTTTCAGAGGAATGTAAATAAGCAGCCACACCAATACAAATAAAAACACAGGAGAAATGAAAATGCTAAACTATAAATTATTAACCCCAGGCCCATTGACCACAACAGACACCGTTAAAAAAGAGATGCTTTTTGACCACTGCACATGGGATGATGACTACAAAAAGATCACCCTGAAAATCCGCAGCCAGCTTCTGAAGCTGGCCCATGTATCCGAGCCGGAATACACAGTTGTCCTCATGCAGGGCAGCGGAACCTTTGGCGTGGAGTCTGTCATCACCAGCGTGATCGGCAAAAGCGACAAACTCCTCATTGCAGCAAACGGCGCCTATGGGGAGAGAATGGCCGACATTGCCGCACATGCAGGCATCCCCTATGTACTTTACCGCGAGGAGTACGACAAAGTCCCCTCCGCAAAGATTATTAAAAAGATCATGAAAGAGGACCCGGAGATCACACATGTATCCATGGTACACAGCGAGACAACATCCGGTATCCTCAACGACATAGAGTCAGTTGCAAAAGTTGTAAAAGAGATGGGCAGGACCTTCATCGTGGATGCCATGTCCAGCTTCGGCGGCGTAGATATCCCGGCAGCCAAATGGGGTATAGACTTCCTGATCAGCAGTGCAAACAAATGCATCCAGGGTGTTCCCGGATTTTCCTTCATCATCTGCAGAACAGACAAACTCATGGACAGCAGCGGAAAAGCCAGAAGCCTGTCCCTGGACCTGTACGACCAGTGGCTGACCATGAACAAAGACGGTAAATGGCGTTTCACATCCCCCACCCACGTAGTTCTGGCCTTTGCGAAGGCCCTGGAGGAACTGGAGGAGGAGGGCGGCATCCCGGCCCGTTCCAAACGCTACGCAGAGAACAACAAATACCTCATTGAAAAACTACAGGAGCTGGGAATCCGGCCCTACATAGAAGGCAGATACCAGGGTCCCATCATCACTACCTTCTTCTATCCGGAGGGAAGCCACTTCTCCTTCCAGGAGATGTACCGGTACATCAAAGAGAGAGGCTATGCCATCTACCCGGGCAAAGTCACAGATGCCGACACCTTCCGCATCGGAAACATAGGCGAGATCTACCATGAGGACATGGAAAACCTTTACAACATCATCAAAGAATTTCTGGAGGCAGACAAAAAATGAACAAATTTGACGCGATCATATTCGACTGGGCAGGAACCACAGTAGACTACGGAAGCTTTGCTCCCGTACAGGCATTCATAAAAGCCTTTGAAGAGTTTGGCATAACCCCCACAATAGAAGAGGTACGCGCCCCCATGGGTATGCTCAAGATAGACCACATCCGCACCATGCTTTCCATGGAGCGCATTAAAGATCTGTGGACCCAGATCCACGGCACCCCCTGGACCGAGGACGACGTAAAAGAAGTGTACGAGCACAGCGAGACCGCCATCCTGGAGATCCTCCCGGACTTTGCGTCCCCCAAGCCCCACGTCCCTGAAACCATAGAAAAACTACGGAGCCTGGGCCTGCAGATAGGCTCCACTACAGGCTACACAGAGCAAATGATGAAAATAGTAGCCCCCAGAGCCGCAGAACAAGGCTATGCTCCCGACTTCTGGTTCAGCCCCGATGATGTAGGCGGCATCGGCCGTCCCTACCCCTACATGATCTTCCGCAACATGGAATCCATGCACCTCATGGATGTCCGCCGCATCATAAAAGTAGGAGACACGGTAGCTGACATCAAAGAAGGCAAAAACGCAGGCATGCTCTCCGTAGGCATCCTGGAAGGCAGCTCCGTCCTGGGCCTCACCGAATCCGAATACAACGCCCTGTCCCCAGCCGACAAGTCCGCCCGTCTCACCCAGGCCGCCCAAACCTACAAGGCCGCCGGCGCCGACCACATCATCCAAGACATCCGAGGCCTCCTAGACCTCCTATAGTCAACATCCCCAAAAAGAACCGCCCCCAACTCCAACAATCGGGTGCGGTTCTTTCCGCAGGTTAGCTGAGGGACGCGGAACCTCGAAGAGAATCTGAAACATCTCCCCTCCTCCCCCGTCCCTTTCGCCACCTACTTCTGATGTATCATCTCCCGATACTCACTAGGCGTCCTCCCCATATTCCTCTTAAACAACCGCGTAAAATAATTCAGATCCGCCACCCCGCACGCCGCCGCAATACTCTGTATCTGCAAATCCGTAGAATTCAGCAAGAGCACCGCATTCTCAATCCTCTTCTTATTCACAAAATCCGTCAGCGTACTCCCCGTTTCCTTCTTAAACAGTGTAGACAGATAACTGGGGCTGATAGAAAACTCCTCCGCCAGCCTTTTAAGACTCAGATCATCGGTCAAATACAGGCAGATATGGTTGATCACATTCTGAATAATAGGTGAATATCCCTTCAAAGAATGAGACTTCACCAGCAGACAATACTTCCGCATCATTTCCCGTTTCAGCTTCCCGTCCTCATCCTCACTGGTGATCGTCTCAATCTCCCGTGCATACTTAGAAGAAAGTTCATCCAGATACAGCGGGTGCACCCCGCCATACTCCGCAGCCTTCCGCAGGAGGGTATTTAATATGATCAGATAATTCTTAGAGTCCCGAATCCGGTTGGAAAGCCTCTGCTCCAGTGAGACCGTCATTTCCCCGGCTGCCAGCAGTTCTATCTTTTTATAATTTCCTGAAGCCACTGCCTGCATCATCTCCTGCTCTGACCGGTACCGCTGTTCGATCAGCTCCCGGTTTTCCAGATTGACCTGTGCCTGTCCATAGTAAACCTTTGTAATCTCATCCATAAACATATCACAGTATTCAACAGAAAAATGTTCAGCCCCGCCAAATATTTCCGCTGCCAGCAGAAGCAGTATGGTGCGCACATCATCTGCGTGGTTAATGAAAGGGATCAGTTCATAGTACTGTTTCAAAAATCCGGAAAACTCTGTGGGGATGGACAATCTTTGCTGCATCTGCAGGATGAATTTTTTATCGGCTCTGTGCTGCAGATAAGGCCCGGCTATAAAAAAGGCAGGTGATTCCGTCTCCGGCAGCCGCATCACTGTGTGATGACAGTTAAAACAATCTTTGGAAAAATACATCACATGCTCTTTACTGTTTCTGATAAAATGCAGTGCGTTATCCCTGGAATCACTGTCTGCCGCAATTTTCTTTCTCAGTCCCAGATCCAGATCAACATGGTCAAGTTCATCTTCCGTTAAAATATAGGTTTGGAAATTATAATTTTTTAACACTTTACGGGAAAAATTCAAAACAGTGTCATACGACGCCATACATCTGCCCCCTCATACTATTTTTAATTATTATCATACAATTTTTTGAAATGTTCAAGTCCTAAATAAAAAAATGCGAATAAAGCAAAAAAATGTAAGAATGATGTTGGCTTAAAACTGCTAGAATCTAGCCATACAAGGAACGAGGAGGAGAAGAAATGTTACAGTATTCAATGTTATACCCAAAACAGTCCGTATCCAGAAGAACCGTGAGCATGGATGGCATGTGGAAATTTAGCCTGGACCCGGAAGGAAAGGGAACAGAAAACGGGTGGACAGATGGAATCCCGCAGGCAGACCTGATTCCCGTGCCTGCCAGCTTTCAGGATTTTTACACAGACAAAGATACAAGGGAATATGCAGGTGATCTTTGGTATGAGACAGATGTATTTGTTCCGGAAGAATACGCAGGAAAAAATGTAGCTATCCGCTTTGGCTGTGCAACCCACAGAGCAGAGGTTTATTTAAACGGTGTTCATGTGACGTCTCATGTGGGCGGGTTCCTTCCCTTTATGGCTGACATTACAAATGTGGCCAGATACAATGCAGTAAACAAGGTTGTTGTCAAGATCAACAATGAGCTGAGCGAGACCAACATCCCCTGCGGTAAGACAAAAGTCCTCAGCAATGGAAAGAAAATGAACAGTCCGTATTTTGACTTTTTCAACTATTCCGGATTGCAGCGCCCTGTAAAGCTGGTTGCATATCCAAAGGAATATGTGTTTGACCTGACAGTGGACCACAGGATAAACGGCAGAGATGCGGAGGTTTCTTACAGCGTTGTAACCACAGGAAAGCATCCGGTGGAGGTTACGGTTTATGATGAGGATGGCAGAGAAGTGGCAGTTTCCCAGGGAAAAGAGGGAATCCTCCACATTGAAAATGCACATCTATGGCAGGTGAGAAACGCCTATCTCTATACCTTTACGGTGCGCATCAAGGACGAAGAGGAAGTGTTGGATGAATACAGTGAGGAGATCGGCGTCCGGACTGTGGAGGTAAAGGGAAAAGATATTCTGATCAACGGTTCTCCTGTTTATCTGAAAGGTTTTGGAAAACACGAGGATAGTGATATTGTGGGCCGCGGATTTCATATTGGGGTTATGAAGAGAGACTTTGAATGTATGAAATGGATCGGAGCCAACTCCTTCCGTACCTCCCATTATCCATACAGTGATGAGATTTACCAGATGGCAGACCGTGAAGGCTTCCTGGTCATTGATGAGGTTCCGGCTGTGGGACTTTTTGAGAGTCTGATGAACTTCATGGAGGCATCCACCGGAAAGAAGACGGCATTTTTTGCAAAAGACACCATCCCTGAACTGCTGGAAAATCATCTGCACGCAGTGGAGGAGATGATAACCAGGGACAAGAACCATGCCTGTGTCATTGCCTGGTCCCTGTTAAACGAGCCTGAGACCACAGATGAGGCCGCGGTGCCGTATTTTGAGAAAGTGTTTGCGCGGGCTCATGAGCTGGATGTGCAGAAGCGTCCCAGAACATTTGCGCTGATCATGAATTCCCTGCCGGATACCTGCAAATGCTATCATCTGGCAGATGTGATCAGTATGAACCGTTACTATGGCTGGTATCTTATGGGCGGATACGAGATGTGTGACGCAGAGGCGGCATTCCGGGCAGAGATGGACAAGTGGGCCGGCAAGAACCTGGACAGACCGTTTATCTTCACCGAATATGGAGCTGACACGTATGCCGCGGAGCATAAACTGCCTTCTGTTATGTGGAGCCAGGAATACCAGAAAGAATATCTGGAAATGTGCCACAGAGTATTTGACTCCTATGATTTCATCAAAGGTGAGCAGGTTTGGAATTTTGCGGATTTCCAGACCACAGAGGGGATCATGCGTGTAAACGGCAACAAAAAGGGAATCTTCACCAGACAGAGACAGCCAAAAGATGCAGCCTTTTACTTTAAGGAGCGCTGGGAAAGCCTGCCGCTGGACCATAAAAGTAAGTAAGTATAGCCCGCACTAAGCAGAGAGTTACTATTTACAGCCCTGCAAAAAAAGCAGTTCTGTAAACAGTAACACGCTTCGCGAGGCACAGTTGCCTGAGGATAAGAAAAAAATACAGGGAGATTACCATGAACGAGAAAAATAATGCAAGGCCATTTGGGATGCGGGATAAGATCGGTTATATGTTCGGTGACTTTGGAAATGATTTTACCTTTATATTTGCCAGCTCCTTCCTAATGGTATTTTATACAAAGGTACTTGGGATCAGCGGCGCTATGGTAGGAACACTGTTTCTGCTGGCTAGGGTAGTGGATGCCTTTACGGATATCACCATGGGGCGTATTGTCGACTCTGTGAAGCCCTCCAGAGACGGAAGGTTCCGCTGCTGGCTGAGAAGGATGTGCGGTCCGGTTGCTATTGCCAGCTTTTTGATGTACCAGGGCGGCATGGCAGGAGCGCCGATGACACTGAAGATTGTTTATATGTATGTGACATACCTGTTATGGGGCAGTGTGTTTTATACATCGATCAATATCCCTTACGGTTCTATGGCATCAGCTATTACGGAGAAGCCGGATGAGAGGACTGCCCTCTCCACATTCCGTACTGTGGGAGCTACACTGGCCGGTCTGGTTATCGGAACGGTGACACCGCTTCTGATCTACGTGAAGGATGCGGACGGCAATCAGGTCATCAGGAGTACGTCCATTTTTACTATCATTGCAGGTGTGTTTGCGGTAGGCGCAATCCTTTGCTATATCATTTGCTATAAGCTTACCACAGAGCGTGTAAAAGTGGAGCCGGATCCGAATGCTAAAAAGGTAACATTGGGACAGACCTTTGCAGCTATTTTCAAGAGCCGTGCACTGCTGGGGATCATCGGGGCAGCTATTTTCCTTCTGCTGAGCCAGCTTCTTATACAGGCCATGAACAATTATCTATACACAGAATATTTTGGATCTGCAGGCGCGATCTCCATTGTGACCATAGTGAACACAGCCCTTATGCTGCTGGTGGTTGCACCGCTCAGTGTGCCCATCAGCCGCAGATTCGGGAAAAAAGAAGCATCCACGGCAGGAGTGCTCCTGGCAGGAGTTATCTTCCTTGGCCTGTATTTTATGCATGTGCAGAACGTTGTGGTCTACATTGTACTTGCCAATGTGGGTATGCTGGGACTTGGATTCTTCAATACCGTGATTTGGGCCAATATCACAGACGTTATAGATGACCAGGAGGTAAAGACAGGGCAGAGGGAGGACGGTACCGTTTACGCAGTGTATTCCTTTGCAAGAAAACTGGGCCAGGCACTGGCCGGAGGCGCAGGAGGCTGGGCACTGTCCATTATCGGGTACGACCAGCTTGCTAAGGTACAGACAGCGTCCGTGATCAACGGCCTGTACACAACCTCCACACTGATACCTGCTATCTGCTTTTTCGTTGTGGCTCTGTTCTTATGGTTTGTGTATCCGCTGAGTAAGAAAAAGGTGGAAGCCAATGTGGAAGAGCTGAAGAGCAGACGTGAGAATGTCTGACAGGTAAATAAAACAGAATTTTTGGCAGTATAACATTTGTATCTGTTATACTGCCAATTCGTTTTAAAGAAAAAGAAATATGGCTGTTGGAAGGAGAAAACAGACCCAAAAGGATAGACTGAAAACACATTTTGCAGTGGAATGATTTTTTCCAAAACAAAAGTCATCGCCCGGACATATCCAAACCGGGCGATGACTTTTTCTATAAATATTAAAGGAAGGAGAGCCGGTCTTGCGACCGACATATGAAAAAGAAAATATAAAAATAATGTTTGATTTAAATTATTTTTATGATATAAGTATATTCCCTAAATATGTGCAAATCATGTTTAACTTGTGAAGAATTCATGAACGAAAACCGAATCTTTTATGAATGTAAAAAATTATCGTAAATTGTCACTAAATGGAACCCGTATTTTCAAATGTTTGATATCCAAAAAGCGCTCCGCACACAGCCGTATCCCTCCCATAAGTCCTGATGTATCCTGCAGTCTGGAGGGGATAATGCGGCAGTCCCGGTTTTGATGGGAAGCCAGGTATGCCACGATCCGTTTATTAATATCAGGGATATAGTTGGAAAAGGAACTGTTGAGCACGATTAGGTCAATATTGAAGGTATTGATGATATTATTAATGCCGATAGACATATATTTTACAAAAAGATCCATCATCTCCAGTGCATCTGCGTTCCGATCCTGATATGCCCTGAGAAAGCTGTCGATGGTAACGGTGTCCTGATGGGTGCGCGCAGCATATTCTTTCAGGATAGCCCTCTCCGAAGCATACAGCTCAAAACAGCCGTTATTGCCGCAGGGACAGGGTTTGCCGTCGGGGAACAGGATGGTGTGGCCGAACTCTCCGGCGTAGCCGTCACGGCCTTTGTAGAGCTGCTCATCAATAAGGATACCCATGCCGACTCCATCGTGTATGTTCAGATGGATCATATTCTTATAATTATAATGAAACGCGGACTCACCCAGCACGGAGAGATTGGATTCATTTTCCACATGTACCGGTATGCCAAACTCCCCGGCCAGTATTTTTCCCAGGTAAGGCTCCGGGAGAGGGTAGTAGGGGGTGAAAATGATCTCATTGTCCCGCACAACACCGTAAATACCGATGGATACTCCGACAATCCCATAAGGCGCATCCTTGCACCGGGGAATGGCCTCTTTCATAATACCGCGGAGCAGATCCAGCAGACAATCCTCCTCCCGGAAGGGATATTCCTTCAAATGGCAGTCTTCACCCTTTAAGTCAGCGGTCAGTGTGATGATCTGACGGGGATGGACATCTATGGAAAAAACATAACCGCATTTTTTCTGGAATTCCAAAAGGATGGGCTTCCTGCCCAGGGCGGTCTGGGCGCTCCCTATCTCAGCCACCAGATTCTGGTCCATCAGCTCCTGCACAATGTTGGATATGGTTGCTTTTGTCAGATGCAGCTCCTTAGCCAGAGCGGCACGGGAGATGGGCGGATTGTTTACGATATATTCCAGGACCTGCCGCCTGTTGTTGTCTCTTATCATTTCTTGGTTTGCGATTGCCATGAATAATCCTCCGTAATGCCGAATGTAAATACTGTTATGGTAATCATACCACTTCTCCTATACTTGGGGCAAGTAATTTGTTTACCCACTATACAAATTAAAGCCATATTCCAATATGCACCACACAGCATCCCCTTGGAGAAAATACCGGATTGGACGGTGGGCAGTAAACCGCAGTCTTAGAGTATGTCAGGAAAGTTACTGTACGCAGGCCACTGTACCGGGAGGCGTTTTCATGCCGAAAGCATGAAAATCCCGAGGCAGCCAGCGCGATATGGGGCAGAATGCTACATATCTGTGCATCGGGAAGCGTGTTACTGGACACGGAGTGTACAGTAACTTAGGAAAATCCTAGGAAATTTTTAAGAGAAACTTTAGATGCAGGATTTGACGATTTATGCTATCCTTATAGCAGGCAGGGACATCCTGCGTGTTACAAGGGGATATAAGAAAGGAGTTATGAACATGATGAAAAGAGGACTTGCATTTCTGGTGGCGGGGATCATGCTGCTGGCATCACCTGTCAGTGTACTGGCAGACCGTGAGGACGCCAAACTGGAAAAACCATATGTATCGTTAGGCGCGGATCTGAATGCACAGGAGCGTGCCACTGTGCTGGAGCTTTTGGGGGTGACAGAGGATGACCTGAAAAATTATACGGTCGCCACCATCACCAACCAGGATGAGCATGACTATCTGGACGCTTATCTGGACAAAAGTGTGATCGGATCAAGGGCACTTTCCTCCGTATTGGTTGAAGGCAAGACGGATGGGAACGGGATCAAAGTAACAACCCACAACATTTCCTACTGCACCACAGGCATGTACCAGAACGCTCTGGTAACTGCCGGGATCAAGGATGCAGATATTGTGGTAGCAGGACCCTTCAAGATTTCCGGAACAGCCGCTTTGGTAGGTGCCATCAAATCCTACGAGAACATGACCGGGGAGAAGGTGGAACAGGAAAATGTGGACACAGCCACCAATGAGCTGGTCATCACGGGAAAGCTTGCAGAAAATGTGGGTGACAGTGAAAAGGCAGAGCAGCTTGTAGGCGCGGTAAAGGAAAAAGTAGTGGAAGCCCAGAATCTTTCAGAGGATGAGATCGGTGATGTGGTGGACCAGGCTGCAAACGAGATGGAGATCAAACTTTCTGATGAGGACAGACAGGCTATCGTAGATTTGATGGAGAAGATCAAGGGTCTGGATTTGGATGTAGACAGTCTGAAAGAGCAGGCTAAGGACTTGTACGGTAAGATTGAGGACCTGGGACTGAAGCTGGATATCAACCAGGAAAAGGTACAGGGCTTCTTTGATAAGATCATCCAGTTCTTTAAGGATCTGTTCAGCTAAGAAAGCATGGAGGCCTGCAGCCGGCCATCCGTATAACGACAATAGATAAAGGCCCCGAACATACAGATCACTCTGTGGTTCGGGGCCTCTCTTTCTTACCTGTTTAACAGCCGGAGTTCTGTGTAAGCCGGCCGGGACGTCTATTCGTTTTCATAACCGGTGCTGCATTTCTGAATTGCCTCGTTCAGGGAAAGCATGCGTCGGTCAAGCTGAGATGCTATTTTAGCACATTCCTGTAATTCACTGCTTATATAATCCGGGGCATTTCCTTCAAATTTATAATAAATCTTGTGCTCCAGGCTTGCCCAGAAATCCTGGGCGATGGTGCGGATCTGTATTTCCACCTTGGTCTCCACTACACCGTCTGACAGGAAGATGGGGACGGTTACAATCATATGATAACTCTGATAACCGCTTTCCTTGGGATTCTTTATGTAGTCCTTCAGGGAAAGTATCTTCAGGTCAGTCTGCTTTGCAATCATGTCGGCTATGCGGTAAATATCTGAAGTGAAAGAACAAATGATCCGGATACCTGCAATATCGTTTACATACTTGACCATGTTTTCAATATTGGAATCATATCCGTTCTTCCTCAGTTTCTTTACAATACTCTCAGGAGTTTTGATCCTGGATTTTACATGTTCAATCGGATTATAACGGTGGATGTGCTGAAATTCTTCATTCAGAATATCAATCTTGGTCCCCACTTCCTTCAGTGCGGCATTGTACAGGAACATCAGAGTTTCCCAGCTGTTTACGTCCTCGTAATTGGTAATATGAAGGGCGCTGCTCATTCTTTTCACATCCTCTTTCGTGATTCACGGCAGTGCATTTACAGGTGCTTTTCACTGCCGGCGGGAACATTCCCACTTTTATCAAGTATATCACAAAAGCGTCAGATTGTCACAATTTTGACGATTGTTAATGAAAATTTTATAGGTCTGTCAATATTTTACACTTCCAGTTTCATATCTCCGGTTTTGATCCAGTTCAGCTTCCGCATACAGTTGCAGAAGAACAGAGACAAAAGTCCAGGAAGCAGGAAATGGAGCAGTATGATCTTTACCATTACGAGCACAGCACCCTCTGCGGGAACCATGGTCTGCCAGGTCATGATCTGGCCTACAAGACCCGCGGTCCCCATACCGGAACCGGTGGCGTTGTTGGTCATTTTAAATACCATGGTGCCGATTGGACCCAGAATTGCGCTGGATAAAATAACCGGCAGCCAGATGATCGGTTTTCTTACGATGTTGGGTACCTGGAGCATGGAAGTACCGATCCCCTGTGCTAAAAGGCCGGAAATTCCGTTTTCCTTAAAGCTTGCCACAGCAAACCCTATCATGTTGCAGCAGCATCCCACGGTAGCTGCACCCGCTGCCAGGCCGGATAAATTCAAGATCACACCCAGGGCTGCGGAGCTTATGGGGAGCGTCAGTATCATTCCCATAAGGACGGATACAATAATGCCCATGAGAAGTGGCTGCTGCTCGGTTCCCCAGTTGATCAGGGAGCCTAACTGGGTCATCATGCGGCTGATCGGCGGTCCCACCAGAATGCCCACAGCGGAGCCGGAGAGGATGCCTACCAGAGGCGCCAGGATAATATCCAGACGGGTCCTTCCAGCGACCAGGCGTGCCAGTTCAATGGCTACATAGGCGGCTACAAAGGCACCCAGAGGTTCCCCCGGGCCGGACAGGATCACAGCGCCATCCTCAGCAAATACGGCACCTGCGGTGATCTTGCCTGCAAAACCGCCTACCATGCCTGCGGTGGCAGCAGAGAGAACCACCAGGGGCGCTTCTTTGAATCTGCATGCCACACCCACACCAATACCGGCACTTGTCATGGCGGCAGCCATTTTGCCGAACTGGTACAGCAGGGTTCCGATGTTTCCGCCAATGAGATTTCCGATCTGCTGGATGATGGTGCCGATGATCAGCGTGGCAAAAAGACCGGAAGCCATGCCGCTTAAACCGTCCACAAAAATGCGGTTCAGTAATTTTTTCAATGTTCTGTACTCCTGTCTTAATCCAGTTTGATATTTTTAAACAGGGAGCCAAGTGTTGTTGTCAGCTCTTCGCTTTTGGGGATCTCGATATCTTCAAACTCATCTTTCTCCTCCGGAACTTCCTGGAGTGCTTTCATGCTGAGGCTGATTTTACCGTCTTCATTCTTGATCACCTTTACAGTCACTTTGTCGCCTACGGATAATACGGCTTTTGGAGATTTGATTCTTTTCTGGCTGATCTGGGATACGTGGACCAGGCCGGAGATACCGTCGCCCAGGTCTACGAAAGCGCCGTAGTTCTGCAGGGTCTCAACTGTGCCGTCCAGGACTGTACCCACTTTGATATCTGCGATCTTCTCACGTTTTTCAGCGTCTCTTTTCTCTCTCAGGACTTCCCTTGCAGAGAGTACCAGGTTGTTTTCCTCCTCGTTTACATCAAAGACACGGACTGTCAGAGTCTTTTTCAGGAACTCCTCCGGGTCTTCCACGTACTGCAGGGACAGTTTAGATACGGGGATGAAAGCGCGGATGCCTTCCACATAAGCGATAGCGCCGCCTTTTACAATGCCTTCGATGGTTACGTCAAATTCGGTCTTGTCCTCTTTCATTTTCTCCAGCTTTTCCCAGATGTCCATATCTGCATCTCTGAAGCTTTCAAAAGAAGCGTCGATCTCTTTTGCGAAGTCGTCCATAGTTTCCTGGTTTTTCATTTCTTCTGCCATGATTTTTCCCTCCTGTGTCGGTTAGCAAATTCTTTTGCCTTCGATTATATCACAGAAAGGGGAGGGGCTGCAATGATTGTGTGCAGAAAATAGCGGGGAGAGGCGGGAGAGGCGGACGGAGAGGTATGGGAGAGGGCCGGGGGTGAGAACTGCCTGGGAGCGATGCGTTCCGCTGCCACGGAGCTAACCTGCTCCCATTCACTAAATTCATCGGCAGAGGCCTCTTCATTAAGTGTATGGGGCAGGTGGATCTCCGCGGCGCTCCACGAAACATCGCTCCCAGGCAGTTCTCACCCCCGGCCCTCTCCCATACCTCTCCTGGTTTTCTCTGCCCACTACGGGATAAAAAAGAAAAAAAATAAAGAAAAATAGATAAAGGAAAAAAAGATAAAGGAAAAAAGATAAAGGAAAAAAGATAAAGGAAAAAAGATAAAGGAAAAATTGGGTGGGGAGTGGGAGGGAAATTGATATTCTTTTAAAAGTATGTTAGGATGTAAATATTCAGTGGGGTGGCGTATTTATTGTGGTAGTTGTGAGGTAGTGTTTTGCGGGCAAGTGAGAAGGATGTTGGCTAGGATGTATGGGGTTTTTGGGGCTGTTAGGATATGGAATGGTTGTGTTAGGATAAGGGTAGAGTGTTTCCTGAAAGTGGGAAGGCTGAATAGTTGTGGGAAGATTTGTAGAAAATAATGTAACGGTTCAGGAGATTGGGGCATTGGGTGCGCTGGTCGTAGGGTAGTATTTTGCAGACGGGTGGGAATTTCGGGGAACGGAGTGTGAGAGGATGTGGCTGTAGGTATGCTCCGGGACGTAGGTGTATGGATTTTTGCCGGGAACTGTGAAGGTACGGAACGGTTATGAAGTGATTATTATATAGAAGTAAGGGAAAGGAAACGGAGAATGGCAAAACAAGGGAAGATCTATATAATGGGCCATAAAAATCCGGATACGGATTCTATCTGCTCGGCGATCGCTTATGCGGATATTAAGAATCGTTCGGGTGATGGGAGAAGGTATCTTGCAAAGCGGGCAGGACAGATCAATAGTGAGACAGAGTATGTGCTGAAGCGTTTTGGGATGGAGGCACCGGGGTATTTGGCAGATGTGGGTACGCAGGTGAAGGATATGGAGATCAGGGAGACGCCCGGGGTATCCAGCAGTATTTCTATTAAAGATGCCTGGGCGATCATGAAGGAGAGTAATGCCGTGACCCTGCCTATTACAAAGGAGGACGGACAGCTTGAGGGACTGATCACTACCGGGGATATTGCCAAGTCTTATATGGACGCCCATGACAACTATTTTTTGTCAAATGCAAGAACGCAGTACAGGAGTATTGCCAATACGGTTGATGGGACTGTGGTAACAGGGAATCCTCATGGGTATTTTGTGAAGGGGAAGGTGGTTATCGGGGCTGCGCATCCGGACAAACTGGGGGAATTTCTGGAGGAGGATGACCTGGTGATCCTGGGAGACAGGCATGAGGACCATCTGTGCGCGATCCGTGAGAATGTAAGCTGCGTGGTTGTCTGTAATAATGCTGAGGTGGCGGAGAATATTAAGGATGCGGCACTTAAGAATGACTGTGTTATTGTGCGTTCGCCTCTGGATACTTTTACGGTGGCAAGACTGATCAACCAGAGTATTCCTGTGAAACATATTATGAAAAAGGATAATCTGATCACTTTTCAGACGGATGATTTTACGGATGATATCAGGGATGTGATGGTTAAGAACAGGCACAGGGCATTCCCGGTGGTGAATAAGCATGGGAAGTATATCGGAACGGTTTCCAGAAGGAATTTGCTGGGGATGAAGAAAAAGGAACTGATCCTGGTGGACCATAATGAGAAGACGCAGGCAGTGGATAATATTGACGCTGCAGATATTCTGGAAATCATTGACCACCACAGATTGGGGTCCCTGGAAACGATTTCGCCTATTATGTTCCGGAATCAGCCGGTGGGGTGTACCGCTACGATCATGTATCAGATCTATACGGAAAAGGCTATGGAAATACAGCCGAATATAGCAGGGCTTCTCTGCGCGGCTATTATCTCAGATACGCTGATGTTCCGTTCTCCGACCTGCACGCATATGGATAAGATGGCAGCAGGGGCGCTGGCCCTTATTGCAGGCGTCAATATAGAAGAGTTTGCAAGAGAGATGTTTACAGCGGGAAGCAACCTGAAGGGAAAGACAACGGAAGGTATTTTCTATCAGGATTTTAAACGATTTACTGCGGATGATACCAATTTCGGGGTGGGTCAGATAAGCTCTATGAACGAGGAGGAGCTGCAGGATCTGAAAAAGCGCCTGATTCCGTTTATGAAGAAAGAGTGCGGCAAAAATGGTATCACGATGGTATTTATCATGCTTACCAATATTTTGGATGAATCCTCTGAGATCATATGTTACGGGGATGGAAGCGGAAAACTGGTGGAGGATGCTTTCGGCGTGAAGGAGGAAGAGGGCGGCTATATTCTTCAGGGAGTGGTATCCAGGAAGAAACAGTTGATTCCTGCCCTTATCAGTACGCTGCAGCAGAATAATTAGTACTGGGAATGTACTGTGGTCAGGAGGAGAATATGGTATTTTCAATATTGGAAAATGAATACTGGTACGGCGGATATGTGTTCGGCTCTTATGTGCAGCCCTACGACGCTTCCAGTGAAGCGGATATCGATCTGCGCAGAAATGACAGCACGAATCAGGCAATGCCCTTTTTTGTATCTACAAAGGGCCGTTATCTTTGGTGTGATGAGGGCTTTCTCCTTCATTTTGGGGGAGGAAACATTGCAATTGACCGGGATGTGGAATTGCGGGAGGGTTATGTAAACCTAAAAGGGGCATATCTGGCAGCCAGCAGGGAGCACTTTCCGTTCGGAAAAGAAGGACCCAGTGATGAATTCTTTAAGAATCCGGTCTATAACTCCTGGATAGAGCTTACTTTTTGGCAGAATGAGGAGGCAATCCTAAAATATGCGGACAGTATTCTGGATAATGGGATGACGGCAGGGGTGCTGATGATTGATGACGGCTGGTCGGATTATTATGGAAAATGGGAATTCAGCAAAGAAAAGTTCCCCCGTGCCGAAGAGATGCTGAAAACCCTTCACAGCAAAGGATTCTCTGTGATGCTTTGGATCTGTCCTTATATCACACCGGACACCCTGCAGTACCGCCAAGCAAAAGAAATGGATATCCTGATCAAGGTTCCGGACGGGAAGCCTCTTATCACAGAGTGGTGGAACGGTTATTCTGCTGCCCTGGATCTGTCAAACCCGGCTGCCGTTGAATGGCTGGACAAGCAGTTGGAGGCCCTTAGGGAGATAGGCGTGGACGGTTTTAAATTTGACGGAGCGGATGTGCTGTATTATCCTGATGATATAATGACCGCAGGGAGTGTCACACCTAACGAGATGGCTCGCTTATGGTGTACTTATGCGGAGAAATATGTTTTTAATGAGCTGCGCATGGCCTTTAAGGCCGGGGGCATGGCTCTGATGCAGAGGCTCTGTGACAAGCCCCACAATTGGGGGGAGGAGGGTATCCGGGCACTTGTGCCTGACACTTTGATGCAGGGGATCACGGGACATCCTTTTGGAAGTCCGGATATGATCGGAGGCGGGGAATATATGAATTTCCGGGAGAACAGCGGGAATCTGGACCAGGAGCTGTTTAACCGCCACAGTGAGATCGCCTGCCTTCTGCCTGTCATGCAGTTTTCTGCAGCGCCGTGGAGGGTGCTGGGGAAGGAAAGCTATGACAAGATACTGAAAAGTGTGAGACTGAGAGAACGTTACGCACCAAAGATCCTGGAACTGGCCCATCATGCGGCCCGTACGGGGGAGCCTGTTGCCAGATATATGGCATATGAATTCCCGGAGGGCGGTTATGAAAGAGTGAATGACCAGTTTATGCTGGGGGAAGATATTTTAGTGGCGCCTATCTGTGAAAAAGGCAGGACCTCCAGAAATGTGGCTGTGCCAAAGGGCAGATGGCGTTTTCAGGGCACTGTGATCGAGAGCGAAGGGGATGTCATGGAGCTGACTCCTGAGGAGGGCGTGCCGATCGTACTCGAAAAATGCGAATAAAAACCTTTGAAGAAAGGTAACTGTTCAGTACCTTCACAGTTACAGGCAAAAATCCATGCAGAATCGCCTTTGGCGATGGGATTTTTGCTTGGCCGTGGAACACTTTCTTAGGGTCAGCGCAGTGAATGCGCAGACCTACGGAATAGTTACGAAGAAAGGAACCAAAATGTCTAAAATAGAATGGAAGCCCGGAAACATGCTTTATCCGCTCCCCGCTGTCATGGTGACGGTGGCGGATGAAGAAGGGCATGACAATATTATCACCGTGGCATGGGCAGGGACGGTCTGTACCAATCCGCCCATGGTATACATCTCCGTAAGGCCGGAGCGTTATTCTTATAAAATGCTCTGCAGCACCAGGGAGTTTGTCATAAATCTGACCACGGAAAAGCTGGCATTTGCCACAGATTACTGCGGGGTAAGATCGGGAAAGGACGTGGACAAGTTCAAAATGACCGGACTTTCCAGGGAGGAGGCTTCCCATGTGGGTGCCCCTATGATAAAAGAATCTCCGGTCTCCATAGAGTGCCGGGTGAAGGAAATTACGGAGTACGGAAGCCACAGCATGTTCCTTGCAGACGTGCTGGCAGTACATGTGGATAAAGAATACATGGATGAGAAGGGGAAATTTAACCTGGCTCTTGCAAACCCCATAGTTTATTCCCACGGGGAATACTATGGTCTGGGGAAAAAGCTGGGCACCTTTGGCTACAGTATTAAGAAGCGCAGAAAGAAGAAAAGCAGAAAATGAAAAGAAACATAGTATTGATCGGAATGCCCGGCGTGGGCAAAAGTACAGTGGGAGTCATTCTGGCAAAGGTACTGGGCTATCAGTTCATAGATGCGGACCTGGTGATCCAGGAAAGGGAGAACCGGCTGCTCCGTGAGATCATCGCCCAGGACGGGCTGGAAGGATTCCTGAAAGCGGAGGAAAAGGCAAATATACAGGTTGCTGAGGAGGCAAAGAAAGCAGTGATCGCCACAGGAGGGAGCGTGGTGTACTGTGAACAGGCCATGCAGCACCTGTCCGGGACAGGGCAGATTGTATATTTGAAACTGGATTATGATACCCTTGACAAACGTCTCTGTAATTTGAAGGGGCGGGGCGTTGTCTTAAAGGACGGTCAGGACCTGAGAGGTCTTTACGATGAACGCATACCATTGTACGAAAAATATGCGGATATCACGGTTGATGAGAAAAATCTGGACGTGGAGGAAACTTTACAGAAAATAGTAGAGAGACTGAAACAGTGACAGAGAATAAAAAGTGTCGGTTTATGAAGAAAAGATGAAAATATTAATTTTTGTTTACAAATTGCTTTATCTGTTATAATATAATATTTAAGTCGTAGACTATCTTAGCAGGAAGACAAATAAATTACCTGCCGGGAAGTCTGTCTTTTATTCGGGAAGAGATAAAGTAAATGTTACTATTCAGCAGGTCTGCGCATTTACTGCACTGACCGTAAGAAAACGTTCAGCAGCCGGGTAAAGGTCCTATCGCCAAAGGCGGTTCTGCACGGATCATAGCCCGTAACTGTGAAGGTACTGAACAGTTACATGTAAATTTGAAGACGAGATTATGTTTTCTGGTACCGAGTATACCGGCGGGGAGCATAAATAAAATATAGAGGTGTGAATATGGAACAATATGTTATCAAAGGCGGTAACCCGTTAGTCGGCGAAGTAGAGATCGGCGGCGCGAAGAATGCGGCACTGGCCATCCTTGCGGCGGCAATCATGACGGACGAAATGGTTTACATCGAGAATTTACCGGACGTACGTGACATCAATGTTTTATTAGAGGCAATCAGGGAGATCGGCGCATCTGTTGAGCGGGTCAGCCCCACAGAGGTGAAGATCACAGGTTCCACCATAGCCAACATCAGTGTGGAATATGAATATATCAAGAAGATCAGAGCGTCCTACTATCTGCTGGGCGCATTACTGGGAAAATACAAGACAGCGGAAGTTCCTCTTCCCGGAGGCTGTAACATCGGAAGCAGGCCCATTGACCAGCATCTGAAGGGTTTCCGGGCTCTTGGTGCGTCTGTTGATATTCTGCACGGCGCAGTTGTAGCCAAAGCGGAGAAGCTGACAGGAAAGCATATCTTCCTGGACATGGTATCTGTGGGCGCAACCATCAATATCATGATGGCAGCAGCCATGGCAGACGGCAATACCACCATTGAGAACGCGGCCAGAGAGCCTCACGTGGTGGATGTAGCCAACTTTTTGAACAGTATGGGTGCCAACATCAAAGGCGCCGGTACGGATGTTATCCGTATTAAAGGCGTGGAGAAGCTTCACGGCACCAGTTATTCCATCATCCCGGATCAGATTGAGGCGGGTACTTTCATGTGCGCAGCAGCAGCGACCATGGGGGATATCATGGTGAAGAACGTGATTCCCAAGCATCTGGAGGCTACCACTGCCAAGTTAGAAGAGATTGGATGTGAGGTGGAGGAGTTTGACGACGCTGTCCGCGTTGTGGCTTCCAAACGCCTGAAACGCACCCATGTTAAGACTATGCCTTATCCCGGCTATCCCACTGACATGCAGCCCCAGTTTACAGTGGCACTGACCCTGGCGGAGGGGACAAGCATTGTAACAGAGTCCATTTTTGAGAACCGTTTTAAATATGCGGATGAGCTGTCCCGAATGGGGGCCAATATCAAGGTGGAGAGTAATACAGCTATTATAGATGGGGTACAGAAGCTGACCGGTGCAAGGGTGAGTGCGCCCGATCTGCGTGCAGGAGCAGCTCTTGTTATTGCAGGGTTGGCAGCGGATGGCCTTACTATTGTGGATGATATTGTTTATATCCAGAGGGGATATGAGCGCTTTGAAGAGAAATTAAGAAATCTGGGAGCCGAGATCGAGAAGGTGTCCAGTGAGAAGGAAATACAGAAATTCCAGCTCCGTGTAGGCTGATAACAAATGAAAAATATGGGATGCCGTGCAGCACGTGCGACATCCTATTTTTGTCGTAATTTGTCGAAAAAGCTTACAGATATTCCAGCCTGGGCTTGCCGTTTTGGGGAAAAGATACGGTTGTGAAGAGCCGTTTGGGAGTGAGGGTACATATGAAAAAGCTTACGGAAGACAAGATACTGGCATATATAGAGGCCCATTTGGGGATGGAGTACAGGCAGGAAGATTTTGCGGAAGCGTTTGGATACTCCATAGACCATTTCCGTCATTTGTTCCGCATGTATTATGATACGCCTCTGGGTGAATATATCCGGAGAAGACGGCTTTTACAGGCAGCGAAAAGGATAGGGGACGGGGGGCAGATCGTAGATATTGCACCGCTGTATGGTTTCGAGACTGCAGCAGGATTTGCCAAAGCATTTAAAAAGGAGTTTGGGTTTCCTGCCAGTGAGCTGAAAAAGCAGGATAATATAAGGCTGGACGTACTGCCGGAACCGGAGTATGACAGAAATAAGATCCGTATTTCATTCCTGGATACCCCACAGATCCGGGTGGTGGGCAAATCCGTGATTCCGGAGGGCGGAGCAGATACAGACCTGCTGGAGGAAGTGGCCTATTGGCTGGACCATGAATTTCCTGAGACGGACCCTGCCGTTCTTGCCGAAATGGAGACTTTTAAGGATGATCACATAGCCATGTGGTACCATCCTCCGGACAGTCAGGAGATAACATACCTGATGGGACCTGTTGTGAAAAAAGTGACCTGCGTACCCCTGGGATTTATACCGGTGACCATGCCGGGGCGGCATTACGCTGTATTTGAGACAAAGCAGGATTCCGACAAAAAAGAGCTGGCAGAGACAGTTAGATATCTCTGCAAATACATATTTAACAAATGGGTGCCTGCAAATGATGTGATCGTGGACAGGATGGGATTTACATTTGAGAGATACCATGGAAATAAGGTGTCTGTCTATCTTCCTTTAAGATAACCAATTTGGACAATTAAAAACCGCCCGCTCTATGTTATAATGTCACATATGCAAAGCAGGAGTGAAAGATAATGGAATACAGTGTACTGGAACGAAAAACTGCCATTCAGGCGGCGGAGGAAGACATGAGGATACCCGTATGCTACCAGGAGCTGGGGGTAAATGTTCTCAAAAATAATATAAAAATAAAGCATATAGAGCTTTCTGCTGTCCGGGTTGTGGGCACAGAGGCATTTTATAACTGTACGGCTCTCAGGTATGCAGAGCTGCCAAGAGTAGGTATGATCAGGAAGAATGCATTTGGCAACTGCAGCAATCTGAGGGAGATAAAGCTGCCCAAAACATTGAGGGAACTGGGCAAGGGGGTCTTTAGCGGGTGTAAGCGGCTGGAGTGCGCCCTGTTTGACCCGCTGGGGAGCTGCCGGGTACTCCCGGCCATGACATTTGCAAACTGTCGGGCACTTAAGGAGGTTACGCTTCCGGAGATGCTGTGGACCATCGGGGAGCAGGCTTTCTATAAATGTGAGTCACTGGAATCCATAGAATTCCCCAAGCGGCTTCACAGGATAGAGGACCAGGCATTTTATCAGTGCGGATTTAAGGCCATCCATTTTCCGGAACATCTGGAATACATCGGCGAAAGTGCATTTCTCAAATGCAAAAAGCTGGAATATGTGTTTATACCACCTTCTGTACAGAAAATCGGCAAGTGGGCGTTTCACGGATGTAATAATCTGAAGGTGCTGGAGATTCGCCACGATCCAAGAGAGATTGGGGAATGGCTGACCAATAAGAACTGTATCATTCGCTGCCCCCGGGGAAGCAAAATGGAATCTTATGCAGCCCGGTATGGTGTTCAGGTAGAGTATACGGGGAATGATTGATGGACTGCATGTCTGCCGGCGCCGCATGATTATACGGTCAGCGCAGTAAATGTACAGACCTGCCTGAACTGTTACACAATATGTTACCGCTCATAGTATACTAAAAAGGTAATTCTGTGCACAGTAACACGCTTTGGGATGCACAGTTCTCCTTTAGGGTACAAAATGAAATGAATTGCATTTTGGCGCTGGCCAACTCGGGATTCTGCTACGCATCGCGCAGCATCCCTTTGGGAAAACGCCTCCCGGTACAGTGGCCTGTGAACAGCAACCACAATATTTACAAAGTATGAAAAAATCCTACGGATATATTGACAAAATATACCAAATGAGATAGAATAAAGCCATGTTGAGAATACAGAAAAAAGATTACAGTTTATTTTGATAATTAATTGTCAAAATAATAATGGGAAATCCGGTGAAATTCCGGAACAGATGAAAATCTGCTGTATACAAAGTCAGTACCCGCTGTTGACCTGTTTAATACAAGGGAGCAGTCCGGGTATGTCTATCATGAATGAAGGACGTCTTCCTGTATAGTGAGGGGAGGCGTTTTATTTTTTTATAGAAAGTGTGTGGCATTACATTTGTACACTTTCTGTATCTATTAAAAATACATATAACTTCTGTGGTCAGGGTTTAATACCCTGTTTAAAGGAATCCGGTGAGAATCCGGGCAGAACATCCCTGCTGTGAGGGGGACGAAAGAAGCACTTATGCCACTGGGAAACTTCCTGGGAAGGCGCTTTTAGTAGGACGAACCCAAGTCAGAATACAAACATGGAAGCGGAAATTATATTTTGCAGTGTCCGAAGGCATGACGGACGTGTATTTTTTGTGCCATTTTTTAAAAACTTAATAGATTATGACAAGGCGGGGGCCCAGTCTTGTTATGATAGATACTGCCGGAAGGCAAAACAAAAAATATCATAAGGAGGAAACAAAATGAAAAAAGGTATGAAACGGTTTTTAGGTATTGTATTGGCAATGGTGATGGTGCTGTCGATGAGCATCAGTGCATTTGCGGCTGATACCGATGTTTCGGTAACGGTAACATTGAACGCAGTAGCGGACGGTACGCATCCTGCTCTGTCTGGAAAAACCACAGTTTATGTGGCACCTGGAACAGATGTTGAGACAATTGTAAAAGAAGCTTTACCAAAATTAAATCTTAATATTACCCAGGGATACTGGAAGGTGGTGCCGGATTGGCAGGATCCAACAATCACATATAATGCAATAGATGGACTGTATATTGGCGGAACTGGGGAATCGAACCTGTTTTATCAGGGGGCAGCTTACGAATCAGACGCAGCATACTATGGTGTTGGCTGGACATATTCTGGTGAAGATGGAAAGACACCTTTGAATGAAAATAATTATATGAGCCAGAATACTATTAACAATGATGGTTCCAGCGTTAAACTCAGCTATGCTAACTATTATTATCCAAAAACAGCTTCTAAATAAAAAGCTATTTTAGAGGACAGGGCGGTATTTTTATACCGTCCTGTTTTTGGATGAACGAATATATTCTGGAGGAAGATTATGAAAAAAATATTAAAAATTTTAAGTTTTATATTTTTAATATCACTGTTTGGATTTGATGTGACCAATGTATGGGCTGCACATGCTGCAGAAGATAAAGGCCTGATACAAATGAGTATAAAAATAGGAAATCAAGAGATTGAATTACAGCCATCTGAGGATAATTCAAGTATATATGTAGGTGATGGAGGTTTTCAGCGATTTTCCGGCGGGGATAAGGTAATCATAGAAGGTATTCTTACAGATTCTGAGAATAAAGTTTCTGAGGTATTTAGTTCGTTAGATATTTATAATGAAGCCGGTACTATGTTTCATAGTTCAGATAAAACAATAGAAAATAAAGTGGTGGATGGCAAGACTCATTTTACCATAACGTATTCTAATATTATGAGTAATAGCCAGATGTACTTTGGAACAGCAATAGTGGGCGCATTTTATTTTGATATTAAAACGGAGAGCCAGGACGGGAAGGAAAATGAATATATTGCTGTATTAGATGATAAGCAGACATCTTTTGATGAAAATTCCGGGTTTCCCATATTAGTTGAATATGTAGGTGTGAATAATAATGAGACAGGAGAGATCCTGTCAGGGGACACAGAGATGATAAACACCTCTGACAGTAAATATCATTATGCCGTAATACCGGACAATGTGAATGATTTTTCTATAGTGGTTAACAGACAGCAAAACAAAATGGAGACGATAAATTTTAGTGCCATTACAAAAAGTTGTTTTTATTGGATGGGTATAGGAAATAACTATATCTCTGTAAACGGCAGTTCATTTCAGCGGTTTGATGTGAATAGCAATATTTATCAGGGAAAGTATAGCAGTCCGGCAATACAGGCACATAAAGGATTGAATGTAGTCAATCTGTCATTTATGATAGGCGTACCGCCTATAGGCATGGATATAGATTGGAGCACAATGCCTCCGGTAATGAAAATCCTGGATACAGACATTAACATACCCGGGTTAGACAAATCAGATAATTTAAAAGAGAGATATGTACTTAATATACCTTACATCTTTTATTGGGATGGGGAGGAGACGGAAACAGTACAAAGCAGTGATACAAGTATATCTGAAATAAAACCGGTATCTTTTCCGGAAAATTATGTATTTCCCATAGAATATAAGGCAGCCTTAGATAAGGATACGGGTGATTATATTCTCAATATTCCTAAAACGTCAAAAAATAATAAGCTGCTTTTAGGTATCCTTCCTTCATCTGCCGGAGCACAGGTAAATGTCATTGGCAATGAGAAGAGCGAAGGCGGATATTTTGACGACGGTAAGGGGGAATGCGGTAATTACTATGGGATTAATTTAGAGGACCCCAGTATTGAAACAGATGAGAATGAAAATAAAATAATTAAAGTTGAAGTTACGGCGCCGGATGGAAAAAGCAAAGAGACACATAAAATAAGGGTAATGCGTAAATCAAGTGAATGTGTATTAAATTCTCTGGCTATAAAGGGCGGTTCTGTGGATTCCCTGGATGAACAACTAAAAAGCGGAGAAAAAAGCTTTATACTTGAACTTGATTCTGACGATGGTCCGCTGACATTTGAAGATATACAAATATCAGATAATGCCTCTTGTACCGTAAATGGAGAGGAGATAGAAGGCAGCGCGGTAACGGTAAATGCAGATGATATCACCCGGCTGGAAGTCACTGCAGAAGATGGATTAAATTCAACATTATATATTTTCCTTCACCAAAAGCAGGATGGCACACTTCCATATTATTCTATATCAGATGAAACAAAATCTCTGGCAAAAGATATACTGGAAGGCTGGTATGACCGCCCGGAAAAGGATAAAAAGAATTTGGCTGGTTCCTGGCCCATATTTATGGCAAGTGCAACAGCTACAGAGGAAAATAATAATTTAGATGGTGCGGCTGTTAATGATGTGAACAAAAATACATATAATCAGCCAACGGATTATGCCAGGACAATTCTCCAGTTGATCATAACGGGTGAAAATCCCTATAATTATAACGATGATAAGGGAAATAATCTGGTTGAACATTTGGAAAAGAACTGGACGGGGCCTTATGCAAATACAATATGGGCATTAATGGGACTGAGAGCAGCAGGCGCCAATATACCGGATGGATTGGTAAATGATGTAGTGGGACTGGCTGCCTCAGATACCTTTGATCTGGACATGCGTGCATGGGCATTGGGGGCTGTGGCAGATTTGGTGTCCCCGACAAAGCTGGCATCGCTGGTAGAAGGATTCCGTTCGACACTGATTACCGAGGGAGACGAAGCCGGAATGTTTTACAACTTCTGGTATAAGTATGCGAATACCATATCTCACGGATGTGTACTTGAAGGAATGGCAGCAGCAGGAATAGATATTGAAAAAGTTTTTGCAGTAAGCGATACAATTACACCATTAAAGGCGCTCCAGAGATATCAGTTGGAGGATGGATCTTTTTGGTATGATATAAGCCAGACGCAGTCCATGTGGGCAAAGGATGCAATCATAGGGCTGGGAGATACCATGCATGGCGATAATGTATGGAAAAGATATGTACTGACCATTGACAAATATAATACTCTGATAGATATTGGTTCGGATTGCTATGGCGAGGATGGAAGCAGTATAAAAGATGAACAAAAACGAGAAGCATTAAATATGGCCCTCAAAAGTGCAGCAGATGCTATAAACCAAAATCCGGACAATACACAGGGATTGGGAAGTTATTATTATGCATTGTATGAAGCTATCGCAGATATAGATCACACATTGGTAGGACAGCCTCAGGTAAGGGTCTGCACCTACGATGAATCTGTGCAGATAGATGCCGTGATCGAATCTATCAGCAAGCTGGAAGACTTAAATACCATAACAAAAGAAGCTGTTCAGGAAGCCGGAAATGCATATGCCTCCCTTGGCGGTGATGATGCAGAATTGAAGGCAAAACTTCAGGGTTATGTCACGAACCGGGATATTTTGAAAAAGGCAGAAGCTTATCTGGGTTTCTCCGGTTTGGTGGATGCGATTGGAGAAATAACACTGGAAAGCGGTCAGTCCATCCAGGAGGCAGAAAGTGCGTACAACACTTTAGATGCCGCTTTCAAAGAAGAACAGGCATTTATGGACAAGTACCAAATACTGATGGACAGCAGAAAGGTTTATGATGTAATGTCTGCTATTGCAGAACTGCCAGCCGAGATCACGCTGAATGACGCAGACACCGTGGAGCGCATCCGTACTTCTTATGATGCAATGACAGATGATTTGAGATCAAAGGTTAATAACGCATCCGCTCTTGTACAGGCAGAAAAAACAATAAAAGACCTGAAAGCAGTTAAGAGTGTGGAAGATATGATCACTGCACTGCCTGCTCCCGATGACATAACAGCGGAACAGGAAGCTGCGATTCTGGAGGCATACAGTAATTACAATTTGCTTACATCTGACCAAAAAGCAATGGTAAATCCGGAATTGTCAGAGAAACTGGAGACCGTCTATACCGCACTTGACCAGGCAAAGAAAGATGCGGCAGCCGTAAAAGAGGTTATTGATAACATTGCGAAGCTGGAAAACTTGGATGACGTTACACTGGAGGATCAGGAGTTTGTGAGAAATGTGCGCAGTTTGTATGATAAGTTATCTTCAGACGATCTTCGGGCACAGGTAAGCAATTATGATCTCCTTGTGGAGGCCGAGAAGAAATTGGAGACACTGGCGAAAGATAATCTCCTGAGCAAAATCGAAAATCTTCCATTGCCGGAGGAGCTGGAAGGGACAAAACCGGACGGCTCCGATATCCAGGTTACGGAGGAGACCCTGCAAGCAATTGCTGATGCAGTCAGTACATATCAGCAGATGGATGCTGCACAGCAGAAAATATTTGAAAATGAAAATCCCGATGCATATGAAAAATTAATGGCATTAAATATGATTGCAGAGCAGTATGAGGGATATGTGGCAGAAGTTCTGGCACCCATTGTTTCCCGGATTGGGGCTTTTGAACTTCCGGTTACAAAATATAACCTGGGAGAGGCCGGAGATCTGCTTACAAAATATGAGGCAAACGAAGAAGCACAAACGTATCTTGACAGTATAGTCTGGGACGACGGTACAAAACTTGCTGACAAAATGGCTGTTATAAAAGAGCAGATCAACCGGGTAAATGAGGACCTTACCCAGGCGGCGGCGGTGGATGCCATGATTGAAAAACTGCCGTCTGAAGTGACAGCCGATAATCTTGATGATGTGAAGACAGCACTGATAGAGATTGATAAAGCTTATGAAGCCCTGAGTGAGCAGGCAAAAGAATATGTAAATAATATTGGCACATGGGAAACTGCGGAAGCGCTGGTACAGAATTATGAAAAAGCAGCGGCTAATGCAGAAAACGTACTTAAAATGATAGCGGATGCTGTGGATGAGGATGCATACGAGCTTACATCTGAAGAAATCATCACAGCACTAAAAAAAGCGCAGGATGCATACGATGCTCTGACTCCGGCTGAGCAGGCACTTATACCAAGTGATGCCCTAGAGAATATGGAGGCCCTGAAGAGTAAAATATCTCAGGTTAAGACAAAGGCATCTTCAGAGAATGGTCTTGCCACGTTTAAAGGGAACATTCCGTGGGATGTAATCCTCGATGTGGAATCTGTGGCACAGTCCGACAGCGCCTACACAACTCTCAGCGGAAAGTTGGATACAGATAAGAAAGCTTCTGTAATGAAAGTGTTTGAAATAAGAGCATACCGAGTGCTTGCCGATGGAACGAAAGAAGATTTCACTTTAAACGGAGGATTGACCTTTGTTGTGCACACAGGGACTGATCTTACCGGTAAGACCATAGTGCTTGCACACCTGTTGGAAGATGGCACCGTAGAATATCTGGACTGCAAGGCAGATGGTAATGACTTGACATTTACAGTTAAAAGTCTGTCAGCATTTGCAGTGGGAGAAGTTAAATCATCGTCTGAAACAGACAATGGTGATGACAACAAAAATAACAATACGGATGGTAGCGGAAACGGCAGCAATTCGGGAACCGGAAATAAAACAACCTCAGGAAATGCAAACAATAATGCATCCGGAAGCGGAAATAAATCAACCACCACAGGCGGAAGCACCGGTGTGCCCAAGACGGGGGATATGCTGGCTTATTATATGGATGCCATGAGCCTTCTGGTATTGGCAGGCGGCTGTATCCTTCTGGCATGCCTGAAAAAAAAGAGAGAAAACAACAGATAAGAAAAGAGGAAGCGTATGAACAGAAGGAAAATGACATTTAAAAGAATATGGGCTTTCCTGATGGCATGCTTCTTTGGTCTGGGACTGGCGCTGGGTACTCCGGCGCCGGTCATGGCCCGGGATGCTTCCAATTCCGTGGTTTTGTCTGTAGAGCGTTTTGCTTTGGGCAAAGGCTGGGTGACGGTGCCGGACGTGGTGCCGCTGCAGAGCGGTGACACGGTGTCCACACTTCTGGAACGGTATATGGAAGGCCAGGGATACCCCTGTATTGTAACGAAGGACAGCTCTTATGGCTGGTATCTGGAGGGTATTTCCGACGCTGACGGGGATGGACTGCCCCTGAGAGTTCCCCAAGTTATTAAAGACAAGGCAAAGAAGGATGGATATAAGCTGGATGACAGCTTAGTAAATGAATATAAGCCCAACCTTACCGAGTTTTCATATTCAGACGAGAATGCAGGTACCACAACATCTGGATGGATGTATTCCGTTAATGAAACGTTTCCAGGATATAGTATGAATGGCTACAAACTGCAGGCGGGAGACGTTGTGCGGATACAGTTCAGCTTATATGGAACCGGACTTGATATAGAAGGAACAAATGCCTATGGTTCCATTTACAAGAAGGCAGATAAGTCAGAACTGCTGAAAAAAATTGCATATATTAATCAGGATACAGACTCCTGGCTTCAAGGAGAGGAGGAGAAAGAGGCATATAAAACAGCGCTGACAGTAATGCAGAAACTGAATGCTTCCCAGAGTGAAGTGGACAGTGCGCTTAAAAATCTTCCTCAGACACAGACGGTATGGCCGGAAAGGGTGGTTCTCTCCAGTAATGATCTGACTTTGTATGACAATGACCCGGCAGTGCAGCTTACAGCGGATATATATCCGGAGGAGACTTTATTTAAGAAGGTTGTATGGAGTACTTCTGACGAATCCATAGCCAGTGTTGATAACAAAGGCAACGTTACACCTCATACACCCGGGGAAACAGACATAACGGCAACCACACAAAACGGAGTAAGCGCCTCATGTAAAGTCACGGTTACAGCCAGGCCATTTACAGCGATCGCGTTGGATAAGACAGCATTGTTTTTTGAGGCGGAACAGACTTATCAGCTTAACGTGACGGGCACACCGTCCAATGCCACAGAGGCGCTCTGTCTGGAATGGAGCAGCAGTGATGATAATGTGGCTGTGGTTTCACAGGAAGGACTGGTGACAGCGGTTTCCACAGGAAATGCAGTCATCACGGTTGTAAAATCGGGAACGCAGATAGCTGCATCCTGTCAGGTGACGGTGGGAAATGCTATGGAGATGGCAGAGGCGGCAGCGGCTCTTGTTGAGGCACTTCCGAAGGCCGGGGATTTAACGATTCAGGATGCCGCTCAGGTGGCGGAGGCGTTTGGCGCATTTCAGTCATTATCGGAAGAGGCAAAGTCTTATCTCGAACACCGGACAGAACTGGAACAAAAGCTGGACCGATGTGTAACTATGATGGGGACACTTCAGGAAAAATATGCAAATGTATATACCGCCGAAGGTCTTATAGGGCAGATCCCATCCCTGTCTGCCTTGAACATGGACAGCAGAAAATCAGTGGAGGATGCACAGGCTGCATATGCGGGGCTGAAGGCGGAGGAGAAGGCTTTGATAGATACTTCTCTCAAAAATAAACTGGACAGCGCTGTGAAAAGAATGAGAGAGCTGGAGGCACAAGTTCATACAGTGAACAGTATCCTGGCATCTCTGCCCGGAAATTTGACGCTGGATGAAGCCGCCCTGATCAGGGAGGCTGCAGAAGAGTATCATATGCTGGACGATGCTCAGAAGGGGCAGCTTTTTGAAGGGGCAGAGGATCAGCTGACATGGGCACTTTCTGCCTTGTCCCGGCTCATCACGGATGCCGCGCAGATCATGGATATCACTACTGAAGTGGATCTGGAATCGGCTGAGACGGAAAACTTTCTCAAAGCTGCAGACGTCTATGATGAATGTAAAGACTTGCTGTCAATAGAAGAGAGTACAGCAGAAAAGATCGGGGAAGTTAAAAACCGGATAGGGAGCAGCATACATAGCCATAATGGCGTAAATGCAGACAGCTACTGGTATATAAAAACAAATGCCGAAATAACCAAGGATACACAGAAAGCAGAAAAAGCAATCAGCAAAAAATATAAAAACGCTGAAAAACCCCAGGTAGCATGGAATTTGTCCTATACAGATATCAGGGACGGAAAAAGCTATGAACAGGAAAAAAATATCACACTGACTTTTACGGTAAATAAGCTGTCTTCCATGGAAAATCCTATACTGTTCTCTTATCAGAATGGAAATTTGAAGAAATGTAAAGCGGAGATCAATAGCAGGAAGGATACAATTTCCACCAAGGTAAAAGCAAGCGGACTGTATTTAGTGGTTGACGTTCCGATTCCGCTTACCGGTTTAAGTCTTGAAAATCAGATCCAGATCACAAAAGGAAACAGTAAGACATTAAATCCTGAAAAGATCCCATCTGATGCCACCAGTAAGGTGGATTATGAGTGGAAAAGTTCAGATCCTTCTATTGTGGCTGTTGACGGCAATGGTGTGATCACAGCTAAAAAGGAAGGAACAGCTGCCGTATCCGCATCTGTGAAAGATAAGTCATCTGTTAAGGCAACTGTAAAGGTTAAGGTTATAACAAAGGCAAATGCCTTGTCCCGGCCATTGGCGGAAGTGCTTTCAGAGACACAAGAATATGTTCTCAAGGTAGATAAGAGTCCAACAATCGGAAGTGAATGGTATGTTATTGCCCTTGCCCGCAACGGATCAAATTTGGATGACAGTTACTTTTCTACATATTATAACCATCTGGCAAATTATATTGTTGAAAAGAAAGGGAAACTTACAGATACAAAAAAATATTCTGAGTACAGTAAAACAATATTGACAGTGACCGCTATAGGAAAGGACGCCAGAGATGTTGCAGGATATAATCTGTTAGAGTATCTTGCTGATTTCGATAAGGTAACATCACAGGGCCGTAATGGTCCCATATGGGCTTTGATCGCACTTAACTGCCATCCGGATTATACCATTCCGGAGGTGAGCGGAATCTCTAACCGGACAACGGAGCAGAAGCTGATAGATTATATCGTGGATGCGCAGGTAAAGGATGGCGGGTGGACGCTGACCGGCAAAATAGCTGACTCAGATATGACGGGTATGGCTCTGCAGGCTTTGGCACCCTATTATAAGAAGGATGGATATGACAAGGTGACAAAAGCGATTGATAAAGCACTGGACAATCTTGGCAGTATGCAGCTATCCAGCGGTGGATTTGCAACCATGAATGTGGAAACCTCTGAATCGGGAGCTCAGATCCTTACAGCGCTTAGTGCATTGGGTATTGATCCTCAGACAGACCCCAGGTTTATAAAGAATGGAAAGTGGATTGTTGAAAATATGATCTCATACCATATAAAGGACAGCGGATTTATGCATGTAAAGGCCGGAGCAGAAAATAACGGAGGTGCTGAACCGGGGACTGTGGATGGACTGGCAACAGGGCAGGGGTTCTATTCTTTGGTAGCTTACCGGCGCTTTCTGGATAAAAAGACCAGCCTTTACGATATGTCAGATTTGGTTGTAGAGCCTGGCGGGACCGGTGACGGCAAGGGAACAGGTCTGCAGGAGGAGGTATCATCAGAATCCGGTTCTGTAAGCTCAAAGCAGACGGGAGGCACCCAGTCCTCAACCAGTAAAACAGCAGACGGAAGCGGAAAGAAAAAAGCGGACAGTGGCAGCACAGCCAAGAAGAAGACCGAGGGAAGTGATTCCAAAAAGGGTAAGGAAGAGGTACCCTGGAGTTTTAACGGAGATACTTACGAGCCCGAAACTGGCAGTGATGCGGGAACGACAGCAGCTCATGGTGCAGCAGAAGCCGCCGCCGGCGCCGGCGGAAGTGAGAGCAGACAAGGATTGGCCAAGGTATTTAACAAAAATACATTGCCTTATATACTCTGTATAGCTTGCGGTGCCTCATTGATCGGTGTTTGTGTGTACTTCAAGAAAAAAAATTAGCATGAAAAGGGAGAAAATGTCTGTAGGCACTCTCCCTTTCGGTGCTGTGTTGGAGGCAGAATAAATGAGAAGAAGAAATAAAATATTCCCGATCCTTTTACTGGCTTTGGCAGTACTGGTCAACGGAGGCTGCAGCCAAAAAATAAATAGCAGCCAGATTACACAGCTTGAAAAGAGCGATACCGTAGAAAAAAAAGATAAAACCGTTAAGGGTCTTGAAAAAATAAATCAAATACCGGATGACGGTATTATTACGGCTGCCCAAATAGAGACAATATCAGGTGAAGACGGAACATTCCAATTTTCCGGAAAAGATAGAGATAAAGGTATTACTTACATATGGACCTATGAAGGCAAGCAGATAAAAAATCCGGATGAACAAAACTTAAAGATCGCATTCCCTGATGATGAAACAGAGGAGGTAAAGAAGGCGGGGGGGAATGCCCCATACGGACTGGGTATTACACTGGAAAAAATGAACTTGGTGGCACCTGCATCCCTGAATCTTACCTTGAATGAAAAATGGGATGCAGATACAGCGATTCTCTGCAAATATGTGGATGGCAAAGCAAAGAAAATCTGCGATGTTGAGATAGAAACAAGCTCAGGAGTCGGAGATAAGGAGCTGACCGTGCTCTCTTTTAAGGCATTAGAAGTGGGAGACACTTATTATGTACTTGCCGGTAAGAGTAAAGAGGATAACGTTTCAAATAAAACTTCTGATGACAAAACAGATAATGGGGAGGACAAAGACAAGACCAAAGGTACTGATAAAAATAATACGACCGCAGAGAATAAGATAAATGGATCGGGACAGACAACAGAAAACCCGAGTGGTGAAACACCTGATGAAAACACGGATAACCAGGGAACATCTCATACATGCATCATATCAATTGAGTGTTCAACCATTTTAAACAACTGGGACAACCTTGAAACATCAAAGGCGGATTTTGTGCCTTCCGACGGCTGGATCCTATATTCGTCCCAGGTGGAGTACTCTCCGGGTGAGACAGTATATGATGTACTCTACAGGGTATGTAAAGATACTTCAATTCAAATGAGTGCAAAGTATACACCAGCCTACGGCTCCTATTATGTAGAAGGGATCAACCAGCTCTATGAATTTGACTGCGGTGAACTGTCAGGCTGGATGTACAGTGTAAACGGCTGGTATCCCAACTACGGCTGTTCCCAGTATGAGGTAAGTGACAATGATGTGATAGAATGGCGCTACACCTGCGACCTGGGACGTGATGTGGGGGATCAGTATTATGAATAAGCGGGCGGATGCGTTCTCCTCCTGTCATCCTGCAGTGAATTTCTTTTATTTTATCACGGTGCTTTTTGTCACCATGTTTCTCAGCCATCCTGTACTGCTGGGCATTTCTTTTTTCGGTGCTACCCTGTATGCGCTGCGCCTGAAAGGATGGAAAACGCTGGTGAAATTCAACCTGACTTTTACGCTGCCGGCAATGATCATTGTGGCATTTATCAATCCTGCATTTAACCACTATGGAGTTACCACGCTTTTTTACCTGAAAACAGGGCCGGTGACACTGGAGGCCATTGTATATGGTATTGTGCTGTCCTCCATGCTGTTTATAGCCATCCTGTGGTTCACCTGTTATAACGAGGTGATGACAACGGATAAATTTGTATATCTGTTCGGACGGGTCATCCCTGCGCTTTCGCTGGTACTGTCCATGGTATTCCGCTTTGTGCCCAAATTCAGTGCCCATCTTAAAGTGATACGCAATGGACAGAAATGTGTGGGACGGGATATGAGCAATGGCAGGCTGCTTCAAAAAATCCGCTATGGCATCACCACATTGTCTATTCTTATAACATGGGCGCTGGAAAATGCCATTGACACCTCTGATTCCATGAGGGCCAGGGGATATGGGCTGAAGGGCCGCTCTGCTTTCTCCATCTATTATTTTGACAGGAGGGATACCTTCATTACGGGATTCCTGGGCGGCCTGATGGGAGTTAGTTTTCTGGGATTTTACATAGGCTTCTCTTTTGCACAGTATGACCCGGTGATTAAAATTGGCGGGATACCTCTGACACCCTGGAGTGTCATTACATACCTGGCGTGGGCTCTTTTCTGCAGTTTTCCTGTACTTTTGGGAGTGTGGGAAGATGTACGGTTTAAAAGGCTGGAGAAGAAGATGTGTCTGGACAGAAATATTCCCTGGTACATGAAAGAGGAGGAGAAGACAAAACGGTCTGCATTTTCCAATGAGGAAGTGACATTTGAAGAATATATGTACGGCGAAAAAGAAATGCAGGGAGGATTTGACTGTGAATTGCATTGAGATAGAAAAGTTCAGTTTTATGTATCCCCAGCAGGAGGAACCCGCGCTTGCCGGGGTAAATATGGAAGTTGAGGAAGGAAGCTTTGTGGTTCTGTGCGGGAAAAGCGGATGTGGGAAAAGTACGCTGTTAAGGCAGTTGAAAACAGTTCTTGCCTCCCATGGGAGGAAAAGCGGCAGTATGCGGTACTTTGGCACAGAGCTGGAGCATGTGGATGAGAGAATCCAAAGCGCTGAGATTGGCTATGTACTGCAGAACCCGGATAATCAGATCGTTACGGACAAGGTATGGCACGAACTGGCTTTTGGTCTGGAGAGCCTTGGATATGACAGCGCCACGATCCGGCTGAGGGTGGCTGAGATGGCGTCTTATTTCGGTATTCAGGCCTGGTTTTTGCGAAACGTAAGTGAACTTTCCGGAGGTCAGAAGCAGCTTCTGAACCTGGCTTCTGTTATGGCAATGCATCCCAAGCTTTTAATCTTGGATGAACCCACATCCCAGTTGGACCCTATAGCAGCTTCGGATTTTCTTGAGACTGTGAGGAAGATAAACCGGGATGTGGGAACCACGGTTATTCTGACGGAGCACCGCCTGGAGGATGTCATCCCCTGGGCGGATAAGGTGTATGTCATGGACAACGGCAGCATGATCGCAGACGGTACCCCCTCAGAGATTGGCAGCAGGCTGAAAGAGCTGGGACATGATATGTTCCTCTCCATGCCCACACCTATGCAGGTGTATGCGGGTACAGATAGCAGGCAGGAATGTCCGCTGACCGTACGGCAGGGAAGAAAGTGGCTGGAACAGGAATTGGGAAAAAATACAGCCAGGGCATCAGAGGGAAGAGACAGATCCGGTGCTTCCGATGGCAGAGATGCGGACAGGCAGAGATGCGGACAGGCAGAAATGGGGATAGGCAGAGATGCGGACAGGCACAAATCCGGGAAGAAGGTATATACATCAGCAGGCCGGGACATACCGGAGATACGCCTTCGGGATATCTGGTTTAGGTATGAGCGGGAACTTCCGGATGTTGTGAAAGGATTATCCCTGGATGTAAGAAAGGGTGAAATCTTTGCGTTGGTGGGAGGAAACGGAACGGGAAAAAGCACCACCATGAATTTGATCGCCCGTATACGGTATCCCTACAGAGGCAAAATCTGGCTGGAAGGAAAAAATATAGAGAAATATACTGACAATGAACTGTATCACGGTTTTCTCGGTGTCATGCCACAGAATCCGCAGAGCCTTTTTGTGAAGAAAACGGTGCGTGCCGATTTATATGAACTGCTGGATGGGGAGAGGGAGAGAAAAAGTGATGCTTTTCCCATAGAGATGAAAAAAAGGGAGGCTATAGAAGGAATTGTAACCCTGACCAAATTGGAACACCTACTGGAACGCCACCCCTATGACCTGAGCGGAGGGGAGCAGCAGAGGCTGGCCCTTGCAAAAGTGCTGCTCCTGCGCCCTAAGATCCTCCTCATGGATGAGCCTACCAAGGGGATTGACAATCATTATAAGAAGGAATTAGGTGAGATACTGAAAAAGCTCACACAGCATGGGGTCACTATCCTTCTGATTTCTCATGATGTAGAGTTCTGTGCCCGGTATGCGGACCGGGTGGGTCTGTTTTTTGAGGGAAATGTGGTTACGGATAAGCCTGCAAAAGAATTTTTTGCGGGAAACAATTTTTACACAACAGCAGCGAACCGCATGGCACGGCAGTTTTTCCCTGAAGCTGTGACAGTGGAGGACGTGGCTGCCGGAATCAGGGATTGTATCGGGGGGAGACAAGATGCTTCAGGATGAAAAACTTGACCGTTTTCTGGATGCTTTTCTGGACGGAAAAAGCGACGGAGCGGTGGATACGGATTTTTGGGAGGATACAGGGGAAGAGGAACCTGCCAGATATAACTTGTTGGAATACACGGATTTGCTGACAGCTCCCAAAAACAAGGGAAAGCTGCCGCAAAGAACCCTAACTGCTATACTTTTGATCATACTGCTGATCCCGCTTACCATATGGATCGGTATATATTTCTTTGAGGACAGGAAGTATCTTGTTGTGAGTCTTGTGATCGTGGTCTATTCCATGATACCGTTTTTTATGACATTTGAGAGCAGAAAGCCGCAGGCAAGAGAAATGCTGATCTTAGCGGTCCTGTCGGCAATAGCGGTGGCAGGCAGGGCGGCATTTTTCATGGTCCCCGGTTTTAAGCCCGTCATGGCGGTGGTGATCATTTCAGCCGTGTGCTTTGGTGCAGAGTCCGGGTTTCTGGTAGGGGCAGTTTCCATGCTGGCTTCTAATATGCTGTTTGGGCAGGGACCGTGGACGCCGTGGCAGATGTTTGCCATGGGTATTATCGGATTTTTGGCAGGTATTTTGTTTCAGAAAGGATGGCTCAAGGCAAGGAAGATATCTCTTTGCATCTATGGTTTTTGGGCGGCACTTTTCATATACGGCGGGATCATGAATCCCGCATCCCTTATTATGACGTCTTATGCCCTGACTAAGAGGAACCTTCTGGCGATTTACATGTCCGGGTTGCCGGTGGATATGGTGCATGGAGCGGCAACCGTTCTGTTTCTCCTGATAGCAAGTAAGCCCATGATTGAAAAACTGGAGAGAATCAAAACAAAATATGGTCTGATCGAGGAGTAGGATATGGCAGAAGAAGAGAAAAAACCGGAGGAAAATACGGCGGCAGAGGAAAGAACAGACACTGCCGGGAAAAAAAAGAAAAACAGGATATTAAATGTGGTCATTCTGGGTGCAGCCTGTATCATCCTGTATGGCATTTTTAATATGGTATCCCTGCAGAAGCAGTATGAGCGGGCAGGTGAGGAGTACCAACAGGTGCAGAAGACAGCCGGTATGGATGGGAATGAAGACAAGCCCGCCCCTGAAACCGGTGATGAGGCCGGGGTGCCTGATGTACAGGTGGATCTAAAGGCATTGCAGAAGGAGAACCCGGATACGGTGGGATGGCTGTATTATCCGGTACTGGGAATCAATTATCCTGTTATGCAGGACAGTGACAATTCCTATTATATCAAGCACACCTTCTCAGGGGACAAAAACGCAGTGGGGAGTATTTTTCTGGATGCGTATGGAAATAAGGATCTTAAGGATGATAATACTTTTATTTACGGCCATAACATGAAGGACGGCTCCATGTTCGGAAACATGAAGAAGATACGTGACGAGGGAATCGTGAAGAACAATCCCTGCTTCTGGATTTATACAGAAGACGGGTGGAAGGAGTATCAGATTTTTTCCTATCACGATGCAAATGCAACCAAGAAGGATATGGCTTTTCAAATCAAATTTGAAAACGCGCAGGCGTTCCGGCAGTTTCTTCAGACAGTCATAGACGCATCGGAAGAAAAACTGGACGTGCCGGTGACGACTTCTGATAAGATAGTCACCCTGGCAACCTGTACCAGTGACGCCTCAGTCAGACTGGTGGTGCACGGCGTACAAAAGAAGTAGAGGCCATTGTAACTACCCGGAGGTGTATAAGAATATGGATATAAATAAACCCCAGAAAGAACAGACGCTGCCCGGAAGTAAGGATACTCTTCTGGAAGGTGAAAGCTATATTGCCGTCAGGTTCAACGGAAGAAAAAAGGTACTCAGCTCTGCTCCTCATAACGGCGGGATGCGCACGGATCTGACTGCTGTCTATAATTTTGACGGTAAGCAGGAAGGAAATAAAGAAATCTCTCTGCGGGGCGGGACCTATGAGAGCCACATGCAGTATGTGTCAAAAGAAATCATCGGCCTTGATCCGGACACCTCTGCCGGTATCATGACTGCGGCAAGTATGCGGAATGCAGTTTTTCTATCAGAGAGCTTTTGCAGCCTTACGGTAACAGCCATAGTCACAGGCGGTATTGAAGTAAACGGGGCGCGGGCAGGAGATCCCACTGAGTGGTGTGAGGAGAGGGGATACTGGGAAAAAGTTTCATCCAAAACGTTGGGAACCATCAATATTATGCTGTTCATCCATGCCGATTTGGCAGATGGCGCACTTGCAAAGGCATTGATCACCTGTACAGAGGCAAAGGCGGCGGCAATCCAGGAGTTGTGTATTTCCAGCAGATACTCATGGGGGATTGCCACCGGGTCCGGTACGGATGGTGTGATCTTGGTATCAGATATGGATGCCTCCCTTCATCTGACGGAGACAGGGAGCTACAGCAAGGCAGGAGAACTGATTGGACGGGTTGTGAA
Organism: Blautia hominis; assembly: GCA_002270465.1. Taxonomy (GTDB): domain Bacteria; phylum Bacillota; class Clostridia; order Lachnospirales; family Lachnospiraceae; genus Blautia; species Blautia hominis. The sequence continues at coordinate 212,836 of NQOF01000004.1, forward strand.
AAGGGCTGTGAAAGAGGCTCTCTTCAGGCAGAGCGGCGTTGGCGCTTCCGTACAGCATGACGCGCTTAGGCGTCTGGGAAGGTTTGGACTGACAGAGGATGTGCTGACCAGCCGTATCATGAGACTGGATGATCATATACAGGAACAGGAGGCTGTTGAGAAAGTCCATAAATGGAAAAGAAGCAGCAGCGGCGTATTATGGGCTGTTTTAGAAGCGTGTCTGCTGGAACAGAGGCATTGGGGACTTTTGGATTGGGAGGAAACAGAAAGAGGAAGAAAAAAATGCCTGGAAATCTTACAGCAAGAGGATGAGCATAATTACCCCGAGATTGCAGAGGCGGTCAGAGGATGGCAGAAAGATATGGACAGCGTACCAGGCAAAGAGTAACGCACGGCTGGTTTTAAAGCAACAGCAGATCATGTTCGGGGCACTTCATAACTTATGCAGCAGCAAGTACTGCATTTTAAGGTATAGGAAGGGACACGGAAGAATATATTATTCTGAGAAATTAAAAGTATCAAGTAACTAGTACAGCGTTGCATAAGTTCCAGTGATATAGCACCCGCTATTTACGCCAGTGCCGCGTTGCCGAAGCTAGTCGTAGGAACCGCTACGCCGTCGCTTCGGCGCCTTGCACTGACGAAAATATCAGGCACTCTATCACCGAAACTTACGCAATGCTGTACTAGATGAAAATGCAGTAAAACAAAGAAAAACGCTGAAAACGTGCGATTTAAAGAGAAATAGTTGACATTCAGTCGGCAGTATGCTAATGTATATGTGTGTATAAATTCCATATCAGCTTACCAAGTGCACCAGGGTTATGTTTTGCCCTCTTTTAAAGAATCCTGGTGAAAAGGGAATCAGGTGTAAGTCCTGGACGATCCGGTCACTGTGAACAGGGAGCGAAGCGCAAAGATCCATTGTATAAGAGATTATATGAGAAGGAGCGTTAAGTGCAGATCTGTGAGTCAGGAAACCTGCTTGGATAAGTAAAAGGTTGATACTTCCGACGAAAGTTTTCCATCCATTATGATATTTGATATGGAATGCCTGCTTAGAACGTGAACGAAACAGGAACCTGTGTGAGGAATTTATGCATCCAAAAAAGCAGGAGGGTCAGTGGAGACGAATTTGTTTCTATATATTCCTCCGCACCCCAAATGTATAGAGCTTGGTCTAACAAATTCGCCCACGGGCCTCCTGCAGGTAAAAAAATAGTGTGTGAAGCTGCTGTAGGATATCTGTCTGACAGCAGCTTTATTTTTGCATCAGAAAAAATCCCCGCGGAGATGCAGGGGGAGCCGTAGATGGCCGAGTCTCTGCACGGGGAGTGAAAATGTCCGCGCTCTTTAGCTGGAGCCCGGCAGACAAAAGGGTTATAGAAGGGAGAATCAGTAATATGCGGGAAGAGGATATGATTGCAGCAGCTGAGGAAGCGGGGTTTGCAAAAGCGGCCGTGATGAGTACAGAGGATTTGGAATTTGAACATGAATTTCGTATGTTTTGTGAGCAGAATGAATGTGGGAACTATGGAAATAATTATGGATGTCCTCCCTACTGCGGAACTCCCGAGGAAATGGAGAACCGGGTCATGCAGTATAAAAAAGCAGTGGTTTTCCAGTCCAGAACACCGGTAAATAATATATTTGATGATGCTGAGACAAAACAAATTAAAAAAATACATACCAGGATGACGCTCCGTACTGTGGAAGCGCTGAGAAAGAACGGCCTGGATGATAACGGCATGTATGTTATGTGCGGACCGTGCAATATGTGTGAGGAATGTAAGATGCCGGCAGGAGAGCCATGTGTCCAGGAGCAGAAAAGATTCTCCTGCCTGTCCGCCTACTGCATAGACGCAGCTAAAATGGCAAAGCACTGTAACATGGATATGCAGTGGAATGGAGATATCGTTTCCTTTTTCAGTATCTACCTTTATGATAAAAAGTGAATTGGGGAACCAAAAGAAATCCGGATAAGGTCATGAGATTGGATGTAACGGAGGCAGAAGCCTATGGACTTAAAAGAAAGGGCAAAAAAATTAAAGTCTGATATACCGGCAGTCTTTTTAGCATTGAAAGATAAAGACACACCTGTTTTGGCAAAACTGGCGGCTGGTATCACTTTGGGTTATGCGCTCTCTCCAATTGATCTTATACCGGACTTCATACCGGTTCTTGGATATTTGGATGATGTGATCTTGCTGCCTGCAATGATAGTATTAACCGTTAAACTGATACCCAGGGAGGTATGGCAGCGGAGCTGTACCCGGTCCGCAGAAATGTGGAAGGACGGAAAGCCGAAGCGCTGGTATTTTGCAATCCCTATCGTTATGATATGGCTGTTGCTCCTATGGATGATCGTAAGAGCCATATGGTTTTAAAAGGAACTTTACAGCAGAAGGCGCCGTTTCATGGGAAACGGCGCCTTCTGCTGTCAGTATCAATCCACTTTCCAAAGTCCTAAGGCAGGGGTTTTTACAAAATAGATTTCTTCCCCGTTCTCCAGAGTGTTCCATCCGTCATGAAGAGTATCCGGATCGTACAGGGACGCAGCGTCCTCATAATCCATCCACTGATAGCCAACGCTTTCAATCTCTTCTTTTGAAAGATTCTCCGGCTTTGTACAGTAAGTGATGTTGAACCGTCCGTCAGAAGAGCCCTGGATCAGATGGGCGGCAGCCATGATCCTGTTCTCAAAGGCCCCTTCATTGAACAGCTTCAGTACATAGTCACGTCCCTTATAACCGTAAGTCCTGGTCATGTTGTCCATCTCTTCATTTTCACCGAAGGCTTTGACGCCGGGAGCCAGGATGATCAAATCTCCGCCGTCAGCCACAGCCATTCTTGTCCGGTAGATACCTTTGTTCCCCACCCACGTTGTCTTCAGCTCATATGGGTCCAGATAGGTGACAAGTTTTTTTGCCCTGCGCTCCACATGGCAGATGTTCAGTTTGCCGGAAAGCTCCACTGCAAGCTCAAAGGGTTTTCTGGAAGGTCCGGTGTAAAGTCCGTTCAGGCAGATATCCTCATCCTTTAAAGTGGTGACAGTCTGGATATATACCAGGGGAAGTTTTCCGTCCAGGAAATGCTGCTGGGCGTAGTCAAAGACTTTCCGCGCGGGGGAGTCCGCAACACCCAGGGCTTTCTCCATGCCGCATATGGCACTGAGCATGTGGGATTTATTGATCATCTGGCGTCCGCCTACACCTACAAAGATGTTTTTGCTGTAGTTTGCCATGCCCACAACCTCGTGGGGCACCACCTGACCGATGGAGAGGATCAAGTCGTACCCGCCGTTTATGAGCTTTTCATTGACTTCCACTTCTATATCCGTGGAATACAGACCGCCGGATATTTCCTCAATGACTTCCTGCGGTACTTTTCCGATGGAGACGGTGTCTGTCTGCCAGTGATGCACTAAAAATGCTTCCTCCGGCACGACATTGCCGAACATCTTTTCTTTTTCCTCCCTGTCCATTGCCATGTGGGTGCCCAGGGCGGGCATTACATGTACAGTGGCGGTGGGGGAGAGCTTTTTATAGAGGACCTGGGTCAGTTCCCCGGCGTAGGAGTAGCAGCGGGTGAAGTCCGGCGGTATGATCAGGACTTTTTTCAGTCCGGGATACTGGGCCAGCAGTTCATCCATGCATTTCTCCACTTCAGCTGGAGAGATGCCGGAAGTTTCGTTTGTCAGGTATATCTCGTTCATAGATTCCTCCTGTTTTCCATCAAAGGGATTAGTCCAGTACTAGTCTTCAAATTTCAGGACCAGCTTGAGCACATCCTGGGGATGCTCTGTGATCATAGTCAGGGCTTCCATAACATCCTTGTAATTATAGGATTTTGTCATGAGCTGTTCCGGGTGCAGAGAGCCGTCCTCAAAGCCTGCGATGACTTCATCGAAACAGTTGTTGTTCAGGCGGGAGCCGGCTATGGTCAGTTCCTTTTTGGTGATGTCAGCCATTGTGATCTGGGAAGGTACGTTTTTCAGTCCCAGGACCACGATACGTCCTGCCGGGCAAGCCAGCTGTACACTCTGTTCAAAGGAAGAAGGAATGCAGACCGTATCCACAATGACCGGGATACCTTCACCGTCTGTAAACTTCAGGAGGCGCTCCTCCAGATTCTCCTCGGATACCAGGACCACTTCATCTGCACCCATGGAAAGGGCTTTGTCCAGACGTTCCTTCACCAGGTCTGTCATGATGACTTCAGCGCCGTTTCTCTTGGCAACCTGCATGGCGGCAATACCGATAGGACCGGAACCCATGATGAGAACTTTATCCCCCTTTGTGATCTGCCCTCTTCTGTTGATCTCCACACCGATGGTGAATGGCTCAACCAGACCAAGGAAAGATTCGTCAAAATCCTTGTGGAATTTGTGGACATTGGATTCGGGAGCACATACGAACTCTGCAAATCCGCCGTCTCTGTGAACACCCATAACTTCCAGGGTAGAGCATACGTTGTGGCGTCCGATCTTGCAGGCATAGCAGTGTCCGCAGCTCACAACCGGGTCGACGGCAACCTTGTCGCCTACTTTTACGGCAGTTACATCCTGACCCACCTCTGTTACAATACCGCCGAACTCATGTCCAATCAGCCGCGGGTAAGTTGCCAGTGAATTGGTGCCGTTATATATACCGATGTCAGAGCCGCAGATACCGCCGGACGTAATGCGTACGATCACATCATCTTTATTTTTGATCTCAGGTTTTGGAACATCGACGATTTCAACCTTGAATGGTTCGATTACTTTTATAGCTTTCATTTGATTAGAACACTCCTTTTGTTTGGAAAATAAAAAGTTGATAGAGAACACGCCCCGTGTCTTGCGGCGTAACTGATATATTAATTGACGGCTGCTGTTTTCATAATGTTTAAGAAAACGGCCGAAATGGAATGGATGAATGGAATGAATTGATATATCAGTTGTCTTGGGATAACTATAACAAATGCAGAAGCAAAGTACAATATGAAAAAGTGCCAACATATAAATTGAATTTCTGTATAGAATTCACAAAACGTATGACGTCCTCTGTCCTGCGCCCTGCAGAAGTTGACGAGATGTTTGCGGTGTGTTACGCTTCAGTATACAGAAGACAGATAACAGGGGGACCGTGATGATGAAAATATCAGAAAAACGAGCAAAGGAAAACAACCGGGAATATGCCTACAGGCTGCTGCGGAGTAATATTATGACACTGCAGCTCATGCCCGGGACCACATTAAATGAAGGGGAACTGACAGAACTGCTGGGGATCAGCAGAACACCTATCCATGAAGCCATCATTATGTTAAAGGAAGAATCTCTTGTGGACGTTTTCCCTCAAAGCGGCTCCAGGGTATCCATGATACATATAGATATATTGAAGGAAGGGTATTTTCTCAGGTCTGTGATAGAACCAGAGATCATCCGCCAGATCGCGGGTAATCTCCGGGAGGAGGGAATGATGGCCCTGAGGGAGAACCTGGACAGACAAAAGGCGGCCCTGGAGAATGAGGAGAAAATAGACCCGTTCTTTAAACTTGATGATGAATTTCATCATCTGATCTATGAAATGGCAGGGAAGCAGAAGACCTGGTATGCCATGAAAAAAGTCAGCTCCCACTATGACAGAGTGCGCTATCTGGACGCGATCATGAATAAGACGGACCTTGCAGCCATACATCAGGAGCACAAAGATATATATCATATACTGCTGCTGGGCCTCTCCGTGGATTTTGATCTGAAAGACTTTTATGACAGGCACCTGGGCACTTACCGGAGACACTTTCAGGAAATACTTGAAAAATACCCGGAGTATTTCTGCTAGCACTGCGATAAAGCGCGGGTGTGTATAAAATATGCACAAAAAGTTTATTGAAAATTTATAATAATCTCACATAATTTATATTTACTCTTGACGTGTGACGTCTGATTTGTTATAGTCGGATTATGGAATGGATGAGAGGTCATACGTGTTATTACTTGTAAAAGAAGTGACAAGGATAACAGGAAAAGGGAAAAAGGAGGAAAACGTATATGTTTTCAGGAGAAATGGTAACAGGGCCATTGCTGATAGGTATTTTTATTCTGGCGATCGCCGTTTTATTGTTGTTGATCATTAAATTTAAGCTGAATGCTTTTGTGGCATTACTGCTTACTGCATTTGGCACAGGTGTGCTGGTAAATATGCCGCTGGCTGATGTGGCACAGACCGTTACAGACGGTTTCGGTGGTACACTGGGCGGTATCGGTATGGTAACAGGTCTTGGTGTAATGCTGGGTAAATTCATGTTTGAGTCCGGCGGTATCGAGTCAATTTCCAATAAGATCTTAGGTGCGTTCGGTGAGAAGAAATCCCCCATCGCTGTTGCGCTTTCAGGTTTTATCACAGGTATTCCGGTGTTCGGCGATGTGGTTTACATCATGTTTGCCCCCATGCTCCGCGTACTTTCCAAGAAAACAAAGATTTCCATGGTAACATTTGCCTGTGCGATCTCTGTTGCTACCACTTGTACCTTCGCATTAGTGCTCCCCACAGCACCGCCTCTGGCAGTTGCTGAGGAGCTGAATATTGAGATTGGTATTTTCTTCTTCTATGCATTGATTTCCGCTTTTGTGGGAATGATCGTGGGCGGTATCTTTTATGGTTCTATCCTGAACAAACAGGATCAGAAGAACAACCACTTCTACACCTTTGAAGATCTGGATGAGGAAGAGGCAGAGATGTCCAAGAGCGGCAAAGGAAAAGGAAAGGAACGCGCAAAAATGAGCGCAGGAAAGGCACTTTCTATCCTCCTCGTTCCGATCATCCTGATTCTGCTGGGAAGCTTTGTCCCGCTGGCAGTTGGCAAAGATGCAGCGATCGTTCCGTTTGTCACATTTATCGGAAACAAAAACTTTGCTATGATGGCAGGTGTTATCTACGCTGCTGTCATCTCCAGAAAATACATAACAAAGACAGCTACGGACATTATGACAGAAGCTGCTGACCAGGTTGGTTTGATCCTGCTGATCACAGGTGCAGGCGGAGCGTTCGGTAAAGTTCTGCAGGCTACCGGTATCGCTGATTATGTTGCAGGTTCTCTGTCACAGTTCAGCATCCCGATCTTGGTACTGTGTTTCCTGATCGCACAGATCATCCGCTGTGCACAGGGTTCCACAACGGTTGCTCTTATGACAACAGCAGCTATTATGTCCAGCACGATTGCATCCGGCGGTGTATCCCCGATCCTGTGTGCGATCGCTATCTGTGCAGGCGGTATCGGCCTTTCACTGCCGAACGACTCCGGATTCTGGGCGATCAGCCGGTTCTTTAAGATCTCCGTAACGGATACCATTCGTGGATGGAGTATCGGCGGTTTTGTTGCCGGCGTGGCGATCCTGATATTTGTATCCATACTTTCTCTGTTCCAGGGCTTCCTGCCGGGACTTATGATGTAAGTGTGAACATATAATGCCATAGATGCCGTCCGGAGGAAGATGTCCTCCGGGCGGCATTTTTTATTACAAAGGAGAAACAACGAATCCTGCCATTACTGTTCTCAGGCCACTGTACCGGGAGGCGTTTTCATGCTGGAAGCATGAAAATCCCGAGGCGGCCAGTGCGATATGGGGCAGAATGCTCCATATCTGTGCATCGCGAAGCGTGTTACTGGACACGGTTGAACAATAACCATCCTACCGGAAGAATCTAATTTATATGCAGTGCCAGGTAGACTTTCTTCAAACGAACGTGCTATAATATGTAGACAAATGCTGAAAAATGCAGAAAACCTTCGACAAGCAGTGTCCGTGCAGGGCATATAAAAACATGTGCAAATATCCGTTCATAACTGTTATACAAGCTGATTGGCCTCCTGGCCAATGTGGGAACTGTGAGAGCACCGAAGAGTTACTAAATGATCAAAGAGGTAAAAATATATGTTAGAGTCGTTGAATGAGAGTAAAAAACTACTGCCGGAGAGAGTGGCAGAGCAGATCATCAGCCTGATCGCGGACAGGGAGCTGAAGGCCGGTGATAAGCTGCCAAATGAATTTGATATGGCACAGCAGTTATCTGTGGGAAGGGGTACCATACGGGAGGCTGTTAAGATTCTTGTTTCCAGGAATATACTGGAGATCCGCCGCGGCTGCGGAACCTTTGTCTGTGAAAAGCCGGGGGTGGTGGATGACCCCCTGGGATTTGCTTTTGTGAAAGACAAGAAAAGACTTGGCCTTGATCTGTGTGAGGTCCGTATGATAATTGAGCCGGAGATTGCGGCATTGGCAGCGGAGCGGGCAACATCTGAGGAAATAGAAGAACTGCAGAGAATCGAGGATGAGGTGAAGGAGCTTTGTGATAAAGAGGAGCCTCATATGCACAAGGATATTGAGTTCCATGAAATGCTGGCAAAGATGAGCAAAAACATGATCATGCCAAATATCATTCCTGTGATCCAGACGGGTATTTCCCTTTTTATAAACATTACGGATTATTCCCTGACAAAGGAAACCGTCCGTACCCACCAGATGATCGTGGATGCCATCAGGGAGCGCTGTCCTCAGGCGGCAAAGGATGCCATGATAGAGCATCTGGCAAGTAATCAGGATAAGATAGAAAGACTTTCCGGGCTTTAGTCAGCCCGGAATTTTTTGTTGTGCGGAAAGGACTGCAGGAGGGGACCTTCCCAGATGGTTATGGGGCTGTATTTTTGTGAAAACTGCATAAATATAAAAGGGTAAAAATAAGCAAAAGGGATAAAATAAGCGGGCCTATTGACCTCAGAGGAAAGAAGTGGTACTATACAAATAGATACGACGTATGATGTCTTGAAAGCTAGAAATATTCCATTCCAAATCAAGCAGCGATTCATTAGATCCATTTAATCAAAGGAGAACGATTATGAAATTAAGAAGCCAGGAATTAAGAAAAATTGCACCGGAATTAGACCCGCTCCGTCTGGGGACCGGATGGAAACTGGAGGATTTATCAAAACCGCAGATTATGATTGAAAGTACCTTTGGTGACAGCCATCCCGGCAGCGGGCACCTCCTGGAACTTGTGGAGGAGGTAAGGGCAGGCGTTGCAGAGGCAGGCGGACACGGCGCCAGGTATTTCACCACAGATATCTGTGACGGGGAAGCCCAGGGCCACGACGGGATCAACTATTCCCTGGCGTCCAGAGATATGATCGCCAATATGATCGAGATCCATGCCAATGCTACACCTTTTGACGGCGGTGTTTTTGTGGCAAGCTGTGACAAGGGCATGCCTGCACATCTGATGGGGGTGGGAAGGGTCAATATTCCGTCCATTATCGTGACCGGCGGTGTCATGGACGCAGGTCCTGACCTTCTGACCCTGGAGCAGATCGGTATGTATAATGCCATGTGCGAGCGCGGAGAGATCACACAGGAAAAACTGACTTTTTACAAACAGAATGCCTGTCCTTCCTGCGGTGCCTGCTCTTTTATGGGAACAGCTTCCACCATGCAGATCATGGCAGAGGCACTGGGCCTGATGCTGCCGGGAAGCGCTCTTATGCCGGCTACCAGCAAGGACCTGCGCACAGTTGCCAGGGAGGCCGGGAAACAGTCCGTGTGGCTGGCAGAACATGACCTGACACCGGATAAGATCGTGACGATGAAATCCTTTGAGAATGCCATTATGGTACATGCTGCCATCTCCGGCTCCACGAACTCCCTGCTTCATCTTCCGGCCATCGCCAGAGAATTTGGCATAGAGATTGACGGGGATACCTTTGACCGGCTGCACAGGGGGGCGCATTATCTGCTGAATATCCGCCCCGCAGGAGAGTGGCCTGCACAGTTCTTCTATTATGCAGGCGGCGTTCCCACGATCATGGAAGAGATCAAAGATATGCTCCATCTGGATGTCATGACCGTCACAGGCAAGACTCTGGGCGAAAACCTGGAAGAACTGAAAAAGAACGGATTTTATAATAAATGTGACAAATATCTGGAGCAGGTAGGCCTGAAGAGAGAGGATGTGATTCGTCCCTTTGACAAACCATTCGGAACAGACGGAAGTATTGCGATCCTCTATGGCAACCTGGCGCCTGAAGGGGCAGTGGTAAAACATACCGTGGTGCCTAAGGAAATGTTTGAGGCGACTCTGAAAGCACGTCCCTTTGACTGTGAGGAGGATGCCATCCATGCGGTGCTGACCCATGAGATCAAACCGGGAGATGCGGTGATCATCCGTTATGAGGGACCAAAGGGAAGCGGTATGCCGGAAATGTTCTATACCACGGAAGCCATTGCGTCTGACGCAGAACTGGGTGCATCCATTGCCCTTCTCACAGACGGCAGATTTTCAGGTGCATCCAAGGGACCGGCTATCGGACATATCTCCCCGGAAGCAGCGGAGGGCGGCCCCATTGCACTGGTTGAGGAGGGCGACCTGATCGAGGTAAATATTCCAAACCGTGTGCTCCGTATAGTGGGGATCGCCGGGGAGAAGAAAACTCCGGAAGAGATAGAGACTGTTTTAAAAGAGCGCAGAAGTAAGTGGCAGCCTAAGCCGGTGAAATATGAGAAGGGCGTATTAAAAATCTTTTCAGAAAGGGCCGTCTCTCCTATGAAGGGCGGATACATGGAGTAAAAGGATGCATGCACAGGATTTGTTCGATATCAGCGGAAAAAAGGCGATCGTGACAGGCGGGACCAGAGGCTTGGGCTATGGAATGGCAGAAGGATATATGGAGGCAGGTTGCGAGGTGGTGATCGTAGGAACCTCTGACAGTGTGTACCGGGTGGCCGGGGAGTTTAAGGACCGGGGATTCAAATGTCATGGCGTCAAGGGAAACCTGGGGGACAGGCAGGACATTTACCGTGTATTCCGTGAGTGCTTGGAGAAGCTGGGCGGTGAGGTGGATATCCTCCTCACGGCTCACGGGATCCAGAGGCGCCACAGCGCGGAGGAATTCCCCATGGAAGAGTGGGATGAGGTCATCCGTGTGAACCTGACCAGTATCTTTATCCTCTGCCAGGAAGCGGCCAAGGTGATGCTGAAAAAGGGATATGGCAAGATCATCAATATCGCATCCATGAATTCTTTCTTCGGCGGACAGACCATCCCGGCATATGCAGCGTCAAAAGGCGGTGTGGCACAGCTTACCAAGGAACTCACCAATGACTGGCTGGCAAGAGGGATCAATGTGAATGCCATTGCGCCGGGCTATATGGCTACTGAGATGAACAAGGCGCTCATGGACCCGGAGAATCCCAGGTTTGCATCCATATCTGAGAGGATCCCGGCACACCGCTGGGGAACCGGTGATGATATGAAGGGAGCTGCTATCTTTTTGGCCTCCCATGCAAGTGATTATGTGAGCGGTGCGGTGATTCCGGTGGATGGTGGGTATTTGGTAAAATAAATTCCGGAGTTACCCATTGACAAACAAGTAAAAAAGCGTTATCGTATATGAGACAAGTGAATAGGTTATAATTTCTCTTATTCAGAGTGATGGAGATACATAGGATCTGTGAAGTCACGGCAACCCCTTGCAGAAGGAAGGTGCCAACCTGAGCGAAGTAGTCGAACAATAAGAGGATTCATTTATGTAAGATATGGGTCCGCTTATGCGGACCTTTTTTTGTTTTGCTGAATGGTCCTGAAGCGGGACAAAAGTTTATATCTCTGTCAGGAGTATGTCACTGGCGGTATATGCCGCCGCAGGATAAACAATCTTATAAAAGGAGAAAAACATGGAAAAAAGATTATTTACTTCCGAATCAGTAACTGAAGGCCATCCGGATAAAATGTGCGATGCCATCTCTGATGCCATTCTGGATGCATTGATGGAAAAAGACCCCATGAGCCGCGTGGCTTGTGAGACCTGCACCACAACAGGTATGGTTATGGTAATGGGCGAGATCACTACAAATGCCTATGTTGATATTCCTAAGATCGTTAGGGAGACTGTCCGCGAGATTGGATATACCAGAGCAAAATATGGTTTTGATGCTGAAACCTGCGGTGTCATCACTACCATTGATGAGCAGTCAAAGGACATTGCTCTTGGTGTGGACAAGGCTCTGGAGGCAAAAGAAAACAACATGTCTGAAGCCGAGATCGACGCCATCGGCGCCGGTGACCAGGGTATGATGTATGGATTTGCCACAGATGAGACAGAGGAGTTTATGCCGTATCCCATCTCCCTTGCCCATAAATTATCACGCCAGCTCACTAAGGTGAGAAAAGACGGTACACTGACCTATTTAAGACCGGACGGAAAGACACAGGTAACTGTGGAGTATGATGAGAATGACCGCCCTATCCGCCTGGATGCAGTGGTACTTTCCACACAGCATGACCCGGATGTGACCCAGGAACAGATTCATGAGGATATTAAAAAATATGTGTTCGATCCCATTCTTCCTGCACATATGGTGGATGGGGAGACAAAGTTCTTCATTAATCCCACAGGACGTTTTGTGATCGGCGGCCCTCACGGGGACAGCGGTCTTACAGGGCGTAAGATCATAGTAGATACTTACGGCGGATACGCACGTCACGGCGGCGGAGCGTTTTCCGGTAAGGACTGTACCAAGGTGGACCGTTCTGCAGCATATGCGGCGCGCTATGTGGCTAAGAACATGGTGGCAGCAGGGCTGGCAAGAAAATGTGAGATCCAGCTTTCCTATGCTATCGGCGTGGCACATCCCACATCAATCCAGGTGGAAACCTTTGGCACAGGAAAACTTTCAGATCAGAAGCTGACCGAGATCGTGCGGGAAAACTTTGATCTGAGACCGGCGGGAATTATCAAAATGCTGGATCTGAGACGTCCGATCTACAAACAGACCGCAGCTTACGGACATTTTGGAAGAAATGACCTGGATCTTCCCTGGGAAAGACTGGACAAGGCAGAGGATTTAAAGAAATATTTGTAACTATTCAGTAGGTCTGCGCATTCATTGCGCTGACCGTAAGAAAGTATTCCGCAGCCAAGCAAAAATACCATCGCCAAAGGCGATTCTGCATGGATTTTTGCCTGTAACTGTGAGGGTACTGAACAGTTACAAATATTTATAAGAAACCATAGAACGTAAGCACCATAAATCGTTCTGTGGCCATGAATAAAAAGGTTCCGCATTCACTGTACAGAGGAATGCGGAACCTTTTTTACTGCTGCTGCTGTTCCCGGAAATTGAACAAATCTCTGGGCTGGATGTCCAGGGCATCTGCAATATCAAACAGACTTTCCAGGGAAAGGGAAGTTTTGATCCTGGGAGCCTCGATATTACTGATATGGGTACGGCTCAGGCCTACGGCATTTGCTAGCTGTAATTGTGTGAGCCCTTTCAGTTTCCGGTAATACGATATAGTCAGTCCCAGCTCCCGAAACTGGCGTTCTCTTTTCTCGTCCATAACTGCCGTGTCTCCTTTTTTCTTTTAAGTATATCCAAAAGGAAACTTGATAAAAACGAACTGGTAATTGACATTTATAAAACGGCAGTTATCATGTGCACCTATTTTGCCAAATTTAGCAGATATCAGGTGTGCAGATCGCGGCATCTGCACAGGTACACATCTGTTCCAGAGTGAAGACCTTAACAGTGTCCCCGTAAATCGTTTCCATACCTGAGACAAAGTCCGATTTGGCAAAAAGATAATACCAGATTGTACTGTGCGGAAAAAGGCTGGCATGTTTCTGAAGACTCTGCAGGCCCTCCAGGTCGATCCATTCATCTGTCCAGAAGCAGTCACCAAGCAATATATTACTGTCGTCAGCGGCGGCAATAGGTACATACTCCGTACGCTTTCTGGTTGGGTGCTGTCCCCACCAGCTTCCTGCATGGTCAAAAGGAAACGGAGCCTGGCCGAGGCTGCTTATGAGATCCAGATATTGTCTGCAGATATCTTCAAATGTTTCTTTAGAGTAGCGGTCCAGGGAAGGAAGGACTTCCTTTTCAAATACCTCTCTTCCATATCCCATCTCAATGGCACTGCGGTGCGGGGCAGCAAAAGTATACCAGAAACGGAATACGCCGTCAGAGGTCCGGTAGAGGGTCCTGCGGCTTCCCGCGTCTTCGGTGACGGGGATTATCTTATCCACCAGGCCTAACAGATCCAATGTGTTCATGAGACTTCCCGCAGCGCTGGGAGTCAGTTCCGTGCGCTCACAGATCTCGTGCAGTTTCCGCCTTTTGGCGCCCAGGCACAAAAGAGCAGAGTGGGCCAATTCAGGTTCAGACAAATGCACCTTTAAAAATTTTGTGGGGCGGCGGTAAAGCGCACCCTCCTCCGTGAAAAATAATTGATACAGGTTTTCCTGAAAAGGCTTATCATTGACAAAATAGGCCAGATAGCCGGGAACCCCTCCTGTTATGCCGAAGATGCAGATCTGCTGTTCCACGGGGAGATGGCGGAAGAGCTGGCGTGTCTCGAAAAAGGTGAAAGGTTTCAGGAGCAGGGGGTGGGCAGTCTGGAGCTGTTCTTTTTCGTAAAGGGAGGCGGGTTTACATAAAATAATAAAAAGCCGGGAGTTTTTCCACTCTTTTGTCATATAGGATTGGATCAATGTGGAAAGTCTCCTGTTTTTATTGATCAGATGTGGATAATCGTCAATAATAAAGACAAGAGATTCCTCCCTGGCGGATTTTCCGATGGTGCGGAACAGTTCCGCGAATCTTTTGGCAGCTTTCAATTTTTCTAATGGGCCAAGTACGCGGATGGCTTCTTCTTTTAATGCCAGGAAGTTTTCATTGTCCGTAGTCTCTAAAGGCTTAAAGTACAAAGTCCGCTTGCCGGCAGAAAATTGCCTGAGAAGGGTAGTCTTTCCCATACCGGCATCACAGTAGAGGGCTGCAGACTGAAAGCAGTTCTGCCTATACAGTTCATTTAATTTTGCAAGATGGTTATCTTTATCTAAAAACATAATATCTCCTCGGTATATTCTGCGGACGGGCCGCGGTAGCTGTTTGTTTATATTTTAGAAGGTGTTTCAGGTAAAGTCAAAGCATTTTGTAAGGTTTTTTATAGAAAGTTTAGATTTGATTCACTTTTGTTTAGAAGAAAATGTGTAAAATTATGCTATAATATTTACCAGAAGACATTATGCCCGTTTCCGGGCATTTGTATTAGAGCCTGTTTGGCTGAAAAAGCAATAGACGAGGACAGAAAGGTGCCGGAACATGAAATTAAAGACAAGGATCATCGTTTCTTTTTTTATCATCATACTGGAGCCTCTGCTGTTTACCGGTGTGGCATTCTGGGGATTCAGCCAGTATCAGCTCAAGGCCATAGAAAAACAGTATGGAATTGAGAATGCCACATATGAAAGCCTGACCAACACGGCAGAAGTGATCAACAGCATGACGAGCGGCACGATTGGCCGGTTGTCAGAGGCAGCCAAGGAATCCCCAAAAGATTTGGAAAATATAGAATATTTGGATTCTGTAAATAAGGAATTGGAGCAGGTTCACTCCTATCTTATTGTGCGGGAAGATGATAAGATAAGATATATAGGATGTGATCCCTACCCGTCGGAGCTGATCAGCAGACTGCCGGATTATAAGGACGACAGCAGTGACAGCAGTGACGGATTTTACCTGGGCGGCAAAATAAAAGCTTTGGTAAAGCAGATTGATTTTGAGACCAGCGAACAGGGGAAAGGCAGCCTCTTTGTGGTTTCCAGTGTGTTTAAGACACTGCCCCAGATTGAGGAGCTGATTCGGAATATGCTGGCGGCTGTGGTTATAATCCTTACGATCACAGCATTTGGGCTTACCTGGTGGATCTACCGGGGCGTTATCTCACCTCTTGATAAGCTGCGGACAGCCACCCAGAAGATCAAGGAGGGAAACCTGGATTTCTCCATTGCCAGCGAGGGTGTCAATGAGATATCTGACTTATGTCAGGATTTTGAAGCCATGAGGCAGAGGCTGAAAGAAAATGCGGAGGAGAAGCTGGAATTTGACAAGGATAATAAGGAACTGATCAGCAACATTTCCCATGATCTGAAGACACCGATTACAGCCATCAAGGGATATGTGGAGGGAATTATGGATGGCGTGGCAAATACGCCGGAAAAGATGGACAGATATATCCACACAATCTATAATAAGGCTAATGACATGGACAGGCTGATCAATGAGCTGACTTTTTATTCCAAGATGGATACCAACAGAATCCCATACACATTCAACAAGATTTCTGTTACTGAGTTTTTTGATGACTGTGCAGAGGAGCTGGATTCTGAACTGGAGTCTAAATCTGTACAGTTCCAGTATTCCAATTATGTGGGACCTGGGGTGCTTGTCATTGCCGACGCGGAGCAGATTAAGAGGGTTATAAATAACATTGTGAGCAACTCCCTCAAATACATGGACAGCAGCAGAGAGCGGAGGATCAACCTGCGGGTGAAGGACGTAGGCGATTTTGTCCAGGTGGAGATTGAGGATAACGGAAAAGGAATTGCAGCCAAAGACCTGCCCAATATTTTCGACAGGTTTTACCGCACAGACGCCTCCAGGAATTCTTCCAAGGGGGGAAGCGGGATCGGTCTTTCCATAGTCAAGAAGGTTATGGAGGATCACGGCGGAAAAGTCTGGGCAACGAGCAAGGAGAATATAGGAACGGTGATGTACTTCGTTCTTAGAAAATACCAGGAGGTACCAATTAATGAGTAAGATTTTAATTATTGAAGACGAGGAGGCAATAGCTGACCTTGAGAAGGATTATCTGGAGCTGAGCGGTTTCGAGGTGGAGATTGAGCACCGCGGCGACGTGGGGCTAAAAAAAGCCCTGGAGGGCAGTTATGACCTGTTTATCCTGGATTTGATGCTTCCGGAGGTGGACGGTTTTGAAATCTGCCGTGAAATCAGGAACGTAAAGAATAATCCTGTCATTATGGTGTCCGCCAAAAAGGATGATATAGATAAGATCCGCGGCCTGGGTCTGGGTGCAGATGACTATATGACAAAGCCATTCAGCCCAAGTGAGCTGGTGGCCAGGGTAAAAGCCCATCTTGCCAGATATGAGAGGCTCATAGGGACCGGTGTGCAGGAGAATGACATCATCGAGATCCGGGGCCTGAAGATTGATAAGACCGCAAGGCGTGTGTGGATCAACGGTGAGGAGAAGAATTTTACCACCAAAGAGTTTGATCTGCTCACCTTCCTGGCACAGAACCCTAACAGGGTGTTCACAAAGGACGAACTGTTCAAGGAAATTTGGGCGATGGAGTCTATTGGAGACATTGCAACTGTGACGGTGCATATTAAGAAGATTCGTGAGAAGATCGAATTTAATACAGCCAAACCCCAGTATATTGAGACTATATGGGGTGTGGGGTATCGCTTTAAGGTTTAAAGATACGGAGGTCCGTATAACGGGAACAGGTGCATTCATAGGGGGAATCTTATGGATGCATTTTGTTTATCGTTTACAGTCTCTATACCGGGGTGTTTTCAACAAGGGAGTATCGGGTGGTACAAAGTCAAATCCCGGGTTAGCCAGCGCCTTGCAGAGCGTGACCTCTGCTATTTGTTAACGAGATTGTTGTTGAAAGCATGATCTTCTTATGTTATACTAAATTCACTCATGAAAAATTATTTCATGAATCCTATGTTTATATTTTTGGCCGTGAGGCCGTCAAATGGGGAATTCCCCCGAAATTACCATATTTAAAACTAAATAACAGTCATTTTTCAGGGGAAGGTCTTGAATAATCTATTGGTTTTTTCTATACTAAAATATAGAAGAAAGCCTTCCTTTTGTCATATGACATATAAAGGGAGGGCATTTATGGCAGCAAAAGAGAACCGGAAATACAAGAACAGTGTATTTGTGGACTTGTTCTTTGAGGATGAATCCGCGGAGGAGAACGAGATTTCACTGTACAATGCACTGCATGAGGAAGTCCTGCCGGTGGGAACCAGAGTACAAAAAATCAGGGTAGAAGATGTACTCTATATGAATTTCTACAACGACATATCCTTTGGTATTGAGGACAAAGTTATTGTTTTCGCAGAGCATCAGTCCACTATAAATGAAAATATGCCGCTGAGAGACCTGTTGTATATAGGACGGGCGTTAGAACAGATCGTTCCGGTGCGTGACCGTTACAGGAAAAGGGCGGTGAGGATTCCGAGTCCTGAGTTTTATACGTTTTATAATGGGAAAGAACACTGGGCGAAGGAGAAGATACTGCGTCTCTCCGATGCGTATGCGCAGAAGGATGGAAATCCCATGCTGGAACTCTGTGTAAAAGTCATCAATATTAACCCGGAGAAAGGTCATGAAATTCTGGATAAGTGTGACATACTGAGGGAGTACAGTGAATTTGTAGAGGTTTTGAGAAAACATCAGCTGACGGGCAGTCCTGATGCGTACAAGAGAGCCATAGAGGAATGTATAGAGGCAGGCATATTGGCAGATTATCTGAGGAAGAAAGGCAGTGAGGTGGTGAATATGCTGATAGCAGAATATGATTATGATCTGGACCTGGAAGTACAGCGTGAGGAGGCATATGCGGCTGGGGAACAGGAAGGCCAGCGGAAAAAGCTGCTGGACTTGGTGCAGAAGAAACTGAAAAAGGGAAAATCCATAGAGGCAATCGCTGAAGAGTTAGAGGAAAGCCAGGAGGAGATTGCGAAAATCATAGAGGTATTGAAGAATTCCTGAAACATTATTGATACAGACACATGCTTTCCAGTGAATCCTATTTATTTTTTCTGCGTGTGCGCACATAAATAAGAATAAGCGGCAGAGGGTTTGCCGAAAAATAAGATTTTATGGTGCGGTTTCCCGCCTTTTGACATTTATGTGTGCACGTAGAAAAGGCTGCCCGGCGGATTCAGTTCCCCTTACAGTCAGCACAGGAAATGGCAGACTTACTGTGTCGTTTCGTTTTAACATCAAATCTAAGTATAACAATTCAATAAATTTCCTAAAAATCATAAAATCCCCCTATTTTTTTATTATATCAATAAATCAATTTCTGTTTCCCTAAAATCATCTATTCTAACAGTCGAACATTCTCCCGAAAATCATAATTCTCTCCATTGAGACACCCCCTCCCGGACAATATAATAGAACCATCAACAAGAGATACGAATCCGGAGCGTATAAAAAAGAGAGGAGGAATGAAATTGGGAAAATTTAGGGCTGGAAAGATAAAACCAAAGTACAGGCTTTTTTTCATGGCCCTGCCCTTCATAATCTTTGTATTTGCATTTGCTTATGTACCTATATTTGGCTGGATGTATGGCTTTTTTGACTATAAGCCGGGATTGGCGCTGAGTGATATGGAGTTTGTGGGACTTAAAAATTTTATGAAAATCTTCAGTGATTGGAGAGATTTGTCAAGAGTCCTGCGCAATACGCTGGTTATGAGCGGTCTGGGACTGCTTGCGGCACCGATACCTATGTTTTTTGCTATATTTTTAAATGAGATACGGAGGCCGTTTTTTAAGAAATTCGTACAGACCACAACCACGCTGCCATATTTTATAAGCTGGATCATTGTATTTGCACTGAGTTTTGCGGTGTTTTCCAATGAAGGACTGATCTCCAATGTCCTGAAAATGCTGGGTTCAACAAAGGCTTTTACAAATATCCTGGGAGAGAATGATGCGGTATGGTGGATGCAGTGGATTCTGGGTATCTGGAAATCAGTGGGGTGGAATGGGATCATCTACATAGCGGCGATTGCCGGTATTGACGCCGAACTCTACGAGGCGGCCAGGGTGGATGGGGCTAACAGGTTCCAACTGATCAAAAATATCACGATTCCAAGCCTGTATCCTACCTTCTTTGTACTTTTACTGCTGAGTATCAGTAATCTTCTGAACAACGGGTTTGACCAGTATTTTGTATTCTTCAACCCATTGGTTGCGGACAGGATCGAGGTCCTTGATTATTATGTCTATAAAGTAGGTATCCTGATCAATGACTACTCCTATTCAACGGTGCTGGGTATGCTGAAGACACTCTTCAGTGTGACCATGCTGTTTGGGGCAAACCAGCTTTCTAAAAAAGTCAGAGGCGAGTCAATCGTATAGGAGGAAAAAATGAAACAGAAATTCACAGTATTTGACGCAATCATTTACCTGCTGTTTATCCTGATCATGATTGCCTGTATCTATCCGTTTTACTACGTGGTCATTTATTCCATCAGTAATCCGGAGCTGGCATCCAAGGTGGTTCTGCTGCCAAAGGGCTTTTCCCTCCAGACCTATAAGACGCTTTTTTCTCTGAACAATATCGTGGGAGCCTTTGGGATCTCTGTGGCGAGAACTGTTTTAGGAACTGGGCTGACAGTGGTATGTACGTCCTTTCTGGCGTATCTGGTGACAAAGCAGGAGATGTTTGCAAGAAAATTTGTTTACCGCTTTTTTGTTATCACAATGTATATTAATGCCGGGCTGATACCCTGGTATCTGACCATGCGGGCATATGGGCTGAAGGATAATTTCTTACTGTATATCCTTCCCACAGCAGTTTCCGCATATTATATGATTCTGATCAAGACGTATATGGAGTCTCTGCCCATTTCCATGGAGGAGTCAGCGAGAATTGACGGGGCCGGTTATTTTAGGATATTTTGCTCCATTATCTTCCCGCTGTGTAAGCCCATTGTGGCTACGATTGCCATCTATGCAGCTGTGGCGCAGTGGAACAACTGGACAGATAATTACTTCTTAGTAAATGACGAAAATTTACAGACAATGCAGATGATACTTTACAATTATATCAATCAGGCCCAAAATGTGGCCAACGTATCATCACAGACCATGGCTGACACAGCAAATGCTGTAAAAATCACGCCAATGGCAATTAAAATGTGCATTACGGTGATCGCAACCGTACCGATCATGTGTGTATATCCATTTCTGCAGAAACATTTTGTAAAGGGCATCATGATGGGGGCAGTCAAGGGATGAGTGCAGCGAAAAAAATACAGGATCAAGGAGAATGAGTATGAAAAAAAGAATGAAGAGACTTTCTGCCATATTTTTAAGTACAGCTATGGCAGTGTCCATGCTTGCAGGATGCGGGGGAAAAGACGAGAGTAAAAAAGACACCGGAAAAAATACGGAAAAACAGGAAGAGGGAAAAGAGAGCAGTGCAGACGGTGAAGTGGAAATCACCTTCTGGGATAAAGATGCATTGGAGACAGGGCCTCAGAATACCACCATCGCGGATGCCATTGCGGAAAAGACAGGGGTGCGTCTGAATGTCATTAACGGTGATGCACAGAAGTTTAAGGTGCTGCTGGCAGGCGGTGATCTTCCGGGTATTGTAAACAGTAATTACGGGGATTTGGGCGTGGATGCCCAGGCGCTTTTGCAGAGTGGACAGCTCATTGCACTGGATGACCTGATCGAGGAACATGCGCCGAATATCAAGGAAAAATTTGCAGATGCCATTGAATATTCCAAAGAGTTCCTGAGCAATGACGGGAAACTGTATTATCTTCCCGTTCAGATCAATAAGGCAACAGATACGAAGGTAGTGGACCGTTCCGGTGCCAATCTGGCACTGTATACCAGATATGACTTGTATAAGGAAATCGGTTCGCCGGAGATCAAGAGTACAGACGATTATCTGGAAGCGTTAAAGGCCATGCAGGACGCAGAGCCGGAGACAGAGAACGGAAATAAGACTTATGCTATTTCAGGATGGAGTGACTGGGGACTCTGGATGTGGACCATTCCTTATCAGGCTATGTCAGGGGTTACAAACTGGTCCTACGGCATGTGCTATGACATGGTAAATAAAGAACCATTGGCAACCTACTATTCCGAGCCGTTCTGGAATTGTATGGAATTTTATAATAAGGCATACAACATGGGAATTCTGGATCCTGAAATCTTCACGCAGAAATATGACAACTATATGGATAAACTGAAGAACGGACAGACCTTTGTGACCTATGCCAACTGGCTTTATAACACGGCAAATGACGCTTATGCCGCAGCCGGAACACCGGAAAAAGGATTTGAGATCGTTCCTACGGGCCTGGACTATATGTACGGCGCTTATGACGGCGACAAACCCTTCGGATGGGCACAGGATTATCCTCTGGCTCTGACAAAGAACTGCGAGGACCCGGTAAAGGCTATTGAGATGATTGATTATCTGTTCAGCGAGGAAGGTGCAAGGCTTCTGAACAGCGGTGTTGAGGGCGTGCACTGGGAAGAAGTGGACGGTGTTCCGCAGATGACAAAAGAGTACCGTGACGGTGTGGCTGCCAATGCAACCTATGCGCAGAGCGAAGGCTTTGCCTATACCAAGCTTTCAGGCCTCAGTTCCAGCCAGATCTTATCTGACGGTTATCCGGCCAGCCTGTTAAAGGCAGCAGAGGAAGTTAAGAAGTCAACAACCAAGATTGATGAGATATTCATTGCGGACAGCGGTGTTGCGGATGCGCAGTATCCGGGACAGGTCATTGAATCCAAGATCGCATCCGGTGAATATAAGCTGAGTACAGAAGTGGATCTGACACCCAATCTTATCAAGGAACCCTCTGACGAGACAAAGAATTTGTCCGCCCAGGTAGATGAGTATGTAAAAGTGGGCGTTGCGGATGTGATCATGTCAGACCCTAAAGATTTTGAAGCAAAGAAAGCATCCTTTATACAGTCAGTGGAGGAAAAAGGATATGCAGATGTAGTGGAAGAGATGGAAGGCATCTGGTCCGAAGCACAGAAGACAGCAAAGGAATTTGCGGATAAATAGAAGGCCCTTTGTAACTGTGAGGGTACTGTACGGTTACGGCCCTTTTAAGGCGCTGCCCTGGGGCGTGTCCAGACACGCTTTGGTAGGGCAGTGCCTTTTTACTAGCAGCGGCACGGCCGGGAATTATTTTTACATTCCCTCGGTCACGTTGACAAGCGTCAGTGTGAGGGAAGTGCCGGAACCTTCTTTTGAAGTGACGGTAAGCCCACAGGCATTGCCGTACTGGAGCTTGATGCGGCGGTTGGTGTTCAGGATGCCGATGCCGATCCCCTGGGGCAGGGATGCCCGGTCAAGAGGTTTGGTGCAGTCCTCATTGGAGGCCAAAAGTTCCTGTAGGATCCGCAGTCTGTCAGGGGCAATCCCCAGTCCGTTATCCTTCAGGACCAGGACAATGATATTGTCCTTCCGATACCCGGTAAGGGTAATGGCGTTTTTTACCTCCGGGGAAGGGTTCTGATGGGAAATGGCATTCTCCAGTAAAGGCTGCAGGATAAATTTTGGCATAAGGCAGGGCAGGATGGACGGGTCGATCTCAGATGAAAAATCAATGGGGGTCCCTGTCCGGTAATTCATAATACACAGATAGTTTTTCAGGTAATTCAGTTCGTCCTGTAGAGGCCAGGTAGTCTTGGTATTCCTGAAAAGGGGCTGCAGAAGATTGCCCAGGGCTGTTACACAGTCGGCCACATTTGTAGCTTTGCTCACAATGGCCATCCATTTGATAGTGTTCAGCGTATTGTAAAGAAAATGGGGGCTGAGCTGATTCTGCAGATTCTGCACGGCAAGCTCATGGCGCTCCTCCTGTATGGTCTCATTTTCATCTATCAGATGCCGGATGTTCTGTGACATTTGATTGAACTGGTCTGTAAGAAATTTAAAGTCCGATGCCTCGGGAGCCTCCATTTTAATGCCGATCTGCCCGCTTCCCATGGTCTTCATGGCAGCGATCAGGCTGTTGAGCGGTTTGGTGATGGCATAGATCCAAAACAGGCTGATGATCAGGGCCAGGACAAGAAAGACAGCCAGCAGTGTGATGAGCAGGACCTTTAACTGATGTATATTTTCAAAAAGGATGTCATAGGGCATTTCATAGATAATGGACAATCCGTAATGTTCATAGGGATAATAGATGATCTGGTTGTTTTTATTCAGAAGATCATTGTCCCCCAGAGACAGGGTAAGGTGTACGGTGTTGTCCGTATCCAGCGGACTTGTCAGTGCTTTTGTACCGATAAGCTTCTTGTTTTCGGAGGAGATGACAAGGCTGTGGGCATCCAGCAGCAGGCTTTCCCCTGAGACATTTTTCTTGTCATCATGATATAGGGAGCGGAGGTAAGATTCCCGGATGTTGATGACTACATAGCCCGAGGTCTGTCCGATGGTCTGAAGCCTTCTGCCCAGAGTGATGTAGCGGGTATCCATTTTGCCGGAATAGGTTCCGCCGAAGAAATCACTGTATCTCAGATTGCCGCATACCACGGGGCCTCCATCCTCTTCCAGGTCCTTTTTCAGTGGGGTCCGGTAGAAAAAGTTAGACAGGTTCCTGTCAAAGTTAAAATAATTCTTATTGTCACTGGAACCGATGATCACACCGTCGTCTCCGTAATAGAGAATGGAATGTATGTAGTCATAGCTTGTCATCATTTCGGAAAAATAGTCGTATACGTCGTTGACAAACTGCACATCGTCCGGGGAGTTGATTTGATCCAGCTTCATTTCTTCGGAGAAGTAGGAGGATACCAGGATGTTCCTGCTCACGGTGTTTACTGTGTTCAATACAGTGGTGAGATTGACCTCAAGCTGTGACAGGGAGCTGAGCGTGGCTTTTTCTGACTGCTGCAGGAGCGTGGTGGAGGTATAACGGTAAAAGAACAGGGCAAACAGCAGAAGGATAAACACGCTTGTGAGCATAAACGACAGGATCAGTTTGGATTTCAGTTTCAGGCTGATGGCTTTGTCTTTCAGCAGTCGGAACATGGACAGGTACTCCTTTACTCAGTGGATGTAGTGAAAACACAGGATTTTTTATATTCATTGGGTGTCTTGCCTGTAAACTTCTTAAAGGTCTTTCCGTAATAGCCCTCATCAGAGAATCCGCATGCATAGGCTATTTCGTAGGATTTCATGGAAGTATTCTGCAGAAGTTTCATGGACTTTTCAATACGGTAACGGTTCAGATACTCCAAAAAGGATGTCCCCAGCTCTTTTTTAAAGATACTGCTGAAGTAGTTAGGGCTCAGTCCGACCAGATTGGATACCTCATTCAGAGTGATCTGGCGGTTGTAATTATTTTGAAGGAACTGCAGGGCCTGGAGGATCTCGCGGCTGCAGGACATGCGCTCCCGGGATAATCTTTCCAGCTTCTGTGCATGTGCCACAAACTGTTCCAGCATCTCATAATAGTTTTTACAGGCAGAGAGTGCCTGCAGAAAATCCCGCACCCATATATAAGAGTCGTCATCACTGGGGCATTGGTTGTGCAGGTAGACAATATAACTGTCATAAAAAATATTCAGCACCGCTTTTGGTGAGAGTTCTTCCTTAAGCTGCTTTTCCAGTGGCTGCAGGAGGAAACCGGATGTGAAGCCAGGGTCCATGAAAGTGTTCAGGGTATGTCTGGTACGTGTGAGCAATGCCTGACACAGAGAGGTTTTCCAAGAACTGTCATAATGGTTCACGGAACCCGGGAAAAGGAAGAATTCCTGCTCTTCCAGCAGGTGGCACTGCTGATACAGGATCCGCAGGCGGGAAAGGTCCTGGGTCATTTCACTGATACAGAAATGCGGGGTGACATTGAAATAGTTCTTCAGCACAGTCTGGATCTCATCCAGCACGCCTGTGATCAGATGAAAGGAACGGGTCTCCTTCTCATTGTAAAAGAGAAGAAGATAGCGGGAACCTGACTCATGTACCACAAGTCCTGATCCGGTCTTTGTCAGGATCTCATTCATGATATTCAGAAGAGAGAACTGAATAAGCTGCCCATGGCTGTCCTGGTATAAGTCTTGAAGCTGTTCGTACTGGTCAACCACCATCAGTGCGGTTACCAGATCGTGGGGATGGATGGTGACGGAGTATTCCTGCAGGGTGGACAGGCATTCGGGCAGGGATGGGATATTGTATGTAAGATGGCTCAGCAGGCTGTGTTCCAGAACATCATAGATGTTCACAGGAGCCACGGAACTGCTTTTGGGTTTTGTGACTTTATCCAAGGACCGGCAGGCATTTTTCAGGACCTCTTCCATCTCCTGTGTGGTCATAGTAAGTTTCAGGATATAGCCGCTTACACCCAGCCGGATGGCTTCTCTTGCAAGGGAAAAGTCATCCAGACAGGACAGGATGATGATTTCTGTGTGGCTGCCGGTATCACGGATCTTACGGATAAGTTCGATGCCATCCATAAAAGGCATTTTGATGTCAGTGAGTACCAGATCGGGCTGATGCTGCTCATAAAGCTCCCAGGCAGTCTGCCCGTCGGCTGCCTCATCCACTACATACATATTGAATTTTTCCCAGTCGATGGATGCGCGGATCCCGGTGCGGACCAGCATTTCATCCTCGGCGATCAGTACCTTATACATGTGTAAATCCCCCGTACTTTTCTCAGAAATAATAGGGCAGTTAAGCACAGGCCGGACAGAAAAATGCTTTGGCGGGTCCGGCGCTGTGAACGGTAACTGCGTGATAGATTTAGTATATCAAGAATAGGGAAAATAACAAGCGGTAAAACCAAGGAAATAAAAAGACAGGAGTAAATAAGATGAAGAACAAAAAAGTCAGTTTAGGATTGATAGGAGCGGGCAGGGCAGGAATGATCCATGCCAGGAATTTCCGGGCCGCAGTGCCCCACGCAGTGCTGGCCGCAGTGGCAGACCCCTGCAGGGAGAATGTGCAGGCAGCACTGGAGGAACTGGAGATTGAGAAAGGATATGAGGACTACAGAGAGCTTCTGAAGGATGAGGAGATTGACGCGGTCATCATTGTCACGCCCACCAAGTATCACTGTGAGATCGCAGTGGCGGCCGCCAAGGCGGGGAAGCATATCCTGTGCGAAAAACCCATGGCCATGACAGTGGAAGAGTGTGAGATCATGGAGGCCGCGGCAAAAGAATACCATGTGAAGCTCCAGGTCGCTTTTATGAGGAGGTTTGACCGTGCCTTTACGGAGGCGAAAAATGTTGTGGACGCAGGGGAGATAGGGGATGTGGTCATGGTCAGGTCCAACACCAGAGGACCCAGCATACCAAAGCCATGGATGTATGACATCAGAAAGAGCAACGGCCCACTGGCTGAGGTAAACAGTCATGATATAGACACGCTGCGCTGGTTTACCGGGAGTGAGTTTAAGACTGTATATGCCATGGGAGGCAATTACCGGTGTCCGGATGCAAAGCATGATTTCCCGGATTTCTACGATAATGTCATCCTGGCAGCAGGCTTTGCCAATGGTATGCAGGGGATGATAGACGGAGCCCAGGGTGTTCTGTACGGCTATGATGCCAGAGTGGAGATCCTGGGAACCAAAGGCTGCATTTTCCTTGGGAAGACCCAGGAAAGGCCGATCACCGTGTGCCGCAGTGATATGCGCAGCTATGAAGCCTTCACCAACAGCTGGAAATTCCTGTTTAAGGATGCCTATCTGGAGGAGGATATGGATTTTGTGGACTGTATCCTGACAGATAGGGAACCGAAAGTGACGGGACATGATGGGAAAATGGCAGTGAAGGTGGTAAACGCCGGGAACCTGTCTGTGTCCACCGGACAGATCATTACATTATGACAGGGAGGATGGATGAATGAACAGGATTGGGATTTATTTTGCCTTTTGGGAAAAAGAATGGGAGGCAGATTACTGCAGGTATATTGAAAAAGCAAAACATTTAGGCTTTGACGTGCTGGAATTGGCAGCCGGATGCCTGCCGGATATGTCGTCCGCACAGAGGGAAAAAATCGCGGACAGGGCAAGGGACGTGGGAATTGACCTGACTTATTGTATCGGTCTTCCGCCCCGGTATGATCTGGCAAGTGAAGATGCCGCTGTCAGAAAATCCGGAATCCGTTATGTGGGACAATTACTGAGCTGTATTAAGCAGATGGGAGGGGACACCCTGGGTGGGATCCTATACTCCTGCTGGCCCGGGGGAACGGTCACATATGATTATAAGATGAAGGCAAGAGAGAGAAGTCTTGATTCCCTGAGAGAGCTGTCCCGTATGGCAGAGGAATACGATATCAACTACTGCCTGGAGATTGTGAACCGTTATGAACAATATCTTTTGAACACAGCTAAAGAGGGCGTGGATTTTGCCCGTGAGCTGGACAGTCCGAAAATTAAGCTGCTCCTTGACAGTTTCCATATGAATATAGAGGAGGATTCCTTCCATGAAGCAATAGAGACAGCAGGGGAGCTTTTGGGGCATTTCCATATAGGGGAGTGTAACCGGAAGGTTCCCGGCAGAGGACATATGGACTGGGATGAGATTGTCCGCGGATTAAAGGATATCAATTATCAGGGCAGGATCGTGATGGAACCTTTCGTACGTCCCGGGGGACAGGTAGGAAAGGATATTAAGATATATAGGGACCAGAGTGGAAATGCTTCGGACATGCGGATGGATAGCATGGCAGAAGAGGCACTGAAGTTTATCAGAGAAAAACTGAAGTAGGAGGATATCAGAATGGAAAAAATTAAAGTAGGTCTTTTGACCATGTCAGACGGCAGAGAGTATCTGCATCAGGATTACATACAGTTAAATATGGATTATCAGCAGGAAATCAAGGAGGCGCTGGAGTCTACAGGTCTTTTCCAGGTGACAGCGGGGGATATGCCCCTGCACAGTAATGAGGAGGCAAAAAGGGAAGCCATGAAGCTGCAGAAAGCAGGTGTGGAGGCCACGATCCTCAATTACACAATATGGTGTTATCCCCAGTTTACCGCAGTGGCACAGAATTTTGCTCCCGGCCCGTATCTGCTGTTCTGCAACCTCCATCCCTCCGAATGCGGTATGGTGGGCATGATGGCGGCAGCAGGAACCCTGGAGCAGTTAAATGTAAAATTCCAGAAACTGTGGGGTTCGGTCAAAGAGCCGGAGGTCCTTAATAAGATGGTGGATTTCCTGAGGGCTGCGGCTGCGGTGAAGAGGTTGAAGGGAATGACTTTTGGAAACTTCGGAGGCCGTCCCCTGGGTATGTATACCGCTGTGGCCAACCTGGAACAGTGGCAGAAAGAGTTTGGGATTGACGTGGAAAATGTGGAGCAGGATGACATCATCCGCGCAGGGGAGACCGTGGCGGAGGAAAAGGTGGAGCATGCATTTACATGGTTGGAAGCAAATGTGGGCAGCATCCAGTATGACGGCATTGGCCTGACTCCGGAAAAGCTGAAACTCCAGATCCGTTCCTATTACGGCCTGCGAAAGATCATTGCGGATAAAAGTCTGGACTTTGTGGGGATCAAAGCACACGGGGACCTGACAGACCGCTATGTTACCATGGATATCGCGGAGGCATTTCTCAATGATCCCTATGATTTTGACGGACCCAAGGAGCCGATCGTAGCTGCAACAGAATCCGATATGGACGGTGCCCTGACCATGCAGTTGTTCAAGCTGCTCACCGGAAAACCGGTCCTCTTCGCGGATGTGCGCCACTATGACAAGGAAAATGATGTCTGGTTTTTCTCCAACTCCGGCACCCATGCCACATACTTTGCAGGGGCCTCCATGGACCCCGCAGAAAACCTGAAGCATGTGACCTTCTGCCCGGAGACCCATTACTATCCGGCCGGCGGTGCCAGCGTACATCATTTTGCCCGCGGGGGCAGGGTGACACTTGCCAGACTTGCCAGAAAGAACGGAAAGTATGTGATGACCATCGTTCCGGCAGAGATTGTGGAATTTGAGAAGGAAAAAATGACTGCCATGGGTAATACGACAACACCTGCCTGGCCGGTGGCATTTACAAGGCTACAGGTGAGTGCGGATCAGTTCCTGGAAAAGTTCCCGTGTAATCACATCCATGGTGTATATGGTGACTGTGTGGAGGCCCTGAAACTGACAGCCAATCTTCTGAATATGGATGTGCAGATTCTGCAGCAGGAGGTGTAAACGTGTACTTAGACCACAGACCGGAGAAGATGAGGGAGGAAGATTTCAAAGATCCGCCAGCCCGGTTCAGGGGAACGCCTTTCTGGGCATGGAATTGTACCCTGAAAAAGGAAGATTTGAGGAAACAGATCGGGTATTTCAAGGAAATGGGGATGGGCGGATTTCACATGCACTGCCGTACCGGTATGAATACGGAATACTTAAGTGATGAGTTCATGGAGATGGTGGCAGACTGCAATGAGACGGCAAAGCAGAAGGATATGCTCTGCTGGCTCTATGATGAGGACAGGTACGCGTCAGGATTCGGAGGCGGGTATGTGACCAAGGATATACAGTACAGGGAGAGGTATCTTCTGTTCACCCCTGTCAGACAGAATGGATATGAGGAGGACTGTAAAACTTTTCTGGAGAAATGCGGGCAGGGGGAGGAGCCAAAGGGATATTTTCTCATGGCATACAAGGTGCATCTGGTCCGGGGATATCTGGAAGAGTATGAGATCATAGAACACAGTGACAGCAGCGTTCCATGCGGGGACGGGGAAAAGATCTGGTACGCTTATCTGTCCGTGGATGAGAAAACATCCTGGTGGAACAACCAAACGTATGTGAATACCCTGGATAAAAACGCTCTGGACCGGTTCATTGCGATCACCCATGAGCGGTATTTTGAGAAAGTCGGGGATGATTTCGGTAAGAGTATCCCTGCCATATTTACAGACGAACCGCAGTTCGCGGAGATGGAGAACCTGAATTTTGCGGAGGAAGAGAAATCCGTCCGTCTGCCTTTTACGGATGATCTGGATGAGAGCTTCCGAAGGATATATAAAGATTCCCTTCTTGAACACCTGCCCGAGGTAATCTGGGAAAGAGGAAAAAATGCTGCGGCTACAGTCAGATACCGGTATATCAATCATCTGACAGACCGCTTTGTGGAGGCGTACGCGGCAAATATCGGGAATTGGTGTGAACACCGCGGCCTTGCGCTGACAGGACATATGAAGGGGGAGGAGACGCTCCGCTCCCAGACTGTATTCACAGGGGAGACCATGAGGTCCCTGCGGCATTTCCATCTGCCGGGGCATGATGTGCTGTCGGATCAGAGGGACTATCCCACTGCAAAAATGGCACAGAGCACGGCAAGGCAGTTCGGGCGTTTTGGCGCGCTAAGTGAGACATACGGCGTGACGAACTGGGATTTTGATTTCAGAGGACATAAGATGTCAGGGGATTGGCAGGCTGCCCTGGGTATTGCGGTAAGAGTCCATCATGTGAGCTGGCTCTCCATGGAGGGGGAAGCGAAAAGGGATTACCCCGCTTCTATCAACTATCAGTCACCATGGTATAAAGAATATCCCCTCATTGAAAATTATTTTGGCCGGGTCAATGCTGCTTTGACAAGTGGGAGACCTCAGGTAAAGATCGGTGTCATACATCCCGTGGAATCTTTCTGGATGGCGTTCGGACCGTATGATCAGACATATGAGAGACAGGAGGCTTTGGAAAACCAGTATAGAGATCTGTGTGATTGGCTTACCTTCGGGCAGATGGACTTTGACTATATCAGCGAATCCCTGCTTGCTGAGGAGACAAAGCCTGCCTTTGATGAGCAGGGATTCTGCATGGGTGAGATGCGTTATCCCGTAGTTCTTGTTCCGGGATGCATCACCCTTAGGGAAACTACCGTGGACCGTCTTCTGGATTTTGCCGGAAACAAAGGAAAAGTGGTGATCCTGGGACAGCTTCCTGTCTGCATAGATGGGGTATTCTCGGAAAAAATTAGGGAACTTGCCCAAAAGTGTGAGATCCTCACTTTCGAGAAGGGGGCACTCCTGAAATGCCTGGAACCTTGGCGTGACGTAGATGTACTTCTGGACAGCGGCGGAAGGGCTGACAACCTGGTCTATCAGATGAGACAGGATGAGGACGGGAAATGGTTGTTTCTGGCACACGGATATGAGAAGGTGCGGGACACGTTCTGGAGTATGGTGGACTGTGAGGACTACCCTTATGTGGAGAATATACATCTGCGGATACAGGGAGAATATGACCTGACGGTTTACGATGCCCTGACAGGAGATACCAAAAAGCCGGAATATACACACAGGGATGGCCAGACCAGGGTTGTGTGGGGGCTGAGAGTCCATGACAGCCTGCTTATGAGGCTGATCCCGGCTGTACAGTCCCGGTACGGCAGGGAAACGATAGCAGATAAAAAAGAACCAGCCTGCAGGATCCGGCTTTCGCAGCCTTTGGAGGTCATCCGCGAGGAACCCAATGTGTTGCTTCTTGACAAAGCAGCATACAGGATTGACCGGGAACCATGGCAGCCGGAGGAGGATATCCTGAAGCTGGACAATATCTGCCGCAGACGTTTTGGTTATCCGCCCAAAGAGGAGGCAGGAGCACAGCCCTGGACCATAAAAGAGGAAAAGGGATTTCCGAATGTACTCTCTCTTCGGTTTGACATTGTTTCCGGCATTGACACATCTGCCAGCCTGGCACTGGAAAGCCGGGATGTGACCGAAATATATGTGAATGGCAGTCTGGTGGAAGAAAAAGCCTCCGGCTGGTTTGTGGATGAAGCCATTGAGGTGGTCAGGATTCCTCCGCTTCACAGGGGAAACAACACCATAGAGCTTAAAATTCCATACGGTGAAAAAGCAAATGTGGAAAACTGTTATCTTCTGGGAGATTTCGGGGTGGAGGTGTATGGTAAAGAAAAACGGATAACTGCCGCTTGGGAAAAAATTGTCTTTGGGGATCTGACGCGGCAGGGAATGCCTTTTTACGGGGGCAATCTCACTTACCGATGCAGATTTTGGGCACCGGGCGGCCATATACGGCTGAGAGCCCAGTATTTCAGCGGTCCTCTTCTTGGTGTTGCAATGGATCATGAACGTGTGGGCAGTATTGCGTTTGCCCCCTATGAGGTGGATTTGGGCCATCCGGAGAAAGGGGAGCATCTGCTGGAGATCACAGCATTTGGCAACCGTTACCACACCTTTGGACAGCTTCACAACTGTGACAAGGATTATTCTTGGTTTGCCTCCTGTTCCTGGAGGACAAAAAACGACCGCTGGAGTGATGAGTATATGCTGAAGGAACTGGGAGTCACGGTGACTCCGGAGCTGTTGTGTGAGGAAACATTTCCGGATGCAGAAAGAGGATGACATATGAAATTACAGTATGCAGCCGGAATAGATATCGGAACCCAGGGAACTAAGGCCGCTCTTTTTTCTCTGGATGGAAGGAAAGTGTCCGAGACATTTGAAAGATCTCGTCTCATTTACGGGGGACCGGGAGAGGTGTGCCAGAATGCCGGCGACATTTACGGTTCTGTTTTAAGGACTGTGAGCGGACTGATGAAAAAAGCCAACGTTCCGCCGGAACAGGTGGCAGCCATTGGGATTGATGGGCAGATGGCCGGCATCATGGCTGTGGATTCGTATTTTGAGGCAGTGGGTCCCTATGATTCCTGGCTGGATACCCGGTGTGAACCCCATATCAATAAAATGAAAGATAAGGCGGGAGATGAGGTAGTCCGCCGCACAGGAGGCCAGATCACCTATGCACATGGTCCAAAAATCCTCTGGAGGAAGGCGGAGAGACAGGCGGAATATGAGAAAATTGCCAAATTCGTTCTGCCAGGGGTGTATGTGGCAGGTAAATTATGCGGCCTGAAGGCCGAGGACGCCTGGATCGACTATACCCACCTGCATTTTTCCGGATTTGCGGACAACCGGAGGAAACAATGGGACCAGGGGCTGCTCTCTGAATTCGGCATCGGGAAAGAGAGGATGCCTGAAATCGTAAGCCCGTGGAAGATCGTGGGCAGGCTGACAGAGCAGGCGGCAAAGGCCTGCGGTCTGACCCCGGAGACCAAAGTGGCTGCCGGGTGCGGAGATTCGGCTGCCTCCGCATTGGGAGCGGGAATTGTTGAGAAAGATATGATCTATGATGTGGCAGGGACAGCTTCTATTTTCTCCTGCAGTACAGACCGTTTTACACCGGATCTGGAGTCTGAGACCCTATTGTTTTCCCGTTCTGTGATCGACGGGCTTTACGCACCCCTGGCCTATATCGGGGGCGGCGGGCTGTGTCTGAAATGGTTTCTGGAACAGAACGGAAAGGACTATGCGTATTGGAATGAACAGGCAGAAAAACTGGAGGCAGGCTGCGGGGGATTGTACTTTGTACCACATTTTTCAGGCCGCACCTGTCCCAATGATCCCCGTGTGAGAGGGGCTTACTGGGGGCTTTCCTTTCAGCATACCGCAGCCCATATGTACCGCAGCATTATGGAGAGTATTGCTTGTGAATATGCATACTATTTTTCCATATTGAAGAGGCAGAATCCCGGGATATCCCCCAAATATATTTACGGTGCGGGGGGAGGCGCCAGGAGCAGGATCTTCTGTCAGATAAAAGCAGATGCCCTCGGAGTTCCTTACCGGCCTCTGAGAGAGGCAGATACGGCGGTATATGCCAGCGCCATGCTGGCAGCTTACGGCGTGGGAATCATTGATGACCTGAAAGCTGCCATGAAACCGTCCCTGGGAGAGGAAACGGTTCTTCCGGACAAAGACAGATATGAGATTTACCGGAAAAAGAAAAAAAATTATGTAAATTTATTGGAAACCCTGGGTACTTTCGGGGGAGAGATAAGAAGAGGAGAATAACATGAACAGTAATCTTACACCACAGAAAATTGCGAAAATGATCGACCAGACACTGCTGAAAGCCTATGTGAGCGATGAGGATTTCCGGGCGTTTTGTGAGGAGAGCGCAGCCTATGATTTTAAGATGGTAGCCATCAATTCAGCGCCGGTAAAAAAATGCAGGGAATTCCTGGGCGGCAGTGATGTGCATGTGGGGGCAGCCATAAGCTTTCCTTTGGGGCAGACCACCATCGAGACAAAGGTATTTGAGACAGAGACAGCGATCCGTGAAGGCGCGGACGAGATTGACTATGTGGTAAATATCGTGGAGCTGAAAAACAGAAATCTGGATCATATCCGCAGAGAAATGAAAAGTATTGTGGAGATCTGCCGGAAAGCGGGAGTGATTTCCAAAGTTATCTTTGAGAACTGTTACCTGACCCGGGAGGAGAAAGAGATCCTGTGCGGGATCGCCCTGGAGGTAAAACCGGATTTTATCAAGACTTCTACCGGATTCGGAACAGGTGGGGCTACAGCGGAGGATGTGCGTTTAATGAAATCCCTGGTTGGAGATGAAATCAAGGTAAAAGCAGCAGGGGGAATCCGGGACCTGGACACTGCCCTTGCTATGATCGAAGCGGGAGCAGAGCGGATCGGCACCAGCGCCGGTGTGAAAATTGTGGAGGAGCTCAGAGAACGGCTGGCAGCAGAGAGCTGAGAGGAGGAAATTTTATGACACAGAGGCTGGGAATCAGAAAATCCCTGGACGAGCTGGAGAGAGAAGCATGGGCACCGAAACCTTCCATGCTGGAAACGCCTGCTGTTATGGTAAAACTGGATACAGACGGGAAAATGATCATAAGTGACAGCAGAAGCCGTGTTTCTCTAAACGGCATCTGGCAGATGGTCTGGGATGGGACGGAAGCCGAAAGACTGGATCTGTCTGTGCCTTGGGAAGACAGTATACCGGCAAATGTTCCCTGCAGTGTACATACCGCCCTTTATGAGGCCGGCATCATTCCGGACCCAACGGTTGGCTTGAACGATAAGACCGCCAGGGAGTACAGCTACAAGACATGGTGGCTGAAAAAGGAATTTTTGTGGGAGGACGGCTGCAAGGCAGACCGGTTGTTTTTTGAGGGCATCTGCCATTATGGAAAGGTGTGGTTGAACGGTCATTATCTGGGGGAACACAAGGGGATGTTTGGCCGTCCGGTGTTTGACGCTGCTCCGTATTTGCAGAGGAAAAACACATTGATCGTGAAGATAGAAAATTCTCCGGCCCGTCCCCAGCCCATGTCCGAATATATGGACAATGACGAGGGATGGCATGACGGTGTTGTCATCAACTGCGTGTATGGGTGGCACTATGCCTGCCTTCCAAGCAGGGGCATCTGGGCACCGGCAGGACTGGAGGAAAAGGAACCTGCCTGTTACAGTGAAAAACCTCTGGTGTCCTGTGGGGATACCCATGAGGGGATTGTGGATATCTGCTTGAAAATCCATGGAAAATGTGGAAAAACTATGATATCCGGTGTGGTGGAGGGCAAAAACCATGACGGAAAAGGCGGGAGCTTTTCTTATGAGGCAGAACTTACGCGGGAGGAACAGGTTGTCCATCTGCGGACCCGGATAGAGGAGCCAAAGCTCTGGTGGCCGGTCAATATGGGGGAACAGAATCTCTACACACTTCGTCTGTCTGTGAAAACAGAACAAGGGGATGCGCAGTATTTTGACACCACATTTGGTATGCGGACCATAGAGATGGGGCCGCTTCCGGGAGGCCCTTATGAGGATAAGCATAACTGGACATTTATCGTTAACGGCCGTCCCACATTTATAAAGGGAACCAACTGGTGCACCCTGGATGTGCTTCTGCGGTTTGACAGGAATCTGTATCACAGATTTTTAAGCCTTGCCAAGGACCAGAATATACAGCTTCTCAGGGCATGGGGCGGCGGTATGCCGGAGTCTGATATATTCTATGATTTATGTGATGAGCTGGGGATCATGGTAATGCAGGAATGGCCCACCTGCTGGGACAGCCAGAAAGACCAGCCCTTTGGGGAGCTGGAGGAGACGGTATTGGTACATATGCCCCGCCTGCGCAACCATCCGTCCCTGATCATGTGGTGCGGCGGAAATGAATCGGCCAGGGCTGACGGGGAGGCTATGGATATGATGGCGCGCTATGCGTTTGAACTTGACGGAAGCAGAGGATTTCACAGGACCTCACCCTGGGGCGGCGCACTGCACAACTACTCCACGTACTGGGATATGCAGGATATTGATGTGAGTCTTAATCTGAGATCACATTTTATGGGGGAATTTGGCATGGCCTCTGCACCCAATCACAGGAGCGTGCTGAGATACGTTCCGGCAGAGGAGGCAGAACAGTGGCCGCCCAGCCGTTTTGGCTCCTTCGGGCATCACACACCCCGGTTCAATCAGCTTGAACCTGACGATATGGCACATCTTGGAAAACGTGTCCCTGAGTTCTGTGCAGGGGATACGATGGAGAGTTTTATCTGGGGGACACAGATGGCTCAGGCCACGGCTGTCCGCCACACACTGGAAGCTTACCGATGCAGGTGGCCCGAATCCACGGGTATCTGCTATTACAAACTGACAGATGTGTACCCGGCCTGCTCCTGGTCCACCATCGACTATTACGGTGTGCCTAAGTTATCTTATTATGCCATTAAGGACAGCTATCAGCCGCTTCACGCCTGCATTTTGTTTTCCTCCATGCGGGTGGAGGAAGATGTAAGGCTCCCGGTTTACCTGCTGGACGATGCAGGGAGTCTGGAAGGAAAAACATGGAGTGTAAAAGTGAGAGCCTATAATGAAAACCTGAAGGTTTTCAGGGAGGCCGTATACAGCGGCAGGGACAGCGCCAATGTGACCTGGCTTGGACATTTGCCTGTAAATGCATCAGAGGCCGGGGACGGTCCGGTTTTACTGACTACAGAGGTATATGCGGAGGGGGAAAAGGTGGATGACACCTTCTACTGGCTTAATTATCAGAAGAAACAGGGGTGTCTTCTGACACTCCCAAGGACGGTCATTACCTGCCATACAGAGCCGGGATATGCTGTGATCTCCAACACCGGAAATATGCCGGCAGTGGGAGTTACGGTGGAATGTCCCAAGAAAGATATGGAGTTTGTGACCGGGAGCAGCATGTTCTGGCTGAATCCGGGGGAAGTGAAAAGAGTTGCAGTTTCCCATACGGAAAATCTGGAGATCCGGGCCTGGAATGCGCTTGAAACTATTTAGAAATGAGAGGGATTAAGATGAAAGCAATACAGTTTTACGGAAAAAACGACTATGCGCTGACCGATGTGGCCAGACCGGAAATAAAGGACGGGGAAATCCTGCTGAAAGTGAAGGCAGCGGCTGTCTGCGGAAGTGATCTGCGGATGATACAGAACGGATACCAGGGGGTAACCAGGGAAACACCCCGTATCTATGGGCATGAGATATCCGGGATCATCGAACAGACAGGAAGATCCGTGACAGGTTATAAACCGGGAATGACTGTGGCCATTGCGCCGAATATGGGATGCGGCACCTGTGATGCCTGTGTATCGGGAAATACCCATCTGTGTCGGGAGTACCGTGCCTTCGGCATTAATATGGACGGGGGATTTGCGGAATATGTGGTCATCCCGGAGGCGGCAGTGCGCCAGGGTAATGTGGTGAAAATAGATATTGACGAGGACATGACCTTTGAGAAGGCAGCAGTGCTGGAGCCTTTATCCTGTGTGTACAATGGTTTTGAGCAGGTGGGGATCAAACCCTGTGATACGGTGCTTATCATTGGAGCGGGTCCAATCGGTATTATGCATGGGATGCTGGCGAAAATGGCAGGTGCGGCAAAAGTTATCATCACAGACCTGAACGAGAACCGTGTGTCTATCTGCAAAGAATTTGATCCGTTTTTCATTACCTATGCGGGCGGGGAACTGAAAGGATTTGTCATGGAGCAGACACAGGGACAAGGTGTTTCCGTCTGCATCACCGCGTGTCCATCCCCGCAGGCACAGGCCCAGGCTCTGGAACTGCTGGCAGTGAACGGCAGGGTGAATTTCTTCGGCGGTCTCCCGGCTGACAGAAGCCAGGTTACCATAAACACAAACCAGGTGCACTACAAGCAGCTTGTCCTCACGGGAAGCTGCCGTGCCAGTCTGACCCAGTACAGAAAATGTATGAAGCTGGTGCAGGCGGGCGTCCTGAATATTGATAAGATTGTTTCAGCCACCTATTCCATAGAGGAGTATGAGGAAGCATTTACCGCAGCTAAAGAGGGAAGGAATCTGAAAAATATCTTTGTATTTTCATAAGGGATACAGGAGGACAGGGATGGGATATAGGGAAGACAGGAAAAGAGAACTGGAAAGCTATCTGCCTTTGCTGACCCGGAAACAGGATTTTGATCTGTTCTGGGAAAGGGAATTGGAAGAAAGCCGGAATCT
The DNA here is from genome assembly GCA_002270465.1 of Blautia hominis. Lineage (GTDB taxonomy): Bacteria > Bacillota > Clostridia > Lachnospirales > Lachnospiraceae > Blautia > Blautia hominis. The sequence goes on from NQOF01000004.1 coordinate 251,766, forward strand.
TCCCCTTGGTCTGAGGGCAGAAAGGGTGGAGGATTATCCGTCCAAGTATGTCAAAGTGTATGAGATCAGCTATCAGGGAATGGAAAATACCAGGATCCACGGCTGGTATCTGGCTCCGCAGACAGCCGGAAGGGACAGGGTGCCCTGTGTGGTGCAGTACCACGGATTTTCCGGGAGCAGAGGTCTGCCCTCGGACCATCTTTACTGGACCGCGCTGGGGATGGCAGTCCTGGCTGTGGACTGCCGCGGACAGGGAGGTATAACAGCAGATCATGCCGGGTACCGGGAAGCGTACTTTGACGGGCTTGCGTGCAGGGGGATATTAAATCCCCATGAGTATTATTACCGGCATGTTTATCTGGACAGTATCAGGGCGATTGACGCAGCCTGTGCTATGGAGGAGACGGACCGGGAGAAAATCATACTCCACGGAATCAGCCAGGGCGGGGCACTGGTCATGGCTGCCGCCGCACTGGACGGACGTCCCGCTGCTGCCCTGGCGGATGTGCCGGGAAACAGTGACCTGAGGACAAGGGTGGAGGGGGAATACGGCAGCTTTGGCGCCGTTGCTGCATATCTTCGCAGATTTCCCCAACATACAGACACGGCTTTTGATACGCTGAGTTATTTTGATACCATGAATCTGGCGGACCGTATTACCTGTCCTGTCTTGTGCTCTGTGTCTTTGAAAGATAATACCTGTCCTGCAAAATGCTTTTTTGCCACCTATAACAGGATCCGGGCGGAAAAGCAGATTGAAATTTATCCGTTTTGCGGACATGAGAATGCTTACAGCATACAGATGGAGAAAAAGCTGGTTTTCCTGCAGCGGTGTAATATAATAGAGTAATAGCAGATATAACAGATATAGCAGGTATGCAGAGTATAGCGGGTATGCAGAGTGTAGCAGGTATGTAGAGTATAGCAGATATGCAGAGTATAATATAGCAGATATGCAGAGTATAGCAGGTATGCAGAGTATAGCGAGTATGCAGTGTATTGCCGGTATTGGCTGTGTAACCCGCAGAGTATGTCTGAAAATTACTTTTGGCAAGCTGTGTGCCATACACCGGGCATTTTGGACAGGGTGTAGTGCAGGGGAAAAAGCGAGAGAAAGGCCGGAAAACAAAAAACAAGACTGGAGGAAAAATATGTTAAGGCAGTATATCACACAGGGATGGATGCTTCAGATCCGGGGGGAGGAGGAGCGGATCCCGGCACAGGTTCCGGGATCGGTTTATCATGATCTTCTCTGCAGCAAACGGATGGAAGACCCGTTCTGGCGGGATAATGAGGACAAAGCGCTGAAGCTGATGGAGAATGACTTTATATACGAGACGCATTTTGTACCGGATAAAGGACTTTTTGATACGGACGAGATAAGGCTCTGTTTTGCCGGGCTGGATACGATTGCAGATATTTATCTGAACGGGATCCTGCTTGGCAGGGCAGATAATATGCACCGGGTATGGGAATTTTCCGTCACGGAGGTGCTGCGGCAGGAAGAGAATGTATTAAAAATTTACTTCCACAGCCCGACCGGATATATAAAGGAGCGGTATGCCCAGTGTGTGACAATGGGCTCTGAGCACTGTATGGACGGATTTCCCCAGATCAGGAAAGCGCATTGTATGTTTGGCTGGGACTGGGGGCCAAGGCTTCCTGATGCAGGTATCTGGAAGGATGTTTTCCTGGAGGGCGTGGAGACAGGAAGACTGGAATCCGTGTATGTGACACAGGAGCATGAGACTCATAAGGTCACGCTGCACATCAGTGCCAAGATTGCCCGGGCCGGGAAAGAAAAGGATTCCGCTAAAGATGCGGAAGTGCTTTCCTACAGGGTTACGGTGACGGACCCAAAAGGGAATGTAAGGACAGCGGAGAACTCACCGGAGAGTCTGGTCATTCCACAGCCTCTTCTGTGGTGGCCAAATGGATATGGAGAGCAGAATCTGTACGGAATCTGTGTACAGCTCATGAAGGGCGGCAGGGAGATTGACCGCTGGGAGAAGCGGATTGGGCTTAGGACTATGACCATGCACAGGGAAAAGGATGCATATGGTGAGAGCTTTGCCCATGAGGTAAACGGAGTACAGATATTTGCCATGGGTGCAGACTATATTCCCGAGGATAATATTTTCAGCCGCATCACAGGGGAAAGGACAAGAAGCCTGCTGGAGCAGTGCCGGGCAGCTAATTTTAACTGTATCCGTGTATGGGGAGGCGGATTCTATCCCCATGATGACTTTTATGACATCTGTGATGAACTGGGACTGGTGGTATGGCAGGATTTGATGTTTGCCTGTGCCGTTTATGAACTGACAGAGGAATTTGATAAAAATATCAGAGCGGAGATCAGGGACAATGTGCGCCGTCTCCGTCATCATGCCAGCCTGGGACTCTGGTGTGGAAACAATGAGATGGAGATGTTCGTGGATGAGGGACAGTGGGTAAACACACCGAAACAGAAGGCGGACTACATAAAGATGTATGAGTATATCATTCCCCAGGTGCTTAGGGAGGAGGACCCGCAGACATTTTACTGGCCTGCAAGTCCGTCTTCGGGCGGGAGCTTTGACGCACCCAATGATCCGGACCGGGGAGATGTCCACTACTGGGAGGTGTGGCATGGAGATAAGCCGTTTTCCGAGTACCGCAAATATTATTTCCGGTATGCAAGTGAGTTTGGATTCCAGTCTTTTCCCTGTCTGAAGACAGTGGAGGCATTTACGCTGCCGGAGGATAGAAATATTTTTTCCTATGTTATGGATAAGCATCAGAGGAATGACGCGGCAAATGGAAAGATCATGAAGTATCTGTATCAGACGTTTCTCTATCCTTCGGAATTTGATACGCTGTTGTATGCATCGCAGCTTCTGCAGGGGGAGGCGATCAAGTACGGGGTGGAGCATTTCCGCAGAAACAGGGGAAGATGTATGGGAGCTGTGTACTGGCAGCTTAATGACTGCTGGCCTGTGGCGTCCTGGTCATCCATTGACTACTATGGCAGATGGAAGGCTCTGCATTATTTTGCAAAACGTTTTTTTGCCCCGGTGCTGTTGTCCTGTCAGGAGGAAGGGATGATGACACAGAATACAAATGTAAATGCACAGCCGTTTCAGATGGAGAAAAGTGTCACGTTTAATGTTTCTAATGAGACCATGACAGAGAAGGCGGTCCGGGTAGTATGGGCTGTGCGCGATCGTTTTGGAGAGGTCCTGCGGGAGGTGGAGCAGGAGCTTTTGGTTCCGGCGCTTTCCAGTGTGTGGATGGATAAGGTGGAGATCCCGGAAATGAAGATTGAGGAGGAGTATATCAGTTATGAGCTTTTTGAGGGGGAGAAGTGGGTGTCAGGGTCTACAGTGCTGCTGACGCTGCCTAAGTTTTTCCGGTATGAGGATCCGCGACTTACGGTGGAGGCTTGCGGGGATGAGATTGTTGTCCGGGCGGAGGCGTATGCTGGAAGTGTGGAGATCAGGAATGAGAATGAGGATCTGGTGTTAGAGGATAATTATTTTGATATGAATGGCGGTGAGAAGAGGATTAAGGTGATAAAAGGGGAGGTGGAGAAGATTCGAGTCCGGAGTGTGTATGATATTCGGTAGATGAGAGATGGGGCGGACGGGATAAGCGGAGGTGCTGTGAGGGGCCGTGGGGTGTATATCTGTGGCCGCTCGACGTTACGGGACCTGTGAACTAGAGCGTGGCTGAAAATTGCTTTCGGCAAGCTGTGCGTCACAGTTTGTGGGAGATTTGGGGCCGATGAGGGAGGCGCAGCGGGCTGCGTTGACCGAATTGGAGCCAAATCTCCCGCAAAGTGGGGCGTGCAGATTGTCGGAATGAATTTTTAGACATGCTCTAACCTCTAACTGCAACTAAGACGCTCACCAGTGGGTTCGCGCCTAAGTTTCCGTAAGAGGTGGATTTCACAGAACCCTCCACTTAACCTCGCTGCCACAGATATACACCCCACGGCCCCTCACAGCACCTCCGCTTATCCCTGGTTTTCTCTGCCGGAAATGTGTGTTATTGTTGTGGCTCGTGTTGGATTATGACGACAGTGAGTTGACGGGGGCGTTGGAATATGAAGACGTAGAGTTGAGAAAGCTGGGGAATTATGACCATGGAAAGTTTGTGGGACGTGTTGCTGTACAGGGGAATATATTTTTGAGATGTTGTGGACAGTGACCGGAAGGAAGGCGGCTGAGAGGTGGTACTTAAGGCCTATAGTCTCCTGTGCCGGGAAGTATTTTCCACAAGAGGATGCTCCATGATGTTTAGTAAAATCCAGTGTTGAACAATGGTGAAATGCCAGTCATTGTATCTTGCACGCTGAAGGGAGGAAGTACACTCAAAGGAAGAAGTATACTGAAGGGAAGAAGTACACTGAAAAGCGGAACTATCCTAAAGGGTAGATCTGGGCATCGTGAAGTGAGTTGCTGTACAATAGTATTAGATTAAGTATGCTTGAACAGCAGCGGGTAATGAGTCGGAGGGGGAATGGATTGGGAATGTTGAATGGATTAGAATGGAGGGATAAGATGAAAGGGCTGAAGGTGCATCAGGAGAAACATTATCTTATGTGGGAGGATGGGACTCCGTTTTTTTATTTGGGGGATACGGCTTGGGAATTGTTTCATAGGCTGGATAGGGAGGAGGCGGCTGAGTATCTTGAGAGAAGGGCTGCGCAGGGATTTCATGTGGTTCAGGCTGCGGCGTTGGCGGAGCTGGATGGGATCTATATGGGGAATGCTTATGGGCACAGACCGTTAGTGATGGAAGAGGGGAAGGTTTGTCTGCCGGGAAAGCAGGGGGAATCGTTTTCCGGGGCGGAGGAGTGTGCGGCGTATTGGGAGCATGTGGACTGGGTTGTTCACAGGGCTGCGGAATTGGGACTTTTTATGGGGATTCTGCCCTGCTGGGGGGATAAATGGAATAAAAAGTGGGGATGCGGGCCTGAGATTTTTCTGGATTCGGACAGTGCTTATGAATATGGTGCCTGGATTGGGGAACGGTATCGGGAGGATTGGAATGTTATTTGGATCCTGGGCGGTGACAGGCCGGTGGAAAATGAAGGTCAGGAGAGTGTGCTGGATGCAATGGCAGCGGGGATCAGGAGCAGGGATACGAGGCATTTGATGACGTTTCACCCCAGCGGCGCATCTTGTTCCACGGATTTTTTGAAGTGCAAGCCGTATATTGATTTTAACTGCTGTCAGTCGGGTCATGGGCTGGAGGGATATGAGAGCTGGAAGTTTATCGTGAAGATGCAGGAGGAGGAAGAGAAGCCCTGTCTTGATATGGAACCCAGGTATGAGGGACACCCGGCGTGTTTTCAGCCGGAGTATGGTGTGTTTTGGGGAGAACGTGAGGTAAGGCAGAATGGGTATTGGAATCTTCTTCAGGGGGCCTGTGGCTGTGTTTACGGCCACCATGGGGTATGGTGTTTCTGCAGGGAGAAGGACAGCGGGCATTTGAAGACCTGGTGGGAAGGGCTTGAGGAGAAGGGGGCCGGACAGATGCGGTATATGGAACAACTGCGGCTGTGCAGGCCGTTTTTTGAACTGCGCCCGGCACCGGAGCTTGTGGAACAGGAGGAGTGGTGCGGACAGTATATTGCCGCAGCCAGAGGAGATAAATATGCGTTTCTGTACACACCATATGGGCAGGAGATGAAAGTCCATCTGGAGAAGATAGGGGATGGACCGGTACAGTGCAGCTGGTTTGATCCTGCAGATGGTGTATTTAAGAAAAAAGAAATCTGGCCGCCCTGCCCGGTTGTTCTGAGACCGCCGGATGCAGGGCATGACTGGGTTGCTGTGTTGGATTTTTAAGGGCTGATTGGGACCGATGTATGAAACCTGTTTACAGATAGACCGCTATCATGATCCGGAAGGACAAAATCAGGTGCGGACGTAAATCTGATAACCAAACTCGTTCCAGGTTACGGTATCGGGGGATTCGGGGCCGCCGCATGGCTGAGGTTCGATGGTTACGGTGATGCTTGTCTTGCCCGTTAGATATTTGAGTGGAATGACAAATTCATCCTCCAGCCATCTTTTATATGGATTGTGGTCCGAGAAATACCAGGGATATTCTTCCACTAACGTTTGATCTACATATACGGAAGCTTTTTGACGGCCGTATTTTTGGTCACTGACTCTTCGGAGGAGGACGGCCGTTGTGTTTGGCGGGATCCGGAAAGTAAAGGAACGTGGCTTTCTGCTGTAGTGTCCGTAAAGGGTAACAGGTATATGGTCATCATCCCCCTCAAAATAGGAGGTGAGAGGTACGAGAACAAGATCATCTTCACATGTATAGTGGAATTGTTCCAGCGTGTGGGGATCTTGAAATTGTATTTCTCCTGTTTTTTTCAGTTTCATGTCATCTCTTCCGTAGTAAAAGACCATACCGGAGTGTTCCATGTACAAATCATTGCATCCGCCCGATTCGATTCCGAAGCGGAAACCGGAGTAGAAGGGATACCAGTCCCCTAAAAGGGAGCGGTGCATGGACCAGTCTTTGTGCTCATGCCCGTCATAACCGCTTGCGGGATTGCATTCCTGGGGTGTTTCAAATCCCCAGCCATAGCAGGAATAGCTTTCAGAACCGTCACTCTCGATCTGCGGTGTACGCAGTCCGTCAAAATGGATGCGCACATCACCTTCGCAGTCAGCTCTGGATTCAGGGGAGGCTCCGAATGCAGTGATGGTGGAGGAAACGATATGACCGTATCCGGATACCTGCGCAAGCAGACTGTCAGCGCCCTCGGTATGTTTTCTTTTGAAGTAAGGAGCACCTCTGAAATATAGAAATCCGTTTTCCTGGTAGTATTGGTTCCATTCGCTGGTCCAGAGAATCTCGGCAAAGGGGATCTCAATAACAGAATCTCCATTGTTTTTTAGGACCAGGCTGGCACTTTCAGAGAAGGGCATGGGATAAAAATTATAATAGTACCCGTCTGTATTCATACCGGACAACAGATATCGTACACTGTGATATCCCAGCTCATTGGAGAAGAGGCATCCAAAAGGTGCATCAAGATCAGGAGTGCTGTGTCCGTCCCAACACGCACGGAGGGATAGGGCGTGAAGATGCATAGGTAAATACTGTCCGGTCAGAAAGCGGATGCCGGCTATACAGGCATTTTCATTGCAGGTGAAAAGAGGAAATTCTTCTCCTGGTCTTATAGTGAGATTTGTAAGCCGGTGGCGCTTTGGCGACTGCAGGGGGTGTATGCAGCTTCCGGTTTGTTTCCATAGGGCCGTCAGCTTCTGCAGTGCAGGATTTTCTGCGGGGGAGAAGGTTTCTATGCCGTCCCGGTTTTCAAAGGAATGATAGATGACATGGCCCCAGCCGCCCTCATTTTTTTCCCTGTCACAGCCTTCCAGACGGATGCTGCTGGTGATCTTACAGCTTTTCTTGTATGGCATGGGTACAAAACTGCGTACCACTCGGATAGGACCTCTGCCGTTATCGTAAGGTCCTATATAGCGGGAGGCCAGCGGCTCTGTGAAAGGGTATTTTTCGCCGAATTGGGAGTGGCGGATGGTAAAGCGCGGCGTTTCCTCCCCGTCAAAGTAAAAACGAAAAACAGGCTCCTCGCAGCTTGGATAGCGGTGCTGGACAAAATTATAGATACATCCCGGGCCCAGGTGTTCAAAAAGGACCCATTCTTTGTTGGCATCCCGGTAGAGGACCCAGTCCCAGTCGGCATTTCCGCCTGCTTTGTCGATGCTTCCCTCATAGTGCGCCCTGCAGTCTGCCTTGGGGACAGGGAGAGATTTGGGATCTGTCATGGTTTCGTAAATATTCATATAGGAATCTCCTGTCTTTTTGTGTTTGAGGTTATTATAAAAAACAGAGGGATTATCTCAATGGATGATATTATGATTTTTTGGAAAAAAGAAGGAAATAGGTAACAGTTCAGACAGGTCTGCACATTTACTGCGCCGACTGTATGAAGAAGTAGTGCCAGCAGGCATCCAGCACATCGCGAAGTGATTTTTAATGGCTGGATGCGTAACGGTTCAGCTTGTCTGAACTGTTACGAAAATGGGGATCATGAGGCAGAAGAATATGGGCGAGATCCCGAGGTGGATCGTAAGGGGAAGAGAATGTCAATATCAGGAACATATAAGTCAATATAAGCTCTTGCTGTATGGGGGAAGGCGGGATAAGATGAAAAAAAGTAACGTGGATGTCCTGTCCGGATGGGCGGGGCAGGAAGCAAAATAGGAGGATATTTATTATGAAGAGATGGGCGCGGGCGCTGTATCAGCCATGCCTGCCTTTAGGCAGAAACGGACAAAGGGTTACAGGATGTGAGGAGCATATAGATTTGTCCAGGAGGGCAGCCGCAGAAGGAATGGTGCTGCTGAAAAATGAAAGGGGCATACTGCCGCTGGAGAGAGGCACCAGGTTGGCTCTGTTCGGTAAGGGGTGTGTGGATTATGTGAAAGGCGGCGGAGGCAGCGGAGATGTGACCACAGCCTATGTGCGCAGCCTGCAGGATGGTTTGGAAATGAAGGAAAAAGAGGGGAAGGTACAGGTCTTTGCACCTCTGGGTGAATTTTACAGGGAAAATGTAAAAAATCAGTATGACCGGGGCGTACTGCCGGGCATGACTGCGGAACCGGAGATTCCGGATGAACTCCTGGAAAAGGCAAAGGCATGGGCAGATGCAGCTGTGATATCTATCTGCAGATTTTCCGGCGAAGGCTGGGACAGAAAAGGGGTTTTGGGGGACGGAGATTTTTATCTCACAAAGGAAGAGCAGAAGATGGTGGAGACTGTGACAGCCAGCTTTGACAAAGTTGTGGTCGTGCTGAATGTGGGCGGTATGGTAGATACCTCCTGGTTCTGCAGTTCAGAAGAGATTCCGGGTGTTCTGTTGGCCTGGCAGGGTGGTATGGAAGGCGGTCTGGCGGCTGCAGACCTTTTGTGCGGAGATGAGAATCCGTCCGGAAAATTGACAGATACCTTTGCCCGGACCTTTGATGACTACCCATCATCTGCCGGTTTTAACGAGTCTGAGGAGTATGTGGATTATACAGAAGATATTTATGTGGGATATCGGTATTTTGAAACCATTCCGGATGCTGCGGGTAAGGTGAATTATCCTTTCGGGTTCGGGCTTTCTTACACGGAATTCGAGATTGAGCCTATTAGGGCAGGGGAAGTAAGCGGCATCATACGTGTGGATGTAAGAGTCACAAATATGGGAAACAGGGCCGGGAAAGAGGTGGTGCAGCTTTATTACCGTGCTCCCCAGGGTCTTTTGGGAAAACCGCTGGAAGTGTTGGGCGCTTTTGGCAAGACGGACCTTCTGGCTGCCGGACAGTCCCAGGTCCTTAGACTGGAGCTGCCCATTACGGATATGGCTTCCTATGATGATTTGGGCAAGATACAGGCATCCGCTTATGTACTGGAGGCGGGAACCTACTGTTTCAGGGTCGGTAATTCTGTGAGAAATACAGTAAAATTGGATTACGAATACCGGGCAGAAGAGAACGCAGTGATAGAGCAGCTTACCGGGAAATGTGCCCCCACAGCACTGAGGACGCGTCTTCTGGCAGATGGAACCTATGAGGAACTGACTCAGTACGAGAACGGATATGAAAAGAACCAGCTTGTTCCCCAGGATATCGAAACCCTGGAGGGTGTGGAGCCTGATGTGCAGGGAATTGCCTTTGGGGAGAAAAAAGAGTGGGCAGATGCAGACAGGATCACTTTGGAGGACGCAGCGGAAGGAAAGGCAGGCTTGGACCAGCTCCTGGCACAGCTCAGTGACAGGGAAGTGGCCGGACTGCTGGGCGGACAGGCTAATGCAGGTGTTGCAAATACATTTGGAATGGGGAATCTGCCCGCATTTGGAATTCCCAATATTATGACTGCAGATGGGCCTGCGGGCCTGAGGATCAGGGAGGAATGCGGCGTTTACACCACGGCATGGCCTTGTGCCACATTGCTGGCCTGCACCTGGAATCCGGGACTCGTATTTGAAGTGGGAGCGGCAGGTGCGGCAGAAGTAAAGGAGAATAACATAGGGATCTGGCTTACGCCTGCTATGAATATCCACAGGAGTCCTCTGTGCGGAAGGAACTTTGAATATTATTCTGAGGATCCCCTGGTATCGGGAAGGATGGGGGCAGCTATGATCAGGGGAATCCAGTCCCAGCATGTGGGAGCGTCCATGAAGCATTTTTGTTGTAATAATAAGGAAACCAATAGAAAGGACAGCGATTCCAGGGTATCGGAGAGAGCACTGAGAGAGATTTATCTGAAAGGCTTTGAGATCGCCGTAAAGGAAGCCCAGCCATGGACAGTGATGACATCATACAATCTTATGAATGGATATCCCACATCCTGTAACCCGGAACTGCTTCAGGGGATCCTCAGGGATGAATGGGGATTTGAGGGGATGGTGACCACGGACTGGTGGAATCACGCGGAGCATTATTTAGAGGTGAAGGCAGGCGGAGATATCAAGATGGGATGCGGTTATCCTGATAGAATTATGGAGGCGAAGGAGAAGGGATTGGTGAGCCGGGAAGAGATGGAGAGATGTGCAAAAAGGATATTGCAGATGATACTGAAATTGGATTAGAGTGTTTGAAAGTTGCTTTTCATAAGCGCTGTGTCACACTTTAGTCTCGGATACCGTTGACATGGCTAAAATTTTGTGATAAGATTCGGAATCATGAGAAAGGCGTTGAGAAGAGATAGTAAGCGTGTCCGAATGTTCCAGAGAGAAGCCGGGTGGTGTGAGGCTTTATTTAGGGGCGCTGAACCGGTCTTTGAGCTGCGGGCTGAAAGGTGACGAGTAGGTTTTGACGGGTATCCTCCGTTATGGGGATGGAGTATCGGATGGCTATGATCTATGAGGATTGGTGTCCCGTACTTGTGGAGTGCAGAATGAGGATTCTGAAATCAGGTGGTAACACGGATATTTGTTTATTCGCCCTGAACTGGCTAGAGTGTGTTGGAATGAATTATCAAACACACTCTAATCTGGTTCAGGGTTTTTGTTTTTTCTGCCGCTCGCTGTCCCATCCGTCCGGGCAACGTGGTGTGTTGCGTTTGTATGCAGCCGAATTCTACACCGAGGGTATTTCGTCCGCCTGAGACGAACAAGGGGTTGTACGGCTCAGACGGACGAAATACCCTCGGTGTAGCTTCGGAATGCATACGGCACTGCAACACACCACGTTGCCCGGACGGATGGGACAGCGGCGGCAGAAAAAAGCACTTCGTGCGTGTGAGGGCGGAAGGTTATTGGAGACGGTGGGGGTATACTTGCAGAGTAGAGAGGGGCCGCGCGAAGTGGAACTGTGCAAAGTGGAGACGTGCTTGGTAGAGCTGTGCAGAGTGGAACTGTGCAAAGTGGAGACGTGCTTGGTAGAGCTGTGCAGAGTGGAACTGTGCAAAGTGGAGACGTGCTTGGTAGAGCTGTGCAGAGTGGAACTGTGTAAAGAGGAGCCACGCAAAGTAGAATTATGCAAAGTAAAACTGTGTAAAAAGGAGCCGCATAAAGTAGAACTATGCCAAGTAGAACTATGCCAAGTAGAACTATGAAAAATAGAACTATGAAAAATGGAGCCGTGCAAGGTAGAGCCGTGTAGAGTAGAGCCGGATAGAGTAGTGTATGACAGAAATTTGATGTTGTTATCATGATAGGCTGGGAATGTATGGGTTGTGTATGGATGAGTGGGAATTGTGAAGAGCTGCATGGGATATCTTGGGATGTAAATAGAGAAAAAGGTTTTAATATAAAAATGAAAATGGAGGAAATGTGTAATGAAGATGGAAAAAGTTGTAGGAGAGAGGTTTCGGGAAAGGCCGGCGGATTGTGTGATTGATAGTCATGCTTTGATGGTGAGAGGCGGGTATATGAAGTATGTGGGGAATGGGATTTATTCGCAGTTTGGGCCGCTTAGGAGGATTTGCAGGAAGATTGAGGGGATCATCAGGGAAGAGATGGATCGAATCGAGGGACAGGAAGTGCAGTTTCCGGTGGCTATGCCGGCTTCGCTTTGGGAAGAGTCGGGGCGGTATGAGAGTGTGGGGAGTGAATTGCTTCGGTTTACAGATAGGAATGGGAGTAAGATGGTGCTGGGGATGACACATGAGGAGGCTTCGGTGCAGCTTGTGCGGGAGTATGGAAAGAGTTATGCGAAGTATCCGTTTATGATCTATCAGATCCAGACTAAGTTTCGGGATGAGGCAAGACCAAGGGCAGGGCTTATCCGAGTGCGGGAATTTACTATGAAGGATGCTTACTCGTTCCATACTTCCCAGGAGGACCTGGAGGAATATTATCAGAAGTGTTATCATGCTTATGAGAGGATTTTTGCAAGGGCTGGGATTCCGGAGACCATTGCTGTGGCTTCGGATTCCGGGATGATGGGCGGCAGTCTGTCTCATGAATTTATGCTACTGACTCCTGTTGGGGAGGATTCTATTGCGGTATGCCCGGAATGTGGGTTTAGGGCAAATGTGGAGATGGCTGAGAGTATCACCCAAAATGTACAGGATGATGTGCAGAAGGAGCTGGAACTTGTGTATACACCGGATATGCATACGATTGAGGATGTCTGCGGATATTTGGATATGCCCAAGGAAAGGTCCTGTAAGGCGGTGGTTTATCAGAAGAATTCGGATGATGGGTTTGTGGTGTTGTTTATCCGCGGGGATTTGGATGTGAATGAGACGAAGGTCACTAATTTTCTGAAAAGTGAAATACGTCCCGCTGAGATCACACAGGAATCCGGCCTGCATCCGGGATTTATTGGGCCTTTTGGTCTGAAGGGGGATTTCACAGTCCTTTATGATAACTCTTTGAAGGGTGGAATGAATCTTTCCTGCGGCGGGAATGTTGAGGAACATCATTATACGGGGCTTTGTATGGAGAGGGACTGCCCGGAGGCAGAGTATCATGATTTTGCCAAGATCACAGAGGGCGGCGTGTGCCCGGAATGCGGCAGGCATACCATCCGGGTATCCAGAGGCATTGAAGTGGGTAATATTTTTCAGCTTGGTACAAAGTATACGGAGAGTATGGGGATGCAGTACCTGGATAAGGATGGGAAGGAGAAGTATCCTCTCATGGGTTGTTATGGGATCGGTATTGGAAGACTGGCAGCGTCTGTCTGTGAGGCGCATCATGATGAGTATGGACCCATCTGGCCTATGGCTATTGCTCCCTGGCAGGTGCATTTGTGCTGTGTAAGACCGGATAATAAGGAAGTAAAGGAGTTTGCAGATAAGCTTTATGAGGAACTCCAGGAACGCGGCGTGGAGGTGCTTTATGATGACAGAAAGGTGAGTGCCGGGGTTATGTTCTCAGATGCGGACCTGATGGGAGTGCCCATACGTGTGATTGCAAGTCCGAGAAATATGAAGGAAGGATGCTGTGAGATTGTGACCAGGGATAAGCAGGTTCAGAAAAAGACGGTACTCACGGATGTTGTAAGTGAGATTATGAAGATGATCTTATGCGCAGATAAGGAATGACAGGGATAGGAGGAAGGATGGGAGAAGAGATGTGGCTGGATGAAGCGTTATATGAATATAGCGAAAAGGATTATTATCCGTTCCATATGCCCGGACATAAGCGGGAGTTTTGCCCGGAGGCGCTTAAAAATCCTTATAAAGTTGACATAACTGAGATTGATGGGTTTGATAATCTGCATCATGCGGAGGGGATTTTGCTGGAAGCGCAGAGGAGGGCCGCGTCTCTTTATGGAGCCTCGGAATCCTGGTATCTGGTAAATGGCAGCACGGCGGGGATTTTGTCTGCAGTCTCTGCGTGTACTTCCAGAGGCGGAGAAATCCTGATGGCCAGAAACTGCCATAAGGCGGCCTATCACGCCGCTTATCTGAGGGGACTGAAAACGCATTATCTTTTTCCGCAGGCGGACAGGATTGTGGGTTTGAATGGGGGAATCTCCCCGGAGGACGTGACAGACATGCTGGAAATGAACTCCGGAATCCAGGCTGTTCTTATTACGTCACCCACTTATGACGGTGTGGTTTCAGATGTGAAAAAGATTGCTGAGGCGGCTCATGCATACCATGTTCCTTTGATCGTGGACGAGGCTCATGGGGCTCATTTTCCGTTTTCAGAGGCATTTCCTGTGTCAGCGATTGCCTGCGGGGCAGATGTGGTGATCCATAGTTTACATAAAACGCTGCCGTCCCTGACACAGACAGCCCTTCTGCACAGGAACAGTGAGCGGGTGAGTGCAGATAAGCTCAGGCGTTTTTTAGGGATTTATCAGAGCAGCAGTCCTTCCTATCTGTTTATGGCGGGGATGGATGCTTGTTTGAGGCTGATGCAGGGGGAGGGAAGAGAGCTTTTTGATGAATATACAGTACGGCTGGGGTGCTGCAGGGAGAGACTGGCAGGTCTTAAAAATCTGCATTTGCTTGAAAAAGGTGAGATAACAGGGCTGGGCTTTGTGTATGACCTGGATGAGTCAAAAATGGTGGTATCTACGGCCAATACTTCCATAGACGGGGCAAAGCTTCATGAGATCCTGTTGGAGCGGTATCATTTGCAGATGGAAATGGCGGCAAGCCAGTACGTGATCGCACTTACCAGTGTCATGGATACAGAGGAAGGCTTTGCCAGGCTGGAGAAGGCGCTTCTGGAAATTGACAAAGAGCTGGAAGGAGCGAGAGGCCCAGAGGCCCGGCAATGCCTGAAGGGCAGTAAGGAAAGCGTATCAGGTGAGGCAGAACAATGTCTGAAGGGCAGTAAGGAAAGTGCATCAGGTGAGGCCAGGCAATGTCTGAAGAGCAGTAAGGAAAGCACGTCAGGTGAGGCCTTGCAATGTCTGAAGAGCAGTAAGGAAAACGTATCAGGTGAGGCCAGGCAATGTCTGAAGAGCAGTAGGGAAAGTGCGTCAGGTAATGCCTGGCAATCCCTGCAAATCGGTAGGGAGAGTACGCCTGGGAAGGCCGACCTGTACTTTGAGAATATGAGGGATTATATCTCCGGGGAGGCCTGCACTGCCATAGCGGAAGCTGTGGAGGGCGTGCAGGAGGAGATTGATCTGGAGGGCAGTGAAGGCAGGATTTCCTCCGAATACGCATATTTGTATCCCCCGGGAATCCCGTTTCTGGTGCCCGGAGAGAGGATCAGCAGCCACATTTTGGATCAGCTTCGCGTCTGGAAACAACAGGGGCTGGACATTCAGGGGCTAAGTGACTATACTCTAAAGAAGATTCACGTACTCAAGAGATAGGGGAACAGAAAGATGGGCAGGATTTTTTATATTATGGGCAAGAGCTCTTCCGGTAAAGATACGATCTACAGCAGGCTCCTCCATGACGGGGAGCTGGAGCTTTTTCATATTTTGTTATATACTACGCGTCCTATCCGCCAGGGTGAGGCGGATGGGCGGGAGTATCATTTTGTGGACCAAAACCGCTTCGGGCAGTTTAAAAATGAGGGAAAAGTGATTGAATACAGGACTTATGAGACTGTGCACGGACCATGGACTTATTTTACAGCGGATGACGGGCAGGTGGATTTGAGAACCCATAATTATCTGGCGATCGGAACACTGGAGTCCTATGAAAATATGAAGAGATACTATGGGGAGGAAAATGTGTGCCCCATTTATGTGGAAGTTGAGGATGGGGAGCGTTTAAAACGTGCCCTTGCAAGGGAAGAATTACAGGAGAAGCCCCGCTATGCGGAAATGTGCAGGCGTTTTCTGGCCGACACAGAGGATTTCTCTGAGGAGAATCTGGAGAGGGCAGGAATTGGAAGGCGTTTTCATAACGTGGAGCTGGAAAGCTGT
This sequence comes from Blautia hominis, assembly GCA_002270465.1. GTDB lineage: Bacteria > Bacillota > Clostridia > Lachnospirales > Lachnospiraceae > Blautia > Blautia hominis. The sequence goes on from NQOF01000004.1 coordinate 267,578, forward strand.
ATGAAGGAGATCCGGGATTATATCCGCAGCCGGAACGCTTAACATATTATCCGATTATTTAACAGAGTTACTGTTACTCCGTGTCCAGTAACACGCTTCGCGATGCACAGATATGGAGCAGTCTGCCCCATATCGCGCTGGCTGCCTCGGGATTTTCATGCTTCCGGCATGAAAACGCCTCCCGGTACAGTGGCCTGTGAACAGTAATTTAACAGAACCTTAATAGAAAAGTAAGCGTACCAAACGTTGCAGGACTCGGAAAACCTGTGCTATAATGATAGAAACGAGCCGGTGCAGACCAGCTCTGAACATAAATGTTACTGTTCGCAGTATATTTAAAGCGCAGTTTTTTGAACAGTAACACGCTTCGCGATGCACAGTTCTGCCCTTTAGGGCACAAAATGCAGTTAACTGCATTTTGGCGCTGGCCAACTCGGGATTTTGCTCTGCATAGCGCAGCATCCCCTTGGAGAAAACGCCTCCCGGAACAGTGGCTGCGAATAGTATTATATAAATGCCCTTATTGCAGGGCGGAAGGATAGAGGTGATTGCAATGCAGGAAGTTGAAAAGGTATTAGGACATGAGGAGGTTATCCGTCATTTACAAAATGCGGTTGCCATGGATCAGGTTTCCCATTCCTACATTTTTGCAGGAGAGAAAGGGAGCGGAAAAAAACTTCTGGCAAAGCTGTTTGCCATGACATTGCAATGCGAGAAGCACGGAAAAGAGCCGTGTCTGCAGTGCGGCTCATGTAAAAAGGCCATGAACAGGAATCATCCGGACATTATCTATGTCAGTCATCTGAAGCCAAATTCCATTGGTATTGAGGATATCAGGGAACAGCTCATTGCAGATGTGGAGATCAAACCCTATACAGGGCCTTATAAAATATATATTGTGGACGAGGCGGAGAAGATGACCGTCCAGGCGCAGAATGCTCTTCTGAAAACCATTGAGGAGCCGCCCGCTTATGCGGTGATCCTGCTACTGGCTAACAACAACACGAGTCTGCTTCCTACCATCACATCCAGATGTGTGACCCTGAACTTCAAACCGGTCAGGGATGATCTGATCAAGAGTTATCTTATGGAGGAACTGCATGTGCCCGATTACCAGGCAGAGGTCAGCGTGGCATTTGCCCAGGGAAATGTAGGGAAGGCAAAGCAGATCGCGACCGCAGAGGATTTTGCCGATATGATGGATGCTGCCCTTAAGATCCTGAAAAAGGGAGACGGCATGGAAGTTTATGAGATGGTGGATGCCATCAAAACACTTTCAGAGGAAAAGCATACCGTGTATGAATATCTGGACCTGTTTTTAGTGTGGTTCCGGGATGTGCTGATGTTCAAAGCTACAAAAGAGGTGGACGGGCTGGTGTTCCGTCAGGAATATAATGCGATCAAGGATCGTGCAGACAAGAGTTCCTACGAGGGGCTGGAGAAGATCATCCAGGCCATTGAGACTGCTAAGACACGTCTGCAGGCAAACGTTAATTTTGACTTAACAATGGAACTTCTGTTCCTTACTATCAGGGAGAACTAAAATGACAAGAGTGATTGGAGTCAGATTCCGGAATGTGGGAAAGATCTATTATTTTTCCCCTAAGGATCTGGAAATAAAATCCGGTGACCATGTGATCGTGGAAACCGCCAGGGGCGTAGAGTACGGCAGTGTGGTTCTGCCCCCCAGGGATGTGGAGGATGAGAAGGTGGTCCAGCCTCTGAAAGAGGTTATCCGTATCGCAGGCCCACAGGACGACAAAAAAGAGGAGAGCAACAGAAAAAAGGAAAAAGAAGCTTATCAGATCTGTCTGAAGAAGATCAAAGAGCACGGGCTGGAAATGAAGCTCATAGACGTGGAATATACATTTGACAACAATAAGGTCCTTTTTTACTTTACTGCTGACGGAAGGATTGATTTCCGTGAACTGGTGAAGGATTTGGCGGCTATCTTCAAGACACGAATCGAGCTGCGCCAGATTGGTGTCAGGGACGAGACAAAGATTTTGGGAGGCATTGGAATCTGCGGGCGGGCATTGTGCTGTCATACTTACCTGTCAGAATTCGCTCCTGTCTCCATAAAAATGGCGAAAGAACAGAATCTCTCTCTGAATCCAACCAAGATATCAGGGGTGTGCGGAAGACTTATGTGCTGTCTGAAGAACGAGGAGGAGACCTATGAGGAGCTGAACCGGAAACTGCCTGTGGTCGGAGACAGAGTGAACACACCGGAGGGACTCAGAGGCGAGGTGCAGAGTGTAAATGTGCTGCGTCAGCTTGTGAAGGTCATCGTGGATGTGGATGACGAGAAAGAGATCAGAGAATATGCTGTGGAGGATCTGAAATTCAAACCGCGGCAGAAAAAAGAAAAAATAAAATTGTCTGACGAGGAATTGAAGGCATTAAAGGAACTGGAGAAATAGGAAGGACGGTCAAGTGGCAGAGAAATCTCTAATTATGGAAAATGAACGTCTGGATGATCTGCAGAACGGCTATATGCTGATTCAGAACCCCAAACAGTTTTGTTTTGGAATAGATGCAGTGCTTCTTGCCTGGTTTGCCAGAGTAAAACCAGGTGAGAAGGTGCTGGATATGGGGACGGGGACGGGTATCGTCCCTATTTTGCTGAAAGCCAGGTATCCCGGAGGCCGTTTTACCGGCCTGGAGATCCAGGAAGAGAGCGCTGCGCTGGCCAGACGAAGCGTAGCTTACAATAGCCTGGAGGACGATATTGTAATTCAGACAGGGGACATCAAGAGGGCTTCTGAGATTTTCAGCCCGTCTTCTTTTGATGCGGTTACTACCAACCCTCCTTATATGATCGGGAGTCATGGTTTGGTGGGGGAAAACACGGCGAAGACCATTGCCCGCCATGAAACCCTATGCACCCTGGATGACGTTATATCTCAGGCAGCTTCCGTTTTGGTCCCAAAAGGGAGATTTTATATGGTGCACAGGCCATTTCGGCTGGCGGAAATTATGTCAACCATGGTGAAGTATAAGCTGGAGCCTAAAAGGATGCGTCTGGTCTATCCTTATGTGGATAAGGAGCCAAATCTTGTGCTTATTGAGGGGATGAGAGGCGGAAATTCCCGGATAACCGTGGAGAAGCCGCTGATCGTCTACGAGAAACCGGGAGTGTATACAGACGAGATCTTGGAGATTTATGGTCGAGAACGGCAGGAAAGAGCTGCAGGAGAAGAGGAAACATGAGCGGAACATTATATTTGTGCGCCACACCCATCGGCAATCTTGAGGACATGACTTACCGGGTGGTGCGTATTTTAAAAGAGGCGGATCTGATCGCGGCGGAGGACACCCGAAACAGTATTAAGCTGCTGAATCATTTTGATATTAAGACGCCCATGACCAGTTATCATGAATATAATAAGATGGATAAGGGAAGATATCTGGTGGAACAGATGCAGGCAGGGAAAAATATTGCACTGGTCACAGATGCAGGGACACCCGGAATTTCCGATCCCGGTGAGGAACTGGTGGCTATGTGCTGGGATGCGGGAGTTACGGTGACAGCTCTTCCCGGTGCAGCGGCGTGTATCACGGCCTTGACTTTATCAGGACTATCCACAAGACGTTTTGCATTTGAAGCTTTTCTGCCCTCAGATAAAAAAGAGAAAAGAAAAGTGCTTGAGGAGCTGAAAAACGAGACCAGGACCATTGTGCTGTATGAGGCACCCCATCGGCTTGTCAGGACACTCCAGGAACTGTTGGAGACATTGGGCGAACGCAGGATCTCTGTGTGCAGAGAACTTACCAAGAGACATGAGACCATATTCAGGACTACGCTTACCGAGGCTGTTTCCTATTATGGGTCGAATGATCCTAAGGGTGAATGTGTATTAGTCCTGGAGGGACGGAGCCGCAGTGAAATGGAGGCTGAGGAACAGCAGCGCTGGAGTGAGATGCCTTTAAAGGAACATATGGATTATTATGTAAACCAGGGGATGGATAGAAAAGAAGCCATGAAAGCAGTGGCAAAGGACAGAGGGGTCAGTAAAAGAGATATCTATCAGGCCCTCCTGGAAGAGGAATAGAGGGATACAAAGGTACTGGGCAGTCTTCTGCTGTCCGAAAGAGAAGGGGATATAAATGGCGTACCATTACAGGAAAAAAGAACAGGAAAGAAGAAAGAGAGAAAGAGAGCGGAAAGTCAGAAGGATTAAGATTATTTTCGGAGTGGATGCAGCTCTGGTGCTGATTCTTCTCCTTATTTTCGTTGTGGGAAAAGGCATGTCTGCCGGATCTTCGGAAAAGGAGACCAGCGCGGAGGCCAAGACAGCCAAAACAGAGACTGCTCAGGATAAATCGGAGAAAAAGGACAGCGCCGGAAAAGCTGAGGATAGTCCGGATACGGACAAGGCGTCAGATGCGGCAGAGAAGAAGAAAGATGAACCTGTGACGATCACCGTCAGCGCAGCAGGTGACTGTACGCTGGGAACCGATGAGTTTTTTGACTGGAGTGACAGCCTCCCTGCAAAATATGAGGAGGTGGGCGACCCGGCCTATTTTTTCCGGAATGTTCAGCCTATTTTTTCGCAGGATGATCTGACGATCGTGAATTTTGAGGGAACCCTTACCAACAGTGAGGCGCGTGAGGACAAGCAGTTTGCATTCAAGGCAGACCCGGCTTACGCCAAAATACTTACCGCCGGCAGCGTGGAGGCTGCAAACATGGCCAACAACCACAGCAAGGATTATGGTGAGCAGAGCTACACAGACACCATTAAGGCACTGGAGGATGAGGGGATCACCACATTTGGTTATGACCGGATCGCTGTGATGGATGTGAAGGGAGTCAAGGTGGGACTGCTGGGTACTTATGTGCTGAGAGAGGGACTTGGAATAAAAGATTCTATGATCGCCAATCTGCAGTCTTTGAAAGAGCAGGGGGCGCAGATCATTATTGCCAGCTTCCATTGGGGTTCAGAGAAGGCATATGAACCGGACTCCACACAGATAGAACTCGCCCATGCGGCTGTAGATAACGGGGCAGACTTAGTCCTTGGGCACCATCCGCATGTGCTGGAAGGGATTGAGGAGTACCAGGGGAAGAATATTGTGTACAGCCTGGGTAATTTCTGCTTTGGCGGCAACGCGTATCCGTCTGATATGAATACCATGATATTTCAGCAGACATTTACCATAAAGGACGGGGAACTGCAGGAGGATAATGTAAAGAATATAATTCCGTGCAGGATTTCCTCTGAGGATGGATATAATAATTATCAGCCTACGCCTGCGGAGGGTGAGCAGAAGGATGATATATTGCAGAAAATTGAAGAGTATAGTTCCTGGGTGCAGGGATGAGCGTGTGGAGGGATACCCCGGAGGCTGTGGCTTCCGGGGTATTTTCGTTATAAAGGTACATTATGCGCAGGAGGAAAATGGATGCAGGCGGTGCTTAGGGGTGTGAACCCTGCATTCTAATACAGATCATTCCGCATATTTTTTAGAGAGGGAACTAAGTGCCGGGCCCTGAGGCTGTCTTTCGGGGTGACAGGGACGAGAATCAGCTGGGAAGATTCATCTGCGTCTGCCAGTACCCTGCCGAAGGGGTCACAGGCGAAACTCTGCCCAATAAAGGTGTCTTTTATGTACTGGCTGCATCCAAGGACAGTCATGCCGTTCTCAATAGCTCTTGCCGCCAGGAGGGTTTTCCATTGAACTGCTTTCATATCCCCTTGTACCCAGGCGGAGGGATAAATGAAAATTTCAGCACCCTGTAATGCGGCACTGCGTGCCAGCTCCGGAAAGCGCAGGTCATAGCAGGTGCCTAACCCCAGCTTGCCAAAGGGTGTTTCCAACGGGGAAAAAAGAACGTCCCCGGCAGCAGTGTGGTCTGACTCATGCCAGTCAAAGGCATCAAACAGATGTGTCTTTCTGTAAGTTCCCTGCAGGATACCGCTGTCATCCAGAAGAATCAGGGTGTTGAAGCACTTATCTTGGCGGAGCTTCGGGGCAGCTTCATTCATGCCGAAAAGAATCCAGATACCGAACTTTTCTGCAAGCCCACTCATGCAGGAGACAAAAGGGCCTTCTATGCTCTGGGAGTGGTTTACATAAAGAGTTGGATCGCCAATACAGGGATACATGAAATATTCCGGGAACACGATAAGGGCTGCCCCGGCATTGGCAGCCTGGTGAATAAAATATTCTGCTGTTTTCAGATTTTTTGTTGTGTCCGGAAGGGAACCGCACTGGGCAAGCGCAATGGTATGGGGCATAATAATTACCTCCTGAAGAAGTTTTTTGCTATTGTAGCAGATGTACAGAGAAAGTCAAGAGCCGGGGAGAAACAGAAGGAGAAAATTGTTACTATTCAGCCTTCCGGCTTCATAGCAACAAAAGCATGCACAGTTCTGCCCTTCAGGGTACAGACTGCATAAACCACAGTCTGGCGCGTGGCTGTCTCTGGATTGCCTTGCAATTGCAAGGCAACACCTCGCGGGATAAAGGAAGGCTGAACTGTTACAGAAAATCCCATCGCAGAAGCTGATATGATAACAGAAGCGGCTCATTAGAATAAAATATCCTGCACAAACATATAGTAGAGAAAAAGCTTCCGGAGGCGTGAACATGCTGAATATTCTCTGGGGAGCAATGATGCTCATAGGAATTACATACGGCGCCATGACAGGGCGTATGGGGGAGATCACGGATGCGGCGCTCTCGTCTGCAAAGGAGGCAGTTGTGCTCTGCATTACCATGGCGGGTATTGTTGCCATGTGGATGGGTGTCATGGAGATAGCCAGGTCTTCCGGCATGATAGAGAAGATGACGGAGAAAATGCAGCCTCTGCTGCGTTTTTTATTTCCTAATCTGCCGAAGGATCATCCTGCAATGGAGTATATTTCTGCCAATATTATAGCGAATTTCCTGGGACTGGGCTGGGGGGCGACTCCGTTTGGGCTGAAGGCCATGGAAAAGCTGGCGGAGCTGGAGGATGAAAGGCGGCTGGGACAGGTGGCAGATAGAAATTCCGGGAAAAAACTGCATATATTGCCACGGGGGACAGCCAGCAATGAGATGTGTACTTTTTTGATTCTGAATATTTCTTCCCTGCAGTTGATTCCGGTAAATATCATAGCTTACAGAAGCCAGTACGGCAGTACGAATCCTGCCGGCATTGTAGGTCCGGGAATTGTGGCTACCTTGATCAGTACAGTGGTGGCAATTGCTTTCTGTAAGCTGAAAGACAGAAAGCGGAGGGGATAAGCGAAGGCTGTGGAGAACTACCTGCTTAATCTGGCACAACTGTTCCTTTTGGCAATGTAATGGGGCAGTTCCACTTTTAATTCCAGTTTATGTCCGCCCTGAATCCGGTCCAGCAGGACCTTCAGGGCGATATTTGCCAGTTCTTCTATCGGGACATGAATGGTAGTCAGCATAGGGGCAGTGCGCTGGGCATGGGGGATATCACCGATTCCGATAACAGATATATCCTTTGGGATCTTTTGTTTATATTCCCGGTAACACTGCATTGCGCCTATAGCAGTCAGATCGTCAGCACAGAGAATGGCTGTAATGTCAACCCCGCGCTCCATAAGAAGCCTTGTGCCATGATATCCTCCCTCGATGGTCTGCTTAACATTTACAGTGTTGGTTATATGAAAGGGCAGATTCAGTTCCTTCAATGCCTGCTTATATCCCTGAAAGCAGGAATTTTCTTTTTGTTCCCCAAGATATCCGATTTTTTTATGCTTCAGCCGATACAGATATTTTACCGCAGTCACAGATGCGTGATAGCCATTACAGATAACCTGGTCGCATTTGAGGTCCAGAGGGTTGATCCCAATGTATACAAGGTGCCTGTAGGTGGCTTCAAGAAGCTCAAGCTGCCGCTGTGTCAGGCATCGTTTTCCGAACAGAACAGCGCCGTCAGCGTTGTTTTTTTGCGTTTTAGGGGGAGTTGGCGGAAAGGAAAATTCTTCCAGAAAAAAAGAGCGGCGTACAGTACATTTTTGGCGAAGAGCGATTTGTTCAATAGCCCGTTCTAATTCCTGGTAAAGTGGGCTGACATCTGTTCTGGAATGATCACCGTAAATACAGTCAATAGAATAAGACGGGGCGGATTGATCCGGAACAGGGCTGCCATTCTTTAAAATCCGGGCGGCAGCGTTTGGGATGTATCCGTTTTTTCGGACAATAGACCAGATTTTGTCCTGCGTATGTTTACTGGCTGCATTGCTGCCTTTATTATTTATAACTCTTGAGACTGTGGAGATGGAAACCCCAGCCTCCTTTGCAATATCCTTCAGTGTCATTTAAGTTCCTCCTGTGATGTTTATTATAAGCCAATACAGAGAATCCATACTATCATAGAAATCCCCAAAGAGTACAGGGTATATATAAAAATGTCAGGTGAGGGGGATATGTATTGGCTGGGAGTTTCTATTCGTACGGGTTATATTTCATAATCTATTCCTTTTTAAGAACGTGTTCTATGTCGCTATAAATGTGATTTTGGTTACACTATGCAGCCATATTTTCATTATATTGAAAATATAAAATATTAAAACGCTAAAAAGTACAAACGTTTGCGTATAAATTTGTTTATAAAAGTAAAGAAAAAAGAGAAGACAATAATAATTAAATTAACGGTAAAAATACAGGTGCAAGGAAAAACGTTTGTGTAAAATGTGGTTGAAAAGGAAGAAAAAACCATATAAATTGTAAGTAATGACAAAAATATGTGATAAATGATATTGGGAGGTGGAAAAAGTACATGGAATAAAACAGAGATAAAGAATTTGGGGAGGGTAAGCAGTATGAAACTGAACTTTGAATATGGTACAGGCATGATGTCGGCCGAGCTGCCGGATCATCTGACCGATGTTTTTATCCCGGGAATAACAACTTCTGACCCTGTGTGTATTTCACGGAACCGGCTGGTAAAAAGAACAAGAGAATCTATTTTACATCCTGTGGGAATGCCGCCGCTCTCTGAACTGGCCGACAGGGAAAGTACCGTGACAATCATAATATCTGATATCATAACGGGAGGATGCCATCCCACCTCACACAGGAAGCTGGCGGTTAAGCTGATACTTGAAGAATTATATAAGGCTGGTGTTGAGAAGAAGAATATTCTTCTGATATTCTCAAACGGCCTGCATCCCAGAACCAGTAAAAAAGAAATGCAGCAAATCCTTGGTGATGAAATCTTTCATGCATTTTATAGCACTCATCAGATTATCAGCCATGACAGCGAGGATCATGAGCATATGGTGGATTTAGGCTGTACGGAGCGTGGTGACAGAGTTCTGATGAATAAGTATGTCTATGATTCAGATATAGCTGTTATGATCGGACATACACAGGGGATTCCCTATGGAGGGTATACCGGCGGGTATAAGCACTGCGCAGCAGGAATCACACACTGGAGAAGCCTTGCGGCCCATTGCATTCCCAAATCGGTGCTTGAGGGGGTTCATGCGCCTGCCATGGATCGGTCTCCGCTTATATCTAAGTTTGATGAGATTGGAATGCACATGGAGAAATGTATGGGAAAAAAGTTTTTCTGCTGTGATGCTGTTTTGGATTCCATTTGCCGGCAGATAGAGATCAACAGCGGTTATGCAAAGGAAATGCAGCCGGTCTCATGGTGCACAGCAGACAAGAGGACATATGTACACTGGGCGGAGAAGAAATATGATGTTATGGTGTTTGGTATGCCTCAGAATTTTTACTATGGGGATGGCATGGGGACCAATCCAATCCAGATGATGCAGGCACTATCTGCACAGATCGTTCTTCATAAGAGGGTAATGAGCGACATTTGTGTGATCTTATGCTCCTCCATATGCAATGGGTATTTCCATGACCAGCGCTGGCCATATCTGCGGGAAATTTATGAATTGTACCAGCACGACCACATGAATATACTCCCTGATATGGAGAAGTATGAAGAGTATTTTGCAACAAATGAGGAGTATGTGAGAAAATACCGGTTTGCCGGTGCGTTTCACCCTTATCATGGTTTTTCCATGATGCAATGCGGCCATATTGCAGAAATGAATACATCAGCCATATACATAGTCGGCGCACAGGAGCCGGGGATAGCCAGGGGGATGGGATTAAAGACCAGAGCCACGTTCGAGGAGGCGTTAGAGGATGCTATGAAGAAATATGTGGGAAGAGAGCCGAATATCCTGGCGCTGCCGCTGGCTTTTAAGAGGGAACCGGTGCGTCTTTGTATGAAAGAGGCGTAGGGAGATTGACTGAAAACCATTTTCGGAGGTATACAGATGCTCTGTATACCTCCGAGAGCAGTTAGAACCCCATAATTATAGATCAGTGGAATCCCTCAGTACAATATCTGACTGGCAGAGCAGAAATTCATATGGATTTTCCGGGTGGTTGATGCGTTCTATTAATTTTTGTGCACTTATTCTGCCGAGATAGTCAGAATGTGCATCAACAGTAGTGATCGTGGGAAGCTGGCGCATTGTCTCAGAAGTATTATCAAATCCGACTACAGAGACGTCGGCGGGAATCCGGAATCCTAATTCCTGTAAAGCTCTGGATACCTGAATGGCATAAATATCGCTGGAACAGAAGAAAACTTCCGGGGGTTTGTGCATTTTTGCAATGGTGTCCTTAAAGTAGGCATAGAGATCAAAATTCTCGTTCATCTGATTAAACAGGATACAGTTATCGTCTTTAAGTACCAGCTTATATTCTTCCAAAACATTTTTCAGTGTACTCCATCTCTGGTAAGTGGAATAACAAAATTCCCTGTCACCCACATATCCAAAGGAAGTTTTCCCTCTTTCTATAAAACGCGCTGCAAGTCTATAGATCGGACCTGAACTCTCTGCAGTGATGATATCAGTTCTTCCGGCAAAATAATACGGATTACAAAAAGTATCAATAAAAACTGCAGGGATCTTCAGGGATATGATTTCTTCCCAATAACGCTTATCGAAAACATTAAAGGAAATGATCCCGCATACCGAACCTTCATATATGCTGATGGGAATTGGTATATCGCTGTGATAATCGTTTCGTATAATGTTCAGGAAAAGTGTATAGCCATTTGATTTCAGCACTTTTTCAATATTAGCGACAATGTTATTAAGATATTCTGTATTTTCAAGGTGATATGACAAAACAATACTTCCTTTGACCGATTCCTTGATCGGAGCGGTGGATTCGGTTTCCTTAGTCACTTCATTGGCGGAAAGATAATCCATGACCATATTGTAAGTTTTGGCAGAAACACCAGGCTTGTTACGCAATACTTTAGAGACTGTATTCCTGGACAGGTTTAGTGCAAGCGAAATCTCCTTGATTGTATATCCGTTTTTCATAAATCAGCACCTCTGGTACATTTGTAAGATGGGATTATTATAACAGGTGTTAGAAGAAAAAACAACAGAAATGCAAAAAAATGTGCATTGTAAAACTGCATAAAATAAAAAGCGTAAAAATGTGCACAAAAGCCGAGCGCAATATTTGTGAAATACAGAAAAATGCACAAAAATAGTTGCGCAAGCCATGAAAGCATGTTAATATTTGTGCATAGACGAAAGTAAGCGATAAAAATGTGCAAAAACTAATGCATAAAAATGTGCAAAGAAAGGAGAAAGAATGAAAACAATAAAATTTCCGAATAGTTTTGAATTTGGAACTGCCACGGCATCCTATCAGATTGAAGGTGCTGCCCGGGAAGACGGGAAGGGGGAGGATATCTGGCAGAGATTCAGCCATATCCCAGGCAACATTACAGACGGGACTAATGGGGATACAGCATGTGATTTTTATCACAATTACAAAGAGGATATCCGGCTTGCAAAAGAACTGGGACTGGAGGTTTTTCGCTTTTCCGTTAACTGGGCCCGTATATATCCCGATGGGGTGGGAAGGATCAATGAAGCGGGAATCGAATTTTACAGAAGTGTTCTCAGAGAACTGAAAGAAAACGGGATAAAAGCCTGCCTGACTATTTACCACTGGGATTTACCCCAGAAGCTGCAGGATAAAGGCGGATGGGCGAACCGGGAGATTGTCGGCTGGTTTACTGAGTATGCAAAAACTCTTTTTAGTGAATACGGCGACCTGGTTGACTATTGGATAACTTTGAATGAACCATGGTGTGTATCCATGCTGGGTTATTGGACCGGTGAACACGCTCCGGGTTATCATGATTATTCCATGGCCCTTGAGGCAGTACATAACCTGCTGCTTTCCCACGGAAGTGCTGTTAAAGAATTCAGAAAACTAGGAATCAAATCGGAGATAGGTATTACCCTCAATATGAATCTTGCCTATCCATCAGATAAGGATGATCCGAAGGATGTAGAAGCTGCAAAAAGAATACAACTTCAGCAGAATAATCTGTTCGGTGACCCCGTATGGAAGGGATGTTATCCGGAAGAACTGTTTGCTTATCTGAGAGAACAGGATGTTATGCTTCCAAAAATCCTGGACGGCGATATGGAACTGATCAGTCAGCCTTTGGACTTTTTCGGGCTGAATACATACTACGCGGAATTTGTAAAGGCAGATGAAGAACAGTGGCCTCTCCATGGAAAAGCTGTAAAAAGCGGTAAACCGCGCACAGATGCCGACTGGGAGGTCTGTCCTGATGAGGCTTATGAACTCTTATGCTGGATCCGCGATACCTATAAACCGGAGAAACTGATCATCACGGAAAACGGAGCCGCATTTAATGACTGGGTGGATTCAGAAGGAAAGGTACAGGATACAGACCGTATTGAATATTTGAAACAATATCTTGAAGCCATAAGCCGTGCCATAGAAGATGGGGTTCCCGTGATGGGGTATTATGTGTGGTGCTTTACAGATAACTTTGAGTGGGCATGGGGGCTCTCAAGAAGATTCGGGATTATTTATGTGGATTACGATTCCCAGAAAAGGATCACAAAGGAAAGTGCAAAGTGGCTTTCAAAAGTGATTGAAGAGAAAGGTTACAATATGGCCTGAAAGTTAAAAAAGGTAACTATTGTAAAATAAAATATAAAAAGGAGGAGCAACATGAAAGCAAAGAACGTGAAAAAGGTATTGGCAATTACAGCGGCTGCTGCTATGGCGGGGAGCATGCTGGGAGGGTGCGGCAGTTCAGGCAGCGATGACGCATCAGGAACCGAGAAAGCTGAGACAGGCGCTTCAGAAGATCCCGGAACATCTGATACTGAGAAAAATGATCCGGAAGAGGATACAGCTTCAAAAGACAGCGCAGAGAGCAGTGATAAAGAAGTAGTGACGGCTTGGATGGGAAGCTGGTGGGAGGACGAGATTCCCAGAATTGAAAAAGGATTTGAGGAAGAATATCCACAGTATGACCTTCAGGTAGAATGTCTGCCGATCAACAACTACATAGAAACTGCAGTCAGCGCTATCCTGGGAGGTAATGCGCCGGACGCACTGGCTCTTGATACGCTGATGCTTGGAACACCCATCGGGCAGGGACTTCTGCAGCCTATGGATGATTTCATGAAGGAATATGAGTGGAGTGCGGATGATTTCTCGGAAGGTGTTATGAATGCAGGCGTACAGGATGGAGTGACTTATGCAGTTCCATACCGTACAGGCCCCACTGCCCTGTTTTATAATAAGACATTATTTGACGCGGCAGGGATAGATTATCCCACGGATAACATGCCATACGATCAGTTCTTTGAAGTCTGTAAAAAACTCACGGATAAGGACAAAGGCGTCTATGGGTTCGGTATTGCCGCTACAAAGAATGATCCGGCAAACTGCATGAGTTCGTTTGGAATGTTCTTTGGATCAACAGGCGGCGCAATATTAAATGAGGACAACAGTGAGGTGACTATTGATTCTCCGGAATCTATCAAAGGCATACAGCAATGGGTAGATTTGTATACCGAAGGAGTTGTTCCAGAGGGATGTATTAACTATGCATGGTCTGCAGATTTATATCCCATGGCACAAAACGGCCAGTTGGCAATGATCCCCATGGATCCTGTTACCGCAAGCAGTATTGATGAATATGCACAGGCAAATGGATTTGAATATGGATTCTGTGTAAACCCGGGAAGTACAGACCGTGTCGGCGGATGGCACTGGACAATTCCTACCGGGATCAAGAATCCGGAAGGTGCAAAGGCATTTATTGATTATTTCCTGACACCGGAGGTTTTGAGTGCACAGGATATAGTCCAGCCGGCAGTTATCGAATCCCAGAGCATGGGTGCATGGGGGGAAGAAAGGTATGAAGTATACTGGAAAGCTGACGCCAATGCAACTTATGTGCTGCCGGTGGTTCCGGAGTATACAGAGATACAGAACATAATCATTACAGAGCTCCAGAATATTTTACAGGGAAAGGAAGATGTGGAAACCGGCTGCAGTGTGATGGCTGATAATATCAAGGCATTGCGGTCAGAGTGGCAGTAAGATGGCGATATTGATACCGAGGGCTGTTCGTTTTGGACAGCCTGCGGTGGTAAAAAGGATAAGGAGCGTGTGATCATGAAAAATAGAAAATGGGTTGGGCTGTTGTTCGTTGCTCCTGCAGCAGTGTCAATTATTTTAATGATGGTATATCCAATCTTACAGGTGACTCAATTCAGTTTCTCAAAATTAACACTGCCGTACTTTGATACAGAGTTTATAGGGCTTGGCAATTTTAAGAATATATTTTCAAAGCCGGAACTGGTGGAGATCGCCAGGAATACACTGGTGTGGACCATCGCCAGTCTGGCACTGAGAATGCTTCTGGGATTTGGCGCCGCACTTATCATGGAAAGTAAACTGCGCGGCATGAAGGCGCTTCGTACCTTTGCGCTTATTCCATGGGTCATCCCTTCTATTGTTGCGGCAAATACATGGCGTTGGATCTATGTGGCTGATAATGGGCTGCTCAATGCTGTACTGAAAACATTTTCCCCATCCCTGGCAGCTAACTGGCTGGGAAATGCCGGGACTGCACTGACCTCCGTCATTGTAGCGTATTCCTGGGCAGGATTTCCCTTCAATATGCTGATGCTTGTGGCTGCGCTGCAGGGTATTCCCGAAGACTATAAAGAGGCAGCCAGGATTGATGGCGCCAGTACCTTGCAGGTATTCCGCTACATAACCATACCATCCCTGAAAAATATCCTGACGATACTTATTGTTCTGGAATTTATCAATGGAATCAATTCCTTCGATATGCTCTATACCATGACCGGAGGCGGTCCGGGCATATCATCAGAGGTTATAGGATTGACTATATGGCGGTATGCGTTCAGGAATCTGGACTTCTCATCAGCATCAACATTGAGCTTTATTGTGATATTGCTGATGATCGTATGCTTCCTGTTCTATGTTCCTGTCAGTGCAAAGGGCAGGGATGTGAGTGCAAGGAGAAAAAGAAGAAGGAGGGAGTCAATTGAAGAAGATTAAACCGGTCAATGTGATCATTTATATTTTAGCGTTTCTGGTGGTGGCGTTTTCGGTGCTCCCTTTCCTGTGGACGGTCTCTACATCTTTGAAAACAGGTGTAGAAGTATATTCCGCACACCCCACCTTTTTGCCGCACCCTGTGACGCTGGAAAACTATATAGCTGTATTTAATGATGCGAATATGATGAAAAGCTTTGCCAATACAGTCAAGATCGCCGCAATTTCCACTATTATATCAACAGTCGTCTCGGTGCTGTCCGCATACGGATTTTCCAGATACCGGTTCCCCGGGAATAAGACGTTGTTGACATCGATCTTGTTTACAAGGCTGCTGCCCCGTGTTACCTTGCTGGTTCCGTTTTATGTAACACTTTCTAGGCTGAAACTGGTCAATACCTATACCGGGCTGACCCTGCTGTACCTTGTAGTTGGAATACCAACCACGATCTGGCTTATGAAAGGTTTTATAGATGGACTTCCTTATGAAGTGGAGGAAGCTGCTGTTGTAGACGGCTGCAATCCGCTGCAGGTGCTGACAAAAGTAGTTGTGCCTATGGTGAAGCCGGCGATCGCTACGGTAGCTATGTTTTCCTTTATTCTTTCCTGGAATGAATTTCTTTTCCCGCTTTTGATGGCAAAGGACAGGTCCATCAGGCCAATTGCAGTATCACTGGCGTTTTATATTGATGAATCCGGAATTCGGTGGGGGCCTCTTATGGCTGCATCCGTAATCATGAGTGTTCCTGCTATTATATTCTTTTCCGTTGCCCAAAAGCATCTGGTTGCAGGTTTGAGTGAAGGGGCAGTAAAAGGTTAGGCAGTCATTTAATAGATATAATGAAAAATCAGGAGGAAAAATAATGTCTATCGGAACAAACAGAGTATGCCACATGGCATTTGTCACAAAAGATATCCACAAGGTCACGGAAAATTGGGCTCGTTTTCTCGGAATAGAGAAACCGGCTGTTTGGGCAATTCCCCCCAAAGAGGAGGCACCTGCCCTTACCTTCGGTAAACTGGAAGATTATAAAGGATGTCTGATATCAGTTATCGAGTTCGATAATGTGAAAATGGAAATCGTACAGCCGGGAGAAGAACCGAATCCATGGAAACTTTGCATGGAGAAAAACGGAGAAGGTTTCCAGCATATCAGCTTTATTGTACCAGAAAAAGAAAAAGCAGAAGAGACATTAAAAGAGATGGGAGCGGCCCCTTATTATCATATTGGCTACTATCCGGATGGCACCTACTCTTTCTATGATACAAAAGAGTTACTGGGTCTGGAAGTTAACATAAAGTATGATGCGGATAACAGGGAGATCATTCAGAACTTATTAAAATGATCATTGCATAAAGGAGAAGAAAAATGAGTGTATTAGATTTAAATAAACTTGCCCAGGTGGGTTTTATTGTAAAGGACGTGGAACAGACCAAGCAGAAATTTGCCGAATTATTTGGAATGCCGGTACCGCCTACGGTTGACTGCGGCAAATATGAGGTGACACAGACGGAATACAAAGGCAAAGCGGCGCCAAAGGCGGAGTGCCTGATGGCTTTCTTCAATCTTGATAATGGCTTTCAGATTGAATTGATCCAGCCAAATGAAGCACCGTCCACATGGCGGGAATTTCTGGAGGAGCACGGGGAGGGAATCCATCACATTGCATTTCATGTGAAAGGGATGGCCGAGACGATTGCCGGTTGTGAGAGCCTGGGCATGCAGCTTCAGCAAAAAGGCGAGTATGGAAGTGCTGACGGAAGATACGCTTACCTGGCTGCTTATGAGGACTTCAAATGCTTAGTTGAACTGCTGGAAAGTGATAATGACTGAATGGGAGGAAAATATGAATGTATTGGTGATCGGTGCAGATCGGGGACTGGGAAAGGTATTGTGTGAGGATCTGGCAAAGTGCGGCCATCAGGTCAATGCCGGTGTCCTGAAGGAATCCAATCTGGGAAACTGTCTGTTTCAGGATAAAAATATATCTGCATACCTTATGGATGTCTCGGATGAAAGTTCTGTTAAAAGGGCAGCGGACGAGATTGGGTTAAAAGGGGAGAGATTGGATGCTGTAGTCCATGTGGCAGGTGTACTGATGCCAAGCGACAGGGAAAACTCACTTCTGACGGCAGATATAGAAGATTTGATGACTGCTTTTAGGATCAATGCGGCAGGCATTATTATGGGATTCAGACAGTTCTATCCTCTGATGGTAAAAGGCGGACGGTATATTGCAGTCACCTCAGAGGGAGGCAGTTTTTCCTGCGAAGGGGATATGTTCCCGGGTTATGGGATCACGAAGACAGCAGCCAATAAAGTGATCCAGACTTTAAGGTGTACGGTAGACGATGTGGAGATTCTGGCTATGCATCCGGGAAGAATGAATACTGTTATGGGACGGACCACTGCACAGATTGAGCCGGAGGAGTCAGCGGATGGTATCTGCAGGATTCTTGAAAAGGAAACGGTAATCAGTGATGGTGAATGGTTTATCGATTATAAAGGTATGCCAATGCCCCTTTAAATGCGGATGATCGGACAGGGGAATAAGAAGGAGTATGTAACAATGAATGATTACAAAGCCGCAACGCAGCCCACCATCTATTTTATTGGGGTCACTACCGGGAACTCCTCTATCATGAAGGTTTTTCCAAAGTGGGCAAAGGAGTTAGGGCTGAAAGATACGGTTATAAAAGGAATGGATTTTCCTCTGCATGCGCCTGCCGGGTGCTATAGGGAAGCAGTTGAATTTATCAGGAGAGATCCTCTTTCCCTGGGAGCACTGGTAACAACACATAAGATAGATTTGTATCATGCATGCCGGGATTTGTTTGATCACGCCGATGCTTATGCGGAAAAACTGGGTGAGGTATCATCCATATCAAAAAGAGACGGCATGCTCTGCGCTCATGCAAAGGATCCGATTTCCAGCGGCCTGACACTTGCGTCATTTGTGCCTCGGGGATATTGGGAACGTTATGATGGGGATGTACTGATACTGGGAGCAGGGGGAAGCTGCCTGGCTATGAGCTTATATCTCACACAGCAGGAATTTGGGGCAGATGTTCCTAAAAAGATAATAATTGCGAACCGCAGCATACCGAGGCTTGCGTCAGCAAAGAAGATTTTAGACGGAATCAATGACAGAACAAGGTTTGAGTTTATGCATAATCCCACGCCTGCGGATAATGATATTGCCCTGGCAGCTTTAAAACCCCACTCTTTAGTTGTAAATGCCACTGGTCTGGGAAAGGATGCACCGGGATCTCCCCTTACAGATCATTGCCTGTTTCCGTGTGACAGTCTGGTTTGGGAATTGAATTACCGGGGAAATCTGATTTTTCAGGAACAGGCAATGAGGCAGGCTGAGGAAAGGAACCTGAAAGTGTATGGGGGATGGACTTATTTTATACACGGATGGACACAGGTGATGGCAGAAGTATTCCATATAGAAATAAAGGGAAGCCAGCTGGAAAGATTAAGTGATATTGCCAGAGAAACATGAGCATAAATGACAGGGAGAGCAGGAGATGAACAAATTTGATTGGGATAGAAGTTTTCTTGTAGACTTTGATCTGAAAACCGGATTCTCTAAGACTGCAGAAACAACAAAACGCAGCCTTTCACAGATGAAGGATATGTTTCAGGATTCTGACGCGGCAAAAAAAATCCTGACAGAAAAAGATCCGCTTATCTATGAATTCTATGAACTGGGATGTCCGGAGAGGGCAGGTGATCTGGCCTTCGGCACAACGGTTGTATATCCGGGAAAAATAGGCAGCGAGTATTATATGACAAAGGGGCATTTTCACACGGTTTTGGAGACGGCAGAGGTCTATTATACTCTGAGTGGTGAGGGATATATGGTAATGGAAAACCCGGAGGGAGATGCGATAGAACAGCGTCTGTGTACAGGTCAGGCAGTATATGTGCCGAGGAGATATGCACATAGAACAGTCAATACCGGGAATGTTCCGCTGGTTTTATTTTATACTTTTGCAGCAGATGCCGGACATGATTACGGAACCATTGAAAGCAGAGGATATCACAAAGTGGTCTTGGAGAGAGAGGGAAAAGCTGTGATTGAAGATAATCCTAACTGGTAGGTGGGTGCCGTGGGAAAAGTCATGACAGTAAAGGGATGGATAAAGACGGAAGAATTGGGGTTTTGTCAGTGCCATGAGCATCTTATGATAAGAAAAGGCGCTTCCTGCAGAAGTAACGGAGCTTTGTGTATAGATGATTTTTCCAAAAGTAAGAGAGAAGTTCTGAGATATAAAGAAAAGGGCGGGCAGTCAATCATTGATGCGCAGCCGTGCGGATGTAACCGGATGGCTGCTGGGCTGTATGGCATTTCGGAGCAGACAGGTGTCAACATCATTGCGTCTACAGGATTTCATAAGCTGGTCTTTTACAGTGATAACCACTGGATCCATTTCCTAGGGGAGGACAAGCTGACAGATATTTTTATAAGCGAATTAGTCTGCGGTATGTTTGAAAACCTGGATGATGGCATGAACTCCAGACAGATACCGGCCCGGGCTGGGATTATAAAGGCTGCCTTGGACAGGGAGAATCTCAGCATGCGCTATGAAAGGTTATTCTATTCTGTCTGCTGCGCCGCCAAGGAAACTAACGTGCCGCTTATGATACATATAGAACCCGGTTCCGATCCGCTCGGTCTCCTTGCCTATATCCTGTGCCAGGGCATAGAGCCCGGTAAGATTATCTTTTGTCACATGGACCGTGCGGAACCTGACCTGGTGATCCATGAGAAACTGCTGGAACAGGGTATTTTTCTTGAATATGACACCATTGGACGTTTTAAATATCACAGTGACCTGGAAGAAGTAAAAATAATCAGAAAAATGCTGGATGCCGGATTTGAAGATCAGCTTTTGTTTTCTCTGGATACCACACGGGAAAGATTAAAAACCTATACTGCAGATGCAGTAGGTCTTGACTATATTTTAAGCTCATTTATTCCTGTTATGAAGGAAAATGGGATTTCTCCCAGGCAGATTGAAAAGATATCATACAGCAATCCAGTACGTCTCCTTGAATAGTTGTATATCCGTCTGCAGTTCTGGGCAAGTGGAAGGACAGATGCAGCAGTATTTGAAAGAAAGGGCTATCTACATGAAGATATTAGTTACGCCGACCTCTTTGCAGCCAGGAAGCGATCAGAAAGCATTGAACATATTGAAGGAGTTTTCAGAAGATCTAGTATTTAACCCGCTGGGCAGGCCGCTGCGGGAGGAAGAACTGATTCCGCTGCTCTCTGACTGTGACGGGTATATAGCCGGACTTGATTATATAACGGAAAACGTGCTGGATTCCTGCGGGAAGCTTAAGGTGATCTCCAGGTACGGTGCTGGCTGTGACAGGGTAGATATAGAGGCGGCAAAAAAGCATCATATCGTTGTGACAAATACGCCGGGGGCAAATGCCCAGGCTGTGGGGGAACTGGCTTTTGGACTTATACTCTGCACAGCACGTAAGATTGCGTATCTTGACAGCCAGCTTCGCATAGGCAGATGGGTCCGCGCCACAGGGGTAGAGCTGGCCGGAAAAACACTGGGTATTATAGGGCTTGGGGCAATTGGCAGAGTGGTAGCTAAATGTGCAGGGGGATTTGATATGAGAGTGCTGGCATATGATCCCTATATCGATCATCCATACTGTCAGACGAACGGAATTGCCCCGGTCTCTTTTGAGGAGCTAATAAGAAAGGCAGATATTGTAAGCCTGCATCTGCCGCTGAACAGTAAGACAAGGTGTATGATCAATGCGTCTGTGATGGAAGAGATGAAGCAAGGCGTGATCATAGTCAATGCTTCCCGGGGGGGAATCATAGATGAGGAATCAGCTTATGAATATTTGAAAAAAGGGAAACTTGGGGGCCTTGGATTAGATGCCTTTGAGGTAGAACCGCCAAAGGTGTCCCCTTTGTTTGAGCTCCCAAACGTCATAGTGACTCCCCATACCGGTGCACATACGGGGGAGGCTGCGGAAAATATGGCGAATATGGCTGTTAAAAACCTGATTGACGTGTTATCAGGGAAGGATTGTGCCTATATAGTGGCCCGGAAGTGAATGGAAGAAAGAGGATGCCAATGAAAGCAAGATTAGTACCTTTGATTTTTGAAGAGGCAAATGAACGGGAACGAAGAGAATATACTGAACAGATGGTCCGTTTGCAGGAATATTACGGGGATGTAGCTGATTTTACAGAGGTTGTCACTGTGGGAAGGCCTCTGCCGGAGGCGGATGCAATTGTTTTTCCTCAGCTTCTGGGAGCAGCATTCCGGCATCGGAAAGAGCTGTATGCTTATGATGTTCCGATGATCGTGCTTACATCACGTTTTGGAACCGTGGAGATGTGGGACTGGGAAATTGTTACCTTTCTGCGCGGAGAGGGAATGAATGTCTTTTCTCCCTATAACGTCCAATTGGCTAAGACTGTGATCCGGGCGCTGGCGGTAAAACAGAGACTGAAAAACGGCGCAAGATTTTTGATGTTCCAGGATACGCCCGGGGAGGGGATGCAGGCAAATATTTTTAAGCGTTTTTATTGGTGGGAACAGGAATGTACTGAAAAAATGCAGGATATTTTTGGGATCACCATGATATACCGCAGCTGGAAAGCTGTGGGGGACAGAGCAAAGGAATTCAAGGATGAAGATGCGAAGGCCCTGTATGAAAGCTGGAATATCAACGAGGAAGGTGTATGTCAGAAAGCGAGGCTGTCTGCTGCAAAGCTATATATGGCAGTAAAAGAAGTGATCGGGGAAATTGGAGGGGTTGACGGAGTAGGCAGCAACTGTCTGAATGAGTCATTTCATTGTGACAGCACCCCTTGCCTTGCCTGGAATATGCTGTTTGAACAGGATGATATCATATGGGCATGTGAGGGAGATACACTGACTATGCTCAGTACCTTTATCTTATACAGGAGCCTTGAAGCCCCCATGATGATGACGAACTTATATCCGTTTCTTGTGGGTATGGCGGCCCTTGCCCATGAAAAAATTGACAGGTTTCCGGATATCGATGATTCGGACAACCATGCCCTTGGAGTGCACTGTGGATATTTTGGTTTTATTCCGCGCCGGTTTTGCAGCAACTGGGTATTAAGACCAAAAGTCCTGGAGATAGTGGATGACAATGCAATTGTTGTAGACGCGGAGCTTCCGGCAGGTCCTGTGACAATCGCAAAAATTTATCCTGACTTCGGAAGGCTGAGTTTGATTGAAGCAGAGATTGAACGCTATGTGCAGTATCCTGGCAGCGACTGCAGAAACGGCGCACTGATAAGATACAGGGATGGTGAACGGGTAATGGAAGAGTTGTGTTCACACCACGCTTTGATAATTGCAGGTAAACAGAAAGCCAGGCTGCGGCAGATCGCCAAGGTATTCAGTTGGGAGATGACGCTAATCTGAAAGAGGGGATAAAACATGAAAGCATTGAAGACAGCAGTGATTGGGTGTGGAGGCATCAGTGATATCTATCTGAAAAATATGACACAGCGGTTTTCTGTACTGGATGTGATGTGCTGCTGTTCAAAAGGCGGCAGATCTGCTGAGATAAAGTCGGAGAAATACGGAATAAGGGCAGCCGGGTTTCAGGAAATTTTGGAAGACGAGGAAATTGATCTGATCGTGAATCTGACGCCGCCTGCGGCGCATTATGACATTATAAAAAAATCTTTGCTGGCGGGGAAGCATGTCTATACGGAAAAGGTAATTGTCAATGAATATGCAAAAGCAAAAGAACTGCAGATGCTGGCAGAGGAGAGAGGACTTAGGATAGGAGCTGCGCCGGATACCTTTTTAGGGGCAGGGATCCAGACTGTCCGGGCTGCAGTTGACAAGGGCCTGATCGGGCAGATCACATCCTGTCATGCGTCGATCAACAGAGATATGGGTATGATTTACCGTCCCGGTTCTTTTGTAGTGGAACCGGGAGGGGGAATGGGATTTGATCTGGGCATTTATTACCTGACAGCGCTTTTATCTATATTGGGGCCGGTAAAGCAAGCAGCAGGAATCGTGCAGACGAACAGGCCCGGAAGGACAGTGGCGGATGCAGCCTCGCAATATTTCGGAGAATCTTATACTATTGAGAATGAAAATATTATGGCAGGCCTATTAGTTTTTGAGAATGGTACGGTGGGTACTTTAAATTTTAACGGGGATTCCATTTTCCCTGAAGTTCCTTATGTTGCGCTGTATGGAACGGAAGGCATACTGACGATACCGAACGCAAATGAATTTGGGGGTGCCGTTACCCTGCAGAAAAAAGGCTGGACCGAACCCATCATACTGCCAGCAGCCCATGGATTTTCCCAGAACTCCAGAGGGATTGGCGCAGCGGAGCTGGCTTGGTCTGTGCTTAAAAAACGTCCGCACCGGGCGAGCGGGGACATGGCCTGTCATGCAGTGGAGATTTTAGAGGGCATGGAGAAAAGCTGGAGGGACGGCTGTTTTAAGAATATAACCTCAAGGTTTCAGCGGCCGCGGGCGCTTCCGGAAAGCTATCCCTCATCCTATTCGGATATGCGGAGTGAGGAGAGTGTTCTGGCTATATAGCCTGGCCAGGTGAGCAGGTATATAAACCGAATAGACGTTCATGATTTAGTTGTGATATAATGGCTGAAAAGAGTTCATAAATAAAAATAAACTAAATCAGTAAAGAGGGAAGGGTCTATATGCCAAATCGGGATAACAGTATGTTTGCAGAGGAAAGGAAAAAATCAATAGTAGATTACGTAAACAGGAATATCAAGGCTACAGTGGAGGAGCTCTGCGATCTATTTTCCGTATCTCCGGCTACGATCAGGAATGACCTGAGAGAATTGGAAGAAAAGAAATATGTAAAAAGGACCCACGGAGGAGTAATATCCGTTAAAAGCGGAAATTACGAGCTTAATTCCAACGAGAAAGCGGTTGAATGTATTGCAGAAAAAGAGAGGATTGCCCAGGCTGCGGTTTCACATGTTTCCGAAGGTGATATTATAGCGATTGATTCGGGAACAACAACTTATGAGTTCGCAAAACGACTGGTAACATTCCGGAATCTGACGGTTGTGACAAATGACCTCCATATATCTGAATACCTGGAGAGGAACAGCAAAGCAGAAATCATCCTGGCAGGCGGTAAAGTGCGGAGGGGTTATAACTGTACCACTGGGCAGAAGGCGGCGGTGACTTTGGCCGGATTGAATGTGGATAAGGCTTTTATAGGCGGAAACGGAATCAGTATGCAGAAAGGTCTGACAACACCTAATATGGATATGGCCGTTGTAAAGGAAACTTTGATCCATATTGCCGATGAGATATATTTTCTGGCGGATAGTACGAAAATAGAGCATACGGCATTTATCAGTTTTGCGGGCATATCCCAGGTGGATTGTTTTATCACGGATAAGGGTGCTGATAGGAAGTTTCTGAAGGAGCTTGAAGCAGTTGAAGTAAAGGTGGAACTGGTATAAGGTTCATCCTGCTGTATTTGTGATAGAGAGACTGTTTGTACAAGAAATTTGTTGGAAGGTAAGGAGAATGCGATGGGATTCCTGACGCAGGCTCCTTTTTTTATTAAGAGCCGGCTTGTTTATCATAAGAGAGGAGAGAATATGAATAATGTAGGTGTATGTTTGATCGGCGCGGGAAGAGCAGGCATGATTCATGCCAGGAATTATGTCAATAAGGTTCCGGGAGCGCATATGGAAGCTGTTGCAGATGCTGTGGAGGAAACTGCAAAGGCAGCAGCAGCGGAACTGGGGATAAAGAAATATTATACGGATTACAGAGATGCGGTAATGGATGATGCAGTGGATGCTGTAGTGGTAGTTTCACCCACAAATCTGCATAAGGATATTGTTGTATACTGTGCCAATGCGGGGAAACACATTTTCTGTGAAAAGCCGATGGCAATGAATACGGAAGAATGCAGAACTATGGTTGAGGCCTGTGAGAGGAATAAAGTGAAACTGCAGATCGGTTTTATGAGGCGCTTTGATACAAATTACAGGAGGGCAAAGGAAAGGCTGGACGCTGGGGAGATAGGCGAGCTTGTCATGATACGTTCCTGTACTAGAGGGCCTTCCAGGCCGCGGGAGTGGATGTATGATATCAGGAAGTCGAACGGTATCCTGGCGGAAGTCAACAGCCACGATATAGATACTGTCCGGTGGATGGCCGGCAGCAATATAAAGACAATGCATGTAGAGGCGGGGAATTACCGTAATAAGCAGGCAGAAGAGGGGTTCCCGGATTATTATGATAACGTTATTATGATGGGACAGTTGGAGAATGGGGTGCAGTATATAATTGACGGAGCTGTTTACGTCAAATACGGTTATGACGCGCAGGTGGAGCTGCTGGGTACAAGAGGATGTATCCGCATTGGCAGAGCGGAAGCGAACAGTGTTGTAACGGTCAGCGATACTGCCGGTATGTCACGCCCCTTCGTCAGCAGTTGGACGGAGTTGTTTAAAGATGCATATCTGGAAGAGGATAAAAGTTTTATAAAAGCAATAATAGAAGACAGTGAGACACTTGTTACGGGATTTGACGGGATGATGGCCGTTTGTGCCGTGGAAGAGGGCAATTCCATTATCACAAAAAATATGAACCACAGGAGGAATGCAGAGTGAAAGCACTGAGACTTTATGGGAAAAATGATATCAGACTGGTTGATATACCTGTGCCGGAAATTACAGAGGAAGAGATTTTGCTAAAGACGGATGCAGCGGCTATTTGTGGGACAGATA
This sequence comes from Blautia hominis, assembly GCA_002270465.1. Classification (GTDB taxonomy): domain Bacteria; phylum Bacillota; class Clostridia; order Lachnospirales; family Lachnospiraceae; genus Blautia; species Blautia hominis. The sequence continues at coordinate 293,752 of NQOF01000004.1, forward strand.
TCCGTATGTGGAGAAATGGAGTACGGGGTGTAGATGAGGAACATCCTCTGACCTTAGGGCATGAACTGTCCGGTACCGTTGTAAGAGCAGGGAAAAAGGTTCCTTTTTATAAGGAGGGCATGCAGCTTGCAATGCAGCCGAATATTGGATGCGGATTATGTGATATGTGTGTAAACGGAAAACCACATTTATGCGCGGAATATAAAGCATTTGGCATTAATATGGACGGAGCATTTGCCGAATACATAAGAATTCCTTCAAAGGCAATACGTCAGGGCAATCTGATGGTTCTGCCAAAAGGAGTATCACCGGAAGAAGCTGCTGTGACGGAACCATTATCCTGTGCATACAACGGATTTACCAAATGCAGTGTCAGGCCAGGAGATTTTGCGCTGGTGGTTGGGGCAGGGCCCATTGGTGTTATGCATGCAAAATTACTTCATATGGCAGGTGCGGTTGTCTTTATGAATGACCTGTCAGAAGACAGACTGGCTGCGTGTAAAAAGCTGATGCCTTATATTACGGTATATCATGGCAATGCGCTTCAGGATTTTGTCAGAGAACATACTTACGGAAGAGGCCTGGATGTGGCGGTCACTGCCTGCCCCGTTCCTCAGGTGCAGGCGTCTGTACTGCCGCTTATGGCTTATGGCGGAAGGGTTTTGTTCTTTGGAGGGACTCCGGAGGATAAGCAGCCGGTGGCAGTGAACACCAATCTGATCCATTATAAGGAGTTATATATTACCGGGTCCACACGCTCAAGCATCGGACAGTTCAGAAAGGTTCTGGAGTTTGTATCCCAGGGGGTCATTGAAATTAAAAGTATTATAACGCATACATATTCCCTGGATCAGGTACTGGAGGGGTTTGAAAATGCCGGAAGTGCAAAGGGAATGAAACATGTAGTTCTGTTTTAGTGACTAAGGTAAAGGGGGAGGGTTATGAATGATATTCTTTTTATGGCAGTGGATCTGGGGACCAGTTTTATAAAGGCCGGTATCTATAATGACGCCGGCGTATGCCTTGCGGGCAGCAGCGAGCCTGTCAGGGACAGCAGGCCGGTGCCGGGGGTTTTTCTGCAAAATGGTATTGATATATATAATGCTGTTCTCAGATGTATAAAAGAATCCGTTGACAGAGCCGGAAAAGATTCAGAGAGAGTATCAGCACTTGTATTTACAGGACAGATGGCGGGCTTTATGGGAGTCGACAGAGATTGGAAGGATATTACCACGTGGTCCTGTTCTCTGGATACCCGGTATACAAAGTATGTACAGCGCCAGATGAAAGACTATGGAGATAAATTTTTGAATATCAGTGGGACAAATGCCCCCTTAATGTGTGCAAAGTACGAATGGTTCAAAAAGGAATATCCGGAAAAGGCCAAGTGTATCCGGAAATATCTGCTGATCAGCGGATATATTATAGGAAAGCTGGGGGAACTGCCGGTTGAGGATGCTGTAACAGATGCTTCTTTTATTGCATGGACAGGGCTTGCAGATATCAGGAACAGGGAATGGTCAGAGGAATTATGCAGTCTGATAGGAATAGACAGGGAGCTTCTGCCTCATATCGTACAGGCGGATACGGTCTGCGGCTCACTTTCAAAGAAGAATGCCTGTTTACTGGGATTGAAATCGGGTATCCCTTTGATCGCGGGGGCAGGGGATAAAGCAGCAGGATGTGTAGGAAGCGGTATCAACAGAAATGGGGATATGATTTTTGAAGCTGCTTCCTACGGCGGGTTTAGCTGTAAGGTGGAAGAAGTACGGGCAGATGAGGAAAAGCATTGTTTTGATATTATACCAGGGGCTGATAAAGATACGTTCTTTGCTCACAAATATATTCCGGGGTCAGGTATCACGCTGGAATGGTTTACAGAGCAGTTTATGGAAAAAGACAGTGCTGACAGAAAAGCCTGGAGAAAAGTCCTGGAAGAAAAGGCTGCAAAAATCATGCCGGGAAGTGAGGGAGTATTCGCTGTAGGCCTTCTTGGAGGAAGTGCAATGCCATTTAACGACAGTCTCCGCGGACTGTTTATGGGGTATACATGGTCTCACAGAATGGAGCATTTTTATCGCTCTTTACTGGAATGTTATGCATATGATCTGGCTGTAACGGTAAGCCAGGTGGAAAAACGATTCCCGGAATATTGTATGAACAGCGTGAAACTTATCGGGGGCGGTGCAGACTCTGCAGTCTGGCCTCAGATTCTTGCAGATGTGACGGGAAAAAAATTTGAGATTCTGGACCGCGCGGATACTGCACTCTGGGGGGCGTGTTTATTGGCCGGTAAGGGAATTGGATATTTTAAGGATATTGGGGAAAAGGCAGCGCAGACTGTTTCTGTCCGGTCAGTCGCTGAACCGGATCAGGATAACCATGTAAAGTATAAAGGATTTATAGAATTCTATGAGAGACTGACAGCAGAGACGGGTGTATATTTCAGACAACTGCAGTGTATTATGAAGCAGGAAAAATAAGATGACAGCCCCGGTAAATTATTATATTGATCAACCGGGGCTGTCTGGTTTGGCAGATATGTATGTTTACCATTTAAGAGGTGTCTGTTTGTAATCCATATACATGATTTCTTTCGGGAATGTATTGATATTTTCAGCGATTTCTTTGATACATCCGGCACTGTCTTCGGGAGCGACACTTTGTTCTGTATTTAGGAAGGCATCTTTACCGCCCATTTTTGTTCTGAGCCAGCCTGGGTGCAGACACATGATCCGTGATCCGTTTCCGAGTTCATCAAAATGATGCTGTGCGATAGCGGCGGCCATATTCTCAGCACATTTTGACATACAGTATCCATATTCCCAGCTCCTGAAGTTGTTTCCGATACTTCCGGCTTCGGAGGTAATACAGATGATAGCTGTTTGGTGGAATTTGGTCCACAGAGCCTTGAGCACTCTCAGGAATCCCACGGCATTAATGTTGAACATAGAACCTATGGAGTCCAAATCGGTTTCCGGGAGATATACTTTATCCTGAAAACGGTAGATTCCTACGGTGTGATACAGGATATCAATTCGCTCTGCAGATGAAAAACTGTCAGCAATTGCATTCATGACATCTGGCGTTGAGGAGATATCACATGGAAGAAAGGAAAGGTTCCGGTATTGTTCCATCAATGAAGTTATTTCAGGAGTTATTTTTAAATCAATCGCAGTAACATGATCCCCCTGGGTAAGGTGTGCTCGAACCAGTTCATTACCTAACCCTCCGCAGCCGCCGGTAACTATAATTTGCTTGCTCATTTTAATTCCTCCTTTTAAGTATTTGATGAGTTGAGTATAATACAAAATAGCATAAAAATCAATATATGACAATAATAAATAATAAAAAACAATAATAAAAAATATGCATATTAAAACGGAATGCGGTGGTATATGTAAAAAAATATGCATTATAATAAAAAAATCAAAGAATAGGAGATAACGTATGAGATTTGGAATTCAATTATATGGAGTGGACAAGAAGAGTAAAGAATATCCGGAAGATTTTTTCGGATTTTTATCGGAATCAGGCTACAGAACAGTAGAGCCGTGTATTTTGTTGAGAGACCATGGTGCATTCAGCGGCAAGGGCTGGACAGAGGAGGATATGTCCCGATATATGCCGATCTTAAAAAATGCGGGTTTAGAGGTACTGTCATGTCATGTGCTGACAAAAGAGCCGGAAGCAGTGACAGAAGAAATGGCTGTCCTGGCAGTTAGATACGGCATCCGCCAGTTTGTATGGAATTGTCCGGATACCGTTGAGGAGCAGGCTTTTAAAAAGTTTGCGGGGATATGCATGGCTGCAGCAGACCGGCTGAAAGAATGCAAAGCACAACTGCTTCTGCATAATGGAGCGAAAGAAATAGCTGAGAATATAAATGGAAAACCTGCATATGAATGGCTTCTCGAAGAATGTGGGGGAAAAGTCGGCGCACAGCCTGATGTGGGATGGATATTTGCCGGGGGAACAGAGCCGGAGGCATTTTTGTGGAGGAATGCAGAGTATATAAAATCGATTCATTATAAAGATTTTAAGAAAGATGTAAACACCGGGATGTTTTATGAGACAGCCATAGGCAGAGGGGAGGTTGATATAAAATCCTGTTTTCAATTTGCAAGGGCTATGGAGATTCCTCAGTTTGCAGACCAGGATTCCAGCAGAGAAGATATAACAAAGGATATTAAGGAGACTGCAGTTTTTTTATCCGGGTTAACGCAGTACCGCGAGAACAGCAGAAGCATATTATGCATTTTGGACACGCTGACAGGGGAGGTTCAAAAAGTACATGAATATGATAAGGTTATAGAAGCTCCTAACTGGCTGTCGGACGGTGATACGATCCTGTATAATTCAGAGGGCAGGATATGGCGTTATAGTATATCCGGGGATACAGAGACAATGATAGATACCGGTATCTGCAACAACTGCAATAATGACCATGTACTCTCTCCGGATGAAAAGTATATTGCAGTGAGCCACAGCACGGAGGAGTCAGGATTATCCAGAATATACAGAGTGCCTTTAGATGGAGGGGAAGCTGCTTTGATCACACCGGAGGCACCGAGTTATCTGCATGGCTGGTCACCGGACGGAGAGGAGCTTGCATACTGCGCGTTCCGAAAGATCAAAGGGAAAAATGAGGTGGATATTTATGTGATACCCGCAGGGGGAGGGGAAGAGATACGCCTGACAAGCAATGCCGGATTTAATGACGGACCGGAATACTCACCTGACGGAAGGTATATCTGGTTTAACAGTACCCGTACCGGCCTGATGCAGATATGGAGAATGAGACGTGACGGAAGTGAACAGACCCAGATGACTTTTGAAGAGCAGAATAACTGGTTTGGCCATATATCACCTGATGGCAGGAAGGTTATCAATCTGTCCTATGGAAAGGATGCCTTGGATGCAAATGAACATCTGCCCAATATGAACGTGGAACTCTGGATCATGGATGAGGAGGGGAAAAACAGGAAAAAGATCATGACTTTCTTTGGGGGACAGGGATCCATAAATGTAAATTCCTGGTCAAAAGACAGTAGACATGCGGCGTTTGTTATGTACGAACTAATACATAAATAAATCCTGTATTATAAACTATTAGAGTAACGAAAGATAAAATCGTGTAAGGAAATTTTTAATGATTTTTGCAATCTGGTTATTATTTGTATTGTCTTGTGTTATACTTTTATTTAAAACATGGGTACTTGTTCAAGTATGAAATTTGTTTATGATACTCAAAAAAGTATATGACACTAAAAGGTGAAAACAACTATGAAAGTACAGGAATTGCGGATATTATTGAGCTCCTCCGACAGGGGGAATCTGGAGAAAGCGTTTGCTGAATGTTACAAGCAGCTCTGTAAGGGACAGAAGGAAGAAATGGACCCTGTTTTAGTTGATATTCTGGAAGGAAAGGATATTGATAAGAAGAAAAGGGAAAGTACAGTAAATTTCGAGGAACTGGAACAACAGATTGCGGAATTTATTGAGAATGCTTATGCACAGAATTACTTTGTGCCTAATCGTTCTGTCCCCAAAAGCCAGCGCCCTAAATGGCGTTTTATGGTTAAAAACTTTATTAAAAGTCTGGAAAAGGTTCCTTTAGAGAGTGAGTATTATTCCAGGGCGGTCAAGCTTTTGGCGGATTTGTACCATTTGATGTGTGCGGCATGCAACTGCTATTTGTTTTCTACGGATGATCCTTTTCGCTCTATCGGATGGGCGCAATCAGGTTTATTTGAATTACTGGTTAAAATGACCTTTGCGTCCGGGTATACCCGGGAAAATATTGAGCAATTGCTGATAACCGCATGCAGCGGAGGCCTGAGCGTAGAATCTCTACATATTGGGCAGGAACTGGTGCTCCTTGGCGGATTAAGGACAACCGATGTAAAACTTATGGCCATGGAAGAGGCGAAAAAGCTGGTAGAAGGCAGAATGAGTAAGCTGGGGAATTTGGGCAGAAATTCAAATGGTGCATATGACTTAATGGACTCGGTAAACGAACTTTGCGGTATGATCCTGCTTATATCAATTGAACTGGCGGAAGCCGATGCTGGAATAGAATATTACTTCACACATGCCAGGAACCACGACAAAGAGGTTACTCTTTATTGTATCCTTGATTTGATACACATCATGGAAGATGATGATTTATGGATAAGGGTATATGAATATGGGATTAGAAAAAAAATTAAACCGCGGGATTATTTGAAGGATAAATATGAAAAACTAAAAAGAGAGAGGAAGGGATAGATATTTAATACGGAAGACGGATTTGACGATGCAGATGAAGACGAGGGAAAAGGATGGTGAAAGTTATAATCCATACAATCCTAAATTGATACGTGTGGATACAAAGCCCTTTTCAATTCGACAGATGAATGAGATGATTGAAATTGGAGATGTCGACCTTTCGCCTGATTTTCAGAGAGGATTTGTTGGGAACGATATTACCAGAAAGTCCAGATTGATTGAGTCATTACTATTAAGAATCCCTATTCCGGTTTTTTATTTTTGTAAATATACAAGAGAACTTTTACTTATTAAGGAGTTCCCCCGCTTATGCCTCTGTGGCATTGAAGCGGGGGACTTTTTTGATGAAGGTTAGATTAACCGGAAGAACCGATAAGTTCCATTACACATTGGCACATAAACCATACGGTCTGACTTGTGGTTAGCTACCGGTTTGAATATTTCCCCGGATTCAAGATCCTGTATCCCTGTATACTCCTGCCGGTTGAGTATTACCTGGGCAGGTGTGGGATATTCATGATAGGAGAAGATACCGAAGGTATCATTGTCATACAGCAGAAGGCTGCATTTGGGCCGTGCCGCAAGGCAGACAGGCAGGTGGGGGGAGAACAGTTTGTGGATGATGGTATTCACCTCTTTGGGCAGGCGGTACAGGTCTGCAAAGTCATCCGGAATGTTCAGGATATACAGATGTCCCTTTCCGTAGAAATCATGTGTGAGCAGAGGAAAGTTACTGTCAGATGATATAAAAGCCAGTTCGCACCAGGTGGCGTTGGTCTTATACTGCAGCACATCGGCAAAGATAGGGGAATTTCCCTCCAGACATACAGGAGGACCGCTTTGAAATACATCGGCCCAGTATTTGCTGCCTGTGGCCTTGCGCCCCGTGTGCTTCACGGATGTCATTTCCCCAATACCCTGTTCCTCTGCAGCCTTCAAAAATCCGCTGGTCACAGCGGCACTTTTCCCGGATCGCACAAAGGCCTTTAACTTCTCCACTACGCCAGTATCCCAGGCGGCGCTTGCCGTGAAAAGCTGGAAGGGCGCGTCTTGGTCGAAATAGGGTGATGGCTCCAGAGGCAGGCCTATCATACCCAGATAATTCATAAGCTGGTCTTCCCCGTCCGCGTCAAAAGGTTCATAGACGGGGATTCCAACCGGCTCTCCAATCTGATTGAGAATACTGTCTATCCGCGATAACTGCTGCTCCAAGGGGGGCAGAGAAGGAGTGTTTATCAACTCGGAGAAACTAAACAGCGTCAGCTCCCTGGCACCTGCAAATAAAGTAAGGCAGGCCTGTTCCAGCCAGATGTTCAGGTTGGCTTCAGAGTCTCCCTGGTCGATCCAGCCCCCGCCGTTTTTGCCCGGCGCCGTATTTTCCATCAGGCGGATCATACTATAACTTAAATACCTCTGCAGATGCTGCTGGCTGTAAGTGGGATGGCGGGACTCTGTTCCTGTATATATACCGTCGAAGATATCTTTTTGAACGCCCGGGTTATAACCTGTCTCCTGGTAGGATTCGTACCAGTTGGGATATTTGATGACAAATTTACAGTTGGGGTTTACGGATTTTGCCAGGGCTGTGATCTCGCGGGAAACCTCCTCCATCTGTTTCAGACGGAACCCGGACCAGTCCCCGGTTCCCTTGGCTTCAATACAACTGTCACACCGGCAGGAAGTATAGAAAAAGTCATCCAGTATGATCTCATCAAACAGGGAGGCAGTGTATTTTACAATGTCATAATATTTCTCACGGTATACCGGGTCCGTGAAACAAAAGGCATCAAAAATACGGAACTTATCATCCCCATCAAACCGAATGGTGGATGTGATGGCACCTGCCGTCCGGATACCCGCGGACTCAAACAACTCTTTTACCTTCTTCATTTTTTCCACAGGCACATCAAAGGTTTCCCTGTGAGTGTCCAGATAAACCTTATCCAGAGGGAGATACCTGGAAAAATACCGGATACCTTCCTCGATTTCAGAAATTTCTGCCTGTGCCAGAAATTCCCCGCGCACGTAAGATGCAATTTGAAAATTCTTGTAATGCTGCATAATGACCTCCTTAAACTTGTGTATGGTATCCTAGGGAAAATCCTATGGAGGGATTATCCCTGTACTGCTTTCTTAATATAATCAGTGGGTGTCATACCGGTATACTTTCTGAACAACTGGCTGAAATACTGAGGATTGTTGCCGCATCCCACAGCTTCAGCCACCATATATATCTTTTCTGAGTTTTTGCCGGCATCGTAGTGAAGGAGCAGTTCCTGGGCTTTTTGGATCCTCAAACGGTTCAGATATGCCGAAAACTTTTCTCCGGTCTGCTTATAAAACTGTTTGCTCACGTAATCCACATTCATGTACAGATAGTTTTCAGAGAGCCATTTCAGTGACAGATAGGAATCTGACAGGTGCTCCCTTGTATAGGCGAGGAGCTTTTCTATGAATGGTTTATAGCTGGGGGAACTGGCAGTGGGAAAAAGCCTGGAAAAATGTGACCGGAAGGTGGCGAGGAGTTCACCAAAACCCTCCGACTCGTTCATCAGGCGGAAAAGCTCCGTTCCGGCCGCATTTACACCCCCGTCTCCGGAGGAATGGCGGGACTCCTGAAGTACCATGTTGGTGATCAGAAGATTAAGAAAATCCCTGTCCTCCACGGTATCCAGAAGGGCGAAAACCTCATCGTGAAACTGTTCATAAGACAGGTTTCCTGCATTGTAGTCTTCCACAAGGGATTTGGCTCTCAATAGACAGCCGTTGTAATTGTATATGGGTATCCTGCTGCTTTCATCCAGGTAATAAATTCTGTCATAACGTGCCAGCTTTTCCATGATCCGTGCAGACAGCAGATATAAATTTTCAAGGTGTTCCTTTTCGTGTTTCAGGGAAACCGTCTCTTTCGGAAAGTGCAGTCTCTCCAGAAAAGCACTGCAGTCAGGGGCTTCTCCGTGAAAGTCCCTGAGGATAAAGAGCAGGGTATTCTTCACGTACAGAAGATGAAATAAAAATCCGGGATAGTTTTCCTGCATATGACGGCTGATCTCCAGGGCACATTCCTGTACATGGGATTCTTCCAGGAAAAACAGATAGTGCATGTCATAGGCAGTCCCGGTAAAATCAAGGTAACACTGGTAAGATTCCGCGATCCTTAAAGAATCCACGCCTCCGGCAATCCCGTCTGTCACCAGGTTGCGGAACAGGGCTTTCTCGAATTGTACCGTTTGTTCCTCCACCACAGCGGACTCCTGACGCATCATACAGTCTTTCTTTACATCCTCTATGGCGTCAATGATCTGCTGTTCATTACACGGCTTTAACAGATAATGCCGTATCCCAAACCGCATAGCCTGTTTTGCGTACTCAAACTCCCCGTAACCGGACAGGATAATAAACTGTATATGTTCCCTCGTTCCGCTGAGTTTTTCAATCAATTCAAGGCCGGATAGTCCCGGCATCTTAATATCAGTAAGCACAATGTCCGGATATTCGTCCAGAATGGCATCATAGGCTTCCAGCCCGTTTTTACAAACATCCACAACCTCGATCCCCAGGCTCTCCCAGTCAATAAGACGGCGTATGGATTCCCGTATGATCTTCTCATCATCCACAATAATCAAACGTAACATCTGATTTCCTCCTCTCTACTGTGTGCTCTCGTCCAAAACGGCGCTTTGCTTCAGCTCATTTTCCGTCTGTCTGACATACGGAAGACGTATCTGTGCCACGGCGAAGTCATTTTGGTTGAATAGAAAAAGGCCGTAATTTTTTCCATAGGTGAGCTGGATCCTCTGATGGATATTAGTGAGTCCGATGCCAAAACCATGGGGCTGGATACTGCCCCTTTCCAGTTTTTCCAGCAGGTTATCCGGGAAGGCAGAACCGCTGTTTTCCACCTGAATGTATATCCGCGTGCTGTCGTGGTATACCCGGATATGGATACTGCAGGTTTCCACCATCTCCTCCAGCGCATGGCGTATGGCATTCTCCACAAGGGGCTGGATCAGCAGTTTAGGTACAGGAACATCGTATAAATCTTTATCTGCTTCAAGGGTGCAGATAAGCTGGTCATCATACCGTGTCTGCTGGATGGTCAGATAACAGCGGACAAAGTCAAGCTCCTGCTGGAGAGAAACCGTCTTGGAAGAATGGGACAGAGCCGCTCGGAGAAGGTATCCCAAAGCCTCAACCATCCTCGATATCTCTACTTCCCCGGAGGCTTTGGCGCGCCAGTTTATGGATTCCAGAGTGTTATAGAGAAAATGAGGGTTGATCTGTGTCTCCAGAGCCTTTAACTGGGCATCTTTTACCAGCAGTTCATTTTTATAGTTTACATTGATCAGATCCTGGATCTGCAGGGCCATCTGGTCAAACTGCTGATGAAGGATTCCCAGCTCATCTTTTCTGTCCCGGTAATCAAAGTGAAACGCTGAGGGGGAGAACGTTCCGTCATCCCTGGCAAAGGATTTGATCTTATAGACCAGATTATCAATATGTCTGGTGAGGGAACGGATTAAATGGCGGGAAAGCAGGATGCAGAGCACAATGCTGGCAAATACTACAGCGAAAAACATAATTCTTGTAATAAGAATGGAATTATAAACACTGCTGTAGGGGACCAGACAGAAAAAGTCCCAGTTTACATCAGGAATGGTGTTTTTTACCACAAAGTATTTCTGTCCCGACAGATTCTGGATCCTGTAGGGCTTGTCAAAGGGGGTAAGAAGTATATGGGAATCCTCCGCCGTGATGGTGATACTGCTTTGGATCACAGAGGAATCATAGGCAAGCAGATAGGAGGCCTGACCGTATTGGTTGGCAAAGTGGCTGCAGTCTTCCAGCATCCTCCTGGTATCCACCCGGATGATCAGATAACCCAGTGAATCCAGCTGTGCGTTGGATATACGCCGAATCTCCCGGACGAGAAAAAGCCCGTATTTTTGGCTGTACTTAGTGACCCACACAGCACGTCCCATGTATCCGTCCGCGCAGGCAGTCAGATCCGGCAGTGATTCTTCGGGAAAACGTTCCGACAGAGGAATATAGGTTTTCGCCGTCATATCCGTACCTGCCAGCATGATATAAGAAAGGCTGCTTCTCTGGTTTTGCTGCAGGTAAGATTCCAGGGTGGTACAGAGCCTGGTGTAGGAGCGGGAGTCCGGTTTTTTGCCGGAGTCCTTCTGTGCTGTCAGAATGTCCTGAACGGTGCTGTCTGCAATAATGGCTGTGGACAGGGATTCGATATCATCAAGGTGTCCTGTCAGGTTGGAGGCGGAATAGGAAAGGTTGTCAGCCGTACTGTTATAGAGAAGCTGATTGTTGGATTTGATCGTAAAGTAATAAGCAGTCATGGAAAAACAACTGATCAGCAAAATACTGGTCAGTACGATCAGCATTATCTTGCGCTCCATGTTCAGATTGGAGATCTGTTTTCGTATATGAGATATTGATTCTTTCCCCATTGCCATATCCGGTGCCTCCTGTCAGATGAAATCCGGTTGTCAAAGCATAGTTAACAACTGAAGTTATGAGTATTCACATGTATTCTGGCTAAATTATATAAGAAACCGGGATAGAAAACAACAAATTAGCGCACAAAGCCGGTTTTTTCACATCACACCACGGTTTTTTTATTAAATTCTGAAAACCCCAATGCTATAATGGCCTCAGAAAACAGGAGAGAGACCAAAGCAGCCGGATAAGGCTGCAGGCAGACAGGAGGCTTGATTTGAAAAGACGGATATACATGCTGGTATCTCTGATCACGGCTGTGACTATGGCAGTCGCCGGGTGTACAAAAAATAAAGGATACACCACCGTGAGCGATACAAAGACAGAATTGACAATCGCCTGGTGGGGGGATGAGACAAGAAATCAGTATACCCAGGAACTTCTGGAACTGTATGAGCAGCTCCACCCGGATATCAGCTTCACCCCCATTCCAATGTTAAAAGAAGAGTATAGTGAAAATCTGGCAAAAGCCACAGCAATGGGCGAATGTCCGGATATCATGCAGATGGATGCTTCCCTGCTGTCTGTATATGAGGAGAATAAGACACTGGCTGATCTGACAGGGTTTGTGGAGAGCAAAACCATTTATACAGATTCCCTGGATCCTGAATTAAGGAATACGGGTATACGCGGCGGCATACTGGCAGGGATTCCGGTATCGGTATCCATACCGGCCCTGGGATATGACAGGGAGATATTGAAGGAAGCAGGCGTAGAGATACCTGCAAACGGATGGGATTGGGACACCTTTTTCCAGGCGTGCAGCAAAGTAAAAGAACAGACCGGCAGACCGGGGCTTGTAAGCGACTTTTCGGACAGTACCATGTTAAGCTGCTGGCTGCAGCAGCGAAACGAGACGCTTTTTGATGAGTCCGGTCAGGAGGTAAACGTTACGGAGGACACTTTGACAGCGTATTTTCAATACTGCAGCGCTCTCATGGAATCAGAAACCCTGGTAAGCGTGTGGGGGGAGGACATCCTTCCTGTATCTGATCAGGGGGGATACGAGGATGCAGCAGCCGGCGCATTTTCTTTCGGAACCAAAGGAATTGTGGAACAGGGAAGAACAGGGGATATAGAAGTGACAGATCCCCCTTCTGATGGGGACGACAATCGGTTCATTATCAGGCCGGAACTGTTTCTGTCAGTATCCACCTCTTTGCCGCCGGAAAAACAGACTGCGGCAGCAGGATTTATCAACTGGTTTATCAACGATCCAAATGCAGTCAGAAGCGCGGGGACAGAGAGAGGGATACCGGCATTCTTGGCAGCGCGCAGTCTGCTTTGTGAGGATGAGCGAATGACCAGCGGGGAGCGTAGTCTGCTTCAGTTTTATGGGACAAAGGAAACCGGAAAAAAAGAGTATGAAAACATCGCTTCTCCCCATATGGAGACTGTCAACCGGGCTTACAGCCATGCTATGAGGCGCCTGTTTAAGGGAGAGATAACCCCACAAGAGGCAGCCGGGGAATTTCTGTATCAGATAGACAGGTAGAAGAGCTGCTTAAAAGGCAGGGGCAGAAAGGACGGGAGGAAAAATGGAAAACAGAGACAGGCTGGATGGATTACTGCAGCATTTTACGGATATGGAGAGGGGCCCTGCGGGTTGTGCACTTTTGGTAACCCGGGGGGAGGACATTTTATATGAAGGATACAAGGGATTTGCAGATGAGGCCGCAAAAAAAGTGACAGAAAAAAATACTGTATACCGCATGTATTCTTGTACCAAAGTTGTGACAGCGGCGGCGGCCATGCTTCTGCTTGAGAGGGGGAAGGTACTGCTGGACGATCCTGTGTGGCAATATCTGCCCGAGTATAAGGATCTGACCTGCTGCTGCCTGGCGGGAAACAATATGGAGACGGTCAGTCAGGCAAGGACCATGACCATCAAACATCTCCTCACCATGACATCGGGATTCACCTATGACGGCTTATGCAATACAACACAGCGGGTAACAAAAGAAACCCTTGATCAGATCAACCGTGAAGGCGGGGTGACGACCAGGGAATTCGCCAGACGGCTTGCCCGGATCCCTCTGGCATTCCAGCCGGGAACACACTGGAATTATGGGTTAGGGCTTGATGTGATGGGGGCTGTGATCGAGGCGGCGGCAGGGATGCGGTTTGGAGAGTTTCTGAAAAAGGAATTCTTTGAACCTCTGGATATGCCCCACACAGGATTCTTTGCGGAGGAGATTCCGGCAAAGCAGCTTGCAGTGATGTACCAATACATAGACGGCAGGAGAGTTCCCAACGTATCGGAAGAGTTTAAGTTTCGCGCTTCCTACCGGCATGAAAGCGGAGGCGGAGGACTTCTCTCCACAGTCAGGGATATGTCCCATTTTGCAGGGATGCTGGCCTGCGGGGGAGAGTGGAAGGGAAGGCGGATTCTCAGTGCCCGGTCAGTGGAGCTGATGAGCAGGAATCACCTGCAGGGAGACGCTCTGACTGATTTTCAGGAAACCCATCAAAGGGGCTGGAATTTTATGGCCGGTTACGGGTATGGCTTGGGAGTGAAAACGCTGCTCAGTCTGGCAGAGAGCAATTGCCTGGGAAGCCCGGGAGAATTTAGCTGGGCAGGGGCAGCGGGAACGCTTATGTCCATAGACCCTGCAAATAAGCTGTCCGTGGTATATGCCCATCAGCTTATGCCCGAAAACAGAGAGGGTTACTGCCATCCCCGGATATTGAATACCGTGTATGGCGTGATATAGACCAGGAGGAAGAGAAATGAGTAAATCAATCGCTATCGTGGAAACAAGCGCAGTCTCCTTTGGTGAACTGAAAGAGCTGTGCAGGGAAATCATTCCCCATGTGAAAGTGTACCAGATAATTGATGAGAGCCTGATCCAGGAGGTAAACCAGAATAAAGGCCCCACACCGTTTGTTAAGCGGCGTATGTTTGAATATTACAGAAATGCCCAGGAACTGGGTGTGGATCTGATCATAAACCAGTGCTCCAGTGTGGGGGAGGCGGCAGACGCCATAGCGCCGTTTTTGGATGTCCCCATTCTGAAAATAGATGAGCCTATGGCAGAGAAGGCTGTGCAACTGGGTAAAAAGATTGCGGTGATCACCACAGTAGAATCCACAACCGGTCCCAGTGTCCGCCTTATAGAGAATACAGCGAAAAGATTGGGAAAAGAGGTGGAGGTGGACCTTCACCTGGTGGAAGGGGCCATGATGGTCCTGATTGAGCAAAATGATGCCATAACCCACAATGAGATGGTTCTGGGCGAGGTGAAAAAGGCTGCCATGGATAACGATGTGGTGGTGCTGGCTCAGGGCAGTATGACTGTACTTCTGCCTTTGGTAAAAGATATGGAAACACCGGTGCTTACCAGTCCCCGGTTATGTATTGAGAGAGTAAAGGAGATTCTGGGAGAGTGAAAAAGGCAGAGGCAAGACCCCGGGAAAAAACCATTGACTGTCTGTTTATCGGGGGGAGTACACAGGATCTGCTTATGCGGACAGAGGAAATTCCCAAAAGCGACCAGCGGGTGCAGGCACTTGAATATACACAGTGCTGCGGAGGCGTGTCGGCGACAGCGGCAGCAGCCCATCAGGAGGCAGGCGGTGTTACGGGCCTGATCACCATTGTGGGGGAGGACGCGGCGGGAGAATTTATCACACAGGATTTGCAGAGCCGGAAGTTCTCCAGGACACAGATCATAAAGACGTCAAGATCCAGATCCTCTGTCAGCATGATTCAGATTGACAAAAAAGGCAGCCGGAGTATCACACATTACGGAGGGTGCATCTATGACCTGGAATTCGGAATGCTGGATGGGGAGCTGCTGGAAAGCGCCGGAATCATTCATCTGGGGGTTATGGATGAGAAACTGATGCTGGAAATCGCCGGGTTCTGCCGGGACAGAGGGATTCTGCTCTCCGTGGACGGGGGAAACCTGTCAGGCAGTCTGGCTGAGAAGCTTCTTCCCTTCACAGATATCTGGATACTGGACGAGGGGACAGTGAAGAAAACTCTGGGGATGAGCCCCGAGGATGCCTGCCGGTATTACTGCGGCAAAGGACATGAGGGTATCTTTACAGCAGTGACCATGGGGGGAGACGGAGCTGTGGGATACGATGGCAAGGATTTTATACATATGGGCTCCATACAAGTGCCGGTGGTGGACACCACAGGTGCGGGAGATAATTATCACGGGGCATTTCTGTATGGTATGGGGAGAGGCTGGAGCATGGAAAGGTGTATGGGATTTGCAGGGATCTTTGCCAGTCTGACCTGCCGTGAGATCGGGGGGAGAAAAGGGATTCCCTCCCTGGGCGAAGTGATGAAATACATGGAACCATCCGATATATAGTTTGAGAGAGGAGCAGTAACTATGAGGACAATGCATAGTTACAGGGTGTGAAGAAATGGAACTTGGAATGTATTCAATAGAGTTAGAACGGCCTGGCGTGGAAGCACTGTTTGAGGCAGTGGGGGAATATGGATTTTCCCGGATGCAGTTTGACTTTAGCTCCGTGTGTGAAGAACAGATGCCGGAGGTTCTGGATGAGGAACTGCTTCAGAATATCCGGGCAGCAGCAGATGCAAACGGGATTGAAATTACAGCGGTGAACGGCACCTTCAATATGATTCACCCCGAAAGATCAGTCAGGGAAGAAGGACTTAAAAGGCTGGAGGTGATCGCAAAGGCATGCAGTACACTGGGATGCGGCATCATCACCCTGTGTACCGGAAGCAGAAATGCCGACAATATGTGGAGAGGCCACAGAGATAACGGAAAACCCGAAGCCATGGCAGACTTGAAGGAGACAATGAGCAGGGCGCTTGAGATTGCGGGACAGTATGATATAACTCTGGGAGTGGAATGTGAGCCTAACAACTGTATAGATTCTGCGGCAAAAGCCCGTGAGCTTCTGGATTACTTCAGCGACAGCCATCTGAAGATCATTATGGATGCAGCCAATCTGTTTCAGGAGGGAGAGGCAAGGCCGGAAAATGTGAAGGCTGTCATAGATGAGGCATTTAAACAACTGGAAGAACATATCTGTCTGGCCCATGGAAAGGATATCCAGGGCAAAGAAGGACTTCATTATACCTATGCGGGGGATGGAATCATTGATTTTCCGTATTTTGACAGAAAACTGAAGGAGGCCGGGTATGAGGGCAGCATGATCCTCCATGGGATCAAGTCTGAGGCGGATTTTCCAAAGGCAGTCAGCTTCATGAGAAAACAGTCACAGACAATGCGAGAATGATGATAACAGGAGAAAGAGAGGAAGAAAAATGTATAAGGTATTGGATGTTCGTTTGCTGAAGATCCCGGGAACCGTGGAGGAACTGGCTCCTCTGGCGAAAAAACATGGTTTCGACGCCCTGGATGTGCCGGCAGCGATTCTGGATGACCCGGCGCTCGTTAAGTCAGCGATGGAGACCATGAAAAGATACGATATGAAGTGGGGGCTTCTTCCCACACCGGTGGATTTCTTTGACTACAGTATGGATGAGGAAGGGCTTGAAAAAGCCATAGAAATTCAAAAGAGATGGTCCGAGACCGGGGAAAAAATGGGCGTAAAATATGCTTATAATCATATCTGGCCCAGCAGTGTACGGCCTTTTGATGAAAACTTTGCGTGGCATGTAAAGCGGCTTGAAAAGCTTCAGAAAGCATTTTCCGACTATGGCATCCATTATGGATTTGAATGTCTGGGGCCTTGGGAGCTGCAGGTGCGCCATCCCCATCCTTTTGTACATACCATAAGCGGGGTTCTGGCAATCGCAGACGCCGCCGGAGGGGAGACGGGATTTTTGTTTGATACCTTCCATTGGTACTGCGGAAGCGGCAGGGAGGATGACTTGTATTTTGCCGCAGAGAACTGTCACCGCATGGTGAATTTCCATCTGAATGACGGTGTGGCAGGGAAAGGTCCAAAGGAACAGGCGGATCAGGTGCGGGCCATGCCCATGACAACCGGAGTGATCAATGCGGCCAGGATATACAGGCTCTTTGAGAACCATGGATATGAGGGACCTGCCATGCTGGAGCCAATGATCCCCTCCACGGACAGATTTGCGAAACAGGATCCGGAGACAAGTATCATAGAAGTGATGGATGGGTTTAGGAGGTGTGAGAAAGGATGAGAGCTACAGATAAAATCAGTGTCAGAGCTATGTGCCTGAAGGCTATGGACAACGGCTTTGCGGTAGGTTCCTTTTCCCCCAGATATCTGACCAATATAGGTCCGGTGCTCCGGGCAGCACAGAACCAGGAATCTCCCGTGATCGTACAGATCTCTCAGAATGAACTGAATCGTTTTGGCTGCAGTTGTGATGCCTTTGCAAAGGAATACAGGAGATGTAAACAAGAACTGGGAATCCGGGTTCCGGCAGCCCTTCACCTGGACCATACAAAGGATCTGGGAGTGATCAGGGAGGCTGTGGCAGCAGGGTTTGACAGTGTGATGATAGATGCCTCGGAATATGAACTGGAGAAAAATATCTCTATTGTCCGGGAGGCAGTGGCTTACGCCCACAGATATGGTGTGGAGGTGGAAGCGGAGATTGGAAAGATATCATCCAACGACAGGATAGAGACGGATTCCACCAGTGAACTGTACACAGACCCCGATGAGGCAGCAAGATTCGTGGATGAGACGGATGTGGACCTGCTGGCAGTTTCTGTGGGCACTGTCCACGGGGCGTATCTTGCCAGAAAACCCCATATTGAACTGAAGCGTATCGCGGAGATACGGGAGAGAGTACAGCTTCCTCTGGTACTTCATGGAGCCTCCGGCGTACCGGCCGACCTTGTCAATGCAGCCATCACACTGCCCGGCGGGGGTGTGAGCAAGATCAATATTGCCACGGATTTAGAGCAGGCATTTTTGAAGGCTCTGGGACGCGGGGAATCCACTACGAATCAAGGGGTGGAGGACATAGGGCAGGAGGAGCTTAAAAAGGCCCGCCAGGCAGTGATGCTGGTGGCTGAGGATAAGATGAGACATTACCTGCTGAGCAGAGGACAGGCTTCGGTGTTTGGGAAGGGAGGGAACTAGAACGCATGGGAATTATTGAGCGATACAAAGAGAAGTATCAGATCAAACTAGGATTCGTCCCTACCAGGAGGGAGACTTTCAGCGACACAGCTTTTCGTCTGGATAAAGCAGCCGAGACGAAAAAGATGACAGAAGCATGTCTGACCAAGATGGGTGTGGATTTTGTCAATATTGATTTCCTGAACGAGGAGGGACTGCTCTACAGAAGCCGGGACGCCGAGTCTGTGGCAGAGTATCTCAGACAGGAAAAAGTGGACGCGCTGTTCATTGCCCACATGAATTTCGGATGTGAGGAAGCGGTATGCCGCCTGGCCTCCATGATAAAAAAACCTGTTCTTCTCTGGGCAGTGCGGGATGATGCGCCGGAATCGGAGGGATACCGCTTCCGGGATGCCCAGTGCGGTGTGTTCGCCAGCAGCAAGGTTCTGATGCGCTTTGGAGTGCCCTTTACCTACATAGAGAACTGCTGGGTGACAGAGGATACCTTTACACAGGGGGTGAGAGATTTCCTCTCAGCGGCGGGGGTGGCTAAAGCCATGCATGCTCCCAGGATTGGACAGATCAGTGTCAGGCCGGCAGCTTTCTGGTCCGTGAAAAGCAATGAGGCGGAACTGCTGGAGCGCTTCGGGGTGGAAGTTGTGCCCATAACCCTTGTGGAGATGCAGAAAAGATTTCAGGGGATCCTGGAGAAAAAAGACGGATGCTTCCAGGAAGAGCTTGCCAATCTCCTGGGAAAGGCAAAACAGGAGATCGTGGGCCGTGATGCGGTGGAAAGGATATGTGCCATGAAGCTGGCTGTCCGTGAGTGGGCAGAGGAGGAAAACTTAAGTGCTGCCGCCACTCAGTGCTGGGCGCCGTTTACGGATATATCGGGAATTGCTCCCTGCTATCTCATGGGTGACAGTACAGACGAGGGATTTCCTATTGCCTGTGAGAATGATATACACGGCGCACTTACCTCCATTATGGCGCTGGGAGCCAACAAAGCGTCAGAACCGCCCTTCTTTGCGGATTTGACAGGACGGCATCCCACCAATGACAATGCGGAGCTGTTATGGCACTGCGGCGTATTCCCGCCAAGCCTGGCCGGAGACAAGGGAGTGACCATCGGATGCCATCAGGGGAAAGGCTTTAAGGGAGCCGGACAGTTCGAGATGCGCAGAGGGGATATCACATTACTGCGTTTTGATGCTCTGAGAGGGGAATACAGGCTGTTGTTTGGAGAGGGGAGAACCACGGAGGGACCCTACAGCAAAGGTACTTATGTGTGGGCAGAATTCCATGACTGGCCTGCATGGGAGAGAAAGTTTGTCTGTGGTCCATACATTCACCACTGCACCGGTATCTATGGAAAATACGCCCATGTTTTTATGGAGGCTGTAAAGTATCTGGACGGTGTAGACCCGGATCCGGTATATCCGGACCGGGAGCAGCTTGAAAGACGGCTGCGTTAGAGAGGAGGAATAAATGTGTATGGGGCAAAGGTAAAAACGAAAAAAAAGGTTCCGTTTAACAAACAGAGTAAAAATGTGCGTATGTTTTTGATGATCCTTCCGTTTCTGGTGCTGCTGTTTTTATTCAGCTATCTTCCTCTCTACGGATGGACCTACGCGTTCTTTGACTACAGGCCGCCCAAAAGCCTTTCGGACTGCGCGTTTGTAGGGCTGGACTGGTTTAAAAGCATGGTGGGTACACCGGAAAAACGGCAGCAGTTGTGGGAAGTGCTCAGGAATACCTTTGTGATGAGCGGATTGGGGCTTCTCACTGCCTGGCTCCCCATGGCATTCGCCATCCTGCTCTCCGAATTGGGAAGCAAGCGGTTTAAAAAGCTTGTTCAGACACTGACGACGATACCTAATTTCATAAGCTGGGTGCTGGTCTTTTCCATAGCGTTCTCTTTGTTTTCTTCCAGCGGAATGGCCAATAACCTGCTTCAGGCGCTGGGGGTCACCGAAAAGCCCATCCAGTTTCTACAGGACAACTCCCATACATGGCTGAGTATGTGGCTGTGGGGACAGTGGAAAGGACTGGGCTGGGGCGCCATCATGTATCTGGCCGCCATCTCCGGAATTGACCAGGAGCTGTATGAGGCGGCAAAGGTGGATGGAGCGGGGAGGTTCAGGCTTATCTGGCATATCACGGTACCCTGCCTGCTGCCAACATTCTTTGTACTGCTGATCATGAATGTGGCGAATTTCCTGAACAATGGAATGGACCAGTATCTCGTGTTCCAGAACGCGTTTAACACAAACAAAATTCAGGTATTAGACCTGTATGTCTATAACCTGGGTATCAAAGCAGGCAACTATTCCCTTGCCACGGCCATCAGTATGCTGAAGAGTATTATCAGTATTTCCCTGCTGTTCTGTGTCAATGGGATTTCAAAAATAACCCGCGGCGAGTCCATTGTGTAGAAAGGGGGATAACAGATGAATAAAAAAGTAAAAAAGACGACCGGAGACAGGATCTTTGATCTTTGCCTGGTGCTGTTTTTCACGGTGTTCACGATCGTATGTATTTATCCTTTTTACTACCTGATCATCAATACACTGAGTGCCAATGATCTAAGTGCCAACGGTGATATTATATTCTGGCCGAAAGGGATCCATTTCCAGAACTATATAGATGTGTTTAAGATTCCTGATCTGATCAACGCGGCTGTTGTGACAGTGGCCCGTACTGTGATCGGTACAGGCGCCGCAGTTTTGGGTTCCGCTTTTCTGGGATTTATGTTCTCCCAGCAGAAGATGTGGGGGAGAAAATTCTGGTACCGATTCACGGTGATCACCATGTATTTTAACGCCGGACTGATCCCCTGGTATATCACCATGCGGAACCTGCATCTGACGAATAACTTTTTGGCCTATATACTGCCTGCCATTGTTCAGCCCTTTAATATCATTCTGGTTAAGACTTATATGGAATCTATCCCTGCTGCGCTGCAGGAGGCGGCGGAGATTGACGGTGCCAGTGTGTTCAAGATATTTTATAAAATCATGCTGCCGCTGGCGAAACCGATCCTGGCCACCATCGCTATATTCTCCGCGGTGGGACAGTGGAATAATTTCCAGGATACACTGATTCTGATGACGGAACCGAAGCTTTATACCCTGCAGTTCCTGCTGTACCAGTACATTAACCAGGCAGATTCCCTGGCGGCCATGGTCAAGAACGGCACTGTGATGAGTACCGCTTCCCTGGCGACTATGCAGACGCCTACCTCTATCAGGATGACAGTGTCCGTGGTAGTGATCCTGCCCATACTGCTGGTGTATCCGTTCTTCCAGAAATATTTTGTCAAAGGCATCATGATCGGCTCAGTCAAAGGGTAACCGTAAGTGCAGTTTTTTGCACATCAAATCGGATTTGGAGGTGGCGGACAGAATAAAACAGAGAGTATAGTAGAAATTAGAAGAAAGCGGCGAATAACAGCAAAGGAAAATCCAAAAAGAAAGGAAGAAAAAAATGAGAAAAAGAATGAGAAGAGTGACGGCGTTAATGCTCTGCGCAGCTATGGCAGCATCGTTTGCAGGATGCGGATCGGATAAAGATTCCGGGTCATCCGAATCAAAGGGAGGGGATACGAAGGACGCAAAGGAGAAAACCCTGACAATCGACGTATTTGCACGAAATGCAAACTATCAGGGACTTCAGAGCGGCTGGTTTGCCAAAGTCATCAAGGAGAAATTCAACATTGAGCTGAACATTATCTCACAGAACATTTCAGGTGACTCTATCTACCAGACACGTTCCGCTGCAGGAGAACTGGGGGATATTGTCTGCCTGGATGCGGATAAGATGAAGGACTGTGTGGATGCGGGACTGATCTATGATCTGTCAGAGCTGGCCAAGGACAGTGAAGTGCTGAAGCCTTTTGAGGAAGGCGCTGTGGCGTTATCTGAGTATTTTGGCACAGAAGACAAGATTTATGCCTATCCCACCAACGCTTCAGGTGTTGCCAAGAATACGGACGCAGCACAGGTGAGAAACGGCGCACCGGAAAACGGATTCTATACCAGATGGGACTATTATTATGAGCTGGGCGCACCGGAGATTAAGGATATGGACGATATCCTGGCTGTGTGCAAGCAGATGCAGGATGCCCACCCTACCAGTGATTCCGGGAAAACAGCGTATGCCTTTTCCCTGTTCCCTGACTGGGACGGCGACTGGATGACCTGTGCCATGAAATACGCCATTATGTATGGATATGGGCAGAACTGCGGATTCGTAAATTATAAGGCAAACGGGGAAGACTACTTTGTACTGGACGATGATGACGGAATTTACTACAAAGCTTTGGACATGTATTTTAAGGCAAATCAGATGGGGATGATGGACCCCGATTCCAGTACGCAGTCTTTTGATGACCTGAATGCAAAAGTGGCCGACGGCGCAGCTTTCAATTCCCCGTTCCCTATCTATCAGTACAATACACCGGAGCACGTGACGGAAGGAAAGGGTCAGGTATTTGTACCGGTGGGAGATATGGACTATGCGCCTCTGGGACATTCCGTTCACGGACAGGGCGGCACCATGGCTCTGGGTTCCACGGTGAAAGAGCCTGAGCGTGTGTTTGAATTCTTTGAGTGGCTGAATTCCGAAGAAGGAATGATGCTTACCTTCGCAGGGCCGGAAGGACTGACCTGGGAGGAGAAGGACGGCAAACCATACCTGACAGAGTATGGAAAAGAAGCGCTGCAGGGCGGTGACCCCCAGAATATTCCCGTACCGGAAGAGTGGGGAGGCGGAAATTTCTCCGACGGCGGAAACCGTATTGTGTCCTCCATTGTCTACAAGATGGATACCAACCCGGCTTACAATGAACCTTACGACCCGTCTATGTGGTCTACCACTATGGAGGAAAACAGAACAAAGATTGATGAGCAGTGGACCGAGACTTTCGGCACCCAGTGGCCCCTTGATTATGTAAAAGAAAAGAATGCGCTTCATCCCATGCCCGGCAACTCCTTCAGGAAACCCCAGGATCCGGGAGACATCAAGACAAAACGTTCCGAATGTGGTGAGGTGATCAAAGAATACTCCTGGCGTATGGTATTTGCACAGGATGAAAGTGAGTTTGATTCCCTGTGGCAGGAGATGAAAGGAAAGATCAAAGGATTCGGCTATGAGGATGTAGTGGCTTACGACATGGAGAACTTTAAGACAGCAGCCGCTGCAATAAAGGAAGCGACAAAATAAAAGTATACGCCTTAGCGTGTAGGAAAGCGGGCGGCGCGGACTACTGAGCCGCCTGCAAAACAGGACAGACAAGAATAAGCAAAGAGGAGACAAACGAGATGAAAAAAGGAATTATACTGGCTATCCTCCAGAAATACATGGGGGACAAAGAAAAACTGGATGAGGTACTGGGCAGGGCAAAAGAGATGGGATATGAAGCAGTACAGTATATTATCCCCGATTATGTAACACCTGAGGAATACAAGGAGCTGCTGGATAAACACGGAATGAAATATCTCTGCTGCGGGGCAAAATTCGAGGCAATGGATGAGGACCCCCAGGCGATCCTGGATGCCATGGAACTGTCCGATCTTTTTGGGACAGACTACATTGATGTGAACACCATGCCCTCAAAGTACAGGGAGACAGAGGAGGGATTCCGGGAATATGCCCGCAGACTCAATGCCATTGCCGAAGTGACGAAGAAAGCCGGCAAAAAGATACTTTACCATCCCCATGCCCTGGAATACGCTTCTTTTGGAGATGGGAAGATCGGTATGGATATCCTGATCCGGGAGACAGATCCGGAAGGCGTGAACTTCATCCTGGACACACACTGGATGGCCTGCGGCGGCGTAGTCCTGGCTGACTGGATCCGCAAAGTAAAAGGAAGAATGAAGATCATCCACTTTAAAGATTATGCCATCGTACCGGGAGTGGAGAGCTGTGAACAGGTAGATAAACGTTTCGCGGAAGTGGGACAGGGAAATATTGACTGGCCGTCCGTAGTGGCTGCCTGTAAGGAGATTGGCGTGGAGTATGCTGTTGTGGAGCAGGATTCCTGCTATGACAAGGAGCCTTACGGATGCGCAAAACGCAGCATGGAGGGAATGATCAAGTTCGGAGTCTGAGAGGACCTGGGAGGTTGAGATGAAAGACGTATTTAAGATAGGTGTTATCGGCTGCGGCGATATCAGCACCAGAAATTATGTGCCTAATATCACAAGCCGCTTCCGGAATATGGAAATTTATGCATTGTGTGATCTGGACAGGGAACGGGCTATGGCCCTGGCAGCAAAACATGGGATCCCCCATGTGCTGACCCTGGATGAAATATATGAGGACCCCGAGATTGACGTGATCTTGAATCTGACCAATCCACAGGCTCACTATGATGTGAACATGAGAGTGCTGCGCTCCGGAAAGCATGTCTACTCCGAGAAGCCCCTGGGACTGACTCTGCAGGAGGCCTCCGATATTGTGAGACTGGCAGAGGAGAAGGATCTCTATGTGGGATGCGCTCCTGATGTGTTTCTGGGAGCCGGGGTACAGACCTGCAGGAAGGTCATTGAGGATGGTTTGATCGGTGAGGTACTGAGTGCCAAAGTGGCCAATATGTACCACGGCCCGGAGAACATCCATCCGGCGCCGGACTTCTTTTACAGAAAAGGCGCAGGCCCTATGCTGGATATAGGACCGTACGGAATTTCAGAGATGCTGTACTTTATGGGACCTGCCGTGGAACTGTGCTGTTACGGAGGGATTGGAATCCCCCACAGACCTGTCAAGGACCACTTTGTAGATGTGGAAGTCAATACCAACTATAACGGCATTGTCAAATTCGCCAATGGAAAAAGCGCCAGCGTGAACTTCAGTTGGGATACCTGGGGAGCGGAAAATGGCCCCTGTGTACAGATATATGGCACCAAAGGCTCCCTGTTTTTGTCAGATCCTGATAATTATGGGGAAGGGAGCAGGGTACATGTGCTTCTGGAGGAGGATCTTTACGGGGAAGACGGGAAGATCTCCAGGGATAAAACCAGCAACTCCAACGCCTATAAAAAGGAAATCCCGCTGCTCTTTGCGTCTCCTGCCGAAAACAGGGGACTGGGCCTGTGCGAGATGATAGAGGCGATCCGGGAGGGCAGACCGGCAAGGGCAAACGGGGAGTTTGCCTGCCATGTAACAGAGCTGCTGGACGGATTCAACATTGCCATTGCCACAGGAAAGCCCTATGAGATACAGACAACATTTGACATGATGGAACGGCTCCCGGAGGACTTTTTAGAGAAAATGGAATAAGGGCTGTTTTGGCAGGCCGGCAGTGGAACGCAGGAAACTGCCGGAGTGCCGCACAGTGAAAACTAGGAGGAATTAAATTGATAAAAGGTGGACTACAGGCGTGCTCCGTGACAGATGCATTTTTAAATGATACTTATGGAACATTAAAAAAACTGGCTGACTTTGGATATAAGTATCTGGAGTCTGCGGGAACCATGTTTACATCAGAACTTAAGGTAGAACTGACTGAACTGAAAAAAATGATGGATGAATTGGGTATCTGCCACCCATCCAAGCATTTTAATGTGAGTGATGATGTTCACAGAGAAATTGACAGACTTCATATAATAGGAGGGGAATATCTGGCGCTGGCATCCGATTTCTTCAAAAGCAGAGATGACGTGTTGAAACGCTGTGAGGCGTACAATGAGACCGGAAAGCTCTGCAAGGAAAACGGCATCCGGTACATTTACCACAACCATGCCCATGAGTTCCAGAAGTTTGAGGGAAGATCCGCGCTGGAGCTTTTAGTGGAGAATACAGACCCGGAATATGTAAATTTTGAGATTGACACCATGTGGGTGTACAGGGGCGGCGAGGAGCCTGTGGAGATACTGAAGCAGTTTGGAGACAGAGTGAAAATGCTGCACGTGGATGATTTCCATCCCAAGTATATGGAACACAGGAGTTTCTTTGACGGCCTCCCCCAAAACCCGGTGATAGACGGGGCGTTCATGGGAAAATACAACATTGACGTGGCTACAGATATCGGCACCGGTGTGATGGATATCCAGTCTGTTCTGGATGCTGCAGCCCGGTACTGTGATGTGGAATACGGATTTATCGAACTGAGCAGCGCCAACAGTGCTTACAGAGAAGATATGATGAAAGCTGCAGAGTTTGGAATCAAGGCTTTGAAGGAATATAAAGGCGTTGTCTTTGAATGATAAGTGACAGACGCATACAGAGAAAGAAGGGAGACTGACAATGGTCGATAGAGTAAAAATCGGTGTGATCGGCGCCGGTGGGATCAGTTATACATATCTAAAAAATATGACGGAAACATTTCACATCACAGAGGTGGTTGGGATTGCTGATGTGGTGGAGGAGAGGAGCAAAAGACGCGCGGAGCAGTTCCACATCCGCCAGATGACAGTGGACGAGATCATGGAGGATCCGGACATTGAGATCGTAGTGAACCTGACGTATCCCCTGTCTCATTATGAGATCACCAAAAAGGCGCTGGAAGCAGGAAAGCATGTATTTTCGGAAAAAATGATGTCCACAGATTTTGTCTCGGCAAAGGAGCTTTACGACCTGGCAAAGAAGAAAGGGCTGAGGATCGGACAGGCCCCGGACACTTTCCTGGGAGGCGGTCTTCAGACAGCCAGGAATCTGATCGACAAGGGATTGATCGGGGAGCCGGTGAACGCCCAGGCTATGGTGGCAAGGTGCTATAATCTGACCCAGGATGAGAACCATCCTAACCTGCCCTTTGTGTTCACAGCAGGGGGAAGCCTGCCCTATGATATGGGGTGCTATTACCTCCATGCACTGATCCACCTGCTGGGGCCTGTAGCCAGGGTAAACGGATTATCAAAGGCCTTCCATGAGCAGGATATGCAGCGCAATCCAAGAAATCCGGGATACAACAAGCCTTTTGATATGAAATTCCCCACCTCCTTGACCGGAGCGCTGGACTTTTATAATGGCTGTTATGGCACTTTTACTGCCATCAGTGACAGCCACAGAGAGCAGACTGCCCGGCTGGAGATTTACGGAACGGAAGGGACACTGATCCTCCAGGACCCCAACTACTTCTACGGCCCGGTGCTCCTGGCCAGAGGACAGAGGGGTGAGGAGACAGCATCCATGCCTCTGACCCATGGATACGGACAGTTTACCCCAGAGACGGCTGACATGTCAGGGGAAGAGAGGACCTGGAGAGACAGTTTCCGTGGAATTGGTGTGGCGGACATGGCATGGGCCATCCGGAATAACAGGGCGCACCGCTGCAGTGCGGAGCTGGGGCTTCATGCCATTGAGATCATTGATGGGATCGGCATAAGCTGTAAAGAGGAGAAAATGTATCACATGACTACAAAACCGGAACAGCCGGCAATGATTCCCCAGGGATTTATTTACGGGACAGCGGCTGAGGCGTGTCTTGATACCTATTAAACGAGAGAAGAGAAAGAGGCGTGGAACCGGACGGGACCTGCCTCTTTTTAAACGGGGCATTTTTATGCCCGGGCATTGGGAAGACAGGAGGAAGATGCAATGAAAACAGTAAAACTGGGAAATAGCGGGATATCTATACCGGTGATCGCATCAGGCTGTATGCGCCTAAATGGTCTTGACCATAAACAGGCAGCAGTTTATCTGCATAAATGTCTTGATCTGGGTATCCATTTTTTTGACCATTCAGATATCTATGGCGGCGGGTCCTGCGAGGAGATCTTTGCCAAGGCGCTGCCGCTGACAGCATCCGTCAGAGAAAAGATCATGATCCAGTCAAAATGCGGAATACGTCCCAATATTGGGTATGATTTTTCAAAGGATCATATCCTGTCATCTGTGGATGGTATTTTAAAGAGACTGGGTACGGAATATCTGGATGTACTTTTGCTTCACCGTCCGGATGCGCTGATGGAACCGGAGGAAATAGCAGAGGCCTTTGATGAGCTGGAAAAGGCGGGAAAAGTAAGATACTTTGGTGTATCAAACCACAGGACATCCCAGATATGTCTGCTGAAAAAATGTGTCAGACAGGCTCTTGTGGTGAACCAGCTTCAGTTCAGCATTACATTTTCCGGTATGATCACAGAGGGGATGGAAGTAAATATGGATACCCGGGGTGCTGCAGACAGAGATGGAGGGATCCTGGATCACTGCAGACTGAATGACATTACCATACAGGCCTGGTCGCCTTTTCAGGCTGGCAGCGGACCGGGAAGCTTTATCG
Source organism: Blautia hominis (assembly GCA_002270465.1). Taxonomy (GTDB): domain Bacteria; phylum Bacillota; class Clostridia; order Lachnospirales; family Lachnospiraceae; genus Blautia; species Blautia hominis. The sequence goes on from NQOF01000004.1 coordinate 322,772, forward strand.
GAAATGAGGAGTACGGGGAACTGAACCGGGTACTGAGGGAGACAGGGGAGAGGTACGGAGTCAGCGAAACTGCCATAGCGGCTGCCTGGATTTTGAGACACCCGGCCTGTATGCAGGTATTAGCAGGAACTACGAACCCAGACAGACTGGAGGAAATCGCCAAAGGTGCGGATATTGTGCTGTCAAGGGAGGAATGGTACAGGCTATATCTGGCAGCAGGCCACAGACTGCCATAGTGTATCTGTCTGCGGCCGCTTTCCGATCACAACGCAGCGATTGGGCGAAAGTGATTTGACACCCTATCCTTCGTGTGCTAATATGAAATTAGTTCAAGCAGCAGTCAGGACGCAGATGACGCTGCGAAATAAAATAACGAAATCTGCCGTAAGGGGAATCAGGTGTGAATCCTGAGCGATGTGGTCACTGTAATTAGGAGCAATGTCCTATAAGCCAGAATACCTTGCGCCGGATGGAATGAAGCTTCCGTACAAAGCCATGCATTCCGGACTCTCTATAAGCACATATATAGATTCGGAAACAGGTCAGCAGACGAAAGCCGGCCTGTTTTTTATTGTGAAACTCGCTTCGGTGCGGAAATCCCGAAACCGGGAATTATTTTTACAAAGGAAGGAGTAGGACATGAAGGAGAAAAGCAGCAATAAAAAAGTGATCATAGGAGCAGCCGCGCTTGTCTTGGTATGCGTAGCTCTGCTCCTGGTTTACAAGAACTTTATGCCGAAAGGTACAGAGGGTGCAAAGACGATCACCGTAAAAGTAGTACATGGGGACAGCAGTGAAAAAGATTTTGAGTATAAGACCGACGAGGCATATTTAGGAGCTGTGATCCAGGACAACAAGCTGGTGGAAGGGGAAGAAGGAGAGTACGGGCTTTTCATGACCTCCGTGGACGGCGAGAAAGCAGATGAATCCAAACAGCAGTGGTGGTGTCTTACAAAAGGCGGGGAACAGGTGAATACATCGGCAGATCAGACGCCCATAGAGGACGGGGACACTTTTGAACTGACCTTAACTGAAGGTTATTGATTGAAAGGATGCGAGGTACCAATGAAAACAAGGTCTCTGGTTATTATGGCAATGCTGACAGCCATATTGTTCGCAGGCCAGGTGTGTATGGCTGCGCTTCCCAATATTGAAATCGTCACATTGCTGGTGATCCTGTATACACAGGTGTACAGGAAAAGGGTTTTCTTTATTATTTATGCATTTGCGCTGCTGGAAGGTGTTTTTTACGGCTTTGGCATCTGGTGGTTCAACTATCTGTACATCTGGAGCATCCTGGCTTTGATCGTGATGTTTGTACGCAGTGAGTCTCCGGTTGTGTGGAGCATTATATCCGGTGCGTATGGGCTGGCATTTGGCCTTTTGTGTTCCCTGCCGTATTTCGTGTCAGGCGGCTTAGGCGGAGGCATGGCTTACTGGGTATCGGGCATGTACCTTGACGTGGTGCACTGTGTGGCCAATGTGATCATATGCCTGGCATTATATAAACCGCTGCACTTTATTTTAAGGAAGCTTGAGCATGTGCCGGCAAATGTATCAGCAGGCGCGCAGATGAGATAGGAAATGAAAAACGGAAACAGGATGTACCCTCCACTTTTTTGGTGGATATGGAGACATCCTGTTTTTTTTATCACGAAGAATATGAAAAGCGTCCTCTGCGGATACTAAAAAAATCAGATATCTGCAAAGGAGGCAAAATATGCTTATTATAAACGGGAAAATACTGACAATGACCGGAAAACCGGTGGAATGCGGATATGTACGGACAGAGGGAAAAGTTATCACAGAGGTGGGAACCATGTCTGCTCTGGATAAAAGACATAAGGGAGAAGAGGTCCTGGACGTAGACGGCGCCTGGGTAATGCCCGGACTGATCGAGGCTCACGCCCACATTGGGATCTCTGAGGAAAAGTGGGGTGCCATAGGGGATGACTGCAATGAGCAGACAGACCCCGTGACTCCGGCTCTGCGCGCTGTGGATGCGGTAAATGCCATGGACCCGGCCTTTCATGACGCCATCAAAGCAGGTATCACCTCTGTCATGACCGGACCGGGCAGTGCCAATGTAGTGGGCGGACAGTTTGTGTTTATGAAAACACAGGGCAGATGTGTGGACAATATGACAGTCCTTTTTCCGGCAGCCATGAAGGCGGCATTGGGGGAAAATCCCAAGACCATTTACGGTGACCAGGGAAAATGTCCGGCTACCAGAATGGGGGCAGCAGCATTGCTCCGCAGGACATTGCAGGAAGCCGTACAATACCGGAAAGATAAAGAGAGGGGCAGGCTGGACAGGGAAGATTTTGATAAGGAGCCATGGATGCCTGTGCTCCAGCGGGTGATTCCTATGAAGGTACATGCACACCGGGCAGATGATATACTGACAGCTATCCGTATAGCAAAAGAATTCAATATAGATATAACGATAGACCACGGTACAGAGGCACATTTGGTGGTGGATGAGGTAAAAGCGTCGGGATTCCCGGTGATCGTAGGGACTGATCTGACCTCACGCTCAAAACTGGAAGTACAGAACATGAATTTTAAGACCAATAAGATCCTGGCTGAGGCAGGGGTGCTCATTGCGGTGACCACAGACCATCCGGTGGCACTGATCCAATATCTCCCCCTGTGTGCCGGGCTGGCTGTGAAGGAAGGACTCCCCATGGAGGAGGGACTGAAAGCGATTACCATAAATCCGGCAAAAATATGCCGTGTGGATCAGAGAGTGGGCACCCTGGAAGCCGGTAAGGATGCTGATATTGCCATTTTCACAGGAAACCCCATGGAAGTTTTCACCAAAACGCTCTATACCATTATTGATGGGCAGATTATATATAACGGTATGAAGGACGATGATGAATTTACACTTCCCCCGGTAAGCGCAGGAAACGATATTCCCAAAGCCGTACATGCAGAGAATGAGTAGAATTATGCAGGCCGCTGTGGTAAGATGAAGTTATAAACCACGGGCCGCAGGTTCTGCCTGCAGGGCCGCAGGTACAAAGGAGGATGTAAGTGTGGCAAGATACAAATGCAGTGTGTGCGGGTATATTTTTGAAGAGACAGAAAGCAAAAAGTTTGAAGATCTAAAGCAGTGTCCTGTATGCAAACAGCCGGCGTCCGTATTTGAGCGTATTGAGGAGGAAACGGAGGCGCAGGCACCGGAAGATATCGAAGAAGAGAATTCCCTTGATTATCCAGCAGAATATGTGCGCCGTGATCCCTCCTGCCGCTATATGGCAGAGATCCACCGGATGGCAGTCACAGGTAAACCGATTATTGAGGCCATGGGTACACAGATGAAGATGCCGTGCTGGGATGAGATCCTGATATTGGGCGCCCAGCTGAATCCCCCGCCTCTTATGGAGCACGAACCGGTGAGTACCACTACCGTGATCGGAAAACATGCCAAAAAACCAATGGTTCTGGACATGCCGGTCTACATCTCCCATATGTCATTCGGAGCCATGTCAAAGGAGATGAAGACAGCCTTGGCAAAAGGCAGCGCCATGGCCAAGACTGCCATGTGCAGCGGTGAGGGAGGTATCCTGCCGGAGGAAAAAGCGGCTGCATACAAGTACATATTTGAATATGTTCCAAATCGTTACAGTGTCACACCTGAAAATCTCTCCACAGCGGATGCCATTGAAATAAAGATCGGACAGGGCACAAAGCCGGGAATGGGCGGTCACCTGCCGGGAGAGAAAGTGACACCTGAGATCGCGGCCATCAGAAACAAACCTCTAGGCAGGGATGTGATCAGTCCATCTAAATTTCCTGATGTGAATTCAAAGGAAGATTTAAGAGAACTGGTAGACCAGTTAAGGATGGCTTCCGGCGGACGTCCCATAGGGATAAAAATTGCGGCGGGCAGGATTGAGAAGGATTTAGAGTACTGTGTGTTCGCGGCGCCTGACTTTATAACAATTGACGGGCGGGGCGGCGCCACAGGAGCCAGCCCCAAACTGGTCCGGGATTCTACCAGCGTACCCACTATTTATGCCCTCCACAGAGCCAGAAAATATCTGGACAGCGTGGGAGCAGAGATTGACCTTGTGATCACAGGGGGTCTGCGCGTCTCTTCGGACTTTGCCAAGGCCATTGCCATGGGAGCGGATGCGGTTGCGGTTGCATCGGCAGCTCTTATTGCAGCTGCGTGCCAGCAGTACCGCATTTGCGGATCCGGCCAGTGTCCCGTTGGTGCAGCCACACAGGATCCGGAGCTGAGGGAACGTTTGAAAGTGGATGCAGCAGCAAAAAGGACTGCCAATTTCCTGAACTGCAGCAAGGAGGAACTGAAAACCTTTGCAAGGATCACAGGGCATAAAGACGTGCATGATATGCAGGTGGATGATCTATGTACCATCAGCCGGGAGATATCAGAATTTACCTATATCCCTCATGCATGATATGCCCTCTGAAGTCTTTCGGAAAATCATAACATTTTTTGAGGGAAGGGCGCAGGGAAAATATAGTAAGTATAACAATAAAGAACATACATAGGTACTGGTGATTATGTGTTTTAAATCATCCGTATCAAGACCTTAATGGGAGAAAGCAGGAAACCAAGACTTTAATGGGAGAAAGCAGGAAACTGCATTCTCCCATTTTTGCGCACACCCGAGAAGTATGGACAGTAACACACTGCAAAAGCAGTAAATAGTTCCAGGATTATTAGGATTGTAAATCGCATTGGTTTGGTTATATAATTCATATAACATCGAAAAATGTCGAAATAGAGCGGAAAAGAACCGGGGGGATCATATGAGGAGCAGGAAAAAGTTAAAGTACAGGATCATGGATATGGGGTTGAGACAGAAGACGGTGGCACTGGCTATGGCATTTTTTATGGTTGTGGTCATATTGTCCGGTGTCACCTTCTTTACGATTTATGAAAACATGAGGATAGAGACTACAAAAAAGGCGGTGGACAGCCTCATGTCGCAGAAAAAGGAGGATATGGAGACTTATTTTGACAATCTGGAAGGCCTGGCTTACAGCATAGGATTTTCCTCCTGGATGCAGACCCTGTTCCAGCAGAAGAGCCTAGATACACGTACCATGCAGGAGGTATCAGAGAATATTGAATACTTTCTTGGCAGCATATCCGATATGAATGAAGGGGTACGGCTGGCAGCTATCATGGACAGTGGGGCGCGGCTCCGGGGAACCGGGCATCTGCATCTTGATTATTCTGAACATCTGGAGAGAAAAAGCTGGTATCCGGTCTTTCTCATGAACGGAAAATATATAGAGGAAGGTGAGGGGAAGGGCATATATACCAAGGGCCAGGGATGGTATATGAATATCTATTATCCCATCAACAATCAGTATACCCTTGAGCAGGAGGGCATCCTGGTCATGACGCTGCCGCTTCAGAATATCGCCCATTTTACCGATATTGGAGCAGAAGGCGAGTACATGACTATAAAAAACCAAAACGGTAAAGTCATAACGTCCAGTCTCCCGGACAAAACGGCGGAGGAGGTAAAAAGAAAACCGGACTATTTCAGTACCAGGACAGCACAAATAGACATAGGAGGTGAATACTGGACTGCCGAGGTAGTCCTTGATACATCAGGTCTTGCGGTGGACAGCAGGAATATCTGGCTGGGATTTGCAGCCGTACTCCTGCTTGCGGCAGTATTGTTCCTATTGGCAGCGGTCATGTTTTCCAGATACCTGACAGTACCCATTTTGGAGTGCAGGGATGCGATGAAAAAAATACGCAACAATCAGATGGGTATTACCATGGAAAACCATTACCACGATGAGATTGGAGAATTGATAGACGGATTCAATGACATGTCCGGATCCATACACGAACTCATAGAGAAGAACAGGATGATCAGTACCCTTCAGAAGGAAACGGAGTATCAGATGCTGCAGCAGCAGATAAATCCGCATTTTTTATATAATACATTGGAGATCATAAACGGTCTGATCCTGAATCATGAGGAGGAATCAGCAGTCAGCATCTGCGAGAATCTGGGGAGTATGTTCCACTACAACCTGAAGCAGGAAAAATGGATCAGTGTAAAAGAGGAGATGGCGTATATCCGCCAATATCTCCTGATCATGAAGTATAAGATACCCGGACTGTCGGTTTTCTGTCAGGTGGAACCGGAGGTGGAAAAGAAAAAGATCCTGAAGGCACTCCTGCAGCCATTGGTGGAAAACTGTATCAGACACGGATTTGCCCAAAAGACAGACGAATGCTGTATATCCATATCCATTGAAGAGAAGGATAAAAAGATCTGTATTTCGATCATGGACAACGGTAAAGGAATCACCAGGGAGAAATATATTTGGCTTTTAAAGGAGCTTCAGGATATCAGGGATAATCCAAATCAAAAGAAAGAGTCATCGGTACATATTGGCATCTGGAACGTATTCCACAGACTTTATCTGGAGTATGGAGCCTCCATGGAGTTCCAGATCATATCAAAGGAAAATGCAGGGACCAGAATTCAGATCACACTGCCGGGGGAGGGAGAAGATGATTAAGATTTGTATAGCTGATGATGAAGAATATGTATTAAAGAGTATACGACGCAGGATAGAGCAGTCAGGACTTGACGTGGTGATCTCCGGTACGGCGATGAATGGGGTAGAGGCATATGAATTATATGAAAAAGTAAATCCTGACATTTACTATGTGGATATCAATATGCCCTTATGCAGCGGCCTTGACTTTGTAGAACGAGTGCGCACTCTGGATAAGGACAGTCAGACAAAATTCATAATCGTCAGTGGATACGATGATTTTGCCTATATGAAAAAGGCGATCAGGACGGGTGTAGTAAATTATATCATGAAACCAATATCACAGCAGGAATTCATGGATACACTGGTGGAAGCCTGTGAGGGTATTAAGGAGATCAGGGAAAAACAGATAGAGGAATATGGAAGGCAGTGGGACTATTTTCAGGATTACAAAAATGCACATGAGGATTTTTCCGGCACAGCTCTTTTATTTTGCGGGGAAGATATGCCTGCGCACATCAAAGAGGCTGGGGAGGGGCTGGGAGAGATGTTTGCCGAGAGATTCCCCCATGATTCCTGGGACTATATCCGATTTCACGGAAATGAGCAGCTAGTCCTGTTACTGGGAGCAGACCAGTGGCTCAGTGAAAAGGAAATTTGCGCCTTGTGGGAGGAAGCAGGAAAATATATGGAGGTCTCTCTGGCATATAAAGAGGGCAGGGACCTGAAGCTGAAGGCGCTGATCGACACCCTGGAATATGCCATGCTGAGGAGATTTTTTCCGGGAGCTATCCACATGATGGAGGGAGAGATTCCGGGGAAACAGGATAAGGAGATTGACCTGGAGGAGCTTGACAGAGCTATAGAAAATACTAGGGAGGACAAGTGGCAGGAAGAGGTAGAGAACGCTTTTAGAGAAATATTTTCTGACAGGAACAACAGGGGACTTCTGAAATCTTTTTACCATTCTGTTTTGATTCTTGCAGCCAATAAATATACACAGCACAATTTCGGGATTCCTGAGAAACTGAAGACAGAACTTTACCCATTTTCCCTCCTGAACTGTGCAGACCAGCAGGAGATACGTGATAAAGTGAATGGATATGTTAGGATGATACACGAGAAAATTGCCGGGCAAGCCGAAAGATCAGGACTTGTACAGCAGGTCGTCCGGTATCTGGAAACCCATTATACGGAGGATATCAGCCTCACAGATGTGGCAAATGAATTCTTTGTTGTTCCTAACTACCTGGCAAAGAAATTCAAGGAAAAGAAGAATGTGACAGCCATGCAGTATTTGGAAAATTACAGGATGGAGAGGGCAGCGGATTATTTAAGGAATACAAAACAGAGTGTCACGGAGATAGCCGGAAAGGTTGGCTATAATGATGCCAATTATTTTGCCCGCACGTTCAGGAAGCGGTATGGAGTGTCTCCCAGAGAATTCAGGAATCGTTAAAGATTTGATTTGTGCTAGTTATTGGGCGGAAATGTACTAGTTTGGAACCTCCCGTTTTTATAGAATGAACTTATCAAACAGAGAAACAGTGAAGTTACTGTTGACAGACCTGGTGTTTGCAGGTTGTAAACAGTAACACAGGGAAAAGAAGGAGGATACAAAATGTTTAAGAAAAGTCTGGCTGTTTTACTTGGCACCTGTATGGTTTGTTCATTGGCAGGATGCGGCGGTTCATCTGATGCTGCTTCAGGAAGTTCCGGAGGAGAAAGTAAGAAGGAGGCATCAGCCGGGGGGAAGAAAGTGGTGAGCTTCTATTCCTGGTCCGAGAGTGCGGAGCAGGATTTCGACAAAGCTGTGGTAGCCCAGTATGAAAAAGAACACCCGGAGGTGGATATAGAGGAGAATTTCATTCCCTACAATGAATATCTGAGCAAAATGAACACCATGGCAGCGGCTGACAGCCTGCCGGATGTATTCAAGATGCCGGAGGGCAGTGTGTTGGAATGGGGTTCAAAAGGTGTGCTTTTGGACTTGAAGCCCTTATACGACAAGGCAGGCGTTAAACCGGAAGATATCATGCTGGAGTCAACGATCTTCAAGACTGGTGAAAAGATATGGGGCAGTGGGTGTAATGTGGCCACAATTGCCTTGTATTATAACAAGGACCTTTTGAAGGAGGCCGGTGTGGAATTTCCCTCCACGGATGCGGACAACCCCTGGACCTGGAAAGAGTTTGTGGATAACGCGAAAAAACTTACAAAGGATACAAGCGGGAAAACAGCAGATGAGGATGGATTTGACGCTGAAAATATCAGTACATACGGTACTATGATGCCCACGGACTGGGTTGTCTTCACACCGCTTCTGTACAGCAACGGTGCGGGAATCGCAAATGAGGACGGGACCAAGTTGGAAATTAATTCAGATAAGGGACTTGAGGTGATCCAGGGGATTGCGGATCTGTCTCTGAAAGAGAACTGTGCACCGTCTGTGGCAATGGCGAAGGGGGCTTTTGCGGACAAGAGTACCATGCTCATGAATGGACAGGTAGCCATGCTGATTGATGGATCCTGGGCACTCAGCAACTACTCCAACGAGGGATTTGATGTGGGAGTTGCGCAGATCCCGGTCTTTTCCCAGGCGGCAAATATGAGCTGGACAGCGGGTATCTGTATGTCGCCTAAGGCTGAAGAGAATGAGGAGGCATTTGACTTCTTCAGATATTACACAGACTTTAATGAGGCTATCCATGCGGCTCAGGAAAACAAGGTAGCTCTGGGCGGACTTCCCCATACCCTTAATGTTTTTGACGGCGGAGAAAACGAAGGAGCATGGAAGGCAACGTACACGAATATAGACGAAAGCAGTAACTGTGATGCTTTTAAGAATATTCTGAACCAGGAAGGCACTCGTGTGGGAGAGAATATAACATTAAAGAATTTCCCGGTTATTGTAGACAATACGATCATTCCAATCCTGGACAATGTCTGGCTGGGGGAGGAGACAGCAGCAGATGCCCTTGGCTCTCTGGACGTGTCCTCTGACCTTCAGGGGACATGGAACTGATGCAGATCTTTATGTCTCAGGAACGTTTTGTTCCTGAGATATTTCTGAAAAGCAGGCAGACCATGTCAGGAGGAAAATATGAATAGTAGAACCGCTAAAAAGAAAATGAACCTTAAAGAAAAAAGTCAGCTGAAATGGGGATATTTCTTTATCGCCCCAGCTATCATCGGACTTATCTGTTTCAGCTTTGGTCCCATGTTGTTCAGCCTGGGTATCAGCTTTACGAAATGGGATGTGATAACAGCAAAAGAGTTTATAGGACTTGACAATTATAAGGCATTGTTCCACGATCCGTTGTTTTTTAAATCTCTAAAGGTAACTTTATATTATACCTTGTTAAGTGTTCCTCTTATTACATGTGTTCCGCTGCTGATCGCCATGCTGCTGAACACCAAAGTAAAAGGGATATCCATATTCAGAGCTATCTTTTATGTGCCGTCCATTGTTCCTATCGTTGCCAGCGCAGCGGTCTGGATGTATATCTACAACCCCATGTACGGATTGCTCAATAGTATATTGAAGGCCCTGGGGCTTCATACTCATAATTTTATATTCAGCGAGACTGGCGCGGTCCCTTCCCTTGCGGTGATGGCTCTTTGGGCAGCCGGGAATACGGTAGTCATATATTTGGCAGGCCTTCAGGGAGTATCCCGGCAGCTGTACGAGGCAGCGGAGATTGACGGAGCGGGGGCGGCTGCAAGGTTCTTCCATATAACTGTGCCAATGATGACGCCAATCATATTCTATAACTTTGTAATGGCGATCATCAATTCCATGCAGATATTTACACAGGCATATATTATGACAGACGGCGGACCGGCAAATGCTACTTTCTTCTATTCCCTGATGGTGTACAGGACCGCGTTCAAGCAGTCGCGGATGGGATATTCCGCTGCGATGTCATGGATCTTCTTTATTATAATTGCGGTCCTAACATTGCTTGTATTCAAATCGCAGAAGAAGTGGGTCGTTTATGAGAATGGAGATTGACATATGAAGAGTAAAAAGCAGAAAAGGGTCAGGATTACCTGTTATATATTATTGATCGTAATTTCAATTACCATGTTGTTTCCATTTTTCTGGATGGTGCGGAGTGCGTTCATGACGAACAGAGAGATAACAACAGTACCAATAAAGTGGATCCCTTCCAGCTTTAATTTTGATAATTTTGTGGAGGCGTTTACGAAAGACTCCTTTGGGAGATATTTTCTGAACTCCGCTATCATAGTGATGGTGAATATGGTTGGTTCTATTTTAAGCTCCAGCTTTATCGCATTCGGTTTTTCCAGGCTTAAATTTAAAGGGCGTAATATCTGGTTCGCGCTTCTTTTGTCCACTATGATGATACCCTACACAGTTTTAATGATACCGCAGTTCCTAATATGGCAGTCCGTTGGAGGGTATAATACTTTTCTTCCGCTGACGGTCCCCTGCTTTTTCGGGACAGCCTTTAATGTATTCCTGGTGAAACAGTTCTACAGCGGGATCCCCAAGGAGTATGACGAGGCGGCACTTGTGGATGGGGCCAATTACTTTACGATCTATCTGAAGATCATTATGCCCATGGCAAAGCCTGCACTGTGTACAGTGGGAGTCTTTACATTCATGAACACATGGAATGACTTCATGGGACCGCTGCTTTATCTGGATGATCAGAAACTGAAGACAGTTTCCCTGGCACTTCAAAATTTTATGGGGCAGCATAACAGCCAGTGGAACCTGCTCATGGCAGTTGCGACGGTCATAACCATACCCATGATCGCAGTGTATTTTGCGGCGCAGAAGTATTTTATTGAAGGAATCACATTTTCAGGATTAAAAGGATAATAGCAGGAGGTATGAGAAAATGAGGCTTAACTTAACGGAGGTGCCCTTCAGTACAAGAGGGTCCTATATGGCAGTGTCATATTTGGAAGGCGGATTTCAAGGAAGAGAGATGGAGACAGGCCTGTATCTTAGGACCGTCCATGGTTCTGCCCGTTCTTCTTTTCTGGCCCGGATCACTCCGGTGCATGAGGGAAAATACGCAGAGTATACATATGAGGCAGAACCGCAGGAGGTACGGATTCTTACAGAACACGGAAAAGCGGGAATCACCTTTGCAGATGACAAGACCATAGTACTCCATGGCGACGTGGAACTGGAACTGGATTTTATGGCAAAAGGGACAATGTTCACTTTTGCGCAGCCATGGAAGGCGGGAGACAGAGAGTTTTATCTGATAAACTGCTTTAATGGCAATTCACGTTATATGCTCCGGGCAGGAGAAGGACAGATCCAAATGGAACAGAAGTGGAGTGTGAGCACAGCAGAGTATTGCCGGATGAGACTTGAAAAGGGAAATGCAAAGACATATACGGTGACACTTGAGGAGAATTTTGAGGATTGGCTGGATCGTGGCATAGACTATGATTATGCGAAAGCGGTGGGAGACAACAGGGAGAAGTTTCTTGAATTCTACCATTCCATGCCATCAGTTCCGGTGGAATATAAAGAGGCTGCGCAAGTTGCTGCTTACGTGAATTGGGCAAGCATCGTGTCGCCCTGCGGCGTACTCAAAAGAGAGTCCGTGTTAATGTCAAAAAACTGGATGTGCAATGTGTGGAGCTGGGACCACTGCTTTAACGCCATGGCCCTTGCCTATAATAACCCCACGGAGGCATGGGACCAGTTCATGGTGATGTTCGATTTCCAGAAGGAATCAGGGAATATACCGGACAGTGTGAATGATGCGGTGATCGTAAACAATTACTGCAAACCACCGATCCATGGCTGGACTCTGAGGAAACTCATGCAGATTATGGAACTGAGCGAAGCGCAGCTTCTTGAGGCATATGATAAAATCGGCAGATGGACCAACTGGTGGTTAAACTGCAGAGATGAGAACGGGGACGGACTTTGTGAATATACGCATGGAAACGACTCCGGCTGGGATAACGCAACAGCTTTTTCAGAACTCCCCCCGGTCACGCTGCCGGACTTGAACGCATTTCTTGTCCTGCAGATGGATGTTCTCGCAGACGTGGCAGCAAAGCTGGGATATAAGGCTGATTCTGCCATGTGGAGGACACGCGCAGATGATCTGATGGGAAAAATGCTGGATGTGCTGTTCCTTAATGATAGTCCGGCTGCTTGGGCGGGATTCGGAATGGAACAGGTAGAGACGGACAGCTTAATATTATATCTGCCCATCCTTCTGGGAAATAAGCTGCCGGAAAAAATCCGTAGGAATATGATAGAAGTTATTAAAGGTGAAAAATTCAACACAGAGTATGGGCTGGCCACAGAAAGTCCAAAAAGCAGCGCGTACGAAGCGGATGGTTACTGGAGAGGTCCAATCTGGGCACCCAGCACCATGATCATTCTTGACGGTATGATGGAATGCGGGGAAAAGGAATTTGTACAGGAAACCACACGCAAATTTTGCCGTATGATACAAAAGAGCGGCTGTGCGGAGAATTTCGATGCTTTAACGGGCAGTGGCTTGCGGGACAGAGCCTATACATGGACTGCCAGTGTCATGTTGGTCATGGCACATGAATATCTGGAATGTAAATAGTGGAATAGGTTAACCGGATTCATAAAAGCGGGTTATCTCCATTTAAGGAGATGGCCCGCTTCTTTTAAATTTGTCCAAACGCAAGGATATTTTAGTTTTTATTATTCAGCTTCGCTGGGAAGAGAACGGTAAAACTTCTTCTGCCGTATAAAATAATAGATGATAAACAGTACAGCCGTAAGCGCCCAGGAGATGGGATAACTCATGAGTATGCTCTGGATCCCCGGAATATGGGGCACAACCGCAAAAATCCAGAAGATCCGCAGCAGGCAGACACCTCCGCATGTCATGATCATTGGAATCAGCACATCTCCGATGCCGCGGAGGGCACTGGAGAGGATCTCAATGAAGATAAACAGCACATAACTGGGTGCGATCACCTGGATGATCTTCATGCCCACCTTGATAACCTCAGGGTCCTGGGTGAACATGCGGAATATATAACTGCCAAATAGCAGGAACAGGGCACTTACCAGTATGGATGCAATAAAGTCCATAAACAGACACACAAATACACTTCTCTTCATACGTGAGTATTTTCCGGCCCCGTAATTCTGCCCCACGAATGTGGTGATAGCAATGGAAAAGGCACCCGATATCATCCAGTAAATGGCGTCCATTTTGCCAAAAGCCGTGTAAGCAGCCATGGTATCTGTCCCCAGATTGTTCAGGGAAGTCTGTATAATGATATTTGAGATATTATACATAACAGACTGGATGCCCGCAGGAAGACCGATGGTGATAATGGATTTGAGCAGGAACTTGTGGAAGCGGATGCTCTTGGCCTCCAGCAGATACATGTCTCCGGGCTGCATCAGGGCCCGCACGACCAGGATGGCGCTGACGGCCTGAGCGATCAAAGTGGCAATGGCAGCACCCTCTACACCCAGATCAAGTCCCACAACCAGCAGGACATCAAGAAAAATATTAATAAAACAGCATACGATCAGATAGTAAAGGGGGCGTTTGGAATCCCCAACAGCTCTCAGGATCGCAGAACCCACATTGTAAATAAATACAAAGACGATCCCTCCGAAATATATACGCAGATAAGAGGCAGAACCGGCCATTACATTTTCCGGTGTGTGCATCAGCCGCAGCATAAAAGGAGTCAGGATCAGTCCTAGGACTGTGATGATGACACTGCCCACTATGGAGAGGGCCGCCGCTGTGTGCAGGGTGGCATTCAGGTCCTTTTTGTTTCTGGCCCCAAAGTATCGGGCAATGATAACTGTGGCACCAGAGGAAAGCCCCACAAAAAATCCCACAACCAGGTTGATGATCTGGCCGGAGGAACCGCCCACGCAGGCTAGGGCTTCCTTGCCCACAAACCGGCCTACCACGATGGCATCGGCTGTGTTGTATAGCTGCTGGAATAAGGTGCCCAGCATAATGGGAAAGAAAAACAGGAGGATCTGTTTCCAGATGACTCCCTCTGTGATCTGATTTTGGCCGGATTGCTTTGTACTCATGATGTTCCCCCCTGTTTATCGTGTGTTCATATCGAAAAAAAAGCACATAAGATATGCTGCCTTATGCCCTATATATACATATATAACACAGTTTTCCAAGAAAGTCGATAAGATAAAATGGTTTTTATATTTTGATGGATCGTAAGTTACTGTACACAGGCCACTGTACCGGGAGGCGTTTTCATGCCGAAAGCATGAAAATCCCGAGGCAGCCAGCGCGATATAGGGCAGAATGCTCCATATCTGTGCATCGCGATGCGTGTTACTGGACACGGAGTGTACAGTAACGATCGTAGCGGTTTGGTACCTCACAGTCACAGGGTTTAGGAAGGCGCCTTCCAGGGTGTGCTGCTATACAAAAAATACACTTTAAATGTACTGTGAACAGTTACCGTTTTGTGGTATGATAAAGGCAGAAAAATTTTGTTTGGGGTAAGACTGGAGGAACTTATGAAAGTAAAAATACGTGTAGCTGACCCTGCAGGGAATATCACAATTTTTGTCATGACACCCCTTGACAGAAGCCGGTATGCGGAAGCTGCCAATCAGCTTTTAGAACAGAGGGAATATAAGGCGGAGCAGGTAGGGTTCATGGAGGAGATGAGTAACGGTACCTGTCGGATGCAGATGATGGGCGGAGAATTCTGCGGAAATGCCACAAGGAGTTTCGGATATCTGAAAAGCCTTTTGGACCCGGACCATCCCAAACTTGTAGAGGTGGACGTGAGCGGCTCGGATTCCCCCTTAAAGGTTGAGGTGGATTTGGAGGCGGGCACCAGCCGCACCGCCATGCCGCTTCCGCGGAAGATGGTGAGTCTTTTGGTGCCTGGCTATGGAAGTTGTCCCATGGTCTGCTTTGACGGCATCAGCCATATTATCGTGAAGGGACCTAGAAGAAGTGATGCGTTTGTGCAGACTGTGCTGAAGGCAGCTAAGGAACAGGAAACATGCGATGCATACGGTATCATGTTTCTGGAACCCAGCGGGGACGGTATGGAGAAATGTTACCGGATGACACCGGTGGTATATGTGGCCAAGACCGATTCCCTGGTATGGGAATCAAGCTGTGGAAGCGGGAGTATGGCATGCGCGGCTTATTTGGCGGATAAAAAGGATGACGGGACTTATATTTATATTTTAAAACAGCCGGACGGCCTGATTGAGGCATCCGTGATCCGCCGGGAGGGGAAAACAGCAGAGTGCAGAATGGGCGGTAAGGTTTCCATTTCTGATGAACTGGAAGCAGAGATCCTGTGCCGTGCAGAATAATACGGTGCGACAGAAGTTTATGTAAAAGGAAGAAGAAAGGTTGACATAAATATGCAGAGAAGCAGTTTACATAATCCATATCCAGTGATTGAAAAAGACGGCACCCTTTCCTTTGGCGGCAATCAGGCCTGGTCAGATTCTGCTGTTATGAGGAAATGTGGATGCGGTGTGATAGGCGGGACAGATTTATTGTTGTATTTAAGTTTACATAAAGATATCTGCCGGACGGAATTATTTCAGGAAGCCTATTTGGAAAACGGTATTCTTGAACTGCCGGAGTATTTGAATTATGTAAACTATATGAGGAAAAGGTATCTGCCGGTCATCCCTTATTTCGGTATGGCAGGGTGGATGCTGGTGCTGGGGCTGAATCGGTATTTCAGGCATGAACGGATCAGGCTCAGGGCAGCATTCGGGGTATTTCCAAGGAATCTGTGGGTGCGGATCAGTGCCATGCTGGCGCATGATATCCCGGTCATTCTTTTGGTGGGGCCTAATTTTCCTTTCGTATGGGGAAAACACAGGCTGAATATGTACCATCGGTCAGCTGGGGGAGAGTATTCCCCTTCCTGCCAGATAAAGGCACATTTTGTCACTGTGACAGGTATGGATGAGACCTGGATGCGGGTTTCCTCCTGGGGAAAGGAATATTATATCAACAGGCAGGAGTATTACAATTATGTGAGGAAACACAGTAGTTTTCTGATCAGTAATATCTGTTATATTAAGAGCAGGTAGTAGTGGGACTCATGAAATAGTTCATCATATTTGGGAATTATCCCGGGCGGCGGATGTGCCGCTTGGTGATAATTCCCTTTTGTTTTATGTGCTGCGGGTTGATGATGGTCAAAATATCAAACATTTTTGGTAGAAAAGGCACCTGTTCCGTCATAATGACATGGGTTACAATGGATTCATCAAAAAGATCACGGAGGTAATAAAAATGAGAAAGAAAACAGTGGCTATGCTGCTTACAGCGGCAATGACCTGCGGCATGCTGGCAGGGTGCGGCAGCCAGGGGGACAGCAGTAAAGAGGCTTCCGGCTCAGGCAGCAAAAAGGGGGACGGCGATACCTTGACCGTTATGTGTGTGGGGACAGAGGCAGATACTTATATTGATGCCTACAACTCCATTGCTGAGAAGTTTTCAGAGGATAATGAGTATGGCGTAAAGGTAAAGATGGATTTCTATGAAAATGAACAGTATAAGACAAAGCTGACTACGCTGATGGCCTCAAATGCAGTGCCGGACGTGTTTTTTACCTGGGAATTGTCCTATCTGCAGCCGTTTGTGGAGGGAGGTAAGGTAACGGATATCACCTCATATCTGGAGAAGGATGCAGAGTGGAAGGACAGTTTTGCGGACGGAACCCTGGATCTGCTGTCATATGACGGTAAGAATTATGGGGTCCCTACTCAGAAATCACTGTGCGTTATGTTTTATAACAAAAAGATATTTGAGGAAAACAAAGTTCAGGTGCCTTCCACGTATGATGAGTTTCTGAGTGTGTGTGACACCCTGAAAAGTAACGGGGTGACTCCTATGGCCATGTGCGGGACCGATGCCTGGATCCCTGCGCAGTTTGTGCAGCAGATAGCAGGTGGGATGGCGGGGGACAAGCTATTCCAGGATATTTGTGACGGAAGTGAAAAATGGAATAATGAAACCCATGTAAAGGCGGCCGAGGAAGTGAAGAAAATGGCAGATGCAGGGTATTTTCAGGATGGATATATCGGTATGGGGCCGGAGGAGTCAACAGATTTATTTACCAATGGAAAATCCGCCATGTATTTTATGGGAGCGTGGGATGCGGATAAGATCCAGAAGAGCGGTATAGGTGAAGATGCAGGGGCGTTTGTGCTGCCGGCTTATGATGCGCAGTATAATAATATTTCCGTGGGGTCTGTGGATACCAGCTTTGCCGTTTCAGAGACTTGCGAAAATAAAGATGCGGCTGTGGCGTTTTTGAAATTCTGGACTTCCCAAGAAATGGAGGAAATGCTGTTGTATGAAAATGGCAGGATTCCGGCAGATAATTTTGAACTGGATACCAGTAAGCTGACACCGCTTATGGGGGAGGTGCTGACGATCTCCAATGAGCAGGTAGGGTTGACTCCCTGGTGGGATAGACAGTTTGGAGCTGGAGAAGGGGTTGAGTTTAATAATACTTGTGTTTCTGTGCTTGGGGGGGAGGATGCGAAAGCGGCGTTTGATGGGCTGCAGCAATTTGCGGAGGATAATGCTGATAGGTAGTTAGTTGATGGATGGCTAAGAGGGACGGGGAAGGAGGAGGGACAGAGCAGGACCGGAGGGGGAGGGGAACCGGAAAACGATGCACTCCGCTGGTCAGAAGCTAACCTGCTCCCAGTCACTAAGTTCATCGCCAGTGGGCTCTTCACTAAGTGTCTGGGGCAGGTGGATCTTCTGACCGCTCCGCGAAACATCGTTTTCCGGTTCCCCTCCCCCTCCGGCCCTGCTCTGCCCCTCCTCCTTCCCCTGATTTTGGCAGCGGTAGGATGGCAGCGGTAGGATGCGACGGTAGGATATAGCGGTAGGATGCGACGGTAGGATATAGCGGTAGGATGCGACGGTAGGATATAGCGGTAGGATGCGACGGCAGGATATAGCAGTAGGATGTGACGGCAGAATATAGCAGTAGGATGTGACGGTAGGATATAGCGGTAGGATGCGACGGCAGGATATAGCGGTAGGATGCGACGGCAGGATATAGCGGTAGGATGCGACGGCAGGATACAGCGGTAGGATGCGGCGGTAGGATACACCGGTGGGATGTAGCGGTAGGCTGCTGCATAGGATGCGGCGGTAGGATGTAGCGGTAGGAATCAGCGTAGGATGCGGTGGTAGGATATAGCGGTAGGATACAGTGGTAGAATACAGCGGTATGATACAGCGTAGGATACAGTGGTAGGAAAGGGATTTAGTGGTAGGATGTGGATGGATTGAGTTTGGGTTGGCGAGGTAGATGGGATGAATAAGGTTTTAGGGAATAAGAGGAGTATTGCGGTGTTTGTGCTGCCGGCTTTTTTGATTTATGCGGTTTTTGTGTTGGTGCCGATTGGGTATAATGTGTATGTTAGTTTCCTGCAGACGGATTTGATGAGTCCTAGTAAGTTTGTGGGGTTGAAGAATTATGTAAACTTGTTTCGGGACTCTACTTTTACGGGGGCTTTGAGGAATAATATTTTGATGGTGGTGGGGTCGCTGATCGCGCATTTGCCGTTGGCGCTGTTGTTTGGGAATATTTTGTTTCAGAAGATTAAGGGGAGCCATTTTTTTCAGACGGTGTTTTTTTTGCCGAGTGTTATCTGTGGGGTGGCTGTGGGGCTGACCTGGACGTTTGTGTATAACTCGGAGTTTGGGCTGCTCAATAAGTTTTTGGAAGTGATCGGGCTGGAGAGTCTGCAGCATGTGTGGCTGTCGGATAAAGATCTGGCACTGTTTTGTATCATTGTGGTTGTTATGTGGCAGTTTGTCGGGTATCACATGATCATTCAGCTTGCGGCTATGAAAAATATCCCGGCCTCTTATTATGAGGCTGCGGAGATTGACGGGGCCAGTAAATGGGTGCAGTTTAAGAGTATTACCTTTCCTTTGATCAAGCCTATCTTGAAGGTGGATGCGGTACTGATCATTACAGGTTCCCTGAAATATTATGATCTGATCGCGGTTATGACCGGAGGCGGGCCAAATCATGCTACGGAACTTATGTCAACCTATATGTTTTATCAGGGGTTCAGGACGCTGAAGTATGGGTATTCCGCAGGGATTGGTGTGATCCTGCTGATCTTATGTATGTGTTCTGTGCTGCTGTCAAATCTGGTGTTCCGTTCGGAACCTGTTGAATTTTAGGAGGAGGGCGGAAAGATGAAAGTATCGGCAAAGGATAAGGTTTTTCTTGTACTGAAATATGTTGTGCTGGGGATTTTTACCGTTCTGTGTCTTTATCCTCTTTTGTGGCTGTTTTTGAGTTCTTTTAAGACGAATACGGAACTGTACGCCAATCCTTGGGGGCTGCCGGAGCAGTTTAGGCTGGATAATTATATCCAGGCCATAACAGAGGGGCACATTTTGCAATATTTCGGCAACTCTGTTATTATTGCAGTATCGGCCGTTTTGGTGGCAGTTGTGTTGAGCAGTATGGTGTCTTACGCCATCACAAGGATGCAGTGGAAACTGTCTAAGCTGACGCTGAATGTATTTTTGCTGGGGATGATGATTCCGGTGTATGCCATGGTGGTTCCCTTGTTTTCCATGTTTAACAGGATGGGGCTTTTGAATACACATTTGGCGGTAATCATACCGCATATTGCGATCGCTTTTCCAATGGCTATTTTTATAATGACAGGATTTATGGGGTCTCTTCCCAAGGAGATGGAGGAGGCAGCGGTTATGGATGGGTGTAATATCTACCAGATATTTTTTAAGATCATTATGCCTATTTCAAAATCGTCGGTTGTGACGGTGGCGGTTGTGACTTTTATTAATATATGGAATGACTTGCTGCTTCCGCAGATTTTCCTGACGGATTCGTCCAAGATGACGCTCCCGGTGGGGCTGACAGAATTCCAGGGTCAGTATGCAACGAATTATGTGGCAGAGATCGCAGCAGTGATCATAACCATAATACCCAGTATCATTGTGTACATATGGCTTCATAAGCACATTATGGAGGGCATGGTAGCCGGGGCAGTCAAGGGGTAGAGGAGGAGACATGAATTTACTGGTTGCGGATGATGAGATGGCGATTCGGAGGGGGATGTTGTCCCTTCCATGGACAAGTATTGGCATTGAGGAAGTCTATGAGGCGGAAAATGGACTGCAGGCAAAGGATATCCTGCGGCAAAAACGGGTGGACATTATAATCAGCGATATTAAGATGCCCGGACTTACGGGATTAGAGCTGGCTGAGTATGTGAAGGAGTATGACCTGGACACGGCAGTGATACTCCTGACAGGATTTTCTGACTTTTCCTATGCCCAGAAGGCAATCAGAAATGAAGTTTTTGACTATATGCTAAAGCCGCTGCGGCCTAAGGATATTCTGGAAACCGTGTCAGGTGTTATGAAGCGGCTGGAGCAGAGACGCTATCAGAAAAATGTAGTGCGCAGGTATGAGACCGACGCGGACAGCGTGGATCTGGGTGACCAGATACGGCATCATTTCAGAGGCATCAATACACAGTGTATGGATATCCTGCAGGATATGGCCCAGAGCTTTACGCAGGATATCACATTGAATTCCATTGCGGATACCTATCATTTTTCACCTGCGTATCTCTCCAGAATGATCAAGAAGGAGACAGGGTACTCTTTCAGCGAGATCTTAAACAGTATGCGTCTTGCGGAGGCAGTGTGGCTGCTCAGGGAAGACCATGTGAAAATCGGGCTGCTGTGTGAAAAATCAGGGTTCCGGGATGCCAGATATTTCAGCCAGGTGTTCAAAAAAGCGTTTGGATGCAGTCCCGGCGAATTTAGGAAAAATGCCGGACAGCAGAAAAACTACAGTATTAAGAGTATACTGGAGCTGATTCAGGAGAAGAAATGAGATTACTCTTTGGCAGATCTGCGCAGCTTGGAAGCAGCAGAGGTATCCGGAGGCATGTGATGACAGAAAAAAGAAAGCGGAAGCTGAGGATCACGGGGATCAGAAAAAAGATGCTGTTTGTATTTGCTGTCCTTATTACAATAACAGGTGCGGGCATCTCTGTTTTTTCCGCGGCAGTTTTCAAGCAGGGATACGGCAAGATTTCCAAAGTGTATCTCCAGGATGTAACACAGCAGACTACCAACAATCTTGAAAATATGATTCAGACCATAGAGGACATTAATATTCAGATCCTCTCCAGCGCTGTGATCCAGGAGCAGCTGGAGATTGTAAACGGGCAGGAGATGGAGCCTTACAGCATCCGGAACATCAGCAAGATCGTGGAGCGGGAGCTGGAGACAAACGCCCTGTTCAGTTCCGATGTGGTTTCACTGAGTGTTATCTCAAAGAGCGGACTGGAGTTTTCCGTAAAAAAGATCACAGGGCGCGGGACTGACCTTGCCTTTTTGGAGGGAGATATCTATAAGGCCAATGGGACCACCCTTTGGGGACTGGTGGGACCTGACAAGGATATCTGTATTGCCAAGGCGATTCTGGATCTGACCACTATGAAGCCCATCGGATATATTAATATTGTTTACGAGAGGGAATATTTCGGTGACATTGTAAAGGATAATTCCACGGAATACTCGGGCGCGTCATATGTGGTGGACCGGGATGGGACCATAGTTGTCACCAACCATGAAAAATATCTGGGCACCCGTTTCCCCGTGGCCATCGAGGCACTGAGGGAAACGGACACATCCAGATATGATATATTAAATGATACAAATTCCTTCTATTATGTAGGAAACGAGATGCCAAATGGCTGGACCCTTGTGGAAGCGGTATCGGTAAAGGAGTTCTATAAAAATACATACAGAGTCATAGGGCTGACAGGCATTTTTCTTCTGGGGATCTTGATCCTGAGTTTTTTCTCAATCAATATGGCTACAAAGCATATTGCCAGGCCCACCCAGGACCTGCTGGAGAGTATGAAGCTGTTCGGAAAAGGAAACCTTTCCCACAGGGTGGAGGTAAAGTCCACGGACGAGATTGGTCAGATAGGAAGCGAATACAACCGTATGGCCGAAAATATAGAGACTCTGATCGAAAAGGTCTACAAGATGGAGATCACCCAGAAGCAGGCGGAGATAGATTTTTTATGTATGCAGATCAATCCCCACTTTCTCTACAATACACTGGATACCATCAGCTGGATGGCTATTATGCAGGGAAACCTGGATATTTCGGAGATGACCATATCCCTGGCAGATTTACTCAGAGCCATGATCAAGAAGGACAGGTTTGTCACAGTGGAGGAGGAGATGAAGACCGTGAAGGATTATCTTCTGATACAGGGGCAGCGGTTCGGGGATAAGATATCTGTCCTTTATGATGTGGATGAACAGGCTTACCCCTGTCAGGTCCCCAATTTCATTCTTCAGCCGCTGATCGAAAACGCCATCATCCATGGGCTGGAACCAAAGCTGGGAAAAGGGATGCTCTGTGTGCGGATCAAACTGGAAAAGGACACAGTAGTGTTCTGCATAGCGGATGACGGTGTGGGCATGAGCCGGGAAGAAATACGGGAACTCTATGAAAAATGTGAGATGAATGAGACAAATCAAAATATAGGGCTTAAAAATGTTTACCGCAGACTTATCCTGTGTTATGGTGAAAGCAGCAGGCTTCATATAGAGAGTGAGAAGCACAGGGGAACGAAAATTAATTTTATCCTGCCCATGATGATCAAGGGTAACAGTTCAGGCGAGCCTGAACTGTTACATGCATCCAGCCATTAGAAATCGCCTCGCGATGGGCTGGATGCTTGCTGGCACTACCTGTTCTTACGGTCAGCGCAGTAAATGCGCAGACCTGTCTGAACTGTTACGATCAAGGGGCAGCAGGAGGAGGAAAACTGAATGAGAAATACGCAGAATTTCAAATGGGACGGTTTGTCCCTTGGAACTTGTTATTATCCGGAGCACTGGGACGAAAGCCTGTGGAGGGAAGACCTTCAGAGAATGAAGGCAAATGGTATTTTTACCATACGGATCGCGGAGTTCGCGTGGAGTAAGATTGAACCCCGAGAAGGGGAATTTACCTTTGGTTTTTTTGATTCATTCCTTGATGTGGTTGAGGAGGAAGGGATGAAAGTCATATTCGGCACCCCCACAGCCACACCCCCGGCCTGGCTGACCCGAAAGTATCCGGAAGTCCTGAACTGCCGTCTGGACGGTACGCCTTTCAGGCATGGGATGAGAAGACATTATAATTATAACTCTCCGGTCTATCAGAAGCTGTGTGCCGTTATTGTGGAAAAAGCGGCAGAACATTATGGACAGCGCCCCTGTATTGTGGGATGGCAGATCGACAATGAGATCAACTGCGAGGTGGATGTCTTCTATTCAGAGAGTGATACGGCAGCGTTTCGGATATTCCTGAAGGAAAAATATCAGACCCTTGATGCCCTCAACCGGGCCTGGGGGACGGTGTTCTGGAATCAGACGTATACAGAGTGGGAGGAGATTTATGTGCCGCGGCCTACGGTACATGACTCCACCAACCCCCATCAGGTGTTGGACTACACACGCTTTGTATCGGAAAGCGCAGTCCGGTTCTGCAGACTGCAGAGCGACATTATCAGGAAATATAAAAAACCGCAGGATTTTATCACCACAAACGGCATGTTTGGGAATCTGGATAATCATAAGATGCAGGATGAATGTCTGGATGTATATACTTATGACTCCTATCCTAATTTTGCGTTCTGTCTGTGTGAGGACCCAAAACATTCCGATGACCTGAACGACAGGAAATGGAGCAGAAATCTGGCGGAGGTGCGGTCCATCTGCCCCCATTTCGGCATTATGGAACAGCAGTCCGGGGCAAACGGATGGAATACCCGCATGGAGGCCCCGGCTCCCAAGCCGGGACAGATGATGCTCTGGGCTATGCAGAGTATTGCCCATGGGGCAGATTATGTGAGCTTTTTCCGCTGGAGGACCGCTGTCATGGGAACCGAGATCTACTGGCACGGAATCCTGGATTATGACAACAGGGACAACCGGAAGCTGTCTGAACTGAACAGGATATGGAAACGAACAGAGGCCATAAATGAGATGGCAGGGGCCAAGTATCAGGCGGCTTTTGGACTGGTGCGGGATTACGACAATATCTGGGATGCACAGCTGGATGCCTGGCATATGCGGTTTGCCAAGAAAAGTGAGAAGGAGATATTCACGGCATCACAGATAAACCATACGCCTATGGATATGGTCTATCTCCTGGAAGGGACAGATGTGGAAGAGCTGCTTGCATATCCGGTACTTATTTACCCTCATCCCCTGATCCTTACAGAGAGAAGAGCAGAGGTTCTGAAACAGTATGTGGAGGCAGGCGGATGCCTGATCCTGGGATGCAGGACAGGGCAGAAGGATGAGACAGGAAAATGTGTGATGCAGCCAATGCCCGGTCTGCTCCGGTCCCTGACACAGACGGATGTGAAAGAATACACGTTTGTGGGTCCGGCGGATGATGCCGTTTACATGGAGTGGGAAGACAAACAGGTGGAAACAGGGCTGTTTAACGATATCCTGGCAGTCACGGGTCCGGATGCCAGGGTGCTGGCAAAATACAGCTCCAACTATTACGAAGGCCGCCCCGCATTGGTGGAGACAGCCTGCGGCAAGGGGAAGGTCCTGCATTTTGGCGGTACTTTTACCCGGGATAATGTAAAAGGATTTTTGGACCATACAGGGGCGCTGGAACCCTTTGAGGAACTGGCAGAAGTACCAAAAGCTTGTGAGATCGCCATGAGGGTGAAAGAGGGAAGAAAATATCTCTTTGTTCTGAATTATGACAAGGAACCTCAGAAAATCGTACTCAAAGTACCAGTCATGGACATGGACACAAAAGATGAAGTACAGGGAAGCGTAATGCTGAATGCATACGGGACCAAGGTTTACCGCATCTTTTAACAGACAGAACGCAGAAGGCTTCCGGGATACGTGGAGCGCCTTCTGCGTTTTCTGTTATGTTTCAGTGTTCTAAAGGAATCAGCACGGAAACTTGAAAAATATTGTCTTTCTCCTCAAAACTGACCAGTCCTCCATGGCGCTCCACCACGGCCTGTACGGATTGGATGCCAAGACCGATGCCATTTCTTTTGGCGGAATAGAAATGCCCGTCTTTTTTGTGTATGGTCCCGTCGAAGCTGTTGTCCGCCACAAGGCGGAGCTGATGGCTGCTGGTCTTCCCTTTTAAGATAATGAACCGTTTTCCTGTATGCTGGCGGGAACAGGCCTCCACCGCATTTTCCATGAGGTTTCCAAGGAGGATACAGAGGTCCGCGTCAGTGAAATCCAAGGTTTCCGGAAGAAGGAGCACAGCGTCAAATGCGGCATTGACTTGTGCGGCTGCGGAAGCATAGTAATGCAGAATGGCGTCTGCAGCAGGATTGTTGGAGTAGGTCACTACATCCTGTATCTCCTGGCTGGGTTCATATTCTGCCAGGTACCGGCGGATATCATCCAGGGAATCCTTATCCGCCATTCCCCGCAGTGCGCGCATATGATGCCGAAGGTCATGGGACGCAGTCCTTGCGGCACTGATCTGGTCCGTGAGCTGCCTGTAATGGTCCTTCTGCATGGCGAGCTGGCGTTCCATCTGCCGGTGCTCCTCCGCCATGGTAAGGCTGTGCCGGTAGGCTTCAGCAAGATTTCCGCATAACACGCAGAAAAGTGCAAGCATAATGGCAGCCCCGCCGATCTCTATAAAACGGGCTCCATACACCGGTTCATACAGCGGCAGGGTCCTGTCCGCCAAAAGTGAGGCGGAGAATACCACAGAGGCGTAGAACAGCAGGAGGGTATATTTTTTGTGCATAAAAAAGGCCGCTGCTGAGGTGATGAGCAGATAAATGCCGGTCCCGTATTTTAATATGGCAGACACAGCGGAAAATCCCATGAGCATGTTGAGGTTCAGGCTGGATGCGGATATTCCGGTGCCAATAGAGAGAATGACCCCTGCGGCACAGACCACTGTCCACAAGATCGAATATTTTTCCTTTACATGACACAGGCTGTTCTGAAGTATGACCACCAGCAGCAGAACGATATAGAAGCAGGAAAGGTTAAGCGTATACCAGGGCTGAATCTTAATTGTGAAAAATCCGGTGAGCAGGGGAAACGCGGTATATCCTATATGACACAGGCAGAGCAGGGCATACAGAAACCCTTTTTTCCAGCGGGCCCGGAATCCCATATACAGTGAAAGGAAAACACCGAAAGAAGCCAGGAGTAGACTGGCGATCCGGAGCATATACCTGATTTCCCTGGCATTGCTTACAGCCTCCACGGTTCCAAAAGCCGGAGGATAGACCATTCCGCTGTAGATCCAGGAATGATCAGTAACTGCAAGAAGGAGACTGACCGTTCCCCCGCCCTGGAAGATGGCCATGCGGCAGCTTACCTCTGGGGTGTATGATTCCGGGTTCGGATCCCCGGACTGCAGGAGCAGTTCGCCGTCCAGGTAAAGACGATAGGACGAATAGATTTCAGGCAGTTCCAACGCATAGGAATTAACACCTGCAGGCAGCTGCAGAGTCAGACGGTATGTGCCGCACCCATGAGGGGAATGCAGTGTGTTTCCCGTTTCCATTCCCCCGTACTGCCCTACAGAGACATACTGCCGATAGGTATCCGCTGGTTTTTTAGAAAAGGTTTCAGGGGTAAAAGTAACATTGGGATAAAATTCCCATTCACGGATAAGATAACGCAGGGGGCACTGTTCCAGGTCTTCATCCGAGAGTGACAGGAGTCCGCAGATGGGCTGTGTACCCTTCCATGTGTATTTATTATCAATGTAATACAGCTGGCGGAACAGCAGGGAGGATAAGATCAGGATAAGGAGCGGGATCACACACAGGAATACCAGCTTTTTAGTATTTTTCATGGTATAGTCTCCTTTTGCGCAGAAGCAAAACAGCAGCAGCGGCTGTACACAGGATAACTGCAGTCAAAAGCAGAAGTATGCAGACGGTCTCTTGTTTTGTCAGTCTGCCGGGCAATTGGCCGTTGGGTTCCTGCAGGGTATATGTGCCGGTTTCATAAATGTTTGAGGACACCCTGCCCTGTACGGACATATATTGTACTGCGTTTTTGTTTCCGGTATCTGTATGGATCAGGGTAAGCTGCTTTTCCTTCCAGTCACCGGAGGGGGAAAAGGGCATGGTGATCGTGGTTTCTTCCAGTTCATGCAGTTCCCTGCCGTCCACGTTGACAGACAGGGAGAAGGATGTGGGATCTGTCCTTCGTATGGAAATTTTCAAAAACGCATCGTCCGGCAGATTCAGGGAAGCCAGGAAGGCGGAGGGGATCTCTACCGTGATGCCGTCTTTTTCAAATAAAACAGTGTCAGGATTGGTCTGGAGCAGAAGCCGCAGGCGGATCCCGGAGATTGTAGTTGAAGTTTCTGAGACCTGTTCCAGCAAAGGCTCCGAAGTCTGGTCTGAGGTGGCGGTTTCCTGATCCGATCCGGTGTCTTTCGGGGAATCTTTCTCTGCGCCGGAGGATGTATTTCCGGGAGCGGTTAACCCGGCACCGGAGGCAGATGTTTCCGGGTAGCGGGTTCCCGCGCCGGGACCAGAGGTTTCCGGGGAGCGGATTCCCGTGTCGGGGTCAGAGTCTTCCGGGGAGCGGGTTCCCGCGTCGGGGTCAGAGCTTTCCGGTGCAGTTGTTCCCGCGCCGGGGTCAGAGCCTTCCGGGGACAGTTTTTCCGCGTCAGAGGCTGAATTTTTAGGTGGAATGGTATTAGCTTCTGTGGACGGGTTTTCCGGAAGATGTGAACCATTTTCGGGATCCGGTGTGTTTGTGCCCGGTTCGGGACCGGAATCCGGGGGATTTTGTTCATAAGGGGGAAGATCCTGGTCTGTGCGGTCGCCCCCGTCATTGTCACCGCCTCCGTCAATATCAATCCTTCCGTAAGAAAAGCGCAGGATGTTTGATACACCCTCCATGCTCCCGCCCTGTACATCAAGGTAAAAAAGGTAATCCTTGTCTTGGGGCAGCCCGATTATCTGGGCGCCCAGGGAATAGGTGTAACTTCCCGGCAGTCCCATGATGTCCTGCCAGGTTTTTCCGTTATCAGCTGAATAATACAGAGAAAGACTGTGTGCATCGGTGATCTCGGAGAAAAACTGTATACCAATGCTGTCCATCAGCTCATATGCGGCAGTTAGATACGGCTGGTCCGGTGCTATAATATGAATGGACAATTCCAGGGGAGGAAGGCTGACCGGAAACCAATCCGGTACGATAGGGGTGGAAGTCAGGGAATATTCTCCTGCTTCAGTGTATAAATCTGCGACACCGTCAAAAGAAACCGGAATGTCATATGTAAATTCAAGACCATTATCGGATGTAAAATAATATGCCAGGCTTGAACGGTTTATTGCACCGCCTGCGGTTCCGATAGGGTAGGAAAAACCGTAATTTTCCAGTATCCTGTCATATAGGCTGACGTTACAGTCATAGATCAGATACTCCGGTGACTGGGGAGTGACCCGGCAGCCGGTGATGGTAATGGGGGTTGTGCCGGATGCGGCGCTGCCGCCCTCGCTGGTGATACTGCAGAGTACGGCTTCAAGAGGACGCTCTGTATAAAGACTCTGTGCCCCTAATCCCTGGGATGTGATCTGAGCAAGGGATAACACGGTGTCAGGGCCGTCGTCATAAATTACCGTGATGGCATTTTCTCCGCAGGCAGTGACCGTTGTCAGATCAGAGTCCCATTTACCCTTCCCGGTGATCTGCACAGCAGTACAACCCTCCCCGGATGCCGTGATCGTAGTCTCAGGGGAGGTGGACAGATAGCCTTCCACCAAAAACAGAGGCATACGGCTTCCGCTGCCATAGAACGAGACGGGTCCATCCATTTCAAGATAACCATTTTCCTGAACGCAGATCCCATACTCCCCCATTTGGATCACAGTGGCAGCCGGGACCGTAATGGTGTTGACTGAAAAATTCCACTCAATGATATCTGTGAGGAAAATTGTGCCTCCGGGATGGAGGGTCAGTGTCTCATAGAGCTCCTCTGCGGTAGAACAGTAATAGGTCTCGTCATTTTCTGAGGCATATGCAGGGCAGGAGGAAACCGTGAGCAGGAAAAGCAGAAATGGAATGGTAAAAAAAAGCGCTTTTTCGGTTTTCATAGGGTTTCCTCCCTTCTGAGGCCTTTCAAGGTATATTCCAGAAATGTCTTTTTAACGGTTTTTCTTCCCCTCTGCCGTATGGGGACACGCTCCTGATTTTTCAGCAGAAATTCATCGGAGGGTACACTCTCTATCCAGTCCATATTGACCATCACATTACGGTTGCAGGATAAAAACCGGGGGTCACGTGAGAGACTATCCAGGACAGAGGCAATGGACTCATAGACAATAAGCTGTTTTTCCGGCAAATGTATATAGGTTCGTCTGGAGATACAGTCTACATACATAATATCTTTCAGCAGGATTTCTGTTTTAATATTTCCTTTTACAGTCAGGGTAATATACTGGTTATCTTTTTCTAAGGGGGTACAGACAATATCCAGTGCTCTTGCCAGTGCTGTCTCCTTCAGGGGTTTGGTCAGATAATAAGAGGCATTCACCTCATAGCTCTCCACAGCGTGGGCATAGCTTGTGGTGAAGAAGATAAGAGAACAAGAGGTATCGGCCTGTCTTATCTGCCGCGCAGTATCCATACCGTTTAATTCAGACATATAAATATCCAGAAAGATCAGATCATACTGCCCGGGAGAGAATGTTGTAAGAAAACGCAGGCCTGAGGTATAACAATCCCAGGTTCCTGCCAAGCCCTTATTATGGAAATACGTTTTGAGCATATTTATCAGCTCCTGCCGGTCCTGTTCTCTGTCCTCCACGATCGCTATCCGCATAAAGCTTTCCCCTCTCTTTTTTCGCAATTGTTACAAATATTTGTAACTATTCAGTAGGTCTGCGCATTCACTGCGCTGACCGTAAGAAAGTGTACCACGGCCAAGCAAAAATCCCATGGCCAAAGACGATTCTGCATGGATCTTTGCCTGTAACTGTAAGGGTACTGAATAGTTACAAATATTTTAACATATCACGTTTGGTTGTACACTGAAGAAAACGGATTTTGGGTAAAAAAAATGGAGTTTCCGTGTGATCAAAATGTCTTTCCGTTTGGAAAACAGAGTTTGGGTGAAAGGTTCTGTTTATTATTCAGACAGTATGGTATATTTTCTATATATTTAATGGGTTGATAGAGAAAAAAATTGTTTGGAGGGAAAAGCATGACTGAAAAAAAGGAATTTTCTATTATCATTACAGGATATGAGCACAATACATGGCAGGGGGTATTTACATGCGGGGAATTTTCTGCCTCCTTTTTAAGTGAACTGGATCTGCTTCACCTGATAGAACATGAATTAAGTGCATCCCAAACAGAAGACGGGGCGGAGCAGATACCCGAAACATGATACAAGAGCAAAATAGATACCGGCAGCGGGAATGATATGCTACCTCTTGAGCAGATAAGGTAAATAGCCGAAATCTGCTTAGGGGGTATTTTTTTGTCCGGTTTTACTAATAAGATTGAATCTTAATCTGCAAAAAGCTATAATGGTAATAAATACAAAGGATGTCAGCAGATTCGGGGGATGGGTGTATGGAATTATCGGACAGGCATTATGAAAGGAAAAAGAAATACAAATATCCCGCGAAAAGCCGCAGGATCTGGATCATTATTTCTATACTTTTGATATCCTGCTGTGCCCTGGATATGTTCTATTATAAAAAAATACAGGACGGACTTCTGGAACAGACCTACAGTGACCTGGAAAAGGAGAGTAATGTTGCCCGGAGTAATCTGGAGAGCCGTCTGCAGGCAAAGCAGGAATGGCTGGAGATGATCGCGGCATTCTGTGATGTGCCTGACGGTTCCGGGAATGAGAACTGGTGGAACAAGACAAAGCAGTTCTGTACAGAGGATTACAGACTGGAGATCGGAGACACAGAGGGCAATCTTTATTATGGAGACCATCAGTCCGGTTATGTAGGGGACAAGCCATATTATCAGGAGCTCATAGCAGGAAAAAGAAGCATATCAGGCATCCAGTCCATGGGATATGAGGGGCAGGACAGCATTGTCGTTGGTGTTCCCATTCTGCGGGACGGAAAAGTACAGGGTGCGGTATGTGCGGAATATACGGTAAACAGTCTCGGAAAGCTGATAAACAGTTCAGAAATGAGCCAATACGGCGCCAATCTGGCGTTTACCGCGGAAGGTATCATGGTGGCCTCCTATCCCGGCATGGAAAAATTCGGGACCGTCTATGAGATGCTGGAAACCATGGAATATAAAAAGCAGGGGGAGGTAGGCCGGCTAAAGAAAAGTATTGCGTCGGGGGAATCCGGATATCTGGTCTATCATAACGGAGGCAGGATGCGGCTGTTCTATTACCAGCCGGTGGGGATCAGGGACTGGTATATTGCTTCCCTTGTTGTGACGGACAGTTATGAGAAGATCTTTAATGAGCTGAGGAGCATGTCCATTATTATTCTGCTGGCCACTACAGTCCTGATCATGGCGGCTGCTGTGCTTACCGCCTATGCCCTGAAGGTGAGGCGGAAGGAGATAGAAACAGTCAAAAAGGATGCCCTGACCGGAGTTTTCACCAGAGAAGCTGCACTTCAGGTGATACAGAGAGAGTTTGCAAAAAAAGGGGGCGGAAGCTACAGGGTATGCATGTTTCTGGACATAGACCACTTCAAAGAGATTAATGACACCTATGGACATGATGCGGGGGACAGAGTTCTGATCGAAACAGGGGCCATACTGAAAAAGTGTTTGAGAAATACGGATATTGTCAGCAGATATGGCGGTGACGAGTTCTGCATTTGGGTTTACGGAGATGTGGACAGTACAGTCCTGGTCAACATTGCAAACAGGATCCTGGGAGAATACCGGCAGGCCGGCTCCGTGAGTGTCAGTATCGGGATCGCGGCGGCAAAACAAGGTGACACAGACTATCAAACCGTCATAAAACGGGCAGACCAGGCTTTGTACAAAGCCAAGAGACAGGGCAGGAATCAATTTGTTTTGGACTATTCAAAGTAACCATAAAAACAGTAAGAAAGCATGAGACCAGCAGTTTTGGTTTCATGCTTTTTTTGACGATTGGGAAAATTTGCCTAACTTGTCCGCTTTACAAGAAAAGGTTGTTATGATACTTTGGGTAGAGATGAAGCGCAGGGGAAAAACGCTGGCTTAAGGAGTATACAGAGGTGAAAAGTATGAGAAAGAAACAGGGATTGTTTGTTCTGCTGACCGTTCTTTTGTCTCTTGCAGGATGCGGAGGCAGGGTAGAGAAGGGCGGGGGACTGGTGCCGTCAAAGGAACAGACAACAGAAGAGAAGACGGAGCTTGCCGTATTTTATTCGGGGGAGGATGCCAGGAGGATCTCCGTAATGGAAGAGTTGTGCGAGAAATTTATGGAGGAGAACCCGGATATCAGGCTTATAAGTGAGCACTCCGGAAGCGGTATATACTCAGAGACACTGAAAGCAAAAGAGGCTGCAGGGGAGTTTCCCGACATTTTTGAGATCCAGGACCCCTATACCTTCGCGGAGGCAGGAAAGCTGGGGGTCATTTCAGAGGATGTGGGAAAACTGGTGGAACAGCCATTTACCATTGAGGGGGAAATCTTTGCCGTACCTTTTTACA
The DNA here is from genome assembly GCA_002270465.1 of Blautia hominis. Lineage (GTDB taxonomy): Bacteria > Bacillota > Clostridia > Lachnospirales > Lachnospiraceae > Blautia > Blautia hominis. The sequence continues at coordinate 355,972 of NQOF01000004.1, forward strand.
AGACATCATTTGGTATCATCTATAACCAAGTGATATTCAAGGAACTGGGACTTCAGGTGCCGGGAACATACGGAGAGTTTCTGGAAACCTGCAGAGCTCTGAAAGAGAGCGGCATCGCCCCTCTGGCCGCAGGCGGAAATCCTACAGAGACGGGGAAATACTGGCTGAACTATTATTTTCAGGTGAATCTGGCAAAAGGGGACCCGGACTGGCAGAGGGAGAGAAATCAGGGCCAGGTGTCTTTTCAGGATGAAAATGTGAAAGAGATGCTCACAGAATATCAGGACATGATGAACGGAGAATACATGTTGGAGGATTCCGTAAATATGAACGAGAATCAGGTGATCCAAGCCCTGCTTAACCAGGACGCCGCAATGGTCCTCACAGAGCCGTCCATGGTGTCAAAAATATGGGAGGCATACCCATTGGCGGTGGAATCCGGGAAGAACACACTGGGGGAGGAACTGGAAGAGGACCCTTGTATGTTCCGGCTGGGCTGGTTCTTTCTCCAGGATACGGAGGGGGAACCTGTGGTTGTCAGCGAAAAAGGCGCCCAGTGGGCCATATCAGATACCTGCGGCAATGACCGGGAAAAGAACAGGGCGGCCATGAAATTCCTGGAATTTTGTTTCCGGAAGGAGAACTACAGGAAGGTACTCCAGACCGTATACGCCATCCCTGCCACAAAGGAGAAGATCCTGTATCCGGCTCCGGCTGTGCAGCAGAGTTTTCTTGTGGATTACCGTTATGCAGACAAAAGTGACGTCTACCTTGGGAACGAGGATACACCGGAGAATTTCAAACGCAGTATGTACGATGTGTTTTATTCTGTGGCCACCGGCACCATGAGCGTGGATACTGCTGCGGAAAAACTGGATGAATATTGGGACAATGTGCCGGGAAGCTGGTGAGGAGAATATGAGAAGAAGAGAAAAAGGACAGCATTATCAGAGTCTTTTTGTGAAATCCGTTGCAGCGCTGATCTTGATCGGGATCGTACCCCTGCTGATCATGGGTATCTCTATCTACAGTGCATACATGGATTCTCTGAGAGAGACGCTCCTGTCCAATATGTACCGCAGTGCCCTTTATGTGGGGAAAAACGCGGCAGACTTGTTTCAGGAGATGGAGGAGACGACCAAATATCTCTATAACTATAATATCACAGAATACGATTATCTCTACGAGCTGATGGAAGATGAAACGATCACACAGTCGCGCAGGGAGGCCCTGGTGAATGATGTGCTCAGGGATATCTTATACATGAACCAGCACATTGACCATGTGTTTTTTATAACCCCTGACCGGGAAAGGTATTCCGTCATGCGTCCCCCGGAAGTGATGGTGAAAGAGAAGGAGATGGAAGCGTTCCATAGGAAAAACTTTCAGGAAGGGGATAAGCAGATGCGTCTGCTGCCCACCCATGACACCGGCTACTATTCGGATTCCAGTGATTTTACTGTGTCAAGAAATATTATGAACACCAGGACCATACAGTCTGCGGATGAGCAGGTGCTGGGCACGCTGTACATTGATGTGAGTGCTGCTTATTTTGACGGCATCATCAACGAGACAGACCTGGAAGAAGGCTGCCGGATGTATGTGATCGACCGAAAAGAGAAGGTCTTTGTCTACAGCCAAGAGAAGGAAAACACGGGAGAAAGCATTGGGAAGCTGGAGGAGTACCTGCCGGATATGGATGAGGATAAACAGTACATAAAGGCGGACGGCAATTACTTTATTTACAGACTCATACCGAATACGGACTGGGTTGTAGTGGAGGAAATCCCTGCATTTAATCTGGAAAACAGCTATCAGGAGATACAGACAAATATTTTGATCATAATCGGGTTCAGTGTTATCCTTCTGATGATCATTTATTTCTTCTATTCCAAGATGATGAACAAGCCTATACGCACGCTGAAGGATGCCATGGAGCAGATCCAGGACGGCGATCTGGACACCAGAGTGACTATAAAGTCCAACGATGAAGTAGGATTTCTTGCAAAGGGTTTGAATCAAATGACGGAAAACCTTCAAAATCATATCCAGCAGGTCTATATAGCGGAGATCAGGCAGCGGGACGCAGAGATTGAGGCCTTGAAAACACAGATACAGCCCCATTATCTGTACAATACCCTGGATGTTATCCGCATGACTGCCATCACCAACGATGACAATGTGACAGCAGAGATGATCGACAGTCTGTCAGGACAGCTCAAATACCTCATAGGAAATGCCAGGGATATGGTGACCCTTCAGGCAGAGATTGACAGCATACGCAATTATTTTAAGATCATCCGGATCCGTTATGACAACCGTTTTGAGCTGGAGATAAATATTGAGGAAAATCTTCTGGGTTTGGAGGTCCCCCAGCTTATTATCCAGCCGGTAGTGGAAAACGCGGTAAAGTATGGACTGAAACCCAAAAGCGGAACAGGGGTCATAGCAATTAATGCAAAAGAGGAGGACGGCTGTCTGGAGATCACAGTGATGGACAACGGTGTGGGCATGGAGCCGGAGCGTATGAAAACCGTGCAGGAGCGGCTGCAAAGCACGGAGACGGTCAAACACCCCAGAAGCAAGCGGGCAAGTCTGGGACTGAAGAATGTGTATGACCGCATTAAGCTGATGTTCGGGGATACTTATGGGCTTGAGATAAGCAGCTTTGAAAATATAGGAACTATGGTAAAATACCGGCTTCCCATCATAGACGGAAACACGCCGGCCAAGGAAGATCCAGGAGGAGAAAATGTTTAAGATCATAATTGCAGACGATGAGCCGGTCATTATCAGAGGGCTGAAGAAAATGATAAACTGGGAGCGCCTGAGTGCAGAGGTGATTGGGGAGGCTGCCAACGGGGAGGAGCTGCTGAAAAAAACAGAGGAGCTGAAGCCTGATATTATCATCTCTGATGTGGCTATGCCAAGAAAGACAGGTCTGGATGTTATCCGCCGGATCCGGGAGAACGGATGGAAGATAAAGGTGATCTTTCTGAGCGGATATCAGGAGTTTGACTATGTGAAAAAGGCGATCAGCTACGAGGCTGTTGATTATCTTTTGAAGCCAGTAGGACAGGAGGAGCTGGAACAGTCTATTCTCCGCGCTGAAAAAATGCTGCGCACAGACAGCCCTATGGAATACTGGGAGGAAGAGAAGGACGATATGCAGACAGTATTCAAGAAAATCAATTCAGAATATGAATGCAGGGATTTGTACGGACATTTTCAGGAGATGGGTATAGAGACAGAGGGCAAAGAGTTCATTGGCGTATGTTTTGCAATCTCCCCTGAACTGAACCGGAGAGTCACAGACCAGAATATGAGGGAGCTGCTGCGTTTCTCCATTTTTAAACGGATCCAGGAATACCTTCGGGAAAAGAAAAGCGGATTTGTCATCAAGCGGGAGCCAAACAGCAGTAATGTGATCCTTCTCTTGGAGAAGGGACAGGATGATGCCTGGGTGCAGGGGGAGATCGGGCGTATCAGGGAGCATATTTACGGGGAATATAAGGTATGGCTCATAACCGGCATCGGAAAGCGTGTGGAGCAGGCTTCTGACCTAAAGTATGCGTATAAGACGGCAAAGTTCTCCTGTGAACTCTATTATTTCTGCGAGGAAGAAGTGGTTTGGTATCAGGATATAGCCAGAGAATTCCACTCATCTTTTGAAGACTACAATTCCTGCTATAAAGAATTGCTGGACCGGATCTTTAACAGGAGAGGTGAGTGGACAAGATCCCTTGCAAAAATTTTGGACATTATTGAAAACCTGCATTACGGAAACCGGTATGCAGCCGAGAACCGCTGTATTGCCATGACCATGGACCTGTACCGGGATTTACAGGAGTACCGTGTGCTGACAGAAGATTCCAGGGAGGAGTACGACAGGTTTACAGCAAAAATACGGGCGCAGAGTACCTTCCGTGACATGAAAAAACTGGTTGTGGGGTATCTGGGGAAACTTATGGGTGAGAGGGTATTAAGCGGTGCAGATAATGAGCGGGAGACTATCACCCTGGTAAAAAATTATATCCAGGAGCATTATGCTGAGGATATCAGTCTTGGAACCATGGCGAAAATGGTGTATATGAACCAGTATTATTTCAGCACATTCTTTAAAAAAGAGACAGGGCAGAACTTTAAAAACTATCTGGTGGAGGTGCGCATGAGGGAAGCCATGAAGCTGCTTATGTGCTCTGAAATGAAGACGTATGAGCTGGCGGAAGCTGTAGGGTATCATGATGTCCGTACGTTTACAGATAAATTCAGGGAGGTTTTCGGGGACAGCCCCTCTGCCTATAAAAAGCGCAGAAAGAATTAAAAAGGGTGGTGTTTTTAATATTATTCCGTGGGGTTTTTTAGATGAGCGTCCCATTTTATTGTCCGCATTTTGAAAGTATGATACTCTTTCGTCAGTACAGAAGGTACGGCAGTTGTAACTGTAAAGGGATTAACAGTTACCAAAGATCAAATAAAGGAAAGAGGGAAAACAATCATGAAGAAAAAGGCAGTAGCAGCATTAATGTGTCTCACAATGGCTATCTCACTGGCAGCCTGCGGCGGCGGTTCAGACAGTTCAGGCGGTGGATCAGCATCCAAGGGTGACGGCAAGGAAGAGGAAAGAGTAGTGGAACTGTGGACCTGCTGGACAGACGGGGCGGACACACAGATTGCGGGAACGGAGCAGATCAAGAAGTTTGAGGAGGAGACGGGAGTTAAAGTCAATCAGACCAACTTCACATATGACATGCTTCATGAAAAGATCCTGACAGCGGCAGCAGGCGGAAATGTGCCGGATTTGATCTGGGGGCTTCCGGAATATGTAGGTGAGTTCTACAACATGGGGATCGTGGAGGACCTGACAGACCGTTTTGACCAGTGGGAGGACAAAGACGCCCTGTCCGATGCGGTGGTGAAGGCAATGACCATTGACGGCAAAATTGTGGGAATCCCATACGAGATGACCGTGCGTGCTTACCTGACACATGAAAAAGATATTACGGCAGCCGGAATTGAAGTTCCCCAGACATGGGAAGATCTGCTGGCACAGACAGACTACAAAGAGAAAAACGGAAAATATCTGACAGAGCTGGCCTGTACCGGTGTCCGCTCCGCACAGGAGCTGCTGGTATATCTGGCACAGTATGACCTGGAAATTGCATCTGCCCAGGAGGACGGAAAATATAAGAACACCTGGAAGGATAATAAAGATGAGCTGGAGAAAGCCACAAAGGTATTCCAGTTCTATAAAGACCTTGTAGACAAGGGTATCATTGATCCCAACTGTAAGAACTGGGGATGGGAGGAGACGGACGAGAACTTCGCCACAGGGATCACCTCCACATATGTTTCCGGAAACTGGCTGGCAGAGCGTGAGTCCTCCAATCCGGACACGATGGATGACGTGGCGGTATCAGCAATCCCTTATCCCTCAGACGGACACGAGGCAACTTACATGGAATGTAAACCACTGTTCATCATGGCGGACAGCAAAAATAAAGATGATGCATTTGATCTGGCTGCTGCGTTCTGCAGCAAAGAATGGCAGGAAGCAGGATTTGCGGACCGCTCCCCACGCTCCGATGTATCCACAGACAGCAAATGGAGCAAAGATTTCCAGGCATTATCTGACACAGGTATCACCTTCCCGCCTGTGACTCTGGGCGGAATCACACAGGCGATGCAGGATGCCATGGCAAAGGTACTCCAGGAAGGTGAGACCCCGGAGGCAACAGCAGAATGGTTATGCGACGCAGTCAATGCTTCCTTATCCGATTCCGGAGAATTGAGCGAATAATAAAATGATATGCCGGAATGTTTAGGCAGCCGGGATGTGTCTGAAAATGCTTTCAGACACACTCTGACATAAGTGTTTCGGTGCGGGAGTCCGGCCTGCCGGGCTCCTTGTTCGTCTCAGGCAGGGGCCCGGCCCCGGAAAATTCTTATAGGAGGGATTTGACTTGAATAAATTTAAGAAACTTACCAGAGACCAGCGGAAGTGGAGGACCGCCATCATCATGCTGCTGCCCGCGCTTGTTTTCCTGGCTCTGCTGATCGCATATCCGCTTGGAAAAGTGATACACGACGCTTTTTACCATGTACATCTGATCAATAAATCTTTGACCGGTTTTGCCGGAGCAGCTAATTTCCAGAAGGTTCTGGCTGATGAACATTTCGGGCAGGCTGTAAAGAATACGGCATACTGGACTATTTTCTCCGTGTTGGGTGAATACCTTGTGGGTATGGTGACGGCTGTGCTGCTGAACCAGAAGTTTAGAGGCAGGGCCATATTCAGAACCTGTATCTTTATCCCATGGCTTGTACCCATCATTGTTGCGGGCATGACCTGGGACTGGATGCTGAACCCGGAGTTTGGCATTATCAATTATATGCTGACCAATATGCATATCATCAGTGAACCCATTAATTTTCTCGGGGACTCCAAGTATGCCATGGCAACCGTTATTTTTGTAAATATATGGAGAAGCTTTCCGTACTATACCATCTCCTTTTTGTCTGCCATGCAGTCCATTCCCGGAGATCTATCGGAGGCGGCAGCCATTGACGGGGCGGGTGTGTTCAAACGGTTTTTCAGGGTTACCCTGCCTCAGCTTCGCAGTGTTTCTCTTGTGATCGTATTTATACATATTATCTGGACTGCCATCAACTTTGATTTTATCTGGGTCATGACAGAGGGCGGGCCAAATTATGCGACAGAGACGCTGCCGCTTATGATTTACCGCTACTCAATGAAGAAGTTTGATGTGGGAGCCGCTTCGGCGCTTTCAACTATGATGTTTACCGTTATGGTGGTGCTGTTCATTTTCTATTACAGAAAACGTTCCAGTCTCAGCGACGATATGGCATAAGAAGGGAGGAGAAAGAGATGTTAAATAAAAGAAACCGTATTATCGGCAAGATCGTTACCTATATATCCCTGGTGTTTTTTTCGGCTATCTGTATTTTCCCCTTTTTGTGGATGCTGTTGTCAGCGCTGAAACCCAAAACAGAAATTCGTACGGCGGCCCCGTCCTTTCTGATCCATGCGCCTACTCTGGAAAATTTTAAAAGAGTACTGGTGGATGTGGGATTTTTGCAGTATATTAAAAATAGCTTTTTTGTTTCTATAGTGGCCTGTATCCTCTCCATGGTCATTGCGGTCATGGCGGGATATGCCCTGAGCCGGTATTATAAGATGAGGCTGGTAAAGACCTCCAATCTGGCTATGATGCTCTCTCAGATGATCCCGGGTGTGCTGCTTTTAGTGCCCCTGTATCTGATCATGCAGAAAATGCAGATTCTGGAGTCCTATACTTCTTTGATCCTGGCTTATACAACTTTTGTAATACCCTTGTGCACCTTTATGATGAGCAGCTTTTTTGATACAGTGCCTCTGGCCCTTGAGGAAGCTGCGGAGATTGACGGGTGCAACAAGGCGCAGACAATTTTTAAGATCATATTGCCCTTATCTCTGCCCAGTTTGGTGTCCACAGGACTTTACGCCTTTATCAACGCATGGAATGAGTTCATGTTCGGGTATATATTTATCTCTACAGATAAATACCGGACACTGACCCCGGCTATCATGCTGTTTAAAGGGGTAAATACGGTTGACTGGGGCGGCCTTATGGCCGGTTCCGTGGTTGCCGTGATCCCTGTCACCTTTATTTTCCTGTTCCTGCAAAGGTATTTCCTGGCAGGACTTATGAGTGGCTCCGTGAAGGGCTGACGGGAGGAATGAAATGAAAAGAATCGAATTATATGAGAACAAGATCCACATGCTGTGGGAAGTGACAGATGCGGGGGAGATCAAACTCCTGCATTTTGCCGCACTGCCTTTTGAGGAGGACACCTTAACTTCCGAGACGGGGACCCAGTCCTTTTATCCGGTGGAGATCCTGGTTTCCGGACAGGACCGTGTGGGTGAACGGCATGGACATAAGTATATCCAGACGTCCCCCGGATACAGAATGAAATACAGGGAGTTCCGGGACTTCAGAAATGAGAGGGGAAGGAAACTGGAGGTTGTGACAGAGGACCATATCACCGGTCTGGATGTTACCGGCCATTATCAGTTTTATGATGGGATTTCCGTGGTGCGTGCCTGGACAGAGGTGAGGAACCGGGGAACAGAGCCTCAGGGTCTGGAATATGTATCCTCTTTTGCGCTCAACGGTATTGAGAAGGAAGGGCTGCGTGAGTTTGACGAGAAGCTGGAGCTTAGGATCCCTCACAACGCATGGCAGAAGGAGCTGGACTGGGCCTCTTATACTTTACGTGAACTGGGGCTTTCCTCTACTCAGCCGCACTCCATGCACCGATCTTCCAAGACGATTGGCATAGGGAATACCGGTAACTGGTCCGCAAAGGAATACATACCTATGGGATACCTGGAGAATCAGGAGACAAGAAGTTCTCTGTTCTGGCAGATTGAACATAACGGTTCCTGGTATTGGGAGATCAGTGACCAGGATGGGCATGTGTACCTGAAACTGAGCGGTCCCACAGAGCACCATAACCATTGGTGGAAGAACCTGCAGCCCGGGGAAACTTTTCTGACGGTCCCTGTGTCTGTAGGTACAGCAGCGGGTGGCTTCGACGAAGCCATGGGAGAGCTGACAAAATACCGCCGCGCCATCCGCCGGGTGAATGACGACAATGAGAATCTAAAGGTTATCTTTAATGATTATATGAACTGCCTGTTTGGGGACCCTACCACTGAGAAGGAAATACCGCTGATCGACAAGGCTGCCGAGGCGGGATGCGAGTATTTTTGTATTGACGCAGGCTGGTATTCCGCGGGATACTGGTGGGACGGTGTGGGGGAATGGCTGCCATCCAAGGAGCGTTTCCCGGGCGGTATTAAGGAAGTTACCGATTACATACGGGCCAAGGGAATGATACCCGGTGTATGGCTGGAGCTGGAGGTCATGGGGATCAAATGCCCTAAGGCAGACCGGGTAAAGGATGACTGGTATTTTATGCGCCATGGAAAACGCGTCTATGACAGAAGCCGTTATCAGCTGGACTTCCGCAATCCTCAGGTGCGTGCCCATGCCACGGAGGTCATAGACCGGGTAGTAAATGAGTATGGTGTGGGTTATATCAAAATGGACTACAACATTGAACCGGGGATTGGCACAGAGGTGGATGCGGACAGTTATGGGGATGGGCTTCTGGGGCATAACAGGGCATATCTGGAATGGCTGGACGGTATTTTTGAAAAGTATCCGGACCTTATTATTGAAAACTGTTCCTCCGGCGGCCTGCGTATGGATTACGCTATGCTGTCCAGGTATAGTATCCAGTCTACCAGTGACCAGGAGGATTATGTGAGATATGCGACCATCACTGCAAATGCGCCTTCGGCAGTGACACCTGAGCAGGCAGCGGTCTGGTCTTATCCTCTGACAGACGGGGACTGTGAGGAGGTTATCTTTAATATGGTGAACGCCCTGCTTCTGCGGATCCACCAGAGCGGGCATTTAGTGAATCTGAGTCCTGAACGGTTTAATTATGTGAAAGAGGCGATTACTTATTATAAAACCATTCGTCCTCTGACAAAAAAAGCACTGCCCTACTGGCCTCTGGGATTATCCGCCTATGGGGACCCGTGGGTGAGCCTTGGGCTGGAAGCGGAAGCAAAAGATTTCCTGGCTGTGTGGAGACGGGACAGCCAATCGCCGGTACAGGAAATTCCTGTGAAACATCTGAAAGGAAAAGATGTGCAGGCAGTGTGCGCCTACCCGGAGAATGCGGAGTGCGCGTACCACTGGAATAAAGAGGCAGGTACCCTGACCATTGAACTGCCGGCAAGGGTAAGTGCCAGGATTTTTGAGCTTAGATATTGATAGTGAGAGGTGAGCAGCGCTTTGTGCAGAGCCGGGTGACAGTGTGCAGAGGCGGTTGGCAGTGTACAGAGGCGGATGACAGTGTACAGGGGCGGTTGGCAGTGTACAGAGGCGGATGACAGTGTACAGAGGCGGTTGGCAGTGTGCAGAGCCGGTTGGCAGAGTGCAGAGCCAGATGACAGAGTGCAGAGCCGGATGACATTGTGCGGCCCGGATGTTTTATTTGCGGCATCCGGGCTGTGCGCTGTTTGATGGTGGATTTTGCTTGACATGGCTGTGTAGGCGTGATAAAGTATTTACATCGTTATGGAATATTTTCTATATATTTTCTGATTATCCCTGTTCAGGGATTGACTACCCATAAATACCTAATTAAATAAACTGCCATCTGAAAGATATTGAGGTATCGGTCTGTAAAGGTTATAATATGGATATAGATAACCGATTTTTCTTTATCCTTCAGATTCAGAGAGGAGGAAGGATGAAGAGATATACAAATGACGGATTCATCATGAGGCCCAAGGTGGATTTCTGTTTTAAGGAGCTGATGGAGGAAGCGGAGGTACGAAGAGGGTTTATAGCGGCAGTTATGCATATTCCGCCGGAGGAGATTGTGGAGACAACCCTGCTTCCAACACATTTGCGGACCAGACATGAGGAAGATAAACTGGGGATCTTGGATGTACGTGTGCTTTTAGCCGATGGGACACAGATAGACATAGAGATTCAGGTCAGTCCGTTTCTGCTGTGGCCGGAGCGTTCTCTGTTTTATCTAGCTAAAATGTTTACGGACCAGATAGAAAAAGGTGAAAGCTATGAGAGGCTGGAGAAGTGCGTACATATTGGGATACTGGATTTTATTTTGTTTGACGCAGAGGAATCATTCTATTCCTGTTATCATATGAGGGAGGATGTCAGCCAAAATCTTTATTCGGACAAGCTGGAAGTCCATATCCTTGAACTTCCGAAGCTTTCCGAGAATAACTACCCTGAAACAGAGCTTCTGAACTGGGCAAAATTCATGAATGCCGAGAGGCAGGAGGAGTTTGAAGCGATGGCGGAGAAAGATCAATATATTGAGAAGGCGTATGAAGCTTTGAAGAACATCAGCGCAGACGAGGAAAAGAGATTGGAATATGAAGCCAGAGAGAAGGCACTGCGGGACCATGATTATCTTATGAAAAGCAATTGGGAAGCCGGGCTGGAGGCCGGAGAGAAGATTGGTATAAATAAAGGGATTGAACAGGGGGAAGGCAGAGTAAACCGGCTGATACAGCTTCTTATTGTAAACTCGCGTACAGACGAAATTGAAAAGGCAGTCACTGACAAAGAATATCAGAGTAAATTATTTATTGAGTTTAAATTATAAATCTGATCATAGGTCAGAACTGCGTATTGCAAAGCAGTAACGGATTATTCTGATGATTAAAAGATAGGAAATAGGCAAATCTATTCTTTTCGGTAGAAGCTGAATTCCGGTAGAGAGCATATTGATCCTATACCGGAATTCAGACTATACCGATATATTTCTAATTTCCCTATTCAGGGAATGGATATCCATAAAAATAATAATTGAATAAAGAGCCGTCTGAAAGTTGTTGAGGAATCTGTCTTTTATGGTTATACTATTCTTATAGATAACCGATATCTTTTCATCTTTCAGAAGCGGAGAGGGGCGGAGATGGAGAGATATGCAGACGAAGATTTCATCATGAAGCCAAAGGTGGACTTCTGTTTCAAGGAGCTGATGGAGGAGGCGGAGGTGCGGAAAGGTTTTTCAGCCGCTGTACTTCATATTCCTCCGGAAGATATAGCAGAGACTTTGCTGCTTCCAACTAATCTGAGAAAAAAATATGAGGAAGACAAACTTGGAATCCTGGATGTACGTGTATTATTAAACAACAGCACACAGATAGATATCGAGATTCAGGTGAGTCCGTTTTTACTGTGGCCGGAGCGTTCCCTGTTTTATCTTGCTAAAATGTTTACGGACCAGATAGAAAAAGGTGAAGGCTATGAGAAGCTGGAGAAGTGCGTACACGTTGGGATTTTGGATTTTATCTTGTTTGGTGAGGACAAGGAGTATTACTCCTGCTTCCATATAAGAGAGGATGTCAGAAACTGTCTCTACACAGATAAGCTGGAAGTACATATCCTGGAACTGCCGAAGCTTAAAAAGCATGACTACCCTGAAACAGAACTTCTGAACTGGGCAAAATTCATGAATGCCGAGAGGCAGGAGGAGTTTGAAGAGATGGCGGAGAAAGATCAATATATTGAGAAGGCATATGAAGCTTTGAAGAACATCAGCGCAGACCAGGAAAAGAGATTAGAATATGAAGCCAGAGAGAAGGCGCTGCGGGACCATGATTATCTTATGAAAAGCAATTGGGAGGCCGGGCTGGAAGCCGGAAAGAAGGCCGGAGAGAAGATTGGTATAAATAAAGGAATTGAACAGGGCGAAGGCAGAGTAAACCGGCTGATACAGCTTCTTATTGTAAATTCGCGCACAGACGAAATTGAAAAGGCAGTCAGCGACAAAGAATACCAGCAGGCTTTGTTCCGGGAATTACATTTATAAACCGGGCCGGTTCTGATACGGATGATCTTAGTAAACCGGTTCCGTTTTTTGTACAATGACTTTGGTTAGTTTACAAGGAACTATACACAGACCAGGAAACGGGCCGCTGACAAGATGAACGACGCATGGAATGCACCGTTCAATCCTGCCACAAACCCAAGAGCGTGGAAATATCTTTCCCTGAATGGGTAACCAGGTTATCGTTCACAAACACCGTTTTGGAAACAGGAACCGTATCGGATAGAAAATCTAAAAAAAATACACATTGCTATTTTTTCGACTTTGTTATATTCTTATAATTACCGCCAAAGACAATCCACTCCGGAGTCGTAAGCGGCAATTAAGATACCAGGCAGAGCCGCACAAGACCCTGCAGGGGAGGAGAATAAGACAGAGGATAAAGGAGGAACCGGCATGTGTGAGAGAACCGTTCGCTTCAGTGAGATCAATGAAATTAAGGAGTTTGTGAGCGCGGCATGCCGATGTAAATTTGACATCGACGTTGTCAGCGGCAGAATCGTGATTGACGCCAAATCCATTCTGGGTATGCTGAGCCTGAACTGGGATGAGGAACTCCGTGTGGTTTATGAAGAACCGGACCCGCATTTTGAGAACGTTTTACAAAAATATATGACCAGTTGAACAACAAACCCGTCTTTGGATGCCATGGCATTTGAACAGACGGGTTTTTGCACGGCTCTTTGTCCGGAAGGTGTTTGCAAATCCATTCCGGCAATCTGCACGCCCCACGTTACGGTATATTTGCCCTAACCTGCTATTCACCCACGCTTACGCGATGCTGTACCAGTTTCCGGTATTCCTTTGGGGAGAACCCCAGTTTCTGGTTAAACAGGTTGATCAGGCTGTTGCTGCTCTGGTACCCCACCTCATAGGCAATCTCTTCCACGGTCATAAAAGTGCGGGCCAGCAGTATTTTGGCCTGGTCAAGCCGTGTATTGATCACATAGTCGATGGGAGACAACCCGGTCTCCTCTTTAAAACGGTGGGAAAAATAATAAGTGCTCAGATTGGCTATGTCCGCCAGTTCCTCCAGCGTGATCTTTTCTCCCACATGCCCTCTGATATATCGGATGGTCTTTTCTATAGAAGTATCTTCTTTCTGATTATGCAATTCCCTCTCACTCAGCAGTTGAAGCAGTTTGTAGATCCGCATGGAACTGTCAAACATATTTTCAACCCCATCCTGTTCATAAAACTTCACCATATTGTAAATTAAATTTCCAACCAGCGCATTGTTCTGATTGCGTATCAGCGGTCCGAATAATTTGAGGATATGCCCGCAGATCTCATGGGAATTGGAACCGTCAAAATGGATATACACAAACTCCAGCCCATCCATAGCCTGGTAATAGTGGGGTTTGGCACAGTCCAGCAGCACCACGTCCCCTTTCTTCGCGTCAAAGGATTCCCCCTCATACTCCACGTGCAGGATTCCTTCCCTGATATAAGCCACAAGAAGCGGCGGGAAATACTCTCTTTTCATAAAATATCTGCCTGTACAAAAATAGTGACCGCACCAGGTAGGATAAAAATAAAGCTGCCTGGCTGTATCGGAAGGTGTAAAAGAGAAGCATACAGAACGGGCAAGGACACCGGTATCCACACTTTTCATATCTTCTTTTCTCCCTGTCTTTTTTATCTCATTATAATCCCCCTGACTAATAAAAGCAATATCCATGAACTTTTTGGCAAAAACCCATATTTAAAAGCACGCCGTATATGCGTATAATACAAGTATCAAAACAAACAAAGCAAAATCAAACTCAAAAAATCACCGTTATATCAAAGAAAATGGCCGTTTTCATGGTGGGATAACTGCGTGCAGTTTAAAAGCATCAAAAGAATAAACAATTTATAAAAAAGCAAATTAATGTGAATTTATCAGGAGGAAAGTAAAATGTTAAACGGAGAAAAGAGAATTGAAAGACCGCTTCGCTGGGGAATGATTGGCGGAGGAAGAACAGGAAATGTCGGTTACAAACACAGACTGGGAGCATTGAGGGACAACACGGCATATGAACTGGTGGCAGGCGCTTTTGACCTTGACTTTGAACGCTGTAAAGATTTTGGTATGAACCTGGGCGTTGCCAAAGACCGTTTATACCCGGATTACAAGACCATGTTTGAGGAGGAGGCAAAGCGTGCGGACGGTGTGGAAGTGGTTTCCATCGCAACACCAAATTTTACGCACTATGAGATCACAAAGGCAGCCCTTAATGCAGGACTTCATGTGATCTGTGAAAAACCTCTGTTCTTCAAAGTGGAGCAGGGTGAGGAAATCAAAGCCCTGGCAGAGAAGATGAATAAAATCGTAGGTGTTACATACGGATTCTCAGGAAGCCAGCTCCTGCTTCAGATGCGCCAGATGGTGCAGAACGGAGATTTGGGAGACATTCACATGGTAGAGCTGCAGTACACACACGGTTTCGCCTGTGATGAGATCGGTGATAAAGTTTCAGAAGGGCAGAAATGGCGTGTTGACCCGGAAAAATCAGGCCCATCCTTTGTACTGGGCGACCTGTCCACACATACCTTTTATATGTCAGAATTAATCTGCCCGGAACTGAAGCTGAAACAAGTTCTCTGTGACCGCCAGAGTTTTGTAAGATCACGGGAACCCCTGGAGGATAATGCTTACGTTCTGATGCGCTACGAGAATGGTGCCGTGGGCCGTATGTGGGCTTCCGCTGTTAATGCAGGCTGTATGGACGGACATAGGATCCGCATTGTGGGATCAAAAGCTTCCGTTGAATTCTCCGACAATCAGCCAAACGAACTGCTCTATCAGGTCCAAGGTGAGCCGATCCGCAAAATGATCCGTTCCATGCCCTACCTTTATGATGCGTGCAACGCTGATGAGCGACTGGGTGCCCTGCATGCAGAGGGGCTTCCGGAGAGCTGGGCAAATATTTATCTGAAATTTGCCATTGCCATTGACGCTAAAAACAGAGGCGATGAGGAAACTTTGAAAAATCTTGTTTACCCGGGGATCGACGCTGGTATCGAAGGTATCCGCTGGGTGACAAAATGTGTGGAATCCGCTGACAAAGGCGGCGTTTGGGTAGATTATAAATAATCGGATATGAGGAGGAAAGAAAAATGCAGTTAGCCATATGTACAGATGTTTTTGCAGATTTATCCTACACAGAGATGCTGGACAAAGTAAAATCTCTGGGGATTGACGCAGTGGAGATGACAGCGGGAGGATGGGGTGCCCGCAAACACTGTGACACAGCCAGACTTCTGGAGAACCCGGCAGAGCTTAAAGCCTTTCAGGAGGAATTGGAGAAAAGGGGCATGCGCATTGCGGCCCTGAATACCTCCTGCAACCCTCTCTGGCCTTCCGAGACAGGGGAAGAGTATAAAAAATCCATGTATGCCTGTGTGGACCTGGCAGAGAAACTAGGTGTTACAAAAATCGTAGCCATGGCAGGACTGCCGGCAGGAAACGAGACGGACACTACACCAAACTGGATCACTTCAACCGTATCATGGCCGGACTTCATGGCGCCTGCCTATGAATACCAGTGGAAAGTCACCATTGCTTTCTGGAAAGAATTCGCAGAGTATGCAAAGAATCATAAGATTGAACAGATTGCTATTGAGGAATTTCCGGGGACCATGGTATGGTCGGCAGAGACTATGCTGAAGCTGAGAGAGGCCACAGACCCCATCATCGGCATCAATCTCGACCCATCTCACATGATGATCCTGGGAGCAGACCCCATTGCGGCAGCCCGTGCCCTGAAAGGCTGTATCTTCCACGTGCACGGCAAAGATGCCCGCATCGAGCGGGGCCTGGCAGACAGAAACGGTATCCTGGAACCAAAGCCTGTGACAGCATCCGCTGACCGGGTATGGAATTACGTCGCTGTGGGATGCGGAAAAGATCTGCAGTGGTGGAAGGAATTCTTCTCTGTTCTCAGTATGATGGGTTATCATGGGGATGTATCCCTGGAAATGGAAGATTTAACTATGTCTGTGGAGGCAGGGGTAAATACCTCGATCGATGCGCTCCGCCAGACCATCAGCCGGTAAAACAGGAGGAATCAACATGAAGATAGCATTTGACGTTGATGTCCTGGCAAAGCAGATGGACATCAACCGGATGGTGCATCAGGTGGCGGACTGGGGATATAAGTATATCGAACAGTCCCCCCATCCCCGCATCAATCCTTTTTACAAACATCCCCTCTTTTCAAAAGAATGTGAGGCTGAATACCGCAAAGCCCTGAGGGAGACAGGTGTGGAGATATCTTCCTTCATTGTGGTATACCGCTGGTCAGGCCCCACAGAGGAGGAGCGCCAGTTTGCAGTGCGAAACTGGAAGCGTATGATCCGGATCGCCGCAGATATGGGTGTGAGAGTCATCAACACAGAGCTGTCCGGTGACCCCAACAGGCAGGAGATCTGCAATGGTATGTGGTTCAAGTCCATGGAGGAACTGCTTCCCATAATGGAAAAAGAAGATATCCGGGTGGAGATCCAGTCTCATCCCTATGATTTCTGTGAACTGAACAATGAGACCTGTGACATGGTCAAATCCTTCCGCTCCAAACATTTGGGATATGTGTATTCTTCCCCTCACGGTTTTTTCTATGATGAGGGAAAAGGGGATGTCCGTTCCATGCTGCGCTACGCCGGAGATGAACTGACCCACGTACTTTTTGCGGATACCTTTAACCAGACCCTGGACTGCCGTTATATTGCCAACCCTCCATGGCTGAATGGCCGGGGAAGGGCTGACGTGACCATTCATCAGCACCTGGCTATGGGAGAGGGCGATGTGGATTTTGACGGCATTTTTGAGACCCTGCGGGAGATGGATTTTGCCAATAAGCAGCTGCGTGAAGGTGCGCCCAAGACAGGCGGAGACAACATTGCCTGTGTATCCATGTTTGGATTTCCGGAAAAAATGGAACGGCAGGCTCCGGAAGCACGTGAGAGGATAGAAAAAGAACTTCTCTGAGAAGAGAGAGGAATGGAGAAGCGGTATGAAAAATGAAAACACTACAGGAATACAGCAGTCAGGCGGGAAACTGAGCTGGGGGACACGTGTAGCTTACGGATGCGGCGATACGGCCTGCAATGTGGTTTTCGGTATGATCAGTACGCTGCTCACACTGTTTTATACGGATTACGTGGGTATCAATGCAGCAACCGTAGGATTAGTTATGCTCTTATCCCGTATTTTCGATGGTGTATCAGATGCCATAATGGGGATCATTGTGGAAAAAACCAATACCAGGTGGGGAAAATCCAGGCCCTGGCTGCTGTGGATGTGCGTACCTTTTGCAATTTCGGCAGTGTTGCTGTTTGCAGTTCCCCAGTCTAAGGTGAGCATTCAATTTTTATATATGTTTGTCACTTATAACTTCTGCAATACAGTCTGTTATACGGCTATCAACCTTCCCTACAGCAGTCTTTCCGCTATGATGACAAGGGTTTCATCCGAGAGGGATATGCTGAGTATCGTCAGGATGGGGCTGTCCCCCTTTGGCCGTATATTGGCTGTGACCTGTACTATGCCGGTAGTGAAACTGTTTGGAGACGATCAGGCAGCCTGGGTGAAAACAATGGCAATGTGGGCAGCCATAGCTCTTGTGCTCCTGCTGATCTGCTTTTTCAAATGTGAGGAAAAAGTGGAGATTGAAGCAAAGAAAAACCAGAAAAAGGTTCCAGTAAAAAGTGCATTAAAAGCACTTGTATGTAACCAGTATTTTTGGGCGGTTGTGGTTTTATGGACTATGCAGAACGGAATTTACTGCATTACCGGAACCATACTCCCATATTACTGCAAATACATATTTGGTAATGATACCTGGATGTACAGTACCCTGTATCTGACAGAGACCCTATTGATCGTAGCAGTGACATTCTGTTGTCCTGTTCTGCTGAAAAAGTTTGGAAAGAGAAATATGTCCCTGGCCGGCATCTGGCTTGCGCTTATCGGTCAGCTTGTTTTCTTCCTGAACCCAACCAGTTTTCCCTGGATGGTCATGAGCTGCATCGTCCGTGCGGTTGGGCTTGCGCCTTTGAATGCGGTAGTATTTGGTTTCCTTGGAGATGTGGTTGAATTTGGTCAGTGGAAGACACATATTCGACAGGAGAGCTTGATCTTTGCAGGAAGTTCCGTGGGAATGAAACTGGGAGCCGGATTGTCTTCGGCAATAATCACAGGACTTTTATCGGCAGCCGGTTATATCAGTTCTTCCGCCGGTTCTGCCATGCAGCCCCAGTCGGCGGTGGATATGATCATTAATATCTATAAATTCGGCCCTCTTGTTGTCTGGGTGACAGTTCTTATAACCCTGACCCTCTACAAGCTGGATAAAAAATATCCGGCTATTATGCAGGAGCTTATTGAACGTGAATCCCGCGGAGAATTATAATAATACGACAAATATATGGGAACCATAAAGAATATGGATAACAGGAATGCCATAACATCGGCAGCGCATATGCCGGATTTGTTTATGGGATTATAAGTCAGGAGGGATTTCGATGCAGGAAAAGACCATCATCACGATCAGCCGCCAGTACGGAAGTGATCCTTGGTTATATCGAAAAGAGAGACCCGAAATGACGGGATATATAAGAGCCGGAGGACAGAGCAATGGAAAATTGCCCTGTCCTCCGGTTTTTCTCTTGTGCTTCCGGGCAGGCGTGCTATAATAGGGTAATGCTTGTAATTGTGCAGCATTTTCTGCCCTGCCGGGCGGCTGCTGCAGGACACGGGATAGCTGGCAATATATAAAAATAAAGGGGGCATATTTCTATGGACATGAAACTGATCATGGCTATAATAACCATTACACTGGCGCTTGTTTTCTATACCATAGGTGTTTTCTCAGAGCGAAGGGCGCATACCCTGAAAAAGCAGCATGTTTTCATTTTCTGGCTTGGCCTTGTTTTTGACACCACCGGTACTACGATCATGAGCTTTATCACAAAAGAAGGCGGCGGGGCACAGAACGGCATGGGTCTTCACGGCATAACAGGTGCGCTGGCCATTGTTCTGATGCTTTTTCACGCATTATGGGCAACTCTTGTGCTTGTGAAGAAAGATAAGAAGAAACAGGAAAGCTTTCACAAATTCAGTATTTTTGTCTGGCTTGTCTGGCTGGTACCTTATATTCTGGGCATGGTAATAGGTATGAGCCACTGACGTAACAGTTCAGCTTGTCTGAACTGTTACCCACTGACCGTAAAGACAAAATTTCCGGCTTTACAAAAAACAGGAAATGTGCTAGCATGAAATTTATAGTGGAAACACGAGGACGGAGAGAGTATGTACAGATTTTCTTTTACAGAGAAGTTCCGGGTGCTGAGAGGAACAAAGAGGACTGTGCGGAAGATGGCTCCTGAGAGGCGCACCGAACTGTAACCTGACATAAGCGGCAGGGGCAGCAAGGCTGCGACAGGTTCCGCCTGTTACAGCGGGAAGGTATGTAGGTACCTGATGAGGTCTGTGCTGTGAGGCGCGGATAAAAAGAAGTGGTAACACGGGTTAGGATGCTCGTCTTCTCATAATGAGGGGACGGGTGTTTTTTTGTTCCACAAGAAAGTAAAGGAGATACAAATGGACAGGAAAAAATATTATATCACCACAGCGATTGCCTACACTTCAGGCAAACCGCACATTGGCAACACTTATGAAGCAGTGCTGGCTGACAGTATCGCCAGATTTAAAAGACAGCAGGGTTATGACGTGTTCTTCCAGACAGGAACAGATGAGCACGGTCAGAAGATCGAGATGAAGGCAGAGGAAGCCGGTGTGACCTGCAAGGAATTTGTAGACCGGGTATCAGGGGAAATTAAAAATATCTGGGATATGATGAACACCTCCTATGACAAGTTCATCCGCACCACAGATGATCATCATGAAAAACAGGTACAGAAGATCTTCAAAAAACTGTACGACCAGGGTGACATCTACAAGGGGCATTATGAGGGGATGTACTGTACTCCCTGTGAATCCTTTTTCACAGAGTCCCAGCTTGTGGACGGCAAATGTCCGGACTGCGGACGCCCTGTAACTCCGGCCAAAGAGGAGGCATATTTCTTTAAGATGAGCAAATATGCAAAGCGCCTGATTGACCACATCAATGAACATCCGGAATTTATCCAGCCGGTTTCCAGAAAAAATGAGATGATGAACAATTTCCTGCTTCCGGGACTCCAGGACCTGTGTGTGTCCAGGACCTCATTTAAATGGGGAATCCCGGTTGATTTTGACCCGAAACACGTGGTGTATGTGTGGCTGGATGCCCTGACAAACTACATTACCGGAATCGGATACGACTGTGACGGGGAGAGTACAGAGCAGTTTAAGAAAGACTGGCCTGCAGATCTGCACTTGATCGGTAAAGACATTATCCGTTTCCATACTATTTACTGGCCCATTTTCCTGATGGCCCTTGATCTGCCCCTTCCGAAACAGGTATTCGGACATCCCTGGCTCTTACAGGGGGACGGCAAGATGAGCAAATCCAAAGGGAATGTCATCTATGCAGACCAGCTTGTAGACTTTTTCGGGGTAGATGCTGTGCGTTACTTCGTGCTGCATGAAATGCCCTTTGAGAATGATGGTGTCATTACCTGGGAACTGATGGTGGAGCGCTTGAATTCCGAGTTGGCCAACACCCTTGGAAATCTGGTAAACCGTACGATCTCCATGTCCAACAAATATTTTGACGGCATTGTGACCGGTACGGGTGTGACCGAGCCGGTTGACCAGGACTTAAAGGCAGTTGTCCTTGGAACAAAGAAAAAAGTGGAGGACAAAATGGAAGAGCTTCGTGTGGCGGACGCCATCACGGAAATATTCTCCCTGTTCAAACGCTGCAACAAATATATAGATGAGACAATGCCGTGGGCACTTGCAAAAGACGAGAGCAAGAAAGACCGTCTGGCAGAGGTGCTTTACAATCTGGTTGAGGGCATCTGTATGGGTGCATCCCTGCTGGAATCCTTTATGCCGGAGACCACAGAGAAAATCTTGTCCCAGTTAAATGCGGCAAAGAGGTCCTATGAGGAACTGGATCACTTCGGTTTATATCCGTCAGGCAGCAAAGTGACAGAGAAGCCGGAAATTCTCTTTGCACGTCTTGATGTGAAAGAAATCATAGAAAAAGTTGAAGCTATGCGTGCAGCCGAGGCGGCAGATAACGCACCGGAAGAAGAGAATAAGGAAGAGGAGCCTGTTGTGGATATAGAGGCTAAACCGGAAGTGACATTTGATGATTTTATGAAAATGCAGTTCCAGGTGGGTGAGATCATTTCCTGCGAGGAAGTGAAAAAATCCAAAAAACTTCTTTGCTCCCAGGTGAAGATTGGAAGTCAGGTAAAACAGATCGTCTCCGGTATCAAGGCAAGCTACAGGCCGGAAGATATGGTAGGCAAAAAAGTAATGGTCCTGGTGAATCTAAAGCCTGCAAAACTGGCAGGGATCTTATCTGAAGGAATGATCTTGTGTGCAGAGGGGCTGGACGGAGAACTGGCTCTTATGACACCGGATAAGGATATGCCGGCGGGTGCCGAGATTTGTTAAGCGGAAAATAAAGAGAAAATGCCGCGGGGATGTGCTGCATCATGGCACATTTCCCGCGGCATTTATTTTACTCAACAAGCAGTAGTCCAAAATGATTTTGCACTTGTCCCTTTTCACGTAAAGTATGAATTTCAATTCCATTATTACGAACAGTTCCGAAAACATCTATTCCGCAAGCCTCCATAGCGGGGACCGTCTTATCCGGGAAATTGCAGTTGTTTGGGTTGCATTTCTGGCATTTTTTACATGGTCCGCTGCCAAAAGCGATGACCTTGTAGTAATCATCTAAAAACAATTCTCTTGCCACTTTAACAGCCAGCGGCGTTACTATGCTCATCTCATGACAACGAAATAAGATTCCGTATTGAAAGCAGTTTATCATCTCTTGTGTCTCATTCCATGTTGGACAATTTGGCGGACAACAATGACTTTTGCCGTAGGTATTACATCCATACTTACAACGATAAATCGTCCATGCCGCTGTTTGTATGGTATCTGTTTTAATCGTTAAAGTTAGATCTGCACCACCTTCCTTTAAGAGGGCAAAGTATTTATCCATATTATCCATAATGTATTCCCCTATTAAATCTGCATTTATATTATTGTACCAATTGGCCAAAGTGCGTCTGCATAACTTTTTTTTGCTCCGAATCTGTTGTTTCTTTAAAGAATTATAACATGAGGGTAAAGAGCATGTCTATAAATGCAGGCAGCAGATTAAAGTCTTTATTTTCAGTAAATATTACAGAAAATACCGACATATTTTTGTGTAATAGGTAGGAATTAGATATAATGCACAAAAAGATATTGACGTGGAACGATACACATGATAGGATTGTACATGAAAAGAGGAGATACAATATGGTGACAATATATGATGTGGCAAAGAGAGCAGGTGTGTCAAAGACACTGGTATCCAGGGTCCTTAACAACCAGTCAGGTGTAAGCCCGGAGTCAAGGAGCCGCATTCGGGAGGCCATGAAAGAGCTTCATTACAAGCCAAATACACTGGCCAGGTCCCTGGTACTGCAGAGGACAAATGTTGTGGGGGTTATCCTGGACTCGTTGACAGAACAGTATTTCTTTGATGTGATCAAAGGGGTGGAAGATACCGTGAAAGAAAACCATTTCCGTGTTATCTTCTGCAGTGGGAGAAATGACAGAGGAGAGAAGGAAAACTATATAGATTTTTTCAGCAACGGGGCCACAGACGGAGCTATCATCTATGGAAGTGATCTGGATGATGCGGACCTGATCCGCAAACGCGCCGAGATGGAATTTCCTTTTGTAGTAGTGGAGAATGAGGTGGAGGACGCCAATGTAAACAACGTCCTGGTGGACAATACTTATGGCTCCAAGCTGGCTGTTGACCATTTAGTGGAAAAGGGATGCAGACGCATTATGCATGTCACAGGCGCTAAAGGAACAAAAGCGGGGCTGCGCAGATGGCAGGGATATCTGGCAGCCATGGAGCAGCAGGGCCTGGCACAATACATATCCGTTGTGGAGTGCGAGGAGTTTGGTGTTGACCAGGGCTATGATGCTGTGAAGAACTGGCTTATGGGGCATGGCAGGGAGGAACTGCCGGATGCCATATACTTTGGTGCGGACAATACAGCCTTTGGAGGCATGATAGCGCTTGAGGAGGCAGGGATCCGCATACCGGAAGGGATTAAGATTGTAGGGTTTGATGATGACAAGCCCTGGGGTGTGGAGAAGAGACTGAAGAAGCTGACAACGATCCGCCAGCCCTTGTATGAGGTGGGCGCAAAAGCAGTGCAGGTGCTTCTCGGGCAGATACAGAACCCGGAGACACCGAGACAGAAGATCATCATAAAACCGGAACTGGTCATCCGTGAGACAACAGAATGAATGATTAGGACAACAAGGAATATTCCTTGTTTGTTCTTTCAGATAAATGTGGAACGATACACAACAGAAACAGGCACATGTGAAGGATGTGTTTTTTCTATCGGGAAATGTGGAGCGCTACACAAACAATAAAGGAGGTCAATCATATGGAGGGAATGAAATTTACAATTGTGGGAGCAGGAAGCTCCTATACCCCGGAACTGCTGGACGAAATGGCGATGAGAAAGGAACAGCTTCCGGTAAAAGAGGTCATGCTTTATGACATTGATGAAAAACGACTGGGGATCATGGAGGGATTCTGCAGAAGATTTTCCAAAAAGCTTGGGCTGGATGTGGAGATCCGTGCAACTACCAGCCTGGACAAAGCGTTGTATGGTGCGGATTTCGTGGATACCCAGATAAGAGTGGGAGGCAACAAACAGAGAGTAAGGGATGAAAAGATCCCTCTGCAGTACAATCTGGTAGGCCAGGAAACCACTGGGGCAGGGGGAATGATGAAGGCCTTCCGGACGATTCCGGTCATGCTCGAGGTGGCCGAAAAAATGGAGGAACTGTCTCCTAATGGCTGGCTTATCAATTATACCAATCCCACAGGTCTTGTGACGGAGGCTGTTACCCGTTACACCAACGCCAATATCGCGGGATTTTGTTCCGGAGGTATTTTCCCCAAAATGTGGGCTAAACGGGCCCTGGGCATCCCCTATGAACAGGTACAGTATGATTACATGGGACTGAACCATATGAATTTCATCAGCAATATCACCATTGACGGACGCCCTGTCACAGAGGCAGAGTTTGAAAAGATCGCAGCACAGAACGATGATGTGGATTTGGAACTGATCAAGCTTTTAGGCGTGATCCCAAGTCCGTATCTGCAGTGGTATTACCATACCAATGAAAAAGTTGCCAAATTCAAGGCAGCGCCAAAAACACGCGGTGAGTATGTGCAGGACTTGGAAAAGGATGTATATGCCGCGTATGCGGATGAAACAAACTGCGAGAAGCCAGAAGCCCTGGCAAAACGAGGGGGCGGCGGTTATTCTGAGGTGGCTATGGGCTTCGTGAATGCAGTCTATAATAATGTGGATACTAAGATGGTGGTAAATGTACCAAACAAAGGTGCTGTCTCCTTCCTGCCTGACAGCGCAGTGGTGGAAGTGGGGTGCCTTGTAAACAAGACAGGGATGCAGCCGCTGCATGTGACGGAAGTTCCATCCATGTGCTGGGGCCTGGTGGCAGCGGTCAAGAACTATGAGCAGCTTGCCGTGGAAGCGGCAGTGGAGGGCGACGTGAGAAAGATGAAGCTGGCACTCCTGGCACATCCCCTTGTCCGCCAATGGGAATATGTGGAGAAGCTGGTACCTGAGCTTCTGGAAGCCAACAAAGAATATCTGCCCCAATTTCATTTATAAGCCAGGAGGCACAGTATGAAATATGTATTGGGTATTGATCAGGGCGGCAGTAAAACCCATGCCGTCTTAGCCGACCAGGAGGGAAATCTTCTGGGGATGGGAAAAAGCTACGGGGCATGCCATTCCAGCACCAGCCTGGAATATGCGGTGCAGGCAATCCTCCGGGCTGCTGACCAGGCTCTTTGCGGGTACGGCCTGGAAAGAGAGGATGTGACAGCAGTTCTGGGAGGCCTCACAGGAATCGACTGGGATTACGAGGCAGAACTATTGGAAAATGAGTTACAGAAACATTTTCCGAAATCGGATGTGAAAATTGTAAATGACTGTATCATTGCCATGCGTGCCGCAACCAGAAAACAGCAGTGCGGAATCCTGTGCGCAGGTTCAGGTCTGAACTGCGCGGTACAGAACGGGGAGGACTGTTTTGTGTATGGATTTTATATTCCGGATGAGTATCAGGGAGGCTGGAGTCTGGGAAAAAAGGCGGTCCAGGCAGTGTTTGACGCTCATATGGGGCTTCTGGAAAAGACATCGCTGACACCGCGTCTGCTGGAACATTTTCAGGCACGTACCGTGGATGAACTGCTCTATATGCAGGTCACAGGAAAGATCAAGAGCAGCGACTATCTGAGCCTGCCGATCATACTTGAGGAAGCTGCCCGGGAGGGTGACAGGACGGCAGGGGACATCTGGATAGAATATGGAAAAAAAATAGTGTCCTTCCTGGAAGCGCGCATGAACAAAATGGGAATTTTGGGGTGCGACACGGATATTGTACTCTCAGGAAGTATCTTTAAGTGTAAATTCCGGGGATTTCAGGAAGCAGTGGAGGAAGAAATATTAAAAAGGATACCCGGAGCCAATGTGATCGCAGCCGAATATGAGCCGGTCATAGGAGCAGTGCTGATGGGGCTGAAAAGAACGAACAAAATCATGACGGGTAAGGTTTATGGGAACATTGAAGAAGGAGCAGGCAGATTTCCGGTGAGAAGGCTGGAAAATATCTAGTGGGAAAAGGAGAAAAAATATGAGAGCAAAAAAAGTATTGGGGTTTGTACTGGCAGGAACTATGGCGGTGGCATTGATGGGATGCGGCGGAAACGGAGGCAGTTCAGAGGAAAAGAAAGAATCGGGGAAAAGTGAGAGCAGCCAGGCATCAGAGGATGAGATCAACCTGACCTTCTGGCATATATGGCCGGATGCGGAGATGAGTGAGATCGTAGACAGCTATGTGGATCAGTTTGAGGAAGAGCATCCCAATGTGCATATTGAGGCTGTTGCAACACAGGAGGTTGAATATCAAAATAATAAACTGAAAGTTGCAGCCGCAACAGGTTCCCAGGGAGATGTGTTTGTGTGCTGGGGCGGGGGTTACGCGAAGAATTATGTGGATGCAGGGAATGTGCTCCAGCTTGATGAACTGATGGAGAAAAATAATACAAAGGACGAGCTGCTGGACGGTACGCTTACATATGGCACATATGATGATAAAGTGTACGGTCTGCCGCTGAAACAGTGGGCAGGCGCCCTGTTCTGCAATAAAGAACTGTTTGAGGAGTACAACGTAAAGATACCGGAGACATACGAAGACCTGCTTCAGGCAGTGAAGGCCTTCCGTGCCGAGGATGTGACACCCATGGCTTTGGGGGCAAAGGACGGGTGGCATATCGGAATGATCCAGAATGCCCTTGCAGTGCGGACAGAAGGCGCGGACTACATGAACCGTGCGCTGCAGGGTGAGGAGACCCTGGATACCGAGGGAATCGTAAAATCCGCCCAACTGCTGTGCGAGTTAAATGAAGCAGGTGCTTTTCCGGATGGAACGCTGGGACTTGGGGCGGAAGAAGCTCAGGAGGAGTTCTATATGGGAATGGTTCCCATGTACTATGGCGGAAGCTGGGTGGCATCAGGCTGCGACAGCGATGAGAATGATATCCAGGGAAAGATCAAGGCAGTGCCAATGCCAACAGTGGATGGAGGAAAAGGCGGTGTCAACAGTTTCTCAGGGGGTGCCATTGATATGATCATGCTGAACGCAAACACGAAATATCCGGATATGGCATATGAATTTGCGGTAGGGATCACAAAATATATGTCTGAGGAGGCATACAAAATCGGGGACAGCCTTCCGGCATGGAAGGTAGATGTAGATGAGTCCGAGGTAAGCCCCACTTTAAAGCAGATTGAAAACCTGATCAAAGATGCGGACGGTTATGTGCTGGCTTGGGATACTTTCCTGGAAGGAACCGCAATAGAGAAACATTACGAACTGCTCCAGGGACTGATCGCCGGTACAACAACACCGGAAGAATTTGCAGCGGGAATGCAGGAGGCGCAGGTTCAGGTGAAAAAAGGGGATACGGAGTAAGTACAGAGAGGGAAAGTGAGGCAGTAGTATGGAACGAGCATTGAGGGATAAAAAAGCAATATGTATTTTTGTACTGCCGGCACTTATATGGTTTTGCGCGATTGCGTTGTTCCCGGTGTTTCAGTCAGCAGGCTACAGCCTGCTGGACTGGGACGGGGTGACTGAGGCAAAATTTATCGGTGCGGCAAATTATATTAAAATGTTCCAGGACCCTCTGTTTTTTAAATCCATCTGGAATTCAATCTTACTGGCCGCTGCTTCTGTGTTTATCCAGCTCCCCATCTCCATGATATTGGCGCTGGTGCTTGCCGGCGGCGTCCGGGGTGAGAACTTTTACAGAAATGCATTTTTTGTCCCGGTCATTATTTCAGGCACGATCATTGCACATCTGTGGCTGAAGATTTATCACCCTTCTTATGGCCTTTTAAACATGGGATTGGGAGCTGTGGGACTGGATGCTCTGCAGAGGGAATGGCTGGGCGATAAGGGGACAGCGCTTCTGGCCTGCTTTGTTCCCATGGTATGGCAGTATATCGGATATCATATGCTGCTGCTGTATTCTGCAGCCAAGTCCATTTCACCGGAGATCATCGAGGCGGCTCATGTGGACGGTGCCAACAGATTCCAGACTGCTGTGAGGGTCATCATACCGATGATCGTGCCAATGATAAAAGCCTGTGTGATCTTTGCCATCATCGGTTCCCTGAAATCCTTTGATCTGATATATATTCTGACCAACGGCGGACCTGTCCACGCCTCAGAAGTGCCATCGCTTCTGATGTACAAGAAGATATTTGTGACAAATGAATATGGGTATGCCAGTGCCATAGCAATCTTCATTATTTTGGAATGCCTGGTATTTACGTTTGTGGTTCAGAAAATATTTAATCATATCCAGAAAGATTAGGAGGAACCGGTATGAAAAGGAGAAATTCAAAACTAAAGAAGACCGGTACGGTTAAAACGATTATTTTACTCTTTATTACAGTGATCCAGTTGTTTCCGCTTTACTGGATGTTTACGTTTTCCCTGAAAAGCAACCGTGAGATCTTTGGGGGAAATATTGTGGGGCTGCCGGAAAACTGGGAGTGGGAAAACTATTCTAAGGTTTTTGAAAAGGCCCATCTGGGCAGATATTTGTTTAACAGTACAGTGGTTACCGGGCTTACCATTGCATTTACTCTGATACTGTCCGCTATGGCTACTTACGCCATTGTGCGGCTGAAATGGAAACTGAGCAAATTGGTTTATTTCATTTTCCTGACAGGGATGATGCTCTCCATCCATGCGGTGCTGCTTCCATTGTTTGTAAATATGAAACCCGTGCTGGACACTTACTGGGCGCTTATTATCCCCTATGTGGCATTTGCCATGCCCACGGCTATTTTGCTGATGGTGGGGACATTGGAGTCGCTGCCAAAAGAGCTGGAGGAAGCCGCATTTATCGACGGGGCAAATATTTACAGGGTTTTCTGGCAGATCATTATGCCGCTGTTAAAGCCCATACTGTCTACGGTTGCTATCCTTACCTTTTTGTCTGCATGGAATGAGATGATGCTTGCCATTGCGTTTGTAAGCGGAGAAAAGTATAAGACCATCACCGTGGGCGTCAACGATATGGTGGGAAAATATTCTACCAAATGGGGACTTATCGGTGCAGGGCTGACCATTGCCACTATTCCGACGCTGTTTTTATATGTATTTCTGAGCAAGAACATTCAGAAGAGTCTTGCTATGGGTGCAGTGAAGGGCTAAGAGCAGATAATAAAGAGGTGAGAGCATGAAAAAAATATGCAGATGTCCGTACATTCCCTGCAAATACAGGAATCACTGTACGGCTTGTATTATACAGAACAAGGAGGATAAAACATTGCCTAACTGCATGGAAGAGATCGCGGAAAATATGGGAGCATGTCTTCCCATTAAGATTCCGGCAACAGAAGTTATGCCGGATATGGAAGGTATGTCCAGACGGTGCGCAGAGCTTGTGAAAGCGTGTCTGGATGAGAAGCGGGACGCGCTGCTGTGTTTTCCGGCAGGCAGCACGGTGGTAAGGACCTGTGAGATCCTGAAGGAAATGAAAGAACAGGGACTTATTGATTTTTCCCAGGCGGAATTTGTTGCGCTGGATGAGTGGCTGGATTTGGAGGACGAGAGCGAAAACTGTACAAACTTTTTGAAGCAGCACCTGTATGGCCCGCTGGGGATCCGGCCGGAGAAGATGCATCTGTTTCAGATCCATGCAGAGGATCTGGAGGAAGAGTGCAGGCGGATAGATGGGATCATATCCAGCCGCGGGGGCATCGATCTTATGCTGCTGGGGCTGGGTATGAACGGCCATCTGGGACTGAACGAGCCGGGAGGAGATTTTGAGGATTATGCCAAGGTGGTAAACCTGTCGAAGACCACCATGAATGTAGGGCAGAAATATTTCTCCGGCCCTATGAAACTGACCAGGGGAATCACACTTGGAGTACATCACATGTTTGAGGCAAAGAAGGTGATCCTGCAGGTTTCGGGAAAGGCAAAGCAGGATATTGTAAAGAAAATGTATTATACACAGCCCACACAAGAACTGCCGGGTACTGTCCTGAAGCTTCTTCCGGGAGGCCTGGTGGTCCTGGATGAGGATGCCGCCAAGGGGATTCGGGAGCTGTTGGCAGAATCATAGAAAACATCTGTGCAGACAGGGTCATGTTTTCCGGTATCCCGCCGGAGACACCCCTGTCTGCTTTTTGAAGATCCTGCTGAAATACAGGGGATTGTCATATCCCACCAATGTTCCGATCTCACTGACCGTATAGTCCGTAGTCTCCAAAAGCTCCCTGGCCCTGCGGATTCGGACGGAGGTGAGATACTTAAGAGGCGGCACATTCATGTACTGCTTAAAGCTGCGGATAAACCAGCATGTGCTCATGTGCTGCTGTCTGGCATACTCTTCAATTTTTATGTCCCGGTAATAATTTTCATTAAAGTAATGGATTGCTTTTTCCATCTCTTTTTGAATCCTGTGTCTCTCCCCCGGCCCCTCCATGCAGTGGCGGCGCACCAGCAGAAGAAGCTGCTCTAAAAGCAGAGGAAGCAGGTCCTCATAGGCAGGGCGGAACACCTGAAGTTCCCGTATCATCTGGAAGAAAAGATCCCTGTATTCAGAGAACACACCTGCATAGAGAATTTGATTTTGTGTAAACCCGGCTTCCTCTAGGAGAGATTCTGCCCGGTATCCGGTAAAGTGGACCCAGAAGGCCTCCGGCTTGTCTTTTCCGTAATACACATATTCCTGGCGGACGAAGGGCCGCAAAAGGACCATATTCCCCTCACTCACTTCCACTTTTTCCTGGCCTATGGTAAACCAGGCACTCCCGGAAGCAATATAGATAAGCTGGTAATCGGCCCGGCCTTTGGGTCTTAATGTGGACATGGAAGGGCGGGAGATAACTCTATATACTCCGCTGCTGTTAATGCGCAGGGGAACCTGCATATTTTCCAAATCTGTTTCCGCGTGGTTCAGATATCCGGTGTTTACATACATAGGGCGGTGCTCCTTCTTTGCTTTTGCAGTTTTGTTCTTTCTTTTCTTGATTGTATCATTTTGTGCATGTTTTGTCTAATACAGGATATGGATTTTGCTGTTCTGTCTTTTATAATAGGCAGTATGAGGCGGCTTTTCGGCAGGTCCGCATATTTACTGCGCCGGTCCGGAAAAGTCACAGTATAAAATACATTTTCAGGAGGGCTATGACCAATGATTGTACCCAGATATTATGAAAACCTTCACATGCTGCACGAGAACACCATGCCGAACAGGGCCTATTATATACCTGCCGGCACACAGAGAGACGACCTGTGTGAGAACAGAGAGAATTCCGACAGATTCCAGCTTCTGAACGGTAACTGGAAATTCAAATATTTTGACAGTATCTATGACCTAAAAGAAGAATTCTTCAGAGAGGGATACGATACAGGAAGTTTTGAGGAGATCCCTGTACCGGGATGCTGGCAGAATTTTGGATATGACAAGCACCAGTACACCAATACACGTTATCCATTCCCTATGGACCCGCCGTATGTGCCCCAGGAGAACCCCTGCGGTGCTTATGTACATACCTTCAATTATGCACAAAATGAAAGTGCTCCAAAAGCTTATCTTAATTTTGAAGGCGTGGATTCCTGCTTTTATGTATGGGTAAACGGCAGCTATGCGGGCTACAGTCAGGTATCACATTCCACAAGTGAATTTGACGTGAGCAGCTTTTTGAGAGAGGGCGAGAACACCCTGGCGGTGCTGGTCCTGAAATGGTGCGACGGCAGTTATCTGGAGGACCAGGACAAATTCCGCATGAGCGGCATTTTCAGGGATGTATATCTGCTCAAACGTCCTGCACAGGGAATTTTTGACTATTTCCTGACAACAGATATTGCGCCGGATGGAAAGAGCGCGGCAGTGGACGTAGCAGTGACGTATTTCAATGAAGCGGTGCCTGTAAAAATCTCTGTCTATGATGCAGAGGGAAGTCTGGCAGCCGAGAGCAGCCAGGTTACAGAGGACGGCAGGATCAGTATAACCCTTCAGGACCCGGTTCTCTGGAACGCGGAGGAACCATACCTGTACACCGTAGTTTTGGAAGCAGGGGGAGAGGTCATCACGGACCGCATGGGTATCCGTGAAATCTGCAGCAAAGACGGAGTGGTTTACATAAATGGAATAAAAGTGAAATTCCACGGCACCAACCGTCACGACAGTGACCCTGTCACAGGATTTACCATCAGCCTGGAACAGATGAAAAAAGATTTACAGCTCATGAAAGAGCACAATATCAACTGTATCCGTACCAGCCACTACCCAAATGCGCCGCAGTTCTATCAGCTCTGTGACGAATATGGTTTCTTTGTCATAGATGAGGCGGATAATGAGAGCCATGGAACCGCGGATATCTATATGGAGGATGATTCCTGGGAGGAGAGGGCATCCAGATGGAACCATGCCATTGCGGATAACCCTGCCTTTACAGAATCCACTGTGGACAGGACACAGCGCTGCGTGCACAGAGACAAGAACCGTCCCTGCGTGGTGATCTGGTCCATGGGAAATGAATGTGCATATGGATGCACCTTTGAGGCAGCGCTTGCCTGGACAAAGGAATTTGACCATACAAGACTGACCCATTTTGAGAGCGCCCGCTATACAGCAAAGGATAAAAAGTATGATTATTCCAACATAGACCTGCACAGCCGGATGTACCCTGCCATTGAGGAGATCCATCAGTATTTTGCGGAGAATCCCGACAAACCGTATGTTATGTGCGAATATTGCCACGCAATGGGCAACGGCCCCGGTGACTTTGAGGATTATTTCCAGGTTATCCAGCAGTATGACGGCGCCTGCGGCGGTTTTGTATGGGAGTGGTGTGACCATGCCATTTACATGGGCAAGACCATTGAGGGCAAAAAGAAATACGCCTACGGCGGGGACCATATGGAATATCCCCAGGACGGCAATTTCTGTATGGACGGACTGGTGTACCCTGACCGTACACCCCATACCGGACTTCGGGAGTTTAAGAATGTCCACCGCCCGGCCAGAGTGGTTTCTTTTGACCAGGAGAAAAAAGAGGCAGTTCTTCACAATTACATGGATTATGTAAACTTAAAGGACTATCTCTATATCACTTATACTGTAAACTGTGACGGGACCATTATTGGAGAAGGAGAGATCTGCCCGGACAATATGCCGGATATCAGTGCGCACAATGAGGGGATCCTTGCACTTTCTTATGAGGTGCCCAAAGCCGGCAAATGCTATCTGAAACTGGAATACCATCTGCAGAATGCAACAAAATTCCTGCCGGAAGGCTTTAAACTGGGCTTTGAT
The DNA here is from genome assembly GCA_002270465.1 of Blautia hominis. Classification (GTDB taxonomy): domain Bacteria; phylum Bacillota; class Clostridia; order Lachnospirales; family Lachnospiraceae; genus Blautia; species Blautia hominis. The sequence goes on from NQOF01000004.1 coordinate 389,505, forward strand.
GAAATGCAGCTTCAGACAGAGGATATGAGAAACCAGAAAGCTGTCAAGATTCTGGAAGTGACAGAGGAATCAGGAGAAACAGGCAAAGTGGCTGGGCAGCCGCCTGTATTCAGTGTGGCTCAGGATGACAGAAACCTGTTTGTGAGCACAGATAAATTCTCCTACACCTACGACAAGCTTACCGGGTTATTCTCCGAACTTAGTTATGTAAACTGTAAAGTACTGGAACGCCCAATGGAATACAACGTTTGGAGAGCACCCACAGACAACGACAGAAACATAAAGAATATCTGGAGAAAAGCAAAATACGACAAGATCGTGACCAGAGCTTACCGCACAGACTATACCGTTTTGGAGGATGAGGTGCAGATCCACACGGTTCTGTCGGTTTCAGCGATCATCATCCAGAGGATTCTGGATATTGATGCCACATGGACCATTCATGCCAACGGAAGGATTGACGTGAAGCTGGATGTGAAGAAAGATCCGGAATTCCCGGAACTTCCAAGATTTGGTCTTCGTCTGTTCCTGCCCCGTGATATGGCTGAGATCAGATATTATGGATTAGGCCCTGTGGAAAGCTATCAGGACAAACGGAAAGCAAGCTATCATGATGAGTTCCATGCCAGTGTAAAAGACCTGCATGAAGATTATATCCGTCCTCAGGAGAACGGCAGTCACGATGACTGTGATTATGTGAAGGCGGAGGGTAGCAGAATCAGCCTTGCAGCAGTCAGCGCCGGTACATTCTCCTTTAATGCATCAGTATATACCCAGGAGGAGCTTACCGAAAAGGCTCATAATTATGAGCTGAACGCTTCACCTTATACCGTGCTCTGTCTGGATTACCGCCAGAACGGTATCGGTTCCAACAGCTGCGGTCCCAGACTTCTGGAGCAGTACCGCTTTGTTGAAAATGAATTTACCTTTGCAATCAGCCTCCTTCCGGTGGTAAAATAATAGCATAACTGAAAATATGAAATGGGGATGCGGACGGCCTACTCTGCGGGACAGCAGACGCGGCAGGCGGCAGCCCCATTTTCGTACGCGGAATCTTTGGCCCGGAGGCGGTTTTGCATGGACTTTTGCCTGTAACTGCGAGGGCACAAAACAGTTACACATTACAGTTTATTTATGGAGGAGGATACTATGTGCAGCAGGATTGAAATGGAAGGCCCTGTTTATAATACACGGGATTTGGGAGGATATACAGGAAAGGACGGCAGGAGCATCAGACCTCACCGCCTGATAAGGAGCGGTGCCCTTGGAAAATGTACAGAGTCTGATATCAGGCGTCTGACAGAGGAATATGGACTGAAAACAGTCGTGGACTTAAGAACGAACGGCGAGAGAACTGAGTTGCCGGACCCCGAGATAAAGGGAATAGAATTCATACATGATCCCCTTTTAAGTGACACCATGCTGGGAATCACCAGGGAAGGCCAGGAGCAGGCGGACAGTCTTTCTGCCATGATCCAGGATCTGCTGAAAGAGGCAGAAAACCATCCTAAAGAAAAAATGGAAGCCATCTATCTGGCGCTTGCCTCAGACACCTTTTCCGTCACAGGGCTGAAACATTTCTTTGAGATCCTCTTAGCTCAAAAAGAAGGGGCTGTCCTCTGGCACTGCTCTGCAGGAAAAGACCGGGTGGGCACAGCCACAGCACTTCTTCTGACCGCGCTGGGCGTGGACCGGGAAGTGATCATCCGGGATTATCTCCTGACGAACGGATATCTGGAGCCGGAGACAGAGGCCATGATCGCAAAGGTGGCTGAAAAGGTTCAGAACGAACGCATTCTAAATGGAATCCGTATTTTAAACGGAACGGAGAGAAGTTACATAGAGGCTATGTTTGCGGAGACAGAGAGACAGTGTGGGAGTACAGATGCATTTCTGAGGGAGCGGCTGGGGCTTACGGATGAGAAAACAGAGAGATTGAGGGATATGTATCTGGAGTAGAGGAGAAAAAGCAGATGTGTGTTACCTCTTATGTTTACGCCTGTCGGGAGAGGTATCACTAATACAGAATTTTGAATGTTGTCACCTTATAGGCTGTTAGCCGCATGGGAAAATTGGTAACTGTTCTGCCGGCTGAACAGTTACCAAAATTGAATTATTGATTCAGCGATTATATCAGGGGATTCCCGGTGAACATAATGGCCGCATGTTAAATCAATGAAATGGGCGTTCTCATTAGAGAAAAAATAATCCCTTTGTATTTGGCCCCATGCAGGAACTCTTTTCAGATTTGCCTTATCATTTGATAAAAAGCACAACAAGGGAACCTGAGGGCATTTCCCTCTTTCAACTTTAGCAGCATTTTCTTTTACATGGTCTATTTCATCCATCATATTTTTACTTAGCAATTGTTTGGAAGTAATAAATTCCATTGCCGCCCGTTCCGTTTTATCCAAAATATTATCTTTCACAGCAGGATGATTTTTAACCATAACTGTTGCAAGCGGTCTGCGCAGAAGGTGTCCAAACCGAGCCAGAAGAGAAAAGTATTTTGGCGTTTCCATAAACCGATATACCTGTGGGACAGCCATGTCAAGTCCTATGATGGCAGCAACTTCGGCGGGATATTTTTGTGCCCAGTATATGGCTTCCAGGCCGGAAAGGGAATGGGCTGCCGGAATAAATGGGCCAGTTATATCTGCCTGCCTTAAGGCTTCTCTTGTTTCTTCCAGGATGGTGTTAATATCCCGCGGATGATTGCTCTGTCCACTCCATCCATACCCTGGGCGCTCAACTACTATGATATGGAACTGTTCTTTCAGCAGATTCCATAATGGTTTAAAATCATATGTAGGACATTCCGTGCCGGAACCGGCCAAAAATACAATAGGGGTATGTATTGCCTTGATTGAAGGGGATATAGAGAAAACGTGCATATATGTATCATTTACTTTTACCATTTTGCCTGGAGCTTTCATGTTTTCCTCCTAAATTGATATTACAATTTTCCCGTATTACACTGCAGAGGCTTCCCACAGCAATATAGTTGTCAGAAATAGATTATGTCTCAACACTTCCCGCGTCGATGACTGCATTGCTGCCAATGGTCACACCCGGCGGAATAAAAGCGCTGCCGCCAATCTACATTTTGCCGCCGATAATGACAGGCGCAGAAATCCACTGTGCTATTTCAACAGGACGGTGATAGTTTTCCGTGTTTTTTTCATTATAAGTCTTCCGGAGACTTTATTCAAGAAAAAGGCAAAAGAGTCAATACACATCGGCTGGCAGGAATATTTTCCAAATTTGTCATTGACAGTTGAAAGCCAATCGGTTATAGTATCCATTAATAAGAGGGAGTAGCTGGCGCCGCAGGCGTTTGCGATATCGTCAATCTCGATGGGAGAAATCCCGTCCGTATCGTGATGAAACAGCGAGACTTTTATTGCATGCTTGTTGTGCAGTAAAAGCCTCGCTTTTTTGCGTTACAGGCCATAAGAGACCACTGGTCTTTACAGAGCCTGTAACGCAAAACGGTATGAAAGAGGTTTTTATAAAGCACACTAGAGATAAGTAGTATGTGTCCGTAACTGTTCAGTACCTTCACAGTTGCAAGCAAAAATCCATGCAGAAGCGCCATTGGCGATGGGATCTTTGCCTGGCTGCTGAATATTTTCTTACGGTCGGCGCAGTAAATGCGCAGACCTGCTGAATAGTTAGATGTATCCGCACATGGAACTATGGCAGCAGTGCATAGGTTCCGCAAAAAACGTTTGGAGGAGAGCGAATGAAAGAATTTTATCAAATGTCGAGGACAGAGGCGCAGAAAACCATCAATGGAAGTACGCAGCCTTTGACAAACCAACAGATTAAGGCCAATCAGGAAAAATACGGCCCTAATGCTCTGGTGGAAGAAAAGAAAAAATCCATTCCGCAGATTTTCCTTGAGCAGTACAAGGATTTCCTTGTTATCATCCTGATCGTAGCTGCCATTGTTTCCGGTGTCCTGGGAGAAATGGAAAGTGCCATTGTCATCCTGGTGGTGATCACCATGAATGCCATTCTGGGCACCGTGCAGACCGTGAAGGCAGAGCAGTCTCTTGACAGCCTGAAAGCCATGTCAGGACCTGAGGCAAAAGTGCTGCGAAACGGAGATGTGGCAAAGATACCGTCTGACCAGGTCACAGTAGGCGATATTGTCATGCTGGAGGCCGGGGACTATGTACCGGCTGACGGACGCATTCTGGAAAATGCCAGCCTCAAAGTAGATGAAAGCGCACTGACAGGTGAGAGTCTGGGTGTGGATAAGACAGAAGACCCCATCGAAGGCCAGGTGCCTCTTGGTGACAGAACCAATATGGTGTTCTCCGGAAGCTTTGTCTCCTACGGGCGGGGTTCCTTCCTTGTAACCTCCATCGGCATGGAGACAGAGGTGGGAAAAATTGCGAAGCTGCTGAAAACCACATCGGAGAAAAAGACACCCCTGCAGATGAACCTGGACCAGTTTGGACAGAAGCTGTCCATCATAATCCTGGTTTTCTGCGGCATTCTGTTTGGAGTTAGTGTTTTCAGGGGAGAATCCTGGGGAGAGGCATTCCTGTTTGCCGTGGCCCTTGCTGTAGCAGCCATCCCGGAGGCGCTCAGTTCTATTGTCACCATTGTGCTTTCTTTTGGAACACAGAAGATGGCAAGGGAACATGCCATCATTAGAAAACTGCAGGCGGTAGAAGGTCTTGGAAGTGTATCTATCATCTGCTCAGACAAAACAGGCACCCTGACCCAGAACAAAATGACTGTGGAATATTACTATGTGGAGGGCCGTGAGATTCCGGCAAAGGATATTGACTTGGATGACCCGGCACAGAAACAGCTCCTCCGTCACAGCATCCTCTGCAATGACTCCACCAATAAAAACGGCGAGGAGATTGGAGACCCCACAGAGACGGCCCTCATCAATCAGGGGGATAAACTGGGACGCCCCGCAGAGGTAGTACGTGACAAATACCCCAGATGCAGTGAGGTACCTTTTGACAGTGACCGTAAAATGATGTCCACCCTTCATAATTTAAGAGAGGGTGCAACCATGATCACAAAAGGCGCGGTGGATGTTCTTTTAAACCGTGTCTGTTCCATCCAGAAAAATGGTGAGATCGTGCCCATTACAGAGGAGGACCGCATTGCCATTGAAAACCAGAACCAGAATTTCTCCAGAAATGGCCTCCGTGTTCTGGCATTTGCCTATAAAAGAGTGGAAAATGGTAAACAGCTCTGTGTGGAAGATGAAAAGGACCTGGTATTTTTGGGACTCATCGCTATGATGGACCCGCCGCGTGAGGAGTCAAAGGACGCGGTTGCGGAATGTATCAGTGCGGGAATCAAACCCATCATGATCACAGGTGACCACAAGGTGACTGCAGCGGCTATCGCAAAACGTATCGGTATTCTGAAGGACGAATCAGAAGCCTGTGAGGGCGCTGTGATCGAGAACATGTCGGATGAGGAGCTGCAGGACTTTGTGGAAGGCATTTCCGTCTACGCGCGTGTTTCACCGGAACATAAGATCCGTATTGTCAGGGCATGGCAGGAAAAGGGAAATATTGTGTCCATGACAGGGGACGGCGTCAATGACGCTCCGGCTCTAAAACAGGCCAACATCGGTGTGGCGATGGGGATAACGGGAACTGAGGTCTCCAAGGATGCTGCATCCATGGTGCTGACGGATGACAACTTTGCAACCATCGTCAAAGCCGTGGAAAACGGCAGAAATGTTTATAAGAACATTAAAAGTGCCATCCAGTTCCTGCTCTCAGGAAATTTTGCGGGAATTCTGGCAGTATTATATGCATCCCTTGCAAATCTGCCCGTACCGTTTGCGCCGGTGCATCTGCTGTTTATCAACCTGCTGACAGACAGCCTTCCGGCTATCGCCCTGGGACTGGAACCTCATACGAAAGATGTCATGAAGGAAAAACCCCGTCCCATGAATGAGTCCATACTGACCAGAGATTTTCTCTCCTATATCGGGACAGAAGGCCTTGTGATCGGTATTATGACTATGATCGGTTTTTACATTGGATATCAGCAGAGTCCGCTGCTGGCTATGACTATGGCATTCGGTACCCTGTGTACCTCCAGACTTGTCCATGGATTTAACTGCAAATCCGTAAGACCTGTTTTATTTACTAAGAAATTCTTTAATAATATTTACCTCATCGGTGCATTTGTGTTAGGATTAGTATTGATCACCTCTGTGTTGATGATACCGGGTCTGCATAAGATCTTCAGCGTGCAGACATTGAACATGGCACAGCTTTTCACAGTGTATGGCTTGTCCATTGCCAATCTGCCGGTTATCCAGGCACTTAAATGGGTCCGTGCCAAACTGAAAAAGTAAAGAGAAGGTTACTGTTCACGGTTGACGAGAGGGGAGAAGGAGAGGAGTAGAATGAACCTGAATAAAAAAGATATAAAAAATCTGATGTTTCTGATTCTGTTTGCTGTGGTAGTCTACGTGGGAATACAGAAGGCGGATGTGCTGTTGGTTTTTGCCCGTTTCCTGGTTGGGATCGCCTATCCTTTCCTTCTGGGTGCCGCGTTTGCCTTTGTGCTGAATGTACCCATGAGTTTTTTGGAGAAGAAGCTTTTCGGTATTGCTGAGAGCAAAGGGAAGTTGAAAAAACTTGGAAGACCGTTAAGCCTGGTCATGTCCCTTATATTGGTGGTGGGCGTAGTCCTTGTTGTGATCCTTGTGGTGGTTCCGGAGATGGGGCAGACCTTTATGAGCGTCAGTGCCAGCGTAGAAGCTGCCATTCCAAAGCTTCAGACCTGGGCTGTGGAAACTTTCCATGACAACAAGCAGATTGCGGAGTGGATACAGAATCTGGAATTTGACTGGAATTCCCTGATTGGAGCAGCGGTTGACTTCCTGAAGAACGGTGCCGGAAATGTACTCAATTCCACTGTGGCAATGGCCCGTACGGTAGTCAATGTACTTATGAATTTCTTCATCGCCCTTGTGTTTGCGGTGTATATCCTTCTGCAGAAGGAAAAACTGACAGTGCAGATCCGGAAAGTTTTCTATGCATTTCTGTCAGAGAAAATTGTGAAGAAAGTTCTGGATGTGTGTTCCCTCAGTTACAGAACCTTTGCCAATTTTGTGACAGGTCAGTGTCTGGAGGCAGTGATCCTGGGCACCATGTTTTTCGTGTTCATGACACTGCTGCGGTTCCCTTATGCCATGCTGATCGGGATCCTGATCGCATTTACGGCCCTGATCCCTATTTTCGGAGCGTTTATCGGCTGTGCTGTTGGTACTTTTCTGATTTTGGTGGTAGACCCCATGAGAGGGTTGGCATTTATTGTACTGTTTCTGGTGCTGCAGCAGATTGAGGGCAACCTGATCTATCCTCATGTGGTGGGAAACTCTGTGGGGCTTCCTTCTATCTGGGTGCTGGTGGCAGTCACCGTGGGCGGCAGTCTGATGGGTGTTGTGGGTATGCTGGTTTTCATACCGCTTACATCGGTTGTCTATGCGCTGTTCCGCCAGACTGTTTACAAGAAGTTGAAGGAGCGGAAGATCCATGATATTTGAGACACATGCACATTACGATGACGAGGCCTTTGACGGGGATCGGGACAGCCTGCTTCTCTCCCTGGCAGAGCACGGCATCGAAAAGATCATCAATGTGGGTGCCAGCCTGCAGGGTGTGGAGGATACGGTTAAGCTGACTGAGAAATATCCTTTTGTCTACGGCGCTGTGGGCGTTCATCCTGACGAGGTAGGTAACCTTGACGAAGAAAAAATAAAATGGCTCAGAGGCCTGTGTGACCTGCCGAAAGTGGTGGCCATCGGTGAGATCGGCTTGGATTATTACTGGGATAAGGAACACCATGACATTCAGAAAAAATGGTTTATCCGCCAGATGGATCTGGCAAAGGAGACAAAGCTTCCTATTATTGTCCACAGCCGTGACGCGGCTAAAGATACTTTGGATCTTATGAAGGCCGAGAGGGCAGATAATCTGAAGGGTGTGATCCACTGCTATTCCTACTCTGTAGAGCAGGCAAAGGAATACATGAATATGGGATATTATCTGGGTGTGGGCGGAGTTGTCACCTTCAAGAACGGGAAACGGCTGAAGGACGTGGTAGCGTACGCACCACTGGAATATCTGCTGCTGGAGACAGATGCCCCGTATCTGGCTCCGGAGCCGTACAGGAGACATAGAAACTGCTCTGCGTATCTGACTTATGTGGCGGAGGAGATCGCAGCGATCAAAGGTGTCTCCTATGAGACGGTGGTGGATGTCACCAGGGAAAATGCAGGAAAACTGTTTGGTATATGATCGTTTGAAAGGTTCTTGGGAGGAAATCCCGGGGACCTTTTTCTGTATCCCGGAGGTTTCTTCATTTTATGCCCTGTATTTGATTCCTGTTTGGAATGAATGATCCGGGAAATCGAATTGATTCCGTGCGCTGAAATTGATAGACTCATAAGCGGATCAGGCAATAAAAGATTTTACGGCCAGGCAATACACTCAGCCGTTTTTGCGATAGGAAAAGGAATACAGGAGGAAACTAAGATGCCGAATAAAGTAACAGATTTGAGAAGTGCGCTGGATTTACTGAGGACCATGCCGGGACAGCTTATGGAGACGGATGTGGAAGTGGAGCCAATGGCAGAATTGTCAGGGGTATACAGGTATGTAGGTGCAGGCGGAACGGTCATGCGTCCTACAAAAGAGGGACCGGCTATGATATTTGGCAATGTGTTGGGACATCCCGGTGCCAGAGTGGCTGTCGGGGTGCTTGCCAGCAGAAAAAGAGCTGCCGTTTTGCTGGACTGCAGGCCCGAAGACCTGGGAAAAGTGCTCTGCAAAAGCGCGGAAAATCCCATCCCCCCAGTGCTGATACAGGAACCGGCACCATGCCAGCAGGTGGTGCACCGTGCCTCTGACCCGGATTTTGATCTATATAAACTGGTTCCCGCGCCGACCAATACGCCGGATGACGGGGGACCGTACATAACAATGGGAATGTGTTACGCTACACATCCGGACACCGGTTTCAGTGATGTGACGATCCACAGGCTCTGTATCCAGAGCAGGGATGAACTCTCCATATTCTTTACACCGGGTGCCCGCCATATCGGAGCCATGGCGGAGCGGGCGGAAGAACTGGGGCAGAAACTGCCCATATCCATCAGCATAGGCGTGGACCCGGCCATTGAAATAGGCTCCTGTTTTGAGCCGCCCACAACGCCCATGGGCTATGATGAACTGGCAGTGGCCGGAGCCCTCAGAGGAGAACCGGTAAAACTCTGCCGGTGCCTGACTGTAGAGGAGCGGGCCATTGCCAATGCGGAGTATGTGATCGAGGGTGAGATCCTGCCGCATGTGCGGGTGAGGGAAGACCAGAATACGGATACAGGATATGCCATGCCAGAATTTCCAGGCTACACAGGACCTGCCAGTGACCAGTGCTGGATGATCAAGGTGACGGCAGTGACACACAGGGAAAACCCTATTATGCAGACTTGTATCGGTCCGAGCGAGGAGCATGTATCTATGGCAGGTATCCCCACCGAGGCAAGTATATATGGGATGGTGGAAAGAGCCATGCCCGGGAAGCTGCAGAATGTATACTGTGCATCTTCAGGCGGAGGAAAATATATGGCGGTACTGCAGATCAAAAAGTCCGTGCCCAGCGATGAAGGCCGCCAGCGCCAGGCGGCACTGCTGGCGTTTTCCGCGTTCAGTGAGCTGAAACATGTATTTCTGGTGGATGAGGATGTGGACTGTTTTGACATGAATGACGTACTCTGGGCTATGAATACACGTTTTCAGGGGGACGCGGATATTATCACCATTCCCGGTGTCAGATGCCATCCCTTAGACCCCTCCAATGACCCTTCCTGCTCTGCCGGAATCCGTGATCATGGAATTGCCTGCAAGACTATTTTTGACTGTACGGTACCGTTTGACCAGAAGGAAAGGTTTGTCCGTGCGCGGTTTATGGAGGCAGACCCTCTGAAATGGAAAGGAGTCCTTCCAAATGAGTGAAACAGCAGATATCATAAGAAATGAGGCGGCAGACATATGAGGATCGTGGTAGGTGTCACAGGAGCCAGCGGTGTGATCATGAGCAGGTATCTTTTAAAGGCATTGAAAAGCGTGGATAACTGTGAGGTGCATCTGGTAGTGTCGGAGGGAGCCAGAAAAACATGGGAGCTGGAAACCGGCCTGCCCCTTTCAACGCTTTTAAATCTGGCTGATCATGTACATGACAACAAAAATCAGGCTGCCTCTATAGCAAGCGGTTCTTTTGTTACAGATGGGATGATCATCATGCCCTGCAGTATGAAATCCCTGGCCGGGATCGTCTGCGGGTATGCGGATGATCTCATTCAGAGGTCCGCGGATGTGTGCCTGAAAGAGGGAAGGAAAGTGGTACTTGTGCCGAGGGAGATGCCTTTTGGAAAAGTGCACCTGAGAAATTTGCTGCATGCATCCGATCTGGGATGTGTCATCGTGCCTCCGGTCCTGACCTTTTACAACCATCCGGAGACAATAGAGGATCAGATCAGCCATATAACGGGAAAGATCCTGCTGCAGTTTGGGCTTAGGCAGGAAGGGTTCCGGCCATGGGATGGTACCGGAGGAAAAAAAGATGAGCAGAGGTAAATAAAGATGCATAAAGTATATAGAACACAAGTATGCGGCATCACCATAAGGTGTGATGTGATCCGGATGGGCAGGGACTATGCGGTGACACTGCAGGATGAGGAGGCAGGGCATATTGGCTGCACTACTTTGTCGGCAGCCAGGCCCAGTCTTACAGGCCGGGGGATCAGTGCCACCACGTCGGTGCTCAGCTGTATGGGGCATAAGGATGAGGAGATCGCCCGGAGGTTTTCGGAGGCGGCTGCCGTAAAAGCTAAGGCGTCTGCAGTATGCACCTGCGGGATCCATATTGACGGGATCACAGGAGAGCAGATCAAGGAGATCCTTGCAGCGTGTGAGAGGCTGAAAGAGGATGTACTGGAAGGGATAACAGAATAAATGCCATCTGTTCACAGGAGGGTATTGTAAAATATGGATTTTACAACACCCTCTTGATTTTTTGTATACCGATTGGTATAATAATAGGCAGAACAAATGATGGAAAATAAAAAAACAAAAGATAGATACAATGCAGGACAGCCGGGAGGCAGTTATGGATAATAAAGAATTGATCTTAAAGTCAGCGCTTGATCTGTTTTATGCCAAGGGATATGACGCGGTAGGCGTTCAGGAAATCGTGGATAAGGCAGGGATATCAAAGCCAACTTTATATTACTATTTTGGAAGCAAGCTGGGACTTTTGCAGAATCTGCTGGAGGCGGGATACCAGGAGTTTGAGAGCAGGCTCCTTGATATTGCAAAGCCGGGGGAGAGTCTGCCGGGGGTGCTTTATCAGGCAGCACGTACCTTTTTTGACTATGCTGCGTCCAACCAGAAATTCTATTTATTCATGCTGTCTCTGTTTTATTCCGGCAGGGAAAATGAAGCCTATAAAACGGTTTCACCTCTTATTGAGCGGTATTATAAGATCATTGTTAAGATTTTTGAGGATGCGTCCTCCCAATTGGGAAACATGCGGGGGCGGCAGGAATTATTTGCCGTGGGATTTACAGGTGTGCTCAACCATCATATTATGACAGTGAGCTACGGACTTTCCGAGGATGAAAGGTTTGAAATTTCTGATGAGACCACATATGAGATCGTGCATCAGTTTATGTATGGAATATATTCGTAGTAAGGAAATGGCGTTCCTGCATGGTTTGTCTGGGCCTGCAGCATGAAGCAGAGCCGGAAAAGGAGGAAACAAAATGGCAAAATGGTATGAAGAGGCAGTATTTTACCATATGTACCCTATCGGGATGACGGGCGCCCCCAGGGTGAATAAAGAGGAAGGCGTTGTACACCGTTTCGAGGAGCTGGAAAAATGGCTGCCGCATCTTGCGGATATCAAAGCAACAGCTATCTATATCGGACCGCTTTTTGAGTCAACCACCCATGGGTATGACACCAAGGATTATAAGTCCGTGGACCAGAGGCTTGGGGACAACGGGGATTTTGCCCGGTTCGTGGAGAAGGCCCACGCTATGGGGATCAAAGTTGTGGTGGACGGTGTGTTCAACCACACGGGAAGAGAATTTTTTGCCTTCCGGGATATTCAACAGAACCGGGAAGGTTCCCCCTACTGCGGATGGTATAAGGGCATCAATTTTGGAGGAAACAATCCCTATAACGACGGATTTTCCTATGAGGCATGGAGAAACTGTTTTGAGCTGGTGAACTTGAACCTGCAGAATCCTGAGGTGAAGGGATACCTTCTGGATGTGATCGATCACTGGATCGATACGTTTGATATAGACGGCATCCGGCTGGACTGTGCGGACTGTCTGGACTTTGGCTTCATGGAGGATATGCGAAGACGCACAGGGGAGAAAAAAGAGGACTTCTGGCTTATGGGGGAAGTCATTCACGGAGATTACAGCCGCTACATCCAGAATGGGCAGAACATGCTGCACAGTGTCACGAACTATGAACTGCACAAAGGTATTTATTCGGGTCACAATGACCATAACTATTTTGAGATTGCCCATACCATAAGAAGGGAATTTGAGGAAAACGGCGGTATCTACAGGGGGATGAAGCTTTATTCCTTTGTTGACAATCACGATGTGGACCGTATTTACAGTAAGATTAACGTGAAGGAGCACATTTTCCCTATTTATACGCTTCTGTATATGCTTCCAGGGATCCCCTCCGTCTATTATGGTTCCGAATGGGGAATTGAGGGCAGCAAGAATAATGGCGGGGACGACGCGCTCAGACCTGCTGTAGATATTGAGGAAGCCCTGAACGAGCAGAAAGATTCCAAGATCATGTTGTGGGTCAAGACACTTGGGGAAATACACGAGAAATATAAAACCTGCCTTGCAGAAGGCAGATACAGGGAGCTGCTGCTTACCAATAGACAGTTTTCCTTTGCCAGATTTACGGAGGAGGAAGGGCTTATCATTGCCGTGAACAATGATGAGAACCCGGCACAGATCAGTGTTCCGGTGCCAATGGATAATAAAACTTATGTAAACCTTTTAACGCAGGAGGAAGCAGTGCCGGAGAACGGCAGACTGAATTTTACAATAGAAGCAGCAGGCAGTGTCCTGCTTGAAATCCGTAACAGTTAGGCAAGCTGAACCGTTACGCATCCAGCCATTAAAAATCGCTTCGCGATGGGCTGGATAAAGCCGGCACTACTTTTTCATACGGTCAGCGCAGTAAATGCGCAGACCTGTCTGAACTGTTACGGAAATCCTACAGCGGGATTAAAGTGCTGTAAAATCAGAGGAAAACAAAGGGGAAGGACTTATGGCTAAAAGAAAAACAATGAAATTCTCGGAGATGGACCGCTATTTATTCGGAGAAGGAACACATTATGAAATCTATAAGCTGATGGGTGCACATCCCACAACACAGCGGGGCAAAGACGGCGTATATTTCGCCGTCTGGGCACCTCACGCCGAATCGGTATCGGTTGTGGGAGATTTCAACAAATGGGACCCCGACAAAAATGTGATGAAATGTGACAATGATATGGGTATTTACCAGCTCTTTGTACCAAAAGTGCGGGAGGGTGACCTGTACAAATTCTGCATTACCACATACAAGGGCAAGCTGCTCTTCAAGGCGGACCCTTATGCCAACTATGCGGAGCACCGCCCCGGTACAGCCTCCTGTGTATATGACATTTCCAAATTCAAATGGGGTGATTCCGTCTGGATGAAAAAACGCCTGGAATTCAATGAGAAGAAGGATGCCATGTCTATCTATGAGCTGCATCCGGGTTCCTGGAAGAAACATCCGATCAATGACCGGGATGAGGACGGATTCTATAACTACAGGGAGCTGGCCCATTCTCTGGCAGACTATATCAAAGAGATGGGGTACACCCATGTGGAGCTGATGGGCATAGCGGAACATCCCTATGACGGTTCCTGGGGATACCAGGTAACAGGGTATTATGCCCCTACGTCCCGGTACGGAACGCCTGAAGATTTCCAGTATTTTGTAAATTACATGCATAAGAATAAAATCGGTGTGATCCTTGACTGGGTGCCGGCCCATTTCCCAAAGGACGCCCATGGGCTGGCTGACTTTGACGGAACCCCCACATATGAGTATGCAGACCCCAGAAAAGGCGAGCATCCGGACTGGGGGACAAAAGTTTTTGATTACGGCAAAAATGAAGTGAAGAATTTCCTGATCGCCAACGCGCTGTTCTGGATCCAGGAATACCACATTGACGGACTCCGTGTGGACGCTGTAGCCTCCATGCTGTACCTGGACTACGGAAGAGATGCAGGGCAGTGGATACCAAACAAATACGGGGAAAACAAGAACCTGGAGGCGATTGAGTTTTTCAAACATTTGAACTCTGTGGTCCTTGGGAAAAACAAAGGCACAGTCATGATCGCGGAGGAATCCACAGCCTGGCCTATGGTAACCGGAAAGGCTGAGGAAGGCGGATTGGGATTCAGCTTAAAATGGAATATGGGATGGATGCACGATTTCCTGGAATATATGAAACTCGACCCATATTTCCGCAAATATAATCACCATAAGATGACGTTCTCCATGAGTTACGCCTACAGTGAGAACTACGTCCTTGTATTGTCTCATGATGAAGTCGTGCATCTGAAATGTTCCATGATCAACAAGATGCCTGGGCTTGGGCAGGACAAGTTTGAGAACCTGAAGGCCGGATACAGCTATATGTTCGGTCATCCGGGCAAAAAACTGCTGTTCATGGGACAGGAATTCGGCCAGTTCCAGGAGTGGAGCGAGGCCAGGGAGCTTGACTGGTTCCTGCTGGCAGAGCCGGAACACCAGCAGCTTCAGGCTTATGTGAAAGAATTGCTTACCTTATATAAGAAATACCCTGCTCTTTACGCAAATGATGATAACCAGGAAGGGTTCGAGTGGATCAACGCGGATGATGCGGCGAGAAGCATCTTCAGCTTTGTGAGAAAGTCTCCTACCGGAAGGAATAATCTGCTGTTTGTCATCAACTACACACCGGTTGCCAGAGAGGATTACCGGGTTGGGGTGCCGAAGAGGAAACAGTATAAACTGATCCTGAACAGCAAAGACCCCAGATTCGGCGGAGATACGCCGGTGGAGCAGACTGTTTATAAGGCAGTGAAGAAGGAATGCGATGGAAGGGACTTTTCCTTTGCTTATCCGCTGCCGGCTTATGGGGTGGCGGTGTTCCTGTATTAATGTAAAATAGCCTGTTCATTAAATGCACAGACCTGCTGTAATTTAAAAATCAAACAGTATAACAAAGTAAAGGGAAGTGTGTTTCCAATCAATGGAGGCGCACTTTCTTACTATATCGTTCAGTTTCATAATATATTGGTAACAAAAGATATTTATATTTTTATAATACAATAGAAACGGAGTTTTTTTATGCAGATCATAGACATGCACTGCGACACCATCAGCAAAATTCGTCATTTAGAAAATGAGGGACAACACACTTCCCTCCGCCGTAATTCACTGAGTGTGGACCTGGAAAAAATGAAAAAGAGCGGTTATACCATGCAGACCTTTGCCATCTACGTCAACTGGGAGGAAGAACCGGACGCAGCAGGGGCAGCAAAAGAAATCCTGAAAGTCTTTCAGCGGGAGATGGACCAAAATCCGGACCTGATCTCTCAGATCACAAGTTACAGCGAGCTGGAAGCCAACGAAAAGGCGGGCAGGATGTCAGCACTGCTTTCCCTTGAAGAAGGGGCCATATACCAGGAATCCACAGATACCCTCAAGTGGTTTCACGAACAGGGCGTCAGAATGGCTACACTTACCTGGAACTATGAGAATGATTTTGGCTTTCCAAACTGCATGGGCAACCCCTTTACCCAGGAAATTTGGAGCTGGGGTGACAACCGCGGACTAAAGGAAAAAGGCATTCAGTTCCTGGAAGAACTGGAACACTTACACATACTGGTGGATGTATCCCACCTGTCAGACGGCGGATTTTGGGATGTGGTAAAATACTCCACCCGTCCTTTCCTTGCCAGCCACTCCAACGCAAGAGGTCTGGTAAAAGCCTCTGCCAGAAACCTGACAGACGATATGATCCGCACCCTGTCCAACCGGGGCGGCGTCATGGGTCTGAACTATGCCGTCTCCTTCATGCGCCCCGGCTGGAAGCCGGGCGAGGCCGGCACTACAGTGGAAGAAATCATACAGATGGCAGACTACATCACTAACATCGGCGGAATAGATTGCCTTGGCCTGGGAAGCGATTTCGACGGCATCTTAGAACTGCCTGAAATCTCCGACTGTAGCCGGATACCGCTTCTGGCAGAACAGATGGAAAAACACGGCTTTACATACACCCAAACAGAAAAAATCCTGGGCGGTAATGTAAAAAGATTTCTAAAAGAAAACCTGAACGGATAAAACCTCAGACTGCGCGGCTCACTTTTCGGAAAACCCCCAAAGTGAGCCGTGCATGATCCCGGACATAACACAAAACCCGGCTGCCCCCGCATCAAGCACATCATTCACACGATTAGGAGTGATCCCGCCAATAGCATAAACAGGTATTCGGACAGATTCACAGACACTCCTCAAAAAAGGAAGTCCTCTTGCAGGAAGTCCCTTTTTACACTCCGTCAAAAACACATGTCCTGCCGTCACATAACCGGCCCCCATCCTTTCCGCCATAACAGCTTCCTCTGCAGAATGGACCGACACGCCGATCATCCCAAAGCCCTCCAATAAATTTCCCTCCTCAACCTCCTTAAGGAATTGTCCAAAAGACAGATGGATCCCCGAACACCCCAGCTCCCGTGCAGCCTCCGGCCAGGAATGCAAAATACAGGCAGTCCCATACCTCCTGCAAATTTCCAAAACCCTCCTTGCCAGCTCCACATATTCCCCGGCATCCAAATCCTTCTCCCTCAGCAAAATTCCTCTCGGCCCTTTCGCCGCAATCTTCTCAACCCTCTCCAAAAAGTCCCCCTCACAAAGCCCCCGACTCGTCACCGCAAGCATTTTCCCATACGGAACCCCACTATATAACCGCCCCATCATCTTATTCCCATATTTTTCCATCATCTCATCCCCAAAACCCGAACTAAACAAAATTCCCAACACTAATATTTGACCTTCAAAAGCACCTATCTATACGCCAGCCAATCCTCCCTATCAAAACTTACCGGCAGAGAAAACCAGGAAGCAGTGGAGGCGGCGGGCAGGGGGGAGGTGTATGTTTGGGGCAGCGAGGTTAAGTGGAAGGTTCTGTGAAATCCACCTCTTACGGAAACTTAGGCGCGAACCCGCTGGTGAGCGTCTTAGTTGCAGTTAGAGGTTAGTTCACAGGTTCTGGAACGTCGAGCGGCCCCAAACATACACCTCCCCCCTGCCCGCCGCCTCCACTGCTTCCGTCCCCCCCCTTCTAAACAAACACATAATCATTCATCACCGGCTGCATCCCCTGTTCCAGAACCGACTGATAAACCTCCCGAACGCCTCTGTCATCAGAAATCTCAAACTGATCGTCCCCTTTATCTTCCAGCTCCTCCACATGGCTTCCCACACCTGTGCTGACACCTGCGGAAATCTTCGTGGCCGCTATGGTGATAACCTTATCACGGAACCCAGCCCGCTCCCTTGTGGATATGGTGATCCCTGCAAAGGGCATAAAAAGCCTGTAAGCCATGATCACCTGAAGTAACTGAGGTTCATGTACATCTTTTGGGTTGATCTTATCATTATTTATGATGGGCCGGAGTCTGGGACATGAAAACGCAATCTCAGCCTGAGGGTACTTCCTCTGCAGATACCACGCATGCATCCCTGTGGCAAACGCATCCTTTCTGAAATCATCTAGCCCCAGAAGGGCTCCAAAGGCAACGCCCCTCATACCGCCTTTTAATGCACGCTCCTGTGCGTGGAAACGATAGGGGAAGATCCGTTTATGCCCGGCCAGATGCAGAGTCTCGTATTTATCAGAATTGTAGGTTTCCTGGAATACCGTCACATAATCTGCGCCGCATTTGTGAAGATAGGCATACTCATGGCTATTCATGGGATAAACCTCCAGCCCAACCATTTTAAAGTGTTTTCTTGCTATCCTGCAAGCTTCCCCCAGATACTCCACATCACTTTTGGCACGGCTTTCGCCTACCAGTATAAGGATCTCTTCCAGTCCTGTTTTGGCAATGGCCGCCATTTCCATCTCGATTTCTTCCGCGTTCAGTCTTGCCCTGCGGATATGGTTATGGCAGTTAAACCCGCAGTAAATACAGTGATTTTCACAGTGATTAGAAATATAAAGGGGTGTAAACAGATTCACACAGTTACCAAAATGCTTCCTTGTCTCAGCCTGCGCAGCCTGTGCCATCTCCTCCAGCAAAGGTTCAGCGGCAGGGGCCAAAAGCGCAGCGAAATCGCTGGGTGTACGGATATCATGAGACAGGGCAGCCAGCACATGGGATTTTGAAAAAGCATTGTAGTCATAGCAGTTCATGTCCCGGATAACCTTGTCCATCACATCAGAATCCAGAGCTTCCATGCCCTCCATATATTCCATATGATTCGTTCTTTTTGCAGTCATTTTGAATCCTCCCTATTGTTCCAGAAATCCTGTAAGCGGAGAGGAGGCACTGGCTCTGCCGTTTACAATGCGCCCAAGGCCCGAGAGATAAGCCGTGCGTCCTGCTTCAACCGCCTTTTTAAAAGCCTCCGCCATATCCGGTATATCGCCAGCCGTTGCAATGGCCGTATTTGCCATAACCGCGGCAGCGCCCATTTCCATAGCCTCACATGCCTGGGAGGGGCGGCCGATCCCTGCGTCCACAATAATGGGAAGGTCAATCTCCTGAATCAATATTTTGATAAATTCCTTTGTGCACAAGCCCTTGTTGGTGCCGATGGGCGCACCCAGAGGCATAATACAGGAGGCTCCCGCATTTGCCAGGTCTCTGGCAGCGTTTAGATCGGGATACATATAAGGCATGACGATAAAGCCCTCTTTTGCAAGTATCTCTGTGGCCCGAATGGTTTCCTGGTTGTCAGGAAGCAGATATTTGGAGTCACGGATGACTTCAACCTTAACAAAATCCCCGCAGCCCAGTTCCCTGGCCAGACGTGCGATCCTCACTGCTTCCTGGGCGGTTCTGGCCCCGGAGGTATTGGGGAGGAGGGTTACACCTTCCGGGATATGTTCCAGTATACTGTCAGTACCGCTGTTGGCTCTGCGCACGGCCAGAGTGATGATCTCGGCCCCGGCATTTTCTATGGCTGCGCGAATCAGTTCCGGGTTGTATTTACCGGAACCCAGGATAAAACGGGAGTGGAATTCGTGTCCTCCCAATATCAATTTGTCATCTTTCATGGTGTTATTAACCTCTTTTCTATACGTCCTTTTCTCCAAGAATAAGTCTCAGTATCATATTTGCCTGATGTGCTGCGCAGAGTGCGACTCTGGGCGCCATCAGGCCTATACCGGAGGCGATATCGCTGGTGCCGTCCCCGCAGAGATACAGGTTCTTCATTCTTTGCTGCGTGTGTATGGCATTGCTGCTTCCATAACCGGCCATGCCGGAGCCGGATACTATGGCAGCATCCGGACGGTGTTCCAGCAGATGATTGATCAGCATGGCTTTGCTTTCCGCCCTGTCAAATGCTTCGCAGATGATCCTGTCATCTGCAAGTATGACACCTGTATTGTCAGGCGTCAGTTTCACCGTATCTGTGCGGACGGAAATGTAGGGATTGATCTCTGAGATCTCTTCCCTCAATGCGTCTGTTTTGTAGTCTCCCAGGTGCTTCATTTTGTAAATCTGGCGGTTTAGGTTGCTCGGTTCTACTCTGTCAAAATCAATCAGATGAAGACTTCCGATCCCGGCCCGCGCCAGCATGACAGCCACATTGGAGCCCAGTCCCCCAAGGCCCGCAATGGCAGCCCCGGCCTGCCTGATCTTCTTATGTACAGGAAGGGTGTGGCGTTTTATCAAAACCTGATCGATCTCAGATTTTGTCAGTATGGTATGTTTGTCTTCCAATTCAGCCGCCTCCTACAAAACTGACGATTTCATACGCATCGCCGTCCTGCACAGGGGTGTCAGCATAACGGCTTTTGGGAAGGATTTCGCCGTTTCGCTCCACGGCGATGCGCTGCAGGGAATATCCCTGTTCCAAAAGAAGTGTTTCTACTGTACAGGGGTCAGAAGGGTGTATTGCATTTCCGTTAATCTTTATCATTTCATATACCTCTTTTATGTATGTGCTGCTTTTACTTCAAAAAGCACCCAATGGTCAGCGGACATGGAATCCTTGTGTGCATTTCCGGGCTTGTCATTCATCATAAATATTCACGATCTCACCTTCCAGGATCCGGTTCATGTTCTTCACAGCACAGAAATTGCCGCACATGCTGCAGGTATCCTCTTTTTCCGGTTTGGCCTCCGCCCGGTAGCGTCTGGCTTTTTCCGGGGCCAGACAGAGCCGGAACATCTCTTCCCAGTCCAGTCTCTTGCGGGCAGCGCTCATCTTATTGTCCCAGTCGGCAGCACCTTTCACTCCCTTTGCAATATCGGCTGCGTGGGCTGCTATGCGGGAAGCGATAATGCCCTCCTTAACATCATCCAGGTTAGGCAGGCGCAGATGTTCCGCCGGGGTCACATAGCACAGAAAGGAAGCTCCATAAGTGGCCGCGATGGCGCCGCCGATGGCAGCAGTGATATGGTCATAGCCAGGGGCAATGTCTGTTACCAAAGGCCCCAGAACATAGAAGGGGGCGCCCTGACAGAGTGTCTGCTGAATCTTCATGTTTGCCGCAATCTGATCCAGAGGCATATGTCCGGGACCTTCCACCATAACCTGAACGTCCTTTTCCCAGGCGCGTTTTGTCAGTTCCCCTAAGGTGATCAGCTCCTCGATCTGAGAGATATCAGAGGCATCCTGTATGCATCCTGGGCGGCAGGCATCCCCCAGACTCATGGTGATGTCGTATTCCCGGCAGATATCCAGGATTTCATCATAGTGTTCGTAGAAAGGGTTTTCCTGGCCTGTCATTTCCATCCAGGCAAAGATAATGGAACCGCCTCGGGAGACGATATTGGTGAGACGTTTATTGCGTTTGAATCTGCCTGCAGTTTCTTTGTTGATGCCGCAGTGGATGGTCATAAAGTCTACGCCGTCCTCCGCATGCATGCGCACAATATCCAGCCACTGCTGTGATGTGATCTCCTTTAAGGGTTTGTGATAGTAGACCACAGCATCATAGATGGGGACTGTTCCAATGATGGCGGGACATTCTGTTGTCAGCCGTCTGCGGAAGGTGCGGGTGTCACCGTAGGAGCTGAGGTCCATGATGGATTCTGCCCCCATTTTTACCGCGTTATTGACTTTTTCAATCTCCATATCCATGTCCTTGCAGTCCCTGGAAATGCCCAGGTTTACATTGATCTTTGTTCTGAGCATGGAGCCGATGGCGTTTGGCTCCAGGGAAGTGTGTCTTTTGTTGCAGGGAATGATGGCCTGGCCTTTGGCCATGAGGGCCATAAGTTCATGTACATCCATCTGTTCCTTTTTTGCCGCTGCTTCCATCTCACTGGTGATGATTCCTTTTCTGGCAGCGTCCATCTGTGTTGTGTACTGCATGAAACTCTCCTTTCTGTGAATGATACGGGGATAAGCGGCCGGTTATGGGCTTTAGATGTTTATAGAGGGGGCTTTTTAGAAAAAAAGTGCACCCCGGATGGGATGCACCAAATATACATAAACTTCTGGTTCGCTTCCTACGCCGGCATTATCCGTATCAGGTTCCAGGGTCGAAATCCGTTCGTATTTCCTCTCAGCCGACGCGTCAGCTCCCCTTGCGTATTCAATTGTTTTCAGGTATTTCCTGCCATAATCATATAGCGGCAGGAAAGAAATGTCAACATTTAATTTTCTGTCAAATAGTATGGATCAGATATTCCTGTCTGCCGTCCCTTAAAAATACAGGCATGGAGTCAATAGGAGCCTCTGCTTCTGTCCACTGTCCGCCGTTTAAGATCTGACCGGTATGGACATTGGTCCAGGTGCTTCCCTCAGGCAGATAAACCTTTCTTTTGAAGGTATGTGGTTCCACAATAGGGGCTGCCAGGATGTCAGGTCCGTACATATACTGGGTATCCAGTTCCCAGGTATTTAAGTCCTCCGGGAATTCGTAGAACATAGTGCGCATAACAGGAGCACCTGTTTTGTGTGTTTCCTCCATAAGGCTTCTGGTATAATCCCGCATCATCTCACGGATTTCAATGAACTTCTTCATGATCTGATAATTTTCTTCCCCATAGCTCCAGATCTCATTGTCAGCGCCTGTGCCTTCTGTCTCCTCCCCGTCTGCTTTGTAGAGGGGCGTGCGCGGAAGGCGGCTGCCGTGAAGACGCATCACAGGACAAAAAGCACCGAACTGGAACCAGCGGATCAGCAGTTCCTGGAAGTCCTTGTCATAAATATTGCCGCCATGGAAGCCTCCGATATCTGTGGTCCACCAGGGGATTCCGGAAAGACCCATCTGCAGGCCTGCCACGATCTGGTTGCGGAAATCCTGATAAGTGGAGTGAATGTCCCCTGACCAGATCAAAGCCCCGTACTGCTGGCTTCCTGCCCAGGCACAGCGCACCAGGTTCAGAACATCCTCCTGCCCGTTTTCTTTTTGTCCTTCATAGAAACCGCGGGCGTATTCCCGGGGATAGATATTTCCCTGCTGCATAACGCTTCCGGCATAATAACGGTAGTTTTCGTAATCATAGGTGGTGAACTCCGGTTCCGCTTCATCCAGCCAGAAAAGCTTGATCCCATTTTCCCCGTAATTCTTTTTGCATTTATTCCAGACATATTCTCTGGCTTCCGGGTTGGTGGCATCATAGAAGACATTGTTGCCATGGAAATCCATCTGTACGTTCAGGCCGTGTTCTGTCTGTACCAGAAGTCCTTTCTGGTGCATCTCATTAAAGTTCTCACTGCGCCAGTCAATCTGGGGCCATACGGACACCATGAGTTCCATGCCATAAGAGCGCAGTTCCTCTGCCATCGCCTTGGGGTCAGGGAAGAAATGCTCATCAAAGCGGTAATCCCCGCAGCGCGGCCAGTGATAATAATCCACCACAAAAACGTCCACGGGAATGCCGCGGCGGTGGTACTCTCTGGCAACGGACAACACCTGTTCCTGGTTGTAGTAGCGCAGCTTGCACTGCCAGAAGCCCAGCCCGTATTCCGGCATCATGGGAGCCCTTCCCGTTACCTGGCTGTACTGAGATTCAATCTGGGCAGGTGTGTCGCCCGCTGTGATCCAGTAGTCCATTTTTTTCGTGCTGTCAGCTCTCCACTCTGTCACATTTTTGCCGAAGGATACGCTTCCGATGGCAGGATTGTGCCAGAAAAATCCGTAGCCTTTGCTGGATACATAGAAGGGGATGGACGCCTGGGAGTTTCTGTGTGCCAGCTCTATGTTGCAGCCTTTCAGATCCAGGATGTCCTGCTGATACTGGCCCATGCCGTAGATCTTCTCGTCCTTGTTGGCTTCAAAGGAGACTTTCAGACGGAAATCACCGCCGATATAAGGGGAGAACTTCCGGGCTTTGCGGTTCAGGGCGCCGCCGCCGTCCATTTCCTTGAGCAGTATTTCTTTCTTGTCATTGAAGAAGGTCACAACCGCTGCGCTGTTCCAGCCCCTGGTATCAATGAGCGCTGAGATCCTGCCGTTTGTGATCGTGGCGGTCTCCTCATCTGCCTGAATCTGAGTATCTGACGGTGCCTGTTCTTTCAGGGCACTGCAGGCCAGGTCAAGAGGGCCTGAGGGGACAGACACCACTCGGAGGCTGTTCCGGCCCCATGCCATAATGCGGAGGGTTTCACCTGCATTGTGGTATTCAATATAGTTTTCGCCTTGGGTAAAGAATGACATAATTTTCCTCCTGTAAATAGATGAATAAAAGTCTGGGAGCCGGACACTGCCGGCCGCCGTGCATTTTCCAGTATTATAAGATTATCAGAGGAAAAAAACATCTAGGATGATGTCAGATCATATTAAAATCATGTCATGTTTCTGAATTGGCTGGGCGTCATTCCCGTGGCCTTTCTGAAAGAGATGGCAAAGTAGTTGCTGCTGTCAAATCCCACAGCAATGGCAATATCAATGACCGGAAGACTGGTTTCCCTTAACAGTGCCATGGAGCGGTTCAGGCGGTAGCGGTTTAAGTAGGAAATGGGGGTGGAGCGGAAGGACTTCTTGAAAAAACGGCAGAACTGCTCCCGGCTCAGGGAGACGGAACCGGCAAGTGCGTCAAGGTTTAAGGGATTCTGGTAGTTTTCGTCAATGTATCTTAAAATCTTCTTTTTCCGTTCCTCATTTATGTAGTCAGAGGTGGATTTGACATTATGTTTTTCTTCTTTGATCAGAAGGTGGAACAAAATCTGGTAAAGATATCCCTTGATCAATAGCTCACGGTAAGGGTGGGAGGCAAAATAGCTTTTTGTCAGTTCTCTGAGGAGATGCTGTACAGCTTCACATTTTAAATCTGTGCCATACATGACATAGGAGGAGACAAAACTGTTCTCAAAGAAAGGACTTAACTGTTCGGCCTGGATAATGTCCTGATTTTTGCTGGAAATAAAGTCAGGATGGAACACGATGGAGGAAAAACGGCATTTTTGGTTCCTGTACTGATAGGCAACGTGAAGCTGATTTGGCGGTATGAGGACAACCGTATCTTTTCCCGCAAGAATTGAAATCCCGTCTACCACCAGTTCCATTATGCCGTCCGTCACAAAAAGAATTTCGGCCTCCTCATGCCAGTGATTGTAGAGGATCAGGCCGTTCTCGCAGTATTCCATGTCCTGGTATACCTGAATGGGAAATTCATGGCTTCCGTGAGCGGCCCGCTCTTTTAAGTTATCATTAACCGCTGGATGGATCTTCATAGTGGATCTCCTGTACAAAGAAAAGGCATTCTGGATGAAAATCTTCCGGAATGCCTTTACATGAAGTTTCAAACACATTATGGTTCGGATATTACCTGTTGAATTTGGCCGCCAAATCCTCAAATTCCGAAGCAAAATCTCTGACAGCCTCCTCGCTGGTCGCCCAGGAAGTACAGAATCTGAGGCAGGTATGTTCCGCGTCAGGCTTACACTGGAAGGTGGTCAGGAATCTTTCATTTACGGCTTCCGCCAAGGCATCCGGGAAGATAGGAAATACCTGGTTGGTAGGTGCAGGTGCCAGAAGCGGAATGTCCGCTTTTTCAAACACGTCCTTCAGGACCTGAGCCATGGCAACACCCTTTCGTCCAAGTTCCAGATACAGCCCGTCCTTAAACAGTTCTTCAAACTGTACGCCCATCATCCAGCCTTTTGCCAGGATGGCTCCGTGCTGTTTCATATTAAAACGGAAATGATCCTTAAATTCCTCTTTTACGATCACCAGAGCTTCTCCGAACATGGCCCCCACCTTTGTTCCGCCAATGTAAAAAGCATCACATAGATCCGGCAGGTCCGGGAAGGTCAGGTGTGTCTCCTCCACAGCCATAGCCATGGAAAGGCGCGCACCGTCCATGTACAGATACAGGTCGTGGCGTTTGCAGAAGGCGTACAGGGTTTCCAGTTCTTCTTTGGTGTAAACAGTACCCACTTCTGTGGGATTTGATATATAAACCAGGCGAGGTTCCACCCAGTGTTCATTCTCATGTAGTTTTAAGACTGGGCGGATGAGGTCCGGTGTCAGTTTTCCATCATCTGTGGGAATGGAAAAAACCTTATGTCCCGTAGATTCAATGGCTCCGGTCTCGTGAGTGTTGATATGACCGGTATCAGCACTTAAAACAGCTTCATAAGGCCGCAGGATGTGGGAGATAAAAGTCAGGTTTGTGAGAGTCCCGCCGGCGATGAAGTGAATGTCCACGCTGTAATCCTCAAGTGCTTCCTGAATCAATTCCCTTGCATTGTCACTGTGTTCATCCAGCCCGTATGAATTGTTCTGGTGATAATTGATGGTTTCCAGCGCCCTGAGTATGTTTGGATGCGCTCCTTCACTGTAATCATTCTGAAAACTATACATGGTAAAAATCCCCTTTTTTCCGTAATTCAATCGCATTCAGAGTTCATACATAAACTCAAAATGACATGCTGCTGTTTCAAGCTACATTCTATCACACTTTCCCGGAAAAACAAATCATTTCGTTGAAAATGTCCGTTTTTGTTGATATAATGGGCGCAACGAGCCAAGTGGGAGCTCGCTCACATTTGGCGACTGCAGGAGATTGGGAACGTAGTTTCCAATATAATGGGCGCAACGAGCCAAGTGGGAGCTCGCTCACATTTGGCGACTGCAAGAGATTGGGAACGCAGTTTCCAATATAATGGGCGCAACGAGCCAAATGGGAAGAGAGGTGAGGTTGTATCAAAATAGGTGAAGTTTCAAGATTACTGCATATATCTCAGGATACAATCCGCTATTACATGGAGCTGGGCCTCTTAGTTCCCGGAAGGCATGGGAATCTGTATGATTTCAGTGAGGACAGCATTGAAGATATCCGCTGGATACACAAGCTGAAGGAAATGGGATTCCTGTTAAAAGAGATCCAGAAAGTTTTGTCCCTCAGGCGTACCTCCAACTGGGTAGAACCCCAGGAGATTGCCGAGTACCTGATCCTTCTGGATAAAAAGAAGAAATCTCTGCGTGAGGACATAGAGAACATAAAGGATGAAATTGCCCGTATAGAGGAGGAAGAAAAATCCTTCACCATTGAGACTGCGGGGGACAAGGTTCTGGTAGGGGTTCCGTTGAAGGCTCTGGAATATCTGCGCTGTCCTTTCTGCGGGGAGGCGTTTGCTGTGGAGCAGGTGCAGATGAACAGCAGATATATTTATAACGGAAAACTGGCCTGCGCCTGCGGATATGCGCTGGAAATCAGGGATGGGATCGTTCTTTCTCCCGGTGCGGCGGATGAAGCGGACGGGGGTGCGGACTTGGAACGTGAAAAATACAAGGATCTTCCCGCATCCGTGGTGACCATGCTGCAGAGGAGCTATAACTTTCTCCTGCACCGTGTTTCCGGGCTGCAGCTCTATGACAGGGTGGTTATGGAGACGGATATCAACGAATTTTTCTATTTATATACACATTTCAGAAAGATAGAGAACCATGTGCTGTTTATTATCACAGACCGTTACCCCCAGGTACTCAGGATGTATAAGGAGAGGATCGAGTATCTGAAACTGGACCTGGATATCCTTTATCTGGCAGATGGCAGCGGAGATTACCCCCTGAAAAAGGAAAGCGTGGATTTGCTGATCGACTATTTCAGCTCTAATTACAGGGAGAAGGCAAGGGGAGAATCTATGCATAGGCAGATATTCAAATACCTGAAGAGAGACGCAGAGATAACAGGCTGCTATTTTTCCGGAAAAGCCGGGGAAAGGCAGTTTGATAAGATGCAGTTTCTTGAGGAAATGAAAGAAAACGGATATGCACTGATAAAGGAGCGGATCATTGACTGCCCGGTGGAAGTGGGAAAAGAAAACCGGCTTTTGATGTACGAGAGCAGAAAAGAAGACGCATAGACGGACAGAACAATATTGCAGCATTGCGCAAATAACGTAACAGGGCAATACACGGAAGCAAATCATCCGGGTATTGCCCTTTCAAAACGCATTCTGCTGCTCCTCTCATGTCTTCATCCGGATAGATGCCGCATTTGCATGACCGGGAAATCCTTCGCCTTCTGCCAGATGGGAGGCCAGACCCGAAATCTGCTGCGCCGCCTCTTTTGTAAGGCGCTGTGTTGTGCAGACTCTGGAAAATGTGCCGATCCAGACTCCCCCACTGTAACGGGCTGCTTTTCCCGTGGGAAGGGTATGGTTGATGCCGTTTACATAGTCGCTGTACACAACCGCCGAGTATTTCCCGATAAACAGGGAGCCATAATTTTTAAAATGATCCGTATATGCCAAAGCGTCATCGAACTGCAGCACCAGATGTTCCGGTGCAAAAGCATTGGCAAGCCTGCAGGCATCCTCCAGGGAATCCGCCAGTATGACTTCGCCGCACGCATTCCAGGAGGCGGATGCGATGTCCTCTGTCTCCAGCTCGGGAAGCTGTTTTTCCACCTGACGGATAACCTCAAGACCAAGCTCCCTGTCCGTGGTGATCAGGCGGGCGATGGCCTGGGGATCGTGTTCCGATTCGGAGAGAAGGTCTGCAGCGATACAGGATGGGTCGGCGTTTCTGTCAGCGATCACCAGGATCTCGCTGGGACCGGCCAGAAAATCAATGCCGATACGCCCGTAACACTGGCGTTTGGCTTCAGTCACATACTGGTTGCCCGGGCCTACGATCATATCAACAGGCTGGATCTGCTTGGTTCCGCATGCAAACGCCGCAATGGCATGGGCACCGCTCAGAGCATATATTTCATGGATCCCGGCAATATCCATGGCTACCAGGGTGGAAGGATGAACACTGTCAGTGCCGTTGACGGCAGGCGTGCACATGGCAATCCTTCTCACGCCGGCTGTCCGGGCAGTAATGCCCATCATAAGGGCAGTGGAATACAAAGGATATCCGCCGCCGGGGACATAACAGCAGCAGGAATCAACAGGAATGATATTCTGCCCAAGAAAAATGCCGGGTGATATCTCATAGTCAGTAAACCCGTGCAGGGAAGCTTTCTGCTTTACTGCAAAATCCTCCAGCCGCTGTGCTGCGGTTTTCAGGTCCTCGATCAGTGCAGGGGAAGTAAGTTCATAGGCACGCCTGATCTCTTCAGGGGAAATACGCAGACCGGTGCGGGTATTTCCGTCAAACTGCGTATTATATTCGATCAAAGCCTCGTCTCCCCGCACAGCTACATCGCTGATAATGGCGTGTACTTCAGCCTCCAGATCCTGCTGTCTCCGGCCATCCACAGGCTTTGCTTTCTTCAGATACTCCAAAAAAATCCCTCCCTTGCAAATGCTGATATACCGTAACCGTGAAAGCACTGAAAAGTTACGTTACATCTAGTATACAAGAGAGGGAAATGCTTTGGCAAGCAGATTATTTCTGTCGGTAGCCGTATGCCTCCAGATACTTCAGAGGAATGGACATGCGTACCGTTTTGTTGGGATTTACGGTTTGGCAGATGGACAGGTCTGCAGCGATAGACTGCAGCATAATGGCCTCATCGGAGGTCAGCTCCGTCTCAGTCACCATATAATCATGCAGGTATTCCACTGCTTTTTCCCAGGCCTGGTCCACTGTTTTGCAGGATGCCACAGCCATGACCAGGCTGTCCGTGACAACAACCGGATAGGGCTTCCTGCAGCCGGGAATGACGGTGAGTTTTAAGGTCACTTCACCTGCGATCTCCACACCGCACCCGCCAATCTCCCCATCGCCCATGCAGGCGTGCAGGTCTCCCAGGGATAAAAGCGCACCCTTGGCACATACGGGAAAATACACACTGGCACCCTCCCCAATCTGGGTGCAGTCCATGTTGCCCCCGTGGGTGTCCGGTGTATCCGTGGGGATTTCCCCATCGGCGGGGGCCACACCGATGACTCCGATCATAGGCTTTTGGTCCAGGGAAAGCCGGGAGCTGAAGCGGATCTTTCCGTCTTCTACGGGGAGACGCTTGAAGGCAGGAGCTTTTACCAGGCGGGCAAGGCAGCCAAAGTCGGGATCGATTTCCGTGACGCCCATATCAGCCAGGGAAATCTTCAGGATCTCCGCCTTCAGGGTATCCCCCGGCTCCGCCCCGTCCACGAAAATGGGGCCGGTGGCAGGATTCAGTTCGTCGAAGCGCAGTGAATCAAAGGAACTGTCCTCCGGGACCAGTCTGTCCCTGAAACAGTCGTAAGTATGTACAGTGACGGTTTCCCCGTCTTTTATGGTGAGAACAGGAGC
The DNA here is from genome assembly GCA_002270465.1 of Blautia hominis. Classification (GTDB taxonomy): domain Bacteria; phylum Bacillota; class Clostridia; order Lachnospirales; family Lachnospiraceae; genus Blautia; species Blautia hominis. The sequence continues at coordinate 419,460 of NQOF01000004.1, forward strand.
ATGCTGTCCGCTCATTGTATAGATCACATGGTCCCGGTTAAGCTTTTTCATAAGGTTCCTCCAGAAAACAAACTATTTTTATTCTTTTACAAGGTGTTTCTTTTTTTCCACATACCGGTCTGAGGACGGGTCATCTTCCAGTTTCATGATGGTCAGCCCTGTAAAGCCGAAGATGGCTGAGACAATGGGACAAAGGATATTAAAGAAGCAGTACGGCAGATAAGCCAGCGTGGGTACCCCTAAAAATCCGGACATGGTGGCACCGCAGGTGTTCCAGGGAATAAGAGGAGAAGTCACGGTTCCTGCATCCTCCAGTACACGGGAAAGATTTCTGGGGGCCAGTCCCCGCTTTCTGTATTCGTCCTTGAACATTCTGCCGGGAATGGCAATGGCGATACAGTGGTCGCCCAAAAGAACATTGCAGAACAGGGCGGATATAATGGTCACCAGCACCAGTGATCCGGTGTTCTTGGCAAATTCCAGCAGCTTGTTGGCAATGACGCTCATCATGCCTGTGCACTCCAGGATCCCGCCGAAGGACAGGGCGCAGATGATCAGGGAAACCGTCCACATCATGCTCATCAGACCGCCTCTTGTGAGAAGCTCATCTACCATGGCATGACCTGTCTCAACCACGACACCGTTCTGTACTGCATTGAAAACAATGGATAAGTCCTGGTGCTGGAAAACAACACCGCAGATTATCCCAAGCACGGTCCCCGCAAAGAGGCCGGGAATGGCCGGGACTTTCAGGGCAATGAGTACGATTACAATGACCGGGACCAAAAGCAGCCAGGGGGTGATGTTATAGTTGGAAGCCAGGGCATCTAAAATGCCGTTGATCTGACCATGGTCCAGTTCCTGTCCGGCAAAGCGGAAGCCGATGACACCGAAGCCCACAATGGAGATGCCATAGGCAAGAACGGTGGTGTACATCATATGTTTGATGTGGTCCGTGAGTTTGGCGCCGGCAATGGCAGCAGCCAGGTTCGTGGTGTCAGAGAGGGGAGACATTTTATCACCGAAGTAGGCGCCTGAGATGATGGCACCCCCTGCCAGACCTACGGGGATATCCAGACCCTTGGCGATTCCCACAAGCGCAATGCCGATGGTTCCCACAGTTGCCCAGGAACCCCCTGCAGCCAGGGAGACAATACTGCACAGGATCATGCAGGCCACCAGGAAGAAGGCAGGGGTGAGGATCTGCAGTCCATAGTATACAAGGGCAGGGACAATACCGCCTACGATCCAGGTTCCGATGGTAGCGCCGATGATGATCAGCAGCAGGACGGCCTGCATGATACTCTTCAGGGATTCAATAGCCCCGTCCTCCAGGTCCTGCCAGGTGTAACCCATAAATACGATAGCGATAAAGGCTGTGATGCAGGTACCGAGAATAAGCGGAACCTGTACATCCACCTTCAGCACAGACACGGAAAAGATCAGGATGATGACAGTCAGCACCACCGGGGTCAGAGCCAGAAACAAGGTAGGCTCTTTCTTTACTTTCTTTTTTGCGTTCATAAATCTTTTTCCTCCATTCTTACTGAAAATCCGTAACGCTTTCATTCCTTTATCGTCACAGAATGTTTCAGCTTTTGATGAATTAAGACTATCATAGCCTGTAAAACCAATGTCAACAAGCAAAAAGAAGGATTTCATGGAGTATACTCCATGTTACTGTACACAGGCCACTGTACCGGGAGGCGTTTTCATGCCGAAAGCATGAAAATCCCGAGGCAGTTAGCGCGATATGGTATCCTCCGTGCAGAAGGTTTACCTTTTTGTCCTGCCTGAGGAGGAGGTATCGGTGTGGCTTATTTTGGGGCTTACGGCGGTGAATATCCTGCTTAGTATGGCGGCAGTGGCAATGCCGGTTAGAGCGGTTTTGAAAGATTCAGTTGTGGAGGAGATCAGGCGTTGACAGAGATGCCTGTAAGATAAGGAGGACAGTGACGGGTTTATGCCTGCACTGTCCTCCTTATCTTTGACGGCAGTCAGGTAGATTTCGTTTGTATAGTAAATGAGTTAGCTGTATAATAAACACATACATATACTGGAATTTAAGAAAAGTACCATTTTAGGGGGAACATACATGAGGAAGTGTAAACGGGTTTCACTCTATGCTGCCGCATTTCTGTGTGCCGGGTTTTTGAGCGGATGCCAGGCCGGTTCCGATAATTTAGGAAACCAGGTTACGGTGCAGGATGATGCGGGCCAAGTGCGGGAGGAGAGGATACTGACGTTTTTTGCTCCTGTAGAAGGTAAATCAAGCGGCGCGGTATCTTATAGAGAGATGATCGACCGTTACAATGGGGAGCATAGTTCCAAATTAGTATTTGAAGGGATTGCCACAGCAGACGGCTATGACAGATATCTGGAAGAGCGTCTGGACGCAGGAGCCGGAGATGATGTGTTTATTGTGAATGAAGACAGTGTGAAGCCTCTCTACTCTAAGGATCATTTTTACGATCTGTCCGCTCTGCCGGCGTTTGAAAAATTAAACGCCAACGCGAAATCCGAAGCAGTGATCGGAGACATAGCGTATTGTATCCCCATGAATATGACAGCCTATGCCTTGTATGTAAACTTAGACGTGCTGGAAAAGTATGGGCTGACACCCCCAAAGGATCTGGAGGATTTTAACACCTGCTGTGAGACCATGAAAGAGCAGGGCCAAACCCCCATAAGCCTCAGCCGCTGGCATGCCACAGCCGTTCCAACCATAGCCAACGGACTGTATAAACTTTACAACGCATCAGATCATCCGGAACAGATAGAGAAGCTGAATACTGGAGAACTGCAGATCGGAGACTATATGCTGGAGGGGTTTGGGATGTTCCGGGAAGCAGTCCAGAAAGGCTGGTATGGGGATGGCGTGAACGGAAAAGCGGTGGATGCGCTTCGGGCGGGAGAACAGGATATCCCTGATTTTGCTTCAGGCAGGACCGCATTCTATTTCGGCCCTCTGGAATATATCCCCTGGGTGGAGGAGACGAATCCTAAGCTTGATTACCAGGTTCAGGGAGTGCCGGTCCCCGGGGGAACGGTATTATTGACCTCTGTAGTATCCAGGCTCTGCGTGAACCCGGAAAGTGAATACCTGGAGGATGCCCTGGATTTTGTGACCTATTTATCCGATGACTACTACCGGGAAAGCGTAAAGAACGGGGATGTGCTGCTGCCTGTATATGAGAATGTTGAGTTTGAGCTTGGGAACGAACGGATGCGGCCTGCGTATGAGACATATTTGTCAGGCGTTCAGATCCCGGCAGAAGATATGCAGTTGAAGTTCGGGTGTTGGGATACGGTTCGTGAGTTGTGTCTTTCTATAGCGGACGGTATGACAGACCAGGAGGCTGCGGACCAATACAACAGGATTCAGAAAGAACAGCTTGAGAAATATAAGCAATAGGAGGAAGCATTTTGAAAAGGAAAGCGGAGCAACGGATATCCAAAGCTTTGATCCTGCTTATCTGCACCGGCCTTATTCTGGTAATTGCTGTTACAGTGTGGGTGAACATGAATAGTGTGCGCTCTATCAGAAATCTGGTGCGAAGTACCACAACAGAGAATATCACGGAGCTGACAGTGAGCAAAGCGCAGTACTTGGATGAGAAGATCCACTCTGAAATGCTGGCACTGCAGTCCTTGTCATCCAGTCTCGGAGAAGGAAAAGACGTGCTTTCCTGTCAGAACCTTCTGAAAGAATATAAGGACAGGCGGAAAGCTTCCTGTATTTGGGTTTCGGACATGGAGGGGAATTATTTAAACACGGGATGTCACGAGGATATATTACAGGAAAAAAGAGAGTTGTTTGAAGGGGCACTGCGGGGAGAAGAGGGGATATCCGATGTGTTTCTGGGGGAACTGGGCAGGCGGCAAGTGCTGTTTCAGACTCCGGTCTATCAAAACGGACAGGTCGTGGGAGGTGTGTATGAAGCCTACCCGGTGGAATCACTGCAGAATGCATATGGCGGTTCCACTTACAGCGACGCGGGCTACAGCTATGTGCTGGATTCCAGCGGCTCGATCGTACTGGCGCCCCTGAGATTCAGTTATCTTCAGATATACGATAATATCAGGGATGTCTTAAAGGACGGAGGCAATAAAACAGAGGCAGTCAATCAGTTCATAGAAGCGCTGCAGTCCGGCGCAAAAGGCTCGGCTGTCTTTGACTTTGAGGAGGAACCCCAGTTTCTTTCCTTTATCCCGCTTCAGGAAAAGGAAGGATGGTATTTTGTGACGGTTATCCCTTTGAGTATGGTGGAAAAGGATGGGACAGCCATTGTGGGTATGACTGCGCATATGGGGGCTGCCATTGTCATAGCAGTTGTATTTTCACTGTCCGTTTTGTTTGCCTTTGTCCTTTACCGGAATAAAAAAGCCAGGGATTATGACGATTATATACGGAATATCTATCAGGCTATTGCACAGAACATTGATACCGTCATTTTTATTGTTGACGCCCGGACCCTCCGTGTGGAATATGCATTTGAGAACGTTGAAACCGTATTGGGTATTATGCCTCAGGCTTTTTCAGAGCCTGACAGGAAAAATGAGAGTGAATTTTATAAAGCGTTTTCCAATATTCTTACAGAGCGTCTCACGGACAAGCTTATGAAAGTGTTTCCCATATACAATGATCTGCTTGATAAACAGATGTGGTTAAAAATTACGGCTCTGCCTGTAAACCTTATGGGAGATACGAAATATATCTTTGCGGCCACAGATGTTACCCAGGAACAGGAGATACAGGAAAACCTTAATGCAGCCGTAGCTGCGGCTGAAAACGCGAATGCGTCAAAGAGTATGTTCCTCTCTAATATGTCCCATGATATCCGCACCCCTATGAATGCAATCGTGGGAATGACAAAGCTGGCAGAGGCTAATATGGAAGACAGGGTCAAGGTGGAGGATTGCCTGCATAAAATAGATATTTCATCAAAGCATCTTTTGAATTTAATCAATGATGTGCTGGATATGTCTAAGATCGAGAGCGGCAAGATGACGCTTACCTCGGAACCGTTTTCACTGGCGGAACTTATACAGGGGGATTGTGCCATTTTGCAGCCCCAGTGCCGTTCCAGACAGCAGACATTTGAGGTGGAGACAAGAAATGTCCGGCATGAGTATCTTGTTGGGGATGCCATGCGCCTCAATCAGGTATTTTTAAATCTCTTGTCTAATGCAAGTAAATTTACGCCTGCCAGCGGAAAGATCTTATTTACGATCCGTGAGCTGCCTCAGAGAGACTCCCGTTATGCTGCGTTTCGGTTTGAGGTTGCAGATACAGGGGTGGGTATTTCCGAAGAATTTCTGACCAGGATTTTTGTGCCCTTTGAACGGGAGAGCAACAGCAGACAGAATCAGATAGAGGGAACGGGCCTTGGCCTGGTCATCGCTAAAAATATAATAGAAGCAATGGGCGGACAGATATCTGTAAAAAGCAATATTGGGCAGGGAACTGTTTTTACCATAGAGGCAGAGATTCAGATCGCACAGGAGGATGCAGAGGGGAGCTGTGATCTGGAAGTATTGGAAGGTCTGAAAGTTCTGGCAGTGGACAGCCGCCCTGAGGAGGGTGCATTTATCTTAAACAATCTGAAGGGTTACGGCATGTCAGCGGAGCACGTGTTGACCGGTGAGGATGCGGTGAAGTATGCGCAGAACAAGCCCTGTGATTTGATCGTTATGGAAAGGGATATTCCGGGAATGGGAGGCATGGAGGCGGTACGGCAGATACGGGATGTTGCCGGGAATGCGCCTAAGATCCTTTTTGTTGTGCCCAGTGACTGCGCGGACAGCAGTTCCTTTGATGGTGAGGGAAAGCCGGATGCTGTCATCCAGAGGCCTATTTTTAAAAGTACCTTATATCAAAAGATCGCATCGCTTTTTGGGAAGCAGGATGGGGATAAGCGGAAGCATGCTTCTCAGAAAATTTTTTCGGGCAGACGTTTTCTTTTGGTGGAAGACAATGAGCTGAACCGGGAGATCGCATCCCAGCTTTTGGAGCTGGCCGGGGCTGCAGTTGAATGTGCAATGGACGGGAAGGCCGGAGCTGAGGCCTTTGAAGAAAAGGAAGAGAACTATTATGATGCCATTTTTATGGATATTCAGATGCCTGTGATGAATGGCTATGAAGCAGCAAAACACATCCGTGCCTCCGCCCATCCGCAGGCAAAGAGCATACCAATTGTGGCCATGTCTGCCAATGCATTTTCAGAGGACGTGCGTACTGCTCTGGAGTCAGGTATGAATGCCCATGTGGGAAAACCGATTGATATGGATACTCTTGCAAATGTACTGGCAGGGCTTTTGTAAAACGTATTTTCTACCCTAAGGGCAGAAATGTCCCGGAGAGCAGAGTAATAAAATTCTTGCCAATTTCTATTCATATATGATAATATGATAAAAGCGCAAAAGCGTTTCGGACAAATTCATGCACAGCAGGGGCGGAAGTGGTACTTTCGTCCCCTTTTACCGTGTTATAGCTAATCAGGGAGACACCGGATGGTTATCCGGACTTTACGGCGGTTATACTGACAGAATATAAATAAAAATTTGATTTGAAAGGATGAGACAAAGATGACAAAAATTGACATTTTCTCAGGTTTTTTGGGAGCAGGCAAGACCACATTGATCAAAAAGCTTCTGAAAGAGGCATACAGCGGTGAGCAGGTGGTGCTCATTGAAAACGAGTTTGGTGAGATCGGCATTGACGGCGGATTTTTGAAAGAGGCAGGGATTGAGATTCGTGAGATGAATTCCGGCTGTATCTGCTGTTCCCTGGTGGGGGATTTCGGTGAGGCATTAAAAGAGGTGATCCAGAAATACCAGCCGGACCGCATTATTATTGAGCCTTCAGGCGTGGGAAAACTTTCCGACGTGATCAAGGCAGTGAAAAAAGTGGAGGGAGAGGTTGACATAAAACTTAACAGCTTCACAACACTTGTGGATGTTATGAAGTGCAAAATGTATATGAAGAATTTCGGTGAATTTTTCAGCAACCAGATTGAATACGCGGGAACCATTATCTTGAGCAGAACAGACAAGTCCACGGAGGAAAAGGTGATCGCTGCCCTGCAGTTGATCCGCGGCCTGAATAAGTCCGCAGCAGTTATCACAACCCCTATAGAAAAGCTTTCCGGTGCGAAGATTCTGGATACTATGGAAAATAACCGTTCTCTGGAGAAAGAACTGCTGGAGGAGGAGGTTTGCCCCGTATGCGGCGGGCACCACGACCATGAGCACCACCATGACGGGGAATGCGGCTGTGAGCATCACCATGGAGACGAGAGCAGCCATGAGCACCACCACGGAGAAGTGTGCGGCTGTGAACATCATGACGGGGAAACGTGCGGCTGTGAGCATCACCATGACGGAGAAGGCGGCCATGAGCACCATCATGACGGAGAAGGCGGCCATGAGCATCATCATGGAGACGAGAGCAGCCATGAGCACCTCCACGGAGCAGAAAGCGCCCATGGACATCACCATGACGAAGCATGCGGTTGTGAGCATCACCACGGGGAAGAAGGCGGCCATGAGCATCATCATGACGGAGAATGTAGCTGTGAACATCACCACGGGGAAGAAGACGGCCATGAGCACCATCATGACGGAGAATGCGGCTGTGGCCACGACCATGCTCATCATGACCACCATCACCATCACGCGGACGAAGTCTTCACAAGCTGGGGCCGTGAGACTGCCAAAACTTATACGGAAGAGGAAATCCGCACGATCCTGGAGGCCCTTTCCGATGATGAGGAGTACGGCATGATCCTCAGGGCAAAAGGAATGGTGGAAGGCAAAAACGGAGGCTGGGTTTATTTTGACATGGTGCCGGGTGAGGCGGATGTGCGTGAAGGCTCACCGGAATACACGGGAAGGATCTGTGTCATAGGCTCCAAGTTGAAAGAAAGCAGCCTGGAAAAACTTTTTAAACTGGCATAAAGCCCGGGAAAGGATGTGGAGATATGGATGAAATAACAGTACCTATTTACCTCATGGCAGGATTTTTGGAGAGCGGCAAGACCTCTTTCCTGAATTTTACCATTAAGCAGGATTATTTTCAGATAGACGGCCCCACACTTCTCATTCTCTGTGAGGAAGGGGAGGAAGAATTTGATGAAAAAGCCATGAAAAAGAGCAGGACATCCGTGGAGATCCTGGAAAACCCGGAGGATTTGACCCCGGAACGGCTGGTGGCATACGATGCGTTTTACAATCCTGCCCGCATCATTATTGAATACAACGGCATGTGGCAGTTGAGCAAACTGGAAGAAATGGATATGCCCAAGGGCTGGGGAATCGTCCAGCACATTGTGACTGTGGATGCCGGCACCTTCCAGGTGTATATGAATAACATGAAATCCCTCTTTGTGGAGATGATAAGAAATGCGGACATGGTCCTTTTCAACCGCTGTGAACAGGGAATGCCTCTGGCAGCCTTCCGCAGAAGTGTTAAAGTAGTGAACCAGGCGGCAGAGATCATCTTCGAGGACGAGGAAGGCGAGATTGAAAATATCTTTGAGGATGAAATGCCTTTTGACGTAAATGCCGATATTATCGAGATCATGGATGAGGACTACGGTATCTGGTTTATTGATGCCATGGACCACCCTGAAACGTATAAAGGGAAAAAAGTATCCTTCACCGGCATGGTTTTAAAATCCAGGGAATTTGAAAAAGATATGTTTGTACCTGGCCGTATGGCAATGACCTGCTGCGCGGATGACACCACATTTATCGGTTATGTATGCAAAAGTCCCGAAGCCCGGGCCCTGAGAACGGGAAAATGGGTGAAGGTTGTGGCAGCAATAGATTATAAGTACATGGATTTTTACAACAAAGTGGGACCTGTGCTCACAGCCGTTTCTGTGGAGCGCACAGACCCCCTGAAAGATGAGCTGGTATATTTCAACTAAAAACCAGGATTCTTCCATCACTGCAGGCGGAAAACGTTACTATTTACAGCCCTGCAAAAAACGCAGTTCTGTAAACAGTAACACGCTTCGCGATGCACAGATATGGAGCATTTTGCCCCATATCGCGCTGGCTGCCTCGGGATTTTCATGCGCAAGCGCATAAAAACACCTCGCGGGATAACAGCCGTGAATAGTAACCGGAAAACACCTAAGGAGAACCATATGTATTTAATAGCAGGACTTGGAAACCCCGGAAAACAGTACGAGAGAACCCGTCACAATATGGGATTTGATACCATAGACGAGCTGGTTGACCGGCACAGGATCCCCGGATCGGGTATTCAGCACAAGGCTATGTACGGTAAAGGGATGATCGCCGGGGAAAAAGTGATCCTGGCCAAACCCCTTACTTATATGAATCTGAGCGGAGATTCTGTCCGGGAATTTATCAACTACTATAAAATGGACCCGGAAACAGAACTGATCGTCATTTACGATGATATAGATCTGGAGCCGGGCCAGATACGCATCAGAAAAAAGGGCAGTGCCGGCGGCCACAACGGAATGAAAAGCATTATCTCCCAGATCGGCACACAGAATTTTTACCGCGTCAAGGTAGGTGTGGGTGCAAAACCGGCAGGCTGGGATCTGGCTGATTATGTGCTGGGCCGTTTTTCCACCAAGGAGAGGGAAGAGGTGGATAAAGCCATAGAGGAGGCCGCAGATGCGGTGGAAGTAATCCTCGGGGAAGGCATAGACGCTGCCATGAACAAATATAATGCAAAGAAGAAGCAGTGATAAAAACATACAGTAACTACCTGGCAGGTCTGCGCATTTACGGCGCTGACCGTATGAAAATATTGAACGGCAGGTGACAGGAGAGGGATATGCAAGCAGTCATACAGCCACTTTTAAATCTAAATGAATACCAGGAGATCAGGAGCCGTCTCCCTAAAAACAGGGGCGTTCTGCAGTTGTCCGGCTGCATTGAGTCCCAGAAAGCCCATGTGATGTACGGCCTGTTTGAGGGAATGAGGCAGGATGAAAAGCAAAAGAATGCCAACTGTCTTATTATTGCGGAGAATGACCTGAAAGCAAAAGAACTTTACGAGGATTACCGTTTCTATGACAGGGATGTGCTTCTTTATCCTGCAAAGGATCTTATTTTCTTCCAGGCAGATATTCACGGCAATCTGCTGACAAAGCAGAGGATGCAGGTGATCGCGTCCCTACTGCAGAAAAAGGGCGTGACAGTCATCACCAGCATGGGCGGCTGTATGGACTATCTGCTTCCGCTGTCAGTCATTGAACAGCATGTGCTGCATTTCAAAAATGACAGTGTGCTGGATTTGGGCAGACTGAAAAAAGATTTGATCAACATGGGATTTGAGTATAGTGCACAGGTGGAGGCGCCGGGGCAGTTTGCCATCCGGGGCGGCATTGTGGACCTCTTTCTTCTCACGGAGGAGAATCCCATTCGTATAGAGCTTTGGGGAGATGAGATTGATTCTATCCGAAGCTTTGAGACAGAGAGCCAGCGCTCCATAGAAAATCTGGAGGAGATCACCATCTATCCCGCAGCGGAGATGGTACTGACCAAAGAGGTCCTGGAAAAAGGATTAAAGGCCATAGAGAAGGAAAAGAATACTTCTGTGAAAAAGCTGCGGGAGGCATTTCTCACAGAGGAGGCAGGCAGGCTGAAAAATACGGTGGAGGAAGCTGTAAATGCCATGAAGGAGTTTGAAGATTTTGCGGCCGCAGAACACTTCATCCGGTATTTTTATAAAGAACCTGTGACCTTTCTGGATTATTTTGATGAGGACAGCACCCTGGTATTTCTGGATGAGACAAACCGTCTTCTGGAAAAAGGGGAGGCTGTGGAGGCTGAATTCCGGGAAAGCATGAAGAACCGTCTGGAAAAGGGATATCTCCTGGCAGGACAGACCGACCTTTTGTGCGGCTGTAAGAAGGTTGTTTACCGTCTGAACCGGAAGAACTGCGTGTCCCTCTGCACTATGGAACAGCAGAAAGCGGACTGGGAGGTCAACGGGCAGTACCGCACAGTCACAAAGTCCGTGAATTCCTATAACAACAGCTTCGAGCTACTGGTAAAAGATCTGCAGTACTGGAAGAAAAACGGATACCAAGTACTTCTCCTGTCCGGCTCCAGGACAAGGGCACAGAGGCTGGCCCAGGACCTTCAGGAGGAAGGACTCAGCAGTTTTTACACGGAGGACATGGACAGGACCATATCCCCCGGTGAGATCATGACTTCCTACGGTCATGCAAAACGCGGTTTTGAATACCCCCTGATCAAATTTGTGCTGATCACCGAGACCGATATCTTCGGACAGGAGAAGAAAAAGCGCAGAAAGAAAACCGAGTACAGCGGAAAGAAGATCCAGAGTTTTTCCGAACTGAATGTGGGGGACTATGTAGTCCATGAAAACCACGGCCTGGGTATATACCGCGGCATCGAGAAAGTTACGGTTGATAAGATAGTCAAGGATTATATCAAGATCGAGTATTCAGGCAGAAGCAACCTTTACATCCTGGCAACCCAGCTTGATATGCTGCAGAAATACGCGGGGGCGGATGCAAAGGCGCCCAAACTCAACAAACTGGGCGGGCAGGAGTGGAAGAAGACAAAGACGAGGGTAAGGGGGGCAGTCAAGAATATTGCCAAGGATCTGGTGGCACTCTACGCTGCCAGGCAATCCCACAGCGGCTATCAGTACGGTCCTGACACGGTCTGGCAGAAGGAGTTCGAGGAAATGTTCCCCTTTGAAGAGACAGAGGACCAGTTAAGTGCCATAGAGGCTGCAAAACACGACATGGAGAGCCGCAAGATCATGGACCGCCTTGTCTGCGGGGATGTGGGATACGGCAAGACAGAGATTGCCATCCGGGCCGCGTTCAAAGCAGTTCAGGAGAGCAAACAGGTGGTGTACCTTGTCCCAACCACCATCCTGGCACAGCAGCACTATAACACCTTTATCCAGAGAATGAAGGATTTCCCCGTTCGTGTAGACCTGCTCTGCCGTTTTAAAACCCCGGCGGAGCAAAAGAAGACCATAACAGATCTGCAGAAGGGACTGGTGGACATTGTCATCGGCACCCACCGCCTCCTCTCAAAAGATGTAAAATACAAAGATTTGGGCCTTCTCATTGTGGATGAGGAACAGCGCTTTGGTGTGACACACAAGGAGAAGATCAAGAGTCTGAAAGAGAACGTGGATGTGCTCACCCTGACGGCAACCCCCATTCCAAGGACCCTTCACATGAGCCTGATCGGAATCCGTGACATGAGCGTCTTAGAGGAGGCGCCTATGGACAGAACCCCCATTCAGACCTATGTTATGGAGTACAATGAGGAGATGGTCCGGGAGGCAGTCAGCCGGGAAATCGCCAGAGGCGGTCAGGTCTATTACGTCTACAACCGGGTCAACGATATAGATGAGATCACCAACCGCGTGGCAAAACTGGTCCCGGAGGCCAACGTAGCGTTTGCCCACGGCCAGATGCACGAGCATCAGCTGGAAAAGATCATGTATGGCTTCATCAACGGTGAAATTGATGTACTTGTCTCCACCACCATCATTGAGACAGGTCTGGATATTTCCAACGCCAACACCATGATCATCCACGACGCGGACCAGATGGGTCTGTCCCAGCTCTACCAGCTCAGAGGACGTGTGGGCCGTTCCAACCGGACTGCCTATGCATTCCTTATGTACAAGCGGAACAAAATGCTCAAGGAAGTGGCAGAGAAGCGCCTTCATGCCATCCGTGAGTTTACGGAACTGGGCAGCGGCTTCAAGATAGCCATGCGGGACCTGGAGATCCGCGGCGCCGGAAACCTTCTGGGCGCGGAGCAGCACGGCCACATGGAAGCCGTGGGATATGACCTCTACTGCAAAATGCTCAACGAGGCGGTAAAAGAGGCAAAAGGCATCAAACAGCAGGAGGAGTTCGAGACAACCATCGACCTGGATATGGATGCTTTCATTCCACCCCGGTACATTCCCAACGAATACCAGAAACTGGACATTTACAAACGCATTGCCGGCATAGAGAACCAGGAAGAATACGAGGATATGCTGGAAGAACTTATGGACCGATTCGGGGAACCCCAAAAATCCGTTCAGAACCTGCTTGCGATCGCCAACTTAAAGGCACTTGCCCACAAAGTCTATGTGCGTGAGATCAAGCAGAACGGTGCAGAAGTGAAGATTTCCATGTTTGAGCGGGCGAAACTGGACGCGTCAGGTTTCCCTGCTGTTCTGGAAAAATACAAAAACACCATGACTATGCGCATGGAGGGACAGCCTTATTTCCTGGTTTCCCTGAAAGGCCGCAGGCCAAAAGAAATCCTGGATGCCATGGATATCGTGTCCGGTATTCTTCACGAATTTGAGGGGATTTTACAGGAAAAAGAGGAAAATCCCTTGCCCTGAACGCAAAAAAAGAATATACTATAAAGCATCGGTGCCCCTATTTGCCGATGCTTTATTTCAGACCCCTTGGGGGTATAGGAAAACACAGGAGGACTTTATGAATAAATTTACAAAAACTCTGGCCTGCGCAGGACTTGTGGTGGCTCTGGGAACCACAAGCCTTGCAGGCTGCGGAAAATCTCTGGACGGAACCAAGATAGCTGCCACCTGCGGTGACGACAAGATAACCCTGGGCACAGCCAACATGATGCTTCGTATGACACAGGCGCAGATGGCCTCATACTATTCCATGTTCGGCGGTTCCACAGCCGGCATCTGGGACCAGGAAGGTGAGGGCGGCAAAACTTACGGTGAGAACACCAAAGATGACATGATGGATCAGATACATAACATGGTGCTCTTAAAACAACATGCCAAAGATTACGATGTGTCCATCACAGAGGACGAGCAGAAGAAGATCGAAGAGGCAGCCAAAAAATTCATGGAAGACAACGATGCAGAGACCATTGCCAAACTGGCTGTCAGCCAGTCTGACATTGAAACCATTCTGGAGTTCTACACCTACCAGGAAAAGATGTACGACCCCATGACTGCGGATGTTGACACCAACGTGGAAGATTCCGAAGCGGCACAGAGCAAGATCACCATCTGCCAGATTTCCACAGCCGGAACCCAGGACGAGGAAGGCAACACCGTGGACCTGACAGACGAAGAAAAACAGGCTAAAAAAGACCAGGCCCAGGCAGTTTTGGATAAATTAAACGCCCAGGAAGACCCGGCATCAGCCGACATGGATGCTCTTGCAAAAGAAGTAGACGAGAACCTGAGCGCATCCGCCAAAACCTTCGGAAGCGACGACACCACCCTGGATGACAAACTCAAAGAAGCCGTTAAATCCCTGACCGACGGCCAGGTAGCCCCTGAAGTCATCGAAGGCGAATCCGCCTACTATGTAGCCCGCATGGACGCCACCTTCGATGAAACATCCACTCAGACCAAAAAAGAGAGCATTGTCACAGAGCGCAAACAGGAGGCCTACAACAAACTCCTGGAAGATTGGGGCAAAGACACCAAAATAGAAGTAGACAAAAAAGTCTGGAAAAAAGTAACCCTCACCGATGCCGACTCCTACACCTTCAAACAAGTCGAAGCCGCCGATACCGGAGACACTAACACCGGAGATACCGACGCTGCCGACACGGGAGACACCAACAACGGAGATACCGACACTGCCGACACGGGAGACACCAACACCGGAGAAACCGACACTGCCGACACGGGAGACACCAACACCGGAGAAACCGACACTGCCGACACGGGAGACACCAACACCGGAGAAACCGACACCGCTGACACCGGAAACGCCAACACCGAGGCTGCCGAGTAACTCCACCATACCTATAAATTCCCAAACCTGCTGAAGCCCAGTCAAGAACTGACCCCAGCAGGTTTTTTCTTTTAAAACGCCCGCAGCCAAAGTCAGGTGAAAGAGGAGCCGGGGAGGGGGAGGCAGGTCATTCCAGGCAGGCGAGGTTAAGCGGAGAGGGGCGAAGATCCACCGTCAGCAGTCACTTAATGAGGAGGCCGCTGCCGACGAATTTAGTGAATGCTAGGCGGTTAGCTGAGCCACTCGGAGCCTCGAGCAGGCCTGGAATGACCTGCCTCCCCCTCCCCGGCTCCTCTTTGGCCGTCCCCCTTTCACTGCCGCCGTCCCCCTTTCACTGCCCCTCTCGCCGTCCTCGTTCCACCGCCATCTCTATAAACCCCACCGCCCCCTCCGTCAAAAACTTATTCCTATGCCAAACCACATAATGCACCCTCCGAAACCCCTCATCCTCCACCTCCCTGCTGCATATCCTCCCTTCCGAAATCTCCCTCTCCACCAGCATCTCCGGCAGAATGGACACCCCTATCCCCTCCTGCACCCCTTTAATGATCGCCTGCGTACTCGCACTTTCCCAAAGCGGTTCCAAAGTGATCCCTCTCACCGCAAACACATGATCCAGCAGACTCCTCCCCACACTGCCCTTCTCCCTGGCGAGGAGATCACACCCCTTCAAATCCTCCAGAAATACCTTTTCCTTAGCTGCCAGTTCATGTCCCACAGGAAGAATCAGCACCAGCCTGTCCTCTGAGAATGCCCGTGTTTCAAGTTCTGCCTCTGAGATCCCTCCTTCGATCAAGGCCAGATCCAGCTCATTATTCAGAAGCCCCCTCTGCAGATTTCCCGCATTAGATATGGTCACCTTAACCTTCATGTCCGGCCAATCCCTGCAAAATCCACTTACCAGCCCGGGCAGAAAAAAATTTCCCAAAGAAATACTTGCCCCCACCCTCAGTACCCCAAAAGCATCCCCGTTGAGCAGACCTTTTTCCATCTTGTCAAAGGATTCCACAATATGAAGTGCCTGGGCGTAGAAACGCCGCCCTGCCTCTGTCACGAACAATCTTCTGTTCATCCGGTCAAACAGCCTGACTCCGTAATGCCGCTCAATCTCTTGGATGGCCCTTGTAACCGCAGGCTGTGTCATGTGGAGTTTCTTTGCCGCCTGTGTGATATTTTCCATCCGGTAAACCTCCAGATAAATCCTCATATGCCGTATTGTCATTACTTTTCTCCTATCCATAACAAAAAAGATATCATATCAATAAAATAATAGCATTTTACATATTGATACACAAGGGATATGATGGAGAAAAGGAGGCAGTATATGGAAATGGAAGAAAAAAGAAGTAAGAAAAACGCTCTGCTGCTAAAATTGTTTCTCAGTACACTTTACATCAGCAGCCTTACTTTTGGCGGAGGGTTTGTGATCGTTACATTTATGAAGAGAAAATTTGTGGATGAACTCCACTGGATAGATGAGGAGGAGATGCTGGATCTGGTTGCGCTGGCCCAGTCTTCACCCGGTGCTATTGCCGTTAATGCCGCCATTTTGGTGGGCTGGCGGATATGCGGGTTTGCAGGAATGGTAACAGCAGTACTGGGAACGGTTCTTCCGCCACTGGTCATTTTGTCAGTCATTTCATTCTTTTACACCGCATTCGCTTCCAATATATATGTGGCGCTTGTGCTTAACGGAATGCAGGCAGGTGTCGCGGCCGTTATCATGGATGTAGTATGTGATCTGGGGAACAATGTGGTAAAAGAAAAGAGTCCGCTTGGTATAGGGATTATGGCAGTGTCCTTTGCAGCTGTATTCTTATTTAACGTGAATGTCATTTATATTATTTTGATCGCAGGCGTTATTGGAGCTGTGAAAGCATTCCGCATATACAGGAAGGGGAAAAAGGCATGATTTATATCAAACTGTTTTTAAGTTTTTTTCAGGTGGGAATGTTCAGTATGGGCGGCGGATATGCGGCAATGCCGTTGATCCAGAATCAGGTAGTGGGGGTTCATAAATGGCTGGACATGAAAGAATTTACTGATTTGATCACCATATCAGGAATGACGCCGGGACCCATAGCCGTAAACTCCGCCACGTTCGTTGGGATCCGCATAGCGGGCTGGCAGGGGGCCGTAATCGCCACCTTTGGCTGCATTCTGCCTTCCTGTCTGCTGGTATCACTGCTGGCCTGGGTTTATTACAAATATAAAGGGGTATCTGCTATGCAGTCTGTGCTTGCCTGTCTCAGGCCGGCTGTGGTTGCCCTGATCGCTGCGGCGGGTATTTCCATACTGCGGGTCGTGCTTTTTGCAGACGCCCCGATAAGCCTCCACGCGGTCAGCTGGATTGGCGCGGGATTGTTCGCAGCCGCGTTTGTGGTGCTGCGGAAATGGAAATGGAATCCCATTTTAGTCATGAGCCTGTGCGGAGTTGTCAATCTGTGCATTGGAATCCTGATCAAATAGGAGACGGGGTTTCCTTTTTCCTATACTGCATAGGCGTCAACCCGTAAGTCCTGCAAAATGCCCGCGTAAAATAATTCTGGTCACCGTAGCCGCAGGAAAATGCGATCTCCCCAATACTTAGGGTGGTAGTCCGAAGCAGCCTGCATCCGTTTTCCAGCCGTACCTTACAGATGTGGTCATGGATGGAAATGTGATAAGTTTCTCTGAATTTCCTGGTAAGGGAGGCGCGGCTGCAGAAAAACTGGCGGCAAAGGTCATCAATGGTGAGTTTCTGGTCATAATGTTTCTGAATATAACGGTGGACCTCGCTGACCAGTTGATTTTTGGACAGGTTCATGCGGTTGCTGAGTGTGATATACTGGGCACAGACCTCCATTATGGTTACCAGGGAGTCTATGGTACTCTGTCCGCGGACCGGAATACGGGAAATGGCCTCTTCCAGGGCAGCCGGATCAGATACCAGGGGAAGGGCTTTTTCATATGGTGTCCTGCCCGCGTCAGGCCCGGCCTCCAGGGTCTGTCCCATCATCAGATAACCTGTGAGGGCGCCGAAGCTGTACAGAGGGGCAACCGCCTCGTACAGCCCGAAATGGCATTTATAGATATGGAGCTTTTCCTGTTCCCTTACACGTCCAAAGGCCATGGTGTCGTGTTCCACACAGAGACGCTTTCCCTCCGGATGCTTCTGGATCAATCCGCAGAAACATCCCAGTTCATGTGGATAAGCGGCAATTTCGTGAAAATCGGTGTCATAAATGCAGATGCGGAAACCGGATATATGATAGAGTTCTTTCAGTATTCGCTCAATAGACAGGGACTGTTCCATTGGTTTCTCCTTCTCATAAAAAAAACTGGTGTAAGACCAGATTTGCTTACTGTTCACAGGCCATTATTCCGCCAGGTGTTTTCATGCAGAATGCATGAAAATTCCGAAGCCTGTCAGCGCGATATGAAGCAGGATGCTTCATATCTGTGCATCGCGAAGCGTGTTGCTGAGAACGGAGTGAACAGTAACCGGATTTGTCCGTATCTTACGCCAGTTTTTTGTATAAGTCAAGATTTATACATATTTTCCCACGATTTTATGCATATCCTCCATCTTATGTTCCATATCAGCCACAAGCTTCATCTGTGTCCTGCAGCGGTCCAGATTGTGATGTTCCCTGTGGATACGGAAATATGTATCGCCGTTCAGGTAATCTGTCAGGAATCGCATGCCGCACTCTAGAGTCAGGAGCTTTGCGGAGAATGGGAGAAGGCGGATCTCTTCCGCTGTGAGGGAGCTGCCTGCTTCAGACAGGAAACCTGCCGTATAAGCCTCAAAAAGTTCCAGGTCCATGGAGACCAGGGAGAGATCCTGTTCATCCTCATCAGCGGTGCTGGCGCCGAAACGTATACTGTCTCCAAAATCATAGAGCACAGAACCCGGCATGACCGTATCCAGATCAATGACGCAGATACCCTCGTCCGTTTCATTGTCCATCATTATATTGTTCAGCTTGGTATCATTGTGGGTAACACGCAGGGGAAGCTGTCCCTTGGCAATGGCATCCACCACAACGGTACCGTCAGCCTTCCGGTCCAGGAAGAACTGTATTTCTTTTTCCACCAAAGCAGCTCTGCCTGCTTTATCTTCAGCCACCGCCTTCTCAAACAGAGCATATCGGTCCACGGTGTTATGAAAGCCGGCAATGGTCTCATGCAGCGTATCTGCCGGGTAGTCCGCCAGAAGTTTCTGAAAATGGCCGAATGCCTTGGCTGCGTTGGTAAAAAGTACCGGGCGGTCCACGGACTGGTGGCAGGTGGCATTTTCGATGAAGTGATAACTTCTCCAGAATCCGCCCTCACTGTCCTCATAGAGTAATTTCCCGTCCCGTGTGGGGATGAGTGTGAGGGTTTCCCGCTGGGGGTCTCCGCCCTGTTCCAGAATCTTTTTCCTGAGATGGGAGGTAACGCCCTGTATATTTTCGATCAAGCCCTGTGGGTCTGTAAAAATGGTGGTGTTGACTGCCTGCAGAATATAGCGCACAGGCGGTTTTGTCTCTCTTCGGAAGTAGACGGCATAGGTGGCGTTTATATGGCCGCACCCAAAAGGTTCTGCGTAGATAAAATCGCCGTCAAAGAGGAAGGCATTTACAATTTCATTTTTGATCATCTCCAGCATTTTCATTCTCCTTTTTCATTCCAGAGGTTTTCCGGGTATACGCCCTCCTCGATCATCTGCTCAATGAAAGCTACAATCTTTTCTTTATCCTCATGGTAGGTTACGCCGTACCATTTGGCAGGGGTATCCATAACCTTTACATCACATTTCCGGGAATCCATAAGCTCTTGTACCACGGAGGGCAGGAAAAATTCTTTTTTGGCAAGGCCGACTGTGCTGTCTGCGAAAAACGCCTGCATCTGCTGCTCGATCTCCCGGAATAGATCAGGGGTGAATCCCCAGCAGTTCATGGACACAATGCTGTTTTCGTCAATATCCGTCCAGTCCCGGCCTTCCTCGTAAAACTGCGTCTGTCCGTGGTTTCTCTGTATTTTCGTCCGTTCTGTAACGGAGGTCAGATATCCGTGGTCAGCAGTGCAGACACCTCTTGCCACATGTCCGTTTTCCGTCAGTGTATTTTTCAGGAGATAGCCGGCCATGCAGAAATGGTATCGGGAGGTATCATCAGGTATATGCAGGAAGAAATCATGAAGCAGTGTAAATGCTTCCCTGCCATAAAAATCATCTGCGTTGATGACGGCAAAAGGACCGTCCACCAGATTCCGGCAGCTCCACACAGCGTGTGCGGTACCCCATGGTTTGGTGCGCCCCTCCGGGACCTGCACACCTTCCGGAACCTGGTCGATCTCCTGAAATGCGTACGCCACAGGGATGACTTTTTCCAAACGTTTTCCCACGGTTTCCCGGAATACATCCAGATTTTCTTTTTTGATAATAAATACCACTTTTTCAAATCCTGCCTTGACTGCATCGTAAACGGAATAATCCAGAATAAATTCCCCGTGTCTTCCCACCGGGTCGATCTGTTTCAGTCCGCCATATCTGCTCCCCATACCGGCCGCCATAATTACCAATGTCATCATATCTGCCCTCTCCCTTTTCTTATATATATTTGGCATTTCCTCAGTTACTCGTGTATGCTGCTTTGTCAATCCCTATTATATCCAAAACAGATTTGGTTTCTATGGAATTTTGTATCAAAATTAGCAATATCGGATAAAAAGAGTATTTATGCTAAATCATAAGAAATAACAGAGGATTGCGAAAAAGGAATATATGGTTCATAATAAAAAGGAACTGTACGCTCCAAAGAGAGGATAAAGGTAAATACCAGGCGGCCGGGCAGCCGTGCAGTATGGACAGACAGATCCGGGGTGGAGCCAGTGATATACAAAAGAGGAGTTGTGATATATGAGCAGTTTTGAAAAAGATTTATCAAAGGGAAATGTGGTCAAGCAGCTGATCCTGTTTGCAGTCCCCTTTCTGGTGTCCAACATTATCCAGTCTTGTTATAATGTGGCGGACATGCTGATCGTGGGGAATTTCAGCGGTACGGTCAGTATGTCGGGAGTGAATATCGGAGGCCAGGTGACATTTATCCTGACCAACATAGTGGTAGGACTTTGTACCGGAGGAACCGTACTCATTGCCCAGTATCTGGGCGCACAGAAGAGGGAGGAGATGTGCAGGGCAGTAGCTACACTGATGACCACCCTGATCTGTGCCGCTGTGATCATCACCGTGATTTCCCTTCTTCTGAAGAACCAGATATTGGGGTGGATCCGGACACCGGAGGAATCCTTTGAGGAGGCCAGCCGTTATCTGACGGTGACACTGACCGGCATTATCTTTATTTTCGGCTATAATGTTTTGTCAGCCGTGATGAGGGGAATGGGGGACAGCAAGAGGCCCTTTTATTTTGTCCTGATCGCCTGCGTGACAAATATTGTACTGGACCTGGTGCTGGTCGCAGGATTTGGCTGGGGAGCTTTCGGCGCTGCGGCAGCCACCGTGATCTCCCAGGCGCTCAGTATGATCCTGTGTATTATTTATATGGTAAAGAACGGATTTGTGTTTGATTTCCGTCCTTCATCCTTCCGTATCTATAAACACGAGCTGAAGATGATCTTTAAGATTGGCACGCCCGCTGCCATCCAGAACGGTGTGACCAGTTTCTCTTTCCTGATCATAACCACCCTGGTAAATTCCATTGGCGGTGTGAATGCGTCGGCGGCTGTGGGTGTGGTAGGAAAATTCAACGGGTTTGCCATCATGCCGGCTGTGGCTATGGGAAGCTCCATATCCACCATGTGTGCCCAGAATGTAGGGGCAGGGCAGTGGGACAGGGTAAAGAAGACCTGCACGGTGGGAACCCTGACGGCGGTCATCTGCAGTTATCTTATATTTATCCTGGTGAGGATTTTTCCGGAGGACATCCTGCGCCTGTTTGACAGCAGCAATGCGGAGATGATACGGATTGGGGTGGAGTATTTCAGCACCTTCAGTTTTGACTACCTTCTGGTTCCCCTGTGCTTCTGCCTGAACGGGCTGTTTGTTGCAACTGGGCACACAACATTTACACTGATGAACTCCATGCTCTCCGCGCTGCTTTTGCGGATTCCGGCCAGCGTGCTGTTCGGCAGCATTATGGGAATGGGGATCATGGGCGTGGGGATCGGTGCTCCGGCTGCGTCGGCGGGAAGCCTGATCCTGATCATATGGTTTTTGCTCTCAGGAAAATGGAAGACAAATGTTGTAAGGGGCAGCTGATGCAATCCGGGTACTTTTTCCGGCAGTCCGGGCGTAAACTAATAGAAAGACAGGACAGCCGGTGAGTGTATGAGAGTATTGCTCTTTTTGTCGGAAGTGATCATTCCGCTTATTCTGTTTTACATAGTGGGTTTTGGTATTCTGATGAAGTGCGATGTGTATGAAGATTTTGTAAAAGGTGCAAAGGATGGTCTGAAGACAGTGGTGCAGATCCTGCCCACCCTCATAGGACTTATGGTGGCAGTGGGCGTCCTGCGGGCATCCGGTTTCCTGGATATGCTGGGCGGACAGCTTGGGAGACTGACCGGTGCGGTGGGATTTCCGGCGCAGCTGGTCCCACTGACCATTGTAAAAATGTTTTCCTCCAGTGCGGCTACAGGGCTTGTGCTGGATATTTTCAAGGAATTCGGGACAGATTCCAGGATTGGGCTGATCGCCTCTGTGATGATGTCCTGTACAGAGACTATTTTTTACACGGTTTCTGTCTACTTTATTGCCGCAAAGGTAAAAAACACCCGCTATACCATACCTGGCGCTCTGCTGGCAACACTTGCAGGAATCGCGGCCAGTGTATGGCTGGCGGGAATGATGGCAGTTTAAAGCCAGTTTTTGGGTCCGGTTTTCCGGGCTCATTTTTTTATGACAGATACTTT
Source organism: Blautia hominis (assembly GCA_002270465.1). Lineage (GTDB taxonomy): Bacteria > Bacillota > Clostridia > Lachnospirales > Lachnospiraceae > Blautia > Blautia hominis. The sequence goes on from NQOF01000004.1 coordinate 442,133, forward strand.
CTAAGGATATTATAAAGCTCACGCAGGTCAATGGGCTTTGCTATATGTCCGTTCATTCCGGCGTCAAGAGCACGCTGTTTGTCCTCCGTGAAGGCATCGGCTGTCATGGCGATGATGGGCAGCTGCCGAAGATCCGGTCTGTCAATGCTGCGTATTTTCCGGGAGGCCTCATATCCTCCCATAACGGGCATTCTGATATCCATCAGGACCAGGCTGTAATATCCGGGGGAGGAGGCGGTAACTTTCTCCAGGGCTTCCTGCCCGTTTACTGCAGTGTCGATCCGGACATTTGTGACGGAAATAAGCTCTTTGGCAATTTCCAGATTCAGTTCATTGTCCTCCACCAAAAGGAGACGGCGGTTAGAATAATCGGTATCGGTTCCCGCATCCCCCGCTTTGGAGGCATCCGGGAGGGTCTGCTGGGGATGTGGTGCGCCTTTTTTGAAGGGCAGCTCAATATAGAAGACAGTCCCCTCTCCTTCGGTACTTTCAACACGGATACTCCCCTGCATCATTTCTGTAATGTTTTTTGTGATCGCCATGCCGAGGCCCGTTCCCTCTGCGTGGGAGGCACGGGGGGAATCGGAACGCTCAAAGGGCTGGAAAAGCCGCTGCAGAAATTCCGGTGACATGCCTATGCCTGTGTCCCGGAAAGTAAAACGATACCGGGCCGTATCTTCTGAACCGGAAGGGATCTCCTGCACTTTCACGCAGATTTTGCCGCCCGGGTCTGTGAATTTTATGGAGTTTCCTACGATATTCAGAAAAAGCTGCTTGAAACGGAGGGGATCTCCTATCAGGTCTTCATGCTCCAGTTCTTCCATATCTACCGTAAAATCAAAATGACCGCTGATGATCTGCGGCTGTATGATGCCCTCCAATGTATGAAACAGCTCTCTCAGGTTAAAGTTCTCACTGTTCAGCGTCAGCTTGCCGCTTTCGATCCTGGACATATCCAGCACATCGTTGATCAGGGAGAGCAGGTGTGCGGAGGCCGTGGAGATCTTATTCAGGCAGTCCTTTACTTTTTCCTTCCTGTCTATATGTGAGAGGGCGATTCCCGTCATTCCTATGATGGCATTCATAGGTGTACGGATATCGTGGGACATGTTGGAGAGAAAAATGGATTTTGCCCGGTTGGCCTGTCTGGCTTCCTCCAGAGCATCCGCCAGCTGCTTTTTGCTTATCTGTTCTTTGGCCAGGATCTCCCTGTTTTTCTTATCAATAATATGCTGTCTTCCCGTAAAATAAATAGTACAGAAACACAGCAGCAGGACAACAGTGACCAGCAGGGCCGCGATCATAAAGTTACGGAAAGAGCGGGTGGTGGTCTCCAGCACATTTGCAGGTACGGTGACCAGCAGGTACCAGGAGCTTCTGCCCACAGGCATGTACACCAGATAGTTGCGTTTGCCCATCCAGGAAAAAATAAGGGAGCCGGACGCGGAGGCGGCCATATCATTTCTAAGCTGCTCATCCGGTTCCCGGCCGTACAGGTCAGAGTGTTCCAGGCTGTCCAGGTAATTGTTTGTGATCATCATGGAGTAGTCATAGTGGGGCTTGAGCAGGATATCGCCTTCTTTGTCAATGATGGTGGCATACCCCTCTTCTGTGTACACGTTCAGGGCCAGAAGGTATTCCAGCTCATCAAAGGCAGGTGTCACGAAAATGCCCCCTATCTCAGCCGCATCCCAAATACTCTCCTCTAACGAGGCGTAATACAGCAGTTCATCTCCAACACCTAAATTGACAATGCTCATACTGTCATTATCAATGTATCCCGCTTTTTCCTCCTGAAAGCTCAGGTCCTTCAGCGTCCCGGTCTCCCCTTCAATGGTGACATATCCGCCGTTTTTATCCATGATTCCGGCTGTGCGGTACTGCCAGATATCCTGCTTGTCTCTGAAAAAGTCCAGAATCTCCTCCCGGCTGTGGTATGCACCGCTGCGGGAAGCTTCCAGGCAGCTTTTCAAAACAGAGAAATATTTGCCGTTCATCTCATCGAAATGGGCATCCAGCTGGGTGCCGAACGCGGACAGGTTACTCAGATTGTCTTTCTGAACGCCCAGGCGTATCTGAGTAAAAAAATATACGGCTATGGTCATAACCAGGACAGCCGCCAGCGTTGTGCCGAAGATGAAGGTTTTTCGCTTCTTGTACATAGGCCCCCCATTGATTTTTAAGTGTGGTGTTACCGCAATATTCTGATGTGTTCAGTATACCATATGGGGGAGGCGGGAAGCAATGTCATAAGTGGCGGGGTGTATTTTTTATGAAACATGTATAATTTCGTGAAAACCGTGTTGACAACTTTATAGTCGCGTGATAATATGGTAGCACGCTAAAGCGGACGGGACACAAAATATATATACTTATAAGGCAGAGCATAAATGGCATTTTACAGATTAAAGCGCAGCAAATGTGCAGCATACAGTATGAAAAATAACGCAGAAAGGCAGGGTCAGCAAATGAGATATTATGATAAAGTAACACCGGACGGAACAAAAGATTTGCTGTTTGGAGAGTGCGACCAGCGTTCCCAGGTGACAAAAACCCTGAAGGACCTGTTTGGCGCCCAGGGGTATCGGCGGGTGATGACACCTGCATTGGAATTTTATGATGTGTTTGGAAAGGCGGCAAAATATCTGCCCAAGGAGACCATGTACAAACTCACAGACCATAAAGGGAGACTTATGGTACTGCGCCCGGATTGTACGGTGCCTGCGGCCAGATTGGCGGCTACCCGGTTAAAAGGGATGCCGATGCCGCTCCGTTTATTTTACAACCAAAATATTTACCGCATGTTTCCGGAGCTGAAAGGAAAGAGCACCGAAATTAACCAGGTGGGCATTGAACTCATCGGCGGTGTACCGCTGAGAAGTGACCTGGAGGTGGTGGAGCTGGCATCCAGGAGCCTGGATGTCATAAGCGGGGGCAAATACCGCCTGGAGCTGTGCCACATCGGATATTTCAAGGCGATCATGGACAGTCTGGATGTGGATGAGGATACAAAAGAGGATATACGTTTCCAGATCGAGCAGAAAAATTATGCCTCCCTCACCGATATGCTGGGTAAATACCAGGACAGCCGGGCAGCACAGGCGCTTTTGAAGCTGCCCAGACTCTTCGGCGGAGCAGAGGTCTTTGAAAAGGCGTATGAGCTTTTCGATGAGAACGGCGCAAGAGAGAGCCTTGACTACCTGAAGGGTATTTATGAATATCTGCAGACCCTTGGGCTTGGGGATAAAGTGATCATTGACCTGGGCCTTGTGAATCTGGCAGAGTATTACACAGACCTTATTTTCCGGGGATATTTCCGGGGGATAGGGGAACAAGTCTTGTCAGGAGGCCGTTACGATACACTCCTAAACGAGTTTGGGGAGGACCACTGCTCTGTGGGCTTCTGCATCAATGTGGACCTGGCCAGCCAGAAGGTCCAGCCCATGCCGGAAGCCATACCGGAGATTCTGGTGTTTGCGCCGGATATGAAGTACTTATCAAAAGCAGTCCACCATCGCAGGACACTGGAGGACCAGGGCGTGCTGACGGAGAACTGTGTGTTTGATACCATGGAAGAAGCATTTGATTATGCAAAAATGAGAGGGATACCGAAAGTACACCTGGTGGGAGAAGATATCACAGTTTGTTTGACCCGTACAACTCCCGGTAAATAACCTGATGTTTCGCTGGTCTGATCTTCCGACAGCACAGCAAACCCTCCGGTTATTTATCTTGAGTTATACTGAAAAAACTGATACGGCTGTAGGCCGGAATCTTTCACTGGGAGGCAGAATAATGAAACCAATTAGAATCGCTCTTACAAAAGGGCGTTTGGAGAGTAAAACAATAGATATGCTGGAACGTCTTGGATATGATTGTACCAATGCGAGAAAAAAAGGCAGAAAACTGATCATGCCCATAGGAGACGGTGAGATTGAGGTAGTGCTTGCAAAAGCTGCCGATGTGGTCACCTATGTGGAGAGCGGCGTCTGTGACATGGGCGTTGTGGGAAAAGACACCATCATGGAAAAGGGCGGTACCTTTTATGAAGTGGCAGATCTGGGATTCGGAAAATGCAAATTTGCCCTTGCGGTGGTAAAAGGTAAGAATCTGTACGAGGGCTACCACAATCTGACCATTGCCAGTAAATATGTGAATGTGGCTAAGAATTATTTTGAACAGAAGAGTATGGACGTAGATATTGTGAAGATTGAGGGCAGTGTGGAACTGGCACCTGTCCTGGGTCTTGCGGATGCCATTGTGGATATTGTGGAGACAGGGACCACTCTGAAGGAAAATGGGCTGGTAGTGGCTGAGGATGTGTGTCCGGTGAGTGCCAGACTGATCGTGAACATTGCCAGCATGAAGCTCAGAAAAAAAGAGATTGAGAACTTAATAGACAAAATGGAAAACGATGTGCAGAAGCGCAGGGCAAAGGAGGCGTAGGTCATGGCGTATACAATCCCGGAGAAGTTAAAGAAACTGGAGATATATGAGCCGGTGACAGAGGCCTATGATATCCGCCTGGATGCCAATGAGAGTTTCCAGAACCTCCCGGATGATATCCGCAGGGATGTGCTGAAAGCTGTGGAACAGGTGGAATTCAACCGTTATCCGGATCCCTTTGCAGTAAAACTCTGTGAAAAATTCGGCCATTTCTTTCAGGTAAAGCCTGAACTGCTCACTGCGGGAAACGGTTCTGATGAATTGATCTCCCTTATTGTGCCTAATTTTCTGGAGAGCGGGGACACCATGCTGGTAGCCCTTCCTGATTTCTCCATGTACACCTTCTATGCGCAGATGAATCATATCCGTGTGGAGGCGCTGCAGAAAGCCGAAGATATGGTGACAAGCGCGGAGGATATATTAAAGCGGGCAGAGGAGAAAAATGCCAGGCTGCTTATTTTTTCCAACCCCTGCAATCCCACATCCCTGAAGCTTTCCAGGGATGATATTATAAAGATCATTGAAGGTACCGATGCCCTGGTGATCGTGGATGAAGCGTATATGGATTTTGCCGAAGGCTCTGTCCTGGATGTGATAGAGAAATACAACAACCTCATTGTGCTGAAAACATGTTCCAAGGCCCTGGGCCTGGCAGCCATCCGTCTGGGATTTGCCGCGGCGGGCAGAGAGCTGACAGATATCTTGCACGCATTAAAGTCCCCGTATAACGTGAACTCCCTGACACAGGCGGTAGGCTGTGCGATCCTGGACCATCCGGATTATATTAAGAACTGTATCCGTTCTATCCGGAAATCCAGAGATGAACTGTATCAGGAGCTTTTGGAGCTGAAAGACAGAAAAGCGGATATCCTGAACTTATATCCAACTACCACAAACTTTATTTTCATGAAGGTAAAGGATGCGGCTTTGGTGTTTGAAGAGATGAAAAAGAAAAGCATTTCCATCCGGTACATGAACGGCTATCTGCGGGTGACAGCCGGCAGGAAAATGGAAAACGATGCGGTGATACGGGTGTTGGATGAACTGCTGCGTTGAAAGAATGCGGTTTGAAGATTTTTGATTTTTTCCTGTTACGGTGAAAAGACTGAGCAGTTAAATGCAAATATAGAAAATGGGAAAGGAGGAAGCTGATTTGAGGATCGGAGAGATAACAAGGACAACAAAGGAGACGAATATCAGGCTGAGATGGAATCTGGACGGCAGCGGCCGTTATATGGGAAGCTGCGGGGTGGGGTTTTTTGACCACATGATGCAGGCATTCTGTGTACACGGCGGGTTTGATATGGATTTGGATATGAAAGGTGACCTGGAGGTTGACTGCCATCACAGCATAGAAGATTTGGGCATTGTCATGGGGCAGGCGTTTTCAAAGGCTCTGGGTGACAAAGGCAGTATCCGGCGATATGGAAGCTTCTATATTCCCATGGATGAAGCGCTGGGATTCTGTTCCTTAGATATCAGCGGGCGGCCTTATCTGGTATTCGACGCGGAGTTTGCCAATCAGAGCGTGGGAACCCTGGACTGCTGTATGGTGAAAGAGTTTTTCCGGGCATTTGCATTTAATGGCGGAATCACCCTGCATCTGCGGTGTCCCTATGGGGAAAACGACCACCATAAGATTGAGGCCCTTTTTAAGGCGGCGGCACATGCCCTGAAAGAGGCTTTGGAACCAAATGGAGGAAAAATACTTTCGTCAAAGGGGATGCTGGCATGATAGCGATCATTGATTACGGGGCGGGTAATCTTTTCAGTGTAAAGAATGCCCTTGATTTTTTAGAAGAGAAGAGTGTCATCACAGCAGACTGTGAAGAGATTTGCTGTGCAGATGCCATGATACTGCCGGGAGTGGGGGCTTTTCCTGATGCCATGCGTATGCTCAAGGAGCAGGGGCTTGCTAAAGTCATAAAGGAGGAGGCACAGAAAAAGCCTCTTCTGGGCATATGTCTGGGGATGCAGATGCTTTTTGAAAAGAGTTATGAATTCGGGGAGACAGAAGGCCTCGGACTGATACCGGGCTGTGTGCAGCTTATTGACGGCAATGGCCTTAAGATCCCCCATATGGGATGGAATGACCTGACAGTTTTAAATCCCTGTGCCATGACAGAGAATATGTCAAAGGATGCATATGTATATTTTGTCCATTCCTTCCGGGCAGAGACCGGGGAGGAGAATATTTCCTGTTATACGGTATATAACGAGCGGATCCCCGCTCTGGTACACCGGGGATATGTATACGGCGCCCAGTTCCATCCTGAGAAAAGCGGTGCTGTGGGGCTGGAACTTCTGAAAAATTTTGCAAGGCTGGTGAGAGAATGATTATATTACCTGCAATTGATATAAAAGACAAAACGTGTGTGAGGCTGGTCAAAGGCGATTATGCAACCGCCCATCAGGTGGCGGAAAGTCCCTATAATACGGCAGCTTCCTTCTGGGCGGCAGGCGCTTCCTGGATACATATGGTGGACCTGGATGGTGCCAAAGACGGCAGGCCTGTAAACGAAGAGATTTTTGAGAGAGTGGCCAGAGAGTCCGGCCTTAAAGTGGAAGTGGGCGGGGGGATCCGCAGCATGGAAACCATAGAGCGGTTTCTGGAAAAAGGCATTTCGAGAGTCATTTTGGGTTCCGTGGCGGTAAAAGATCCGTCTCTTGTAAAAGAGGCAGTCCGGGAATTCGGTGAGAAAATAGCTGTGGGCATAGACGCGAAAAACGGTATGGTGGCCACAGAGGGCTGGCTCAAAAAAAGTGATGTTACCTATTTGGATTTGGCACAGGCCATGGAAGAGGCCGGAGTCAGAACCATTATCTATACAGACATTTCCAGGGACGGCACCCTTACGGGGGTCAATACGGAACAGCTGGGAAAGCTGAATGAAAGGGTATCCTGCAGGATCATTGCCAGCGGAGGAGTAAGCTCCATAAAGGATATTACGGACTGCAAAAAGCTTGATCTATACGGATGTATCTGCGGGAAAGCCGTTTACACAGGCGCTCTTGACCTGTGTGAGGCGGTAGAGAAAGCAGGTGAGCAGTCATGTTAGCAAAGAGAATAATACCCTGCCTGGACGTAAGAGACGGCAAAGTGGTTAAGGGCGTGAATTTTGTGGGAATCAAAGAGGTGGGAGATCCGGTGGAATGCGCCATTATGTACGACAGGCAGGGAGCAGATGAAATCTGCTTTCTGGATATCACAGCAACCCATGAGGGAAGAGCGACTATGGCAGATGTGGTGTCCAGGACGGCAAAACATGTATTTGTACCTCTTACAGTAGGGGGAGGCATCCGTACAGTGGAGGATTTCCGGGAAATCCTCCGGGCCGGAGCCGACAAGGTTTCCGTCAATTCGGCAGCGGTGAAAAACCCTGAGCTTATCAGGGAGGCGGCAGCAGTATTCGGGAGCCAGTGTGTGGTGGTCGCCATTGATGCAAAGAGGGATGAGAAGGGCAGATTCAAAGTCGTGGTGAACGGCGGAAGGATTGATACAGGCCTGGATGCCATAGAATGGGCGCAGAAGTGCCAGCAGCTTGGGGCAGGTGAGATTCTGCTCACCTCCATGGATACAGACGGATGCCGTGACGGTTTCGATCTGGAGCTTACCAATGCGGTCTGTGACGTGGTATCCATACCGGTCATTGCCAGCGGCGGATGTGGTAAGCTGGAACATTTTTCAGAGGTTTTCAAGGAGAGTAAAGCGGATGCAGCGCTGGCAGCTTCCCTGTTTCATTTTCGGGAACTGACGGTGGAACAGGTAAAGGAACATCTGGAAGAAGAACGGATTCCGGTCAGGAGGTAGAGGATGGATTTAGAATGTTATTTTGAAAAGAGCGATTTGATACCTGCCGTTGTACAGGAAGCGGGCACAGGGGAGGTGCTCATGCTGGCCTATATGAACCGGGAGAGTCTTCAGAAAACTTTTGAAACCGGATATACCTGGTTTTACAGCCGCTCCAGACAGGAGCTGTGGAACAAAGGCGCCACTTCCGGACATGTTCAGAAGGTGATTGATATAAAAGCAGACTGTGATAATGATACCTTGCTCGTAACAGTAGTACAGACAGGCGCTGCCTGTCATACAGGGGCACATAGCTGCTTTTTTAAAGATATATGGAAAAAAGAAAAAGGAGGGCGGCCTTTATGATGGATGTGATTAAGGGATTGTATGATGTGGCTTTGGAACGCAAGGCTGTAAAACAGGAAGGTTCTTATACCTGCTATCTTTTTGAGCAGGGGCTTGATAAAATTTTGAAAAAGTGCGGTGAGGAGTGCAGCGAGGTGATCATTGCTGCAAAGAATGGGGAGAATGGGGATACAGCTAATGAGATCTGTGATCTTCTTTATCATTTGGTGGTTATGATGGTGGAGAGTGGGATTTCCATTGATGAAGTGGAAGGGATACTGGAAGAGAGACGGCAGAAGATTGGGAATCTTAAGAAGTTTCATGAAAGTGATCATGAGTCCTGAATAGGTTGTGGATCTTGAATAGGTTGTGGATAAGAATGAACTGGGCGGCTGGTCCGGGAACTTTGCATGTTAGGTGCAAGGTGTCCGGGGCAGCCGCTTTTTATGGTGGAATAAATGATTGCGTTGCCCCGGAGCCCTTCCCTTTCCTTCGGCATATTCCTGGGTTTCGATGAGCCATAGGGATTATTTGGAAAATGTAAAACATTTAATAAACGTGGTAAAGCTATTGCTGCTGTTCACAGAGAATTCAGCAAAAAGTAATGCTGCATGCCTATTTTAAGTGGATGCGGCGGGGGAAGATGCAGTGTCCTGCCGGACGTTCTGGCGGTATTGGGTGGGGGAGAGACCCACGGAACGTTTGAAAGCCCTGGAAAAGTAGTATTCGTCTTTCATGCCCACATAGGAACAGATCTCACGGACGGTGTAGTCTGTACGCTCCAGTAGAAGTTTGGAGCGCTGGATGCGGACGTTCAGGAGATAGTTTTGGGCTGTGGTGCCTGTGAATCTGTGGAATATTTTGGAGAAATAGCTGCGTTCCAGACCTACGTGATCCACAATGTCCTGGACGGTGATGGGGTAAATGTAGTTGCATTTGATGTAGGATTTTGCTTTTCCAATGTGCTCAAATAGGATGGTCTGACTCTCTTTCTGGTAATTGCCGGAGAGACTGTAGGACTGGGCAATGTTGGAGAAGATGGTGTACATGAGGGACTGGATGGTGAAGTCGTTGCAGAAGCCTACGGAGGACAGGTGCTCCGCCAGGGTACGGATATGTTCATCTATGGAGTATTGGGGGTGAAGCTTGCGTACAGGGGAGCTGTGGGAAAACCCCAGTTGGTCTGTGAGGGTGTCGGCGTTTTCTCCGATAAAAGCAAGCCAGCAAAAATGCAGCGGGTCTTCCGGGGAGGTGTGGTAGCTGACAAGCTGAGACGGATATATGATAAAGAGTTCTCCCTGCCGAATGGGATAGGTGTGCCCCTCACAGATGTAGCTTCCCTGGCCCTGGGTAATGTAGTGTATTAGGTATTCGGAACGGGTGTGGGGCGGCATGCGGAAATCGGGTGCGCATTCTTCATATCCGCAGTATCTTAAATTTACATCTCTTTTTGTTTTCGATGCGTAATATTCCTCAATTTTCATAATGAATCCCCCTTTTTCTCTCAGTATAATATTAATATGCACAAAAAACAACATGAATCCATCATAAGGACAAGAGAAGGTATTCTGTTTTGAAGGGAATCTTTTATAATTAAAACCATAGTAACTGTTAAGGTGCGAAGCAGTTATCAGCCGGTAAGAAATGCTGATGGAAACATGGAAAACAGAGAAGGTATTGCCAAGGAGGTAAAAAGTATGTTGAGAAGAAAAATGTTAGCGGCAGCATTGGTGACAGGATTGACGGGGACTTTAGTGCTAGGGGGCTGCCAGAGCGGTGGAGACAAAGGGAAGACTGCTGATGGAAAGGACAACGTTCGGTTCATGGTCGGGGGTTCGGCGGCGGAGCTGGAGCAGTATAAGAAGGCAGTGGATGCGTTTAATGAGCAGAGTGAGGATGTTGAGGTGACCTTTGTAGGTGTGCCGGGGGACAATTATAACGAGAAGATCATGACACAGCTCAAGTCAAAGGAGGCCCCTGACTGTTTTTACTCGGAGGAGGCGTCGTACGGGGAACTGAATAAGTCGGACATGCTGCTGGATGTTTCCAAGTACCTGGACGATGGGGACTCTAACCTGAAACGGGCAGATGTGCCGGAGAATCTACTGGAAAACTATACGTTTGAGGATAAGGTAACAGGGGTTCCGGTAGATTGTAACCCTATGGTGATCTATTATAATGCTGATTTGTTTAAGGGTCTGGATATTAAGACACCTCAGGAATATGTGGATGAGGGCCAATGGAATTTTGAGGCATTGCAGCAGGTATCAGAACAGCTCAGGGACGCATCCAAGGTGGGATTTGTGTATGAAAACTGGTGGGGGCCGCTTTACTCCTTCCTTTTCTCGGCAGAGGATCCAATCTATTCAGATGACATGTCAAAATCTGAATTTGGTTCTGAGCGGGCGAAAGCGGGGCTGACTTATCTGGACAGCAATATTAAATCAAAAGCCTTTACTTTTGCAGGCTCCCTTACCAGCGGAGAGTCACCGGATACCCTGTTTGTCTCAGGGCAGGCGGGAATGCTGTATGCAGGGCGCTGGTATGTGGCGGACTTTACAGATTTGAGTTTTACATATGATGTGGTTCCCTTCCCTTATTATGAGGAGCCTTCACAGGCAGTCTGCGCTATGCCGGCAACACCGCTGGTGATCAACAAGAAGACAGCAAATCCTGACGCGGTGTGGGAATTCGTATCCTTCTACTGTGGTGAACAGGGACAGAAGATCAGGATGGAAGGGCAGGGCAATGCGGTTCCCACAGTTGACGGACTGGATGAGATTGTACTGACAGGAACACCGGAACATGCGCAGAACTTCCTGGATGCTGTTGATATTGCACTGGTATATCCAAAGGCAGAGGCACTTCACCCGGGTATGACGGATTCTGTCACAGGCGAGGTGGAGAAACTGCTCGTGGGAGAGCAGGATGTGGAGCAGACCCTGGCAAATATCATTCAGACAGTTGATGATGAACTTCAGAAGTGATCAGGTATGTGGGGAAGGGATGGACATATGAAGAAAAGTAAACTGGAAAGATCCAGAAACAGATGGGGAATCGTGTTTATCCTTCCTCAGCTCATCAGTCTGGTCTGCCTTGGCATGATACCCATTGTGATTGCCTTTGTACTGAGTTTTTTTGATTGGAATGGATTCAGTTCTCCGGTATTTACGGGATTTCAGAATTTTAAGGCAGTGTTTACAGACCCGGATACGGCGATCGCTATTAAGAACACGCTTCTCTATTCCGTGATCTATGTGCCATGTTCCATTGTATTGTCTATGGGGCTTGCCATGCTGCTGAATAAGGCGTGGGGAAAAATGTTTTACCGCGCGGTTTTTTTCCTGCCGCAGATTGTCACCTCTGTGGGGATTGCTGTGGTATGGTCCTGGATTTACCAGCCCCAGTTTGGAATCCTGAACATGATACTTAAATTTTTCGGGATCCAGGGGAAAGAATGGCTGCGCGACCCCTCCACAGCCATGGGGGCGGTGATCGTCATGAGTATCTGGTGGGGGCTGGGATATAATATTGTGCTGTTTCTGGCGGGCCTGCAGAATGTACCCAGAACTTATGTGGACGCGGCGAAGATAGACGGCGCCAATGAGAGGCAGGTGTTTTTCAACATTACGGTGCCTCTTATCTCGCCAACCACACTGCTGGTGACGATCACTACCATGATCAATGCATTCCAGGTCTTTGACCAGATGTTCCTGCTGACTTCGGGAGGACCGGCCAAGAAGACGTATACCATGGCAATTCACATTTATCAGACGGCATTTAAAAGCTATGAGCTGGGCAAGGCATCCACAGCGGCACTGATCCTGTTCTTTGTGGTGGTGACTGTGTCTGTGATACAATTTAAACTTTCTGACAAATGGGTTCATTACGGGTAACAGTTCAGATAGGTCTGCGCATTTACTGCGCTGACCGTATGAAAAAGTAGTGCTAGCTTTATCCAGCCCATCGCGAAGCGATTTTTAATGGCTGGATGCGTAACGGTTCAGTTTGTCTGAACTGTTACCATTACGGAGAGTAGGTGAGAGGATGACAAATAAAAAGAATAAACGGTTTTATACCCTGCTGGTCCAGGTGATACTCATAGTCATGGCTGTACTTGCGCTGTTCCCGTTTCTATGGATGATATCCACGTCTTTGAAGGGCTCTGAGGAGGCATTTGCATACCCGCCCAAATTGATACCGGAAGTCTTCCATTGGGATAATTACAAAAAGGCCATGACAGCACTACCCTTTGGGACAGCGTATCTGAACAGCTTAAAGCTGGCTGTCATCAATGTGACAGGGCAGGTGCTCACCTCCGCGATGGCAGGTTATGCGCTGGGAAAACTAAAGTTCAGGGGGTCCCATGTGGTGTTTGGAGGATTTATTGCGGTCATGATGGTTCCTTATACCGTGATCTCCATTCCGCTGTTCCTGATCTTCAGCCAGCTTAACCTGATTGACACACATTTGTCCATTATTTTGATGACAGCTGCCTATATGCCCATGGGAGTATTCCTATGCAGACAGTTTATTATGGCACTGCCTGATGAGCTGATGGAGGCGGGGATCATTGATGGGGCAAATTATGGTTCCATGTTCTTCAGGATCGTACTTCCTCTTGTGAAGCCCGCACTGGCTTCCCTGGGAATCTTCTCCTTTATGTGGAACTGGAACAGTTTTTATACACCCCTGATATTTTTAAATTCCCAGGAAAAATATACGGTGCCCCTGCTTCTAAATATGTTTAAGGGAAAATATACGGTGGACTGGTCGCTGATCATGGCTGCCTCCACCATTGCGGTGATACCTGTGCTGATGGTCTATCTGTTTGCGCAGAAATATATCATTGAGGGAATTACGATCACAGGAATGAAGAGCTGAGGGATTTCCGTAACATGACTTTCTTACGGCCGGCGCAGTAAATGCCCAGGCCTGCTGAGAGATTAACAGAAGATATAATAATTACAACAGGAGGGACATATGCCAAGAATAGCTTTTATGGGGGCAGGCAGCACGATCTTTGCCAAGAGCGTGCTGGGGGACTGTATCCTGACACCCGAAATACAGGATTTAGAAATCGCGCTACACGACATTGACCCGGTGCGGCTGGAAGATTCCAGAAAAATGCTGGAGAATATCGCCTCCAATGCGGGGCGTAAAGTGAGGATTGAGGCTTACGCAGACAGGAAACAGGCCCTGAGAGGGGCGAAATATGTGGTAAACGCCATTCAGGTAGGCGGATACGATCCCTGTACTATCACGGATTTTGAGATTCCAAAAAAATACGGTCTGCGTCAGACCATAGCAGATACTTTGGGCATAGGCGGTATATTCCGGGCACTGCGCACCATACCGGTGCTGGAGGAATTTGCAGAAGATATGCAGGAAGTCTGCCCGGATGCTCTGTTCATCAACTATTCCAACCCTATGGCTATGCTGACAGGGTATCTGCAGACCTACACGAAAATACAAACCATTGGACTGTGCCACAGCGTTCAGGTCTGCATTCCCCAGCTCTTCAAGGCCCTTGATATGGAAGAACTGGTGCCGGAGACCAGGTGGGAGATTGCGGGCATCAACCATCAGGCGTGGCTTTTAAAGGTACAGGACGGTAAAGGGAAGGATTTGTATCCGGAGATCAAAAAGCGGGCGGCCGCCTTTTTGAATGGTGAGGCTGCATACGACGCAGACTGGGATAAAGTCCGTTACGAGATGATGCTGAGATTCGGATACTACATAACAGAGTCATCAGAACACAATGCGGAATACACACCATGGTTCATAAAAGACAGATATCCGGAACTGATCGAGAGGTATAATATCCCCTTGGACGAATATCCAAAGCGCTGTATCAAACAGATCGGTGACTGGAAGCAGATGCGCGGGGAACTGGTGCAGAATGCGGAGATCAAGCATGAAAAGAGCCGTGAGTTTGCATCTTTTATCATAAATTCCATGGAGAATGATGTTCCCTACCGTGTTCACGGCAACGTACAGAATACAGGCCTGATACCAAATCTCCCTCCAAATGCCTGCGTGGAGGTTCCCTGCCTGGTGGACCGGGACGGAATCCATCCCTGCTATGTGGGAAATCTCCCGGAACAGTGCGCTGCTATAAACCGTACCAATATCAATGTCCAGCTGCTTACCATGCAGGCTGCAAGATCCAGGCGAAAAGAGGATATCTATATGGCAGCCATGATGGATCCCCATACGGCGGCAGAGCTGTCCATGGATGACATCAGGGCCATGTGCGATGAGATGCTGGAGGCCCACGGCTCATGGATGCCGATATACAGATGACATTAGGATAAGATGTGATGAGATGCTGGAGGCTCACGGCTCATGGATGCCGAAATATAGATGACATTAGGATAAAGTGTGATGAGATGCCGCAGGTCCAAGGTTCATGGATGCCGAAATACAGATGACATTAGGATAAAGTGTGATGTGATGCCGGAGTCCCACGACTTTTGGAAGCCCTCCAATAGGGCATATACGGAAATGATAAGGAGAACAGTTACATGGAGAAAGTGTTGAGAGTAGGCGTGCTGGGCATGGGAAACATGGGAAAAGCCCATGCGCGCAGCATGATGAAAATGGAAAATGTTAAGATTGCAGGACTCTGTTCCTCCCCCGCAGATGATGCCAGGGCCTTTGCCTGCGAAAATCATCTGGACTGCGGGATCTATGATGACGGATACCGTATGATAGAGGATGCAGGGCTTGACGCACTGTATATCTGCCTGCCGCCCTTCGCCCACAGCGGACAGCTGGAAGCAGCCGCAGATAGGGGGATTCATGTATTTATCGAAAAGCCTATTGCCCTTAATGTGGAGCGGGGAAAGTCCATGGCAGACGCGGTAGAGCGCAATCATATTGTTTCCCAGGTGGGGTACCATATGAGATTCGGAAGCGCCGTCAGAAAATGGAAAGAATATATGGACAGCGGAAAAGCCGGGAGGCCCACCCTGTATATGGCAGATTATGAGTGCAACAGCCTTCACGGCCCCTGGTGGCGGGATGTCACAAAATGTGGCGGGCAGGTCTTTGAGCAAGTCATTCACCTGTATGATATGGGCTTGTATCTCATGGGGGATGCGGACTGCGTGAATGGACATATCGCCAACCTCTGCCATCAGGATGTGGAGGGATATACCATTGAGGACACCAGTGTCTGCAGTATACATTTTAAAAACGGTTCCCTGGGTTCCATATGCGGCTCCAATTGTTCTGTGAAAGAACAGTGGAACGGCAGATTCCGGGTAATATGCCAGCATATGACCGCTGATTTCATGGACCATAACCATGCGGTCTTCACCTTTACAGATGAGGAAACTCCCCATACAGAGACGGTTGCAGAGGATGTGGATGCCACATACCTGGAAGACTGCTGTTTTATAGAAACGATACGCGGCAGAAGAGAAAATATGGCCGGTGTGCCTGAGGGACTGAAAGGTCTGCAGCTGGTAAGTGCGGTGGTGGAGTCCTCCGCAAAAAACGGGGCATGTGTGGTGCCGGAATAAAAAATAAATGTTTCGTAACTGTTCAGTACCCTCACAGTAACAAGCAAAAATCCATGCAGAATCGCCTTTGGCGATGGGATTTTTGCTAGAGTGTGTTTGAAAACTGCTTTCGGCAAGCTGTACGTCACACTCTAGGCTGCAGAATGCTTTCTTACGGTCAGCGCAGTGAATGCGCAGACCTACTGAATAGTTACAATGATTCACATAAAGGAGAAGATAAAATGACAGGAAAAGAGATTGTTTCAACAGAACCGAGAAAGGCATTCCTCAGAGAATACGAAGATAGTCCGGTAAAAGAGAACGAGATCCGTGCCAAAGTGGATTTCGCCGCCGCAAAACACGGAACAGAGTTTACCCATTTCCGGGGAGAGGACCCGTTCCTGGAAAATATATTTGATGAGGAGTATCTTCTTTTCAGAGAGAGCCAAGAGGCTGCGGAAAAACCGTTTTTCATGCGGCCGGGAAATATGTGGATTGGACATATCACCGAGATGGGGAGTGAAGTACAGGGATTTGAAATAGGAGAGCGCATTGCAGGCTACGGCCCGCTCAAAAGCACCCACACCCTGAAAGCCCGGGAAGCCTTTAAAATGCCGGAGCGCATGACCTGGAAAGAGGCTGTGTGCTACGACCCGGCCCAGTTTGCCTTGGGAGGGATCCGTGACGGTCAGGTGAGAGTGGGAGATAACGTGGTGGTCTCCGGCCTGGGAGCCATCGGTCTGCTTGCGGCCCAGTTCGCAAAACTGGCAGGGGCAGCAAAAGTCATTGTCTGCGACCCTATCGAAAAACGGCGGGCAGTGGCCTTGGATAACGGTGCGGACCTTGCCCTTGATTCCTCATCCGTGGACGTGGGCTTGGAGATCAAGATGGCTACAGGCAAACGCGGCGCGGATGTAGTGATAGAGACCAGCGGAAACTATTATGCCCTCCAGCAGGCAATCCGGGGCGTAGCCTATAATGGAAATGTGGCAGTTGTTGGGTGGTATCACGAATGCCAGGGCGGCCTGAATCTTGGAAGAGAAGCCCATTTCAATCAGCCAAATATCATCATTTCCAGAGCCTGCAGTGAGCCGAACCGGGAATACCCCAGATGGAGCTTTGAAAGGATCTGTGATACCTGCTGGGATATGCTCGCAAAAGGTCTTCTAAAATGCGAGAATATCGTTGATCCGGTTGTATCCATAGACGAGGCGGCAGATACCTACATGAGCATTGACCAGAACCCGGCCAGCAGCGTAAAGATGGGGGTGCAGTTCCAGTGAAATAAAGAATAGACTTTTATTTACGGCCTTAGGGGGAAATCCTCAGAGGCCGTTATTTTTTATGTTTCCCTTCCCTCTCATGGAAGATTGTGTTAAACTAAACAAGGAAAAAGAATGAGAAATGGTAACTGTTCAGTACCCTCACAGTTACAGGCAAAAATCCATGCAGAATCGCCTTTGGCGATGGGATTTTTGCTTGGCCGTGGTACACTTTCTTACGGTCAGCGCAGTGAATGCGCAGACCTGCTGAATAATTACGAGAAATGTAACTATTCGGCAGCCGGACAAAAAGTCCATCCCCAAGTTGAGGCGTCACGGAGTTTGTTCATAATTGTGAAGAGGCTGACAGTTACTGAGGAATTAGAGATACCGGGCAGTGTCCGGTATAAGGAAAACGATAAGGGATAAAAGATGAAGTTTTTGAAAACAGCAGGGAAAGTGATCGCGGCACCTGTACTTTTCTGCGTATTTTTACTGGCAAGGTGTTTTCAGTTTTTTTTAAAAGTCTGCGGAGCATTGGTAACGTTTGTGTGCATTCTGGCAGCAGTGGTTCTGACGATAGGAGTCGTTGCGCAGATAGCACTGCAGATTCAGGGACGCGGTCCGGGAATCGCTGCAATTATAATCAGCGTTCTGATAGCAGCCGTTCTGGCATATGTGCCGGGAGCCGGCGTAGGCGCCGTGATGGTGGTGCTGGAGGGAATCTGCAGCTGGATCATGAAGTTCTACAAAACAGCTCTGGAGAGCGTAAATATCGTACATAAAAAGACCGGATATAAATGGGCGGATTATGACTGGGACAGCAATAAAGTCTATAACAGCGTGAGAAATTCCACCATTGGAGAGAGTGAACGTAAGATACATTACTTTAAGGGCATCCGTTCACAGGAGGAACTAAAACGGCGTGCCTGGGCACTCCTAAAGATCTACCAGCCGGACAACCGGTTTGGGGAGGATGAGATAACCAGAAGCATTATGGCGGAATATGACTATCTGAAGAAGAAACTTCCAAAAAGCACCGGCGAGGAGTGACAACAGCTCCCGTACTTTGTGATACTGTACCATGTCCTTCTGTTACATGAGCTTTTCGAGCCTGAAGGGATAGCTCTCACTTTCGAGCCATGTACGGTGAAAAATGCAAAAAGTTCCAAAAGAATCCTCCCAGATGCGTTGACAAGCCCCCCAAAAAAGTTATAATTAAGAATAGATAACGTTCTGAAAAAGATGTCAATTCAGAATGAGAATTGAAATCATTGTGTGGAGGATATGAAATGAAAGTATTAGTTGAAACATCTGCAAGACATTTACATTTATCCCAGGAACATCTGGAGATCCTGTTTGGTAAAGGCCATGAGCTGACTGTTAAAAAAATGCTGAGCCAGCCGGGACAGTTTGCATGTGAAGAGAAAGTTGAAGTGATCGGTTCTAAAGGCAGCCTGAAAATGTCCGTTTTAGGACCAGTCAGAAAAGATACACAGATTGAGGTATCCCTGACAGATGCAAGAAGCCTCGGCGTAGCTGCTCCAATCCGTGAGTCCGGCGATATCGCAGGTACAGGTGCATGTAAGTTAGTTGGACCGGAAGGTGAAGTAGAACTGACAGAGGGCGTGATCGCTGCAAAACGCCACGTACATATGACTCCGGAAGATGCTGAAAAGGCAGGCGTGAAAGACAAAGATATCGTTAAACTGGACATTGAATCTCCTAACGGAAGATCCCTGACTTTCGGTGATGTAGTAGTACGCGTAAGCGCATCCTACGCAACAGCAGCACACATTGACACAGATGAAGCTAACGCTTTAGCTCCTGGAAAAGAGTGCTACGGAGAAATGACAAAATAATCAAAAAAGCGTGACTGTTCAGTACCCTCACAGTTACAGGTAAAAATCCATGCAGAATCGCCTTTGGCGATGGGATTTTTGCTTGACCGTGGTACGCTTTCTTACGGTCAGCGCAGTGAATGCGCAGACCTACTGAATAGTTACAAAAAGCAATCATATTATTTTAACAGCTTTGCGCCCGGTATTTTCCGGGCGTTTTTTTTCGCTGCGATCCCACTGTAAAAAGAATATTGACAGACCCATTGAATTCTGCTAATCTAAGAACATATTCAAAAGCGTTCTGCTTTTTATATCTGCGCAGTTTCTGCGGTATTCCACATTTTAAGATCTATAACAGGAAGTTGGTGAGGCTTTTGTAAAGTGTTTTTATATTGTAATTCCCATTCTATAACGATATAATAAGAGGAGAAACACATGAGTGATATTGCATATCAAAACAAAGATATTACACTGAAATATTTTGCAGACACACTGATAGACAAAAGCCTTGCTGTGTATGGACTGCCGCATATACGGATCAAGGACTGCAGACCCACAAACCTCCCTGCTATAGAAGCCAATGAATTAAGGCTGGATAATCTATTTATCCTTGAGGATGGATCCCTTGCACTTATAGATTATGAGAGTACGTTTACCATTAAGGATGTGGTAAAATATGTGAACTACATAGCCAGGATCTTAAAGCGTTTCATCAGACAGGAAAGGATCCGGAATACAGATGAGCACAGGGCAAAACTGCCTATCCTTCACCTGATCATTATCTTTTCGGCAGATATCGGAGAGGTAGATCCTGATATTATGGATGTGGGATGTATGCAGCTTAAAATAGAGCCTGCATATCTTCTGGGGATTGAAACAGAAGAGGTGTTCCGAAAAATACAGGACAAAATAAAAAACAAGGAAGCCCTTGGCGATGATGAATTACTGGAGCTGATCATCCTGCCGCTGACCGTTAAAGGAAGAGAAGAAAAACAGGCCTTAGCTGAGAAAACAGTGGAGCTGGCAGGGGGGATACAGAACGAAGAACAGCGTATACAGGCGCTGTCCGGAATTTTGACCTTTGCGGATAAGATCATAGATAAAGAGTACGCAAAAAGGATCAAGGAGGCGATTGGAATGAATAAGGTGGCACAATTATTTTATGATGAGGGTATTGAGATGGGATTGGCCAAAGGCAAAGCGGATCTGATACGCTGCATAAGAAAAAAAATAAAAAAAGGTTACGCGGCAATAGAAATTGCAGAGGTACTGGAAATAGATGTCTTACATGTTAAGCAGATCGCGGTTCTTATGCAGAACTATCCTGAGGACACTGATGTGGAGATTGCAGCCAGACTTTTAAGGAGAGAAAAACAGGAGCAGGCTGTACGGTAAATGGATCATCCCGCACAAAAAGTAAAGATATGGTATAGGAAAGCCGAAGAAGGAAGATATTAAAAGCAGATATCTTTCTATCTTCGGTTTTTTTCTTTATCCATGATGACAGGAGAATACGCGTGACTGAATGTGATTGAATAAGGATGAAAATGTTTTATAAAGCATTAAAACGTTCAAAACTGTGCATATTGCACCAAAATAAACCGTGATTTTCGTGAATTAATTTGATTGAATTTGAACGATTATGGTTGTATAATACAGATAGTTAATAAAACAGAGATAACCGGAACAACCGGACAGGAGGGAAGCCATATGATTTATACGGTCACATTTAATCCGTCACTGGATTATATCGTTTCCGTTGAGGATTTTCAGCTTGGCATGACTAACAGGACAGATTCCGAATTGCTGCTGCCGGGCGGCAAAGGGATCAATGTATCCACAGTGCTGAAGAATCTGGGGATTGAAAACACCGCCCTGGGATTTATCGCTGGATTTACAGGCGATGAGATCCGCAGGAAAGTGGAGGAGATAGGGGTGAAGGCGGACTTCATCCAGATCCGGGAAGGGGTCTCCAGAATCAACCTGAAGCTGAAATCCATTGACGGTACAGAGATCAACGGACAGGGGCCGGACATAGGAAAAGAAAAAGTAGAGGAACTGCTGAGCAGACTAGACGGACTGCGTGAGGGGGATGTGCTGGTCCTGGCAGGCAGTATACCAGCATCCATGCCGGATGACATTTATAAGAACATCATGAAACGTCTTACAGGAAAAGGGATCATGATCGCGGTGGATGCCACCAGGGATTTGCTGGTCAATGTACTGGAATACCATCCGTTCCTGATAAAGCCCAATAATCATGAACTTGGAGAAATATTTGATACAGAGATCAGGACCAGGGAGGAAGTCATTCCCTATGCCAGAAAGCTGCAGGAGATGGGGGCATGTAATGTGCTGGTATCCATGGCAGGGGAAGGCGCGGTGCTGGCGGCCTCAGACGGAAGCTGTCATATAGCCCCGGCCCCCAAGGGAGATCTTGTGAACGCTGTGGGGGCGGGTGACTCCATGGTAGCCGGATTTCTGGCCGGGTGGATGGAGAAAAAGGATTATGTCCATGCATTTCATATGGGAATCGCAGCGGGAAGTGCCAGTGCATTTTCAGAATATCTGGCAAAACGTGAGGAAATAGAAGCGGTCTATCAAACCATATAAAGGAAGGAAACAAGTATGAGAATAACGGATTTACTGGACAAGAGAAGTATTTCCCTGAACGGTGCGCCTAAAAACAAAGAGGAGGCACTTGACCAGGTAGTTGCTCTGATGGCAAAGAGCGGTAAGATCAACGATGAGGAAGCCTACAGAAAGCAGGTTTACGCAAGGGAGGAGGAGAGCACTACAGGTATCGGTGAGGGAATTGCCATTCCCCACGGAAAATGTGATGCGGTTGACAGGCCGGGCCTTGCGGCCATGGTGGTAAAGGACGGCGTTGACTTTGATGCCCTGGACGGCGAGCCGGTGACCCTTATTTTTCTGATCGCTGCACCCAACACAAAAGACAATGTACATCTGGATGTACTCAGTAAGCTGTCGGTTCTAATGATGGATGAGGCATTTTCCGATTCCCTGAGAAACGCCCGGTCTGTGGATGAATTTCTGGAGATCATAGATAAAGCAGATGATGAAAAACCGGATATTGATGAGCGCCTGACAGAGCCGTCCACAGAGCAGAAAGGACAGGCAAAGATTCTGGCTGTCACCTCTTGCCCAACGGGTATTGCCCATACCTATATGGCGGCAGAAGGGATCGAGAAAGCGGCTAAGGCGAAGGGATGTTTCGTGAAAGTGGAGACCAGAGGTTCAGGCGGCGCCAAGAATGTGCTGACAGACCAAGAGATCCGGGAAGCAGATTGTATTATTGTGGCCGCGGACGCCCAGGTCCCCATGGACCGCTTTGACGGCAAAAAAGTGATCGAGTGCCAGGTTTCAGACGGAATCAGCAAGGCTGACGCTCTGCTTGAGAGAGCCATAAACGGAGATGCCCCGGTATATCACGCTTCCGGCGCAGTGCAGAAGAGTTCCCAGGCAAAGAGCAGCGGCAGCGTAGGCCACCAGATTTATACCCAGCTCATGAACGGTGTATCCCACATGCTCCCCTTTGTGGTGGGCGGCGGTATCCTGATCGCCATAGCGTTTCTGATCGACGGTTTCAGTGTGGATATGAATTCCCTTCCCATTGATCAGAGAGCGGATTTCGGTACCATTACCCCGGTGGCGGCTCTGTTTAAGAGTATCGGCGGTACAGCATTTGCATTTATGCTTCCGGTCCTGGCGGGATTCATTGCCATGGCAATCGGCGACAGGCCAGCCCTGGCGGTTGGTTTTGTGGGCGGTATGATCGCTTCCCAGGGCCAGTCCGGTTTCCTGGGAGCCTTGGCAGCAGGTTTTGCGGCGGGATATCTTATCAGACTGCTGCGCAAATTGTGCGATAAGCTTCCGCAGGCCATCGAGAAGATCGCTCCGGTCCTGATCTATCCGGTGGTGGGAATTCTGCTCATGGGGCTTCTCATGACCTTTGTGGTGGAGCCCATCATGGGCGGCATCAACACTGCGCTGAACAATGGTTTGACAAGCATGAGCGGGTCCAGTAAGATTATTTTAGGACTGATCCTGGGCGCTATGATGGCTATAGACATGGGAGGTCCGTTTAACAAGGCGGCATATGTGTTCGGAACAGCGTCCATTGCTGCCGGAAACTACGATATTATGGCAGCGGTCATGATCGGGGGTATGACACCGCCCTGTGCCATTGCCCTGGCAACCCTGTTGTTTAAGAATAAATTCACAAAAGAACAGAGGGAAGCAGGCCCTACCAACTTTATTATGGGCCTGGCCTTCATCACAGAGGGCGCGATCCCCTTTGCAGCATCCGACCCGCTTCATGTGATCCCGGCATGCATGATCGGCTCCGGTGTGGCCGGTGCGCTGAGTATGCTCTTTAACTGTACACTGATGGCTCCTCACGGCGGGATTTTCGTCTTCCCTGTGGTGGGCAATGCGGTCATGTACCTGGTGGCGCTGGTAGCAGGAACGGTTGTATCCGCAGGTCTGCTGGGAGCTTTTAAAAAGAAAGTAACGGAATAAAAAATCATATAAAAGGAGAGAAATGCCATGAAAGAATTTAATTACACCATCACAGACCCGGAAGGGATCCATGCACGTCCGGCAGGAGAATTAGTGAAAGTGGCAAAAGGATTTGCCAGCAGCATCAAGCTGGTGAAGGACCAAAAAGAGGGAGACTGCAAGCGGATTTTCGGTATCATGGGCCTTGGAGTGAAACAGGGACAGGAAGTGACCCTGACCTTTGAAGGGGAAGATGAAGAGGCTGCTTATGAGGCAGTGAGCAAATTTATGCAGGAAAATCTGTAATCAGGACAAAACACATTCAAGTAGGCAAAGAGCTGCTGCAGAGAATAGCTGCAGCAGCTCTTTTCAGGCTGAAGCGCGTTTAAAAATCTGTTTCAAACGCGCTTACGGGGAAAGGAGCACAGAGATGGAAGAATATAGAGGAAAGAGTGTATTTGGCGGTATTGCCATTGGAAAAATATGTGTTTACCGGAAAGGGGAGCAGCAGGTAAAACGTGTAAAGACAGAGGATACAGAGGGAGAAATGCAGCGCTACACACAGGCAAAAGAGGAAGCGGTGAGACAGTTAAAAACCCTGTATGAGAAGGCTGTAAAAGAGGTGGGCGAAGCAAACGCTGCTATTTTTGAGATCCATCAGATGATGCTGGAGGATGATGACTACAATGAATCTGTTGAGAACATTATCAGAACCCAGAAAGTGAATGCAGAGTATGCGGTTGCCGCAACCAGTGATAATTTCTCTCAGATGTTCGCCTCCATGGAGGATGATTACATGAGGGAGCGTGCTGCTGATGTAAAAGATATTTCCGAGCGTATCCTGGCGGTCCTGGGCGGCGGTGCAAAAAGTACGGTGAACACAGAGGAACCGGTCATTATTCTGGCAGATGACCTGGCACCCTCCGAGACCGTACAGCTTGATAAGGACAAAGTGCTCTCCTTTGTCACAGTACACGGCTCTGTAAACTCCCATACAGCCATTCTGGCCCGTACTATGGGAATCCCCGCCCTTATCGGTACACAGATCCCCCTGGATGCACAGGTGGACGGAAAGCTTGCCGTGGTGGACGGGTCGAGCGGTGCGGTTTATGTAGACCCGGACCCGGAGATCCTCTCTGAAATGCAGAGACGCCGGCAGGAGGAAGAGGAGAAAAAAGAACTTCTCCAGCAGTTAAAGGGAAAAGAAAATATAACGCTTGACGGTAAAAAAGTCATGCTATATGCTAATATTGGAAATATAAAAGACCTGGCTACTGTGATACAGAACGATGCCGGCGGAATCGGCCTTTTCAGAAGTGAATTTATCTATCTGGAGAAGGAGGAGTATCCCACGGAGGAGGAACAGTTTAAGATCTATAAGACAGTTGCAGAGACTATGGCCGGAAAACGTGTCATTATCCGTACCCTGGATATCGGCGCTGATAAAAAGTGCAGCTATTTTGAGATGGATGAGGAGGAAAACCCCGCTCTGGGCTACCGTGCCATCCGCATCTGCCTGACCCGTCCCGAGATATTCAAGACACAGCTTAGGGCTTTGTTCCGTGCTGCCGTATACGGAAATCTGGCAGTTATGTACCCCATGATAACAAGCCTGTGGGAAATAAAGCGGATAAAGGAAATTGCGGAGGAAGTCAAGGCAGAGCTTAAGGAGCAGAATATGGAATTTCGGGTGCCGGAACAGGGCATTATGATAGAGACGCCGGCAGCGGTCATGGTGAGCGCTGACCTTGCCAAAGAGGTGGACTTTTTCAGTATCGGAACCAATGACCTGACCCAGTATACCCTGGCCGTTGACCGTCAGAATCCCAAACTGGATGAGTTTTATGACCCCCATCACCCTGCTGTCCTTTCTATGATCCGTATGACTGTGGAGAATGCCCACAGGGCAGGCATCTGGGCTGGCATCTGCGGGGAGCTGGGAGCGGATCTGAGCCTTACCAAAGAGTTTCTGGCTATGGGAGTGGATGAACTCTCTGTTTCACCGGGGCGTATCCTCCCAATCCGCAAGATCGTTCTGGAGACAGATGTAGAAGAATACAAGAGGAAAAAAAATGCTGACTGAGAAACGTTTTGAAGAAATACTGAAACTTCTGGATGAAAAGAAGAGTATTACAGTCACGGAGATAAAGGAAATGCTGAACACCTCAGAGTCCACCATCCGCCGTGACCTGACTGCCCTGGACCGGGCGGGAAAGCTGGTGAAGGTTTTCGGCGGTGCGGTGGCAGTGGACGCGGCGTTCACGGCTGCTGAGCCTTCCGTTGCCCAGAAAGTGGGGGTAAATAAGGAGGAGAAGCAGGCCATTGCCCGCTATGCCGCCTCCCTGATCGTTCCGGATGATTTTATATATCTGGATGCCGGAACCACCACAGGATACATGATCGACTATGTCACAGAGAGATCCGTAACTTTTGTGACAAATGCCGTATCCCATGCACAACGCCTGGCAGCTCTTAATTTCCGTGTCCTTTTGATCGGCGGAGAGCTGAAAGGGACCACAGAGGCCGTGGTGGGCAACCAGGCAATCCTAAGCCTCCAGAGCTTTCATTTCACAAAAGGTTTCTTCGGCGCAAACGGCGTCAGCAGAAAATCAGGCTATACAACACCGGACTACAATGAGGCCCTGGTAAAAAAGACAGCCCTGGAACAGTCGGGAAGGCGGTATATCCTGGCGGACGCGGCAAAGTTCGGTAACATCAGCTCCGTCACCTTTGCGTCTTTTGATGCTGCGGAGGTTCTGACAGACCAGGCACCTCCCGAATCCTTCGGAGGATGCAGGAATATCCTTGTCATCAGATGAAAACCATAAAAGCACCGAGGAACAGAGTGCAGCGTGCCCTGTTCTGCGGTGCTTTTTCTGCGTATGGAATACGCCGTCATATTTTATTTACAAACCGTTTGACCAGGAACCATATCCATAAGGCCGACGTGGCCATCATGGGAAGTATATACAGCAATTCCCCGTGATAGGCCAGTTTTCCCATCCAGAAGGAGGGCAGCCAAGAGAAAACGTACTGCACATTTTTATGAAAAAAATACGGAACAGCCGCCCCCATAACAGTGAGGGACGAGAGCTTTGTCACAGCCATCCCTTCCAGCTTATTGGCAGACAGTGCTGCGATCAGCAGAGCAAGGATAAGACCCTGTAGGGCGCCGCCTGCCGCCAGGCATACAATAGATGAAATACCGGATTCATGCAGCCTGAAGAAAGGAAGAAGGATCACGGTAAACACAAATGCCGCTGCGGCAGGGATCCCCAGTCTTGCCAAAAGATATCCCTCTTTCCCCAGAACCGTCACAAACAGATACCCCGCAATATGGTCATCCACCTCCTCCAGTATGACCATTGCGGCAGCGTAGCAGAACATTATGGATGCCAGCATAGAAAAAAGCACATCAATAAGCCCATAATAAGGCCTCAAGATCAGAGTACCGGAAAACCATCCTGCCATTTTCCTGTCCAGTACGGGGACCAAGAAACGGAAAGCCGCACCGGCAAGCAGCGGAGCGAAACAGGCGGCAGACAGCATCCTATCCTTTTTGATAAACAGCAGCATTTGCAGAAAACACATTCGCACGGCTCTCATAAACTTACACCTCCCGCATGTTTCCACATAGCGCTCACACTCTTCCCGGAAAGGAAAAACAATACGCCCATGGTCAAACATAATATGAGTATTCCGCCCGGTTCCGGCCGGTTCCCGGCAATCATATCCAGGCACAGATTTACAGGGTAATATTGAAACCCTTTGGGCAGCACTCCAAACAAATACAGCACTGCCGGAGCAAATGCCGCGGCTTCAACGGGCACAGTCCAGAGAATAAACTGATTCAGGCTGTGGATCTTCGCCGCTGTGATAATGCCAATCAGCGTAAACATAACAGAGCAGAACGCCGTACCGGCTGCCACAAGCCCGAGATGCTCCATGCCCGCTGCAGCAGCCAGCACAAATGCCACAATAAGAGTTATAAAACAAAGGGAAGCTGCTTTGGCAGTAATATATTCCGCAGCCAAAACCGGTGAGACAGCAAAAGCGTAAGGTATCCTCTGACTTTTTTCCAGCAGTACAATAGCCCCCATAAAAAACAATCCCATAGCTCCCGGGTCTGACAAGATCAATAGAACAGCAGCCGGCTGCCGCCAGGACGCGGGCATGACATACAGTATCCCCAGATAAAGCACAGTCAAGACCCCATAGAGAAAATAAAACCCATATTTCATCTGTGAACGCACATCCCACAATATCATTGCCTTTAATCTCAAACCAGTGTCCTCCCTGTCACATCCATAAAAATATCATTCAGTGTCGGTTCACTGCTGTGGATGGACAGCAGCCTGTTCTCCAGGATCAACTGTCTCAGTTGTTCATCCTGGGATATGAGATGCAGCGGACAATCAGCCGTCTGTTCCTGCTCCTCCATCCAGGAGTAGGAAACCCGGGCCGCCCCTTTGGACATGATCAGATTATGAGGGCTGTCCAAAGCCATGATCCTGCCATTTACAATAAAAGCAACCCTGTCACAGAGCTCTGACGCGTCCTGCATATTATGCGTAGTGAGCAAAACGGTTTTCCCCCGCTCCCGTTCCTTCAGGATCAAATCCTTCATAACCCTGCTGTTGGCAGGGTCGAGTCCGCTGGTAGGTTCATCGAGACAAAGCAGATCCGGATCATGCAGCAAAGCCTTTATAAAATTAAGCCTGGCCTTCATCCCCTTGGAGTAGGCGGACACCTTTTTACTCCCATCCTTCTCCAGCCCCACCGATTCCAGCAGTTCCCCAATATCCCGCCCCTTTTTCTTGTACAGCGAAGCAAAAAAGCGGAGATTCTCTTCTGCCGTCATCTTCTCATACATAGTGGAAAACTCAAAATCAACACCGATCTGTTCATAAAATCCATTGTTATGTTCCCTGCATTCCACCCCATTCACCTTGACAGACCCCTGATAATCCCTGAGCAATCCAATCAAAATCTTCTGCAAGGTACTCTTCCCCGCCCCCGAAGGTCCCAAAAATCCGAAGATCTCCCCCTTCCCAACCGAAAAATCCATACCCTCTATAAACGCCTTCTTGGTATAACTAAAAGCCAGTTCCTTAACTTCGATCATATTCACTCCTCCATACTATATGACTATAACTAAATAAACAGTCAAAATAATAACAATATACAGTCCGGCAAACATTTCTGCCGGACCAACTCACAAGATCTGCATTACCAACCCGCGGACCAGATATCTAAGTGCCAGATCAGACTGTGCACTTCCAATCTCATCCTTATGTAAAGTAGCAAAATAAACAGCCCGAAACGCCGCAGTCAGCGCCTCTGTATCCATCCCCTTATCTGCCGCGATTCCATGCAGGATCCTTTCAGTCATGGACATATCTTCCGTCAAATGCTTCTCCAGCACATCCCCGGGCAGTTTCCGTGCCAGCATTTCAACCTCCTCCGAGGTTATCCCCTTCAACACAGGCATTTCATCCATCATCCTATAAAACCCCATCATAACATCTGTCACACCCTCAACATCCAATTCCCTCCCCTTCAAACTCTCAAACCCCCGAACCACTTCCCTCTCAACGATCTCATGTTGTTCCAGGATCACCTCAAACAACAGCATCTCCTTAGACTGATAAAAAAGATAAAACGTCCCCTTAGGAATCTTCACCCTCCTCACGATCTCATCCACCGTAGTTTTCCGAATCCCATACTGTGCCATACACTTAGCCGCCTCTTCCTTAAGCCGACTCACAATATAAGCCCTTTCCTCCTCAGAAAACCTCTTAGGCACCCATATCCCTCCTCTTTGACTAAAATTCTCAATATAGTCATAATACCCTCATCCTCTCCATATGTCAACCCCTTCTATTCATGCATACATTTCCCGTCAACATCTGATCAAGCGTCCATATATCCTACCATTACCATCTAACCAGACATTCACGCATCCTACCATTACCATCTAACCAAACATTCACGCATCCTACCATTACCATCTAACCAGACATTCACGCATCCTACCATTACCATCTAACCAGACATTCACGCATCCTACCATTACCATCTAACCAGGCATTCACGCATCCTATCATTAACATCTAATCACGCGTCCGCCGCAGGCGCAGCCCGTATGCCTTTCGCTTAGCCAGCCAGCAGGGAAGGGAGGGAGGGGAGGGGGGGAAGATTCAGTAGGTTTAGTGGAGCGGCGGGCAGATCCACCTGCGGCAGTCACTTAATGAGGAGGCCATTGCCGACGAATTTAGTGAATGCCAGCAGGTTAGCTGCCCACCAGCGGAACGTCGGATGAATCTTCCCCCACCTCCCCTCCCTCCGTTCCCTGCGCAACATCCTTTGATTATCAAAAATTTTGATTGTGTTATATAAATAAATCATATATAATAGAATCAACCAAACCAAAAGGAGTGATAAAGTGGAACCTTATGAAGTCTTCCATGACGTACTGGTCAATCTCTTCCAGGAGATCATGGACATAGAAGAGAAGGCCCTTATTACTTCTGAATTCAAAGATATTTCCGTAAACGACATGCACATTTTAGAAGCAATCGGAGTTAAAAGCGCCCGAAACATGTCATCCGTGGCAAAGACCCTGTCCGTGACCGTGGGAACCCTGACGATTGCCATAAACAGCCTGGTGAAAAAAGGATATGTAAACCGAGTCAGAAGTGAGGAGGACCGCCGGGTAGTGCTCATATCCCTGACGAAAAAGGGAGAAAAAGCAAACACCCACCATATGAAATTCCATGACGGAATGATTCAGGCTTTGATGAAGGACCTGGACGAAGAACAGCAGAAAATACTGGTAAAGTCATTGCTTAATCTAAGAAAGTTCTTTGATTCCTACAAGGATAAAAAAGAATAGAAATGCAAAAGCGCCGTAAGAACAAGCCTGTAAATATACAGCCTGTTTTTACGGTGCTTTTTAAATCCTTTATTTATATTCCATCAGCAGATATTTTTCCAAAACAGGAAACTGTGCCGGACCCAGTTCCAGGATATACTGGTGAAATTCCTTTAACTGGAAAGACTTGCCTGCAGCCTCCTGGGCTTCTTTTTTCAGATCAATAAAATTCAGATATCCAAGATAATACTTCAGATAATTACTTGGATTTTCCACAATATACTGGTAGATTTCCCCGCAGGTATCCTGAGAGGCAATGCCAAAAGAATTCAGCGTTTTTGTGACAGTTCCCAGATCCCATCCGTGGTCGTGGATGCCGATATCCAGCAGTGAATAGAGACACAGGCTCACAGAACGGTTCAGCCACAGAAGTTCCATGAGGGAGTCATCCAGCTTCAGATATTTTGCACCGTATCCATAGGACAGGGATTCCACATAAGTGGCCCAGCCCTCCACGTAACCTCCAAAGCTTAAAATATGACGTATATCATCCGGCTCTGTTTTGCTGAAATACAATGTCTGATACAAATGTCCCGGAAATCCCTCATGCGCCAGTGTGGTAAAAAGTTCCGCCTCCGTTACCTGGCTGCCTTTGTTGATATATATAACATTGGGGCTGAGTGTATCTGCAGGCGGTGTGAGGTAGAAGGCCGGACTGGAAAAGTCCTCCATGGATTCATGCACATATTTCACCTTATAGGAGGGTTTACCGCTGTCAGGAAAATCCTTGCTTATGGCCTTGTTCAGATAATCCAGCATCTGTGCCGGGGTACTGCTGCAAGTCTCCGGCAGGGAGGAAGCGTCTGTGAGCAGTTTTGGATCAGCCACGATCAGGCTCTGCATTTTTTTGTAATCAGTGAGAAGCTGTGTGTAGAGCCGCTCCTCGATCTCTTTGATAGTCCGGTAGTCCCCGGTCCCGCTGCGGATCAGGTAACGATAGTAGGCAGTCCCGCCGGGGAGATTTGACAATCCTCCGGAATTTGTTCCGTTTCCTTTTAAGTCCGCCAGGCCTTTAGCAAGGGATCGGTAAGCCGGGAAGACCCGTTTTTCCATGATCTTTTCATGCATTTTTATGTAAGAGTCTGCCTGCTTTTTAGTCATGGCTTTTCGGGAGACAAATTTGTTCATTTTATCTTTAAACATAGTGGAAAGGTAATTGGTGGATAGATCCTCTGTAAACGCATTGCACTGTTCTATGATCCGGTCCACACTGGTGTCACTCATGAACAGGCCTTCCTCTGCCTTTTTCTTCTCAAATTCCAGGATCTCATCAAAATAACCGGTCATGGAGGAGAGCAGGGTAAAATAATCCTTGATATCATCAGCGGTCCGAAAGGTGTATTCTGCCAGCAGTACAGGAAGCTGGGACTGAATGCCCAGATTGGGACTCAGGGGTTCCTGCAGCATATAATTATCTTTTATGGACAACTGGGTAGCAAAGTCCAGGTTTAGGATGTCGTAAGTAAGCCGGTTGTCTTTGGACAGCTCTTTGTATGTGAACTTTTCCAGTTTTTCCTTATACTTTTCAACAGAATCATAGCCTTCCTTCAGTTTATCCGGGTCCATACATCCCAGTTTGATGGAATAATCTTTGATCCCGTATTTTTCGGGATAAGCCAGGGTATAATGCAGGTTTAGGGTATTGGATTTCACCTCCTCGGTAAAAATCTGTTGTGTAAATTTCTCAAAACGGGCATCTTCTGTAAGAAAGCGGTCTTTTTGGGTAAAAATAAGAAGGAAGAGGAAAACAGCCAGGACAATAAATCCCGGTACCAGAAATTTCCTCCTGGAAGATAAGAATTTTTTCAAAAGATGCTCCTTGGATAATACTTGAAAACTCTTTAACAGTTTATGAAAAAATCAGGCATGTATGCGTATTTTCATTGTAAAAAGGCACGCGGATGTGATAAACTTTTGATAGTGGGAGTTAAGTTAAGGGAGGTGGCTTGTTTGAATAAGAAGATATGTATGGTATGCCTGTTGGCAGCCCTTTTGACTGCAGGATGCACACCGCAGGATTCTATGCCTGACGAGGAGGACGTGGTAAACCTGCCGGATGAAGAACAGCAGGAGGAAGAGACAGAGGATGTACAAAAAGAATACGATGTAGAGCTTTCCGATAAACTTTCGGATTTCCAGTTTTCCGTCAACGAGACCGTATACACCCTTCCTGCAAGGCTTCAGGCTTGGAAAAATGCAGGATGGACCTATGAGAAGGACAACGGCAAAAAAGCCCTGGACCCGGAATCTTTCCTGGAGGGAGAGATATTGGAGAGTGAGGGCGGTTCCCTTGCCGTGGATATTGTCAATCTGGATGGGGAGAAGAAACTGCTTGGGGAATGTTATGTGGGCGGTGTACAGCTGGAGAGCACCGAGGATGACAGCCGTGTGTACCAGCTTCCCGGAAAGATCAGAATGGGAACCTCCACTTTGGATGAAGTTACCGAAGCATACGGTATGCCTACAGACCAGTATGAAGAAAAAGACAATATCTACCTGACCTATGAATACGGAATATACAAGCAGGCAGATTTGGTATTTGACGTACAGGATGAAATACTATATAAAGCTGTGCTGAAAAACTACAGAGAACCGGAAGACGGCAGTGAGGAAGTGAGCAAGGAAACGCCGGCGGAGGTGGAGAACTATCAGGCGCCGGGGGCATTTCCGGATGACATTATGGCGTTTGTGGTGCGGTACGGAGGAGATTTCTATAAGCTTCCGGCACCGGTCTGTGAATTTACAAAAAACGGATGGAAAATATTAGAGGATGGTTCCGACAGCATTGTAAAGAGCGGACGTCACGGCTATGTGACACTTGAGCGTGACGGACAGACCCTCTATGCGGTGGTAAACAATTACGCCGATATGGCAGTGCCCATGGAAAACAGTTTTATCATCAGTGTGCACGGTGACTTTGATGTCACGAAAGTATCAGTGGAAATGTACAGAGGAATCACCCTGGGAATGAGTGAGGAGACCATGAAAGCCCTGCTTGGAGACAACGCATATGAGACCGAGGAGACGGACAGAGGTGTTTCCTATTTCATATATGCGGATGAGGAAAAGCAAAACTATACCAGGATATTTGTGGATAAAGATTTGAAGCTGGTCAGGGAAATAGAACTGTCCAACAGCCCGGATACACTTTCTGCCGCGTCAATGGGAACACCGCAGGAAGAACCGGACAGTGTGGAGGCCGCGGCAATGTACGGAGATGACGAATTTCCCGGTGAGGAAAAGGAAGAATAGAAGGTAACAAATGAATTATTTCATTGCTAAAGGCGGTTTCCCATAGATTTTTGGTTGCGGCCTGGAGTGTATGAGACAGTTACGAATAAAAAGACAGAGGTAAAACAAAATGGAGCAGAAAATATATGACATTATCATCATCGGTTCCGGACCGGCAGGTCTCTGTGCGGCGATCTATGCCAAACGGGCCCAGCTTGAAATGCTGGTCATTGAGAAAGATTTCTCCAGCGGAGGACAGATGGTGAAGACCTACGAGGTGGACAACTATCCGGGACTACCGGGAATGAGCGGTTATGATATGGCTGAGGCCTTCCGAAAACATGCGGACAAACTGGGTGCAGCATTTGTCAGGGAGAATGTGAAAGAGGTGCAGACAGAAGGGGACCTGAAAAAGATCACAACAAATAAAAACCAGTATCTTACAAGAACACTTGTCATTGCGGCCGGGGCCAGACACCGGACACTGGGCATCCCCGGTGAGGAGGCATTTTCCGGAATGGGCGTTTCTTACTGTGCCACCTGTGACGGTGCGTTTTTCAAAGGCGGGGTCACAGCGGTGATCGGCGGCGGTGATGTGGCGGTTGAGGATGCCATTTTCCTGTCCAGAATATGTAAAAAGGTATATCTGATACACCGCAGGGATGAACTGCGGGCGGCAGGTATTTTGCAGGAAAGTGTAAAGGCTATTGAAAACGTGGAGATTGTGTGGGATACTATTCCGAGGGAAATCAGGGGAGCAGAACAAGTGCAGAGTCTTGCGGTAGAAAATGTCAAGACAGGAGAAACAAAAGAGCTTGCCGTCGACGGTGTGTTTGTGGCAGTGGGCATTCTTCCGAATACAGAGGAATTCGGCAGTCTTGTAAAGCTGAATGAATCCGGTTATATAGAGGCAGGGGAAGACTGCGCGTCCAGTATTTCGGGTATCTTTGCAGCCGGTGACATACGGACAAAACAACTGCGCCAGATTGTGACAGCAGCGGCAGACGGGGCCAACGCGGTGGATTCTGCCCAGAAATACCTGATGGAACATGCATAACCCCAAGAGGAGAAGAACCAGCAGAATAAAAATCCATGCGCAACAGAAGGATAAAGGAGGAATTACAAATGAAAAACATGAAGGTTCTGGCAGAGGAGATCCGCCAGGGAAGACACGACGAGATCCTGAAAGATATTTATGTGGATGAAAGCGTTCTGGATTACCAGAGAAAGCGTTATATAAAGGCAATTGAAGAATTTGAAAATATTTTCGGTGAAAGTGACGTGGAGATTTACAGCGCGCCCGGCCGATGCGAGGTGGGGGGAAACCACACAGACCACCAGCACGGTATGGTACTTGCCACATCCATCAACCAGGATGCCCTGGCGGTAGTGGGCAGATCCGAGGACGGCATGATCCACGTGCTCTCAGACGGATATGATATGGTGGATGTGGATGTCAATGATCTGGAAGAGCGTTATGACGAGGAAGGCACAACAGCGGCTCTTGTACGCGGTGTGGCGGCTGAGCTGAAATCCAGGGGCTATGAGGTGCAGGGATACAATGCCTATATTGTCAGCGATGTTCTGATCGGTGCGGGCCTG
Source organism: Blautia hominis (assembly GCA_002270465.1). Classification (GTDB taxonomy): domain Bacteria; phylum Bacillota; class Clostridia; order Lachnospirales; family Lachnospiraceae; genus Blautia; species Blautia hominis. The sequence goes on from NQOF01000004.1 coordinate 477,613, forward strand.
TCATCCTCCGCCGCGTTTGAAGTAATCCTGGGAACCATTATCTCCGGTCTTTTTAATGAAGGCAGCATTGACCCTGTGGTGATCGCACAGACGGGGCAGTATGCGGAGAACGTGTATTTCGGAAAGCCCTGCGGTCTCATGGACCAGGTGGCATGTTCTGTGGGCGGTATGATCCACATTGACTTCAAGGAACCGGGCTGCCCTGTTGTGGAGAAGGTTCCCTCAGATTTTGAAGCTTACCAGTACAGCATGTGTATTGTGGACACAAAAGCATCCCATGCTGATATGGGAGATGACTATGCATCCATCCCGGAAGAGATGAAAAAGGTGGCAAAATTCTTCGGAAAAGCTTATCTGCGTGAAGTGGAAGAGGATGATTTCTACAAACAGATTTCGGGACTCAGAAGCGTGCTGGGTGACCGTCCTATCCTGCGTGCCCTTCATTTCTTTGAGGAGGAGAGAAGGGTTGAGGGGGAAGTGAAAGCCCTGAGAGATGGTGATTTCAAGGAGTTCCTGGAGCTTGTAAAGGATTCAGGCAATTCTTCCTTTAAGTATCTCCAGAATATCTACAACAGCACCAATGTACAGAAACAGGCCATGTCTATTGCCCTTGCTGTCAGCGATAAGATTCTGAGAAAGCATGGAGTGTCCCGTGTACACGGCGGCGGTTTTGCAGGTACGATTGAAATTTTTGTGGAGAACAGTTTTGTGGATGAGTACAAGACCAGAATGGACAGAGTCTTTGGAAAAGGTTCCTGCCAGATTCTGAAGGTACGTCAGTCCGGCGGAAGAAAAGTTTTATAAGAGGATGAAGGCTGCATCGGATAATCCCTTTTGGGATGTCCGGTGCAGTTTTTTTGAGGGGTTCATGTGACGGTTCAAGTAGGAGAACTTGAAGGTTGGTTTACACTGATTTACATAATTTCCCGAACAGGTTACATAACAGAATTTGGGACAAGGGGATGCCGTCGAAGAGGGAAAATTGGAGAAAACAGTAAGTTTTTTTGGGCTTAATTTTCAGAATATTCTTAATTGTAGAATATGCACAATGCTTGTCGAAAAAACCAACATTTACCACATTCCATCCTCAAAGTTATCCACATATGAAAATCCACAAAACCCCGTAAAAATAAAGTTATCCTCAAAGTTATCCACATTCTCCACAAAAATGTGTGTGGATTAATGTGATTTACATAATAATAGAAAGAACAAAGGTTTTGTACACTTGTGATAAAAAGAAGAATTTTGGGGAAAAGTGGGGAAAAGGGATTGACATTTTTGAAATCTATTTTTTGACGGGGTGCGACATAATATGCTAAAATCCGGGGAAAATTGATATTGTTTTCTGATAATTGTTGGTTTCCATAATGTTGTGGGGGAGTGAGATGGGGGGAGTTATGGGACGGTGACTCACGGACGGTGGCTCACGGACGGTGCGCAGGAGGTATCCGTGTGTGGGAAAAGTCAGGGGAGACAGGAGTTTCTAACAGGCAGCGGGCCGGAAAATGGGGGCACCGCATGGAACCGCAGCCGAATCTGATGATTCGGCTGCTCAGCCATGCTGAGAATTTGCTTTGGAGAGCAAATTCTCTCCCCCATTTTCCGGCCCGCTCCCTGTAAGAAACTCCTGCCTCCCCTTCCGATTTTCCCACACACGGATACCTCCTGCACACCTGGTTGTGGCAACGGAATGCTTCTTTTCCTGAACTGTATGTGCCGTTTTCATAGTTCTGCTGGCAGGGGAAATGCTATTTCATAATATAGAAAGAGCGTACTTGCCATTTTATAGATAGGTAGATAGATAAATAGATAGATAGATAGGACAAGATTATATTTTGTAATTGACAAGAACGGTGTCTTGCAATACAATATAGGTGACTATATTGTATTGCAAGATAGGGAGGTGGAGCGGTGATTTCTTCGCAGATGCTGAAAGGGACTTTAGAGGGGTGTGTGCTGGCTATTATTGGGAAGAAGGAGACGTATGGATATGAGATATCGGAACAGTTGAAGGGATATGGATTTGGGAAGGTAGCGGAGGGGACTATTTATCCGCTTTTGCTCAGGCTGGAGAAGAATGGGTTTATTGAGGCGGTCTTTCGGGAGTCTGAGGTCGGACCCCGGAGGAAGTATTATTTTATAACCCCGGAGGGGGAAGAAGAATTTGTAAGATTTACGGAGAGTTACCTGGAATTGACAGGTGCGGTTTCCAGGCTGTTAGATGACATGAAAGGGGATATGATCAATGAGCAGACAGACGAAGCAGCTAATGAAGGAAAATAATGATTTAGCTCTACAGCTTCATGAAGGTGATAACCGTATTCTGACGGATATAGTGGTTTATATCCGCGGTGCAGATATAAGCGCTTACCGGCAGGAACTGGTCAGGCGTGATATTACACAGATGATCTTAGACGGAGAGCAGCGTGGGGATACTGCTGAGGATATAATAGGCGGTGATTACAAAACCTTCTGCGATAATGTCTTAAAGGAAGTGCCACGTCTCACCTCCGCAGAAAAATCTATTTCTTTCCTGGGAACCATATGCGCCGCTTCCGCAGTCCTGCTGACAGTGCGGCTGCTATTCGCTCTCACGGATACACTCAAAGAAAACAACACCTGGCCTGATATTCCCATAACAACAGGAAATATCATAAGCACATTCTTAATTCTGTGTGCAGCTATCTTAATTTATAACTTCATTACAAAGAACTCCTTTAACTCAAGATTCCTAGGAAGCAAAAAAATTCCCGTACTATGCATCTTAATTTTAGTTATTTGCATATGTACAGACCTCTTCCTCAATACAGTGATCCTAACCATCCACGCAGTACCCCTCCTCCTCACAATCGTTGCCCTATACATACTATACAAAATAACAGACATTATAAACTAGTGTAATGTCCGGTTGATATTTATGGTAATATATGGTATACTCAAAAGAAACAGGAGCAATACCATGGCCAGACCTAAAAAGTACTTGATTGATCTTAATCAATCTGACATCAACAAGTTACAATCGCTAATCCATAATAAGAAAACATCAAAGTCAATCATTCGACGATGCCAAATTCTTTTGGAGTTAGCTGTCAATAATCCGAACCACCTAACACAGCAGCAGATCAGTAAAACTTTTGGTGTCAGTAAAGCAACTGTTTCCAATATCGTAAAAGATTATATGCAGCATGGTTTAGATTATACCATCACTTATCACAGAAATCCGAACTCCAATGCAAAGCGTAAGGTGGATGGGCGTTCAGAGGCTCATATTGTCGAGTTAGCATGTTCGGCCCCTCCAGAAGGTTTTTCACGCTGGACCGTGAGACTTTTGTCGGATCATGCACGTGTTGTATTAGATACACCGGTTAGTAAATCGACGATTCAGGAGGTTTAAAAAAAACACAGCTTAGACCTCACCTAAATGAATACTGGTGTATTCCACCAAAAGAAAACGCTGCTTTTGTTGCTTGTATGGAAGATGTCCTGGATATCTATGAAATGCCCTATAATCCGGATCTTCCGGTTATATGCATGGACGAAAAACCATATCAGTTACTTGATGATGCGCGGGAACCATTATCGATACATCCGGGCGACATCCTCAAAATAGACTCTGAGTACATCCGCAAAGGAACCAGTAGCATATTTGTCTTTACAGAGGTTCTGGCTGGCTGGCGCCATGTAAGCGCCAGAGAACATCGCACAGCGATTGACTGGGCTGAGGAGATGTGCTATCTTCTGGAAGAATGTTATCCTGACAAAGAAAAGATCATTCTTGTCATGGATAACTTGAATACACATGCGCTCAGTTCCTTATATAAAAGATACGCTCCTCAAAAAGCAAGAGCTCTGGCAAAGCGTTTGGAGATTCATTACACACCAAAACACGGAAGCTGGCTTAATATAGCAGAGATCGAATTAAACGCAATGACTCGGCAATGTCTGGCTCGGCGGATTGATACGCTTGAACACCTGCAACAACAATTAAGTATATGGGAGCACCAGCGCAACGAGAATCAAAGAACCGTAACTTGGCAATTTACAGCAGCTGATGCTAGAGTAAAATTAATTTCACTATATCCCCAGCTTGAATAGTCGGGATAATTATGCCTCAATATTACCATAGTTATCATTCGGACAATACACTAGTACTACAGCTTGTCGAAAGTAATTGCATAACCGCTCCGGCGCTCACCCGCCCGGAAATCAAACTGGCAGCATCGCCTATTTCTCCATCTGCCGTGCTGCTGCACACGATATTGGGCTTTTCGCCCTACAACTAAACACATTCACTCAGTCACCGGAGGAACCACACAGCTACATTTCCTACGCCTTTGTTTATGTGCGATAAAGAAATAAAAGAAGTGTAAAAAATTTTGCCGTTCCTATTCGGCTTTAGCTATTGCACCGGATAGGGCGGGCTTTATGTGTCGGGCAGTTCTACCTTGCAATATAAGTTAGAAGTTATAGCTTAAATTTATGATAGCAAAAAAGGCTATACTCTTTAACCGATATTTCCTTGTTATGTAAAACTCCAATTATAACAAATAAAACTTCTGCAACGGTAAGATAACAATCCTTTAAGTCGAAAATGAACAAGTCTAGTATCTGTATAAAATCCAAACTTCCGCCCCAAAGCAACTTATCTATCAGACTACATAAACAACCGGCCAATCCACAAACCATAATTACTTTTACTGAAAGTTTGGTCTGCTCTCTTTTGGCTTTATATAGCAAATATCCTGTCAGAAAAATAAAAATGGCGATAACATTTAGCAAAACTGTTACCAACGGGCTTGAAAAAATATCAATATAATTTCCAGCCCATGATAGTTCAGTATTTAGTTTTGGGTTAAACGTTATAAAATTCTTTATTATATCAAAATCATATTGCATAAATGCAAATGAAATAATAGTTTTAGTAATCTGGTCTATTAACAACAAACATAAGACAGGGATAATAAAAATATTAAACTTTTGCATAAAAACCTCCTGTTCAAATCACGATTTGTTATTTGGTTTCTGATTTTATTTTATCATATCTATATTAACCTTTCTTAGATTATGGGAAAGGGCGGCAGCACTTATTACATAGACAAGTGCAACAAACGATAAACCTTTAGATTTAATGCTGCTTCGGGTATTTCTTCAAAGAAGTGAAACTCTACGCAGTTCCATTTATCAGGATTGTAAATAAGCAATTTGCTTGTATCATTTTCAAAATTAGATAAAAACTTTAATGCTTTCATTTGCTTTGTTTCAGGAATATCATTTTCAATTTCTACAACAAATTTTGATGTGATAAAATTCTTTTTTAAGTCGTTTATCATGGTAATTCCAATATTTATATTCTGCCATCCAAATGAATTTAGAATATTGTCAAAAAATCCTCCAAAGATGAACTCATTCATTCCCTGTTCATCTTGCCATACATACAATGGCGCATATTCATTTTTACTGTTGCCAAATTCCCCCTTTTCAGAAATTAGATATGCTTTGAAAAGTAAGCCTTGGAAACCGTCTGTCTTATTTCCGTTATTTTTCACTCTTTCCCGGATAATTCCCATGTCATAACTATCTGGCAATAAAATTTTATACTGCATTGCTATCATGGATAGTGTCCTCCTTTAGCTGTAACAGTTCAGACAAGCGGAACCGTTACGCATCCAGCCATTAAAAATCGCTTCGCGATGGGCTGGATGCCTGCCGGCACTACTTTTTCATACGGTCAGCGCAGTAAATGCGCAGACCTGTCTGAACTGTTACCTTTAGCTATCTGCTACAGATCCTTCTTTATGATTTTTATTATACATTTTCACTGACCTGATGTATAATAGTTATTACTGATATTTGATATCATTTCAAATGATAGGTGGTGTTCCTATGGAAAGTTTAGAACTTAGGATTTTTAGAGAAGTTGCAATAGCAGGTTCTCTTTCCAAAGCTGCTGAAAATATGTGCTATGTACAGTCAAACATTACAGCCCATATTCAAAAACTAGAAAAAGAATTAGGTACTGTTCTATTTGTACGGCACAATAAAGGAATTACATTAACCCGTAATGGGGAAAAATTGCTATCCTATGCAAATTCAATATTGGATTTAATTGATAAAGCAAAATATGAATTTCAACAAGATACCCATGGCTTACATATTGGGGCTACACAGACTTTGGCAGCCTACAAACTTCCTTTATGGCTGTCCCATTATCAAAAGGACTTTCCAGATGTAAATGTATCTGTCCTTACAGAAAATCAAGAGCAGCTTGTAGAACTTGTGTCTCATCAAGTCGTTGATTGCGCTTTCGTAGAGAAAAAATATGTGTCTGAGCAGATACAATCTATTTTCTCATTTGATGAAGAATTATGCCTGATTGCACCTGTTCAAAGTGATGAAAAATTGTTAAGAAATAGTCCTATTATCACAAATAAAATACCTACTTGTCCTTATCGCAGAATTTTATTGGAGTGGGCTGCTTCGCAATCCTCTGAAATGCCGAAAATAATAGAGTTTGATACTATTGAAGCGATTGTTCACTCCGTTTCACTTGGAATGGGAATATCGCTGCTCCCATATTCGACTATCACAAACAGAGAAGAAATAGCTGTTTTTAAGCCACACAATATGAAAAGTCTAAATATCAATATGGTTATACAAAATGGTCGGCGAACTGAAAATGTTTATAATTTTCTAAAAATAATCTCTGACTATAACACTTCGGAATAATGAAAGCTGTTAATCAATTATAATGTTCCTTTACCATACATGAGCATTAAACCAACAGATACAGAGAAGCGGAACCTCAGGCGGAATATTGGAGGGACGTGAATAGAGTTTCTTAATGAAAAACGGCCTCCGGGTGCGTGATGAAATTTGATTTCCGAATCAAATTTCAAGGATAGTTGAGCAGACTAATCATCAGATTAGTTTGCGGTTCTATCCGGTTCACGTACCCGGAGGCCGTTTTTCATTTAGAAACTCTTCACGTTCCGACTATTCCGTCTGAGGTTCCGCTTCTCTGTATCGTCCGCATAAGCCAGTATTACCGTCAACATTCCAGCATCGTCCGCATAAGCCAGAAAATACTGTCAGCATTCCAACATCATTCGCATAAGCCAGTATTACCGTCAACATTCCAGTTACTTTATGCTCCCATTCTTCCCCCAAATAAGCCGAAACGTACTCCCCTCACCAACTACACTATCCAGTTCCACCTGCGCCCCCAAATAAGCCGCCCCATGCTTCACGATGGACAGTCCAAGCCCGGTTCCGCCGATTTCTTTAGAATGGCTCTTATCCACTCTGTAAAACCGTTCAAACACCCTGGCCTGATCTGCGATGGGGATTCCGATTCCGGTGTCTGCTACAGATATGCTGACCGTGTTTTTTCCGTTCAGCACAGTGATCGTCACTTTTCCGTCCGGATGGTTATACTTAATGGCATTGTCGCACAGATTGTACAACACTTCCTCCAAGATCGGCCTCGTTGTGGCGAGTGATGCATGTTCCCCTTCCAGAAAGAGGGAAACCTGCCTGCGTTTTGCCGGCTCCCGCAGACGTTCCAGGGTCTCTTTAGCCAGCGTATAAAAGTCTGTTTCCTCCTTTTGATACGGAAGACAGCCCTCATCGAGCTGGGAGATCTTGATGACATCTCCAACTAAAGCGATCAGCCTCTGGGCCTCATCGAAAATTTTTCCTGCAAATTTATTGATGTCCTCAGGCTTCACAAATCCGTCCTGAATGATTTCCGCAAAACCGGAGATGGAAGTAAGAGGTGTCTTTAATTCGTGTGACACATTGGCAGTAAATTCACGCCTTAGGTTTTCGCGCTGAATTTTCTCAGTTATGTCAACCAATAAGAGCACTGCGCCTGTGACTTCCTTGTCTCGCAGCACCGGGTTGGCGATGACCTGGCAGAAATTATCACCGATCTGCAGGTTGGATGAAGTGTGTTTTCCGGACAGGACCGCGTCCACGGTCTGCTGGAAGGGTTCGCTTCTGTTAAGTGCCAGAACACTGGCATGGGCCTGTGCTTCCGTGGCATCCAGCAGATGCAGGGCACTGGAATTGTAGGAGAGAAGGTCTGTCTGGGCGTCAATGACTAAGAGGCCCTCACTCATATTTTCAGTGATAATGGAAAACTCCTGCTGCTGTCTCCTGGCATCTGAGAGCTGTCTGCGGATGGTGCGCTGCTGTTTATTGATCTTGGTGAGCAGCGGGGAAATCTCATCATAGGCCTCTGTGCGCTCAGGTTCGTCCAGATCAAGGCTGTTGATAGGTGAGACGATTTTTTTGGAAATCCTGGCAGCAAAGAGAGCGGAGAGGACCACCATCATGAGCAGTACATACAGCATAGGTTGGACCAGCTCTCCGATCAGAGCCGCAACCGTATACTGGGTGCTGGAAACACGGAGGATTTGTCCGTTTTCCAGTTGTTTGGCATAATAGATAGTTTTTTCCGCAAGGGTGTCGGATTGGCGGGTGGCCTTTCCGGTTCCTTTTAATTTCGCTGCGATCACTTCCTGGCGGTCAGCGTGGTTTTCCATACCGGAGGCCTCTGCCTTGTTGTCAAAGAGAACGGTACCGTCCTCAGCGATCAAAGTGACTCTGGCGGATTCCGCGGGAAGTTTTTCCAGAGCAGAGAGGCCCATGTTTTCCACAGAGATAGCCAGATACGCAGTCTCAGACTTCAGTTCTTTTTCAATCTGGCTGCCGAAATAGTGATATAGGATGCCCATAATAAAACCCAGCCCAATGACCAGTACCAGGGCGGATACAAGCATTATGGAGCGGAAGATTCGTTTTGTCATGCGGTTTTTCCTCCAATTTTATAGCCTACGCCCCTTACGGTTTTGATACAGTCACCGGCGATCCCCAGTTTTTGGCGCAAGGTTCGGACGTGGACGTCAATAGTCCGGCTCTCCCCGTCAAATTCGTATCCCCAGATACGGTCCAGAAGCTGAGCTCTGGTAAATACGGTTTCCTGTTCGGACAGAAGCAGGCAGAGCAGTTCAAATTCTTTTAAAGTCAGGATGATCTCCTCACCATCCACCCGCACAATGTGGCGTGAGGGGCAGACGTAGAGGGAGCCGAGGCGGTATTCCGGAATCTTTTCCTGTTCCTGGCTGCGGCGCAGCAGGGCACGGATGCGGGAAATCAGTTCCATCATCCGGAAAGGTTTTGGAATATAGTCATCGGCTCCGTTGTCCAGGCCCAGCACCGTGTCATATTCGCTTCCTTTGGCAGTCAGCATGATGACAGGAAGCTTTTTGGTATCTCTGGATGTGCGGAGCTTTTTCAAAATGCTCAGTCCATCTTCCTCCGGAAGCATAATATCCAGAAGGACCAGAGAGGGGACAGCCATGGATATGGCATCCCAAAAATCAGAAGGCCGTGCAAATCCCTCAGCCTCCAATCCCTGGCTGTTCAGGGTGTAAGTGACCAATTCCCGGATATTTTCATCGTCCTCTACAAGATAGATCAATTTATTCACCTCATTCTTTTTCGGCATCCAGATGATGTTCGTCGCTCTGGTGAATGCCTGTTATGGAATACTGTACCCACTCTGCCACATTGACTGCGTGGTCACCAATGCGTTCAAAGTATTTGGCAGCCATGAGGATATCCAGGGCAGCTCTGGGGTCAGCATTGTTTTTTTGGATCAGATCCAGAAGCTCCCCTTTTATTTTGTTGAAGAGATCGTCCACAATATCATCGGAGATGACCACGGATTCTGCCAGCTCTAAATCATTTTTCACGAAGGCATCCACACTTAAGGTTACCATACGGATGGTTGCTGCTGCCATATCGTGGATCTGTACTTTGCTGCTGATGCTGCTTTTGACAATATAGGGGGCCAGGTCCGAGATGTCCGCTGCCTGGTCACCGATACGTTCCAGGTCTGATATCATTTTAAGGGCAGCCGATATGATCCTCAGATCACGGGCTACAGGCTGCTGCTGGAGAAGAAGGCGCATACAGATGTTTTCAATCTCCCGTTCTTTTTCGTCGATCTCTCCCTCCATGACAGCCACTTTCCTGACCACGTCCGGCTCCGGTTCATCCAGTGCCTGGGCGGCCAGGGTAATGGCCTGCTCACATAGGCTTCCCATTTTGATCAGTTCCACATGAAGCTGTTCCAGCTGTTTGTCAAATCTTGTGCGCATATTAACCAAACCTCCCTGTAATATAGTCCTCAGTCCGTTTATCCTGAGGCATTGAGAATATCTGTTCCGTTTCCCCGTACTCCACAATTTCTCCCAGCAGGAAAAATGCAGTTTTATCGGAAATACGGGCTGCCTGCTGCATGTTATGGGTCACCATGACAATGGTGTAATCCTTCTTCAGTTCCACTGCCAGGTCTTCAATCTTGGAAGTGGAAATGGGGTCAAGTGCGGATGTGGGTTCATCCATGAGAAGGACTTCCGGCTGTACTGCCAGTGCCCGGGCAATGCAGAGCCGCTGCTGCTGTCCTCCGGACATACCCAGGGCGTTCTGTTTCAGACGGTCTTTTGTTTCATCCCAGATGGCTGCATCCCGCAGGGATTTTTCCACAATATCATCCAGCTTTGCTTTGGAATGGACACCGTGGGTGCGGGGGCCGAAAGCAATGTTGTCGTAAATGCTCATAGGGAAGGGGTTGGGTTTCTGGAACACCATACCCACTCTTTTTCTGAGCAGGTTTACATCCATCTTACCGTAAATGTCTTCACCGTCCAGAAGGATACTGCCGTCAATGCGGCAGCCCTCAACCAGGTCATTCATGCGATTCAGGGATTTGAGAAGGGTAGATTTGCCGCAGCCTGAGGGGCCGATGAATGCGGTTATTTTATTTTCAGGTACTTTTAAGTTTATGTTTTTCAGGGCCTTAAAATCTGTATAGTATAAGTCAAGGCTGCTGATGGATATCTTTTCCGTATTATTCATTTTATATTTGATAACTGTTCAGTCCGGTAAATGTACAGATCGGATGAATAGTTATTATACTCCTTTCGTCAGTTTTTTTGCCAATGTACCGGATATCCAGTTGATGACCAGTACAAGCAGAAGCAGTATGACAGATACCGCGTAGGCCTGATCCATATACAGACCCTCCCTGGAGAGATTGTACATATGGACAGCCAGTGTGGAGCCTGATGACATGACGCCTGACGGCACCTCAGCCACAGCACCGGCTGTATAGATCAGTGCAGCGGTTTCCCCCACAATTCTGCCTATGGACAGAATAACGCCTGCCAGAATACCCGGGATGGCACTTGGCAGCACGATCTTAAATACTGTTCTTAACTTTCCGGCTCCAAGGCCGAAACTTCCCTCACGGAAAGAGTCAGGGACTGATTTCAGAGCCTCCTCCGTGGTACGCATGATCAGGGGGAGAATCATGATGGACAGGGTCAGAGCGCCGGCCAGCAGGGAATATCCCCACTTCAGGGTAGTCACAAAGAAAAGAGCGCCAAACAGTCCGTATACAATAGAAGGGATACCGGACAGGGTCTCGGTAGTAAGTCGGATGATCTCCACAAATTTGTTGCCGCGTTTGGCGTATTCCACCAGATATATGGCAGAGAAGATCCCAAGGGGGACGGCGATCAGGAGCGATAAAAATGTGATGATCAGGGTGTTGATAATGGAAGGCATCATGGATGCGTTTTCCGATGTATAGGTCCAGGAAAAAAGTCCGGGATTCAGATTGGGAACCCCGTTTATTAAAATATAGGCAATTAGGAAAAATAGGACAGCAAAGGTAATGGCAGTGCAGAGCATGACCAGCAGCATAAGGAGAAAGGAGCCGGGTGTGCGCTTGTATTCTTTTAGTTTCTGCCGCAGATTTTTTTTATTATGCATGGCGGTTCCTCCGATTGAGCAGGGCAACGCAGAAGTTGATCAGCAGGATAAAGACAAAGAGCACAACACCTGTGGCAATGAGAGCTTCCCTGTGCAGGTCTGCTGCATAGCCCATTTCCAGTACAATATTGGCAGTCATGGTCCGGACACCTCTTAAGATCCCTCTTGGCATCCTGGGCTGGTTGCCCGCGATCATGACAACTGCCATAGTCTCACCGATAGCACGTCCGATGCCCAGTACCACACCGGCTATAACACCGGATTTTGCCGCGGGAAGGACAATGGCGAAGATACTTCTCTCATGTGTGGCTCCCAGTGCCAAAGCCCCTTCATAATAGGTGCGGGGCACGGAACGCAGGGCAGATTCGCTGACACCGATGATGGTGGGCAGGATCATGATCCCAAGAAGGATGGAGGCAGTGAGCATACTGTTTCCGTTGCCCTCCTGAAAAAGACTGCGGATCAGGGGTACCAGTACCACAAGGCCGAAGAAACCGTATACAACGGATGGGATCCCGGCCAGCAGTTCCGTGGCGGATTTCAAAAACGGGTAAATTTTTTTCGGACAATATTCAGCCATAAAGACAGAGGTCAGGATGCCCACAGGCACGCCGATGACAATGGCTCCGGCTGTTACATAAATACTTCCCATAATCATGGGAAAAATACCAAAAATATTGTTGCCCGGTTTCCAGCGCTCACCGAGAAGAAAATCGAAAATGCCGATCTCTTTCATGGCCGGGATACCGTTTACAAAAAGAAAGAGACAAATTAATACAACTGCAAATATAGATGCGCAGGCAGCTATAAAAAAGACTGCCTGCATTACTTGTTCTTTAAGCTTATTTTGTTTGCGAGATACCATATTTTTTTTCATGCTTTTAACCTCGGTCATAAGTTATGATCACAACGCTTCATCCCAAGCCAGAGCATCTCCGGTAAAGATGGATTTTACCTGGTCGGAAGTCATTTCATCGGTAGGATTGTCATTGTTGACAATAACGGCAATACCATCCAGTGCAATGACTGTGGGGGTGAGGCCTGCGTCCAGTTCGGAATCTTTCAGTTCTCTGGAAGCCATTCCGATATCGCAGACACCGTCGATAGCGTTCTGCATACCTGTAGTGGAATCACTTGTCTGGATCTCAATCTCTACATTGCTGTTGGCATCCGCGTAAGCTTCTTTCAGTTTTTCCATAACAGGTGATACGGAGGAAGAACCTGCCACTACAACTTTGCCGGAAGCTCCGTTAGATGCGTAGGCTTCTGCGTTATCCAGCGGGATGTAATTGTTGTCAGCTACAATAGCCTGGCCTTCTTTACTCAGGATATAGTTTATGAAATCCTGTGCAGCTTCGCTTGCATCTTCTTTTACCGCAATGTTAAATGGTCTGGAAATCTTGTAAGTTCCGGCTTTGATGTTTTCTGCTGTGGCTTCCGTGCCGTCAATCTTTAAAGCTTTTACTGTATCATTTAAAGAGCCCAGAGAAATATAGCCAATGCTGTATTCATTCTGTGCCACGGATGACATCATAACAGACGTGCTGTTGGTGATGTTGGCTTCCTCTGTAGTCATATCCATTTTTTCTCCGTCTACTTCCTCCTCGATACCGAAGAGTTCCACAAAAGCACCGCGTGTACCGGAACCATCCTCTCTGGATACTACGGTAATGTCATTGCTGCTGTCCCAGTCGCTGCTTTTATCGTCTTTTGAACTGCTGTCTGTATCGGCTTTATCAGCAGTAGCTTCTGTACCGGAGTTTGTGTCTGTGCTGTTATCTGCATCTTCATTTCCACCGCATGCGGCAAGTCCGAATACCATCACACCGGCGAGTAAAATTGCTGCTAATCTTTTCATAGTTTTAATCTCCTTTTTTTTTCCTCACATTGTCTATTATTTGTCCTCGTTACGAATTTTAGTATATAATGGGAAAGTTAAATACAAAATCTTAGTTTTGTTAAATGTAAGTAAAGTTAAATGGGACTTATTTTCAATTGTTAAATGTTAAATAACCTATAAAGTTTATAATTACAGAAAATATGTGCTATAATCTCTTTAGGAAGCGGCTGATCGTAAATATTGCTGTAGGAGGTTTATATGGATAAATGTAAAAAAATTCTTCCGGTAGGAATCAGTGATTTTAGGAAGATCAGAGAAGAGCAATATTACTTTGTAGATAAGTCACTGCTCATAAGAGATATTATTAACTCAGGATCAGAAGTAACACTGCTGACAAGGCCCAGACGATTCGGTAAGACTCTGAATATGAGTATGATAAAATCGTTTTTTGAAAGAACGGAAGAGGCAGCAGCGGGATTGTTCAGTGAGTTGAAAATATGGAAATGTGAGCCTAGCGAGAAATATAGAGGGGAGCAGGGCAAATATCCGGTGGTGTATTTAACCTTGAAGGATATAAAGTGTGACAGTTGGGAAGAAACATATGAAAAACTGAAGAATGTAATACAATTAGAATTTAATCGTCACGTCGATTTACTGGAAAGTAAAAACCTTACCAGGTTTGACAAATTATATATGGAACGTATCCTGAATATGAGTGCTTCTGATGCAGATTGGCAGGATTCCTTAAACCGTCTGACAGGTTATTTAAAAATTCATCATAAGACACCGGCAATCCTTCTTATAGATGAATATGATGTCCCCATACAACAAGGGCATATGATGGATTTTTATTTTAAAATAATTAATTTTATGAGAAACTGGCTTTCCGGAGGGCTAAAAGACAACCAGAATTTAAAATTTGCTGTTTTGACAGGGATTCTTCATATCGCACAGGAGAGTATATTCAGCGGTTTAAATAATTTAGATGTGTATACCGTATTGGATGAACCTTACAGGGAATATTTTGGTTTCACACAGGAAGAGGTTGATGAGATTGCCGCCTATTATGACTGCGGGGATAAACGTGGGGAAATAAGAGCTTGGTTTAATGGTTATAATTTTGGCGGGCTGGATATTTATAATCCATGGTCAGTAGTAAAATATATTCGTTCCGGAAATAAACCTGCACCTTACTGGCTGTCCACAAGCAGTAATGATTTCATACACAAGATAATTGAAAAGAGTACCCCTGAGACAGAAGCGGCATTAAAGCAGGTGATGGATGGCGGGTATCTTATAACTTCGCTTAATACGCAGGTCGTGTATCCGACTATTTATGATAATCCGGATAATATCTTCAGTTTTTTGGTTATGACGGGATACCTGAAGGCGGATGCCCTTGAGGAACCGGAATATGGCGGAGATTTTGTTTTATGCATTCCTAATCAGGAATTAGCCAGTGTTTATAAAAAAGAGATAAGTAGGACTATTATAAAATATGGAATAGGGTTTTATAAAAAAGAGTTGTCAATTGTAAAGGGATAGCTTTTCGTCTGAGAGGAAGGAAAAGGCTGCCGGAAAATGTATATTTACATTTCCTGCAGCCTTTACTTATGATAATACAAACCCGCCACGTGTGCTTTCTATTATTTTACCCTTTGTTCTGCATCCGTTTAATAACTTTTAGCCGGGTGAATTCTTCCCTCTCTTTTTCCTCCAGTGCGTTGGAAATAGATTTTGTCAGATCCTCAAATTTG
Organism: Blautia hominis; assembly: GCA_002270465.1. GTDB lineage: Bacteria > Bacillota > Clostridia > Lachnospirales > Lachnospiraceae > Blautia > Blautia hominis. Next base: position 493,054 of record NQOF01000004.1, read on the forward strand.
GGGATCGTGATATTTTTCAGCGCGTTGGCGCGCTTCTGGGTTTTCTTAATATTGATAGCCAGCCTGTAAGCGGAATTCTCCACCATGGACAGGCGGATGGTGAGCTGCTTTACCTTCTCAAAGGCCGCTTTCGCTTCATCCAGGGAGGCTTTGGTGCCGTAGTAAGCATAGGTAGGTGCCCCTGACGGCGGGTCTGACTGCACCAGGGGGATCTCGGTCCCCATGACGCTTCTGGTCTTGATGCGGATGGAATCCTCCACCGGCACAGTGCGGGATATCTCCTGCACATAGTTGATACCGATCTCCATGTTGGCCTTCTGGAGTGCTGCATAGGCGGTGCGGAAGGTGATATCAATCTGGTCCTGGATATCCTTGGCCTGGTCGATCAGGTCCATCAGCTCACGGATCAGGATATTCCTCTTCTTATCCATCAGATCAAATCCCTGCCTGGACAGTGTAAGGGAATTTTTTGCTAATATAAGGTTACCTTTGGTTGGAAAGGTATTTGGATCCATAACATCACCCTTTCTATAAAGACTTTGCTGTTAAGCCTTTCAGACTCACAGCGGCGGCTGCCTGACTGCGGCCTGATTTTCATTAACTATGCTTCCTCATCAAGAGGATGATAATACTGATCCAGAATCTTGGTGTCGATACGGTCTAGTTCATCTCTTGGAATCATGCCTAACAGTTTCCAGCCTAAATCAAGGGTTTCCTCAATGCTCCGGTTCTCATCCGGCCTCTGTCCTACAAAGTCATGTTCAAAGGCGTCACCGAATTTCAGGTATTTTTTATCCAGCGGTGAAAGTTCATCCTCACCGATTACAGATGCCAGTGCTCTTGCGTCGCCTACCTTGGCGTAGCAGGAGAAAAGCTGATTGGCTACATCCTGATGGTCGCCCCTTGTGTACCCCTCACCGATACCGTCCTTCATAAGCCTGGACAGGGAAGGCAGAACATTGATAGGCGGATAGATAGCCTGCCCGTGAAGCTGCCGCTCCAGTACGATCTGGCCTTCCGTAATGTAGCCTGTAAGGTCAGGGATCGGATGTGTGATATCATCATTGGGCATGGTCAGGATGGGGATCTGTGTGACAGAGCCGGTTCCGCCTCTTACAATGCCGGCCCGCTCGTACAGGGTTGCCAGTTCACTGTACAGATATCCGGGATAACCCTTTCTGGAAGGAATCTCTCCTTTTGAGGAGGAAACTTCACGCATGGCCTCCGCAAAGGATGTGATATCGGTCAGGATCACAAGAATATGCATACCCTTTTCAAATGCCAGATACTCCGCAGCGGTCAGGGCCACTTTGGGGGTGATCAGTCGTTCCACAACCGGGTCATTTGCCAGGTTCAGGTACATGACCACATGGTCCGCAACACCGCTCTCCTCAAAAGTACGGCGGAAAAATTCAGCCACGTCATATTTGACACCCATGGCGGCAAATACAATAGCGAATTTTTCATTGCTGTCCCCCCCAAGGGAAGCCTGCTGTACGATCTGGGCTGCTAACTGGTCATGGGGAAGGCCGTTTCCGGAGAAAATAGGCAGCTTCTGTCCCCTGATCAAGGTAGTCAGACCGTCAATGGCTGAGATACCGGTCTGGATATAGTTACGTGGATACTCCCTGGTTACAGGGTTAAGGGGAAGTCCGTTAATGTTGGAGCGGACTTCCGGCATGACAGGGCCAAGGCCGTCAATGGGTTTACCGATACCATTGAAGGTCCTTCCCAGGATATCGGAGGAAAGCTCCACCTCCATGGGATGGCCTGTGAGTTTTGTGTGGGTGTTCAAAAGGGACATGTTTTCCGTACCCTCAAACACCTGGATGACTGCTTTGTCTTCATATATTTCAACAATTCGGCCCAGCTTTTTGGAACCGTCGTCCACCTTGAACTCTACAATTTCATCAAAGGAGGCATCGCGCACGCCCTCCAGCACAACCAGAGGTCCATTGATTTCGCTCAAGCCGAGATATTCAATTGCCATAATCGTTCCTCCTTATGCATTTTTTTCCATGACGGTGTTGTAGAAGTCGTCAACGGCCTTCATGTAATCGTCGATCAGTTCCAGCTTGTCATTGGGAACATCATATTTGATGGAGATGATCTTCTCAAATATATTCTCCCTGCGAAGCACTGACATGGGCATACCCATGGCGATCAGGCTTCTGCAGCGTTTATACAGATAGAGGATGACCTCCATCATCTTAAACTGTTTGTCCAGGGACACACAGGTATCGTCGGGATGAAAAGCATTCTGCTGCAGGAAGCCCAGACGAATGACTCTCGCGATCTCCAGAGTCAGTTTCTGGTCATCCGGCAGTACATCGCTTCCGATCAGCTTTACGATCTCCATCAGGCTGCTCTCCTGGTTTAAGATAGCCATCAGGCGGTTTCTGTCGTCCACAAATTTGGGTGATACATTTTCACTGTACCAGTGGGACAGGTCGCCCAGATATTCGCTGTAGCTGGTAAGCCAGTGGATCGCCGGGAAATGTCTGGCATAAGCCAGGGATTTATCAAGACCCCAGAAACAGCGCACAAAACGCTTGGTGTTCTGGGTGACAGGTTCGGAGAAGTCACCGCCCTGGGGGGACACGGCCCCAATGATGGATACAGAACCCTCCGTGCCGTTTAAGTTCTGCATCATGCCTGCCCTCTCGTAGAATGCGGAGAGGCGGGATGCCAGATAAGCCGGGAAACCTTCCTCGGCGGGCATTTCCTCCAGACGTCCGGACAGCTCTCGCAGAGCCTCAGCCCACCTGGATGTGGAGTCAGCCATGATCGCAACATCGTATCCCATATCCCGGTAATATTCCGCTAGGGAGATACCTGTGTAGATGGAAGCCTCACGGGCTGCCACCGGCATGTTGGAAGTGTTGGCGATGAGTGTGGTGCGGGCCATGAGGGCATTGCCCGTCTTGGGATCGTGGAGCTTTGAGAAATCTTCCAGAACCTGCGTCATCTCATTGCCGCGCTCGCCGCAGCCGATGTAGACAATGATATCCGCGTCAGACCATTTGGCGATCTGATGCTGGGTCATGGTCTTACCTGTTCCGAAACCGCCGGGAACGGCTGCTGTGCCGCCCTTGGCAATGGGAAACAGGGTGTCCAGGATACGCTGCCCCGTAACCAAAGGGATGGTGGCCGGGTAACGTTTGTTTGTGGGGCGCGGGATACGGATAGGCCATTTCTGCGCCAGTTTCAGGGGATATTCGCTGCCGTCGGCAAGCTGGACCACTGCCAGAACGTCAGTCACGGTGTATGCGCCGTCCTTTACCACTTGGGATACAATACCTTCCACCTGAGGCGGAACCATGGATTTATGCACAATGGACGGGGTTTCCTGCAGCTCCGCGATGATGGTGCCGCCGTGAACTTCCATGCCGTCCTTTATAGTCATATGCACGTCCCATTTTTTCTCTGTGTCCAGGGAATCTACCTGCATACCGCGGGAGATGTATTTGCCGGACTGCTCAGCAATGACAGAGAGGGGACGCTGGATGCCGTCGAATATATTGTCCAGGATTCCCGGGCCCAGCATAACGGAGATGGCATCACCTGTGGCAGTGACCGTCTCCCCTGGTCTTAAACCGCTGGTTTCTTCGAAAACCTGAACAGTGGTGGTATCCTTTTTCAGGGAAATGACCTCGCCTACCAGGTTTTCCTTTCCCACGTATACCATTTCCGACATCTTGAATCCTGTATTACCTTTCAGATAAATGACGGGACCGTTGATGCCGTAGATAATTCCTGTTCTATTCATGTAGCAGTCCTCCGTCAAAATTGAATTCTTCTTTTTCGTTCTCGTATAAAGTTTTGAATGTGTGGTCAATTAAAATATTCTTTGCCGGGATCACCGCGCGGACACCGCCCATGAAGGGAGTTTCCGACAGGCAGAGAGGGGTCCCGCATCTGGCTGCAAGGGTTTCCAGCAGGTTGGCGTCCGCAGGGGTCAGATAAATCTGAACTTCGTCCTCACCGGCAATAGTCAGAGCCTCCCGGATCTTTTCTTCCAGCCAGCTAAGGTATTCAGCGCTGCCCATAAAAGCCTCCAGTTTGTTCCTGACTTCCACAAACAATTCCTCACGCAGTTCCTGCTGTTTCTTGGACAGACGTCTTTTAATGTGAAGCTGCTCCGCAGACAATGCCTTGTTTATCTCACGTTTTGCGTTCTCCGTCTCCAGTTTTAACTGGTTGGCGGCATTTTTCTGTTTATCTTCTTTATGTTCAGCCAGCATCTGGGAGAGGGCGGCCCGGTATTCTTCCAGGGCTTTTTCAGACTCCTCCCGTGCGCTTTCCATAGATACTTCGTAGAAATGCTGCAGTTTTTCTTCGGTTGTCATGTCGTTCACCTTCTTTATCTATAATTTCAAACCGATCGCCTCATTGACATAAGAGAGAATAAAATCGGGTGCACGGCCGGTACCATGTCTGTCGGGAATTTCTATAATGAGCGGCAGACGATGGTTCAGCCGCATGTCGTCAATGATATCGGGAAACTCCCTGCCGAATTTTTCCGTCAGTAGGATGATGCCGTTTTCCTTGTTGGCAATGGCGTCCTCCAGAGCTTTTCTCAGCTCTTCGCGTTCATGCACCACAACACCTTCCACGCCTGCTAGCCGCATTCCTGTGTAGGTGTCAATATTATCGCTGATCAAAAACATTTTCATAATGCATCAGTCTCTTTCTATTCAAAATATAAGGCAGCCCTTATCCCAGTTTACCTAAGATCATGAAGGAAATGATAAGTCCGTACAGAGCAATACCTTCTGCCATGGCTACGAAGATCATGGATTTACCAAACAGGGAACCGTCCTCGCTGATGGCACCCAGTGCAGCGCTTGCGGAGGAGGCAACAGCGATACCGGAACCGATGCCGGAAAGGCCGGTAACCAGTGCGGCGCCGATGTAGCCAAGGCCTGTTGCAAGTCCGGCGGAAGCTGTGTCAGTGGCAGCGCTTACGGAAGCGGTCCCGCCGATCATCACAACAGAAGCCACCAGAAGGGTTCCGAAGAAGAAGAAGCAGTTCACGCCCAGTGATTTTTTGTAGCGTTTTTTATTTTTCTCGCCCAGGAAAAAGTATCCGAAGGGAACAATGATGCTTAAAATTAATGCGGCTGCTATAGTAAATTGAATTAATGTTGTCATAATAATGAATCCTCCTTAGGTTTATGCATTTTTGTGTAACTGTTCAGTACCCTCACAGTTACAGGCAAAAATCCATGCAGAATCGCCTTTGGCGATGGGATTTTTGCTTGGCTGCGGAATGCTTTTTTACGGTCAGCGCAGTGAATGCGCAGACCTACTGAATCGTTGCATTTTTGTTATCTCTTTTTACGCGCTTTAAGAAAGGGTGGAATTCCCTGCCGCTGCCTTTATAGAAGCGGCTGAACATCTCATAATATTCCAGACGGAGTACCTGGATACCTACGATCAGGCCCTCCATAGCGCATACAAAGGCATTGCCCAGCACGATGACCAGCCAGTTGATACTGCCTCCGCTCTCAGCGCCTCCCAGCATGAGTACAACGCCCATCATGGCTGCATGGCTGACCGCAAATGCGCCGATACGGACGAAGGAAAGGGTGTTGGAGAGATAACTCAGCATTACCTCAAACAGTTCAAAGAAGCTCTGAACAAAGAACATGACCTTTCCGCCTTCCACAACAGGCTGTTTTTTCTTAATGATACGTGTCAGCGGCTCCTTCAGCATGATCAGGATAAGCGGTACACCGAACATGATGACCAGGATCGCCGTTGCCGGAAGAGAATGTCCTGTCAGGTACAACAAGATCATAACGGTCAACGCCCCGTAGAAGACCAGTCCGCAGACGGCATTCTGGTCAAACAGGATATTTTCCGTATCGCGGCTCCTCACTGCATTGATGATATGGAAGACCATGGTCAGCAGTATGAGGAACATACCGAAGACGATCGCCACAATAAACACAGTGTTCATATTGCCGAGGCCGGGTACATTGGTCATGGCGTCCACAGGCCGCAGCCATATGGGTTCCAGCACATCCTCAAACCCGAAGATACTGCCGAACATGAAGCCAAAGAAAGTGGAGAAGATACCGGCAGTGCCGATGATGGCCGCCAGATCCATTTTTTTGAATCTATAAAGCAAAAATCCGCCGATGGCAAGCAAAAGTCCCTGTCCCACATCGCCGAACATGGCGCCGAAGATGAAGGAATAGGTGATCGCCACGAACATGGTGGGGTCCATCTCATTGTAGGCGGGAAGGCCGTACATTTTAACATACATCTCAAAAGGCTTGAAAACTTTTGGATTTTTCAGTTTTGTAGGCGGCTGTGTGCGTATGTTGTTCTGGTCATCCTCAATGATACAGAACAGTTTGGCATCATTTTCAATGTCTTTCTGGAAAGCGAGGGCATCCCTCTCTGTCATCCATCCGCAGAGGATATAGAAGGTCTCCTGATGTTCCTTGACGCAGGCCGCTACTTTACGCACATCAAAATTGGTGGAGAGAGCACTCAGGGCTTCTTTTGCGGAGAGTATGGCGGAAGCGTCACCGCGGAGCAGCAGCCGTATCTCTTCCTGGCAGGAGGCCATGTGCTTGTCAATGGTTTCCAGTTTCTCCTTCAGCTCCCTGTGAATGGCCTGGGGGGTACCGTGGTAATAATCCTTTTTCAGATAAATCCTTTCAAAGTGCATGGAAGAGAAGATCGCGTCAACCTCCTCCATCTTGGTCCAGGGTACAAAATAGACGCCCCATACATATTCATCTTCATGGCATGGATAGAACCAGGTGTCCATGCCGTCATAGACATACTCTTTAAATTTGTTGTAATATTCTTTCGCGATCCGGCCGAAACGAACCTGGACAAAACGGTAGTGTACCAGTTTATCCACATCTTCCGGCAGATTCAGGAAGGGGGTGATACGGTTTAAGTCTTCCACAACTGCCGTCCGCTGTGCCTTCAGGTCATCGCATTCTGCATTGATGTCTGAGAGCTTCTGGCTGAGGGAGTCAATAAGATCCGTGGCTTCATCCAGGGAAATATCCCGGACCGGCACATCCTCTGTATTCTGCAGCAGCCCTGCAAATTCCGTGGCTTTGTTCAGAAGTTCCTTGTAGGGGTTGATCTGAATATAAGGGGACAGGTGCTGCACCTGCGTTAGCTGTGCCATGGCATTTTCCAGATGGATCTCATACTTAGCCAGGTATTCGTTGACAACTCTGTCAATGTCAGACTTCGGACCGGTAATGCTCAAGAATTTCATTTTCTCAATCATGTCAATTACCTCCGAGGTTAGTTTTTGTGAATATAATCCAGCGTCTCAGCCGGGGACAGTCCGTAGCGGATACACTCTATGGCAGTGGTGAGCCGGTCTACTTCGTGTTCCTTGTGATAAAAATAGGAATAGATCATAATGACTGAGTGCGGGTATTTTCTTGCCTCCGATTCCAGGACATTCCTGAGATTCAGAGTATAGTATTCTTCCAGGTTCTCCGGCGCAAGTTCCGGGTAACGTTTTTTATAGGCAGTGGTATCCAGCACGCGGCGGAACTCCTCATTGTCCGCTGCTTCCACCAGCGCGGTGATCTCTTTGTGGGAGAGCTTATAGTGCACAGGTATGAGCAGTGCGTAGATATCAGCCGGGGCCATATGGTAATACCTGCGGGAACGGTAGATCCACTGCAGGTTAAGCATATCGAATTTGTTGCCGTAGGCCTTTATGATTTCTTGCAGATCTCTTTTTTTGAACAGCTTATCTTTTACAGACCAGATATTTGCAAAATAATACTGGTCCAGCGCCATGCCGTAATCAAAAAGGAGCGGTGTATATTCTTCCCCGATCTTAGACAGTGGGGAGTAATATTCCGTACCTTTCAGACTGTTTACAAATTCTTCAATTGTAGCTGCTTGGGTCAGCTTATCCAAATCCAGTTTGGAATGCCGGTCAAAGAAATCTTTGAACAGCGATAGATCCAGCCCTTCCCGGGTCTTGTCAAATACCCTTCTTAGACATTCCTTCATAATGGCGATCTCGTACCGCTTAAAGTACAGGGCCATAAAAGTACGCTGGGAGGGATTGGCGAATTTGTAAATCTTAGCAAAGTTCTGATGGATCGTGTGGGTAAGCAGCTTCTCGATATCCCCCCTGTGGAGGGAGTTTTCATCCAGGTCAGTCCACAGCTCTTTGAATCCGGGCTGCTTTTTTAAATATGCAACCACCTGGGGAACAGATTCTAACTGTGCGATTTCCTGATACTGCCTTTCCGTCATGAGCTTGCTCTGCATGGCACGGATCTTTGTTGAAAGACCGCTGTAAGATAACAGGGTTCCCATAACATCACATCCTTAATATTTTGTCATACAGTTTCTGAGCCATCTCTTCGTGATGGGCTTCATAATACTTTTCCATTTTATGCAGGATTTCATCCGTTTCCGCTTTCTGGTTATCCAGTTCTTTTTCCATGTTGACTTCCAGGTCTCTGCGGATGGACTCCAGTTCTTTGGCAGTTTTCCGGTCGGCTTCCTCGTCGAAGGCTTTGATCTGGGCATCATTCTCTTCGGAAAGCTTTTTTTTCTGGACAGCAACGTCCTCCATGATCCGGGAAGCGGCGGCTTCAATCTCTGCCAGTTTGCTGATTACATCTTCCATAGATTTTCCTCCTTGTGTCTTCTATATATCATACACCTTTTTCAGAAAAAATCCATAGAAATCTTCATAATATTTAAGCTAATTTATACAAAAGATATAATTGTGACGGGCGTTTTTCTTATGTTTTTTGGCGAATTTTGCGGTAATCTTTGACAAAGCAAAAAGTTTTCAGTTATACTGAAAGAAGGCGGAAAATGCCGGCTGTGTATGCCGGCCGGCTTCGTCTGCAAGAAAGATGCGAAGAAAGGCTGGATATGAAATGCGTTTGAGAAATATACCCGGAGCAAAGGATGCCATTGCCGGGAGCACTTATGTGATACAGGATCCTCAGGAAAACCGTGGAAAGTGGCATGAGGTGTTCCGAAATGAAAATCCTATCCATATAGAGGTGGGAATGGGAAAGGGCCGTTTTATTATGGACATGGCTGCTCGCAGTCCGCATATTAATTATGTAGGGATCGAAATGTATGACAGCGTTCTGCTGCGGGCACTCCAGAAGATGGAGGAGCGGGAAAACGGTATAGAGGCACCTCACAATTTATTTTTCATGAGAATGGATGCCAGGGAGCTGCCGCTTGTATTTAATCCCGAAGAAGTGGACAGAATATATTTAAACTTTTCCGACCCGTGGCCCAAGGAGCGCCATGCAAAGAGAAGGCTCACATCAAGGCAGTTCTTGGAGCGCTATGACGCCATACTGGCTAAAGACGGCACTGTGGAGTTCAAGACAGACAACAGGGAGCTTTTTGACTTTTCTGTGGAGGAAGTTAAGGAGGCCGGGTGGAAGCTGCTGGCCTGCACCTATGACCTGCATCACGACAAGGAACTGAACCGGGGGAATGTGATGACGGAATATGAGGAGAAGTTTTCCTCCGTAGGGAATCCTATCCACAAGCTGATCGCAGCCAGATAGGGAAGCAGAAACCGGGTTTCGGTCCGGGATTTTTGTCATATGATATAGAGAAGCAGTTTTACCTGAAAGGAAGTATCCTATGGCAAAGAAGAAAAATATGCAGAACTCCCTCTTTGAATGGGCATATACAAACAGGAAAATGGGCAGCAAAACTGCTGATATCTTGAAATCAGTCGGAGAAGTGAATAAGCTTTTAAGTTCAGCTGGAAAAAAGAAAAAGTAAGAAAACGGGGAAAACAGTAAAAACTACTATAAGAAAGCGTGTAACGCTTAACCGGAAAGGAGAAAATCATGGTTGAAGTGATTACGGAACAGAATTTTGACAAGGTTGTGATGGGGGCGGATCTGCCTGTACTGGTGGATTTTTATGCAACCTGGTGTGGCCCGTGCAAACAGATGGCACCGGTGATCGAGGAGCTGTCTGAGGATTTGGAGGGCAAGGCCCTGTTCGGCAAGGTCAATGTGGATGAAAATATCAATCTGGCCCAGAGATATAAGATCCTGCAGGTTCCCACCTTCCTGTTCGTAAAAGACGGCAAGGTAATGAGCCGGGAGACCGGCGGGATCAGCAAGGAAGAGCTGGCAGAGGAACTTGGGGTGTGGCTGTAAAGCCGCCCCCGGCCTGCGGCCGGATGTGGAAAAACAGCGGAAATTGCGTTATTTAGGTGCAGTGTTAAATGTATATGATAAAAAACATAAAAAAATGTAAAAAAGATACTTGCATTTTTCTGGAATATCGCTTATAATATGTCTTGCGTTACAAAATATGCGCCTTTAGCTCAGTTGGTAGAGCAGTAGACTCTTAATCTATTTGTCCAGGGTTCGAGTCCCTGAAGGCGCACTAAAAAGCACTGTTTTTGCAGAGTTGGAGCTGCGGGGACGGTGCTTTTCTTTTTGTGTCCGCCCGGCTGTGTAAGATCCGGGCGGTTTTTTTATATTTTCATTTTCATCAGCCCATGCCGGTTGCAGTATGCGTACAAAATACCATGCCCCTTTTTGGGGAACCTGGCTTCCGGGCTTTGTTCGGGATAAAGCTTGACAAGCTCAAAGCGTCCGGAGGTCACATAGGCAAAGAAGGAAATAAAATGTGTCTTTGTCATTTCATGTTCCATGGTGATGTAATATTCATCATCTACAATCTCTGTGACAAGGGTGTGTCCTGTATCTATGGTTTCGGCTTCCAGGGCCGGAAGGGTGATGCCGCAGCAGCTCACAACGCTTTCCCCCATGGTGTGTATCACATTTCCGCATACAGGGCAGACATAGAGCTTTGAGCGGAGCATATTGCTGGAAATGTTGCTGTTGGAGATACAGTCCCCGGTCAGCAGCTCCACCACGGATATGCCCAGCACTTTGGCCAGAGGCTCGATCAGGCTGATGTCAGGAAGGCCTTTGGAGGTTTCCCATTTAGATATGGTTTTGTCGCTTACGTCCAGCCTGCCTGCAAGCTCTGCCTGGGTCATTTTCTTTTTTTCTCGCAGCTCCCGTATGGTGCTGCCGGTGATATAGTGATTCATGATCAAACTCCTTTGTTTTTTCTTTATAGGTAACTGTTCAGTGCCCTCACAGTTACAGGCAAAAATCCATGCAAAATCGCCTTTGGCGATGGGATTTTTCCTTGGCCGTGGTACACTTTCTTACGGTCAGCGCAGTGAATGCGCAGACCTACGGAATAGTTACCTTTATAGTACGTTACCGGGAGCAAAAACACAACCTACGCTGCGTAGAGTACGGGCCGGGAAGCGGATTGTACTAATATGAGGATTTTGTTATAATAAAAGGCAAAACGGACAGGGAGGAAAAGGGTATGAATGATGAGACGAAATATAAGATCATGCAGAACCGGGAACTGTTAAAGGCCTATAATGTCTCCGATGCCGGGGCCGAGGCCACGGACCAGGAGCAGAAGCTTCCGGAAGCGCCTTATGTGAAGGCGAAAAAGGGAGAGCACATCATATCTCTGACAACGGATTTTGATGGGATTGCGGGAAATGCGGATCTGTTGTGTCTTCTGCAAGGCAGGGTGAGCAGGAGGAAATACAGCGGTGAGGCAGTTACTTTAAGAGAGTTGTCGTTTCTTTTGTGGGCGGCCCAGGGAATCAGGAGGGTGATTGGAAAGAACCATTTTGCCACGCTCAGGAATGTTCCCTCAGCCGGCTGCCGGCACCCCTTTGAGACATATCTGTTTGTGAACCATGTGGACGGACTTGAGAAGGGGATCTACCATTATCTTCCCATGGAACATGCCCTTGAGATATGGGATGGAAGGCAGGATTTTGAGGGGGAATTGACCGAGGCGCTCTGCGGACAGTATTTTGCGGCCTCAGCACCTGTGACATTTGTGTGGAGCGTGGTTCCCTACCGGACAGAATGGCGGTACGGCATGAAGGCACATAAGTACATCCTTTTGGATGCAGGACATGTGTGTGAAAATCTGTATCTGGCATGTGAGGCCATTGGCTGCGGAACCTGTGCCATTGGTGCCTATGACCAGGACTGCCTTGACGAGCTTCTGGGATTTGCGCCGGGACCGTCTGCCGGGGCGGAGTATGAATGCGCAGTGTACGCGGCAAGTGTGGGCAGGGCGGTGGACAGGTAGCAGCAGGGCAGTGGACAGGTAGCAGCGGGGCAGTGGATAAGTAGCAGCAGGGCAGTGGACAGGTAGCAGTAGGGCGGTGGACAGGTAGCAGCAGGGCAGTGGACAGGTAGCAGCAGGGCGGTGTATAAGCAGCAGCAGGGCAGTGGACAGGTAACAGCAGGGCGGTGCATAAGTAGCAGCAGGGCAGTGGGCAGGTAGCAGTAGGACAGGAGTGTGGGACCCGTGCGAAAAGAGATAAGATAGCAAAAGTAAATGCTTGTGTGCTGCCGTTCTCCGGGATATAATAATAGGTACAGGCCGGGCAAAGTATGAGCCGGTAATTTTACGATTCCAGGGAGGACAAAAACAGATGAGAGTGCTATTTATTGGGGGCACCGGGACGATCAGCATGGCAATTACCAAAAGACTGCTGGCAGAGGGACATAAAGTGTATCTGCTGAACCGGGGAACACGAAACAAAGAGCTGCCCACGGGAGCTATCGGGCTTACCGGGGATATAGAGGATGAGGAGCAGGTGTGCAGACTCACGGAAGGCATGAAGTTTGACGTGGTTGCGGACTTTATCGCATTTGTGCCGGAACATGTGGAGCGTGACTACAGGATGTTTAAAGGCAGAACCGGACAGTATATTTTTATCAGTTCCGCATCCGCATACCAGAAGCCCCCTTCCGATTACAGAATGACAGAGGGAACACCCCTCTCCAATCCAAAATGGCAGTATTCCAGGGACAAGATCGCCTGTGAGGAGTTTCTTATGAAAAAGTACAGGGAAGAGGGATTTCCTGTGACTATTGTGCGTCCAAGCCATACTTATGACGAAAGGAATGTACCCATAGGATTACACGGGGACAACGGAAGCTATCAGGTGGTCAAGCGGATCAAAGAGGGAAGGCCTGTGCTGATACCGGGGGACGGGACATCCCTTTGGACTGTGACCCATAACTCTGATTTTGCAAAGGGATTTGTGGGCCTTATGGGAAATATCCATGCCATCGGGGAGGCTGTGCAGATCACCTCAGATGAGACGCTGACCTGGAACCAGATATACCAAGCAGTTGCGGACGCGCTTGGGGTGCAGCTTCATCCTGTACGGGTATCCAGTGATTTTCTGGATAGCTGCAGTGACTATGATTTTAATGGAAGCATGATGGGGGATAAATCAAACTCTGTGGTGTTCTTAAATGACAAGCTGAAACGGCTGGTGCCTGGATTTTCTGCTGAAAAGCGTTTTGACCAGGGGGTCAGGGAAAGTCTGGAGTACATTGAAAGCCATCCGGAATGCCAGAACCCGGACCCGGCGTTCGACGCATTTTGTGACAGGGTAGTGGAAGCGCTGGAACAGGCAAAAGAATATGTGAGAGCAGGAAGATAAGGAACAGGGAAGTGGTAAAGTTATGGCCGAAGGATAGACAGTATCCTTCGGCCATTGCTGACTGTGGAAAACAGGGACTATTAAGACCGCGTTTCTAAAGCCAGTCCGCAGAATTGTTGCTATATGTCATTTCATCATATTTCCGAGAACTTGGTTGACCAGTTTGCCGTCTGCAATACCTTTTACTTTCGGCATCAGTACCTTCATGATCTTTCCTTTATCTTTACCTGTAGGGGCTTCAATTTCCAGTTCTTTCAGTACGCCCTCAATAACTTCCTTGATTTCCTCTTCACTGAGCATCTTGGGAGCAAATTCCTCATAGACGGCAATTCGTTTTGTGCATTCATCAATAATGTCGCTTCTATCTGCAGGAGTCAGTTCCAGAGTTTCTTTGGTCTGTTTGATCTCTTTTAATACCACTTCATTCTCTTCCGCTTCAGTCAGGTCTTCTCTCTTGTCAATGGCTTTGTTCTTCAGGGCTGACAGCAGCATGGACAGGGACTCTTTTCTTTCTTTTTCGCCCGCTTTCATGGCAGTGACCATGGCTTTTCTCACTTCATCAATTTTACTCATTGTCGGAATCTCCTTTTCTTTTTTTCATGGCAGCAGGCATCTGGGAGGATGCGGTCTGCGTTCTAGCTTATTAGTATACCACTATAATCGGGAGGGTGCCACATTTTATTTTTTGATAATTCACCATGACAGACTGAGCTGCATATAGAAAAGCAGCGGATTACAGCACAGAGACAACTCCCCGTGAGAGGAGTGAGAGTACAGTAAAATGGGTGTGTAACATATCTTTACATTTGTACAGGACCATGGAATCAGGGGTTTGTTAACAGGCGTTGACAAATTGACAAGACCTGTTGCTTGCGGATCATTGACGGGTATTATATACTCAAGCCATCAAATCAATAGGAGGACTGTTAAATGAAATTTAATGAAAAGTTGTTAGCGATCAGAAAAAAACAGGGATTATCACAAGAGGAGTTGGGAATGGAACTGCAGGTCTCACGGCAGACTATCTCAAAATGGGAGGCAGGGCAATCCTATCCCGATTTTCAGAGATTGGTTATGCTGAGTGATTATTTTAATATGACATTAGATGAACTTGTGAAGGATATAGATGTTCAGGACGTCAGGGAAAAAAACCTGATGGACGAAAAAGTTTCCTCCATTTACTCGGATGTAGAGAAAGGGAAAGACTTATTACAAAAATGTTGGAAGGTAATGTGCTGTTTAGGGATTTTTATCCTGGTATTAACTGTTTTAGCCTTGATCCTGCATTTTATATTCCCTGATGTAAAATGGCTGTGGAGTATAAAATAAAACAAGTATATCAGGCGCAGCAGCAGATGAGAATATGGGAAACAGCGAGGGTGGAGGCGTTTCATCCCGTCCACCCTTCCAACCTATTCGCCCTTCTGCCAGATTCACCGCACTCTCAGCAAATTCCACCTGAAATAAGAAGCCAGCAACCGGATGACCACCGTAACGATCAACCCCAGTATAACGCCCGCCGGTTCCCCCATAGAGTCCCTGCACACAACGCAGACAATTCCCCCGGCAATGGAAGCGCAGGCATAAATCTCACGTAGCAGAATATAAGGCGTCTCCCCTGCCAGAATATCCCGAAGCACACCTCCGCCAACTCCGGTCAGAACACCGACGAAAACAAAAAAGAAAGTATTATTTTCCGTCACAACGCTTGCGGCGGCCTGAATGCCGACCACAGTGAAAATACCCAGGCCCAAGGTGTCGCAGAGCATCATGACATTGTCATAATATTTGTTCTTAGCCCTGGACTTTAAGATCTCCGGATTCGTGTAGGTTATGGCAAAGAGCAGGGTGGAGGTCAGGACAGCAAAGAGCACGTAGACCGGTTTGGCAAAAGCAGTGGGAGGTGTGATGCCCAGGATGATATCACGCATCATACCGCCGCCTACCGCCGTGGTAGCCCCCAGAATATTGACTCCGAAAATATCCATTTTCTTCTCAATGGCGATCATTGCCCCTGACGAGGCAAAGGCCACTGTCCCGATTATTTCCAATATAAAGATAAAGGTATCCATATTTTCCCCTTTGAAATAGATTTTATTATTTATTATACGGTATACATGTAAAAAAATCGTCAGAAATGGAGAGAATAAAACTGGATTTGACTTTTTTTGCCTGGTTTGATACATTAAAGCTACATACTTTAAAAAGCTAACGCATCAACCGGTCAGGGGACGAAAGCTGGCTGTCCCTGCAGCCGGATCACACGGAGGAGAGAAAATGCAGAAACACAAAAATGGAAGCTTCACCAATTCCCTGGGCTTTGTACTGGCCTGTGTGGGGTCTGCGGTGGGGCTTGGGAACATCTGGATGTTCCCATACAGACTGGGAGAATACGGGGGTGCGGCTTTTTTGATCCCCTATCTTATCTTTATCTGCCTGTTTGGCTTTGTAGGCCTGTCGGCTGAATTTGCCATAGGACGAAGGGCCGGAACAGGAACACTGGGGTCTTATGAATACTGCTGGGCATCCAGAAAGAAGGGAACAGTTGGAAAGGTGCTGGGCTGGATCCCTCTTTTGGGATCTATGGGCATCGCTATCGGTTATTCCATCATTATCGGCTGGGTGCTCCGTTTCCTGGCCGGCTCTGTGACCAATGTGGTGCTCACAGAGGATTCCGCTGAATTTTTCGGTCAGGTCACTGCCAATATGAAGAATCTGCCCTGGCATATGATCGTGATCGCAATTACAGTGATCATTCTGATCACCGGCGCGGCAAGCCAGATCGAGAAGGCGAACAAAATACTGATGCCTTTGTTTTTTATCCTCTTTGCCATTCTGGCCGTGAGGGTGTTCTTTCTGCCCGGGTCCCATGAGGGATACCGCTTCCTGTTTGTGCCAAAGTGGGAAGCACTGGCAAAGGTGGATACCTGGGTCATGGCAATGGGGCAGGCATTCTTTTCCCTGTCCATTACCGGTTCGGGTATGATCGTTTATGGCTCTTACCTGAGCAAAAAGGAGGATATCCCCAAGTCCTCCATACAGACAGCGGTTTTTGATACCATTGCGGCTATGCTGGCAGCGCTGGCTATTATGCCGGCTGTGTTTGCGTTTGGGATCGAACCATCCGCAGGGCCGTCCCTGATGTTCATCACGATCCCGAATATCTTCAAGCAGATGCCGATGGGACGCCTGTTTGCTGTTATCTTCTTCCTTTCCGTATGCTTTGCGGGAATTACATCCCTCATCAATATGTTTGAGGCGGTGATCGAGAGCTGGCAGCATAAGTTCAACCTCCAGAGGACAAAAGCAGTTGCCCTCTGCGGCGGGGTTGCGCTGGTGGTGGGGCTGTTTCTGGAAGAGGAGTCAAAAGTAGGGCGCTGGATGGATTTTATCACCATTATCATTGTGCCGTTCGGTGCCGTGCTGGGTGCCGTCTCCATTTACTATATCCTTGGATTTGACAAGATAAAGGAGGAACTGGAGGAGGGCAGGAAGAAACCCCTGCCAAAAGCGTTCCAGGTGGCGGCAAAGTATCTGTACGTGCCCCTTGCGGTGATCGTATTTATCCTGGGTCTTATCTACAAAGGGATTGGTTAAAGCTTTTAACTATTGTTTTTTATATATCGGAATGCTGCTCTCTGTATGCGGAGGGTGACATTCCGATTTTCTTTTTAAAGCTGTTGCTGAAATAATACTGGTTGGCGTACCCGCAGCGGATACTGATCTCTTTCAGGGACAGGTTGGAGCTTTTCAGATACTGGCAGGCAGCTTCTGTCCGCTGGGCGGCTATGGTGTCGCTGATACTCTGCCCGTATACTTTTTTAAAAAGTGCGCTGAGATACGCCGGGCTTACACCTGCATGTCCTGCAATATCGTTTAGACAGAGGGTGTTGTCCTCAAAGTTTTCCCTGATATAGCTAAGTACCAGCTCGCAGATTTGGTCATGGTAAGTCTGGAGTGAGGTGTCCAGCTTTTGGCAGACCTGAAGACAGAGGTGATTCATCCATTTATAGAATTCCTCATAGGTATTGAAAAGTTCAAAATGGTTGTAAACAGAGATGATATCATGTTCCAGATCCCCGGTGTCAATGTTCAGCTCATATAAGAATTTCAGGATCCGTCCCAGAAGAGAGTATATCCTTACGAATACAATGTTCTTGGTCTGGTATTTCAGGGAGATTTCCTGAAAAAATCCACGGAGCCATTCCTCAATGGCAGGCGCGTTTTTCTGGCACAGGAGACGGATAAGCTCCTCCTCTTTCGATTCGGAGAAGGAGAAAAGGCTGAATTCCCGGCCGAGAGCCTCCCGTGCGTCGAAGATATTTTTGTGAGGAAAGAAAAAGCGGTATTTCAGCGCGTGGGAGGCATTTTCATAGGAGATATGCAGATCCCAGAAATCCTCCACCACAGTGCCGATACCTACATTCAGAGAGAAAAGTCCTTCCCGGTACTTTTCCATCAGCCCCAGGACTGCTTTGTGGGCAGCCTGGAGAAAATGATTGGGACTGCTTGTGTTCTGTGCCAGTATGGCGATCACGCCGTTGAATTCTTTTACGAAGTAAACCTGTCCGAAAACGGCGCACTGTTCCGCTAACAAGTCACACACGTTCAAAAGTTCGATCTGGTATTGGGTGATACCCAGTTCATCTTCCGCGGAGGAGGCATTTTCCACCTCCAGCTTCAGTACATTAAAGCAGGAGAAGTCAAGGTTTAAGTTCAGGTATCCGGGATAGCGCCCCAGATGGGCGGCGGCGTCCTTGCCGGAATAATGCAGCAGGTCTGTGAAGAATTTTTCTGTCATCAGGGGGCGGCTCTGTTCCACAAGTTCCCGGTTGTGCCGTTCCCTGTCAATGATGCTGAAGGCATTGCGTATTTTTTCCGTGAGATAACGGTAGTCAAGAGGCTTTTCAATATAGTCGCAGACACCCAGACGGATGGCGCGTTTGGCGTACTCGAACTTATCATAGGCACTGATCAGGATGATCTTTACCAGGGGATTCACGGACAGGGCAAGGCTGCTCATGGAGATCCCGTCCAGGTTGGGCATTTCAATATCAGAGATGATCAGATCCACAGGGGCACGCCGCATGGATTCTATGGCAGAATCCCCATTGTTTTCCACGTGGATGACTTCCGCGTCCAGAAGCTCCCAATCAATATTTTGGACAATACCCTCAGAGGAGAGGGTATTGTCATCCACGATCATTACTTTCTTCATCGCTGTCCTCCATCTGTTCAAATGTAATTATTATCTTCGTTCCCTCATTCAGCCTGCTTTCCACGCGAACGGTTCCGTTTCCAAAGGAAGGGCTGGAGAGTCTTTTGTTTACGTTTCCAATGCCGAAGTGTTTCTGATGATCAACGGTTTTGTTTTTCAGAGTAGTCCGCAGTTCTTCCAGCTGTCTGGGCGCAATACCGGCTCCGCTGTCGGTTATGGTAATGATGACCGTATCATCACCGTAAGAGACATCCAGGGATATGTGTACACAGGGAGTCTGCCGGGAGATACCGTGCTGAATGCTGTTTTCCAGAAACGGCTGCAGGGTAAAGCGGCATATGAGGAAGTTCTGGATGCCGTCCTCCGCATGGATTTCCCAGGTCAGGCTGTCTTTGTGGCACAGCTTTTCCATTTCCAGATACAGACGGGCGATCTCAAGCTCGTCCTCAATGCGGATCAGGTCTCCGGATTTGCGCAGGGTAAGGCGGTAAAACTGTGTGAGGTCTGAGATCATCTGCTCCGCGGTTTCAAGTCGTCCCAGGCTGATACAGGTCTTCACAGATCCCAGGATGTTGTAGAGAAAATGCGGGTTGATCTGGGACTGGAGAAGCTGGTATTTCAGACGTTCCTCTGAGAGGGAGAGTTCCAGGATGGAATCCATATTTTGATTCAGGGATTCCTGCATGTTCCGGAACGTGACTCCAAGGCGGTCAATCTCGTCATAAGAGGAGGGGGACTTTGCAGGGGGTGCCAGCTCCGGCACGGTGTGGTGTGTGCTTTTTCCCAGATGGAAGGTTTCCATGGCCAGGGAAAGCTTTTTTAACCTTTTTGTCAGGTTGCCCGAGATCATGATGATGACAAGGACCGTAAGCGGCAGGGACACCAGCAGGGTGAATACAAGGGTCTTCAGAAGGATTTGGGTGTTTTGCCTTATGTAGCTGCCGGGAATCTCCGTGACATGATACCAGCCGTTGTCCAGCCTTGCTGTGTGATAATTGATATCTCCTTCCTTTAAGGTGCCGATCTCTTCTTCGGTGATCAGGTTCAGGGTATCTGCATCCAGGGAAGTACCACAGAGGGCCTCATTGCTGTGCGCCATGATAGTGCCGTCCTCTGCCGCAAGATAGCTTGTTATGTCCGTATCGCTGAAGGTATCAGCAAGGGCGCCGGAGAATTCAGAGGGGTCTATGAGGATGGTATAAGCATACTCTGTGGCACCGGTACCCTGGTTGCGCAGAAGCCGGCAGCACACGATCACGTCCCTGGAGGTATAACCTTCAGACAGGATGAAGGGGAGCTGCATATCAGGATGGTAGAACCAGATGGAGTCTGTGCCGGGATTGAGCCTCTTTTCTTCGGGAATGCGGAAGCTCTCCAGTTCCTCCAGGGGATAAAAGTAAAGACCTTCGTCTGCCCCCGTCTGATCACGGGGCAGAAATATGGAAATATGATAATAGCCGAAGGTTGTCTTAAACATGGAGATATCGTTTCTCACACTGCCGAATACAGACAGGGACTGTGTGGAGGAACTGTCTGTCTGTGACAGGGTGTACATATCATACTGAATGGAATCGGCCACATTTTCCGTCTGTCGTATGCGGTCATTCATCTGCACATTCAACTGGTCATCTGCCAGGAGCGCAGAGGTCATGATCTTATCCTCCGCAATCTGATAAGTTACATGATAGAAGATAAAACCAATGATACCCAGGGGCAGCAGCGTGCAGATGAGAAAGGCCAGCAGCAGCTTTGCCTGGAAATGGGAAAAGACGGACCTTATCCGGTCAGCGCATTTTTTCATAACGGACTCCTTTTTCCTGTGTTTTAGTGATTTTCATTATAGAACACAGGAAACCCCTATTTCAACAGAGATAAAAATAATATAAACGAATCAAAAAATATTGTATTTAGAAAAAGGGTTATCTCTGGTATTTTTATGCTATCAATAAACAATGCAGACGGCACGAAAGAGAATGCCGGAAATGGAGGAAGTATGAAGAAAAAGATAGTAAGTGTATTACTCACAGCAACAATGGCAGCCGGATTGCTGGCAGGCTGCGGCGGAAACTCCGGTGATGCCCAGGGGGAAGGCGGCAGTGGAAAGAAGGGGGATTATGACTTGACCCTCTACAGCATCAATACCACGGACCCTGACTTTGATGAATGGCAGAAAAATGTGGAGGATGCCACAGGGCTGAAGCTGAATGTCATTGCAGCACCCACGGATTCCGATACCCGTCAGCAGAAGATCACCACCATCCTCTCCACAGGCGACAGCAGTGTGGATATCATTGAGATCAATGATGAGATGAGCGCTTCCTTTAAAAACTCCGGCTGGCTGGAGGGGCTGAATGATACGGTCATGACAGAGGATATCCGAAGTGAATTCCCGCAGGGTTATCTGGAAGACATGATCACAGACAAAGACGGAAACATTGTGGGCGTGCCCGGATATTCCGGATATCTGGCTTTCTGGGTCAACCAGGAGATCATGGACGAGGTGGGGATCACATCCATTGACACCAAGGAAGATTTCATGAAATATATGGAAGCTGTTTCTAAGGACGGCAGATACGGATACGGCGGTTCCTGGGAGAAAACCTATGTATTTAATGAGGTTGCCCAGTTTGTCAACATGTTCGGCGGTGACTATTTTGACTGGACAAACCCGGCAAACAAAGAGGCCATCCAGTTCCTGCATGACATGGTACAGAACGGACAGACACCCATTGACCAGATCGCTGATAAATATGAGCAGATGAATCCAAAGGCCAATGACGGAAAATACGGAAGCTGGTTCATGTGGGGTCTGGGAACAGACTACGAGAAGGCGGATATGCTTGGCCAGGATAAGATACATATGGCAATGGTTCCTGATTTCAGCGGCAAGGGTGAGCGCGCCATCTTTACGGATTCCTGGAGTTATGTGCTGAACAAGGCTTCCAAGAACAAGGAAGCAGCAGAGAAATTTTTGAAATATATGGCCGAGGAGGGCGGTATGGAAGCATCTTACAAGGCATTTGACCGCTATCCGGCCAGGGCTGATGTGGCTGCGAAGGTGGTCCCGGACACGGACCCCGCAAAGGAGATGTACAGCAGATATGCTGAGGAATGCAATGTACAGGGACGTCCCATGCTTCCCCAGACCATGGAATTCATTACCGATATGGGAACTATTTACCAGTCCTGTATGAAAGATGAGATCACTGTGGATGATTTCTGCAAAAAGGCACAGGAGCTTGTGGATAAGTACAGTAAATAAAGTCAGGTACAGGCACCGCAGCGGATTCTTGTCCCGCGGTGCCTTTTAGAGAGGAGGAGGCCAATTGACGATCAGTAAAAAATCAATGAAATGGATACCGTGGATCCTGATCCTGCCGGTTATTTTGATCCGGGGATTTACAACTCTGTATCCCATCGGTGCGACCCTGAAAAACAGTCTGTTTGACATTAAGGTGCTTTCAGGGGTCAATGAGTTTGTGGGACTCAGCAATTATGTCAATGTGTTTAAGGACCCCAAGATTATTTCATCCATGAGCTTTACCGTGATTTTTGTGGTGGTATCCATGGTTTTCCATATTATCCTGGGTGTGGCCCTGGCCCTTATTCTGAACATGAAGTTTAAGGGGCGCAGGTTTTTAAGGACAATCGTGCTGATTCCCTGGGCCATGCCCGCAGTTGTTATCGGTATGGCGGCAAAATGGGGGTTCAACAATGATTATGGTATGATCAATGATTTTATCCGTCGGTTTGTGTCGGATTTTCAGTTTAACTGGCTGATCAATACCGGGTCTGCCAGGGCAGCGGTGATCGCCATGGACCTGTGGAAAGACCTGCCGTTTTTTGCCATATTGATACTGTCAGGCCTGCAGTTCATATCCGGGGATATCTATGAGGCTGCCAAAGTGGATGGGGCAAACGGCATACAGAGCTTTTTCAGGATCACACTTCCTCTGATCACGCGCAATGTGATCACCCTGTGTATTCCATTTACGCTTTGGAGACTGACCACCTTTGACCTGGTATACGCCATGACATCCGGGGGACCGGGGGAGGATACGTCCCTGATCGCTTACAGGATCACCATGGAGGCATTTACCAACCTGAATGTGGGGTACGCAGCCACGCTTGCGGTGATGCTGTTTATTGTGATGGCGCTGTTTTCCTGGTTCAATATAAAGGTTATGAACAAGATGTCTGATTAGGAGGGTGAACATGAGAGATACCAAGAAATACAGAATTTACAGGGGCTGTGTGACAGCCGGCAGATGGCTGCTGTTTGCAGTTGTGGCTTTTCTCATACTTTTTCCGGTGTACTGGATCTTTATTTCCTCCATCACACCGCCGGGTGAACTGTTTCAGACACCCATCCAGTATCTGCCAAAACATCCCACACTGGAAAGCTATAAATTTTTGATTGAAAATGTAGGATTACTTGCTAAAATAGGAAATACAGTATTAATTGTAGGCGTGACCCTGGTTGTCAGCACTGTGCTGTGTGCCATGGCTGCCTATGGATTTTCAAGGTTTCAGTCAAAGGCTGTCAGTATTGCGTTTGCGTTTATTATCGCTACCATGCTGATCCCTGAGGTGGTGACTGCCAGGCCTTTATATGAGTTCATGCGCAAGGTGGGGCTGTATGATACCTATCCGGGACTGATCATCCTCTATATCAGTGCGGTGATCCCCTTTACTGTGCTGATACTCAGGAATTTTGTGTCGGAGATACCGGTATCTCTGGAGGAAGCGGCTGCCATAGACGGTGCCAGCTTTTCCCAGAGACTGTTTCTGGTGGTCCTGCCCCTGATGAAACCGGCTATTGCAACTGTGTGCATTATCAACTTTATCACATGCCTGAACAACTTTTTTACACCATTATATTATTCCAACGGCATTCAGGTGTTGTCCGTGGCTATTGTGCAGCTTCCGCTTCGGGACAATATGTACGGCGTGCCGTGGGATCTGGTAAGTTCAATGGGATGGATCATCCTTCTGCCGATCATTCTGTTTGTGGCAGTGTTTGAGAAGCAGATCATGGATGGTATTATGGCAGGCGGAGTGAAAGCGTAAACAGGGAGGAAAAGAATATGTTTGATTTTACAGGTGGAAGTCTGGGAACACTGGCGTATGCCAAGCATGGAAAGAGCAGAGCCATTAATGCGGAGAACCCCACAGGGGAAAAGGGAAAGGGCGGAATGGCGGCAAGCCATCTGGGTGCTTCCAGAAAGGGCAGCCCCTGCCTTCATGACATAAAAAGCGGGGAAACGGTAACGCTTGCCGAGATGGAGGGTCCGGGTGTGATCAACCATATCTGGGTCACAGTGACGGACAAGACTACAGAGGCGGACTGCTTTGTGCTCCGTGACCTGGTGCTGCGCATGTACTGGGATGATGAGACAGAGCCGTCTGTGGAAAGTCCTCTGGGCGATTTCTTTTGCTGCGGATTCGGCAGGGAATGCATTGTCAATTCCCTTCCCATGGCAGTGGTGCCGAGCCGGGGGATGAACTGCTATTTTCAAATGCCTTTCCGCAAAAAGGCCAGGATCACGCTGGAGAACCAGCATGCAAACCCCATTCCCGCATTTTTCTATCAGGTGGATTACTGCCTGTATGATACACTGCCGGATGATATTTCCTATTTTCATGCGCAGTGGAGACGGGAGAAGATCACCAAACTCCGGGAGGATTATGTGATCCTTGACAAGGTAAAAGGAAAGGGCCACTATGTGGGAACGTATATGGCGCTGACCACACTGGAACGTTACTGGTGGGGGGAAGGGGAAATCAAGTTCTATCTGGACGGGGATGAGGCCTATCCCACCATCTGCGGTACGGGGACAGAGGACTATTTCGGCGGCTCCTGGAGCTTCGCCAGACAGGTGGACGGCAGGACTGTGGAGCAGAATTACTGCACTCCGTATCTGGGCTATCCTTATTATTCCGCCCACGATACGGCGGTCCATAACTTTTACCACAATGATGACTGTCCGCCCATGAGAGGTTTTTACAGGTGGCATATCCAGGACCCTGTCTGCTTTGAGGAGGATCTGCGTGTGACCATACAGCAGATCGGTGTGGGCCACAGAGGATTGTTTGAACGGCAGGATGATGTTGCCAGTGTGGCGTATTGGTATCAGGCAGAACCGCACAATACCTTTCCGGTCCTGATGGATAAAGAGGAGCGCTGGCCAAGATAAGGTGTAAAAGGTGAAAAAATATATTTTGGGGATTTTATTGGGAGTGAGTATTTTATGTGCCGGATGCGGCGGGAAGGA
Source organism: Blautia hominis (assembly GCA_002270465.1). Classification (GTDB taxonomy): domain Bacteria; phylum Bacillota; class Clostridia; order Lachnospirales; family Lachnospiraceae; genus Blautia; species Blautia hominis. The sequence goes on from NQOF01000004.1 coordinate 518,072, forward strand.
CAGCAAAAGGCAGGAAACACCCGGGAATCAGGAGGAAGGCAGGGAGGAGATAACCCTCATGCACCCGGATGCGGAAAAGGCGGAATTCCGGCAGTATATAGAGGAAGCGGAAAAAGAACTGGATCTGGACATCCATCTGCTTGCCAGCCCGGTCAATGCGGACAACCGCCATGCCCGCATATCCACCATTCTCTCTTCCGGGGACACTTCTGTTGATGTGATCGCGGTGAATGATGAGATGATCCAGGAATTTAAGTATCAGGGATATCTGGAGCCGCTGGGGGAAGATGTGATGTCCAAGGAGATACGTTCCTGCTATCCCGGAGACTATATGGAGAAAACCGTCATGGCGGAGGGAAAAGTATATTCCGTCCCCTATGTGATGGACCTTATGGTTTTCTGGGTAAATGAAAAATTTCTGGATAAAGCCGGCCTTAATGCTGTGAACGATCAGGAAGATTTTGAAACGCTTTTGGACGGCAGATACGGATATGGGTATTACGGATACGGCAGTGCCTGGGAGACCACCTATGTGTACAACGAATTATCCCAGTTCATCCACATGTTCGGAGGAACATACGGGGATTGGGAGGATGAAGATACAAGACAGGCCCTTGCCTTCCTGCACAACATGGCAGAGAAGGATCTGACACCCAGGGAACAGCTTGTGGACCAGTATGAACAGATGGAACAAAAATTCATACAGGGAAAATACGGCGCCATTTTCATGTACAGCGGCGCCATGGATACCTTTCTTCGGGCAGGGGTGTACGGGGATGATAAAATCCACGCGGCCCCCATGCCCCTGTTCAAGACCAACGCTACGAACGTGGCTACATGGCAGTATGTGCTCAATAAGGCGTCTGTCCACAAAGAAGCCGCAAAAAAATTCCTGTCCTATGCAGCGGGCCGGGAAGGGAGCACTGCCTATGCGGATCATATGAAGAAACTGCCGGCCCGGCTTGACATTATCAGGGAGGGGAACCTGGACATACCGGATTTGGATATCCTGAAAAAATACGCGGAGGAACTGGAACTGAGATCCCGCCCGCTGTCCAAAACGCCCATGAAGGATATCAAGGCCATAGGAGAGCTTTTCCAGCGGTATATCACAGATGAGATAAGCCTGGATGAATTTTGCCAAAGGGCAGTATTGCCCTGAGGCTCTTCTTATGCTAGAATAAAAGCGCACGCAGTTTTTAACAGCAGATGCAGCAGGAGACTGTGTGTACAGAAGCAAACAACATGAGATTCCATAGGAAAAGGAGATAAATCATGAACGCAAAAGAATTCGCTTTAAAACAGCATGAGGAATGGAATGGCAAGATTGAAGTGATCAGCCGTGCAAAGCTGGAGACCCCGGAGGATTTGGCAGTGGCATACACACCTGGTGTAGCGGAGCCGTGCTTAAAGATCGCCGAGGATGTAGATTTATCCTATAAGTATACAAGACGCCACAATATGGTAGCAGTTGTGACCGACGGAAGCGCAGTTCTGGGTCTGGGCGACATTGGACCGGAGGCGGGTATGCCGGTTATGGAAGGAAAATGTGTGCTCTTTAAAGAATTCGGAGATGTGGACGCATTTCCTTTATGCATCAGAAGCAATGATGTGGACGAGATCGTAAACACAGTCCGTCTGCTGGCAGGAAGTTTCGGCGGTGTAAACCTGGAGGATATCTCCGCGCCGCGCTGCTTTGAGATAGAGAGAAAGCTGAAAGAATGCTGTGATATCCCCATCTTCCACGATGACCAGCACGGAACAGCCGTTGTCACCGCTGCCGCCATGCTCAATGCCTTAAAGCTCACAGGCAGAAAGCTGGAGGAGATCAAAGTGGTAACATCAGGCGCAGGTGCAGCAGGGATTGCCATCATCAAGCTGCTGGTAAGCCTGGGACTGAAGACGGTTATCATGTGCGACAGAAAAGGCGCCATCTATGAAGGACGCGGCGACTTAAATGCAGAGAAACAGGAGATGGCTAAGATCAGCAACCGCGGCATGGAAAAAGGCAGTCTGGCCGATGTGCTGAAGGGCGCTGATGTGTTCATCGGTGTTTCCGCTCCGGGAACTGTGACAGAGGAGATGGTGAAGACCATGGCTCCAAACCCCATCCTCTTCCCAATGGCAAATCCGGTACCGGAGATCATGCCTGACCTTGCAAAGGCAGCAGGAGCAGCCGTTGTGGGAACCGGAAGAAGTGATTTCCCCAATCAGATCAACAACGTTCTGGCTTTCCCGGGGATTTTCCGCGGTGCGCTGGATGTGAGGGCTAAGGACATTAACGATGAGATGAAAGTGGCGGCAGCTTATGCCATCGCCGGTCTTATTGATGAGAAAGAACTGACACCGGACTACATCATCCCGAATCCCTTTGACAAACGTGTGGCAAAGGCGGTTGCCCAGGCAGTGGCAAAAGCGGCCAGAGACACAGGCGTGAGCAGAATCTGAGAATAACCGGATAAATATTAAAATGGCTGTATTTCCGCCTCCGAAAGGATAGTGGAAATACAGCCATTTTCTTACATGGGATAGGACCCTTTACGCCCAAAACCACCGGCTTTTCCGGAGAAAGGCCCGGAGCTTTTTCCGGGACCGCTGCCGAAAAAGGATGGCACAGGCAGGGAAGAAACCTTAGTGACAAAACGGTTTGGCCCGTCCATGGAAAAAAGCCAGGAAAGAAGCAGACAAAAGCCGATCAGCAGCACACCCTGCCAGATCTCAGATACAGATTCCAGGATCGGGGTGGCACTCAGCACACTGTATGCAAGGCCGTGGAACAGGTAGATGGGCATGGTGCGCTGTCCCAGTATGGAAAATACCTGTGGTTTTCTGGAGATCATGGCGCTCACCGCAAAAATTGCCAGAAAAGATACGCCGTAACAGACCAGCCTTACTAGGATCCCCTCCCCGTCTCCCGCCCCCATCTCATGATAGGAATATCTTCCGTAAAAGATCTTCGGAGTCAGATGGATCTTGAAAGAATAGGCCAGAAGCAGGCAGCCTAACAGATACAGGGAAAGCACTGCCAGTATTTTCCCGGCCTGTACTCTTATTTTCTCAAACCAGTCCCTCTCAAAGTGGTATCCTGCCAGGAAGAAGGGGAAGAATACCAGGATTCTGGGGATGCTGAAAAAGTTGTCCAATTCCGTCAGGCCTACCAGCAGCCCGGCAGTGACGGCGATAAACATATGCCCCGGGATCTTCTTCAGATAAGGTGTCACCAGTCGCCAGAAAAACAGGGCCATGATATACCAGAGGGAAAACTTGGGCCTTGCTAAGTACAGCCCAGTGTCTTTGTGGATGATGAAAACATATAAAAAGTAATACAGGAGTTCATAGACAAAATAAGGAATGACCAGTTTTTGTACCAGTTTTCCAAAAGGTAGTTTTTTCTTTGAAAAATAGCCCGATATAAAAATAAACGCAGGCATGTGGAAGGAAAAGATCACCCATTTCAGCCCGGATAAAAACAGGTTGTTGTCATAGCAGGGTTCGATAAAATGACCGACCACCACCAAAACAATGAGAAGGGCTTTGTAATTATCGAAAAAGTAGTCACGGTTTTTAGTTGACATAATATCACCTCTGACTTCTGCGGATAAATTTACAGTCTCGTTTTGTATGATACACCGGATGGAAAACAGGTGCAAATAGAAATTTTGGCCCCGATAACGGTAAGTGTTGGATATTTTTACAAAGAAATGGATTTGCGTTCTGAAAAATATTTGTTATAATGGTTATTAATAGTGTAAAATGAAACTGACACTGGAATACAGTTGTAATCCGTTACAGCAGAATCAGGCAGAAAAGGGTGAATATATGAACGAAGACGAAAAAAGAGAGATTGAGAGAAAGAAACGGATTCAGGCTCGTGAAGAGAGACGCCGTCAGCAGGTAATGAAACAAAGGATGATCCTGGCAGGTGCAGCCGTTTTAATATTACTGGTCATTATTGTGAGCGTCGCTGTGGGCAACCACAAGAAAAAAGTGAAACAGGAAGAGGAGATCAAAGCCGCCCAGCAGAAGAAAGCGGAGGAAGAGGCAAAAAAGCAGGAGGCGGACAGTGAACTGCGTTTCCTGGCAGTGGGTGACAACATTCTGCAGGATGCTTTGATCGAGTCGGGAAAAGAGAGCGAAGAAACATGGAATTATGATGCCCTGTACGCACAGGTGGCAGAAGATATCCAGGGCGCTGACCTTGCTTGTGTCAATCAGGAAACACCTTTTGTCAATGACCATAAGGATGTATCCGGGAGCGGGCTTATGGGAACGCCCCTTGAAGTCGGGGATGCGCTGGCAAAGGCAGGATTTGATCTGGTGACCCAGGCCACAAACCATGCTTTTGATAAGGGCAAGCCGGGAATCCTAAATTCAGCCACTTTCTGGCAGACACAGCATGCGGATGTTCAGCTTCTGGGCATTCACGGGGATGAGGCGGACGCGGAGAACCGTGTCAAAGTCATTGATAAGAAGAACATGAAGATCGCCGTGATGAATTACACATACGGTGTGGATGAGGATGCCGGCTTTTCCGAAGCGGACTCTTATATGATCGATGTCTACGCAGAGGATAAGGTAAAGGCAGATGTGGAGAAGGCAAAAGGGGAAGCAGACTTTGTCATGGTATTCCTTCACGCCGGGGCTGAGTATTCAGAGGAATTTTCTGACACGGCAAAACAGAGGATCGATTTCCTGGCAGCGCAGGGAGTGGATGCGGTGATCTGCAGCAACCCCCATGTACTGCAGGCGTATGGCATGATGCCGCGGCAGGATGGGAAAAATATGCTGGTTTACAGCTCACTCGGCAATTTTGTTTCCACGGATGATCAGATCAAAGGTCTTGTGGGAGGCATGGCAGATATCACACTGAAAAAGGACGGCAAGACAGGGGAAGTGACCGTCAGTGATTATAAGATGACGCCCCTTGTCATGCATTATGACAGTGAAAAGAAAAACTGTGCAGTGTACAAGGTCTCTGACTATACAGAGGAGCTGGCGAAAGAACACGGCATACATCAGCAGACGGAGGAGACATTTACTTTGGACAGCATCAAAGAGCTTGCCGCAAAGTATGAATCCCCACAGGCATTCCCCGCCTCGGGACAGAGCAGTTCTGACGCACCGGAGACAGAAGTGAAGGGAAAAGGCGTGTCCGATGGGGCGTCAGATGATCCGGAGGACAGCGGTTCAGACACCAATAAAGAGAATACGGATAATAAAGAAAGCACTTCAGGCGGTGAAGACTAGCCTGAACTTAGGGCGGAGATGTGTGAGGACACAGCTCCGCCCTTTATTCGGAAGATCCTTTAATCTTCGGCATATTGTTCCGGAGAGAATGGATAGACCTCTTTGTAAGAGTCCAGTTCAGCCTGACTGGTGGGCGGTTTATACATAAGACCGGTCATCTCCATAGCTGCCTGTCCGTCTAAGTCATCGGAGGAGCTGGATTCCACGTGGTAAACATCCTTGCTCCCACCCTTTCCTCCGGTGCCGCTTCCCTGGCCCTTGCCGCCTTTGCCGCCTCTGTGGCAGTTTTCGGAATTTTTATATTCATTTGATTCGTTGATATCTTTCATTTCGCAAGTTTCCTTTCTGCATTTTTTGTAGTAATAGTATGTGCGAAAAATATGGGAAAATGCATTGACAAACAAAACAGCCATAGTCTATGCTTTTACCTGACAAGAGAGAAACGGAAAAATTTTAAGGAGTGTATAGTATATGGAAAATATTAAGAAAAGCGCTTCACAGCTCATCGGCAATACGCCGCTTTTGGAGCTGTGTAATTACGAAAAAAAACAGGATCTGCCGGCGCATGTTATAGCAAAACTGGAGTATTTCAACCCGGCAGGCAGCGCCAAGGACCGGGTGGGCCTTCGCATGATCGAGAGAGCAGAGCAGGAAGGAAAGCTAAAGCCCGGGGCCACGATCATAGAGCCTACTTCCGGAAATACGGGGATCGGCATTGCTTCCGTGGCGGCTGCCAAGGGGTATCACGCGATTCTCACCATGCCTGAGACTATGAGTGTGGAGCGGCAGAAACTGCTTCGCGCCTATGGGGCGGAGGTGGTTCTTACAGACGGGAAGAAAGGGATGCAGGGCAGCATAGAGAAAGCAGAAGAACTTAAGCGCACCATTCCCGGTTCGGTCATAATGGGGCAGTTTGACAATGAAGCCAACCCGGAGGCACATGAAGCTGCCACAGGCCCTGAGATTTACAGGGACACAGACGGCAGGGTAGATATTTTTGTTGCCACAGTGGGAACAGGGGGAACGCTGACCGGCACAGGCAGATATTTGAAAAAACAAAACCCTGCGATCCAGATCGTGGCAGTGGAACCTGCGGAATCCCCTCTATTATCGGGAGGTCAGGCGGGAGCGCACGGTATTCAGGGAATCGGTGCCAATTTTATTCCAAGTATTCTGGACAGGGATATTTATGATGAGATCATCTGTGTCACCACAGAGGATGCCTATAAAACAGGGAATGATATCGCCAAATGTGAAGGGATCCTTGTGGGGATCTCCTCCGGCGCGGCTGTGTGGGCAGCGGCCCAATTGGCCCGCCGTCCGGAAAATAAGGGTAAAAACATAGTAGCCCTTCTTCCGGACACAGGAGACCACTATCTTTCAACTACAATGTATGACTAAAGCAGAGGAATGACAAAATATGAAACAGACAGAAAATATCATGGGGACAAAAAAGGTGCTTCCGCTTCTTGTTTCCATGTCCATACCACCCATGGTGTCCATGATGATACAGGCACTTTACAATATTGTGGACAGCATGTATGTGGCAAGGATCAGTGAAAATGCCCTGACAGCGGTTTCCCTGGCCTATCCCCTCCAGAATCTGATCCTGGCAGTGTCCGTGGGCTTTGGCATTGGTCTGAATGCCTGCGTTGCCAGGGCTTTGGGGGCAAAAAATGTAAAAGAGACAGAGGCAGCGGCAGCTCATGGAGTGATACTGACAGCCGTGCACGGTATCCTCTTCATACTGGTTGGCCTTCTGCTGGTAAAACCCTTTATAGGCATGTTTACCCGGGATGCGCAGATTTATAAAATGAGTTGTGAGTACGCCGGTATTGTGCTTTGCTTTTCTTTTGGCAGCATGTACCACCTCTTTGCAGAGAAGATCTTTCAGTCCGTGGGCAATATGGTACTCCCCATGTTCTTCCAGGCCATCGGTGCGGTTCTGAATATTATCCTGGACCCCATTATGATCTTCGGGCTGCTGGGATTTCCGGCTATGGGAGTGAAGGGGGCAGCGGTGGCTACTGTCACGGCACAGATCACAGCGGGGATCATAGCTATGGTCTGCTATCTGAAGAAATGTACCCAGGTAAAACTGGATTTTCACGGTTTTCGCTTTGACTGGGAAATCGTAAAAAAGATTTATATGGTGGGTATCCCCTCTGCCATTATGATCTCCATGCCCTCCCTGCTGGTAGGTGCCTTGAACTCCATACTGGCCGCCTTTTCAGGGACTGCCATTGCGGCTTTTGGGCTGTACATTAAGATCCAGTCCTTTGTATATATGCCGGCCAACGGGGTGGTGCAGGGAATGCGGCCCATTATGAGCTACAATTACGGGGCAGGCAGCAGAAAGAGGATGATGGAGACATTGAAAAGCAGTCTTCAGGTGGCTGGTGCCATTATGCTCCTGGGGACTGTACTCTTTCTGGCGTGTCCGGAATGGATCATGAAGTTGTTTGATGCAGGGGATGAAATGATGCGGCTGGGGGTTCCCATGCTGCGCATTATCAGCCTTGGTTTTGTGGTGTCCACTGTAGGGTGCGTACTCTCCGGCTCTTTTGAGGCACTGGGACAGGGACTGCACTCCCTTCTGATCTCCATACTGAGACAGCTTGTGATCATTGTGCCGCTGTCTGCTTTGTTCTGCAGAATATGGGGCATCTACGGTGTGTGGGTGACTTTCCCTCTGGCGGAGGCCATTGCAGCGGCAGCAGCAGTGATACTGTTTAAACGGTACATGAAGAGATTAGAGATATAGGAAGGTGATAGAATGGCAAAAAACAAGGACAAAGAAGTGAAGACAAATGCCATGAGGATCCTGGATAAAAATAAGATTCCCTATGAGACCATCACCTATGTGTGCGATGCGTTCATAGACGGCCTGCACACGGCAGAGAAGACGGGGGCTCCGGTGGAGCAGTCTTTTAAAACGCTGGTGGCCCGGGGAAAGAGTAAGGAATACTATGTTCTGGTCCTCCCTATTGCAGAGGAAGTGGACTTAAAAGCCGCAGCCAAGGTGCTGGGGGAAAAGTCCATTGAGATGATCCATGTAAAAGATATCACGGCAGTGACCGGATATGTGAGGGGCGGTTGTAGTCCTCTTGGCATGAAAAAGCAGTATAAGACCATCATCCAGGAGAGCGCTGAGAAATACAGCGAGATTTATGTGAGCGGGGGAAGGATCGGTTCAACTATTAAGGTGAACCCTGTGGATCTGGCGCGGGCAGCCGATGCCGCTTTTGCTGACTTTACTGTAAAAGGGTAAAAAAAGAGAACTGTTGCGGAATGTTGAAGCACCTGTTTAAAAGGGGTTTCAACATTCCGCGACAGTTCTTTATAACTGAAAAGCATTCCTGACAATATCTGCCAGGATTTTCTGTCCCAGCCTGGTCAGGTGGATGCCGTCCGTGGTGATGGCGTCATAGCCGTGCTTCTCAATCTGCTGTTCCAGAGGCTTTTGCAGTGGAATAAAGTGAGCACTGTAGTTTCTGGCAAGCTTGCGGATGTTTTTGGACATTTTCTGCTGCCAGGGCACCCAGTCGTCATATGTTCCCTGCTTCGGGAAAATAAACGGTTCCAGTGTAATGACTGCTGCTGTGGTTTCTCTGGATAGGTCAAAGAGCATTTCATGATATGCGCGAATGCTGTCCTCCAGCATATAAAGCTTTTCCTGTTCTGAGACATCAGCCTGTACAATAAGCCCCACATCGTTGATGCCCACCAGAATACTCACGTAATCTGGATGATAAGAAATACAGTCCCTCTGCAGGACTCCGGCGATCCGTTCCGTGATATTGCCATCCACACCTTTATTCAAAACCCGCCAGTTGGGGTTGGTTCCGGTAATATAGGCCGCGAATTCGCTGACATATCCATCACCCAGAGGATTGTCAGATGTCATTCTGCCGGCATCGGTAATGCTGTCTCCTAAAAATACAATGATACCCATAGCGATTCTCCTTCGGCATATAACCATTTTCAGGCCATCTGATTGTATAATATACTATTTTAACTGAAAATGACCGTTATTGCAAATAGTAATTTTGTGAAGGGTTGCCAAAAAGTCGTTTTGGTGATTTTTTCTATGGACAAGTCGTGCCGGGAAGTATATAATCATCTTCAACAGCAGCAAGACTGCTGCAGCCACTTTGAGTTTGCATCTTATACTTAGAAGTTGGCATTTCTGTTTTTGATCAGCCGTTCGGCAAATGAATTCCCCGTCTTTGGGATTTAGCACTACAATCTTTAGAGGTTTATTTTATTACGAAACAGCCGCAGTCAGCATAAATGCTGGCTTTTTTTGTTTTTGAAAAACTTGACAAAAATCTTTTTTATATATTGAC
>NQOF01000038.1 GCA_002270465.1 Blautia hominis
AGCGAAACATGTGCCTTTTCCTTAAATGGTTTTGGAAATGTTACCCGTTTTGATGTGGGTTCATTTGGTTTTGGTGTAATTGTTACCCTTCCAGCCTGAATCCAATAATTTCCTAAAGCGGAGTTTAATGCAGTAACAGTATCCTGCACATTACTTGCAGTTCCATCTGCTTTAGTAAATGTAACATTACCTGCCGTCGTTTTGGGTTTAACCTCATTCTGAAGATAAGTCAAAAAGTT
>NQOF01000039.1 GCA_002270465.1 Blautia hominis
AGGCTAAGTGCAACAGTAGGAGCTATCGTGAAAGCTTTCGAGAATTTTATTGCAGTCATCGCGCCGGTTGTACTTGCATTTGCTCTAATGGATCCCTTTTCAATATGTGGTAAAGCGGAGTTTAGCACAACACTGGAAACTGGTATAATCATAGGCAAAAAGGAGGATTTGCCTATGGAACCACGAATGGAACTTATTAACAGCGTTTTGGCAGCAATGACAGCGTTGCTGGCGGCG
>NQOF01000040.1 GCA_002270465.1 Blautia hominis
GCCGCCAGCAACGCTGTCATTGCTGCCAAAACGCTGTTAATAAGTTCCATTCGTGGTTCCATAGGCAAATCCTCCTTTTTGCCTATGATTATACCAGTTTCCAGTGTTGTGCTAAACTCCGCTTTAGGAAATTATTGGATTCAGGCTGGAAGGGTAACAATTACACCAAAACCAAATGAACCCACATCAAAACGGGTAACATTTCCAAAACCATTTAAGGAAAAGGCACATGTTTC
>NQOF01000041.1 GCA_002270465.1 Blautia hominis
AAGTTGCTCAATTCATTATTAATTTGCGACTTGGTGTAATACCTGTCATCTGATTGGTTTTTAGTATAATATCTATTATCATGAACGTGAGATGTTTCAGATTTGTTCTCTAAAGCGGAGTTTAGCAAAAGAAGTGAAGAATTTTCATCAGAATACACCGTTCCGGGTGTGTTGTAATGAGTATTTTTCAATGAAAGTAGGTGATTTTATATGGAAATTAGAGCCAGACCGTGATG
>NQOF01000042.1 GCA_002270465.1 Blautia hominis
CCTGATACAAATAATTCTTGTTATAGGCTTATTTTTCCATGTGATTTTGAAGATTTTCACTTCTGTTTTTCGGATACTCCAAAAATGTTTTTTCTTTTTTACAAGAGTAACCACAGAATATTTATTCTGTGGTGTTTTTGTTTAAACCACTAACTTCATCTTGGAGATAATACGCTCATGCTCCCGGATACTTGTCTGAACGTAGATCCGTGTGGTCTCAACAGAAGAATGCCCCA
>NQOF01000043.1 GCA_002270465.1 Blautia hominis
AAGTTGCTCAATTCATTATTAATTTGCGACTTGGTGTAATACCTGTCATCTGATTGGTTTTTAGTATAATATCTATTATCATGAACGTGAGATGTTTCAGATTTGTTCTCTAAAGCGGAGTTTAGCACAACACTGGAAACTGGTATAATCATAGGCAAAAAGGAGGATTTGCCTATGGAACCACGAATGGAACTTATTAACAGCGTTTTGGCAGCAATGACAGCGTTGCTGGCGGC
>NQOF01000044.1 GCA_002270465.1 Blautia hominis
GAAACATGTGCCTTTTCCTTAAATGGTTTTGGAAATGTTACCCGTTTTGATGTGGGTTCATTTGGTTTTGGTGTAATTGTTACCCTTCCAGCCTGAATCCAATAATTTCCTAAAGCGGAGTTTAGCAAAAGAAGTGAAGAATTTTCATCAGAATACACCGTTCCGGGTGTGTTGTAATGAGTATTTTTCAATGAAAGTAGGTGATTTTATATGGAAATTAGAGCCAGACCGTGATG
>NQOF01000045.1 GCA_002270465.1 Blautia hominis
AATAAACCGGAGGCATCCTGATACATGCGCCGGTTTACTTCCTGTGTCTATTTTTAATGAAATCTTCTTTTGTGGGATGCACAGAAGTCTGATCCTCAGAATCGTGACCACATAACCATCATTATGTGGTTTTTTATATTCTCAACACAACAAGCCCCATCTTGTCCACCTGTCTGGCATGTTCCGTACCGCTTTCCATGGTATAGATGCGGGTCGTGGTCACACTGGAAT
>NQOF01000046.1 GCA_002270465.1 Blautia hominis
TTATTCTCTGTGTCTTTTCCCATGTTCTCCGGTATAAAATATTGTATTTTAAGAGGAAGCATGATAAAATTGCTATGTATTCAAGTTTAAAACATTTGTTTCTATGACCACATAACCATCATTATGTAGTCTTCACAGGATAATGAAAAAGGAGGTGCGGAGTTTGAAGGATAAATTACTGGACAGGCTGGCAAGAGAAAACGGCACAACAATGCTGTCGGACCTGCACGG
>NQOF01000047.1 GCA_002270465.1 Blautia hominis
TGTTGGACTCGAACCAACGACACTGCGGTTAACAGCCGCATGCTCTACCGACTGAGCTAAGGAGGAATAGATACACTGATACACCGTACCTTCAAAACCGCATATACAAAACACAAAAACCTTTTTTTCTTACCCGCCGTTCGCACTTCCGTGCTTAGGTCAAGCCCTCGACCGATTAGTAGCAGTCAGCTCCATACATTGCTGCACTTCCAC
>NQOF01000005.1 GCA_002270465.1 Blautia hominis
CTTCTCTGACAGGATTACCATTAACATCTTATTTTCTCGGAAATGAAGATATAAATAAAATGCTAAGTCATAGGTTCTAACCTATGGCTTAGCACTATTTTTTTACCTCAACTTCAAAAGACAGGTATTATACCACACTAAATCGCAATTGTGAACATTTTTAACAATTTTTTTTCAACTTTACTTTAGTTTTTGTGACATTTTACCTGCCCATAACCATTTCTATAACTAGGGGTTTCATTTTGTACTTTTTTTAGGTATAATAAACACAAACAGTGCCCCATTGACACTGCCCCATATAATAATAAAGAAGAGAAAGGAAGCACAACCTTATGTATCAGATAGATTTTAATAAGCCGCTGCACATTCATTTCATCGGTATCGGCGGCATCAGCATGAGCGGTCTGGCTGAAATCCTTTTAAAAGAAAATTTCCCCATATCAGGTTCAGACTCCAGAAAGTCCGAACTGACCGCCCATCTGGAGAGCCTTGGTGCCGTTGTCCGCATTGGCCAGCGCGCTTCCAATATTACAGATGACATTGAACTGGTGGTCTACACCGCAGCCATCCACGAAGATAATCCGGAATTTGCATGTGCCCGCCAAAAGGGGCTCCCCATGCTCACAAGAGCAGAGCTTCTGGGACAGATCATGAAAAACTATGAAGTACCGGTAGCTGTAGCAGGTACACACGGTAAGACCACCACCACCTCCATGATCTCACATATTCTGCTGGAAGCTGATGCTGACCCTACCATCTCTGTAGGCGGTATTCTGCCTGCCATCCACGGCAATATCCGTGTGGGCCGGTCAGAGACTTTTGTCACAGAGGCCTGTGAGTACACCAACAGTTTTCTGAGCTTTTTCCCCAAGATCAGCATTATCCTGAATATTGATGCGGACCATCTGGATTTCTTCAAAGACCTGGATGATATCCGCCATTCCTTCAAACTGTTTGCAGAGAAACTGCCCGCAGACGGGACCTTGATCATCAGCAGCGATATCCCCGCCTATGAGGAGATCACCGAAGGTCTTTCCTGCGCAGTGATCACCTGCGGGCTGGAACATGAGGCTGATTATATGGCTAAGAATATTACCTTTGACGAATTCGCCCACGCATCCTTTGACTGCGTAAAGGGCAATGAGGTACTTGGCCGCTTCTCCCTGTCTGTTCCGGGAACCCACAATGTTGCCAATGCCTTGTCCGCCATTGCCCTGGGGGAAAAACTGGGCCTTTCCATGGAGCACATCCAAAAAGGTCTTCTGCACTTCGGCGGTACAGACCGTAGGTTCCAGTACAAGGGTAAGGTAGCCGGCGTGACTATCATAGACGACTATGCCCATCATCCCACAGAGATCGCCGCAACCCTGCAGACTGCCAAAAATTATCCACACAAAACCACCTGGTGTGTCTTCCAGCCACATACTTATACCAGGACAAAAGCCCTGCTGAATGAATTCGCAGAGGCACTGACCCTGGCCGACAAGGTAGTGCTGGCTGACATCTACGCAGCCCGCGAGACCGACAACCTGGGGATATCCTCCCGAAATCTGCGTGATCTGGTTGCCTCTCTTGGTACAGATGCGTATTATTTTTCCACATTTGATGAGATAGAAGAATTTTTATTAAAAAATTGTATCCACGATGATTTGTTGATAACTATGGGGGCCGGAGATGTGTATAAAATCGGCGAAAACCTGCTAGGAATGTAAAGTTATCCACATTATCCACATGCTTATACACATTTACTCCCCTATAAGCATGTGGATTTTTTTGGGTATAAGCCAGTTAACATAATAATGTAACATAATTTGCTGTAAACCTTTAAAATCCCCATGTTTTCGACATTTTTCGGTTGCTAATAAAAATACTCCACTTTTTTATCCACATTATCCACATTCCCCACAAAATTTTCAACATGCCCGCACAAAGGCCTCTGCTAAAAAATGCTTATTCTCTTTTCAAAAGTTATATGTTATACTTACAAAAGACGGGGAAACACTTGCTTGGGCGGACCTTTTTGACATGTCTGTGCCTGGCGTACACGAAAAGATGTTTTCCTGTTTGTTGTGTCGGAATCTTTTCGGCTCACAATATTTTTGAATTTCAAACACGCTCTGGAATAGAAAAGGATGTTAGACATGGGACAGTTCATCATACACAATGATTTTCCCGGAGACTTTACGTTTGTCTCCAACTATTTTCTGGATACTTATATGCCGCAGGCCAACGGAGAGTTTGTCAAAATATATCTCTGGCTTCTGCGCAGCGCTTCCGTATCCGGCGCCGCTCTGGAGCTGTCATCGATTGCCGATATCTTTAACTGTACGGAAAATGATGTGCTCCGCGCATTGAAATACTGGAAAAACACAGGCGTCCTTGATGTAACCTTTGACGGACGCGGTAATTTAAAAGAACTCCGGCTGCGTTCCCTCACAGGCGGAGCAAAAGTTGTGCCGCCAAAGACATCTCAGGCACCATCCGCCAAAACACTGGCTGAAACGGTACCTGAGGCTGCCGCCTCCAGGGAAAAAAGCCAGACTTCCGAACCCAAGACCCTGTCACCCGACAAAGTAAAAGAACTGTCCGGCAGGGATGACGTGATCGAACTTCTGTTTATTGCGGAACAATATCTGGGAAAAACCCTGACTCCCACGGAGATCAACAAGCTCCTCTTTTTTTACGAAGAGCTTCATTTCTCAAAGGATCTGATGGAATATTTAATCGAATACTGCGTATCCAAAGGTAGCCGCAGTATCCGTTATATTGAAAAAGTGGCGCTTGCCTGGGCGGAGGAGAATATCACCACCGTAAAGCAGGCAAAACAGGAGACCAATACATATAACAAAAATTTCTTTGCTATCCTCAAGGCCTTCGGCATCAAAAACCGGAACCCTGTGGATGAAGAGATCCGTTATATGAATCTCTGGCTGAACGAGTACGCCTTCACACTGGATATCATATCCGCTGCCTGCAGCCGTACTGTCATTGCCACCGGCCAGCCCAATTTCGCCTATGCGGACTCTATTCTGCATAATTGGCAGAAAAAGGGTGTCAAACACCTGTCTGACATAGACAAGCTGGATGAAGACCGCAGGCAGCAGAAAGCAGCCAAGGCGGAAAACAGCGCTGCCCGTCCAAAACCGGCACCTTCCAAGAACAAATTCAACAACTTCCACCAACGCACCTACAATGTGGATGAACTGGAAAAACAATTACTGAAATAATGGAAACCACCCTTTGCAGATTTTCCTTCGGCCCAATTTTTGTAACAGTTCAGCTTGTGTGAACTGTTACAAATTTTTGCCTGAATGCCGAATGTTCTCTTACGGTCGCGCAGCAATTGCGCAGACCTGCTGCTTAGTTACCATAAGGAGGTCACTGTGTCGCTGAACAATTTCCAATACGACGCGCTGATGCGCGCATACAACGAGAAACAACTGAATCATAAGCATGAGCAGGATGAACACATCCGACAGGCTTATGAGATGATTCCGCGTCTCCAGGAAATCGACGGAGAGATTGCGTCCCTGAGCCTGAAAAAGGCAAGGGCCCTGCTGCTCCCCTCACCTAAGGATGACTTTGACCTCTCTGCCGCCATTGGGGAGCTTTCCGAAGAACGGACTGCGCTTCTGCAGATCCACGGCTTTACGCCTGACTATCTGGAACTGAAGTATGACTGCCCGTTCTGTAAGGATACCGGCTATGTAGATAACCAAAAATGTTCCTGTTTTAAGAAGGCCGCGGTAGATTTGCTGTATACACAGTCCAATATCAGGGAAATACTTGAAACAGAGAACTTTGAAAACTTTTCCTTTGAGTATTATCCACAGGATATCACAAACCCTGCCACCGGCCTCAGCGCACTGGAGACGGCCCAGGACGCAGTGGACAAGGCCTGGGATTTTATTGACCATTTCGGTGAGCATCCATGCGGCCTGTTTTTCTACGGCGACACAGGTGTGGGAAAGACCTACCTCTCCCATTGTATTGCCAAGGAACTCATTGACAGGGCGTATTTCGTGCTGTATTTTTCATCCTTTGATCTCTTTGACCTGCTGGCAAAGAACACCTTCCAGAAGGATGCAGCCGCCTCTGATGTAGCCGGGTTTATCTATGACTGTGACCTGCTCATCATTGACGATCTGGGAACTGAGCTTACCAACAATTTTGTGGCAAGCCAGCTTTTCTGCTGTATCAATGAACGTATTATGAACCATAAATCTACTATTATTTCCACCAACCTTGCCATGGAAGACTTTCTGGAGACGTATTCCGAGCGTATCTTCTCCAGGATCTCCAGCAATTATACCATGCTGAAGCTGATCGGAAATGATATAAGGATCCAAAAAAAACTTTTAGGAGGAAAGTAAAACATGTCACCAAAAGATGCAACTCCATTAGATTCCCTTCCCGTAGGCCGCCTTGGGATCATTCCACTGAAAAGCTGTGAAAAGCTGGGTTCCAGGGTTGATGACTACATTGTAAAATGGCGCAGGGACCGTGAACATCAGGAGAAAAACAACCTGGAGTTTGAAGGCTATGAGCGGGACTCCTATCTGGTCAAAGCACAGACCCCCCGCTTCGGTACTGGAGAGGCAAAGGGCATTCTGGGTGAGTCCGTACGCGGCGATGATATCTATGTCATGGTGGATGTGTGTAACCACAGCCTCACCTATTCCCTCTGCGGACACCCGAACCACATGTCACCAGATGACCATTTCCAGGATCTCAAACGCATCATTGCTGCCATCGGCGGGAAGGCCAGACGTATCAATGTCATTATGCCGTTCCTCTATGAGAGCCGTCAGCACAAGCGCTCCGGCAGAGAATCCCTGGACTGCGCCATTGCCCTGCAGGAGTTAGTGAACATGGGTGTGGACAATATCATCACCTTTGATGCCCACGACCCCCGTGTGCAGAATTCCATCCCTCTCCAAGGCTTTGAGACGGTACAGCCGTCTTACCAGTTCATCAAAGGACTTTTCAAGGCTGAACCTGACCTTGAGATAACCAGTGACAACACTATGGTGATCAGCCCCGATGCAGGCGGTACGGGACGGGCCATTTACCTGGCTAACGTACTGGGCGTGGATATGGGTATGTTCTACAAACGCCGTGATTACTCCACCATCATTGACGGCCGCAATCCCATCGTTGCACATGAATTTCTGGGCACGGATGTGGCAGGCAAGAATATGATCATTATTGATGACATGATCTCCTCCGGCGACAGCATGCTGGAAGTTGCCGCACTTTTAAAGAGCAAGGGGGCCGGTAAGATCTTCATGTGCTCCACCTTTGGTCTCTTCACCAACGGAATGGAAAAATTCGACAAAGCCTTTGAGAGAGGCGAATTCGACAGACTGCTCACCACCAACTTAGTATACCAGCCTGACGAGCTTCTCTGCAAAGAATATTATGTAAACTGCGATATGAGCAAATATATCGCGCTTCTCATTGATACGCTCAACCACGATGCCTCTATCAGCAAACTGCTGAATCCAGTGGAGAGGATCAATAAACTGATGGTAAAACATAAAAAACAGCTTGAAAATAAAGAGTAAGTGAAAACAGGGATGAGAACCCCAAGACGCGGTCCTCATCCCTGTTTTAATTTTTTCATCCTTTGACTGCTCCAACGATCAAACTTTTCTGCACCTCTTTTGATAGTAAAATATATAGAAAAATTGTTGGAAATGTGGCTAACACAAGGGCTGCCCCTATAGGCCCCCACTTGGTATTGTACTGTCCTGCCAGTGTCTGGATGCCTGCTGTCAATGTCTTAAACTCCGTGGAGTTCACAAAAGTAGTGGCAAACATTAATTCATTCCATGTATTCATAAAGGTAAATATGCTGGCTGTAGCAACCGCAGGCTTCATAAGAGGAAAAATGATCTTCACAACCATCTGGTAAATATTACACCCGTCAATACAGGCTGATTCCTCCAATTCCCCGGGTATTCCGGATATAAATCCCGAAAAGATCAAGATGGTCATCGGAACGGCAAATGCCGTATAAGGCAGGATCAGGGAAACATAACCCCCCAGAAGATGAAGGTTCTTTAGCATGAGCATGACCGGAAGCAGCGCAGCGTGCATGGGGATCATAAGTCCCAGCATAAGCACCGCATATACGGTTTTGCTCATTTTCCATCTCATCCTGTTCAGCGCATAGGAGGCAAATAAAGAAACCGCACTGGTTATCAGTATACTGGCGCCGACAACGATCACGCTGTTAAGGAAAAAGCGTCCAATATTGGCCCCCACAATCGCCACCTGATAATTTTCCCATATGAAGGCCTTGGGCAGGCCTATGACATTTGCCCCAAAGATCTCCTCATTGCTTTTCAGGGAAAAGGCAAACAGCCAGTAAAGAGGAAAAAGCTGTATAAATGCCCATACGATCAGCAGGACCTGTATCAGCGGTTTGCTTTGTCTTGTCTTTTTCACCATTTATTCCTCCTCTGTCCTGAAAAACTTTTGTACCCCTATATACAGAAGGAAACATATCAGTACGATAATGACCGCCATTGCACTTCCGTAGCCGTACTGGTTGCGTTTGAATATGGTCCACACCATCAATGTTGTGGGCACTTCACTTGCATGGGCAGGCCCCCCTTCCGTGAGAACGTAGACCAGATCAAAGGTTTTAAAGGAGCCAACCAAAGAGAAGATAACACAGGTCTTGATCATGGGCTTAACCAGCGGTATGGTCACACATAGGGCAGTCTTGATCCTGGAAGCGCCGTCAATCTTAGCGGCATCGAAGATGTCCGCGGAAACAGACTTTATGGAGGAATAGAACAGCAGCATATAATACCCGATATACTGCCATATGATAGGTACAATGACTGCCCCCAGGACGGTTTTCTTATCTCCCAGCCAGGCCCTAGTAAGCCCATCCAGACCAATGCCCCTTAAAAAGGTATTCAGCAGTCCATAGTCCGGGTGGTATATCTTCCCCCAAAGCTGTCCGATGGCCACACCGGAAATGATAACGGGAATAAAGAAAATAGTTATGTACGCCCGCTCCCCTTTTATCCCCCCTGACAGCAGCAGAGCGAACGCCATACCGGCAGGAAGCTGGATCAGCAGTGACAAAACTGCGATCACCAGACTGTTGCGCAGTGCCAGCAAAAATTTATCGCTCTGGTCTGTAAACAGCCTCACATAATTGGAAAGTCCCACAAACTCCTGCTTTCCCATACCATCCCACTCCAAAAGGCTGTAATACCCTGAAAGGAACACAGGTGCTGCCACGATCAGCAGAAACAGTATCACCACAGGCAGCATAAACAAGAAAATAGCCTGTTTATTCTTCAGCAACCGGTTCATAACACCCCTCCATTCGATTAATTCAGGGTATCCATCTTCTCACAGAATTCCCCGGCGGTGATATCTCCCATGGACAGATCGATCAGCGCATAGAGATAATCCTGGGCCGCACTGCCTTCAAAGAAAGTATCCCACCACGCAATATACCCGGCTGCATTCTGCGCATCATCGGCAATGGACTTAAACAGGGGGTCTATTTTACTTTCATCCACCTGGTCTTTTACATCCCATACCGGCATATCAAGGCTTGCCTGGTAGGATTTCAAAGACATTTTATAGGAAATCTTCTGCAGCACTTCAAATGCTTTTTCAGGGTGTTTCGTCTCTTTGTTGATGACAAAACCGTCAGATGCGCCTCCCACATACTCGTTCACAGTACCTTTCCCGTCCTCCATAACAGGAAACGGTATGGTGATCACATCATCCTTTACGGTTGAGGATTCCCCGTTGATAAAGCCGCAGGACCAGGAACCGTTATAAAACATGGCTGCTTTGCCCAGTGTAAAATCCGCAAGTGCCTCGTCATTGCTGATGGCCACTGCGTTTTCCGTAAATGCCCCTGCCTTTGCCATCTCCTCAAATTTGTTAGCAGCATTTTCAAAATCAGGATCTGTGAAGGTGCTCTCACCGGAAAGGATCTTGGTTACATTCTCAATTCCGCATGCACGCACACCCATCATATCAAATACCTTGCCGATAGCCCATCTGTCTTTTGCCCCCAGAGCGATCGGCGTAACACCGTTTTCCCTCAGTGTTTTACAGCCTTCTAACAATTCCGCATACGTTGTTGGGATTTCCACGTTATTCTCTTCCATTATCTTTTTGTTTATAAACAGATGACAGGTAGACATTTTTGTGGGTAGACCATAAAGCTTATCCTCAAAAGTAAAATAGTCAAGAACACCCGGAAGGAGCTGTCCTTTGATATCATCTGTCATATACTCATCAATCTGAAGTACCTTATCTGCTTCCACAAAGGGTTTGGTAAAACCACCGCCCCAGGTGCCGTAAATATCCGGCGCTTCGTTGGCTGCCACGGCTGCCTTTATCTTTGTCTTATATGCCTCATTTTCCGCATAGTCAAGCTGGATCTCCAGGGAGGGATCCTCCTCCATGATCTCCTTAACGGACTCCTGAAAGGCTACTGCTGACTTGTCATCCGGATTTGTTCCGTAAAGTGACCAGATCGTAAGCTGGATCTTCTCATCACCTTCCGGCTTATCCTGAGTCTCCTTCTGGCTGCCGGCAGACTTAGTGCTTTCCTCTTCTTTCGCACTGCTGCCCCCACCGCATCCTGCGGCTGTAAGCGCTAACGCTGCGGCTGTGGTGAAGCATAATACCTTTTTCCATCTTCTCTTCATCTTCCTTACCTCTCTCGTCTCATTTTTTAACCGGCCGGTCTTTATGTTATTATCCTATCATCTGCCCTCCAAAATGTAGAGAGAGAAAATTTACCGGAATAAGGAAAATAGTTACTATATAGATTCCTGATAATCCCGCACGGAAACCCCTGTGACCTTCCTGAAACACTTGGAGAAATAATTGGCATCCGGTATGCCCACCAACTCCGCGATTTCATAAATCTTATAATGTCCCTGCCTCAAAAGTTCAATTGCCCGGTCAATCCTGATACGCATTAAATAATTGGAAAAATTGGCTCCTGTCTCCTGCTTGAACAGACGGCAGAGAAAGCTTGAGTTTACATAATATTTTTTTGCCATTCCAGCCAGGGTTATTTCACTGTCACTGTAATTCTCCTCCAGATCCCTGCATACCTGGCTGATCACATGGTTTTCCGGCAGTTCTCTTCTGTTTTTGCATCCTGCTATAATGTACCCGGTAAAGTTGAGAAGATAGGTCCGCATCTCCTCCTTCTCCTCCATCCGGATCACGTACTTAAACGGCACACTGTTTGTCTTAAAAAACTGTGACACATCAAAGCCGAAATCACAGATCAGGCGCATTAACCGGGTAATACAGTTAACGGTATCCATTCTCGCCGCATTGATCTCCAGGGTTGAGTTCCCCTGATAGCAGGCAAACATCCTGTTAATATGAGTATATGCCTGCTCCTCTTTCCCGGCTTTCACTGCTCTGCATATCTCCTCCATACATTCATCTACTTTTTCCTGATACTCCTGCTGTGCTTTCAGAAGATTTCTCTTCTCCAGAATACTGTCTCTTACCTTACATACACTCTGTCTTAGAGCATCTCTTCTGACAGGCTTCACAATATAATCCGCTACGCCCATGCGGATGCCCTCTCTGGCATACTCAAATATCTCGTACGCTGTCAGCATAATGATCTTAATATCCGGAAATTCTTCGGCCACACGGCGGGACAGCTCCAGCCCATCCATAAAGGGCATTTTAATATCTGTTATAAGGATATCCGCTCCATTTTCCCCCAGTAGATCCAGTGCCTCCTGTCCACTCTCTGCCTCCTGCACGATCTCGCATCCCATTTGATCCCAGTCCAGGCATATTTTCAGTAAACTCCGGGTGTTCTCTTCGTCATCTACTATCATAACTCTAATCTTTTGCTCACTCATTTTACTTCCTCCTGGTCCTCCCTGCATAAGCGCAGCGGCAGCTTAAAGGTGATACGGGTCCCCATTCCCCTGGTACTTATTATTTCACAGCAGTCCTCATAAGCGTAATAGATACGGATTCTCTCCATTGTACCGCAGAGGCCAAAGCTATTCCTCTGCCTCTCCCGGGAATATAATCCTTCTACATTCTCCGGCTCCATCCCCACACCGGTATCCTCCACACGCAGAAACATTTCCTCTTCCATTCGGTAAACGCTGATACGGATGCTTCCTTTTATCCCTCCCGGTCTGATTCCATGGTAAAGGGAATTCTCCACAATAGGCTGCAGGATCAGCTTCAGTACCTTTTTCTTTCCAAGCTCCGGTTCAATCTCAGCTCTGTAATCAAAAATATCCCCGTATCTCAACTTCTGTAATTCCAGATAATCGGTCACAATCTTTATTTCCTCCTCCACAGTGACAACTGTGGAACCATGGCTTAAACTGCCGTGATAATAACTGCCCAGATTTTCAATGGCAGTGTATGCCCGCTCCTTATCGCCGGATAGGACAAGGTAACCGATGGTATCCAGCGTGTTATACAAGAAATGTGGTTTTATCTGCTCATACAGCACATTCAGCTCATAGGTCCTCTTATCTTTCTCGGTCTGTATGCCCCGTTTTATCAGGCAGTCTATTTCCTCTATCATCTCATTATAATTATCTTTCAGGATTCCGATCTCATCCTTCCCTGTATCCAGTTCCACCTTCTTGAGACTTCCCCTCTTTACTTTATTCATTGACTTTATCAATTTTTGAACCGGACGGGTGATGGAGCGTGATATGATAAAAGAGGCAGCTATGAAAATAACAGAACAGAACACACCCATGATCAGAATGGTGGACTTGGCGGTCTTACTCTCTGCCTCCACATTTTTCAGCGAGGCCGTGTTCACGATCTTCCATCCGTATTTGTCCATATTTACACCGGAAAAAACATATTCTCCATCCCCGTTTTTCTCTAATACGGAACATATTTTCCTGCTCTCCTTAAAGTCAAGAATCTCTCCCGGCACCTCTGTCCGCTCTGTATTTGATATGATGATATGGTTGTCTGCGTCTAAGATCAGGAATGGGATATTATCATACGGTTTCGTTTGGGCACCTAAAAACTGGCGTTCCAGAATATCCAGCACCAGCACGCCAATCGGTCTCTGCGTCTCAATATCATTTATGATCCTGACAAGAGATATCACGGATTCCCCCGGATATTCATTATAGTAATAAATATTGGGTATGAGCTTAAATCCGCCCTTTTGCTTTTCAACTTCATGGAACCAGTCCTGACTGAAGATATCTGTCCCTTCCAATGTATTTTTCTTATTGTTGTTGATCCCGTATTTATTATGATAGCGATCATAAATGGTGATGGACTTGGCAACCGGATAGATGTCCATATATGTCATGATCTGCGAAAACACTTCTTTTGACTGTACTGTATAATTTTTGTCCACGGATTTTAAAAAGTTCTGTACAGATGAATTGGCAATGATCATCCTGGAGATATTATTCAGGCTGCTGATCGTATTCTCAATGGAAGACTCCTGCACGGTAAGTACCTGCTCCGAATACTCCCGCACTTTGTCCTTGGTAATATTCAGCGTGTAATCATTATACAGCCAGAAAGAAAACATGATAAATACCGCGAGAACTATAAAGTATATCAGCAGTATCTTAAAATTTAATTTTAAATCCCTGTATGAAAACCGTCGCTCTGCCTCGTTCATTCCGGATCCCCCCTCCGTAATTACAGCCCTGTACCGGTACCCCCGGATTTTTTTAGTAACAATAAAACAGCGTTTGGTGAAGCCTGTAAAAATCACCTCTTGCAAAAGGATGACTCCACACTGAGCAACACAAAACGCTGTTTACCTGTTATTGTTCAATTAAAAAGGCCTCGTACCCGCTGGAATAGTCAATCATAATCTCTGTATAGCCATTCTCATAATGAAAATCTGCCTTTTCACACAAGGGCAGCCTCACAACGGCGGCGGGGCTGTACCCTGTCCTGATTCTGATGGATTTATCCTTCACCATATATTTCTCTTCTATGGTATCTAACATTTTCGCTTTCCCGCTCACCACGTAATTCAGCATATGAAGAATATAATTCTGCCCCTGGCGCCTGAGGTTCAATTCTGTAAGGGCCGGCAGGTCTGTTTCTATCAAAGGTTCTTTCAGAAGACGCCGGATACATCCTGCAGTCAAATCCCTATATACCGTATATCCGCTGTCCGTGTACATCCTGAATACCGGAAATGCCATATAGATCCCTGCCTCCGTTTCCAAAATGGCCGGTTCCCCCCGGCTCTCCCTTTTTGGCGGGGTCTGCCTGTGTGAACAAAAGTGTTCATATGTACGGGAAAAATACGGATCTACTATCTCTGCCAGCACGTTTCCACTACCGGACACCTGTTCCCCCGCTTCGTATAAGACATGGTCCGTCTTAGGTACTTCCGGGAAGGTCCGGCTGTCCCTCATCCTCAGGTACCGCACATCATATGGACTTTTTCCCTCATGGACCAAATCCATCCCGGGAAGTATGGACTTTCCATCCTTCAGTCCCGATGTTCCGGATACCAGGATTTTCCCGCCCTGATCTAGGAACGCTCCAATCTTTTCCGCATACGCCTGGTCCGGTTCTGCATGGTCAGGAAGGATCAAAAGTCTGTAATCTGCAAGGGAATCCTCCTGATTCACAAAGTCAAAGGGATGGTGCAGTTCTGATAGTACACGGTATACCCCCTCCTCGGTCATCCCTCCGGAGGATGGGTCGCAAGCCCCTGCCCTGCTTGGGATCAGCACGGCGATCTCCCTTACCTTTTCGGTCCGGTACAGCCACGGTTCCATATGCTCTATCTGTTCAAAGATTCTTCCGATCCGTTCATATACCACTTGATCCAGCTTCCCGCAGGGATGCATCTGGTCGCCCACACACACGCGTGCCCCGTTTGCAATGGCCCGGAAGCATTCATATTCCAGGGCATTTTCATGCCGGAGAGAGCCAAAATCTCCCCATGCAGTGTGGAACTTTCCGTTCATCATACAGATATCTTTCTTATATTTGTTCAGATAATTGGCTGCAACGTGAAAATGTGTATATCCCCACTGTTCACTGGGAAGAGATTCTATGTCCAGGAAGTCAAAATATTTTCTTTTTTCAATGGAAGAACACTGTGGATCAGAGCCGTCATCCAGCTCATAAGGAAAGGCGTTAAAGTACACTTCCAGATCCTCATCCAGCGCTTTTAAATACTTGTAAAATGTCCGGCAGAAACGTGTCTCCGATATCTTGTCGAAACGGCGCACATCCTCCGGTCTTTCCGGATCAAGCCCCAGAATCTTCATGTCTTCCGAACAGGTCCCGCACACACATCCCTTTCCCTGTACAATGTCAATCCAGAAGCCGTCGGGATGGTATCTGTCATAGACCTCTTTCATTTCTGCTTTTAAGATTTCCTGGTAATCTTTGTTATTATAACAGATGCATTTCCAGGAATAGTAAGAATTGTCAAAAGGCTTTTTATTTCCCCAAATCCCTTCCGCATTCACCATAAGCCATTCCGGGTGGCGTTTTGCCCAATCCTCATTCCATGATACACAGGTGTAGGCCACCGGCCGGATCTTGTTCTCCCGGCACACCTGCACCTGGGCACCGAATAGATCAAAGGTAAGCTCAGGATGCATTTTGCCCACTGCCGTGGGGTAATAATACATTCCATGATGGCACTTTGTAAACAGATTGATGGAATTAACATGGGCTTTTTTTAATGTATCTGCAAATTCCTCTGCATCAAACTCTGCCCCGATATCCCCGATCAGCGGGGATGTGTGGAAATCAAGATGTATCTGCCGAAAGGGGATTCCTTTTTTCTCCATGCATTTCTCCTTTACGTTCATTAACTTTCGGTATCTTGTCTTGATTATAGAATTGTCTTGAAAATAAGTCAATTAGTTCCAATCAATTTTAAAATATGGTAAATTTTTTACCTATTTTTGCAAAATTTTCCTTCTTTACGGATGCAGGCGCACCATGTGACAGGGAATACCGGACTTTTGAAGAACCTCCGCTTCCCTCTTGTTGCAGGTAAAAATAATGGTCTGTTCTTTTTCCCGGTACAGCCACCGCAGCGTCTCTGCCATACGCCCCTCATCATACATGGCAAAAACCTCGTCAAGCAGAACGGGCATTGGCTCCTCGCCGCAGAAGATATCTCCCACTGCAATGCGCAGGGCCAGATATACCTGCTCTATGGTACCCTGACTTGCCATAAAAAGCGGCACATGGCGGTCTTTTGTAAATAAATCTATTTTCAGCTCTTCGTCTATAGCGACTTTGTTATATTTTCCTCTTGTCATTGTACAGAAAATGTCTGAGATGCGGTTCTTCAAACTTTCTCCCACTGATTCCTGGGCGGAGACTGACAGGCTCTCTATGGTTTGGGCTGCCAGCTCGATACTCCGTATCTCCTCCGCCTCCCCCTGCCCCTGGCTTGCTGACATCTGCAGCTCCAGAAGCTCCTCCTGCAGGTTGGATATCCTGGTTCTTTTTTCGCCTAATTGGGCTGTGAGCAGACGGATACTGTCTCCCGCTGTCTGTTCTGCCTCCCGGACATAATCCCGGCTGTCATCACCTAACTCATTTTTTGAAGCACTGTCCCGTGTATCCTGATCCTGTCTTTGATCAGTCTTATACCAAGCAAGGATACAGAGCAGAACCGCTGCTATCAGAATCACCGCCGCAGATACGCAGGCGGCTTTGAATCCCGCTGTAAAAAGCAAAATGCCCCATAGGAGCAAATCTCCCAAAAGGACAGCCGGGACGATCTTTCTCCATTTCAGCTTAGAAACCCTTGCTTCCCTTTCCGTCGGGGCGGTCCGTGCCGCATTTTCCCTGTCCCGCTCCTTTGCAAGCTTCAGTCCGGCTTCTCTTATCTTCCGCTCCTCCGAGAGCTTTCCTTCCAGCTCTTTCGCCTCACGTTCCAGGTAAGAGATCTCAAACCTTATCTTTTCCTCCTCCGCCTGCTGCTCCTGTTCTCTTATCCGGAGACGGTTCAGCCATTCCTTTTTCCTCTCTTTTAAAATAGAAAGCGCCTTGTCAAGGTTCAGCTTCCCGTCCCCGCTCTCCTGGTAATTACTCAGATAATTTCTCAACTCCAGAAGCAGGGCGTCCCCGGTACGGCTCTTCATCTGTCCGATGGATACGGTATTTTCATACACGGTTTCACTTATACCGCCCAGAAGCATCTCCAGGTCTCCGTCCTCCACAGACAGAAGCTCCCCATCGCTTTCGCAGACCAGTTTAGTCCCCTCTTCTCCCCTTCGGAAGTCTCTCTCCAGTCGGAAATCCTTCCCCCCGCAGGAAAAACGGATGCTTCCCTCATACCAGGATGGGTTATTCCATGGGGTATAGCGGGTGTAGGAATCTGTCCTGGCAGCACGGCCCCTCATTTTTTTCAACCCGAACAGCATACACTGGATAAAAGCATGGAGGGTGCTTTTTCCGCTCTCATTCTCCCCGTATACTATATTGATCCCTTCCTCCAGCCGAAAAGACCGGTTCTGGAATTTTCCAAAATTTTTTAATATAAGTTCCCGGATCACCATAAAAAATCTATTCCTCCCTTGAAGCCATCAGAGCTTCCATGCCGTATGCAAAAGCCTTCTCTTCCCTCAGGGAGAGTCCTTCACCTTCAAACCGCTTTACATACGCCTCTATGAGACTGCCCCGGTACTGCCGCATCAAAGCTTCCTTATCATAGACAGTATGGCTCTCATCTATCACTTCACGTACATTGCCCAGCTTCATGATCCGCTCTGTGTCAAATTCCGTCCCCATGGCATGTTCGCCTTTGATCACGATCCGATACAGATTTTTTTCACCTTTTTCCTTCATAAGCCTGGACAGGGCCTGTTCAAGGGAAAACTGCGTGGTATTTACTTTCACTTTTACGGGCAGAAGAATATAGGAGCGGCAGGCTGCGGAAATAAATTCTGCTCTGACACCTCCATGGCTGCATATTCCCTTTATATACCCATGGGGCCCCAGATCATTTTTGTCAATGGGTTCCAGTGCCCCTGCATAGGCGATCTTATCCTTTACCAGCATTTCCGGTTTGTGGATATGTCCCAGGGCAGCATAAGAAAACCCGGCCCGTTCCAGTACAGATCTGTCAAAAGGTATGTGGTTTTTATCACCCCCATGAGCCAGCAGGATTTCAATGGGCTGTCGTCTCTGGGGCTTGATGTGATGGTACAGTGGGTCTGTGATCTCTTTCCGGTCATAGCTTATACCGTAAACGGCTGTGCCAAGTTCGGGAAGTTCCACACATGGTTCCTGCTCCCCCCACAGACAAAAAACATTCTTTGCCCAGGAAAACCGCAAATAATAGGATTCCCTCTTCAGATAATCATGGTTGCCGGCGATCAGCACGATTTTCGTGTCGGGTATGGTTGAAAACAGATAATTTACTTCTTTCAGTTCTTTCATCAGAGGCTGCCTGTGAAACAGATCCCCTGCAATCAGAAACAGACCGGCTTTTTCTTCGCCGGCCTGTCTTATTAATCTTCGGAAACTGTCCCATATCTCCTGGCCTCTTTCTTTACTCCAGGGAAAACCTTTGTCAGGTTCTGCGCCCAGATGTATGTCCGCGGCATGAAAAAATATCATGGGTTCTCCTTTTTTATAAATCACAGTTGTTTACAGTTCTGGGGAACGGAAGGACGTCACGGATGTTCTGCATACCTGTCAGATACATCACGCAGCGGTCAAATCCCAGGCCAAAACCTGAATGGCGGGTGGAACCGTATTTGCGCAGATCCAGATAAAAGTCATAATCTGCCTCGTTTAGATCCAGCTCTGCCATACGGGCTTTCAGCTTATCATAAGAATCTTCCCTCTGGCTTCCGCCGATGATCTCACCGATTCCAGGAACCAGGCAGTCCATAGCTGCCACTGTCTTGTTGTCATCGTTTTGTTTCATATAGAAGGCTTTGATCTCCTTAGGATAGTCTGTGACAAATACAGGGCGTTTGTACACCTGCTCGGTCAGATAACGCTCATGCTCTGTCTGCAGATCGCAGCCCCAGAATACTTTGTACTCAAACTTATCATTGACTTTCTCCAGAATCTCAATCGCCTCTGTATAGGTAACATGTCCGAATTCAGAGTTCCGCACATGCTGCAGACGTTCTAACAATCCCTTGTCAATAAAGGAGTTGAAGAATTCCATCTCCTCAGGGGCATTCTCCAGTACATACTGGATAATATATTTAAGCATGGCCTCTGCCAGTGCCATGTTATCCTCCAGGTCTGCGAATGCCATCTCCGGCTCGATCATCCAGAACTCTGCCGCATGGCGGGTCGTGTTGGAGTTCTCAGCACGGAAGGTGGGGCCGAATGTATAAATATTGCGGAATGCCTGGGCATACGTCTCCCCATTGAGCTGTCCGCTTACCGTCAGGCTGGTCTCCTTTTTGAAGAAATCTTTGCTGTAATCCACCTTTCCCTCCGGTGTTCTGGGAAGGTTCTCCATATCCAGGGTAGTAACACGGAACATTTCCCCTGCACCTTCACAGTCACTTCCTGTGATCAATGGAGTGTGCACATAGACAAAGCCTCTCTCCTGAAAGAACTGATGAACAGCAAATGCGATCATGGAACGCACGCGGAACACGGCCTGGAACGTGTTGGTTCTCGGACGCAGATGGGAAATGGTGCGCAGATACTCCATGGAATGGCGTTTTTTCTGCAGCGGGTAATCTGCCGCGGAGTCTCCCTCCACCGTGATCTCTTCCGCCTGTACTTCAAAGGGCTGCTTTGCCTGGGGTGTGGCAACCAGCGTGCCCTTCACAATGATTGCGGCACCCACATTTAACTTGCTGATATCCTGAAAATTATCCATGCTGTCATGGTAAACTACCTGAAGTGTCTCGAAAAAGCTTCCGTCGTGGAGTACAATAAAACCGAATGTTTTGGAATCACGGACACTTCTTACCCATCCGCCAACAGTCACCTGTTTGTCCAGGTACTGTTCTTTGTTCCTGTAAATTTCTTTTACTGTTGTAAGCTGCATATTTATTCTCCTTTATCTTCCGGTGCCGGAAAAAACTGATTCCCCCGGACCGTTAAAATACCTAAAACATATAGAAAGCACGCTCTGCGGACTTTCTATCATCATTAATTATAAAAAGCGGAGTGGATTTTTTATCCACTCCACATTAGTATATCTCATTGTTTCCTGCTATGCAAGGGGTATTTGACGCTCTACCACTCCAGGATTCCGCAGTTTTCATACTCTTTATTTCTGTCATAAGCACTGATCCCGCTGCTGCCGCACATATAGAAGGTATCGCCGATATAGAGGCCCCGCACACCGGCCAATTCATCCCCGGAGCTGTCCATCCATTTGCTCATACTCTGATACAGGAGTTTCTGGAATCCCTCCTCCGGATCATAGGTGAACACCCCATAATACCCCTGCAGTTCATAGTTTTGTGTATCATATACTCCCATACCGAATCCAAGGATATTCTCCCCGGGATCAATGAGGATCGACCTGTAATTATCCATCGCCTGACAGAAATCCACATTTTTCAGGACCATCTTATCAATCTCCTTTACCTTGGCGGAGTTGGAGATATCAAACATAGAAAGCTTCAGGCCCAGCCGTTCCCCTGTGTCCGGGTCAGTCTCCCAGCCTATTCCCAGCAGTCTATCCTCACCATAAAAATGCAGATATTCGGAGAAGCCCGTGATCTTCAGTTCACCCAGTATCTTTGGATCCGTTGGGTCTGACAGGTCAACAGAAAACAGAGGGTCCATCTGCCTGTATGTGACAAAATATCCGGTGTCCCCCATGAACCTGGCTGAATATATCTGCTCCCCTTTTGCCAGGTCTTCCACTTTACCCACCATTTTCAGTTTATCGTCCAGGACAAACAGGCTGTTGCTCATATTTCCGCCCCACCATCCGTCATTGTATCTGGTAGCCACCACCCGCAGATAGCCTTCATATTCGTCCATGGAAAATGTATTGTTAATACTCCCGTTAATTTCCCCTGCCGCCCCGGCCTGTATCTCCCCGTCCTTATAGGAAAACCGGACGATCTGGGTCTGCATCTCCTCACCGGTATAATCATCCCCAAAGATATAGATGCTCTCTGTACTCACGTAAGTCCTGCCGGACGCCCCAATGAGGGATTTGCTGTCCTGTATCTTATCCGGCTTCTCCAGATTCACGGAGGAAATCACAAGCTGCCCGTTCTCTCTCTGCGGTATGGCCGGATAAAGCACATCTGCGCTGTCCAGAAGTTCATTGTTCACAGATGGTACATAGAGTCTTGGCTGGGCAGGCTGTACCTGGTCTTTATATGCCGGATAGAACTGCGAAAAGAGGTACACATAATTCCCCACTTTCCTGGTGGAATCGTAAATGCCGTCCTGCTCCACAGTGCCCTTCAGGGTTATTTTGCTCTTATCTGTAATATCATATGTGTACAGACGGACAAAATCCCGGCTGTTTACCATATACGCGTCATCCCCCTGCCATTCCAGACCTGAGTCGTAACCGCTGGTGACCACACAGAGGGTATTGCCGTCCACGTACATTTCCTGTATGGAATCTGTCAGATCATCCAGGGAAATCTGACCTGCCACAGACATATCACCGCCGTCCACAGCCACGATCCGCAGGATACCGGAACGGTTCAGCGTATAGATATAGCTGCCGTCTGTCTTTACAATGTCACCCTCATCCACGCCCTCTGTCCGCACGTTGGTATCGGAATACCCGCCGCCTCCGCCTGCAGCAGCGCCTGCGTCTTGGCTGGCCGAATCTTCCACAGCAGCTGTTTCCTGGCTTGCCGCCGCATCACTTTTCGCCGCACTTCCATCAGACTGTCCTGCAAGATTCTGGGTATCAGACATGATTTTCCGTTCCCACTCTTCCTGGGCTTTTTGTGTCTCTGTATAAATCTGCTCATACAGTTCCTCATAACTGCTGCCAGACACATACCCTTCCACCTGATCTTTCTTCTCTGCCTTGGCTTCATCTGCCTTCGCTTCATCTGCCTTTGCCATATCCTTGGAATCTCTTTTCTCATCTCCGGCATTCCCGCCGGAATCAGAGGCGTTTCCCGCCTGTGCATCCTCTTTTGCCGCTTCAGCAGCGGAATCCATGCTGGCGGCATTTCCCGTGGACTTCTCACTGGCAGAGCCGGAATACATGAGAGGCGTAAGGTTCACGGCGGCGATCACCAGGATCACAAATGCTGCTGCCACCCCGGCAGCTTTCCTGTAACGGAATGCAAAATCTGCAGCAGCCTCTCTCCATCTTCCTGATCTGTCTTCTGCTTTTCCCTCCTGCTTTATCAAATTGTCCAGATTCTCGGGATCTAAGTCCTCAGGAATGGTTTCCTTACCGGCTGACTCCCTGATCTTCTGTATAATCTCCCGTCTTTTGTACTCATCCTGCATTTGATTGTCATTAAAATTCTCATCCTTCATTTTCTTCGCCTCCTCTCTCACTGTAATATCTCTTCCATTTTTTTCAAAGCTCTGTCCAGCCGGGAGCGCACGGTATTGTGGTTTTTATGTAATATCAGCCCAATCTCTTTGCTTCTATACCCCCCGAAAACCTGCATAGCCACAATAAACCGTTCCTCATCGCTCAGGGAGAAGAAGGCCTCCCGCACCTGCATATCCCGGTCCAGGTCTCCGGGCACACTTCCCTCCTGGTCATACAGAGGTTCCGTTTTCCTGGTATACTCTTTTAATTTCCGTTTGCACTTGTTGGACAGGATCTTAAAGATCCAGCCCTTAAAGGCCTCGCAGTCCCTCAGTTTTGTGATAGACGCATAGGCATCCGCCACAGTCTCGGCCACTGCGTCCTGGGCATCCTCCGGATTCTTAAGTATATATAGCGCAAAACGGTACATATCCTGATAAACTGCTTTATACAACTCTGCAAACGCCTCCTTGTTTCCCTGTTTTGCCTCATATGCCAATTCCTTACAGTCCGTCATGCCGCCACCTCCCTTTCTCTTTCATATATTCCTTCTTATACGCACGGCACCCCTTATGCCGCTCATTCCCTTTTATTATATAAATATAGTGTTCGATTTGCATCTTTTTGTTGCATTCAGCCGGTAAAAATATTTTTTATTTATTTTGCAAAGTTCGCTTGACATTTTTTGCAAAGTTTACTATACTTAAAATGCAAAGTTAACTATGCATTTTATAAAAAGGAGCTGATAGGAAATTGCGCACAAAGATACGTGAACTGCGGAAAGCCCGCAGGCTCTCCCAGGAAGAATTGGCCTACGCAGTAGGAACCACAAGACAGACCATCACATCCATCGAGGTGGGTAAGTATACCGCATCCCTTGTCCTGGCCTACAAGATAGCACATTATTTTGGTCTTACCATTGAAGAAGTTTTTGATTTTTCAGATGTAGATATTACGGATCAGGAGGTTTAACATTATGGAAAGATATAAAAAGACCTTGAAAACAAGAATTGCACTGTTCAGAATCGTCATCCTTCTGAACGTCATCTTATCTGTAACCCTGCGTTTAATGGATAACAAAGGGAAAATTCCCAATACCGTTAGAAATATTACGGACTTCCAGACCGGCTTCATGCTGGGCCTGGCTATTGTATCTCTCTTTATACTTATAAAATACTGCAAGCTGCTGAAAAATGAACGGATGCTTAGGGAAGCTTACCTTAAAGAAACAGACGAAAGGATGATCCTGATACGCTCCAAAGCAGGTATGCCTGCCCTCCTCATCACATCTGTGATCATGATCTTTGCAGGTATTATAGCCGGTTATTTTAATATTATCGTTTTCTACTCTCTTTTAGCCGCAGGGGTATGTCAGCTTCTTTTAGGAGTCTGTCTGAAATTCTATTATATGCACAAACTGTAATACTAAAAGAGGAAGAGTGCAGCCACACTCTTCCTCTTTTTCCTACCGGAAGTTCTCCGGATTCAACCCTTTTCCTCTTTTTCCTACCGGAGGTTCTCCGGGTTCAACCCTTTTCCTCTTTTTCCTACCGGAGGTTCTCCGGGTTCAACCCTTCCAGCTCAGGCACCACAAAGCGCCCGTCCCTGCGTATCAGCACATCGTCAAAATAAATATCACCACCGCCGTACTCCGGCCTCTGTATCAGCACCAGATCCCAGTGGATCGCCGATACATTTCCGTTCCAGGCATCATCATAGCAGCTTCCCGGTGTAAAATGAATAGAACCCTGAATCTTTTCATCAAACAGGATATCCTTCATAGGGTGAAGGATAAAAGGATTCACCCCTATGGCAAATTCCCCTACATAACGCGCGCCCTCATCCATATCAAAGATTCCATTGATGCGCTCCGTGTCATTGGCCTCTGCCTTCACGATCTTTCCATTTTCAAATGTGAGTGTCACATTCTCGAATACAAACCCCTGATAGGAGGAGGCTGCATTGTAACGGATGGTACCGTTGACAGATTCCCTGACCGGTGCCGTAAATACTTCACCGTCAGGAATATTGCTCTCACCGCTGCATGGGACCGCCGGTATATCCTTAATGGAGAAAGTCAGGTCTGTGCCGGGGGCTGTGATCCGTACCCGGTCAGTGCGCTGCATATACTCCACCAGATTCTCCATAGCCCTGCCCATCTTGCTGTAATCCAGTGTACATACATCAAAGTAAAAATCTTCAAAGGCTTCCGTGCTGGTGCCGGATAACTGCGCCATAGCATCATTGGGATAGCGCAGGACCACCCATTTTGTCTTTGCCACCCTCACCTCATGGTGTACCGGGGTATTATAGTATTTATCATAGACAGCCATGTTTTCTTTCGGTACATCGGACAGCTCTGTAATATTGTCCGCGCCCCTGACTCCAATATAGCAGTCCATGGCCTCCATCTCTTCCCTGTCCACCTTTGCCATAAGTTCGATCTGCTCTTTGGTACAGTTAAGCAGCATCTCCCTCTGGACTTTCGGGTCCGTAAAGTGGGGGAACGGCATCCCGCCCGCCCGGTATACTTCCCGGATGAGCTGTTTCGCAAGCTCAGTGGTAGAATAGCCCGTATAATGGATATAGACCTTTTCACCCTTCTGCACATGGCAGGAGTGATTTACCAGTCCGTACGCTAGTTTCCTGATTCTCTCATCCATAACTGTCATCCTGCTTTCCCGTACTTTATCAGCATCTGCGTCACTGCCTTCCGGCAGGGGCCTGCGCATATCTGATGCTTTCCAAAAGCAGTAACAGATACACGAAAGAGTGCTGAACCGTAACGTTTTTCTTTTCCTTTCTGCCGGTTTTACTCCGGCAGGTTTTCTATATAACTGATGAATACATTTCCGGCTGCCCCGAAGTCCCTGGTACTGTCACCTAAACCTTTATACTCTGTCTGTCCGTCCGCCGGATTATAGAGCAGGGTATTATAGCCGTCATACCCTACAATGACACGGTTGTCATTCTCTCCCAGTGACACAATGACCGGTCTCTGGGCACTGACCTGGTAAAGTACCTGTTCCAGAGTGCACCCCGTCAGGTCCAGCACGGTCCCCGCATCCCCCAGACTCTCCTGGAGGGCTGCGGTGTCGAGGCTGGCTGTCTTAAAGCTTTCCGGAATGTCATCCAGATTCAACGTCACTTTTGTCTTCTGGTTTCCTCTCTCCCACACATACTGCTGGGAACGGTTCAGCACAACACCTGTCATCCCGTCAGCCACCTGCACTGCCTGGGCCGGGCTGCTGTAAATATCCACCAGACTGCCCTTTGCGTAGACATAGTATCCATCCCTGACTGACTCTTTCAAATCCATGTTCAGCACCGTGTCATTTTTATTTACCATAAGCTTTGATTCCATCCTGAGCGGATTTTTATTCCTGCTGTCCTCGGAAAATATCAGCCTTGTGATATTTGCCTGCCGCACAGTTGTGGCAGTTGCAACGGAGATTACTTCATCCTCTGCGTTCTTCACATTGTTCATAATGTGCTCACTGGGAATCTCTGTGTACTGGTCCACATTCCACTGGGCCTGCTTCAGCTCCAGAAGTCCCTGCTGGATATCCACATCCATAATGTAGACTCCATCCTGCTGGTAATCCTTCACCAGTTCCCCGGAGAATTTCTGTATCCTTATATTATGCATGGCATAACGAAGACTTCCTGTGGCATCCACCACAATATCTCCGTCCCTGGCCACACCATAGACCAGATCCTCATTGATAAATCCAAAGGCCCTTATCTTTGTCCCCTCGTCCGCAGTAATGCTCTGCTGCTTCCCGGTCTCCAAATCCATAAAGGTAATATGGGTAGTCTGAAGCGGATCCATTTCCTCCATCCACGCCACATGCCGGTTGGTACCGGACGCTGCAAAACAGTCCTCCGCAATCCCTTCCTTGACAATTTCGTAGGTCTTATCCAACATGTTCATCTGGTACAGGCTGCCGTCCAGCATAAGATACAGCAGATCATCTGTGCTTACATAAGAAAGGATTTCCACATCCCGCTTCATAAATTCATAGGATTTGGTGGTAGGCAGGAAAAATTTTTCTTCCAGCACATTCTGTTCGCTGTAATAGTGATAAACGCAAGTGCCGGTATATCCCTCATGTTCTCCCCGGTTCATGTAACCGTAGAAAACAAAATCCATGTCTCCGTTCTCCTCCACACGCACAATCTTAAAGTCATGCATGGGGTAGTCATATCTGTCGTCCGCGTCCTGCCCTTCCCGGAAACTGAAAACCTGCGTCATCTTGTTGGTGCTGGTATTGTATGACCACAGATCCCCCTGCTGCACAAAAGCCAGAACACTTCCCGCCTGGCTGGCTGCAAACTGGACAGACTTTGAGGTAACGCCCAGGTTGATCTTTCCTGAGGATACAGACACCTCATTGCCTGTAAAGATCTGCTTTGCAGACCGGTTAAAGTCCAGGAGCATAACTCTGGTATCTCCATACCGCATACGATAGAACTCATCTACCTGATAAAATTCATCATACCCTTCCTCGTCCTTGGCTGTGATATAGTAAGTCAGGGTCAGGCTTCCCGTGGTCTCATTAATGTCCTTGATCGTAGGAACGCCTTTTCTGCTGATGGTCGGTGCCAGGCTTCCCCATGTGACCATATCCACGCTGGAATGAATGTCCACATTGGTAAAGCTGTTGTTCACCGCAGTGTCATCTGATTCCAGATAGGTCCTCAGCTCCCCGTTATTGTCTTTGCTGAAGGTCTTGGATGAAAAACTCTGTACAAACTCCAGGTATTTGTCAGCATTGAGGCCTGTACGCTGGATCACTCTTGTGTAGTAATGCCAGGAGCCTTTATCCGTATTGAGGGTAAAGACCAAGGAATATTCCTGATTCATCAAAATGGAATTTTCCAGTTCAAACGTGGCAGTCTGTGCACTGCCGTTCTCCTCAAAATTCTTGATCTTGGCATTCTCCACCACTTTGCTGCCGTCTGAGGTTCTGACCTCATATACAAGACTTTGTATCTTATGGCCGTATGGCAGGATGCTCACCGTCATTTTCTTGTCTGTTCCCACAGGGGTCAGGCTGTCCCTCATAAAGTCCACCTGCATCTCCTGTGCATAACCGTACATGCGGTTCATCTCCTGGTCTTTGTACATCATGGAGAGTACGGGAAGGGTGGCTTCCTCCATGTCCATCTTGTTGTCTGTTGTCTCCTTATTCATAAAACTGGAGAATCCGATAACACCCAGGATAAATATGAGCAGCAGGACTCCCAGCTTAGTCAATACCTTTTTCATCTATCGTTCCCTTCTAAGGTAACTGTTCACAGTCCAATGTCCCGGGAGGTGTTTTGCGCACCCGAGTTGGCCAGCGCCAAAATGCAATCCATTGCATTTTGCACCCTAAAGGGCAGAACTGTGCATCGCGAAGCGTGTTACTGTGCGAAGAATTACCTTTTTCGTATACTATGAACAGTAACCTTCTAAGAACAACAGTGATGCAAGCGTGGGCTTTGCCTGAAATTCTTCCGCGCATTTTTCCCATGCCTGTCTCTGCTGTCTGCTGACTGTTTTGTTTTCATTTTTTACTGCACGAATGAGCAGATTCTTAGGTGTGTGCTCCACATCAATAAATTCCAGGATCTGCGTGTCATATCCTGCACTTTCCAAGATCTGCGCCCGAAGTCCGTCCGTGAGGATGGCAGCAAAGCGCTCCTTCAATATACCGTATCCCAGTACGGGCGCCAAAATGTCATTCTCGATCTGCCGGTTCAGTTCATGCTGACAGCAGGGCACGGACAGGATCACTGAGGCACCCCACTTCACGGCTTTTGCCAGGGCATGATCCG
This sequence comes from Blautia hominis, assembly GCA_002270465.1. Lineage (GTDB taxonomy): Bacteria > Bacillota > Clostridia > Lachnospirales > Lachnospiraceae > Blautia > Blautia hominis. The sequence continues at coordinate 26,261 of NQOF01000005.1, forward strand.
TAGCCGTATCGCAGGCGTGCAGAGTCACAACCATATCCACATGGCTGCACCCTTCATAGGATGCGATATCTCCCTGATAAAAATGCAGTTTTTCGTAATGATATTTTTCTGCCAGACGGCTGCATGTCTCGATCACGTCTGCCTTCAGGTCCAGACCAATCACCCGGATATCATAACCCTTCAGCTCATGCAGATAGTGATACATGGCAAATGTAAGGTAGGATTTACCGCACCCAAAATCAATAATATTCACTTCCCTGTCTTTTGGAAGCCTGGGGAGGATGTCCTCAATAAACTCCAGAAAGCGGTTGAGCTGCTTAAATTTATCATAACGGGCATTCTTCACCCTGCCCGCTTCATTCATAATTCCTAAATCTATCAGATAGGGCACCGGCACACCTTCCTGGAGCAGATATTTCTTCTGCCTGTTGTGTGTCAGCATGGGAACAAATGCCTCCCTGCCCTGTGTTTTCTTTGTTTTGATGGTAAGCTTGCCTTTTTTACTAGCAAGAACCGTTCCCTGGATCCCCTTTGCCTCAAGCTGAAGCTGACGGAAATCCTGCTGCATCCAATCACTGATGAGACAGAGGACTTCAGCCCTCTGATGGTTTTCGTGAAGTTCCTTCTGTCCCACTGTTCTTGTTATCTGATACATTACCTGCCCCTTCAGTAATAAGGGACGTATCTGTATTTTAGACGGCCCCTCTTTTTGCCGGGGGCCGCTGATGATTACTCTTATTAACTCTTCATTTATATATAAATCCAGAAATCTTTCCAGTTCTGTCATATTTTCTCTCCTAAACAGTATACGCAGTCTCTCATACAGTCAGCGCTGAAACGGGCCGACCTGCTGAACCGCTACAGTATCATTACTATTGTAAAAGTTTTATGACAAAACCGCAAGCCCCAAGTGCAGTTTTATTATGACTGCGCCTGCTGCCTCGGGATTTTCATGCGCAAGTGCATAGAAACATCCGGCGGGATAGTGGCTGTGAACAGCATGGTCAGCGGTACAGTCTTCTGCATCGCCTTCTCTGGCATCTGCGTCTGTATACTTCATTGAAAAACAGGACTTCGATCAAATCCCGCAGCGCTTCGTCCGGAAGGTTTCCGCATTTTCTGCAAAAGCCGGACTCCACACCTATCCTTTCGCTCTCTCTGCGTATCTGACTGTGGATGGAATCACAGACTTTGCGCATCATGTATTTGTCGGGATGTTCATCATACATCCTGCTGCCCTCATAATCCATACGGTCACAGGCATCCTCCACAAAACACTGGATGTAGGCCGCGTTTTCCGGATAGTTAGCCCGCAGGCGCCGCATATCCTGCTGCAGCACCCGCTCCTGCCCCAGCATTTCTTCCCTGGGGTCCACTTTCTTAACTGCCATAAAAAACCTCACTGATTCTTCTCATAGTCAGTATATGCAGAAAAGATATAACAGTTCAACAGGTATGCGCGTTCACCCGGCTGGCCGTATGGATACCCGGCGGCAGCAAACATCCCGTGTTACTGTCCGGCCGCGGTCCGGGGTGTGTAGGGCGGAACCTCTCCCCCCGGTTCAATGGTGTTGCTCACATACAAAAAATCATCATCATCCACTTTCCTTACAGTCACCTGATGGGAAAAGAGCTTATCCTTTTTAAGCTGAGGGCAGACAACATCCACCGTCATGGTCATGGTGCCATCCCCATTGTCCCTGGAGTCCACCACCTCAGGGTCTCTCTCCACCCATACAGCAGCGTTGCTGCCGGCGATCTGTGTCCAGGGATATGTGCCGGTCTGGCTGTTATAGCCTGCCTGTTCCCTTAACTGCTCCGCAGGTATACTGAAATATTTCCCTATCAGGTCCTCAAACTCACTTCTGCCGATCCCGTTTGGATATTGAGTGCTGTCCGGCAGGCTTCCCTGGTCAATCCGGTAAAGGATATCATACAGGTCATTGAAATTTACCTGCTGGAAATTCTCCTCATCCCACTCCACAAGAAACAGATTATTTGCTTCATATCCAATAGGCTCTATATAGTCCTCACAAAGTTTACGCAGTTCTTCATCCAGGGGAAGGACTCTTATGCCGACGGTCCCGTCTGCCTCCATCCCATCCGGTATGTACCTCTCATAGAAAAGATATCCTTTTTTTGTGTACTCCCACTTCCATGCCTGATAGCGGACCATATCCACCACGTATGGCTCCTGCTTTTTATTCCAGTCTATGATCGTGTTGGTGACCGTCACCGCCCCTGTATCGTCTGAGGCGAAATCGGTCTTATCCATTCCCCCATCCCGGTGGATCCGGTACACAGAGATGGCTGCCTCTTCCTTTTTTTCCTGACTTACCAGAAATTTTTCCACTAACTGGTAGTTCTCCATATTCTCCCGGTTCCTGTTATCCAGGGCCGCATATCCCTGGCTGCCCATCTTTTTTACCAGGGCTGCCACGTTTTCCATGGAGAGCACATCCTCCTTGCTGCTGTTCTTCCTGGCCTGTATATACAGGTCCTGACAGCTTTTAGCAGCCTGGACGGCGGCTTCCGTGAGGGTTTCCGCCTCATCGGCGGGTATTTCCATCTCGTAATAATTGTTGTCTTCTTTGACAGCTTCCCGGTCCTCTGCTTCAGCCACATCCGCTTTGACTGCCACATCACTTTCCTGCTTTGCCTTGTCTCCGCAGCCGCCCAGGACCAGGCTTACTGCCGTCACACACATCATAACCCCTTTTAATCTCACACCACGTCACTCCTTTGTCAGCATTTCATCCAACAGTCCTTTATCTAAATCCACCACGTAACCGCTTCCTCCGCGGTCCTTCACGTCCTCTACCATGTTGAGCATCAGGAAACTGCTTTTCTTGTCCCCATCCGTATTAAATACGGCAAACCATCCCAGCTCTGTTCCGCTTTCATCATCCTGGGACGCCTTAATTTCCGCTGTCCCTGTTTTGCCTGCCAGGTTCGCGCCTTCTGTGTAAGCTCCATGCCCGGTTCCATTTTCATCTGCAATGACCGCCGTCAGGTCCTCCTGTATCACAGCGGCAGCCTCCTTTGAAAACACGCCTGCCTTCCAGTATTCAGGACCCCTTGCGTCTATTATCTCCAGATACGGCTTTATCATATTCCCCTCGTTGACAAAGGCGGAGTAAATACATGCCAGATGGAGGGGATTCACCAATATCTGTCCCTGTCCATAGCCGCTGTCCGCAAGCTGGATCTCAGAGGAAATGCCGTCCTCGTTGGAATACTGGGATTTGCTCATACCGATCTCAAAGGGAATATCCTCACCGAATCCCAGCTTTTTCAACTGTTCTGTCAGTGTATCCGCACCGATCCTCAGCGCTGCTTTAGCAAAATAAATATTGTCGGAGTAGATAAGTGCATTCCGCAGAACAGCTTCCCCCCCATATTCGTGGAGCGTGGTGATCCGGTAATCGCCCCAGCTCTCATCCTTCTGCCAGGACAGGCCGCTGGCTCCCAAATCTTCATCTGCGGACAGGGTTCCTGTTGTAAGGCCCACTGCACCGATGACGGGTTTGAAAGAAGAACCCGGCACCCAGCTTTCCCTTGTCCTGTTAAACATAGGTTTATCCTCATCATTATTCAGGGAATCCCATTTTTCCTGGGACATTCCCAGCACAAAATCCATGCTGTCAAAGGTGGGTGTGGAGACCATTGCCAGCACCTCACCGGTCTTGGGGTTCATGACAATAGAACTGCTCTTGTCATTCTTGTACTGCTCATACACACTCTGCTGAAGATGTCCGTCAATGGTCAGGGTAATGTTCTCCCCATCCTTTGCAGAAACGGAGGCAAGTGCCTCCTTCTCATTGCCCTCTGCGTCCACAATAGAGATTTTATAGCCTTTTTGGGCCTTCAGCCTGTCTTCGTATAATTTCTCCAGTCCGCTTTTTCCCAGAATGCTCTGTTCATCATATCCCTTGCCTTTTAACTCCTCCAGTTCCTCTGCGTTTATCTCCTGCACATACCCCAGAAGATGGGAGGTACAGTCCCCGTAAGGATAGACCCTGCTCTCCGCGTCAGAGATCATAACGCCTGGCAGCTCCAGCAGCTTATCTTTAAGTGAAGCCTCCCCTTCCCCTGCAGGCATTTCCAGCGCGCTGTTGGTCATCTTTTTCACTGGTACAAAGGAATCATCCTTCACCCAGGATGCATCCAGTTTATCGGAAATACTGCCGGCTGTGGTTCCCAGAAGTGCTGCCATGGCCTCCAGCTCCTCCTGGGGCTGGACTGCCATCTTGCCCGGGACAAGCCCTACATTGGCCACAGTCCCCTGTCCTGCTAAAAGTTCACCGTTTCTGTCATAAATCTCTCCCCGCTTTGCCTCTATGCTGACCACACTCACCTTATCGGCTGCCTTCAGGTTGGGAAAGATCATGGAATCGCTCCACTTAATGCGCCATTTTCCGCTCTCTTTTTCAAAAAAAGCATCATTGTCATAGGAAATCTCCCCTGCCACGGTATCCATGGTGACTTTATAGGATATGGGCTGGCTCTTCTCCTGCTTATCGGAAATGTCGAGGCGGATGTTGTCAGCCTCTATTCCCTCATAGATCTTCTGGTTCCTGACCACAAAATCCTCTGCGCTCACAGTGTTCCTGCTGGCCTCATCCAGCAGAGCATACATCTTGTCATATCTTCCCTTCTCGATATAACCCATGTACTCCTCCAATACATCCTGGCGCTTCTCCTCAAATTTTACCTTGTACAGAAATATGCCTGCCGCGCACACGGCAATTGCCGCCACGGTCCCTATCACTGCTGCTGCTTTCTTTCGCTTCATAAAAATAACCTCCTTATGTACGATACACTCCCTACACAAAAATCCGTAACAGTTCAGACAAGCTGAACAGTTGCAAAAATCCTACAAACGTAAGATATAGTTTCACCTAATATATTACATTTGTAGGACTTATTGTCAAGCATTTTTTTATTCTGTTTTTTCTTCCCCGTCACCAGTGCTCTGCGCATCTGCTGCCACGTCTGTGACTTTGGCGGTCTCCTGCAGGATTTCACAGGACTTGCTCCAGAGTACATTGGCCTTTACCATGACCTCGTCACTGTATGCGCTCTCTAAAGCTGCTGTATCTTTGAATCCGTAATCCTTTGCGAATTTTTCAAGCTCTGCCTCGTAATCCTTTACAGATATCTCAACTTTTTCCGCATCAAAGATAGCCTGCACGATCAGGGACTGCTGCAGGATATTCTGTGCCATCTGTGTCATGGTCTCCTCTGCCTGTTCCGCGGAAATGCTCTGTGACTCCCAATACTCATCCAGGGTCATGCCGCTTGGACTGGCATACTGCTCCTGGATCTTATTCTTGACATATTCCATGGTCTCAGACATGGGTTTTTCCGGATACTCTGTGATCTCTGTATTCTCCACTACCTTCTGGAACAGATCAGATTTGAGCTGGCTCATATAGTTCAGATCCGCATTCTCCACCAAGGATTTCTTGATCTCTTCTTTATACTCATCTACTGTTTTGTAGTCTGTGTTGTTCTTGACCCACTCATCTGTCAGCTCCGGTGCTGCTTTGATGGTGTTGATCTTCACTTTGAACTGCACAGCCTTACCTGACAGGTCAGGATTATTGCTGTAGGGGTCCGGGAAATTCAGATCAAGGGTAACTTCCTCCCCTTTCTTTTTGCCGATCAGGCCGCTCTCAAATCCTTCAATAAATGAATTGGAACCAATCAGCAGATCCGAGTCTGTAGCAGAACCGCCCTCAAATTCCGCGCCGTCCATATATCCGGTATAATCAATGTTGACCGTATCATTTTCCTGTACCGGCCTGTCTTCTGTGATCTCCTCTGCCTTGTAGGTGAGCTGCTGGCTGATATAATCCTCCACATCAGCGTCTGTGATCTCGGTCTTCGTCTCTGTCACTTCCAGATCTTTATATTCACCCAGTTTGACATATTTGCTGATATCATCCACATCCACGGCTACCACATTGCCTTTGCTGTTGGTATCTACTGTTGTATCCTCTTTGGACGCTTCCGTCTTTTTATCATCGTCTTTGCTGTTGTCACTCTTCTTGTCGCCGCATCCTGCTGCCATCACTGCAATGCCAAGTGTCAATAGCACCATGATCAATTTTTTCTTCATATACAATTCCTTTCGTCTATGGTCTCTGGTTTCCACATAAGGAAGTTATACCACACATGACCTGAAAAAGGAACCCTTTCTTTCACATTTTTATTGCCTTTTCACAGAAACAATGCTAGAATAATAGTTGCGTTATCAGTCCAGATTTTAGGAGGTCTAACACAAATGGTGTGGAAAGTTCTACTGATTATTTTAATCATTTTAGTAGTCGTTCTTGCCGTTTTATATTTCCTCGGCAAGAGGGCACAGAAAAAGCAGGAAGCACAGCAGGAACAGATCGAAGCTGCAAAACAGTCCGTCTCCATGCTGGTTATCGATAAAAAGAGGCTTCCCATTAAACAGTCCGGTCTTCCTCAGATGGTAATCGACCAGACACCGAAGCTTATGAGACGTTCCAAACTCCCGATCGTAAAAGCAAAGATCGGTCCCAAGATCGTTACCCTGGTGGCGGACGAGCAGGTCTTTGAGATCATCCCCGTAAAGAAGGAAGTCAAGGCTGAAGTCAGCGGTATTTATATTACCGGTGTCCGCGGGCTGCGCGGTGCTTTGGAAGCTCCTCAGAAGAAGAAAGGCTTCTTCAAAAGAATGCGTCTCAAGGCAGAGAACCTTGCAAAGGGAAAACAAACGGAAACTAAGGATACGAAAAAGAAAAAGTAAAATCAAAAAACAGCCGCCCGGAATGGAACAAATCCCGGACGGCCTTTTTTATATCTGCTGCTCTGTTTTTCAATGGGAAGATGCCAAGTGGAAATTCCCTGCACTCTGTGGCTTCACATTCACACATATCTGACAGTCCGCTGTATGTACTTCATTGATCTCCAGTGCGTAGTCAATGAGGATGTCAATATTCTCCTCCTGCTCCTTCACATCAATCTTTGTAGCGGATATCCCCATCTGCATATCCCCAAAGGGCGTGGCATAATAGGTCAGGTTCTTCTTGGTCTCCTCAAAAATCATGTGTGTGTTGGTAAGTCCCTTTTTCTGGACTTCCACGGAACCCTGCATGACTTTGATCATGTTCTTTGTGCTTTTGTCATATCCCTCCTGAACTTCCTCATAGCAAATAAAATGATGGCCGTTCCTGAAATAATAATCTCCCTTTGCCACCACTTCCACTGCTTCCGGCTCATCGTTGGCATCCATTGCCTGCATCCCTTTAACTGTGATCAGTACATCTTTCGTCATTTTCAATACTCCTCAATATTAATCTGCTTGGTCATCCTCACATCATAAGGCAGGATAGAGCCTGCAAACTCCTGGAAACGCTCCTCCGCATCGCTGACATAGAAGCGGTAGGGAAACTCTTCCTCCTCATGCCCGTCATTCTCTATCCCGTGTTCCTTCAAAAGCTCCCGCAGAGCCTGGGCAGTCTCATAGGCAGGATTCACCAGTGTCACGCCGTCACCTGCCACCTGACGCATCAGGGAGCGCAGCAGCGGATAGTGGGTGCAGCCCAGGATGAGGGTGTCCACGCCCTGTTCCAGAAGGGGGTTCAGGTATCGTTTTGCCACTTCAACCGTAACTTCATCCTTCAGCCAGCCTTCCTCCACCAGGGGCACCAGCAGAGGGCAGGCCTGGCCTATGACCTGTATCTGGGGATCATATTCATGTATGATGGCAGGATACAGTTCTGAGTTCACCGTACCTCTTGTACCTATCAGACCGATTTTTTTATTCCTGGTAGTTTGTGCAGCCACCTTGGCTCCCGGCTTCACCACACCTATGATAGGAATATCTATCTCCTCCCGTATGGTCTCCAGAGCCATGGCACTGGCTGTGTTGCATGCTACCACAATAGCCTTTACATTTTGGGTCTGCAGAAAACGCACGATCTGACGGGAATATTTCAGCACGATTTCTTTTGACTTGCTTCCATAGGGCACCCTTGCAGTATCCCCAAAGTATACAATCCGCTCACTGGGCAGGTTGCGCATGATCTCTCTGGCAACGGTAAGTCCGCCCACGCCGGAATCGAAAACACCGATCGGTGCCTGTTTATTCTGGTTCATATGAAAACCCTCTTAAAATTTTTTCTATTTTAACCGTGTTTCCATTTTACCCTCATTAGGCCCAGAATGCAAGCAGCAACCATTAAAACCACTTAAATCCTATTTTCACCTTGTCTCTTTTTTCCGGATCGTTTAAAACAGCCAGAAATTCTTCCTCTGTCAGAACTTCCTTTAAGTCCTCTTTTTTGTCCTCCGAAACCACACCGTGGGATTCATCAATAAAGCAAAGGCTTGGATAGAGGACACACCACCAGTTATGCCCCTTGGCCTCCCCGATCTTCACATTCAGCGCTTCATATTCTCCTGCCGGAAACGTGCAGTCCCCGTACGTCTTATCCGGAAAATATGTCTTTTCCACAGCGGCTGTGACCGTATAATCATATCCCCGGTCCGCCATCACCTGTCTGGCGGTCTTCTCGATCTCATCTAAATGGGTCAAAACTCCTTCTTTCGTAGCATCCAGGGACCTGTCTTCACCAAGGACTTCCTCCAGATAATCCACAATGCCGGTTTTCACCTGAAGCTTCAGGTTCTGGTCTTCCTCTGTATCACTGTTGGCAACCACATGCAGGCGGAAGATTTCTTTTGCGATCCCCTGCTGCACTTCCCGTTCCAGACGCACCTGTGTCTCTTCATTTTCCTTCTTCAGTGTATGTATACGCACAGCCCCGATCAGCACCGTGGCAAGCAGTCCAATGATCGTAGCGGCGATCCATATATTTCTCTGCATTCTTCGTCTCACAGCAAATACCTCCGTCTAACCCGGTGGGATGGTACGGAAATGTCCATATTCCCGCACCTCCCTCCGGTTCTTTTAACTCTTTTTTTATTATAGACAGAGTATTGCCGTATCCTGGCAGGCCTATTCCTGATTCAGCATAATTTTATCTTCCAAAGCGCTGACTTCCAAAAGACCGGGGCGTTCCTCCCCATTGTGCCAGGCATTATACAAGTCCTGCAGGTCCGTCTGTTCTTTTGCCTGACTGTCAGGCCGGTTCTCCACGATACCTGTCAGGTAATCCCCCAGGGAATCCATCTCCTGCCCGTCCATGCTCATCACATCCCCAAGCCGGCTGCAGGAGAACACGTAGATATTTCCTGCTACTGAGGGCTTGTCTTCCAGATAGTGAAGCAGATTTTTATAGGCTTCCTGGTCATCAAGCAGGCCGTTCCCCAGAAGGAGGACTTTGAGATGTCCGGTATCCAGATAGTCCTCCTGGCTGTTCTGAAAATCTTTTTCCGCATCCTCCATGGTTTTACCCTGGTAAAAATCCGCTTTTTCTCCAGCTTTCTGGTTCTCACTGTCCTTGTTCTGCCCGGTCACCCCTGACAAGTCGGGAAGGCCGTAATAAACCTGATATTCCCCGTCCTGATAATCCACGCCCATGGAGAGGGGAAAACTGCGGTTCTCCAGCGCCACCCCGCAGGCGGAAAGACTTAATGCCAGAATGGCAGCCAGGAGCACTGCTTTACTTTTCTTCCTTATCATGATGTTTCCCCCTTCCGTACGCAATCCCTGCCCACAGCGCCAGCAGCAGGATCAGCGGCGCATAAATGTTCTGCAGGACCTCGCGGTACCATTCCAGGGAAATGCCTGCTTTCTCACATCCCAGTGCGCATACCAGAATCCCGCCAGCCAGATAGGGCGCTCCTTTTTCCATATGCCCCCGCTTTAACAGCTCGTGGTTGTAGAAAAAAATACTGCCCACAGCAAAAAAGATACAGAACATGACAGCAGCAATGAAAAAGATATCCACACGTTCCAGAAAATCCCCGGGCAGATCCACGCCTGCCATCATGTCAAATAGCGGGTAGGACTTCTGCACATATCCCCCTGCTCCGAATGCCCCCTGCAACAGGATCAAGGCTGCGGACAAAATCCCCAGAAGAAGGAACACGGAGCTGTTCAGGGCCTTTCCCGCGTTGCCCGGGCGGTCCACATTTCCCAGGGTAAAGGGCAGGAAGAATACCGGGAGGAAGGTACAGAACACCCTGTAACATCCCTGGATCACGCCTTTCAGTGACATATATCCTGTCGCTTCCAGGTAAGCACCGTTGACTCTGGTCACAGACAGCAGAAACATGACTGCCAGCACAAATAAAATGACCGGAAAACAAATCTCCGCCATACGTCCCCTTCGCTCCAGTCCCTGATGGCTTCCCAGATAGCACACCACAGCAGTGATCGTGATGATCACAAAGGGTTTGCTGCTCTCAATAAAGAAACGGCCCGTAATCCTGCTGGTCACAAGAAGCAGGAAGACCCCTGTTATAAAAAGGTATGACAGATGCAGAAGACAGAAGATCTTTCCCGCGTATTTTCCCATATACCGCTCAGGCGTTAAATAGCAGGATTTCATACGGATAAAGAATATGCTGGCTGCCAGGAACAAAAATCCCATTAAAAGCAGGGAGAGCACCCCCTGTCGCCCCTCCAGATATGAGGTGACGGGAACGGTGACTAAATAGATACCCAGCTGTCCCAGGACCAACTGCCGAAAAAGCTGTCTGTGGGAAATCCGTTGATTGTCAGCGTACATGCTTCTTTCCTCCTTTTGTTTTGAGGCGCACCTGCTGATCTCTTCTGGCATAGAGAGGCCTTCTTGTCATAAATCTGAGCGGTGCCAGGACAACGCCGTCTGATTCACCTCTGTATCCTGCATCTCTCTGCGCAGCAAACGGTGTCAGATAGGGGATGCCAAAGCTTTTCAGGCCTGCCAGATGGCTGATGACAAGATAAAGCCCTAAGAGCATACCAAAGACACCCATGGTGCCTCCAAGAAGGATGAAACCGAATTTCAGAAGCCTGAAGGGCGCCGTAAATTCCTCATTTGGGATAGCCAATGTGGCTAACGCGGTCACAGCCACCACGACCACCACAATAGGGCTTACCAGGTTGGCCTCCACAGCGGCCTGGCCGATGATCAGACCGCCCACAATACCGATGGTGCCGCCCAGAGGCCCGGGCGCCCGAACTCCGGCCTCCCGGATACTCTCAAATGCCACCTCCATAAAGAAGACCTCCAGGATCCCCGGAAAGGGCACACCTTTTCTGGCCTCCGCAAAGGAGAGGATCAAGTTGGTGGGAAGTACCTGGGTATGGAAATTCGTCACTGCCAGATAGGTTCCTGAAAAGAGCATGGCAAATGCTGCCGCTATATACCGGATGATCCTCAAAAAGGATGCCAGCTCAAAATGGTTGTACTCATCCTCGCTCACCTGCAGAAAGTCGTTGAACGCAGCCGGGAGCAGGATTCCCATAGGGGAATTGTCAACAAGCACCAGGACTCTGCCGTTGAGGATCTCCATGGCGCACTTATCCGGGCGCTCCGATGTCTGGAACTGGGGAAACGGGGACAGCCAGTTTTCCTCCGCCAGATGTTCCACAATACCGCTGTCCATGACACCGTCAATCTCAAAGCTATCCAATCGCCGGTCCAGCTCTTCCAAAAGTTCCGGGCGCACCAGTTCCTCCATGTAAAGGATCTGCACTAATGTCTGGCTTCTGACACCCAGCGTTTTTTCTTTGACTTTCAGCTTGGCATTCCGGATCCTTTTCCGCACAAGGGCGGAGTTGGTTTTAACCACATCGGAAAACCCTTCTTTTGAGCCGCGCAGCACCTTTTCCCTGGATGCCTCCTGCACTCCCATGCTGGGATAACCCTTGCTGGATACCTTGATGGAGTGTGGATAGCCGTCAAAGAAGAAGATGGCATTCCCCGCAAACATGGCTGCCAGAGCTTCTGACATGGTATCCAGGGTTTTAACGTCGGAGATCCCCAGACCGTTTTCATCCACAAATTCCAGGATCTCATCCTTTGGCATTTCCCACATATGGTTTACCAGCTTGCCGATGACAGAGTCCTCCAGCATCATGTTGCTGACTGCCACCTCAATATAGACTACCAGGCAGCGTATTTTCTGTTCCTGTCCCAGAATCATGGGACGGATGATAACGTCAGCGCAGTCTTTCAGTGTCTTTCGGATGTAGTCTTCATTTTCCTGTATATGGATGGATATTTTGTCGTTGTTTTTCATTTGGAAGGCCCCTTTCCGCTCTCCTGCCGCTATAGTGTACCTGAAAACAGGATGGATCTGCCGCACAAAAAAGAGAGACGTATTTTTTTACATCTCTCTTAGAATATCCATTTCTTCTATTATTATGCAACGCTGTACTAGCCCATTCACACAGCACAAAATGTAAGAAACTGCATTTCGCACTCCAAAGGGCAGAACTATACATCGCAAAACGTGTTACGGTTAGCAGTAACACTAATCCGGCTCGTTCAGGCTGCGGATGATAGCCTTCTGCTGGTTGTCCACATGGACATAGACATATTTCAGCGCAGACTCCTTGTCCTTTTTGCGCAGAGCTTCGCAGATAGCTCTGTGCTCCTGGGCAAGGGTACGGCGCACAGCGATATCCTTCAGATACTCAATACGGTAACGGTACATCTGTTCCCTCAAATTGCTCAAGAGCTGCACCAGACGATTATTATTGGTGGCGTTATAAATGATATCGTGAAATGCCACATCCATCTCCGCAAGCTCTGTCAGATCCCCGTTCTCAGTCAGGCTTAAAAATCTCTGCTCCACCTTGTCCAGCTCGTCCAACTCCTCCGGCGTGATCCGCTCACAGGCCAGACGGATCGCCAGTTCCTCCATGCCTTTTCTGACTTCCAGCACATCATTTAAGTCACGCTCTGTGATGGATGCCACTTTCGCCCCTTTTCTGGGTGCCATGACTACCAGCCCTTCCAGTTCCAGCTTCCGGATCGCCTCGCGGATGGGGGTTCTGCTCACACCCAGTTTCTCGGCCAGGGCAATCTCCATAAGCCGCTCGCCCGGTTTTAAATCTCCTTTAAGGATAGCCCTCCGCAGTGTATTGAAAACCACATCCCGCAGCGGAAGGTATTCATCCATATGCATTTCCAAATCCGTTGTCATCTGTGTCTTCCTCCATTATTGAATACTGTAGTCAAAAAAACGGTTCTGGCGATCTTAGTCTCGCGCAGTGCCTCACAGGCCTGCTCCGCTGTCGCCTTATCATCAAAGAGTCCGAAGACCGTAGGACCGCTGCCGCTCATCATGGCATTGACTGCGCCGTGGTCCTTCATATGTTGTTTGATCTCCTCGATCACAGGGTATGCCGGAATCGTCACGCTCTCAAGAACATTTCCCATATGTTCGGCAATCCTGTTCAAATTATGCCATTGAAGCCCCTCCAGCATTCTGTCTATCTCCGGATGTTCTGCAATCTCCGATGCATCCAGTTTCTCATAGACAAATTTCGTGGACACGCTGACAGGCGGCTTTCCAATGAGCACATAGCAGTCCGGACAGGGGGGCAGAGCACGCAGCTTCTCTCCGATCCCCTCCGCAAGTGCAGTGCCACGGAGCAGGCAGTACGGAACATCCGCACCGACCTTCACGCTCCGCTCCATAAGCTCCCGCACGGTAAGCCCCAGTCCGAACAATCGGTTCACTCCAATCATGGCGGCGGCGGCATCCGAACTCCCGCCTGCCATGCCGGCAGCGACCGGTATGAATTTCTGCAGATCCACTGTTATCCCTTTCTTCACTTTGAACTCATCCATCAAAAGCTGCGCTGCTTTATAGACCAGATTGTTCTCGTTGGTAGGAATAAACGGCAGATTTGTAGTAATGGAAATCCCCGGTTCCTCTTTGATATCAATTTCTAACTGGTCATACATGTTAATGGTCTGCATGATCATGCGAACCTCATGATAACCGTCCTCACGTTTTCTGACTACATCCAATCCCAGATTAATTTTCGCCAGTGCCCTTAATCTCATTTTTATCTCCTGTGTTCCCAATTCTGCACCTGAAAGCATGGTTGGTATTCCTTTCTGCCATATGCAGACATGCCCCCGGTGAATCGTTAAGTTTTTGTAACTGTTTGGCAGGTCTTCACATGAACCGGGCTGACTGTAAGAATGTCCCCGTGAAGGGAAAGCTTTCAGCAGCCAGGCAAAAATTCCATCCTCCCAGGCAGTTCTGCATGGATTTCTGCTTGTGGCTGAGAAGATACCGGACAGCTACAAATGTTTATTGTATATTGTATTCGTTTTTATACACTTTATTCTATACGATATACCTCCTTTTTTCAACACCAAAAAACATTATGATTCTACTTTCTTCGTCAATATCAGGGTATCATATGGTTTAACCTCGTCACTTTCCAGATTATTTAGCTGCACAATGGTTTCAATCGTGGTATAAAATTTCTTTGCAATGTCCCAGAGGGTGTCCTGGGGCTGCACCTGGTATCCCACGATTCCGGGCATACTTTGGAGTTTTTCCCGGTCCAGCTCCCGCTCTTCTATCTCCCGGATGATGCCCGTGTCTGTCTGCTTCAGCACAAGAGCATTTAAGTTCATGACTATCTTCACTTCTATCTCGTCACTGTCTATCATAGTGGTGGAAAGTTGTTCCAGATCTGTCCGCAGATGATAGGTACAGTTTTTCCCTATTCCCGGAGCTTCCACCACATGGGTGAAGGGGATCATGGCATCCATGGAATAGAAGGGCATATCATCGTCCCCTATAATATAGAGGATTCTCACCTGGACGATGCCTTCCACTTCTATGCCGTTTTCCACAGGATGGGTGTCGTCTACTTTCACATTTCCGTCGCTGTGGCATATTTGAAGGATCTTCCCCTGGTTCTGTTCCATTTTGATGCGGTCCCCCACACGGCATTTGGAATTGTTTTTGACTAGGAGGCTTTCCAGTTTTCTATTTTCACGGATGGGGACGCATTCTTTTACAGGGGTGTATACGTCCAAAAGCAGGGACATTTCCTCCTCCTCATAGATTTTCATTTCTAATTCCAGGACGGCATCCACACCGATCAGGCGTTCCTCCCCGTCGCTGTCTGTTTTCACCTCCAGTTTACTCTGGGGCATGGTCACATCTATGTTGGGCACCATATCCACGGTACAGCCCACGCATTCCAGTTCCTGGTAGAAGGGGACGGAGTGCTCCAGCCACTGGAGGGAATTGTTGTCATCATCCCCCCGGTACAGGGCGAATATGAAGAGCTCGCCTTTTACACCTATTTTATCGTTTTCCGCCCGGATGTCCATGCCGCGAACTTCCACGGTGTTCCACAGAAGTTCGTGGATATTGGGCTTGTTGGAAGCAAGGGCAATGTCTTCTTTTACCCGCATGGTATCCTTTTTATGGACTGCGATGCCCATGACGGAGATGTCCTTTTTTTTCTGGGAAATGCCTTCCGCGTCCACACCTGCAGGAAGATTGGTCTCCTGCATTTCCTCCACGGACGCGGTGAAGGTTACCAGGGCTTTGATGTTCAGCTTTCTGGAATTGATGAGCTGGACGCTCAGGTCTTCAATGTCCCATTTTACCCGGACTTTGTCACCGTTTTCCAGGCCCTCCAGGTGCATGGTCTCCCCTATGGGAAGGGTGCCGAGAAGACTCTGGATCTTGCGTTCCTCGCTGTCGCTGACATAGAGGAGATAGACCATCAATGCGCCTGTGAGAAAGGCGTGGCCTTCTGATATCTGTACATCGTCTATGTGAATCTCACCTTTTTTCTGTATCATACGACCTACATCGGGTTTGATATCCGGCACATTTAAATCTTCGTCAAAAGTAATCTGGCTGACAGCTTCACATTTTGTATGCATCATACGCATCTGTTTTGTTATTAATTCCACAATAAGCCCTCTTTTCTATTCAAAAATTACCGGCTCTTCCCGGTATTTCATTTTTACCACCAGATATGGATAGGTTGGCTCGTCTTTTAGGTCTTTGTCCTCCTCCGGCCCTATTAGGGTGGTCTGTAGATGGATTGCATTGTCCCACAGGGACAAGTCCTCAATTTGGATACTGTATCCTCCTGTCTCTTGTTTGCCATAGCCTTTGAGAAGGTATAGGTAGGAACCGTCCTGATATGTAAGCTGGAATTCTGATTCTTTGTTTTCTTCTATCAGTTCCTTGACTTTATCAGGGAAATCCTCTTCCTTCATCACTGTGTACTCTGGCTTGACTCCGTCCTGGGCTTTGACTTTTTCTATGCTGCAGGAGGCCAGGGGGAGGGTCAGGAGGCAGATGAAACATAGTGTTAGGATTAATTTTTTCAATGTTGGGGTGCCGCCTTTGGTTTTTGGTGCTCTTAGCAATAGTGTATGTGGAGGGGGGATGTAATATGACAGGGAATTTTTTTGAAATGAGGGATTGGGGAATTGGGAATTTCTTTGAAGGCGGACGGGGGGACAGGGGATTGGGGATTGGGGGATTTTTTTGAAGGCGGACGGGGGAACAGGGCAGGGCGGGCATAAGTCCCAGGAGTGAAGCGTTCCGCTGGACAGAAGCTAACCTGCTCCCAGTCACTAAGCTCGTCACCAGTGGGTTCCTCGCTAAGTGTCTGGGGCAGGTGGATCTCCTGTCCGCTCCTCTGAAACATCACTCCTGGGACTTATGCCCGCCCTGCCCTGTTCCCCCTGGTTTTGATGAAAACTTCATGTTTTGGCGTGATGTGTTGCGTTGGATGGGCTTGGTTGTGGCTTTGAGATCTGGCTTTTTGGATGCGGATTTAGTGACGTTGATTTTGGGATGTGGCTTTGAGAATAAAGCTTTTGAAATACAATTTTAGGGATGCGGATTTGGGAACTCTTCTTGCGAGTGCAACTTTAGGAGTACGATTTTGGTAATTCAGCTTGTGAATACAGCTTTAGGAATGCATTTTCGGAAACTCAGTTTGTGAGTACAGCTTTAGAAACACATTTTCGGAAACTCAGTTTGTGAGTACAGCTTTAGGCATACATTTTTGGAAACTCAGTTTGTGAGTACAGCTTTAGGCATACATTTTCGGAAACTCAGTTTGTGAGTACAGCTTAGGCATACATTTTCGGAAACTCAGTTTGTGAGTACAGCTTAGGCATACATTTTCGGAAACTCAGTTTGTGAGTACAGCTTAGGCATACATTTTCGGAAACTCAGTTTGTGAGTACAGCTTTAGAATACGATTTGGGGAATTCAGATTATGGTTACAGCTTGAGGGTATAGTTTTTGGAAGTTGTTTTTAAGTTATAGTGGTATGGGAGGTGTTTTTGAATTGGTGGATATTAAGTGATGAATACTTTATTGTTTTGGGTTGTGGAATATGTAGCAGATAATTTATTCATTTGTGTGGTGATTGCGTTGCTGTGAAAAAGTCTGCTTGAGGGATTGTTGAGTGGAATGTAGGATTCTATGGTATAAGGTGGTGCTTTATGATCTTGGTTGTGGATGTTAAGGGATGAAACAGTTAATGGGAAATTATGAATTTAGGGAAATGGAGCTGCCGGACGAAGGTGTTTATAGCTGGGTGCGTTTTGGAAAGTGTTGCACGGGTTGCTATGTGGGACTTGCTTCGTGTGGCAGCTCTAGGGATGTATGTTTCAAGGGTGTTGTTGGGTGGGGATCAATTGGCTACTATATTTTGCAGCCATACGCCTTTTTTTACTAGTATGAAGCCTATGAGGCATTTCACCATATCCCCCATTTGTACCAGAATGTAGATGGCAACTACCGGAAGTAGTGTGTGGTGGCTTAGGGTGAAGGCTATGGTTACGCTTACGCACCAGATGAACACACTGTCAAACAGGAAGGTGACAATGGTTTTTCCGCCGGACCGTAGGGTGAAGTAGGCTGCGTGGAGGAAGGCATTTTGGGGCATGAAGACTGCGGTTGCCATGATGAAGTATTTTGCAAGCTCCCTGGCTTCCTGGTTGGTGTTGTAAAGCATGGGGAACAGGGGTGCTAGGAGCAGCATGAGCAGCGCAACACCGGTACAGCAAAATACAGAAAATGCGATCATCTTTGTATCTGTATCCCGGGCTTCTTTCATTTTGCCGGCTCCCAGAAGCTGACCCACTACAATGGCCACGGAATCTCCAAGAGCTATAAATACAATATTGAATACATTGTTGATGGTGTTGGCAATGTTCAGGGCCGCAACTACATTAAGTCCCCGGATAGAATAGCATTGTGTCAGCATGGCCATTCCGGCAGCCCAAAGGGCCTCGTTCAGAAGAAGAGGGGTTCCTTTGATGAGAATCTTTTTAGTCAACAGCGCAGGGACCTTCAGGGTACTGTACAGGCCTTCAATGTATTGGTTTATTTCTTTGTGTTTGTGGGTCCAATGGATGACTATAGCTGCCTCCACATATCTGGACAGTACGGTTGCTATAGCTGCACCCTGGACACCCAGTTCCGGAAAACCGAATTTTCCGTAAATTAATATGTAGTTAAACACCAGGTTAATGATTACGGCTGTGATACCGGCTTTCATGGGTACAACGGTCTCTCCGCATTCACGCAGCGTACTTGCGTATACCTGGACCATCATAAACGGCGGGAGTCCTATAAGCATAATGTAAAGGTATTGTTTCCCGTAGATAAGTGTAGCCGCCAGATTCTCTGCACTGCCCTCACCGTGAAGGTACATGCTGATGAGCTGCTCGCCTCCAATAAGGAAAACGATAACAGTCCCCACTGTTAAAATCAGAGCCATCCATATTTTATAACGGAAAGTATTGCGGATTCCTTCGTTGTCCTTCTGCCCGAAATACTGCGCAGTAAATATACCTGCCCCTGACACACCTCCGAAGATGCAGAGGTTATAGACAAAAATGAGCTGGTTTACAATGGCTGCACCTGACATCTGCTCTGTGCCGATCCTTCCTACCATGATATTGTCCAGAAGGCTCACGAAATTGGTGATGCCGTTCTGTATCATAATAGGTACAGCTATTGCCAGGATCATCTTATAAAAATTTTTGTTTCCGATGAATTTTTTCATCACTCCGGTCTTTTCCATTTTCCTCTAAGCCCCCTAAAATCAGCGATATAATACATAACTTACTACAGGAAATCTTCTTTGTAAAGAAAATAATATGGAATATATTGACGATTTTTTGCGAGGATTTTCGTTAGAATAACAAGAATGTTTGTATCAAAAGAAAATGGTGTGTCTTTTAGGGGTGTAGTGATATATTTTCCACGTTATATAGGTAAATATGGCTTGCATCCCCTTCGTGTTTTCCGTATAATATAAGGAGTTCCAGCTATTGGTGTAATGACAGCAGCATGGCACAGCAAAATGTGCTGTGAATGGCTCCCACACCTTTTGGCATAGGAAACGTGTCATATAATATATAAAATTACCGGCCAGGTATGCACACAGCATATCTGGTTTCTTATCCAATAACATATACCAAACGGTATAGAAAGGTGAGTGTTATGTTCCGCTTTATTCTCGTATGTATTGTAGTTGTAGGATTTCTTATTTTATCCATTCCTATTCTGTTGGTCGAGTGGGTGATTGGCAAATGCAGCCGGAGAGCAAAGGATATCAGTTCTCTTCGTATTGTCCAGGCTGTTTTTAGATGTGTCCTTAAAATTACGGGCTCTGATATTCAGATCATAGGCCATGAAAATGTTCCCAATGACACAGCTGTGCTCTACATAGGAAATCATAGAAGTTTTTTTGATATTCTTCTCACTTATGTCATGTGCCCGGATCTGACGGGATATGTTGCCAAAAAGGAAATGGAGCCAATCCTTCTGCTGTCTAACTGGATGAAATATCTGCATTGTCTGTTTTTGGACAGAAAGGATATCAAAGCTGGTATGAAAACCATTCTGACTGCTATTGACAAAGCGAAAAATGGTATTTCCATCTGTATTTTCCCAGAGGGAACCAGAAATAAAAATGAAAGTGAACTGGAGATGCTGCCCTTCCATGAAGGAAGCTTTAAGATTGCCACAAAATCGGGCTGTCCTATTATTCCCATTGCGATCACCAATTCGGCTGAGATTTTTGAGGCTCATTTTCCAAAGATCAAGCCGGCTAAAGTGATTGTGGAATACGGAAAACCGATTTATCCAGACCAGCTGTCAAAGGAAGATAAGAAACGTCTGGGAGCATATACACAGGAAACTATTTTAAATATGTTGAAGGAACACAGAGAAAACTTCTAAAATTAAATTTTATAGTTTATGCTGCAGTTTATCGTAAAAAACGCTGTTTCGGTTATTCTATTATTATAGAAGGAATACCGGGGCAGCGTTTCTGAATTTTAACAGAAGGAAAATGCCGTAAAAGAGAGGGACAAAGGAATTATGAGGAAAAAATCATACAATATGCTGACCGATCCGCCAGGGCGTTCACTGCTGCTTTTTGCTCTGCCTATGATTTTCGGGAATCTTTTTCAGCAGTTTTATAATATTGCGGATTCTGTGATCGTGGGTAATTTCGTCGGGGAGCGGGCGCTTGCCGCTGTTGGAGCTTCTTATGCGATCACGAATGTATTTATTGCCATTGCCATCGGCGGAGGAATTGGAAGTTCTGTGATCATTTCACAATGTCTTGGCGCAGGGCAAAAAAGTAAGATGAAGACAGCTGTTTTCACCACATTGATCAACTTTTTGGTGGTGAGTATTTGTCTGGGGGCTCTGGGACTTTTCTTGAATCACAGGATTCTGGGGTGGGTGAATACGCCCCAAGAGGTGTTTTCAGATGCAGCGCTGTATCTGGCGATTTATTTTGCCGGGCTGCCGTTTTTGTTTATGTATAATGTAGAGGCATCTATTTTCAATGCGCTGGGCGATTCCAGGACGCCGCTTTATCTGCTGATATTTTCCTCTCTTTTGAATATCTTTCTGGATATGGTGTTTGTCATCCAACTTCAGCAAGGGGTGAGAGGGGTTGCGGTGGGAACGTTGATTGCCCAGGGGGTGTCAGCTGTTATATCATTTGGACTGCTTCTTCGGAAATTGAAGAAATATGAAACGGATGAGCCTTGTCGGCTGTATGACGGGGGGCTGATGGTTTCCATGGTGCGGATCGCGGTTCCTTCCATAATACAGCAGTCTATTGTGCAGATTGGGATTTTGTTGGTCCAGTCCGTGGTGAACAGCTTCGGGGCTTCTGTGCTGGCGGGTTATTCTGCAGGAATGCGGATTGAATCCATCAGTATTGTGCCTATGCTGGCAATGGGAAACGCCATGTCCACATTTACGGCCCAAAATGTCGGTGCAGGGCAATTGGAGCGGGTGAAGAAGGGCTATCGGATGTGCTATGTGACGGTTCTGAGCGCCGGGGCGTTTCTTTGTGTTCTTTATCAGCTGTTTGGGAATGTGTTTGTCTCAGCATTTTTAGATGCCGGAAATGGGAGTGTCGCTTTTCAGACAGGACTGGATTATGTGAAATTTCTTTCGTTCTTTTACGCTTTGATCGGATTGAAAGCCTCCACAGATGGTCTGCTGCGGGGGGCTGGGGATGTGAAAGCATTTACAGTGGCTAATCTGGTGAATCTGTCTATTCGGGTGATCGTGACGAATGTGTTTGCGCCAGTGTATGGGATTCAGGTTGCGTGGATGGCTGTGCCTATGGGGTGGGTGGCTAATTATGTGATATCGTTTGGGTGGTATTTGACGGGGAGGTGGAAATGGAAATGGGAAAAAGTTGGTAAGGTTACGAAAAGAAATTGAATCGATATATCCGGTTCAGTTTAGTTTTCAGGCAAGATGGGAATAAAACCGGAGGGGTTTTCAAACGCACTCCTCCGGTCCGATTTATCTGTTTACATATGATTTGACTAATCCCATGCCTCTCCTAACAGATTAAGAAAAAAATATTGTTTTGATTATAATCAGCTTTCTCTTAAACTGTAACAGTTCAGACAAGCTGAACCGTTACGCATCCAGCCATTAAAAATCGCTTTGCGATGGGCTGGATAAAACTGGCACTACTTTTTCATACGGTCAGCGCAGTAAATGCGCAGACCTGTCTGAACTGTTACCTTAAACTGATCACTTTGCATCTTTTTTTATAGCACGCTATTCCAAATTTCAATATATGGTTTAAACCTAGCTGCTGAAGCTCCTTAGGATAATTTTTATCATTTATTTGCTTCAGCGCATGTCTGCACACAGCTTCAAGATTTTCGTCATCTGAATATTTTACTTCAACTACAATCCCCATGTCTTTATCTTCAATTTCTACGAGGATATCGCTATAACCCTCACCGGATTCACGATTAGACCATACATTCCAATTCCCCTTAAAGCTAAGCAGACCCAGAAGAATTCCATGATAAAAGTTTTCTTTCCTGTCCTTTTTAACAAAAGTCTCCCGGATGCTGATGGTCTTTCTCAGATAGGAATTAAACTGTTTTTCCACTTCAGCTGCATCGCCTTTTTCAAATGCTTCACAAAATGCATTTAATGCTGCTCCGTCTTTCCTAACTGTATCCTGAAACCAATCTGTAATCTGCTTTGTAAATATCTTTCTGACTTCCTGATTTGGAATTACAAGTGGAAATATATCTCCATCAGGTTCTCCCTGTTGTGTCAGATAGCCTGTTGTGTACAAAACACTCCAAATGTTTTCCGCGTTATTATATAGCTCCCGGTAAGTCAGTTCCCGACGGATCTCTTTTTTGATTATATCACCTTCTACAAGGCGTTCTATTTCACGCTTTGTTGTATTAGTTTCAGCATTTTCTATAAAATGTCTGACAGCCTCATTACTGCTAGTGTTCGACCAATAATCCTTTGGCAGTGCTTTGGGATCAAATCTAAGTTCATCACAATAACATATTACATCCCAAGGACAGTAAATATGCACATTTCCAAAGCGGTACCCATCATACCAATCTTTCACTATGCCATAAAATTCGGTCAGTTCGTAGTATTTTAAGAGATCCTGCACTTCCTTATCTGTAAATCCAAAATACTCATCAAATCGTACATCAGTGATAGAGAGGACTTTCAAATTATTTAACCCTGTAAATATGCTTTCTTTTGATACCCGCAGACATCCGGTTAATACAGCAAACTGCAGGCTGTCATTCGTTTTCAATACCTGCTCAAACAAGTTTCGTATCAACATCACCATCTCGTCATAATAACCGTTGTCAAAGGCCTTAGCCAAAGGGACATCATACTCATCAATCAGTATTATAACCTTTTTTTCGTAATGTTTTTGGAGCAGCATAGATAGAATCTTTAGACTACTTGTCAGCACTGTATCTGACATAATAAAACCTTCACGGTTACTTTCATCAACCTCTGTCAGTTGATTAAATAATTTTATTTCCTTTTCGTTTAATTTGGGACTTTCTGACAAAAAGTAGAATCTCAAAGCCTCATTTCCGATGATTGAACTCATCATAGAGCGTGCAGCCGAAAAATCAGTTCCATTTACACCTTTTAAACTGATTGAAATGACCGGAAATTTTCCCATATACGTCTTGCATAAGTCCGTATCATTTGCAATGTCTAACCCTTCAAACAAATTTTTTTTATACTCCTTATCGGTGTTTATTTCAAAAAAACTTTTTAACATACTCATATTAAGAGATTTTCCAAAACGTCTGGGTCGTGTAAAAAGATTAACTTCTCCCCAATTATAAAGTAGGGCTTTAATTAAACCGGTCTTATCAATATAGTAAAAATCTTCTATGCGAATTTTCTCAAAACTCTCTATACCAATAGGGAGTTTCTTTTTAATTTTGGTATTCATTTCTTCTGCACGCCCCTTTCTGAAAAATCAGGTTCACTTAGTCATATTTTCTTCAATTCCCCTTAATCCTCGCTAGATGCCAATGGATTCATTATGTATTTCAATCCACACCACCGCGAAGGTGGTGACGAGAGTGTATTGTACCATGAAATAAGCAATAGAACATTTCAATCCACACCAGCGTGAGGAAGGTGACTTTCGTTTTCAATCACAGTATACCCTACATTTAAATGTTTCAATCCACACTAACGCGAGGAGGATGCCCCTCATTATAAGAGGATTAAAAGAAGATGTCAATATTTCACTCCCACAACTCGAAGGTGGTGACGGCGCCGTTGTAGGGTCAGTCTCGGGCATTGGTACATTTCAATCCACACCACCGCGAAGGTGGTGACGCTGTGACATACGAGAAAGCCGTGGATATGGCTACATTTCAATCCACACCACCGCGAAGGTGGTGACGCGTCCTCTAACGGTATGTATTCTCTATCCTGAAATATTTCAATCCACACCACCGCGAAGGTGGTGACAAGTAATCATGCAATGAAAAAGATTGTGAGGAATTTCAATCCACACCACCGCGAAGGTGGTGACCCTGGCCTGTCGCACGCTCCACCTCTGCAGAGATCATTTCAATCCACACCACCGCGAAGGTGGTGACTATTGCCGCTGGCTATAGTACCGGTTGTTGCTTTATTTCAATCCACACCACCGCGAAGGTGGTGACGGGTCTTAAATTCGACTCTTGAAGGTATGAATCCATTTCAATCCACACCACCGCGAAGGTGGTGACGAATGAACAGTAGTGTAATTGTAAGAATGATGACATTTCAATCCACACCACCGCGAAGGTGGTGACGCCCAACGTAAATATGAGTATAACTGTACTCATATTTCAATCCACACCACCGCGAAGGTGGTGACTATTGATGAAATCATTTATTGCGCATTCTTCATCATTTCAATCCACACCACCGCGAAGGTGGTGACTATATATGTCGTGGAGGACTGGATCAAGGAACATATTTCAATCCACACCACCGCGAAGGTGGTGACGGGAAATCTGCGCTGCAATTACCAGGACAGCGCATTTCAATCCACACCACCGCGAAGGTGGTGACCGAAGTTGTTCGTAATAGAATCGTTAAAATTTTATTTCAATCCACACCACCGCGAAGGTGGTGACGGTTAGGTAATCTTCATACTGCTCTACATACTTATTTCAATCCACACCACCGCGAAGGTGGTGACAAAATCTCCGTCAAACATAAGACCTTCCTGTGTTATTTCAATCCACACCACCGCGAAGGTGGTGACAGACAGAGTGGTGTGTAAGACATGGAATCCTGTATTTCAATCCACACCACCGCGAAGGTGGTGACAGCACCGTTACGGCGGTGCAACATACCAGTGTGGCATTTCAATCCACACCACCGCGAAGGTGGTGACCTAAGTACAGGTCCTGCCAGACCGAGTACAAAAGATTTCAATCCACACCACCGCGAAGGTGGTGACTATAGTGGACAATACCTTTTCCATTCTCCACATATTTCAATCCACACCACCGCGAAGGTGGTGACAGCAAAAATATCTACTTTTCCTCTGATGTTTTTGTATAAAAACACCAATTTTCTTATTATCATGATAATAAAAACGTTACTATTTATGAACCGTTATACAAGCCATCCACTTTTTGACACATTCATCGGTGCGAATGACCCAGGATTTTTCTGTCTGCTTGGGATTCGCACTAAAAAATCAAAGTCGAATCAGCCGCAGTTCCCCTATCCACACCAAAATGTTCCACTTTAGTCTTATAGTTATTTCCTAGATAATAAAATCTGAGACTATCAACCTCCTTATCAATAATTCCTTCTAAAACAGCTTTTAAAGAAACACATTGCGCATTGTCAAGAATACACTCAAAAACTGAGTTCTGTACTCTTCTTCCATAATTAACACACTGTTTAGCCACCTTTCTAAGTCTTCTTTTCCCTGCATCTGTTTCTGTATTTACATCATATGTAATAAGAACTAACATTCATATCACCTACTTCCAAAAAAACGGAGGGTATTCATCTAAATCGCCTCTTATATAGCGTGCAAGCAACAAAGCTTGAACATACGGAGCCATTCCCCATTCAATTTTTTCCTCCCAAAACGGATGTTTGATCATTTCTTGTTTTTTAGCCTGCCAGGCAGATAAAAAAGTTTTCCTGGTTTCTTCGTCCAACACTACCGCTCCATTTTCCTTTTGAATAAATCCTTCCTTTTTTACAATACGTTTATTTATTAATGTAAGAACAAAACGGTCCGCCATCACACTACGGAATTCTTCCATCAAATCTAAAGCTAATGACATTCTGCCTGGTCTGTCTGTATGCATAAACCCAACATATGGGTCTAAACCGACTGATTCTAAAGCAGATCCGCACATCCCGGCAAGAAGAGAGTATGTAAAAGAAAGCATCGCATTGACACGGTCAAGCGGCGGCCTTTTATTTCTTCCTTTAAAGTAAAAGTCCTCCTTTTGCTGAAGGATCAAATCATCGAAAGCCGAAAAATATAGGGAAGCGGCTTCTCCTTCTATTCCTAATAATTCTGACGCACTCTTACATTTTCTCACAGCATGAAGCCTATCCGCCAGCATGGAAGATTTTTTCTTCAGCAATATAGAATCCAGCCTTAGAGAATAGTCCCTAGACGCCCTTTCTAATACCCATCTGGAATTATATATCTTGCCTGTAATAAAATCTCTTGCAATACAAAGACTTTGCTCCTTATCTCCGCTTATCTTATACTGCTGTTTTCTTAATAGAACATTTCCACGCACTTCACCCGAAACCCGCGCAAGAAACCTTCCGTTTCCGGACATAAAACATAAATCGATATTCTTTTTAGCACATGCTCCCATAAGGGCCGGGCTTGCTCCCGTATATCCGAAGGTTACAATAGATTCAAGATTATGGAGAGGTACACGACCAATTTCTTTTTGTTCCTCTAAAACAACTATATTTTCCCCATCCAGGGACAGATAACGGTTATTAGAAGTTACATACAAGGTATTCAACAGCCTTTTCATCCGTCTTCCACCTCCGAAATATTTTTTATTATATAATCCGCTGCAGATTTCCCTTTATTTAAGACCGGAAGACAAATATCTTTCAAAGAACAAGCATTGCAACTCTTGGTACGCTTTACTTTCGGTGTATACCCACGCTCATAATACTGATGCATTTCAGCGAAAGCACTTTTTGTTTTTTCTCTTAGCTCTTCGCTAAACTCCACTCTTTCTCTCCGGCGTATTTCACCGTAAAATAAATAGCCCATAGGAATCTCACAGTACAACATTTCTTCCAGGCAGAGCGCCTGAGCCATTAGCTGCATTTTATCTGCATCATTTGCCTTTGGCTCACCACGTTTATATTCTATAGGTATGACGATATATTTCCCATCCTTACCAGATAATGTGATACCCTCCTGACTTTTGTGGAATTCCACTACATCACATTCACCACTGATGCCCAACACTCGTGAATGGACGGGCATTGCTCTTGAAACAATTAATTCCCCTCTCTTTTCCTTAGCGCTCACATCATGGGCTTTTTCATGCAGAATCCTGCCTTCCGCAGTACGAATATTTTCCTGCCATTGAAGTTCTATGTATGCCAAAGCCCACTGCCTTCTGCAAAATGCAAAATGCTGTACACCGGACAACTGCAGGAAATTATCCTCATCATACAAAATCATACACCTCCGGTTCAACACATTCCAAAGGTTCCCAATGGATCTCATAATCTTCAAATGACTTTGGATGTTCCACTTTCTCAATCCTGAATGCCCTCTGTATTTTTCCAGAAGAAACAGCCGGTGTCTTATCTTTATGCTGCCACCAATAAAGTTTGCAGACCTCCATGCTGCCTTCCGGTCTGGCAGATGATGCATCATTTTCAAACAACGTCTTTAATGCTTCTTTTAATAACTGTGCATCTTCATGTGTAAATCCTGTTTTTTCAGCAAGCTGTACATTGATACTTCCCTGAACTTTATATACACCAAATCCCACTCTATGTTTTGTTCCCATTGTATCTGATGCTTTGCTGTCTTTGCCGGATTCACTATTTACACTTTTTGTTATCTGCATACTAATTACATCCACAGGAGAAAGACTAACAGCCTGATGTATAGACACAGGGCCTCTGACCCCTACTGATACATCCTCCCCCTTAAAGGCGAACACCTGACCAAAACTCCGCACATCTATCCATTCCCTGCATGCAATTTTCGCAAATGTGTCACGGTTTGCCTTTTTCTTTTTATCCATTTCAGCCTTAAGTTCTCTACACCCCTCTGCTCTATCCTTCAAACTAGTGTAGGAATCATCGGAACGGTCATCCGACTGTACAAAAATCCGTTCTCCCAAATCCTGTAAACGATTTCTGATTTTTCTCTTAATACATACATCCGAAATCTCACCATATCCATCTAAATTTACACGCGGCCTGTTTCCATTTAACGGATCGCCATTAGGATTTGCATTTAACGCTGAAATAAATAGTGCAAAATCAACTTTTCCCATTAAATCGCTCATACTCTCATTCCTCCTCACTGATAATATCATGCTCTTTATCCGCTTCCTTATTTCTCAGCTCATAGGACTCACTATGAAATCCCAACAAATAAAGCCCGTCTAATTTACTGTTATCCTTAAAAGTTTCCTCATCAAACAATTCACAAATTTCTTCTAACTGTTTGCAATAATAAATTTTCTCTTGATACTTTAATTTAGGAAAATATGGTGCTAAACTCTCCTCTATTATCTTCCATGTCTCATATGGCCGCTGTGAAAACATACTCATATACCTTCTGGCATTGGTTTCCCTGTTCGCATCCCTGTCCCTTTTATCAAATGTCCTATATTCTACCCGGTCCGCAACTGCCAACAACCTTCCATATAAATAATTTCTGTCCCGGCTTTTTTTATTCAATGCCAATGTCCATACCTCCTTTGGATTTTGCTGCTTTCTCTTCTTTTTAACAAGAGAGCATGCTAGTGATAATGTACGCTCCCAATTGTACCTCTTTTCATAGGATACAGGTGATGACGCTCTGGATACCGCAAGATCTACCATATCGAACGGCACATCCATCCGGTCCCATATGCAAGGAATCAAACGCCTGTAAATCTGACCATATAACTTACTTTTATTTCCCAGAGAAAGTATCCCATTCTGCTCTGTACCATAAATTATGTCGGCAATTTCTTTCACACCTGCCATCCCTTTATAGTAATAAGCCCCACCATCTTTAAGCTTCAAATGCAGCCATTCACACTCTCTATGCCAATATTTTATATTATCCAGATATCGTGATGTTTCCAGGCTCTTGTACTCCACCAGCGCAAGGCGGCCCGTGGTTGCCGCATCAAATGCCATTAGTACCATACGTGACATATTCCCGGGTTTTCGTCGGTATCCAAGCAGTGCAGCATTAAATCGAAGAGCTCCTGCTTGATTGCCATCCCATACCGGAATCCCTTCCTCCTCCTCGCCCCAATCCTCTTCGTACTGACTGCAAATTGAATCTGTATCCAAATCCCACGCCGGCATTGGACACAAATCGGATTCCCACGAAACAATGCAAAATGTATCTATGTTTTTCCCCTGTCTTCTGATGATCCATTTTAGAGCATTATGTACCTTCTGGGATGTTTCGTTGCCAATAGCAAACGCCTGCTCCTTATTATGAAACCTCCCACGAAAAGTATAATAATCCTTATCATTAGAAGAAATCAATTTAGAGTTATCGCCCTCATTTCTAATCTTCTTAGAGTGTAAATAGGTTGGCTGTTCAGTATTGCCTGACAAATAACAGATGTCTTTTTCTGTCATTAAAGAACGATAATAATTAATAAAGCTCTCCTGCAGAGTACGGTCCAACCAGCATTCTGAATAATATTTACCTGTTGTATCAGACAGGATATCCTCATTCTCTTGATACCCTTCCAATATACGAAATCGTACAAATGACTTATCCTGCTCAATCCCCTGTATTTTAACCGATCCAGATAGTTTTCCGTTCTCTCCCAGCTTCAGCACACCGGCGTCCACCAAATCGTGGATCAGACACTTCTTACTCAAATACAGATATAATGCATCTACCTTCTTATGGGAATAGGGTGAGATATGCCACCTTCTTAAGGCTTCAATATATAGCTGATAGCACTCTTCAGCGTTCTTAGTGCCCTCTATGCAATAATCTTTGTAATCACCTGACAAATATTTAATATTATCACATAAGGGATGGGGTACTACTGTTGAAGTCCTGCTGCCTGAATTCTCTGTAACTGGTATAATTGTAAGTTTGTCCTCGTTTTCCACAAGTTTTGCATCTTGAAACTCACCATTTTCGCTTATTGTCACCGTAATCTGTGCCGTTACCGTAGTATGAAAAGGAGGGAGAAGAACCAGTGGGGTTTTTTCCACTCCATTTTTTCTTATCTGTTCTTTATACCGCATTTCGCCCGCTAAATATTTATTTTTCTCATATAAATCACATAACTCACTTACCCAATCCAAGCACTTTCCTCCTCTTCAAATTCCTTTAATCCAGTGAACTCGCCTTCACCAAATGGCTTTATATCCATTTGCTTAATATATCGTTTTATCGTACATTTTTCCGGACGCTGGAATTCAATTATTCCCCCTTTCTTCATTACAGGATTCCAAAAACGTACTGTCATATTCCCCTTGTCTTCTTCCAGTACCGCCTCATCTGCGTAGGTTATCCCATGATACATGAAACCATATGCCACCTCACCTGTCATATCATCATAATAACTTTCTCCATCTCCAAATGCACATTCCCGGACAAATCCCTGACATTCACGTGTTCCTAAAAATATATCTCTTCTTCCGCCTCGCTTAATCATACGCTTTGCAATATTATGATGTTTGTTTTCATTTCTGTCATGAATCAGCTCTTCTCTATTTTCATTCCACTCAAAATGTGCCCTCACCTGATAAGACACATTTTTTAAATATGTGTAATATGCCAGGTCATTACCCCCATTATATGCAATTGGCCTTACCCCCTTCGTTTCTGTCTGTATCCCGTTCATAACCCGCACTGCGTCTATGATCCAAACCAACGTAGGCTTCCAATAAATACTTTGAAGAATCCCCTTTAATGCCTCGTATGTAGGTATGTGATAACTGCATTTTTCTCCACCTACACGCATAACCGGATTAGAAAACAATGCATAGTCACCGCTCACCTGAAATTCCACAGTGTTCCTGAATTTCTCCATGATCTCACCTCCTGATTCTTACATGAACATATTCTTTAATCTGGGATTCTCTAAAACCCCGGTCTCTTCATCATAATAATCATCGCTCAACACGAGAATCCTACCCTCGCAAATATTACTGACCGCTCTCCCTAACCTATCTTTCATAGCCATTGAAATCCCAACCGTATATCCCTGAATCGCTCTTAGATTTCTTCTACGGCTAACCGCATCAATATAAGGGTTTTCCAATTGATTCAGTATGTTTTTTGCTGTGTCATCATAAGCTGCAACTACCTTTACTTTCCCATCTTCATCAATCACCTCGAATATATCTCCTGCGGTTTTAAATGCCTGGTTTAACATTTTACTTCTTTTAACAGGTTCATTTTTGTGAGCCGCTTCATAACGATTATACCCTATCAGATTATTTGACAATAATTCTACCAATGTGGTTTGTATTCCATTTACAGAAGCCGGGAAATTTGTCTCCACACCAACTTTTTTCAGATAGTACCTGTTATAATAGTAAGTAACTGCTTCCCGTGAACTTAAATCATCAGAAAAGATTTCAGCATGGCTGTTGAATTGATACAGAACCTCCTCCATTGCAGTCTGTGCATCTCTGATATCTCTGTTTCTGGAAAGGTTTTCTGCCTTTTGTGACATTTTTACTATATATACATCCCCTCTATCCCTTTCCCTATGTCTGTTGCATCTGCCCGCTGCTTGAATAATATTATCCAGACCTGCCATTGAACGTATTACACATTTAAAGGAGAAATCAACGCCGGCTTCCACTAACTGTGTGCTGACACAGATAACGGTATCTTCTTCACTTTTCTTTTCATCTAATTTCTTCTTAATATTGCCTAAAACAGATTTCCTATTAACCGGGCACATATTCGCACTTAAATGAAATAAATAATGATGCTGCTGTCCCCCATATCGTTCTTTCAAACCTTTAAACACTTCTTTTGCACATGGCTTTGTGTTAACTATTATTAAAATCTTATTTTGTTTCGGTATTAGTTCACCAACAAAATCCAATAAATCTTCAACTTCAAGTCCACCACTTTTCAGTTGCGTCTTATCAATAATATTTGTCCTCTTAAATGCCTGTGCATATATTGAGGGATCTTCTATCATTTCTTTTGATTCAAAAACTCTATTTTGAGGTATCTTGGCTAAAGAAGGCTGTGT
Organism: Blautia hominis; assembly: GCA_002270465.1. Classification (GTDB taxonomy): domain Bacteria; phylum Bacillota; class Clostridia; order Lachnospirales; family Lachnospiraceae; genus Blautia; species Blautia hominis. The sequence goes on from NQOF01000005.1 coordinate 58,444, forward strand.
TGCGGAGCACAAAACAACTGTCGTGCCACAAAATGAAGTTAGAAAATTAACTGCAAGATTAAAAAGTTCTGTACATTTAACAGGAAAAGCCTGTACCTCATCAAATATGATCACGCTATTACACAGGACGTGCATTCTTCGGAGACTCATTTTACCGGATGAGTATAACGAATTCAGAAGCTGTACTGCCGTTGTAACAATAACCGGGCAATCCCAGCTTTCTGATAACTGCCTGTAACGTTCCTCATCTTCATCATTTTCCTGTACCACATTACAGTGATGTTCCAGAACAATATCCGGATTTCCGATTGCTTCTCGTATTTCAGATGCATTCTGCTCTAACACGGAATTGTATGGCGCCACATAAATTATGTGCTTCTTTTTAAACTTTTCAGCATGATAAAGCGCAAACCTGAGACTACTCAGTGTTTTACCTGCACCGGTTGGGACCGTAAGACGATAAAGCCGACATGAAGTGATTGCCGTTTTCCTGCAGTATTCAGAAATCTCCTGTCGGTATTTATCAACAGGGCTGTCTTTTTTATTCTTTGTCATCTGAGTAAGATAGTTTTCATAATGCCTGATACATTGACTCCAAATTTTCTGTGTATCATCAGCTGTTTTCCTGAAAGTGACATCGACATGCTGATTAAACGCAGCAGTATCCGTCCAGTCACTGTCTATTAATAGGGAAAGTAAGATGCGTTCGTACATTCCCAGAAAAAAATTTTCCGTACCATAAATACGCACCCTGTCACCACTTTTAGCTATAGTTTTTATTTCCTCTTTCAATATCTGCACATCGTCCTGCGCCCGCAGGCAGTACTCTTTCAATTTTTCTACAGGATAAAGTTTAAAGTATCTGCTGCAGATTGTCTGCAAATCTATATCCTTTTTCTGTCGTTCTTCCTCCAAAGATACTGCCAATTCCAAATCAATACAATCTTGTAACCCATGATGGCAGTACACGGCTATACTAATCATTTTTGCCGACAAGGTTCCGGGCAATAAATTCAGGGCTATTCTTCCACCCGCCGTAGAATGATCAATTCTTCTCCTTACAGTTGCTCCATTAGATTCCATCACTGCCTGCATATATTCCTGAAATTCTATACAGAATTTACCAGAATCATGCAGTATTGCTGTAATGACCGCCAGATTTTTCATTAACTGTAAAGGACAGTTGGCACCAGAAAGTTTTTCTACATTTAATAAGTGCTGTTCCATAAACTGTATATCACCTGTTTCGGGTATGGTATGGGCTATATACTTATTTTTTTCAAAGTTTGTGTTTATTTTGTTCACCAAGAACTTATCCCCTATATATTTTTGTATATTTTATATATATTTTTGATTTTTATTTCTTTCTTATTATACACTTTAACCATATATTATCATATTAATCTTTTATTTACAAGTCTGACATTTTAGTATATAACAAGACCGCATCTCACACTTCAGCCTTCTCCACACACGGTAACCTACCTCCCCACATTATACTTTAATTTGCTAATTCGCAATAACAGTAGCATGAAATAGTAATAAATGGTATACTGAAACAAAAAATAAAAGGATATATAATCATGTCAGCTCATAAAACACCCCTTATTTTAAAACAAATAACCCGGCTTCAGCAGCTATTTTCTCTAAAAGACCATTGGCCTCCACCCCCGATATAGACTGCAGGTAATTCTATTTTTCCTCACAATAGTGAGTTTCAGCAATCCATAATTAAAAATCTACGGCTTATCATATCAAGGAGAAAACCATATGGCAGAAAAATTGATAGTAAAAAATCTGGTAAAAGAATATGATGGAGAACAAGTCTTAAAATCTCTATCATTTGTAGTAAAAGAAGGAGAATTCCTCAGTGTCCTGGGCCCCAGTGGTTGCGGTAAGACAACCTTATTAAGAATACTCATTGGTCTGGAATCACAGACAGCAGGTGAAATACTGTTGGATGGAAAAGATATAAGCAAACTTCCCGCATCCCAAAGAGGAATGGGCATCATCTTTCAAAATTATGCTTTATTCCCCAATATGACCGTATTGGAAAATGTGGAATATGCCCTTAAGATCAGGCCTGAAACAAAAGCAGATGCCACGCAGCGTGCCAAGCGGACTCTGGAAATGATAGGCATGAGTGACCAGTTAAAGAAAAGGCCGCATCATCTCTCCGGAGGCCAGCAGCAGAGAGTGGCAATCGCCCGCACCCTGGCCTTAAACCCGTCCATTGTTCTGCTCGATGAACCCATCAGTGCACTGGATGTTGAAAATAAAGAGATCATGAAGCGGGAACTGAAGGACATCCAGAGAAAATTCCATTCTACCATGATTTATATTACCCATGACCAGGAGGAAGCATTTTTCCTTTCCGACAGGATCATGGTAATGAGCACCGGAACCATTGAACAACTGGATACCCCTCTGGAAATATACAATAATCCTGCGAATGAATATATCCAAAGCTTTGTGGTGGGTCATTTGAATCAGAAATATGAGTCACTGTCAAAATGTATCGGCAGATTATAGGACGGAGGAAGTATGAAGAACAGAACCTTTCACGGCCTGAAACTTGTTGTGGCCATATTTTTAATATTACATGTTATTTGCCCGATCATTGCCCTGGCAGCCCATATTTCAATCGGAGATATCAGCGAGGTTATATCCAGTGCGCAGTTTGGGCCAATGTTATGGAACTCCTTTATTTCATCTCTTGTGACAACTATTGTATCCGTAAGTCTGGCATTATTGCTGGCTTGGTGTGTCAACAGGACAAGGATCCGGCATAAAGGTGTGTGGTCGGTTATTTTTACACTGCCCATGCTGATCCCCTCTATTTCCCATGGTATGGGATTGACATTGTTATTCGGAGACAACGGTTTTTTCACTAATTTAACAGGGATAAACATTCACCTGTATGGACTGACAGGTATCGTGATCGGGGCAACACTGTATTCCTGCCCCATGGCATTTCTGATGCTGACAGATATCTTTCAGTATGAAGATTTCACTGTATATGAGATTGCGGATGTGCTGGGATTATCAAAAAAACAGCAGTTACAGGCCATTACCCTATCCAATCTAAAAAAACCGCTGATCTCTGCTTTCTTTGCTGTGTTTACCGTGGTATTCACGGATTATGGTGTGCCGTTGATCGTGGGCGGCAAAATGATGACGCTGCCTGTTTATATGTACCGGGAAGTCATTGGGCTGCTTGATTATTCAAAAGGGGGAATTATCGGCGTCATCCTGCTGATTCCTGCAGTCATTGCATTTATCATTGACTTGATGAACAAGGACACCGGTACAGGCAGTACTGTTACCAAGCCCTATATAATAAAGAAAAACAAGAAACGCGATATTTTTGCCAAAATTGTATGTGCAGTGACACTTGTCTTGATCAGTCTGCCTATTGTTACGTTTATTATTTTAAGTTTTGTAAAGCAGTATCCGATTGATTTCAGTTTTACGCTTGATAATATAACGGAGTCAATGGATCTGGGGATTGGGGGGTATCTGCTGAATTCCCTGTTTATCGGGCTGACAACGGCTTTAGCAGGTACATTAGTTACATATTATGCGGCATACGTTACCGCCCGTTCAGGGAAGAACTTTTCTTCCATGGCTATCCATTTGATTTCCCTGGTTTCCTTATCGTTTCCGGGTATTGTTTTGGGCTTGTCTTATGTGCTGTTTTTCCAGGGAAGCTTTGTTTATGGGACAATTGCCATATTGATCACTGTGAATATCACTCACTTTTTTGCGTCACCTTATTTGCTGGCTTATAATTCACTATCCAAATTCAACGGTAATCTAGAGGATGTTGCATACTCTCTGGGAATCTCTAAAATGAGGATGCTGATGGATGTGTACATGCCCTGCACAAGGGGGACGATTTTAGAGATGTTCAGCTATATATTTGTGAACTGTATGGTGACGATCTCAGCTATTTCCTTCCTGGCAAATTTCAGAAATATGCCTCTGGCCCTTCTGATCCCCCAGTTTGATTCTCAGTCACTGATTGAACCCATTGCATTTATCTCTATTTTGATCCTGCTGATCAATGTAGCGGCGAAGGGTGTGATCTATTTCCTGAAATTGTATTTTGTAAGGAAGGAGAATTAGAAGATGAAGAAGATATTGGCAGGATTATTGGTTGTTATCGCAGCATTGTATTTTTTCATAAATAAACAGGATAGTAATACACTGGTGATTTATTCCGCTCTGGAACAATATAGAAATGATGATCTGAAAGCTCATCTGGCAGAAAAATTTCCGGGGTTAAACGTACAGATCATGTACATGCCTACAGCAAAGGTGGCTGCTAAGGTTCAAACGGAAAAAGAAAGCTCTGATGCAGATATTGTGCTGGGGATTGAAACCGGATATATGGAAAAAATGAAGGATGCTTTGGCCGATGTATCGGAGTATTCACATTTGGATTATATAGAGGGTATGCTTCCGGAGCATGGAAAGTATTTAATATGGGAGAGTTATGGCGGAGGGTTTGCGGTAAATACGGAAATTCTGGAAAAGTATGGGATTGATGAACCCAAAACGTATGAAGATTTGCTGAAACCGGAATTTAAGAATAGAATCTCTATCCAGAATCCCAAATCCAGTTCCACAGGATATAATTTTTATCTAAATCTGAGGAATGTGTGGGGGGAGGACAAGGCGTTAGATTATTTTGACAAACTCAATGAGAATGTAAAACAATACTCTGAGTCGGGGTCCGGTCCGGTGAAATTATTGATTCAGGGGGAATGTGCTGTGGGTACTGCCCTCACATATCAGGTGGTAACGGAGATCAATAATGGAAATCCTTTGAAAATGATTTATCCCGAATCCGGGTCACCGTATTCGTTGGATGGGGTTAGTATTGTGAAAGGGAAGGATGATAAGCAGGATGTTAAAGATGTGTTTACTTATCTGGTAAATGACTATCTTGTTTATGATAAGGACCATTATAATCCGGGGAAGATATTGGAAGGACAGGAGAGTCAAATGAAGAATTATCCGGAGGATATTAAATATGCGGATATGACGGGAATCGATGATCTGGAACTTCGGGATGAATTGCTTGGTAAATGGAAATATTGAAGCATATCAGGTCCTTCACAGGCTGCTTGCGCGTGCTGTACACAATGGTGTAACAGCACGTACAGCACTCCTATTCTGCAGAATTCGTGACTGTTTAGTAACTTACTACATTCACTCTTACAAGCAAAAAGCCGTGCAAAATTGTTTTCACAATGAGATTTTTGCCTGCACGCTGAACGCTTTCTGACGGTCAGTACTCGGAACTCGCAGACTTGCAGAACAGCTACCGGAATACTTCTCTTATCTGGTTGCTTCTGGCGCATGCACATCTTATAACGTATCCTAAAATTCGTCCCAATATTGCTCAGGATTTCTTCCTTTCTGTTCGATCACCCCCGCGTTTTCCGTATACTCCGGAAGGATTTTCTCCACTGTAATTTCAAATCTCCAGCAGTCTCCAAAATCAAAAAGGTATTCAAACTTCATCTTTTCATACAGCAGTATCTCCTGCAAATACACCTCATTTGCCAGATATGCCTTGTCTCTACAATAGGGATGGTAATAACTTTTCTTTGTTCTTCCAAATCCTATCGTAAAACAATACATATGGTCATTATCGAAGTCAACTGCCCGCTGTATCGCTTCATGTAGTTCCTCCAGGGTTGCCCTGCCGCCTATCCTGATTTTTCTCATGCAGCTCCCCAGCTCCACTTTCAGTATGTATGTAACATCACCGGATGTGCTTTCCGGCTGCATAAACGCTTTTACGTCATCAATGGTGGAACCAAGTGCCGTAAACTTGTTCAGCAGATAAGGAATCCTTTCCTCATCCCAGAGAGATAACAGATCTCGGATGCGAATGAAGCGGAAGATATCCATTCCCAGACTTGTCAGACGTATATGGTGCATCCCGTTTTTATCATCTTTTTCTAATGTTTCCACCCATTTAATTTCCAAAAATCCAAAGACCGAAAACAACCTGGGGAATGTTAAGTAAATGTATTTGAAACTTCTCATGTCTGTAATTTGCGAATAATCTACAGGCATGCACTCATCACGCATTAATGCATGGGAAAAATCATTTGTGCAGCCATCACTGTTTTCGCTCCACAGGTATTCTCCAAACATGTATGTCAGCATAATGCCATAGCGCTGGGTACTGGTCATCTTTAAGAACTGTTCTTTTTTTCCGGTCATCTCAACCAAAAAGCTGCTGCCCTTTTTGAATGGACGGATGATCCCATAATATATTGAAAAACAGAAAAAATAATCTATTTCCACATAATATTCCTGTGTGCGCCCCGCCCCCTGCCATATCTCCGGTGCACAATGGAACAGACTGTTGATTTCAAAGCAGTCCTTCTTTCCCAAACGTATGGTTCTTGCGGTTAATTTTACGGTATTGTTACCCATATAATTTAAGAATTGTATGTAGTCCTCTGCCAAACACTCTGCAGCCGCTTGTACTTCTTGCATATTCAGTATATTTGCTTTGACTGATTTTTTGTTTTTTTCCATTTTATATGCCTCTATTTATATGTGCGTGGGAAATCTTCTGTAATTTTATGCGTTTTTTATTTAAATGGCAGTTCCTCATCTGGGATATCCAGATTTAAATCGAAATCCAGATCTTCTTCATCTAAACTCAAAAAATACTCCTCCAGTTCTTTCTCATATGTTTTAATAGCCTTATTTATGCGTTTTTCTTCTTTTTTATTACCGTTAACCTTGTATAAATGGGAAGCTGCGGTATAGATAATATCATTTTCCTCCGAACAAACCGTGTCTTTGGTGATAAATTTTTTAACAACGGCTTCCGCGCCTTGATAATCTTTCACTGCGGTCTGCGCATAGATCAGAGAAGTTGCTGCAACTATATTGTCATACTCTGCTTTATACCAATCCTCACAAAAGGCAAGGGTTTCCTTGTTTTTCCCCTGGCCTGCCATGGCGAATGCAATGTGGAATTTAATGTCTGAAGGGCTCTCCTCTTTCCACTGGAATAATTGGAGGACTTTTTCGCAGACATACTGAAGCCCGTCATATCTCTCACACATCTCAAGCTCGTCCATGTAATCTTCAAACCATCCGCTGACATCGCATTTGTACTCAATGCTCTCCTCTAACTGGTACATCTCTTGGGCGAAGCTGCTGTCTCGTTGTCTTCCTTCCTCAGTGATCTCAACTAATACGGAAAATGCTTCATCCCAGTTGTCCATGGTGGGGTTGGATTGGATCATATCTTCGTAGCATCGGGTGGATAGTTGGTCGAATTTTTTCCAGAGTTTGTTCATAGGGTATTCTCCTTGTATGATAGTGTGGTGTATTGATGGGGTACTGATTTGGCGGGGGATTGTTTTAGTGGATTATTGATTTGGCTTTATTGGTTTAATGGTTTATTGGATTGGCAGCTTGGCTTATTGGTTTGACAGTTTATTGGATTGATAGCTTGTTGGTTTGACAACTTATTGGATTGATGGCTTGTTGGTCTGATAGCTTATTGGATTGATGGCTTGTTGGCTTGACAGCTCCATGACTCACTCTTTTGCGTTATTTTAATTTAATGCAGTAATTGTTGAGGCGGCAGACTATTTTTTCTGTTTTAGAACGGTACTGATTATTATGCATCCAGCCATACAGCCAAGACTGTTATGGACTATATCATCCCATTCAAATAATCCTCTGCAGAATATTAATTGGAAAGTTTCGATCATACCTGAAACAATAACGCCGGCGAGCAGTCCCTTCCACCAGCTTAGCCTGCGGTTAAATGTTACCGGAAGCAATAGGCCCATGGGGAATAATAGTATGCAGTTTAGCAGATTTTCTTTCAGCATCTCACGGCTGTGGTTCAAGAAGACTGCTTTCCAGGACCAGAATAGTTCCAGGTTGTATTGCCGTTCCATTGGCATGCGGGTGAATACCGTGGAGCCGAATACGATGCCTAGGAAGAGAAGAAGGAGCAAGCCTGATATGGCCTGTGATGGTTTTATTTTTTTGTTGTGCAGTAAATATAGTGCTGTCAGTAATGCGATGGTAAATAGTATAGAAAAACCGATAACTTCACGGACTGTCCAGGCTCTGTTGTGGGTGATGAAAATTTGATATAAGTCCAATGTGGTTTTTTGCTCTCTTTCATTGATTTATTATTTGTTATTATCAGGTTACCACTTAAATTATATGCAGGCAAGTAAATATTTCGGGAGTTGATTTATTGCTTTTAACTATTGAGTTACGGTAGCGGATGGCGAAAGATGTGACAGAAGTAATTAGGATATCAGTATTGTAGTTTCCACCGATAAAGCTGATGAAAAGTTGGTAAACACGTCCCATACTTTTGCAACACTTCTCCAGGAGGACGTAGAAATGAAAGGGTTAGATACGAAAGCTATTATTGATGGGATTTGTCTAGATTTGCGTATTGGTACGCATTATAATAATCCAAGTTTCGGATATGGGGGTATTACCTGCCCCAAAATACAAAACAGTTATTGGCAAACTATGATAAAGTACCGCAGAATATGATAAGTGCGATTGTGGAAAGTAACGATACAAGGAAAGATTTTATCGCGGACCGTGTGCTGAACATAGTATACGGTAAACTATGAGTACTGGTCCATTTTTTGACCGCCATTTCTAGCAGTCAGGTTTACATATTAGTTGTTTTAGATTTGCTCCGACAGATCTCCGGTAATTGATCGGACCATGGAAGCAGTTCTTCAATAAAGCTGTTTTCCTCTATTTTAAGCACACAGGCAATTTATGCCGTTGTATCCGGAGCGATTGCACGGTCCGACATAGAAGTGTCCTCCAGAAGGCATGGTGCCCATGCCCTTAGATCAAGTCTGGCGTCACATCTTCTTGCGAAGGGGAAGAGCTATCCGGAAATCCAACAGGTATTAGGCCAGACTTCTCCCGATGTCGCTGGACATTATATCCGTGTTGGAGCAGAGCGTCTGAGGGAATGCGCTATAGAAGTGCTGGGTTTTTCCAATGAACTGATTGCTTATTTCCAGGAAAGGCGGTGAATTGACAGATGAAAACTCCCATCCGGTTTGAAAGCTGCCTAAAGGAAAGATTAAATTCTTATATGGGATTAAGAGAGAGCCAGGGCCATCAAACTTCAAAAATACGCCATATTTTTGTCTCGCTCGACCAGTATTTACAGGATGCTAATCTTAGCGGCCAGAGCTTGTCACCATCTATCATTGATGGCTGGATTGCAGCCCTCCCGGAAAAGCTCAGTGTAAATACAGTGAATATTTATATTTCAACTTATATACAGTTTGCGAAATATCTGCAATCACTTGGACACGGTGCTTTTATACCGGAGAAAGTAATCGGCAGAAAGAATTATTTTCCGTATATATTTCATGAAGATGACCTGGCTGCATTGACAAAGGCCGCAGATATCCTGGTGTTTTCTGCTTCTGAAAAACATCGTCACAATGCTGCTTGTTTCAGCGTAATGCTGAGAATGTATATCGGTTGTGGATTTCGATTAAACGAAATACGGCTACTGAAGACGAAAGATGTTAATCTGGAATACGGTATTATCCATGTGCGAAATGCAAAGGGAAACCGGGACAGAATTGTTCCTATGCACAAAACGCTGACGGAAAATGTAAAGATATATTCAATAAGTGGACTTACCCAGAAAGAAAACTGGTTTTTTCCTTCCGGAACCGGGAATCCCATTTCATGTTCATGGATAAGGGATGCATTTCTGAAATGTATCCAATATATTGGCATAGAGAAACCAGATCTACCGAAACATTCCAGAAATATCTGCCTGCATTGTCTCCGCCATAGTTTTGCAGTGGCAGCTTTCCGCCAGTTAGATAATAACGGCTTAGATATGTACAATGAGATCCCGATACTTTCTACATATATGGGGCATGAAAATCTTTACGGGACGGAACATTATCTCCATATGACAACAGAAAACAGCCAGGATATCATGGATAAAATGAAGGAGTTCAATAAAGGACTCTTTCCGGAGGTGTGGGGATGAAGCAAACTTTATTTACAAAGCAGCTTGCGGAATATTTCAGCCTATATTTACCGCTAAACAAAAAATGTTCTAAAAATACCCTTTCCTCATATGCATGAGTATTCCGGTCTTTTTTAAACCGCCATTCCGGAGGCACAGTACCGCGAATCCGGTTTGGTGGATACCGCCATTCCGGGCATTGGATACCGAGATTCCAGCTAAATGATACCATTTCCTTTATAATGTATCTATGCGCTTTGAAGCGTAAATACATTTCAAAGGAGGTCACCTCTTATGACCAAGTATCATGAGATCATCCGACTGTCTGGATTAGGTCTCAGCCAAACCAACATTGCTCTCAGCTGCAGCGCATCTAAAGCAACAGTCAATAAAGTACTGAAGGCCGCAAGAGAGCAGGGCCTTTCATGGCCTCTGGATCCTAAGCTGACGGATCCAGTCCTTAACAAACTGCTTTGACTCCTTCAGCCGCCATCCCTTCCAAAAGAAAGAGGGCAGCCGATACGAAATCTTCCGCGATGAAGAACTGCCATTGCTGACACCGTTACCTGCTACCCCATATGAACTGACGGAATGGAAACAAGCCACCGTTCAATTCAATTATCACATATCTTTTGACGGAATGCTATACTCAGTCCCTTATGAGTATATAAAACGCAAAGTTGATGTGAGGGTTACAGATAAAAGATTTTTTACAACCATAACAGGATCGCGTCCCATCGCCGGCTTTACGGCCGCAAGGGACAATACAGCACAGTTACAGAGCACATGCCGGCTTCCCACCAGCAATATCTGGAATGGAACGGTGATTGTTTCCGCAAATGGGCAGAGCGGATTGGCTCCAGTACCTATCAGGTTGTAGATGCGGTCCTTACCTCCAAACGTGTAGAACAACAGTCCTACCGCAGCTGTATGGGGCTTTTAAAACTGGCCGACAAATATTCTGTAGACCGTTTGGAAGCTGCCTGCCGGAAGGCACTCTCTTTTACGGCAGCTCCCAGCTATAAGAGTATCAAGAACATCCTTGATACCGGAAATGACCAGCCAGAGAAGTTGGACAAAGAGCCGACAACTGGCAGCCATACAGAACCAGCAAAGAGCAGCCATGCGCTTACAAGAGGCGCTGATTACTACAGGAGGTAAGGAATCATGACTACACAAAGAACCATAGATAAGCTCATTGAAATGCGCCTGACTTCTATGTCAGATGCATTCCGTAACCAGATGGAAGACCCCCGGATGAAAGAGATTCCTTTTGAGGATTGCTTCGGGATGCTGGTGGATATCGAATACAGCAACCGTAAGAGCAACAGTCTGAAACGTCTGATCTGCAATGCCGGGTTTGATCAGCCGGACGCATACATAGGCGATATCAATTATACTTCCGGGCGAAAGCTGAACCGGCCACTGATCGAACGGCTTGCAACTTGTGAATATATCGCAGAGCATAGGAATCTCTTTATCACAGGAGCTACCGGGAGTGGGAAGACCTATCTGGCCTGCGCGTTCGGGATGGAAGCCTGTAAACAGCGCTACAAGACGAAATATATCCGTCTTCCGGATCTGCTCCTCGAATTGGAGATGGCACGCAATGACGGCACATATAAGAAAGTCCAAGGGAAATATGCCAATCCAGTCTTGCTGATCATCGATGAATGGCTTCTGCTGAAGCCTACAGAATCGGAACAGCATGACATTCTGGAACTACTCCATAGGAGACGTAGGAGGTCATCCACCATCTTCTGTTCCCAGTATGATCCCAGTGGATGGTACGATCAGTTGGGCGGGGATGACAGCCCTCTTTCGGAAGCAATTTTGGACCGCATCAAACATGATGCATACAAGATCAACATCATCCCGACAGATCCGGCGAATTATAGATCCATGCGGGAAGTATACGGACTAGATCCTGCATTAAGCGAGTAAACTCGCAGGTAACAATCTGCTAAGTACGGTATCTCTGTTCCGGACTTGCGGTATCATAGTCCCGGACTTCCGGTATCCGTTCCTCCGGAACAGGGGTACATTTTCATGGTAATATACAATGCAGATGGATTTGTGACTTTATTCCAGTTTTTCAAGGAGATAAAAGGTGTCCCGCATTACAGGATTAACTATTCGGATATCACCACAAAGACCCTGGATGAATATCTGCTCTGGCTCCAAAATGAAAAAAATTATAGTGCAGCTTCCCAAAAGCAACGCATATCGGCATTATCTTCATTTTTGAAATATGCTTCTGGCCGGGAGATAGCTTCCCTCGGTGCATACAATGCAGTTTCGGTGGCACAGACCCCAAAAGTTCCCAGAGCAGTCATTCCGTATTTTTCTGCGGAAGAGATAAGGATTTTATTGGGCATTCCCACAACGGAAGGTAAGTCCGGCAGCCGGGATGTTGCGTTACTGGCTCTGCTTTACGATTCCGGTGCAAGGGCACAGGAAGTATGTGACATCATGATTGGCGATATAACATTTGCTAAAACTTCCACTATCCGAATCCACGGGAAAGGAAAAAAGACACGCGAAATCCCCATTTCCTCCGATGTCATGAAACTGATAAAAAGATATCTGGCAGAAAGAGGGAAAACTTTAAAAGAGGACAGGAACGAGCATCTGTTTCCAAGCCAGAGGTCTGACCGGATAACAACTGCATGTATCCGAAACCTTGTCTGCAAGTATGTAACTTTGGCTAAAACCAATAATCCGAATCACTTTAGGGAAAAAGGTTATTCCCCACACAGTTTCCGTCATAGCAAAGCAATTCACATGCTTGAAGCTGGGGTGCCACTCATATATATAAGAAACTTTTTGGGCCATGAATCTGTTCAGACCACAGAGAACTATCTGCGCGTCCATCAAGAATCTGTTTCAAAGATATTGAAAGAAAGAAAAGCTGAAACAAGGATACCGAAGGCACTGGGACAACCGCATTCAAAAAATCAGGATATACCCGATTTCATTCAGAATTCAAGATAAATAATTATGCTATGAGTTTTTTGAATAAGTGGCTGAAATACAGTATTCTTGTAGGTTTTAGCCATTTTCAAAAACTCAGCGCATAACACATATTATGTGACTACTCACATAATATGTGGGTCTACCGCACCGGTAAGATCTACACAGACACGCCGATCATCCTGTACGAATATCAGCGTACCCGAAAAGCAGACCACCCAAGAGAATTTTTGAAGGGCTTCGCAGGCGTGGTTGTCTGCGACGGCTATTCCGCTTACTGGAAGCTGGATCGGGAAAATCCGGATATTATTTTTGCCGGATGCTGGACACATACAAGACGGTATTTCTCGGATGCTTTAAAAGCCCTTCCGAAAGCGGCACAAAAAACCGCAAAAGATACTGTTGCATATGAGGCACTAAAGCGGATTGGAGCCATCTATCATTTGGACAATCAATTATCTGATCTGAAACCGGATGATCGGAAGAAACAGCGGCAGATCACAGTCCAACCTCTGGTGGAGGCTTTCTTTGCGTGGACAAAAGAGGTTCAATCCTCTGGTCGTCTTTCCAAAGGGAAAACACTGGAAGGAATCAATTACTGTATCAATCAGGAAGAGACCCTGAGAGTGTTCCTGAATGATGGTGAAGTCCCTCTTGACAACAACGTAACAGAAGGAGCGCTCCGCAGCTTCTGTGTGCATAAACATGCGTGGAAGCTGATCGACAGTATCGATGGCGCGAAATCCAGCGCGATCATCTATAGCATAACGGAAACAGCAAAGGCGAATAACCTGAATCCGTTCCGTTATCTGGCCTATGTCCTGACAGTTTTGAAAGACCATCAGGATGACACGGATTACAGCTTTATAGAAGAACTACTTCCCTGGTCAGATTAGTTACCTGAGATCTGCCGGAGCAAGTCTAAATCAACCAATGTGTAGACCTGGCCGCCGGAAACGGCGGTCGAAAAAAAGCCAGTACTCATGGTTGACCGTATACTTCCACCAGTCCGGATATGCGGTTTCACCGCACAAGAATATTTATTGAAACTGGGACCAAGCATCCAGTCACCTGCTTATCCTTTATGATGAACGCCTGACGAAATATCTTTAAATGAAAGGGACAATGCTCTGTTAATAGAAGTCCTGCTCCCGCAATATTCCGTCGGCATTCAAGACATTACCAAAATACCTCCATTTTATTCCAGGCCCTACAAAAATGTAACGCAAAGAACGCCCGCTTAGATGCAAAAATAGACAAAGATGGTATAGACCAGTGGAAAAAAGGAATCGACATCAAGCAGTAACTGAAATCGACTAACTCCTTGAACATATCTAATTCATATCAGAAACATTCAGCTTATCAGGACACAGAAATATTAACACCCTCACTTTCTGGATTTCAGAGCCAGAAGCAAATCATGTTTAATGTTACTTATCCAATACATCCCTCTGTCTATTTTTGTAAAAAATACTTACACTGGATCATAAAACGTATCCGGTCTTTCCGGATTAAAAATCTCATTACACGTCATCACTGTAATCAGATTCTCTGTATCTGATAGATTGATAATATTATGCGTCCATCCTGGAATCATATGTACTGCTTCAACCTTATCACCGGATACTTCAAATTCTACTATTTCTCCAGTAATAATATTTCGCTCCTGAATCAGTCCATGTCCGGCAACCACAATAAAAAGTTCCCACTTGCTATTATGCCAGTGCTGTCCCTTTATGATACCTGGTTTACTAATGTTAATAGATACCTGACCACAATCCTCTGTGTGAACTAATTCTGTAAAGCTACCTCTATCGTCCACATTCGTCTTAATGGCATACTTAAATTTATCGACAGGAAGATAACTCAAATACAGACTGTATAGTTTCTTTGCAAACGATCCTTCTGGCATCTTCGGCATCATCAGCGTTGTCGGCTGCTCTTTAAACTGTTGAAGCAAATCCACAATTTCACCTAAAGTCACTTTATGAGTAACTGGAACACAACAGTATCTGCCATCTTCCTTGACAACAGTCTCCACACCATCAAATTCGCAATGTTTTTCCTTACCCTCCAAGAGATCAAACATACCTTCAATCAGATCGTCGATATAGAGAAGTTCCAGTTCTGTGCTTCTGTCATTTACCGTAAATTCTTCATCATTTGCTACGGCCCAACAAAATGTAGAGACGGCAGAATTATACTTTGGTTTGGAATGTCCCATCAGGTTAGAAAAACGATATACCGCTACTTTTGCACCAGTTTTGGTAGCATAGTCAAAAAAGAGTTCTTCCCCAGCCTTTTTACTTCTTCCATAATCTGAATATCCAAATCTACCTGCTAATGTAGCTTGAATAGACGAAGATAACATAATCGTCGATTTATTATTATGCCGTATTAAAGTGTTTAGTAGTTCTGAAGCGAATCCAAAGTTTCCCTTCATATAATCGTCTGGATTTTCCGGACGATTCACGCCCGCCAAGTTAAACACAAAGTCAGCTTTCTGACAGTACTCTTCCAAGTCTGCTATCGATGAGTCAAGGTCATATTCATATATCTCATCAATCTTAATTTCCGGTCTTGTCCGATTTTTATTATCTCTTATATTTATTAAATTGTTAACGAGGGCTGTGCCAACCATGCCCTTTGCACCTGTCACTAAAATATTCATTCTGCTTTATTCTCCTTTAATCTTCCGTCGCTATTTCGTTGCCTCATCTCTATTAAGTCCGGGAAGCGATTCTTCAACGGTATTAAGTTTTCATCATTGACTGGCTCATCTTTTACTGTTTTACTTAGCTCTAACATGCACTCATCTATAGTTCTAAGTTGATGTTTTACCAATTCTCTGCATGTTTAATCCAAAATATCCACGTGACTCATTACATAATCAAAAACAACTGAGTTAGCTTTTCGTCAATAATCCGAATTCATTCTATATTCTGAAAATTCTGCTATTTTTGTTCTAAATGGTTCAACCAAAGAATTAAATTCCGAGCAGGTAATTCCAAGAGGCATCAATCGGATTAGTGAAAAATGACTAATGTATACCTTTCAGCAGAACAATGTCTAATCGACGAGCACATGATTCGTTATGTGGTAGACAAAGGTGGTGCAGATACATGAGCATGACTTTTCAGATAGACTGTCAGAAAAATCTAAAACACCATGGACTGTGGAAATCATACCCATCCGGCTGGATTCAGTTACAAATCATTATATTTGTTGGACTTGCCACATCCCGCATCCGCAGTAACCACTGTAAAGAACTGACGGTCAGTAGCATAAGCAAGACGTCCATGTTATCTGCAACATAAGAGGATTCATAGAGCAGTTCCAGCGAATGCCTCTGATAAAAGGAGCATGCTCCATCACCAAAAAATATTCTAATTTGTATATCTTATATCTATTATTACTCCCCATCAACTTTACTTTTAGCTATCTTTTCCTTATATCGTAATGTTATTATTTGCGCCATACCATCTTATTAACCACCCCCGTATAAGACTGGATGATTTTCACTACTTTGGTACTAACGTTTTCTTCAATATAATCCGGTACTGGAATGCCATAATCGCCAGCTTTATTCAACTCGACTGCCGTATCAACAGACTGTAACAATCCCTTTTCATCAATCCCTGAAAGGATGAAGCATGCCTTATCCAATGCTTCTGGTCGTTCGGTAGACGTACGGATGCAAACTGCCGGAAACGGATGTCCTACAGATATAAAGAAGCTGCTTTCCTCCGGAAGCGTGCCAGAATCTGATACAACAACAAATGCATTCATCTGCAGGCAATTATAATCATGAAATCCAAGTGGCTCATGCTGAATCACTCTTGAATCAAGCTTAAATCCGCTCTGCTCCAATCTCTTACGAGAACGTGGATGACATGAATAAAGAATCGGAATATCATACTTCTCAGCCATTTTATTGATTGCTTTAAAGAGACTTAAAAAGTTCTTCTCTGTATCAATGTTTTCTTCTCGATGTGCTGACAGAAGGATATACTTTCCCTTCTCTAATCCCAAGCGAACATGAATATCCGATTCTTCAATCTCTGCAAGATTATTATATAATACTTCTGCCATTGGAGAGCCGGTCACATATGTTCTTTCCTTTGGAAATCCACAATCTGCGAGATATCGTCTTGCGTGTTCGGAATAAGCCATATTTACATCAGAAATAATATCAACGATA
This sequence comes from Blautia hominis, assembly GCA_002270465.1. Lineage (GTDB taxonomy): Bacteria > Bacillota > Clostridia > Lachnospirales > Lachnospiraceae > Blautia > Blautia hominis. Next base: position 75,657 of record NQOF01000005.1, read on the forward strand.
CGACGGTTTGTTTCTTCCGGTAAACACTCATCTTTACAGCGGTTTCCCGCTTCCATATGAAATATTGGAATATGCAATCTTTTTGCTCCAATAACAGACAAACAAGAGTTTGTGTCGCCCAAAACGAGAACAGCCTCCGGCTTAATTGCTACCATCAGCTTATAGCTCTGCGCAATAATATTTCCACAAGTTTCACCAAGATCATCTCCTACAGCGTTAAGATAGACCTCAGGATCATCCAATTTCAATTCTTTGAAAAAAACTCCATTCAAATTATAATCATAATTTTGACCGGTATGTGCCAAAATGACATCAAAATACTGACGGTTTTTATTAATAACCGCTGCCAAACGGATAATTTCCGGTCTGGTTCCTACAATGATAAGAAGTTTTAACTTACCATTTTCTTTCCATTTAATATCTTCATAGTTCATAGTTTAATTCCTTCCTATGCCAATGTAGCAAAATCACATCATTTCTCCATCTTTGCAAGTTCTTCTTTGATATAAGACAACGCTGCAATTTTAGCCTTTGTCTCAGCTACATTTAATATTCTCGTATTATTTGAATTAAATTCGTTTAATTTATTACGATGCTCATCGCCCTCTTTAAAATATTTGTCATAATTCAATCCACGATTATCAGCAGGAACACTATAGAAATCACCAAGATCTACTGCCTTAGCACACTCTTCATTTGTAAGTAGTGTCTCATACATTTTCTCACCATGACGGATACCAATCACCTTAATATTTTCTTTCTTTCCACCAAATAACTCACAAACAGCCTCTGCTTGTGTCTGAATTGTACAAGCCGGTGCTTTCTGAATCAAAAGATCACCGTTTTCTCCATGCTCAAATGCAAATAATACAAGTTCAACCGCTTCTTCTAGAGACATGATAAATCTCGTCATTGAAGGTTCGGTTAATGTAATTGGATTTCCTTCTTTAATCTGATCAATCCACAGCGGAATAACAGATCCACGAGAACACATAACATTGCCATAACGAGTGCAACAAATCTTGGTCTTTCCAGAATTTCTTGACTTAGCTACTGCAACCTTCTCTTCGATTGCCTTTGTGATGCCCATTGCGTTAATTGGATAAGCCGCTTTATCTGTTGAAAGACAAATAACGGCTTCTACGCCTTCTTCGATTGCTACTGTTAATACATTGTCTGTTCCAATAACATTTGTGCGTACCGCTTCCATCGGAAAGAACTCACAAGAAGGTACTTGCTTCAATGCTGCTGCATGAAAGACATAATCTACACCATGCATCGCACCTCTCACCGACTGTAAATCACGGACATCGCCAATATAGAATTTAATCTTATCTGCTACTTCTGGCATTTTTGCCTGAAACTCATGACGCATATCATCCTGCTTCTTTTCATCACGTGAAAAAATACGAATTTCTCCAATATCTGTCTGTAAGAAACGGTTCAATACCGCATTTCCAAATGAACCTGTGCCTCCTGTAATCATCAATGTCTTTCCTGTAAACAAATTCATTTTCTACTTTCTCCTTCTTTTTATAATTCTATCAATCATTTTCTTAATTTCTTTAAATTCTGAATCTCTATAGCAGAAAACCGAGAAAACAATTACAAATAAACCAAAATATACAATTGCTTTTATTATAATAAAAACAAAACCATATGGAATAACCTCTGAAATTCCTATACAGAAAGCACCACTGATTAGTGATAATGCAAAATACTTACATTGTTTTAACCAATATGATATTGATGAAACACCAAATAAATTATTAAACAGGACATGCGGTTCATACCACACTTGAGTAACTATTCTTGCAATTGATGTTGCAATTAAAATTCCAAACATTCCAAAATAACGACCTAAAATTATCGAAAGTACTATATTAAAAACAGCCGTTACGAGCAATAGGTATTTTACTTTGTTGAACAAGCCATTGGATTCTCGAAACATCCATATCGGACTTATCGCATTTGTCAAATAAAAGGAAAAAGCTATTGCAAACACTGTACTTTGATCTAGTAAGAACTGGACGCCTAGCCATATTGAAATTAGTTCATTAAACAATAAGAAAAACGATACTCCGCCAAATGCTGCAATAAAATGATAAAACATTGTCATAATATCAAACACTTCATGCTTTCTTATTTTATTGGCGCTCGTGCTTAAATTTCCAATACCACTAATTAAAGCTGTAGTTATAATAGTCAGAAATGCTTGTACTCCTGAAACAACCATATAGTAATTTGAGTATAGGCCAACTGCTGCAGTGCTTATCATCATTGAAATCAAAATATTGTCAGTATTATTAACAATTGTCGCACCGATTTTATACACAAAAGTGGATTTTAAATTATTTATAATATATGCCTTATCAACATCAACTTTCCCAGATACCTTAGCTTTAAGATATGGATATCTTCTATAACAAAGAAGATTTGTTATAACCACATTTGCTATTGAACTTACGAGTGTTGCCAAAACGTATAATACATAATTATGCCATGCCGCAAGTATAATAATCTGACCTATCTGCAAGAAAAAATTTACAGTCAACGTTATGTATTTTGTAAGCCTATTATCCTGATAAGCTGCCAAAAGTGCAATTTTATCAGCCGAAAAATATGTTACACATGAATTAAGCAGGAAAATCATATAATAAATAATCAACTCATTTTGAGGAAGCTCACTGTTTATAATAACTTTCAAGAATGGAACAATGCACATTCCAATTACAAACACTACTACTGCTATAATGCAATATAATTTTCTGAAATAATTGATAAGTTGGCAAATCTTACCTTGATTATTATCTGCTACAGGTTTATATAGAAAGAACTGCGTTACATTTCCTAATCCCAATTCAGCTAATGCTAAAACTGATAAAATGTTTCCATATAATCCATTTATTCCCAAATAATCGGCGGATAAAAAATGAACAAAAATTTTTCTTGATAAAAATGATAGAAGCAATATTCCTAATTGTGTAATACAGCCAAGTATGATATTAAGCGTTGCGTTTTTACTTCTTGAATTATTCATTTCGTTTTACCAGCCACCAATACATATGCTTAACTCTTCTTAACCACAATAACTTTGGGATGGTAAATGGTTTACCAGTGTATTTATCTCTAAGCTCATCTATACTCGTTCCAATATCATAGTCTGACCAAAAAGCATTAATTTTGTCTTCAGAAATAAAATATGGTTCTTGTAGGCTTTTATTACTTTTTAAAGCTTTCTTTTCACTTGTCTCTTCATAAATAATATCGTTTGAAATAATTTGAAATAATTTCTGACCTTTATACGTATTAACCATTACAAGTGATACGCCTCGCAAATAATTAGATTGCTTAAAACTATTTGCTGTAAATCCCCAGAAATCTGCCAAGGTGATATCCCCAAATCGTTTCATATTCGCATATTTGCATTGTGAACATGATTTTCTTAATGAATATCCCACATTAAATAATGTAAAATACGAATCATCTGTGGTTAATTCAGAATATGATTCTGAATTTTCAAAATCAATCGTCACATAACTCCAATCCCAGTATGGTTTCTTATGACGCAACCTGATTTGCTTAATTATTTTGCTTCCATTGTTAGAACGTTCATTTAAATATCTATCAAAAATATCCTCGGAAGGCACTCCATGGCAAACAAGATCTATCAAATATAAATCCGTATAATCTTTACCCAGAAACAATCTGAGGGCATGATTTTGACATGGTGTTCCTGAAAACAACACCGATTTACCATTATCTAACGTATTCTTTATTTGTCTATATATTAAGTTTGTATGACTTTGAACATATTTAGATCCATTCAGTCTACACAATTCGTCAACTGAATTAATCAAAACATGCTCCGTATGAAATGAATCATCCCAAGCCACACCTGCCACTAGACCATCATTTTCTAAGATTTTTTCAGCTAGTAAGCTAAAAATCCCACCTGAAGTTGCCTTACTCCTTTTAGCCTTGTTTTTATTCCAAGCTGAATAAATTCCTAATTGCTTCTGCCCTTTAATACTAGTATCATTTGCAGGACATTTTCGTTTGCACTGACCACAATCAATACACTTTTCTGAGTCTATCGTCGGATAATAAAAACCATGCTCAACTTTTTTCATTTCAATTGCACAGACAATGCAACAATCCACGCACATTCCACAGCCGGTACATTTTTCACTTTCACAAATTATCACTACTGTACCTCCGTATCAAATATTTTCGGTAATTTATCATAATACTCCGCATCGAAGTAAGTATCTAACCTACCATCCATGTCTTTGTTGTATACCTCTTGTGCCAATTGATATGCCTCTTCTAAATCATCTGCCAAATATACATAATCATCATAAATTCCTCTAAACCATTCCGCTCCTGTAGTCACCTTATGATCTGTTGTTTTAATAATTATAACCGGAGTTCCAGCAACAAGAGACAATATAGTACCATGATATCTATCTGTTATTACAACTTTATGATGTGCATACGTATCAATCTCTTTATAAATTAAATGCTCCGCGTTTCGAACGATCTCTTTTGTTTTTCCTTTTTTTGTAGTATCAGTTTTTTGAACCTTTGAAAATTTTGAACATCTAATCATAAGATTGTGAATCTGTTCATCTGAATAATACTTTTCTCCGTCATTTCTGCAACAGAACATAATTCCATTCCTCTCATAATCATATTGATGACTACCAATCAGAGTGGTAACAATATCTGGATATTTCATAACCGGAATATCAGGGAACAGTTCCTTTGCCATGTCATAAGAGACACCGTCTCTTGCGAGAAATAGCATATGTTTCATCGCATTATAGCACTTTGAAGTTCTTATCCGATTTTCTTCTTTTTCAAAGAATATTGTTTGAGGAAGCATTAACATTCGCGCATTTGGCAGTGCTCCCATAACAGCTCGATGCATTTCGTCAGCAAATCCTCCAAGATCAGTTGTTGTATAACCGCTCTGAAAAATAATAAAATCATCACTACGATAATTTGCTTTCAAAATATTTAAGACAGATTTTTTTGTGTTAACAAGAGCATTAGTCTCAATCTCTACAAGTTTATAATTAGGATAGTGTTTGTTTATCCATCTCCTTATGCAAACACCTTGAGCTAAATCCCCCAAGTTGCTATGAGCTGGAATCCCCAAATAAAAAATTCTTTGTGCGTTATCTGTTGAAGCCAATATTGCTGATTTTGTCATCTGATATAATTTTTTGTCTCTTAACAATTTATTAATTTTTAGGGCGATTGGTAAAAGAATTTTGTTGTTCAATATAAACTCATGTAAATCCATTATTCTACCACCTCCTTATACAGTTCTAAGTATTCCTTAAACCGATCTTTAGCCTCAAAATTCTTTGAATGTTTAATACACGTTTCCTTAGAATACGGCTTTTCCTCACATATCCTAATAATTATATTCTGTAATGTATTCACATCCTCACTATCAACTACAAACCCACATGCTTCATTCAAAATTTCAGGACTGCCTCCAGTTTTAAATGTAAGAACTGGCGTTCCACATGCCAGACTTTCCATATTTACAGAAGGATAATTTTCTTCCCGCGTCGGATTCACAAATACATCTGCTGCTGTATATATTCCTGCTAACTCAATCTGATTGTGCGTAGTATGAATCGATAGAATATTATCTGGTAGCATTCTATCCGTATTACCATTAGTACCTACTAAAACAATTTGATAAGAATCTGGCAAGGACTTAGATAGTTCTATAAAAACATCTAATCCTTTACTCTTTCCCCAACCAAAAGACACTCCAAGAACTATGTACTTATCCTCTAGTTTATGTGCTGTACGAAAGCTTTTCTCTGTTGGCTTAAAGACTGATAAGTCTATTCCGTTGTGTATTACTCTTATTGGATACTCATGTAAAAATGATTTTTTTAATAAATCAGCAAGCCATTGAGATGGCGTCACTATTGTCACATTATTTACACCGGTAAACCATTTCTTTTTGAGCTTCCACATAATCCCGGTACGATCAACATAACTTTTAGGATATTGCTTATACTGTACGCAATCATGACATCCCGTTTTCCATTTTTCGCATTTTGCCATAGTAAAGTGAGGACACTGCCCAGTAAATGCCCAACAATCGTGCAACGTCCATATAACCGGAATATTTTGCCTTTTTATATACCTAAACAACATTGGAACATTCAAAACCCAAAGATGCAAATTGTGAATATGAATCACATCTGGATTATATTTTTTTAACTTTCTGATCAAAGATAATGTCCCTAAAATTGATCCAACATGTTGAATGCCTGTTATACGATACAGAATTGCCGATACAAAATTTTCAACTCTGAATCCAAACCTTACACATTCATTTAATGGTTGATTTTTAACCCAATTACCACAGTAACCTATATATTCTAGATTATCAATTTTTGACTGTTTTCCAATTTCTATCATGATCCTACCAGTACTTCCAACAGACATCGAATTAATTGCTGCAATTTTCACTATTATTTCCTCCAGTTATTGCATCCTTATTACTTTCCATGTGTAGATTACTATTATATCCATATAAAACAAACAAATATGGCATAAATGAAAAATACGCCTCTCCACAATAAGCAAGTATCACTGTTATAAATAATCCAAGCCCTAAAAATTGTCTATTTGTTATTTTTCTAAAGAACTTAAAGTAACCAATAACAAAAAGTATTCCAAACACTGCTCCATATGCTGCAAATTGATATGTTACGGTATTTGTATTCCACGGATTTGCTCCTAAGTTCATTATAGTTGTTTTTTTTGCATACAACGCCATATATTCACTCAATCGATTAGGTCCAACACCTAGTAAAGGATAGTCAAAACCGATTTGAAGTCCATTAATAATGGACGCATAACGTGTCATTGAAGTACTTTCACCGAGAATTACTTTTCCAAAAATCATTTGATATATCAGTGTATTTTGACCCCAAAATATCGTTATAATCCCGACAATTAAAACACCTATGATACTTGCTTTAATGTAGCGATTTATAGCGGCCTTCTTAATACACAAGACGTAAATAATAAATAAAACTGCTGTTGCTATATATCCAGTTGTAGAAAATGTTATTACTAAAGTGATAACATATAAGATTACTTTCTTCAAATCTGTAGTCAAAAAAAACAGTTGATTCATTATTGCAAAGACCAAGTAAATGGCCAATGCACCAGGCTCCCAAAATGGTCCTGATGCCCTGATAAAAGACCGTCCTATATTCGATAGCTGAAGTCCTCCTACTCCACATATAGCGAATATATTACCTGCCGTATTTGTAGCTTTCGGAAGTAATAATATTAACCCAGGTACAATATATGCAATCAGTTCAATCAAAATTGCAATTTTAACCACTAGTGACATAACTCTATCAAATATATTTAAAAAATAGTTGATTTTATAAGTATTTACAATGCTAATGGCCACTAGCACTGAAATAATTCTTGATAGAATAGTATTTGTATTTTCATTATGAACAAAAAGATTTAAAATCAATAATCCAACAAATAAAATCGTTATAATTAATACTTTTAAATCAACTCTTATTTGCCCTTTTACAATCATAATCGACCATATTATAAATAATAGGCCTATTATTCTAGGGATATATAAAGCCAAATTATTTGAATTAGTTCCAAATAAAATTGTATCCGTAGATGTAAAAAACAGAAGATATAGTATCCAATTAAAATGATTAATCCTATAATTTTCTTTATTATCCATTAAGTATCTCCTCAAAAACACTTGCCGTATAATCTGGTGTGTTTTTGTGATATATGCTCTTTATAATTTCCTCATCTAAATTTAAGGTACTGACTTCTTTTAATTTCCTTTTTATTATATTTATATTCGCTTTGATATCTATATTTTGATCTACCAAAATCGCCTTGGGATATTTTTCAAAATATTTTTTTGCCACATCGTTTTCGTCTGAATATAAATGCAAAACAATCTTTCCAGTTCCTATATAATACAAGACTTTTGAAGGAAGAAAGTCTGATTCTTTATTCCCAATACTCACCAGCAGATTCGAATCATAAATTTTTTTATCCAATTCTTCTTGAGGGATAAATGATTTTAACTGAATATTTGGTGTCTTTCTTACCAATTCTTCTATATGCTTCCTATAAATGTTTCCGGTATAAATATTTAAATTAATATCATCTAATGCCTTGAATAAGTCAATCATATAATCTGGTTCACGCAATACCGGATAAAATGCTCCTGCATAAATTGCATTTATTTGATGATAATCTTTTTCATTTAAATTAAATTCTATAAACCTTAAACTAGGAATATCCGAATATAATGTTTTCATTTCAAATTGTTTATAGACATTATTCGAAAAATGTTTTTTATGACTTTGTATATGAATAATTCTATCTATCACATGATATACTTTTTGCTCCCAAGTTATAGATCTTTTTTTCCACATCTTTTCAATCATATTAGAAGGATATTTATAACGATTCGAGGCTGGATCAATTTCATATAAAACACATTTCAATCTCGGATTCGTTTTTTTTGCTAAATAAAGTGCTTCCGCTGTTTCTACGGGATTAATTACTGCAACGATTAAATCATAAGCATAATTTTTGTCTAAGTCGATGATTTCTTTTTCGAGTCGCTTACATAGTTCTTTATTTTCAATTGGCATATGCAGAAATTTCTTAAGTTGTCTTAATTTATTTGATAACCCATTAATATGTTGGTGATAGTAAATCGGAAATATGCCCTTTTTTGCGGTATCTTTATCTACCTTTTCTTCAAGACATAAGATATGAGATTCAACATTCCTTTTTTTCAATTCATCAACTATAAATCTTACACACAAGCCATTTTGAGCCGTTTTGGAAATATATTCACCTGTAACAAAAAGTATTTTTCTCATACTCATTTAGCCTCTTTCATAACCTTATTCCATTTCAAATTCACGGTTTTATGTACTCATAAACCAAATCTATCACTATCTTATCAAAATTCTCGTCAAATTTTCGTGCAAAAAAAGCATTGCTCCTTTTAAGTTTTTCATAATCTTCTTTAACCCAGACATGTGGATGTAACTTATCATTATGATTCCACATAATCTCTCGTTTATTTCCTGCTATCTCTTTTTCTAACCCCATCTCTGCAAGAATACTCTGAACAAACAATTCATCCGGGATACTACTTTTTTTGAAATAGTATTCAATCTTATCAATATTCTGCAAAAGAATCCTTATGTGCCCATCACATAATGAACACCACTGCGAGCCATATCTTAACTGAATTCCTGTTTTTTTCACGAAATCACATTTTAACAAATAATACTGAATTCCAAGTATCACTCGATCAAACCATTTCAATACGAACGATTCCCTCTTTTTCTCTTCCGAAATATACCTTTTAATAGAAACACGCCTATATATTATTTTTCCAAAATCCGAAGTCAAGTCTGGTTTATTTATGTCAATAAAAGAAATATTCGAATTTCTAGAGCAGAATTTGTGAATCTCATCCTGTGTTTTTATAGGCATATCCTGACCAGAAAGCAAATGATAATGCAAATACTCACCATAATCTGTAGCTGCTTTAAACAGGCTCAACTCTACTTCAACAATTGAATACCCCCCCACGAAACATTTTTTCTGTTTTTAACAAATATCATCTTTGAATTTCTAACCTTGGACTGATATAAGTTGTAATCAAAATCCTTACATTTTGTATCCACATGAATAAAAATATCATTTCGTACATCGTCTATAAGCATCAATAGCTTTTCAAGAACATACGTGTTTTTATGTGTCATAATCAAATAGGCATGTCTATCTGTCATTTCAAATCACCTGTTTCTTCGAATGGTTTTTTTGTCTTCAGCTGCTCATATATTTTTGTATCAACAAGGCTCCTATACCATCTGTGGTACATATAATTATAAATATATCCTTCTCTACCATCTAAAAATCCCAGTTTGAATATGTAGAAATAAATGAAAACAAGCCAACTTCTTACAAACAGTGGAAATTTATAATAAAACCCGTATTTTTTCTTACGTGTACCAGAAATTGTTGAGTCATCACCCTTGCTCAGATTAGCTCCTTTTCCTTGCGCAAACTCAATATAATCTTGCATTTCACGAGTAGCATACCAATTCATTTTATTAATCCAATGGGTCATATTCTTAAAATCATAGTGGACGAAACGTTCCTTCGTACTGATGGACACTCCCTCAGACAGGACCGTATGTTCATCCATTTTTCTATCTTCAATTCTGCCGATTCCTGTCTTAAACATCATTAACTTACGCTTATTATGGCAACCGTGCTTAATTTTACGTCCCATAAAGTATAGCCATGCTTCCATGGTTACACCATTAACATTGTCGTTAGCATGTTTCTTTGCAATCTTCTCAAGTTCTTTACATAAATCGGGTGTTAATCTTTCATCAGCATCTAATCGGAAACACCACTGCGTATCAATTCCAGTATTATCTAATCCCCAATTAAACTGACGAGCATAATTTTCAAACTTATGCGTGTAAACATCCGCCCCCATTTTTTTTGCTATTTCAACGGTGCGATCCACGCTGCCACTGTCCACAATGACAACCCGCTTTGCAAAGCCCTGAATAGACTTAAGACAATTAGCAATATTTACTTCTTCATTTTTTGTCAATATAATGAATGTAATATCTATCATTCTCTTTCCGTCCTCTCTATGCTTTCCTTCAGCTCAAAGACTCTGTAATTCTTTACATACTCACTAATTTTCATGTCATAGCACAGACTTCCAAATGCCTTATTTACCAGACCAACGAAATTACTTGCCAGCTTTAATGCTCCTCCAAATCCATGTACAAGTATTACTTTCTTACCATGCACATTCGCAATCGTCTTGACCAAATCTGCAGTATTGGTATACTCACTGTTCTGCGGCCAAAAAATACCTGATTCTTCATTTTCAATCATTAATCTCACGAACTCGCACAAATTTTCAATATAGAGCATAGATCGTTTATTATTAACATATGGAAATATCGGAAGTTTCTGCGCAAATTTTGCAAGTACCGGATAGTTACCTTTGCTTCCTTTGCCATATATCATCGGAGGACGTAGGATAACGACTTTAAACGTCTCATCCTGCAATGGCAGGATTCCCTTCTCTGCCTGCACCTTACTATCACCATAAAAATTAGCTGGTGCAGTTGGTGTATCCTTAGTAATCACTTTCTTCTTTCCGATTGGAGCAGAATCTCCATAAACTATCGCACTGCTCATGAAGATAAACTGTTTCACTCCATCAGCTTTCGCTTTCTTAGCTGTTTCAATCGTGAGATTTGTATTAATCTCATAGTAGAAAGCTTTTTGCTCTTCACTCACATGACCGATATCTGCATGTGCAATTCCTGCTACATGATAAACGGTATCATAACCAGAAAAATCCTTATCCTTCCAGGAACTATCTTTCATATCTATCGTATCGACTTGATAATGCTCTGACCATTGTTTTAAATAGTTTTCTACCGAAGTTCCAATGTAACTGCCAGCCCCTGTGATTAAGATTTTTCTCACTATATTGTTCATTTGGGAGTTAATTTGTAGCACTGCTTCACACTGTTCACCTGCTTTACTCAGATTTTTCTTCAACTCCCCTGTTCCACCTTCGACAATTCCATCACTTTTAAACACACTAATGATAGTTGCTAGGAAGCACTTAATGTCCATAATCATTCCCATCTTCTTGACATACTCACCATCAAGTTTTGCTTTGTCTGGAATTTCCAGCTCATCACGACCATTAATCTGTGCCCATCCAGTCAATCCTGGTTTTACATCATTAGCATTATATTTATCTCTTTCAGCTGTGAGGATATCCTGGTTCCAGAGTCCTGGCCTGGGACCAATCACAGACATATTTCCAATAAAGATATCCCAAATTTGTGGTAATTCATCCAAACTGTGTGCGCGTAAGAATTTCCCTACTCTCGTTATATACTGATCTGGATTTTCCAACATATGAGTAGGTACGTCATGCGGTGTACTCATTTTCATGGATCTAAACTTATGTAATTTGAAATACTGCTTATTCTGTCCTATTCTCTTCTGTATGAAAAGAACCGGACCCGGATCATCAATCTTAATTACAAGTGCGATTCCTGCATAAACTGGAGATAATGCTACTAAGCCAACAAAAGATAATGCTATGTCAATGGCTCGTTTGATGTATTTTCCATAAATACCTTGTTTATAATCAGAAATTGCCGTTGCCTCTAGGTGTCCTTTTTCACCGTCTGCATTTTCACAATCATTATTATCCGACACAAAGACAACCTTCTTGCCAAAAAACGGATTCTTCTGTTCTGGTTCATTTTCATATATAGAATCTTTTTTCTTAAGCTTTGCGACTGCACTCACCCCAACAAAAGTAGCCGTTGTTACGACAGTGACGAATTTAACAAACTTTTTTAAATTTTTATCAATCGACATATATCATTCCCCTTCTTTTCATTTTCTGCTAACCCTTGCACTTTCATATCCCAGAATAACTTCACCGGCTTCTAACTTCGACAATGCAGCGATATGTGCACCAGCTCTTACAATCGCCCGGGCATTTACGTGTACTCCATCTTCTACAACAACATTGTGATCTATGATTGTCCAAACCGATATAATGCATCCTTCTCCAATCTTTGTATTTGCATTCACGAGTGCTTTTGGCTCAACAACTGTACCTAATTCAATATTGGCACTCTTACTGATATAAGCAGTCGGATGTATCAATGTCGGTATCTGATACCCAACCTCTTTTATTTTTGCTATACATTCCATCCGAAACATGTTGTTACCAACTCCTACAAATGCACTGTCATACTCACCATATAGCTTTTTTAGATCATCTGTTTTTCCGACAGTATCTTCGCTATTATCATCAAGGAAATCTATTTTTTCAAATTCATCGGTAGCTTCCGCAACCTCTTTTACTACTCTGCCGTGACCACCGGCACCAACGATCAATAATCTTTTCACAACAATGTTCCCAATTTATTTCTAAGTACGAAAAAAGACTCGTACCAGAAATTCATCTCTAATACGAGCCTCATTCGTTCCTATGGGTTTTAGGGGCAATTTAATTAACATTCAAGATTTTATTCCCGTCTCTTAGAAGGCCTGCCCTAAATTTTATACCTATAGGAACAGATACAACCCATCTCGACGAGATTAATTTCTTGACTGTTCCAATTTATCATACTTTTTTATTATTTCCTACCACAACTTTAAGCCTGCCGGATACAATCCGTGCAGGCTTAGTCCGTTCCCCCTTATTGTATTTTTGCTCTGGATTGGGTTAATTATAGATCAACCAGAGAGGCCAACATGTTTCAATCAGTTTAGAATGCTTAATTTGGCCTGTCCAGCACAAAAATTATAAAAGGAAGAAACAACTAAGCTTGCAAACCCTTAAAAATACTGGGCTTCTCTTGGTTGTTCCTATTAAATAATTATCCTTAAAACTTGTTTTTAAACTTCGTGAATTCTTTCTTAATCATGATGCTTCCTTTTTATTTGATTTTGTTGCTAACCTACTAAACACTTATTACCATACCCATATCCATTGTCTACACCCTATTACAAAATAACGTTATCTGGTTTATAAGTCGGCACCACCCTCTTTACCAACTCACAGATATCCTGTCTATTCCTATAACTAACCGTTGCCAGCCCCTCCAAGTCTCCTAAAAACTTCTCCGTATCAAACGGAATCGGACTCCCAATATGTATCAACTTATTCGGCGTAGTCTTCATCCCCTCCTCCGCCATAAGTTTCTCCTCGTAAAGCTTCTCCCCAGGCCTCAACCCAGTATACACAACCGATATATCCACATCCGGCTTATACCCCGACAACTTTATCAAATTCCGTGCCAACGTATCAATCTTCACCGGCGCCCCCATATCCAGCACAAATATCTCTCCACCTTTCGCATACGTTCCCGCTTGCAACACGAGACTCACTGCTTCAGGTATCGTCATAAAGTACCGAATGATATCCGGATGTGTAACCGTAACCGGCCCGCCAGCCTCAATTTGTTTCTTAAAAAGCGGAATCACAGACCCATTACTCCCTAAAACATTACCAAATCGAACCGCCACAAAATCGGTAGGCTTTCTCTGGCCCTCTTCACAATCCGCACCCTTTTCCCTGGTAGCCGCAGCCACTTCATAATCTGCACCTTCATCATGCCCATTCAAGTCCGGCAAAATAATCGGCCCGCCCTGTTTACTCAGCCTATCCATAGTCTGAATCACCATCTCACAAAGCCTCTTACTTGCCCCCATAATATTCGTAGGATTAACTGCCTTATCCGTACTGATCAGCACAAATTTCTCGCACCCACTCTGCAGTGCCGCGCTGGCAGTCTTATACGTCCCCAAAACATTATTCTTTATGGCCTCACAAGGACTAGTCTCCATCAAAGGCACATGTTTATGTGCCGCCGCATGATAAACCACATCCGGCCTATACTCAGCAAACACACTGTTAATCCTTCTGCTATCCCTCACCGATCCAATCAATACAACCAAATCCAACTTAGGATATTTCCGCCTCAACTCCTGCTCAATGTCATAAGCATTATTCTCATATATGTCAAATATGATCAACCGTTTCGGACCATGCGCCGCAATCTGCCGACATAACTCACTACCAATAGAACCACCTCCACCCGTAACAAGAATCGTCTTATTCCGCAGCGCATTAAAAATTTCCTCCATATTGACCTTAATGGGATCTCTTCCCAGCAGATCCTCCACAGCCACACTCTTCATCTTACTGATCGCCACTTCCCCATTCACCAACTGATAAATCCCGGGAAGTATCTTCAGTTCACATCCAGTCTCCTTGCAGATATTCAATATATCCCTTTTCTCCTCAGCCGAAGCACTGGGAATCGCAAGCAAAATCTGGTCAATCTTATATTTCTCTGCACTCAGCAGAATATCATCCCTATTTCCAACAATAGGAATCCCTTCTATGTAACGTCCCATCTTATTAGGATTATCATCAATAATACAGCAAACCTTCGCCTTAACCTCACTGGCCCTATTCAGGTCTCTGATTATAATCTGCCCCGCAGCACCTGCCCCAATCAACATAACTCGATGAAGAACCGCATCCTCTTCACTCTGTTTATTCCTATTACGCTCCAACAGAATAAACCGATAAGAAAACCGAACCGCAACCGTAAACACAAACTGCAGCATAATCCCAAACAAATAATAAGAAATCGGCATTCTTTTCACAAACAAAGTAATCCCAATTATCTGAAACAACCCAGTCACAACATTCGCCGCCCCAATCCGGAACAACTCACTAAAACTGGCAAACCGCCAAACACTCTTATACAGCCTCAACACCCAATAAACAGCAATGCTAAACACCGTGTACCAAGGCGCAAACTTCAAAAATGCCCCCAGATAAACATCCGGAATCAAAGAATACCGACAGTCAAACCTAACCCATAAAGCCAGCATAAACGCCGCGTTTACAGCCACAACATCATAAAGCATCAGCCAAAGCGCAATCGCCTGCCAATGTTCCATAACCTTTCTCTTCTTACCAGCCTTCTGTATCAACTCTTCCTGAACCCTGTCTCTTTCCTCATTCGTCTGTGCCGCTTTCCATCTTCTCTCTTCCTCACCGGTCATACCGGAGCCATGTTCCATGCTCTCGTCATATCCAGCATCCTCTCTGCCACGAATAAACGCCTCCTGCTCATTATCCTCTCTCTTCCTGTCTCCGGAATTGATCTTCGCCAAAGCAAACACCATCACGAACAGGAACAGTACAAGCAGAAGCAGCAGCACAATGATTATCTGCCACATAATATCTCCCCTCGTATTTCCAAATCTTTTTATCTCTTTATTTTTTATTTATTATTACTTTGAATATTCTCTGCCCACAAAAGACAATTCTTCGCCGACCCCGTAAAGGAGCCGACCGGCGATATTCAACCGGAAACCATGCGTCACTGGCGCACAGCCTCTTGCCAGTTTCCCGGCATCTATATAAGAGTGATATTCACACTTATGTCTAAATTATTTGTCTGACTCATTTCCTCTTCCGCTCAAAATCCTTCAGGCATTTCACCCCAAGATTCCTCGCGCTGTTTAGGAACCGGCTGCCCTGATGCCCATTCTCACACTCAAACATAGTCCCATTTTTCTTGATCTTCCCGCCGCAGACAAAACACTTACTGCTTGTCCCTTCCGCACTAAGCTCCAGAACCACAATTCCGGCGCCCCATGCCTTATATTTCAGAAATTCTCTTATCCTGCTTCCCAAATACAATGGCGAATACATTCCTGAACGATACTGGACAACTTTCGTAAACTCCTTATCATAAGACGGAAATACGATCACACTGGCCTCTTCCCTCACACAGAAATCCACAATTTCCCTGCTCACCTGATGCGCATAATGCTCAGACAGGTTTCTTAACCGCAGATAATATTTGTGATTCGCATGAGGAGCATTATCTTTGTCCGTGTAAACTCTGGATTTCTCGATTTTCTCCAAAAGGACCTTACATTTGCTTCTGTACGCATCCCCGCCTCTGCAGGAATACACAGCCTTTTGTTTCCCATCCCCATCCAGCACACAGCACATAGCAAAAATGTCCGTATTCGTAAATTGTACGCTGCAGACATTTTCTTTTTCCTTCATCCGCTCTTTTGCGTTCCTGGCATCCTCTGTCTGCTGTTTTACAGGCACATGCAGCCAAAATCCCTTCTCCCTAAAAACTACCGTAGGAGAAAGCACCATACCTTCCTCAGGTACCAACTGCCCCTTTAACCTGCAGTCCATCCAGTTCCACCTGTTTCCATCCCATACTTTCAGAGAAATCTTATTATCCCTAAAATCCTTATACATCCCCTTAAAGTAGGTAACCGATGCATCAATGGTGTCCGGTATGGTATAGACCAGATCATCACCTGAATTCTTATACTTTTCCGTATAACTTTTTAAACTGGCAGAAGCTTTATTAATAGCCGAACGCCTGAAATATACCGGAACCCTGTCAAACGGCAGCGGCCTCTCGGGCACTCTCCCGTCCCTCCCCGGAATGGTTAAGCGTTCCAGCGCGCCCTGCATCTGAAGGAGATTCAATTCCCATATTTCCTCATGGTCCAGAAGCAGACGAAAATAAAAGTCCAGCACCTGTCTGTAATATTTCTCTGTTTCTGTCAGCCATTCCGGGTGAGAACAGCGAAGTTTGTATTTAATTGTCTTAATACTGTATCCTGTTTTCATTCACTTATTCCAATAAATGGGACATATTTTTTTAGAAATGCGACATCAAAAGACAGGAAATAGTATTAACAAAAATAATTTTCCGGTCTTTAGTCAAAACTAAGTTTAACGCTAAAAGCCTCTAAAGTCAATATGCCAAAAAATAATGGCAATTTTTTGGCTATTTTTAGTATATTCGGAACCACTGGAAAACTTTACCGGATATAAAATGAAAACCGTGATATTTTGGCACCATTAATAGAAAATCATTAATGGTCAGAAAAGTGGTCTGAATTTGTACAATAAATTCATAATTTTTAGGAGGTCAATATGTCCAGAAAAGGTGAAAATATCAGAAAAAGGAAAGATGGACGTTGGGAAGCACGATATATCAAAGGGCGTGATATGGACGGTAAGATCCGTTACGGTTATCTGTACGGCAGGTCCTACACGGAAGTAAAAGATAAAAAAAACAAGATCATATCCGAAAATCCTAATTTTTATCTGTATGGCAGGCAGTCCTCTACACCGCCCCATAATGACCAGATCTGTACCGTAAGCATACAGTGGAAAGCCCATATCCGCTATACCGTGAAAGAAAGCACGTATTCCAACTATGAGGAAATTCTTGACAACCATATTCTGCCCCTCCTGGGCCAAATGCAGGTTAAAAAGTTTACAAACCACACCCTCACAGGTTTTGTGCAAAAGGAGCTGGAGCAGGGAATGGCCTTCGGAAGTATCCATGTGATCCTAAGTGTGCTCAAAAACATTCTCCGGTATGCTCAGGAATTCGGTTACTTCCCGGCTGAGCCGCTTAAATTCCCCCGTATCCCCTCAAGCAGCAGTGATATACAGATTATGAGCGGTGAGGATTACAAGAAACTCGATTCCTACCTGTTCAACAATATGGATCCCTTTTCTTTTGGTATCCTCTTATGCATGTACACCGGAATCCGTGTAGGCGAACTGAGCGGCCTGAAATGGGAAGACATTGATTTTGCCCAGTGCAAAATTCAAATACGCCGTACTGTGACACGTGTAAAAAACCCGAATATGCTCATAACAGACGGAAAAAGTCAATGCTCCCGCACACATTTGAATATCGGCACTCCCAAAACACCAACATCCATACGTTCCATTCCTCTGCCTGACAGACTTCTGGCACTGGCTGCGCCTTTAAAGACGGACAGCAGCTATTTTGTCCTAACCGGAACAGAAAAATGCATGGAGCCAAGGACAATACAACGCAGATACGCCGCTCTTTTAAAAAAATGCCGGATCCCTCACATAAAAATCCACGCACTCCGCCACCAGTTCTCATGCCGCTGGATAGAACAGGGTTTTGACACAAAATCCCTGTCCGAAATCCTGGGCCACACTTCTGTAAAGACAACGCTTGACTTATATGTGCATATACAGCCGGATACCAAGCGCAGGTATATGAACCAGCTCACAATACTATGAATCGGAATTATGAATGGTCACCAAAATGGTCAGAAGCTGCCGGACGCGCCTTCTGACCTGTCTTTTTTATCTCCTGTCGCATTTCTAAAATAATATGGTTAAAGATATACCATCCCCCAAAGCCTGCACAGAGGCATACCTTCTGCCATTATCCGCCTTCCTCCATATTCATACATCTTCCCCAAAAAGATGTTTCTTACACAAAATATCCCTAAAAACTTTCTATAAATCCATAAATCAAATCCATAAATCAAAACAGGTATCTCCTTGCCAAATCCTCGCACGGAAATTTGAGCACTTACACCCATCTTCCTCTTACACACAATACACATCCCTCCCGGAAAGCTTTTTTGTCACACAAAGAAGTTGGGCGAGATTTTCCACATAACAAAAAAGGCCCCGCACCACACGGACCCCCTCTATCTCTTTATCATCCCATCACAAAAGTGAAAACCCCCGCCGTATCATTCACCGGCAGGGGTTTCCACTTTTATGATTATTCTCATTATCAAACTCAGTATCTCAAAATTCAAACATTTTGTCAATCAGTTACAGGGAAAATCCTTCAACATCTCCACCACTTTCTCAAATTCCATAAAGTGCGAAGCCTTCACCAAAATGGTATCCCCATCCCGGATCATCTCCGGCAGAGCCTCCAGCAGGCTTTCCTTTTCCGCAAAATGTACAATATCTTTTGTAGGTGCTGCCAGCCTGGCTGCCTCAGCCATATCCCCTGCCAGTTCACCCACGCAGATGATCTTATCAATATCTCTGGCAGCGGCATACACCCCAACTTCCCGGTGCATCTCCACTTCCTCTTTTCCAAGCTCACCCATATCACCCAATATGGCAACTCTTCTACCCAGCGCATCCTGCAGCACATCCAGAGACGCTTTCATAGAAACCGGATTGGCATTATAACAGTCATCCACGATCGTCCTGTTCCCTGTCTCTATAATATGGAAGCGTCCGCTCAAAGACTGGAGACTTTCAATCCCTTTCTTTATCTCCTCCATATTCATCCCATAGGTAAGGCCAACAGCCGTTCCTGCCAGCGCATTATACACCATATGCCGTCCAGGTATGGGAATCAGTACCTTAAAGCTCTCTTCTCCCGCATGAATCCGGCAGGAAATGCCTTTCAGCCCCTTACTCTCAATCTCATCCGCCCACACTCCCTGATGGTTATCAACTCCAAAGAACAACGGCTTGATCCCTTTCACATCCCTGACCGTGATCAGCTTATCGTCATCCCCGTTCAGGATCACATGTCCGTCACTTTCCAGGAAATCAAATATCTCTGTCTTTGCCTTCAAGATCCCGTCACGGGATTTCAGAAATTCCAGATGGCAAAGTCCGATATTCGTGATCACACAGGTATCCGGCCGCGCGATCTTAGCCAGTCTGTGCATCTCACCGAAATCACTGATGCCCATTTCCAGCACCGCGATCTCGTGATCCGGGCGCAGCCCAAATACAGTCAGCGGAACTCCCAGTTCATTGTTGAAATTCCCTTTTGTCTTCAGCACATTGTATTTTTCTTCCAGCACCGCGGCGATCATTTCTTTGGTACTGGTCTTACCGACACTGCCGGTAATTCCCACTACCGGGATGGACAATTGCTTCAGATAAAACTCCGCAATATCCTTCACAGCCTGCAGCGAAGAATTCACCTTTATATAAGGAAAGCTTTTTTCACCCAGCTCCCTTTCTGTGAGGGTACACAGTGCCCCTTTTTCCATCACACCGTCAATAAAATCATGGGCATCTACCCTGGCACCTTTAATAGGAACAAACAGAAAACCTTCCTCCACCTTTCTGCTGTCCGTGACTATTCCCTGTACTTCCTGTTCCTTCTTCTCCGGGCTGCCCACATAGACACCGCCGCAGACTTTTGCTATATTTTCCAACGTAAGATTTTTCATGGCACACCTCTGATCCGTTATATTTTCCGTAACAGTTCAGACAGATGAACTGTTACATGCATCCAGCCATTAAGGATCGCTTTGCGATGGGCTGGATGCCGACTGCCGCCACGCATTCATATGGCCAGCGCAGTGCATGCGCAGACCCGTCTGAACTGTTAGATTGTTCCGGCTATTTATATTTTTTCAAGGAAACCTCAATCAGTTTCTCGCACAGTTCCGGGTAATCCATGCCCAATACCTTTGCCTCCTGGGGAATCAGGCTGGTAGGTGTCATCCCCGGCAGCGTATTGGCTTCCAGACAGTACATATTTCCTTCTTTGTCCAAAATGAAGTCCAGTCTTGCATATGCCTGCAGGGCCAGTGCCTTATATCCAAGCTCGGCGTATTTCTGCATCTCCCTGGTCAGTGTTTCGGGCAGTTCTGCAGGACATGTCTCAATGGTGGAACCTGCCTCGTATTTGTTCTTATAATCGTAGAATCCCTGAAGCGGCGCAATCTCAATAACCGGATATGCCTTGCCGTCCACTACGGCTACAGAGAACTCACGCCCCTCAATGAACTGTTCCACAACCGCTTCGTTTTCATAGGAAAAGGATTCCTCAAGGGCTGCCTCATACTCTTCCTGGTTCTTAGCAATACACACGCCCACACTGGAACCGCCGCAGCAAGGTTTGACGATAACCGGGAAATCCATATCATAGTCAGCCAGTTCACTGCTGCATTTTCCCTTCTGCAGGGTCACACCCTTGGGTGTGGGTACTCCTTTTGCTTCAAATACCATTTTTGTGATGCCTTTATCCATCGCCATCCCGCTGCTCAGCGGCCCGGAACCGGTGTATGGAATGCCCATCAGGTCAAATACGGACTGAACCTTGCCGTCCTCTCCATTGGAGCCGTGCAGAGCCAGGAAAACCATATCTGCGGCCTTGCAGATATCCAGTACATTCGGTCCGAAGAATTCTTTCCTGCTCTTCATGGTTTCTTCCAGTTCCCTGCTTTTTGCCTGCATATAAGCAGTCTCTGCATCTATATCATAGGTAAGGGGAAACATCTCCTCACCCCACTCCTCTTTTCCAAAATACGCGTCCACCAATACTGCCTTATGATTTCTCTTGCGCAAAGCTGTGCAGATCCCCTGTCCGGACACAATGGAAACTTCCCTCTCCGTACTGCTGCCGCCTGCTAAAACTACTATATTCATGCTCTTTCTCCCTTTTCACAGCCATTTGGTTTCATTAACCTGTTCTTTTTATACTAATCAATTTAAACTTTTTTGTCAACGCTGTTGCTGTCTCACAACATAATCTGCAATAAAAAAGACACCTCAGGTTCAGATTTTTTCCTTCTATCCTGACCTCCCGGGCTCCGTCTCTGCAGCAAAAATAAAATTTGAAGCAGCTCCTCATCGTCAAAATAACTGTCATACCGCAAATCTTTCCAGCACTTTTATCTATATTTTCCATCTTTATGACATATATCTTCAACACAAAATACAATTTGACATGCAAACAGCATAAAAAATCATATGTTCTGTGCACATTTTACAGTAAAATTATCACATTCCAACAAGTCAGGCGCTGGTTGGACGAGATTCCGAATGGGCACTCCATCTTACCCTTTTATGCGTTCTTTGTATCAGACAGAACAAGCGTCCCGGAGGAGGCGCGGAACACCTTGGGGCTGATGCCTATTTTCTGCTTAAATGCCTTGGAAAATACCAGTGCGTCTTTATATCCCACCATTTCCGCGATCTGCTTGACCGGCAGTGTTGTGTCCTGAAGAAGCAGGGATGCTTTATTCATACGGACACCCAGCAGATATTCATAGGGCGAAACGTGAAGGATCTGCTTGAATATCTTAGTCAGATAGCTGCGGGTAATGCCGATATAACTGCACATGTCATTGACCTTTATATCTTTGTGATAATTCTGTTCAATGTAGGCAACCGCATAGTCCACATACTCCTGCTGGTGATATTCTGTGAAAGGCTCCCGTGAGACGTGCGTACTTTGATACTCACGGATAATATTTGCCAGAAACAGGGTAAGCTGGCTCTGGCGCACCAGATCATTGGCGTAAGTAAGCTGATGGGCCGCCAACATGGCATCCACACAGGCGGTAAGTTTCTCCTCCTGTTCAAAGCGGACCACCCGCTGACTGTCAGAAAACCCGGCGTGTTCCAGGCACTCATATGCCCGGATACCGTCAAATGCCACCCAGACATAGGACCAGGGCGTTTCCATATCTGCCCTGTATACAGTGGTCTCCTCCGGCATAATGAGAAAGGCATCATGAGCGCTAAGCTCTCTGGTGTTTCCATTTGCTGTAAAGGTGCCTTTTCCGCTTACTACATAATGCAGAAGATATTCCTTCCGGGCAGCAGGGCCGTAAGTATGCCCTGCCTCGCAGATTTCCCTGCCGCAGTAAGCCAGATAAAGCTCCACAGAGTTTTTTCTGAGAAATTCCAGGCATTGATACTTGGGGGATTCCGTGTATTTCACCTCGGTGTCCTTATGTACGCTGTCCATTTTGAATCTCCTCCTTTTCACCCTCATCCATAAAATCAGCTATAAGTATTATAGCATTATGCTCATCCGGTGAAAAGGAAAATGTAATACCAACGGATGTGCCGAACATCTATAACAAGGAAGGAGCATATGTATGAAAAGAAACAAGAAGATCCGCAAGTCCCTGTCACTGCTCATGGCTCTGGCCCTGACCGCAGGAAATCTATCTCCTGCCACAGTCAAGGCAGAACCCGTAATCGTGGATAAGAACATCCTGGAAGGACTGGTTCCCACCACAAATGCTGCCGGAGGCATTGCCAATCCCGAGGCTGCAACAGACGGTATCAAGACCGACAGCAATGTAGACATGAACAATACCCGCATCGACGCCGGGGAAGAAATCGGTGGGGATGACAATGGCTACTCCCAGTGGAACCAGGTGTATCTGCAGTATGATTTTGGTGATGTCTACAGTGTAAAGGCCGTGGATATATACCGCAACACCTATGATATCGCAGTCTCCACCTTCAAGGACGTTAAAGTGGAACTGTCGTCTACGGAAGATTTCTCTGAAAGTGTTGTCCTTTACGGTGATCCTGACGGCGAAGATATAGTGGAAACCGTAGACACCAAAGGCACCTCCCAGTACCTGGAAGCAGAGGACACAGTGGATGCCCGCTACCTTCGTGTATGGGGAAAAGGGCATTACATTGAAAATACGGTAGGTACCTGGAATGGCTACAGCAACGGCGTCCTTTTCAATGAGATCGAAGTCATTGCCTCTGTTGAGGAGGGATCTACAGACCCCGGCGGTGATGAGGAGATGGTGGACGCCAACATCATGACAGGTCTTCTCCCCACCTCCAACTCTCCGCACCAGATTGTAAGCGGTGACGCCACCGTGCCCCAGGTTCAGATCAAGAATCCGGAAGCTGCCACAGATGGTGTCAGATCCGGCAGTGACGATGACTCCAACAACACCAAAATAATCGCCGGAGAAGAAATCGGAGGCGATGACAACGGCTATTCCGGCTGGGACCATGTATATCTGCAGTATGATTTCGGCAAGCTCCGCGACGTAAAAGAGATCGACCTGTACCGGAACACTTATCCCAACGCAGTGTCCACCTTCAAAGATGTGAAAGTGGAACTGTCCGCAGATGAGGATTTCTCAGAGAGCACCATCGTATACGATACTGCCGATTATGAGGAGACCACCGACAATAAAGGACAGCCCCAGACCCTTGTCCTGGAGGAGCCCGTAGCTGCCCAGTACATCAGGATCTGGGAGAGAGGCCACTACATCCAGAACACCAACAGCGCCTGGAAAGGTTACAGCAACGGTATCCTCTTTAATGAGATTGAAGTAATTGCCAGCATTCCAAAATCAGAGGTTCCCGCTCCGCCGCCGGAGGAGGAGTCACAGAATATTGCCCTTGGAAAGATCCCATACGTGCGCGGTCTGACCCCTACCAATATTGAGGCTATCACAGACGGCAATGTTGACGACAACTATGCGGTGCACAACAGCACCGGAGAGCGCTGGCTCCAGTTTGAATACAAGAATAATTACCAGATGAAAGAAATCTGCTTCAAGCTCGAGGAAGGCACATACCAGTCCGTAAAGGTCTCTGTGTCCTCTTCCCCCACCAATGCGGGACAGACTGTTTTCCAGCAGAATAACTGGACACAGGGCGCTGACATGCAGACAATAACCCTTGACCAGCCTATTACCGGAAGATACGTGCGCTTTACTGTAAACAAAGATAACAACAGTCCCACCAAATATTCAGAGGTGGAGATCTGGGCCACAGGCAAATCTTACGACGAGTCCAAGCCTGAATATGTGGCACCGGATTCCAAATATGACACCCTGGTGTGGGCAGATGAGTTTGACGGAGACAGCATTGATGAGACAAAATGGAATATCATTGACGGTATGGCAAACCACGCAGCCATCTACAACAGAGGCGCAGTCAGCATCGTGAAGGATGGAGAGGAAAGCTATCTTTCCATCAACTCCAAAAACTACGGCTCCACAGATTCCCTTATTGATGCGGTAGGCTGGGATCAGTACGGTTCACAGCAGTTGGCCTCCAAGGTCACATGGTCATCCGGCCGTCTGGAATCCAAGAATAAGTACTCCTTCCAGTTCGGACGCATGGCAGTCCGCGCAAAACCCAACGATTCCCAGGGTATCTGGCCGGCGATCTGGATGCTGTGCCAGGATGAGACCGGACATGATGAGATCGACGTGTTGGAATATCTCGGTCAGGATTCCTGGTCAGCCTGGACCACCAACCATTTCGGTATCCTGAGCTACAATAAAGGTTCACACGGTATTGCCACCAACAATTATGAGGCATGGTGCCAGGACTTCCATGTATTTGAAGTAGAATGGGATCCCGAGGCTATCACCTTCTTTATCGACGGCAATCAGGTACACAAGACCAGTCAGGCCAGGGATGACGGCAGAGACGGCATGCACACCCGCCCCATGTTCCCAATCCTGGAAACACAGGTGGGCGACGGCTGGGTCGGCGATGTGGACTACAGCAAACAGAACACAAAACAGGACAGTGATTTCCTGGTTGACTGGGTACGTGTATACCAGTCAGAAGATCAGGCAGTTACCCGTTTTGACGACCTGACTGAAATTTCAAGCGGAACCAATAACGATTACTTTATCAGTGCATCCTCCGCAACAGACGGCCTTATGGCGCTCACAAACGGAGAGGAGCCTTATGAGGACAAGGATAACTTCTATTACGGCGGCCAGCCCAGATATGAGGACAGCAGAATCGCAGTAAAAGAAAACGCTGAGGACCAGTCCCTTGTATACAAGATCCCGGGCGTAAAGGATGTACATCTGACCGCCTATTATCAGACACTCAGTGACGCGGCCCAGTGGGACGGCGGCGCAGGTTCCTACAAGGGCGCATCCATCAGGACCACGCTGAAGGATAACGCAAATATTGATTTCCAGGTATTCTCCTCAACCGACGGAAAAGACTGGACAAAGTTTGAAAATATTAAGACTGTGGATAATTTCCCTGAGGCATATCCAAGCTATGCCAGGATCACATTTGACGCTTACGGACTTCCGGAAGGAACAAATTATGTGAAAGTTGCGTTCCCGGACTATAAAGGTGTCAGCTACGCTCTTAGATCAGGGGAAGTGAAAGAGGTTCAGAACACAGATATCCAGCTTGCAAAAGTGACCTTCCTTCAGGATCAGCAGGAAACTGCGGATAAATCCCAACTGGAAGCAGTCATGGCAGAAGCGGATGCTTTGAACGCCGAAGATTATACGGCTGAGAGCTGGAAGGTATTGAGTGATGCCCTGGATGCTGGAGCGGCTGTCATGAATGATGAGACAGCCATTGCACAGGAGATCGCGGATGCTGCCACAGCCATCCGAAATGCTATCGACAGCCTGGAGGAAGCACCGGAAGCAGACAAAACGGCGCTTAAATCCGCACTCGATAAAGCTGCAAAGCTCATCGAAAGCGATTATACCGCAGCCTCATGGAAGACTCTGACAGAGGCAGTCAGTGCAGGCCAAAAGGTATTTGATGACAAAAAAGCTTCTGACAGTGATATCAAAAAAGCTGCAGAGGATATTCAAAAGGCAATAGACGGACTGAAAAAGATAACAAAAACAAATAAAACAGCATTAAAAAATGCGCTTGACAAAGCATCTAAACTGAAACAAAACGACTATACCGCATCCTCATGGAAGAACCTCACCAAAGCAGTAGACGCAGGTAAAAAAGTGCTGGACAATAAAAATGCTTCCCAGAAGGATATTGACAAAGCAGCCGAAAGCATCACAAAAGCTGTCTCTGACCTGAAAAAGGAAATAAAAGGCACATGGAAGAAAAATGCCAAGGGCTGGTGGTATGATTACGGCAACGGAAAGTGGCCGGCAGGAAAATGGGAGCTTATCGAAGGGAAATGGTATGCGTTTGACGCCGACGGCTATATGCGCACCGGATGGTTCCGGGACGGAAATACCTGGTATTACCTCACCGGTTCAGGCGCTATGGCTACCGGTTGGCTCAAAGACGGAGGAAACTGGTATTATCTCAGAGAAAACGGCAGCATGGCTACCGGTTGGATGAATGTTGGTGGTACCTGGTATTATCTCTCCGGTTCAGGCGCAATGCTCACCGGATGGATAAAGCTTGGCCAAACCTGGTATTACCTGAACGCTTCAGGCGCTATGGCTACCGGATGGATCAAACCGGGCAGTGACTGGTATTACATGACCTCCTCAGGCGCCATGGCTACCGGATGGATCAAACCGGACAATAGCTGGTATTATCTGAACGCTTCAGGCACTATGGCTACCGGATGGCTTCACCTGAACAATAACTGGTATTACCTCAATGCATCAGGCCGCATGGCTACCGGATGGATCCGGCTGGGAAGCAGTTGGTACTACCTGACAAACTCAGGTTCTATGGCTACCGGATGGCTGAAAGACGGCGACAACTGGTATTACCTCAATGCATCAGGCCGCATGGCTACTGGCTGGCTCAGACTGGGAAATAGCTGGTACTACCTGACTAACTCCGGCGCTATGGCTACCGGATGGATAAAAGACAGTGGCAAATGGTATTATCTCACCGCCTCAGGCGCCATGGCTACAGGCTGGATCAAAGACAGCGGCAAATGGTATTACCTGACTGCTTCAGGCGCTATGACCCAAAACACATGGATTGACAATTACTATGTCAACGCAAGCGGTGCCTGGACACAAACCCGTTAATTTATTTCAGACAGCACACACTCACTATAGAAAAGGGGCCGGTATCCACAAAATGCCGGCCCCACAAATTTATGAAACATATTAACATATTTTCATGAAAAAAGACGAACTATTGGCCTTCTGCCAACCGTTCGTCTTTTTTCTTCTATCCATTCATTTTTTCTTCTATCCATTCAGCAGGTCTATACCTTCTGAATGCCTTATTCCTGCCAACATCAGTACACCACTACCGGCACACCTTTTTCTATATTATTATAAATCTTCTCCGCATTGGCCGGAGGCGTATTCACACAGCCGTGGGAACCGTTGTTGATGTACTCCGAACCTCCGAAGCTTTCCCTCCAGTCTGCATCGTGGATGCCTGTATTCGCATAGAACGGCATCCAATACTGAACCGGTGAGGAATAATTCTCACCAACCAGTGTGGCATTTCTCTCTTTATACATAATGCCGTAGATTCCCGTGTGGGTATCCCAACCCTGGTTATGGTTGCCTGTTACAACATCCGTACTCACCAGAAGCTGTCCGTCCTTGTAGAACCACATGTGCTGCGCCTGCAGACTGATCTCCACATAGGTATTTCCAATATCATTGGTATCCCGCACATAGCCCCTGTAGGTGTACTCAGGCTCCATGGTCTGGGACTGGCCGCTCTTTATGGCCTCCACCAGCTTTGTGGTAGTGTCATTTCTGGCTATCAGCCATCCGTAATCTCCTCCGCTGACTGTAATTGTCTCTCCATTGGAGGTAACAAACTGGCGGGGATAACCAAAGGTATCATATTTCTTAGCCATTTCCACCACGTACTCTTTTGCTTTCTCCTCGTCCAGGACCACGTCCCCGTTCTCATCTGTGGTAAGCCAGTTCTTGATAACATCCTTGTTCACCACTTCCTGCCTGTCCGAAAAGTCAAAGGTGACGGTTACACCCAGAAATACATTGCTCTGGTCACGCTGCTTGATCAGATCCTCATCCGTGCTGTATACTGCGGGCTTCAGATAACACTCTTCCGCTTCCAGATCCAGCTCCGTTTTTCCCTCATCAATGGCCTTCAGGATCTGTTCTTTTACCTTGTCCTTATCCAGGGCATTTCCCATAACCTCCGGCACGATCTCGTATCCGGTGTCTGTGTCGCCCAGATAAGCATCCGCAGGCTGTGTTATATTTGCTTCCTGGAACGCATCCAGGGCATCTATAGCAGTATACAGCATGTCTTTGTCATAGTTGGTCGTGGCTGACATATCGTAGTCATTCTGATGCGCAAATGACAGGAACCAGAGAAACGGATTCTGCTTGTCCTTCAGCTCCTGGATCTTGCCGTCATCCACATACTGCATATTTATCTGTGAAGCCACTATAGATTCCGTCTTACCGTCCCGCTCCTTCAAATGCAGCGTGTAGGACGCAATCTCATCCACTATGTTGTCTTCCACATCCTCCACGCTCTTGCCGGAGGCATTCATTCCGTTGATCTGGGAACCCAGATAGAAATGTTTGGTAAAATATACGACACCGGCTATGTACCCAAGCACCATCAGCGCTATATACCCGATCAAAATACCCAGTACGATCTTCTTTGCCTTCGTATACTTTCCTGTCTTCCCTTTCTTTTTTTTCATAACCTCTACCCCTTATGTTATAACTTTGTTTGACCGTAACGATCCGGTCGTCTGTATCGCTGCGTGTATCCTCCCATTATAGATTGCTTTGCAATGGGGCAAATACCTGCTGCCGCTGCTCTTTTGCACGTTCAGCGCAGTAGGTGCGCAGACCTGACCGAGCAGTTACACTTATCCTTCGTTTTCTATTCTATTTCATTTTGATTGTCGAAGTAAAGTGTTTTATGCAAAATTCATTAAAATATCACATTTCTGTAAATTATCCGATAATTATCCGATAATTCCGTAACCAAATAGAAATAAGGTGTTATACAATAAGGCAGACCTTCTGCTTTTCTGCAAAAGTTCTGCCTTGTTATCTCACTTATGTGGTTTCCCGCTGCTATTTGGCAGGTCTGCACCTTTAACGTGCATCACTCTGCCAGAAGCTTATCGATACTAACCAATTTCACGCTGAGTACAAAAATCTCGGTTGCAAGCTGCAGTTCCTCCGGTGTGGGGAAGCTGGGAGCAATACGGATGTTGCTGTCATGAGGATCAATACCATATGGGAAGGTAGCGCCCGCCTCTGTCATCTTCACGCCGGCTTCCGCTGCCTTGGCAACAATATCCTTTGCACAGCCTTCCATGGAGTCAAAGGAAATGAAATATCCGCCCTTCGGTGTGGTCCATGTTCCAATCCCTGCTCCGCCGATCTCTTTTTCCAGTGTATTCTCCACTGCCTCAAATTTCGGACGAAGGATCTCTGCATGTTTTCTCATATGCTCATGCATACCTTCGATATCCTTGAAGAAACGCACATGCCTTAACTGGTTGATCTTGTCATGACCAATGGTCTGGATCGCCATATGTTTCCTGAAGTCAGCCAGGTTTCTGGGTGAGGACGCAACAGCGGCGATACCGGAACCCGGGAAGCTGACTTTTGAAGTGGAGATGAATTTGTAAGCCAGATCCGGATTGCCCGCTTTTTCACATTCCTCCAGAATCTCCAGCAGGAAATCCTGTTCCTCATATAAATGATGGATGCAGTATGCATTATCCCAGAAAATACGGAAATCCTCTGCCGCCGGTTTCAGTCTGGCAAAGCGTTTCACAGTCTCCTCAGAGTAGGTGATGCCCTGTGGGTTGGAGTATTTCGGAACACACCACACGCCCTTGACTGCCGGATCGGAGCTTACCAGCTCTTCTATCATATCCATGTCCGGGCCTGCAGGAGTCATGGGTACAGTGATCATCTCAATACCAAAGTATTCGGTGATCTTAAAGTGACGGTCATATCCCGGTGACGGGCACAGGAATTTTACTTTATCTAATTTACACCAGGGAGTGCTGCCGCAGACACCATGTGTCATGGAACGTGAAACTGTGTCAAACATCACGTTCAGGCTGGAGTTGCCGAAGATCACGATCTGGTCTGCGGAAACCTCGGTCATGGCTCCCAGAAGTCTTCTTGCTTCAGGAATACCGTCCAGCAGGCCATAGTTACGGCAGTCAATACCTGTTTCACATTTCAGTTTGTCAGTGCTTTTTAACTCTTCCAGCATATCCATTGCCAGCTCAAGCTGCTTCTTGGATGGCTTACCTCTGGACATATCCAGATTCAGTCCCTTTGCTTTTACTTCCTCAAATTGTTTTTCCAAATCGGCTTTCATAGCCTGCAGCTGCTCTCTGCTCAGTTCTTTGTACGGCGTCATGGCTCTCCTCCTGGTGATCTTCATAATTTGTAACTGTTTTATTCCTTCGCGGGCAACGATTCCGTCGGGCTGCGAAGACTTACTGCCACGGTATAGCATCCCGTGCAGCTTCTTAACAATTATGCTTCGTTATGTGGTATTGTATGATAGAATATGACTTTATGTCAATACCCTCTTGCATTTTTGGTAATTTTTTCCCCTTTTTACCGGGTTTATAGCTTTTTATATGCAATTTAACAAATGAAATCCTGCATTTTCTTTACTGTTTTTTTCTGTTCCCGCTGATAAGCCTCGGAAGCAGCAGAATCTCATGCATAAGAAGCGGAATTGCGGAAATCCCCAGCAGCCAGCGCCATTCTCCAAAGGACAGCTGCACCGTCTGAAATGCCCGGACAAAATACGGCACCTCCGTGACCATAACCTGAAGGGCCAGCCCCAGGAAAAACGCCAGTATCATAAACGGGTTATCCAGATGGTTCATACGGAGTACCGACTTATCCCTGTCCCGCATTCCAATGGCGTGGAAAAGCTGCGACACACCCAGCACGGTAAAGGCATAGGTCTGGCCTCCTTTGTGAAAGGCATAGAGCGTGATGGCACTGATCAGCATTCCGTAAAATACGGTGAACAGCCACCCTCCGTGGGCGAACAGCCCTTCATTGGGATCCCTGGGCTTTTTCCTCATGAGGGATGCCGGGTCATTTTTGTCCACGCCCAGGGCCAGGGCAGGCAGGGAATCTGTGATCAGGTTTACCCACAGGATATGGCTTGCCTTCAAAGGCGTTTCCAGGGAAAGCAAAACAGCCACGAACATGGTAATGATCTCACCGAAATTGGAGGACAGCAGGAACAGGATGGATTTCTTGATGTTCACGTAAATGCCTCTGCCCTCTTCCATGGCCTTCTCAATGGTGGAAAAGTTGTCATCGGTCAGCACCATATCCGCAGCATTCTTTGCCACATCCGTTCCGTTTTTTCCCATGGCGATCCCAATGTCGGCGGCCTGCAGGGAGGGTGCGTCGTTGACTCCGTCCCCGGTCATGGCTACAATCTGTCCGTTTTTCCGGAAACGGCTGACAATCTTTACTTTATGTGCAGGGGTGACACGGGCGAATACCCGCAGGTCTTTCATCTTCTTTGCAAAACGCTCCTCGCTCATGTTGTCCAGCTCTGCGCCGGTGACGCACTGGTCCATGGAGTCCGCTATGCCAATCTTTTTTGCAACAGCCAACGCTGTGTCTTTGTAATCCCCCGTGATCATAGCCACCTGTACCCCTGCCTTTTTCAGGGTGCGGATAGACTGAGTGACTTCTTTTCTGGGCGGGTCCATCATGCCTGCCATTCCTGCAAACACCAGATTGCCTGTGAGGGCAGACTCGCTTTTGTCTTTTACGTGTTCCTTAAATGCCAGAGCCAGCACACGAAGTCCGTCCTGGGCCATTGCCTCCATTGCCATGCGGATCTTCATGCGCTGCACTTCCGTCATAGGGACCGCATTTCCACGGATTGATACAAAAGCGCAGCGCTCCAGCAGATAATCACAGGCTCCTTTCACGTAGACGGTTTCGTTGCCGCCGTCCTTGTGTACGGTTGCCATGTATTTCCGTTCGGAATCAAAGGGGATTTCATGGGTACGTGGATATTGTTCCTTTAATTTCTCCCGGTTATACCCCATTTCCTCTCC
Organism: Blautia hominis; assembly: GCA_002270465.1. Lineage (GTDB taxonomy): Bacteria > Bacillota > Clostridia > Lachnospirales > Lachnospiraceae > Blautia > Blautia hominis. Next base: position 108,635 of record NQOF01000005.1, read on the forward strand.
CATGTGGAGAAGTGCAAGCTCTGTGGAGTCACCGATCTCCTGTTTTCCCAGCATACTGTTGTTGCACAGGAGAAACCCTTCCATCAGACGGGGAAATTCCCTGCGGCGGATTTTTGACAGCGGAAGCTTGCGGTCATCACCGTAAATCTCCACCACCTTCATCTTGTTTTCCGTCAGGGTGCCTGTTTTGTCGGAGCAGATGATGCCCACAGACCCGAGGGTTTCCACTGCGGGAAGCTTCCTTATAATGGTGTTGACTTTAACCATGCGGGCAACACCCAGGGCAAGGACAATGGTCACCACTGCAGGCAGGCCTTCGGGTATGGCCGCTACTGCCAGAGAAATGGCAACCAGAAGCATCTGCAGAATGTTGCGGTGCTGGACAACACCCAGAAGGAAAAGGGCTGCGCAGAGGACTACAGCTACCACGCTCAATATTTTTCCAAGGTCGCCCAAACGTCTCTGCAGGGGTGTCAGCTCTGTGGGGGTGTCGTTGATCATTCCGGCTATCTTGCCAAGCTCTGTCTCCATGCCGGTGGCTACCACGATTCCCTCGGCGCTTCCCTTCATGGCTTCGGTTGACATAAATGCGATGTTTTTCCATTCTGCCATAGGGATCCCCTGGGGCAGCACAGTGTCTGTCTTCCGGACAGGCATGGATTCGCCGGTGAGGGCGGACTCATTGGTCTGGAAGCCTTGTACTCTTATCAGGCGGATATCTGCCGGTACCTGGTCCCCTGCCTCGATCTTGACCAGGTCTCCGGGAACTACGCCGGAGGCGGGGATCTTCTTGTAGATACCGTCACGTTTGACTACTGCGGACGGGGCAGTCATTTTCTTTAAGGCATCCATGGCTTTTTTGGCTCTGCCCTCCTGGATGACGCCTACGGTGGTGTTCAGGGCTATGACAACAAAAATGATGGCGGTATCGCTGAACTGGCGCAGAAGCATGGAGATTGCCGCGGCCATGAACAGGATGAAGATCATAGGGTCGTTGAGCTGTTCCATGACCATGTCCAGGATTGTCTGGTCTTTGCCTTTTTTTAGTATGTTTTCTCCGGTTTTACGGAGTCTTTCGGCGGCCTCGGCGGAGGGGAGACCGGTGGATTGGCGGGTGTGGAAGGTTTCTTCTAATTGGGGGGTTGTGAATGCTTCGTACATGGCTTCACCTCCTTGGATAATGTATGCTTGACTTTTGGGGGTTAGAATAGGTATAGTTATATGGGACGGGAGCTTGTACGCGGGAGGGGCGGGGATGGTGTTTGCTCTCGTATGAAGCCGATTTCTACACTTTGCGGAGATTGTGCGCCTGAATCGGACTCAAGAGTCCGCCTCAGGCGCACAATCTCCGCAAAGTGTAGCCTCGGAATACATACAGCGACACAAACACCATCCCCGCCCCTCCCGCGTACAAACTCCCTGGCTACGATAAACTGTAGTGGGTAAAAGATTTTAAAAGCGGATGGCTGTACTGGATGTGTTTGAAAATTGCTTCGGCAAGCTGTGCGTTACAGTTTATGCTTATTGAACTCTGCTCAATATGATGTGGGAAATTTGACTCCGATGAGAGAGGCGCAGCGGGCTGTGTTGCCGGACACTGGGAACAAAAAACTTATAGGATTAAGTGTGATTGAATAAGAAATTAAGGATTGAGAGGAATTAAATGTATGTGGATTGCTGATGGGTGGAAGGATTATGAGATTATTGATACCTCTGACGGGGAGAAATTGGAGCGGTGGGGGGATTATTTGTTGGTTCGGCCGGATCCGCAGGTGATTTGGGATACGCCCAGGAAAAATGCCGGGTGGAGGAAGATGAACGGGCATTATCACAGGAGTACGAAGGGGGGAGGGGAATGGGAGTTTTTTGATCTGCCCAAGCAGTGGTGTATCCGGTATGGGAAGCTTACGTTTAACCTGAAACCTTTTAGTTTTAAGCATACCGGGCTTTTTCCGGAGCAGGCGGTGAACTGGGATTGGTTTTCGGATAAGATCAAAGGGGCCGGAAGGCCGGTTAAGGTTCTGAATCTGTTTGCTTATACGGGCGGGGCTACTTTGGCAGCTGCGGCTGCGGGAGCGGCGGTCACGCATGTGGATGCTTCTAAGGGGATGGTTTCCTGGGCTAAGGAGAATGCTGTGTCCTCAGGACTGGGGGAGGCACCAATCCGGTGGCTGGTGGATGACTGTGTGAAGTTTGTGGAACGGGAGATCCGCAGGGGGAATCATTATGATGCCATTATTATGGACCCGCCTTCTTATGGCAGGGGGCCTAAAGGTGAGATCTGGAAGATTGAAGAAGCGATCCATCCGCTGATCAAACTGTGTGCAAAGCTTCTCAGTGATAAACCGCTTTTCTTTCTGGTGAATTCTTATACCACCGGGCTTGCGCCGGCCGTGCTGACTTATATGCTGGCTACAGAGCTGAAGGACCTTCATGGAAAGGTGGATTCCCAGGAAATCGGGCTGCCCGTAAGGGAAAGCGGACTTGTGCTGCCCTGTGGTGCTTCCGGCCGCTGGGAATGTGATGATAAGTAAAGGGCTATGAAATGAATTTTAGGCCCTGGGCAAGGAAGTCTGTGACTTTATGGCCCCGCAGAAGATATTCATCACCCGCATTTTCTATGTGCCCGTAAAATTCGTTAAACTGGTCTATGAGTTTTTTTGAGAAAAAACGGTAGTAGCTGGATGTTCCTTTCTGAACAGACATGGCAAATACGGTATCACGGCAGAAGTAAATGGTGCTCTGCAGGTCGTGGTATCCTATGTATGGGTTGTTGTTTTCCAGAAGGAGTATACGGATACTGCTGTTTTTTTCTAATTCTTCTATGAGATGGCTGATGTGGCGCATCCTCCAAGCTCTGTCCACCTCCACTTCTTTTCCGAATATATTGATCTTCCCATCAAAGATGTAATCCATAAGTGTGGATTTGTATATGACCGCTGTAACCGGAGCCTGGAAGGAGTTCCGGTTCATATTGTACTGCAAAATGGCGCTTTCCCGGTCCGGTGTGTATCTCTGACACAGGTCCCAGAGCATGTCATCCGGCAGATGGATGATGTGCATGGACCTCAGAAGGTAACGGTACTCGTTCTGCATCATATAGTCAAAGATATATTTTTCCCTGTACATTTTGCTCACGGAGTATTCTTCCACCAGCGCTTTCTGAACAAGAAGGCAGGCGGAGGCTGCGTCATAGTAGGCGTTGACAAGAGGACGGTTTTTTATGACTGTAGTGTATCTCTCTCTGGTAAAAGGCTCCTGGATCTCTGTGACTAAAAGACCGTCCTTTAATACCAGAACAGGAATGTCTGCAGCTGCGCCGGGCAGTTCATAAAAACAATATCTCACGGAAAAGATGGGAGTCAGATACATGGCTATGCAGCGGCAGTAGGCATCTGTCTGATCCCTGAATTTTTCCATGTCTATAAACTGATGGATTCTGACAGTGACTCCCTTTTGCTCCAGATCCTCCATTTTCTTGAAAAAATCATTGTCTTTTGTCACGTATTCCTGGAAGGGACAGGTGACAATAATGTCCACATCCTTTTCGGCCTGGGCACAGATTTCATAGATCATACTGCCCACAGCACCGGCTGCCACCTCTTTGTCCTGCCAAAGGGAATCGTAGGAGATTTTTTCCCGTACTTTCCTGATCTCTTCTTTTTGCTGTTTCTGCATGAGCAGTGACTGGAGAAAACATTTTTTCAGTGCCTTTTCTAAGTCATCCTCCATATTTTCCGGACCGACAGCCTCCTGTATGGCTTTTTTCCTGCCCTCGTCAGCACCGGACACAAAGAAATGAGCCATTTTTTCAGACAGCTCCTCTGCATTCCTGGAAGAAGGCAGCTTGGCGCCGCTTTGCCATTTGCTGATATATGATACATCATATCCCAGTCTGTCTGCCAGCACCTGTGGTTTCACACCGGTAATATGAATTAATCTCTGTAATAAAACGCTGAAATTCATGCTCTCACCCCGCTCTCGCACATAACGGTTCCTATAAATGAAAGTATAGCAAACATATCGGCTAAAAGCAATTTTACATGTGAATTTATTGACAATACTTGACTTATTTGAATTTTATCAAATTCAATCCTTTCATATTTCCTTCATTCACTGTCCTTTGCTTTCCCGGCCTGTCTGGGCTATGCTGGATTTACAGATAAATAGTAACGGTCCGGCAGCCTCACGGTTACAGGCAGACCCCCTTGCAGGCCTGCCTTTGGCGATGGGATCCTGGACGCACTGCGAACTCAAGGACTGGAGGAATTATAATGAAATTGACACAACCTGTTTCCATTGGAAACTTGAAGCTGAAAAACCGCATGGTCATGGCTCCCATGGGTGTTGACCTGGGGAATTATGATGAGCGCACCAGCGCTTATTTTCTGGCAAGGGCCAAAGGCGGGGTGGGCATGATCTTCTGCAATACGCTGGCCACCCCGGAGATCGAGGGCATGTGCCCTTCGTCCCTGCTGGACGCTGACAGCTTTCAGGATTTTAAAAACATGACAGAAAAGGCTCACAGCTATGACTGTAAAGTCTGTGTACAGATCCATCCCGGCAACGGCAGGATCACCACACCGCCTCCGGGAAGGAAAAAACCCATCGGTGCCTCAGCAGTGCCCTGGATGGACCCCAGAGTCATCTGTGAGGAGATCACCAGGGATGAGATCGGGATCATTGAGAATGGTTTCCGAAGAACTGCCCAATACGCCAAAAAGGCCAGCGCAGATGCCATTGAGATCCACGCCTACGGCGGGTATCTCACCGATCAGTTTCTGACCAAACGCTGGAATATCCGTACAGATGAGTACGGCGGGGACCTGACCGGGAGGATGCGTTTTCTCACGGATTTGATCAGGATCGTAAAAACAGACCTGGGGGAGGATTTCCCCTTGATCGTAAAATACACCCCATGCCATTATCTGCCGGAGGAAGAGGGATACCGTGGCATGGAGGAGGGCCTTGAGATAGCCAGGCGCCTGGAAGCCCTGGGCGTACATGCCCTCCACGTGGATGCCGGGTGTCATGACAACTGGTATATGGCAATGCCTCCTGTTTACCAGCAGGAGCAGGTAAAACAGCTGCGCAGTGCAAGGGCAGTCCGGAAAGTTGTGGGGATACCGGTCATCTCCCACGGACGGCTGGGTAATATTTCCAAGGCGGAATATGCTCTGAACCATGGAGATCTGGACATTGTGGCCATTGGCAGGGGCCTTCTGGCAGACCCGGAGCTGCCTAACAAGCTGACGGATCACGAGACAGAGAAAATCCGGCCCTGCATATCCTGTAATGAGGGCTGTATCGCCAGAGTGTGTGTTGGGCAGAGCGTACAGTGCGCTGTCAATCCCTGCGCAGGCCTGGAGGGGATCCATGACCTAAAGCCCGCCCTTAACCCCAAACGGGTACTGGTCGTAGGTGCCGGCCCGGCGGGATGTACAGCCGCCATCACGGCTGCCCAGGCCGGACATAAAGTAGAACTGTGGGAAAAGAGGGAACGTATCGGCGGCAATGTGCTGGCAGCCTCCCGCCCTAACTTTAAGGCCGATATGGCAAACCTGCTCTCCTACTATCAGAACGAGCTGACCCGGCTGCAGGTTCCGGTAAAATTCTGCATGGAGGCTGACAAAGAGGCCGTGGATGCTTTTAAGCCGGACGCTGTCATCTGGGCTGCTGGCAGCCGTCCCATTGTCCCCGGTTCTATTGAGGGGATCCACGGGGATAATGTCTGCACAGCCATCGATGCACTTTTAAACAATGCCCTTCTGGGGGAGAACATTGCCGTCATCGGCGGGGGCCTTGTGGGGCTGGAGACAGCCGTGGACCTGACCCAGAAAGGCAAAAAAGTGACTGTGGTGGAAATGGCACCCAAACTGCTGCCTGAACCGGTATTCATGCAGAATATGATGATGATCATGGACCTGATGCAGAAATATCAGGTGCCATCACAGGTCAGCACAAAACTGCTGAAAATAGAACCGGACGGGATTGTTGTCCAAAAGGAAAGCGGTGAGGAAAGGATCCCATGCGATACCGTGGTCCTTGCCATGGGCTTCCGGCCTGATGATTCCGTATATGAGGAAATTGCCAGGGACTACAAAACCATAAAAGCCGGGGATTGTGTATCCGCAAGAAAGGTTTTCAATGCTGTCCATGAAGCTTATGATGCGGTAAGCGAACTATAGATACATACAAAGACAAGGGAGGACTCCTATATCAGGAAATCCTCCCCTGTCTTTGTTCTTTAATCGCGCTCCTGGCTCCATTCCAGAAAATCACCGGTGGCCGCGTCTATCTCAAACTCATATTCTGTACCGTTATAATAGATATCGCCTTCATAGATCAGCTTGCCGTCATCATCATCCAGCTTTATGCGCAGATCCTTTTCCCCTGCCCCCGGAACCTTAGCAAGGGCTGCCGCGGATGCCTCCTCCTGGCTTACTGCCGGAGTCAGGCCGGATGCATTTTGTCCGCCTTGTTTAAAATCATCATCAATATCAAAATCCGAACTCAGAATGCTGCCTGTGGAAGCGTCAATTTCATAATCATATTCCTTATTTCCGGAATAAAATTCCACGTCATATACCTGGCGTCCGTCCTCATGGTCCCTTTTCACCCGGATCCCTGTGATCTCCTTCTCCGTCACTCCCGCATCAGCTAACGCTGCACTTCTGGCCTGCTCCTCGGAGACAGCAGACGTGGAATCCTGTCCTGCGGCGTTCTGCGCCGTACCTCCATTGCCGGCATCCTGACCCGCAGCATTCTGTGCTGCTCCTCCATTACCGGCATCCTGACCCGCAGCATTCTGCGCTCCTCCTCCATTACCGGAATCCTGACCCGCAGCATTCTGCGCTCCTCCTCCATTACCGGTATCCTGGCCTGCAGCATTCTGTTCGGTACTTCCGCTGCCTAGATCCTGCACGGCGCCGTTTTGTGCCTTGCTGCCGTTCCCACCATTCTGGTCTGTTCCTGTGCCTCCGCAGGCTGTCAGAAGCGCTGCAGAGATGGCTGCCGCCATAATAAATGCAAAATATTTTTTTCTCATAAGATAAACTCCTTCCATACATTTTCTATGTTACGCATATCCATCCGATGCCTTCATAATATACTGCAGCGGATACACGCAATACTTATTATTCTTTGTATACGGTAAGTTTATCATAGAAAGATTAAAGTCACATTAAAAGTATTAACTTTTTTTCTCTTTTGGGAGCTGAAACGTAAATCTGCTTCCCCTGCCCGGCTGGCTTGCGGCCTGTATGGTACCGTTGTGGACACTGACGATCCACTGCACCATGGAAAGGCCCAATCCGGAACTTCCGCTGTCACTGCGTGAACTGTCTGCCCGGTAGAACCTTTCCCAGATGTGAGGCAGGTCTTCTGCGCTTATACCGATCCCGTCGTCCTCAACACACCCGGTAACCATATCATCCTTATCCTGCAGGCTCATACGGATGCAGCCGCCTCTTTTTCCATATGTGACCGCGTTCTGGAGCAGATTCAGCCAAAGACGGATAAGCAGGGTTTCATCCCCGCACACCATCAGATGCGGCGCGATCTCTGTCTCCAGCCGTATCTCCTTTTCCTCTGCAAGGGCTGTCATCTCCGCCGCTGCCATCTCTGACAGCTCACTGAAATCCAGTGTTTCCTTTGTCACTTTCTCACGCCCCTGGTCCGCTCTGGACAAAAGAAGGAGCTGGGCGATCATCCCGGAAAGACCTCCCGCTTTTTTCCGGATCACCGTAATTTCCTCCCGGACCTCATCTGTCAGTCCATCCTGTGAAAGAAGGGAATCACACTGCATCAATATAACTGCCAGCGGCGTGCGCAGTTCGTGGGAAACATCTGAAGTGAACTGTTTCTCACGTTTCATGCTCTCCTCGATCTGTTCCAGCATATTGTCAAATGTGGAGGCAAGGCGGTATATCTCGTCCCTTCCTTCTCCCAGATCTATCCTTCTGGACAAATCTTCCTCCTCCTGAATGGAGCGCACTGTCTCTGTGATATGAGACACCGGGCGCAGGGTCCTTCTGGTCATGAAATATCCCAGAACCGCAGTGAGGACCACCAGTAGGGGAAGAAAGACCAAGGCCAGCCGAAGGGTTATCCGAAAGCTCTCCTCCGCGTCTGTTATGGATATGATCCCTCTTACCATCAGATGCCTGTCTTCTTTTGGCGCATAGGACATATCAAGTACATAATACTCCACACGTTCTGCCTTCTGCCTCCGCACCAGGCCGTCCTGAAAGGCCATGGACTGGTCAAAGCCGTAAGGAATCTTACCGTATAGGAGTACACCCTCCTCATCATATACAGAGAGATACACGCCGTTTTCCAGTTCCAAAAGGTCTGTGTCGAAATTAAGCCTCCCATCCTCCCACTCAATGTCATCAAAAGCCCCTGCCACGCTCTCACGCAGCCGATTCTGTACGGAGCTTAAGATTTCCCTGTTGCTGAGAGAAAAAAGGACCGCAAACACAGCACAGATATTGATCGTCATGAGAATGGTATAAAGGATTGTCAGCTTTTGTTTTAAAGACAGATTTTTCATATAGGTTCCCTCAGAACGTATCCGGCGCCCCGCACCGTGTGGATGAGTTTCGGCTCAAATCCCTCGTCAATCTTCTTCCGCAGATACCGGATATAGACATCGATCACATTGGAACCTCCCGCATAGTCATAATTCCAGATATGCTGCTCCAGCTTCTCCCTGGATAAAACCATCCCGGCGTTCTGTATCAGATACCGGAGCACCGCAAATTCCCTGGAAGACAAAATAATCTCCTGTTCTCCCCTGAAAACACGGCGGGTATCCAGATGCACATGCAGGTCTGCCACAGTGCACACACTGCTTTTCTCCTTTTTCGGCTTTCTCAGCATGACGCGTATCCTGGCGGAAAGCTCTTCAAAGGCAAAAGGCTTCACCAGGTAATCATCAGCCCCCAGATCCAGCCCCCTTACCCGGTCCTCCACACTGTCCCTGGCAGTGAGAAGCAGTACCGGTGTAGTGTCCTTTTTCCTCCGCATAGACTTAAGGACCTCCAGACCGTCCGTCTTAGGCATCATAATATCCAAGATCACCGCATCATACCGGGCGCAGGCCAGACAGTCCAGGGCCTCCTCCCCATTGACGCAGGCATCCACGCTGTAGCTTTCGGCAGTCAGCTTTTTCACCAGCAGGCGGTTCAGATCACGTTCATCCTCAGCAATCAATATGCGCATCCTGCCACCTCCCTTCAAACACAGTAAATTTCAATCCCCGGATAGGATTTGGCTGTTCGTTACTATTCACAGCCCTGCAAAAAACGCAGTTCTGTAAACAGTAACACGCTTCGCGATGCACAGATATGGAGCATTTTGCCCTATATCGCGCTGGCTGCCTCGGGATTTTCATGCGCAAGCGCATAAAAACACCTCCCGGGATAACAGCCGTGAATAGTAACGGCTGTTCGGTCACCGGCTGTACCACATCCATCCTGCCGCAAGCAGGACCTGAACAGCCAAGATCAGCGGAAGACCCAGTTTAAACTTTTTATGCAGAGTCTTATGACGGAAAAGATCCATTCCGCAGACAGCACCCACGGAACCGCCCAGAATAGCTGACAGCATAAGCCAGGATTCCGGTATCCGGTACTTTTTATGTTTTGCCTTCCACTTGTCTATTCCGAACATGGCAAATGCCGCCACATTGATCACAAGCAGCCAGGCCGCTATTATTTTTATCATTCCATCTCTTTCTCAGGGATCTTGATCTCACCTGCCAGATTTTTATAGAACATTTCCTCGATCTTCTTTCTCTCCCAGTGTTTTCCCAAGATCCACATCACCTTGGTGACAATGGCCTCTGTGCTCATGTCATAGCCCTGGAACGCACCTGCCATAAGGGCTGCCCTGCCTGTCTCGTACACAGAGAGGTTGCTTCCCTCATAAGGGCACTGGCTCTTCACGACCACGATCATGCCCTTGTCGATCACATGGCGCAGCTCATCCAGCACCTCAGAGGACATGGTGGGGATGCCGCCCATGCCAAAGGCCTCTATGATCAGACCCCGGTACCCCTGCTCGTACAAAAACTGGAATATCTTTCCGTCAAACCCGGGTACTAGTTTTATGAGAAAGACCTTCTTCTCCAGTCTCCGCTCCAGCACGCAGGGACCTGACGGGGCGGGGATGAAATCTTTATAGATTTCCAGCCCTCTGGAATCCACCTCGCCCACATACGGATAATTAATACTCTCAAATGCATGGAAGCTTCTGGTCCGCACCTTGCTGGCCCTGGTCCCCAGCATGATCTTTCTGTCAAAAGCCAGAAATACGCCGGGCATACCGCTTCCCGCCATATGGATAGCGCATCTGCAGTTCTCCACCGCGTCCGCCAGAGGATTGGTGATAGAAAGCTGGCTGCCTGTGATAACAACAGGGATGGGGATATTCAGCAGCATAAAGGACAGCACGGACGAGGTGTAAGCCATAGTATCCGTGCCATGGAAGATCACGATCCCATGGTATTCTTTATACTTTTCGTAGACAGCCTCCGCCATGGCCTGCCAGTTCTCCGGCTGGATATTGGCGCTGTCAAGCTGGAACAATTCATAAAAATCCACATCGTAAAGGCTTGTGATATCAGAAATGTATGACAGGATATCTTTGCTGTCCAGCCCGGGCAGCAGGCCGTTTTCACTGCTGACGCAGGCCAGGGTGCCTCCTGTTGTTATGATCAAAATTTTCTTCTTCATTATTTTCTTCCTCTATAATTTTATACTGTCCCCGGTACGCGCCATTATATACGGCCTGCATCTGAACGGCCCTCCTGTCCGGCACCGGGAATACAAATTTATTTTAGTGTAACGTAACCCATGGCAGTTTTCAATGGATTTTATATAAAAACCGTGCTAAGATAGGAAAAAAGTATAATCGCCGGGGCAGAATGGATGCTGCCAGTGACCGGCAGAAAAAAGAAAGAAAACGAGGTGTATCTTATGTATGGTTCCACATTTGGAAATATATTGAAAATATCAACCTGGGGCGAGTCCCACGGCGCCGGGATCGGCGTGGTCATTGACGGCTGCCCTGCGGGGCTTCCTCTCTCTTTGGAGGATATCCAGGCTTATCTGGACCGCAGAAAACCGGGCCAGTCACGCTTTACCACACAGAGAAAGGAAGCGGACGCTGTGGAAATCCTCTCCGGTATCTTTGAGGGAAAAACCACGGGAACTCCCATTTCCCTCATGGTGCGGAATACGGACCAGCGCTCCCATGACTACAGCCAGATCGCAGATTGTTACCGTCCCGGGCACGCGGACCGAAACTATGATATAAAATACGGCTTCCGGGATTACAGAGGCGGCGGACGCTCCTCCGGACGTGAAACCATCGGCCGCGTGGCTGCAGGCGCTGTGGCAGCTAAAATACTGAAGGAACTGGGAGTGGAAGTCACTGCCTACACCCTTTCCATCGGCCCGGTCACCATTGATAAGAGTAAATTTGATATAGAAGAGAGGAACCGTAATGCCCTCTATATGCCTGACGCAGAGGCCGCAAAAAAAGCCCAGGCTTATCTGGAAGACTGCATGAAAGAAAAAAACTCCTCCGGCGGCATGGTGGAGTGTGTCATCAAAGGTGTTCCCGCAGGGATCGGTGAACCTGCCTTTGAAAAGCTGGATGCCGCTCTGGCAAAAGCCATCTTTTCCATCGGTGCAGTGAAATCCTTTGAAGTCGGTGACGGAATCGCCGTGGCTGCCTCTAACGGTTTACATAACAATGACGCATACCGGATGGACGAAGAGGGAAATGTAAGGAAAAAGACCAATCATTCCGGCGGCATTACCGGAGGGATCAGCGACGGCGCTCCCATTCTGCTGCGTGCCGCCTTCAAACCCACGCCTTCTGTGGCAGCAGTCCAGGAAACGGTAAACCGCCAGGGTGAGAATATTGAAATATCCATCAAAGGCCGGCATGACCCCATTATCGTACCAAGAGCTGTTGTTGTAGTGGAGTCCATGGCTGCCCTTGTGATACTGGACGCCATGCTGGGAAGTATGACAACACGTATGGATGCTGTCAAAGATTTCTTTAAAAATCTTTAGAATTTTTTTCGTTTTATACCACGACACTTTTTAATTTTGATTTCTATACTCAGTATAGTAACAGCAGGAGCAACGACGCGGCAGGCAGCGTCCTAAAGCGTGGTTTCCTGAACACAGGAGAAGAGATACCATGGAAATGAATCACATTTTAATTGTAGAAGACGACAAGGACATCCGGGAGGCTGTTGCCATTTATCTGAAAAGCCAGGGATATGAAGTGTTCCAGGCAGGCGACGGCGTAGAAGGGCTGGAGATGCTGGAGCGGGAGGAGATCCATCTTGCGATCGTGGATATCATGATGCCCCGCATGGACGGCATCACCATGACCATGAAACTCAGGGAAAAACACGATTTCCCGGTTATCATGCTCTCAGCCAAATCCGAGGAGGTGGATAAGGTTATGGGGCTGAACATCGGCGCCGATGACTATGTCACCAAACCATTTACCCCAATGGAGCTTATGGCAAGGGTGAACTCTCAAATGCGTCGTTACAAACGATTCATGGAAAAACTGCAGCAAAAAGAGCAGGAAAATACGGACAGTATTTACACCATGGGCGGGCTCGAATTAAACGAGAGCACCTTCGAGGTGCGGGTAGACGGAGCCCCTGTAAAAATGACACCCATGGAATTCAAAATTCTCCTGCTGTTGATCAAAAATCCTGGAAGGGTATTCTCCGCGGATGAAATTTATGAACGTGTGTGGAATGAACGTGCCGTGAACACGGAGACGGTCATGGTACACGTCCGCAACATCCGCGAAAAGATCGAGATCAACCCTAAGGAGCCAAAATATTTAAAGGTGGTGTGGGGAGTTGGATATAAAATTGAAAAATTCTCGTAAACTTGCTCTGGTGCTGGTGGTGCTGGTCATATTGCTGCCTTCTTTGGCTATGATGATCATCCGCCCGCACTATATCAAAGGCCAGGGTAACTCTGAGCCGAATTTTAACACTTCCTCATTCATGAGCACACTTACACACTCCAACTATGTGCTCTATGCGGAAGAAAAACAGAGGGAAAACCAGGCGGCTATGATCCCGTTTGACATCTTTTTCCCTTCTGCCTTAAACGACACACAAACGAAAAAAAATGAAGAGAGCAGTAACTCCGGTTCCAAGTCCAATACTTCCTCACAGGAAATATCACAGGAAACTCTGGATGAAGAAAACTTTCCCTCTTCCAAATACAAAGATACCTTCGGAGATGAGTATGAATCCTATACTTCTGAGGAAGCCGTCATCGCATCCGCCAATGAGATCTCCAGCAAATTCTCCAGATGGGAAGACAACTTCTCCACTCTGCGCTCCTATCTTCAGTACGAGGTACGGGACGAAGACGGAAAGATCGTGGATTCCAATGCCACAGAGGAACTGGAACCTCTCCTCTCCGGCGAAAAAGCCGACGCCCTGGATAAAAAATATGCTTTCGGCGCTGTCATCAAGTACGATGGGAGCGGAAATGTATCACAGGCCGAATTTTTCTCAGGAAAAGCCAGCAATGCCACACAGCTTCTCAACGAGCAGGTCCGCCAGAACCCATGTTCTGAGTTTGACAGCCAGTACGGTATGGATGCCCCCTTTCAGAAACCACAGGGCCGCACCTACCTTTACCTGATGACAGCCGAAAATCTGGCTACCTTTTTGTCAAGCTCGCCCGGCAGCGGATATCTGGAATATCTTGGAGTCAACACTTACCAGGCAACGGATGATCTGTCCATCGTCTTTTTGACCCTGCTCGGTATGGTGGCTGCAGCCGCTTTACTGCTGCCGTTTATCAAACAACTGCAGATGGGGGATGAAAAAATCTTCCAGGCACCTTTTGAACTGGTCTGTATCATAGCCAGCTTTATACTGGGATTCTCCCTGTCCATGTCCGTGGACGGCAGTGCTATGAACAAGGAACCCATTTATAATGTCCTGCACAGTATTGGCGTTCCCCAGGAACTTGCCTCTATACTTCAGTATTTCTGGGGCTTCATCGGATGGGCATTTATCTTCGCGGTGTGCTATTGGGCTGCCGGTTGTCTGAGATGTGTTTTTATCATAGGACCGAAACGTTACATTCAGGAACGGGTTATCATCTACCGTATCTGGCCATGGGCAAAAAGTTCTATTAAAAATGTATACAACAGTATGCTTCATGTAAATTTGAAGGATGATACCACAAAGGTACTGATCAAAGTTGTACTGATCAACTTTATCATCCTGGGCTTTATCAGCCTCATGTGGGTGTGGGGGATCGGGGCGCTGATCATTTACTCCATTGCGCTGTTCTTCCTATTGCGTAAATACTGCAATGATCTGCAGAAACAGTATCACAGGCTGCTGGATGCAACCAACCAGCTTGCCGACGGCAACTTGAACGGGACCATTCCTGAGGAGCTGGGGGTGTTTGAACCCTTCCGGGAGGAGATCACTAAGATACAGAGCGGGTTCAAGATGGCTGTGGACGAAGAGGTTAAGAGTCAGAAAATGAAAACGGACCTGATCACCAATGTATCCCATGATCTGAAGACACCTCTGACAGCCATCATCACTTATGTGGATCTGCTGAAGGATGAGAATCTGCCGGATGAGGAGAGACGCCGCTACATTGAAGTGCTGGAACAGAAGTCCACACGGCTGAAACTGCTGATCGAGGATCTGTTTGAGATCAGCAAAGCGACCAGCAGAAATGTGACGCTGAACATTATGGATGTAGATATTGTGAGCCTGATGCAGCAGGCGAAACTGGAGCTTCAGGATAAGATCGAGGCTTCCAACCTCTATTTCCGCTGGCGTCTGCCTGAGGAAAAAGTGGTCCTTCCCCTTGACAGCCAGAAAACTTACCGGGTATTTGAGAACCTTCTGGTCAATATCACCAAATACGCCATGCCGCGTACCAGAGTGTATGTGGATATGGAAAATGATGAGAAGCGGGTCCGTATCTCCATGAAGAATATCTCAGCCTCTGAGCTGAACTTTAATCCTTCGGAGATCACCGAACGTTTTGTCCGGGGAGATGTTTCCCGGAATACAGAGGGAAGCGGACTGGGCCTGGCCATTGCCAAGAGCTTTGTAGAACTTCAGGGCGGAAACCTGCAGATCATGGTGGACGCAGACTTGTTCACTGTGGAGATCGTATTCCCGAAACCGTGATATAAGAAATAACGTAACTGTTCAGTATCCTCACAGTTACAGGCAAACAGCCCCGGTACTGCATACGGATTGCAGTACCGGGGTTATCTTTTTTATTACGCCCAATAGATCCTCATTCCTGTCTCGTGGCTCATGCGCTCCGGATGGCCTTTGACCCTGGATGAAAGTGCAAAGATATCTCTGTAAGAGTTTTGCGCAATACAGCTTCCATCTTTGCCGGTAATACTAACATACAGATCCCATCTCTGTCCTTCTCCATAACCATCCTTAAAATGGACAGCCTCTTTTACTGAATCCGGCTCCATATGGATTTTTTTGGCGCCCTGTTCCACCATATCCCCGCCTTTTGACTCTGTTATCACCCAAGAGACTTCACAGTCTTCGTATTTTTTATCCGTGTCATTCACAGCATAGATACCATCCAGAGAATCTCTGTACTTTGCAAAGATCCCCACAGGACTGTTACTCTCCAGCATGGCCTGAAGTCCCTTCTTCGGAATCCCCCACCAGTCATACAGACCGTAAAAGCTCTGCGGACACAAATCAATGAACATGAACTGGACATACCCGGAACATGGTGCATATTTTTGAATTCTGTAGTGCTCTGTATAGTATTTCAGCAGTTTGTACTGGTAATCCTGGATGGCAGGGATCTCCTTCTCAATCCCCGCAAGACGTCCGTAGACAACCGGAACCTTCTTCAGACTCTCCGCACAGGCAGGTGCATCAAATCCGTATTCTGTATTGAGCTTCTCCGTTGTCCCGTAAATCTCCCTGTACTGGCCGCCGCTAAGAGATCCCAGATAATTGTGGCTGTCCCCGCTAAATATATCCTCATTGCAGAAAGAGCCTTTGATGATCGGACGGTCAGCATCCATTTCCTGCAGTTCACGGTAGAGCCTGGGCCCCGGATTCTCCTCCATGAACCGTCTTCTGGTATCCCCATCCGGGTCCACGCAGCCCGGTTCATTCATACCGATCCAGCAGATAATGGATGGATGACGCATCAGCATCCTGACATTTTCCTTATAGATACCGATGAATTTCTCTGCCCACGCATCGGTGGAGGGGTGCGTCCAGTTATACTCTGAATCCTGAATGACCGCCATGCCCATCTTATCACATAAATCATAAAATATGTCCTGCTCCACATGAACATGAACCCTCACAAGGTTAAAGCCGGCTGCCTTGATATTGAGCAAGTCCCGGTAATATCGTTCTTCCGTCATGGCAGAAATATAGCAGTCCGGGAAATAAGAGGTTCCCCGTACAAAGAAATCCCTGCCGTTCAGACGGAAACGTGTCATCTCCCCTGTCCGCATGATCTCTGTTTTCCTGAAAGCAAAGACCGTCTCTTTTCCGCATACCCTGCCGCCGTCCCGCTCTAACAGGACTTCTGCGGTATACATGCACGGCTGGCCGTGATCCCAGGTATTCCAAAGGAGAAAGTCCTCCATCTTGACAGAACATACCCTCTCCTCCTGACCGCCCTCTGCAGTAAAATCCAAAGCCGCCTCAGCCTTATGGATACCGGTCCTCTCATCCTTTATCTTCAGCACCATCCTGTATTCCCCACCGGGTACAAGTCCTCCAAGTACCACCTTAGCCTTTACCACTGCGCTGTCCATACCTTCAGAAAGCTCATAAGAAATCTCCGGACGTGCCTCCATGGATTCCTGTTGGGTTATAATAAGTTCCACCCTGCCGTAAATCCCCACAGGGTTCACGTCACGCTGTATGAATGTATCGGAATGCTCATAGGTTCCCTTCACCATTCTGCGCTTTACAAGAATAGTCCTGGAATCTTCTTTCCCCTTCTCCACCTCCTCATCCCAGGGGGAACTCACTTTTACTATGAGAAGGTTCTTTGCTCCCGGTCTGACAAGGTCTGTTATATCAAAGGAAAACGGGGCCGAATACCCTTCATGTTCTCCTGCAGGAAGCCCGTTCACCCACACTTTGCAGTAATAATCCACATTGCTAAACTGCAGCCGGACCCTCTGCTGCTTTCCCTCCGGCAAGTCAAATTTATGACGGTACCACCAGGGTGCCTGGTTAAAATATCTGAGTTCTCTCCCAAAATAAGGCTGATCGGCGAACAAAAGCTGCAGATGTTTTAACTCGCTTAATCTTTCCCATTCTGATATCTGCGGACCCATTTCCGTAAAATCACCTCTGTCCGTATACAGGCCCAGTTCTTCTCCCGTATCATGTACATCCTGAAGAATATACCAGCCGTCCTCCAGATTTTTTACTGTCTCCATATCCTACATCCTCCTTCTTATCAGCTCTTCACTGCACCTGCAGCCATACCCTCGATAATATTTTTGTTCAGTATAAAGTAAACCACCAGTGTGGGAAGAATGGAAATAACAATGGCTGCAAATGTACTGCCCCAGTCCACCCGGCCAAACTGTCCCACGAAGTCATTCAAGCCGATGGGAAGCGTCTTCATCTCCGAGGAGGAGATAAACGTATTGGCATAGGTAAATTCGTTCCACACAAAAACAAAATTATAAGTAAGCACCGTCATGGTGGTATTCTTCGCCATGGGTACTACGATCTTCCAGAAAACTGTGCCCATCCCCGCACCGTCGATCACCGCTGCTTCCAGCAGGGAATCCGGCAGAAATTTGAAAAACCCTGTGTAGAGATAAATACACATAGGGAGCCCAAATCCCACCTGCGGCAGCACCAAAGCCCAGTATGTATTCCTCAGTCCAAGTGCATTGTAGATTTGGAACATGGGGATCAGGCAGGCAAATATGGGGATCATCATTCCGAAAAGGAAGAATCCCATCAGTGCATCTGCATGTTTTATCCTTACTTTACTGATCACAAAGGCTACCGGACAGCCCAGGATCACAATGCCCAGGAGGGTCAGGACAGCAACGATCGTGCTGTTTAAAAAGTATCTGGGGATTGCAGATATGGTCAATGCACTGATAAAATTCCCCAGATAAAAGCTTGAAGGGAGGGCATACTGTGCCGTGTACGTCATCTCATCAGGCGTCTTCAGACTGGAACAGATCACCCAGAAAATTGGGTATATCTGTATCATCACAATTATAAACACTATAAGATAAAAAATGCCTCTTACAGCCTTGCTTTTCCCTGCATGTGTCATTCTGATCCCTCCCCCTTCGCAGTCCCTAGCAGTCTCTGGATTATGAATACTGCTGTCAGGCATTCCACCACAAGAAATACCGCAAGAGTACTGCCATATCCAAAGTCAGCAGAATTAAATGCTGTTTTGTACATATAGGTAGCCACCATCTCCGTAGATTTGGATTTATTGTCCAGTATATAGAAGACATCAAAAGTCTTCAGACATCCATTGATCAGCATCACCACTACAATACTGAAAATGTTCTTGATCAGAGGCAGTTTGATATATCTGTATTGCTGTAAGAGACTGCATCCATCCATGATCGATGCCTCCAGCACATCCTTAGAAATAGATACAAAGGCAGAATAAAATATGATCATATACAAACCACAGTATTTATATCCATCTATCAGTGTTATGGTGACAAGAGCTGTCTTTGAATTAGCCAGAAGGGCAATAGGCTCCATCCCCATTTTTTCCATCAGATAGCAGACAAGGCCCTGAGGCTGCGCAGAAAGCATCTTAGAAAATATCTGACAGATTGCCATGGACGATATGATACAGGGTATAAAATAAATCACACGCAGCACATTAGACCCTTTTATGATATGGGATAACAGAATAGCCAGGAATAGACCTGCCAGAAGCTGAAACGAACTTCCCAATAACACAAATTTCAAATTATTTACAACAGCCGATTTAAATGTCCCATCAGAAAACATCCTTACATAATTGGCAAGACCTACAAATTCCATATCTTTAATGCCATTCCAGGAAAAAAAACTATAACCCACGGACCACAGAATAGGAATGATCACCGTAAGAAAATATACGAGAAAAGCCGGAAGTACAAAAAGTGCAGGCTGTATCTTATTTCTGGGTTTCATCTATACTCCTCTCCTTCTTGAATGATCAGGGCCCGGTCTCCCCTGCAGGTTTCCGGGCCTGCCCTCTTTATTCCACATCAAAATAATCCGGTGCATACTGCGCTACTGCTTCATCCATTCTTTGACAAAATTCTTCCGGCGTAGATTCCCCCATCCCCAGATTGGCCAGTTCCTTTCTGTATACTTCGTTTGTAGATGGATCCAGGCGCACATCCCAGCACTGAGCAAAGGTACCACAGTTTTCCAAATCCTTCAGAATCTGTTGTGTCAGTTCTGGAAGTTTATCCGGGTCACTGGGCATCATTGATGGCAGCATATCAAATTCATACATTGCCATATCAGCAAAATTTTCCCATACAAATTTTATAAATTCCTTCATAGCCGGAGTCATAGAATCTTTCAATACCGCAGTTCCGATACCACAGTTCGCATAATAATCATTTTCTGTTGTCACATCCCTATCACTATCCACAGGTAGCCTAAATGTGGAAATATCATCTTTTAATTCTTTATTCTCGTTCACAAGGTCCGGAGTATCCCACGTTCCTGTATATAACATAGCAGCACCCTTATTCAGGAATAAATCCATTTGTGCCGTGGCGTCAGAATTTGTCCACCCCTCGCTGAAATACTGTGTGATCTGCTGTGTATATTCTGCAGTAGCAATACCAACTTCGGAATCAAACTTTTCTTTTCCCATTCTAGCATTGTCAATAAATTCATTTCCTGCCATACGGAATGCTTTGAATGCAGGATAGCGCATAATCATGTCATAGTTGCCAGCTGAAATGGGGGTATATCCGGCTGCTTTCAGTTTTTCGCATGCGTCAAGCAGTTCTGTCAGGGTCTTAGGCGTCTCCGTAATCCCGGCATCCTCGAACATCTCTGTGTGGTACCAGAAATACTCCACATTTCCCTGCCATGTCATCAGGTAATTGCTGCCGTCACTCAGTTTCGGATAATCCAGTGCTATGTCAAAGAACTTATCCTTTAATCCCAGCTCATCATATAAGTCATCTACACTATATATGATTCCCTTTTTACAGATACCTTCAAAAAATGCTTCAGGGTCTGCGTCAAACCAGTCAGGCAATTCATTGCTTGATGCCAGGATTTTTATTTTCTGCAGATATGTTGCCCTATCTGCTATGGATTCTACATTAAATTCAAACCCGGGATGATCCTCCTTATACATCTCCGCAATCTTCTTCAGCGTCTTAAGAGCCGCATCTGTCTCGCCTCTTGCACTGACATAATTTATCACCAGTTCCTCCTGTTCCGTAGAATCACCGGATTCTTTCTCCTGCGTTTTCTGTGTGTTTTCTTGCTTCTTGTCATTTGTTTCCCCATTACTTCCACATCCGGCTGCCATAACACACATGACTGCAGCTAAACCTACAGCTGTCAGTTTCTTCAGTTTCATCCTTTTTTCCTCCTTCAAATTTTCCGTTTCATCATGACGTCCTGAGATTCGGTTTTTTCTGTTTTTTGTTTGTAGATTTATTATAAGAAACTTTTTCGACAAAATATATGGAATATTTTAAGTACACTTGGAATATTTTCCTGTAGTTCTCAGATTGCTTGTGAGGATAATGCGGTTATTGTATAATGATTTTCAGATATACTACTATGAAGCAAACATTCAACAAAGGAGTTCCCTATGAACAGGATAAAACACTCTGTATTCCACGTTTTTTCAACTTTTCCTATTAAACACAGACTGCTGATCACCTACCTTTTTCTGAGCGGTTTTATATTAGTCATTACAGCAATCGCATTTTATAACACTGCTAAAAATGCACTGGTAGAACACGCCACTCTGTCCAGTCAGCAGCAGCTTGCGATCATCACCAACAATCTGAGTGAAAAAATAGGCCATATATCCGACTATGCCATTACTTTATCTATTAACAGTGATATCGGTGAAACCCTAAAGGAAAATCCAACTGTACCTGAAAACGCTTTATCACGTTTTTTTGTAAATTCTGATCTCACCAAACAGGCTCAGCGGATTATAGGTTTACATAAGAATATCTCCAATTGGGATATCCTTGACACAGAAAACAAATGGTATCACAGCAGTACGGAGATAACGGAAGAACTGACTCCCTTCCTTTCCCCGGAATTTCTGCAGGTATTAAAGACTGACCCTTCCTTTCACTTTTTAGGTCCATATACCATTGACGGCACGCCGACCTTTGCTGCTCTGAAACCAGTAACGGATATTGATACCACAAAATATCTGGGCACAGTTGTCCTTTTGATCAAAGAATCAAGTATATCCTCCGCCTTCCGTGATCTGCCAGACAGCGACCTGCGGAACTTTTACATAACAAATTCCAACAATACAATCTTATCTTCTTCAACATCAGATGGGATTTACGAGTCTTTTGTCTCCTATACGGGAATTAGTATGCAAGAAATGCAGAAATTAGAGGATACAAATATAGCAACAGCCTATATACACGGAACAGAGACACTGCTTATAAGAAAGGAATATCCTGGATTGGACTGGTATGTGGTGAATCTGATACCGCTGCAGAATCTTACAATGGAACACAAAACGGTATTGCAGACTATTGTTCTCATATGTGTGCTGCTGTTTATCCTCTCCCTGTTCTTCTCCATGCTCTGCACAAGAACCGTAACCGCGCCTATCCAGCGGCTGGCCTCAAAAATGGAGACCGCTTCCATGGGTAACCTGGACATATCAGCCAGTTACCACTCCAACGATGAACTTGCTGTTCTGTATAAACAATTCAATCTGATGATGCAGCGTATACAGACATTGATTGATCATGTCTATGAGGAACAGAGTGCAAAACAGGAAATGGAAATCCGCCTGCTGCAGTCACAGATAAATCCCCATTTTCTATACAATACTTTAAGCACCATCAAGTCCTTGATCGAACTGGAAATGAATGATACGGCAGTAAAAGCGGTTGCCGCCATGTCTGTGTTCTACCGGAACTCCCTATCCAAAGGCCGGTTCATCATTCCTTTAAAGCAGGAACTGGAGCTGACAGAGCAGTACCTTTACATACAGAGCCTCCGGTATATGGAGTATGTTGATTATGAATTTAACCTGACAGCCACTTTTCCAACGGAACAGATCGACATACCAAAGCTTACGCTTCAGCCCATCGTGGAAAATATATTTGTACATGCACTGTCCACTGAAAAATGCCACATAAACGTAAGCCTCACGGAGGATGACTCAACTGTATCCATAATCATAACCGACAACGGTACCGGCATTCCGTCTGATAAACTGGAAGAACTCCGTACATCCGTTAATTCCGGCAATGTAGACGGTAAATCCTTTGGCCTCCCCAGTATTCACCACAGAATCACACTGTTATACGGAAAAAATTACGGTCTAACCATATCCAGCCAGGAAAAAAAATTTACAGCAGTCACTGTCACACTGCCCAAAGGAGGAATAAAAAATGAAAACCCTGATGATCATTGATGATGAGCTGTTTTTTCGTAAATCTATCTGCAGCCTCATAAAGAAACAAGAGAACTATGAAATCATCGGCGAGGCCAATAACGGGGCATCCGGTGCTGAAATGATACGGGAGTTAAAACCGGACATTGCACTTGTGGATATCTCCATGCCGGTTATGGACGGCCTGGAAATGATCCGTTCCCTTGTCTCAGACTGCCGGACAAAATTTATCCTCTCCACAGGTTACAATGACTTTGCCTATGCAAAACAGGCAATTACCCTGGGGGTAAAGGAATACCTGTTAAAACCGGTCGACAACCGGGAACTGCTTGACTGTCTTGATAAACTGAGCCTGGAAATTGACGGAGAACGCCGCAGGCAGGGTGTGATATCTGATTATTATCAGACACGGAGCCTTTACCAAAAGCATATGGCACTAAATTTCTTTGGCAAAGCCATTTCCGGTGCCTGTCCGCCGGAGGAATTTGCTGTGTTAAAAAAACAGGCCGAACTGGAAAGTACCGACTGGTTCATGGTCCTGTCATTAAAGCTGAACAATACCAATACCGCTGTGTGGAACTGGGAAACTGACCTTTCCCTCTGTCATTCCATTATGGAAAACATTTGTACAGAAGTCCTTCATCAAACATATGAAAATCTGCTCTACGTGGATTATTCCCTTTCCCACCAATATATTATCCTTGGACTAAAGGACAGTATCTGCGAGGTCTCACATCTGGAAACCCTCTGTGAGCATCTGATAAAACTACTGAAAGAAACCGTACATATTCCTGTAAGTATTTTCAGCGGAACTCCAAAACACGGTGCACAGGGAATCAAGGCTTCTTACGAGGAGGCCCTTTCCGTCCAGCACACCAGCAGCTACAAAAACCTGACGGTATTTAAGTATTACAGCCCTGAATCCCTGTCCCCTGAAATTGATATCACCTCTGATATCTGTCAGGAAATCCTGCTGTTATTGCGCAGGAAGCAGGAAGAACAGATGGTCCAATATATTTGTGCCACCTTTGACAAAATGCAGGAATCCAACTGCCATATCCGCAAAATCCATCTGACCGCAGCCCTTTTTATCACAACGCTGGATGACTTTATTACGGAGTGCGGCTGTTCGGATTTAGAATTCACAGGATTGCAGAATGCCCTGGACTCATACAGGAACTGTGAAAACATAGAACAGCTCAAAAAACTGCTTACAGATACATATGCCTCTGTACTGGAATACCTTGGGAAAAATACAGTCTCCGGCAAAACCTCCCTGATTGCAGATATCCAGCTTTATATTGAACAGCACTATATGGACCCTGAATTGAGACTGGAATCTATTGCCTCCTATTTCTTTGTCAGCCCTCAATATCTCAGTACACTTTTCAGCCAGGAAAGTCATACTACACTGAGCAGTTATATCAACACTTGCAGGATGCACAAGGCCAAAGAGTTTCTTCTTCAGCAGTCACCTTCCATCCAGAACACAGCAGCTCTGTGTGGTTTTACAGATGCCGGGTATTTTAGCAAGTGTTTTAAAAAATTTTACGGTATCTCGCCTAAAAACTTTTTGGCACTGCGCTCCACCTGACGTGTCTGCGGAATTTAGCTGCATAAATCAGATGCTTATTGCCAAAACCTTCCTTTTGTGCTAATTTAAGTAGTATTGAAAAAAGAAAGGACTATGTAACGGTTCCATGTCCGCTGTTATGGCAGATGAATGTATTACGATACGGCTGCTGTAAGGACTCTGAACGGTTACAGGACTGCAGAACATGACAGAGATCTTAACCAGGGCCGCTTCGCTTATATGCATGGTTGCCCTGGCCTTTACATTGAAAAAAATACATATCCTGAAAAAGGAGGATTTTCGTGTGGTATCCGCCTTGGTGGTGAAGATCACACTGCCCTGTGCTATCATCATCAATTTCAGCCGGATGGATTTTGACGTATCCCTATTCTTTTTGGTTCCCATTGGTTTCTGCGGAACCCTGTTTTTGATTGGGATCGGATATTTTATGGCAAGAAAGAAAAGCCCGGACGAAAAAGCGTTTCAGATGATAAACCATTCCGGATTTAACATCGGTACCTTTGCCATTCCTTATCTGCACAGTTTTGTGGGACCTTCCGGTGTGATCGCGGCATCTATGTTTGACATCGGCAATGCCCTGCTCTGCACCGGCGGAACCTACGCGCTGGCTTCAAGTGTGCAGGACCCACATAACCGGCCAACCATCGGCTCCCTGTTAAAAAAGACATTTTCATCCATTCCCACCTTGACCTATCTGCTTATGACCCTTTTAAGCCTTCTGCATCTCAGGCTTCCCAAGGGCATCCTGACCTTTACAGAAATCGGAGCAGATGCAAATGCATTTCTGGCAATGGCAATGCTTGGGATCGGCATGGAACTAACCTTAAACCGCAGGCATTTCTCAGCCATTACCCGCATCCTCAGTGTCCGTTATCTGGCAGCCATGGCCTTTTCCCTGGCTGCCTGGTTCCTACTCCCTTTTGACAGAACACTGAGAAAAACACTGGTCATCCTGCTCTTCTCACCCCTGGCATCCTTTGACCCTATTTTTACAGAGAAATGCGGAGGGGATGTGGGGCTTTCCAGTGAAATTAATTCCATCAGCATAATCATAAGCATTATATGTATGACACTGCTTTTAATTATCCTATAACAAATCTCCATCCGCCATGGCGGCGGCCATTTAGCCCCTCAACGGAACCGCACCGGATTTCAGGTTACTGTACACTCCGTGTCCAGTAACACGCTTCGCGATGCACAGATATGGAGCATTCTGCCCCATATCGCGCTGGCTGCGTCGGGATTTTCATGCTTCCGGCATGAAAACGCCTCCCGGTACAGTGGCCTGTGTACAGTAACGATTTCAGACCCGGATCTTAGATATGGATCTGAAAATCTGTTGCGGTTTGGAAATTGGTGTGCTAGAATGAAAAAAAGCATATTTTCTGGGTAATTTTCTGGTTTTGAATCCGTCTTGAGATTCAAAATATCTTAAATCATTTCATAATAGCAGGTCAGTGTATGTTTGGCCTGTCCTTTCGGAAAATTCATGCTTACCATCACATTTTAGCAGGAGTTTTCGGAAAGGCCGGAAACCTCCTGCCGTAATTTCATTTATGATAATAGAAAGCTCACGCAGCCTGTTTTCTATTACCGAATAACGAGGAGGTATTCTATGGAAGAACAGAAACAGAAACCCCATGCCTTGCAGTGGCACCCTGCCTTTTATGCGGGGATACAAATTGAGCTGGAATCAGAGGCAGATCTTCTGCTTTTTGAAAATGAACACCAATTGGGGACAAAGCCCAAGGAAATTGATGTGCTGATCGTAAAAAAGGAAAAGGAAGTGCCTATACTTATAGGACGGATCTTCAGAACACATAACATTGTAGAATATAAGAGCCCCACGGATTATCTGAGCGTGGATGACTTCTATAAAGTTTATGGTTATACTTGTTTTTATAAGGCTGATACAGCAAAAGCTGACAGCATCGGAATCCAGGATATTACCATAACCTTTGTATGCCATAGGTATCCGCGCCGCCTCCTACGGCACTTAAAGGAGGAGAGGGGCTATGAAATCCGCAATGAGGAGGATGGCATTTATTATATTATAGGAGATAAAATCCCCATCCAGCTAATTTTGACACAAAAACTGTCTGAAGATGAGAATCTGTGGCTGAAAAGCCTGACGGATGAACTGAAAGAAACAGAGACGGCAAAACGCCTGCTCGAGCAGTACGAAAAGCATAAAGGGAATGGCTTGTATCAATCAGTTATGAATCTTATTGTCCATGCAAATAAGGAAAAATTCCAGGAGGCGAAGTCTATGTGTGAAGCATTGGAAGAGTTAATGAAGGATGAATTGGAAGCAAAGAAGGCGGAAGGAATGATACAAGGCAGGGCGCAGGGAAAGGCAGAAGGCATTTTAGAGCTGCTGAGCGATTTGGGCCAAGTATCTGAAGACCTGAAGGCAAAAATTATGGGACAGAAGAATATAGATATTTTGAACCAATGGCTTAAATATGCGGCAAGATCTGAGACGCTTCAAGACTTTGAACAAAAGATCCAATAGTTCCTGACAATAACCAATAAACAAAATATGTTGCAAGTCAATACTGCTTCAGGGTTAATATCTATATTAAAAACCAACATAAGATATGCTGTTAGCTGCTAAAGGGCAAAGCCATGTTCCGGGCTTTGCCCTTTGCTTGTATAAAATGATATTTAAGTATATGTTCGGCAGGACTGACTGGCCTGCTCATTTCGGGAGAATTTCCCCCTGTCCAAACTATTTTATCTGTATCTGGCAAGCCCTCATAGCCTCCAGCGCATTTCTATGGCTCTCCTCCGTAACGCCCGCACAGCAGGATGCATCCACAGAGATCGCTGCCTCCGGAAGTGCTGCCTTTAATATCATAGCATTGGAAATAACACAGATATCTGTGCACAATCCTACAAGCTCTATCTCCTCATATCCGTCTTTCCCCGCCAGATGAGCCAGCATTGTACTTCCAAATGTAGGCTTTTCCACCAACCTGCAGCCATCTGCCAGTTCTCTCAGTTCAGGTACCAGTTCCCACCCCTCACTCCCTCTGATGCAATGGGCCACTGGCAGGTTCCTGCCCTCCTGGGTCTCCATATAATCAGCCTCATGGGTATCAAGGGTAAACACAACTGTTTTCCCCACTGCTTTGGCTTCCCGGACCTTATTAACCACATTTTCCACAATGGCTTTGGCCTCATTGGAACCAAGAGCACCTGTCACGAAATCAACCTGCATGTCAACTACTACTAATAACTGCTTCATTGTTTTATCCTCCATTTTTATTGATACAGCTCGTCCTGATAGATATTGGCCTTTTCCCGTCCCTGCAGGATCCGCAGCGCGCCATAGGCCAATGCTTCCAGTTCCATCTCCCCGGGCATGATCCTGACAGGTCCCAAAAACTTAATATAATCCGTGATCCAGTCTGTCAGCATTTTAGAATGAGCCATGCCGCCGGTGAGAATTATGGCATCCACATTTCCTTTCAGGGCCGGTGCAAGCTGTCCGATCCCCTTTGCCACCTGATAGGCCTGCGCTTCGTACAACAGCTCTGCCTTTTGGTTTCCCCGGCGTATCATTTCCTCAATCTCCCGACAGTCATAAGTTCCCAAATACGCCTTCAGACCTCCGTCCCCCCGGATTTTCCGCATAAGCTCAGCCTTTGTATACTTCCCGCTGTAACACATATCCACAATATAAATGATCGGCACACTCCCTGAACGCTGGGGAGAAAAGGCTCCGCCGTCATCACTTAAGGCATCCACTATCCTCCCGTGCCTGTGGGCGGAAAACGAGATCCCTCCGCCCATATGCGCCACCAGAAAATTCATTTCCCCGTAAGACTTTCCTGCTTCCTCCGCTGCTTTCCGGGCCATTGCTTTGCTGTTCAGTACATGGCAGAAGCTCTGCCGCACCACCTCCGGTATCCCGGTAATACGTGAGATCTCCATAAACTCGTCAGACGACACCGCATCATAAATATAGGCAGGTATGCCAAGAGGCGCGGCAACGGCATCTGCGATCAGCGCCCCCATATTGGAAGCATGAGGGCTGATCGGCCCCTTCAGGATCCTGTCCTTCATCGCCTGATTCACCGTATAGCCCCCGGCCTTTACAGGCGGCAAAAGCCCGCCTCTTCCCACAACTGCACACAATTGCTCCACCCTATATGAATGCTTCTTCAGGCAGGTCAGAACCATATCCCTTCTGATCGGAAACTGTTCCTTTATCTCCTGATGACTGTCCAGAAAAATGGCATCATGCTCAATCTCTTCCCGGAATCGTTCTTCCCTGTCCCTGAATACTGCTATCTTCGTGGACGTAGAGCCCGGATTTACTGCGAGAATATCGTATCCCATGGTCTCACGGTAATTGCTCACTGCCTTCATCCTTACGTCTCCCTTCCATTATAAATGTGTCTTTTTCCTCAGCTCCTCACCCAGGGCTCTCCCCTTAAAAATAGCCAAGGCAGAAATCATCAGCACTGCCCCTGCCACGCAGAGCACTGACGGCATTCTGACACTGACGGCACCGCACAGCAGAAGGACCAGGGGAACAAGACTTCCCACAGACACCATGACCATGTAAATCATATAATGCGGCACCGGTGCCCTGGTAACGAACACAATTACCCACAAGATCACATAGACAGCCAGCAGCACAATGGGAATCCCAAAATCCACAGACCATCCTCTCCATCCCGTAATATAATCCCAGAATAAAAAAACCGCCCACAGAAGCACTGCCTCCCAAACCGCATTTTTAAACAGATTCCTCCGTTTTACAATTGCGACCGCGGATAGGATCCACATACATCCCACACCTGCCAATACATATCCGGACCAGAAGCTATGGAATCCTAAGATCCAGTTTACGGAAACCGCAGCGACACAGGCTGCAATACATACAAAGGAAAATATACGGAATCCCATGGCCATGCGGGAGCTTTCCCTTCTCAGGTCAGGAAACATCTGGTTCTCCTCCTCCAAAGTCCCCTCCAGATTCCCCTGGCAGAGGGGACATTTTCTGCGGGGATTTCTGACTGTGATTTTGCACCGTTTACAATACTGCATCCTCAATCCCCTCCTTTTTCCCCGCCAAGGGCTATGATCTCCACCGGAATCCCCTGCTCAGTCAGCATACGGAAAAAATTCCGTTCAATCCTTGTATTTGCATACCCGGAAGTAAAGCTGACCGTCAGTTTATTTTTCCAGGAGCACATACAGAGCTCCATCTTAGGCGTACTGGTGTAAAAATCAAACCAGTCAATATAAGGTTCACACTCTACGGGCATTTGGATTCTCCCAATATTGGAAAAGACAGCCGTGTCCGCAGAAGTGGAAAAAGCGGCTCCTGCCTGCATCCCCCACAGTTTGAGCGGGAGAGGCAGAATGCGCATAAATGGATTTTTCTCCATCCGCATAAATCCATTCATACGTGCGGCGATCCGCTTGGGTGTCAGCTCCTTTTTGAAGAACTCTGCAGTAAAAGCAATGACATCCTCCAGCTTTTCGCTCTGTTTTGAAAAATTATATCCAATATCGATCCACCCGAAAAAATTTCTGACGGATGAGGAGGGAAAATAACTCCTCAGATTTACTGGGATCATCAGGGCCACAGGCCGCTTTTTCTGTCTCGGACTCATATCCCTTGCAATGGCGCAGAGAAGTACAGCCGTGAGATATACCGTTGCTGTTGTCTGAAAACTGCGTGCTGTGCTTATCAGAGCATCTGTGGGCACAATGCCTTCCACCAGTCTCATCTGCCCGCATTCCAGGCGGTGATATTTAAGCTGATGGGATTTGTATTTCGGTATATCCTCAGCAGCTTCCTTGTTAGAATAATATTTATCAAAGCTGTCCTCTGCCATTTCCTCATCCGTGGCATCCGCCTGCACCTGGGAAACCGGGCCTTTTACACAATGGGGGTAGGCTTCCATCAGATAGTAATATATAAGGCTTTTCAAAAACTGAAGCGCCCCGGTACCGTCTGTGAGAGCGTGATACGTCTCAAAACTGATACGCTTTTTATAATAAGTAACCTCAAAAAGAAGGTTTTTCTGGTCTCTCACATAAATCTGACTGCAGGGCGGGCGGTACTCCTCCCTGACCACAGGCCTCAGTTCTGACTCCTCCAGATAATTCCAAAATATACCACAGCGCAGGACGCAGAGGAAAAGGCTGTAATCCTCCATACACAGATCAAGGGCCTTCTGCAGCTTTTCAGGATCTACCTCCTCTGTAAGCTGACAGGAAAGCCGAAAGACACGCTCATCCTTCTTCCCGCTGGTGGCAGGAAAAATCTTTGCTGTATTCTCCAAAGTCCTCCATTTTTTTCTGCTGAAATGGGCCATTCTCTCACTTCACTTTCCGGAATGTGCATGAAACACATTTATGGCAATCGGTACTTTGCATTTTATGGGACCAAATCCACCCTAAAGCCGGGTATGCAGATTGCCCGAATGAATTTCAGACACACTTTAATCTCAAACAGATATCTTTAAAAATCTATTGACGTAGTCATAAGTTTCCCGAACAGCCGGATATACAGGCTCCAAAAGGAAAAAACCATGTATACCGTCTGCGATCCGGTGCGCTGTCACGTCCACGCCCGCCGCTTTCATTTTCTCCGCGTAATCCTCCCCCTCATCCCTAAGAGGGTCCAGTTCCCCTGTGATCACCAGGGCCCTGGGCAGGCCGGAAAAATCTTCTGCCAGCAGAGGCGCAAAATAAGGATTCTGCCTGTCCTCCTCACAACTCTGGTAAAAGTCCAGATAGTCTGCCATATTCTGCCTGGTCAGAAGATAATCCCTGCCGTTTTCCAGAACAGAAGGATAGGCGTTTTCCTCACTATAATCATTATTGACACAGGGATAGATCAATATCTGCCTTTTGGGCATAAATTCCTTCCTGTCCCTGGCCATCTGGCAGACAGCCGCAACAATATTCCCCCCTGCGCTGTCCCCCATAAGGGTAATCTGGTCAGGCTCCGCATTTAAAATAGTCCGGTCCAGGAACACAGCCTTGGCTGCTGCATAACAATCCTCTATCTGGGTGGGGAATTTATGCTCAGGCGCTAATGGATAATCCACAGATACTACCACATGCGCCGTATTCTTTGCCAGGTTCCAGCATACCCGGTTATAGGATTCCACACTTTCGGTCACAAATCCGCCTCCGTGTATGTAGAGGATGACCGGATATATATTATCCGACATTTTCCCTGTATCAAGAGATTTATTTTTCTCCTGGAAGGCTTCAATATCCACCGTATCGTAAGACTCCTCATTAGGAAAATAAATTCGCACAGGCACTTCCCTGCCTTCATTGTAAATCTTTGTGTCCAGTGTCCGATAAAAGGGCTTGAAGGGATCCAAAATCTTCAGATTCATGATCCGCCTGGATTTTTGAAGATCCAGTTTCGTCTCCGGCTCGGACAACGCTTTCAGTACCAGGTGCATTGCTTTATTCATGAGCAGATTCTCCTTGTTTTCTTATATTGATTGTTGCAGATATTTGGTCTGGTGTCAATGCGAAATGCGGGTTATCCCTGTATCAGCCGCAAAAAAGAGACTGCTGTGTATAACCACACACAGCAGCCCCTTTCCCAATACTATTATTTACTCATTGAGGACATGCTAACACTTCTAAGGGAGGATAATTCTGATAAAATCTATTTTTTGACCACTTCATATCCCTGGAAACCTGCCGCTTTCTGCAGATATTCCGGGTCCAGCCTCGGCATAAGCTTGCCGATTTCCCATGGAAATACTGTATAGAACCATCTGTTAATACGGTCTACATAGTTGAACCAGCTCCATAACAGGCTCTTTAATTCTTCCTTGGTCTGAATGGTATCATAGGAATCTTCAATGTCCAGTGTAAACTGCCACATTAATTTCAGATTCAGCCACGGTGCCGGGCATCCCTCACCAAACTGTCCGCCCATAAGATTTGCCATCTCATGATTCAGATATACGAACATCTGCTTACAGTGTTCCAGTGTAAATCTGTCATCTCCTAAAATACAGTACATGGCTGGCTCAATGGTCCACCATCCCATTGCCTGGGTATCACCTGTCAGGAAAAAGAGATTTCCCAGTGTCTGTCCCTGTGTACCGGCTCCACTGGGGTAAACCCCCATTTTGGACATGGTAATGTATTCCGGCTCATCAAACCAAATACGGTCATTTTCGGCCTCTATAGAAGCCTTAACGTCTTTCCAATGTTTTCCCATTCCTTAACCCTCCATTCTGCTGATTGTAATTGTTCCCAGTTTGTGATATAAGAAGCTGTGGTTCCACAGATCTTCCCGCGCTTTCTCCAGGTCATCCATGCACTCTTTGTCAACCTGAAGCACATATGCGCCGCCTGAGCGAAGAGGTTCTGTACAGCTTGGTCCGTAACAGAACAGGATATTCCATCCGCACCAAATCAACTCACCCGCCTGAACCTCCAGTTTTCCCGGACCCGATACCAGATAAGGGCTGTCCTCAACAAGAGGGCTAGTCTGGTCACCGATGTATTTCGGCGGGTCAATCGGGGGTCTTGGAAATAATACAGTCAAATCCCCCGTAGACAAAGTTGGATGTGAGAAGAATTTCACTGGTTTTTCGAGGAATTCCCAGAAATTCTCAGCCATCACAGGTTCTTCCTTGTCCCTAAGTGTTCCCGTGAACTTTATTCCGCAGCTGGGAACCTCAAACAATACTTTTCTCATAGTTTTTACCTCCATTTTTTTGTATATGTAAATCTTTTAGAGACCTACATTCAGATTAAGTTTTTTCCGGCATCAACAGGTATTACCGCGCCGTTTATATATTTACTGCAGGCTGACAGAAAAAGGACCAATTCTGCCACCTCTTCCTTGCTTCCCCTGTGGAGAGGAATACCGCCAATTGTTATGATATGATTATCCTGATCCACCATTTCCCCTCTGGATGATAGAATATCATTTCCTTGGGCTGAGTCCAGAAAGGATGCCGGGCATACTGCATTGCACTGTATATGCGGGGAATATGTAACTGCCAGCATCTGCATGAGTTTGGCTAGTCCGATTTTAGCTATGGAGTGGGGAATAAAATCCGGCCAATTTTCATAAAAAGAATTACCTATCATGGCCAGCATCTTTCCACCGCCGTTTTTCATCATTAAGGGCGCTGCCGCCTGGCTTAGGAAAAAAGCCCCCTTTAAAATAATTTCCATGGAACTGTCCCATACAGCCTCTGTCACCTTATCTATAGGCTGCTCATTAAAATTACTGGCATTGTGCAGAAGAATGTCAAGACGCCCATAATACTCTTCCACTCGTTTGACAGCCCTCCTAAGCTGCGGTATGTTCCTGTTGTCCGCCTCCACAGCCAGGCATCTGCGTCCCAGCCTTTCAATCTCTTTTTCCGTCTTCTCCGCTTCCTTCGGCATACCACAATGTGTTATCACAAGGTCTGCCCCAGCTCTGGCATAACTAAGCGCAAAATATTTTCCTGCCTTCTCTGCACCCCCGGTGACCAGCACCACTTTTCCTTCTAATTGAAAATCCATCCGCACCTCCTACGGCATAGGCATGATTTCCCCTCCTGCCGCAAAAATCGTCTGCCCTGTCAGATACCCATTTTCGGGAATGAGAAAAACCATTATGGCATACGCCACATCCTCCGGCGACGCAAATCTCCCAAGAGGGTTTGCCCGCAGTTGTTTTTTCTCCAGTCCCTCCCAGTCCCGGCCCAGGTTTTTGCCGGGCGCAGCAATTTTTCCCGGGGCCACTGTATTTATCGTTATATTATATCTGCCCTCTTCCAGAGCCGCTGTTTTGCTGAATGCATTCATTCCCGCCTTCACTGCGGAGAACGGTGCACACCCTTCAAAGAAACGGCAGGAAAGCCCCCCTGATAAATATACAACTCTTCCATACCGCTGTTTTCTCATATACGGGATGACTGCCTTACAGATATGAAAGTGGGCTTTCATAGCCTCCACATGAGGCTCCCAGTCTTTCCAGCTCATATCCGATACTTTACACGGTTCAAATTCTTTGTCTCTGTGTATCAGATTCACTACACCGTCTATTCGTCCCAGAAAATCACAGGCTTCCCGCACACATCTTTGTACATCTTCCTCATCCGCTGCATTTCCCTGTATGACAACAGCTTTACGCCCCAATGTCCTTACGCGCTCTGCCACCATATCCGCTTTATCTCTTCCTCTGTTACAATGAACCCCAATATCGGCTCCTTGTGTTGCCAATATTTCGCAGACGGTTTCCCCCACTCTGCCTGTAGCGCCAAATACTATGACTTTTCTGCCTTCCAGGGCAAATCTCATCTCCATCCCTCCTGCTTACTGATACATATTACTCAAACCGAATATCCGCTCAATAATATAGATAACAAGGAATGATATCAGGATAAACACTGCGGAAAATGCAGATACCATAGGTGAAAATTGTTCTGTTATGTGCGTATACAGCCTGAGCGGATAGGTTACCGTGGAAGCATTTCTCAAAAACATAATAATGACAGCTTCATCAAAAGAAACAACAAAGGCAAATATAATGCCTGATATGATTCCCCTTTTTATACATGGAAGGGTAACCTTGTACAGGGTCTTCACAGGCCTTGCTCCCAAAACCAAGGATGCCTCCTCAAAACTCACATCCAGCCCGTATAATGCGGCCGTCACACTCCTGATAATATACGGAATTTGTATAGCACAGTAAGATAACACCAGTTTCCAATACGGTACCACAAACTTCCACGAGGAAAATGCCAGAAGGAAAGCTACCGCATACACTACAGTGGGCACCACCATAGGGGCCATGAAGATCAGTTCAAATATCTCTTTTAATCTTCCCTTTGTCTTCCAAAAGTAGAGGCTGACCATTGTGCCTAACACAGCAGAGATCAGTGTGCTGACCACGGCTATCTTTAAGCTGATAAATACAGATTCAAAAAAATCCGCATTATGCAGCGCTTCCACATACCATTTTAATGTAAAACCATGGGCAGGAAATACCGCCCGGTTTCCCTCTCCGAAAGATGTAATGATCACCACGAGCAGAGGCAGAAGGAGAAAAAGATA
This sequence comes from Blautia hominis, assembly GCA_002270465.1. Lineage (GTDB taxonomy): Bacteria > Bacillota > Clostridia > Lachnospirales > Lachnospiraceae > Blautia > Blautia hominis. The sequence continues at coordinate 143,969 of NQOF01000005.1, forward strand.
CACAACGGAGTTAAATATTGTCCCTGCCACTTTATATTTACGCATAATTTCACCTCTCCCTCAGATTATTCCTGTATCCTCATTTTATTAGAAAGGAAACTGGACAATGTAACAATGAACATTGACACAAACAAAAGAACTACGGACAGCGCTGCAGCAAAATTCCAGTCAAAGATAAACATAGTCTGCTGATATATCATATTGGTCATGACCATGACCTTTCCGCCGCCAAGCATTACCGGAACCATGAAAGCCGCTGTATTTAATGCAAATACCAAAAGCGCACCCGATACGATTCCCGGAGATGTCAGAGGAAGTGTTACCTTGAAAAAAGTCTTTATAAAACCTGCCCCAAATACATAAGATGCCTCCTCCACACATGGGTCCACGTTCTCAATAGGGCTTATCATGATCATTGCAAAATACGGCAGACCGCAGTGGATCAGGCCCATAATCACGCCAACATTACTTCCCAAAAAATTCTGGGGTTCGGAGATAATATGCAGTGCCTGCAGAACGATGCTGAACACACCACTCTTTGGCAGGATTGCCATCCATCCAAACATACGAATGGTTATGGATACCCAAAGAGGAAGCACCAGAAAAGTTGTGGCAATACTCCGCTTCCATCCTTTCATATGGGCAATTTTATAAGCAACCGGATATCCCATGAGAATACAAAATACGACTGACCACAGGCTCAGAATAAGTGTCCTTGTCAAGACTCCTATATAATACCTGTCCTTAAAAAAAGCTGTAAAATATTTAACTGTATACCTTCCAGTCTCCTTGTCACAGATACTCAGCCACAGCATACTGGCCAGAGGTATGAGATAGATCACCATTAAAAAGGCCAGGGGAAGAATAATGTACCACTTATTCACATAGGTCCATTTTTTCTCTTTTTGTTTCATAAACACCCTCCTGTTCTGGTTTCCACCCATCCCGCCTGACATTCAGACGGGTATCGGGCGGAGGGCTGAGTCTTAATTTTTAAACACCTTATTCCAGCGGTCAACAAATTCTGCTCTGTCTTCCTCTGTTATCATTTCTTGATCAAAGAATATAAGTTTCTGTATCGCTTCTTCGCCATACGGCATAAATGGCTGCAATTCTTTTGGGACCTCACACTTTTTGTTAGACGGCGCATAGAAATTATTCGTGGCATAAGCATATTCCGCTTCCACTCCAATCAGCTCATTGACCAGTTCATTTGCCAGTTCCGGAACCTTTGTATTTTTAGCTACTGCTACATATGTGGGCATTCCGGGAAGACCTTCTTCCAGGTCCGCATAGGAGATATCATCGTGGCCGTCATTTGACAGCATGGCTGTACGTCCGTTGGTGTGAATGGCAATCACTGCATCCCCATTAATAAGGGCGGTATCTGTATCGCTGTGCTGGGTAGAAACCATGTACACATTAGGTGCCAGCTCTTCTAATTTCTCAAAAACACCATCCCAGCAGGATTTATCCGTAAGGCTGGAATCAAAGAATGCATGTGCCGCCATTTCTGCAAGTTCATAGCCGCCTCCAAACGTTACATCACTCACGATCACCTTTCCGGCATATTCCGGATTCCAGAGATCCTTCCAGCTTGTGGGAGCGTCGATCAGGTCATTGCGGTAAGCAAATCCTCTTGTACCCCAGTTGGTGATCACCCCGTATTCATTTTCCTTAGCCTCATCATATAAATCCGGTGCGTTAGACATAGAATCATAATCCAGCTCTTTGGTCACTCCCAGTAATTTTCCGTTCATCATCTCATAATAGTTTACATGCAGGACATCTACAGAAGGGTCATCGCCTTCTGCCTTTAACTGCGCAAGCGGTGCCGAACCAAGCACGATTTCCAAGGTGGCTCCTGTTCTTTCCTCGAACGCAGGCTTTACAATATTCCTCAATGTCTCTTCATATGTGCCGCCCCAGGATGTGACTCGCACCGTCTGACCCGCATATGGCTTTTCCGAGGTCGTGTTGTCTGCACTGCTGTCCGTTTTTCCGCTGTTTTCTGTCTGCTCCTTTTGCTCTGTCTCTGCCGGCTTTTGTTCATCGCCATCGGAATTTCCGCCGCACCCTATGCATCCCAGGGCTACAACTGTACTGAGAGCCAGCATTGCCATTTTTCTTTTCATTTGTGTACCTCCTTTGTGGAATTTTATTTAAAAACTGTGTCTTTACAGTTTTTAATCGCCTCCTATCAACCCACCAGTACCATTTTCTCTTTATTGAACTGAACCTTAACAGCTTCCTGTACCTGAGCAAATGCTTGATCCGGATGAATTTCACACTCGAGAGTAATACCGCTTGCAAGTTTGACTTTATACCTGACGGCAGACCCCAGGAAATTCCGTTCCTCCACTACTGCATCAAACAAATTTCCGGCAGTGGCATGGACAGGCAGAATATTTATATTCTCGGGCCGAACCAAAATAAATCGTTTATCACCCACATGGATCTCGGAAGGAGAGATACAATGGACTGATATACCGTTATGGAGCATAACCTCCACATGCCCCTCTGAAATTTTTTCTACCACGCCTTCAAGGAGATTTGCATGACCGATAAAATCTGCCACAAACTTAGTTTTCGGCATACTGTAAAGTTCTGTGGGGGAGGCAAGCTGCTCAATCCTGCCTTTATTCATCACTGCAATCCAGTCTGAGATCGTCAGCGCTTCCTCCTGGTCATGAGTAACGTAAATAGCTGTAATATTTAATTGTTTCAAGAGACTGCGGATCTCAATTCTGGTCTGAACCCTTAGTTTCGCGTCCAGATTGGAAAGAGGCTCATCAAACAGCATGATTTTAGGTTCCACAACCATTGCCCTGGCCAACGATACCCTCTGCTGCTGCCCTCCGGATAACTGTCTCGGAAACCGGTCCTCCACTCCTTCAAGCTGTACAACGGATAGTACCTCCTCTGCTTTTTTCTTCAAAATCTTTTTGTCCTTAACCCCCCTGTTCTTCAGGCCATATACTACATTGTCGTAGACACTCATATGGGGAAATAAGGCGTAATTCTGAAAGACCATTGCAATGTCCCGTTTGTACGGCGGTTTTTCCGTGATTTTTTCTCCAGCCAGAAATACATCTCCCTCTGTAGGGGTCAACAGGCCTGCGATCATCCGTAAAGTCGTTGTCTTTCCGCAACCGCTTGGCCCCAGCAGGGAAAGAATATCACCCTTTTGTATCTGGATATTGATCTTGTCCACTGCCCGGAATCCTTTATACTCTTTTACAAGCTCTTTCAGTTCCAATTGACTGCTCATTTTATCCCTCCTTCATTGGATTATATATGTATATATTTATGTATAGTCCAAATTATAAATGATGTTTATTTTTCTTCTGACCAATCCGTTCGTATTTCCTTTGATGGTTTTGATTATAGTCACGCCATATAGATTTGTCAATGCTTTTTTCGTATTTTAGGGAAATTATTTATTTATTATCCAACTATTACTTATTAAATGTTGTTTTTTTAGTTTATTCAAACATGATTTTTTTGCTTTATTGATATATACAAATCTATTTTATTTTATATTTCTATTGTTTTATAAAATATATTGTGATATAATACCCACAAAAGTTATACATATATACATATTGTAAAAATTTGTATAGTTCTATGAAAGGAGACAATCTTATGAAAAAAATCATCAATGATCCATTTGACTTTGTTGATGAGTCAATGGGGGGAATCCTTGCTGCCCATTGTAATCTTCTGAAAACTGCAAAAGGGAACGTAAGGGCAGTCATCCGCGCTGATGCGCCTGTGTCCGGAAAAGTAGCTGTAGTCACAGGCGGTGGTTTTGGGCACCTTCCTGTTTTTCTGGGGTATGTGGGAAAGGGTATGGCTGACGGCTGCTCTGTAGGCAATGTTTTCTCCTCTCCCACTTCCTCACAGATGAAGCAGGTAACAAAGGCAGTGGACGGCGGAAAAGGGGTATTGTATCTTTACGGAAGATATCAGGGAGATATGATGAACTTTGATATGGCTGCTGAAGATTGTACTGAGGAAGGTATACAGGTAGAGTCCGTTTTAGTTACCGATGATGTCGCTTCTGCCCCCCGCGATGAATGGCAGAAGAGACGAGGGGTTGCCGGTCTGTTTTTCGCCTATAAAATAGCCGGGGCTAAAGCAGAAACAGGGGCTGATCTGTCATCTGTCAAGGCTGCTGCTCAAAAGGCGGTGTCCAATATGAGAAGCATGGGTGTAGCCCTTGGTTCCTGTACCCTCCCCACAGTGGGCAAACCTACTTTTTCGGTTTCAGAAGACGAAATGGAGATTGGAATGGGCATCCATGGTGAAGCAGGCGTAAAGCGCTGCAAACTCCAAAATGCGGACAAAATAGCCGCAGATCTGATCGACTATGTGGCAAATGACCTCCCCTTTTGTAAAGGGGACGAGGTTGCTGTACTGGTGAACAGCTTAGGAGGCACCCCACTGGAGGAGCTCTATATACTCTATGGGAAAATTGATCAGTTGCTCTCTGAAAAAGGCATCCACATCTATCGTCCTTACGTGGGACGATATGCATGCTCAATGGAAATGCCCGGTGCTTCTCTGACTTTAATGAAATTGGACGAGGAACTAAAGGATCTATTGGATGCACCTGCCACGACACCTTTTTTTACACAGCTTTGAAAGGAGATACCTATGAAAAATGAGTTATTTACAGAAGATATCCGCCAGATGATGCTCCGTCTCAGTGACCATATGATTTCTGCCGAAGCAATGCTGACAAATCTGGATTCCGCGATTGGCGATGGTGATTTAGGCATGACCATGGTAATAGGATTCACTGAGATTAAGCAAAGGATAATAGGTCAGAATTTTGCATCCATTTCTCAGCTCCTCCTATCCTGTGCCGATGCCTTTGCAGAAAAAGCCGCCTCAACATTCGCAACCCTTTTCATCTCAATGCTGAAAGCGGCAGGAAAACAGGCAGAAGCTTTCACCTGCATTGACACTTCAAAAGCCTCGCAATTATTTGACGCGGCTGTCACCGGTGTACAAAAAAGAGGGCACGCACAAATTGGTGACAAAACCCTTCTTGATGCCCTCATTCCCGCTGCTGACTCTCTTCGACGTTCATCAGAGCTGGGGCTGCTCCTGCCGGAGGCCGCCATTCTGGCACAGGAAGCCGCTAAAGCAGGAGCTGAAAACACCATAAATATGAAAGCTAAAACAGGCCGTTCCGGATATCTGGGAGAAAGGACCATTGGACAAAAGGACCCCGGCGCCGCAGCTATTGTTTTGGTCCTCCAATCCTTTACGTCATATATCGTGTAAGCAGCACATAATACAGAGGGGTTCCGTTTATGCGGAACCTTTCCTGAAAACGGAGGTAAACATATGAAACAGGTTTCTTCAGAGAGTATGGGAACCCGGCCTTTGCTGCCGCTTATTATAACACTGTCATCTCCCATTATGCTCTCTTTACTGGTGCAGTCCCTTTATAATATCATCGACAGTGTATATATATCCCGATATAACAGCAATGGCCTCACAGCATTATCTCTGGCGTTCCCTGTGCAGACCCTGATCACCGCCGCAGCTTCAGGAACCGGTGCTGGCACAAATATAATAATTGCAAAAGCTTTAGGTGCAAATGACAAAAATAATGCCTCCTCCACTGCATTTAACGGGTTTGTTTTGTCATTGATTAATTGGAGTTTTTTTGTTATAATAGGCATACTGATTTTAAAACCATATTTTTCCATTTTTACAGCCAACACAGAAGTGGCTTCCCTGGGGCTTAAATATTTAAGCATTATACTTCTCTTCTCAATTGCCCCATTCACTGAAAACGTTGCTGTCAGAATTCTGCAGGCAACAGGCAACACGGTTCTTCCTATGATCTTTCAATCAACTGCTGCCCTGCTGAATCTGATATTAGACCCAATTTTTATATGGGGATTCGGATTCATCCCTGCAATGGGAATTTCTGGGGCTGCAATTGCAACTGTACTGTCGCAGTTTCTCTCAGCAACTCTGGCAGTGATTACAGTCTTTTTCAAACAGACTGTTCTTACTGTGTCGTTCCGTATTCCCAGTTTTAATCTGATAAAGGAAATCTTTATCACAGGGCTTCCTTCTGTATTGGGTATGGCTCTGGTCTCAGCTTATATTTCAGGGCTTAATGCTGTACTTACGCGTTTTTCTGAGGACGCTGTCTCTTCCCTGGGCATCTATTATAAGCTGCAGACCTTTCTGCTCATTCCCACTTACGGATTAAACCAGGGTGTAACTCCCATCATGGGATTCAATTACGGAGCCAAAAAATACAGACGCATGTGGAATACTTTATGGTACAGCCTTATTATATCAACCGCCACGCTAATTGCAGGAACCTTGTGCTTCTGTCTGTTCACTCGTGAAATACTGCTTTTCTTTCACGCATCAGACAGTCTTCTGCATACAGGAATACCTGCCCTGAGAATAATAAGTACAAGCTTTCCATTTTTTGGTCTGACAATTTTAATGCCCACCTTATTCCAAAGCACTGGCTATATTCGGCAGAATATTATCATAACCCTGCTCCGTGAAGTTGTTCTGCTGGTGCCGATCGCCTGGGCATTTTCCCATTTAGGCTTGACCTACACATGGTTAACATTTCCTATATCAGAAAGTATTGCAGCTTTTATATCCTGCTATTATACTTATATATTGTTCCGGGGACCACTAACTTACCGGGGTCTGTCCCCCGAATAAAATATGCTGACTTTCAACAAGAAAGCGCGGATTGAAACAATACATTGAAGTGGAGGATTTTTCTTGAAATCAACAGATATCGTCATCGATAAAACTTCTGACCAGCCCATCTATCAGCAGATAGCGGACAGAATCACACAGTCGGTGCAAAAGGGGTTTTTAAATCCCGGGGACAGGCTCCCGACCAGCCAGGACTTTTTTGATACTTACGGTATTGCGAGAGGAACCGTGAAACATGCATACAATATCCTTGAAAAGAACGGAATTGTCACTGTTATTCAGGGCAAAGGTTCTTTTATCAGGGAAAAAGACGCCCCTGTACAGACCATAGATGCAGTAGACCAGTATCTGGACGAACTGCTCGCATTGGGTTTTTCTCTGGATGAAATTGAAGGACTTGTGAGCAAAAGATTAAAAGCTCTTCAAGATGAACAAAATGTGTTTAAAATAGCTGCCATGGAAAGCTGCCCGGAAATACTGGATTGTCTGATAACAGATTTAGAGCAGTTTCCAAATACAAAGGTTTTTCCTTTTCTGGTAAACGACATGGGGGGAAAGCATACATTTTCCATTCAGGATTACGATTTGATCGTGATTATGGAAAAAAACATTCCGCTTTTCCTCGGAACGGAACTGGAACACGAGGAAAAAAATAAAATACTGCCTATTTCCACAATCCTGTCACCCGGCACACTGAAACTGCTGGCCAAAATAGTTCCCGGAGAACCCACCGGGATTTTATGTCAGAGCAAACGCTTTGCCGGGATTTTAAAATGGGAACTTTCTTCACTGAATGCCATGCTGTCTCCCAAGGAAGTTCTGTTATACAGCACCGGAACAGCAGACAACCTGCACTCATTTTTAAAAGACAAGCGCCATTTGCTTATATCATCAAACTTTTCACGAAACTGCAGCCCGGAACAGGAAAAAATCCTCCAGGCTTATGAGTCCAGCGGCGGGGAAGTTCTACCCGTCCACTATACCATCGACAGTGGATCCGCACTCTATATAGAAGAGTTTATAAGAAACTATCACTTTTCAAATTATAATACTTCACGTTGAAGGGGAGTATCATTATGAATATCATCATAGATAAAAACAGTTCTGTTCCGTCCTATTTACAGATAGCAGAACAGATCAAAGAAAAAATTAGCAGCCGCGAATTATCTCCCGGTGACAGGCTTCCCACAGAGCGGGAGTTATCCGAGGCAGTCCATATTTCAAGAGGCACGATAAAAAGAGCCTATGACGAACTGGGAGATGTGGGGATTCTGGAAAGGATCCAGGGAAGCGGTACTTTTGTAGCCCAGCTGCAGGATCTGTCCATTTTAGGCAACAGCGACAAAGCAGCCCGAGTAATTGATAAAATGATCACCACTCTCTCCCGAATGCATCTATCCTATAATGAAATGGAGGACCTGATCAATTCCAAACTTCAATGGAAACGCCAGGAATCCCGAAATATCCGGGTGGCTGTTGTAGATTGTAATATGGAGACATTGAGCCTCATCAGCAGCCAGCTATACAATATTTCCGACGTGGATGTCACGGAATTGATACTGAGTGATATTGTAAAATGCCCACAGAAGCTGACCTACGGTTATGATCTAATACTTACAACTAAAAATCATTATCTTCAGGTCATCGACCTTGTCCCCAGGTTAGCAAGTCATGTCATGAAAGTTGCGATCGTCCCCTCACAAAAGGTCCAGTATGAGCTGGCCGGCATACATGAAAATATGTCTGTGGGCATCTGGTGCATGAGCCAGGAATTCGCCAGTGCTGTCTATGACAACACCATGACTCTTGGCCAGGGAACTCCAAGAATTGATTTTCAGCTAGACAATGCACCCTGCTCTCTGTCTGATTTTCTGAAAGGGAAGGATGTGCTGATCTTACCGTACGATTATTTAAGCGGGAGCAAGTCTGACGAGCTGGAGGTTATCCAAAAATTTATGCAAAGCGGAAAACAAGTTATCTTTTTTGAGTACCACATAGATCAGGGTTCCCTGATTCATATCACACATGAACTGGAACTATGCCGGGAGAACAGAAGGCCCGTGTCATTAAAAGGTATATAGATCTTGATCTGAGAGGGCGGCTGCCTGCGGCCGCCTTTTTTATCTGCACCTACATATCTATTTAGGGCATCCTATGCATTTTGTTCCGTAAATTTTTCACTTCTTATCTTCGCAACATTCATCATTATTTTTCCCGTTTCCGGCAACACTATAATTAAATTCATTGAAATACTGGAGGTTATCGAATGAAATTATGTAAACTTATCCCCATATCCCTTGCCACTCTTATCCTCATGACCGGATGCGGTTCCGGAAAATCCAATACGGAAGATTACCTGAAAGAAGAAAATGCCATTATGGATAAAATGATGGATGAAATGGACCGTGCCCAGAATACCGGCAGTGCGGAGCTTGATTTTCTGAACGGCATGATCCCCCATCATCAGTCAGCTGTAGATATGTCCAAAAGTTATCTGGAATATGCCGGAAAAGATGGTGAATTCAAAGGTCTGGCAGAGAATATAATCAGTGCCCAGAATACGGAAATTGATCAGATGAACACTATGATAGAACGTTTTCAGAAAGTGGAAAACCCGGATACCGAAAAAGAAGCTGCCTATTTGGAGGATTATCGTACCATGATGGATAACCATCACAGTTCCCACACCGGGGCAGAAACCTCCGACCTGGAGACAGCCTTTGCACAGGGCATGTCCATGCATCATCAGATGGCAGTGGATATGGCAGAGATAATCCTTAAATATACAGATGATGAGGAGCTTACAGCATTTGCTGACAACATCATCACACAGCAGAAAAAAGAAATTGAAGAAATGCAGTCTTATCTGGATGATAACACGGACAACGGGAGCCATAAACATTAGAATATTCCGGTAACTTACGTGCTGCCACACCGGAAATGATCCACAGAAAAAAGATATCTGCCCGGATTCCCTAAACCGGGCAGATATCTTTAATTTTCTCTATCTTTTCTCTCTCTTAAATCTCACCCCTGAAAAAATCACCAAAAGGGCACCTATACCAACCGCCATCGGCAGAAAAAGATTAGTCTCATCACCAGTCTTCGCATTTTCTGCCGTTGTTGTCCTCTTCTTCTCCGCACCTACTGTATTCTTTGCCGTATTTGAAGTATTTTTAACTGTTTTAGGTGGTTCCTTATCCGATTTGGAAGGTTTGTCTGTCTGATTTCCTCCTTGCGGGGTATCCGGGGGATCATCATTATCCCCGGGAGCCTCACCCGGATCTTCACCCGGTCCGTCCGGCGGCAATGGGTCTGCCTCTTCTTTCATGTAGATGGTTCCTGTTCCGTTCTCTGCTTCCACCATAGCCCCGTCTGATGCCAGTTCCTCCACTTTTATTTCTATATCTGTGCTGCCTCCTGGCTGCAGCCCTGTATTTTGAAAAGTCATATCCAGAAGGCCGCCTTCCGGAGCAAACGCCTCCGCGGATGCAAATACCAATACGATTTCCCCCTCCGGCTTGTTACCGTTTACCGAATCATTGATCTGCACCATAGCCCCGGACAGAGCAGAGCCCTTCACAGCACTTTCCAGGCTTAACACGGAAGGATCATAGGTAATCCTCAGTTTCCCGTTTGTCACGTCCCCTGCCCCTGTGATCTGGCAGGACGCCGACGCTTTTGAAGCTCCCGCCTCAATCTCCGGGGTCCGGACTTCTGCGATTGTTCCTTCCGCATATACAGGAATCACTGTACTCAGCACCAGAAGCAGTGCAGCAGCTATAGAAGACAGTTTTCTTACTTTTTTCATCTCTTATCCTTTCTCTGGTACTGCCGTTTCATTTAAAATGAGCTGATCAGTTCCGCTGCAAATTTCTGGATCAGGACAGCATCCGCGGTATCCACGTCTCCATCTCTGTTCACATCTGCTGCGTCCCGGTCCATATCCTCCAGGTTCAACAGTTCTGCGCTCAGTTTCAGCACAAGGGTTGTATCACTGGTATCCACATTCTTGTCATTGTTTACATCACCCAGGATCCTGACTTCCACAAGCTGCTCGGTCAGTAATCTGGCTGCCTCATTTACTTCTTCTCCGGTAGCATCCATGTCTTCATATACAGGTCTCACCGCATCCACTGCCTCCTGCAGTCCCTCAAGAGAAGAAGCAGTATATTTCCCGGGGCTTTTGAGGATTTTATCTGCCATATTCCACACAGATTCCAGGGCTGACTTATCACCTCTGAGCTGCAGACCGCAGATTGCCTCCGCCACTGCCTCATAGTGGGCAGAAACCTCCTGCTGTGTGCGGTCACCGTTGGCGATCACACCCTCCGCCTCTGCAATGATATCCTGAAGTGTTTTCACTGTATCACTTGTATATTTTTCCGGGTCTTCTAAAATGTATTTGGCCAGATTTACAATGCTCTCAAGTCTGTCCGCGCTAACCATATCTTTCAGTTCCATCAGGGCGTATATGAGCTTTTCGGCCGCATCATTCACATCCTCCTGGGTAGCGCTCTTATCATCCAGAACGCCATTCAAAAATCTCAGGGCATTTCTCAGATTTTCAATCCCTTCCGGACGGTATATGGAAGTATCATTTTCCAATATGGATGCAGCTTCCTGCGCCACAGCCTCTGCCACAACCGTGTTTACTCCGGGAACAAGACATCCCCATTTCAGGATCAATTCTTTATATGCCTCATCCACATCCTGCTGAGATGCATCCGGGTTGTCCAAAACGCCCTTAGCATGATCCAGTGCATCTGCGAAATCCTTCCAGCTATCCGTGGTGTATCCATCCGGAGCAAGTTCTGCCTTCTGCTCTACTGCTGCCCGTAAAGCTTTTACGGATACCAGGGCATCTTTTGCGTCGTTCAGAGCTTTGACAGCCTCCGTCACATCCTCCTGTGCTGCCTCCGGATCTTCAGCCACACTTTCTGCTGTCTCTTTTACCTGCATAAGGGCCACATAGCTGCTCTGGGTATAATCTTCCGGTTTCAGGGTTCCCACTTCTTCCAGAAGGCTGTTTAATTCCTCTTTCTCTACCGGTTTATCCGGCTCTTCTGCTGGAATATATCCAACTCTGATATTGTCCATGCGGCACCATGTTCCGCTTTCCATATCACCGTAGAATCCGATCGTCAGAGTGTTGTCTGTCACTTCTGCCTCAAGGCCCATCATTTCATATACCTTATCTTTATTGGTCGGAATATCTTCCTTCGCAATGATTTCTCCTGAACCGTTCTTTGCATACAGATAGAAATCATCCGTCTCCTTAACGCCTGCATTAAACATCACATTGACGTAGTAGGTTCCGTTTGGAATGTCATGCAGTGTCTGATAGGTATGTCCAAGGTATGCGGAGGCCCTGTAGTAAGCTAAGGTACCCTTTCCTTCATATATCTCATTTGCCCTTGTAGTGATATAGCATCCATAAGGGGAATAGGTATACTCATTCACCCATCCAACAGAAAGTGCCTGCTCAAAATCTCCGTTCACAATCTCTGTCTGTTCGGGGATCACCAGATCAACCGTCTCCTCCGCACCTTTTGTCACCTGAACATTCTGCTTTACTGCGCTCACCGGGGCATCTGAGGATGCGACCACCTGATAAACCCCGCCCGTTATATTTTCAAGACGGAATGTTCCGTCCGCTTCTGTCTCGAGCTGATATCTTGTCATATCGTCCTTTGTATTGCAGCCTCTCAGCGCGATCTTTGCCTGGCCTACCGGATTCCCGTTAAGGTCTGTTACCTTACCGGTCAGAGTACCTGCATTTATTTCCATAACCACATCAACTGCGTTTGCTGTCTCTCCTTTTTTCACCTCAACAGGAACAGGCCCCTGTTCTGCGTAACCTTTTTTCTCAAAGTACAGTTCATAAGTACCTGCTTCAATGGTACGGAACGTATAGTTTCCATCTTCATCCGTAGTCTGGTCAAATTCAGAGTTGTCATTTTTCAAAGTTACTTTCACGCCCGACAGAGCATTGCCGCTTTCACTCGTAACCTTACCTGCAACATTTCCGGTGTTGATGGCAAGTGTAAACTGAATACCCTCTGTCGTTTGATTCGGAAGTATCGTGACTTTCTGAGGCTCCTCCTGCAGTGCATACCCGTCGCATGAAGCAGACATCAAATAAGTTCCCGGTTTCAGCATATTTACGGAAAAACTCTGTTCCTCCTCCGTTATGGGGATCTGACAGGTATATACATCGGTTCCGTCTTCCCTTACCGCGTGTATGGAAGCATTTTTGCCCACAGCATCCGAATGGATGGTACCGGAAACTGCTCCGCGCTCCGCTGCGGTATCTGTCTTTACAAATGTAATATCATCTATGTAGCAGGCTGCTTTTGCCTTGCCGTCAGCCAGGAATCCCACTTCCACGGCACCCCCGGATACAGGAACATTTTCCAGCGTGACCTGTTTCCAATCCTCTTCCATATCGGAGATATCACAGGCAAATGTCATGCTTTCGCTCTTTGCATACATCTGCAGCGCATCAAAATCACCGCTGCCTTTTACATATGCTGTCATATTGTATTCACCGTCAGGCAGTTCCACATAGGGGGTTGTCTTGATCTCCTGGGAGATACTGCCTGCAAAATCCACAGTATCCGTAAGCGCAAGCCCATATTTTCCCGTCACTACATTGCCACTGTTTTTAATGGGGGATCCGCCCTTTTCCACCGTGTTCTTCCATCCTGCCAGGGATGTTGCCGACACTCGGTCCGCATCAAAGCTTCCGTTCTTAACGTAATTATTATCCTCTGCAGCATTCCACTCTCCTGTTGCCATATCCATATTCCAGGAACTTAAAGAGTTAAAATACGGTACATCACCCTCAAAGGACAATGGGCACCATTGGTTATAGCCTAATCCGTTATTTGCAAAATCAGACCAGCGGTCTCCGCAGAAAAGGACCGTATCCTGGGTGCTGCCCTGGACCGTGTAGAAAAATCCTGTCTGTGTTACATGGCAGAAATCATCACTGCATCCCGGCATCAACTGCATATTGGTTTCCACGCCCTTTTGTTCCAGATATTCCGGTTCCAGGCTGTCTAAAACCATATAGTAAGCATGGGACGCGTTCCAGCCATACAGATCTGATGCACAGATATAGTATTTTCCGTTATATTTAAACATGCAGTTGCCTTCCCGACCGGCTCCCTGGAATACCTGGTAAGGCTCACCTATTTCTATCTGCCCTTCCGCATTTTCCCTGATCTCTGACAGGAAGATCCTGTTCCGTCCCCTGCCGAAAGAGTACACCAGGTAATCTTTCCCTGTATCTTCATCTGTAAATACTGTCTGGTCGCCCGTATTGGAGGTTCCCCCTGTATAGGATGCCATGTTGATTCTCTGGTCCCACTTAAACTGGCCTGTAGGACTGTCTGATTTGAGAAGAAGAACCTGTTTTGTGACCCCGTCCTTAGAGGTATCCCCTCCCGCACTGTCAATGGTATCTCCAGGGTCTGCAAACTCATGCTGGATCGCCATAACATAGGTTCCGCTCTCCTCCATATAAGCCACGCCCATTCTGCCCAGCCAAGTTGCCGGATTGCCGTTGGTCTGTTCTATGCCGCTCACTTCAGACTCTGTCAGCACGTTGCCCTCAAACTTCCAGTTTGTCAGATCATCCGAGGTATAACATGTGACTGCTTCAAATGTGGTTGCACTGTAGCTTTTGGTGGGATTTTTATAAAAAGCTTCCGCTTCTTTGTACTTAACCCCATACCAGTAATAAGTATCTTTTCCTGTCTCCGGATTTGCAAATTTGAAAATTCCGCCACCCTGGGAATAAATCGGATTTCCGTCAACATCATGCCAGAATACATTGTTTTTTATATTCTGTGACTGGGCCTGCACAGTCTGTGGCGCAGCCGCCCCTAATCCAAATGTCACGGCAAAGGCCATGATCCCGCAAAGCAATAAACTTTTTTTCATTCTTTTCCTCCTATATCATTATATATTACACTACATTACTACACCGCCTCCGTAATACCTTCCGCCAAACTCTTCTGCAGGCAGAAAAACACCCGTTGGAATGGTTTAGATCAATACACCCTGCATCGGCATTCCTTTCTTTTTGTTACTCATGCAAGTCCTCCTTATTCTATCGCTATATACAAAATTTGCTGCTGCCTTTACTCAGCAGCAGCAAACCCCTCAATGGAATATTTTGTTCTTCTCAGCCTCCCATATTGAACTCTACAGTCGCCTGGGCATTTTCTATCTCAGCGTCCATGTCCGCATTCTGCTGTGTAATGTTAGAAAGGGCAACACCAATAGCATCTCGTGCATCATAGTAAAACGGTCCCGTAATGTTTGACGGTGTCTTGGTGGCAAAATCTACAATCTTCGCGTATACTGCGTCGTTCCCGAAGAACGCAACATCCTGGTTATAAATATCAGATTCCGCTGCCGGCGCCCATGTGGAAAGAGCTCCCTTGCTGATCAAATCGTCATACAGTTCTGTGCTTCCGGCAAATGTGGATTTAAAGAAATCTTTTGCCAGATCCTGATTTTTACAGTTGGAGGTGATGACCCAGGAAGATCCGCCGCTGTTTGAATAATTAGTTGCACCCTCAGATTTGTCCAGTTTCGGCATATCTGTAATCGCCCACTTACCTGTCTGGTCCTCTTTTCCTGTTACAGTCGCCATGATCCAGCAACCGTTCATAGCTCCTGCAACGGTTCCGTTATTGATAGACGCAACATACTGATCCCAGTCTGTCACTTCCACAAGCGTCCCGTCTTTTACCATCTGTGTATAGATCTCCATGCATTCTTTCAATGCGTCATTGCCTACAATATTGATCGAACCGTCCTCGTTAAACATGGAGGCACCGCAAGACTGGAGCATCATCATGATCTGGTCCGGGGAGCCGGCCTGTGCGGTTATCATGGGCTGTCCTGCCTTTTCTTTTACCACTTTGGCTTTTTCCATAAATTCAGACCAGGAAATATCTGTGAAATCATCAATGGTAAATCCTGCCTGCTCCAGATAGTCTGTGCGCAGACAGTTGATCACAGCACCGTTGTCAAAGGGTACACCCAGGTTTTTGCCGTCTACTGTGGAGTATGCTGCCTTTGCACTTGAGAACTGTGTAAAATCAATTCCTGAATCCGAAAGGTCTGTAAATACATCCGGATAATTGGTGGCATATTTCTGGAAAGAATTATCCTGCATCAGAAAGATATCAGGCAGTGTACTCAGATTCCCCGCTGAAACGGCTGTAGTAACCTTTGTCTCAATATCATCAGACTGCATCTCCGTAACTTTAACCTGGAATCCCGGATGGTCCTTTGCATAAAGTTCCGCTGCCTTTTCAATGGCATAGATATTGAAATTAGGGTCCCAGCACCATGCAGTCAGGGTATTGTCATCCCCTGATGCGGCTTCCGCGTTATCTTTTTCTGTACCTGCATCCTCTTTTGTCTCTGTTCCTGCGTCTCCTTTTGTCTCTGTACTTCCGTCACTTCCACCGCAGGCTGCCAGTGAAAATACCATTGCGGAAGCCAGGAATACTGCTACTACTTTTCTTCTCATAACTTAACCTCTCAATCCTGATTACTGTTTACGTGTTACATGTTTGCGCGCATTTTGAAGATTATATTGATTCAGCCGGATATTACTGCCCACAGTTTGCTTAAACCACAGCTTTGGTTCAGTGACAGCTGAACTTCTTCCGATTTTATGTAAACTAAATTCTACTGGTAATTTCTGTTTTTCTCTGTTATAATTGGTCTCAATTTATCTTCCCCCTAACCGGGACAAGCCTAAAAAGGAGGCCTTTATGAAAATCTCACTGCTTCAAACTATCTCTGCAGACCATATGGAACTGGAGGAATATTGTATGAACAATGGCACCATGTCCGTCCATGTCCTCTCCTACGGCTGCGCTTTGACCGGCATCTATGTGCCAGATAAAAAAGCAGGAAAAAAAGTCAACATTCTGTTATCCTTTGACGATCTTACATCCTATCTGCGCAATCCTCTGTACTGCGGCGCTGCCCTGGGACCCAATGCGGGCCGTATTTCAGGCGGATCCCTGGACATTGACGGCAGACATTACCAATTATCCCAAAACGATGGTGTCAATCACATCCACGGCGGCTTTCACAATCTTTCTTTTCAGAACGCCGTTTTGGTCAGCAGGGAAACCGACAAGGAATCTGCAGCGCTTACCTTTCAGGCCGTGCTTCCCCATGGTCTGGACGGCTATCCCGGCAGCCGGTGTATTCATATTACCTACCGGCTGTTCTCTGACAACCGTCTGACCGTCAGTTTCCGTGCATCCAGTGACCGGGAGACTTATCTCAATCTGTCCAGCCATGCTTACTTTAATCTGTCCGGGGATTTTACCAAAAATGTCCATAGTCACAGGCTGTTTGTCCGAGGAAACGCGTTTGCAGAAAATGCCGAAACACATATACCTATGGGAATATCCCATACCGCCGGAACACCCTTTGATTTTTCCACCCCGGTCTCCATACAGGAAAACATGGACAGATACCCGCAGAATATGCAGATACAGAGAGCCAGAGGATTGAACCATGCCTTTTTGTTAAACAAAGAACACAACCCCTCCGAGCCATCCCTGGTACTGGAAGATCATCCATCCGGACGAAGCCTGAAGCTCTATACGGATACCCCTTCCATCGTGGTCTATTCGGGAGGCTTTATTGAAAATACTTATAAGATCAATGGGGGATGCCTCTCATCCCCGCACTGTGCCATAGCCCTGGAGCCGCAGGATATCCCTGATACTCCAAACTGCGGCCTGGCCCCCGTGCATATCCTAAAGCCCGGTGCGCTCTATCTAAGAACTTTCACCTATGCCTTTTCTTTTTAAAATCATAACTGTTCAGTACCCTAACAGTTACAGGCAAAAATCCATGCAGAATCGCCTTTAGCGATGGGATTTTTAGTTACTTAAAATCTATCTTATCTCGTCCCTTGCAGATACGGCACTCAGTTCACAGGCTGTGCCGTTCTGCATTTCGGGCCATTTTTCCAGAAACCTTTTATGGCCTTCATGCAGTGCGTAGATTTTCACCAAAAGTCTTTCAGGAAAATCAAAATACCGCAGGCTTACTTCTGCCGGCTCCCCGGTATAGTAATGATCATTGAGCATCTCATCTCCCTGATATATTTCAAGCTTATCTCCTCCATATGCAAATGTGAGGATGCAATCCAGTATATCTTCCGCATACTGTATCTCTATTTCATACGTCCCGGTTTCTTCATCCTCAGAGATTAAACGGAATTTTGCAGCGGTCTTACCGCTTTCCTTTTTTCTCTCATAAACAGTGAAGGCACCATCCCTGCCGCATCTGGCAAAACCGGGAATTCCAGATGATATGTCTGGATAACATTTTATCTCTGTATGCGGTGCCCCGGTTACTTTTATCTCCCCATCCTCTTCCCACACATAATTATCGGAGAGTATCAGATAGTCTCTGTCCAGTGTGATCTTCCATGCGTTCAGAGCATCAGCTCTGGAAAGATGCAGCGTCAATGCCGCGTCTTCCCCCTTCCAACAGTAAAACGGCTCATAGTCACCGTAAAATACATAGCAAGTCTCCGAACCTTCCAATCTACAGAGAGGTGTTGCGGCTGCCGAGACCAGTTCCCTGTCCCCCAGTTTCATGTGATAAGGAAAAAATCCATAAGCTCCGGAAGGTATGTCCATTTCATGAAATTCCACCGTGTCTCTGCACCTTCCTGTAAGCTTTACCCCTCTGTGGGTATCCATGGTCCTTTTTCTCTGATAGTTATTAAAAAATACATATCCGTGCTCGTCATCATGTCTCCATGAAGTCCTGAGAGAATGGGTATCCTCAGGGCTGACATCCGCAGGCACTATCTCCTCCGGAAGTTTCGCCATATCATCCCCAAAATCAGCCAGAAACATGGCAAGCAGCTTGATCTCTTTATATGTCTCCGATATCTGTCCATATTGGCGGATCGGGGCAAAAAAATCGTAATTTATTACAGGCACGTTGTTGGGATACCCACTCTCTTTGCTCTCCTGCAGAGTAGAAAGCTTTCCTTTCGGGTTGCTCCCCCCATGATACATATAATAACCGAGCATAGCCACACCGGAGCCAAGCTTTGCAAGAGACATGGCACCGATATCCGTTCCCGTAGGCACAGGTCTTCTGTGTTCCGTGGGCTGCAGACCGCCGCCCAGCTCTGCCGTCAGATAAGGAAAATCCTCCGGGGAAAATGTCAGCTCAGCGCTCACGTGATGGTCATTGGCTACCAGGGCATCATTCCTTTTTCCGCTGAAAACGTAATTCTCATTTGCCTCTATCTCCGTAAGCCGTGGATCCCAGGGCGCTTCACAGTAGCCTGCCATGACCGGCAGCATACCGCCGGTCACAGCGCCGCCCCACCCGGTAGCCGTATAAAACGGCACCCGGAAGCCTGTTTTTTCAGCCAGCCCTTTCAATGTCCTCATGTGCTGTTCCCCTGCTTCACCGGAAGATCCACCCACATGTCCATACTCGTTTTCAATCTGTATGCCGATCACGGGACCGCCGTCTTCGTACATCTGTCCCCTGACCTGCTCATAGATCTGTTTCCAGAACCGCTCTACATAGGCCAGATATCTCTCGTCATCGCACCTGAGCGTGAATCCCTTCTGCATCAGCCAGTCCGGAAAACCACCGTTTCTCACCTCACCATGACACCAGGGTCCAATACGGAGAAACAATTTCATATGGATTTTCCGGCAGAGTTCCACAAATTTCTTCAGATTCCGGCACCCTTCAAAGACAAAGGTCCCTTCCTCCTCCTCATGATGTATCCAGAAAACATATGTGGCTGCTACGGTAATTCCGCCTGCTTTCATTTTCCGCAGGGATTCCTCCCAGAACTCCTCCCGTAAGCGGCTGTAATGGATCTCACCCATTACCGGAAACCATGGATTTTCGTCTTTTATCAGATAATTCTTGTTATATGTATATCCCATATAAAATCCCATCCTTCTATCCTCAGGTATACTCCGGAGCACTTGCTGCACTACAGATACTTTAGCCTGCACTGTATACAGGGCAATCCTTTTCCGTTTTGACCGCCGAGGTTTTATGTTGGCTATAGGTAACTATTCAGTAGGCCTGCGCATTCACTGCGCTGATTGTAAGAATGTGTACCACGGCCAAGGAAAAATCCCATCACCAAAGGCGATTCTGCATGGATTTTTGCCTGTAACTGTGAGGGTACTGAACCGTTACGGTTATAGTATATACGGTAATGCCCATGGGTAAAATGCTGTATTCTGCTATTTGATGGACTATTTTCCATTTACAAAGCAAAAAACCGAATTTTGCTGCACTCCTGCAGTCAAAATCCGGCATTTTTACATGGACCTTACTCCTTGTAATGAAAAAATTCGCTGTTTTTGTACTCCTTTGGGGATATTCCCACTACTTTTTTGAAAATCCTTGAAAAATAATACTGGTCCTGATACCCAAGCTGCTGCGCCACTTCATAAATATAGAGGTTTGTGGAACGCAGAAGTTTGCAGGCCTCCTTCATTTTGAGGCTGATATAAAAATCCATAGGCGCGTGCCGGGTATATTTCCGGAATATTACATTCAGATAGCTTTTAGACAACTCAAATTCCTCTGCGATCTGCTGAAGGGTCAGCTCCTCATGCAGATGTTTGTACATATAACGCACCACATTGGTCACATGGCGGTTCTGCTCCAGCGTGGTGTGGTGCTTTTCCCTGTTATACGTCTCAGCCAGGATCAGGGAGAGGACCTGGGATATGTAGATAAAATTTCCAAGGGTATAGTTCCCGTCCAGCACGCGGAACAGCAGCTCAAACAAAAACATCATACGGTTGGTGGCGTTATCCGAATTGAATGTCACTGTTTTGCACTCTTCAAGCGGAAAATACTTTACATCCTCCCCTTTAAAATGGACCCACAAAATACTCCAGGGGTCATCCTCGCAGGCATAGTATCTGTGGCCGCAGTATCTGGGTATGCAGAAGGCTTCATTCTCATGTATCATATACTTTCTGTTATTTACATATACGATTCCGCTTCCCGCTGTGCAGTAAATGAAAATGTATTCCTCAATCCCATCCCTTCTTTCTCTGTAATGATGCGTTGCACAGGGAAAAAAACCCACATCTGTCAGGAACAGCCTCCGTACAAGGGGATGCTCCACATAATCCTGAAATGCCTCTGTGGGAAGCACCACCATGCGCTCCCCCTTAAATCCGTCTCTTTTTCTTTCTTCCGTAATTTCCTGTTCAAATATATTCATGAAAATATAGTATCACACCAGTGTAATATTGTCCATGAATAGCCAGAATATGATATTCCTATTCTGTGAGCAGGATAGTAAAATGATTGCAGAACAAATGGAACGGCGGACAGATTTACACCCCCGCCTCATAAAAAATAAAAGGTAACTGTCCAGGCAACAGGAAGACCTGCTGGATTGTTACGATAAAAGGAGCTAAGCATATGTCACAAGCAAAACCGGTAAGAATCTGGGAGGAACCCTGCGTTATCCCCACCTACAAAGTCTATCCCCCGGAAAAAAGCCCCCTTTTTATTGAAAAACGGGCTTATCAGGGAAGCACCGGAAAAGTATATCCGCTTCCGGTAACGGAAAAGATCTCTGACACAAAAGAGGACGTAACCTATCATGCCGTCTGCCTGGAAAATGAATATTTAAAGGTGATGGTACTCCCCGAACTGGGGGGCCGTATCCAGAGAGCCTATGACAAGACCAATGGGTACGATTTTGTCTATTACAACCATGTGATCAAACCTGCGCTGGTAGGGCTTACCGGGCCATGGATTTCAGGGGGAATCGAATTTAACTGGCCTCAGCACCACCGTCCCTCCACGTACTCCCCGGTGGAATATACCACAAAGGAGAATCCGGACGGCTCCTGCACCGTATTTGTCAGTGAGATTGATAAGATGTACGGTACAAAAGGCATGGCATCCATCACTCTGTATCCCCAAAAGGCCTATATTGAGATCAAGGGACAGCTTTACAACAATACAGATCTCCCCCAGACGTTCCTGTGGTGGGCCAATCCTGCTGTCCCGGTAAATGACCATACCTACTCCGTATTTCCGCCGGATGTGAACGCTGTTATGGACCACGGAAAACGGGCGGTTTCCACCTTCCCTATTGCCACAGGGGAATATTATAAATGTGACTACTCCGCGGGTGTGGACATTTCCCGTTATAAAAACGTGAAGGTTCCCACCTCCTATATGGCTGCCCACTCAGATTATGATTTTATTGGAAACTATGACGAAAAAGAGGAGGCCGGGCTGCTGCATGTGGCTGACCACCACATTTCCCCCGGCAAAAAGCAGTGGACCTGGGGAAACGGGGATTTTGGCCGTACCTGGGACAGAAACCTGACAGACGAGGACGGTCCCTACATAGAACTGATGACCGGGGTTTTCACAGACAACCAGCCGGATTTCACCTGGCTGAAGCCACAGGAAGAGAAGACTTTTGTCCAGTATTTTATGCCTTACAAAGGTGTGGGCAGAGTTGGCAATGCCACAAAGGAGGCCATGGTCAGCATCAGCACCCCCGCCGCCGACGGCTCGGTCACCTTAAAAGTCTATACCACGGGAGTTTATGAACATGCATCCATCCATGTTTTGGAAAAGGATCAGATCCTCTGTGAGACATCTGCGGACCTGACACCTGAAAAATGCTATGAAGTCTCATTCCCGGCACCCGTCCATATGCCGGACTGTAAGGTGACGGTATCCCACAGCGGCAGAGTCCTGGTTGAATATGCGGTTTATGAAGAAAAGCTGAAACCCATCCCTGAACCCGCCAGTCCTATGAAAGCTCCCCAGGATATGAGATCCACGGAAGAGCTTTACCTGGCGGCTTCCCACCTGGAACAGTACCGTCATGCCACCTATGATCCGGCTGCCTATTATCTGGAAGGCCTCAGACGGGACGCCACGGATATCCGCCTGAACAATGGATACGGCCTCCTGCTTTTTAGAAGAGGGCATATAAAAGACAGCATCCGCCACTTTCAGGCCGCCGTGGAAAAACAGACCCGGAAAAATCCTAACCCCTATACCGGGGAATGTTATTTTAATCTGGGGCTGGCCCTGGAAGCTGACGGGCAGGAGGAGCAGGCATTCGATGCCTTCTACAAATCCACATGGAGCGCTGAGACACAGAGTACAGGTTTTTACTGGCTTGCCTGCCTGTCCGCCCGAAAAGGAAAATATGAGGAGGCCCTGGAATTTGCCGAAAAAGCTCTGCTGCGCAACTGGCACAGCATGAAAGTCCGCACCCTGAAAGCAGCTCTCATGAGAAAACTTGGCAGAGATAACACCGACCTGGTGGAGGAAAGCCTTTCCATTGACCCGTTATATATGGGATGCCTGTATGAAAAAGCAGTCTCCTCCGGCACATTCCTGTTCTGGAAAGAGAAAATGCGCAGGGAAGCCCACAATTACCTGGAACTTTCCTATCTGTATAAAAACGCGGGGCTGTATGAAGATGCGCTGAGGATCCTGGAAGCCTGCGAGGCTGAAAATCCCATGCTGTTTTATTACCAATCCAGCATCCATCTGCTGACAGACAACCGGGAGGCTGCCCTTGCCTGTGCAAAAAGGGCCGAGGCCGCACCTTCTGATTACTGTTTCCCTAACCGGACCCAGGAATACGGCATTCTGGCGGATGCGGTAAACCTGCTGGAGTCCGCCCCCATGGCACACTACTATCTCGGTAACCTTCTGTATGATAAAAAGCAGTATGAGGAAGCCATTGTCCACTGGGAACTATCCGCAGCGGAAAAACCGGACTTTGCCATGACATGCCGCAATCTTGCCATTGCTTACTATAATAAGAAAAACCTGCCTGAAAAGGCTATGGAGATGATGGAAAAAGCCTGCGGCCTGGACAGCACTTATCCGAGGCTGTGGCTTGAATACGACCAATTGGCAGCCAAACTTTGTATTCCGGTAAAAGAGCGCCTTAAAACCATGGAATCCCACCCAAAGATCACAGCACACAGAGATGACTTATACCTGCGATATATCACTCTCCTGAATGGTACCGGACGTTACAGGGATGCCCTTGCCGCTCTCACTTCCCGGCAATTCCATCCGTGGGAAGGCGGCGAAGGAAAGGTAAGCGCCCAGTATCATTTTGCCCTGATACGTCTGGCGGAGGAAAAACTGGAAGAAAATGAACCGAAGAAGGCCTTTTCTCTCCTAAAATCATCCCTCACCTATCCGGAAAATCTGGGAGAGGGAAAACTGCCCAATGTGCCGGATAATGAAGCCTTCTACTTCATGGGAAAGGCCTGCCGTATGATGGGGCAGGAAGAAGAATCCGTTAAATATTTCCGCCTGGCTGCCTCAGGCTCCCAGGAACCGTCCTCCGTCCTCTATTACAATGACCAGCCATCTGATTATATCTACTATCAGGGGCTTGCATACCGGGAACTGGGGGAGGAAAACGCGGCAAGAAAATCCTTCCATCAGCTTATCACCTACGGGGAAAAACATCTCTTTGATAAGGTATCCTATGATTTCTTTGCCGTCTCCCTGCCGGAGATCGAGGTCTTCCAGGATGATCTGCCGCTTAGGAATACCCAATACTGCCGCTACTTAAGAGCGCTGGGCGCAGCCGGACTTGGTGAAAAAGAAAAAGCAGTATCACTGCTGAAAGAGATTCTGGGGAAACAAAATGATCATTTTAAAGCAGAAGCGTTTCTGCGAGAATTGAAATATCGTAAAAGTTTGTAAAGGATGAAGGAGACATGGTTATTTTTTGTTGAACTTTATGTCCTTTTATGTTATAGTACTGATAGAGAGAGGTTTAGCCATCCACATAGGTGGCAGCCTCGTGGGATTTTATTTCACACCTACCCTGTTGTGCTGAACAGGGTAGGTATTTTTATTTTCGCTTGTGTCTACTCTCTATGTAGGCAAGCAGTGTTATAATGAATATTCCAAAGGATAACATTATTGATATCGCCTCGAATGCACTCACCTCACACCACCTCCCTTCTTTATCCGTTAGGGAGGCTATTACCCTGTACATGGCTAAACCCTGTTATAAGTTTATCACGATTCATATCCTGTTAACAATAAAATTCTTTAAAAATACTTACTAATTATTTGCAATCAACACGCTTATAATTTTTGTTATTTTGTATAGCTCTCTTATTTCTGTCCAAGAAGAAGGACCAACCCCCCCTTTTAAGGGTTTTGGTCCTTCTCTTATCAGCCGTCAGGCCGTCTTTACATTTTTACTGAATAAAGTCTTAATCCCATCAACCGCCATGATCACAGCCAGAACTACAATAGGAACGATCAGCGCACACTGGAGTCCCTCCACGAGAGCCTGCCCGGTTCCTCCTGCCAGCTTCAGCACATTGTTCTTAAATGTGAGAACCAGAGTACTGAGCGTTGCCGCAAGCATGAAGAACATAGGGAAGTAGAACATCTTGTTGTTTTTCCCAATCCTTTTCAGCCAGCAGGAAACTGCCAAAAATGCAGGGACAGATACAAGCTGGTTGCAGGCTCCGAACAAAGCCCATATCTTTTGATATCCGGCAATTGTAAGAAGCGCTGCGCATGCAATGGTGATCACGGTTGCCACATACATGTTGCTGAGGATATTCTTTCCTCCGTCCTTTTTAAAAGCAAACAGCTCCTGGAACAGGAAACGTCCAAGACGTGTAGCTGTATCCAGAGATGTGAGAGCGAATGCGGAAATAGCCAGAAGAATGATCGTCTTCATGGTTGTGACTGCCATATCCCCCATTCCCATATTTGCAAAGAAGGTGCTGATCGCCGTGGCAAAAACTACCGGTGGTGTACCGATCTCCGCATAGGCACCGTCAGAAGTCAGATATCCCACAGCGATCAAAGCGATAACTGCAAGCACACACTCGATGAGCATGGAACCATACCCTATAAGCTTTGCGTCCTTCTCGCTGTTGAGCTGTTTTGAGGTGGTACCTGACCCGATCAGGCTGTGGAATCCTGACACTGCACCACAGGCCACTGTGATAAACAGGAACGGGAACAATGTCTGCCCCCCGATATTCCATCCGGTAAATGCTTTGAGCTGTACATCCGGATTGGTAAAGAAAATACCGATAGCTGCGGCGATCATCATAAAATACAGCAGAAAACTGTTCAGATAATCACGGGGCTGCAGCAAGATCCACACAGGCGCCACAGAAGCAATAAATATATAAATAAAAATAACCACAAGCCATGCTGTTTTTGAAAAATAAATCGGGCATTTAAGTCCCACAAAGATGCACAGTGCCAGAAGAAGGACACCGGCAACGGTTGTGATACCCAGATTTATGTTTTTCCGGTTGAGAAAACCGAATCCCACAGCCAGGGGAATGAACAGCATAGATGCCATAGCTACAGAACCATTGGCAGCATTTTTTACCATATCCCCGTCTGCATTGGCCGTGAATCCGGCAAAGGTTCCCGCCACAATATCCGCAAATGCCGCGACAACCAGAATCAGTACCAGCCAGGCAAACACTGTAAAGCATACCTTTGATTTATGGGAAATATTCTCTTCAATAACTTCACCCAGAGATTTTCCTTTGTGGCGGATGGATGCAAACAATGCGGAAAAATCCTGCACTGCTCCGAAAAAGATACCTCCGATAACGATCCACAAAAGCACAGGCACCCATCCAAAAATAGCTGCCTGAATAGGTCCGTTGATAGGACCCGCGCCCGCGATGGATGAAAAATGATGTCCCAGCAGTACAGGTGCTTTGGCAGGCACAAAGTCCACGCCGTCCTCCTCCGTATGTGCCGGTGTCTCATGTTTGGGATCCACGCCCCACTGTTTTGCCAGCCAGGAACCGTAGGTCACATAGGCAATCACGAAAATCAAAATTGCCACACCCAGAATTACAACTCCACTCATAACTCATTTCCTCCTCTTATTAGATGATATGTAACTGTGAAGGTGCTGTACAGTTACGGTGATATTTAAAAAGATGGAAACATCTTTTTATATCCTTTTACCAAATCCTTTGCCGCAGCGTTGCCATAAATCCTGTGGTTCTCCATATCAAAAAGCACCACACGCTCCTCCGAAAATCCCCGTACGGCAAACCGGTAATTTTTTCTGAATTTCAGTTTTTTCAGCGAGTTTACCGCCTCGTCAGAGACCGCCTTCTCAGAGATAAACACGCCTGTCAGATAAGTATACATGTGATCCTTAACCGGCTCCTGCTCCCCGCCTCTGACCAGCTCAGGTTCCATATATTCTAAGAGCTGCTTCTGAAAGCGCAGGATATCCCCATTCTGGACCACATCCCTGCATTGAAAAAAAGCGTGTTCAAAACAGTGCGCACGCCACAGCTCCGCCCGTTTTACCAGTACATATTTGGCACTGGTCATGCAGAATCCGGCATAGGCATCATAAACCTCTCCATGAAACTCATACGGCTCCTCCACATCAAAATTTGACCTGTATGTATCGACTATCTTATCCAGTATGTACTCACTATTCATTTTATTCTCCACATAAAAGCTGTATTAGGTTTCAGTAGTAATTTATTAACTTTATAAAGTAATTATAAAATTTATATAAAATATACCATTATATTATAAATATTACAACCCCTTTGTTTCATTTTTCATATCTACCATAACTTACAGTTATATCACAACTCCCCGCACCCTCTCCCTTGGGATTTCCATGCCTGTCCCGAAATTGCTTGCGCACGCCTTTTTTCGGGCAGAAAAAAACACGCACAGATTTCATATCCATGCGTGTTTTCCCTCTATTCCATATTATTTTTTGGCTTTCCCCGTGACTTCCTTCATCCGAATCTTCCAGATACCTGTCACTTTCAGACTTTTTCTGACCGCATCTTCAAATTCGCCCATATTTGCAGGGGTGTGGCGCTCACACAGAATTCTGAGGGCATTGATCTTCTCCCGGTCATCTGTCACTTCCTCTGCGTGTCCGCTGATAATGGCTGATTCAAACTTTGTGGTAAACTGATCCTCAAGCCGTTTTGTGTCTCCCACACATACCAGGCAGACCTGTGGGTTCTGCTTTAAGATATCTATTTTCCTGCCCGCCTTTGCCGTGTGAAAATAGATGGCATCCCCGTCTCTGACTATGGTTATGGGTACCGCATAGGGCATCCCTTCCCGGTCTGTCATAGACAGCACAGCCCATTCACATTTGTCTGATACTTCCAAAGCAAACTCCCGTGACATTTCCCTGTCTTTTCTTCTCATACATATCCTCCTGTTCTGTCAGCCCTGTCCGCAGACCGGCCAAATGTCATCCCAGGATCTTTTTTAAATCCTCATCCGGTGTGCTGACAGGTGAAATCTGGAAATTATCTACCAGATAGTTTAACACATTTTTTGACACAAAGGCAGGTAATGTTGGTCCGAGATAGATATTTTTTATCCCCAGGTGCAGAAGTGTCAGCAGGATACTTACGGCTTTCTGCTCGTACCAGGAGAGTACCAGGGTCAGCGGCAGTTCATTGACACCGCAGTGAAAGGCTTCTGCCAGAGCAGACGCCACCTTAACGGCACCAAAAGCGTCATTACACTGACCCATATCCATGAGTCTGGGAAGGCCCCCGATCTCCCCCAGATCCAGGTCATTGAAACGGTATTTTCCGCAGGCCAGCGTGAGGATGACGGAATCCTTTGGCGCCTTCTGAACAAATTCTGTATAGTAGTTTCTCCCTGTTCTGGCGCCGTCACATCCCCCTACCAGGAAAAAGTGGCTGATCTGACCTGCTTTGACAGCCTCAACCACCTGGTCTGCCGCACTCAAAATGGTGTTGTGCCCAAAGCCCGTTGTCAGAGTGCTTCCTCCGTTGATGCCGGAAAAAGTCCTGTCCTCTGAATATCCTTTCAGTTCTATTGCTTTCTCAATGACCGCAGAGAAATCCCTGTCTTCCCCCACATGGGTCATGCCCGGATAGCTGACAACGCCTGTGGTGAATACCCTGTCCCTGTAGCTGTCTTTCGGAGGCATAATGCAGTTGGTGGTAAAAAGGATTGGAGCCGGAAGGCCGGCAAACTCTTTTTGCTGGTTCTGCCATGCAGTGCCGAAGTTTCCTTTCAGATGTGCATATTTTCTAAGCTCCGGATAAGCATGTGCAGGCAGCATCTCCCCGTGTGTATAAATGTTGATGCCTTTTCCCTCTGTCTGTTCAAGAAGCAGTTTCAAGTCTCTCAGGTCATGGCCCGAAATGACAATGAACGGCCCTTTTTCCACTTTCATCTCCACCTTGGCCGGCGCAGGAATCCCATAAGTCTCTGTGTTTGCTTTATCCAGCAGTTCCATACACTTAAAATTCACTGCCCCCTCTTCCATGACCAGAGGAAGCAGATTCTCCATCTCTCTGTCCTGGCCGATAGCTGCCATCCCTTTATAGAAAAATGCGTTTACCTGATCATTGGTATATCCCAGGACCATGGCATGGTAAGCATAGGCCGCGGTACCTCTCAGTCCAAACAGCAGAAGGGATTTCAGGGAACGGATATCTTCCTGGTCCTTCCAAAGTTTTTCCATAGGATAATCAGCGGTCCTTCCGCAGGGTTCCTGACAGGACATACATCCGGGTACATACTTTGCAGTCTCCTGATGCACTGCCTCAATCTGCTTTTTCAGGGATTCATCATCAAAATTCACATTTGTCAAAGTTGCAAACAGGCCCTCCATCATGAGGCGGTCTGTCTCCGGTTCCGCTTTATCCTCCCCCACCGCTTGGGCAAGTCCGATCAAAGCCCCTGTCAGCTCATCCTGAAGCTTTGCGGTGGTATCCTGTTTCCCGCACACTCCTCTGTTCCCTTTGCATCCGCTGCATCCTGCAGTCTGTTCACATTGATAACAAAACATTTTTTCTTCCATCCTTGTTTTCCTCTCCTTTTCTGTTGGGCACATCTATCGTGCCATGGTCTTTTTATGATACAGCCTATATTAAACGGAGACACTATCTCTCCAGCAGATCACCCTGGGTAGATACCGTTACCACCTGAAGGGGGATTTCTTTTCCGGATCTTGAGAGAGCTGCTTTCACCGCACGCTCTATGCCGCTGCAGCACGGAACCTCCATACGCAGGACCGTCACGCTTTTTACCTCATTTATCCCCAGGACCTCCGACAGTTTCTCAGAATAATCCACACTGTCCAGCTTGGGACAGCCGATAAGCACTACCCTGTCTTTCATAAACTCCCCATGAAATCCCGCATAGGCATATGCTGTGCAGTCCGCTGCGATCAGCAGGTCTGCCTCCTGAAAAAAGGATGCTGCCGGAGATACCAGTTTTATCTGCACCGGCCAGGGGCGGGAACCACTCTCCTCAAAAGCTATGGCCCCTGTGGGACATACCGGAAGGCAGTCTCCGATACCGTCACACAATTCTTTCTTCAAAAGCTTTGCCTTGCCGTTCACCATGCCTATGGCACCCTCATGGCAGGCACCTGCACACAGACCGCAGCCGTTGCATTTACTTTCATCTATCTGAACCAGTTTTCTTGCCATTGCATTTCCTCCTCTGTTCTTGTCTTTTCATGGATAATATACTATAATAAAAACAATAATTCTGTTGTAGGTACAACAAGCAAGAAAGGATTCTAACATTTATGCGCGCATATCCCATAAAAGATTTAAAACACTCCCCTTTATTTCGGGGAATCACTGAAGATGAACTTGGCACCATGCTGGACTGTCTGTCAGGAACTATACGAAAATATAAAAAGGACGCCTCCATCTTCCGATGGGGCGACCAGATCTCACAGATTGGGCTTATATTGAAAGGCAACGTCCATATTGTAAGGGAAAGCTATTGGGGAAAGGAATCTCTGCTCGCCCGGCTGGGTCCGGGGGACCTGTTCGGGGAAACTTATGCCTGTGTTCCTCAGGCCGCTTTTGACGGCACAGCTCTGGCCGCGGCTGATACGGAAATCCTGTTTCTGGATCTGAAACGCGTGCTGACTACCTGTTCCTCAGCCTGCCGCTTTCATACCAGACTGATCCAAAATCTACTCGGTGTACTGGCAGAAAAGAACCTCCATTTTTCCAGAAAAATAGACTGCCTGGCACCTCACACCATCCGTGCCAAACTGATGGAATACTTTTCACAGCAGACAAGGCTTCAGGGCACCAGAACTTTTACCATTCCCTTTAACAGGCAGCAGCTCGCAGACTATCTGTCTGTTGACAGAAGCTCCATGACGGTGGAATTGTATAAAATGAAGGATGAGGGTCTGATTGAATTTCAGAAGAATCAGTTCACAGTCTGCTGAAAATGATTTTCTCCACATTATTTACTTGGCAGGTTAATTGGAGTGCAATATATTAAACTACACCATTATTAATAAAAATAGGTGCGCATTAATATAAGGAGTGCAATACCGCCGAATGGATTGACTTATCTGCTGTAAAATGAATCTGTAACTAAAAAGGACACTTCCTCATGCGAAATGTCCTTTTTACTCCAGCCAGCACTGTTTATCCTTTTGATTTGCGAAAGTATCTCGATACGGACTGGCCTTTTTTTACTCCAGCCAGCACTGTTTCTCCCCAATCTTACTGGTAAAGATACGTCCTCTGTCCTTCTCATCTTTTGCCTGGTGATATTTAAACAGCATATTGCCGTCCCCCATCTCACCTAAGATCTCAATCTTGCCGGTTACATGGGAGAGGACATAGCGGAAACATTTTCCCTGGCCGCTCTGCATCTGTTTTGCGCGCTCCACAATGCGGAAGGCCTCATGCAGAGGCACCTGGAACTGGCTGTGTACTCCGGTCACAGGCCTGCACTGGAACACATAATAGGGAATAATACCCATGGCTGTGGTCTCCTGCAGAAGTTTGCCCAGGATTTCCGGCCTGTCATTTACCCCTTTTAACAGCACTGTTTGGTTCTTCACTACAATTCCGGCACGCATCAGGGTATGTACGGCTTCTGCCGCCTCCTCCGTCAGCTCCCTGGGATGGTTGAACTGGGTGACAACGTAAATCTGTTTCTTCTTTCCATACGCAGTAAGCATATCCACCAGTTCCGGATCTGTGGTGATCCTCTGAGGAAGCACCACAGGGGTTCTGCTGCCGAACCGGATCAGGTTCAGATGTTCGATCCCTGAAAATTCCTCCAAATACTTTCTAATGGTCCGGTTGCTGTTGAGAAACGCGTCTCCGCCGGACACCAGCACATTATTGATCTCCTCATGCTGCCGCACATACTGGGCCATTTCGCTGATATACTCCGCGATCTCATCACCTGACAGCCCTACCAGGCGCTTGCGGAAGCAGTGACGACAGTACATGGCGCACTGATTTGTGGAGAGTATCAGCACCGTGGCATCATACTTATGCTGCATACCCGTCATAACTGTGTTATCATGCTCACCGCTGGTATCCATCTCGCCTCCGGCCTTCAGTTCCGCATCTGCCGGGATACAGAGTTTTCTTATGGGATCCTCCGGGTCATTTTCGTCCACAAGAGACAAATAATAAGGATTCACAAACATGGGAAACATATCCTGAATCTTACAAAGCGCAGGAAGCTCCTCCTCTGTAATATGCAGGCGTCCTGCAAGCTCCCTGACATCATCGTATCCGTTTTTTAATAACTCTTTCCAATCTGCCATAATCATGTCTCCCCTTTCTTCTTCCTGACAGCCGAATGCTGCCTTTTTTCACATCGTAAACACTGTATAAAAGTATTGTACTAAATTTCCTTGGAGATTTCATCATTTTTCCTTTAATTTTTATCCAATATTTACAAAATGTTTATATTTTCGTGTATGATTATGACAAATAGATTGTTTTTTTGCGGCCTATTTCTGTTCACAAACGTAACCATCCAGTAGGTCTGCGCATTCACTGCGCTGACCAAAGCATTCCGCAGCCAGGCGAAAATCCCATTGCCAAAGGCGATCCTGCATGGATTTTGCGTGTAACTGTGATGGTACTGAACCGTTACTCACAAACCATGATATGCTCCCCGTGAAGGTCCCTGCGTCCCGTAAATCGGAAACCGGCATTTTTATACATACCGGCAGCTACATCGTTTCCCTCAATAACACTCAGGTATATTTTCTTTCTGCCGTATTCCTTTCTGAGCCGTTCCAGTAAAAGGTGCAGTGCTGCTTTGCCATATCCTTTTCCCTGATATTTCTCATCGATCAAAAGCCTGTCCATCCAGACCCGACCGACCGGAAAATACTCCCAGAAAAATCCGTACATGGCAAATCCCACCAGCTCCTCCCCGTGGTAGATTCCCACAGGTCTCCAGCTTTTCCTTTTATCCGCCTCATCCAGGCACTGCTGTACACTCTCAATAAAATGCTCCTGCCCTTTTCCCACCTTAAGCTGCAGGACATCTGCTCTGTTCTCCTCTGTGACCGGTTTAAAAGTTATATTCATAAAGATACATCTCCAGACGGAATCTCTGCCCACGGGGACTCACCAACAGTTCACGGCAGTCCAGGCGCTCAAACTCCTGGCTTTCATAAAATTTATAATTACAGGTATTATCGGTATAGACATAGACACCTTCTGCGTTTTTGGCCCGGAAATAGCCTCTTAACTGTCCCCACAGTTCCTTTCCCACGCCGCAGCCTCTGACTGCCTTTGACACGGCAAAGAATACAACCTCCCCGTCAAACTTCTTTCCGCAGCCTTCCAACATCTCTTTGTCTGTTTTGTCAAATCCCCGGAACTGTCTGCCCACTTTCCTTCCGTCCCCGGACAGCATCAGTCTCAGGCCGCTGAAAAAACTTTTTATGTGCATACCCACATTCATTTTCCTGTCACCGTTATACTGCCCGATAATGATCCCCACAACCCTGTCCCTGCAGACAGCCACCCTGGCAAAGGTTTTCTGTGTCAGACAGCCTCTCAGATATACCTTTGCCATCTGCTTTGCTGTGGACGGCTTGTCGCAGATGCTGTCATAGTTCCATGTGTCCCTGATAATCTTCTCAATGTAGGGATAATCCTTTTTTTCTAAATCCCTGTAAGTTACATTCAACTTTCTTTGTTTCATCATTCCACCTCATTAAATGCCGCCCCCTATTCCGGGGGTACCCGGCTTTATTTGCTGTCATATGCTATTCTAAACTATACACCAGCTGTAAGGTCAAGAAATAAACTATGAAAAATGCATGAATCCAATCTAAAAAGGCATGGTCCTGTGATTTTGCATTCACAGAACACCATGCCTTTTAACTAATTACCGGCATTTGCCGATCCCATTGGGAGTCAAATATACGGATCAGGAACAATAAATATTCAGCGCATCCCTCAAAAATTCAGCGGCTCCGTCCTGAATCCGGTCGTAATAAGCCTTGAACCGCTCATCCGCTGCATACATCTCTCCCATTCCTCTGTGGGCCTCCCTGGAATATGCGCTGTCGCTCCAGAACATGCACAGCCACTGCCTGTGCAGATCACAAGCCTTCTGCGCAGTCTTCCCTGCCGGATCTCCCTCCGCCATGGCTGCCTTCAGGGTTTCCATGATCTCCCCGCTTAAATCTTCCTGTTTTTTCCACTCTTCCTTGCTCATACCCGCAAGCTTCCTGTTGGACGCCTCAACAGCTTCCTCCCCGTAGGCTTCACGCACCTCCCTGCCGTATTTCTCTTCATTTTCTTTTATCAGATCACGTTTAAATCCTTCAAATTTTTCTTTGTCGCTCATAATAGCTCTTCCTTTCATAGAATCCAGAGTCTTCCTGACATTGTAGATCAGGATCTCAGTCTGTCTTTTTTTCTGCAGAAGGGCTGTAAGATGTTCTTCCAGGGCTTTCTCCCTGTCAAATCCGGGATTTTTCACAATCTCCCTGATCTCTTCCAGGGGCAGGCCAAGCTCACGGTAAAACAGGATCTGCTGCAGCAGATCCACCTGCATCTGCCCGTAGATGCGGTAGCCGTTTGGATTTACCCGTTCGGGCCTGAGTAATCCAATCTCGTCGTAATACCGGAGTGTCCGCTTGCTGACCCCGGATACCTGTGCCAGCCGGTTCACTGTATATTCCATCTTTCCACCTCCTTCACTTGAAAGGATAAGGGTTTACGCAGCGTGAATGTCAATACTTTTTTTTAAGAAATTTTATTTCTTCTCTTTTCCAGAACTTCCGTTATGGTTCCGTGCTTTTTATCCAGGTCAAAAAACAGTGCAGCCAGAATTCCCAGTCCTGAGAGTACAGCCGGGATCCAGAATACATTTCCTTTGATAGCCGCAAGGGCTTTTGCAGACTGGGCACTGCCGGCTGTATAACCGCCTGCCCCCAAAACAATGGAGGAGATGATGGGTGCAAACGCGATTCCCAGCTTATTGGTGCACATCATCACAGAAGTCATGATTCCCTGAGGCCTTTCCCCTGTCAGATACTCCACCTCATCCATAGTATCGGAACATGCGGAATACAATGGGCCTGTACAAAGGTTGGAGGCCACGCCGCAGAGAAAATTAAACACAACCTGTCCTGCCACATTTCTGCCGGAAACTGCCATACCCAGTATAGAGAGTATCATTCCCATACTCCCCAGGACCATGCATTTCCTGTTCCCCACCCGGTCAAGCACCTGCCCGATAAACGGGGAGCTGACCAGCATGGATATGGGCGACATGGCCAGAAGCAGGGTTGCCAGGTCTTCATTCTCAAGCACATATTTGGCATAATAGACAATCCCGGAAGTCCGCAGCGTGAGCGCGCAGGTAATAAGAAGTGCTACAGCGCAGAGGGCTGTCCAGGAACGGCTTTTGAGGGCATGTCGCAGCTCATCCAAAATTTTCACCTGCTCAGACTGCACAGCAATTCTCTCCCGGCACTGGACCATACAGTTCATAAGAAAAACTGCGCTTATCACCGCAAATACAAGTCCGGTAAAAATGTACCCCTTTTTGCCGCCCCCCAAAAGAGCCACAAGGGGAAGGGTACAGGCATTGGATATCATGCTTCCCACTCCAATCCCCATAAGCTTATAGTTATTGATGCTTCTCCTCTGCTTTACATTGCCGGTCATCAAGGAGAGAAGTGTACCATAGGCTGTGTTATTCACAGCATAAAGAATACAAAACATCAGATAGGTGAAGAACGCGAATGCTGTCTTACCTGCCGCAGATACATCCGGCACTGCAAACATGAGAAAGAAAAACAGCATCAGCGGTATGGTGGTTGCGTAAAGAAACGGTTTTGTCCTGCCCAGCCGCGAATGGACCTTATCAATAGCCACACCGGTAGCCAGGTTGGTAAAAGCCTCAATGATCCTGGCAGCTCCCAGAATGAGGCCCACAGCCGCCACAGAAATCCCCACCGTATCGGTATAATAGTAAGACAGGTAAGCTGAAGTCACCCCAAACGTAATACAGTTGGCAGCATCACCGCCTCCGAAGCTCAGCTTCTCCATTGTTGTAAGCGGTCTCTTTTCCATGGTTCCATCCTCCGTATGCATTGCCCGCTAAAAATATAGGACTACAGGCTCTGCGCATTTTTTATAAAAGAAAAGGCTTCCTCCTCCGGAAGGGGTCTGGAAAAATAAAAGCCCTGAATGTAATCTATCCCGCAGCTTTTTACAAAGCTCTCCTGCTCCTCGTTCTCCACACCCTCCGCAAGGACTTGAAGTCCCATCTCGTGAAAAACGATTGACAGGCTTTTGACCATAGCTGCCGTCTCCCTTTTCTCCATGGCAGACCAGATAAGGCTTTTGTCCAGCTTAACTGTATCCAGAGGTGTGTTCATGACTGACACAATATTGGAGTATCCGGTACCAAAATCGTCCAGTTCAATGAGAACCCCCCGCTTCTGCATTTCCAGGGAAAATTCTTCCACCGCCTCCGCATTCTCTGCAAGTATACTCTCTGTTATCTCTATCTTGATCCTGGAAAAAGGAGTGTGGTTCTTTTCAATGATCTCTGCCACTTTTTCTGCCAGGCCAATCTGGGAAAACTGCCGGCCGGAAAAGTTCACATGCACTCCGTCAAATTCAATATTTTCCCGGGACAGCCTGTTGATAAACCCGCATACCTTGTCAAGTATCTGATAGGTGATCTCCACGATCATGCCTGTCTCCTCCGCAATGGGTATGAATTCATTGGGATAGAGGGGTCCAATGGGTGAATCCGGTATGCGCAGCAGAGACTCCGCAACTGTATACTTCCCTGTAGAGGTAGAAATGATAGGTTGATAAAAGACAGAGAAACTGTTATTTTTCAGGTTCTCCTCCAGTATCTCCACGATCTTCCGGCGCCTATGCAAAGAATCCAGCATTTCGGGTCCGCAGAAATAAACATTGGTGCCTGACGCCCCCTTTGCCATGGATACGGAATATTCAATTCCGCTGATCAAATCTTCTACTGTATTGGCACACTCGGGATACCCCACAACTCCGATCACGGCAGGGACAACACAGTTATTTTCCTCCCAGGTCCAGGCCTGCTGCATCCTCTGCTCCAGTTTTTCCACTTTTGTGCCTATACCGGCATCAAGAGGCCCATAGGATAAAATGGCAAATTCATCACCGCTGAAACGGTACAGGCAGTGAGGCTCTGAAATGTCTTTAAGATAAGATGCTATTTCCTGGAGAAGCAAATCCCCGGTATGCTGTCCATAGGTATCATTGATGCGTTTAAACCCTCTCAGGGAGAGCACTGTAATATTAAAATACTTGGATCTTCCGATCAGCAGTTCCATCATTTTCAGGAATTCCTGCCGGTTTGGCAGGCCGGTAAGATAATCCACAGAGTTTTGTTTATTCTGCAGATACAGATAAATGATCAGCAGCGCGCAGGTGGCCGCAGAGCCGGAGAGGATCACGGTGGGGTAAAGCTGCTGGACAACAATGACCACCAGCGCGATCATGGGGAATATAGCCAGTATCCTTCTGATCGCCCGTTCCATGTACTTTCTCCAAACAACAACCGCCACCATGGCTGCCACGCCATACAGGTAAAATATAACATAAGTCAGAGAGATGAGCGGCCCCCGGGTGTACGCTCCCTCTTTACTGATGCTGAATAATACTTTTGAAAACGGATTCCAGAGGACCAGCAGAAAATAGATGCCCCCGGGAAGAGCAGTCCATGCCAAGATCTTTGGAGGATTCCCTCTGTTTTCAAACACGGTGGCTAAGGTATAGAAAAAATAGGCCATTCCCATAAGAGGGGTGGCTACAAAATAAACGGTTGTCACCAGCCAGTTCAGAAGATATGGAAATTTGTCAGGGTAGGCGATCATAATGGTGGACGCGATGTTAAAGGACATAGCGCAAAAGGTCACTAAAAAACAGAATTGAAACAGACGGTTCCTCAACGAAGGGACCAGATTACTTTTCCTTGAATAAAACCAGATGATAATAAGGTTGATTCCGGAAATACACTCCGCCACAATATTCCACTGCATATCTTTTCCTCGATTATGTACGACTTATAAGGCTATTTTATAATTAATCCGGGACATAATCAACCTATAAATAAAAAATGGGACTGTAAAAAAACCTTAAAAGAAAAATCGCTGAGGTCGTAAGACTTCAGCGATCTTTTGGTATAATGAAGCCCTCACAGTTACAGGCAAAAATCCATGCAGAATCGCCTTGAGCGATGGGTAGCCCCTTACATTCCAAACAGTCGAAGCAGCTTCTGCCAGAAGTTAAGCGGAGCTTCTTCTTTCATATCATTTGTGATAACTTCCGCCTTTTCAATTGCCTCTGTTTTCATAACGAACTGAACGGAATTGACATTCGTATTTTTACCGGACACAAAGGAAACCGTTTCGGTTTCCTCCCCGCCTATGGAAGCGAGGATCTCATCGATCTGCTCCTGTACCTGTGTATCCATCCCATCGGTTTTTGTGTAGAGTTCATTGGTCCCGTCGGCAAGCTCTGATACGCCGTCGCAGTAGGCAGCAATGCCATCGTACAGCTCTCCCGCGCCGTTTTTCAGCTCACTGCTGCCGGAAAGCAGCGTTTTGCTTCCACTTGCAAGAGAGGATACGCCGTCAACAATCTGCGTGTATCCGGCTGCCAGCTGCGCAACACCTCCAGTGTATTCACTGATACCGCTGTCCAGAAACGCATAATTTGTTACAAGCTGGTCAATCCCGCCTGATAACGCCGAAAGCTTCACAAGCATATCACTGAGGGTGCCGGCCAATTCTCCGATTTCTGTATCAAAAAGCTCATACTGCGTCTTCAAAACCCCCAGGTTTTGATACAGAGAATCCATGCCTGCCGCTAGATTGTCAAGATAATCTTCCGTCCCCCCTATGGCGGCATTGTTGCCGGAAAGAAGCCGGATCACGCTCTGCAAGGATGTAATTTGTGATTGTAACTGCGCCACCTGCTCTTCATATCCCGGTACATTTTCAAGCTGTGCCACTGTTTGCTGAAGGGATGCGATGAGTGCCGAAAGGTCATTGATGGTCTGTGTGTTACCTGTTTGCAGTGCGTCTATATCTAAACCATTCTGTGCCATGATAGCCTTATATTGCGCAAAGCCAAGGTTTTGCCATAAGGCATATGCACCGTCATATAAATCGCTGATCCCCTGCTTTATGGCGCCGGAAGCCCCTGTAAGCTCCGCCAGCTGATCGGCGGAAACAGAGAGGTCGGAAAGGTTCGTCTGAATTGTCTCTAGCGCGGACTTCATTTGAGCAGAACCGTTTATCAGATCGTAGGACTTACCGTTCAAGGTATCAAGAGCCGCCTGTGCCGAAGAAATACCCTCTTGCAGAGTAGCAATGCCGTTGTCTAAGTCCGCGACGCCGCTATGCACAGAGGAAAGTCCCGAATCGAGACTGCTGCTTCCCGTTTTCAATGTTTCCGAGTTGGAAATGAGCTCATCGGAGCCGTCGTTTAACTTTTTGGTTGCGTCCATCAGCTGTGAAACCTGATCCATCAGCTGGGCATCATCAATCTCAACATTCAGGTTCAGTTTAATTCCATTGACAGAGATGGCGTCCATTTCAAATTCGCCCACATCGGCAGTTATGCTGCTGTTAAGACCCTTGCCCGGCAAGACTGTATAGGTAATCTGCTTGTGGTCACCCACATTGGCCATGGTTGCATCGGAAGCAATAATGTTTTCACAAATTCCGGTATCCAGCGTAACGCTTACCTGCAAAGCGTAATTCTCAAAAAAATCGCCCTTGCATTTTTCATTTTTTGCAATAGATAAGCGGATTTCAAGCTTTCCGCTTTGACCAGCTATTTCTGAGGCGCTGTACTCTTTTCCGTCAAGATAATATCGTACTGAAATGTCCCAAGGGATTTCGGTGTTTTCCATTGTGCCCTGATAATAGACCTTCTTGTCATCCGTGCTAAAGGTGATTTTGTCTCCGTTTTGGGTGATGCGCTCTGTGCTGGTCAGCATTTTCACATCACTGTAATCACCGAAGTCGACGATATCTCCGCCTCCGAAAATATTGACGGCGTTTACGCTTGCAGCATGCCCGCCTGCGTCGGTGATGATATAGATGACTTCCTCCTTCTCACTGGCTGCTTCTGCGGCGAAAGCGGGGACAGCTGGCGAGCAGGCCATAACAACTGCCAGTAAGGCGGCGGTAAATTTAGTGTTTTTTTTCATATGCTTTCTTCTCCCTTTGGATATTGATAAATTTTGCACCCTTTGTAGTTTTCTGGATCAGCCCGTCAAACAGATAGAGCAGTCCCGGCAGGACGAATAGAACGATGGCAAGCGAGCATAGGGTTCCCTTGCCGAGAAAATAGCCCAGCTGCGACAGGAGTCCGTGTGTCG
This sequence comes from Blautia hominis, assembly GCA_002270465.1. Classification (GTDB taxonomy): domain Bacteria; phylum Bacillota; class Clostridia; order Lachnospirales; family Lachnospiraceae; genus Blautia; species Blautia hominis. The sequence continues at coordinate 184,457 of NQOF01000005.1, forward strand.
AGATTGCTCCCAGCAAAAATCCGACTACTGTCAAGACGCTGGCAGAGGTCATGATGGAAACGGTCACGGCGGAAACAGTGTCAATAATGGCCTGCTTTTTCTGCCGTGTTTCCCGGTATTCCTTGTATCTGTCCGTAAAGAGAATGGCGTAGTCCACCGTTGCCCCAAGCTGAATGGAGCTGATGATCAGGTAGGCGATATAAAAAACCGTGCTTCCCGTAAAATACGGAATGGAGAGGTTAAGCCAAACCGCCGTCTCGATGCCAAGCACCAAAATAATGGGGATAGAGATGGATTTTGTCGTGAGAAGAAGGACGACAAATACGGCGGCAATGGCAATCAGATTTACCTTTAGCATATCTGCCGTGACGGTATTCATCAGGTCGTGGGTGGAAACGCCTTCTCCGGCAAGCAGCCATGTACCCGGATAGTACTCCTCTGCCGTGCGCTGCACGGTTTCGATTAAATTAAAGGCTGCCGTTCCCTCGTAGTCGGTATCAACGCTCAAAAGCATTCTTGTATAATGGTTGGAATTCAGCTTGGAGAGCGTTCCCGTATCCAGATACTGCTCCGGTATGGTTTCTCCCGCCGAATCCACATAGGAGAGGATGCTCTTGACCTCCGGCAGGGTGTGGAGCGCATCGGACAGCTTTTTTTGTGTGGCGACGCTGTCCTTTGGCACCATCAAAACATAGGTATCGCTTTTCCCGAATATCTCCTCAATTTTCCCGGTATCCGCGCCAAGCTGTGTTTCACTCCCGAAAATATGAGAGGCTCCATAATAAAAGCTGTTGGAATTGGAAGCAAGGTAACTTGGAACAATCACCACCGCAAAGAGACAGACAATCGGTATCATCATTTTAGAAACAACCTTGCCAAACCTCTGAAAGGACGGAACAAACGGGCGGTGCTGTGTTCTATCAATCCACTTGTAGGTTGCAAGGATAAAGACCGGCATAAACACAAATACCGTAATCAGGCTGATGGCAACGCCCTTGGCCAGCGCAATTCCCAGATCGGGGCCGATTTTGAAGCGCATCAGACAAAGGGCGAGAAACCCGATGACAGTGGTCAGCCCGCTGGATAAAATGGATGTAGTGGAGCCGCAAAGCGCCTGCACCATGGCTTCCTTGGGGTCGGAAAATTCTTTGCGGCATTCCGCAAAACGGTGCAGCAGGAACACGGAATAATCCAGGGACACCGCAAGCTGTAGGATGCTTCCAGCGGCATTGGTGACAAAGGATATTTCGCCGAAGATCAAATTGCTTCCGCCATTGATGATAACGGCCAAGCCAAGCCCAAGCAGAACAATAAACGGCTCCGCAAAGGAGGTTGTCGTTAAAATCAGCACAAGCAGCGCAAACAGCACGCCGAATACGGCAATCTTTGGGATTTGCGATACCGTGCTTGTCGTCGCCGTCGCGGTGGATACGGCGCTTCCGGTCATAGCGCCCTCGTCGTCGATGATTTCGCGGATTTTGTCTAAAGCGTCAATGCGCTTATTCTCTGATACTGTAACGGAAAACAATGCGTTCCCGTCCTTATAATAGGTATCAAGGGTGTCTCCGTCCAAAAAGGAAAGGGGCTGCGTTATGCTTGCCACATCATCGAGCCAGGTAATATCTGTAACGCCGTCCACCGCCGCAATCTGTGCTTTATATTGGAGCGCCTGTGCAACGGACACGTTTTCAATCATGACGCGGGCGTTGGGGATTCCGCCCTCATACTCCCGCTCCATGGTATCAAGCGCTATAGTGGAAGCGCTGTCCGAAGGGAGATAGTCGTTCATATCATAGTTGACTGAGATAAACGGTTTGCAGGTAAGGCATATGAGAAACAATATGCCGAAGCTTATCAGGATAAGCTTTGGGCGGCTTGTGATTTTTTGATAGAATCGTTTCATAAATCAGCCTCCTCGCCAAAGACGTTAAAGCAGCTGTCATCCCCGACTACCTCCAATTTTATTTTTGTACCGTCCACTCTGCCCAGCGCCTGATAGGGAAATGTCCTTGTCAGTGTAATCATCCGGCCTGAGAAAGCAATTTCTCCGGCCGGTGTCAGCTTGCCCTTGAACGGCGTTTCGTTTTGAAACAGGCTGAGCGTACCGTCTATATCCTGTCCGCCGCTTGTTTTAAATGATAAGGTACCAATCCTGCGCCCCAGAGGGACCATCATTTGAATGTTAAATATTCGTTCCATATCATGTTCTCCTTTCCGTCACTACAATGGCAGTATAGCGGGAATAAAGCCCGGATAACACGGTCAATATGGGGTCATCTGGGCAAATACGGACAAAACACTGCTGATTGACCATCAAATTTACCGGACAAATGACCGAGATTGTCCATTGAAAATTTGACGGACAGATGTATACTTTTAAGAAAGGAGGCTGCCTATGAAGCATGCAGAAATTGCCCTGACAACAAAAAAAGCGTTAGCCGCTTCGCTGAAGAATCAGATGGAAAAAAAGCCGCTGAAAAAAGTAACAGTCAACGATATCATTACGGACTGCAATGTAAATAGAAAGACATTTTATTATCATTTTGAAGATATTTATGCTTTGCTCAAATGGATGCTGGAACAGGAAGCGGTAGAAGTGGTAAAGCATTTTGATCTGCTGGTGGATTATAGAGACGCCATTTTGTTTGTGCTTGATTATGTAGAAGCAAACGCACATATTCTTAACTGCGCCTATGACAATATGGGACGAGATGGGATGAAACGGTTTTTTTATACTGACTTTATCGGCATTGTAGGGACGCTGATAGACGCCACTGAAAAAGACCTCGGCCTATCTGTTTCCACAGACTTCAGGGAGTTTCTCTGTAATCTATATACCGAAGCTTTGGCAGGCGTCCTGATCGATTGGGTAAAAGACCGTAAGAAATATGATCGGGAGAAAGTGCTGCAATATCTCTCCTTGATCATACGCACCTCTCTGCCTGCGGTGTTAACAGAGGCCGCCGAAGCGAAAAAACCATCTGAAGACTATGAAAGATAATAAGGAGGAAACATTGATGACAAACGGTTTTATTGATGTTCATCACCATATCATTCCGGAGGAATACAAAGCGGCGCTTGCCGAGGCCGGCATCGAAAAATCCGGCGGCTTGTCAATAGGAAGCTGGAGCCCTCAGAAAAGTCTGGAGCTTATGGATGCTTTGGGTATTGAAAAGGCCTATTGTTCCCTTTCTGAACCTGCACTCTATCCCATCGTGGAAAAAGACCGGGCCTTAGGACGCCAAAAGGCCCGCATGTTAAATGGATATATGGCAAAGCTATGTGCCAATTACCCGGGTAAATTCGGCGCATTTGCGGTGCTTCCGCTGCCTGACATCGAGGGAGCCATTGAGGAGGCAATCTATGCCCTTGATGTTTTGAGGCTGGATGGAGTGGGACTGCTGTCAAATTATCGAGATGAGTTTTTGGGCAATCGGATGTTTGACCCATTGTTTGACGAGCTGGACAAGAGGCAGGCAGTCCTGTATATTCACCCCAGCATTCCCCTCGACGCCGAGGTATTTAAACGCCCCGAGTATGTACCCTACGACTATTTTCAGGAATTTTGCTTCAATACCACCCGTGCAGCTTCTAATCTGGTATTCAGCGGCACACTTGAGCGGTGTCCGAATATAAAGCCGATTTTATCCCATATGGGCGGTACCCTGCCTTATTTAGCCTGGCGGTTGAATGAATGCTTTCCCGGCAATCAAAGGCCCGGAAAAGCCAAACAAACGCTGCCTGCATATGTTTATGACGGATGGTGCAGTCTTTCCAAACCCGTGTATGATTATTTTGGGCGGTTCTATTTTGACTGTGCGCTTTCCTGCCATGATCCTGCATTCTCCGCGGTAGAAAAGCTGGCACCAAACCATACTTTGTTTGGAAGCGATTCCTTTTACGCTTCTTTAAACTCCGGCAAAAAATTTGTACAGGAAGTGGAAGCTCACTATACAGGGGATGCCTTAGACAATATGAAAAGGGAGAATGCAATCCGGTTGTTTTCCTCAAAAGGCTCTGCTCATTCTAAAGAGGTATAGATGGTGAATATAGATTCAAGCCTTCTGGCGTTTCTTTGTAACGGCGGTTATTTAGCAGTTCGGATAACCACCAAGTTCGGTTTTTATTGCTCCCTCACAACCCCACATTTCCGGGCGTCTGTTGTCAGGCTTTCTGATCGCTTCCCAGAACATTTACGATCTTATGCGCCACCAGTTCTTTTACATTGGCTCTTCCTGCTTTCAGATATTCTCTGGGGTCAAAGGCGGAAGGATTCTGTGCCAATATCTGGCGCACACCGGCGGTCATGGCAAGACGCAGGTCTGAGTCAATATTGATCTTGCATACAGCAGATTTTGCTGCCCGGCGCAGCATATCTTCCGGAATGCCTATGGCGTCAGCCAGCTCTCCCCCATTCTGTTGAATGATCTTCACATACTCCTGGGACACACTGGAAGCACCGTGAAGAACAATGGGAAAATCAGGGAGACGTTTTGTGATCTCTTCCAATATATCAAAGCGGAGCTGCGGCTTTTGTCCCGGTTTGAACTTGAAAGCGCCGTGGCTGGTCCCGATAGCGATTGCCAGGGAATCAACCCCTGTGCGCTCCACAAATTCCTGCACCTGGTCGGGGTGAGTGTACATGGCGTCTGATGCCTCTACTTTTACGTCATCTTCCACACCTGCCAGCTTGCCCAGCTCCCCTTCTACCACCACACCCTTTTCGTGGGCGTATTCCACAACCTGCCTGGTAAGCTCCGCATTTTTATCAAAATCGTATTGTGACCCATCTATCATCACTGAGGTGAACCCGCCGTCAATGCAGGCCTTGCAGGTTGCAAAGTCAGGTCCATGGTCCAGATGGAGGGCCATGGGAATATCATTTTCTATGAAGGCGGCCTCCACCAGTTTCACAAGGTAGGTGTGGTTGGCGTATGCCCGGGCGCCTTTTGATACCTGGAGGATCACAGGCGAACAAAGCGCGCCTGCCGCCTCTGTGATTCCCTGAACAATTTCCATATTATTTACATTGAAGGCTCCGATGGCATAGCCGCCCTCATAAGCTTTCTGAAACATTTCCTTTGTGGTCACTAATCCCATAATAAATTCTCCTTCTTCTTGTTTTCTGCCAAACGGTCACCTATAAACAAACCGCGGGAGGCCGTCTTCGTCTGCCGGAATCTGCACATTTCCTTTCACCAGCGGTTTCACGTATTTGAGGAAATCCTCACTTAAATCGGTTCCCTCCCCTGTGATCCAGGTCAGCGGAACCGTTTTTTCCTTGTTACAGATGCGGTCGACATCCTCCAGACCGCATACCAGGCTGTACGGGACATCGCTTTCTCTGATAAAAGAAATCATTTTGCCTGTCTCTTTGTTAAGCGCTGCCTGCACTCCGTACCTGCCGGCCATAACAGCTTCCTGCCGGTCAGCGGCTGACAGCATGGAGACGGAGCAGCGCTGGCTTACGTTTAATTCTACAGAGCGGGCCTTCACTCCCAGTCTTCCCCGCACCAGGCGTTCCAGATATTTGCCGCAGCCTGCCAGCATCTTATGCCCAAAGCTGTCCAGTCCCGCTTCACTGTCGTACTCACATACGAATACGCCGTCTTTATCCCGGATCCCCTCCGAGACACACACCACCACCGCATTGTTTACAGAAAAACATTCCTCTATCTTTTCCAGGAAGGCTTCCTTGTCAAAGGGTACCTCAGGAAGATATACAAGCAGAGGGTTATCCCCCGTAAATTTTCTTGCCAGCACACTCGCCGCTGTCAGCCAGCCTGCGTGCCGTCCCATGATCTCCACGATCGTCACGGATCTGGTGTCATACACCCCTGCATCAACGGCAATCTCCCGCACAGTGGATGCCACATATCTGGCGGCGCTGCCGAATCCCGGCGTGTGGTCCGTTAAGACAAGATCATTGTCAATGGTCTTTGGCTCCCCCAGGACCACAATGCTGCTGCCTGTCTTCCTCCCGTACCGCGACAGTTTGCTCACTGTATCCATGGAATCATTTCCGCCAATATAAAGAAAATATCCAATCCCCATCTCCTCGAACTTCTCAAATAATCTACTGTATACCGGGTCGTCCGGATCTTCAGGCAGTTTATATCTGCAGGAACCCAGATAGGCACCCGGTGTTGTCAGAAGGCCTTTCAGTTCCTCCCCGGGAAGTGCCTGATCAAAATCCAGGACCCTGCCCTTCAAAAAACCCTCAATACCATTCACCATGCCATAGCATGTTCCAATCTTCTCCGGGTGCAGCCGTGCCTCCGCGGCAACACCGTAGAGGCTGCTGTTAATAACAGCGGTGGGTCCTCCTGACTGACCCACAAGTAAATTTTTAAGCTCCATAATCGAAATACCTCCGTCTTATTTTTCGCCAGTCTGTTCAGGCACTATCCCCTTCGATCAGATCAATCCTTCTTTGATGCCTCTTGACACCTGAGAATTCTGTGTGAAGAAATGTGTCCGCAATATTCTCAGAAAACATATAAAAATACCCTGCCCATTCACCGATATAACAATGAATGGACAGGGCATCCGCAAATGGCTGCAAGCGGAAATTGAACGAGGGCTACTTTTCTGCATCTGTAAAAGTAATATCAGAAAAGTATGTTTTTCTTACAGCCGTGTTCAGATTGTCTGTCACTTTGTTTGCCATCATCTCATAGATCTTCTGGTGTGCTTCAAATAATTCCCGGCCTCTTCCCGTCTTGATCATTGTCTCAACGGTTTTCAGTCTCATGGAATGGGTCAGCACCCGCACCACCTGGTTGATCTTATTCACCAGGGGATTCTTCCCCATGTCTGATATGGTATTATGGAATTCATTGTCGGCCCAGAAAGCATTTTCCACGTTCTCCGGCCCCTTGTCAATCTCTTTCTCCATGCGGTTCAGCTTCTCTTTCAGTATATATAGATCGTCTTCCTGAATCTTCTGCATGGCGAGCTGCATCACACCAACCTCTATCAGTTCACGCAGTTCCATAAGATTTTCATATGAATCCTCTTTGTCTAAAATAATACCGTAAATCATAGGGTCGATCATGCTCTCGGAAAATCCCTCACAGACAAAGGTTCCCTCTGCCCGCCTGATCTCAAGCACTCCCAGGTATACCAGGATCTTAATGGCCTCTCGGATAGAGTTTCTTCCCACACCCATACTCTCGGCAAGCTCTGCCTCTGTGGGTATTTTATCTCCGGGACGAAGTTCCCTGTTAAGCATGGCTTCCGTCAGCGCATTGATCACCTGCTGTACTACTGATTCACTGTTTACCTTTTTTAAATAACTGATGTTCTGCATTTTACTCACCCCTTTATCGGTTTATCCTACAACCTACATACTACCATAAAAGTCGGCTTTTGTCTATTGGGGCCGGATAAAATAAGGGGTATCTGTACTGCTTAATCCATATGTGAGCCGCCGTTGATGTCAATCTCCTCGCCTGTTATATAAGAAGCCTCTTTGGATGCCAGGAATACTATGGCATTTGCTACTTCCTGGGTCTCCCCCGGACGTCCCATGGGGATTCCGTCAATAATCTTGTCTGCGTCTTCTTTTGGAAGTGACTTCCATATTTCCGTATTAATAAGTCCGGGGCATACACTGTTCACTGTGATGCCTTCCGCTGATATCTCTCTTGAAAGGTTTTTGGAAAATGCAAGTACAGCCGCCTTGGAAGCAGAATAGTGCGCTCCGCCGAATACACCGCCGCCTCTTTTTCCGGATACAGAAGACAGGTTTACGATCCTTCCGTATTTCTGTTCACGCATGACTTTCATGCACTTCTGTGTACAGAGGAACAGACCGAACATATTGACCTCAAAGATTTTTCTTATATCCGCCAGTGTCATGTCCTCAACTGTCACCTTCTGGGAAATTCCCGCATTGTTTACCAGCACATCAATCCTGCCGTAGGCATCCATGATGTCATCCACCATTTTCTGAACAGAAGCTTCGTCCGTGACATTTACTGTCACACCCATGGCCTCCCCACCCTCAGCCTTGATCTCATTTACGGTGTCCTGTACGCCAGCCTCATTCATATCTGCGATCACAACCGCTGCTTTTTGTTTTGCAAATGTCTTTGCAATGGTCTTTCCGATCCCTTTGGGTGAGCCGCTTCCTGTTACAATTACTACCTGTCCGTCAAATTCAAACATTTTTATTATCCTCCTGATCATTTTACTAATGCATTTGCTGTATTTACTATATTTTCCACTGTGATCCCGTTCATTTCCAGCAGTCTCTCATAAGGGGCGGACTGGCCGAACTGGTCCTGGATACCGATACGTTTTACAACACATTTCCCTGTATCTGCCGCCACTTCACTGACTGCGCTGCCCAGGCCGTTCATAATATTGTGGTCTTCCACAGTGATGATCCTGCCTGTTTCATTTACACACTCCATAACCGCGTCAACATCCAGCGGTTTGATGGTGTGCATATCCAAAAGTTTAACGGATACACCCTGCGCTTCCAATTGCTCTGCCGCTTTCATGGCAATGGATACGGTATCCCCGTTGGCAATGATGGAGACATCTTTTCCGTCTTTTAACTTGTTGGCTTTGCCGATCTCAAATTCCGCGTCTTCCGGATAAATGACCGGAATCGCATCCCTGGTAAAGCGCAGATAGACAGGTCCTTCATATTCTGCTGCTGCTTTTACCAGCTTCTTGGCTGAATTGTAATCCGCAGGCATGAGAACCGTCATGTTGGGGATGGTACGCAGAACACCCATGTCCTCAATGCTCTGATGGCTGGCGCCGTCATTTGCCGGGGTAACACCGCCGTGGGAGCAGGCAATTTTTACATTCAGTTTGGGATAACAGATTTCCTGGCGGATCATCTCACACATTCTCAGGGAACCGAACACAGCGTAGGTCACAACAAAGGGAACCTTTCCGCAGGTGGCAAGGCCTGCCGCAACACCGGCCGCGTTCTGTTCAGCGATTCCCACATTCAGATACTGTTTGGGAAGCTGTTTGCGAAACTCCCCTGTCTTGCAGGATTTACCTATATCAACATCCACTACATAAATATCGTTGTCCAGCTTACCCAGCTTTACAATCTCCTCACCAAAACCATCTCTGGTCGCTTTTTTTATCTCACTCATATTCTTATCCTCCATCCGCTTATGCTGATTTTCTGACTTCCAGTTTTTTAAGCTGTGCATCCAGTTCGTCCATTGCCTGTTGGTACTGATGGTCATTTGGCGCAACTCCATGCCATCCGCACTGGTTCTCCATAAAGGAAACGCCTTTTCCCTTCACTGTGTTGGCAAAGATACATTTTGGTTTTCCGTTCTTTCTCATGCGGATCCTGTCTAAGGTGTCCACGATCTGTTTCATATCATGTCCGTCAATCTCGTAAGTATCAAAACCAAAGGCCCTGAATTTCTCACCCAGATTGATATTAGGCATAACTTCATCGGTGGTGCCGTCAAGCTGCAGGTTATTGTTGTCCACAAATACCACCAGATTATCCAGCTCATATTTATGTGCGGTCTGCGCTGCCTCCCAGATCTCGCCTTCCTGACATTCGCCGTCGCCCACCACTACAAATACACGGTAATCTTTGTCATCTTTCTTCGCCGCAATGCCCATCCCTACGCCGCAGGCCAGTCCCTGACCCAGGGAACCGGTGGAGATATCAATGCCGGGGCATTTTTTCATATCCGGATGTCCCTGCAGGATAGAACCTTCCTGGCGGAGGGTACCCAATACCGATTCATCGAAGAATCCCAAGGCCGCCAGGGCCGCATACTGTACCGGGCACACATGGCCTTTTGAAAGGACAAAACGGTCTCTATCCTCCCATTTGGGGTTTTTCGGGTCCAGATTCATTTCCCTGAAATACAGGGCTGTCACAAAGTCGGCTGCGGACAGTGACCCGCCGGGATGACCGGATTTCGCTTTGTGAATCATGGTGATCACCTTTTTTCTTAATTCAATACTCTCTCTTTCCAGTTCTTCAACGCTTACATTTTTCATATTCCTCGCTCCTTTTTATAAGAATAACAATGAGATTTTAGGTATATAGGTTACCAGCAGCAATACGATCAGTGCTGCTATGATCAATGAGATCACTGCTTTTGATATCTGCTTTAAGTTTACATTGCCCACACCGCATGCCACATAGAGGTTTACCCCTACCGGAGGAGTGAAAAGCCCGATCGCCAGATTGACGATCATCACCACGCCCAAGTGGATCAGATCCACACCCAATGCCTGTGCCACCGGCACGAACAGCGGGGTAAAGATATATAAAGCGGACGTGGAATCCAGGAAGCAGCCTGCGATCAGCAGGATAATATTTACTATAATAAAGAAAACGATCACATTTCCGCCTGTTGCACTCTGAAGTGCGGAACTGATGGCTACATCCAGTCTTGCCCTGGTAAGTACATATGCGAACAGGCTGGCTGCCGCTGTAATAAACATGACCGTGGCTGTGGTGGATGTAGTATCGAGAAGTATGGCATAAAACTCTTTCAGCCTTATCTTCTTGTAAACAAAAATCCCTACAAACAATCCGTACACAACTGATACTGCCGCTGCCTCTGTGGGGGTGAAAATACCACCATAGATACCGCCCAGGATAATAACCGGCATCATAAGTCCCCAAAATGCATCTTTAAATGCCAGCCAGCGCTCCTTTTTGCCGGCTTTCGGCAGTGTCTTCAGGTCGGATCTTCTTCCTACCACAAGAGCCACCACCATCAGTGCCGCTCCCATCAAAAGACCCGGAACAAGTCCTGCAATAAACAGTTCACCGATGGATGTATCGGCGATGGAGCCATATACCACAAAGGTTATGGAGGGAGGAATGATGACCCCTATGGCTCCCGCCGCTGCCATTAACGCTGCTGAAAACGCAGGTTTATAGCCTGATTTGATCATGGCCGGCACAACGATAACTCCAAGTGCCGCCACAGTTGCCGGTCCTGAACCGGAAATAGCCGCAAAGAAACAGGAAACAATGACACATACAATGGCAAGTCCGCCTCTGATATGGCCTACACAGGCCTCAGCCAGTTTGATAAGTTTCTCTGATATTCCCGCTTTCTCCATAATATTTCCTGCTAAGATGAAGAAAGGAATTGCCAGTAATACGAATTTGCTGGTTGACGCCGATACGATCATGGGAAGACTGCTCATTACCGTATCCAGCGGTCTTCCTGCTCCCTGGGCGATCATGGCTACCACGCTGGAAGTACCGAGGCACACCGCTATGGGCGCTCCCATGAGAAGCAGTACGGCGAAGCTAATAAAAAGGATTGCTGCTACCACTATTTGCTTACCTCCTCTTCGGGATTTCTCTTAATCTCTTCTATCAAAACCTGTAAAAAACGAATGGCTGCAAAGAATGCACCGATCGGCACAAAGGAACCGAATATCCATTCCGGCCACTGCATACCTGCCGTGACCTGCCCCAGGATCCTCTGATTCCTCACCATGAGGATCCCGTAGTAGAAAATAGCTCCGGTAAACAAAACTGCCACAAAATAACCTATGATCTTTAACACCTTTTCCACCTTGGGTCCTACCGCATCGGTCACAATGCTCAGGCCCAGATGCGCTCTCCGTTTTGCCGCTATTGCTGTGCCCAGCATACTCAGCAGTACAAAGAGGTAGGTCGTGATCTCCTCCGAAAAAGAAAAGGATGCACTGAACAGGTATCTGGCAACCACGTTGGCAAATGTGAGGATCGTCATAACGATCAGACAGGCAGCCGCCAGTATTTCCTCTATCTTGTCAAATATCCGCATTTCATTTCCTCCCTCACTCTTCGCTCTCTATCCGGAAAGCCTTACAGGCCTTCTCGCCGTATTTGTCTATAAATTCTTGTTTTACACCACGGATCTCTTCCTTAAAGGCATCCAGTTCTTCTGCGTTTAATTCCGTTACCGTCATACCCTCGGATTTAAACTCTTCCACAATGGCTGCCTCTTCTTCCTCCACCGTATCTCTTCCCCATTCACAGGCCTCTTTTGCCTTTTCCTGAAGGAGTTCCCTTGTCTCCTGCTCCAGAGATTCCCAGATCTCCGTGTTTGCTACAAATAAATCGTTTTCATATGTATAATTCCACAATGTGAGATAGTCCTGGATCTCATCCATCTTGGCAGATTCCGTGATACAGATGCCGTTTTCCTGCCCGTCGATGGTTCCCTGCTGGATGGCTGTGAAGACCTCGCTCCAGCTCATTGCCACCGGATCAGCCCCTAAAGTTTTGAAGAACTTCATATAGACTTCACTGCCCGGCACACGGATCTTCAGTCTCTTTACATCTTCCGGTGTACGCACCTCGCGTTTGCTGTTTGTGATCTGGCGGAAACCATTGTGGAAAGAACCCAGATAGGTGATCCCTTTGGCCTCCAGACGCTCTGCGTAATACTCGCCGCCAGAACCGTCAATGATCTCTCTTGCATGTTTGTAATCGTCAAATATCCAAGGAATGGTTGCCACAGATAACTGCTCGTCTATGACTGCCATTACACATGTGGCGTAGGCTGCCAGGTCCACACCCCCGCCTGCTATCATCTCGATTCCCTTTGTAGAGTTTCCTCCGGCAAGCTGGTCATTGGGATACACCGCAATGGTCACATTTCCATCGGATGCTTCTTCCACCAGCTCCGCAAATTTATCTGCTACTCTGGAGTCAATCTGAATGTCCGTTCCATTCACTGCCATGACCAGTTCGATCTTCTGATAACCATTCCCGGTTTCCCCTGAAGCCTCCACATTCTCAGCACCGCCGCACCCCGTAAGCAGCCCCGTCATAACCGCCCCCGCCAGCAGCAGGCTTAACACCCTAGCTTTCATAAATACCTCCTTTAAGTTCCCCGTTTCATTACATCCTACGTTGGTTGTTTTTCTCTATGAATACATCCTAACATCCCATGTTTGGAAAGTCAATAGTTTTCGTTAGATTCCATTATATGTACAATATCCAATCCCATCTCCTGTACATTATGCACAAAAGGAGAGCTGAGTAAGCCAGCTCTCCTTTGTCCCAGTCTGAACAGGTACTTGTATACCTGGACAGCATATTTTGTGTAGATCTGCTCCATATCCTGCATCTTTCGTCCTCCTTACCCATAAGAGCTTCCGGCATTGATTTCGTTACAGAAATATATAGATTTTTTTATGCGGCACAGCGGCAGGATACACAAAATGCGGAAATGTGTGATCGGCGCATTTTAGTCTGCAAACCTCCGCAGACGTTCTGTTATGCTTTTTTCTGTCATCCGCCTGTACATGCAGACTGCAGTCAATATGCAGATAAGGAGCAGACACACGGTGATGCCTCCCATCCAAGCCCAGGGATAATAAAATTTAAAGTAAAGCAGGTTCTGTTTTATGGCTTTTCCAAGGATCCATAGAACTGCGGAGCCAAATGTAAGCAGGATCCCGATCACGCTCAGACCGTAAAATGCCCCTTCCAAAACCACCAGCCTGCCCAGTTGTTTTCTTGTCATTCCCACACTCTCCATAACGGCCAGCTCTTTTTGTCTGGCTGAAAGGCTTGTGTAAAGTGTATTAAAGTAGTTTGCAATTCCCATGACCACCAAAAGGACACTAAGTGCACCCATAACGATCCTGCTTGCCCGGATATAGGAGGAAGCATCCAAAAGAGCATCTGATTTACTGTTCATATAGATATAGTGTGCTTCACTTCTGTTCCTGTTGTCCTGCTGTATGATCTGCGTAAGTTCCTGTTTGATGAGAGGCTCCTTCTGCCTGTCCACATCTATCTGTATGCCGAAAATCTTTTCTTTAAACTCCAGGCTCTTAAAAGCTTTCTCTGTCATGATAAAATAGTTGATGCCGCTTCCGTGGGATGTCATTCTCAGTTTTGGAAAATGTTTTTTTGATATGTCCAGATATCCTGCACAGGTGAGTTCCCCTTTCAGGTATTTGTCATCCACCATCTCCTCAAAAAGCGAAAGGCTGTAAAAGTGCAGAGGCTTCCCAATGGTTTTGTCGGCGTCCTCCTGCAGTTCTTTTGACAGCTCATGTGTGTGCAGGAGCATGGCGCCTGTACCGTTTTCCAGACTGTCCACATCTGCTTTTATGCCATACGCATCCACATACTCCCTCAGTTCTTTTACAAAGGCATCATCTACGATCTGCACAGTAGTAAAAAAATTAACATCCATGGTGCCATATACAGACTTCAAACGGGGCAGAAGGGCTTCGTCCCCGCTATCCTCTGTGCCATTAGTGTCAGAAGGCATATCAAGCATGGCAAAGCAGCCTTTTGTATAGCTTGTATTTTCAGCGGAAATCCCATCCACTGCCAGTATCTTGTCTCTTATCTCTTCTGTAATGACCGGGGTATCATCCTCCCAATCATATGCAGAAGAACCGGCATCCCGCACAATATTTACAAAGGTACTGATATCGAAATCCGGACGCTCCTCAATGCTGTTTGTTATGTCTGTCCCCCTGCTGATGACCACTGCTCCCAGAGCGGAAATGCATCCAACGCTCAGGGAAAGCAGGGTAACTGCAAACCGTCTTCTGGAACGGACCACATTCCTCCAGGCCATCTCTGCCACTGACGCGCCATCCCCGCGGCGCCTTCCTCTTCCTCTGCCCTGACGGGTGCTATCCTGGGTGTGCAGAGTGCGTCTCAATCGGCTTCCGGTATGGCTTGCTGCCACAGATGCCGTCTCCTCATAGCGGACAGACTCTATAGGACTGAGCCTCATCACTTTGCGGACAGCGATCCCGGCTGCCAGCAGAGTCGTCATACTCACAAACACAACGCTGACTGCCAAAAAACCGGGATAAAAACCGGTCATGCCCCTGGCACTTCCCATCCCATGCAGATATAATTCCCCAAGCGTCCCGGGAAGGACAAACTTCATGACCAGAGAGCCCACCGCTGCCCCTATAAGGCATCCGGCAAGGATCACTTTTCCGGTCTGTCTGAATACGATCTTCCGGATCTGGCTGTTGGTCGTACCGATGGTCTTCAGCAGTCCGTACTGCCGTATGTCATTGCCAAGTGTGATGGAAAGCACATTATAGATCAAAAGAAACGCACCGCCCAGGATCATAACGCTGCAGAGAAACGCAACCAGATAGCTGCCCGCAAAATCCTCCACAACCGTAAAGGCCAGGGAGTTCATCCCAATGAACTGCTGGGCAACAGATTCCGTCTGCACATCCTCATAGAGCTTTTCCTCCATAAATTCTCCGTCTGCAAGAATCCCGTCCTGTTCCATGAGGATATAGCTGGCAGGAAATTTGGAGATCCCCAGGCTTTCAAGATATGCCTCGGAAAAATAAGCAATGGGGGCATTCAGCAATGGGTTTACATAATCCTTATAGTAACCGGATAAGACAAAGCTGTCCTCCATGCTCTCCCTGCTGCCGTTTTGAAAAAGTTCTGCATCCAAGGTCATACCCACAGCAGGCTTTTCTATTCCAAGCTGTTCAAGCCCTCTAAGCGGCAGCATTACCTCATTTTTCTCTCTGGGGTAATGTCCTGTAACATCTGTATAAGCCGGCTTCTGCAGCTTTTCAAAGGCTGTGTTGTCAAGAACCGTACAGCCCATCACAGGGACCCCCTCTTTTTGCCAGACGGCAAAATCATTTTCCACCCCTGTATTTTTCACATAATCCAGTGTCTTTATTTTTTCATACTGTTTTTCCGAACCGTTCTCCAGTGAAAGGCTGGCAACACTTCCCCCGTTTCTGGCGTATAACAGATAGTCCGCGTCCATTTTACCCCTGGCAATGCTGAATGCGCCGAATACCATGAACACAGCCAGAGCTGCCGCCAGTGTAAGGACACGGTTCCTCCCTTTGTTCTTCCTGTCATTGGCCTGCGCGAGTTCCCGGATAACCTCCCTGTTGTTGTTCCTAAGTTCCATGGTCAGTCCTCCCTCCTGCAGATGCGCCCGTCCTCAATCCGGATCATCCGGTCTGTCATCTGGGCGATCTCCTCATTGTGAGTGACAATGACTATAGTCTGGGAATACTCCTGGGCCATGGTCTTCATAAGGCCGATCACCTCAAGGCCTGTTTTGGAATCCAGGTTTCCGGTGGGTTCATCTGCCAGGATAATAGCGGGTTTTGTCACCAGCGCCCTGGCTATGGCCACACGCTGCTGCTGTCCGCCGGAAAGGGTGCCTGGCATCTGGCGGATCTTCTCATCCAGGCCCAGGGAGTGGATGATCCTGTCTACAAATTCCCGGTTGATCTTTACTCCGTCCAGTTTCAGCGGAAGGACAATATTTTCGTATACGTCCAGCACGGAAACCAGATTATAATTCTGGAACACAAATCCGATATTCCTGCGTCTGAATACGGTCAGCTCATCATGGTCCATGGCTGCCAGCTCGTATCCTCTGACGATCACACTGCCTGTTGTGGGATAATCCAGCCCGCCCAGCATGTTTAGAAGGGTTGTCTTCCCACTTCCCGATGAGCCTATAATGGAAATAAATTCTCCTTCCCTGATGTCCATATCCACACCGTCCAGTGCCCGGACCACAAACTCCCCTGTTTTGTAAATCTTTTCAAGGCCCCTTGTCCTTAAAACTTCCATACTTTCCTCCTTGCCTGCCCGCTTAGGTATGCTCCCGTGCGTTTTCCCCTGCAGCTTTCCCCTTCGGGATCACAGAGGGAAATCCGTGCATACTTCAAGGCTGGCTCCTGTTTATTTGCCTGCAGCTAACTGTTTCATGCATTCACAGTTATGCCTGCTGCCATATCCTGAGGATAACAGGTAAATCTAACAATCTCCTAACAGGGAAGATAAATAGAAATGGAAGTACCGTCCGGCTCCTTTTTTACTTTTAAAAAACCTTCATGCCTCTTAACGATCTCTCTTGTAATATACAGGCCTATGCCGAATCCCTCCTGGTTTTTCACATTACTTCCCCTGTAAAAGCGGCGGAAGATCCGGTTCTCATCATCGGGGATGCCCATACCGAAGTCGCGGACCTCAATCTGTGTGAACATCTCATTTTTCACTGCCCGGACAATGATCTCGGAAGACGCAGGGGAATATTTTATGCTGTTGTCCAGCAGGTTTGCCACGGCCTCGGAAATCCAGTTTCTGTCATGAGAAAGTGTCAGGGCTGCCGGACAGTCCAGGGTTATTTCCATATGCTTTTCCCGTGCTTTTTTCCTTACCTGGAAAATGGCCTTTGCTATGGTCTCCCTGAGATCCTGCTTCTCTTTTCTGATCTGGATAATGCGGTGTTCCATACGGGATGCGGAAATGAAGCTCTCTGTCAGAAATTTTATCTTCCGTTCTGACTGCTCCACCGCACAAATACAGGTGTTCTGCTCCTCTTTTGTCAAGTCCTGCTCCCGCAGAAGATCAAGATAAGTCTCCATATTTGTAAGCGGCGTTCTGATCTGGTGGGCGATTTCGGAGAGAAATCGGCGGACCTCCTCCTGCTCTTCCAAAAGTTTTTCGTTGTATTTTGTCACCATGGCGTGAAGCCTGACAGTCTGCGCCTGAAGCTTTGATACCAGGCTGTCAGCGTTTTCCGTTATGACCGGGCTGCCGTCTCCTCGGATCAGCTGCTCCAGAATATCAGCGATTTGTATCAGGTCATTCTCATATTTCTTCCTTATTCCTGAGAATACCGGTATAGAGCAGCAGAAAAAAAACACTGTCAGAAACAGATATCCTGCGTCGGCGGTTATGATGGAAGCCAGGACCCCCGCAGCGGCGGGCAGGACCCCTGCTGTGTAATATAAATACTTTTTCATAGGCTAATCTCCAAAGGTGTACCCAAGGCCGAATACATTTTTAATATATATGGGGCTGGACTTGTCCGGTTCAATTTTCTTTCTCAGACGGTTTACTGTGACGCTTACCGTATTCTCCACCACAAACTGACCGTCAATGTCCCATATTCTTTCCAGTATGGTTTCTTTTGTCAGAACCTGCCCCCGGTTTCTGACCAGAAGTTCCAGAAGGCTATATTCCTTTGCGGTCAGACTCACCTGCTGCTCCTGGCAGAATACCTGCTTCTTCTTCCGGTCAATCCTGAGTCCCCGGAAAAGAAAAATATCCTCCTCCCCGCCGCTCCTGCGCAAAATAGCTTCAATCCGTTTTTTCAGAACGGGCATCTGAAACGGCTTGACCACATAATCGTCGCACCCGGCATCAAAAGCCTCCAGCATATCCCGCTCCTCGTCTCTGGCAGTCAGAAAAAGTACGGGTATTTTCCCGAAACGTTCTGCCTCCCGGCAGATGGAGATTCCGTTTCCATCCGGTAGATTTATGTCAACCAACATCAGGTCAGGATTATCCTGAAGCAGGGTAATGCCGTCCCTGCAGGATTTCCCGGTTGTTACCTGATAGCCTTCTTTCTTCAGCGTGATGACAAGGGCCTGGTTTAAGAGTTCGTCATCTTCGATCACTGCTATTTTTTTCATCTATTTCACCTGTTTTTCTATGTAGTATGTTGTCCCCTGCATCGTTACCATTCACACCCATAATCCGGCCAGGTATTTTATACTCCTGCGCATGAAGATCCCAAGGCAGCCAGCGCCATATGGAGTAGAGTGCTGCATATCTGTGCATCGCCAAACGTGTTACTATCCTGCGCTTTTTGCAGGGCTGTGAATCGTAATTCTGCATCAAATAGAGGCAGGGTACAAAAAAGGAGCGACAGCATGCAACTATTGCTCCTTAGCTTGATTTTATATTTATTCCAGAACCTCTACCTTGCAGGAATGGTTACTATTCACAGCCCTGCAAAAAACGCAGTTCTGTAAACAGTAACACGCTTCGCGATGCACAGATATGGAGCATTCTGCCCCATATCGCGCTGGCTGCCTCGGGATTTTCATGCGCAAGCGCATAAAAACACCTCGCGGGATAGCAGCCGTGAATAGTAATCAGGAATGTACTTTCGTTTTTTTGTCATAACTAATTCCGACCGCCAGCACCTTTCCTGTATATTTAGGTTTTTCTCCAAGTTTTCCCTTAAATCGAAGTACATAATTCTTGTCCCTGATTTGTTGGATTGCCTCTTCCGGTGTTGAATCAATTTTCAGCTCCAGAATAAAGGCATCGGCACTTTTACACTCCGGATAGAAAATGAAATCCACATAGCCCTCCCCGGCCTTGTCCTCCCGTTCTACACGATATTCATTTCTCGCTGCTAAATAGACAAGATTTACCACCGCCGACAATTCAATTTCACTGTTGTATGAAAAAATGGGCGACTCTGTATCATGGGCAAACTTCAAGATTTCCGCCATGGTCTTTATATCACCGGCAAGAGTCGCATTTACCATTTTTATAGATTCCCTGGCCAGATTATAAATATAACCCAATGACTTTTCCTTTTTCATAGTATTTGCAAAACTGTCTTTTAGCTCTTTGTTCGGAATAGATACACAGCCATTTTCATAAGTCAGCAATCCATACACCACCATTGCTGAATAAATTTCATCCTTGGTATTCAATTGCATGGCTGTTGCTGCATATTCCTGAATATCTGAGCGTACTGTTTCCCCTGCAAATAATAGCGGCAGATCTTCCCGGACTTCTGCCACGTTATTTTTTATATAGGTAAATACAGAATCATACGTCCCTGAACTTGTCCAATAGTTTGCCAGTTCATTATCTGTCAAAGCGCATACGACAGAGCGGGGATTGTATATTCTGTTTCCGGACTTTGTAAAATATCCGTCATACCAAATGCGTAAGTCTTCTCTAGTGATCTTAGGTTTCTGCTCAACACTCAGGTACGTTTCATACAGTTTATCTACCTCTGAATCCAGGAACCCAAAATATTCACTGAATTTAGCTCTCGTTGCCATACTGTACTCTACAAACATATTTAATTCCGATCCATCCGAATACTTTGCGATGGGCAGAACCCCCGTCATATATGCAAGTTCCACATACACCTGGTCCTTCAGCAAGGTTTTTAAAAACAGCAAATATTCTTTCTTGTTATCTTCTGTTACAAATGGAAGCTGAAAAACTGCGTCCCATTCATCCATAACAAAAATAAACTTGTCATTTGTCTTCTGAAAAACGTAAAACAGGATATCCCAAACAGCCATGTCCTTATCAAATTTTAATTCCGGATAGGCCTGTAAAAAATCCTGCTTTATCCCATCAGAGATACGATCTATATAGGATTGATAATCGTCCAGCTTCTCTGGTATCTTGCTAAAGTCAATATATATCACATTGTGTTTATTCAAATGCTTTTCGTATATATCTTCCTTTGCAATTGCTAGATCTGCAAAAAGGCTTCTTCCATCCACATTTTTTTCAAAAAATGCTCCAACCATATTAGCCATAACACTTTTTCCGAAACGGCGGGGCCTTGTTATGCAAAAATAACGATTTCTTTTCCCTAACGCGGGAACAAGCTCACAGACCAAAAGAGATTTATCGACAAAGTACACATCCGATTCCATTTCTTGATACCCCGCAAAAGGAAAGACACTATTTAAATAAAATCCCATGTGAACCACATTCCTTTCCAGCCCTATACCCATCCCGGACATAGCTTTTCAAATGTTACTCATATCTCTTATGCTGCATGTCATTACTTCTTTATAATTATAGACTAAAATATTAACCTACACAACTAATTATTAAATCTCCGTAACTATTCATTCCCCGTCACGTTCATTTGGCTTTCCATCTCTTCAAAATACCTTTCAGCAATATACTCCGCCGATTCTGCCCAAAAAGCATTTAATCAATACCGAGCTGCTCCTGCATGATATCTACCACAGCTCTGATTTGGATGCAGACATTCATGGTTATATCTTTTCCATTAAAGGTATAAATTACATCACTCATGCTTTTCCCTCCCTATGAATCGCATGTAAGCCTAAAAACCTTCTTTCTTGATTCGAGTACCCTGTTCTTACTAAGAGTATATCCATTTTTTGATATAAAATCAACTTGTCTTTCCACAGCCTCTTCTTTCATAATAAAATTGGAAGGACCGTATCCCAGTCCTTCCAATATCTCACAGATTGTTTTAAGTGAAATCAGCATATCTACTTTCATTTCACTATTCTCATTGATGCTTTTTAATTCTTCCCGAATCCTCTCCGGCTCCGCAACAAACTTTTCAATCATCTTTTGATTACCTGCTACTACAATACAACAGTTTGTTACCGGCAGAAATTCTCGCGAAGTTACCTTCTCTGATTTTGCCAAGGTCCATGGTTTTTTACCTTACTGCGGAAAGTTTTCTTCAATAGAGTGATCGGGGAAATACCTCTGATTATAGGAATCCATCATACGTTCAATCGGTAGCACACAAAGCAAGCAGTATAAAACAGCTCCCGCTATGACACAGATCCGTACCATAGGAAACTCCCTCCACTGGCGCAAGATGACCAGCGTAAACACAAGTGCCATCCAAATCATAAACACCATGGTCAGTACCCTTTTTATAGTAAATCCAAAAGCAGTGATATAAAGGATCATTTTACTCATAGCTGTCAGAATAAGCAGCAGAGTCAGAACAGAGAGCAGGACATTGAGCCACCGCAGCACGGCGCTGTTCGTATTTTTCTTTCTGGCAAACAGGTTTGCGCCCAGGAGAAGGACCAGATTCAGCGCGGCGGTCTGGCACAGTTCAAAAAATCCTCTTCTGGCGTATTCCGCGTAGGTGAAATTTTCAGGCCGGATACCTGCAAAGGCGGAAAACAGATACTTTCCCTGCAGCCCTATGAACAGCAGATAAATGGCACATACGATCAGCATAGCCGTGGTAATGGCTGTCGTGGGTACTATTTGGATGGAACGCGAAGTCTCCCTGAGTGATTCTTTATCCATCCTGTCTGTGTTCCGCTTATGGATCCCCCCGTAAATCAAGCCGAATAAATATGCTGCAACCGGCAGGGACAGTATCATCCTGGCAATAGTATACAGGAAATGTTCCTGTATATACAGTCCGCTGTTTTGCATCATCCTCTGAAACCCTTCATCCGCACTGGACAGCAGAGGAAGCACAATAAAAAGAACCGGAACAGCAATGACCACACCCAGCAGGACATATCTGATGTCCCTTCCTCTGCTCTTTTTCTCCGGCTCATCCCCACTTTCCTCATGGTCTGCATGAAGCCCTGTTATGATCTTAAAACTACAGCCGAAATTTCCAAAGGGCACCCACAAAAGGGCATTCCATCCATCGAACACCACCCACTGGGATGTCTTATCCTTTTCCAGAAGGCTGCCGGATATGATCAGCGTCCAGTACGCCGCACATACGATCAGCATGGGAACCTGCAGAAAGGGCATGGCACTCCAGAACGCGTAGGGCACCCCAATGCCAAGCATAATGACCAGCCAGAACCAGCTCTCCTTACCCGGACGCCCGCCCTTCAGAAATACATAGGCAAGCACAATGGCCGCATATGCTATTGTAAAGAGAACCAGATGTCCTCCGAAATCCATACTGGTAAATGTGTATACAAACCCATATCCAACAAGCAGATACAGCCAGGCAAAGCACTTGTCTTTACTGTCCGCATCTATTGGTTCTGCCATTTTCCACTCATCCTCCTCAAAAATGGGCGCACTTTCACAGGGCAGACTGCTCTTGCTGCCTGCCGGCATTTGATCATCCCTATTCATACTTTACTGCTCCTTTCTCAAATCTAAATGGTTTTCCTGCATCTTCGTACGGACTGCCCCTCATCCCGTTACACCGTTGTGTCAGTCTGCCTCATCCTCCACATATTCCAGGATATCCCCGGGCTGGCAACCCAGAGCTTTGCATATACTGTTTAGTGTACTGATCTTAACGGCCTTGGCTTTCCCGTTTTTTAATACGGAGATATTAGCCATTGTAATCCCCACACGCTCGGACAGTTCCGTGACACTCATTTTCCGTTTAGCAAGCATAACATCTATATTAATGATAATCGCCATCTTCTGTCCCTCCTATATGGTCAAATCCTGGTCTTCCTGCATTTGGCTCGCATTATAGACCAAATGAGACAGGGCAGCGCACAGGACGGTAAGTGTAATACAGATAAACAAGATCAAAACAATGCCGAATAAATATCCGATTCCAAAGGAGTACCACCCCAGTATACAGAATACTGCCAGAAAAAGAGCATACAGCACACTGTCGACAAGGGTATAATGGCTCATCTGCTTCAGCGCCTCTGCATTTTCCCTGCAAAAAGACCTGTTCTCCCCGATTCTGCTGCAGACACCCCAGAATTTGACCAGGCATAACAGACAAGGCACTGCAGTTATCCAGATAAAGATACAAGTGCCCCGGTATACGGCATTTCCCGCCTGTCCCGCCAGCATTTGTTTCAATACGGAAGGCATAAACCATACTACCAGAACCAAAAACAGGATCCCTGTTCCCGCTGTTATTATTTTTAAATACTTTGACATCTCTGTTTGCTTCATGTTTGTTCCTCCTGCGGTTTCAAAATAATTCACTACCATTCATCCTGGGTTTATTATATTGCCACAGGAAGGAAATGTCAATATATTTTTATTGTTTTACGATAAATTATATCTGTATTAAATTAAATATAGCGCGCATTCAAAATAAAATAGCATTCTGCAAAAAATATGCCGGGCACCGCTGCGGCACCTGGCATATCTGAATTTCCTCTTCTACAATTCCCGGTAATATGGGCATATATCCTCATAGTGACCGTCTTTCATCAAAAAACCGCCGGGGATCACACCCAGCTGCTTAAATCCCAGTTTTTCATACAAATGGCGGGCAGTTCTATTCGTCCTGACTACAGCATTGAACTGCAGAATCCTGAATCCGCAGCTTTTCCCCTGTACCAGGCTGTCCTTTACCAGCAGTTGCCCTATATGTTTTCCTCTGGCTGAAGATTTGACTGCGTAGCTGGCATTTGATATATGACCGCATCTGCCCACATTATTGGGATGCAAAATATACAGTCCCAGAATTTCACCGGAGTCCATGTCCTCCGCCACCCCGCAGTATGTCTGTCTGCCAAATAGGGCGGGTCCTGTCTTCTCATCCAGAAGATCCAACTGGGGATAGGCCACACCCTCCTCCACCACTTCGTTCCATATGGAAACCATACTTTCCATATCCTTTTCCTCAAATTTCCGAACCCTTATACTCATAAACTTCCTCCTGCACAACAGCCTTTATCCATACCTCCATTATACAATCTTCGGAAACAAAATGGTAAATATTTTGTTTCCGTAAATCATCACACAGGATCATTGCATATTCTTTCATTACAACTCTTTTTTTCTTGTCATTTTATGGTAAAATAATAATAAAAAAGGGGGGATTTTATGGGCAAAACATTGCTCAATATCTTTTTAGTGCTGATCTGCCTTGGGGTGCTCCTATCACTGCTGCCCTACGCATGGATCTTGTTTATTCCGGCTATTTTCCTATACCGGAGAAAATTCAGAGAGGAGCCGCTCAGAAAGAAAAAGTATACGGCTGCTCTGGGGACGTTATCCCTGTTGTCCCTGTGCGTATTCGGTTACGCGCAGGCATCAGCCCCTGATGTCGAGAAGATTTCCATATCTCCCACATCCAACTACGAGATGGATGTGAACTCAGAATATCCCATCAACATCCAGGTCCAGCCGGAGGACGCCCGTCCGAAAAAACTCGAACTGGTGACAGACAACGGACTTCTGACACTGGATTATTCCCGGGGAGAGTCATCCTGCCTGCTTAAAAGCTCAGGGAAAACAGGAGAAAGCAACGTCTACCTAAAAACTCCGGACGGCAAAAGCAGCAATGCCATACACATCTCTGTAACGGATAAAAAAGCCGAAGCAGAAGCCAAGAAAAAGGCGGAAGAGGAGGCAAAGAAAAAAGCCGAGACGGAGGCAAAGCTTCAGGCTGAAGCTGAGGCAAAACAAAAGGCCGAGACGGAGGCAAAACAAAAGGCTGAAGCGGAAGCAAAGCAGAAAGCGGAGGAGGAGGCAAGACTCCAGGCCGAGGCTGCCGCCAAACAGCAGGCGGAGGAGGAGGCACGGCTCCAGGCAGAAGCCCAGGCAAAACAACAGGCAGAGGAGGAAGCAAGGCTTCAGGCGGAGGCAGAGGCTGCTGCCGCTCAGGAAGCAGAGGCCGCCGCAGCCCAGCCTGTAGAACAGATGGTATGGCTTTCTGCTACCGGTGAGAAATACCACCGCATCCCCAACTGCGGCAACATGAATCCCGACAAAGCCCGCCAGATTCCCCTCTCACAGGCAGAGGGAAGTTACCAGGCATGTAAAAACTGCTGGTAGATCAAAGCTGTGCTGCCCGGCATTTTGGCTATGGCAAAAAAATCCCTGTGGTGCCTAAGCATCACAGGGATCCTACTATAAGATTTATTCTGTTATAAATTTTTCCTGTCCTTTATAAATCCATCTACTTTATCCGGAGAAATACCAAGAGCATATGCGAATTCACTGTAAAGTGCCCGCTCTGCTATCTGACGGTATTTTTTATCCATACTGGTAATTGCACCTCTTTTTGTTGTTCTCTGATGTAACGTCTTCAAAATTTTTACCCATGCTTCACATTCACAGCTTGAAATGCAGGTCTTATATTCCCGTTCCCGCATCCGCTCATTCGTAACCCAGAGAATATCAATGTCATCCATCTCGTCAATCAACATCAGCGCCTCTTCTCTTGTCACAGGTCTCCTGATATTGTGGTCACCTTCCACAGGGATGTATGCTTTTTCCTTTTCATCATCCACAGACTGCATGGTATAGTATAATTTCTTCCTGTCAGCACCTGAAAAATCCAATGTACCCACTTTTTGAACCTTATACAATCCCCTGCATTTAAAAACTACAATATCGCCTTCCTGTATCATACGGCACGCTCCTTCCAAAACCAAAAAGCCCCGACTCACCGAAAAGGGCAAGACAAGGCTTATCACTGCGACTTCCTACTGTCTCAGTATAACACCTTTCAGAAATTATTGTAAGTACTATTTTAATGTATGGACAATTTTCAGCGATTCTCCCAATAGAAAGGCAGTTTTAGCTTGTACAAATCACACATATTCCCCCTGATACAGCGTTGTGAGTATTTTTACACAGCGTTCCGGCCCCAGTTCCCCGCTGTCCAGAGTAAGGTGATAGTTCTGGGCTATACCCCACTCACGTTCTGTGTAATACTTATAATTTACTTTTCTTCTTTTATCCTTTTCTCTCAAACGCTTATTCGGTGACTTGTCACACTCCCCGTAGAGCCTTACAATTCTGTCAGCCCGTTTTTCCATGGAGGCGTGTATGAACACATTTAAACAATCTGTTCTGTTTCTCAGCACATAATCTGCGCATCTTCCTACGATCACACAGGGTTCCTTCTCCGCCAGCTCCCAGATGACCTTACTCTGAGCTGACCAGAGATAATCTTCCGGGGAAAGGCCGTCCACACCTCTGCCCACAAAGGAGTAGGCAAACAGATTCCTGGCAGGCACATCCTCCCCCTGCTCCCGGATATATTCCCTGCCGAATCCCGTCTCCGCCGCAACCTTTTCAATCAATTCTCTGTCATAACAGGAGATACCAAGCTCCTCCGCAGCCATCTTTCCTATGGTTCTTCCGCCGCTTCCAAATTCCCTGCTGATCGTAATGATCCTTTTACGCATACTTTTCCGCCTCCCTCTCTGTGACCTGCTCACCTGCCATCATCAGCTTTTCCCTCGCTGTCGTTCTCATAAATATCATACCTACCACAAGTCCGCATCCCTCCGCAATGGGGAATGCCCACCATATGAGATTTCCGGCGTCTGAAAGAGTGGTGAAAAAGTATGCCAGCGGAAGGGCAACTATCACAAGCCTTACCAGGGACAGCACCAGGGAGCGCATACCATATCCAAATGCCTGAAAGATCCCCTGAAGCGCCACGTTTGCCCCCACAAACAGGTATCCCAGAGTGACGATACGGACAGCTTTCACACAGAGCGCCTGGGTCTGCGGGGAAAGAGAGAAGATCCCTGCCACATTTTCCGCAAAGATCTGGAGCCCCACGGCTCCGGCAAGCATAATGGCAAGTGTGTACAGCAGTCCGTATTTGATTCCGCTTTTCACACGCCGCTTATCCTGCATTCCATAGTTAAATGCCACAATAGGTATCAACGCATTATTAAGCCCAAAAGCGGCAAAAAATACAAACTGCTGAACCTTATAATATATCCCATACGCCGTCACTGCCGCGCCTGAAACCCTTCCGAAAATAATATTCACACCATAGGTCATAAAAGACATAAGTGCCTGCATGATAACTGCCGGTATGCCGACTTTATAGATATCCGCAATAATACCCCTATCCGGTTTCAGATACGCCAGACCGGACTCCACGTCCCGGTTAAATCCGTGATGGAAGACAGCCCCCAGCACCATGGACACACACTGCCCGATCACCGTGGCGTAGGCAGCCCCTTCAATCCCCATTTCCGGGAGGCCGAACAGCCCGAAGATGAACACAGGGTCCAGGATGATATTCGTCACGGCACCTGCGACCTGTGCCGCTGTTGAGAGCACTGTCCGCCCTGTAGCCTGCAGAAGCTTTTCATAAATCATGAACAAGATCACGCCAAAGGATAAAATGGTACAGATCCTCAGATACCCGGTACCCATTTCCAGCACGACAGGATCTGTCGTCTGCGTTTCAAGATAGGCTTTTACTCCAAAGATACCTACCAGCAGAAATACAAGATATGTGCAGACCCCAAGGAAAATAGCGTTTCCCGCGATCTTGCTGGCCCGTTGTCTATCTCCCTGTCCCAGATTCCTTGATAGAAGTGCATTGATACCCACGCCGGTGCCGACTCCCACAGCTATCATCAGCATCTGTATGGGAAATGCCAGAGTCAGCGCGTTGACTCCATACTCTCCCAGGCCTGTAATACCTCCTGCATCAGGCATACAGCTTACAAAGTAACTGTCCACAATGTTGTAAAATGCCTGCAGAACCATGGATAAGATCATAGGGATCCCCATGGTCAGCATAAGTTTTCCTATAGGCTCTGTCCCCATCTTGTTTTTTGAAATTTCTCTGTGCATAACAACCTCCTATACTTTATTTGTATTTGGAGACTTTTAAGAAAAGCTGCCACAAACTACCGCAGAAGCTGTAAACGCAAAAAAGGCGTAAACCCAAAACCTGGATTTACGCCTTTTGCTACTCGGTAACCTTATTTTATCACCGGAAAATTTCAGAGTCAAGAATTTTATCTGTGATACAGCTTATTATAATACTCCAAAGAGTAGTGATACAGCTCATCTCTGGCAATCTCTTCTTTTACAGGGTCCGGGGATTCTGTCATGATCCACGCCATCATCCTGCCGTTCTCACCAAAGTGGTCCACATAGTCACGGACCGCCGCCCGGATCTGCCTTTCCTCCCAGTCAGCGCCAATATTGATAGGGAAGCAGAAGGTCATCTGTTTTCCATAGGTATTGTGCAGGAAATCCGGGTCATTGGCATTTGCCTGAGGTGTCCACATATCAATCCCCATCTCCAGCATTTCCGGCACGTACTGCATATTGCGTCCGCAGGAATGCAGTTCTATGAATTTGCCCTGGTCCTTCACAAACTTCAGATAGCGGGCAGTTGCAGGCATAAGCTGTTCCCGGAACATTTCGTTTGAGAAGAATCCGCTTCGCTGGGTTCCCCAGTCATCATGATAGAGAACACCGTCCACTCTGCCGTAGTATTTGAAGATCTGGTCTGTACTCTCAATCTTATAGTCCGCCATCTTCTGGAAAAACTCCTCCAGAAGCTCCGGCTCCTCATAGAAAGCGATCAGGGACTCGTCAAAGGGGATCAGCTCATGCAGCCTCTCAAAAATACCTTCCACACACTCGTAAATATGGGGCCTGTCAGGGTCCATGGCTTTTTGGAGCTTCTCACCGTCGGCTTTAAAGTCCACAACAGACAGGTCCGGCCAGGGAAGTTCCTCCTTCCAATTGGCAAAATCAGAGATGGTGCGGGTTCCCGGACGGGTGATCATTCCGTTGATCCCCTCCACCATGAACCAGTCCACACCCCACCAGTCATAGCCATCCACCTCCGGCACCGGATGTTCTTCCATGGCGTCCGGCCAAACGGTGTTGGATTCATAGAAATAAGCCGGCATCCAGTAAGGTTTCTCCCCTTTTACACACCGGATATAATTTTCACTGACACTGATGGGGCGCTCTCCTATAGGCGGTTTGGGCTGCTGGAAAATCCATGGAAAGCTTCCCTCTGCCTGCCAGTGCTTGGAATAATCCCTGTTTGCCGCTGTCTGCATAAATCTCGATACCATACAAAATACCTCCTGTCCTTTTTATACCCGGTATAGCGCTTTACATCCGCCGAAGCAGACCGCAGACGCAATCCGGTCATCTCTGCTGCGTTCTTATTAAGTATTATTGTAGTCAATCTCAACAGAAGATGATAGAGTTCTGCATTACAAAAATGCAAAATTAAAAAACTCCAATTTTGTATGGTGCATACCAACCTATTTTACCCTGCCTGCGCTGTCACGGACAATAAGCTTTGCAGGTACAATGATCTTCAGCCCGATCTCCCTGGCGGAAGCTATGTGTTCACGGAGAATGCGGACTGCCTCCTCGCCCAGAAGTTCCATGTGCAGCCGTACCGTAGTCAGGGGTGGGACCAGATAGTTGGCTACTGCTATATCATTATACCCCACAATGCTCATATCCCCGGGAATCCGAAGCCCTTTCTCACTGACTGCCCGGTAGCATCCCACTGCCAGGGAGTCATTGCTTGCAAATACTGCCGTGGGCCTCTCCTTCTCCTCCAAAAGCTCCCGGCACAGCACATAGCCGTCTTCCGGTGTAAATCTTCCCAGCCTCACGAGAGACTGGGAAAACTCCCCAATCCGCTCCATATATTCTTTATAAGCTACAATTCTGCTGTCATGCACTTCCTCGCCGTCCCTGTCCACCTCAAAGCCGCCGATAAACGCTATCTTTCTATGTCCAAGCCCTGTCAGATAATCCATGACCGTCTCCACAGAGCCGGCCAGATCATTGACCACACAGTCAAACCTGTCCCCTTTGGGCATGGCATCCAGGAACACGGTAGGTTTTCCGAATGCGTCAATCTGCTTAACCATACTCCTGCTGAATGTTCCAAGGCACAAAAGGCCGTCAAGACCTCCCAGATCTTTCAGTTCCTCCAGGCTCTGGATCTGACGGCGCTCCATATTCTCCGCCTCCAGCTTCCTCTCCACTGCCAGGCGGACGGTGAGGTAATAAATATCCCGCAGTTCCTCCTCCCTGGAATAGGAATAATAAACCCCCACTGCCAGACGGCGCTTCCTGCTCTTTCTCTCTCTTGCCTGATACTGAAGTTCCCTGGCAGTATCAAGTATCTTCGTTCTGGTCTCTTCCTGCACGTTCAGCGTATCATCGTAGTTCAAGACCCTGGAGACTGTTGCTGTGGAGAATCCGGTCCGATCTGCGATGTCTTTTATTGTAGCCATCTTAGTTTCCTCTCTGCATGATACATTTTCAACACCATTTATATGCATCAGCCCTGCCGGTGCATTTCATGGTTTATATTACCATATCGCCGGAAAGCCCGCAATGGATTATTGTAACGTTACTTTCCACGGGCTGCTGTCACGGAGTGAACCGTGACATTCTCACATATCCCGGGCTTTGGCAGGTGCCGTTGTCTCCTCCGCGGCGGAATTTGCCAGGATAACAGCCGTCAGAATGATAACGCATCCCAGTACCATGCGCAGTGTGATCCTTTCATGGAGTATCATCACGGAAAACAAAGTTCCAAAAACGGACTCCATGGACAGGATAATGGCAGCCTTTGTCTCGTCCACGTATTTCTGGCACGCAGTCTGAAGAAGGTAGCAGATCGTTGTGCTGATGATGCCCAGATAGAGGACACTCCCCCACCCTTTTGCCGTAACCTGAAAATGTACCTGTCCGGAGGCAGCCATGAATACCACAGATAAAATACCGGCTGTACACATCTGGATAAAATTCAGCACAGAGGCCCTGTATTTCTTCACAAAGATACTGGTCAGAAAAATCTGAAAGGCAAATCCCACTGCGCATATAAGTGTCAATCCATCACCAAGGCCCAGGGATAGATCTTTGTCCAGTGACAAAAGGCCCACCCCCGCTATGGCCAGCACTGCCCCTGCTATGCCCCTGAATCCTATCTTTTTCCGGCAGATCAAAAAAGCGATAAAGGGGACGATCACCACATTCGTTGCCGTGAGAAACGCATTTTTCGACGGAGTCGTATACTGCAGCCCTATGATCTGGAGAGAGAATCCCAGAAAAAGGGCGGCTCCCATAAGGGCTCCTGCAGTCAGTTCCTCCTTTTTTATCCCTTTCAGACTGCGGATACTGATCCCGCCCATGAGCACAGAGGCCAAAAGGAAACGGATCGCCATGATCTGAAAAGGCAGCAAGCTGTCAAGCGCCATATCACTGGCTACAAATCCCCCTCCCCAGATAACGGTAACTACCACCAGCCCTGCAATTGCCGTATATTTTTTCATAGATCACCTCATCCTTCCAGGGGCTTCAGACAAATATCAGGCCCGATCCCGCATAAAAATCCTGCCAGCACATCAATACAGCCCTGCACATCCTCCATGCTGCACACCTCTGCCGGATTGTGCATATACCGAAGAGGTATGGACATAACTGTGGTGGGGATCCCCCTGCCTGCCACATGAATCGCATCTGCATCCGTACAGGTCCTGCCGCAGCCGTTTTCCCACTGGTACTTTATGTCCAGGTTCTGTGCGGCTTTTTTAAGCCGTCCCACCAGCATTTTATGGCTGAAGGAATTCTGCAGGAAAACAGGTCCTCCGCCCAGAAGGATCTCCCCGTTTTCAATGGCCCTTGTGCCCTCATAATCACTGGTATATGTCACATCCAACACAACTGCCAGGGTGGGGGCGATCCGGGACGCGCACCAGGAAGCCCCGTGTTTTGTAAGCTCCTCCCCCACGGTGGCCGCTGCATAGACACCGCAAGTACAGCCCTTCTCCTTTGCTTTTTTTGCCGCTTCCAGGATGATGTACCCGCCCAGGCGGTTGTCAAGGCCCCGGGCGCAGAGCCTGTCATTTAAAAGCTCTCTGTGATCCGTGTCAAAGATCACCGGGTCCCCGCACGCAGCGGCAGCCATGGCATCTTCCTTTGAAACGGCTCCGATATCAATGATGATATCTGTGATCTCCAACTCCTTCTTGTTCAGAGAGCTGTGGTTGCGGACAGCACCGTAAACCACATTTCCCTCATGCATAACCCTGACCTTCTGCCCAGGATAAGTGCCCGGATAAATGCCGCCCGCCTTGGATACATGGAGCATTCCTTTTTCCGTTATATGTGACACCATGAGCCCAATCTCATCCATATGGGCAGACAGCATGACTTTGACCTTTGACGCCGGATTTATGACACTCACCACATCGGCAATTTCATCCGTATAGATCTCATCTGCAAATCCCTCTGCGTATTTTATGACTTTTTTCTGGATCTCCTCCTCAAAACCGGAAACGGAGGCTGTTTCCAGCAGCCCGTATAAAAATTCTCTGCTCATATTCATCCTTCCTTCTCATATTCATTCTCTCTTACTCATCCATCCTGTGCCGCTTCCAGTATCCGCTCCCGCTTTCTGTTGATCCGGTAATATAATCCGGCACTGAGCAGGAACCTGGATATCTGGTCCACTGCAATAATGATCCAGATGGCCGTCAAAGGCAGGCCCAGCACATAGGCAGCCAGCATACACAGCGGGATCCTCACGATCCAGATACCAAATCCCGCCACCAGCATAGGGGCATTCTTGTAGCCCATGGCCCTGATGGTCCCGTTGTAGATCCTGGACAGATTCTGGGGTATCTGGATAAATCCCATAACAAACACATACACAACACCTATGGCCTGCAGCTCAGGCTTATCCGTCATCAGTGTCATAAAGAACTGGGGCAGAAAGATCAGGAGCACAGAGGTAATTGAACTGATGACCACCCCGACTTTTAACAGCTCTTTAAAATAAACCCTGCGCAGTTCCTCATCCTGCCTGCCAATAGCCCTGGCCGCCAGCGTGGTGGACGCTGTGCTGAAACCGATAGCCGGCATCTCCGTGATCTCCTCCGCCTGTATGCCAAGCTGGTATGCGGCAAATGCCTGGTTTCCGTAAAACAGGATCACTTTGCTCAAAATGATGGCAGAGAACTGCCAGAACATACTCTCCAGTGCTGCCGGGATCCCTGTGGTGTAGATTTCGTAAATACACCGTCTGTCAAAACTGAAGAACCTGTGGGCCGCAGGCATTTTCCGAAACAGCCCGCCCTTCTTTTTATACAGCAGATACAGCCCGGTGCACGCACCCACTGCCTGGGCTGTCACAAGAGCTGTGGCCGCGCCTTTGATCCCCATACCCGGAATGCCGAACGCACCGAAGATAAAACAGTAGCCGCAGATAATATTGACCACATTCATGAGGACCGCAATATACATAGGTACTTTCGTGTTGCCGTATCCCTGGAAAGAGGCTGTGACCACTGTCATGATCACCACAAAGGGAAATCCAAATACAATGGTCTTCATATACCCCTGGGCCAGGGAAAGGATCTGGGCATCCTTTGAGAAAAATCCCAGAAAGACCGGCGCCTGGAAATACAGCACCACTTGGAAGATAAGTACAATGATCATCTCCGTGAGCATGGTCTGCTCCGCAATTTTCCTGCACTCCTGATGCCTGCCCCCGCCGTACGCCCGGGCGATCAAGACCGTGGCTCCAATCGCCACACCCTTATAAAAACACCATAGCGTATCCGTGATCCGGATACAGATCCCCTGTGCGGAAATGTCGTTTGCAAGCAGCCGTCCCACCATAGCCGTGATTACCAGGTTCGCTGAAATTTGAAGTATGTTTTCCAGTATCATCGGGATAATGATTTGATAAATCTCTCGTTTTATAGCCTTTTTTCCGTACACAGAAACCTCCATCCTTTTTAAAACGGGTGTTTGAATATGCTTCAGACACCCGTTTCGCAATGTTCTATTTATGGTAACTATCCAGTAGGTCTGCGCATTCACTGCGCTGACCGTAAGAAAGTGTCCCACGGCCAAGCAAAAATCCCATCGCCAAAGGCGATTCTGCATGGATTTTTGCCTGTAACTGTGAGGGTACTGAACAGTTACTAACTATGCATTACTCTCTGTGCTGCTATTTTCCGAATTTGGCTTTCATTTCCTCCTGTTCCGCATTCAGAACCTCTGTGGGGTCACCATTGTTCAGCATGACTTTTGCCATGGAGTTCTTGGACATCTCCAGCGCCTCCGCAAAGTTGGCAGTGTAATTTACCTGGGGAACTGTCTTGCCTATCTCAGTAAACAAGTCAAAGATCTGCTGGCCTCCGAAGAAATCGTCGCCCTCTTTGAACACGTCAGACTCCAGAGCTTTCAGGTAAGAGGGATACAGTCCGTAATTCTGGAATCCTTCCACATTGGCGTCCACATCCTCCATAACGAATTTTACAAATGCCTTGGCAGCCTCCGCGCTCTTGCTGGCTGAGGGGACTGCCAGGACAGAACCGCCGTTGGATGCGCCCTGGGCCTCCTGGTCTGCCTGGAATTTCGGGAGGGGCATAACCGCCCACTTGCCGTCCTGGTCAGGAACTGCATCTTTGATGGAACCCACCATCCATACTGCATCCGCAATGCACGCGAACTTGTCTGCGCCCATGCCTGCCACCATATCATCCCAGGAGGAATTGTTGAACGTAATGCCTGCGTCGTACATTTTCTTGCAGGTCTCCATGGCCTGGATGGAAGCCTCGGAATTCACCTGGGTATTGCCGTCCTTGTCAAAATAGAAACCGCCGCCCTCCATCATGAGGAGCCTGTAAGTGGTATCATTTCTGGATTCTGCCATGCAGAGCATATCAGCGCCCGTCTTTTCCTTCAATACTTTTCCTGCTTCAATGAAATCATCCCAGGTCACAATGTCTTCTGCCTTGATCCCTGCCTGCTCGAACAGGTCACTTCTATAGAACATGCCACAGGGGCCGGAATCCCAAGGATATGCAATGACTTTTCCGTCAACGGTGCACTCTGACATTTTAATGGGGAAGAAATCGTCAGGATTGATCATATCCGTGAACTCCTCAAATTTTCCGGGGAACTTTTCTCCGAATTTTGCCATCTGCTCGCCCTCAATAGAGACAATATCCGGAAGACCGATACCGGACTGCAGGCAGGTGGTCATCTTCTGATACACCTGGTCCACGCCCATCTCCTCAAAATTAAAGGTTACATCCGGGTTCTCCTCCTGGAATTTCTCTGACCACTCTTCTAAATGGGCCAGTGCCACGTCCCAGCTCCAGATCGTGATCTCCCCGGAAAGTCCTCCTTCCTTGTCACCGGAAGCCTCTTTGCCGGCTCCCCCGCCTCCGCCGCAGGCTGTCAGGGACAATGCCATCACCGCTGCTGTTACCAATGCTGCTGCTTGTTTCTTTTTCATGTTGATATCCTCCTTAAGATTTTTATATAAGGTAAACGGTTCAGTACCTTCACAGTTACGGGCAAAAATCCTTACCCGCTCTACTCCTTCACCGCTCCGCCCATAACACCTGCCACGAACTGTTTCTGGAATACCAGAAAGATGATCATGATAGGCAGGACCGCACAGACTGTTGCCAGCATGATCACACCGTAGTCTTTTCTCCACGCCACCCCGTCCAGCATAGCCAGAGCTACCGGGAAATTATACATGGATTTTGTACTGAGGATGATCAAAGGCCACATAAAGTTGTTCCACATACTCATAAACATATAGATCCCGAGGGCACCCACCGCAGGTTTCTGGGAGGGAAGCACAACCTTCAAAAAAATGCCGATCTCCCCGCAGCCGTCTATTCTGGCCGCCTCGATCAGGGAGGTTGGAAATGCCAGCATATTCTGCCGCATCAGGAAGATACCAAAGGCCCCCGCAAGACCGGGAAGCACCACTGCCTGATACGTGTTGGCCCAGCCGATGTTGTTCATCAGCGTGAACAGCGGCACATACATGACCTGGGCGGGGATCATCATGGTTATCATGATCAGGCCGAACAGCAAGCCCTTTCCTTTGAATTCAAACTTTGCCAGCGCATATCCCGCCATGGAATGCAGCACAATGGCAAGGGCTGTGTAGCTTACTGTCATAATGGTGGAATTCGTAAGTATCCGCACAAGGTCCATCTTTTTGTTCAGGTTTGCGAAGTTTTCTGCCAGATGGGAACCAAAAAACAGTTTGGGCGCCGCACTTAGAATTTCCGCATTGGTGTTCGTGGCGGACACGAACATGAAATAAAAGGGAAACAGGGAGATCAGTGCCGCAATGGTCAGGAACACATAGGTGAAAACCTTGCGTCCGCTTATTTTCTTTCCTGTTGATTTCACTAATTGTCACCTCCGTTAGTAGCCTTGAACTGGACAAAGGACAGTATGCCTATGATGATCACCAGGGCATAACTAAGTGCCGCCGCATACCCGAATTTGTAGTAGGAAAATCCGGTGTTGTACAGATAATGCCCAATGGTTATGGTGGCATTGTCCGGCCCTCCTTTTGTCAATACAAAAGACTCGTCAAACAACTGCAGGGTTCCGATGGTGGAGGTGATACTTACAAAGAGGATAATGGATTTTACCATGGGAACCGTGATCCGGAAAAATTTCTGCAGGAAGGATGCCCCGTCCATATCCGCTGACTCATACAGCTCTGTGGGGATCCCCTTCAGGCCCGCGATCATGATGATGGTGTTATATCCGGTCCATCTCCAGGTAATGCCCATAATGACAACCGCCCTGGCGCCCCACACGGAGTTCAGCCAGTCCACACCGCTCCAGCCTATAGACCGGAGGAGATGGTTTACCAGGCCAAAATCCGTATTGAACAGCAGCTTAAAGATCATGGCATAGGCAACTAAGGCCGTAACAGACGGTAAGAACACGCTGATCCGGTAACATGTCCTGAATTTCAGGAAATTTTCCTCCACCAGAACGCCCAGTACCAGGGAGAGGATCACCATAACGGGTACCTGGATCGCCAGATAAATAAAAGTATTTCCCAGGGACTTCCAGAATACCGGGTCCTGAAACATAGTCACATAATTGTTAAAACCGCAGAACAGGTACTCCCCGCCCTCAAAATCATAGAAACTCAGCCCCAGGGATTTTATTACCGGATAGACCATGAACACCCCGAACAGGACTATCATTGGCAGTAAAAATATGTACGGCGCTGTTTTTTTGTTTACAAAGTTCTTTCTTTTTTCTTTTCCCCCAGCCATCTCTTGCCTTCCTTTCTTACCTTCTCCTGTATTGCTCCGCCTGCTCTGTAAGCGTCTCCCGCCCGGCCCCGAAAATCTTCCAGGTAAACGTAAACGGTTCCGGATACAGCCTGTCTTTTTCCAGACATTCAGCGCCCCAGCTTGCGCTTCCGAGACCATGTTGTGCATAGTCAACAGACAATTGGATATGTTCTGTCCTGTGAAGCTCATTTGTGTGGGCAGCCTGTGTCAAATCTTCCTGGGTGTAATGCAGGGCGCCAAAGGAGAATACTTCCTCAGATGCTATGCAGATCCCATTTCCCGCCTCGGTCACAAAAGCAGCCCAGCGGGTGTCCTCGTGGTTTCCCGTCTCCTGGGGCACCACGTAGGGAAAGTAAAAGTCCTCCACCTGTTTCTCCCAGCAGCCCACCGGATTGCCCTCTTTGCAGTCCGGATATGTCTCCAGAGGCCCTCTTCCGTACCAGACCGCCTGTTCGCAGGCTTTATCCAGCACAAACCGCATACCGATCCGGGGGAAACTCTCCGGGAGCTGTACACCGGTGGGCACTCCATCGTATCTCATGGTTATGAGGCCGTCTGAAGTGACGCGGTATTCTGCCTTTACAATGACTTTCCAGTCAACAGTAATGGGTGCGTATATCTGCGAAACAGATATGATGACTTCCTGCTCCCGCTCCTCCACTGACACTTTTTCCACAAGGTTAGTCATGACTTTCAGCATGGCTTTTTCCCAGATTTCTGCCACATTCTTATCATTGTCTACCGGTGCTCTCCAGAAGTTAAGGCCAAGACCCTTCCGGATCAGGCGTTCCCCATTTAAAATATAACCGCTTAAATATCCGTGGACCCGGTCAAACAAAACGGTAAAATCACGGCCTTCTATATAGATGGTTCCGCATTTTTCTGTCACGCGCAGTCCTGCCTCTTCCCCGATGGGATGGCCCTTTGCCCAGCTTTCGCCCTCCATACCGGAATTCCCGCACTTTAGGGTATCCCCGGAATCTGACAATGCCGCCTGTTTTGCCTCATTGATGCACTCCTGATGGAATGCCGCTTCGTAATGCGCCTCCTCGGACCATTCCTGCTTTTCTTTAAAGCATACCGTGATCGTCAGCCAGATATCCTGTTCCTTGGTCCAGTTACCGGCCTTTGCGGGATCGTATAACACAATGCGTCTGCTCTCCTGCGGGGCGATCCCGGTCATGTCTGCCTTACCCTCCAGCAAAATACCCTGCAGTGTATGGACTTTGAATGTGCCCTCCAGATGGGATAAGTCTGTAAAATCATATTTATTGTGAACTGTGATTTCTCCTGTATCTTTATCAAATCCAGTGAATCTTACAGGCTCCATCACTTTTTTTACCTGTAAGATACTGGGAGTGGGCCTTCTGTCTGCCCGGATCAGACCGTCACAGCAAAACGCACCGCTGTTTGGATAATCCCCGTAATCTCCGCCGTATGTATAATAGCCTCTGCCGTCCCTGTCATATTTTTTGATCCCGTGGTCGATCCATTCCCAGATAAAACCGCCCTGCAGTCTAGGATACCGCTCAAAGATCTCCCAGTATTCCTTTAATCCGCCGGGACCGTTTCCCATGGCGTGGGCATATTCACATACCACATGAGGTTTCTTCTTCGTGGTGTCTCTTCCCAGGTCCTCCAGGGCCTTATGCCTGGTATACATGGTGCTGTACACATCTGCTATGGAAGCGTCCCTGTCTTCCTCATAATGGACCAGCCGGGTGGGATCATACCTCTTTATAAACCTTCCGCTGGCTACAAAGCTGCTCCCGAACCCCGATTCATTTCCCAGCGACCAGAACAGGATACTGGGATGGTTCTTATCTCTTCTCACCATGCGTTCCGCCCGGTCTACATAGCTTTTTTCCCAGAGGGTATCCTCACTGATCCGGTTCATGTTTTTGGTATATGCCATCTGGTTGCATTCCAGGTCAGCTTCCTCCATCACATAAAATCCAAGGCGGTCACACATGTCCAGAAAATCCGGATGGGACGGATAATGGGAGGTGCGCACTGCATTGATGTTGTTCTGCTTCATCAGATACAGATCCGCCAGCATGTCCTCTTTTGTAATACACCTTCCTGTATCTTCATTCCAGTCGTGCCTGTTTATGCCTTTCAGTTTGATAGCCTCTCCGTTTACCAGGAACAGGCCGTCCTTCAGACAAATGTTTCTGAAACCGGTCCATTCACCGTAGGATTCCAGAACTTCTCCCTGTCTCTTTAAGGTGATGACCACCCGGTACAGATTGGGCTGCTCCGCCGACCAGGGACGTATGCCCTCCAGCACCGTCTCCGTCAAATACTCTGTTTCACCTTTTTTGCTGCATATCTCCCGGGTGTCCTTAAAAATGACCCGTCCTCCATCAAGCAGTTCCGTCTCTATGGTGAGAGTCGTCTCATCCTCCGTATGGTTTTCCAATACTGCTTCCAGCCGAAACTTTCCTTTTGTCCCTTCTGCCTGAAGAGTACAGGCATCCTGCTGTTCCAAAACCAGATCGGATGTAATACGGCAGTCCAGCATATGCTGCTTCGGTCTCTGTATCAGGGACACATCCCTGATGATTCCGGCAAACCACCACATGTCCTGGTTTTCCAGATAACTGCCGTCACAGAATTTATAGACGATCACTGCCAGCACATTGTCCCCGTCCCGCAAGGCCTCTGTCACATCAAACTCAGCTGTGTTGCGGGAACCTTGGCTGTATCCTATGAAGATGCCGTTAAGCCATACATGGTAAGCACTCTCCACGCCGTCAAACCGCAGGATATATTCCCTGTCCTTCTGTTTCTCCTCCCGGAACGCATGGCGGTAAACTCCGGTGGGGTTATCCGCCTGTATGCCCGGATCATCCAGGATCGGAAAAAGCGCCACTGCGTCATTGTAATGAGGCGAACCATAACCATTAAGCTGCCAGTGCCCGGGAACCGGCATGGTGCCAAACTCCCGGTCATCATAAGTTTCCTGCACGCACGCGTCAGGAACATAAAACGGTGATTCATAATAAGCAAATTTCCACTGTCCGTTCAGCAGACGGAAATTGGGGCATTCCTCCCTTCTTCCCCGCCTGGCTGATTCCCTGTCCGGATAACCGCAATAAAACGGTCTGACCGGAAGCCGGTTCCTGCCAAGGACTTCTACATTGCTCCAATCCATGTGTCTGTATAAGTATTCCATATTTTCCCCCTTTTTTTATTCCTGCGAGCAACGAGCCAAGCAGCCATGCTTGCATGGATATTTGGCGACTGCCGCGAGGGTCAAATACCCCGCAGCTCTGCCACGTTACAAGATTGATGCCCCGTTAGCTTGCTGCGGGGTCTTTGACTCAGGGCAGCTTTCCCTGAGAATCAATTGATTTGGTACGATAATCTTCAATCCCTGTTCCCTGTCGGTCCAGAGGCATTCCATCAGCGTCTTGGCTGCCATCATTCCGATCAGGTCATTGTGCAGCTTCACGGT
This sequence comes from Blautia hominis, assembly GCA_002270465.1. GTDB lineage: Bacteria > Bacillota > Clostridia > Lachnospirales > Lachnospiraceae > Blautia > Blautia hominis. Next base: position 225,225 of record NQOF01000005.1, read on the forward strand.
GGAAAGTGCCGGTGTTACGAAGGACGCTGCCTGGTCATCGTTGCAGCCGATGATCGCCACGTCACCCGGAACGGATATCTTCTCCTCCTCCAGGGCTTTCAAAAATCCGATGGCCATAGTATCATTCTCCACAAATACAGCCCTGGGAAGCCTTCCCCGCCGGATGATCTCCTTTCCCAGCCTGTATCCAAACTGGGTGTGATTGGACTGGGCAAGGTAAATATATTTTTCGTCATATTTCTCCAGACTTTTCATGATCTGGCGAAAGTACAGAAACCGTTCATCCCTGTGAAGCTTCCCATTGACTTCCAGCCCGTAGGTCCCCATATACCCAATGGTGTCAAACCCTTTTTTCAGGAACAGGTCTGTGGCTTTTTTTACAGCCTGCTTAAAATCATTTACCACACAGTCGGCTGTAAGTAACTCATCTCTTAGCTGGAAATCCGCACATACCACCGGCAGCCCGGAATCCAGAACCGCCCGCCTGAATGCCTTCTTCTGATACCAGAGTGTGGAGTACCCCACAAAGACCAGTCCCTGATAACCAGATATCCTCGGTGCGTTGGCATCCAGCATAGGCTCAAACACTTCTTTTACTTTGAACCCGTTCTTTTCCAGCTCCATTTTTATGTTCATGCGGATGACCTGATAAAATCTGTCTTCCACTTCCTCTTCCTCGCCGTACAGGAGCATAATACCTATGGTTCCTCTTGTACCCTGAATGGCTGAATATTCAAAACATTTGTTGTATCCCAGCTCACCTGCTGCCTCCAGGATCCTCTCCCTTGTCTTCTGAGAGACGGAAAATGTAGAGTCATTTTTCAGAACCCTGGATACGGATGCTGCAGATACCCCGGCCCTCTGGGCGACATCCCGTATTGTAGCCATATCCCCACCTCTTAATCAACTTCACGCGTACGGTCCGGTACTCCCATTTACAGACAGCAGTCCAGGCAGGACCACTTACCGCGTCCTCCCAAAGGAACGTGCCTGCAGTAAACATGCCGTCCTGCTGAATGGTCATCTCAACGGTTACGTTGTTTAGTTAATATATTTATTATTTAGTAAATTTATTTGTATTCCTTACATCCTCACAATACTTGAAATAATAGAATTTGTCAACAATACATTTGGGATTTTTCTGCTTAAATTGTACATATCGGATATTTTTATAACTTTTATATAAATTTATACCCCTTATATTTAGTAAATCTATATAAAAGAATAGGGCTGTTTTCGTCTAAAAACAGCCCTGCGCCTCTATGATTAGTAAATTTATTTACTATATTAATACTCCACGACACCGTAATATCTGCGGTCATCCGGATTGTGGTCCCTCACCACGGAAAAATAGTAACAGAACCATTCCAGAGGTACAAACATTACAAAAGGTGCCAGATCCGCATGGAGTCCCATGGCAAAATCCGCATAGTCCAGTACGATGGCCGTTCCCTTCCATCGTTCCACAAACTGAAGCGCCCTCTGTGTGATCGCCCTGGATGAGTCTGTTGGCAGTAAAAATAAAAACGGAACACCGGATTCCACGATTTCCAGAGGGCCGTGACGGAATTCACCGGCCTGTATCACGGCGCCGTGGGACCAGAGAAATTCCATGCCGGTAATGACGCCTTCCTTATAAGCAAGAGGTACCATAGAGCTGGCGGATACAGTGTAAAATCCTTTCAGGTTCCGAAGTGGTTTTGTCATTTCCAAGGCCTTCTCCTCAAAGTGCTCAATATGATACCCAAGCACCTCCGGCAGGAGTTTCATATCAGACAGTATCTTTTCCATGACTTCTGTGCTCTCCCCGCGTTCCAGGGCTATGCGGGCGATCAGGGTATAAAGTGCGGCAAGCTGGCACTCCCACATAGCCTCCGCATGGTAATCCACCACATAGTCCGCCTCCATTCCCAGGGGATTGTCCTCCCTCTGATCGCACACTCCGACTGTCATGATCCCCTGTTTCTTGGCTTTTCTGAGTCCTTCTACGATCTCCTCTGTTGTTCCCGACTGGGAAATAAAGACTGCCAGCATGTTTTTATTCCCGCAGACAGGCATGGAGTCTATAAACTCCCATCCTGTGTATGCATTCACTGCCAGGGTCGTATATTTATCCGCCAGGTATTTTGCCGTGCTTCCGGCAGCGCTGGAGCTGCCGCAGCCGATAAAGCAGATGCGCTCAACCCGGTTTTCTTTTATGCATTCCAGTATAGGCGCTGTCTTAGCATCCACTACTTCCAAAAAATCTGCCACCTCTTTTTTCATATCTGCTGTCACTAAAAAATGAACCTCTTCTTTGTTTAATCTTAACATGCTCTTTCTTCCTTTCTCTTTTTTCTATCATGCCCGGAGTAAGCCGTATATCTCCCTGCTGCTCCTACGGCTGCTTCAGTTCTATTTCCAGTTTCACCTTATCTGTCCTCATATAAGCCCTGCAGTATTCCACCACCCTTCCCTGCCTGTCATATGTTAGGAACGTAAAGAGAAAAACACTGCTTCCCTCCGGTATTTCAAGCCATTTTGCCTCTTTTTTCCCCGCTTTTACGATGGTCACTTCCTGTCTGGACTCATGAAGCTCCACGCCCCTCTGTTCCATGATCTCATAGAGGGAAGAAGCCTCCGGATTGCAGGAGTGTACCTCTCCCAGAATATCTGCGGGGACATAAGTATATTCCACGGACACGGGAAGGTTATCGCCCAGGCGGAGACGCACGATCTCATGTACGCCCCGGCCCACTGTCTGTTCCTCCATATCTGAATACAGAGGCGCACAGGACAGCATTCTCCATGCCAGGATCCTGCTGCCTGCCTTTCTTCCCTGTTCCTTCATGGTCTGGGTAAATCCGCAGAGGCGGCACACATCTCCTTTTCTTGGCACAGAGGACGCAAAGGTGCCGGCCCCCTGTTTTCTCTGTATAAGGCCTTCACTCTCCAGAATGGCAAGCGCCCGCCGCACAGTCAAACGGTTTACATAAAATTCTTTCGCCAATTCCCGCTCTGAAGGGATTTTGCAGCCCAGCGGATATTCCCTGTTTTCTATTTTCTTTCGTATCACCCCTGCTATACGGGGGTACACGAAGCGATCGCGGCCCCCCATATTACCAGGCTCCGAAATGGCCGATCGTAAGGGCTGCTTTTTCTGCCCCGGCCTCCATACAGTTTTTCAGTGGTTCCCCCTCCAGGGCTTTGCTTAAAAATCCGGCAATATAGGAGTCTCCCGCTCCAAGGGTGTCCACCACATTTGTGCCTGAAATACCACCGGTGACAAACTCTTTTCCGTCATAGGCCACACTGCCGTTTTCCCCCAATGTGGCGGTGACTAGGCCTGCCCCTTGTTCTTTCACACGTTTCAGAAGATCTCTGGTAAAGGCATTGTCCTTCTCACAGGAAAAAAAGGCATAGTCAATATAGGGGGCTAATTTTTCTATTTTTGCCTCCCCGTACTTATTTGAAAAATCGTAGGAGACTTTTACTTCAGGCGGCAGTTTGCCAAGGCAGGCATCGCATTGCCCCCAGACCGCCATGTGTACGCAGTCAAAGCCCGCCAGATACCGCAGGTCCTCACCGGACAGTTGAAACCCCTCCATAACATTCAGGAAATCCTCCCCGAATTTTCTGTCACCGTCCAGAAGTTCTATGTATGTAACAGCGGTTTTTCCCTCTTTTCTCTGCATGCGGACAGTTTCCACACCCTGCTCTTTCAGCTTTTCCTGCATCATGTCCCCAAAAGTATCTGTCCCGATCCATCCCAGATATGCGGTATCCATACCCAGCTGCCGCCCGTAGACCGCAACATTTACTGCATTTCCGCCGGGATAGGCCCACCCCTGCCTCTCATAAAAATCCACGCAGTTATCACCGATCGCTGCCAGTCTCATATTCTTCCTCCTAACTGTTCTGCAACTTCACAGCCGCCGGCAAAGCTCCATGCACGATCGCCTTGGGCGATGGGATTTTTGCCTGGCTGCCAAACGCCTTCTTATAGTCAGCGCAGTACATGCGCAGACCCACTGCATTGTTCATGCCTCCATCCTTAAAATACTGGTGAACCTGCATCTGTCACCTCTTGTAAGAGAGCAGGCATACTCCACTTTATGTCCATCCTGATCAAATGCCCGCATTTCCATCACTGCCAGCGCATCCCCCCGGCTGCATTTCAGAAGCTTTGCCTCCTCCTCGTCGGCCGCCCTCACCGTCATGGTCTGTTTCCCCTGTATCAGGTGGATCCTGTATTCTTCTTCCAAAAGACGGTACAGAGAGCCGCCCAGCGGCTTACTTTCCAGTTCCGGAACAAGATAAGCGGGAATGTGGGAGATTTCCAAGGCTGCTGTCTCCCGGTCCACTTCGCGGAGACGGACAATCTCTGTGATATCCGCCCAGGGAGGCAGACCGAATTCCTCTGCCAGTGTATATCCCGCAGGAATCACACGGCAGGACAGCACTTTCGTGGTCACTGTACTTCCATTTTGCTGTGCCATTTCGGAAAAAGATTCAAAACGTTCCATATTTCTGAGTATCTTCCTCTTTGCCGCGAATGTGCCCACGCCTTTTACACTGTACACAATCCCTTCCTCCTTCAGACGTTCCAGCGCAGCCCGCACAGTTCCTTTCTGTACACCGAACTGTTCTGCCAGTTCCTCATTAGAGGGAAGCCGTTCTCCTTCTTTTATGTGGGCGCTCTCTATGTACGCCCTGATCCTGTCTGACAGATAAAACCTGTCACGGTGCATGAGATCCCTCCTTCACTATGTATACCAATTATGTATTTCTCTATACTGCAGACTATACACAAAAAAGAGGAACACAGCAAGAGCAGACGAAAAATATAGTGGATCTGCATAGTAAATGGGATTTTACTTACCTATATAAATGGGTGTTGGGAAATTTAGATAATATTTTTTGAGATGGTAAAAGAATTTACTTTAGAGTTCAGTGGGGGCCACTATGTCATGTGCCACCGGCCCCCTGTATGGTCTTTTAGATAATGATCGCTCTTACTTCACATCCTTATTTTTTAATTGTTTTATCCTTAAAATCAGTATTCCTAAGGGCAGCGCCAATTCTATCAGCATTAAAAATGCCGGAAAATTGTACTCCCAGGTCATCTCCCAGTATCGGAAATTATCCCAAAAACCAATGATCCAGGTCCCTGCCCCAATAATGCCTAAAACCGAAGCGATCACCGGTAATACCAGACCGGTTTTTCCCCTGCCTTTTCTTTTCATGTATAGATAGACATCTATACATCCCAGAGCAAAGCCGCCTGAAATCATCCAATTTCCCAGTTTTGGAACGCTGTTATAAGCCACAAAAACCGAGGTTGGCCCATCTGCGCCGCCTATGATCGTAACAGGACTTCGTAAATACGCATCCATAAATTCGTTGATGTACATATCTGTTACCAACTCATATGCCGTATAGACCGACACTAAGATTGCCAGAAATAAAAACAGAAACCGCATCAGGCTGGCCTCCGTCTGCGTCCCAACCCCCAGTTCTCCATTGAATCTATCCGCCACTTCCTTTGGACTTCCGATCTCCTCCAGAATATCATCTACCGACTGCCCGGCTTCCATCCTCGCATGGATGTCGGTTCCCAAATCCGCATTGATCCTGACTTTCATTTTGAGAGGTACCTTCAGCTTCCGCTCCACTGCATTTACATATCTTTTAATCTTTTTCTGATCCTCTGTCATTGATCTCCCTCCCCGCATATATGTGAGATACAGTTTTGAAACTCCATCCAAAGATTCCTGTATTCCCTGTATGTCTCACTGCCTTTTTCCGTGATGGTATAATATTTCTTGGGAGCTGTCCGGCCTTCCCCATTCTGCCAGAATGACTCAATCAGTCCGCTGTCCTCCAGGCGGTAGAGAACAGGATACAAAGTGCCCTCCTTCAAATTAAAAAAGCCTTCCCCCCGCTGTTCCAACTGCTGGATGATCTCATAACCGTACGTGCTTTTCTCTTCCACTAACCTGAGCACCACCATATCCAAAACACCTTTTTTTAACTGCTGTGCAAACTTATTATCCATGTCCACCTCCTCCTTTTCCATAATACTTAGTATTACTAAGCACTAGTATATACTACTATATAGGGATATGTCAACTAGCGGAGTCTTCACCAGAGCGTGCAGATTGTCGGAATAAATTTTCAGACACGCTCCGGTGTTCCCCCATTCTTTTATCCGTTATATTTTTTCTTCACCATTCTGGCTGCCAGAAATAATAGCAAGCCGGGCAAAAGGAATTCAAGTCCCCTGACGATCACGAAAACATAGAATGGCGCGGAATAAGTCATCTCATTGTATTCATAAAAATCCGCCCCTACTCTAACACAGAATCCTATGACCAGCAAAAAGACAGCACCATAGAACAGTTTATAGATATTTTTCCTGTCCAAACCCCGTTCCTCCATTCAATCTTCTTCCATATATGAAGTATAACAAACCCTTTGATAAAAAGATATAGCCAGTATTGTTAAGACTATTATCCCGAGGCAGCCAGCGCCATATGGGGCAGAATGCTCCATATCTGTGCATCGCGAAGCGTGTTACTGGACAGGATTACAGGATGAGATCAGCCGGACAGCTTAATCCTTTTCCTACTCCAGATAATCACTCATCCTCTGGACATCCTTCCTGGCTCTCAGCTTTCTCAGAGCCTTTACCTCTATCTGGCGGATCCGCTCCCTTGTCACATGGTAGATCTGTCCCACCTCTTCCAGGGTCCAGACCCTTCCGTCCACGAATCCGAAACGCAGGCGCAGCACATTCTGCTCCCGCTCTGAGAGGCATGACAGCACATCATCCATCTCACTGCGGAGGATTTTGGCTGTTGTTACCTCAAATTGTTCCGGTGCAGCCTTATCTGAGATAAAGTTCATAAGAGATGTTTCCTCCTCATCTCCCACGGGCGTTTCCAAAGAGATGGTATCTCCAAAATACGTCAATACTTCCTCCACCTTCTCCCTTGGCATGGATAATCTCCGGGCCAGTATTTCGGCTCCCGGTTCTTCCCCGTTCTCACTGACATACTTTCTGGATTCCCGGCGGATTTGATTCATGGTTTCTGCCATATGTACCGGGATTCTGATGTTCTTGGACTTATCCGCAATGGCTCTGGTAATAGCCTGCCGGATCCACCACATAGCATAAGTACTGAACTTGTATCCCCTTTTATAATCAAAGCCCTCCGCTGCACGCATCAGCCCCAGATTTCCCTCCTGGATCAAATCCAAAAGAGGCATACCACATCCCGAATAACGCCGGGCCACACTAACTACAAGACGGAGATTTGCATTCACCAATTCTTCTTTTGCTTTACTGTCTCCCTCCTCAATCCTCTTTGCAGTCTCTGTTTCCTGGACGGCATCCAACAAAGAAAACTTTCCAATTTCTTTTAAATATGCTTTTACCGAATCACCGGAAAACATGTCATCCGGCGTTTCATCTTCAAACAAATCTGTTTCATCCCCAGGGAGGGCCTCTGTCTCCGTATCCTGCAGCACAGCTGATTTGGCTGCTTCCTCCTCTTCCATCCACACGACCTCCATATTTCTACCTTCTCCTCTGTAATGCGATCATACATCCCCGGCTGCTGTTCCGTAATCTGCAATTGAGTATAATACAATACGGCTGACACGCAGTCTGCCGTGTCAGCCGTTTTTCCTTACTCTAAATACTCACCTGTGTGGTAGGTATTATACTGTTTTCTGATCTTTACAGTAATAACACCATGACCGTTATCCTGGAAATCATCAATGACATACTTCGTATTCTTGGCATCCAGCTTTTTCAGGTACAAATCGTACTCTGCTTTCACTTCCTGGGATGTAAATGCCTCAAATTTGATGGTCTGAGATAAACATGCGCTTGTGATCCTCTTCATGGTAAACGACTTCCTTTTCTTTGATTTAATGTAACTGTTCAGTACCCTCACAGTTACAGACAAAAATCCATGCAAAATCGCCTTTGGCGATGGGATTTTTGCTTGGCCGTGATGCACTTTCTTACGGTCAGCGCAGTGAATGCGCAGACCTACTGAATAGTTACGATTTAATTTCATTTTACCACTCTAAAGATTTTCATGTAAGCATTTTTTCGTCAGTTATAACAATTTCAGCACATATGACAAGTATATTTTCGTCATTATTTGTGTATTTTGTACATATCCCATTTTGCCCCACTGAGTCATTCCTCTGACTAAACCATATATGGTATCTGAAGCCCATCCTCTGTCACGCCGCTCTCTTAGTTGGCATCTCCGACTTTGGCAGGACTTTATCGTGTCTGTGCATATGGAGAAATGTCCCCAAAAGAATATAATAGATGTAGACCGCACACCCGTTGCTGTATCTGTTTATAGAGAAAAACGGAAAATACACCTGGTTTGTATCACCAAATCCCATCATAGCCAGCACAGAGTTCAAAACCATCATAACAAATGCGACCAACACACAGGTACATGTAATATTGCAGTATTGGTTGGTCAGTTTTCTGATATCATGCAGCATCCACAGAAATACACCCGCTAAAAGCAGTATCACCAAAAGGATTCCCCAAATACCGGCACTGCCGAACATTCGCATCAGGATTCCCGGTGTGTCATCCAGCTCCATATATGCCCGTATACTGCGCATGACCAAGTGGTCTTTGAATCCTTTATATATGATTCCGACTCCAATGAGGGACAGCACCGCAGGAACACTCCAGATCTTTATGAGGAACTCCCGTCTCTTGATGTGAAACCAGCCTCTTCGCACTGCAATTGTGAGAATCAATACATGGGTCAATATGATTAAAAATGTATAAAAAAATTCCCCTGAAATTACGCTGAAGAGACACACGAGCCCGGCAATACCCAAAAGCCGGTGTACTTCACCATATCCCCCTCTCCGATAATAGAAGGTCAGCACCCCAAAACCTGCGGCTGTACTGAACAGCATACTCTGATATGCGGTGTCTGTAAAATAAAACCCGGTGTCCTTGATGGGGCCGTTGAAAATACTCAGCACTAAAAACACACCGCTGAGTATAAAAAAGAGCAGCCAAAGCTGATATGGCCTGGAAAAATATTCTTCCCTGTACTTTCCAAAAGCAAACAACAGCAGGAAGAAAATCCCCATTCCCCGCCACATGATCAGATTCCTTACCATCACATCACTCATACTGCTGCCAAAATACGCGATCATCAGAACTATGATCAGCAGATCGAGCCCTATAAAAAACAGCAGAAGCTTCACATCCAGCCGTGTCCTGTGCACCTTATCAAGCGCTATCCCCGTCTCCACCGGGTCACCCATCTCTTTTACTGCTCTTTCCACTGCTTCTTCCCGGCTCATCCCCTTTTTTTGAAAATATTCCGTATCCTCCTCCATATGCCCCAACAGTTCCAGTCTGATATCCTCCCAGATACTTTTACAGTGGATCTGCTCTTCCACAAGTTTCAGATATTCATGAACCTTCATAGGCCGGCCCTCCCAGTACGCGTCTGACTGCCGTCTCGTATGTCTCCCACTCTTCCTTTTTCCCGTCCAGATGTTTGTGGCCTTTTTTTGTGATCCTGTAGTATTTCCTGATCTTACCACCGGCTTCCTTCTCATAGGATTCCAGAAATCCCTTATCCTCCAGCCCGTGTAGAAGAGGATAAAGCGTTCCTGCCTTCAATTCAAATACATTCTGAGATCTGTCCCTCAATGTCTCTATCATTTCATATCCATACATTTCCCGCTCTGAGAGAAGCTGAAGGAGCAGAAGTGTTGTGCTGCCTGACAGCAGACTTTTATCCAATTTGTTTGATTCCATCACGGTTCCTCCTTTCTGGCAGCCCTGCTCTTTTCAGCGGCGAAAACGCCTCCCGGGGCAGTGGCCTGTGAACGGTTGCCCCACGGTCTCCCATTCCAAATATTCATTTTCTGAACAAGGTGCTGATCAGAGCGATCACAAATATAGGGACCCACACAAAACAGATACCGCATAATACCCGCATTCCGAAAGTCAAACCGGAATCTGCCAATAGCCCCATCCCTATGCCGGCCGACAAAAAGCTGAAGCATAAGGCTGCAATACTCAGTATGATCTTTCCTCTCCTGGTTTTCATAAACATCAAACCCCCTTCTAAAAATCCGGAACTAAAACAAAGTCCCGATCATGCCTCCAAAACCCACTGTATAGATTATCTATATATCGTTCATCTATATAATACTACCATTCCTTTCCTCTGTAAAGACTTTCTGTCAGCTTTTTCAAAATATATGTTACTATCCACAGCCCTGCAAAAAACGCAGTTCTGAGTTCTGTAAACAGTAACACACTTCGCGATGCACAGATATGGAACATTCTGCCCCATATCGCGCTGGCTGCCTCGGGATTTTCATGCGCAAGCGCATAAAAACACCTCGCGGGACAGCAGCCGTGAATAGTAACAAATATATAACTTTTTTGCTGTGGTTCACAGACCAATACATTGCCAGACATTTTTTATTTCAGTCTGTTTTTCCTGTATCCCAGCGGTGTATCCCCCATTTTCTTTTTAAATTCCGTAATGTAATAGCTGACCGTACTGAATCCCGTCATCTCCGCCACCTCCGAAATGTTTAAATCTTTCTTATCCAAGAGCTCCATGCTCCGTGACAGCCGGTATTCCAGCAGATACTCCCATGGTGTCATATGTACCATCTTTTTAAAAAACCGGCAGCACTCCCCTTTGCTGATATGCGCAGAAGCCGCAAGCTGATCCAGTGTGAATTTCTCCCTGTAATGTTCATGCAGAAAATTAAGGAGCACTGCTGTCCGCTGCTGCTCCTGTTGGCTGCAGTCAACTTTCCCGCTGCTGTCGGACAAATTTTCACATAAAGACAGCCATAACCGCTGCAAATGCGTACATATACACAGCTCCCTATGTTCCGAAATCTCCTTGAACCCGGCAAACAGGCTTTCCAAATGCGCCGCTGCCTCCCGCTCCCAGGATTTCCCCGTATCCGCAAAATGATAAAAAGGCTGCGCTGCTGCAAATGTCCTGTAATATTTCTCATAAAAATAACTGCCTTTATACCCATACAGCAGAACCGGGTCAAAAATAACGGTACGGTATCTGGCTATCTTCCCTGTCCCCTTCTTTACCATGTGGAGTGCATGAGGCAGGATCAAAAATACGTCTCCTGCCCGCAGGCTGATCTTCTTCTCCAAAACCTGTACCTCAGCCTCCCCCTCCAGGATCTGGGAAATCTCCACTTCCCTCTGCTTGTGCCAGTTCACAAAATTGTTGGCATACTCATCCAGATCATCATAGAAGATTTCCGCGGGAAAAGAATAGGTGCCAAATGAAAGCGTAGAACAAAGCTCTTTGTCGACCGGAATACATTTCTCTGCCATACATATCCTCTTTTCATCAATATATTGTAATTTTTAATAGATATTTTTAAAGCTTTTTGCAATAAAAGTTAATATAATTATATCTATAAACGTATATCTGCACAAGGAGACAACATTGAAAATAAAAGATGATTTTCTCAAATCCTTGATCTTTATTACTTTTCCAATTGTATTGCAGAGCCTGCTTACCACAGCTGTGGGTTCGGCTGATGTTTTAATGCTTAGTTATGTCAACCAGACGTCCCTCTCTGCCGTTTCCCTTGCCAATCAGGTACAATTTGTCCTGAATCTGGTGTATGTAGGGCTGCGGACAGGGACCACTGCCATGACTGCCCAGTATTGGGGAAAACATGACACTGCCTCCATCCGCCGGCTCACCCTGGTTGTACTCCGCTTTTCCATGGGTGTTTCTCTGCTCTTTTTCGTTCTGGCCTTTTTTATGCCTAAACAGCTTATGCATATCTTTACCTCAGAGCCGGATCTGATACAAACAGGGGCCCAGTATCTGCGGATCATAGCTTTCGCCTATCTCTTTATGGGCATGTCGCAGATTTACCTGTGTATTCTGAAATCCATCCAGCAGGTGGGAAGAAGCGCTGCCATTGGTTCTGTCACACTGACTGCCAATGTTTTCTTAAATGCTGTATTTATCTTCGGTCTATTCGGTTTTCCAAAACTTGGTGTGACCGGAGTTGCCATAGCTACCGTCATTTCCAGGGCAGCGGAGCTGGGCCTGTGCGCGCTGGATGCAGGTATGATCAAGAAAATACATCTTACGCGGGATGATTTTCACGATGCGGGCAGTGTTCTCACAAAGAATTTTCTCCGCTATTCCCTTCCTGTCACTGCGGAAGGCTTTGTATGGGGCGGTGCCACTGCTGTCCTCTCTGCTATTATGGGACATCTTGGCTCTGATATCGTGGCTGCCAACTCTGTGGCTTCCGTAGTACAGGGACTTGCCACAGTGGTATGTTTCGGTTTTGCGGAGGGCGGTGCTGTGCTGCTGGGCAAGGAGCTGGGACGGAGTAATTATAAAAAGGCTGAGACGGATGCCTCAAAGCTTATGAAGGCTGCCCTGATAAGCGGCCTGGCCGGTGCTGTGCTCATGCTTCTTTTGAAGCCTCTGGTGACAGGAATCGTCCGCCTCTCCCCCCAGGCCCTGACAGACCTGAACAGCATGTATCTGCTGCTGGCTTTAAACGCCGTACTTTCCTCTTTCACCAACACGGCCATCTGCGGCATTTTCTGTGCCGGAGGAGATACGAAGTTTGGTCTGTACTGTGATTTTTTTGTAATGTGGTGTTATTCCGTACTGATTGGACTGTTTCTGGGATTCGTCTGGAAGCTCCCTCCGGTAACGGTTTACATAATAATGAACCTGCATGAGCTGGTCAAGACGCCATTTGTCCTGAAACATTATAAGGGCAAAAAATGGCTGAAGAATATAACTATTTAACAGTTCAGACAAGCTGAACCGTTACACATCCAGCCATTAAAAATCGCTTCGCGATGGGCTGGATAAAGCTGGCACTACTTTTTCATACGGTCAGCGCAGTAAATGCGCAGACCTGTCTGAACTGTTACAACTATTTAACAACAAGGAGGATATATCCCATGACAATGGAAGAAAGAAAAGCAAAAGGACTGCTGTGGACAGATACCCCGGAGGCCATGGCTGCCCAGGCAAGAGCGCGGGGGCTGGCCTATGATTTTAACCACACCAGACCCGACGAAAAAGAGAAGAGGATGGCTTTGCTGCCGGAAATCTTTGGTTCTGTAGGGAAGGATGTATGGATTGAACCGCCCCTCACCCTGGCATTCGGAAAAACGGTTTCCATCGGAGACAACACATACATCAACTCCAATCTGACTTTAGTGGATGACTATAAGATAACAATAGGCAAAGGCGTACTCTTTGCCCCCAATGTCACCATAAGCACAACAGGACATCCTGTGCATTATAAACTCCGCCCCCACGGGGAAATGTATTCCTTCCCTGTCACCATCGGTGATGACGTATGGATTGGAAGCGGCGTGATCATCATGCCTGGGGTTACCATTGGGGACCACTCTGTCATTGGTGCCGGAAGTATTGTGACAAAAGATATTCCCGCAGACTGCATTGCTGTGGGAAACCCATGCAAAGTGCTGCGGGAGATCACGGATGACGATTTGATCTACTATTATAAAAACCGAAGGGTGGACGAGGAAACTTCAGAATGATCACCGAACACACACTGCCTGCCAGCATACAGCCTGCTGTCCCAAGCAGCATATCCCTGTCACGGTAGTCAAGGGCCTGGGTTATGAGTCCTTTCATATCCCCGGCCTTTTCTGCTGCCAGTCTGGAAAAGAAAGAAAAGTCTGACCAGGCTCCGGGTATATAATCATCAGAAAAATGAAAACTCAGCAGCACTAAAACGCCAATTCCTCCAATCACCAGCACAGGAAAGCAGATACTGCAAAGTTCCTTTATCCAGTCCTTCCATGCTGCATTACGGTAAACACGGCGAAGCCCGGCAGCGGACCTGACAAATAAAACCCACAGGGGGGCCATGAGGAACAATCCCCCCAGCCCGCTGAACAAATCCCCTTCTGCTCTTACATCCGCAGTTCCCGGAAGCAGTCCCAAGAGCATCTGCTCCGCGCTGGATGCCGGCATATTTCTATACTGCACCTGTACCCTGCTGTATAAAGTGCCGCTCCCTCCCTGTATGATGCAGACAGCCTCACTGCTGTCCAAAATCCCTCTGACCTGATATTGTTTTCCTGATACTTGTATCATTCCCCCCGTTTCATCCAGATTGAGCTTCTGTGCAAGTGTTTTACTGACCACACATCCGGTATTGTCACCGTCACTCACCAGACTTCCCTCGCACAGTTTTCCGGGCATGATCAAATTCATATTCCCCGCTGCCTTGATCAGCTGTACCTTTGCGCTCTGTCCCAGAGACGTATTGACTGCGTTTACCTCCTCAGGCGCTTTCCACAGTGTCATATCCTTTATATATTTTCTTTCATCTTCTCCGGCATTCTGCCACCAGGTCTCCATCTGTTCCCTGGTCACATATGTGCTGCGGTACACAAGTCCCAGTTCCCCTGCTGCGTGTTTCCTCAGACTGCTGTAACAGGAGGTCCCCACTCCCGCAAAGAATATCAAAACGAAGATCACCAGAAGAACGTTCATCTCTTTTTTTCTCACTCTAACCGTACCTGATTTCCCTCCTCCACATATTTACTGGATTCTGTTATGATAAGGCTTTTACCGCTTAAAGCTGACTTTACGGCAGCGTATTTATCATCTTTATCCAAAACTGTTACCGGTACAGACACGGCAGTGTAAACCTGTCCCAGAATCCCATCTCTTACCTCTGCAGTCAGTACATAAGTCTGTCCCTGTACCTGATGCAGACTGCCAAGTGGTATCACCTGCTCATAAGAACCTGACTCCCTGCTTGCTTCATAAGTAAAGGATGTGCCGGTTTTTAACTGCTTTTCACCCACCTGTCCATACCAGACCATTCCGCCTGTATCTGCCTGGTCTGCTCCTTCCTGGGATGGCGTCTCCTGGGCAGAGACCTGTTCAAATCTCTCTGCCTTAACTTCCAATGCCTCTGTATTTCCCGAAAGCTTTACGTTTATTTTATCGCCTTCCTGTATTTTCCCCACATCCGCCTGATCAATAAATCCTTTTACCTCTGCGGCCTGTGATGCGATGACGATCTGTTCTGTCCCCGCAGTCACAGCACCCTCTGTCACACCTGCAGATTGGAAAATACCGGCGGCTGCCGCACTTACGATCCCCTCCGCATTCTGAATATCTGTCAGTTTCTTAAGTGCTGCCTCAGCGCCTTCCATATCTACCTGTATCCCCTCCACCGTGAGGGAGTTTGATCTTTTCTTTTTTTCCTCATTCTGCTGGGCGTTTGCCTCATTTTGGCTGGCCAAATTGTACTGCTCCACTGCCTGGTTATAAGAAATGGCCTGGCTGTTTAATGTGTCTGCAGCACTCTGCATTTTATCTTTTGCAGCCTGTACCTCCTGCTCCCACTGTTCATATTCCCCGGCCCCGGAAGCATTGCCACTTTGGGGTGTTTCCCCCGCTGTATCGGAACCTTCTCCCTGGTCACCGGACAGGCCGCTGTCCTGTGCCTGGCCGCTGTCCTGTGCCTGACCACTGTCCTGTGCCTGGCCGCTGTCCGCTGCCGGAGGATCATTTGCCAGACTCTCATACTCTGCTGCTGCCTGATCATAATCTGCCTGGGCCTGTTGCAGCAGTATTTCCGCATTGTTCAAGGCGATCTGTGCCTGAGCCGTCTCCGGCGTGCGGGCATCCTCCTGTCCGGCCAGCTTCTGCTGTTCAAGCTGCAGTTTCAGCTTTTCTATCTCCCTGTTCTTTTCCTCTATTTTTTCTGCCAGATAATCCATATCCAACTGTACCAGCGCCTGGCCTGCCTCCACTGCGGTCTGAGGTTTCACAAGAATTTTCTTCACCTTCTGTCCCTCCGGCAGAGACTGGCTGTACTGCTCTTTCGGCGTTACCGTTCCGCTGCCTGTCACAAGCTGGGTCAGCACCCCTTTCCCCACCTTGGTAGTCTTTACCTTGGCAACCGTTATGGAGGAGGCTGCCCTTGCAGCCACAGTACAGCACAGCATCAGCACTAAAAAATATATTACTGCTTTTCCCGCTTTTTTTCTCATAACTACTCCTTTAATCCCGATGCCACGATCCCCTGCTCCAAATATTCCTGTCCCCATAAAAAAATAAGTACCGCCGGCAGCATCATCACAATGGACGCTGCAAAGGAACTCCCCATCTGGTCCGTAGTGATCTGCGGAAGATAGAGGGAAAGAGGCAGCTTTGATTTTGTCTTCAGAAATGTCATGGGTGCCTCAATGGCATTCCAGTATTCCAGAAAATTAAGAAGCACTGACGCCATAATGCCGGGCAGCCCCAGCGGCACCCCCACATGCAGAAAAATCCTAAACTGTCCGGCCCCGTCCACCATGGCTGCCTCCACAAGGGCATCCGGGATGGAACGAAAGAACTTCTGCATGATAAATACGGGAAACGCCGAGAAGATCCCTGGCAGGATGATTGCCGGGTGGGTATCCATAAGAGACAGTTCCGAAAGTACCAGATAACTGGATACCATGGTAACCTGGAAAGGCATGATCATCAAAATCATATATAATAAAAATAATATCCTGCGTCCCCGAAAGCGGTACCTGCCAAACGCCCACGCTGCCGGCATACCGATCAGCACCTGTCCGATCAGAATAGGCACCACCTGCTTAACGGAATTCCAGAACATAACAAAGAAATCCGGCGAATCCAGCAGAAGTTCCACATATGGCTTCAGGGTTGGATAAACGGGAAGCAGTTCCAAACGGACCGCTTCCGTACCTCCTCCCAACACTCCGCCGTAAGATGCTTTCAGCTCCTCAGCCCCCATAAAAGAATTGGGGAGCATGACAAGCACAGGTACCCAGAACAGAAGGCAGAATATGGTCAGCACTGCTGTTCGCACTGTCTTTTTCTTATCCACGGTCCTCCTGCCTTTCATTCCACCATTCCACCAATACCAGGATCACACTCACTGCAATTGCCATCAAAACCGCTGCAGCACTCATTTTTTGTATATCCAGCTTTGTAAACCAGTTGTTGAACAAATGCTGCAGCATATATATACTTTCATGGGGATAATCCCCTGCGATCAGATACGCCTCCCGGAACACCCGGAACGCATTCACAAAGGACAGGACCCCAATGAGAAAGACACTGCTTTTCATCTGCGGCAGCGTAATATAGCGAAAGCACTGAAATGCACCGGCGCCGCTGACTCTGGCCGCCTCGTACTGTTCCTCCCCAATAGCGGACAGAGCTGCGATCCACAGTACAATATCGTACCCCATATTTTTCCATAAGTAAGAACCCACCAAGATCCAAAAAGCGTACCCCGTATTCATCCAGTCCTGCCCTGTCAGATGCAGTGTTTCCAAGATCTGATTGACCACGCCCTTCTGGTCAAACAAAAGTTTCCAGAAGACAACAACCGACGCCACAGGGATTGCCATGGGCAGGAGAAATCCTGCCCGCAGTATCCTGGCAAACCCGGTGATACTGTTTAGGAAAATAGCAGCCAGAAATGACAATCCCAGAAGCAGAGGCAGGCAGATGCAGAGAAAACGCACCGTATTGCCAAGGGCCTGCCTAAAGGCACTGTTTTCCAGTACCTGCCTGTAATTATCCACCCCTACAAACAGTCCTCCCACTGCCTGGTAAAAGGAACGGCGTATCACATCCCCGAAAGGCAGAAGGACGAAGACCAGCAGACCCAGCAGACTGGGAGCCAGAAATGCATATGCTGTTTTATTCTGACAAATAGGTGTCCATTTTCTGGACAATGGCTTTTGCCGCTTCCGCAGATGTCTCTGTACCCTCATAACATTTCTCCATTTCCTCCAGGACCGTGTCAAACAAAGTCTGGTTTGGAATAAACGGCTGATCCAGCGTGCGGATCAGATCCAGATAGGTCTGCACCGACTGTCCGTCAACATTTCCATACTCATCCATGACATCCTCCCCTGTTTTTGGATCTTTATAGGAACTGCTAACCTTATCTTTCTGTGCTGCGTCCGTGTCTGCATATGCTATCATATTATTGAACGCACTCTCCGTAACAGGAAAACCGTCCCAGGTCTCACTGCCCTGCACATCATCAGACATCAGTGCTTTGATAAACAGTTCAGCCGTTTCCTGCTGTTTGGTTGACGCATTGATCCCTGCTATTGTATATGGAACATAGTAATTTTTGACTGCCTTTGGTTCGATTCCCGCTTTCTTGATACTATAGACCGGATACATCATACTGCTGTATCCCTGCAGCTCACATAACGTCACGTTCCCGTCTTCATAGCCGGTAAAATATCCTGCAGAGAAATATATATTCCGATCCTCCGTGTCTCCAGGATCATATCCATAAGCTTCTTCCAGACTCTGTGTATCCATGTTTTTGCAGATCTGCAGATAGTCATCTATAAACTCTGCCATCTTCTCTTCATCAATGCTTCCATCCTCTTTTACAAGTTCCTCATACATGACAGCAAGTAAAGTCTCTGCAGCATTGGTGTGTACGGTATCTCCCAGTACCTGCGCCTCCGGATTTTCACCCAGGTAAGAAGTCAGTGCCTCAATACTCTCAAGCACCTTGCCGCTGTCATCCTTGGAAGCCATGACCGGCAGTCCCATACGGGCCGGAAGTCCGTAAACCTTTCCGTCTCTTTCCATAGCTGCTGCCACATTCTCCAGCATACCGCCGTCTTCTACCAGCTCCTCTTTCAGGCTGCTGATGTCCGCAAGAACTCCTTTTTCTATGTAGGAATCCACCGGCAGACTATCTAAGATCAACACATCGGCTCCGTTTCCGCCCAAAAGTTCTGTATTCAGATTGCGGATATCATCGGAGCTTGGTTTTTCGTATTCTCCCACTGCATAGCTGTAATCTACCCTTACGTCAGGATTCTGGGTCTGGAACAGACTGATGGCCTGCTGTACGGTCTTATTTTCTTTTAGCCCATAGACCGTAAGCGTGTTATCCGCTGAGACCGGCATATCCTTATTGTAAGTATAGCGGGCCATGAACAGGCCTCCTTTATCGTACTCATTATATAGAGCATAAAACTCATCATCATCCCCGCTAAAGAATGATACAACGCTAATTCCCGTAGCTCCCATCTTTCCATAGGAACCGTCAAGCAGGGTCTCCATAAGATCCCCTGTCTCCTGGAAACGTACAATCCCGCCTTCCGTCAGACAGTACCATGTTCCGTCGGCACCTGGGGCAAGGTTAAAGGATTCTCCTTTTTTTGTAAGCGCTGCACTGCCTGTCTCCGAATAATCATCTGTGTTATAAAAAGTAATACTTTTTCCATCTTTTGCTGTCACAGCCAGCCTGTTTTGTGAGGTGCCGATGGTGTTCTGGAAGTTTGACATCATTGGTTCCATATCAGCAGAGAAGACTTTTTCTCCATCCTTATAGATTTCGGCTTGTCCTGTACTGCCGTTTGCCACACACAGACTTCCGTCTGCCAGTGCGTCCACATCAGTAACATTAGCAGCATAACCATTTTCATCAGCCTTTGTAAGGTTTTCAGGGGTAACATCTTCCCATGTATCGCTATCCTGGGTATTCTTAAATATATGCCCTCCATAGGGCATCGCTTCCGTTGGGTTTGTCGGTGTCCCCATTGCGTACACACTCCCATCCTGCCCATACCCCAGATAATTCAGAAAAAAATCAGAGCCCATGGCAGTCAATCCCGCGTCCTCCTGGGCCTCTGACCATTGTCCATCCTGATATTGATAGGAATAATATTTTGTACCCGAATCCTGGCTGGCGCCCGAAGTATACAAATGGAGTATCCCATCCTTTTTATATGCACCCAGAGGGGTTTCCCCGTCCTGTACAGGCGGCTTTAAATCCTCTTCCACATAGCGCCCCATAGCTTTTTCCTGGTCATCTTTCTTTCCGCTGCCTGTTTCCTTTTTTTGGTCTCCGCATCCGGACATCAGTCCTGCAGCCAGTACAAGACCCATCCCTGCGGCCAGTATTTTTCTCCATTTCATTTATGATAACTCCTCTCTGCCGGTGCTTCCGGCCCCTTCATCTACCAGAATACCAGGAAAATCTCAAAAAGACTTTTAAGAACCCCAGGAATTTTTAAAGATTTTTTTGAGAAATGAATGGTATAATAATGGTAACTATTCAGTAGGTCTGCCCATTCACTGCGCTGACCGTAAAAAAGCATTCCGCAGCCAAGCAAAAATCCCATCGCCAAAGGCGATTCTGCATGGATCTTTGCCTGTAACTGTGAAGGTACTGAACAGTTACTAATAATGTTATTGTTGGCAGAACTGCGCTTTTTGCGGGTCTTTGAATAGTAATATACCAATTGCAGCAAGATAAAAATGTATGTAATAATGGAAAATGATTGCTGCAATAAAGAAAGGAATTATTTTTAATGCGGATTTTATTGATAGAGGATGACCAGGAACTTTGCCATGTGCTGAAAATTTCTTTAGAAAAAGCGGGATACCAGACAGATATCTGCCTGACCGGAGCAGACGCGCTTTATTATGCACTGCAGCCTGTCTACAACTTGATCATTTTAGACCGGATGCTGCCGGGAATGGATGGGCTGTCTCTTCTAAAACTCATAAGAAGTAATGAGATCACTACCCCCGTCATCCTGGCAACAGCCATAGATGCAGTGCCGGAAAGGATTGCAGGGTTGGACTGCGGAGCCGATGATTATATTGTAAAGCCATATGACATTGAAGAGCTGATGGCCCGTATCCGTGCACTGGTCAGACGCCCCCAGCCGATTGAAGACCACCGGAATATGGAATACGGAGATCTGGTGTACAATACCACAACACTGAAGCTGACCTGCGGGGCCTATACCCAGCAGCTTTCCCGCAGGGAATCCATGCTGATGGAGTATTTTATGCAGAACCCGGAGCAGACTATTTCCAGGCAAATGCTGTATTCCAGGGTATGGGGACCTGACGGGGAGGTGGAGGACGGAAATCTGGATACTTATATTTATTATCTCCGCAAAATACTGAAAAAACTGAAAAGCCGTGTCCAGGTCGCAACCGCACACGGCATCGGTTACCGATTGGAGTGTCCGCCATGCTGACTACCTTCCGCAGACGTCTGACCCTGCTCTTTGCAGGAACCACCAGCCTGATCCTGACTGTCATTTTCCTGATCGTCTGGGTATACCAGAACCATCTGTACCAGGCCCAGCAGGAAAACCTGTTCCAGAACTATCTGCTGGAACTCTCCAATAAACTGGAGGCAGATATCAATTTCTCAGACAACTGGCTCGCTGTGATGGAGGCAGACAATAAGCTGATCATTCATATAGAAGAAAATACTATCCCCCTGTTTTTTCCCGGTTCCTGGGAACCCGCCACCAGCCGGCAAACACTGATTGAAAAGGCTAAGAAGCAGGCATTGAATGAAAACGTGGATATCAGCCGCCGTCCGCTCTCCAACTCCATGCAGAAGACTTCCGTAATGCATATCCAAGGAGAAGTTGGGGACACCTATCAGGCAATCGTCATACAGATGCCCGGCAGCAGCGTTTACAAATCCCTGGTGCTGCTGCAGGATATCACAGAACTGGGGGAAAAGGGCCTTTCCCTTGGAGTCTTCTTTTTACTGCTGGACCTGGCCGGATTCGCGGCCCTTTATCTGACTGCCCGGCTGATTCTCGGGCGTGCTATGAAGCCTATTGCGGAATACCAGCAGAGACAGACAGACTTTATATCCGCCGCCTCCCATGAACTCCGTTCTCCCCTGTCTGTCATCCAGACCAGCGCCTCTGTCATAGAGGAGAATCCTGAGCAGGCAGCCTCCATGTCAGGCATTATACGGCGGGAATGCAGCCGGGCGGGAAAACTCATCCGTGACCTGCTGCTTCTGGCCTCCTCAGAATCGGGAACCCTCACAAAAAAACTGGAGGAAGTGGAGGCAGATGCCCTGCTGCTCAGGCTCTTTGAATCCTTCGAGACTGTATGCCGGCAAAAGGGCATTTCCCTGCAGCTTCATATGCCGGATGACATCCTGCCCCCTGTTCTCTCTGATCCGGCGTACTTATACCAGCTATTATCCATCCTGCTGGAAAATGCCATGACTTACGGAAAACCCCTGTCAGGGGAGAAACCTGTGATCGAGCTGGCAGCCTGTCAGTCCGGACGCCACATCACCTTATCCGTCACAGACCATGGACCGGGCATCCCGGATGACCAAAAAGAGGCTGTATTCCGTCGTTTTTACAAAACAGACCCCTCCCGCAGCAAGAAAGAACACTTCGGACTGGGGCTGTCCATTGCCAGTGAACTGGCCCATCAGTTAAAATGCCGTCTGATACTGCTGGATACTCCCGGCGGCGGCGCATGTTTTCAGATAAAACTCACAAAAACGGGAACCGGCAATCCCTAAAAGGTGCATCACACACCGAAATGCCGGTTCCCGTTTTTCCGCGCCCGTTTGGCTGCTTAGCAAGATCCATGAGATTCCTCATGCAGGCCATGTTGTTCTGCTCTTCTACGGTCATTCACAGGAGCCAGCCATTTTTCCAAAATCTCATTGAGTTTTTGTATCATAATGGGCTTTGCCAGAAAGCCGCTGAAGCCTTGGGCCTGGAACATAGCCTGGGCACTGCTGGAAGCGTTGGCCGTAAGCGCCACCACAGGAACACTGCGGCCGCGCTGGTCTGGCAGGGTGCGTATCTTTTTCAGCGCCTCCGTGCCGTCCATACCGGGCATCATGTGGTCCATGAAGACTAGATCATATGTCCGGGCCAAAACAGCATCCACTGCCTCCTGGCCGGAGTGCGCACAGTCCACCTGCATTCCGTAAGGCTTCATCAGCTCCTCCGCGATCTCCAGGTTCAAAGCATTGTCATCCACCAGCAGAACCCTGGTATACGGATAACCGGAAAGGCTGTCCGGTGACGGCGCTGCCCCGGATGCAGGTCCGGTTTCTGCCAGCTTTTTCAGTAATGCCGGGCACTGTATCCCAAAGAGGGGCACAAACACAGTCAGATCCTGTGCCTGCTCTGACATCAGTGTATGTTCCTGTATTTTCAGCAGGGTTATCACAAATACACCCTCCGGTACCTTCCTGTGTGCCAGTCCGAGGACCGTGTTCCTGTCTGCCATGGCATATGGATACCTTCCGCTCTCCAACTCCTGTTCAAACTCTTCATATACCGCGCAGATCTTGTAGGGCACCTGCATACAGTTCAGACAGCCGGCATAATATTCCTCCATAAAAGGCTCCTCGTCTAATATGAGTACGCCCTTGTCCCTTGGATACTCCTGCTCCATAAGAGGCCTTCCGCCCCCATCCCTCTGCATGATACTGGCTGTAAACACAGAGCCTTTTCCATATTCGCTCTCCACCCGGATCTCTCCGTCCATCATCCTGCACAGAGCACCGGTGATCACAAGACCCAATCCTGTACCTTCCCCGCTGCGGCTGTATTTGGTGTCGATCTGGCTGAAGCTGATGAATAGCTTGTCCATATCCTGTTTTCTGATACCAATCCCCGTGTCCTCTACTTTCATGGTAACCCGGGTCCTGTCGCCCTCCCGGCGGCAGCGGATCGTAAGCCGTATGTACCCCTTTTCTGTAAATTTGACGGCATTTCCCACCAGATTCACTAAGATCTGTCTGACACGCGTAGCGTCCCCTGTAAGGCAGGCCGGCACGGATCGGTCCACATCGATCAAAAAGCGGACCGGCTTATCCTCCAGTTTTATGGCAGCCATATACATCAGGTCATAGAGGATTTCCTCTGGTTTATATGCCTCACTTTGAATCGTAAATTTCCCGGACTCTATTTTAGAAAAATCCAGAACATCATTGATGATGGCCAGCAGTCCTTTTCCCGAATTCAGGATACTGCGCACATACTCCTTCTGTTTCTCGTTCAGCGCGCTGCGCATCAAAAGCTCTCCCATGCCCACAATGGCATTCATGGGGGTCCGTATCTCATGGCTGATATTAGCAAGAAACTCTGACTTTGTCTCTGCCGCATGTCTCTGGCTCTGGGATACCGCCCACAGTACAGCCGCTGCTGCGAGAAGTGCCAGGAACACGATCCCGGCTGCAACACTGATCGCTGCCAGTTCCCTGGTCAGAAGGTCTGTCTTGGCAGTAATGGCCTCTTTGGAGACAATATTGACAACTGTCCAGCCATTCATCCCCAGAGGACAATAATAAGCATACCGGCTGGTCCCCAGCTGCTCATACAGGATCATGCCGGACTTCCCTGCCCTCATATCCGCCTCTGTGCGGGAAAGACTTGCTCCCTCCTTGATCTTGGCATTCTGCAGGACACGGAAAAAATTGTTGTAATCCATACTCTTATTGTGAAGGACCAGATTGCCCTCTGTGTCTATGATATAGGAGTACCCTTCTCCCCCGTAGCTTTCTATCCCCAGCACTTCCTGAAGCCTGGATGCTTCCAGCATGGCAACCAGAACACCTGCCGGTTTCCCGGACCCATCCTTAAAGGGGACGCTCATCATAATACCGGATACTGCCCGGTTTGTGAGGATGTGTCTAACAAGACCGCTGATCTTGCTCTCTCCCTTCATTGCCGACTGAAAATAAGCCTCATGGGAGATATCTCCGTCCCTGGAAGCTTCTGTGGCCCACAGCATGCCGTCCGCCTCCGCGTATCCCACATAGGCAAACTTATGTCTCTTTGCCATATCCTGCAGATAGGGCAGCCTTCTGTCCTCCGGTATGGCGAGCAGCGCATTTCCGGCTGTCTCCAGGGACACCTGGGTGTCCTGTACCACATTTTGTATATAAGATACAATATGGTCAGCAACCTCTGCCAGGTGTGCCTGGTTTTCCTCCTTGATGGTTTGGTCAAATTTTTTGATATAGCTGAAGGCAAAAGCTGAAAACAGCAAGATCACGGCCAGCAAGGCTGCCCCTATGGTCACAAATGTTATCCTTTTCCGGATATCCGTCTTCTTATTCCCCACGAGATTTCCCCCTCGCCTTATTTGCATTTTAGGCGCTCCTGTCTCAGCGCCTCCATCTTCTCCAGGCATTCCTCTGCTGTCTCCTGCTCCCCGGCATCCATATATTCCAGGATACAGGAGGCATCCATCTGGGAGAACCCGCGAATCCGCAGCCATGCGGTGGAATCCCGGTAATGCCGTTCGATTAGGCGTTCTGCCTCAAGATACTGGGGTGTAGAGATACTTGCCACCTGGTTTTTAAACACAGGAGCTGTATATATGCCTTCAAATACAGCATTATAATTATAAGGGTCTGCCAGAAATGTGATAAAATCCAGCGCAGCATCCAGCCGTTCACTGTTCTTATTTACTATAAAGAGGCCAAGGTTTGGACCTTCAAAGGTACCCTCCTCAGGCACCCCCACAAAAGCAGGCATGATTCCGAATCCGGAGGCATCCCCTGTGAAATCTGTATACAGCCAGGTATCCCAGCACAACATCATGGCATATTTCCCGCTGTTCATAGCCTCATCCATACCGCCCCAGTCATCACTCCGGTAAGTCACTCCAAAATATCCCTTTTCAGCCATGGTTTTATACCACTCTGCAACCTCCTTCATCTGCGGCAGACTGTCATATCCCAGGCTGCCCTCATTGAGTCCGTTCAGAATGTCCGCGTCCTCCACCAGGTAATCCATAGGAAACTGGTACAGAAGCATGGAAATCTCTTTTCCCGGCAGATACAGCGGAGTGATCCCATGTTGAAGGAGAGTTTCGCAGACCTGCATAAACTCTTCCTGGGTCTCCGGGATATCCAAATGGTATTTCTCAAAGATTTCTTTATTGTATAAGGTGCCCGATACGGACGCCTCCCAGTGAGGGAGTCCGATCACCCTGCCGTTATAAACCGTCTGGTTTATGGAAGTGTCCGTCAGGTCATCCACCCAGACAGCATCCGTAAAATCGTAAAAATTTTCATCGGGATGAAAGGCCTCAACATTGGTCCCTCCGTAACTCAGCAGGATATCGGGCTTTTCAATTTCCCCGGCCACGCTTGACAGTACCTGTTGTTCAAACTCCTCCTTGGGGATCTGTACAATCTCCAGTTCATTGCCGGTGAACTCCCTGTAGCGGTCAAAGGCCTTAGTGAGGTAAGTGCGCTCCATCTCCGGGTAGATCCCCCAGATGACCAGCTTTTCACCGCTTATGTCTCCCCACTCATACTGCGGCTTGTCAAAGGCTGCCTCCGCCTTCGTGTCAGTCTGCTGATCCCCACCGCATCCGGACAAAACTATGGCAGAACATAGGGCTGCCAGAACCGTTTTTTTTATTTTCATTTACCTGTTCACCCCGCTCCTGCGCTGCATTAAAACCTGAATTCATTTTAACATTTATAGGGGCAAATGTCGATACAAGTCTCCGGAAGGACTAAAAAACAGACCCACGGGAAGATGCTCCATCCGTCCGGTAATACTTATCATGGGCCGTCTGTAAACAAGGTCCGGCACACTTAGTCTTTATATGCTACCGGGTACTTGTCACATATTTCACGGTATAAAAAGCATCCTTCCCTATGGTCATTTATCATCCCGCAGGCCTGCAGATGAGAATATACGGTGATGGAGCCCAGGTATTTAAATCCCCTTTTCTTTAAATCTGCACTCACCGCATCGGACAATTCATTTTTAGCCACCCATTCGTTCTGGTGGCTTCTGTATACAAAGGTCTTCCCCTCTGTCCAGGACCATAGATATGTATCGAAGCTGCCGAATTCTTCAATGATCTGCAGAAACCGGTTGGCATTGTTGATGACGGCCTGGATCTTCCGGATGGAACGGATCATCCCCTGTGTGTCCATGATCTCCTGGATCTTGTTGTCATCATACACGGCTATTTTCCTATAGTCAAAGTTGTCAAAACACTGGCGGAATATGTGCCGCTTTTTCAGCATCATATTCCAGTTCAGTCCGCACTGCATGACCTCCATCATAAGGAACTCAAACTGTTTTCTGTCATCATGAAGGGGGATTCCCCACTCTTCGTCGTGATATTTTTGTAAAATCCCGTTATCCTCACACCAAGTACATCTCTCACCCATACGTTCTCCTTCTCTACCTCCTATTGGTTTATACCAGATTCCTTTGGAATAATGTCCTTTCCGCATCGACAGTATACAGTAGTATTGTATCACATTTGCATGGTTTTGACGTGATATTTTGCAGAAATTGACTGGTTCTCCATTCGGTCAGAAGCGTAACTTTACATGTACAGAAAAATATCACCGGTAATTTCTCCTCCGGTGATATTCTCCCTGCCCGCTACTGATCACTTGCTTCTGCCAGTTCTTTTATGGAAATTTCCTCTGTGGTATCCCTGTATTTCACCGTGATCACTTCCTGCCCGGTCAGTTCCACTTCCTCCCCGTCTGCACCCAGTATGGTATTGCGGTCCAGGAATGTATAACCGCAGGATACCCCCCTGTTTTCCGGCAGATTTCCTGTCTCGTCATAGTGTTCTATGATCTCAAAATCATAATCCCCATTCTTCTCTGCTGTCAGGGTAAGTCCCTGAAGTTTTGGCTGAAACTCCATGGCAACAATGCCATTGTCCGCTTTTTTGTAAGTCATCTCTACATCCTTGGATGATGCCAGTTTCTCCCCGCAGGCCTCCTCTGCCAGCTCTTTCAGGCTGAGCTCTTCCGTCTTATCTCCATACTGTATCTTCAGAACATCCTCATTTGAAATCTGCTCTTTCTTTCCCTCCGGTGTAAGCACTGTCTCCTCATCCACAAAGGTATAGCCGCAGTAAGCGTTTCTGTGGATTGGTTTATTTAAAGGGTTCACTCTGGCGGCCCTGACTGTTATCACGTTATGGTCCCCCGGTTCCGTCTCGGCGTACAGACGAATATTTTTATCTTTTGGAGCAAAGCTGATCGTCACTATTTTTCCAATGTATTCCTTTGAAAGCTTTACATCCCCGGCCTTCACATTCCAGCTCTTACCATAGTAATAGGTGATACCTCCAAAGACAAGGGCACAGATAAGGATTGTCAGCCCCACTGCTTTCCAGAGGAACTTTTTCACCTTTTTAAACGGCTTTATGGCTCTCTTATTTGCCTGGATAACATCCGGTTTCTGCACTTCCTGCTTCATCTCATCCATGTATTCCCTGCACTCCCTGCAGCCCTTCAAATGCTCCTCAATCGCTCTGTCACTCTCCCTGCTGGTCAGCCCGTCCACATAACTGGGAAGTAAATCCCTGATAATCTCACACTTCATAGTCTTACCTTCCTTTCACAATTTTCTGCTTTGCCCTGTAAAAAGTCACACGCGCCCAGTTTTCATTTTTACCGAATATCTCTCCTATTTCCTGAAAAGAAAAAGCACCCGTTATCCGCAGAAGGACCACTTCCTTTGCAGTCTCATCCAGTATATGCACCTTTTTAAACACGTCCATTTTCTCTTCCCTGATACAGAGTTCATCCTCCGGCCCGGCCTTGTCGGAAACCATACTTTCCTCCAGCATGGATGTTCCCTTTCTCTTTCTCTTGTCCAGCTCCCGGTACCACAGGTGTTTTGCGATCTGACAGAGCCAGGTAGACACCTTACAGGTCCCGTCGTATTTATGAGCTGACTTCACTGCCTGGTAAAAAGTCTCCTGGGTCAGCTCCTCCGCTGTACACGCCTCACCGCACAGGGTCATCAGAAAACGGAATATGGAATCTGCGTATTCCCTGTAAATGACATCCATGTCTAACATCTTTTCCTCACCTCTCTTTACTCATATATCCGGGAAATGGAGATTTCGTTACAGAAAATGTGAAATTTTTTCTTTTTTGATTATATCATATTTTGAGGACGTAAAAAGCACCTTGTATCTTTTGATACAAAGTGCTCAGACTGTAGACAAACTACTTTTTTTAATCTACTAATACGAATTTACTTGATATATGCTTCTACAGAAATTGACTCATTTTCAGAGAGAACTTTAAGACGTCCCCAGTCATAAAGCAACATGTTCTCTTCATCTGTCCCCGTAGAAGTGGACTTATAATGTGCTATCAACTCATTATAATCACCTTCATTTGTATCATTAAAAATAACACTAAAATAAGCATCATAATCGTTCTCTTCCGATGAAGTCCCCTTTGTATAGAAGGCATTACCTATAGTACCAACTGATTTCTCCAAAATATCGGGGATTTCATCTTTTTTAATATTGGGAAATGTATCACTCATAGTGTCATTTCCTTGACAGGCCGTAAAACTAAGTGCCATAACAATGAAAAGTAGGAATGTAATAATATGTTTCGTAGTGAGTTTCATTAAAGGATTCTCCTTCTTAGTTTCACATTATACTTAGTAAAAACGAGACAGATGTAACTACATTTGATATAATATGCGCCAGTATTGAAAATCTAATATTTTTCTTTTTTTCCACCCAATAGTATAAAGGTATCATCATCAGAACTCGACTAATAAAATACCACGGTGAATAAAAATGATAAACAGAAAATAATACCGCACTTACTACTGCTGCCTTTATAGGTGATAAATTTATACGTGGTAAGAGATATCCGCGAAAATATAACTCTTCAAATATAGGAGCAATAAATCCATTTGCGATTATACCCAATAAGCCTGTCAGGATCAGCTTATCTTCTGAAAACGTAGTAATATCATAGCTACCCATTATATATTCTGTTGGCACAAAAGAAAAAATATTATCCTGTATCATTAATTCTAATGGTTCCATTAATGCACTCACCAAAAGTGCCCAAGCTGCCATGATCAAAGCAAATACAACGTATTCTTTTACAGCTGCCTTCTCAAGATAAGGGAACAGCGTTTTTATATTGTAAGTCCCCGTTTTTTTCTTAGTAACATACAGTAAAATTCCCAGTTCTACCGGCACCAGCCCTATAATATCCGTAATATACATTGCTGTATCATTAGGAAATCCATTTTTAGTTACTAGGTGTACGATCATGATATAAATTAGTATTATTACAACACCCGGAAAAAGATGCAAGAATACTGAATTTGTCATTGTATGTTTCTCTAACTTGATATTCACATTTTTCTCCTGAAGTTCCGATTTTCTTAATTATATCAGAATTAAAATGGAATATAAAGCACAAAGTGCTCCTCACCTTATATAAAGGATGAATAAAGCCTTATCTTCTGCTGCATTTTCCTCCGCCCAATCAGCGGAATGTATTCTAATAGAATTCCCACTATCATAATACAATCCTCTCCATCCTCCGCAGTGACACCCTGTACATCACATACATAAACACCCCTACGCCCAGGATCAGCCCCAGTTCCATTACAAATAACCGCAGCTCAGCGGCATCCAGATGCATGTCATTGAAATAGATCAGCAGCATAGAAAACACCAGCACAATAACACTCCCCGCAGCTGTCGGGTAGGTAAAAATCCTCCGCAGTTGTCTGCGTATGACTGTTTCTATATAGGTTCTGTCGGCTCCCAGTCTGCCAAGGTCACTAAAGAGCTGCCGGTTGTCCATTGCGATGGTCACACTCCTCACATAGGTCATGACCCCAACAGCGGCCAGTGAAATAACAGCAATGTACACACTCAGAAGCACAAAGACTGCCACCATCTGCATGGCATCCGCCTTAACCAGCACTTTGAAAAAAGGTGCGTATTTCCAGTCTTCCATAAGGTCAGGATTATCTTCAGAAAGCCCGGCCTCCCCGCTGTAAAAATATTCGGTGCCCTGCTCCAAGGCACGCTCCTCCTCATACGCGTCATACAATGCAAAATGGTCAGACAATTCCCCTGCATGGGCAATATACTCTCTTTTCAGTTCCCTGGCAAAATCATATGTGTCGTATACATTCTTCACCCGGAAGAAAACCAGATTTTCCCTGTTCGGTCCTGCTGCCGCACCTGCAAAACTCTGATAATCCTCATCGGAAAGGATAAAGGTAAAAGGATCACTGGTTTCCGTCAGGTTGTCGAATTCTTCCGTTCCCTTATATGACAGCTCCCTGTTCTCCACCGTCAGCAGGCAGTCAGGCTTCACCCATATGGAAGGATGATACCCGCTGGGGACAATGGTTTTATACTCCCCTGTCTTCACTTCCGTCTTACGCCCCGCGATCCTGGAAAAATCAGAGGCAGATACAAAAGAAACCAGCTTCCTGGAATTCAGATCCACATATTTTCCGCCGTCCGTCAAATCCCGCTTCTTATAATCCACCAGCAGCACAACTGCCTCTGCCTCCTCATAGTCCTCTATATCCACCTGATACTTTTGGGCCAGCTCAAATATGTCATCTCTTGTGATCTGCTCCTCCCGGGATGGGTAATGCATGGAATAATCATATGGCGCCCCTTCTCCCCCGGCATAAGCGGAGCGGTAATACATGGCTCCCCAGAAAGCCGACAAAAGGAACACAAAAACCAGCAGTGTGATCACACACATATTTTTCGTGGTCTGCCTGGCTGTAAAACGCATCAGGTTCGCTGACACAATATTTTTATAATACTTTTTGGGATTTTTCCCCCTGCTTGTGCGTCCCACTGCACTCAGCATAAAAAGATAAAGTCCAACAGCGCTGATACCATAGGTAATATTCCAAAAAGACGGCATGACAAAGAGAAATACTCTCATGCAGACTGCGGGTACTGCCATAGCCAGTACAAGCCCTATAAGTATGAGAGCGATTCCGACTTTTCCTGTCCATGGCTTTACCTCCCTTACCATCTCTGTCTTCCTCTGTTCATTTAATATATCTATGATATTGACCCGGCGGATAAAGCGCATCCCCAGTAAAAAGATACAGAGGATCAGGAAAAGCGCAAATACTATACCAACCGCCAGTCCTGCCATACCTATCCGGTATTTCATCCCGGCTGAAGTGATGATAAGTGCCTCAAACCCTTTCCATATCAGGTAAGAGACCGGCACAGCCAGCACGATCCCCCCGGCTGCGTATCTTATGACAACAATTCCCACCTCCCAGGCAAGACACTTTCCGAGTTTTCTTTTTTGCTCCCCCAGAGCCAATAACACACCTATTTCCCTGCTTTTGTGCCGGAAAAATAAATTTGTTCCATAGAAAGTAAAAACCGTACATCCTAAAAACGTGACCCCCATCATAAGCCATGACAGCTTTCTTGTATCTCCTCCCTGTGGCAGCAATTCCTGTACCGTGGGAGAAAAATACATAAGTGTGAAGGAAGTCACCAGCAACACGGAGAGAAACATACATATGCCTAAAAGAGTGTACTGGTCCTTATTTTTACGCCGCAGCTTTCCCATAATCTTATTCATTGTCATTGGAATCCCCTCCCAGTATCCGGATCGTGTTCAAAAGCTCATCCATAAATAGTCTTCTGTCTCCCTTGTTCTCTAAGATCCCATTGATCCGGCCATCCTTCAGGACTACCACCCGGTCGCAGAAGGAGGCCGCGTAGCTGTCATGTGTCACCATAAATATGGTGGCCTGCATGGTATCCCTGGCCTTCAGAAATGCCTCGATCACCGCCCTGCAGGATTTGCTGTCCAGGTTTCCCGTAGGCTCATCCGCCAGGATCACCAGAGGATGGTTCATAAGTGCCCTTGCCACTGCAGTCCGCTGTTTTTCGCCCCCGGATATCTCAGCAGGATACTTCTGCATGATCTTATCAATCCCGAATATGCGGCAGATATTTTCCGCCTTGGATTCCATCTGGGCAATAGGCCGCTCATCAATGATCTGGGGAAGACAGATATTCTCAAACACCGTCAATCCGTCCAGCAGCATAAAATCCTGGAACACAAAACCCATCTTCCTGTTTCTAACCTTTGCCAGGTCATTCTCATTCAGTGCGGAGATATCCTCCCCGCCCAGCAGAACTGCCCCCTCGTCAAAGGGAATAAACCTGGAAATGCAATTCAGCAGGGTGGTCTTTCCGCTCCCGGAAGGCCCCATGACAGCCACGAATTCCCCCTTTTCCACATCTAATGATATATCCCTGAGCACCGGATAAACCTGGTCCCCGGTTCTGTAACTCTTTGATAAATGTCCTACCTGCAGCATAATATTCTCCTTTCGCTGATAAAAACTGTAACTTTTCAGTGTCTCCACCGTTACGGGAAAAACCCGCCGTATATTTATACTATAAATGGTAATACAAAAGAGAAAGGACCGCATTGGGGTTCTTGTAAAGTTTGACATTGATTTTGTAAAGTTCGCAGAAAGAATCGACAACCATCCCAACTTCCTGTAAAATGCAGATAGACAGAACTAGTACTACACCGCAGGAAAGGATTGAAAAGGAGTGGAGCAGCATGGTTAAAATAGGGATCTGTGATGATCAACCGCAGATGAGAAAACCCCTTTCTCAAACATTGGAACAGGTTTTACAGCTACAGGGCATAGAATATCAGATAGCGGAATATGCATCCGGAGAGGAACTCACCGCAGGGATCTCCTGTCTGGACACGGACATCCTATTTTTGGATATAGAAATGAGAAATCTGGACGGCATAGAGACAGCAAAACTGCTGCGTAAAAAGGGCATGAAAGGCATTATCATATTTGTGACCGCACACCCCGACTTTGTTTTCCAGGGCTATGAAGTCCACGCTTTTCATTATATTCTGAAGCCATACAGAGAGGAAAAAATAGCCGAGGTCATGAGCCAGGCTTTGGCGGAACTGGAGTTGTCAAAAGAGCAGTTTTTTGTTATAGAGCAGAAGGCAAAAACCATCCGCGTCCCCCTCAGGCAGACTCTTGCCTTCCAAAGTGACCGGAGGAAGGTCCTGGCTCTTGTGGAAGGTGAGACCATTGATTTTTATGGTAAGATCGATGATGTCATCCGGGAACTGCCCTCCTATTTTATAAGGATCCATAACCGGTGCATTGTAAATCTCAACTATGTGACAACACTGGAAAAGGACAGATGCATAATGGGAAAATACGCCTTTCCGATCAGCAGGACGTTCCGCCAGGAATTGGAAATAGCCTTTGCCCGTGCCATGCTGAAGCATTAGATAACGGAGGGTAACTATTCAGTAGGTCTGCGCATTCACTGCACCGACCGCAAGAAAGTGTACCACGGCCAAGCAAAAATCCCATCGCCAAGGGCGATTCTGCATGAGTTTTTGCCTGTAACTGTAAGGGTACTGAACAGTTAAAACGGAGGAAATAAATGGACAGTCAACTTATGATAGAAAACGCAGTGCGTATCATCAATATGGTACAATATATTATTATGTCTGTATTCTTCTGCAGAATGCTCTGCTGTTTCCTGCCGAAAAAAGAAGGATATTTTATGGATATACTTATCTTTATATCCGGTGTTTTCATTCCCAGTATGGTCATTGACCCTAATGATATGTTCAATGTGACCCTGGCTTTCATCTGGATGCTGCTGTTGATGCTGTTTTGTTTTAAAGGCTCCGTGATCTCCAAACTTTCTGTGACAGCAGTCATTTATCCTCTGATCATTGCCCTGAATCTTCTCATATCGGAATTCTCATTGAGACTCTGGCTTGCAGGCGGAAAAAGCTTTCTTCTGGATATGGCTGTCAGCATAGCCGATGGCCTTATCCATATTCTTTTCTGGTACTTTATTTACAAGACCTTTGTCAGCAAAGTCCGCCAGGCCAGCAGACTGTACAGTCAGAACACCTGGATCCTGCTGGGGATCATCTGCCTTGCCTCCCTTGTCAGTATTACGGTGTGCACCTATTACACCCCTGAGGAGACATACAAAATATGGCCCTGTGCCGTAGCCTGCATGGTGACCAATATCGGCAGCCTCTATCTGGCTGAATACTTTGTAAACACGATCCGGCATGAGATGGAGCAGAACAGCTTAAAGCTCCAGCGTGTTTATTATGAAGAACTGGAAAGAAACCAGGCAGAGATACGCAGGTTCCGCCACGATATGAACCATCATCTTCTGATAATAAGGGATTTATTTGACCAGGGTGATAAGGAAGCCGCCCATGCATACTTTCAGGAATTAGAATCCCAGATCGCTCCTCAAAACCGGTGCTTCTGTAAAAACAGTGTGCTGAACGCCGTGTTAAATTCCAAATACAACAAGGCAGCGGACGGCAGCATTGACTGCTTTTTCCGCATAGACCTGCCTGAGGTCACAGCCATTGACCAGGTAAGCCTGTGTTCCATATTTGCCAACACCCTGGACAACGCCATTGAAGCCTGCCTGAAAATACCGGAACCGGAAAAACGAAAAATCTCTCTAAAAGCCAGAATTGCAGAAAATGGATTTTTCAGTTATGAGATTAAAAATGCAAAAATAAACGCAGTCACAGTAGAAAAAGGAAAATATGTTTCAGATAAAAAGAACCGATCAGAACACGGCGTAGGCCTCACCAGCCTGCAAAGGACTGTCGAAAAATATAACGGAACCCTTCGTATCTCTTACGACGAAACGTCATTTACGGTAGTCATACTGATTGGAAATTCCCTGTAACGGCAGAAGGCTGCAGAGCATTGCCCTGCAGCCTTCAAATTTTTAAATACCGGACCTTCCGGCAGCACATTCTGCTCTGACAGGCCCGTCCGCCTCACTGCTCTCCATCTGCCCGCAGTCTCTCGATCACGCTGTCCTTCTGCGTCATCTGATAAATAACAGGAGGCACAACCACACACACCGCAATGATAGCTGCAAATAAAATGAGATTGTAGAGAACCGGCAGGGAATATTCTATATCATATACTGTCACGCTCTGAAAGACCAGATAGCTCAGAGGCAGTCCTGCCACCAGGGACAGCAGGATAGACAGCCCCCCGTAACCAAGCCCCTCCCGGACCAGTACTTTTTTTATCTGTCCTGACGTCATCCCAAGGCTTTCCAGGGTGGCAAACTCCTTTGCCCGGTTCTGAACACCTGCTGCCATCATGTTGATATAATTCAAAATAGAAAGCACCGCCAGAATGATACCCAGTCCACCGCCCAGGAATTTCACCTGCTGCTCAGATAATTTCATCTCCTGGTACCTGACTAATTTGGATCGAAATGATATCTGCGTCTCTCCCCGGAAGACTTTTTTTACTGCTTTCTCCGTATCTTTGGAATACGGCTCCTCATAATCCACTTGCACCAGTTCGGTATAAAGCTTATCCCCCATTAGCTTTTCTGCAAAGGCATTACTCACCAGAATGTCCGGCGTGTAACCCCCTGAAAACTCGGCGGGATTCAGGCTGCTATCCCCCACTGCCGCAATTGTCACCTGATACTCTTTTTGAGGATTGGAACTGTCAGGAAGGGCAAACCGTATCTTCTTTCCCACCGCTTCCTCCGCAGACGCCCAAAATACAAGTGCCACTGCAGTCTCACCTTTCTCAAATGCGTCCCGGTCCAGAATCCCGCCCAGCTCATGGTTTACTTTCCGAAACTCTTCCGGGCTGATTCCGATCATACGCATACCGAATATGTTGTTAAATGCCTCTGCGTCCTTTTTATAGCCCTCCATATCATCCTCATAATTTCCCGGAGAGTACCGGGACTCGTAGAGCCGTTTATAATATTCACCGAATGCCTCCTCCTGATAAGGAACGGAAGTCTCTGCGGATGTCACCGGCCTGACTTCCTTCACGCCCTTTACAGAACGGAGTTCCTCCACTTTCTCATCCGTGATAAGAGGAAGATTTTCGTTCAGTGTGGTCTGATTCTTGACCTGGATATCACATTCACTGGTCTGATCCAGAATATTTTTGGCATCATTTCCTCTAACAACTGCATTTACACACACAAATACGGTCAGAGCCACAAAGAAAGAGCCTAATATCACAACCGCCTGTTTCTTATCCCGAAACATATTTCTGCGTGCCATATCTTTCAAACCACTGACCCGCTCTTTTTCCCTACGCTTTCCCTCTGTCAGCCCTATGTAACGGACAGCCTCTACCGGTGAACATTCCCCGGTAATAACAGCGGGCTTCCGGCACCCGGCCAGCACCGTGGCAGAAGCAAACACTGCGGCTCCGATATAAATGATCGGATACACGGTCACAATCTTTTCATTCACCAGTGAGGGGTCCATCAGCCTAAGCGCCATAGGCACTACCCCGGCGGAGACCACTGCCCCCAGCAGCAGACCTAAAGGTATGCCAATACAGGAATTCCAAAATGCCTGCAGATAGACCAGCCTTTTCAACTGTACAGAGGTCATTCCCAACGTTTTAAGCTGTCCATAATATCGGATATCCTTAGAGACAGAAATATACAGCGTGTTATAGACAAAAAGGCCGCCGCTGATCAAAATCATAATTAACAGCCCGCCAAGCCCTGCCGTCACCTTTATGAAATTTGCAAGAATCTGATCATCTGCCATAAGCACCTGAGGCTTCTGCAGATTTAGAGGCTTCTGTATGTCCATTATATCCTTTTTAGAATACAGAGGGTTCTTCAGGGTGATCTTCAAAGCGCCCTGGGTAAAGCCTGTAGGCTCTGCCCCCGTTGTATCAAAGAATGCCTCGGACACATAGCCATATTGGTTGCCTGAGTAGTCTCTGTAATAGCCGCTAAGCCTAAATGTCTTATTGATATTCTCCTGTTGTCCATCTTCTTCATTGGAATTCAGCGCATAATATGTCAGCGGCAGTTCCATTCCAATCTCCGGCTCCCTGATCCCCATATTTTTAAGAGCCTCTGTTGACAGCACCAGTTCATTTTCCTTCTCAGGGTAGTTCCCCTTAAAAAACTCATAGGCAGGAATACATTGTTTCTCCCAGCAGATTTGGTCCACCCAATAAAATCTCATTTTTTCTAAAGCCTTACCCTTGTATTCCTCCGCAATACCGCACTTGACAACAAGTCCTGCATACTTTACGGCATCCATGTCCCTGACCTTTTCCACCTGGTCTTCCCTGGGTTCTGTCAGCTCTATATCGTAATCCATCCCATTCATCCGAACTGAACGTTCTGAGATCCCGTTCCAGTAACTGATACCGATACCAAATACTGCAGTTATCAAAAACGTTGTGAGGACCACCGCAAAGACAGTGAGAGCATTCCGCTTTTTGTTGGCCTTATATGTGGTTTTAGCCACTGATGTGATGACACTTCGGCTGTTCACCTTTATCATACGGCATCACCTCCGCTGACTTTATCATCTGCACAGACTTCTCCGCCTCCGCTGACTTTATCACCTGCACAGACTTCTCCGCCTCCGCTGACTTTATCACCTGCACAGACTTCTCCGCCTCCGCTGATCCTTCCATCCTCCAGGCGGATGATCCGGCCCGCCATCTGGGCGATCTCCTCATTGTGAGTGATCATCACCACGGTCTGTCCCAACTGTTCACTGGACACTTTGATCAGCCCCAGCACATCCTGGCTGGTGCTGCTGTCCAGATTGCCCGTGGGTTCATCGGCCAGGATAATAGCAGGCTTTGCCGCCAGCGCCCTGGCAAGGGCCACCCTCTGCTGCTGCCCGCCGGAGAGCTGACTGGGCATAGCGAACTTCTTTTCCGTAAGACCCAGCATCTCCAGAATACCCTCCACAAATTTTTTATCCGGTTTTACGCCGTCAAGCTGAATGGGAAGAATAATATTTTCATATACATTCATAAGTGGAAGCAGATTATAATTCTGAAACACAAACCCAATCTTCCTGCGTCTGAAAATAGTCAGTTCATCCTTTGTCATATTAGATATATCCCTGCCGTCCACGATCACCTTCCCTGATGTGGGCACATCCAGGCCTCCAAGCATATGTAGCAGCGTAGATTTTCCGCTTCCCGACCTGCCCACAATAGCAGCAAATTCACCCTTCTCCACTTTAAGGCTGATCCCATCCAGTGCCCTGACCGTGGAATCCCCCAGCCGGTAATATTTTCTCAAATCTTCTGTAATCAGTATTGCCATATGAAAAGTCCTCCTCTTTCTCAATTCTTCATAACAGTTCAGCACTCTCACTGCCACAGCCAAAAATGCATACAAAATTCACCTGCCGCCGGAATTTTCATTTAGCTGCCGAATCCTATTTTGCCCACTGCCCAGCGATTTGGCAGACTTGTTGAATCGTTATGATTCCTCTTTAATATAACAGAGAAAGCTTTCCACATCCTTTCTCAAATATGACAATTTTGACAGATTCCTACTGCCTCCTCAAATAAACGGAAAACACAGCCCCGCTCCCTGCTTCTGACCGCACCTTAACATAACCGCCCTGTTTCTTTATGATCTCCCGCACCAGATACAGACCGATCCCCAGGCCTTTTACCCCCGCCACCTCCGGCGAACGGTAAAACCTCTGAAAGATCAGCCCCTGTTCCTCCTCCCTGATCCCAATCCCCTCATCCTTCACCTGAATACACAAAAAAGACTCATAGGGAACCGCGCGAATCCCCACTACAGCCCCCACCGGGGAGTATTTCACCGCGTTATCCAAAAGATTTACCAAAGCCTCCACCGTCCATTTCATATCAAAAAACGCCCTCTCCGGGGAGGGAACAGCTTCTATGACAATCTCCTTCTTCAGTGCCTGCATCTCCACAGCCTGACATGCCCTTGCTATGAGTTCATCAACGGAAGATTTCTCCACATGTACAGCGATCATCTCAGTCTCCAGATAAGAGGACCGCACCAGTTCTTTCATAAAAAAATCCAGCTTATCCGCCTGCCTGTGAATCCTGGATGCCATTTCTCCTGCATGTTCCCCCAGTTCCTGCTCCTCCAGCAGACCTGCATAGAGCATAATATTAGTCAGAGGTGTGCGCACCTGATGTGAAATATCCGAGATCAGCCCCTTCACCAGATTTCTCTCCCTGTCCGCCTGTTCACAATTCATCTGCGACATTTCCACCAATTGGTTCAGCCTCTGCGTAATGGCAGCGTCCATAGACTCATCAAAACTACTCTCCTGCAAATGTCCCCCAATTGCCCGGTCAAGCCGTTCCAGAACCCCATCAAGCTGCCTCCTCATACGCCTGTAATACCATCCCCCAAAAACACCCGCCCCGGCAAACATTCCCAAACAAAACACAACCCCAGTCCAAAACGCCCCGCTCATACCCCATTCTCCCATTGATACCCCTTCCCATAGACCGTTTTTATATACACCGGTTTGGAAGGATCATCCTCCAGTTTATCCCTAAGGCGGCGGATACCCACAGAGAGTGCGTTATCCTCCACATACTCCGTCCCATCCGGCCAGACCCATTCCATCAAACGCTCCCTCGTCAGAATCTGTCCCGGATGAAAGACCAGCAGATACAAAATCCTCTGCTCCGTCCTGCTCAGCTCTATAGTTACCCCATCCTTCATAAATTCCATCGTAGCAAACTGGAACCGAAAAGGACCATTCTTATAATCCGTCTCCTGTTCCGGTGCCGTCCTCCTAAGAAGCGCCCGGATCCTAGCCCGCAAAACCATAGCAGAGAACGGCTTCGTAATATAATCATCCGCCCCACACTCCAGCCCCCGCACAATATCCAGTTCCATATCCCTTGCCGTAAGCAGTATAATAGACACCTTACTGCTGCCCCGTATCCTCCTGCACAACTCAAACCCACTTCCATCCGGCAGATTCACATCCAATATAAGTAAGTCAAACTTCCTCTCCCCAATCCTCTCCTCAGCCTCCCTCACAGTCCCACAGACCGTAAAAGAAAACTCCTCATCAGCCAGCGCCATCTCCATTCCCGCCGCCAGATCCGCATCATCTTCCAATATCAAAATATACTTCAAATCCTCCACTCCTCTCTCAACCCAAACTCACTCCATCCCCATACCGTCTGCCCACTATAGAATCCCACCTTTCTACCTATAATGTACCCATAAGTGTGGACACACTGAAGAGTGGGTGCCCGTCTTCTTTAGACATATCCACAGTCCATAAGGTATTCTTAAATCAAGAAGAGAAAGAATCCTATAAGCAGAAAACCCTTCACCAATAAACAAATCCTAATACTACCCCCCTACACCTACAATACACCTTCACCTACTATTTAAACAGTATAACATCTTCCCCACTTCCTGCCCATCCGCCAAAAGCTTTTAACATCATTCTATCCCAGCGCACAACACACATTCAAATCCTGCCACATACCCCACCCAAAACACCCGCGGGCCAAAGAAAAACAGGAAAAGTATGGGAGAGGGTCCAGGGAGCATATTGCCTGTGAGCGATGTTTCAGAGGAGCGCCGCGGAGATCCACCTGCCCCAGTTACTTAATGAAGAGGCCCCTGCCGATGAATTACTGTGAAACTATACTTCCGATTAGCCAAAAAAGCGCAGACTTCCCCTATAACATTTTTAGGTTTTTTTATAAACTAGGCTGGTATATAGTTCATGGCATCCGGCTGCCAGCCTAGAGATCTTAATTTTTTCAGATAAGAATTTATTTTACGTTCTTTATTAAATTGATTATAATAATCTGCCCCAAGGTCTTTGAATACCACACCGTCTTTTAAAATATGATAGATAGCCTTTAGCATAGAATGAGCCACTGCAACATATGCACGCTTGCTGCCACGGTGACCGCTGACTCTTTGGAATTCCGCGTAAAAAAAGGAATTTTTGTTCCTGACTGCTGCGTGTGCACAGGTGATCAAGGTTGTACGCAGCATGGCATTTCCTTTTCTTGATCTCCCGGAGCGGCGTTTTTTAGCACTCTCATTGTTCCCGGGGCACAGGCCCGCCCAGGAAGAGATGTGAGCATCTGTCGGAAACCGGGACATGTCTGTCCCTATAACGGAGATGATCTGCTGTGCTCCAATAGCTGCGATCCCTGGTATGTCCTGGATAACAGCAGTCGCCTTTTTTTCTTCGCCATTCATATTTTCGCTAATGTCATCATCCAGATTCTTGATATGCCTGATCAATTCATCCAGATGTGACAGGAGTTCCTTCATCATCTTTTTTTGGAGTGGTGTCAGGATCCCATTGAGATCCTCCAGTAGCTGTTCGTTGCTCGCTTTGAGATTAGGTGCGATCTGTTTTTTCCTACGCATCTCATCCAGCTTAGTCTCATCCACTTTCTGGTCGGAGAGGAGGGCATTGAGAAGATTCCGCCCACTCACACCATCAATGTCGGCGATCGTTCCCGACAGTTTGATATTGGCTCCTTCCAGCATTTTTTGGAGTCGGTTTAATTCTGCTGTTTTCACCTTGATGAGGCTTTTCCGGTAGCTGACAAGTTCCCGCAGCTCCCGCTGTGCTTTGTTTGGAATGAAGCTGGGCTGTAGAAGCCCATGCTGCAGGAGGTCTGCGATCCATTCGGAATCCTTAACATCCGTCTTACGCCCGGGTACAGCTTTCATATGCTGCGCATTGACTACGATCGCGTTCAGGCCGCTGGTTTCGAGAACATTATATAGTGGTTTCCAGTAAGAAGCGGTGCTTTCCATAGCAGCCATCTGACAGCCGCCCTGTGAAAGCCAGTCAGCAAGGAGCAGGAGTTCCCGGGTTGTTGCACCAAACTCACGTATTTCCTGCTCTTTGCCATGGATAAAGCAGGCAACCATGAT
The DNA here is from genome assembly GCA_002270465.1 of Blautia hominis. Lineage (GTDB taxonomy): Bacteria > Bacillota > Clostridia > Lachnospirales > Lachnospiraceae > Blautia > Blautia hominis. Next base: position 267,626 of record NQOF01000005.1, read on the forward strand.
CTTTTTGTGCACATCAATACCACAACAATTGTCGTAAACTTTTTTCATATGTATCACCTCTCCAAAATATTTACGGCATGATCCCCTGTCTATTTTCATTTTACTGTACGTCCTTTTGCCAAGTAAGGCTGGACAGATGGTGGTGCAAATGAGGGGATCAGAAGTCAGTTTAGTAATCGGGCTACAGGCCCAAAATTCCGGTCGACCATTACCGCTATAATAATTCTAGCACAGTAACAAGATAAGGCAAGACTACACAATATAACAGTTTCATTTATGGTGGTGCCAGGCAGGCATGGGGGTTAGTAAATGGGAGCAGGTTAGCTCCGTGGCAGCGGAACGCTTCGCTCACAGGCAATATGCTCCCTGGACCCTCTCCCATACTTTTCCGTCCGCCTTTGTAAGTGCCCCGTCCACCTTCATGCTTTTCCGTCCCCCTCCCATCCCCACCCAAAAAGACACACCCCTTCAAGTGTGCCTCCACAACGTCAATATGATTTTAAGCTCCCCCTCATCCGCCTCAGCCCTTATCGTCCCCCCCATCTTCTCCGCCAAACATCTGGCGATCGTAAGCCCCAGTCCCGAACTCCCCTGATTCCTGGAACCATCCCCCATATAAAACCGTTCAAACAACCTCCCCGCTTCTTCCCCGGTCATCCCCTCCGCATCATTCACCAAAGAAACAACCACTTTTTCCCCCTCTGTCTCCATCCGTACAAGCAACTCTCTTCCCGCATACCTGCACACATTCTGCAGCAAATTCTGCAGCACACGCTCCAACGCTCCTTTGTCCGCCCGGACATTCACGGGGCCTTCCACTATATTTATGTCAACCATAAGCCCTCTGCCGGCCAATTCCGGATAATAATCCACAACCGTCTCCCTCAAAAGCCGGGCAATATCCACATTTTCCACTGCAGGCATATAATCCTCCCCGGAAAATCTGGACAGATCATAAAACTGCCCCACAAGCTGCTGGAGAAAATACGCCTTCCGTTTCACAACCGCCAGCGCATCCTGGTCCTCCTCGCTGAGAACGGATTTATCCATAATATCCAGATAACCGATAATAGAGGTAAGAGGGGTGCGCAGGTCATGGCTGATATTTTCAATCTGCCGCTGAAACTCCTGCTCTCTTTTGGAATACTCCAGATGCTGCTCCCGTATCCTCCTGAGCGCGTCATTGATGGTGACCAGAAGTGCCTCGATCTCCCTGTCAGGCACAGACAGCTTCAGCACCCGGTTCTCCTCCATCTCCCTGCTGATCTCCTGCAGAGCCTCATTGGTCTTTCTGACTGCCCCCCTCATTGTTCTGCAGCGCCAAAAGAAATACAGAGAAGTCAGGCACAGCAAAGCCAGCACAAAATATATCAATTTCCCCACACTCCTCTCATGAAAAAGACGTCCGCATCCGGCCTCCAAGCTTTTCAGCATCCGTAAGAATCCCGGACCACAGCATTAGATTTCCTTTTTCCTGCTCACAAAAATACCTGCTGCTCCAAAAATAAATATCCCTGCAATACCCACGATCATACATTTCGCAAGCCCGAACGGAGTATCCCACAGGCATACATACCCCGACATATTGACAGTTACCTCATGACTGAAAATATTCCACGGCATCCACGCCGCGATCTTACTTAACGCATCAATCCGGAACCCCGCATAATAACAGACTGTGGGGATCACATACATGACGGCAAACCAGGCGATCATAGCCACTATATCTTTTTCAAAAAGAGTGAGCAGAGCCACACCCAATATGACTGCCGCGAAAGCACTTGGCAGCGCGGCACCAACGCCTCCTGCCATCTTTCCCAAAGACTCCGCTGCCGGACCGCCCAGTAAAAGGCACGCGCTCCCCACATAAAAAACCAGGATCACTACCATACAGCAAAGAGCCGTCACTATACTGACAATACATTTCCCTATGAAAATATGTACCCTCGGAATACCGTAGGCTACCACATTTTTCAGGGTTCCGTTCTTTCTCTCATCCGCAAACAGAAGCGATGCCACTACAAATCCGGAGAGAAACAATGTCTGCAGGTTGGCGATCAGGTTATTCATTGAAAAGCTTATCAGCCCGTATGGGAAGTCCGTCAGATTTTTATTGCTCACATACAAAACCAGATTCATCAGCACCAGCACTCCCGAAGCGATCCCTGCTGCTGCATACATCCCTTTGCTGTGTGTAATACGATATCCTTCACTTTTTATATAATTAAGCATGTCTCTGTCCTCCGTTCTTTAAATCCATATAATACTCCTCCAGCGTCACCTGTCTTCTCTCAAGTTTGGAAATATCCATATGATACTCCCCGGCAAGACGGCTGTACGCGCCAATATCCATCATGGGATCCATAATATGAATGGTTTTGTCCGGAAGGACTTTGTACCTCTCTGTGTGAAACTTTTTCTCCAAAACAGCCGTATAGCGCTCCGGATCCGACACACTGATCTCAATGTAATCTGAACACTTTTCCTTGATCTCCTCCGCAGTTACCTGCTCCGCCAGTTTTCCGTCTGTAAGGAATCCATAGACTGTGGCAAGCTGTTCCAGCTCTGAGAGTATATGGCTGGAGAGGATGATGGTAATATTTTTCTCCCTGTTGAGCTTCTGCATCAGATTCCTGATCTCGATGATTCCGCTGGGGTCCAGGCCGTTGATCGGCTCATCCAGGATCAGAAGCTCCGGTTCGCCTATAAGAGCAATGGCAAGACCCAGGCGCTGCTTCATACCCAGGGACAAATCTCTGCACCTTTTCTTTCTTTTGTCTGCAAGTCCTACCAGTTCCAGAACTTCATCCACAGCTCTTTTGCCCGGAACACCTTTTAATATCCGGTAATACTCCAGATTTTTCTCCACGGAGATCTGGGGATAAAAACCCGGTGCCTCAATGACAACTCCGGTCCTCTTCCTCTGCTCCTCCATATCCTTCAGCCTGTGGCAGCCAAATAACTTCAGTTCCCCTTCATCCACATAAATATGGCCTGACAACAGCTTCAAAAATGTAGTCTTTCCCGCCCCGTTATCACCTATAAGTCCATAAATCGCACCCTTCGCTACAGTTATGTCAACCTTATCCAGTGCGGTAAAATTACCGTACCTTTTCGTGACTCTTTTTGCTTCCGCTGCATATGCTGTCATATCATTTACATCCTTTCCTGAGCTTATCTCTTAATATGCCTAAATTATAACTGTCCGCTTTTTAATAAGTCCTCAAGAAACCTTAAAGAAATCATAAAGAAAACTGTCAGTCACCTGCAAACACAAAGTTAAGCCATTTTAAATCCAATTCCCCAAACGGTGCGGATATATTCCTCCTCCGGGTCAATGGCCGCTATCTTTTTTCTGATGTTGCTCACATGGACATTGACTGTGTTGTCCTCCCCATAATACCCGTTTTTCCATACCTGTTCATACAGGTTTTCTCTGGAAAATACTTTCCCGGGCTGCCGGACCAGGATATACAGGATATCATACTCATGCCTTGTCAGGGAAATCTCCCGCTGTTTTACTGTCACTGTTCTGGATGCCTGATCCAGGATAAGGTCTTTATACCCATATGGTTCGGCCTCCCTTTTCACGTCCGCACTGCCGCACCGACGGAATGCAGCCATAATACGCACCAGCACTTCTTCCGGTTCAAAGGGTTTTGTAATATAGTCATCCGCCCCTAACGTGATGGTCTCCACCTTGTTCTCCAAGCCGGTTTTGGCGGACAGGACAAGGATGGGAATACGCAGTCCCATCTCCTCCCGCACTATTTTGATGATCTCCTCTCCCCTGATTCCCGGAAGCATCAGATCCAGCATGATCATATCCGGCGTTTCCCTCTCAAGCCTCAGCTGCGCCTCTGTTCCGGAATATGCGGCAATGGCCTCATATCCTGCCTTTGTCAGGATCCTGCACAGCAGTCTGTTTATATCTGTATCATCCTCTATCACTAATATCCTCTGCATAAGGACCTCCCGGTGCTTTTACTTTACTTGGATTATATCAGATTTCCCTTTATTCCTCCACTTCTATCTCCAGGCCCTCCATGTGGTGTTTACCCATGCGGTGCCTTGCCTTTCTTACCTCAACCGTGTCAAAGATAATGGAGAAATCATAATCTTCCGGGTAAAGCTCTGCAGCGGCTACCTTTAGTTTCAGCCTTTTATGACTGAGAAGGATCTTCTCATTTCTGAGCTGTACCAGAACATTTCCATTCTTATCTGCAGGTTTGACCACAATACCAATCTTTTCATCCGGCAGTATGGTCACGCTGTCTCCTCTTGTGAATTTCCGCACTGTATCCATGGTATCCTTGATAACAGCCGCCTTCTCAATACGAGGGGCATGCATTCTCTCCAGCTTCCTGCTGCCGCCCTGCAGTTTCATGGTGCGAATCAGGGATTCACTCTTTTCTCCATATGCTTCCCTGGCTGCCGACACCAGCATTTTATCAGGAAATCCCAGTCTTTTGGCAATGTACAGGGCACAGCTCTCCCCTGCCTCTCCAACCCGCAGCCGGTACAGAGGCTTCAGGCTGTCCCGGTCAAATTCCATCCTGGCATTTTCTACATCCTCATACCTGTCCGCATATTCTTTCACTTCGGGATAGTGGGTAGTGACCAGGAATAGGGCACCGCTTCTGCGCAGCTCTTCCAATATGGAGATGGCAATTCCCATTCCCTCCTGGGGGTCCGTACCGGAACCCAGCTCATCCATGATGACCAGGCTGTCCGGTCTTACCCGTCTCAGAATGTCCAGTACATTCTTAATGTGAGCGGAGAAGGTTGATAGATTATCTGAAATGTCCTGCCCGTCACCGATATCACATAGGATCTGGTTCTGCATACAAATATCTGCCTCACGGCAGGGCACATGCAGACCCGAACACGCCATAGCGCTCATAAGTGCCACCGTTTTGATGGCAACGGTCTTGCCGCCTGTATTCGGACCGGTGATGATCACACCACGGATCCCTCTGCCAATCTGGAAATCCAGAGGCACACAGCTCTCCTTTTCCAGCATAGGGTGTCTGGCGCCTTTCAGCTCCATATAATGTTCCAAGTTAATCTTCGGCTCCGTCCCCTCCATTTCCAGACTCAGCTTTCCTTTGGCAAACATAAAATCCAGCTTTTCAATTACCCGGATATCCTCCAGCAGCTCTGCCTCCCTCTCAGCAGTCATATTGGTGAGGGTATAGAGTATTTTACGCTCCTCGGCGTCCTCCTCAATCCTGTATATTTCCAGATCTTCCCTGAGATTGGCCACAGCCTCCGGCTCGATGAACAGCGTGGCACCCGTGGAAGACTGCTCCACCACACTGCCCGGAACCATGGACCTGCATTCTTTTTTCACAGGGATGCAGAATCTTCCGTTTCTGGTGACTACGAATGAATCATTTAGATACTGTTTGTTGCTCCTTAAGGCCCGCTCTGCCCTCTCGCTTACTTTTTCCTCCAGAAAATGGATCTGTTTCCTGATGTCTTTTAAATAAGCTGATGCATAGTCATCTACTCTTCCGTTTCTGATACAGCGCTCTATTTCCTCCTGCAGTTCCCCCGGAAAAATGAGATTCCGGTTATAGAAAGCAAGACTGATCCGCCCCTCCTCCCCTCTCTGCAGGTAGGATTTCAGCCGCCGCACAGCGATCAGGAACATGCCCATCTCCTCAAGCTGCTCCGGTATAAGCATATTACCCTGAACTGCCTTCTGCAGGTACTCCTCCACATGTTCCATAGCCGGGATAGGCGGAGTCCCCGACAGTTCCAGCATGGCTCTGGCCTGTGTAGTATCCCGAAGCTGCTTTCTCAGATCTGTCTCTGACAGGATAGGCTGCATTTCTAAAATTCTTTCTCCCGCCTTTTCTGTGGAAGTACATTGTCTCAATTTTTCTAATATATTATAATATCCGATTGTTTCTAATGATTTATTACTCATGATCTTTCCTCTCTAAAAAAATAACCACAGATACATACGCCCCGAACGGGTATACGACTTCTGTGGTCTTCCATGAGAAGAAAATAAACGGAGGTACAGAAACACTCCCCCTGCCCAAAGCAGCGGAGTGACCGTATTCTTCCATTCATTCCAATATATTTGAAGTGTATGATAAGGGTTCGTAAGCGAATGTATCAGCCATCAGGGTACACTGATACAAGGATAGGGTATCTGAAAAAACGATATACTATCCCTACAGATTATTCGATTATTCTGTAATCTCCACTACGGAAACCCTCAGCACAAAGACACCTCATTTCTTAACTATTATTCTTCTTGCATTATAACCGCTTGCTACAACTTTGTCAAACCTGAAATCTGTTGTAATCCTGAAAACAATCCCTGCAGAGAATTTCTTCTCCCTCAAGGTGCATCATATTTTCCGATGCAGTCTCCCCGCAGCGGGAGCAGGAAATGGATTTGAAGATCCTGGCTTTCTCAGGCAAAGGAATCCTTGTCTCCTTTACATCGAACATCTCCTTCGGACTGCATGCCTGGTAATACCGGAACGATTCCCCTTTGCTGAGTCCCTCAGGGCGAGGCCTCAGCACCAGCCGCACGGATTTGCCTGTGCTTCTGTTGTAGAAGGAAAAAGCCTGTTTTCCACACATGTGGAAGAGCAGATTTCCTTTTCCCACGCTACAGCCCAATATCACCTGGATGGCGTCCACGCCGCAGGCATCATTTTCTGAAATGCATACAAGCTGTTCATCTTCTGAGACACAGCATTCGTCTCCTGTCTTTAAATCTAAAAGCTCAACTGCATAAAGTGCTGCCTTATAGCCAATGGTCAGCCCACCGCACGCATGTCCATGGAATTCCACACATTTTTCCCAAATTTTATCTTTCATTGCTGCCCCTTTCCCTGTTGTATTCCCTTTTTTCCACCCTGCTGTTTTCTATCTGGAGGATCCTGCGTCTCGGTCCGGTGTCCTCCACCTTTACCCTCTGTGTGATCAAAAATCCCACCGCCGCAAATATCACACAGAGCCCCAGCGTAGTTTTTAATCCGATCCTATCCATGAGAAAACCGCCTGCCAGATTACCCACACAGCTTCCCACACCCACGGTCACCATACCGAATATGGTCTGGCCCACCACTCTGTCTTTCTCCTTCAGTTCCTGGTTGATAAAAAATACCGATACAGGTGTGAAGATTCCAAAAGAGAGGGACTGGAGTGCAAATCCAAGAAACGCCACCGCCAGATTAGGTGCCAGAAAAATGACCAGAGGCCGCAGCACAAAGAAAACACTGCTCAGCTTCAGCAGTTTCTTGCAGGAGACCTTACGGATCAGATAATTACACAGGAACATGGCCGGCATCTCGCTTGCCGCGCAGAAAAATGCTGCTATCCCAAAGGTTCCGTCTGTCCCGCCCAATTCCCGCACAATGTTGATCATATATGTACCCAGAATAGAACTGGTCATATAGCAGATCCCAAATCCCGCCACAAACAGAAGCAGCGGTCTGTTTCCTTTGAGTATTTCGATAACGCTGCTGGATGGCTCCTGCTCTTCCTTCACCACCGATGACTCCGGCTCCTGCATAGACACAACCACTGTAAACAGGAGTATTTCCATACCTGCAAAGGCAAAGGTGAGAATCCCCGGAAAAAAGTGTTCTACAAGCTGCCCTAAGACTACGGCACTGACTGCATAACTGACAGAACCAAGCCCCCTGGAAATGCAAAAGTTCACCTCATAGCCCTGGTTCATATATTCCATGCCCATGGCTGTGATCAGCGGGGTTATGGAGTTGTACAGGGTATTCAGTACCAGATACACCCCCACAATAGCCATCTTAGGAAGCGGCACCAAACCCAGAAACAAGTACCCTGCTGTCACAGCCAGAATGATCAAAAGGATCATCTTCTTTAAACTCAGCCCACGGACTTTTTCCACCACTCCGGCCAGAAATGGCTGCATCCATATGCTGATAAATGCCGCTCCGCCTATGGACATTCCCACAAGGGTGTTGGACAGGCCCCTGTACTGGAGAAACACTGTAGCAAACCCCATGATCGCGCAGCTTGAAACCCAGTAAAAACACTGAAGCAGTGTATATTGATGACGCACCTGCACACTTTTTATCCGTTTCATCTCATCCTTATCCTTCCGAATATCATGCATCTTTCACCCTTTATATACCAAATGCAGACAATCGTCAATAGAAAAAAGAACTAAAGAAATGGAGGAATTTTTGGTAGTTTACCGAAGCAAAGTTATGCCGGGATAAGCTTTACAACAAATACGTTATGGGAGGTCAATCTCCGCTGATAAAACTGCCTGATCTACTGCTTCGCTCTCTGCGCCTTCTTCATATACCTGCGCCCATAACTCAAGGTCGTCAAACATGTATATCTTCAGTTTTGTGATGTCCATGCCCTGTACGGCATTCACGGATCTTCCGTATATTTCTTCTGTAGGAGTCAGCATCTCCCCATCCTGATTGAATATAATGGTATTACATTGGCTGTATGTCTTGCTGTTCTGTTCCACATATTCCTCATATGTAATGCCGAAATCATCCGAACCTCCCGTCTTCTCTCTCATAACAGATTCGTACTCTTCCCGGCTGACCTCATTTTCCGTATACGGCACATCGGTGTAGGCAATGACCTGATAAGGTGAAAGAAAGACTTTGTCAAGCCGGTAGCCATTTTCTTCTTTATTTACAGGTATTTCCTGTACTGCCTCAGTATCCGCTGTAAATGGCAGTTCCAGGCTCCAGACTCCCTGGATCTTATGGGAGGCGGAGATGTCTTCTGCGTCCGCTTCATTTTTGTCATCATATCCCACCATGGAAAACTGAAGCTCAAGTACGCCTTCCTGCAAATTTTGTTCCTCCAAATCCAGCTTCATCATTCCCACAAAAGTGTGGTCATCCACAATATGCCCTTCCAGGTTATTATTCATCAGCATATTTTCCTCTTCGCTGCCTGAGAGCTTCCAGCCGCCCTGAAGATACATGATATTTCCCGGAATGTTGTCAAGCCCTCCCTGCTCTACATCAATCTCCGCTGTGACAAATACGGAAAGTCCGTCACAGTATATTTCAGATGCAGTAATTGTCACGCCCGCATCCTGAACCGTGTACTTTGAATCGGCGGGCACCGTACCGTCAGCATCCTCCTTTGACAGGATCTCAGCCTTGTCACTATATTCCCCGGAAAATGTGGACTGCTGTTGGATCTGTTTGAAAATCTTCCCAAGAATGGGTATTTTTGCCGCAAACGCCGGATCCGCAAAGCAGATTGTTGTCACGGTTATGGCTGCCGCTGCTGCTACGGCGGTATATTTCATCCAATGTTTCTTATCTGATCTCCTGTTTTCGGTTTGATCCGGCAGGTTTGAGAGTGTTTCCGTATACTTCGTCCATACTTCATCTGGTACTTTCGTTTCTTTCCTGAGTCCTTGAATCATATTATCAAAATCTTTCATATCAGATACCCCTTTCCAATCCGCAGTGTACTGTTTTTTTGTTAACATCAGGCATGTTTTGGGACTGCTTTGCACTCATGCTGTACTGCTGCCCCAGCTTCTCCCTGGCCTTAGACAGCCTCCCTCTCACTGTGCTCTGATTGATCCCCAGTATTTCCGCGATCTCCCTTGCCTTGAACCCTTGTACATAGTATAGGATGACTACTATCCTGTATTTTTCGTCAAGACAATTCAGAAATTCTTCCCACTCCACATTTGCATAACTTTCATCGTGAGCCCATGCCTCCGGCAGAGATTCCTCTGAAACCAGCCTTTTTCTCTGCCTGTAAATAGTATTGCAGTGATTGATCAAAATACGTGTCAGCCAGGTTTTGAAATACTCATCTTTTTTCAGCGTATTGATTTTTTCCCAGCATGTGAGGGCTGTCTCCTGCATGGCATCAGCCACATCTTCATCATTCTTCAAAATAGCCTTGGCTGTCTTATATAACGCAGGCCCCTGTTCTTCCATCAGTTTTTGAAATGCGGCTTTGTCATGCTTCCTGGCCTTTTTTATCAATAATATCTTCATACTCATCCCCCTTTGCGGAGTCCGGATCTCCTGTTTGCTTTGTACACTTATTAGATGGGTCAGAACGACTTTTTGTCCGGCTAGGTATCAAATTAATTAACAGAAAAACCCGTAGAACCTAAGTTCTACGGGCATCTTATGCTATTCACCGCCACTTTTGCCATTTTTACGCATTATGCTATGCCATCGCAGCTTTTTAGAATGGCATCCTTATAGTGCCGGTTCTCCATGCACAATTTTGCGGTTTCTAAAGTCTCCACTGCTGTCTGATACCTATATAAGCATAAATCTTCTGCTTTATTATCCATTGATCACTACCCCTTCATCTCTTACATTTCTGTAGAAAGGCAAGGTATCCACCCAATATTCATATTGTTCTTCGTTCTTTATTATCGGAGAAATATCTATGCCTGTTTCGATTTCTATCTCAAAAGCCATGTCGTATACATCATTTTCAATCCGTTTAATCTCCGCATCCGTCATCTTTACCAATATCATTACATCCACATCCGAATGATCATGATTATCCCCTCGTGCATAGGAGCCATAAAGTATTACTTTTGATAAACGGCTGCCCAGCAGATCTCTCAACTGCAGGGAAAATTTATATACTATATTCCGTATATCATCTGGCATGACATTTCCTCCTTTTATTTTTATTATAGCCCATTCATTTATGTTTGTATACAAGAATCTCCCCTCCCTTGTTAGCGTCTCTCGTCCCATAAAACTGCCACTGTCTTCTGCTGTTAGGGTGTAACGGTTCAACCTCTTGATGATTTAAATATGCCGCATGACCGTGAGCCAAAATAACTTCTTATATATAACAGAAAAACCCGTAGAACCTAAGTTCTACGGGCATCTTATGCTTGGACACAATGTACCATACGGTACGAATCTATATTTAGATTTGATTACTCGATGATTGTAGCAACACGGCCCGAACCAACAGTACGTCCACCTTCACGGATAGCGAAAGTAAGACCCTGGTCCATAGCGATCGGGTGGATCAGCTCGATTGTCATCTCTACGTTATCACCAGGCATGCACATTTCTACACCTTCCGGTAAGTTGCAGACACCTGTTACGTCAGTTGTTCTGAAGTAGAACTGCGGACGATAGTTGTTGAAGAACGGTGTATGACGGCCACCCTCGTCTTTTGTCAGAACGTAAACCTGAGCTGTGAATTTTGTATGGCATTTGATTGTTCCCGGTTTAGCAAGAACCTGTCCTCTTTCGATCTCAGTTCTCTGAACACCACGAAGCAGTGCACCGATGTTATCACCAGCCTGAGCCTCGTCTAACAGTTTACGGAACATCTCGATACCTGTAACAACAACTTTACGTGTCTCTTCTTTCAGACCAACGATCTCAACTTCTTCAGATACATGAAGAACACCAGCCTCTACTCTACCAGTAGCAACTGTACCACGACCTGTGATAGAGAATACGTCCTCTACAGGCATGATGAACGGTTTGTCTGTGTCACGCTGAGGATCCGGAATCCAGCTGTCAACTGCAGCCATCAGTTCCATGATCTTGTCTCCCCACTCGCTGGTAGGATCTTCCAGAGCTTTCAGAGCAGAACCCTGGATGATCGGTGTGTCATCGCCCGGGAAGTCATACTCGCTTAACAGCTCACGGATCTCCATGTCAACCAGCTCAAGCAGTTCTTCATCGTCTACCATGTCACATTTGTTCATGAATACAACGATGTAAGGAACGCCTACCTGACGAGACAGCAGGATATGCTCTTTTGTCTGAGCCATAACACCATCAGTTGCAGCAACAACCAGGATAGCGCCGTCCATCTGAGCAGCACCAGTGATCATGTTCTTTACATAGTCAGCATGGCCTGGGCAGTCAACGTGTGCGTAATGTCTGTTTTCTGTTTCATATTCAACGTGAGCAGTAGAGATTGTGATACCACGTTCTCTCTCCTCCGGAGCTTTATCAATGTTAGCGAAATCTACTGCTGCGTTACCTTCTACTCTCTCAGAAAGAGTTTTTGTGATAGCAGCTGTCAGAGTTGTTTTACCATGGTCAACGTGTCCGATGGTACCAATGTTACAATGCGGTTTGCTTCTTTCAAATTTAGCTTTTGCCATTTTGAATTTCCTCCTTATTCACATGCGCCCCGTCTGGGCAATTTGATTATTTTTTTGTTGCCTCATAACGAGGCGGTTGGAATATCAATATATTCAACCTGCTATCCTTGATTATATTGCAAATCAAGGATATTTGCAAGTTTTTAATTATTATTTTCCTGTTTTTACTGAAAGCACTTTTTCCTGTACAGATTTTGGAACCGGCTCATATTTCTCGAAGAACATGGAGTAGTTACCACGGCCCTGTGTTCTGGAACGCAGGTCTGTTGCGTAACCGAACATCTCAGCCAGAGGAACGAATCCGCGGATCATCTTACCTCCGCCGATATCATCCATACCCTCGATACGTCCACGACGGGAGTTGATATCACCGATTACATCACCCATGTAGTCTTCCGGAGTAGTAACCTCTACCCTCATGATAGGCTCCAAGAGAACCGGAGCTGCCTTCGCCATAGCTTCCTTGAATGCAAGAGAACCTGCAATGTGGAATGCCATCTCGGAGGAATCGACCTCATGGTAAGAACCGTCGTATACGTTTGCGTAAATACCAACAACCGGGAATCCTCCCAGAATACCAGCTCTCATAGCTTCCTCGATACCCTGTCCTACAGGCTGGATGTATTCCTTCGGAATAGCACCGCCCACAACCGTGCTCTCGAACTTGAACAGTTCTTCGCCGTTGGCGTCCATAGGCTCGAATCTAACTTTACAGTGACCGTACTGTCCACGACCACCGGACTGTTTTGCGTATTTACTGTCAACATCAGCATTCTTGGTAAAGGTTTCTTTATAAGCAACCTGAGGTGCACCAACGTTAGCCTCCACTTTGAATTCACGAAGCAGACGGTCTACGATGATCTCCAGATGCAGCTCACCCATACCGGCGATGATGGTCTGACCTGTTTCTTTATCTGTATGCGCACGGAAGGTTGGATCTTCTTCGGCAAGTTTTGCCAGAGCTTCACCAAGTTTGCCCTGTCCGGCTTTTGTTTTAGGCTCGATAGCCAGCTCGATAACCGGTTCCGGGAATTCCATGGATTCCAGGATCACCGGATGCTGATCGTCACAAATCGTATCACCTGTTGTGGTGAATTTAAATCCGATCGCTGCAGCGATGTCACCGGCATATACTTTATCCAGCTCCTGTCTCTTGTTGGCATGCATCTGCAGGATACGTCCAACACGTTCTTTTTTGCCTTTTGTTGCATTCAGTACATAAGAACCGGAGTTCATGGTACCAGAGTAAACTCTGAAGAATGCCAGCTTACCAACGAACGGGTCAGTCATGATCTTGAATGCAAGAGCCGCGAACGGTTCGTCGTCGGAAGAATGCTTCTCAACTTCGTTTCCGTCCATATCCTGGCCTTTGATAGCCGCGATATCTGTAGGAGCAGGCATAAATTCAAGAATAGCATCCAGTAATTTCTGAACACCTTTATTTCTGTATGCAGTACCACAGCAGACAGGAATGGCTGCACATTCGCAGGTTCCTTTTCTCAGGGCTGCTTTCAGAGCTTCAACGGTAGGTTCTTCACCTTCCAGATACTCCATCATTAAGTCATCATCTAACTCGCAGATCTTCTCAACCAACTCTGTGTGATACAGTTCTGCGTCATCAGCCATATCCTCAGGGATATCTGTGATGGAAATGTCTTCACCTTTTTCATCATTGTAGATGTAGGCTTTCATTTCAAACAGGTCGATGATTCCTTTAAATTCATCCTCTTTACCGATTGGCAGCTGAAGACAAATTGCATTTTTACCTAAACGAGTCTTAATCTGTTCTACGGCACCATAGAAATCTGCACCCAGGATATCCATCTTGTTGATGAATGCCATACGGGGTACATTGTAGGTATCTGCCTGACGCCATACATTTTCAGACTGAGGCTCAACGCCGCCTTTTGCACAGAATACACCAACAGCACCGTCAAGTACACGTAAGGAACGCTCTACCTCTACGGTAAAGTCAACGTGACCCGGGGTATCAATGATATTAATACGATGTTCCAGTGCACCTGGTTTGCTTTTACAGTTTTCCTGTAAAGTCCAGTGACAGGTGGTAGCGGCGGAAGTAATCGTGATACCTCGCTCCTGTTCCTGCTCCATCCAGTCCATGGTAGCAGTTCCTTCGTGAGTATCACCAATTTTATAGTTAACACCGGTATAGTATAAGATACGCTCTGTAAGAGTGGTCTTACCGGCATCAATATGTGCCATAATACCAATGTTTCTGGTTCTATCTAACGGATATTCTCTTCCAGCCAATGGATTTTCCTCCTCTAGAATCGATAGTGAGCAAATGCTTTATTTGCCTCAGCCATCTTATGCATGTCTTCTTTCTTCTTAACAGATGCGCCTGTGTTGTTGGAAGCATCCAGTAATTCATTAGCCAGTCTGTCTTCCATGGTCTTCTCTCCTCTTTTACGAGAGTACAGAGTTAACCAGCGAAGAGCTAATGCCTGACGTCTTTCCGGTCTAACCTCGATCGGTACCTGATAGGTAGCACCACCGATACGTCTGGCTTTTACTTCCAGAACCGGCATAATGTTGTTCATTGCTTCTTCAAAAACTTCGATTGCCGGTTTACCGGCCTTTTCCTCCATTTTAGCGAACGCACCGTATACGATCTTCTGAGCTACACCCTTCTTACCATCTAACATAATGTTATTGACAAGTTTGGTAACCACTTTGTTTCCGTATAACGGATCTGCTAAAACGTCTCTTTTTTGAGTATGTCCTTTACGTGGCACGTTACTTCCCTCCTTAATCATTATCAAAATTACGGACAACGGTCATTGCCCTAACGATTAGATCATCGGTACTCACACAACTATTTTGTATGTCCGTACTCGGTAAATCCTATATAGAAACCCGCAGCCACAACCTGGGTCTATGGAATCCCGGTACAAAATCAGTTTTAATAGTTATATCTGTGACTTCAAATGATTCTAATTAATTATTTTTTCGGTCTCTTAGCACCGTATTTAGAACGGGCCTGACGTCTGTTGGCAACGCCTGCAGTATCAAGTGTACCACGGATAATGTGATATCTTGTACCTGGTAAGTCTTTTACCCTACCGCCACGGATAAGAACAACACTATGTTCCTGAAGGTTATGTCCTTCACCTGGAATGTAGCTTGTTACCTCGATTCCGTTGGAAAGACGAACTCTGGCGATCTTTCTGAGAGCAGAGTTAGGTTTTTTCGGTGTAGCAGTCTTAACCGCTGTACACACACCCCTCTTCTGCGGAGAAGACATATCTGTTGTCCTCTTCTGTAAAGAGTTAAAACTCTTCTGAAGCGCCGGAGCTGTGGACTTCTTCACAGAAGTCTGACGTCCTTTTCTTACTAACTGATTGAATGTTGGCATTCCATTTCACCTCCTGTAATATTTTCCTTCTATAATAATGAGGTTCTTTTCGCTGTGCTCAAAGAACGGCTTTCTCACTAAACTCGCACTATGTGCTCCTTAAGTGTTCAATGCCTATAGAAGAAATGAGTGGCTGCCAGTTATTCATTGTCATGAATAAATGATTTTACGCGCAAAAAAACTGCGTCTTTATGCACGCTCTCTCATTATATCCATGGAAAATCGTGCTGTCAAGGAAATTTTTCAAAAAAATACAATTTTACAGGTATTTTTCCATTTTTAAACGCAGAATGCGCTCCACAGAGGCGTCAATCCTCTCCTCACTCAAATCGCCTTCCTCCACGGCTTCCAGCACGCCGTTGTAGGCGGCTCTGAAATCGTCCGGCATCAGAAGCATGTCCGCACCTGCCAAGATCGCTTTCACGGAAGCCTCGGCCGGACTGTATACCCCGGAAACCGCCTTCATATTCAGGGCATCCGTGATAATGATGCCATCATATCCGTACCGGTCCCGGAGAAGACCTGTCAGAACTTTTTCCGAGAGAGATGCCGGCGTATTATCCCCCAGGGATTTCGGTATGGAGATATGACCTGCCATAATAAAGTCAGGGTCTGCCTTGATCCCTTCCTTAAAAGGCAGCAGCTCTTTTTCCTCCATCTCCTCTAGAGTCTTGTCCGTGTAGGCACGTCCCTCATGACTGTCCTCTATCGTGCCTCCGTGACCCGGAAAATGCTTCAGACAGGCAGAGACACCGTTGTCCTGCAGTCCCTTGACCACCTGTGACGCCATATCAGCGACCAACTGGGGGTCCTCCCCAAAGGAGCGGTCCCCTATAACAGTATTGCCAGAATTTGTAATTACATCCGCATTCGGAGCAAAATCTATATTAAATCCTAATTCTTTCAAATAGGATGCTAAGGTTTTTCCCACATCATAGGCCTGTGAAGTATCTTTACTGTCTCCAATGGCCCGCATACTCTCATATTCTGTGACAGAGAAATTCTTGTTTCCCGCTACCCGGGATACTTCTCCGCCCTCCTCATCCACACCTAAAAATACCGGAACACCTGCGATCTCCTCCGCGTAATCCTGGGTTTTCGCCAGCATCCCGCTAAGCTGCTCCGGCCCCTGGATATTCCGGGAAAAATATACGATCCCGCCAACAGGGTACTGCTCATATGCTTTCTTAGTATCCTCTCCGGCAACGGTTGCCGCATCAACCTGAGTGATGTCCTCCGGGGTGACAAAGAATAGCTGCGCTGCCTTCTGCTCAAGGCTCATACTCTTTACTTTATCCTTAACCTTCTGGGGAATGTCAGAGGATACATAGATCTCAGCCGGTCCTGTATCCGTTTCCCCAGGCTCTGCCCCGGCAGCGTCTTTGATATCCTTGGAACCGCTCTTGCTTTCTTTCACGGATTCTTTCCCCCGGTTTTCGGATTCTTTGTTCTGCACCTGGGATGCGGACACAGCTTCTGATTTTTGGTTTCCTGACTTTAAGGTAATGACGATCAAGACAATAGATAAAACTACAATGATGACTCCCATGGGAACCAGCATCCATAAAGGTGACTTTCTTTTTTTGTTCATACTTGTCCTCCTTTAAAAGACTGCATAACCTGAATATACAAAACCGCTCCTCCGGTCATTTTTCCGGAAAAGCGGTCTTTTGTATTTTTTGCTCTATTCTTCTGTCAGTTCAGCTTCCTCTTCCTCCTCGGAAAGTTCCACCTCATCAACCTCATCTGTCAGCTGGACAACTTCTTCTTCATCCTCCGCCGGAAGTTCTTCCAGGGCCTCAGCAAGTTCAAAGTCATCGTCAAACTCCTCTTCATCCTCAATCAGATCTGTATCAAGTTTGATGTTGGAGTAGCACTTCATACCTGTTCCTGCAGGAATCAGCTTACCGATGATAACATTCTCTTTCAGACCGATCAGCGGGTCAATCTTGCCCTTGATGGCAGCTTCTGTCAGAACCTTTGTGGTCTCCTGGAAGGAAGCCGCGGACAGGAAGGAGTTGGTTGCCAGGGATGCCTTGGTGATACCAAGCATAACCTGTTTTCCATCTGCCGGCTCTTTGCCCTCTTCAATCAGTTTCTCATTCTCTTCCTCGTAGTCCAGAACGTCAACCAGGGTGCCTGGCAGGAATTCTGTATCTCCGTTGTCCTCGATGCGGATTTTCTTCAGCATCTGGCGAACGATAACCTCGATATGCTTATCATTGATCTCAACACCCTGCAGACGGTATACACGCTGTACTTCCTGGATCATATAATCCTGAACAGCACGGACACCCTTGATCTTCAGAATGTCATGAGGATTCACACTACCTTCTGTCAGCTCATCACCGGCCTCCAGATACTGACCGTCCTGGACCTTGATACGGGAACCGTAAGGGATCAGGTAAGTCTTGGAATTGCCGTCCTCATTGTCTGTGACAATGATCTCACGCTTTTTCTTTGTATCCTTTAATGTGGCAATACCCTTGATCTCTGTGATGATAGCAAGACCTTTTGGCTTTCTTGCCTCAAAAAGCTCCTCCACACGGGGAAGACCCTGTGTGATATCGCCGCCGGCCACACCACCGGTATGGAAGGTACGCATGGTAAGCTGTGTACCCGGTTCACCGATAGACTGGGCTGCAATGATACCTACGGATTCACCTACCTGAACCGGCTCACCTGTTGCCATGTTGGCGCCATAACACTTGGCACAGACACCGATGTGGCATTTACATGTGAGGATCGTACGGATCTTAACGGAATCATAGGCCTTGCCCTTTTCATTCACACCTTCGTTTACCACGCGGGCAGCACGTTTCGGGGTGATCATATGGTTTGCCTTCACGATCACTTCGCCTTTGGCGTTCTTGATGGTCTCACAGGAGAAGCGTCCTGTAATACGCTCCTGAAGGCTTTCAATCTCTTCTTTTCCGTCCATGAAGGCTTTTACCCACATACCCGGAATCTCGCCTCTGTCTTCACAGCAGTCCACTTCGCGGACGATCAGGTCCTGGGAAACGTCAACCAGACGTCTTGTCAGGTATCCGGAGTCAGCGGTACGCAGGGCTGTATCGGACAGACCTTTACGGGCACCATGGGCGGACATGAAGTATTCCAGTACGTCCAGACCCTCACGGAAATTGGACTTGATGGGCAGCTCGATGGTGTGACCTGTTGTATCGGCCATCAGACCACGCATACCGGCAAGCTGTTTGATCTGCTTATCGGAACCACGGGCACCGGAGTCAGCCATCATGAAGATGTTGTTGTACTTATCAAGTCCTGTCAGCAGGGCCTTGGTAAGCTCATCATCGGTCTTCTTCCATGTCTCAACTACTTCTTTATATCTCTCTTCCTCCGTGATCAGACCACGTTTGAAGTTCTTGGTGATAAGGTCAACCGTATCCTGTGCCTTTTGGATCATCTCCGGTTTCTGAGGCGGCACGGTCATGTCGGAGATGGATACGGTCATGGCAGCTCTGGTTGAGTATTTGTAACCTGTGGCTTTGATCTTATCCAGCACCTCTGCGGTTCTGGTAGCGCCATGGGTGTTGATCACTTTTTCCAGGATCTGTTTTAACTGTTTCTTGCCTACCAGGAAATCAACTTCCAGTTTCAGTTCATTGCCCGGTACAGAACGGTCAACAAATCCCAGATCCTGAGGAATGATCTCATTGAACAGGAAACGTCCCAGTGTGGAGTCCACAGTGTCCTGCATTACCGTGCCGTCCGGCATGGTCTTGCTGCAGAATACATGGATCCTGGTCTGCAGTGTGATATATCCGTTTTCATAAGCCAAAATGGCTTCATTTACACTCTTAAAGTATTTGCCTTCACCCTTAACTCCCGGTCTCTCCTGTGTCAGATAGTAGATACCGAGGACCATATCCTGTGAAGGAACAGCCACCGGACCACCGTCGGACGGTTTCAGCAGGTTGTTTGGAGACAGAAGCAGGAAACGGCACTCTGCCTGGGCCTCAACGGACAGCGGAAGGTGGACAGCCATCTGGTCACCATCGAAGTCAGCGTTGAACGCCGTACAAACAAGGGGATGCAGTTTGATCGCTTTACCCTCAACCAGAATCGGCTCAAATGCCTGGATACCCAGACGATGCAGTGTAGGCGCACGGTTTAACATGACCGGATGTTCTTTGATAACATCTTCCAGGACATCCCATACTTCAGGTTCCAGCTTCTCCACCATCTTCTTGGCATTCTTAATGTTGTGGGCAGTGCCGTTGCTTACCAGCTCTTTCATAACGAACGGCTTGAACAGCTCAATCGCCATCTCTTTCGGCAGACCGCACTGGAAGATCTTCAGTTCAGGTCCAACCACGATAACGGAACGTCCTGAGTAGTCAACTCGCTTGCCCAGAAGGTTCTGACGGAAACGTCCTGATTTACCTTTCAGCATATCGGAAAGGGATTTCAGTGCACGGTTACCCGGTCCTGTGACCGGACGGCCACGGCGTCCATTGTCGATCAGGGCATCTACAGCCTCCTGGAGCATTCTCTTTTCATTGCGGACAATGATGTCAGGAGCGCCCAACTCAAGCAGTCTTTTCAGACGGTTATTTCTGTTGATGATCCTTCTATATAGATCATTTAAGTCAGATGTGGCGAAACGTCCGCCGTCCAGCTGAACCATAGGACGGAGGTCCGGTGGAATGACAGGCACCACTGTCATGATCATCCACTCCGGACGGTTCCCGGATTCACGGAAGGCTTCCACAACTTCAAGTCTTTTTACAATACGGGCGCGCTTCTGGCCTGTGGAATCCTTGAGACCCGCTTTCAGTTCTTTGGATTCTCGTTCCAGGTCAATGGCCTCCAGCAGTTCCATAATGGACTCTGCACCCATTCCTACCCGGAATGCGCTGTCGCCGTATTTTTCTCTGGCATCCTGGAACTCTTTCTCTGTCAGCACTTGTTTGTACTGCAGTTCCGTGGTTCCTGCATCCAGAACGATATAGTTGGCAAAGTACAGGACTTTCTCCAGTGACCTTGGGGAAAGATCCAGGATCAGTCCCATTCTGGAAGGAATACCCTTAAAGTACCAGATGTGGGAGACCGGTGCTGCCAGTTCAATATGGCCCATGCGCTCCCTGCGGACACTGGCTTTTGTCACTTCAACGCCGCATCGGTCGCAGACAACGCCTTTATAGCGGATCTTCTTGTATTTGCCGCAGTGACATTCCCAGTCCTTGCTCGGTCCGAAAATCCTTTCGCAGAACAGGCCGTCTTTTTCCGGTTTTAAGGTTCTATAGTTAATGGTTTCCGGTTTTTTAACCTCGCCTCTGGACCAGTCCCGGATCTTCTCCGGGGACGCCAACCCAATCTTGATGGCGTCAAAGGTCATTGGCTGATATGCCTCTTTATTTGCTGTTTCTGGCATTGTGGACTCCTTTCCTTACTCCTCGACAAGAGTATCATCATCTAAGCTCAAGAATGCTTCTTCATCCTCTTCCGGCTCATCCTCCACGTCTACTAATTCTTCGCCCTCGAATTCCTGTTTTGAGAATCCGTAGTCACCGTACTCTTCCTCGCCGCGGTGTTTGGAATCGCCTTCAATGATGGAGCGCATATCTGTCTCGCCATAGTCGATATTCTCCATGATTTCCACTTCTGTCATGTCTTCTCTGAGGACTCTGACATCCAGACCCAAGGACTGCAGCTCCTTCAAAAGTACCTTGAAGGACTCCGGAATACCAGGCTCCGGAATATTGTCGCCCTTGATAATCGCTTCATAAGTTTTCACACGTCCGATCACATCATCGGATTTCACTGTCAGGATCTCCTGCAGTGTGTAGGAAGCACCATAAGCCTCCAGTGCCCAAACCTCCATCTCTCCGAAACGCTGGCCGCCGAACTGGGCTTTACCACCCAGAGGCTGCTGTGTTACCAGGGAATATGGGCCTGTGGAACGTGCGTGGATCTTATCATCTACCAGGTGATGCAGCTTTAGGTAGTGCATGTGTCCGATGGTTACAGGGCTGTCAAAATATTCACCTGTACGTCCGTCACGGAGTCTTACTTTACCGTCACGGGAGATCGGCACGCCTTTCCACAGCTCTCTGTGAGCTCTGTTATCGTAAAGGAACTGTAAAACTTCCGGGCGCAGCGTATCTTCATACTTGGCCTCAAAGTCTTCCCATTCCATATTCACATAATCATTTGCAAGATCCAGAGTATCCTGGATATCATTCTCGTTGGCACCGTCAAATACCGGTGTGGCAATATTGAATCCAAGGGCTTTTGCTGCAAGACTCAGATGGATCTCCAGCACCTGCCCGATGTTCATACGGGAAGGCACACCCAGAGGGTTCAGTACGATGTCCAGCGCACGTCCGTTTGGAAGGAACGGCATATCCTCAACAGGAAGCACACGGGACACAACACCCTTGTTACCGTGACGGCCGGCCATCTTATCACCTACAGAGATCTTTCTCTTCTGGGCAATATAGATGCGGACTGCCTGATTCACACCGGGGGACAGCTCATCGCCGTTCTCTCTTGTAAATACTTTTGCATCCACAACGATACCGTACTCACCGTGAGGAACCTTCAGGGAAGTATCACGTACTTCACGGGCCTTCTCACCGAAAATAGCACGGAGCAGCCTCTCTTCCGCGGTCAGCTCTGTCTCTCCCTTAGGAGTCACTTTACCGACCAGGATATCACCTGCGCGGACCTCAGCACCGATACGGATGATCCCACGCTCGTCCAGGTCTTTTAAGGCATCATCACCTACACCCGGAACATCACGTGTGATCTCTTCAGGTCCTAATTTTGTATCTCTGGCTTCTGCCTCATATTCTTCAATATGCACAGAAGTATAGACATCATCCTGTACCAGTCTTTCGCTTAACAGGACGGCATCCTCATAATTGTAACCTTCCCAGGTCATGAAACCGATCAGGGGGTTCTTGCCAAGAGCCAGTTCACCGTTGGAGGTGGACGGACCGTCAGCGATCACCTGTCCTGCTTCTACATGCTCCCCTTTGGTCACGATGGGCCTCTGGTTATAGCAGTTGCTCTGGTTACTTCTCATGAACTTGGTAAGGCGGTAAGTGTCTTTTGTACCGTCATCATTGCGCATAACGATCTCTTTTGACGCAGCGCACTCGATGGTGCCGGCTTTTTTTGCCACTACACAGACACCGGAGTCAACGGCAGCCTTCACTTCCATACCGGTTCCTACAACAGGCGCTTCTGTGGTGAGAAGCGGAACGGCCTGACGCTGCATGTTGGATCCCATCAGCGCACGGTTGGCATCATCGTTCTGCAGGAAGGGGATCAGGGCTGTAGCAACAGAGAACACCATCTTCGGAGATACGTCCATGTAGTCAAACATATGACGTTCATATTCCTGTGTCTCATCCAGATAACGTCCGGAAACGTTCTTATGGATAAAGTGTCCTTCATCATCCAGCGGCTCATTGGCCTGCGCAACGTGGTAATTGTCCTCTTCATCTGCGGTCATGTAAACAACTTCATCTGTAACACGCGGATTCTTAGGATCTGATTTGTCAATCTTACGGTACGGTGCTTCCACAAAACCGTACTGGTTGATCCTGGCATAGGATGCCAGGGAGTTGATCAGACCAATGTTAGGTCCCTCAGGAGTCTCGATGGGGCACATTCTTCCGTAATGGGAGTAATGTACATCTCGAACCTCGAAACCTGCACGGTCTCGTGACAGACCGCCGGGGCCCAGTGCGGAAAGACGTCTCTTATGGGTCAGCTCACCCAGAGGGTTGTTCTGATCCATGAACTGTGACAGCTGGGAGGAACCGAAGAATTCCTTCACGGCTGCTGTTACCGGCTTGATATTGATCAGGGACTGGGGAGAGATACCCTCCATATCCTGTGTTGTCATTCTCTCACGAACCACTCTCTCCAGTCTGGAAAGACCGATCCTGTACTGGTTCTGCAGCAGTTCACCTACTGCACGGATACGTCTGTTGCCCAGATGGTCGATATCATCATCATTGCCCAGACCGTATTCCAGATGCATGTTATAGTTAATGGAAGCAAGGATATCTTCTTTGGTGATATGCTTTGGAATCAGCTCGTGGATCTCACGATGGATGGCATCCTTGATATCCTCAATATCCTCATTCTCCTCCAGGATCTTAGCCAGGACAGGATAGTAAACCAGTTCTGTAACTCCCATCTCGGCAGGATCTGCGTCCACATAGTTGGTGATATCCACCATCATGCTGGAAAGGACTTTCATGTTACGCTCTTCACCCTGGATCCACACATAAGGAACCGCTGCATTCTGGATCTGGTCAGCCAGTTCTTTTGAAACAACGGTACCGGCCTCTGCCATGATCTCACCTGTTGTGGTATCCACAACCTCCTCAGCCAGCACATGGCCTGAGATACGGTTTCTCAGCAGTAACTTTTTGTTGAATTTGTAACGGCCTACTTTTGCCAGGTCGTAACGTCTTGGGTCAAAGAACATACTGGTGATCAGGCTCTCTGCGCTCTCCACAGCCAGCGGCTCACCCGGACGGATTTTTTTGTATAACTCCAGAAGACCTTCCTGATAACTCTCAGCAGTGTCTTTTGTAAAGCTGGCTAATATCTTCGGTTCTTCACCGAATAACTCTATAATTTCTGCATTCGTGCCAATACCTAACGCACGAATCAAAACTGTAATAGGGACTTTTCTAGTTCTGTCTACACGTACATAGAATACGTCATTGGAGTCGGTCTCATATTCCAGCCATGCACCCCTGTTCGGGATAACGGTACAGGAATAAAGGGTTTTGCCCAGTTTATCATGAGCGATAGCGTAGTAAATGCCCGGAGAACGTACAAGCTGGCTGACAATAACTCGCTCAGCGCCGTTGATTACGAAGGTACCGGTTGCTGTCATTAACGGCAGATCACCCATGAAGATTTCATGTTCACTGATTTCGTCATTCTCTCTGTTGTATAATTTTACCCTTACTTTCAAAGGAGCTGCAAAAGTAGCATCCCTCTCCTTGCATTCCTCGATGGAGTATTTTACCTCATCTTCACACAAAGTAAAGTCAACAAATTCCAAGCTTAATTTACCGCTGTAATCGGCGATTGGAGAGATATCTTCAAAAACTTCTTTTAGACCTTCGTCCAGAAACCACTGGTAAGAGTCTTTCTGTACTTCAATGAGGTTCGGCATTTCCAGTACCTCTTTCTGGCGCTGGTAGGTCATTCTCATGCTCTTACCGGTTGTAATGGGACGGATTCTATTTTTCTCCATTGACGTTTCACCCCTTGTATGTTTTAATTTTATTATGCTTATACCTGAGCCTCCAAATGGAAGTTTCCCAATTACAAAGTTTAATTTCATTCATAAATAGAGAGACAGGCATAACTTGCCATAATAGTGCATTTCTCACTATAACACACCCTGTCAAGCGTGTCAACCATTTTTTGTTAAAATATTTTTGCGCTTTCTGGGCATACTGTCCCTGTGCTTTTCCCCTGTATTTCACAGCATTTCCTGCAGTCTCTCCACATTTTCGATATACATTTCCTGCCCCCGGATCTTAAAATATCCTTCCCTTTCCATCATTTTCAGCTCCTGATTCAAAGAGGATCTGCTCACATGGAGCATATTTGCCAGGATAGACTGGGACAAGGGCATGTGCACCGTCTCCCCCGGTACAATGTCATTCATTCCCACGATCCAGTAAGCGATGCGCTCCCGGATGGTCTGATAATTCAGGCAGTTAAGGTAAAGCTGGTCCTTCAGGCCGCGCCGGGATATATAGAGCAGAAGGGAATACATCAGCAGGCTGTCACGTTCCAGCATCTCCTCCAGGACTTCCACCGGAATCCAGGCCACAGTGGACTTCTTGGCAGCTACCAGGGAATAGGTATAGTATTTTTTTCCGGAAAAATAGAGCAGCTCCGGAAAAATATCATTCTTTTCAAAATAAGCATGGCACAGTTCATCCCCATTGACGGTCTGGTCCACTGCTTTCAGGATACCATCCAGCACGATCCCGAAATGGTTGATCTTACTCCCCTGGGGACAGATCAGCTCTGATCTCTGGTATGTCTTACAGTTTATACGCGGCCGGTACATGCAGTTCCCCATACAGAGGTCCGCGAAGGGAACCGGACAGCTTTTTTTCGGTTCCTCAAAAAACTTGTGCATATAAATCCCTCCCAACCCTTAACTTTAAATCTAAAAAAAGAAACGCAAAGAGGGGCTGCCTAAAACAGCTCCTCATTGCGTTCCTTCTATTATTAATGTATTTACTCCAGTGGTCTGTCCAAAATGTCGCACAGATCATCATAATCCTTCTCACCATTGAAACGCTGAACCTCTTCCCCATTTTTAAAGATTGCAACGACGGGGATTCCTCCGATATGACACGCATCCAACAGATCCTGGTTGGCGTCTACATCCACATAGCGTACTTCATACATGCCCTCATATTCTTCCTGAAGGGCCTCCTCCAGAACCGGATGGAGTGCCTTGCAGTGTACACAGCGCTCTGCCCCGAAGAGCACCAGGACCGGTTTGCCCTTGACTTTCAGCACATCATCATTCCAGTTTGCCATGGTCACCGGTTTGAAAAAGTCTTTATTTACCTCAAAGACTTTCTCCCTCTGCGTTACATCTTCCTCATCGTCTGTGGCCACACACAGTGCCACATCTTGATAATACGGCAAAGTTCCTTCAATATCAATGATTTTTTTCGCTCCGAAGGCTCCGGCTCCCGGCACGCGGTATGTTATGTTGTCAATTGGGGCTATTGGTACCTCAACCGGAACAGGTTCCTGGGGAACGTAGCTGTAAGGATAACGGTAAGCCCTGTAGATCATATTGTTCTTCGGACCTTTTTCATTGTGTGTATAATAAGGAGAGATCCACTCCCACACAATCTCATGCTCCGGTGTCACCTCAATGACACGTCCGTCGGAACCTTCTGTAACCATGGTATTTCCGTTTGGCAGACGCTGGGCACTGCTCACGTAGGGACTGTAGAATTTGCTGGCATCCGTGGGAACCGCATGGCCAAGTTCCTTTGGGGTAAGTTTCCAGACAACCTCCAGGGTCACGGGGTTAAACTCCAGCACACGGCTGTAATCACGCAGGGCATTCTTGACACCAATAGGAGCTGACGGGTTCGGCACACCGTAGCCGCCCCAGCCGCCGTTGTCAAATACCATTAGGTTGCCCTCTCCCGGAAGTCCTTTTGGGATCATATGGAAATGATGCTGTCCGATGATCCAGCCCAGTTTTTTCAGTTCCGGCGTGGCGTTAAAGTCAGGACCGATCCGCCAAACGATCTTTCCGGTCTCCTTGTCAAGGATTGCCAGGATGTTGGCTTCCCTGCAGTCAAATATAATATTGTCCGGTTTAAATCTCTGGTCGCCCAGATCGTACCATTTGTTTGGACCCAGGTAGCTCATGCAGTTTACATGCAGGTAATCTCCTACACCGCCGTCTGAGGAACGCATATTGGGATCACGGAACAGTGCGTTTTTGGCTGCCTCATCAAAGCCCAGTTCCTCAAAATGTTCACTGATAGACCATTTCCAGAGGATATTCCCCTCCCAGTCCACTTCGATCATTGCGTCATCCAGGAGCTTTTTGTCAGAAATCTTGGGATTTCTGATGGTCTGATGCACTAATATCAATGTATTTCCTTCCAGAGGCTTTGCATCCATACCCGGAACATAATACCCTACAGGGTTTCCCTCTCTCTGATAATCGTGGTGCTGGCGCGCCATCCAGCGGTGGTCTCTGCCCGGGTCGTCAATATTTTCAAAATGGTCGAACTCCCAGACAATATTGCCGTCATAGTCGATCTCCATCAGGTTTACCCCGTCCTGCATTCCGTAATCCGGATGACGGTATCCGGAAAGCCCCATAACATATCCGCCCGGAAGCAATTTAGGCGGCATGGCATGCATATTCCAGCGCCTGATCTCATTTCCGTTCATGTCGAACAGCAGAACGCCGTCGTTGATCAGCGGAACAATGGTATATCCGCTCCAGCATTTCTCAGGATTGTAAACAGTGACACCGTGTGGAAAAACTAATGGCTGACCCATAATCTATTACCTCCAAAAATTAATTTAATCGTAACGTTCAGTACCCTCACAGTTACAGGCAAAATCCATGCAAAATCGCCTTGGGCGATGGGATTTTTGCTTGGCCGTGGTACACTTTCTTACGGCCAGCGCAGTGAATGCGCAGACCTACTGAATAGTTCATTTAATCTATACAACCGTGCCGCATCATCGGACACATCTTTTGCAATTACCTTTCTTTTACTTCCAGCAGCTTTCCGTTTTCATAAAATGCTGTGGACACTGTGCGCCGGACCTTCAGATTCTGGTAGAGAAGATTCTGCCGCGTGATGTCCTGGCGGTAAACCTTCCATTCTCCCTTTAACTGCTGTTCCAGTTGGGAAACCGCCTCGATATCAGCATTGTTGTAGGGATTATAGAACACAAACGCGATCTTCCCGGAATCCGGTCCTAAGATGCCTTCAATCTGTCCCAGTTCTTTCACGTAACGCTCAGAGGCAACTGCCGCCACCGCGCCGTTGGCCGCTGAAGTGACAACCTGCCGCAAAAATGTCTGTGTGCAGTCTCCCACTGCATAAAGCCCGGGAACACTGGTCTCCATCTTATCATTTACCTTAATGTAGCCGCTCTTGTCACAGGTCACCATCTCCCGGACCATCTCCGTCTGAGGCACCATACCTACAAAGAAGAACAAACCGGCTGCGCTTACTTCCCGGACCTGGCCGGTTTCCACATTTTTAAGCACCAGAGATTCCACATGATCTTTTCCCTTGATCTCTTGCACGGTGGAACTCCAGCAAAAATCTATTTTAGGGTTCTGATAAGCATGTTCCGCCGACACCTCATTGCAGTCCAGATGCCCTTTCTCATGCAGAACAATAATAGTGACCTTGGAGGCAAACCCTGTCAGATAATCTGCTTCCTCCACTGCCTGGTCTCCGGCACCCAGTACATAGATCTCTTTTCCTTTAAAGAACTCCGCATCGCAGGTGGCACAGTAAGCAACTCCATGTCCCACAAACTCTTTCTCCCCGGGAATACCCAGTTCCCTTGGGCGGGTACCCAGATCCAGGATCACACTGCGGGCCTTAAAGTCCCCCCGCCGCTTTGTGCTGACCACAAAAAGATTTTCCTCCTTGCTGATCCCAGTGGCTGTGGTCCGTTTCAGTTCCACAGTGGGATAACTGCCTGCATGTTCCCTGAACTTTTCCATGAGGTGCTGGCCGCTGTCCACAATGGTGCCCGGATAATTCCTGATCTCATAAGTATCATTGATGCGCCCGCCATAACTACCCTTTTCCAGAAGAAGGGTCTTTCTCTCGGATCTGCCTGCATAGATAGCCGCCGCAAGGCCGGCAGGACCGCCGCCCACGATGACCAGATCATAAATTGATTCCATATGTTCATCTCCTATTCTTGGTTTCCATGTCTCGGTTTCTATGTTTGATCTCTTTGTTTGATCTCTTTGTTTGATCTCTATGTTTGATCTCTACGTTTGATCTCTTTGTTTGATTTCTTTGTTTAATCTCTATGTTTAATCTCTACGTTTGATCTCTTCGTTTGATTTCCTAGTTTGATTTCTTTGTTTTTACACCTTTGACTTAATCTCGTTTCTTATGTCCCATTTTCTGTAACCGGTTCTCTATCTGCTGTTCTGCCTATATCCGGCCTTTTACTTTTTTTCCGGTTTTGTCCCGGCATTCTCTGCCCACTCCCGAAACCACCCAGAAGATACAGATCGCAGTTAAGATCAGGCAGTAAAAGGAACAGATGAAAATCTGAAACGGCGTCACCGTGGGCAGATAACTGTGGTTCTGCACCATCTCATTGATGATTGTCACACTTCCCATAACAAACGCACTGTTAATAGGTATGATCGCGCTGAAGTTGGTTGCGTTCGCTGTCAAAAGAATGCTCCTGCGTTCCGGCGGGATACCGCTTTCCTGCCCGATTCTGTCTGCCATGTCCCCGAACATGAGGATGGACGGCAGCACACATCCGGCCAGCAGTATATTGATAATGACTATCCCTGCGGTCAGGACTGCCTCGGCGCCCCGTTTTGTCCTGGTAAATTTGCCGGAAAGAATATAACTGCAGCATTTTTCCAGCATTCCACCGTCCACCGCCACGGCGATCAGTCCATAAAGCAGGATGGTGGATACCGCCACATCAATGATCCCGTAAATCCCTTCAAAGATGATCCCCTTCAGGCCCGCTGTCTCATAGTCAATGCTCACAATATCGGAGAATGTGAACAGTCCGGTAAGCAGTCCGACCACAAGCCCTGTGACGATTGCAAAGGAAAGCCCTTCAAACAGATTTCCCGTCTTAAAACAGATAAAGAGAAGCACCGCAACCGGAACCAGCATCCATAGCCCTCTCACATCGGAAAACTTGGACAGCTCCGCCATATCTCCCATGGTTCCCTGCCCGGCTCCAAATATAAAATACAGAACCATTGTGGCTGCCCCTGCTGCCAGAATATAAGGTGTCCTCGATCTCAGGGTGGAAAGAAGCTGTGCAGGCCTTCCCGTTCCCTGTTCATGCTGTGTCATCACTGTGGTGTTGATCACCTGGGAGCTTGGAGACAGCGCATCCCCGAAGAAAATACCGCTGATCAGTGCACCGCTCAGCATGGCCGGATTGGCACCCATAAGGATCCCGGGCGGATAAAAGATCGGAATCACTGCAAACAATGCCGCTATAGGTGCCCCAGCCCCCATAGAGATTATGGCTGAAGCCAGAAACGCGAAGACCACAAACCCACTCTTTGTAATCCCCAGTTGAAGGCTGAGCCAGATGAACCCGTCTCCAATCTTTCCGGTCATCATCAGTTTGGAAAATATGCCGATGATCAGGAAGATAAATATTAGCCTTGAATTCCCGTACTGTGCCAGCCCGTGAACAATGGAGTCCCAGTATTTTCCTTTGTTCCTGCAGAGAAAGAAACCTGCCAGAAGGGAAATGACCGCTGCGAAGATCAACCCTTTCATTGAATAATAATGAAGCCCCACTGAAAATATTCCGCCTATCAATATGTACAGCCCGAACGGCATCATGGCAAATGCCTGGCTGCCCCAGAAAACCAGCCTGGGTTTTTCTGTTCCTATGCTGCTCACCCCGTTTCCTTTAGATAGTTAAAAGTATAACACGCCTGGAAAACTATACCTGTTCGCGCGCCAACACTTACACAATTTTTTTTAAGTTCTCGCAGTTTTTTTGACATAACTGACAAAAGACCCATAGCATCAGGTTCTTTTCCCCTGGTACCATCGGTCTTTTATTTAACAAGGGCTTCCACCCTCTCGGAGGGAATCCCCACTGTATCCTGCACATTCACGATGTGATCATGCATATTTAAATTATCTGTGTTGAAAAACTCTTTTTTTAAACGATTTGATCTTTGAGATATATTTGCTTGTATAGATCACAGCTATGATAAGCATTCCGAAAGATATACCGGCACAGAGTGACGCAATATTTTCCGCGGCTCCGCTCTCGGCCAGACCCATGCCCTCCAAAATTATAAAAACTATAAAACACAATACGCCAATCCAGGAGAAAATATGCAGTTTTTTCATCAGCCTCATTTTCTCATCATTGCTATAATCCGCAACCTTCAATACAGTTTCTTCTAAATCTTTATTCATCTTCTCACTCTTCCTTTCTCCGTCAAGCAGTTCCCTCAGATCCACATCATAATAATCTGCCATTTCCACAAGGATATCCAAATCAGGCATATTGTTCCCTGTCTCCCATCGCGAAACGGTTCTTCCGGTGACATTAAAATGTTCCGCTAACTGCTCCTGGGTAAGCCCTTTTTCTTTACGGAGCATTTTAAAAAAACTCCCTATCTTTTTCTGGTCCAATTCCTTGTTCCTCCTTTCAACGTTAGTATAGTCCGGGAACGCTGCATATAACACGACACAGAGTGAGAAATGCCGTATTTTACTACCGGACATACCGTGTCCGATCCTAAAATTTAATAGTTTTGCAGAGGCTTTCGGCTCCCCCGGTTGCTTTTGTTTTGTAAATTTCCAGCAACACAGAACATGCTGCCATCGTTAATTAAAAACCCCGGTACCATATAGATACCGGGGCTAAAATAATATAATTTTTATTGTAAGATGTGTAAACAAGTGTGTAACGAATGTTCATTATACCTTATCTACCTTGAAAACACAAAGTATTTACGCTTAAATTATTTAAGTGTAACTTTAGCGCCTTCGCCTTCAAGTTTTGTTTTGATCTCTTCAGCCTCTGCTTTGGAAGCAGCCTCTTTGAGGACTTTCGGAGCACCGTCAACAACTTCTTTAGCTTCTTTTAAGCCTAAGCCGGTAACTTCACGAACAACTTTGATAACTTTAACTTTGTTAGGACCAACTTCTGTCAGTTCTACGTCAAACTCATCTTTCTCTTCTGCTGCTGCTGCACCATCACCTGCTGCTGCAACTACAACGCCTGCTGCTGCGGATACACCGAACTCTTCTTCGCAAGCTTTTACTAATTCATTTAATTCTAATACAGATAACTCTTTGATCGCTTCAATAAATTCAGCTGTTGTTAATTTTGCCATTTTTATTTACCTCCAATTTTTTGTTTTATTTTCATTTGATAGTACATCTGACTTTGTCAGTGTATTAGCTTACTCTGCTGCTGCACCGCTCTGCTGTTCAGCAATCTGGTTAAGCACACGAGCAAAGTTTGTGATAGGAGACTGGATACTTCCAAGCAGTTTTCCAAGCAGTTCTTCTCTTGAAGGAACTTTGGAAAGTGCCTCGATTCCTGCCTTGTCGTAGTAAGCGTCTTCCACAACACCTGCTACTAATTCCAGAGTCGGAACTTCCTTTGCATATTTTGCAAGGATTCTTGCCGGAGCAGTTGCATCTTCCATACATACTGCTAAAGCGTTTGTTCCCTCTAAATGCTGGCATAACTCTTCACAAGGAGTTCCTTTGAAAGCAAAGTTCATCATTGTGTTTTTGTATACTTTGTAAGTAACACCAGCTTCTCTTAATTCCTTACGCATTTTTGTATCCTGCTCAACAGTGATACCTTTGTAGCTTACTAACACTACGGATGCGGCATCTTTAATACTGTTGGCAATCTCGTCTACGACCGGTTTTTTGAGTTCTACTTTTGCCATGAATTAGTGCACCTCCTTATTTTTTTAGGCTGCGCTGCACATATATCGAAAGGTACTTCAACGATTAGTACGAAAAAAACCTCTCTGCATAGACAGAGAGGCTTCATCAATCCTAATAATTGCAAGAATGAATCTTTCCTCGGCAGGCGTTTTATCCTTATGCCTAACGGCACCTGCTGTCTTCGGCAGCTATTCCTGTATTAAAATATCATGCAGGACAAGTATTGTCAAGCTTTTTCTTCATAAAACTTGATTAAATTTTATCTATCCTTCAATTCCACACCGTAAACAATGTATCCGCTGTACTGTGCGCCTTTTACCGGGGTCAGACTTGGAGCTACGGAGAGCTGGTAATCCTGGCTTCCGTTTTCTGTAAATGCAGCCAGCTCCATTCCCTTGATCTGGTTTTCCAAAGCCCCCATTTTGGGTTCCCCGTCGGTTCCCGTCACGTATAAGGTCAGGGTCAATTGTTTTCCTTCCGGGTTCTCCGGATCTTCGGCTGTCAGGTACAGTCTGCCGAACACACCGTTTCCTTTTGCCAGAGTAACCGATATCTTTTTATCCTCCGGCAGATTTTTTATCTCTTCAGCCGTAACCTTCACGTCTGTGCTCCCTTTTGCCGCTACCTCAACCGTCTCCGGGACCGTGACGGTGTAGGCCGGTTCCGCTGATTCAAATAATGTGAGATTTGTCACAGATGTGCTGTCTGCCAGGGCTGCCATTGGAAAAGCAGTGCACATTGCCCCTGTCAAAACTGCTGTCATTATTTTTTTCCCTCTTGTCATGACTTTCTCCTCCTCTTTCCAAACACTACACCACATGCAGAATAGTCTTCACCTGCGCTCCGTTCATAGATTCCAGACTGTCATCCAGAGAATATGTACTAATGTTGATATATAGATCATAATCCCCCTTTTCCGGCAGATTCTCAACCGTAAACTTTGTTATGGCCTTGCCGGGCTCGATCAGATCCGAATCATAAAGTACCTTTGATATCTCCGGTATCTCCAGTGTATACTTAAAGTAGCAGGGATTTCCTTCGGGATTCACAAGACTCATCTGAAATTCCCCTGCGTCCTTACCTATTGTCAGTTCTCCGTACCCCGGTATTTTGATCCCTGACGCCTCACCTGACCTGTCCTCCAGGTTCTTATCCCAGTCGGACGCGTCGGCCGAAACCACAAGTCCCCGGCCATTTCCGTTATCCGGAGCGTCCTTTCCGTGAAATAGGAGAAAAGATACCGCGAGGATCACTGCCAGACCGATCCCCACTGCAGCAAACACTGCTTTTTTTGTATTTCCTCTATTCTGCATATTCCTCTTCCTTTAATCTTTTTCAATAGGATCCTGCGCTTTTTCTCCGGTCCGGACCAATAAGAGCACGGCACCTCCCGCAGCCGCACAGGTCAGCAGCAGGACCAATATCTGTCTGTCATCCCCCGTTTTGGCAGCAGCCGCCGCGGACGTTTTTGCCGTATCTTTTTCCTTACTCTCCGTATCCTTTTCCGTGTAGAGATGAAGACTGCTAGAAGATGCCAAAACACGAACCGGTGCACACACAAGCAGTACCGAGAGCGCAAGGATAAACATCAGCTTACCTTTTCTTATCATGTTAATTCCTTTCCTGCTGCACATGGCAAAGGCTGTATTTTAACTGTCTGCAAGCTGAATCCCAAATGTTATGCTTCCCGTATAAGCCACGCCATATTCAAACCTTCCGGCGATCACCGGTTTGACTGTGTACTGCTTTGTCTCACTTCCGGTAAACGCCACAACTTCTCTGCCGTTTGCCTCATCTTTGCCCCCTGTTGTCTCAATGGTCTCCCCGGCTTCATTGATAATCTGGTAGCGGATGGAGGTATTCGGTGAGGTATCCCCCTCAAGGACCATCTGGTTTCTATAAGCACTGGTCCCTGCAATTGTCACGGAAATCTTTTTGCCCTCCGGAAGGTTCTCCACATTTTCGGCTGTCACCTCCACCGCTGCACCTTCATTTCCCATAGAAACGGAAGCAGGTATGGTCACTGTGTAAGAAGGGTCAGCCGTGAGTACGGCGCTGATCTCCTGGTTCTGGGATGTGGACTCCTCTGCTGCAAAAGCAGTCAGCGGCATTGCCATGCACATAGCTGCTGTTAATATAGCAGTTGTAATTCTTTTTCTCATCATGTTTCCTCCTTGGAATAAAGTGTGATCATTGATTACAGGACAAGTATACTGCTGTGACCAAAGATTCGTCTTCAAAGGAAAGTAAAATCGGCCTTAAATGTTTGTTATTCACGAAACGCAAAAAATCCCGGAACAGCCCTGTACAAATGGGACTTTCCGGGATACTTCCATATGTTTGTCACTGTAAAAGAACCTCTTTGGCCGCTTCTTCCAGCTTTTTGCTTTTTTCTTTTATTTCCGCTTTTTTTACCTGCTCCTGAATTGCCTGCTCCGCTCTCTCAGTCTGGATTCGGCTCTTCAGGATTCCCTCTGTCTGCTCAAAAGGCAAGACCCCGTTTTCCACTCTTTCCAGACATTTCATAATAAGGATATTTCCGCCTGCTGTGAAGGGTTCGCTTATTTCTCCCTTCTGCATGGATGACGCCAGCATCCAGCGCATACTGTAGACCCCGCTTTTTCCCTCCTGGGTATCAAGACTATTCATCTCCAGCTCATAAAAGCTGATTTGGGGATAATCCTCCTCAAGTTCTTCCCGGCTGCTTTCTGCTCTTATGGCTTCTGCTGCCTCCTGAAGCTCTGCTGCGTTCTCTGCTTTGGTTTCCGCCACAAGCATTTTCACCCCTGTATCATAGCGATACTCATCCTGTCGTTCACGGTAGGCTGTTTGCAGCTCCTCCTTGGAAAGTGTCTGTTCTTTTTTCAGCTTCTCCATTAATTCAGCTTCCAGTTCAGAATATGCATATTGGTAATAGGACTCTTCCGTGTAGGAGGACAAGCCATAAGTCACCTCACCGGAAGTTCCTTTCTTTGAACGGGAGGCATTTTCTTCCTCCATGGAGGATTTTATGGCACTGTAGTCCATATCTGCCTGTATCCCATTATCCTTAGCCATGGATGAAAGTGTCTTCTTGTATATCAGGTCTTCCTTTGCCAGGTTCATGATAACCGCCAGTGGCGTCTCACCGTCTATGGGGGTTGTCCAAAAATCTTTCCGGTTTGCCTCATCTGTGGAATAGCGGCTTTTTACCTGTGCCTGAAGCTGCTTTATCTCTGACTGGTATTCCTCTTTTGCCACGTCCTGCCCGTTTATCTCCATTGCAGTGCGCAGTTCTTCCGGCTTCTGAAACCTGATATAAAAAACCAGCCCGGCCAGGAGCAAAAGGACTATGGCAAAAACAGCGTCAACAATATATTTTTTCCGCATTCGTCACTCCTGAAAATGGGGGCTGCCAAGAACAGCCCCCATACTTCCCACTTACTTTTGGTATTTACGTTTCTTTCCTAAAATTACTGCTGTACCTCCTGATAATACCAGAAGTCCTGCTAAAAGTGCAAGCGGAGATTCATCACCTGTCTTGGCACTCTTGGCCGTCTTGGTCCCTGATGTGGAAGATGGCTTTTTCTTTGTGGTACCCGGTGTACCTGTTTTTTTCTTCAGGTTTTTAATTGCCTTTTCCAGGCTGTCTTTTGCTTTGTTCACTTCAGACTGCGATGCTTTGTCGTCTTCTAATACCGATGCTGCCGTTTCCAGTGCTTTTTGGAACTGTTTCCAGGAGGCATCCGTATAACTTCCCTGCTTGTCATCTTTATGTTTGTCATAAAGTTTTTGCAGAGCGCTCTTGTCCGCACCTTTCTCCTTCAGTCCCGATAGTGCTGCACTTAAATCGGACGCCGCTTTGTTGATCTCCTCCTGGGTGGCGGAGTCATCGTTCAATATTGTCTCCGCGTTTTTCAGGGCGTCGGCAAAGATTCTCCAGGTTTCATCTGTATAGTTGTTCTGTTTGTCATTTTTGTGGGCATTGTATAATTTTCCCAGAGCGCTTTTGTCTGTTTCAGACTTAGGATTCTCCTTCAAAGCGGCAATGGCTGCTTCCAGGTTCTCTTTTGCCTTGTCTACCTTTTTCTGGTCCGCGGTATCATCTTTCAGAACAGCATCGGCATTCTTTAACGCATCCTGGAAATCTTTCCAGGTCTTGTCCGTAAAATTCCCCTGCTTGTCATCTTTATGGGCGTTAAACAGTTTCTCCAGAGCGGCCTTATCTGCCTTCCCTTCTGTTTTCTCCTCCAGCGCTGCAATTGCATCTTCAAGCAGTTTCTTTGCCTGTTCTATTTTGTCCTGGTCCGCAGTTTCATCTCCGAGAACTGTCTCTGCATTCTTCAAAGCATTTCGGAAATCTTCCCAGGTCTTATCTGTAAAGTTCCCCTGCACGTCATCTTTATGCAAGTCATAAAGTTCCTGCAGACCTTTTTTATCCACCACCGGTTTCTCACTCTTCTTTGCCAGAGCTTCATAGGCCTTTTTCAATGTTTCCGCTGCTTTGTTAACCGTATCCTGCGTTGCGTCCGCATTCACTTTCTCAAGCTTGGCTGCCAGAACAGCATCCTGGTATGCGTTCCAGGATTCTTCCGTATAGTAGGATTCCTCCTCCTTTGGAACAAGGGCCAAAGCTTCATCCAGAGCAGATGTATCCAAATTCTCTTTGGTCACGGTATATCTCTCGTACAGTTTTACATCATCCATCTGTACTGTTGCCAGGTCACTGTTAATGCTGATACTGATCTTGTCGTAACCCTTGGTAGTGAATGCAAAGCTTGCTTTTCTCCACTCTCCTGCTCTTGTGAGAGACTCCGGATGGGCATTTCCGAGCTTAATGTCACCTGAATCGGTTATATCTTTGTGATGTTTTGCTTCAATGGCAACCTTGCCGGTGTCCGAAGCACTGCATTTGATCCATGCCTCCAGAATATATTCCGTGTTCGGTGTTACGGGAATCCCGCCCAGTTCAGAGTATGCGGTCTCTCCGGCATTTTTTTGGTCAACTTTCAGGCTATGCTCACCGCTGTGGGCATCCCCTTTTGCAACAGATACGGTACTCTGCCACTCTCCCCAGTCTCCCACGTCTCCGGACTCAAAATCGCCATTACTGTTTTCCGGATTATAAGATTCCAGAATATTGTCAGCCGTCTCAGCATCGTTCTCCTTAATGTCATCCTTCCTGATCAATGCCTGTATTGCCTGCTCCAGGTTCTTGGCATAACTGTCGATCATCTCCTGTGTAGCAAGCGGTCGGTCCATGGCTGTTTTGGCTGCTGACAGTGCCTTCTCCATCTCAGCAAATGTGGCGGCATCATAAGCATTTTTATCATATGCCTCCGCCATGGCTGTCAGAGCTTGCAGATAGGTTTTGTCCACCTGTGGCCTCTCAGCCGTACTCTTGCCCTGATACTCAAAAGCCCCCAGATCTACCAGCCCCCGGTTCTCTCCATCTGTGTACGGAGCAGGGTTTCCGGCATAGTCTTTGTTTTCTATGGTGATCTGCGTAGGAACCAGTTCATTTTCCACCGCTTTCAGAGATTCCTGGGGCGGGTCCATGTAATCGCTGCCCGCATCAATACAGGGTGATGTTGATTTTAGTTTAAAGCCTTCAGCGCTTCCCAGAGTCACCGTTCCGTCAGCAAAGCTTCCGTCCGTATAGTTTTCAGGATTTTCAAACTGCGGGTCAGCAATGATAACGCCTGCGTCCTCATCCTTTGGATACACATCCGCAATAGTGCCGTAAATACAGTTATTGCTGTAATTTACTCCTTCATTACTCACAAAGGTATCACTGTCTCCGCAGATAATATTGTTGTAGATATCTGTACCGCTGGAAGGCGCGGTTCCCCAGGTTGCCTGTTCCACAGCATTAACCTTATATCCGTGATCCCAGTAAATGGTGTTGTTGTAGACCTGGTTGCCAATACTGCCTTTCTCACCGATACGCATGATACGCGCGCCGTCAAACAGACCATCATTGACACTGACATTGTATCGGGCAACCGCATTTACCGTATAATAAGGTCCCGGGCAGGCCATCCAGAATCCGCCCTTGTTGTCGTGGCTGTAATTGTACTGGTACATTACGTTCTGATTGCCGTAATCAAAGTCAAAGGCCATACCATCCTGATAACTCTCTGTATGGGCCGCTTCATTATACTGCATGGTCACATTGTTGCAGTCCCACATCCAGATTGCTGCATGGGCGGGATTTCTGCTGTAGTCCCAGTCCTCACTGGCACTTTTCACCACAAGATTTTTCTCTGCGATACCGCCGTCTGCGTTGATAAGCACAATACCGTCACCGGCCACGTCGTAGACATAGTTCTCTGCCACATATACATTCGGCCATCCGACCCATTTTCCTTTTCCCGCATCCTGTGCGCCGCTGCCGCCTACCAATACTCTGGATGCCCAGGAGCTTTCCATATAAATGGCTTCGTGGCAGACATTTTCTACCTTATTTCCGACAATTGTAAGATCTGTGAATTTGGACTCTACCTTATCTCCTGTCACAAGGGCGATCAAACCGCCTGAACCCTTCTGGGCACCACCCTGCATGTAACCGTTGACATCATGTACATAATTATTCTTCACAACAACGCCCGGAAGGTCTCCCCCATCGTGGTTCTCCACAAGGATACCTGTGAGCAGGTACTGGCTCTGTTTCTTTTTGGCATTGTCGTTCACAAGGTCCGCTGCATCCGCTTCCGTGTTGGTCACTTCCAGGTTCTGGACAGTGGTGTATTGGGAATTGTAGATATGAACTGCTGCCACATCCTGTTTCGGCGCGTTTTTGTTGGTCTGCCATGGGTTTCCATTGCCGTTGATAACAGGATTGGCGCCCTCCCCGTATCTGTCTACATAAACAGGGTTGTCCTGGGTTCCTGCTGCCTCCTGAAGCTTAAGCTGCTCGCCGTTCCATGTACAGCCGGCCTTTAAAAGGAGTCTGCCGCCTGCCTGAAGGCGGAGCCGCTTTACATTTTCAAAGGTTTTCCATGCCTGTTCCGGGGAGGTTCCTGTAGCAGCGTCATCTCCGTTCCCGGCATCTATATAGAAGGTATCACTGCTGGTGATCAGGGAGTCATCTCCCGGATTGTCCGGATTGTCCGGATTCTCCGGGCCGTCTGTTTTTACAAGCCTGATATTCCTGGCTTTAGCGGTTCCCTTCTCTAACCAGACACTGATGTTTTTGGAAGTCTGGCCTGCAGGCATCTGGAAGGTAACGGATATGGTCTCCCACTCCCCTGTTTTTGCATTTACTGCAAAAGACTTATCTCCACTGTCTGTCTGAGGCTTTTTCTGGGCAATAGAAATGGCCTGTGCAGTGTCAGCATATACTTCTCCGCTGAGTTTATACCAAGCCTCTGGCTCCAGACCGTCCACATTCCGGTTGATTCCGTTTGCCGCTTTGCCGGCGTCAAAGGAACTGTAGAAGCCGCCCTCTTCCTCATGGATGGTGATCTCAGCATTTTCCGGCCAGATTCCCCATCCGTTGAGTCCGTCTGAAAAGTCACCGTTTGCCAGAAGGTTTGTCTGCTCCTGCTGACCCTGCTGTTTCTCCAGGCCGGCAACAGCGGCTTCCAGTTCTCCCGTAATGGAATTTACTTCCTCCTGTGTCTTCTGGGCCGCATCGTAAGAATAGATATCTGTGTAAGTCCTGGATTCCTCTGCCTTATTCTGAAGCACTCCCAGTGACTCAGCCGTGTAGATATCCGTCTGTCCCAGTTTTTCCTCTGCATCCGCAAGTGCTGCCTCAAGTGCAGATAAATCAGGTGCCTCATACAGATTTACATCGTCTGCATATGCAGTGCCTGCCCCTGCGTTCAGCCATGTATAGACATTGGGCTTCTGGGCATTTTCCCACATAGTAAAGCGCACGGCAACTTGAACCCACTCGCCCACTTCACTGCGGGACTTTACGGCAAACTGCGGGTCGCTTCCCTTTCCTTCATTCTCATGGAATCCTATAGAATAGGAATTGGCGGTAGTCTGGTAAATCTGGGCCGTGAGCCAGTAATCCTTCCCCGGTGTCAGGGCAATGTCCTGTGTGACCTGGGACCCGTTTCCTTTTGCTTCCTCTCTCAGACAATAACTGCCCTCTGCCGGCTGGATCACATTACTTCCAACTCTCTCCATACTGGCTCCGCCATCGGTGCACCAGCCGTTTTTTGTCCAGCCGTTTAGATCATCTTCTTCAAATCCTCCGTTTACAAGCATACCTGCAGTCGGTTCTGCCATGACAGGCACAGCCAAAGTCATATTCCCCATAATCATGGCTGCTGCCATCAGCATGGAAATTCCTGATTTCCATTTTTTCATCATTTTGACCTTTTCCTCCTTCAATTCAGAATATTTCTTATTCACTTCTTAAAACCTGCATCCTCCTCTCCTTCGGGCATTGTCGTCATTTGCACTATAAATACGGAGATTTACCCCATTTTTTATATAGTATCACAACAGCCGCTGCGATTTTTTTCATATTCGACTCCATTTATAACATTTTCAACCATTTTGACTAAAACTTTAATAAACCCTTTGATTAAACATTTTCCGTTCCTCACATAAACTAAAAGAAAAGGGTATTTTTATGATCATACATGTTGTGGCTCCAGGTGAAACCCTCAGCAACATTGCTGCACAGTACGCAGTATCCCCAAGCCGTCTTTCCTTTGACAACCAGCTAAGTGAGCAGGACCACCTGGTTGTAGGCCAGGCCCTCCTTGTTCTTCAGCCGGATCTGATCCATGAAACCGCGCCGGGCGAGACCATCCCCACTATTGCGGACCTGTACGGCGTCCCCGCTCTGCAGATCGTGCGGAATAATCCCTTCCTCACCAGCCAGCCGTTCCTCCGGCAGGGACAGTATCTGGTCATCCGTTACAAGGACCAGTCAGACAGACCCTTAACTGCGGACGGTTATGCTTATCCTTTTATCAATATGAGGCTGTTAGGGGAAACGCTTCCCTATCTGGGATATCTGTCCATTTTTTCCTATGGCTTTACAGAATCCGGCGAA
Organism: Blautia hominis; assembly: GCA_002270465.1. Lineage (GTDB taxonomy): Bacteria > Bacillota > Clostridia > Lachnospirales > Lachnospiraceae > Blautia > Blautia hominis. The sequence continues at coordinate 309,313 of NQOF01000005.1, forward strand.
TTAATCCCCATTTATGATGAGCCTTTGCTGGACGCAGCCAGGGTATACGGCACCAAGGCTGTCTTTGTACTGACACCCTTTACAGAAGCAGGGACCTTTAACAGCAATCTGGTCACCATTGCCTCTCAGAATATGGAAGTTCAGGAAAATCTCATGGAAAATATACAGAGAACGGTACAGAATAAAGGATATTCTGAAGTAGATGTGGATTTTGAGTATATAAGAGCCGAGGACCGGCTGGCTTATGTGGAATTTGTGCGGAGACTGACCCGGAGGATGAACGCAGTGGGAATCACGGTCTCCGTGGCACTGGCTCCCAAAGTATCTGCGGACCAGCCGGGACTTCTGTATGAGGGGGTGGATTACAGACTTCTGGGGGAAGCGGCAAACTCGGTGCTGCTGATGACGTATGAATGGGGCTACACCTACGGTCCGCCCATGGCTGTTGCTCCCATACCCTCCGTGAGGCAGGTCTTAGAATACGCGGTGACGGAAATCCCCCCTGAAAAGATTTCCATGGGCATACCGAACTACGGATATGACTGGCCTCTTCCCTTTGTCCGTGGAGAAACAGCCGCCGTAACCATAGGAAACCAGCAGGCTGTGGCCATCGCTGCTGCCAATAATGCCGACATACAGTATGACGAAATATCACAGGCCCCTTTCTTTGAATATAATGACCGGGGCACAGACCATATTGTATGGTTTGAGGATGTGCGCAGTATCCTGGCCAAATTCCAGCTCGTAAAAGAATTCGGGTTTCCCAGAGTTGATTACTGGCAGCTCATGCGGTCTTTCCGCCAGAACTGGCTGCTCCTCTGTACAGAATTCTCCTTGTCAGACCCCTTTTAAACGATCACACAGATACTGGCGGGCTGCCTGGGCGTTATTAAAGTGCGGAGTTTTTTTGCCCAGTATATACCCTGCTGCCTCCTCCCACTCTTCCTGTGGATACTCTTGAGATGAAATCCTGCTCACTGCGTCATGGATCTTTATCCTGCTGATGCAGCCGTGCAGGTCCGACAGCATTGTTGTGCCGTTTTCTCTTGCCAGCCTGTCCAGTAATTTATCCTTCAAACTCCGCACCTCCTTTTTCATTATCCTGTGAAGACTACATAATGATGGTTATGTGGTCACGATTCTGAGGATCAGACTTCTGTGCATCCCACAAAAGAAGATTTCATTAAAAATAGACACAGGAAGTAAACCGGCGCATGTATCAGGATGCCTCCGGTTTATTCTCTGTGTCTTTTCCCATGTTCTCCGGTATAAAATATTGTATTTTAAGAGGAAGCATGATAAAATTGCTATGTATTCAAGTTTAAAACATTTGTTTCTATGACCACATAACCATCATTATGTGGTTTTTTATATTCTCAACACAACAAGCCCCATCTTGTCCACCTGTCTGGCATGTTCCGTACCGCTTTCCATGGTATAGATGCGGGTCGTGGTCACACTGGAATGTCCCAGCAGGTCTGCAAGCCTGGATAGATCCTTTTCCATGCGGTAATAGGTCCTTGCAAATAAATGGCGCAGGTTATGAGGAAACACTTTTTCCGGCTCAACCCCTGCACTGCAGCACAGATTCTTCATGTCTCTCCATATATTTGAGCGGTCCAGCGGCCTCCCGTTTTTTGTACAAAAAATAACTCCTTTTCTGATCCCCTGCTCCCGGCAGTACACCTGCAGGGCACGGCTCAAGGCTCTTGGAAGGAAAATGGTACGTTTTTTCCCTTTACAATCCACAATCGCGCGTCCTGCTTTTACTGTCTCCAGTGTTACAAACTGCAGCTCCGAGACCCGTATGCCTGTTGAACAGATCGTCTGCAGGATCAAGGCCAGACGGCGGTTCTGTTTCTGCTCAGCAGCGTTCACCAGCCGGATATACTCCTCTCTTGACAGCTCTTTTTCCGGTTTCGTAAAGATCTCCCTCTGAATCTTCAGCGGTTTCACCCTGTACTGGGGATACCCGGCCCATTCAAGAAACCCGTTTACTGCTGCCAGCATAGAATTCACACTGGCAGGCAGATAACTCTGTGTCAGTTTTTCCTTCCAGCACAGCAGGCTTTCCTTTGTAACTGTCTCCCCCTGAAGAAACATAAAGTATGACCTCAGGTCATGCACATATTTGACAATGGTATTCCTGCTCCTCTCTTCCCCTAAAAGGTAGTTCTCGTAGCCCTTTACCAGACCGTCCTCATCCATCTGAAACGTTGCCGCCGCATTTCTGCACTCCATAATCAACCAGCCTTTCTGTCACATCCTGAACCTTGCATTTACTTCTGTCATCTGTTATTGTACCTAATATGTACATCCTATATACACAATACAACAAACCATCTTAAATGGTGCACGAATTCCTTTTTTGTTGTTGGAATGGTAAATACACCCGAAAGTTTTACATGCTATAATAATAGTGGAATTTTATGCCTGGAGGTGTTAAACTTGAAAATTGCAATTGTAGATGATCAAGAAAAAGACAGAGATGAGTTAAAGAATGTATTGATCCCCTATCTGAATACTTTGGATCTTGAAACGGATCTGTGTGAATATGAAAGCGCCGAAGATTTTCTTGGAGTTTTTGAAAAAGATGAATTTGATATATGCTTTATGGACATTTATTTAAAGAAAATGGATGGAATGACCGCCGCCAGACACCTTGCGGACCAAGACCCCAACTGTTTTATCATCTTCCTGACAACCAGCCCTGACTATATGGCGGAAGGATATGATGTGCGGGCATGGCGGTATATCGTGAAGCCCCTGCAAAAAGACATGATCCATAAGATACTGGGACCGTGCCTAGAACAAATTGTGCTGTCACGGCGTTATCTTCATGTAAGATCGGACAGACAGGAGCTGGACATTCCCTATTCCAGAATTTATTATATTATTACTTCATGCCGGAACACCATCATACATATGAGTGATATCCAGATCACCGTCTCTTCCAGAACCTCCTTCTCCGAGCTTACACAGCCGCTGCTGAAGGATTATCGGTTCTTTTGCTGTAACAGAGGCATTCTGGTAAATCTTACAAAGATAAAACGCATGGAGAAAGATACCCTCACCCTGCAAAACGGCGAACAGATACCGGTGAGCAGAAATAAGATAAGGGATACAAAGTCCGCGTTCCTGCAGGTTGCTTTTGAACGTGTTTAGGAGAAACGTATGAGAAAAAAACTTCTGGCTCTTTTAACCTTTATGTTCCTTACGGCAATAATGCATATGATCCCGGTGCAGGCCGGATCTGCAGATATCACTCTGCGTTCTTTTTCCCCTGAGGACGATTATGAAAACTTTATGGAATGTTCCGTCTTTTCAGGGGATGACCTCTCTGCCGTCATGGAGTCTGTTTCCAAGATGAGGGTTACCGCCTGCTCAGAGGATCCCTTTATCCTATCTTCAGACAAAATCTTTTTTCTGCAGATGGACTGGTATGCAGACGGACAGCCGCAAACCGAGTCTGCATACCATAATATCCATTTTTCCATTGACACAAACGTGCCCGGCAGGTATGAGCTGACGGGAAAGATCATGGTACCGGATGGTTTCCGCCTTGCAGAAGGACTGCAGATTCCCACTGTACATGTCACCATCAATATACTTCCAACGGATGAAAAAAGAGAAATCGTCAATCTGGACGCTGTCACCCCTCTAAGCAGCCTGCTGAATCCGGAGATCGTATATAAGGACGATGAAAATTATATTTCCGACCTTCAGTCCTCAGCCTACAGCCAATGGCTGGGACTAACCTCTGATCTGACTCAGGCGGCCGTTCTTGATATAAACTGGGACTTCAGTTCCGTGGACATCAGCCGCGAGGGAAGCTATCCGGTTACTTTAACCCTTACCATAAATGAGGAATATGAAGACTGTTATTATATTGCGGACGAAAATACCCGCTATACAAAAACTATATATGTCGTCCACAGAGAAAACTGGAACTTTTTCATAACCACCGTTTTTCCCGACTTCTTTGTTGCGGATCTTTCAAGAACACCGGCCATATGGAATGACCTTGAAGTTTACTATCTTGTAAGCGAAACCCCTCTTGCCGAGGATTCTATTACCTACGATCCATTTATCCCCTGTGATACCCCCGGCTTCGTCAGCCTGGTTCCCGGCAGTGTCAGGATCAACCGCAGCCAACTGCATTTGAATAAGTATTACTATTTCTATTTTAAAGCCGAGGGGAAATACAGCAGCAATATTATATGCATTCTGGATGATGGCACAAATGTGGAGTATTCGTCCATGGAAGGCAACCGGGACGGCGGAGATTCCACAGAGACGCCGGACACTCCCCAGATCAGCCAGCCGGCACCTCCCGTCCAAAACGGCAGCGGCACACCGCCTGCCGGTGAGGTTCCGCAGCAGCAGCCGGATGATGAGATGCCTGCAGATAACGTTCCGTCAAACCCTCCCGCCGGTACGACACAGGAAAAGCCGGAAGACAATACCGTAGAAGATGAAGCTGTGCCAGACAGTGATCCCCAAAGTGCGGATAACACAGAAACGGATCCGGAGGAATCCAAAGACAGTCCGGAGGAAACCACTTTAAAAGACAGCCGTAAGACCTCCGGTACCTCCTCTGCACTCCCCTCAGAAAAGGTGGAAAAAGGCGTCACTGAAATTTCCGGCTCCAGATTGTCCTATCTGTACCGTATATATGGGGATTACATCCCCTTCACCGGTGAAAATATCACCCTAAAAATACCTGCCTCTTTTCTGAAGGATCTAGACATCCAGGAATCTGATATCCTGACTGTTGAGATCAAAGAATCTGACAGCCTCTCCTTCCGTCTGCGCATCCTGGTAAACAACAAAGAAATATCACTTGAATCAGGTATAAAAGCCACCATGCGGATAAACGGACAGCCGCTGCCTGATACCTTGTATCTAGACGGTCAAAAAACAGATATTGTGATAACGGAAATAAACGGATACGCGTCTTTTGAAATACCGTCATGCGGGTTTTATGAGCTGAAATACCGGGAGAACGCGCCGCAAAAAAGTCTGCCCATAAGAAAGTCCGCCCCAGCCGCCCTGCTGCTGGCAGCGGCCGCTGTGGTGCCCGCTGTTTATATTCTGCGTTCCAAAAGAAAGCAGGTGAAAAACAAAATATGAGACTACATAAAAATCTGATACGGACCATGCTGCTCTTTTCCGCCAGTGTTATTTGTTTTTCTTTCGTCTTATTTTTTCTGTATAAACAAGACAACAAATACATAGACAACTGCCTCCAGCCAATCAGTGGAATTCTATGCCCTGACCGGGATTCCCTGGACGGGGATTTATTTTATCTTACAAACCAGTGGCAATTTTATCCCGGAGCCCTCCTTACTCCGGATGACTTTAAACAGGGTCTTCCGGAAACACCCATGGAATTTATCACCATAGGAAAGTATAACGATTTTTCCCTGGGAGATAAAAACAGGTCCCCCTACGGGGAAGCCACTTATAGACTGTGTATAGAACTCCCATCCGAAAGCAGAGTGTATTCTCTGTATCTGCCGGAGATCTTTTCCTCCTATCGGTTATATATCAACGGCACATTGCTTGCCGGCATGGGAAACCCGGACACCCGGGAGAGGGAAACCGGTATACAGACCGTCTCTTTCTCATCCCGGGGCCTGACGGAAATCGTGATCCAAACTGCCAATGCCAGCCACTTTTACAGCGGCATGACTTACCCGCCCATATTCGGCCCGGAAGAAAACGTATGGCAATACCAGTATGTCCGGCTGTTTCTGCACAGCGCCGTGATCATTCTGGTCTTTCTGCTGTGCATATTTTCTGCCTATTTTTTTCTGAAACTGCGCGATAAAAGGGCAGGACTTTTTTCACTCATGTCCCTGCTGGTTACTGTTTATATCTCTTACCCGGTCTTCTACACATTTTTCAGTACGGAAAGATCCGTGTGGTATGGCATTGAACTTTTCACTACATACGCTATTTACTTTCTGTATGTTTATCTGCAGAACATATTCTTAAACTGCCAGGCTAAGGGATACCGGGTATTTTCAGTCTTTGTGCTGCTTTTCAGCGGGGCGGCATTTGTATATGGTACCTTCGGGGGTTCTTCCGCAATGGTACACTGCGTCTTCTCATACTCTGTAACAGCCGTGAAGATCCTTGTGTCACTGTACCTGGCGGCCAATGTTGTATATGCCGGAGCCTGCGGGGAGGGTTTTTCCTCCTTTGTACCCATCCTGACGGGCATTGTCTGTATATCGCTCTGGGCTGACAGGCTCTTTCCCCTTTACGAACCAAAGTACGGAGGATTTTTCCCTGAATACTGCAGCCTTATTGCCGTCACATCCGGTGCCTTCTTCCTCTGGTCACAGCTTGCGGACGCCTACAGGCTGAACCGTTTTTATGAGGAGGAGAAGAAGCGGCTGTCCACACAGGTTGCGGTCCAGAAGGTGCACTACAGTGAGCTGACCGAAAAGATAGCAGAATCTGCAAGACAGAGGCACGATATGCGCCATCATCTGCGCACTTTGTATCAGTTTCTGGAAAACGGGGAATCGGAACAGGCTATGCGCTATCTGTCAAGCTGTGAGATCAGCCAGGCAGCCGCCCGCAGGGAGACATGCTGCGCCCATCCCATCGCGGATGCTCTGCTCCAGTATTATAAAGGCCAGTGCAGTGAGCATCATATTACCTTTCACGCCACGCTGGAAATGCCTGCGGATCTTCAGATTGAAGATGCTGATATCTCCATCCTCTTCGGAAACCTCCTGGAAAATGCCTATGAGGCCTGCATGGAATACCGGGGACAGCATCCCTCCATAAAAATACGGGGAAAATACAGGGAGGCAGGCTTGCTGGTCCGCTTTGAAAACACATTCTCCAATCCCCTGAAAGAGAAGAACGGAACCTTCCAGTCCACCAAACATGACGGTCCGGGAATCGGAACGGAGTCTGTAAAAAAAGTGGTCCAGCAGTACCAGGGGACTGTGGAATTTGCAAAGGAAGGGCATATCTTTCAGGTTTCCATTATATTGCCCTTATAAGAAAGCAGACGGCTGTTTTCGCAACTATGCCGTCTGCTTCTATCTATTCTTCAAGTACAACTTTCAATTTTTCTTCTCCGAGAACTTCACAGGTAAAATTCCTGCATCTTCCTTCTGCCCTTAACTTAATGGTCCCGCCTGCCCTGTTTGCTCTTACCTTCATAACTGTGGACCCTTTTACATCTGTGACAAAAACTTCCTCTTCACAACCATCATCCGGAAAGTAGAGAAGCAGCTTTACCCCATCTGCATAGTCATAATCCGGCCTTTGGCAGTTCGCTCCCACAGGCACGATACTGCCGGAGCGGACTAAGAGAGGAAGCGTAAAGTAATCATAGGTCTCTTTCTGCCAGCCTCCTCCCATGTAGGAATTCCCTGTCAGCAGATTCACCCAGTTTCCTTTCGGAAGATAATATTCAACCTCCCCGGATTCCTTGAACACAGGGGCCACCAGGAGTGAATCGCCAAGCATATACTGCTTGTCCAGCGTTTCACAGCAGCGGTCTCCCGGAAACTCCAGAAACATGGGCCGCATGAGGGGAATACCCTCCTCATGGGTTTTCACTGCCTGTCTGTAGAGATATGGCATCAGAGCACACTTTAACTTTACAAATCTTCGCAGGACGTCGCACGCCTCCCGGTCAAATATCCAGGGCACGCGGTAGGTGGAGGAACCGTGCAGACGGCTGTGGGAACTTAAAAGCCCAAACTGACACCAGCGTTTATAGATGTCCGCGGATGCTGTACTTTCAAATCCGCTTATGTCATGGCTCCAAAATCCAAAACCGGCACACGCAAGAGAAAGGCCGCTGCGGATCGTCTCAGCCATGGACGCATAGGAAGCGGAACAGTCACCTCCCCAATGTACAGGAAATTTCTGCCCTCCCACCGTGGCAGAGCGGGCAAAAAGAACAGCTTCCCCTTCCCCCCTTTCCCTCTGCAGCAGTTCAAATGCCGCTTTGTTATATAAGTAGGTATAGTAATTGTGCATTTTCACCGGGTCGGAACCATCATAATATGCTATATCCCTGACAGGTATCCGCTCACCAAAATCCGTTTTAAAGCAGTCCACCCCCATATCCAGCAGCCCTTTAAGCTTGTTCTGATACCAAACCTCTGCCCTCGGATTTGTAAAATCCACGATCCCCATACCAGCCTGCCACATATCGGTCTGCCATACATCTCCGTTCTTCTTTTTCAGCAGATACCCCTCTTTTAAAGCCTCCTGAAAGAGTGGGGACTTTTGGCCGATATACGGGTTAATCCACACGCATATTTTAAGCCCCCTTTTATGATAACGGTCAAGCATCCCTTTGGGGTCGGGGAATGTGGCCGGATCCCAGGTAAAGTTACACCATTCATAGGCCTCCATCCAGTAACAGTCAAAATGAAATACATGAAGGGGAATATCCCAGTCTGCCATTCCCTGAATAAAACTGCCGGTTGTCTCCTCATCATAATCTGTTGTAAAGGACGTGGTAAGCCAGAGGCCAAAGGACCAGGCCGGCAAAAGTGCAGGCTTACCCGTCAGCTCTGTATACAGGGATACCGTGCCTTTGGGCGTATGCCCGTTTATGATGTAATAGGCAAGTCTCTCCCCCTCAACCGAAAACTGTACTCTTTCCACCTTTTCACTGGCTATCTCATAAGAGGCATCTCCCTCCTCGTCAAGAAGTACCCCGTATCCCTTGTTTGACAAATAAAAGGGGATATTTTTATAGGTGATGTCACTGGCGGTTCCGCCGTCCTCATTCCACATCTCCACACTCTGCCCGTTTTTTACAAAGGGGGTATAGCGTTCTCCCAGGCCATAGATGTATTCATCCACATCCAGGGCCAGCTGTTCCGTCATATATACCCTGCCGTCTCTTTCCTGTTTCATGTATGCCATGTTTCTGAAACCGGTATTGGTCAGTTCCCTGTCCCCGTCCAGAAAACGGATCCCCCAGGAATCCGGCCTTTTGTCCACAACTGCCTTTGTATTCCCGCTCTGAAAACTTAGGGTATCTTCATCCTCCTCTATGACAACATGAGGGGAACACCGGACTGTTTCCGCAAATGGACCCTTGGATGCCGTCCCCTCAAAATGCGTAACTGTGACTTTAATGACATCTTCCATGGGACTGGTCAGGCGAATGGTCAGCATCCCAAGGTTCAGGCAGTCCCCTCTGTCCGCAATATGCCTTCCGGGTGCATAGAGGACCAGCTCTTTATCTTTCACTTTATGGGAGGAATATTCTGCCGCATAAAGCGGTGTGATTCCCTTTTTCACACACCAGTATCCATCTGTAAATTTCATATGCAGTCTCCTTTAATATCTGTGTGATAACTGTTCTGCGATCAGACACAGTCTGTCATAACATCTGTCAAAAAACATCTGATACGATCTGCAGAAACAGTTTACAGCCCCACCCCCGGCCTCTTCCACACGGTTTCTGCGGCAGCCGCCCCGGCATACAGAATAGTAACGGCAGTCCTTACACTGCCCGCTCTGATTTTGTGAACGTTCCACAAACCCTGATGCTGCCCTTTTTTCATATATTTCCCCAAAGGAATCCTCATTCAGATTCCCAATGGAATATCCGTCCAGCACATAAAAATCACAGGGATATACACTGCCGTCCGCCTCCACTACATTCTGCAGGCCGCAGACCCCGTTCTGTTCGCAGGCATCCGGATAACCGCCCATTAAAATCGCAATATAATTTTCAAACTGCCGTATATAAGGCTGTGTACCTTTTTGGTAGTCCGCATACCATAATTCAAATAGTTCGATCAAAAACTGACCGTACAGTTCCGGTTCCAGGCCGTAGGCTTCTTTCTGCGCACTGCTGTCCAGAGCGTCCAGACACGCGATATACTGCTGGAAGGAAAACCCCCATTTCTGATACTGCTGGTAAATCCTGTGGATCCTGGGCGCGGTTTTTTTATTGACTACCGTCAGGACATTAAAGTCCACTCTGTGGTCCTTCAGCATCTGTGCAGAGGAAAACACCCTTGAAAAGGTACCCTCTCCCTGTTTATCCTTCCTGCAGGAATCGTGTGTACACCGGATCCCGTCTATGGACAGCCCCACCAGGAAATGGTTCTCTCCAAGAAAACGGCACCACTCTTCATCTAAAAGATATCCGTTTGTCTGCAGCGCATTTTGGATCACCACAGAATGCCGGTTATATTTCTTCTCCAGCTCCACCGCTCTTTCAAAATACGCCAGGCCCGCCAGCGTAGGCTCGCCGCCCTGAAAAGCAAATGTACATACACCCTCTGCAAACTCCAGGGATTTCCTGATAACATTTTCCAGGGTTTCCGGGGACATGATCCCCAGATTCCCCATTTTCCTGTGATTCACTTCATCTGTATAGAAACAGTAGGTACACCTCATATTACATAAACCTGAGGCAGGCTTTATCATTACATTTAGTGCAGGCACTTTTTTCTCCTCGCATTCCCTGTCAGTTTAATCTGTATGCCATCTCCATGGTGAAGCAGGCGCTCTCCCTGTCCGCTTCAGGGATGATCGAATTGATAAAGCGTTCCATGACCTTCCTGTCAATGCATCCAATACTGTCCTCACGGCAGAATTCTCTGAACCGTTTTACCAGTTCATCTTCCTTCATATAAGGTGATGCCACATTTTTCAAGGCCGAGAACTGCCATTTTACAGGCTCCTCCCACCGGAAATCCCCCAATCCGCTCACCGGGTCATAGGCCTCCTTGTCTGCTCTCATCTCAAGGACTTTCTCTGAAGTTACATCTCCCTCCTTAGGAAAACCCATGCGGCAGAACTGCTCCTGCGGAGCATCATTTTCCTTCATGAGCTGTATCATTGCGCAGATCAGCTCTGCCTCTTTTTCCGGGTCATCTATGGGGTGCTTTTGTTCCGGGTCTTTCTCCAGATCAAACAGAAGGTCCCCGTACCGGAAGCAGGATGCCACTGCGCCCCACTCCTCGGCGGACGGGATCTCCAGTACCGGACAGCTCTTTGTAAAAGAAAAAGGTTGTCTCAGCTTCATATCCTTCAGTTTCTTCGGATCCATTCTGGAACGCATTATGGTAGGCATAAGTGTATATTCCGCCAAAGGCTGGTTTTCTTTTTTTGCCGGCCCCCTCATGTACACAAATCTGCCGTCCGTGATGTTGATCATTGAGCCAAACAGACCGAAGATACCGTATTTCCTCACAGGCGTATCTTCTTTTATCACATTTTTCAGAGCAAATCCCTGCATATCCTCCGGAACAGGCACCTGGAAATAATCAAGAAGGGTAGGGGCCAGATCAATATTCTGCACCAGCGACTGCCTGCGTTCCCCTTCGGCACCGCATCTTGGGTCCCATATAAAAAGAGGGGTCCTGGCCATCTCGTTATACAAAGGCATAATGCCCTTTGCCCACCAGAGATGTTCTCCCAGCATGAACCCATGGTCTGTATTCACGATCAGCATAGTGTCGTCCCACATCCGGTACTCATCCATCAGGTCAAGGACCTGCCCCAGATAGTGGTCACACATACTCAGCAAAGCCCTGTATTTATTCCGCACTCCGGAAACCACCGCTTTATCCTCCGTAACAGGGCCGTAGGGAGGCCAATCAAGAGGAGTTGCTGATTCCCCGTCCTTCCTGTATAGTTCCTGGTACTCTTCAGGCGAGAAAAAAGGTTCATGGGGGTCAAAGGTCTCAATCTGGAGAAACCAGTTGTCGCAATCCTTATTATCCCTGAGAAACGCAAGACCGTTGGAAAAGGTCTTAGCCTGTGGAAAGTCTTTTTCTTCTTTTATATGTCTGCGGTTAGCGCAGTCCTGGCGCCTCATATTATATCCGATGGGATCTTTGGGAAATGGCCCAAAGGAACCCGGATGATCCTCTGCCCTGACTTTCAGATCCGCTTTCCAGGGATCACCTTCCTGTCCTCTGGAGCATTCCCAGGAATTATACCTGGTATGATAGGTCGCTCCCCCGTCTTCCCAGTAATGCTGATGGTCGGAGACAAGATGGGTATAGATACCATTTTTCTTCAATTTCTCCGGCATGGAGTCATCAAAGGGTTCCAGAGGGCACCAACCCCTGTGAAGAAAATTCAGTCTGCCTGTATGCAGTTCACGTCTTGCAGGCATACACGGCAGGCTCCCTACATAGGAATTGTCAAAGGTTACACATTTCTCCCCCAAACGCCGGAAGTTAGGCATTTTAGTCAGCTCATTTCCGTAGTTGGGAAGGAAATGACGGTTCAGGGAATCGTACATCACCATAATCGCTTTCATAATTCAGTCTCCTCTCAATTCTTCATTCCTGATGATACAATTCCCTGCACAAAATACTTCTGCGCACAGGCATATACGATCACCATCGGTATTACTGTAATGATGGTGGCTGCCATCAGATAGTTGTAATGCGTCATGGAACTGCCCCGGAACATCTGCAGCCCAAGCTGTACCGTTTTCATTTTCTCAGACTGGGTCATGATCAGCGGATAAAAAAAGTCATTCCATGTGGCAACTGATTTTAAGATCGTCAGTGTTGCCAGTATGGTCTTGGAGAGGGGCAGATAAATGACAAAATAAGTCTTTATAACACCACACCCATCTATTCTGGCCGCATCGTCAAGGGATGTAGGGAATGTGGAATAAAACTGCCTGCACAAAAAGATACCAAACGCACCTGCCAAAAATGGCACGATCAGAGAACCATAACTGTCAAGAAGTCCTGTCCCTCCCTGGCCCAGTATGTTATTGCCTCCGAAAAACGGCGCTGAGCGCATCATCACATACTGGGGTATAATGATTGACTGGGGAGAAACCATCATTCCCAGCAGAACACTCATAAACAGAAACTCTCTGCCTCTAAATTTGAGCCTTGCGAATGCGTATCCGGCCATGGAGTTAAAGATCAGACTGCCCACTACGGTAACTGCTGTTATAAATAAACTGTTCTTAAAATACTGGAACCAGTCCCCCATGGCAAATGCCTGACGGAAATTTTCAAAGTTCCCAAAGCTTTCGGGCAGCCATTTGAAGCTGGCCATAGATATTTCCGGGTCTGTCTTAAATGCTGTCAACACCGTAAAAATGATCGGGACCAGCGTGATGAGGACCCAGATGATCAAAACCGCATAGCTTATGCCCTTCACCAGATTTTCCTTTTTCTTTTTTCCCATATCAGCCAAGGTCATTCTCATCACCTCCCCCAAATCTCATATTGATAAGCGTGATCGCAAAGATTATCACCATAAGCACCACTGCCTGCGCGGAGGCATACCCCATCTTATAATACTCAAATCCATTCCTGTATATCTGATGTGCGATGGTTGTGGTGGAGTTCATAGGCCCTCCGTTTGTCACGATCAGCACCTGCCCAAACACCTGGAAGGAATTGATACATGCCATAACAAACACAAAAAAAGTGGTTGGCTTCAGCATGGGTATCGTCACATGAATAAATTTTTTCCAGGATGTGGCCCCGTCAATGCTGGCCGCCTCGTACAGATAATCCGGTATCCCCTGAAGTCCGGACAAAAACAAGATCATATTATACCCCGTGGTACTCCATATGCTCATGATCGCTATGGATATCATAGCCATAGAGGCACTGCTGATCCACGGCACGGCCTGCATTCCAATATCTTTCAGCACCTTATTCAGGATGCCTGAGGTGGTGTCGTACAGATAGAGCCAGGCCATGGACACTGCCACCATGGAAAAAATATTTGGCAAATAGAACAAGGTCCGCAGAAATCCTTTTCCCTTCAGCTTCTGATTCAGAAACATTGCCAGCGCAAGCCCAAGAACCATGGCCGGAACAATCGCCAGTACACAATAAAACAGCGTGTTCCCAACACTTTTAACAAAAATAGGGTCCTTTGTCAGTTGAATATAATTGCTGATTCCCACAAAATGGGCTTTGCTTAAATCATAGTCCGTAAAAGACATGGCAATGGTCCAGATAACAGGAATCAGAATGAAAAATGTGTATATGAGATAACTGGGCGCGATCAGCAGATATGCTGCATTCTGCTGTTCCAGTTTTCCTCTTTTCTTCCCGATTTTTTTCATGATCATATAGTCTCCTATTTACTGGCCTCCACAACTGCATTCCACTGTGCAGCACTGTCCTTCAGCGCGGCTGCTGCCTCTGTTCCGTTAAACACAGATTCCATGGCAGGTCCGATATTAGATTGTGCCTCTCCAAAATTGGGATGCATGGGTTTTCCGTAGGAAAAGGATTTATCATAAGAATATACAATATTTTCATAGTCGGGGTTGATCTTAATATAGTCCTCATTCAAAGATTTTCTGCCGGAATAATGACCTGCGATCTCAGCAAACTGCTTCAGGGAATCTTTGGAAAACATGTGGAGGAGCATATCTGCCGCTGTATCCGGATTCTTGGAGTTGGCGTTGGCCGCCAGGTAGTCTCCGATAAGCAGAGTCGGCATCTCATTTTTTATACAGCCGATCTGTCCGGGAAATGCACTGTCGTCTGTCACATAGCCCTGATTGGCGTCAATCGCCATGGCAGCAACGCCTGATGCCACACCTGTAGTTCCCGCAGCTGCATCCTGGAAGCATACATTTCCGGATTCATAAAGTTTATTCATGTACTCCATTGCCTGTATGCCGGCATCCTGGTCATAAACTGCCTTGTAATCGTCATCCCAAAGGGCAGGTTCGTCCGTAAACATCCCCATATAGGTAAAAAGTTCCTGTACTTCATCCGGGTCGATCTCCAGTCCGTAGGTTACCACATTTCCACTGTCATCCCTGACCGTCATTTTCTCTACCAGCTTCTCAAAGTCTTCCGGACTCTTGATATTCAGTTCTTCCTCTGTAACCTGATTCTGCTCTGCGATATCTTTTCTGTAAAATATGGTTCTGTTGGACGGTTTGAAGAGAGCATAGTAATCACCATCCCGCTGGCAGATTTCCAGGATATTTTCATAAAAATCATCATATCCGTCCCAATCCTGGGGAATATAATCAGACAAATCCAAAAGATTGCCTGCCCTCTGCACCGAACCGATCTGCCCGTAGCCCAGCATAAAAATATCGGGACCGCTTGCGCCTGCAAGACCTGTGTTCAGCTTTGTAAAGTAATCACTCCATGGAATGTAAGTAAGCTGATAATCTACATCTGTATTTTTCTCACAATATGTATCCAGAACTGTCTTATAAGCCTTGTCTGAATCCGCGTCCCCACTTCCCGCGATCCAGATGTTCATGACTGTCTTTTCGCTCCCTTTTTTGCTCTCAGCTTTTGCCTCATCAGAGCCTCCCTGACATGCCGTGCACAGCATCATAACTGCCATTCCCAATGCGATCAAACTTTTTTTCTTCATCCTCTTATCCTTTCCGTTTTCCATTATTTGGTTAAGCGCTTTCTCATTTAAAATATAAGAGATTACCTTTGCGCAGTTGCTTTTTTTCCTTATATCATTCACTTTATTCGGCAAATCAACTGATATTTTAGGTATTCAACGGTCGTACAACCTTTTGCACACGTGGTTAAGCGCTTTCTCATGCTGTTACCATACATCAAACCGGCTTTTTAGTCAATATATTCTTATAATATTTTATTTTTTTATACTCTTTGCACAATTATAAATGCTGTTTTTTGTTGATAATGTTTTATAAGCTTTGCGTAACCGTTTACACAAACTTATTGACAAATGGGGATTTCTCCTTTAAAGTAATACTAACAGAGGCAGATCTTCTGTCTTTCATGCAGTACACCAAAACGAAAAGGATATCAAAAATGGAATCTGAAAAAAATATTACGATATATGATATAGCCCAGGCAACCAATCTATCCATTGCCACCATCTCAAGGATCATTAATAAAAAGGGACGTTATTCCGCCGAGACGGAATCCAGGGTCATAAAAGCCATGGAGGAATTGGGTTATACCCCCAGTGCCAGTGCGCAAAGCCTTGCCTCCAATCAGACACACACCATAGGACTGGTCCTTCCATTCTGGAGTATACAACAGCCCAATGACGAATTTACGATCCAGTTTCTAAGCGGTGCCACGATCGCGGCCAATCATCTGAAATATGATCTGCTTTTAGATAACCGTTCCTTCGTCCCGTCAGCTTCCACCAGCCAGATCATAAAACGCCGCAGAGTGGATGGTTTTATTTTCTCCGCTGTGGGAAACAGTTACCAGCATTTTATGGAGGAGCTTATCACTTCCGGCTTCCCTACTATTTACACGGGAGTGCAGCTCCCCTTTGATAAGGACGGCTGCAACGTCTACGGAGGACATGAAATATACAAACAGGATTTTCTGGAGATCTGCTATCAGAAAGGATACCGAAATACAGCGCTGTTTACCAGCTATATGCAGGCTCAGGAACTGCAGATGGTGGAGATCAGCCGCCAGATCGTGGAAGATTTTCGGTTGAAGAAAGGGCTGTCCCAGGACCAGTGCCGCTTTGTCATGTACGATTATTACAATCCTAAAAGCTTTCAGTATGCACTGGAAGAACTGCTTACACAAAAAAATCCTGTGGAGGCTATCTACCTCGACCAGTTCCCTACCTGCAGCCATGCTTACAGTATCATAAGTTCCATGGGGCTGCGTATTCCTGAGGATATAGCGGTTGTGGCAACCAGCCAATACTCCCGGGGCGGTGAAGAATTTTCCCCAAAACTGACCACCACCTATGTACACTCCTATGAGATGGGGTACCGGGCAGTGGAACTTCTGGTCAACAAAATAGAAAAGAAAGGATTAGAGTTTGAACACGATATTCCCTATTCCTTTCTGTATAGAGAGAGTTTTCTCCCGCTGGAACAGGGGCAGGAATAAAAAGAGGCCGCCGCATTGATCTCTCAATACGGCGGCCCCTTTTTATTTCATCTATTACTGAGCTAACTTAACCGGGTTAAGCTTAACGCTCGGTCCCATTGTGGAAGCGAGTGTAACACTCTTCAGGTACTGACCTTTCAGTGTGCTTGGCTTAGCCTTTGTGATAGCTCCCATGAGCGTCTGGAAGTTGTCCGCTAACTGCTCCTCTGTGAAAGAAGCTTTTCCGATTGGCACGTGAATGATGTTTGTTTTATCAAGACGATATTCAATCTTACCAGCTTTGATATCCTGAACAGCTTTTGTAACGTCCATTGTTACGGTTCCGGCTTTCGGGTTTGGCATTAAGCCTTTTGGTCCGAGTACACGACCCAGACGTCCAACAACACCCATCATGTCCGGTGTAGCAACAACAACGTCGAAATCTAACCAGCCTTCGTTCTGGATCTTCGGAATCAGTTCCTCAGCTCCAACATAGTCTGCACCGGCAGCCTGAGCCTCATCAGCTTTGGCATTCTTTGCAAATACTAATACACGAACAGTTTTACCGGTTCCGTGCGGCAGTACAACTGCACCACGAATCTGCTGGTCTGCATGACGTCCATCACAACCTGTTCTGATATGAGCTTCGATTGTTTCGTCAAATTTAGCTACTGCTGTTTTCTTAACTAAAGCGATAGCTTCTTCTGTATCATATAAGTTTGCGCGATCAACTGCTTTTGCAGCCTCTACATATTTCTTTCCGCGTTTCATATTAAATAACCTCCTAGTGGTAATTGCGGGAATGTCCCTCCCACGTTCGTTTCAATAGTTCAAAAGGCAAGGCCTGGCCTTATTCCTCTACAGTGATTCCCATACTTCTTGCAGTACCTGCAATCATGCTCATTGCTGCTTCTAAGGAACCTGCATTTAAGTCCGGCATTTTCATCTCTGCGATTTCCTGGATCTTAGCCTTGGAAATTGTAGCAACTTTAGTTTTGTTCGGAACACCTGAACCGGATTTCAGGTTGCAGGCTTTCTTTAACAGAACTGCTGCCGGCGGAGTTTTGGTTATAAAGCTGAAACTTCTGTCCGCATATACTGTGATAACAACCGGGATGATCAAATCTCCCTTATCTGCTGTTCTCGCATTGAATTCCTTTGTAAACTGTACAATGTTTACACCGTGCTGACCCAGAGCAGGTCCAACCGGTGGTGCTGGTGTTGCCT
This sequence comes from Blautia hominis, assembly GCA_002270465.1. Taxonomy (GTDB): domain Bacteria; phylum Bacillota; class Clostridia; order Lachnospirales; family Lachnospiraceae; genus Blautia; species Blautia hominis. The sequence continues at coordinate 327,345 of NQOF01000005.1, forward strand.
TTCCAGCAGGGATCTGTAATTTAATATAGCCTGTTACTTTCTTTGCCATTTTTCGGCACCTCCTAATTATGTGGTAATGTCGGGGATTTCCCTCCCACGAGCCATGTGACGTATGGCCCTTTCATCTTCGTTACATTTTCTTAACTTCTGCGAAACTGATTTCAACTGGCGTTTCGCGGCCAAACAGCTCAACATTTATTGTCACAATCTGTTTGGATTCATTGATACTCTGGACAACGCCCACGGTATCTTTCCAAACTCCGCCTGTAACAACAACACTGTCACCTTCTTCAAAGTCGATCTGGACTGTAACGTTCCGGATACCCAGACGGTCCATCTCTTCCTCTGTCAAAGGAACCGGTTTTGACCCCGGACCAACGAATCCTGTGACACCGCGCGTGTTTCTTACAACATACCAGGTATCATCATTCATCACCATGTTAATAAGGACATAGCCCGGAAACATCTTCTTCTGCACCAGCTTCTTCTGGCCGTTTTTCATTTCCTCAACGTCCTCCATGGGAACACGGACTTCCAAAATCTGATCTTCCAGGTGTCTGTTTTCAATTGTCTTGTCAATGTTGGCTTTTACCTTGTTCTCATACCCTGAATAGGTATGTACAACATACCAATTTGTTTCTGACATAAAATCACCTTGTCCTTATTTGATTAATAGATTCAGAATCTGCAGGACGCCGCTGTCAATCACGGAAATGAGCACTCCCAAGATGGCAGTGATCGCTACAACCGCAACCGTCTGTTTAACCAGCGTCGGCCTGTCAGGCCAGATAATTTTTTTGAATTCAGCCTGAAGCCCTTTGGTCCAGTTCTTCTTAGGAGCTTTTACTTTCTTTTCTGCATCCATAGCTTCACCTCTCGAGCCCAATTATTTGGTTTCTTTGTGCATTGTGTGAGCCTTGCAGAACTTACAGTATTTTTTTGTCTCCATACGTTCCGGATGGTTCTTCTTTTCCTTTGTCATGTTGTAATTACGCTGTTTACATTCAGTACATGCCAATGTTATTTTTACGCGCACGACTTCTCCACCTCCATGTGTCTTTTATCTCCGGCAGATTCACGTCTCTGCCGCATGCAACGTTTCGGTTTCCTGCGACAAGATCTCTTTTGTTCCTGAAAATTAGGCACAAAAAAAAGACCTACTTCCACTGTCGCTTGTCCAGTTTAGCACAGAAAGAGGTCTTTGTCAATAAATTTTATCCTTTTGTTCCCGTGGTAGCAATTCCCTCCACAAACTGTTTTTGAAAAAGCAGAAACAATATTATCATAGGAATGATCGCGATAACTGATCCCGCCATAAGCTGCGGATAATTTGTAGTATACTGCCCCTGAAGCATTGCCAGTCCTGAAGAAAGCGGCATTTTTTCCACCGAAGTATTGACAACCAGAGGCCACAATAAATCTTTATAAGCAAAGAGTGCCGTAAAAATAGCCAAAGAAACTATCCCGGATTTCGTCAGCGGCAGCATTACCTTTAGAAATGTCTGCCCTGGATTGCAGCCATCTAATACTGCAGCTTCCTCAAGCTCTTTGGGTATCCCCATGAAAAACTGCCGCAGAAGAAAAATACCGAATGTACTGGCAATACCCGGTACAACCAATGCCTTGATTGTATTCTGCCATCCCAGATTGGAAACAATTAAATACTGGGGCAGAATAAAAATCTGGGAAGGTACCATCATTGGCATAAGTACCAGAATAAAAAGCAGATTTTTGAAAGGAAATTCCATACGTGCAAATGCATAGGCAGCCAAAGCGCTTAATATTGTAGAAAACACAATTCTGAGCAATATCATAAGGACTGTATTTACAAAAAAACTTGTAAAGGGAAGCGTATTCCACACATCTTTATAATTTACCGGATTCCACGTTTCCGGAAAAACAGCAGGAGGTACTTTTAAAGACTCTGAAAGGGACTTAAATGATGTAAGAAGACTCCACAAAAAAGGAAATATCATCACAACAGCTCCTAATGACAGAAGTAAATATACCACCAAATGGCTTTTATCCAGTTTTCTTTTCATATCTCCACCCCATTATCCTATTCTGCTTTTATCATATACAATTCCGCCAACGTCAAATTTTTTTACCAGTCCATCGTGAAATTCACAGCTATAAAAATCCCCTGTCCATTTTCCGTCAATGATTTTTGTAATACCCTCCAGATAAATATAAACTATTTCTGATGGAAGTATATATTGTGTGCAGCTGTAAGGATTATCCCTTTTGCCATGTGATGGAAATATTTTTGTTTCCTCATTTATGTAATGCGTAAGTTTCCTAAGGCTTTCCCTATACTCTTTTAAGGTTACAGACGGGCTGAGCATTCCAGGTCCCAAATGTCCCCAGGCCTCCCAGGTAAGGAGTACATCTCCTGTGAAAACCCACTGAAAGTGTTCCTCGATCAAAGCAATAGAGCCTATACTGTGGCTGGGTATCTCCAAAACTTTAAATACATATTTACCTATATCAATAATATCCCCATCTTTTAAAGTCTTTACTTTTCCTGCAATTCCGGGTGCCCACTTTTGCCTGGCAGTTTCACATACAGGTATCTGATCAATATAATACTCCTGCATAACCCTGCGCTCCTGTTCTCCAACCGGTATATGTGAATATGGTTCATCAAATCTTCCTACATATACCGTATCAAACTGATTATTTCCCGAATTATGATCCAGATGCGCGTGCGTGTTAATGACCATTACACGTTTCTCACCACATTTATCCGTTATAACCTTTTTTAAATCTGTAATTCCCAGACCGGTATCTATCAGCAATGCTGTTTTCGTCCCATTGATTAGATACATGGTCACCTTATCCATCTCGTTAATAGCCCATATGTCCGGGCAAAGTTCAGTTATTTCTATTTCTTCCATGTTTCCCTCCTATTGATAGTGGACCCATTTCTTCTGCACCTTCATTTGAACTACTGTTAGAATTAATACCAGAAACAGCAGTACCGTAGCAATGGCAGAACCATAACCCTTATTATTATTGGCAAACGTATATTTATAAAAAAGATATACAATGGATTCACCTGACTTTAATGAAGGGTTTGTGCTGTCCAGCATCATAAAAATATGATCAAATACCTGAAGGGAACTAATCATCGTAGTCAGGACAACAAAAAATAGGGTTGGCGAAACCAAAGGTACCGTTATGTGCAAAAATTGTTTCACAGAAGTTGCACCGTCAATCTGGGCCGCTTCGTAATAAGACCTTGGGATATCCTGAAGTCCGGCTAGAAGAATTACCATATTATACCCAACTAATGACCATATACCGACAATCATCACAGAAATTAAAACCGTATGGCTGTCCGCTATCCAGTTAGGACCCTGAATGCGAAAAACAGATAAGAAATAATTGATAAAACCAAACTCCGAATTGTACAACCATCTCCAAACCATGGCTACGGCTGCCGGCGCGGATATTACAGGAAGAAAATACAATACCCTATATAAAGATTTTGCCTTGATAGACATATTCAAAAACACAGCTGTAAGCAAAGATAGCGAAACACCTACCGGCACTGTTATAATTGTATAGATGCAGGTATTAAAAAGTGACCGCCAGAATTCACTGTCGTGAAACAAAGTTTTGTAATTTAAAAGTCCTATAAAAACCGGATTCTGAAATCCCTTAACCTCATTTAAGCTTAAATAAAATGTCTGGATGATCGGCCACAAGTTCAAAATACAAATCAGGATTAAACTCGGCGCAATAAATCCATATGCCCACATATACTTCTTCATATGTTGTTTCTTCATTTTCCGCCTCCCTCACCGGCAGGAATTGTTCCTGCCGGTTCCAACTAAATCACAAAAAACTCTTTATTTCTGAAGCACTTCATTGATTTTTTCAGCCAATTCCTTACATCCCTCTTCAACAGGAAGTGTACCCGAAAAAATTTGTGTCATATAATCCTCTTCAATGTTGATCCATTCACTTCTGGTTGCACAATATTGACTGGAAAATCCGTATTCAGAGGCATCAACAAATACCTGCGCATTGATTTTGGGAAAACGTTCCACCCATGACGTCTGTGTTCCTTTATAAGCTGATATAGCGGCGCCCGACTTTGACTGTATTGTATTAGCTTCTTCACCCGACAGATATTCTACAAACTTCCACGCCTCTTCTGGATGAGGTGTATTAGCTGCTATGCTATATCCCATACCTCCGCAGAGGTCTGCTCTGATCTTTCCTTTCGTCAATGGAGCCACATCACAGTTTAGTCCTTCAATCCCCATATATTCACTGGCCATCCAGGAGCCACCTATATGCATTGCGGCTTTTCCTGACTCAAAGTATTGGTCGGCTGTTGTATTTGCATAGTCTGTCATCGTCGGAGAATATCCATTCTCAATGAAATCGACCATATATTTAACAGCATCTATTGTATTTGCATCATCAAACAGGGATTTCGTCTCATCTTCACTGATAATTTCACCCTCATTCTGCCAAATATAATGATACGCAGCATCGTTCGTGTTATACTGGACAAGAAGCCCGTAAATGCCTTTTTCCTTATCTGTCAGTTGCCCGGCTGCCTCTTTCAATTTATCCCAGTCCCATGTGTCATCCGGATAATCCATTCCGCGGGCGTCAAAAATATCTTTGTTATACCACAATCCGAAAGTGGAGTAATCCTTGGGAATTGCATACTGCTTTCCTTCTACATTAAAATCATCATTGATATTCTGGGGAAATTTACTTAAATCCGCAATTGAACTTTTCTCAATTCTATCTGTCAAGTCCAAAAGCTTTTCCCCATCCACATATGTATATACCTGTTCCGGATGCATCCAGAAGATATCCGGGAGACTGTCACTTGTTCCGGAGGCCTGAAGTTTTGTCCAATACTGTTCCCACGGTGTGTATTCTACCTTCACATTTATATCCGGATTTTGCTTCTCGAAGGCATTCACCATATCCTGCATTCCCTCCTGCTGCAGTTTATCCCATATAGAAAATGTCAAAGTTACTTTACCACCCTCCTCTTCTCCTGATTTTACGGAATCACTGCCATTTCCGCATCCTGCCAATGCAGTGATCCCAATCATGATGCCTAACCCTGCCGCCAATAATTTTTCCAATTTTTTCTTATACATTTTTTTCTCTCCTTTTCTGATTATTAGAAGTAAATACATGTCTTTTTTCTTTGGTATCCGCTGTTTTATATTTCATATTATAAGACTTTTATTTTCTTATTATCATCAACAAATCCACTGTTTTATTATACATTTCTTGCATTCTGACAAACTATATATTAAACTGTAATAAAAGGTCAATATGAAGAAAAGGATGTGCACCATGTTTACAAATGATTTCTTTCTGGACGAAAAAGATTTTGACAAAAATCTGGATATTGTGATTAATAATGTGGGATTCTCCAGAAATTCAGCCGGATATACCTACGGATATGACTGGCGGGAATACTATATACTTCACTACATAATTTCCGGACAGGGTATTTACAAAGTAAATGACTGCACTTATCATCTTCACGCTAAGGACGGTTTTCTTGTTCCTGCCCGCACTATGGTTATCTATCAGGCCGATGAAACAGAACCTTGGAGTGTATATTGGGTAGGTTTCTGGGGGAAAAAGGCAGACTATTTTCTTAACCGCATGAATCTGAGTGCTGAGAATCCGGTCTTTCATTATGATAAAGATGATTCTCTTATCACACATATGGAATCTATGTTCAAAGAAGTGAGATATCCGCAGCGTGCCCAGGAGGTTCTTCTGGGTCATTTTTATCAGGCTGCTGCCTGTATTATAAATTATAATAAAGACAGTCTGAATCCTGTATTACAAAATTATGTAACAATCGCCACACGCTTTATTGAACACAATTTCCGTATTCCCCTTCGTGTACAGGATTTAGCGGAGGAATGCAATATAAGTGCGTCTCAGTTATACCGCTGTTTTATAAAAGAGCTGGGAATCTCCCCGCATCAATATATAGAAAAGCTGAAAATGGAAAAAGCTGTAGAATTTATCACACAGACAGATATGCCTTATAAAGAAATTGCCTATCTTCTCGGATATGAGTATGAATCGCATTTTTTTAAGGTGTTTAAACGTAATTTGGGAAGGAGTCCTTCCTGCTTCAGAAAATAGGAGTTGCCTTGGTATCCTTATAATACACCGTACAAAACTAAGCAAAGAGAAGGAACAGGCTATCACATTACCTGTTCCTTCTCTTCATCATTCTTAATCTCCCAATGAATCAAAATCGTCAATATCGCTCTCAGCACAATGATCCCCGCCACAATATAGATCTCCGACAGTTCCCTCACAACCACCGTGCGCAGAATCTCACTCCCCAATTTAAACTCCAGCCCCATGGCAAGTCCTTTTGCAAGGAGAAGTTTTGTATTGGGATCCCGCTTAATATAGTGGATGATACCCCGGACCCCCGCAAAAATAATAATGCCCACACCAATATATTCAAATAACAGGATTGCCAAATCCACAATGTTCCTCAAAGTCTCTTCTAAAAACAGCATAGCTATCCTTTCCCACAGGCCAACACCAGTAATCCGTCTGCTGTCAGTATGGCCAGCCTTTCATTTTTCTTTCGTGTTATGTAAACTTTAGTTACTGCAAAGGTACCGAACCGTTACAAATGGTCCACATAAGATATCAGCTCCCTCTCACTGGCAATATCGCCGTCAAAGGGATAGTTCTTTCCCGCTCTCTCAAACAGTTTCAGCCATTTCTGTGCTGCTTCCCCATCCTGATTCTGAATCAGCTCATAGGCGTATTGAATACGCAGCACGGACGGCATGGATGAGGAGCGCTTCAAAAACTCCTGAACACCGGCCTTCTCATACTCTCTGCGCACCTCTTCCCCCGGACCATTCAGCATAAGCCTGCAGAATATCATTTCCGCCTCCAGCATGGATTTCTGGATTCCTATAAGACCGGAAGCATGCTCCAGCACCCTTTCCCCTATTTCCAGTGCTGCCGGAAAGTCCTCCCTGTCAATATTACGGCTGACGGCAAACACACCGGTTGCTGCACACAGAGCATTATCCCACAGCTCTTCCGGCGCAGGTTCAAACCACTCCTGCGGCATATCCTTTAAGCGTACGCCCAATGTAAACTGCTCATTTATCTTTAACTGCAGCCACAGACAGCGCACTGCCTCTTTATCCTTCCCCAGATGGAGCGCATTGTATCCATCATTATCCACCCCGCCAAGCTGCATAGGTATTCCATTCATCAGCGCTAAAAAGACACCTACGATAACAAATGCCATAAACAGGATCTGCAGATACCCGTGTCCGTCTATCGCAAAACAGATAACCAAGGAGGCCCCGGCAAACAGCAGATTAAAAAGACTTCCTCCCAGGTTGTACAACATATAGGGCATACTTCCATTCACCAAATCCGGCGGTGCCAGAAGGCACTGTCCCCCTGTTCCCATAAGGGAATACCGCCCCCGCTTAATCCCGTCTCTTTTCTTAACCAGAATCACTTTTCCTACGCGGAAGGAAGAAAATTTGTATCCACTCAGAAGCCCGCAGACCAGATGTCCCCCTTCATGTACAATAACTTGCAGAAATGCTGCTACATAAAGGCACAGGATCATCCACACAAGGCCTGCCACAATTTTCTCAGTACTAACCTTCCCCCCGTGCATTCTCTCCACAAACATCATACCAAAGTACCCGCATGCTCCGCCGATCAGGGCTCCCACGATCATCTGCGGCCACGGTCTCCGTCTTTTCCTTTTTATTCTGCCCATAATCTGCTCATTCATCCTCCGAAAACAGCCTGTAAATTAAATATGCCGGGCTGTTGATCAATCTGCCGTCTCTTAATCTCTATAGTTCCATATCATACGATCAAACGTTATATCACACACACCTTGGGGTATCCCGGCTAAAATATCGGACTGCAGGCCAGCCTTCTGCAGATACGCCCTCTTTTATTTTTGGTAAATACGGACAAACTCCCTGACCTGCCGTTCCAGTTCCTCAAGTCCATCCTCCACATCACTGTCCCCGCCGTCGTATTTATTCAGGAGAAAAAATATAGGCGCGTAGAAATTCACTGCCATAGCCCTGGCATCCATCCCTGAAAAAACGCCTTGACGTATCATCTCACCGAATAAGACCGTCTGGTAACGGATGCTGTCCTCCATATAAATCTTCCGGTAAACCGCTGCGATCACTTGATCCCGGTACTGTTCTATGGTCAGCATTCTGCGGAACCTTCCTGCAAAGGGGTCCTGTAGGTAAAACAAAAAAACTTTTTTGCTCAGCTCCACCAGCTCATTCTCGGTTATCCCGCCGTATGCAATTGCGGCCTCCTCCATGGAAGTGTCATCCGGCAGGCCGAAAGTATGGCTCATAGCCTCCATCCTTCTTGCCATTTCCTCCACAATAGTCTCAAAGATCTCTTTTTTGCTCTTAAAATGTTTGTAGAGGGAGCTGTCCTTGATCCCCACTGCCTCCGCAATGTTTTTCACGCTGGTGCCCTGGTATCCCCTGCTTGAAAAAAGTGTCAGGGCCTCCTCCACGATCCGCTCTTTAGTTGACATAACTCATTCTATCCCTTTCAGGTAATCCTTCACTTTCTTTTCCTGCTCAAACAAGGCACAGCCGCCGGTATGCATCTCCGTGAGACTGCCGTCCTCCCTCAGCCTGCAAAACAGAGGGGAATCCATAGCATCCCTGAGGCTGGTCTCCTGCAGACTGGTATCGGAATAAGGGGAGAACGGACAAGGCTCCGCCCCGCCGCTGGCATTGATATGAAAAAATCCCCTCCCCGCAGCAAGACATCCGCCCGATGCCCTCTCATCCCCGGGAAACGAAATAAGGAGCATATCTCCCTGCATTTCCCGCAATATCTCCAGCCTGTCTGCCAGATATTCCCTGTCCCCATCATCCGGCGCCAGATTCCTTGTTTCCCTGTCTGCCGGCACGTATTCCACATAGATCACAGCTTTACAGCCCAGGAGGGATAGATTGCTAAGAAATGCATCTGCAGTAACCTCCTCCATATTTTCTTTGGTCACGGTTACCGATACCCCATATAAGATATCCCGGCCCCTCAGATCCTCCATGGTCTGTATTAAACCGTCATAAATCCCGCTGCCTCGCCTGGCATCTGTCCTCTGCCTGTCGCCTTCCATACTGAGAACCGGCAGCAGATTCCTGTTATCCATAAAAAGCTGCAGATATGTACCTCTATCTGCCTCTCCTTTATCAGGCATCTCAGAGACTGATTCCCCTTCCGCGCAGCGGGGCAATGTATCATTATTAATCATAGTACCATTAGTGAAAACAGGGAACAAGATATTTTTTCGCATTCCTGCCTTTTTCAGTACATCCGGTCTCATCAGAGGCTCACCTCCGGCCAGCAGGATAAAGCCTACTCCCATGTCCTCAGCCTGGGCAAAAATATCATCCCACTGTTCGGCACGCATCCCTATCCCAACTGCCTCGCTGCCGCAGGTGTGATTTGCCCGGGCGTAACACCCTTTGCAGTGAAGATTGCACTGGCTGGTTATGCTGGCGATCAGGAAAGGGGGCACATGTTTCCCGTTCTGCTCCGCCTGCCTGCGCTTTCCTGCCGCCCGTCCGGCTGCCTTAGCATATTTCAGCAGGTACATGGCTGATCTCGGATTTGTGAATGATGCTTTTTTCATTCCTTTTATAATATTTTCCACTCCGCGGCTAAGATACTGCTCCAATTGTAATCTCTTCATAATCTTTTCCATACCTTTCTCTGTCTGGGTCATCGGCGCCTTCAGCTAGTGAACACTAGCCTTTTTTTCTTTCATTATAGCTAGTACACACTAGCCTGTCAAGTGAAAGTGACCGCACAAAACATAAGTCCGCCCATATCCTACACACAGCGTTGGTCCTGTCCAAAAACTTCCCATAAAAAATGCAGACAATCACCGGCACTACGATGATTGTCTGCAAAATAGGAATACCTCTTTATCCGTTAATAACCTCTTTATCCGTTAATAAATCCGGCAATTGTATCTGTCACTTCATCAGGGATATGCTTTACCCCCTGATAACTGGCCGGGCCGTCCTCATATCTGCCCTCCATGAACATATGGCTCAGTCCGGGGAATGACACAAACTGCCAGTTGTCTTTCCCCTCATAGTTGTCTTTCCATATCCGGAAATCATCCATAGTCACCTGATAATCCTCCTCGCCCTGAAGGACAAGCACCGGCATGGTCATATCCTCTGCTTCCTTCACGGCATCGTAATCCAGCAGGCTTTTTATATATGTGAGATCCTGACCCATGATCTTTTCATCTTCGGAGAGGGAGTCTATATTTTTCATCTGTTCCACTGCAGCAAAGGCTTGTTCATACACAGCCTTCTCCTGCTCTGACGGATTGGGATTCAGGCTCTGAAGAAACGTGTACTGACGCTCCAGCGTCTCCGCAAACCCTCTGGCGGGACCTGCCATCATGACACAGCCGTCCGGCTTGGCCTCACGTGCAATTGCGCCCATCATCTGAGCCCCCTGGCTGTGTCCCACCACGTATACCTTTGAAACGCCCTCCTGCTCACGCAGCATTTTAACAGCGGCAACCGCATCATTTACCGTTTCGTCATAGACTGTAAAATCCTTATCCTCGGCTATCTCTTTTCCATACACATAGGATATCTTGTCATAACGATAGGAGGCGATCCCCTGCTTCGCCAGGCCCCAGGCTAAATCCTGAAACGGTTTTAGCTGACCGGAAGCCTCATTTCTGTCACCGCTGCCGGAACCATGCACAAATACCACAGCCGGGTATTCCTTCAGATTCTTAGGTACTGCAAAAGTCCCCGGCAGTGTACGCCCCTCTGCTATACTCAGATCCATATCCGTCTCCGTCACATTTTCCGGTATGGAGACCTCTTCTTTGCTTTCCTGATACACAGAAGTGGTAACGCCTCCTATTTTGCCCTCCAGAAAAGATATGGTCAGATTGATGGGCTGTACGGCAAAATCACAGGGGACCTGTACCACGTCATACCCGGACTGGGGCTCCCCTTCCCACGCGGGCTGAACCTCTTTCAGCTCTCCCACTGCTTCCAGCGCCGCCTGAAAAGCTGCCTGGAACTGGCCGCTTTCCACTGCGGACTTCATCTGTTCTGTATACTCATAATTTCCTTTTATGTTATCTGTATTGCCTTCGATCAAATCTTTTACAAGCGTCTCAGCCGTAGTCAGAAGATCCGAGCTGCTCTCACCTGCTGCCCCGGATTCCTTCTCCTGGGCACCGGCCTCCTCCTGGACACCTGCCTTCTCCTGGGCACCGGCCTCCTTCTGGGCACCGGCCTCCCCCTGTGTATCCTCCGTCTTCTTCTCAGCGCCTTTGTCCCCTGCATCCTTGCCATTGCCGGAACAGCCTGCAAATGCAAGCATGACGGCAGCGCTCAGCACAGTTACCATTATCTTTCTTTTCATAGTGATTCCTCCTTACCGCCGTAAATCTGCGGATTTGATAAATAGTTACGTTGGTCTCACTATATCACACTGCTTTAAAATCACAACTGCCTTAACCCAAAGTACAGAAAACCGGGAATAACGTAGATACCCGGACCCGCCAAGCGGTTCCAATCCCTCTTATGTCTACAGATCTGCTCCATTATTTCTGATAACTTCCGCATACCAGTGTGCAGAATCCTTCAGGATGCGTTCCTGCGTCTCAAAATCCACATAGACCATACCGAACCTGTCTGAATAGCCTTTTGCCCACTCAAAGTTATCAAGCACGGACCAGGCAAAATAGCCATCCACTTTCACCCCGTCCTCAACAGCCCGGCCAAGCTCCCGCAGATATCTGTGATAAAAATCTATCCGGCCCGGGTCATGGACTTTTCCGTCCAGAGACACCGTATCCGCACAGCAGCAGCCGCTCTCCGTGATAACAATAGGTTTCTGATACCGTTCATAGAGGAACCGCGGCCCCCAATAGAGAGATTCCGGAACCACAGGCCATCCGTTGCCTGTCCTTGGATACCCTACAGGGCGTTCCACAGCCTCCCAGCCTCCTTTTCCGTCACTTTTCACTTTATATCCGTTGTAAATATTCTGCCCGTAAAAATCCAGGGGCTGATGCATCAGTTTCAGGTCATCCGGTTTAAAGTCCGGCAAATCCTTTTCAAACAGCTTCAGCCCGTCCTCCGGATATCTGCCCAGCATGACCGGGTCGCTCCACCAGCTTACGGACCACATATAATCCGGCTTGTCCTCCACGGCAAAATATGCTTTTCTAGCAGCCTCAATATCCTCCGGCGTATCCGCTGCCGGAATTACCGGATTGGAGGTTGGCGCATATCCAATCTGTGCGTCCGGTACCAAGCTTCTGATAGCCTGCACTGCTTTTCCGTGTGCCATCATCACATGATGGGCCATTTCCAGCACGCTGCGGCGGGACATAATATTGCCGGGTGCATGTTCTCCGCTCACGTGTCCCAGCCCCACGAAGCACTGAGGCTCATTGAAGGTCATAAAAAATTTAACCCTGTCCCCAAATGCTTTTGCCGCCACAGCCGCATACTCTGCAAACCAGTCCACGATCTCAGGGTTCTGCCAGCCTCCCAGACGGTGCAGGGCAAAGGGCAGATCCCAGTGGAACAGCGTCAGACACGGTTTAATATTGTATTTCAGAAGTTCATCGATCAGAGCATTGTAGAAATCTATACCGCTCCGGTTGATCTCCCCTCTTCCCTCAGGAAAAATCCTGGACCAGGCAATAGAGAAACGATACGCCCGGATCCCCATGTCTGCCATCATTTTTACATCTTCTTTGTAACGGTGATAATGGTCACAGGCCACGTCCCCGTTGTGCATGGAAAATACTTTGCCGGGTGTCCTGCAGAAATCATCCCATACCGTGTAACCTCTGCCGTCCTCAAAAGCACCGCCCTCTATCTGATAAGAAGCGGTTGCTGTCCCCCATAAAAAGTCATCCTGAAATCCCATAAAAAAATCCTCCTCTGCATGATGGTATCTTACTATCCACAGCCCTGCAAATCCAATTCTGCAGACAGTATGTTGGTAACAGTTCAGACAAGCTGAACCGTTACGCATCCAGCCATTAAAAATCGCTTCGCCATGGGCTGCATGCCTGCCGGCACTACTTTTTCATACGCTCAGCGCAGTAAATGCGCAGACCTGTCTGAATTGTTACTAATGTTGATCTATATATTCATATTAAGCTAAAAATCCCTTGTTTTCAACAACTATAAAATGGATCCGGACAAAACAACAGAAAGCACGCTCCGCGAACTTTCCATTGTTATGAATAAACCGGAGCGGCAGGATCCCCCTGCATTTGCTCCGGCTGTCTGCTTTTATATTGTGATGCCTGCCCGTCCAAAACGCTGTTTTACATAATCCAGGCTTTCCAAGTAAGCCGCATCACCGTCCAGATGTTCAATGATCAGCGGCATATCCGGGTCTGTCCTGCCGGCAAGCTCTGCGTATTTTTCCAAATTCAGGGTTCCCTTCCCGCAGGCCGTCTCCCTAAACTGCATGGTAAATTCCTGTAAAAGGACCACATCTTTCAGGTGGCAGCTCCTGATATAAGAACCGAGTTTGCTAAAACACTCTTCCATAAACTCCTCATGATAAAAATATCTCTCCGGGGTCGTGATCCAATTGAACACATCCATATGCACGGCGAACCGCTCCCTGTCCACATCATGGATCAGCTTTACATACTCATCCGGCCCCATAGGATACATCCAAGGCATGGGTTCAATGGTATAATAAGTTTTTTTCGGATCGGCAGCATCAATGATCTGCTGTATGCTATCCACCACCATATCCCAGGTTTCCTGTGTCAGATTTTCTTTATAAGGGCCGTCCCATCGCTCTCCTCTGGAACCGGAGACATTGACACAGCATCTGGCGCCGATCTTATCAGCCAGCTTTAATTGCTCAATACACCTAATAAGAGCGGCCTCCCTGACTTTGGCATCCGGGGAGATCGGATTACACCAGGCGCCCACCTCTGCGATGGTCAGTCCATATTCATGAGCTGCCTTTACATATTCCTCCAGAAGCTCTTCATCACAGGTATGATCCACAGGGAAATTAACTGAAGTACATCCCATCCGGTGCATCTTCCCAGCCCATTCCCGTGGGCTTTTGTGCTCCAGAGGGCTGGATAATCCCAGTCTCATCCGCATATCCTCCTGTTATCTGTCGCTCTCCAGCAGTTCCACAATACATTTCAGGTCTTTATAAGCATTCATGTAGGTATATCTTCCGCTGGCATCGCCGTACTCACCCTTCTGCTCCAGCACCATGCCGAAGTCCTCACAGCGTTTTACTGCTTCCGGCATTTTCATTCCCTTTATGTTGAATGCCACATGGTGAATGCCCTCTCCATGTTCATTCAGGTAATTTCTCCATGTGGAGGGTGCCTCATTTGGCTGGATCAGTTCAAGCTGGAGACCCGGGCCTACATCAAAAAATGCCAGGTAACTGTTGGCCTCCGGTGCCGGCTGGCCTTTAAATTCTGTCTGCGTTGTCTCATATTCCCCGCAGAGAGCTGCTTCCGGCTCTTCCACACCTAAAAATTCCGCCCATTTCTTCTTTGTGGCATTGATATCCTTCACAATAAACCCAACCTGGCAAACTAAATCTGTACCGACTACTGCACTCATACTCTTTACCTCACTTTTCCTTTTTGTTGTTTTTATATTCTGCCTGCTGGCGTGCCTGTTTTTATAGGCTCCGGTTTTTCGCAGGTAGTTTTCATTTCATATACTTTCTTGTCCTGTGCTGATTCCATCATACCCGTGATGGCTTCAATCACATGGCAGGCCATCTCTGCATTAACCCTTGGCTTCCTTTTCTCATCTATGGCACAGGCCAAGTCCAGAACGCCGATCCCCCTGGTGTAATCACCTATATGGGGATACAGTTCAGGCAGTTCCACACTCGTGTCCTGCTTTTCCTTTGTCTCCCGGCTGTCATCATACAGTACATCCAGGGTCCTTTCCTTCCTGTAGACCCTGGGCCGCCCGCCGGACATATTGGGGTCCGGCACCTCCAGCGTCCCGTCTGTCCCATATATTTCAAACATGGGCAGATTGGAATGCCAGATATCAAAACTGATATTCATGCTCACGATCACACCCGAGGCCAGTTCTGCGGTTCCCGAATAATGAGTGGGTGTCTCAACCGGAACCTCCTGCCCTTTCAGAGGGCCTGTGTAAACCTTCCGCACCGGAAATCCCGTACCGGAAAAAGCGCTGACCCTTTTCACCGGACCCAACAGCGCTGCCAGAGCCGTGAAATAGTACGGACCCATGTCATACAGCGGCCCTGCCCCCTGCCTGTAAAAATTGGCTGGTGCCGGATGCCAGGTCTCCACACCGTTTGACATCATATTGGCAGTTACATAGAGAGGCTTTCCGATCCATCCGTCATCCAGGATCTTTCTGCATGTCTGCAGGGAAGATCCCAGGAAGGTGTCCGGCGCGCTTCCCACAAGAAGCCCCTTCTCATCCGCCAGATCCATAACCTGCCTGGCCTGGGCAGCGGTGGGGGCAAATGGCTTTTCACAGAATACATGTTTTCCTGCCTGCAGTATCTTCTTATTCAATTCCATGTGAAACTGAGGAGGCGTCAGGTTCACCACCAGTTCCACCTCTTCCATGGCAAGCATTTCCTCCACGGAACACCCTGACGGTATCTGGTACTTCTCCGCATGGCTCTTTGCCAGCTCCACATTCACATCCGCACAGGCTGCCAGATGCAGGGAGGGATAAAAACGTTTGATATCCCGGATATAAGTATTACTGATGACTCCGCACCCCAGTATTCCAACATTTACATTTCTCATATCTGATTCCTCATTGTATTTCCATATGTGTTCCGGGCCTGCCTATCGTCCCGGGATCAAATAGCAGATTATTTCCTCACCCCTCAGTATGGCATTGGCTCCCCTCTGTAGTTGATAAAAGGAACATCCATATCAGGTATCTGTTTTTTCCTGTCCAGAATGTCAAACAGCCCTATGGCTGATTCCGAAGGCGGGATCTGGGCATTCTCTTTTCCCATAATAGTATCCATGCGGCCCGGATGGATCATATAGATCCGCATATGTCTATCTGCCTTCTCCTCTGCCAGATAGTTCCGTATTTTCTGCGTATACATATTGGCAGCATGTTTTGATACTGAGTATGCCAGATAATTGTAGCCCTGAGGCGTTAAATGTCCTGCCTCGGACGTGATATTCATGATACATGCATCCTCAGATGCATACAGCAGACCGATAAAATATTTCAGAACAATAGCCGTACCTGTCACGTTCACATCCAAAGTCTTTCTGAACATATCCACATTTAAGTCAGCCACAGCATCACCCGGCATTACCATTTTTTCAAACAGCACTCCCGCGTTGTTTACAAGAAAATCTATGTGTCCGTACTTCTGACGCAGCCGCTCTGCCGCACCTTTTACCATCTCTTCATCGGTTACATCCATCTCCATGATCAAAAGGCTGTCGGGATACTTTGTTTTCAGCTCCAGCAGATCACGGGCGTACGCTTCATCTGCGCCTTTCCTGCATCCGGCCAGCATCGTGTGGCCCCTAAGCAGTCCTTCTTTTACCATCTCATAGCCCAACCCCCGGTTGGCGCCGGTCACTAATCCAATCATACTGCCTCCTAATAATCTGACTCCCCGAACCGGAAGACCTTGAAAAGTACCAAAATAATTGCCAGCGCGATCAACAGCAGGATCCAGGCCATAGCGGATGCGTATCCCATCTTAAAGTAAGAGAATGCATTCTGATACAGATACAGGGAATAGAACATGGTCTGATTGTCCGGGCCTCCGTTTGTCATAATGTACGGCTCTGCGAACCACTGGAACACCGCAATGATCAATGTCACCACATTATAAAGGATCGTAGAGCGCAGAAGCGGAATGGTCACAGACAAAGTCTGTCTGAAAAATCCCGCGCCATCTAAAGCTGCGGATTCGTATAGACTGTCAGGTATATCCTGCAGACCTGCCAGATAAATAATAATGGCATTGCCGCAGGTCCACACCATCATAATGATCAGCGCAGGCTTAGACCAGAACATGCTGGAAAGCCATCCCGGCCCCTGGATCCCAATATAACTGAGAAGGCGGTTGATAATACCGGTCTCCGGCTGCATGACCCATATCCAAAGCAGACATGCCACCACTGTGGGCACCAGCGTAGGGATAAAAAATGCCACCCGGAACGGTCCGGTGTATTTTAACTTCTTGTTATTCATTATAATAGAGACCGCCACTGCAATAAATGTAGTGATAGGGACTCCAAAAATGATCATATAAACGGTATTACTCATTGCCTTCAGAAACGTTTTATCCTGAAACAGCATTTTGTAATTGTCAAGTCCGATAAAGACAGGATCTTTGATCACCTGGTAGTCACACAGGGAATAATACAGGGAGGAACAGATCGGAAATAAGGTAAATACCAGAAAACCGATTATCCACGGGGAAACAAACAGCAGCCCATGAATGGCCTCTTTTTTTCTCATATTCATTTTTTTCATTGTTTTCCCCTCCTACCCCTTAATTCCTGACATGGCAATACCCTGGATGAAATACTTCTGCATAACAAAGAACAGGATCAATACCGGCAGGATCATAACTGCTCCCAGCGCCAACAGCATACTCCAGTTCGGATCCAGATTGGATTTCAGCATAGAAGCCGCCAAAGACAGTGTGTACAGTTCATCTTTCCCCAAGAATACCAGCGGTCCTAAGAAATCATTCCAGGATCGTATAAATGCAAAAATAGCAACCGTAGTCAGCGCAGGTTTAGCCATTGGGATAACCAGCTTTGAGAAGATAGTAAATTCTCCGGCCCCGTCAATACGGGCAGCTTCCGAAATGTCCTGTGGGATCCCTGTAAAAAACTGGCGCAGCAGGAAGATAAAGAACGGGTTCCCGAAAAAGCAGGTAACGGTAAGGGGAAGAAAAGTCCCGATCCATTTCATCTTGGTAAACATAAGAAACAGGGGCACCAGCGTTACCTGATACGGAAGGATCATGGTAATGAGTACTAAAATGAATACTTTATCACGTCCCGGCCAGCGCAGTCTGGAAAATCCGTATGCCACCAGGGAGCAGGATAAAAGAGAACCGACAATATTACAGATCACAATGATCATTGTATTTTTCAAGTACTTAAAAAAGGGAATTGATGAAAACATATTCACAAAGTTATCCAGCCTGAATTTATCAGGCAGCCATTTAAACGGCGTCCTGAACAGTTCACTCTCTGCCTTAAAAGATCCCATAAACAGATAAAATATCGGCAGAACGAACAGAATAGCCAAAACAATCAAAAATGCATATAAAAGTATCACTTCCAGACTGGGGCCTTTTCTGTGTTTCCTCTTCCCATCCGGTTTTGCCATTTTGAATCTCCTTTCATTCTGATGAAACTCTCTGTGCGGCACGTATGCGCCGCACAGAGTATTCCATAAAAACCGCAGATGACCTTACTCTGCTTTATCAAGTTCTGCCTGATATTTATCCTGAAGTTTCTGAAGTTCTCCCTGAATATCCGTGATGTTTCCGTAAATCACACCTTCCCTGAAGGTTACAAATGCTTTGGACAATTCAGCCGAGCAGGAACACAATGCGGGTATTCCGTTTTCCGGTGAGTTGGCAAGTTCTCTCTCCATCAGATACATTTCATCGCCTTCTTTTGTCAGGCTGACGTTGTCAAACTCCGCGTCACTTGTAGGGATACTTCTCCACTGTGCAAAGTTATCCTCATTAACGGCACCTGACATACAGAATTTAATGAACAGTGCAGCCAGTTCGGGATTCTCTGAACCCTTCGGTATTGCAAATACATTGGTTTGGAACGTAGTGCTGTTAGCCCTTCCGCCCTCCGGGACCGGTACCGCGCAGGCTTTATAATTTACATCCGGCGCATATACACGCAGCGCATTGGAGAACCAGTTTCCGGTGATGGTCATGCCTACCTTACCTGTCATAAATGCATGGTCCGGTGAAAACATTCCGCCAAGTCCTGAGGTAAAGGACTGGATTCTCTCCGGGTCATATTTCTGTCCGTAGGACTGCAGCCATTCCATACAGGAAACCACTTCCGGGGATGTCAGATTCAGTTTGTTGGTCTCAGAATCATATACGTCTGCACCAAAGAAAAATGGAAGTGTAAAAGCGTCATCTTTTAAGTCCAGCCATGGGATAAGACCAAATCTTTCATATGTCCCGTCATCCTTCTGAATGGTCATGGCCTCTGCCCACTGATCCAGTTCTTCTAATGTTTTTGGCGGATTCTCCGGATCCAGCCCGGCCTCTTTCGCGATATCTGGATTGTAATACAGCAGCATGACATTGGTGTCCTGAGGGATCAGATACGGTTCATCCTTATAATATATAACATCCTTACACCCATTGAAAAAGCTGTCCACATTCAGGTCTACCTGCTCCAGATACGGCTCCAGCATTTCAAAACTCCCGTTTGCCGCGTAGGAATAAGCAGAAACCGCATTGTCACAGATAACCAGATCCGGTGCCTGACCGCCCGCAATGGCTGACAGCAGTTTTCCGTTGTTGATACCTGCTCCGTCCGGTACAAACTGTACGTTACACTTAATGCCTTTATCTTTATATAATTCGTTGAATGCATCTACACGGCTCTGGTCCCACACCTGAGAATCCCCCGTAAACGCAGACCAGTATGTAAATTCTCCGGTCAAATCTGTATCTTCCACTTCAAGCCCCAATGCTTTCAGTTCTTCCGCATTCGTCTTCACAGATTCCTGTGCTTTCTTTGCCTCGTCGCTCAGTTCTGTCTTTTCCTCCGGCTGCTGTGTTCCTCCGTCCGCCGATGTACTTGCTGAATCGCCGCATCCGGCCAGTGTACCTGCTGCCATAGATAACGTTAATAATGCTGCTGCTAATTTTTTCTTCATACGTTTCTCCTTTCCTGCGTTACCCCATTCACCTTATTTTGAGGGTAACTGTTCCGTACCCCTCACAGTCACAAGTGAAAATCCATGCAGAACCGCTGCGCCGGGATTTTCACTTGGCTGCGGAATGCATTCACACGGTCTGCGCAGTGAATACGCAGACCTGCGTACCGTTACTTTTTCGGTTCGTATTTTACCTGTACAAATGTCCCCAGTTTTTCCTTGCTGTCAAATACTGTGTAGTTTCCGCCCTCGTATTCCCCGTAATGGCGGACCGGCATATCATTTTCCTCAAAGTATCTTACTGCCGCATCCCTGTCGTCTGTCATAAATGCAATGTGGTGGATACCGTCTCCATTCTTTTCCAGAAAATCTTTCCAGGAACTGGGCTCCTCATCGGGTTCCGTAATCTCCAGAACCACCTGTCCCAAATCGAAAACCGCCAGTCTGGCCCTTGTCTTGCTGGGCACCCCCTTAAACTGTGTATGTGCCATAGATTCTTCCGGCACACGGAATGCCTCCGGCTTTGGAACCCCGAACAGTTTTGCATACTCTTCTACCGTTTTGTCCAGGTCCTTTACCACCAATGCCACCTGGCAAATGGTCTTTCCATCAATAATTCCCATTTTATTTTCCTTTCTGTTCTGCACTCATTTATTTTCTGTCATGATTATGTCTTGCTCTTACCTACACGCGCTTCGGTTTTGATATATTTACTATAGCATCGCAATAAAGGATTTTCTATTAAATAATTGCTATATATAATCCATTTATTGCCTTATATTTTGAGCAAGTGCAAATTATTAATATGCTATTGGCACATATTTACATTTTTACAGCATAATTTTTGTGCATTTTATACATTTATTTATCGCAATATTTAACTTATAATATCCAGTATAGATGTTTTTTGTCTTACTTTGTTAAATTTTGTCGATTCATTTATCATATGCAATATATTATTATGCTTTTTACCATTAAATCAAAGGAGTAATTCATTATGATTAAGGCAGATTTGTCAGAACCAATGTACTTTGAGCATGATATGTCCATTAATGTATCATTTGGGCATTACTACTCACATTTTCCTATGCATTGGCATAGTTTTATGGAAATCGTTGCGCCGCTGTCCAACGATATGGCTGTCACCCTTGGAAATGAAACATATCCGCTCACAGAAAACCAACTGGTGATCATACCGCCCCGCAGCCTGCACGCACTGACTAAAAACAGCACGGCACCCTGCCTGGTCCTGCAGTTTTCCAACATGCTGCTGCCCCAGCTTCATGATTTTATCACCCACAGGCAGCTCCTCTGCTGCCAGCCTGTCATTGATGTGACGGATACGGTATCATTTACAGACAACCCACTGGATATCCTTATAAAGATCAAGGGTTTGTTTTACAGTGATATCAGCTTTAAGGAAATGCGTATGTATGAAGAACTGCTTCATTTTTTTATTGTGATAGGGGAACATAATTATCAGATTGAAAATTCACTTTCCGCTCAGAAGACGCCTCAGCAGAAAGCTTATGACAGAAAATTTGATGGGGTTACAGAATACATAAAAGAACATTATACAGAACAGATAAGCCTGGAGGAGCTGGCAGCCTTTGCCGGTTTCAGCAAGTATCATTTCTCCAGGATCTTCAAGGAGTACTACCAGATGTCCCTGCCGGAATATATTACATCCCTGCGGGTATCACGCGCAACGGAGCTGCTGGAGAATCCGGAACTTTCCATTATGGATGTAGCCCTCCAGTCCGGATTCTCCAGCCTGCCGTCCTTTAACAGGACCTTTAAGCAGATTAATAACTGTACGCCGTCGCAGTTTCGGAAGATGTTTGACCATTTTCCCGGATAAACATTTTTGCAAACTTACTCTTTACAATTTTGCAAACAAGTGGTATATTAAAAATATAAAGGGATAGCCGCCCACAAGGTGAGTTGACCGTTATAATGAGCAGAAAGACCACCCGTCCACCGGTCAAAGTTTCAGGGTGGTTTTTCTATGTAGACTTACTTACAAAACATAAAAATGAATGTAAGCAACGCCAAAAGGAACAGACCAAAGGTCATTATATCCTGAAAATCGAAATGATTTTTCATAGCATCACCCCCATTCTAAAGAATAGAGGCCAGCCCACCCCGCAACACGGCTATCCGTCTTTATATTATAACCCTCACGCAGAGCATAAGCAATCTGTAATATTGCACAAAAAAAACCAGAAGAAAGATTCCACATCTCTCTTCCGGTCTTCTATATCCTCTTTATACTCTTACTCAATCCCCATCAGATCACACAGTGACAGAATATAAATCCTGCCCGCATTCACTGCATCCTCAATATCCACATTTTCATTATAAGAGTGAATTCCCTCCGTATTAGAAGGGCCGTACTGAATGGTAGGAATACCCTGTGCGCGGTACTCTCTTGCATCACTGGATGCCCACTGGTAAGCGGGAATCACATCAATGCCCCACAACGCCTCTGCATTCTTCTTCACGGTCTGCACGATCGCTGCATCCTCGTCTGTGTAGTTGCCTTCGCTCTTCCACTGCGCTTCGTACTCAATGCCTGTCTCACCGCTCTCACGGATTATGGTGCGCACCATCTCCTCAATCTCCTCATGGTCCACACCGATCGGAAGACGTACATCCACAATCGCCTCACAGTAATCCGGCACCATATTGGGACGTGTTCCGCCCTGGATCACACCAACATTGGCGGAAACATGGCTGATAACCTCACCGATTCCCGGTTCACCAATCTCCTGCTGTGCAATGAGCTTGGAATTCTCCAGTGCATGAGCCTGGCTGTCCTTAAAATGGCCTTCGATCTTTGTCAGGCCCTGCAGCTTATCCAGTACCTTGGAAAGCTTAATGATGGCATTTTCCCCTTTAAATCCGCCCAGACTTCCATGTGCGGATTTACCGTTGGCTTTCATGATCAAAGTCAGGCCGCCTTTCTGGCCGATCTCGATGGTATTGTTGGATGTTGGCTCTGCGATCAGGCAGGCATTTGCCTCCTTGGCATACCCATTGTCACACAGCCATCTGGAACCGTATTCCCCGCCGCTCTCCTCATCGGAAACAATGTGGAGACGGATATTGCCGTTCAACTCTGCTTTTGACTCTGTGAGGATCTTCATGGCGAACAGAAGCCCGGCTACGCCGGCTTTCATATCGGAAGTTCCTCTTCCCAGGATCAGTTTGTCTGTCACTTCCCCGGAGAACGGGTCAAACTCCCACTGCTCTCTGTCACCGGCCGGGACAACGTCCACATGACCGTTTAAGATAACACTGAATCCATCCTCTTTACCGATCTTTGCAAGTACACAGGGGAAATCAGGATGTGCCGCAACTTCCTCACTGGCAATGCCAGCCTCCTTCAGATAATTCTTAACAAAATCCACCACTTCCCTCTGGGTTCCGGTAGGATTTTCACTTGGGATCCTGATCAGATCAGATACCAGTTTAATAAAGTCTTCTGTCTGACTCTCAGCCAGTTTCAGGATTTCTTCTCTTGTCACATTACTCATTTTCGCTCACACTTTCTTAATAGAATAAATACACAGCCGCCGGATATGCATTTTGCAGCACCCGGCGGCAGCCGTTATTTTTTATTTCTCATCATACAGGAAGCAGGCCACCTGATGACCCTCCTCCTGCTTCATAAGCTTAGGCATTTCTTTACGGCAGCGCTCCATGCACTGCGGACATCTTCCTGCCAGCGGACAGCCTGTCTGGTCCCCGATAGGACTGGGAATATCCCCTTTTAAGATGATTCTCTCTTTCTTTACAAAAGGAGATTCCGTTGGGATCGCGGACAGCAGTGCCTTTGTGTATGGATGAAGCGGATTATCATACAGCTTATCCGCATCACACAGCTCCACGATCCTGCCCAGATACATGATCGCGATCCTGTCACTTACATGTTTGATAACGCCCAGGTCATGGGAAATAAATACATAAGTCAGGTTATACTCCTTCTGCAGACGGTTAAACAGGTTCAGTACCTGCGCCTGGATGGATACGTCCAGCGCGGAAACCGGCTCATCACAGATGATCAGCTTGGGATTCAAGGCAAGCGCCCGGGCAACATTGATACGCTGTCTCTGTCCCCCTGAAAACTCATGAGGGAAACGGTTCACATGCTGTACGTCAAGGCCAACCTCACGCATGAGTCCCAGCACTTTGTCATCTCTTTTCTTCTTGTCAGGCTCCAGTTTGTGCACCACCAAAGGTTCAGCGATGATCTTTGCCGCTGTTTTTCTGGGGTCCAGGGAGGAGTATGGATCCTGGAATACCATCTGGATATCCCTCTTTAAGTCCTTCAGTTCCTTTCCCTGTAAGGAAAAAATATCCCTGCCGTTGTACTCCACACTTCCGGAAGTGGCCTTATGAAGCTGGATGAGAGTTTTTCCAAATGTGGATTTACCGCATCCTGATTCACCGATAATACCCAATGTCTCACCCTCATAGATATCCACGGAAACATCGTTTACTGCATGGAGAACCTGGGGCTGCTCACCGAATTTGCTGGCTTTGATCTTAAATTCCTTGGTCAGGTTCCTGACCTTCATAAGAACTTTCTTCTCATCCTTCATTTTCTTCGTTCACTTCCCCTCTGACTAATTTATTCTCCAGATTCTGCCTGTGACAGGCTACAAAATGTCCCGGCTCCACTTCTACCAGAGGCGGAACTTCATCCCTGCATTTGTCTGTCACATAAGGACAGCGGTTGTAAAAGTTACAGCATTTTCCTGTCAAACGCAGGTCAGGCGGTGTACCGGGTATGGTGTTCAGAATCCCTTTATTCTCATCAGAGAGCTTTGGCATGGAATCCAAAAGCCCCCAGGTATACGGATGCATAGGTTTGGAATACAGCTCTTTGGTAGTCGCATACTCAACCGTATTGCCCGCATAGAGTACCATAACGGTATCACACATTTCCCACACAACACCCAGGTTATGGGTGATCAGCAGGATAGACGTATTATACTCGTCCTGCAGTTCCTGCAGAAGTGCCAGCACCTGGGCCTGAACGGTAACGTCAAGAGCGGTTGTCGGTTCATCGGCAATGACCAGTTTGGGCTTACAGCATACTGCCATAGCTATGATAACACGCTGGCACATACCGCCGGACAACTCATACGGATATGCCTCCATACGTTTTTCCGGCTGGGGGATCCCTACCTTTTTCAGCGCTTCCACTGCCATATTCCAGGCTGTCTTCTTATCCACATCCTGATGGGCGCAGATCATCTCAACCATCTGGTTTCCGATCTTAAATACCGGGTCCAGGCTTGTCATGGGGTCCTGGAAAATAACCGCTATATCCTTGCCGCGGAAGTCCAAAAGCTCTTTCTTGGTAAGCTTCAGCACATCTTTGCCGTCAAAGTCGATCTCGCCGCCTACGATCTTTCCGGTACGCGGCGGAAGCAGACGTATAATGGAGGAGGAGCTTACGCTCTTGCCTGAGCCGGATTCTCCCACAATTCCCATGGTCTCTCCCTTTTTCAACTCAAAACTGACACCATCCACTGCTTTTGACACGCCGCTTGCAAGGAAAAAATAAGTCTTTAAATCTTTTACTGTCAGTAAGGTATCACTCATAATAACTCCTCATCTATTCGTATTTTTCCTTCATTTCCTTAAAGTCTCTTCTGATCGCCTCCAAAAGCTCCGGATCTGTCAGAACATCCACGGCCGTCATAGCCATGGCTTTGGAACCTACTGCAATGGTCTTGTGTCCGGCTTCGCTGTAGCAGGCGTCCTCAAACTCTTTTGTATGGCCTCTGGTCTCCGGCACTACCAGCACGTAAGACTGCAGTCCCGGTATCTCATGGGTCACATTTCCCATATCCGTACAGCCGATGCCCAGCGCTTTCTCCCTGGGCTTCACAATCTCACCCAGATCTGTAAAATTCTTTTCCAGGGCATTTTCCAGAGACTGGTTGTTGCGGATGTCCTCATAGGAAAGTCCGTCAAAAGAAAACTCCAGTCTCGTATTGGTAATGGCAGCTACGTGCTCACATATTTTCTTGAAACGCTCCAGCAGCTCCAGCTTATACTTCATGCTGAAGGAACGAATGGTAAACTTGGCCTGACAGTGATCCGGTATATAGATCGGCTCCTCTCCGCCTTTGGAGATGACACCAAGGATCTTGCCTTTGTCAGCCAGCTCCAGACGCATGGAGTTTACGATCTGGAACAGGTCCAGCACAGGATTCAGGGCACTGATCCCCTCCTCCGGCCATGTGGCTGCGTGGGATGTTTTTCCATAGTAATCCACAATCACATCTGTCCTGGAATAAGAGATATCATTCACCACCGTATCGCTGGCAGAGTGAAGGATCATGGCAATATCCAGCCCCTTGAAGGCACCGTTGTTGAGCATAATGATCTTTCCGCCGCCGCCTTCCTCTGCAGGGGTTCCGAATACGGTGACTTTACCGCCAATCTCATCAATGACAGAATGGACCGCTTCGCCTGCTCCAACTGCCATAGCACACATCAGATTATGTCCGCAGGAATGTCCCATTCCCGGAACCGCGTCAAATTCGCCGAAAATACCGATATTTGGTCCTTCCTTTCCTGTGTCATACACAGCTCTCACGGAAGTTTCAACACCGCCCACACCTGTTGTCACCTGAAAGCCGAATTTCTTAAGAAGTTCAGACATGGATCTGCAGGCATGAAATTCATTAAAATTATATTCCGGATGTTCCCAAACCGTGTTGGAAAGTCCGATCAACTCAGGCAGAATCTCCTCCACCCTCTTTTGTACTCTTTCTTTAAAATCGCTCATCTGGCACCTCCTGCTTATTTCTTCATCTTCGGGTCAAGTACGTCACGGATACCATCACCTAGAAGGTTAAATCCAAGAACTGTGACAAGGATGAACAGACCGGAGATCATGGCTACATGAGGAGCCGTGTTCAGGCAGTCCTTACCCTGGCGCAGAATACTTCCCCAAGATGAAGTCGGTGTGGAGATACCAAGTCCTAAAAAGCTCAGGGCAGCCTCAGAAATAATGGCACCTGCAACGCCCAGTGTGGCGTAAACGATAACCGGGGAGAGGATGTTCGGCAGAATGTGTGAAAACAGCATTCTCATATTGGAAACACCGATAACTCTTCCCGCGTTGCAATATTCTTCATTTTTCACGATATGCACTTCACCGCGCACAACCCTGGCAAAACTGGGCACATTACCCACACCGATGGCTATGATCACGTTGACAATTCCCGGCCCCAGGACTGTCATCAGGATAATAGACAGCAGGACAAACGGGAAAGCCAGAAGGCCATCCATAATACGCATGATAAAAGCATCCATAAATCCGCCCATGTAACCGGCTACCAGCCCCAGCAGGATCCCGATGATACCTGCAACAATGGTGCCGCCCACTGCAACGATGATGGAAACACGTGAACCATAGAGTACCCTGGCAAACAGGTCCCTTCCGAACTCATCTGTTCCGAAGATATGACCGTTCTGCCCCGGAGTCAGAAAGGTGTCCAGAGGATGGATCTCATCCGGGTCCACATTTGTTATGATGGGAGCGAAAATGGCAATGAACACCATAAACAGCACGATGAAAAGACCGATCATAGCAGTCTTATTTCTTTTCAGTTTATTCCAGACATTATTGGCCCGGCGCTCTTTTTTCAGCATGTCCTCCTGAGCTTTTACGCCTAAGGCTTCTGTATTCTGTGCGCTCATTTAGTTTCCTCCTTTTCCGCTTTCGTAGCTTACTCTCGGGTTGATCAGCATGTAGACCACGTCCACCAGCAAATTGACCACAACGAACACCACTGCAATGAACAGGACGGTTCCCTGGATAAGCTGATAATCACGGTTGTCAATGGCACTTACGATCATGGTGCCCATTCCCGGCCAGGAGAAAATACTCTCTGTCAGGATAGCCCCGGTAAATGCCTGGGCAAGCTGAAGACCCAGAACCGTAACGATTGGCGGCAGTGCATTTTTCAGTGCATGCTTCCAGATGACTACGCTCTCTTTGATACCTCTTGCACGGAGGGATTTTATAGAGTCATTATTCACAACTTCCAGCATACTGGAACGGGTGATCCTTGCAAATGTAGCTGTAGGTATTGTTGCCAGACAGAAACAGGGCAGGATCATATGACTGATAAAATTCCCCAGTCCCTGACTCATATCACCCATACCCAGAGCCGGGAACCAGCCCAGATTTACGCTGAACGTCATAACCAGCATCATACCTAACCAGAAGATAGGCATAGACACACCCACCAGAGCCAGGATCATGAACACATAATCCAGGATAGAATACTGGTGCAGTGCAGAAAAAACACCTATGGCAAGTCCGATGATCAATGCAATTACAAGACTTGTAAGGGTGATGACAAGTGTATTCGGAATCCTCTCCGCGATCAGGCTTGTCACCGATTTGTTGTATACATAGGATTTTCCGAAATCCCCTTTCAGGACATTGAACATATAATCCACATACTGTTCTCCCTTACTCTTATTCAGTCCCATCTCCTCTTCCAGTTCCTCAATAGCGTCCGGAGATGCCTGAGGCCCGAGTAAGCTTCGGGCTGGGTTACCTGGAATCATTCTGGTCAGAATAAAGGTTACCGTCACTACGATCAAGAGGGTTGGAATACTTTGTAAGATTCTCTTCAAAATGGTTTTTAACACGAATTTCTACCGCCCTTTTCATTTTAATCTGACAAGCAGGGGGCATCGCGAACAGCAATACCCCCTGCAACCTCATTTACTCTTAACTTAACTGATTACTGTACTTTCCAGACATTTGTCCACGGTGTCACAAAGAACATCTGGTTGTCTGCCTTCTGTACAAAATCCTGTACTTCCGGATTCAGGCCGTGGATAACATTCTCGTTAGAGTAGAAGATACCCGGCAGTTCTTCTGTCACGATCCTCAGTGCTTTTTTATACATTTCTGCACGTTCGTTCTGGTCTGTCGCTTTCAATGCGTCGTCAAGCAGCTGATCAACTTCTGCGTTGGAGAATCCCTGTCCATTGCCGAGAGCACCGATCTCTTTGCTGGAGAACAGCTTGTTCAGGAAGAAGTAAGGATCCGGATACCAGGTCCAGGACATGCCGTACATATCAGCGTTTCCTGAAGCTGCAGACTCACTGAAGGTGCCCCACTCGCTCTTGTTGATGTTTACTGTAACATTCAGGTTTGTCTTTAAGTATGCCTGTACCAGAGTAGCCATTTTCTCACGTAATGCTGTATTGGAAATATAAAGGTCACATTCAAATCCATCCGGATATCCTGCTTCTGTAAGGAGCTTCTTAGCTCCTTCCGGATCATAATCCGGTACCAGTTCTTCACAGGATGCATCATATCCCCAGGATCCCGGCGGCAGAGATAATTTAGCCGGAACAGCTTCCCCGTACTGGTAGATGCTGGCTGTCATTTCTTCCACGTTGATGGCCTTGATCAATGCTTCTCTTACTTTTTTGTCAGCTGTAGGTCCATTTACCTGGTTGAAGTAAATGTAAGCCACATGCAGGCCCGGCATCTCCATTAACTGCAGTTTGGAGTCGTCACGTACGGACTTAACTGCCTCACCTGTGATACTGGATGCTATATCAATTTCACCTGTCTTCAGGGCATTGGCTGCCTGGTTGGAATCTGTGATCACTTTGAATACCAGTTTGTCCAGGTTTGGTTCTGCTACCCAGTAATCCGGGTTTTTCACCAGTACAGACTGCTGGTCAAGCTCAAAGGACTCCATTGCAAACGGGCCTGTACCTACCAGATGTGCACCGAAATCATCTCCCCATCCCTCAACTTCCTCTTTCGGGACAATGGAGTTTCCTGCGTCGGTAAGAGCTGTCAGGAATGCTGCGTTTGGCTCAGCCAGTGTACATGTCACTTCCCAGTCACCTGTCACTTCTGCGTTCTCCAGCATATCCAGACGATTCAGGGATGAATCTTTTGCGGAACGGTTTAAGGAGTAAGCGATATCTTCTGCTGTCATCTCACGTCCGTCCTGGTATTCACCTTTCTGGAATTTTACACCCTGGCGGATCTTGAACACGTATGTAAGTCCGTCATCGCTCACTGTCCAGTCCTCTGCCAGTGAAGGTACGATCTCTGATAAATCTTTGTTGTACTCAACAACTCTGTCACATACGTTGTTGATCACCTGGCCCTCATAAGAACCTGTATATTTCGCCGGGTCCAGATTCCTCGGTGAAGAGGATAAGGATACGGTAAGGGTTCCTCCCTTGGTAGGTTCGTCAGGCACTTCAATCTGTTCTTTTTCCACCTGTTCAGTTTCGCCGCCGGATTCTGTTCCTGCTTCGGTTCCCTTATCAGTCGTGTCTTTTTTGCTGTCGTTTCCTGAGCTTCCACACGCTGTCAGGGAGGATACGCAGAGCACTGCGGCAAGAGCTAATGCTAAACTCTTTCTTTTCATAATTTTCCTCCTTTTACTGCTTCGTTGTAACACTTTACTAGGATAAAGCTATTTATCTGCCCCATTTATATCAATTTTTCCTCAACAAAAAATAACCTGGGACAAATTTTATAGGTATTATACCTTTTAGTGCTTTAAATTGCAACTCCTTTTTCGACATAATAAGCAAAAAACCTATTGATTTTCGACAGTCATTGTTATAGACTGGATAAAAACGCACATTTATGGGAGGAATTTGTAATGATCTTAAGACAGGTTTTGGAATTATTTGACATGCTTGACACACCGTCAGCAAACGGAAAACAGATCACAGAGTTATTAAAAGAGCGCGGCGCACATGAAGTGACCGTGGAGACCGTAACCAGCGAAAAAGGCAGCACAGACTGCATCACTGTATTGATCAAAGGCAGTGATGGCAGATCAAGCGGCGGCAGCACCCCGACTCTGGGCATTATCGGACGTCTGGGCGGTCTGGGCGCACGCCCGGAACTGACAGGCTTCGTCTCCGACGGCGACGGTGCCCTGGCAGCACTCTCCGCAGGCTTGAAGCTTGCTGAGATGAACAAAAACGGCGATGTGCTGAAAGGCGACATTCTTGTAGCCACCCACATCTGCCCGGATGCCCCTACACAGGAACATTACCCTGTTCCATTTATGGACTCTCCGATCGACATGCAGACCAACAATGAAAAAGAAGTGGACCCCCGCATGGATGCCATTATTTCCATTGACACCACAAAAGGCAACAAAGTCATCAACACCAACGGCTTTGCCATTTCCCCCACCATTAAGAGCGGCTACATTCTGGAAGTCAGCGATGACCTCTTAGACGTAATGACCCGCGTGACCGGAAAACTGCCTCACGTATTCCCGGTTTCCCAGCAGGACATCACCCCTTACGGCAATGACCTGCACCACTTAAACAGCATCCTGCAGCCTGCAACAGCTACAGACGCACCGGTTGTAGGCGTAGCCATCACCACCGAACAGCCGGTAGCCGGCTGTGCCACAGGCGCCAGCCATCCCCTGGATGTTGAATCCGCAGCAAGATTTGCAGTGGAGGTAGCCAAAGGATACGGGGAAGGCAAGATCTCCTTCTACAACGAACAGGAATACGCTCACCTTCTGGAACTCTACGGCGAAATGAAAGTCTTCCAGACCTTCGGCAAATAATAAAAGACCACTTGGCAGACTTTCTGCCATCATGAACAAAAAATACTGTTATGCAGCCAGTACGGCTCCACAACAGAAAAAGACAAGGTGCTCACTATGAAAAAATCTGATACAATTCAAACTCCGGCATCCCGGACCCAGATAAAAATAGGAGCCGTCACTATAGGACAGAGTCCCCGGACCGATATTACCGGGGACATCTGTCCTTTATTGGCTCCCAACATAACCCTTGAGGAATACGGTGCCCTGGACCCCTTTGACAAAGACTACATCAACCAAAACTTCGCCCCCGGCCCGGACAGCTCCGTACTGGTCACCCGTATGCGCGACGCCTCCCAGGTCATCATCGGTGAGGAACACATCCTTCCCCTGGTCCAGTCCTGCATCACCCGGGCAGAAGCCGACGGCTGTCAGGCCACCGTCCTCCTCTGCACCGGCAAATTCCCCAAACTCCGCCACGAAAGGATGCTGATCATCCCTCAGCCCCTCATCCACAGCCTCCTGCAAAAACTGGCGGACGACCGTCCCATCGGCCTCCTGGTCCCGGACGAATCCCAAATCCCCCAGGCTCAAAGCTGGTTTTCAGAGAGCGACATCCAGGTCCGTGTCCGTGCCCTCTCCCCCTACCTAAAAAGCTCCCTCCTGCAGGAAAAAGCCCAATCCCTGCAAAATGAAAACCTATCCCTGATCCTCCCCGACTGCATGGGCTACAGCATCGCCCTAAAAAAAGAACTGGAACACCACCTCCCCATCCCAATCCTCCTCCCCCGCACCTTCATAGCCACCCTCCTAAACGAACTCTTCGGCTCCTGACCCTCAGGAGCCGCCTCAATCTATCCCCCACATCCTGACATTTCCAGTCACTACCCTCATATCACCTACTGCCATCCCCACAACCACAGCTTTCCACCCCTCATTCCACCTTCTTCCGATCCCCACAACCAGGCATGTGTGAAGGGAGGGCGGGCAGGCCCCATCGGTTCCCTTTCACGGGCATACCGGAGCGGGCTTAGTCCTGCTTAGGCAAAACGAGGCCCCGGTCAAGGAGAAATTTCGGTTACCATCCGAAATTTCAGGGCAGTTGAGCCATTCAGCCATAAAGGCTGGATGGCGGTTCTGCCCGGTGCCTTGACCGGGGCCTCGTTTTGACTTAGCAGGACTTGCCCGCGGAGGCTGCCCGTGAAAGGGAACCGATGGGGCCGGCCTGTCCTCCCTTCACACATGCCGTCCGTGAGCCACCCCACCGCAATCTGCAAATCCCCTTAATTCTGATGAACCAACACCCCATCAATAAACACATACTTCACCAAAGATTCCACCTTCAAAGGACTCCCGCTCATCACAACAACATCCGCATCCTTCCCCACTTCCAGGGACCCGACTCTATCCTCAACTCCCAAATGTTTTGCAGGATTGATCGTGATCGCCTTCAAAGCATCAAATTCATCCATCCCGGCTTTCACCGCAAGTCCCGCACAAAGCGGCAGAAATTCCTGCGGTATCACCGGCGCATCCGTTATGATAGACACCTGGCATCCCATAGACGCTAAAACGCCCGGCGTAGTCCAGCTCTTATTCTGCAGCTCGAACTTTGTGGCATGGGTCAGTGTAGGACCTACTGCCATAGGCACATGCTCCCCAGCCAGCTCATCCGCGATCAGATGTCCCTCCGTCACATGCTCCAATGTAATATCCAGCCCAAACTCTTTTGCAATGCGCAGGGCTGTAAATATATCATTAGCCTGATGTGCATGAGCCTTCAGCGGTATTTCCTTCTTCAATACCGGTATCAGGGATTCCAGCTTCAGGTTAAATTCCGGCTGCTTCCGGACATCATCCCCTGCTGCCTCTTTCTTCTCCATATAAGCCTTTGCCTTAAACAGCTCATTCCTCAAAAGTGCCGCAGTGGTCATCCTGGAAGTATCCCCCTTGTCCTGATAACAGTTCTTAGGATTCTCCCCAAACGCACACTTCATGGCAACCGGATATTTCACTACCATCTTGTCGATCCGTTTCCCCACAGTCTTCACTGCAGCAAAAGTTCCGCCCAGCACATCTGCGCTGCCAGGGCCTGTTCCGATGCAAGTTACACCGGCCTCTCTTGCATGCTGAAAGCACGGGTCCAGAGGGTTGATCCCGTCAATGGCGCGAAGCTGGGGTGTCACCAGATCGTTGAGTTCACAGTAATCTCTTCCCTCATAGCCAATCCCGTAACCATCCAACCCTGTATGGCAGTGGGCCTCCACGAACCCCGGATAGACCTCCAGCCCCTCCGCGTCAATGACTTCTGTCCCCTCCGGGATCTCCAGATCCGCACCCACGGCACGGATTTTTCCATCCTCGATCAGGACATCTCCTTTAAAAGGTTCCTTTTCTGCAATCGTGTAAACCAGACCATTTTTAATGCATAACATAATCTTATCCTCCGTATTAATGTTCTCTTATGATATCATACTGCAAATCCTGCTGTCAGACAAGATATTACGATACAATAATACAGGCCTGTAAAGCGTTACTGTGCAAAGAGCTGCGTTTTTAGTATACTGTGAACAGTAACTGTAAAGCTGATTACGGTGTCTCTTTATACACATCCGTATGTACGCCGCCAATCTTGCCGTCAGCGGCAAACGATATGAACATATTCCAGGGTTGTTCCGTAAACTCACACGGTACCTGCACATTGGTGTAATCTCCTGCCTGGTCTCCCAGCCATGCTGCCTTTGTACCTTTAAATTCTCCGGATGACGCCGCAGCGGAACTGATCGCCTGCTCCAGTTCTCCATTCTCCACAGACGTCTTCATATCCCCCTCTTCATACTCATAGTTATTCACAAGGTTATCATGGTTTGCAGCGATCAGGTCCTCCGTAAATGCAACGGCAGTCTCCATGAGTTTCCTTCCATCACTCTCAGAAATCTGCTCCGTCTCTGCTGCAGGTCCTTCCATATCAACTTCCGGCTCTGCCTCACCCGGTGTCTCCGGTGTCTCTGTCTCTGCAGAAGTCTCCTCCTGCTTTTTATCTTCTTTACCGGTATCCTTGTTGTCAGTTTTGTCCCCGCAGCCCGCCAGCGCAAATACGGCTGCTGCCATTAAAATTACCAATGTTTTTTTTCTCATTATACTCCTCCTGTCCGCGGCTGTGCCGCTGTTAACTTGTTACTGGTTACACTATAACATGTCTTTTAAAAATCGCAAAGTCCCATTGTCTAAAATATGGTTTTTTATACCTGAAAACGACTCTTTTTCTTCTTATATAAATGTAATTCTTTACCAATCTTCAGAAATTGTCGACGATTAATCGTTGCCATTTCAGGAAAGATGCGTTACTATAGGACTGACCTGTTGACAATATACGATAGAAAGGATTTCCAATGCAGTTACAAATTAAAAACTTACTTTCTAACCGTTCGCGTATTTATATTCTCTGCGAATTCGCATTTCTTGCAGGAATATTTATCTTTTGTGCATACTGGGCGCACTTGCTGCCTCTGGATGCAGGCCCCGATGAAAAAATGCGCTATGATATTCCCTTGTACATCTACGAACACGGCAGACTCCCCCACGGCGGTGACCCATCCATACGAAATCCCGTATGGGGAACCTCCTACGCGTTTCTTCCTATATTATCCTACATAATATCAGCCCTGTTCATGAAGATAATGAGTATTTTTTCCACAGAACCGCAGCAGCTTCTGTGGGCTGCCAGACTTGTCTCTGCCTGCTTTACCACCGGAGCCGTATTTTTCGTCTTCCGCGCCGGCAAAAAACTGTTTGACGGATACAGCAAATGGTTCTTTGTCTGCCTGGTAGCCGTTCTTCCTGAGGCTTTGTTCATGGGTGTTTATGTAAATAATGATGCCATGGCTATCTGCTGCGGTGCTGCCATTATATATTATTGGCTGGTGGGCATGGAGCGGAATTGGGACGTGCCCAGCTGCATCCTTCTTGGCCTCTGGCTCGGACTTTGCGCCATGTCCTACCTGAATGCTTACGGGTTCCTGCTCTGCAGCATCTTTGTCTTTACCCTGAGCTGCCTGACCACCGATAAGAAACAGATTGACTGGAAATACTGGCTGAAACGGGGTATTCTGGTTGCCGCAGCCGGCCTTCTTGTCTGCGGCTGGTGGTTTGTACGCAACTATATGATCTACGACGGTGACTGGCTGGGACTTGCCACCAGCAATGATTTTGCAGACCGCTATGCGCAGGAGCAGTTCCGGCCCTCCACAGCCCTCTCCTCCGGAAGAGCACAGGGCTACTCGGTCTTTTCCATGCTCACCGGCCCCTGGATGGTCAGGGTCCTCTGCGGCTTTGTGGGGGTATTCGGCCAGCTCCAATACTGGGTGGAGCCTTGGATCATAATCCTCTATTACATCCTATTCCTGGGCGGACTGCTGGGATGTCTGATGCAGCTAAAAAAGATGTTCCGGCTCCGCAAAAACGGGGAGATCCAAAGAAAAGCCGTGTTCAACTGGGGAATGCTGATCGCAGCTCTTACCCCGTTTATCCTGAACTTTTACCACTCTTACTGTGTGGATTTCCAGCCTCAGGGACGCTATATCCTGCCGGGACTTGTGCCCATGATGTATTTCACGGTATGCGGCGTCACCTATCTGGCCGAACGCTTTATCCCCAGGGCGAAATACCGGAATATCCTGTCCGCTGTTCTGTGCAGTGCTCTGGTACTGATCACAATAAAGGAATTTTTCCGTATATATTAAAAAAGGGCTGTGAAAAAAGCCCCTTTTATAAGGCCATCGGCATAGTCGATGGTCTTTTATTGTATTTTATACATTTTTGGAGTGTAAAAGGGCATAAAATCCCCCTCCCCACTGTTCATGCAGAAGAAGAAAAGCAGCACTGCTTCGTAACAAAGCGGTATCCTATAGTCTATAACTTTTTTTCAAAGCCATATTCCCGCAGTACAAAGTCATCAAATTTTTCCTCGTATACACCTTCCACCTGCCTGAATCCGTTCTTTAAGTATAAGTTCACCGCAGGCACATTTATATCCACAACAAACAAACGAAGATACTCCGCGTTTTTCTCCGCAGCCAGCTTTGCTGCCTCATGCAGCATCTGCCCGCTAGTTCCCTGATGCAGAAACTTTACATTCACACCTAAGCGGTCTATATAGAGTGACTTGCTGTTCATACTTTCCCATTTCACGGAACTCTCCCCGTCATTGGATTCGCATAAGGCGAACGCTGCTGCTATGTCACCATCCTTTTCCGAGACATACAGACGGCCTTCCCTAATATCCCCCTCCAAAAATTCACAGGGATATATTTCATCCCAGATGGGAATCTGATTCCTGTTCATATTATCAACGATCCTTTTATACATTGATTTCAATTCCGGCAAATCCTTCCGGTCAGCCAGCCTTACATCCATGTCAGCACCTCTTCTTTCACTTTTTCCTCACATCACTGGGCTTACACCCATAGATCTCCCAAAACATTCTGTTAAACAGCTTATAATTTGCAAACCCGTGCTTTTCCGCCAGTTCCATAACGCCCTCCCCCGTACTGCAAAGGTCATGATAAATATGCATCAACCTCACTTGGTTTACATAACGAGAAAACGTCACTCCCATATTCTGCCTGAAAAACCGGCTGAAATACTCCCTGCTCAGATAAAAACGGGATGCAATATCTTCCAGCACGATCTTCTCCCTGTGATGCGCTTCTATATACGCAGTTATCTCCGCCAGACGCTCCAGTACCGTGTCATCGTTCACCAGTCCCGCGGGATCTGTGGAAACAGAAAAGTGATTAACCAGCTCAAAAAGCACCTCCATGGCCACAGCCTGACTCTGCAGACGGTATCCGGGTGGCCGGGTCACATACAATGGCGGCAGACGTTTCAAAAGGCTGCAGATCTCCAGATATTTGTCCAGTTTCTCTTTTTTTAAAGTCTGCCGGGAGCAGTAGATGCGGTATTCATCAATCTTAGTCATATAATTTTGCATACTGGCCCTGGAATAATGGATCACAACCATCATGGATACCCTGGTACACTGTGCCTCATGGATCCGGTTAGAGTCCACCACGATAAACTCCCCTGCCACCAGTTTGTGATCTTTTCCTTCTATAGAAATCGTGGCTGTTCCATTCAGCACATAAATCAGTTCAATAGCGGAATGCCAATGGGTGGGGCTGTACCTTCCCTTTTTCGTATGATAAGCTATATTGATCCCTGTCTTCTCCAGCTCAAACAGTGGCTCATAAATCATTTTCTGCAATAATGCACCTCCTAAATGTCAACATGTTACCGCTCATATCAGCACTTTAGGCATATTTAAAAGTATCCGTGTCAATATCGCCCTAATAAATAGCTAAAAAAATATCTAAAATCTGCCGTAAACTCATGATAACATAATACACGTAATAAAGAAAAGCAAAAAATGAAAGGGGAAACCATTATGAACAAATACACATTATATGCAGGAACCGCAGGCGCTATGCAGACAGCGGAAGTAAAAAACGAGAAAAAAGCTACTTTATGGGAGCGTTTTAAAAATTATTTGATTGAAAATGTAGACATTATCGCACCTGGTATCATCATGATGAACGGCGGATACTACGTTCCGACTAAAAAATAATATGACCGCCATGACAGATAACCAAATAAAAATACACAGGAATCAATAAACAGCAGGAAAGCCGTAAAAGCCGCCTGCTGTTTTTTGTTCACTTCTTTATTTCTTACAAATTCCGTCAATCCATGCAAACAGCTCATCCAGATCATAATCCCCTGCATGAGGGATCCCCCAGGGGGAATGATAGTCTGCCTGACATCCCTTTTCCCTTAGTTTTGCAAATAAGATCGCAGAGACTGCCAGAGAAGTATCTCTGTCACATTCACCGTGGCGGATCCGGAAATACTTTGCCTTTTCGGCCCTGTCATCTTCTATATAATACATGGGATTCATCATTCTGATCACTGTGTCTTCCGCCATTTGCCCACCAGCCTTGCTGTTTTCTTCTGCATATTTTGTGAAATGGCGGCAGTTCACTTCCCCATTTCCAAACAGATCGTTCTCGGGGCTGCAAAGTGACAGGTCATCAAATGCCGGTGCTGTCTTCATTCTGGTGATATCCTTCACGTATCCGGAAAAATCCATAGACACTGCCTTTCCGTTCTCTATGGCAAGCCAGCTCTTATCAGATAGGTCCATACCTGCATTGACCGCCTTTTGGGCAGATCCTAACACCATCTTCTCCACAAACCGCTTAAAACTTCCACTGCCGTCAGGTTCCAGAGTCAACGGGTTGCCCTCTTCATCCTTCAGCCCAATAGAGTTTACATAACTCGGAAACTGTTCTGCCAGTTCCTTTGACACCTGAATCTGTTCCTCCGACATGACACCATCCTCCGGCGTAAACGATGGGCGTCCGCCCTCCTCCATCTTCATATTCATCCGGTGGTAATCATTTACCCCGCAGAACTGCCATTCATAGGCCATATCCCCATGGTCCAGATTGGTAATAGGGCAATAGCAGGATGCCGCAAAAATTTCATCCCCGGCCTTAGCAGCCCCCAGTTCCCCCAAATAAGGTTCATAGTCGGGATGGTTCCCCGTACTGCCCATAAGGGAGGACAGGGCACCTCCTGCACTGGTCCCGTTGGTGATGATCTTACCTTCATCCCCCGGCAGCTCACTGCTAAAGTAATGCAGATACCTGACAGCCGCCTTATGATCCACCACACATGCAGGGGCTTTTCCTGTGTATCTCCCCTCTTCATCCCTCTGCACACGTCCCCGGACTGCCGGCGCTGCCGTCACATATCCATGCAGAAGGGCTTTAAATATCGTATTGGGGATACCCGGCTTAAATTTGTCATACCCCGGCTCATCCAGATCCCCCGGCATATAGCCGCCGACTGTATTAGGCATAAATACCGGAGCGGTTTCCAGGCTGTATCCATTGATCTCTTTCCCCTCATACAGGTCCTCCGGCACAAAGATGTTCATAGATTGATACGCCTTATTGACCGGCCTGTCTACATATACCAAGTTTCGGAATGCCCGGAATCGAATTGTCTCCTCCCCTAAAGTTATCTCCTCCACCGTAAATTTTTCTTTGTCAAACTGCATGTTCTGTTCCCCTTTCTTTTACTCATGGACTGCCTGCCCATGTTTTTTCTCCAGCGCTGTCCTGATTTCCGGCATGTATTTCTCCACATCCATCAAAAGAACTGCCACCAGAAGGCAAACGCTCAAAATAGCCCCCAGCCATCCAAACGCAAATTTGATCCCGGATACCGCTGCCGCAGACTGAACCGCCGCTGCCCCATTATATCCAAATGCCGCCAGTATCCATCCGGTAAGACCGGAGCCAAGGCCAATACCGATCTTAGACCCCACACTCTGGCTGGAGCTGATCAGTCCTTCTGTACGGATGCCGAATTTCCACTCACCGTAATCTGTAATGTCTGCAATAAAAGCATAGATGCCCGCAAAAATAGGGCTGATGCCGATAGACCTCAAAATAGTCCCCGCCAGTACCAGGCTCCGGTTCCCATCTGCCAGCCCAAGCACCACAAAACCAATGATCATCAATACAATTCCTGCCAGCATAAACTGACGCTTTCCGAACTTTTTAGACAGGGCCGGCATGAACAGCAGAATGGCCAGACCGGGAATCTGTCCGATACTCATAAGCGTTGTCATAAACATAGGGTCTCCCACTACATTATTACAATAGAATATCATGGAAGCAATAGCGTTGGCATTTACAACCAGTGTAAGGATACCCACAAAGATAATGATAAAGAAATACTTGTTTTTCAGGATCACAGGAACCGCATCCTTAAAAGGCACTTCTTTTGTCTTCACTTTACCGGTGGCGGCGTCAATGCCAACGTGTTCTTTTACACCGAAAAATGTGATCAGTATCAGGATGCAGGCCGCGATTCCCAGGATAACCGACGTCACAGACCACCCGTATTTCAGGACAAGCCCTGTGGTCACGGAACCAACCACTATACCTGCCAGATTGTTCATAATGGAGCTTACGGCGCTGGTGGTTGTACGGTCCTCATAGTCCAAAGTCATCCGTGCCAGCAGTGCAGAGTGCGCAATACCGAAAATAGTATAGACAATACAGTTCAGGAAAATATAAGTAAGGTATGCATACACCAGTTTCCCTGTATCAGAAAATCCCATAGGCATATTCAGGATCAGGATCATGCCAACTGCCATAAGAGGACCTGCGAGAAGCAGCCATGGCCTTGCTTTTCCCCATCTGGTATTGGTCTTATCCACAATACCCCCCATTATAATATCCGTGATCCCGTCAAGCACCCGGCTGATCAGAAACATTGTGCTGACTGCCGCAGCGCCCATAAGCGCAGTATCGGTGTAGTAGGACAGCAGAAAACTGGCAAGAATGGTACTCATCACATTGCCGCCCCCGGCTCCACACCCATACAAAATTTTCGTTATCATAGGTGTCTTTCTGTTCTCATCCATGATAAAAACTCCTCCTTCGTTTTGATAAGATTAATTTATCACAGATAAAAGACACTCTCATTGCCTCAGTTATCTTAAAAATTACGTTAAATTATCCTGTTTCTTACTGTACTGGCGGTATTGCTTGGGAGTGGTGCCGTAATATTGCTTGAAGGTATTGATAAATCCTCTTGCGTCCCCGAATCCATGCCCCAGGGCGATCTCCATAATGGTTTTGTCTGTATTGACCAACTCTTCGTATGCCATTTTGACCCTGAATCTGCGCACGTACTCCTGAAAAGTGAGGCCTGTATTTTCCCTGAAAAATCTGGCAAAGTACTCCTTTGTAAAATAAAAACGCTGCGCCACATCCTTCTGCCTGATACGCTCTGTGTAATGGGCCGACACATAATTCATGATCCCCCTCAGACGTTCCTGGTTCTTCTGTTTGTTGATTGGCATGGCTTCCTCTTTCGGCGCCAGTCCGTCCCTTGCCAGAAGATACATGATCTCGTAGATCCGGCTGGATATGAGCAGGCTGTTTATCTGCTCAGGCCTGCTGTAAAGCTCTGCCGTCTCTGTCATGAGGCTTATGATCTTTTCTCTGTCCAGGGACTCTGTGACGCAGAAATATTTATCCTGATAATCCGGTATCATAGCGTCCACCAGCTCCCTTCTAAGCAGAAGTACAATGGCCTGCCTTTTCCCCTCCTCCTCCTGTCCGGGATAAACCTTGTGAAGGCTCTGGGAGTTTACAACGGTAATATCACCCGGATGCGAGAAGAACCTCTTTCCATCCACATAATGCTCTGCTGTACCACTGATCTTACAGACGATCTCAACCTCCGGATGCCAATGTTCAAGTATAATGCCCGTGCCCGGCTTTCCACCCTCTATCACTTCCACCTTGTACGGTCGATTACTCCTGTAATCCACAATCTGACAGATACCCTCAGCCCCCATGCTCATCACCCCAATGCATATTATCCAATATCTCGCTTTCTCCTTAATATTTTAGAGGCTGCTGCACGCAAAATCAATTCTTTTTCCCTTCCAAATGATTCCCAGCCGGAATGAAAAGACAGCCGGAGTCCCTCATGGGTCCTCCGGCTGTCCTATTTACTCAACTTCCCTAAGCTGTTCCACAACACTTCCCTTGTTCCAAACCTTATCCACAACCGCAGAGATGATCACTGACAGCAGAAGACAGATCAGAGCGGTAACAATAGCAGGAAGGATGATAAAATGATATTTTGCAAACCAGAACCCACTTGCAAAACTTTTCACCAGCGTCAGCGATACTACGGCACTGATGGCAACTCCTGCCATCCCTGCCAGGACTGCATATATGATCCCTTCATACACAAATAACTTCTTGAGCTGTTTCCTGGTCATTCCGATGCTTCTCATGGATGCGAATTCCCGCTGTCTTGCGATAGCTCCTGTAAAGATCACATTGATCAGGTTCAGGACACCGATGATCCCCAGGATCAATGCTACGATCATCCCCACCGCATTGTATGTCCCCTGCATCTCCGCGAACTCCTCCTCCGCAGTGAGCCTTGACTGCAGGGCCAGCCCGCTGTCCTGTGTAAAATCCTCCATATAGGAATTGATACTGTCAAAGTAACCGTCCTCAACATCAAACAGACAGTGTATTGGGTCCTGGTTCTCCGGGAACATCTCCCGGAAAACGGATTCTGAAAAGGTAATAGCCTCATAACCGCCTGCGCTGTAGGACATGTTCAGAGAGTTTAACGTACCGATGACAGCCATCACTGTATATTCTTTCATCTCCCCCTCTATTTCCACCTCTATGACATCCCCAGCGTGAAGCTCCTGTATCTCATACCCATATTCGCCCCTGTCACTCAAAGATCCGTTTGCAACAACGTAATCCCCTGTACAAAGCTTTTCATAGTCAATGGTCCCCTCTATGAGCTTTGCTCTTTTAAAGGCATTTTCATCAAATCCATATAACATTCTGTTTCTGTCAAATTCCATTATGTCATCAGGTGTGGTCTCTCCATTTATCTTTACTAATTTCCCGCAATCCTCTCTGCCCTCTGTGAGCTGCTGCTCCGGAAGCATCCTTACATATACCTGTGTAAAATCTTTTATTCCCTCCAGCGCTTTCAGTTCCTGCGCTTCCTTCTGAGGAACCACCTTCAGATAATCCTCTGTCACGGATTTCAGAAAATTTCCGCTCCGCACATCAAAATCCGCTGCTGTCTCATGCTGCACATACGCCTCTTTATCCATACTTTCTGTAAAGTTTAAGACACTGTTCAGCAGAATCACACTCAGGCATATGGATAAAATAACCAATACTGTTTTGCCTTTATTTCTCCCAAGATTAGCGCCTGCCATCTGCAGAATGCGGTTTTTGGAATCCATGCCTTTCTTCTGTTTCTTCTTTCCGCTTTTGGCACCGTGATATTTTAAAGCCTCCACCGGAGAGATCTTTCCTGCGATCTTTCCGGGTCTGCTGCAGCTTATCCTCACCGTGAGGAGTGTAAATGCCGCCGCAAATAACCATACCCATAGATTCGGCTTAATAAAGATGGTATCACTGTAAGACGTACTTGCCATGACCAGGGGAAGAAGGGCATTTCCCAGCAGCCATCCCAGAATGAGGCCCACAGGAACGCCTACCAAAGAAAGCATCATTCCCTGACGGTTTACCATATACCGGATTTGTTTCGGTGAGGTACCGATGGTCTTAAGCTGCCCGTATAAACGGATATCTTTTTCAATAGAGATCTTAAAAATATTATAGATGATAAGATATCCTGCCAGCAGAATAAGAATGACCCCTAAAGCCATTGTGATCATTGTCTGCCCGGAATCCATTGACTTTGTCTCATAGACCGGGTTGGTATTGTGTATTATAAATCCCTCTTCCCCGCGCTGGGCCTCAGGATCGTAACCCATTTTCTCTACTAATTTGTCCAGATTTTCCTTTATATCCTTTTCTGACGGAAAGGTTCCCCTGACTGCATATGCGTTTTTCTCCAGCTCCGCATATTCCGGGCTGAGATCCTTTACGGTTTTCTCCACAAAACCTTCCGTAACCATCATGACGGAGCGCTGTTCGTGTTTCATGCCTTTCCAGATTCCGCACACAGTCATCTCTGCTTCTTTTATTCCTTCCATCGTCTCATATTCCAATGTGAAGGATGTGCCGGTTTCATTTGGAAGTCCCAGAAGTTCCAGGACCACAGAATCACAGGCTATTTCATTATCTTTCTCCGGGTAATGCCCCTTTTCCAGATCCATAAAACTATTTTCTACATTTGTCCGGTCAAGCCATCCGATGGAGACCATTATACTATTTAATTCCTTATTAACAGCGTTTGCAACATATCTCTCCATACCTGCCGTTGAAAAAGCAGAATCCTGCACCAGACTTTCTGCTTCCTCCTGGGACAGATTTTTGATGGACACCATGAACCGCGTCCCGGCCTGGCGCAGCATCTGCTCCTTCATGGATACCTGCGTTCCCTGTGCCACTGTGGCAAGTGCCGTAAACAATACTGCCGTGAGGATAATAGCCAGAACAGCTATGACATTCCTGTTTCTATTGGCTTTCAGACAGTTATTGGACAGGGTCTTGATA
This sequence comes from Blautia hominis, assembly GCA_002270465.1. Lineage (GTDB taxonomy): Bacteria > Bacillota > Clostridia > Lachnospirales > Lachnospiraceae > Blautia > Blautia hominis. The sequence continues at coordinate 372,018 of NQOF01000005.1, forward strand.
AATTTTCTGTTATTATTATTCAGCATCATAGCCCTATCCTCCTAAATATCTTCTTTTCTTTCTACAATTTTTCCATCTTCGATATGGATCATACGGTCCGCGATCTGGGCCAGTTCCGGGTTGTGGGTGATCATAACCAGTGTCTGGCCAAACTCTGTGCTGGTCATTTTCAAAAGCTGCATAACCTCCAGGGATGTTTTGGAATCCAGATTTCCCGTTGGTTCATCTGCCAGGATGATAGCCGGCTTGCTTGCCAGCGCCCTTGCAATGGCTACCCTCTGCTGCTGGCCTCCGGAGAGGTTGTTTGGAAGATTATCCAGCTTTTCCTCCAGGTGGAGCAGATGTATGATCTCCTCTACATAAGTCTTGTCAACCGTACTGCCGTCCAGCTCTATGGGAAGCACGATATTCTGATACACATTCAAGATCGGTACCAGATTATAATTCTGAAACACAAACCCAATATTTCTTCTGCGGAATACTGTGAGCTGTTCATCGTTCATTCTGCCGATTTCCTTGCCCCTGATCTTTACACTTCCGGAACTGGGAATGTCCAATCCGCCCAGCATATTCAGCAGTGTGGATTTTCCGCTTCCGCTTGTTCCTATGATTGATACGAATTCTCCCCGTTCCACTTTCACATCTATGCCGTCCAGCGCTTTCGTGATATTCGGCTCCTGTCCGTAGTATTTCTTCAGATTTTTTGTCTCTAAAATATATTCCATTCTTTTTTCCTGCCTTTCCTTTGATGAATATAGCATACAAAAAGATTATCTCAAACTCTTCTCAAAAAAGTAACAAGTTTGAGATAATCTCTCTACTGTGCCGTGGGCAGGTTGACATAAAATGTTGTGCCTTTCCCTGTTTTTGACCGCACCTCTATAAATCCTCTTTCCTTCATGACAATCTCCCGTGCCAGGTACAGACCGATCCCCACACCGTCCTGGTCTGCCACTTCCGGCTCGCGGTAAAAGCGCTTAAATATCTCCGTCAGCCGCGCTTCCTCAATCCCTTTTCCGTTATCCCTTATGCCTATGCGGACAAAAAAATCGGTTATCTGCGCTTTGATCTGTATTTTCCCTCCCTGTCCGGTATACTTTACCGCATTGTCCAAAATATTAAAGACTGCTTCCAGCGTCCACTTCTTATCAAATACTGCCCTCAGACCTTCGGCACATTCCATCTCTATTTCAATCTGTTTAGCCTCCGCCTTCAGGGCAATGTCACAGACTGCCTGTTCCAGCAGCACACGGATGGGATTTTCTTTTGGCCGGACTTCCACAATACCCGTCTCCAGCCTGGACATCTTGATCATACTCTTCATGAGAAATTCCAGCTTGTCTGTCTGCCTCTGGGCCGCACCCAGAAACTGTTCTTTTTTCTCCTCATCCAGATTCTTTTTCTGCAAAAGGCTGTGATACATCCTCACATTCGCAATGGGCGTTTTTACCTGATGGGAAATATCTGCAACTATGGTTTCAAGCTGCTGGCGCTGTATTTTATTTTCCCGGGACTTCTGGTCCAGTATCTCATACAGGCGGTGCATCTTGGAATGCAGCTTACCTGTCAGAGTGTCCTTCTCCTCCTGAAATACAAGGTCCGTACGGCCTGCGATCATGGCATCCAGGCAGTCACTCATTTGGCTTGTGTACTCAACAAGCCTTTTTCTCACTTTGATCATAATAAGTATGGAGATCAAAAGGCAGATGAGGGAAAAGAGCAGGATCAATTTTTCCATTCTGTTTTCTTCCCCTTCCACTGATATCCCATACCGTACAGGGTCTTAATATATGGGTGTTCTTCGGATTCAATCTTCTTGCGCAGTCTGTTGATATTCACAGCCACGGCATGTTCATCCACAAAATTCCCGGTACTGTCCCATACTTTTTCCAAAAGAAGGGTCTTTGTCATTACCCTCTCTGCATTGGCAATGAGAAGACGCAGGATCTTAAACTCTGTGGGCGTCATGGTCAGAGGCTCCCCGCCCAGGGATGCTGCCATGGCATCGAAATCTATCTTCAGATGCCCGTCATCATATTGGATCCGCTCGCCGCCGTCCGCAGCAGCCTTCCGCAGGGCTGCTTTGATCCTTCTGTGGAGTATGGGCATATTAAACGGCTTTGTGATATAGTCGTCCGCACCACAGTCAAATCCCTGCATTTCATCCCGGTCCATGTCCCTGGCTGTAAGGAAAATAATAGGGATGTCACGCTCCGACTTCACTGACCTGCAGAAGTCAAATCCGTCACCATCGGGCAGGTTTCCGTCCAGTAGGATCAGATCCACTTCCTTTTCACTGAGTATGGACATTCCATCACCAAGTGTCAGGGCGGAAAACACTTTGTAGTTTTCTGATTCCAGGTCATATGTAAGTCCTGTATTTAAATCTTTGTTATCTTCTATCAGTAGTATTCTCTTCATTGATCAATACTCTCTCTTTTTAGGATTTTATGAAATATAGTATATCATTATCTCTTTGTAAATCCTATCCCTGAATCAAAGAAAACGGGATTCCGCTCCCATAAAGTACTTCTGCCCACAGGGAACTTGAAAGCGAAGTATCTATATACCGTATTTTTCAAAGAGCTTTTTCTGATAATGCTGATCATAGACTGCCCTGGTAATTTCATCCTGCTTAGATTCTTCCAGTAAGATCTGTATCAGACGGTTTACCTTCCGTTCTCCCTGTGTGATTCCCTCGTCCCTTCCATCCCTGATCATTTCTTCAATTGCAGTACACATATCTACCACTTCCCCTTCCTGATCTTCAGTTTTTAATTCAGGGATGTTTAAAAACTTTGACAGTACCCATCCCCTTTTTTTGTCCATATGGCTGTAATACTCTTTATTTTCCTCAAGCGCAGCCTTCATGCCCTCCTTATCCTTCATCAGCGTAGCATCTCCGGCCTGATCACCTGGAGTCCATTAAATAACGCACCGTTAAATAAGTCAGCAAACACCTCCTCATCAGACAGCACCTGACAGATATCATCATCCTTTGACTCCAGCTTTACGTTGCCTTTATTCATCAACACTCCTTCCGGAATGGAAAAGCAGTGGTCTTATATCTCAAATATAAAATATTCAGCTTATTATATCAATTGTTAATTTGCACAAAATAAAAAACACCTGATAAAAGACAGCCTTTCATTCCCATATATTTAATTTTACACATTCTGGAATTTCCGGCTGAACCGCCGCAGATAAAATGAAATGTTATCCAGATGACAAGAGTATACTATCTTCTGTTTCTAATGTCAACCACAATATACTTCCTGCATACCTCGCAGACACATAAATTGTTACTGTACACAGGCCGCTGTACCGGGAGGCGTTTTCATGCCGGAAGCATGAAAATCCCGAGGCAGCCAGCACGATATGGTGCAGAATGGGTCAGCGCAGTAAATGCGCAGACCTGCCTGAACTGTTACATAAATTTTGCTTACATGAACTCTGTTCAAAGGCAGGGCATCCATGACCGATACCCTGCCTTTCCTTGGCTACTCTTCTTATACCACAACATTCTCCTCCATTTTGATTATCCTTGCCCTTTTCTCATCCTACCAGTACGTCTTCCACTGTTTTATCTTCCTGGTCAATGCCTCCAGATAAAAATAGTCCCCCCACAGATTGCATTCATCAACGCCCCTGTCCGCCACGCTGTTGAAGGGGCTGCTCTTTGCGTAAACACCGTGGAGGAGCAGCCCGTTTGCATCCTTGTCCGACAGGACTGCGTAATTGTCGATCAGGCTCTCCAGCATCCCCTCTGCCTTATCTCCATAGAAAAACTGTTCTTCCCCCTTCAGCCCCCCATTTTCACACATTTCCATTATCCCGCAGGCTGCAGCTGCGGCGGCAGAGGAATCTCTCGGCTCACTGCTGCCCTGCCAAAAGCTCAGGTCCCAATAGGGAACCATATCTTCGGGCAGGTGTTCAAGATAAAAATCTGTCACCTTCCTAAATAATTCCCTGCACAACTCGTCCCCGGTATACCGGTAAGCCAGCGCTGTACCGTATATTCCCCATGCCTGTCCCCTGGCCCAGGCGGAATCGTCCCTGTATCCCTGTGCGGTGACACCGCGCACAGGTTCCCCGGTCTCAGGACAAAAGAAGTAGGTGTGGTAAGTAGAATAATCCGGTCTCACAAGATTCCTGATACTGGTCCTTGTATGCCGGATGGCAATATCTCTGTACGTCTCTTTCCCCGTCACCTCAAAAGCCCAGTACAATAAAGGCAGATTGAGCAGACAATCTATGATCAGGCGGTAGTTATCCTCAGCACCCAGTTCTCCCCAAGCCTGGATAAACTCCCCTTTCTCCTGAAAACGGCTGATGAGCTGGTCTGCGGCCAGGATGGCTGCCTCTTTTGCCCTCTCATTTCCCGTAAGCTGATAGGCTGCCACACAGGAAGGGGTGTACAAAAATCCCATGTCATGATGTTCCACATCTATCTTCTTTTTTATCCTGTCATAAAAACTATTGACCTGTATCTCCGCTGACCTCCTGAAGCTCTCATCCCCTGTCAGTTCATAGGCCAGCCAGTAAGTCCCTGTGCAGAAACCAGTGGTCCATTCTACATTTTCTGTGATTGGATAAAAAAGTTTCTCACTGTTGGAACCGGGAAATTTGTATGTATACTCCTTCAGATTCCCTTTCAATATATCCACTGCCCTCATGGCTGCATTCTGTAATTTTTCCTGCCTCATATATCCTCCTTCTGGTCATCCTTTCATAAAACTGCCGCAGAACAGCTCACCTCTGCAGGATACGGTTCCGGCTGCACAGCCAGAGACCACATCCCACGGAATGAACTATTCTGCGGCAGCATCCTCATCTATTCATTTGTATCCGTATCCACTGCCTCCGCAGTTTCCTATTTTGTTACTTTCACATAATTGTCATATGCTGTCTGCTGGATCTCAATCGCTTTTTCAATATCCCTATCCCTCAGTTCCTGAATAAACGCATCATATTCATCATCTATATTACTGGAACCTAGGATCCAGCTCTGAAGCTTCTCATATACAATGGGCTGGATTCCGGACATGATGCTCTTATATTCATCCATACCGTCTGTGCTCAGCTTCAGTTCCGGCAGTTTCGGCGCGCTGAACCACTCATCATGTGCATCGTACAGTTCATTTGCAGCCTTTCCTGCGTCATTCATAGTTGCATACTCATAGTCTGCTGCCTGGATATATCCCGCACGGTACTGGGAACCCAGGGAACGCAGATACTCTACCGGTGCCAGCCCGGAGTTAAATACTTCCTCTGTAAAGGCCTTCTCCCCGTTATCGTTTACAGTGTAAGTCTTGCCCTCGATTCCCCAGTTCATCAGGTCTGAACCTTCTTCCGTGAACATAAAATCCATGAATTCGATCGCACCCTCCGGGTCTTTGCACTGGGAGGAGATGCCCCATCCGCACTCTGCATAGCGGTAGTCACGTTCCTTCACATTTCCGTTCTGGTCCTTTAAAGGCGCGATCGCCACCATATTGAATCCCGGTATATCCGCGCCCAGAGAATCATTATAATTGCCTGTGCTGACCCAGTCATGGGTGAAGCCCCCTGTATTGTTGCTGAGCAGTGTATCCCTTGCTGACATGCCTCTCGTGAAGATCTCCGGATCGATCAGGCCCTCTTTATACCACTGGGCCAGGTTCTTCACTGCTGTTTTATAATTGTCTGTCAGAGGTTCGTACGTGATCTTTCCGTCACGGGGATAGAAGGATGCACTGGAATCCCACAAAGCCAGGTACTCACCCATCTCTGTCTCAGCGGTAGCGGAACGGTCAAACAGAGGGATCTCATCTGCCTGTCCATTGCCGTTGGGATCCTCATTCTTGAATGCGGTAAGTACATCATGGAGTTCATCCACTGTTGTAGGAACCTCCAGCCCCAGTTTATCCAGCCAGTCCTGGCGGATCCAATAGAACTGAGAGGACTTCAGCTCTTTTCCCAGTGGGATATTGTAGATATTTCCGTCCTCTGCAGTTGCCTGGTATTTCAGATTCGGGTCATTATCCAGCGCTTTTTTGATATTCGGCGCATGTTCCTCGATCAGGTCGTTCAGGGGAATCACGCCGCCGTCTTTGCCCAGTTTCTCGATATCTGTTGTCAGGTCACACGCGATGATATCTGCCAGCTGCCCCGATGCCACCATATTCTGGAACGCTGTGGCATAGTCAGAGTTGGAGGAGGCAACCACGCCCTTCAACTTCACGCCTGTCTTTTTCTCCACCTCTTTCCACACTTCCCAGTCTGAATTAAAAGGTGTACCTGACAGGAACATGAAGGCCGAGAATTCTTTACTTCCATCCTCTTTTGAAGCGGCCGCCTTCCCGGTCTCCTCTTTTCCGCATCCTGTTGTCCCAAATGCCAGGGATACGCCCAGAACTGCTGTCAGTAATAATGCTGTTATTTGTTTTCTTTTCATATCTGATAATCCTCCGTTTATGATCAGCCTTTGACACCGCCCACGGTGAGGCCTGATTTAAAATATTTTTGAATGAAAGGGAATACTATGATCATGGGCACAATCGCCAGTATGATCAATGCATATACCTGAGTCGTGGGTGACGTCAGGGATGCTTTTGTCACGATCGCAGCGTCAGACGGATTGGATACCCGCTCCACGATCAGTTTTTTCAGGAATACCTGCAGAGGTATCTTGCTGTCATCTTTTAAAAGCTGCATGGCCCAGAAGTATCCGTTCCATCTGCTGATTCCGTAAAATAATCCCACGGTGGCAAGTGCCGGTTTTGACAGCGGCAGATATATGTTCCAGAATACCCTGAAATGCCCCGCGCCGTCAATAAATGCAGCCTCCTCCAAAGCCTCCGGGACCTGCTCAAAAAAGCTCTTCATGATGATCAGGTTATAGGTCTCAATGGCAAATCCAAAGATGATCGCTGTCCTGGTATTCAGCAGTCCCAGATTGTTGAAATTCATATAAGTAGGAATGATCCCAGCACTAAACCACATGGTAAAAACCGTGAACAACGTCAGTATCTTTCTTCCGATCAGATACTTCCTGGACAGAGCGTACGCCATGGTGGTGGTAAAGAACATATTTGCCATCAGTCCGAAGACGGTGTAAAAGATCGCATTTCCGTAGGAGGTCCACAGCCCGTCCCTCTTAAATACTGCCTCGTAGCTGGCTGTGGTGAACTCCTTGATCTTCAGCAGCACATTCCCGTTTTCCACAAAAAACGGCTTGCTGAAAGAAGAAATGAGTACATAATATATGGGATAAAGGGCAATAAAGGTAATCAGAACACCGAGAATGACCATCACAGCGTTGAATATCTTCTCTCCCAGCCCGATAACCTGCCCTTGTTTTATTTTATTTCCTGCCATCTTACTTCCCCCTTACCATAATGCGTTGTCGGAAATCTTCTTGCTGAATCGGTTTGCAAGAATGACCATGACGAATGCCACCACGGATTCAAACAGCCCTGCAGCCACAGACAGCCCGTAGTTTCCGTTTTCAAATGCCAGGCGGTAAGAATAGGTAGAGATAACATCCGCTGCCGAATAAGTTGCCGGCTGGTACAGAAGCAGGATCGCCTCATATCCCACCTTGATGATGCCTCCCAGCTTCAGGATCAGCATGGTCACTATGGTAGGTACAATGGCCGGAATGGTCACATGGGTGATTTTCTTCATCTTCCCAGCCCCGTCCACAGTGGCTGCCTCATAAAGCTGCGGGTCAATCCCCATGATGGCCGCTATGTACACAAGCGCATCGAATCCCGCATTCTGCCACAAGGTCATCAATGTGTATATCCCTTTAAAGTATTCCGGCTTTGTCATAAAGTAAACCGGGTCTACACCCATTTTCTGCAGCACCAGATTGATGACGCCTGTACTGGGTGACAGGAAGTTGATCACAATACCGCAGACTACCACCACAGATATAAAGTGTGTCAGCAGGGTGGACATCTGGGTCATCCTGCTGACGAACTTATTCTTCATCTCCGTCACACAGACAGCCAGCGCGATGGGCAGCGGAAAGCAGATCAGTAACTGCCAGAAAGAGATCATCAGGGTATTTTTCAGTACCCTTGGAAAATCCTTCCCCTTAAAAAATTCAATGAAGTTCTGCAGTCCCACAAAGGTACTGCCCTTGATTCCCTGGAATACATTGTAATCATAAAATGCAATCTTCAGCTCCGTCATAGGCCGGTATGCAAACAGAAGGTACCAGATAATGCCGGGAAGCAGCAAAAGGTATAATTCTTTGCCGGAAACCATTTTCTTTATGACATCAGAAAAATTTCTTTTCTTCTGTGTTTTTATTTGTTGTTTTGCCAATGTCCTCTTCTCTCTCCTTTCTTCCATATCGAAGCGCTTCGAGTCGATAGACCAACCTTAACGGATAATCTTTTAAAAGTAAATCATCAAATTTTCCGGCCTCTTTTTCGCCTGTTTTTTGGAATACACAGTTTTCTTCCAATCCCTGTTTTTCAATCATCCCTCCGTTTTTGCTATATCACCATTTTTCAAAACATCACCATTTTATCCGAACCCTCATAAAATCAGGCGCTTTCACTTGAATAATCATCAAAATGCAATTATAATCTATACCTTGAGAGGCACAGCTTCTTTGCCTGAGGCATACATGATCCACAACAATCCCCATGAAAAGGAGGTCCCGCAAATGCTGAAACAGCCTTCCGGTATATACCACCAAAAATTAAAATTTATATTCATGCTCTTAGCCGCCGTGGTAACGCTGGTTCTTGCATCTGTCTCCGGAATTTTCCTGTCGCAGCATTGGGAGGAGTCTTACATAAGCTCCATCACTTTGTCCAGGACCATTCTGGAGGAGAAGAGTGCAGCCTCCCTGAAGGAGATCTCCAACACCATGACAGACATCGTGAATGACTCCCTCATAAAAGACTGGTCTGTCTCAGAGGGCACACAGGACTTTTATCTCCTGTCCTCCCAGGCACAGAAAGCACTGCTGAAATATGCCGGCGCCGTGGACACCCGCTTTCAGGTATATCTGATCCTCAACAACGGACAGATTGATTTTGATGACCATACACACTCCACCGTCCTGTCCCCGGAGGGTTCCTTCTCCATGTCCGAATTCCTGGAGAAAAAGGACCTGGCTGAGAAAGACATGACCGATATACAGGACTATTTTGATAAAAAGATGTTCCCCTACGTGATTCCCCACTATGATGAGAAGGGGGCACTGGACTCCCTCTATTATTTGATCAAAGGATATAAACAGCCCCGCACATGCATTTACATGGCAGATATCCCTATAAGCTCTCTTGTTGGCACCGCCACACCCAAGAATTACTGGATATCCAACACAGACGGGCTTTTCATCCCCAGTTCCCTGGATGAGACGGATGTTTCCCTGTTTAAATCCCTGCAGAAAGAGATGGACCGAAACAGGAAGGTGGTTAAAAAGTCAGGTTACTATGTGGCAAATACCCGCCTTTTGTCCATGAACTGGGATATTTCATACCTCTATGACCGGTACAGCCTGAACGCGGCAAATATCTTCCTGTATCTGCTCTGCGTCCTTATTATTTTTGTGCTCCTCTGCGCTGTATTTTACTATGTGGCAAATCTTCTGTACCGGCCCCTTTATCAGGTCCTGCAGCCCCATATCAAAGAGGAGGCACAGCGCTACGATGAATTTGAGATCCTAAATGACAACCTGGCAAAGATGCAGAGCCTGAACCATAGCCTGCTGGCAACCAAGAAGACCACAAACGCCTTACTTGCACAGCAGTATTATCAGAATCTGCTCACAGATCCCAATGGTTATCTGGCACCTAAGGAGAAACCCTATTTTCCTGACAGCAGCCGTTTCTGCGTGGGGCTTATCTGCTTTTCCCCCGACTCCGCCCATGCCCCGGATGACAGCAGCTTCTGCCAGCTTGAACTCTACAAAAACCTTATTTTCCAAAGCTGTGTGAAGAGGAAGGATGTGGTGTTCGTAAAGCTCTCCATGTACCGGTGCGCGCTTATCCTCATGTCAGACAGCCCCGAACATGCCAAATCCCTGGCTGCCCAGGTAATGTCCGTTTATCCGGATGCGGAGGAGGAAGGCAAATACTGGGAGGAGCAGATTGTCCTCAGCTCTGTGAAGCAGGGCTTTGAAAACCTGCACCGCTGCTACCAGGAAACCCTGAAAATAGCGGAATACCTGCCCACACTTCCTCACGACAAGATCATCACACACGCACAGATCGCGGACTTGGATTCTTCCACCTACTCCTACCCTCTCTCTATGGAGAATAGACTGATCCAGGAAGTGACAGACGGACAAGAGCAGGCCCTTGGGCTGTTTGATGATCTGATCCGTGAGAATCTGGTGCATAAACGTCTGTCCATGGAGGTTCTGCAGAACTTTGTCTATGCCCTCATAGGCACCGTGAACCGCGTCTTCCAGGAGTTGAAGACCACCCCGGAGGAGTTTATCGGCCGCCCCATTGATTATGAGCACTGGTACACCCACTGGGCAGACTCCGTGACCATAACCGGTATCAAAACAGTCCTTTCGGAGATCATCAGGGAAAAGAACCGCCGCACCCATACCCAGGATAAAGCTGTCCTCTCCCGTATGCTGGACTATATACACCGGAACTATCGGGACAACATCATGCTCAACGACCTGGCAGACCAGTTTAATATATCGCCCAAATACTGCGGGATCCTTTTTAAGCAGCTCAGTGACAACAACTTTAAGGACTACCTGAACAATTACCGCATCAACCAGGCAAAAGCCCTGCTGGAAAAAGACCCTTCCCTCAAGACAAAAGACCTGAGCGCCATGACCGGATTCAACAGTTCCAATACCTTCATCCGGGTATTCAGCAAATACACGGGACTGACACCCCAGAAATATGCGGAATATGTGATGGAGAAAAAATAAACCGCTGTACAGCAGCCCCTATCTGTGGCTGCTGTACAGCGGTCCTTTTTATAAACGCAGTCTGCCTTCCATGCCCTCATAATCCACCTGCAACACTCTGCCGGATCGTAAGGTGATCTCCACCGGACCTGTGCCCCCGCATTTCCCTGTGTCGGCAAACCCAATCCGCTCAATGGGAAACAGCTCTTCCTGTGTGAAGTCTCTCCCCTCCACGGTCAGGACAGCATAGATCATCATGTAAGGTCTGTACTCGTAGTATTCTTCTCTCCTGCACCTTCCGTACAGCAGGACACTCTTTTTTGAAACAGCATTGACTCCCACTCTTTCTTTCCTCTCAATACTGTCAAATCCCCAATAACTTACAAAGGCCAGGCTCCTGTCCTGATTTTTCACGATCAGCGCCTCAGCATTTTCATCCGTTCTTCTCTCTGTCACGGTCTTTCCCTCCACGGGAAATCCATAGGCTCCCACGGTAAGGGTAAACGGCTTTTCATGTATCCTCATCCGGTCTGCATGCAGGATGCCGTTTGCCAGGGGAATATCCGCCAGATCCATGGAGGCCAGCCCCTGGAAATTATACCGGAACCCAAAATATTCCTGGCGGTAAAGCACCCCGCCTTTTTCTCCTGCGTACAGCATGATATTGGGGATCTGCACCTGCTCCTCCCGGTCATATCTCAGACTGTACTGCATGGCCTCCGCTCCCCGGTAGTCAAAGTCCTCCCATGGATAGCGGCTGTGGAATGCCAGACGGATGTATGCTTTGATATAATCATCCTCAGGGTGAAAGACATTTTTTGCCGTACAGAACTCCGCGGCCCCGTTGGCCCCCTGATGGAACGCCGCGATTCCGGGGCCGTCCATGATATAGGAAGCATAGGAATCTTCCGAAAGGTTTTCCCAGTCCCCATTGCTCTCCGTTTCCGTCCAGAAGGGATGCGCATCCGGAAGATTCAGGCAGAGAAAGGGATTTGCCATCCAAAATGGACTTTCCGCACAACTGTAATCCTGGAGCATAGGCGGGAATTGCCCGTAAAATCCCAGGACGGGCACGCCATTTTCAAATACCTTCTCATTTTCAATGAACTGGAGCAGCGCACCGGAATTGATCCGCCTTGCCAATCCCGGCGCGACCCGGTGTTCCCTCAAAAAGAAGACGGAGGCAAACGGGGCGGATGCCGCATTGCGGTAGATTCCGCTCCTCCCCCACATAGTCACATGGGCATCTCTGTCAAACATCCCCTCGTATGTTTCCAGTAAGCTGTTTGAATAGGTCTCAAATCGCTCCGCTGTTTCCGGTTCCTTTTCATACCCATACCACACATTCCAGATCGCTGAATACACATGGAACGCCCAGGGGCTGTAGTAGTCAAACCGGTGCCCGTCTCTGTACCACCCGTCTCCGGCATAGTAGGAAAGGATGACCTGCGCATGGTCCTTCATCTTATTTTCATCTATCTCATACCCCTGGCTCCAAAGAAAACCCAGGATCAGCATATTGAACAGGCGCCAGTTGTGGGGAACCGTCCTGGCATTTCCAAATTCCAGCAGATACCCTGCTATCCTATCCCTTTCCTGCCGGGTATAGGTATCCCATATAATCTCTTTGCACTGCCACAGCCCGATCACCAGGGACGCGCACTCACAGGTGTGCTGGAAACAGTGTTCCTTTTCACCTGACAATGCTTCCAGCTCCCTGTAAGAAAGCATATAATCCCCGGTTCCTTTTGTCACTGCACGAAGGATATGTTCTCTGTAATAATCCTTAACGGAATACCCTGCTGTAACCGCATCCGGTCTGTTGTGAAGAAGGGGAGCAGCTATCAGAAAGCTCCGGGCCAGCCCTTCAAATCCCGCCGCATACTTTTTCCACTCCGGGCTTCCCTCATTGGGATAGCTGACTGTAAACTCCGTCCTCGGACAGTACACAGGCGTGTCAAAATCCGTAATATTTGAAAATATCCCATCCAGCAGAAACTGTGCGGCATCTACCCAATGCCTTTTCGTCATTCCTGTGTAGGGACTCTTCTCATGATCTGGTGTATTGATCTTAAATCTCACGTTGTCCTCCTTGCCAAACCGGGGCCGCGGCCAGCTGCCCCGGTTCCTTTATTGTCTGCTCTAAGATAATAACACCAAACCAATTTTAATTTATTTTATTTCTTATACAAAATATTGCAAATTACATACGGAGCCATGCCCCGGGCGTCAAACCTCTTTGTCCGCCAGGGAAAACGTCAATTCTATATCCAGAAAGTTTCCATGGATCTCAGCTTTTACAACTCCGCCCATCCTCCGCATCAACTCACTGACTATAGCCAGTCCCAGACCGGAAGACCCTTTTTTTCTGGAACTGTCAGCCTTGTAGAACCGTTCAAACATCTGATCCGGGTCAATGGCGGAAGGGTTCTCCACAGGATTTGAGAAGGTGATCCGGTCCCCTTTCTGGACAACACAAAGTCCCCCTGCGCCATGCAGGAGGGCATTATTGATCAGATTGCGGAATATCCGTCCCAGACTTTCCGGTGAAGCCAAAACAAGGAGCGATTCGTCATCGAATTGGATCTCCGGCTCCACCCCCTGCTCATCAAACACATGATACAGACCCACCATAGCGTCACACAGCACAGGATATACCGGGGTAGGGCTGCACTCTAAGACAAAATCCTCATTTGTGAGCTTTGTGTATAGAAACAATTCTTCCAGCATCTCTTTCAGCTCATCAAGACGGCTTTGGACAATGGAGATATACCGCTTCTGGGTATCCATGTCCCGGCACTCCTCCAGCATCTGCAGGTACCCCGCAGCGCTGGTGAGGGGAGTACGGATATCATGCGCAATGTTGGATATGGTCTTCTTTAACTGTTTCTGAGATTTTTCATACCGGAAACGGCTGGCACGGAAGGTCCCGAGAAGGGTCTCAAGCTTCTGATAAAGCGCCATAAATTCCTTAGACCGGACCGAGGCAGACAACTCGATCTGGCTTCCGTCCTCAATAACGTCAAGCTGTCTCGTAAGCCGCACAATCTCCCGGCGATAATGCAGCAATGTCAGAAACATTATAATAAGTAATATTATGAGCACCACGATCAGCAGAAGCATAAAACCCTCCTATCAGGAATCAGATATCCTTTTTTGATAAAATCACTTTTCCGGCTGCAGCATAGATGATACAGAAGACCGCTCCAACAATAACCGGACGAAGTGTAGATAACCCATCATATCCCAGCGGACATTCTGCAAGATTCATATACAGCGTATAGTTCATGATCTCCCCCGCACCGAAAAGGTTCAGAAGAGAGCTGACCAGCAGCACGACCAGCCCGCTGCACAGTATAAAAGCCCCGGCCACTCCGGCCGCCTTACTCCTGGTGATCATACAGATCATCAGTATAAGCGCGCTGAATCCATTAGAGACCATCCAGATGCAAAAAACATAAAACAGCATATCAACTGCCTTGTTATAGAAAAAGAACCCACCAAATACAGCGTTAAGACCCAGTGCTGTCAGAAATGTCACTGTGATGAAGAACAGGTTTACAAGGAAAAGGCAGACACTTTTGCTCAGTATATAATCCCATTTATTCTCATGTACAGACAGGATATTCTTAATAAATCCACTGTCAAAATCCGTACAGATAAACAGCGCAGCCACGGTTCCTGATATAACCGGCAGTAATCCGCCGCTGACATTGGTCTGGTGAAACAGTTCCACAAGGGACGTGGAATTCAAAGACTCTTTGATATTTCCCGATGTGGCCGTGATGGTCATGCCATGTTTTATTAGAAATTCCCGCATCCCCGGGTCCTGGATCACATACATAAGTGTGTAGGTGAACACCGTTGTAAATACCAGGATACCAAGGCACACATAGGCCGCCTTCCCCCGGAACATCCTTCTGAGATCCATTCTGAGTAAATTAAGCATTTTTTGCACCTCCGTCCATAAGTTCAAGAAAATATTGTTCCAGGTCTATCTGATGAAGCCCGCAGGAAAACACTGTGACCCCGTTCTGCACAAGAAGTGTGGTAACTTTACCGCTGTCCAGATAATCATAGATATGGATCCTCCCCTGCGCAAATACCTCATAGGAAGCATCCGGAATGTTCTCCGCCAGCACTGCGGCTGCACGCTCTGCGTGTTCTACCTCAACAAGAAGGTAATCACGGCACTGCTCTTCCAGATCCTCTTTTGTCATCTGCCGAATGAGCTGCCCGTCCTTGATGATCCCATATTGGGTGGCTATTTTGCTCAGTTCTCCCAGGATATGGGAGCTGATGAGGATGGTCTTTCCTTCTTCCTTATTTAGTTTCAGCAGGCATTCCCTTATTTCGCGGATCCCCTCCGGGTCCAGACCGTTGATTGGCTCATCCAGGATCAAAAGGTCCGGATTGCCAAGAAGGGCCATTGCGATCCCCAGTCTCTGTTTCATGCCCATGGAAAACTGTTTAACCTTTTTATTTCCCGCATCCGCCATATTTATGAGCTTCAAAAAACGGTCCACGCTGTCCATATTCACCAGTCCCAGGCATTGGGCCTTCAGTATCATATTCTCCCTGGCTGTGCAGTTTGGATAAAGGCCCGCATTCTCTATGAGCATTCCTACACGGCGTCTGGCAGTCTGGTCAGATACCGGAGAGCCGAATAATGAAATTTCTCCCTCCGTGGGATGTGCCAGGCCGCAGAGCATTTTCAGCGTTGTGGATTTTCCGGCTCCGTTTCGTCCGATAAATCCATAGATCTCCCCCTTCTTTACATTCATATCAATATGGTCCACAGCCGGCTTCTGCCCGTAAAATTTTGTTAAGCCGTGGGTTCTTACCGCATAATCTGTATTCATTCTGTCTCCTCTCTTAACTGTTCAGCACCCTCACGGTTACAGGCAAAAACCCATGCAGAATCGCCTTTGGCGATGGGATTTTTGCTTGGCCGTGGTACACTTTCTTACAGTCAGCGCAGTGAATGCGCAGACCTGCTGAATAGTTACCTTCTCTCTTCTTTCCCTGCATTTTGTCTTGCAAAAGCAGTTCCTCTTTACAAACTCAAGTATAAAGGCATAGATTGTAAAAAACGAAAAGAAAAGGTTAAGAAAGTTTAAAGCCCATTCCCCAGACAGTCTGTATATACGAATCCGTCCCGCTCGGTTTCAGCTTGGAGCGGATATTACTGATATGGACATTGATGGTCTTGTCCTCCACAAAATACTCCTCCTCCCAGGCATATTCATATATGAGCTGTTTTGTAAATACCTTCTTCGGATGCTTCATCAGTAGTTCAAGTATGCGGAATTCGTGCAGTGTCAGTTCCACGGGCTGACCAGCTGCCGTCATTTCCCGGGTCTCCGGGTCAAGTATCCAGTCTTTATAGTGCAGTTCTGTCTGGGCATCCGGCAGTTTTGAGGCAGGCAGGGAGCGGAGCTGTACCTGGACCCGCACAAGCAGTTCTTTTAGATCGAAGGGCTTGCAGATATAGTCATTAGCCCCTGCGGTGAGCAGTTCCACTTTGCTGTCCAGCTCATTTTTCGCGGAAAGGACAATGACCGGGACCTTTCCCGCAAACATTCTGATCAGCTCCTCACCTGTCATACCAGGGAGCATAAGATCCAGAAGGATCAGATCAAACTCTTCCATGGAGAATCTGAGAGAACCTTCACTCCCTGAAAATGCCTGTGTACACGCATATCCATTGCCGCTCAGATATTCTGAGACCATATTATTTATATTTGTATCGTCTTCAATGATCAGTATTTTTGCCACGAAACACTATCCTCCTCTTTCCTCCGGTATTTTCCGGGCGGTATACCGTATTTCTGTTTGAAACAGTATCCAAGATAATCCGCCGAAGAAAACCCGGACCGCTCTGCTATCTTCTCCAGGGAATTTTCCTTCTCCTCAAGCATGCGGCATACAAGTTCAAGTTTATTTTCCATCTGCATCTGGCGGAAAGTCATGCCGTAATGGCTTTTCATCAGGCGCTGTACCTGGCGCACACTCAGCCCCAGCTCCTTTGCCAGCTTCTGGATCGTGATATGCACCGGGTCATCCAGAAAGATCCGCTCTATCTGCAGGTACTTTACCTCATCCGAGCAGGGAACATAGGTATCACCGGTATCCATGGTCCCTGTCTGATACAGCCTTCCCAGAGAAATGAACAGCTCGCCGGCCAAAAATGGCACCAGTGTCCGGTACCCCGGCGGTTTTTCCTGTATCTCGCTGATGATCCGCTTAAACGGCTCCCAAACCTCCCGTGGCCCCTCACCGATCCAGAACCGCTGGCTGAGAAGCTGTTCCAGCCATGCCTCTCTCTTTATATGGCTTTTACGGTTCTCCCCGCCCCCGCAGACCAGGGGAACCGTATAATACATTACGATCTCCCTCATAGGTTCCTCGGATATTGTGATCTGTTCATGGGCAATACCCGGTCCTGTCAGATAAAAAGTCCCTTTTTTCAGCGTATATTCATCTCTGCGAAGACGCAGCACGCCCTGTCCTGATTCTATATAATGGATCTCATAACTGGCAATACTGTGGGAATGCATTTTGATATGTCCGGTGTTTCCTCTTCCAACGGACACTATATGGAATTGGATGCCCTCTAGGCTGAGTTTATAATTTACATCCGCCATTGTTCTTCTCCTTTTGGGATATTTCCCGGAGTGTATCTGGACTTGCTCTCGGCAAGCGCTGCTAAGTATCCATTAAGACCGGGCTTCTGCTGCGCTGGCCCGAGATGCTGAGCAGTTACGTTCCCTATATTATACCGAATTGACAGAGATATGGAAACTGTTTCTCTGTTTATAGGACAGTTTTTCTGGAAATGTTACTATTCAGCCTTCCGGCTTCACCGCAGCAAAAGCATGCACAGTTCTGCCCTTCAGGGTACAGACTCCACAAACCGCAGTCTGGCGCGTGACTGCCTCGGGATTGCCTTGCAATTGCAAGACAACGCCTCGCGGGACAGTGGAAGGCTGAACTGTCACCTGGAAATAACGACATTTCGCTATAGAACTTGACGCTGCTCTGTCTTCTTATTTGCTTATCACTGTTTTACAATAATGACAGATAGCTGCACACGCGGCGACAGTAAAATATGGCCATCTAAAGGAGAATTGCCTATGTACAGTAAAAAAGCTTATTTACAGCAGATTGAAGATGTCATCGCCGGAGGACCTTACCGGGACAACTGGGATTCTCTGTCACAGCACCGGACTCCCAAGTGGTTCAGAGATGCCAAATTCGGTATTTTTATCCATTGGGGTGTGTACAGTGTTCCCGCCTTTGGAAATGAATGGTATTCCAGAAATATGTATATTCAGGGAAGTCCTGAATTCCGCCATCACCAGCAAGTATATGGCAGCCAGAAAGATTTTGGCTACAAAGATTTTATCCCCATGTTCAAAGCCGAAAATTTTGACGCCTCCGCATGGACTGACCTGTTTCGGAAAGCAGGCGCCAGATATGTTGTCCCTGTGGCAGAACATCATGACGGCTTTCAGATGTACCGCAGTGACATTTCCCATTGGAACGCTTACGAAATGGGACCGAAACGCGATGTACTCGGGGAACTGACTCAGGAAATGGAGAAGAAAGGGCTTATAAACGGCGCTTCTACCCACCGCATAGAGCACTGGTTCTTTATGGGACACGGGAAGGATTTTGAGAGTGATATCACAGAAGCGGAAAAAGAAGGGGACTTTTACTGGCCCGCCATGCCGGAGGGTGACCATCAGGACCTGTTCAGTGAACCGGTTCCCACAAAAGACTTCCTGGAGGACTGGATGGTCCGGACTTGTGAACTGATCGACCGCTATCAAATAAAAGAGCTGTATTTTGACTGGTGGATCCAGCACAGCAGCGCCAAACCATATCTCCAAAAAATAGCGGCTTATTACTACAACCGGGCAGTGGAATGGAACGAGGAAGTCCTCATTGCCTACAAACATGATGCCTTTATGTTCGGCACCGCCCTTGTAGATATTGAACGGGGACAATTTGCAAATGTCCAGCCGTTTTACTGGCAGACCGACACGGCTATTGCGAAAAATTCCTGGTGTTATACAGAAAACAATGATTTCAAAAAGGCAAAGGATATTATCTGTGACCTGGCAGACGTGGTCAGCAAAAACGGAAACCTACTTCTGAATGTGGGTCCCAAAGCGGACGGGACCATATCGGCGGAAGATACGGCTATCCTTCTTGAGATTGGGGAATGGCTGGAAGCCAACGGGGAAGCGATCTATGGCTCCCATGTCTGGCGCACCGCGGCGGAAGGTCCCACTGTGGTGGAGGAAGGGCAGTTCACGGATGGAAAGGATAAGGTTTTTACAAAAGAGGATTTCCGCTTCACCGTGAACGGATCTCACCTGTATGCCATCTGCCTGAACTATCCCCATGACGGGCACATATCCATAAAATCATTGGCAGAGCAGGATGCCTCCTGTCTTCCGAAATTCCACGGCATCATCGACGCTGTGGATGTGCTGGGGTTTGAGGAGAATCCGGTATGGAAACGTACGGAAAACGGACTGGAGATTGAAACCCGGAATGTCAGAACCGATAAACCTGTGGTGTTTAAGATCACAATGAGATAGGGATATATCCTGCCGTACAGACCGTCCCAGCGGACTGTGCGGCAGGATATTTGTTCTTATTTCAAAAGCTGTTCAATGCCCCGGCACAGAGCATCCACGTTTGCCTCCAGTATTTCCGCTCCATACTCCACGGAAGCATCTGTTCTCGGGTCCGCTCCTGCCACAGCGACAGGCTGCTCCCCGCCGTCCCGGATCCGCTCAAGCTGCACCAGTTCCGGCCTTACCGCCATGGTAATGGACGTTTCATTGGCTGCCGCATGGTCATTTTGAAACCTCAGTCTGTCATCCTCCACGAAGTCAAAGGCAGTCACCCCGATCAAGCCGCACGTATCCCGCAGCTCCTCTTTGAGTGCCGCAAACTGCCGGATAGACGGCCCATGGCCGTGGGCTGCCAGAATGGTGAATCCGGCTCTGGACAGATTGGCTCCAATGCGCAGGATCATACGGCGGTATTCTTCATCCGGCATCCAGTACGCACTTCCCGGAAGCTGCTGCATTTCATAAGG
Organism: Blautia hominis; assembly: GCA_002270465.1. Classification (GTDB taxonomy): domain Bacteria; phylum Bacillota; class Clostridia; order Lachnospirales; family Lachnospiraceae; genus Blautia; species Blautia hominis. The sequence goes on from NQOF01000005.1 coordinate 392,018, forward strand.
CACGATGGTGCCCCCTGTACAGATATCCATCCCATACAGTTCCCTCTCCGGGTCCCTGTAAAACCGGTCCGGCCCCAGAAAAAGCTTTGGAAGAACAATCCCGCCAATTCTACGTGCCGCCCGCATAAACAATTCCTGTGACTGGATCCCATCCGCTCCCAGGGGCAGATGAGGCCCATGCCATTCCAAAGTCCCCAGCGGCAGATAAGCCACAGGACAGGCCTGCAGCCGCTCCTGAAATTCCGCGGGGCATAATTCCTCGTACAAAACTTTTTCTGTCATTTAGCAATCCCTCCCTGGTTTCTGTCTGCTGTCCGAATTATCTAACGGGCTATGTGATCTGTGTTTTACTTACCTGCTCACACTTTCCGTAAAACCAGATTCAACCACTTCTCATCCCTGTCAGGGCGGGTATCTGTGGTAATCTTCTGCTGTTCTATTTTGAATGCCGGAATCTCCGCAAGTAATTCCCGGAAACTATTCTCCGTCATATCCAGGAAAAAACGGCCGCTGCGCTCCCCCTCATATTCGCCATATTTAAAAGATATATAGGCAATACCGGAATCTTTCAGAGCTGCCGCCATTTTTAACAATACATCCCTCAGCTCATCTGCCGGGACGTGAAGCAGAGAGGAGCAAGCCCAGATACCGTCATAAGCCTCCTGCTCATTAAGCTCATCAAACATCATCTGCTTTACTTCAATCCCTGTAAATTCTGATGCCATCCTGCATAATACGGCAGAACCGTCAATGGCGGTTACTCTGTATCCCTTTTCAAGAAAATATTTGGTATCTCTCCCTGAACCACAGCCAAAATCCAAAATCGCCCCCGCCTTTGGCAGCCACGACAGGAAATCGTCCTGGAGATCTTTAAAGTCCACATTTATGGTGTTTTCCACAAAAGACTGTGCATTTTGGTCGTAATAGTCAATTGTTTTGTTGTCCTTCATCCTCTTCCGCCTTTCATGATCTGCTGTCCCAATATTAAATTCTGCTTTAACCTCCCCACCTCTTTTTCCAGGATCTCTTTTCCCTTATCTGTGATCAAATATGTCTTTCTTCTCTCATCCCGGTCATATAATGCGATCCATCCCTTCTTTATCAGAGTATTGACCGCCCCGTATAAGGTCCCCGCTCCAGGCCTCACCCTGCCATGCGTGCACTCTTCCAGAAACTGCATGACTCCATACCCGTGATTTGGTCTGTAGAAGGCTAACAGCACTAAATATGAGATCTCTGTTAATGTTTCATTTCCGCATTCGCGCATCCTCTTTCCCTCTTTATTACGTTTAGTGTAATATAAGTATAACACTTGACAACACCGTATTCAAGCCATAACGTCCGAACCCTTGCATCGCTTTGTCGTGAAGCAAGTATCATCTCCGGCAAGGGCCGTCGTTACTGCTCACTCCGTGTCCAGTAATACGCTTTGCAATGCACAGATATTGAGCATTCTGCCCCATAGCGCGCCGGCCGCCTCGGGATTTTCTTGCTTCCGGCATGAAAACGCTTCCCGGGACAGTGGCCGTGAATAGTGACGGGCCGTCCACTATAATTGCAGGGAGTAATATACAGTGCTTTATTTATACTCTTAACTATGATATAATTAAGCAATTTTAAATTTGTGAAGAATGGCCTAATGTGTCACTGTATGAATGCAAATCATATCAGTCCGGGCCATTTATTAAAGGGAGGTTTCAAAATGTGCACATGTTTTGCAGTATACAGTCAAGAAAAAGCTATTTACGGTATGAATTTTGATACTGAGGAAATTGATCTACAGCTAAAAGTCAATGGTTATAATGATATGACCTTATTTTACTTTGCAGCCTTAGCAGGTAATCAATACAGGGATATCGCCGGATTTAACAGTGAGGGTCTTTTTATCTGTACGCAAGCAGTAAAATACGGCTCAGGTTTTAGATCAAGTTGTGACGAAAATGATTGGACTGCTTTTGATATTTTTGATGAAGCACTAAAGAAAACAAGAAGAACATCTGAATTTTCCGGAGTTCTTAATAATCGAGTACTCTCATATCCCAGAAACCCATTATACCCGGATTTAGGGTTACATACTATAATCGCTGATAAAACCGGTGATGCAGTCATTCTGGAAGAAGGAAATGACACAAATATAGTAACCCCTATCCATAATGATTTTATTATTATGACAAATTTTCCTAATGGGGATTTTAAGGAAGCGAATTATAATAAAGTATATGGTATAGGTGCTGACAGATATATCTGTGCTCATGAATATATCGACAATAATATTCATAGGTTTGGAATAAATGAAGCCTTTGAAGTTTTAAGTCAAACTAGTCAGGAAAATACTTTGTGTTCAATCGTGTATGATCCATCAAAAAATGAAATTTATATCAGTTTTAAAAAAGATCTAAAGAAAAAATGGAAAATTTCTATTATGGAAAAAACAATTCAATCATTGGAGGGATTTTTAAGTAATAACAAAATTCAATTTACTAATGGAGAAATATTTGTGAAGGATCTTATTCGATTATATAAGTGAGATTGCCCAGGACTCCCGTGACCGGGCAGTCCTCCTCCTTGCAGGACTTTCTCAGCCCGACCCCGCTCTGCGTCTGAGTATACACAAACCTTTCCGTCAGCGCATGAAAACAGGGGTTTTTTAAATATTCTAAAGCTCTGCTTTTATTCCCCTAACATTAAAAAATCCTCAGAAGCACTATACCTCTGAGGATTGAATAAAAAATCGTTTCTATTTCCCTAAATCTACATAACTTTACATATTTTCTGTTCTGGTTGGTACAATGGTACACTTTTCACCACTCAGATACTTATTTTCAAAGCCTCTTAGTACAGCTTCGCTCCTGCCGGAATCCTGTCATCTACCATCAATAAATTCAGACCTTCTCTGCCATCTTCCTCATGTACTGCTGAAATCAGCATTCCACAAGAAGCAATTCCCATCATCGGCCTTGGAGGCAGGTTTGTGATTGCGATACAAGTTTTACCAACCAGCTCTTCCGGCTCGTAATATTCGTGAATACCACTTAAAATCACGCGTTCAGCATCTGTTCCGTCATCAAGAATAAACTTCAGAAGCTTCTTGCTCTTCGGTACAGCCTCGCAAGCTTTTACCTTAACAGCTCTGAAATCAGACTTACTGAATGTCTCAAAATCTACCATCTCTTCAAAAAGTGGCTCGATTTTTACATTAGAAAAATCAATCTTTTCCGGCGCTTTCTCAGCCTCGGCAGCCACTGTTCTTTCCGATGCAGCAGCTTTTTTAGAAGCGTCAGAACCGCCAATGCTCTTCATCGTCGGGAAGCACAACACATCCCTGATCGCAGCCGAATCCGTGAGCAGCATGACCATCCTGTCAATTCCGAATCCGATACCGCCGGTAGGAGGCATACCAATCTCCAGGGCATTGAGGAAATCCTCGTCCGTTGTATTGGCCTCTTCATCACCCTGTGCCAGCAGTGCTTCCTGGGCTTTAAACCTCTCCCTCTGGTCAATGGGGTCGTTCAGCTCAGAGTAAGCATTTGCCATCTCCCAGCCGTTCATGAAGAATTCAAACCGCTCCGTATACTCCGGATCCTCCGGTTTCTTTTTGGTCAGCGGAGAGATCTCAATAGGATGGTCACAAACAAACGTAGGCTGGATCAGATGTTCCTCTGCAAACTCCTCAAAGAACAGACTCAGAATATCACCCTTCTGATGTCTCTCCTCAAACTCTACATGGTGCTCTTTTGCAGCGGCTCTGGCCTCTTCCAGTGTATGGATCTCATTGAAGTCAACACCGGCATACTTCTTGACAGCATCCAGCATAGTGATCCTCTCAAAAGGTTTGCCCAGGTCCATCTCCACACCATTATAAGTAATGGTGGTGGTTCCCAGGACTTCCTGTGCCACATGGCGGTACAGGTTCTCTGTTAGGTCCATCATTCCCTTGTAGTCTGTGAAAGCCTGATACAGCTCCATCAGCGTAAACTCCGGGTTATGCCTGGTATCCAGGCCCTCATTGCGGAATACTCGTCCGATCTCATATACCCGCTCCATGCCGCCTACGATCAGTCTCTTCAGGTACAGCTCCAGGGAAATACGCAGCTTGAAATCCTCATCCAGCGCATTAAAATGCGTCTCAAAAGGTCTTGCCGCAGCACCGCCTGCGTTTGCCACCAGCATAGGTGTCTCCACCTCCATAAATCCCTGTCCGTCCAGGTATTTACGGATACTGCTGATGATCTTGGAACGTTTGATGAAAGTGTCCTTCACTTCCGGGTTCATGATCAGGTCCACATATCTCTGACGGTAACGCAAATCTGTGTTGGTCAGGCCGTGGAACTTCTCCGGAAGAACCTGAAGGCTCTTGGAGAGCAGTGTCACCGCTGAAGCATGGATGGAGATCTCACCTGTCTTAGTCTTGAAGACTTCGCCTGTGATGCCCACAATATCACCGATGTCCATTTTCTTGAAATCCTGGTAGAACTCCTGTCCGATACTGTCACGTGCAACATAAGACTGGATGTTACCCTGTAAATCCTGAACATTGCAGAAGGATGCTTTGCCCATAACACGTTTGGACATCATGCGCCCTGCCATAGTTACAGATTTTCCTTCCAGTTCCTCAAAAGCATCTTTGATTTCCTGGCTGTGATGGGTCACATCAAATTTGACGATCTGAAACGGATCTTTTCCGTTTGCCTGTAAATCAGCTAATTTTTCACGGCGGACCTTCAATAACTGGTTGATGTCCTGCTCCTGTACATTCTTTGACTGCTCTGCCACTTTTCACACTCTCCTTATTTTTTAACCGTCATTCCGCGCACAAACTTAAGGCGGATGATACTGCTGTTAAATATTTCTTTCAATCTCTAAAACTTTATATTCCATAGTTCCGGATGGCATTTCCACCTGTACAGTCTGTCCTTTGCCTGCTCCGATCAACGCTTTGCCTACCGGAGATTCATTGGAGATCTTGCCTTCCAGACTGTTTGCCTCTGTGGAACCTACAATCTTAAACTCTATTTCCTCATCAAATTCCACATCAAATACTTTTACCTTACATCCAACGCTGATAGCCTCCAGGTCCACTTCATCCTCCACTACGACCTCAGCATTTTTCAAGATTTTCTCAATTTCTTCTATCCTTGCTTCAATATCACGCTGCTCATCTTTTGCAGCATCGTACTCTGCATTTTCGGACAGGTCTCCCTGCTCTCTGGCTTCTTTGATCTTTCCGGCTACTTCTTTCCTTCTGTTTACCTTCAGATCATGAAGCTCATCCTCTAATTTTTTCAGTCCCGCATACGTTAGAATATTTTTCTTCTCTTCCATTTTTTATACACCCTTTCTTCTATATTATAAAGTAAGAAGAGGGCCTGTCATGACCAAAGGCCCGACAGCGTCCCAGATTCTTCTCCCAGTATAATCCATCTTTTTCAGGTTCCATAAACCTTAACAGTCATAATATTATAAGAAAAAGCTATCAGAATGTCAAGAACAATCTGCCATTCCCGGCAAATATCTTCTGTTTCCCGTAAAAAAGCCTGCTGTGCGCAGATTTCCGGTTACTTTTCTCAGTAAAAAGTCTCCACCAGCCGCTCCAGCTGCTCATAAGTCTCCACTTCATTGACCTGACGCCTGACTGCTGCTGAGTGGGGCATTCCTGCTGTATACCATGCAACATGCTTCCTCATCTCCCGCATACCGGTATATTCCCCTTTGTATTCGATCTGAAGCTGTGCATGTCTCAAGATCATATCACGGACCTCCGGGATGGATGGCTCCGGAGGCATTGTACCATTCTCCAGATAAGAGGATATCCTGCCAAAGATCCAGGGATTCCCCCTGGCCGCACGGCCTACCATGATACCGTCACATCCCGTTTTCTCCAGAAGGCGCCGGGCACTCTCAGGCGAGTCCACATCCCCATTGCCGATCACGGGAATGGATACCGCCTCCTTCACCCTGCGGATGATATCCCAATCCGCCTTGCCGGAATAATACTGTTCTCTGGTCCTTCCGTGGACCGCAACTGCGGAAGCGCCTGCATCCTCTATGATTTTTGCTATCTCCACCGCATTGACGGTCTCCCCGGTAAATCCTTTTCTGATCTTTACAGTCAGGGGCTTTTTGATAGAGGAGGATACCTTCCGTACAATCTCCCCCACAAGCTTTGGATTTTTCATCAGTGCGGAGCCTTCTCCGTTGTTGACCACTTTCGGCACCGGGCAGCCCATGTTAATATCCAGAATGTCAAATGGCTCCTCCTCGATCTGCCGGGCGATCAGTCCCATCAGATCCGGTTCCGACCCAAAAAGCTGAAGGGACACAGGCCGCTCCTCAGGCAGGATCTGCATCAGGCTCCTGGTATTCTTATTTTTAAAATAAATGGCTTTTGCACTGACCATCTCCGTACACAGAAGCCCTGCACCCTGCTCCTTGCAGAGCAAACGAAATGGCAGGTCCGTGACTCCTGCCATGGGTGCGAGTATCAGGTTGTTCTCAAGGGTTACATTTCCGATCGTGAGTTTCATATTAACCTCTGCTCTTCTTCGTTTTTTCAAAAATGATCCTGAGGCCGGTGAGCGTAAGCTGTGTATCGTACACATCTATCATTTCTGTCTCATCCGCAATGATCTTGCCCAGACCTCCTGTTGCCACCACTTTCAGGTTCTCAATCCCTGACTCTTCCTTGACTTTTCTGATAATATACTCTACCTGCCCGATATAGCCGTACACAAGTCCTGCCTGCATACTGCTGATGGTCTCTTTTGCCAGTATGGATTCCGGCTTCTCTATGGCGATCTTGGGCAGCTTGGCTGCATCCTGCCACAGGGCTTTGGCACTGATCTCAATACCGGGGGAGGTGATGCCTGCCGCAAAGCAGCCGTCCTCTGTGATCAGGTCATAGGTGGTGGCTGTCCCAAAGTCCAGTACAAGGACCGGCCCGCCGTACAGCTCATAGGCAGCCACAGCATCCACGATCCTGTCCGCGCCAATCTCCTTTGGGTTCACAGACGTAATGCGGATGCCTGTCTTACATCCCGGTCCCACATGGATGGGATAGGTGTTAAAATATTTTATGACACCGCTTGCCAAAGAATGCATCACATCCGGCACAACAGAGCTGATGATCGCATCTTTTACTGCATCTTTGGGGATCCCTCTGTATTCCAGCATGTTGCACATCAGGATCCCATACTCATCCGAAGTCCTGTTCTGTCTGGTGGTCATACGGAAAGTTCCCTTCAGCGCTTCGCCGTCAAACACCCCCAGGGTGATATTGGTATTCCCCACATCAATAACTAACAGCATGTCCTATTCCTCCGCTTCCTTCCGTGTCTCCTCTGCATCTTCCCCCAGGAAAAATACCCGGTAATACAGTTCCAGGGATTCCAAAAGCTCCTGTTTCTCTGCCCGCAGCTGCTTGATACGCAGCACACTGCCAATCTCATCGTACATGGCATCTGATTCAAGAGCCTCTGTCTTAAATTCCAGACTGCCATCCTCATCATATTCCAGGGTAAGGACCCCGCTGATCTCCTCTGTATAAAGTACGCACATAATGTGCAGCTCGTCCTGTATGGACTGAGGAAGTGCTGAAAAGTCTTCATTAAAATAATATTTTTTCTCGTACGCATTGGCACCGCACAGTACAATTTTATCCTTATACATAAACTCTCCTTATACTATTACACATATCCATACAATCCCCGCACAGACACCTCCCCGGCAAAAACAGTTTTACACTCCCCGCCGGGTGTCCGCACAAGAAGCTCCCCTGCCTCATCAATCCCCAGACAGGTGCCCACAAGTTCCCGTCCCTTTTCCAGAACCTTCACTTCACGTCCTCTGCTGGCAAGAAGGCTGTCATATTCCTCCTTGAAAGGACTCAGATCACCGGCTGCCAGAAAGCGCTCATAATTCTGTTCAAAACGTTCCAGGACCGCTGCTGCCATCCTTTCCACATGAGGTGCCTCGCCGCATTCCAGTTTCAGGGATGTGGCCTTGTCCTTTATCTCCTCCGGAAACTTCTCCACAGTCAGATTAATGCCGATTCCTATGACCACATATGCGATCTTCGACCCCTGCATGGACATCTCTGTCAGGATCCCGCACAGCTTCTTTCCGGACATGACAAGATCATTGGGCCACTTGATCAGCGCTGTCTTACCTGTCACATCCGCAACCGCCTGGGCTGCGGAAAGTCCCATGAGCACTGTCATCATGGGCGCGCGCTCCGGAGCCATATCCGGACGCAGAAGCAGGGACATGGCAAGGCCGCTCCCTTTGGGATCTGCCCAGCTCCTGCCCCTTCTTCCTTTTCCTTTTGTCTGGTTCCTCACCAGGAAAACCGCACCGCTTGGCGCGCCTTTCCCGGCTTCTCTTTTTGCCCAGTCATTGGTGGAATCTGTTTCCTCTGCAAAGTTCCACGGCTTTCCAAGCCATTTGGTCTTTAATTCCATCGCTCCTTATGCCCCCAGCGTTGCTGCCATAACTGCCTTGATCGTATGCATACGGTTCTCTGCCTCATCAAAGACAACGGACTGGGCGGATTCAAACACCTCATCCGTCACTTCCATATCTGTCAGGCCGAAACGCTGTCCCATCTCTTTACCGATCACAGTCTCCAGGTCATGGAACGCCGGCAGACAGTGCAGGAAGATCGCCTGGCTTCCGGCATTCTCCATAACTTTCTTTGTCACCTTGTAAGGGGTCAGCTCACGGATACGCTCCTCCCATACTTCGTCCGGCTCACCCATGGATACCCATACATCTGTGTAAATAACGTCAGCGCCTTTGGTACCGGCCTCCACATCCTCTGTGAGCGTGATGGTGGCTCCTGACACCTCTGCAAATGCTTCACATTCTTTTACGAGAGCTTCATTGGGGAAATATTTTTTCGGTGCACAGGCAACAAAGTGCATACCCATCTTGGCACAGAGGATCATCAGGGAATTCCCCATGTTGTAGCGGGCATCTCCCATGTATACCAGCTTAACCCCCTTCACTCTGCCCAGATGTTCACGGATAGTCAGAAGGTCAGCCAGCATCTGTGTTGGATGATATTCGTTTGTCAGGCCGTTCCACACAGGAACACCTGCGTATTTTGCCAGCTCCTCCACAATTTCCTGCCCGAAGCCGCGGTATTCAATCCCGTCATAGATCCTTCCCAGAACCCTGGCTGTATCCCGGGTACTTTCTTTTTTACCGATCTGGGAACCTTTGGGATCCAGATATGTGGTCCCCATACCCAGATCATGAGCTGCCACTTCAAAGGAGCAGCGGGTCCTGGTGCTGGTCTTTTCAAAAATAAGCGCTACATTTCTGCCCTTCAAGGTATCTACAGGAACACCCTGTTTTTTCTTTTCTTTCAGTTCAGCAGCCAGATCAATGAGATATTCAATTTCCTCTGCCGTAAAATCTTTCAGTGTCAGAAAACTGCGTCCTTTTAAATCCATCTTACTTTTCCTCCTCATTTGCCGCGGTCCCGCCGCGCATCTCTTTTGTCAGATCAGAACATCCCTGGAGATCACCTGTACAAAGGAAGGGACATCCGTACCGTGAAGCCGGTACAGTTTCCCATATACCGCATCCTGAAGCTGGGACAAGGTATATATCCTGTATTTTGGCACCCTGCACAACTTTGCAGTGGCTTCCAGCATACTCAGATACAGTTCCCGGTAATCCCATTCCTTGGAAAGCTTCATCTCCTCCGCCAGAACCGGAAGGATCACCTCCGTCATATTGCGCAGGAACAGCTTGGGGTCTCTGGAAAGCTGGTAAGTATCCATGAGATATTCACAGACCAAATCATCTAAATCTGTCAGTTGCTTTAAATAATAACACTCTTCTTCGGATTCATCAATATAATATATTTTTCCTTTCAGCCCATATATAAGCCGCATGGTGTCATAATACCCGAGTTTCATATGGCGTCTGCTTTTTCTTCTGTCAAAATCTATGATGCTTCCCAGGCTTACCTTGGGAGCCACTGTATAAATTGTGGTCCCATCGGGAATCTTTACCTTCTTCTCCCGTCCGATCCCGAAAATCCTTACCATAATAATGTTCTCATATCCGCGGTCCACAAGAGAACCCAGGGGCACATTATTGATGGCTCCGCCGTCAATATACCGTTTACCGTGAAGACGTTCATTCTTAAACAGCGGAAAAATATAAGCGCTTGCCAGTAAAAAGTCCTTTATGAGCTCCGGCCTGCACTGTTTCACATCAATATCAAGCTCCTTCTTCTCATCCACATTAAACGTAAGGATATACAGATCCACGGGGGAGCTGATGATCTTTTCCTCGTCAATACATTCCGCTATGAGTTCTTTCAGGGGCGTCACATCAATGCCGCCTTCCTTCATAAAATCAAAGGCACTCTTCAGCAGATCCACATCCAGCTTCTTCTGCTGGAACAAAAGCTCCATCTTCTCATCCTCCACGGACATAATGCTGGAATAAGAGATCGTTTCCCAGACCTTTTCCGCGTTAGCCAGATCATCCATACAGATAAGGGCACCGTTCAATGCTCCCACACTGGTGCCTGCAATACCTTTTATCCTCACGCCAGCTTCCCGCATGGCCTTCCACGCACCTATCTGATACGCGCCTTTTGCGCCTCCGCCTTCCAGGACCAGGCCATATTCTTTTGTTAGGTCAATTACCGGTTTCATATGAGTGATGCCTCCTCTTACCTGTGATGAACCCCAGTGACCGGCACTATGACCGGCTGCTGTATGCCTGCGCACAGCCTCAGGCTCCAAATTACTTTCGGGTAAAATGCCGCAGAGAGGCTGTCACATAACTGCAACCGCCCCTCTGCATATTAATTCCCGTCAATAGAAGTACATCCTGAATCATCTACTGTCCCGGGTATTTTCAGTTTTCCTTGTCCGTAACAATTTCTTTCAGAGACGCTGCAAGTCCTGCGATCCCCTGAATGTTGGACGGAATGATGATCTTCGTTGCCTTGCCGTCAGCAGCCTGTTCAAATGCCTCCAGGCTCTTGATGGTAAGTACACTCTCATCCGCACCGGCATCTTTGATGAAACGGATACCGTCTGCCTTCGCCTGCTGCACCTTCAGGATTGCCTGGGACTGTCCTTCCGCTTCCCTGATCATCTTCTCCTTCTCCGCCTCTGCACGGAGGATAGCCGCCTGCTTCTCACCTTCTGCATCCAGGATCATGGATGCTTTCTTACCTTCTGCTACCAGAATGGTTGATTTCTTCTCACCTTCTGCCCTCAGAATGGATTCACGGCGCTCACGCTCTGCCTTCATCTGTTTCTCCATGGCTTCCTGGATGGCTGCCGGAGGAATGATGTTCTTCAGTTCCACACGGTTTACTTTGATCCCCCACGGGTCTGTTGCCACGTCAAGTGATGCACGCATCTTTGTATTGATGATCTCCCTTGATGTCAGGGTGGAATCCAGTTCCATATCACCAATGATATTACGCAGTGTGGTGGCAGTCAGATTCTCAATAGCCATGATCGGATTCTCGACGCCGTAAGCAAAGAGACGCGGGTCTGTGATCTGGAAGAATACAACCGTATCAATCCTCATTGTAACATTATCTTTTGTGATAACCGGCTGGGGCGCAAAGTCCACCACCTGCTCTTTTAAATTCACACGTTTTGCAATACGGTCCACAAACGGGAACTTAAAGTGAAGTCCGGTTCCCCAGGTTTCTTTATACATGCCGAGACGTTCAATGATCATGGCATGGGCCTGCGGCACGATCCTGATACAGGACGCGATGACCAGCAGCAAAAGCACAACTACAATAATCAGTAACACTGTACCCACATTCATATTATTTTTCCTCCTCTACTACAAGTTTCACTCCTTCGACCGCCACAATTCTGACGATTGCTCCCTCATCAATAATTGTTTCGTCCCTGGATTTTGCGGACCATTCCAGTCCGTTTACCACAGCCTGCCCGGTTCCTCTCAAATTATCTATGGTTTTTGTAACCACGGCTTTCTCGCCGGGAAGACTGTCTACATTTGTTTTATTCACATTTCTGTTCATGTACTTTACTGCCAGCGGCCTGGTGAAGATCAAAAGCACCACCGATACTGCAATAAACAATAGAATCTGCAGCCACAAAGGTCCGCCAACTATGGATACCAAAAACGCCACCAGCGCTCCTCCTGCAAACCAGATGGTTGTAAGCCCCAGTGTGATAATCTCAATCACCAGAAGCACAGCCAGAAGAATCAGCCAGATGATTGATATGGTCCCTGCTGTAATTGCTGTCCACATACCCACCTCTCCTTTCCGGATGATTTCAGGTAAAAAAATCAGTCCTTTACAAATAATATATCCATTTGCTGATATTATATCGTAAAAGACTGAAAATAACAATATTTTTATTCCGCTTTTCTCATTCTCTCCGTGACACTGGTCCTGCACATGCTCTTATAGCAAAGTGCCGGAACCACAAGGACGATCACCACCAGGACCGGAATGCAGGCTAATATGGGCATTACAGTAAAATGCCACCTATAGAAAAAGAGGGAATTTCCTATACTTTGAACAGCTGTTACATCCAGGATACCGCCCAGGATCAGAGAGGCAGCACCTGTCAGCAGCGCATACATCACGCCCTCACACCCCAGCATCTGCCGGAGCTGTTTCCCAGTCATCCCCACTGCCTCCATCATAGCAAACTCCTGCTTTCTGGACAGGACCGAAGTCACCATGGTATTGATAAAATTCAAAATACCAATAAAAGCCAGGATAAGTGCCAGAAGACCGCCCACTATGGCGTACATATTCTTATCCGCTTCAAACTCAGCGGCCACCGTGGATTTTGACGTGAAATCCAAATCTGAATTTATATTCTCACAGTAATCCTCCAGCCATTTTTCCACGTCTTTCTCCCTATCCTTTTCCACATTGAACAGGGTTCTCATAGGCAGCCTGTCACCGTAAAAATCCAGGTACTCCCAGTCCGGAAGCACGAAATTATACTCAAATACACTGTAGCTCTGCAGCTCGCAGGAATAGGGAAGCTTCCCTACAGCCATTACCTCGTACTCCCTGCTGGTTCCGTCGTCCAAGCGGATCGTGACCTTATCTCCCACCTCATAATAATTCATCTGATCTTCGCCGGAACCCAGATAGCCGAATATTGAGGTTATCACATACTTACCGGTCTTAAATTTTTCCCAATCCAGCTCTCCTTCCGTAAGTTCCATTTTCTCATAAGCAAGACGTCCCACACCGAATATTTTGCCGTCAATGTTGTCAAATGATTTGTTTTCCACGGCTTTCCAAAAATCCTCACCCCCAAAATATTCCTCCAGATACGGCCTGGCTTTGGGATTATCTAAGATCTTTTCATAAAATGCATCCCGCTCCTCCTCCGTAAAATTAGGGCTGTTTATGAGATTCATATAAATATTGCAGACATCCTCCACCCCTTTCTGCTCTGACAGTGCGTCCAGGAATTCCCCGGTCACACCCTCCAGGGGTTTGTCGTAGGCGGCGGGGTTATCGAGAGCGGCATCCCGCACGGAAAAATCGCTGACTGTGGAGGATGCTATGAATTTATCCATGTCAAATCCATTTACAAGCCCATACACACTGTTCAGCAGCACCAGCCCCAAAGAAAGAGAGGTTGTCACGATCACCACCTTCTTTTTATTCCTCCGCATATTGGCTGCTGCCATGGTCCAGGGATTTACCTTCTTTGTCTTTTTGCCTTTTTCCCTGCTCCATATCCTATCCTGCCCCTCCGTATACCTAAGAGCCTCCACCGGAGATACCGATGAGGCAATGCGGCACGGCCTGATACAGCTTATATACACAGTCAGAAGGGAAAACAGTGCAGATGCCGCAAATATCCAGAACTCCAGGGACACCTTCGTGTCTGCCGTACTGGAAAACACCAGATTCCTCATAACAATAGGAAGGATCCACTTTCCGGTCACGCCTCCCAGCAGAAGTCCCAGGGGGATACCGTAGAGGCAGAGCATATAAGCCTGTCTGCGCACAATTTTACGAAGCTGTTTTCCCGTTGTACCGATGGTCTTCAAAAGGCCGTAGTGGCGGATATCATGAAATACATTAATATAAAAAATATTATATATGATCAGATAGCCGGACACCAGTATCACCAGCAGGAGGGCCGCGATGGGAAGCATATCTTCTATATTAAGATCCATGCCAAGGTATGCCCAGTTCGTGCCTTCTGCTACCGCCTCCTCAGGAAATCCGCACCGCTTCACAAGGTCCTCCATTTTACCTGTCAGATCAAAACTGCTGCTGAAATTAAAATCCGCCATGATCCTTCCCGCATAGTCCGATGCGTCTATACCATTCTCCATGGCGGAAACTACCGGCGTGGGCGCCACTTTATCTGCCAGTTTCTTTGACACCAGCATGATCTGTGACATGGATATGGTGTCCCCTTTGAAAAAGCCTGACAGCGTAAATGTCATCTCATATTTCCTGTCATTCACCGTAAACTCCACAGGGACTTTTTGGCCCACCTCGCAGGGAATGCCCATGGCTTTTAAAACCAGGTCACTGGTCACGATCTCATCCTCAGCCTCCGGCATACGCCCCTCCTCCGGGTAACAGAAACTGAATTTTGCATCTAAATCTTCGTAATATCCTATTTCCGTCCTTAATTTTTTAAGGGAGTCATTTACTGCCTCGCCCACAACGATCCGGTAGGATATCTCTTTTAACTTCTTATCCTTTTTGACAATATCATATTCTTCCTGTGTCAGGTATTTAAATCCTCCGTGGGCGCTCCCTCCCACCTGGCGCATGGTGGCCTCCTGCTGCTTCTCCACAATGCTTCCCCCAATGGTAAATACTGAGGTAAAGAGCAGAGCCGTCAGGGCAATGGCAAGCACGGCAATAAGATTTCTGCTCTTTGCCGCCTTCCTGGTCTTGTCAGCCACCCGGCGGACAGCTTTCCGGTTCTTCACTTTACGCATCTGCCTCACCGCCCTTTGCTATTCTTCCGTCCTCGATCCGGATAATGCGGTCCGCCATCTGGGCGATCTCCTCATTGTGGGTGATCATAACGATTGTCTGACCAAATTTTTCCCCGGTGACTTTCAGCAGTCCCAGCACATCCTGGCTGGTGCGGGAGTCCAGATTGCCCGTAGGCTCGTCAGCCAGAATGATTGCCGGCTTTGTGGCCAGCGCTCTGGCAATGGCCACCCTCTGCTGCTGTCCGCCGGACAACTGACTGGGCAGGCAGTTCAGCTTGCTCCCCAGGCCCAGCACCTCAACGACCTGATTAACATAACTTTTATCCACCTCATTTCCGTCCAGCTCGATAGGCAGCACAATATTCTCATATATATTCAAGACCGGCACCAGATTATAACTCTGGAAAATAAACCCGATCTTACGTCTCCGGAAGATACACAGGGCATCATCCTTCAGTGTGGAAATGTCCTTGTCATCCACATACACTTTTCCGCCCGACGGACGGTCCAGTCCTCCCAGCATGTGCAGCAGCGTTGACTTTCCGCTCCCGCTGGTGCCCACCACAGCCAGAAATTCTCCCCGCTTTACCGACATGTCAACACCGTCCAGGGCCTTCACCAGATTCTCCCCTGAACCGTAATATTTTCTAAGCCCCTCTGTTTTTAATACTTCCATATCTCCACCTTTCTGCTGTCCGGGTATATCCAGTAAATAAGGACAGCCAAGCCTTTTGTTTTTTTCTCTGTCTTTATCCTAACATTTTATTCTTACCACATTATTTCGGAAATCTAACACTTCTGAAAGAATTGAATGGACATACTTGTCTGAACAGTTCTGTACGGGGTTACTGTACACTCCGTGTCCAGTAACACGCTTCGCGATGCACAGCTATGGAGCATTCTGCACCATATCGCCTGGCCGCCTCGGGATTTTCATGCTTCCGGCATGAAAACGCCTCCCGGTACAGTGGCCTGTGTACAGTAACGTACGGGAACAGTAACCGAAAGAATTCTTGGTTTTGGTATTGCCTTTTAAATAAAAATGTAGTATGCTAATATCATAAAGTCTTAATAAATTTTTTATGGAAATAAAATATTTGTGAAGTTTATATAGGCTCATAATTGGTTGAGCGTCTCTACCAGCTACCGTAATAGCTGCCTATAAATTTCCGCATGAAGAATTGTGCCGGAAATCAGCAGTTTATTACCGGTGGTATTTTTTACGGATTTTTTTAGGAAAGGGGGACGGATCACAGCATTTTCCGGCAGCAATTCATCCATAAAAAACAACATTAGCTCGTATTATGAGTGGAGGCAGGAGGAAAGTTTATGAGTTTAGAAAAAATATTTCATTTAAAAGAAAATCACACAGATGTGAAAACTGAGATTTTGGCCGGTGTCACCACATTTATGACCATGGCGTACATCCTTGCCGTAAATCCCAACATCCTTTCAGAATCCGGCATGGACCGGGGTGCAGTCTTTACCGCTACGGCTCTGGCATCCTTTATCGCCACGTGTCTGATGGCAGCACTGTCCAATTATCCCTTTGTGCTGGCTCCCGGCATGGGGCTGAATGCGTACTTTACCTATACGGTTGTTATGGGCATGGGATTTTCCTGGCAGATGGCACTGAGCGCAGTATTTGTGGAAGGTATCATTTTCATCATACTGTCACTGACCAATGTGCGGGAGGCCATCTTTAACGCCATACCCATGAACCTAAAACATGCAGTTTCCGTAGGGATCGGACTCTTCATTGCATTCATCGGTCTTCAAAACGCCAAGATCGTTGTGGATTCCTCTACCCTTGTCACAGTATTTTCCTTTAAGGGTTCCATCAAAAACGGCACCTTCCAGTCAGAGGGCATCACCGTGCTGCTTGCTCTCATTGGTCTTTTGATCACAGCCATACTGCTGGTGAAGAACATAAAAGGAAATATCCTGTGGGGTATTCTTGGTACATGGATACTGGGAATCATCTGTCAGCTTGTGGGTCTTTACGTTCCCAACCCGGAAGCCGGCTTCTACAGCCTGCTGCCGGATTTCTCCGGCGGAATATCCATTCCCAGCCTTGCGCCTACCTTTATGCACATGGACTTCTCTAAAGTATTTACCATGGATTTTGTAGTCATCATGTTTGCATTTCTGTTTGTAGATATGTTTGATACCCTGGGAACCCTCATCGGTGTGGCATCCAAAGCAGATATGCTGGACGAGAACGGTAAACTTCCGAAGATCAAAGGCGCCCTCTTGGCGGATGCTGTTGGTACTGCTGCCGGTGCAGCACTCGGTACCTCCACAACCACCACTTTCGTAGAAAGCGCTTCCGGCGTGGCAGAAGGCGGACGTACTGGTCTTACAAGCCTGACAGCAGCCCTTTTATTCGGGCTTTCCCTGTTCCTGTCACCTATATTTTTGGCGATTCCGTCCTTTGCAACCGCGCCCGCGCTGATCATCGTTGGTTTCCTGATGCTGACATCTATAACAAAGATTGACTTCCAGGACTTTACGGAAGCGATCCCGGCATTTATCTGCATCATTGCAATGCCGTTCATGTACAGCATTTCCGAAGGGATCTCTTTTGGAGTTATCTCCTACGTGATCATCAATCTGGTTACCGGAAAAGCAAAACAGAAAAAGATCAGTCTTCTGATGTATATACTGGCCGTGCTGTTTATATTTAAATATATCATGATATGATTTCGGCGTAACGGTTCAGCACCTTGGCCGTTACACTTTGGCGTACGGCCGGACTGTGAATGCCCGGAAGGGAAACTGCCCCCATGGTTTCCCTCCCGGGCATTTTTCCGTCAAAGCCTGCCGCGCCGGATATACAGAATAAATTCTGAGCCTTTTCCCGGCGCTGACTTTACCTTGATATATCCATTCTGCCGTTTCAGGATCTCTCTGGTCAGATAGAGGCCGATCCCCACACCGTCTGCCTGCTGGACAGACTCTGCCCTGTAAAATCGTCCAAAGATCTTAGGTGTGTCCGCCTCCGAGATCCCTATCCCCTCATCCTTAACGCTGACCGCCACATACAGCTCATATTCCATCACCGAAAGCGTCACTTTCCCTCCCGGCTGCGAATATTTCACCGCATTGTCCAGAACATTGTAAAGCGCCTCTTTTGTCCACTTAAGATCATAATATGCACGGATGTTATCCACACAAGTGTTGACAATCTGTATCTGCTTTTTATCTGCCTTTGGCATCACATCCCCGGCAGCCTCCCGGATCAGCCTCTCCAGGCCTTGTTCCCGGGGTTTGACTGTCAGTATATTACTCTCGAGCCTTGACATCTTAGTCAGGGACTGGATCAGAAATTCCAGCTTCTCCGCCTGCCTGGATATTTCCTCTGCCATTCTGAGTTCCTGTTCCCTGTCCGGTGTGTGCACCTCCCGGCTGAGTTTTTCTTTCAATAAATCGGTATAGAGCCTGATATTGGCCACAGGGGTCTTTGTCTGGTGGGAAATGTCAGATACCAGGCTTTTCACATTCTCCTTCTCCTGTTCCAGACTTTCCCTGGAAAGCACGGAGGTACTCAGAAATCGTTTCCACTTAGTCTCCACCCTGGAAAGCTCTGTCTCATTATAATCCGATTCCCTGAAATCACCGGAGATAGCCGCATCCAGCATTTCCTCCACTTTCCGTATTTCTCTACGTCTCCGCATCTCCCTGTTCTCCCGTCTCCTCACGTTTCCAGACATATCCCTGTCCGTAGACAGTTTGGATATATGTAACTCCGTCTCTCCTGTCTTCCAGCTTGCCCCGCAGCCGGTTCACTGTAACAGAGAGGGCATTTTCATCCACATACTCCGCACCGTCTGTCCAAAGCCTGTCCACAAGGACCGCCCGGGACAGAACCCTTCCCTGGTTTTCCAGGAACAACCTGAGCAGCCTCTGCTCATTTTTACTGAGGGATATCTCCTGCCCATTCTTCTCAAAAACAAGGCCGCCAAAATCAAAGAGAAAACCGTCCACAAAAAAACGGTCTGTCTGCCTTTGCTGCCGCCTGCGCAGAAGCACCCGGATCCTGGCCCTGAGAACCGCCAGGCTGAAGGGCTTTGTCATATAATCATCCGCCCCCAGGCTGAGGCCCATCACTTCGTCCATCTCCATATCATTTGCAGTCAGCATCAAAACAGGGGTGTCAGCTTGGCTGCGGACCCATTTCAGATAGTCATACCCACTCCCATCGGGCAGATTGACATCCAGAATGATCAACTCAGGATACTTCTCCCCATAAACCTGCTTGGCGCTTTTTACACCTGTACATTGTATAAATTCCGTTCCCTGCTCCCCAAGAGCCAGCACAATCCCGTCACTCAGTGCCCTGTCATCCTCTACGATCTGTATCAGCATAATCCAGTCTCCTTTGTTCCCTATTTTAATACACTTTTACATTTTGGACAACATTCAGAAAAAAAAGAACGGAACAGGTTTTCCCCGTTCCGCCCTTACTCGAATATTTTAGTAAAATGTCTGATTTCCAATAGTCAGACCGCTTCCGCCACCAGCGTGGAAGAAGAGCCGGTCTCCAATCGTGTTTGCTCCTGCGAAGACATCCTGAGCGGCTGCGTAACATGCCTCACTTGCTCCCCGTGAGAGCACATTTGACAGTTTGCCCGTCCATGTAGGCTCAAACTGGCCGCTCTGGTAGATGACTTCTGATAATGTATTTGGAAACTCCCCGCTTCTAATGCGGTTCATGATGACAGCTCCGACGCCAACCTTTCCTTCATAAGATTCACCGCCGGCTTCACACTCAATGATAGCTGCCATCAAATCCAGATCTGATGTTGAGACTGATACTTCCTGGGCTGCTGCCTGGGAGCTGTCCGCCTCTGTTTCCTCTGCTGCCTGTCCCTGCTCCGGCTGAACCGCCTCGGCAGACACCTGTGAAGCCTGGGCTGCTGCCTCTGCTGCCGCCGCTTCCGCTTCCGCGTCCACAGTTACGGCCTCTGCAGAGATATCACCTGCCCCATACATAACTTCATATAAATTCCTGGCTTCGTCACCGGAAACCACCAAATCTTCTCTGATATACCCATTGACTTCCCCGGAAGTCACCTGCAGCCATCCTTCATCATTTCCGACTACAGTTGCCACAGCTCCGGAGGGAAGACGGCCGATACACTGGCTGCTCACATCTGCCCCTTCACGGATATTGGCATATGTAAGAACATTTGCCGCGACCTTGTCGCTCCAACTGCTATCCTGTGCATCCTCAGCCTGTGCTTCTTCCTGAACCTCAGTCTCCTCCTGAACTTCACTTTCATCCTGAACATCAGCCTCATCCACTGTCTGTTCTGCTTCCTGTACAACTTCTATATTCTGATCATCTTCCGTAACATCTGCCGCCATCGCCGGAACCGCCATCATAACAGTCATGACACCCGCAGTTCCCATACAGCATAAAATACGTCGCATTCTTTCTTTCATAAAAAAGGGCCTCCTATAAGTCCATTTGTTTTTATTTGTTACAAATTTATTAATTTTTGTTACGGACTTATTGTATCAAGATTACATTTTATTGTCAAGCGGGTAATTTTTGTAACAATTTGTAGATATTTACAGAAAGCCAATCATTTTATGAAGCATAAAGACGATATATCGCTTGTACCAAAAAATAAACAAAACCGCAGCCCGCAAATCACCCCCGTGATTCCGGCTACGGTTTCCCATCCCCATATTCCAACAACACAACCCTCCCCACACCCCCCACTTCCGTCAGATACACCCAAAATCAAACTAATAAATCCACACCAAAACACGCCCTCCCATCAACCAAAACCAACCACCCAAATCACCCACCCCACCGCCAGCCCCTCTAAAGATATCTCATCCTCCCAGATCGCCCCTTATCCCTATCCCCCAAAACACAGAACGAACATAAACAATTTTACCATCCCTCAAATCGTTGTCCCCCAAACCTACAGCCAAAACCAGGAAGCGGATGGGAGAGGGCCGGGGGGCCATATGCGTGTGAGCGATGTTTCAGTGGAGCGCCAGGGAGATCCACCTGCCCCAGTTACTTAATGAAGAGGCCACTGCCGATGAATTTAGGAACTGGGAGCAGGTTAGCTCCATGGCAGCGGAACGCTTCGCTCACACGCATATGGCCCCCCGGCCCTCTCCCATCCGCTTCCGTCCGCCTACGACTTCCCACCCCTCCTCTGTCTAGCCGCCTCATACATCAAAACCCCCGCCGCCATAGCCGCATTCAACGATTCCACCTCCCCATGCATCGGAATCTTTATCAGACGATCCGCCTCCCCCGTCAACGCATCCGTCAATCCATTTCCTTCATTCCCAATAAAAAATGCCGTCTTCCCCCTAAAATCCTCCTGGTCATAAAACCGCTCCCCTTTCAAATGGGCCGCATACGACCGCACCCCACGAGCTGAAAGCCCATGTGGATGACATCAACTATGATGTGGCAAACGAGAGGGAAAAACAGGTCCGTCACGATGTTATGTCCCACGTATATGCATATGGGGTACAGTGTCCCAAGGCAAAAGGAAT
>NQOF01000006.1 GCA_002270465.1 Blautia hominis
TGAGATATCCCATTCTATAAAGAAGTAAGACCCCTTGAAGACGACGAGGTGGATAGGGCAGAGGTGGAAGTGCAGCAATGTATGGAGCTGACTGCTACTAATCGGTCGAGGGCTTGACCTAAGCACGGAAGTGCGAACGGCGGGTAAGAAAAAAAGGTTTTTGTGTTTTGTATATGCGGTTTTGAAGGTATATTTCAAAAAATAGATTTTTTTGAAAAAAAGTCTTGAAAGAAAAAAGATTTTATGTATAATAATAGATAGTATATAGGGGATTAGTTCAATGGTAGAGCACCGGTCTCCAAAACCGTCGATGGGGGTTCGAATCCCTCATCCCCTGTTAGAAAAGCCTTGTAAATAGGGGCTTTTTTCAGTTTAGAGAGAAAAAGGTAATCAGAACATTTGTTCTTTGAGAATAAGCAAGAAAGGAGAGGTTCTTGCGCATATGACAGAATAAGTAGCAATATAAGAGTAAGGAGAGACGCTTATTTTTATATTACTACTTATTTTTTTTGTTTGTTTGAATCGTCTTGACATGCGAACATATACTCGATATAATTAGAATACAAAACAGAACATACATTCGAGAAAGGGCGAAGCTTATGAGGAATATATCATTTGAGAATCATAATGCGTACTTACTATACCAAGCAGTATCTGAATATTTTCCAAACGTACATGGTGAAATAACGGTACGATATGCATTATACCTGTATTATAAAATTCACCCGGAAGAAAGACCAGCAACCTATAAAAAATATAAGACTGCATGAGATTGCTTGAAGGAGAATATAAATGTCTGCAGTGCACATGTTTGATACATATAATACACCAAATTATGAGGAACACAAAAAATGTCTGGAGATACCATATGCAGAAAATATCTTGCAGATCAAGGGTGTAGGTGAGAATATCTTGGCTGGAATCCTTGCAGAAATGGGGGATATCAGCAGATTTGATGATGTGAAAGAAATTCAGAAGTTAAGTGGGATGGGACTTGTTGCATGCAGCTCAGGTAAACATAAAGGACAGACAAAGATCAGTCATAGAGGACGAAAACGGTTGGGATACTGGCTGTTCCAGGCGGCAAAGTCGGCAGTTGTGCATGCATCGGAGTTCAAACAGCTGCATGTGTATTACACAACACGAGTCAATGATCCATTAAAAAAGATGCAGTCCCTGATTGTAACAGCGTGCAAAATACTGAGGGTAATCTATACGATTCTAAAGACAGGGACGACATATGATCCGCTAAAACTCTTGAAGGACATCAAACATCCAGCAAATGTATCGGCACAGGCAGCTGCATAGAAACAGAATAGGAACCATATATTCCAGAGCCTTACCGAGCCGCTGACAGCAAGTTTCGGAGGCTGGGCAGGGTTCTGGAACAGAAACCCGTAAAGGATGGAGTCTGGAACGGACAACATCCGCATAAAGGCCAACTGGAGTCTATGGTGGTATAGCGTCCACTGAGTTAATCAGTACCATTATAGAAGAAGGCAGGTCGGTAACGATCAAATAAAAACAAGAGCTGTAGCTGGCACTCAGTGTATGATAGATGGGACGAAGGAAGTTGGGACACGATCCCCATAGACACGGAAGGTTCATCATCATAGTTGAACAGAGGAAAAATAGCCTTTATAGAGCAAACAATAGGATGATTTTAAAGCTATACCCATTTTTCAGCTATTCGGTACTTGATACCACGATATCCATCACTATCGGCTTTGTTTTAGAGGTAAAAAAAAACGTCAAAGCCAGTAAAATCAATAGATTTAGGCTTGACAGAATAGGAAGATAAAAATGAAATTAATAATTAAAATTATGTTAGTGGCAATACCACCAATTTTTACGGGTATTATAACATTTTGGATCACCAAATATAAATACCATAAGGACAGACCACTGAGTAGATATGAAATTGCTTATAATAGAGTTTATTATCCATTATTTAGCTATTTAATAAAAATGGAACTTAAAAAGGTAAAACGAGAAGATTATATAAAAATCATAGACTATGCTACTCCACGGATAATAAAATATGAAAAATATATAGATAGAAGTACATATAAAACCTTTTTAAATTTTCAAAAAGTTTTAGAAAAAAATGGTAACATAAGACCTGCTTATAATTTGTTTGAAAAAAATATAATTTACTTTAATTCCAAAATAAGAATTCATTTAGGATATCTTGAAACAGGAAGTTTATTAAGATATAAATATTTAAGCTTTTGGGACAAATGTAGATTAAATCTAATTATATTGGGAGGAGTTGGATATTCATCCATAGCTTGTAAAATAATATTAAGCGGGTCAGGTATTCCTTATGAAAACATTATACTTAGAGTAAATTCCTATATTTTTTCTGCGTGTTTGATTTTTATTATTGTTTTTTCTGTATTGATTATTGCCAATACTTTTTTTAATTTATTTAGTTCACTTGTCGACAAAATAAAAAAACAGGGTGGTTGAAATTCCCTCGGTATAGACAAAGGCAACGATTATACAAAATGTTGTATTGTAGCAAAGAAATGATAAATGGAGTAGCACAAAGTGCTCGTTAGATTTTCTTTACGAGTAGTATGAATTAAAGGCAAATGACAAATATAACTGAAAAATTTATGGATAAACTGGCATCATGAAATCGTAACACCAATAAAAATGCCAAATTTGTGCCGATACAAAAAAGTCGAAAAACAACGCACAACCGTAAACACAGAAAAAGCCCTTGAATCCCGCATGTACAGCGACCTCAAGGACTTTTTACTCTCTTCAACTGTCAAAAACAGGAATATTCGGTTGTATAAAGAGGTGTCAAAAACCGGGATAGTAGCTACAGCAGTACCTTATATATTTGTCATGTGATCACCTCTTTAAATATAAAATATTGAAATTTACTGTTTATTTGAATTGTGATATTGTTTTTTTGGAAAAAATATGATAATATAGTAATATATAATATAAATTATTGTATTAATGAAAACTGACTATAAATAATTTATTTATAGTTAGTTTATTGAAATATTTAATGAATTTTGAGAATATACCAAAGTTGTGGACAAATATTAAGTTTGGAAAATCTTCATATATTATTTTTATACTATAGAATTGAGGTGTATACCCATGGGAAACGTATGATGTTTTTATAATAACAAGATAACAGATCAAAAATGGGGTGATATTAATGAAATATCGTAATTTTTGTGGCTGTTATATATATGTACTAATAATACTTTTATTGACCGCATGTAGTAGTAATGAAAAGTATCGAGAACATAAACGAGCCGTAAATCGGATAAAGGATCAGACATTTACGGAAGATACTTTTATGGATTTTCTCGTGGATGAATCAGGCTTTAAGGTTGCATCGGGGTTTACTTGGCATATGACAGAAGAAGAATTTTTAAATACCGTTTTTGGTGCTGAAACGTTAAATCCTGATAGTGATAAGTTTGATGAATTAAGAAGAGGAACAAATGATAATAATATTACATCTTTATCGCCCCCAATTAATATCAGCTTCAAAGATTATGATTGGATAGTTTCACCGGAATTTGTTTTTGATGAGAATAAAAGATTGACACAAATTGCCTATAGATTTCAATTTCAAGATTCGGAGAAAAGTAAATACATAGATTCGCTTATTCAATTTATAATAGAAATGGATAATAATCCCAATACAATAGCGGAAGAAAGAGAATTTGATAATTGGGGTGAGATAAATTGGGATAAACGATTAGCTATAAAATGGACACATAAAAATAAAAATACTGCATTCCGAATCAATTCGACATATTTCCGTGAGGCTAGGTTTTTCGATTTTATAGTATCGAATGTAAGTACCTATTAAGGAAATGTGAGAAAAGGAGGTAATTATGAGTAGAAAAATTTTATTGCCTTTTTTAACAGCAATAGTAATGTGCCTTTCATCGAATTTAGTATATGCAGAATCGAATACTTCCGGTTGGACATTAAGTGAGGAATCAAAGGAGGAAGAGGCTTATTATCTCGAGAGAGGTGGTAGGACACTTGATGAACTAGAAACAGAGGTTGATTGGAAGTCTTTATTAGGAATAGATAAACTTATATCACCTCGGACACTTTGCATAGAATGCGAATATTTTTGTTATACAGTTTGTGCCAGAGATGCATTAGTGGCAGAAGTTTACTATCATGATACATTATTTACCAAAGATTGTAAAGTGACCTGTATACAGAGTAGAGGAGCTTTAATTTGTGATATGGGACATTTAAATGAATGGTTCGGGTATCATCACTGTTGGGAAGTACATACAAAATGTAGCGCCGGAAAATACGATGTATGTACAATGAATATTTCTTAAAGGAAAATATTCATATGGGATTACTGTAAAAAAATATAGTGTTTATGTGTAGTGTAATAAAAAAATTCATCAAAAGTTAATATGAGTCTGTTGATAAAAGAGTACCTGCATTCACCAGGTACTCTTTTATTAAAATAAATTCTCAGTCTTTTCATATGGAAGAGGATTATCTGTGAGTCCCAAAAGATAATCTACACTGGTACCATAAAATTTTGCTAAAATAATAATTGATTCAATAGGTATAGACCTTTGACCACATTCATAGCCGGAATAAGTTCGTTGAGCACAATTTAATATCTTTGCAATTTCTGATTGAGATAAATCTTTATCTTCACGCATATTCCGGATTCTCGGAAACAACATAGTATCACCCCTTTTGTAAAATAATAATAGAATCCATAGTTAGAATTGAAAATTAGCTCAAAATGAGCTAAAATGATAAAAAGGGGAGGTAAAGAGAGTGAAGAGAATGAGAAAATGGCGTAAAGTATTTTGTACGCTTGTAGTAGTTAGTATGTATAGCTACACTATATTTATTAATTTTATCAGTATTCCAACCAAACCTACATGGGATTACTGGTTTGTGACTATTGCCATTTCCATAGGACTGCCTATTTTTTGCGCAGTACAATGGTGGTATATAGAATACTTAGAAAATAAGATTGAAAAAATGATGAGAGGAGTAGTTGTTTACTCCTCTTTGTATTTCTTAATAAACTCTTCCAGTTCATCAGTGGTAATTTTCCCATCCCGTAGCATATATAAGATTGTATCACCGTATTGATCCAGGGTGCTGAAAGACTGGTTTTTCCATGCCGGATATAATATACCTACTAAGTTAAGGATGGTATTCACCCAGAAAGTAATTTGTTCTTCTCCAAAGTTAATGAGCGGTTGTCCGATTAATGTGAGACACTGGTTGATGATCACGACCAGTATCATTACGATACTGATATATGTATGTGGCTTTATATCTTTCAAATTGAATATTTCGATGTGGCGGAGCCACCCTTTATTCCTTTATAGGAAATTTCGATTTTGGGGGCAATAAAAAGAAACATACGTTACCCGAACATATGTTAGATAACGGTGTGTTTGAACATGACTGCATGACGACACAGTTAGAAGATATAAAAACCTTCCACACCAGCCTCATCAGCAAACAGGTCATCTTCATTTAAGAAATAATCCATATACAGAAGTGCATCTTCGCTCATGCGGCGAATGTCCTCGGGTGTTATTCCTTCTGGTGGGTTATCCATATGTTTTTTGCGTAGGACCTCCTTCTCACAATCACTGCTAATGTCCTGATTGTAATGCAAAAAAATAGAAAAAAACGTATAATCAGAAAAATCTGGCAATACTATAATTAGAAAAGAAAATCGACACGGCAAAAAAACAGCTATCGACAAATATCTTATACATATCTAATTCTTATCAGGAAAATTTATTTTCCATAGACACAGAATTTTTTACGCCCTCCTTGGTTTTTATCTTGATCATACATATTCCCTTTATAGGATCCCGCTGACAGAATAAGATTTAGATTTCTAGAGTCTTATGTGGAAATCGAATTCTGTCCGTATCTGTTGGAATGCCATTCTTCACAGTTTCCCACTGGCCATTACCAAACACTTCATACTGTTTAAAAGCGCAGGGAACCCCCTGTGCTGAATTCATATCCCTGTTATCCATAAGCTGAAAATGTAAATGAGGAAAAAAGGAATTCCCGGAATGTCCGATTTTACCCAAAACCTCTCCCCTCTTAACCTTTTGGCCTGCAATAACCTTGATGGAACCGCATTGAAGATGGGCAAACGCCGCATACACGTGTTCGTTATATTTTATGATAATATAATTTCCGGCTATGGACTGTATATGATCTTTCCGGGGATTATAAAAATGTGCACTTTTGACAGCAACATACAGGTCTGAAATAAGATGTGCTCTGGATCTTTCCCTGTGATCATCTTTTGCGTCAACAACTGTGCCATCACAGGGAGCGTAGACATTTTCTCCCCAACAATAGCATTTTTGCAGCGGAACACCAAAAAGTAAATATTTAAACCAATGCGTTTGATAACTGGGATGACCTCTTCGTTTCCAGTCTACCTGTAAAAAGTCATAAGCGTACCGTGTTCCGAACCGGTTTGTACCGTGGCTTGGAATCCGTGCTCCGGGGGTGTTGGGAGAGAACCATTCACCTCTCAGTGGGAAGTCCATGATCACAGGTGTGTATTGCTCATTCATATTGCACCTCCGTAAATTTGGCGTTTTTCTTTTCCGGCCAAGGCTTTAAGCTGCAGATTACAAATTATCTGACGCATAAAATATCTTGCGCAGTTCTGCAAAGTAATGATCAAGTTTAGATATGACAGCCTCCCCGTCAATATGAGGCAACGGATTGTTTCTAAAATCCTCTAAGATTTCATCTGTAAATCCAACATTGGACCAGAAGATAAACTGTTTACATGCATTTATCTCCAATCCTTTTCTGAACAGGCTTTCGTCTATATCATCAAATAGCTTGGGATAGCAGTCTGCATGTTCCTGTTTTCTTTTATCTTGCAGCTTCTTATTTATCTCTTCGGAATTTGTATCGCGTGAGAGCTTATTGAATTCTAAAATCCAGGGATATTTTTCTGTTAGCTTGAGCTGCAGAAGATATGACTGCTGTAGTCTGGCGAAAATATCTCTCTCGTTAAAGTCCATTTGTTCAAAATACTCTCTCCTGATCAAATCGGAAAAATAATCATAAACCACGAAAAAGAGTTGTTGCTTACTGCTGACATAGTGGAACATGAGTGCTTTTGAGATTCCGGCCTCCTTAGCTATGATATTTGTTGAAGCTTTGTCATAACCTTGCGAAGAGAATTCTTTTAGGGCTGCATTTAGTATAGCGTCCCTTTTTTGAGGGATCAGCTCTAATAGTTTTACGGGCATTGTTATCTCCTTTTTGATGACGATATTTACCTATTAGGTTAATACTATTATAATGCCATTTACCTAAAAGGTCAATATAGAAAAAGATTTATATATAGAGTATAAGATCACGGGTAAGCAGACCGATAGATTATGGCGAATAGTGCATGTATGGTAACGGTTCCTATGGCCACTAACCTGCGGGATGTTATCACGCATCCGGCAGGAAAATTCGGAGGACTGCCAGCCCGCTATGGAGCAGATTTCCATATCTGTACATCATGAAGCCTGTTACTGAGAACAATACCCCTGTATTTTATGCGGCGGATCATGATCGTTGATCATGCAGGGATCCCGTTTCTTTTTTGATTGTTTCTTACAGAAAAAAAATGTATAATATCTTTAAATAGAAGTGTATTGGTGCCACAGAAGGGAGTCTGCATATGTTTGGTTTAAGCAGGGCAGAAAAGCTCAAAAAGCATTTTGATAAAAATGGGATTAATACAGTAGGTGAGATTACTTACATTGGCAATACGCCTGTAGATCAGTTTTTTGCCGCACAGTTTGGGGCGCAGTGGGAGGAGAAACCTCCTGCTTTAACCGTAAAATTTAAGACCTTGCAGGGGGAAGATGCGGAGATACAATGCCGGATTGCGGATAATACCTATCAGGCAGGGGAACAGGTTCAGATAAGATATATAAAAACAGAAAATGGATATTGCGGATACATCCTGAGAGAAGAGGAGAGCAGCCTATGAAGAAATATGAATATAAGTTTATTGAAATACCATTGGTTTCGGATAAGACGGAAAAGTCCGGGTACGGGTATGTGCAGACCCGGCAGCCGCAGGTACCTTTTGAGGCCTGTAAAGAAGCAATTATATCTGAAGCTGCCAATGGATGGCGCTTGAAGCAGATATTAGAACCCAGAATGAGTGTGTATGGTGCAAATTGTTATCAGGTGATCTTGGAGAGAGAAACGGAATAGCGTTAAAAGTATCAAAACATAAGTCAGCCCCCCGGCTGTTCAGATCTGAACAGCCGGGGGGCTGACTTATGTTTTATTGGTTGCTTAAACCAGCCAGGACTTCCTCCAGTGATTTGCCGGATTCCATTACTGCTCTATATAAAGCCTCTTTTTTATCTTCCGTGATTTTCTGCTCAATCTCTTTTTTCTTGCGGCGTAGTTCTTTTAAAGTTTCTTCATATGTGGCGATTT
This sequence comes from Blautia hominis, assembly GCA_002270465.1. Classification (GTDB taxonomy): domain Bacteria; phylum Bacillota; class Clostridia; order Lachnospirales; family Lachnospiraceae; genus Blautia; species Blautia hominis. Next base: position 8,485 of record NQOF01000006.1, read on the forward strand.
CCCCGATAACTGCCTGCAGTTGTTCATCCAGTGTCCTCGTCTCTTTTTTGCGTCCTCTCGCCATGATGTAATCCTCCTCATACATAAAATAATTTCAATAACCAGTATAACATTTAAAATTAGGAATTTCCACTATTTTGTATTACATATTCTCGAATATTTCTGTAATGATGTTACGCTTCGCATCCATGTAAAAGGCGCAGTACAGAGAAACGCAACAAGTGCCGCCTGCCCCGGGATTTCGCCACATCAGGCTGTTTTTCCCGGGGAAACGCTTCCAGGGCAGAAAACTGTGAACCGCAGTGTTACGGCCACGGTGCATCCATATCTATAAAGAATCCGGCTTTAAATGTAATTTACAGTACCATAATTCTTTTCAGAATCGAAAGCACGCATCAAGCCGTTATTTTTTGTGTATTATTTCCGAAATTCAAGAGATATTATCTGCAATTACTGCCAATTGACTTTATTTAAGCAGAGTGGTATCCTAAATATAAAAGAATGGTTCTGTAAGTGTGCTTAAAATAATCAGCAGTTTACAGCGAAAAAGTAAAAGGAGGATTTTTAAATGAAAAGAGAGAGGAAATTCAAATTTTCCATGCCCCATGCCTACGTGATCATGATGACAATGGTCCTTATCAGTGCCATACTGACCTGGGTTTTACCGGCAGGACAGTTTGATAGGGCGGTGGACCCGGATTTGGGGAGAGAACTGGTAGTAGCGGGGAGTTATCATGCGGTGGATGCCAATCCTATAGGCCCCTGGGCTTTTTGCATGAGTATCTTTCAGGGATTTGTAAACGCAGCGGATATTATATTTTTTCTGCTTTTTGCCTGTGGGTACGTTACTTTGCTTATGAGTACCGGAACATTGAATGCGCTGGTCGGTTCTATACTGAGGAAGATCAAGGACAAGGATTATTTCCTGATTCCCATATTTTTTACACTCTTTGCTCTCGGGGGAACTACATTTGGCATGAATGAGGAGGCCTGGGGACTGATCCCGGCGTTTGTTGCCATTGCCATCACACTGGGATATGACAGGATAGTAGGATCTTCCATCGTGATCCTGGGAACCGGTGTTGGCTTTGCCGCGGCAGTCCTTAACCCCTTTACGGTTGGTCTGGGAAGCAGTATTGCAGGAATTCCAAGTGTTGGAGGCAAAATCACCACATTCCGGATCGTGGCATTTGTCTGTTTTGTGACTGTAACCATAATCTACATAATGCACTATGCAAAAAAAGTAAAAAAAGACCCCACAAAGAGTTATCTCTACGGCGTACCGGAGCCTACAGTTACGGCCAGCCGCGATGAGGTTATGCAGATGCCTTTTACAGGCAGACAGAAGCTCACGTTAGTGGGATTTGGTATTATTATCATGACGATTGCCATCGGCGTTGCAAAGTTTGGTTTTTATCTGCAGCAGCTTGCAGCAGTATTTTTTATCGGAATGGTGATAACCGGCCTTATCAATAAAATGGGACCTAGTAAAATTGCAGATTCCTTTGTAGAATCTTCAAAATCCATGGTTTTCACGGTTCTTATGATTGGTTTTGCCCGCTCGATCGAAGTGGTGATGAGTTCAGGTAATATTATTGACACAGCGGTTTTGTATTTATCTAATATAGTAAAAGGCTTCCCCTCCGGACTTTCCGCATTCGCCATGCTGCTGGCACAGAACCTGATCAACTTCTTTGTTCCATCAGGAACCGGGCAGGCTGTAGTGACCGTGCCTATTATGGCGCCCCTTGCCGATGTGGTTGGACTGAGCCGTGAGATCGCTGTCATAGCCTATCAGTTTGGGGATGGATTTTCTAAAATGTTCTGGCCTACAGGATGCGCTATGATGTGCGGTGTTATGGGGATTGGTATGAATAAGTGGTACAAATTTATTTGGAAATTATTTTTAATGTGGATCGCGCTGGAAGTTATCCTGATCATGGGAGCTGTAATGGTGGGTATATAAGGAGAGGAAGAAAATGACAGAGGCAAAAGAAAGATTATGCAAAAGAATTGCTGAGAAGGAGAAGACTTACTCTGATATCAGCCGAAAAATATGGGAATATGCGGAACTGGGATTTCATGAATACCGATCAGCGAAATTACTGCAGGATACGCTGGAAGCGGAGGGGTTTCAGGTGGAAACAGGGCTAGCGGGAATCCCCACAGCCTTTAAGGGAACCTTTGGCACCGGCGGACCGGCAGTTGCCATTTTGGGGGAATTTGATGCACTTCCTGGGCTTAGCCAGAAACCGGGGAGGGATACGCAGGAAAAGAGAGAGGAGACAGACTGCGGTCATGGATGCGGCCATAATCTGCTGGGCACCGGTTCCCTTGCGGCGGCAGTTGCCGTTAAGGCTTACCTGGAGGAGAGCGGAGGAGCAGGAACTATTGTCTACTTTGGCTGCCCGGGGGAAGAGAAGGGTTCAGGTAAAACTTTTATGGCACGGGAGGGCTGCTTTGAAGGCCTTGATGCGGTGTTCTGCTGGCATCCCTGGGACGTGAACGGACTTTTTTCATCCAGTTCGCTGGCAGATATCTGCGCCTCTTTTACTTTCCATGGTAAGGCATCCCACGCCTCCGCGTCTCCCCATCTGGGAAGGAGTGCCCTGGACGCAGTGGAGCTTATGAATGTAGGATGCAATTTTTTAAGGGAGCACGTGATCCCGGAGGCCAGAATTCACTACGCGATCACCAACGCAGGAGGAAACGCAGCAAATGTGGTACAGGAGACTGCATCTGTCTATTACGAAGCCAGAGCTCCGCGGCTTCGCCAGTCTTTTGAAATATTTGAAAGGATCTGCGAAGTGGCACGGGGAGCAGCTATCATGACAGGTACCTCCTATGAGGTGGTGCGGGGGGACGGATTCAGCGACTATATCCCCAATAAGGTCCTTGGAAACGTATTGATGGAGAATTTTCGGGAGGCTGGAGCGCCGGATTTTGACAGCGATGATCACGCGTTGGCGGAGAAGATCCAGAGGACATTTTCGGAGGAGATCATGCAGGAGGCTGTGTCAGCGGTGGAAGATCAGCACGGGGAGAATGCGGCTGCAGAGATGGAGGGCAAAGTGCTGGCAGATGCAGTTTTTCCCATCAATCCCCTGAAAACAGTCATGCCGGGAAGTACAGATGTGGGGGACGTGAGCTATCAGGCGCCCACAGGACAGATCCTGACAGCCTGCAAAGCTTTTGGAACTCCCGGGCATTCCTGGCAGGAGGTCAGTCAGTCAGGGTCTTCCATAGGGATAAAGGGTATGATCACCGCGGCAAAGGTTATGGGGATGTCAGCTATTGATGTGTTTCAGGATCCTCGAATAGCTGAGGAGGCAAAGAAAGAATTTCTCAAAGCAGTGAAAGGAGGCTACCATTGTCCGATTCCAGATGAGATAAAGCCGGATCTATAAACAATAATAAGACAGCAGGGCAAAAACAGCAGCCATTCCGATAAACCGGTAAGGCTGCTGTTTTTGTATATCAAAGAGAACATGCGGATGGATCAGTATTTCAGATCGATCTGATATATGTTGATGGGCCTCCCTTTATTTCCGGAACGTCTCATACCTACAACTTCCGCGTATCCGTCCTTCTGCAAGGCGGCCAGAAATTTATTGGCCGCCCTGGCGGAGATATTCAGGTGATGCATCAATTCCTGGGAAGTGAGTTTATTGGTGCCCTCCTGTTTCATAACACGGATGATCCTGACAATGGTCTCTGAGGAAAGGCTCACTTTGTCCGCAATATCATGGATGTAATCGCCTGACACTTTCATTCCGGCGGGGACCAGGCCAATCTGCAGGACTGTGAGCTGGTCGTTTTCGTCGATCAGGTAGCTGCCGTCCTCCTGCTGGCTGCCGTTTCTGGAATAATGACTGGCATCAATGGCATTTACTCTGGCCTGATAAAAGGTGCGGCCAATGCCGTATCCCACGGAGCCTCTGAAAGAGGGCAGGCTGTGGAGCCGGTCCAGGATCTGACATTTTTGGAAATCCCCTGTGATCTCTTTTATGATACTGTAATCACCGTAAAGTTCAAAATCCCGGTACGTGTTTTTTATGATAAGGCGGTTCAGATATTTCCGGTTCAGTTCCACGATCATTTTATTGATCTCCAGGCGGGTGGTTTCATATGACATTTCATCCTGTACAGGCATATTTTCCATATTAATATGTATGACTGCAGGAAGATGGTCCTTCATGCTTTTAATGGAAATGCTTTTTTTCATACTGTTCAGGATATCGCTTATCATGTTCTCGTCAGGATACACATAAATACAGGGGACAGAGGTGTCACGCAGATTCTCGGTCACGCTGTAGAAATAAGTGATGACCATATCCAGTTTATCCTGCGCTGCCAGTTCCCTGTATTTTTCGGAGAGGGCAGCCTCTCTCTCATCCAGATCTACATTGGATGAATACTCGATCCACTCATCCTCAAATTCACGGATACGCTGGGCAAACCGATTGCTCTCCAAGAGCTCTTTTAAGGTGTGGCCGTCCTGAAGGAAATCCATGCCGATTCGGGACAATTTCAGTTGTTCATTCAAAACAATCTGCTGAAGCAGAATACGGTAGGTGTTCTCCACACTGATATGAAAATAGTCAACAACAGCATCGGCAGCCTGCTCCCCAAGGGAGTATATGGCTTTCATGGGGGCAATACCGCTGACCAGAAATCCTTCAAAGTTGTTTTTGTTTTGCAGAAATAATGTTTTAAGTTCCTCCAAGGTATCATAAGTAAAACATTCTACAAAGATATCTTCGCTGATGCCGGGCAGGCGTTGATTAAAATGTTGGTAGTAGTGCTGTTTCAGCAGCAGTGCGATTCGGTATCCCATAAGTTATTCCCTTCTGTTCATAGCAATCATAAGACCCCCGTATTTATCTATTGTTTGGCTGTAAAGCGATGATAGATATACTGGTTTGCCTCAATCTCCTGGCTGTCATCAAGCGGAGCCAGCTCCGCTTTTCCGTATTTGCGTTCCAGGGCGTTTGTGATCAGATAATCGCTGATATGCGGATTTTTGGGAAGGAGGGGGCCGTGGAGATAGGTGCCCACAACATTTTTGTAAAGCACACCCTCTGCCTTGTCCTCTCCGTTGTTGCCGCTTCCGTAGAGGACTTTTCCGAAAGGCTCATTATCTCCGATATAGGTGCGGCCTCCGTGATTTTCAAAGCCCACAATGGGAAGGCTGAATTTATCATTCTCCAGTACAATGTTGTCGATCAGGCGGGGGCTGCCCTGTTCTGTGTATAAGTCAACAAGGGAAAGGCCTTCAATGCGTCCATCATCTGTGTCATAATAATGACCGAGAAGCTGATAACCGCCGCAGACGGCAATCACCACACCGTTGTCCTCCACATAATCTCTGAAATCCTTCTGAATGCTGCGCAGCTTGTCACAGACCAGCATTTGTTCCCTGTCAGATCCGCCGCCCAGAAGCACAATGTCGAGAGCTGAAAAGTCAATATGGTCCTCAAGCTGGTATTCTATGGTCTCAGCTTCGATGCCTCTCCACTGGCAGCGCTTCATCATGCACTGGATATTTCCCCTGTCCCCGTACAGGTTCAGCAGGTCCGGATATAAATGTCCGATGGTGATCTTCATCATTTTCTGCCCTCCATTTTCTTCAGGATATTATGGGTGGTATACAGGCCGGTGTAATTTACCAGCAGATACAGGTTTTTGGTTCCGTTTTGGATTCGGGTCTGGATAGCCTTCTCTATATCAGGCTCCAGAGAGGAGGGGATATCCACGTATTTCAGCCGCAGGCGCATATCCTGACAGCGGATGCCGCTGACGGTTATGGATGCGGCATTGGCGTCCTTCAGCCTGTCAAAATCCACATCCCAGAGCCAGGATACATCCGTGCCGTCCTGGCTGTTGTCATTGATCAGGATTATGATATCCTTGGGGGAAGTGTCAGTCATGACCGCCCCGATATTCTGGTTAAAACCTGCCGGGTTTTTAGCCAGGTTCAGCATGACTTTCGTACCGCCGATTTCAAAAAGTTCATTTCTTCCGAACTGGGGTGTGTAGTCACCCAGAATCCTGTTAAAACGGTCAAGGGGAATACCCGCCAGGGAGGCAGCGCCGTAGACTGCCAGTATGTTATATATATTGTAAAAACCACGGTAATTGGCTTTTATATGAAAATCGCCCACATCAAAGGACAGACCATCCGACATATCAATATGGCTGCCGTCAAATTCCGGTGTAGGACGGGAAAAACCGCATTTGGGACAGAAATAATCCCCCAATTGACTGTAATGGTAGAATTTGTACTCCATTTTTTCTCCGCAGCGTTTACAGAAACGGCCTTCCCGGATCTCACGGGAATCCTGTTCTTTGTACACCTGTTCACTGATGCCGTAAGTGGTGTACGGATTGTCATTGTCCATGGCGAGAAAGGTGGACAGTGAGTCATCCCCGTTGACTAAAAGCTTCATATCAGGTGCCATCTTCATGGCTCGGGACAGAAGGTTCATAGTGGTGTCAATCTCCCCGTAGCGGTCAAGCTGGTCACGGAACAGATTCGTCAGGACCATATAATTAGGTTTGAAGTGGGGAAATACACGGACCGTGGAGGCCTCGTCAATCTCGATACAGGCATAATCTGCATCCAGATGGCCGTTTGCCCGGGCATTCAGGACAAAGGCAGAAACCACACCGTTCAGCATGTTGGAGCCGGTGCGGTTGCAGACAACCCTGCAGCCGTTTGCTTCCAGAACAGAGGCCAACAGATTGTTGGTGGTTGTCTTGCCATTGGTGCCGCAGACCACAAAAATGTCTTTTCTGACTTCACAGGCCAATTCTTTTAAAATGGGCGGATAGATGGAGAGTGCTATTTTTCCGGCCAGAGTCACACCCTGTCTGCCGGTGATCTGACAGGCTGTCTTAATGAGCTTGGCGCTCCATACAGCAAAAAGTCTTCTTATATTCATATACTAAAGTTCCTTTGTTTTTATTTGCGGTTTTTTCAGCCGCAGTCAGGGTTTCCAGATTCCCCATTTATTATACATAAAGTGAGGAAAGAGTACAAGCGGCATTCTGCATTGAGAAAAAAATCCCCGGCACATCCCGGCCGGGGTAAGACTAATCTTCCAGAAGTCCCATCTCTTTTGCTTTTTTTATAATATTTTCCAGGGTTTTGTCCTCATACCTGTCACAGCTTTCAAGGAACTGTTTCTTGTCGTATTCTGATGAATGTTTTGGCTCTTCATGATTTGTCATAAAATATTCCCCCATTTCATTCTTTTGTTTTAAATATACTCAATATTTTGAGTATAGTCAAGAGATTGAGTATGATACTATTCAATAAATGTTTTGGATAGGAGAAGTGTTTATGATCAGTTATAAACCGTTTTACGAGACACTGTTCCGGAGAGATTTGACGGAGTATCAATTGATTCATACCCATGGTGTATCAGCCCATACCCTGTACAGGATGAAAAAGGGTGAGGCCATTACCACAAAGACCATTGATGTGCTCTGTGATATTCTAAATTGTGATGTTCAGGATATTATTATTCATATCTGATGGCTCAGTTCTGAGCCGACACCGGACCGTGTATGAGGGCAGCAAAATGAGGGGGAAAGGAAAAAGAGAAACACAGCTGTCATGGCGTGTTTCTCTTTCTTTTTTATTTTACCAGCATGTATGCTGCAACAGCCAGGATCACCTGGATGATCAGGAAACGGACAACAACCTGAGTATCTGACCAGCCGCATTTTTTTCTTACGTGGTCATGAATGGGGGTTCTTGTATTTTTCAGGATGGAGATCTTTAAAAATCTTTTCAGGAAGAGTTTTACAAGTCCCAGGCCGCCGTCAATGATCAGTACACCTGCCAGCAGAAGGTAGATGACCGGATGATGGGATTTGATGGCGATCACTGCAATATAAAAGCCCAGTGCCCGGGAGCCTGCGTCTCCCATCAGCATACTGCTGGGGGAGGAATTAAAGTACAGGTATGCCAGCAGGACAGCGGCAAAAAGGAAATTGGCGATCACGTAAGTTCCCAGAGTTTCTTTAAAGATCAGGCCAAAGGACAGCATCACGATCACACAGAGACTGGCGCACAGCCCGTCCACACCATCGGTACAGTTTGTTACATTGATGGAGACCCAGAAGAGGATAATGCCCAGTATGGCAAAGACCGCTTTTGGTATTTCCAGCTCTGCAAAACCAAGGGAGATGGTGGTACTGTTAAAATTCAGGAAAGTGAGAACAGCCACAGCGGAGATGATGAGGTCGATCAGACCTTTTTTGTATTCATTCCACGGCGTCTCAGCAGCATCGTCCAGGTATCCGCTCAGCATAATGCAGAGAAGCAGTATGGCGTAGACGATATACTCTTTGTCAAGAGGCATAAAGAGAACCGCGCCGATGATAAAACAGATGACAAACGTCAGCCCAACGCCCCTTGTCTTACCTTTTGAGAGTGCGCCGTTTAAGGCGAAATCCCGTCCCTGGTCACTGGGGAGAAAGGAAAAGGGATGTTTCAGGGCAAAAAATGTGATGAGAAAGGTAATGATGATTCCCAGCATTACGATCTGTTTTGTATCTAAATATTGATTCAGTAAATGGTACATAAGATTTCTTTTGCTTTACAGCAATCCTCCTTCTTTGCTTTAGAAACTTTTAGTAACAGTTCAGCCTTCCTCTGTCCCGCCAGATGCTGCCTTGCAATTGCAAGACAATCCCGAGACGGCCTCGCGCCAGACTGCGGTCTATGCAGTCTGTACCCTAAAAGGCAGGACTGTGCATGCTTTTGCTGCTATGAAGCCAGAAGGTTGAATAGTAACCGCTTTTAGTATAACACATCCGGATATGCGGGGAAACGGTATTTTGCAGGAATTATCATGGAATGGAAAAAAATACACCGGTCCCGGCAAGTTAAGCCTGTCAGCGCATATGATGGTAAGAGAGGCAGTATTATGGGGAGGGGAAATGGAGACTATAATGGAATATGTAAAACCTGAGCTTCTTGTGGTGGCCATAGTGCTCTATTTTGTGGGCATGGCGCTGAAACAGTCCCAGGCAGTAAAAGATAAGTATATCCCTCTGATCCTGGGAGCAGCAGGAATCCTTATATGCGCGGTATGGGTACTTGCAGTCTGTGATGTCCATTCTCCGCAGACAGCCGCAAAGGCAGTGTTTACTGCTGTTACCCAGGGGATTTTGGTAGCGGGGCTGAGTACCTATATCAATCAGATCATTAAGCAGTCAGCCAAAAATGAATGAAGGGACAGAAAAACCGACTGTGCGGCGCAGAGGATCCTGCGTGTCACAGCCGGCTTTTGAAGCAGCGCATCTCAGGGGCGGAACATGGATTCCACATACTCCCGCATTTCGTGGCGGGAGTTTACCTGTCTGGCTTTGTCTACCAGAGGCTTCTGTTCAGATTTGGGAAGCTGGGCAAAATGGTTCAGGATGTCTGAATGCTGCGCCAGTTCCATGGTGAAGCCGATGGGAAGTTCTTCATTGTCGATCATCAGAATTCACCTCGCTTCCTGTCAGCCTTCTCCGCCAGGGCCGTCTTTGCGCGGCACTTCGTCGGGGATCACGTCTGTGGCGTTTGACTCCCTGGGCAGGTCGATCTCAGGAATGTTTCCGTCATCATAGTCGTTTTCGTAAGGTTTTTCTTTTAACATGGCAGTATCCTCACTTATTCTGCTTATATTGGGCGGCAGCAGTTGCCTGCGCTGCAGAATTAGTATGCGGAGAAAAATATTTTTTATTCCTTGTGACACTTTTCGACACTTTCGTGCGTCTAATATATGGTTGATCCATTCCCAGCAGAATTCTGTGACAGGATAGAATATGAAGAAAATATTTCACATACACTAAAAGGAACAGAAAGTATGACAAAAGCTTTAAATTTTTTTTAGGATTCATTTATATTTATCCGGTTGTAGAATTTTGTGTTATAATAGACAAGTATTCGCGTTTATGTCGAATATAGGCGGCTGCAGCATGGAAAATGAAGCGTAGATGGCTGCAGTACCCACAGAAATGTAATATCGGGGAGCAAATTAGATGAAAAAAAAGACACAGCAAAAGAAATTGCAGCAGGCAGAAGAACAGGCGAAAGCTGCTGTCCGGCAAGGGGAGGCAGAACAGACACAGCCTAAATCAGAGATGGAAGCCAAAATTGATTCTGCCATGGAGAAAATCATACAGGATACCATCGGAAGCCAGGCGGAAACCGCTGCTTACCGGGAGCCGGATAAAAAAACTATAAAGATGCAGAAAAAAGCAGCCAAAAAAGAAATGAGGGCTGAGGAAAAGAAGGGTAAAAAGACCGGGATCAAAATTGCACTTGGCATCACAGGTGCTGTGGTCATACTGGCAGCTGCCGGCTATGGCGCGGGCGCTTACTATTATAAAGACAAATTCTTTAAGGGAACAACCGTAAACCATATAGCTTGCGGGAACTTGACTGTGGAGCAGGCGGAAGATTTGATACGGAAAAAAGTTGAGGACTATTCTGTTCAGGTGCAGTTCAGAAATGACCAGACAAGAGAGATCAAAGGACAGGACATTGGTTATGCTTATGTCAGCGACGGAAGTGTGCAGAAGCTTTTAGATGAGCAGAATCCCTTCACCTGGATAACAGGATATTTCAGGGATACCGATCATGAGGCTGAGGAGAACATCCAGTATGATAAGGAGGCATTGAAAGCCCAGCTTCAGTCTTTTGACTGTATGCAGGCCGCCAGCATGGAGGCTCCAACGGATGCGTACATTACTTTCCAGGAAAACCAGTTTGTCATTGTGGATGAGACGGCAGGCACCACCGTACAGGAGGATGTTATCCTCTCCGCTCTTGAGCAGGCTGTGGCCGGCAGTGAGGAATCAGTTTCCGCTGAGGAGGCAGGTGCCTATGCAGCTCCGGCTGTCACAAAGGAGGACCCCACTCTGAATCACCAGAGGGATGTGTGGAATTCCTGTGCAGCCGTAACGGTCACCTATACCTTCGGAGATAAGACAGAAGTGCTGGACGGTATGACCGTGAAAGAGTGGATGACCTACGACGAGAACGGTAATTATGTGGAGGACCCGGCAACACTGGAGGCCAGAGTAACGGAGTTTGTCGCCTGGCTGGCGGAAAACTATGATACCGTGGGCAGGGACAGGACCATAACAAGCACAGCCACAGGGGAACCGATCACTGTTTCCGGCGGCAATTACGGGTTCCAGATAAACCAGTTAAAGGAAAAGGCCCAGCTTTTAGAGGACATTGCCAACCATGCAGTGACGGTCCGTGAGCCTGTGTATTCCAAGGCTGGTGTGGCATACGGGGAAAATGATATCGGCGGAACCTATGTGGAGATCGACCTGACCAGCCAGCACCTTTGGTTCTACAAGGATGGAGCACTGCTTATGGATACGGATTTTGTATCCGGTACTTATGTCATGAGAGACAGAAGGACGCCGGGAGGTGTGTATTCTCTTATGTATAAACAAAGAAACCAGGTGCTCAGAGGACGGAAACTGGAGGACGGCACTTATGAGTATGAACAGCCTGTAAAATATTGGATGCCCTTTAACGGCGGCATTGGTCTGCATGATGCCAATTGGAGATACAGCTTCGGTGGCTCCATCTACCGCACCAGCGGCTCTCATGGATGTATCAACCTGCCCACTGCTGCAGCTACAACGATATACGAAAATATAGAGGCGGGCTGCCCGGTGGTATGTTTCTACAGAGAGTAACAAGCAGTAGGCAAAAACGCAGCCGCAGTCTGGTGCGTAGCTGCCTCGGGATTGCCTTGCAAATGCAAGGCAGCACCTGGCGGGACAACATCCCCGGGACATTGGGCTGTGAACAGTAACGAACTGTTACGGAAACATTACAACAAGTGACATTTATGCTTGCATGGCACAGGGGGATGTGCTAAGATGTAAGAAGAGACAGGAGACAAGAGGATAAAGCCGTATGACGGCTTTATTGTCTTGTCTTTTTAAAATCAAATAGTTTACTAGTACAGCATTGCGTAAGTTTCGGTGATAGAGTGCCTGATATTTTCGTCAGTGCAAGGCGCCAAAGCGACGGCGCAGCGGTTCCTACGACTAGCTTCGGCAACGCGGCACTGGCGTAAATAGCGGGTGCTCTATCACCGGAACTTATGCAACGCTGTACTAGTTTACAGTACGGAAATGGAGTGTCTCATGAAACAACAGGATATTTTAGAACAATTTGAGGACTGCCCTGTGGTGGCAGCCATCAAGGATGAACAGGGACTTAACAGGTGTCTGGGATCTGACATCAGGATCGTTTTTGTGCTCTATGGGGATATCTGCAGTATCGGTGATATTGTGGGGCGCCTGAAAAAGGGCGGCAAAACCGTTCTGGTACATATTGACCTCATAGGAGGCCTGAGCAGCAGAGAGGTTGCCGTAGACTTTTTGAAAAACACCACAGAGACAGACGGTGTGATCTCTACCAAGCCTGCCATCATCAAACAGGCAAAGGAACTGGGACTGTTTGCGGTCATGCGTTTTTTCGTTATCGATTCCATTGCCTTTGAGAGTATCCGAAGACAGACAGAGAGTGTGCATCCGGATATGATAGAAGTGCTTCCGGGTGTTATGCCCAAGATTATTGCGAGGATCTGTATACACAGCAGAACACCTGTCATTGCAGGGGGACTGATCGCGGATAAGGAGGATATCATGGCAGCACTGAGTGCAGGAGCCGTATCCATATCCACCACGAACCAGAAAGTCTGGTTCATGTAAATAGAATAGATAACGCTGGAGAACAGAGACAAAGCGAAGGACACATGTCAGAAGCATGTGTATTCGCCTTGTCTCTTTTTTGTGTAATGGGTGAATAAGATACAGCCGAAAACGGCTGTACTTTGGCCCGTGGCTCCGGTTCGCCGGATCTTTTATTACAAAAATAGGAGGAATGAGAAAATGAAATATGATGTGATAATTATCGGGGCTGGAGTTGTGGGAAGCTCTGTGGCAAGGGAGCTGTCCAGATACAGCCTGAAGACAGCCGTGCTGGAACGGGAGGAGGATGTCTGCTGCGGTACTTCCAAGGCCAACAGTGCGATTGTCCATGCCGGTTTTGATGCGGAACCGGGCTCCATGAAGGCCAGGATGAATGTGAGAGGCAGTAAAATGATGAAAGCGCTGTCAATGGAACTGGATTTTCCATACAGGCAGAATGGTTCTTTAGTCCTCTGCTTTGATGAGCATGATATCCCGAAGCTGGAGGCATTGAAAACGCGTGGGGAGGAGAATGGGGTGGAAGGCTTAAGGATCGTGAGGGGAGAAGAGATCCATAAACTGGAGCCAAACATTTCCCACCAGGTCAAAGCCCTGTTATATGCCCCCACCGGCGGAATCGTATGTCCCTTTAAACTGACTATCGCCATGGCGGAGAATGCCTGTGTGAACGGTGTGGATTTCTTTTTGGATACAGAGGTAAAAGCAGTCAGAAAGCTGGATAAGGGTGGTTACGAAATTGAGACTGACCGGGAATACTACGAGACAGCGTGCGTCATCAATGCAGCGGGTGTATATGCTGATGTTTTCAACAATATGGTGAGCAGCCAAAAGCTCTCTATCACGCCCAGAAAAGGGGAATACTGCCTGCTGGATAAAAAAGCAGGAGATTTTGTATCCCACACAGTGTTCCAGCTTCCAACAAAGATGGGAAAAGGGGTCCTCATCACCCCCACAGTGCACGGCAATCTGCTTGTAGGTCCCACGGCGGATGACATTGAGGACAAAGAGGGAATCCAGACAACTGCCGGGGGACTTGAAAAAGTGGCATCTCTGGCACGTGTCAGTGCTGCAGATGTTCCCCTGCATATGGTGATCACGTCCTTTGCAGGTCTTCGGGCCACAGAAAAAAATGAGGATTTTGTTCTGGGTGAAGCTAAGGATGCGGAAGGCTTTTTCAATGCGGCGGGGATTGAGTCACCGGGCCTGTCAAGTGCTCCTGCCATAGGAGAATACCTGGCACAGATGACAGCAGAGTATCTCCATGCAAAAAAGAAGGACGATTTTATCGGCACAAGGGAGGATATTCCCAACGTGGCGCAGGCCTCTCCTGAGGAAATGGCAAAGCTGATCCAAAAAGACCCGGCTTACGGCAACGTCATCTGCCGCTGTGAGACTGTGACGGAGGGTGAGATCATAAATGCCATAAGACGGCCTTTGGGCGCCAGGTCTTTAGATGGTGTGAAGCGGAGAACAAGGGCGGGAATGGGCAGATGCCAGTCAGGTTTCTGCGCACCCAGGACCATGGAAATACTGGCAAGAGAGCTGCATGTGGACCCACTCAGCCTTACAAAGGCAGGCAAAGGGGCAAAGCTTCTTACAGGTGTGCTCAAAGACGGGGAAGCAGGAGAGAATAAGACAGTTTAAACGGGGAAAGAGAGGAAAGATCATGTGTTATGATTTAATTATAATCGGTGGAGGCCCGGCAGGACTGGCGGCCGCTGTATCTGCGAGAAAAGAAGGGGTGGAAAACATCCTGATCCTGGAGCGTGACAGGGAACTGGGCGGAATCTTAAACCAGTGTATCCACAATGGATTTGGTCTCCATACCTTTAAGGAGGAACTGACAGGGCCGGAATATGCATGGCGTTTTATTGCCCAGGTGGAAGAGATGGAGATTCCCTATAAACTGCACACTATGGTTCTGGATATCCGGGATGGGGAAGCATGCAAAACCGTTATGGCTATGAACAGGGAGGACGGTCTTATGATGCTGGAGGCCCGCGCCGTGATCCTGGCTATGGGCTGCAGGGAGAGGCCAAGAGGCGCCCTGAATATTCCGGGTTACCGCCCCGCCGGTATTTACACTGCGGGAACAGCGCAGCGTCTGGTGAATATGGAGGGATATATGCCGGGCAGGGAAGTGGTGATCCTGGGCTCCGGTGATATTGGGCTGATCATGGCAAGGAGAATGACCCTGGAGGGTGCCAAGGTAAAAGTGGTGGCAGAGCTGATGCCCTTTTCCGGCGGCCTTCAGAGAAATATTGTACAATGCCTGAATGACTTTGATATTCCGTTAAGACTCAGTCATACCGTGGTTGATATTCAGGGAAAGGAAAGAGTCACAGGGATCACCTTGGCGCAGGTGGATGAGAACCGGAAGCCGGTCCCAGGAACCGAGGAGTTTTACGCCTGCGACACATTGCTTCTTTCCTGCGGCCTGATCCCGGAAAATGAGTTGTCAGGAAAAATAGGCGTGGAACTGTCCCGCGTCACCTCAGGCCCTGTGGTGAATGAAAGCCTGGAGACCAATGTGCCGGGTGTCTTTGCCTGCGGCAATGTGCTCCATGTACATGACCTGGTAGACTATGTCTCCGAGGAGGCAGCAAGGGCCGGTGCCTGTGCGGCCGCGTATATCCGGGGAGAGAAGGAAAAAAGGGATGCAAGGTCGATCCGGGTTTTGGCTGTGGATGGCGTGCGTTACACAGTGCCCCAGACCATCCGGCCTGCGTGTATGGAAGATACCCTTACCCTGCGTTTCCGGGTGGGCGGTGTTTACAGGGACTGTTATGTGAGTGTGTACCTGGGTGAGAGGCGGATCTGGCATAAGAAAAAGAGAAAGCTGGCACCCGGTGAGATGGAGCAGGTTGTATTGAAAAGATCAGATTTGACAGACGATGAAAGTTTCGATAAGATTACTGTGAAAGTGGAGGAGGCATAGAGATGGAAACGAGAGAATTGATTTGCATTAATTGTCCTCTGGGATGCAGTCTTACTGTTACAATGGAAAACGGAGCTGTGAAAAAGGTGGAGGGAAACACCTGCAAAAAGGGTGAAGCTTACGGAAAAAAAGAGGTGACCAACCCCACCAGGATTGTCACGTCCTCTGTCCGTGTAGCCGGAGGCACCCTTCCGGTGGTATCCGTCAAGACAGCCTCCGATATTCCAAAAGGAAAGATTTATGACTGCGCAGAAGCTTTAAGAGCCGTCCGGATGAACGCCCCGGTACATATTGGAGATGTGGTGCTTAGAAATGTGTGCGGAACCGGTGTGGATATCATTGCCACAAAAAATATACCGGCGGTATAAAAAGAACGAAGATTTACAAGGAGAAGAAAATGCTGACAGATAAGAACGGTAAAAATGCAGAAAGCCTGAGAGACAAGGAGCTATATCTTCTGGATATGGATGGGACGATTTATAATGAAGATGAAATATTTGAGGGAACACTGGATTTCCTGGATGAGATCGAGAGAAGAGGCGGACAGTACATCTTTATCACCAACAATTCCTCCAAGTCGGTAAACGACTATGTGGAGAAGGTATCTAAGATGGGGATCCGGGCAGGATATGAGAATTTCTACACATCCAGCCAGGCAACTGCTATGTATATCAATGAAAATTATCCGGGACAGGTGGTATACTGCATGGGAACCCGTTCCCTGGTAAATGAGCTGCGTGAGGCCGGCATACAGGTAGTCACAGAGGTGGATGACAGGGCCACGGTTGTACTCATTGGATTTGATACGGAAAATACCTCTGAGAAAATCAGAAATACATGCATTATGCTGGGCAGGGATGTGGTATATCTGGCTACAAATCCTGATTTTGTATGCCCGGTGAGCTTTGGTTATATCCCGGACTGTGGCTCTATGAGCATAATGCTGAAAAATGCCACAGGAAAAGAACCATTTTTTATTGGTAAACCTGAGCCGATTATGGTAAACTGTGTATTAAAGAAGCTGGACATGAGGGCAGAGGATGCTGTCATTATTGGTGACCGGCTCTACACAGATATTAAAACCGGAGTGAAAGCCGGGGTGGATACCATCTGTGTGCTTTCCGGTGAAGCGACTACACAGGACATAGAAGAAGGAGATGTAAAGCCAACCTATGTCTTTGACAGCGTAAAAGAGATCTATGAGGGACTGACAGAAGCATGAGATATAAGAATATCAGGGAAGGGCGCTTTGTAAGCCGCCCCAACCGTTTTATTGCCCGTGTGGAGATTGACGGGCAGGAAGAGATCTGTCACGTGAAAAACACTGGAAGGTGCCGGGAATTATTAGTTCCCGGCGCCTCTGTTTTTCTGGAGAAAAGTGACAAAAAAGAACGTAAAACAGCATATGACCTGATAGCCGTGAGAAAGGGAGAACGCCTGATCAATATGGATTCCCAGATTCCCAACCGGGTGGTGGAGGAGTGGCTGCGAAAAGGAAATCTCCTTGGGGAGGGCGCCTATATCCGGCCGGAGACAAAATACGGAAATTCCCGGTTTGACCTGTACATGGAACAGGGGGAACGGAAAATCTTCATGGAAGTAAAAGGCGTGACTCTTGAGGAGGATGGGATTGTCCGCTTTCCGGACGCGCCCACCGAGCGAGGCATCAAGCACATAAAGGAACTGTGCCAATGTATAAAAGACGGCTATGAGGCGTATATTATGTTTGTTATCCAGATGAAGGACGTGAAATACTTTGAGCCTAACAAAAGGACGCACGAGGCGTTTGCCCAGGCACTTTTGGAGGCAGAACAGGCAGGTGTACATGTACTGGCCTATGACTGTTTGGTAGAACCGGACGCCATTTGTCTTGGGGAACCGGTGGAGGTGCAGCTTTTATGAAACTGGAAGAGATAACAGAGCCTTTGCTTTCCTGGTATGAGGAGAACAAGCGGGATCTGCCCTGGCGGAGGGAACCGACACCGTATCATGTTTGGGTGTCGGAGATCATGCTGCAGCAGACCAGGGTGGAGGCTGTGAAAGACTATTACCGGCGGTTTCTCGCGGAACTTCCCGGAATCCGGGATTTGGCAGCCTGCCCGGAAAATAAACTCTTGAAATTGTGGGAGGGTTTGGGCTATTATAATCGTGTGAAAAATATGCAGAAGGCAGCAAAAGAGATCGTCGAAGAATACGGCGGGAATATTCCCCCGGATTATGAAAAGATTCTGGCGCTTCCTGGCATTGGCAGTTACACCGCAGGCGCTGTCTCCTCCATTGCCTTTGGTCTGAAAAAGCCGGCGGTGGACGGCAATGTACTGCGTGTCATTTCCCGGATCACAGAAAACGGGGAGGATATCCTAAAGCAGTCTGTAAAGCGGCGCGTGGAGCAGGAATTGGAAGCTGTCATGCCAGAGGACCGGCCGGGGGCCTTTAATCAAAGCCTCATGGAGCTGGGGGCTACGGTGTGTATACCGAACGGTATGGCAAAATGCGATGCCTGTCCTGTACGTCATCTGTGCGGCGCCCGGGCTCACGGTACGGTTCTGGATTTTCCGAAAAAAGCGGCGAAAAAACAGCGCCGGATTGAGGAAAAGACAGTCCTGCTCATACAAAACGGACAGGAATATGCTATTTGCAAGCGTCCGGATAAAGGGCTGTTGGCAGGTTTATATGAATTTCCAAATATGGAAGGGTGGCTTACCCAGGAGGAAGTGTTAAGTGCAGTGGAGGAATTAAAACTCATGCCCCTGCACATAAGGGCTGCCGGGGAAGCAAAGCATATTTTTTCGCATGTGGAGTGGCATATGAAAGGATATGTGGTAAAAGTTGCTACCACAGAGGAGAAAAAGGCAGGAAACCTGCTTTTTATCAATAAAAAAGAGTCGAAGGGAAAATACCCGATTCCCTCCGCTTTTTCCGCATATAGAAAATATATTGAGGAGGACTAATTCAATGAAATTATTGTCCGTTGCAGTTCCCTGTTATAATTCCCAGGCATACATGGAAAAATGCGTGGATTCCCTGCTGGAAGGCGGGGAGCAGGTGGAGATTTTGATCGTAGATGACGGGTCCGTGGATGACACGGCGAAAATTGCAGACGATTATGCTGCTAGATATCCCGGCATCGTGAAAGCCATTCACCAGGAGAACGGCGGCCATGGGGAGGCCGTGAACACAGGCCTTAAAAACGCAACCGGAATCTTTTTTAAAGTGGTGGACAGCGATGACTGGGTGAACAAGGAGGCCTATGAAGCAATCCTGACAAAGCTTTCAGAGATTGTCGGCGGACCACAGACCTTGGATATGATGATCAGCAACTTTGTCTATGAAAAACAGGGCGCCAGACGGAAGAAAGTCATGCGTTATAAGAAATACCTGCCCCAGGGAAAGATCTTTACCTGGGAGGAGATCAGCAAAATGCCGGTGGGGAAATACATTCTGATGCATTCCGTGATCTATCGTACCGGACTGCTCAGAGAGTGCGGCCTGGAACTGCCGAAACACACCTTTTATGTGGACAACCTGTTTGTTTACCAGCCTCTTCCCTCGGTGAAGACCATGTACTATATGGATGTGAATTTTTACCGGTATTTTATCGGCAGGGAGGACCAGTCCGTTCATGAGGATGTCATGATACGCAGGATTGACCAGCAGCTTTTAGTGAACCGTCTCATGATTGATTCCGTGGCGGGAAAGAGGATCGGTGACAAGCATCTGCGGCAGTATCTTCTGAGATACCTGGACATCATCACTGCAGTATCCTCCATCATGCTGATCCGCTCCGGGACAGAGGAGAACCTGGAGAAGAAAAAAGATTTGTGGAAATATTTGAGAAATGAGGATATCCATATTTACAGAAAGCTCCGTCTGGGCATTCTGGGCAGAAGTGTGAACCTGCCGGGATGGAGCGGGAGAAATATTTCTGTGGCGATCTATAAAGTGGTGCAGAAATTTTATGGGTTTAATTAAGGTGTCTGTCCGGGTATAGCAAACAGACAATGCCGGCATATAAAAAGGACGTTCCAAAAGCGGAACGTCCTTTTTATATGCCGGGCCAAACGGCCTCATTTTACAAATGCGGGTTGTTTCTGCCGGGCCGGATGTGCTTTGTAGAACATCTGATAGCAGAACACATTCAGCGCAAACGCTGCTACCACATCCACCAGTGTATGCTGCTTTAAGAATACAGTAGCCATGACGATAAGTATGGTCAGAAGCAGGGTACTGCCAAGCAGTATGGGATGCTTTCTTGCTTTTGCGTTTTTGAAAACTGCTGTGCAGCAGGCCACGGAATTGAATACATGGATGCTGGGCAGTATATTAGTAGGAGTGTCGATCCGGTATAAATGCCTCACCAGTTCAATGAAGATGCTGTCACCGGTAAGCTTGGGACGCAGGTCCTGCCCATTGGGGTAAATGTAGGAGATGACGAGAAACAGTGTCATACCCACTCCAAGGGTAAAGATCAGTTGGTAAAATTCCCGTTTGCTGTCATTAAAAAAAGAAAAGTACAAAACAGTGACCGCGATGTAGGCGAACCACAGCAGATACGGGACGATGAAATATTCACAGAAAGGGATATAATCATCAATCTTCATATGGATGATATGGGGCCGGACATCGCGCTGTTCCAGGTACTGGAAAGCTGTAAGGTAAATGATGCCGTATACCGGAATGATCCAGGTGTGTTTATATTTTTTCAGCAGATTCATAAAATCACCTTCTTTTCGATGCCAAAGCCTTTCTTTATCCTGCCCATTATAGCACAGGAAAATCAAGATAACAATGGGATTTACAGTAAATTCAGAAAAGCTTCACATCCAATTCACACTCTGAAAAAACTGTCCGGTTATGCCTGTTTACGTGGAAGAAAACTGTCAAAAATGACGGAATCAAAACGTTTTTTACACGTTTCATAAGCCTCCGGTGTGCGCAGTGTCCAGGCAAAAACAGGGGTTTTGTAGAGATGGCGGACCAGGCAGAAGCTCAGGTTGCGGCTGTCCTTATAGCAGTAAGCAATAAAGTCGGGACGCCCGATGCAGTTGGTGAGCAGGTGTTTTACCAAAAAACTCAGCACATATCCGCCCTCAGCCACCGGGCTTGTCAGGTTGGAGGAGAGCTGCCCTCTTACCACTCCGGGCCGGTTGCGCCGGTACCAGAAAAGCGCCAGGGAATTAAAAGATTCAATACAGTAACTGCCTTTATATCCCTCTAACAGTTTATCCACAAGAGCACAGGGATATGTGTGGTGGGAGTGAAGTTTTATCTCGATCAGTAAAGGGACCCGGCCATCCACCAGTTTCAGTACATCTGAAAACAGAGGGATCTTTTCTCCGGTGTTCTGCAGAAAGAGCTTTTGCAGTTCCTCATAGGTCTTTGTCTCCAGAGGCAGGTCAATGCCGCACATGCGGCCCAGTGTATAATCGTGGAAAACCACGATCTTGTTGTCTTTTGTAACCTGAACATCCAGCTCAATGGGATATCCGCACAGGACTGCCCGTTCAAAGGCGGGCATGGAGTTCTCCGGAATGCCTTCTTTTAGGTCAAATAATCCTCTATGTGCAAAGAGTCTGTGCATAAAGGCCCGAGTTTGGGATTTTCTTGTAAAACGCGGCATAATACAGTAAAAATAAAGTAAAAAACCGAGAAGTACAATGGCAGTCATTATCAGCAGTAATTTCATAAGTAAACCTTCTTTCAACTATCCGGTGATGACAGAGATCTGTTCCGGCGCGGTTCTCAGGGAAAGAGAACGTCTGAATCCAAAAGATTCCCCGTCACAGTGTACAGGAAGAGGACGCCGGCTGATGATTTCCACCACATGCCCCTGTTCTATCTGTATGCCTTTAAACCATATGTGTTTCCCAATAAATGCAGTGGGCAGCATGGTAATGATTTTCAGTTTGGAGAGTTTTCCGGCTACACAAATGTGGATCTTGCCGTCAGAGTAATCTGCATCCGGGCAGAATTTACAGCCTCCCCCCTCATATTTCAGATTCATGCCCGCAACAAAAAAACAGCGGGGAAAACGGGAGATCTTTTTCTTGTCCAGCCTGATATCCACAGGACAGGGGCGGTACAGAAACAATTGTTTCAGGGCGATAGCCGCATAAGTAAGCTTGCCCAGGTGGTATCTGTTCAGAAGATCCTTGAGGCCGGAATGCAGAGCTTCATGACAGATGGAGGCGTCAAATCCTATGCCGGCACTGATGAGAAAATACCGCTTTTCTTTCTCCGACTGTGCGATGCCAATATCCATCTTTTCAATACATGCGGGGGCCAGGATCTGCTCCACAGCTTTTTCAGTATCTTTCGTAAGCCCAAGGCCTCTGGCAAAATCATTGCCGGAGCCTGTGGGAATATAGCCCAGAGTGATATGGGTGTATACTGTTTTTACAAGACCGTTTATCACCTCATTCGCTGTGCCGTCTCCGCCTACAACAACCAATGTACAGGGGATAGAAAGGGCGGCTATCTGATGTGCCAGCTCGGCGGCGTGTCCCTGCCGCTGGGTAAAATAGGCCTCGTATTCCAGGTTTTCCTCATCCAGACGCTTTTTTACGTTGTCCCAGATTTCCTGTCCTTTGCCGGATCGGGAGCGGGGATTGATGATAAAATAGTACATACGCTTCTCCTTCTTTGCCATTATTGTAGCAGTTTCCCGTTGTGAGGACAAGTAAAATATGATATGATAAAAAAAGCAGATACATGGTGGTTACTGTACACAGGCCACTGTACCGGGAGGCGTTTTCATGCCGGAAGCATGAAAATCCCGAGGCAGCCAGCGCGATATGGGGCAGAATGCTCCATATCTGTGCATCGCGAAGCGTGTTACTGGACACGGAGTGTACAGTAACACATGGTGCAGCCAGCCACAGAGTGGGCAGCAGCAAATACTGTGATCATACAGACAGCTGAAAGGAGTTAAGATACATGGACAACGAATTTGTAACATTTACTATAGGAAAGAAGAAACATATTGCATTGATCGCGCATGACAATGAAAAGCCGAAGCTGATAGAATGGTGCAGAGAGAATTATGATATACTGAAGAACCACAGCCTTTACGGGACAGGCACTACCGCAAGGCTGATCGCAGACAAGGCCGGCCTGCGCGTCAAGGGATACAACAGCGGCCCTCTGGGCGGTGACCAGCAGATTGGCGCCAAGATTGTGGAGGGTGTCATTGATTTTGTAGTGTTCTTCTCAGACCCTCTGACAGCACAGCCACATGACCCTGATGTGAAGGCACTTATGCGTATCGCGCAGGTATACGACATTCCCATGGCGATCAACAAGGCTACAGCAGATTTTATGATCCATTCTCAGTTTATGGATGGAGAATATGACCATGAAGTAATCAACTTTAAAAAGAATGTGGAGAAACGTGCAGACTCCATGTGAGGTGATATGATTTTTATTATAGGATAGGAAAAGATGTCTTCCTGCTTTGCGGCAGAAGACATCTTTTTTTGGTTAAAGATAGCCCAGGAAAAGTAGCAGCTGAAAGTTTTGTAGTAATTTACAACGCATGGATGGAATTAACATATAAAAGAAATGTAACAATTGTGAAAATGTTACATAAATTATATTAAGATAAAACTAACAAAAAGTGGGTAATAATACTATAAAAAACTAACAAATAATAGAAAAAATATAAATAATGCCGAAAAATAGTTTGACAAATACCATGCAATGATGTAATATTAGTGTAACAAAATAACTTTGTTACATAAAAATGTAACACATTTAAGTATGTGAATGCGCATTCGTACTTAATTTATTGGAAAGGGATGATTAAAGAAGGAAAACAGAAGGAAAAGATAAAGATTTTGTGATACATAAGATTTACATTTTTACATAAGATAAATACCAATATTTGGTAGTTATGTTATAATTAGTCAAATATTACATGAAGGAAGTAAAATATTATGGCTAATATACGTGAGGTGGCTCATAGAGCAAATGTTTCCGTAGCTACGGTATCAAGAGTTTTAAATGAAAGTAAAAGTGTAAAACCAGAAACAAGGGAACTGGTATTGGCAGTGATGCAGGAGCTTGGTTATACTGCAGGTAAAACAAAAGAAATCGCAACGACGGATGTTCACCGCATCCTTGTGCTTCTGCCGGATATAGAAAATCCATTTTATTCTGTGATTGCCCAGGGAATATGCGAAATTGCAAGAAAGAAGAATTATCTTGTTATGCTCTGCACAACGGAACGTGATTATAACAACGAAAAAAGGTATATTGATCTGCTTCGAGGGAAAATGGCAGACGGTGCCATAATCTGTGCTCCGGTGATGAGTAAACTGGAATTAGAGGAATTAGATAAACAAAGCTGTATTATACAATGTTGTGAATATAATGAGGAATTGGAGGAGGTTTCACATATATCTATCAATAACTATGCGGCAGGTGTAGATGCAGTACAGCATTTGATAAACATCGGTCATAGAAAAATCGCCATGATCAGTTGTGAAAATGGGTTTTTATCAACCGCAGAAAGAGAAAGAGCATTTAAGGACACATTAAAACGAAACGGTATAGAATTTAAGCAGCAGTACCTTGCAAAAACAGAAAGTGATTACGGCTACAGGACAGGCATCAGGTCAATGAAATATTTGCTTAGTTTAAATGAGCCTCCGACGGCTGTTTTCGCTATTTCTGATATAGTGGCTATTGGGGCTATGCAGGCCATAGAAAACGCAGGTCTTATAGTTCCGGATGATATAGCTGTAGTGGGATTTGATGATCTTGATATTGCATCTTTGTATAATCCCCCATTGACTACCATCTATCAGCCTAAAAAAGATATCGGAAGGCTGGCTATGGAACTGCTGTGTAAAAAAATCCATAATTTATCCGGAGAGAACGGGAGTGTTTTTTTAGAGCATGAATTAAGGATTAGGAAATCAACGGTGAAATAGCCTGGAGCGAATTTTATACCAATACATCAGTAGCGTTCAGGAGGGTTTAGCAGGTGATAAGGGTTGGTGTTATTGGCTGCGGAAAGATAGCACAGGTCAGGCATTTCCCTGAATATGAACGAAATCCCAATGCGGAAATTTATGGGGTATTCGATATTGACAGGGAAAGGGCCTGCAAGATGGCAGGTAAGTATTCCGCAAAGGTTTATGATTCATACGAAGAACTTCTTGGCGATAAAAATATTGAGGCAGTGAGTATTTGTACAGCTAATTTTTCCCACTGTCAGATAACGATTGAAGCGTTAAAAGCCGGAAAACATGTTTTATGCGAAAAGCCAATGGCAATATCTTACGAAGAATGCAGAAAAATGGTTGAGACGGCAAAGGAGACCGGAAAATTTTTAATGATAGGCCATAATCAACGTTTCACAGATACTCACAGGGAAGCC
This sequence comes from Blautia hominis, assembly GCA_002270465.1. Taxonomy (GTDB): domain Bacteria; phylum Bacillota; class Clostridia; order Lachnospirales; family Lachnospiraceae; genus Blautia; species Blautia hominis. The sequence goes on from NQOF01000006.1 coordinate 33,552, forward strand.
AGAAAACTTATTTTGGAGGGGGAAATCGGCCGTATAATAAGTTTTAAAAGCAGTTTTGGTCATTCAGGGCCGGAAAACTGGGCCATTGATAACAAGAACGTGTGGTTTTTTGACAAACGCATAGCAGCATTCGGGGCAATGGCCGATCTGGGAATACATAAAACTGATCTGGTACAGTTCCTTACAGGGAGTAAAGTTGAAGAAGTGGTCTCTGTTGTGAGTACATTGGATAAAAAAAATCCAGATGGCTCACTAATAGGGGTAGATGATAATGCTTTCTGTATTTATAAAATGGAAAATGGGGTTGTGGGAACTGTAACAGTCAGCTGGACACTATATGGGGAGGAGGACAACTGCACCATATTGTACGGTACTGATGGCTGTATGAAAATCTATCATGATCCGCAATATTCCATTGTGGTGGAAAAAGGACATGGACGGCGTATCTTATATGAAATAGATAAAATCCAGACAAATGAAAATCAGTCAAATTCGGGGGTGATTGATGAATGGATCTACTGTCTGGAAACAAATACACCGCCCAAAGTGGATGGAGAAGAGGCTTTTAGTGCTATGAAAGCAGTTTTTGCAGCTTTGTTGTCTTCAAAAGAGGGAAGAAACATAAAAGTAAGGGAAATTTATCCCTGAACTGTTTTGGACAAGGTAAAGTGTGTATATGGGAGGTAGGCAAATGAAAAAGGTTTTGAGCGTTGTGCTTTCAATGGTTATAGTTAGTATGGCATTTACCGGATGCGGCAAAGAGAAAAAAGATGAGACAACAGGTAAAGTGGAAGAGAACAACAGTGCTGAGGAAAAAGAGGAGAGCGGGGAAAAAAAGAAACTTGTCTGGTTTACAGAGCAGATGGATGATCAGCAGTACGAAAAATGGATGAAATATGTTGTGACACCTTTCAATGAATCCCATCCGGATATTGAAGTGGAAATATCTGCGTCTGCTGATTATGAGCAAGTATTGAAAGTGCAGCTTGCGGCCGACGGAGGCCCGGATATCTGTAACATGGGAGGTCCCTCCATCACAAGTGAATATGTAAAAGGTAATAAGATTCTTGACTTGACAGAATATGTGGAAAAGGCCGGACTTGATAAAAAGATATTTAAGTGGGCCCTTGATTCGTGCAGGATAGATAATAAAATCTATTCTCTGCCAAACTCTTATGAAGCTCTGCTTTTGTGGTATAACAAAGATGTGTTTAAGGAAAACGGATGGGAGGTCCCCGTCAATTATGAGGAATTATCAGCAATCTGCGAGGATGCCCAGTCAAAGGGGTTGGTACCTATTGCCTTTGGTACTTCTGATTTTAAAGCCATAAATGAACAGTTTGTGGGTGTGGCTTTATGTGCTTATGCAGGAAGGGAGAATGTAAAAAAAGCCCTGAATGGTGAGATAAAGTGGACTGATCCGGTATTCCAGGAAGCAATCACAAGGCTGAACGATATGTGGCAGAAAGGCTGGATCATGGATAAAAAATCTCATGCAGTCTCACAGGATGATGCTAATTCTTTCTTCTATAATCAAAATTCGCCGATGGTTATGACAGGAACATGGAACTTGGGCACATTTGCAAATCAGATTTCCGACTTTTCATATGGCGCAGCTCCGTTCCCTGCATTAAGTGATGATGTACCACCCACTGTTTGTATGGGAGCAGGCGGTGTTGTGGCAATCAATGCAAATACAAAATATCCGGACGAATGTTTTGAATTTATTAATTTCCTGTTTAACAATGAAGAACTTCAGGCCCAGGCAGTTGCAGACGGTTTGCAGCCCCTTCCTATGGATATGGATGAAAGTTTATATCCGGATACCCTTCTTGATGTGGACAAGGAAATACTGGGAATGCTGGAAGAAACACAGAAAAATCTGGATTCTGCTGGATATGTTATGTGGACCTATTGGCCGGCGGAAACAAGGCAGTATATGATGGACAATATTGAAAATGTATATTTGGGAAATCTTTCCGTGGAAGATTATCTGGAGAAAGCAAACAGTATTTTTGAAAAGGAATTTGAAAGCGGGACAGTAATTCCTGTATCCTAGTAAAAGGGAAGAAGAGGCTCGCTTTGCGGGCCTCGGATGCTTTCTATGGTTTTTCTACGGGAGGTGCAATATGAAATTCAAAAGAAACAAGGAGATAGTCTTAAAAAACAGATATACAAAACGAGACTGGATTTGCCTGCTTTTCGTGTTTCCTGCGTTTATCTATCACGCGTTAGTCGTTATTCTTCCGTCTTTAAAGACTGTGTTTCTATCTTTCTTTGACTGGAATGGAATCAGCGAGCCGGAATTTGTGGGAATAGCCAATTACGTGGAAATGTTTACAAAGGATACTGTGCTGCCCATAGCCTTTAAAAACACAATGATCTGGACTCTGATTTTTATTACAGTCCCCATTGTGCTGTCTATACTTGTGGCGGTGTGCGTGACAAAAGTAAAAAAACATTCCATGCAGATGTTTTACCGTACCGTTTATTTTCTTCCCTATGTTTTATCTGCTGCTATTGCAGGAAAAATATGGTCTAATCTGTATAATCCTTTTTATGGAATCAATACCATGTTTGAATCCATGGGGTTTCATAACTTGGCGCAGGTATTATGGTTGGGCGACCAGAAGATAGCATTGTTTGCGGTGGCTTTTGTAAGCAACTGGAGCTGGTGGGGATTTGTTATGGTATTGTTTATTTCAGCATTGCAGCAGGTAGACCCTGATTTGTATGAGTCCGCGTCCATTGACGGAGCGAATGGGTGGAAATCCTTTATACATGTAACCCTGCCGGGTATAGCACCTACTATTGTATTCGTTATTTCAATCAGCCTTATGTGGTCTATCCTATCATTTGACTTTGTGTGGGTAATGACTATGGGTGGCCCCGGCCAGGCTACAGAAATGTTGTCCACATGGATTTATAAAAATGCATTCGTCAGCTACCGCGCCGGTTATGCCAATGCAATCTGTGTGCTGCAGAGCTTTATTGTTCTTTTGATTTTCTTTGTAAATCAAAAGATTAGGAAAAGAGTGGAGGATGTAGGATGAGAGGAAAGAAAAAGACGACTGTTCAAATTATAATTCAGATTTTTCTTATGTTCTTGGTGCTATTTCAGCTTTTTCCTTTGATCGTACTGCTGCTGAACTCTTTTAGGACAGATATAGAAATAAAGAATATGCCAATTGGTTTTCCCGAACATCTGGAGATTTCTAACTATATTCAGACATGGGTGAAGGGCAGCTATGCGGTAGCATTTCGCAACAGTATTTTCATCGGTGCCTGCGTGATCATCATTGTGTTGATTGGTGCCAGTCTTGCAGCTTATGGGTTAGCCCGGCTGAATATACCAGGTAAAGGATTCTTTATCGCATATTTTATGCTGGGAATGTCATTTCCTACTTTTTTGTATATTGTTCCACTGTATTATAATTTCAGTAAACTGGGACTTATCAATACGCAGCTCAGTCTGATCATTATATATTCGGCTGGGTACATACCTTTTTCTATTCTGCTCATAAGGACTTTTCTTGTGGGGATACCAAAAGAGCTGGAAGAGGCAGGAAAAATAGATGGGTGCGGTGAGATAGGGGTTTTTCTGCACGTCACCCTTCCTTTGCTGAAACCCATACTGACCACTGTATCCCTAATCGTTTTTGTTTGGTGCTGGAATGAATTTTTGTGGTCTAATACTTTTATTACAGCAGATGATCTGAGGACTGTAGCCACCAGATTTTATAAATTCACATCCGAATGGAGCAAAGATCTGGCAAAGATTTATACCGCAGGGATTATTGCACTGTCACCGATTGTAGTTTTATATCTTTGCCTCCAAAAGGCATTTATTGAAGGGCTGACCCAGGGGGCTGTGAAGGGATAGTAAAGGAGGAGCTGTATTAATGAAAGCATGTGTTTTAAGTGAACCTGGACATATAGAAATAAAAGAAATGCCAGTTCCCGTGTTAGAGGCGGATGAAATGCTGATCAGAATGCTGGTATGTGGTACCTGCTTGTCCGAATACCCAGATTGGAAAGAAGGGCTTTCCATTGGAAAAGTGATGGGGCATGAGCCGGTAGGCATTGTGGAGAAAGTGGGGAGCAGGATCACAAAGTTTAAAGAAGGTGACAGGGTGACAGGGCTTTTTAAGGGGGGATTTGCGGAATATACTGTATCCAAGGAAGAATTGGCAATACCAGTGCCGGAAGCGCTTACAGATGAGGAGGCGATTGGTGAGCCATGGTCCTGTCTAGTAAGCGGAGCTGAACGGACAGATTTAAAAATTGGTGATACAGCAGCCGTTATTGGGTGCGGCTATATGGGGCTCGGCTTTATGCAGCTTCTTAGATTAAAAGGCGCCGGCAAAGTGATAGCCATTGACGTAAGGCGGGAAAGTCTGGAACACGCAAAAATGTTTGGGGCGGATGAAGTGTATTTTCCAGATGAAGTGCCAGAGAAATATATAGTAGATGAATGGAATGACAAGATGTTTGTAAAAGGGGTAGATGTAGCGGTGGAGGTGACAGGAGGTGCGCCCGGTTTGGAATTGGCAGGCAAAATGGTAAGGCCTCATGGAGTTTTGTCCATTGTTGGATATCATCAGAGCGGGGGAAGACGCGAGATTGATATGAAGCTTTGGAACTGGAAAGCTATTACGGTGATCAATGCTCATGAACGGAGGGAAAGGGAGCAGATGGAATATATGAAAAAGGCTCTCGCCATGTTTGAACATAAAAAGATAGATGTGAAACCTTATATGAAATATGGATTTCCGATGGAAGAGATCAATGAAGCATTTAGGGCCATGAAGGAGAAACCGGAGGGATATATAAAGGGCTATATTAGAATTGGGGGAAGATAAACATGAAATTAGGCGTAATGACTGTGATTTTAAGAGATATGCGACTGAGAGAAGCGTTGGCTTATCTAAAATCCATAGGAGTGCAGGAAGTAGAAATAGGCTGCGGAGGGACACCCGGTACGGCACATGCGGATGCAGTTAAATTCATGGAACATCCTCAGCTGCTGCGGGAATTTAAAGAGACAGTGGCAGAATCAGGGCTGCAGGTTGCTGCACTAGCGTGTCATGGAAATCCTGTCCATCCGGACAAAGATACAGCAGAGAATTATCACAGACAATTTGAAGCTGCTGTGTGTATGGCAGAAGAAATCGGTGTTGATACTGTAATAGGCTTTTCAGGCTGTCCAGGTGATTGCGAAACATCCAGATACCCCAATTGGGTTGTGGCTGCCTGGCCTGAGGACTTCCAAAAAATAAAAGAATGGCAGTGGAATGAAAAACTGATACCTTATTGGAAAAACGAGACCAGATTTGCCTTGGAACATAAGGTTTCCCATATTGCACTGGAAATGCATCCGGGATTCTGTGTTTATAATCCGGAAACGCTGCTGAAGCTTCGGAAAGCTGCCGGGCCGGTGATCGGGGCTAATGTAGACCCTTCCCATCTGTTCTGGCAGGGAATCGACCCAATAGCGGCCATAAGAGCATTAAAAGGCGCTATTTATCATTTCCATGCAAAGGATACGGCGATTGATACCTATAACTGTGCAGTCAACGGGGTTCTTGATTCAAAAATGTTTTCACAGATGCAGGAAAGGTCCTGGCTGTTCCGAACAATTGGGTATGGTCATGGGGAGAATATCTGGAGAGGTATTTTCAGTGAGCTGAAAAAGTGCGGATATGACGGGGTGATCTCCATTGAACATGAAGATGATTTGATGACCGTGAAGGAAGGACTGGAAAAGGCAGTTCAGGTGTTAAAAGATACCATTATTTTTGATGACAATAAAAAGAAATAGAGAGAAAAAGATGTCTCCTTGCCGTACAGCAGAAGACATCTTTTTTGTACAGTAGTACAGTATATGCTGTTATCTCAGGTTGTGATCCAGGTACTATAACCTTCCCGCCGCAGTGTCTGTTCCATTCTCACGGCATTTGCCAGGTACTGGTAGGCGCCTACCTGTACTTTGTAAAAGCCGTCCTCATTCAGGATAAAGGCAGGAAATCCTTTGTCCTGCAGTTCATAGAGCAGATTGTCAGCATATTGTTTTTCCCTGAACATGCCTACCTGCACCCGGTAGAGGACAGGTTCACCGGCAGGGGGACGTTCCACTTCTTCCTCCTCCAGAGTTCCAAGGATCGCATAGGCAATACTCTGTGCGATCTCATCGAATTTCTCATCGAACAAGGCGTTGTCTGCGTCGTTGTTGATAAAACCCGTCTCGATCAGGACAGCGGGCATCTTTGTGCGGCGAAGGACCACCAGTCCGGGTCTTGCCTTCACACCAAGGTTATTAAAGCCCAGTTCCCCTAATGCCCCGTTGATATTTTCCGCCATCTCAACCTTGGGACCTGACAGGTCATAGACCAGAGTTTCCACACCGGAATACTGGTTGGCCTGGGGGCTTGAGTTGCGGTGGAAGGAGAAAAACCAGTCTGCACCGGCATCGTTAGCGATGCGGGCTTTCTCAAATGGTGTCTGATATACATCTGTGGTGCGGGTGTACACCACATCCACCCCGTTCTGGGAGAGGATCCGTCCTACGGCCAGAGCCAGGCGGAGGTTGTCATCTTTTTCCTGACGGCCCTTATAGACAGCACCGGGATCTGATCCGCCGTGCCCGGCGTCTATTACAATTTTATATGCCAAATGGTGACTCCTTAAATCGCTTTATGACTATTATATGCGCTGACTTTTGTTTTGTGTCCTGCACAGACGGCGGAATTTGAAGATCAGGGGCAGGATCATGAGACACCAGATGATAGGCTCTGCAATAATGATCCCCATATACTGAAGCGCAGGAGTCAGAAACAGTGCGATCAATACTTTGCCTATCAGTTCAATGAAGCTGGATATGACAGGGGTGATATGGTCACCGATAGCCTGCAGGGCATTTCTTAAGATGTTGATTCCGCAGGCCACAAAATACAGCAGAGAGTTGATGCGCAGGTATCTGGAGGCGTTTTCCACAACCACAGGGCTGCTGCTGCCCGTGACCAGATGGATCAGGAAGGGAGCTGCCGTGTAGCTTAATAAGATAATGACGAAAGTCCACCCCCATGTGATGAACAGTGCCTGCCGGATTCCGGTTTTTACCCGGCAAAACTTGCCGGCGCCGAAGTTCTGCCCGCAGAAGGTGGCCATGGTCACGCCCATGACGGAGATAGGCAGAAAATAAAATTCGCAGATTTTCCTGGCGGCTGTGTGTGCCACAATGATCTCTGTGCCGAAGGTATTGATGGCGCACTGGAGGGCAAGGGTACCGAAAAATACCAGGGACATCATAAGTGCCATGGACAGGCCGGAGGAGAAGAGCACTTTCACCATGGTCCGGCTCAGCTTAAAATCTTCAGGCTTTAAGCGGAAGATGGGATAGCGTTTCCACATGTATATAAAACTCAGCACCACGGACACACTCTGTGCCAGGACAGTGGCCAGGGCAGCACCGCGGACGCCCATATGGAACTCCAGGATGAACAGCAGGTCAAGCCCCACATTCAGTAGGGCAGCGCAGACCAGAAATAAAAGCGGGGCCACTGTGTCCCCCACAGCCCGCATGATACCGGCCAGCGCGTTGTAGAGCATGGTGATGAGCATACCCATAAGAATGATCCTTATGTACCCGGACGCTTGGGGAAGGAGATGCTTTGGAACCTGCAGGAGAGATAAAAATCCGTTGAGCCCCAAAAGAGATACTGCCGTCAGTACCACTGTGGTCAGAAATCCCAGCAGAAACGTTCCGGCCGCCGCTTTTTTGAGCCGTTCCTTTTTATCAGCGCCGAAGCTCTGGGAGACAATGATGGAAAAGCCGTTGGTCAGACCCTGCAGAAAGCCGATGAGCAGTGTACTGATGGCAGTTGTTGCTCCCACAGCGGCCAGAGAGGCTTCACCGAGTGTGCTTCCCACGATCCTTGTGTCAGCCAGACTGTAAAAAAGCTGGAACAGATTGCCCAGACATACGGGAAGCGCAAAGGAAAGCATGAGTTTGGTAGGGTTTCCCTGAGTCAGATTCTTCATAATTTTTATTCTCCAATGATCATTTTTCTCAAAATCCTTTACCATAATATCACAAGACCGGAAAATAGCAAGTTCTAAGTTGCTGTCCACAGGGGGGAAACGGTAAGGTAACCGTTTGGCTGTCTGAACTGATACACGGTAATTCTAAAATCTCCATAAAGTCTTTTAAAATCCCTTCCTTTCTTAATTCAGAAGTGATAAAATCTAAATCAACACAAAAAAAGGACGGATGAATGAACAAATGAAGAAACCACAGATGAAAGATGAGACAAGAAAAAAAGTTGATAACTTCTGGTACTATTATAAGTTTCATGTGCTGATCGGAGCATTTCTGCTTTTTATGGCAGTCGTATTTATTAAAGACATGCTGAGCAAAGTGGATTATGATTATAACATTGCTTTTGTCACAGATTACATGATCGCGGATGAGGACAGCCAGGCTCTGCAGAGTTATTTTGAGACCAATGCAGAGGACCTGAACGGGGACGGGGAAGTCCATGTGCAGATACAGAATTATGTTCTGCCTGCAGAGGATGCCCAGGGATATGATCCCCAGATGCTGGCAGCAGGCCAGACCAAGATGACCGTGGACCTGCAGGAAGGAACCAGTATGATCTTCTTTATCAGTGAACAGAATTATGAAAAGTTCAAAGACGCTGATGTTTTTCCGGAAAAACTGGAAGACTTTACAAAGATGGAAGACTGTGCCGCCTATGCCGAGATGGGGAACCCTTCGTCTGTCAAGGACCTGTATGTTGCCATGCGCAGCCTGGAAGGAACCAAGATGGAGAAGGATGAGGAGATGTTATCTTATTATGACGCCTGTGAAACACTTTTGAACAAATTTGTTTCCGGTGGAAAGTGACAGAAAGCACGCACTGCGGGCTTCCTATTGTCACGAATAAAAAGATGATTAGGGAACTTGTCAGTTCAGTTCCCCGATCATCTTTTTAATATTCTGCATTTGATTGTCCACCGCTGTGATGGTGTGGGCGCATTCCAGAAGCTCCATGCTTATGAGTTCATGGTCTTTGTTGCTGCCCAGCTCCTTTTTATACCTGAGCTGGTGCTCCAGGCTGGCCCAGAAGTCCATGCCTATGGTCCGTATCTGTACTTCAGCCCGCATGGGAGTCTTTCCCTCTGCGAAGAAGACGGGAATCTCCACGATCATGTGGTAGCTTCTGTAACCGTTGGGTTTGGGATTCAGGATGTAATCTTTGATGCGGAGGATCTTAATGTCGTCCTGCTCTGCAAGAAGATCAGCAACCGTGTAAATGTCATCTATGAAGGAACAGATGACGCGGATCCCGGCCACATCGTTTAATTGTTCCCTGATATTGGTCTCTGTAAATTCGTATCCCAGTTTTTGGAGCTTGCTGTAGATACTCATGGGCTTTTTGATCCTAGTCTTGATGGAGGAGATGGGATTACGGTTGTATTTTACGGAGAATTCGTCATCCAGCACTTCCAGTTTTGTCTGTATCTCTCGGATGGCACAGCGGTACATCATCATAAGAGAATTGTAATAATCCGTGTTCTTTATAAAGCGCTCCGGAAAGCGCACATCAAATTCCTGGGGAGGAATGTTTATATCTTCCTGTGTGTTCTGCAAAAAAAATGCCTTCTTTCGTGTTTTTTTCCAGTATGTAACAGTTCACACAAGCTGAACCGTTACGCATCCGGCCATTAAAATCGCTTCGCGATGGGCTGGATAAAGCTGGCACTACTTTTTCATACGGTCAGCGCTGTAAATGCGCAGACCTGTCTGAACTGTTACTTCAGTATAACGGAAAATTAAGGTTACGTCAATGTGGGGATGGTATTTTGCGGAAACTTATAGTATAATAACATAGACTATGTCAAGAAGTAAGAACCTGCAGCAGCAGGCAGGAGAAAGGCAGCTAAATCATATGTTTGGATATGTGACGGTGGATAAACCGGAGCTGAAAGTCAAAGAATTTTATCAGTATAAGGCATATTACTGCGGACTTTGCAAAACCCTGAAAGAAGAATATGGATTTCAGGGCAGGATGACGCTTACCTATGATATGACATTTCTGGTGGTGCTCCTCACTTCTCTTTATGAGAGCGAGACCAGGGAGATCAGTTCCCGATGTCCGGTGCATCCGGTGAAGAAGATCCCTATGCTTCAGAATGAGATCACGCAGTACGGCGCCAGGATGAATATCCTGCTCTCTTTTTACCATTTTGCCGATGACTGGCAGGATGAAAAGAGTATGAAGGGACTGGCAGGCATCCATCTGTTTAAGAAAAAAGCCAGGAAAGTATGTCAGGAATACCCAAGGCAGAGTAAGGCGATCAGGGTGCAGCTCAAAAAACTTTCCGATCTCGAAAAGAGGCAGGAGACGGATCTGGATCTGGTGTCCGGTTGTTTCGGGGAACTGATGGCAGAAATATTTGTTATCCGGGAGGATGTCTGGGAAGACTATTTAAGGAAATTCGGTTTTTATCTGGGAAAATTCATTTATATTATGGATGCCTACGATGACCTGGAAAAGGATATGGAGAAGGGCAGTTATAACCCTCTGAAGTACCTTTATGAATCCTATGGGGAGGATAAAGAAGGATATGAGAAAGAAGTATACGATATCCTTCTCATGATGATGGCTGAGGCCAGTGGTGCCTTTGAGATGCTTCCCTGTGTGAAGGAGGCGGAGCTGCTTCGGAATATTATCTATTCCGGTGTCTGGTCAAAATATAATAAATTAAAAAAAGAAAGACAGGAGATAAAAGAGAACCATGATTAACAATCCTTATGAAGTGCTGGGCGTTTCACAAAATGCCAGCAATGACGAAATCAAGAGAGCATACCGGGATTTGAGCAGAAAATACCATCCCGATTCCTATGTGGACAATCCGCTGGCAGGATTGGCAGAGGAGAAGTTCAAGGAAGTACAGGAAGCGTATGACCAGATCATGCGTGAGAGGGACGGAGGCTACCAGAGCGGTTACGGCAGTGGTTCAGGCAGCAGTTACAGCTCCGGAGGATACAGCCAGCAGAACTATGCGTCACAGGAGGATGGCGTGCAGCTTCAGGCAGCAGCCAACTATCTCAATGCCCGCCAGTACCAGCAGGCCCTCAATGTGCTTTCCCGCATACAGAACAGAAGTGCCCAGTGGTATTATTTGAGCGCAGTGGCCAACATGGGAATGGGAAATAACGTAAATGCCCTGAATCTGGCAAGACAGGCATCCAGTATGGAACCGGGCAATCCGGAGTATTCCAATCTGGTGAACCGCCTGCAGTGGAACAGCCAGCGCTACCAGGGCGGCGGCAGCCCTTACGCAAACAACGGCGGCTCCTCCTGTGGTACAGGCAACTTCTGCTGTGATCTATGGTGTGCTGACAGTATGTGTGAGTGTATGGGAGGAGATCTTTGTCCATGCTTGTAAATGGAAAGAAAATGGCCGTGTCCGGCCTTCTGATGGCATTATCGGTAGTCATGATCATACTCAGCGGTGTCCTGGACTTTAATACGCTATTCTTTCTGGCAGCGGCAGCCTTCTGTGTAGGGATCATTGTCCGGGAATATGAGTTGAAGACAGGAATTGTTTTTTTTGCAGGTACTCTGCTTTTGGGTTTTCTTCTGGCACCTCAGAAGCTGTACTGTATCACCTTTGCCATGATGGGAGCCTATGTGCTTTTTGTGGAGGGCCTGTATCGTTTCCTTGGAAGACACCAGAACATAAAGAATCCGAAGCTGGTCTTTGGGGCCGGGAAATTTGTGATTTTTAATCTTATGTATCTGCCTGCACTCTTTCTGTTCCCAAAACTACTTTTTGCAGGTGAGATATCAGGAAAAGTGATGCTGTTCTTCCTGTTGGGAGGCCAGATCGCCTTGTTTTTGTTTGACAAGGCGTATGAATACTTTTTGATCCGCATGTGGGGGAACTGGCGCGGAAAATTATTTGGGAGAGGGTAAAAAATGATGACAAATGAAATGATAGAAGATTATATAAAAATCCTGGAATCTGAACTGGTTCCTGCCATGGGCTGCACAGAGCCCATCGCGCTTGCGTACGGCGGTGCCAGGGCGAGGGAGATATTGGGCGGGATGCCTGAAAAAGTCATTGCTAAATGCAGCGGCAATATCATTAAAAATGTACGCTGTGTGACCATACCTAATTCCAAAGGTCTGGTTGGTATAGAGGCCGGGGTACTTCTGGGCATTGCCGGCGGAAATGCCGGGAAGCAGATGGAAGTCCTGGAGGATGTTTCAGACGCGGACATTGAGATGGCGAAACAGATGCTGCAAAAAGGTGTCTGTAAGGTGGAATTTCTGGACAGTCCCAGTGTGCTTCATATTATTTTGGAGCTGTACACAGAGGAGCACAGCGCAGTAGTGGAGATCCGTGACGGACACACCAACATCACCAGCATCCGAAAAGACGGAGAAGAACTGCTGGAGGGTGCCGCTAAATTTGAGTATGATGACACAGATGAGAGAAAAGTCATCCTGAATATGGAAAATATCAAGGAGTTTGCCGACACGGTGGAACTTTCCAAAGTGCAGCATCTCATTGAACGACAGATCACCTGCAATATGGCCATTGCCAATGAGGGCATGAAGGGGGAATACGGTCTGGGACTTGGGAAACTTCTGGTGGAATCCTACCCGGATACCACGCTGAACCAGATGAAAGCCTATGCAGCAGCAGGTTCAGAGGCCAGGATGGGCGGATGTGACCTTCCGGTCATCATCAATTCCGGTTCCGGTAACCAGGGCATTGCCTCCTCCGTACCGGTGGTGGTGTATGCCAGGATCAAGCAGGTGGACCAGGAGACACTTTACCGTTCCCTGGTATTCTCCAATCTGCTGACGATCTACCAGAAAACTTATATCGGCAAGCTGTCCGCCTTCTGCGGTGCGGTTTCCGCCTCCTGTGCCAGCGGTGCAGCTCTCACCTATATGGTGGGCGGTACTCTGGACCAGATAAAAATGACGGTGGAAAATACATTGGCTAATATTCCGGGCATTATCTGTGACGGAGCGAAGATCTCCTGTGCAGCCAAGATAGCCACCAGCCTGGATGCTGCCATTATGGCCCATAACCTGGCAATGAAAAACAAAGTCTATGCCCCTTACACGGGAATCCTCCAGGAGGATACCCCTGAGACCATCAGTTGTGTGGGATACATAGGCAAGGAAGGCATGAAGCAGACCGACAAAGAGATACTGAAGATCATGATCGAACATAACGAATAAAATATGTAACTATTCAGTAGGTCTGCGCATTCACTGCGCTGACCGTAAGAAAGCATTTTGCAGCCAAGCAAAAATCCCATCGCCAAAGGCGATTCTGTATGGATTTTTGCCTGTAACTGTGAGGGTACTGAACAGTTCCATAACGAATAGAAGGGATAGCAATGGAATTTTTACGTTTATTGGCCGGGCCGCTCATCGGAGCGGTCATTGGCTACTGTACAAACTATATTGCAGTGAAAATGCTTTTTCGCCCCCTGTATCCGGTGAAGATCGGAAATTGGACACTGCCCTTTACACCTGGTATTATACCCAGAGGAAAAGGCAGACTGGCGAAGGCTCTGGGAAGTGCTGTGGGTGACCATCTGATCACTAAGAAGGACCTGGAAGACATGCTTTTGTCCGAGGGTGTGAAAAGTACTATTGTCAGCCGGATCAGCCAAGGCATACAGAAAGTGCAGAACAGTGATGATACGGTTGAGAGTTTCCTGCAGCACTATGTGGAGCAGGATGACTATGAGACCATGCGGGGAAAACTGGAGAATTTTATTACAGACCGTATTACAGAAGGGCTGGACAAGCTGGATGTAGGTGCCATCATCGCGGAGGAGGGTGCCAAGGAAGTGAAGCAGAAATTCCAGGGTTCTATGGTGTCCATGTTCCTTACGGATGACCTGATCAACTCCATTGCGGAACCGATCGGCAGAAAAGTAGGGGATTATATCAGAGAGAACGGCCATGACAAGATCCACCCGGTCGTAGTTGGGGAGATCGCCGCTGTGGAGAGCCGCAGGATCAGCGATATTGTGGAATCCATCCCTCTGGGTGAGGATAAGATCAGCGCTCTGGTGGAAAGCATCTACGTGAAATTTGTAGGTGACAAGGCAGGCGAACTGGCTGAAAAGTTCCAGATCGCAAAAGTAGTGGAGGAAAAAGTAAACGGCATGGATGTGCTGGAAGTGGAGAATATCCTCATGTCTATTATGAAGAAAGAACTCAATGCGGTCATTAATCTGGGCGCATTGATCGGATTCATCATCGGACTGCTGAATCTGCTGCTGTAAGATGGATGAACGGATATGGAATAGGAGAGCCGGAATGGATAATTTTCAGGTGTATTTGAACCATATGGAGAGCCTGAGCCATCAGATGAATGACGGGCTCTCCTTTCTTCTTGTCCTGCGGGGGCAGGTGATGTTTACAACCTTTGGGGAAGCCAGTGTTCTGGACAGCAACAGCCTGGCTGTGATCAATCACAGGGAACTATACTCTGTGGAGAGCCGCGGGCAGAATATGGTGCTGCTTCTGCGTGTGTCCGGGGAATATCTAAGTACCCGCTGTCCGGAAATACTGAAAAACCGCTATACCTGCAGTTCTGTCAGAGCACAGTCAGGCACAGAGTCCCTGTATGAGTCCCTGAAGCAGAGCGTTGCGCGTATGGCTTTTGTTTACTTAAAACAGGGGGAGGAGGACAGGCTTCTCTTTCAATCCGAATTGATGATGGTGCTGCATACCCTGCTGCACCATTTTATTTCCGGGGAGACGTATGAGATGGGGGAGGTCACCCGGGATGGGAAGCTATATCCTGTCCTTTCCTATATCAATCAGAATTACAGGAGTCCGATCACGCTGGAACAGCTTGCAGCCCAGGCATACCTGTCGGTGCCGTATCTGTCCAAATTGTTCCGAAAGGAAACAGGGGTTTCATATCTGGAATATCTGACCAATATCCGGTTAAAGGCCGCTGTACATGATCTTATTTATACCCAAGAGCCGGTGACCAGGATTGCCATGAACAGCGGGTTTTCGGGAATCAAGACCTTTAACAGCCAGTTTAGGAAAAAGTATGGCTGTTCCCCTGGGGAATACAGAAAAAAGTATGCCCTTATCAGTGAGAAAGAAAGATCCGGCGGAAATAACAGCACAGTCAGGTCACCGGAATCCCTGGAGGCGCTGGTGCGGTATGTAAGCCGCTTTGAGCCGGAGGCAGACATGGGAGAGCCTAAGCGCTGTGTACTCAATATAAGGCAGGCGGGAAGGCTCCAGGTGGATTTCCCCAGGAAGATCTTGGATATCGGACATATCTTGTCCGCTCTGCAGAGTACGGTACAGATGCAGATCCGGGAGGCCCAGAAGGCCATTGGGTTTGAATATGCCATGTTTGACGGCCTTTTCTTTGAAACGGAGCATGTACCGGACAGAGAATTGATACATTATTTTCAATGTACGGAAATAATAAAAAATCTGGAACAGATGGGTCTGGTCCCTTTTATCAGAGTCAGCCTGACACAGCCTGCCCGTGAGGAAAAAGAAAGGCAGCAGTATCTTTTGAGACGTATGAAGCGTCAATTAGAGACTGTATGCGGCAGATTTGAGGAGGAGTATCTGGAGCAGTGGCATTTTGAATTGTGTGCACCGGAAAAGGAACTGTCCTTTGTTTTGGAGGCCGCGTCAGTGATAAAGCAGGTCTGTTCCAAGTTCAGAACGGGGGTCCTTGTGGGAGAACATCCCTATCCTGCAAAGAAAATGGATTTTGTGATGCACAACCAGTTTCTGCTGCTTGTGGACTTCCTCAGCTTTACCTCGGACCCGAACCAGGCCCTGGCTCCTGCGGAGGAGACAAAATACCGGGAGTTCCACAGAAACTACCACCACAGGAAACTGGAGGCAGTGAAGGCGTGGATGGAAGAGACAGGGGCCAGACTTCCGGTATATCTGACCCATTTTAACACTCTTACGGGAAAGTCCCAGGTGGAGGCAGGGGAGTTTCACAGGACAGCGCTGATCGCGGACATGGTCTTTTCCCTGGCCCAGACCACAGCCGGTATGGCTTTTGCCCTGAACCTCTCCAGCAGAGACAATCCCGTGCCTGCACTGCTGTCTTATCCCTTAAGTCTTTTTTTGTACAATAATATCAGAAGGCCTCTGTTCTTTACCCTCCGCTCCCTGATGCTTTTGAAGGAGCAGGTGCTTATGTTTGACAGTCATATTTTAGTGACCATGGACAAGAAAGGAACCTTGGCTGTGCTTATGTATCACCCCTGTTATACAGACCCCTTTCAGTCCCTGGATCATGTGAGAGGAACCGGAAATATAAGAAATGTAGATCTGATTCTGCAGAATATGCCAGCAGGCCGTTACCGGATCAAGAGCATAAGATTGGACCGCGACAATGGAAGTCTTTATAATAACTGGCTGAAAATGAATTTTTCAAATCCTTTGGAGGAAGATGATATTGTGGAATATCTGGAGAATTTCTGCAATCCATCTATCTCACTTGTGGAAGAGTCTATTGACGGCAGATATGAGATCCATCAGTCTTTGACACTCAACGCCATTGCTGTTTTTCTCATCAGGCGGGAGGCAGATTAAAAAAAGGTAGTCTTTTTTTAATCTGCTTTTTCTTTTTCATCTAATTAACTAAAAAACATCCCTATTGTTCTTTTTTATGCCCTGTTTTCTTTTCTTTTGTAAAGTTATACTGTGATCATGAAAACGGCAGAAGCCGGATCACAGAGAAAGCGGGAGAGAAAATGAAGTATAAAACATCAAAACCCATTCAGTGGCTTGCCAGGGCAGCCAGTGTGGTGATGTGGAATCAGTTCAGGTATCCCCAGCCGGTAAAAGATGTGTATGATGTGGCAGACAACACATTTGAAAAACTGAAATGGGCATACCGGTGCTGGGTACATCAGCTGGAGAGAGCTGAAAAGGATTCGGGGATCGAGGATTATTTCTCCGAGCAGAAGATGGAATTTACCCTGCCGGAGGATTTTCAGGTGCAGGAAGAGGTCACTATGTCTGTTGGAGGGGATCTGATGGCAGTGGACTGCCTGACTTATGAAAATACGTCCCACCTGTTTGATGAGATCGCGGATTTTTATTTCGGGGCTGACATAACTTGTGCCAATCTGGAATCCACGGTTTTCCATAAGGCACCTCTGGGCAGAAACCAGGTCATGGGGATGCCGGCAAAAATGAACACTTCGGAGGCCATGCTGGACCGTTTCTGGCAGGAGGGTGCAGGCATCAACTATTTTTCCACAGCCAATAACCACTGTTTTGATCATGGGGAGGATGGTCTGTTCGCAACCCTGGACTGCCTGGAAAAGAGAGGATGTTACCATTCCGGTACGAACAGGAACAGGGAGGAGCAGGAGGATGTGCTGGTGATCGAGAAGAACGGCATCCGCATTGCCATGCTGTCCTATACCTTTGATATGAACGGGAATCATTATGAGAATAAGGCGCTGATCAATGAAGTCAGATTCAATGACAGGAATCCGGATCTGTCGCTGGTAAAACGCCATGTGAAAAGAGCCGGAGAAAAGAAAGCGGATATCATTGTGGCCTCTGTCCACTGGGGATGGGAATTTGAACTGTATCCGCACAAAAATGTCATAGAGACAGGACACAAGCTGGCTGAAATGGGAATTGACGTGATAATCGGCGGCCACCCCCATGTGTGCCAGCAGATGGAAAACTACAAAGGAAGCCTGATCCTGTATTCCATGGGTGATTTCGTGAGTTATCATCCCCTTACAAAAGATTCCAGGCTTACTTATGTGGTGAAGTTCAGAATTGCAAAAGGAATAGAAAAAGGAAGCGCTGCCGGTACCTGCCGCATCCATGATTTTCAGATCCTTCCTGTCTATATCCTGACAGAGGAGCGGGCAGACGAAAGCTATGACTGCAGACTGGTGCCGTTTGAAAAGGTGCTGCATGATACGGACATAGACGGAGCCTTCCGGTATGGACTTACGCAAAAAGAGCGAAAGGACCTGCCAAGGCTCTGGAATAAGGTGTTAATGAAAATACTGCTTCCTTCTAACGGGAAAGATTTGCTTGTAAAGACACAAAAAGAGAGAAGGCCGGAGGCCGGAAAAGAGAGGGTATCTTATGAAGTATGAAATGCTGGACAGACTGCTGGAGGAAAAGAGGGCAGTGTTTGAGAATGTCAGTGACAGGATCTGGGAGTTTGCAGAGACACGGTTTCAGGAGAAGCAGTCAGCAGCGCTGCAGAAAGAAACACTGCGGGCAGAAGGATTTGAAATTGAGGAAAATTTGGGCGGCATTGAGACTGCATTTAGCGCCAAGTTTGGGGCCGGGCATCCGGTGATCGGGATTTTGGGAGAGTATGACGCGCTTCCGGGAATGTCCCAGAAAGCGGATCTCACAAAAAAAGAGCCGGAAGCAGAGGGCGCACCGGGACACGGCTGCGGTCACCATCTTCTGGGCACCGGATGTATGGAAGCGGCTGTGGCGGTAAAAGACTATCTCATGAAAAATCCCATGGAGGGGACTGTGGTCTATTACGGCTGTCCCGGTGAGGAAGGCGGAGCCGGAAAAGCATTTATGGTGAGGGAAGGCTGTTTTGAGGACTGTGATATCTGTCTGGCCTGGCATCCCTATTCGGCCAATTTCAGTTCGATCTCCACACTGGCAAATGCCCGTATCTTTTATGATTTCCACGGCGTGAGCGCGCATGCGGCAGCAGCACCCCATCTGGGGAGAAGCGCACTGGATGCGGTGGAGCTTATGAGCGTAGGGGTCAATTATCTGAGAGAGCATATGATACCGGAAGCCCGTGTGCATTACGCGGTGACGAACGCAGGCGGCGAGGCACCGAATGTGGTTCCGGCTTATGCTCAGGTGCTTTACTCTGTGCGTGCACCGGGAACAGAGGAACTTCACAAGCTGATCGGGAGAGTGAATAAAGTGGCAGAGGGGGCTGCCATGATGACGGAGACAGAGGTGGAGATCCGTGTGGTGAGCGCCTACTCTGACGTTCTTCAGAACAAAACCCTGGATCAGCTTGTATTCAGCCATATCCGGGAAATCTATCCTTTGAAATACACGGAGGAGGAGATGGCTTATGCAGAGAAATTCCATGCAGCCGGGGACCCGGGAGACTGGAAGACATACCAGGGGCTTGCAAGGCAATTTTACGGGGAAAAGGGAAGTGCATTTTTTAAGGGAGCTATGGCGGATACCATATTTCCTCCGGTTCCTGTCAAGATGGGTTCCACCGACGTGGGGGATGTGAGCTGGACCGTGCCCACCTCCTGGTTTGGAAGCGCCTGCTATGCGCTGGGAACCCCCGCCCATTCCTGGCTGGCAGTGGCTCAGGGAAAATCAGGGATCGCAAAAAGAGGGATGGAGGCAGCAGCTTCTGTGATCGCAAGGACCGCACTGGATATTCTGGAAAATCCCGGAATCGCGGCAAAGGCGAAGGAAGATATGGAAAAGGCAAAAAATGGATTTACATATAAGAGTGTGATCCCGGCAGAAGTGAAAGCCGGGGCGTTTTAAGAGAGGGGGAACTATTTTGAACAAGCAGTATTCTTTTGTGGCGAACAGCAGCGTTATGTTTCTCATCTGCGGGCTGGCGATCCTTGTGGTATTGGTACAGGCAGCCATTTTTTTCAGGGCAGCCTGGAAAGAAGCCATCCGTATTGGATTTACCAGATCAGATCTGATGAAAGTGGTGAAGAGCAGCACCGTATTTTCCATTGTACCTTCCCTGCCCATTATAATCAGCTATATGATCCTGCTTCCGGCCCTGGGAAAATTCTTTCCCTGGCTCAGGCTGAGTGTTATCGGTTCCGCCACCTATGAGACCATGGCGGCAAATATGGCGGTTACATCTTACGGATTCAGCAGCCTTGGCAGCGCTGATTTTTCACCGGATGTGTTTGGGTCTATTATGTGGGTGGTGACTCTGGGCGTATTTTTATCCAGCATGTCAGCTTTGATCCTGAAAAAATACGATAAAAAAATGCAGAGTATCACCACAAATAAAAAATCTTTCGGTGCACTGGTGCCGAACATTATGTTTTTAGGCATGATGGCAACCCTGGCAGCACCTTATCTGGTGGATGTGACAAATGTGGTATCTCTTTCCACCATCGTGGTGTCTGCGGGTGTTATGATACTTATGGACAAACTGTCTAAAAACTGGAAACCACTGAAGGAGTTTGCATTTTCCATCAGTATGATATCCGGCATGGCGATGGCTTGTCTGGTGACAAGTCTGATCAAATAGGAGGAACTGGAGATGAAGAAAACAACATCCTCCCCACAGGAGGGAAATTCATTTAATAACCGCATCCATAACCTGGGCATCACCACCACGCTGATCGTGTGGGTGTTCTTCCTGCTGGTACCCACTGTGGTGTGTATTGCATTTAAACTGAAAGTGAATGTAAAAGAAATGCTTATTGTGGCAGCTCCCATTGCACTGATATTTATGATCACGGGCATCTGTGAAAAGTTGTCCATGGCACCTATCATAGGGCCGGGTGCTGTATATCTGGCATCTTCCACAGGGAATATCCAGAATATGAAACTGCCTGCCGCGCTGAATGCCATGCGTATCATGGAGTGTGAGGAGGGAAGTGAGAAAGGGCGTGTGGTGTCTATCTTGGCAGTGGCAACCTCCTCCTTTGTGACCACTATCATCGTATTCTGCGGAATGCTGTTTCTGGCGCCGATCATGACACCGCTGCTCACCAATCCTGTGATCAGTCCGGCTTTTGACAACATGTTTCCCGCGCTGGTAGGCCCCCTTGTCATTCCGGTCCTGATGAAAAATCTGAAAGTGGCAGTGGTTCCTTTCGCGCTGGCTATGTGTCTTGCCGTGGTGTGCGGAGCCTTTTACTCCACCATCCAGAGTATACTTATGGCAGTGGTGATACTGGTATCTCTCGGGATATTCGGAACGGTCTATAAGAAGAGAGAGAAAAAGCAGACAGAGGTTTTAGAACAGAACGTGTAAGAAGTAAAGAGAAAAATAGGGATGTGGGAACGTGTGCCGGACAGAGGTGTTTTCTGTCCGGCACACTTGCGTCAAATGCCTTTAACTGCCGTTTTCCTTTTCCAGGTTCCGCAGATGCAGATATACGGTATTTTTAGAAATGCCAAGGCTTTCTGCTGCCTTGATGACAGCATCTTTCATATTGAAAATACCTTTTTCGTACAGGAGATGGATGATCTCCTTATTTTTATTGGTAGTGGAGATCATAGGATTGGCGTATATTTTTGTTTTGGCCTCATCCAGGGCGGAGGTGATCAGGTCCTCCACATTGTCGCTGAAGGTCTCTGTCACACCGGGGACAATACTGCTTGCAGGGGTGAAGCTTGCCAGGATGCTGGCAAAAGAAACTTCCGTGTGGAAATTGATGCAAAGAAGGCCGATGATCCGTTTCTTTTCCCCAAGGATAGGAATGGTGGCGGATTTCAGAGTGTTGCCGTTTTTCTTATTAAAGTAACACAGGGCGGCAGGCTCTTTTTTCTGACGGATATTGTCCAGCATTTTCAGTGCCAGATCTGTGATGGGAGCGCCCTCCACACGTCCGGTGTAATGTCCGTTAATGATTTTTATGACAGAGTGCTCCAGGTTCTCCAGGCTGTGGAGAATCAGTTCATATCCGTCCCCTAAATATTCTGCAAGTCCGTCCAGGACTGTCTTATATGATTCCAGAATGGTTTTATCTGTTTCTGTCAGGGTAAGGTAATTCATGGCAAAATCCTCCTTTCGTTTTATTATAACTTTTTTAGGAAGGAAACGCAACATAGACTGAAAAATATTTCAGTGAAGAGAGTAAAAGAATGAAAAAATATCTATTGACTAAAAAATAGTTTAGTGATATACTCTTTAATATGATAAAACGACAGAGAAAAGGGGGACTGAAATTATGGAAATTATCAGTACAGAAAAAGCACCGGCCGCAATCGGCCCGTATTCACAGGGAATGAGAACGAATGAACTTTTGTTCACTTCAGGACAGATTCCCATTGACCCGTCTACCGGTGAGGTTGTGGAAGCGGAGATCACCGCTCAGGCAAAGCAGTCTATTGAAAATGTAGGTGCTGTGCTTGCAGCAGGAGGCAGCAGCTTTGAAAAAGTGGTCAAGACCACCTGCTTTCTGGCGGACATGAAGGATTTTGCAGCGTTTAATGAAGTTTATGCAAAATACTTCACCACTAACCCGGCCCGCTCCTGTGTGGCGGTTAAAACACTGCCAAAGGGTGTGCTCTGTGAAGTCGAGGTAATTGCTGAGCGTTAGAGAGGGGGAGAGGAAGCATGCATTTGCTGGAGACTTTTTTAGAGAAGACGGAACGGGTACCGCTTATGCCGGCTCCCACACCGCTCCATCGTCTGCACAGGCTGGAGGAGCAGTGGAGATATCCCGGAATTTATATCAAACGTGATGATATGACAGGCATCGGTCCCGGAGGCAACAAGATAAGGAGTCTGGAATACATACTGGGGGAGGCGGTAAAGGAGGGGAGCAGGACGATTCTGGCAGCAGGGCCTGCCCAGTCCAATCTCTGTACACTGACGGCTGCGGCCTGCGCCAAATTGGGACTGGACTGCGAACTGGTCCACAACGGTACAGAGCCGGAGAAGAAAGAGGGGAATCTGCTGCTGAACCGGATCCTTGGGGTGAAATCCCATTTTCTTGGGGATGTGGACTCGGATGCCCGCAATGCCTTTGTGGAGGAGCTGTTTGAAAAGTACCGCAGGGACGGGAAAAATCCCTATGTGGTGAGAAACGGAGCAACCACGGGAAGAGGGGCTCTTGGGTACACGGCAGCGGTGCCGGAGCTTATGAAACAATGTAAGGAGCAGGGGATCAGCACCATGACCATTTTTGCACCGGGAGGAAACGGCGGTGTGGCAGCAGGGCTGGTGTACGGGAATGCAGTTATGGGAAATCCCTTCCGTATTGTAATCGTCAGTGTGGAGGATGACAGGGAAAACCTGGGAAGACACATTGCGGATACTGTGCGGGAGGTGGAGGAGATAACGGGAATCCCGGCAGGAAAACCTGTGGAAGAGCTCTGTTTTATTGAGGATGGTTTCCGGGGCCGGGGCTGGGGCGCAAATACCAGTGAGAGTGCCAAGGAGATCTTTTCCTTTGCCAGGGCTGAAGGTATTTTTATTGAAAACATTTATAACAGTAAAGTTCTGGTCGGTATGAGGGACTGGCTGGAAAAGGGAAAAACAGAGGGGCCTGTCTGCTATCTGCATACAGGAGGCTTTGGCTCTCTGTTTGCCCAGTATTGACACGAAAGAGGAGGGAAAACTATGGATTACGGATTTTTGACTTTGATTCCGCCAATCATTGCCATTGCATTTGCCATCGCGTTTCGGAAGGTGGCGCTTGCTCTTTTGATTGGTATTTTTTCCGGAGAACTGATCCTGTGCGGATGGAATCCGCTCACCGCTGTGAATGAGATGGTGAACCAGATCTTAAATGTCTGCGCAGACACAGGAAATCTGAAAACATTTCTGTTTACAACACTGATGGGAGCATTTGTTATTCTGGTGCGTGTGTCAGGGGGCGTCAATGGCTTTGTGACGTATCTGACAGAGCAGGGCAATAAGGTAAAGAGTAAAAAGATGGCTATGATGATCGCCTATATCATCGGTATCATTATTTTCATCGACGGACTATTAAGTATCATGTTCACCGGTGTTGTGACAAGGCCGCTGATTGATAAGTATAAAGTTTCCAGAGAAAAGCTGGCCTATATCTGTGACTCCACATCAGCACCGATCAATGCCATTATCCCGCTGAACTCCTGGGGCGCTATGCTTATGGGACTGATCGGGGCAGAGATAACGGCCGGTGTGATCGCCGGGGACCCTATGAATCTTCTGATTCGGAGTCTGCCGTTCCAGTTCTACAGCATTGTTTCCCTTATTATGGTATTGTTCTACATATTAAGCGGAAAAGACTGGGGGCCCATGAAAAAGGCAGAGGAGCGTGTGCAGACTACAGGAAAGCTGTATGATGACGGCGTTGTTCCCCTGCTTAACGACAGCGAAGGCTTTGATGAACTGGTAGAACCCGGAAAAGAAAACAAGTGGAATATGATGCTGCCGCTTATTGTGCTGATCGGCGGAACTTTTATCGGCCTGCTTGTCACAGGTAAGGGAAATATCACAGAGGGTGACGGAACTACATCCATTCTCTATGCAGTTACCATTACACTGCTGGTTATGTGTATCTTCTACACAAGACAGAAGATCATGACAGGAAAGCAGTTTGGAGATTTTGTACTGAAAGGTGTCAGCAATATGCTTACCCTTGTGATCCTGCTGGTTTTGGCATTTGCCATCGGCGGTGTGATCAAGACATTGGGAACAGGCACCTTCCTTGCAAGCCTGATCGGAGGTAAAGTCAGCGGTGCTTTCGGACCTGCTATCATTTTCCTGTTGGGCGCAGTTATGGCTTTCAGCACAGGCACAAGCTGGGGTACTTTCTCCATTATGATGCCCATAGCGATTCCAATGGCAGTTGCCATGGATTCCAATATTCTGCTGGCGATCGGTGCGGTTGTCTCAGGCGGTATTTTCGGAGACCACTGTTCTCCAATCTCAGATACAACCATTCTGTCCTCCATGTCGGTGGGCACGGATCTGTTCTCACATGTGAAGACGCAGCTTCCTTATGCAGTCGTGACGGCGGCGATCGCCACGGTACTATATGTGGTGTGCGGCTTGGTGATGTGATCTTGTATTCATAAGTAAGCGCCTGCCATCCGGGTTACGGAGGGCAGGCGCTTATTGACTTTTTATCATTCAATCATTCCATCCAGAAAAGCGTTCAGGATATTTTGTGGGGCTTCATAATAAAAACTTCTGTTATAATCGTCAATTTTGTCACTGACAAAGGAATGGTATGGTTACTGTTCACAGGCCACTGTACCGGGAGGCGTTTTCATGCCGGAAGCATGAAAATCCCGAGGCAGCCAGCGCGATATGGGGCAGAATGCTCCATATCTGTGCATCGCGAAGCGTGTTACTGGACACGGAGTGAACAGTAACATGGTATGCTGCAAAGAGGGCATCTGTTATGGATATGCAATTGACAAGGAGAAAAGGAGAGGGTAGACTGGAAGAAAAGTGAAAATGGAGGCAGATATGGCCAAAGCAAATATGAAGATCCGCCTGGCGGCCAGCGCGGAACAGGTTTGGAAGGTAGTTACAGATAATAAACATTATGGGTGGCGCAGTGATTTGAGCCGGATAGAAGAAATGGGGGACGGCAAGACTTTTGTAGAGTACACAAAAAGCGGATTCCCCACAACATTTACGATCACAAAAAAGATACCGTTTCGTCAGTATGAATTTGACATGGAAAATGAAAATATAAAAGGTCATTGGACGGGCCTGTTTCGTGAGAGCGGCAATGGGACGGAGATGGATTTTACCGAGGATGTGGAAATGAAGAAGCCGTTTTTGAAATTTGCAGCAGGTATGTATCTGAAAAAGCAGCAGAAAAAATATGCGGAAGATTTGAAAAAAGAGTTGGGAGTATAGAGATGACAGAGAAACGTATCAATGAGATAGTTCACAAGCTGTACTGGGAGCAGGATGTCAACTGCGCGGGGACAATGCTCAGGTGCCTTGGGGAAGCATTTCAGGTGAAGCTTGACAGGCAGGTACTAAGCGCGGCGGCGGGAATGCATGGGGCCGGAGGATATCGGGCGCAGTGCGGCCTGGTGGAAGGTGTGCTGCTGTTTATCGGGATATATTGTGAATTGACAGGAAAGGACAGCGGGGAGGCGGCAAAATACTGTTACGAGTATGCGGAGGCATTTACGGATCGGTTTGGTTCGCTGAGGTGTTTTGATCTGCGCCCGGGAGGTTTTACGGAGCAGGACCCGCCGCATTTATGTGAAAAGCTTACATGTGAGGCGGTTCTCTTTGCCTGCGAATTCATTGGTAACAGGATGGGTGGAGAACCTGTAGCAGATGCGTGGCAGACAGATGTGGACGATATGATCTTGAGGATGGCGGGACGGGAGGACTGTGAAGCGCTGACGGAAATGCGCATGGCATTTTTGGAAGATGAGCATGGATGTCTGGCTTGTGAGAAGGATGCCGTAATGCGCAGGCAGATTTTGAGATACTTTGAAAGTCATCTGGGGCAGGATTTATATGCATTTACGGCTGTGGACAGATGTGGGAATATGGCCGCCTCTGCTTTTCTAATGATTGCGGAAAGGCCGGCAATGCCTGATTGTTTGAGCGGGAAGGTCGGAACTGTGTTCAATGTATATACGAAACCCGGGTACAGAAGGCAGGGGATGGCGTACAGGCTGATGGAAATGCTTCTGAAAAAGGCCGAAGAAGCGGGTGTTACCTATGTGGATCTGAAAGCCACAAAGGATGGTTATGAGCTTTACAGAAAACTGGAGTTTAAAGAGAATACATCCGTATATACAGATATGAGATATTGGGTGGAGAAGAACGTAGATGGATAAAAAGGAAATAACAGAGGTTATAAAAGAACATCTTGCGGATTTCTTAGAATGCGGAGTCGATATTTTTCAGCAGAAAGGACTTGTTTTTCATGTGGTGGGGAGCAGGGCCGAGGCGTACCAGAAACCGTTTTTTCAAGTGATCAGCATGGAAAATGCCATAATTGCGGCGGTGTCTTCTTCTGTATTGAAAGAGGCAGAGCGGCTGCTTACAGGAAAGAGCAGGGAGGAGATATTTGAGTGTCCTCTGCTTTATGGACAGTCTGTTTATTTTATTCCGGATGTAAAGCAGAGCAGGAGAAAAGAGATGCTGCCGGAGTATACCTATAGAATGCTGGAAGGGGAAGGACTTTTGGAACTTCAGGGGATCAAAGAGTTTGACAATTCGCTGATGTTTGATGCAGACGGGAATACCGGCACTTATATAGTATTTTATGCGGAGAGAGACGGTGAAATCGCAGGCCTTGCGGGAGCTTCCATTGAATCTGAGCGGGTATGGGAAATTGGTGTGGATGTAAAAGAAAAATATAGAAAAGGCGGGCTGGCCTCTGTGCTGGTAAATCATTTGATGTACAGTATTCTTGATAGGAATATCGTTCCTATTTACTGTGCAGCATCATCCAATCCGGCCTCTCAGGCTGCAGCGTTTCGGGCCGGGTTCCAGCCTTGCTGGGTAAGTACCTATAAAAATATACTGGATGGAAGTTCCGGGTATGATGAGCTGGTGAGACGATTGTATTCTGAATAGTCGGGGTTAATAGAGAGCTTTGATAGGGCAGAGGAGGGGCGCGTTATGCAGTTTGGAATGCCAACATTAATAGAGAACAGAAATTTAGAGGAGAATGCAGAGCTTTGCAGTGAATTGGGGCTGGACTTTTTAGAGCTAAATATGAATATGCCTATGTATCAGGTTGATAAGATTGGGGATATTCATAGTTTGATGGAACTGGCAGGGAGATATGGTATTTATTATACTATTCATTTGGATGAGAATTTGAATGTCTGTGATTTCAATGAGGCTGTTGCTGAGGCGTATCTTGATACTGTCAGGCGTACCATTCAGATTGCAGAGGAACTGGGCTGTCCGATCATTAATATGCATATGAATAAAGGGGTGTATTTTACTTTGCCGGACAGAAAGATTTATTTGTTCGAGCAGTATAGGGAATGGTATCTGGAAGGGATCCGCAGATTCAGGAAGATATGTGAGAATGTGTGTAAAGATGCGGAGGTATTGATTTCTATTGAAAATACAGATGGTTTTACCAACTTTCAGAGGGAGGCTGTGGAATACCTGCTGGAGAGCAGGGTGTTTTCTCTGACCTGGGATGTGGGACATTCTTATGTGGATGCTATGGAGGACGAGAGGTTCATTCTGGAGCACGAGGAGAAATTAGCCCATTTTCATATGCATGATGCAATAGGAAGGCGAAACCATTTGGCCCTGGGGACTGGGGAAGTAGATTTGGCAGAGAGATTCAAAGCTGCCGGGAGAAATAAATGCAGATGTGTGTTGGAGACGAAGACTGTTCAGGCACTTAGAGAGTCTGTGACGTGGATGCGCAGGAATGAAATTATGGACAGATATCTATAAGGGAGGGTAACAGTTGAGTACCCTCACAGTTACGGCAAAGATCCATGCAGAATCGCCTTTGGCGATGGGATTTTTGCTTGGCCGTGGAACACTTTCTTACGGTCAGCGCAGTGAATGCGCAGACTTACTGAATAGCTACAAGGGAGGGACTTAGCAGCATTGGAAGAGGAAAGATATTCGGAGATCATAAGGGAACAGACTAATAGGGCATTGTGGGAAGTTGGCAATGTGATCAAATGTATCCCGGAGGACATTTGGGGAAAAGAGTATTGCGGGATGCCCCTGTGGAAACATGTGTATCATATGCTCCACTCCCTGGACTTGTGGTTTATGAATCCAAATGATACAGGATATAAGGAACCGGGGTTTCATGTGAAGGATTTAAATAACCTGGATGTGGTGACAGAGAAGGAGATTTCACGTGAACAGATTCATGATTACTTTTTTTGGGTGGAGAGGAAGATTAAAAGGTATATAGAGGAATTAAAGGATGAGGAACTGCTGGAAAGCCCAGAGGGGTGTAAGTATACGGGATTTACACTTATATTGGCGCAGCACAGACATCTGCATACTCATATGGGAATGATAATGGGATTCATAGTCGCAGAAACAGGCCTGTGGCCCAGAGTGCTGGGGCTTGAAGGGGAAATTCCGGAGGGGGGATATGAGAAATATTTTTGAAGGGCTGGTGGGGAGAAAAAGGCAATGTATTTGTGGAATAATGGACTGGGGCGTGTTATAATTTAATCATGTGTAATGGTGCGAAAGGTAAGCGAACATAAATCTGTGGGGGGATTCGCACCGATATGTAGTTGTAAAAATATGGTTTATGACTTGTTTTTGGGGATGAAAAGGAGAAGGGGATGGGAAGTGTTGGCGGATTTGTATAAGGGAATGTATTAGGTGAGAGGTGGAATTGGTTATATTTGCTGTCTTCAGCTTCGCGCTGAAGTGGATTGAAATAGCAGAATCATATACTTGTGTTTGATGGAAAGGGGTCTTCAGCTTCGCGCTGAAGTGGATTGAAATAATATTATGGTCCTGGGCTGCGCCGGCTGATAATCGTCTTCAGCTTCGCGCTGAAGTGGATTGAAATTTTTATGCGCGGTAATGTTTTTTCATAACCGTAGTCTTCAGCTTCGCGCTGAAGTGGATTGAAATTTCCAGTCATTCCAACACTTGGCACATTCCTTTGCACGTCTTCAGCTTCACGCTGAAGTGGATTGAAATGTTCCCACTAAGCGGCTCTTGCCTCCAGTGCAGGGTCTTCAGCTTCGCGCTGAAGTGGATTGAAATGTGCATAACTGTAAATGCAGATGTGAGGTTGTCGTCTTCAGCTTCGCGCTGAAGTGAATTGAAATTTATCGTAGTGATTCATTCCGCCCAGAAATCTAGGGTCCTCAGCTTCGCGTAGTAGTGAATTGAAATGTTACTCCGGACGGTGCACCGTTAAATTATTGAAGCAGGATGTTTCAGCTTTGCGACGAAAAGATTGAAATAACCAGCTTGTAAAAATGTGATGTAGATATGCATTATCTTATTGATAATAAAACGGTAGACCAACAGGTGTCTTTAAAAGGGAATGGAAACACAAAGTAGTAATACGGGAGAAGCAGATATGATATACCTGGAAACAGAGCGTCTCATTATAAGAGATTATACAAAAAACGATGCAGAAGAATACAGCAGACTTATGGCAGATGAACAGGTAATGTATTACCTTCAGGATATCCGCCACCACTCCCGTCAGGAATCGGAGGAGGGGTTTAAGGAAATTTTGCTTGATATGCAAAAAGAGGACAGGCACAGGTATTTTCTACACATGCAGAAAAAAGATACAAAAGAACAGATAGGAAGTATCGGTTATACGGTCACGGATATAACCCCAGTGGGAAAAATGGTTCATCTGGGCTATTTTACATATCCGAAGTTCTGGGGATGTGGTTATGTGACAGAAGCACTGAAAAAGGTTATGGAGTTCGCCTTTTTAACAGATGGTGTATACCGCATCACCACCGGATGCCTCAAAGAGAACAGAGGTTCCGAGCGCGTTATGCAGAAATGCGGGTTGATCAAAGAGGCGGAGCATGTGGATTATGAGTGGCATGACGGCAAAATGAAAACCCGTATGGAATACCGTATGCTGAAAAGAGACTGGGAGAGTATGGCTTAGAACGTAACCGAAACTTCATTCCGACAATCTGCACGCCTCACTTTGCATTACATTTGCATCCAATTCGGGAAACACAGACCGCCGTCCGCGTCCTCCCTCATCGGCGCTAAGGTTCCACATCTTTTTGAGCAAAGCCATATAGCTATAAATTGGGACGCACGGCTTGCTGAACGTGATTTTCAGACACACTAAGATTCCACAGGACTCAACCCCAGCAAATCCACAAACGTGTAGGACATCATAATAAAAAGCCTTATATTGGCATTATCCAGATTGGTATGGATAATGCCATTTATTTTTTTCAGTCTCTGATACAGTGTGTTTCTGTGAATGTAAAGATTTTGTGCTGTCTGAACCGCATTTTCTCCGCATTCCAGGTATGTCTTTAAAGTTTCCAGAAGGTTCGTCTTATTCTTTAAATCATAAACATAAAGCTGCACCACCCCTGGATGGCACAGATGTCTGCCGTCAATGCGGCTTGTGCCGTAATGCATAAAATAGTGCAGTACATAATCCTCAAAATCATAACACCACTCATGAGGGCTATATTTTTCACCCATTTCCAAAGCCCCTAATGTCTGTTTATAATAACTGGAAAATGTACTGAAATCAAAGAAAATATAACTGATCCCAGCGTGAAACAGCCCTTCCCTCAGAAAAATGGAGAGCATGTGTACCGCATCTGTTTTTGACATGCGCGCACGGTCCAGATTGATGACAGCAAGCAAATTGTCCTCGAAGTAAAAGGCAAAGCTCTCCGGAATCTGTTTTTCAATATTTACACAGATATTGTTGTATATGGAATTGATTTTGTCAAAGCGGTTTGTCTGGAAGGTTACCAGCAGATAGTTGTCACCGTTTTTCCAATCCATAGCCAGCAGATAGCGGTCTATCACAGCTTGTTCAATCTGTGTGTCATATAAAAGTTCTTTCAAGAAATCCTCAAATCGCAGAGAATGTCCGGAACTCAAATGGTTTCTCCCCAGAGCAAGACGAAGGATACCGGAAAAGTATACAGCCAGCTGGCGGTGCACCTGGGTAAGTGGGCAATCTGTTTCCATAACTGCCATGGTCAAAGGAGAACCGCTGCCTTTTACCGGGGCAAATAGGGTATTGTAGGCGAAATATTCCTCCGACACAAAACAGACATCAGCGGAGGCGGAAGCTCTGCGGTATTCCGGTGAGGTTTTGATGGCATTGACGGTATCTATGGAGAGCATTAGAGAATCGGACCATTTATCACAGACCAATTCCAGCTTTTCCAGGCGCGGGTCCGCTTCCCCAAGGATACAGTAATTTTTATCAAAAAGAATAAGCGGATTTCCGAAAAGAGCTTCACCGATTTTCAATATCTCCTGGAGCGGGACATTTTTCATGACAGCAGAACTAAGCTGCGCATCGATTGCCTGATATTTCAGAAAAACAGAGTTTAATGCATTGAAAATATGACTGAATGTGCACTGTGCTTTTCCGCCATCCAGTATAAGGATTTCTGCGTCGGCACTGTCTAGCAGACATTCATCTGCAGCTCCGATCACGGCCAGTGTGATGCCTGAAGGGCAGCAAAAAGTATCTATTATGCTGTCTGCGGCTGCGGCATAACAGATTTCAGGTGACATGGATGTCTGGGGATGATACAGGCCGACACCCAGAAGGTTTCTTATGGCTGTATCTGCTTTTTTCCTGCCTGCCCTGCGGGGAGAAAAAGCAGATAATTCTTCTGCGATGATATCCAGATTTATCTTCATAGAAACGCCCTCCTTTGTCAAAATATTATAATTTCTAAATATATTTGTCAAGAAAAAGAATGGGCAGAGTGCCTATAGGGACAGAAAAAATAGGTACAGTCTGTACATTTTCTGAAAACAAGGATTGCTATACAATAGAACTATAAATAGTACGAAAACGTAACCGTGAAGGTACGGAATATTACCGAAAAGCAAAGGATAAAGGAGGAAATAACAATATGAATCTGCGGGAAAATGCAATGGCGGTTTATAACAGGCAACAGCCTGATTTTTACGGTGATCTGATGGATGCGATTGTGCTGGTGCCGGACCCTGTCCTCATGGGAGATATGTGTCCCCAGGATGGGATGGAGCATAAGGATTCCTGGGGTACGGTTTACATCTTCAAACCAGGTGCCCCCGGCCCACATCCAAGGGTAAACAGGGAAAATGCGGTGATCAAGGATATTGAAAAGTGGGAAGAACAGCTTACCGTACCGGATTTGGAACATCTGGACTGGACACTGGTGAAAGAAGAGACTGCAAAAGTGGATCGGAAGGAAAAATTTGTAGGTTTTATGTGTGCAGGCGGCCTTTTTGAGCGTTCGCACCATCTGATGGGCATGGAGGAGGCATTGGTGAATTATCTGGAATATCCGGATGAAATGAAAGCACTGCTCCGGGTAATTGCTGATTATAAGATCAAATATATCAAAATGGTGGCAGAGCAGATTCATCCTGATATAATCTTCTATCACGATGACTGGGGTTCCAAACAAAATGTCTTTCTTCCTCCAAGAGTGTGGCGGGAAATCATTAAGCCTCTGCAGAGAGAAATTGCGGATACCATTCACGCGTGCGGCATGATTTACATGCATCATGCAGACTGCATCTGTCAGCCTATTGTTACGGATATGGTAGAGATCGGTGTGGATATCTGGCAGGGTGCCATTGCGCAGAATGATATTGTGGAAATCCAGAGAGTGACAGAGGGTAAACTTGCTATGGTCGGCGGTATTGACGGTCCGAAAGTAGATATCGAGAATATCACGGAGGAGGAAATACGGGCGGAAGTCAGAAGAGCCATTGATACCTATTGTCCCGGCGGAAGATTTTATCCGTCCATACCAAACGGAATCTGTTTCAGAGAGTGGAACAACAGCATAGTTATGGATGAGCTGCATTCCTACGGAAGGAAATATGCCCAGGAACACCCGGTTGTAAAATAGCCGGGCTATGCGCAGCAGAATTCTGAAGCGTAGTGAGGACTGGACAGGAAATGTATCGGTATTGGAGTGGTGTCTGGAAGAATCCGTTACAGATGTACGGCAAAATATGGTTGATATACAGAATGCAATGTCATCCTATAATAATGATATGAACAATATTTTTAGTATGATGCAGGGAATAACAGAACAGATGGTAACCCTCAGCGGTACAGGAAGTATCTATAACAGCGGCAGCACAAAGCTTGTCAAAGCACCCGGTGGTTACATCCGGGCCTTGTGGATTGGCAGCAGGGATGTTGGCGATATATGTAATATTAAGACAGCGGAAAAAAGGAACAGATTATAATTAATTGATCGTTTTTGTATGTATAATTTTAAAATTATTTTTTATATACATTTTAAGGGCTCTCTGATTCCAGTCGGCAACATGAAGGCGGATAGGAGAGACCTTATTTTTTTGTAAAAAAGAGACTGCAAATTTTAACAGTAGTTCACCATATCCCTTTCTTTGATATTGTTTTGCTACTATAAGATCATCGATTTCATTTCCATGAATGGCAACGGAACCTATGAGATTATGATTCTTTTCGAGAATAAAAACATTAGGGTGTTTTTGTATCAAGTCAGCTTCTGTATCACAGCAGTTTATGGGATTTAAGCATAGAGCAGTACGCATATCGGAAAAACATTCATTATAGATTTCCTGATACTGGCTATAATCACTGCTAAGATAATTTCTTAAAATCAGAGGAGAATGGATGGCTTCACCGCTATATTCCATTGTGTGAACAATTATTTCCATAATGATCCTTTCGTTTATTGGAGATTTATTTCCATAAGAGAGGGTATTTATATAAACCCGGTATACTTGGAACTATTTAATTCGTTACTAAAATAAGAATAACATAAAATGTAGTGGGTTTCGACAAGAAAAATGAACAGTCGTTAAGTTTTGATTTTTATAAGCGTTAGGTTCTTGTAACCGCACTAAAAAACGGATATCATATTCGCAGGAGGTGACAGGGCGTGCAGACTAAAAAAGACGAAATCAGAAAGACCATATTGGAGGCTGCGCAGAAGGAATTTCTCATTCACGGGTATGAGGGTGCTTCCATGCGCACAATTGCAAAAAAAGCCAACACAACCCTGGGAAATATATATCATTATTATGAAAATAAAGAAGCCATTCTGGAAGAGCTTCTGCGGGAACCTGTTGAAAAGGTCAAGAAAATGATAGACGACCATGTGAAACTGCAGGATGATCTGTATACAATGGCAGAAATGCAGGAACTTCTGGGGGATTTGGATAATCTGATGGATTATCATGAGATGCAGTGTCTTCTGGATGAAAGGCTGGTGATATTATTTGACCTCAGGACAACACATTTTGTGAAGATCAGGGATGATGCCATACACAAATTTAAGCAGCACCTGGCATGGCATCTGGGGATGGATGACGATGATTCCGCTTATGTGGATATCATTATGAACACATTTATCGCCTGCGTGCGCCACGTATTATCAGAACACAAGGGTACAGAGGAGTCTAAAAAAGAATTTATCAAGGTTTTTAAAGTATTGTGTGCAGGCGTTATGAGTAACAGAAAAGAGGAAGAATGAAAATAGTAGAGCTGAAAAATGTGAGCAGATATTATAAGGCAGGACAACAACAAAATTACGCCTTGAAAAATGTCTCTTTTGGCATAGAAGAGGGGGAATTTGTGGTCATACTGGGCGCCAGCGGTGCGGGGAAATCTACCATGCTCAATCTGCTTGGGGGCATAGACCGGGCAGACGAAGGGGAGATACTGGTTGCAGGGGAAGATATCGCCAAACTGTCCGAAAAAGAACTTTCAAAATACCGGGCCAAAAGAGTGGGGTTTGTCTTTCAGTTTTATAATTTGATCCCAACCCTGACAGTAAAGGAAAATGTAGAGCTCATGCGGGAGCTGAAAAAAGATGCACTTGGAGCAAGTGAAGCACTTCAGAAAGTTGGACTTAGCGGACATGAAAGAAAGTTTCCGGAACAGCTCTCCGGCGGGGAGCAGCAGCGGGTATCCATCGCAAGAGCCATCGCAAAAAATCCGGATATCCTTCTCTGTGATGAACCCACCGGTGCACTGGATGCAGAGACGGGGTGTATGGTTTTGCTGGAACTTCAGAAACTGAGCAGGGACGAGGGGAAAACGGTACTTTTGGTTACCCACAACGCAAATATTGCCAGAGCTGCAGACAGAGTCATACATGTCAGAAGCGGAGAGATAAAAGAGATTCAGTGCAATGCGGACCCATGCAGTATGAAAGAGGTGGAATGGTGATGCTGGTAAGAAAAATGCTGCGGGATATTGGGAAAAACAAGGTGCAGTTTGCGGCTGTCTTTCTCATGATGTTTTTTGGATGTTTTCTCTATTCCGGCATTACAGGAGAATGGGGAGGCATGAAAAAACACTTTGATGACTATATACAGTCACAAAATCTGGCAGATGCCTGGGGGTTTGATACAGCATTTTCACAGGAGGAATTAAGCGCATTAAGGCAAGACTCCGGAGTGGATGAAGCAGAAGGCAGAATGGCAGTTCCTATGGGTCTAAAAGGCGGGGATGATATTGTACTGGATTGTTATTTTGCAGAAACAAATAACATATCCAAACTGTATATAAGGGAAGGGATCCCCTTTGACAGCAGCAGAAAGGGTGTTTGGCTGGACGCCTCTTTTGCAGAAGAAAATCATATCCGCGTGGGGGACGAACTGCACCTTACTTATCAGAAGATGGAGATTACCGGGCGTGTGCTGGGACTGGCAGACAGCCCGGAATATATTTACGGCGTCCGAGATGGTGATATGATGCCTGACCACAGCATTTACGGATTTGTGTGGGCAAGTCCTAAAATACTGCCGGACGAAAACCTGTTTTCCGTTAATCAGATAGCCGTTAAAACACGGGAGAAAGAGAGCAGAAAACAGATTCGGGAAATCCTTGCAAAGCCGGATCTGACAGTAATACAGGCAAAAGATCATCCAACGGTTTCTATGGTACAGGATGAGATCAAACAGCATAAAACCATTGGTTCTGCCTTCTCTTCCGCATTTTTATTGATTGCCGTGATGATCGTTATGACCACAATGCACAGGATGCTGAAAAACCAGAGAACTCAGATCGGAATCTTAAAAGCACTTGGATTCGGCAGAACAAAACTGCTTTTTCATTACCTGTCCCACAGTGGGATTATATGCTTTTGCGGTGCATTTACAGGGTGTGTCCTTGGATATAGATTGATGCCGGAAATTATCTATCCGTTTATGAAGACCGTGTATGTGCTTCCCCATTGGAGCGGTTATCTTCCTTCTGTTTATTTGCTGCTTCCTGTGTTTTGCACACTTTTTTGTGTGGCAGTCAGCTTTGTCATATGCAGAAAATATCTGAAGGAGAATGCATCGGAGTGCCTTTACGGAGAAGAAAATGTGAAAAGGACTGCCCATTTACCGAAGATCTGCAGGCATCTTCCTTTTTCCAGCCGCTGGAACCTGAGGGATGTGGAGCGGAACCGTCTGCGCAGCTTTATGACATTATGCGGTATTTTAGGATGTACAGCACTTTTGTTCTGCGCGTTTTCGCTGTATGATACGTTTCGGAATCTGTCGGACTGGACTTTTACAAAACAGCAGGATTATGAATGTAAGATTACAGATCTGCCGGATGAGGAGGGACAGAAAGAGCTGCTTTTACGCACAGACGGGGAATATCTGATGGAGGGCATGGCAGTCATTCAGAATGGGAAAAAAGAGAAAGAAGTCGGACTTACCGTGCCGGAAAGTACAAGATACATAAAACTGGCCGACAGCCTGGATACCTTTACCCGGATTGATGAGGGAATAGCCTTATCAAAGAAAACAGCCGACAGCCTGGGTGTAAAAAAGGGGGATTCCATTACGTGGAAACCGTCGGGAGATGGGGAATGGATGGAGTCAAAAATTGAGGCAATTATCCGTACACCACTCAGCCAGGGGATTGTGATCATGAGAAAAGCCTTTGAAAAGAACGGGGGAACTTATGCACCTGCGGCTATCATCGGAGTGGAGCCGCAAAAGGGATTCGGAGGATATGAGAAAGAATGCAGTATTTCTCATCAGGGTGAATTGACAAAGGGGATAGATTCCATGATGGAAGGTATGATCATGATGATCGCGCTGCTGGTTTTAGGGGCTGTGATTCTGGGCGGTGTCATGCTCTATAATCTGGGCGTACTTTCTTATTTGGAACGATACCGTGAATTTGCCACCATGAAGGTTCTCGGGTTTGGAGATAGGAAAATCCAGAATGTTATGATTGAGCAAAATGTGTGGCTTTCTGCTGCGGGCATACTTCTGGGACTTCCGGCAGGATACGGACTTTTGGTGTATATGCTGTCCACGATTCCGGATTCCATGGATGTGCCAATATATATAAGAGGAATATCCTGGCTCTTCAGTGCCGCCGGAACTCTGGTACTGTCCTGGCTCATCAGTCTTGCTGTGTCCAGGAAAATCCCCCATATTAATATGGTGGAAGCACTGAAAGCGAAAGAATAGAGTGGCAGAACAAAAAGGAAGCAGATCAATTTTCTGCTTCCTTTTTCATCATTATATTACCACAAAAACCGGGTTTTTTCAAGGCTTGTATTGATATTTCGGCAGGGTTATAATGAGCGTTACCATTTACAGGCCGGCCTGTAAAGCGTAATGCTGTCTGCCCCGTAAGAAGCTGTCATCAGCCAGGGGCAGCTGCAGAATAACAGTACAGTGCTGCATAAGCCCGGCAATCCTGCACAGGGAAAGTCGGCCTCAGGAAAAACAGGAGGAATTGCCATGGAAAAACAGATTTTTGAGATGCTCACTAAGAAGCGGCAGAAGGATGAACTGACAATGCTGGACGCCTACAATCAGAGGACGGAGAAATTTGGGCTTGCCCTTTCCGAACAGGAGGCAAAAGAGCTGATCGTAAGCAGGAATAACAGCCTGAAAAAGTATGGAAGGGTGGAATTTGGCAGAGGAATATTGGATAAGATCATCTACAGCTTCTGTGATTCTCAGTATATCAGCCAGGACACGTATCTTGCCACATTAACAAGGCTGCAGGATATTTTTTACCGCTTTAAAAATGAATCTCAGGACAAGCTGACAGATGATGAACTGATGACATTCATGAGACAGCAGTATGAATCTGTATGTTTTGGAGATTTGGATTATCTGGAAAATACCTGCCTGGAACGTTTTTCAAGGGCTGTCCGAGAAGGAAATCTGGGATTTATAAAAACCGGCGGTGCGGATGCTTATGACGAACTCAGCGAGGAGGAGCGCTGGGACCCGGAGCTTTACCGGTCTGTTTTGAAGGAACTTTTTTGGGAGTAGGAGTAAAGGACAGATATGACAGGAAGGGGAATATATATGGAATACCCGTTGGAAGAATTACTGCCTTTGACGGCATGGCTTGCAGATAAATACACCTCCAAAGAGAGCAGTTCTGTGACGTATGAAACTGCTCAGATGCTCATGGAGGCTGTGCTGTATTGCGTACGGGAATATGAAAAAATCACTGCCGGCGCATTGCGGTCAGAACATGCGGTGAAGGCGGAGGATGCATATAAGATCGGTTATGACAGGGTGGTGGAGAAAGTCCATAAGGCAAAAGAAATCTATAATGATCTGACTGGAGATTTCTGCGATTACGGCTGCAGTAATTACAGGGGGACTCTGCTGGAAGGAATGCCTGCGTTCTTTATTGCCTATGATGCCAGATTCCGACCACAGGACCATTTGCTGACACTGGACTATCCAACTGTGAATTTTCGTGGGGAAATGTGCGGAATTGATATCATTTATCAATATTTATGTGATATAGTAGTGGAGAAAGGACTTTTGGAATGTTTTCCGGAACAGGCAGTGACACGCCTTTTGAAGCAGGTGCAGAGCAGAACAGGCACCTCATATATGGGAAACCTAAGTGAGATGGTGCTTGTCACCGCATTTGGATGTATGATCGCTGACAGGCGGCTTATGGAGCTTTCACTTTCTGATCAGGATATAGAGGCGGCAGAACAGTATTTTTCAGGTGATAACCTGCAAAAAACGGAGGGAAAACTGAAAACACTATTACGGATCCTGGCTGAAAGATCAGGCAGACAGGAGTGGGTTCCGTATTTTGACAGCTTATGCCATGAATATGCCGTCAGAATCCAAAACGGTATAAAGTATGGGACGCTGGAAACGGTATTTTTGGGGGCGTGAGCGATTGCAAATGTGGTCGTACTCTGTGAAATTACCGTGCGTGGATGGAAACAAGGAGAAAACATGGAACGTAAGACAAAATATGCGCTTCCCTGGATCATTTATTTGGGGAGTTTAATGGGATTCGGCCTTGCTAAATTTATTCTGCGGGGAATTGGGGTTGAATTCAGAATGTGGGTGCAGGCTCTTCTATGGGCTTTGGCCTTTCTCTTCCCCGCCCTCCTGATCGGATATTATCTGACCAGGATAAAGTATAAAGTGGTGGCTGTGGTATTGACGGTTATCTATGCTGTTTTGGCAGTGATCGTATTTTTAGCGGGATTTGTTTACTTTCTGCTCAAATCTCCCGAGGAGCATGATATTGGTTCCGGTATGCTCTGTGTGGAAGAACCGTCAGGCGGTGATTCGTCAGATTATACATACTGGGACAAGATATCTTTTTTTGGAAGGAAACAATTTGAGTGGGACGAGGAGAGGGATATCAAGCTGCTGGAGGAGAAATATAACATGCAGTTTGAGAAAAGATCCGGGGCATATATGACGGAAAAATATCCTATGGCAGCAGTTCATATCCTCAGATATCCTACTGTTTCGGGCAGCGAAGTCGCAGATGATTTTATAGAAAACATTGAAACGTATTATTTTAAAGAGACATATGAGGCAGAGGGATTTCGTACAGAGTGGAGTGAAAACCATCTCATTATGAAGAGTGAAGCGGAACTTAAACAGGTTTCAAAAGAGGCGGCAAAAATGATTTCCGATGCCATAGAAGATCCCATTTTTGAAAAATTCCCCGGTACTCTGCAGGTACAAATCGAGATAAAAGGGAGCAAAAGTGTATACAGTCTCAACTTTAGAGGCAAGAAACAGTCTGCGAATGAGGAAAGGGGAGGAGATTACTATACAGATGCTGAGAATGTAGAAGAGACCCTGGAGGAGACTTACAATGCGTTACTGTACTCCCTAGAGGAGAATGATAGGATGGACCAGATAACGCAGGATACGGAGGAAGAAAACAAAAACTATGCCAATCGTGTGGAGGAGGCTTACGACTATTTGTATGAGAATGAGCTTTCAAAACAATTCACAACATCGGAAAAAACATATAATGCGAAGGGAAACTTTTACGCCATTTTGGGCGGGGATACGGCTGCTTATGCAAATGAAAATGATATTCCGTATGAGGTGACTGTGGTATACGACAGAGTGTCAGATGACGGGGAATCTTTACTATTTGTCATGTATAAAAAGTATAATGAAAAATCAGACACTGCGGCCGGTTACTCTGTGAATGCGGAAGAGGGGAAGATTGAAGAGTATGATGTCCCATGGTTCTGAAAACGAAATCATATTGAGGAAGGCCGATCCATACTATGGATAACCTTGGTTTTGGCGGCATTGTACTGGAACAGCAAGTGCAAGATTCAAAGGAGCTGGCAGACTATTTAAAAGATCACACACCACATTTGATTATAAAAGGGAGAGAAAGCTTGTGAATGAGACGAGAAATGGCCTGCACATAAGAATGGCAGAGCCGGAGGATGCTGAGATTTTATTGGAAATCTATACACCATATGTAAAAAATACCTGTATCACGTTTGAATATCAGGTGCCTTCCGCGAAAGAATTTGCAGGAAGAATGACAGAAACTTTGAAAAAATATCCATACCTTGCAGCAGAACAGGATGGTGAGATAATTGGCTATGCATATGCATCCCCTTTTAAGGGAAGGCCCGCTTATGACTGGGCGGTGGAGACCACCGTTTATCTGAAGGAAAATGCCAGAGGAAAAGGCGTAGGCCGTCGGCTCTACACAGCGCTGGAAGATATTCTCAGGAAACAGAACATAACCAATGCCAATGCCTGCATTACATATCCAAATCCGGAAAGTATCGGATTCCATGAAAAAATGGGATACCGGACGGTAGGACATTTTACAAAATGCGGATATAAAAACGGACAGTGGCTTGATGTGGTGTGGATGGAAAAGTTTCTGCAGGAACATCCGGTGAGGCCGTCGGCAGTGATTCCGGTGGGCAGCCTGCAGTGATTCCGGTGGCAGCCTGCGATCATTAAGATGTGATCATAAGGGTGCTAAACAGTTACAAGATGATATCTATATAAAGGGGGAAATACTTTGACAAGTAATGAAATCCTGTCAGAATTAAAAGCACTAAGTTCAGAAAAATACAAAGCTAATGTAGTAAAACTCGGAATTCCCGAAACATGCAGTATCGGTGTGTCTACGGCAGATGTCAGGAAGCTTGCAAAAAAAGCGGGCAGGGACAATTCCCTGGCCTATGAATTGTGGAACACGGGATACCATGAGGCAAGACTCCTTGCGGTACTGGTCATGGATAAAAAGAAGCTTACACTGCAGGAGGCAGAGACACTTATGTACGATGTCATCTCCTGGGATTTGTGCGATCATCTGTGTAAGAATCTGCTCATCAAGATGAAAGGGTATGAAGAACTCATAGAAAAGTGGTGTGACTCGGAAGCGACCTACACCAAACGGGCTGCTTTCACTCTCATGGCATCTGCAGCGATCCATGAAAAGAGTCTGGAAAACCATATTCTGGATCATTACCTTGCGCTTATTCGGATGAACTCCGATGATGAGAGAGAACACGTAAAAAAATCAGTATCGTGGGCGTTAAGAGAGATCGGAAAAAGAGATTTCGACTATCAGGAAAAGTCTGTACTGCTGGCTT
The DNA here is from genome assembly GCA_002270465.1 of Blautia hominis. GTDB lineage: Bacteria > Bacillota > Clostridia > Lachnospirales > Lachnospiraceae > Blautia > Blautia hominis. Next base: position 75,797 of record NQOF01000006.1, read on the forward strand.
ATGAATTACTGGAAAATGGAAGTAAATCCCAGAAGTGGATAGGGAAAGATGCTCTGAAGGAGCTGGAAAATTTGGTGAAGACAGAAGGGCGCAGCCGTCTGATCTCAGCAGATTCCCAGATGGGAAAAGAAATAAAGTCATGACCAGAAGGGGCACAGGCCCCTTCTGACACAACAAAGCTAATCGTCTGTCTTAGACTGATAAGCGATAAGCACAATATCCTTATCGGTTTCTTTATTTAACTTATTCTGAAGTTCATTGATCTCAGAAACACAGTCCTCTGAGATTGAAGCTACCTGATAATCATTCTCCATAGTTATCACCTCCATGCATATAGTTTGCGGAGAAAGTGATAAATTATAACAAACCCGATTAAAAATGATCTTATAATATTTTCTGGAGCACATACCTGGGCAGACCACCGTAGAGAACAGCGGTCTTTACGATCTCATAGCCGTTACTTTGCATATTATGCAGGCTATAGCGGTTGTCAGGATGTACAGTCGCAAGAAGCCGGTTCCTCGGAACAGGGGAATCAGCAAGCACTTCTTCCGCCTTACGGAGCATACGGGACTGAAGGCCGTTTCCCTGCCAGGATGGATGCACAACCGCCATATCCATATGGACAGTTCTCTGCAATTCTTCCTCTGAATAATTCAGTAAATATCCCAGATTTTCCTCCGAAAGCCCCGGAAATTTTATAAGAAAAAAACCTGCAAGAGAACCACCTGTAAGAGAACCACCTGTAAGAGAATTACCTGCAATAGAACTACCTGAAACAGGCTCTGCCACGATCGTAAAGCCATATGTCTCAATATGCTTTTTCATATACTCTTCACGATCAGAACAAAACCATTCCGGGTGCTCCATCGCTTTTTGGGCATCCTTCATCACTGCCATGATACCGGGAATATCTTCATACCCGGCTTTTCTAATAACAAATTCCATATCGGTATCCTTTCTATGCCTACCTCATCACAACTTTTTTTAAACAGCCCCGCTAATCCCATCTGCAAGGCAGAATCCCAATAAAATACAAAAAATAAGTGAGCGCCAGCATATCCGCACTTCCTCCGGGGCTGATACGTTCCTGTACAAAATATGCATCCAGTTTTGGGATTACGGCGAGCTGTTCCTCATAAGAAGCACATTCCAGAAATCGTTTCAGTTCTGCTTGTATCTTGCACGCCGTATCATAGCCGGAACGGGTGATCAGATTGGAATCCTCTGTATCTGCCATGTAGTGCAGAAGCACGATACACCCGGCTTCATTCATGGAATGACCATGGGCCAGAACCTGCTTAAAAAGAGGAAATCCCATGTGAAAAAGTGTAGGAAAACCAAGGTGAGCCTCCCCGCGGATTCCGGTAATGCCATATCGCATATACAGGCGCTCCCCGTGACTCACATCTTTGGACGGCCCGGATGTACGGAGTATCTCATAATCATCCAGAAGATGGACCAGCATATGCTTGACAGTGGTTTCCAAGTCTTGGAATGCCTCCGCAGGATCTGCATATTTCCTACATCCGTTCAGACGGCAGGCCCCCAAAAACCACCGGGAAGCCATATCATATCCCAGGGCACAGCAGAGAATCCCGCCTGAGAAGATCATGCCTTTATGAGTATTGACCCCTCCTGTTGCCTGTCTCATAGCGGTTTCCGCAGCCATGCCAAGCGGGCGGACGGAGGCAAACAGTTCCGGCAGTTCATCCTGACTTCCCCCATCCAGCGCAAACTCCATACCCCGGCGGGCTGTCTCAATAAAATAGGAAGTAAGTGCATAGGCACTGTCCCGGAAGGTATACCGGTCCATATCTGTGTGAGCCCCATTATGTACAAGGTCCACCAGGCCCGGTTTCAAAGTTGTGTTTACCTCATAAAAAAGTGCCTTCTGCATCAGCAGTCCCACATGGACGGAAAAACGCTCCGCAAAAAAATCCCTGATAAGAGCAGTTTCCCGTTCCACCAGTTCCTGTGCTGTATGCGTGCGGGAGCGTCCGCACAGAAAAGCCGGCTTATCACAGAGAAGACAGGTTCGCCCCGCATGACCCAGGGCTTCCCTGGACACCTTAATGCCGTCAGACTGAAGCACATCAATGTCAAACAGACGTCCCACAGGATGTGTCTCCTCCAGTTCCGTGAGATATCCTTTACAGATATGCGCAATTCCCGGTTCCTTTTTTATGGAAAAGAAAGCCTCATACCCTGTGTTCTCCCGGACTTCCCGGAAGCCTGTGATATCTGCTTCCAGCCACATAAGGCATTCCCGGATGGCCGCAAGGCCTGCTTCGTAGGCCAGGATCGTATAGGGAAAGACTTTGACCGGGCCTACAATATTCAGGGTGAAGCTGATAAGCGCAGTCCCGTCCCCCTCTAAATCGCTCAACATTTCATTTTGTATGGCTGCCCGCTGTTCCCTGGCATCCAGCACTTGCTGCAGGGTGATGGCAGTGCCTGTGCATAAATCTGTATGGTTCATGACTGTCTCTCCAATAGTTGTTTTCTAAGTGCAGTTCCCGCATCTGATACCAGATAGCGATAAGTCGTATCAGGCACCAGGGGGCGCACAGCTTCCGTATCCCCTGCCAGAAACTTTTCCCGCACAAGGGTTGCGCTGATGACCGTATCCCCGGATGTCTTCCGGGGTATCTCCACCACTTCGATGCCATAGGCGGGAAGGGTTTGCTTCATCTGTTCATTATATGCCCTGGTCACCGGGGAAAACGGCTCCTCACCGACAAAACGCTTTGTAATATGAAAGGCCTTCCGAAAATAGTCGCCGAAAATTTTCAGATCCAATTCTGCAGCCTTGTCCGATGCCCCGGCCTTATCCTTCAGGAAGTAATCGGGAAAGGTGGCATGGGATATGAGATATTCGGAACTGCCGTGGACGATCACATTTTTAAGGTCCTGACAGCCCTCCCTAACGAGACGGAGCCTGACATCAGCAGGAAATTCTGAGGCGTCGGCGGAGAGCACAAAGACATGCAGCAATGCACATGCCTTTGCAGCCGTTTCCGTCAGATACCGGTGTCCAAAGGTAAAGGGATTGGCGTTCATGACAATGGCCCCTGCCTCTTTGCCCTGCACCACAGGGCAGCGGGCCAGTTCCTCCTCCAGATAAAGAGAAATGCCGTCCTTCCGGTTCTCCAGCAAGAGCATGGAATCCGTCCCGGTTATGGGATAAAAGCCCATATCACCAAATATGACCTGATATTCCGGTTTCGTAAATAAAAACAGGTGGGAGATGCCGCAGCTATAAGCCTGCTTGACAAGCTGTGTGACAATTCTAGGCAGAAGCCCTTCCCCCTGATAAGATGCGTCTACTGCAATACATTTTAAGATATTTTCATGTCTGGAACCACAGCCTATGATCTCTCCGTCCTCTCTGCACAGAAGGACAGAATAGACAATCTCTGCGTCATAGGTCAGGCCGTTTTTTTCCAGAAACTCTTCCATTTTCTTTCGTTTCCGTCCCCGGAAAGGAAATCCTTCCTCCAGGTAACTGTTTGTCAGTTCCATAAGTAAATCCTCCTGTCTGTTACCCATTATTTAAGAAAAAACGTTTTCCGTCAAGAGATTCTTGGAAATTAGACAAAAAACCAGAAGAATTTCAACGGTTTTTCAACGGAAATGATATACAATAGTCTCATCAGACAAAGGACAGACAAAAAAACGCACAAAGAAGGTAACAGATCAGACAGGTCTGCGCATTTACTACGCTGACCGTATAAAAAAGTAGTGCCAGCTTTATCCAGTCCATGGCGAAGCGATTTTTAATGGCTGGATGCGTAACGGTACAGCTTGTCTGAACTATTACCAAAGAAATGTTATAGATAAAAGAAAAAAGCAGGAGAGGGTGAATAGAATGCTGCTCAGATGTATGATTAACGGAGAACAGGTGGAGAAGGAGACAGAGCCGACAAAACGTCTGCTCGATTTTCTGCGTGAGGACTGCGGACTGACAGGTGTAAAAGAGGGCTGCAGTGAAGGTGAGTGCGGTGCCTGTACGGTACTGCTGGATAAAAAAGCTGTGACAAGCTGTACGGTTTTTGCGGGACAGGTCATGGACCGGGAGATCACCACCATTGAGGGACTGGAGAAAAACGGCGAGCTGGATGCGCTGCAGAAGGCGTTTATCCGGATGGGGGCTATTCAGTGTGGATTCTGCACACCGGGTATGATATTGTCCTGTAAGGCTCTGCTCTATGAAAATCCCCACCCCACAGTGGAGGAGATAAAGAGAGCGATCGAAGGAAACTTGTGCCGCTGTACAGGATATGAGAAAATCGTGAAGGCAGTCAATGCCGTGGGAGAGGGGGAGATCGAGTGAGTTTCCGCATACCATATAATTTGGATGAGCTGGCTTGTGCCCTGAGAGAAAAAGACGAAAACACTTATCTCTGTGCAGGGGGGACAGATCTTGTCATCCATTTGAGAAAAGAGAAAAATTTTCATTATTCTTTGATAGACCTGACGCATCTGCCGGAATTGTCACAGATTACAGAGACAGAGGATATGGTTGTCATCGGCGCAGGCGTCACCATGACGGAGCTGGAGCAAAGTCCTGTTATCAGAACATGGATACCGGCTCTTGCAAAAGCCGCTTCCATGGTAGGTTCCACTCAGATCCGGAACCGGGCAACCCTGGGGGGAAATATAGCCAACGCGTCCCAGAGTTCAGACACTACGCCGGTGCTCCTGGCTTACGGCGCAGAAGCGGAGATCCTGGATGAGAGCGGGACAGTGACAAGACGTCTGATCGATGATTTTGTGGAAGGCCTGGAGAAGACCAGCCTTGGAGAGAGAGAAGTTATCCTGAAGTTTGTGGTTAGGAAACAAAAGGCTCTGTCAGGTTTTGCGAAAGTAGGTGCCAGAAAAGCAGTTACCATATCAAAGATCAATGGCTGTATCTGCACAGAGATCAAAGAAGGGTGTATGATACATCCTGTAGTATACCTGGGGGCAGTCGGCGCAAAAGCAAGCCGTGCCCGTCTGATAGAGGAGTGCCTGGAAGGCTGTATGCTTTCCGGCTGTGATGAGGAAAAAGTGCGGGACGCCGTGTATGCGCAGATTGAGGAAAACATCCCCGGCAGGCCCTCAAAGCACTATAAAAAATCAGCCGCTTTCGGGGTCATTGACCAGATTCTGGATGACCTTCGCAGGGCAGAAGAGGAGGCGGGCAGATGACGGAAGAAAAGAAACGTGATCTAAAATATGTAGGAAAGAACTACATCCGGGAGGATGTGTACGACAAGGCCAGAGGAAAGACGCAGTATACCTGTGACAGGCAGATCGCCGGCATGCTTTACGCCAGGCTGGTTCTGAGTGAGAAGGCAAATGCTGATATTACGGTCCATACGGAAAAGGCAAAGCAGGTGCCCGGTATCCGGGCGGTTTTTACCCACGCCAATGTTCCAAAAATAACCTATAACCCTCATAACTGGTCAGCCTGTCTGGATGCCCCTATGGACCAGTATATTTTAAGCGAGAAGGCCCGGTATGTGGGTGATCATCTGGCGCTTGTAGTCGGGGAATCCAAGGAGGCCGTGGATGAGGCGGTCAGCCTTGTGGAGATTGATTATGACGAAGCAGCTCCCATCATAGGTCTTGCTGCTGCCAGAGAAACAGACGGCATGCTGGCTTTTGAAAAAGAAGTGAGCTGCGGGGATTACGGGGCACTTACCGGGGACGGGAAAGAGCCGGAGGAACTGGTCATTGTCCGCACGGAGGGCAGTACCCAGAAAATCCATCACAGTGCCATTGAACCCCATATTGCACTGAGTGAAATCGACGAGAACGGGAATCTGGTGCTCTGGACACCCTGCCAGACCGTATATCAGGTCAGATACCACATCAGCCATCTGCTGGGGATCCCTTATTCCAAGGTGCGGGTCATCAAGGCTGTGATGGGCGGTTCTTTCGGAGGAAAAGGCCAGACTGTGGTGGAGCCGGCCTGCGCATTTGCCACATGGATCCTGAGACGTCCGGTCATGCTGTATATGGACAGACAGGACGCAGTCATGGGAACCAGAAGCAGAAATGCGTCCGAAACCTGTGTAAAAACTGCAGTTACCAGAGACGGTATCATCAGGGGCCGCAGGATTGATACAGATATTGACGGCGGCGCTTATTATACCAATGCCGCTTCAGTGGCAATGGCATACTGTAAGAAATTGTTCCGTATGTACCGGATCGAGAATCAGACTTGTCATGTGCGGACTTACTATACCAATACTATTTCCGGCGGTGCCTGCCGGGGATACGGTTCTCCCCAGGCCCACGCTGTCACAGAGGTGAATCTGGACCAGACAGCCAATGCTATTGGCATGGACCCCTGTGAGTTCCGCCTGAAAAATTTTGCACATCCCATGGATGAGGACCCTACAGGGGGAACGAATCTGGGAAATGTGAGGCTAGAGGAATGTATCAGAAAAGGCATGGAGGCATTTTCCTGGAAGGAAAAGAGAGAACATATTCACGAGAAGGATACAAAACGCTATGCTTACGGAGTAGGCATGGCCTGCGGTGCCCATGGAAACGGCTATAAAGGAGCATATCCGGAATTTACAAATGTGATCATGTCCCTTCATCCGGATGGAGCTGTGGAAGTACAGATAGGAATTCACGACCAGGGCTGCGGAACGGTCATGACCATGCAGCAGATCGCAGCAGAGGCACTGCACATGGATGTGTACCGCATCAAAGTGCATGAGGCAGATACGTTTGTCACTCCTTATGACGCAGCCGGAACACAGGCGAGCCGGGTGACTTATGTATGCGGGCGTGCGGTGCAGAAGGCTGGGGAACAGCTTCTGGACAAACTGAAAAATGCATGTGTACAGATGTATCACTGGAAGAAGGAGAACATAAAGGCTGATGACGGTATCCTCTACTGTGAGGAGGAGGAAAAGCCCTATAAGCAGATCGCTCTTGATTATGAGAGGCAGTGCTGCCGCTACATGCACACAGAGCTGGAATATGTGCCGCCGTCCAATCCGGGTTCCTACTGCTGTGCCTTTGCTGAGGTGAAAGTGGATAAATACACGGGACAGACAGAAGTGCTGGACCTGCTCTGTGTTCACGATGTGGGCCAGGTCATGAACCGGACACTCTCTGAAGGCCAGGTAGAAGGCGGTGCCCAGATGAGCCTTGGGCAGGCATTATTTGAAGAGATTTCCTATGATGCGAAGGGAAGGGTGAAGACCAAAAACTTCTCCAAGTATCACATCATCAATGCACCGGATATGCCAAGGGTGCGTTCCATCTTTGTGGAGGACGGGGAACCGGATGGCCCATACGGAGGGAAAAGCCTGGGTGAGATCGCAGCGGTGGCGCCTGGGCCGGCAGTGGCAAATGCCATCAACTATGCGCTGGGAAGCTGTTTTGCAAGCTATCCCATCACACCGGAGAAGGTAGTGGCATATCTGGAAGAGAAACGTAAGGAGGGCAATTAACATGCAGGAGAAGGTAATTCGGCTGACGGGAAGTGAGCTGACGATTTCCCAGATAAAAGAAATCGCGTTAGAAAATGCAAAAGTGGAAGTGGACCCAGAGGCTATGACCAAAGTACAGAAAGCCAGAGAGCTGATCTTTGAGCTGGACAGACGCGGTATTGCAGTCTATGGTCTGAACACAGGCGTGGGCTGGAACAAAGACAAAGTGGTATATGCTGACCGGTATGACGCATACAATAAAAATCTGCTGAGAAGCCATATGATCGGTGTGGGACCGGAGTGCAGTATCCCGGAGATCAGAACCATAATGGCTGTGCGGTTAAACGGTTTTCTCTGCGGACATACAGGGGTGGCTCCTGAGATCGTGGAATATTATGTGGAATTTTTAAACAGGGGTGTGCATCCGGTCATAAAGAGCCGGGGCAGCGTGGGGGAAGCGGATATAGCAACCCTCCCGGCCATTGGCCTTACCGCTATCGGGGAAGGCGAGGCCTATTATCAGAATCAGCGCATGGAAAGTGCAAAAGCGCTGGAACTTTCCGGTCTGAAACCTCTGAAGCTGGGACCAAAGGACGGCCTGGGCATTGTCTCCTCCAATGCCCAGGGAGCCGCTTTCGCAGCCATGGGAGTCATTGAGGCGGAACAGTTTATTGAGCGTTACAGAAAGGTATTCTGTCTGGCGCTTGAAGGGCTGAACGGCGTGCTTGACCCTATGGACGAAAGCGTAAACCGGGAACGCGGTTATCAGGGCCAGATGGAGTCAGCCAGAAAGTGCAGGGAGCTTTTAAAAGGCAGCTATCTTGAGAAACCCTGGGAGGGCAGAGCCCTTCAGGATCCGCTGAGTTTCCGGTGCCAGAGCGCCATAACGGGTTCTGTGATGGATGCCCTGGCTTATCTGAAGCAGCAGCTTAAAGTGGAGCTAAATGCCACGGATGACAATCCCTGTCTGCTTCCGGAGGAGGACAGGATGTGCGGAAGCCCCAATTTTGAGCCGCTTACCTGGGTTCTGGCAGTGGAGATGGCAAGCACGGGACTGGCTCATATGTCAAAAATGATCTCCCAGCAGATCTTAAGGATCGGCGACCCGGGATTTACGAAGCTGAACCGTTTCCTGACACCTGCCGAGGGGGCTGTCATAGCTTACGGAACCATACAGAAGACGGTGTCTTATCTGGATACAGAGAACCGTATGTATGCAAATCCATGCTCTCTTGACTTCCTTAGTATGGCAGGCCATATTGAGGATACAGCCAGCAACTCAACTATGGCTGCAGCAAATATGCGGAAGATTATCGATAACCTGTATTATATGGCAGCCATTGAGCTGATGCATGCAGCACAGGCCGTGGATCTAAGAGAAATACCACAGCTTGGAGAGGGGACAAGGCCTCTGTTTGAATCTTACCGTAAAGAGGTTCCGTATCTGGACAATGACAGGAACATGTCTGTGGATATCCAGAAGACATATGATTTCCTGAAGAGTCTGTAATGTACGGAAAAAAGCGGCTATTTGGCCGAGATGCTAAAATGCAGTAAAGCGGCGGGAAACCGTCCGCATTACATAGGCGGCTGCCCTGCCATATACCGGGCGGCTGCGGGAAAAATTATATTACCAGGAGGTATTCTATGAGTGGAGAAAAGAAGCAACAAAAAGCTGTCCGGTGGAGTGTATTTATACCGGCATTCGCCATCATCGGCGGCGGCGCACTTCTGGGAATCCTGAAAAATGACTGGCTGACCAAGGTCTGCTCTGCTATTTTCGGATGGTCCCTGAAAAGTTTTGGATGGCTGTATCAGTTGGTAGCTATTTTCTGTCTGGTTGTGGTTATTATCCTTACATTTTCCAAACTGGGCAAGGTCAGGTTCGGAGGGCGTAATGCGAAAGCAAAGCACTCCTTCGGTTCATGGTTCGCCATGACGCTGACAGGCGGTATCGCTACAGGATGTATCGTGTACGGTGCCAATGAGGTTATGATTTATTACGGCAGTATTTACGGGGAGCTGGGAGGCTACGGCATAGAGCCGCTGACCCAGGAAGCTGCCATGTTCGGTATGGGACGTGTGTTCTATAACTGGACCTTTATCCCTTATGCAATGTACTCCATCGTTGGATGTGCAATGGCTTACATTTATTTCAACAAGAAGGAAGAACTGTCTGTGGCAGCTTCCCTGACTCCTCTGTTTGGACAGAGAGTCAAATACGGTGCAATAAGAAGCGTCATCGACGTGGTTTCCATTGTAGCCCTGGCTCTGGGACTTTCCAGTAACCTGGGTATGGGACTTGCGCTGATCGGTTCAGGTCTTGAGGCTGCCTATGGCATCAAGCAGGGACCCGTTGTGTGGTTTACCCTGTTTGTCATCATAACAGCTACCTTTACCATTGCGTCTGTGGCAGGTCTTGATAAAGGTATTAAGTGGCTGGCAAACGGAACTTCCAAGATCTTCTATGTGCTGCTTGCATTTCTGCTCATTGCAGGACCGACTGTGTACATACTGAATATGATGAATGTCGGTATCGGATATTGGGGCGACCACTTCCTTTCCTGGGGACTTGATCCCGGTATCGTAGGCGGAGAAGCATTGGTTACCTGGTGGACCATGTTTGACTGGGCATGCTGGATCGCATATGCACCGCTGATGGCTATCTTCTTTGCTATGATCTCTTACGGAAGGACCATCCGCCAGTTTATGATCGTTAACTGGATCATGCCGTCTACCTTTGGTCTGATCTGGTTCTCTGTATGGAGCGGAACAGCACTTAACTGGCAGGATATCGGAAAGGCGGATCTGATCGGGGCCATACAGAACGGCATTGCGGTGTCCGGTCTGTGGGAACTGCTGAAAAAGATGCCCATCAGTTTTATCATCATTCCTCTAATTATGATCACCATGATAGCGGCGTTCTCAACCACGGCGGATACCATGTCCACCACCATCTCCCAGATCTGTACGGAGGGTTCCAGCTACGATGAGGAACCTGCAAACTGGCAGAAGATCGTGTGGGGCGTTTCCATTGGTATTATTTCCGTCATTATGGTAATCTTCGGCGGCGGACAGCAGGGCGTGGAAGGTGTGAAATATTTGTCCGGTGTGGGCGGATTCTGTGTACTGCCCATATTCCTGCTGCAGCTTGCAGCTACCTTTAAAGTCTTCTTCATTGATAAGATCATTGAGGATGTGGATGATGTGGTAGATGTGGAGCCTAAGGTAATTGAAGAACCGGTAAAAGCCTGAGTTTTTACTGCTGCTTTACAGAAAAGAGTTTTTGCAGTATAGTTTATAGGTAACTATTTAGCAGGTCTGCGCATTTACTGTGCTGACCGTATGAAAAAGTAGTGTCGGCAGGCATCCAGCCCATCGTGAAGCGTTTTTTAATGGCTGGATGCGTAACCGTTCAGCTTGTCTGAACTGTTACGCTTATTGTATAGTATGGATGTCCGGAACTTGCTTCGGACATCCGCATAAGGCATAGGAGTAGTGAGCGTATGAAAAAAGAACCGGAAAGAGTGGAGATGGATCTCCAGAAAATATTTTTGACACCACCGAACACCATGAAGGAGAAGATAACGCTGGTGCTCATAATGGTAGTGGTATTTGTGATGTTTTTCGGGCCGGTTACATTTACGGAAATATCTCCCGTTAAAGGGATTATTTTATCAGCATTTCCCGCCCTTTCCATTTCCTGGGGCTGGATGGTGCTTTTAAGAAGCCTGTTTCGGAAGAGGGAATTCTGTAAGGACCCTGAGCCGAGGGCAAAGAAAGGGGAAAAACGTCATGAGTGCCAGTATCACTGTAAGAAACGCTGAGCAGTATCAGACTTCTGTCTGGTCAGGAGGAACCACAACACAGCTCTTTCTCTATCCGGAGGATGGGGATTACAGGGAAGGCAGCTTTCAGGCACGCATCAGCAGTGCCACAGTGGAACTTCAGAAATCCAGTTTCACAAGCCTGCCCGGAGTAAAACGCTATCTGATGACCCTGAAAGGACATCTGGATATGATCCACGGTGTCAACACCAAAGCGGAGCTGGAGCCATATGAGGTTGACTGCTTTGATGGAGGCGTGCCCACAGTCAGCTACGGGAAAGTGACAGACTTTAACCTGATGCTGAAAAACGGTGCGGAGGGCAGGATGGAGGCAGCCATACTGGAGGCCGGGGAATCCTGTGTGATAAATCCGGAGGGCATCTTCAACCTTCTGGCTGTTTATGTGGGAGAAGGATGCATCCGCGTTTCGGAACATACGGTGAAAGAGGGCGAACTGCTTCTGTGTGAAAACTGGGAGGAAGCGCTTGCCGTGCAGAGTACGGGCGATACCGCCGCAAAACTGGGTATCTGTAAAATTAAGACAGCAGAATAAAATTTTCTGGCAGCTGGGCCGCCGCTTTGGTAAATTTCCAAAGCAGCGGCCTTTTTTCTTTACTTTATGTGGGATTTTGTATAGAATGGAGTGCAGAGAAGGCCATTATCCGAGGCAACCAGCACGATATGGCGCAGAATGCTCCGTATCGGTGTATCGCGAAGCGTGTCACTGTTTACAGAACTGTGTTTTGCAGGGCTGTGGACAGCAACCGCTTTTTCGGAAAGGAGAAAAATTGTGTCAACAGTTCAGATATATGTGTTACAGACACCTCATATTTTACTGGATGGGGAACAGATCATCCTGCCTTATAAGAAGGCAGAAGCACTTCTGTACTATATGGCGATCGAGAAAAAAGCCACAAGGGATCAGATCGCAGCACTTTTGTGGGATTCCTGCGATGAGGCAACTGCCAAGAAGAATCTGCGCCATGCCCTGTACACCATCCGCAAAATATTTCATACAGATCTTGTATCCTCACCCACAAGACAGACATTGGAGCTGAATCCGGAACTTACTTTTCTTGTGGATTATGATGCATTTATGGAAGAGAGAGAACCAAAGCTCTATCAGGAGGAGCTTCTGGGAGGATTTTATATAAAAAACGCTTACCCTTATGAAGAGTGGCTGACCATGAAGAGGGGATTGGCAAAGGAAGCATTTTTGCGAGCCATTTATGACAAAATGCAGAACGCAGCCGGTCTGTCCGTGGCTGAGGGGGAGACGTTGTTTGAGCGTTATGTGCAGGAGGACCCTTTAGATGAGCGGGTGTATCTGCGCATGATGGAGATTTATGAAAGTGCGCATCTTTACTATAAAGGAATCCGCCTGTACCAGCAGCTTGTGAATCTGCTGAATACAGAACTTCGGGTAGCACCCCGCAGGGAAATACGGGAGCTTTACCGCAATCTTCTCCATGTCTGGTCTGAGGAGGGGGAGAAGGAGGAGGAACAATCAGGGGAAGTCTGTACGGGAAGAGAACGGGAACTGCAGCTTCTCCAGGCTTCTTACCGTCAGTTTTTGTCCGGTGTCCCTACATCCGTGCTCCTCTCAGGCAAGAGCGGTGTGGGCAAGACCTATCTGGCGGAACGTTTCCTGGAAGAGATCACAGGGGAAAATACAATTGTCTTTAAGGCTGCCTGTCTGGAAAACGAACAGAATATTGTACTGCAGCCCTGGAATACCATAATGATGCAGGTGAATTCCCTTCTGAAGAAACATGATTTTGCCCTGGATCATAAATATCTGCAGGCGGCAGAGCACTTGTTTCCGCTTTTTAATACCAAAGAAATGAAGGAGCCGGTCATGGGGGATACCACCATATCCTACAGTTACCGGGCTACCAGAAATCTGCTCTTGAAACTTTTTGAAGAGATCGGGGAGCAGGCGCTGGTGGTACTGTTTTTTGACAATATCCAGTATATGGATGAGACAAGCCTGGAATTTCTTTCCCTGCTGATACGGGCAAAGAATCCCAACATTATGGTGCTTGCCACAAGCCCCTGTATTTTTACACAGACTTTAAGGACAGCGCTCAAGCCGCTTCTGAAAGAGAGCTGTCTGCAGGAGATCACGTTGTTTCCCTTCACCAGAGAATCGGTAAGAAAGATCCTGGCGGAAAGACTGGGGGAGGAGCGAGTCAGTGAGGAACTTTTGGATACGGTTTACGGTGAGACATCGGGTAATGCCCTTTATCTGAGGACACTACTGGACTGCTGCGGAGACGGAAGGCTGGAGGCCGGAGATATTACCCCCCTGAATCAGGTGTGGGAGCAGAAAATGGCAGCACTGCCCAAAAAGACAAAGCAAGTGCTGGAGCTTATATCCTCCTGTCAGGCATGGGCAGATATGGATGCCTGTATGCAGATCCTAAAATGTGACGAGATGGGGATCTTGGATGCTGTGGAGGAACTGAAGGAGCAGGGATTTATCAGGGAGCAGCAGGAGGGGGAGACGGTACATTTCTTTTTCTGCCATGACAGTATACAGAAATTTATACATACCAAGATGTCCCCCTCAAAACGCCGGGTATTTCACAGAAAACTGGCGGAATATATTGAGGGACTGCCGCTTTATGAGGCAAACAGATATGAGAGGCTGATCTTTCACTATAACCTCTGCGGCGACAGAGAGAAAGCGTTGGAGTACAGGATTCGGGCGCTGACGGAATACTCTTACCGGTATTATGAGCTTTACCCGCTCTTTCCCGTTTCCGGGAAAAAGGAAATGCAGATGGATTCCGTATTAGATTACTGCAGACAGCTGGAGGAAGAGCTTTTGGAGCTGTGCCGGAGAAACCCGGAGAAAGAGTCCTATCTGAAACTGCATGTAAGTCTTATGCAGGCCACAGCCCAGTATTGTATCCCCCAGGGATATTACAGGGAGGGGGCTGCATGTATTGAAAAGGCATTGAAGTCCAATGTTCTTGCAGGTGATGACCCCAGAGAGAAGATCAGATGCCTGCGTTTTCTCATATACCAGCAGATCAATCTGTGGGAAATGGAGCGCACAGAGGAGTATCTGGAGGAAAGTCTGATCCTGGCGGAGAAAAACGGACTGCAGGAGGATCATGCCATAACCTGCCGGCTCTATGGGTTGTATCTGTCCATGAAGGGCAGATTTGGGGAGAGCATGGAGTTTCTGAAAAAGTCTCTGGAATTTTTCATGAATGCGCCGCTGAAATCCAGGATCTATGCCCTGAATATTGCTGCGTGTTATAATTATATGGGAGAGATCCTGCGAAAGCAGAAGCATTTTGAGGAGGCCAATGCGTATTACAAAGAGGCAGTGGCTACCTGTGACAGCAATCACTGTCCCTGTAATGCCACGTTTTATTCCAATATGGCGCGTTCTTATCTGGCCATGGGGAAGACAAGGCAGAGTACAGAGGCACTTTACCGGGCAGACCGCGTGTATGAGGAGTCCTTTACGCTGATCGGTCGTTCCATAACCAAGGGATATCTGGCGGTTTTGGAGGCGGAAAAAGGAAATAAAGAGGGAGCTGTAAGGTATCTGGAGGATGCCCAAAAAAGTGCGCGGCAGTTTGCATCCCCCTATGCCATAGGGCTTCTGGCATTGACAGAGGCGGAGCTGTTGGTGCGCTTTCCGGAAGAGTTTCGGGAGATACTCACAGAACCGGTGGAGGTGTATAAAGATATGGCGAAGCGCTGCCTGAAGGAAATACCCGGAGCATACGAAATAGAGTGGCTGGAGGATATTTAAAATTCCGTCTGTATTTTACGGGCCTTGTTGTGAAAAATTACGGTTTCATACGTGGCTTTCGACGAAATTAAGGTAAAAATAGTTGATAATTCACAAATTTTTAATAGTTTCTGCCGTTTCTTCGACGCTTTCTTGACTAACTGTATGATAAAGTCTATGTAAACATTAGATGAAATAAACAGGAAAAGGAGAAGATGAGAGATGAACAATGCGGAAATCGGAAAAGCAATGGAAATCAAACTGGATCCCGTTCTGCCGGAATACCCGACCTTCAAAGAAGGTGTCAGAAGAGCCCCGAAGAGAGAACTGACCCTGAACAAAAGGGAGATCAAGCTGGCGGTAGCAAACGCCCTCAGATATGTGCCGGAAGAGCTGCACGAACAGCTTGCACCGGAATTTTTAGACGAACTTCTGACAAGAGGACGTATCTACGGATACCGTTTCATGCCAAAAGACAGGATCTATGGAAGACCCATTGATGAATATAAAGGAAAATGTGTGGAAGGAAAGGCATTCCAGGTCATGATCGACAACAACCTGGACCATGAGGTGGCCCTCTATCCATACGAGCTTGTTACATATGGTGAGACCGGCCAGGTCTGCCAGAACTGGATGCAGTACCAGCTGATCAAGAGATACTTGGAGGAGCTCACAGACGAGCACACCCTTGTGATGATGAGCGGCCATCCCATGGGCCTGTTCAAATCCCACAAGACCAGCCCCCGTGTCATCGTGACCAACGGCCTGATGGTAGGTATGTTCGACAACCCGGAGGACTGGGCGAAAGCCACAGCCATGGGCGTATCCTCCTACGGCCAGATGACAGCCGGCGGCTGGATGTACATCGGCCCCCAGGGTATCGTGCACGGCACCTTCAACACGATCCTGAACGCAGGACGTAAGTTCTTAGGCGTACCCCAGGACGGGGATCTGTCCGGTCATCTGTTCGTCACAAGCGGACTTGGCGGCATGAGCGGCGCACAGCCCAAAGCCATTGAGATCGCAAGGGGCGTGGGTATCGTAGCAGAGGTGGATGATTCCCGTATCAAGACCCGCCACAGCCAGGGCTGGGTAGGCCTGGTGATCGAGGATGCAGCGGAGGCGTTCCGTGTGGCAGAGGAATATATGGCGAAGAAAGAGACTGTATCCATTGCCTCCCACGGAAATATCGTGGACCTGCTGCAGTACGCAGTGGACAACAACGTCAAGATCGAGTTGTTATCCGACCAGACAAGCTGCCACGTGCCTTACGACGGAGGCTACTGCCCGCAGGGCCTGACCTGTGAGGAGCGCACGGAGGTGCTGGCAAACGACAAGGAGAAGTTCTGTGAGCTGGTGGACCAGACCCTGGTGAAACACTACCACCTGATCAAGACCCTGGTGGAGAGAGGCTCCTACTTCTTTGACTACTGAAACTCCTTCATGCGTGCGGTGTTCGACGCGGGAGCAAAGGACATCGCCAAGAACGGTGTGGACACAAGCGAGGGATTCGTGTTCCCGTCTTATGTGGAGGATATCCTGGGACCGGAGCTGTTTGACTACGGATACGGCCCGTTCCGCTGGTGCTGCCTGTCCGGAAAACCGGAGGACCTGCGTGCCACAGACCATGCAGCCATGGAAGTGATCGACCCGAACAGAAGGAGCCAGGACAGGGACAACTATATCTGGATCCGTGACGCGGAGAAGAATAAATTAGTAGTGGGGACCCAGTGCCGTATCCTGTACCAGGATGCCCTGGGAAGAAGGGATATCGCCCTTAAGTTCAACGAGATGGTAAGGAACGGCGAGATTGGACCGGTGATGCTGGGGCGTGACCACCACGACACAGGCGGAACAGATTCCCCGTACAGAGAGACCTCCAACATCTATGACGGATCCAACATCACAGCGGACATGGCAGTGCACTGCTATGCCGGAAACGCGGCCAGGGGGATGAGCCTGGTAGCGCTGCACAACGGAGGCGGCGTAGGCATCAGCAAATCCATCAACGGAGGATTCGGGATGGTGCTGGACGGAAGCGAGAGAGTGGATGAGATCTTACGTGCAGCCATCCCGTGGGATACCATGATCGGAGTATCCAGGAGGAGCTGGGGAAGATGCGAGCACTCCATCGAGACCGTAGCAGAGTACAACAAGATAAGGGAAGGGCAGGATTACATCACCATGCCGTACCTTGCAGATGACGATATGATCGAGAGAGTATGTAAAGACGTAGTGGTGGAAGAGCATCACGCACACCACTGATCTGAGATAAAAAAGGCCACAATATTCATTCCTAAATAAGAAAAACAAAAGAGGCTGCCGGGGTGCCGGCGGTCTCTTTTGCTGTATATGGTTTATCATAACCTCCTTTTCATATGTTCCATAAAGAAAGATTTGTTATCAACCGCCCGCATAGTAGCCAGAATGCCGTCCAAATGGTCGTATTCATGCTGCAGAAGTTCGGACAAGTCACCTTCCAGGTGCATGGTGCAGGGCATGAAATCTGCATCCAGATAAGAGATATCTGCACGTTTAAAACGTTCTACTTTGACAAGCAGGCCTGGAAAAGACATGCAGTCATCCATGAGAGTATACTTCTCATCATCCGGGAAGGACAGGGAAGGGTTTATGAATACATAGGGTTTATCTGTATACATGTACAGCAGACGTTTACGGATTCCAATCTGCGGTGCTGCCACAGCCCGGCCTGCGCCGTATGTATTGCGGTAATCCATGAGTGTGTCGTGTAAGTCCGTAACCCATTTTGGGATAAATATTCTGTCGGTCTCCGCAACTTCCTCACTCATTTCATAGAGCAGAGGGTTTCCCAGTTTTAAAATTTTCTGAATCATGTAAGAGTCCTCTTTTCTTTCTATTTTGTCCGATACCTCAATGTATCAGTTCCCGTACGCATATTTTATCATACATGATTTTTATACACAACCGGCACAAGGGTATGATGGTCCCCAGCCCTGCTGAGGAGGGAGCGGGCGGTGACGGTTAAAGTTTATTCTGCTTCCGCCACGTGCTGGGGGACATCCCCATCTGTTTTTTAAATGCTCTTAGAAAGTTCAGTTCATTTTCATATCCCACATGGTAAGCGATCTGGTACACCGGGAGATTGGTGCTTGCCAGAAGGTCCAGAGATTTGTTGATCCGAAACTGGATCAGATATTCCTGCAGGGACATGTGCAGGTTGGCGCGGAACAATTTGGTCAGGTGGCTTCTGCTCACATTGCAGTAGCTGGATATTTCATCCAGGGAGCGGATAGCGGCGTATTCCGCGCCTATGTACCGGACAGCCTCTGATATGTACAGATCGGCGATCCGGATATTAGCGTGTCCGGATTTGATGGAACCCGCGGCATTTTTTATGAGCGTATCAAAAAATAAATGCAGATGCCCGATGATATAAGCCTTGGATGCGTGGGGATGCTGCAGGATCGCCGACAGATGCTCTTTTATGCTGGTGGTGGTCTGGGCACTGTAATCTTTTGGACGATAGACAGGGGAGCCATGGTTGAGGCCGCAGGCCCGCAGATATTGGGGAACACTCAGACCCTTGAACAGGATCCAGATGTAATGCCACGGCTCCTTCTCATCTGCATGGTATATGTGCCTGCTGTGGGGTTCAAACAGGAAACCCTCTCCGGCATTGATTTCTATACTGCCGGATATGTCTGTCAGGATCTTATTGTCAGAACAGGTAGACGGCGCATAAGAGATATAACCTTTCCCGGAAAGCACATAATGGAAGATATATTCATTCCTGATATATGGACCAAAAGAATATAGAGGAGTACACTGCTGGTCACCAATTTCGAGTAAATTTAAGTCCTGATAATCACTAAAATTAAAGATATAGCTTTCCATACCTGTCCTCCTGAGTTCAGTAGAAATATATTCGCAAAATCGGGGATTGCATTGTTATTTTATAGACTGATAAGAAAACTGTAAAGTAGAAAAAAATAAGACAAAAATGCGAAAAATAGAGAACGGAATTTAAATATACTATCAAAATCGCGCATGTATATACAAAATACTACTTTGTACATTCAAATTGTACACATAATGCCTCCTTATGATGTTTTGTGGAAAATGACGAAATGTTATAATGATAAACATCATATATGAGACATATTTCCTTATGCACATAGGAGATATGTAAAAAAATAATGACATATGGGAGGAAAAGTTATGAGAAACAAAAAACGTTATTGGGCGCTTGGCTTAACAGCATGTATGCTTGCATCTGTTATGGCAGGATGCGGTTCCGGTGGAGGCTCTGATTCCAAAGAAAATTCCGGCAAAACGACAGACAGCAGCACAGAGGCAGATGCAGGCGGAACCTCTTCCGACAAAGAAGTGAAGCTTACCATGCTGGGCTGGGAGATTTACCAGCAGGCGGGTATGGAAGCCCTGGCAAAGGCTTATCATGAGCAGCACCCAAATGTGACCATTGACGTGCAGATATCCACCTGGAGTGAATACTGGACAAAACTGGAGGCAATGGCAAACAGCAACTCCCTTCCCGATATTTTCTGGATGCATACAAATGAGTTCAGCAAATACGCGGAAGCGGGAATCCTGGCAGATGTGACAGATCTCTATGATGAGGGCAAAGAGTATTACACCAATAATTTTGCTGAGAATCTGGTACAGAATTTTACATATGAGGATAAGGTTTACGGTGTACCGAAAGATGTTGATACGGTAGCGCTGGTCTACAATAAGGATATCTTTGATGAGGCCGGTGTCTCCTACCCGGATGAGACATGGACGTGGGATACTCTTGTGGAGGCATCCCAGACCATTCATGACAAGACCGGAAAATACGGCATCATGGCTGACCACAATGAGCAGGAAGGCTGGCTGAACACCATTTACCAGGCAGGCGGTTTCTATGTAAATGAGGATAAGACCAAAGCCGGATTTGAAGACCCCGGTACACAAAAAGGCCTGAAAGAGTACATGGACTGGCAGTTAGCCTATGATTTCTCACCGAACCAGTCAGAGCTTTCCGACCTTGGAAAAGCAGAGCGATTCTTTGCTGGTGAGGGTGCCATGATGTATTTTGGAAGCTGGGGCATCAACAACCTTTATATCAATTATCCTGATCTGAACTGGGATGTGGCAGTGCTGCCAAAATGCCCGGATCCGGTCAAAGGAGACGGACGTGCCAGCATCTCCAACGGACTTGCGTATTCCACAGCAGCAGACAATCCTAACCTGGATGTGGTGAAAGACGTTCTGAAATTCCTGGGAACCGAGGAGGCAGCCATTATCCACGGTGAGAACGGGGCAGCTATCCCGGCATTCAACGGCACAGGGGAGTCCTGGTCCAAAAACTATGAGGGCAAGAATGTAAAGGCATATGTAGACCAGTTAGAGTACAGTGTACAGTATCCGTACTCCAAGACAAAATCCACCTGGTTCCCGGAAGTAGAGGCAACTCTTTTGGAGGTATACAGCGGAAATATGAGTTTTGAGGATGCATGCAAACAGTGTCAGCAGCAAGTGGATGAGAGCCTGGCTACAGAACACTGAGAATGAGAGGTGGACGAGGTGGCAAGACAGCAGAAGACAAAAACAAGATACAGCAAAGGTGCGGCTACGGGATTTTTTATGGTGATGCCTACTGTCATCGGATTGATGATCCTGAATATTTATCCGCTGCTTCGGACTGTTTACATGAGCTTCTTTAAGTCAGGGTCCTTCGGGAAATGGGCGTTTGTAGGTCTTGACAACTATATGAAAATGTTCCAGAGTGACAGTTTCTGGACGATTACGAAAAATACACTGGTATTTATGGTGATGACAGTACCGGTTACGGTTATTTTCGGCCTTTTGATCGCGGTTCTGCTGGACCAGAAGATCAAGGGAAAGACCGTGTTCAGAGCCATTTACTTTCTTCCTATGGTAGTGGCTCCGGCAGCGGTGGCCATGGTCTGGAAATGGCTGTTCAATTCTGAGTACGGGATCATCAATACGGTACTTGGCGCACTGCATCTGCCCTCAGACATCAACTGGATCGCAGACCCCAAGACAGCCCTTCTGACCTGCGCCATTGTGACCATTTGGAGCAGTGTGGGGTATGATGCCATCCTGCTTCTGTCCGGGCTGCAGAGTATATCCAGGACCTATTATGAGGCGGCCAGGATAGACGGCGCCACAGGGTTCCAGCAGTTTCGGAAGATTACGGTCCCTCTGGTTTCGCCGACCCTGTTCTTTGTGCTGATGATGCGTGTAATGGCATCCCTGAAGGTATTCGATATTGTCTATATGATGATAGAGAAGACAAATCCTGCCATCCGCAGTGCGGAGACGATCCTATATAACTTCTACCAGGAGACTTTTGTAAAGAATAATAAGGGATACGGCTCCGCGCTGGTGGTCTGGTGTGTGATCTTGATCGCTATGATAACGATCATTCAGTTTATCGGACAGAAGAAATGGGTTACTTATGACGTGTGATGCAGGAGGAGGTTGCAGGTGATGGCTGGAACAGACAGAAAAAGCAAAAAAATCAGCAGGGGCCATATTTTCATATACCTTGTGCTGATTCTGGGCAGTGTGGTAATGATCTTTCCGTTTTTATGGATGATCTTGACAAGTTTTAAGACAGTACCGGAGACAACGCTGGTGCCGCCTACATTTTTTCCGGAGTCATTTCAGAATACGGCGGCCTATATTCAGGTGACCAACAGTCTGCCGTTTTTGAAATTGTATTATAATACCTTGATGATGATCTTCATCCGGGTCATCTGTGCGGTGGTGTTTTCCTCCATGGCGGCATATGCTTTTGCAAAGGTGCATTTTCCCCTGAAGAATCTGTGCTTTGCCCTGGTGGTATCCCAGCTTATGTTTCCGGCACAGGTGTTCATTCTTCCGCAGTATGAGATGATCTCTGCCATTGGGAAGACAGACTCCATCTTTGCGCTGGTCTTCCCGGGCCTGGTAAGCGCCTTCGGAACCTTTTTCCTAAGGCAGACCTACATGGGAATACCGGATGATCTCATCGAGGCGGCAAGGATTGACGGATGTGGGCAGTTTCGGACGTTTGCAAGTATAGCATTTCCGCTTACCAAGACGGCGATCGCAGCTCTGGCTGTGTTCACGGCATTGTTTGCCTATGCGGATCTCATGTGGCCGCTGATCGTGAATACCAAGCTGGATATGCTGACACTGTCCTCAGGATTGTCAACCCTCCGCGGACAGTTTTCTGTGAATTACCCCAATCTGATGGCAGGGTCGGTGCTGGCTATGGTGCCTATGATCGTGATCTATCTGATCTTCCAGAAGCAGTTTATTGAGGGGATTGCACTTACGGGGACAAAGGCATAATGTAAGATCTGCGGACAGCGGAATCAAAAAAGAAGGCTGATAATGTATGAAGATCAGCCTTCTTTCTGTTTGGACTAAAGATGGTTCGGCGGGTTAAATGCTGTGCTGGAAGGTGACACATGCCCCACCGGATTTGGAGTTTTCGATTTTGAGAGAGCCTCCAAGCTGTTCGGCCAGTTGTCCGGCAATGTATAGACCGAGGCCCGAATGGCCGCCTTTTGTCTGTCTGGCTTTGTCACCCCGATAGAATTTATCTGCCGCCTTTTTCAAGTCCGCCGGACCAAAGCCTGTCCCCGTATCACTGACCGTATAGAAGATATGGTCTTTATCAGCCTTTACGGAAACATGGATCCTGCCGTCTGGCGGGGTATACTGCAGGCTGTTGGATATGATGTTATCAAGGATCCGGGCTAATTTATCTGTGTCGGTCCGGATCACAGGGGGGACATTATCATGTACGTGCAGTATCAGTTCAATTCCTTTTTGGCGGGCCTGCAGATCATAGTCATGTATTTTCTGCGTCAGAAATGCTTCCAAGTTTACCGGGGAGGATTCCGGTTGGATACGGGAATTTTCCAGGTCAGAAGTATACTGCATCTGCATAACAAGGTCTGCACTTTTTTCCGTATTATTTTTTATGACTTTGAGATATCTGCATAGTTTTTCTTTACTGTCAGGGGGATTCTCGATCAGAGAATCCGTGTACCCTAGTATGATAGAAAGCGGAGATTTCAGATCATGTGCCAGGGATTCTACCATCCAAATCCGTTCCTGTTCCATCTCCCATTGAGCGGACAATGATTCTTTCAGCGCCTCTTTCATTTCCGAAAAAGCACTGCAGAGTCTGCCAAGCTCATTGTCTGAGGCATAACTGATATTAAAATCCAGGTCTTTTTCTTTTATTTTCCGGGATGCTTCAATTAAAAGCTGCAGCGGTTTATTGATATTTCCGGCAAATATTTTGGAAAACAGCAGTGTAAAACCGGTTATATAGAGAAACGGAGAGAACAAGGACAGTAAGATCACGGCAAAGATCACACGTCCCCTGTCATTGGCAAAGGTGGGCTTTATCTGATAAAAAAGAAGTACGGCACCTGCCGGGGACCCTGATGTATCTGTGATGGGCACGGTATGAATGTAATAACCCTGCCGCAGGACCGTTGTGCCGGCAAAGCTGTCAAATAACTCCTCTGCTGTTGTAAAGGGTTTTTCGGTATAAGTGCCGTACAGGATATTGCCGTGAGTGTCCACCGTCTGATAGAGCATCTGGTCACCTTGGATGGCATTTTTCAGATTTTCTTCCTCTTGATCGGACAGTAGCGCCATGTTTTTTTCCTGAATATATGCAGTAATGTCAGGAATCTGTTGCTGATAATGATCTGCGGGCAGAATGTCTCTGTCCACAGCCCACAGAAACAGCATAACAGCTAGAGTATAGGTCAGGACCGTGGCGCCTATGCTGGCTGTTATGATGTAAATAAAGGTATGTCTGAATTGGGCTGCAAGGGATTGTGTTTTCATAATATCATGCCTGCCTTTTTACTTTTTATTCCATTTGTAACCGATTCCCCAGACCGTTAAGATGTAATCTGTATCCGGTGTTACAGCGGCGAATTTTGCCCTTATATTTTTAATACGCTCAACAACAGTGACGGAGTCTCCTTCGGAATCATAGCCCCAGACCTTTTCATAAATCTGCTCTCTTGAAAAGACCTGACCCGCGTGAAGCGCCAGGAGTTCTACAATGTCGTATTCCCGCCTGGTCAAGTCAATATTCGTGTCTTGGATTTTTATCGTCCGTTCTTTCAGGTTCATGCAGAGCTTTCCAAAATATAATTTAGAACGTTTCTGCTCTGTATTGATATATTGTGACCTTTTTTCTCTGCGCAGATTTGCTTCAATTCGTGCCATCAGTTCCCGAAGTCCGAAGGGTTTTGTCACATAATCATCGCCGCCCAGGCTCAGTCCCCGGACTTTATCCGTTTCCGATTGTTTCGCACTCAGAAAGATTATGGGGCACAGCACATCATCCCGAATTGCCCTGCAGACCTCAAATCCGTCTGTTTCAGGCATCATAATGTCCAGTATGATAAGATCCGGCTGTTTTTTTGATAGCTCTATACCGTCCTTCCCATTATAGGCGGTCAGTACCTGGTGGCCCTTGGCGCACAGTTCGTCTTCCAACAGCATGACCAGGTCTGTCTCGTCGTCAATGATCAATATCTTGCTCAATGTGTCATTCCTTTCTTTTTTGCTTATTCACAGTTTTTCCTTCCCTCCCATAAGTTAAACCAGATCATTCCTCCGGCCAGAAAGAGAACGGTTCCCGCTGTGACTGCCAAAAGTCCCAAAGCGGCGGTATGCTGTACGCCTATGGAAATATCTGAGGCATTGACAGAACCGTTTTCTTTAAGCAGAAGAGCACCGGGAAGCATTCCTAATTTTACCGGCCACGTCCAGGGGATCACAGGCCAGATTTTGGAGCCGAGGCCGGTAAGACCAAGGATTGCAGCCATTAAAAGGCCGCCCATGCTGATTCCCACAGAGGCACCCATGCCCCATGCAAAGCTTATCCACAAATGAAGCGCCAGAAGGGGAAGTGTCCCCAGGATCACCAGTACAGCAGCAGTCAGGAACAGCATGTAAGAAGCACCTGCAGGAAGGATCAGATTCGTACTGATGCAAAGGGTCAGTACGGCCAGGAGTGTGCATGCGGCAAGACAAACCAACAGGAGGAAAAACTTTCCCAGATATAATTGAAAACGGGAAATACCGGTGCCTAAAAAACCGTTAAAATTCCCGGCAAGTTCTTCCTCATGAACAAGAAATCCTGCAAAGACTCCTACCCCCACGGGAATGATGAATACCGTCCAGATTGTAAAAAAACCTTCAAAGGCAAAAGTCTGTGTGATTCCCGGATGTGTGGTAAGGTAGGCGGCTGCACAGAGGGAAAAAAGGACAGGCATACACAAAGTCAGGAAACGAATGGCTGTCCTTTTTGTCCGGAGCCATTCGGAACGTAAAAAAACGATCATTGTTCCTCCTTTCCGGCAAACCACACTGAGGAAAGCACAGTAAATACAAGAAATGCGGCTATAGATACAACAACCCCCACAGGAATCACAGAAGGGTCTAAAAGAGGATCGCCTGCTTCCAGGAGGACACCGTTGGGGTGGACACCTATTATAGGGCACATCAGTCTGGTAGCCAGGCTCCAGGGGACTGCAAACCAAAAGGAGGATGGTGCGGCAAGGATCCCAGCAATCATGCCTGCAAATCCGATTCCCATACTCAGGAACAAACCTTTCCATTCTGCAGCCCATAACTGAATCGGTATCAGCGCAAGGGAAGAGAGCCAGCAGACAATGCCGGCTGCAAGAATCTCCCCGAAAGGTATGGTTCCTGCCTTTGTTGTCAGACCTGCTGCGACTGCAGCAGCCATTAAGACCAGAGTGGAAAGCAGGCTATAGATGGCTATGGCTGTAATTTTATTGATCCAGAGTGCCTTAGCTGAGATATTACGGGTCCGGAGAGCGCGGTAATAACCGGATTTTTTCTCCTGAGCAGCCGCCAGAGCGGCAAAGAGCGCAAATCCCAGGGGAAGGAAAACAAAAGGCCACCAGTTAAAAATAAGAGCCAAAAGGCTCTGCCATCCCCAGGAACTGTTCTCAGACTGAGGATTGTCCATGAGGGATACCTGAGTGACCAGTGCGTATACAGCAAAGAAAACAGGAATAAAAAGGATCAGTTTTTTCATAAATGTTCTTTTGTATTTCAGAAACTCAGACTGCAGACTATGCATTTCTTTTTCCTCCTTTGCGTATAACGTCCGTAAAAAAATCTTCCAGATTTTCACCGGAGTCAGGTGTCCCCTGATACAAAAGCTCTCCGCCGCTTAATATCCCCACCGTATCTGCGATCTGGGCCACTTCTGATAAAATATGGCTGGAGATGATCACGGTGATTCCCTTTTCGGAAAAAGATGTGATCAGTTCCCGCAGTTCCTGGATACCGAAAGGATCAAGTCCGTTGGTAGGCTCATCCAGGATCAAAAGCTCCGGGTCGTTTAGAAGTGCGCATGCAAGCCCAAGCCGCTGCTTCATGCCCATGGAAAACTGGGAGGCCAGCTTCTTGCCGGTGTCTTTTAGATTGACGGTTTTCAGGACTTCATGGATTTTTTTCGTCGGAATATGTAAGAGCTTTGTGTGTACCAAAAGGTTTTCTTCAGCAGTGAGATTTCCATATAGGGCAGGGGATTCGATCAGGGAACCGATCTTGGAAAGGGATTCCCGTTTCCAGGGAGCGCCGTCTATAAAAATCTGTCCGCCTGTGGGACGGAGAAGTCCCACCAGCATCTTCAGTGTTGTGGATTTTCCCGCACCGTTGGGGCCAAGAAGTCCGTAGATACTGCCCCGTTCAATCTGCAGGGAAACGCTGCGGACTGCCATTTGGCTGCCGTACTGTTTGGATAAGTTTTTGGTTTCAAGGATTAAATCTTTCATGTGTTTTTCCTTTCCTGTTATATGGTATTTCTGTTACAAGAAGGATCATAGCATGAAAAAATAACGTTTTTATAACGTTTAAAAGAGTGTTCGGTCTTTATTATACAATAATCTCGGAAGAGTGAGAAGTTATCGGTAATCATTCAGCAGGGTCAGCGTATTTATTGCGCTGACCCTTAGAAAATTTCCAAAAGCCGGTTTTATTTTTTTCGGATGATTTTTTCAATATCAATGGTCTTATGGACCAGCCCGCTGTAGAATGTCTCCTCATGGGAAACGAGAAGTATGCTGCCGGGAAAGTCAAAAAGGGCTGTTTTCAGGGAGGCTTTTGCCTGGATATCCAGGTGGTTTGTAGGTTCATCCAGGATGAGAAAATTGCAGGGAGTGAGGGTGAGCAGACACATTTTGACCTTGGCCTGTTCCCCGCCGCTCAGTGTCCCGATAGCCTGGGCGGCATGTTTGCTGGTGATGCCGCAGAGGGATAGGTGCTTCCGTATCTCCTTCACAGTCAGGTCAGGATAGGCGTCTGACACGATCTGGACAGGGGGCAGAAGATTGTCCGGCCAAGTCAGGTCCTGTTCAAAATATCCTATTTTCACCTGCTGGGAGAAAGAACATCTGCCGCTCAGAGCAGGAATCTGTCCGAGCAGGGTTTTGAGCAGTGTGGATTTTCCGATGCCGTTAAATCCTGTTATGACTGCTTTCTGCCCTCCGGTAATGGAAAAGCTTAGGTCGGATAAAAGAGGATAGTGATATCCCACGGACAGGCTGCGGACGGACAGATGTTCTGTGGCGGTCAGAGGAAGTCCGGCAAACCGGAAATATGGTTTTAATTCTCTTAAATTAAGGGCTTCCATCTTGTCCATCCGGTCCAGTTGTTTTTGTCTTCCCCTTGCCATTCTGGTTTTACGGCCTGCAATATTCTTCCGTATAAATTCTTCTGTCCTTTTGATCTCTTTTTGCTGTGCGGAATACTGACGGATGTAATCCTCCCTCAGCAGAGTCTTTTTCTTTAGGAATTCGGAGTAGGTGCCATAGTATTTTGTGATTCTGCTGTTGTCAATATCACAAATCCGGTTTGCTGTTTTTTCCAGAAAATCAAAATCGTGTGATACGATGAGGAAGGCGTTTTCCAGGGAGGAGAGATAATCCGCCAGCCAGGCTGTATGTTCTTTGTCCAGGAAGTTGGTAGGCTCATCCAGGAGAAGGACATCGGGTTTTTCCAGCAGCAGTTTAGCCAGGATCACTTTGGCCCGCTGTCCGCCGCTCATCTTTGACACCGGGCAGGAAAGCCCTAGAGCACGCAGGCCAAGGCCGGAGACTACCTGATCTATGCGCGTGTCTATGGTATAAAATCCCTGTATCTCAAGCTCTTCCTGGCATTCGGCTGCGGACTTCAGGGCGCCTATATCCTTTGATGCAGCCTGTTCATAGAGGCGGTTCATCTTTTGTTCCAGAAGATAGAGAGGACGAAAAGCAGAGCGGAGGAATGCCTCCATAGTTATATGAGAGGCAAGCTGTGCATATTGGTCCAGGTATCCGACCGTAGTCTGGGGGTGCCAGGCAACGCGGCCCGTATCGGGGATGACCTGTTCCGTACAGATTTTGATCAGAGTGCTTTTTCCGGCACCGTTTTGGCCTACGATTCCTATATGCTCTCCTTTATTGAGTGTCAGTTCTGCGTTTTTAAAAAGCTGGCCTTCGCCAAAAGAATGTGTAAGGCCGGTGATTTCAAGTAAACTCATGATTTTTATATCCTTTCTTTTTTGGATGTCTGCCTGTCGCATCATTTTTCATGGCAGTATTTTTTGGTATAAAAAAAGCAGAAGACAGTGATACATTCAGATGTATCTGCCTTCTGCTGTATGCAGGCTGGTCACAGTAAAAAACGTCTGTAAAAAGCCCCAATCATATCCCGTTATAACAGCAAAAGGCTACAGACAAAACATTGTCCATAGCCTTTTACACAATATAGTCACGGGAAGATAACAATAAAACGGAAAAGAATACCTGCGTACTTCTGAATACGACAAATAAGCGGAAAGCAGATTTACAGACTTTCCCGGTCATATAGAAACACCGTCATGGCAGACAGCTCTCATCTTGTTACATAGAAAAGCTCTCAAAACTTCCCGGTACGGCAAAAAGCCCTTCAGGGGTGCACAACGATGCGCAAGAGTCAGATGGCCGCAAGCAGCCGCAAGTCCGGCTCGCCGCACTCTTTATTCCGTTTTATTCTCTTATCTCCCGATGAAATCCATAGCGTATATCATATGCCATACTCTGTACAATGTTTCATCGGTGCGGATCGTACAGAGATGGTTTTGGCGACTGGTTTTGGTTGGTTTGTTGAATTATAACCCATAATGAAGCTCCTTACAGTTGATGCGGTCACTATAGCATAAGCATGAGTATTTGTCAAATTTATTTATTTGACCCCTTTTATATACTCGGCTATTTTTTCGTTATATTCCTGAATGGGGATGAACTCCTGTTCCGGATCGGAATCTATTTCATTGTATTCTGTGACAGGTACGGAATCCTCATCCTGATCGGAATATCTTTCGTTGTACTCCGACAGGGGGACATCATAATATTTTCCATTGTATTCAGAAAGCGGTATGAATTCCTCCGGCTGTCCGGTTTGGCAGTTGAACAGCCCAGTACGAGCAGAGTAAAAGCGGTGGCTGTACAGGCGATTTTTTTTGACATTTTCATAAATATTCACCTCCAGGTTTTAGAAAAAATTTTACAATTTAGATGGTGTCTGTTAATATGTATTATATATTCAGCATATAGGTATATATTTGCTGTCACTATATGGATATTGTACAATGTCAACACTGGATTGTCAATAAACGCAAAATGTTCAAGAAAGCAGCAGTATAAGCAGCCGTGGAAAGCAACAGGCAAAGCGGCTGGTCATACACGTTATGTTAATACAGGAAGATTCCGAATATCCAGCACTATGTGCAACATAATGAACAGTAAGGACGTTTACATGGCAAAAAATATACCATATACTTTTAGTAACGTAACTGCTCAGCGCCTTCATGGTTACAGGTAGAAATCCAGGCAGAACCGCCTTTGGTGACGGTATTTTTTCCTGGCTGCCGGATGATCACTTACCGCCAGTGCAGTAAATGGGCAGATCTGCTGAATAGTTACGCAGCAGCAAATTTATAGTCGGACAGAAGTATATTTCCCTGCATACGGAGCAGGGATTCTGCAGTGCTGACAACTTAGGAGGGTAAAGTATGGAAGCTGTATTTGAAGGAATCAACAGTGTTTTTGGGTTTATCGGGCCTCTGTCTGATTTTTTGTGGGACTTTCCCACCAATTTTGCATGGTATGCGAACATTCCCATTCTGGGCAGTTTTTCGTTTGCCATAATCCTGCTTTTAGGGTCCGGCATTTTTTTCAGTTTTAAACTGGGATTTATGCAGGTGACACATTTTAAAAAGGCCATTAAGATTTTGACAGAGAAACGTTCCGTGGAGACAGGCATATCACCGCTGGCGGCATTTTTCCTCAGTTCAGCCATGCGTGTGGGACCCGGCAACATTATCGGTGTGACCGGAGCCATTGCGGTGGGCGGTCCGGGCGCTCTGTTCTGGATGTGGGTATCCGCTTTTTTCGGCATGGCCGTTGCCTATATGGAGGGTGTACTGGCGCAGATATTCAAGGAGAAAAAAGGGGAGGAGTTCGTGGGAGGCCTGCCTTTCTATGGAAGAAAACTGCTGGGAAATAAAGTCTGGGTGGGTATCTTTCTGTCAGTGCTGTATATTCTTTATGCGCTCTGTTGTCTTCCGGCACAGGGATTCAATGTGGTGTCCTCTGTAGGGCGTATGGCGGAGATCGTCACAAGTTCCACGATCCGGACGAATTCAGTCTTTTACTATGTGGTAGGGGCTGGCATTATTATCCTGACGGCTGTCATTGCTTTCGGTGGTATTAAGAAGGTGACAAAATGGACGGACAAAATGGTGCCGGTCATGGCAGTATTATATATTGTAGTGGTGCTGGTTCTGGTTGTGATGAACTTTAAGACCATTCCTTACTTTTTCCAGGCTGTATTTACCGGCGCTTTCAAGCCGGATGCGTTTTTCGGAGGTGTATTCGGAACCGTTCTGGCTCAGGGGGTGAAGCGGGGGCTTATGTCCAACGAGGCGGGGCAGGGTACCATCACCATGTCAGCAGCAGCGGCGGATGCAAAACATCCCTGCGAACAGGGCATGATCGCCTCCATGGGCGTTTTTCTGGATACCATTGTGATCTGTACTCTGACCGGATTTGTGGTTGTAATGGCACACTGCTGGACAGGAGCAGGAGCGGATACCTGGGCAGCTCTTGACAAGCTTCCGAAATTTACGGAATCCATTGCAGTGCTGACACCGGGAACGGCTATGAACGCTGTGATGACATTTCTGGTGACACTGTGTTTCTGCCTGTTCGCCTTTACCTGTCTGCTGGGGATGATCAGCTTCTCGGAAATAGCGGCAAACAGGATCAGGAAAGATAAGATCTGCATTAACACGGTGCGCTGCATTGCTCTTTTTGTGGCAGCGTTCGGAATTCTCTGCAATATTGCAGGGCTGGAGCTGGGAAATCTGTGGGCCTTCTCGGATTTGGGGAATATTCTGATCGTGTATTTTAACGTTCCCATTGTATATGTGGGGGCAAGGTATGTTTTTCGGGCAACCAGGCATTATAAGAAACAGGATGGGACGCCCTTTACTTCAAAGGTTATCGGAAGGGATGACTGTGAGTTCTGGGATAAAAAGGCAGAAAAAAGATAAGATTAGCCAGAAATGGGCTGAGGGTAAGAAGATATCTTATTCCTCAGCCCATTTTAGCCTATTTTATTCTTAAAGTATCATCAAAAGCAGTCATTGCAGGATAGAAATTCATTTTTTGAATATAAGAATAAGATTCTTTTATACCAAATTCACGTTCCATGCCGGAGTCCTCCCATTCTACGGATAGCGGTCCCTGATACCCCATTGTATTTAATTCTCTTATGATTCCGTCAAAATCCACGTCACCATGGCCTACTGATACAAAGTTCCATTTTCTTCTGGTATCACCAAAAGGTAGATGGGAACCAATTACACTGGCTTTCGGGTTAGAATTTATTTTTACATCCTTTATATGTACATGATAGATGCGCTGGGCAAAATCGTGGAGAAATAATATTTCATCCACTCCCTGCCAGAGCAGATGGCTGGGATCATAATTAAATCCCAGAGTCTTTCTTCTGTCAAAAACTTCTAAAAGTCGTTGGGCTGTATAATAGTCAAACGCAATTTCCGTTGGGTGGACTTCAAGGGCAAAATGGATACCGCATGTATCAAAAGTATCAAAAATTGGGGTCCAGAGGGTGCGGATTTTTTGAAATCCATCTTCTATAATTTCAGATGATGTCTGGGGAAATGAATACCAGGAGGACCAAATAGGGGATCCCATAAACCCGTTTACAACGGATACACCCATTTTTTTTGCAGCGTAAGCCGTATGTTTCATTTCTGTAATTGCCCATTCTTTTATTTTTTTTGGATTGCCGGCATAGGTAGCAGGGGCGAACTGGTCCAGTCTGGAATACCAATTATCGCCAACACATTGCCCTGTCAGGTGGGCAGAAAGTGCGAAACATTTCAGGTTATATTTCTCCAGAGTTTTTTTCACAGAAGGAATATACGAATCATCTGTGAGAGCTTTTTCTACCTGAAAATGTGCATGAGTTGCAAGCTCCAGTCCATCATACCCGACTTTTTTTGCCAGGGAACATAATTCTTCCAAAGATAAATCACCAAATTGTCCGGAAGCTAAAGTAACAGGTCGATACATACAATCCCTCCTATCTGATTTTGACTGTGGTTCCTGTTTCAGCAGACTCAATGGCTGCGAAGACAGCGCGCATGGAATGGAGAATTTCTTCACCGGACATTGCAGGCGGATTATTTCTCTTCAGGCATTCAATCCAAACATCAATGACACCAGACCTTGTCTGAGAGTCATTGGTTTGTATTTGATCTAATTCGTATAGAATTCGTTCTCCATCTTTTTTTTCAATAATAAGAGAGCAAGCAGGATTGGTATAAAGATACATGACACCTTCTGTACCATATAAAACGGTTGCATTTTCCTCTGGCCCGTAGCAGCTCCAACTTGCTGTCATGGTTCCGACTGCGCCATTTTCAAGTCCGTAGATGCAGAAAGCATTGTCATCCACTTCGATGTAAGAACCGTCAGGTTTTCTTTTATCCAGTGTGCCAATTTGTGCAGTGACTTGAGAGATGCGCTGCCCGGTTAAAAACTGAATTAAATCCGTTTTGTGTATACCTAGATCTGCCATTACTCCCATAGATGCCTTTTCTTTATCAAAAAACCATACCTGACCGGGATCTATTGTCCAATTCTCCGGTCCACTGTGCCTGAAAGATGTGCTGAAAGTACGGATTTCCCCTATAGATCCTTTACAAAGTAATTCTTTTGCTTTCTGATGTGTTCTGGTTAGCCTTTGGTTATGTCCAATCATTAAAAAACGGTTGTTTCTTTTTGCTGCCGCCACCATATTTTCACATTCTTCAAGGGTGATGCCCATGGGCTTTTCACATAGAACATGTTTGCCTGCGGACAAAGCGGAGATTGTGAGGGTACTGTGAGTTGAGTTAGCGGTACAGATACTTACAGCTTCAATGGATGGGTCTGCCAATAATTGTTTCCAGGAGGCGAAACACTTTGTGTTATAAAGTTCTGCTGTTTCTTCTGCTCGTTTTGTGTTTATATCATAAACACCGTCAATCACAGCGTCTTTATTGGCAGCATATTCCGGCAGATGACGCGATTGTGCAATCTTACCGCAGCCTATAATACCAACATGAATCATAATTTCTCCTTTCATATTAAAAATTTCATTATTGGGGGTATGTGCTCAGAAAAATAGAGTATGACCGGATATTAAAATAAAGAATCTGGTGAGGGGTGATCTGTAAGCTAAGATTATCATATCAAATAATTTGTGTCAAGAAACAATAAAGACTGTAAAACATAGAAAAACATCAAAATAAAGATTAAAAATACATAAATTATCCTATAATTATCAGAAATTAGCATTCCATTATTTATCTATAGTTACTATACACAAAAAATTGAGAAAAAATATGTTAAAAATGTAGAATTACAATAAGGAAATTTGAAGACAGAAGAAAAATAAGATGAACCAGAAAATAATGTAGTGCTAATTTAGAATAGGAAAGCGGATAGACCGAAAAAGAGAAAATTGCTACACTGATATCAGTCGAAGAAAAATACTTTTAGAGGAAAATGCAGAGATAGGCCTATCAAATGCACAGACACGGAAGTAAAAATGGGGTGAAGGTCGACGGATGAACTGTTTGGTAGAAGGATTGGTTTTTGAGCAAAGGAGGTTCAAAATATGAGAAGAAAAGCAATTTCCCTGTTACTGGCAACTACATTGGCCGCGGTTTTACTATCCGGATGCGGAGAAGAATCGGGAGAAACCTCAAATACTACAAAAAATAATACGGTAGAGGAAGAGTCTGAGGAAGATGCAATACTAAATAATACAGCGGGTTCATCAGAGGAGGGACAGGAAGGAAAACCGGAAAAATTGGTGGTGGTAATCTCATCTGAAGGTACAGGCCCTATGGAAAAGACAATTGAACAGTTTACGAATGAGACTGGCATTGAGATTGAATTGATTTCAGAGGCTTATGACAATGTTCATAATAAAATAATGACTATGGTTGCAGGTGGAAGTCAATGCGATATTGTGTGTTTGGATACTGTCTGGCCTGCGGAATTTGCAAAATCAAATCTGATACTGCCTGTAGATGATTATCTGGAAACTGGATTTGGAGATAAATTTACAGATATATCATGGAAACAGCTTCAGTATGATGGTCATCAGTATGGAATCCCTACAGGTAATGACGCAAAATGGTTATTTTATAACAAAGAAATTCTTGAAAAAGCCGGCTACAAGGAACCACCTAAAACGTGGCAGGAGCTGGGAGAAATGTCTTTGAAAATGAAAGAAGAAGGGCTTGTTAAGTACGGTATCGCATGGGGAGCCAGTCAGGCAGAAGGGCTTGTATGTGATTATACAGCTCTTCTGTATGGATTTGGGGGACAGTATCGTGAAGATGATGAGAATAGCAGCGGAGACTGGAAATTGAACAGTGAGGAATCTATTGAAGCATTAACATGGTTTAGGGATTCTATGGAGAATGGTATTGCTGACCCGGCTTCCACTACATATACGGATCGTAATGTAATGAATACATTTATGGCAGGGGACGTAGCGTTTGTGACAGGATGGTCATCTTATTGGACTGCAACAAACAGCGAAACAGAGTCTGCTATCGCAGGAAAAGTAGGTATGACTATGCTTCCCGGTTCTGAAAAAGTAAAAAGCGGCAGTGTGGCTGGCGGAGGAGGATATGCAGTAGTTTCTACTACGAAAAGTACAAAATGGGCGGTTGAATTTCTGAAGCTTCTCACTGAGCCGGAGATACAAAAATCATTTCTGGAAGGCGTTTCCCAGATGCCTACATTAAAAGAATTATACAAGGATGAAGAATTGACTAGTAAATTTGAGATACTTGATATGGCATATCCGCAATATGAATACGCACACTTTCGTCCTATTTTAGTACAGTATCAAAATTGGAGCAATATGGTACAGGAAAGTATTCATAAAGTAATTGCCAATGGAGAAGATCCCAGTACGGTACTGGATAGCCTGCAGCAGAATGTGACCAGCCAAATCCAGAACTGAGAATCAGAAAAGAAAGACCGGACTGTCAGGCAGACAGTCCGGAATCAGTGGGAAGAATCCGGAGGAGGAAAAACAAATGAAGAAGGGAACGCTTGCAAAAAGGGAGGCCCGCCTAGGTGTTGGTATGATAACTCCGGCGATGCTTATTATTTTTGGATTAATGCTATATCCTTTGTTTTATACAATATATCTGACAATGGTACAGTATAATCTGCTTTCAAACGCCAGCCAGGGGTTTCTGGGGATAAAACAGTATTTACGTGTGCTTACGGATGAGAAATTCTGGCATTCTATGTCAGTTACCCTGTACTTTACTGTTGTTTCCCTTGCCCTGCAGTTAGTTTTGGGGTTTGCGGCTGCATTATTTTTAAATATTCCTTTCCGGGGACAAAAGTTGTTGCGGGCACTGATATTGGCACCCTGGGCGGTTCCTACTGTGGTAAACGCACAGCTTTGGAATTGGATTCTTAATGCCAGCTACGGGGCCTTAAATAAACTACTTCTTCAGTTAGGGATTATCCAGCAGCCGGTGGTATGGCTGGGAGAACCTAAATTAGCCTTGAATGTGATAATTCTGGCAGATACATGGAAAATGCTTCCTTTGTTTATTATTATGTTGCTTGCCGGGCTTTCTACCATACCCGAAACTTATTATGAGGCCGCAAAGATGGAGGGGGCTGGATTCTGGAATACCTTTCGGAAAATAACATTTCCGCTGTTAAAACCAATGTTGCTGGTGATTCTTGTATTGCGTACAACACAGACCATTCGAGTATTTGACGTCATTTATATGTTGACACAGGGGGGACCAAATAATAGTACCATGACAATTAGTTATTATACATATTTTCAGACGTTTAGTTTATTCGATTTTGGTTATGGCGCAACTATAGCAATGATAGTTGCATTACTGACAGTATTTATTGCGTTGACTTATAAAAAAATCCTGAACGCAGATGATGTCTATTAAAGGGGGAGAACTGATTGAAAAAAAAGGGCAGAAAACGTATTGTAAGAAATATACTGATTTTTTTAGGAGGCATAATTATTATCTGCTGGACTGTCCTGCCGCTTGTTTGGATGTTCATATCCAGTATCAGCCCTACAAAACATCTACTTGATATGGAGGCCTCCTGGTTTCCGCCACATGCAGGCTATGAACGTTATAAAAGCATTTTGTTTTCAGAGACAATCGTAAATAAAGGGACAGTTGTATCGTCTCCGGCGGCGGTATTTAAACGAGCTATGATTAACAGTATCCTGATTTCAGGAATTACAACAGCTATATCTTTGGCGGTGGGAGGACTTGCTGCCTATGCTTTTGCGAGACTTTCCTTCCGATTCAGAGATAAACTTTTGATGCTCGTAATGTTTTTCCAGCTTTTGCCTCCGATATCCTTGATGATACCCTTATATGTAATTTTTAAAAAGATAGGGATTATTGATAATATGATCTGTTTGGTTCTCCTATATGTATCCTTTACATTAGCATATACCATATGGGTCATGAGCGGATATTTTAAATCTATATCCAAGGATCTTGAGAATTCTGCCATGATTGATGGATGCTCTCGTATTGGTGCATATTTCAGGGTGATTGTCCCTATTGCAAAACCAGGATTTACAGCAGTAGGTATTCTGGCATTTTTAATGGCCTGGGATGAATTTATGTATGCACTTATTTTTATGAATTCACAGGCAAACAAGACAATAACCGTTGCTATATCTGAATTTACCACAAAATTCGGCGTAGATTATGGAATGATGATGACAGCAGGATGTATTGCAACAGCTTTACCAGTACTCATTTCCGTAGTATTTCAAAAGAATATAACGCAGGGACTTACGATGGGTGCAGTAAAAGAATAATAAAGAATGAGGGATTTTATTATGGAAAAAGTAAATGTAGGTATTATCGGCTGCGGCAGAATTGCACAGGATCAGGCAAGGAGCGCTGTTCAGCTAAAGAACACAAAAGTAGTAGCTGTTTGTGATACAAATGAAACAGCGGCAGGAGCGTTTGCACAGAAGTTTGGCATACCCAAAGTATATA
Source organism: Blautia hominis (assembly GCA_002270465.1). Lineage (GTDB taxonomy): Bacteria > Bacillota > Clostridia > Lachnospirales > Lachnospiraceae > Blautia > Blautia hominis. Next base: position 113,522 of record NQOF01000006.1, read on the forward strand.
CGGATTATGAAAGAATGTTGGAAAATCAGCAAATCCATGCTATTTATAACTGTACACCTAATTTTCTGCACGCAGAGGTGGCTATTGCTGCTGCAAATGCTAAAAAGCACGTGCTAACACAAAAACCGTTTGCAAATACATTGGAGGATGCATATAAAATTTGTGATGCGGCAAAGAAAAACAATATCATTCTTCAGGCGGCTTTTTTTGAAAGATTTAGAGGATATTGCGCTGGAATAAAAAATTGTATTGACCGGGGAAATATAGGAAAAGTCCTGATGATTAAAGCCCAAATGTCACATGAGGGTATCGGTAAGTTTTATCATCCGCGGACTGAGTGGTTTGGTGACTGTAAGCTTGCAGGAGGTGGATGCCTGGCCGATATGGGGGCACATCATCTGGACCTTATGCGGTGGTTTGCCGGATCAGAAGCGGATATGATTGATGCCCAGATTGGATTTTCAGAGGATTGGCAGACAGAGACAAATGCTATCGTAAATCTGACATTTAAAAATGGAGTAATGGCACAGGGACACTGGAGTTTTTCTACTATAGCACCAGAAGGTGTCTGCTATGATAAATTTGAGATTTATGGAGACAAAGGGACTATATTCGTTACCTGCGATTCAAAAGAGGAACCATCCATACGTCTTGTTCATAAAGGGGATATACAGTGGCAGGAATACGCCTATGAAGAAGTGGATGGATTCTACGGAATGGAAGAGCATTTTGCAAATTGTATTTTGAAAGGAAAAGTGCCGTTTACGACAGGTGAGGATGGGGTAGTATCTGTAAAAACAATTTTGGCAGCTTATGAAAGTGCACGTACAGGGCAACGTCAAAGGTTATGAGGAGGGGATAAGAATGAAACTCGGATGTGCTTCATGGTGTTTTACAGCACCTCATTATCAGGCTCCTTATGAGCCAGCAATCCACATTGTAGGAGACCTTGGCTTTCAGGCCATTGAAATGATTGCCCACAATGAAAAGGATGTAAAAGAGTACTATACTGCGGAAAAAATAAAAGAACTTAGAGACCTGATTACATCATATCATATGGAAATTTCAGAGTTTGCTTTCTATACGCAGATTACACAGGGACTTGCAAGCCTGGATGACACCGTCAGGGAAGGTGCATTCATGAAATTTGAGGAAATGGTTAGGATTGGCCATGAACTTGGGACGGATATGATTAATATGGTGTCAAATTGGGTATATGGTCAGAAAAGTCCGGTTGAATATGTGCCAAACTACTGGTCTCCCCATGTTGAAGGGGTCCCATACCAGGAATTAACGCAGAACATGATATACCCCGTTGATTTTGACTGGGAAAAAGTCTGGGGCCGCTATATGAATACAATCTGTAGATGCCTGGATATTTGCCGAAAATATAAAATGCGGTTTAATGTAGAGGGGCACGCCAATGTTATAGTGGGAAATTCGGATGCTATGCTGCGTATGTTTGACAACATACCAGATAAAGACCTAGGGATTAATCTGGATACGGCATGGCATATGATACAGAGAGAATATGTACCGATGGTTGTGGAGAAACTAGGTTCCAGAATTTTCCACGTCCATATGAGAGACGGAGATGGTATGATAAATTATAATCTTCCACCTGGAAAGGGAATAAACAACTGGAAAGATACGCTGAAAGCTTTAAAAAATACGGGATATGACGGAGTTCTATCTTTTGAAATGGCAGGATTTTTGCATGCGGATAAAGTGATAGGAGATGCCAAACATTATATAGAAAATATTTTGGCAGAATTATGAAAGTAGGAGGTACAGATATTGAATCGTGGCATGGAAGAGAGACTTTATTTAAGTGATGACAATATATGTACCTCCTTTAAAATTTTTATTCATGAGTATTCATCGCCTCTGCATTATCATAAATATCTGGAAATTCTATATATTTTGGAAGGCAGGGTGAAGGTACAGGTAAATTCTATGGACATGATTGCAAATCCGGGTTCTTTGTTTTTCATTAACAGTAAGGAAGACCACAAGACAGATTTTATGAATGACGAAAAGCATAAAATTCTCTGTATTCAGTTTGATACTGATATTCTGTATTCTCTGGGAGGAATTGCCCATGAGGTTAAATATATAGCCCCTATATTAAATAAGCAGGTCCATTTTCCGACATACCTGGATGCCAGAAAGGAAGAGGGTATATTAGAAATCCTGAACGAGCTTCTGGAGGAGGTTCAGCAAAAAAAGGTGGGATATGAGATGGTACTGAAGGCTGATTTCTATAAATTGATAGCCTGGTATTTTAGAAAGGCTGAGGAGTGCCTAAAATTGGAAGAGGGCAGTCATGTGCTGGAAGCGGAGAAGGATGAACGTCTGAAAGTGGTGTTTGATTATGCGAATAAAAATTATATGAAAGATATAAAGACCCAGGATGCAGCTGATGAAGTGTTTTTAAGCTATACTTATTTTTGTAAACTATTTAAACAGCATACAAAACTTACATTCATGGAATATCTTAATAAAGTAAGGCTTGCAGAGGCCAGAAAGCTGTTGGTAGATACAAATATGAGTATTGGAGAAATCGCAGCAAAGACAGGATTTAAAGACCAGAACTATTTTACCAGAATTTTTAAAGATACCTTTCAGGAAACACCAAGTAAATTTAGGAAAAATGTACTTTTGCAAAAGAAAAATGAGAAGTAGGTGAGTGAAAATATTTAATAATATACAAAATTGTTCAGGGTGGATCTGTACAGAGTGTTTCTGCTGTACATATCTATCCTGGACATTTTTGTTTGTGTATAATAGACATTATATGTAAATTCAGGTAAAATAAAGAAAACTCCCTCCCGACGCCAGCCGACATTTTTTCGACAATACGGCGCTACGCTTCTTACAACTTTATTTTACGGAAAAAACAAGAGATCGGGGGATAAGCATGAAGGATACTTACAGAAAAGCAATGGAGATATGGGAGGTTCCGGAAGTGTTTTATGAGGCAGCCATTCCCATGTACCGTGATCATGAGGCAGAGCTTGCTGTCAGATTCGGAAGAGATCCCGTTTCCGGACAGGAAATCTGCCGTCTGCTCAGAGAATGGGGGAAAGAGGAGGCAGAGCGCCTGCTCTTTGAGAGTTATCAGAGGAATGTGCTGGAAAAGTGCCAGGATGACATCAGCAAAGAAACCTTCTATAGAATGACGGATTTCTATTCCCGCTATCCGTATTTTGCCCAGTATGAACCGGAAGCCTATGGGGAATTTACCCAGGAGACAGTGGACCGTTTAAATGAATGGGATCTGAAAGTATACATGGACCGCACAGCCCAGGCAGCCCTTGCCATAGCTGCCGGCAAAGATGTGCCCATGCACCAGACCCAGTATCTGACTCTGCAGGAGTCCTTTGATATGATGGACACACTGGGGGTGGAGCTTATAATCCTGCCCTGTAACTGCAAAGCCATGGGCAGATGTACCGAAAAGCCTGTGAATGTGTGTATAAACAAGCTGGAAAAAGGACCAAACACGCCGTATGACAGAAAACTCGGAACCATCCTCACACTGGAGGAGACGAAAAAACTGATTCGCCGGATCAATAAAAAAGGGCTTATGCAGTCAGGGGAAAATAATGTGCTGTGCAACTGTGACGGCGTTTACTGTTATCCCACCAAAATGGCCAGGATCCTGGGGACCAGGCTTCATTATCCAACCTCCCACTACGAGACTTTGTGGGATGAAGATCTCTGTGTTCAGTGCGGAAAATGTACGAAGATCTGTAATTTTGAGGCCTTCTGCAAGGACGAGGCAGGTAAGGTGAAGTTCGATCCTGGGAAATGCTGGGGCTGCACCATCTGTTCTGCAAACTGTCCGAAAGGCGCAATTTCATTAAAGAAAAGAGTGACAGAACCGGGAAGTGATCTTACAGAAAATAGGTAAAGGTGAAAACATGGATAGAAGATATTCTCATGACATAGAAGTTCAGCTTATGGGACGGCCGGGTGTACTGCTTTTTGGGGAAAAGGTTTCTTTTCCCTATCAGAAGGTGGAAGGCCTGTTTTATTATTTGTGTGTGAATAGCCAGATATCCAGAAGCCAGGCAATCAGCGTTTTGTGGGCAGAGAGTAGTGAATCCACTGCCAGGAAGAATTTGAGGGATGCTGTCTATAATATCAGAAAAGTGCTGGGACAGGACATTCTCACGGTTGAAGGCAACACGTTGATCGTTCTGAACCGGCAAAGGGATATAGATATAGACATTGAACATATTACAAGGGAAAACCTGCTGGAAAGCTGGAAAGGGGAATTTCTCCAGTTTTTCTTTGTAAAGAATTGTTATGAGTTTGAAGCTTGGGCAGAAGGGGAAAGGTCTGAGCGGAAACGAAGCTACATAAAGGCTCTGCAGCTTAAGATCATGGGGCAGAAGATTGGACAGGGGCTTGAATTTCTGGAAGAGAGCGGCAGGATCCTCATACAGAACGAGGTGCTTGACGAGGAACTGTACCGCATTATCATGAAAAAACTGGCGGAGGCGGGAAGATACCTTTCCGCTATGGAAATCTTCCAGTCCCTGAAAACCTTTCTGGAGAAAGAAGTGGAGGAGTCACCGGAGGAGGAGACACAGGAGCTTTACGAGAAAATATCGGATATGAAGAACAGGCTGAAACGCCGGCCTGAGGAGAGAGGAGAATATTTTTTCGGAAGAGCGGATATTCTCTATGACATCTATTCCCGTATCGGCACAAGGGATGGGGATATGGAAAGGCGGTATCGTTCTTTTCTTATTACAGGGGAACCGGGCGTGGGGAAAAGTATGCTCCTGGAACAGATCGAGAGAATGGTGGAGGACTCGGATTATCTGATGTTTACCTGGGCCTGCTGTGAGACGGAGAAAGATCTATATCTGATGCCGTGGCATGGGATCATGGCAAAGGTGGATGAATACTGTAAGAAAAACGGATTGGATGTGGAGTCTCCCACAGATATCCTGCTGCGGCAGAACGCTTCGGATGTACAGTTTTTTATGACCCGTTTTGAAATACTGACAGAGTCGGTTTTCCGATACCTGACAAAGTATTTCCGTGACAGAAAGATCCTGCTTTTTATTGATGATATTCAGTGGATGGATTCCATGAGTATGCGGCTTATGAGTAATCTGCTGTTCCGCATGGGGCAGGGGCAGATGCTTGTGGTGGCTGCCAGCAGGGAGGATGACGGCGATGACATTAAAAGCTTCAAGATTCCTCTGATCGGAAGGGGGATCCTGAAAGAGATAGAGTTAAAACCATTTACCCTGGAGGAGGCCAGGCAGGTTATTGAGGCGACTGATGCAGGCATTCTGGACAATCCGCGGCTTGTGGAACAGATTTATAAAAAGACTCAGGGCAATCCTCTGTTTTTTATGGAATCCCTGCGGCTGTATGAGCGAAAAGAGAACGGCGGTGCATTTACGGACAGAATGTCAAATGTTATCCAGAGCCGCCTGTTAAGCCTCTCCAGACGGGAAAGGGTCATGCTGGATATTGTGTCTATCTTCTCCCTTCCTGTGACAAAAGGGGAGATCAACCAGATCCTGGGTATGGAAGAGCTGCAGCTTCTGCAGATACTGGAGCCTCTGCTGGATAAAAAGATCCTTTATGAAAAACTGGTGAGCGGTGAAGTGCACTATGGGTTCCGCCATCAGATCATCCGCGAATATGTATACAGCTGCCTGCCAAAAGAAAAAAAGGATATATACCATAATTATATTGCCAGGTATTATGAACAGGAATACGAGCGCCATAAGAATCTGGGGACCTGTTCCCTGGTCATCCATCACTATGAACAGTGCGGGGATCGGTATAAAATGTATTGGTTTAAGGTAGAGTATCTGGAGGCGTTCTACAGGATTTCCTATGACTTTTATCCTATGTTAGCAAGGAAAGCGGTATTCAGCGGTAATATCGACGGCTTTTTGGCAAAGGAAGACGAGCTTGTGGAGCTGGCGGAGGAGATCAGATCCCTGCAGGAGACGGATTCCCGGATGACGCCCATACGCATGCGCGTGGAATATCTTCTCGGGCGTTATGAGATGTTTGTCAGGGACTGCCACAGAGGGAAAAAATACATTGAGAAGAGCCTGGAACTGGCAAAGGAGATTGCAGACAGGGATTATATTTTTTATAATTACCTGCAGCTTATTTTATACGGAGACCTGACAGGCCAGAATGCGTTTATGCAAAATGTGATCGAAACCTGTATGGCATTTATGAGGGACTGCACCCATCATCATCTGGAGGAGGAGTGTATGCTGATACGGTATCTGGGCATCTGTAGGATGAAAGACGGAGAGTATCAGCAGGCAGAGAAGCTTTTTATGGAGGCAGTAAAACGCCTTGACCATGCAGACGACAGAACTGAGCATTACAGAAGAGAGCTGTCAGCCTGTCATCACCATATGGGAATCTGTTATATCAGGCAAAAGAAGTGGGATATGGCCAGCGGCTGTTTAAAAAGAGCAGTGGAGATCGGAGAGAAATATATGGTATCCGGTGAGGCGGGGGTATTCTACTCAGATATGAGTCTTGTGCTGTGCCGGATGGGAGATTTGAAGGGGGCGAATGCATTTGCCGAGAAAGCACGTTCCTGCTTCATGCAGGCCGGTTCCCTGTGGGGGGAGGCCAAGACAGATCTGTGCTGCGCGCTGATCGCAGAGGCGGAAGGCAGACCGGAAGAGGGAAAACGCTGTCGGGAGCTTGCGGACCGGACAGCTAAGAAATTGGACAGTAGTTTTTTATGGGAAGAACTGAAAATGATGGAAAATTAGGGACAGATGCGGTGAGAGATCTCCGTGTCTGTTTTTTTATATAAAAAGCAGGAAATCGGCAGGTTTTAAAAAATAGTATTGGACAGCAGACGGTTTTCCGACGAATTGCTGATACAAATAGAGTATCCGTCAGATGACGAAAATGGAAAGGAGTTACAGCAAAATGAAGAAAGAAGTATTTACCCCAAAGGGAATGAAAGTGTTCGGAGGCCCTGTGGCTGAGGCTGCCATTGCAGGCGGTTTTGCCTTTGTCTCAGGACAGATAGCCCTTGACCCTGAGACAGGAGACATTATTCACGGAACCATCCAGGAGGAGACAAGAGCAGCGCTTGGCAACCTGAAACTGCTGGTGGAGGAGATGGGGGCAACTCTGGAGGACGTGGTGAAATGCGATGTGTTCTTATCCACAATGAAGGATTTTGATGCCATGAATGAAATATACACAGAATTTTTCGGCACGGAATGTCCTCCTGCAAGATGCGGTGTTGCACTTGAACTCTGGGGCGGAATGAAGATTGAAGTGGGAGCCATTGTAAAACTGTAAACGGAGGATGGCATATGTTAATAAATCAGATAAAGCAAACGGAACTGGAGACAATCCATGAAAAGACCCTGTATCTGCTGGAGCATGTAGGTGTGGATTTTGAGCACCCTGAGCTTTTGGAACTGTACAGGAAACAGGGGTTACGCACAGAGGGGAACCGGGTGTATTTTGACAAAGAGACAGTGGAGCGTGCACTGTCCACGGCACCGGCCAGCTTTGTGATGAAGACACCTTTTGAGGAATTGAAGATCGGTGAGGGGGGACAGGCCATTTGTTCCGCATCAGGGTCCAGGAAGATCCTGAGGGACAATAAAGTCTATGACCCCACACCGGAGGACTATGTGAATATCCGCAAGCTGGATGCGTCCAGCAGCATGATCAACCTATCCAGCTCTCCGCTGACTTATATCCCGGCATTTCCAAAGGAGAGGGCAGAGGTGATCAAAGGGGCGCTTACCCTGAAATATTCCACCCATCCTGTCATCATGTCCTGCTTCGGAAAAACGGATGCGGAGGAGACCATACAGCTTGCACGTGATTTTTATGATACGGACGAGGGGTATTACACCATAGGGGTGGGAAATGTTATTTCGCCCATGCGCTATGCCAAGGATGATATAGAAGGACAGCTTGCCTATACCAAGAGAAATCTTCCGGTGGTAATCGCCTGCTGCGCCATACCGGGCATGACAAGTCCTGTAACACTGGGCGGCACCATTGTCCAGAACAACGCGGAGGTGCTGGCAGGTGTCATCATGACCCAGCTTGTGAATCCGGGAGCGCCGGTTGTCTACGGAAATACCACCTATGTCTCTAATATGAGAAAGGCCATGCCGGTTTCCTGGGGCTGTGAGGAAGCACTGTTTATCCAGTATGCAAAGGCTATGGCAGACTACTATCACATTCCATGCCGTACCGGCGGTTCCCTGTCTATGGGCAAAGAGCTGGATTACCAGAACGGCGCGGAGACAGCCATGTCCCTTATGACCAGCCTGGATGTAAAGGCAGACTTTATTTTCCATTCCTTCGGGGAGATGGACGGCCTGAATGTATTCAGCTTTGAGAAATACGTGCTGGATGAACAGATGATGGCTGCCAGAAAATCTGCGGAGAGTATTGACATTTTCTCAGAGGAAGATATGGATCTGGAAACGATCGAGGAGGTAGGGCCGGGAGGAAATTACCTGGCAGAGGAGGAGACGATCCTGCGCTACCGGACAGAGATCTATTATCCGGAGCTTTACAGTCTGGAAAATTATGCGGATTGGGAGCGGAACGGAAGAGTCTCTGTAGAACAAAAAGCAAAAGAACGGGTGGAAAAACGCCTGAGAGAATACACCCAGCCAAAGTACACGGCAAAGCAGAGAGCTGTGCTTGAGAAGGCTCTGGAGGGATTTGACCTGTAACGGGGAAAAGTGCATACGGCAAAGCCGTATGATGACAAAAGGAAAAGCAAAAGAAGAGGGAGGTTGTTTTTATGACCATTATTGACAACATCGTAGTCGTGATCTGTTTTATCGGTATTCTGGTAGTAGGATATTATTTTTCCAAGACCTCACAGGATATGGACAGTTTTTACAAAGCAAACCGGGCTCTGCCCTGGTCTTTGGTGGTGGGTACCCTGATGGCATCCTGGTATGGCGGCGCAGGTGTTGTGGGAACCGTAGGCTATTCCACAACCATGGGTTTTGCAGGATTCTTTATCTGGTCCATCGGTGCCCATGCGGTGCGTTTTCCCCTGGCCCTTTGGGTGGCACCCAGAATTTCCGTGAAGGCAAAGGGAACCATCCCTGACCTTCTGCGGGTGCACTACGGAAAATTTGCGGCTGTCCTGGGCGCGATCGTTATTGTGATCACCTGTCTGTCGATCGGTGAGATCGCAGCAGTGGGATATGTAGGAGAAGGTGCCTGGCATGCGGATAAGATCATGGTGGCAGCCATTGTAGTAGCCATTTCCATCGGAGTCACCTGTCTGGGCGGCTTAATGGGGGTAGCTGTGACGGATATGATCTTCTTTTTCCTGATGGTTACCTGTGTATCCTCCGCATTCCCAAAACTGTTCTTCAGCGTGGGCGGACTGGAAGGCATCAAAGCGGCACTGAGCGGTCCGGCTCCGGAGATGCTCACCGCATTCGGCGGAATTCCGGTTCCGCAGGCTGCTATCCTGATCATTCTCTGTATCAACCTGTATAAGGACCCTGCGTTTTATCAGAGGTTTGCAGCAGCCAACTCTCCGAAAACAGGTAAAAGAGCCATGCTTTTATGTTTTTCCATCTGGCTCTCCTTCGACGTGGTCACCATTATGACAGGAACCATTATCCGTGTCCGTGACACAGCACTGGCTGTGCAGCCGGAAGTTACCTATGTGGCTACAGTGATCGAGTATCTGCCGGTTGTGGCAAGAGGTTTGTTTGTGGTAGGGATTCTGGGAGCTATCATCTCCACGCTGGACAGTTATTACCTGATTGGCGGAGAGATCATCTCTAATGATATTATTTACATGCTCAGAGGAGACAAAAAGCTGAAGGATAAAGTCAGCATTACGATCACAAGAGTGGCAGCAGTTATTTTCGGTATTATCGGTCTCTTTACCGCATTCCGATTTGACCGCGTGTATGACGCGTTCCTGTTTTTGAGCAGTATCAGTATGACGCTGTTGTTTGTGCCGATCATCGCGGCCCTGATGTTTGACGGCAAAAAGACGAATGTGGCAGGTATTGCCAGTATGCTTGTAGGTGGTGTTACCTGGATCATATTCCAGTATGTATGGCCTGTTACCATATCAGGCGTAACCATTGACCCGGTTCTCATCGGTCTGCCCCTCTCCTTTGTGGCCTTCCTCATTGGAAACCGCTTTGGCAAGGATTTGAGCGCGGAACGCAGACTGAAAGGAATGTAAGGAGGAAGCAGAGATGAAAGATCCCAAAGAAAAGACAAGTGAACTGACAGAACAGGAAAGAGCAGAGCTGAAAGTGGAATGGCTGGGTGTGGACGGCGCTTTGGTGCTCCTCTATATTGTGCTGGCATGTATTTATGGATATGGAATGCTGAACAGTGTGGATTTTATTATCGGTATCATGGCTCCGGGAATCGCCATTCTTATAACCGTGGGCGTTTTCCTGAAATATTGTACAGAAGTAGTTTCCTTTGCCACAGGCAAAAAAGGCAGTGACAAGAAAAAGAAAAAATAAAGTAATTCAGCACAGGGCTGCGCGGAATGTTAGCTGCAAAGTCCTGTGCAGAAAAAAAGAGAAGAGACGGCACATATGACTGTATGGGAAGTACCGGTCACGAAGCGGCAGGCAGTCCGGCAAGGATAAGGTTTGTAAGGAGGTATAGGTAAATGAAAATAGAATGTTTTCCTGTAAAGATGAAAGAGGAGGAAGCTCTCAGAATCGCAAAAGGTGGGAAAAATCCCATCGTGCGTGCCCTGTTTGGAAGTAAGAAAATCAACCTCCGTATTATGTATCTGGAAAGCCGTTATATTACATATGAAATGACGTACAAAGACAATATCATTGTCAAGACCATCAAGAAGAAAAAAGACGAGGACAGACAAAAGATCCGTGTGATGGTGGAAGCTACCACCTGCAGTGCCTCCTATGTGGAGGATGATATAGCAACAGAAGTAAAGGATGTGGAAGAAAATGATATCCAGCCCACCTATTATGAAGACAAGAGGCTCACAGACTGCGGCGCCATTATGGCAGGCCGGATGGTGAGACGCCATGTGGGCAGGAATTTAGCTATAAAGCCGGTTGAGGAGCGCAAGGTTTACCGTCCGTTTTACATTGCCATCTATGGGGACATGGTGCAGGGGACAAAAGCCAGATACATGCCTATAGCGGCAGACGGAAATGTAGTGTGCAGAAACTTTTAAAGGGGGAAAGCAGATGAAGGAAGAAAAAATGACAAAAGTAGTTTTAGGCAGGAAACTGACCATAGAGGAATTTATGGCAGTGGTGCGTTTTCATGCGGAGGTGGATTTTTCCCCGGAATACAGGCAGCGGGTAGAGAAATCCAGAAAAATTGTGGAGACATGCGTGGAGGAGGAGCGGGTAGTCTATGGCACCACCACAGGTTTTGGGGCCTTGGTCACAAAGACTATAGGAAAAGAGGACGCGGAAAAATTACAGCGTAATATTATCCTGACCCATTCCACCAGTGTGGGGGAGCCTTTCAAAGAGGAAGAGGTAAGGGCCATTATCCTGATGGTCTTACAGAGCCTTGGCATGGGCATGAGCGGTGTGCGGATGGAGCTTTTGGAACATTACCGGGACTTTTTGAATAAGGATCTCATACCCTACACGCCACGGGAAGGTTCGGTGGGATATCTGTGCGCGGAGGGACATATTGCGGCAGCTTTGATCGGAGAGGGAAGGATGTATTACCGTGGGGAGCTGTCTGACAGCAAGACCGCACTTAGGAAGGCCGGCATGGAGCCGTTTTCACCCAGCTATAAGGAAGGGCTTGCACTTCTGAACGGTACATCCTCCCCTACGGCCCTGGCAGCTATCGGTATTTACGATCTGCTGAAAGCAGTGGAATCTGCTGACGTGGTGGCAGCCATGTCTTTTGAGATGCTGAACGGGCTTCTGCGGGCCTACGATGACAGAGTGCTCAACTGCCGCCCCCAGAAAGAACTTTTGGAGACGGCTGCTCTTATCAAGCGGATGCTCCGTGGTTCCCAGGTGATAAAGAAGGCAGAGGGTACCCATGTGCAGGATCCCTTGTCACTGCGGTGTATCCCGCAGCTTCACGGCGCGGTGAAGAAGACCCTGCGGGATGCCTGGGCGGCAATTGAGGTGGAGATCAACGGATGTGCGGACAATCCCATTGTATGTGGGGAACCGGATGACCCCCAGGTGTTTTCCAACGGAAATCCGGATGCCTCCTATGTGGGGATTGAGATGGATTCCGCCTGCATTGCAGCCACAGCGGCGGCGAAAATGTCGGAGCGCAGAAATGTGCGCTTCCTGGATGAAAAACTGTCGGAACATCCTTATTTCCTGATCAAAAGGCCCGGCCTGAATTCCGGACTTATGATACCCCAGTATACACAGGCAGGGCTTCTGAATGATATGAAAATCCTGTCTACCCCGGCCACTGTGGACAGTGTGACCACAAGTGCCAACCAGGAAGACTATGTGTCCATGGGATACAATGCCTGTAAAAAAGCGCTCAGTATAGCTGAAAAATTCGAGTATATCCTGGCGATCGAACTGTTCTCCGCATACCAGGCGCAGCAGTTTGTGGACGCATCCCTGGCAAGGGGAGAGGGGACCGCGGCTGTATTGGAGGCCATGAAAGACCTGGTGCCCGTCATGGAGGAGGATATTTATATATACCCCTACCTGGAAAAACTCAAAGACTGGATCCACGACGGCGGGCTTCTAAAAAGTGCCCGGACTGTACTGGACAAATAAAAAACAGAGGAGGATCATACATGCATTTAACACAGCACCAGCAGGATATGCTGGATGGAAAATATGGAAAGGGAGCAGCCTATGCCATGAAAATACAGGCGGCGATCGGCGAGTCTTTTGGCGCTGAAAGGATGGTTCCCATCACCAGGGCACATGTTGCCCTGTCAAATCAGGAGGCAGACCTGTGGTTTGCGGAGAAGATGCTTGCAGGCGGCGCGAAATGCCGGATAACTCCCACAGTCAATCCCGGTTTCTGCCTGGAATTCTTCAAAAACAGGGACATGGTGGCATTGGAATATGCGGATCTGATGCAGAGAACACACAATGCCTATAAAGCACTGGGAGCACAGCTCTCCTATAACTGTACCCCCTATATTGACACAAATGTACCGAATTACCGGGAGGTGATCGCCTTCTCGGAATCCAGCGCCACACCTTACGCCAACGCGGTGTGGGGAGCCAGGACCAACCGGGAGGGGGCTAATAGTGCCCTCTGTGCAGCCATCACAGGCTGTGTGCCGGAGTACGGTCTTTTGCTGGACGAGAACAGAAAAGGTGATATCCTGGTGGAGATACAGGCAGATGTGAAGAATGACTTTGACTATCATATCATCGGTATGCTTGGCAAGAAGATCGGGGAGGGCATTCCTGTATTTACCGGCTTTCCGAAGGAAACCATCACGAAGGAGGCGCTGAGAAATCTGGGTGCCCAGCTTAATACATCAGGCGCTTACGGCATGTACCATATTGTGGGAGTTACCCCGGAAGCCCCTGATCTGGAGACCGCTTTTGGAGGTAAGGCGCCAAAGAGAACGGTGGTGATCACCAATGAGGACAAAGAAGCAATTTTAAAAGAAATCTCTCTGGAAGGCAGCAGGACAATTGACTTTGCCATGTTTGGATGCCCTCATTTCACACTGGAGGAAGTAAAATACATAGCGGAAAAACTAGAAGGAAAGAAGCTTGAAAAAGAGATGTGGATCCTCACATCCAGCCATGTAAAAGAGATGGCAGTCCGCATGGGATTTGACCAGATCATCACAGACGCAGGCGGTTTTATCGTGCCTGACAGCTGCCCGGACCAGCCCTGCTGGAGGCATTTGACAGGCAAAGTCGGAATCACGGAATCACCGAAATGTGCTTACTATCCCCAGAGGAGAGGCATTCATTTTGTTATCCGGGACCTTGACACATGTATCGAAGCAGCACTCACCGGGGAGGTAAGATAATATGGGAAAAATATTTACATGCCATAAGATTTCTGAGGGCCGTGCGGAGGCGCAGGCCATTGTATCAAAGGACCATATCATGTTCTATCTGATAGACCCTGCCACAGGCACTGTCATAGAGAAGGCCCATGATCTGGAGGGAAGATCCGTTGCTCATAAGGCACTGATCTTTCCCGGCGGAAAGGGCAGTTCCGTGGTGCAGGCAGATGGCCTCTACCAGTTAAACCAGAGGGAAAATTCACCGGCAGCCATGATCATTGAGCATCCGGAAACAGTGCTGGTGTCCAGTGCCATCATAATGGAGGTGCCTATGGTGGACAGGGTGGACCCCGCATTTTATGAGACTGTGAAGGATGGGGACCGGATCGTTGTGGATGCAGACCAGGGGATCATTGAGATCCTGGAGGAAACGGAGGAGAGCAAGTGATTCATTTGACAGAAGAAGAGCAGGAGATCCTGGACGGAAAACAGGGAAAGCTTCGCCAGACTGCTCTGGAAAATATCGTGCAGTATGCCCGGGTCCTGGGGGCGGAAAAACTCTGTAAAGTGACAAAGGCCACTGTGTTCTGCGGGAGCCATACCTATCTTGGCGTCTGTAAAAGTAAAGATTTCCATGAGGTATTTTCCAGGATGAACCTGGCCCGTGATGAGCGGATCGTCTTTGACAGCGTGGACAAGGACTGCTATGTGCAGTCCTGCGTGGCTGCCAGCGACCAGTTTGATCATGAGATCTTCAACCAGCCCAAAGAGGATTTTGATAAGAACAGTTACTATCTAGAGGAGGCCAGAAAAGCAGGAGTTACCATAGCCGGTTCCTGCTCCCCTTATCTGATGGGGTGGCTGCCTGTGCGCGGGGAGCATTTTGTGACCACAGAGTCAGGCGTTACCATCATGGGCAATTCCATATGGGGCGCGTGCTGCAATGCAGATGGGATCGAAGCGGCTTTCTGGTCAGCCATCTGCGGCAGGACACCTTACTGGGGATACCATGTGAAGGAAAACCGCTACGGGACCCATTTGATCCATGTGGAGGCGGACCTTGACTCCCCTGTGGAATGGGAGCTGCTGGGAAAAGCCATGGGAAAACGGCTGCCGCTGACCGGCTGCACACCGGTCCTTACCGGCAATTTTGAGGGTGTGGATTTTGTAAAGCTGAAAAGTTTTTTTACTGCCCTTGCTATTACTACCAACTGCAGGATGTGCCATATCGTGGGGATTACCCCGGAAGCCAATACACTTGAGGAGGCTTTTATGGGACACGAGGTGCAGGAGGAATTTACGCTGACGCAGCAGGATATCTGTTCCGCTTATGAGCCCCTGTGTGAGACAGAAGGAGGCTCTGTGGATCTGGTCAGCCTGGGCTGCCCTCATTATGATATCCATCAGATTAAAGAGGCAGCGGATTATATTTGTGGCAAAAAGATACACAATGGTGTAAGATTTATGATATGGACCGTATATCCCATCAAGGCCATGGCGGATTTAAACGGATATACGAAGATGATCGAAGATGCAGGAGGAACCATACAGACAAGTACCTGTCCGGTTACAATAGGAGACTGTTTCTTAAAGCGTTACAAAGGGCAGGTCTATGACAGTCTGAAACAGTCCGGAAGCGTGCGCTCAGAGGGCTGCGCCGAACGTGTCTATTATACGGATAAATACCGCTGCATAGACGCAGCAGTATCCGGCGTTTGGAAGGAGGAATACCGGTGGAAAAAATAGTGCTGCAGGGCAGAGGTGTGATACCGGGCATTGTGGAAGGCGAAGCATTGGTGTGCGCGGACAGTATCACAGGATGGGGCGGCATCGACCCGGAAACAGGTGTGATAAAGGATTATGAGAACATCAATAAAGGGAAAAGTATAAAGGATACCATTCTGATCATGCCGGGCAGTAAAGGCTCCAACGGATGGTCCTGCTATTTCGGGGCAGCAAGAGCCGCCGGCTCTGCGCCCAGGGGATGGGCATTTTCCAAAATAGACAGCAGTGCAGGGGTTGCCAGCGCTGTTATGCAGATTCCCACAGTGGTGGATTTTTCAAAAGAGGATGACCCGTGCGTCCGTGTGAAAACAGGCGACTTTGTGAGGCTTGACGGAACAAAAGGTACGCTGGAGATCCTGAAGGCATCTTTGCAGTAAGAACATGTGATATCAATTGAAGGCCGGGACCATGGCAGAGCCGGCACAGGAAGAGAGGAAAAACCTGCTATGCTCGTGAAGAAGATAAAAGATTCAGAAGTGCAGATGATTCATGAGAAGTCTCTGGAAATTCTGGAGCGTGTGGGCGTGAATTTTGAACACCGTGAAATTCTGGAGGTATTCAAAAAGAGAGGGATTCGTGTGGAGGGACAGAGGGTTTATTTTGAACGCTCTCTCACAGAGGAAATATTGAAAGGCCTGAAGCCCAGCTTTACCATAGAGACGCCCTTTGCCAGCCTGAAAATAGGGGATGGAGGCAAGGCTGTCTCCACTGCCTCAGGTGCCATGACCATATTGAGAGACGGGGAGATATGCACCCCCACGGTAAAAGATTACATTGATGCCACCAAGATGGACGAGACAAGCCGTCTGGTGAACCTGTGCTGCGTGCCGGGTATCTATGCCTCCGGGCTTCCGGATGGCAAGGTGGAACTGCTAAAGACCGTCCTGAGCCTGAAATATTCCCAAAAGCCGCTGATCGCATCCTGTGAAACAGGAAAGAGCGCAGCGGAATCCATTGAGTTCATTAAGGACTTTTACAAAGAGATGGGGGAATATTTTACGATAGGCGTGGAAAATGTGAGTTCCCCCCTCAGGTACAGCAGGGAGGACGTGGCAGCCACCCTGGCTTATGTAAAAAGGAACCAGCCGGTTGTGATCACCTGCTGCTCCGCGCCGGGGATGACCAGTCCCATCACAGTGGGCGGTACGGTGGTGCAGAACAACGCGGAGGTACTGGCAGGCATTCTCATGACTCAGGTGGTAAATCCCGGCGTTCCGGTGGTCTACGGCAATGTGACCTACAGCGCGGATATGAGAAAGGCAGTTCCCATCTCCTGGGGACCGGAGGTTGCGGTCTTCATGCAGTATGCAAAGGCAATGGCTGACTTTTACGGCATTCCCTCCAGGGTGGGCGGCTCCCTCTCAGGCGCGAAGCAGCTTGACTGGCAGGACGGCGCCGAGACAGCCGTGTCCCTGATGACCACTTTTGACTGCGATACGGATTTTATTTTCCATGCATTTGGGGAGATGGACTGTCTGAATGTGTTCAGCCTGGAAAAATATGTGCTGGATGAGGAGATGCTGGAAGCTAGATTCTCAGTGGAAAACCGTGATTATATAACAGAGGAGTCCATCCATATGGACATGATCAGAAGGGTAGGGCCGGGTGGGACCTATATGCTGGAGGATGAGACCCTGGAGCTGTATCAGAAAGAATTATTTCATCCCAGGCTGTTCAACAGTGAGATATACCATAACTGGAAGCAGCTGGGTATGCCCTCTGTCATCTTAAAGGCCCAGGAATTGGTAAGAGAGCGCCTGGATGGGTATTGCCTGCCTGTATATGATAAACGGCAGACCCAGATGCTGGATGAACTTCTGGCAATACTATAGAGAGGATGTAGCGATCCGGCAGGCCTGCACATTTACTGCGCTGACCGTAAGAACGTATTCGGCAGCCGGGCAATAATCCCATCGACAAAGGCGATCCTGTATGGATTTTTGCTGGTAACTGTGAAGGGGCTGTATCGTTACGAGAGGATAAAGATTTATGGGTGTTACAGTAAAAATAGAAGAGATAAAAGAGCTGATGCGCAAAGCTTTGGCACTGAGGGGCATTACAGGGGAATATGCGGAATTTATGATCTCCGATTATCTGGAATCCGAACTGGAGGGGCACAGAACCCATGGCCTGTCAAAATTTTTGACCGTGGATGCAGGTCTTTCCAGAAGGAGCGGAGACATGAAGCTGATCAAGCAGAAAGGCTGTTATGCCCAGGTGGACGGTAACGGAGAACTGGGGCATATTGCGGCCCTGTACTCCACCAATCTGGCAATTGCTGCGGCAAAAGAACACGGTGTGGGGATTACAGCCCTGAAAAATGTGGGGCGCTATTCCAGGATCACGCCCTATGCCAGAAAGATTTCCAAGGAGGGGCTTGTGGGTATGATCACCAACAACGGAGGTCCGGCCTGCGTGGCTCCCTTTGGAGGGGCAAAAGCCATGTTCGGCACCAATCCCCTCTGTTTCTCCTTCCCCAGCAAAAGAGGAAAACCTTATATTTTTGATTTTGCCACTTCCCAGAAGGTATGGGGCGAAGTCCGGCAGTCCATTGTGGAGAACCGGCCGCTTCCGGATCACTGTTTTATAGACGGGGAGGGGAATTTTACCACAGACCCGGAGAAAGCGGAGGCAGGCATGCCTTTTGGCGGCCCCAAGGGGTATGCGCTCTGTTATGCGCTGGAAGTGATGACAGGTGCTTTTGTGGGAGCAAAAATGGGATATGATGCCAAGGATGAATATGACCTGGGATATCTGTTTGTGGCATTTTCACCGGAGATGTTTACGACTCTTGATGCCTTTGCCGATGAGGTGGACGGCCTGGCGGAGGATGTGCGCAACTGTCCGCCCATGAAACCCGGCGGTCAGGTGTTTGTTCCGGGTGAAATATTCGGAAACAGACCTGTGAGCCAAATCCCATCCGATGAGGCAGAGGTGGAGGAAGATGTATACCGGAGACTGAAAATTATGAGTGTGTCCCTTGACGGGGGATATGAAAACAATAAAAAGCTGAATTGAGAAGCGCACGCAGGGGTTTTTCTCTGCGTGCGCCTCTTGGCAAATGGAGGTATGTATGGAATTTGTTACATTAGGAGGAAGAAATTCACTGGAGCAGGTGGCAGCAGTAGCCAGATACGGGGCAAGGGTGAAATTTTCAGAAGAATATAAAGACAGGGTGAATGCCTGCAGGGCTCATGTGGAACGTTTCAGCCGTGAGGGAAAAGCTATTTACGGCATCACGACAGGCCTGGGGGATAACTGCCGAAAATTCATTCCTGAGGAGGAGCGGGTGAAAATCCAGAGGAATCATATCTTGGCCCACACGGTCTCTGTAGGGGAACCTCTCTCGGAGGAGGGAGTCAGAGCCATGATGTTTGTCATGCTCCTGCATTTTGGAAGCGGGCACACCGGATTTCGTCTGGAAACCCTGGAGCTTTTGAAAGAGCTGCTGAACAGGAACATCACGCCCAGGGTTCCGAAACATGGTTCTGTGGGCTATATTGGTTTGGAAGCCCATATCGGAATGGTGCTGATCGGGGAAGGAAAAGCCTGGTACCAGGGAGATCTTCTGACAGGTGGGGAGGCACTTAGGCGTGCGGGGTTAAAGCCGGCAGTTCTTGGCTCAAAGGAAGGGCTGACTCTTGTATCGGGAACGACATCTGTGACAGCGCTGGCCTGTATGGCCTATTATGACAGTATTATCCTTGCGAAAACAGCAGATGTGGCGGGGGCATTTTCCCTGGAAATGCTGAAAGGTACGCTGAAAGCCATGGATGAAAGGCTTATGCAGGCCAGACCCCATCCGGGACAGATACAGACGGCTGCGAATATCAGAAATATTTTGTCCGGCAGTCAGATCGCAGAGAAGTACAGGGATTACCGGGTACAGGATGCTTTGTCTCTGCGGTGTATGCCTCAGCTCCACGGGGCGGTGAAAAAGGTGTTGAAGGATGGTTTGGAATCGATTGAGATTGAGCTGAATTCTTCTGTGGATAATCCGCTTATTTTTGAGGGGGAGAATGGGGCGGAGGCGCTTATGGGATGTAATGCGGATGGTACCTATCTGGGGATGGCATCGGATTTCCTTTGTATTGCGCTTGCAGATATGGTGAAAATGGCGGAGCGCCGCACGGACCGTCTGGTGAACCGGCATATCAGTGAACTGCCGCCGTTTTTGAATGCCAGTGCTGATTTTAATGACGGTTTGATGATGATCCAGTATACGGCAGCAGGGCTTGCGGGGGAGATGCGGCTTTTGGCTCATCCTGCGGTGGTGGATAATGTGCCTACGTGTGCCAATCAGGAGGATTATGTGAATATGGGTTATAATGCGGCAAGGAAGGCATGTGATGCGGTGGAGACTGCCAGGTATGTGCTGGCGATCGAGTTGATCTGCGCGGCGCAGGCGAAGGAGTTTTATCCTGCCGGACAGTCTTCACCGGCTATTGAGGCGGTTTATGGGAAGATTCGGGAGGTTATGCCTTGTTTGAAGGAGGATGAGGCGTTGGAGCCTTATATGGAAGAGGTGAAGAGGTTGATCTTGGAGGGGGAGATATTGGATGTGGTGAGGGAGAGTGGGGTTTTGGTGGAAATTTAGTGAAGGCGGATGGATGTGAGGGCGGACAGACGTGGGGGCGGATGGATGTGGGGGCGGACGGAAGGGGATGGGAAAGGGGCGGGGGAAGGCTATGCCTGTGAGCGAAGGCACTCCGCTGCCGGGGAGCTAACCTGCTCCCATTTACTAAACTCATCGGCAATGGCCTCTTCGTTAAGTAACTGGGGCAGGTGGATCTCCCCGGCGCTCCGCGGAACATCGCTCACAGGCATAGCCTTCCCCCGCCCCTTTCCCATCCCCTTCCTGGTTTTCACTGGCTGCGGAGATTTGCAGGCTTGAGGTTGATTGTTTCGGATTTATTTCTGATAATGGCTGTTTGCCAGTGAGAGAAAACAGCATGAACCATAATTTTACCACTCTCTTTTTTGGGCAGTGTCAGACTTGACACTGCCTCTTTTTTTATCAGATTTGAACGGTACCCTGCATGTGTACAAAGGTTTGGAAATATTCCCCTGCTGAATGGGGTGGGGAGAGATGATAAAATGTATTTACGGGTGCTATCCAAACGGTGCGCGAAATGAGAGGAAATGTTCTGCCGTATCAGGTATAATGAGTCTGTGATAGAAAGAAAGGGGCAGAAATATGGAGTGGAATGAAAGACTGCAGAGGATCATTGATTATGTGGAAAATCATCTGCAGCGGAAGCAGGAACCTATCGATCAGAGGGAAATTTCCGTGATGGCGGGATGCTCTTTTGACTTTTTTCAAAAGGTGTTTTCTTATATGAATGGTATCGGTTTTTCGGAGTATGTCCGGTTCAGAAAACTTACTTTGGCGGGGTATGATCTAAAGAGTACGGATAAGAGAGTGGTTGATATCAGTTATCAGTATGGGTATGATTCCCCTACGTCTTTTACAAAGGCGTTTCAGCAATTTCATGGGATGACCCCAAAGGAGGCCCGAAATGGAAATGTGAAACTGCGGGTTGTGCCGAAAATGCAGATTTTTGAGAAGCAGCGGTATGCCTGGAAACTGGAGCAGAAGCCGGGATTCCGCTTGATCGGAAAGAGTGTTTGGTGTGCCGATGAACAAAAGTATTCAAAGATACCGGAGTTTTGGAGTGATTGTCAAAATTCCGGTGTCTTTTCCAGGCTGATTTCATTGGGTACAGGTGATCCGGGGGGATTGTTTGGTCTGTGCCGTTATGAGGATAGCCTCGCCGGGGAGATAGAATATTCTGTTATGGCGGCTGCGGATGGGCCTTTGCCGGAGGGGTACCGTGAGATCAGGATCCCTGAAGCTGCGTGGGCAGTGTTTGACTGCAGGGGAGCGGTTCCGCAGGCAATCCAGAGCGGATGGAAATTTCTGCAGGAAGAGTGGCTGGTGAGGTATCCGTTTGAACACGCGGATTGTCCGGAGCTGGAATGGTATAGTATCGGTAACTCTTATGATAAGGATTATTTGAGCCAGATATGGATACCGGTTATTGACGGGCATAAGGAAAAAAATAGATGATGCAGGGTAACGGTTCAGCTTGTCTGAACTGTTACGATACAGGGAGGATGATAACATGGATTTACCGTTTCGTATAGAAAAAAGGGAGAGTTTTCGCGTTGTTGGGTATTTGATACAGACAACAAACCAAAAAGGGGAGGGCAGAAAAGCGATACCGCGGCATTGGTCCAAAATAAAAGAGGCCGGCCTTGAAAAAGCTCTTTTGGAGTTGGGGGATCAGAAGCCCGGCGGAGTATTTGGGATCAATATATATAATACAGATATTGCGGATTCCAGAAAATTTGAGTATATTATAGCTATAGCAAGTGATCGTGACGCCGGGGGTGAACTCACAGAATATACTGTGCCGGCTATGACCTGGGCCGTGTTTCCGTGTACACAGGAAACCATAGGGAAAACAGAGGCGCAGGCTATCACCAAATGGCTTCCAAAGTCTAAATACAGACCGTTAAACAAGGGGTATATCACAGGCAGGATGAGGTCAGGAGCGCCGGATATTGAGTATTATGGAGCAGACGGGCATGTGGAAGTCTGGGTTGCGGTGAGAGAAAAATAGAGAGGGATGTATCATGGATAAGAAGATAGATTTTAATGAGTTTATTGCTTCTGTGGCAGTTGAGAATCAGGATTTTGTAAGAGAATTGCATGAAAGATTAATAGGACTTGGCTGTAAGATAGAGATCAAAATGGCCAAAAGCGGTTATATGGTTTCTTACATATATAACAAGAGGACCATTGCAAATTATGTGTTTCGGAGGAAAGGGATGCTTGTGCGGATTTACGGGGTCCATGTAAATCAGTATGAAGAGGTGCTGGAAACACTGCCGGATGAAATGATACAAGCGGTTGAGAAGGCGCCTATCTGTAAGCGTATGGCGGATCCGGATGCCTGTAATCCAAAATGTGCTATGGGGTATGACTTCTGGCTGAAGAAAGAACATTATCAGAAATGCCGAAACAGTGCTTTCATGTTTTTGGTCTGCCCCCAAAATAATCCGTTTATCCGGACATTAGTATTAAAGGAAGCAGAAGCATGGGGAACGGAGGCATGAACCACAGGCCGGTATTAGACAAAAATTCAGACAGTAAAACATTTCGTGAGTTCTATTATCTGAAAGAGGAACTGACAGACTTTTGCAGAAAAAATGGCCTTCCTGTCTCCGGTGGGAAAATTGAGCTGACAGACAGGATCGCACATTTTCTTGATACAGGTGAGGTGCTGTCCGGGAAAACAGTAAAGAGAAAGACGGCATCTGTTTCACATATCAGTATTAGCGAGGATATGAAGATTGAGACGGATCTTGTCTGCTCCGAACAGCACAGGGCTTTCTTCAAAGAGCATATCGGGAACAGCTTTTCCTTTCCTGTGGCTTTTCAAAAATGGCTGAAAAGCAATGGGGGAAAGACTTACAAAGACGCAATAGAGGCTTATTATCAAATTCTTGAAGAGAAGAAAAAAGGGAAAACAAAGATAGATAAGCAGTTTGAGTATAATACCTACATCAGGGATTTTTTTGCGGATAATCAGGGAAAATCTCTGGAGGATGCTGTCAGGTGTTGGAAATACAAGAAGCAATTGCGTGGGCATAACCGTTATGAGAGGTCGGATTTAGACGCCATAAAAAAGAAGGGCAGCGGGGAACATTGATCATGGGTAAAGTGTTATTGGTAGAGGATAATCCGGGCGCGGTAAAAAAGATTGTTCAATATATCAGCAGAATATCGGCGGATCTGGAAGTGGTTTCATTTTCTGAGGCAGGAAAAGCCTTACAATATGCGAAAAGTAATGACATATCTGTTTTTATTCTTGATATTCAGCTTGAGGATTATAAGGGGACCAGCCTGGCAAAGCAGCTCCGCAAGCTGCAGGGATATAAATATACACCGATCATTTTTGAAACAGCGCTGGCCGGGGAAGAACTCACTGCCTACCGGGATGTGAAATGCTATAGTTTTCTTATAAAGCCCTTTGAAGAGGAGGAATTTACCGCGGCATTTCGTGACGCGGTGGGGTTGTCAAAACAAATGGACCGGCCGGCAGAAACGATCCGCATTGAGCAGAAGCAGTTCATCCTGGAATATACCGTGTCTGATATCGCTTATGTGGAAGCTTTTGGAAAGAAACTCTCTGTTCATACCAATAATCGTATGCTGGGTATAAAAGAAGATTCCATTTCCGGTTATACCCTGTCTGGATTATTGGAACTGCTTGACGATCCTTCTTTTGTCCGGTGTCACAAGAGTTATTTTGTGAACAGATCTCATATTGAAAAAATTGATAAATCCGGGCGTAAAATATTTCTGAAAGGGTTTATAGAAGAAATCCCCATCGGAAATAAATATCAGTCTGCATTGTGGGGGTGAGCATGGATGCTGTTGTTGATCTGGTACAGTTAGGCTTAGACGCTGGGATACTGGCTCTTTGCTGTGAGGCGGTCTTCCGGCAAAGGGCGGAGGGGAAAGCGAGAGATTTCCTGCTTTTTCCCATTCTATTTTTGTTCTGTATTGTGACAAGGGTAAACTTCACTGCCGGGAAGACAATGACTGCTTCTTTCCAAGGGGAGGGCTTTGAGATCCTGCCGGCCAACAGTCTGACCGGTTTGCTGTTTCTGGTTTTTGCCTTATTACTGCTGAACAGTATTTATTTTGAACGAAAATCCGTAGGTTATATTTTTTGCGGGACAATGGCGGTCTTTTCGGTTTACCTGTTTGTTAAATGCCTGTGTGTAGTTCTGGCTGCGGTCTGCGGGGCTTCAGGTACTCTGCTGCTTACAGGCAGCCGTGTGGTGTCCTTGTGTTTTGTATTCCTGCTGTTTTGCACACCGTTTTTTGAACGGCTGCGCCGGTTTGTCCGGGCGGGGGATTTTACGGTGGGGATCGTATCTGCCAATATAGCTGTTTTGCTGATGAGTGTGCTCTCTGTACTCTCCTTTGATGTGGGGCGTTTTCTTTCCCATTTGTGGCTGATCTCCATGCTGCTCCTTGGACTTTTGCTGTTGGACAGTGTGTTGCTGTTTTTTCATCAGCGCAGAGTGCAGGAACGAAAGAGGATCCATATGGTTGAACAGTATGTGCCGATTGTGGAAGAACTGATCTCACAGGTCAGAGCAAGACAGCATGAGTTTCATAACCGTATGCTGGCTATGGAGGCTGCTGTGGCTTCTGCTGACACGCTGGAGGATGCAAGAAGGCAAGTGGCGGCCCTGTCAGAAGGTATTGCATTAAGCCCCAATGACCGTGAGCTGCTTTCCTGTGACAGTAAGATCATTGCCGGTATGCTGTTCGGCAAGATCAAGCAAGCCGAAGCGGTGGATATACGGGTAGAAATGCAATTACAGGGTCTATTTAAGAAAACGGCTGTCCCGGAAACCGTATGGATCGAAGCCATTGGGATCTTACTGGATAATGCAATAGAGGCGTCTTCGGAAGGCAGCACCATTTATATAACAGGCAGACAGAATGGCGGGTATCTGGAACTGCTTGTTGCCAATCCGGCCCCGGCTATGTCAAACACGGAATTTATGGCCCTGTTTTGTAAAGGTGTTACAACAAAATTCGGTCAGGAGGGACACGGTTTCGGGCTGTACAATATTCTGCGTATGACAGAACAGTATCACGGTAAGATCATAACACGGAATGAAAGGAAAGCAGACGAAAATTATGTTGTCTTTGGTGTGATCCTACCGTGAAAAATGGTATGAAAGAGGGTTTTAAGGGTACAAAAATGATCTTGTCCCCTTAAAACCCTTTCTTGTTTCCGGCCTGTTGAAGCGCAGAGGAGAGTTGGGTATACTGAAAGACAAAGAAAGGGGTGAGATATATGTTTCATCTTATAGGGACTGAGTGGAAGAAAATATTTCTGCCGGTGCTGCTGACAACGGTCATCCTGGCAGTCGTTATGTGTGTGCTGTCCTGCACGCTTTATCAAAACTATTCCCTGCTGTATGATCTGGAGGCCTGGGAAGTGGGAACGGAGATGTTTTCCCTGTTTTATCCTCTGTCTGTGGTGTTTCCTCTTTGCTGGAACCTGTACTATGAGCGGAAAAACAACTTTTTGCTGTATGTCATGCCCCGGGTGCCGGTCAGGAGGTATCTGACAGCAAAATGGACCGCATATGCGCTGGGGGCGTTCGTTATCATAGTGTTTCCCTATGGATTAGCTGCTGTGTCTGCCGTTTATGTGAAACCCCCTGTGGTTCCTTTTTCCTCCGGGTTGTCAGGGCATATTTTTGAAGGTGCGTTTGCCCAAACGCCGTTATTGTATGCGGGCGTTCTTTCCTGCTGGAGAGGTCTGCTCGGTATTATAATGATGACCTTTGGCTTCGTACTGGCTATGTACTGTAAGAATATTTTTGTGATCCTTACAGGGCCGTTTATGTATTCCATCCTGGAGAACTTTATCCTGTCCATACTTCGGCTGGAGAAATTCCGGCTTGTTACTGCCTTTGACCCCACTAGTGTGGACAGCCGCGCAGTATCCGTATTTTCTTTTGCAGCGGGTCCGGTTTTGCTGCTCTTTGTTATCAGTCTGACGGCACTTTTCTTTGGGAAGTTCAAGAAAAATGCCGTTGTAACAGGATAGGTGGCTCCTATGTATGGGCTTATCAGAAAAAATCTCTGCTTGTGGGGATATGGAAAGGCTGGTGCCTTATTTTTAGGCTGCCTGATTTTTTCCATCAGCGGGCGATTGGATCATGGGATCTCTTATGAACAGCATATTTTGTCAGCGGTGTCAGATCATTACTATTTGACCTATTTCATGCTGCCAATCCTGTTGTTGAGCTGTTTTTCCTTTTTGGAGGATGACGGGATACCGGTGATCTCACGTTTTCACAGCTACCATGCCTATTTCCTGGGGAAATGGCTTAGGACGTGGGCGGCAGCGTTTCTGCTGACTGCGGTTCAGACCACGGCAATCCTGTTGTCCGGTATGGGACTGCCATTGGGGGATCAATGGGGCCTTCCTGCAGGGGCGGCGGAGACAGAGTTATTTTCCATGCTGCAGCAGATTTTTCCGGCCCCTGTGCAGGCTTTCCTTGTATGCACGCTCTATCAGTTTGCGGGAAGCTGGCTGATATTCGGAATCTGTATGTGGATCGGGCACTTTGCAGGGAGGAGAGGGGCTGTTCCTATCATTTCCGGCCTTTATATGCTCTCAGCTGTATGGCTCAAGCTTCCGGCTGTTCAGAACCTGCCCTTTACTGGATTTGGTCACTTACTGATCCTGCACCACAATCTGGGCGGACATTATCGCTTTGCAGCCACAGGGGTTACCTTCCTGCTCCTTCCCCTGGCCGCCATCCTTTCGCTGCGGTTTTGGTGGCGCGGACTGCCGCATATTCAGCTTCGGGGCCGCGGCATGGCTGCGTATTATGTTCATGAGCTGATGATAAGAAAGAATCTTCTGATCCTTTTTGGGGTCGTATTCGGAATTACGCTTTATAAAGGGATGGGGCACAGCCATACGGAATCCGGTACAGAATGGATCTATACCTTGTTTGCCGGACATGGCACAGGATATTTCCAAGTCCTTCCTTTTATAGAACAATGGATCACAGGCGGAGCGCCCCTGTATCTTCTGGCGGTTTTCGTGGAGCATACAGTCAGCGGGCAATCCGTTTTTGTCTCAGTCCGTGGGAAAAGCTGCAGAAGCCTGATGAGGGGGATCTTGTCAGCCGGTACAAAATTTATTGGGATATATACGTTCTTGTGGATGACAGGGGGACTTCTGGGAGCGGTTTTTATTGGCTGCGAAATGGAGGGACCTGCATGGAACCTACTGCTGTATGCTGTCCTGATGAAATTTCTCGATATATATTTGCAGTATCTGTTCATGCTGTGTATTTACTTGTTCACAAAACAGGTTTCGGTTAGCTTTCTTATACTGGCTGCCGGAAATCTGCTCTGCGTGCTGCCCGGGGCTTTGGCGTCCTGCTTACCCTTCGGGCTATCGGGTTTGATGCGGATTTCTCTGATGCATTCCGGCATAGGGATATCTGCAGTGACGGCCTTTGGAATACTGGTTTCTTTTTCATTGCTGCTGACTGTATGGCTGGCCGTGTTTGGATGCAGGAAAATATTGGATTAAGGGGGATTAATATGGGTTCCTATATTGAAGTGAAAAATGTATCAAAGAGTTTTGGCCACAGGCCGGTCCTCCAAAATGTGTCTTTAACCGCTGACCGTGGGAAAACGGTAGGTCTGGTGGGAGAGAACGGCAGTGGGAAATCCGTGCTGTTTAAGATACTGTGCGGGTTTGAAAAGCCTGACAAGGGCAGTGTGTTTGTGCGCGGGGAGGCGCTTGGAAAAAATGGGCGTGATTTCCCTGACAATATGGGGGTGTTCATCAATGCCCCCGGTTTTATCGGTATTTACAGTGGTTTTCAGAACCTGAAATTTCTTGCGGACATACAAAGGAAGATCGGAGAGAAGGAGATTCGGGATGCCATGAACAAGGTCGGGCTTGACCCTGACAATAAAGTGAAGGTAGATCACTATTCTCTCGGCATGAAGCAGAAATTAGGGCTTGCGCAGGCCATTATGGAGGGGCAGGACATTCTGGTATTAGACGAACCTTTCAATGCTCTGGACTACAAAACCTATGAAGATGTCAAATCTATCATCCGCATGCTGAAAGCTGAAGAAAAGACCATATTTCTGACTTCCCATCATTACAAGGATATTGAGCAGTTATGTGATGAGGTATACTTGATAGAGGACTGCCGGCTTATACCGGTCACCGAAGAAATTGCAGCCCGGTATCTGGGGTCTTGAAACGTAACCTATGAGAAGCGCCGCCTGTGTCTCTTGCCCAGGCGGCGCTTCTCATTCTCTGCTTATTACACGGGTGCGTCACAGGACGGCAAAGTCTGCATGAGAGCAAAGAAATGTTCAGATTTACCGGTGCTGAAATAGGCATACCAAGATTCCAGTGTATCTGCCCGGAAGACACCTAGATGCTCTATGATTTGTTTTGCCCACAATAAAGCCCCGGTACTGCTTGCAGTAATAAGATTATTGTCGGCTGCAGACGGTTTATCGATATAAAAATGCTGCCCTTTATAATCAGGGCAGAACATTTCGAGAAATCCCGGCCCGTTACTGGTATGCGGTCGCTGATCCAACAGCCCTAAGCCGGCAAGCGCCGTGACAGCCCCGCAGATCGCACCTACTGTAGCACCTAAAGCGAGAAATTCACTTGCTTTTTCCAGGATAGCAGCATGCTTTTGGTCGTTCCATGTATCTGCGCCCGGTAAGAGCAGCACACTTGTTTCACTCACGACAATATCGTCGATCAGGCAATCGGGCACTATCGTCAATCCGCCCATTGAACGGATGGGTTCTTTAGAATGACTGACCGTTTTGAGTGATATACGCGGCGCGTCCTTTTTGAAAAATCTGCCGGAATTCAATTCTGAAATAGCATACCCCATTTCCCAGTCAGCGAAAGTATCAAGAACGTAAACATAGATTGTAAACATAAATTTCCTCCATTTTTTATTGTTTTATTAGTTGGTTTGCTGTAACGTATTCAGTAGGTCTGTGTATATCGCTTCGCGATGGACTGGATAAAGCTGGCACTACTTTTCCATACGGTCAGCGCAGTAGATGCGCAGACCTGTCTGAACTGTTACGAACAGTTGCCATTTGTTTTTTTATAGTACCATGTAATTGTTGACAACAGTATGGCAAGAATTAAAAAAAAATTTGAAAGGCGGAAATAAAATGAAAATTGACAGACTTGTTAGCATAATCATGATACTTCTCGATAAAGGGCGCATCGGTGCACAGGAGTTGGCAGATATGTTTGAAGTTTCACCCCGCACGATCTATCGCGACATAGACACTATCAATATGGCGGGGATTCCTGTACGTTCTTCAGCGGGAGTGGGTGGTGGTTTTGAGATCATGGAGAGATACAAGATAGATAAAAATGTCTTTTCGTCTGCCGACCTTTCCGCTCTTTTGACGGGGCTTTCCAGCCTCTCCAACATGGTGCAGGGGGATGAACTGGTACATACCCTCACAAAAGTCAGGAGCTTTATCCCGGCCGACAGGGCGAAAGATATTGAAGTGAAAGCAGATCAAATAAGTATTGACCTAAGTCCGTGGACGGGCAGCAGGAGCATACAGCCATATTTAGAGATCATCAAAACAGCGTTGCAGGAGAGCAGACTGCTTGCGTTTGCATATGCAGATCAAGATGGAAATAAGACTGCACGCACAGCCGAACCGTATCAGCTCGTCTTGAAAAGCAGTCATTGGTACTTTCAAGGGTATTGTCATAAAAGAAAGGATTATCGCCTATTCAAACTGACCCGCATATCAAACCTTAAGATGCAGGAGGAAACTTTTATACCGAGAGACTATCAAAAACCAATTTTAGACTTTGAAAAAAGGTGGGATACGTTGCAGACAAAAATAAAGATCCGTATCCATAGATCCGTCATGGACAGGGCACTTGAGTTTTGCCCTTATGAAGACTTCGCTCCGGATGGCAGTGAGCATTACATTGTCCGATTTCCCTTTATAGAGAACGATTATTACTACAATATCCTTTTCGGTTTTGGGGATAAATGTGAGTGTTTAGAGCCGTTACATGTCCGTACGGAAATGAAACGCAGAATACAAAAGATAGCTGCCATGTACGGGAATCCATAGTTGTAATTAAAAAAATTGCAGATGCCTATTGACAAGTAAAACTGTAACTGCTATAGTGACAGTATAGGAACTGTAAATAATAATAATACAGATAAAAGATCCGTTATTTCGGATACCAAATACGAAAGGATGATAAATTATGTCAGTAAATGCAATCGAAAAAACAAAATTTCAAGCAGAAGTATTAGAATCCCCAAAACCGGTGGTTGTAGATTTTTGGGCACCATGGTGCGGTTACTGCCGCAGACTTGCCCCTGCGGTAGACAGACTGGAAGCGGAAATGAACGGTAAAGTCACAGTGTCCAAAGCAGATATTGACGAACTTCCGGAAGTAGCCCAGCAGTACGAGATAGATACGATTCCCACACTGATCCTGTTTAAAGACGGAAAAGAGGCAGACCGTGTTGTCAATCCTCCTTCCCAGGACGCAATAGAAGAGTGGCTGAAGGCCAATCAGGTGATCTGATCAAATCAATCCGGATGATCCGACAAACAACAAGAAAGTAAGGGTTAGGATCCGGTTTCCATATAAAGCAGCAGGAGGAAATACAAATGAGACAAGATATGTATGATGTGGCTGTTATCGGAGGAGGACCCGGCGGATATACAGCGGCTCTCTACTGTGCCAGAAGCGGGCTTTCGGTTCTGGTACTGGAAAAATTGTCACCGGGCGGACAGATGGCAACCACCAGTATGGTAGACAACTACCCCGGTTTTGAGGAGGGTATTGACGGCTTTGAACTTGGAGAGAAGATGCAGCGAGGAGCCGAGCGCTTCGGCGCAGAGACGGCTTTTGTAAATGTGACTGCCGTAGATTTGAAAAATGAAATAAAGGTGATCGACACATCCAAAGGCCAGGTAAAGGCAAGGGCAGTAGTGCTGGCGACCGGGGCTTCCCCAAGAGAGATTGGACTGCCTGAGGAAGCCTCCCTGCGGGGACGGGGCGTTGCGTATTGTGCCACCTGTGACGGTATGATGTACCGCAATAAGACCGTAGTTGTAGTAGGCGGCGGCAACAGTGCTGCGGCAGATGCCCTGTACCTCTCAAAAATATGTAAAAAGGTATATCTGGTCCACAGGAGAGATACGCTGCGGGCTTCAAACGTTTATCTGGAACCCCTGAAGAACAGCAGTGTGGAATTTATCTGGAACAGCCAAGTAAAACAGATCCTGCATGATAAAAAAGTGACAGGTGTTGTGGTGGAGAATCTTGAAGGACAGCTGACAGAGATCCCCTGTGACGGTGTATTTGCAGCCATTGGCAGGGTTCCCGACACGGAACTTTTTAAAGGCCAGACAGAGCTTGACGGCCAGGGTTATATTCAGGCGGACGAGTCAACCAGAACCAACCTGCCCGGTGTGTTTGCAGTGGGTGACGTGAGGACAAAACCCCTGCGGCAGATAGTGACGGCAGCCTCAGACGGCGCTGTTGCATCCCACTTTATTGAGGAATACCTGGTATAAAAAAACGGTTCAAAAACACGCTATCGGTATGCGGCATGATACCGATAGCGTGTTTTTTGTATGCGGTCTTATCCGCTTAAAAAAGACTGCAGTCCAGCTTTTTCGCCAGATATTCCAGAATCTTTATTCCCCCTATACTGTTTCCTTTTTCATCCAGGGCCGGCCCGTACACACCGATTCCCATCCGGTCTACGACCACAGCCGCGATTCCGCCCCCCACACCGCTCTTAGCCGGAAATCCTACTTTCATGGCAAACCTTCCGGAACCGTCGTACATGCCGCAGGTGAGCATCAGGGCCCGGAGGGCTTTGGCGCAGGAGTGTTCAATGAGGTTTTCCCCTGTAAAGGGGTTTGTCCCGTGATTTGCCAGCACCGCGCTCAGATTGGCAATATCAAGTGCCGTCACGTCCACAGAACACATACGGAAATAAAAATCCAGACATTCCTCCACATCTCCCTCTAAGATGCCGGATGCCTTCAGATAGTATGCCAGGGCACGGTTTCGGTCCCCTGTGCTTTTTTCGGAGAGATAGACATTCTCATTCAGATAGATCTCCTCATTGTTGCACAGATGCCGGATGTAGGTGAGGAACCGTCCAAATCTCTCCTCCGTATCCTTTCCCTCAATACAGCTTGCCACTGTGATGGCACCTGCATTGATGAAGGGGTTAAAGGGCC
Organism: Blautia hominis; assembly: GCA_002270465.1. Lineage (GTDB taxonomy): Bacteria > Bacillota > Clostridia > Lachnospirales > Lachnospiraceae > Blautia > Blautia hominis. The sequence goes on from NQOF01000006.1 coordinate 146,140, forward strand.
GTGTCCTGGTCTCCAGTTTTATGATGGAGTTAAAGGGGTCCCCTGTAGGCTCTACGCCTACCTTGTCCTGAAAAAGATATTCCCCTCCTCTGTCATGGAGCGCAAGGATCAGGGAGACTAGTTTGGAAATGCTCTGTATCGTGAAAGGCCTGTCATAGGCCCCCTCTTTTAGGGTTTCCCCGTCCAGACTTACAATGCAGACACCAAGCTGGTGCTTGTTGACCCGGGCAAGCTCCGGAATGTAATCAGCCGGCCGTCCAAGCCCTGTAAAACATTTTCCGTAGGACAGGGCATCGTGCAGGCAATCCTGTGATATCATGTGTTCTCTCTCCTTTATCAAATCGTTCTTTATTTCCATTGTACATCAAAAATAATTTCTGACTACCCCACAAAAGCTACGAAAATACTACTCTAAAATTGTATATAATTCACGAAAGAAAGGAAAAATATAAATTTATATTGACTAAAATACCGAAATGCTTTATTGTACAATTAACGTACGTTCTTTAAATGTTCTTTTAATTAAAAAAAGGATCCATTACAACAGGAGGAAAAACAATGAATTATTTTGATGTGGCGAACAGCAGGCTGCTCTACGTGCTGGTGGGCGGTGGACTGCTGTACATCTCCGGGCTTGTGTTGGTGTTTATGCGCAAAGCCTGGAAGCGGGCATTGGAACTCGGAATTTCCAAAAAGACGATCATGGAAGTTGTCAAGTCTTCTGCTGTGTTTACTGTTATCCCATCTATCTCTGTTATCATCGGGCTTTTTTCTCTCTCCGCAGTGCTGGGAGTGCCATGGTCCTGGTTCCGGCTTTCCGTGGTAGGTGCTGTGAGCTATGAACTGACAGCAGCGGAAATGGTGTCGGATGCCCTCGGATTTCAGTCAGCAGGTGCTATGGCATCAGCCAACAATTACGAAGTGTTCGGGGCGATCATGTTCGTAACCAGTATATGCATTTTGGCAGGAATGATAACAAATATTTTTTGTGCCAAGAAAATCCAGGTGAGCATGACTAGATACAGAAAAAGCAAAGGCGCCTGGGGAGCTGTTTTTAATTTTTCCTTTGCCGCCGCCCTGGTTGCCGCTTTTATCCCTTATATTATCCTGGGAGGCAGTGTGGGGATCGTGGTGCTGATCGTAAGTGCCTGCGTGTCTGCTTTTATGTTCTATATTGTGGGGAAATATAAAGTGCAGTGGCTGGGCAGTTTTATCATGTCAGCAGCCCTGATCATGGGGATGGCCGCCGCTGTTCTGGCTACAAACGTTCTGGGATAAAGGAGAAAAAGAATGAACAAAAACGGATTAAGTGAATATACCAACTCGGTTCACCGGATTGGCAGGATCGGTACAGTGATTGCCATTGTTGTCATGCTTGGAATCCCTGTTACCATGTGTACATATTTTGACATGTGGCCGAGGGCGGCGGATTTACTCATGTTCTGCGGCGGCCTTCTGGCTCTGTATGTCCCCACCGGGATTGTGGAATCTGTCACCTACACGCCTATTTTGGGATCCTCCATTTATATGAGCCTGATCACCGGTAATGTATCCAATATTAAGCTTCCCTGTGCACTCAATGCCCTTGACATTGCCAAAGCGGAGCAGAATACCGATGAGGGGGACGCGGTCTGTACCATTGCCATTGCCGTGTCCTCTCTCATCACCATAGCGGTGGTCATTGTGGGCGTACTCATGCTGGTGCCGCTGCAGCCTCTCTTAAGCTCCCCCACAGTCCAGGTGGCTACCTCATATATGCTTCCGGCCTTGTTCGGATGTATGTTCATCCGCCTGATGGTCACCAACCCGGCAGGAGGAAAGATCACGGGAAAATGGAAGATGATGATAGCTCCCATCCTGATCCTGCTGGCGATCCTGGTGTTTGTGGCAAAGATCAACAGGGGGATCGGTGTGCTGATCACCATACCGGTCATGATCCTCTCATCCTGGCTCCTCTTTAAATCGGGGCAGGTGAAGGTCATAAAGGAGGGAGAGGGAAATCCCGCCCCGGAGGATGAGGCGTTGAAAAAAGTGAATGACAAAACTATTACAGAGAGATAAAGGAGAAGAAAATGAACGATTTAGAGAGAGCAAAAGAACTGCTTCCGGAGATGACCGCCAACAGGAGATTTCTGCATCAGAATCCGGAGCTGGGAATGAATCTGAAAGTCACTACGGAATTTGTCATGGGAAAGCTGCGTGACATGGGAATAGAAGCGAAGATCTGCGGCGGATGCGGTGTCACGGCCCTCATCGGCAAAAAGAAGGACGGCCCGGTATTCCTTTTAAGGGCTGACATGGATGCTCTGCCTATGCGGGAGGAGAGCGGACTTCCTTTCGCCTCATCCGGCCAGGCTGCCCACTGCTGCGGTCATGACATGCACACAGCCATGCTGCTTGGCGCTGCAAAGATTCTGAAAGAGCAGGAGGAGGAGCTTCCGGGGATCGTAAAGCTGATGTTCCAGCCAGGGGAGGAGACACTGGAAGGTGCAAAAGCCATGATCGCGGACGGAATCCTGGAAAATCCTCATGTGGATGCAGCTATGGGGGTGCATATGATGCCTCTGGCACCGGCCGGATTTGTGGGATACAACGCAGGGGTTGTGTGTAATTCCAGTGATTTGCTGCAGATAGCCATTGAAGGGAAGGGCGGGCACGGAGCCAGCCCGCACCAGTCTGTGGACCCTGTCAATGTGGGGGTGCATATCCACCTGGCGCTGCAGGAACTGATTGCCAGAGAAGTGGACCCTCAGGATCAGGCTGCCCTGACTTTTGGAATGTTTCACAGCGGGGATGCAGCGAATATCATTCCAAAGACCGCTTTTCTGGGCGGTACACTGAGGACCGTCAGACAGGAGACCAGGGAGTTCCTGCTTGATAGAATTAAGAAATGTGTGGAGATGACAGCGGAAATGTTCCGTGCAAAGGCCAGTCTGGAGGTTCCGGCTTCGGTCAGTGCCCTCACTGTGGATGAGACATGCGCGGATATCATAGGTAAAGGCTTTTCAGAAACACTGGGCAAGGCCGCTGTCCGCGTCAGCCAGACGACCTCCGGTTCTGAGGATTTTGCAGAGGTAAGCCGCCTGGTGCCTTCCATGTTTTTCGTGGTGGGCGGCGGAGACAAAGAGCACGGCTATGAATTTGCAGGACACCATCCGAAAGTGCGCTATGATGAGACCAGCCTGGCAAGCGGTGCCGCAGCCTTTGCCTGCGGGGCGAAAGCATATCTTGCGGCGAAGGGAAAGTAGTAGTAAACTGGATAATAACAATTCAGTAGTCTGTGCATGTACTGCACGGACCGTAAGAAAACTTTGAAAGGTGGCAGACGATGAAATATAAAACAGCAATTATCAGCACGGAATTTATGGATAACAGGGTAAAGGAGGCAGTCCTTCCCTTTGAGGAGAGCTGTACGTTTACCACCTTCTATTATAAAAAATCATCGGAGATTCCGGACATCTATAAAAGTATCGAAGACAAGTACGACGGATTCATTATAAACGGCATTATCTCCAGAGCACTGCTGCGCGCAGCCTGCCCGGATACCAGGAAACCCATTGAAACCTTCCATGTGGATATGCTGGCATACTACCAGGAACTGTTCGGGCTGATGACATTGAACCCGGATCTGAAGGCAGAACGCCTCTACGCGGATTTTATGATGGGAAAAAATATCAGGGAGGCTGTGGAAAACAAAACCCTGGAAGCGGAAGGGGAAAATTTCTGCAGCATGGTAGCCTGCATGAGTCTGGAAGAGCTGAAAGCACTCCGCTATAAAATGGTGGAGGACGTCCGCGGGAAGTGGGAGGCAGGCCGGATTGACCAGGTGATCACACGTCTGAGCACAGCGGCTAAGGATTTTGAGGAGATGGGGATCCCCTGCCATTTTGTATACCCCGGTATTTCTTATATGCGGGATGTGATCAAAAGGCTTCTTCTCACCATTGAGCTGGATAAAATGAAGGAGAGTATGCCTGCTGTGATCAACATCACTGCGGGCAGGAACGGACAGGAGCGGGATGAACTGGGGGAACTTGCCATGCAGACGGCAATCCTGCAGTTTTCAAGAGAGCATGACTGTGATTTTATGCTGCAGCGGCATGCCTCTGTGTATGAGGTCCATACCAGCGCCGGTGTGATCGATCGAATCACAGATAAATATTCGGTCTGTATGCTGAAAAAATACCTGGAGAGAAAGACCGGTGCCAGGGTATGTATCGGATATGGACTGGGAAGAGATACCACACGGGCAAGGCTGGAGGCCATGAATGCCAACCAGGAATCCATGATGCATCCTCAAGGTGCCAGTTATGCCATAGATGAAAACGAAAACTTGATCGGCCCCCTGATTTCAGGAAGCTGTATGGTACTGTCCACAACGCCCTCTGAAAAATATGCCAAAATGGCGGAGGAGACAGGGGTATCGGCACTGACTCTGCAGAAAATCTGTGCCGTCGCCCAAAAGCAGGAGGAGGGGACGGTGACAGCCCAGCTCCTTGCGGACAGTTTGGGCGTCACTGTGCGGGCAGCAAGCAAATACCTGCAGAAGATGGTGGCAGCAGATGCCGCACAGGTGGTGGGCACCAAACAGCGGAAAACAAGAGGAAGGCCAGAACAGATGATCCGGATTCCCGACTAATGGGGATAAGATTATGGGAAATATAAAAGAGTATTTGACAGCAGCAAAATGCAGTTACCCTGTATGGGGAAAAGAGGATACCATTTACTACCTGGATACCAGGGATGGGGTGCCGCAGATTTGGGAAAAAGACCTGTGCACCGGAAGCAGCAGGAAAATGACGCATAACAGCGATAAGATCAGCCGGATGCGGTATTTCGCAGGGCAGGTGTTTTTCGCTATGGATATGGACGGAGATGAAAATGAACAGATTTACAGGATTGGTACAGACAACAGGGAAGTGATGCCTGTGGTGTACCATCCGAGAAATGTGCGCAGCCATCTGGGAGATGTGAGCGGGGACTGGGTATACTACGCTTCCAACAAAAGGCTGCGCTGTATCTTTGATATCTGCAGGAAAAATCTGCTGAACGGAAAAACAGATATATTAATAGAAGGAAAAGATGCTGTCTGTCTTCCTCTGTCCATCAGCCCGGATGAGGAAATCCTTTTATATAGTAGGAGGACCTCCTTTGCGGATATGCAGATCTACTGCAAAAACCTCCATACAGGGGAAGAGAGAAAGGTAAGCAAAGAGCAGCAGTGTGCCATGGAGGAAAGCCCGGCGTGGCTTGGGGATGGAAGCGGTTTTTATTTTATCAGTGACAGGGAGCGGGAATTTAAAAGAGTGCTGTTCTGGGACAGGGAAACCGGGCAGACACAGGAAATATATGAGGTGGATTGGGATGTGACCCATATTGCCGTGTCAAAGGATGACAGGTATCTGGCTGTTGTGGTGAATGAGGACGGGGATTCCGGGATACATATTCTGGAGACCGCATCCAAAAAAGAAATAAAGATCCCTCAGATCCCCCTGGGCACCATAGGAGATGAGGAACCGGTCACATGGTCAGAGACAGGTTACAGACTGCTCTTTTCCTTTGAGAGTGGCAGCAGGACCCAGAATATATGGCTGCTGGACGCAGAGGAAGGCACTCTGAAACAGGTGACAGAAAACGAAAACATGACAGTGGGGCAGGATGCACTTGTGGAACCTGTGCTGTGCCGTTATCAAAGCTTTGACGGTCTGGAAATTCCCTATTGGCTTTATGTCCCCAAAGGGATCCCTGCCGAAAATCTTCCGGTGGCCATCTATATTCACGGAGGGCCGGAATCGCAGATCCGGCGTTTTTACGAGGAGACCATCCAGTATCTTGTCAGCGAGGGCATTGCGGTGGCTGCGCCTAACGTGCGGGGAAGTACAGGATATGGAAAGACGTATCTGAACCTGGACAACAAGGAAAAACGTCTGGACGCAGTGGGGGATATCGAGGCCCTTGCAGATCATCTGACAAAGACAGGTACCGCGGATGCAAAGAGAATGGCAGTGTTCGGCAGAAGCTACGGCGGATATATGACACTTCTCTGTGCTGCCAGAATGCCGGAGCTCTGGGCCTGTGCAGTGGAAGTTGTGGGCATGTTTAACCTGGTGAGCTTTTTAAAGCATACGGCGGGTTACCGAAGGGCGGCAAGGGAGGCGGAATACGGAAGTCTGGAACAAGACAGACAGCTCCTGAAAGACCTTTCCCCGGAAGCCGTGATTGAGGATCTGGCCTGTCCGCTTCTCATTGTGCACGGTGCCAATGATACCAGAGTGCCGGTAAGTGAAGCGGAACACGCCGCAAAACGGCTTGAAGCTCTCGGGAGGGAAGTGGATTACCTTTGTTTTGAGGACGAAGGCCATGTGATAATTAAACAAAAAAACAGAATAAAGTATATTACGGCAGCGTCGGAATTCCTGAAATCGCATTTGTTGCAAAAATAGCCAAAATACTTTCTGGTGTATTAGTACATTTTCCCTTTATCAAACTAAAATACAGAAGGGATTTCGGTTAAAATATCTAAAAAAATTTCATACCGTCCAGGAACTTTATCGGAAATAGACGTTTTTTAGACTGTCCCGGTGCTAAAATCATAAAAAAAGTAAAGGAGACGATGTGAAATGAACAATGCGGAAATCGGAAAAGCAATGGAAATCAAACTGGATCCCGTTCTGCCGGAATACCCGACCTTCAAAGAAGGTGTCAGAAGAGCCCCCAAGAGAGAACTGACCCTGAACAAAAGGGAGATCAAACTGGCGGTAGCAAACGCCCTCAGATATGTGCCGGAAGAGCTGCACGAACAGCTTGCACCGGAATTTTTAGACGAACTTCTGACAAGAGGACGTATCTACGGATACCGTTTCATGCCAAAAGACAGGATCTATGGAAGACCCATTGATGAATATAAAGGAAAATGTGTGGAAGGAAAGGCATTCCAGGTCATGATCGACAACAACCTGGACCATGAGGTGGCCCTCTATCCATACGAGCTTGTTACATATGGTGAGACCGGCCAGGTCTGCCAGAACTGGATGCAGTACCAGCTGATCAAGAGATACTTGGAGGAGCTCACAGACGAGCACACCCTTGTGATGATGAGCGGCCATCCCATGGGCCTGTTCAAATCCCACAAGACCAGCCCCCGTGTCATCGTGACCAACGGCCTGATGGTAGGTATGTTCGACAACCCGGAGGACTGGGCGAAAGCCACAGCCATGGGCGTATCCTCCTACGGCCAGATGACAGCCGGCGGCTGGATGTACATCGGCCCCCAGGGTATCGTGCACGGCACCTTCAACACGATCCTGAACGCAGGACGTAAGTTCTTAGGCGTACCCCAGGACGGGGATCTGTCCGGTCATCTGTTCGTCACAAGCGGACTTGGCGGCATGAGCGGCGCACAGCCCAAAGCCATTGAGATCGCAAGGGGCGTGGGTATCGTAGCAGAGGTGGATGCTTCCCGTATCGAGACCCGCCACAGCCAGGGCTGGGTAGGCCTGGTGATCGAGGATGCAGCGGAGGCGTTCCGTGTGGCAGAGGAATATATGGAGAAGAAAGAGACTGTATCCATTGCCTACCACGGAAATATCGTGGACCTGCTGCAGTACGCAGTGGACAACAACATCAAGATCGAGTTGTTATCCGACCAGACAAGCTGCCACGTGCCTTACGACGGAGGCTACTGCCCGCAGGGCCTGACCTTTGAGGAGCGCACGGAGATGCTGGCAAACGACAAGGAGAAGTTCTGTGAGCTGGTGGACCAGACCCTGGTGAAACACTACCACCTGATCAAGACCCTGGTGGAGAGAGGCTCCTACTTCTTTGACTACGGAAACTCCTTCATGCGTGCGGTGTTCGACGCGGGAGCAAAGGACATCGCCAAGAACGGTGTGGACACAAGCGAGGGATTCGTGTTCCCGTCTTATGTGGAGGATATCCTGGGACCGGAGCTGTTTGACTACGGATACGGCCCGTTCCGCTGGTGCTGCCTGTCCGGAAAACCGGAGGACCTGCGTGCCACAGACCACGCGGCCATGGAAGTGATCGACCCGAACAGAAGGAGCCAGGACAGGGACAACTACATCTGGATCCGTGACGCAGAGAAGAATAAATTAGTAGTGGGGACCCAGTGCCGTATCCTGTACCAGGATGCCCTGGGAAGAAGGGATATCGCCCTGAAGTTCAATGAGATGGTAAGGAACGGCGAGATCGGACCGGTGATGCTGGGGCGTGACCACCACGACACAGGCGGAACAGATTCCCCGTACAGAGAGACCTCCAACATCTATGACGGATCCAACATCACAGCGGACATGGCAGTGCACTGCTATGCCGGAAACGCGGCCAGGGGGATGAGCCTGGTAGCGCTGCACAACGGAGGCGGCGTAGGCATCAGCAAATCCATCAACGGAGGATTCGGGATGGTGCTGGACGGAAGCGAGAGAGTGGATGAGATCTTACGTGCAGCCATCCCGTGGGATACCATGATCGGAGTATCCAGGAGGAGCTGGGGAAGATGCGAGCACTCCATCGAGACCGTAGCAGAGTACAACAAGATAAGGGAAGGGCAGGATTACATCACCATGCCGTACCTTGCAGATGACGATATGATCGAGAGAGTATGCAAAGACGTAGTGGTGGAAGAACATCACGCACATCACTGAGAATCGTTAAAAGGAGATAAGACATGAAGAAACGTTACATCCGCCATGCCTCCGAGCTTGTGACCTGTAAGGGAAAAGCGCCGAAGCATGGAAAAGAAATGTCAGATATCGGCCTGATCTATGACGGTGCAGTGATCATCCATGATGATAAGATCATAGCCGTGGGTACCACAGAAGAACTGGATAAACAGGTGAATCCGGAAGAATACGAAGTGATCGACGCAGCGGGTAAGACCGTTATGCCGGGATTCGTAGACTCCCATACCCACTTTATCTTTGGCGGATACCGTGCAGATGAATTCTCCTGGAGACTGAAAGGCGACAGTTACATGTCTATTATGGAACGCGGAGGCGGGATCAACGCCACCGTGGTTCCTACCAGAGAAGCTTCAGAGGAAGAACTGATGGAAGCCGGCAAAGAGCGCCTGAACCGTATGCTGGAATTCGGCGTGACAACCGTGGAAGGCAAAAGCGGCTACGGTATGGACTGTGACACAGAGCTGAAAATGCTCCGTGCCATGAAAAAGTTAAACGAAACCCATCCGGTGGACATTGTTTCCACATTCCTGGGGCCTCACAGTGTGCTTCCCCAGTGGAAGGGAAAAGAAAGAGAATTTCTGGACGAACAGTTAGAACATGTAATGCCAAAGGTAAAAGAGGAGGATCTGGCAGAGTTTGCAGATATCTTCACAGAGAAGAATGTATTTACGGTGGAAGACTCCGAGTATTATATGACAAAAGCAAAGGAAATGGGCTTTAAGCTGAAGATCCATGCAGATGAGATCTACCAGCTTGGAGGCTCTGAACTGGCGGCGAGAGTCGGCGCGGTTTCCGCAGACCATCTGCTGAAAGCATCCGATGAAGGCATCCGCCAGATGCGGGATGCCGGTGTCATCAGTACCATCCTGCCCCTGACCGCTTTTGGACTGAAGGAGGAATATGCGCCTGCCCGAAAGATGATTGACGAGGGCTGCGCGGTTGCGCTGGCTTCGGATCTGAATCCGGGAAGCTGCTTCTCCAATTCCATCCCTCTGATGGTTGCCCTTGGATGCATTTACATGAATATGTCTATAGAGGAAGTCATCACAGCCCTTACCATCAACGGCGCAGCCGCTGTTGACCGTGCGGACAAAGTGGGAAGCTTAGAACCGGGAAAAGCCGCAGACATTATTTTCTTAAAATTCCCGTCCATTCATTTTATGCCCTACCACACAGCAATCAATCTGGTGGAGACGGTGATCAAGAATGGCGATACTGTTTATCACAAAGAATGGTAACCCGTAATAGTTCAGATGTCTGAGACGTTACGGCAACCCCAAATCCATAACAACATAAAGGAGAAAATATCATGGAAAGAATTATCGAATGCGTACCTAATTTCAGTGAAGGAAGAGACAAAGAAAAATTAGAAAAGATCGTTGACTGCTTCCGTAACAGAGAGGGCGTTAAGCTTTTGGACTACACCTCCGATGAAGATCACAACAGAAGCGTTGTAACAGTTATCGGTGAGCCGGAGCCGTTAAAAGACGCAATGGTTGCAGCAATCGGTAAAGCAGTGGAACTGATCGATATGACAAAACATCAGGGTCAGCATCCCCGTATGGGCTGTGTGGACGTTGTTCCGTTCATTCCCATCCGCGGCGTGACAGTGGAAGACGCTGATGCAGTGGCAAAAGCAGTGGCAAAAGAGGCATCTGAGAAATTCGGACAGCCCTTCTTCTTATATGAGAAATCAGCCACAGCTCCTCACAGAGAGAATCTGGCTAAAGTCCGCCAGGGACAGTTTGAGGGCATGGCTGAGAAAATGAAAGACCAGGAAAAATGGAAACCGGACTTTGGCCCGAACACCATTCATCCTACAGGCGGTGTGACAGCGATCGGCGCAAGAATGCCTCTGATCGCCTACAACATCAATCTGGATACTCCGAATGTGGAGATCGCACAGAAAATCGCAGATAAGATCCGTCACGTAAAAGGCGGCTTCCGTTTCTGCAAAGCCATGGGCGTTATGCTGGAAGACAGAAATATCGCTCAGGTATCCATGAACCTGACAGATTATACAAAGACTTCTGTTTACACGGTATTTGAGACCGTACGCATGGAGGCAAGACGCTACGGTGTCAATGTACTGGGCAGTGAGGTAGTAGGACTGATCCCGCTGCAGGCCATCGTTGACTGCGCGGAATACTACTTAGGCTTTGAAGGCTTTGATTCCAAACAGGTTCTGGAGACACGTCTGTAAGAAAGAAATGATTACAACATATATCTGATTCGATTAGGAGAGGTTACACATCATGAAAAATATGACAGTTGAACAGTTTGCCATGCAGACAGCCTCCAATGAACCAGTACCGGGGGGCGGAAGTATTTCCGCCCTTGCTGGTGCCCTGGCGGCGGCTTTGACAGAGATGGTGGCAGGACTCACCATCGGCAAGAAAAAATATGCGGAAGTGGAAGAGGAGATGAAGAAGGCAGTTGCTCCCATGCATGAGATCTGTGAGCATCTTCTGGATGACATCAAGCGCGACAGCGAATCCTTTGACCTGTACATGCAGGCCCTGACCCTTCCGAAAGAGACAGAGGAGGAGAAGGCAGCCCGCACAAAGGCCATGCAGGATGGCTTAAAGGCAGCCGTTGCGGTTCCCTTATCTGTTGCAAAACGCGCCTACGAGGTTATGCCCTACGCGGAAGCTATGGTGACAAAAGGCAACAAGACAGCAGTGACAGACGCTCTGGTAGCCACAATGATGGCAAGGACAGCCGTATTAGGAGCGCTTTTCAATGTAAAGATCAACCTGGAATCCATCAAAGACGAGGCTTTTGTGGAAGAGACCGCCAAAGAAGTCGCAGTCATAGAAAAAAATGCCCTGGCATATGAGAAAAAGATCCTGGCACAGGCCGGTGTCTCCAGGAGCGCGGTGGAAGAATGAGAATAAGCCGATTGATTTCGGCTTTTCCAGAAGGTTCCGCATATGCCAAAGGTGTGCTGTGAGGCCAAAAGGCTGAGGTGATTTGGCGGAAGTTTCTGTAAAAGCCGGAGTCGGCGGACTATAAAAAGATATGTAATGCAGAAAGGAGAAAACCTGTGAAGATTCTCAAGAATGCAGTAGCAGGAACCCTGGAATCCAGTGATTTGTTCATCCAGATCGAGCCGGACGACAAAGAACTGACACTGGAAATTGACTCTGTAGTAGCCAACCAGTATATGGATTCCATACGGGCCGCTGTACTGGACACACTGAAAGAATTTGAAGTGTCTACAGGGAAAGTTTTTATCAAGGACAAAGGCGCACTGGATTGTGTGATCCGCGCGCGTATGGAGACCGCACTAAAAAGAGGGGGAGTTGAGCAGCCATGAGACGAACCATGTTATTTTTACCGGGAAATACGCCGAACATGCTGATCAACGGTGATACCCTGGGAGCGGATACGATCATCTTCGATCTGGAGGATGCCGTATCTCCGGATGAAAAGGATGCAGCCAGGATACTGGTGAGAAATGCCCTCCGCTATCAGTCCTATCCGGGCTGTGAGACAGTGGTGCGGATCAATCCCACGGACACAGCGTTCTGGAAAGAGGACTTAAAAGCCGTCATTCCCCTGAAACCGGATGTGATCATGCCCACAAAGGTAAGCGGCGGTGATATGATCCGGGAAGTATCCGCCTGTATGGCAGAGGTGGAACGGGAAAACAAAATAGAGGAGGGGACCGTTAAGATCCTTCCCCTGATCGAGACTGCTATGGGTGTGGAGAAGGCTTTCGACATTGCATCTGCAGACGCAAGGGTGATCGGCCTGTTCCTAGGCGGTGAGGATTTTACCGCTGACCTGCACTGTAAGAGGACAAAAGAGGGAAATGAGATTTTCTATGCCAGAACCAGGCTGGTGTGTGCTGCCAGGGCCTGCGGCATTGAAGCGTATGATACACCATTCACGGATGTGGAGGATATGGAAGGGCTTGAGAAGGACACAGAGTTTGCAAAAAGTCTGGGATTTGCCGGAAAAGCCGTTATATCACCCCGCCATGTGGACATTGTCAATGCTGTATTTTCTCCTACGGAGGCAGAGATCGCCTATGCCCACGACGTGATGGATGCCATTGAAGAGGGCAAGCGTCAGGGTAAAGGTGTGATCTCCCTCCGCGGTAAAATGATAGATGCCCCCATAGTAAAACGCGCCTCCCAGGTGCTGGAAATGGAGAAAGCCATTTATGGAGGTGCACAGTATGAGTAAATTACTCGGCTCCTTAAAAGAAGCCATGGAAAAGACAGGTTTAAAGGATGGGATGACCATCTCCTTCCATCATCATATGAGAAACGGTGACTATGTGCTGAACATGGTGCTTGCCCAGGCGGCGGAAATGGGAATCAAAGACTTAAATGTGAATGCAAGTTCCATTTTTGACATCCATGAGCCGATCCTTGAACACATAAAAAACGGTGTTGTCACAGGCCTGGAATGCAACTATATGGGCGGCAAAGTGGGCAGAGCCATCTCCCAGGGGATCCTGGAGCGCCCGGTGGTCTTCAGAAGCCACGGGGGGAGAGCCGGGGATATGGAAAACGGCTCCTCAAAGGTTGACATTGCGTTTATAGCCGCACCCTGCGCAGACTGCATGGGGAACTTGAGCGGCAAGTACGGACCTTCTGCCTGCGGCTCCATGGGTTATGCATTCTCGGATGCCATGCACGCAAAGAAGGTGGTGGCCCTGACTGACAATTTGGTACCATACCCATTGAGGGATACCTCCATTGCGGAAGGATACATTGATCATGTGGTGGAAGTGGAGCAGATAGGCGACCCCACAAAGATCGTCTCCGGAACCACAAAGATCACCCGTGACCCGGTGGGCCTGCGGATCGCAGGACTGGCCGCACAGGTGGTAAAGAATTCCGGATATTTAAAGGATGGATTTTCCTTCCAGACAGGAGCCGGCGGCGCGTCCCTGGCTGTTGCCAAATATGTGGAGGAAATGATGGAAAAGGACCATATCAAAGGCAGCTTCTGCATGGGCGGCATCACCGGATATCTGGTGGATATGGCAAATAAAGGGTATTTTGAGACCATTCTGGATGTACAGTGCTTTGATCTGAAAGCCATTGAGTCCATCCGTGAGAATCCGAAGCATCAGGAGATCTCCGCCATGCGTTATGCCTCACCGGCTGCCAAAAGCGCTGCGGTGGACAGCCTGGATGTGGTGATCCTGGGGGCGACCCAGGTGGACACAGACTTTAATGTAAATGTACATACAGATTCCAACGGTTACATTATGGGCGGTTCCGGCGGACACTGCGACACAGCGGCAGGAGCTAAGCTTGCGATTGTAGTGGCCCCCTTGATAAGAGCAAGACTTCCTCTCATTGTGGATGAGGTACTTTGCAAATCCACACCGGGCAGCACCGTGGATGTGATCGTAACCCAGAGGGGCATTGCAGTCAATCCGGCCCGGAAAGAACTGAGAGAAAAATTAGAAAAAGCCGGACTTCCGGTAAAGGATATAAAAGAATTAAAGAAGATCGCAGAAGAGATTGCGGGTGTACCGAAGGCCGTGAAACGGGGCGACAGGGTAGTGGCAAAAGTCCTGTACCGTGACGGCACACTTTTGGATACCATTAAAAATACGATATAACTGGAAGGGAGCGGTTTACAGTGGATAAGAAAAAATTAGTCATTGGCGTTATCGGAGCCGATGTACACGCAGTAGGCATCAGTATTCTGGAACATGCATTTACGGGTGCAGGATTTGAGGTGGTCAACCTGGGGGTTATGGTTTCCCAGGAAGAGTATATCGCAGCAGCGATCGAGACCAATGCTGACGGCATCATGGTTTCCTCTCTCTACGGACACGGAGAGCTGGACTGCAGAGGTCTCCGCGACAAATGTGATGAGGCCGGATTAAAAGGGATCCTCCTGTATGTGGGAGGCAACATTGTGGTCGGAAAACAGCCTTTTGATGAGGTTGAGAGGCGTTTTAAGGCCATGGGATTTGACCGCGTATTCGGGCCGGGAACCACACCGGAGACTACCATCACAGCTTTGTATGAAGACCTGGGCGTACCGGAAGAAGAACGTAAGGCAGCAGAGTAAAAGGGGCGATATATCATGAAACCAGTGCTTTTGGTGGACTTTGGAAGCACCAACACCAAAGTGACTGCTGTTGACGTGGAGAATTGTGAGATTCTGGGAACGGCGGCAGCGTATACAACAGTAGAGACAGATATCAACAACGGTCTTCATGATGCCATAGAGGTTATGGAGAAGACCACAGGCCATCTGGAATTTGCAGAGACGTATGCCTGCTCCAGTGCAGCCGGCGGACTGAAGATGATTTCCTGCGGCCTGGTTCCGGAGCTGACGGCCCAGGCGTCCAGGGAGGCTTCCCTGGGAGCAGGTGCAAAGGTGTGGAAGACTTACTCCTTCCAGCTCACCAAGGGCGATATGAAGGAGATTGAGGAGTACCATCCCGATATTATCCTGCTTACCGGAGGAACAGACGGCGGCAATACGGAATGCATCCTGTACAATGCAAAGATGCTTGCCGGGCTTAGCTATGACTGCCCCATCGTGATTGCGGGCAACCGCTGCTGTGCGGACGACTGTCAGGAGATTCTGGAGGGAAGGACCACCTATATCTGCGAAAACGTAATGCCAAGACTGGGTGAGTTAAATATTGAACCGACCCAGAAGCAGATACGGGAAATCTTCCTGAACCGTATTGTGCAGGGAAAAGGACTGACCCAGGCCATGGATCTGATGTCCGGCATTATCATGCCCACCCCGTCGGCTATGCTGACAGCCATGGAACTTCTCTCAGACGGCTGGGATGAGAGCCCGGGGATCGGGGAACTGGTGGGGGTGGATCTGGGCGGTGCCACCACAGATGTATATTCTGTTGCTGACGGAAGTCCGGCCAATACCATGACAGTCATCAAAGGACTGCAGGAGCCTTACACCAAGCGTACCGTTGAGGGTGATATTGGAATGCGTTACAGCGTCAGGGGCATCATGGAGGCAGCGGGAGACAGAAAGCTGGCAAAGATTTCGGGACTTGCCCGGAACAAGGTAAACGAGCTTGTGGACTACCTGGAGCACCATACGGATTACATACCTGACAGCGAAGAGATGGAAAAAATGGACTATGCACTGGCATGTGCTGCCGTGGAGACCGCGGTTGCCCGTCATGCCGGTTCTCTGGAACAGGTCTATACCCCCTGCGGTCTGACCTATGTCCAGAGCGGAAAGGATCTGCGCCGGGTAAAATATGTGGTAGTTACGGGGGGCGCACTGATCCACGCAAAACATACGGAAGAAATTGCAGAGCACGCACTATTTGATGAAAGCGATCCTGCCTCGTTAAGGCCGGAAAAGGCGGAAATCTTAGTGGATAGAAAGTATATCCTGGCTGCCATGGGACTGCTCTCAAAACAGTACCCACAGGCTGCTCTGGAAATCATGAAGAAGGAGATTGCTTATTATGGACATAAGGAATAAGAAATTATCTGATGATGAGTTCTATGGAATACGGAAAGAGGTTATGGAACAGTGGCCTACCGGAAAAGAAGTAAATTTCGAGGAAGCTGTTGATTACCATAAAGCGATGCCGGAGAGCAAGAGCTTTTCACGGAAACTGGCAAATGCCAAAAAAGAGAGAAAGACATTGATCCAGCCGAGAGCCGGTGTAGCATTGATCGACGAACATATCAAGCTGCTTCAGTATTTACAGGACAAGGGCGAAGCAGATCTGCTGCCGACCACCATTGACTCCTATACCCGTCAGAACCGCTACGAGGAGGCTGAAGTGGGGATCAAGGAATCTATCCACACACAGAAATCCATGCTGAACGGTTTTCCGGCTGTAAACCACGGCGTATTCGGCTGCCGTTCCATCATTGAAAATCTGGATACTCCGGTACAGGTACGCCATGGCACACCGGATGCCAGGCTGCTGACAGAGATCTGCTATGCAGGCGGATTCACCAGCTATGAAGGAGGCGGTATCTCCTACAATATTCCTTACGCCAAAGATGTGCCCCTGGAGAGGACCATCTATGACTGGATGTATGTGGACCGTCTGACAGGCATCTATGAGGAGGCAGGCGTTTCCATCAACCGTGAGCCTTACGGACCTTTGACCGGAACACTGGTTCCGCCTTCCATGTCCAATGCAGTGGCGATCATTGAGGCCATGCTTGCGGCAGAGCAGGGCGTAAAGAACGTGACTGTTGGCTACGGCCAGTGCGGTAACCTGGTACAGGACGTTGCGGCTTTAAGGGTTCTGGAGGAACTGACAGAGGAGTACCTGGATAAATACGGCTACGAGGATGTGACCGTTACCTCTGTACTCCACCAGTGGATGGGCGGTTTCCCGCAGGATGAGTCCAAGGCATTTGCGGTTATCTCCTGGGGAAGCTCCGTGGCAGCTCTGGCAAAAGCCACAAAAGTTATTGTTAAGACACCTCACGAGGCAATGGGCGTTCCCACAATGGAGGCCAATGCACAGGGACTCCGCTGTACAAAACAGGCCATCTCCCTGCTGGCAGACCAGGAACTGAAAAGTTCTGCCTTAGAGCTTGAAAAAGCCATTATCAAAGGGGAGACCTGCGCAATTGTTGACAAATGCTTTGAACTTGGCATGGGCGACCTAGCACTGGGCGCTATCCGCGGAGTAAAAGCAGGCGTGCTGGATATTCCCTTCGCACCCAGCAAGTACAATGCAGGCAAAATGCTGCCGGCCCGTGATTTTGAAGGCGCTGTGCGTTACCTGAATGTAGCCAACGTGCCGCTGCCAAGAGAGCTCAAAGACTTTAACCAGGGCAAGATCGAGCACAGGGCAAAGATGGAGAAGAGAAAAGCGTCCTTCCAGATGGTCATTGATGATGTATATGCGATCAGCAAAGGCAGACTGGTTGGAAAGCCGAAATAAGATAGATCCGGAGGCAGTCAGCGCCGTATGGAGCTAAATCCTCCATATCCGTGTATCGCAAATCGTGTTACGGTTCACAGAACTGTGCTTTTTGCAGGGCTGTGAACCGTAACCGGAAAATCACAATAATAGGAGAAGTGTATCATGAAAATTATAGATGTTGTTTGTTCCAAAGCAAGAACAGGTTTTTTCTTTGACGACCAGAGAGCGATCAAAAAGGGTGCTGTAGCAGACGGTTCCGCATACTTTGGCGAGACTGTAACACCCGGATTCAAATCTGTAAGACAGGCAGGGGAAGCGATCTCCGTCATGCTGATCCTGGAGGACGGACAGATCGCATGGGGAGACTGTGCGGCTGTTCAGTATTCCGGTGCAGGCGGAAGAGACCCGCTGTTCTTAGCTGAGGACTTTATCCCGATCATTGAAAAATACATCAAACCGGAGCTGGTAGGCAGGGAAGCAGACAGCTTTAAAGACCTCTGTGCAATGCTGGAAAACCTGCAGGTGGACGGAAAAAGGCTGCACACAGCCATCCGCTACGGTGTGAGCCAGGCTATCTTGGACGCGGTTGCAAAATCCTCCAACAGACTGATGTGTGAGGTTGTGGCAGATGAGTACGGCACCACAGTATCCGAGGAGCCGATCCCCATCTTCACCCAGTCAGGCGACAACAGATATGACAACTCTGACAAAATGATCTTAAAGGGTGCTGCGGTCATGCCTCATGCCCTGATCAATAACGTGAAGACAAAGCTGGGTGAACACGGCGAACTCTTAAAAGAGTATGTAAAATGGCTCAGTGACCGTGTGCTGAAACTGCGCAATGACGAGAATTACATGCCTGTATTCCACATTGACGTATACGGCACCATCGGCGCTATCTTCGGCGTGGATAACTATACAGCTATGGCAGATTACCTGGCAGAGCTGGAGGAGGCTGCAAAACCGTTCCATCTGAGGATCGAAGGACCTATGGACGCAGAGGAGAGAGAAAAACAGATGCTCTGCTTAAAAGGACTGAGAGAAGAAGTGGACAGAAGAGGCATTGACGTGGAGCTGGTTGCCGATGAATGGTGCAACACCCTGGAGGATGTCAAATACTTTGCAGACAATAAATCAGGCCATATGGCTCAGATCAAAACACCTGACCTTGGCGGCATCAACAACATTGTGGAAGCTGTCCTCTACTGTAAGGAAAAAGGCTTCGGCGCATACCAGGGAGGTACCTGCAATGAGACAGACCGTTCCGCACAGGTCTGCGTGAACTGCGCAATGGCGACCAAACCGGATCAGATCCTTGCAAAACCGGGTATGGGTGTTGACGAGGGTTACATGATTGTCTATAATGAAATGCAGAGGATCATTGCACTGAGAAATGCAAAAAAATCAAGATAATTAAATGAAACTTTATTTACATGCCAGACCATTTGGCGGGCTTCTGCCTGCCAGATGGTCCGGCTGTTTCAGCATTTTGGGAAGGAAGAGTCTATGGCATATTCAAAACAGATGCAGGAAGGAAACCTGTACAGCTTTTATTTTGCACCCAGAGGAAACCGGAGGATGGCGGATTTGGGAATGCAGCTCAGCCAGATGTATTTAAGCCCTTTTGACCACATTATAGGGATCATAGGAGATGCCGGGGCGGGCAAGAGCCTGCTCATCAAAGGCATGTTTCCCGGTATTGACCTGACCAATGACGATGAGGGTGTGAACATCAGGCCCCTGCCCCTTCTGCATGAGGATCTGACGGACCCGTTTTCCCCCCACACCTATCATCTGGACATCCGCTTTGAATCAGCATTTACCCAGATGCATGTGCTGGCGGACACGATCCTGGATGCAGCCAATCACGGAAAGCAGGTTATTGTGGAGCATTTTGACCTGATCTATCCTTTGCTCCACAGAAACGCGGACCTGCTTGTGGGAATCGGCGAGGAGATCATCATCACCAGGCCCAATATGTTCGGCCCTCTGCCGGAGAATATAGCCAACATTGTGCACAAATCCGTTAAATACAGAAAGATGGCCCACACCCTGGAGGACTTGTGCGTGTATTATATGGGTGACGGATACGCCCAGGACGGCCCCCGCTCCGACGTGCGCCACGGGTTTGTGCTGGAGTTTGAGGAAAAACCGGATGTGGACTTATATGAGCTGGAGAAAAAAGTGAAGGATGCGGTAAAACAGGATTTATCCGTATCTTACTATGATGAGAACCACGTGCAGATCGGTGAGATGGTCCTGGAATGCCTGGGGCCGCGGATGCATGTGTCCAGCACAGGAAAGATAGAAGATTTCACCCTGGTAAAAGACTTTCCCATTGACCCCAGAACCGGGTATTACATGCTGGTGGGGCTTATTGGCAAGCATAGGTCTGAGGACTTATCAGACTTTAACCGCATTGATGTAAAGCAGCAGTTAAGCTGAGCAGGAAGCAATAAGATTTGGAGGAGAAAGGCATGGTTCGTAGTGTAAACGTTGAACTTTTAACAGATAACATCAAAGAGATGTGTATTCAGGCCAATCACTATCTTGCCCCGGATATGGACAAGGCAATGAAGACTGCCTGTGCAAAAGAGACAAAACCCCTGGCAAAACAGATTTTGGGACAGCTATTGGAAAATCTGGATATAGCGGGCAAGGACATGATCCCCATCTGTCAGGACACAGGCATGGCGGTGGTTTTCCTGAAAATTGGCCAGGATGTCCATTTTGAAGGCGGCAGTGTGGAAGAGGCTGTGAATGAAGGAGTCCGCAGAGGATATGAGGAGGGATACCTGCGCAAATCCGTTGTGGGAGACCCGCTCCTCCGTGTAAACACAAAGGACAATACCCCTGCTATTATCCATTATGAACTGGTGCCGGGAGACCAGGTGGAGATCACTGTGGCACCTAAAGGTTTCGGCAGTGAGAATATGAGTAAGATCTATATGCTGAAGCCCGCGGATGGCGTGGAAGGTGTGAAGGATGCCATTGTCAGCGCCGTGAGAGAAGCCGGGCCAAACGCATGTCCCCCCGTAGTTGTGGGCGTGGGTATTGGCGGCACCTTTGAGAAGGCAGCCATCCTGGCAAAGAAAGCTCTCACAAGAGAAGTGGGTACCCATTCGGAACTGGAACATATCAGAGAACTGGAGGAGGAACTGCTGGCAAAGATCAATGAAATTGGCCTGGGACCTGCAGGATTTGGCGGTGACACTACAGCACTTGCGGTGAACATCAATACATATGCCACCCACATTGCAGGCCTGCCTGTGGCAGTGAATATCTGCTGCCATGTAAACAGGCATATGGTAAGGACAATCTGATTTTAGCATGGCGCAGTCCCGGATTTTGCTGCGCATGGCGCAGTATCCCCTTGGGGAAAACACCTGCCGGGACAGTGGCAGGGAATAATGACTAGGAGGTTCCGTCATGGATAGATATTTAAATGCACCGCTTGACAGGGAAGAAGTAAAAACGCTTCAGGCAGGCGATTATGTGTACATAACAGGCACCATTTACACGGCAAGGGATGCGGCCCATCTCCGCATGGATGAGGCCCTTGACAGAGGGGAGAAGCTTCCCATTGAGATGGAGGGCAATGTGATCTATTACATGGGTCCAACACCCGCGCGGGAAGGCCGTCCCATCGGTTCCGCAGGCCCTACTACAGCCAGCCGTATGGATAAATACGCCCCCAGGCTTCTTGACCTGGGACTTACAGGCATGATCGGCAAGGGTAAAAGAAAAAAAGAGGTTACAGATGCCATTGTCAGAAACGGCGCCGTATTCTTCGCAGCTGTGGGAGGGGCAGGCGCGCTGCTGTCAAGATGTATCAAGAAGGCAGAAGTCATTGCATATGATGATCTGGGCACAGAGGCCATCCGCAGGCTGGAGGTGGAAAAGTTCCCTGTTATCGTGGTTATTGATTCCCGGGGAAGGAATCTTTACGAAGAGGTATGTAAATAATCGACTCATAAATGCAGCGGAAAAGAGCACTCCTCTTTCCGCTGTATTTTTATGGGGAGAGGGCGACCGTGTGGCTGGTTCCCCTTCTTCTGACAGAACTTCTGCTCATTTATGTGATGGGACGTGTCAGCAAAGGGATAAAAAACCGGGAACTGAGGGATGCTTACGTGGAACTGGGGCAGACCCAGAGAAGGCTTGAGATTGCTCTGAGCGCGGCCCAGAAGGCGGCAGCAGTGGATGATCTGACCGGAATGATGAATTTCAAGTCTTTCCGCAAAGAAATTTCAATGGCCCTGGAAGATATGGAGGAGGACGAGAGCGGCATTCTGGTCATGATAGACGGGGATCATTTTAAAAGTATCAACGACAATTACGGACACAGCGTTGGGGATGAAGTGATCAAACTGACAGCACAGATGATCATCGGACGAATCAGGACCGTGGATCTGGCTTCCCGCCTTCACGGTGATGAATTCGCGATTTTTGTTGCCAATACCTCGGATCACTCCGTTGCAAAAAGGATCATGGAGGACATTAACAACACCTTAGGAAAAGAGGCAAAGCGGCGTAATATGCCGTCCATCACGTTATCCGCCGGCGCCGTGATCGCCAAACACGGCGACACTTACATTTCCCTTGCAAAAGCAGCGGATGAAGCGCTTTATAAAGCAAAAGTCACTCACAACGGAGGATTCGCATATCAATAAAGGAATCACCAACCTTTTTAAACAAAGGCACAGAGCCTGCAAATTCCGGCTAAACCGGAGCTGCAGGCTTTGTGCTTTTTATGGTTATATCTGTCATTGGAATAAACGGAAACTTAGGGTATAATATGAAGTATAAACAGGAAAGGAAAACGCCATGAAAAAAAAGACGATTGTTGTAATTGCAGTGATAGGTGTACTGGCTGCTGCTGCGGCTGTTTCGGTTTTCTGGATCGGGAAGGAAAAAAGAGAGAAAGAGGCAGAGGATACAGCCCTGGAAGCTTTGTTTTTACGGGACGGCAGCGGTGAGACAGTGGGAAATTATCTGTTTGTGGATACCCGGAACCAAACCCCGTTCACGGGACCGCTTGAGGGCAGTATTACAGACGAACAGGGAGAGGAACTGGAACCGTGGGAATTGGAGAATGGCGATGTGGTGAAGATCTACGGCAACGGCATTATGACCATGTCTTATCCGGGACAGTATCCGGGCATTACCAAAATTGTGCGGATCCAAAAGCAGAATCAGGAACTTCTGGAACAATACGGGGAACTTTTAAAACAATTCAGCTACCAGGAAGAGGCTTCGGCTCTGCCGTTTTTAAACCTGGAATACAGCCAGCCTCAGGCCGTGGTTACCGCTGCTGTGAACACCACAGGCGGATACCGCTGGGAATATGAGAATGAGGCCGGTGAGACCGTCAGCGAAACAACAGATGCAGCGTTTATTCTGCAGTGGAACGAATATGAGGAGATAAAAATACCGGAGCACACGGATGTAAAACTTATCTTCTCAAAGGAACCGGAAGAGATAACCGTGATACGCTATGAATCCTCTATGCAGGGACAGACAGAGGTATCCGAGGCAGAACAGTACGGTGAGGCTGTAACGGTCACAAAAGAGGAAGAAGGCAGTGTTATGCAGGCAGAACCGGGATATATTTACAGCGTGATGGCAAAATGGGATAACGGGGAGGCAGAATACGGATTCCAGACCTTCCCCATGCCCTCCTTGCAGTAAAGGTACCTGCATGACCGTTTTGAAGCTGGGGGAGAAGGTATATGAAGATTACCATATTAAATGAAAATACAGTTTACAGGCAAGGATTTCTGGCAGAACATGGGCTGTCCGTTGTCATTGAGGAGCGTGACAGAAAATTTTTGATGGATACCGGACAGAGTGACGTGTTTTTGAAAAATGCCAAAACCCTGGGAGTACATCTGGAAGACCTTGACGGCATTATATTGAGCCATGGGCATTACGACCACTGCGGAGGCATGGAATATCTGGACGGCAGCCGCAGACTGCCTCCCGTGTACATACAAAAGAGTGCTTTTGAAAGGAAATACAGCGGCACACAAAAGGACAGGCATTATATCGGTATGTCAGGCAGTCATGAGAGCTGGAAGGCGGATGTCCGATTTACCGGGGACGCCAGGGAGATAGCGCCCGGATTCTGGGTGATCGGAAATATACCATACCGCACGGATTTCGAGGAGCGGCCTGCCGGGTTCTGGATACAGGATAAGAACGGCACAGGCACATGCTGGCGGGCCGACGAGATGGAGGACGAACAGATATTGGCTGTGTGTACAAAAAAGGGACTCTGTCTCTTCATGGGCTGCAGCCACAGAGGCGTCGTCAACGGTATCCTGCGGGCAAAGGAAGTTCTGCCGGATATGCCTGTTTACAGTGTACTGGCCGGTATGCATCTGAGAAGTGCGGGGGAAAAGCGGATCACAGATACCATTCGGAGTTTGAGGGACATGGAGATTCCTGTTCTTATCCCTGTCCACTGCACGGGAAAAAGGGCTGCGGGAAGGATGGCATCCGCATTTGGGGATTCCTGTATTTGGGCTGAGACCGGTCAGGTGCTGGAATTGTGACCTTCCCACAGAGGCTTTCTAGGACAGCAAAATGCAAATTTAAGAGGACAAGAACAGGATTTGGGTGTATACTAAAAGAAGAAAAAGCTGACAGCAGCCTGCTGTTAAAAAACACGTAACTGTTCAGTAGCTTCCCAGTTACAAAAATATAACACAACAGGAGAACATAGAACCATGGACAAAGTAAGAATGGAAACAATTAAGAAAATCCAGCAGATGGAAGCATTTTACGTGCTCTTTTCCAGAGGGACCAACAATCCTTTTATCATCTGCGATCCAGATACATATAATGATCAGGTGTGGGTCTTTGAAGACAGCAAGGATCTGGAGGAAAAGGCAAAACCATACATGGAGCAGAAGAATCCGGTGGCATCCATCAAAGTGGAGAACAAAAGTTTTCTGAACTTTTATTCCACACTCTTTACACTGGGTGTCAATGAAGTGGTGTTTGTGGAAAAGGACAGTACAACTGCATTTGATCTGGAGGAGATCGTGAAAAGACCGGATTTTTCCCAACTTCCCGAGAATCAGAGACCGCTGTTTAACCCGCAGCTTCAGCTTACAGGCATTTATTTCATGCAGGAATTCAGAAGAGGCGTGGAGATGTCCGAGAAGGAGAGTTTAAATGAGCTGGAGGAGGAGATGGCAGCCAACCTGGTGAAAAGCAAATTCCTGGTGGCAGTGGAGAAACAGGAGGAAGGTAAGGAAGAGAACGTTCAGGTCCCCTATATCAAAAATAAAAACGGCGATGTGTTCCAGCCCATTTTTACAGACCCCGGTGAGTTTTCCAAATTCAACAAAGAGAAAAAGTTCAAGGCAGTGGTGGTAGAATTTAAAAATCTGGACAAAATATTAATTCCTCTGGCAAAAGGCGTTGTGGTAAATCCCCAGGGCTTTAATCTGATCGTCATGAGTGAACAGTTTGAGAACCTGCTGAAACGTTTTGGGATCCAGAAGGAAAACAAATAAGCGGGGCCGGAGAGATGATAATAGATTTCCATACACATATATTCCCGGATAAGATAGCCGGGGCAACCATAGAAAAGCTTTCCAAGGCATCAGATTCCAAAGCGTATACAGACGGAACAAAGGACGGACTTCAAAAATCCATGGAGGAATCCGGTGTGGATATATCCGTGGTGCTGCCAGTGGCAACAAAACCGCAGCAGTTTTTATCCATCAACCGCTACGCAAGAGAGATCACTCCGGAGCAGTTCCGGGGCGGCGGGGAATTCCTCTCTTTTGGCGGCATCCACCCGGACACGGAGAATTATAAAGCAGAAGTGGATGAAATTGCAGATATGGGTCTGAAGGGGATCAAACTGCATCCTGATTATCAGCGCGTATTTATTGATGATATCCGCTACATGCGGATCATGGACCGGGCAGCGGAGCGGGGACTCATTGTCATTGCACACGCAGGCGTGGATGTGGGGCTTCCGGAGGTGGTACACTGCACGCCGAAGCGGGTGGAACATGTACTTGACCAGATAGACGGAGGCGTTTTAGTGATGGCGCATATGGGCGGCTGGAACTGCTGGGAGGATGTGGAAAAGTACCTGGCAGGCAGCAGGCTTTACTTTGATACAGCTTATAGTCTGGGGCATATGGAGGATGAGCATTTTATCCGCCTCTCCAGAAAACATGGCGTGGATAAGATTTTATTTGCTACAGACAGTCCCTGGGACGGTCAGAAGGAATTTTTATCACGAATACGGGAAATGAATATGAAAGAGGTTGAGAAAAAAGCCATATTGGGGGAGAATGCGAGAAGAATTTTAAAGCTGTAGTTTTGATATAAAAGCTGCGGCGTGTTGGGAAGGAGATGTTTTGTCGTGAAAATTGACATGCACTGCCATACAAAAGAAGGCTCTATAGACGGCAAAGTAAGCATCGAGGAGTATATCCGTATGCTGAGAAACCAGGGATTCGGCGGAATGCTTGTGACGGATCATGATTCTTACGGGGGATTCCGTTATTGGAAAAAGAATATCAAAGGCCAGAAATACACAGATTTTGTTGTACTCAAAGGAATTGAATACGACACGCTGGATGCAGGCCATATCATTGTGATCATGCCGGAGAGCATCAAACTGCGTCTTCTGGAGCTGCGGGGGATTCCCATTCAGATGCTGATCCCCATAGTGCACAACTACGGGGGAATACTGGGCCCGGCCCATCCCTGCGGGGAAAAATACATGAGCTTTATGAACGCAAAAGCTTATAAGAGAAATCCGGATATTTTAAAAGAATTTGACTTTATTGAAACCTTCAATGCCTGTGAATCCATGGAAGTCAATGAGAGAGCAGCAAAATTAGCGGAAAAGTACAATCTGACAGGCACAGGCGGAAGCGATGCCCACAGAGCGGACTGTGTGGGAAAGGCATACACGGAAGTGCCGGACACGGTTACCTGTGAGTCGGATCTGATCACAGAGATCATCAAGGGCACCAGGTTTGCGTGCGGCGGTGAGATCTACAACAAGACGACCAAGGACAAAATCGGCAAGGTCAATGCAGTTCTGGTCCATTCCTTCTGGGTATACAATAAGATTGGAGGATGGAGCAAGGCCTTTAAGCGGAATAATAAGATGAAAAAGGGATTTATTGAAAGGGTGGAACAGGTCGTGAAGCCCAAAAAGGATGAGCCGGAGGAAAAAGAAGAATCGTTATGAGTGAAAAAGTGATAAAAGCTGCCCTGCTGGGGCTTGGAACCGTGGGGAACGGCGTATATAAAGTTCTGAAAAGTCAGAAAGAGGAGATGGAGAAAAAAATCGGAGCCGTGGTCCGGGTAGAAAAAATCCTGGTCCGCAACATAAAAAAAGCGGCTGCGAAGGTGGAAGACTCATCTGTACTCACCAATGACTGGAAGGCGGTTTTAGAAGACCCGTCCATTGAGATCATCATTGAGGTGATGGGCGGATTTGAGCCTGCAAGGACTTATATTCTGGAGGCACTGCGTGCAGGCAAGCATGTGGTGACCGCCAACAAGGATTTAGTGGCCTCCAATGGGGGAGAACTGCTGGACTGTGCGGCAGAGCATCAGTGCGATTTCCTTTTTGAAGCAGCAGTGGCCGGAGGGATTCCCATTATCCGGCCATTGAAACAGTGCCTGGCCGGCAACCACATTCAGGAGGTCATCGGCATAGTAAACGGTACGACTAATTTTATTTTGACAAAAATGACCCAGGAAGGCATGGAATTTTCCGAGGCTTTGGCTCTGGCAACAGAACTTGGCTATGCGGAGGCAGATCCGACAGCAGATATCAGAGGATATGACGCGGGGCGTAAAATGGCGATCATGGCTTCCATTGCCTTTAATTCCAGAGTGACCTTTGACGATGTGACAACAGAAGGCATCACGCATATCTCGGCTAAAGATATCCGGTACGCGAAAGAACTGGGCTGCCTGATCAAATTGCTGGGACTTGCCAGAAATACAGAGACGGGAATTGAGGTGCGGGTGCAGCCCATGCTGATTTCCGAGAGCCACCCCCTGGCCTCTGTCAATGACTCTTTCAATGCTGTCTTTGTGAGAGGAGATGCAGTGGGAGATACCATGTTTTACGGGCGGGGTGCGGGTGAGATGCCCACAGCCAGCGCTATTGTTGGGGATGTTTTTGACATTGTGAGAAATATACAGTTCGGCTGTACCGGAAGGATAAGCTGTACCTGTTATAAAGAACTGCCTGTGAAAAAGGCAGATGATATGGATAGCCGCTTTTTCCTGCGTCTGCAGGTGGACGACAGACCGGGCGTACTTGCCAGCATTGCCAGTGTATTAGGCAATAATGATGTGAGTATTGCACAGATGATACAGAAAAATAAAGACGGAGATCTGGCGGAGATCGTTGTTGTGACCTCAAAAGTCAGGGAGGGCAATTTTAATGATGCTATGATGATCATTGAGGGAATGAGTGTGGTACATAAGGTTTCCGCCCTGATCCGTGTATATGGAGACTGAACATGACGGACAAATTATTCTACAGGGACAGTATGACAGATAGGTTTCAGGCAGAGGTGCTGGCCTGCAGACCGCTGCCAAAGGTAAATGAAAATATAAGCGGTGCCCATTATGAGGTGGTTCTTGACAGAACCGCCTTTTTCCCGGAAGGGGGCGGACAGTACGCAGATACAGGGACGCTGCTTTTAAACAAGAGCGGGGACCAGGAAGTTAAGATACGAGTCCTGGATGTGGGAGAAAAAGACGGAACGGTCATCCACTTTACAGATAAACCCGCAGATACGGGGGCTGTTGTCACCGGCGTACTGGATTTTGAGGAACGTTTTTCTAAAATGCAGCAGCACACAGGGGAACACATTGTGTCAGGGCTTGTGAATCGTCATTTTGGTTACCGCAATGTAGGATTTCACCTGGGAAATGAAGCGGTGACTATGGACTATGACGGCCCTCTCACAAAAGAGCAGCTTTGTATGATAGAACGGGAAGCTAATCAGGCGGTGGCTGAGGATGTTCCCATAGAAGTTCTGTATCCCACAGAGGAGGAACTGGGGGAGATAGCCTACCGGAGTAAAATAGAAATTGAGGGACAGGTGCGTATTGTCCGCATTCCCGGATATGATACCTGCGCCTGCTGCGCGCCCCATGTAAAGACAACAGGGGCTGTTGGGATCATTAAGCTGACAGGGGCGATCCATTATAAAGGCGGGATGCGGGTGAACATGCTCTGCGGTTTCCGGGCACTGGAGGATTACAGCCAAAAGGAGGAGAGCGTGACAGCCATATCGTGCAGGCTTTCCGCGAAACAGGAGGATGTTGTACAGGCAGTCTGCCGGCTGGAAGAAGAGATTACCCGGCAGAAAGAAAAAATCAGGCGGCTCCAGGAACAATATCTGAGACGGTGTTTGTCAGAGGTGAAGCCCCGGACACAGGCTGTACTTTTATTTGAGGAGGAGCTGGATCCGGCTGCCATGCGGCGTTTTGTCAATGATGCCATGGAGATCACAGAGGGTGTCTGTGGTGTTTTTGTGGGCAGTGACACGGAAGGATACCGTTATGTCCTGGGCAGTTTAGGCAGAGATATTGTGGCGCTTGCAAAAGAGATGAATCAGGCCTGCAGCGGGAAAGGCGGAGGCAAACCGCCTATGGTGCAGGGCTCTCTGACGGGGAAGAGAGAACAGATAGAGAAGATACTTCTGGGTTAGTCTGTGTTTGAAAACGAATCCGGCAGCAGCAGAGAAAGAGCCGATAAAAACTGCTGCCAGGTTGAAAAATGGGAGGGTTTTACATTCATGAAACGAATTACAACTGTGTGCGGGGATATTGCGCCGGAGGAGCTGGGATTTACGGATATGCATGAACACATTATGTTCAACGGCGCGGATATGGGGGCAATCTGCAGACCGGCTATGCCCACGGACCTGCCGGTGAAGTATGAGGATAAGGTCTCACTGGAAAACATCGGGTTTTTGAAACGGAATTTTCCACTGGTACGGGATGCCATGGATCTGAATGATGAAGCAGCCATGACCAGGGAGGTACAGGAGTATAAAGACTCAGGCGGAGACTCTATGGTGGAGCTGAGTGTTCCCGGAATCCGCCTGGATGTGGAGGCAGTAAAGCGAATCTCAGAAAGGACCGGGGTTCATGTCATTACAGCTGTCGGCTATTATGTGGAGTCCTCCTGGCCGGGAGAATATGACGGCTGGAGTATCCGCCAGTTTTACGACCATATGATGGATGAGATTGAAAATGGAATTGAGTACACAGACATAAAGCCGGGGTGCGTGAAAATTGCACTGAATGATTTTACAGAGGCAGAGGAAAAAGCGCTCAGAGCAGGCGGCCAGGCCGCAAAAGACACGGGTATGTCCATCACGGTACATCCGGATTACGCTTACGGGGGTACACCGGGTGAAATCGTGGAGATACTGATGGAAGAAGGCGTGAATCCGGAGAAGATCGTGATCGCCCACATGGAGACTACCGTAAAAAGGCCCATGAAGGAGATGGTCCTCTACCCGGAAAAATGGGGTCTGGACCTGGATGTGGCAAAACGGGTGCTGGATAAAGGAGCAAACTTTTCAGTGGAATTTTTATCCGGGGATATTGGTCTGGAAGCGTTGGGAACCGCACCCATTCCGGACTGGATGAAGATGGCCGGGATCGTACGTCTTATCCAGCAGGGATACAGCCGCCAGATCGTACTTGGCACTGACATGTGCGTAAAGACCATGTGCAGGCAGTTCGGTGGTGAGGGATACTGCAGGCTGACAAAATTCGGAGTTCCTGCACTGAAGAAATACGGGGAGGTCTCTGACCTGGCAATTCGCAATATGACGGTAAATAATCCGGCCAGGATTCTGGCCTATTAAATCCGGTTTGGCTGAGTTCAGATTGTAAAGGAAAAAATGGATCAGCGCAAAACATAAGAATCAGGAGTTCGGTCCCGGTTGGGAACGGATACTCCTGATTTTTGTTTGTAACATTATCTGGAACAGGAGGGCATCCAATCTCCAAGAAACATACAGATGGGGATGAAGATGTGGATGAAGATGGGGATGAAAGAGACCGGGGCCTGGTATGAAATAAATATTGCATCGTAAAAACATAACAATGTTTAAATATAACAATGCATAACCTAAGGGCATCCAGCAATTTATGCAGCAGCGAGTACTGCACTGTAAGGCGTAAATAATGTATTGCAAAATATATAGTTGCATTATATACTAATATTAGAACAGACACAAGTACTTTTATTGTTACTGTACACAGGCCACTGTACCGGGAGGCGTTTTCATGCCGGAAGCATGAAAATCCCGAGGCAGCCAGCGCGATATGGGGCAGAATGCTCCATATCTGTGCATCGCGAAGCGTGTTACTGGACACGGAGTGTACAGTAACCTTTTATTTATTGTTATTAAAATTTATATAAAGTTCATTTGTCCTTTTTTTCTCTTTATGATATTCTGGAGACATCATATTTCTGCATCATGCAGTATACATATTTATCTATTCCGGCCGTTCGGCCAGATGATTTCCAGTGGATCAAAAGTATAGAAGGAGGAAAGATGGGAGTAAAAGATAATATTATTACGCCATATTTTGAGGACCCTAATGTTTTCTGTGATTTTATAAATGGCGCTGTTTTCGGAGGAAAACAAGTATTGCGGCCGGAGTATTTAGAGTCGTTGCCGAGAGAATTGGTCATGCAGCGTAACAGTTCAAACAAGCTGAACTGTTACGCATCCAGCCATTAAAAATCGCTTCGCGATGGGCCGGATGCCTGCCGGCGCTACCTGTTCATACGGTCAGCGCAGTAAATGCGCAGACCTGTCCTATTGTTACTATGCAGCTTTTCTGGGAAGCGGATGGCAGACAAAATCAAAAGGCTTTGATAAGAGATACAGTTAAACAGGCATATTTTAACACCATGTATGTAATCTTTATTTGTGAGAACCAGAGTGAGATACATTATGGTATGCCAATACGCATGCTCTTATATGATTCTGTTCAGTATGCTGACCAATTGAAGAAAAAACAGAAAGAGAATAAGAAAGACGGAAATTTGAAATCTTCAGCCGAGTTTCTGTCAGGTATTTCTAAGGGGGAACCGTTCATGCCAGTGGTTAGTGTTGTTTTTTATTATGGAGACAACCCTTGGGATGGCCCCCTTACCATGGAAGAGATGATCTGTCTGCCGGATGATGCGGCAGAGTTAAAGGAATATCTTCCAAGGTATAAAGTACACCTGATTGAACCCAGGAACACAGACCCAGGAAAATTTCCAGGTGACTGGAGATTGATATTAGAAACATTAAGGTGTGGAAACCATAAAAAGGATTTTATACAATATGTTAAGAAGCATGAGAAAGAACTGGGGGAATTGTCCGCAAAAGCCAGCAAAGCTTTGCTTACAATGTTGGGCAGGGATATAAAACTAAAAAATGATAAGGAGGAGATCAGTGTGTGCAGGGCATTACAAGAGTTGAAGGAGGAAGGAAAGATTGAAGGAAAGACAGAAGGAAAAAAGGAGGAAGAAGTCAATATTATCCGTAAAATGTTGAGAAAGAGACTTACAGCAATAACAATCTGTCATTGGCTTGATGTGGAGGAGGAATTTGTTAAAACAGTTGCAGAACTGCAGGATAAATACCCTGATTACAGCAATGCACAAATTCTGAATGAATATGAGACAGTAAATAAGCATTGACAAATAAACAAATAATTTCTTATAATAAAACCAGACCAAAGTAAAGAATCCGGCAGACCGGGTTCTTTCTTTAAAGATTGCGGTTAGCAAAAGCTAACTATATAAAGAAATATGGGAGAGGAAAAGAAGCGTATGAAAACAGAAAGCGCCAATAATATTTTTCACGGAGAAATTGGGAAAAATCTCCCATCTTCCAAAGGGGAACGGGAGGAGGATCTCCTTGAAATACTCTATGAATGGCAGAAAAGTGGAAACCAACTGACGAGTTCTGAGCTGTGCAGTAAGCTTGATATGGCAAAGCGGGAGCTGAATTACTATCTAAAGCAGATGGTAAAACATGGTTATCTTTATAGCCCGGATAACAAAGAGGAGCTTTATCTGACGGAATTTGGAAAATCACAAGGAGCGGAATGCAGGTTCCGCCATGAACGCCTTGCACAGTTTTTTCAGCTTATTGGAATGGAAGAAAAGCAGGCGGAGGAGGATGCCTGCCGTATGGAACACGTGCTGAGTGATGAGGCTACAAAGAAAATCTGTAACTTTTTGAATTATGGAGATACCTATAGCCGTGTCATGCGCAAGGCCAATCTGTATTCTGTGTACCGTGAAGGATGGTATGAGTTTTATATGGGTATCTATGATACAGAGAAGAGATATCCAAGAATCCTGGCAAAAGAATTTTTTTCATTTTCTGACGAGATTGCTTTGGAAGTAAAAAGTGCAGGAAGTTATTTTTATCTGAAAGAAAAGGACGGAGCAGGGATGGGCAGCGTCTGGTACAGGGGGGATATGGTCTGGAAACAGGCAGAAGAAACAAAAGAGGGGTATCAGATACCTTCAGATATTTTTAATTTTACCGTCTGCACGGATGATCCGGTGACAGAGGGGGACTGTATGATCGCTTTCCCGCCCGGGAAACAGCCGCCAAAAGAAGAGGATATTCGGGAATTAAATGTACATATCTGGTAAAGGAGAGAAAAGTTGGGAATGGGAAAAGAGGAGCATCTGAATCAGGAAAACCGTCCAAATATGCAGCAGCTTCAGTATCTTTTGGAACTGGAGAAAATTGACAAAAAAAGAGGGTGCATCATGCAGATCGCAAAAACCTGCGGGGTCAGCCACAGTCCGGTCAGCCGTTATCTGCAGTTCTGCTGTGAGAAAGGGTATTTGACAGAAGATTATGAGTTTACTAAATTAGGAAAAGCGTGGCTTGGGGGGTATAAAAAGCTTATAGAGGAATTAAAGGCCTATTTGCTGCGTATAGGAGAACCGGAAGCGGAAGTTGCTGAGAATGTAAGGGATCTGATAGAAAATGTGAGTTACCATACATTGATGTCAATGATGCGGAATGACCAGGAGATGAGACGGATATATATTGCTGAAAAAAGAGGAGCAGTATCTAAAAATTTTCTGGCCAGTACCTTTGAAAACGGAGTGTGGCATGTATGCTTCGCACTTTATAAAATGGATTCTGAGGATAAGATAAGTATCTCCATGGCAGACAGAGGTTTTCAAAAACCGGCAACCATACGGCATAACAAGAGAGGGAGCTGGCTGGAACTTCGTGTGTGTGAAATGAGTGCCAAATCACGGGCAGATGGTGAAGAAAAGCTGGGGCATCTGGAAACACTGAAATATGAGTATAAAGGTATGTTGTGTCAGGCAGAAGTAAAGGAAGATAAGCTGAGAATTCCACTGGATGCATGCCGCTTCCAGAGAAAACACGAGGGCAGAATCAAAGGCGTGATTCCGGTAACGGTGACCTGCAATGTAGGCAGAACCCATATGCCGGAGAGTACGGCACTTTTATTTTTCTGGATGTAACAGAGTAGATATAAGAATAATCAAAATATGAAATTTTTTTAGAGACGAAAAAGAAACAAAAACACCTGTATTTACAGGAAAAAAACCGTGCAGAACGGGAACGGTTTGAAAAAAAGAAGTTGACAGTATTTGCCAATATATGCTATATATTTAGCACGGGGTAGTTAGAACTAACCATACGATGGAGCTAAAAATCATATGCTTATGACAGGCGGGCAGGGACTGCTTTTTTTAGGAAAAGGTGTTAGCGTCCGCTAACTATGGCTATCATCATAAGAATGCCCTAAAATATTAAAGTTTTATAGCCGTTAAGGCAGAAAGGATGGAAGATATGTTTAAGAAATTAGTAGCATTTGGTACAGCAGCAACTATGATGATGGCAATGGGGGTTACAACATTTGCGGCCGAAGGGGACAGCACTACACTTGTTACAAAATTGTATAAAAATGACAAATTCGATGCAAGTGCACCGGACAGCAATCTGTCTATGGGAGATGCTGCGGTAGAGGATACTACATATGTTGAGCAGGCGGATGGTACATATAAAGTGACTATTAATCTGAAGGAATCATTTAAAGCTTATGGCATGACAGGATATCTCACCAATGTGCAGATAGATGCCAATGGTGATGGACAATATGATGCAACAGAATATAAGCTTACATATAACGAGTCAGGAAAAGCAGTTGTAGGTGTTACTTTTAACTCTCCCACTGTTCCGACAGAAGCGACAAAGTATGATGCAAGTTTTAAAACAAATGTTTCAATCATGCCGGCATCCGAAGGTGATTTCATTATTTTCCCCACAGTTGTGACGGAATAATATAAAAGAAATTCGCAGGGGGAGGCATACCAGATGTTGGTATGCCTCTCTTACTGACGTTGGAGGTAAAGTATGAGGGATGGAATGAAAAGTAAGATCTATAAAATAGTCTGTGCAATCATGATGGTTTGTCTATTGATGTCCAATTTGACGAATGCTTCATATGCGGCTTCAAATAATATACCAAATATAAAACAAACTGCTCAGAAATCAAGTTCCACTTTATTAGATAAGCTTCTGTCCTTACTGGAAGAGGCGGACAGCTTAAAGGAATCAGACTACACCCCGGAGAGCTGGGAGGCGTTCAAAGACCAGAGGGACACCATCACAGAGCCGGAGGAGATACCGGAGCAGTTCCTTGACACAGTGATAAACACACTGCAGGAAGCCATGGACGGACTTGTGAAACAGGAGAGCAAGCTGGACAAACTGCTTGCCTTACTGGAAGAGGCGGACAGCTTAAAGGAATCGGACTACACCCCGGAGAGCTGGGAGGCGTTCAAAGACCAGAGGGACACCATCACAGAGCCGGAGGAGATACCGGAGCAGTTCCTTGACACAGTGATAAACGCACTGCAGGAAGCCATGGACGGACTTGTGAAACAGGAGAGCAAACTGGACAAACTGCTTGCCTTACTGGAAGAGGCGGACAGCTTAAAGGAATCGGACTACACCCCGGAGAGCTGGGAGGCGTTCAAAGACCAGAGGGACACCATCACAGAGCCGGAGGAGATACCGGAGCAGTTCCTTGACACGGTGATAAACACACTGCAGGAAGCCATGGATGGACTTGTGAAACAGGAGAGCAAGCTGGACAAACTGCTTGCCTTACTGGAAGAGGCGGACAGCTTAAAGGAATCGGACTACACCCCGGAGAGCTGGGAGGCGTTCAAAGACCAGAGGGACACCATCACAGAGCCGGAGGAGATACCGGAGCAGTTCCTTGACACAGTGATAAACGCACTGCAGGAAGCCATGGATGGACTTGTGAAAAATGAGACGACTTTAGAGAAACTCGTTGCATTGCTGGCAAAAGCAGACAGTCTGGAGGAATCAGAGTATACAAGGGAAAGTTGGAATGCATTCCTTGAGGTGAGGAACAGCATCACAGAACCGGAGGAGATTCCGGAGCAATACCAGAAAATGCTTCTGAATTCACTTCAAAAAGCAATGGACAACTTGGTGAAAAAGGAAGATGACGCAAAGAATCACACCCAATTAGAAGACGGGTATTATACGATGCCGCTCACAGAAAATGCGCCGGGTAGGTCTATGAGAAGTGCAAGAGCTTTGATAAAGGCTGAGAATAGCAACTACGAAGTCACTTTGCAGTTGGCTAAAGCGACAGTGGATGAGGGCGCGTTCTTAGGAATCAGGAAGCAGGAATATTATAATTATGACTTGTCAGATTACTGTCTGACGGGGACAAAAGGCTGGGCAGATGATTTTGACCTGCAGAATTCACAGTTTTCACAGAAAATAAAAGATGGAGCGGTAGAAGAAAATAATAAATACTGGTTTGACTATACACGGGAAGATAAAGACGAATGGGTATATCTGACATTCCAGGTTGAAAATCTGGATGATCCATTTAATATCACACAACTTCTAAAACTTGATAATGGCAAAAGTATAAATCGTAGCGATACTGCACTTAATGTACAGACATCTGTGAAAATAAATCTGGATGAATTTCAGGATATTACGGAAATTGGGTTTAGAGCAGTTCGTGCCTTAGACGGCGCTGATTACCAAAAATATTTTCTGGATACAACCGCTGAGTGGAATATTGATGGAGATACAGCTACAGGCGTTTTTTCACTTAATCTGGATTTGTTGGACGAGGATCAGGCTGTGATCAGGGATGCGGACGGTAATGAAATAGATATCAGCACCGGAAAATTAGAGTTGGTGTATGATTTAAATGATTATAAAGATTTTGTTTTCGGAAAGTCGATTGTTATTTACCGGGAATATGCCAGTGGAGGAATAAGTTTTTATGATATTTGTATTATCCCTGAGCTTAATGGTGCGTCAACGGTCCAACTAAAAGACGATAAGACAGGAACCCTTCTTGTCACGGATTCTTTTGTATTGCCTGACAGCAGCCAATTGCTTGCGGAAGAAATCGTAGATGATCCGAATGATAACGTGGACGCCTATTCTCAGATCATGAACAATATATCGTATTCTGATATGTATATGTATAACTGGAAAGTACAGTTCCAGGATGGCAGAGAGATAAGACGCACATCGAATACGGTGCAGCTTAAATTTAAAATACCGGACGACTGGAACCTGGATCGTGTCAAATTAGTCAATGTTGAAGATGAAAACAAGATTATTACACTGGATGTAGGCGGGACCATAGAAAAAACGGACAGCGGAAATTATTTTGTCATTAAAACACAAGAGTTGGGTTATTATGCTTTGTATGAAGTGAAGGACAGCCAGGATGCGGGAGAGATGGAAGATGGTACCTACACGATTCCTCTTTCTATCATGCACCTGACAAATGAGGGAGCCAATTCCATGGCTAACCAGTGTGTTGACAATAATGCCAGACTGGTTGTCAAGGGAGATGAGAAGATCCTGTACCTGGATTATACAACGGTCACCTATCTTGATATGACTTCATACATGACAAAAATGTGGCTTTACGGAGAAGACATGACCATGGTGGGGGCTTATCCCACAGGAACGCTGATACCGGTTACTTTTTACTCCTACTACAAAAATCTGGACGGAAGCTTTTTTATGGACTTTGCCAACGAGGGTACTCTCAACTACTATCCTAAATCAGGATATGTGAAGCTGGTGAGTGATACGGCAAAATGGCCTGCCAGGTTCAAGGTACCTATCATGGATGAAATCGGCGGCGGAGACTTCCCACAGGATGCATGGCTGACCCTGGATTGGGAAAATGCAGAAAAGATTTCCAATGACACGCCGGATGAACCGGTAAAAGAAGCACTTGGCCAGGCAATCACCATAGCTGAAACAGCGGTGAAGGAAGAATATACACAGGAAACCTGGGAAGCTCTTGAGACTGCTTATGCCGCAGCCGAAGAAGCATATCAAACGGAAACAGCCGAATCCATGGAACGTGCATACACCGCTCTTATGGAAGCTGTCAACAACCTGAAATCCCCGGATGATGTCATTCTGAATCAGGGGCTGTACACAGCATCAGGATCCATAACCGACACAGATATTGTGACGGATACCAGGATACTTGTGAAAGAGGAAGGCGCGGATATCTCTCTTGGTGTACAGGGAATTCAAAGTCTTCAGTATTATGACCTTGCAGAAAAACAGTATGTGGATGCTGAAATGGAAAAAACAACAGGTGATGACGGCAAGGAAACCGTTACAGGGGCAGTATTTACACTTGGCACCATGTCAAACTCTGTTTCTATAAAATATGTAGACGTCCAAGGAAAAGAAGTGCAGACAGCTCTTAAGTTTTCAGATTTTGCTGAACAGACAGTAAACAAGGACGCACTGACAGAAACCTTAAACCAGGCCAATGAAAAGCTGAAGGAAGCTGCTGAAAATCCGGATAAATACCAGGCAGATGCGGTGGCAGAACTTCAGAAAGCAGTGGCAATGGCAGCACAGACAGCCCAAGACCCCTTCGCTCTGCAGACAGAGGCGGATGATCAGACAGAAAAAGTGAATGCGGCTATCAGCGTATTGACAAAAGACGTAAATCTGGATGCTTTGAAAGAAGCTGTCACCTCCGCAGAGGCGGTATTGGCAGATGCCGAAAAATATACACCGGCCTCTCTGGGGAAGCTGACAGGAGAAATCCAGAATGCAAAAGCCCTTCTTGAGGATCCCAATACATCGGGGCAGGATGTGGAAGCGCAGCTCATGAAACTGCAGGCAGCAGTAGAGGGCCTTATTGTCAGGGCTGACAAGACAGCGCTTCAGGCGGCATATGACACAGCAGCAGCGATAACGAATAACGATTATCCGGGTTGGGATAACCTGCAGACAGCCCTGGTGAATGCAAAAACGGTCTTGGACGATGAAAACGCATCCCAGGCACAGGCAGATGAACAAACCGCATCTCTGGAGGCGGCTGTAGAGAATTTATATGGTTCTGTTGACAAAAGCCAGTTAAAGGACCTGGTAGAACAGGCAGAAAAACTAGATACCAGCCCATATGCAGATAAGACGGTTGAATTTTTTAAAGCATCTATCCAGTCTGCGAAGGCAGTATACAATGATACAGGAGCCACCCAGACTGAGGTGGACAAGCATCTGCAGCTCCTGAAAGATGCGTCGGCTTCCATGGTACAGAAGGAAGAAGAAAATGTGGTATATGACGGAACTTATACTATAGACGGAAGAATCTGGCATGCAGCAGCAAACCAGGCATCCATGGGGAACGCGGCTCTCAGAAAGCCAATGCAGGTGATCGTGAAGGACGGCAAAGCCACCTTGAGAATGGAATTTGGCCCGTTGACCACATCCGGATTTACCGGGTATCTGGCAAAACTGAACTATTTCCCGGGATGGGAAGGAGGAGAAAGCGGTTATCAGATGCCAACCGACGAAACGCCGATTTCGCTGGATGTGGAAGAGTATTTTGAAGGCGTATATGACACGTACAATGATCCGGACAATGGAACCGATGAGAATGTGAAAGGGCAGTTATACCCCCACTATATGACCATGCCGGTGGACCTGGGGGATGGGGAAGTATGGGTACAGGTGTATGTACCTGTAATGGAAGCCATCAACACAGGCAGCGGTCTTCAGTACGCGAAACTGCAGCTTGACTGGAGTACACTGAGCCAGACCGGAGGGACACAGACAGATAAGACAGAACTGGATAAAGCAGTCACATCCCTGGAAACGCTGAAGGCGGAGCTTTACGCGGCAGCAGAGAAAATGAAACAGGCAGAGACAGAGAACACAAACCAGGCAGAGACAGAGAACACAGACCAGGCGGATGCACAGAAAGCTGTTCTGTCAGCTACAGACTTTACACAGGAAAAACTGAATCTTCTTGATAAGGCGATTGAAGCCGGAAAATTTGTGCAGGATAATGTGAACGTGGGCCAGGAAGCTGTGGATGCCATGACAAAAGCCCTGAATACAACCAAAACACTGTTTGATCAGGAGGAGATTAAGACAGACAAGTCCGAACTGAAGAAAGCGATTGAAGTGGCAGATACCTATTTAAATGCAGAAGACGTAACTTATACAGCCGCAACAAAGGCAATCCTGCAGCAGGCAAGAGATCAGGCATGGGAAGCATACCAGAATGAAAAAGCTACCCAGACCCAGATCAACAGATG
Source organism: Blautia hominis (assembly GCA_002270465.1). Taxonomy (GTDB): domain Bacteria; phylum Bacillota; class Clostridia; order Lachnospirales; family Lachnospiraceae; genus Blautia; species Blautia hominis. The sequence goes on from NQOF01000006.1 coordinate 186,398, forward strand.
TGTACAGGCCGTTGACAAGGCAATTCAGGGTCTTCAGACGGTGGGAGCTGTGAAAACAGAACTAAAAACAGCTTTGACAGAGGCAAAAGAGTATCTGGAGGACACTGAAAACTATTCGGCTGCAGCCATAGAAGTTTTGCAATCCCTGTATGATACGGCAAATGCGGTTTACAAGGATGATAATGCCTCTCAGGAGGAAGTTGACGCACAGGTAAGAATCCTTGCATATGCAGTCAATAATCTGGAAAAAGTGGAACCGGCTAAAGTAGAGAAGCAGGGCCTGTATGAGATGCTGGTGACTGCATCCAATATGGCAGGGCGAGAGAACCTGTACACAGAAGACTCCATTAAAGCCCTGAAGAAAGTTATCAAAGCCGCAGAGACTGTTTTCAATAATGAGGATGCCACACAGGAGGAGGTAAACGCACAGGCCTCGGCTCTTGCCCTTGCAATACTCGACCTGAAAGCCGCGCCTTCAGGAAATAACAATGATGGCGGGGATAACAATAACAACAACAATAACAACAATAATAACAACAACAATAATAATAATAACCTTGATATCAAAAATCTTGCCGACGGTGTGTATTCTATTACCGGCAGTATGGTAAAGATTGATAAAACCACAGCATCTATGTCCAATGAAGCCATCAATCACACAGTCAAGCTGACAGTAAAAGGTGGAAAGTATTATATCACCCTTGACTTCAAGGGACTTGCCATCAGCAGCCAGTTTGGTTATTTGAGCCAGCTTAAATATTATCTGACCGGTTATACACTGGATCAGTATGGAAATCCGGTCGGAACACTGGCAGACGTAACTGTGGATGCTTACCAGAAGAACAGTGACGGAAGTCTGATAAGCGATAGCTTCGGAACAAATTATCCGGATCAGGTGACTTTTGAGCTGATTCCGGAAGCACTGGAGAATGGGTATGTACCTCTTCAGGTATTTGTTCCTATTATGGAATCTATATCTGCTGGAACCGGAACACAGCCTGTGTTCTTAAAGCTGGATTGGAGTACCCTGAAATCCACAACGGCGGATGATCCTGATTTTACGGACAACAACAATAATAACTCGAATAATAATTCAAATAATAACTCTTCTCTGGGAAGCGGCTCCACACTAGGAAGCGGCTCCACATTAGGAAGCGGCTCCACATTAGGAAGCGGCTCTGGTTTAAAGAGCGGAAGCAGTTTAAGCAGTGCTTCCAACAGCACAGGTTCCACTCTGAAGGCATCCAATGCCAAGACCGATGATGAAGCACCGATCAGCGGACTGGTATTCCTGGCTTTACTTGCCCTTTGTATGGGAAGCCTTGCAGTATATGGGAAACGCCAGGAGAAAAAATGCCAAAACACAGAAAGGAAATAAGATGAAGGCACTGAAAATAAAAAAGAAATTTCTTGCCGGATTTTTAAGCATGATGCTTGCCCTCTTTATGGGGGCAGGCATTGCTGCTGTTCCGGTTTATGCTGCTTCAGGCACAGTTTATACCTGTGTTATCCATCCCTGTTATGCACACCCGGTAACAGGAGAAATTGAGGATTCAGGCGGAGAGGCATCTTATGCCACAGGGCAGGGGATGGTTGATGGGGCTGTTTACACCTCCGGGATACTGGAGGTGACAGACAGCGGGGAATACTACCTGACCATACGCATGAGCCTTATGAGCTACACATCAGGACACAGCTTTTGGGTGCAGAATGTAGGTGACTCCGGCTGGTCCAGCCCGGCTATGGGTGTTACAGGGAATGGTACAGACAATAATGGAGCAACCAATGATATCTGCATCCAGGTACCAAGTGAAAATTGTGTGGTCAGAGGTTCTATGTATGTGGAACCAATGGGAAGGGATGTGATTTTCTATCTGTATCCAAGTGATTATGCGGAGGGCAATAATACAGATATGAATGCCACCATGGTCACATCAGCTTCAGGAAGTGACACGGCAGCATCAGGCAGCCAAACGTCAGGAAATACAGACAATACGGCAGGGACAGACAACACGTCCGGCTCGGAAAATGACCAGTCTGAACCCACTCCCTCTGCTTCAGCTTTACAGAGCCAGCCGGCATCCTCAGGCAATGATGATACATCCGTAAATAAGGATAATACAGAGGATACAGAGGATACACAGAATACAGAGAATTCCACCGGTGAGGCATCCAAACTGGAGAGCAGCATTAAAGAAGCGGCAGCTCCTTCTGAAGACACAGAGACACCTTCCACTGAAAACAGTACGCTTAACAGTGCCCGGGGATTAAGCCTTTCCACTGCAGGTGAAGCGGTGGCAGCAGGCGCAGAGACCTCATCCCCCGAAAGCGGTTCAGCGGGAAAACAGATTCTGGTTCTAGTGGTTTCCATCACCATATCAGGATTGATCTTACTGGGAGCTGTGGCAGGTGTAGTATATCTGTTCCGCAAAAACTGGTATAGATGGGGCGGTGGTGATGACGATGATGAATAAGAAATTTTGTATGTATGGAAAGATGGCAGGAACGGTCCTTGGTTTACTATTGGCAGCATCGGTTCTGGGAGGATGCGTGGACCAGAACCAAAGTGAGAAGGAAAGCCAGAGTACCGGTGCGGCAGCATCCGCAGAGGATGACAGTGCGGAAATGCTCTTAAATATTGACGATCCGGAGGAAAAAGCGGCTGTGGAGGCAGCTAAGAAAAAAGTGGCCGCCATGGAGGAGGAACCCAGGATCATCGCCACATCTCCGGCAACCGCAGATATCTGTGACCGCCTGAACCTGGATCTGGTGGGAATCTGTAAGACAACCATCTCCACTTTGCCTGAACGCTATGAGGATATCGAACAGGTGGGCACGGCAATGGCGCCCGATATGGAAATTGTATCCTCCCTGAACCCGGACTGGATCTTAAGTCCTGCAAGCCTGCAGTCGGATCTGCAGCCAAAATATGAAGCCATTGACACAGACTGGGCATTTTTGAATCTGCGGAGCGTACCGGGAATGTACCGTTCCATACAGGAACTGGGTGAGATTTTCGGAAGGGAGGAAGAGGCAGAGGCAGAGGTGGCAGAGTTTACGGAGTTTTACAAGGAATACAAGGATAAGAACAAAGACAAAGAAAAACCTAAAGTCCTGATACTCATGGGGCTGCCCGGTTCTTACATAATTGCCACGGAAAATTCTTATGTGGGAAGCCTGGTTGAACTGGCCGGAGGCGAGAATGTCTATGCAGGTACAGACCAGGAATTCCTTACCGTGAACACAGAAGATATGAAAACCAAGGAACCGGATGTGATCCTACGCGCAGCTCATGCGCTGCCGGACCAAGTGGTATCCATGTTCAAAGATGATTTTGAGACAAACGATATCTGGAAACATTTTGACGCAGTTAAAGATGGAAGAGTTTATGACCTGACCTATGAATTGTTTGGTATGAGTGCTACATTCCGTTATCCGGAAGCATTAGATGAACTGCAGCCCATGCTGTATCCCGACAGCGATGAGGATATAGAGAAGGCAAAAGAAAACAGCGAGAAAGCCATAAAAGCGGCTGAAGACTCCGAGGCCACAGAAAAGACAGACGATAAAACCTTGAAAGAGGCTACCAAGTAGGAGGGATGAAAATGGAAACACCGGAGAGATCAGAAATGGTGCAGGAGACTGCCCCCTCCCTGGAAGAAATGGATAAGAACAGAAAAAAGAAGAAAACAGCCAGGGCGGCTGCTTCCTTTCTTGTGATCGCATTGCTTTTGCTCATATTGTTTTTTGCAGCGGTCAATATCGGAAGTCTCAAGGTGAGCTTTCGAGAACTGTTCAGGGGCTTGTTTGTGGAATTTAATGATGATGTGGCAACTATTTATGATTTGAGATTCCCGCGTATTATTATTTCTATGCTGGCGGGGGCGGCAATTGCCGTGTCAGGCGTATTATTCCAGGCAGTGCTGAAAAATCCTCTGGCTGACCCGGGAATCATTGGTATTTCCAGCGGTGCCAGCTTTGCGGCGGTCATGATCACTGCATTCGCGCCCACTTTGTTTTTCTTCACGCCGCTGTTTGCGTTTTTAGGAGGCGTGATCGCGTTCTTCCTGGTATACAGCCTTTCCTGGAAGGGGGGACTGAGCCCTCTTCGGATCATCCTTGTAGGTGTGGCTGTGAATTCCATGTTCACAGGATTGTCCAGCGGGCTAAATTCCATGAGTGGGGGCAATATGTCAGGCGTGGCGTCTATTGTCAATGGAAATATTACCATGAAAACCTGGGATGACGTAAAAACCCTGGTTCCTTATGTGATAGCAGGCCTGATCCTGGCCATAATCTTTTCCGGAAAATGCAACCTGCTGTCCCTGGAGGATAAAACGGCAAGAGGGCTGGGGGTCAATGTAAACACTATGCGCATCACCATCTCTCTTGTGGCTGTACTGCTTGCCAGTATTTCCACAGCCGTTGCGGGGGCTATCAGCTTTTTGGGCTTGATCGTTCCCCATATCGGAAGGATACTGGTGGGAAGTGACCACAAGGCATTGATACCGTTTTCCATGCTTTTCGGGGCGTTTACTTTCCTGCTGGCGGATACCATAGGGAGAACCGTTGCTTCGCCCTATGAGATTTCGGCATCCATTATCATGAGTGTTGTGGGCGGGCCATTCTTTATTATTCTGCTGAGGAGGTCAAAGAAATATGCAAACTAAAACAGCAATGGAGGTTAAGAATCTCTCCTTTTCTTATGGTAAGAACAAGATTTTAAGAGATGTGTCCTTTGCCATTGAGGAAGGGGAGATCACAACCATCATGGGAGCCAACGGCTGCGGCAAATCCACCCTGTTTTCCCTCATGACTAAGAACCTGTATCCAAGAAAGGGGAAAATCTTTCTGGGAGGAAAGAATATACAGAATCTGGGGCTGAAGGATTTTGCAAAGAAGGTGTCTATTGTACACCAGTATAATACCTCCAGTGATGATATTACAGTGGAACGTCTGGTGTCATACGGAAGGACTCCTCACATGAAAATGATGCAGGCCAAAAGCGAGGAGGATGACCGGCTGGTAGAGTGGGCCATGGAGGTGACAAATATAACAAAATACCGGGACCGGGAGGTGGGGAAGCTCTCAGGCGGTCAGCGGCAGAGGGTGTGGATCGCCATGGCCCTTGCCCAGAATACAAAAATACTGTTTCTGGACGAGCCCACTACATACCTGGATATCCGTTATCAGGTGGAAATCCTGGAGCTGGTAAAAAAATTGAACCGGGAGTTTGGGATAACCATCATCATGGTGCTCCATGACATCAATCAGGCCATATATTTTTCTGATAAGGTGATTGGTCTGAAAGGCGGCCTTGTGGAAATCCTGGGGAAACCAAACGACGTGATCACAACAGAGAGTATTGAAACCCTCTATGGGATCCGTCTGGATGTGACAAAAATAGATGGGCAGAAATTTGTCCTGACAATATAGGAGAGTATACGATTATGAAGAGAAATCCATTCAGGATACTATGGATCATATTGGGATTTATCAGCCTGGCGTTAGGGACCATCGGTGTGGTGCTTCCAATTCTGCCCACAGTGCCCTTTTACATGCTGACATTGTTCTGTTTTGCAAAAAGCTCAGAAAAGCTGCACAACTGGTTTATGAGCACAGGATTATATAAGAAGCATCTGGAAAGCTTTGTGAAAAGCAAATCGATGACACTGCGAAGTAAGCTGACCATCATGGGAACTGTGACCATTGTTATGTCAGTGGGATTTATTATGATGAGCCGCGTCCCTGTGGGAAGGATCTGTCTGGCTGCCGTATGGGTATGCCATGTACTTTATTTTGCTTTCTATATTAGGACCATTCCGGAAGGGGAAAAAGAATATGATTAAGACACGGCTGGTTAAGCTTCTTGCCCACGGAAAGAAGTACATTGTTTATAATATACTGTGGCAGTGGATCGCGCTGCTTTTTTGGATGGCCGCCATATTCTCTGTGACGGATCTGCTTGAAAAAGCATTATACAGAGCCATGACTGCCAGGGACTGCGGACAGACAGCCCTTGTCTTTGGGACTGCTGTAATTATGCGCTTCCTATGTGACAGGATGTCCTCCAGGGCATCCTATCACGCAAGTGTGGATGTAAAACGGATTCTGAGAGAAAAGATTTATGAAAAGCTGCTGCGCCTGGGGGCTTCCTACAGGGAGCATACAGCCACCTCTTCTGTGGTACAGATGGCCGCAGAGGGAGTGGAGCAGCTTGAGATTTATTTTGGAAAATATCTTCCCCAGTTATTCTACAGCCTGCTGGCACCGGTGACTTTGTTTGCGGTGCTGGCTTTTGTGGATATTAAGGCAAGTGTGGTGCTGCTTGTCTGTGTTCCGCTGATTCCCATATCCATTGTATTGGTCCAGAAGTTTGCAAAAAGGCTCCTGAATAAATATTGGGGCATTTATACGGGCCTTGGGGACAGCTTTTTGGAGAATCTACAGGGGCTCACCACCTTAAAGATCTACAGGGCGGATGAAAAGAAGGCAGAGGAGATGGACCGGGAGGCAGAGCAGTTCCGCAATATTACCATGAAGGTTCTTACTATGCAGCTTAACTCCACCAGTGTGATGGATATTGTGGCTTACGGCGGTGCTGCCATTGGCATGATCGTGGCTGTGCGGGAGTATCTTGCCGGAAATGTATCTCTTGCCGGAACTCTGGCCATTGTACTGCTGGCATCAGAGTTTTTTATTCCGCTGAGGCTGTTGGGTTCATTTTTTCATATTGCAATGAACGGCATGGCAGCCAGCGATAAGATTTTTGCTCTGCTGGACACACCGGAACCGGAAAGAGGAACGGGAAGAGCGGGCAAAAGTGATCTGTCGGTGGATCTGTCCCATGTAAAGTTTTCCTATGAGGAGGACAGGGGGATATTGGAGGATGTGTCTCTGCATATTCCTGCCGGAAGTATGGTTTCCCTGGCAGGCACCTCCGGTTGTGGAAAGAGTACCATTGTATCCCTTCTGATGGGGCGCAATAAAGGGTACCGGGGGAGCATACGCATAGGAGAGAAAGAGCTTTCTCAAATGGATGAAGAAAATCTCATGGAGACGGTGACACTGGTAAGCCATAACAGCTACCTGTTTAAAGGGACCGTGGAGGACAATCTGCGGATGGGCAGGCCGGATGCCTCCAGGGCAGAGCTGGAGGAAGCACTCTCAAAAGTGAATCTGCTTGCATTCTTAAAAGAACAGGACGGTTTGGATACAAAGGTACTGGAAAAAGGAAGCAATTTTTCAGGGGGACAATGTCAGAGGCTTGCCCTTGCAAGGGCACTGCTTCACGATACGCCGGTGTACATATTTGACGAAGCCGCATCCAATATTGATGTGGAGAGTGAAGAGATGATCATGGGCGTTATCCGGCAGATGGCGAAAGAGAAAACCGTGATCCTTATTTCCCACAGACTTGCCAATGGAGTGGGGGCAGACTGTATCTATATGATGGAGAACGGAAGGATTGCTGAGACAGGAACCCACGGGGAACTGATGGGACAGTGCGGAAGCTACAGAAAACTTTCTGAGAGCCAGAGTGCTTTGGAACAGTACAGTCATGGAACAGACGGCAATACATGTCCGGACAGACAGGCAGGCGTATATCCGGAAGGGTATAGAGAGAGGGCGAGAGGATGAAAGAGAGAAGAAGCGGAATACGCATTATGGGAAGTCTGATTGGTTTAGTCAGACCTCTTATGGGACGAATGTTTGCGGCAGTTACCCTGGGAGTCCTCGGCTACCTGTGTGCTATTTTTCTGACTATATTGGCCGGATGCGCCATTTTGCACGGATTAACTACAGTTGGTGCAGGGGGGATCCGTCTGACAGAACAGCCGGGATTTTTAATTTCTCTGCCCTTTGGAACTATTTTTACGGTTATGGGTATTATGGCAGTTCTACGTGGCGTGCTGCATTACGCGGAACAATATTGTAACCATTATATTGCATTCAAACTGCTGGCTATTATCCGGCACAGAGTGTTTGCGTCCCTGCGCAGGCTATGTCCGGCAAAATTGGAGGGAAGAGACAAGGGGAACCTGATCTCCATTATAACTACGGACATTGAGCTTTTGGAAGTGTTTTATGCACATACGATCTCACCCATTGCCATAGGTTCCCTGACATCTCTGGTGATGGTGCTGTTTTTAGGGCATTTTCATCTGTATGCAGGACTGCTGGCTCTTGCGGGATACTTGGTGGTGGGTGCCGTACTTCCCGTCTGGAATGGAAAACGAGGCGGAAGTAAAGGCATGGAATTTAGATCCGGTTTTGGGGAACTGAACAGCTTTGTGCTGGATTCCCTGCGGGGACTGGATGAGACCATTCAGTACGGGCAGGGACAGAAGAGGAAAGAGCAGATGAATGAGCGCTCTGTAAAACTTGGAGGTATCCAGAAGGATTTAAGCAAAATGGAGGCGTCCGCCAGGGGCATCACCAATCTGAGCATCCTGGTATTTTCCTTTTTGATGCTGTTTCTCATGCTGTATCTGTATCAGGGAGGACAGGCCGGATTTTCAGAGGTGCTTTTGTGTACGGTTTCCATGATGGGTTCCTTTGGACCTGTGGTGGCCTTATCTAGTCTTTCCAATAATCTGAACCAGACACTTGCCAGCGGGGAGCGGGTGCTTTCCATCCTGGAGGAGGAACCAATGGTACAGGAAGTGAGCGGTGAAAAAGAGACAGGGTTCACCGGCGCATCCTGTGAACATGTGAACTTCTCTTATGAGGAGGAGACGATTCTCAGAGATTATTCCATCTGTTTTAAACCGGGGCAGATCGTGGGGATACATGGTGCCAGCGGCTCCGGAAAATCCACGCTTTTAAAGCTCCTCATGAGATTCTGGGATACGCAGGACGGAAGTATAAAAATCTCCGGCAGAGATATAAAAAAGATCAATACGGAAAATCTCCGGCGGATGGAGTCCTATGTTACACAGGAGACCTACTTGTTCCACGATTCCATTGCCAACAACATCGCGGTTGGAAAACCGGATGCAGACCGGGAAGAGATCATGGAGGCGGCAAAAAAAGCTTCCATCCACGATTTTATCATGACTCTGCCAAAAGGATATGATACGGAGGTGGGGGAACTGGGGGACACCCTTTCAGGGGGAGAACGCCAGAGGATCGGAATTGCCAGGGCTTTTCTTCACGATGCGCCATTCCTTCTTCTGGATGAACCAACCAGCAACCTGGACTCTTTGAATGAAGGCATCATATTGAAGTCTCTGCAGGAGTCCTGCCATAAAAAGACCGTGATCCTTGTGTCCCACAGGAAGTCTACTATGAATTTGGCCGATATTGTATACACCATGGATAATGGAAGGCTGTCCTGAAACACGTTAAGATTTCCAGGCAGCAGGATAAAAGTTGACGTTCCGTTCAAAATCATTTATGATGATTATTGTCAGTATGAGAATAAGAGGAGCGTCACAAATGAACATATTAAATATAGAACATATCAGTAAAATATACGGGGATAAGATCATCTTTGAGGATGCGTCCTTTGGCATTCACGAAGGGGATAAAATCGGGATAATCGGCATCAACGGCACAGGAAAGACAACCTTGCTCCGAATGGCTGCCGGGATTGAGGAACCGGATTCAGGGCAGATCGTCAGGCAGAATGGACTGCGCATTGCGTATCTGCCTCAGAATCCGGAATTTCCCCGGGATGCAACCGTGTCCTCCTATGCCCTTGGAAAATCAGCGGAGACGGACTGGATGGTGGAGAGCAACCTGACTAAGCTTGGAATCGTGCAGTATGACATACCGCTGGCACAGTTGTCGGGAGGGCAGAGAAGGAAGGTAGCTATGGCAAAGGTGCTGGCTTCCGAGTTTGACGTCCTGCTGCTGGATGAGCCAACCAACCATCTGGACGAGGAGATGATCGCCTGGCTGGAAGCTTATCTGAGGGAATACAGAGGCGTGATTCTCATGGTCACCCATGACCGTTACTTTCTGGACAAGGTATCCAACCGGATCCTGGAGATCAGCCGGGGAAACATGTACAGCTATGATGCCAATTATTCCAAATTCCTGGAACTGAAAGCGGAGCGGGAGGAGATGGAACTGGCCTCTGAGCGCAAACGGCAGAGTGTCCTGCGCATGGAGCTGGAGTGGGCCAAGCGGGGCTGCCGCGCCAGAAGCACCAAGCAGAGAGCCAGACTGGAACGCCTGGAAGCCTTGAAAAACGGAAAGACCCCGGTGCAGGATCAGACTGTGGAGATGGATTCTGTGGAGACAAGGATGGGCAAAAAGACCATTGAGCTACACCACGTGGGAAAAAGCTATGGCGGGACAAAGCTTGTGGATGATTTTGACTATATTGTGCTGAGAAACCAGAGGCTGGGCATTATCGGTCCAAACGGCTGCGGAAAGTCCACCCTGATCAAGATGATAGCAGGTCTGATCCAGCCGAATTCCGGGGAGATTGAAATCGGGGAGACCATTAAGATTGGGTATCTGGCACAGGAGGAACCGGATTTGGATACAGACCGGCGGGTCATTGACTATATTAGGGATATCGCTGAGTATGTGCAGACAAGAGACGGAAAGATCAGTGCCTCACAGATGCTTGAGAGATTTTTATTCACACCGGATGTGCAGTATACCCCTGTGTGCAAACTCTCCGGCGGGGAGAAGCGGAGGCTGTACCTGCTCTCCGTGCTCATCAGCGGGGCCAATGTCTATATCCTGGATGAGCCATCCAACAACTTGGATATTCCTACACTTACCATTTTAGAGGATTACCTGAATTCTTTTTCCGGGATCGTGATCACTGTGTCCCATGACCGGTATTTTCTGGACAATGTGGTGGACAGGATATTTGAATTTGACGGAAATGGACATCTGCAGCAGTACGAGGGCGGCTACACGGATTATCTGGAGGCAAAGGAGAGAAGACTTTCAGACACGGACAGCAGCATTTCCCTGAAAAAGGAAGTCCCGGAGAAAAAGGAGGCAGCCAAAGACTGGAAGCAGAACCGCCCGGCAAAGCTGAAATTTACATTCAAAGAACAGAGAGAATACGATACCATAGATGATGACATCGCGGCTCTGGAAGAAAAGATAGAAAAGCTGGACGATGATATGATGGCAAATGCCACAAACTCTTTAAAATTGTCCGAACTGACAGCCGAGAAGGAAAAAGCAGAGGCAGAACTGGAAGAAAAGATGGAACGCTGGGTATATTTAAACGACCTGGCTGAAAAAATCCAAGAACAGAAAAATGCCTGAATCAAATCACGTATATGGTTTATAAATGCCGCACATCCTAAATGTGTCCAAAAGCAGAAGCAGACATGGGGAACCGCCAGTGTATCACCGGCACCCCATGTTCGGATAAACTTAGACACAGAGGTGAAGAACATGAAAAAGACATGTATTCAGAAGGGATGTGGGGCATTTTCCTTTCCTTATTTTGAAGGATGGTATCTGAAACACCAGAATCAGGAGAATACCATTGCATTTATCCCTGCCGTACATGGGGATAAAAACGGAAAGTGGACCGTATCTCTTCAGGTCGTCACAGAGGATGGCGCCTGGTATTTCACGTATCCCAAAGAGGCGTGCCGCATCAGCAGGAATCCTTTTGGCGTCAGAGTGGGAAAAAATATTTTTACGGAGAAGGGTATCAAGGTGGATATAAAGAGCAGGGACCTGACTGTAAAAGGCTGTATGGCATACGCACCTTTTGACAGGCTGTCATATGATATTATGGGATTTTTTAAATATATCCCCTTTCTGCAGTGCAGTCACGGCGTGCTGAGTATGCACCACAGTCTCAGGGGCAGCTTCCTAGTGAACGGCAGAGAAATACCCATGACAGGCGGACGGGGGTATATAGAGACAGACAAAGGGCGCTCCTTTCCAAGGACATATCTCTGGACTCAGTGCGGGTTTGGCAGGAGTAGCAGTGTGATGCTCTCCGTTGCAGATATTCCCTTTTTAGGCGCTCATTTTCAGGGTTGTATCTGCGCGGTGCACTGTGGAGGAAGAGAGTACAGGATGGCTACCTATCTGGGAGTCCGTATAGAGGAATATGGGGACGGAAAAGTGACAATCCGGCAGGGAAAGATGTGCCTGAAGGTGCACAGGCTGGAAGAAGCATCCCATGAACTGAAGGCACCCCAGTGCGGTGAGATGACCCGCATGATCAGAGAAAGCCCGTCCTGCCGTGTCAGATATGAGTTTTGGTCAGGAGGCGGGCTGGTATTTGACGTGATAGCAGAACAGGCTTCTTTTGAACAGGTGAATGAGAATGACTGCCTTTAGGGAGCCGCCTATTTTGTATCCCTGCATTCCCCGCAGTATGGGGATTGCGTCTGTATTCTGTCCATATGCATTTTCCCCCATTCGGACAGGCTGTCAAGCGGCTCTAAAATACTGCGTCCCTCTTTTGTGAGGGAATATTCCACCCGGGGCGGGATCTCATTATACTGCTCCCGGTGGACAATGCCGTTTTCCTCCAGCTCTTTTAAGGACTGGGACAGCATCATGTTGGTAATGCCGCAGAGCTTTCGTTTCAGGCTGTTATAACGCACAGATTCTTCACGTGCCAGAATACAGATAATAGGAAGCTTCCATTTTCCGCCCACCAGATTCAACGCATATTTCAGCGGACAGACAGCTTCCGTTTCCTCTTTTTCCATTGATGCTGCATACATAACCGGTTTCCTTTCCTTAATGAGATAGTAGGTATGAAAAAACATACCTGGTATGAAAATACTGCGTACTTGTAAAATGTTTATTTAATGATAGAATTATATCACAATACTTGGCGGATTCCAACGGATTCGCTATATATTTTAACTTGATACTAGCACTCGATTTGAATGAGTGCTGATAATACGAGGAGGATGCACCTATGATTACAATACCGATTTACGATATGATGATACTGCCCGGCGTTACCTTCTTTTTCAAAAAGGACATTTTCACAGACCGGGAGATCACTGCGGAGCATGTGGGTGAGGATGTGTTGTTCCTGATGATGAAGCAGGATAAGAAGCGGGAAGATATGACGCCGGAGGACATCTGCCCTATCGGGGTTTCCGGCAAGATCGAGAGTATAGACGAGGAGGGCAATATTCGTGTCCATACAAAAGAGCGTGTCTTGATCACGGATGTGGAAGTGACCATGCAGTCCATCTCCGCTTCTGCAGCGATCTGTGGCGAGGTGGAGGATATCTCGGACGAGGAGATGCAGAAGCGTTTTGAAGCGCTCAAAAGAGATCTGCTGAAATTTGTACAGATGTTTCAGTGGGGTGTGTGGGCGAGAAGCTTTATCCTGCACTGGAAAAATATGAACGAGATCCTCTGTGCCCTTTCAGGCTATCTGAATCTCTCCTGGCCGGAAAAATATGCCGTTTTGGAGGCGGAGACCAGGGGACAGCGCTGTGAACGGATTGAAAAGGCAATCTATGAATTTATTGAATTGTTCAAGGTCAGTGAGGAAGCTCAGAGTGCCCAGAAGGAGACCCATGAACAGGCATACAGGGAGTCAGCCATTAAAAAACAGATTGATTTTCTGCAGAACCAGCTGGATGAGATGCATCCGGAGAATATTTCCGATGTCCGCAGATTTGAAACTAAAATAAAAGAAGCGGGCATGAATGAGGAGGCAGAAAAGGAGGCCGGAAAGGTTCTGAACCGGATGAAACAGGAGGGCAAGGACAGCCATGAGTATGGCCTGCTCTATGATTATCTGGATTTTGTGACAAGTCTTTCCTGGAAAACAGAGGAGTTACCGGAGATAGATCTGGAGGAAGCGGAGAAGATCCTGGATGAGGAGCACTATGGCTTGAAAAAGGTAAAAGACAGGATCATCCAGCAGATAGCAGTCATGGCTCTGAATAAAAAACAGTCCGGTTCCATTCTGCTGTTTGTGGGAGCACCCGGAACAGGCAAGACCAGTATCGGGCAGAGCATAGCCAAAGCCCTGCACAGGGAATATGTGAGGATCAGCCTGGGCGGCATCCGTGACGAGGCTGAGATCCGAGGCCACAGGAGGACGTATGTAGGTGCCATGCCGGGCAGGATCATGGAGGGTATGAAACGAAGCGGTGTCCAGAACCCTGTCATGGTGCTGGATGAGGTGGATAAGCTCACAAAGGATTATGGCGGAGACCCTGCAAGTGCCCTTTTGGAGGTACTGGATCCGGAACAGAACAACAGCTTTACAGATCACTATATGAATGTGCCCTATGACCTCTCCAATGTATTTTTTGTCTGTACGGCCAACAGCACGGATACCATACCGGAACCACTTTTGAATCGTATGGAAGTGATTCAGTTTCCGGGTTATACACCCATAGAAAAGTCCCATATCGCCAGAAAACATCTGCTTCCCAAGGCAATGAAGAGCATGGGGATCAAGGCTCAGAATCTGAAAGTGACAGATGAAGCGATCGGGAAGATCATCAGCGATTATACGGCTGAAGCGGGAGTCCGCGGTCTGAAAAAACAGATGGATATCTTATGCCGTTTTGCGGCAGTGAAACTGGTAAAAGGAGAGCAGAAGAGTATCACGGTCAGTGAAAAGCGTGTCCCTGAGTTTTTAGGAAGAAACGCCTTGCATCACGAGGGCATACTCAAGGAGGCTGCACCGGGTGTGGTGACAGGATTAGCCTGGACCAGAGCCGGAGGAGAGATCCTGTTTGTGGAGACCACGCTCACGAGGGGCAGCGGTAAAGTGCGGATCACCGGACAGTTGGGGGATGTGATGAAAGAATCCGCTGAGATTGCCCTGACGCTGGTAAAAGCCATGTACCCGGAAGAGGCCAAGCAGCTTGATGAAAAAGACCTTCATATCCATGTTCCGTCCGGAGCAGTTCCAAAGGACGGTCCCTCTGCGGGCATTACCCTGGTCACAGCGCTGTCCTCCCTTGTAACGGGAAAAGCAGTTGCTCCTGAATATGCCATGACAGGGGAAGTTTCCCTTCGGGGCGGCGTCATGCCCATTGGAGGTCTTCCGGAAAAACTCATGGCAGCGCAGAGAGCCGGCGTGAAAAAAGTATTCATCCCTTATGAAAACGTGGAGGATCTGGAGGAAGTGGCAGAGGAGGTAAAGGAAAAACTGGAGATCATCCCGGTAAAGAAAGCCACAGAGGTTCTGGAACGGGTTTTCCATGAGGAAAAATAAAGATAGAAAAAAGTTACGGTCAGATACGAATCCGGTATCTGGCCGTAACTTTTTCTGCCTGTAACTGTGAGGGTACTGAACAGTTACTTGGGTTTTATAATAATTCGTCCGCACTATGCTGTTTCAGGCGCAGATACAAGATGCGGCATTTTTCAATCGCCAGTGTAAGATATCTGAGCACAGGCTCTGTGGCAATGGCGAAAACCACAAAGAGCATGATGCATTTCGTGGACATGCCGGTCAATGCAAACAGATTGTTCAAGAACAAGCTGCAGAATATAAGTCCGGCAATGGTTCCAAGTAAGATCCCCACACGGATCTTGTTCATAGGTGCACTGATCTTGTAGAGGATCATAAACCCTACGATCGCCAGCAGCATAGTAGCAGCGGTTGAGATATCCGTGGAATTTACCCCGAAAGTCCTTCCAAATACCACCAGTGCGCCCACGGCGAGAACATCTGTCAGCGCCGCAGGCATGGCTTTCAGACAAACATTGGTGAGAAAATGCCCTTTGATAATATTTTTGTTTGGCTCAAGTGCCAGGAAAAATGCAGGGATGCCAATAGTAAACATACTGATCAGGGATACCTGTGAGGGTTCCAGCGGATACGTCAGCATAAACACAACAGAGAACAGGGAGAGCAGGAAGGAAAAAATATTCTTGACCAGGAATAAGCTGGCGGAACGCTGGATATTGTTTACCACCCGTCTTCCTTCCAATACTACCTGAGGCATACAGGAAAAGTCAGATTCCAGCAGTACGAGCTGGGAGGCCTGAGCCGCGGCATCACTGCCGGATGCCATGGCAATGCTGCAGTCCGCATCTTTCAGTGCCAGCACGTCGTTGACACCGTCTCCTGTCATGGCAACGGTTTTCCCCGCAGCTTTTAATATCTGTACAAACTGCCGTTTCTGGTTTGGTGTGACACGTCCAAAGACAGCGTTGTTTAGAACCGCTTCCTGTATTTCTGCGTCAGTCTCCAGTTCTGAGGCATCCACGTAATTCTCTGCTCCGGCTATGCCGGCCTGTTTGGCAACCTCAGAAACGGTGGCAGGATTGTCCCCGGATATCACCTTCACCTCCACACCCTGTTCGGCGAAGTAAGTAAAAGTTTCTTTTGCCTGCTTGCGGATAGGGTTTGCGAGGAGAATATAGCATAAAGGTATAATGGGGGCGGCAAGTGCCTTGCCGTCAATCTCCTCATCATAAGTTCCGAATACCAGGACACGTGAGCCTTTGGACGCATATTCTAAAATTTCCTCTTTGTAGTCATCATAATCTTCCTTCAGGACGAATTCCGGAGCGCCCAGTACATAGGCAGTATCTTTAAAGGTGACGCTGCTGTATTTGGTTGCAGAGGAGAATCCTGTTTTACTGACCGGCTTCTTTTTCGTGGCAGTTTTAAAATGCTTTTTGATAGCTGCCATGGTGATGTTATCGCTGCTCATGGCTGCCGCAAAATCACTGATCATCACAGACAGAGGCTCCATCTCATCGGGATCATATTCTTCTGTCTCTATGACCTCCCGGACTTCCATGGAATTTTCTGTGATGGTTCCGGTCTTATCTACACAGAGTACATCTACTCTTGCCAGGGTTTCAATACATTTCATATCGTGCAGCAGGACTTTTTTCTGTGCCAGCCGGATAGAGCTGACTGCCAGGGCAACACTTGCAAGAAGGTATAAACCCTCAGGGATCATACCGATGACGGCAGCCACCATGGAGGTCACACTGGAGCGGAAAGCCTCATGCTGAAAGAAAAATGCCTGTATAAAAAGTACAAGGCCGATAGGGATAATGGCAATACCCACGAATTTTACCAGTTTGTCCAGGGAACGTATCATCTCGGACTGCTCCCCGCTCTGCATTTCCTTGGCCTCCAGCGTCAGACGGGAAATGTAGGAGTCCTCCCCGACTTTATCAAGCTTTGCGTGACACTGCCCCGACACAATGAAGCTGCCGGACATAAGCTGGTCGCCTTTTCTCTTGGTGATCTCATCCGCTTCTCCGGTGAGCAGGGATTCGTTGACCTGTACTTCCCCGGCGCTTACCAAAGCGTCAGCACAGACCTGGTTGCCGGCTTTAAAGATGACCATATCATCCAGCACCAGCTCCTCTGCATTTACCACCGAGGTTTTGCCGTTTCGCACGACAGAGGCATTGGGGGCGTTGAGCATGGTCAGATTATCCAGAACCTGCTTGGCCCGTATCTCCTGTATGATACCGATCAATGTGTTGGCAATGATGACCGGGAGAAAAGTCAGGTCTCTGAAAGAACCTACGATACACAGCAGGACTGCCAGCACTACGAAGATCAAGTTAAAGTATGTGAAGACATTGTCATGTATGATCTCTTTCGTTGTCTTGGACGGCGGGTCCACAGCTTTGTTGGTCCAGCCGTGAAGCCTGTGTTCCTGTACCTGCTGACTTGTCAGCCCGGTTTTGTAATCCGGATTATACCGGGTGGTTGGAATCCTGCGGTCTTTTTTCTCCTCCTGAACATCAGACAGCTGCGGTTTTGTTTGCTTTTTCAGTTTTATCTGTTTTTTCACCAGTATACTCTCATTCCTTCCTGACGAAGACCCTTTGTCTTTAGTATTTTCTAACTCTGATGCATATATTCTAACACAAAAGGGAGAAAATTACCAATTTATGCAAACAATTTTAGGCAATATTTCGTAACTATTCAGTAGATCTGCGCATTCACTGCGCTGACCGTAAGAAAACATTCCGCAGCCAAGCAAAAATCCCATCGCCAAAGGCGGTTCTGCATGGATTTTTGCCTGTAACTGTGAGGGTACTGAACAATTACAATATTTCTATAAATGTTATATTTACTCAGGATGGAGAATCGATTTCTGATACTGTTTCGGAGACATTCCATAGGTCCGTTTAAAAAGCCTGATAAAATAATTCATATCATTATATCCGCAGGAAGCGGCCACCGTGGTGATGGGAAGGGAGGAGGAGTTGATCATTGTGATAGCCCGCCGGATGCGCACCTGATGGATATAATCCGTCAGAGTCATGCCGCTCTCTTTTTTAAACAGCCCGGACAGGTAATTTTTACTCAGGCTGAACATTTCGGCAAAGAAAGTCAGATTTAGATTCTCCGCGTAATGAAAATCAATATAAGAGATCACTTCTTTTATCACCTGGGAATACCCGGTCATGGAATGGTTCTGGACCAGCAGGCAGTATTTGTGGAGCATATCTGTGGACAGATGCTCCAGCTCCCGTTCGGTGCGCGCTTCATTAATCAAAACAGCAAATTTCCCTGACAGATCATCAATATATAAAGGATGCACACCTCCGGACTCCGCAGACTTGCGAAACAGGGTGTTCAGGATTATGACGCCGTGCCGTTTGTTCTGCAGGGCATTATCTGTTCTTGGCCTTAACTGATAAGTCTGGAATTTCTGGTAAAATTCATGGGCGCGCCGGTCATCCCCCTTGGAGACTGCCTCCAGCATTTTATTTTCCACTTCATACCGCTCCTCAATGGTGCTGATGGAAATCTGCGGTTCTTTGCGCAGCTTTAAGATCAGGGGAGAGTGTTCCATAAATATCTCATTTTTGTCCGGCAGATGAGAGACTTTATATTCTACGTGAAATAATCCCCGGGCAAGATTCACGATCAGTGCCTCAAAGCTCTCCATATTATGCAGAACCGGTGTGGAGGAATAGACCAGGCGGATATCTGAAAAAAGGCTGTCCGGTATCCTGCGCTGTTCCATGATCTTCCGGATCTGTACAGTCTCTAACTGGTTTTCCAGGTACGGGCCTATGACAAAATGAGAAGATTCATAGTCATAGAGATATGCAGCGGGAATATGCACAAGAGTATAGTACATTCCAAAGGAGTCCTCATAGCGGACAATACTCCCGGCTGTCACATACTGTTCCAGAAAAACCTGCAGGGGCTGGTAGTTATAGTCCTCATACAGACGGAGGCGAAGCCCTTTATCCGTCTGGGAGAGATTGGAGCTGTCCTTGAAAATAATATGACATCCCACATTGCAGGCTGTGACGGCCTGCTGAAAAAGTTCCAATTGTTTATGTTCCATCTGTTTTACCTCTCAATACCCAATGGGATTTCCTTACAGTCAGCACAGTGTTTGCGGGGACCTGCGCGAGTGTTTCCGTGTGATACATATTTTAGTATGATTTTACGGAAAAATAATATAATATTCATCTGCAAAATAAAATACCATAAAATTGTGCTAAATTCAATGGATATTATTATTTTTAAAAATCGGTAAACGTTGTATTTTATACATATCAAAAGAGAGAACGAAAGGACGTGAGAACATGAACCATCCTTTTACGGATTTTACAAAGAAACAGGATCACCTCGTATGTATAGATTCAGACGGCTGTGCCATTGACAGCATGGATATCAAACATATCCGCTGTTTTGGCCCGTGTATGGTAAAAGAATGGAATCTGCAGACATATGAAAAGGAGATTCTGAAACGCTGGAATGAGATAAACCTGTATTCTATGACAAGGGGGATCAACCGCTTTAAAGGTCTTGCAAAAGCCCTGAAAGAAATTGACAGCAGATATACGCAGATCGAGGATGTGGACACCCTGGTACAGTGGGCGGAGGAAACGGATGAGCTGTCAAATGCCGCCTTACAAAAAGCCATAGCTTCAACAGGCAGTTCAATCCTGAAAAAGGCCCTGAACTGGTCAGAGGCGGTGAATGAGGCCATAAAACAGATTCCCAGAGAGGATATCAAACCCTTTGCACATGTAAGAGAGAGTATTGAGATACTTCATAAAACGTGTGATATTGCCATTGTCTCCTCCGCCAACTATGAGGCGGTAAAGGAAGAGTGGACCCGGTTCGGCCTTCTGGAACATGTGGATGTACTGCTGGCACAGAATGCAGGCTCCAAGAAGAGCTGCATAGAAAAACTGCTCACCTGCGGATATAAAAAAGAGAATGTTCTGATGACAGGGGATGCGCCGGGCGATATGGACGCGGCAAAAGGAAACGGCGTATTCTATTATCCCATCCTGGTATCCGGGGAGAGCGGAAGCTGGGCCGGTATCTTAAATGCTGTGGAGAGAATGAAAGAGGGCACCTTCGGCGGTGCTTTCCAGGAAGAACTGATACAAACATTTGTTGAAAATCTTATGAAATAAAATTTGGAGGGAATAACATGGTAAATTTAAGAGAAAAACCTTATTATCTGAATGATGAACAGATACAGTGGGTGGAAGACACCATTTCCGGTATGACTACAGAGGAAAAAATAGGACAGCTTTTTGTCAATATGGTGGCAGACGCAGAGGAGAGAAAGCCGGAAAATATCAAGAAGGTACTGGATGCCTATCATCCGGGAGCCATCCGTTATCACAATGCACTGAAAGAAGAGTTGTGGAAAATGGCAGACTGTCTCCAGAATACCACAAAGATCCCGCTGCTGATCGCTTCCAACTGTGAGGCAGGGGGAAACGGCGGCTGCCAGGGCGGAACGCCTATTGCCAACGGTGCTGCCATGGCAGCCATAGATGCACCGGAGGAAGTATTTAAAATGGCAGAGATCTCAGCCAGGGAAGCGGCTGCGGTTGGCTGCAACTGGAATTTTGCACCGGTGGTTGATCTGCTCTATAACTGGAGAAATACCATTGTACAGCTCCGTGCCTTTAACGACAGCCCGGACGATGTCATCCGTTATGCAAAATCCTTTTTTAAAGGCATGAAGACACAGAATATTGCTACCTGTATGAAGCATTTTCCGGGGGATGGCACAGAAGAAAATGACCAGCACCTGCTTATGGGCATCAATGAATTTGACTGTGATAAATGGGACCGGACATACGGAAAAGTTTACAAGGAGCTGATTGACGAGGGTGTCATGACCATTATGGCAGGCCACATTGCACTCCCTGCATATTCCAGAAAACTGCGCCCCGGTATCAGAGATGAAGAAATCCGTCCTGCAACCTTGGCACCGGAACTGATCACAGACCTGCTGAAAGGCCAGCTCGGATTCAACGGCCTGGTTGTCACAGATGCATCCCATATGATCGGTATGTTCGGGGCCACGATCCCCAGAAGCCGGCAGGTTCCCCAGGCGATCGCCGCAGGATGTGACATGTATCTGTTCTTTAATGACAGGGAGGAAGATTTCGGTTATATGATGGAAGGCTATCGAAACGGCACCATCACAGAGGAAAGACTGCAGGATGCTCTTCACAGGATTCTTGGAGTAAAAGCAGCCCTGAATCTTCACAGGCTTCAGAAAGAAGGAAAACTGGTGGTACCCAAAGAAAACCTGGCTGTGGTTGGGTGTGAGGAACACCACAGAGCATCCAGGGAATTTGCCGATAAGTATGTGACCCTTGTAAAAGACCGCCTGCATTATCTCCCCATGACACCGGAGAAATATAAGAGGATCAAGCTTGTGTATATTGGCTCTGAAGCCACTGTGATCGCCGGCATGAAATTTGAATCAAATGATAAAAACATAATCTCGGATATTGTGTCCCAGCTTGAAGAAGCCGGATTTGAAGTGGACGCAGAAGTTTCCGCAAAAAAGGGAAAAATAGAAGAGTTCAAAAAACAATATGACTGTGTTCTGCTGGTCCTCAATATACAGGGATTTGCCCAGTACAATACCATGCGGATAAAATGGGATGAGCCTGTAAAACAGCCATGGTATATGTCAGAGCTGCCCACTGTTGTGGTATCTTTGAGCAATACCAATAATCTGATTGATGTTCCTATGGCCAGATGTTACATTAATTCTTATATGGATCATCATGAGAGCTTTGCCGCTGCTTTGGAAAAGATGATGGGTAAAAGTGAATTCAAGGGAAGATACAACGAAAACGTATTTTGCGGAAGATGGGAAACCAGATTCTAAGGGGTGAGAAAAATGAATGAAAACACAATAAAACCGTTTGGGTTAAAGGATAAGATCGGATATATGTTCGGTGATTTCGGCAACGATTTCACATTTATGTTTTCCAGCACCTTTTTGATGGTGTTTTATATGAAGGTCCTGGGGATCAGCGCCGGGGCTGTGGGAACTCTGTTTCTGGTGGCAAGAATTGTGGAT
Organism: Blautia hominis; assembly: GCA_002270465.1. Taxonomy (GTDB): domain Bacteria; phylum Bacillota; class Clostridia; order Lachnospirales; family Lachnospiraceae; genus Blautia; species Blautia hominis. The sequence continues at coordinate 208,630 of NQOF01000006.1, forward strand.
GCTTTTACGGATGTGACTATGGGCCGTATTGTGGATACCTGCAAACCGGGGAAAGACGGAAAATTCAAGCGTTGGATCCGCATTATGGCCGGGCCGGTGGCAATTGCCAGCTTTCTCATGTATCAGTCCGCTTTGGCAGATGCATCCATGGCTGTAAAAATGGTTTATATGTATGTCACTTACATTCTCTGGGGCAGTATCTGCTATACGGGAATCAACATTCCCTACGGCTCCATGGCATCAGCGGTCACGGATGTACCGGAAGAGCGTACGGCCCTCTCCACATTCCGAAGCATCGGCGCCACATTGGCACAGCTTGTCATCGGTGTGGGAGGCCCTATGATCATCTATGTTACAGATGCAAGCGGTGTGCAGGTTATCCGTAATGACGGAAAAATCTTCCCGGTTGTGGCTGGCATTTTCTCTGTCTGTGCCATTATCTGCTATTTTATCTGTTATAAATGCACCACAGAGCGTATCAAGATTGAGCCGGACCCAAATGCGGAGAAGATCTCACTGGCTAAGACCTTCGGGGCTATTTTCTCCAACCGTGCACTGTTGGGTATCGTGGGTGCTGCCATTTTCCTGCTGCTGAGTTCTCTTATGATGTCCAGTGTCAATACCTATCTGTATGCCGATTATTTTGGAAATGTAAAGGCGCTGTCCTCATATAATATGATCACCATGTTGTGTTCTCTGCTCATGGCCACCATTACAGGCATCACGGTCAAGAAGTTTGGAAAAAGAGAATCCGCGGCTGTGGCAACTATTTTTACAGGAGTTGTTTTCCTGGTATTAGGTTTTATTAATGTAAAAAGCGCATGGGTCTTCGTGATCGTGGCAGCAGTGGGATTTTTGGGTGTGAGCTATTTCAACCTGATCATCTGGGCAAATATCATTGATGTCATTGACGATGTGGAAGTGAGGACCGGCAAGAGGGAGGACGGTACCGTATACGCAGTCTATTCTTTTGCCAGAAAAGTAGGTCAGGCTCTTGCCGGAGGGCTGGGAGGCTATGCACTGGGACTGATCGGTTATGTTTCAACCGCCAAAACCCAGAGTGCGGAGGTTTTAAGCGGACTTTACAAATTGGCGACCATCGTTCCCGGGATCCTTTTTATCTGTGTGGCACTTATGCTGATCTTTGTATACCCGCTTTCCAAAAAGAAAGTTGAGGCAAATGTAGAATATCTCCGTACCAAGAGAGAAGATAGATAAGAGGGGGAGAAAAGGATGGCTGCACATGTATTGGATGAAGCGAACCGGTGTCTGAACTGTAAAAATCCCCAGTGCCAAAAGGGGTGTCCCATCCATACCCCGATTCCGTCGGTCATACAGCTGATGCTGGAAGGCCGTCTGGATGAGGCCGGATGGAAGCTTTTTGAAAATAATCCCCTGACCACAGTCTGCAGTCTGATCTGCGACCATGAAAAGCAGTGCGAGGGACATTGTATTCTTGGAAAAAAAGGTGCGCCCGTACATTTTTCTGCTATTGAGAACTATATTTCCAGTACCTACAGCTCCAAGATGGTGAAAGGTCCGGCATCTCCCAACGGGATGCGCGCCGCGATCATAGGTTCCGGTCCGGCAGGTCTTACCATAGCGGTGCTGCTGGCCCGAAAGGGATATCAGGTAACCATCTTTGAGAGCAAGGATAAGATCGGCGGTGTTTTAAGATACGGCATTCCGGAGTTTCGTCTGCCAAAGAGTATCCTGGATGATTTTGAATACCGTCATCTGCGGCTGAAAGATATTAAGGTTCGGCCCAACACTGCGGTTGGCGGGGCAATTTCCATTGAGGATCTGCTGCGGGATGGGTATAAGTCTATCTTTATCGGCACAGGTGTGTGGAGACCGAATACACTTCATATAAAAGGGGAAACGCTGGGACATGTGCATTACGGGATTCACTATCTGAATAATCCGGACAGTTTTCATTTGGGGGAGAGAGTGATTGTCATAGGAGCCGGAAATGCGGCTATGGATGTTGCCAGGACCGCAATGCGGAAAGGTGTGCGGTATCTGCAGTGTTTTTCCAGGGATGCTTCGGTTGCTGCCAGTAAAAGTGAATTTGATTATGCTGTGCTGGAAGGCGTGGAATTTGTTTACGGAAAGATACCGGTGGAAATAACAGATGAAGGGGTGATTTTTGCGGATGCAGGGGAGACGGAAGGCACGGAAAAACTTTATCCGGCGGACAGTGTGATCGTGTCCATCAGTCAGGGACCCCGAAACCAGCTTGTCAGAACAACCCGGGGTCTGGATGCAGATGCGTGCGGGCTGCTTGTGGCAGACGATTCGGGCCATACCTCGCGGCCGGAGATTTTTGCCAGCGGGGATGTGGTGAATGGCGCCAGGACCGTTGTGGAGGCGGTTGCCCATTCCAAGAAGGTGGCGGAGGCCATGGATCTATATATGAAAGAAACTATGTGATCGTGACGACACAGCACAGGAGTCCGGGAGGGCTTTTGGGCTGTGTTTTTTTGAAAAAGGGTATTGACTTGGAGTTAACTTCAAGGAATACAATCTTATTGAACCCGCAGCGGGCAAGAGGCGCACTGTGCCTGCGGAAATTAAAAAATGGGTTCGTGAAAGGAAAAATTTATCACAGGAGGATAGGAATATGGTATATAAAAATTATAAAGATCTGAAGCTTTCAGCGCTGGGGTTTGGCGCTATGCGGCTGCCGACTGCGGACGGGAATCCGGATGCACCCATAGATGAGAAAAAGACGGCGGATATGGTGGCTTATGCCATAGCACATGGTGTCAACTATTTTGACACGGCGTATGGCTATCATGATGGAAATTCGGAAGTTGTGATGGGAAAGGTTCTGGGGGAGTATCCCAGAGATCGTTTTTATCTGGCTACCAAGTTTCCGGGATACGATTTGGCGAACATGGATAAAGTGGAAGCTATTTTTGAAGAACAGCTTAAAAAATGTAATGTGGATTATTTTGATTTTTATTTGTTCCATAATGTTTATGAAAAGAATATCGAGCCGTATATGGACCGGAAATACGGTATTATGGATTATCTGATGAAACAGAAGGAGAACGGAAGGATCAGGCATCTGGGATTTTCTGCACATGGGCGTTATGATACGATGAAACGTTTTCTGGAAGCTTATGGAGACAGGATGGAATTCTGTCAGATTCAGCTGAATTATCTGGACTGGAAGCTCCAGGATGCTAAGGCTAAGGTGGAGCTGCTCCGAGAATATAACATTCCCGTATGGGTCATGGAGCCTCTCAGGGGAGGACGGCTGGCAAGTCTTTCACCCAAGAACGAAGAGAAATTAAAGGCTCTGCGCCCGGATGAAAAGATTCCGGCCTGGGGATTCCGTTTCCTGCAGTCTGTTCCTGAAGTGACTATGGTATTGTCCGGCATGTCAAGCATGGAGCAGATGAAGGAAAATATCGCCACCTTTGCGGAGGATAAACCGGTGACGGATGAGGAGATGGAGACGCTGATGGAAGTGACGGACAGTATGCTGGATATCCTGCCATGCACGGCCTGTCGTTATTGTACTGCACATTGTCCTCAGAAACTGGATATTCCCACACTACTGGCACTTTATAATGAGGTGCGTTTTGCCAATGGGCTGATCACGCACATGGCAGTGGAAGCCATGCCGGAGGATAAACGCCCTCACGCATGCATCGGATGCCAGAGCTGTGAGGCGGTATGCCCGCAGCAGCTTGAAATAGCCAAGGCGATGGCTGATTTTACAGAAAAGCTGAACCAGCCTGCCGGTTTGTAGATCGTCAAGATCATAGTTTTAAATGGGAGTAGACCGTAAAGCAGTATTGAATAGGTTACTATTCAGCCTTCAGGCTTCACAGAAACAAAAGCATGCACAGTTCTGCCCTTTAGGGTACATACCGCTGATGTTTTACATTGCAATATTAATTGCAGTCTGGCGCGTGGCTGTCTCGGGATTGTATTGCAATTGCAATGTAAAACATCACAGGACAGTGGACGGTTGAACTCTTACTTGAAATGATACCTATAATTATTCAATACTGCTTTTTTTTATTTTGATATGATATAATGGGTTTGATCGAAACGGGCGTAGGAAAGGAATTGCTGATAAGGGTATAATTGTGATGCGGAAATCACAAGCGGTCACCTTTCCTGGCATTTTGTCATTTGATCAAACGGGAGATTATCCATGAAGAATCTTATTAAATGCGGTATTATACTTTTGTTTGCTTTGCTTATCTTTTGGGCAGGATATACGGTAGGACAGAACAAGACCGTGGAGGGGCTTTCAGATGAAGGTGATTCCATTACTTTTTATGCTCAGATCAAAGAGATTAACGGAAATTCCATGCTGGTATCCGGCTTGAAGGAAAATGACGTGAATTTCAGAAGTGAGTTTTATCTGTACATTACCTCCAACACAAAATTGGAGTGGCATTTTACTGATATCTCATTGTCTGACTTTGTGCCGGGACAAAATATATCGGTTACTTTTTCCGGGGAAGTACAGGAAACCTACCCTGCTCAGATAAAAAGCGTAAATAAAATCTGTCTTCTGGATGACACAAATCCGGCGCTTGACCGCGTGGAGACTTCATCGGCAAAAACGTATTACATGAATGCCGATGAACTGGGGAAAACAGAGCAGAGCCTTCCATGCCTGACACTTCTGGATAAGGAAAATTTTGTTTTTAGTTATGATATCCTCAACTCTTATATTCCTGCGGGTACCTACGAAATCGCGGACGGTGAATTGGTGGCATCGGATAAAGAGAAAGGCTGTCAATATGTCTTTGACGTGGTGGATAAGAATACCTTGAAATTTAGAAAAGAAAAATCGGCGGATGTCTCTCTGATCCGGAAAGATATGGGGATCGAAATCACAGACGGGGCTTTATTTGAACAAAAAGAACAGTGAGGAAAAAAAGATGAACACAAAGACATATGAATTTGAGGCTGTTATAAAAAAGGTTCCCGATATAGATGGGGCATATATTGAATTTCCTTTTGATGTGAGGGAGGAGTTTGGCAAAGGGAGAGTGAAGGTACATGCCACATTTGACAGCATACCGTATGACGGAAGCCTGGTGCGGATGAAAACACCGGGGCATATTATCGGCATAAGAAAAGAGATCAGGCAGAAGATCGGGAAACAGCCGGGTGATATAATCAAAGTTACTATTCAGGAAAGATAATAAGCAAAAATAAAAAGTAAAAGACGGCTTTGCTTTATGCAGGGATACAAAAAAATCCACTTTGTATTTCGTTACAGATTGAATGAAAAAATGTGGTAAATTAATTTGCAAACGCAAATTTTATTATGGAAATTTTAAATACTATGTGATATAATCAAACCAGAATTCCTCTGCCCATGCGGAGGTTGTTTATGAACCAAAACAGAAAACTGGCACAACTGATGTTTAAAGATAATTTTATGTTTGGTGCAGTTATGGTAAATGAGGAAATCTGCCGGAATTTTTTGGAAATGGCGGTGGGTATTCCGATTGAGAAAGTAGAGATCAGCAAAGAGAAAAGCATGATCTACCACCCGGAATACCGCGGTATACGGCTTGATATTATTGCCAGAGATGAAAAAAGCACACATTACAATGTGGAGATGCAAGTGGCAAAAAAGTCCCATTTGGGCAAAAGAGCCAGATATTATCACAGTCAGATGGATATGGAGCTGTTGCTGACGGGAGAAGACTACACATTACTCCCCGCTTCCTATGTGATTTTTATTTGTGATTTTGACCCGTTTGATAAGAAAAGATACCGTTATATCTTCCAAAATGTCTGCAGGGAAACCGGGCTGTCTATGGCTGACGGGAGCACTACCATTTTTTTGAGCACCTGTGGGGAAAATGAAGCGGAAGTGCCGGAAAATCTTATAAAATTCCTGAAATTTGTCAAAGCCGACTTAACAGACAGTACCCGGGACTATCAGGATGATTTTATCAGAAAGATCCAGGAGTCTATAGCAAAGATTAAGGGAAGCCGGGAAATGGAGGAGAAGTTCATGCTGCTGGAAGAGTTATTGAGAGATGAACGTGCCGGGGGAGAAGCAAAAGGGCTGGCGAAAGGAAAGGCAGAATCTGTCCTGCTTCTGCTGGAGGATTTAGGCCCAGTACCCGATGAACTCAGAAAAGCGATCCTGGAGGAACAGGATATGGATATTCTTTCAAAATATCTGAAGCTGGCGGCACATGCAGGCTCTATTGCGTATTTTATGGATGGGATAAACCATATCTGAGAATCTTTATCTTACATAAATGACGCTGCTTGTTTTTACGAAATGCAGGCAGCGGGCTTCTTTTTTGCGTTTGAAATTCTAAAAACAGATGCTGCAGTTATCTGACTGCGTATCTGCTCTTACAAATCTATGCCGGATCAGGCATGTGACAAATCCAACAATTGACTACATATTTAAGAAGATGGACAGAGGAATTCTAACATATTTCAGCTTATGGAGCAGTATTTTCTGAGAGGCTGTGTGTCCCGCGGCTGTCAGACAGTGGCGTATATTTGTATATCTCAATTGTAACTTGCAGCATATAAGCAGAATATGTAAAAATATGTTGAAATTATTACTATAAATGTCTTTTTGTGAAAGACATTTATAACAGAAATAAAGAATATCAGTTGATTTATATACAAAGTGTCTTTTGTGGGAAGACGAATGTACATTTATAAATAAGCGGCTCATGAAAAAAATGCAGGAAAAGAAAAAATAACTTGCAAAAAATAAATATAATTATACAGTGATGATTAAAAAACAGTAATCTTATCTCATGTTTTGAATTAATACTTAAAAAATCTCAGCCGTATAATCAGTTACTGTTCACTCCGTGTCCAGTAACACGCTTCGCGATGCACAGATATGGGGCATTCTGCCCCATATCGCGCTGGCTGCCTCGGGATTTTCATGCGCAAGCGCATAAAAACACCTCACGGGATAACAGCCGTGAATAGTAACCCCTAATCATACAATAAATGCAGGATAAGAAATTAAAACTTGTATTTTTTCTCCTTCTATAGTAAAATGGTTAGCACAGAGTTCTTTGTGTTTACCACGTCAAAGTGGTGTCAGAATGACAGAGCACAGGGAGGACTGCGTGAATCAAAGGAGGGATTTTCTATGAAGAGAAAAGTAATTGCGGCTTTACTCTGCACATCTATGGCGATCACCATGATGGCAGGATGTGGAAGCAACAAGAAGACTGGTGCAGATAACACTGGCGACACAACAAAGACAGAAACTTCCGGTGAAGAAGGAAATGCGGATGCAGAAACAGAAACCGGCACAACAGAAAAGAAAGCCAGCGGCGAAATGCTCACAGAGTTTACAGAGGTTCCGTCTGATGTGGACACAGAGCAGACACTGCGATATGCGCAGGGTGCAGACCCCCGTGGCCTTGACCCGGCTATGATCGATGACGGAGAGTCTTCCAAGCCAATCTGCCAGATGTATGAAGGTCTTCTGAAATACGGTGACAGCAATACAGAAGTGGAAGCGTGCCTGGCTGAATCCTGGGAAGTAAGTGAAGATGGACTGACTTATACCTTCAAACTGAGAGAAGGCGTAAAATTCCATGACGGAACAGACTTCAACGCAGAAGCAGTAAAATACAATGTGGACAGACAAACAGTCAATAAAACAGAGGACATGCTTTATGCAGACTTTGTTTACGGTGATGTTACAGAGTGTAACGTGGTTGATGACTATACAGTGGAGTTTAAACTGGGCAAAAAATCCACACCGTTCTTAAACAACCTGGCAATGTCCCTGGGCGCACCCATGGTAAGCCCTACAGCATGTGACGCAGCAAACGGCAACCTGAATGAAGCCCCATGCGGTACAGGCCCGTACAAATTCGTAAGATGGAACAAGAACGAAGCCGTAGTTATGGAAAGAAATGAAGACTACTGGGGCGAGAAGGGTGTTGCAAAAGAGATCATTTTCTCCACGATCCCGGATAACTCCGCACGTGTGGTTGCACTGACAAACGGTGAAGTGGATATTATTGATGGTATTGACGCCACCGTGGTAGACCAGATCACATCTGCCGGCTGTCTGTTATATCAGGCAGAGGGTATGAATATCAACTACATGGCTTACAATACACAGAGAATAACAGACCCAGAGATCAGAAAAGCATTAAATGAAGCGGTCAATGTACCGGAGTTGGTAGAAAGCATTTATAAAGGTTACGCAACCCAGGCTACTACAATTCTTCCGACGTTCATGCCTGGCTACAGTGCAGACGTAAAACAGACGGAATACAATCCGGAAGAGTCCAAAAAGGTACTGGAAGAAAAGGGTATTACAGAACTGAAGATGATGGCTTACACAAACCCGAGACCGTACAATACTGCAACCGGACAGACACTGGCAGAAGCTCTCCAGGGATATTTCGATAAAGTAGGTGTTAAAGTTTCTATTGATTCCTATGACTGGACAACCTACAAGGAAAAACTCGGTGCCGGTGATTATGATATGTGTCTGTACGGCTGGATCGGTGACAACGGTGACCCGGATAACTTCATGTATCTGCTGACACATGAGGACCCGGCAATGAACGTTGCTCTGTACCGTGATGACGAATACAACACCATGCTGTCAGAAGCAGCATCCATGGAAAACGGCGACGAAAGAAATGGAGCTTACGGCAAAATGGAACAGAAGATTGCAGACGAAAATGTGTGGCTGCCGATTTCTCATCAGCAGAACCTGTCAGGTTATGTGTCAAATGTACAGAACTTCATTGCACATCCTACAGGAAATGTTTTCTTGAGCAAGACATATAAGAATTGATTGTAACCGGAAAGGTACCAAACCATTACAATTAATTGGTAAAACAGGATTGCATAAGGGCAGAGAGATCTGCCCTTATATGCGGTCTAAAAGCCTGTTTTACGGAGGAACAGTTCATTTCTGAGAGGGCTTTTTCAAAGACCCCTTGAGAAATGAATTGTTCCGGAGATAATCAAAAGAAAAAAGAGAGGGCAAGACATGTTTAAGTACATAATCAAACGGCTTTTACAGCTCATACCGGTTCTCTTCGGTGTATCCCTGATCGTCTTTTTCCTTATGCGTGTATGTGCACCGGACCCTGCGTCCATAGTATTGGGGCAGCACGCTACACAGGAAAGCATGGAAGAGTGGCGGGAGGCGAACGGGCTGAACGAACCCATAGTTACGCAGTATGTAGATTTTATTAAAGGCGCTGTTACCGGTGATCTGGGTACATCCTATTATACAAAAGCACCTGTAACAAAAGAAATTTTCAGTCGTTTCCCGGCTACTGTGGAGCTGGCAATCGTTGCCATTATACTGGCCGCGTTTTTTGGGATCGTGATCGGTGCTGTTTCGGCAGTGAAAAAGAACTCGATTTTTGACAACGGAGGTATGCTGATATCCCTGATCGGAGTGTCCGTACCTATTTTCTGGCTGGGCATTATGCTGATCATTCTGTTTTCCGGTGTTCTGCACTGGCTGCCCTCCAGCGGACGGATCGACCCGGCTTTGCGTCCTGATACCGTGACGGGATTTATGATCATTGACAGTATCTTGGAAGGAAACACAGAGGCTCTGAAAGACAGCCTTCTGCATATGGTTCTTCCGGCAGTGACACTGAGTCTTTATTCTATGGCTATCATTGCCCGTATGACACGTTCCAGTATGCTGGAAACGCTGGGACAGGATTACATCCGTACTGCAAGAGCAAAAGGAATCAGCGAAGGCAAAGTGACGAGAAGACATGCACTGCGCAACGCTATGCTTCCCGTCACAACCGTTATCGGCCTGCAGTTAGGTTCCCTGCTTGGCGGTGCGGTATTGACAGAATCTGTATATGCATGGCCCGGAATCGGAAACTACACGGTGCAGTGTATCATGAAATCGGATTTCCCTGTTGTGCAGGGAGTGGTACTGCTGATCGCAGTCATATTCGTGCTGATGAATCTGATCGTAGACGTTATCTATGCATTTTTAGATCCGCGTATCAAATATGTTAAGAAGGAGGTGTAGCCGTCATGCGGAAAAAACAACAGGTACAGACAACAGGAGAGACACTTGAAAAACCGGAATCCCAAATCCGTGTGATGTGGGACACCCTGAAAAAGAATAAGGCAGCAGTGGCGGGTCTTATCGTTATTGTATTTTTTGTATTTTTAGCGATCATGGGAGACTGGCTGGCTCCTTATGATCCGGAGTATTCTGATATGGCCCATACGTTTGTTGCGCCTTGTAAGGATTACTACTTTGGAACAGACCAGCTTGGGCGGGATATCTTTTCCCGTGTACTGTCAGGTACCAAAGTCTCTCTCTTTGTAGGTGTGGCTGCCGTTGTGTATTCTCTGCTGATCGGTACCATCCTCGGTTCTGTGGCAGGGTATTTCGGCGGTAAAGCCGATTCCTTTATTATGAGATGTATGGATATTATGCTCTCCATTCCCTCGATCCTTCTGGCAATCACATTGATGGCAGCACTGGGGAAAGGGCTTGATAAGGCTATTATTGCCATTGGTACCGTGTCAATCCCGGAATACGCCCGGATTGTGCGAAGTTCCATTCTTTCAGTCAAGGAAAATGACTATGTGGCTGCCGCTAAGGTTGTGGGGAATTCTGACAGGAGGATCATCTTTCATCACATCCTTCCAAACGTGGTAAGCTCCATTGTGGTCAGGGCAACCCTTGGTATCTCCACCGCGATCCTGGATACTGCGGCCCTTGGATTCTTAGGCATGGGTGTACAGCCGCCTATGGCAGAGTGGGGAGATATGCTGGGACGTGCGAGGACCTATATTTTCTCAGCGCCCTACACCCTGATTTTCCCGGGTCTTGCCATCACATTGGCAGTGCTGGCATTCAACCTGTTTGGCGACGGCCTGCGCGATGCGCTGGATCCGAAAGAAAGAGTATAAGGAGGACCGTATCATGTTATTGGAAGTAAACGATCTGGAGACAGAATTTAAAGTAAAAAGAGGTACGGTCAAGGCGGTAAACGGTGTCAGCTTTGCAGTGGACAAAGGAGAGATCCTGGCGGTGGTGGGAGAATCCGGTTCCGGAAAAAGTGTTACCTCCCTCTCTGTCATGGGATTGATCCGTGACCCAGGCCGGGTGGCAGGAGGGGAAATCCTGTTCAACGGCGAAAATCTGTTAAAGAAAAACACAAAAGAGATGCAGGCTGTCCGCGGAGATAAGATCTCAATGATCTTCCAGGAGCCAATGACCTCTCTAAATCCGGTGTACAGGATCAAGGACCAGATTATGGAGACCATTCTGACCCACACCACTATGAGCAAGAAGGAGGCTCTTGACAGAGCCATTCAAATGCTGGACCTGGTAGGTATTCCTGCTCCGGAGCAGCGTGTGAACGACTATCCGCATCAGATGTCCGGCGGTATGCGTCAGCGTGTGATGATTGCCATGGCTCTGGCCTGTGATCCCGAGCTTCTGATCGCAGATGAGCCTACCACTGCCCTTGACGTTACCATCCAGGCACAGATCCTGGATCTGATCAACCGTCTGAGAGAAAAACTGGGTATGGCAGTGCTCCTCATCACCCATGACCTGGGGGTTGTGGCTGAGACTGCGGACAAAGTGGTGGTCATGTACTGCGGACGCGTGGTGGAGCAGGCTACTGTGGAACAGCTTTTCACAAAACCCCTGCATCCTTACACACAGGGACTTTTGGACTCCATCCCGAAAATGGATGAAGACAGGGAACGCCTGTACATGATCAAAGGTATTGTACCGGACCCAATACATCTGCCGAAGGGATGTTCCTTTGCGGACCGCTGTGACAAATGTATGGATAAGTGCAGGGAACATATGCCCAAACTGGCTGAGACAGAGGATGGAAGAAAAGTTAGATGCTTCCTGGTAAGCGATGAAGTGGAGGGTGCGTAAGATGAGTGAAGAGAAGAGAGAAGTGCTTTTGGAGGCCAGACACCTGAAAAAGTATTTCGATGTGGAGACAAATTTCTTCGGAAAACCCACCGCTGTCCTGAAAGCTGTGGATGATGTTTCTTTTAAAATATATAAAGGCGAAGCTCTGGGCCTGGTTGGAGAGTCCGGCTGCGGTAAATCCACGATCGGCAAAATGCTGGTGGATCTGTACAAGCCCACTTCAGGCGAAATCATATACAATGGAACCGATATATCCAAGCTCTCCACAAAAGAGAGAAGAAAATACTGCAAGGACATCCAATTGATCTTCCAGGATCCTTATGCATCCCTGAACCCGCGTATGACGGTGGGCGACATTATCGCTGAACCCATCCGTATCAACAAGCTCATGCCGGATAACCAGGTGGAGGACAGGGTTACCTATCTGATGAACTGCGTAGGCCTTGCAAATCATCAGAGAAACCGGTATCCTCATGAGTTTTCAGGCGGACAGAGACAGAGGGTGGGAATTGCCAGAGCGCTGGCTGTACAGCCCAAGCTGATCGTCTGCGATGAGCCGGTATCCGCACTGGATGTCTCCATTCAGGCCCAGGTTCTGAACCTGCTGGATGATCTGAAGGACGAATTTGGACTTACCTACCTGTTTATTGCCCATGGACTGAACGTGGTGAAACACATAAGTGACCGTGTGGGTGTAATGTATCTTGGTAAGCTGATGGAGGTAGCAGATAAGCGTGAGATCTATGATAATCCGCTGAATCCATACACACAGGCCCTCCTTTCCGCGATTCCATCCACGGATATCACGAAGAAAAAAGAGAGGATCATTCTCACGGGGGATGTGCCAACGCCTATTAACCCTCCGGCAGGCTGCCGTTTCTGCTCCCGCTGTTTTAAGAAAACAGAGGGCTGTGATACGGTGATGCCTGAATTAAAGGATATTGGAAACGGGCATATGGCTGCCTGTCATCTCTATGATCAATAAAGCGGCAACTGTTTTGTATGTGCACAGTTATAAGATCCTTCCTGTAACTATTCAGTAGGTCTGCGCATTCACTGCGCTGACCGTAAGAAAGCATTCCGCAGCCAAGCAAAAATCCCATCGCCAAAGGCGATTCTGCATGGATCTTTGCCTGTAACTGTGAGGGTACTGAACAGTTACTCCTTCCTATAAAATACAAACACAGCCCCGGCAGTTCTATGCTGCCGGGGCTGTATTTTGAATATATAAAAGGATTTTATCAGTTAGGCTTTTTCTTTTTTGAAACTGTGGTTTCTGTGCTCCATATACTTGTCAGTATTGTGCTTATAGACATTATACCATGATATAAAGATAAGTAAAGATAAAAATGGGCAAAATGACGAATATATATAGTTGCTGTTCCACTGTACCGGGAGGCGTTTTCATGCCGGAAGCATGAAAATCCCGAGGCAGCCAGCGCGATATGGGGCAGAATGCTCCATATCTGTGCATCGCGAAGCGTGTTACTGACACGGAGTGGACAGTAACTATATATACTTCATGGTCTTTGGCAGCAGCCGTAAACAGGAACCCGCAGCAGCAAAGTTTATGCAACTTTAATAATTAGTCTTGTTGACACCATTCCTGTAAAGACATATAATTTTAACATCAGACTGACCGGTCAGTCGGTCGAGCAAAAATACAGGAGGACTTCAAATGTTATCGCGTTTTAGTGTGAAAAAGCCCTATACCGTCGTTGTGGCGGTAGTGCTGGTGATCCTATTGGGAGTGGTGTCTGTGACAAAAATGAACACAGATCTTCTGCCCAGTATGAATCTGCCTTATGCAATCGTAATGACTACCTATGTGGGCGCCAGCCCGGAATCGGTGGAGGAGACTGTTACAAAGCCTATTGAACAGAGTATGGCGACAGTCAGCAATATTAAGAATGTAAGTTCTGTCTCCAGAGAAAATGTATCTATGGTCATCCTTGAGTTTGAGGAGACCACCAATATGGATTCCGTGTCCCTGGAGATGCGGGAGAATTTGGACCAGATAAAGGGATATTGGGACGACTCGGTGAGTAATCCCATTATTATGAAACTGAACCCGGATATGCTTCCGGTCCTGGTTGCCGCCGTGGATGTGGATGATATGACGGCTGCGGAACTTACGGATTACATAGAAGATAATGTGCAGCCTAATATCGAGAGTATTGACGGTGTTGCCAGGGTTTCCCAGAGCGGCAGCGTTACTGAGAATATTGAGGTGAGGATCAACCAGGAGAAGCTGGATGCCATGAACCGGAAGGTACAGGATGCCATTAACGGCAAGTTCGCTGAGGAGGAAGAGAAGCTGGACGATGCCCAGGCTGAGATCGACTCCGGCAAAAGCGAACTGGATTCCGGCCAGAGTGAACTGGAATCCGGTCAGAACGAAGCGGCTTCCCAGATCGGTGAGGGAAGCGGACAGCTCTCCCAGGCACAGAGTGAACTGACAAAGAGCGCTGCTGAGGTGGATATGCAGCTCCAGAACCTGGAGAGTAAGCAGACAGAGCTGGACAGCCAGTCAAAACTTCTGCAGGCTACAGAGGAAGGCCTGAATCTCACAGTGGAAAAGCTGACAGAAGCAAAAAACAAGCTGCTGGAAGCCCAGGAGGGAATGCAGAAACTGGAGGAGGGAATTGCCACGATCCAGGGCCAGATTGAGGAGCTGGAGGAGCAGTTAAATGCCTTAACACCTGAGAAGCCTGACAATATGACAGATGAGGAATGGCAGCAGACCATCGCCCAGCTGACCGCAGCCAAAGAGGAGATGGAGGGCAAAAAGGCGGAGATGGAGCAGCAGCTTGCAGCTCTCAATGAACAGTTTGCCCAGCTTGACCCGATGGAAGTGGTGGATAAAGGGCTGGAAGCAGCCAATAGCGGCCTGCAGGAGATCGCAGGGGCAAAAGCGCAGTTGGCAGAGGGCCAGACCCAGTTAAATGCAGGGATACAGAAGCTGCAGGAGGCAAAGGCTCAGATCGAGGCAGGCCAGTCTCAGATGAGTGCAGCCCAGATCCAACTTGAAACGCAGAAGATCATGGCCTCCATTCAGCTCAGTTCAGCTTCCTCCAAGATCGCCATGGGAACGGCCCAGCTGGAGGCAGCCCAGTCTCAGCTTGACTCCGGAAGAGACCAGCTGAATGAGGCAAAAGAGCAGGCGCAGGACAAAGCCGATCTGAATACGATCCTCACATCCGATATGGTGAAGGGAATCCTCACGGCAGAGAACTTTGCCATGCCGGCAGGGTATGTGACAGAGGACAATAAGGAGTATCTGATCCGGGTAGGGGATAAAGTACAGGATGTGGACAGTCTGGGGGACTTGGTCCTTCTGGACCTGAAACTGGACGGTCTGGCATCTATCCGCCTGTCTGATGTGGCAGATATCAGTGTCACAGATGATTCTGCAGAGGTATATGCAAAGATCAACGGCAATCCCGGCATGATACTTTCCATAGAGAAACAGACCGGTTATTCCACAGGAGATGTGGCTGACAAGATCCTGGACCGTATGGAGGAATTGGAGAAGGGAAATGACGGCCTGCATTTTACAACACTGATGAATCAGGGTATCTATATTGATATGGTTGTAAATTCCGTGCTGCAGAATATGCTGTACGGAGGTATTCTGGCTATTCTGGTACTGTTTTTATTCCTGCGGGATATTAAGCCCACTTTTGTTATTGCCTGCTCGATCCCGATCAGTGTGGTGGCAGCTTTGGTGCTCATGTATTTCTCAGGCGTGACGCTGAACATCATTTCCCTCTCAGGTCTTGCCCTGGGTGTGGGTATGCTGGTGGATAACTCTATTGTTGTTATTGAGAATATATACCGTATGCGGAGCCAGGGGATACCGGCCAGAAAAGCCGCTGTGGAAGGAGCAAAACAGGTGGCGGGAGCCATTGTCTCCTCAACCCTGACAACCGTGTGCGTGTTTGCGCCCATTGTATTTACAGAGGGCATTACCCGTCAGCTTTTCGTGGATATGGGGCTGACGATCGGTTATTCCCTGGCGGCCAGCCTTGTGGTAGCGCTGACCCTGGTACCTATGATGTCCGCAGGACTTTTGAAGAGGGCTGAGGCGAAGCCATCCAAACTTTTGGATAAGGTGCAGGATTTTTATGGACGTATGATTCATAAGACCCTGAAACATAAAGCCTGGGTGCTTTTGGGAGCACTGGTTTTATTTTTGGGAAGTATGTACCTGTCAGTGAAAAAGGGGACGGAATTTTTCCCATCCATGGAGAGCACACAGGCAAGTCTTACTGTGACCACGGACAAGGGAACCCCTCTCAAGGATACCGCGGCAAAAGCGGATGAAATTATCGACAAGATCTCTGATATCGATGATATTGAGACCATCGGTGCCATGGCTGGCGGTTCTTCCATGTCTATGGGCAGTTCCACCAATGAGGTCACTATGTATTTGGTGCTGAAGGAAGATAAAAAGCTGAACAATGAGCAGCTTGAAAAAGAGATCCTGAAAAGGACCAAGGGTGTGGATGGTTGTGAAGTGGCGGTTTCTACTTCCAATATGGATATGAGCGCACTGGGCGGCAGCGGCCTCCAGGTGGAGATCAAAGGAAAAGATTTGGAACAGCTCCAGGAGATCGCCACAGACCTGGCCGGTAAGATAGAGAAGGTAAAGGGTACACAAAATGTCTACGACGGCATGGAAGAGACCGATGCCCAGTATAAGGTGGTTGTGGATAAGTCAAAAGCTATGCGCTATGGCCTGACCGTGGCACAGGTGTTCCAGGAGATCAATAAGAAGATCGCAGAGGCCACAAGCGCTACAACAATCTCAACGGCAACGAAAGACTATGATGTGTATGTCAGAAGCGAGAAGGATGAATCCCTTACCAGGGAACAGCTTGCGGATATATCCATCCAGACCACCAACGCAGAAGGGGAGACGGAAGAGATAAAGGTTGGGGATATTGCCACCTTTGAGGACTCTGTAAGCCCCCAGGCTATCAACAGGGATAGCCAGTCACGTTATATGTCAGTGACTGCCGAGATCGCGTCCGGTTATAATATCGGGCTGGTAAGCCAGGATGTACAGAAGATCCTGGATAAATATAACGTACCCGAAGGGTATACGATTGAAATGAAGGGTGAAGATGAGAGTATCAACGAGGCTATGGGGCAGCTCCTTCAGATGCTGGCTCTGGCATTGGTATTTATGTACCTGATCATGGTGGCACAGTTCCAGTCCCTGCTGTCTCCGTTTATCATCATGTTCACCATTCCTCTGGCGTTTACAGGCGGATTTATGGGCCTGCTTGTGAGCAACAAGCCGGTCAGCATCGTGGCTATGGTGGGATTTGTCATGCTGTCAGGCATCATTGTAAACAATGGTATTGTGCTGGTGGATTACATCAACCAGCTCCGCAAGGATGGCATGGAAAAACGCGCGGCGATCGAAGAGGCAGGCCGTGCCCGTCTGCGCCCCATCGTCATGACAGCACTCACCACCATTCTGGGCCTTCTCACCATGGCTATGGGCATGGGAATGGGCGCGGATATGGTGCAGCCAATGGCGATCGTAACAATCGGAGGTTTGATCTATGGTACACTGCTGACACTCTTTGTCGTGCCGTGTATCTATGATATACTGAACCGCCGCCATTATAAAAAGGATGAGGAGAGATTAGTGGATGAAGGAGAAGCTCAGTGAGAAGGAACTGGCTCTTTTCCGGGCCGTCATTGAACTGATAGAGGAAGATGTGGACATTCACTCCATTAAGGTATCTGATATTACCAGCCGGGCCGGGATCGGCAAGGGTACCGCTTATGAGTACTTTTCCAGCAAGGAGGAGATGGTGGCGAAAGCCATCATCTGGTCCGGGGAGAAATTGTTTCAGAAAATTATGGATGTTCTCAGAAAAACAGAGAGCCTGAAAGAGCAGATCAAGGCAGTGCTTGATTTCATCGAGACAGAGATGAGCAGCAGCAGATGCAGCACACAGCTTATGCGCCTGCAGGGACAGGAATGTCAGATGAAAGAACACTTATATAGGGAATATGCAAAATTCGGCGGCCCTCAGAGTCAGGTGGAGAGTGTGCTCCGCATTCTGACGGAACAGGGGAAACGCGAGGGAACCATTCCGGCGGATATGCCGGAAACATTTGTGACTATGGTATTGATGGCAGGATTTATGAGCTATTTTGTATATCTGCTTCAGGGAATGGAGACAGAGGACGCCCCAAGAGATCAGACAAAAGAATTTCTACAGAGAAATATACTTCTGTCTTTTGGCAGCAGCCGGGAACAGAAGTAAAAAGGAGGGAATACCGCGTCAACGAGCGGTATTCCCTCCCTTTCTGAATAAAATGCCTTATTGTAACGATTCAGTACCCTCACAGTTACAGGAAAAAATTCATGCAGAATCGCGCCTTTGGCGATGGAATTTTTGCTTGGCCGTGGTACACTTTCTTACGGTCAGCGCAGTGAATGCGCTGACCTACGGAATCGTTACGATTTATTTTCTATAGACAAACGCAGGCAGTCCGTCTGTACCCATGGGGATTTCAACGGTTCCCTGGATAAGCGGAAGCGCATAGATGACGAAATCATCACTGATATCCGAGCCGTCCCCGGTGATCCATTCCAAGGGAACGGTCTTTTCTTTGTTACAGATCTCGTTTACATCCTCCAGGCCAAGCGTGATCGCGTAGGGAAGGTTGCAGGTCCTTTTGTAGGCTACCATTTTCCCTGTATATCCTTTGAGTGCTGCACGGACGCCGAATTCACCGGCCATGACAGCCTCTTTCTGGTCTGCAGCGGACATCATGGAGGCAGAACAGCGCTGGCTTACATTCAGCTCCACGGAGCGGGCCTTTACGCCCAGACGGTTTCTCACCAGGTTTTCCAGATATTTGCCGCATCCGGCCAGCATTTTGTGTCCAAAGGTATCTGTGCCTACATGGTTGTCGTATTCACAGATAAAAGTTCCCTTGTCATCGTGGATCCCCTCGGAAACGCACACTATGACATTGGGGTTTTTATCAAAGCATGCTTCCACTTTTTTGAGGAATGCCTCCTGGTCAAAGGCTGTCTCAGGCAGATAGATGAGCAGAGGGTTGTCCCCTTTATATTTTCTTGCCAGGGCGGAAGCGGCTGTGAGCCAGCCTGCATGCCGTCCCATGATTTCTATGATAGTAACTGATCTTTTCTCATATACATTGGCATCAATGACGATCTCACGCACAGTGGATGCCACATATCTGGCTGCGCTGCCAAAACCGGGGGTATGGTCAGTGAGGACCAGATCATTGTCCACGGTCTTGGGTTCTCCGATAAAGCGGATATCACTGTTCACAGAGGCAGCATAGCGGGAGAGCTTGCTCACCGTGTCCATGGAGTCATTGCCTCCGATATAGAACACGTATCCGATCTGCAGTTCCTCAAACTTGGCAAACAGCTCCGGGTAGACCGGATCAGATAAATCCTCCGGCAGTTTATAGCGGCAGGAACCTAGGTAAGCACCCGGAGTCGTTTTCAGGCCTTCCAGTGTATTGCCCGGAAGCGCGTCTTCAAAGTCCAGGATCCTTCCTTCCAGAAATCCCTCAATCCCATTTACCATTCCGTAGACACGTCCGATAAATTCTTTTTGGCGTAAGCCCTCCGCTGCGACGCCGTACAGGCTGCTGTTGATGGCAGCGGTTGGGCCGCCGGATTGGCCGACGATCATATTTTTCATTTCCATAATCCTGTATTCACTGTATAATTGCAATCTTTGTTACGATTCAGCAGGTCTGCGCATTTAGCAGGCAAAACTCCCATTGCCGAAGGGGTTCCTTCATGGGTTTTTGCAGGAATTTGTGAAGACACTGAACCGTTACCAATATTCCGGCAATTATACCCTCCTTTCCATATGAATCAGAAATTTTGCTACAAATATATCATACCATAGATATCCGGGAGTGAAAACAGAAATTTACAGGACAGAGATAAGTTTTTCTTGCTATTTTAGTAAAGCTGTGATAAAGTATGGCATGTATGGAAGACAGATAAAGGCGAAGATTTCCATGCAAATATTTCCGGCAATTTTATTGCCTTATTGATTGAGTTAGAAGCTCAAATTTTATAAGTTGGTTACTTTATAACTAGTGCGTATACAAAACGTCAAACTTGTGAAACGGTCAATAAGAGTATTAAAAGTATAAATATTTGCTATATAGACTCTAAACCATATCTGTTTTTGTGAAAAAGAATAAAAGCCATGTTTTACCCGGTGCGGGTCTTATTTGAGGGCCGGCGGAGACGGGGAACGGTGGATTTCTATAAGGATGAACAGAAGCAAGCAAAGGACTATGTATACGGTCCTGCTTGCTTTTTTTGTGTTGAGACAGAGCGCACCCGTATGCAGGCAGGAATCGGATAAGGAGGTCGAACATGTTAGAATTAAATCAGGAACGGGCGCCCATCTACGAGGCGCTGGAACGTTTCAGGAAAATGCGGGTCGTGCCCTTTGATGTTCCGGGACATAAGCACGGAAAAGGGAATCCGGAGCTGGTGGAGCTTCTGGGGGAGAAGTGTGTGGGGATTGATGTGAATTCCATGAAACCCCTGGATAATCTCTGCCATCCTGTTTCCGTCATCAAGGAGGCGGAGGAACTGGCGGCTGAGGCCTTCGGCGCAGCCCATGCGTTTCTCATGGTGGGAGGCACCACGTCCTCTGTACAGAGTATGGTCCTGTCCTGCTGCAAGCGGGGGGATAAGATCATCATGCCCAGGAATGTGCACAGAAGTGCCATCAATGCCTTGGTTCTCTGCGGGGCGCAGCCGGTATATGTGAATCCGGATGTGGACTGCAGGCTCGGAATTTCCCTGGGGATGCGGCTGGAACAGGTGGAGGCAGCCATTCGGAACAATCCCGACGCGGTGGCTGTGTTTGTCAATAACCCTACCTATTACGGAGTCTGTTCCGACTTGCGTTCCATAGTAAAACTGGCCCATGAACATGGGATGCTGGTGCTGGCCGACGAAGCACATGGGACACATTTTTATTTTGGAGACGGACTTCCCGTGTCCGCCATGGCAGCCGGAGCCGATATTGCAGCGGTGAGTATGCACAAGTCAGGGGGAAGCCTGACACAGAGTTCTTTTCTTCTGACAGGACCGGGGGTGAGTGAGGGGCATGTGCGGCAGATCATCAATCTGACCCAGACCACAAGCGGCTCCTATCTGCTTCTCTCCAGCCTTGATATTTCCAGAAGAAATCTGGCGCTGAGGGGAAAGCGGGAATTTGAGAAAGTGATTGGCCTTGCAGAATACGCCAGGGAGGAGATCAACAATATTGGGGGCTATTATGCTTTCTCCAAGGATTTGGTAAACGGGAACAGTATCTTTGCTTTTGACCGCACAAAGCTCTCTGTGCACACGCTGGAAATCGGACTGGCGGGGATTGAAGTCTATGATATTCTGCGGGATGAGTATGACATTCAGATCGAGTTCGGTGACATCGGCAATATTCTGGCCTATCTGTCCATCGGGGACCGCAGGCAGGAGGTGGAGCGGCTGGTGAGCGCCCTGGCGGAGGTGAAGCGGCGGTATAAAAAAGACCGGGCGGGTATGCTCTCCCAGGAATATATTGATCCCAAAGTGGTGGCAACGCCTCAGGAGGCTTTCTATGCGCCCAAGGAATCCCTGCCCCTGGAACAGACGGCGGGAAGAATCTGCAGTGAGTTTGTCATGTGCTATCCTCCGGGTATTCCGATCCTGGCGCCGGGGGAAGAGATCACAGAGGATATTTTGGATTACATAGTCTATGCAAAAGAAAAGGGATGTTCCATGACCGGACCTGAGGATGCGGGGATCAGACGGCTCAATGTACTGAAGGGAGGGACGGTATGATGGAAATGTGGTTTTCCGATGTGCACACACCAAATGTAAAATTATCCATCCGTGTGGATGAGCAGCTTTTTTCTGCCAACAGTGAACTGCAGCGTCTGGATGTGCTGAGTTCCAGGGAATTCGGGAAGATACTGGTTGTGGACGGGGATTTGGCCCTGACTGAGAAGGATGAATTTATTTATCACGAGATGATAAGCCATGTGCCCATGGCTGTCCATCCGAATGTGAAGCAGATCCTTGTTATCGGCGGCGGTGACGGCGGTGTTGTCCGGGAACTGGTAAAATACGAAGATGTGGAGCAGATTGATGTGGTGGAGGCAGACCCGCTTCTGGTGGAGGTGTGCCGGAAATATTTTCCCCAGATGGCCTGCAGCCTCAATGACAGAAGAGTCAGCATATACCATGAAGACGGACTGAAGTTTATCCGCAGCCGTTCCGATGCCTATGATCTGATCATCATTGACTCCCCCAATCCTTTCGGGGCAGCGGAAGGGCTGTTCACAAAAGAATTTTATGGGAACTGCTTCAACGCGCTTCATGAGGATGGGATCATGATCAATCAGCATGAGAGCCCTTTTTACGATGAGGAGGCCTTCTGGTGTCTGCGGATGCACAAGCGGATCGTGGAGTCTTTTCCCGTGAGCCGGATCTATCAGGCCCATATTCCTTCCTACCCTTCCGGGCACTGGCTCTTTGGCTTTGCATCAAAAAAATATCACCCGGTGGATGACCTGGACGGGGTCAGATGGAAGCTGCTTGGGATCCATACCAGATATTATCTGCCCAGGCTTCATGCTGGTGTCTTTGCGCTGCCGGCTTATGTGGAGGAGATGCTGAAAGATGTTGAGTAAAAATATTGTGAATTTTATCGGATGTGACGGGGAATATGAGGCGTCGCAGGTGGTTCTTTTCGGAGCACCTTTCGATTCCACCACCTCCTATCGTCCGGGGACCCGCTTTGGAAGCCAGGCCATCAGAAATGAATCCTACGGACTTGAGACTTACAGTCCTTACCAGAAAAAGGACCTGACGGACTATCCTATATTTGACAGCGGGGATTTAGAACTTCCCATTGGGGATACCGTGCGGGTGCTGGAGGAGATTGAAGGCCGGGCCGCAGTGATCTTAGAGGATGGGAAACTGCCTTTTATGATCGGAGGCGAACATCTGGTGACCCTGGGAAGCGTGCGGGCCGCGGTGAAGAAATATCCCGACCTCTGCCTGGTACATTTTGATGCCCATGCGGATCTGCGCAGGGATTATCTGGGAGTGGAGCTGTCCCACGCCTGTGTGTTGAGAAGATGCTGGGAACTGGTGGGGGATGACCGTATCTTCCAGTTCGGTATCCGCTCCGGGGACCGGGAAGAATTTTTATGGGCAGAGGAGGGGCATGTGAATATGCACCCCTTTGATCTGGAGGGCGTTTCAGAAGTCGCTGCCGCACTTTCGGGTCGGCCGGTGTATTTTACACTGGACCTTGATGTGCTGGACCCGTCCGTGTTTCCCGGAACCGGGACCCCGGAGGCAGGAGGCGTATTTTTCCGGGAGCTGCTGCAGGCCGTTTTGTCGGTGTGCAGGGGGTGCAGGGTGATAGGCTGTGATGTGAATGAACTATGCCCGCCATTTGACCAGAGCGGCGTTTCCACTGCTGTGGCAGGGAAAATAGTGAGGGAAATGCTGCTTGCACTGCAGTATTAGAACATAAGAGGTAAGGATCAGCAGGTCTGCCCATTTACCGGGCGACCGCAAAAAAAGATACAGGAGGAAAATAATATGGGAAAAGTAATGGTGATCGGCTGCGGCGGCGTGGCAGGTGTGGCGATCCGTAAATGCTGTGCAAACAGCCAGGTATTTGAGGAGTTGTGTATAGCCAGCAGGACACTGTCAAAATGTGATGCCCTGAAGTCAGAGCTGGAGGGTACTACCGGGACAAAGATCACCACCGCACAGGTGGACGCAGGTAATGTGGAGGAACTGACTGCGCTGATCAAGAGGGAAAAACCTCAGGTGGTTTTAAATCTGGCCCTTCCATATCAGGATCTTGCAATTATGGAAGCCTGCCTGGCAGCGAAAACCCACTATGTGGACACTGCCAACTACGAACCGGAGGACACCGCGAAATTTGAATACAAATGGCAGTGGGCCTACAGGGAAAAATTTGAAAAGGCAGGCATCACAGCACTGCTTGGCAGCGGATTTGATCCGGGTGTCACAGGTGTATATTCGGCGTATGCGCTGAAACACTATTTTGATGAGATCAATTACATTGATATTTTAGACTGCAACGGGGGAGAACATGGGTATCCCTTTGCTACGAATTTTAATCCGGAGATCAATATCCGGGAGGTTTCCGCAAAAGGCTCCTATTGGGAGGACGGACA
This sequence comes from Blautia hominis, assembly GCA_002270465.1. Classification (GTDB taxonomy): domain Bacteria; phylum Bacillota; class Clostridia; order Lachnospirales; family Lachnospiraceae; genus Blautia; species Blautia hominis. The sequence goes on from NQOF01000006.1 coordinate 232,778, forward strand.
ATGGGTGGAGACAGAACCTATGGAGATCAAACGTGTATACAATTTCCCGGAAGTAGGGGAAAAGGATATGTATCTGCTCCACCACGAAGAGCTGGAATCCCTTGCCCTTAACATACCGGGGATCAAAAGGATCCGCTTTTTTATGACTTTCGGACAGAGCTATCTCACACATCTGAAATGTCTGGAGAATGTGGGGATGACATCCATTGAGCCTATCCTGTATGAGGGAAAGGAGATCGTGCCTCTGCAGTTTCTGAAGGCAGTGCTTCCCGACCCGGCATCTCTGGGGCCGAGAACGAAAGGCAAGACCAATATCGGTTGTATTTTTATTGGCAAAAAGGATGGGAAAGAGCAAAAATTGTATATTTATAATGTGTGTGACCATCAGGAGTGCTATAAGGAGACCGGTTCCCAGGCAGTATCTTATACAACCGGAGTGCCGGCCATGGTTGGCGCCATGATGCTTATGAACGGTACATGGAATAAGCCCGGTGTACATAATATCGAGGAGTTTGACCCGGATCCATTTATGGATGCGCTGAACCAATGGGGACTTCCGTACCAAATTTCCCACGATCCATGTCTGGTGGAGTAGGCCTATGAGACGGAATGAACTGCCGACACCGTGCTATCTAATTTCCATACCGGCTTTGGAGAAAAACCTGCGCATCCTCAAAGGGGTTATGGACCGGACCGGATGCAGGATATTGCTGGCCCAGAAAGCGTTTTCCATGTATGCACTCTATCCGCTGCTGGGCAGATACTTAAGCGGAACTGCGGCCAGCGGGCTGTTTGAGGCGAAACTTGGGTGGCAGGAGATGGGGAAGGAAAACCATATCTATTCTCCTGCCTATAGGGAGGAAGAGTTTGATGAGATCCTCTCCTACTGCGGGCATATTGTTTTTAATTCTTTTGAACAGATAGAAAAGTACAGAGAGCGGGTGCTGGATGCGGGAAAAAGCATAGGGATACGGATCAATCCCCAGTGTTCCACCCAGGAGGGACATGCGATCTATGATCCATGTGCTCCCGGCTCCCGTCTGGGCGTGACGAGAGAGCGGTTTGTGCCGGAACTTTTGGAGGGGGTGGAGGGGATACATTTCCATACTCTCTGTGAGCAGGATGCGGAGGATTTAAAAACAACCCTGGATGCAGTGGAGGACAAGTTCGGTGAGTTTTTGTACCGGATGAAATGGGTAAATTTCGGGGGCGGGCATCACATTACCAGGCCTGGATACAATATCCGGCTTTTGGAGGAGTGTATCTGTAAGATCCGGGAGAAATATCAGGTTACGGTTTATCTGGAACCGGGGGAAGCTGTGGCTTTAAATGCCGGTATACTTCTTACCAGGGTATTGGATACCTTTTCACAGGACGGCAATATTGCCATTCTCGATACTTCCGCTGCCTGCCACATGCCTGATGTACTGGAAATGCCCTACAGACCGCCTCTGGCCGGCAGCAAGGAGGAGGGGGAGTACCCGTACACATACCGCCTGGCAGGACCAACCTGTCTGGCAGGGGATGTGATCGGGACCTATTCCTTTGACCATCCCCTGGCTGCGGGAGAATACCTGGAGTTTGAAGATATGGCAATTTACACTATGGTAAAGAATAATACCTTTAACGGGATGTGTCTGCCTGCCATAGCAGTGGAGCGGGAAGATGGGTCTTGTGAAGTGATAAAAACCTTTGGGTATGAAGATTTCAGAATGCGTCTGTAGATGTAAAGCGGCGCTTCTGCCGCCTGCATTGGTAAATTTGCGTAAGAAAAGCTTGCCAGAAGGGGGAAATGTGTTATAATAATAACAAATCGTTCTTTCCTTATGAACAGGCCGTTGGTCTGTACAAGGATGGGAAAAGCGAGAATTTTCAATTAGTGGAGGTTAGATTTATGTTAGTATCAGCAGCAGAAATGCTTAAAAAAGCAAAAGCAGGACACTATGCAGTAGGACAGTTCAACATCAATAACCTGGAGTGGACAAAGGCAGCTCTGTTAACAGCAGAAGAGTGCAAATCCCCGATCATCCTGGGTGTATCTGAGGGCGCCGGAAAATATATGACCGGATTCAAAACCGTTGCAGACATGACAAAAGCTATGATAGAAGAGCTGAACATTACTGTTCCGGTAGCTCTGCATCTGGATCATGGTACTTATGACGGATGCTACAAATGCATCAAAGCAGGATTCTCATCTATCATGTTTGATGGTTCTCACTACCCGATCGAAGAGAACGTTGAGAAGACAAAAGAGTTAGCAGGTGTCTGCAAAGGCCTCGGCTTATCTCTGGAAGCTGAAGTCGGCTCCATCGGCGGCGAGGAAGACGGCGTTGTAGGAATGGGCGAATGCGCAGACCCGCAGGAATGCAAGATGATCGCTGACCTGGGTGTGGACATGCTGGCAGCAGGTATCGGAAATATCCATGGAAAATACCCGGAAAACTGGGCAGGCCTCCGCTTTGACGTTCTGGATGACATCCAGAAGCTGACAGGCGAAATGCCGTTAGTTCTGCACGGCGGTACAGGTATCCCGGCTGATATGATCAAAAAAGCCATCGACCTGGGCGTATCCAAGATCAACGTAAACACAGAGTGTCAGCTGACTTTCGCTGCTGCTACACGTGAGTACATTGAAGCAGGAAAAGACAATCAGGGCAAAGGCTATGACCCGCGTAAATTATTAAAACCGGGCTTTGACGCTATCTGCGCTACCATCAAAGAGAAAATGGAACTGTTCGGTTCTGTTGGAAAAGCTTTCGAGTAATTCGTTACTGTACACTCTGTGTCCAGTAACACGCTTCGCGATGCACAGATATGGAGCATTCTGCCCCATATCGCGCTGGCTGCCTCGGGATTTTCATGCTTTCGGCATGAAAACGCCTCCCGGTACAGTGGCCTGTGTACAGTAACAGTAATTCCACTGTAAAACATATGCGATTCAAAAACTGCTCCGGGTGACCGGGGCAGTTTTTTTGCGGAATATCATTTGTGCAGAAATCATGCTGACAGGGGTTTCTTTTATTTCTGCGGCTCTCAGGTTGTTCATAGTTTGGACAGCATCCACATATACTGCTATGAATATCTTTTTGGGCAGGTCTTTTTGTATGTCAGATCTATTGCATACGCTCCATGAGTTTGTCTGGAGCCCCGGAATGCTGTTTTTTTTCCTGGCTACCGGCATTCGTTTCACCATAAAATCACGGTTTTTTCAAATTACCCATGCAGGGGAATGGTTCCGCACCACACTGGGTTCCCTGCTGAAAAAAGAAGAAGTCAGAAAGACCAAGGAGGAGCATTCCATCTCCCAGTTTCAGTCCTTTTGTACTGCACTGGCAGCCACGCTGGGCACCGGAAATATAACAGGGGTGGCAACAGCGCTGATGGCCGGCGGGCCCGGGGCTATTTTCTGGATGTGGGTATCCGCCTTTTTGGGTATGATGACCAATTACGCGGAGAATTATCTGGGCATCCGTTACCGCTACAGAGATGAGAACGGAGCCTGGGTAGGCGGCGCCATGGTGTATATGGACAGGGGGCTTCACTGTAAATGGATGGCTGTTATTTTTTCCATATGCTGTCTGGGGGCATCCTTTGGCATGGGAAATATGGTGCAGGGTAATTCCATGGCAAAAGGGCTGGAGGAGGCCTTTCATATACCGGCCTTTTTGACAGGCGTAGTGACTATGCTGGCAACGGCCTACGTGCTGAACGGAGGCCTGAAGCGGGTGGCTGCCTTCACGGAGAAACTGGTCCCTGTCATGGCAGCCGCCTATCTCCTTGGAGCCTTAGTAGTATTGTGGGTACATAGGGAAATGATACCGGATGCATTCGGTATTATATTCCGGGAAGCATTCCGGGTAAAAGCGGCGGTGGGCGGAGCGGCCGGATACGGAATCAGCAGGGCGCTGCAGATGGGGGTTGCCCGCGGCATATTTTCCAATGAGGCGGGCCTTGGCTCCTCTGTGATCGCACACGCCCAATCCGACGTCAAAGACCCAAAAACACAGGGGATGTGGGGAATTGCGGAGATCTTTATCGATACCATTCTGGTATGTACCGTCACAGCCCTTGTGATCTTAGTGAGCGGCGTCTACCAGCCGGAGATCTGTCTTCAGAATCTGGCAGCAGGAATTGAAAATATTGACGGCACCACCCTCACCGGAATGGCTTTTTCCACAGCCATACCCTATGGCAAACAATTTTTGGCAGCCGCCACGGTCCTCTTTGCCTTTGCAACCATTGTGGGATGGTCCTGCTTTGGTGAGCGCACAGCCGCTTATCTCTGTAAAGAGAAGGGGGCAGCCGCATACCGGTTCTGCTATATCCTGCTCACACTGCCGGGGTGTATGCTTTCCCCGGGCGTCATATGGGAGCTGTCCGATACCCTGAACGGTATGATGGCAATACCAAATCTTTTGGCGCTGTTCTTTTTGGGACGGGAAGTGAAATATATTACGGATAAAAGAAGAAATTAAACATTCTTGCTGGTGTGGAGAGAAGGTGATATACTAAAACATAATCGTAACTGTTCAGTACCCTCACAGTTACAGGCAAAAATCCATGCAGAATCGCCTTTGGCGATGGGATTTTTGCTTGGCTGTGGTACACTTTCTTACGGATAGCGCAGTGAATGCGCAGACCTACTGAATAGTTACACAAAATCTATTAAAACAGGGTATTTGACTGCAGGAGAAAAGAAACGGTGGTGTATTATGGCAAAAATAAGAGACCTGGATATGGAGAATGCGGATGCACTCTGTGATGTGGGAAAGGCGTTGTCCTCACCTGTGCGCGTGGAGATATTGAAGCTTCTCTATTCTGACAATATGATCATAGGAGAGATCGCGAAGGCGCTGGACATTCCCCAGTCCAGTGCGGCTTTTCATCTGAAACTTCTGGAAAAAGCAGATTTGATCCGCATGGAGGAACAGCCCGGCAGCAGGGGGACCATGAAGGTTTGCAGCAGAAAATTTGATTTTGTAAATATGTGCCTGCTCAGGCGGAATCTGGATGTCAATGAGATCGTCAGTGTGGAAATGCCTATCGGCAGCTACACCGGCTGCAAAGTCCATCCCACCTGCGGCCTGTATTCCCCGGAGGGCGTTATCGGTATGGAGGATACGGAATACAGTTTTTATGATCCTGAGAAAATAAGGGCAGGGCTTTTTTGGACATCTGCCGGCTATGTGGAATACAAATTTGCAAATGCGGTTCCCAGGAACCGTCATGCCAAGAGTCTGAGCCTGTCCATGGAAATCTGTTCCGAGGCGCCGGGATACAGGGAAGACTGGAAATCAGATATTACGGTGTGGATAAACGGTGTGGACTGCGGGACCTGGACATGCCCCGGGGATTTTGGAAGCAGAAGAGGGAGACTGAACCCTTCCGTATGGCCGGACGGCTCCACCCAGTATGGAATGCTCATGACCTGGGAGGTGTTGGAAAACGGCTGCTTTATCAACGGAAGTGAGGCTGCCAAAGTAAGTTTGGAGGACCTTTGTTTAATGGAAAAACCCTATATTGATGTGCGCATAGGGAATAAGGAGGATGCAAGATACATTGGGGGATTTAATCTATTTGGAAAATCCTTTGGCAACTATGAGCAGGATATTGTAATGAGCGTTGAGTATTGAATACTTGTAAGCGGCCGGGAAGATCAAAACTGCCGTATGCCAAAAGTTGTCAGATTATTTACAGCTTTCCGCATACGGCAGTTTTTTTATGAGAATAGAAAACCTGTGGAGCGCGGCTTCTGTTATGACATGGCCCTTTGTGAAAGAGTTATAACAGAAATACTGAAAACAGTAGGTCAAATAGCAGTAAATGCAACAGTATAACTGTTGTTAATAAATGAAAATACTGCTACAAATGGTCAAAACCACAAATTATAGCAAATTTATACTTGACATACAGACAAAATGACGGTATTATGGATGCATAAAGAACAATAAAACTGTTCTAAAGAACAAGGGTACATAGCAATAACCAACAGTAATATTGTTTTTATGACCGGTCAAAAAGATAGGAAACCAATTTCAAGGAGGAAAAGAAAGTATGAAACGTAAAGCAATCGCATCAATCCTGGCACTTACATTAACTGCAACAGCAGCTCTTGCCGGCTGTGGAAGCGAAAGTTCAGAAAAAAGTGAGGGGGGGGGGTAAAATCCTCTCAGGAAGAAGGAACCGCAGAACAGGGGGAGGAAGCCTCTGCAGATGTCAATGAAGACGGAACGGTAAACAACCCGGAGGCAGTAGCCATAGATAAGGACAAGCTGGTATTCTGGTCCCTGTTCAGCGGCGGTGACGGGGAATTCATGGACAAGATGATCAGTGAGTACAATGAAGGAGGCCCGGAGAAACAGGTACAGTCCATTATGCTGGTATGGGCAGATTACTATACAAAGCTGCAGACAGCGGTGGCAGCAGGTAAAGGGCCGGACATTGGAGTCTCTCATGCATCTTCCCTGCCGGAGCTGGTGGAACAGGGTGTGGTGGCACCCATTGATGATTATCTGGATGAGCTGGGAGTGGATCTGAGTACCATGTATTCCGAGACATCCCTGGAATCCGTAACCTTTGACGGTTCCGTCTATGCAGTCCCGCTTGACACCCATGCAGAGATCATGTATTTCAACAAGGATATCCTGGAACAGGCAGGTGTTGCGCTGAATGACAAAGGCCAGCTAGAGATTGCCAGCGCAGACGATTTCTACGGGATCTGCGATAAGATCAAAGCGGTTATCCCCGAGGGCGGCTCTGTCATTTCCCTGACAAATAACGGCGACGACCCGTACCGCGTGTGGTGGGCTACATACTTCCAGATGGGAGGAACACCTCTTGTCAATGAGGACGGCAGCGAAGTTACCATGGATAAGGATACGGCGGTGAAGGCAGCGGAATTTGTAAAGAGCCTCTACGAAAAAGGTTATGTAGCGGAAGGGATTGATGATCATCAGCAGTTCTTCCAGAGCGGAAAAGCCGGTATCTATATTGGCGGCACATGGGGGACCGGCGCCTTGGAGAAAACAGAGAACCTGAATTTCGGCGCTATGCCTTACCCGCAGATGTTTGATAAAAACGCATGCTGGGCAGATTCCCATACACTGATCCTTCCTACCAAAAAAGACAGAAGCGAAGAGGACAGCAAGGCAGCAGTAGAGTTCATGGTAAGTGCTTCCGAAAAAGGCGGTCTTACTTGGGCCGGTTCCGGTCAGATACCTGCCAGCAATGCTGTCCGGGAAAGCCAGGAATATCTGGATATGCCGTACAGGAGCAGCTACATGGAAGCTCTGGACACAGCAGTCCTTCCTTCCAAGGTTTCTACATTTAATGCTATGAAGACAGGCATGATCGACAGTCTGAACACTCTGTGGTCAGGAGATACAGACGCGGCAGAGGCCGTTGATATGCTTTACGACGAACTTGATACGAATCTTCCATAAAGGAGCAGGGCAGAGAAGGGGGAGCATACAAGCTCTCCTTTCCCTTGCAGACAGCAAAACTATTGTGAGCGTTAAGCTGTAAGGAGGAAATCAAGTGAGCAAAAAAAGAAAGCGCAAAAACCTGCTGGCAGGACTGGGATTTATACTTCCCTTTTTCATCCTGTATACAACATTTACGATCTGGCCGGTGATCCAGGGTGTCTATGTCAGCCTCCACAAATGGTCCCTTATGGGAAAAGTAAAATTCGTGGGACTTGACAATTACGTTAAATTCCTGGGAGATAAAAAGTTTCTGGATGCCCTTTGGCACACCACCTATTTCGTGCTGATCACCACACCCCTTCTGGTGGTCATGGCACTGATCCTGGCACTGTTTGCCAACAGGCCGAACAAATTAAAGAAGGGTCTGCGTATCTGTTATTACCTTCCCAGTGTACTGTCTGTATCGGTTGCGGCATTTGTTGCAAAATATATGTTTACACCGTACAGGGGATTCATCAACGGATTTCTGCATTTTATCAAAGTTCTGCCCCCGGACAGGGAGCTGCAGTGGCTGAATGAGAGCGGGCTTGCCTGGGCGGCCATTACATCCATGACCATCTGGTGGACTGTGGGCTTCTCCATGCTTCTGTATCTGTCAGCCCTGCAGGATATTTCGCCTCAGATATATGAGGCGGCATCCATAGACGGTGCCACCAAGAGACAACAGCTTTTTTCCATCGTGCTGCCTCTTCTGAAGCCAACCACATACCTGGTGATCCTTTTACAGGTCATTGCCTGCTTTAAGGTGTTCGGACAGATCTATATGATCACGGGAGGCGGGCCTGCAGGCTCCACAAGGCCGCTGATCCAGTACATATACGAGACGGCATTCAAGAAAAACAACATGGGCTATGCAGCGGCTATGTCGTATGTACTGTTTTTGATCCTTGTGGTGCTGACAATTGTGCAGAAGACGATTGAGAGAAAGGGGGCAGAGGCTGATGAATACTAATGCAAAGAAAAAGCCGGGCAGTGTGGTGTTGTCTGTCATATCCGTGATTCTGGCGGTTATATTTATGACGCCCATTCTGTGGTCTCTTGCAGTTTCCTTCCAGAGAGAAGGTAAGCAGATCAACAGTATACTGGATTGGTTCACGCCGCCGTATACCTTCCAAAACTACCCGGACCTTATCCTGGGTTCGGATGTGACAAAATGGCTGTTCAACAGCGTATTCATTGCTGTGCTGACCACGGTCCTGACGGTCATCCTGTCCGCCATGGCAGCATACGCGCTGGCAAAAATTAAGTTTAAGGGAAGCAATGCGCTTTATTTTTACTTTCTTCTGGGCCTGATGGTACCGGGGGAAGCCACCATTGTGCCCCTTTTTATCACCGCAAACGGCCTGAATCTGATTGATTCCTATGCGGGCCTTATATTACCCACCATTGCAGGTTCCATGAATCTGATCATTATGGTAACATTCTTTAAAGGGCTTCCCAATGAGCTTTTGGAGGCAGTGCAGATTGACGGAGGAGGAGAATTGACCGCATTTTTCAAGGTGGTCCTGCCCCTGTCAAAAGCAGTCATCTCAACGGTCTGCATTTTCGCCTTTATAGGAAGCTGGAACAATTATTTATGGCCTCTGCTTTGTTCCATGAGCAGCAGCAAGTTCACCCTTCCCATTGGTATCCCCACCTTTGCGGGAACCTACACTGTGGACTATGTAAAACCAATGACAGCAAATATGATAGCAGCCGTGCCTGTGATTCTTATTTACATCCTGTTCGAGCGTCAGATCGTGGAAGGGATCACCATGTCAGGCGTCAAGGGATGACAAGAAAAGCAATTGACATTCACCTATAAGGAGGACAAACAGAAATGAAGTGCTACAAAAAAGACTATCCAAGACCCCAGTTTGTGAGGGACAACTGGATGAATCTGAACGGAACATGGGATTTTGGATTTGATGACGGCAACCGCGGGGAAAAAGAGGTGTGGTACAAGAATTTCGGTGGAAAGAAAGAGATTCAGGTTCCCTTTACTTATGAGACCAGCCTCAGCGGTATCGGTCAGGAGGAGATCCATGAAAATGTCTGGTACAGACGCAGCTTCACAGCGGAGGACGAGAAACTCAGCAATAAGAGACTCCTCCTGCATTTTGAGGGCAGCGATTTCCTGACAAAAGTATGGGTCAACGGCAGTTTTGCAGGGAGCCACAGAGGCGGATATTCCCGTTTTTCCTTTGACGTGACAGACCTTGTGCAGGACGGGGAAAACCAGCTGGTGGTGAAAGTGGAGGATTCCACAGACATCCGCCAGCCCAGAGGAAAACAGCGCTGGATCAAAGAAAATTTTGCCTGCTGGTATGTGCAGACAACGGGGATCTGGAAAACAGTCTGGATGGAATATGTTCCGGAGATCAGGCTGGACAATGTGAAGATAACCCCGGTCCTGACAGACAACGCGGTGGAGCTGGAATATGAGATCACTGGGGATCTTGCCTGCCTGGGGGATGAACTTATGGTGGAGGCAGTGGTCAGCTTTGACGGCATGTTTGTGGCGAAAGGTGTGACTGCCATGGCTTCCTCCCATGCAAGGACAGTGCTGGATGTTTCAGGTACCGGGGAGAATGCCTTTGTCTGGGGCGTGAGGACCTGGTCTCCGGAAGAACCGGATCTGTATGATATTTCCTTCCGTGTACTGTATAAGGGGGAGGTATGCGATGAGGTTGGTTCTTATTTTGGCATGAGAGAGATCAGGATCGACGGGCCAAACATCCTGCTGAACGGCAGGCCTCTGTACCAGAGGCTGATCCTGGATCAGGGATACTGGAAAGATTCCCATCTGACTCCGCCCAGTGAGGAGGCGCTGATCGAGGATATTGACAAAATCCATGCCCTTGGCTACAATGGCCTGCGCAAGCACCAGAAGATTGAGGACGAGCGTTTCCTGTACTGGTGTGATGTGAAAGGTATGCTGGTCTGGAGTGAGGCTGCCGCTGCCTACGGATATTCTGACTATGCGGTGGAACTGTTCACAAAAGAGTGGATTGACATTGTGCGTCAGAATTATAACCATCCGTCCATCATCACCTGGACCCCGTTCAACGAATCCTGGGGCATCCAGAGGGTGGAAGTGGAGAGAAAACAGCAGCATTTCACAGAGGCAGTCTATCATCTCACAAAGAGCATGGACGGATACCGCCCTGTAGTGGTCAATGACGGATGGGAGCATACAGTTTCCGATATCATCACGCTTCATGACTATGAGGAGTGCGGCGATATTTTCTACAACCGGTATGCAGGGCATAAGGAAGAGATCCTGAGTACAGACATGTATCACAGCAGCAGCAAATCCGCTATGGCAAACGGATATGAATACAAAGGCCAGCCTATCCTGATCAGCGAGTATGGCGGAATTGCTTTCAACAATGATGACAGCGGCTGGGGATACGGGAATAAAGTAAACAGTAAGGAAGAATTTATCCGCCGTTTCGATGAGATCACGACGGCTGTGAAAAAGGTGCCTTATATCTGCGGCTTCTGCTACACACAGGTGTCGGATGTGCAGCAGGAGATCAACGGTCTCATGGATATAGAGAGAAACTTCAAGGTGGAACCGGAGATCATCAAAGAGATCAATGAAAGGCATGTGGGATACTGGAGATCTTATATGTAAGACAGACAGCTCTGCGGAGGAGAAAACCGCAGAGCTGTTTTTATCCTGCCGGCAATTCTTTTACAGGCAGATTTTTTCTGTATTCGGGAACAGAGTAGATTACAAGCAGGTCATTTTCCATGATGATGGTATCACCTTTTGGGACAACGGTTTCATCGCCCCGCAGGATCATTATGACCAGCTCACCCGGATAGGGGGAAAAGTCGGAAATCTTAATGCCGATCCAGGGGCTTTTGGCAGTTATTTTCATCTCTGTCAGTTCCAGATCCTCCTGTTCCTGATATCCCCGGGCGCTTAATACAGCCGTATCTCCTGGCCGGAAGATGGTCTCACCGCTGGGTATCACCGTCTCCTCCCCCCGCAGCAGCATGAGGAATAAAGTGTCAGGCGGAAGTGAGATGTCTTTGACAGCCTTGTGGCTCCAGATATGTTCCTCCGTGATGCGGATGCGGATAAACTGCAGATCTGCCTCCTCGGAATAGTCACTGAAGGTCTTCATGACGTCTGTTTCCGTATCGCTCATATTAAGCTTTTTGGCTGCCTGGGACAAAAAACTACCCTGGAACAAGATGGATAAAAGTACAATACAGAATACAATATGGTAGACATCAAAGCCGGTATAAGCTTCATCTACGGTTGCCATAATGGCAAAAACAATAGATGCGGCGCCTCTGAGACCTGCAAAGGAGACCAGTACCTGCTGGTTCAAGCGGCATTTAAAGGGTGCCAGTATGGCGGAAACAGCTAGAGGTCTTGCAGCCAGTGTCAAAAACAGGGCGATGGCCAGGGCGGGCAGGAAGATGCGGGGGAGCTGCGACGGTGTTGCCAGAAGGCCCAGGAGAAAGAAAATAAGCATCTGCATGAGTCCGGTGATCCCGTCAAAAAAGTTTACCAGCGATTTTTTATTCTTGATCTTGGTATTCCCAAGAATGATCCCCACCATGTATGCGCTCAGATATCCGTTTCCGCCGGCAATGGAGGGCAGTGTGTAGGAAAGCAGCGCCACCGCGATGACAAAAGCCATGTCAAATCCGGCGATATCAAAATTTATATGCCGCAGGATAAACCGGGCAGCAAAGGCTATGAGGCATCCGAAAAGAATGCCGAAGAACAACTGGGCAAATATCATATAGAAGATGGAGCCTGCGCTGGCAGTGCCGCTCATGGCGGATAAGACCACTGCAGTGAGCATATAGGAGCAGGGGTCATTGCTTCCGCTTTCCAGCTCCAGCATGGAGGCAGTCCCATATTTAAGTCCCATATTTTTGGAACGGAGTATGGAGAAGACGGAGGCCGCGTCCGTGGAGCTGACCACAGAACCGATGAGCATACTGTCCAGAAAACTGAATTTCAGGATAAAATAACAGAAGAAACCTGTGAGGGCGGCTGTTATCACAACGCCCAGAGTGGAGAGGAGCACAGATTTGACAGCAACGGGCCTGGCCTCATTCCAGCTGGTGCCAAAACCGCCGTAGAACATAATAAAGATCAGGGCAGTGGAGCAGACATTTTCTGCCAGTTCATAATTTTCAAAAGGGATCTTTACAATTCCGTCTGTGCCGAAAGCCATGCCGAGGACAATAAAAGCCAGCAGCATAGGCACACCGATTTTATCGGAAACCCGGTGCAGCAGAATACAGAGCAGAATCACAGATGAAATTAAAAGTAAGTTCCATGTCATTGTTTAAACCTCCTGGTGGTGTCCGCAGAGAAAGCAGAATGTTAAGAAGCCGGGCAGGCGTCAGGGATAGTAAAACCTAACTGCATTGTAACACAAAAACAGGTTTTTGTAAAAAAGAGACTCATGACCTTTTCTATTCTCTGTGTTTTGTTATAATAAACCTATGAGGCACGTAAATTACAGGAAAGGGATGAATGTATGATCAACTATTCGGAAGTAGAGGGAAAACAATACCACACACAGGTGGGAAGAGGGGATGTGGGGCGCTATGTCATCATGCCGGGCGACCCCAAGCGATGTGAAAAGATCGCAAAGTATTTTGATGATCCCAGGCTGATCGCGGACAGCAGAGAGTATGTGACCTATACGGGTACATTGGAGGGAGAGATGGTAAGCGTAACCTCCACAGGCATTGGCGGCCCCTCTGCATCTATTGCTATGGAAGAACTGGCTGTGTCAGGTGCGGATACTTTTATCCGGATAGGCACCTGCGGGGGGATGGACCTGGATGTGAAGAGCGGTGACATTGTCATTGCCAACGGGGCCATCCGTATGGAAGGGACCAGTAAGGAGTATGCCCCCATTGAGTTCCCGGCTGTACCTGATTTCGGTGTGACAAATGCCCTTGTAAGTGCAGCGGAAACATTGAAAAAACCTTATCATGTGGGAGTGGTGCAGTGTAAAGATTCTTTTTTCGGCCAGCACTCTCCGGAGACAAAACCGGTGGGATATGAGCTTTTAAACAAGTGGGATGCATGGCTGAAGCTGGGCTGCAAAGCGTCAGAGATGGAATCCGCGGCCCTTTTCATTGTGGCCAGCTATCTGAGGGTCCGCGCAGGCAGTGTTTTTCTGGTGGTTGCCAACCAGGAACGGGCCAAAAAAGATCTGCCCAATCCGGTGGTACACGACACGGAAGGTGCGATACAGGTGGCAGTGGAGGCTGTCCGGGAATTGATACGAAAAGAAAAAGCAGGGAAGGGGGACAACAGGGCATGATTCCGGTAACAGAACTGATCCGGCAGGCTGTGGAGGCCATGGGCAAGGCTTATACCCCCTATTCCGGCTTTCAGGTAGGAGCAGCGCTCTGTACAAAAGAAGGGAAAATTTATCAGGGCTGCAATATTGAAAATGCCGCATATACACCCACCAACTGTGCGGAACGGACTGCATTTTTTAAGGCTGTAAGCGAGGGGGAACGGGAATTTTCGGCTATCTGTATAGTAGGCGGAAAGGAAGGTGTGCTCACTGATTTTACAGCACCCTGCGGCGTCTGCAGGCAGGTGATGATGGAATTCTGCAATCCTGAGACTTTTCAGATCATCCTGGCAAAGAATGAGGAAGACTACTGTATATATACCCTGAGAGAGATGCTGCCTATGGGGTTTGGGCCGGATAATCTGGCTTAGAATTTGTTTGGAAAGAGGTTGTAAATGGAAAATAGAGAAAGATTCAGAAGAGTATTTGTGATCGTGATAGATTCCCTGGGGGTGGGCGGCGCTGCGGACGCGGCCCAGTTTGGGGATGCAGGGGCAGACACCCTGGGACATATTGCCTCACATGTAAAAGGATTTTCCCTGCCGAATCTGCAGAAGCTGGGAATCGCAAACCTTCACCCGCTGGAGGGAATCAAGCCTGCAGAACATCCCATGGGGTATTACACAAAGCTGAATGAGATCAGCAGGGGAAAGGACACCATGACAGGCCACTGGGAGATGATGGGGCTGAAGACAGAAAAGCCTTTTATCACCTTCACGGAAACCGGATTTCCGCCGGAATTGATCTCTGAGCTTGAAAAGCGGACCGGGCATAAGGTCATTGGAAATAAAAGTGCCAGCGGAACAGAGATTCTGGATGAGCTGGGGGAGGAAGAAATGGCAACCGGGCATATGATCGTGTATACCTCTGCCGACTCTGTGCTCCAGATCTGCGGCAATGAGGAAACTTTCGGACTTGAAGAACTGTACCGTTGCTGTGAGATCGCAAGGGAACTTACCATGAAAGATGAGTGGAAGGTGGGAAGAGTCATTGCGAGGCCCTATGTGGGCAGGAAAAAGGGCGAATTTAAGCGTACCAGCAACCGCCACGACTACGCGGTAAAGCCCTTTGGAAAAACGGTGCTGAATGCCCTGAAGGATGCAGGGCTGGATGTGATCTCCATTGGCAAGATCAATGATATTTTTGCCGGGGAGGGGATCACAAAAGCACTGAAGTCAAAAAGCTCTGTCCATGGCATGGAACAGACCATCCGGGAAGCAGAAGAGAATGATTTTCATGGGCTTTGTTTTGTGAATCTGGTGGATTTTGATGCCCTTTGGGGGCATAGGAGAGATCCGGAAGGCTATGCCCAAGAGCTCATGCGATTTGATGAGAAGCTGGGAATCCTGCTTCATACCATGAGGGAGGATGACATGCTCATCATCACGGCTGACCATGGAAATGACCCCACCTATACGGGGACAGACCACACAAGAGAACAGGTACCGTTTCTTGCCTGGTCCCCCTCTTTTAAAGAGGGTAAAGAGCTTCCCGAAGCGGATTCCTTTGCTGCGGTGGGAGCCTGTGTGGCTGAGAATTTCGGCATACCTATGCCAAAAGGGACCATTTTTGTATCCCGTAACTATCTGGAGGAATGCAAATGAATACCATTGAGGAACTGAAAAAATATGACCTGCACTGCCATCTGGACGGGTCTCTTTCTGAGGCGGTCATCCGGAAGCTGGCGGCAGGAGCCGGGGTGGAGATCCCGGCAGGAGAAAAGCTTATGGACCTGCTTCAGGTGCAGCCGGACTGCAAAAGCCTGAAAGAGTATCTGGAGAAATTTGATCTGCCGTTGTCCTGTCTGGCGGACAGGGACAGTTTCCGTATTGCTGTGTCTGAGCTGCTGGGTGACGGGGCTAAGGAAAATGTGGTATATATGGAAATCCGGTTTGCGCCTCTTTTATCTGTGCGTGAGGGCCTTACCTGCAGGCAGATCATTGAGGGGGCGCTGGATGGCCTGCAGGAGGGAAAAGAGAAATATGGTGTGGAGGGGAACTTGATCCTCTGCGGTATGCGGCATATGCCGGCGGAACAAAATGTGGAGCTTGCAAAAACTGCCAGGGAATACCTGGGGCAGGGAGTAGCTGCTCTTGACCTGGCAGGAGATGAAGCGGCTTTTCCGGTAAAGCTTCACACCGAAATGTTTGAAACTGCCAGACAACTGGGGATTCCTTTTACCATCCACGCCGGGGAATGCGGCAGTCCGGGGAGTGTGTGGGATGCCATAGCACTGGGGGCTGACAGGATCGGTCATGGAATCGCGGTCAGAAGGGATAAAGAACTGAAAGCCCTGTGTGCTGCAAAGCAGATTCCTTTTGAAATGTGCCCTGTCAGCAACCTGCAGACCAGGGCGGTAAACAGCATGGAAGAATATCCGTTCCTGGAATTTCTGGAGGCCGGTATTCCCGTAACCGTGAATACGGATAACCGGACGGTCAGCAAAACCACCATAACCGGGGAACTGGAACTGCTTCAGGCATATTATCACATCACTTACAGCGATATGGAACTTCTTATGAAAAATGCAGCTCAGGCGGCATTTATCCATAATTGACAAAACTAACACCGTTCGTATATAATATAGATTATACGAACGGTGTTAGTTTTTGGTTTTACCTCATAAATCTGCTTCGCGTGTGTGCATGTTACCGGGGGATACGGGGTGCATCCGCTATGCGCATGAGAAACATAGTATTGAAGCGTGCGTATTTTGGCAGGAAAAAAGGGTGAAGCTGCTATGCGCATGAAAAATATGGCCGGAAAGGACAGCAATCCGGCGTGAGGGACTTGCAGCAGAATTATGTGTTAGAGAATCAAGGAGGCATAATGGGAAGAAAAGGACTGAATACAGAAGTGATCGCGGAGGCGGCCATTGAACTGGTGGAGGAGAAGGGATACCGGAATTTCTCCATGCGTGAGCTGGCAGCCCGTCTGGGAGTACAGCCGGCTTCTCTCTATAATCATGTGAATGGCATAGAGGCAGTTCATAAAGCAGTGGGGCTTCATGGTATCTCCATTCTGGAGAAGGCACTGGAGCAGGCATATGGGTATCAGGATTTTGTAGAAGCGCTTTTTATTATGGCGGATGCATATCGGAAGTTTGCCAAGGACAGCCCGGAACTGTACCAGGCTGTCATAGAGATGCGAACCTCGGAAAATGAGGAACTGCGGCAGAGTATACAGCGTATCATACATCCGTTTCTGGTTCTGATCGGCAGGGAAGTGAAGGACCCGGAGAAGGTGGTGCATTTCCAGCGGATGATGCGGAGCGCGCTTCACGGATTTGTTTCCCTGGAACGGGAAGGGTATCTTACTTATGAACTGACAGACAGCAGCGCCAGCTTTCGGTTTATGGTGGAAAATTTGGCAGGACTTATATTGAGAGAGGGGGAAAAAGAAAAATTATGACAGCAGCAGAAATCACAGCAGAGGAGCGGGAGCGGAGACAGTACGAGAAAATGACAGAGACACCGGTATCCAATCTGATCGTGCGTTTGGGGATTCCTACTATTATAAGTATGCTGATCACCAATATCTACAATACGGCAGATACCTATTTTGTCAGCCGTCTGGGAACCAGCGCCAGCGGTGCGGTGGGAGTGGTCTTCAGCCTGATGGCAATTTTGCAGGCTTTTGGATTTATGTTCGGACACGGGGCGGGAAGCATTATCTCCAGAAAGCTTGGGAAAAGGGACAGGGAGAGTGCCAGCAGGTTTGCATCCACCAGTTTTTTTCTTTCTATTTTGACAGGGATCGCGATAGGCGCAGTGGGAATTTCATTTTTGACCCCGTTTATGAAAGTGCTGGGAAGTACGGATACAATCCTTCCTTTCGCGAAGCAATACGGTTTTTTTATATTGCTGGCAGGCCCTTTTATGACCGGAAGCTGTGTTCTGAATAATATTCTCCGCTACGAGGGGATGGCGGCCTACGCCATGATCGGACTGACCACTGGAGGTATCCTGAATATGATCGGGGACCCGATCTTTATGTTTGGCTTGGATCTTGGGGTGGCAGGAGCCGGCTTGGCGACGGCTCTTTCTCAGATGATCAGTTTTTTTATCCTGCTCTATATGTTTGTGGCAAAGAAAACCCAGAGCAGGCTGTCTATCCGGCTTATGACACGGGACATCCATGAAGTGGGACGGATCATTGCCACAGGATTTCCAAGTCTGATCCGGCAGGGGTTGGGAAGTGTGTCCACTATGCTTCTGAACCATCAGGCCGCAGTATATGGGGACGCGGCGGTGGCGGCTATGAGTATCGTAAACAGAATCTGTATGCTGGTGTTCTCTGTAGGCCTTGGGCTGGGACAGGGATTTCAGCCGGTGGCTGCCTTTAACTACGGCGCAGGGAAATATTCCCGCGTGAAGAAAGGGTTCTGGTTTACAGCAGGGGCCGGTGAGGTGATGCTTGGCAGCTTTGCCATTATCTGTCTTCTGGTTTCCTCAGGCATCATCGGCGTATTCCGGGATGACCCGGAGGTGATCGCCATCGGTGTCTTTGCACTCCGCTGCCAGTGTGTTGCCTTCTTCTTCCAACCCCTCTCTGTCTGTACCAACATGATGCTCCAGAGTGTGGGGGAGAGCAAAAAGGCATCCCTCCTCTCCGCGCTCAGAAGCGGGATCTGTTTTATTCCTTTGATTCTTATATTACCCATGGTGATGGGGCTTAGAGGAGTGCAGATCGCACAGACAGTGGCAGATGTTCTGACCTTTGCCATATCGCTTCCCCTGGTGGCGGCATTTTTAAAGAAACTGCCAAAGGATGAGGGAATGCCTGTTATTCAGTTGGAAGAAGCGGATATGGATGTATGATGGTGGATATGAGTACGGCAGCCTATGCTGCCATGCGTTATAATTTTCATGCAAGACAGGCGCAGCGTATGGAGGATTATATTTATGACAATTATATGTAGAAAAGGAGTTTTATGATTCCCACGTATATTAAATCTTATTTTGGGGTAATTTTGGTCTTATTAGTTTTTGAATACATTTTTCATAAAATATATATTATAATTCATCCAACGTATGCTTCCGGCAAAAAAATAGAGAGACCGCCTGCATATTGGGGGCCTTTTTCCAAAGGGGAGTTTGCAGCCTGGCTTGTCCGGAGTATAGGAGCTCCTACATGGATCTTCCTTGACGGTATTATTTTTCCGAATGCAGTCTCAAAGCTGCATAATAATATAGTGATTGGGGGATTTGTTGTATTTTTTATTATCATACCCATGATCCTAACCATAAAAATCGACAGGTAAAAAAATCGCAAGAAAGCCCCGTATTTCAGACGGAAAATCTGAAGTACGGGGCTTTCAGAGCCTCTATTATTCCTGGATACCAGGTATTTTAGGCAGCCGTGCAAAGCTCTTTTCCAGCTCTGCATCTGTTGGGATATAATCTTTCATAGTTCCGTCCATATAGGACTGGTAAGCATACATATCAAAATAGCCGGTTCCGGTCAGGCCGAAGAGGATGGTCTTGGCCTCTCCGGATTCTTTGCATTTCAGCGCTTCCTGGACAGCGCCGTAGATGGCATGTGCAGATTCAGGTGCCGGAAGGATGGTCTCCTGCTTTGCGAACATGGTGGCTGTCTCGAACACTTTACTCTGTTCCACAGAGATTGCCTCCATAAAGCCGTCGTGATACAGCTTGGAGAGGATAGGAGACATGCCGTGATAACGCAGGCCGCCTGCATGGTTTGCGGATGGGATAAAGTCACAGCCTAAGGTGTACATTCTGGCCAGAGGTGTCACTTTTCCCGTATCACAGAAATCATAAGCGTATTTACCCCGGGTCAGGGACGGACAGGAAGCCGGTTCCACTGCCACAATGCGTGGGCTTGCTTTTCCTGTGAGTTTATCCTGCATAAACGGTGCGATCAGACCGCCCAGGTTGGAGCCGCCGCCTGCACATCCTACCACAACATCTGGGTATTCATCCAGCAGTTCCATGGCTGCTTTGGACTCCAGACCGATAATGGACTGGTGAAGCAGTACCTGGTTCAGCACGGAACCCAGCACGTATTTGTACCCGTCCGTGGAAACTGCTTTTTCCACAGCCTCGGAGATGGCACAGCCAAGGCTTCCTGAAGTACCTGGATTTTCAGCCAGGATCTTACGGCCGATCTCTGTGGTCTCACTGGGACTTGGAACGATCTCCGCATCAAATGTATGGATCACGGATTTGCGGAAAGGCTTCTGCTCGTAGGAACATTTTACCATATAAACGATCAGGGGCAGATGGTAGAAAGAGCAGGCTTCTGCCAGGGCAGTTCCCCACTGGCCCGCACCGGTCTCTGTTGTCAGTCCTTTTAAGCCCTGTTCCTTTGCGTAATAGGCCTGAGCTACTGCGGAGTTTAATTTGTGGCTTCCTGAAGTGTTGTTGCCCTCAAATTTATAGTAAATTTTAGCCGGGGTGTCCAGGTATTTTTCCAGGTTATAGGCACGGATGAGAGGGGAGGGACGGTACATTTTATAAAATTCCTGTATCTCTTCCGGAATATCAATGTAACGGGTTGTATTATCCAGTTCCTGGTGTGCCAGCTTTTCACAGAATACGGGATATAGTTCCTCCTCGGTGATGGGTCTGCCTGTGCCCGGATTTAAAAGGGGGTCGGGAAGATCTTTCATATCTGCCCTCAGGTTATACCACTGTTTTGGCATCTGCTCCTCAGTTAAATAGACTCTGTGCGGAATTTTTTTCATAATTATGTTCTCCTTTCTTATGGCGCGAATCCCGGAGATGGAGTTTAAGTATGTCTGAAAATGCATTCTGACACACTCAGGGGAGGACAGCAGCAATAAAAAAAGCCTCTGCCTCTGCAATTTCTGCAGGGACAAAAGCTTGTTATACAATCTTTTGCGGTACCACCCGGCTTGATGATTTGATCATCCACTCTGTTCATGTACTTCCATACATGGTTCCTTGATAACGGGTGAACATCCCGTCGGGTATTACTTGGAAAAAATTCCTTTCTTCCCGACCTCATAAGTCCATTCAATATCCGTTCTATTATCTTAATCCCACCATTTTAAGACTCTCTGCCGGCAGTTTTACTCTGCCGTTATCAATAAAACCTGGATATTTACTACTCTTATTCTACGGTTTCGCTGTTACGATTATTTATTTTATGTTTATCACTATAGTAGGTGAAAGTGGATTTGTCAAGAGAAAAAGTGAAAAATTTCTCTTTTCGTCGAATGGGATGTCTGATAGAATAGACAAAAACGAAGGCATATTATGAGAAGAGGGATATAAAATGAATTACAGACTGGATATACAGTATGACGGAACACGCTATGAGGGCTGGCAGAGGCAGAAAACCACGGGCAATACCATTCAGGGGAAAATCGAGGAGGTCCTGTCCAGAATGCTGGAGACACCGATCCGGATAGACGGCGCAGGCAGAACAGACGCGGGCGTGCACGCCAAAGGACAGGTGGCGAATGTACACATGGAAACAGATAAAAGCCCTGAGGAGATATGCGCATACCTGAACCGCTATCTTCCGGAGGATATAGGGATTGAGAGAGTAAACCGGGTTAACGAGCGTTTTCACAGCCGTCTTCTGGCTAAGAAAAAGATATATCAGTACAGGATCGCAGCAGGGCATCACAAGAATGTCTTTGAAAGAAAGTATCAGTGCCCTCTTCATGAGGAGCTTGATGTGGATGCCATGAAAAGGGCAGCTCAGCGGCTGACGGGCACCCATGACTTTAAGAGCTTCTGTTCCAACAAAAAAATGAAAAAATCCACAGTGCGGACCATTTACGGCATTGATGTGGAATCACTGCCCGGGGAACTGAGGATCACATACACCGGGGATGGATTTCTCTACAATATGGTGCGGATTCTTACGGGAACCCTGGTGGAAGTGGGAAGAGGGGACAGAAAACCGGAAGAAATGACGGATATCCTGCTGGCCTGTGACAGAGGATCAGCGGGATTCACAGCGCCTGCCCAGGGATTGACACTGCTCCAAGTGGAATATTAGAGCACATCAAAACATTTGGGCGGGCCGAAAGCCCCTTTCAGGCTGCTGTACTGGTATATTTTGGAAGGAGAATAAAGGGTGAAACCTGCCGATTTTAGATTGCAAAAGAGACTCCGGGCATGTAAAATATAATATGCGAGATCATCATTTAACCCCGGGTTTATTTTGGGGTGGCAGAGGGGGCCGTTTATGTATGGAAAAGTATTGAGGACGATCTACAGAATAGAAAATAACAGTGTCATCTCCTCCATCCGAAAAGGATTTACACTATTGATCCCCGCTCTGCTGGTGGGGGCTTTTGCACTGCTCTTCAGGAGCTTTCCGGTGCCTGTGTTTCAGACATTTATAGAAAAGTGGGCAGGGGGTGTGCTGTATCAGATATTAAGTTTTCTCTTTGATTCCACTGTGGGATTTATGTCGGTCTACCTGGTAATGAGCATCAGTTATTACTATGCCGCAACCATGAAAAACAAAGACCAGTTTCTACAGGTCATGGCCATAGTGGTATCCGCCATCTGTTTTGCGGTGTCCTTCGGCGCGGCGAGCGGTTCCATGGAATTAAGTGATCTGGGTCCGGTGGGAGTATTTACAGCCATGTTTGCCGCGGTTGCCGGCACCAGGATCTTTTACTTTTTCTGTGAAAAGGTGTCTCCTGCGTTTAAGTTTCGCTCCGCCGGTTCGGATGTGGATTACCGGAATTCCCTTTCCACTATTTTCCCGCTTTTGTTTTGTGCACTTATTTTTGTGGCCATGAATCTGCTGATCCAGACAATTTTTAAAGCAGATAATCTGAATGATCTGATCACTGATTTTATTGTGGGTCTGTTTCACAACATCAATGACGGTCTGGGGGCAGGGGTCCTGTATGTACTTGTGCTGGATATGCTGTGGGCCTTTGGGATACACGGCGGAAATGCTTTAGAACAGGTGTCCCAGACATATCTGGTGCCAAACGATGCGGTTACAGGGACCGTCATATCGAAATCTTTTTTGGATAATTATGCTTTGATCGGCGGATGCGGTACGTCCATCTGTCTCGTGCTGGCACTGCTGCTGTTTACGGAAAGCAGGGATAACCGGCAGCTTGCACGTTCGGCAGCGCCGGCAGTCTTTTTTAATATCAACGAGATCCTTGTATATGGACTGCCCATTGTATTGAATCCAATCATGATCATCCCTTTTATCCTGACGCCCCTATGTTCCCTGCTGCTTGCCTACGGTGCCGCAGTAAGCGGATTTCTTCCCGTTGTGAAGGAGACTGTCACGTGGACTACACCTGTTTTTTTCAGCGGCTATCTGGCATCCGGCTCCTGGAGAGGGGTGGCAGTACAGGCGGTGATCGTGCTGGTGGGAACAGCCATCTATACACCGTTTGTGAAGCTCTCTGAGCGGGTGAGAAAACTACAGGCGGAGATGCTGCGGAAGGAGCTGACAGAATATCTGAAAGAACAGCAAAAGAACGGCACGGCGGTAAGTCTTCTTGACAGGCGGGACAGCATGGGAATACTGGCAAGAAATATGGCGGCCCAGCTTCGGATCGACGTGGAGGAGAAGAATCTGCCCATGGGTTATCAGCCCCAGTTTAACTGCGAAAGTAAAATGGCAGGTGCAGAGGCACTTTTGCGGTGGCGGTACATGGGGGAGACAGTTTACCCGCCGCTGGCCGTGGCACTTGCCCAGGAGGATGGCTTTTTTGACAGGCTCACGGAATGTGTTATAGAGATTTCCATGAAAGCGTGCAGCAGGCTTTTGACCCTTGGAAGCCCGGTCACCATATCCGCCAATATATCGGGAGAGCAGCTGAATTCTCCACGGTTTGTGGAAAAAGTCATACGGATGGCAGAGTCGTACGGTGTGGCCGGATATTACTGTCTGGAGATCACAGAGGAATCGGCAGTGGACAGAATGGAGGAGATCCCTCAGCATATCAGCAGGCTGAAAGCAGCGGGGATTTTGGCGGCTGTAGATGATTTCAGTATGGGGAGGACCAGTCTGAAGTATCTGCAGCACAACAGTTTTTATGCTGTCAAGCTGGACGGCAGCCTTGTCAGGGGGATTGTGGGCAATAAAAGAAATCAGGAGATCGTATCCTCCATCATCGCTCTTGGCAGGAACCTGGATTTTGAGGTGATGGCCGAATACGTGGAGACAGAGGAAATCCGCAGCCTTTTGGAAAGCATGGGATGCTGCCAGTATCAGGGATACCTGTACAGCCCTGCAGTGCCTCTGCAGGATCTGGAAGAAATGCTGCTGGAACAGAAAGGAAATATATGACTATAGATGAAAAACAGATAAAAATGGAAACAGAGATTCAGCGTGATATAGAAAAAATGTACCCTGTGGACCCGGAACACCTCTATTGTAAAATGGGACTGGAATTTCATTCCTGCAGTGCCGCAGATCATTCCCTGACCCTGCGCTATCCCATACGGGAATGGGAGCTGAACCACATGTCAACTATGCACGGAGGGCTTATAGCGGCAGCAATAGATACCACCAGCGGAGCGCTTACACGCAGCCTGACCGGATGCGCAGTGACCCCCACCATTAACCTGAACATCAATTACCTGCTTCCCGGAACCAGGGAGGATGCACTGCTGGTGACAGCAAAAGCGGACAGAATAGGAAAACATCTTGCGAATATACATACAGAATGCCGTTCTGAGAATAGCGGAAAACTCCTGGCAACAGCCATGGTAAATTTTATGTTGAAAAGAGACTGAGAAAGAGGCCGTCACGGATATCCCACAGCGGAAATCCATGATGGCTTTTTCTTGTGCGGACAGTAATATTTTACCTGAGAGATCGTTGTGTCAGCGTATATTTTTACAGGAAAAACAGACTTTCCGACAGAAATACAAAAAAATTTGTGATGCCTCAAAAATTTTTAGAAAAACACTTGCTATTACTGCAATGTAATGATAAACTAGAGTTAATAAATATGGGAAATGCAAAATACTATCAAGTATGGAATGCGCAAGGAGGTATAAGCTATGTTAATGATTGGGAACGGAAGGCTTGTGACAAGAGATGACCAGGCGCCTTTTTTTGAACACGGCGCAGTAGTTCTGGATGGCAGCGTGGTGAAAAAGGCTGGGGAGGAAGCGGAACTTAGAAAAGAATTTCCGGATGCAGAGTATGTGGATGCAAAAGGAGGGGTGATCATGCCGGCATTTATCAATGCCCATGAGCATATTTACAGTGCCTTTGCAAGGGGCCTGTCCATAGACGGCTACGATCCCCACGGTTTTCTGGATATCCTGGACGGCATGTGGTGGACCATTGACAGACATCTGACACTGGAAGGCACAAAATACAGCGCCTACGCCACGTATCTGGACAGCATTAAAAACGGTGTGACCACCGTATTTGACCACCATGCCAGCTTCTGTCAGATACCGGACAGTCTGTTTACCATCAGTGAGGCAGCAAAAGACCTGGGGATCCGTACCTGTCTCTGCTATGAGATCTCCGACAGGGACGGGATGGAGAAGGCCCGTGAGTCTGTGCTGGAAAATGAAAGATTCGCACGCCATGCGCTGGCGGATGACAGCGATATGATAGCCGGTATGATGGGAATGCACGCATCCTTTACGATATCCGATGAGACAATGGAAATGGCGGCAGCGCACAAACCTGAGGGAGTCGGTTATCACATCCATGTGGCGGAGGGGATTGAAGATCTGCACCACTGCCTGAAGCACTATGGAAAACGGATCGTGGACCGTTTGATGGACTGCGGGATTTTGGGAGAGAAGACACTCCTGGGGCACTGCATTTACATCAATGAGCATGAGATGGATCTGCTGAAAGAGACAGATACTATGGTAGTACATAACCCGGAATCCAATATGGGAAATGCCTGCGGATGTCCTCCGACCATGAAGATCGTGGAGAAGGGGATCCTGACCGGACTTGGCACAGACGGATATACCCATGATATGCTGGAATCCTACAAGGTGGCAAATGTCCTTCACAAACACCATCTCTGTGACCCCAATGCGGCATGGGGAGAGGTTCCCAAGATGCTCTTTGAGGGCAATGCAGGGATCGCAGGCCGCTACTTTAAAAAGGAGCTGGGTGTGTTAAAAGAGGGTGCGGCAGCAGACGTGATCGTCATGGATTATGATCCGCTTACCCCTATGCACGCAGGAAATATCAACAGCCATGTACTGTTCGGCATGAGCGGAAGGCAGGTAAACACCACCATCTGTAACGGTAAGATCCTTATGAAAGACAGGGAAGTCCTGGTTGCGGATGAAGCGGAAGTTATGGCAAAATGCAGGGAAGAAGCAAAGAGATTAGCAGATTCTATTAATGGAAGATAAGGTATTTATGGGAGGTTTTTATTATGGGCGATAAGATGACATGTATGCCGTTTTCCCAGATCATGGACTGGATTCTAGAGGAAAACAAGGCCAGTAAAACGGTGTTCGGAACACATAAAAAGTACGTGGCAAAAGAGGCAAAAGCGGAGATCTTCGGAAGGGATCTGGAGACTCCCATAGGCCCCGCAGCCGGTCCGCATACACAGCTTGCTCAGAACATTATTGCAGCATATTATACAGGCAGCCGTTTCTTTGAGCTGAAGACCGTGCAGATCATGGACGGCGCGGAGTTGTCCGCCTGCGTGAACAAACCCTGTATCCTGGCTGAGGATGAGGGGTATAACTGTGAATGGTCCACAGAGCTTACGGTGCCGGATGCCATGAGCGAGTATATCAAAGCATGGTTTGCCCTGCATGTGATGGCAAAAGAGCTGGGTCTGGGGGCCCAGGACGGATTCCAGTTTAATATCAGCGTGGGTTATGACCTGGCAGGGATCAAATCAGAAAAAATAAATCATTTCATTGACACTATGATGCATGCAGGTCAGGATGCCACATTTGCAGAATGCAGAAAATGGCTGCTTGAAAATATCGGCAGATTTGAGAAATATACAAAAGAAGATGTGGAAGCAATCCCGGAGGATATCTGTAATTCCGCCACCATTTCCACCCTTCACGGATGCCCGCCTCATGAGATCGAGAGCATAGCTAACTACCTGCTCACAGAAAAGCATATCCATACCTTTGTGAAATGTAATCCCACACTTCTGGGATATGAATTTGCCAGAAAGACCATGGATGACATGGGATATGATTATATGATGTTCGGTGATTTCCACTTTAAGGATAATCTGCAGTATGGGGACGCGGTTCCCATGTTCACAAGGCTTATGAAGCTTTCAGAGGAACTGGGGCTGTCTTTCGGGGTGAAGATAACCAATACCTTCCCGGTGGATGTGACCAGAGAGGAACTGCCCAGTGAGGAGATGTATATGTCCGGCAAGGCATTGTTCCCGCTGTCTATCTCCCTGGCGGCAAAGCTTTCAAAAGAGTTTGACGGACGCCTGCGGATCGCCTATTCCGGCGGTGCGGATTATTTCAATATATCCAGGATCGTGGGAGCCGGTATCTGGCCGGTGACCGTGGCGACCACACTTTTAAAACCGGGTGGATATAACCGCAGTGCGCAGATGGCTGAACTGCTGGCGCAGGATGGCCTGAAACCTTTTGCCGGTGTGGACGTGGAGGCGGTCACAAAGCTTGCCGAGGATGCAAAACGTGATGTGCACCATGTAAAACCCATAAAACCCCTTCCAAACCGCAAGGTTCAGGACAATGTTCCGCTTATGGACTGTTTTATGGCTCCCTGTGAGGCTGGATGCCCCATTCATCAGGATGTGAGCAATTATATGGAACTTGCCTCTGCAGGTAAATACGAGGAGGCATTGGAAGTGATCCTTGACAAGAATCCACTTCCGTTCATCACCGGAACAATCTGTGCCCATAATTGTATGAACAAATGTACCAGGAATTTCTATGAAGATCCTGTGCACATCCGGAATGTAAAGCTTGAAGCAGCCGAAAAAGCCTATGATGCGGTAATGGAAAAACTGGCTGTTCCTGAAAGGACAGCAGGCAAAAAAGCAGCAGTTATCGGCGGCGGCCCAACCGGAATGGCAGCAGCTTATTTCCTGGCAAGAGGCGGTGCAGATGTTACTGTTTTTGAAAAAGAAAATGCTCTGGGCGGAGTTGTGGCACACGTGATCCCTGACTTCAGGATCTCAAAGGAAGCCATAGAAAAAGACGCTGCCATCATCCGCAAAATGGGTGTAAAAGTGGAGCTTGGAAAAGAAGTATCTTCTGCCAAAGAGCTGAAAGACCAAGGTTTTGACGCTGTATTTTTCGCCGCAGGAGCCGGAAAACCGGGTGTATTAAAACTGGAAAAAGGGGAACCTGTGGACGCTGCAGAGTTCCTGAAAGAGTTCAAGGCAAAAGACGGGGATGTGGATCTTGGAAAACATGTGGTTGTCATCGGCGGAGGCAACACAGCCATGGATACAGCCAGAGCAGCCAAACGCACAAAAGGTGTGGAGCATGTCTATCTGGTATACAGAAGAACCAGACGTTATATGCCTGCTGACGCGGAAGAACTGATACTGGTACAGGAGGAAGGCATTGAGTTTAAAGAGCTGTTGTCCCCGGTATCTATGGAAGATGGAAAATTGCTGTGCAGGAAGATGAAACTGGGAGAGATGGATGCTTCCGGAAGAGCTTCTGTGGAAGAGACCGGCGAGGAGGAAACTGTGCCTGCAGATACCGTGATCGCGGCTGTAGGAGAGCGTGTGGATACTGCGCTATATCAAGCGAACGGGCTTCCTCTTGACAACAGAGGAAAGGTTGTGGCAGACAGTGCCACACTGGAAGCCTGCAGCGGCATCTATGTGATCGGTGACGGTCTGGGCGGTCCGGCCACCGTGGTGGAAGGAATCCGGGATGCGCAGAAAGCGGCGGCAGCATTCCTTCAGAAAGCAGTCGTTTCTGAACTGGAAAAAGAGGGCTGTGAGGAATCCTGTTACAGCAAAAAAGGCTTACTGGACAGTGAAAAGGAACCGGCCAAAGAAAGCGGCAGATGTCTGAACTGTGCATATGTCTGTGAGAACTGTACCGATGTATGTCCAAACAGAGCCAACATTGCCGTCAAAGTGCCCGGTATGGCTATGCGCCAGATCGTCCATGTGGATTATATGTGTAACGAGTGCGGCAACTGTAAGACCTTCTGCCCGTACTCCAGTGCTCCTTATAAAGACAAATTTACCTTGTTCGCGGATGAGGCTGACATGGAAGACAGTGAGAACAACGGTTTTGTGGTCCTTGACCGAAAAGAGAAACGGGTAAAGGTGCGTCTCTTTGGCGGACCGGTGGAAATCCTTTTGGATGATGAAAATCCCGCGGTTCCGGCAGGACTTCGGAAGATCATGGATGCAGTCATATCTGATTACGGGTACATGATTCCGTAATTGCGCTTATCCATGAAAGAACAGGGGCCGGCAGATTGGGCTTCCCCGGAAAAATAAGGCCGTTGTCAGGTTTTGGGCAGAAATTGCCTGAGAAAAAGCCTGACAACGGCCCTTTTAAATTTTTTCCTATAAAGCCTTTGAAAATTACCATTTTTATGGTAGTATATTTCTTAGACAAAAAATTACCATAAATATAGATGATGGAGGAACTGTAAGTGGAAAAGGAAACAGCAAAAGAAACCGTTTCTAAAAACTTTATTGAACAGATTATCGACAAGGATTTAGAGGAAGGAAAGTACGAGGAGATTTGTACCCGTTTTCCGCCGGAACCCAACGGATATCTGCATATCGGACATGCAAAATCCATCCTGCTCAACTACGGTCTGGCACAGAAGTATCACGGCAAATTCAACATGCGTTTTGATGATACCAACCCCACAAAAGAAAAAGTGGAGTTTGTGGAATCCATTAAAGCGGATATCAAATGGCTGGGTGCAGACTGGGAGGACCGTCTGTATTTTGCGTCCGATTATTTTGAACAGATGTATGAGGCAGCCGTTAAGCTGATCAAAAAAGGCAAGGCTTTTGTCTGTGACTTATCTGCAGAGGAGATCCGTGAATACCGGGGAACCCTCACGGAACCCGGCAAGGAAAGCCCATACAGGAACAGAAGCATGGAGGAGAACCTGGACCTGTTTGAGCGCATGAAAAACGGAGAGTTCGAGGACGGAAGCAAAGTGCTCCGCGCCAAGATTGATATGGCCTCCCCTAATATTAATATGAGAGATCCTGTCATCTACCGTGTGGCTCATATGACACATCACAATACCGGGGACAAATGGTGTATTTACCCCATGTACGATTTTGCCCATCCCATTGAGGATGCCATTGAGGGTGTGACCCACTCAATCTGTACTCTGGAATTTGAGGACCACCGTCCTCTTTACGACTGGGTTGTGAAGGAACTGGAATACCCGCATCCGCCCAAGCAGATCGAGTTCGCAAAACTGTACCTGACCAATGTGGTGACCGGAAAGCGTTATATCAAGAAACTGGTTGAGGACGGCATTGTGGACGGATGGGATGATCCCCGTCTGGTGTCTATTGCCGCTCTGCGAAGACGTGGATTTACACCGGAGTCCATCAAAATGTTTGTGGATCTCTGCGGCGTGTCAAAGGCCAACAGTTCCGTGGATTACGCTATGTTAGAATACTGCATCCGCGAGGACCTGAAGATGAAGAAACCTCGTATGATGGCAGTTTTGGACCCGCTGAAGCTGGTGATCGACAACTATCCGGAGGATCAGATCGAATATCTGGAAGTTGCCAACAACATGGAAAACCCGGAACTCGGCAGCAGAAAAGTACCTTTTGGAAGAGAACTGTATATTGAGCGTGAGGACTTCATGGAAGTACCGCCGAAAAAATACAAACGCCTCTATCCGGATAATGAAGTGCGCCTCATGAATGCTTACTTTGTAAAATGCACCGGATTTGAAAAGGACGAAAATGGCAATATAACTGTCGTTCACTGTACCTATGATCCGGAGTCAAAGGGAGGAAATTCCCCTGACGGCAGAAAAGTAAAAGGAACCATTCACTGGGTAGCCGGGAAAACCGCAGCAAAAGCGGAATGCCGCCTGTATGAAAATATTGTGGATGAGGAAAAGGGTGTCTATAACAAAGAGGACGGAAGCCTGAACTTAAATCCCAACTCCCTGGTGGTATTGAAAGACTGTTATGTGGAGCCGGCACTGGCCGAGGCCCAGGCGTATGACAGCTTCCAGTTTGTGAGAAACGGCTTTTTCTGTGCTGACTGTCATGATTCCAAACCGGGAGAGCCGGTCTTTAACAGGATCGTTTCTTTGAAAAGTTCCTTTAAATTATAGAAGATATGTGTGCATATTTTCTATCGCTCAATCATGGATCAGAGAAAAAAGAATGAACGATTTGATTATTTCATTGGATACCAAGGCGGGAGCGCCTTTGTACGAACAGATATGTGAATATTTTAAGCAGGAAATCCAGGAAGGACGGCTTGCCGCAGGAATGCGGCTGCCGTCCTCCCGCGCACTTGCGGGAAATCTGTCTGTGAGCAGGAGCACCGTGGATTTGGCCTATGACCAGCTGGTCTCAGAGGGATATATTGAGGCGGTCCCGTGCAAGGGATATTTTGTATGCGACATCGAAGGGCTTTATTACGGCACGGGCGGAAGAGAGAAAACGCGTGAGACAGGAAGAAAAGCATGGTCTGACAGTCCTCAAAAAGGCGGCAGCGTGGGCATGGGGGAGGAACGAAAGGCAGAGACGGACAGGGATAAATATGCGTACGATTTTGCCCTGAACGGAATTGCCCCCGGCAGTTTTCCCCACAATGCATGGCGGAAATTGTCGCGGCAGGTCTTGACAGATGCGCAGGATGCGCTCTTCGCACTGGGGGATCCCTGCGGGGAATTGTCTCTTAGACAGGCTGTCTCTGCGTATCTCTATCAGGCCAGGGGTGTCCACTGTGAACCGGAGCAGATCCTTGTGGGGGCGGGGAATGATTATCTTTTGATGCTGCTGTGCACCATTCTCGGGAAAGACAGAAAAATTGCCATGGAGAACCCTACATACAGAAGTGCCTGGCATGACTTTGGGCATATGGGATTTGAGAGGTGCATCGTAAACCGGGACACACAGGGAATTGATGTACATGACCTGGAGCAGACCGGAGCGGATATGGTCTATGTCATGCCCTCCCACCAGTTTCCCATGGGGACGGTCATGCCCCTGAAACGCCGCCTGTCGCTCCTGAAATGGGCCGGGAGGGGAGACCGCTACATCATCGAAGATGACTATGACAGTGAATTCCGTTACAAAGGAAAGCCCATACCTGCCTTACAGGGATTTGATAAGGAAGAGCGGGTCATCTATCTTGGTACTTTCTCAAAGTCTATCGCACCCTCCATCCGGATCAGTTATATGGTACTGCCAAAGAAACTGATGCAGCGGTATCTGAGCGGGGAGAATCCCTTCTCCGTCACGGTTTCCAGGGCGGATCAGAGGATCCTTGAGCTTTTTTTGAGGGAAGGCTATTACGAGCGGCATTTAAACAGAATGCGCAGTCTCTATAAAGGAAAACATGATCTGCTCCTGCACTGGCTGAAAGAGGGCTTGGGAAACGTATGCACCTGTTCCGGTGAAAATGCGGGGGTCCATCTGCTGGTACATTTTAAAAATGGATCATCCGAACAGGAAGCAGTGGAAAGGGCAGCAAAAGCCGGTGTCAGAGTTTACGGATTGTCCGAATTCCTGGTCAGCGGTAAGGCACCTCAAATGCCGGCAACGGTTCTTCTGGGATATGCCACCATGTCGGAGGAAGACTTGGAGGAAGGCATGAAAAGGCTTGTGAAAGCCTGGAATGGAAGAGAAAAGAGTTACTGAGAACGGAGTGGTTACTGTACACGGAGTGAACAGTAACATTAAAAAGCCGGAGGATTGGCTTGACAATTATTTTACAATGAAGTACACTTGAGAAGACAACAGGGGAGCTGGAGAGAAGTCCGGCTGAGAGTAAAACCGTAATCGTTTTTCACCCTTAACCTGATCCGGGTAATGCCGGCGTAGGGAGCATAAGAGAGGCACTGCAGGCCAGTGCGCATTCGTTCTGATAACCAGCTCCTGTTCAGGTAAAACCTGCCGGGAGCTTTTATATTGTAAAAAACCCTGCAGACAAAAAGTGAAACTTATAAGGATTCTAAGGAGGAAAAGAAAAATGAATGCAAGTGTAGCGATCCAGACATTGCCGGAGGCAAAGAATGACGAGGAATTGATCCGTATTGTGGACGAGGTGATTGATTATATTAAGAGTACAGGGCTGAACTACTATGTAGGGCCTTTTGAGACCGCCATTGAGGGTGACTATGATGAACTGATGGATATTGTAAAAGAGTGCCAGCATATTGCAGTCCGTGCAGGTGCGCCTTCCGTTGCGGCCTATATCAAAGTGTCTTATAAGCCAGAAGGAGATGTGCTGACCATTGAGAAAAAAGTTACAAAGCATCACCAGTAAGCTGTGGGCAGCAACCGCCCTTTTTGCGATCCTGCTCATCTGGCAGATCGTCTCCATGGCAGGTCTGGTTCCCAACTTTATGCTTCCCTCGCCGCTGCAGGTACTGAAAGCTTTTGGCAGTGAGTTTCCATTGCTTATGGAAAATTCCGGGGTTACGCTTCTTGAGGCGGCAGCGGGACTGCTCTGCGGTGTGGCTTTTGGGTTTATCATGGCGGTCCTCATGGATCGTTTTGAAAAACTTTACAAAGCCTTTTATCCGCTGATCGTCATCACCCAGACTGTGCCCACAGTAGCCATAGCACCGCTTCTTGTGCTGTGGTTTGGGTATGAGATGCTGCCAAAGGTTATCCTGATCGTAATTGTGACCTTCTTCCCTATCACCATAGGGCTTCTGGAAGGCTTCCGTTCTGCGGATAAGGACATGATGAATCTTTTAAAAAGCATGGGGGCAGGCAATTTTCAAATATTCAGATATATTAAAATGCCCGGTGCCATGGGACGTTTTTTTGCCAGTCTCCGTATTTCCGCTTCCTATTCTGTTGTGGGTGCGGTTATCTCAGAGTGGCTGGGTGGGTTTTCCGGGCTTGGTGTGTATATGATCCGTGTGAAAAAGGCGTTTGCTTTTGATAAGATGTTTGCGGTTATTTTTCTGATATCCATTATCAGCCTTCTTCTTATGAAGCTGGTGGATATCCTGCAGAAAAAATGCATGCCCTGGGAAAAGGCAAAATAAGACAGAAAAGAGAGGACAATAGAGGATGAAAAAGAAGATCTTGGCGGCTTTCCTTGCCGTCTGCATGCTCACATCCATGACTGCCTGCGGCAGCAGTGAGGACAAAGGAAACAAGGATTCTGCCGCAGAAAATACAGGGGATAAAGACAGCGGTTCAGAGGAGCTGGAAAAGCTTACTTTCGTGCTGGACTGGACGCCTAATACGAACCATACCGGACTTTATGTGGCAAAAGAGAAAGGCTATTTTGAAAAAGAAGGTCTCGATGTGGAGATCGTACAGCCCCCGGAGGACGGCGCGGACGCTCTGGTGGCATCAGGAAAGGCACAGTTTGGTGTCTCTTTCCAGGACAGTATGGCTCCGGGTGTGGCAGGTGAAAATGCGCTGCCAAGCACAGCGGTAGCTGCACTGATCCAGCATAATACATCCGGTATCATATCCAGAAAAGGAGAGGGGCTGGATACCCCCAAAGGCCTGGAAGGAAAGAAATACGCAACCTGGGATGGACCGATCGAGAAAGCTATGGTGCAGAATGTGGTGGAAAAAGACGGCGGGGATTTCTCCAAGGTGGAGATGATCCCAAGCACGGTCACAGACGAAGTGTCTGCCCTGAAATCAAAATCCGTGGATGCTATCTGGATCTTCTACGCATGGGCAGGTATTGCCACAGAGGTTGCAGACCTGGAGACGGATTATTTTGCATTTAAGGATATCAATCCGGTATTTGATTACTATACACCGGTTGTGATCGCCAACAATGATTTCCTGGAAAAAGAGCCGGATACGGCAAAGGCATTTTTAAGAGCATTGAAGCAGGGCTATGAGGAGGCCATTGAAGACCCGGACGGGGCAGCGGATATTCTTCTGGAAGCTTCCCCGGAACTGGATGAAAAACTGGTGAAGGCCAGCCAGGAATACTTAAAAGACCAGTATAAAGCGGAAGTCGGTCAGTGGGGTTATATAGACCCGGCCAGATGGAATGCCTTCTATAGCTGGCTGAATGAAAGCGGGTTGTCAGAGGCAGAGATTCCGGAAAACGCGGGATTTTCCAATGACTATCTGCCGGAATAAAACGAAGCTCCGGAGGTAAATATGGCAGAATTAAAGGTTTCAAATGTAAGTAAATCCTTTGACGGAGTAAAAATTCTGGAGGATATTACCATTGCCCTTCATGACCAGGAACTGGTATGCCTTTTAGGGGTCAGCGGCGGCGGAAAGACTACCCTTTTTAATGTGATCTCCGGGCTGGAAAAACCGGAAGAGGGGCATATATATCTGGATGGAAAGGAGATCACGGGCTGTCCCGGAAATGTAAGCTATATGCTGCAGAAGGACATGCTCCTCCCGTACCGCACCATTGAGGATAATGTGGCCCTTTCTCTTCTCATAAAAGGGGAGAAGAAAAAGGCCGCAAGGGAAAAAGTGCAGCCTTATTTTCAGGAATTCGGCCTGGAGGGAACACAGAAGAAATATCCGGGGCAGCTCTCAGGCGGTATGCGCCAGAGGGCAGCCCTTCTAAGGACCTACCTGTTTTCCCGAAAACTGGCCCTTCTGGATGAGCCGTTTTCGGCCCTTGACACCTTGACAAAGAGTGCTATGCATAAATGGTACCTTCAGGTGATGGAACAGATACATCTGTCCACGATCTTTATCACCCATGATATTGATGAGGCCATATTATTGTCAGACAGGATCTATCTGCTCACCGGTAAACCGGGACGGATCACGCAGGAAATTCGTATCCGGGAACCACGTCCAAGGCCGGGTGATTTTAATCTGTCAGAGGAATTTCTGCACTACAAACGGCAGATACTGGAAAATCTCGATGCCGGTCAGGAGTAAAATAAAAGAAAGCCCCCGGGATTTGGCTTGTACAAGTCACCGGGGGGTCTGTGTTATTCTGTTTTCTCTGTATTCTCAGAACTGCTGTTTTCCATGGCTTTTTTTGCGTTTTCCATTCTTGCTTTCAGGTCCTCAGATACCTGTTCCACGCTTTTTTCCACAGCGTCTTTTACGTCCTTGGCAGTTTCAGCAGCGCCGTCTTTGGCAGTTTCGGCAGCGTCTTTTAAGTCCTCTTTTACATCCTCTGCAACGTCTTTTACATCTTCTGCCAGATCATCCAGATCCATGTCATCATCCTCGAAAATGTCCTCATCGTCCAGGTCATCCAGAATGTCATCTGTATGTTCTTTTACTTTATTCACAGTCTCTTCTACGGTTTTTTCTACTTTTTCTTTCAGCTTGCTTGCTACATTTTTAGCAGATGCAGCGGTTTCCTTTACATTGTCCTGGAAATCGGCAAAATCTTCTTCCAGATCAGGATCTTCTTCTTTCTGTTTCTTTAAATAATAAAATGCCGCACCTGCAGCCGCACCGATTACACTAAATCCCAATAATTTTTTTCCAAAGCTACCCATATTAATCCCTTTCCTTTCAAATGACTATTTTTAGTATTACCATTATAATACTTTTTAACAGAATATTGGAAGACCTATTTTATAAATTTTACATGAACTTTTCGATGATTTCAGCCACTCCGCCCTGGTTATTGTCCAGTATGGTGATATGATCCGCATGGTCTTTGGCCTCCTGGGTGCCGTTTTTCATGCAGACCGCAAAGCCTGCAGCATCCAGCATGGTCAGGTCATTTTCAGCGTCTCCTATACCGATGGTCTGTTCTATGGGCACATGCAGATACTGACAGAGCCAGCGGATAGCAGCGCCTTTCGATACACCCTCCATAACGTGTTCCAGGTAATACTCACTGGAGAAGAAAATGGAGACCTTTCCCTTTGCCCAGGGAAGCATAAAATCCCGGTATGCCTCGTGTTTTTTTCTGTCATCCAGACACGAAGTCAGCACTTTGACAGGCTCCTCTTCGAGGTGTTCCAGAAGGTTCGGATCAACCCGTACTTCCATCTGGGAGGACCAGTGATACTGGGCGGCCTCCGGCCTGTCTTTGGGGGTGACAACGTAATCTCCCTCGTAGGTCTGGCAGTAAAGGTCAAAACGTGCAGCCTGCTCAAAAATGTATTTCACGTAGGACATGGGCATGGTGTTTTGGCAGAGGATATCACCGCTGCAGCAATCGTAGATCATGCCTCCGTTGTAGAGAATGGCATAGCACCCCTTCTGATCCAGCCCCAGTCTGTCCACAAATTTTTTTGCGGAAAAATAGGAGCGCCCGGTGCAGATCACCACAGCATTTCCTTTTGAAAGGGTTTGTTTTACGGCTGCGGAGTTGACTTCGGGAATCTGTTTTTCATCGTTGAGCAGTGTGCCGTCCAGGTCAGTAAAAAGTATTTTCATAAATAGCTCCTCTAATTCTGTGTTAAGCAATGGCAAGTGGCTTTCCTGGTGTCTATTATATCCTATATCTCCGGGTTTTTAAAGGGGAAATAAGTTTTGACAGGCACAGGGGAGTTTTTGCCTGTACCTTTTAAATAGTTTCTGGTAAAATAATATCAGATTTTGCAGAACCAAGGAGAAAAATTTGGCAAAAAATTATATTGCGTGGAAGAGGGAGAGACGCTATACTTAAAAAAGTATTGAGAGGAAGGAAGCAGGGAATAAATATGAAAAAAATAATATTAGCCAGTGCTTCTCCAAGACGCAGGGAACTGTTGGAGCAGATTGGGGCATCCTTTGATGTATGCCCTAGCAATGCGGAGGAGATCATAACATCCAGTCTGCCCCAGGAGGTGGTACAGGATTTATCCCGCTGTAAGGGCAGAGAGGTTTTTGAAAAGACATGCGGGGATGTGCTGGTGATCGGAGCAGATACCGTGGTGGCTTTTCAGGATTCCACTCTGGGAAAACCTGCGGATGAATGTATGGCCAGGGACATGCTCGGGCGACTACAGGGCAATACCCACCAGGTATACACGGGCGTGACCCTTCTTTTGCGGCAGAATGGTGCTGAGACAGAAAAGAGCTTTTTTGAAAAGACAGAGGTTGTTTTTTATCCCATGTCTGAGCAGGAAATTGACGCCTATGTGAGGACCGGGGAGCCAATGGACAAGGCAGGTGCCTATGGAATCCAGGGCAGATCCGCAGTCTTTGTGGAGAAGATAGACGGTGACTACAGCAATGTGGTGGGCCTTCCTCTGGCCAGGCTCTATCAGGAGTTAAAGCATATGGGAATAGACATAAAGGAGTGGCATTCATGATTCGGGCATGTATATTTGATTTGGACGGAACCATAGCGGACACGGTGGAATCCATCGGTGTAGTAGGAAACAGGCTTCTTTGTCATTATGGACTCCCCAAGCGGCAGATCCGGGAGTATAATTATTTTGCAGGGGATGGGGCCGATGAACTGGTGAAGCGGATCCTAAAAGCTTCCGGCGGTACGGAAACGGTGGATTATGAGGAGGCAAAAGCACTCTACAGGAAATGGTTTGAAGAGGACCCTTTTTACCATGTAAAACCATTTGACGGTATTGTGGAGCTGCTTGAAGCGCTGAAAGCGGAGGGGATATCTATTGCCGTATTTTCCAACAAGCCTCATCACGCAGCCGTGGATGTTGTGAAGCGGATCTTTGGTGAAGGGCTGTTCGATGAAGTACAGGGACAGACAAAAGAAGTTCCAAGAAAACCGTCCCCGGTTGGCGCGCTGGCTATTGCGGGCAGGCTTGGGGTCACACCCAAGGAATGTCTGTATCTGGGGGATACCAATACGGATATGGATACGGGGAAGGCCGCGGGAATGTTTACAATAGGCGTTACATGGGGATTCCGTCCCAGAAAAGAGCTGGAAGAGCATCAGGCTAAGAAAATAGTGGACAGACCGGAAGAGGTGCTGGCATTTGTGAAGGAGAGAAACCATGCTGAAACTCATTGCCAGTGATCTGGACGGAACGCTTCTGCAGGGCACAAGGGAAATTTCCCGGGAAGCGGTAGAGATGATCAAAAAACTATCCGGAATGGGTATCTTATTTGCCGCAGCCAGCGGAAGGCAGTATCCGAATCTGCGCAGGTTATTTGCGCCCGTGAAGGATGAGATCGCATATATTTGTGAAAATGGGGCACTTGTGGTCTATCAGGGCAGAGTCCTACATAAAGATGTGTTTGACAGGACATTAGGAGATGAGATACTGGAGAGCATTCTTAAGAAGGAAAGCGCGGAGGCTCTGGTCTCCGGTGAGAGCACATGTTATATCCAGCCAAAGCAAGCCTCTTTTTATGACCATATCGCTAATTTTGTAAAAAATGATGTGACTCTTATGGATGATATTTTCCGTATAGAGGAACCATACCTGAAGATATCGGTGTATGAGGAGGCCGGGGTGGAGGAGATCTATCCTTACTGGAAAGAAAAATTCGGGGAGAGAGCCACTGTTGTGACTTCCGGATTTGCCTGGCTGGATATGATGCCAAAAGGCGCGGATAAGGGAAACGCCATGCAGATACTGCAGCAGAGCCTGAATATCAGACCGGAGGAGTGCGCAGCCTTCGGTGACAATTATAATGATCTGGAGATGCTTTCCAGGGTAAAGTACAGCTATGCCGCAGGTGATGCAAAAGAGGCAGTGAAAAAGGCGTGCAGAGCAGAAACAAAACGGGTGGAAACCGTTTTAAATAAAATAATCATTAAAGGAGGATATGTAGAATGAACGAATTCAGTGATGAATGCTTACTCACATTTTTACAGAATCAGGGGCAGTTGTTTGCCGAGCCGGTGGCGGAGACTGTGGAGGAGGCTGAGGCCTTTCTGGAAGACTGCATGGCTGTTGTGGTTGATTCTATTGAGGAAGTCAGGGAGTATTTTGAGGAAAACGGGATGGATGTGGATGGAATGTCCCTGGACGAGATCGAGGAGGCAAGTGAGGTGTTTTCACTGCCTAACGGGCAGTATTTGATCGTGGAGGGATAAAGATGGAGTATTGCGAAACCGCAGTGGGAAGCTGCGGGATCGTGATGCCGGTGAGAATGGAATTCATGTAATGCAGAAAGCCGGAAAAGGGAGAAAAGTGTGCCTTTTTCGGCTTTTTTATTTTATTAGGATGAAGGCGGACGGAAGAGAAAGGCGGTGAGCCGGGGAATGGACGGGAATGGACAGGGGTGCCTTGTTCTTTTTGGGGAAATGTATTACAATAGGGAAAAGCGCGGAAAAGAGGAATGTGTATGGAAATAGATGAACTGGTGCGGGGGCAGAGGAGGTTTTTTGAGAAGGGATGTACGAAATCTTTGGCGTTTCGGATGCAGGCTTTGGAACGTTTGGAGAGGACTGTGAAGAGGTATGAAGGGGAGATACGGCAGGCATTGTATCAGGATCTGCATAAATCTTCTTTTGAGTCTTATATGACGGAGACAGGGCTGGTCTTGAGTGAGCTGGCTTTTGTGAAGAAGCATTTGAAGGGGTGGATGAGGGAGAAAACAGTGCATACACCTTTGGCGCAGTTTCCGGCCAGGAGCTTTGTAACGCATGAACCTTTCGGGGTGGTGCTGGTGATGGCGCCGTGGAATTATCCTTTTATGCTTTGTATGGAACCGCTGATCGGGGCGATCGCTGCCGGGAATTGCTGTATTCTGAAGCCGTCCGGATATGCGAAGCATGTGTCGGCAGTGATCGCTAAGATGATCCGTGAGGCATTTCCGCCTGAGTTTGCTGTAGTGGTGGAAGGGGGACGGGAGGAGAATCAGGAGCTTTTAGAACAGCGGTTTGATTATATATTTTTTACGGGCGGAGTGACAGTTGGCAGGCTGGTGATGGAAAAGGCAGCCAGGAATCTGACGCCGGTTACACTGGAACTTGGAGGGAAGAGTCCTTGTATTGTGGACCATACGGCTAATCTGAAAATGGCGGCAAAAAGACTGGTGTTCGGCAAATATTTAAACAGCGGGCAGACGTGTGTGGCGCCGGATTACCTGCTTGTGCAGGAGGATGTAAAAGAGGAATTTTTGGTTTATGTGAAACATTTTATCAGGCAGATGTTTGGGGAGGAGCCATTAAAAAATCCGGATTATCCGCGGATGATCAATGAGAAGCATTACCACAGGGTGATGGGACTGCTTGAGGATGAGAAAGCTGAGACGGGCGGTTATGGGGATGAGGAGCACTTGCAGATCGCGCCTACGGTATTGACCGGTATTACGGAAGATTCTCCTGTGATGCAGGAGGAAATCTTTGGCCCGGTGCTTCCGGTACTCACCTTCGGAGAGATAGAAGAAGCGATAAAGTTTGTAAAAGAGAGGGAGAAGCCACTGGCTTTGTATCTTTTTACAAGGGATGCGAAGACGGAAAAAAGGGTTCTCAGGAATCTTTCTTTTGGCGGGGGCTGTATCAACGATACGATCATTCATCTGGCTACTCCTCATATGGGTTTCGGGGGAGTGGGCGGAAGTGGTATGGGAAGTTATCACGGGAAAGAAAGTTTTGACACCTTCAGCCACAAAAAGAGTGTGGTGAAGAAGTCGGATAGGATAGATCTGCCTATTCGTTATCAGCCTTATACAAAGGGGAAAGAATGGCTGCTCCGCAGATTTTTATAATGGTTTAAACAGCGGATGCAGTCCGCGGCAATGAAGGAAAGGGGAAACATGAGATGTCAAAAAAACCATCAGACAATGAATATTTCTGGAACAGGAGATCCAGAGTTTACGACGACCAGGTATGGAAGGTATATAAAAAAGCCTATAAAAAGACAGTGAAACGTACACTGCCGTACCTGAATGAGGAGGCAAAGGTCCTGGATTTCGGATGCGGGACAGGCAATACCACCATTCCAATCTCACAGAAGGTGAGGGAGATCGTGGCAATCGATACATCAGAGGAGATGATGGAGCAAGCCGTGCAGAAGGCAGCAAGGGAAGCGTGTCACAATATCACGTTCTGTCACACGGATATGATGAATTTCAGCGGGGAACCGGGCAGTTTTGATGTGGTAACCGCTTTTAATGTGCTTTTATATCTGCAGGACAGGGATGAAGTGCTGGAAAAAATATGGTCTCTTTTGAAGCCCGGCGGGGTGTTTATATCCGCTACAGACTGTCTGGGCAGGAACTTTTCAAAAGATTCCATTAAAAAGTTTGTGAAAAGCAAACTGCACCTGATGCCCTATGTTGCTTTTGACACGCCCATTGGCCTAATGCGTAAAATTCAGAAAAAGGGATTTCTGGTGCTGGAGATCGTTAATCTTCACAAAAATCCGCCGAATATCTTTATCGTGGCGCAGAAAATTGAAAACGAGGATTAAGTGTGGCAGAGACAGCCGG
Organism: Blautia hominis; assembly: GCA_002270465.1. Classification (GTDB taxonomy): domain Bacteria; phylum Bacillota; class Clostridia; order Lachnospirales; family Lachnospiraceae; genus Blautia; species Blautia hominis. Next base: position 274,942 of record NQOF01000006.1, read on the forward strand.
TTCGTTTAAGGATGGACCGGCTGCAGCTGCCTCGTTTTTATATTTGCAGGAAATCATGTATCCTCCGGTACATATTATCCAACTCTCGTACCGTTTGGTACAGGCTTTTCGGGCATTGCAAGTACAGGGATAATTCCGTCCTCGTAACCGATATCCCATAACATTCCGTGAGATTCTATGCCGAACATCTCCCGTGGTGCTAAATTGACCACAAACAATGCCTGCTTACCTTCTACTTCCTTGGGATTTTCCCGTTCCTTTTTCATACCAACAAGTATGGTTCTTTTAAATGCACCAAAATCGACAGTCATTTTAATGAGTCTGTCTGATGCAGGTACATCTTCAACCGTTTCTATGGTTCCTACTCTGATATCTATTTTATCTAAATCCTTTATCTTGATTTCTGCTTTGATTTCTTTCATGCGGATGACCTCCCATTTTCTCCTTAGATTTCTTAAAAGTATAACAGAGCAAATACGAAAAGGAAAGAGGTGTTTTCCCTGAGGGTATACTGCGTGATGCAGGATCTTGCATCTTCGACTTTGTTGAAGAGGATTGATTGACAGCATGAAAAGGGGAAGTCTATAGACCCGGAGAGGTGAAATAAGGTTGACAAATTCCTTAATATAACTTATAATTCCATATAAAAGAATAATAAGGAATAAAAAGGAATGGAAAAATATTATACAGTCGAACAAATAGCAGAGCTGCTTGCCCTGCACCCTAAAACAATTCAAAGATATATCCGTGAAGGAAGGCTGAGGGCTCATAAGGTTGGAAAAAGCTGGCGTGTGACAGGCCATGATTTAAGTGTATTTACTGAAAATGTTGGTTTGACAGGCGCAGAAGTTGCTGATAACAGCCAAAACAGAGTTTCCATTTCCTGTGTTGCGGATATTACGGTCAGTGACAACGGGGAAGGAATGCAGCTTGTCAATTTACTTACAGCATCCTTGAACTGCAAACCGAAAGAGTATGGAAAATCCACAATGTATGCTCAATTTTTAGAACATGAAAATAAAGTTAGAGTTACACTATGGGGGAATCTTCGCTTTATACAGGAAATGTTAGAATTTATCTCTGTTGTAACAGGACAGACTGTGGAATGATCCCAGCGATCAGAGATAGTAAAATCCTGTTTAGACCGGGTCACCTCCACTGATCAATGCCCTTCTGCGGGCATTATAATGATTTTCAGACACATAAAGGAGTTTATAATGAATATTACACGAAAAGGAACACACAAAAACATTGCAGTGGTCCAAAATGACAGTTTAATCATTACGGATTTACAATCCGCTTTAGATTTCGCAATGACAATCAGCTACGATACGGGGACGTCTAATCTGGTGATTCCCAAAGAATGCGTAACTGAAGATTTTTTTGTTTTGTCAACAAAACTTGCAGGGGAAATTCTTCAGAAATATGTAAATTATGGTATAAAGCTTGCCATTGTCGGTGATTTTTCCGGTTACACCAGTAAACCGCTCCATGACTTTATTTATGAAAGCAATAAAGGGAAGGATTTCTTTTTTGTTCCCGATGTGGAAGAAGCGATTAAAAAAATGGAAAGCAGCATGGAATAGTACGAAGAAAACCAGGTTTCTGTTCTATTATAGCTTAGTTTCCCATGTTAAAAGCAGTTAGTCTGAATGATGATACGTTCTTTGTGAGGTGGTCAATGGCGTATCAGCATTCAGACTAACTGTTTTCATTTTGTGGAAAAACATCTGCACGAGGAAAAATTTTTAGATTGTAGGAAAAGTATGACTGAACAGCTTCACGGGCGTTTCAATCTATGAACAAACAGTGGAGATTCTATCCGTTCTTGATTAAATTGCAAGGGATAAGACAGGGAATACAGGATAATTCAATTTATAACAGAAAATGTTACTACTGGAATACTATATGAAATTGAGTTGCCTTCATAAATTGTGTAGTATCAGCATAGGACTTCTGAAAACGGTCAGTCAGGGGTTCTAAGAGGATATGAAATGATCTGTGAAAGGAGAAGATAGATGATAAGAACTTTTGAAACACATAAAATCAGAAAGATGAAGGAACTGTCTTCATGCTTATGGGATTTTGAAACTTTGTCGGGGGAGGGGGACTGCAGGCAGCAGGTGTATGTTCCGAGCTGTTGGGAAAACTATCCCGGCACGGCTGCATATACCGGAAAAGCCAGATATTGCCGTACCTTTGAGGCCGAAGGAAATGTTCGGCTGGAATTTAAAGGCGTGAGTCATACAGCATGTGTGTATGTAGATGGGGAAAAGGTGGCATCTCATTATAATGCCTATACCATTTTTGAAGCCATTGTACCAAATCTCAGACCGGGAAAACATACATTGGAAATTATTGCGGATAATTCTTTTGGACCGGAATCCGCGCTTCATGTGCCAAACGATTACCAGTCTTATGGCGGTATTTCCAGGGCAGTTATAATGGAAGAGATAGAGGATGTCTATATAAAATGGATCCATTTTACGCCCCTATTGAAAAGAAATGAAAATGCAGAAGGGAAAGCCTGGTTCGGAAAAGCTGAGATAAATTTATGCAATGTGTCGGACTTGGATTTTACAGGAACCATTGTGGTTAATTTTGCAGGACACAGACTGGTTTCATTACCTGTAACTTTGAAGGGTAAGGAGACAAAAATCATCACAACAGAGGAACTTCTTTGCAGGGAGGCAGAGGAATGGAGTCCCGAGTCTCCCCGGCTATATTCTATAGAAGCTATTTTAGAGGACAAAGACAGCATATCCGTAGATGACCTGATCGAACGTGTGGGATTCAGGATAATAGAAGTTTCAGGAAAAGATATCCTCTTAAACGGAAAAAAACTTCTTATCAAAGGACTCTGCAGACATGAAGACCACCCTCAGTTCGGCTGTGCGCTTCCATTAGAAGCGATGCAGTATGATCTGATGATCGCAAAAGATTTAGGGGCCAATTCCATAAGGACAACCCATTATCCAAATGATGAGTTGTTTTTGGACTTATGCGATGAACAGGGGATTTTAGTATGGGAAGAAAATCATGCCAGGGGCTTATCTGAGGAACTTATGAGAAATCCGTATTTTAATAAACAGTGTGAGGACTGCATCTATGAAATGATAACGGCCCATTATAATCACCCTTCGATTTATATTTGGGGAATATTAAACGAATGTGCAAGTCATACAGAATATGGGAAAGCGTGTTATGAAGCCCAATATGAGTGGATCAGAAAACTGGATGCCTCACGTCCCCGCTCCTCAGCCAGTTGTCAGTTTAAGACAGATATCTGCTTTGGGTATCCGGAAATAGTATCCTATAATATTTATCCCAAGTGGTATCATGATACGCCTGTAAAAGAATACCTGAAGGATTTATATGAATGGGTTCAGGATAATACGGAAGGAAAAGAGAAACCTTTTCTGATCACAGAAATCGGCGCAGGCGCCCTTTACGGATACCGGCATCCCTCTCATGTAAAATGGACAGAAGAATATCAGGCGGAGACATTAAAAGAACAGATTACCGCAGTGTTTGAACAGGATGGCTGCAGCGGTATCTATATATGGCAGTTCTGTGATACACGGGTAAGCAGCAGCTGGTTTGGCACCCGCCCGCGTACCATGAACAATAAAGGGATCGTTGATGAATACAGACGGGCGAAGCTGTCATATGAAATAGTAAAAGGAGTGTATAAAGCCAAAGGTAATTATAAAGTATAAACCTGTGAATTTTGATCATTGGATCAAAGTATATCTGTATGAAAGGCAGGAGGGCCGTACTTCCGGTATTTGTTGGGTGTTATGCCTGTAAGGGATTTAAACTGTCTGTAAAAATGGACATTGCTTGTATATCCGCAGCGGTCCGCAATCTCTTCCATTGTCAGATTGGTAGTGGACAGCAGATATTGGGCCTCCTCAATGCGGAGCCGGATCAGGTCTTTCTGAAAAGAAACTCCAAAGTAGTCGGTATATAAGTGCTGAAAATAGGATTCACTTATACCAATCATCTGGGCATAGTCTTTTATGCTGTGTTTTTCTGACAAAGTATTCCTCATTTCCAGGCGCAGGGACTGAAACTGAGATTCATAAGATAAAGAGGCAGTAGTGATCATATCTTTGCTTCCGTATGAAGCCAGAAGATGGTTGATAAGTATCGTAAAAAAAGAATCAATATTTTGTTTCAAGTAGGGAGGCTTCGTATAAGAAGCCTCCCATAATATTTGTTTGATCAATTGGGTCAGGGTTTTTGTATCGCTCACGGGAAACAACTGGTTTGTCATGGGAAAAACCTTGGAGAAATCTATGGTGCTGCTTACGGAAAAGTGCAGCCAGTCATCAATATAGGCACCCTGAGGGTTGCCATAGCGATAAGAAGTATTGGGAGAAATAAGTAGTGCATGCCCTGGTGTGATATGGGTAATGTCCTGTCCGATCTGAAATTGTCCGGCCGTATGTATGATGAGCAGTAGATAATTTGGAATTCCCACAGGACAGGAACGGACAAAAGAGTTGGGATGCTTTGTTTCGTATCCCCCGCGTATTACTTGATACATAAGATTCTCCTTACTACATAACAGAATAAGTTAGTTTTTCTACATTATAGGATATTAAGATGTGGTTGTCAATATTGTATTATATAACTTGTAAGAAATACAGGATAATCATACAAAGCAACCAAAAAAAATCATATATGATCAAATAGCAGGCTATATTATTGGGGCAAGGTGCACGTTAACAGCGCCTTTCTGACTATCTTATTGAAAAAAATCACAAATGGAGGGAATTATGAAAAAAAGGTTTATCAGTGTGCTTTTAACTACAGCGATGGTTTTGTCCGTGGCATTGACCGGATGCGGCGGAGCAGAAAAGGCTAGTGCAAAATCTGATGGAGAGACAGGTAAGGTACATTTAAAATGGGCAGTTTGGGATTATAGTCTTATAGAATACTGGGAAGATCTGGCGGAAGAATATATGAAGGCCAATCCTGGAATCGAGATAGAATGCGTGGATTTTGGCTCTAATGACTATTCCAATGTTCTGGCTACCGAATTGTCCGGAAGTGGTACAGAGTTAGATATTGTAAGTATTAAAGACGTTGCCAGTTATGCAACATTAGTTGAAAAAAATGCTATCATCCCTCTGGATGAATACATAGAGGAATCCGGTGTGGATCTTACTAAATTTAATGGGGTTACAGAACAGGTGGCTGTAGATGGCAAATTATATGAACTTCCATTTAGAAGTGATGTCTGGTGGATTTTTTATAACAAAGACATTTTTGATAAGAAGGGAGTCTCATATCCCTCTAATGATATGACATGGGAAGAGTACGATGAATTAGCACGTTCTGTTGCGGACACTACATTTGGTTCAGAGGTGTACGGTGCTCATTACCATCCATGGACATCAACGGTACAACTGTTGGGAACATTAGATGGAACACATAGTATATTAGATAAAAAGTATGATTTTATGAAGCCATATTATGAAATGGTATTAAAACAGGAAGAAGATGGCATCTGCATGAAATATTCCGATCTGATAACAGAGGGGCTTCACTATTCAGCGGCCTTCTCAAATGGAAACGTTGCAATGATGAATATGGGAAGCTGGGCTGTGACCACTTTGCTTACAAAGCTTTCAAGTGGAGAGTTTGACCCCGAACTCTGCGGTAATTGGGGAATTGCAAGTTATCCACATGCAGAGGGTGTGGAACCGGGGACAACTTTAGGTGCCATTACAGGTCTTACTATCGCGGAAGAATCAGTAAATAAGGATGAGGCATGGAAGTTCATCAATTGGGTAACAGGTGAAGAGGGGGCCAAAATATTAGCTAAAACCGGTAATTTCCCTGCGATCAGTAATGACGAGATCATAGAAGAAATCTTATCTATGGAGGGATTTCCGCAAGATGAACAGACAAAAGAAGCTCTTACTGTAACAAAAATGTATTTGGAAGCACCCTATGGCAAAGAACTATCTCAAATCAATGAAGTGTTAGGAACGTACCATGCGATGATAATGAACCGTGAATGTACAGTTGAGGAAGGGATTTCTAAAATGAATGAAGAAACTGCTAAAATTCAATAGATAGCAGGGGAATCAAACAGGGTGCGGCAATGAGGCCGGGGCCCTGTTTGAAGTTTAGAGGCGAGGTATATTTATGAAAGTACAGACTCTTAGTGAGAAGGAAAAAAAGAGAAAACGAAAAAATGATCTTGTGGCATATAGTTTTTTGGCACCAAATTTTATAGGCTTTGCTGTTTTTACATTAGTGCCTATAGTAGTTGCCGTATATATGGCATTCTGCCAGTGGGATGGAAGCAACCCCGCAAAGTTTGTGGGATTTGATAACTTTGTTAATTTAGCCAAGGATGAGTTCTTTTTGAATGCATTGCTTAACACGTTATTATACTGTCTTGGAACAGTACCGATTACAATGATCGTGGCTCTGGGCCTGGCGATCCTTTTGAATCAGAAAATAAAAGGACGGGGATTTATCAGAGCAGTAGCCTGTTTTCCTTATGTCAGTTCTATCATCGCTGTCACCACAGTTTGGAGAATGTTATTTCACCCTTCAAAGGGTCCTGTGAATTCAATATTATTTGATCTGTTTCAGAGCGATGCACTGCCTCAATGGTTCAGCGGAAGACTGATCATTGTTTCCTATATCTTGTTTTCTCTGTGGAAATCCATGGGATATTACATGGTTATTTACCTGGCAGGACTTCAGGGGATTTCTAATGATCTTTATGAAGCCTCTGAACTGGACGGTGCCGGAAGATGGCAAAAATTCAGATATGTAACCTGGCCGCAGTTAAGGCCTACAACTTTTTTCGTTGTTATCATACTTACCATAGGATGCTTTAAGATTTATGATACGGCGGTTTTGTTATCCGGTACAAACAATATGTCAACATCATCTATGGTATTGGTATCCTTTATTTATTCAAAGGCATTTACCAACTGGGACTTAGGCTATGCGTCTGCAGCTGCAATCTGCTTGTTCCTTATTGTTCTGGCAGTTACATTGGTACAGTTTAAAAATGAATCGAAATTTTCTAATGATTAAGCGGGAGGAAGACTATGCATTCCATAAGTTTCAATAAGAAAATAAGCAGGATCATAATATATGTTCTGCTGCTGACAGTTATTATTGTTACCGTGCTGCCCTTTGTCTGGATGCTTTCCGCATCTATTAAAACAGACAGGGAAGTATTTCAGATGAACCCCTTTGTGCTCATACCGGAGAATGCCAAATGGAGCAATTATATAAGTATTTGGAGCAGGATACCACTGTGGACATTTATAAAAAATACAATAATATTGACAGTTACCGTTACGGCACTTCAGTTGTTTACCAGCTCATTCGCTGCCTATGCATTTGCAAAAATGGAGTTTTCAGGCAAAAAGACCCTTTTCATGGCCTATATCTCTACCATTGCCATGCCCTGGCAGGTCTATATGATTCCTCAGTTCTTAATGATGAGGAAAATGGGACTGAATGATACACTTTTAGCGATGGTGATTTTACAGGCATTTTCCGCATTCGGCGTTTTTCTAATGAGACAGTTTTATATGGGAATACCGGATTCCCTTTGTGAGGCAGCCAGAATTGACGGTATGAGCGAGTATGGTATTTATGCAAGGATCATGCTCCCTCTGTCCAAGCCATCGCTGGCAACATTGACAATTTTCACTTTTGTGTCAACCTGGAACGATTATCTGGGGCCGACCATTTACTTGAAGACAGAAACAAAAAAGACGATCCAGATTGGGCTTCAAAGATTCATCGGGCAGTATTCCAGTGAATATGGACTGATGATGGCAGGGGCGGTGATATCTCTGGTTCCTGTATTGATCGTATTTTTAGCACTTCAAAAATATTTTGTGGCGGGAATTGCTACATCCGGTATCAAAGGCTGATATAAAGAAAGCAGAAAGGAAGACAGAACATGGAAAGAGAGATTCTTTGGGCACAGGAGATTTCCGGAAAGATAAAGAGCAAGATGGCAGTCGTTGCAGAAAGAAATCAGCATAAGATTCCGTATACAACAGAAAATGGCTGTTTTGATGACCTGACAGATAAAAATATCTGTTGGTGGACCAATGGGTTTTGGGGCGGTATTATGTGGCAGTTATATCATGCTTCCGGAGATGAACTTTACAGGGGAATAGCCCTGGAAGTGGAAGAGAAGCTGGATAGAAATCTGATGATACATATGGGGATGGACCATGACAGCGGATTCAAATGGCTTCCTACATCAGGGGCCCATTACAGAATAGACGGCGACAAGGCATCCTATAACCGGCTCATGCTTGCGTCCGATAATCTGGCCGGCAGGTTCAACATGGCAGGTGGATTTTTGAGAGCCTGGAATGATAAAAGGGATGGCAGCCGGGCAGGCTGGGCGATCATAGACTGTATGATGAATCTTCCGCTTTTATATTGGGCATCAGATCTGACAAAAGACCCCAGATATGGTCAGATCGCCAAGATTCATGCACAGACAGCCATGAAGTATTTTATCAGGGAAGACGGGTCTGTGAATCATATTGTAGAATTTCATCCGGCCACAGGTGAATTCCTCACCTCTCATGGAGGGCAGGGATACAGACAGGGTTCCACATGGACAAGGGGACAGGCATGGGCAATTTATGGATTTGTGCTGAGCTATTTATATACAAAGGAGGAAGGGTATCTCCAAAGTGCAGAAAAAACAGCGGACTACTTTAGGGAAAACATACCGGATGAGGGTGGCATACCGGTAGATTTCAGACAGCCTCCGGACTGTACTTGGGAAGATTCCACTGCAGCGGCCATAGCTGCCTGCGGCATGCTTGAACTGAGCAAAATAGTAAAAAGTGGAGAGAAATACAAAAAAACAGCCATAAACTTATTGCATTTTTTAGCAAATGAAAGATGTAACTGGTCCCTGAAGTGTGATCATATATTGGAAAAGTGTACGGCGGCATTTTCAGATGATAAGCATGAATTTGCCATCATTTATGGAGATTACTTTTTTATTGAAGCGATCTGGAAACTGACAGGAGAAGAACTTTTTATATGGTAGGTGATCAAAGGATGATATTTCAACCTAAGACTGTGGATTACGAACGCAGCCCCTATACAGGGCTGACCAGGGAAAGCTGGCTGGAAGCAGCGGAATATCTGCTCACAGGCATATTTCAGAATATTAAATCAGAGGATGCCCCGATAGTCATGCCCCGCAAGGAGACGACGATCACATATCCTCACATAAATGCTGCTGAGAAAATCCTGGAAGCGGAGAGAAGGGCAGAAATATTTGAAGGTCTGGCCCGTTCCTTTTTTATAGCTGCGCCATTGGTTGATAACAAACCGGATATAGTGGTCAGCGGATATAATATCAGAGAGTATTATAAAAAACAGATACTTCGGATCTGTACAAAAGATGATGAATTATATGTCGGTACATATGAAGACTTACAGGAATTAACAGATCATGAAGATCCATTTCGGGCATTCCAGCAGACGGTAGAAACCTGCGCGTTGGTCATCTGTCTATGGATCAGCAGAGAAAAAATATGGGATACTTATACAAAAAAAGAGAAAGATAAGATTGCCGGATTCATCAGCAGTTTTGCCCATGCAAATACAGTACCGCAGAACTGGCGTCTGTTTAATATGCTGGATATGGCATTTCTGCATATGGAAGGCTATCCTATCCGGGAAGATATCATGCTTGACCATGCGCAGTCTGTCCTTAATTATTATGTGGGGGATGGCTGGTATAGGGATGGCCATTCTTTTGATTATTATTCATGCTGGGCTTTTAATGTCTATGGACCGCTGTGGAATTTGTGGTATGGATATGAACATATGCCGGAGATAGCCGGAAAATTTGAACGTAACTCTAATCAGTTGATGATGACCTATCCGGACTTTTTTGACCGGGACGGATTCACCAATATGTGGGGAAGAAGCAATATTTACCGCAATGCAGCTACCAGTGCATTTGATGCAAACATGTTCCTGCAGAACCCGTCCGTTAACCCGGGAGTTGCCAGGCGGATTTCTTCGGGTTCGTTGCTGCAGTTTTTGACCAGAGAGGATTTTCTTTTTGAAGGGATTCCGACGCTTGGCTTTTACGGAACCTTCTCTCCGTTGGTGCAGGCCTATTCCTGTGCGGAATCTCCCCTGTGGCTGGGAAAGGCATTCCTGTGTCTGCATCTGCCCGCGGAACATCCATTCTGGACAGCAAAAGAGGAGAACGGCACGTGGGAGGTGATGGAGGAAAATGAGGTAAAAGAGACTGTACTTGACGGCCCTGCTCTCTGTTTTACCAATCATCAGGCCAATGGGGAAACCGTCTTACGCACAGGCAAGGTTGTAAAGGACCGGAATGACGATCATGGCATGTGGAATTACTCAAAATTATGTTTCAATACGAAATATCCCTGGGAAGCAGCTCCGTGTCAAAAAGGTGTAAAAGTCCGGAATGTGGAGGCTCAGCAGTATGTACTGAAGGACCTGGCATCAGATGAGGTACAGAAAGCTAACGTGACATTTTGGAATGGCAGCAGGGGCGGCGTACTTTACAGAAGACAGTTCTTTGACTACAATCTGCAAAAGGAGTCCATGTGGATACAGGCCATGAATTTAGCTGATTTCCCTGTACCCCATGGTATTTTTCGGGCAGATAAACACAGATTGTTCAGACGGCCCGTTGCCTTTACACTGGGTGCATACGGATTTCCTGACAATGGAACACAGATAATGGAAAAGACAGATGGAGTGGGGAAAGCAATGATCCTAAAGGGAAGAGATTTTACTGGCAGAGAGAAACAGCTGGCCATGACCATTTATCAGGGGTGGAACGAACTAAAATACGTCCATAGTGAGGGCAGTGATCCGGATTCGGAAAAATCGATCATAGTTTATGCTGAAACGAAGCTGGATAAACAATATGGCGGATTTGAGCCATATCTATTGCTCTCGCAGGTCATCACTAAGGAAAGCCATGATGATTTTACAGAGGATGAAATCTTTCCGGTTGCTTATTTGGAGTATGATGATTATAGGAAAAACGGAAGCTATGGGACAACGGTGATCGGATTAAAAAACGGGGATAAAAAAGAGATAAATTTTGAGGAGATGGAGAGAACGCTTTTATTATAAGATCCTTTTACAAGATCACAGGATATATCGGCGTCGACGGCAAGTGAAATCAGGACAACTATGGTTTATTCATAGTTGTCCTGTTTTCGCAGCAATATTTTTGTATACGACGGTATGTATTAATTTTATATCAATTGCCATGGACTTATGTTATTGCCAGAGTGGGTTATGGAGAATGATCTTCATAAGGCATATATCATGGCCCATCTTTATACTTTTTAGTAAATCCACATCCGCAGTGCAGGCAAACGCTTTTTCAAAAAGGACTTTACTGTAACCGGTAGTGCACTGGCACCATGTATTTGTCTCTAATCTATCCACTTCTGCAAGCATAGGGCAGGGGCAGAAATCAAACCGCAGATATAGTTCCCCGTTTTTGCAAAAAAGCCCGGCAGCCTCAGCTTTCTTTGAATTTGCAAATTCTTCTATGCTTGATGCACCGGACATCAGCTCTCTTACAAGCGCAAGCTTTTCCTCCATCCCGTAACCACATTGGCAGTTCATGCGTATTTTTTTTATCGTTTGACGGTCAAAACGGTTTTCCAATCGGTTCATTGCAGATTTTACCCAATCAGCATTACTTTCTCCATTTGCGGACCGCTCTTTGCCGTACACGACTTCATTGGCTGCATCTGCATTGCTTTCTGCCAGGACAGAATTGTAAATTACATTCTCTTGAATTTTCCTTATATCAAACATAGTTTTCTCCTTTTTCTTTCATTTGATGGATGAGACAGACTTCTATTATTTCTGATTATGAATATCATTTTCATCTGACGGCATAAAAAATGACTCTCTTTCTTTATAGAAGTATTTCTTGGTACTTCTGATTATAGAAAGAAAGTCACTTGTTGACTTCTGAATTCTTGCTTTTATGAAACGGGTATGCATAAATCCATGACAACCTGATGGCAGCCTCGGTCAATATGGCGATAAATATTTAAACCATACCGTTTTGCCATTTTATAACCGCTCCCCGGCAGCCAAACGTTGAAAACTCCTTGCAATGTCTCGAAAATGTCCTTGATCTCTCCTTGGAAATGATACACGATCCATTTGCCGCCATTTATCCACATGACATTATCAAGCGTGCAGTCCTGCCCAACTGTCATACAAATATCGCAGATACATTGAGAAGCGTTTGTAATAGCAGGATCATTAAAAAAACGTTCTGCCAGAATGGTCCTCTCATTCATAAACGCTTTATACTTATCTAAAAAGAGATACCAGTTTTTTTCAATGTCCACATAATTTCCGATAAAACGTTCATAGATCACAAAAAGGTCAGGGGACTCTTGGATTTCGATTTGGGCAGCATATTCCTCCGCAGTTTTAAAGTGAGCCGTTCGTGCAGGGGAAAAAGGAACAGGCATACTATGAGTTGGGATTGACTGCCGAAACATAGAAGGAGAAGTATCATGGTGTTTTCTGAATACAGAACTATAATTGGAAGAACTATATCCGTAATCTAATCCGATGTCAGTTACTGTTTTCATTGGATTTAGTTTCATATCAATTGCGCTTTGGTCAATTTTACAGCGTTTAATAAATGCATAGATGCTTTCACCGGTTTCTTCCTTAAATATCCGGCTAAAATGATATTTTGAGATATAAAACTGAGCAGATATGGAATCAAGTGATAAATCATCATCTAAATGCTGTATTATATGATCAATAATCTGATCAACAAGTTTTTTTCTGTCCATATATATTTTTACCTGTGTGTATTTCATACTTTACATTAGGCGGCTTATTACATTTTGATTGTAGGGTTTCTCCGGTATGGTGTCAACACAAAACGGTGTGGTATTGTTTCCCATAGAAATTTGCATTGCGCCCTTAAGGGGCGTATAATAAAAACTGAATCTGTTCTGTTCACCGGTCGAAAGCAAAGAACTTTTGTGCAGCGATATGGAAAATGCCAGGTCTGCTAAAAAGTGACGGTGGATAGAGATCAGGAAACGGAGAGATATGAATGGGAACAGGGATTATGATATGCGGCTTAAATGGTGCCGGAAAGAGTACACTGGGAAAAGCGTTGGCAGAGAAACTGGGTTTTCATTTTATTGATAATGAAGATTTGTTTTTTCCAAAAACAGACGCTCATTATATTTATGCATCGCCACGATCCCGTGAAGAAGTGGAAAAACTTCTGCTGCATGAGATCAGTACACACGAAAACTTTGTCTTTGCCGCTGTGAAAGGGGATTACGGGAAAGATATCCTACCGTTTTATCAATATGCAGTGGTCATTGACGTACCAAAAAATATTCGGCTGCAAAGGGTGAAAAATCGTTCTTTTCAAAAATTCGGCAGCAGAATGCTGTCCGGTGGAACTTTATATGAACAGGAACGTGCATTTTTTGATATGGTCAGATCCAGAACAGAGGATGAGGTTGAAGAATGGGTACAAGCCTTGCGCTGTCCTGTCATACATGTGGATGGGACCTTGCCCGTTGAAGAAAATATAAATAGCATCATAGAGCGGCTGCATAGCTGAATATACTTTTTAAAGCCGGAAAATAAGAGGTTAAGGAGTGCCTGAAATGAAAACGATCGGACTAATTGGCGGAATGAGCTGGGAGAGCACAGTTCCGTATTATCGAATCATAAACGAAGAAGTGAAAAATAGACTTGGAGGACTTCATTCTGCGAAAATCATTCTTTATAGCGTAGAATTTGATGAAATTGAAAAATGTCAGTCAAGCGGTGACTGGAAAAAGAGCGGAGATATACTTGGCAAAGCGGCGCAGGGGTTGGAAGCAGCCGGTGCTGACTTTATTTTGATCTGTACAAATACCATGCACAAAGTAGTTCCTCAGATATCATCAATGATACATATTCCTATCATACATATAGCCGATGCCACAGCAGAAGAACTTGAAAAATGTCATATTCAGAGAGTGGGTTTATTAGGAACCAAATACACTATGACACAAGAGTTTTATAAGCAAAAGCTGATAGACAGAGGCATAGATGTAATAATACCGGAGGAAGAGGATATTGATACGGTCAATGCGATCATCTTCCGTGAACTTTGCATAGGGGAGATCAGGAAGGAATCCCGCAAAAAATTCCAAAAGATCATTGATAGGCTGAAGGACAAGGGAGCGGACGGTGTCATCCTCGGATGTACTGAAATTGGACTCCTCATTCATCCGTCTGACTCTTCACTGCCTGTTTTTGATACAACTCTGATCCATGCAAAACGAGCAGTTGAGACAGCGTTAGAAAGTTAAAATTTAAATGGAGGATTCGGCAGTGAATATAACGATCGTACATGGACAGAGTCATAAAGGTTCAACTTATCATATTGCAAAAATACTTTCCGAAAAGTTGAAAGGTGAGGTTACGGAATTTTTTCTGCCGAGGGATTTTCGCTCTTTTTGCGTGGGGTGCACCAATTGTTTTGAGAAATCTGAAACGTTATGTCCTCATTACGAAAGTCTGAAGCCCATTACAGAAGCCCTGGATAACGCCGATGTGATCATTTTGGCCAGCCCTGTATATGTTTTTCACGCTACAGGCGCCATGAAGGTCTTTTTAGACCATTATGGCTATAGATGGCTGGTACATCGTCCAGAAGAAAAAATGTTTCACAAGCAGGCAGTCTGTATTTCAACAGCAGCAGGCGGAGGCATGAGGAGTACGAATAAGGATATGGCGGACAGTACATTCTTTTGGGGAATTGGAAAGACCTATAAATATGGGGAAGCGGTTAAGGAAGTCTCATGGAATCGGGTTGACGACAAGATAAAACACCGTATTGAAAAGAAAACTTCATCTCTGGCTCGAAAGATCAGAAAAAATTATGGCAATGTCAGACCCTCTTTAAAAACAAAGGCATTCTTTGGTGTTATGAGACATGTACAAAAAAACGGCTGGAATGAGGCAGACGCAGATTACTGGCGTGAAAAAGGATGGACGGGTAAAAAACGTCCGTGGAAAAAGTAAAAGAGAGGCAGCTCCCGCCGGAGTGTAAAATGTTTAAGGAAGAGGTGATATGAGATTACCAGAAGATTATGGCTTTTATGCGGATCGTTATTTTTTGCAATGGCTGTCCTTATGGGCTGTAATGATCATAAACAGCCAGACGCTGACAATACATGGATCCTGTTTTGACAAAAGAACAGGTATTACTGCTTCATGACCGTCTCGTTGAGGTTACAGGAGGCAGCTGCAAGAGAGCATCATTATTTTGAGTATTTAGGAGAATCCTTCCACGATATAGGATATCAACTAGTCATTGTGAAACGGCCCTTTTTAGTCCGTATTACTGTATGGGGTGCAATTTTATAGGAAACCCTCCGGTTAATGGGAGGGTTTCCTAAATTCACTGGGACTTAACCCAGTCTGCTTCTTGAATATACGGCTGAAGTATTTTTCGTCGCTGTACCCTACATCACAGGAGATCTGTTGGACAGAATTGGATGTATGGAGCAGATATTCCTTAGCTTTATTAATACGCATCTGTGTACAGTATTCGCTGAAAGGGATACCAATGATATCATGGAAACAGCGGCTGAAATAGCCATAGCTCATATGGGCGTTCCTGGCGATTTCGGATGTCTCGAAGGATGAAGAAAGATGGGAATCCACATATAGCTTTGCGGCGAGTATGTTCTGCGTTACCTCCATAGAATATTTGGAGGAAGCGCTGAACATATTGCTTTTTTCATAAAGCTGTGACAGCCAGTCTTCAACTTCTTTCCAGCAATGAAATACAGAAGGCAGTTTTACAGATTCCCCCGAAAGTTTCCCGTAGGAGGTATTCCATATATTTTCCAAAGAAAGCAGCAGGTGGTATAATTTAGAATACTTCAGCTTGCTGTTTTTTAAGTCGATTTTGAACTTGTCAAAAAGTGCATTCTCATATATCCAGTTTAGTGAACTCCATTCCTCTTTTAATCTGTCTAAATCTATTTCGTCGGTGATATATTTCTCTTCCTTTAATTCATAGGCCCTCTTATAATTGATGGCGTGCAATGGCTGATAGTCATAAAAGAACTGTTCCGTCTTATAGTTTCGGAGCAGCCTGCCCAGTTCTTCATAAGTCATGCCGCTGACATCAGAAATACTCAGCAAAGTAGTATTAGGGAAAGAACTTGGAAAATCAAACTCTTTCTTGTCTGAGGAGAAGATCCAGCATCCTGGTATCAGTTCATAGATTTCCAGGTTTTGGGAGAGATGATTCAGATCCCAGAACTGTATGATATGGTCGTCATTTTCGGATTCCATGCTGATGAGAGCATACATTTCAGGATAGAGTATCTGGCTTTTTTTCCAGTTGATATCCTGGGTGTTCAGGGAGGCCGCCAGTTTTTTGGATACGCTGGCGTTAATCCGTTCCAGTATCAGATCAAAATTTTCCTGGTCAAACTGTGTCTTGGCAATATAGTCAATAGCTCCCAGACGCAGTACATTCTGGATATATTCAAACTCTGTATGGACAGTGAGCACTACATAATTTAAGTTCGGATAAGATTCCTTAGCCCTTTGGATAAAGGTGATGCCATCCATTACAGGCATGTCTAAATCCACCAGAGCCAGGTCAACTTCGTGGTTCTCCAGAAATTCAAGGGCGTTTTTCCCATTTGAGGCCTCCCCGACTATCTCCATATTGTGGGCGGCCCAGGGCATCAGCGTCTGGATACCTTTCCTGGTAAGCACATCGTCATCAATAATCAGTATTCTCAGCATAATAGCCCCCTCCTTTAATTTTAGGAATTTTTAAGGTAATGACAGTTCCCTCGTCGGGTATGCTGCCAATTTCAAATTTATAATCCCCTTTGTAGAAATCATTCAGACTCTGAATCACATACTGCAGTCCGATTCCAAATTGGACTTTGTCTGTATCAGGCACAATGCCGGTGGCAGAAGCCGTATTTTCTATGGGAGACAGACACTGCAGTTTCTTTAACATATCCGGTTGGATTCCGGTGCCGGTATCCTTAACAGTCAGTTCCACCATTTGTCCGTCCGTTTTTACCGTAAGTGTGATGTCCATATGTTCACGGTAACCGTGGCTGAGAGCATTTTCAATCAGCGGCTGTAGTATGAATTTAGGACAGGGATACATCAGCGACGCAGCTTCCTGGGGTGAAACAATCTTAAAGTCAAACAGATAGCGGACTTTTTGTAATGTCACATATTCCTTCAGCGCATTCAGTTCATTTCCCAGGTTTGTAGAATGACTTTGTTTGTCCAGATTATAGCTCAGCAGATGGGAAAGAGCCTGGGTAATATTATCAATATCGGTCTGGTGGTTCATAAGCGCCATCCAATGCAGGGTATTCAGCGTATTCATCAGGAAGTGCGGGTTGATCTGGGCCCTGAGTTTCTCAAGCTGCATACGGGAGTGGCGCTTTTCCTGCAGGACAGCACGTTTTAGCATCTCCTGGATCTGCTTCTGGAGAACAAGGATTTTATTCAGCAGATTGTCATATTCCGGGATGGATGAATGCATCTGTTCAGCCGGAATCTCATCAGAAAGAAGACAGGAGAGCTGACGGTCAAATAACTGCAGGGGTTTATATATGGTTTTCCAGAAGTACAAGGCAAAAACCCCCACCAGGACAGCAAGCAGCACTGTCTGAAGTATGAATGCCTGCAGGGCAGATCTGTAGTCCCTTGTATATATGAACGCAGGTATCACTATGTGTACTCCCCAGCCCTGGGAACTTTCCTTGCTGAAAGAGCGGTATTCCCTGGCGGAGCCGCCCAGAAGTTCTTTCAGCAGTGCCTCTGAATCCTGTTCTTCCGGAAGCGTGCTGTACAGAAGCTTATTTTCGTTATCTGTAAACATCAGATAAGCGGATTTCTGCGCTGCGGCACTGAAAGGCCTTTCCAGAGTGTAAATGCCGGACTCTACAGATAAAGTAACCGGGCTGCCGCCAGGTATGTCTTCTGTCCGGTTGAGGATCAGCACCGGATTGCCAAAAAAGTCGCTCTGGCTCTTGCATGGACCGCGGAAACAGAATACTGTATTCTGGTAGAGGACAGGCTCTGATTCGGCTGTGCCGGTAACTGGCAGGCTGCTGTATATAAAGTCTTGTTCGGATGTGTCGTAGAGGTAAATAAGCCCGATATCTGTGTTGGACATGGTGAGCGAAGATACGGTATCCAAAAGAAGGGTATAATTGTCCTTCTTTGCATAGAGGTTCGGGGAGTTCTGGTAACTGGCCGCTGTTTTCTGAATCTCTTCATTTTCCAGTATCTGCTGGGAAGTAAGCGTCAGATTCCAGAGGGCATTTTCCACAGCATCGCAGGTTTCTGATACAATATTTTCATAATCCGTATCCAGACGTTCTTCCGTAAAACGGGTGATGAATCTGCTGAACGTAAATGTATAGACACTGGCAATTAAAATCAGGACGCCAAAAAAGAAGACAAAAATCCGTTTTTTCAGAGACAGGCTGTTTTTTAGTCGTGACATGGGAAAGCACCTCTCTATCATCATTGGTTTGAAATTATTATAAAACGCTGTAATGCAAATAGCAATAAAATGAGTGGAAAGACAGGTGGACTATTTGTACGGGATGGTGGACAATTTTAAACACAGGATTTAAAATAAGCAAAAAAATCCACCTTTCCATTAACCATATCAGTCCAAATGCAGGATGAAAAATCTTATAATGATACCATCAAAAGAAAGAGGAGGAAGTAATAATGAAGAGAAAAAGTTACCTTGCGGTGTTGCTGGCCTGTGCGATGGCAGTGACTGGATTAGCCGGATGCGGCGGGAATGACAGTGGCAAAAAAGACACATCAGCAGCAGGCGATAATCTTCCGGTGGATGAAGAAGGAAATCCCGGTCCCTTTGGGAAATACAAGGAGCCTGTCACAGTGGAGATTGTACAGTCTATCAACCCGACTCTGCCAATACCAGAAGGGGAATCCGCAACAGACAATTATTACACCCGTTATGTAAAAGAAAATATGAACATTGACACTAAGGTGAAATGGTCAGCGTCAAATGCAGACTATACGCAGAAGCTGAACCTCGCCATAGCTTCAAATGATTTGCCGGATATTTTAGTTGTGAATGAGCAGGAGCTGCGCAAGATGGTAAAATCAGATATGCTGGAGGATCTTACCGATTATTATGATACATATGCATCAGATATCATAAAAGACAATATTAATGCCACAGATGGGAAAGCGCTGGAAGCAGCCACATTTGACGGAAAACTGTATGCCCTGCCAAATGTCCAGGCAGAGGCGGACGGTTATAACAATATGTGGATTCGCATGGATTGGCTCGAAAAACTCAACTTGGAAGTACCTACAACCATTGAGGAACTGGAAACAGTGGCAAAGGCATTTGTGGACAACCAGATGGGTGGGGAGGATACCATCGGGATTTTAGGTCCTACAGTGAATAACAGGCTTTATAATGATTTTATATCTTCCACAAACAATATGAATAACCTGGACGGTATTTTCCAGGCATATAAATCCTGGCCGGGATTTTGGATTGAAGGGGAAGACGGAAAAGCGGTGTACGGTTCTACTACCCAGGAAACAAAAGCAGCCCTTGGCGAACTGCAGAAAATGTATCAGGATGGAATTCTGGATCAGGAAATCGGTGTCAGGAAAGATGCGGATGAAGCCTGGAAGGGCGGAAAAGCAGGAATTTTATTCTCCCCCTGGTGGAATGGATATAACGTAAAAGACGGCCTGGCAAATGACCCTGAGGCTGACTGGCAGGCATTTGCAGGTCCTCTGGCAGAAGACGGGCAGTGGTATCCGAAACAAGGGGGTGTAGGCGGAAGCTTCTGCGTTGTCAGGAAAGGTTATGAGCATCCTGAAGCAGCATTCGTGCTTAATAGTTTCCTGCGCAGAGACGAGGGAAAATTTGCGGCTGAGACAAAACTGGATGCAGGATATTATCCCGGCAGAGTGGTGATTACCCCTTATGATGAGTGTTCTTTTTCCGTGGAAGCGCTGCGGGCAAAGATGGATGGTGAAGAAGTTCCTGAATACGACCCCATCAATTACAAGCTGCTGGATCATGATTTTGAAACTTTGGAGCAATGCTTACAGCCTCCATATGACGATTTGCGTATTGGCAGCTGGGATCAGACTCCTACAGATTTTGGACGTTTATATTCTCTCCTGAAAGGATATGAATGTGTGGTGGATGCCAAGGAGGAAGGCATTGTAAATCAAACTTACAGTTTGATTTACAGCCAGACCGAGACCATGGAGAAGAAGTGGGCAAACCTTAAGAAGAAAGAGGATGAAGTTTTCCTGAAGATTATTATCGGAGAAGCTTCCTTAGATGATTTTGACACTTTTGTGAAAGAGTGGAAAGCTGAAGGCGGAGATGAGATTACCGCTGAGGTGCAGGAGACAATGAAAAAATAGGATAGGTCATATAATGAAATAGGACAGTGCTTTGAGACAGCCGTGATATTTGCGGCTGTTTCTTGCTAAAAGGGAGGTAGGAAATTGAATACCAGAAAAGGAAACTTATTTAGATCAAAAACAGGAATTTACTGGATTATGGTGATCCCGGCACTGGTTTGGATGGTCTGCATTAATATAGTCCCTATGTTTGGGATTGTAATGGCATTTCAGGATTATAATCCGGGGAAAGGAATTCTGCATTCCGGGTTTGTTGGATTGGAAAATTTCCACTATATGTTTGAGATGAAGGACGTAAGCAGTATTTTCATAAATACGATCGTGATTGCCGTATTCAAACTTTTACTGAATGTTGCGGTGCCTGTTATCTTTGCGCTGCTTCTGAATGAGATTAAGAATGTATTCTTTAAGCGGAGTGTACAGACAATCGTGTATCTGCCTCATTTTATCTCATGGGTAGTCATGGGAGGAATACTTCTGGACGTGTTTGGGCTTTACGGCCCTATCAATGGCGTCCTGTCATCTCTGGGCATGGACCCCATTGCCTTTTTCAGGAAGCCGGAACTGTTCCGGGGGCTTGCCGTGGGGACGGATGTTTGGAAAGAATTCGGCTTCAATGCGGTTGTATACCTTGCGGCTTTAACCGGTATCAGCCCGGCCCTGTATGAAGCAGCTGCCATTGACGGTGCGGGACGGTTTCAGAGGATGATACACATTACCTTGCCGGGACTTAAGCCGATCATTGTCCTGATGACAATTCTGGCCCTGGGAAATATCCTGAATGCCGGATTTGACCAAATCTATAATATTTATAACCAGGCGGTATATTCCACAGGTGATATTATTGATACCTGGGTTTACAGAGTCGGCCTGACGGATATGCAGTTCTCTCTGGCAACGGCAGTGGGACTTTTGAAATCGGTCATCGGTTTTGGACTTATTTCAGGTTCTTACTATATTGCCTATAAAAAAGCAAATTACAGGATATTTTAGGAGGTGCCATTATGGTAGAAAAGAAAACAAAGGGGGCAGCCGTTCTAAAAGCGTTCTTTGCATTTATTCTGATTCTGGCCGCGCTGAGCTGCCTGCTTCCGCTGGTATATAACCTGGCGGTATCATTCAGCTCAAAGGCGGCTGCTGAGGCCGGAAAAGTGGCATTCTGGCCGGTGGATTTTACGGCGAATGCCTATAGAGAGATCATGAAAGAAAAGAACTTTTTTATATCATTCTGGGTGGCAGTCCAGAGGGTTTTGGCCTCGCTTGCCATAACCCTGCCCGTACTTACACTGGCGGCCTATCCCCTTGCAAAGACAAAGAAAGAATTTGCACCGAGAAATGTACTCCTCTGGATATTTGTTTTCTGTATGCTGTTTTCAGGAGGAACGATCCCATGGTATATTACCATGAAAGCATATGGGCTGACCAACAGTGTATTTGGCTTGGCGGTCTGCGGTGGTATACCCGTTTTCAATCTGATTCTGATGGTCAATTTCTTTCAGGATATTCCGAAAGAACTGGAAGAGGCAGCTATGATAGACGGGGCGGGGCCGTGGCGTATTCTTATGCAGGTTGTAGTCCCGCTCTCAAAGCCGGTATTGGCGACGATTGCGTTGTTTACCATCGTGACTCAATGGAATGATTTCTTTCAGGGCCTGGTATTGTCCACGAGTGCGGAGCATTATCCACTGCAGACTTACATAAAACAGCTGATATTCCAGCTGGATACTTCCCAGATGACAGCGGAACAGATTAAACAGATGGCATCCATGTCAAATACTACATTAAACGCAGCTAAAATATTTATTTCCATGGTACCGGTCCTTTGTATCTATCCATTTTTACAAAAATACTTTGTGACAGGAATTACACTTGGAGGTGTAAAAGAGTGATCATATAGGAGGAATAGCTATGCAGGAGGATAATGATGAAAAAAATCACACATATAAAAGAGATTATCTTTAAAGAGGACAGGTATCATATGAACTGGCTGAGGGAAGATTTCCCCTATGCCGCGGTGAAAGTGCCAAAAGAGCTGGATTACCAGGTTTACCATAAAAAACAAGGCGACTGCATCCATACGGAAATCCTGTTTAACAACAGGCAGGATAAGCCGGTGTTTACCCATACAGGCAGTATAAGTGTTTCCTTTCCGCTGCAGGATAAGTATGAAAGCAGTGAGGTTTGTATGAAATACAGATGCCATACCCATATTTTCTGCGGGGAAGATGTAAGTTATGTCATGGCCCTGCGTATGGGCGGAGATGCGCCGCATCTGGGGATGGTGGTTGAGGAGGGAAGCCTGTCATCTTACAGTGTAACCCGTAATGTTGCCAGCAGGAGCAATGACAGGGGATGCTTCTGGCTCCATCCGTCTGCCATGCAGTTTGCGCCGGGAGAGACGAAACGGCTTAGCTGGGTGGTCTTCCCCCACAAGGGTAAGATAGATTTTTATGAACAGATGGGGAAATACAGACAGTATGTGAAAGTGGAGGCTGATCATTATGTTCTTTTTCCGGATGAGAAAGTAAATATCCGCATTATGCCGTCCTTTGAAGCAGAGCATGTCTGGGTTGATGGAGCTGAGATCATGGCAAAAGATGGGCAGTACCATGTAGAGTATTCCTCGCGGATTCCCCGGGAAAAGATCCTGCATATCTGCGTTGACGGCATCCGCACCATATGCAGGCTGCTGGTACAGGAGGAACCATATAAACTGGCAGCGGCAAGATGCAGATTTATCGCGGAGCATCAGCAGTATTATGGGGAACTCAGACAGCTGGACGGCGCTTATCTTGCCTATGACAACGAGGAAAAACTGCAGGTTTACCGTCCGGTTAACGATTATAACGGCGGCCGGGAACGTGTGGGTATGGGGCTTCTGTTATCTGAATATCTGCAGGATGGCAGTGAAATTGCAGAGGACCTGGAGAAAAGTCTCCAAAGCTATATCCGGTTTGTGGAGAGGGAACTGGCAGACCCTGAGACCGGTGAGGTATTTAATGATGTAGGACGGGACGGAAGTTACACCAGACAGTATAATCTTCCTTGGTATGCCACATTCTTTACAGAACTTTACCGGCAGTACCATGAGAAACGGTATCTGGTTACAGCATACCGGATACTATTACGGTTTTATAAAGAAGGCGGGAGCAAATTTTATCCCATAGACCTTCCTGTCCTTCTGATTGATGAGGCTTTGAAGGCAGCAGGGATGGAAAATGAGCGAATAGAACTGGGAGTCTGGTTCAGGGCACATGCTGACCAGCTGGTGAAAACCGGGCGGGATTATCCGCCGTCAGAAGTGAATTATGAGCAGAGCATCGTGGCGCCTGCGGCAGATGTCCTGTTAAAAGTCTACTGCCTGAGTGGGGAGGGAAAGTATCTGCGCGCGGCAAGGGAGCAGATGGAAGTCCTGGATCTGTTCAACGGAACCCAGCCGGATTACCATCTCTATGAAAATGCAGTCCGCCATTGGGATGGCTATTGGTTTGGAAAACGGGAGCTGTACGGGGACACATTTCCCCATTACTGGAGTGCCCTGACAGGAAATGTCTTCCTGCTGTATGCACAGATTACCGGGGATGCCTTCTATGAAAAGCGTGCAGAGGATTCTCTAAGAGGCGTGCTGCCGCTTATCTTCCCGGATGGTTCGGCTTCCTGTGCCTATGTATTCCCCCAAAGTGTAAACGGCATTTCAGGCGCATATTATGACCCATACGCCAATGACCAGGACTGGGGACTCTACTTTTATCTGCGGAACAGGAAACAGAGGGGAGGACAGAAAAATGGGGAGAATGCTTAATGGCTTTACGGAAAGTGACAGCATTACCTTGTTCTGGGAGAAACCTGAAACAGCAGAAAAGGGCGATTTCTACCGGATATATATTGACGGTACAAAAGCAGGGGAGACAGACAGGACGCATTATTGTATGGAGGGGCTTGAAAACGGCCGGGAATATCAGGCAGAAGTCCGTGTATTAAAATGCGGTGGCCCGGAGGAAAGTCTGGGGACGCTGCCCCTGAAAACTGGAGAGAAAAAGAGAGTGCTGGATGTATCCAAAGCACCTTATCTGGCTTTGGGGGATGGGGAATCCCTGAATACAGAAGTATTACAGAAGGCGATTGATGACTGTACAGAGAATGATCTTGTCTATATCCCGGCGGGTATCTTTGTGACAGGAGCCTTACGGCTGCACAGTGATATGGAGTTGTATCTGGAGCAGGGGGCGGTTCTCCAGGGGACGGATCGCCCAGGGGATTATCTGCCGCGGATCAGTAGCCGGTTTGAAGGACTGGAGATGGAATGCTACAGCAGCCTTCTGAACCTTGGGCAGCTTGACCATACTGGCGGTTATAGCTGCAGGAACGTGGTTATCCGGGGAAAGGGCACAATCGCCAGCGGCGGCAGGGCACTGGCAGAGAAGGTCATCTGTTCTGAACGGGAGCGGCTCAGGGAGTACCTGAAGGAGTTGGGTGACGGGATTGAGGCATATGAAAATGCAGATACCATACCCGGAAGGGTAAGGCCGAGGCTGCTGAATATCAGCAACTGCCAGGATATCCGGATATCGGGCCTTACCTTGATGAACGGAGCCAGCTGGAACGTACATATGATTTATTCCGACCAGATTATTACCAATGACTGCGTTTTTCGGTCAGAGGGAGTCTGGAACGGAGACGGATGGGACCCGGATTCCTCGACGAACTGTACTATTTTTGGCTGTACTTTTTATACAGGGGATGATTCCATTGCCATTAAGTCGGGAAAGAACCCGGAGGGAAACCGGATCAGCCGTCCCTGTGAGCACATCCGTATCTTTGACTGCAGAAGCGTAAAAGGGCATGGAATAGCTATGGGAAGCGAAATGTCCGGCGGAATCAGCGATGTTTCCATCTGGGACTGCGATTTGACAGGCTCCCGGTATGGTATTGAAATTAAGGGCACCGAAAAACGGGGAGGCTATGTAAGAAACATATGGGTCAGGGACTGCAGTGCGCCAAGGATTATGGTCCATGCCGTGGAGTACAATGATGACGGCATTGCTGCACCACAGCCCCCGGTTTTTGAGGGATTCCGGTTCGATAATATCTATCTTACGGGAATGGTTACGGAAAAAGACGGCAGCCGGGTGCCGTGTAAGGCCATAGAATTATGCGGATTTGACAAACCGGGGCATGCGCTGCGGGACGTGGCGATCACCGGTCTAAAACTGTCCGGTGATCATGACAGACAGAAAATAACACTGCATGCATGTGAAAATATTGAACTGGAATGGAAGACGGGAATATAGCCGGGGAAAAATGTTAGCACTCACTTTAAATGAGTGCTAATTTTCTCTTGACTTTTTCACGAATGGGTATTAATATTGTTTTTAGCAGCAGAAACCGGAGTATGGTTTTCTGTAATAAATAACAAGAATACAGAGAAAAGGCAAAGGAGATGCATATCATGGCTAACAAGCGTGGTAATTTATCAATCAATAGCGACAATATTTTTCCGATCATTAAGAAATGGTTGTATTCCGACCATGACATTTTCTTCCGTGAGATGATTTCCAACGGATGTGATGCCATCACCAAACTGAAAAAATTAGAGGTTATGGGTGAGTACACATTCCCGGAAGGACATAAGAACAGAATTGAAGTGATCGTGAATCCGGAAGAAAAGACTCTGAAATTTATCGACACCGGACTTGGCATGACTGCTGAAGAGGTGGAAGAATATATCACTCAGATCGCATTTTCAGGCGCAACAGAGTTTCTGGAGAAATACAAAGACAAAACAAACGAGGACCAGATCATCGGCCATTTCGGTCTGGGATTCTACTCCGCTTTCATGGTAGCTGACGAAGTGCACATTGATACACTTTCCTACAAAGAGGATTCCGTACCGGTACACTGGGAATGTGACGGCGGTACAGAGTATGAGATCGGTGAGGGCAGCCGTACAGAGGTTGGTACGGAGATCACTCTTTTCCTCAATGAGGATGCTCTGGAGTTTGCCAATGAATACCGTGCAAGAGAAATTATTGAGAAATACTGTTCCTTTATGCCGGTTGAGATCTTCCTGTCCAAAGCTAACGCAGAGCAGGAATATGAGACCATTGACGAGGCGGACCTGAAAGAGGATGATGTAATTGTAGAGCATATCCACGAGGAGGCCAAGACAGAGGAGAAGGAAAACGAGAACGGTGAAAAAGAAATCGTTGAGGTGTCACCGGCTCAGGACAAAGTAAAGATCAATAAACGCCCGGTATCTTTAAGCGATACCCATCCGCTGTGGACAAAACATCCCAATGACTGCACAGACGAGGAGTACAAAGAGTTCTACAGAAAAGTATTTATGGATTACAAGGAGCCTCTGTTCTGGATCCATCTGAACATGGATTATCCGTTCAACCTGAAAGGTATCCTGTATTTCCCGAAAATCAACATGGAATATGAATCCATTGAGGGAACCATCAAGCTGTACAACAACCAGGTGTTCATTGCGGACAATATTAAGGAAGTGATCCCTGAATTCTTAATGCTGTTAAAGGGTGTGATCGACTGCCCGGACCTGCCTCTGAACGTATCCAGAAGTGCGCTGCAGAACGACGGATTTGTAAAGAAAATCTCTGAGTATATCAGCAAAAAGGTAGCTGACAAGCTGTCCGGCATGTGCAAGACAGACAGGGAAAATTATGAAAAATACTGGGATGATATCAGCCCATTTATCAAATTTGGCTGCTTAAAGGATACAAAATTCTCAGAGAGAATGATGGATTATATCCTGTATAAGAATATCGACGGCAAGTATCTGACTCTGGAGGACTGCATCAAAGCCAATGAAAAACCGGAAGAGGCCAAAGAGGCTGAGGAAACTGTAGTTGAGGAAACAAAAGAGGAGACTGCAGAGGACGGCAAGAAAGACGAAGAAGAGAAAGAACCGGAGAAGACAAATATTTACTATGTGACAGATGAAGTACAGCAGAGCCAGTACATTAATATGTTCAGGGAAGAGGGCCAGGATGCTGTCATCATGAAGCACAATATTGACTCCCCGTTTATCTCCCATGTAGAGCAGATCAAAGAAAATGTGAGATTCCTTCGCATTGATGCGGATATCAATGACTCTGTAAAAGAAGATGACGCAGCAGCGCTTGAGGAGGAGACAAAGACACTTTCAGAACTGTTCAAGAAGGTGCTGAATAAAGAGAACCTGACCGTCAAAGTGGAAAAACTGAAAAATGAAAATGTTTCTTCCATGATGACAGTTTCAGAGGAAAGCCGCCGTATGCAGGAAATGATGAAAATGTATAATATGTACGGCATGGACCCGTCTATGTTCGGCGGACAGGAGACTCTGATACTGAATGCCAATAATAAGCTGGTACAGTATGTTCTGGACAACGGAGATACAGATAATACAAAAGTGATCTGTGAACAGCTCTATGATCTGGCTGTACTGAGCCACAGACAGCTTACACCTGAGGAAATGACAAAATTTGTGGCACGCAGCAATGACATTATGATGATGCTGGCAAAATAAGAAACAGAGTGTAGAACTAAGAGGAACGAGCATAGTGCAGTTGTAAAAATGATTTTTTACAGCTGCACTTTTTTGCGTTCACAGCAGCAGGTGTTTGTCAGTTACTGTACACAGGCCACTGTACGGGAGGCGTTTTCATGCCGGAAGCATGAAAATCCCGAGACAGCCAGCGCAATATGGGGCAGAATGCTCCATATTTGTGCATCGCGAAGCGTGTTACTGGACACGCAGTGTACAGTAACGTTTGCCAGTTACTGTACACAGGCCACTGTACCGGGAGGCGTTTTCATGCCGGAAGCATGAAAATCCGAGGCAGCCAGCGCGATATGGAGCAGAATGCTCCATATTTGTGCATCGCGAAGCGTGTTACTGGACACGGAGTGTACAGTAACGTTTGCCAGATGTCTGCAAAGAAAACTTGGCAAAAAGTGTTGACAAGAAAACTTGGCATGTTATAATATAGATGACAAGAAAACTTGGCAAAGAGAGGATGGTGCTGTAATGGAGAAAAAGGAAGTTTTAGAGCGGGCCAGGAACAAAAAGAAAGGCTCCATGGATGAATGGGAAATGCAGGTCACGCAGAAAGGATTCAGCTTTGTGCTGATGGGAATCCTTTTGGTGACTTTGGCGCTGATGATCGTAAAAATTGTGGCGGGACAGCCCTGGAGTGATGTGTACTGCATATTTTTTGTGAGTATGGGGATTCATTATCTGTATAACGGTGTGAAGCTTCACAAGAGATTTGAGACAGGACTGGGAATTGTGTCAGCGCTGGCTGCTGTGCTGCTGTTTGTGGGTTATATCAGTGAGATCTTTTAGGCGGGCTGCAGATGGACGATGAATTGATTTTAAAAAACCGCCTGAAGGAAGCCAGAAGTGAGAAAAAACTGTCCCAGAACCAGTTGGCGGAGATGGTGGGGGTGTCCAGAAACACCATCAGCTCCATTGAGACGGGACAGTTTAATCCAACAGCAAAACTGGCACTGATCTTATGCATTGCACTGGACAAGAAATTCGAGGACTTATTTTATTTTTGAGGGAGATATATTATGCCGCATATTTTACTGCTGGAGGATGATGAGACAATTGCTTTTGGAATAGAGCGCGCAATGAAAAAAGAGGGCAGCACCACTGTCTGGTGCCGGACCTTAAAGGAGGCACAATCCTGCCTGGATGAAAATACGAATCTTGTGCTCCTGGATTTGAATCTGCCGGATGGGAACGGCTTTTCCTTCTGCCGGCAGGTAAAGGCTTTTGATGAAACACTTCCTGTTATATTTCTCACTGTGCGGGATGATGAGAAGGATATTGTGAGAGGACTGGATATGGGAGCGGATGATTATATTGTGAAGCCGTTCCTCCTGTCTGTTCTTTCCTCCAGAATCCGTGCTGTTTTAAGAAGGAGCAGCAGGACGGCGGAAAAGGGAAGGCTCATCTGCGGTGATATTTCCATGGATACAGAGAAGCTGAAAGCATATATAGGAACCGCGGAGGTGGTTTTGACAGCCGGAGAACTGCGCCTGCTTCGGGTGCTTTTGGAAAATAAGAACCAGGCCATAACCAGGAACCGTCTTCTTGAGCTTCTGTGGGATGCGGATGGAAATTTTGTCAATGACAATACCTTGACAGTCACTATGAAACGTCTCAGGGAAAAGCTGGGGAACCCGAAGCAGATCCAGACACTCCGGGGGATCGGTTACCGTATGGAGGAGAACACTGAGAATGGATAAGAGAGCAAGGAGGATCA
This sequence comes from Blautia hominis, assembly GCA_002270465.1. Lineage (GTDB taxonomy): Bacteria > Bacillota > Clostridia > Lachnospirales > Lachnospiraceae > Blautia > Blautia hominis. Next base: position 304,749 of record NQOF01000006.1, read on the forward strand.
CCATACTGGCAGCACTTGCGGCGGCACTTTTCCTGGGAACAGCTCTGGGTTTTTGCTTTTCCGTGATTTCCTCTCACACGCAGAGAAAGAATGCGGAGCATATGATCTCCTACACTATGGTGGAGGAACCGGAACTTACGGAAAAGGTGACGGAGATTCTGAGAGAAAGCCGGAGTGCATCTGTATCCCGGGAGGGAAAAGAGTGGCTGGACAGATATGGATATACGGCTGGATTTTACCGGGGCGGCCTCCTTCCTGTATATCTGGGGATTTCCTGTGTGGGATTTGCAGGGATATTCCTTATCTGGCTGTTTTGGTATACCAAGGGAGAGCGCATGAAAGCCCGCCGCGTTGGGGATCTGACCGCCTACCTGGAGGATGTGAATCAGGGCCGTGAGACTATGCTGGCCCGCAAGGAGGACTCTTTCTCCATACTAGAGGATGAAATATATAAGACAGTCCGGGAGCTTCGCAGGACAAAGGAGGATGCGTGCAGGGAACGGCAGAATCTGGCGGATAATCTGGCAGATATTGCACACCAGCTAAAGACGCCCATTACCTCCATGTCCCTGATGGTACAACTGATCCAGGAGGAGGGAGAGATCCGGGAAACAAAGGTTTATCTGGAACGTCTGGAAAGCCAGATCTCCCGGATGGAATATCTGGTAGCCGGACTTTTGACACTGTCCAGACTGGATGCGGGAACACTGGAACTGGAACAGGAAAGTCTGGATGCTGCCTCTGTGATCATCCAGGCCTGTGAACCGCTGGAACCGCAGATAAAAAAGAGAGAGCAGGCCCTGGATGTACAGATGCAGCCGGAGGCTGTTTTCTGCGGTGACAGACACTGGACGGCTGAGGCCTTATCCAATCTGATAAAAAACTGCAGCGAACATGCAGGGGAGGGCGGAAGGATCGCAATAAAATACCACCAGAATCCCCTTTATACGGAGATCCTGGTGGCGGACAACGGCCCCGGGTTTGATCAGGATGACCTGCCGCATCTTTTTCAGCGGTTTTACCAGGGAAAAAATGCCTGTAAGGACAGTATTGGCATTGGTCTGGCCTTGTCAAAATCACTGATTGAGCGGCAGAACGGTACTCTGCGGGCAGAGAATAGAGAAAATGGGGGAGCATGTTTTACTGTAAGGTTTTATGAGGGAAAAAGATGATCCCCACGCCCCACTCTAAACCGTATCGTCTTTCAGTGCATCAATAATATTTTCTTTTCGTATTTTTCTGCTGCCGGAGGCATATGTTGCCAGCATGACAGCCAGCAGCAGAGCCGTGTATGCAAGAATCTTCAAAAACGGCGCGTGTACCAGATAAGCGCCAAAGGGCAGTCCTGATGCGTTCAGGAAGAATGCTACGAACAACACCTGTACGGGAAGACTGATAAGGAACGGTGTCAGCCCGAACAGCAGGGCTTCCAGGGATAATATACGTGACAGTGCTCTTGGAGAGAGGCCTACGGAGCGCAGTGTGGAGAGTTCCCGTCTGCGGCTTTTCAGGGTCCCGGATATGGTTGCCCATACATTGGAGAGACCGATGACGGCCATCAGCCCGGAGATAAAGAAAATGATCGCACTGTACATTTTGCTGGTGTCTTTGTCCAGTTTTTCTTTTTCCAGGATATCGGAAATAATATAATCACCGGAGCCGTAATATTTGTCACTGAATGTTTCCAGTTCATCTCTGATCTGGGGGATGTATTTTCTGTCGTCGGCTTTGAATAGGCCAATGGCATGGTAAGCGCCCAGACGTCGTTTTTCCCTGAAGGTTTCGGAAATAGAATCCAGGGTGCTCATAGGTACAAACTGAAGCAGTGTATACCCGGGAAATTCCACACCGGGGAGAGGAGATTGGTCTGTAATGTGTCCGGCCTTCACCTGAATGTTCGATTCCCCTTCCTCCTCATCCAGGATCTTATCGGTAAAGGTCAGGATGTCACCCTCCTGTATCTTGAGAAAGTCTATGATATCCGTCTCGGTGGACGTGGCATTCACTTTATCGGCAATGCTGTTGCAGACAATAGACTGTATATCTGCAGTATCAAAATAAGGCGCAGGGTCAATGCCCAGAGTGCTGCAGTATGCAGTGAAGGATTCGTCATCCAGTCCAATGAAATAGTTCTGTACCCGGTATTGCCCGTCTCTTTTAATGGGATAATATTTCCCTGTGTCGACAACAGCATCCATGCCTCCGGCATTTTCCAGCTCATCTGACACCATATCCGGTGTGACCCAAAGCGCAGACTTTAAATTAGAATAAAAGACCGCTTCCTTTACATGGGGAAAACGTTTCAGGTCCTTAAGGATTTCCGGTTCCGGTGCCTGGCCGTTATCCAGGTAATACTCAATATCCGCCTGGTTTTGCTCCTCCTTTGCGGAGAACTCTGCCTGGACCGCCCTGAAAGCGTTTAAGTGCCAGAAACAGGCCAGGACCAGAAAGGAAAGGGTCAGAGAGATGGTAGCTGTCCGATAGGATCGCTTTCTGGAAGAAAGTGCGCTGGAAGCTATTTCCCCCTCAATCCCGAAGAAGCGGGAGAGTATGTGCCGGGAGCGGGTCTTCTTTATATTTCCACTTCCACCCTGGCGGATCGCCTCAATGGGAGTCAGCCGGGCTATTTTTCTGGCAGGGATCCTGGCTGAGAACCACACGGTAAAAAAGGTGAGCAGTATGGCAGGCAGGATACTGGGCAGTCCGTATGAAAAAGTGACCTTCGGTATATTGCCGCTTCTGGCTGCGTCATTGATGGAGTTCACATATTGTATCAGCAGATTATCCAGAAACCATCCGGTGGCAAGTCCTGCAGGCAGGGGAAGAAGCATAAGGAACAGGCCTTCCCAGATGACGGACTGCCGGATCTGGCGGGGAGAGGCGCCGATGCTTGCCAGAATACCCAACTGTGTAATGCGTGAATTGGCGGACAGAGAGAAAGCATTGTGGATGATCAGGACAAAAAGCCCCACCACCAATACCCCCAGGAACAGAAACATAATAGGAAATGCAAGTGCTTCCAGTACATTGTCAATTTGGAACTGTCCTTTAGGAAAGACAAAATGCTGGGAGAGATAATCTGTATTGTATTTTAGATTATAATCACCGTATTCATCCTTTTCCCAGCCGATCAGAGCTGCTATTTGCGGTAAGTCCTTATAGGTGTCACGGATGGACCGGAACCGCAGATATACGGTTATGGATTCCTCCGGCCGGATTTCCTCATCCTCCATGTAGCCCATTGCATAATAGGAGGGGACAGAGGAGGGGGTGGCAGCGTCCAGGATCCCTACTATAGTAAAGGTGCGCTCCTCCTTTTTGGTAAATGTCTCCCCGCTGCGAAGCGGTTCCGTGGCCTGCAGGACAGTGCCGTCTTTTACCCGTTCCCCCATGGGAAGGGTTATGGTATCGCCGATTTTAAATTCCGGATGGTTTTCAAAATATTGTTTTGATATGACGATCTCATTGGGAGCTGCGGGAACGCGTCCGTCCGCCAGCTCATTTTTTTCCGGCATATGTTTCCAGTATGCGGCATTGGCACGGCGCAGGGATAGATATTCTCTTCTGGGGTCCTCAATATCAGCTGTGATAAAATCGCCTTTTATCAAGACGCTGTCCACAGTGGAATACCCTTTGATGAGGGGCAGATCCCTGCCAAAGGACTCACCGAACAATTCCCCGTGCCAGTCCCCGGATTTAAATACCGTGAGTGTGGTGGTATCCTTCCACATGGTATTGATAAACCCGCAGAGGGCGGAGAGGAAGGTGCTGGCCAGATAGAGGGCTATCATGATGGCACAGCTTGTGCGTTTGTTCCGCCGGATAAAATCCAGGGTGTATTCTCTCAGGATCTTCATGACCGGTTCACCTGGTCTTTGATGACCCTGCCGTCCTCCATGGTCAGGATACGGTCAGCCTCCAATGCCAGCTTTTCGTCATGGGTGATCAGAAGGACCGTCTGCCCGAACCGGCGGTGTGATAATTTCAGCAGATCCAGTGTCTCCTGGGAATTTTTCCGGTCCAAATTGCCGGTGGGTTCATCTGCCAGTAAGATGGCAGGGCGGCAGATCAGGCTTCTGGCAATGGCGGCCCGCTGCTGCTGGCCTCCTGACAGTTCTCCGGGGAGATGGTCCAGTCTGTCGGTCAGGCCCAGGGTTGTGACGATCTGGTCAAACCTTTTCTGGTCAGGTTTGCGTCCGTCCAGAAGAACAGGCAGCAAAATATTTTTCTTGATGGTGAGTGTGGGGATCAGATTGTAAAACTGATAGATAAGACCAACTTTCCGCCTTCGGAAGGCGGCAAGTGCCTCCTCGTCCAGGGTGGAGATATCGGTGTCTTCAATACGGATTTCACCTTCGCTGGGCCGGTCCACGCCTCCCAAAAGATGCAGAAGCGTGGATTTTCCGGAACCGGAAGCGCCCACAATGGCTACGAATTCTCCGCTTTCCACGGAGAGTGTGACATGGTCCAGGGCAGTGACCGCATTAGGGCCAGTGCCGTAAATTTTTGTTAGATCATTACATGAGAGTATTTCCATAATTGTGTATCCTCCTTATGGAAACACAGTATAGCAGGGCAAAATGACATTTCAGTGACATTTATAACGGTAATGGTAACTGTTCAGTACCCTCACAGTTACAGGCAAAGATCCATGCAGAATTGCCTTTGGCGATGGGATTTTTGCTTGGCTGCGGAATGCTTTCTTACGGTCAGCGCAGTGAATGCGCAGACCTGCTGAATAGTTACCGGTAATGCCATTTTATAGTTAGATTTTGTCATCAAGTCCGTTTTTGAAAAGTGTCATCATTTCTCGGGTAAGGCTGATTTCATATTCGTCCACAGGAATCTGGGAACGCTCCTTCCATACAGCCAGAGCCAGCTCTTCCTCATCCAGGCAGATGGTGTCATCCCCGTCCAGGTCACAGAAAAAGCCAAAGAGCAGGGTGTCTGTGAAAGACCAGGGCTGGCTTTTGTAAAAGCGGAGATTCTTTACCTTGAGTCCAACCTCCTCCATGACTTCGCGCCTAACAGTATCCTCAATGGGTTCTCCGATTTCCGCAAACCCTGCGATCAGGGCATAGTTTGTAAACTCACGGCCTGCATATTTTGACAGAAGCAGTTTTTCCCCGTTTCTCACAGCTACAATAACGGCTGGGGAGAGCTTTGGGTATTCCATAGTGTGGCAGTTGGGACAGTACATCATACGTTCTTTTTTGTCCGGTTTCATCTTTCTGCCGCAGCAGCCGCAGAATCTGCGGCCTTTATACCATTTATAGAGCTGATGTCCCGTAATCCCGGCAAAGATAAGATGACGGGGGCTTAATGTGCGCAAACTGTCCGTTTTTTCAAAAGCATAGTTTGGCATCTCCTCATAAGGAAGCTGGGATACCAGATAATAGGCAGTTTCATCTATGGTAAAAAGGTAAGTCCAGAGGTCTTTTACAGCCGGAAATACAGCTTCCGCTTCGGAATAGGTGGGAAAGGAGATCTCCCCTTCCGCAGCCTTCATAAAGATCTGGTCTTTTTTATAGCAGAGCAGCACACTGTTCTTTTGGGGTTCATGGGGCAGATATTCGTTGTGGTAAATATGTGGTGCAATATCCTGAATCATAATTTTTCTCCTGTCAGTTTTGTTTATATAACAGTTCAGACAGGTCTGCGCATTCACTGCGCTGACCGTATGAAAAAGCAGTGCCGGCAGGCATCCGGCCCATCGCGAAGCGATTTTTAATGGTTGGATGCGTAACAGTTCAGCTTGTCTAAACTGTTACTTGTTTATAAATAAAAATGCCGAAACCGAGGCCTGCCTGATGGCCTTCCATCAGCCAGGAGCGGTAAGCTCTCTGGAGTCCGGTATCTCCCGGCAGTTCTGCTGCCGGTTTTTCATAATCCTCATAAAAGATTCTCCACAGATCTCCGTTGTTATACTCCTCTTTATAGATATCATAATCCTGCATAAATCCCAGGATATTGGATGTTTTCGGAAGAAAAAGCTTGTGTTCGGGAAATAGCATCCAGGATTCGCACAGAAAGACGATAGGCCGGTCTGTAAAAGCATCCCGGAAAAAGTCTGCTGCCATGGCGTAGGATCTCATGTATTCCTCTCTCACAAGCCGTCCGCAGGAGGGGATGTGCACATTGATGACAAGGTCCCCCGGATGCAGAGTTACACCGTTTTTTTCATAAGTTTCTTCAAAGGGCACCAGTTCATACTGGAAGCGCCCCAGAGCAAAACGTTTGACCTCAAACCACCATATCTGCCAGTCAGCCACGCTGGTGCCCCAAATACCGAACATTTTGCGGCATTCCAGCAGCTTCCAGTGCAGGTCCATCATGGATGCACGGAAGATTTCCGGTGCAATGCCCCGCTCCTCGTAAATTTTCCTGGTTTTTCGTGACAGGATAATGAAAAAGAGCATGTGCAGGGTATAAGTGTGGACACCGCAGCGGGGGGAGATATCCTTCAGCTCTTCCAGGACTTTTTTATAGTCCATATGGATGTTTTCGCTGTATGCGCGGTCAGTAGATATAAGTATATGGAGCACTTCCGGGCATTGGAATACCTGTTCCAGGGACTGCGTAAGAGATTCGGCAGCCTCCTGCGGATACTCCATCTCACCGGTGAACAGATGCAGGTTATCTATCCATTCCTGTTTTAAAACATTTGTTTCATGATTTTGCATATTTTTCCCTCTTTCACATAAACTATTTATAACGATTCCATGTAAATCAGACAGGCAGTACAGGAATCTGCTGCTGCCTGAAGAATTTTGTTACCATTTCATCCCACACCCGGTCCAGGGACTTGTCCATGGAGAAGGTTTTGAGGGACGTGCCTGTTGTGCAGGTCACATGACTGCCGTCGTACTGCAGGTTCAGATACAGGCCGAAGACATCTGCCGATGTCCAGGAAAGTCCGCTTCCTGTCAGCAGTTTTTCTACATTCTGCCTGGAGAGCTGGAACACGATTTTAAAGTGCAGCGGGGTATGTTTTCCTTTCATGATGGAGAAGCAGAAGGGTTTGATCTCCTTCCACGTAGAGAAGGTGCGCTCAGTCTCATGGAGCATTTCCGCCTGTTCTGAATCAAAGAACTCCTTGTGGAGGGAACCGTCAATCTTGTAGGAGACAAATGTGGTCACATTGGCCTCACAGAGCCAGAAAGCATCAAAATCGGTTCCTATAAGCAGACGGGACATAAATTCTTTTACATCCTGTACCTGTAAAGCTATCATGATATTATTTCCTCTTCCTGTCATAGTCTAATGAATAGTATATACGAAAAACGGGAAAAATCAAAGTATTTTCATGAAAAAAGCCCTTTTCAACAGCATGGTTTTGTGTTATCATAAAACATAGTATTAAAAACTACATATAAGAGGTTGCAAGATGAGATATAAAATAGTAATAGACAGCTGCGGAGAATTAATAGAACGTTGGAAAGAAGACCCGGCCATTGAGCGGGCATCCCTGACTCTTACTGTCGATGAAGAAGATATAGTGGATGATGAGAGCTTTGATCAGGCATATTTCTTAAAAAGAGTGGCAGAATCCCCCAACTGTCCAAAATCCTCATGTCCCTCCCCGGAGAGATATATGGAAGCCTATGACTGTGAGGCTGACCATGTGTATGCAGTGACACTCTCCTCAGAACTGAGCGGCTCTTACAACAGCGCCGTTCTCGGCAGGAACCTTCTTCTGGAGAGCCAGCCTGAGAAAAAGATCCATATCTTCAATTCACGCTCCGCGTCTGTGGGCGAGACACTGATCGCTCTGAAAATCGAAGAGTGCGAGAACAAGGATATGGAGTTCGAGGATATTGTCCGGGAGGTGGAGGCTTATATTGAAAGCCAGAACACTTATTTTGTACTGGAAAGCCTTGAGACCCTGCGCAAGAACGGACGTCTGAGCAATCTGAAGGCGTTTGTGGCAACAGCCCTGAAGATAAAGCCTGTCATGGGAGCTACCCCGGAAGGCACGATCATACAGCTTGACCAGGCAAGAGGCATTAACAAAGCGCTGATGAAGATGGTGGACTATATTGTGGAGCGCTCAGCAGACAGTGCGGACAGGATTCTGGGTATTTCACACTGTAACTGCCGGGAACGGGCAGAGATTGTGAGAGATGCCATATTGAAACGGATTCCGGTAAAAGATGTGGTCCTTTTAGATACAGCGGGTGTCAGCAGTATGTATGCTAACGACGGCGGGATCATTGTGGTGATTTAAAGATCAAGAGGTGGGAGCGGAACAGAGAAATCCGTTTTCACCTCTTTTTTTCTGCTTTTCTATACGCGCTTGAAAAAAACAACCTTCCCCGTAAAATACATTTTGACCGGACAGTCATTTTATAGTAGGATATATGTATATCATATTTAGCAGAGCTAAATAAGCGTATCATATTTAGCGGAGCTAAATAAGCGTATCATATTTAGCAGAGCTAAATAAGCATGAGAAAAATGTGACAGAAGAAGGTAAACGTATTATGGGAGGACAACTAAAGAAATTATTCGGCCCTGTGGACATGACAGAGGGCAAACCGTGGGAGAAGATCGTGGCTTTTACTGTGCCGCTGGTTATCGGCAATATCGCACAGCAGCTCTACAACACGGTGGACAGTATCATTGTAGGACGGTATGTGGGGGACAATGCCCTGGCAGCGGTGGGCAGCGCCGGCCCGATCCTCAATCTGCTGCTTGTTTTATTTATCGGTATTTCCGTGGGGAGCAGTGTAATGGTTTCCCAGTATTTCGGGGCAAAGGAGAGAGAAGAGCTTTCAGGGACTATAGGAAGCTGCGTTACCCTGACAGCCATTGCCTCCATCATTATCATGGCATTGGCACCCTTTGTCATTATGCCTATGCTGGAGCTTCTGCATACGCCGGACACTATCATTGACTGGTGTAATTCCTATCTGAGGATTTTATTTATCGGCATTGCAGGTGTGGCTTACTATAATATTCTGAGTGGTATTTTGAGAGGTCTCGGGGATTCCATATCAGCCCTTTTATATCTGCTTGTAGCAACCGTATTGAATATCATTCTGGACTTGTGGTTTGTAGCAGGTCTGGGACTGGGCGTGCCGGGTGTCGCCCTTGCCACAGCCATTGCGCAGGCAGTATCTGCAATTCTCTGTATGTGGAAGCTGACCCGTATGAAGGAAATCTTTGATTTCAAACCCCATTATCTGAAGATGAAAAAGAACCATGCGGTCAATATTATCCGTCTGGGACTTCCCTCAGGCCTTACTCAGGCTATTTTCTCCTTGGCTATGGTCATTGTACAGTCACTGACAAACAGCTTTGGGGAAATGTTCATAGCGGCCAATGTGATCGTCATGCGTGTGGACGGTTTTGCCATGATGCCCAACTTCTCTTTCGGAACTACCATGACCACCTACGCAGGCCAGAATGTAGGTGCAAACAGCTATGACCGGGTGGAAAAAGGAGCCAGGCAGGGAACTCTTATAGCAGCGGGAACCTCCGCGGTCATCACGGCCATGATCCTGCTGTTCGGCAAAAATCTTATGGGGATCTTTACCAGTACCTCTGAGCTTGTGGAGCTGAGTATGCGCCTGATGTGTATCCTGGCTGTGGGCTATATTGCCATGGCTGTGACCCAGAGCCTTTCCGGTGTTATGAGAGGGGCGGGTGATACCATGACACCTATGTGGATATCCATTATTACTACTGTGCTGATCCGTGTGCCCCTTGCCTACGGAATATCCTGGGCTACCAGAACGCCTGAGCTTCCAAACGGCCGCAGTGAATGTATCTTCATCTCCCTGCTGGTCTCCTGGGTATTGGGAGCCATTGTCACCGGATTTTTCTACAGAAAAGGAAAGTGGAAAACAAAAGCCCTTGCATCATAAAAACAGAACCATAAAAGCCGGTTATGCCGGCTTTTATAATAAATAAAAAGGAAGAGGAGAATGATTATGGAATTTACGAAGGAAAAAGCAAGAATTGCCTACTACAATGAAGAAGGAAAAATGCTGGCAGAGATCACATTTCCGGCTGTGAACAAAAATACGGTGAACATAAACCATACCTTTGTAGATGAATCCCTGCGCGGGCAGGGGATTGCGGGAAAACTTATGCAGGCAGCGGCACAGTATTTGGATGAGAACGGGAAAAAGGTACTTCCCACATGTTCTTATGCGGTTGGCTGGTTTGCAAAACATCCGGAATATAGTCATCTTCTGATTGACGGCAGTGAAGATCAATAGTAACTATTCAGCAGGTCTGCGCATTCACTGCGCTGACCGTAAGAAAGCATTCCGCAGCCAGGCAAAAATCCCATCGCCAAAGGCGATTCTGCATGGATTTTTGCCTGTAACTGTGAGGGTGCTGAACAGTTACGATCAATAGGTAAGAAGAGGAGAAGGCAGCTAAATGATAAAACAGAATCTGGATAAAAATTGGGAAATGCACACAGCAGGGTGGGATGACTGGCAGCAGGCAGAGGTGCCCGGAACGGTATACACGGATCTTTTGAGAAACGGCAACATGGAGGACCCTTTCTGGAAAGACAATGAAAATAAAGCCCTGGCGCTGATGGAAAATGATTTTGAATATGAGACCATATTTGCCTGTGAACCGGACCTTCTGGCCTGCGACAGCGTTCTGCTGCGCTTTGAAGGGCTGGATACCATTGCGGATATCTATGTGAATCATGAATATATAGGCAGGACCGAGAATATGCACCGTACCTGGGAATTTCCGGTGCGGCATCTGCTCCATGAAAAGGGAAACTCTCTGCGGGTTCTTTTTCATTCGCCGCTGGCTTATATCAGGGAGAAATTCGCGGAGGCACCCACCAGGGGATCTGAGGATGCTATGGATGGCTTTGTGCACATCAGAAAGGCACACTGTATGTTCGGCTGGGACTGGGGTGCGCATCTGCCGGATGCAGGAATCTTTCGGCCGGTATCTCTGCTTGGGATACAAAAGGCCTGTCTTGACAGCGTGTATCTGCTCCAGGAACACCGGGCCGGATGTGTCCGTCTGACTCCACAGGTGTATGTAAGGACAGCTAAGGACGGGGCGGCAAAAGAGCCTGTGAAGTTCAGCAGGGAGGTTTCCGGCTGCTCTTACCGGATAACCATAGAGGACCCTGCCAGGGAGAAACGTGTCTATGAAGGCTCTCCGGAGGAGATCCTGGTGGAAGATCCAAGACTCTGGTGGCCCAACGGTATCGGGGAACAGCCGCTCTACACAGTCAGGACAGAGCTTATTTGCTCCGGGACGGTGGTGGATGAGCATACGCAGCGTATGGGACTTTGCACCATGACCATGCATGTGGAGAAAGATGAATTCGGGGAGAGCTTTGCCCATGAAGTAAACGGGATACAGGTATTTGCCATGGGGGCCGACTATATTCCGGAGGATCATCTGCTGGGCAGGACAACTCCGGAAAAGACAAGAAAACTTCTGGAAGACTGTAAGGCTGCCAATTTTAATGCTGTGCGCGTGTGGGGCGGCGGCTATTACCCTGAGGACTGGTTCTATGATATCTGCGATGAGCTGGGACTTATGGTATGGCAGGACTTTATGTTTGCCTGTGCCGTCTATGATCTGACGCCGGCCTTTGAGGCGAACATCAGAGAGGAACTGGCGGACAATATAAAACGTATCCGTCATCACGCCTCCCTGGGACTCTGGTGCGGAAACAATGAGATGGAAATGTTTGTGAAGGAAGGCAACTGGGTATCCAAACCCTCTGAAGTAAAGGATTATCTGCTCATGTACGAGAGGGTGATACCGGAGGTGCTGAAAGAATATGACCCGCAGACCTTTTACTGGCCTGCAAGTCCTTCCTCAGGCGGTTCCTTTGACGAACCCAACGCCCCGGACAGAGGTGATGTACATTACTGGGATGTATGGCATGGCAGCAAGCCTTTTTCAGATTACAGAAATTATTTCTTCCGCTATGCGTCTGAATTCGGTTTTCAATCCTTCCCATGCCTGAATACCATCAAGACTTTTACAGATGATCCGGATGACTGGAATATCTTTTCCTATGTGATGGAAAAGCACCAGAGAAATGCAGGTGCAAACGGTAAGATCATGAATTACATGCAGCAGACGTTCCGCTACCCCTCATCTTTTGAAACCGTGCTCTATGCATCGCAGCTTCTTCAGGCAGAGGCGATCCGCTACGGGGTGGAGCATTTCAGGAGGAACAGGGGAAGGTGTATGGGTGCTATTTACTGGCAGCTGAACGACTGCTGGCCTGTGGCCTCCTGGTCTTCCATTGACTATACCGGCCGCTGGAAGGCACTGCACTACTATGCGAAGCGTTTCTTTTCCCCTCTTATGGTGTCCTGCGAGGAGGAGGGATGGCTGACCCAGAAGCCGGATATGAACCGGGAACACTTTGAATTTGAAAAGTCCATCCGTCTGAATGTGGCCAATGAGACCAGAAAAGAACAGCAGGTACTGGTCAGATGGGCAGTACGGAACAGGAGCGGGGAAATTTTTTCATCCCATGAAGAGCTGGTCTTTGTACCGGCTATGTCAAGCGTCTGGCTTGATAAGATGGAGTTCCCCCATATTCAGGTTTTTGACAGGTATGTGAGTTATGAATTGCTAAAAGACGGGGAAGTCATCTCAGAGGGAACGGTGATCTTTTCCCTTCCGAAATACTTTTCCTATGCAGACCCGAAGCTTACCTGCCGGGTGGAGGGAGATGAAATTATAGTTCAGGCGCAGGCTTACGCCAAGAGTGTTGAGATACGCAATGATACGGAAACGCTTCTTTTGTCCGATAATTATTTCGATATGAATGCCGGAGAGAAACGTGTCAGGATTTTGGGCGGAAAACCGGAGAACTTACAGCTTAGAAGTGTTTATGACATTCGGTAAATGGGAGGAAAAAAGATGGAACTCTGGGATATATGTGACAGCAAAGGGATTCCTACGGGGAGAACCATTGAAAAGGGCAGAGACTTTGGGGAAGGGGAGTATCATATTGCGGTGGAGGCTTGGATCATCAACCGGAAGGGAGAATTCCTGATCCAGAAGAGAAGCAGCAGATGCCAGCACTATCCAAATGTCTGGTCTTTGACTGCGGGAAGGATCCAGGCAGGCGAGGATGCCTGGGACGGCTGTATTCGAGAGGTCAAAGAAGAGATAGGCCTTGCACTTGAGAGGGAAGAACTGATACATCTGGCCCATGTGAACCGGGAAGACAACAGCCATATGATATGGGAGGTATTTCTTGCCCGGCGGGATATCTCTGCTTCCGGTCTTACCCTTGACCCGGATGAGGTGGCAGAGGTCAGATGGGTGACAAAAGAGAAGCTGGAGGATATGATACGGACGGAAGAAATATTTACCTATCCGGAGATGATGGATTTTTTCTGTTTGATCACAGAAAAATATCTGGATAAAACAACAGAGGGGAAAGGGTAATGTTTAACAAAAGGTTTTTAAACCAGATGACAGAGTTCATATTTGTGGAACAGGAGCCAAAGCCGGCGGACATTATTTTTGTCCCCGGCAGTGGATTTCCGCAGATCGCAGAAAAGGCAGCCCGGCTGTACAGAGAGGGCTTTTCCCCCTGTGTTCTGCCCTCCGGAAAGTACAGCATCCTGCAGGGGAAATTTGCAGGAGTACAGGCAAAGGCGGAAGTGTATGAAGGTGAGTACCGGACAGAGTGGGAATTTTTAAAGACAGTCCTTGTAAAAAACGGTGTGAAAGAGTGTGATGTATGGCGGGAAGAAAAGGCGACCTACACATATGAAAATGCCATCCGCTCCAGAGAGGTGACAGACGCTGCAGGTCTCCATGTGGACCGTGGGATCATCTGCTGCAAACCGGCACATGCCAGACGGGCGCTTCTATATTACCAGCTTTTATATCCGGATACGGAACTTCTGGTCTGCCCTGCGGATGACTGTGATATCACCCGTGAGAACTGGTTTTTGAGTGAAAAGGGATGTGAGACCGTCCTCGGTGAGATCGCCCGCTGCGGGGAGCAGTTCCATGAGATCATGAAAAATATGAGAGATAAAGAAAAGAAGCCTTCCGCATAGTGCGGAACGGCTTCTTTTTAAGAGGATCTTATTTCTTTTCTTCAATCTGTTCAAGGGGTTCCTGTTTGTCCAAAAGTTCATCTTCCGGTACCGTGTAATCATCCGGATTGCCCTGTTCTTCTGTCTCTTCCTGAGGTTCGTATTTGGCAAATACCTTGCGGAAGATGTAGGAGTTACAGAAAGCAATAAAGGAAAGCCCGATCAGGAACCAGAATAAGCTTCCGTAAACCAGAGTAGTGGAGTTGAACATAGTGATAAACACCAGTCCCACCGGAATACACACAACCAAAATGGTCTGTGGCAGGTTCAGAATGCTGATAAGCAGTGCATTCTTGACCGTGTTTTTTACATTGTTCTCAAATCTTGCCACATAGGGGAAGACATAAGTCATCAGCAGGAGGTAGAAGGTTATCACAACACCCACAAGGATGCGGAAGATATTCTTCATATTATCAGGCAGGAACTGGGTTGCTTTGTAATCCGCAAAGATCAGCAGACCCAGCAGTGCCAGGATCAGCCAGATTATGGTGGAGATTTTGAAGTTCTCCTTGAAAGCCTTGAAGAATCCTTTAAAGATATAAGATTCCTCTCCCCTTACCATTTTCAGGGTAACAGAGTAAAGCGCAGTGACCGATGCTCCTATGGTCACAATAGGAATGCAGCAGATCAGGCACATAAAATTTAAGATCATCAGGTCACATACGCGGGACAGAAACCGCATAACAGGGCTGTCCATGTTAAAAAAACCGCTCATAATTCGTTGTTGTCCTTTCCATTTGTGTTGTCAGCGGCAGGATTCCGGGATTTTCCGGCTGCCGGTCATTCTTCTTCTTCAGGCTGTTCCTGTACCTTAGGCAGGTATATATGTACAGCCTCAATTCTGTTCTTCTCTATCTTGTCCACAACCAGGCGGACATGATCCGGGGTGGTGATGCTTTCTCCAGGTTCCGGAAAACGGTCAAGCTGTTCGATGATGTATCCGCCGATCGAATCGTAGTCCTCAGATTCGATCTCTACAGGCAGCACCTCATTCAGATCATCCAGCCTTGCGGATCCAAGTGCCACATATTCCCGTCCGGGAATGATTTCCGTCAGGTCATCTTCCTCGGTATCGTCATATTCATCATGGATATCCCCCACGATTTCCTCCAGCAGATCCTCCAGGGTTATGATCCCTGCGGTAGCCCCGTATTCATCAAGCACAACAGCAAAGGATACGCTTTCTTCTTTCATTTCAACCAGAAGTTCAGAAGTCTTTTTGTACTCAAAGGTAAAATAAGGTTCCCGCATAATATCCCTGAGAGCGAAGCTTTCCCTGGACCCCATAAGCAGCAGGTCCTTTACATTTACAATACCTACCACATTGTCTGTGGTATCCTCATAGACAGGAAACCGGGTGTGTTTCTCCTCCCTGAACATGGATACCAGGTCATCATAGGAGCTTCCGATATCTGCGAAAGCTACATCAATACGGGGCACCATAACATCTTTGGCCTGGGAATCCCCGAAATCAAACACATTGTATATCATCTGGCGTTCTTCACTTTCAATGACACCCTCCTCATGGCTGACATTGACGATGGTACGCAGTTCGTGCTCTGTGATCTTGCTGCCGTTTCCATTCTGATCCACGCGCAGAAGGGACAGCACGCCTGCGGAAAGCTTATTCACAATATAAATGACCGGCGTGAGGAGCACCATCAGTCCGTGAATAGGTCCTGCGTAAGACAGCGCAAGCCTTTCGGCGTTTAAGGTTGCCATGGTCTTGGGTGTGATCTCTCCAAAGATCAGAATGAGCAGTGTCAGAACACCGGTACAGATGCCCACTGCTGCATTGCCGAACATGCGGATTGCCATGGATGTAGCCAGGGAAGAGGCCCCGATATTCACCAGGTTGTTGCCTATCAAAATGGTGCTGAGCATCTTTCCGGAATTGCCTGTTACTTTCAGAAGGGTTTTGGCCTTCTTGTTCCCCTGTTCGGCCAGGGTCTGGATGCGTATTTTGTTTGCGGTTGTCATAGAAGTTTCTGCGGATGAAAAGAATGCCGACAGGCATATGAGAATAATCAAGACGAGAAACTGTATGGCGTCACTGGAATCCAATTAAATTTCAACTCCTTTGTAATATAAAATTATATTAAGAAATGATACATGATTTTGGGAAGGATTGCAAGTATAGCAGAAAAAATAAAAAAATTGAATTTTAGGGGTGTCGAAACAAACAGAAATATGCTATAATATCTCCGATAGAGGTATGATGATTATGCCTAAAGAAAGCGTATTAAAATTGTCTAATATGCACAATGTGCAAAATGGCAGTTTTTACATATATAAGATACTAGTACAGCATTGCGTAAGTTTCGGTGATAGAGTGTCTGATATTTTCGTCAGTGCAAGGCGCCGAAGCGACGGCGTAGCGGTTCCTACGACTAGCTTCGGCAACGCGGCACTGGCGTAAAGAGCGGGTACTATATCATTGGAACTTATGCAACGCTGTACTAGGGGTGTGTCTTGACATTTATAGCCGACACGCTCTGACAGACCACGGCGAGATAGATTTAAAAAAGGGGCAGATTATGAAGAAAAATTACAGCGGGAATAACAGTAGATCATATAAAAACAGAATCTGGAAAACAACACTGGGTATCACTCTGGCAGCAGTGCTGGTGGTACAGGGAACCGGCACCGGTATGCACATGGGATTATCCCAGGTGGCAGCAGCGGAGCAGCAGGCAGACAATACCGCCAAATTAAAGACTGTTTATTTAAGCGGCAGCGGTAAAAAGAGCGGAGACGGCACTTCCAAGGATACGGCAGTCTCCAGCTTTGAGAAGGCGAAGTCCCTGGCCGCTGACAACGCAACCATTCTGGTGTGCGGGACCATAACCGTTTCCGGTGAGACAAAGCTCACCATGCCTTCCGGCATTACTGTGAAGCGGGCGGACGGTTTCAGCGGCCCTATCATCAAAGTGGAGGGCAGCGGCAGACTTACGCTGACCTACGGATGGCTGAGCGCTTCTGACGTGGATACAAAAAGTGCGAATCTGGGTGCGGATGCTTTTGTCATAGGAGAAAAGCCGAAAGAGGAGAACAAAGAGAATGCTTCCGGGGAGAGCAGCGGGAATAAAGAAGAAGTAAAAGAGGAACCAAAGGAAGAGGCAAAAGAGGAGCCAAAGGAAGAACCTAAGGAAGAGCCAAAAGAGGAGCCAAAGGAAGAGACACCGGTCAAAAAGCAGGAAGCTCCTGCAGTGACAGTTCCGGATACCATGACTATGAAAGAGCCGGCCACCCTGGAGTCCCTGTTTATGGGCGACGGTTTTAACGGTGACGGTACCTTCCGTTTCGCGGAACCGGAGAAAGTGCCCGATACATACGAGAGTACCCAACAGATAATTTTTACACCAAACGACACAGAGACATATGACTATTCCAATATCCCCGGCTGGAGCCAGGAGGGACAGCAGGTGATCCGCAGTGTGACCGTGTACCTGGAATCTTTAAAAGCACCGGAACCACCTAAGGAAGAAGAGAAAGAGGAGCCTAAGAAGGAAGAGGCAGGCACAGACGACCAGAAACAGGATGCAGGCAGCAGCGACACCGGCAAGGGTGAAGAGGCGGAAAAACCGGCAGACGATAAAAATACAGACCAAGATAAGACAGAAAAGCCTTCAGATGATAAAAAGGGAACAGAGGATAACAAGGGGGATTCCCAAAAGGATGACTCCAAAAAGGATGACTCTGAGAAGGAGGGATCCGATAAGGAGGATTCTAAGAAAGACGACCAAAAGCAGGAGGAGTCTACCAAGAAAGATGATACCAAGTCAGAAGAGTCCAAGAAAGAGGAGTCTACCAAGAAGGCGGAGTCTGACAAAAAAGATCCGGTGGGAAGTCTCTGGGACAAAGCCACAGATGTTAAAATATCCGGTGATTTTATTCCATCCTATGTGGAAATCAGGGTGTCACTGAACACAGATGTGGACCGTATGCCGGCGGCTAATATAGAGCAGATCCTGCAGGCGTACGAGATTGAACTGTGGGATTTAAAGGCAGATAAAAAGTACGAGATTCCCGAAGGCAAAAAAGTTACAGTGTCCATACCGGTGCCCAAGGACGCAAACCTCTATGAGAAGCTTGTAATAGGGCATTACATGGAAGAGACAGGCAATTATGAATACTTCACACTGGGAAGTAATATGAATGTTGTTGACGGATATCTGGTATTCGAGACCGGTTCTCTGAGTCCGTTTAATGTGGGCGGCAGTCAGCTGGTAGGGATTGGCACAACAAGTCCGAATCATAAACCTGCGGTGCCGTCGACCGGTACATCAGGCAGCAACAGCGGTTCCTCCATTAACCAGAGCAACAACAGCGGCGGTTCCTCCACTGTGAAGAAGCCCACCAACACATCCGTAAAGAAAAACAACGGGACAGTGATCGTGAACCCCAGAACAGGTGACGAGACACCAATACTCACTTATGTACTGGTAGCTGCAGCCGCGGCTATCGTGGTAGTGGTTCTCTTAGTTCTGAGTAAAAAGAAAAAGAAATAATCGGGAATTACATAGTAATACATTAGAAAGCCCTTCCATATATATACATATGGGAGGGTTTCTTTATGGAGCAGACAGTTGCGAAACAATCAAAACCTTTACTGATGATGAAAGCGCTGCTGGCGGCTTATCTGGCAACAGGGATCATGCTGCTTCTTCTGGCGCTTCTTCTGTACAAGACGGGACTGGGAGAGAACCAGGTGAATCTGGGCATCCTGATTATTTACATAGTGTCCTGTTTTCTGGGAGGCTTCTATCTTGGAAAAAAGGTAGGAAACCAGAGATATCTTTGGGGAATGGCCCTGGGGATTGGATATGCAGTGCTGCTGACAGCCGTCACTTTTCTGACGGAACATCAGATTTCCGCTGATTTCAAGGAAATGGCAGTTACCTATTTCCTCTGTTTTCTGGGCGGTGCGCTGGGCGGTATGCTGTCGTAGCGGTGAAGGCGCGGGCCGGTTACTGTTCACAGGCCACTGTACCGGGAGGCGTTTTCTGCCGGAAGCATGAAAATCCCGAGGCAGCCAGCGCGATATGGGGCAGAATGCTCCATATCTGTGCATCGCGAAGCGTGTTGCTGGACACGGAGTGAACAGTAACGCGGGCCGGGATGGGGTCCTAAAAGACGAAAGAAATACTTGCCTTGCTGGTTATAGATATGCTATAATAGCCACAAGCGTGCAGACGCATAGAATTACATTTAAGCACAGGGAGGAATATGTTATGGAACATATCAAAACATTAAATACAAAAAACTTACAGAATACAGTTAAAAAAGGCGGATGTGGTGAATGCCAGACATCTTGTCAGTCAGCCTGTAAAACATCCTGTACAGTAGGGAATCAGAGCTGCGAGAATAAATAATGGAGATCACGCCCCGCGAGTTTTCTATTATCATGAATAATATGCTGTCATAGGAAGACATCAGAAGCAGCGGTATAAAAGCCGCTGCTTATTCATTGTCATACGGGAATGCTCCTGAGGCAGGATTCTTTTTTGTATTCAGCATAAGAAGAAAGGAAAAATACTGTGATTCATCGTTATAAAAATAATGGCTACAATATTGTACTGGATGTGAACAGCGGTTCCGTACATGTGGTGGATGAGATCGTCTACGATATGGTTGGACTGCTCGATGAAGGGAACAGTGAGGAGGAGATCCTGGCTGTCCTGAAAGACAAGTATCAGGAGGGGGATATCAGGACCGCTCTTGAGGAATGTGCAGAACTGAAAAAAGAACAGATGTTGTTCACAGAGGATGTGTACGAGAAAGCAATCGACAGCTTTAAGGACAGGCCCACTGTGGTGAAGGCCCTCTGCCTGCACATTGCCCACGACTGTAACCTGGCCTGCCGCTACTGTTTCGCGGAGGAAGGGGAGTATCATGGACGCAGAGCCATGATGACTTATGAAGTGGGGAAACAGGCGTTGGATTTCCTGATCGCCAATTCCGGCAACAGAAAGAATCTGGAAGTGGATTTCTTCGGCGGGGAACCGCTTATGAACTGGAAGGTAGTCAAAGACCTTGTGGCCTATGGACGTTCCCAGGAAAAAATACATAACAAGCGTTTCCGCTTTACACTGACCACAAACGGCGTCCTGCTCAATGATGAGATGATGGATTTTGCCAACAAAGAAATGGACAATGTGGTACTCAGCATTGACGGCCGCAGGGAAGTCCATGATTTTATGCGTCCTTTTAGGAAAGGGGCAGGCAGTTATGACCTGGTCGTGCCCAAATTTCAGAAATTTGCGGACAGCAGAGGCCAGAAAAAGTATTATGCCAGAGGAACCTTCACACGTCATAATCTGGATTTTTCCAAGGATGTGCTCCATTTGGCCGACCTGGGATTTGAGCAGATTTCCGTGGAGCCTGTAGTGGCGGACGAAAAGGAAGAGTACGCCCTGAAGTGGGAGGATGTTCCGAAGATCTGTGAGGAGTATGACAAGCTGGCAAAAGAGATCATCAAGAGGGAAAAAGAGGGAAGAGGCTTTCACTTTTTCCACTTTATGATAGACCTTACGGGGGGCCCCTGTGTATACAAAAGGCTTTCCGGCTGCGGTTCCGGAACGGAGTATCTGGCCGTGACACCCTGGGGAGATCTCTATCCCTGCCACCAGTTTGTAGGTGAGGATAAATTCCTTATGGGCAATGTTTGGGACGGTGTACAGAAACCGGAAATCCGTGATGAGTTCAAAGAGTGTAATGTATATGCAAAGGAAAAATGCCTGAAGTGTTTCGCCAGATTTTACTGCAGTGGCGGATGCGCGGCAAACGCCTATAATTTCCACGGCTCCATCAATGATGTCTACGACCTTGGCTGTGAACTGCAGCGTAAGAGAGTGGAATGTGCCATTATGATAAAAGCTGCTTTGGCAGACAAGTGAGTATAAACATCACACACATTAAGACTAAAAGTAAAGAAGGGAAAGAACAATGAAGAAAAGCAGAGGTATCCTCGTACTTGTGCTGACGGTTCTGATTACCGGTTTTCTGGTATTCACCTCCGCAGTGGGACTTGGTCCCACCGGAACAGGTGCCGCCAAACACATTAAGACCGGACTGGATCTGGCAGGCGGTGTCAGCATAACATACGAGGCATCAAAAGAGAATCCGACAGACGATGAGATGGCAGATACCATCTACAAATTACAGAAACGTGTGGAGCAGTACAGCTCTGAAGCCCAGGTATACAAAGAGGGCACAAACAGGATCAACGTGGAAATCCCGGGAGTGACAGATGCCAACAAGGTTCTGGAAGAGCTGGGAAAACCCGGTTCCCTGTATTTTATTGCCCATAAAGGTTCTGACGGTTCTGAGAACTACACGTTCAACGGCTCTGAGTATGTTCTGAATAAAACCATTGAAGAACTGCAGGAGGATGGTTCCATTGTCCTGACAGGTACCGAGGTAAAGACGGCGAAAGCCTCCATGATCGAAAATGATCTGAAGAACAAAGAGAATGTGGTGGACTTGACTCTGACAGAGGAAGGTACTACAAAATTCGCAGAGGCAACAAAAGCTGCATATGAGGACAACCATGACAGCATTGGTATTTACTATGACGGCAAGTTCGTCAGTGTCCCCAATGTAAACGCTGAGATCAAGGACGGCAACGCCCAGATTTCCGGTATGAAGGACTCCGCTGAGGCGGAAAACCTGGCTTCCACCATCCGTATCGGTGGTCTGAAGCTGGAACTGAGCGAACTGCGTTCCAACGTAGTTGCTGCCCAGTTAGGTGAGGAAGCCATCGCAAGCAGCTTAAAAGCAGCAGGGATCGGCCTTGCCCTGGTTATCCTTTTCATGATCTTTGTATACAGGATTCCGGGACTTGTATCCGGTATTGCGCTGATCATTTATACATGTCTGGATCTGATATTCCTGAATGCTTTTGACCTGACCCTGACATTGCCGGGTATTGCAGGTATTATCTTGTCTATCGGTATGGCTGTGGACGCAAACGTCATCATCTATGCCCGTATGCAGGAGGAGATCGCACTTGGCAGAAATGTTCGGACTGCTATCCAGAATGGTTTCCAGAAAGCGTTCTCCGCCATCTTTGACGGCAATATTACAACATTGATCGCAGCGTTTGTACTGAACTGGCTGGGTTCCGGTACGGTAAAAGGATTTGCACAGACGCTGGCACTCGGTATTGTTCTGTCCATGTTCACCGCGTTAGTGGTTTCCCGTTTTATTGCCTACGCTATGTATGCAGTGGGAATCCGCGATGAAAAGTTTTATGGCAGAAAGAAAGAGAGACAGCCGATCCGTTTTCTGCAGAAGAAAAGGATCTTCTTCGCAGTTTCCATCATCCTGGTTCTTTGCGCCCCGATTGCTATGGGCGTGTTCAAAGCCAGCACAGGGGATGCACTGAAATACAGCCTGGAGTTTAAAGGCGGTACATCCACCAACGTGACCTTTAATGACAATATGGACATTAAGGAGATTGATGCCAAAGTGGTTCCCATCGTGGAAGAGGTTACAGGGGACAACAATGTACAGGCCACTAAGGTGGTGGGTACCAATCAGGTCATCATTAAGACCATTACTCTGGATGTGCAGACAAGAGAGGAGCTTAACCAGGCTCTGGTAGATGAGTTTGATGTGGATAAGGATTTGATCGCAACGGAGAGTATTTCCTCCACAGTCAGCAGCGAGATGCGCGCCGACGCGGTGAAGGCAGTGGTGATCGCTACAGTCCTCATGCTGCTTTACATCTGGTTCCGTTTCAAAGATATCCGGTTTGCCAGCAGCGCAGTTGTGGCACTGCTGCACGATGTGCTGGTAGTTCTGGCTTTCTATGCAGTAGCCAGAGTATCTGTGGGCAACACATTTATTGCCTGTATGCTTACGATCGTGGGTTATTCCATCAATGCGACCATCGTTATCTTTGACCGTATCCGTGAGAACCTGGCAGTGGCCAAAAAGAAATCAGATTTGGAGGAGCTGGTCAACAACAGTATCACCCAGACTCTGACAAGAAGTATCTATACATCACTGACTACCTTTATCATGGTATTCCTGCTGTTCGTGCTGGGAGTTTCCTCTGTAAGGGAATTTGCCCTGCCTCTGATGGTTGGTATTGTGTGCGGCGGATATTCTTCCGTGTGCATCACAGGTGCCCTGTGGTATGTTATGAAGACAAAGATCAAAAAGAAAATCGCGTAAAAACAGATGGGGGTGCTGCACAGCAGTACCCCTTTCTTTTTCAACATGAATAGGAGAGGACAAAAGATGGAAAAATGGGTGATCTCCGCTAAGAAAGCGGATTTTTATGAGATCAGCCGGAAATTCGGTGTGGACCCGGTTATTGCAAGGCTTATCAGAAACAGAGACCAGATCACGGACGAGGAGATTGACCGGTATCTCCACGGAAAGATGTCGGGCCTTCATTCCTGGAAGCTTTTAAAAGGAATGGATGCTGCCCTTGATATTCTTGAACAGAAAATCGGGGAAGGGAAAAAAATCAGGATTATCGGTGATTATGACATTGACGGTGTCTGCTCCACCTATATTCTGCTGACAGGACTTCGCCATGCAGGTGCCTGCGTGGATGTTGATATACCAGACAGGATGAAAGACGGGTATGGGGTCAGCAAAGAGCTTATTGATCTGGCTTATGAAGCCGGAACAGATACCATTGTTACCTGTGACAACGGTATCAGCGCTATAGAGCAGATCGCTTATGCCAAAACTCTTGGCATGACTGTGGTGGTCACAGACCATCACGAGATCCCATACGAGGAGCAGGAAGACGGAAGCCTGCGGACGTTTGTGCCTGACGCGGACGCCATTGTGAATCCGAAACAGCAGGATTGTCCCTACCCTTATAAAGGGATCTGCGGGGCTATGGTGGCCTATAAAGTCATCTGCGGGCTTTATGAGCGCATGGGTTTTCCTGCTTCTGATATGGAGGAGCTTATAGAATTTGCCGCCATCGCCACCGTGGGAGATGTGATGGATCTGCAGGATGAGAACAGGATCATAGTAAAAGAAGGGCTGAAAAGGATCATGCGCACACAGAATCCCGGATTAAAAGCCCTGATCCATGTAAACCATCTGGAGGACAAGCCTCTCACGGCATACCACATCGGGTTTGTCATTGGTCCCTGCATGAATGCCAGCGGGCGCCTGAGCACTGCCAAGAGAGCGCTGAATCTGCTTTTGTGCCGGGACGGGGAGGAAGCGGCAGCACTTGCGGAAGATTTGAAAGCACTGAATGACAGCAGAAAAGATATGACGGCAAAAGGCGTGGAGGAAGCGGTACAGATGGTGGAAAACACATCCCTTAAGGAGGACAGGGTACTGGTCGTCTATCTTGCGGACTGCCATGAAAGTCTGGCGGGAATCATTGCAGGCCGTATCCGGGAACGCTACAGCAAGCCGGTGTTTGTGCTCACAAGAGCGGAGGAGGGGGTCAAGGGCTCCGGCCGTTCCATTGAGAGTTACCATATGTTCCGGGAACTGACCAGGTGCAGGGAACTGCTGACCAAGTTCGGCGGTCATCCCATGGCTGCCGGGTTATCCCTGCCGGAGGAAAATGTGGATCCTTTCAGGCGGATGCTCAATGAGAACTGCACACTTACAGAGGAGGATATGGCGGAAAAGGTGCTGATTGATGTGCCTATGCCCATCTCCTATGTGAACATGCCCCTCATACGCCAGCTTTCCCTTTTAGAACCATTTGGAAAGGGAAATACCAAGCCTTTGTTTGCCCAGAAAAATGTCCGTGTTGAAAATTGCCGGGTCTTTGGAAAGAACCGCAACGTGGTGAAAATGAATCTCTTTGATGAAAACGGATGCCAGGCCCAGGGTGTCTGGTTTGGGGACGGGGATGCCTTTGCTGAAAAGATAAAGGAGAAGCCCAGGTGGTCCGTTGCGTATTATCCCTCCATAAACGCCTACAATGGTAGGGAGAGCATAGAAATCATCATACAGAATTTTATTTGACCGTCACAGGCCGAAATGCGTTATTTTGCTGTCTGTAATGATTGTATTACGCAGGATTATCATGTATGATGTATTTATAATCTGATGCCTGTGCAGGGGGTGCAAATGTGAAAGAGGGAGACGTAAAAAAACAAATTACCATATCCGTAATTCTGGTTTCTGTAGTAAGTCTTATTTTAGTGCTGATCTGTGGCGTCGTTTATTTGAGCATGAAAGATACACAGGAAAATGAAGCGCAAAAGTATATGAAAGAAATTGTGTCACAGTATAAAAACATTATTACAGCCCAGATTGATGGAGATTTCCGGACTCTGGATGCCATGTCTGCTTTTATCGGGCAGGGGGATACCATAGATTTGGAGGAAGCGCTCTCCTGTCTGGAAGAGGAAAGCAGCCGCAATGATTTTATCCGCATGGGTTTTGTCTCCGCAGATAAGACTGGATATTTTGTTGATACAAACGGTGAGAAATATTATGATGTTGATATCAGTGACGAGACGTTTATAGACAAGGCTTTCTTAGGAGAGGCTGTTGTTTCGGAAATTATGGATGACAGGTTTTCAGAGGGCACGGTAGTCTGTTATGGAGTTCCGATCATCAATAACGGGAAGGTCACCGGAGCTGTCACAGCAACCCGCACAACTGCCGATTTTTCAGAGATCATAAGCCAGGATATATTTGACGGTGCTGCCTATATCCATATCATTGACCATGAGGGGAATTTTATTATCCGTTCTGACCATGCGGTCATCAGAAAACATCTGGATAATGTCTTTGACGGCGGGGATATTCCGGATGATATCCGGGCATCCATTCTCGCCGATATGGAGCATGGAGGGGACTCTTTCGCCACCTTCCGTTACGGGGGCAAGGCTTATTGGGTGACATTTATTCCTGTGGGAACCAATGACTGGCAGATATTCTGCCTGGTGCCGCAGACATTTCTGAACCATAATTTCAATACCATGTTTCTTGTCTTTTTATGTGTGATGGTCTGTGTTTTTTTCATGTTCGGCATTTTGTTTTTCTATATATATAATTTGCTTAAGAGAGAACATGAGGCCCTCAATATCTTTGCATATCAAGATGTTTTGACAGGCGCTGACAACCGGAACCGTTTTGTCACAGACCTTCCGGCTTTGCTCAGGGAGCCTGCGGATTATGCCATGGTATTGATGAACATGAGCGGATTTAAGTTTGTGAACGAATTCTTTGGTTTTGAAAAAGGAAACCTTCTCCTGCAGCACATTGCCAGGGTCCTGGAGGAAAACCTTGCGCAAGGTGAACGGTATTACAGAGATAACGCGGATCATTTCGGAATGCTGCTTTACTATAAGAGCAGGGAAGAGATCATTTCCAGAATGAAAAAGATACATCAGGATATCAATGATCATGTCATAAGCCCGAATCAGGATTACCGTATTAACTGCAATTTCGGAATCAATATCATACAGGGAAATGAACCGAGAATGAAAAATATCCTCTCCCCTGATGCAGCGATCAATGGAGCTTTGCTGGCGCTTAACAGTGTGAACGGCAATACCTCCAACCCCATTGCGTTCTACGATGAAGAGATCCATGAAAAAGCACGTAAAAAGATTGAGATTGAAAGCCAGATGCATGCAGCACTTGCCAACGGGGAATTCCACATGTATCTTCAGCCGAAATATTATCTGGGAGACCAGACCCTGCACAGCGCCGAGGCTCTTGTCCGCTGGTGTTCGGAGGACGGTGTGATGCATTACCCGGATGAATTTATACCGGTATTTGAGGAGAACGGATTCATCACAGAACTTGATATGTATATGCTGGAGGAGGCGTGTAAAAAGGTTTCCTGCTGGATGAAGCAGGGGTATCAGGTAAGGCCCATTTCGGTAAACCAGTCCCGGGTGTTTTTTTATGATGATGAGTATCTTGACAAATTCCATGATATTGTGGACCGGTATCAGATAGATCCGTCCCTGATCATTCTGGAGGTTACAGAGAGTGTGGCTATGAGTAATCTGGATCAAGTCAAGATGGTGATCAAAAAGCTCCATAAAATGGGCTTCACTATCTCTATGGACGATTTCGGAAGCGGATATTCATCCCTTAATACCCTGAAGGACCTGGATATTGCGGAATTAAAGCTGGACAGGGAATTTTTGTCTGAGCAGTCCACATCCCCGAAGGGAAAAGTGGTGGTGGAAAGTATAATCCGCCTTGCCAGGGAACTTTCCATCACTACCGTTGCGGAAGGGATAGAGAATGAAAGACAGCTTGAATTCTTAAGATCCATTTCCTGTGATATCGGGCAGGGGTTCTATTTTGCAAGGCCCATGCCGGTGGATGCCTTTGAAAACAAAGTGCTTCACGGACCGCTGGCAGAGCCAAAACCGGACGGGAATTGAATGAAATGGAAAAAGTTGGGGATATTGTATATATATATCCCGGTGTTTCCCGGCAATATACCAAGTATTACCTTTGCCGCGTGGGAGAAAATGTAGAAAAATGTATAAAATTGCAATTGGTATATAAAAACCATTAGGCAAATGTGTATGAATATAGATAGATAAAGTCTAATAGATAGCAATTGCATTTGATTCCGACAAAAAAAGATGATATACTAAAGACTACACCCAAAATTTGAGTATAATTGACATATCGTGAGATAACAAAAAGAAACTAAAGGCAGGAGAGAGTTATGAAGAAGATTGAGGAATATGTGCGCAGTATCCCGGATTTTCCTGAACCGGGAATCATTTTCAGAGATGTGACAAGCATATTACAGGATGCAGATGGATTTGCACTGGCTGTGGATTCCATGCAGGCCCTTTTGGACGGCGTGGAGGTAGATGTGATCGCCGGAGCAGAGTCCAGGGGCTTTATATTCGGGGCGCCTATTGCCTACAACTTACATAAGCCCTTTGTACTGATACGAAAGAAAGGGAAACTGCCCTGCGAGACCATAGAGAGCAGCTATGATTTGGAATACGGCAGTGCTACTATCGAGATGCACAAGGACGCTGTCACACCGGGCCAGAAGGTGGTACTGGTGGATGACCTGATCGCCACAGGCGGAACCATTGAAGCGACAGCCAGGATGGTGGAGGAGCTTGGAGGCAAAGTGGTGAAGATCATCACCCTTATGGAGCTGGCAGGTTTGAACGGCAGAAAACGTCTCAAAGATTATGATGTGGCTTCCGTTATATGTTATGAAGGTAAATAGAAATCAGGTGATGGCAGATGGAGAAAAGTAAAGAGGCAGCGCTTCAGGATGATGAAATAGCGAAAATTAAAAAGGCTGATGCAAGTGTGAAGACCATGGAAGATTTTACAAGCCCTTCTGTTCTGTATGAAGAGCTTATTTCCAGTGTGCGAAAGTACCATCCCTCCACCGATATATCTATGATTGAGAAGGCTTACCGGATTGCCAGAGATGCCCACGAAGGGCAGGTGCGCAAGTCCGGCGAGCCTTATATCATTCATCCCCTCTGTGTGGGCATTATCCTGGCGGATCTGGAGCTGGACAAGGAGACTATTGTGGCAGGCCTGCTGCACGATGTGGTGGAAGACACAGTCATGACTACAGAGGAGATCACCCGGGAATTCGGCGCGGAGGTGGCCCTGTTAGTGGACGGTGTCACAAAGCTGGGACAGTTGAATTATTCCGCAGACAAAGTGGAAGTACAGGCAGAGAATCTGAGAAAGATGTTCCTTGCTATGGCAAAGGATATCCGGGTGATCCTGATAAAACTGGCTGACCGGCTTCACAATATGAGAACGCTGAAATATATGCCGCCCCACAAACAGAAGGAAAAGGCCAGGGAGACCATGGATATCTATGCTCCCATTGCCCAGCGGCTTGGTATTTCCAAAGTAAAAATAGAACTGGACGACCTGTCCTTAAAGTACCTGGAACCTGAAGTGTATTACGATCTGGTGGAAAAAATCAACCTGCGGAAAAGTGAGCGGGAGGCTTTTGTCAGCGGAATCGTGAACGGTGTCAGGGAACAGATTGAAAATGCGGGTATTCACGCACAGATTGACGGGCGTGTCAAACACTTTTTCAGTATTTACAAGAAGATGGTCAATCAGGATAAGACCCTGGATCAGATCTACGACTTGTTTGCCGTCCGCATTATTGTGGATACAGTGAAGGACTGCTATGCGTCCCTGGGAATCATCCATGAGATGTATAAGCCTATACCGGGACGGTTCAAAGACTATATCGCCATGCCAAAACCCAATATGTACCAGTCTCTGCACACTACTTTGATCGGACCGAACGGACAGCCTTTTGAAATACAGATCCGTACGTTTGAGATGCACCGCACAGCGGAATACGGTATTGCTGCCCACTGGAAATACAAAGAGGCATCCGGCAGCAGCAAGGCCAGTGTGACCCAGCAGGAAGAGGAAAAAATGAGCTGGCTGCGACAGATCCTGGAATGGCAGCGGGATATGTCCGACAACAAGGAGTTCTTAAGTCTTTTAAAAAGCGATCTGGATCTGTTTTCCGAAAGTGTTTACTGCTTTACCCCGGCGGGTGATGTGAAGACACTTCCCAACGGCTCCACCCCCATTGATTTTGCCTATAATGTACATAGTGCGGTAGGTAACAAAATGGTGGGCGCCAGAGTGAACGGAAAGCTGGTTCCCATTGACTATGTGATCAAGAACGGGGACCGGATTGAGATCATTACCTCACAGAACTCCAAGGGACCAAGCCGCGACTGGCTGAAGGTGGTTAAGAGCACCCAGGCCAAGAACAAGATAAACCAGTGGTTTAAGCAGGAGTTAAAAGAAGACAACATTTTAAAGGGCAAAGATATGCTCGCCCAGTATGCAAAATTAAAAGGCATAGGACTGGGAAATCTGACAAAACCGAAATATCTGGAATCTGTTATGAAAAAATACGGTTTCCGGGACTGGGATTCTGTATTGGCAGCCGTAGGACACGGCGGTCTGAAAGAAGGCCAGGTCATCAATAAGCTCCTGGAGATCTACACCAAGGAGCACAAGGGTGAACTGACAGACGAGAAGGTGCTGGAGGCTGCGGAGGAGACAAAGGATAAGCTCCATATCCGCAAGAGCAAGAGCGGTATTGTGGTGAAGGGTATCCATGATGTATCCGTGCGGTTTTCCAGGTGCTGCAACCCCATTCCCGGGGACGAGATCGTGGGATATGTGACAAGGGGACGGGGGGTGACCATCCACCGTACCGACTGTATCAATATTATCAATATGTCCCTGGAAGACAGGGAGCGCCTGATCGATGCGGAGTGGCAGTCAGAAAGCGTGGGAGACGGGGAGCAGTACACAGCGGAGATCAATGTGTACGCCAATAACCGCACCGGGCTTCTGGTTGACATTTCCAAGATTTTCACGGAGAGGAAGATTGATATCACCTCCATGAATACAAGGACCAGCAAACAGGGGCGTGCCACCATAAATATTGCCTTTGACATTAAGAGCAAGGAAGAGCTGAGCAGCCTGGTGGAAAAAATCAGACAGGTAGAGAGCGTTCTGGATATCGGACGTACTACCGGCTAAGGAGTCGAGATATGAAGAATCTGAATCTGAGAGGAATTGTGGTTGGCCCGGTCATGACCAACTGCTATTTCCTGAAAAATACACAGAGCGGGGAAATCCTGGTGATTGACCCCGCCGCTGAGGCGGACCGTATCTGCCGTACCATAGACAGGATAGAGGGAAAACCGGCAGGGATACTTCTGACACACGGGCATTATGATCATATTATGGCAGCAGGCGAGCTGCAGAAGAAGTGGCAGGTGCCCGTCTATGCGGCCAGAGCGGAGGAAGAGATGCTCACAGACCCGCAGTTGAACCTGTCAGCCTCCTGGGAGGGAATCGGTTATACGGTGAAAGCCGACCGTTTCCTGGAAGACGGCGAGACCTTTTTACTTGCAGGCTTTCAGATCAAAATGTATCTGACTCCGGGACATACGGAAGGTTCCTGCTGCTATTATCTGGAGGACGAGGGTGTGCTCATGAGCGGGGACACCATTTTCTGTGAGAACTGCGGCAGATGTGACCTGCCCGGAGGCAATTTTGCAAAAATGCAGGAGAGTCTGAAGAAGATCATCAACCATTTACCCGAGGATGTGAAGATTTATCCCGGACACGGGGAAGAGACCAGCATCCATCATGAGCGATCATATAATCCCTATCTATAAAAAATCAAAGAAAGAGGAACCTATATGATTGGCATTTCATTTAATAAAAGAGAGTTTGAATATGATGCCTACACTCTGGTCAAGGCCTTTTATCCCCAGGAAGAAGTGGAGAACTTCTATGCGGAAGAGACGCAGGAAGAGAAAGCTTATGACCTGCTGGTGAGAATCGCCTACGGGGAGGAAGAGACGCACCTCTCCCTGGAGAGGGATGGAGAAATTATATTCGGAGAAGCGGCCCGCTTTGTAAAAGGGCAGGACAGAAAAGAAAGAAAGAACATACTGAAACAGATTTTGTACAGAGGACTCACACAGGAGACAGGAATCACCCTTCCCTGGGGGAACCTGACCGGAATCCGGCCTACCAAGATCGCCATGGGGCTTATTGAGTCGGGAATGAGCAATGCGGAGGCTGCAGACTATATGCGCCGTACTTATTTTACCGGCAACGCAAAGACGGCACTGGCAATAACCATTGCCAACCGGGAGCGGGATCTGTTAAAAGATATTGATTATCAGAACGGATACAGCCTGTACGTGGGAATCCCCTTCTGCCCAAGTATCTGTCTTTACTGTTCTTTCAGTTCATCCCCCATAGAGAGATGGCGGGATAAAGTGGATGAATACCTGGATGCGCTCTGCAGGGAGCTGACTTATATCGGAGAGACCATGAAAGTGCGCACCCTTGATACCATATATATCGGCGGTGGGACTCCCACCACTTTGGAACCGGAGCAGATGGAACGGCTGCTGTCACATATTGATGCCTGTTTTCCGGTGGAACAGGTGAAGGAATACACAGTGGAAGCAGGAAGGCCGGACAGCATCACCAGGGAGAAACTCATGGTGATCAAAAGGCATCCGGTGACAAGAATTTCCGTAAATCCCCAGACTATGAACCAGAAGACACTGGATTTGATCGGACGCAGGCATACAGTGGAGGACACAAAGCACGCCTTCGCCCTTGCCAGAGAGTGCGGATTTGATAATATCAATATGGATCTGATCGTAGGCCTGCCCGGGGAGTGTGCGGAGGATGTAAGGCACACTCTGGAGGAAGTAAAGGCTCTGGCCCCGGACAGTCTGACGGTACATTCCCTGGCTGTCAAGAGGGCCACCAGGCTTCATCTGTTCCGGGAACAGTATGAAGAGATGACCTTTGAAAACAATCAGGAGATCATGGATATGTGCATGGACTACGCACGGCAGTGCGGCATGGGCCCATATTATCTGTACAGGCAGAAGAATATGTCGGGCAATCTGGAGAATGTGGGATATGCCAAACCGGGCAAAGCGGGTATCTATAATATTCTGATCATGGAAGAGAAGCAGTCCATTCTGGCGGCGGGAGCGGGAGCTTCCACCAAGTTTGTTTTCCAAAACGGGGAGCGGATAGAACGGGCTGAAAACGTAAAAGATGTGACAAATTATATTACCAGGATCGAAGAGATGACAGACCGAAAACGGATTGGGCTGGAAACGTATCTGAATATAAAGAGCGGGGATGGCGGGAATGGCAAATACGCAGAAGCATCTGATTAGTTTCAATCTGGAGAAGGAAATTGAACATGGCATTCAGGTGAGCAACCTGGCTTTCCGTGTGGGAAAACAGATGGGACTTTCTGAGGAGGCCTGCCATGAGCTGGCAGTGGCCGGAGTGCTTCATGATATCGGAAAACTGAGACTTTATAACTACATTGCCGGGGAGGAAAATCCTATGGTGGTGGAGGAGATGAAGTATGTAAGGCGTCATCCGGAATTGGGATATGAGAGCCTGAAGGACAGGGGATATTCCCGGTTTGTGCTGGACAGCATTTACTACCATCATGAAAACTATGACGGCAGCGGATACCCGGAAAATCTGGCAGGGGAAAAGATTCCAATGGGTGCCAGGATTATTAGGATCTGTGATGTCTATGCAGCCCTCACATCCAAAAGGACATACCGTGACGCGTTTTCCAGCGAGACTGCCATGAAGATGGTGATCGACGAAGTTAAAAATTTTGATATGCAGGTTTTTCTTGCATTTCAGAGAGCAATACATGAAAATGATTAGAGATAGGAGAGAAGATTATGCAGTTAAAGAAAAAACCAGTTACAGGAATGAAAGATATTCTGCCAAGAGAGATGGAGATCCGTGATTATGTGATCGGACTGATCAAGGAAACGTATAAGGAGTTCGGATTTACCTCCATGGAGACTCCCTGCGTGGAACACATTGAAAACCTGACCAGCAAACAGGGCGGAGATAATGAAAAACTGATCTTCCGTATTCTGAAAAGAGGGGAAAAACTGAAGATCAATGAGGCGAAAGAGGAGAATGACCTGGTTGACAGCGGTCTGCGTTATGACCTGACTGTTCCGCTCTGCCGTTTCTATTCCAACAATGCCAATGATCTGCCCTCCCCTTTCAAGGCTCTGCAGATGGGAAACGTATTCCGTGCGGACAGACCGCAGAGAGGCCGTTTCCGCCAGTTTATGCAGTGTGATATTGATATCCTGGGAGATCCTACCAATCTGGCAGAGATTGATGTTATTCTGGCAACCTCCACACTGGTCGGCAAGCTGGATTTTGAGAGCTTTGCCATCCGCATCAATGACCGCCGTTTCTTAAAAGCCATGGCAGCTTACAGCGGATTCCCGGAAGAGTCTTATGACCAGGTATTCATCATCCTGGATAAAATGGATAAGATCGGCCTGGAAGGCGTGGCAGCAGAGCTGGAGGAAGCCGGATTTGCGAAAGAGGGTATTGAAAGATACATTGCACTGTTCGACGCCATCGGAGAAGGTCTTGACGGAGTAAAATACTGTAAGGACAAGCTGGAAGGATTCCTGGAGCCGGATGTGGCAGACAATATGTCCACCATTATCGAGAGTGTGACAGAGGCGAAAACAGCTAACTTCAGGATCATCTTTGATCCTACATTAGTGCGCGGTATGTCTTATTATACGGGACCGATCTTTGAAATCTGTATTGACGGTTTTTCCGGCAGTGTAGGCGGCGGCGGACGTTACGATGAGATGATCGGCAAATTTACAGGAACCCCCACACCGGCAACCGGATTTTCCATTGGTTTTGAGCGTATCGTTATGCTGCTCATGGAGAGAGGATTCCAGGTACCGGGCAGTGCGGACAAGAAAGCATATCTGCTGGATAAGAAGCTCAGCTCTGAAAAACTGGTGGAGGTTGTGAAAAAAGCCGGGGAAGAGAGAAAAGCAGGCAAGAGCGTTAATATTGTATATATGAAAAAGAATAAAAAATTCCAGAAGGAACAGCTTCAGTCTGAAGGCTATGAGACGATTGAAGAGATATATAACGACTGATATTTAAGGAGAACTGACACAATGGCAGAATCAATGTACGGGTTAAAGAGAACCCACAGATGTACGGAAGTGACGAAAGAAGAGATCGGCAGCACGGTAACCCTCATGGGATGGGTACAGAAAAGCCGCAACAAAGGCGGTATTGTTTTCGTGGATCTGCGTGACCGTTCCGGGATCATGCAGATAATCTTTGAAAACGGTGATATTGACGAGGAAGGCTTTGAGAAGGCCGGCAGATTAAGAAGTGAGTTTGTTATCGCTGTGACGGGACGCGTGGAGGCGCGTTCCGGCGCAGTGAATGAGAATCTGAAGACAGGTGAGATTGAAGTCCGGGCAAATGCCCTGCGCATCCTGTCCGAGTCAGAGACCCCTCCTTTCCCCGTTGAGGAGAACAGCAAGACCAGAGAGGAAGTGCGTTTGAAATACCGTTATCTGGATCTGAGAAGACCGGATCTGCAGAGAAATCTGATCATGCGTTCCCAGGTTGCTGTGCTGGTTCGCCAGTTCCTGGCAAATGAAGGATTTTTGGAGATCGAGACACCGATTCTGAATAAAAGTACACCGGAGGGAGCAAGGGATTACCTGGTTCCAAGCCGTGTACATCCGGGCAGTTTTTATGCGCTGCCTCAGTCACCTCAGATCTTTAAGCAGCTTCTTATGTGCTCCGGATACGACAGGTATTTCCAGATCGCCAAATGTTTCCGCGATGAGGACCTGCGCGCTGACCGTCAGCCGGAATTCACACAGATCGACATGGAGCTTTCCTTTGTGGATGTGGATGATGTCATAGATGTAAATGAGCGTATGCTGGCGTTTCTGTTTCGTGAGGTGCTGGGTGTGGAAGTGCAGCTTCCCATTCAGAGAATGACCTGGATAGAAGCTATGAACCGTTTTGGTTCCGACAAACCGGACCTGCGTTTCGGCATGGAGCTTACGGATGTGTCAGAAGTGGTAAAAGGCTGTGAGTTTGCTGTATTTAAAAATGCGCTGGAGGCAGGCGGCAGTGTCCGCGGTATCAATGCCAAAGGACAGGGGGCTATGCCCAGAAAGAAGATTGACAAGTTAGTGGAATTCGCCAAAGGATACGGTGCCAAAGGTCTGGCGTATATTGCCATCCAGGAGGACGGCAGTGTGAAATCTTCCTTCGCAAAATTCATGCAGGAAGAGGAGATGAAGGCCCTAATAGAAGCTATGCAGGGTGAAGCAGGTGACCTGCTCCTCTTTGCTGCGGACAAGACCAAGCTTGTATGGGATGTTCTGGGGGCACTTCGTCTTGAATTGGCGCGCCAGATGGAGCTGTTCGATAAAGACGAGTACCGTTTTGTATGGATCACAGAGTTCCCGCTTCTGGAGTGGTCAGAGGAGGAGCAGCGCTTTACTGCCATGCATCATCCGTTTACCATGCCTTTTGAGGAGGATATCCCGCTTCTGGATACAGATCCGGGTGCAGTGCGGGCTAAAGCCTATGATATTGTGCTCAACGGCAATGAGATTGGCGGCGGCAGTGTGCGAATCCACCAGAACGATGTGCAGGAAAAAATGTTTGAGGCTCTTGGGTTTGAAAAGGCACAGGCATACAAGCAGTTCGGCTTCCTTCTGGATGCCTTCAAATACGGAGTTCCGCCTCACGCCGGGCTGGCTTACGGCCTGGACCGTATGGTCATGCTCATGGCAAAGGAGGAATCTATCCGTGAGGTGATAGCGTTCCCGAAGGTGAAGGATGCCTCCTGTTTGATGTCGGAGGCACCGAATACCGTGGATGTAAAACAGCTGGATGAACTGGGGATTGCACTGAAAGCACAGGAGAGTGAGCAGTAATGGAGCCAGGTATTGTCTCCTATCTGATCGTCTGTCCGCTGGTGTTTTTGGCCAGTTTTGTAGATGCCATAGCAGGCGGGGGTGGACTGATCTCCCTGCCTGCTTATCTTTTAGCCGGAGTTCCCATACACAATGCCATTGCCACCAACAAACTGTCCTCAGCGGCCGGCACGGTCATCTCCACAGCCCGTTACTGCAAAAACAGGTATGCGGATGTGCCGCTTGCGGTTCCCTCTTTTCTCGTGGCGCTTTTGGGGTCCTTCATGGGAGCAAATCTGGCTCTTATTACAAGTGATAAAGTGCTGAAGCTTATGCTCATTGCAGTGCTGCCGGTGGTGGCGTTCTATGTGCTGAAGAATAAAAGTATGGAGTCAAAGTTAAAAAGGCAGCTTACAAAAAGGCAGAAGTATGCCATTGTGATCACGGCTTCTTTTGTCATCGGTACATATGACGGCTTTTACGGGCCGGGAACAGGAACTTTTCTGCTGCTTGTCTACACAGGGCTTGCAGGGATGGATATCCGAACCGCTTCCGGAAACACAAAGATCGTGAATCTGGCTTCCAACCTGGCGGCTCTTGGGGCTTTCTTTTTCAGCGGCAAGATCGTAGTTACATTGGGCCTGGCGGCAGCCGTGTTCAGCATTGCGGGGCATTACATCGGCTCCGGCATGGTAATAAAGAACGGGACCAGGATAGTCCGTCCTATTGTGGTCACGGTTCTTGTTTTATTGTTTATTAAAATTGTATCAGGATTTTTTGTATAGAAAAATGCCCGGCTTTTGTCAGACCCAAGCCGGGCATTCATTTTGTCTGTCCATAACAGTTCCATGATCGGAACGGTCATATCTATTCCACATCTTCCGACACATCTGCCAGGGCGCTGTCCACGCCTCCCAGTATGGCTTGTGCCACATTTTCATCCATCTGCATTTTCCAGCTTGTCCCGTCATTGATAAGAGAAATATCCACGTTGCGGGTGGTGGAATCCTGGTTCTTTTCTATGCTTTCCAGAAGGAGCTGCCGTTCTTTCTCGCGGCGTCCTTCAGCACCGCCTGCCATGGCCTGAGAAGTCTGAAGCCACTGGGAGAGCTGCTCCTGGTAGGAGGCCACAATGCTTTTGAAATCACTGCTGGTTATCCGGACTTTTACCAGAGCATTGCGCTCGTCGTTTTGAGTATCCAGGATTTTAAAATCAAAACAGGTCTGGATCTGTTCTGCCATAGCGTGGGCAATAGAACTGCTGTATGTGTCATCCGTGTCCAAAAGGCTGTCCAGAGACAGATAGATGTTGAGCTGTTCCGTATCGAATTCTTTTATCGTATTAAAATGGATCTTGACCACTTCCGGGGGCGGCAGCAGATCAGAATCTGCCATATAAGTGAGAAATCCGCCGGTGATCTGATTGTCCAGGTCCTCGCTGTGGACAATAGTCCAGGTTTCCCCGTCCTTTTTCAGTTTCAGGTCAAAGGTGGTATCCACCTGTTTATAATCATTCTTTTTCAGCGTCTCTCCAAGCAGCAGGTAAGAATCTTTCAGGGAAAATTCCACCTGACTGGGGTTGGCGTCGCAGGTGATCCGTTTTTTCAGCGCAGCGGCTGTGTAATCTTCGGCAAGCGCATGGGCATCCAGATTGGTTATGGTGACTGTGGCGCTGGCTTTTTTTTCTTCGGCTTTGACAGTATCCACGGTGTAAGAGAAGTTTTTAAAGTAGCGTGAGAAGATCTTAATGATCTCAGGGTCTGCGCTTTCTTTTTCGCTGTCGTTTTCGGCTGTGTCCTCTTCGGGGAACAGTTGATGGGCGGAAAGGTATGTTTCAATGGTCTTTTTATCCGGGCTTTTCAACTGGTCAAGTTCTGCTGAAACTGCCTGCTTTACCGCGCGCTCCTCCTTGCTGTCACATCCTGTAAGCAGCAGGGCAGATGTCAGGAAAACTGCGGCGTATAGCCATTTCTTATGTCGAATCTTCATGTGTCATCTCCTGTTTGCGGAAGTTACCGTATTTGTTTAGTTTAACAGAAATGACGGAAAAGTCAACTTTTTAATCGTTAAGGGGCGGACGGAAGAGACTGCGGAAAGGCCGGGGGCCCTTCCCGCAGCCCCTTCCTGGGGGGCGCTGGGCCGCAGGGATTTGAAAGTGGGGAGGGGAAAAGAAAAAAGCGGATTGAGGGGGCAGCGGTTGTGGGTTTGGGAATGGACGATTATTTTAGCAGGGTTGGTTCAAGTTTTTTAATATGGGTTTCCAGGGTGTTGTGGTCTATCAGGGCGGGGACCACGCCTTGTCTGGAGACGCAGAAGCCGGCTGCATAGGTGGCTATGCGGATGGATTTTTCCAGGGAGTAACCTTCGATCAGGAAGGAGGCCAGGGCGGAGATGAATGCATCTGCACCGCCGGTGGTGTCTATGGAAATAAAGTCGGCGGCAGGAAAGTATTTTGCGGTTTCCGCGGTTTTCAGGTAGCAGCCTTCGTGTCCAAGGGTTATGATGACAGTCTCGATCCCTTTTTGAAAAAAGTATTCGGCTTGTTTTTCTACAGTAGTGTGCTGGGGGCACAGGGCGGCAGCTTCTTTTCGGTTGGGGATGAAGATATCCGTATTCTGAAGAAGCTGCTCGGGGATGGATTTTAAGGCAGCCGGTTTGACGATATTTTTGGCACCGTATTTTCTGGCGATTTTGGCTGCTTCCAGGACCGTGTGGATGGGAATCTCCGTGGAGAGCAGGCAGAAACCGGCATTTTCAAAAAGATGTTGTCTTTTTTGGATATCTTCGGGGCTAAGATTGCCGTTGGCCCCGGACATGATGGTGATGGTCCCTTCACCGTCACGCTCGATGTAAATGTATGCTTTTCCGGTTTGGGCTTTCATGTCTCTGTGGACACCCTGGGTGGTCACCTGTTCTTTTTCCAGTATATCGAAGATGAACGTGGAATCCGTGTCGTTTCCGATTTCCCCAATGAGGGAAACCTCGCGTCCCAGTTTGGCGGCACCTACGGACTGGTTGGCCCCTTTTCCTCCGAGGGTGGTGGTGGAGCTTAGGATCGTGGTGGTCTTTCCTGCCTGGGGAAGCCAGTCTACATTGAAGGTTATGTCTGTGTTGATACTTCCTACGACCACGATTTTTTTTGCGCGGAAGAAGGAAGGGATGTCCAGGCTGTCCTCGTTGTCAAAGATACACTGGGATACAAAGGTATATTCCGGTTCTCCCTCGTCTTTTTTTTCGCATTTTTGAATCAGGTTTCTGCACACATAGTAGCCGAATTCCCGGTAAGGGATTTTGATGCTGGATATATGTGGGAAGGAGATGGCTTCCCGTACGTCATCTTTTAAGCTTACCAAAGATAAGTCGGAGGGTACATAGTAGTGCAGTTTATTCATCTGTTCATACAGAATCAGGGCGGAGGCAAAATGAGAACTGACAATGCCTGAAAAACCATGGCTCAGCACTTTGGAACAGCAGGCAGGGTCAGAGATAAAAAGCCTCATTTTGTCATGATAGGGAATCTGATTGTCAAATAAACATTTCTTGAATCCCTCAAATACCATTTTGGAGCGCCTGCTTTTTTCTTTCATCAGACAGGCAATTTTGCTGTGCTTGTACTCCAGAAGCTTCTGGGTCAGGACATAGCCCATTTTTTCAAAGTCGATGTTGTAGGCAGGCAGGGTGTCAGGGCCATTTATATAGCAGACAGAAATGTTCTGTTCTGCAAAGTAATGCTCATATTGGGAACTGTTCTCGTCCACTGGCTCCCAGATCACACCGTCCACATTGTTCTTGCACAGGGAGGTGATATGCTTTAGCTCGGTGTCTGTACTGTTCAGACTATCCAGAAGCAGCACATTATAACCCTGCTCCTGAGCTGCCTGCAGGATGCCGTTCAGCATCAGATTGGTCTGTGAGGCGGTGCGGAGCAGGACCCCCAGCAAAAAGGTCTTTGCACTGGATATATTTTTTACCATGCCGTAAGGTGTATAGTTGTATTCTTTTACAATTTTCAGTACCCGGCTGCGGGTCTCAGGATTGATATTCTGGTCTTTGTTATTTACGATTTTGGAAACCGTTGAGATAGAGACACCGGCCAGGCTGGCGATTTCTTTGATTGTCATATGAGGACCCTCGTCATAATTTTTTATTTTATTATGAAGGATAAGGAAAGATTTGTCAACGGAAAAATAGCAATGCTATGTGAAATATGCACAAGAAAATGTTATCGTAAATAGTTTTAATTAACAAAAAATAAAAAAATAGTTGACAGGGAAGAGCAGAATAAGTACAATACATGCATAGAAAAATGCTTTACGAAAATGATTTCATGACGATTTGTTACTAATACGCCGTTCGGACAGAGATCATAGCCAATGCTGGTTATTTTGTCAGCCTGCAAGGCGGAGGAGGAAAGAAGAAAGGAAGGGATAGAGTTATGGAACGGATCATTATTGATACGGACCCGGGGATAGATGATGCGATGGCCATTCTGCTGGCGGTCAGTGCTCCGGACAAAATAAAGATTGAAGCTTTGACTACAGTTGATGGGAATACAGATATTGATCATGCCACGCAAAATGCATCCGCTATATTGAAGCTCTGTGGGAGGGAGGACATACCTGTTTATAGAGGAAGAGGGGAACCTCTCAGGGGAAAAGCGGAAATATGTGAAAGTTCTCATGGAGATAATGGACTGGGGGATGTGAAGATTGACAATGACAGGATTCCTCTGCAGAGAGAATCCGCAGAAGAATATCTGGTACGCGCAGCACAGGAAAACAAAAATGTACTTACCCTAATGCCTATCGGTCCGCTGACAAATATAGCTGGAGCTGTGCAGAGAGATGAGAATTTCGTGAAAAATATTAAAAGAATTGTTTTGATGGGGGGAGCAGAACACTGCGGAAATATGTCACCAACTGCAGAATTTAATTTCTGGCATGACCCGGAAGCTGCAAAAGTTGTCTTTGAGGCCGGTTTTAAAGAAATTGTAATGGTAGGGCTTGATGTGACGAGAAAAGCATTCTTGACACCGGCAATGAGAGAACTGCTTTACCAGATAAACACGCCACTTTCCGGATTTATTCATCAGATCACCAGAGTTTACGTTGACAGTTATTGGGAAAAACTTAAAAATTTGGGGTGTGAACTGTGCGATGTTTTGGCAGCGGCTTATCTCATTGATGATTCCGTTTTAAAATTAAAGGATGCATATGTAGAGATAGAGACGGCAGGTCTATGCAGGGGTACATCCGTGGTCTATCCTGTTGAAATATGGAAAGATAAGAAAAAAAACTGTAAAGTTGCATCTGATTTGGATGTAAAAAGGTTTTTCAGGCTCTTTTTTGAGAAGCAATTTCCGGATCATAAAGAAAGTGCAGCTGCATTGATCGAGCATGAATACAGAGATCAATAAAGAAGAAAAGCACTGCTAGTGTACAATGTGCACAAGAAAAGCCTTTCGTAAATAGTTTTATTTAACAAAAAAACAAAAGAATGTTGACAGTAGAAAAAAAGCGATGTACAATACATGCATAGGAAAACACTTTAAGAAAAACTTTTCTTAAAGCATGATAACAGAGGAAAGTGGTATGAGAAAGGAGTAATATGGTAAAGAAAGAAGCACAGAAGGACTGGGATGAATTTACCAGCTCAAGAGTAGTGGAGAAAAGTAACATTGATAATGCAAAACTTGTTATGAGGCTGCAGAAGCCCAAAGGTAAAGTGGATGTGGTGATTGATACGGATACTTATAATGAGATTGATGACCAGTTTGCAGTTGCTTATTTGATCAAATCAGATGAAAAGCTTAATTTAAAAGCAATCTATGCAGCTCCGTTCCACAATGAAAAATCCACTGGTCCTGCAGATGGTATGGAAAAAAGCTATCAGGAAATTATGAATATCCTTACATTGCTGGAGAGAGACGATTTAAAGCCAAATGTTTACAGAGGCTCAACAGCATACATGCCTTCCGAGACAGAACCGGTAATCTCAGACGCAGCAAAGGATTTAGCTGAAAGAGCTATGGATTATTCAGAAGAGAATCCATTGTATGTGATCGCGATTGGTGCTATTACCAATGTATCCTCTGCTCTTTTAATGAATCCTGAGATCAAAAACAGGATTGTACTTATCTGGCTGGGAGGAAATGCCCTCCACTGGCCTCACAACAGGGAATTCAATCTGTTTCAGGATGTTGCCGGAGCAAGAATTGTATTTGGATGCGGTGTTCCTCTGGTTCAGCTTCCGTGTATGGGGGTTGTATCTGCCTTTACGACAAGCGGACCAGAACTGGAATATCATCTTCGCGGTAAGAATAAGCTCTGCGACTACCTTGTGGATGTGACAACAAAAGAAGCGCTGGAATGCTACGGGGGTTCTACCTGGACAAGACCTATCTGGGATGTTACTGCTGTTGCATGGCTTCTTGATGGTGACTTTGAGGAGGACTGCCTGATGCACAGTCCTATTCCGGAATATGATGACAGATATGCATTTGACAACAACCGGCACTTTATAAAATATGTGTATCACATTAAGAGAGATAATCTTTTTGCAGACTTGTTTGCAAAACTTGCAAAATAGAAGAGAGAAAAAAATAAGATGGACAAGATACAACTGATTATTGACTGTGATCCGGGTGTGGATGATGCACTTGCGA
Source organism: Blautia hominis (assembly GCA_002270465.1). Lineage (GTDB taxonomy): Bacteria > Bacillota > Clostridia > Lachnospirales > Lachnospiraceae > Blautia > Blautia hominis. Next base: position 347,750 of record NQOF01000006.1, read on the forward strand.
TTATTCTTGCATTGAAGCATCCGGCAATTGAGGTGCTGGCCATATGTTCTGTTGCAGGAAACGGACATATTGAAACTACAACTCAAAATGGTTTGAAGATTTTATCGCTATGCGATAGAGAAGATATTCCCTTGTATCAGGGAGCAGATACAGCAGTGAGCGGCCAACGGCCGGATACGGTGGAGGCATTTGGTGACGATGGACTTGGTGGGTATGCCGGTTCTGTCAAGACGGATAAGAGGCCAGAGAAGGAACATGCGGTTGATTTTCTTGTGAGGATAGTAAAAGAAAATCCGAAAAAACTTACTATTGCAGCCATTGGGCCATGCACAAATATCGCATCTGCCATCAGAAAGGATCCTACTTTCGCCGGTAATGTGAAGGAGATCGTTTTGATGGGGGGAGCTAAGTATACCGGCAATGTAAGTCCGGTGGCTGAGTATAACTTCTGGGCAGACCCCATTGCAGCAAAAGAAGTTTTTAAAGCTGATTTCAGTAAGTGTGTAATGATCGGTCTTGATGTTACAAATAAAATAGCCCTTGACGCACAATGCAGAGAATTACTTCGCATTTTCGACACCAGATTATCACGGTTTATATACCATATAACGAAATCAGGTATGGATGAAAATTGGGAGATCAGGTATAAAATGTTATCTCCCATGCATGACATATTAACTATCGCATACCTGATCGATGAGAAGGTAGTTTCTTTAAAAGAGTCTAATATTGATATCGTAGAAGATGGAATTGCCAGAGGGCAGTCAGTTGTAGATATTGATGGGCATTGGCACGGAGAGAAGTGTAATGCGCTCTATGCAGTGGATGTGGACGTATTGAAATTTTACCGGTTGTTTTTAACTACAGTTTTTAAAGAACATAAAAAAGAGATAACTGCGTATCTGGAACAGATACCTGGAGAAAAGGAGAGATAAGAATATGAAAACAAGAAAAGTACTGGCATTGACAGTTAGTGCAGCGATGATAGCGTCTTTGGGTCTCGCAGGATGCGGGAAATCAGGGGATTCAGGAAAAAGTGACAGCAAGACGGAAGCTAAGGGCGATTCAGACAGCGTGACATTAAAATGGGTCTCTCAGGGACCCGGTGAGGACTCTTGGGAGGGTCTTACAAAACCCATACTGGAAGAATATGAAAAAGAAACGGGTGTACATATTGATGCTGAATTTTATTCTTTCAACGATTTATTTGAGGTTATCGAGACAAAAGCAGCAGCAGGAAATGCAGATTTTGATGTTATGAGCGTCGATGTTACCTATATCGCAAAATATGGTACCAGCGGCTATCTGGAACCACTGGATCAATACTTCACTGATGAAGATAAAGCAAAATGGGATGATGCTTCCTACCAGGCAGGAGTCTGGGAGGATACTATGTACGCAGCACCGGAAAACACATCCACACAGGAATTATATTACAATAAAACATTACTGGATAAGGCAGGCATCACGATCCCCGAAAATGATGAGAATAACCGTCTTACATATGAGCAGGTAGCGGACTTGGCGAAACAGGCCCTGGAAAAATTGGACCCGGATGGCACACAGGGATTGATAGGATTTGATTTCCAGCAGGTAAGCCGTGTCTATCAGATGAATATGCTTGCAAATGCCATGGGCGGTAAAAACATCAGCGATGACGGCTATTCCTTAGACGGTGTTGTGAATACAGAGCCTTGGATCAATGCAATGACATGGTATCAGGGCTTAGTAAATGATGGGATCGCATCCAAGGGATATGATGCCGACCAGTTGGGTGACCAGTTCTATGCAGGTAAAATGCTGTTTATGGTAGGCGGAACATGGACACCGTCAAGCATGAAGGCAGATGATGAGATTGGTTATACTTATGCACCATGTTTTGAGGGATACGAAGATAAAGCAGCTACATCTACAGGAAGTTGGTATTTTGGTATTAATTCCAATTCCAAAAATAAAGATGCGGCAGCAGATTTTATTAAATGGTTTACTTTGGAAAAAGGCAGTGATATGTGGCTGGAAACAAATGGAGATGTACCGAGCCGTCTGGACAAACAGGATGAGATCAAAAATGACCCGGAAGCTTCTATGGATATGAAGATTGCGGCATATGAAGCTGCAAATACTGCAGTTCCTCGTGCAGTAACACCTGTATTCGGTGAGTATTCCACAGTTTTAGACCAGGCATGGGAAGATGTGCGCAACGGAGCGGACGTAAAAGAGACTTTAGACAATGCAATAGAACAGTTTGAATCTGCAGTAGCAGCTTATAAAAAGTAATTGACAGTTGATAAATGGCGGTATGCCTTACCCGGCATTCCGCCATCTATGCGAAAAGACCAGGAAAATGAATAGATAGTCATGACTTAGAAAGATAGGAGGATACTATGGGTGGTATCTATATTAAAAATAAATGGCTTCCGTACCTTTTAATATTGCCGACAATTGTTTTGATATGCGTTTTTAAGATTTATCCTATTATAGACAGTGTTATTCAGGGAGTTCTTTCCACGGAGGGCAGTTTTACACTGGATAATTACAAATTACTGTTTGCTGATAAAACATTTTGGAGTTCTTTGTGGGTCACTCTGAAATTTAATGTCATCATAATTCCACTTCAGATAATCATTGCATTTATCATGGCAATGATGGTTAATGTCAAAGTACGTGGAATTGAAATATTCAGGACTGTTTTTTATCTGCCGTTCTGTATCTCTTTGACCATAGCAACGGTTATTTGGCAGATGATGCTGAATGTCAACAATGGTGTGGTAAACAGTGTTCTCGGAATCTTGGGAATCAGTCCGATTGGTTTTCTTATTGATAAGAAGTGGGCACTTCTATCCATTGTTCTGATCGCATCCTGGAGAGGCTGTGCTTATTGGATGATGTTTATCCTTGCAGGGCTGAAAGGAATTGACACTGCTGTTTATGAGTCGGCCAAGATTGACGGTTCGGGATTTTTCAGTACATTATTCAGGATTACAATTCCACTGTTAAAGAATACTCTGCTATTTGTGTTTGTAGCCAATACCACAGCTAATTTCCTGCTTTTTGCACCTATTCAGATCGCTACAGAAGGCGGTCCTCAGGGAAGCACCAATGTCTTGATGTATGAGGCTTACAAATCTGCGTTTAAATATTCAAACCGTCCGAGACAGGCTTGTATTGTTACCATCCTTCTCGTGATCGTAATGCTGGTATGTTTTATTCAGAATAAATGTCTGACAGAAAAGGAGGCGTAAAGTTATGACACTGAGACAAAAAAGAATTACGAAAAAAGTTGTTATATACATAGTGTTAGTGATTATGACAATTGCGTCCTTATTTCCGATCTTCTTCTGTCTGTCAGCATCTCTGAGGACACAGGAAGACTTATTCCAGAACATGTTTCCATTTACGATCAGGTCCCTGATCCCAACAAATATTACCGGCGAGAATTACAGCATTATTTTTACCAAATATGAGTTCTGGCGTCCGATCATGAACACAATGATCGTTACAGTGGTTTCAATTATTTTTGGATGTCTGATCAACTCCATGGCAGGGTTTGCGTTTACCTGCTTTGAGTTTAAGGGCAAGAAGATTTTCTATCCGCTTGTTTTGATCTCCTTTATGGTTCCGTTTGAAGCAATTGCAATTCCGTTATATAATGTTGCCAACGGACTGGGTATGGTTGATACATATGCAGGTATGATCATACCTGCAATAGCAGATGGATTGGTAACATTTCTGTTTATCCAGTTCTTTAAAGATATTCCGCCAAGTCTGGTGGAGGCAGCGCGTGTGGACGGTGCGAAATGGCCAACGATATTTGTAAAAGTTATTATGCCGATCTCCATTCCGGTATTTGTAACAGCAGGTCTTATGATTTTTATGAATCAATGGAATTCTTATATGTGGCCTCTTTTAGTGGCACGTTCCAAGGAAATCAGAACGATTCAGATTGCCATCAGCCAGTTTAGCGGAGAGCGTTCCATTCAGTGGACTTATATTTATGCCGGCTCACTGATTTCAGCTATAATTCCAATTTGCCTGTTCCTTCCATTCCAGAAATACTTTGTTGAAGGTATCACAGCGGGAAGTGTAAAAGGATGATAGGAGAAAACAGTATGAAGAAAATTTTAGTCATTGGAAGTTTGAATTTGGATATGACAGTACAGGTCGACCACACACCCGTTGTGGGGGAGACTATCCTCAGTAATAAGATGGAGATGAATGCAGGAGGAAAAGGGGCTAATCAGGCCTGCGCATTAGGGAAGCTGGGAGCTGATGTTATCATGCTGGGGGCTGTTGGGCGGGATATGTATGCAGATATCCAGATGGACAGCCTGAATAAAGCGGGAGTGGATACTGCCAGGGTGATCGTCAAGGATGATGTAAGCACCGGTATTGCGTTGATCACAGTCAACAGAGACGGGGATAATAGTATTATTGTAGTCTCAGGCGCAAATGCAACCTTGTCAAAACAGGATATAGATGACAATCTGGATGTGATCAAAGAAAGTGATATCGTCATTTTCCAATTGGAAGTGCCTTTGGAAACAGTATGTTATGCCGCTGAGATCGCAAAAAAAATGGGGAAGATGGTGATCTTGGACCCGGCTCCTGTGCCAAAAAATTTTCCGGATGAATTATACCGCCATGTAGATATCATTAAACCCAACGAAACAGAATTAGGAATGCTGACAGGGATTGATAACCCGGAAGAACATTTGGAAAAGGCAGCTGAGTGTCTAAGAAAAAAAGGAGTCAAAGATGTAATCGTGACTTTGGGAGAAAAAGGTGTATATCTGGATGATAAGATATCCGGAGCAGAAAGGATACCTGCCATGAAAGTACAGGCCGTGGATACAACGGCAGCAGGGGATTCCTTTACCGCAGCACTGGCGATCATGCTTGCTGAAGGAAAAAGTCTGAGGGAAGCGGCAATATTTGCAAATTATGTTTCCGCTATTGTGGTAACCAGAAAAGGTGCACAGTCCTCCATCCCTACTTTGGAGGAAGTGAAGCGTTATATTGAACAGAAAGAAATGGCTGTGTAAAATCATTGCATAGAAGAAGGGAGCACCGTACAGGTCTGCTCCCTTCTTCTGCTTATTTTTCCTAATCCTCTTCTTTATGATTTCTCACATAATATGCAAGCATGGATATAAATTCTCCGGTAGTTGGCTTGCGCTGCAGTTCATATCCGGCGATGTGGTTCAGCAGCCCGCGGTTTCCTTCGTTCCAGCAGGTGGTGATGACCGTACGAAGCGACCGCTCGATTCTGGTGCTGGTGGAATGGAAATGTTTCGCCACATCCGGATATAATTCTTTGGTTATGTAGAGCAGATATTCTTCATTTTTGACTGCCAGTTCAACTGCATAGATAAGGAAAGAATAGCCCCGATATATGGAGCAGATACCAAGACGGTGAACAAGACTTTCCACGTTCATAAAATACCCCCTTCATTTGTATTATTTTATTAATAATAAGAATAACTTAAAAAGTCATAAAAATATCTGATTAGATAAAAACAGATATTATTCGCTATATAAAGCTATAATTCGACAGAATATGACAAAAATACGGTTGATATATTATATACGAAATTAGAACAGGAAAGATTACATAAAGATTTCAAAAGGTTATAAAAAGTTAAAAGACAGAATCTTTAAAATCTGTTATAATTTGTGTAAAGTTGCTTTCACGGGTCTTCTTAACAGACAATAGTTGTATTAAATCATAAACAGGGGGAAATGTATGAATAAAAAAAATAAGATATTGATCGGAGCAGGCGTTGTACTGCTGGCAGGTGTTATTGGTGCGGGTCTTTACATGCAGAGGGGAAAGGGCGAGGAGAAGAGTACAGAACTGGCTTATGTGACCAGTGTCTCATCCATGGACCCGTCTTCCCAGGTCCAGAGGCTGGCCGGAGTCGTGGAGCCGCAGAAAACATGGGAAATACAAAAGAATGCAGAGCGGGAAGTAAAAGAAATCTTGGTTGAAGTGGGGAGCGAAGTGGATGTAGGAACGGCTCTTTTTGTCTATGATACAGAGACTCTGGAAGCGGATCTGCAGCAGGCTCAACTGGATCTGGAGCGTGCGGATACAGACATGGAAAACCTTCGCAGCCAGATCGCACAATTGGAAAAAGAAAAGAAATCCGCTTCTGAGGATGACCAGTTTTCCTATACAACCCAGATCCAGACAGCCCAGATGGATTTGAAGAAAAGTGAATATGAACGTAAGAGTAAAGAGGTGGAAATTTCTCAGATACACGAAAAAATTGCGAACTCCTCAGTCACAAGTGATCTGCAGGGCGTTGTGAAGAGCATTAATGAGGGCAACGAAATAGATCCTTACAGCGGCAATTCCCAGGCATTTATGACAATTCTTGCAACCGGTGTCTATAGAGTAAAAGGCAAAGTAAATGAGCAGAACATAGGGGCTGTGCAGGAAGGAGCAAGAGCGATCATCCGTTCCAGAGTCGATGAAACTAAGACATGGACAGGGACTTTTACCGCTGTTGACACGGAAAACAGAGAGGGAAATAATAACAATATGATGTACGGAGGCAGCAGTGACAGCGGTGAAATGATGTCCTCCTCCTATCCTTTTTATATAAATCTGGATACTTCCGACGGCCTTATGCTGGGCCAGCATGTGTATATAGAAAACGATACCGGAATGGAAGAAAAAGAAGGCATTTGGCTGGATGAAGGCTTTATCATGGAGGTGGACAAGCAGCCCTGTGTCTGGGTGGAAAACAAAGACGGGAAACTGGAAAAACGCGACGTGACACTTGGTGAGCATGATGAAAATCTGTTCCAGTATCAGATAAAAAGCGGCCTGAAAGTGAATGACTATATTGCTTTTCCGCAGGAATTCTTAAAAGAAGGAATGAAGACAACACACGAAGAAATTCCGGTGGGCAATGCAGAAACAATGCCCGCGGATGGTGAGATGCCTGAAGGAAGCCAGGATCTTCCGGAAGCAGTGGACGGAGCCGATGAAGGAAATTCAGTGCCATTAGACGGGGAGAACCAAGGCGGGGAGCTTGAAGGAAACTTCACAGAAGGCGAAGCGGGAACAGAAGGTTCAGACGGGGCAGCAACAGCCAGCCCGGAAGGTGAGGCACAGTAGAGGGGAGGATTCTATGAAGGCGAGAAATAAAAAAATCTTAATTGCCGTCATCTGTGTGGGTGCCGCAGCGTTGGCCGGCACAGGAATCTGGTATGGTGTAAAAAAGATGGACCAGACAAAAGTGGATGTCTACCCCGTGGCTGATCTAAAGCAGCAGATATGGGGAATGAGTACCAGTATTGATGGAACCATATCCTCCAGCGTAACACAGGAAGTCCATCTGCTGGATAAACAGATGGTGGATCAGATATATGTACAGGAAGGACAAGAAGTAGTGGAAGGTACTCCTCTTCTGTCATATGATATGACGCTGGTCAATATTGATTTGGAGATGGAGAAAATCAACAAAGAGCAGCTATTGGTAAAGAAGAAAGGTCTGGAAAAGGAACTGGAAAAGCTTAAAAATGCCAACATCATTCCCGACAGCCAGAAATCAGAGAACGACGAGGATGAGGGCGGTTCCGACGGAAACATTGTGGGAGCGGGCAGTAAATCAGGAATCCTTCCGCTGGGACAAAAGGAGATAAATGACGGTCCATACGGACGATGGGCGGAAGCGTTCAGCAGGATGGCAGCTGCTCAAAATGCGAGAGCGTCGGCGGATTCTGGAAATTCCGATCGAACAGATCCAAATAGCAGGAACCCGGATAATACAGATCAAAATAATTCCAATCCGGACAATTTGGACCAGGGTAATCCGGACAACCCGAATCCGGACAACCCGAATCCGGATGACCCGAATCCGGACAACCCAAATCCGGACAACCCGAATCCGGACAACCCGAATCCGGATGACCCAAATCCGGATGACCCAAATCCGGATAACCCGAATCCGGACAACACAAATCCGGATGACCCAAATCCGGACAACCCGGACCCGGACAACCCGAACCCGGATGACCCAGACAAACCGCAAAAGCCGTCACCGACCATGGTCTACGACAAACTATACGGAGACATTACGCTGGAAACACTACCCGGCCAGAAAATAGAAAATGCGGTTCCATACAAGGGAACCGGCACCAAAGAAGATCCTTATTACTATCTCTGTAAAAAAGATGTCAAAATCCAGGGCGCTTTTCTCAACATGACAGCAGGCTATGGATCTTCCGATGTTAAAGAAAAAGAACCGGTATACTGTATCCTGGAAGTCAGGGACAAAGATGAAGAGGCAGGATTTCTCATTGCTGCCCTCTGCATTGACGGCAGTAAAATAACCCAGAAGGTGGAACCTCAGACATGGTATCTCACCCATCTGGGAACCTATACAGAGGAAGAACCCCCAATCCCCGATGAAGAAAATCCGGACGGTGATATGGACGGAGAGGAATTCCCCGACGAGTGGGATTTCATGGAAGAAATACCCCAGGATGATATCATAGACGGCTATACAAAAGATGAGCTGGAGAAAGCCATCACGGGTAAGAAAAAAGAAATTAAAACAGCAGAACTGGATATCCGCGGCAGCGACTTGAAAATCAAAAATGTGGAGAAAAAACTGGAGGACCAGACAGTAGAGTCCATCCTGAATGGGGTGGTCAAGAAAGTGGGAGACCCAAGCAAAGGGGAAGTGGACGGGGAAGCATTCCTTGTTGTGGAGAGCTCAGAGGGCAGTTACGTGAAAGGACTGGCAGATGAGTATCAGCTCCAGCAGCTCCAGCCAGGCTCTGTTCTGACAGGATTCACATACGAATCAGGACTTCCCATAGAAGCGGAGATAAAAGAAATTTCCAATTTTCCATCCTCCGGCAACATGTACGGATACGGCAGAGAAGTATCGTATTATCCGTTTACCGCCTATATCAAAAACAGTGACGGCCTTAAAAATATGGAGGGTGTCAACCTGGAACTTCCCGCAGAGACGGAGAATCCCGCAGGTCTTTACATCAGCAAAGAATTTGTGCGGAATAAAGACGGCAAGGACTTTGTGTATGTGGAAAACAAGGCCCATCAATTGGAAAAACGGACGGTCCAGGTAGGCAAGAACTTTTACGGCAGTATGCTGGAGATTAAAAGCGGTCTCACAGAGGAGGACAACATTGCTTTTCCGTACGGCAAGAAAGTAAAAGAAGGCGTTAAAGTCAGACGCGCAGCCATAGAAGACCTTTACAACATGTACTAGAGGAGGGAGGATAAAACATGGTAGAAAATATTAGATTGTCCTTCCAGGGACTCTGGGCTCACAAGATGCGTTCTTTTCTCACAATGCTGGGTATAATCATTGGAATCGCATCGCTGATCTCCATTGTGTCCACGATCAAGGGAACCAGTGAGCAGATCAAAAAGAACCTGATCGGCGAAGGGGACAATGTGGTGGATATCACCCTGAACGAAGGCAGCAATATTTATCAGATGGAGTATCAGGGAATACCCCAGGGTGTACCGGTTGTCACAGAGGAGCAGAAACAGCAGATTTTGGATTTGGACAATGTGGAGAATGCGTCTCTTTACAGACTGCGTCAATATGCGGACAGTATTTATTATCAGAACCAAAGCATGGATGGCGGTAAAGTCCTGGGAGTGGATAAGGATTATCTGGACACCTGCGGATATCAGATCGTACGGGGCCGGGGATTTTCCGGAAAGGATTTTGATAATTTCCGAAAAGTGGTCCTGCTGGACGAGACGGCTTCCAACAATTTCTTTGAAAAAGGCAAGGAAATCGGCAAAACCATAGAGATAAAAGGGGAGCCGTTTACCGTTGTAGGCATTATCAAAAAGTCAGATGAGTATGAACCGGTCATTAACAGTATGGAGGATTATTACACATACTACAGCGATGACAGCGGAATGGTTCTGATGCCTGACGCCACATGGCCTATTGTCTATCAATATGACGAACCGCAGCAGGCAGTCATCCGGGCAGCCAGTCCGGAGGCTATGAGCAAAGCAGGCAAAAAGACCGCTGAAATATTGAATGCGTCCATAACATCCACATCAGACTCTATCAAATATAAGGCAGAGGATATTATGGAGAAGGCAAAGGGTCTTCAGCAGATCAGTGAGAATACCAACCGGCAGCTTATCTGGATTGCCAGTATCTCTCTTTTAGTTGGCGGTATTGGTGTTATGAATATTATGCTGGTGTCGGTTACAGAACGTACTGGTGAGATTGGCCTGAAAAAAGCGATCGGTGCCAACAAACGGCGGATCCTGGGCCAGTTTTTGACTGAGGCGGCAGTGCTTACCAGTGTGGGCGGTGTCCTGGGTGTGGCTGCAGGCTTCATATTGTCGAAAGTGATATCAAAGATATCGCAGACGCCAATGGTCATCAGTATCCCGGCAGCCGCCGCCGCCGTGATATTTTCCATGATCATCGGTCTGGTATTTGGATTGCTCCCATCCATAAAGGCAGCGAATTTAAGCCCAATAGAAGCACTCCGGAGAATGTAAAAAAGAATCCAGCAGCTTTCCTGTAAGCAGGGAGCTGTTGGATTCTTTTTGGTTTCAGAACCCGTAAGATTCGCCGATCAAAATAACGGTTATCCTGTCTTTTACACGTGAACGTCTTGTGATCACTGTCTGGCAGCAGATACAGTCAGGGCTTTGACAGTCTGCGCAGACACCGGTTTTGGAGCAGGGTGTGTGCGCACCTACCCGGATACTGTTTGGCGGTGCCGCCATATTGCGGGCCCGGCGGATTCCGTCTTCCTCTGTGACGGCGATCTTGTTCATGCCGGCAACCACAAGAACATGCTGAGGGCCTGTGATCAGACAGGCAACCCGGTTTCCCACGCCGTCCACATTGATCAGTTCCCCGTCCAGGGTGATGGCATTGGTGCCGGTGAGGAAATAGTCCGCAGTGACTATCTGTCCATAGAGTTTCCTGGATTCTTCAGGCGTTTTTGCTGCCTTCCGGTCAAGCAGTATGTAACCGCTCTCCTTCAAAATCTCCATAATGCCTGTCTCCACAAGGGTTTCCGAACCGCCCCAGGTCACTGTGGCGTTGACAGGGATAAGGTTGTGGATGAGTTCTTGGGCCTCCCGGGCATTTTCACAGTAATACCCCAGCATGTTTCGTTTTTCCAGATTAGCAATGATCGTTTTTGCTGTGTGTGCGTAAGATTCTGTCTGAAATGACATGATATCCCTCCTTGTCAGTATTTTATCTGAAATCTATTATAGCATGCAGTGATTTTTTCGTCAAAATTTTCCCAGGGGAGACATTGTATTTAACTCCGGTCTATGATATTATTAAAAATAGTAACCCAAAATGGGGAAAAGGAGTCAAGGAATCAATGGAAAAAAAGAAGATTGCAATTGTGACGGACAGTAACAGCGGCATTACCCAGCAGCTTGCCGGGGAGCTGGGGATTACGGTTCTTCCAATGCCTTTTTATATTAATGAGCAGCTTTTCCTGGAGGGGATCACCCTTACCCAGGAGGATTTCTACCAGCGGCTGGCTCAGGATGCGGACATTTCCACATCTCAGCCTTCTCCTGCGGATGTACTGGAGACTTGGGAGCGGCTGCTGGAAGACCACGATGAAATTGTGCACATTCCCATGTCCAGCGGTCTGAGCAACTCCTGCCAGACGGCATTTGTGCTGGCCAGAGAATATAAGGGGCGTGTACAGGTTGTGGACAACCAGAGAATTTCTGTTACGCAGAGACAGTCTGTACTAGATGCGATTCACCTGGCAAGCTCCGGCAAAAATGCAGTGGAGATCAAAGAAATTCTGGAAGCCGAAAAAGGGGAGTCCAGTATCTATATCACTCTGGAAACTTTGAAATATCTGAAAAAGGGAGGTAGGATCACACCTGCTGCCGCTGCACTGGGCACGGTTCTGAATTTAAAACCGGTTCTGCAGATCCAGGGGGAAAAGCTGGATGCCTTCTCGAAAGCCAGAGGCAAAAAGCAGGCAAAGCGTACTATGGTCAAAGCCATGGAAGATGACTTAAAAAACCGTTTCAAAGAATATAAGAAAAAAGGCCTTATGTGCCTGGAAGCAGCTTACACCGGCAATGAGGAGGAGGCCCTGGAATGGAAGGCAGAGCTTGAGAAGCATTTCGATATGGAAGTGCATATGGACCCTCTTTCCCTGAGCGTTGCCTGTCACATTGGACAGGGGGCCCTTGCGGTGGCGGTGGCTAAAAAAGTAGAAGTGGAGTAGTGAACAGTTATGAAGAAAATCATCGAATGCATGGAAGCAGTCATCAAAGACGCATTCACAGCTTCCGGATATGACGAAAAATTTGCCAGAGTGAATGTATCCAATCGCCCGGATCTGTGCGAATATCAGTGCAACGGGGCGATGGCAGCAGCCAAGACATACAAAAAAGCACCTATTATGATTGCAAACGATGTGGTCGGAAAAATAAAAGAAAGTAACATCTTCAGCCAGGCAGAGGCTGTGAATCCCGGATTCATTAATATGAAGCTGAATCCCGAATTTCTTACCTCTTATCTGAATGATATGCAGGCGGATGAGAACCTTTCCGTTGAAAAGGCGGAGTCTCCCAAGACGATCATTATTGATTACGGCGGACCCAATGTGGCAAAACCCCTTCATGTAGGCCATCTCCGTTCAGCCATCATTGGTGAGAGCCTAAAACGCATGGGGCGTTTTCTGGGACACCGGGTGATCGGTGATGTGCATCTGGGTGACTGGGGACTGCAGATGGGGCTGATCATCACAGAACTGAAAAAACGTTCCCCTGAACTGGTGTATTTTGATCAGACGTACGAAGGGGAATACCCCGCAGAAGCACCCTTTACAGTCAGCGAACTGGAGGAGATCTACCCCACAGCCAGCGGCAGATCAAAAGAAGATGAAGCATACAAAAACGAAGCTTTGGAGGCAACACTGGAGCTTCAGCAGGGCAGAAGAGGATACCGTGCCCTCTGGAAACACATTATGGAAGTTTCTGTTGCAGACCTGAAAAAGAATTATGAGAAACTGCATGTGGACTTTGACCTTTGGAAAGGCGAAGCGGATGCTGACCCATATATACCTGATATGGTGGCGTACCTGAAAGATAAAGGATATGCATATCTGGACCAGGGAGCACTTGTCGTGGATGTAAAAGAAGAGAGTGATGCAAAAGAAATTCCTCCTTGCATGATCCTCAAATCCGACGGTGCGTCTCTTTACAACACCACGGATTTAGCTACGATCGTACAGCGTATGGAGGATTATCATCCGGATGAGATGATCTACGTGGTGGACAAGCGCCAGGAACTGCATTTTATCCAGGTGTTCCGTTGTGCGAAAAAAGCCAAGCTTACGGAGGATGATACCCAGCTTGCGTTTGTTGGTTTTGGAACCATGAACGGCAAGGACGGCAAGCCGTTCAAGACCAGAGAAGGCGGCGTTATGCGTCTGGAACGCCTCATCAGCGAGATCAATGAGGAAATGTATAAGAAAATCGTTGAGAACCGCAGTGTAAAAGGAGATGACGCCAAAAAGACAGCCGAGATGGTGGGACTCTCCGCCATCAAATACGGAGATTTATCAAATCAGGCTTCCAAGGATTATGTGTTTGACGTTGAGCGTTTCACTTCCTTTGAAGGCAATACAGGGCCGTACATCCTGTACACCATTGTGCGGATCAAATCCATTCTGGAACGCTACCGTGAGGAAGGCAAAGATCCGGAGACAGGCAAGATGCTCCCGGCTGCCAATGCCAGCGAGAAAGCCCTGATGCTGGAGCTGTCCAGATTTAATTCTGTGATCGCACCTGCTTTTGAAGAAAAAGCACCGCATAAGATATGTTCTTATATCTATGATCTTGCAAATGCTTTCAACAGCTTTTACCATGAAACAAAGATTCTCAGTTCAGAGGACGAAGTGCAGAAGACATCCTGGATCCGTCTGCTGGTCCTGGCAAGAGATGTATTGGAGACATGCATTGACTTATTGGGATTTGAAGCACCTGAGAGAATGTAATCTGACACAAAGGGAACCGGGCCGCTGCATGCGGCGGCCCATCCCAATTTATAAAACCTTCTGGCATATCTGCCAAATATTCCAATTAAAATTCAAATAATATTCAAATAATATTTAAGAGGTGATGCTGTTCGTGTATGAGAAAAAGCGTCTTCTCCAAGAGCGCTACCGCCTGGATAGAATGCTGGGAAAAGGCGGACAGGGACAGGTATTTCTGGCTTTTGATATGAAACTGAAAAAATACTGGGCCATCAAAAAGATTCCCGCAGACAGCAGCCGGGAAGCGGAGATCATGCGGCATCTGGAGCACCCGGCACTTCCCAGGATCGTTGATATTCTGGAGGAGGACGGATGCCGTTATCTGGTCATGGATTATCTGGAAGGGTTCACCCTTGAAGAGATTAAGAAAAGCGGTAAAAAGATACCCTGGGATAAGCGGATAAAATGGGCGCTACAGCTCTGCAGCCTTCTGGAATATCTACATGGCCCTGCAAAGGGGATCATCTATCAGGACATGAAACCTTCCAATCTGATGGTACATATCTCAGGTGATATACGGATTTTTGATTTTGGCATTGCGTCCTTGTCTGAACAGAACAGCAGTGCAGGGAAACACAGCAGCAAAAGCAGGTTCGGAACTCCCGGATTTGCGGCACCGGAGCAGTATTTGGGAAATGCGGAGGAACGGTCTGATATCTACGGATTTGGTGCCATACTTCGTTATATGGAACAAAAAGAGGAACGGGAGACGAGACTCTGTAAAAAGTGGAGACATATTGCGGACAAATGTATGGAACCTTCCCTGGGGAAAAGATACCGGAAAATCAGTACGGTCAAAAGGGAGCTTCAGAATCTGGAAGAGTGGATACAGGCCAGGAAACGTGCCTATGCCGGTTTTATTTTCCTGGCAGCCGGTTTTTTAATGCTTTTAGGCGCGCAGATAAAGAAACAGGAGCTGCTGATGGATGCAGGAAGGATTCTGGGGGGCCGGGAGGGCACAAGCCTGGCAGATACAGCAGATTATGAGGAAGCGCGCAGATATTTTCTGAGGGAGCAGGAGGGAACAAAAAAAGGAGAGCTGTACCGCAGAATTTTGGATGCCATAGAAGAAAAACATTCCAAGGCCGCCTGGGAGACTGCACAAAAAGCCATAAGAGACTTGGAGGACAGTGAGGGCACATCCTGGGAAAAGACTGGTGAATCCATATTTTTGGCAAATGTAATACAGGCGTACAAAACGGAACTGGGATATTCCGGCAGTGAGGGGGACGAGAAAGCCCGCAAGCTTCTCCAGCAGGCAGAAAAAAGTCTGGAAGAAAACAAAAGAGAGACGTATGCGCCTATATACCGGATCGAAATATGGTATCAGCTGGCAAAGGTGTACGGAAAACAAAATAATCCGGTATGGAGCATAAAGTATTACGACCTACTTTTAGAAGAAAAGATACCTGTGAAGCTGGAACAGGAAGCCCGGCTCTCCGCAGCAGCCCTCTGCCGTCAGATGCAAAATTATGAGGAGGCGGAAAAACGCTATGAAAGTTATATCAAAGATTTCCCTGAGGACGCAGAAGCTTACTGCGCCTATGCTCTTATGGAGGCAATGGAACGGCAGAATCCGGAGAAAGCAGAGCGTCTGCTTAACCTTATGGAAAAAAGAGGGGCAGAAAAATCGGGTTTTAACAGTGATAAAGTAAAAAGAAAGATCAATGGACTCACAGAGGAGGAAATACAATGAAAAGAAGATATATGTTTATGGCTGTAGCTGGTGTTTTTTTATATTTGGGTGCTGCAGTCTCAGTATCAGCTTCTGCGGCGGATAAGGAGGCGGATGAAACATTACCGGAGATCACACAGATTGTGGAATTACAGAAGGGAGAAGCGCTGTTTCTGCCCGATAACGGCATTGTACAGATAGAAGATGAGCGCGTTGCGTGTGCAGGAAGGAATGGAAATATTGAGGCCTTAGAGGAGGGGGAAACAGAGGTGGTGGTCCGCTATAAAATAAGAGTGAAAAAGACTGCCGAAAAAGCAGATGTGGATACTAAGGATCCGGATGACACCGGAAGAGAAGATGGTGCTGCGGAAAAGCCGAAAGAAGCGGAAAATCCTGATAAAGATACAGAGGGAGGCACAATAGACCCCGAAAAGGATATAGTGAACGACATGGGCCAGGCCGATGATATAAAAAACGGGCATAAGACGGAAGAAGCAATAGATGCAGAACAAAAGTCCCAGACAAATATAAATGCAGATAACCGTATAGATGCAGATGCCAAAGTATCACCGGAGGAAAAAGCGAAAGTTCCGCCGCCTATGACGGAAATAAAAATTCCCGACTGCAGTTATCCTGTCATCACGCTTGCCAATTTAAAGAACCTTTCCTCAAACAACAGCCAGGTGTCTCCGTGTATCACCGTGCAGGATGAAAATCTGGACAAGAGCAGTGTAAAAATACGGCTTACGGGGAAACGTACCGGTGAGAGAAATATTTCCATCCAAAGAGAAGATAAGGGAGGAAAGCTGTCCTTTACTCTGGACCCTGTGGCAGAAGATGATGAATATGTACTCCTGTGCGAGGCCTCCGACCAATACGGCAACCGGACAGTACAGCGCTTCCATTTTTCAGTCAACCAGTCAGGGACAAGCTTTGTATTTGACGGGGAAGAGATGGACCACAGTGCGGGATTTGCCCCGGAAATCACGCTTGAGAATGCGGATGCGGTCCGGATCGTCTCCTGTGCGGTGAACGGTGAGCCGGTGCTTTATGAATGGAAGGACGGAAAGCTAAAGATTCCAAGCAAATGCCTGAAAAGCGGAAATAACAGAATTACCCTCTCCGTTCAGGACGAGGCAGGCAATATAAATGATATGGAACCCTGGGATTTTACCATGCCGTTGAAGGAAGAATTGGAGGCAGACAGCGAACCCGGATCGGGAACAGTAAAAATGCAGAAGGAAAATCCGGCCGGAATTATTTTTTTACTGATTGGCAGTGTTCTTGTTTTCTGGGAGAGGAAAATGTGTTACAATGGCAACATGAATTAATCTATCAATATTGGGGGAGAACAAATGGAAAAATTGGAACAAAAGTATCTGGAACGCCTTTCCGAATTATATCCGACCATCGCCAAGGCGTCCACAGAGATCATTAACCTGCAGTCAATTCTCAACCTGCCCAAGGGAACCGAGCATTTTCTGACGGATATCCACGGAGAATATGAGGCTTTTTCCCATGTTCTGAAAAATGGTTCCGGTTCTGTGAGACGGAAGATCAATGAGGTATTCGGCCATACGCTCAATGAGCAGGACAAGCGTTTTCTTGCCACGCTGATTTATTATCCGAAAGAGAAAATGGAGCTGACGAAAAAGACAGAGGAAAATATGGAAGACTGGTATAAAATCACCTTATACCGTCTGATCGAGGTGTGTAAACGTGTTGCGTCCAAATACACCCGTTCCAAAGTCCGCAAAGCCCTGCCGCCTGATTTTGCCTATGTCATTGAAGAACTTATCACAGAGAAACCGGAGCTTAATGACAAGGAAGCCTACTATGAGCAGATTATTGAAACGATCATAGCCATTGGCAGGGCAGAGGTATTTATCATAGCCCTCTCAGAGCTGATTCAGCGTCTGGTTGTGGACCATCTGCATATTCTGGGGGATATTTACGACAGAGGGCCGGGACCGCACCATATTATGGACAAACTGGAGGAGTATCACTCCCTGGATATCCAGTGGGGCAATCACGATATTGTCTGGATGGGAGCTGCGGCAGGACAGCGTTCCTGTATCGCCAATGTTATCCGTATCTGCGCCCGCTATGCCAATCTGGACCTCCTGGAAGATGGCTATGGCATCAATCTGCTTCCTCTGGCTACCTTTGCCCTGACGTATTATCAGGATGACCCGTGTGAATGTTTTAAAATAAAAGGGGGCAATACTCTCAACCCTGCAGAGACTGTGCTTAATATGAAGATGCACAAAGCGATTTCTATTATCCAGTTCAAGCTGGAAGGCCAGCTTCTCATCCGGAGAAAAGAGTTTCATATGGCTGACAGAGCACTGCTGGATGATATCAATTATGAGGAGGGAACCATACGTTTATACGGAAAAGAATACAATCTCCTTGATCATTCGTTCCCTACTGTGGACCCGGAGAATCCCTACGAGCTGTCAAAGGAGGAGGAGGAGGTCATGGAGCGCCTTGTCTCTGCCTTTGCCAACTGTGAGAAGCTCCAGCGGCATATGCAGCTTTTGCTGAAAAAGGGAAGCCTGTATAAGGTATACAATAACAACCTGCTTTATCACGGCTGTGTTCCCCTTAATGAGGACGGCAGCTTTAAGGAAGTGGAAGTATACGGCAGGACCTATAAAGGGAGAGAGCTTTATGACGTGCTGGAAGCATATGTGAGGAAAGCTTTCTTTGCCCTGGATCAGGATGAAAAGCAGCGGGGAAGGGATATTTTGTGGTTTATCTGGAGCAGCCCAGCGTCTCCTTTATTCGGAAAAGATAAGATGGCTACTTTTGAGCGTTATTTTCTGGCGGAGAAAGAAACCCATGTGGAGAATAAGAACCCATACTACAGACTGCTGGAAGACGATACTGTGGTAAATAATATTTTTCGGGAATTCGGAATTGAGGGTGACTGCTGCCATATTATAAACGGCCATGTCCCGGTACATCACACCTCAGGGGAAAGCCCCATCAAGTGCGGCGGCAAAGTGCTGGTCATTGACGGCGGATTTTCAAAGGCATACCAGAAAGAGACGGGGATTGCCGGATATACCTTGATCTATAATTCCTGGGGAATGATCCTGGCGGCCCACGAACCGTTTACTTCGGCAGAAGATGCCATTACAAGAGAGAGTGATATTCTTTCTGACAGTATTTTAGTAAAACGGACCTCTCTCAGAAAAACAGTGGGAGATACAGATAATGGGCACCACCTTCAAGAGAGCATTGATGAGCTGAAACAACTGCTGAAAGCTTACCGAAACGGCCAGATCATTGAAAAGGAATAAAAGGAGAGCAAGAGCATGATACATGAGAAGATTCCCATTCAAATGTCCGGGTCTTCAAAAGAGACACATTTGACAACTTATATTTTAGATGCTTATGAGGAGCTGCCAAAGGATTTGGTACGCCCTTTGATTTTGATCTGCCCAGGCGGCGCGTATCGTTTTACTGCTGACAGGGAAGCGGAGATGATCGCCCTGCAGTTTAACAGTATGGGATATCACGCAGCCGTTCTGCGTTACTCCTGTGCGCCCGCTGTTTTTCCTACAGCATTGTCCGAGGTGGCCTGCTCAGTGCAGGTGATACAGGAAAAGGCCGATATGTGGCATGTGGATACAGATAATCTCTTTGTTATGGGATTTTCAGCGGGAGGACATCTGGCAGCCAGTTTCGGTGTTTTCTGGAACAGAGATTTTCTGTCAGAGGCTGTGGGATGCAGCAAAGAGCGTTTAAAAGTGAAAGGATTGATCCTCAGTTATCCGGTTATCACATCCCGGGAGGATTATGGACATCTGGAAAGCATCCATAACCTGCTTGGCAGTGATTATGAGAAGAAGAAAGAGGAAATGGCACTGGAGACACAGGTAGGTGCCCATGTGCCTCCAGTCTTTATCTGGCATACCTTTGAGGACCAGAGTGTGCCTTTTCAGAATTCCCTCCTATTTGTAGAAGCTATGGGAAAGGCTGGTGTTCCGGTTGAATTTCACCTTTACCCCAAGGGCAGTCATGGACTTTCCTTAGCCAACGAGACACTGATGCGGGTGGACGGCACCGGAGTGCAGAAAGAGTGTCAGAGCTGGATGCCGCTTCTGCGTACCTGGCTTCAAAACGTTACTGCACAATCCGCCTCGGGGGACCGCAATGTGTGAACAGTACCTTAAGAATGTCCGTTACAGTAAAGAATTTGGACAAAAGTGGTATAAACCTTGTAAAAACAGGAAAAAATCTTAAAAACAGCTTGCAACCTATGTGTCAGCTATGCTATAATACCAACGTTGCAAAATAACCACGTCTATGAATACCAAAGGACGGTGCCTGCGGACAAGCATCCGACAGTGTCCCTGCGGAGAGGAAATAGACGGAAGAAAACAACCAAAAAGGAGAAAAAACATGAGCGTTATTTCAATGAAACAGTTACTGGAAGCAGGTGTTCATTTCGGACATCAGACCAGAAGATGGAACCCTAAAATGGCTCCCTACATCTACACAGAGAGAAATGGTATCTACATCATTGACCTGCAGAAATCTGTAGGAATGGTTGACGATGCTTACAAAGCAGTTGCAGACATGGCAGCTGACGGCGGCACAATCCTGTTCGTAGGAACTAAGAAACAGGCTCAGGACGCTATCAAAGTAGAAGCAGAGCGTTGCGGAATGTTCTATGTAAACGAGAGATGGTTAGGCGGAATGCTGACAAACTTCAAGACCATCCAGAGCAGAATCGCAAGACTGAAAGAAATCGAAGCTATGGAAGCTGACGGAACTTTCGACGTACTGCCGAAAAAAGAAGTTATCGAGCTGAAAAAAGAGCAGGCCAAATTAGAGAAGAACCTGGGCGGTATCAAAGAAATGAAGAAACTCCCGGATGCCATCTTCATCGTAGACCCGAAAAAAGAAAGAATCTGCGTTCAGGAAGCACATACATTAGGTATTCCGTTAATCGGTATCTGTGATACAAACTGTGATCCGGAAGAACTGGACTATGTAATCCCGGGCAATGACGATGCGATCAGAGCCGTAAAATTAATCGTTTCCAAAATGGCAGATGCCGTGATCGAAGCTAACCAGGGTGCTGCTGAAGACAGCGAAATCTTTGAGGAAGCAGCTGAAGAGGAAACAACAGAGGAATAATAAGAATTCAGGAGGAATATCACGATGGCTATTACAGCAGGAATGGTAAAAGAATTAAGAGAAATGACCGGCGCCGGCATGATGGACTGCAAGAAAGCTCTTACAGCTACAGAAGGCGATATGGATAAAGCAGTTGAATTCCTGAGAGAAAAGGGACTTGCAACTGCACAGAAAAAAGCAAGCCGTGTTGCAGCAGAAGGTCTGTGCAAAACTCTGGTATCTGCTGACGAGAAGAACGCAGTTGCCGTAGAGGTTAATGCAGAGACAGACTTCGTTGCAAAGAACGAAAAATTCCAGGAATATGTTGCTCAGGTTGCTGAGCAGGCTATGGAGACAGAAGCTGCGGATATCGAAGCTTTCTTAGCAGAGCCATGGAAATTCGATACAACAAAAACGGTTCAGGAAGCACTGGCAGGCCAGATTTCTGTTATCGGCGAGAACATGAACATCAGAAGATTCACAAAAGTGAATGAGCCTAACGGTTTCGTATCTTCTTATACACACATGGGTGGAAAGATTGGTGTTCTGGTTGACGTTGAGACAGATGTTGTCAATGATGCAGTAAAAGAGATGGCTAAAAACATCGCTATGCAGATTGCAGCCCTGAACCCAAAATACACAAACAGAAGCGAAGTAAGTGAGGAATTCATTGCACACGAAAAAGAAATCCTGCTTGCTCAGATTAAAAATGACCCGAAAGAATCTTCCAAACCGGAAAAAGTTATCGAGGGCATGGTAAATGGCCGTATCAACAAAGAAATGAAAGAAATCTGCCTCTTAGACCAGGTTTATGTAAAGGCAGAAGACGGCAAACAGGCTGTTGCAAAATACGTTGAAGAAGTTGCAAAAGCAAACAACGCAAAAATTGCAATCAAAGGCTTCGTTCGTTTCGAGACCGGCGAGGGTATTGAAAAGAAGGAAGAGAATTTTGCTGAGGAAGTTGCTAAACAGATGGGCGGCAACTAATTAAAATTGCTTCATTCTGTTTGATACCGGAAACCTTGAGTTTTTAAGGAAAATCGGATGTGTAAGGTCAATTGAAAACTATCGTAACTTAGCGTAAAATATCATAAGAAATCGCCGGAATTTGGGACTATTTTGAGACTGAATTGGGATTGGAAATGGTCTCGATTACTTAAGGGGATTTTGCCTGATGTTTAAAGGTTAGCGAGAGGCAGTGACTGGGTACACGTAAAATGAATGTTGATGGCACACTATTGAGAAATCGGTGGTGTGTCATTTTTGCGTTCTGGGGAAGAAATTACTATGTAAATCTTCCAAACAAGTAAACTGTAAGGATACAAATAACATTGAAAGAGACCTATCTTGTTCCAATTTATGAAGGCAATTATTTTATATTAGTAGAGGGATTTAGGAATATGACGTTTTATGAACTAACAGAATACTATGGTAATATACTTCTAACTCCAGGAGGCATGATTTTATAAGAGATAAAAAAGATATTATATTGAAAAGCCAGTGTTACGAGGTAATGTTCTTGTAACGCTGGCTCTATTTTTATATTGTTTCTCCGGTATCTCTCATTTTGAATTGTCCTACAAAATCGCAATCCAAAACATTTCCTATTTCAATCAATTCTTTTTCGGAAAAATTATCACGTTTCATTTTATTATATATATTGGTTGAAGAGCAGCCAAGTAATGAAGCTAAGTCGGCTGCAGTTTTCTTTCTTTTGACAAGAACAATTTTTATTTTTTCTGTCATAGACATAATTAGCACCACCTTCCTATTTTAAATATATAACTAGATAGTGTAATTGTCAATCTAATAGATTTGAAATAGTAATTGTTAGATTGAATAAAACTCTTGACAAACACACTAAAAAGTTATATTATAGAACTGTAAAGAGGTATTAACACACTAAAAAGATATTTGAATCAATTACGAAAAATTTACAAGCTAACATTAGTGATTAAAGCAACCACACTGGGAAGTGTGAAGGTCCGAAGTCCTTATAAATGCTGACGGGTTGCAACAGGGGCGTTGTAATGTTGGTTGACAAGTTCCGGCCGGGTTTAATGTGAACCGGGCGCTGTGGGAGAGTTAAACCTGTGTTTTTGTACCACGGCTATAAATCAGCTTCATTTACTAAAAGTCAGGGACCTTACAACGCCCAATCTATTGCAATATGTAACGATAAACCAGGTCATCTTACAGTGTTGCTTCATACATAGTCAATCAGTCTAATGTATTTTTCGTGTATATCAGGTTCATAGATATTTCTGAACAAAAATCCAAGCTATACTGTAAATTTTATAAAGGGTGGAAAAAATATGAGAAAAGATAAAAGAGACTTAAAGGTCTGTGAACAATCTGGATACAGATATAAGCCAACCCCTACGCTTATGTTAAAGGGTGCATGGCTGGAGGAGTGGGGATTTACAGCTAATATGCCGGTGACTGTTCAGTGTGAGGAGGGGAAACTGATTATCGTCCTTAATGAAGAAAGAGCAAAGATGCTGGAGGAAGAGCAGGTTTATATTGAGGAAGAGACGAAGAAGTTACAGGCACAGCTTGTAGCGGAGCGGAAAAGGAGATATGGAAAATAAGGAGATGGATAAAATGAAGGGACAGGCGGTTACATTTGCTGTTGAAACGGAGAATGGTGTTGTGAACAGGATTGGAAAAGCATATATTGCCACTCCGGAAATCGGATTTCGGGGCGGCGAGGTTAGTTGGCTGGAGGATAAATTCAAAACACCGGTACATGGAAAGGAAAGCGAAAAATGGGAAAGACCATAATTTGAGTTTTTGAGAAAGGTGATATATCTTATGGCAAAAGAACAGCAGGGGATAACAGAGACAACGGGACAGAAGGGCATACAGTTGCCGGAAATTATTGTCCCAGATAAAACAATACAGAAATTAATTTTTGTTGTTCGTGAGCAACAGGTAATGATGGATAGTGATCTGGCTGCACTTTATCAGGTAGAGACGAAGGTATTTAATCAGGCAGTATAAAGGAATATTGCACGTTTTCCGAATGCGTTTCGCTTCCAGCTTACAAATGAAGAGTATGAGTGTTTGAGGTCACAGATTGTTACCTCAAACGGGAGAGGTGGGAGAAGATATCTGCCATATGTTTTTACGGAACAGGGCATTGCAATGCTTTCAGCGGTGTTAAATAGTGATACTGCAATACAAGTTAGCATTCATATTATGACAGCGTTTGTTGAAATGAGAAAGTTTCTGGTGAATAATGCGGTGCTGTTTGAACGAATCAGTAATGTGGAGTTAAAGCAATTGGAATATCAGAAGAAGACCGATAAACGTTTTGAGCAGGTTTTTAATTACATAGCGGAACATGAAGAGGTGAAGCAGAAGATTTTCTTTGAGGGACAGATTTATGATGCGTTTAGTTTGCTGGTAAAATTGGTTGGTAGTGCGGAGAAATCGATTATACTGATTGATAATTATGCGGATGTGGACACATTGAATATTTTAGCTAAGAAGAAGATAAATGTTAATGTCTGTATTTATACAATGAAGCAGACTAAACTGACATCAGCGGATGTAAAGAATTTTAATAGGCAGTATCCTAAGCTGGAGATTAAGTATACAGGGGCTTTCCATGACCGTTTTTTGATTGTAGATGGTGGTCAGGCATACCATATTGGGGCATCATTGAAAGATGCAGGTAAAAAGTGTTTTGCAATAAATCGTTTAGAGGATGAGAAGACTATTCAAGGTATGATTAAGAATACTAAAACAATATGATTTGTATTATAAGAATAAGATATTATTTTAATTTAAAGTTCTTAAATCTAAGAAAAGATTTAAAAGATTGTACTTTGTTAAAATAAAGATAACAGAATTGGAGGTTATAATATATTGACTGGAGAGCTTATTATAGAAAGACAAGAAAATGAAGGAACTTATATATTTGGTAATAAATTTATTTGTACAAATAGCTTTAAAACGGTTTTTGGTTCAAAGTATTTAGATGTAATTAAAGAATCAATAAAATTAATTAATAGGACATATAGTTATCCTGATTATATTCAAAGCCTATGTTATAATGAAATAAGATTTTTTGCTATTTCAAATCAGGATAAATTTAGCCAAAAATCTAAAAACAACAATTATATAACATTTATGATGCCGGAAGAAGTCTGAATTTTCAGACTATATTTTGGAACGACCCGGTGACTAGTATTTTGACTTGTTTTATGCTAATATAATCTAAGCGATGATTCTATATAAAAGCGTCATTCGCTTGGATTATATTATGATACGACGAAAGGAATATAAATGGCAAGATCAACAGTACACTATGCAGATAATCAAACAAACAATGTTCTTAAGAAATTACATAATAAATTACGCCCGGCAGGAACTCCAGTACAAAGAGTTGAATATATTATAGAATTACTACTTTTGCGTATTTTTGAAGTTAAGTTGAAAAAAGACACGGCCTTCAGTGAGATACGTATTTTATTTAATAAGGAAGAAAATGTAAACAAGTTATTCTACTATTTAAAAACAATAGATAGTCAGAAGATAACAGAAGAATTAAATAAAAGTTTTTTCCCTTTTTATGGGAATATATTGTCTGAAGCAAGAAAAGTGTTAAGAGGTAATTTAACGACTAAAGTTCAAGATCAGCTTGTACTTATTCAAGAGGTTTTTAAAAATTCTAATTTTACGAATAATGTTCAAAGTGGTAATCTTGAAGAAGTAATTTCGTTAATCGCTGAAATAGATGAGGAAAGATTGTTAAAAACAGATTTACTAGGCGATGCGATAGAGTCCGCACTATCAGAAACAGGTGGAACTAAGGAAATAGGGCTTTTCAGAACTCCTGACCATATAAGGCAGTTTATGGTTGGTTTAGTTGAGCCCAATATAAAAGATACAATATTTGACCCTGCATGTGGTACCGGTGGTTTTTTATTTGATTCGTTTGAGTTTGTTATGGAAGGAATAACGAAAGATAAAAAGTGGCCAGGTGCAAAGGCACATAATGAATTAAAACATTGGTTTGAAGATTACTTTAATGATAAAGAGGAGAAAATGCCTTCTGAAGAAGATACTTTTAACTTTTACAGAGCAGGAATTTCAGGAATCGAGTATTTAGGAATGATACGTAAAATGGCAGCAGTCAATTTCTATATCAGAGGTCTTAACCCTAATAACATTAGACAAGGTGATTCATTAGATATATTTGATCATAATATTGTTGGTACAAAATCAGTGATACTAGCAAATCCTCCATTTGGTGCAGAAAGAGATAAAGAATCTTATCCAAATGTTTGGGATGAATTTAGCAAAGAAAGTGAAACAACGATTTTATTTGTTAAATTGATGCTTGATTCATTAAAAGACGGAGGAAAATGCGCTGTTATTGTTTCAGAAGGTTTTTTAACGTGGGATCAGGCAAGTGCAAGAACCCTTAGAAAAATGTTATTAGAAGAAGCAAATTTGATTGGTGTTATAGGTTTACCCCAGGGTGTTTTTGTAAGTAAGAGTGGTCAAGGACCAAAGACATCTATACTATTTTTTGAGAAAGGAAAGAAAACAAAAAATATTTGGTTCTATCAAGTGGAAAATGATGGATATACGTTTGGTACAAATAGAATTGAATGTGAAGGCTCACAATTGGTAGAGGCGTTAAACATATATCATAATTATATAAAAAAAGGAATGGAGCCACCAACTAGCAATAACTCCTATATATTACCAGTTGAATGGATGACTTCCTTGGATCCAAGAATAAAATTAAAGATTATAGATGACGTGAAAACTACTTTTTATAAAAAAAGAGAGTATGAGCGAGAAAAATTATTAAATGAATTAAATAAGAAATGTGTTGAAGCAATAGCTGTAAAACAGAAATTAAAAGAGTTTGATGCTGTTTGGGATGGTAAAATTCAGAACGAGATAGCGAAACGCATTGATAAAGCATACATTTTTTCTCTTAATGTTGCGTCTTATAAAAGTAATATTTCATTGAATCAGATTCAAGAATGGAACAAAAAGCTTAAAAAAGATTCAGCATTTTCATCAATGGGGTTAGATGAAAAATATCAAAATTTAATCAAGGCCGAGTATAAAGATGCATTCAATCAAATAAAAAAGTTTGATTTACAGAATGCGATTGAAGCTGATATTGTTAGAGAATATCTTGAGTCTATACCGGAGGAAAATTTACGGGAAATTAGAAAACTTAATACTGCATACAATTTGTTGAGAAATGGTGCGAAATATCCCCTGGTTAAATTAGGAGATTACATTATTGAAAATCGTAATTCTGTAAAGCCTAATAAATATCCAGATGTAAATTGGAAAGTTCTTGGAGTATCTAATGAAATTGGGGTTTTTAGAAATATTTCATTGAAACCGGAGGAAACTAATCAATCATATATTCTTGTTGAAAAGAATCAATTTTGCTACAATCCATACAGAATAAATGTGGGGTCAATTGCTTTGAATAAGTTTGACTACGAAAATCAAATAATAAGTGGTGCGTATGTTGTTTTTGGTGTAAAAGAGGAGTATATAAACCCATCATATATTAACATTATAATTCAAAGCAATAATTTTAAAAATTATGTAAATCAGAAAGCAAATGTTGGCAATGGTGTAAGAATGAACTTCACATTTAATGATATGAAAGAG
This sequence comes from Blautia hominis, assembly GCA_002270465.1. GTDB lineage: Bacteria > Bacillota > Clostridia > Lachnospirales > Lachnospiraceae > Blautia > Blautia hominis. Next base: position 375,273 of record NQOF01000006.1, read on the forward strand.
TTTTTATTTCCATTACCAGATATTAATATCCAAAATAAAATAGTTAAAAAATTTCAGCAACTAGATACCATAGAGAAAAATACGTTAGAAATAATAGAATCATGGAGTATTGATTCAGAGTATTTTGAAGGTAAGGAATTCAAGAACACATTGCTTGGGTCACTAATTGATAATTCTCTTTATGGTACTTCTACTAAAAGTGATTATGTGAAGGGGAAATATAAAATTTTACGTATTGGAAATATAGGATATTGCGATTTTGATTTATCAGATATAAAAAAAGTTGATATATCAGATGATAATTTTGAAAAATATTTAGTTAAGAAAGGAGATTTGCTAATTGTTCGTTCTAATGGCAATCCAAAGCTCGTAGGCAAATGTGCAGTATGGGATAATAACGAGGAGTATGTTTATGCTTCTTATCTAATTAGATTCCGATTTAAAAAGGAGCTTGTATTACCTAAATACATAATGTATTTTTTTATGAGTGATAAGGGACGAGATATGATGAAACCTAAGAGTGGTGGTGGGACGAATAATATTAGTGCAACTGAGTTCAAGCAATTACAAGTTCCCCTACCCACTATTTATAAACAGCAGGAAATTATAAAAGAAATTGAACAAGGTTTATCTGAGGTAAAGCGTATACAATTATTTGGTGTAAATGCTAAAACTAAAAAACTGAAAATTGCGAACAATCTATTTGATGAGGAGGGATAATATGTCAAACATATTTTCAAATGAAGCATCGGATGTTGATTTAAAAGTTATAGACGAATTAAAGGCGTTAGGTTGGATTGTAGGTGACACACTTCTATATAGGCCAAGGTACAAGCTATCTATGGATCAGCAAAAAGATTATGGAAAAGCGTATATAGAACCAGATATTGTTTTGCAGGATCCAATATCAAGAGAAATACTGGTTGTTATTGAAAATAAATTAGATGATGAGAAAAAGGCTTTTTCACAGTTAAGGATTGATTCTTTTACCCTAAAACCAAGATTTATGTATGCTTGTTCAAAAGAACGAAAATTATTTTATGACAATGAATGGAGAGGATTGGAAGCGGGGGAATATAAGCGAGTTAATTCTTTTTTATCATATGAAGATATAAAAATAAAAATTGAACAGGCAAAAAAAATAAGCTCATTAAAAACCATTGAAATTGATACAATGATAGCAGGTGGGTATGATCCTACTGTTGGTAAAGAGAGATATTACCAATTAGATTGCATTAACACTATAATTGAAAAATATCGAGCAGGGCAACAAAAGATGCTTGTGCATATGGCAACTGGCTTAGGAAAAACAAGGATGACTGTTGCTTTGGCAAAAGCATTACTGGAATATGGTTTGGCAAGAAAAATATTATTTGTTGTGGATAGACGTATTTTAGCAGAACAAGCGTTAGATGATGGATTTTCATTAATAAAGAGAAGTTATACGGCTTCAAGGATAACAACATCTAATTTTAGACAATGTAGGCATACACCTATTCAGGTAATAGTCATTGATACTTTAGAAATCATATTTTCATCGATTCCTAGTAACTTTTATGATTTAATCATTGTTGATGAATGTCATCGGTCAATATCAGTAAATAGAAAAGTTGTCTTAGAGCATTTTGTATGCCCGAAGTTAGGACTGACAGCGACTCCTAAAAGTGCTATAGCTAAAGCTGGTTCAGAATTATCAGAAGAAGATATGGCTATTTATGATACATATAAATTATTTGGTTGTATAGATAATGAACCAGACTATAAGTTTGATATAGAACAAGGAATAAAAGAAGGTTTTTTGGCTCCATATGATGTGTTAGAAATAAAAACGTATTTAACAAAGGAGGCCGAAGATGAAGGGATACCAATAGAATATGTACTAGATCCTGATACTAGGGATAAAATTCAATTGCCAAAAGAAAAGAAATTGAAGTTGGAGCAACTTGAAAAAAAATATATTTCAGAAGAAAGATGTAGACGAATTGCTGAAGAGATAAGAAAGAATACACAATATGGCGAAAAAGTTTTGCTGTTTGGTGTAAGTCAAGCACATTGTATGCTACTTACTAATGAACTTAATAAAGTTTTTAACGAAGAGTTTGCAGGTGGCTTAAGGTATGCGGAGGCAGTGATTTCTGATAATAATGATATAAATAAATATGTCAAAGGAAAATTTAAGCAACCTTATGAAAAACCATATATTGTAGTATCGGTTGATATTATGAGTACGGGTGTAGATATTCCCTGTATAAGATATATATCATTTGCGGCTTTAACGAAATCTATAGGAAAATATATACAAATGCTTGGGAGGGGAACAAGACTAGATCCTATAAAAAGTGGTAAATTTAGTTTTCGTATTTTAGACTTTGCTGGTCTTTGTAAACGTATGGGAGATAATGGTACAGGAACTATTAAACAGAATGAGGTTAAAGTTGGTAAAAGATCTGACGGGGAAGGAGGCGGAAAAAATCCGCCAAGGGAGTTTTATATTATCGATAATCCAGATCCAGAAGAAATGATACAACGTGTTTTCTTGCTTGGAAATGATTTTAGTATTATTGATAATATACCATTAGAAGAAGCAAGGCGTATTTTCGAGGAACAAGTTAATAATCCACAGAACAATAATGTAAGCAGTATTAAAAACATGATAATAAAAGATAATGAGTATATTCCTTCACAAGATGAGTTAGACATATTGGAAAATTGGGCTAAAGGACCCAATATTTACTTGGATGAAGGTCAGTTGCAAAGGATATATCAATATCCCCAGGGGAGTATTTGGGATTTTTTTCTGCATGCATTAAAAATTAAATTAATTCCTGATGTAGAAGAAAGAGTTAGGATCGCTTACGTGGATTACATTAATACATATAATTATACAGATGCTCAAATTAACATTCTTGCAAAAATCAAAGATATAATAGTCTCAAATTTGACTAGTAGAAGACAAATTAACATTAATACTCTTTTTGATAATCCAATTTATGAAAGGATAATAGGGAGGAAAGAAGATATAGATGAAGTTTTTAGTGGTCGGTTTGAAGATACCATAGATGATTTGCTCAGTAATTTAAAATTACCTAATACTTATTTAAAAGTAAAATAGTAATGGAATAATTCATTGTTAGAGATACTTCTATATATTATAATGTTTTTAATATTTTACAGATAATTCAAAAACCTTACTATCGGAGATATATAACATAGTAAGGTTTTTTGTTGTCAATCATCAGATTGACGAATAAATGTTCGTATTCTGGTAATGCTTACCGTATAAACATTTTATAGAGAGATGAAACATGGACACAAACAACCGGTTACGATTCGGAAAATATGTAGAATCATTAAGGAAGAACAAAGGAAAATCCCTTAGGGAAACAGCTAAAGCAATAAAAGTATCCCCCCAGTATTACAGCGAGGTGGAGAAGGGAAGAAGTAGTACATTTACTGCCGAACGGCTGAAACTGCTGTCTCATTTTCTGATATTGGATGAGAATGAGACCCATAAATTATATGATATGGCAGCAGAATCAAGGTCATCCAATGATATTGTCACTCCACAGGACTGTGCTGATTACATGCTTGGGAATTCCTATGTGATAGAAGCACTGCGCCTGTCAATGGAGACTGGGGCAGGGGAAAAGGAATGGCAGGTGTTTCTGGATGATTTAAAAGCCAGGAAGGGGTGAGCAGATATGTACCAGCCTATACTAAGAAAGCAGAGGAGCGGCATTCCCATCATAAGGAATTGTGAGATTGATGCCCATGCAGAGGAATTCCTGCGTGATTACAGGCCTTCCCTGCTAAAAACGCCGCAGCCGGTGGATATTGAAGCCTTTGCGGAGTTCTATCTTAATCTGGCATTGGATTACACATACCTTTCCCATTGCGGGGTTATATTAGGCCGGATGGTATTCCAGGAGGCGGAACGGGTTCCGGTCTATTTACCAGAAGAAAAATGTGCGGATTATCTGTATGCAAAAAGAGGCACTTTGCTCATTGATAATACTTTATTGGAGGACCGGAAGGAATACCGTTTGCGTTCTACGATAGGGCATGAGTGTGGCCATTGGATATTCCATTCTGATTATTATACTGTTATGGATAAAAGAAAGCACTATAGGAATTCATCGTTGCCGGAAATTACAGGATGCAAAAAGACCGATATCGAAGGCGGGGCAGATATGGCCGGGAGAAGAAAGCTGGTTACAGATGCAGATTGGCTGGAGCATCATGCAAAGTATTTTAGTGCGGCTATACTGATGCCGAAAACGCCGTTTATGAATGCTGTATCAGATTTTGCTGGTAATGGACAGGGCAGTGGGGCGGCTCTACAGGAGAAGCTTGCAGATATATTCCAGGTATCGCCCGCTTCTGTAAAAATCCGTTTATCCCAGCTGGGTTTTAATAATTATGTATTCAGGAATGAAAGGACACAGGATGATGAACAGTATAACAAATTGCTGCAGATGCCAGGTGCCCTGTGAACGGCAGGGTGCCATTTTTAGAAAATATCTGTCAACCAAAAGGATGACACTCGTGCGGCAATTATTTTTTACTTATGATGTCAACCAAGCAATTGACAGGAAAGGAGCCATGCCGGATTGAAGGAAAAGATAAACTGCCCAATCTGCAGGAAACGGGCTTTTGATATCAGAACTGCTGTAAATGGGGAGGTATGGATAGAACTGAAATGTCCTCACTGCAGAAATATTGTACAGGTTTGCTATATGTTTGGCAGGATACGGCAGGAAAGAAGCAAAGAAAATATAATTTAACTTGTTGTGCTACTTTTAATTGAAAGACCTGTAAGCTGCCAAAAGCCCAAAAAGACCCCTTGTTGTTTTATGACTGTTTTGAATCAGAAGATGAGCTGTTTTATTTTTCCCATTTCACAGTTCT
>NQOF01000007.1 GCA_002270465.1 Blautia hominis
AGAACTGTGAAATGGGAAAAATAAAACAGCTCATCTTCTGATTCAAAACAGTCATAAAACAACAAGGGGTCTTTTTGGGCTTTTGGCAGCTTACAGGTCTTTCAATTAAAAGTAGCACAACAAGTTAAGTTATTTACTCTTACATCCTGCCTAGAATCTGTGGGTCATAGACAAACAGGAAGTGGCTGGGAGAGGACCGGGGGAGGGAGATGCGTGTGAGCGATGTATAGTGGAGCGCCGCGGAGATCCACCTGCCCCAGCTACTTAATGAAGAGGCCATTGCCGATGAATTTAGTAGATGGGAGCAGGTTAGCTCCGTGGCAGCGGAACGCTTCGCTCACACGCATCTCCCTCCCCCGGTCCTCTCCCAGCCACTTCCGTCCGCCCTATCTATCCTACCTCACCACCAATTCCACCACTTCCCCTTTTTCTACATCCACCACCCCAAAATCCGTCAATTTCAAAGCCGGACTCACCGGAAGCCCCAGCGTGCAAAGCGACATGATCGGATTATAATGCTCATACCCCAGCCCCGCCAGGCTCCCTCTCACATCACCCAGCATCCTGCCAATATCATCCGCCGGAAGTTCTGAAAGGATACCGCATACAGGCAGCGGAAGTTCCGCTGTCACCTGACCGTTCTCCACCGTACATATTCCTCCCTGCAGTTCGATCAAACGTCTGGCCGCTATGAGCATATCCTCAGGATCAGCACCGATCACCATTAGATTATGATGGTCATGGTAATAGGTGGTAGCTGCCGCTCCCCGTTTCAGACAATCACCGGTCACAAATCCATAACCTATATTGCCATTCTTTCCATGACGTTCCAGCACAACTGCAAGCACACACCCGGTTTCCTGCCATTTTAAACGGCCATTTTCCACTTCCATAGAGACATGTTTTTCTCTTGTCTGCGTGCGGCCGTCACTTACTTCAATAACCCGCACCTGCACAGAGCCTTCCTTCACCCGGACCTTTGGCTCCAAATCTTCAGGCTCTATCTTCTCCAAATGTACCGAGTGATAAAATTCCGTTGGAAAGCCATAAGGCTTTAACTGCCTTCCGTCTCTTCCCTTGCGGAAGATCTCCTTCCCGTCTTTGAACACAAGATCCGGTTCAAAACCGGATAATGCCTCCTCTTTCACAAGCTGGAAATCCGCCTTTTTTCCCGGTGCCAAAGCACCTCTGTCCCTGAGATTCATTCGTCTTGCCGGGGTATAAGACGCGCAGTATATTGCCTCTTCAAGAGGAAATCCCATCTCCACGGCCTTTTTCACAATATAGTTAAGCTGTCCTTTTTCAAGCAAAGCATCTGCCATGGTATCATCCGTGACAAAACAACAGTGCTCAAAAAGGCTGTTTTCAATAATATGATCCAGAATCTCCGGTTTCAGCATTTTCTCCTGGAGTTCCACAAACATGCCATTTTCAAAACGCTGTCTGATCTCCTCCAGCGTGTGCTCTGTATGGTCCCCGTCAATTCCCCTGTACAGGAATTTTGCCAGATCCAGACCTACCAAAGAGGGACAATGGCCTTCAATCACTGCCTGAGGCTCCTCCTCCCTGAGGTAATCCAGAAACCTGGTGATCTCCATCTCAGTGCCCTTGACAATCTGGCGGTAGTTCATGATCTCTCCCACGCAGACAACGCCCTCTTCTCTCATGAGATGCTTCATTTCCTCAAATCCGATGACCCCGCCTGTGGTTTCCAGGCTCTCGTTTGTGGATGGAACACTGCTGGGAATTCCGTAAAAAACTTCAATAGGCGAATCTTTTGCCCCGTTGATCATCTCGTGGATTCCTTGTACTCCCATGACATTAGCAATCTCATGAGGTTCCGAAACCAGTGTCGTGACCCCGCAGGAAGCTGCCCGTTCCCCAAAGGAAACCGGGGTCATCATAGAGCTTTCAATATGCATGTGTATGTCAATCAATCCGGGAAGCATCAGATATCCGCTGCCGTCCAGCACCTCACCCGGAGAAAGCGTTTCCTCCTGTCTGGTATCCACATAGAATATCCTTCCCTCCCGCACATATACATCAGCAGGCATAAAACATTTCAGGTATGAATTGTAGACTTTTGTGTTTTTTATCAGTAAATCCGCCTTTTCCATAAGGCACCTCCCATCTTACACAATTGAGTAGAAATAGAGCAGACAGACTGCCACCAGCACCCACATAACGGGACGGATCTCCTTTATCTTTCCCGCTGAGATCTTCATCACCACATAGGTCGGAAGCGCGGCGCAGATACCGTTTGCAATGTTGTTTCCGAAGATAGTAAACGCAATACATACAAAGGATGGAAATGCCTCTGTAAAATCATGAAACTTAATGTTTTTCATGGCGCCCAGCATGTTGATTCCAATATACATCAGCACCGGGGCAGTAGCTGCTGAGGGGATCATAAGGGCGATCGGTGCAAGGAACAGTGCCAGGCCGAAGAATATAGAGGTGAACACCACCGACAAACCGGTCTTTCCTCCTGCCTCCACACCTGCTGAGGACTCCAGATATGTGGTCATACTGGGCATACCGAACAGTGCGCCGAAGCTGGTTGCCACTGCATCTACCTTGAAACATTTGTCGATTCCCGGAAGGTTGCCGTCCTCGTCCAGATATCCCGCTTTTGCCCCTACACCCAGAACGGTTCCGAAGGTGGAGAAAAAGTCAGGGACAAAAAGGGCGATCAAAAAGGGAATATAGGCAAAATTCAATGCTCCCAGAAAATCAACGTTCAGGAACTGCCCGCCGATATTGGCCGGCATGGTGAACAGGCTTTCCGGCATTTTTGTAACGCCAAAAGGGATTCCCACCAGTGTGGTGATGGCAATGGCCAGGATCATATCCCCCGGCACATTTCTTGTTTTCAGTATCAGTAAGATCACAAAGCCGATCACTGCCACAATCACAGTGGGCGCGGTCAGGTCACCGAATCCCAGGCTTTTCTTTGCCTCGTTGGCAATGATCAGGCCGCAGCTCTTTGCACCCAAGAGCGCAATAAACAGGCCGATACCTGCACTTACTGCGTGTTTCAGGCTTACGGGAATGACTTTTACCACTGCTTCCCTGAGTCCCAAAAAGGATATTGCGATAAACAGCACGCCACTCCAGAATATTACGCCGGAGGCAACATCCGGTGCGATCCCGTCATTTGCTATCATTGCGGTTACGATACCTACACTGCCAAGTCCCGGCGCCAGTGCAAAGGGGCGGTTTGTATAAAACGCCATTGCGCAGGTTGTGAGGATGACCAGCAAGATCAGCACAGTGAACATTACGTGCTTGTCCAGCCCCGCGGACTCCATCATGTTGGGCACTGTTGCCAGAACATAGGCCATGGTCACAAATGTAGTCAGACCGGCCAGAAGCTCTGTTCTGACATTTGAATGAAACTCTGATAATTTAAATTGTTTTTCCAGCCACTGTTTCATATAGATTCTCTCCTATTCGTATCTCCTTGATTCTTTTCCATTTTCATTGTATGATAACCCTGATCGGAAGTCTAATTCATCTTAACTATAAATTCTATTCCAAAGTGGAATAGTGGCAGCCATTCGGTAACGATCCAGTAGGTCTTGACATTGACTGTGCCGTCCAACAGCCGGGTAAAAATCCCATGGCCAACCTAAAACACTGTCTGCGGAAAGGTGGAAGAAAATCTATGAACATCCACGAATTGAACTACGTGCTCTGTATTGCCAAACATCAGAATATGACAAAAGCCGCTCAGGAGCTTTTTATCTCCCAGCCAACCCTCAGCAAACATCTCGGAAAACTGGAACGTGAACTGGGTGTCAAGCTGTTCAGCAGGATTGATAACTGCTATATCCCAACTTATGCCGGAAGACGGTATATGGAATACGCATCCCGTGTACTGGAACTGACCCATGAATGGGAGAAGGAGCTGGATGATCTGTGTTCCTTAAATGACGGCGAGCTGAACGTTGCCTTTCCCCTGATGCGCAGTTCCTGCATGATCCCCAAGATCCTGCCTGCTTTTCGCCGGATACATCCCAATATCCGTCTGAACTTTCTGGAGGAGACTTACGCTATCCAGGAACGTCTTCTCACAGACAGCCGGATTGATTTTGCGATCTTCAGCGACGGAAACCTGAATCCCAAACTGGAATATGAAACTCTGGGCCGGGAAGAGATCCTGCTGGCGGTCTCCCCAGCCCACCCTCTTGCCAAAGAAGCAGGAAACCTTTCCTGTCAGGACTGTGTTTATCCCCAGATGGATCTGTCCCGGCTTGGAAACGAAAAATTCATTCTGCATTTTCCGGAGCAGAATACAGGGGCCATAACCGAACAGCTCCTGAAAAAGTACGGTATAGAACCAAAAGTTCCGTTCTACACACGGAATACACAGGCTGCGCTTTTGCTTGTCCAGCAAAATGAAGGGATCTGCTTTGCGCCGGAAACTTATATCCAGAACATGACTTTTGCCACCCCTCCGGTCTGCTTTTCCCTCCATGACCCCGATGCCTTTACAAGTACGATCCTGGCTTACCGGAAGGGTGCCTATCTGACTTCCTATGCTATGGATTTTATTCAGATAGCAAAAGATTATTTCCGCATTCCCTAACAGAATGCCCATGGCGGCTGATAAATATGCCTGCGCTCCCGCCGGAAGCTTTTTTGTATCCCGAAGGCCTCTGTAACAGTAGAGCCGCTCCGGATGAAACCTCTCTTCATCCCTCCCAGACATTCTTTCCGGATGAGATGAAGAGGGGCACAGCAGTTCCGATGGGACAGCCTTAACCTGCACGTACATCCGCACGGCTTTCCCGCATGACAAAAAACCGCCCATCCGTATAGGACAAGCGGTCTGCTGCTTATTGTATATCACAAATTCACCCGGCATACTCCAGTACCTTTTCCCTATATGAAACCATTGCAAAAAACTCCGGTTTTCATTCAGGGCATCTCTGTGTTGATTCTACCTGTCATCTCCTCTATCTTCTCATTCACCCTTCTGCGGAAATCCAGAATCCATGTATCAGACACCGGATATTCGGAAAAAGTGATCTCTCTTCCCAATCCCTTCTCCATCTCTTTCACAACCGCTTCCCTGCCGATCAAATGCTCTAAAAGTTCCATGGCACGGATATCCTGCATGGCATGGAAAAGGACCATCAGACGCAGGGATTCTTCCGGCTTCTTATCATCCCCCGGATATACCAGAAATGCGTCCCCGGATGGGAATGCGGAATCAGCGTCCGTCACAGCATACGGGTTGATATGCTTCAAAGAAAACTGAGAATTATAAAAATTAAATCCCCAGTGCAAAAATCCCTCTATTCCAAACTTGTACAACTGCACACCTAAAATGCGGTTTCTTGCGGAAGGCATTGCCATAAAGCGGTTCGCAACCGCCGTACACTGCGCTGTACAGTAATAGGTCCAAAGTCCGGGAACTTTTGCTTTCAGAAAGGGTTCGATGCAGTCACTGGCCGGAACCGGCTTTTCCACCAGACCTTTTTCATAAAACGCATGATCCGACAACGCGTCTATTGTCTTGAATCCCTGCAGATAAGGTTCTATCATTTTTCTGGCCCTCTGATATGACTGCAGATGCTCTTCCGAAGGTTCATCGGATGTGTGAAAATACACATAATCTTCCATCCCCCACTCTATCAGTATGGAAGTGAGGGCCTGCAGGTATTCTTTCAGGAAATCCCGGTAATCCAAAGAATCGGATTCTGTCTCCCAGCCGAATATTTTCTTTACTTCCCCGTCCTCCCGTACGATCACTTTAGGCGCGTATTTTGCTCCCCACTGTGTAAACAAATGAGAAATCTCAAAATACCGGATCCCGTATTTTCTGCACAGCGCGATCCACCTCTTCAAACGCGAAAAATCAAAAGAATAATGTCCCTTCTCCCTTTTAATGACAGCTAACTGTATGGTTGTTCTCTCACCGCCCACCGCCGTGTCAAGAGGCGGCGTCAGCACAGGAGTGAGAATCGTATTCATACCTCTTTTTCCATAGACTTCTATGTAATTTTCAAGCATTTCCCAGTATTCTTCACTCCACGGCTCCATTCCGTAATAATCCGCAAGACAGTCCCCATGGAACCATTCTGTGTGATACAGCTTCTGCGTTGGAAGCAGGGCATCAATGACCTTTATCTCCCCACGGCCGCTGCAGAGGTCCTCACCCTTTTCGTTTTTCAGAGAAATCACGATCTCATAACTTCCGGCCCCGGCATCCTCCGGAATTTCCGCGTCGATCCACAAGGCCCTCCACTGCCGCGGGATAAGCGCTGCTTTGCTGTCCTCTAAATCTCTCAGTAAATCCGGGAACATTCCCGGAGTTGTCCGCAGGTAATTGTCATCATAAGCCGCGTTGCAGGGATAGGCGGAAGGCACCAGCTCCACGCTCCGGATGCGGATCCAATCCCTGATTTCAGAGTCCACTGCCACTTGGGCGTATTCCTTTGTCATACAGGCGCCATAATAAGCCGCCTGAAACGAGACCGTCTCTCCTTTTAAACCGCTGTACCTCATGTTTTCCGTCATTTCCACAGGCGCTTCTTCAGGAAATACTTTGACCAGTGGACTTAGAATTTTCATTTCAAAATCTGTTCTCCCAGGTATCATACTTATGCCTCTCTCACTTCATTGTCTTATTGTAGTCTGTCCCGCAAAACTTTCTCATATATCTCAAGGTCCTCATCCTTAAACACATTGAATACCACCCGCTCTATCCTGCTGTGTTCCAGCCATTCCCTCACTGTTTCCACCGCAATCTCCGCTGCTTTTTCGTTAGGGAAATGAAACTCTCCGGTAGATATACAGCAAAATGCCACACTGTCCAGCCCGTTTTTTTCAGCCAGGCTAAGGCAGGACTCATAACAGGAGGAAAGCTGTCTGCAGTGGTGTTCTGTAAGGGCTTCATACACAATAGGTCCCACTGTATGCAGTACATATCTGCAGGGCAGGTTGTACGCACCGGTTATCTTTGCCTTTCCTGTGGCCTCCTCATATCCCTGTCTCTCCATGATCTCCCCGCATTCCTCCCGCAGGCCTAAACCTGCCGCAGAATGTATGGCATTGTCGATGCATCCGTGACAGGGAACAAAACAGCCCAGCATCCCGGAGTTGGCCGCATTTACAATGGCATCCACAGACAGTCTGGTGATATCCCCCTGCCACAGGGAAATCCTGCTGCCCAGCTTTCCGTTTATCCCGTACGCCTCCTGTATGGTGGGAATGGCCTCCACCTGCACAATCCCTTTTTCCGCGGCCTCCTGCTGCAGGAAGGCATCCTGTATTTCCAGAAATTCCTCTGAAACCGGCCCCGGCATACGGATATTCATAAGGGAGCGGAGTGTGGCGCGCCGTTCCGCTTTTTCAACCCTGAGACCTTTGTACCGGACAGAATCCCGGCACAAATATTGGATCAGATACTCCAAACGCTCCTCCTGGGACATATCCTTAGCTTTCATCTTCCATTCTCCTCCTCCATATATTTAAGATCCCGCCGATATCCCGGTTGATACAGATGGATTTTTCCTCTATATCCCGGGGTGCAAAAGCCTCTCCCAGATTGATACACCCATAGGACGCTCCCGGCCATTCACAAGCCATACGCCAAAAACTGAATTTAATGATCCCCGGCGTATTCATCCCGCAGCCCAGTTCCAAAAACAGAACCCTGCTGTTTTCATGCGCCTTCAGGAATTGCTCATACCGTCCGCTGGCCTCATGCCATCCCGCATCCTCCACAAACGTATCGTCTGCCCTCAGATTCATGCTCATGGGCTTTTTACAGACCGGACAGAGAGGAACCAATTCTCCCGGAACGCGCATATCTTTTTGCTCTGCAAACATGCAGCGCACCACTTCTTCATTGTCATATGTTTTCTCATGACACGGCACGGAACACTGCCACAGTCCAAAATCCCCCTGGGTGTAAAACAGCCGTTTTTTGTCAAATCCGGCCCTCTGGAAACAGTGGTCCACATTGGTTGTCAGCACAAAATAATCCCTGCCCTCCACCAACTTAAGCAGATCCTCAAAAACCGGCTTTGGCGGCTCCTGATATCTGTTCAGATAAATATATCTGCTCCAATACGCCCAATATTCTTCAGGAGTCTCATAGGGATAAAAGCCTCCGCTGTACATGTCATGAAAACCGTATTTTATCTCAAAATCATGAAAGTGATCCCGAAATCTTTTTCCGGTATAAACATATCCGGCAGAGGTGGAAAGACCTGCCCCTGCCCCGATCACCACCGCCTCTGCCTCCCGCAGCTCCCGGTACAGTTCCTCCTCCTTCTTTCCTTCCTCTCTGCTTAATGCATCCATCTGTTCCACCGCAAATCCCTCCTGCCTTCCGTCCTGTATCACTTCTGTGTGTTTGGTCATTTTCCCCCTGTCAGCTCACAAAACACTTCCCGGCTGACAGGATAGTAATAGTGGAACCCGCTGACCATAGTGCATCCCAGTTCTCTCAAAAAGGCTTCCTGTTCCTCATCTTCCACCCCTACACTGAGCACCTCCAGATTCAGCTTCCTGCATAATTCCACTACGCTTTTCACTACCACTTTTCCCTGGGGCTTATGGATCTCACTGATCATTTCCTGCCTCAGTTTAATCCCATTAATTCCGCAGTAAAGATAATGAAAGAAAACCCTATCCAGCTCCAGACCTGCCAGATACACATCAAACCCATACTGCCTGAGCTGTTTTATCGTCTTCATGTAAATATCTGACTGACTCATTTCCACCATCTGGTTTAACTGGACTATGATCTGATCCCGGCTGATCTCATACTGTTCGGCTATGGCATACAAATGCCCTGCAAACTGCTCGTCACCGATATTCTCAACGGTAAAGTTAAACAGCAGTCTGAGAGAATTCCCCTTCTCTGCCTCCTCCTTCAGAAACCGGCAGCCCTGCCGGTAAATCTCCATATTCATCTTTCCTGTGAGCTGCTTGCGCTTCATGACATTTAAAAAATCATTTGGTCTTAAAAGCCCCCGGTTGGGATTCTGCCATCTGACCAGGGCCTCCGCTCCACATATTTTGCCGCTTTCCAAGTCCACCATGGGCTGCAGATACATGATAAACTCTTCATGCATCAGCCCGTGGATCGCCTCATGTTCCATGGCATAACCGGATATGGTCTCCCGCTCCACATATTCATCATAAAGGGCGTAATCCTGGACGTGCATCTTTGCATATTCCATAGCTACTTCGCTGAACTGGATGGTCTTCAAAGGGTCCTCGTCCACACTGGTCATTCTGTAGATACCTGTGTGCATCTCCAGAAAATATTTTTTCTGCTGTTTTTTAAACGCCTCCACCACTTGCTCCTGCATGTCCCTGACCCGCTCTTTCAGCTGTTCCACACCGGTATACTCTACGAAGAAAATGTAATAAAATTCATTAAACCTGGAAAATGCCTCCTTTTCAGGTTTGATCAGGGACTCACAGGTATCACTGATCAGTTGAAGTGCATTCTCCGCCTCCTTGTATCCGTAAATATGGCTTACCACGTCAATACCCGCATACAAAAAGAGCACAGCATAATGGTTTCTGTTCTCCTCCACAATACATTTTGAGAATTTCTGCTTCCAGGATGTAAGATTATCTCTGCCCGTAACGTCGTCTTTATAAGCCATCAGCTCCATCTGGTGCCTCTTTCTCAAAAAGAAAACCGGAAAAGTCACCAGGATCAACACAGAAAAAACGGAAAGTCCCACTATGGTCCAAAGATAAATGCCTGCTCTCCCTGCAGCGTCATCCCCCTTAGCAGCATAGCCTGCATAAACCCCCTGGATCTTCGCTTTATCAATATTCAGAAAAGCCTCTTCCAGTTTTTCTATATCTCCGTCCTCCATACTCTTGGTATAAGCCAGGCTTATTGCCTGTTCTTTCTTGTCATTCTCATATACGATCAGGTCACGGCCCTTTTTAAGACCTGCGTCGTTTATCTCATCTTCTGTAAGTCCCAGGGTCCAGACCGCATCGGCCTGAATATTCCCAGCCAGAGCCAGACGCCTGTCCTTATCGGAAGGCTTTATATACTTTATGGTGATTCCCGCAGCATCCCCAGCCTCTTTTAAAAGGTCAGGAAGCACCCCTTTGTAGTCATTCTCCCCCTTGCTGTAAAACTCAAATGGCCAGGAGTCCGGCATACCGGCCACATAAACCTCATTTCCTGCACGGCATACAGAGGGTGCCCAAAAAAGCATGGCTGCGGCAAACACTGCCAGACACATGACTTGGGATCTGCGCATTTTTCCTGTCTTCCTATTTTTCATCTCCTGTTTTCCCCTTTTCTCCGCCTGTTTGATTGAGATGTATTTTCTGTCTTTTAATCTGCCCCCACACATTTTTCCGCTTCTTATATCCGAAAAATGCCGTCATTCTGGTAAACGCCTGAATGAATCTGAAAAAAACGCTCTCCGCAATACACAGATAGACAGCCTTCACCACATCCAGCGCGGACAACTTGATATTCTGTGTATAGATTCTGGCAAAGAACGCGGTGATGGTCAAAACAGCTCCATAGAGGGCGTAAATCAGAAAAAACATTATCATAAACGGCACATTTATCAAATTTACCATATATGCCAGAAGAATAGTCACAAGCCCGAACAGTTCGATAAATGGTGACAGCAATTCATACAATAGATAGTATAAATATGAAATATAACCCACCATTCCGAATTCTGGGGCCATAAACATTCTCCTGTGTTTATTCAGACACTGGAAAAGTCCTAAAAACCACCGCCTCCGCTGCTTCTTCAAATCCCCTATACTGGAGGGACACTGGCTCCAGCAGATGGCATCGGGAATATAGCGTATTCCGTAAGGTATCTTGTTGATACGGCAAAAAGCATGGAGTTTAACCACCAGTTCCATGTCCTCCCCCATGGTGGAAGCATCATAACCGCCCACGCTGACAGCCATATCCTTTTTGAACAGCCCGAATGCCCCGGATATGATCAGGTTGCCGTTAAATTTATCCATAAGGATCCGGGATGCCATAAAAGAGCGGTCATACTCCAGTATCTGCATTCCCACAATGGGATTCCAGGGCATGTGATAGTCCACCAGCTCTCCCTCACTGAGCACTGCACAATTGGATATCCTCACCAGACCGCCTACAGCTATAATGGTATCATCCTCCAAAACAGGGCGGACAATATATTTTAAAGAGTCCTTCTGCAGCACACTGTCCGCATCCATACATATAAAATATGGATATCTGGACGCATTGATCCCCATATTCAGGGCATCCGCCTTACCGCCGTTTATCTTCTGCACCAAAGTGATATTGATTCCATTCACCACCGCCTCATATACATTTTGTTCCTTTTTGCATCCTATCTGGCGGTTTATAGGCCGCATCACCTTTTTCAGATGAAAAGCATCCAGAAGTACCTGCGTTGTCCCATCCTTTGACCCGTCATCCACAACCACTATCTCATATAGTTTGTAATCCATCATCAGCAGGGATTTTACGGTATCAACCACCGTAATCTCCTCATTATATGCGGGAACTACAATAGACACCGGTACATAATAGTCATGATCGATCTCATTGTGGTACCTTCTTTTTTTGCTCTCTTTATACAGGTCAAGGGAACCGGCGATCACAGAGGCTATCAGAAATGTGGAATACCCCAGCAGGTAGATGACGAACAACACACCAACTACGGTATAAAAATACTTAACAAATTCAAACATCTGTCTCCCTCAGCTCCATTTCCTGGCCTTTAATCTCTATTTTTTCTGTGACGTAATGCAAAATCTCCCTGGCATAACGGTCACGGCCATTGTACACGTCGAATAAATCTTTTTTCTGTATTTTAAGTCCCACAATGAGCGCATCCGCGCAATTGAGCCTCACATACCAGTTAGCAGCTTTCAGCCCTTCTTTCAGACAGTCTACGGTATCCGGCCCCGGATAGGACGCAAGCGCCTGGGCAGCCACCGCGGCGTATTCCCAGTCCAGAAATTCATGGTACTGCAAAAATCTCTGCAGTGCCTCTCTTGCCGGTCCGTATGGGTATTTTCTGAAATATCGGACTGCCTCCAGGCGAATTTCCTTATCCTCTGTCTCTTTCTTCATGATTTCAAGGAATCCACTCCTGAAGTCCTCACCTAAGAACCGGATAAACTGCATGACAGGCAGTATCAGACGTGGTTCAAATCTGTCCCTGTGGCCAAACAGCAGACGGGCCAGCTCACCCCTGTCACCGGTGAAGCTTAGAAGGCCATCTGACAAAAGTTTTTTGCTGTGATAGATCTCGTTATCCTCCATCTTCTCCCAGGCTGCCAGCACTGCCTCTTTATTCCCCATCATATAGAGGGCTTTCAGCGCATTTTCCCTGACATACACCCCTTTATTCACTACCATCCGTATCATAAGATCCATCAGACCGTCATACCCCTTATGCCCTCTGTCAATTTCAAATTTCTCCACAAGGCTGGCAAAATATGCCTGTTCGATCTCATCCCTCTTTTCATATATGGGGACCAGCTCCAGAAAAACCCTGCGCAGATGCTCCAGATACTCTTTCATATCCTCTTTTGGCACTGTCTTCTGTATCTCATCCATGGAAAACTCAAACGCCCTCAGCTTTTCCAGCTTTCTAAGTCTGCGGGCCAGACCAAAAAAATAGGCCTCCTGTATATTGCCTTCCTTCGTGTCCTGTATCTGCCCGCTGATCTCGTCAACCATCTCCAGACTCCTGTGCTCCAGGCGCCGGCCTTTATACTTATCCACAAATATATAGAGTATATTAAACACAAGGACAGCCAGGCAGCTTGCCATATAAAAATAGAGAATCATTTCCGGCTTGATTGAAAGTACATGCATTGGCTCCTCCTTTATGTTTTCCTATTTGTTCCATATTTCCTGCATCATGTAATAAGATTGTTTCAGCCGCTCATGATAGGTTGGATTTTTCCCCCATCCCTTCAGCTCCTTCCATTCCATCCCGATCCTGTCATTTTTCGCAGCATCGGTTCCGATTCCTGCATAAATTCCGTCTATCTGCAGATTCTCGATTCCATAGTTCTCATAATAGTCATCATGCACCTGCATTTGGGAGGGATTGGAAAAGTTCAGCAGATCCCACGGAAGGCGGATTTCAATATCGTCGCCACTGACAATAAAGTCCGATACGGAATTGTATTCCCGGTCATACGGGTTTCCATTGCCATAGGTAAGGCTTCCCGTCTCGAACTTCTCAGACATTCGGTCCCCCTCTTCCGCTGCATTCACATTGCCGATCTGCAGGGCCATATAGATTCTGTCAAACACAGGGCTATCCTTATCCGGTGGATCAAAGAACGGATTTTCCTCCCCGTAATCTTCGCTGTACACTACGTGAAATACATCGTAACGCTTCTGCACCAGCACACGGCTGTTCTTCCTGCCGTCCAAAACCAGCAGAAAATCGGCCTGGCGTTCAAATTTCACATCCTCCCCTTCCGCATAATAACTGCCCGTCTTAGGCGTAATATCAAGAGGAATATAAATTTTCTCATTTTCAAGATCCAGGTTATCCTTGTGGACTCTGAAATAGATAAACTTCTCATCATATTTCATGGACAGCGCATAATCTCCATTTTCCGTAAGAACGTCATCCCCGCTCCACTCCCCTATGTCTCCGTCCGTGTAGCAGACGCTCTCTTCCTCCCCGGGGTCAAAAGACATCAGCCCGAAAAACTGCTCATTTGTCTGAAAATCGCTCCAATAGGCAGTCTTGGTCAGATCCACGTTGGCCATGGTATTCCACGTCCGTTTGAACCACTCATCCTGCCAGGAAAAAACAACGCTTCCCGCACACCCGGACTTTTTAATATCCTGATAGCTTGACACCAGGGCATTTCCCTGTTCTTTCTCTGACATATATCCCTGGGAACGGGCAGTATGAAAGTCAAGCTGTGCCCTGCCCCTGGATGTAGGTACCCCGAACTCCGATATAACAACCGGCATAGAATGGTGCCGGTTCAGCATCTCCAGATATATTCCATAAGTGTTGTAGCTGCCGTCCTCCTGCAGGTAATCGTCCGCGTAAGGGATCTCATCCGTCCAGGAGTCATAATGGCTCAGATAATCAGGATAATAAGAGTATACATGGTATGAGGCAAACTGACCTGAGAGGAATTTGTCCGTGGACGCAATATGCTCCACATCTACTTTTGCACATTTCATAAACAACCGGTTGATCTCTTCCGGATACTCCATGGGGTCTGTTGTAGGCCAGTTGGAAAATGCCACAAGGCGCTGCTGCTTATATTTTTTGCTCTCATACATAATGATCTGGTCTCCCACTTCCGCCAGCATGGCCTCAAATGGTGTGGCCTCCTGGGTGGTATACATGTATTCCCCCCGGTAAGTATTGTTTTCTTTTCGCATATGGTCCGTATATGCCACCGTCACATCTTCCCACTCCACTCCCAGAATATATCCCAATACCCATGGGGAGATATCTTTTGTATAAGAACCGCTGGCATTGGACGTGCTGTATCCAAGATTTACCTTTTTCTTACCGTGGATGATATCAACAAGAGTCCTGCAGTCTGTCTTAAACGTTTTTAGAAAAGAATCATCAAACGCATCCACATGGGAATTCTGTATATAATCATTGACCCATACCCCGTGGATAATATAGAGGGGATCGGGATTGTCCTTATTATATTCATACACTGCCTCATAGAAATCGCTGGAAAGAATGGTGTACACACGGATGGTATTTGCTCCCATCTCCCGGATCATACCAAACCACCTCAGGTACGTTTCCTTGTCAATGGCATATTCTGTGGCAAAATGTCCCGGTATTCCAGCCCCCAGATCCACACCCTTTATTTCAAAAGGCTTTGGACCGTTTCCCTCATCCACCAGGATCTCCTTTCCGCTGACTCCGGTAAATGTACTGACCTGCCTGCCCGGATGAAGATCAATATAGAATCCCCACCGGTAATATGCCGTATCCAGCAGGAAAACCAGAAGGATCAGTGAAACAGCCCCTATCAAAAATTTCTTCAAAATGTGTTTCCTCCACTAGTCATTGAATTTTTTATTCACAGACTCATGACTATAAGAATACAGGTCATCTATGTGTTTATCCAGCCATCCCATGCGGCTCACAAGACGTTTCCGGTATTGTTCCACCGCCTCCTCATAAGAGCCGATCTGCCGTCCTTCCCCTGTCAGCAGATCATTTTGGGATTCAAAGGTATATCCCCATACCCGGAAGTTCCGCTCCACCGCACATCCCAGATAGTCCTGCACTTCTTCCATATATGCCTTTACATTATCATCGCTCAATATGCCTTTTCTGAGCTGCCTGTATCTGGTTATTATCTTCTCCGTAAAGTCCTCATCCTTGGTGAGCATAAAAAACCAGGTTCTGTTCTGCATGAAAAATCCTGCCATGGGCTGCTGGTATTCCATATAATTATCACAGCAGTTATTAAAATCCCACACTGACATTTTCAGCTTTCCCGTTATATCTTTGTAAAAGTAAGTGGAATAAATGCCTGCATCAGCATTCTGTGTCACCTCATTGATAATAAAATAATCCACAAAATTGTCTGTATCTATATAATTCCGGTATCCATAACGTTTGGAAGTATAATCGTAGGAATACAGCGACTTCTCAAATTCCGAAAAATCCCGGCTGATATAATCCGTGATCTCCGGTGTCAGTTTCCTGGCCCCCGGATATTTGACCTCCACCTTGCTGGTCATACGCCTTGCATATTCTGTAAAGTTATCCAGGTAGTCCACATCATTGACGCTCTCTCTGTCCACACACACAATATAGCTGGAGATATTAGACCTTCCGTCGTACTCCGTCACCTCTATCCTGCCTTCCCCCACGCTTATCTGTTCTGTCATCACATATACCCCCTGGTAAGCCCCGTTTAGGAACACCTCACAAAAACGTACATCAGGCGCCCACTCCATGATCTGTCCGGAAAGGTTATACCACATGTAATTCCGCATAAGCGTTTTATCCAGAAACGGCCCGTGCAGCACCCAGGTGCTGTCCTGCTCCATCCCCATAACCTCATAGGGCTTATCGCTGCCGTCCGTGTCAGTAAATTTAAACAGATATCCCACCTTATCAAACAGCCTGGAAGAATTCCCCCTGACACGTATCTGTATGTCTGCGTCCACCTGTGGTTCATCTTTCAGTGTATTGAGCTTTCCGTCATTTTCCATGATCTGCATCCTGGCTGAGATAAAGGTATTCTCCACCTGGCTTACCCTCTGGCCTTGTTCCGGCCTTCCCGGTATGGTCTACCCATCTGTCTCAATACTTACAACCGGCAGATGGGAGGAAAAATCTGAGGCCTCGACAGATAGATTGGTATCCTTCACCTCTGTATTGTAAGACTTATGCTGCTGCACCCTGGCATTTTCCGGCTCCGCAAATTTTGCTATGCTCAGTACGCCGGCCAGTGACAGCAGCACTGCCCCCACGTATATCCATTTACTTTTCATGCTCTGTTACCCGCTGATCTCATCATTCTGCGTTACAATGTTCACATATTCAATAGATTCCAGTTCATACAGCATTTCCGCAATGCTCTTTTCTTTTTTATTAGAAATAAGATACGTCTTTCTGGGCATCTCGTATATCAGTTCAATGGATTCCCGGCTTGTATTCTTAACCCTCAGCATGGCTTTTGCTTCAAAATAGTCAAATACTATTGCTTCAATCCTGCGCTCCATATTTCTGGCCCCCCGTATGATGAGGAGAATCCTATTGTCATTCTTGACTCTGCCAAGCACAAGCAGGACCAAAAAGACAATTCCGCTTCCCACGCAGGCTACCACATAGTCCCCCACACCGCAGCAGATACCCACAATTATAGTCCAGAAAATATAAGTGGTATCCCGGGAATCCTTGATCGCTGTCCGGAATCTTACAATGGACAGCGCACCTACCATACCAAGCGATAATGCAATGTTATTTCCGATGACAGTCATCACTGTTGCGGTCAGGATTGTCAGGGTTATGAGAGATACATTAAACTTTTTGGAATACACCCCGCCAGCGTGGGTGAAATAATAAGACAGGTAAATGACAACTCCCAGAATAACGGCCACCAGTATATTTAAGATAATCTGTTCCGTATTCAGGGATCCTGTCTCCTCAAACATAGAGTAAATGTAATTTTTCATATGGTTCTTATCCTCTCTTTCTGCTCTCCCTGGAGTTTGTGTGTCTCATGAAGCGGCATCTGCCAGGGTACGGAATCGTTTTTTAAAATAAATAATGAAGGCTGGTGCTTCTGGAAAGACTGTATTTGCTCACCGAAAGAGGACTTTTCCCCTCCAAGCTTACCATCTTTTTTATATAGCTTAACATAAATCCGCTGTATTTTACTTCCATAACCACCAGATATCTATCCATCACAGGATTCTGATTTAAATCCGGGGCAAAAATCCGGAAATCACTTTCTGTGGCTTTTATATCAAAATCAAAAGTGATGCGGGTCTTGTTCTCGCTTGCTATATATGCTTTCCTCTGGTATTCCACAATGGATTTTGGGCGGTAACACATCATATTCATAAGCCCATAACACTCCTTTGCAAAGGAATCCTCATACCCCAGAAGGCATCCGTATCTTCCCTGTGACAACTCTATTGCATGCTCTCTTGTGACACGCAGAGACCTTTTTTTCTGATTCTCTCCCTGCTTTTGTTTCATCTCCAGCATTGCAAAATCGGACGAGGGGTCATAGGTTCTCAGACGTATCTTTCTGCGGATCTCAAGCCCATCCTCCTTTTCATAAAAATCTCTCTCCTGCATGGTATCAAAATACAGACTGCGCACCGCGTATCCGGTCACACCGTTATGGGGGTCCGGATGCAGCACTTTTTCAAATGTATTATCTAATGTTCTGAACTGGTCATAAGACAACAAATATTTTTTTTCCTGGCGTAATACCTCTCTCATAATCCATTATTCCCTTTCCCTCAGCAATTCCAGCACAGGTTTCAGGTAATGCCAGGAAAATCCCATATTCTCATTTGGGATTTCTTCCCTGAGATGTCTCCAGCTTTTTTTGACCGCCTCAAAACCATCCTGGTAATACGTGTTTTTCGGTTCCAGTTCATGGGTGCCCGGCTTCTGCATTTCTGTGATATGAATGATCCCCTTTTCATATTTTGCCGCCAGCTCCGCTTCTCCTGATATCTGTCCTGCCTCATCTGTTTTGTCATAATTCATAACAGCTACAGCATCACAGCCTGACTGGATCAGCTTTTCCAGTGACTCCTCCATGCCCACTGCGTCGTAAAAATTGGGAATACACAAAATCACCAGCAAATCTTGCTCTTTTGCAGCCCGGTATGCCTTTACAGCGTTCTGTACAAACTGTGACATGACTGTGACAGGGTCAGTCTCCCACCGCATCAGCAGATAGGGTTCCACATCCCATACGATTCCGCAGAATCCCCCATCCCCTCTTGCCTCTTTATTCCATTTTCCTACGATTTCAACAGTCCGAAGCATGGCTTCCCCGTTCTTCTGCACTGCCCACTTTGAATCTCCGGCCAGGCAGTAAACATCCTGCCCCGCTTTCCTGCGCCGTTTCAGATAATCCTTTATTACGTCAATATCCGTATCCTCCGGTATCTGCTGGTACACCGCCTCGCAGCCAAGTGTTTCCAAAGCCTGCCCTGCCTCCGCCTCCATATCCGGCAGCAGGTATTCCTCTTCCCATGAAAACATACTGGTTTTACATACCCTTTTTGCTGTATCCTCTTTGTTATTTCCACATCCGCCGGTACAGCAGACCTGCAGACAAAGCAGCAAAAAAAACGCAGCTCTGATCACCCCTGCCATGAAAACCTCCCCTTGATCATCAATAGAATGAACCATTTTATTATTTTTTACATAGATGATACAATAATTTTATTATAGCATATGGGTAAACTACTGCAAATTAATATATTTTTAAATTACCGGTACTTCCATGCACGGCCTGGAAATCACATGAAAAAAGCCTCTCCTAAGAGAAGCCTTTTCCATCTTATTTACTGTTTCTTCTTTACCGGATAACAAACCTCCGTCACATACTCCTCCGGATCCTGTGTATCCTTTGGTCCCACATGATAAATGTTAAATCCCATTCCATCGAACTCATACCCGTTGTCCGCACACCACTTAGCCACTGCTTCATTCACCTTAGTGATCTTTTCATACTGCCCTTTAAAAGCAGCTCCGGCATACTGGACCTGGGGTGCAGTTTTGAATTTCACATGTTCTGTGTCCTGATAGGTGCCGGTTACCGCCCGCTGCACCTCCACATCCACATTTCCCTCCATATGCTCCCCATCATAAAATACGGCCAGGTCATAAGCAGGGCTGTCATAGCGAATGTTCCTGCCCAATGTCTCCTCCATCATAATATGCCACAGCCTCCCCTCCTCCTCATAGGAAGGGATCACCTGCCGCACACTGGCTACATAACGTTTCGGCAGAATCTTCAGACTTACATCGTATCCCATAATATTACCATCCTTTCTCAGCCACTCCATGGTACTGTCAATCAGATGTTTTCTCTGCCTCAGTATCTGCTCCTGCTCTGCAATTTCATGTCTTTTGATCTCCAGAAAATGCTTCAGTTCCTCCGGGTCTGCATAATTCTCCATGATCTCCCGGATCACGGAGAGACCAAATCCCATGTTCTTCAGCACCTGGATACGCTCTCCGTCCAGAAGCTGGGATTCGTCATAATATCTGTAGCCAGTGAACACATCCACCTTTTCCGGCTTCAGCAGACCGATTTCATCGTAATGCCGCAGCATACGGATACTGATCCTTGACAGTTTTGAAAAATCTCCTATTTTTAACATGTTTTTTTACCTTTCACATATGTGAATGATTCGAGCTCATTTAGAGTATAGGGTGTAACATTATGGGAGAGTCAATACTTTTATTCAAAAAACCGTCTGTACTAAAATCATGTAAAACACCGTGCCCCCTGCTATAGATAACAGCATCTGCCGTTTCCAGAGATGAAGCACCACCACCAGCAGAATAGCCAGAAGTTCGGGTATGCCGTGACTGCCTGTAAAAACACTTACATTCTTCAGGCAGTAAATGACCAGCAGCCCAAAGACAGACGCCGGCAGCACCCTGCCAAGATACTGTATGTACTTGGGAGTCGGTTTTCCCGCGGGAAAAAGCAGAAAGGGCAGAAAGCGTGTGAGCATGGTGCCCAGAACCACCATAGCAATCGTTATGATCTGCTGCGTAAGAGTCATTGGCAGACTTCCCCCCTTTCTTTTTCAATAGGTTTCCGAAGCAGGGTCAGCACTCCTATGATTGCTGCCATGGCAGGGATCATGAAATTCTCCGCCCCAAAGGCCAGCAGGCACAGAAGAGACAAACCCAGTCCCAGCAGGGAACTCACATGGTTCTTTTCTTTGAGCCATTGCTCCATAAAGATAACCACAAACATGGCAGTCATCACAAAGTCAAGCCCTTCTGTATTGAACTTCAGAAGAGAACCAAAGATCCCACCCAATGTGGAACCGGAAAACCAATAAAAATAATTCAGCAGCGTCACGAAAAACATAAACCAGCCTCTGTCTACGTCCTCCGGTATCTTTGCTGTATAGTTGATGGTAAAGCTCTCATCACACATCCCAAAAATCAGGAACCCCTTTTTCCAGCCTGTATTTCTGTATTTATCCAGCATGGAAATGCCGTAAAATAAATGCCGGGCATTTATCATCAGGGTCATGACAAAAGCCTGCAGGGGATTGAACGCGCCCAGCAGCATATTGACCACCACAAATTCTATAGAGCCTGCAAAAATGGTCAGGCTCATGATCATGGGATACCAAAAACTAAATCCGGACACATTCATGTAAATGCCATAGGTCAGCCCCAAAAACCAAAACCCTGCAAAAATAGGTATGGTATAAGGGAAGGCCGCACAGAATGCCCTGAAGATCCTCTTTTTCTTTCCTTCCATTTTCTTTCCTGCCTTCTTATCTTTTGTCATTCGGCACACAGACTGGCTGTCCGGGAGGACATTTCTCCTCATTGCGGACGATCTCCTCCTCACCGCTCAGCGGATAACTGCTGCCATTTTCCTTTCTATTCTATCAAAGTCACAGATAAAAGGAAATGGAAAATGAAAAATTTATGGTGTTTTCTGACTCTTCCCGGCCGGCTTTTTTCTTAATTTCAATTCTATCCCATGTGCCCCGGCTGCTGCCTGAAACAGCTTAGAGACAAAAGCTGCCCGCTCTTTTGGTGGCAGGTCCATGATCCCCTCTTTCTCCGCAATCACCTTCATCACGGACCTGATATCCTCTAAATCCAGCAAATTTACTGCCAAGCAGTAAAAATTCTTTTTTCTCCCATCATTAAAATGCTCCAGTAGATATCTTAAAATTTCCGCTTTCTCTGCCTGTTCTTCCCCATAAGCCCTGCTGCCCGCCTCTTTAGCCTTCTGCATGTCTTTTACTCTGCTGCGGTGTGTGATGAAACTGTCGTATTGGTCTATCCCTTCATATCTGCCGCAGGGGTAATCCCCGCACTGCCAGCAGTATTCCACTTTATCGTGCTCCAGACTGCACCTGGCAATGGCACAGGACTGGTTTCCCTCACCGCCACCGCATCCGGGACAATACCCTCCAATCTGCATGGGACACAGCCCGCAGTTCAGCCCGCACAGCGAAAACCGTTTATCTTCCCTGGTAAATCCCTTCATCTCATCCTCCTCATACTGCCCTGATCTCCGTTTTCTTTCCTATTCCCGCCTGTATACCAAATCCGTCATACCGTTATAGCATTTGGCTGAAATAAGTCTCAGTTTTATCTTGGGATTTTCTCCGTCAAACAGCCTTATGCCTTTTCCCAGAATGACAGGTATGACGGTGATCCGGTAATCGTCGATCAAATCTCTTTGGACCATCTGGTTTACGATATCCGCCCCTCCGCAAATCCAGATATCCTTCCCCTCCTGCCCTTTCAGACGTTCCAAAATAACCTCAGGGGGTTCCTCCGTGAAAGTGATCTCCTTTTTATCCGAGATATCTTTATGGGTAAATACATAGGTCTGCATACCTTCATAGGCCCATCTGTCCGGTGAAAGCTCTGTCACGATCTGATGATAGGTTGTATATCCCATCAGCACAGTATCTACTGTCCTGATAAACGCAGGATAACTTCCCTCCTCCAGGCCATCCGGATATTCCCCGGTCAGCCAGCTCACATCCCCATCGGGTGCTGCAATAAAACCATCCAGACTTTCCGCAATATATAATACTGTTTTTCTCAAAGCTCTCTCCTTTCTGCTGCTAAAATCCTTTTTTCTTCAAACCCGCGATTTTTACTGCTGTCCAAATCATACCAGATAAGAGCAGAATAATAAACGCCGTACTATATTTATTTACAGAAAAATAGGTTTCATCCGCAAATATTGCCATCACATCTGATACAGGGGGAAGTACCCATAAAATCACAGCCAGCACAGGTACTTCTTTTAAAAGAGCCGTCTTTGTCACAGCCGTGACTGCCAGCAGAAAGGTGAAGATAATGGCGGTCTTTCTGTCCTTGTTCAGCCTGGGATGTGAGATCTCTCCCAGGGATACACCTGAGAATCCACTCAAGCACATAAGCGTAAAACCGCCGGCCAGGTCTGCAGCACCAAAAGGCCGTTCAAAAAGCTGTCCCTGATTCCACAGATCCATAAGGACCGGAAAGATAACCGCAACGGCACTTACCATCATTCCAAGTAAAAACAGGAACACTGCGTGACTGACATAATATTTTTCAGCACTCTGCACTCTCAGTATCAAGATCTGTTCCGATACCATATCCTCCATATCGCAGGCAGTGACCCCAACCCACACCATGACTAAAAACAAAAATACACAAGATACTGTCAGGCTGTCCATCACTCCCACCGGCTTTGAAGAATAAATACTGTACAATAAGATCATGAGCACGGCAAAAGGCATGACAAACTTGCTGGTGCTGAAATACTGCTGCATCTGATATTTTATCAATCCGTTAAATTCCCGCATCACGCATCCCCCTCAGTTTCCATCCGCACCGGATCATCTCCATTATCATCTGACTGCTCTCATCTTCGGGAATCCTGGCCCTGCAGCCTTCCCCTGTCTGCCGGATATAGTGACTGTATTTCTCCGGCATAGTGGCATTTTTCTGCTTTTCAAACCACAAAATGCACTCTCTTCCGGAGAATGCTGCAGTTATGTCAACCTTTTCCACCTTACCCTCTCCCACTGACAATACCGTGTCCGAAATACTTTCCATCAGATATTGTTCGTGACAGGACATGAGAAGTGTGACATTTTCTGCTCTGAGGGCATTCATTTTCTCAATAAAGATCATCTGGGAATCCATATCCTGGCCGGACAGAGGCTCGTCCAGCAGCAGCACCTGCGGCTTACGCAACAGGGCCTGTATGACACCTATCTTCTGCAAAGTCCCCTTGGACAAGTCCTTCATAGAGGTATTGACCATCTCGGTCAGGAAAAAATCCTCAAACAGGTTTTCGCATCTGTCTTCCAGAACTTTCCGCGGTATCCCGTCTATCTCCCCCATCCTTTTTAAATACTGCCAAGCTGTGAGGCTCATTTTAGGAAAACGTTCCGGTACATAATGAAACAGCAGCCTGTCCCTGTAAACCACTCTTCCGCCGGAAGGCTTGACCAGCCCGGCAATAATCTTTAGCATGGTGCTTTTTCCGCTTCCGTTATGACCGGTAAACGCAATAGACTGCCCCTCATATATGGATAGATCAATTTGGTTTATGATCCGTTTATGACCATATTCTTTTGAAATCTTTTCTAACTGAATGATCTCTTTCATCTGCTCCCCTTAATGGGTGACCATCACTTTTCCGGTGATGTCACGTTCCCTGATCATATGCTCATTATTTTCTGATGCTTTGAGATTATCCTCCAAAACAAAATATTCATCACTGCCAAGTTCTGTCTGCGCCAGACTGCAGTCCTTTGGATAATCCTTGTACTCCCCGTATCGTCTGCCGTCAATGTACACGTCTCCCTGTCTCATCTCCACACATTCCCCGGGCAGGCCTATCACTCTGGTAATATGGTAAATGCCGTCTTTCTCATATACAAGAATATCCCTGCGGCTGGGGACATCTGTTTTGTATGCCCATTTATTTATTATGTAATACTCCCCGTCCCTGACGGTTGGCACCATACAATCACCTGAGACAATGGCCGGCTGAAACATGCTGGCTGTTATAATGAAGATCAAAACACATAATAATACAACAAGCCCCACCACTCCTGCCCGCCTGCGGCGGATACGCTTTGCCACTTTTTGATACCGCATTCTTTCCTCTGACTCATTGGCCGTGTTGATGTCCTCCCCCTTTATCTTTTCATAGAGCGCTCTGCACTCCCCGCACGCTCTCAAATGCCTGCTGATCAGTTCTTCCGTCTCCTGACTCAGCGCACCATCCCCATAGAGGGGCAGCAGATCCTTTACTGCCGGACAGAAACTATTATCCTTCATCCCCATATCCCTCCATTCTATCACGAATCATGTTCTTCCCCCGGTGATAGATCACCTTTGCGGAATTTTCTTTTATCCCCATCACCTCTGCGATCTCATGAAAAGACATATCGAAAAACAGACGGTAGATCAGCACATCCCTGTACTTTTCTTTCAGTCCCATGATCTCCTGCACAGCATGGGAAAATATCTCCTTCTGCTCTGCCCTTTCCTCCATGGAAGTAAATTCCCTGTCTTTCAAAAAAGCAGGCTCTATTTGCTCAAAGTCCGCTGTGGCAGGATTTTTCTTATAATATCTGCGGCAGACATTTTTTGCAATGGCGCAGATCCAGGTGAGAATGCTGGAATCTCCTCTGTATTTCGGAAGGGAGAGGTATACCTGATAAAAGGTTTCCTGGGTCAGTTCATCTGCAAGGTCCGCATTGGAGTTGGTAAGTTTCAGCATAAAATTGTAGACGTATTGATTGTATTTTTCATACAGTTCCTGAAATTCCTGCATTTTCTCACTCCCCTCTATAGATTAGTAACTGATTTTTCCGAATGGTTACATCTTACCCGCAGAATTTATATGATATTCCGTAACTGTTCAGTACCCTCACAGTTACAGGCAAAAATCCATGCAGAATCGCCTTCAACTACAACAAGCAGGTTCTGCCATTTTGTATGAACTGCCAGACCTGCTTGTTATAATGATTTTACGGCTGTTGTTATCTGTACCCTTTATTGTGAGTCTGAATCATATTTGTTTCTGTGATGAAGGCAAACCATGATAGCGACTGCCGTGGCTGCTGCTAATATAATAAACGGCAGTGTAACTCCCGGAAAGATATTCCATAGAAAATCGTTTTCAAAGGAAATACCTCTCAGAAGCACAATAACCGCAATGGCCGCCAGATAAATACCCACACAACTCAGGACACAGAACTGTTTTTCTTTTCTCTTCCTGCTCTCTCTTGCAAGTTCCTGCTGCTGTTTTTCCAGCATTTCTGTTTTAATAGAAAGTTCATCCAGTTCTGAGGGCTTCAGCAGATAATCGGTAGTCACTTCAAAAATCCCACTCAGCGCCACAAGCTTTTCTAATTCCGGTACAGACTGTCCTGATTCCCATTTTGAGACTGACTGTCTGGAGACATTGAGCTTTTCCGCCAGCTCCTCCTGTGTGAAACCCTTAGCTTTTCT
Source organism: Blautia hominis (assembly GCA_002270465.1). GTDB lineage: Bacteria > Bacillota > Clostridia > Lachnospirales > Lachnospiraceae > Blautia > Blautia hominis. The sequence continues at coordinate 25,713 of NQOF01000007.1, forward strand.
AAGCTGTAATATTTTTTCTGATACATTCATTTATATTTCCTCCTTTTGTTTCCCCAACTATAACAAACATGGTGGTTGCACACCAGCAAGTCTGCCGTATAATTGGGCAACCGGCAGGTGCATACAGGGGAAATGCCTCTATTTCAGCTTTGGAAGTATCTCACTGAGTGTTTTGGCCGCCCCGTTCAACTGCCGCAGTTCTTCCTCTGTGAGCTGTTCCTCCAGCATCTGAATAAAGACTTTGTTTTTCAGATAATACTCATCCAGATAGGCCGATGCCTTGGGGGTGAGCTGAATCCAGACCGTCCTTCTGTCTTTTTCATTGCTCACACGCTCCACAAACTCATATTCACTCAGCTTATCAATCAATTTTGTAACTTGCTGCTTGGGCACTTTCAGTTCCCGGGCAATCCTTGTCATGGTCACAGTGCCGCACTGCTTCACCGTCTCCAGACAATAATATGTCTCCAGGCTCATCTCCCGGTTTAGTGTATCCTTAAACGGTTTTACCAGCTTAGAATGCCAGTTTGGCATAACCAAAAGTAAATTTTGTACAAACTCTTCCGAAACTTTTACATCCTTCATCTTTTTTCTCCCCGTTGACAAATATATTGAAAGGTGTTATGCTGATAAATTGGTAAACAAAATATGACTATCATATTTATTTAACAATAACAGACTCATTATAAAACATATGGGTTTTAATCCAAAAGAAACAGAAAAGGAGATGCCGTTCTACATGCAAAAAAATAAATGGAGCATACCGGATGTGATAAAGGATAACTTCCGATTCAGTACACTGAGTTTTATTTTTATCATTTTCTATGTGAATGTATTTCAGATCCTCTTCGGCGCCGAAAATTCCATCGTGGGTGTTATCTTTACCATTATGATGTCTGCCTCCATGGTACGCGATCTGACTGCCACACCTTTTCGGCATCTTTGCATTCAGGCCATGGTTCTGATCTGGATGGCACTTGCTGCATTCTGGGTCAGCACACTTCCCGCCCCTCTGTCCTTTGTCATTAATTTTATCACATTATCGGTGATTTTGTATGCATTTACATATGAATATTCCAGTCACATATATTTTCCATATATCTTGTCATATTTATTTCTTGTATTTATTTCACCTGTAAACGCACAGCAGCTCCCCAAAAGAATGCTGGGTATGGCGGCAGGTGCCGTATCCATTATGCTTTATCAATGGATAATGGGAAGAAAAAGAGTGGTGGAAACTGCCAGAGATGTACTGACTGAAATGATTGATGATATATGTCTTCTTATCTCCCATCGGATGGATGAGACAGCGGAGGAGCCGAATCCCCCGGACATACACCGGAAACTCTGCCGGCTTGGCAGAACGGTATATGAGCGCAGAAAAAAAGTACTGTGTATTTCAGATGCAAGTTTCTCCATGGTGGCCGCAGGACGTGGACTGGAACATCTGCTGCTGCTGGTCCATGAACTACCTGATAAACTTTCTGAACAGGAAACTGCCCTTCTTGCAAAAACTTCTGACTATCTGGCCTCTTTCCGCTCTTTCCTCCATATGGAAATCGCGGAACTTCCGCCTATTGCTTTACCTGACTTTTCCGCTGTTCAAAGCGAAAAAACAGCCCGTCTGTTTTATAATACACTGTTGTATACCCAGGACAGACTTCTGCACATGACTGACCCCCAGAACAAGACCCATTACAGGAAAACAGCCATCTCCTTAAAGGTGCGTATTCAGGCAGCGCTTGATCTAAGCCCTGTGAGAGCCATCTATGCGTTTCGTACCGCACTGCTCTTATCCTGCGCCACCCTGCTTGTGCAGTTTCTCGGTCTTCCCCATGGGAGATGGCTGCTCTTCACCCTGGCATCCGTCTCTCTGCCCTATGCGGACGATGTGCCTTCAAAAATGAAAAAACGTATCGCCGCAACCATAGCCGGCGGGATCTTATCTGTTGTGATCTACTCTCTGATCCCGTCTCCGGCGGGACGGACGGCTGCCATGATGCTTTCCGGATACCTTTCCTTTTACTTTACGGATTACAGGGAGACTTTTACTTGTTCCACCATAGGTGCGCTGGGAGGAGCTGTCTTTATGAACCGTTTCGGTTTCCAGGCTGTGGGCAGTATGTTCCTGATCAGACTTGGCTATATTTTTGTGGGGGCTGCAGCCGCTTATCTGGCAAACTGCGTGATTTTCCCTTACAACCGTGCCAAAGCCACAAGACAGCTCTGGAAAAAATATAGATCCGTCACAGAGCTCCTTGACAGGATCTGCCTCTCCGATTCCATGGACACCCAGCTTTATTATCATCTGGTCATACAGGCTTATCTGCTGGAGGAAAAACTTTCTCAAAACGCGGATTTGGATGCCTGGGAAGAGTTCCCCGCACTTCTGACCACATATCAGGAAAAAATACGGAAAGCCCACCGAAAACTCATAGCGGGACGGGCAAATGCCCCTGTGTTTGAAGGCGGACATCTAAAATAGTCCGCCTTTACACATAATCTTCAATCCAGCCAGTGGTCCCCTGCTTTTTCCAGCATCTTTTCTGCGGCATAGGGACCATAGCTCCCCGGTTCATACGCATAGACCGGAAGCTTCCTGTCATGATATCTCTTGCGGATCTCGTCTACATATTTCCAACTGGCCTCAATCTGGTCCCACTGGGAGAACCAGAACCGTTCTCCTCTGACGCAGGCTCCCAAAAGCCGCTCATATGCCTCCGGTGTGTTCATCTGGTTAATAAAAGAACAGCTCTGGCAGAAGTCCATTTTTGCCTGGGCAATCTCATCTTCCTCACCCGGTCTTTTAATATTAAACTGCAGATAGACCCCTTCTGTGGGCTGTATCTTAATATTCAATATATTGGACTGCACATGAGGGGCTGCAGGTTTAAATACCACAAGTACCTGCATTTCACGGTGACCCAGCTTTTTCCCTGTCCGGATATAAAAAGGCATACCTTTCCACCTGTCATTGTCAAGGAAAACCTTCATGGCTGCATAACTTTCCGTCAGGGAATCCTCCGCCACTGCTTTTTCTTCCCTGTAGCCTCTATACTGTCCCAGGACGAGGCTGTCCTCAATATCCTCAGGCGTATGCAGGGAAGACAGGACACGAATCTGTTCCCTGTGCATCTCTTCACCAGCAAGCATCAGATCCCCCGGCTGTTCCATCGCCACTATGGAAAGGATCTGAAACAGATGGTTCTGCACCATATCTTTCATGGCCCCGCTGTGGTCATAATATCCGCCTCTTGTCTCCACCCCAACCTCCTCCAGGGCTGATATCTGTATACACTCAATGTGTTCCGCATCCCAGACCCCCGAAAAAATAGGATTGGCAAACCGTATGGTCTGTATATTCCGCACCATTTCCTTCCCCAGGTAGTGGTCGATCCGGTAAATGTTATCCGGTTGGAAAAAGCTTTCCATCTTCTCATTCAGCTCTTTTGCCGCTGTCAGATTTTCACCAAAAGGCTTCTCCAGAACCACTTTTCCATGGCAGGCATGTTCCACATGGGCCAGTCCTGTCACAATGGAAGAAAAAAATCTGGGGGCAACCGCAAAATAGAATATATGGCTTTCTGCCTCCATCTCTTCGTAAAACTCGTTGAGCTGTGTATAGGCTTTTTCATCCGTAAAATCCATCTTATAGTAGAAAATGCCTGCTGCCATCCTGTCATAATCTTTTTCCGTGTACGGCAGCCGGGCAAATTTTTCCACCCAGTCCCTGGCGATGACCCGGTACTGCTCACTGGTATAATCTCTTCTGCCGATGATGATCACCTGTCCCACAGATTCCCTTTTGCTCGTCACGGACATATTGTAGAGCGCCGGAAGCAGTTTCCGGAAAGTCAGGTCACCGGTGCCTCCGAATATGGTAAATGTGAGTTTTTTATTCATATCCCTGCCCCCATTCATGATGGAAGGTGCCGTGCCTGTCAACCCGCTCATAGGTGTGGGCACCAAAACAATCCCTCTGTGCCTGAATCAGATTGGCCCCCACGGGCATTCCTCTGAAGGCATCCAGATAGGCTGCGGCCTGGCTCATGGCTGGCATGGGAATCCCTGACAAAATGCCGCAGGATAAGATGCTGCGCAGGCTCTCCTGGTTTTTATTGATCTTGTCCAGGAAAAATCCGTCCAGGATCAGGTTGGTCAGTTTGGGATTCTTCTCAAATGCTCTGGTGATGTCGTTGAGAAACTCTGCCTGAATAATACAGCCGGCCCGGAATATGGCTGCGATCCTGCCAAAGTCAAGATCCCATCCATATTCAGTGGAGGCATGGGACAACAGGTCAAATCCCTGGGCGTAAGCTACGATCTTCGCCGCGTAAAGACCTTCCCTCACAAGGTCTGCAAAGGTCTCTTTCTGCACAGGTGTTTTCCGTGTCCCCTCCATGGTTTTTGGTCCCTTTATGACTTTTTTCGCTGCTGTGCGCTCCTCCAGGCGGTTTGACATGATCCTGGCATTGCAGGCAGCCGTTATCATGGAAACATTTACCCCCTGTTTCAGGGATTCCAGACTTGTCCACCTTCCGGTGCCTTTCTGCCCTGCACTGTCCACAATATGGTCCACCAGCCTGCCCTCCTCAAAATCATCCGCCTCACTGAAGATCCCGGCCGTTATGCCGATGAGAAAGCTTTTCAGTTCACCCTGATTCCATTTGGAAAACTCATCAGCCAGTTCCTCATTGGTAAATCCACCCGCGTATTTTAACAGCAGGTAAGACTCTGCGATGAGCTGCATGTCCGCGTACTCAATCCCGTTGTGCACCATTTTCACATAATGTCCCGCCCCGTCAGGTCCCATGTATGCACAGCACGGCTCTCCCTGTGCCTTTGCTGCGATCGCCTCCAGTATAGGTGCCACAGCCTTATAGGCCTGTTCATTTCCACCCGGCATAATGGACGGGCCGAACCGCGCTCCTTTTTCTCCGCCGGAAACTCCCACGCCAAAGTAATGAATCCCTTTTTGTGCAAGCGCCTCTGTGCGCCTTCTGGTATCTTCAAAGAAAGAATTTCCCCCGTCAATAAGAATATCCCCCTCATCCAGAAGCGGTTCCAGTTGGGCGATCACTGCATCTACCGGATTTCCGGCTTTCACCATCATCATGAATTTTCTGGGGTGTTCCTGGGATTCCACCAATTCCTCCAAGGTATAAAATGGTATGAGATTTTTATGGGGATGCTCTCTCATGACCGTGTCTGTCACCTCTTTGCTCCTGTTGTACCCTCCTACTTTAAACCCATGGTCCGCCATATTTAATGCCAGACTTCTGCCCATCACTGCCAGGCCTATGATTCCTATATCTGTTTTCTGCATGATCTGCCTCCTTTTTCATTCATTTCCGCGCCACTCCCGGCGAAACACCGGGTTATCTGCCGGAAGTTACACCAGTATCACAGATACTCCCTGGGGAATATCTGTCTGTCCTGTTATCTTCACGATCTTTCCGCTGTTAAGGTCTCTTTTCATACTGACAAGCCCGCCCCGGCTCCTGTTTACGGTCAACACAAATTGCCCGTCACTGCTGAGTATAAAGTCCCGGGGATGTTCCCCCTGGCTGGATACACGCTCCACCAGTTTTAAATGTTCTCCCTCCGCTGCCAATACTGCGATCTGGTCTGCTCCCCGCAGGGAAATGTACAGAAAGCGTTCGTCACCGGATAAACGGACAGCCGCGGCTGCCCCTTCCTCCCTCTGCAGAAGCGGAAATGTCTCCTTGAGCTGAAACTTGTCTTCTTTTACTGCAAAGTAATAAACTTCATTGCTCCACTCGCTGACAACCCAGAATTTACTGTGGGCCAGGTTAAATATTCCATGCCTGGGGCCACTGTTTTCCGGAAAAAGCAGTTCCCCGGTTTTTTCAAAATTCCGGGTTCTGTCAAAACACAGAATACGATCCAGCGTCAGGCAGGGAACCAGCATAAGCGGACCGTGAAACAGGATCTGGTGGCAGCCTGCCCCGGGCGCTGTGACGATCTTTTTCACAGGGCAGAGCGCTTCCCTCTGTCCCGGCCTTTTCTCATATATCATGACCAGGCCTTCGTGATAGTTGGCGGTATATACATACGTCTCATCCTGAAGGATATAGCAGGGCGTATGTTTTTCCGTCAGAACTTCTCCCAGAAATTCAGCCTTTCCGTCCGATATATCTAAAAGGCAGGTGCCGGCCCATGCATGTTTTGCCACAGGTACTGCCATGATATTTTTATACAGGGATATCCATTTTGCATCTTTTGCTTCATAGAATAACTCCGGTTTTCCTAAAGACCCGCTGACTGTGTCAAATGTAAACCGGTATACGCCATTACTGTTTTCAGATGCATATGTGCCGATAAATCCATTTATTTTTCCCATGACCTGCGCCTCCTGACCGTTTTTCTTACTCTATCACTCTATGCGGGTTTTCCATGACTTTGACTCCGGAAGAAGTGCCTGCCACAATACGGCTGCACATCTGTCCAAAATACCCGGTCTCCACAACCCCCGGCATTTTACGGATCCTCTCCGCTGCTGCAGGAATATCCGCATCCTGTGCAAACTGTATATCCAGAATATGGTTCCCGCTGTCTGTAAGATAGGGTGACCCGTTCCTCACGCGCAGGACAGAGACTTCCCCCATCTCCCTGATCCTAAGCTTTACAAACGGCATACCGAAAGGTACTGTCTCAACAGGGAATGGAAAGGTTCCCAGGTGTTCTACCAGTTTGCTCTCATCCATGATCCAGATCACATCATCTGCCCGGGATGCAATGATCTTTTCCCTCAAAAGCGCACCGCCGCCGCCTTTGACTGCTCTGAAATCCCTGTCTATTTCATCCACACCGTCAATCGCCAGGTGAATCTTCCCTGCCTGCTTGGGTCCAAGAAGTGGTATTCCCAGTGATGCTGCCAGTTGTTCCGATTCCCTTGATGTGGCGATTCCGTAAAAATGAAGTCCCTGTGCATATTTTTTCCCTGCTTCCCGGATCAGATAATGGGCAGTGGTACCGGAACCAAGTCCGATTGTCATGCCTTCTTTGATGTAATTTGCTGCGGTTTGGGCTGCCTGTTGTTTTTGCTGCTCTTTTTTCCTGTTCATTTTCCCACCCCTTTTTGTTATTCCCCAAATGGATGAATCTCACTCTTTTGCTTTTACATGGGAGGTTACTATGTTGTATTAATGTAATTATAATTGTTACAGTTTTGTTTGTCAATGTATTTCGGGAATAAAATAAACAGAGCACCAATCATCTCTGACGGGTGCTCTGTAAAACGTTCTGGCTGTCAATTTCGTTTTGGCAACGACAGAAAGCACGCTCTGCGGGCTTTCTATTGTCAAGAATTAAATAAGGCAGTCTTTCTTTTCGAGAATTGCTTCTGCGGCTGCACATGCCGGGCAGTCACAGTATTTTGCTCCGGCTGCCTTGATCTCCTTTGCGTGTGCTGCAACATTTTTCGCAACATCAGCTCCGAAGACCTGTGCACCGGCATCCGATTCTGCAAAAGCGATCAAACCGTCAATGGGCATAATATCCGCTTCCAGCTCAGCTATGTATTTTTTGGTTTCTTCTGCCTCATTTTCCGTCCCAACAGCATCCAGCCAAGCCTGAGCTGCTGTTTTTGCCTCACTGCTGCATGATGCCGCATTCATTAAATCATGCGTTTTCTCAACTACAAAATCTAATACTTCTTTTTCCATAATTGACATACCTTCTTTCTTTTGGAATATCTATATTTTACCATAAAGGGGATGCAATTAGAAGATATGGGGGATATTTAATTTTTATTTTATACTCTGCCGCACGGGTGCAAAAAACAACAGCCTGTTACATTTTCCATATCCGGAACTTTTTACCGCCTATGGTTTGTAAAAAGCTGCTTTTTGAGAGAAGATCAAGCTTTGCGCTTCAAAAAATATTGCACCATGGAGACAGCATCTATCTTTTCTCTCTTTTCTATTTCAAAGAAATCAAGGAGAATTACTTCAAATTCCTTCGTGGACATGTCAAATTTATCAGGCCTGCCCATAGAAGTCTCAACCAAATTCATAAAATGGCGCATTTTCCCTGCATGATCAGGAATATCCAGAACAAATTTACTATAAGGCTTCAGTATCCTATGGATTTCTATAAGAACTTCCCTGACAAATGCTTTTTCATAATATTCCAGAACACCTATACAGGCCCCTATATGGAAATAATTGTCCTCAAAAGGTGTCTCATGTATACTTCCGCAGTGCAGCATACCTACACGGAGTCTCTTCTTTTCGGAAAACTCCCTGAGAAGCTTTATTGTTTCGGTACTTATGTCAACCCCATAATAGGTGGATGGCCATTGATCATACCCATTAAACATTAGATTCAGACAACACCCTAAATCAACGAATCTTGCATTTACTGCTGGTGACAGAAATGCTTTGATTTCTATACGCCCGCTGTCTGAATCTAAACCGTTTTCTCTTGCTGTTTGAAAATTAATGTAATCCGGATCCTTCTTTAGATATTCCGGTAAATTATTGTATGAATCGATACCATTTCTTCCTAATTCAATTGCTCTGTCATAGGACTGCGCTATTGCTTTTAAATGACTGTTTATGTTTTTCATCTCCTTCGGCAGCTGTTGATTCCGGGGGCGAACTCTAATTCTGTTACCCGGATGTGCTTATCCTATAAAGAAAGTGTTTCAATGTCTGATTTTTCCACAAACCTAATCTTCACATACTCCCCTCCGCATACTCTAACCCATGCTCCCGGCACCACTGGATCGCCAGTTTCCTGTAACATTCTGCCTGAAAATCATACCACTGCTGTGATATTCCCATTCTATCTACCTTATCCTTAAATCTCCTGAATGCTCCCCGCCCCCGTATGGCACATTCCAGTTTATCCGCCTTTTCACCTTTTAAAGTCCAGATAAATTCTTCCATGATATGGTATTTGTGAATTTCAAAACGATGCCAATAGCATCTGTCGCTTCTATCCGTTTCTTTGGTGACAATGTAAACGCATTCGCTCCTGCCTGCTTTTTAACCCCCTCGAATTCGAGGGGTTTAAAATCTGGATTATGAAGCCTTTCCCATAATCCCAGAAATTCTATTACATCCCGATTTCTCATCCAATTTTGAATAACCGCCGTTGGATCATCACTTTTATACCGGGCAATATCCGTCAATGAAATGAATTCATTTTCAAAATCCTGCGTATAAATTCCAATATCTATCCCATTTGCATGAATTGTATCTTTAATTATTTTTCCCATTGTAACTCCTACAATTACACCATAATGTTTTGTAATTCCTTATTCTCTTTCCCTTTAAGAAATTTCTACTGATCTAAAGGTACTTTCCCATCACCTTCTCCAAATTCAATCTTCACGTTGATATGGCTATCTGGTGATTTGTGGGACAAAAGTACAATGGTTTCCACATGCACTCCAGCCGGAAACATATCACAAACTGCCACCCTCTCCAACGCATACCCCTCACCGCACAAAATCTTCAAATCCCTTGCCAGTGTAGAGGAATCGCAGCTCACATACACAATCCTCTCGGGTTTCATGTCCAGCATAGTTGACAGCAGTTCCTCATCGCACCCTTTTCTGGGCGGGTCAACCACAATCACATCGGCACAGATGCCTTCTTCCTTGTATTTCTTTGGCAGAACCTCCTCCGCCTTGCCCACATAAAACGCCGCATTCTCTATCCCATTCAGCTCTGCATTCTTCTTGGCATCCTCTATAGCAGCAGGTACTATCTCAACACCATACACCTGCTTTGCCCTCTGCGCCAAAAACAAAGAGATGGTTCCAATACCGCAGTACAGATCCCAGACTGTCTCGTTCCCCGTAAGGCCTGCATATTCCAGTGCCGTCTCATACAGTTTCACTGTCTGCACGGGATTGACCTGGTAAAAAGAAAGGGGGGAGATCTGATATTTTACATTACCGATATAATCCGTGATATATTCCTGCCCCCACAGCGGAATAATCTTGTCCCCTAAGATCACATTGCTCCGCTTTTTATTCACATTTGCCGTAATACTTGTCATTCCCTGAACCTTTGTAAGCTTTTCGATCAACCTCTCCTTTTTCGGAAGGCGCTCCCCATTGATGATCAGACATACCATAATTTCTTTTGTAGTAAAACCATAACGGATCAGCGCATGACGGACAAGGCCTTTCCCTGTCTCCTCATTGTACGGCTCCACGTGGTTCTCTTCCATGTATGCAATGATAAGATTCAGTATCTCCTCATTTTCTTTTACCCCCAGATAACAATTCCTGTTTGGAATAATGGCATGGGTCCTGCCGGCATAAAACCCTGTGATGATCTTGCCGTCCTTATCTTTCCCAAAGGGAAACTGCGCCTTATTTCTGTAACGCCACGGCTCCTTCATACCCATTACCTTTTCAATGGCAAAATCCTGAAATCCCCCGATATGGCGCAGATTTCCATCCACCTTATTTTTTTTGAATTCCAGCTGTTTTTCATAGCTGAGAAACTGAAGCTGGCATCCGCCGCATGCCCTGGCCTTTGGACATTTGGGTTCAGTCCGGTCAGGGGACGGGACAAGTACATTTATGAGACGGGCAAATCCATAATTCTTTTTTGTCTTCATGATCTTTGCTTCCACTTCATCCCCGATCACCGCGTCTTTAATAAAAAGCGTATACCCGTCGGCTTTACCGATTCCGGAACCGTCATGGCTCATATCTTCTATTTTTACTGTGACAATATCATTCTTCTTAAATTCCATCTCTGCTTCCTTCCATCCGGATAAATTCCACTGCCTGTATCAGAGCGTGTCTGAATCTTTGTTCCGACATAGTGTCACGCACCTCTTGCCAAAAACAATTTTCAAACCCACTCCAGCCCAAAAAGGGAGTGGCTTCTGCCTAATGGCATTCTGCCGCTCCCCTTATAATGATTGCCGGGCAGATAATTACAATCTGCCCGGCTGCCTCACCAGGTCAGAAAATATTCTCTTCCCCTTACTCTTCACATCCGGTCTTTCTCAAATTTGACTCAAACAGCCGATTATAACCCAGCCATTCCTTACTATCTCCAGCTGCGCGGAAGATTTCCGTCAGCGTCTCCATCTTGGCATCCGTATTGTCCGCAAGATTCAGTGCCATTGCCTCTGCAAGGGCAGGTTTCTTGGGTGACCCGTATTCCAGTTCACCGTGGTGGGCCAGTATACAATGCTTCAGCTCACTCTCCAGCCTCTCCGGAAATCCCGGGATTTCGCGGGCCTTATCATGGATCATTTCCGCCCCGATCATAATATGTCCCAAAAGCTGTCCGTCATCCGTATAATCGTTCATGGGAAACGGGCTGAGTTCTTTTGTCTTGCCGATATCATGGAGCATTGCCGCTGCAATCAGCAGGTCCTCATTCAGAATCGGATATGTACTGCAGTAATAACTGCAAAGTTTCACTACACTCAGCGTGTGCTCCAAAAGCCCACCGATAAATCCATGATGCACGGTCTTGGCAGCGGAATTGCCCTTGAACGCCTTGATAAACGCCTCATCCTCCGCAAAAAAGCTGTGCAGGAGACGGGAAAGATAGATATTCTTCACTTGGCTTACAAAATTCAGGAGTTCCCCATACATGGCGTCCACGCTTTTGTCGCTGACCGGAAGATAATTTCCCGGTTCATACTCTCCCTCCGATGCCTTGCGGGCGCGCTTGATGCTCACCTGCAGAGCGCCCTGGAAGCTGGTGACATCACCCACAACATCCACATAGTCCAGTGTACCGAAATCATCAATCCCAAGAGAATTGGGATCCCATATCTTGGCGTCAATGGTGCCTGTCTTGTCCTGTAAAATCACGTTTTCGTAGGGTTTTCCGTTTTTTGTGACTGCCGGCTGCTTATGTTTGCACAGATAGATCCCCGCTAACTTTTCGCCTTCGTGCAGTTCATTGATAAATCTCATATTTCAACCACCGGCGCGGTAAAATGCGCTCCGCCGCCGGTTCTGTGTGTCTGTTTCACACAGAATCCTTTCTTTTTATAATGCCCCCAGAGTCACTTCAAAAGTGACCTCCACATAGCCTTCTGTTCCCTGGCGCATTGCCTTGACTTCTATGACAGATCCGGCTTTGCAGGACTTAAGCTGCTGCTGATAGCCTTTTACTGTCTCCACCTTTTCTTTGTTGACCTCCACGATCACATCCGCATTCCGGATATCGGCCTGCATAGCCGGTGAATCCACCTCCACGCCTTCCACAAAGACGCCTTTGGGAATGCCTTTCTTCTCGGAAATCTCTGTGGTGATGGTCTGGCCTGTGATTCCCATATAGATAATATCCTTATTGTTGGACAGATTTTCGATCAGATCCTTCGTCTGGGAAATGGACAAACCGGTAATGATATTTTTTGTATCAGCCTTGGCAAAGGACTGGGCAATCACACCCACAACCTCTCCTTTGAGATTGACCAGAATACCGCTTCCGTCTCCGCTCCCCACAATATCCGTCGTGAGGATACCGTACTCCGCATCCACTTTTGACACAGAATTGGTGGTAGAAGTCACCACTCCATAAGCTATAGAATCACTATACCCCATCGGGCTTCCAATTGCAATAACAGGTTCACCCTGATTTAATCCGTAGGAATTTCCCAGAGGTGCGGTTATGATTCTTTCCTTTGTCTCCGCCGGGATATCGGTCACGGGAACCTTCAGGATAGTAAAACCTGTATTCTTATCCGCCTTTTGGAATCTGGCATCCACCATGCTTCCGTCACAAAATACCACTTGGATCCGGTCCACATTCTCCACGATCCTATACTCTGTGAGTATAAACATCTCCTGCCCGTTATCTGCCACGATCAGACCTGATATCTGGTTCTCATAAGGCGTTTGAAACCAGTCCTCGTCCTTTTTGCTGCCGATCACAGTCACCATGGCTTTCTTAGGTTCCTCCGCCTGCTTCAGGATCTCCGTATACAGGTTCTCGTAATCATCCAGCGTGATCTCCCTGGGTTCCGCCTGGGCTGTCTGGCTGTCCTCCCCGGTATTGTCCCCTGTCTGCGGTTCTTCCTGCCCGTTGTCTTCTGAAGACTGCTCCTCCTGTGTCCCGGGTTCTTCATCCCCAGGAATATTTACATAAGGAACCTCTTTGCGCTGCATGTTTTTCTCTATCTTGGGTTCCACATAAGCAAATGTCAGCGCAGCCACAAGTCCGAAAAGAACGCCACCGGCTGCAAGAAAGCCGGCGTGCCTGGCCAGCTTTTTTTTATCAATAGGGCGCTCTTTGATTGTCTCTTTCAGAAACTCATAATTATCTGTTATACTGTCCTGTTCCTGCTTTTCGTCCTCGTGCCTTAAATCTTCTTTTTTTTCATCATCCATAACACATCTCCTGCCGCTCTGTAAAAGATGCAATAATTTGTAACTATACAGCAGATCTGCACATTTACTGCGCTGACCGTAAAAAGTTCAACAGCCAGGCAAAAATCCCATCGTCAAAGGCGATTCTGCATGGATTTTTGCTTGTAACTGTGAAGGTACTGAACAGTTACAATAACTTTTAACTATTTTATCAGACAGATATGAACAATTTGTGAAGAAGGAGAAAATTATTTCTCCTACTCATAAAATGCACCTTTCCTTTCCGGCAATTTTGCGTTAGAATAAGAATATCTGTGTTACTATTCACGGCTGTTGTCCCGCGAGGCGTTTTTATGCGCTTGCGCATGAAAATCCCGAGGCAGCCAGCGCGATATGGGGCAGCATGCTCCATATCTGTGCATCGCGAAGCGTGTTACTGTTTACAGAACTGCGTTTTTTGCAGGGCTGTGAATAGTAACATATCTGTATCATGGTCATAGTATGCCATCACAGAACCGGACATATCAATGATATACTGAAAAAGGTGAAATTTATGAATGAAAAAGCATTAAAAACTCTTGAGTATCACAAAATCATAGAACAACTGGAGAGCTTTGCCACATGTTCCATGGGAAAGGCCCTGTGCCGGGAACTGGCTCCGCTGGATGAGATCGGAAAAATTGAAGTGATGCAGCAGGAAACTGCAGATGCCCTGGCCCGGGTCTATCAGAAGGGCAGCCTTTCTTTCGGCGGGGTAAAGGACGTTCGCGGCTCCTTAAAGCGCCTGGAAGTGGGAAGTACCCTGGGCGCCGGTGAACTACTGGCTGTCTGCTCCCTGCTGGAAAATACAAACCGGGCAAAAGCGTACTCCAGAAAGGAAAACGAGGATGACCGTACAGACTCCCTGGACAGCATGTTTGAGGTACTTCAACCCCTGACTCCCCTGTCTGCAGAGATAAGGCGCTGTATCCTCTCCGAGGAGGAGATTGCCGACGACGCAAGCCCGGGACTCCGCCAGGTACGGCGCTCCATGAAAAACGCCAACGACAAGATACACAGCCAGCTTACTTCCATTGTGAACGGCGGCTCCCGCTCTTATCTGCAGGATGCGGTGATCACCATGCGGAATGGCCGCTACTGTATCCCTGTAAAAGCAGAGCACAAAGGCCAGGTACCCGGTATGATCCATGACCAGTCCTCCACCGGCTCCACTATTTTTGTAGAACCGATGGCTGTAGTAAAATTAAACAATGACCTGCGGGAACTGGAGATCAAGGAACAGCAGGAAATAGAGATCGTGCTGTCAAACTTAAGCGAATTAGCTGCCGAAAATCTGGAACTTATCGGTGACAACCTGAAAGTCATGGTGGAACTGGATTTCATCTTTGCCCGCGCCCTGCTGGCGAAATCCCAGAACGCCTCAGAACCTGTCTTCAACCGGGATGGGATCATTGACATAAAAAAAGCCCGCCATCCGCTAATTGAAAAGCACCAGGTAGTACCCATTGACGTGCGCCTGGGCGAATCCTTTGACCTGCTGGTAGTCACAGGTCCCAACACAGGCGGCAAGACCGTATCTTTAAAAACAGTTGGGCTTTTGACCCTCATGGGACAGTCCGGCCTTCACATACCGGCCTTTGACAACTCCCGCCTCAGCGTTTTTAAGGAAGTCTACGCAGATATCGGTGATGAGCAGAGCATTGAACAAAGTCTCAGTACCTTCTCCTCCCACATGACCAATGTGGTACGCTTCATTGAAAAAGCGGACAAAGATTCCCTGGTGCTCTTTGACGAGCTGGGTGCCGGAACAGACCCCACAGAGGGCGCTGCTCTGGCGATTGCCATCCTCTCCTCCCTGCATGAGCGGGGTGTGCGTGTTATGGCAACTACCCATTACAGTGAGCTGAAGGTCTATGCCCTCTCCACCCCCGGTGTTGAGAACGCATCCTGTGAATTTGACGTGGAGACCCTGCGTCCCACATACCGTCTGCTCATAGGTATTCCCGGAAAGAGTAATGCCTTTGCCATTTCCGGCAAGCTTGGGCTGCCGGAACATATTATTGACCGCGCCAAAGAGCAGATCAGCCAGGAGGATGAATCCTTTGAAGATGTACTGACCAGCCTGGAGCAGAGCCGCATAACAATTGAAACGGAACGGGAGGAGATCGCTTCCTACAAAGAAGAGATCAAAGCCCTGAAGGCACAGCTTGAAGAAAAACAGGACAAACTGGAACAGCGTAAAGAACGGATCCTTGCCCAGGCCAACGAGGAAGCACACCGTGTACTGCGGGAGGCCAAGGAGTACGCAGACCAGACCATGAAAGTATTCAACAAGGCCGGCAAAGAAACCCTCTCCGCCAAAGAATTGGAGCAGAGACGTTCCGAACTGCGCAAAAAAATGGATTCCGCAGGCAAAAAGGTTGCCCTTAAAACACCTCCTAAAAAAACATCCACACTCCGCCCCCAGGATTTATCTTTGGGCGACTCCATCAAGGTACTGAGTATGAATGTAAAAGGGACCGTAAGCTCCAAACCCGATGCCAAAGGAATGCTCTTTGTACAAATGGGCATCCTGCGCTCCAAGGTACACATTTCGGACCTGCAGCTTCTGGACGAACCGGTCATCACAGGCCCGGCACTTTCCAAAACAGGGGCCGGCAAGATAAAAATGAACAAATCCGCCTCTGTCAGCACAGAGATCAATCTGCTGGGCAAAACCGTGGATGAGGCTGTGGCAGAGCTGGACAAATACCTGGATGACGCATATCTGGCGCACTTAAACAGTGTCCGCGTAGTCCATGGAAAGGGCACAGGCGCCCTGAGAAAGGGAATCCACAATTACTTAAAACGCCTGAAATATGTAAAAGACTATCATCTGGCTGAATTCGGCGAAGGGGATGCCGGAGTCACCATAGTAGAATTCAAGAAATAAACCATAGGGGGTATATAATGGCTGCGAAACAGAAAATACTGATCGTTGATGATGACAACAATATAGCAGAGCTTATCTCTCTGTACCTCACCAAAGAATGCTTTGACACCATGATCGTCAATGACGGGGAGGAGGCTCTGAAGGCCTTCGCCTCCTTTGGCCCCAACCTCATTTTACTGGATCTGATGCTGCCGGGTATGGACGGCTATCAGGTCTGCAGGGAGATCCGCCACAAATCCAATGTTCCCATCATCATGCTCTCCGCCAAAGGGGAGATTTTTGACAAGGTGCTGGGACTGGAGCTGGGCGCGGATGATTATATGATCAAGCCTTTTGACTCTAAGGAACTGGTGGCAAGGGTGAAAGCCGTCCTCCGCCGCTACCAGCCCACCGTAGCTCCCGGAAACCAGCCTTCAGGAAAATACGTGGAATATCCGGACCTGGCCATCAATCTGACCAACTATTCTGTTGTGTACTACGGAAAACAGGTGGATATGCCGCCAAAGGAACTGGAGCTTCTCTACTTTCTGGCTGCTTCCCCCAATCAGGTCTTCACAAGGGAACAGCTTTTGGACCACATCTGGGGATATGAATATATCGGTGACACAAGGACCGTGGACGTACATATCAAACGTCTGAGAGAAAAAATAAAGGACCACCCCGCCTGGTCGATCAGCACCGTATGGGGTATTGGCTATAAATTCGAGGTCAAAAACGGATGAAAAAATCGCTTTATATCAAGTTTGTGGCCTTCTTCCTGATCCTGGGGTTTATGGGATTCTTCGCAGTTTCCATGATAGGCCCCTCCATGGTGGAAAGCCACCTGGAAGATGTCTACAGCGGAGATTTATACCGGGAAGCTGCCTCCATAGCGGAAAACAGAGCCTCCAAATATTATCAGGAACAGGCCTCCCTGGACAGTGTGGCCATGAATCTGAAAACCCTGTCCATCTATCAGGATGCGGAGATCTGGCTCATCAGTCCCAAGGGTGAGATCCTTCTGAATACCTCCGATGATTTTTCCGCGGAGGAGAAAAAGATCATAGAGCATTTTAACCCCGGACATTCCAGCGGCTCCTATTACCAGATCGGCAGCTTTTACAGCCAGTTTGAGGAGGACCATCTCAGCGTCATGGTGCCTGTCACCTGGAAAATGTCCATTCAGGGCTATGTTGCCATGCATCTGCCCATGTCCATTCTGCAGGAGCAGGAAAATGATGTCATGAATATTATTTACATTCTGATCCTGATCATTTTTCTGGTCATGCTTTTAATGCTGGCTGTATTTTCCTTCATGGTCTATCGTCCCCTGAAGAAGATCATTGCGGGAGCGGACCAGTTCGCCTCAGGTAACCTGAAACACAATATCCCGGTTTACACCAGGGATGAGATGGGCTATCTTGCCCTGACTCTGAATTATATGTCTGATGAGCTTGACAAGACAGGAGAATACCAGCGGAAATTCGTCTCCAATGTTTCCCATGACTTCCGCTCCCCTCTGACTTCCATCAAAGGCTATACAGAGGCCATCCTGGACGGCACGATCCCCCCTGAACTGCAGACCAAGTATCTGAACATTGTGGTGTACGAGACAGACCGCCTCTACAAATTGACCCAGAGTCTTCTCACCCTGAATGACATGGATGAAAAGGGCAGGATGCTGGACTATACGAACTTTGATATCAACAATACCATCAAGACCACTGCTGCCGCCTTTGAGGGCACCTGCCGGGAAAAGCGCATTTCCATTGAACTGCTGCTCACAGGCCAGACCCTGTATGTTTCCGCAGACATGGGCAAGATCCAGCAGGTCCTTTATAACCTCATTGACAATGCCATCAAATTCAGTCCCGCAGATTCCGTCATCAAGGTGGAGACCACCATAAAACATGAGACTGTATTTGTCTCCGTAAAGGACTCGGGCTGCGGTATCCCCAAGAGCAGCCTTCCGAAAATCTGGGACCGCTTCTACAAAACCGACCCCTCAAGAGGCAAGGACAGAAAAGGCACCGGACTTGGACTATCTATTGTCAAGGAGATCATCAATTCTCATAACCAGCATATCAATGTCATAAGCACAGAGGGCGTGGGAACGGAATTTATCTTCACGCTTTCTAAAGGCACCGAAAACAAAAACTAAAAACAACAGGCAGCCAAATACAGTGGATCATACTGATTTTGGCTGCCTGTTATTTTTGTGCCTTCTATTATTTCCAATCGTATTTGGTCAGATGTCCCTCCATCTGCATATGGTCAAAATGATTCTGCCGCAGCGCCTCATAGAGTACGATAGCCACGGAATTAGCCAGATTCAGAGAACGGATATTTCCGATCATAGGGATACGGATGGCTGTCTCCTGGTTTTCCAGAAGGATCTCCTCAGGAATCCCGGCACTCTCTTTGCCGAACATAATGTAACAGTCCTCCTCATACCGGACATCCACATAAGTCTGAGGGCCTTTTGTTGTTGCCATATATATTTTTGCCCCCGGATTGCGCTCCAGAAAATCCTCATAATTAATGTAGGTGGTCACATCCAGGTCCTTCCAGTAGTCCATCCCTGCGCGTTTGATCGCCTTTTCATTCAGCATGAAGCCCAAAGGCTCGATCAAATGCAGTCTGGTGCCTGTGGCCACACAGGTTCTCCCGATATTTCCTGTATTTGCCGGAATCTCCGGCTCGAAAAGTACAATGTTAAGTTTTGCCATAATTGCTTCGCCTCTTTTTCCGCCCGGACGCTTTCCGGTCCGCCTGCGGATCTTTAACCAAGATATATTTTATAAAGCTCGTCACTCTGGGGTTTATCCAGATATCTGGTATCCTCACCATTTCTCAGGATCCTATCATTGCTGTCCGTGACTTTTCCCACCACTGCCGCATGAATGCCCGCCTGCCCCAGCTTTCTGACCAGACCAAACCCGTCATCCGTGGTTATGAGCATAGAGCCGCTGGACATGAGGATATAAGGGTTCAGCCCCAGCACCTCACACACCTCCACCGTCTCCTGCCGGATGGGTATCTTCTTCAGATCAATATCAAGACCCGTGCCGGAACCGCTTCCCATCTCCCAGAGCGCACCGAACACACCGCCCTCCGTAATGTCATGCATGGCAGAAACACCCCAGGCTTTTGCCACTCTGGCCTCGGGTACCACGGAGAGATACTGGTCAAACCTTTTCGCCGTCTCCACAAAAGAAGGGGCAAAACGCTCCAACAGAGTTTCCTCTTTCTCTTTTGCGGCAATGGAAGTACCTTCCAGTCCGATCCATTTTGTTATGACAACATCCTGGCCGGGCTTTGCCGCAGAGGTGGTCAAAACTTCTTCTTTGGGAATCCTGCCCACACCTGTTATGGAAATGAGAGGCTGCTTCACCACATCTGTGATCTCCGTGTGCCCTCCCATAACCTCAATATTCAACTGTTCACAGGCTGCCTCCAGCCCCCGCATCATCTCTTTTAACTGTGCTTCCTCTGTCTCCGGTGTCAAAAGTATCGTCACCATGATCCCCAGAGGCTCTGCCCCGGAAGCAGCCAGGTCATTGGCTGTGATATGCACGCTGTGGCTTCCGATATCCTTCACGGTCCCGGTGATGGGGTCAGAGGAGAATACCAGCACATCTCCTTTTGCCGGCTCCAAAACCGCACAGTCCTGTCCCACTGCCGGTCCGACCAGGACCTCCGGCCTTCTATGCTGTACTTCTTTTAAAACGGAACGGATCAGCACCGGTTCCGGTAATTTTCCTATCTTCATGTTCCCTGTCCTCTCTGTCTGTCAGTTTAAAAAGGACAATGCCATGGGAAGGACCATAGCCAGGACCAGAATCCCTGCCACAATACCTGCAACCACGCGTTTCACTTTTTTATTGTTCATATTCATCATTGTCATTTCACCTCTTAATCTTTCCATAAGACCCTAAGATCGTATCTATCAGTCTGGAGGCTTCATTTTTAGTCAGGCTCTCCACATCCATGCTAAGCTCTATTCTATGATATTTTACTAATTCCTGCAAGTGGCGTTTTTGTGCCTGTGTGGCAGGTCCCTGCTTTTTTACTCTGTAATTCAGTTTTTTGGGTGTAAACAGCTCTGCATTGTCTTCACCGTACTCACGTTTCAGCCTTTGATACAGAAGGTGTGTTGTCAGTGCATCGTCCAGTGCCCTGTGGGCATTCTCCTGGGGGATCCCATAGTGTAAGCGGAGGCTCTGCAGGCTGCGGCTCGGAAGGTCTGCAAGCAGCGCTCTGGAAATTTTCAGAGTATCCATTCCCTCCGCCTCAAAAGTGAGGCCGCTGTTGACTGCACTGTGCTTTACAAACCTGTAGTCAAACATAATATTATGGCCCAGAAGCGGCAGATCACCGCAGAACGCAACAAGACCTGCCACCACATCTTTTATTTCCGGCATCCCCGCCACCATATCCTGGGTGATTCCCGTCAGTTCTGTGACCTTTTCCGGAATCTCCATCCTTGGATCAATGAGTGTGCTGCATCTTTCCTCCACAATTCCATTCACCACCCTGACAGCGCCTATTTCCAGGATCCTGTCTGATTTTGGTGACAATCCCGTAGTCTCCAGGTCCAGAGCTATATATGCATCCATATCCTTAATTCCCCTGTAACTGCTCGGTAAGTGTCCGTACCGTTGCTGTTCACATGTAACAGTTCAGACAAACTGAACCGTTACGTTCAGATGCCTTCACCCAGTGAACAGTAACTCCGGGCCTGCTGATCCGTTACTTTTTCCTTTTCTTTTTTTGTCGTTCTTTATACTCTTTACAGTAATCTGTCAAAAAACATTCCTCACATTTCGGACTTCTGGCAAAGCAGATCTGCCGTCCAAAGGTGATGATCTGTATATTATAGAGGATCCAGTGTTCCTTTGGCAGAACCTTCATAAGATCCATCTCAATCTTTTCAGGGTCCTCCTCTTTTGTGAATCCCAGGCGTTTGGAGATCCGCTTTACATGGGTATCCACCACAACACTGGGCTCATGAAATATATTTCCCCGGATGACATTGGCAGTCTTACGCCCCACGCCCGGAAGCAGTGTCAGCTCCTCCAGGGTGCTCGGCACCTCACCGCCGTATTTTTCACAGACCATCTGCGCACATCCTATAATATTCTTTGCCTTGTTGTGATAGAATCCCGTGGGCTTAATATCCTGCTCCAGCTCCTTTAAATCCGCATGGGCAAATGCCTGCATATCCGGGTACTTTTTAAATAAATCCTTTGTCACTATATTAACCCTGGCATCTGTACACTGGGCGCTTAACATGGTAGCGATCAGAAGCTGGCCCGGATTTTCATGGTTCAGATAACATTTATATTCTGTTGTATAGACTTCATCCAGTTTATCAAGTATCTCTTTTGTCCTTTTTGTCATGGTCATCTCCTTTATTTTTATAATCCGTTTCCCGGCAAAACATTTACCGCTGCTGTCCATGCCTGGCCCGGTTCCCATCTACAGCTGCAGGTCAGCCGCGTACATGGCGGCATCATAAGTCAGCGGGTTCCGCTTCCGGTAATCAAAAAGCACCGGAAACTCCCCTCTTGCAGGCAATGCATGTTGGCCATCCGCTGTTCGCACAATGCCGGCACGCTTCTCACTAACGCGCATTATATCGTAGTGGAAAACTTCCAGATGGGTCATTTTCATGGTCTGTCTGGCCTGATATCCTTTGTAGTCCCCAAGGAGAACCGGGGCTTCCTCCTCTTTTTTGTAGAACTCCATTACTTTTTTCTTATAGGGTGCCATGTCACATGCCCAGGCAGGCCTGGTCTTCAGGTTTTCCCTGGCATACAGGTCAAACAGCATCAGTTCCCGGAAATACGCCATATCCGCCTGCTGCCTCTCCTCCAGATATTCCAGAAGGATTTCATACCTCCGGATACGCGTGTGGGAGATCCCCCGGTATCCCTTTTCATCATAAAACGCTGCCAGAGCCTCATACATGGAAAAGGCATCTGCAAACAGCTCTTCCATAGCTGTCACTGTGCGGATAAACTGGCTGCTGTTATAATAAACCTCCACCATCTCCTCCACGCCTTTTAATTTCAAAATATCCCCATAGGAAATCCATTCAGTCCTCAGGACTTCATAGGGTTCTGTCTCCTGATAGACACATCCGTACGCCTCTGCCCTCTCATACATATAAGAGCCTTTTAATACCTTCAGAAACCCAAGCTGAAGCTGCTGGGGCCTGAGGCTGTAAACCTGATCAAAGGAATGACAGAAGCTTTCGTAATCCTCAAAAGGAAGTCCCGCGATCAGATCCAGATGCTGATGTACATTCTGCCCCTTCTGTACTTTCTTTACGGTCTCCTCAATTTTATCAAAACTGGTCTTTCTCCGTATTTCCCGGATGGTCTTTTCATTGGTGGACTGCACCCCGATCTCAAGCTGGATCAGCCCCGGCCGCATGGTAGCGATCAGACTGATCTCTTCCTCTGTCAATAAATCAGCGGCAATCTCAAAATGAAAGTTCGTTACCCCGTTGTCATGATCCCTGAGATATGTCCAGACAGCCATGGCGTGTTCTTTTTTGCAGTTGAATGTGCGGTCCACAAATTTCACCTGGGGCACCCTTTGATCCAGAAAAAACTGCAGTTCATCAAGCACCAGGTCCAGGCTGCGGAACCGCAGTTTTTTGTCAATGGAGGACAGGCAGTAGCTGCAGGAAAAGGGACAGCCACGGCTGCTCTCATAGTAGATGATCTTATGGGAGAACAAGGACATATCCCCATAGGGAAATACCAGTTTGTCCATATCCATAATGGGCCTTTGGTCTGTCTTTATCATGTCTTCGCCCTGTCTGAAAACGATCCCCTGAATGTCTTCCAAGCTCCCTGTCTGCTGCACATAATGGGAGGCCAGTTCCAGGAAAGTCTCCTCCCCCTCCCCGCACATAACACCGCAGGCCCAGGGACAGCCCTTTAAAAACGTCTCCGCATCAAAAGAAACCTCCGGTCCGCCCACCCAGATATCCGTATCCGGCAGAATCTTTTTCACATCCCCCATAAGCTCTTTTACATAGGAAATATTCCAGATATAGCAGGATACACAAAGTACATCCGGCTTCTGCCTGTATACTCCCCGCAGGATCTCATCCTTCTGCTGATTAATGGTATACTCTGCAATATCTGTCCGGATCCCATGCCCGGCCGCATAAGACTGCAGGCTGTATACCGCCAGATTAGAATGTATATATTTGGCATTCACTGCCATAAGCATGATCTTCATGACTCATCCACCTTCTTTTTCTGCCCCCCGCAGCCTCTGCCGCAGTCCGCACAGCTGCCGCTGCAGCTGCAGAATTTTCCTTTTTTTATATCTTTCACCTTTTTTCGGATCACAAACCCGGCATAGGCTGCCACCGCAGCAGCAAGTATAATGGTAACTGCCATATTTCCTCCTATTCAAAGGAGGTGCCGCACCCAAAAGCTCCCTGCGAAGCCCGATACAGCACCCCCACTATAATTGATTCTTACACGATTGTCACAGGTACGCCATCCGGCCAGAAACCATAGCTGCAGCACCGCTGCTATGGTTTCTGACCGACGGCATACCAGGAGACTACAGAAACAGACTTCCCACCTGGAAAACCAGCACAGATGCCGCGTATGCCAGTATGAGCTGGAACAACACCATTTTTAAAGTCCAGGCCCAGGACCTTGTTTCCCTCTTGATAGTGGCCAGTGTTGCCACACACGGTGTATACAGCAGACAGAATACCATCAGGGAGTAGGCATTCAGTGCACCGAATCCCACAGTACCCAGAGAAGCGCTGAGCACTGCCATACCCTGCACGGAGTTTACATTGTTCACGCCGTAGAGTACGGAAAAACTGGATATTACCACCTCTTTGGCAGACAGACCGGAGATCAGTGCCACCACGATCTGCCATGTACCCAGACCCGCAGGAACTAGCAGCGGTGCCACCACTTTTCCAATCTGGGCGCCAAAGCTCTGTGTCACATCCGCGGTCATGCCATGGATACCGTAATTCAGGATAAACCAGATAACAATGGAGGCAACAAAAATGGTTGTACCTGCTTTTGTCAGATAATCCTTCACCTTCTCCCACACATATATGCGGATCGTCCTGGCATTCGGCACTTTATAATCAGGAAGTTCGATCAGAAGGGTTGCTTTCTCTTCACTCTTCCACACTTTTCCTATCACCAGCGCTATGGCTATTGCCATGAGAAGTCCCAGCGCATAGAGGGAAAAAGCAGCGATCATGGCATACTTTCCGAAGAACATATCCGCAAACAGAACGTAAATGGGCAGCCTTGCCGAACAAGACATAAACGGTGTCAGGAGTATGGTCTTCTTCCGGTCCTCCTGGTTTTCCAGCGTCCGGGATGCCATGACGGCAGGAACCGTACACCCAAATCCCAGCACCATAGGAAGAAATGCCTTGCCGGAGAGTCCCACCCTTCCCATGATCCCGTCCATAACATAGGCCACACGCGCCATATAGCCGCTGTCCTCCAAAAAGGCCAGAGCCAGAAACAAGATAAAGATGTTAGGCAGAAAGGTCAGGATACCACCCACACCGGTCATGATCCCGTCCACGATTAGGGAGACAAGCCAATCCGCGGTACCCAGATTTTCCAGGGTGTTCCTTGCCACGGTAAAAGCCAGATCCATCCAGGATTCAAACAATCCTTTGACGGCGTCCCCCACCGTAAAGGTAAGAAAAAACACCATCGCCATAATCCCCAGGAAAACCGGAACGCCCCAGACGGGATGGGTCAGAACCCTGTCCGCTTTCTCTGTCAGGGATTCCCTGTTTCCCTTATAGAAAACACACTCTTCCAGAACTGACTCTATATATTCATATTTCTGATTGATGATCTGTTTTTCATAATCCTTGTCCATCAGGTCAGACACATCAAGGGGATGCTCCTTGAATATCTGCTCATCATTTTCCAGGATCTTTATACTGTGCCAGCGGATATTTTCACTGTCAGGATGTTCCGCTTTAATACGCTTGGACACTTCCAGGATCTTTCTCTCAATATCCGGACTGTATGTGACAACCGGATCAGCCACAGGCTCCTCATAATGATGCTTGACTGCGTGCAGAAGTACATCCAGGCCGCTCCTCTTTCTGGCAGACACAGGCACCACCGGAATATTGCCCAGCATTTCCGGAAGTCTGTGAAGGTCCAGCTCCATTCCCCGTTCCTCCACAATATCCATCATGTTAAGTGCCAGGATGACCGGTTTCCCCAGCTCCAGAAGCTGCAGCGTCAGATACAGATTCCTTTCCAGAGCGGAGGCATCCACAACATTTACGATCACATCCACCTCACCGCCCAGAATAACCTTCCGGGATACCATCTCCTCCATGGAGTAGGAGGTGAGACTGTAAATGCCGGGCAGGTCGATCAGCCTCATCTTCTGCCCTTTATAGGATGTCTCCCCCTCTTTTTTCTCAACCGTGACACCCGGCCAGTTGGCAACCTTCAGGTTTGCCCCTGTATATGCGTTAAACAAAGTGGTCTTGCCGCAGTTTGGATTGCCTGCAAAGCCTACGCGAATTTCCTCTTTCATCCTCCAAGCTCCTCCACTTCTATTCCCTCCGCGATCTCATTGCCAAGCGCCCATCTGGTCCCTCTCACCTTGATAATGGTGGAACCATTGTTCTTTCTGTTCAGGACCACTACCTTTGTCCCCTCCAGAATCCCCAGAGCCTCCAGGCGCCGCTGGATCTTTTCCTGCTCCTGAACGCTGGTTATGCGGTAATTCTGCAATATTTCCGCCTGATTCAGCTTCATCTGTTGTACTTCCTTCCGTTTCTATTTTCCCTGCTGCTTTCCGCCCACATAACGGGACGCATCGCTTTTTCCAGCCGCCTCGGCTTCTTCTATATGTTTTGCGTATTCATTCTCCTGATATTCCACCTTGCCGCTCTTCTCACTGAAGGTCATCTTGAGCAGAATAGGTGAAATGATCGTAGTGATAACTACCACTACCACGATCGGCCCCAGAAGGGCGGAGGACATCAGACCTACTGCATTGCCCTTTGCGGCAACAATGAGGGCCACCTCGCCTCTGGATACCATGCCCATGCCGATGCGGACACAGTCCTTGTTCTTATACTGACAGACTTTAGCGCCCACACCGCAGCCCACGATCTTAGTGAGCACAGCGACAATGACCAGAACCACAGCAAATGTCACGATCATGGGACTCATATCCGGAAGTTCCACCTGAATACCAATGCTGGCAAAAAACACCGGTGACAGCAGAATATAGGACAAAATCCCAAACCGCCTTGCAATATAATTGGTGTGCGTTGTCTTTGTGATGATCAGACCTGCGAAAAATGCCCCTGTAATGTCCGCAACACCGAAAAACTTTTCTGCACAATAGGAAAAGAGCAGACAGATAACAAAGGAGATAATGACGAACCGCTGCAGGTCCCTCTCATAACCTTTCACCCATTTTTTAAAAACTATGTGAAGCACATAGCCGCCGACACCTACGAACACGAAGAATCCCACGATCTTTGCAAATACAACCACCACATTGACGCTGGCATCCGCCAGGCTTGTGATGACAGTCAGAGCGATAATGCCCAGCACATCATCAATGATGGCAGCGCCCAGAATGGCATTACCGGCCTTGGTGTTTAACTTGCCCATCTCTTTTAAGGTCTCCACAGATATGCTCACACTGGTGGCTGTCAGAATGACACCGATAAAAATGTTCTGCAGCATAATACTTGCTGACGCATTGGATGCTATCATGCCCGGCCGGTTAAAGAACCAGGCTACTCCAAATCCTCCCGCAAGCGGAACCAGCACACCTAAAAGGGCAATGACAAAAGAGGCCTTGCCGCTCCTTTTCAGTTCATCAATATCTGTCTCCAGGCCTGCGCAGAACATCAGCACAATGACACCGATCTCCGACACTTCGTGGATAAATTCCGTCTGCTTCAGTATCCCAAAACAGGCCGGCCCCAAAAGCAGTCCCGCAAGCAGGGCGCCCACCACCTGAGGCATCCTGACTTTCCTGGTAAGAAGTCCAAAAACCTTGGTGCTCAGTAATATAAGCGCCAGGTCCAGTAAATAATTATAAGAGTTCATGTTGTTCCGTCCTTTCTCTCCCCTGTGTCTTGCTCTTTTCCCGTTTTCCTCACTAAACGAAATCGAATTAATCGTACCACACTTCTAAAAAAAAGGGAATGGAAAAACATCACAAAACCTCAAAAAACCACACAAAAGGCCGCCCCAAAAGGGCAGCCTTATCCTTGTCCGTCATCTCTGCGCTTTACATGGATCTGCGCTCTGCGATCTCCGCCATCTTGGCAGTGTTCAGCCTGGTATCACCATGTACACGGCTGTACGACAGATACCCGTTCATCCTGTCAATCTTAGTTAGGTTTGTGGATCCGCAGACCGGGCACACATCCATCTCCAGCTCCTCATGGCCGCAGTCATCACAGTAAGCCAGGGAAAGATTCACACCCTCATAATATCCCAGCGTCATGGCTCTTCTCACCAGCGCCCGGATCGCATCTGTGTTGTACCCGATGGGATAGCGCACATACTGGATCTTGCCGCCGTTGCACAGCTCCCAGAAACGGCCCTCGCAGTCCTGCTTCTCAATGGGGGTGATCTCCTCTGTCACATGGCAGTGGAAACTGTTGCTGACATAGGGGCGGTCCGACACGCCCTCCACGATGCCGTACATCTTCCTGAACTGCTCCACCTGCAGACCACACAGGCTCTCTGCCGGGGTGCCGTAGATCGCGTACAGATTGCCGTCCTCCTCCTTGAACTGGGTCACCTTACTGTTGATATACTGAAGGACTTCCAGGGCAAAGGCACCGTCCTCCCGGATAGACTTTCCGTTGTACAGCTCCTGCAGCTCGTTGAGCGCGGTGATGCCAAAGGAAGCTGTCATAGGCTTCAGAAGGGGTTTTATCTTGTCAGAGGGTTTTAAACTGCCTCCGTAAAATCCGCCCTCACAGTATGCCAGCGGATTGGTGGATGCTTTCATCTCCCCCAGGTAGTCATAAGTTCTGATATGAAGCTGGCGGATCATCTCCAGATAAAAGTCAAGCACCTCATAAAAATCACGGTTCTCCGCTCTGGCTTTTGCCAGAATCATGGGCAGATGCAGGCTGACAGCCCCCACATTGAACCTTCCCACAAACACGGGCACATCCCGGTCATCCGCAGGTGTCATACCGCCCCGCTCATACCAGGGGCTTAAAAAGGCGCGGCATCCCATGGGACTGATCACCTTTTTATACTTTTTGTACATACTGGAAATATAGCCTTCCCCGCTCATGGACAGCCAGTCCGGATACATGGTTTTGGCTGAGCACGCAATACCGGCTTCAAACACATCCTCGCTGGCACCGCCCTCCCCGTGAATGGCCTCGTCATATAAGAAGACGATCTTGGGAAACAGCACCGGTTTCCTGTGTCCTGCTTTTCCCTGTCCTTCTTTATGCACATTGAGCAGGGAAATACTGCACATCTTCTCAAAGCGCCCGGTTCCCAGCCCCAGTGTCACTGTCACAAACGGATAGTCTCCTCTGGAGGAACCCACGGTATTGAGCTTGTACTCAATGCCCTGCCATCCCTGGTCAAAATCCCGCTGTACCTTGTCATATGCGTACGTTTCCGCTTTCTCCTGCGCGTGTTCCCACTCCGGGTCTACATATTTTAAAAATTCTTCTCTGTATTTTCTGTAGCTTTTCTCTGCATAAGGGGCAAGTATCTTATCCACCTCCGGCACGGTAAACCCGCCGTACTGCTGGGCCGCTGTACTCAGAATGATATCCCCCATAACATCAAAGGCGGTATCCAGTGTCTTCGGTTCATTGTACCACACATTCCCCATCTCAAATCCGCCCTTCAGCACATTGGCCACATCGAAGAGACAGCAGTTCATGGTATCCAGCCTTGCGGACTGGTCGTGAATGTAAATATAACCGTCCTTACATGCCTGCAGCTCATTGCGGTTCATAAAGAATTTACGGTACAGTTCCTTGTTCAGTTCATTAAATATCAGGCTCCTCTTAGTCGCGACCAGAGCACTGTCTGTATTTGCATTACTCTTGTCACCGATATAACGGATGGACTGGCTTTTGGTATACACCTCGTCCATCATGTGGATAAAATCATGCTTATAATTTCTGTAATCCCGGTAGCTCTTGGCAACCGCAGGGTTCACCTGCTCCAGTGCTCCCTCCACGATATTGTGCATCTCCTGGATAGTGATCTCACCCTTTCCCAGGGATTCTGCCTTGTCTGTGGCATATCTGCACAGAAAGTCAATCTCCTGCTCCGTAAAACTGTACATAATTCTTTCCGCGGATTTATTGACTGCTCTGACTATCTTCTGTACGTCAAATTCTTCTCTTGTTCCGTCTTTTTTAATCACATAAATCATTGCCTTCACCTCATTGCAGCACTACATCTTGTGTCACTTATTATTTTATTCTTTTGTTATTACCAGATTTTGTATCACAAAGTATATCATGTTTTTCTTTGAAATGGAAGTGGGAATATTGCACAAATTCTTGACGAATTTAATCCAATATCCCCATCAAAGCCCTGTGGCCTCTGCATTTTTTATCGCGTAATATTATTAAGCCATTTATAACTTTTATACCGCTTCCAGGAAAACGGCACCTTTATCACTTCATCGCTGCACAAGATTATGTAAACCCATGGCATGGGTACATGTATCACAAAGGCTGCCACAGCCGCAGCGAAAATAGAGCAGAGCCACATGATCCCCACATCCAAAAACAGCCCGAACATGGTATCACCCCCGGCCCGGAACACGCCCACCACCAATGTGGAGTTAAAGGACTGCCCCACCACATAATAGGACATGATCACCATCATGACCTGAAGATAGGATTTTGCCAGAGGCGTCAATTTCAGCATATTGCACACAAAGGGAGAAATGAACAGGATCAGGATACCTCCCGCCGCCCCAAACAAGAGGGACAGCTTGGCAAACCGGTTTCCATAGTCCCTGGCAAGCTCCTCTTTCTTCTCCCCGATCGCCTTGCCTATCATGATGGCCGTGGCGTTGGAGATGCCAAAGGCAATGACCATGGACAACTGTCTGCACACCTGTGCCACGGAATGCGCTGCCACAGAGGCGCTGCCCAGATGCCCTACAATGGAGGATATGGCAGCCATACCCGCGCCCCAGGCAAATTCATTGAGGAGCACCGGAAACGCATACACGAAAAAGTCCTTTTCCAGCCACTTATATCTCTTAAACATATCTTTGATGCGGATGCGGACCACATCATTTTTCTTCCGTGCATAATATACCACAATGATAACCTCCACAGCCCTGGCGCAGAGCGTGCCGATAGCCGCACCCGCTGCCCCCAGAGCCGGCGCCCCAAAAAGGCCGAAGATAAATATTGCATTCAGTATGATATTCACAGACAGAGATGTGGCGTACACCACCGTGGCGATGACCACACGCTCAATACTTCTGATTATGTTCAGATATACATTGGTAAACGCTGCAAGTATGTATGAAAATGCCACGATCCGCAGATAACTCACGCCCTCCGCAATGATCGCCTCGTCCGAAGTAAAGATCCGCATCAGCAGGTCCGGCACACACAGAGCCAGCGCCGTAAATACTGCTGCAGACAAAATGGCGATCCGAAAAGACATTCCCATGACCTTCTCAATGGTCCTGGTATCATGTTTTCCCCAATACTGGGCAGTCAGCACACAGGCCCCTGAGGTGAGCCCGAAGAAGATCAGTGACAATATAAAGTACACCTGGTTAGCCAGGGAAACGCCGGAAAGGGCAGTCTCACCCACTCTTCCCAGCATGATAACGTCCGTGGATGTAACCCCCACGTTGATCAGGTTCTGAAGTGCCATAGGCATGACAAGCCTCAATACATTTCTGTAGAACCGCTTGTCCTCTGTTGTCATGCTAAATCTCATAGTTCTATCGTACCGTCAAAAACCACTTCCGCTGGACCTGTCATGTAAATGGTATTCTCTTTTCTGTCCCAGAAAATCTTCAGGTCGCCGCCCAGCAGTTTTACCGTTACC
The DNA here is from genome assembly GCA_002270465.1 of Blautia hominis. Taxonomy (GTDB): domain Bacteria; phylum Bacillota; class Clostridia; order Lachnospirales; family Lachnospiraceae; genus Blautia; species Blautia hominis. The sequence continues at coordinate 57,043 of NQOF01000007.1, forward strand.
TCCTCCTCTGTATATCCGTTCATCACACAGGCCGCCGCCACTGCACAGGCTCCGGTTCCGCAGGCCAGGGTCTCCCCGCTGCCTCTCTCCCAAACCCGCATCTCCACGGTCTTCTCGTCCAGGACCCGGACAAACTCTGTGTTAACCCCCTCAGGAAATGCCTCGTGTTTCTCAAAATACGGTCCGATCTCTTTAATATCCAGCCCTTTTACATTATCCATGAACACAACTGCATGGGGATTTCCCATGGAAACCGCAGTCACCTCGTAGACCTGCTGATTGACAGCCAGAGGCTCCCGGATGACTTTTTCTTTTTTATGCTTCATGGGGATATTTTCCGTGTGAAACTCCGGCTTTCCCATATTCACTTTCACCTGGGCCACCCTGCCGTTTTTCACCGTCAGATCCAGATATTTGATTCCGCTTTTGGTATCCACACTGATTCTTGTCTTGTCTGTCAGGCCGTAGTCGTACACATATTTTGCCACACAGCGGATGCCGTTGCCGCACATGGCGCCCTGACTGCCGTCCGCGTTATACATTTCCATCTCAAAATCTGCTTTCTCTGAAGGTTTGATCAGGATTAACCCGTCAGATCCAATGCCGAAATGCCGGTCACTGACCTTTCTTGCGGCTTCAGACGGATCCTCCACTGTCTCCTGAAAACAGTTCACATACACATAATCATTGCCGATTCCCTGCATCTTTGTAAATTTCATCGCAGCTGCCTCCTTTGCTTTGTAACCCGTGTTCTCCTTTTTCTTTTCCTCCGGACAGCATAACACCTATCCAGTCCGCAGAGAAAAAAGAGGGTGTCTGTAAAAGATACCCTCTTCGTTTCTTTGCTATTAATCATAGCAATCCATAATTCTTTTGTCAATGCAGAAAAACAGTTTGTGTCAGGACTCTCCTGATTAACAGGTAGCTCCGCCCACCTCATGGAGCTTGGCGGAAAGGATTTCCTCTTTCCTCTCCAGGATCTCATCAGAGATCAGCTGCGCTTCCACATTCTCAAATCCAAGACGCTCAATGGTATCGGAGAAACGCTCCCCTGTCTTTCCCTGTTCCCTGTACAGAAGCAGTGTTTTCTCAATCACGCTCATAAGCTCTTCCTTGGTTGTGAAAATTTTGCTCATAGGCTTGCCAATGGCAATTTTCTTTCCCCATCTTCCGCCCAGGTAAATCTTATATCCGTAAGTACCATCCTCGATGGCGTCAAAATGACAGGTTCCGATACAACGTCCGCAGTTGATACATTTCTCTCTGTCAAGTTCCATAATGCCGTCAACCAGTTTCACGGCATCAATAGGACAGGCTTTCACAACTCCGCATTTCTTACATCCGCTGCACATGTCCTCATCATAGTTGGGAATGAGCTGGCCCACAATACCAAGATCATTCAGGTTAGGCTTTACGCAGTTATTTGGACATCCGCCCACGGCGATCTTAAATTTATGAGGCAGTTTTACATCATGCCAGTTTACATAAAACTCATCATGGATTTCCTCTGAAAGACCAAAGGAATCTAAAAGACCGTACTGGCAGGTAGTTCCTTTACAGGAAACCACAGGGCGCACTTTGGAACCGGTACCGCCTGTGTCCAGCCCGCATTTCTGGATATAGGCACGGAACTCGTCAATCTTCTCATAGGGAACTCCCTGTACTTCAATGGTAAGACGTGTGGTATATGTAACTGCGCCGTTGCCGTACAGCTTTGCCGCCTCCCCAATACAAATCTGCTGTTCTGCTGTAATTTTTCCGTTCTTTGTAATGATCCTGGCGGAAAAATTATCGGTTCCCTTGTTGCTCAAAAAGCCCAGGGCTTTTACTCTTTTTTCATCTTCACTGCTCACTGTTAATGTTGCCATTTTAATTTCCTCCAACTTTTTATCTTTTATGGCCTTGCCTGTCCTGTGTGATCCTGTTGTTTCTATTGCTCATTTTGTCAGTCTTCCATCAAATCTTCCCCGTTAAAGGTACTTCCGCCTTCCAGAACCTTTGTATTGGTATACCCATAAGATTTCAGGCGGTTCTGCAGCATGTATGCCCTTTTTCCTTTTGCACATACCAGAAGCATCTTCTCATCCTTGCTGTGTCCTTCCACTTCTCCGTCAACTTCCTCCAGGTTCATGAACTCCACACCTTCCAGGGTTGGTTTCAAAGAAGCGTCGATCACCTTATAACCTTCTGCCTTGCCCTCCGCAAACTCAACCGGAGTAAAGGTCTCGAAAGAACCGGACATCTTGTTCAGAAGGATATTGATGCAGTGTGCAAATGGATGGATAGCGGTTGAGAACGGCGGTGCATAAGCAAAATCCAGATGCTCCAGCTGCTGCACCGTGGCCTTCAGACTCAGTGCCACTACAGCGATATCCACCATCTTGTCTACAGCACCTTTTCCAAGAACCTGGATACCCAGGAATTCACCTGTTGTCTTATCCGCGATCATCTTAACCAGGAAGGAATCTGCTCCCGGATAATAATGAGCCTTATCATCCACTACAGCCACAACGGAAACCACATCGTGTCCTGCATCCTTTGCCACCTGCTCTGTAAGTCCTGTGCGGCCTGCGTTCAGACCCGGCAGTTTTACCACACCCGTTCCCAGAACACCGGGATAGGAAACATCAGCACCGGCAATATTCTGTGCCGCGATCCTGCCCTCAATGTTAGCTGAGGAACCCATAGGTGACCATGCCCTGGCCTGTGTCATGCGGTTGGTGATCATGGAGCAGTCCCCCAGCGCATAAATATCCTCGTCATTGGTCCTCATATGATCATCTACCAAAACAGTCCTGTTTGGCGCAAGCTCGATGCCCGTATCAGCCAGGAATGCAGTATTTGCACGGATACCAAGGGAGAGCACCAGCGCATCCGCTTTGATGGCTCTTCTGGATGTTTTGACCTTCTCAACCGTTCCGCTGCCTTCCACGCCTTCCAGCTTTGTATCGAGGAGTGTCATGATCCCCTGGTCTGCCAGGTGGTTTTCCACAAACTCTGCCATCTCCGGGTCAAATCCCGGCATAATGTGTGGCAGCATATCCAGAACTGTGGTGCGGATGCCGCGGCTCTGAAGATTCTCTGCAACTTCCAGGCCGATAAATCCACCGCCTGCGATCACTGCACGCTTAATTGTGCCCGACTCTGCTGCTTTTCTGAGCGCTTCCGCATCATCAGGAGTCCTCATAAGAAATACATTTTTCATATCCAGTCCCGGAAGGGGCGGTACAACCGGAGACGCACCTGTTGCTATTACCAGTTTATCATATGTATACTCTTTTGTCTCACCGGATTTTAAGTCTTTTGCAGTGACCTTTCTGCCCTGGCGGTCAAGCCCTGTCACCTCAATGCCTGTCTCCACTTCCGCACCTGTCAGTTTTGCAAATTTCTGAGGTGTGTTGACGATCAGCTGGCTTCTCTCATGAATGACATCCCCTACATAATAAGGAAGTCCGCATCCTGCATAAGATATGTCTTCACTCTTGGTCAGAATCAGAACTTCTGTTTCTCTGCTTTCTCTTTTCAGTTTTGCTGCTACCTTTGTACCTGCGGCTACACCGCCAATGATCAATACCTTCATAGCCCATACCTTCTTTTCTCAAATTTGCTTTTCGTGTTATCCGGTCCCTGCTCCCGTCTCCGTTCCGAAATCGTTACGGTCTGCAGACCTGCCTGCGAACAGTGACCAAGGATTCGTTACTGTCCGCGGGATAGTATTATACGATCAGTAACAGGAATTATTTTCCTTAGCTTTATATCCAGTATAGCACTTGTACATGTATAAGAAAAGTAATATAATATTATATAATTAATAGGTTTTACCTATGTTACTGTACACAGGCGATTGTACCGGGAGGCATTTTCATGCCGGAAGCATGAAAATCCCGAGGCAGCCAGCGCGATATGGGGCAGAATGCTCCATATCTGTGCATCGCGAAGCGTGTTACTGGACACGGAGTGTACAGTAACTTACCTATGATAAAGGAGATGTGTTATGACAATCCGACATCTGAAAATATTTCTGGCTGTTGCAGAAGCGGGAAAGATGAGCCTGGCAGCGGAACAGCTTTTCATCACCCAGCCCTCCGTCAGCCAGGCAATCCGGGAACTGGAGGAACACTATGGGACCCTGCTCTTTGAACGTCTCTCTAAAAAACTGTATATCACAGAGGATGGCAAAACCCTCTATGTCACTGCCAAACAGCTTGTCACACAGTTTGAAAGCCTTGAGGAGAGCATGCGAAAGGAAAACCGGCGGGAGAAGATCCGCATCGGCGGTACCATTACCCTTGGCAGCGGCATCCTCTCTAAGGTAGTCCGGGACCTGAAAATGGAACAGCCGGACCTTGACATTTATTCTTATATGAATAATACACAGATCATAGAACAGAAGCTTCTGAACATGGAGCTGGATGTGGGCATCGTGGAGGGCAGGGTCAAAAGCCGTGATCTGATCAGCATCCCCCTCATAGATGACATGCTTGTGCTTGCATGCGGTCAAAACCATCTTTTTTATGGCCGTCATACCTTATTTATCAATGAGCTGAACGGACACGATTTTGTAAAGAGAGAGCCCGGCAGCGGCACAAGAGAGCTGTTTGAAAATTTCATTGTCCGCCACGGCCTTGATATCCACACAGTCTTTGAGGAGAGCACCCCTGATTCCATAAAAAATGCCATACAGATCAACAACTGTATGGCTGTTATCTCCATCCGTCTTCTGGAAAAAGAGATCCAGAACCAAGAGATCCATGTATTCACCGGCCCTCACAAAGAATGGAACAGGGACTTTTCCTTTGTATACCACAAGGACAAATACCTGACCGATTCCATTATCCGCCTGAAGGAGATTGTGAGCAGTTACAATGATGTGGAAGAAATAAAAAAACTCCCCGGAGGACAGTTAGTTGACCGCTGAACACAGAATGGCTGCCGTTTTTAGCGGCAGCCATTCCTATTTCATTTAAGCTTCTACAAATACTTCTTTTCCCATACCGCAGATCGGGCAAACCCAGTCTTCCGGAATATCATCAAATGAAGTTCCCGGTGCGATTCCGTTCTCAGGATCTCCTACCTCAGGGTCATATTCATATCCGCATGGTTCACATACATATTTTTTCATAATATTATATACCTCCTATAATTAGCTTCTCCAGTTATCTCCTGAATTACACTGATTTTATCACATATTCATTCATAAATCCAGTCTTTTTTTGTCCAATTTATCCATTGCTAAATATTGTGTTATTGTACACAGGCCACTGTACCGGGAGGCGTTTTCATGCCGGAAGCATGAAAATCCCGAGGCCGCCAGCGCGATATGGTGCAGAATGCTCCATATCTGTGCATGCGAAGCGTGTTACTGGACACGGAGTGTACAGTAACAATATCGTTAAGAAGAGACTGCACACTTACAAAACTCATAAGTGCGCAGCCTCTCTATCCGGGAAAGTAAGAGGAGTTTACTTTCCCTTCCCTATAATTTGGAAATCCGTATGTATAAAACAGATTTCCAGGACATATTCCAAGTAACTATTTCTTTTTCTTGTAGCCAGCCATCTGCCGCGGGTCAGCATCCGCCACCACAGCTCTGGAATTTTTCTTTCTGGCCAGTACCATAATCTGTTTTGCATCTGCCTTTGTGAAAAACAAGCGCTTGCTTCTATTGCCCCTGCCAAAATGGAGCGCTATCAGTTCCGGATGCTTTCTGTCCTCGCGGATCACCGAAACGATCTCTTTCCAGCTCCAAAAATCATAGTGTGTGGTAATCCGCATCTGATAAAAAATCTCCAGTCCCCTCTCGGTAATGACGGTATCTTTTTTCATCATCAGTGTCAGTATGTACAACACACCAAATACAGCAGCCACGCGGTAAGGCGTGATAATACCGCCGATAATCAGGGCAGCGGATAAGATCCAGCAGCCATATGTCACCCACGGTTTACGTGGTTTCAAATCCCTTGCATAATATATCGGTCCTTCTAATGAGTCCCAGGGAAGATGCTCAACACTCACTATGATACTCCTTTCAAAAAACAATAGACATCATGTTTATGCCTGTGCTCTCGGTGCTTTACCTGCTGCACGCATAGCTTCAAGATTCTTCACTGCCAGCTCATGTTTATCTGCCGGAGCTGCAGCCGGTTTGCGCATGGTCGTCTTTCCAAAAATATTGGTATACGCGCCGTCAGCCCAGAAGATATTGCGTCCCAGGAACGCCAAGATTGCTGCAAGAATCGGGTTTAACAAGTTAACGAATGCAAATGGGAAGTACATGAACGGATGCACTCCCAGAACGCCCATCTGGTAAGCGCCGCAGCCCGTCCACGGGAACATAACTGCCCATAGAGTACCACAGTCCTCCAATGTCCTGGACAACATATTTCGTCCCAGACCCATCTCATCATATTTGTCCACATAAAGCGGAGCCGGCACACCAATTCCCAGGAACTGGTCGCACATGGTAGCATCGCAGAATAAGGATGTCAGAAGTGTGGCAAGGATCAGACTTCCCACAGAGTGAAGTCTCTTCTTCAGACCTCCGAACAGTGTATCCACACATCCGCAGCGCTCCAAAGCACCGCCGTAGGCTACAGCCAGCAAGATCAGGTTAATGGTCCACATCTGGTGGTCCATACCTCCCCTGCTCAACAAGTCGTTGGCCAGATCGTTGGTGGATTCAAATGTTGTACCATAATGCAGAACGTCGAACAGTTCTCCTAAGCTGTGCATACCCTGGAAAACTGCTGCAAACAGAACACCGCATCCCACAGAGATGGAAATACCAACCAGTCCCGGTACCTTCATGATACAAACAACCACGATCACAACAATAGGAAGCAGCAGGATCGGACTTAAATTAAAGCCTTCTGCCAGTGCTGCCTGCAGATCTGTTGCAACAGAGGCATCAAATCCTGATGTATCAATATTCAGGCCCATGATCGTATATAAGATCAGGGCGATCACAAACGTTGGCCCGGTGGTCGAGACCATGGCCGTAACGTGGTCAAACAGTCCCGTCTCCGAAACTGCTGCTGCCAGGTTTGTAGTATCGGACAGCGGTGAGAATTTATCTCCCACGTATGCGCCGGAGATGATCATACCAGCTGTGATGGCAGGATTAATACCAAGACCTGCACCAATACCTAAAAAAGCAATACCGATGGTAGCGGTAGCAGTCCAGGAAGAACCACATGCCAGACCAACAACAGCACACATAATACAGCCGATTGGCAGGAAAAGCTTAGGTGTCAGTAAATCCAGGCCGTAATAGATCAGGGCCGGAATTGTACCGGACATAATGAAAGATGCCACGAGAATACCAACTGTACAAAGAATCAGTATCGCTTCCATTGTAGCATTCAGCCTGTCCAACATACCAGCCAGCATGTCGGAGAAGCTGTGTCCGCAGAGACAGCCGATGATACAAGCCACTACGATAGATACCAGTAACGGCATATGGGCATCGCTGTATCCGCTTCCTCCTACGAAGCCATAAAGCATGAGTGCCATCATGACAACGATCGGAATGATCGCTTCGATAAAATTAGGAAGGCGAACTGTACGTTCTTTCTTTTCTTTTTTTCCCATTAAGACTTACCCTCTTTTCTTAAATTATTTTTGCAGGACAGTTTAAGAATTTATTTTGTTTCTATAGCTCCGCCAAGGGCCTCCTCTACCGCTTTGACGAGAGAGCCATCCTTAATAATTTCTTCACAGTAGTTGATATCACCATATAATTCACGGTCCTCATCTAATGTGGCAACCTGTTTGCGGACTAAGTCATAAGCAGCCTGTGTTCCTTTGCCCAGACCTTTATTGCCGCGCATATCAATACCCTGGCATGCAACCATAAGCTCCATAGCCAGAACACGTCTTACATTCTTAGCGATCTCCCCTGCTTTTCTGGCAGCGATCGTACCCATGGATACGTGGTCTTCCTGACCGGCGGATGACGGGATACTGTCAACAGATGCCGGATGTGCAAGAACTTTATTCTCGGAAACTAATGCTGCTGCAGAATACTGCACGATCATGAATCCGGAGCAAACGCCGCCGTGAGGTGTTAAAAATGCAGGCAGTTCACTGTATGCCGGGTTGACCAGACGCTCAATACGTCTCTCAGAAACGTTAGCCAGCTCGGAAACTGCGATTCCCAGGAAGTCAAAGCTTAATGCCATAGGCTGTCCGTGGAAGTTACCGCCGGAGATTCCGTTCTTATCCTCTTTAAAGATGATCGGGTTATCTGTTACAGAGTTGATCTCAATATTTACATGGTCAAGTACATAATTCACTGCATCCTTGCTTGCACCGTGGATCTGCGGTGAACAACGCAGGGAATAAGCATCCTGTACGCGGATCTCGCCCTGGCGTGTGGTGTTCTTGCTGCCGTCCAGAAGTCTCAGCAGGTTTCTTGCTGTTGCAAGCTGTCCTGAATGGGGACGTACATCATGCAGACGATGATCCAGAGCGCTCACAACACCGTTCTGCGCCTCGAAGCACAGAGAGTCTGCAATATCTGCAACCTTCAGAAGCTGCAGCGCGTCGTGCAGTGCCAGTGAACCGGCGCTTGTCATAGCCTGTGTACCATTGTTCAGAGCCAGTCCTTCTTTTGCGGACAGTTCAATCGTCGGGATACCTGCACGCTTCATAGCCTCTGCACCCGGAAGGAGCTCTCCTTCATAGTAAGCCATACCCAGGCCCAGCATCGGCAGAACCATATGAGATAAGGGTGCCAGGTCTCCGGAAGCTCCAAGGGAACCTTTCTCCGGGATAAACGCAGTAACACCTTTATTCAGCATATCAACCATAGTCTGAACGGTTTCCAGACGAATGCCTGAAAAACCTTTCACCAGGTTGTTGATCCTAAGCAGCATAATACCTCTTGCAACATCAACGGGGAACGGATCACCAGCACCAACCGCATGGGTGATGATCAGGTTTTTCTGAAGAGCCTTGCACTGGTCCTGAGAAATCACAACATCACTGAATTTACCGAATCCGGTAGTGATCCCATAGACAACCTTCTCTTCCGCAACAAGGTCATCCACCACTTTTCTTGATTCGATAATGTTCTGTTTTGCCTCCTCGGCTAACTCAATTTTTGCATTCTCACGACAAATTAAAGCAATCTGTTCCAGTGTGAGGTCTTTACCAGTAATTACAATATTGCTCATATCGCACCCTCTTTTCCTTATATTTTATAGTGCAATTATACAGACCCTCGTGTCAAAAAAGCGTCAATAAATGTCAATTTCCACAAATGCAATTATCTGACAATTCTCTTTCATCGTCAAATTCTTTGTGGTACGGTCATTTTTCCGTCATTGGCGAACAATATTTTTTCGTGTTATCAGGCTAAATTAAAATATTTTTTTATAGCGGGAATCTTTTATCAGAATCCCGCTTTATTCTTGATCTCCTTCAAAACTTTCACAGTGGTAGGATTATTCATTTTTTCCGAGAGCTGTACCCCCTTTTTGTAATGACGCTCTGCCTGTTCTGTCTCTCCCTGTTCCAGAAGAACAAGTGCCATATACGCCTCCGCCCGTTCCAGTCCCCAGTAATATCCATGCCTTTCAAAACAGGCGATCGCCTGTTCCAGATATTCCCGGGCTGCTTTTATCTTTCCCAGAAGATAATAAATCTGGCCCGCATTGGAATAGAACTGCCCCAGTCCGTTTGTGACCACCTTGCCGGTTCCCTTTTCTATGGCAATTTTATAGTAGGACAGGGCTGACTGGTAGTCACCGGTAGCACGGCAGGCATCCCCGATGTAGTTGTAACATGCCGCAATGCTCATAATATAGCGGGAATCTCTTCCGCTGTAATCCTCAAATATCTGACGAGCCTCTGTCAAAGTCTGGCGGGATTCCTCATATCTGCCTTCATGGAGCAGATACCAGCCTTTCAGCCTCATAAAGGCACCTCTCTCATCCGGTTCCTGTACATTTATCAGGGACAGGCCTTCATCCACGTATTTCTTTACCAGTTCCAGGTCCTCCACCTGAATCCCGTAAAAGATCATCTGCTTGAAATTATTCAGAAGAGACTTTTTATCCTCCAGCATCTCAGCCAGTTTCATGCTCTCCTCAATATTGCGGATGCCGGACGCGTAATCCCCTACAGCAATGTCAAAACGGCCCTTGACATAATACATTTCCTTTTTCATTTCCTGCAGCTGATGAGAATCCTCGTCAAACTGGATCACCTTCTGGGCCAATTCTAACAGTTCATTTGCCTCAAAGGTCACTCCATAATTGTCGTCGCCATATTCCATCTCCCAATGAAGTACAGGAAAGTTTTCATTGACAATCGTATAATACTCTTTCAGATATTTAATCTTATATTGATACGCTTTCACCATGTTATGGCACTTCTCATAGTGGTGGATCGTCATTGGAAGATACCCAAAATTTTTCTTCCCCTCAGCCTTTGACTCATAATACTCAGCCAGCATCTGATGATACATGCGTTTCTTGCCTTCGCTCTGGCGCTCGTATATAAACTGGCGGAATACCTGATGCTCAAATTTATAGTAGACATTCCAGCCAACAAGGATCTCTTTGATCAGATGGCGCTCCTGCAGTTTTTCCAATATGCGGACCAGCGTCAGCCTGTCCATCTTTGGCAGCAGAAGCTCTATCTCCTCAATACTGATCTTTTCCGGAAACATGCTCATGCAGTCCAGCACTTCATTTTCCGTTTCCGGCAGACCTGCGAGCCGGGCTTTTATCACATTGTTGGTCTTCTGGGATTTTTCCAGGGTATATCCTTTTTCTTTTATGAGACTGACCAGCTCCATCAGGAAAAATGCATTTCCGTCCGTCATCTGGTAAATGCTTCTCTGTTTCTGCTCATCCCCATTGAGTTCAGGCAGATACTTGTGAAGCAGCTCCATGGTCTCCTCCTCCGTAAAGGGGTTCAAAGAGATCACATGGAGATAATCCTTTTTCATCAGTTTCTCCAGCGATTCCATAACCTCCACATCATTGTTCTGGTTATAGGTACACATGAGCAGGATCCGTTCTGTCCCAAGTGTCAGCAAGATCCTGTTCAGCAGCTGGAAACTCATGGTATCCATCCACTGGATATCGTCAAAAAACAGCACTACCTTATGCTTCTCCACAATTTTGCGGAACATATCCAGAATGGCCTTCTCCATAAGCTGATAGGTGAGTCTTCCAAGGGGTTTCTCATCCCCCAGAATACTGCCTTTGAAGAAGCGGTCAAGCTGTGCCTGTTCCTCCTTTGTGATGGAGCGCTCCAGCAGCCCGTTTTCCACGCATTGCTCCACCTCCCAGAAGATATCATTCCAGGGACGCAGGAAAAATTCGGACTCCTCCCTGTAGCAGGCAGCATACAGAGGGATCATCTGATACCCCCGGACCATCTGTTTTGCCTTGTCAAGAAGGGCTGATTTTCCCACTCCGTCCTCCCCGCTGATGGCCACACATTGGGGATGGCGGCTTTTCCCTGTGCCCACAATACACTCGCTGACCTGGTATATTTCAGAAGTCCTGCCCAAAAAAGGAGCATTCCAGCCAGCGGCTTCCACAGTGGTATTTCCTTTTACATTAAAAATGCGGTGAAACAGTTCCTTGATCTCCGGGGACGGCTCCACACCCAGTTCATCAGCCAGGACCTTCTCCAGATCGTAATACAGCTTGATCGCCATATTATAGTTTCCATTCACCGCATAGATGTCCATGATCTCATAGTACAGCTTTTCATTGTAGGGATCATGCTTCAGCAGGATATTGCTGTACTTTTGAATCAGATCCACATCTTTTGTGGCATCTGCGTCGTACAGCTTTTCCCTGGCACATTTTATAAATGCCTGATTGTACTGTTCCTGCATGGAAGTGATCCACTCTTCATATTCGTAGCTGTTCTTTATCATAAAATGGGAGAGAAATCCCTCCTCCTCGTTTTCCAGAATGTTCTCCGCACTGATATGGTCCCAGTCAATATCGGGCATACAATCCGGATTCAGGGAGATACTGGTATGGCCTGCTGTCACCAGAATTTCTTTGCCCAGCAGTTTTTTAATCTGGTAAACCGCTTCTCTCAGGTTCTTTCTGCCCACATTCTCATTGTCCGCACCCCAAAGCACGTATATGATCTCTTCCCTTGTAGCTGTCTTCTTCACACAGAGGTAATAGAAAAAGCCCTCTGCTTTCTTATATGGAAAATTCACACGTTCTCCGTCTACCTCTACATAAGGTCTTCCCAAAAGATGTACACTGATGTTCGCCACAATTCATCCCTCATATTCTAAATCGGTCACTGCCCACAGCCCTGCAAAGCAGGAGCCTCATGAACAGTAACCTCAATTTACAGTCCCAAAGTCATAAATTATACTGTGTTAAGTATACTCTAATGCGGACACAACTGTCAATACTTCACCAAATTATGGAAATTTGAAGCTTCTTCTTGTTATTACTTTACCATACAAAAATATGGCAGATGGATTTCCTTGTATTTTTTCACTGATATAGGCTGGTTTCTTTTCTGTTTCTTATATATTTTCACAGTTTGTTTTTTCACCGTAACTATTCAGTAGGTCTGCGCATTCACTGCGCTGACCGTAAGAAAGTGTACCACGGCCAAGCAAAAATCCCATCGCCAAAGGCGATTTTGCATGAATTTTTGCCTGTAACTGTGAGGGTACTGAACAGTTACTTTTCACCTATTATTATAGGAAGAAACTCCTTCGCAAAGTGTAAAACGGTTCTTGCGGAATGTGATCAGCCCTTCCTCCTGCATTCTGCCCAGCTCATCGGACAGAACACTACGGTTCACGCAGAGATAGTTTGCCATTTCCTCCCTGGAATAGGGAATCTCCACGGTATCACTGCCTCTTTTGCGGCATTGAATGCGCAGGTATTTTAATACTCTCATTCTCACACTTTTGGTGGAGAGAATATCAATTCTGTAAAACTTCCTTACGTTTTCATTGGCAATGAACGCCATCAGCCTGCGTTCCAGCTCCTCCTCCCATTTTTCATGACCCGGCATCCAGTCAAAATACCAGACTTTTGCATCCTGGCTGCAGTAGGCCGAATAGGGACTCTGCCGTGTGGGAGTGCAGACCACATCTGCGCCCAGCATATAGGAGGGGACCAGTTTCTGGAAAAGTCGTTCATTTCCCTCCATATCAATGCGCACAATACGCACCTCCCCTTCCAGAACAATGCCCAACTGTCCCACAGTGTCACCTTCATGCAGGAGTAGTTGTCCTTTACCATAGTCCTGTATCCTTCCTCCGAGGAGACTGCAAAGTTTTTTGATTTCTTCTTTATTTTTTTGCCTGAATAGGAAGCTGCGTTTTAATATTTTTTCATAATTCTCAAGTTGGTCCATTTTGTGTTGTTCCACCTTTTTTGTTTGCTTGTTTTATTTTATCATTTTTGGGTGGGTTCGTAAATTGTTACATTGGATTGATGGGGGGACGGGCTGGCGGGGGTGTCTGCTGGGCTCCTTTGGCAGCCAGCTTCGTTCCCCTTCAACTAATCGCTAACTCCGACTAAGACGCTCAGCAAAGGCTTCGCGCCAAGTCTGCATAAGCGATGGATTTTCAGGCTCTCTACCGCAATGTCTGCCAAAGGAGCCCAGCAGACACCCCCACCAGCCCTGGTTTTCTCTCCGGCAGTAAAAGCATTGTAAGCGAAACATTTTTCCAAAACATAGCAGCCATCCACTACAACTTCCGATCCGCCAACAACCAGGAAGAGGCATTTCTCTTCCCCGGCCCTCTCCCTGCCTCTTCCGTCCCCCCTTTCATTAATATTTTCAAAAGATGTAAGAACCCCGTTGAAAATTCATAACATATAGTATATGATAAAATTATGAAAACTGCCTGGAGGGATTGTTATGATTCGCAGACCCAATATTTTATACTATAACAATGGGCAGACGGAAAAGGAAAAAGTTTTGGAAAAAGCAGCACGCCGTATGGGATTTGATTTTTCTCCCATTCTCCCACAAAATGTACTGCAGACAGTGGGATATCTGGCAAAAATCAAAGGCTTTCCTCCTCGGAAAATATCCGTGCTGGAAAACCTTCCTTCTATTCCTATGGATGTTATGGTTATGTGTAATTTCACTGACGATAACCTGAACCACCTTCTTCGTATGATGAAGAACGGGGAACTTCCATCCGTTGCCTTAAAAGCAGTCCTCACATCCCAGAACTGCTTCTGGACATTTGCTCATCTTGTAAAAGAGCTGGAGGAAGAACACAGAGATTTTATGGAGAGAGAAGAGGAAAAATAAGGCTGAGGGAACGCAGGTGATGCGTTCCCTCAGCCTTGTTTCATAGCTGTTTATTTCTTTTTCTGTATGGGCAGGGTGACAGATTCAGGGACGTTCTCAAACCGGGCCTGTACGTTTCCGTCCACAGATATTTGAAATCCGGATGGGCTGCCATATCGTTGGCCGTTCTTATCATACTGGATTGACACCAAATGCCCTCCTGCCGGAACATCTGTCAGCTTGAAATAGTTCCAGTCTTCGTCCAACAAAGGAGATATGATCAGTTTTCCCTCTTCATACATATGGATCCCTGCTGTGCCGCTGATGAGCAGGTCACAGAAGGTGGAGTGGTTGTAATCTTTTCCCCGCTCATATCCTCCCGTTTCCTTTGGGAATCCCCGTTCTTTTAAAAAACTGCGTGCTTCCCATTCTCCCGTTTCGGGATGCAGGTTCTCATCTATCCAGCAGATTTTTTGACCATCTTTGTTCAGCCTATAATGAGAATCTGCATACAAGCGGAGTAAATCCGTATATCCTTTTTTTCCGAATCCGGTGTCTCTTCTATTTTCCCTGCACTTTTGCAGGTATTCTGCCGCTGCGGTCAGGGTCTGTGATGTGGAAAAGGGCCAGGAATAGCCATTCCACAGACATGGGTGATTGACCGTTTTTTCTAAGTATCCGGGATAAGGGCTGCAGGTTCTTGGCCCATAGGGCGCATAAAAACATGCACTGTCCAGCAGACAGGAAAAGGACCTCCCCATTTTTTCCGCCTGGGTATTGCCCTCAAACAGATGCGGCAAAGCGAAGTACCAGGGCAGATAACCGCTGATCTCATCCATTTCCGTAAAGCTGCCCAGATCTGGGTCTCTGCTTTCTGCCTGTATTCCTCTGTAAAAATTCAAATCCGGCTGCCAGAGCAATGTCTGTATTCTTCCCCATAGCTGTTCTGCCTCTTCAAGATATTTCTCCTGCGCAAAATGGTCTCCTGTCCATTTTGCCATATGGAAGAGCGCATAGGCCGCTGCTGTCATATAAGAATTTAAGGTAAGACGGAGTCCGCTGCCCCCTGCAGAGAATTCCATACCGTCCCGGTCGTCTGAGGACCAAAACAGGCCGCATTTATGCATGTTTTTCGCTTTCCATTTTTCGTAGCTTTCTTCCATGCTGGGAAACAAGTCTGCCGCCAGGCTGTGATCCCCTGTTGTTCTGCAGAATCTGTAAACTGCGTGAATCAGCCAGTTGCTGTAATCCCGCTCGTATTTGCGGCCGCTTCCTTTGAACCAGTAGATGCAGTAATCCCTCAGATATTTTTCACCGCCCCTGAGCCAGCGCCCTTCCATCAGATGATGGCCTGCTGCGCACGATATGGCGTTATAAGCACCGGACCAGGGGACTTCCGGAAGAAATTCTGTGATGATATATCCCTCTGGGGTTCTTTTTATATGTTTCCGGTAAACCCACCAGCGGAAATAATAGATTTCCTCTATGACCGGATCCGGGCAGTCCAGCAGGGGAATGTGTTCCTCCATCCAGGCTGCGGCATGTGCATTGTCAATCTCCTGTCTGCAGACTTCCTCATCCTGACCAGAAAACTTCCCTGCATAGTATTTTACTTTCCCTTTCAGGTGCATTTATCTGTCCTCGTTTATGTACCATGGAAATTGACTGACTCTCAGCTTTGTGCAGCCATAAGGGATCAGAGCAATCTCTTCCTCCTCACCGTCCGGACGTACGGGACTGGTGGGAAGGGTTCCCGCGCTGTTTGCTTCCAGCTCCCAGGCGTCCAGCCGCCGCCCTTTCGTTTTCAGCTTCACCGGGGGATGCGCTTTTGAAAAAGGTGTTTCCCCCACTGGGTTTATGCTGACTTCAAAAGCGGGATTTTCTTCCAATGCATAATTCCAGGCACTTTCCGGGTAAACCTCATAATCCCTGACTCCGGCTACCTCTTTTACTGTTTTCCATTTTTCTTTCATATCCAGGGCATACACCAGGGGACCTCTTTCCACTGCCATGCTGTTGCGGAACCAATAGGATCTTTCAATGTCCATGGAAAACTCTGCCCGGATCACATCACCTGTCTTAAGCCCTCTGCACACAGGTATTATGACTCCTGTCTTTTCTCTGTGATCCTCTTCTTTTATACAAGTTCCGTTTTTGTATAATTTATAGCTGGTGCACCACTGAGGGATCCTGATACCAAATTCCAGGTTTTCATGGGAGGCTTCCTCCA
This sequence comes from Blautia hominis, assembly GCA_002270465.1. Taxonomy (GTDB): domain Bacteria; phylum Bacillota; class Clostridia; order Lachnospirales; family Lachnospiraceae; genus Blautia; species Blautia hominis. The sequence goes on from NQOF01000007.1 coordinate 73,529, forward strand.
CGTGGTATGTAATTTTATCTTTGAAGGGATATTCGGTCTCCTCCCTGATGCATATCTTTCTTCCCTCCACCTCTGTCTCCAGACTGCAAGGGGCAAATACCATGGAAACCAATCCCAGATCCTCCGCTCTGTACCACAGGCTCTTCACGAACTTCGGCCAGCCCTGATGCATATTTGCTGTGCAGCAGCCAAAATTCGGCTCCAGTCCAAACATATTGGACTCCTCATTGTTATTGAACCAGCATCGTTTTGCCCTGCTGACCAGCACCTGGTTCGCCTGCTGCACATACTGATGGGCCATAAAATCCTCTGTGATGGTGGCAGGCAGTGCATTGTAAGCCAGCCGCTCCATTTGATCCGCAAAGTCCGGAAGTCCGAAGGCTTCCAGCATGGTCTGAAGGCTGAACATGTACTCCACCACGGAGCAGAGTTCCGCGCCCTGGGAAGGGTTATTTCCGCTCAAATGCTCATCCCCATTTACAGCGCCGCTTGCTACCCCGTGATATTTCCGGGCATTCTCTATTCCTGCAAGGGAAATCGCCTCATAATCCCTGTCCTCAAAGAAATAAGACAGCATTGCCGGGTATTTAAATCCCATGGTCACATTTACGATATGATTGGCGTGGTATTTCATGGTGTCATGGTAATCCTCACATGAAAAATGGCTGTACTCCTTATCCCAGTTATAATAATAACCTGCGGGCCTGGTAAATGGAAAATCCTCAAATATATCTGCCCAGTCAAGCGCCTGCTCACGGAGCATCCTCACCAGTGCATGGATGTCAAACGAATCCCCCTCTGTACGGATATGCTCCTTTTCTCCCTGCTCACAATACCACCGGATACAGTACAGCAGATCCCCAATCCTGGCGCTGGACCACTGCTTCATGGGAACTTCCCGGATCCTTTTATACAGGTATTGAAGATATTTGTCAAAAAGCTTCAAAACCCTTCCGTCTCTCTTGATCTCATAATATTGGATCAAGACCTTCAGCATAACAAACCTGGACCAGTAGTCATCCTTGCTGGCTATCGGGCCGAAATTGCCCTCCTCGTCCTGGCTGCCCAGGGTCCATTCCACGAACCTACATGCAGTCTCCCAATGCCGGGTATCATCCAGATAATAGGCCAAAGGAAGCAGGCCGTCCAGATAATAAGGTGCCCTCTCCCAGTTTTCCCCCGTGCCGCCCAGCCATCCGGAATAGCTGCCTACACTGTCCCAGATGTCATACAGAATACCGGTAAGCCCCTGCATCTGTATTTCCAACTGGCGTTTCAGCCATCCCTGGGGTTTTACTTCAGGTATGGTAAAGGTATGTAATCTTTTTTCTGTTTTCTTGCTCATAATCGTTCCTCCAAGGTGCCATTTTATTTTAATGCCCCGCTCAGCATTCCCTTAATAAAATATTTCTGCAGGAATACAAACAGGATCAGGATAGGCAGCAGGCCTATAATGGAGCTGGATGTGAGAAGCCCCCAGTCCGTCCCGTACTGGCCGATCGCCAGGTTGGTAAGTCCCACATTGAACGTTTTGATGGAATTGCTGTTGGCAAATACCAGCGCGATCAAATAGTCGTTCCATGTAGTGTAAGCCGCGTATACGGCAATGGTCGCCACAGACGACCAGGTGAGCGGAAGGCATATTGTGGAAAACACAGAGAAAGCCCCCGCACCGTCCAGTTTGGCGGATTCCAGCAGACTGTCCGGCACCATATCAAAAGCATTTTTCATCATATAAATACAAAACGGTGACTGGAAGGTAGCGTAGATCAGCACCATGCTTGGAATTGTATTCAAAAGATGCAGTTTTGACATAATGGAGTACAGCGGGTTTAACAGCGCCTGAAACGGGATCATAATTGCCGCCAGGATACAGGCCATAAGCAGTCCCTTGCCCTTTAACTGCAGTTTGGAAAACCCATATCCCGCAAGCACACTGACAAAGACTACCAGTAAAATAGTGATTGCCGTAATGATAAAGGAATTCAGCAGATATCCTCTGTACAGACCGTCATCCAGAGTAAAGATCTTTATGTAGTTAGCCAGAGTCGGATGCTTGGGGATCAAGCTGGGCGGTGTCCCGTAAATCTCCGTCTTATCCTTCAGTGAAGTCACAATCGTCCAGTACAGCGGCAGGAAAAAGATGACTGCCAGAACTGTATTCATCCAGGTTTTTTTCGTCACTCTCTTCATACGTCTCCTCTATTTCGTGGGGTCCTGCAGGACCTTATTTTCAAAATAACTCAGGAATCCCAGCACAACCAGCAGGATCATAGTCATAGCAGACCCATATCCCATCTTAAAGTATTTAAATGATGTGTTATATATGTAGTGCACAATGGTGGTTGTATCCTGGGCCGGGCCGCCCTTGGTCATGATCAGGAACTGCTCAAATGCCAGGACAGAACCGATAACGGAAAGGATCAGTGCCAGAGCTGCGTGAGGCTTGATAATCGGCAGTGTGATCCTGAAAAACTGTTTTACTTTATTTGCTCCGTCCACACTTGCAGCTTCATAAATCTGTTCATCCACGGACTGGAAGGCTGCCAGGATGATCAGCATGGAGAATCCCGCCATTTTCCAGGTGACCATGAAGATCACGGCAGGAAGGGATGTCTTTGCGGAATTCATCCAGAGAATGGGGTCCTGTATGATTCCCAGTGTCTGGAGCAGATAGTTCAGCACCCCGTACAGATCATTGTAGATCCAGAGCCATACCATGCTGCAGCAGGTCATGGATATGACCACCGGAGCGAAATAAAGAGAGCGGAACAGATTCACACCTTTAAATGCTCCGTTGATCATAAGCGCAAGGACAAAAGCCAGAATAAACAGGCAGGGGGTTACAAAAACCGCATATTTCATGGTAAAAAGCAGTGAATTCCAAAACTGGGAATCCTGAAACAGCTTTATATAATTATCCAGAAAAACAAACGTTTTTTCCCCCAGCACCGGCCAGTCATAGAATGACATGAGCAGGGACTGGAGAAACGGAAATACAAAAAACATCAGATTCAATATCAATGCCGGGAGTATGAACAAATAGGATACCAGCGATATTTTCTTTTTATGTCCTCTCTTCATCAGATCTCCTTATTAGGGAGGGTGCCTGCCCTCTCAGACAGGCCCTCCTATCCATCACTGCATGATTTTATTGATAGCCTCCGCAGCATCCCCAAATGCCTGTTCCGGTGTCTTTTCTCCGTTCAGACAGGTCTGCATAGCCTCCAGAATGGGCACATACATCTCATCATATTTCAGGGATACCGGAGTATGTCCAACTTCCAGTGCCTCTTTCAGTACCTGATATTCCGGTGTATTGTTAAAATACTCATTGTCAAAGAAATCGCTTCTTGCCGGAAGCAGGCCGCCTTTTGCCAGCTCATCCACCTGCACTTCTTCTGAAAGGCCAAACCGGATGAAATCCCAGGCTGCATCCACATCTTCACACTGGGAGGTGATCCCAATGGAATCTCCGCCGGAGAAAGATGCATATTCCGTACCGTCCGGTCCTTTTGGAAGAAGACAGGCACCCCAGTCCATATCATCGTGCTCACCGCTTATGAAGGAGTAGATAGCCGCGCTTCCCAGCACTACCTGGCTGGCCTTCCCGGTAAGGAATGCATCCTGTGCTTCATTCCAGGAATATGTGGTGACACTTGGAGGCGTGACTTTATAAGTGTTCGTCAAATCGTTGAACATGGAGAGGGCTGCAACCGCATTTTCCGTATCCAGTTCACATGTCTTTCCGTCCTCAGATAATACCTCACCGCCGTTATTCCATACATAGGGCATGAACGTAAACATATGTCCTCCTGCGTCACCTCCCGCATAGACATAGCCGTACCGGTCTGATGTGGTCAGCTTCTGGGAATACGCGATCAGCTCATCCCAGGTCTTGGGCGGGGTTTCCGGGTCCAGTCCTGCCTCCTGGTAATGGTCTTTGTTGTACAGGAGTACAGAGACATCCGGTGCAAACGGCACTGCGTAGGTCTTGCCCTCAAGCTGCCCTGACTTTATCATGCCCTCACTGAAAGTATCCTTATAGTCCAGCGCTTCATACTTGTCAGAAATATCAGCAAAAGCTCCTATGGATGCAAAGTAGGGAACTTTTGTACAGTCCAGGGACACAATGTCCGGCGCCTCGTCAGAGGACAATGCCAGGGAGAGCTGGTCAGCCATCTGGGACGCGGGCTGCTCCACTACCTTGATCTCCACTTTATCGTTCTGTTTATTATATTTCTCTGCTGCGCTCTTTACGGCAGCAACGGTGGAATCACGGGTCCACACAACAATCTCTGTCTTCCCGGATGCTGCTTCCTTGTCCTTTTTTTCTCCCGAACCGCCATCACCGCCGCAGCCCGCCAGCATGGAAACTGCCATAAGCGATGTCATAGAAAGAGCTGCCCATTTTTTCATTTTTCCTGCTTTCATAATTTTCCTCCTGGGATGCAGACCCCTTTTGTCTGCTCCATTATGCATTTTGATATGTTTTACGTTGTATCGGACCGATATCTTGGGTATATTATACAAAAGCTTTTTCTATAAGTAAATTCATATTCTTTACCCAAAATAGTAAAATATTAACAGCATAAAATTGTAATAATTTAACATATTATCTTGTTATTTTTTTCTTTAATCGTTGATTTACAACAAATATTCATTTATAATTATATTAAAATATAAACATATCAGATAGGAGGCCGTCATGGAATATGTGAACTTTTCTACTCCCCCTTACCCCCATTTCATTATTGCCGGGTCTGCGCTCTACCGCCCCGGAGACGCGCACGGCAGAAGAAGCAATATCGGTATCTTTGATCTGATCTTTATTGAATATGGGGAACTTTATATCACCGACGGAGATGCTGCTTATCATCTCCGGGAAAATGAACTGCTTATCTTAAAACCGGATTCCACCCATTACAGCCACAAAAAAGTGGCGGAAAAGACTAAATTTGACTGGCTTCATTTCAGAAGTGTGGGAGATTATCAATACTCCCGGGAATTCCATCTGGTGAAAGAAGAACGGAAATCCCTGAGTATCTATACAGACCGGAAAAGCACGCTTACCCTTCCCTTATATAAAAAAATGACTCCCATGGAAAGCAGTGAATTCACATCCATATTTTCAAAGTTGATCTCAGCCAATATAGACAAATACCAGCAGAAGGAGACCCAGGACCAGGCTCTTTTATCTCCCCTGGAATGCCAGGAGCTTTTCTTCCGGCTTCTGAGCTTTGTGCAGGTTTTCCAGCCCCAGAGAAATTCCTCGGAACTGCTGGCTGCCAATATTATGGAATACATACTGCAAAACTTTCACACACAGCTCACCCTGGAAAGCATTGCCGATTATTTTAACTTCCACCCGGTCCATATCATACGCTGCCTGAAAAGAGAATACGGTATCACCCCAAACAAAGCCATCATACAGATCAGGGTCGACAACGCAAAAAAAATGCTCATAACCTCTAATCTGAGCATCAATAAGATTTCTGAATTTGTGGGTTTTTCCTCCCCCTCTTACTTTAATAAAGTCTTTCGGGAGTATACAAGTATGACCCCCAAAGAATACAGAGCACTAAAAAGGCCCGGAGCATAAACCGGACCTCTTTCCTCTGTGTTTATTCTATTCCGGGCTGCATCTGTACAGCCGTCTCTTTTTTTAACTCCCACTCCAGAAGCAGTAAAAATACAAGTGCTGCCCCGCCGCACAGGGCGCCTATGGCAAATACCACATTGATATCCATACCTGCACCCAGCACGGAATTGGTAACAGCAGGAGCACTGAGTGTTGCCACAATAATGCCGAACATGACATACCCGTAATTTTCCCCGGAATGTTCCATACCAAAAATGGAACTTGCCAGTGAGGGAAAACTGCCCATGATCCCACCGTAGCAGGCATACATGAGTATCACGCACACGGTTGTCACAGGTGCCGGTGCGGTTATCAGAAGTATCATAGCCAGGACAATGGCAGCCAGCACACCTTTCAGGCAGATGGTACGCCCCACTTTATCTGCAGCAGTAGGCAGGAGAAGCCGGGCAGCCGCATTGCAGACAGACCCCGCCATGACAGACGTCACTGCTACAGATGATGCTATCCCTCTGTCCATCTGTACGGTCTGGGACAGGGGGGACAGGATCAGATAGGGAATCAGCCCAAACAGCATGACTGCCAGCAAGTAATAAAATTTCTTTGTCCGCAGCATTTCACCCGAAGTATACTGACGGCCCTTATTGATGGCTGCAGCGGTCTGTTTTTTTCCTCCCGGTCCTATCTTTCTTGTTTCCGGATTCCTGATAAAAACACTTGCCAGAATCCATGCCAGAGTCAGCACGGAACCGATTGCCAGCAGCGTGAATTTGATCCCCTTTTCTGCCAGCATCACCCTGCTTAAGGGTGCCAGAAAAAATCCGCACAGACCGTTTGCCGTCACAATGACTCCTGAGGCAAAACCTGTCCTGTGGGGGAACCATTTCTGGGCAGTGGATATTATTGTTGTATAAATCATTCCCTGTCCGAATCCCTGCATGATCCCATAGGTCAGATACAGCATGACCGGAGACTGCCGCATGGAAAAAGCAGACAGCAGGATACCTGCCGCGAATATCCCGCCTCCCACTGTCACCACAATTTTGGGGTTGGATTTATCCTGTATCCTTCCTCCGATAATATTTCCCGGCACAAATGCCAGAAAACTCAGATAAAATCCCATACTGGCCTGGCTCTGGCTCCAGCCGGTAAGCTCCATGGCATACGGCTGATAGATAGACCAAATATGCGGATACCCTGTAAAAAATATGGCAAAGGCGCCAAATATCAGTATCAGATATTTTGTCTTTGCACCGGTTTTATTCTCTTTCACAATATCTCCCTCACAAACCTCTTCTCTCTTTATGTAAACCACCATTTCCCCGTTACTGTTTTAAAATACCGGACAACAGCTTACACTGCTATCCGGTGCTTTATTTTCTATCAATACATACTTCCCTTACTGTGCCTGCTCCGCCCAACACTGCCGTTGATCTTGTTTTCGGTGATTCATCTCTTCACCTGTAAAGGTGGGAAGATCCTCACTTTATCATGTTGAATACCCGAATGTGATGTTTCACATTCTCATATGTTCCCTGCACCATGGCTTCATTCAAGTCAAAATAATTGTGTTTCCCCTCAGCGGCAATGTACTCTTCCACTTTCTTTGTCAGGCAGTTGAAGCTTGCTGTGGCAATATTCACTTTCTTGATCCCAAGAGAGATGGCCTTCTGGAAATCAGAATCTGTGATGCCGCTGCCGCCATGAAGCACCAGAGGGATATCCACTTTATTGTGAATCTGCTCCAATACATCAAAGGCAAGCTTTGGTGCTGACGGGTAATTTCCGTGTGCATTTCCGATGGCCACCGCGAGGGCGTCGATACCTGTCTGCTCCGCGAATATTTTGGCATCATCCGGGTCTGTGCAGCGGATGCCGTGGTCGCAGCTTCCGTCCTCACTGCCGCCTACCAGGCCAAGCTCTGCCTCCACGGTCGCGCCATATTTTGCAGCCAGCTCCACAACCTTTTTGGTGTTTGCAATATTCTCTTCAAAAGGAAGTGTGGAGGCATCCAGCATCACAGAAGTGAAGCCCAGTTCCAAAGCTCTCTGCACCGTCTCAAAGGTAAGGCCGTGATCCAGATGCACTGCAATATCCACCTTTGCAGATTTGGCTGCCTGCACCATCATGGGTCCCATCAGATCAAGAGGGGAGTGTTTCAGACGGACTTCCGCGATCTGTAAGATGATGGGAGTATCAAGCTCCTCGGCTGCACGGACAGCTCCTTTTACCATTTCCATGTTGCCTACGCTGAACGCGCCGCATCCTCTGTTGTTTTTTGCTGCATTTTCCAGTAATGTTTTCATTTTTACCAGTGCCATAATTTTTTCCTCTCCTTTATATCAATAAATTTATTTCGCAAAACTTTTCGTTCCCATTGCCACAGCCTCTGCTTTCTCCCTTTTCATTTCCCTTTCCAGAAGAAGCAGGAACAGGAAGGAGATTGCCGCGCAGACAGCTCCGATGGCAAATACCACATTGATGTCATATCCCTGTCCGAGAACTGTATTTGTGATCGCAGGGGCGCCCAGTGTGGCAACTGCGATACCCAGCATAACGTATCCATAATTTTCACCGGAATGTGCCATGCCGAAAATGTTGCTTGTCAGTGACGGGAAGCTGCCCATGATACCGCCGTAACATGCATATACCAATACCACGCACACGGTTGTGACGGCTGCCGGAGCTATGACCAGCAGCACCATGGCTGCCGCTGCCACCACCAGAACCACCTTCAGGCATATGATTCTGCCCACTTTATCTGCTGCTGTGGGGAGTGCCAGACGTGTCCCCGCATTGAATACTGAACCTGCCATAACTGCTGCCACTGCCACGGTTGATGCGATTCCCCTGTCCATCTGAACAGTCTGGGAAAGGGGGGATAAAATAAGGTATGGGATCAGGCCGAACAGCATGGTTGCCAGAAGGAAATAAAACTTTTTGGTCTTGATCATTTCCATGGAGGAATACTGTTTTCCCTCATATCTGTGGACTTCATGTTCCCCTGTCTTATGTTCACTATCCGGATTTTTAATAAAAATACTTGCAAATATCCAGGAGATGCCTATCATAGCACCGATCACAAGAAATGTCACTTTAATCCCCTGGCCTGAGAGCAATGCTCTTGAAAATGGTGCCATAAAAAATCCAAACAAGCCGTTGGCTGTCACAATGACGCCTGAAGCGAACCCGGTTCTTCCCGGAAACCATTTCTGTGCAGTGGAGATGATAGTGGTATAGATCATACCCTGTCCAAATCCCTGCAAAATCCCATAGGTAAAATACATCATCATAGGTGACGGGCGAAGTGCCAGCGCACAGAGCAGAACACTCACTGTGAAAATGCCGCCTCCGAAGATCACTGCTATCCTGGGACTGTATTTATCCTGAATACGGCCGCCGAAAATATTACCCAGTACAAATGTGACAAAATACAGATAGAAACACATAGATGCCTGACTCTGGCTCCAGCCGGTCAGCTCCATGGCATATGGCTGGTAGATGGACCAGATATGGGGATACCCTGTAAAAAATACTGCAAAGGCACCAAATATGAGAATCAGGTATTTTGTTTTAGAATTTGCTTTTCCTGTCATAATAGCTTCCCTTCCTCCTTTGATAAACTTTTTATTAAATATTGGTTATCTCTTTGTATTTAAAATAGCATCTTTTGGGTATTTAGTCAATAGATTTTGATTATATTTTACATCTTTTTCATTTATCTCTTCACAACTTACCCAAAATATACTATACTTATATCAGAATCCATTTAAATTAGGTAACTGTTCCGGAATGTAATCTTCATAAGGGGCGGCAGAAAGCAATGATTTAGACTGTTACAGATATCCCACCATTAGAAATCGCTTTGCGATGGGCCGGATGCTTCCTGCACCCACGCATTCATACGGTCCGCGCAGGAAATGCGCAGACCTGATCGAACAATCACTCTGAAAGGACATAATCATGCGCACAAAACGAATTGATTTAATTGAAGCTTTCATCGAACAGGAAAAATCGGTACCCCTGGATACCCTGTGTGAAAAATTTAATGTATCCAAAAATACCATACGAAGGGATATTGACGATCTGGTAAAGAAGGGAACTGTGGAAAAAGTGTACGGAGGTGTGGTCAGCACACAGCAGGCCTCTGACACACGGCTGCTGCCCTATGAACAGCGCCACACGGTTCTGAGTGCTGAGAAGGACGCCATATCAAAAAAAGCCGCATCCTTTGTTGAGAACGGAGATGTGATCTATATTGACACAGGTACCACCTGCCTGAATATGGTGGACTGTTTGTCACACCTGAACTGCACCATCATCACAAACAGCCTGCAGATTTTTATCCGCGCGGTTCCATACCCCAATCTGCAGGTTATCTCCCTGCCCGGCATACTAAACAGGGACACACTCTCCTTTGTGGGAAGCGAGATTCCGGGATATCTGCGCACATTTAATATTACCAAAGCGTTTATGGCATCCACAGGTGTCACCATTGAAAACGGCCTGACCAATGCCTCCGCTGAGGAATATGCCGTAAAAAAAGCAGTCATCCAGAACAGCCGGACACGCTATCTGCTGTCTGACCATACAAAATTCGGAAAATTCGCCCTGATGACTTACTGCCGTTTAAATGAAGTACAGCATGTGATCACAGACCAGGCGCTTACCGTGGAATATGAGGATTACTGCAGAGAATACGGAATTTCTGTCCACCTGGCATGACTCATGGGTACCCCTCCCTCATTCCTGCCATAATATAAAGGGGAAAAACAGCCAAAGGCACCGACTCCATCAGGAAGCGGTACCTTTGGCCGTTTGTAACTGTTCAGCAGATTAACAGTTACGGCTGTTTTCAATATGATCAATTTTCAATTCAGAGGTAACAATTTTTATAAGCCTGTCTTTTCGGCAATGAATTTTCTTGCCTTCACGGCATACTCCAGTGGATTGGCCTTTGCAGGATCCTGCTCTGCCTCCACCAGCATATACCCTTCATATCCTGCCTCTTCCAGCACTTTGAAGATCGGTTCAAAGTCTATGCAGCCGTCACCCGGTACGGTGAAAGCTCCAAGGCGCACGCCTTCCAGGAAGCTTAAATTCTCTTTCTTTACTTTCTCCACCACTTCCGGACGGATATCCTTCAGATGTACGTGTTTGATCCTTCCCACGTATTTCTTCACCATCTCCAGAGGGTCTGCCCCGCAGTAGGTGAAATGGCCCGTATCAAATAAAAGGCTCACATATTCCGGGTCTGTGTTGGCCATCATGCGTTCCACCTCTTCCGGGTCCTGTACCACTGTCCCCATGTGGTGATGGAATGTCAGACTGATCCCATACTCTTCTTTTGCGATCCTGCCAAGCTTGTTCATTCCTGTGCAGAAGGTTTCCCACTCCTCATCATTCATCACGTATTTATGGCCGAAGATAGGGGTGTCCTGCATTCCCTGCACGCTGTGGCTCTGCTCGGACGCGCCGATGATCTTGGAACCCATTGCCTTTAAGAAAGCAAGCTGTGCGCGGAACTCTTTTTCCACCTCCTCAAAAGGCTTTGTGATCAGGAAGGAAGAGAACCACTGGTTGCAGATTTCAATGCCGCGGAGTTCCAGGGCTTTTTTCAGCACTTCCGGGTCTTTCGGATATTTATTTCCCACCTCTGAGCCTGTGAAGCCTGCCAGCGCCATCTCGCTGACACACTGCTCAAAGGTATTTTCTTTTCCCAGGTCGGGAAGGTCATCATTGGTCCATGCGATGGGTGCAATACCTAATTTTACTTTTTCTTTATTAAACATGATCTGCTCTCCTGTCTTTGTCAAAGGGATATTTTCAGCCCGCCCAGCTGTCTTTTGACAGCCGGAGGGAAATCAGCAGTATGCCTGCTCTTAATTACATGATCTCAGAAATCTTAACCGGTCTGTGCTCCTCACAGGATTTCTTTGCAGCCAGTCCCATAAGTACCGGTTTCAGTCCATCCATAACATTCAGAGGCGTTTCTTTGTCATTTACGATGGCATCAATAAATGCTCCGATCTCTTTTCCGTATGCGTCCATGTATCTCTCCAGGAAGAAGAACATCGGCTTCTCTCCTGTCACACCGTCAGCGTTGCTGATCACTGCGGATGACTGGCTGTCATTGCTGACTGCAACCATTCCCTCAGAGCCGAATACTTCTGCTCTCTGGTCATATCCGTAAACAGCCTTTCTGCAGTTGTCAATCACAGCGATAGCGCCGTTTTCCATCTGTAAGGTGATAACTGCCGTATCCACATCCCCTGCTTCTCCGATAGCCGGGTCAACCAGGTTGGCACCCTGCACATAAACCTCTGTGGCATCACAGCCGGCCAGGAAACGTACCATATCGAAATCATGGATGGTCATATCCAGGAACATACCTCCGGAAACTTTTACATAGTCAATGCTGGGCGGCTCCGGATCGCGGGAAGTGATCTTGATGATCTCCGGTTTGCCGACTTTGCCCGCTGCGACAGCCTGCTGAACAGCCTCAAAGTTATGGTCAAATCTTCTGTTAAATCCTACCTGGTATTTCAGGTTGGTTCCTTCCAGAGCTTCGATTACTTCTTTGATCTTATCTACATCATGGTCAATCGGTTTTTCACAGAAAACATGTTTTCCAGCTTTGATTGCCTCCAGGGAGATTGGAGAATGTGTGTCTGTGGAGGAACAGATCAACACAGCGTCAATTTCCGGGTCATTGATGATCTCTTTGTAATCTTTTGTTGTGTGCTCCACACCCATACTTTTAGCCCATGCTGCTGTCTCATCATTTAAGAACGGATCTGCAACTGTTTTGATAACAGCGTCCTTTACTCTTGTGCTGATGCTTGTGATATGTACTCTTCCGATTCTGCCTGCTCCGATAATACCTACTTTTACCATTTTTTTCTTCTCCTTTATATTTTGAGATATATTTGTGTGTTCTCTTCGTGTGCCCGAACACGCATTGCTGATAATGTTATAATAGCACTGCGTGCCCGAAAACGCAACCCGGGAAATTGTACAATTTTACCATAATAATTCTATTCAATTTTACCAAAAAACACTCCGGAAGGACGGCTGACATAAAATAAGCCGTCTCTTCCGGAGTGTGAACCTCTCAAATATCTTCCGGTATGGTATATTCATTCCTGATGAAAATCTCCGTATACTGCAGCTCCCCTTTGGGCTGCTCTCCATTAAAGAGAAGCCGAAAAAGAATCATGACAGGCTCATATCCCTGAATCTGGGCATCCTGTCCGATCAGGAAATGGATACTTCCCTCCCGCATCAGTTCATAGTTTTTCCCCATAAAATCGTTGGCGATCATCTTGACTGTACCTGCCCTGCCGTATTTTGAGAGCATCCGGCACACTCCCTCCTCACCGTGGGAGGTCATATAAATTCCCTTTAGATCCGGATTTTCTTTCAAGATTTTTTCTGTTGCCTGTCCTGCCAGATGATTATCCTCAAAACAATATTCCGGTCCCACCAGCTCAATATCCGGGTATTTAGCTTTCAGCTCCGAATCAAAACCGAGAACACGGTTACTCAGAGACGGGTTAGAACTATATCCGGATATAACAGCTACTTTTCCGCAGCCCCCCACCAGTTCTCCCATCAGGCCGGCAGCGGCACGTCCGCACTGAAACGCATTCTGTCCCACAAAACAAAGACGCCTGGTATCCTCCATATCTGAGTTAAACGTCACGATCGGAATATGGTATTCCTCTACAAAAAGGTTGATATGATCTTTAATCTCATCCTCCTCAATAGGTACCATGGCGATGGCGCTGACCCCTTCTTTTCTCATATACTCCATGGCATCTATGGTATCACTGCAGCTTATATGAGGAATCTTACATAGGATCACCGTGCCGCCCAGACTGTCTACCTCCTCCTTCGCCCGCTCAATGCCTTCCAAGACGCACTGCATAAAAGGTGTCTCCGCTGCCTGAAGGATCACCCCTATTTTAATATTATTTTTACTCATGGAAAGGGCTCGTCCAAGCTGGTTGGGCTTATACCCCATCTCCTCTGCTATCTGTCTGATCCGATCAGCCACTTCCGGCTTAATTCTGCCCCGGTTGTTAAGCGCCCGGTCCACAGTTCCCCGTGAGACTCCGGCTGCCTCCGCTATCTGCCGTATTGTCACTCCCATACTGTCTCCTTTTCGCGCGCCTCCCTGTGTGCGTTCCTGGGCACGCAATGTCTATGCCTATTATATAATCCCCTTGCAGAATGTGCAAGAGATATCCGCATTCTCATATGGGAATTGCTGCGCAAAACACCTCCCGGAACATTGGCCTGCGAACAGTAACTTGGATGTCACTGTTACCGGTTTATGTCAACCTTACTGCATTTTTTGCTCAAACTCCTCAATTGTCTCAGCTTTTGCCGCACATTTAAGCCAATGATTCAGGATCTCGGTATCCTTCTGTCCCATGATCTGATCTCGCAGCTTTTCAGACACTTCACCCAGGTCATGCAGCAGTTCCAATACAGATTCCGCCTTTCCTTCTGATTTTTTTGCTTCTAGTTCATCCTTCATCAATTCTTCCAATGCCTCGCACATGGTCTTTACCTCGTCAAATTATTCCTACATCAATTTCCTTTGGCTTTGTTCCCAACTGATGCTCGCTCTCGAAAAAAAGATTTTCCGTCTCCCCCTCCAGTTCAATCTGGATTCCAGCATAAAAAGCCGGATGCCACTGCAGGAACAATAAAACCAATTTCTTATTGACATCTGAACTATTTTTCGTATAATAGTTCTATAAAGAACAGTTTTATATAGAACTATTTTGCGAACCTTCCACCACCCTTTTCAAACAGGAGGTACCAATGAACACACTAAGTGACACTCTAACAACAAGCTGGCTTTTCCACCAGCTATATTCACGGAAAATAGGCGAAGCCGCAGCCCCCTATGAAATTTCCAAAACAGAGGCCGACATCCTCCTCTTCCTCTGCAACAATCCCGGTTTCGACACAGCCAGAGACATAGTAAATGTCCGGGGGATTGCAAAATCTTACGTCTCCAAATCCATAGAGATACTGGTCCAAAAAAACTATCTGACCACCTCAACGGATTTAAAGGACCGAAGGATCACACATCTGCGGCTTACTGCGGAGGCCGGCACTGCACTTGCCGATTTAAAAAAATCCCAGGAGGAAGTTTTTATCCTGATCACCCGGGATATCCCGGAAGAAAGAAAAAAAGAAGTCAGACTGGCATTTCAACAAATTGCGAAAAACATTAAGGAGGCACTTTAAAATGATTCTGAAACTAATTGTATATCTTCTTGCAGGTATGGGGGCAGGTATCGGAACCGGACTTGCCGGACTATCCGCTGCTGCCGTGATTTCCCCCATGCTGATCACTTTCCTGCATTTTGACCCCTATCAGGCCGTGGGAATCGCCCTGGCATCCGATGTACTGGCATCTGCGGTCTCAGCCTATACCTACAAAAAGCATGGAAACCTGGATGTCCGGCACGGTATCATCATGCTTTTCTCTGTCCTTGCATTTACCCTGTTCGGAAGTTACATTGCATCCCTGCTTCCCGGCACCACCATGGGCAACTTTTCTGTATTCATGACACTGCTCCTGGGTATTAAATTTATCATACGCCCTGTCATGACAGAAAAAAGCGCACAGGAAAAGAAAAGTGAGAGGACCAAGATCATACAGTCCCTTCTGTGCGGAGCTGTCATTGGTTTTATATGCGGATTCATTGGTGCCGGCGGCGGTATGATGATGCTCCTCATTCTTACAAGCGTACTGGGCTATGAACTGAAGACAGCTGTTGGCACAAGCGTATTTATTATGGCTTTCACCGCATTTACAGGCGCTGCCTCCCATTTCTTCATTGATGGTTCTCTGCCCGATCTAGGCGCACTGTTTTTCTGCATCCTGTTTACCTTTCTGGGCGCCAGGGTTGCCGCTCTGTTTGCAAACAAAGCACCTGCAAAAACCCTTAACCGCGTCACCGGCGTAGTGCTGTCTCTTCTGGGACTGCTCATGGTCGGGGTAAAATTTTTAAGCTGACAAATAAAAAGCTGGCTCATCAAGTCTATTCCACAAAAAAAGATACTGCCGTCAAAACAGTTCCCTTTGGGTCCTGTTCTGCGGCAGTATCTTTTTGTTTCACGATCATAACGGTTCCGTGCCTTCACAGCTACAGGCAAACTCCATACAGGATACCTTCTGTAATGAAATATTTGCCAGCAGTAAACGGATAGACTTACTGAATCGTTACCTGTGATCATTCAATTAGAGGGGCATTTATTGTATATAAACTGTCCTTTGGGAGGCTGCGATCTCCGTCAGGACAGTACATACCGTTTTTAAAGTCCTGTCTTCTCAGCAATGAATTTTCTTGCCTTCACGGCATACTCCAGTGGATTGGCCTTTGCAGGATCCTGCTCTGCCTCCACCAGCATATACCCTTCATATCCTGCATCTTCCAACACTTTGAAGATCGGTTCAAAGTCTATGCAGCCGTCACCCGGTACGGTGAAAGCTCCAAGGCGCACGCCTTCCAGGAAGCTTAAATTCTCTTTCTTTACTTTCTCCACCACTTCCGGACGGATATCCTTCAGATGTACGTGTTTGATCCTGCCCACGTATTTCTTCACCATCTCCAGAGGGTCTGCCCCGCAGTAGGTGAAATGGCCCGTATCAAATAACAGGCTTACATATTCCGGGTCTGTGTTGGCCATCATGCGCTCCACCTCTTCCGGGTCCTGTACCACTGTCCCCATGTGGTGATGGAATGTCAGACTGATCCCGTACTCTTCTTTTGCGATCCTGCCAAGCTTGTTCATTCCTGTGCAGAAGGTCTCCCATTCCTCATCATTCATCACGTATTTATGGCCGAAGATAGGGGTGTCCTGCATTCCCTGCACGCTGTGGCTCTGCTCGGACGCGCCGATGATCTTGGAACCCATTGCCTTTAAAAAAGCAAGCTGTGCGCGGAACTCTTTTTCCACCTCCTCAAAAGGTTTTGTGATCAGTAAGGAAGAGAACCACTGGTTGCAGATTTCAATTCCTCGGAGTTCCAGAGCTTTTTTCAGCACTTCCGGGTCTTTCGGATATTTATTTCCCACCTCTGAGCCTGTGAAACCTGCCAGTGCCATCTCGCTGACACACTGCTCAAAAGTATTCTCTTTTCCCAGGTCGGGAAGGTCATCATTGGTCCATGCGATCGGTGCGATTCCTAATTTTACTTTTTCCTTATTAAACATGATCTATTCTCCTTTACTTATCAAACTCCCCAGCGGGCCGTTCCTTTGTTCTTAAATAAAGGATATCAGAGATTCACCATGTCTGAAATCGGAAATATTTTTAGCTTTGTTGTATTTTCATGTGTTGTTTTCATCACATCAGAGAATGTGGAATATTTTTGTGTCTTTTTTTTAGAAGTCCCCTGATTCCCCGGCTACTGGTGTTCCCTCCGGTAATCTGCCGGGCTGCAGTCATTGAGCCTCTTAAACGTTTTGGAAAAATAGTGGTAATCATTAAATCCTGCCTCTGACGCCACATCCTTAATTTTATAATTGGTCGTGCAGAGAAGTTCTTTCGCGCATTCCATTCTGCACTCCTGCAGATAATTGGAAAATCCAATCTGCATCTCCTGTTTGAACAGATAACTCAGATAGGCAGGATTGACTCCGGCCGCCTCCGCTGCATCCTGAAGGCTGATGGGGTTTTTGTAGCTACTGTTGATAAATTCAATGGCATGGCGCACTGCCCCTGATACCCCGGGCGGAACGGTCATTTTCTTATCCGCAAACAAGTCCTGTCCATATTGATCGGCAATCCTGCACAGTTCATCTATACTGTGCACATTGCTGTAAAAATCCGCCTTACGCTCCAGACCTGCCCTCTTATCCAGACGTCTGAGCCACTGCAGGACCAGTTTTCCGTCCACGTGGGAACGTTTGCAGGCGTCTGTTACCCGCTTCCACATTTCCGCCAGTTCTTCCTGCTTTCTTCCCACTTTCAGGATTTCTATCCGTTCAAACAATTCTTCCGCAGCAGCGGGCATCTGTGAACTGATTTCTTTCCCATTGTCAAAATAGAGGATATCACTGTCATCATAAAAGCTCAGCTTCATCATTTCCCTGGCCTGCTGGTATGCCTGACGGATACCTTCCTCCCCGATACAGATATTGCTCACGCCAATCCCGAAATGATACGGCTCCTTTTTACAGTATCGAAAGCAGGCAGATGCCACATTTGTCAGGCGCTGACGCATCACCGAACTTCTCCGCATAGATGACATATCCAGAAAACAGCAGAATATCCCTGCTCCCAGATAAATGATCTCCGCGTGATCACTGTCCTCCTGCAGAAGCTCCTCCATCTCTGTCATAAGCCCGTGGCGGAACCCCTGGGAATACTGTTCCGCCTCCAGAGGGCTCCATATCTGGTTCTGGTCATTCCATTCGTGCATGAACATATTAATGACTGCACTGTTCTGGAAACGCCCTCTGATACCGGCTTCTGCCCGCTTTTCCTCCCTCTCCTGACCGTTTAAAGTGCCGGAGAGGATGCCGTTGAAGAAGTGGTATTTCAGAGTATGGCTTCCCATTCGTATCAGTTTCCTGGTCTGCTCCTGCCGGCTGCTTTTCTCAAGCCTTGTCTCAATCTGATGCCTGGACTTCTCCAGGATCTCAAAGAGCGTGTCCTCGTCCAGGGTGTTTTTTAGAATATACTCATCCGCCCCCAGGCGCATGGCCTCCTTGACATACTCAAAATCATCATGGCAGCTCAGTACCATAATGTATATATTTTCCTTTTCTTCTCTGATATGCCGTATAAGCTCAATACCGTCCATGAGCGGCATGGAGATGTCTGTGATGACCACATCAATCTTCTCTTCCTCCATAATGTGCAGCGCCTCCTCGCCGTCCTGCACATCCTTTACCACCTCATACCCCGCTTTTTCCCAGGCACTCAGAGTTTTCAAATAACTCCTGACCAAAAAATCGTCATCCACTAACAATGTACGAAACATAGGCATCTTCCCCTTTGTCACAATTTATCTGTCTGTCAAATATTCACTTCCCTGTCTGCCGGAAGGAAAATAGTGGCAGTGGTCCCGTTCTCACTACTCTCATATATAATACCGCCCTCCGCCTCATAATAAAGCTCCAGACGCTCCCTCACATTGGGCACTCCAATGGCGCTGAGACCGTTCGTCTTCTTGGCTTTGCTGCAAAGCAGTGTCTCTATCTGCTCTTTTGTCATTCCCCGTCCGTTGTCAATGACAGACAGGGTCAGACGCGTGCCTTCCACTCTTCCCCGGATGATCAGACGGCCATTGCCGCCCTTCATATCAATTCCATGGAGTATGGCGTTCTCCACCAAAGGCTGCAGGATCAGTCTCGGAATATAACATCCGCAGGCTTCCTTGGCAATATCGTACTCCACGTCAAAACTTCCCTGATAACGGAACTCCTGCAGATGAATATAATTCTTCAGAATATGCAGTTCATCCGCCACGGAAATAAAAGTTCCTTTTTTATTGATGCTGGCCTGAAGCAGCTCCACAAAATCCCCAATCAATGCCCCCAGTTCCTTTTCCCCTTTGATCAGGGCAGCGTACTTGATGGAATTTAGCGTGTTGTACATAAAATGAGGGGTGATCTGATACTGCAGTGCTTCCAGTTCTGCGTCTTTTTTCAGCCTTTCCTCCTCAATCACTCTGGCGATCAAATCCTCCAGATTATCCAGCATGTGATTGAATTCCCTGCACAGAGTTCCGATCTCATCCTCTGTGGTCACATCTACGCGAAGGCTCAAATCCCCCTTGCTGACTTTTTCCACCGTATTTGTCATATTCTTAATGGGTTTGTACATGGCTCTCGTGATGGAGGTGGCAAGAATGCCCCCGATCATAAGAAAGAGAAAGAAAATGGCCACCAAAAAAATCTGCATCTGCTTTAAATCCCGCAAGACCTGGCTTTTCTGGATATCCATGTAAAGACCGCATTTTGAAAATGCTCCCTGGTAAAAAATACGGATTTCCTTTGCATCCTGATTCTCAATGCCGCTGACTGCCGGGAGCCGGTCTTTCCCTTCATAGACCTGTCCCACACTCTCATAATCCTTACTTGTGACAATTTCTTTATTTTTATCCAGAATCAATGCCTGGGATACCTTATCATCATACACGGGTTCCAGATATTCATAGAACAGTGTCCTCTCCTCTGTATTTGCCAGCATATATCCCAGCACAGTGCCATCCTGATCAGCCACTGACTGGATGCAGGAAAGCTGTTTTCCCGTTTCATGGACCATATCTCCAAACATGATGGGGACAGCCTCCTCCGCCTCTGCACGGCGGATCTTTTCTATCTCGTCCTCCGGTATATCCCTTTTACAAACCGGATAATCCTCCGATGTGACGGCGATCCTCTCATCCGGAAAAATGAAATAAAGAGAACTCAGGTCCTTGTATTCCGTGCGGTAATTTCTGAGAAGTTCTGCGATCTCATCCAGCGCCTCATTTTCCCCTGATGCCCTGTATTCTTTTACGCATTTTACCATATTAATATCACTGGCCGCTTTTACGTTGATATAATAAATTTCCTGCAGGGAGTCATCCAGGGATGTGACCGTCTGCTTCACCCTGCCATAGAGGTTCGTGGAATAATTCTCCTCTATCATACCTGCTGATTTGAAATAAAAAACCACCGTGATGGAACAGGCGGTAACCATAGTCACCGCCAGAATTGCCAGCAGCACCTTGCTTCTGATACTTTGCCGCATACTCTCTCCTTTGCTGTCCATACATGCTGATGTACGTTGCTTATGCGTACATTATAACATAGAACCTACTAGAAATCACGCCCCGCAGCCACTGATCCGCCTTCTGTCCGAAGGACTTGTTATTGTTCACTCTGTGTCCAGGAACACGCTTCGCGATGCACAGATATGGGGCATTCTGCCCCATATCGCGCTGGCTGCCTCGGGATTTTCATGCTTTCAGCATGAAAACGCCTCCCGGTACAGTGGCCTGTGTACAATAAGAAGGAATTTTTCCTTAACGAATAACAGAAGTGTGCTGCAAAAAACAGCACACTTCCGAATTTATAAAGGTCTTCCTCTAAACAATATGAGTGCGGATCAGTATTCGATTTTAACGATTCCGCCTTTTTTCCATGCTTCTGTAGTAGCAAAGCCAATCTGGGTGGATTTTGTTCCGTCATATACGGTCACTTCCGGTTTTCTGCCGGATTCTACACAGTTGATAAACTCCTGCATCTCTAACTGATAAGACTCTGCGAATCTCTCCGGGAATCCGCTGACACACTCAACAACCGCACCGTTTTTGTCATAAATCATGCACAGGTTTTTCTCTGGAACCGGGCTGATGCGGAGAGAACCTTCTGTACCAATGATCTCTGTCTCAACGTGATAACCGTGTGCTGCGGTACGTCCCACATGTACAAATCCCAGCGCGCCGTTTTCACAACGGTACATAGCAACACCTGTCTCGTCATCACCTGCTTCTTTGAATTCCGGGTGTTTGAAGGTTGCTCCTGTCGCATAAACCTCCACAGGGTCAGAGCCTAAGAACCATCTCATCAGGTCAATGTCATGGATCGCCATATCAATAAAGATACCGCCGCTGGTAGCTGCAAATTTGATTGCACCCTCAACCAGTGCTTCCGGGTCAATGCCGGTAGCTTTTACCATGTATGGAGTTCCGATTGCACCTTCCTCAATTTTCTTCTTTGCGTAAGCATAAGAAGGGTCAAAGCGGCGCATGAACCCTAAAAAGAATGCCAGTTCCGGATGGCGCTCAACCGCCTCCTCTGCCAGCTTGCACTCCTCAACCGTAACGCCCAGCGGTTTGTCTGAAAATACATGCTTTCCGGCATCCAGAGCTGCCGCGATCTGCCAGCAGTGCTCACCGCTTGTGGTAACGATCGCTACTGCATCAATGTCTGCTTTTTCCAGCATCTCACGGTAGTCAGAATAAACTTCTTTCACACCCAGCTCCTTTTTTGCGTATTCCAGCTCTGCCGGCATAATGGAGCAGGCTGCTGTCAGCTCTGCGTTTGGAATCTTAAATGCAATATTATTTGCGTGTACTTTTCCTAATCTTCCTAATCCTGCGATACCTACTTTTACTTTTTTCATGTTTACTTACCTCTTTCTTTGATATTGAATATAATTGAAAATGTATATTGAACTTTGCCAAAGGCGGTCCTGCTTAACTTTTCGCCTGCTACGAAGGTGGCTAAACAGCTGCGCCTCTTTTCTGTTACTCAGCCTGACTGCTCATCACATAATCCCAGATAAGGTCTGCTGCCTTCTGGACGGAAAATCTGCTTGTGTTGATCATCAAGTCATAATTCAGAGGTTCTCCCCATTTCTGCCCTGTATAGTAATTGTAATAACGTTCACGGGTTTTGTTCTCTTTTTCCAGTTCTTTGATGGATTTATTTCCATAAAACTCTTTTGCTCTTTCTCTTCTGAATTCTTCGTCTGCATAGATGAAGAAATTATAACATTCCGGAAAATCTTTCAGAACCACATCGGCGCATCTTCCCAGGAATACAGCGCTTTCCTTTTCCGCTATTTTGCGGATAACTTTGGCCTGTTCCCGGTACATCTTATTATAAGAAGGAATGGTCTCATATCCCAGGGAATTCACACCCTCCATGAAGGAACCCATGCTGTTGTCCGGCATTTTATAAGACATATCCAGGATCGTGTCCATATCCAGGTCTGAGTCCCCCAGTTTCTCTGCTGCCAAATACAGAATCTGTCTGTCATAACAGCGGGTCTCCATTTTTTTTGCAAGCAGTTCGGCTATTTCCTTACCACCGCTGCCATACTGACGGCTGATAGTGATCAATGTACGCTCTTTCATATTTTATAACTCCCCTCTTGATTCACGTTCAATTAATTCCTTCATAATGTCCGGGTACATCTTATCCAATTTGTACAGTGCAAGTGTAACAAATGCCACAACTGCGATCAGAATTGGTCCGAATTTATAAATGTTCACGATCATGTTAAGCGCTGTTTCCGGCTGTACTGCGGTTCCCACTGAGGAGCTTACAT
The DNA here is from genome assembly GCA_002270465.1 of Blautia hominis. Classification (GTDB taxonomy): domain Bacteria; phylum Bacillota; class Clostridia; order Lachnospirales; family Lachnospiraceae; genus Blautia; species Blautia hominis. The sequence goes on from NQOF01000007.1 coordinate 96,208, forward strand.
ACCCTGCCAGAGAGAGAAGTCCTGTCATTGCTGCTGATGCAAGTCCTGCGCCTACTTTTGTTCCAATGGAACCACCTGCAAAAATAAGACTTTCCTGTCTGATATGTGTTTTCCACTGTCCGAATTCCACCACGTCTCCTACCATACCGAATACAACTGCATTCAGAGGAGCCAGGCCGATGGCACGTGCCACGCAGCTCATCACCATCCATGGGAAGCTGTAAGGATTCAGGAAGAACAGAAGCTGTCCTGCCAGTGCGATCAGTGAACCTACAAGAGCGATATTACGTTTTCCAAACTTACGGATAAGCGGTGTACAGGCGAAGATACCTGCTACCAGTGTCAATGTCTCCGTAAGGAACAGTGCACTGTACATCCATGTGTCATTTCCGAATATGTATTTGCAGTAGTACGGTAAAATGGTTCCGGAGATACCAAAGGAAACACTCTGTACCATCCACAATACCAGAACAGCCCAGAAATACTGGTTTTTGAAAAGTGCTGCAAAGCCTTTTCCAAGAGGTACTTTCGCTGCTTTTTCTTTGGCTTCGATCCTGACTGTCTCCTCACATTTGAAGAAGCATACAAGAAGAAGGATCAATGCCAGAACTGCCCAGATGGACATTGTCTTAACCCATGCTGCCTGGTCATCTCCAAACAATTTAACGATTGGAAGTGTACAGGTTGCAGCAATGATCTTACCGATAGGGGAAAGTCCCATTCTCACAACACTCAGCATATCTCTCTCAGAAGAAACCCTGGTCATCATGGCTGAGAGACTTCCGTAAGGAAGATTGATGGCTGTATAACAGACTGTTGTACAGAAGTTATAAGTTACGAACAGATAGAGGAACTGAAGCATTCCTGTGGTATGCGGCACTGTGAACAGCAGAACTGCCGACAAAGCAAAGGGTACGCTCATCCAGAGGATCCACGGTCTTGATTTTCCCCATTTGGAATTGGTACGTTCCACGATAACACCCATGATCAGGTCAGACACACCGTCAAAAAGCCTTGACAGCAGCATCATCAAACCTACGGTAGCCGGGCTGATTCCCACATAATCTGTGTAGAACAGAGTAAGCAGCGTGCCGATCATTCCGAACACAACGTTACACGCCACATCACCGCTGGCATAAGACAGTCTGGTTCCCCACGACAGCTTGCCTCCGGTTATTTTTTGCGCTAATTCTTTTCCCATTTTATTTCCCTGCCTTTCTTTGAATCATCCTTTTGATGATTTTATTTTACCTTTTTGCAGGGAAAATCCTAGTAATAGAAATTTTAGATTCCTTAGTTTTATTTTTACGTTTTTTCTTATATGGTTCTAAAAATATTCCCATTTTTCAGCACGACTCCGCCTCCCGCTTTATGACTGGGATTATTTTTAGATTTTTGTGTCATTTTTTTAGGTTCTGGTAATCTTCCACGTTTTCCCGGGTCAGTATTTGTGTGACCAAAATCTTTTCCCGGTCCTGTTTTACCCCTTTTTTATCATTCACGATATATTTCACGGTCTCATATCCGATATCATAGCCGGACTGGGCGCCCAGCACAGTGATGCGTCCTTCCTCCACTGCCCGGATAGCATCCTCCTGGTCATCCACAGAGGCTATGGCAATACCGCTTCCTTTGGTAGCCTCCGCAAGCCCCAGCGCCGTCACTGCGCTGGTGGTCATAATACCGTCCAGATCCGGATAGTTGCTCTGGATCTCGGCCATCTCCTGTTCCGACACCCGCAGGTTGCTGTACCCACTCTTCTCCACCTCAATATGCATATCCGGTTCCTGCTCCATATACTTTTCAAACCCGGCAATCCTTTTTTCGTGGGACGTCTGTTCCCTGCTGCCTGCAATGATGGCAATATTCCCTTTATGCCCCATCTCCTCAGCAAGAACCTTGGCAAGCTCATACCCCACTTTCTCATTGTCAATGCCAATATAGGGTACCTCCACATCCGCAATGGGGGTATCGTAAGAGTATACCGGGATCTCCAGTTCCTGAGCCTGCAGATAATAGTCCTGATTATCATTAGAATCAATGGGGGACACAGCCAAGGCATCCACCTTCATTTTCAGCAGGTCCCGGATCATTTTCTTTTGTATTTTTTTATCCGTCTCGGTGTCTGGGGAGAGAATGACTGTTTTCACGTTCATCTCTTTGGCAGCCTTCTCCATACCGGCATTGACGGACATCCAGTATTCGCTGTTTCTGGATTTTGTCACAACCCCTATGATAAACTCCCCTTCCGGTTCTTGCACATCCTTCCCGGCGCAGCCGCCAATACATAACAGGCACACTGCAGCCAGAAGAAGGCATCTCTTACGCTTTCGCATTCCACATTCCCTCATTTTGTTTTTTCTGTCCTAATTTTAACATTTTCTGCTATTTCTTACAATACTGTGTGTGATGGCAGAGTTTTTTTTACAATACGGACGGGCTGTTGGGGGTGGGGGCTGTGCTCCTGTGGCAGCCAGCTTCGTTCCCCTTCAACTAAGCGCTAACTGCGGCTAAGACGCTCAGCAAAGGCTTCGCGCCAAGTCTCCGTAAGCGCTGGATTTTCAGGCTCTCTCCCGCAATGTCTGCCACAGGAGCACAGCCCCTACCCCCAACAACCCTGGTTTTCTCTGCCGGAAGTATAAAACCATTGCATATAGACTTTCATCTCTTGCCTTTGATTCTATAAGAGTAAATCATCTAGCAAACCCGCGGTCAGTGAAGAACAGGAAGTGATTGGGAGAGGGCCGGGGGAGGGAGAAACCTGTGAGCGATGTTTTAGTGGAGCGCCGCGGAGATCCACCTGCCCCAGCTACTTAATGAAGAGGCCTTTGCCGATGAATTTAGTAGATGGGAGCAGGTTAGCTCCGTGGCAGCGGAACGCTTCGCTCACAGGTTTCTCCCTCCCCCGGCCCTCTCCCAATCACTTCCGTCCGCCTTCCCATTCCCATTCCCATTCCCCATCTGTTCCTCAAAAAAGCCCCAGAAACCGATACGCCCACCGGTCCCTGGAGCTTCATACTATCTATTGAATTACCACAAATTCCTATAAATCTGTTTCACATCATCCTCAGTAACATCCCTCATAGTGTTCTGTGGACTTCCGCTGTCCATAGCATCAAATGCCATCTTATCGATCACTTTAAAGAACTCGTCTTTATCAATCCCAAATTCAGCCAGTGTAGGTGTTTCCAGCTCTTTTGCGATAGCATCCACTGCTGCCAGGAATTTTTCACTTGCTTCTTTGTCAGAATCCGTATCTGCTGCAACGCCAACTGCGCGTCCCAGTTCTGCAAAACGGTCATATGCGCCTTCCAGTGCAAAGGTCAGGCACTCTTTTAACAGCATGGCATTGGAAAGACCATGTGCTACATGGAACAGGGCGCCGATTGGACGGCTCATTCCGTGGATAATGGTAACGGATGCGTTGTTGAATGCGATACCAGCCTCAAGAGCTGCTACAGACATCTGTACTCTGGCTTCCTCATTGCTGCCGTCCTTGAATGCTGCCGGCAGATATTTGAAGATACGTTTTACTGCTGACATAGCAAAAGTATCGGAAAGTGTCTGTGCTTTTCTGGAAGTGTAGGCTTCCACTGCGTGACATAATGCATCCAGACCGGTAGCTGCTGTGATCTTAGGCGGTGCGGTCATGGTGAACTGCGGGTCAATGATGGCCAGGCTCGGCATCAGGACTTTGCCCTTTAACAGCATTTTGATATTCTTCTTTGTATCTGTGATGATCGTGAACTGTGTAGCTTCAGAACCGGTCCCTGCTGTGGTGGGGATCGCTACCATAGGAGGTACCTCCACATCAATCACTTTTCCCATGTAATCAGAAATATTTCCTCCGTTTATAACCAGAGAACCGATGGCTTTCATGGAATCAATGGGACTTCCTCCGCCCAGGGCTACCAGGAAGTCGCAGCCTTCCTCTTTGTATAATTTCAGGCCATTTTCAATCATGGTATCTGTAGGCTCGCCTATGATCTCAGAGTAGATCGCATATGCAACCCCCTGATTTTTCAGAGCCGCCTCAACTTTTGCACAGTTTCCAAGCTGGATCATCACTTTATCTGTAACAATAAGGGCTTTCTTTCCCAGTCCTTTTAATACTGTCTCTGCCATATTTAATGCGCCTGAACCGGAAATGATCTGACCCGGTACGATAAATTCTCTTGCCATAATCGTGTACTCCTTTTTCTTATTCTCTATTTTTTTATATGGGATTTCTTAACTATTCAACAGGTCTGCGCATTCACTGCGCTGACCGTAAGAAAGTGTTCCACGGCCAAGCAAAAATCCCATCGCCAAAGGCAATTCTGCATGGATTTTTGCCTGTAACTGTGAGGAACAGTTACGGGATTTCTTAGAACTCAGCGTCGTGAAGCCAGGTGTAACGCTCATCCTCACAGCGGTCTGTCTGCAGCCATGGATTTCCTTCAATATGGCGGATCATCCAGCAGGTGTACATCTGGAATCCCGGAGCCACTGCCTGAGGATGCAGCTCACCGCCCGGGATTGCGGAAAAGCTTCCGTCGGTGCTCTTGAAGACCTGATCTCCCACAAAGCTGGCTCCAAAACCTTCCGGACGGTCAAACATGAAGTAATAAGTCTCCGGCTGGGGATGTCTGTGGGGCAGATATCCTGACCAGTTTCCTCTGTCGTTGAGGACTTCCCCTAATACCATGTTGGACCAGGGAGCGATATCATGGTCAAAGATCGTGTTGACTCTTCTCTTGGCAACATTGCCGAATTTACCTTTGCAGGAATAGCCCCAGGGAGCATCCTCCGGCCTATATAATTTAGCAGCAAACTCTGTATTGTTCTTTGTGCACTGTACTAATATCTCGGAATCTGCATCTGCAGTTACACGTACCTCTGTTCCTGTGCACACATGTACACACCAAGGCCCCTCTGTGAATACGTCTTTTCTGCTGACAGCCTCCTCATTTCCTTCCCATGTATAAACGATCTTTCCGGAGAGCAGAAGTACAGCCACTTCCTCACCGTCTCTTTTGAAGAATCTGGTCTCACCGGCTTTCATGCGGTAAACACGGATATCCATCATCATGTCTTTATATTCGTTGTCATAAGTTGTCAGAATCTTTTCACCGTTTGCGTCAAACTCCGGGTATCCAAACACTTTTCCCATATCTAATATCCTCCTGCTACAATATATTTATGGTTCATATCCCTAACAGACCGTAAGGGATCATCCATCTTCTTTTACATGCTGTTATCCTGCAGCAGCCCTCCGGTATCCAACTGCTGCATCTGGTTTTGCCGCACCGGCCCGATTTCCCTGCACTGCCGCTGTTATTCCGGTTAAGGAAAAGGGCAGCCGTGTTGAGAGCGGATGGGTCCGTGCGGCATCCTGTTTTTATATAAGATCAATAAGCTCTGGACTCATTACGTCCTGTCATAACGCCTTCGCAGGCTTTCTTTACACTGTCCTTGTCAGATGTTGTAGCGATTCCTACGTTCCACCAGGATTCGTAACCGTCTGTCATGGTTTTTGGAATTACTTTCAGGTCAAAGAGGCAGGCAATCTCCTGTTTCTTCGCATCCTCAAGTGCGTCAACCAGTTCAGCGATGGTTTTGCAGGTATATGTCTTCAGGCCATAGCCCTCACCGATTTTTGCGTAGTCTACAGGGATCAGATCTCCGGTAGGTTTCTTTCCGTCTGTATAACGGAACTCTGTGGCAATACTTCCGATACCGTGGTTCATCTCCAGGTTGTTGATACAGCCGAATCCGCAGTTGTCGAATACTAAGATGTTTACTTTCTTTCTCTCCTGCATGATGGTCATAATCTCACTGTGGAGCATCTGGAAGCTGGAGTCACCTACTACGCAGTATACTTCATTTTCCGGCTCTGCAAATTTTACGCCCAGAGTGGCTGCAACTTCGTAGCCCATGCAGGAATAGCCGTACTCTGCATGATATCCGCCTCTCTTGTCTGTTCTCCACATACGCTGCATACAACTGGGAAGGGAACCGCCTGCTGTGATGATGGTAGCGTCCTTGTCAATGGTCTTGTTGATAGCTGCCAGGGCTGCAGTCTGTGTGATCTTACCGTTTGTCAGTTTTACAAATTCAGGAACTGTTCTCGGGTCTCTTGCCTTGATGATCGGCTCAAAGTCATCGCCTGTGTATTCAATCCCTGCCAGACGATCCCACTCTTTATCCCATGCCCCCTTGGCTGCTTCGATCTCTCCGGTGTAGGAAGAAACATATCCTTTTGCGCGGAGCTTTTCAGCCAGGGCTTCCACAGTCACTTTTGCATCACCGATGGCCTTTACAGCGTCCATCTTGTATGCATGGTATCTATTGTTGTTAATGGTGACAAATTTCACGTCATCATTTCTGAACAAGTGCTTGGAGCTTGTGGTGAAGTCGGAAAGTCTGGAGCCTACAGCGATCACTACGTCAGCATCTTTTGCAATGACATTGGATGCCAGGGTACCTGTGACGCCGATACCACCTAGGCAGTAAGGATTGCTCGTCTGGCACGCACTCTTTCCTGCCTGGCTCTCGCCGAATGGAATATGGAATTCCTCGCAGAATTTCTCAACTGTCTCACCGGCTTCAGAATATTTCACACCGCCGCCTACAATAAGCAGAGGTCTCTTTGCGTTTGCAATGATTTCAGCTACATCTTCCAGTTCTTCTTCCACAGCTACAGGACGTGTGATCCTGTGTACGCGTTTCTCAAAGAAATAATCCGGGTAATCATAAGATTCACCCTCTACATCCTGGGGAAGGGCGATACAGCAGGCACCTGTCTCAGAGGGATCTGTCAGCACGCGCATTGCGTTGATCAGTGCTGTCATAAGCTGTTCCGGACGTGTGATCCTATCCCAGTATTTGCATACCGGCTTAAATGCATCATTTGTTGTTGTAGCCAGGCTGCTGCTCTGCTCTAACTGCTGCAGAACCGGGTCAGGCTGTCTGGATGCAAAGGTATCAGCCGGGAACACCAGAAGCGGAATATTGTTCACTGTGGCAGTCGCGCAGGCTGTCACCATGTTGGCAGCTCCGGGGCCTACAGAGGAGGCACAGGGAATGATGCTCTTTCTGTTATTCTGCTTTGCAAATGCTGTTGCCACGTGGCACATGCCCTGCTCGTTTCTTCCCTGCATAACTCTTAACTGTCCCGGATCAGTATCCAGAGCCTCTCCAAGGCCCACTGCAATACCGTGTCCGAAAATGGTGAAGAAACCTTCTACAAATTTTGTCTCCACGCCGTCCATGGATACATACTGATTATCTAAAAATTTAACGATAGCCTGTGCAACCGTCATTCTTGTTGTCTTTGCCATGATTAATCTCCTTTCATTTTACCGTGCAGGCTTTGCCTGCGTTACGGGCGAGGGGGGAACTCCCGGCCCGCCCCGCAGTCAGTGTTTATGTTAGTATCTATGTCAACGAATGTTACATCCGTTATGATGCCTTTATACCCTTGCGATCATCTCTCCGAATTTTTCTTTCTCTTCTTTGATAAATGCGTGTACCGCGTCCGGTCCCGGAAGGGAATCGGAACAGTTGTTGCTTCTTACCATCATGGAAGCCTCTGCGGAACCGAATTCCAGGCAGTCGATCACTTCCCATCCCTGATACAGGCCGTATAAGAAACCTGAGCCGTATCCGTCTCCGCCGCCGAAGCCTTTTCTGGCGTCAACCGGGAAGGGTTTGATGGAATATTTCTGTCCGTCACAGGTGTAGGCTGTGGACCCTTTCATTCCGTGTTTGATCACAACGATCTTTGCGTTGTAACCCTGCCACAGGGCTGCGGACTCTTCATCTGTCATGCCCGGCTGGATCAGCTTTTCTGTCAGGTCAAACTCTTCTCTGGAACCCATGATGATGTCAGCTTCTTTTGCTACCATGGAGTAGTAGATCGCTATCTCATCGCTGTTCTTCCAGTTATACTCTCTGTAGTCAATGTCAAAAATAATCTTTGTATTGTTTTTCTTTGCCAGAAGTACGGCTTTGATAGCTGCTTCTCTGGAAGGACTCTCCGCCAGCGCTGTTCCGGAGATCAGGATCGCTTTTGTCTGTTTTATGTACTCCTCATCAATGTCATCCACGTGAAGCTGTAAGTCAGCAATGCAGTTTCTGTACATCAGGATGCTGCTTTCCTTGGCTGATAACATCTCTGTAAATGTAAGACCCAGTTTCTCACCGCCGGTGCATCTTGTAATGTGTGATGTGTCAATTCCCTGCTCATCGAAATAATCCACTACATAGTCACCAAACTGGTCATCCGATACTTTACCCAGAAAACCTGCCTTCATTCCGTGTCTTGTAACACCTACAGCGATGTTGGCCGGTGAACCGCCGACAAATTTCTCAAACATATGAACTTTCTTCAGTGGTTTGAACTCCTCTTTTACCTGGTCATTGTAAGCTGGGTTAAAGTCAATTGCCACGCGGCCCAGTAATACCAGATCCATTGGTCTGCTCTGATCAAATTCTACATACTTCATAACAACTTTCCTCCTGTTTTCTCCATCCATGTTTGCGTGCTTTTTATTTATGTGTGCGTTTACGTGCTTTCCTTTTGTGCTTTTATAGTATCACACGCGCATAAAATGTGCAAGCACTTTTTTTGTTTTTACAACCTTTCTATTTTGTGCACAAATATAAGGGTTGATTTTGTAGCATTTTCACAATAACATGTGCGTGCTTTTAATGTGTGCTTTTCAGCAGTGACCTTCGCCTACAGGATTCCTATGTTACAGATGACTTCAGGATTTCAGGCTTTTTATCGCAAAATGTGTCTTTTGCGGGGTTGGGGTCAAACATGATACATGAAAGTTTAAAGCCTTTACCAGAAAATAAAAGCCGGAAATTTTCGGAAAGAATGATAAGCGTACAAATCTCTTCCATTCTATCCGGAAATTCCCGGCTGCTGTCTCCCGTTTCCGCAGTGTCTCTCCCATCGAAACCCGCAGATTTTCTATAGATTATATTTGGTCTTAATATTGATCTCCGTATACATGTATTCTTTTTCCGGCATTCTGCCCCGTCTCAACAGATCCGACAAAATGGACAAGGCCCGGTATCCCTGATCATAGCCTTCCTGGTCGATGAGAAAATCCACGGTATCTTCCAGAAGCGCCTTCTCATTCTTAGGTGTCAGGTCATAGATGATGACATACGGACGTTTCTCAAGCTTCAGCTTGTCAAAAGCTTTTCTGACACCTGCCTGCCCGCCGGATGCCACAAAAATCCCCTCCAGATCCGGAAATGCAGACATGGCATTTACAATGATCTTCTCCACCTCATCCGTATGGTCAAAACTGCTCTGCACCCCCACCAGGTCCATTTCCGGGAAACTTCTCTTTAGCTCCTCCACAAAACCATCCACCCTGCGGCTGCCTGCACTGTTGGAAAAGTATCCGGTGATGACCAGGACCTTTCCCTTCCCACGCATCATCATTCCCATAAGTCCGGCTGCCGTCCGGCCGCTTTTCCAGTTGTCAAGTCCCACAAAACAACAGCGTTTTGTGCCTACTATATCAGAGTTAAAGGTGACCACCGGTATGTTCCGCTCCTCTGTCAGTGCGTTGAGCTTAACCCTTACATTGTCACAGTCCACAGGCATGACAGCCAGTCCGTCAATACCTGCCTCCTCCAGTTCCGTGATCGCCTGCATCTGCTCGGATTCATCCACAGATGCATTCTCCTTTATGATCACTTCCATGCCCTGGTCCGCCAGCTTCTTGGCCGCGTCCCGGATCCCTTTATTGACCTGCAGCATGAAGGATGACTGGGATAACTGGGTCACTACGCCGATCCTCTTCCCCCTGCTGCCCTGCTTTCCTGCACTGTCTGCTTTTTTCCTGTGTTTTGGCACATATCCTATTTCAGACGCTATCTGTTCTATTTTTTTTGCCACCTCCGGGTTAATTCTTCCCCGGTTATTCAAAGCCCTGTCCACAGTTCCTCTTGAAACCCCTGCAAGCTCTGCAATCTGTTGTATTGTCCCCGCCATAATCCGCCTCCGGAATTTTTTGATTGATAGAATCTCTGCCGCACACGCAAAGCACACGTATATTTCAATTTAGCACGCGTTTTTTCTATTATATCCTTTTGCACGCTCTTTTACAAGCGGTATATGAAAAAACATTGTAACTGTTCAGTACCTTCACAGTTACAGGCAAAAATCCATCCATGCAGAATCGCCTTTGGCGATGGGATTTTTGCTTGGCTGCGGAATGCTTTCTTACGGTCAGCGCAGTGAATGCGCAGACCTACTGAATAGTTACAAAACATTTACTTCCGTTCCGGCAGCCCATGGTTCATTTTACGGTATAATTCTGTGACCATAACAGATACCTGCATATAATTTCTGGTATAGGCATCTTCAAGATCATATTTCAGAAGTTCCTTGATTTTCTTTATTCTGTACAGCAGGGTATTCCGGTGTATATAAACAGCCTGGGAAGTGTTCAAAACCGAACGCTCGTATTTCAGATAAGCGGAAAAGGTATCAAACAGCCCATCCTGCTCCTCCTGCTCTCTTTTCCATAGACTTCTCACATCCGGATGGCAGGCGTACATCATATGCTCCAGACTGCCGGACATAAGGATATAGTTGATCCCCATGTAATAAAAATCCAAGATCTTATCACTGCTTTCTCCAAGCAGATCCTTATTGTCCACAGCCGCTTTTGCCTGTGTATATAAATATGACAGGTGAAAGATCCCTTCCATGGGAAGGCTGATCCCCACATCCGCATCTGTCTGCAGAAAAATCTGCCGTACACGCTCTCTTTTAAAGGCCCCGGACTTACTGATGTTCCATATTAAGATAAATTCCTTTTCCCTGCCGATCATCCTGCATTCAGGAAAAATCCCCATTAGGGTGGAACGCATGACTTCTGCAGCTTTTGCCGAAAGTTCTTTTCGCCGGGTCCTCACTATGACCACCTGATACCTATCCTCTGCGCTCCATCCCGCGTACATCAGCTTTCTGTTTAGTTTTTCACTATCTGTCATTTCATTGTTCAGGAGACTGTAAAACACGGAGTTCTCCGCATTTCTGTTCTTCTCCCCCCGCTCATTATCCAGATAATGATGCATCATCTGCAGAAGCATTTCCAGCATCTGGTAGTCCCCCTGATTCAGGGCGCGGTCTTTCTCTATCACATTGATCCGCAAAAAAAACTCATTTTGAAAAATGAGAGCACCTGTGATTCCCTGACAGTTCAGTATTGTGCCCTGAAATTTAAAAGGAAGTACTTTCTCATACTCAAAATCATGCTCCGGGTAAAAGGATCTCATATATTCCAAAGCCTGAATCGAGGAATATCCATATCTGGACAGGTACGCCCACTCCCTGTCCCCATCGTCCTCTCCATACTGGGAACTCATGCCCAGCACTTTGCAGTCTGTGTCAAACAGGGTCATAGGATTGTGGAAAACCCGAAAACACGCATCCACCAGATCCTGATATGCCCTCTGTGTGATAAGCCCCTGAATATTCTGGTACCAGTCATCATAAAAATCAAACACACTCTGGATTATATCAAACCCCTCCGCAAGCCTTACATCTTTCAGCCGTATACTTCCGCTTTCCGCGCTGCATATGGTATCATTTTCATCCGCATAGATGTAAGCACAGTCCGTTGCATACACAAGCCGCGCACTTTTTAAAACCGGAGGATCGCTTTCACGCAAATGGACCTCCATATCAAGAAAATATATCCGATTGGCAATCATATGCATACTTAACTTCATAAATCTCCCTTTCCCCTCCAAAATCTCTGCACATTCTACATCACATGATACCATAAATCGACAAAAAAATATATAATTCGACCCAATTTCAAGATTTGTGCTTATCACACCAAATACGGACTCTATATTTTTGTTTTTTTGTGCGTTCAGCTTCTATATTTTTTCTCTTTTCTGTCCTATAATCCAATTAATTCAGAAATTAGCAGTAAACTATTTACCCTATATCATCTCCATGGAAATAAGAAAGGGGGGATTTTATGAAAATTTTAATTCTGGGGGGCTTCCTGGGGTCAGGAAAAACTTCTCTCCTGCTGCAGCTTGCCTATTACATCACCGGTCGTTCCGCCCATGACCCGGAATATAAAGTGGTCATACTGGAAAATGAAGTGGGGGAAGAGGGTATTGATGACAAACTGCTGCGGGGGAACGGGTACCGGGTGGAAAATCTTTTTTCCGGGTGTGCCTGCTGTACCCTGTCCGGAGAACTCCTCACAGCAGTCCACAACATTCAGGAACAAATGAAGCCGGACTGGCTCATCCTGGAAACCACAGGCCTCGCCTACCCGCATTTGATCCAGAAAAACCTGGCTGACAGTATGCATCTTACTTCCAGAATCTGTGTTGTCACCGATGCCTCACGATGGGAACATCTTTTGACGCCGCTTCACCAGCTTATATCCGGACAGCTAACAAACGCAGACACCGTGCTGGTCAATAAGACCGATTTGGTTACTTCAGACTTGCTAAATAAAATGGAACAGCAGATCTCGGAGATAAACCCGCACCCAAAGATTTTCCAGACTTCAGCAAATCAGCCGGTTTCTCACAGTATCTGGGATTTTGTACTGGGGGTGATCTAAATGCATGAAAATTCCCACGACTGCACACACGGACATGAGCAACACACGCATTCCCATAGCCACGAACACCATGAACACACTACCGTTTCCCTTCATAAGGATCATATGGTCATTCATTTAAACGCCTATGAACAAGACGCTGCCAGTGTCGTGTCCCTGGAGTGGAATACCTGCGGGGATGTACGGCAGACAGAACTTTTGGTGAAGCAGTTTTTCAAAAAAATCGCCCGGGATATCACAGAGCATAACGGTATAATCGGGCACATAAAGGCATCCATGGAAACAAATGAGGTTATCATGATTTCCCTCACAGACACAGACGCCATGAAAAAAGCCGCGCAGTCTCCAACTATATCCATACATGCCGTCGTTATTGCCCTCTGCATAGAGAAAGATACATTGACACATCTTGTAGAGTCCGCAGTTGACAGCAGCCCCTTATTTTCCATCTGACCACAAGGGAGGGAATCACTATGGCAGAACAGAAAAAATACACGTTAATGAACACGGTAGCTGTGTTGTCTGTCAGTACCTTACTATATCTGGCCGGCATCAATGCATCATCCCTGGCTTATTTGGTCAAGGAATTTCCGCAGTATGATATCACAACCGTAAAGCTGTTTTCCACTATCCCGTCACTCATGATGATCGTCTGCTCACTATTGTCGGGAAAACTGATACAGATTTTCCCCATTAAGAAGATTGTCATCAGTTGTGCCTGTCTTATGCTGGTGGCAGGCTTTGGTACTTATTTTTTATTTAATCTTCCATCCATCCTGATCATGAGGGTAATCTACGGTATGGGTTCCGGAACCGTTTTCCCACTGGCGAATGCGATCATTCAGCAGCTCTATGAGGGGGACGAAAAGGCTAAGCTTTTGGGATTCCGTGCCGCCTTTGGCGCACTGTTCGGAGCCGGGGTAACCTTAGTAGGCGGCTGGCTGACCTCCTTTGGGTGGAGATATGCATTCTTTGGATACCTGTTCGCAATCCCGGTAGCGCTTCTGGTACTCTTTTTCTGTCCGTCCAACGAGCCTATAAAAAAAGAAAAAACCTCTTCCAGCGCGGGAGAAAAGAAATACACGCGGAAAACCTTTTATGTTCTGCTCTTTGCAATATTTTTTAACGCGTGCATGATGTCCTTTAATGTTGAACTTTCCCTTGTCATAACAGGGGAGAATATCGGCGGCGCCGGTCAGGTTTCCATGGTTGCCTCCACCAACACTATTTTTGCCTTTATCGCAGGCCTTGTATTTGGCACTCTGCAGAAAAAGACACGGCGGTATATGGCGATCATATCCACAGGACTTGTGGGACTGGCTCTGACACTGTTGTGTTTTGTCCAGCAATTTCCTTTATTTATTATATGCGGCGCAATCTTTGGACTTGGTTTCGGCTTCTACAACCCCACATACAACCTGCTGATCGCGGGGACCGCTGCAAAACCAAAGTTTGGCTCCCAGGCAATTGCCATTTATACAAGCTGTGTGGGACTTGGACAGTTCCTCTCTCCTTACCTGATCAGCGGTGTCAGAAAACTGCTGGGCCTGAATATTCCCAGGGCGGAGTGGAGGATCACATCCACAGCCACCATTTGCCTTGTTGTGGGTGCGGCAATATACATTCTTGTCACCGGAGGAAATAAAACGGCAAAACAAAACTGATCCAGCTACAGCAGGAAATCAATCATCTATGAAAAGGAGGAAATATTATGTTAACTGAGAAAGAAAACTATTTGATGACGCTGCGCGGAGAAACCCCTGAATGGGTACCAAGACTTCTGATCCCCTCGCCCGGACATGCGCCGGCTACTGCCTGGGTAGGCCCGGGATTCCTGAATGCCAGAAAAAATCCTTCAGGCGGGTTTGACATCTGGGGCGTGGAGTATGTTGCCACCAAAGAAACCGGTTATATGTCTCTGCCCAAACCTGGAAAATTCATACTCGATGACATCCGTCACTGGCGCGATATTATAAAAGCACCTGATATTTCTCATATTGACTGGGAATCCATGGCTAAAAAAGATATGCAGCATATAGACAGAACGCAGACGGCTGTCACTGCCACCATCCATGTTGGTTATTTCCAGCAGCTCATGAATTTCATGGGATTTACTGAGGGACTCTGTGCTATGCTGGAAGAGCCGGAGGAAGTAATGGCACTCTTTGAATATTTGAATCAATTCTATGTGCAGGTATGCAGCAAAGTGAGGGATCACTACAAACCCGATGCCTGGGCTATCACAGATGACACGGCTACCGCCACCAATCCCTTCATTTCTGTTGCTATGTACAGGGAAATGGTGAAACCATTCCACGCAAGTGAGGCAAAGTTTGCCCAGGAAGCCGGACTGCCTATTGACATGCATGACTGCGGAAGATGTGAAGACTTTATTGAGGACTGGCTTGACTTCGGTGTGTGCGCTTGGAACCCTGCCCAGACCATGAATGACCTGGTGGGAATCAAGAAAAAATACGGAAATCGTCTGGTTCTGGAAGGCTGCTGGGATTCTTCAGGTCCTGCGGGCTGGCCGGGCACCCCTGAAGAGGTGGTCAGAGCTGAGGTCCGGAAATGCATTGACACCTTTGCTCCGGGAGGCGGATTTGTTTTCTGGGCAAGTACATACGGCGCACCGGACGATGAAGAGATTAAAAACAAAGCACGCTGGATCGCTGAGGAATATGACTCCTACGGAAGGAACTTTTATAAGAAATAACGGGCTTGATACGGGAAAGGGTTGTTTACCTTATAAGGGGTATGCAGCCCTTTCTCTGCCTGCTGCGTTCTTTTCTGCCCCCAAACGGCATATCATTATAACAACATTCTATTGGGGGATTCTCCCTTGCTTAAAAAATTGATCAATACCATTATCACACTTGGATTTGCCGGTGCACTGGTACTATGTGCTGTTACATATCTGCCAAAAGCCGTCTCTGTCAGCAGCACTGTCGGAAGCCGGGAACTCCCCATCTACTGTGTAAAGACCGATAAACCACAGATTGCCATCAGTTTTGATGCTGCCTGGGGCAATGAGGATACTGCCACACTCCTGGACATTCTGGCAAAACACAATGTCAAGGCCACCTTTTTCATGACCGGCGGATGGGTTTCCAGTTATCCTGACGATGTAAAAAAGATCTATGAAGCAGGCCATGACCTGGGCAACCACAGTGAGAACCATAAATACATGACCAAGCTCACAGACGAGGAAAAAACCCAGGAGCTCATGTCAGTACACAATAAAGTAAAAGAACTGACCGGATATGAAATGTTTTTATTCCGTCCCCCCTATGGGGACTATGACAATGATGTGGTTAAAAATGCCCGTGCCAATCACTACTACCCTATACAATGGGATGTTGATTCCCTGGACTGGAAAGATTACGGCGCTGACGATATCATAAAAAGGGTCACGGAAGATTCCCATCTGGGCAGCGGGAGCATTATCCTCTGCCATAACGGGGCCAAATATACCAAGGATGCACTGGACACCCTTATCACGACTCTGCAGGAGAAAGGATATGAATTTGTTCCAATATCACAACTTATTTATAAAGACAATTATCATATGGACCATGAGGGCAGACAGATAGCAGACTAAAAAAGACAGCGTACAGAACCGTGGAATATCCTTCCGGAACGATTTCCGGAAACTATATCCATTTCCCTGTACGCTGTTTTTACCGCTTTCGATTTCCTGCAGTCTTTCTTATAAAATGCCGGGCAGTTCCCTCATTTTCGCAGCCGCCCGGCTGTCAACAGTTTCCCGGCTGACCATACTTTCATGAACTTTGTATCGGACGATCAAAATATACGGACCATTTCTTAAAATGGATACCCGGTAAGTCACTTCAGGAACTTCCTCCCCGGACTCCTCCGTCTCCTTCCTATTCCAGTAATCCGGTTCATGATAAAAAAATCCCTGTACATATATGTTTCCTTCCCAATACGCACCGGATTCTCGGTAATTCGGGCTGCTTTTGCTCAGTTTCCTTATATAATTTAAAACCCCCTTATACCTGGACTTATATAATGTATACGAAAATTCATTGCCGCTCTGTGATACCCGATATCTTTCCTGTTCCAACAGGATGCTTCTGCTGCTGTCATGGAGTCCCCTTTGAACCACACCGGTTTCACTGTCCTTTGCATCATTGTCCGGTAAAAGCAACGAATACTCCAGAAAAGGACCATCCCCAGTCATCCACGTGTCCTCCTTTGGCTCCTCCATACCTGCAAGGGTGTCTATTTTATGTAAACCCATTATCATAATAACGATAGCAGCCAATGCAAACAATAGATACCTCCACCGAAATCCGGTTTTTCTTCTGCTCCACATAAAAAGATACAGGCTTCCGTATATAATCACAAATAATAACAGAGTTGCCAGCCCTCTCCAATCCCTGTCCTGTATCAAACCGCGCAAAATCCCTATATAAAAGAACACTGCCAGTAAAAAACAAAAAGTTTTTGTGGCTATATCCTTTAGGCGGAATAAAGGATAGGACCTGTATCTCACGGGCTTTTTCTGTGATACAGCTCTTTTTGCCGCCTGGCACCACACCAGATAAAAGATCACACCGGCTAAACCGCTAAGAAAAAGATACAACATACAAAACAGTGCAAGGACTCCCCCATTGGTTTCAAGAAGCACGCCCAACTTATATCCCGCCAGACTGGGTGCTCCCATAAGAGCAGGCCAAAAATAAATGCCCGCAAATAACACGTCTAAAACCATGAGCAATACCGCCTGCTTCCGAAACTGGCTCTTCACTGCCTCCATCTTCAAAGCCTCGTCAGTCTCCACAGGGACAAGCCCCCTATCTTCACTCCATAAAATCTGCATACATTTCTCGGCACACGCAAAATGCCAGCCTGCACGCTCGCAGTAGAACTGAAAATCCCCGGACTTCTCGTTTACACTCCCTTCCCACATGGAAACATCTTTTAATATAACAACCGAAAATTTCACATTCCTAGGCGTCTGCCTCTCAAATCCCCAAAAGCCTCCATTCGCATCCTTCAGCATCCATCCACGAGCTGCCATTTTTTCAAAGAAATACTCCATTGCCGGAGCATCCAGGACTCCAAAGGTTCTCCATCTCCAATACAGCATCTCCATCCCCCTCCAATCTGGCAGCCCCGTCCCTTGCCATGGCTAAAATACGGCGATACTCCTTTTTCAGGGTATCATCCCCTTTTTCCGTGATTCGGTACCACTTTTTCCGCCCTTCCTGTCTGGTCTCTTCGATCATATCACCCTCCTGGAATTTTCCCAGAAGCGTATACAGGGTTCCGGGTCCCACCTGTACACGGCCCCCTGAGAGAACTTTTACTTTTTCCATGATATCCACTCCGCAGCATTCATCCTGCAGGGACATGAGAATATAGTACATAGGTTCCGTCAAACTCTGAAATTGTTCTCTTGGCATATCTGCTCCCTCCCCTTTGCCTTATAAACCATCGCTTTCTGTTATTTCGCATCACTGGCGTATACATCACTTTTGGCAATATCGTTATACGATATTTCTTATCTTTATTATAATATCGTATAACGATATTGTCAAATAAAACGCATTCTCCCCCAATACAATTTTTTTGTCGGTTTCTGTCAGGATTTACTTGCTTATTTTGGCAACAAACCGTAGAATAGTAATGGTGGCAATGTCCACGAAAATGAAAAAATGGGGGAATATCATAATGTCTAAAATGGTAGGTACCATATCCCGCGGCGTCCGCGCTCCAATTATCCGTGAAGGGGACAACCTGTCGGAAATCGTAGTGGACTGCGTGCTGGAAGCTGCAAAAAGCGAACCCTTTGAGATTCGCGATAAAGATGTAATCGCTGTCACAGAGGCGGTGGTTGCCAGAGCCCAGGGCAACTATGCCAGTGTGGAACAGATTGCCAAAGATGTACATGAAAAATTCGGTGATGATACCGTTGGTGTCCTCTTCCCGATCCTCAGCCGGAACCGCTTTTCCATCTGTCTGAAAGGAGTCGCCAAAGGCTGTAAAAAAATCGTGCTCATGCTGAGCTATCCTTCTGATGAAGTGGGAAATCATCTGGTGGACCTGGACGTCATGGACGAAAAGGGTGTCAATCCCTGGACCGATGTACTGTCAGAAGAAAAATACAGAGAATTGTTCGGATACGAAAAACACGTATTTACCGGTGTTGACTATGTGGACTATTATAAAAATGTGATCCGTGAGAGCGGCGCAGAAGTGGAGATCATTTTTGCCAACAATCCAAAAGCGATCTTGGACTACACAACCAGTATCCTCACCTGCGACATTCACAGCAGAGAACGCACCAAACGCATCCTGAATGCCAATGGCGCAAAAAAAGTCTACGCGCTGGATGATGTTATGACACACAGCATCGACGGAAGCGGATACAATGACAAATACGGCCTGCTTGGCTCCAACAAAGCCACAGAGGATACTGTGAAGCTCTTCCCTATCCGCTGCGAAGAAATGGTTGATTCCATACATAGATCCATTCTGGAAAAAACCGGCAGACATGTGGAAGTCATGATCTACGGTGACGGCGCCTTCAAAGACCCGGTGGGAAAAATCTGGGAGCTGGCTGACCCGGTCGTTTCACCTGCCTACACAGAGGGCCTGAACGGAACTCCCAATGAGGTGAAGCTGAAATACCTGGCGGACAATGATTTCGCTGATTTATCCGGAGATGAATTAAAAGCTGCCATTAAAAATTACATCCAGGAAAAAGATGAAAAAGCAGAAAACCTGAAGGGTACCATGGTAACCCAGGGCACGACACCAAGACGCCTGACAGACCTGTTAGGCTCCCTGGCAGACCTGACTTCCGGTTCCGGAGATAAGGGTACGCCTATCATCTATATCCAGGGATATTTTGACAATTACACAAAAGAATAATGGGTATTAAAAATCCGGGATTCCGGTCTTTTACAGACTGGGATCCCGGATTTTTGTCTGCCTGCCGGTTTCTGTATCCCCCGGGGCATTCCTTTAGTCGGCACAACAAAGGCGCCGGCCTGCAAATCCTTTTATCAAAGTTTTCTTCTGGCCTGTCCGGCATATTCATGCAGAAGCTTTCCTGACCGCGCGATCAATTCTTCCGTCATCCGTGTTGCAGGCCCGGATACACTGATGGCACCTAACGGATATCCATTTAAGTCCAGGATAGCTGCCCCCACACAGACCAGCCCGTATTCCAGCTCCTCCCGGTCTACCGCATAGCCTGCCTTTCTGATCTCTTCTACCTGCTGCTTTACCTGTTCCTGTGACTGCAGCGTATTCTCCGTATATTTGGTAAATTCCGTATCTTCCAGAATCTCTTCCAGTTCCGTTCCCGGCAGTGCCGCCATAATGGCTTTCCCCACTGCTGTGCAGTACATCGGCAGGCTTTGTCCGACCTTTGTACAGATCCTCATGGAATGGGGGCTTTCCTTTTTCTCAATATATACCACATTTCCCTTCTCGCGGATGACCAGATTAACGGTTTCCTGGCACTGCCTGAGCAGTTCATCCAGATACGGAAGTACAATATTACGCAAATCAATCTGCACATGTGTCCCAAGACGGAACAGTTCTATTCCCAGACGGTATTTTCCATCCGCATCCTGTTCCAGCAGCCCATGATATTCCAAGGTCCCCACCAGGCCGAAGGCTGTACTTTTATGCAGAGCAAGCATTTTACTGATTTCCGTTATTCCCAGCCTTTGATGGTTTTCAAAGCATTTAAGAATAGATATGGCCCTTTCGACGGACTGTATAGTATTCTTTTTTTCTTTCATTTCCATGGTGACTATTCTCCTAACATCCTTTAGTAGTTATTATAAGGCAGCCTTAATTTGAAGTCCACCCAAATTTCCACTATTTTCCATATCCATCAAAATGCTTTTTACCTTCAGGCTTCTGTGATTCTTTGGAGCTTTTCCACCTCATCGGCACTCATTTTATATGTATGGACGCTGTCATCCGGAAAACTTCCGCTGCGCACTTCCCTACAATATTCCCGGAATGCCTCCTGCAGCTGCTGCCCCACATGGGCAAACTGTTTTACAAACTTTGGTGTAAAGTTGTCATACAGCCCCACCATATCCGCATAGATCAAGAGCTGTCCATGGGTATGGGATCCTGCTCCGATCCCCAGGATGGGAATGCCCGCCTGTCTGGTGATTGCCTCCCCCACAGCCGCCGGCACACCTTCCACCAGGATACTGCATGCCCCTGCTTCCTCCAGTTCTTTTGCCTGGCGGATCAATTTTACCGCAGCATCCGCACTTCTCCCCTGTGCCTTGTATCCTCCCAACTCTGCCGCAAACTGAGGTGTAAGCCCAATATGTCCCATGACCAGAATCCCCACACTGCTGATGGCCCTGACCCGACCTGCGATCTCCGGCCCTGCGCCCTCCAGCTTCACACAGTCGCAGAGCGCTTCTTTTGTAAGCCGCCCCGCATTTTCCACGGCCTGCTGATCGGAAATCTGATATGACATATAAGGCATATCCCCCACAATAAAGGTCTCCGGCGCGCCCCTGCGCACAGCTTTGCAGTGGCTTATCATATCCTCCATGGTTACCGGATATGTCGTCTCATATCCCAACTGCACCATCCCCAGACTGTCTCCCACCAGGATCATGTCCACTCCGGCTTTTTCCTGGTATTTTGCGGTGAGGTAATCGTAGGCTGTTAAATATACGATTTTTTCGTTTTCTGCTACCATTTTTCTGAAATCAATTATACTTTTTTTCATACATCTTTTTCCTTTCTTACACTTAATTTTCGCTTCCGTATCTTTTTAACCGCAATTGGCATGATCATGAATAATACCATAAAAATCAACAGTGCCAATGAAATCGGTTTTTTAAAAAAGATTGCGGGGTTGCCGTTGGAAATCTGAAACGCCTGAGAAAAATACAGTTCCAATTTTGGTGTCAATACAAACGCAAGCAGCAGAGGGGCGGCCGGTATCCCACAGGTCTTTAAAAGGTAAGCAGCAATACCGGCAATAAGCATGACCCCAACATCGAACATATTATTATTTGCGGAAAAAGCGCCTACAATACATAATGCTGCAATGATCGGAGCTAAAATCCCACTGGGAATACATAAAAGCTTCATTAAAAATGGAATGATACAGATCGCGACCAAAATACAAATAATATTACCAATATACATAGAAGCTATTAGACCCCAAACAAACTCTGATTCCTGTGTAAATAATTGCGGCCCCGGCTTCAGACCCCACATCATCAAGCCGCCCAGTAAAACGGCCGCCGTACCCGAACCGGGAATTCCCAGTGACAGCAAAGGGGCAAATGCTCCGGCAGCTGCAGAATTATTGGCAGATTCCGAAGCTGCCACCCCTTCTACAACACCTGTACCGAATTCTTCTCCATTCCTGCACATTTTTTTGTTTGTCATATAAGAAATAAAAGATGCTATCGTTGCGCCTGCTCCCGGCAAAATACCAATAAAGGTGCCCATTATACCACCTCTCAGAGAAATTGGCAGCAACGCTTTTACCTCTTTTCGGTTCAAAATACTCTCCCGTATACTGATTCTTTTCTTCCCCAGAAAATCAAAATTATTTTTATTGATCACCATTTCGATCACCTGGCTGAATCCAAACATCCCTATAACTAACGGAATAAATGTCAATCCACTAAGCAGATTCACATTTCCAAATGTAAATCTTGAATATCCCGATATAGGATCAAGCCCTATTAGAGCCAGCAGTGCACCGATACAGGTAGCCATAAGGCCCGGTTTTGGATCATCTCCCAGCATCCATCCAATCGAAGTAAGCGCTAAAAGTAAAAGAGATACCATTTCAGCAGGTCCGAATTTAAGTCCGATATCTGCCAATGTAGGCCCTAGAATGGTCAAGAGCAGAATCCCAATGGTTCCTCCTATAAAGGAAGATAAATCCGCTGCAAATAAAGCTTTCCCCGCCTTATTTTTTCTGGTCATGGGATATCCATCTAACGCAGTCATGATAGCAGGAGAGTCACCCGGTATATTTAGCAATATGGCGCTAAAAGACCCTCCATACATGTTTGCGTAATAGATGGCTGCCAACATGATAATGGCTGTTGTAGGATTCATTTTAAAAGTAAGCGGTAATAAAAGTGCACAGCCTGCCAAAGATCCGATTCCCGGCATAGCTCCGATAATGATTCCCAATCCTGCTCCCAAAAGAGACGCCAGCAGATTTTGAAGGGTAAGTGCCGTTTCAAAACCTCTAAACAATAATTCAAAATTTTCCAAACATCTCACCTCTCTTTAACCATTATAGTATCCCTGCTATGCCTACAGGCAAAGGCACTTTCAGCCATATTCCGAATACTGCATAAATAATGATCCCTGTCAGAACTGATACAAAGAGTGATTTAAAAATTTTTGATTTTTCCAAAAACTTCATCCATCCAAATACCATAATGCTTACTGAAAAAGTCATTCCCACAATATAGATCCCGATTACCGCGGCAATTACGATCCCCACCGGGATCATTCCCTGCACCTCAAACTTTTTCTCACTTTTGAGCTTTTTATCCTTTATCATAAACAAACCGATGATGATCAGTAATATTCCTACCAAAACAGGCATAAATCCAGCTCCCGGTTTTGTCACCTCCCAAAATGTATATTTTGTAATCCCCAGTATCACACTGACAGCACCGGCTGCCATAAAAAAAAGTTCTATTACAAATAGCATGACGCCCCATCACCTCTTTTCCTGATCGATCAGCGTTTCATTCCAGAGCACCTGTTGCTTTAAAGATCGTTTCATATTTTTCCGCCTCACCATCAAGAAATGTCTCAAAATCTTTTCCTGCTATATATTTACTCGTCAGACCATTGGAATTTAAATATTTTTCTTTCCACTCATTGTCCTCTGTTACCTTCTTAAATACGTCAGCCCAGTAAGTCACAGCTTCTTCTGTCATTTCTGGTGCTCCAAATATTCCTCTGAACTGCTGAAAAACAATATCCGGATAACCCAGTTCCGTAAAGGTTGATATCTCCGGCAGTATACTGACCCTTTCAGGTCCAAATGCAGCCAGCAAACTGACCTGGCCCGCTTCCGCCTGACTGAGGCATTCATTGGGATTATAAATCCCTGCCGTAATATGCCCGCCCAACATAGCACTCATGACTTCTGAGGAACTGTTATAGGAAACGTATTCAAACTGCGCATCTCCATATTTATTCATCATTCCTGTTACCAATTCATCCTCTGTACCCTTGCCAGATCCCCCAACTGTAATACTTCCCGGATTTTCCTTTGACGCCTTCATTAAATCCTCTGCGGTCTGGTAAGGTGAATCTGCATTCACCCCTATCAAATATTCATCCATTGCCAGATTGCATATGGGCGTTAAGTCTTTATAGGTTACCTCTGTCTTGTTCAACATTGCACTGGTTATTTGCGCTGATACATAAGTTGTAATAGTTTCACTGCTTCCTTTCTTGGAAAATGTGTATGTATCCCCAACTGAACCGCCACCGCCAGTTTTATTAACCACCATGATGGGCTGATCACACCATTCATTTTTCTGTATGATATCTGCTGCCATTCTTGCATACAAATCGCTTCCGCCGCCAGCGCTGAAAGGGCAAATAAACTCCACATCTTTTTTCAGTTTAAAATCCCCTGCCGCTTTTCCACTTTCACTGTTCTCTTCCGAAGAGGATGTGTTACCGCATCCCACAAGTAAAACAGAAGCCAAAAGTGACCATAAGAAAAAAGCTACACCCTTTTTCATAAAGAATTCCTCCTCTTATTCCTTCTCCACAATTTTTGCTATCAGCTTCTCGGCCCTGTCCGTATTAAAGATCCCGCACATACAGGGTTTAAACAATTCCTGGGCTGCCTCCGCAGATGTCATCTTCCCCTTTTTCACCTGCTCTATCATTTTATATATCAGGCTCACCGCTACCATGGAATGCCCGCACATGGTTGATATCTCCAATATTTCTGAAGGAGGCAGCTTATCTGTTTCCCCCCATCTTCCCAGGGAATGTTCCACTGTATGAGGTTTCAGACCTGATTTGCAGCAGCACTCCTTTGCTCTGTCTGTAAGGCCTGATACCACAACTGACATTCCCAAATCCTCTTTTTTTAAATCCGTCAGCATGTTTACCACGTCCTCCTCGCAGTTAAAAACTGCCGTGATAACTGCCCTGTCCTCCACTGTCTCTATCATTTTTCTGCGGCTGCCCTGATAATACTCATTTCCGCTGCGGCAGTCTCCCATTGTGACACAGTGATTCTTTTCACTCAGTTCAAAAAACCGTTTCAATTTTGGTGCAGACCCAACGTGATTGATATCTTTGCTGGGCATACATAAAATAACCCAATCGTTTTTCAGATTTTCCACACTTCCGACTCTATGCAGTGTATGCGTCATATCTTTCCCCCCTTATCCTTTCTCTTGAAACAATGGTCTTCCCAACCCTACATTTGTTTTGGCGTTTGGAGAGATCCACATTCCCAGTGCTTTTACTGGCTCCACGTGGGGAATGCTTCCATCTTCAGCCACCTTGGAACAGATATCCAGGCTGAAAACCGTATGGATTTCCTCAGCAGTCTCCCGAATCACTCGGAGAACTGATTTGACCCTTGCAATGGGAACCGGGAACTCAAGAATTGCGGAAAGAACACGTTCATTTAAAAGTTCCTCCTTGAATTTTCCGGTCTGCGGGTTCTCCATCATACTTGTGACAGGGTTCTGCACCTCAAATTCAGCGCCCTCTTTCGCCACTGCCATGGCCATCCGTTCCACGTCATACATTCGGGTAGCAACCCCAGGGCGCCCCATTTCGATCGCAATACCTACCCATCCATCTTTGAATCTTCCGGTCACCTCATTTGTTTTCATCTCCTCTGTGCCGCGCCCTGATATCTGGGATTCCTCGGCAATTGTCAGAACATCACTCATAATACTTCTGATTGTTCTGGGAAATACCAACTTCTGCTGGTAAATGGCATCTTTTGGACAGATAGCAGAACGTTTGCAGACTCCGCATTCTACACAAGCATCAAAATCCATAAGGATTTGCCTCTCCATCCGTTTGATTGCATTTACCGGGCAGTAGTCCATACATTTTCCGCAGTTGATGCATAAATCTTTGTTGATTTTCATTCCCGCTCCTTTCTGTGCTATATTATAGCACATTGTATTATATTATCGCACTTAGTATTGTAATTATAGCAATTCCAGAGTATCATGTCAATGTTTTTACAATATTTAACCTATATCTGCTATATTTTCGTTAATTTTGTCCAAATACTCTATTAACGCAGAAAAGCAATGCATATTCAAGCTGTATCTATGCATATAAATTCCCGCTTTTTTATCATCTCTCTTCATATCGTATGTAAATATTCGACAAAAATCGACTTCGCTTATAAAAATCGTTCACCTGTTTTGCATATTTTATTGACTGCAGGTGCATCCTATTGCTGAGGTGATTTTATGGCATCCTATATATCCCCGGCAATCCGGGACAAATTTGAAACTCTGTCTGTTGATTTAAAAAACTGTATTCTGGAACGAAATGTCCACTTAGAATCCCTGCCTGATTTGATCAAAGTTTTAGAAGATATAGTGGCAGAGTCAGAAGGCAGATAACCGCCTGAACGCAAAAAGGACTTCCTTCTCAGTATAAACTGAGCCGGAAGTCCTTTTTTGTTTCTGCTCTGCAGATCACAAGAGTTGAACCTGCCCCCACTGCCGACCAGATAAACCAGCTGAAGGAATGGATAGCCGAAAACTTGATAAGGTCACATATCTAAAGCCCGTTAACTATATTTCCTTTGCGAAGTTTCAAAACCACATCAGCCTGTCTTGCCAGCTCATTAGAATGGGTGACCACAACCACGCATTTATTCATCTGATGTGCGCTTTGCTTAAGTATTTCCACAATTTCCGATGCCGTATCTTCATCCAGATTCCCCGTCGGCTCATCTGCCAGAATGACAGGCGCCTCACTTGCCAATGCCCGTGCTATAGCCACCCGCTGTTGCTGACCGCCGGAAAGCTTCAGCACATTCCGTTTGGCTTCATCTTTTGTAAGCCCAAGTTTTTCTAAAACAGGCATGGCCGGAAGGCGGGATGTCAGAGCTATATTTTCTATAGGTGTCATATAATCAATCAGGTTAAAACTTTGAAAAATAAAAGATACATGCTCTTTCCTGTGTTTTACCAAATCAACTTGTTTCAGTTCCTCCTCGTTGAAAAATATTTTTCCCATGGCAGGCACATCCAAGCCACCAAGTAAAGAAAGAAAGGTTGTCTTCCCACAGCCGGACGGACCGAGTATTGCATATAATTTACCGGCTTCAAATTCAGTTGTTACTCCTTTTAAGATTGGATTCCCCAAACGGTATAAATACGTCAGATTTTCTGTTTTCATAATGCTCATAATTTCAATTCCTCCTAATCTATTTTTGTAAGAATATCTTTTGGTTTCAGACGGATTACCGTATAGGACGCAATTGCTACACATAGCCCGACCACCAGAAATCCAATTCCACAGACAGAGACTGTCTGCCCTATCGTCACGCCCACATTAATCGTGTCTGCATCCACACCTGTCCGGCCTGCGAGAATCGCACAAACTTTATCGGCAATCAGTCCAGTCAGAAAATATGATGCAGTAAAAGCAAGTGCTGCCACGACAAAGTTTTCCGCTAAAAGCTGTCCGATGATGTCTGCTTTACTTTTTCCAACTGCCAGAAGTATGCCAACCTCTTGCTTTCTGTTCTTTGTCCACAAAAATAGAAGGAGTCCAAGTATAGCTATACCTACTGCTGCTATTGCTGTTACCACCATACCTACTGAATTCTGTATGGATTCCAATGGGTTGGATATAGCTTCGTATTCCTCATTGATAATCCTGGTCTTTAGGGTCTTACCTTTCATTTCCGGCAAATTCTCAACCTCATCACGTACGGCTTCAATCCTTGCCGGGTCATTTACCAATATGTCAATGCTCGGATATCCTTCAATCTCACGCCCAAAATTCTCACGCATCGTGGTAAAGTCTACAAACCCGGCATTCTCCGGAATTTGTGATGCTATCATAGCATCTCCGCCTGTGCCTCCTGCACCTGAATAGATCCCAATAAGCTCCAATGTCACTTCACCATCTATATCCATGTTATATAGTTGTATTTTGTCCCCAACTTTAAGCTGATTCCGTTTGGCTACTTCCTCTGAAAGGATAATTACATGTTTATCCTCTTCCGTAATATGGCGTCCTTCCTCCAGCGTGAACTTTCCACTTTGGAATGGGTCGCTGTTTTCAGAATTTAAAACGGCAGTGTTAGGCACTGGCATTTCTCCCATGCTGAATTGCCCGGGTATATAGTCAAAATTAATTCCTGACCCCCAAAAGCCCTGTTCATTCTGAGCATTTATCCCTACTACTCCTTCGATCTTTTTAATCGCATTGACCAGTTTCTCTGCGACAAAATCTCCTACATAGGAGTGTATTGCTCCGTTTTCCCCTTCTTGTGTCGTCCGCGGACCATTCTCAACATCTGCCTCCAGCCGGACGATACCGCCCACCTCTGTCCTCAGATTTTCTGCATTATCTATGGTTGCCTTCTGAATTGCGATGCCAGTCAGGACAAAAGCCGCCAGACAGGTTATCGTTAAAAATAAAAGTAGGCTCCGTAGCTTCTGTCGCCTGCAATACAGCAATGCACGCCTAATAAAATTCATGATCTCGTTCCTCCTAACTCATTTTTGTTAAAATTTCTTTTGGCTTCAGGGACATCACTTTAAAGCTGGATAACACCACGGCTGCCGTCACAGCCACTCCCTGTCCCAATAACAGAATCAGTGCCAGACTGCCATCAAACTGTAGATATTGTTTTACCTCAGTTCCTTTTGCAAATCCAGTTTCAATAGCACCTATATCAATGCTTGTTTTCAATAGCCCCCCAAACACCATGTTATCAATGCCATCCGCTGTCAAATAGGACAGGACTGCTGAACACAGGAATGCTGCCAGAAAGACACCCAACACCTCTGCCACAAACTGTCCGGCTATCTCCTTTTTTGTCTTGCCTATTGCCAGCAGGATTCCTGCCTCATGCACCCGTCCCCGAATACGCATGGTAAGGATCAGGATCAGCACGGCCATACTCGCCGCAGAAGCACATACGATCAAAATTTTAATCAGATGTTGGATTGCACCGAGGCTGCCTGCTATCTCCTTATACTGAAAATCATTCTCCCGGAGGGCAAAATCTCCCCAGTCAATGGTTTCCATCTTTTCTACTTTACTTATAATTTCCTTTAACAAGAGCGGGTCTGAGACATAGAAATTCACTTCTCCTTTGTACTCTCCCTCCTTCTGCTCATTCAGTTCCACTAAAAAATTGTGGTCAGAGAATATCAGGTTTTCTTTGCGCCCCGGTGTGGGGGTACCAGCCTCCCCCGGCTGTCCTGTCTTATCTTTATAAATACCGACAATCTCAGCTTCTGAAAATGCATTCTTTATCGGAATCGAATCCTGGTACTCCCCGTCAGCCTTATTAAGACCCGCATGGGTGAATTTCACACGATCACCAACTTTTAACTGGTTAGCCAAAGCAAGCTCTTCACTTATCAGTATTTTATTCTTATCCTTTTTTGTAAGGTGGCGTCCTTCTATAAGTTCCAGCTTATTTTCTATAAACTGGTCTGCCAGAGAAGTATAATTCATAGCAGCTACTTTCCCCATATTGCTCCCATCATTGAAACCTTCACCCGGGATAAAGTCCAATGCGTCACTTTTTGCATAGCCATAATTTAATGCGTTGCAATATTTTATGTTCCCTCCTTCCATTATTTCCCTGATATTGTCATCTGTAATAGCTGAAGTTCCCCCCTCACTGCGAATCATCTTACCATCTTCTAAATCAAAACCAGATGCAGGACGCAGATAGAATGCCCCTCCAATGGATGTCCGCAGTTCCTTTGCCGCAGTATCGGCTGCCGCCAGTATCGAAAAGCAGATAAGCAGAAATGCCGATATCAGGCAAAATAGTGTAAACAAGGTGACAGTCTGTCCTTTTTTTCTTTTCATATAGAGCAATGACCGTCTAAATACATTCATAATAAAACCATCCTTTCATATGTTCTGAATGCAGTTTTGCTGTATCTGTTTAGGATCATAAACAGTTGTGCTTAACTACAATTCAAAGTATATAAAAGGATGGTTTTGTTATGAATTAGGATTGATTTAGTTTTGGTTTTATTTGAAGTATACCGTAAAGCAAACTCCATGCGCACTGTTGTGTATGGTGCAAGACAACCCATGCAAATCCAAAATTGTTTTGACAATATAAAGCCCCAGACCGCTGCCACCGGTGTGTGTATTACGTGATGCCTCCACACGGGTGAGAGGTGCAAACAGATTCTCCTGATAATCTTCCGGGATATGGACACCTGTATTTTCTATCAACAAAGCTTCCGCTGTCAATTCAACTTTTACCTCTGCCCCATCCGGGGAATATTTGATCGCATTATTCAATACGTTTGAAATTACCTTTTCAAACAGCTTTCTGTCAACCTGTATGACAACATCACACAAAGCACTGCTGTCCAGCCTTATATTCTTCTTTTGTGCCAATGGAGCATAGACATCTATAAGTTCGCACACGCTCAGACGGATGTTTACACTCTGCTTCACCAGTCTGAAATCATCGGATGTAAGCCTTGAAACCGTCAGGATCTCCTTTACCAGATTCTCCATGCGCTCAATTGTTTCCAATGTCAATGGGAGGTATTTT
The DNA here is from genome assembly GCA_002270465.1 of Blautia hominis. Taxonomy (GTDB): domain Bacteria; phylum Bacillota; class Clostridia; order Lachnospirales; family Lachnospiraceae; genus Blautia; species Blautia hominis. The sequence continues at coordinate 126,601 of NQOF01000007.1, forward strand.
TCCTTATTCTTATAATCTCCAATTCCATAAATCATACTTTCTACCTGCCCCTTTAAAATGGTAATCGGGGTTTTTAGTTCATGGGAAACGGCTGCGAAGAAGGTTCGGCGTTGCCGTTCCTGCTCTTTTTCTTTTTTAATATCCTCCTGAAGCTGATAGTTTGCTCCTTCTAATTCTGACATCGTGCCATTTAGCTTCTCTGCCATAGTATTCAGGCTCTTTGCCAGCACACCCAGTTCATCAGTCCGGTTAACATCACAGTGCCAGGTCATATCCAGTTCTGACATCCTTTTGGATATCCGGCTTATCTGTAAAACAGGCCTTGCCAATATCCGGCTGCATAGAAAGGAGCCAATGATAGAAATAAGAACAATAAGAAGAAAGATCCATGGCAGAAGCCTTTTAAAAACAGCTGCCATCTCATTTACACCTTTCATCCCTTGAGCCATCATCAGGCTATAAGGAGTATCAGAATCTATAAATCGGATTACCGAACTTACAGTCTGTGTTGCGCCTACATTCTCTGTACTGCCTTTCTGTAAAACATCAATTTTGCCAAATGTAAGACTTTCTCCTTCTCCCTGTAATGATACTGTTGCATTGTTTTCAAGACAGAAAGCTGTGATTATTTTTTCTGCTTCATCTCTGGCTGCTTTTTGCAATGCCTCAGCAAGCTGTTCAGAATTTTTAGAAAAATTCCGATTAGCCTCAGCTTTATAGCTTTGGGGCGTTACAAACATCACAATACCATAGATCAATAAACTGGTTATGATCAGAATGGCTCCAATGCTTAGAAACATTTTCGCAAATATACTGCTTTTAATCTTCTTTCGCAAATCGATATCCCACCCCTCTGACAGTCTCGATACAGTCCAGATCCAGTTTCCGCCGTAAATTCATGATGTGGATGTTGACTGCCTTTTCATATCCCGCATAATCATACCCCCACACCAGATTGAGAAGTTCGTCTCTTGTAAATACCCTTCCTTTATTCCGCATAAAAAGGACGAGCAGGTCGTACTCTAACTTTGTTAAAGGTACTTCGCTGCCTGATACGAAAACCTGTACCCCCACCGGGTCCAACCGGATATTCCCATGGCAGAGGCAGTCCCCGTCTTCTGTATTCTCCGCCTCGACGGACCGTCTAAGCAATGCTTCTACCCGTTTGAGCACTAATTTAAGTGAAAAAGGCTTCGTCATATAATCATCCGCTAATACGTCAAAGCCTCTCACCTGGTCGTCCTCCTCATCCAAAGCCGTCAGCATGAGCACAGGAACTTGCGATTCTTTTCTAATCATTTCACAGACGGCATATCCGTCAATTTTAGGCAGCATAAGGTCCAGCAGGACTAAATCATACTCCTTCTGTCTGAAATCCGTGATGCCTTCCAGCCCATCTCCGGCTACATCCACTTTGTAGCCTGCATCGGTCAATAATTCTTTTAAAATATTCTGTATCTCTGTTTCATCTTCAATAATTAAGATATTTGCCTTCAATATAAATGCCCTCCTGTTATAACCTAAACTTGTAAAGTGAGGCGGCCATTATCAAAAATGCCCTAATTAAGGATAACACAGAATGATTTCATTTTGGTTTAGTTCTGGTGATTTACAAGTAATTTCCAGTAAAACAATTCTGTCCATTACTAGCATAGCAGAAAAAAAAGCACTGAATCCCACAAACAAGAACTCACTATATATCATCTTTACTGGCTTTCGTGAACTGTACATTGCATTTGTTCACGTCCATATTTCTTCCTACTATTATGTGACAACGCAAAAAAAGAGCCTCTTCCCTCTCGGAAAGGACCCTTAATTTAGTCGCAACTTTCTTAATATAGGAGTTGCTCTGCTACATAACTGCGGATAACAGGACTTGAACCTGCACGTCGTAGACACCAGAACCTAAATCTGGCGCGTCTGCCAATTCCGCCATATCCGCATATTACAGAAAAAAATAGGAACAAGCACCTGCTTGTTCCAGTGAAGCATCGGGGATTCGAACCCCGGACAACTTGATTAAAAGTCAAGTGCTCTACCAACTGAGCTAATGCTCCATAATATTGAAACTTTGAACTGGGCTAGCTGGATTCGAACCAGCGAATGCAGCAGTCAAAGTGCTGTGCCTTACCGCTTGGCGATAGCCCAAGAGCGCCGTAACGGCAAGGGTGGGTAAAGGGATTCGAACCCTCGGCCTCCAGAGCCACAATCTGGCGCGCTAACCAACTGCGCTATACCCACCATAATCCATTATGCATCTTTCGACACAAGCGTGCTTGAAGGGATTCGAACCCCCGACCCACGGCTTAGAAGGCCGTTGCTCTATCCAACTGAGCTACAAACACATCCTCGGTTTTAAAACCGAAAGCGGGTGATGGGAATCGAACCCACATATCCAGCTTGGAAGGCTGGTGTTCTACCACTGAACTACACCCGCACGGGCACTACTTGCACTTGTTGAAACATCGGGGTGACAGGATTCGAACCTGCGACCTCCTGGTCCCAAACCAGGCGCTCTAGCCAAGCTGAGCCACACCCCGAAAGGTATCTTACCGTCTTACGCAAGTGCTCTTGCCTGACGCAAGATAAAATATACCATAGGGAAAGTGAAAAGTCAACACTTTTTTTAGGAATATTTTTATCTATTCCATTTTTTGACATATTTCCCTGGTTTTCCCTATTTCCCATATCAGTTCCGGTCAAAATACATACCTTTTGGGGGATGGCACCTGTGAGCCCTCCCCAGATGCCATTCATATGATTTTTCTATTATTTCAGATAATTAATTGTGTAGTGAGCTTCCCCATCCCTGTCGATTTCCATAAGGATATAGCTGGGTTCATGTCCCCACTGTCTGGGATAAGAGATACTTCCCGGATTTAATACCGTCAGATCTTCCTCTATTTTAAGCTCAGGTCTGTGGGTGTGCCCGTACATGACAATATGGAATCCTCTGGCACGTGCCTCCTCCTCCAGACGGCTGGTCCCCATGGATACACCATAGTAGTGTCCATGTGTGAGCAGTGCATGGTAATCCTCCAGCCACAGCTCCTCCTCCCTGGGAAGTTCGGAAAAGAAATCATTATTTCCTGCCACTATATGTACGGGACATCCTGAGATTGCCTCAATATAGTCCTCATGCCCTTCCACATCTCCCAAATGGATCAAATGCTGGATATCTCCCACTTTTCCCAAAACCTTCTCCAGATTTCCTTCATGACCATGGGTGTCGCTGACAATTAATACCTTCATATTTGAAAGTCCTTTCCATTTATTATAATAAATGTTCCTTCTCCAGCAAATCTTTCATACTGCGCAGGGCATTTCCTCTGTGGCTCACGCTGTTTTTCTCATCCGGCGGAAGCTGGGCAGTGCTGCAGCCCCTTTCAGGAAGATAGAAAATGGGGTCATATCCGAATCCGTTCTCCCCTCTTTCCTCATAACCGATCATGCCCTCTATTGTCCCCCGCGTCACCAGCTCCCTGCCATCCGGAAATACAGCCGCAATGGCACATACGAATCTGGCCGTACGTTTTTCATCCGGCACCCCCTCCAGACGATCAATGATATTCTGGTTCTTAATCTTGTAAGAGGTATCCTCTCCCATATAGCGTGCAGAGTAAATACCCGGTTCCTTGTTGAGATGATCCACTTCCAGCCCCGAATCATCTGCAAGCACCATCTCACCAGCCAGCCTGCAGACGGCCCGTGCTTTGATCAGTGCGTTCTCCTCAAAACTCATGCCGTCTTCCACAATGTCAGCCTCAATACCTGCTTCTTTCATGGATAAAATTTCAACCGGAAGGCCTTCCATGATCTCCCTGATCTCTTTCATCTTATTTTCATTGCCGGTTGCAAAGATCAATCTTTTCATCTGCTGTTAACTCCTCTTTTTCTTTGGGGGTTTCGGCCCCAAAAACTGATAGAAATACGTTTTTATCATGCCATTGTATATCTTCCTGTTTTTATCTGCTTTTCTTCCTATGTAGCGCTCTGCGTCCTGATAGGCTGTGATCAGATACATAGACCAGGAATCCAGCGCCTGATAACGCTCTCCTATGGTCTCGTAAAGGGAAGGAAGATTCTCCTTATCTTCCAGGCGTTCTCCGTATGGAGGATTGGTGACAATAAAGCCGTATTTCTTAGGATGGCTCAGGTCTTTGATGTCTCTCTGCTGAAAATGTATCAGCTTGTCAACACCTGCCCTCTCCGCATTTTCTCTGGCTCCCTTCACCATTTCAGGGTCCAGGTCATATCCCTGGATATCCGTATCCACAGACAGATCGATCATTCCCTGTGCTTCCTCCCGAACCTCATACCAATGTTTTCTTGAAATGAGATGTTTCCAGTCCTCACATAGAAAATTTCGGTTCAGTCCGGGTGCAATATTAGCGGCAATCATAGCGGCCTCAATGGGAAATGTTCCGCTTCCGCAGAATGGGTCCACCAAAATACGGTCCTTATTCCAGGGTGTCAGCATGAGCAGCGCTGCTGCCAGAGTCTCTGTTATGGGTGCCTTGCTGGTCATCTGCCTGTATCCTCTCTTGTGGAGAGAGATACCTGATGTGTCAATGCCAATGGTAGCCACATCTTTCATAAATGCCACACGAACCGGAAAACTAGCCCCGTCCTCCTCAAACCAGTCCACATGATACACTGCTTTCAGGCGTTCCACCATGGCTTTTTTCATGATAGACTGAATATCAGAAGGGCTGAACAGCTGGCTTTTCACAGAATTTGCCTTAGCCACCCAGAATTTCCCGTCCTGAGGGATATATTTTTCCCAGGGAAGAGCTTTTGTTTTCTCGAATAACTCCTCAAAAGTGACGGCCTTAATTTTAGCCACCTTTAAAAGTACCCGCTCCGTTGTGCGCAAAAACATATTTGCCCGGACAATTGCCCCGGCATCTCCGAGAAATGTCACTTTCCCGTCCTCTACTTCACTGATTTCGTAGCCTAAATCCTGTATTTCCCGTTTTAATACTGCTTCCAGTCCAAAATGACATGGTGCGATCAATTCAAATTTTTCCATTATAATTTTAACTCCTTAACAATTTCCCCGTCAAATCCGCGGATTGAGAACAAGCCGTCCTCCAGCACCGCATAGGTGGGGATATTTCCTTCCTTGGGAATGGAAACAGAACCCGGATTCAGGATAGTATAGTTTTCCTTCTTATCTGCACGCAATACATGGGTGTGGCCGTGTATAAAGATATCCCCATTTTTCATAGGCGGCAGATTTTCTTCATTATATATGTGCCCATGGCTGGCGTAAATAGTGCGCTCCCCATCCATGATCATGCAGTAATCAGCCATAATCGGAAACTGGAGCACCATCTGGTCCACTTCCGCGTCACAATTGCCACGTACCACATACAATTCATTTTTGTATTCATTGAGCATGGCGATGACTTCTTTTGGCGCGTAATCTCTGGGAAGGTCATTTCTGGGACCATGGTACAGCAAATCCCCCAGCAGGATCAGACGGTCTCCATTCTCCGCCTTATATGCTTCCAACATCCTTTTACAGAAATAGGCTGAACCGTGGATGTCTGATGCAAACATGTATTTCATAGATATATTCTCCTCTGTTTTTCTCATTAAGCTGTTTCGTCTACCTTATTTTACTATGCTCTGCGGGAAAATACAAGTTCGTTCCTTTATATGCGTGGAAACCGCCTACAACGGATTTCACACGGTAGCCTCTCTGCATCAGTTCCCTGGCTGCCAAAAGGCTGGCGCTTCCCCTGTCACAGTAAAGAACAAGGGTCTTATTGGCGGGAAGCGCTTCAAAGATATCAAGCTCCTCATACGGAATGTTGACAGCTCCGTCAAAATGGCTTGCTTCATATTCCTCTTTGTCACGCAAATCTATGATCATAACATTCCTGTCCCCATAATATTTATCCAGATCATGGGCTGAAATTGTTTCAATACCAGTCATATGAATTACCTTTTTCTTCTATTATATGCATACCAAATCCAGGACGCAAATAATAGAAACCACGCCCGCGCGGTTTCTATCATCATAAATCAGGGAGATTCCGGATGTTGTCCGAAATCTCCCTGACTGTATCCTCTTTTAGTTATAATTAATAGTTGTACTCTGAGGATGTGTTGTTTTTAGAAGAGTTTTTGCTGTTGGAAGAAGACTCATTCTGTGAGTTTCTTGTTCCGCAGTTCTCTGTTCCGTTTTTGTTTCCTGAATAGGAGTTCTTCTGAGAATTCTGGGAATTCTGAGAATTCTGAGAGTTCTGGGAGTTCTGAGAATTCTGGGAATTCTGAGAGTTCTGGGAGTTCTGGGAGTTCTGAGAGTTCTGAGAATTCTTGGAGTTCTGAGAGTTCTGAGAATTCTGGGAGTTATTTGCATTAGTGGATTTGTTGTTGCTTGACTCATTGCTATAATTTTTAGCCATGACTTTACCTCCTGGTTGTACATTTTTATTTACAGTCTTATTATGTCTTTTCTGCCCCAAAATATTCGCCACTGTTCAATTCTTCTTCTTTTCGTCAATTTATCCGGCTAAAATCATTAATATTTCCTTTTGTTATGCGTATCTCGTCAAAAAAGGATTGCATTTTTTTTCCTTTTATATTATAATATGGGTTGTAAAAAGAATTTACCCTTCAAAAATTTTTTTTACATTATAACCCCTTATTTAATTATTTATACTCCCCTCGAAACACCCTGTAGCTCCCCTACAGGGTGTTTCTCTGTCTATTTATAAGGGGTTGGGGGATTTCTGTGATTTACATCTCTGGGATGTGAGTGATCACAGGAGAGTTTTTACACCACTTTTACACCACTAAGCATTTATGGAGCATGGTTATACTTGTGTGGCCCAGAGTTCCTGCATAACCTTAGGCGGGATTCCGTTCTCCAGACCTCTGGCAGCGAATGTATGCAGTCCCTTTGCTTATCACTCTCCATTTACAATCAATACCTTTTTCCCCTGAAAAGCAAATCCATATTTATAAATTCTTTCTCGGCAGATTCCTTTTGCTTCCAAAGAAGCGGCATAATCCCTTTCTTCAATCTGGTGCAGTGCTGACCGGGCGGTATCATCCAAATCTTTTTCTTTCCTATCCTGAACTTTGAACTCTAGAATCATTGCCGCCTCATTTAAGTCTCTCGGCTCCATCATAACGTCATAGCGGCCAAAACCACTTTCCCGGTTAGATGTAATCACATAGCGATTTTCCAACTCAACCATAAGGCCCAGAACAAATCCATGATAGAACCGTTCCGGTTCACATTCTTCAGATGGCTGGCTTCCGCTGTCAAAAAAACTAAAAGTCGTTAGGGCAACACGATTCATATAAACATTCATGGCTTCCACATCATTTTTCAGCAATGCCTGAATGAAGCCATTGTAATTAGATGAAGTCGGGGAAAACCAGTCCCTTACCATATTTCGGAACATAATCATAACTTCGAGATTTGTAATTCCTAATGTATAGTCCTGTTTCCAATACTCATACAAAGAATCCTGTACTTTTGTTCCGCACACTTTTAAATATCCGCTGGCAAGCAACAGGCTCCATATTGCTTTCTCGTCAAAATCCAGCTGGTCGTATACAATCTGCTCGTCGACTTCTGTAGTAATGGTCTCCCCAGTTAATAACCGCTCAAACGCCTCCTTTATCTGTCCCGTTCCCTTCTGGATCTGGCTACTGATCAGTCGGTTACTGCTGGTATTAGCCCAGTATGGACCTGCATTATGGCTTTTCAGATAATTAATGATTGACCACGGATTATATATATCTTCTTGATTTCCAAACCTGAAGCCGTCATACCATCGCTTAACTTCGTCTTTCCGGTCATACAATCCATACTCCTGCAAGGCCTCATCCACTTCTGCTTCTGTAAATCCGAAGACATCCGCATATTGATTTGACGTGGTCGTTATCATGATTAGATTATTCAAATCTGAAAAAATAGATTCTTTACTAACTCTGGTAATTCCTGTCATAATAGCACGTTCCATATACGGATTATTCTTAAAAGTTGCATTAAACAGGCTTCTGTTAAATGACACCAATTCGTCCCAATATCCTCCAACATAAGCTTCCTGCATAGGCGTATCATATTCATCTAAAAGAATGATCACTTTCTTACCATAATATCGGTAAAGATAATCCGATAACCGATGTATTGCTAAAGAAGCCTCATACTCCTCCATATCAGCCGATACACTTAAAAAATACTCTTTTTCTTTTGCATTTAGAACACTGTCTTTCAGCAGAAAATCATATTTATTGTATAATAACTGAATCAAAATACATATTTTCTTCTTCACTTCGCTGTAGGAAGTCTCCTTAATAGTGGAAAAGCTCAATGCAATCACTGGGTATGTTCCCTGGAGCTCCCGATATTTTTCTTCCTTCCATATATTCATTCCATGAAAGATATCTGTCCCGGCGTAATTCACCGAGAAGAACTGTTCCACCATACTGAGAGTCAGTGTTTTTCCAAAGCGCCTCGGACGTGTGATCAGCGTAACATCATCTTTCTCTTCCCACCAATCCTTTATGAACATGGTCTTATCAACTGTACAGTCTAAGGGATGGCTTACTTACGTCAAGGATGGTGAGGCTGCCGTTACCACAGGTGAAAGCCGCAGACTACGGGGGCGGCCAGGCGAGTTCCGAAATATGGTAAGCAAGTATCCCCAACCCCTTATAAATAGACAGAGAAACACCCTGTAGGGGAGCTACAGGGTGTTTCGAGGGGAGTATAAATAATTAAATAAGGGGATGATCAACTAGCTGTTCAAGTAGAGTAAAAGAGGCAAAGTATGCATATAATCCTTTAAATTTACAGAAATCCTCTAATGTCTTAGGCGTATATCTGCATATTCTATGAACTTGTCATACATCGTCCATTTGTGATACATAGGGACATAAAAGTGTATATTCGTAGCTCATACGGTAAAATCATGTTCCCCCCATCACATCTGCAAAAAAATTCCGCAGGAGCTTTTCATCACCCCCGCGGAAGTTTTCAAACTATTATCCAAAAACGGCCTCCTCCAGCATGGCACACAGCGTATGATACAGGGGCAGGGTATACTCCTGAACACGGTACGTCTCTGCTGACGGCATCCGAAAACAAATATCACAGTATTTTGAGAGCACGGATTCCTTCTCCCCTGTGATTCCCAATACTTTCATCCCTTTTACTTTCGCGGTCTTTGCGCCCTCCACAATATTTGCAGAGTTTCCGGATGTAGTGATAGCTATGAGCACATCCCCCTTTTGTCCGTAAGCATAAACCTGCTGCGCGAATATCATGTCAAAGGAGGTATCATTTCCCACAGCTGTCATCAAAGACGTATAGCTGTTGAGGGAAATAGCGGGAATTCCCTGCTGCAGCCTACCGGATAAGGTCTCTCCCCCTTCCAGGTTCCTGAATTTTTCCTTCTCCTCATCCGGCAGTTCGCGCTTCAGCAGAAAGCCTTTCATCAGTTCTCCTACAATATGTTCCGAATCCGATGCACTGCCTCCATTTCCGCAGACCAGTATCTTTCCACCGCTTCGGCAGCTCTGCAGGAGCAGTTCAAAAGCTGCCCAGACAGGCTGGTCCCTCAAAACAGGATAATCCTCCCGGAATTTTTCATACACTGCATACTCTCTGCCCATTTTTCCCTCCCTGGATCGCCACGGAAAGTGCCGCATAATCACCGATCTTATTTCCCAGTTTAGCGGGCACGATCCTGCATCCTTCTCTTGAAATAGCCAAGGCCTCCTGCTCGATCACTCTCTGCGCACATGGCCATAACAGATCTTCACTTCTTTCGTAGACACTGCCCAGCACAATGATCTCCGGATTCAGAATATCTATGAGGATCGCAAGTCCCCTTCCCAGATAATATCCACTGGTTTCATAGATATCAAGCGCCAGAGGGTCACCACCCTTGGCAGCAAGAGCTACCGTTTTAGCAGACAATTCCTCAATCTGTTCAAAGCTCGGGCAAAAAGACGGGCGTTCACCTATCTGCAGCTTCTCCAGCACCTTCATCCTGGCGATCTGGGCAATTCCTCCGCCGCTGCAGAACCCTTCAAAAGAGCCGGATTTGCCAAACCCCACAGGGCCGCTCTCTGTCATTCTCACATGTCCGACTTCCCCGGCCATATTGTTAGCGCCATTATACAGTTTTCCATCCAGGATAAGGCCGGCGCCCATACCTGTGCCATATGTAAGGAATATCACATGCTGATACCCTCTGGCTGCCCCGAATTTCCATTCCGCCAGCGCACAGGCGTTGGCATCATTCTGTATGTATGCGGGAACCTGAAACTCCTTTTCCATAATATCCACAATAGGTATATTATCCCATCCATATAAATTGGGGGGATTCTTCACCACCCCCTTTATATGATCCAAGGGGCCTCCGCAGCTTATGCCTATTGCCTGCAGCCGCTCTGTCTGAATATGGTTTTTCCCAAGCAGTGCCCGGACTGCACCAAATAAATCCCGGATCACACAATCCGGCCCTCTCTTAGCCTCGGTAGCAAAGCATACTCTGTCCAACACCCGGCAGTCCTCATCCGCTTTTCCAGCTTCACCCAGCACCACTGCGCATTTTGTGCCGCCTATATCAATACCGATCACATAGTCGTCTTTCATAGTTCAATCTCCTCGCAGGCATTCTTTTGGCGCATCATTCTTCCCATTCCAGGAAATTCACCTTGGCTGGCTCTGCATCCACAGATTCACTGACCAAAAATGTTTTGATCTCATACGGTTTAAACTCCGCATGAATGGTTTTTTCAAGGAAATGCAGACAGATCTCAGCCTGACACGCCTTTCCCTCTGTCTCATAAAGCCTGACAATATATCCCCTGTCTTTCTCCGCCTTTTTCAGGGCAGACAGCACCACATGGGACTCACTCACTGTCAAGAGTTCTGCCTTCTGGGGATAGTCACCTTTGTGATACGTCTCTATCACTGTGACACAGGGCTGGTTTAATTCTTCTGCCCGCTGCACCAAATGTGCCTCTTTCCCGGTTCCCAGATGGGGAACGATGGTATAACAGAAATTCTGTATTCCCTGGTCTGTGAACTGATAGTCATCCTCCTCCTCATCCAGAATATAAGGATTATGATGTGCATACACAGGACTTCTTAAAACTGTCATTTCCATGCAGTTGTGCTCCATACAGGCACTGTATTTACAGTCATTTAAAATACCCACTCCACAGATCACCTTATGATTGTCCTCCTGCATTCCTGATAGATCCATCCAGCGCTGTACCGGTTCCTCCTCCCCGTTGCAGGCCTTCTCAATACAGCCAAATGGAATTTCGTATATTCCTCTGTACTGGTCCAGCGCAACCGGGAACTGGATTTTTACACAGCGGAATTTTTCCTGCCAGTTGATCTTTGCAGAAACCCTGACAGAACTGTCTTCCTTATATAATGTATAAATCTGTACCAGTGTGGAATTTTTGTATTTGCTGATGACCCGGATACTGCTCCTTACCGGCCCATCCTCTGTCTTTTTCACGGACTGCGGGACAAAGAATCCCTCTGTCTCATGAAATCTGGTGACACCATGGCTCCACGTATCCGAATTGTCCTTAACTACCACAGCTCTTCCGAAAACCCCGTCACAGTATTCAATCTTGTTTTCCTTATCCCAGATTGAAACCATTGCCCCTGTCTTCTCCTCAAACTGGACACGGACTTTTTCATTTTCCAAAACCAGTGCGCCAGAGGTATGCTCCTGCTCCTGTTCCTGCTCCACTGCATAAATGCGGAACACAGCATAACCAAGGGAGGGCACACAAGCCTGAAACACAATGCGGTTTCTTCCGTTCACCTTAGCGTCGGAAGAGATTTTTTGTGACGGTACCACATGGCCGCTGCTGTCTTTTACAATATAAGATTCACCCCTGCAGGAATTGCCGAACATTCCTGTCTCCACTTCCACGTATTCCTCCACTTCCCATCCATGGGGATTAAACACCACTGCCGGCAGCATATTCTCTTCCTGCTCAATCCCAATATGGAAGGAGATGGCCTGCAGGCTGTTATTCTCGTTTCTGGCTGCGATGGAAAGCGCCTCCCCGAATTCATTTCCGGTATCTTCATATGCCTTTTGGATACTGGTCCCTGCCAGGATATCATGGAACTGGTTAAACAGGACACGCTTCCATCCCTCTGTCAGTCCCTCCGTATAGCCATGTCCGGTGATAAGCTTTGACATAACAGAAAATTTCTCTGCCCTCAAAAGAGCATTCTCCGCCTTCCTGTTGTAACGCTTCACCTGAGATTCCGCACTGTAACAGCCACTGGAATGATGCTGCAAATCTCCATGTACCACCGGAAGTTCATATTTTCTTTCCCTGAGTTTCTCAAAGTAAAAATCCGGGTCAGCAAAGACGATCTGAACGTCATCCCATTCCTTTTGAAGCTTTTTCACAGTCTCAATATTTTCGATGGTTGGGCCGCCTCCATGGTTTCCCACACCATAAAAACACATCAGCTCATCTACACCGGCGTCAAACTCTTCCTTGCAAGCCCTCATATGGTCCTCCAGCCTGCCGAACGTACAGTAGGAAAATGGAAGACGAAAAGCGTGCACCTTTGAACCGTCATCTGATTCCCAGATAAAATTTCTGGCGGGCAGCCCCTTTTCATGAGGCCCCGGGCGCATAAACACATAATTTTCCATGCCCGACAGCTTCAAGATCTGAGGCATCATACCCTGATGTCCAAAGCTGTCCACATTATATCCGGTTTTGGCAGTCACACCAAATTTCTCTTTAAAATAATTCTGGGCAAGCAGAGCATGGCGGGCAAACGATTCCCCACAGGGGATATTGCAGTCCGGCTGCACCCACCAGCCCCCGCAGATCACCCAGCGACCTTCCCGGACTCTCTTTTCAATCTCCGCAAACATCTCCGCATCATTTTTTTCGATCCACTCATAAAACTGCGCGGAGCTTGACGTAAATATTACATCCTCATATTCACTCAGCCGTTCCAGCGCTGATCTGCAGGTGGCTTTATTTTCCTGGAATCCCTCCTGCCACGGCCAAAGCCATACAGGGTCCAGATGCGCATTTCCGATCATATACAATTTCTTCATAATTGTAACCTCCCAATCTTAGAAATATAGATATTACGGTCCTTACGCTTCCATCCTCAAGCCCGTCGGTACGATCAGCCCGGGATGCTCCGTATCTGTGCATGGGGAAGCGTGCTGCCTGCAGCGGAGTGAACCGTAACGTGCAGGTGATTGCAGTCAGCCTTTTGAGGCTCCGGTCATTGCAAATCCCTTTGACATATAGTTTTGTGAGAAGAAATATAAAACAAATACAGGAAGCATATAGACAATGGAATAAGCCGCCAATTGTCCGTAGATAACCTGTCCGCGTTCCCCAAAGAAACGGTAAATATTCACGGCAGCCGGTATTTTCTCTGTGGACTGCAGCAAAATCAGCGGTACAAAAAAGTTTCCCCAGCTCCCCACAAACGTGAACATGGCAACTGTAAATAATCCGGGAAGCATCAGCGGCAGCACCACATGTATCATACTCTTGACTGCGGACGCACCGTCAATCCACGCCGCCTCCTCCAGATCAACGGAAACCCCGTCCAGAAAATTTTTCATCATCCAGATGCCATAGGGAAGCCCTGATGCTGAAAGGAAGATAATAGTTCCCCCCAAGGAATCAACCAGTTTCATCATAATAAACATCTGATAAACAGGCACCATCACCGCTGTGATGGGAATAGAGGTCAAAAACAGCATCCCCATGGTGATCTTCTGTCCTGTCTTCAGCTCATATCTTGACAGGGGATATGCTGCCAGCAGGGAACACACCAGAACAATACCTGTCTGTACAACAGAAATAAACAAACTGTTCAGGAAACCCCTCTGGTTTTTGGCATCTGTGAGGATAACCCTGAAATTTTCAACACTCATATGCTTCGGCACTGCGAACGCCTGACTGGCTTCCGGATTAAATGCAGCAAATACCAGCCACAGGAGTGGAAGCAAAAATGCGCCTGCAATTATCAGCAAGATCATATAGGGAATGATTTTCTGTACGTTTTTCTTGTTTTTCTTCATGATGCTCCCCTCCTAATTGCCGTCGTTTGCACGAATCAGCCTGATATATACAAGACTCAGCAGAATCCCGATCGCCAGAATAAAAAGGGCAATGGCCATACCGTATCCTATCTGATATGCAATGAACGCTTTTTGATACATAAATATAGAAAGTGTTGTTGTCATAATAGCCGGTCCGCCTCCTGTCATGGCAAACACAAGGCCAAATGCGCCCAAGGTAGACAATGTCACGATCACGAATGTGGTGGCCATAGTGCTTTTTATCATGGGCAGTGTGATCCTGAGCAAGATCTGGAATCCATTGGCACCGTCAATTTTAGCTGCCTCCACAATATCATCTGATATATTATCCAGGGATGCCTGGAACATCATCATGGAATAGGCCGACCCTTTCCATATATTTGCTATGACAACACAGGCCATGGGAAATGTAAAGAGCCAGGAAACCGGCGATATCCCGAAAATACCCGTGATCTTATTCAATGTACCTGCATCGGCAAAAAAGGAGCTGAACATAAATGCCGCGATCACTTCCGGGGTGATCCAGCCTGCTACTACTGTAAAGCCGACAAATTTCCGAACCAGTCTGTTTTTCCCTCTCATGAGAGATGCCAGCAGAAATCCCAGACACTGCTGCCCAATAATACCTGAAAACACCAAAAATACCATGGTATTCTTTAATACAGTAAGAAGTTTCGGGTCTTTGAAAATCTCAATAAAATTCCTGAACCCCACAAATTTCATTGCCTGTGCGGAACTCCCCGTCAGTGAAATGTCCGTAAAAGAAAAAAAGACAGTCATGATCATGGGGCCTATGAAGAAAACGCCAAGCAGTAAAATTGATGGGGAGAAAAAAAGTGCTGTCTTCCATATCTTTCGTTTTTCTTGATTTCTTGTTCCAACCATCCTCAGTCTCTCCTTTAAAGATTCAGCTTGGAGCAATGCTCCAAGCTGAATGTAGATCCTTTATTTATAACTATTCAGTGCCTTCACAGTTACAGGCAAAAATCCATGCAGAATGGCCTTCGGCAATGGGATTTTTGCTTGGCTGCGGTACGCTTTCTTACGGTCAGCACAGTAAATGCGCTGACCTACTGAATAGTTTCCTTTATTTCACAGTCACGTTTTCCTCGCCCACAATTCGTTTCATCTCTGACTCAAAAGTAGCTGCCGCATCATCCGGACTTGCGCTTCCCATGGCAATGCTCTCCACCACCTCTGTAAACATGGTTGTCAGAGTGGAATATCCCTCTACGGACGGTCTGAAATGTGCATACGGCAGCATCTCGCCGGCCTCTTTTACTACAGACATTTTCTGTGATAAGTATGTTTCATCCTCCATGACGTCTTTACGCACGGCCAAGTCACCTGAGAACATGGCGTATTTAAGCTGGCAGTCTTTTCCTGCAATGAACTTCAGAAGTTCTTCCCCGCCGGTTTTATTATTGGCATTCTTGGGAATCGCCCAGGTCCAGCCGCCGGACATGGTGCTGAAACCGTCACCGCTTCCGTCATATGTGGGAATCTTGGCAACCGCCCAGGTATCAAGACCTTCCGGCCATTCATAGGTCCTTCCCTCTCCCCAGTTTCCGGGTACCCAGCTTCCTGTGAAGATCATGCCCAGTTTTCCGTTTTTCATATAATCACTTACAAAAAGGTCTTCCACTTTCTGCTGTGATACAATACTGAGAGGTGCACCGATCTTCTCCACATTGTAAACATCATTTACAAAATTATAGACCTTCAGTAAATTCTCTTTATCAACAACCCATTTCTTTGTGTCAAAATCATATAAAGTTCCGCCTGTTCCCGAGTAAAGCTCCTGGAAGGTTCTCATAGAAGTCTCCTCAGGTGAGGTTTTGGATGCATACAGGAAAAATGGGATAAATCCTTCGCCTCCAACCTCTTTCAGCTTTTTGCCGGCCTCAATGATCTCATCCCAGTTCTTTGGCTGGAACGGAACAGAAACCCCTGCTTCCTCCATCAGCTTCTTGTCATACCAAAGACACTGGGTATCCGTGGAAAACGGAACCCCGTACTGCACACCGTCAGCACCTTTGGCGCCGTCCAGGATAGCCTCCTCAAACTGGCCTGCATCCTCCCAATTCTTCATGAATTCATCCAGCGGTTCCAGATAACCGGCCTCCGCATCGGACATGATCATGAACCCATCCTCGGTTATCAGATCAGGAGATGTCTCTTTTGACTGCATCATCATTGTGATTTTTGTGTACATGTCAGAGCCATTGACGATTTCAATGATCTCCACTTTCTTTCCCGGATTCTGCTTCTCAAACTCATCTGCCAGCCCTCTGTAAAAATCAACACGGTCTGCCCCCACAGCCATCTTGATCACATCAGACTCAGCGGAACTGCCGCCGCTTTCCTCTGTCTCTGCTTTTTTTGTCTCATCTGCCGGTTTATCGCCCCCGCTTCCGCATCCAATCAATGATACACACATCATCGCTGCCAACAGACCTGCAATTTTCTTTTTAAACATAAAAATACCTCCTCCTTTACACAAAGACCAGCTTTTTGGTCTCTCTTTTTGATGAGTACATAGTAACATCGTTTTACTATAAAGTCAATTTATTTTACTATATAATGTGCAATTCGACCTTTTTCACATTTTTTTATCAAATTATTTGTGCACTTTTTCCATTTCGCAACAACATTACAGTCTCATAAGTAAACTCTCCGTACTATTGCCTTTTATTAACATCTATACTATAATGAATTTAAGAATACAAAGTCACTATGCATTTTGGGGTTTTATGTTTCTTTTCTACCTGCTCTCCCACAAACGCAAAGTCTGATCTCTGTAACTGTTCCGTAGATCTGCGTTTCCTGCGCTGACCGCAGGAAAGCATTTTGCATCCAGGCAAAACGCCCCTCACCAATGACGATTCTGTACGGATTTTTGCCTGTAACCGTAAGGGTGCTGAACAGCTGCAAATTTACTATATAAAGGCGGTATTATATGATGGAAAAAACCGGATCAAATATCCAGGACGTGAAATCGAAAAATAGAATGCTTGTTTTAAAGCATATAGCAACAAGCAGCGGAATATCAAGAGTTGATATCGCCCGGAGTACCGGGCTGTCAAAAATGACGGTAGGCAACATTGTTACAGAACTGCTCAGCTCCGGTCTGGCAGAAGAGACCATAAATGTTTCCAATAATACTTCTGCAAGTTACGGACGCAGGCCTATCCTTCTTACTCTGGCCCAAAACTCCCCCTGTATCTGCGGAATGCTGATCAAAAGAAAGCTGTTTCAGATCATTCTTTCTGATTTGGGCGGCAGGATCTTTAAACAGGTGGATTACCCTTATGACACCCTTAACAGCTCAGAAGACCTGCTTCAGATTTTAACGAAAGCTTATACGGAGTGTGCAGAAAGCACGAAACGGCGTATCATTGCAATTGGTATCGCTTCCCTCGGGCCATTGGATTCCTCAAAGGGTATCATACTGAATCCCCCTTATTTCTATGGCATCGAGAACCTGCCCATTGTTTCTATCATCAGGGAGGAGACCGGCCTGCCTGTATTTCTGGTGAATGACGCCACAGCAGGGGCTTTTTCAGAAAAATTGTTTGGCTCCGGCACCTCTATATCTAATTTTGCTTATCTTCATATTATGAATGGGATCGGAGCCGGGTTTATTTTGAATCATGCTCTATATGACGGGGATTCGGGTCAGAGCGGCGAGATCGGCCATACCTCTATTAATTTTGACGGCCCCCTCTGCGCCTGCGGCAACCGGGGATGCCTGGATCTATATGCCAACCTGGATAACCTGCAGCAAAGGATAAAGGAGCTTGCTCCCTTTTACCCCAACTCTCCCTTATCCATCCCCAAGACACCCGGCTGGCTGGACATTGTATCCTGCGGCAATCAGCAGGACCCTCTTGCAGTCACCGTGCTGGAGGAATTCTGCTCCTACATCGCCTATTCCCTCAGCAATACCCTGAATCTGCTCAACCTCTCCACCATCATCGTGGGGTATGATTCTGATGGAACCAACACCATCATCGAGGATCTGCTGTATCACAAACTCTCCAGGATCACCCTGACAGCCAAATTCAATCCTCTTTCCATCCTCCACTCCACATTCGGAGGCAACGCCCCGCTCATTGGCTCCGTAGCCCTTGCAGCGGACAAGGTTTTCAGCGGTCATCTCACACTGCTGGAACTGGAGACACTATAACGCATAAAAGGCGCTGTACAGCAAGGAATACGCAACACATATTCCTTGCTATACAGCGCCTTTCATAAGCCTTGGCCGCTACATCCTTCTGCGCAGGAAGGAGAGCAGGATCAAAACTGCCACAATAGGGAGTACCACCGGTAACAGCGCACTGACAATACTGATGATCAGAGCGATCACACCCACCACGATCAAGATCCCCAGTGCCAGATGCACGGTTGGGTTATTATGCATCTTTTCCTGCACATGGTGGAAACCACTGCCGGAGTTCTCGCTCCCACTCTGGCTGTAGGAGGTCTGGTTGTATGAAGACTGGCTCCCGTGCCCTTCCTGGTGACCAGTGCCGGACGCACCGGAAGTCTCCAGGATCGTGCGGGCGATCAGCCGGGGATCTCCCAGGCGCCCTGTCACCTCCGCCTCAGATGCGCCTTTTTTTATCTCATCGCTTATATATTGGTCGTAATATTGTACATGTCCATTTACCACATTTTGAGGAAGCTCTGAAGCGAGCGTTTCCCGCAGTACCTCTAAAAATTCTCGTTTGCTCATGGCATCAAAATCCTTTCCTGTTATACCGCCATCTTATCATATCTTTCCCAAAAAGTAATGATAATTCATTAAAATTTTTATTAAAATAAAAGAAAAATCCCCATGTCCCTGCCTAGGGTAATATAAAAACACCCTGGGGAAACTGCATCAACAGTTCCCCACAGGGTGTCCTCAATTCTAACTTAATACGGAACCAAGCGCTCCATATCCCAAAAAGCACATGATGATCGTGGCTATACAGAGTCCCAGCAAAATGGCGGGAACGGACTTTTTCAGATCCACTTCCAGAAGAGATGCGATCAAAGCTCCTGTCCATGCTCCGGTTCCCGGCAGCGGGATCCCCACGAACAGAACAAGTCCCCAGAACTCATATTTTTTAATCTTGTCACTCTTTCCCATGGCCCTTTTTTCCAGCTTAACGATCAGAGGGCGAAACACTTTTGTCTTCTTCAGCCACTTAAAAATCTGTCTGATAAAAAGCAGAATGAACGGGATAGGGATGATATTCCCGAGGATACAGGCAATGACGGCCTGAAGCATGGGAATTTTCAATACGGTTGCCAGTAAAAGTCCGCCCCTCAGTTCCAGTATGGGAACCATGGAAATCAAAAAGACGGCTGCTTCCGGTGTCAGGAAGGACGGCATGTTTTCAGCAAACCAATGTACTACGGATTCCATTAAAACCTCCTGTTACTTTACCTGGAATTCTTCAGCCAGAGCTTTGAAGCCAGGCATAGAATTCATGATTGTTTCGTAGGATACACAGTAAGCGATCCGCACATAACCGGGGCAGGCAAAAGAAGATCCCGGAACGATCAGGATATTGTGCTTCTTCGCCGCCGCACAGAAGGCCTTCTCGTCCTCCACCGGGGATTTTACGAACAGGTAGAATGCGCCTTCCGGCTTTATGCACTCAAATCCCAGTTCTTTCAGTCCATTATATAAGGCTTCCCGGTTACGGTTATAAAACGGTACGTCTACTTTGGCATCCAGACACTTTGCGACAACTTTCTGCATCAGGGACGGAGCATTGACATATCCGAGAATACGGGTAGCCACGTTCGCTGCTGCAATTACATCCTCAGCATCACTCACTTCATCCGGAATCACCAGATATCCGATACGCTCACCCGGAAGGGACAAGGACTTGCTGTAGGAATAACCAATGATAGCATTTTCATAGTATTTTGTCAAATACGGAACCTCAATCCCATCATATACCAGTTCCCTGTAAGGCTCGTCCGAAATGAGATAAATATCGGTTCCCAGCTCTTTTTCTTTTCCGCGGAGGATTTCTGCCATCTTCTTGATCGTATCCTCAGAGTACACAACACCTGTGGGGTTATTTGGAGAGTTGATGATCACAGCCTTGGTTTTTGCAGTGATCTTTTGCTCCAGTTCTTCCAGGTTCGGCTGGAATGTCTCCGTATTGGGGCTTACAACCACGATCTTACCGTCATAGTTTGAGACATAGCTGTTATACTCACCAAAATACGGTGCAATGACGATCACCTCGTCCCCCGGGTTCAACAGGGTTTTTAGGATAACGTTCAATCCTCCTGCCGCACCTACCGTCATAATGATATTCTGTTCCCCAAAAGCAGTGCCGAATCTTTTATTAATGGATGCAGCGATGGCTCCCCTTACATCCTCGTATCCGCTGTTGTTCATATATCCGTGCAGCACAACCGGATCTTCTTTCTCCAGCTCCTCATAGACTGCCTGCTTTACCTCCGCCGGCGCCGGGACATTGGGGTTTCCAAGGCTGAAGTCATATACATTCTCAGCTCCGTATTTGGCCGCCATAATTTTGCCTTCCTCAAACATAGCCCGGATAGCTGAACTGTTTTTTACCAAATTCACCATTTTATCTGCTATCATATTATTACTCTTCCTTTCTATGTAGTCTTTCATTCGGATACCTACGATTATACCATTTTCCGTCCGGCAAAATCAACGTTTTAACACATTAAATCAAAAAATTATTTTTTTTACACAAAGGACAGCTTATAAAGGCTGCTGTACAGACCATCTCTCTGCATCAGCTCCTCATGGGTCCCCTCCTCTGCGATCCCGTCGTCAGTCAGGACGAGTATCCTCTCCGCCTTACGGATCGTGGACAATCTGTGTGCAATGACAAAGGTTGTCCTGTCTTTTGCCAGGCTTTCCAGAGACTGCTGTACGATTTTCTCACTCTCATTGTCCAGTGCGGATGTGGCTTCATCAAAGATCAGGATCGGCGGATTCTTCAGGAATACCCTGGCAATGGAAAGCCTCTGCTTCTGCCCTCCGGATAGCTTGACCCCTCTTTGTCCGATATCCGTGTCATAACCATCCTCCAGGCCCATAATAAAATCATGCGCATTGGCGGCCCTTGCCGCACGAAGTACCTCCTCGTCCGTTGCATCCGGTTTCCCATAGCGTATATTCTCCATGACCGTTCCCGCAAACAGATATACATCCTGCTGTACAATACCAATATGATTTCTCAGACTCTGCAGCTTGATATTTCTCACGTCCATGCCGTCCAGACACACGCTTCCGCCGCTCACATCGTAAAACCTGGGAATCAGACTGCAGAGGGTTGTTTTTCCCGCACCGGAGCTTCCCACAAGAGCCACATATTCTCCGGCCTTTACCGTCAGATCCACATGGCTGAGCACTTCCTCCTGGCTCTCCTCATAGTGGAAAGAGACATCCCGGAATGCAATCTCTCCCTTCACATCCCCCAGTTCCACTGCATCAGGTACATCCTTGATATCCGGCGCAATGGCCATGATCTCCAGGAACCGGGAGTAACCACTGTATCCGTTCTGGAACTGCTCTGTAAAGGTGATCAGCTTCTTCACAGGATCTGTAAAGTTATTGATATACAAAAGCACGGTCACCAGGTCCTCCACAGGCATTTTCCCTCTTGTCATGAAAAACGCACCTACCAGAAGCACCGTGATAGTGATCAGGGTAGTAAATGCGCCCATGCCGGAGTTATAGGTTCCCATGTATTTATAACTACGTTTCTTGGAGTCCACAAAACGCTCATTGCCTTTCTGGAATTTCTTCATCTCTTCCTTCTCGTTGGCAAAAGATTTCACCACACGGATGCCGGAAAGGCTGTCCTCAATCTGGGTATTGATATCCGCGATCCGCGCCCTGTTTTCCCTGAATGCTGATTTCATCTTCCTGTTATAAATAAAAGCATAGATAAGAAGGAACGGCACAAACAGGAAGGCTGACAAGGCCAGTTTCGTGTTAATAAACATCAGGATAATAAACGCACCGATAAATTTAATGACAGAGATCACCAAATCCTCAGGTCCATGGTGCAGCAGCTCACTGATGTCAAACAGATCAGAGGTAATTCTGGACAGAAGATGTCCAACCTTCTGGTTATCGTAAAACGCAAAAGAGAGCTTCTGGTAATGTCCAAATATCTCGTTGCGCATATCCCGCTCGATCCTGGCTCCCATAATATGACCGTAATAGGCAATATAATAGTTACAAAATGCCTCCACCAGCACAAGGGCAACCATAAAAATACCCAGCTTCATGATCAGGTCTGTGGCCTCCCGCACAGGCTGGTTCACTACTGTGCTGGTGATATAGCGTACGATCAGCGGAATCACCAGCGTGATCCCCGCTCCTAAAATCGCAAAAAACAGGTCAGAAAAAAACAAACCCTTATAGGGCTTATAATAGCTGACCAGTTTTTTCAGTGTTTTTCCCATCTCTTTTTATCTCTCCTTTTCTTTCTCGTGTCTATTCCGTGTTTTCAGTATGATCTCAGACAACGATTCCATAGGTCTGCGCATTTTCTGCGCTGACCGTAAGAATGCGTTCCGCAGCCAAGTAATGATCCCATTGCCGAAAGCGATCCTGCATGGATCTTTGCCTGTAACTGGCCTGTAACTGTGAAGGTACGAAACAGTTACAATCACAGTATAAAACAGGACACTGTTTTTGGCAATGTCCTGTTTTATAAACTTTTACACAGGGAAACTGTCCCTGAGACATAAGGCTCCATACCCCGTCTGGTTATTGGGATAAGGGCCTCCCAGGAGATGGCGTGCCCCCCTTCGCAGATATGCCTTCACTTTTTCTCCGTAGAGAAACGGATCATTTCCTCTGACGATCCCCCATTCCATCAGCAGAGCCGCCGAACCGGTGACAAAAGGCGCCGCAAATGAGGTGCCGGTCCTGGAGGTATATCCCCCGTTTGGTGCGGCTGTTGTAATATCCACACCCGGGGCAGCGATATCAGGTTTTACCATATTCGTGATCCTGGTAAACCCCCGCCCGGAAAAATCAGCGTAAGCCTGGTATCTGGAATTGTATGCCCCAACCGAGATCACCCTTGCGGCTGTGGAAGGAATGGTAAGGGTTATCTCCGGCACGGGAAATAGGAAACGTGTACCTTCATTCAATGCCGCGCCTCCGGGCATCCACAAATTGTACCTGCCGTCCACAATCCTCCCCGGTATCAGGTTGATTTTCCACACGCCGCTGTCAATGTAAGTATTCTGGGGGATAAAGTCAATGAAAATCTCCTGGGACAGACTGAACGGACTGGGTTTCCCATAATAGATCAGGATCTGGGTGGTCCCCAGATTAAAGCGCTGGGGCCCCAGTATTTCCTGAAACGGCCCGGCCACCTGACCGTTAGGATGCTGAAGGGAAATATCCATCTGGTCCACATACTGTTTCCAGATCTGTATATTCATCCCAGTTTCATAAGCACCGATCTGGAACGAAGCCGCCTGACTTTCCCCCTGCCGGAGAGTCCCTGAGGTGTGCACTGCCTTGTTTCCTTCATTCCCCGTTCCCACGCATATGACTGTCCGCCCAAGATTGGACGCATTGTCCAGATATGCCTCTATGAGAGATTCCCCGCTGTGGGAACCATAATTATTGCCAAAGCTCAGATTCAGCGCGAGCGGCATTCCCATGGCAATAGATTGACGGATGCAGTAGTCAATCCCCTGCATCAGTTCCGTGGTCCTTGGAAATCCCTCCGTCTGAGGTGTCCCCAATTTCACCGCTATGATCTGGCTCTCAGAGGCCACACCTCTGCGCAGCCCCCCGGAAGCCCTGCCGTTACCTGCGGCGATTCCCAGAACGCCTGTGCCATGCCCGCTCAGATCACGGCTTGGGACCGCTGCGTACCGCTCTGCCGCTGTCGGTTTCTGAAGCGCCTCATCAATCTGCTCTTTGGTATACTCTGTTCCAATGACATAACCGGCCGGCGGATTCCCGGGCACAGTCTGGTCCCACAGTCTCAGGATACGGCTGCTCCCGTCTGCATTGCGGAAATCCGGATGGGCATAATCCACCCCGGAATCCACGCAGCCCACAAGAACACCTGCCCCAAAAAGCGGCTGTCCCAATGGTGAAAACCCGCTCTGCACCGGATTAATACAGGAAGCCGCGCGCCCCTGCTCCACCGCGAAAAACAACCGCTTGGGCATTTCAATAAATTCTATCTGGGGATATTCCGAAAGACTGTCGATCTGGTTCTCCGGAACAGAAAGTATGGCAAATCCGCCCAAAAGCTCCACAGCCTTTATCTCCGGGTTCAGCGCCCCCTGCAGACTTCCGGAGTATTTTACAATTAAATCCCACCTTCTCTCTTCCGGCTCAAACCCCACATCCAGTACAAGGGACTTTTCCCGTTCCTGCGGTGTGGCATCCAAGGCCAGATTCAAAAGATTTTCCAGCTTTTGATCCTGCATAACAGCTCCTGGTCTTTGCGGTATCTCTCCATTATATGCAAAAAAGGCGGCCAAAATCTGTCTTTTTTCCAAACAGATTCTGACCGCTCCTTTATATTACGAATTTAGCGCTTTTGATTTGGTCATAACATGGTACGGACCTGCCACGAAGAACACGCCGCCTATCATATTACCGATGGTTACAAATAAAAGATTATAGAAATAACCTCCTACGCTGACTGCTGCATCCCCTGCATTTAAGATTCCAACTGCCAGAATACTCATATTGGCAATACTATGCTCAAATCCGCAGATCATAAATACAAAAATACACCAGAATACCATGATCAGCTTTCCTGACTCGGATTTCATCTTTAATGCGCACCATACGGCAAGACATACCAGGATATTACAGAAGATTCCCCTTACCAGAAGCTGTACAGGTGTCAGAGACATCTTTGCGGCAGCTACCTGTGCAAAATAAGCTCCTATATCACCTTTTGGCACTCCGGTAAGCTGGAAGCCGGCAACACCTAACAGAGAACCTAAAAAGTTTCCGATATAACATAAGATCCATGCTTTGACTGTCTTGCCCCAGGGCACACATCCACTGAAGGATGCACTTCCAAGAACCATATTGTTGCCTGTAAACAACTCGGCACCCGCCATAATAACAAGGCTCAATGCTGCCGCAAATGCAAAGGCCTGCACGGCTTTCAGCATTGGGGACCCCGCTGCGTTCAATGGTGTTCCCAGAGTAAATGTTACAAAACTTCCGAATGCAATGAAAAGCCCTGCAGTGATGGAGGATACCATAAAACCAAAGGTATTGTTCTCCATGAAGTTTATCTTACCTTTCGCCGCATTACAGACTGCACTGAATTCATCAAAATACATATATTTTCCCCCGCTTCTTTCGCTAACGTATGCATACAAAATTCAGGTACGGCTTTAACCGTACCTGATTTCATCTTTATTCAGTTTTCAATATGGAATTTTATTAGAACAGACCGGAGATCTTTCCTGTCTCATCAACATCAATTCTCTCTGCAGCCGGAACTTTCGGCAGACCAGGCATGGTCATGATCTCTCCGGTAAGAGCAACAATAAAGCCTGCACCTGCGGAAATCTTCAGGTTACGAACGGTTACTTCAAAGTCTTTCGGTGCGCCCAGTTTTGTCTGGTCATCTGTCAGGCTGTACTGTGTCTTAGCCACACAGATCGGGCAGTTTCCATATCCAAGAGCTTCCAGCTGAGCAGCCTGTTTCTGAGCATTTGCTGTCAGAACCGCTTTCTTGCCGCCGTAAATCTTCTGAACGATCTGGTTTAATTTGTCCTCAATGCTTCCTTCCAGCTCATAGGAGAATGTAAAGTCATTCTTCTCTTCCACAAGACGTACCACTTCTTTAGCCAGTGCAACGCCGCCTTCACCGCCTTTTGCCCAAACTTCGGAAAGTGCAACATTTACGCCCAGTTCTTTACATTTTGCTTCTACCAGGTCAAGCTCTGCCTTGGTATCGGTCGGGAATGCGTTGATCGCAACAACACACGGAAGTTTGTAAACATTTGTGATATTGCTTACATGTTTCAGTAAGTTCGGGAGACCTTTCTCCAGAGCTTCCAGGTTCTCGTTATTTAAGTCTGCTTTCGGTACGCCGCCGTTGTATTTCAGGGCACGTACAGTCGCTACGATAACAACTGCGCTCGGTGTCAGGCCAGCCATACGGCACTTGATATCCAGGAATTTCTCTGCACCTAAGTCAGCGCCGAATCCTGCTTCTGTAATAGCATAGTCACCTAATTTCAGTGCCATCTTGGTAGCAATGACTGAGTTACATCCATGAGCGATATTAGCGAACGGTCCGCCGTGAACGATTGCAGGTACATGCTCCAGAGTCTGAACCAGGTTTGGTTTCAGAGCGTCTTTCAGCAGTGCACACATAGCACCTTCTGCATGTAAATCATGAGCTGTAACAGGTTTCTGCTCGGAAACTTTGCCATATGTATAACCAACGATGATCCTTCCCAGTCTCTCCTTCAGGTCTGTAATGTCTTTTGCCAGACACAGAACAGCCATGATCTCGGAAGCAACTGTGATATCGTATCCATCTTCTCTCGGACAGCCGTTTGTCTTTCCGCCAAGACCATCAACTACAAAACGAAGCTGGCGGTCATTCATGTCCACGCATCTTCTCCAGGTAATCTTTCTTGGGTCAATGTTCAGGTCGTTGCCCTGATAAATGTGATTATCCAGCATTGCTGCCAGCAGATTGTTCGCTGCACCGATCGCATGGAAATCACCTGTAAAATGCAGGTTGATATCTTCCATTGGAACTACCTGTGCATATCCGCCGCCTGCGGCACCACCTTTTACACCGAATACCGGTCCCAGGGATGGTTCACGGAGCGCTACCATTACATTTTTTCCTAATTTCTGAAGGCCGTCAGCCAGACCTACTGTTGTTGTGGTCTTTCCTTCACCGGCAGGTGTCGGGTTGATAGCGGTAACCAGAACCAGTTTTCCGTTCGGTTTATCAGATTCTTTTAACAGATTGTAGTCAATTTTAGCTTTGTACTTACCGTACTGCTCCAGATATTTGTCATCAATACCTGCTTTTTCTGCAATCTTTGTAATTGGCTCCATTGTGCACTCCTGTGCGATTTCGATGTCTGATTTGAATCCCATGTTAATACCCTCCTTTTCATAGCAATAGCTTTGTCTTCTGCCTGCCACCACTGTCTATGTATGAACCTCTTTGAAAAAAAAGGGCAACATTTGTCAATTACACAATTACAAACGTTGCCCAGACGGTCGGCTCTCACTTACATTTTGACTTCACTGTGGTGCTCCACATTGTAATCCGTCAGAAATCAAAACTATTATTTTGTTATGTCTATAATTTATCACAATTTCCGATTACTGTCAATGCTGTATTATATTAAAAATTCACAACAATATTTCGACAATTTTACTCTATTTTCCAGCGATAAACGCTAATACCTCTTCTTTTTTAGGCATAACACGGAGGGCGCCCTTCTTTGTAGTAATAAGAGAGGAGGCACCATTGGAGAATTCCAGCATTTCATAGAGCTGTTCCTCTGTAAGGCCTTCCATTCCGTGCTCCAGCACATAATTCAGCGCACATGCGCCGAAGGTATCCCCGGCCCCTGTTGTCTCGATTGTATTCTCCTGTAAAAACGGCGCATGGAACACTTCTCTGCCCTCATGGAACGCAGTGCTCCCTTCTTTTCCCATGGTTACATTCATCAGCTTCAGATTAGGATACTGTGCAAGCAGCATATGGGCGCCTTCCTTCACATCCTTGGTTCCGGTCATGAATTCCAGCTCCTCCTCTGAAATTTTCAGCAGATCACATTTTGAGAGGCCGTAGGCGATCTGTTCTTTTGCAAGCTCCATGCTGCTCCACAGAGGGGGACGCAGGTTCGGATCAAAAGAGATGAGAAGTCCGGCCTCCTTTGCAACATCAATGGCTTTGGCAGTGGCTTTGCGCACCCCTTCATGGGTCATGGACAGTGTTCCGAAATGGAATGCCCTGGCTGATCTTATGTATGCTTCATCGATCTGCTCAACATTCAGCATCATATCCGCACCGGGATTTCTGTAAAACGCAAAGTCCCTGTCCCCGTCCTCAAACGTATGGACAAATGCCAGTGTTGTGTGGACCTCCTCGTTCTCATACAGATGGCTGGTGTCAATACCCAGGCTGTTCAGTGTGCTTCTCAGGGATGTACCGAACTGGTCCTTTCCCACAACCCCCAGAAAAGATGTAGTTTTTCCAAGGTTATTCAGCATAGCCAGCACATTACACGGCGCCCCGCCCGGATTTGCCTCGAAGATGGGATTTCCCTGTCCGCTCACACCGTTCTCCGTAAAGTCGATCAAAAGCTCGCCCAGCGCGATAACATCAAAATTCTTATTCATATATGTTCTCCTTGTCCGTTTTATTCTACTGTGAATTATATTCGTTTTGCCTGCTTTACGCAAGTACCGCGGCATAATTATTCATAAAAAATACATTGGATGTAGAATTTTTGTCACTGCACAGCTAGGAAACAAGGGATTGATTCTTAATGAATCGAAAGGTTTTCTTTAGAATTTCTTTTAAATTGAGCCTGCAATTTCTTTTAAATTTTATGATGTAATGAAAAGGTAAGAAAAATGTCGAAACTGAGGTGATTTTTATGAATATATTGAACCAGATATCTGAGTATGCCTCCATCTGCCCGGAAAGAACAGCCATCTGCTGTGACGGCTTGTCTGTTACTTACGGGGAGCTGGAGTTATATTCTTCCCGCCTGGCCTGCCATCTTGAGCAGCTATGCGGACAGAACCGTTCCCCCATCGCAGTGTACGGGCACAAACATCCCCTGATGCTTGTATCCTTCCTAGCATGTGTGAAATCGGGCCGGGCCTACTGCCCCATTGACACCTCCGTACCGGATTCCCGTGCGGAAATGATCCTGGACGCCCTTGATTCACCTGTCTTTTTATCCCTCTCTCCTCTGCGGGCTGAATGCAGGGACAAACGTACACTATCCCTGGAGGATATTGATATTATCGTGCATACGGATCTATCCTGTATGAATGGCTGTCTGGAAACCGGCAGACCAAAGCCGGTTTCCGGGGATGATGTTTTCTATATCATATTTACTTCCGGAAGCACCGGTACCCCAAAAGGAGTTGCCATCACGGAAACCAATCTAAGCAATTTTCTGGACTGGTCCATCACCCTTGGAACTCCAACCAATGCCAAAAAGGGAAAGGTGTTTCTGAATCAGGCCCCCTTCTCCTTTGATTTATCTGTTATGGATCTGTACACCTGTCTGGCAGTGGGCGGAACGCTCTGGTGTCTGACAAAAGATGTGCAGAAGGATTACCGGAGACTGCTGGATTCCCTGAAACGCTCCGGGGCTTCCATTATGGTCTCCACACCGTCCTTTGCGGATGTGTGCCTGTCAGACCCAGCCTTTGCCCAGGCCTGCCTGCCTGACCTTGGTCTGTTTTTATTCTGCGGGGAAACCCTTACGAACCGGACAGCCCGAAAGCTCCTGGAACGCTTTCCCGCTGCCAAAGTCATGAATACATACGGCCCCACCGAATCCACCGTGGCAGTCACCCAGGTGGAGATAACCCCGGAACTGGCCGCCAGCCCTTCTCCTCTCCCTGTGGGCAGGGCAAAACCTGGCACTCTGCTGCAGATCTGCGGTCCGGACGGCAGTGTACTCCCGGAAGGGGAAAAAGGGGAGATAATGATCATAGGTGATACGGTAAGCCCAGGCTACTATCAGAATCCCACACAGACCAAGAGCCGCTTTTACCCGTATACCAATAAGGGCATCATCCAGCAGGCATACCGCACAGGTGACAAAGGGTATCTGAAAGACGGAATGCTCTATTACTGCGGACGCATAGACCTGCAGATCAAGCTGCACGGATACAGAATTGAGCTGGAGGATATTGAAAATAATCTTCTCCGCCTCCCTCAGATAGAAAAAGCCGCCGTACTCCCAAACACGAGGGAGGGGCGTGTCAAAAGCATCAGTGCCTATCTGGTCTGCCCCGGCATGACGGCGCCGGAGCGCAATTACGCAGAAACTTTGAAAGAGGGACTGCGCACATTCCTTCCGGAATACATGATACCTAAGAAACTCGTATTCATGGACCGTCTTCCCATGACCGGAAACGGAAAAGTTGACAGAAAAGCTCTGGGAGACCTGGTTCTTTGAGTTTTTACGAAGGGCTTTCCTTCTTTGTCTGCCTTTTTCTCTTCCTGATACCCGCCGTCATTCTGGGCATCATGGAAAAAAAAATGGGCCACTACACCCTGGCTGTCTCCCTTGTATTTATCGTCCTGGTTTTCGGCCACAGTCCCAGACAGTTCCTCTACCTGCTCTTGTTTTACGCGTGGTCTTACCTAGTGGTACGCGGCTATGCGGCTGTCCGCAGAAAAAACGGCAGGAATGAAAAACAGTATTATCTGTTTCTGGCAGCCATGCTGCTGCCGCTGATATTATGTAAACTATCGCCCTTGTTTCACATGAACATTTTCGGATTCACGGGCATTTCTTATATGAGTTTCCGCAGCATTCAGATGGTCATAGAGATTTACGACGGAATCATTGAGGAGGTTCCACTCCTGGAATTTTCAGGATTCCTCCTTTTCTTCCCCTCCATCAGCTCCGGACCCATTGACCGGAGCCGCCGTTTTCACGATGACTGGGAGCGCACCATACCGAGGGCGGAATACCTGGAAATGCTGGGAGAAGGCATTTTTAAACTTCTTTTGGGCCTGGTCTACAAACTGGCGCTGGGCACTCAGCTCTACACACTGCTCACCATATGTGAACAGTCCATGGGGCAGCGCGGCGCCCCCTGGTATTTTGCCGCCGGGTATGCCTGGCTGTACGGTTTCTACCTGTTCTTTGATTTTGCAGGATATTCCCTTATGGCAGTGGGAACCGCATATATTCTGGGCGTAAGGCTGCCTGACAACTTCCGGGCGCCTTTCAAAAGCCTGGATATAAAAGAATTCTGGGACCGCTGGCACATAACCCTGTCCCACTGGTTCCGTGATTTCCTATTCACCCGTTTCATTATGAAATGCTCAAAGAAAAAATGGTTCTCCACCCGCCTGAACAGAGCCTGCGCCGGATTTATTGTCAATATGGGCGTCATGGGATTATGGCACGGCGTCACGCCCTCTTACATCCTCTACGGACTCTACCACGGTATCCTACTGTCAGCAACAGAGGTCTACCAGAAAAAATCAGGCTTCTACAAAAAACACAAAAACCAAAGACTATACAAAGCAGTCTCCTGGCTGCTTACCATAAACCTGGTGATATTCGGCTTCTTTATCTTCTCCGGAAAATTTCTGGAGCTTTTAACCGCCTGATATCCGGCACCGGCACCTATACGCAGCAAACACGCTGCCCGGTGACCATCAATGATACTTAAAAAGGAGAAATGAAAAATGGAAGAAAAAATTTTAGATCTATTAGCAGAAATCTGTGAGGATGACATTGTAAAAGAAGACTTAAAAACCGAACTTTTCCAATCCGGTCTTCTGGACTCTCTGGGATTTGCCGAACTCCTCGCCGGTCTTGAGGAGGAATGCAGCGTTGTCATTGCCCCCTCAGAAGTCACCAGAGAGGAGATGGATACCCCGGAGAAAATTCTGGCTCTCGTGAGATCCAAATGCTGACCCAGGAAAGGCAGGCGCAAGAAACATGAAAAGACTGACTGCATTTTTCACGGCTTTCGTACTATTCCTTGTCACTGCGGCAGGCATTCATCTGACTGTCCGTGACAAGAAAATCCCGGACTCCCATACATTTTCCACATGGGCCAATGAGACCAAAACACGATCCCGTGAAACCATAAAACAAAACCTGAACTCCCACAGCCTTCTGGTATTCGGCTCTTCCGAGTTCATGCACGGACAGGACACCCCCTACCATCCCTCATCCATGTTTGCTGACAGTGACTTTCAGCCCATGCTCATAGGCGCGGGCTATTACCAGTCCCTGAGCCATGCCATCGCCCTCAGCGCTTTAGGGGAGGGGCAGAAAAAAGCCGTTCTGTTCCTATCCCCACAGTGGTTCCGAAAAACGGGTGTCCTGCCCCAGGCCTTTGCATCCCGTTTCTCGGAAAATGACTACATGGGTATGCTGCAGAACGAGACCCTTTCAAAAGAGACAAAACAGTACATCATAGACCGCACCCACACCCTTCTGAAAGACGACCCCAAAACCCAGAACCGCCTGACCACCTACGAACGTGTATGGAACACCAAGACCGCAACAAGCGAGGACACTCTCATAGCCAACGCCTGGCAGAGCTTCCTGAACGAGAAAGAAAAAATAACGGTCCCCCTTCTCTTTGACCTAACCGCCAAAAAGCCAAGTCCACCCGCCGGCAATCTTTCCATCAACTGGACCCAATGGCTTTCCAAAGCCGAAGAAGACGGTGCCCGCTATCAGGAGAACCAGTTCTACATAGATGACAAAAACTACAAAAAACTAAAACCGCGCCTTTCCAAAAAGAAAGACTGCAACAAAAAAGCCATCCACGGCTACGGTTCCTCCCCGGAGTACGATGACCTCCGCTGTTTCCTGAATGTCTGCCGTGACATGGACATCAAGCCATTACTTGTAGTCCTGCCTGTAAACGGCTATTACTACGACTACACCGGCTTCCCCCAGACCGCCAGGGAAACCTACTATTCCAACATCCAAAGCCTGGCCGAAACCTACAACGCCGAGCTTGCCGATTTTTCAGCCGACGAATACACCAAATACTTCTTTGAAGACCAAGTCCACATCGGACGGAAAGGATGGGTACTGATCAATGAAAGCCTTTACAACTTTTATAAAGAACCTTAAAAAAAATCCCAAAACCCGCTTCCTCCTCCAAGTCCTCTCCTTCTACGCCCTCCTCATGCTCCTCTACCTCTACTTCATGACCGCCAACCTCTCCACCGCTCCCCCCTTCCTCTACTCCCAATTCTGAAGCCGCCCCGCGGCTTCTTTTTCTCCCTCTTCTTCCCAACACTCCAACGCACCGCCCCATCTTCTTCCTGACGCTACAACGCACCGCCCCATCTTCCCCGCCAACACCTGAATCCCATTAAAAACACCGTGGCCGACAGTCTTCTCCCGGTACTGCGTTGCGCAGGGCTTTTAGGAAGTCTTAATGCGAAACGGCCAAAGATTGGCAGATAAAATTGGGTTCACAAAACCCAATTTTAAGCGGTGATGAGATGTAAAATCATCAGATTTTACATCGGTTCGCCGCGGTTCTGTCAATCTTTGGCCGTTTCGCATTTAGACTTCCTTAAAGCCCGAAGCCGCAGTACCGGGAGAAGACTGCCGGTCACGGTGTTTTTAATGAACAATGAACACTACTCCCTCTTTATCATCCGATACCCAATCCCAATATGCGTCTGAATATACCTAGGCTCCGAAGGCTCCTCCTCAATCTTCTTCCTAAGCGTCGCCATAAACACCCGCAGGGAAGGCACGTCACTCTGCATCACATTTCCCCACACTTCATTCAGTATAAAATTATGTGTCAGCACCCTCCCCACATTCTTAGCCAAAAGACACAGCAGCTTATACTCGATAGGCGTCAAATGGATCTCCTCATCCCTGATAAATACACATCCCGAAGCATAATCAATCTTCAGATCCCCATTCTCAAAAACAGCGTTATCCTCCACACCCCCGCTGCTCTGATACATAGCCCTGCGGAGACTTGCCCGCAGCCTTGCCAGCAGTTCCTCCACGCTGAATGGCTTCGTCAGGTAATCATCTGCCCCCGCGTCCAGCGCATTTACCTTATCTGCATCCTCGCTTCTGGCACTCACCACAATAATAGGTACATTTGACCAGGATCTCACCTTTTTGATCAGATCCACACCATCCATATCCGGCAGCCCCAAATCCAAGATGATGACATCCGGCCTTTGAGACACAGCCTCCATCAAGGCCTGCGCCCCGTTTTTCGCCATGTGGTACCTGTATTCCTGCATATCCAGTGTGGTTGCCATCAGGTTTCTGACTGCTTTATCATCCTCCACAATAAGTATCAATGGTTTATTCATGTATCACAACCTCCTCTGCCGGCAATGTGAAATAAAAAACACTTCCCCGGGGCTTGTTATCCCTTACCCCGATCTCTCCGCCGTGTGCATTTATAATAGATTTACAGAGGGCAAGTCCCAGGCCCAGTCCGCGCCTGCCGTCCCCCTTCTGGTTCTCCGCTGTATAAAACATCTGAAACAGCTTATCTTTCTCTTCATCCGCCACACCTTTTCCATTGTCTGCAATTTCCGTCCACACAAATCCATCCTTTTGAAACACGTGGACCTTAATCTCCGATCCGGGTGGCGTATATTTAATGGCATTATCAATTATGTTAATAAACACCTGCACGATCAGTCTGGTATCCATCTTTGCCATTAGAAATTCATCATCCTGCTTCACAGTGATCCTGTGTTCTCCGCTTTTTCTGTCCAGATGGTGCATGGCCTCGTTGATCACATCATCCAAAAGTTCCGTCTGTCGTTTCAGATTCATGGCACCGTTCTCGATTCTGGTGACCGACAACAGATTCTCTACCAGATTGATCAGCCAGATGGCATCATCATAAATATCCCCGTAGATCTTATACCTCTGCGCTTCCTCCATCTGGGCACCACCGTTGAGCAGCACACTGGCATTTCCGGATATACCGGTCAGCGGCGTGCGCAGGTCATGGGATATGGCACGAAGCAGATTTGCCCGCAGCCGTTCCTGCCTGGCATTCATCTCCACCTCTTTTTTCTCCTCATCCAGCCTCTGCTTTTCAAGTGCCAGAGCACATTCATTCAGCATGGCAAGGAGCAGGCTTCTCTCAAAGGCAGTGAGTTCCTCGGCCCCAATAACGATCCCAGCCACTGCCAGCGCTTCTTTTCTGCCCCTGACAGCCAGATACAGGCATTTTGCCTCGGGCAGCGTATCTGTTGTGGCACCGGCATGTTTATTGTTCTGGTATACCCAGGAGACCACTTCCAGTTCTTTCTCATTGATATACGGCTCTGCGTCCCTCATCTCCCGGTTATCTGTCCGCGGTACCAGACTGCCCGTTTCATCGGGCATATAGAAAATGACCATACGGCCCAGCATTTTCTCCATCTGCACCATAGTCTCTGAGATGATCTGTGAAACATCCCTGGCCTTCTGCAGCTTCTGGCTGGTTTCCAGCAGAATTTCCGTACGGTAAGCCTTCTCCGCCGCCTGGTGTGCCTGTTCCTTCACCCTGGTGGTCAGGGTGGATATGAGGAATGCCACAAGGAACATAATAATAAATGTAACGGGATATTCCGGTCCGTAAGCTTTCAGGGAATACCTGGGAAGAGTAAAGAAAAAATTAAAGGTAAACACACTGATAAAAGAGCTTACCAGACTGTATGCCTTACTTTCTGTCCACATGGCAGTGAGTACCACTCCCAAAATATACAGCATGATGATATTGACCTCTGAAATCCCATGACTGTACATCCAGCCTCCGATTCCCGTTGAGGCAACCAGCACTCCCACTGTTTTCAGGCTGTCTTTCAATGTAAATCCTGTGCTGCCGTGCCTGATCCTGAATCCCGCTGTACCCGTATTTTCCTCCATAGAGGGAATAATGTAAATATCAGGATTAGAGCCCAGGGCTGTGAGCCTGTCGGCAAAGCTGACTCTGGAAAATGAAAGACCTCCTATCCATTTTGTCCGGCCCAGTACGATTTTTGACACACCGGCCATTCTGGCATATTCCGCGATCTGCTGAACCACATCATCCCCATACATGGTGATGACCCTGGCCCCCAGTTTTTCAGCCAGCTCCATATTTTCCCTCAAGATTTTCTTATCCGTATCCGGCAGATTTTTATCGTGGGATGTCTGTACATACAGGGCCGTAAAGGCACCGTGAAAGGCATCCGCCATACGTGCAGCCGTTCTGATCACCCTGCCGTTGGAGGGGGATGGTGATATCCCCGTAAGGATATGTTCTCCCGGATAAGAGGTTTCCCGTACCGCCTCCCCTTTCTCAGCGATCTTATTGATCCTGTCCGCCATTCTTCTAAGCGCCATCTCCCGCAGGGCAGTGAGAACGCCCGAGTCAGCCGCATGATTTCCGAGACGTTCCCGCACTTTTTCCGGCTCCGCATCCACAAATTCCACCTGATCGGCCTGGTCAAACACTTTATCCGGAACGCGCTCCCCTGCGGGCCTGCCGGTCAGAGAGGATATCACATCCGAAAGGCTTTCGATCTGCTGTACATTCAGGGTTGTATATACATCTATCCCTGCCCGGAGCAGTTCTTCTATATCCTGATAACGCTTTCTGTGCCTGGAACCGGGCACATTTCCATGCGCCAGCCTGTCAATGACTAAAAGCTGCGGCTTTCTTCCGATCGCACTGTCTATATCAAACTCAGGGGACAGCTTTCCCTGGTAATTATGGAAAACAGGTGCAAGCCTCTCCATTTCCTCCCGCAGATCCCATTCCAGGGGAATACAGCCAATCACCACATCGCAGCCCTCTTCTTTTCTTTTCCCTGCATCCCGCAGCATCTGCACCGTTTTTCCGGTACCTTCCGCATAGCTGAAAAATATTTTCAGTCTGCCGCCTCTATCCAAATCCATTGATGCTCCCCTTTCTGTACTGCTTACCTCACTCCCAGCAAAATATGCGGTTATCTGACGGGAGTTAATAGGTTTATTATAGCTTATTTTATAAAGTAATCAAATAAATCGTAAAAAAAGGCAAAGAGCGCCGGCTATCTCGCCTTTGCCAGCGCTCTTACATCTTTATAATGTCCCATTATGATCAGGGTTTCACTCCCCCGGAAAACATATTCCGGGCGGGGCAGAGGGTAGATCTCCTCCTGTTCCTTGACTGCCAGGATACTGATATGATATTTATTCCGCACTCCTTTTTCCACAATGGATTTTCCTACCCACGGTACCGGCACAGGGATTTCATAGATGGAATAATCAGGCGTAAGTTCAATATAATCAAAAATATTTTCCGTGCCGAATTTTACGGCCAGCCGTTCTGCCATCTCTCTTTCGGGATAGACTACCTTATCCGCCCCGTTTCTGAGAAGGAATTTTGCATGTACATCCCTGTTGGCCCTTGACAGGACAAAGGGTGCGCCATAGTCTTTGAGAAGCGCTGTGGTTTCCAGGGAGCTCTGAAAATTGTCTCCAATCGCCACTACGCACAGATCAAAATTCCCCACCCCCAGAGAGGCAATAAAATGCTCATTGGTGGTATCCCCGATCTGCGCATTTGTCACCAGATCAAGCGCGTCATTGACACGCTCCTCATTTATGTCAACCGCAAGGACTTCATTTCCCTCTTCGATCAATTTAGCGGCCATATGTCGCCCAAAGCGGCCCAGTCCCACAACAAGAACCGATTTCATATTTTACTTTTCCTCCTTTAATAGGCCTTAGCCTACAGATACTTTTTCCATTGGCAGTTTTGACGGTATACACGCAATCCTGTTGCCGAAAGCAATGAGTATGGTAATACCTCCAACCCTTCCGATAAACATGAGCAGGATCAAAACGATATGTGACACAGTGCCAAGCTGAGCTGTGATTCCAAGGGACAGCCCCACCGTTCCGATCGCGGATGCTGCCTCAAACAGCGCATCCTGGATCATGACCCCATCTGCAGAGGATATCAGAACCGTTCCCACAAGGATCAAAAGCCCGTACAGCATGGTCACACAGCTTGCGTGCCGCAGGGCATTTTCCTCCATTCTCCGGCGGAAGCACTCAATATCCTTCCGTTTCCTGAATTCCGACCAGATACTCAAGATCATAATGAACATGGTAGTTGTCTTGATTCCTCCTGCAGTGGAGCCTGGGGAACCACCGATAAACATCAGCCCCACCATAAGGATCTTGCTGCACCCGGTAAGGGTTGTCAGATCCACGGTGTTGAAGCCTGCTGTTCTGGGCGTTACAGCCTGGAAAAACGCACATAACACCTGTTCGCCAAAACTCCGCCCCTCCATGGAGGGTTTCCCCAGTTCAAAGAAAAATATAAGGACAGCTCCGCCGAAAATCAGAATGGTCGTTGCCATAAGCACCACCTTGGTATGGAGCTTATAATTTTTATAGTGCCATTTATGTTCCCTGATATCTGACCAGACAAGAAATCCCAGTCCTCCTACTATAATAAGAAGCATAATGGTAATACTCACCAGCGGGCTGCCCGAAGCAGTCATAAGGGACGAACCGGGTTCAAAATTCCCCATCAGATCTATTCCCGCATTACAGAACGCCGAGATAGAATGA
Organism: Blautia hominis; assembly: GCA_002270465.1. Lineage (GTDB taxonomy): Bacteria > Bacillota > Clostridia > Lachnospirales > Lachnospiraceae > Blautia > Blautia hominis. The sequence continues at coordinate 165,015 of NQOF01000007.1, forward strand.
AATACGGAAAAATATATGCCTTTTCCAACTCCAAGCCTGGGAACAAAATAAAAGCTCAGCAAAATGGCTCCGATCCCCTCGAATAATACCGTTCCGCCGAACACAAACTTTGCCATACGCACGATCCCGCCCACCTGAGGTGCAGCCACGGATTCCTGCATCAGAAGCCTCTGCGACAAACCAATCTTTCTTTTTGTGATAGTAAGCGCGGAAATGGCAATTGTCATAAATCCAATGCCGCCTATCTGTATTAACAATAAGATAACACCCTGGCCGAATGAGGACCAGAATGTATAAGTGTCATGCAGGACCAGTCCTGTGACACATGTTGCTGATGTAGCAGTAAACCAGGCATCCATAAATGGAACCGCAGTCATCTGCCTGCTGGACACAGGCAGCATCAGCAGAAGCGTACCTGTGGTGATCACCGCCAAATATCCAAAAACTATAAGTTTCGTTGTGGTCCAGTGATGTTTCTTTATTCCTGACATAAGAGTTTTCCACCCTTTTTATTCTCTTTATATGTTGTTCTGTAACATAACTGTTACATATCTTCACAGTTACAGGCCTGCTGAGTAGTTATCCTGTAACTACATATTCTAAATTCTTTTATATTAAAACGGCGTAAAGCTATATTAAGGACACATTAAGATAGCATAAAGATTTATATGCTCTTTATGCTATCTTGTCCTGTTCTCTTATTCTTTATTCTCTATCTGTTCGTCGTCCCTGGTATTGCGGTAAAACCATTCCAGAAGGTCCTCCAGCGCTTCCTTGACGGACTGAAGAGGCTTGTCAAACATTCCGGATTTATAAAAATTGATCACAACAGCACCAATGGGGACTGCAAGTATCATGCCTATCACACTGCTGATACGGTATCCTGTATACATAAAAATCAAAGTAAGCAGCGGGTCCATGCCAATGGAATCCCCCACCATTTTGGGTTCTATGATCCGTCGCAGCAGTTGAGTGACCAAATACAGAATGATAAGCCCAACCGCAAACTTTGTATCTCCGGACAGCAGTTTAAATATGGCCCATGGAATAAGCGCCGTACCGGTACCGAAAAACGGCAGCATATCCAAAAAGGAAATGAGAAACGCCACCAGAACAGCAAAACTCACCTGTAGAAACAAAAGTCCCACGCAGAGTATAGCCCAAATGATCGCCATGATCTTAAACTGTGCCTTAAAATACCCGCCAAAAACTTTCTTGAAGCTGTCTGAGAGCACCTTCCATTTTTCCTGTATGATCTGCGGCGTGTTATTCCGCCCAAACTCCAGGATCCCATCCCTGTCCGCAATGAAAAAATATGCAGACAAAATGGTAAAGATAATAGATATCAGCACACTTGGAAGATGTTTTGCCAGGTCTCCCGCATATCCCACCGTCCACTCACTGATATTACCCACCAGTTTTCCAATCCGTTCTCCCAGATCATCCTGTATATTATTGATAGAAGTCTGTACATTTTCCGGAAGCTGTTTCATAAATTTATTCAGGTTGTGTTCCACCTCACGAAAATCTTCCCGAAAACCGCCGTAAATATCTGGCGCCTGGTTAATCAGCTCGCTGGTTTCCTCCACTGCTTTTGCCCCAATAAAATACCCCGCCCCGATAATGGCGGCCAGAACTGCTATGATGATCAGCATTGAGGTATGCTTTCTGGCTATCTTCATCCGTCTCTCCACCATACGAACCAGAGGACTTGCTATCATAGCAATAACCCAGCCAATGACAAAAGGCATAAAAAATCTGAGGAATTTGATTCCCAGAACAATGAACAATATAACGCCTAAAACGCTGAACAACGCCGCCAGAATACCTTTAACATACTTTTTCCACTTCTTCATATCTAAATATCTCCCATGCCTGCCTGTTTTGACTGCTGTCACTGCAATCTGACAGTAGCCGGGGCAGATTTTGCCTGCACCGGCTACTTTAAGTATACTCTCATCCGCATGGGATACAATGCATATCCCGTTAATTTTTTATGAAAAATTTGCGAACTGTATCTGGTTGTTATTTTTCCTTCGGAAAGGTCAAAAGTGTTTGTTTGTACTGTCAAATTTCTCTGAGAAAAGCAAAGGGTTCCTCGTCATGCAGAAAATGCATCAGCATATATGCTGTCATGATCGCAGCCTTCTCTTCTCTCAGGATCCGCCTGACTTCCTCCCTGTCCGCCAGCACAATCTCCAATTCCTCGGAGTCTTCCAGGCCGTCCCCGGAAATCTCACCGGAAGTATAGCCATACACCGTGGCGCAGGATTCGTCAGTCATGCCAATAGTTGTGAAGTACGGCTTTTCGTACGCCGGATCCACATCAATGGGGGACAGCTCAAGTCCGGTTTCCTCTTTCATTTCTCTGATTCCGGCCTCTTTGTAGTCCTCACCGGGTTCTACCAGTCCCGCCGGAAATTCATAGATATAACTATCAATGGCATAGCGGTACTGACGCACCAGCACCACTTTGTCCCTTTTCTCTCCGTAAAGGCTGTAAATGATCACACCATCCGGGGTATTTTTCTTCGTTCTTATTTTCAGGTCATTTTCTGTCTTTGCCCTGGACGCCACGTAATAATGGCCTTTTCTGCCTGTTTTGCTCTCCACATCCAAGTGATAGAGATTCACGTGGGGGTTTTCTGTGAGCGGCGTCACTTTTTTTATTTCCGGCATATTTTATTCTCCTCGCAGTAATACTCTGATCCTTTTATATATAAGCAGTGTGACGGCAGAAATGATACATCCTTTCACCAGATTAAACGGTGCCACTGCCAGCACTACAAAGGTAAACAGGTTGTTGATCGCAGGATGGATGGATGTGCCCATCTGGATAAATGCGCTTACCGGCATGCCAAATGCTGCCCCATATGCGGGAAGCAGAATAAATGCATTTACCACGCAGCCTACAACAGCCATTGAGATCGTTCCTATCACCATTCCGATCACGGCAAATTTTTTATTCCTGTGGTATTTATAGAAAAATGCTGCCGGAACAATGAAAGAACACCCAATCAGGAAATTGGCAATCTCACCTACCCCCGCTGTGGCGGAGCCATGGATCACTGCATACAGCAGTACCTTTAAAAGTTCGATCATAATACCAGCCACCGGCCCCATGGCAAACGCCCCTACCAGTACCGGTACTTCTGAGAAGTCCATCTGATAAAACGGCGGTGCGATCACCGGGATAGGAAACTCGATCATCATCAATACCGTAGCCACTGCCCCAAGCATAGCTACCTGTGCCAGTGTCCTGATCTTAGAACGATTCTGCGCCCCTGCAGGCCTTTTGTTTACAATTGCGTCATTACTCATTTTCATTCTCTCCTTTTTATGATGGTTTCATAGTAACTATTCAGCAGGTCTGCGCATTCACTGCGCTGACCGTAAGAAAGTGTACCACGGCCAAGCAAAAATCCCATCGCCAAAGGCGATTCTGCATGGATTTTTGCCTGTAACTGTGAAGGTACTGAACAGTTACGTTTCATAAAAGGAAATTCTTCTTTTCTGTCATTGATGTACAGATTCCATCCTGCTGCACTGCCACAGTAATAATGAAAAAATGCCCTGAGATCAGGGCACCGACGAAATCTGTATTGTGACATACATTTTCTTCTCTCATCCAGACTTTAACTGTCGGTACCGGAATCACACCGGTTCAGCCATTTACATGGGTCGCGGACTATACCGCCGGTAGGGATTTACACCCTGCCCCGAAGAATTTTCTTTTATTCTATTGGGAATTATAGCGCATTTGACTATATTTTTCAAGGGTTTTTGTGGATATTGTCTGCCTGACACCATTTTGCTCTTTGTCGATTTCGCATAAAATTGGACCTTGCCATATTAGGATTTTTGGGTACTCACTTCTATGTGATGACATGGGTGGCTGCCCGCGATCAAAACTTTCTTACCTTGAAAAGCAAATCCGTACTCATAAATTTTTTCTTTACTGATTCCCTTTACTTCCAAAGACGAAGCATAATTTCTTTTTTCAATTTGATCCAATGCTGCCCGGCTTGTATCTTCTAGATCTTGTTCTGTCGCTCCCTGAACCTTAAACTCCATGATCATAGCACTATCCTTCGGATTTCTGGGTTCCAGCATAACATCATACCGACCCAATCCACTTTCACGGTTAGATGTTATCACATATCGCTCTTCCAAATCCACTATAAGCCCAAGAACAAAACCATGGTAAAAACGCTCCGGCTCGCTTGCCTCAGAAGGCTGACTTCCGCTGTCAAAAAAGCTGAAGGTCGCAAGAGCAACACGATTCATATAGATATTCATAGACTCTATATCATTTTTCAACAGTGCCTGAATAAAGCTGTTATAATTCGCTGCAGTCAAAGCAAACCAGCCCCGCACCATATTCTGAAACATAACCTTGACCTCAAAATTCGTGATTGCCAGGCTGTATTGCTTTTTCCATGGTCCATAGAAACCATCTTGTACTTCTATATCAGCCACTTTCAGATAACCACTGGCAAGCAGCAGGCTCCAGATAGCACTTTCGTCTATATCCAGATGGTCATAAACTATCTGCTCTTCAATTTCTGTAGTAATCGCCTTCCCTGCCAGAAGACACTCCAGTGTCTCTTTCACCTGCCCGGTTCCCTTCTGAATCAGATTACTGATAAGGCGGTTACTACTTGTATTAGCCCAATATGGTTCTGCACTCTGTTTATCTAGGAAATTGATAATAGACCATGGATTGTAGATTTCTGTTTCATCCCCGAACCGAAATCCGTCGTACCACTTTTTCACTTCATCTTTCCGGTCATAAATCCCATATTCCCGCAAAGCGTCCTCTACCTCCGCTTCTGTAAAACCAAACACATCCGTATATTTTGCAGAAGTTGTAGTGACAACCTCCAGATTATTCAAATCAGAAAAAATAGATTCCTTGCTGACTCTGGTTATACCTGTCATGATAGCTCGTTCCAGGTAGGGATTATTTTTGAAAGTAGCATTAAATAAGCTTCTTATAAATCCTACTAATTCATTCCAATATCCCCCTACATATGCTTCCTGCATAGGAGTGTCATATTCATCCAGGAGAATGATCGCCTTCTTTCCATAATAGCGATAAAGATAATCTGATAACTGATATAGAGTCAAAGAAGCTTCGTAGTCTTCCATTTCAGCGGAAACATTTAAGAAATCTTCTTTTTCACCCTCATCCAGGATATCTTCTTTCAGTAAAAAATTATACTTGCGATATAAAAGCTGGATCAGCTTACATATTTTCTTTTTCACCTCACTGTAAGAGGTTTCCTTAATACTGGAAAAACTAAGCACGATCACCGGATACGTTCCCTGCAGCTTCCGGTATTTTTGCTCTTTCCAGATATTCATTCCCTGGAAAATATCTGTCCCGGCATATTTTACAGAAAAGAACTGTTCTACCATACTGAGTGTCAGCGTTTTTCCGAAACGCCTGGGACGGGCTATCAGCGTAACGTCATCCTTTTCTTCCCACCACTCTTTAATAAACTTGGTCTTATCAACCAGAAATATATTCTCTTTCCTTATTTTTTCAAAATCCTGCAATCCGATCCCCACAGTTCTACTCATCATACACCCCTCCCTTTTATACCATAATTTTGCCATGCATCACATACAAATTTTACTATCACTTTTATCATTATAGCCCAAAATATTATTTGATACAATGTAATCTAAAAAAGAGCCTGTAATCCACACCCAACCGGGCAGAACAACAGGCTTATTCAGCAGCTCTCTTATAAATATGATGTATTTGGGTAAATCATTTTTGCCTATATGATTTTTATTTATTGTCTTTGAATGTTTTCTTGTTCTACCATGGATTTCTCAATTTCCATCCTTTTATCCGCCCATTTTTCCTCAAGCTCACCCAACGCAATTTGTTCCTCGGTAAAATTCTGCGCATACTCTTCTTTTAAACTACTCATATATTTTTCAATCGTCATATTTTTGCGAGTTACTTCCCTCATCGCGTCTTCATAATTCTTTGCACCGCCGTAGGCTTCATAAAGGGCATCGACTTCTCCTTCCTTCTTCATCTGCTCATAAATTTCTACATTAAATTCTATTGCTCTATCCAAATCTTCATCCGAAGCCGAAAAACCATTTTGGGTTGCAACATAATATAATGATTTAAATTTACAGATAAAATTAAATGCATCCTCTTCCGGAACTTTAGAATTTGTCAACTTAAAAACTTCCGTCTGCCACTCCAATTCCTCATCAGTAATCGTTATATGATCACCTTTTGCATATATATCATCATTAACAGGTTTTAGTTTGTCATTCTTTAAATATGGGTTCTCCCTTGTAAGCTCTGCAAATGCTTTTGTTTTATCAAAATCCTGTCCGGCATCATCACTCTTGCTATAGAATAGAATACTCCCTCCTATTGCCAGCAAGCATGATCCAGCAATTAATATCTGATTTCTTTTTTTCATAATACCCCCTCCCTCTAATCGCCTAAATATATTCTACTTTTTAGAAGAACCTTCACATCTCCGACTTTCCTTCCAACAGTTTCCATTACTGCTTGTTCGGAAATCAGATAACTTAATGTAGTACTTCCTGTTCGATAGCAAGACCCTCCTTGTTCGTTACACAATTTTTTTAAGCAAACCTGCCAGTACAGATGTGAGATTTTAGTCATATGGTATTAAATATCCGCCATCATAACTTACGATTTTATCTATGGCAGGAATACTCAAGCTGATTACATATTCACAAGAACAATCGGTACCAGAGATTATAAATTCATTCAGCCCTTTTGACAATTCAACTGTAATCTCACCGGAATCTTTTTCACTTACATTACCCTCTTCTAACTGTAAGATTTTCCTCCAATCTTGAAATATTTCTAATTCATTTTTATCTTTGCTGTAAACAATTTTCATCGTCCCCGGCGTATTATCACTGACTTCAACTGCCAACAGAACACCATATGAATCATGTACTTTTACCTTCCCTTTGGACATAATAACATTATCATTTTGCTCAATTTTTGATGCCTCAAATGATGTAGTTTTTATTTGAATAGGCCAATCTGTATACGCACAGCCAGATAAAATACTTGCAACTAAAATCAATAAAATAAAGCCCTTTATTTTTTTCATGGATACCCTCCAATAATTCTTATCTAATAGTTTACCAGGCATTGTGCTTTATTACAAGAAGCCAATGCAGTGCTAAAATACCATATTGGCTTGCAATAATATTTGCGGCACTGTCTTACATAAACAATCATGATAACAAAAGAAATAGCATCCTACCGTCCAAAGTAGATGCTATTTCCATAAATACGTTTTAAACTACTGAGGGCAATCGGAAATTCAATTCCAATAACCTTTCGCTTGTTTTGCAAGCAGCGCTTTTTTTCCATAACATATTCAACTGCTGCCCATTTCTTTCATAACACTTTAAAACAGAAATCCTTATTCTTACTAACAGCCTTTCAGCCACTAGTCCTGTCTCCGCATTAATCGTACGCCTGTCCGACAACGTCCAAACTCCCTAACTTCTCATCACTTAAATATTTTCTTCGCAACAAATAAGAAAATACATGCGCCAAAGACAGACACAATAACATTAGCCAGAAAACCATATGCATGGAATCCCACTAATGAAATGACGGCGCTGCCCACAAAGGAGCCGGCGATTCCGGTGATAATGGTTCTGATGAATCCTCCTTTTTTTACGTCCATGATCTTCCCGGCAATCCAGCCGGATACTATACCTATAACTAATGATGTAAGCATTTTTCCCTCCTACTATTACTCCTCTTATGGTATGTCTGTTACTGTTCAATCTTTGAATATATCATTATATGATATCCTTATATAACAATAATATTATTGTACCATAATTACGATCATGTTTCACCATCAACTTCTTATCACAGAACAAAATCCCCCTGCCTGTAACATCACCGTTATCAGGCAGGGGGATTTTATTCATTAGAAGATCTCTCTTCCCATTTCATCAGGGATCATAGATTTTCTATAAAAGAAACTGTTGATCACATCGCACCATTCCCGGCTGTTTTCTGTCTGGCGCACAAAGCGTTCTTTGACTCTTTGGAAAATGTGCTGCGGGATTTTATCCTCCAGGCAGTTCCAGTCTCTCTGCATTTTTTGAACATCAGCATATCCCTCAAAATGACTGTCATATATATGCTGAATCAATGTCTTCCCGGAACGCAGCCGGTGTGTGTAGGGAACACGATGGAAAAACAGCAGCAGATTTTCCGGACAACTTTCTGTATCTCTGTACAGAGCTGCATTTTTCTCAAAATACTGCTCACTATATCCGGTGCCCTTTTCGCTTCTGTCGACACCCACGGCCAGATGGTCGGCTCTGTGGTAGGTACCCCATTTGGAGTATTCGTATCCTTCCGGATTCGGCCCATAGTGGTATGCAGGATTCACCATAAAACCGATTCCCAGAGGCGCCGTATATTTTTCGTAAACTTCTCTGGAACGAAGAAGGATATCTGCGATCATCATCTTCACATCACTGTCTCTGCTGATCTGCAGAGAAATCCACTCCTGCACAATCTCTTCTGCTGATATCTGAGGATTCCAGGCCAGGCGCCCGAAGCCGTACAGGTTGGCGCCTGCAAGATCATGCCCTGTCCAGTTGGCATCCCTTCCTGTGTTGGCGACAGCAGCCATGCCGCATTTCTGCTGTCCGAATGTCCTGCCTGAGACTATGTCCGCAACGGTATCTTGGGGTTTTCCACAGCCTGTAGAAAAATCAAGCACTTCTTTCCACATGGGAACAAGATAACACACATCAATCTGCTGGCCTGTGTATTCCTGAGCTATCTGTACTTCCAGCATTTGGTTGGTGTGCTGGAGGCCGCCGAAAAGGGGATGCACCGGTTCTCTCACCTGGAAATCAATGGGGCCGTTTTTGATCTGAAGGATCACATTGTCATCAAATTTTCCGTCCAGAGGCATAAAATTGTCATACCCGGCACATGCACGGTCTGTCCTGCGGTCCCGCCAGTCCTGCTGACAATTGTACACAAAGCATCTCCAGATGATCGTTCCTCCATAAGGCTTTACCGCACGGGCCAGCATGTTGGCGCCGTCCGCATGGTTCCTGCCGTATGCAAAAGGACCCGGACGTCCCTCAGAGTCTGCCTTTACAAGAAAACCTCCCATATTGGGAATCCGGCTGAAAATCTCACCGCATTTTTTCTCCCACCATTTCCTCACGTCCTCATTCAGAGGGTCTGCGCAGGGAAGCCCGTCCAGAGTCATGGGCGCTGCAAAATCAATGCACAGATACATGGAAATACCGTATTTCCCAAAGATACCGGCAATCTGCGCCAATTCGTTATAGTGCTTTTCTGTGATAAGCCATTCTGCCCCATCCCGGACATTCACATTATTGATGGAAATTGCATTGATTCCAACGGAACAAAGCAGTCTGGCATAATCTGTGATCCGCTTCGTTACGCATACTTTTCCGTTTTCATAAAAAAAAGAGTTTCCTGCGTAACCACGCTCAATGCTGCCGTCTATGTTGTCCCACTGATTCAGCATTCTGATGGGATTCTGCGGATTTTCCTGAAGGGAAATACCCGTGATATCTTTTCCTGCGGAAACCATAAGAAGAAACCGGAAGGTTCCGTACAAAAGTCCGTTTTCCCCGGCTGCACGGATATAGATTCTGTCATTTTCTTCGGTTATCTCATATCCTTCCGTACCCAGGTCCGGGGATGGATCTATTTCTAACAGAATTCCTGCTTTCTCCCTGTCATCTGTCCTGATGATCTGAATGCTGAATAGTTTTTCAGATGCCGTCTCTATTTCCTGCAGAGCGCTTTTGACCAGCTCTCCGTTTTGGTCTGTATAGACAGACTTAAAAAATTTCCTGTTCCTCTGATTTTCTATCGGTTCATATGCAAGCCACGCCTGCTCCCAGTTACACATAATTTCCTCCTCGTCTTTCATATCCCAGATATTGTTTCAGCATGTCTGTCTCCACACCTGCCAGTATAACAATTGCGGAAACTATCATCCCTTTAATCCGGAGGTTGCAATTCCGTCCGCCAGATATTTCTGGAAGAAAATAAATATCAGCACAATCGGCACAATGGAAAGAGTCGCCATTGCAAACATAGCACCATAGTCCGATGAGGAACCCGGATCGCAGAACAATTTCAGCGCCAGGGCAACCGGATACATGGCGGCATCATTGATATAAAGCAGAGCTGACATAAAATCATCCCATCTCCACATAAAGGAGAAGATACCGCCCGTGATCAGCGACGGTGCCATTAGCGGCAGGATGATACGGAAGAAGATCCCGTAATAGGAGCATCCGTCTATCTTAGCAGCTTCATCCAGCTCTGTGGGGATACCTTCGATAAAATTCATCATCAGATATACAAAAAATCCCTGAATGGCAAAGAAAAACGGAACGATAAGCGGAGAAAAACTGCCTACCCAGCCAAGTTTTTCATACCACAGATACTGGGGCACCATAAGGATCTGTCCCGGCAGCATCATGGATGCCAGCATGGCACCGAATAAAATCTTCTTGCCCCTGAACTGGCATCTGGCAAAGCCGTAAGCCACACAGGCGGAGGATGCCAGCGTACCGATGGTACCCACAACTGCTATAAAAAGAGAATTTTTGAAAAAGGTACCAAAGGACACCCCCGCAAAACCTCTCCAGCCATTGGAATAGTTCTCCAGTGTAAATGTCTCAGGAATCAGGCTTCCCGCTGTTGTAAAAATGGTGCTTGTCTCTTTGAAAGAGCTCATGAACATCCAGCAGAGCGGATACAGCATGGCTAATCCGAAACCGCAGACTAAAACATGATAAACAACTGTTCTTATATTCTTCGTTTTCACAATCTCACCCCTGTTCATATACCCAATATTTTTTCGTCTTAAACAACACAAATGTGATCACCGCAATAATGCCCAGCATAACCCACGCCATTGCGGATGCATATCCGGATTTGCTGAAGGAGAAGGACTGCTGGTACATATACACAGCGTAGAATAAGGTAGTATCCATAGGTTTCCCCTGTGTGATGATCAAACTCTGTGTAAATGCCAGGAACCCGTTGATCATCTGCATAACCAGATTGAAGAAAATGGTAGGCGTCAGAAGCGGCAGGGTAACGCGGAAGAACTTTGTCACCTTGTTGGCACCGTCCACATCTGCTGCCTCATACAGCGATTTTGGAATCTGTTTTAATGCAGAAAGGAAAATCAGCATGGAGGAACCGAACTGCCACACAGCCAGCAGGATCAAGGTCCAGATCGCCGTCCTGGTATCACTGAGCCAGGCAAAGTTTGTATCAATTCCGAGCATTCCCAGAATACTGTTCACTACACCGTCAGGTGCAAACATCCTCTTCCACAAAATAGCCACTGCCACAGAGCCGCCGATGATGGATGGCAGATAGTATGCCGCACGGTAAAAGCCTGTAGCTTTTGTTGGTTTCACCAGTATCATAGCCACCAACAGGGCAAAAATAAGCCTCAGCGGAACAGACACCAGCGCGAAATAAAGAGTCGCTTTGATGGAATGCCAGAACACTTCATCATTTGTAAACATATCTATGTAGTTCTTGAGTCCCACGAACTCCGGCGGGGACAAAATGTCATAGTCACACAGGGAGTAGTAAAAAGAGATTCCCATAGGTATGATCAAAAACACCAAAAATCCTATGATAAAAGGAAGGCAGAACACAATTCCTGCTGTCTTTTCCTTATTTAAAAACTTGTATAATTTTTTACTGGTAGGTTTCAAAATCTCCTCTCCTTTCTAAAGGCAGAAAAAGGGCTGCCGCCGTCCAAAAGACTACAGCAGCCCTGATTATTTATTGATGGGTAACTTGTTCAGTACCCTCACAGTTACAGGCAAAAATCCATGCAGAATCGCCTTTGGCGATAGGATTTTTGCTTGGCTGCGGAATGCTTTCTTACGGTCAGCGCAGTGAATGCGCAGACCTACTGAACTGTTACTATTGATGTTCCGCGTAAATTTCGTTTGCGCTTTTGAAATATTCCTCCGCAGCCTGCTCCGAAGTATATTCCCCGTATTTCACTTTCTCCTCCAGCTTTCTCAGCAGATCCTGAGACTCGCTGGTCCCCTCCGGTGCCAGAGGCGGCAGTGCACTGGAATTTGGAGTGATAACGTCCGTGATAAATGCAGCATTTTCCTGGTCTTCCTTGCTGAGTAATGGCATGATCTCCTCTGAGATCTTGCTGGACACCGGGATTCCTCTTTCTGCCAGAAGGATCTTGTATGCCTCTGAAGAATTTGTAAAGTAATTCAGCACTTTCACTGCCTCTTCCGGATTTTTCGTATCAGCGCTCACACAGTAATACATACTGGGTTTTACATAGTTGGATTTTTTCGGGTCTGTGGATGGTATGGTTGTGATCGCAATATCTGTTCCCTCCGGTGCTGCTGTCTGGTAGGCAGTCAGCATGGCAGAACCATTGATGGTACACCAGGTCATATTGTCCGGATTGGAACCGTATACCATTGGGTCTTCCTCAACGCTGGCTGTATCAGCCGCCTGGCTGGGGGAGATGTGCCATCCCTCTTTGACACCGTCTTCAGAAATTTTAAAGTAATCTACATAGTCCTCTGCGCTCTCTCCGCCAAGTTTGTCCACTACCTGAATCTCATTAGCCCTTGCATAGACTTCCATGTACATTCCATAATGGATAAGGTTTGCCCGGTATCCGGTCTCATCATAGACCTGCTTTGCGATTTCGATAAACTCATCTAAAGTCATATTGTCCTTGATCGTGATCCCCAGTTCATCCAGCAGTGTTTTATTATAGAACATACAGGAGGCACTGGTCCCGGATGCAACACCGTAAATCTTGTCTCCCACCTTGCCCATATTGACTGCATCTTCTGACAGATCGGAGGTATCCAGAGTTCCGTCTTCAATATAGGGTGACAGGTCTAAAAGCTGGCCCTTGTCCACATACTGCTGCAGATATGACATATCCATCTGGATGATGTCCGGCATTTTTTTGCCTGCCGCTGAGGTGGCCATTTTACTCCAGTAATCATCCCACTGGAAGAACTGTCCCTTAACTGTAGTTCCCTCTTCTTCCTTATATTTATCCAGCACCTGCTGTGTACGCTCATTTCTTACCTGGTTTCCCCACCAGGCCATGGTCAGTTCTCCTGATGCTGCTTCCTCTTTACTTCCTTTTCCGCTCTTGTCTGATCCGCACGCTGTCATGGAACCTGCTGCCAGTGCACATGCCAGTGCCACTGCTGCTGCTCTTTTTAAATATTTCCTTTTCACTGTTTTTCCTCCATGTTTTCTTTTGAGAAGCTCCTCTTGATGTATCTCATTATATAATGATTTTCCCCGGATGAAAATTGATAAAACTTACTTCCAAACACAAAAAACACACCTGCATCAGCAAAAAAATTACTTTACCTGTAAATAATTGACTTCCGGCATTTTTTGTTTGTTTTTTCCGGGCAAATCAATTGCACTTTTATCTTTATTTTACTATAATTTTTTTAATCCCACGTTTTCCTCCCTCAGGGAGGCGAGCGCAGAGGAGCACTGATTTCATTTCACACATACTGAAAAGAAGGGCGTTGACCATGAAAAAAATGGGAAGAATACAAAGCATGTCCCTGAAATACAAAATACTGACCGTTATCCTGACCGGATTTCTGGTGCTTTTTCTGGCTGGGATCGTCAGTCTGGATTTTGTGTCAAATTCTTATGAAAAAAAGCTGTACAATTCAATTGCGGCCACTCTCACCGATTCCGCACTTGAGATTTCCGACCAGCTTCAGTACATTGATACGATCGTGGATTCCATACTGGCGAACCAGACCATACAGGGCAGTCTGGACCGTTCAGGCAAGAGCACCCAGAACTCCGAAAAACAGCTCTGTTTTAACCAGGTGTACTCCACTCTTTGTGATTATTTCTTTATTTTTAACAGTGACGCCATTTCTTATATCTCCGTGTTACAGGGAAATGATGTCATCAGCACTTCCAACCGGAAGTTCCAGACTGTACCGGAATCTGTCCGCAGCAAACTGCTCAAGACAGCCATCGACAACCAGGGAGCCACTGTGACGGTCACAGATTACGGACCTGACTATGGGATCTTCATTGTAAAGGAACTGAGGAAAATAGAAGGCCTCAGCCTGGATTTCCTGGGTGTTCTGATCATAAATATAGATATGGATGCTATTATCTCTGCCGCCACAGCCGCCAGCGCGGAGTTTGAAGATATCTCTTATTACCTGTATGATGATAACAGCCTCATATTTAATGACAGTGCGCTGTCCCGGGAAGATTCCGACCAATTGTATAAAGAATTAAAAGGAGACTATGATGTTGTCTCCCTGAAAAACGAAAAACTGTTTGCTGTAAGCGGTTTGATCCCCACCTATGGCTGGAATTATATCTGCACAGTCTCCTATACTTCCATCTATCAGGCCATCACGCTCTCCAGCCAGTCCTTTTTCCTCATTATGATATTGGCTGTGATCATCGTGGGCATCTTCAGCACCAAACTGGTCTTTGCGCTTTTCAGGCATTTTGACCGTCTTATTGAAAATATGAAACAATTCGGGGAAGGCAGATACGAGATTAACGCTGCGCCCAAGGAATACCAGCAGGATGAGATCGGGCTTCTCTATAAAAATTTTGATACCATGGTAGAAAAGATCAATACCCTGATCAATGAAAATTATGTCAATGAGCTGCTGAAAAAAGAGGCACAGATCAAGGCAATGGAAAGCCAGATGGACCCCCACTTTCTATACAACACACTGGATTCTATCAACTGGCGGGCACGCATGATCAAATCAGAGGAGATATCCCAGATCACTACAGCCCTTGGAAATCTGCTGCGCCTGTCTCTCGGCAACAACTCCAAGGACTTTACCCTGCGCCAGGAGCTTACCATTGTGGACAATTATATTATCATACAGAAAATAAGGTATCAGAAGCGTCTGGATTTCTCTGTGGAGATCCCTGACAGCCTTCTGGATATTCCCATTCCCAAATTCACACTACAGCCATTGTTGGAAAATGCCATCCGCTATGGTTTGGAGGAATCCTCCGAGACCTGCTATATTACCATCACTTCCCATATAAAGGACAACACTGTAATCCTGAAGATCATGAATACGGGTTCCGCTTTTGAGGAAAATTTCATGGAAAAGCTGCTGGACGGGGAAATACAGCCTCACGGATTTGGAATTGGAATCCTGAATATCCACAAACGAATCCAGATGACTTACGGCAGTGAATACGGACTGCATTTATATACCATAGAAGATGAAGAGACTTATGAAGAATGTGCAGCAGCAGAAATACACATTCCTTATGCACAGAAAGAGGAGAACAAGCCATGTTAAAACTATTGATCGTGGACGACGAGGAAATGATCTGCCAGGCCATTGCCAACATTATTGACTGGAAAGCCTATAATATTCAACTGGTGGGAACCTGTACAGACGGGGTGGAAGCCTATCACACTATTCTGGATGAATGCCCGGATATTGTGATAACAGATATTCGGATGCCCGGCATTTCGGGCCTGGAATTGATCGAGAGGATCAACCGCACGGATCTGTGCACGCAGTTTGTGATACTCTCCGGATACGGGGAATTTGAGTATGCCAAGAGAGCTATGAAATGCGGCGTCCAGCATTATCTGCTGAAGCCCTGCACAGAGACTCAGATCGTTGACTGCATTCAGGAAGTGACTAAGGATTACTATAAAATTGCTTTTGCAAGGGATATGAAACCGGAGCAGGACAGCCGGGCTTTCCATAATCTGCACAAAACCCTGATCCGGAATATCATACGGGAGGGAATCTCCTGTGCACAGGTGTCAGATACCTTTTTTGACTTGTACGAACATTATATCAACCTGACGGATGTGCCTTATCAGTTCTGCAGCGTCTATTATCTGGAAGAGAAAGATCTGGCAAGGTGCCTAGAACGCTTTGATGACTACTGCCGGGAAAATATGCCGGAGGTAGAGCGGTATGCTGTCTATATACAGAATGTCCTTCTGGTCTTCTTCCCTAATTTTGAGACCTCTTATGCACAGCTTGACAGTTTTTTCAAAGGCCTGGATTTCCCCGGACAGACGGTGTCTGTGGAGTACAGCCGTATGAGATATGCAGATTTGAAAACTCTGTTAACCATGCTGATCAAGAAACTGAAACGGTACGACATTCTTTATTTTATAGACGGCACAGATGCAGTCCCCAATTTTAACTACGGACAGATTGTGGACCGTGTAAACCGGCTGGTGCCTGTGCTTGCGGATAAATATGCAGAGAGCAGGGAAGAGATTGTGATGGAGCTGAAAAAAATACTCTATGCTATTTCCAATAAGGATTTTCTGCTGCAGTTATCAGATAATATAATTATCTCTTTGGGGACACAGCTCCCCTCCCACACACTGCCGGAAATCACGGATTTTTTGTACCAGCTCCACAAAGAGGAGGATACAGGCCGTATTGCGGAGTCCGTGCTGGATTATATGAACAAGCTTTCGGAGGTGCAGTCTTTTAATACAAAACAGTACAGCCCTTTTATCTCGCGGCTAATCGACTATATTTATGAACACTACTCCAACCCCGATCTGACGCTGAAATGGATTTCTGAAAATTATCTGTATATGAATGTGAACTATGTAAGCCGCTGTTTTACAAAGGAGACAGGGGAAAAGTTTTCGGGATTTCTTATGAAATTAAGAGTGCAGAAGGCAAAAGAGATTTTGGCTGCCCGGGATACGGAACAGATCCAAAACGTGGCCCAGCTTGTGGGGTGCGGAAATACGCCTTATTATTTCAGTAAGATTTTCAAGAAGTGTACGGGGCTTACGCCTTCGGCTTATGTGAAGAAGTTGGGGAAATAATATAAAAAACGCCGGGACAGCCACCACATAAGCCGCCCCGGCGTTATTATATCTACGGTCACATCCCCTGGATCTGTGCTATCACTTCTTCCGCGCTCATCCTCTGGTCATATGCTGACCTAGCACGTGACTTATCATATACGGATGCCAGGTTGTTTTCATATTCCTCCTGCGTTACGCTTTCCCCTTCCCAAAAATACTGGTAAATAGGTACACCATTTTCATCAAGCTGAATATCTGTGTTATCCTCCGCACCATATTCTCCACTGCATACAGTCATGAACTCTCCGTCCTCTATGTCATAGACACGATCGTAATACCTATCCATATGACCACCGGTGTCACAGAACAAATTTTCATATTCTATATAAGTCAGACCGTAGTTATAGAGATGCTGGGTTGACAGACTGCCATAATGATAGGTACAGACAGCATCCCCCTGGGCTGTACAACTTCCAAACAAATACAACTCAGGTATGGCATCATCGTTAATATAGATCAATGCATATCCTGCCCCATCATTATTCCATTCATTTTGTATATAATCAATATATAGTTGTTTCCATTCGTCCGAATCACTGGACAAATTTTCAGTATCACGGACAAACCGGTTGATATAAGTATTTGTATAGAGAATGTGGTTGTCATCTTCTATTTTAAATTCAATCGTGTCTCCAGCCTGATGTGTTCCTGAAAAGGGGTCCTCAAACACAACTTGTATCACATCTCCACTCACCGTGTATGTACCGTTTCCACTTTCAGATACACCAATATTGTAGGAAAAACTGCCATCATCTTCAAATACCATATAGGCTCCGCTCCGCCGCAGTCCGCTTCCATAAGCATTTCCAGCGTCCATGAGCTGGCCTGTATCATCCATGACATCACTCAATATCCACGTTCCTGCCATGTCCGTCTGCCCGCTGCCCGATGACTCGGAATCTTCTTGTACTTCCGCATCAACAAACTGCGTATCTTTTAGGGAAAATCCATTATCCGTCAGCATCCTTACTATCTGGCTGCCCGATTCCTCGTCTGTCTTTATCCACATATTTGCCAAATCTATGGCAGCATCACGAATCAGCTTTCCATCATTATAAATTTTGAAAGACGTGCCACTATGTATGATCGGTACAGCGTAAACCTTTAGTTCTTTGCTGATGACCATGTAAAAACCGTAAGCATTCTCTTTGAAGTCATGGGAAAATACCATCTCCATGGAATACGGTGAATCTGCTGTAAGATCCGGGTACAAATTTCTTATGTATTCATCTTCCTTGATCCCGGACTCTGTCTCTTCTAAAAGGTCACCAAGCTGTAGTGTTTCACCTGCTTTTACATATTCGTTCGGCATTCCGGTTTTCACAACTATTTTATGATTTCCCTCATATTCCTGCAGTTCAACACTGGCCCAGACATCCTCACTGTCAGCCTCCTCAGTCCCCCTCACCAAACTTAAAAAATCCCATAATGCCAAGGCATCACTTCCCTGTGAGAAATCTGTAGTAACATTTCTATACTGCAGCTTCCCCGAATCCCATAGTATGGGATAATTCTCTATAGAATCAGATGGGACTTTACCTAAAATGGCCCCTTCCACGCCAGCCGTCCAGTCAGCATATTTTTCCTCCACACGAACCTCTTGTTCAAGATTCCATCCCAAGGGAAGCAAATATTTATTTACATTCCCATCTGAGGAGTAATAATCCCGGTCCGCATAAGTAAACACTGCATTATTTTCTTTTACTCTGTCAAAATTTTTCACCGGATCATCAAGACCAAATAAGTCTCTTTCTTTTACATAGCCCCGCATTTTACCTATATCCGTATTGGCTTCTATTTGACAGTAGCCATTGGATATATCCTTTTTGTCCGGTGCCAGTATAATTAAGATTTCATCATCTTTCTTCAGCAGAAATCTTTGCGGAGCCGTTGTTGCGGGAGCCTCGATCAGAGATAATTCACCCGTTATAGTGTATTTCTGATTGACAGCATATTCAACCGGTCGAACATTTGCGCCTGCACCTGTTGTATCATAGCTGACGACCGGTATCTTGTCGTCTATTGTCCCATTCCAGGACTCCTTATTTATATACACACGTTTTTTTCCATTCTCTACCTCCAGCCATCCCTTTTCTTCTCTGATAACTTTTCCATCATCCAAAAACTGCTTTCCAAGGCTTAGATACTCTTCACCGGGACCTGCATATGCCTCCGTAACTTTCTTTGTTTTTTCTTCCTCACTGCTCTTGACTTTATTGTCTTCCTTCTTTCCACATCCAGCCAGAGCCAAAAGTAGTCCAAACAATAATAAAAAGCTAAATATTCTTTTCATAATTTTAAATCCCCCCATCTCTTTGTTTTAGTATACTGGAAATGGTATGGATTGTAAATCTTTATACGGAACGTCTTTCGCATTTTACCTCCCCGGTTTTATTGATCCCTGAAGACAAATCCGGGCATATAGGTAGATTAATGGCACGTCACTGGCCGCTATCTGCGGAATGGGCTGCAATATAGTAGAAGGCATGAGTTGATCTATAACAGTTGTCAATTCCGACACCCCTATGTTATGATAAGATTGCGGGAACAATAGCATATCCGGTATCTTTACGCTTTGCTGTACTGAACCGGTCGGGCGGCGAGTCGCCGCCTGATCATAAACGGGGAGACATTAGACTTCCGAACGCTCCGAGGTACTTCTGCACACTGCGTGTGCTGTACGGCCTTCGGCCTATGTACATCTGCGCATTCTCCAGAATCACCTTCTTGTATTGTTCCCGCAAAATTCATATCCGGGATGTGGTTAAATGGCAGGCAATGATCTATGGAAATATAGTGAGGCAAAAGAAGCAGAAGACGTACTGCGTTCCTTTCATTTGCTGGAAGGCACGGGCGTCAGTGATGAGAAATATCTGGCTTGTCTTTATGCAGTCAGTAATCACACAGAAGAGCATTACCATACTGCAGTTATACAAAAAAAGAACGGCGGGATGAGAAAGTTGTCGGTACCCGACACACTGCTGCGGACAATACAGCGGAATATTGTAAAAAATGTATTATGCGAACGTTCCGTCTCGCAATATGCAACTGCATATAGAAAGAAAGCTTCCGTCATGGAAAATGCCCGGCCCCATGTTGGTGCAGAAATGGTGATGAAACTGGATATCAAGGATTTTTTTGACTGTATTACCTTTCAGATGGTATATCAGTATGCATTTCCGGCGATCTACTATCCGCCTTCCATCCGGATGCTTTTGACTTCCCTGTGCTGCCGGAACGACTGTCTGCCACAGGGAGCCCCCAGTTCTCCGGCAATCTCCAATCTGGCTATGCGTTCTTTTGATCAATATATGGGCGCCTGGTGTGGGGAACGGCAGATGCAATATACCAGATACTGCGATGACCTAACCTTTTCCGGTACTTTTGATGAAAAGGAAGTAAAGCAGAAAGTCCGTAATTTTTTGCACGTACTGGGATTTGAATTAAATAGAAAAAAGACAAGAGTCCAGAATCAGTCCCACAGACAGACCGTGACAGGACTTGTAGTAAATGAAAAAATGCAGGTGAGCAGAGAATACAGAAACCAGCTCCGCGCAGAGATTTATTATTGTCAAAAGTACGGAGTGACCTCACATTTGAACAAAATGGGGAATCCTGCCTGGATGAGGGGAGATGAACCGGATGGTAAAAGATATCTGCAGTATCTGCTCGGAAAAATAAATTATGTGCTGGCAGTAAATCCCCATGATGATCATTTTTGTAAAAAGAGAGAGGAACTATCTCTTATGGTCAGGGAAATATCTACCCGGAGCAACACACTCTAGTGCGGGAAAGCACCGGCATACATATCTCATAAATCCCCGCCGGCAAAAAACGGCGGGGATTCCCTTTAGGCTTCCGTTCCATACACTTCCAGCTGCACAAGCGCCGGAAAGGGGGACGGTTCCTCTGATCTTATCAATTCTCCGATCTGAAGCCATTCGATCTTTTTCTTCTCAAATGTAAATTCCTGAGCGTCCCCTGTCTTTTTTAATTCCAATTCCATAGCAGTGCCGTCTGAAAATGTGACAGTCGCCTTTTTCCACCAATTGTCATGTGGGTAATCCGCTCTTGCATAAAGGACAATCCGGTCAGCCTCCACCGTCCGTCCAAATTCCAGCTTCATGGCTGCATCTGCCCGCTGGTTGATCCCCCAGGATTCATAAGGCCACTCCCCGTGGCAGGCCGCCGCAGTGATACCGTCAACAGCATTCATGGCTGCAAAGACAGACTCTCCTCTTGTCTCCACATTGGCTGATGCGTGTGGGTAACAGTTGGTCTCCCCATGGCAGTCATTCACATTCAGCGCCAGGTTCCGGTATGCCTCATATTCAAAAGGATAAGCTTTTCGGATGTGGATCAAATGCCTGCTTCCGGAAAATGTCTTGGGTGACATATTGACCCGCTTTTCCCCAAAAGGAATCTTGTACCATATATTTCCTGTCAGATACACCAGGGAATGGCCCCTTCCGTCATCCAGGGACAGCCAGTAAAATGCCGGTATCTCAGCCGCCTCCACTACGATCTGATCACCTTCCCTGTATTCCGCGCAGTAAGGAAGGTTCACTTCTCTCTCCCCGCGGGCAACCGCCAGTGTGAAGCCGTTTTTGTCCTGTACTTTTAAACTGATAGACATCTCTCTACCTCTTCTCTCTTTCTATTTCTGCACGAATGCCTGTCCGTTTCACCAGACAGGCATTCAGATATTAATTCAGTATTTTCTTCACTGCCTCTGCCATCTCTTCACATTTGCAGTCAGCAAAGAAATATTCCCGGAATTTCTCGCCGCTGAGTGCGCCTTTTACAAGCTCCCGATCCAGGTTTTCCAGAATCTCGGGAAGGGCTTTGTATGTCACCTCTTTTACCTTGTCCAGGATCTGTTTGTTACGCTTCTCCGGAACTGCACGTTCCCTTGGGTATCCCTGTCCGCTCTCCTCACAGAAAAGTTTCTCAAAGATATACTGGAGATTCAGGTCTCCGCCCCAGCCAAACCCTTTTGCAAAAGGAATGGCAATGGCATTGCCGTCATTGATCTGGGCAAATGTGTAGGCATCCAGGGCGTCCTCCACATGACCGCATATAACCCCCGGGAAGGAGTTGCAGGCCAGCATTGCGCCCTCGCCTGTACCGCAGCCGGTGATCACATAATCGGCTGCACCGGAATTCAAAAGAACTGCTG
Organism: Blautia hominis; assembly: GCA_002270465.1. GTDB lineage: Bacteria > Bacillota > Clostridia > Lachnospirales > Lachnospiraceae > Blautia > Blautia hominis. The sequence goes on from NQOF01000007.1 coordinate 187,161, forward strand.
CAAGGATCCCCACCTGTACATAGGTGAGCTGGCAGTCATCCTCTGCTGTGTACATACCGTAATTGCGCACTTCATGCCCCATGGGTCCCACTACTGTTTCCAATGCTTGACAGATGATCTGGTTTTTAGCCGCCTGGCTGTTTTCATTTATTAAAGCAATTTTCATGATCTTTTTTTCCTCTCTTACTATGACCTCTAAAAAGTAAATATCTTTATCACGGCTGTTTTCCAATGTATGCCAGGATCCCTCCGTCCACATAGAGAATATGGCCGTTTACAAAGTCAGATGCATCGGACGCCAGGAAGATGGCAGGTCCCATCAGGTCCTCCGGGGTTCCCCAGCGCGCCTGAGGTGTTTTTGCCAGGATAAACTGGTCAAATGGATGTCTGCTGCCGTCCGGCTGCTTTTCCCTGAGGGGTGCTGTCTGGGGTGTGGCAATATACCCCGGCCCGATGCCGTTGCACTGGATATTATATTCGCCGTATTCTGACGCTATATTCTTTGTCAGCATTTTCAGGCCGCCCTTTGCAGCCGCATAAGCGGAAACCGTCTCACGGCCCAGCTCGCTCATCATGGAACAGATATTGATGATCTTGCCGTGTCCTTTTTCCATCATGCCGGGAATCACTGCTTTTGACACAATGAACGGTGCGTTCAGGTCAATATCAATGACCTGGCGGAATTCCTCTGCCTTCATCTCTGTCATAGGAATACGCTTGATGATACCTGCGTTGTTGACCAGAATATCAACGGTGCCCAGTTCTTTCTCAATATCAGCCACCATTTTTTCCACCTGGGCCTCATCCGTCACATCACAGATATAACCTCTGGCGTCAATTCCTTTGGCTTTGTAGTCAGCCATAGCCTTATCCATGTGTTCCCGGCCTCTGCAGTTAAACGCGATCTTCGCACCGGCGGCTGCATATGCCTCCGCAATGGCAAATCCGATCCCGTAGGCTGCTCCTGTCACCAGGGCAACTTTTCCTTCTAAAGAAAATAATTTGTTTGTTTCCATATGGGTATCTCCTCTCTTTTTTCTGTCATCGTGTTCTCTGTTTACAAGATATCTTGGTTTCTGATGCCGTCCATATCGTCAAAATTCTGGTTTTCTCCCACCATTCCCCAGATAAAGGTATAATTTCTGGATCCGGAACCGGAATGGATGGACCAGCTTGGGGAGATCACTGCCTCCTCATTTCTCATAACAATATGTCTTGTCTCCTGAGGTTCTCCCATATAATGCATGACAAAAGCATCCTCCGGCATGTCAAAATACAGATATACTTCCATCCTTCTGTCATGGGTATGGCACGGCATGGTGTTCCAGACACTTCCCGGCTCCAGACTTGTCATTCCCATCTCCAGCTGACAGCTCTCCACCTGGCCCGGAAGAATATATTTGCAGATGGTTCTGTGGTTGGACTGCTCCAGACTTCCCAGCTCCACCTTGTTTTCCTCTTTGATGATCACCACATCTTCCTCTTCTGTCCCCTCCCGTTTGATCAGTACAGTAGGATAGGTAGTGTGTGCGGGAGCACTGTTAATATAAAATTTTGCCGGATTTTCCTTGTCTGTACTGGAAAATGTAATGTCCTTTTTGCCCATGCCGATGTACATTCCGTCCCTTGGCGCCACCTGGTAAGTTCTGCCGTCCACACAGATGCTGCCCGGGCCTCCGATATTGATAACTCCCATCTCCCGTCTCTGTAAAAAATATTCTGCTCTCAGTTCATCTCCTGCCACCAATTTCAGCTCTTTTTCGGCCGGAGTGGCGGAGCCGGTGATGATTCGGTCAATGTGGCTGTACACCAGCTTGATCTCATCGGGTACAAACACGTTCTGTATTAAAAATTCTTCTCTGAGGCGCTGGGTGGTATAGTGTTTCACATCCCTGGGTGATGCTGCGGTTCTGAGTTCCATAATGATTCCTGCCTTTCTTTTGCTTTCCCTTATCGTTATCCTCATCTTATCATGACGGATTTTCGGTTTCCTGTGTTTTTCTTTCAGAAATATTGCAAATCTTACACTGATGTTTTATACTAAAAGCGTGACGGTTCCATACCTTCACAGTTATAGCCACAGAAGCAAGACGGCATCCGTTGATCACCGGGAGGAAACATCCATGAAAATATATAGTTCCTGTAAAGAGGGAATACGTTCCTGTATTGAAACGCAGACATTTTCCGCTGCGCATCTGTACAGCTATGAGAAGCCTATGGATATCCATATCCATGACTGTTATGAAATTTATTACTCCATCTCCGGGGGAAAGCAGTTTTTGATCGACAACCGGTTCTATACTTTCAATCCCGGAGATATTTTCTTTATCAATCAATATGAAAGCCATTATCTGTCCCAGATCGACAATGTGAAACACGAACGGATCATTGTCTCCATCTACCCTGATTATCTGAAGCAATGCTGTTCCGGCAAGACCGATCTGAACTACTGCTTTACCTGCCGAAATACTAACTTCGGACATAAGATTTCCCTGTCCCTTGAGGAACAGAAGCGCTTTCTGTACTTTATACATAAGCTGTCCGAGAATAACGAATACGGACAGGATATTTTAGACCACGCAGTATTTCTTCAGCTTATGACCTTTTTAAACGGCATCTTTCTGAGAAACTGCGACCACGACCTGCCCCGGCATGAACCTGTCGGAAGCCGTCACGAACAGATGGACGCCATTCTTTCCTATATTAATCAGCATATCTCTGAAGATCTTTACATTGAGCGGCTGGCTAAACACTTTTATATCAGCACCTCCTATCTGTGCAGGATATTCAAGAGTGAAACGGGAACCACCATCAATAAATACATTACTGCCAAACGCATCACCCTTGCCAAATCATATCTTTCAGAGGGATATTCTGTCACAGATGCCTGCATCCGCTGCGGCTTTGGGGACTATAGTAATTTCCTGAAATCTTTTACAAAAGCTGTGGGGATCTCCCCCAAGAAATACGCCCAGTTCTCCGCATAAAAACAACCCGGCTCGAAGAGCAGAAACTGCTCTTGGAGCCGGGTTATCTTACCGGAAACAGGTACCTGTTTTCACGGGGCAGGGAACTGCCGGGCTAATTTTATGCTGCATAGGTCCGGATCAGCTGCTCCAGATTTCCGACGCCCTCATCGGAATAAATTTTCAGTTCTACTTTTTTGCCGGCCCCGATGGCCATCATTCCCATAATGGATTTGGCATCCACCATATAGCTGCCGTAACAGGCATCAATCTGGAAGGGAGCCTCTGATACTTTGTTCACAAAATTCACAATTTCATTTACTTCTTTAAAACAAACTTGAACGCACATAAAACCATTCTCCTTTTTTTAGTCTTTATATGATCCGTGATTTTCTTCTTATTCTGAGTACATTATAATCGAATCTTTCAGGAATAAAAATGGATTATTTTTCGATTTTATGTGATATTTTTTTATTTTTTTCGCCTTTTTTCTATTTTTCCTGTCTGACCCAAACTGTCATTTCATTTTCTCCCCTGTTTGCCCAGACATAATATGGTATGAAACGAAGCTTAACCGGTTCCTTTACAGCAGCTTTCAGAGAGTGATATAAGCCCTTCCGGATAGACGGCAGCTTCTGCCGGAATCCATCCGCCACAACAGAAGTGACCGGTTCCCCTGCCACTGTATAGGCTTCTGTGCGGGTCTCTGCACTGCAGTCCACTGTAAGCAGATGCAGATCTGCCCCATTGTCAACTTCCTCCAGGCAGTACACCACAGGGCCTCTTGCCACTGCCACCTTGCCTATGTCCTCCCGGACTCTGGGGTCAGCCTGCAGGATTTTCACATCCATGGCAAATTCCAGAGTCATGGATTCTCCCGGATCCCAGCTTTTTGTCACATACAGGTAACCATCCCTCATGACACAGGCACCGTCCTGCACGCCCTTCAGTGAAAAACCGGTCTGAGCTTCCTCTCCCCCTGCTTCCTCCCTGCACCAGTCCGGAATCCGGAGGGCTATGGTGAACGGTACCGATTCCCCGCTCACCTCTATGGTCACCTTACCGCTGTGGGGCAGCCCGGAGCTGATTGAGATAGTCACTTCTTTTCCATTCACCTGCTTTTTCACAATACTTCCCATATAGAGATGTACAAACAAGGTATCTTCTGTCTCCGTGAAGGCGTAAGCGCTGAGGGAACTCAGCAGCCTTGCCAGGTTGGGAGGACAGCAGGAACAGCCGAACCATTTCTGCCGCACGGGCTTCACATGCGCCTTCCTCTCATCTTTATGGCAGGCCTCAGGATTTACTTCCAGTGGATTCACATAGAAAAAGCTTTTCCCATCCAGGGCCATTCCGCTGAGTACACAGTTGTACAGTGCCCGTTCCATCACATCCGCATACCTAGAATCAGGTTTCATCTCCAGCATTCTCCTGGCAAAAAATACAAGGCCTATGGCTGCGCAAGTCTCTGCGTATGCCGTGTCATTGGGCAGGTCATAATTAAAAGAAAATGCTTCCCCTATCTGGGTGCCGCCTATTCCTCCGGTGATATACATCTTCCGGTCCACCATATTATCCCATAATTTTTCGCAGGCTTTATACAGGCTCTCATCCTGCGTCAGCCTGGCTATATCTGTCATTCCCGAATAGAGATAGACCGCGCGCACCGCATGGCCCACCGCTTCCTCCTGTTCCCGTACCGGAATATGCGCCTGATTGTATGCGTAGCGGAGTCCATCGGGCTGATCTTTCACACCTTCCGGGTGTTCTTTATCAAAGTAATAGGGTCTGCGGCCTCTTTCATCCACAAAGAATTTCCCCAGGTTCAGATATTTTTCCTCTCCTGTGGCCTCAAACAGGCGGACCAGTGCCATCTCCGCGATCTCATGGCCCGGATACCCCTTACATTTTCCCTCTTCCGGGCCAAAATGTTCTGCCGTATAGTCCGCATATCTCATGGCCGCTTTCAGCAGTTTATCTTTCCCCGTAGCCTGATAATAAGCCACTGCCCCCTCGATCAAATGTCCGAGGCAGTACAGCTCGTGATGGTCTTTCAGGTTTGTAAATATTTTATCTTTCCCGTTCAGGATATAATAAGTATCCAGGTATCCGTCCTCCTGCTGGGCGGCACAGACGATATCAATGGCATGGTCCGCTGTCTTTTCCAGCTCCGGGTCCGGGTGCTGGGTGAGGGAATACCCTGCCGCCTCAATCCATTTATAGAAATCACTGTCCTGGAAAACAAACCCGTAAAATTTATCTTCCGGGTGTTCGGGGTCCTGTGGAAGAGCCTCAAAGCCACGGAAGGTGTAGGAGGGTTCCCGGAACGTTTCCCCCTGCTCTCTTCTCTCCAGGTTCTTCTTACCCGCGATCTTAAAATTCCTCATACAGTAGCTGGGAACAGCCCCCTCAACCTGGTCATTCAGTGCATCCCACTGATAGGGCAGCATCTGGGTCCTCACCAGCTCCATCTCTTTTTTCCAAAAATCATCGGTTATCTGCACGCTCCTCAGAGAAAGCGGCCTGCTGAAATTTTTTCTGTCCATTTTATCCATCCTCCATCTGCTTTTTGGGCTGCCGGCAATATCACTTACCGTACTTGATCTGTCATGATAATTTTAACAGAGCTTTGCTTTCCTATCCATTGCCAATACGGAATATGACATGTATAATATGGAAATAAAGCTATAGAAAAGGAGAGTCTCTCATGCTTCTTATGGAAAAAATGGCGCACCGGCAGATAACCGGCGCCAACTATATTACATCCATTAACGGCATGGTCCATCCCGACCGTGTACTTTCAGAACATGATTTTCTTTACATGCTGGAAGGGGACTGGGAGATCATGGAGGATGGAAGTGTATATGAAATGCACCGGGATGACCTGTTGATCCTCGGCGCCGGCAGGCACCATTACGGCGAAAAACTATGTAATCCGGGAAACAGGCATATGTATTTCCACGTGCTGCCCTCCCCCGCTGAGAAGGGCGAAAAAAACGGCATGGAAAAAATGGAACCATCCACACTTTTTCCATGCCATACCCTGCTGCACTGCCGCCACAATCCCCACATCCGGATGTATTTTGAAGAAATCATATCTGCGTTCTGGTCAGACAGTCCTGAAAAGCTCTGCCGCCTCTCTCTGCTTTTTAATCTGCTGTTATGTGAAATTGCAGAGCTGCAGGCTGCCGCCGGAGACAAAGGACCGTCTGATCCTCTGGTGGAAGATATCTGCCGGCAGATACAGTCTAACCCCCAGAGGTTTTACACTGCCGGGGAAATGGCGGAAGCTCATTTTATCTGTGCCCGCACCTTGAATAACCGCTTTCAGAAAGCCTGCCAAAAGACCTTCTATGCCTATCAGATGGAGACCAAGCTGGAGATGGTGCGGTACTTTTTGATACACCAGCCTGATGCCCCTCTTCATGAGGCAGCGGTCAACTTTGGATTTTACGATGAATTTCATCTGAGCAAAGCTTTCAAGAAACACTTTAAAATGTCTCCCTCCCGGTATCGGAAATACCATGCCTCATGCAATGTGCAGACCTACTGAGCGGTTACAAAATAAGCATCTATGCCGTTCGCAATTCCCTGTACCATATTTTTCTGCATCTCAGGGTCCTGCATTCTCTCATCATCACTTTGGTTGGTCATAAAACCCATTTCCAAAATGGTCACCGGAACTGTACTCCAGTTGATGCCCGTCATATTGTCATAGAGCCTTACGCCATTGTTTTTAATGCCTGTTGCCTGGCAATACGCATTGATGATCTCCTCCCCCAGCCTGCTGCTTTCCTCATGAAGCTGCCCCACATAGGGATTGTCAGCAGATGGGATCATAGTCATGGCACCATTTGCGCTGTTGTCCTCGCTGCCGTCGGCGTGGATCCTGACAAGGATCTGAGCACCGTTCTCGGCGGCGATCTGCGCACGTTCCACATTGCTGACGGCGGTGTTATTGTCCTCTCTTGTCATGATGACCTCATAACCGCGGTTTTTAAGCTCCTCCTGAAGCTGCATGGAAACAGCCAGAGTCAGTTCATATTCCGGAACACCGGTGTAGACGCCCTGGGTACCTGATGCGAATTTATCCTTCATCTCCTCAGAACCGGGGCCAAGGGGTTCCGTTCCCCCTGTATCTGCTCCCGGTCCCTGATGTCCGGGGTCGATGGCTACTTTTCTTCCGTTGCTCTTTTGGTCCGCAGGAGGCGCTTCCTGTGCATCTGCTTCCTGCGCATCTGCTTCCTGGGCATCTGCTGCCTGGGCGCCTTCTGCTGTCCCTGCGTCCTGACCGGCACCTGCTGCTTCCTCCCGCTTCGCTTCCTTCAGCGCCTCCAGTTCTTCTTCCAGCGATTCCGACGTTTTCTGCATTTTATTTATCTGCCTGTCCATACGCCTCATTTCCTGCTGAAGTGATTTGCTTTTCTGTACACCTGCCACGGCAAAGACTGCAAGCACAGCGGCCAGCACAAAGATCAAACTGCCGAAAATAATTCCCATTTTTTTCATTCTCCCATTCCTTTCCTGCTGCATTTACCGTTTCCATTGCTCTCCCTGTAGCTGCCCGGGCTAATACCCACATGCTTTCTGAAGATTTTTGCAAAGTAATTTCCATTGGAAAATCCGTTTTTTCTGGCGATACTGTCTATACTCCACTCTGTGCCCAGCAGATCATTCATGGCAGACTGCAGACGGAGTCCTGTCAGATAGGACAAGGGTGCACGCCCCATCTCGTCCTTAAACGCCCGGGACAGATGCTCCGGGGATAGATCCAGTCTGGCTGCCAGCTCCTCTATCCCGGTAAGCCTTGGATATTCCTCCTCCATGATTTCCGCTGCCCTCTGCACAGCAGAGCTTTTTTTCTGTGCTGCCGGATGTTCTGTCTCCCTTAGCAGAGCGCAGAGAAAGCGGTAGAGAAACTCCCCGCCCTGGTATTTTTGCAGCCGCTCCCCGTTTGTCAGGCGTTTCTGCAGATGCAGTGCCATACGGATCGGCGGGCTGCTTTCATCCAGGGACATAAGATCCGGGCATATGTTCCTTATTTTACGAACAAACGGAATCGCCCCGTCTCCCAGAAAATGCAGATATAAAAATTCCCACGGCTCATCCCGGCCATTTTCCAGATAGTATCTGCTCTTTTCGGGAAACTGTACCAAAAAACCCTGCCCCCGCCGCACCTTGTACCCGAAATTATTTTTCTCAAATACGCCCTCCCCTCCAAGTGTATACTGAAAGAGAAAGCCTTCATATCCCGGCCTGTCATCATTGTAAAAATCGTACGTTTCCCCTAACCGGCTCTCCACGCCGCCGTCCAGCAGAACCAACGGCTGTCCCTCCATGTCGTCCTGATTCAGAACGCCGAATATCCCCCTGTTGTACTCCATCAAAAATTTACCTCTATATATCAGATTTCTATTCTTTTGTTTTACACACAATCTTATTATAATTAGTGTTATGGAAAAAGTCAAAAGATTAAAATAAGTCAAATTTCTACCCGAATGATACCAGGAGGTTTTTTATGAACAAAAACAGTTTTGCAAAAGTCCCGCCTATGGGCTGGAACAGCTATGATTATTATGACACTGCCGTAAATGAAGAACAGGTAAAGAAAAACGCGGACTACATGGCTGCACACTTAAAAGAATACGGATGGGAATATATTGTGGTGGATATCCAGTGGTATGCACATAAAGCAGGTTCTAAGAGAGACCAGTTCCAGTACATTCCCTTTTCCGGACTGGAAATGGATGAATATTCCCGCCTTCTGCCTGACCCGGAGCGCTTCCCCTCCTCGGCCGGCCAAAAAGGGTTCGCTCCCCTGGCTGATTATATACATAGCCTGGGACTGAAATTCGGCATTCATATCATGCGCGGGATCCCCCGTATTGCAGCCCAGGACCATATGAAGATAAAGGGCAGCGAAGTCACTGCCGACATGGCAGCAAATCCCTATTCCATCTGCCCCTGGAACCCGGATATGTACGGCCTCAACAATTCTCCTGCCGGACAGGCTTACTATGATTCCCTGCTGGAACTGTATGCATCCTGGGGTGTGGATTTTATTAAATGTGATGATATCTGCAACACCTGCAACCAAAGCCCTCACCGGGAGAATCAGTATAACGCGGCCCATGAGGTGGAAATGCTGGCAAACGCCATCAAACGCTGCGGGCGCCCCATCGTGTTCTCCCTCTCCCCCGGACCTGCCCTGATCGACAGGGCATGGCATTATGAGAAATATGCCAATATGTGGCGTATCACGGATGATTTCTGGGATGACTGGAAATATTTAAAGGATATGTTTCGCCGCTGTGAACTGTGGCAGACACAGGTTTCGGAAGGATGTTATCCCGACTGTGATATGCTCCCTCTGGGGTGGATTGGAAAAGGCTTCGGCAGGGAGCGTATGACAGGATTCACCAGAGAAGAACAGCGGACCATGATGACTCTTTGGTGCCTTTTCGGTTCTCCTCTTATGCTGGGCGCAGAGATGACCAAAATGGATGACTGGACCCTGTCCCTGCTCACAAACCGGAAGGTACTGGCACTGCTGCCGCCCTCCTGCCGCCCCAGACAGATCTGCCTGGATGAGGATAAGGCGGTCTGGACTGCATGTGATGAAAAGGAAGGGACTCTGTATACCGCACTGTTTAATCTCAGTGATGAAACTGCTTCTGTCAGTGTGGGTCTGGACGACCTTGGAAAAGGATTTGAGGAGGACGCTGCACTTACCGATCTGTGGGACGGAGCAATCAGCCGCAGCGAGGACCTGGAGATCCGGGCTATACTTCCTGCACATGGATGTGTGCTGTATCAGGTTCATATAAAATAGGACCCCGCCCGGAGGGCTTTCTTACACATAAAAAAGTTCAGAGGGATTTCCTATGTGATAAAGAATAAGCAGCAGTCTGTGAAAACTTAATTTCACTTTGACTGCTGCTCCTATTTTTTACATCCGCACCATACATTCCTTTTTGTAAAAGCTTATCCCATATTTTAAAATCTCTGTGTAGCCCTCATCCCGCAGCTCTGCATCGTATTTCTGTTCCTTTATCTGCCGCAGGGCAGACGCACATGCTTTCTCCATATCGGAAAACTTTGCGGAGACCTTGATCTCTAAAATAACTGCCCGTCCCCGGATACTGGGAGTTTTTAATATAATATCAGGTCTGCCTTTTCCGGATTCCCGGTTTGACAATATCCTGTATTTCCCTATATTTTTTAACAGCCCGGTCAGAAACCCATGATAGTAGCTCTGGGCATAATCGTAAAAGCTGATCGTTTCCTGAAGCTGGCTGCTGATCTCCTCCTCCATCACCCTGAAATTTCCATGTTCTATGGCCTCATACAGCACACCTAGATCCATGTTCCGGACCTTTTGGTCAAACCAGGAGAGGATCGTATTCTTATAAATATAACGAACTTCTGCATTTGGGATCGCCATCTCAATATACTGGTCTTCCCCTACCATCCGCCTGTCTGTCTGCCTTAAATACCCTGTAAAAAACAGAAAATTCCACAGGTTATCTTCCGACTGATACACATCCCCATATGTGATATCTTCATGGACAGGCTTTTCGATCGTACTGCCCTCGATCAATGCCTCCAGCTCTCCTCTGACCGAAATATCTGCCCTTTCCACCAGCCCTCTGACAATACTGTTTGATGAAGTATTGGCCCAATAAGGGGAAGGAAACGCCTCTCTGTCTGCACATAAATCCTTGGTAAACTTAACAACGCTCCATGGATTATATACCTCCTCGTCACCGAAACGATATCCGTCGTACCAATGCCGCATTATATCTTTTTTCTCTTCAAGACCATAGTATTGACGCCTTTCCCTTTTTCCCAATTATACTTCATTAACAGAAATAGATAAAGCCCCTTTTCGGTATAAAAAAGGGGCTTTATCTCTAATAGTGTTACTGTTTCGTAGCTCTTTGCACAGTAACGCGCTTCGCGATGCACCGATATGAGCATTCTGCCCCGTATCGCGCTGCCTGCCTCGGGATTTTCATGCTTCCGGCATGAAAACGCCTCCCGGTACAGTGGCCTGTGAACTAATATAACACTTCCGTCTCTATAACATTTTTCCCTTTCCGGATCTCATATTTCACAACAGGGATCAAAGTTTTGCTGTGAATCAGGTTGGTATTGGGGTCCGGCTTGATGACCATGGATTCCCCTTCTCCCTGCAGGGAACGCACTTCACATCCCTCCGGTTCCGTCATGGGCAGGGCAAATCCGGCATCATAAGCGGTACAGTCATAATCACTTTCAATGGTATGTATCCTCCTGTGTCCCGCACCGGTGGGAATGATACGGGAATGCACCAGGATTCCCGGCAGGGGAGACCATACAGAAACGATCTGTTCTTTTGTCACCTCATAGCTCTTTGCCTGCCCGCGGATAAAAATATGTCCCAGCACTTCAAAAGACAGTACACTGTCCGGTGCGGCTTCCTGAACATTCACCGGGGAGCGCATCACGCTGAAGCCATATTTTGTGGAGTAGGCGAACTTGGCGTATTTTTCCTCGGTATGGCCGTGAACATGTCCAAAGGTACGGCCTCCCGGAAGGGCCACCACATTGCCGCCGGCTCTTCTCTGTATGATCATATCCGCCTTCTCCAGGTATTTCTCTGACCGGAGCAGAGGAAGAGGCGCCGCCTCGCAGGTCCAGAAAGGGTCATCCTCCGGCAGGGCAAGACATGCAAAGGCCTTCATGGCCCAATAGGGCGACTGGGGAGAATTGTAGCTCTCCGTCATCTGCAGATTGGGATAGCAATACCCAATGGTCAGAAGCCCTGAATGATCAAAGATCGGCTGATTCATCCAATACTCCAGATGCCGTACAAGGATCCCCTTCATAACAGGCAGGGGAAGAGGCTCAATATGCGCCATGACGCAGGCAGAATAAAAGGCCGCCTGTGCAAAGCGGTAAGTCAGAGAGCGCCCATAGGGAAGGGCACTGCCGTCCTCTGCAAACCAATACACAAAGTCTTTCCCAAACTGCTCCGCCCGTTCCAGGTAACGCCTGCACCGCTTGGGATCCTCCTCCTTCATGACCATTGCGTACACAATTCCATAAAACTCCATGGCAAACGGAATATAATAATCCGCCTGTCCGTTCTCTCCGTCCAGATACCAGCCGCCGCCAAGGTAGCAGGACTCAATGAAATCCAGGCTTTTTTCCATTCCCTCTTTGTCATAGGGCATTCCCGTCTTTCTGAGTGCCGTGTTCACCAGGATGTGGAAGAAACGCCAGTTACAGTCACAGCATTTATTCCGGTTTATCTCCCAGAGCCAAACACTAACCTGTTTCTTCTCCTTTTCCGTCAACGGCTCCCAGATCTTCTCTCCTGCAAACAGGATGGCAAAGGCAATGGCAGCCATCTCCACCAGCTTCTGGTCATAATCTCCACATTTGCCCCAGTATTCCACTGAAGCAGGGTCTGTACCGGAAACCAGGCCCTGCCTGTATATCTTTTCAAAGGCCTCATCACTTCCGCCCCCTGCCCAGAAGGCAGCCAGTCCCCAGAGCGGACGCGAAAATCCTTCCATCCAGGCACTCTCATCCGGATAATGGGCGCTGGTGCAGCCTATGTTCAGACGGGCTTTTTCTTCACTGTAATACGGTTTCAGCGGGTTCAGGATCTCCAGCATCCATTTCTCAAAATCCTGCCTCGTGTTCAGCTTTCTCTTATCCATAAGGCACCTCCTACCAAATCCAGAAATCTCTGCCCATCAGCCGCAGAACTGCTTCTATAAAGAAATAATCCCCGTAAATAATAGGTACCTGAAGGTTCTCCCCCTCATCATGATACGCCACTTTTCCCATACCCAGAACTCCGTCCTCATCCGGGTTCCAGTTACAGAACTGTTCTTCCATGGCACGCAGGATCCGCAGGGCACTTTTCTCATACAGGTTTTTCTCATTTTCCGGCACATGTTTCGCGATCTCCAGAAGGCCGCAGGCTGCACAGGCACCGGCTGTGGAATCATAATACAGCGGCTCCTTGGGTGCTCTGAAATCACACAGGGGAAGATAATCCGTAAGGGATACATTTGCAATAAAATAGTGGGCTGTCTGCTTTGCCGCGTCCAGGTATTTTTGTTCTTTTGTGTGGGCATAACTGATGGCAAATCCATAGACTGCCCAGGACTGTCCTCTCGACCAGGAAGACCCCTCCTCATACCCCTGCCCTGCCGGTGCTTCCAAAAGCTCTCCGGTCAATGGGTCCAGTATGGCAATGTGATTACAGGAACCGTCCGGGCGCAGTATCTTCTCCATTGCTGTGTCTGCGTGTTTTCTGGCGACCGCTTCAAAACGCGGATCCTTTGATTCCTCGGAAGCCCAGTAGAGCAGGGACAGATTCATCAGACAGTCAATGATCATCCATCCTGCCTTATCGTCATTCCAGGCTCGTATGAAGTTTCCCAGCACATTAAATCTGCCTGCCAGCAGATTGGCTGCGTGCTGGCCTCTGATATAGGACTCATGACTGCCTGTAAGCCGGTAGTCCGCCACTGCTGTGTGCATCCACATGAAGCCCACGTCGTGGTAAAGCCCTTCATATTCCTCCATGGATCTGTCCAGGCGTTTCTCCACATTTTCAGCTTTCCTGCGGTATATTTCCTTCCCTGTGGCGTGATACATCTGCCACAGGATCCCGCCCCAGAACCCATTGGTCCACCAGGCGATATCCCGTTCTCCCAAATCCTCCTCATAGTGTCCATTTTTTGGAATGTAGGGAATTTTATCCCCCAGCCTTTCACATTCCTTTTCCATTTTCAGATCGAATCTTGCAAAGGTTTCTTCCAGCCATTTACAATCTGCTTCTGATAAAAATTTCTGCATGAATCTGTTTCCTCCGAATATTAAATATGGTAACGGTTCAGTACCCTCACAGTTACAGGCAAAAATCCATGCAGAATCGCTTTTGGCGATGGGATTTTTGCTTGGCTGCGGAATGCTTTCTTACGGTCAGCGCAGTGCATGCGCAGACCTACTGGATCGTTACTAAATATGTTATCTCTTCCTCTATGGATTTACATATACCGGTTTCATCAACCCGTCTGCTCCGAATTCCACCCGGTCCATACAGGTCTCACGGTGATAGCCTTTTCCCTCCGGATAATCACTGAAAGGAGTGGCAAATCTATGATAAGCCATGTAATAAGTATCTTCCCCGGACCCTTTGAAAATGCAGTGATGGCCTGTCCCCAGCACACCCGTCTCCGGCCTCTTCAAAAGCACGGGATACAGGTATTTCACAGGTCCGTACAGACTTTTTGAGATACCGTAGTTCACATGATAATCCTCACATCCGGTGTCCTCACACGACCAGGTAAAATGATAGATCCCCTGCCTTTTCAGAACGGTCACAGCCTCTCTGAAATCCTCTGCGCCCTCCAGGTTTTTCATGGTTTCCGGGCAGACATGGAGCAGGTCGTCACTTAACTTTACAATGGCCGGCTCCCCGTTTCCAAACAGCATATACACCTGCCCATCCTCTTCATAGATGGAAGGGTCTATCACCTGACTCATTTTTACCCCTGCGGCCTGCACCGTTTCAGGGGTCAGCAGAGGTTCCGGCTGTGCCAAAAAACCGGACACCGGGGAATCACTGACAGCTGCACCGATACAGGAGACACCATCCGGCCTTTTTGCGCAGAAATAATAATAAAACCGTCCATTCCGCTGAAAAACAGCCGGAGCCCAGGCCGAACCCACAGACCAGGGAACCTGCTCGGAAGCAACATCCAGTATGATGCCCTCGTCCTTCCATTTTCTCAGATCTTTGGAGGAGAACACATGGAATTTTGTCCCTGACCAGTGTGAAAAACCGTCTGTTGTGGGATATAAATAGTAAGTCCCATTAAAGTTCAGCACATCCGGGTCTGCATAAAGCCCCGGAAGTACAGGATTTTGTCTGCCGTGCAGTCTTAAGATACAGATAGATTCCGGTTTTATGTCAACTTCAAATCTGTTGCTCTCAAACGCGGCTGCCGTTACCTTGGGAGTCACCAGATCCGGGTGTTCAAACGTGTTTCTGTCCTCTCTCCCAAATCCATCCATTCTGTATAGGCTGCCTGCAAAACGGCTGTTTTCCTCACCCTCCAGGCATATCTGTACCTTCTGCTCCCGAGGCAGTACATTGACCAGTTTGATGATCACATCTCCTGTGTCCTTTTCCAGGCTGCTGGTAATATAAACCGGCTCTGCCAGAACCCGAAGCACCTCTGTCTCCTGCTCCGGAACTCCGTCCACAAATGTCTCCACCCTTCTGCCCCGAACACGGATCTCCAGGTCGTAAGTCCTTCCCACTTCCACGCTGCGGGTCCGCTGGATCAAACAGGAATTTCTCCCATTCACATCCTCACCGATGATGGAATCTTGATTGGCCCATCCGCCAATTTCCCAGAACAGGCGGTTTTTCTCATCCTGCTGCCCAAAACTTATGGTAAATCCCTTTTTGCCGCTCAACTCTCTGGCATGCAGATGAATGGTATAGTCTCTGCTGCTTACATCCATGAGCTTTTCCTTCGGTTTGTCAGGGTTCACCACTGTTTTCGGATATGTATACTGTTTCCCTGTCTCTTCCTCTGTGATCACGATATTGTCAAATACCACCTCGGATTCATTGGCTTCCAGGACAATGGATCCGGGAAGACTGTCCGGATACCTGCTCAGCATTACGGACGGACCCTTATCCTCAATTTCCTGCTGCAGCACCACATCCCCGTGATGGTTCATAAAAAGTTTCTGAACATAATAGCTGGGAGAAGGCACTGCCCTATGGTTATCCATCCATATCATATCCGGTTCCCAGTTTACATAATCCTTATGACAGAACAGCGGTGCATAGCATGTCAGTTTTACTGCATGGGCTGCGTTCTGCATTCCCACCATAAAAGATGCTTCCGCCAATGCATTGAACCAGGTATTATCATGGGAAGCATACTCTCCCAGAAATACCTTAGGTCCATTCTCAGGAAATGCATCGTAGCGGTGGTGATGGGCGATAAACCATTCCGGGGACTGGTAATAATGTTCATCCACCAGATCAGCCCCCTCCTCTCTTGCGGACCGCCACCCTCTGTCGTATTCCCTGCCTGCCGCAAAGGGGCCGCTGGTGCCAATGATCCGTATCTCCGGATATTTCTCCCGGATCGCCTTATGAAAAAGAGGGTACCGTTCAAAAAACGGCTCTCCCACCTCCTCATTACCGATACCGATATATTCCAAATGAAACGGTTCGGGATGTCCCATTTTGGCCCGCCTGGCGCCCCAGAAAGAGTCTGCATCCCCATTGGCAAATTCGATCAGATCCAGTGCATCCCGGATATATCCTTCCAGTTCATCTCCCACAGCCCCCTCGCGGGTATGGGGATTATAGCCCCCGGGAAGTACAGGAACAGGCTTTGCACCTAAATCTTCGCACAGCAGAAAATATTCATAATACCCCAGTCCCATGGTCTGGTTATATCCCCAGTTATTTCGGCAGGCAGGCCGGTTTTCCACAGGGCCGATGGTGTTCTTCCACCGGTACAGGCTGTCCCTGTCTTTGGCGTGCAGGGAACCGCCGTGGATCAGGCAGCCTCCGGGAAAACGCAGAAATTTAGGATGCATATCCTCCAGAAGCTGCGCCAGATCTCTGCGCAGGCCGTTCTTTCTGTTCTTATAGGTATGTCTTGGAAACAAAGACACAAAATCAAGTTCCACACATCCGCTTCCCTTTACTGTTACAGCCAGTCTTCCCTGCCTGTCATCCATAGGCGCCTGCAGCGTAAGCTGGTATTTCTCCCAGTCTTCTGTCATATAAATACTTGCACAGGTATAGACCTGTCCATTTGCGGAGCGCAGGGAAACTTCCAATCGCTCACAGTCTCCCCTCTCTTTTCTGGCATAACAAGTAAAGTCATAGGACTCATCTTTTTCAAAGGAGATTCCCTGCCCGAATCCCAGATTCCAGACACCGGTATCCTCCCCTGCCTCCGGTATTTCCATCACCAGATAATGGGGATTTTCAGGGAAAAGCCCATGTTCTTTTTCCACGCGGAGTTCTGTTTTCCCGCCCTTTTCAATCTTCTCCCAGGCCGTCAGTCCATGATACTCCGGGTTGTCTACAGAACAAAATTCAAAGGCACGGTTCTGAACCAGTTCCGCATATAATCCGCCGTCTGCCGCATGGTTCAGATCTTCAAAAAAGATGCCAAACAGGTCCTGCATCTCTGCTTTTTCTGCTTTTGTATTAATGTTTACCTTTATATCAGGTTCTGCATTTTTGCTGCCCCACCGCTCATACAAGCGCTGGTATTCACTTTCCTTCAGCACCAGCACAGACCCGTGGCGTTTGCAGACATTTCCCATATCATAATCCGCTGCTTCAGCCACTTTAAAATCACCGTTTTCCAGACTTGTACAGATGAGGGGAAGGTATCCGAGTCCTTCTGCAAACCGGTCCACCATAAGGCACCACTTCCCTTTTTCCCCCATGGGGAATGCCGCCGGACCCTCCACTCCCATCAGCGTGCGCAATTGTTCTGCACATACCTCCGTAAATTCTCCCTGCAGGCTTGTGCCTTTGTCCATGCGTATATTTTTATTGGTTTCATCCTTTGAGAATCGGTAGAAAACGCCTTCTTCCTCTATAATGGTGGTGTCTATTACATGATGATCCCTCTCAATGTATTTTTCCGGTGCTGTGAACACCCTAAAATCTCTGGTGTAGGAACAATAAATTCTTTGTTTATGCGCTGAGTCCCCCGGCTCTTTTGTCATGGAGGCCCAGAATACAAGGTAGGATCCCTTCTCCGGATCGTAGATAGCCTCCGGCGCCCACGCACAGCCGGCCCCCGGGATTCCCGTCTCAAAACTCCAGGGTTCTGACCAGTGAAGCAGATCTTCAGAGCACCAGACAATGATCCGGGTACTCCCCTCTATCTGTGCTGCCGTCCAGCCTTTCTTGCTGGCAATCCTCAGATCTGTGGCAATGATATAAAACTTTCCATCTATGACAGACTTTATTATAAATGGGTCCCTGACTCCTTTTTCTCCGATCCCGGACCGGATCACCGGCCTGCCCTCATTCAAATCCTGCCAGTGCATCCCGTCTCTGCTTAGCGCAAAATACACCTGTTCTCCATCCGGAGACTCCCCTGTAAAATGTACAAATAAATAACCGTTTTCTCTCTGATCCATGCAGTTTTTTCCTCCTTACTCATGCCATATCCCGGTATTTTGAAATCGGTTTCAAATTTTCTTTCATTCTACTACACCCAGCGGACTTTTACAATGCCTTTCGGGAAAAAGTCGCTGATTTACAATAAGTCTCTCCCAATTCCATTGTTTTCCCCTGCCGTTTCCTTATAATATGTTTTAGCAGAAAAAGAAACTAGGAGGTATTCCATTGAATACAACATTTTATCCCATAACACAAAGCTGCAGATTCCATCCGGGAGACTGCCCGGATGCATGGCAGGCATGGTATGATGACTCAGCCTGGGAGACGGTTTCGCTCCCTCACGACTGGTCGGTAACTCTTCCGTTCTCCAGAGAATATTCCAGTGGTACCGGATACCTGGCAGGCGGCATCGGATGGTATCGGTTCCGGATCACACCCCACGAATCCTGGAAAGGTAAAAGGCTGTCTCTGGCCTTTGACGGTGTCTATAAAAACAGCCGTGTCTGGTGCAACAGCTACTATCTGGGAAACAGGCCAAACGGATATATTTCCTTTACTTATGATATTACAGAGCAGTTTTGTTTTGACCGCGAAAACATCATCTGTGTCTGTGTAGACCACAGGGATATTGCGGATTCCCGCTGGTTCACCGGCTCCGGTATCACCCGAAAAGTACAGCTTCTAGTACAGGAGCCTGTGCATATGGTCCCTTACAGCGCGGCGTTTGAAACACCTGAGGTATCCCCTGAAAAAGCGATCTTTCGTGCATCCTGTGAGATAAAAAATGATACCTTGCAGGATGTACGGGCCACCGTTACATTCAGGCTTTTGAGGACAGGATATGATGGTCTTGCTGCCAATGAAACACAGAGAGGGCAGGCCGTAACCAACCCTTCGGCTGCTTCCGGGGTGCAGGCCGAAGCTTCTGTCAATATGTGCTTCCCTGCCGGTACCGTATGCAAGGCTGAGGCTTCCCGTGTGGTAACTGCCCCTGTCCTGTGGTCTCCGGATTCACCGGAATTATATACTTTGGAAACCTGGATCTGCCTGTCCGGTGAGTGTGCTCCGGAAGCTGACTGCACTATAGGATACAGGATTGACACACGCAGCGTCGGATTCCGCAGTATCTGTTTTGATGCTGACAGAGGCTTTTTCTTAAACGGCACAAACACTCTGATAAAAGGAGTCTGCGTCCATCACGATGCTGGCTGTCTGGGTGCTGCCGTGCCCGCCGCAGTATGGCGCAGGCGCCTCAGAAAGTTAAAGGATATGGGATGCAATGCCATACGGATGAGCCACAATCCCCATATGCCGGAACTTTATGACCTCTGCGATGCGATGGGTTTTCTTGTCATAGATGAAGCATTTGACGAGTGGGAAGGTCCCAAAAACAAATGGAGCACCGGACACAATGTGTATCCCCCAAAGCACCAGGGCTACTATCTGGAGTTTCCCCAGTGGCATAAAGAGGATCTGACAGCACTTGTGCGCCGTGACCGCTGCCATCCCTCTGTTATCATGTGGAGTATCGGCAATGAGATCGACTACCCCAATGACCCTTACTGCCACGCCTCTTTCACCACCATGACAGGCAACAATGATGCGGATAAACCTGCGGAGGAACGGCAGTATAACCCCCAAAGGCCGGATGCCGGACGCCTGGCTGTGCTCGCACAAAAACTGTCCAAAATCGTGAAAGAAAATGATAAGACCCGTCCTGTCACCCTGGCTGCTGCTTTCCCGGAGCTGTCTTCGGGACTGGGCTTCCTGGACTCTGTGGATGTTGCCGGATATAACTACAAGGAACATCTCTATGAGGAAAGCCACCGCAGATTCCCCGGCAAACCATTTATCGGAAGCGAAAACGGTCACAGCCTGGAAGCGTGGAGAGCAGTGACGGATAAGCCCTGGATCTCAGGACAGTTTCTCTGGACCGGAATTGATTATCTGGGGGAAGCTAAAGGCTGGCCCATTCATGGCTCCGGTGCAGGGCTTCTGACACTTGCCGGATTTGAAAAACCGGGTTATTACCGCAGACAGAGTCTATGGTCCTCCAAGCCCATGATACATCTGTCCACTGCCCGGATGGACGCTGACCGGGGGGAATGGACCCCTGTTGCTGATACCTGGAACTACCCGGAAAAAGAAGAAGTGCTTATAAAGTGTTACACCAATCTGCCCCGGGCAGAAATATGGCTGAATGACAAGTGCCTGGGCACTTTTGAGAAAGATCCGGACGCGGATGCCATTACTCTTTCCGCTGCCTACACGCCCGGCACACTGAAAGCACTGGGAACCGCTTTGGATGGAACAAAAGTCTCACACACACTGATAACTACAGGCACTGCCTGCTGTGTATCCCTGCAATGTTTTGAGGACTCCCCGCATCCCGGCCCCCAGCCCGTGTTATATCAAATTGAGGCACTTATGAGAGATACCTGGGGCAATCCTGTCCTCTCCGACTCTTCCCTCCTGCATGTGACAGCAGATAACGGCAGAATATGCGGGCTGGAGAATGGAAACCTGGCGGATGTGACGGATTACAGCGCCCACTTCAGACGGGCATATTGCGGCAGATTATTAATTTATGTAAACCATATCAATGAGGAAAAAGAAGTGACCATCACGGTTTCCGGTGACGCGGAGGCAAATATAAAACCAGCGGTCCTGATACTTCCTCCATTAAAGTGACAGAGATAGAAAGAAGGAAACTCCATGAAATTCTTTCACTATGACAAAACCTTAAGCATTATGAAAACACCACAGGGCACCATGACCCTGTCCCGCATCTTCGTACCCTTTTTTACGGAAATGCTGCTTCTTAATATGATGGGCACCATCAACACCCTGATGCTCTCCCATTACTCAGATGATGCCGTGGCAGCCGTTGGCTCTGCCACCCAGCTTCTGGGAATGATACTCACCTTTTATACCGTGATCGGCACAGGCGCGTCCATAGTCATCAACCACAACCTGGGTGCTGAAAATACAGAAAAGGCTTCTGACGCTGCTTTTACCTCCATTATCTTGTGCGGCACATTAAGTTTGGTTCTGGGCACCTCTCTTTCCCTGGCAGCCAGGCCTCTTCTGGGCCTTATGCATCTGGAAGGGCAGGTTTTGGACTATGCAGTCACCTATTTCCGGATCGCTGTGCAGTTTTCATTTTTTCAGGCAGTGACATCCAGCGTCTCCGGCATTTTCAGAAGTTACGGGAAGCCTAAGATATCCGTCTGCGTGTCCCTGACCATGAACTGTATGAACGCCGCACTGGACTATCTGATCATTTTCCGCCCGGTAGAACTTCCCCTTTCCGGGGTATCCGGCATTGCTGCCGCCTATGTATGCAGCCAGTTGTTCGGACTGCTCCTGATACTCACTTTCCTGCGGAAAATACCGCTGGGGCTGAATTTCAGAAAAAAAGGTCCCGCTTCATTGAAAATTGTCACAACTATGCTGAAGGTGGGCATCCCGGGAGGTGTCAGCACCATTTCCTACAATCTTTCCCAGGTAGTCTCCACCTCCATCATTGCTATATTGGGGGTTGGTGCTATCTCCACTAAAATATATGTGTCCAACATTGTATTTTACGTGTATGTATTCGGCATGAGTCTGGGATTATCCACTTCCCTTATGATAGGGTGGCTCGCCGGAGCGGGTAAATATGAGCAGGCATACAAGTTAAATCTTCAGAACCTGAAACTGACCATAGGCGCCAACGTGACCCTTTCCTTCCTGATCTTTCTTCTGGCAGAGCCTTTGCTTGGATGCTTTACCTCGGACCCCCAGATCATTGCCATGGGCAGGCATCTGATGCTCATTGATATCCTGGTAGAAACCGGCCGGGGATTCAACCATGTGGAAGAAAATTCCCTGCGCGGCGCCGGGGACGTGATCTATCCCATGACGGTATCTATGATATCCTGCTGGACCATGAGTATTCTCTTTTCCTATATTCTGGGAATCCGCATGGGACTTGGCCTTGCAGGGTGCTGGATCGCCTTTGCCATGGACGAATTTTTCCGCGGAACTGCCTATCTGATACGCTGGAGATCCAGAAAATGGACCGCAAAAACAGTCGCGGCCCATGTCTAGTCAGCAAAACGGGAGCACCATACAGGCACTCCCGTTTTGCAAAAATGATCAGCGTGACCGTCAGTTTTTTATTGCAAATTTCCGTTACCATCCTCACACTCTATCTCCCTCACCCCTGCCAAAGCCCCATACTGCCCCGGTGATATCCCGGTATACTTTTTAAACACCTTGCAAAAATACCCGTCATCCTTAAATCCCACCCGGTATCCCACGGCGGAGATCTTCATGGAAGTGGTAGCCAGCAGCTCCATGGCACGGTGTATGCGTATTTCATTCAGGCAGGCAAAGATGGTTTTTCCGATGTTCTTTTTAAATACCCGGTTCAGATAATCAAAATTACAGGAAAACTCCTCCTCAATTCCTGCACCTGATATCTGCCGGTGATAATTCTCATTCAAATAATTCAAAAGCTCATGGACCCGGTGATAGGAGGATGGGATTCCGTGGGTGGGCCTGGCCGTCCAGGAAGACAAAGCCTCCCTGGAGATTGCCACCAGGGCCTCCATAAAGCGGCACTCACACGCCACTTTATAATTCTCCATCTGGTTTCTATGCTGTTCCATGGCTTCCTGGATCAGCTGCAGCACCCGCAGATAGCCTCCCTTTCTGCCCAGAGAAACGTGCTTCGGCAGCCACAGGACGTCATCTCTGTACCGCTTATGGGAACCGCTGTCCTGCTGCAGGCAGGTTCCCCGGATCTGCAGAAGGTTCTCCATAAAACCCGGCTGCACCTCTCTTCTGTAGATCTGGGGATGGCGGAAATGGATATAAAAATACTCACACCCGGAGGCCTTCAGTCCTTCGTGCACAAAGTCCGTATCCAGCAGAAGTATATCTCCTTCCCTGAGTTCATATTCTTTTTCCTCTTCCCTCAGGTACAGCACCCCCTGCTTCATAATATACAGGATATATTCATCCGGCTGCCGCCTTCTGTGTACATAGGGCGGCTCCAGCACAGCTGTGTCCACCAGCCTGATCTGCGGCAGGATATTGGCATTTATTTCATAATACATCTCTTCATCCAAGGTCCGGTTCACTGCAAAGTGAGATGCTGCCCGGCGCTTTTCCCTCTGTCTCGAAAATAAGGATCGTATTTTCCCCTTCTCTCAACAGCGGGGCCGGTATATATAACCGCTTCTGCGGACCGATCTCCCAAAAACGTCCGATATTAAATCCATTGACCAGCACACAGCCTTTTCCCCATCCGGTAAAGTCAAGGAAGGTATCCCCTGTCTCGTCAGCCTCAAATGTAAATTCATAGAATCCCGGCTCTCCCGCTTTGATCGGGGCCTCAAAATCCAGACTGCTTAGATCTTCCATTGGCAGGCAGTATTCTGTCCAGTGATAATGCTGATGGCCGTTGATCTGCACGCTTCTGTCAATTCCTTTCCGCTGCTGCTCAAGAGCCGGCCCAAAGTTGACGCGGCCCATATTTTCCATCAAAATGGAGATCTTCTCCCCCTTTTGGACCGGATCCTCAAACGCATACTCTGTCAGCAGTTCCCTGTCATACAGTGTCAGTACAGGCTTTTCATCCACAAACATATTTGCTCTGTCATTTGCGCCCCACAGACGGATCTTTTCAATAGGTCCCTCGTATTTCAACGGACTTTCGTACAAGATGTAGCCGTATCCCTGCCCCAGCTTTTCCATGGACTGAGGATATACACAGTCAACCGGAGAGGCTATGTTTTTCAGGTTTCCGAAAAGCCCGGCTTTTCTGGCTGTCCTCAGCGTTCCGTAGTCTTTTCTTTTTATCTCCGTACTCAGACTTACTTCCCGTATCTCCGCATATTTGCTGATAACCCGGCGGAACGCTTCATATTTCGGTGTGATCCTGCCGTCCTCAGTCAGCAGAGCATCATAATCGTAGGAAGTCACATCCGGGGTCAGCACATCATAGTAGTTGGAGCCATTTGTAAATCCAAAATTCGTGCCGCCCTCAAACATATAAATATTCACATGCCCCTCAGACAGGATTTCATCCAAATCCTTCACATGCTCATCCAGATCTCCGGTCTGATGGCATTCCACACCCCAGTTGTCAAACCAGCCCACCCAGAACTCCATGCACATAAGGGGCTTGTCCCCTATCTTCTCACGCATAATGGCAAACTGTTCTTTTCCCTTGGAGCCAAAATTTCCGGTCTGCAGGACACCGTCTATTTTTCCGCAGTCAAAGGCGTCTCCCCACGGACCGTCTGAAGTGACAAGAGGAACCTCACATCCGCATTCTGTCATGAGATCCTTCATGTATTCCAGATACTCCCTGTCATCACCATAGTAGCCGTACTCATTCTCCACCTGCATCATAATGACCGGACCGCCCTTGGTATACTGCAGAGGCGCAATGACCTTAAAAAGCTCCTCATAGTATTCTCTCACATGCTGCAGATAAGGCTCATACATACAGCGAAGGCGCATACCGTCCTCCCGCAGAAGCCAATAGGGAAGTCCGCCGAATTCCCACTCCGCACAGATATAGGGAGACGGCCTTAAGATCACCATCAGTCCCAGCTCCTGGGCCGTCTTCACATAACGTGCAATATCCAGAATACCGCTGAAATCAAACACGCCTTTCTCCTTCTCATGAAGGTTCCAGGGAATATAGGTCTCAACCGTATTACATCCCAAAGCCTTTAATTTTTCCAGTCTGTCCCTCCAATATTCAGGAACCACACGGAAATAATGCATCCCTCCGGAAATAATCTTGATCTTTTTTCCGTCCAGATAAAAATCATCCTTTATCTCAAATTTTTCCACAGTTACTCCTTTCTGAACTTTCATTTGTTCATACGGCAAATGGGAATGCCAAATGCCGGGCACTTTTCGCTGCGCCAGTATTGGTATTCCCATGCGTTTTACTAAACTTTCCTAATTAGGATTTTATCACTTTTCGCCTCTGAATGCATCAATATCTTTCTGGATAGATGCCTTTACTTCTTCATAGCCGGCTGCTTTGATCTTTTCCCTCATTTCATCGATGGCTTTGTGGGGATCATCATATTTACCATAACCAAGCTGAGGCAGATATTCAGATAATACATTGGCAATGGCTGCCTGCTGTGTCTCAATTGCGTTTTTGTCAATGATCAGGTTTTCAAATTCATAGTCATATGCAATCTTATCATAGTTGTCGATCATATCCTGTGTGCCATCCCACCAGCTTACATTCTGCAGCTCCAGGTCATCGTTACGTCCGCACCAGAAGTTGGCATCCACTTTGTCAGTTGCCTCATCCCATCCTTCCGGATAATCCAGCTTGCCGTCCTCTGTCACAATGTAGTCTGTTCCCTCAACACCATAGTTGATGTAACGGTAGCACTCTTCGTCGTTGCGCAGCAGATCATATACCATCAATGCTCTCTCCGGATGTTTGGAGTTTGCGCTGATGGCTGCGGCGCCGTGAGTCTTGAGTGGTTTTGCCACATTGTTGTTTTCCTGTCCCCAGTAATACATTTTCACATCAGAACCCGGCTGTTTTACATCCATGTTGGGTTTTACCTGTGAATAGTAAGTCTGGCTGTGGTGCTGGTCTGCCGCGCAGGTACCTGCATACATTTCCACTCTGGTATCGCCGTCATAGTTCAGGGCATCCTCACGCCATACGCCGATCTCATTCCATTCTTTCATCATGTCAGCAGCTTCATAGATCGCATCATCCTCCATGAACGGAGAAGAAACGGTATAGGGATCTTCTTTGGAGGTAAACCAGAATTCATAATTACCTGCATTGCATCCGATAAGCGGACGGTAATTGGTATTAGATAAAATGTATGGCTCCAGAAGGCTTCCCAGGTTATTCTTACCTGCATCCCACGGTACAACATCCGGCTTGTTGTCTTTTACATATTTGAAATATGTCGTCAGTTCATCAAATTTTGTGATGGTTCCATCCGTGATGCCTGCCTCTTTTGCCCAGTCTCCACGGTACATCATTCCATGGTTTGTATACTGGGTGTATTTATCCTCAGGGATGAACATGATCTCATCATTCAATTTACAGATATCCCAGTTGCCGTCAGCGTCAACCTGTTCCCAGGTCTTCGGTGCGTATGTCTTCAGCATATCTTCTGTCAGGGGCAGGAATGCACCTTTCTGCGCATTTTCCCAGCCGTACAGCCAGTCTGTAGCGGTTGTGATAATATCAAGGGATGCGTCACCGCTTAAAAGCTGTGTATTATACTGTGTCTGCCAGTCAGCCCACTCAACATAAGTGAGTTCCAGCTCTGCATTTACTTTTTCAGTCAGGACTTTGTTTAACGCTTTCAGCACCTCATCTAATCTGCCGTTGGAAGGTTTGTTTCCCAGAACCAGCATGTTGATGACTTCATGGCTGGAAGTGTCAATGGTTCCGTCCTCTTTTACTTTGGAACCTCCGTCACCGCCTTTGCTTCCGCAGCCTGCCAGGCTTGCTCCCATTAATACAGCCATGGTCAGGGCCAGAGTACGTTTTACTGTGGTATTCTTTTTCATTTTGATCCTCCACTTCTTATATTTTTTATTCATATAAATCCCTTACAGGGTAATTCATATCAGTCAGCAGTTACAAAATATCAACCTTTTACCGCTCCCACGGTGATACCGGAGATAAAATATTTCTGTACAAAAGGATACAAAAATACGATCGGTCCGGTTGCCACAACCGCTGTGGCCATCTTCAGTGTATTGGACGGAAGGTCTGCAACCGTCACAGCGGCACCGGCCATTGAGTTCTTAAGCGCAGCGGCCTGGTTTATGATGTTGTACAGATAATACTGCAGCGGCTTATAATCCACCTCTGAACCCAGATACAGGGATGAGAGGTACCATTCGTTCCAGTAGCCCAGGGCCAGAAACAGACCCACAGTTGCCAGCGCCGGTTTCAGCATGGGCAGAACAAGGGAAATAAAAATCTTGAAGTCTCCGGCTCCGTCAATCTTACCGGACTCGGTGATCTCAAAGGGCACGGATTTTGCAAAGTTCTTCATCAGAATGATCAGCCACGGTGTCATAAGCAATTGGAAGAACACGGCAAAGTAGGTTCCTTTCAACTGCAGATATCTGGATACCCAGATGAAAGTGGGCGCCATACCTGCGGAAAACAGGGTTGTAAAGTAGATGAAAAAGGAGATTACATTTCTGAAGGGAAAATCCTTTCTCTGCAGGGCATAGCCGGTCATGGCAATAACGAACAGTCCCACAAGGGTTCCGCAGACCGTAAGAAGGATGGTGACTGCGTAAGAGCCCAGTATCATTTTCGGGAACCGGAATACCCAGGTATATGCATCTAATGTGAATTCTTTCGGAAGCAGGCCGAACCCTTCCTTCATGATCACGCTCTCCGTACTGAGTGATGCCGATATGATAAGAATAAACGGCAGCAGACAGATCAGCGCAAAAGCTGTGATCACCAGATAAGAAATCATTTTTACGATCCAGGTACTGGCGTCCTGTTTTATCTTTGTCTTATTTTGATTCTGCACTTTACTCACCTCCTAGAATAATGCGTAATCCGGATCGATCCGT
This sequence comes from Blautia hominis, assembly GCA_002270465.1. Taxonomy (GTDB): domain Bacteria; phylum Bacillota; class Clostridia; order Lachnospirales; family Lachnospiraceae; genus Blautia; species Blautia hominis. The sequence continues at coordinate 214,917 of NQOF01000007.1, forward strand.
TTTACCAGCCAGTTACTGAACATAACAAGGGCAAATCCAAAGATGGACTGGTACAGCCCCACTGCAGACGATGTAGAGAAGTTGTTCTGCGTTGTCATGGTCCTGTATACGAACGTCTCAATAATATCGGTTGTCTGGAAGAGCTGGGAGTTATTGCCTACCATGTTCCAGAATAAACCGAAGTTACCCTTCATAATGCCGCCTAAAGCAAAGAGCAGAAGAATAATGAATGTAGGTTTCAGGCTTGGAAGGATGATGTAGCGGATCCTCTGCCAGCTCGTTGCTCCGTCCACTTCCGCGGCTTCCATCATACCGGAATCAATACCGCAGATGGCTGCAAAATAAACAACCGAACCGTATCCTGTCTGCTGCCACATCTGACAGAAGATAATGATAAACGGCCATATACCTGCCATACTGTAAATCTTGACAGGGTCTCCGCCGGTTTCACGCAGCAGGGTATTTAAAGCACCTGTATCGTAATTCAGGATATTAAATGCGATGGCTCCGATCAATACCACAGAGATGAAATACGGCAGGAACATAATGGTCTGGGATACCTTTTTAAAGTATTTGTTGCGCACTTCGTTGAGCATAACGGCAAGTGTGATCTGCACCACATTGCCCAGAACAATAAAGACCACATTGTAAAGCAGTGTATTTCTGGTCAATTTCCAAAGTTCACCGGATTGGATCAGGAATTCAAAGTTCTTCAGTCCCACAAACGGACTGCCGAAGATTCCATCCCGGAAATTATAGTTCGTAAACGCTATGTACACACCCGGCAGGGGGCAGTAATTAAAGACTATAAAAAACACCACGGCAGGAAGACACATCAGCAGCAATGTCCGGTTGTCCTTTACTTTTTTCAAGAATGGCTTTTGGGTACCTGCCATGACCGCTGTTCCTGTTTTATTTTTCCTTGCTTTCACATCATTCTCCTCCTCTTTTTGAAATCGGTTTCAATAATTCCCTGTTTTCACTCACTCTCCTAGGTTAAACACACGTGCATTTCCTCCTATTCTTGTCCTCTTTTATTACAACTGCCCTTTAGCTGCAGATGTTTTTATGTATTTCCACCATGTCCGTGCCCCTGATATTGAAACCCGTTTCAATATGGATATAATCTTACACTTCTATGTTTTAAGCCATTTACGTTTTCTCTTACCCGTTATACTTTGCCGTGGACTCACGGATCACAAGTTTAGGGGGTATGAGCTGCATTTTAGACGGATTCTTTCCCTCGATCGCCATGATCGCTGTCTCTACCAGAGTATTGGCGAATCTGTCATAATCATATCCTACGCTTGTCAGGCATGGTGTCTCAGATTCCGCGATAAATGTGTCATCAAAGCTAAGGATGGAGATGTCATCCGGTATAAAAAGTCCGTGGCGGCGGATAGACTGCATAATGCCCATTGCCATAAAATCGTTGATGGCAATGACCGCTGTGGGAAGTTCTTGTCCGCTGTCAAAAATCCTGTCCATCACCTGAAGCCCGCACTCCACGGAATACTCCGGTGTCTCCACAATGTCATCAGCAGAAAATGCGATCCCATGTTTTCTCAGACTGCTTCTGTAAGTGACCCGCTTTGTATAAGTGGAATTCACATCTTTCCTGCCTCCAATAAGCGCAATCTTTTGGTGGCCGTACGCGATAAGATGTTCCATTGCAGCCTCCATGGCCTTTTTCTGATCTATATTAACCTGGTAGCAGTCACTGCCGTCCAGTTTGCCTGTGATGACTACGGGGATCGTATCTGTGATCTGGTTGATCTTCTCCACATACTCCTCGTCTGAAACCATCTCGTCCACTTTGCCGCCGATCATGATCAGGGCATCCACCCGCATCTCGATCATCTTCTGCAGGTTCTGTTCCTGAAGTTCCATATCATTCAGATAATTGCTGAGCATCAGGCTGTAGCCTCTCTCATTGGCAGCCCTCTCACAGGCCACGGCAAGTGTTGCATAAAAAGGATTTCTGATATCCGGGATCAGGAAACCAATGAGCTTTGTCTGTGTACTGCTCAGACTGCGCGCCATGGCATTTGGCCGGAAATCATATTTCTTGATCAGAGCCTCCACCTTGATCCGCTTCTCTGTGCTGACATTGGCATTGCCTGTCAGGACCCTGGAAACGGTTGCCGGGGATACTCCTGCTTCCTTTGCGATATGATAAATACTAACTCTCTCTTTTCCCATTGTCTCACCTGTTCATATATAATGTATAGATTGTAATACTTCCAGTATAATATATGAAACCGCTTTCTACAAGACAAATCTTTTAGATCACTGCTTTGTCATATTCACCAATCGATTTATCTATATTATAAAGGGAGAATCACAGAATGCACATGTAATTATTTTTTTATTTTGGTACTTTTTTTGATTCCGGGTAAAAATTTTACCGGCTTTTGTTCAATGCTACATAATCCTTCAAACAGGCCTGCACTGCTCTGACCAAATAAATGTGCGGCGGCAGCAGGCATCCGGCCATCGGGTAGGGATTTTCTAAACTGTTACATTTCTACAGATTCTTCCTGTATTTGCTGGGGGATATCCCTGTGTTTTTCTTGAAAACCTTTATGAAATAAAAATAGTCATTATAGCCTGTCTGCTCTGCAATGGATTCCACGGAAAGGCTTTCATCCGCAAGCAATTCCTTTGCTTTCTGGATTCGTTTTGAGGTAATATACTCTGAGAAGGAGAGTCCCAACTCTGCCTTTAACTGGCTGCTCAGATAACCGGTGCTGATCCCGTGAGCCTCCGCCAGGCCGGAGAGGGTGATATTTTCTGTGTATCTCTCCTGTATCTCCCGGATGATCTTGTTCATCATGGAGGAGTTTATGGGTTCCGCCGCAGATACTTCCTCCGCCTCCCCCCGCTCACTTCTGAATGCTCCCAGCAGTCTTTCCAGAACCTGGTCCAGCTTCTCCTGCTCCACCGGTTTCAGCAGATAGTCAAATGTCCCCATCCGGATCGCGGACTGCGCATACTCAAATTCCGCGTACCCGCTGATGAAGATCACTTTCACATCCAACCCTTTCTCTCTGATCTTCTCCAAAAGCTGCAGGCCGTTCAGGCCGGGCATACGGATATCGGAGATCAGGACATCAGGCTTTTTCTCCAAAATCTCCTCCATGGCAGCCACCCCATTGTTTGCTTCCCCGATCACCTGAAACGGCAGTCCTGATCTTTCAATCTGCTTTTTTAAACCGATCACCACCCATGTTTCATCATCTGCCAGATAAATCCTGTACATTTTCACCGCCCCTTTCCTCTACCTCTTCCGGTATTATGATCGTGATTTTTGTCCCCACTCCCAATCTGCTCTCTATCCGAAATACCACGTCATCCCCGTAAAATAATTTTAGTCTCTGGTATATGTTTGCCACTCCGATCCCCTTCTGTCCGGTTGGCTTGCTGTCCAGATTGTCCCGCATCCATACCAGTTTTGCCGGTTCAATCCCACAGCCATTGTCCTCCACCACAAACATCATATGGCTCTCCCCCTCCATGTGTATGGATACGTTTACTTCCCCGTCCTCCATTTTCTGTTCCAGACCGTGGAATACGGCATTTTCCACCAGAGGCTGAAGCATGAGCTTGATCACCCGCTTCTCTTTCACCGCCTCATCCATCTCAATGTCCACATCTATCTTACCCATGAAGCGGTAATCTATGATCTTGGCATATTCCCGGATGTAGCTGACTTCCTCCTCCACACTGACAATGTTATCCCCTTTTACGGCAAAGCGGAATACCTTTGACAGCGCCATGGTGATCTCCGCAATATCCTCCACCTCATAGTACAGTGCCATGGAACAGATACACTCAAAGGTATTATACAGAAAATGAGGATTGATCTGATTCCGGTAGGCTAAAACCTGAAGCTGTTTCTTGGCGATCTCCGCCTCATACATTTTTTTCTGGGATTCCCGGATTTCCTGGTTCATCTTCTGCTGTTTGTCCAGCATATGGTTCAGGCTTTGCACCACTGTACCGATCTCATCCTCCCTGCCGATCTCCATTCTCTCCTCAGGCCGGTACACAATCCCCTGGATAAACAGATCCACCCGGTGCAGTGGCCCTACAAAACGTTTATAACAGAACCATACCAGCAGGATCAGGAGGGCAAATGCCAGCACATAGGCTGTGGTCACAAATTTTTTGCCGTTCTCGGTGCTGCTGTTCATTTCACTCTCTGGTATACGGCTGACCACTTTCCATCCGTCCATGCGCACACTGCGCACTTTCACATAATAGCCGTCCGTGCTCCTCATCATACTCCTGTCCAGCTCTTCCAGCCCGTCATTTCCTCTGGATGCGATTATCTGATCATTGCCGTCCAGCAGATATACCTGTGTATTCTCCGTGGTCTGGGAATCCTCCAGAAGCCCTGACAGGTTATCTGTCCGCATCATCATCACGCACATGCCGATCTGAATGCCGTACTTCCGGTTATTCAGATCATAGACCGGAAAATATACCGTATAAAAAGGCACGCCTGCCTGATTCAGATAAAAGATATCTCCAAATTCCATCTTCTTCTTCAAAAGTGTTACAAAATCCGGGTTATTTGCTGCCTTTCCCATGGCTGCGATCTGGTTCAGAGAGGTGTCATAGAGATAGATTCCAGCTATGTCACTCTCCAACAAAACCGTATTGGAAAAAATCTCCGACAAATCTTCTGACGCCATGACTCTCGCAACAGGGTCCATGGTAAAATAGTCATATGTGGTGGGCGCATAGGCCATGGCAGTGGCCACATGGTTCAGCGTATCATGGAAATCTTCCATTTTTCCTTCTACCTGCAGCAGAATCTTTTCATTCAGATCAATGGTCCGGTCCCTGAGCATTCTGCTGGAATAGCTGTCCGTCACAGTGTATGCCGCCAGCAGAAGGAACATAATAAGGGCAGTGAAGGCGATAAGCTGAAGCCATAAACTGTCTTTTAATCTCTTCCTCATAGTTGTCCTCTCCCTCATTTATAAATGAATACGCAGGCCTACTGAACTGTCACGTTTATTTTCTCTATACTCTTGCCGTATTCCCTGCAGTTTTTCTGATATATCTCATTTTTATAGGCATCCAGGCTGTCAATTCCCATTCTGTTCAGGGTTTCTGTCATCTCCGTATACCGGGCTTCGGCTTCCTCCCGGCTTTCCGCCAGGACGATCCGGGGAATCTGTTCCTTTTCATATTCCCTTATTTTCGCATCCAGGATTCCCTCCTCGCTCTCCGGGGGAATATCCTCCGCCGTTAAGGGAAGCAGGGATTCATCATATCCTGCTGTCCTCTCATGGCTGCCGTAGGCGGTAAAGATCTCCTTTTCCGCTTCTGTGCTGCTGCCTTTTTCCGGTTCCGGCAGTACGCTTCTCTCCCAGGAGAAGTTGTCAAACATCCACCAGGCCCCCTGCCCGGTCTGCCCGTAATCCAGAGATGCTTTTTCCCCTTTTTCTGTCTGCACCACATATCCTTGGTCATCCAGATGATAATCACTGCCCTCATATCCAAAGCTCCAGAATAAAAGCCCGTCATCACTGCTCATATAATCCAGCCATGCCGCTACCTGGGCGGGATGGCTGCAGTCTTTTGAGATAAACGTTCCCAGCCAGCCTGTGGGCGCTCTCAGATTTTTTCCGAGAACCGGGGTCTCCCCGCCTGAGGAAAAGATAGGTCCTGAGGAGACCCATTCGGTGTAATCAATGCCGCTGTTTGCCACATTGCCTATAAAGCAGAACACATTTCCTTTGGCCATCAGAGTCTTTATCTTTGCATTTTCATAAGTAAGCTGTTCCGGAGATGCATAGCCTTTCCGTATGGCCTCATTTAAAAACAGAAGCGCATGCTTTGCTTCAGGCTGCAGAAGGATATCCCGGTAATTTCCGTTCTCATCCACCCGCTCGGCGCCAAAAGTGTATTCCAGAAATTTCACGGTGGGGTCGCTGTATCCCTTTCCATCAACCAAAAGAGGGATCACCGCTTCCCCTCCTACGTCCAGATGCATATTTTTCACCTGTTCCCAGGCAGCCAGAACCTGTTCCTCTGTCTGCACATCCTCAATGGTCAGACCGGCTTTCCTGAGCAGTTCCCTGTTCCATATGACTGCATTGTTGTCATTATAGTTGGTCCAGTCCTCATAAAACTTGGAACTGGGCTTCCAGATTTTCCTGGAATCCTGGGAATTCATATGGGAGGGATACGCATACCAGCCGCCGTCCCGCTTGATCAGTTCCTTTTTAATATCTTCGGGAAAAGACTTCAGGAGATGGGAATCCGGACAATACTTTTTTAAAAATTCCTCCAAATTCCAAACCTTTCCTGATGTGATGAGCTGGCTGATCGTCGTCTCATCCGTGAGGGATATGATGTCCGGCAGTTCATCATTCAGCAGCATCAGACTGAGCTGTGCGTCTGCATTCTGGGGCGGCACGGTAATATCCAGGGCCAAGCCTGTCTTTTCGGTAATATCCCCGGTAATGGTCCCCTCCCCTGTACTCCAGGAGGGCGGTTCCCAGAAATTCACATCGCAGAATAAGGAAGCCGTCACATATGGTTCCCTCTCCTCTTTGGCTATATCCTTCTGTCCTGCACCGCATCCTGCAAACAGCAAAACACCTGCTGACAGGGTGATCAAAATCATTTCTCGTATTTTCATCTCTTCCTCCAGATTGTGTCACGAACCGGCAGCAGTCCGGTCACCCGAACTGTCACACAAACTCCTCTGCTGTTATTCTATCATTGCAGGCACTACATTGACAATGCCATTCCCCAACTGTTTTTTCTATGATAGGGTTTGAGTTACTATTCACGGCTGCTATCCCGCGAGGTGTTTTTATGCGCTTGCGCATGAAAATCCCGAGGCAGCCAGCGCGATATGGGGCAGAATGCTCCATATCTGTGCATCGCGAAGCGTGTTCCTGTTTACAGAACTGCGTTTTTTGCAGGGCTGTGAATAGTAACGGGTTTGAAGGTAACGGTTCACTGCGTGTCCGGTCACTCGTTACACCGGCTTTTTATTTTTCCTAATAAAAAGCGCTTATATCCATAACCAAGTACAGATATAAGCGTCTTCCTGTCATACTTCCGTTGACCGTGTTAGGTCACGGCTTAAATCTCGGCTGTAGCCTCCTTAAGCCATTCACGCTCCTCCTGGTTTTCAAGAAGAGGTGCTATGGTCTCATACACGTGTTTGTGATAAGCATTGAGCCATTTGCGTTCTTCTTCCCCAAGAAGTTCCGGCAGGATAGCCTCCCGCTCGAAGGGAACCAGGGTCACAACCTCAAACTCCATGAACTGGCCGTAGGCATTTTTCTCACCTTTTCGGCACATGAGCAGATTCTCGCAGCGGATCCCGTATCTGCCTTCCAGGTAAAGTCCCGGTTCGTCGGAGATCAGCACACCCTCCTCCAGAGGCACATAGCCGCCCGGACGGATCGCGCTGTTCCAATTAATATTCTGGGGTCCCTCGTGTACGTTCAGAAGGAATCCCACACCGTGTCCCGTACCGTGATTGAAATCAAGACCTCTCTCCCACAGCGGGCCTCTTGCCAGGCAATCCAGATGCGCTCCGCCCATTCCATACATAAACTTTGCAGTTGCCAGGCGGATGTTTCCCTTGAGCACCAGTGTGAAATGTTCTTTTTGTTCCTGTGTCAGCTCACCAACCGCAATGGTCCTGGTGATATCTGTAGTCCCCTGCCAATACTGTCCGCCGGAGTCGATGAGAAAGAATCCCTCCGGCTCCACTTTGGCGCAGTCGTCTTTGGCAGGTGCATAATGGCACATCGCCGCATTCGGTCCGTAGGCGCAGATGGTTCCAAAGCTCAGATCCAGAAAATCAGGGTCCTGGGCACGCAGTTCATAACTTTTTTCTGCAGCGCTGTACTCTGTGATCTCCTCTTTTCCCACATTCTGCTTCAGCCAGTATATAAACCGGCACATAGCCTTTGCATCCTTTATGTGGGCTGTGCGCACATTTTCCCTCTCCACCCGGTTCTTCATAGCTTTCATAGGTTTGGACGGGTTAACACAGTCCACCTTCTTTACACCCGCAGGAATATTTTCAAACAGAGTATAATTGACGACCGCTTCATCAAGCAGTACTACATCTTCATCCGCAAGTTTTTTCACATCCTCATACACCTGGAAGTAGGGAAGGATGGTGATTCCGGACTTCTTCAGTTCCTCCCGGACTTCAGCGGAAACAGCCTCCTCCTGTACATAAAAATATACGTCCTTCTCTGTGAGGATCACATAGGAGAGAATCACAGGATTGCACTCAATATCATTGCCTCTGATGTTCAGCAGCCACGCAATATCATCCAGGCTGGAGAGCAGATGGGTATTGGCACCCTCTTCTTTCATGATCCTGCGGACATCTGCCAGTTTCTCTTCTCTGGATCTGCCCACATATTTCACGTCCACAAGAAAAGCCTGCTCTCTTGACATCATAGGTCTGTCACTCCAGATTTTTCCGCCCAGGTCGTCCTGGCACAGAAAACGGCCCTGTTTCCTTTCCATCATGTCCGCATAAGCCTTTCCCTGGCCCACACTGACGGTCCTTCCGTCGCATCCCAGACAGCCGCCCGCCGGAATGTTTTTCTCCAGGAACTGGTCCACGGTAGGAACGCCTTCTTCCCTCATTTTCATAAGGGTAATACCGGTATCCTCCAGCTCTTTTCCCGCCTGGATAAAATACCGCCCGTCTGTCCAGAGATATGCGCTGTCTCTCGTCACCACCAGGGTTCCCGCAGATCCGGTAAATCCTGAAAGCCAGGCACGCACCTTAAAATACGCCCCCACATATTCCGACTGGTGAAAATCCGCTGTGGGCACAAGATACATGTCCATGCCTGCCGCTGCCATCTCTTCCTGCAGCTTCTCGATCCTTACTCTGTTTGCATTCATTCTCCACGCTTCCTTTCCGTATCCTCAGATACCTTTCATAGTAAGAGAGATCCTCTTCTTTTTCAAATCCACACTGAGAACTTTCACATCCACAACGTCACCGACACTGACCGCCTCAAGGGGATGTTTGATAAACCGTTCCGTCATCTGGGAAATATGCACCAGGCCGTCCTGGTGTACCCCGATATCGACAAACGCTCCAAAGTCAATGACGTTTCTCACCGTTCCTTTCAGGACCATGCCCTCTTTTAAGTCCTTCATATCCAGAACGTCTGTGCGCAGCACCGGTTTCGGCATCTCCTCTCGTGGGTCACGGCCGGGCTTAGTGAGCTCTTTTACAATATCTCTCAGGGTCATCTCCCCCACACCCAGCTTCTCTGCCATCTTCTTGTAGTCCTTCACATAATATACCGCATTGCCGCCAAAGATATCCGCCGGCTTCATTCCCATACTGTCCAGGAGTTTTTCCGCAGCTTCATAGCTCTCCGGATGGACACTGGTAGCGTCAAGAGGGTTTTTCCCGCCTGTGATGCGCAGGAACCCGGCACACTGCTCAAAGGCTTTTGGTCCCAGCTTTGCCACTTTCAGAAGCTGCTTTCGGTTCTCAAAACGTCCGTTTTCTTCCCTGTAGGTTACAATGTTCTTTGCGATCGCCTTGCTGACACCGGACACATACTCCAAAAGAGAGACCGAGGCAGTGTTCAGATCCACACCCACCTTGTTTACACAGTCCTCCACCACGCCTGACAGGGCTTCGCCCAGCTTCTTCTGGTTCATGTCATGCTGATACTGGCCTACGCCGATGGATTTGGGATCAATTTTCACCAGCTCCGCCAATGGGTCCTGGAGACGTCTTGCTATGGATGCCGCGCTCCTCTGCCCCACATCAAAGTTGGGGAATTCCTCTGTGGCAAGTTTACTGGCAGAGTATACGGAAGCTCCGGCCTCATTGGTGATAACATAATGCACCTTCTCCGGAATCTCTTTTAAAAGCTCTACGATCACCTGCTCCGATTCTCTGGAAGCGGTTCCGTTGCCAAGAGAGATCAGAGTGATACCGTATTTTTTGATCAGCTTTTTCAAAGTTTCTTTCGCAGCCGCGATCTTAGCCGGTGTAGTGGGCGCTGTAGGATAAACCACCACGGTATCCAGCACCTTCCCCGTGGGATCTACCACAGCCAGCTTACAGCCGGTACGGAAAGCCGGGTCCCATCCGAGAACCACCTGTCCCACAATAGGAGGCTGCATGAGAAGCTGTTCCAGGTTCTTCTTGAAAACCTTGATCGCACCGTCCTCCGCCTTCTCTGTCATATCATTGCGGATCTCCCTCTCAATGGCGGGACCGATCAGACGGCTGTAGCTGTCCTCCACCACATCCTTCAAAACAGGCGTAGTGTTTGGATTGCTGCGGGTGATCACCTGTTTTTCCAGGTAACGGATAACATCCTCTGTGGGCGCCTCTATCTTCACGGTCAGGATCTTTTCCTTCTCCCCCCGGTTCAGGGCCAGGACTCTGTGGCCTGCCACTTTTGCGATGGGCTCCTCATACTCGTAATACATCTCATAGACAGACTGCTCTTTGGGGTTCTTGGCCGCAGAGATCACCCTTCCCTTCTTCACGGTCATATCCCGGATACGGATGCGGTAGTCCGCTTCATCGGAAATGCTCTCAGCCACTATATCCTTTGCCCCTGCAATGGCATCCTCCACTGTCCCCACTTCTTTTTCCTCAGACAGAAATGCCCTTGCTTCCTCCTCCAGAGACTTGTCTGTCATCTGCAGCAGAATAATATTTGCCAGAGGTTCCAGGCCCTTTTCCTTGGCGATTGTGGCTCTTGTACGGCGTTTTGGACGATACGGACGATATAGATCTTCCACAACAACCAGGGTCTGGGCTGCCAGGATCTGCTTTTTCAGCTCCTCCGTCAGCTTGCCCTGCTCCTCAATGCTGGCAAGAACCTGTGTCTTCTTGTCCTCCAGGTTGCGCAGGTAATTCAAACGTTCGTACAGATTTCTCAGCACTTCGTCGTTCAGCGCACCGGTGGCCTCCTTACGGTAACGGGAAATAAACGGTATGGTATTTCCCTCATCTATCAGTTTAACGGCAGCTTCCACCTGCCACTTCTCCACTTTCAGTTCTTCTGTCAATGCTAAAATGATATCCATGGGGTTTCTCCTTTTATCCTTCATTCAAGTTTGTCATATAACACCTTATCAATAGGAAGGGAATTTGTCAAGAAAACAGCGTTTTGTTTCTCTTATACAGCTCCTGAAAGCGGGCAAAGCATTCCCTGTAGATCTTTACCCGCTCCTTATCCGGGACTGTCACCTCGGTTCCCGGACGGGTCAGCACGCCGCACGCCTCCTCATAGGAGGAAAACGCGCCGCAGCCCACGGCTGCCGTCATGGCCGCTCCCACGCAGGCCTGTTCCGCCTCCCCTGCTGTATGGATCTCAGCCTCAAAAACATCTGCCTGTATCTCCCGGAAAAGCTGTCCCCTGGCTCCGCCGCCGGATGCGATCACCCTGTCAAAACGGATCCCCATGTCTTTCAATATCTCCAGGGATCCCTTCAGCCCGAAAATAACGCCTTCCATTGTGCTTCGGATCAAATGTTCCCGGCTGTGGTACAGGCTCATGCCAAAATAGATTCCCCGGGCATTGGGGTCATTGCAGGGACAGCGCTCTCCGCTCAGATAGGGAAGAAAGAGGAGTCCGTCACTTCCCGCAGGGGCTGTCCCGGCCAGGCTTGTCATCTCCTCAAAATCCCTCATATGAAGCATATTATCCCTGAGCCATTTCAGGGCCACGCCACCGGTCAGGGAGGAACCCTGTATCTCCCAAAGCCCTCTGCCTGTATGGCAGAAGGTATTTGTACGGAATCCCGTATCGTAGACCGGCTTGTCAAGGGCACAGGCCACCTGGCTGGCAGTGCCGATATTGCAGGAGAGGATTCCCGGCTTAATGATCCCGTTCCCGACCAGCTGCATCATGGAATCACCGCCCCCCAGAAATAAGGGCGTGCCCTCCCTGATCCCTGTTTCCTTTGAACAGGAAGCACTGACACTGCCTCCCCTTTCAAAAGCTTCCCCGCAGACCGGAAACATTTCCCGCTGAAGGCCAAGCCTGTCGATCAGTTCCCAGGCCCACTGCCTCCTTTTCACATCAAATATGCCTGTGGAGGAGGCATCTGTCACATCCGTGGCTGCCTCGCCGCACATACAAAAGCGGATATAATCTTTGGGCAGCATGACTTTTGCAGTCTTGGCGTACCGTTCCGGTTCATGTTCCCGCATCCAAAGCAGGGAGGATATGAGAAACCCTGTACAGGGTGTGTTTAAGGTGATTCGGTTCCACTCCTCCCTGGATATGGTGTCCCAGATATGCCCAATGGCATCCTGGGAGCGCTGGTCTGCCCAGATCACAGCATTTCGCACCGGCTTACCGTTTTTGTCCACTGCTGCCATACCGTGCATCTGTCCCGAAAAACTAATGCCCCTGATATCTGCCGCTGCCCCCGGGTGTTTGCCCAGCAGCGCCCTGATGCATTCTTTTGTCTGCTGCCAAAGATATTCCATATCCTGCTCCGCCTCGCAGGGTGTTTTTTTTATCATGTCATATCCTGCTGCCTCTGTGCCCAGCACCGCGCCGTCAGCACCCAAAAGCATAACTTTTACACTTGATGTCCCCAAATCTATTCCGCAATAATATTCCATTTCACTTAGCTCCCTCACCCGGCCTGCATTCCCAAAGTCCGCATCCTTTTCGGATAAATGCCTCCAGTTCATCCTGCAGTTCTTTTTCAAAAGCTTTCCATATATGATTCAGACAGGACAGATTTACTACGTCCTCCTCCAATATGATGGACGGCAGGTACCCCAGGTTCTCATAGAGGGAGGCCACTACCTCCGCATTGGCTCTGGTATTTCCCTTTTCAATCTCCCTGTAGCGCTTCACACTCACGTCCAGGACATCAGCCATCTCACTCTGGGTCATTTCGTTTGCCATACGGATCTTGTACCAGATGGTCCGCTTGGAGGTATGAGGAAATACCTGATACCTGAGAAGTTCGATCTCCCTGGTAAAAAGCGCTGCCGCACTCCCTGCTATCTGCGCGGATTCCATGCCCTGCTGTACGGTCCAGACAATGAGCTGGAGCAGCTCTGCTCTCTTCTTGCTGCTGCACTGTTCCATCAGTTCGTCCAGTACCGTTCGGAGGCTGCCGCGCCCTGAGATCAGGTAATCCACATCTATATTATTCTTTTTCAGATTATACAGCTCCTCACCGGAGATGATCTTTTTCCCCTTCTCCAGCTTGCTGTAATGGCTCTGCGTAATCCCCATGACACTGCCCATGTTCTCCTGGCTCATGTTCTGCATCTGCCTGTACGCATTTAACCGATTTAACATTTTATCATAAGCATTGCTCATGGTTCATCCATTCCTCACTTTAAGTTTCACGTATTGGATAGTTCCATGTTCAATTGTAAATTGTTTCTGTACGCCCTTTTATATCCTATTTGTGACTATCCCTTATATTTTCCAGTCTTGCCCTATTTTCCTATCCATGATAGAATGTAGTTTGACAAACGAAAAAAATATTCTTATATGATTGAAAATACATGAAATGAGGTTTGACTTTATGAATGATCCTTATGATGAGAATAACCAGGAGATGGGATATGGGCAGGAGCCCCCGCAGGGTCCCGTCATCTATCCGGAACCGCCGGCAGAACACATCTATGAAGGCAGTCCCGGTTTTGCCTCCGCTGCCCTTACAATGGGAATCCTTTCCCTTGTGTCCATGTGCTGTTTTCCGCCTTTGGCACTTTTATTCGGAGGGCTTGGCCTCCTGTTCGGCATTATATCAAAGGGAACCTATGCCCGCCCCGGCAATGCCAAAGCCGGCATGGCACTTTCCTCCGCGGGAATCGCCATTGTGGCGGCCATTGTCCTGTTCTTTACTTCCACCATGCTCTCCACCAGTGAGGGACGTACGTTTTTCAGCCAGTATCTGCATATACTGACACATCCTGAAGAATATACGGAAGATGACATTTATGATTTCCTGCAGGATTACCTGTACCGCAATGCAAACCCAGGCAGTGGTTCCGGCAGCGGCATCACTTCCCCCTACGGTCAGGATGATGATCATGACTATGAAGATCCGGACCGGCCGGATCAAAATGACGGTGGACAGGATCACTATTATCCCGCACCGGATGAGGGTGATAATTTTATCTAAATGTTTATGAAAGCGTCTGACCGGAGCCTGCTCCCATGCCGGACGCTTTTACAATATATCAATTCCCCATACCAGCTTCAAAAGATTTCGCACCACCCACTGGATGAGTATAATGGCTGCTGCCAGATAAAGGTACAGGTCGCGGTAACGCATTCCCACTGCCAGCCTGCCCCTGGTCAGGTATTCTATGGTGTGGGAGATCATATACCAGGCAAAGACAACAGCAGTGTACACCACCACCGGATGACAGAGAAAGGATCTTACGATCTCCCCCCGGAAAAGGGCTGCACATGCCCTGGTACCTCCGCAGCCCGGGCAGTAATAACCTGTCAGCTCCCAAAAGATGCAGGGAAGGGAAAAGATTTTCATCTGCATAGGAAAGCCCTTGGTGACTCCTGCAAGGACTGCGGCGGCTCCAAGGAGCATCCACCCCAGTATATATAGACTTTTTTCTTCTTTTTTACTCATTCGCGGTTCCATTTTACCCTCTTGTAACCTGGTTTAGTTATGTTATAATAAGCATGATAACGTGCCGGAATTGCCGGCCATTTCCTTAAATACGAAAGAATGGAGATTTTATTTTATGAAAAGAAATTCTGCTGCTATAAAGCTGATCGCCCGTGAAAATCTCTCCGGCAGATACGGCACCCCCATGGCTGCGCTGCTCCTGATGTTTCTGTGCAGTCTTCTGCCTTCCATGTTGATCACTAGTACCATGAGCACTGCTACTGTCCTGGGGATCGTAACCACCCAGCTTCTCAATTATATGGTTTCCCTGCTGGTGGCTGTTGTGGGCGCAGGTTATGCCAAGCTTATGCTGAATATCAGCCGCGGTGAAGCTTTTGCGGTAAAAGACTTGTTCTTTGCCTTCTCACACCACCCTGACCGTTTCATTGTTGTCCACCTGATCCTGCTGGTTATACAGTTTATCTTTGCCCTGCCCTTTGACCTGCCGGGTTATATGAACAAGGACATGTCTGACAATGCCTTTCTGCTTCTCATGCTCTTCGGCAGTCTGACGAATCTGGCGGTGAACATGATACTTGGCCTGTTCTTCGGCCTTGCAGACTATCTTCTCCTGGACAACACGGACATGAGTGCCATGGAGGCAATGAGAGAAAGCCTGCGGCTTATGAAAGGAAATAAAGGACGTCTCCTCTACATGGACCTGAGCTTTATCCCCCTTATGCTGCTGAGCCTGCTTTCCTGCTATGTGGGATTTCTGTGGCTGACACCGTATATGAGAGCTGCCGGCGCTGTGTTCTATATGGACGTTACCGGTGAACTGGATACTCCCAGGCCGAAACCTGCGCCACAGGAGAATGACAGTTACAATCATTCATATTGGACCGGACAGTAATTATCATACATCCAATTTAAGAAGATAGCAATAATTGATAGGTTTTATACCGAAAAAAACAAAATACAACCATTCAGACAAGCGGAACCGTTACGCATCCGGCCATAAAAAAACATTTCACCATGGGCTGGGCGTCTGTTCATACGGTCTTGGCAGTACATGCGCAGACCTGTCTGAATCTTCACTAAAAACAGGCAGCAGAAGGTATGCTATGCAAACCTTCTGCTGCCTTAAACTATGGCAGGCATCTATAACGCCTCCGTGCGAAATCCCATCTCTTCTAAGTTTTTTATTACCGCATCAGCCTTTGACCTTCCCCGGATTTTTATATATACGGTCCTCACCTGTACGGTAGTTCCCGATAATGCCAAGATTTTCTTCCCGCTCTCATATGGTATATAGACCCGGCTTTCTATATCCTCCAAAACGGCGGCAAAAATACCTGTCTCCCTGTAAACTGCGGTCGTCTGTTTCCATCTCTCCTCATCTGCGGCTGTTCCCGGCTCTTGCGCTTCTCCTTGTACCGGAGAGATTTCTGCTGTCATTCCCAGACTTCGTTTTATAAGATCCTCTTTTTTCCCTTTTGTGATCTTGTACTGATTCTGATCCTTAAGGCCCTCCAGGGCCTGGGGTGTAAAATAAAGAGGGATTTTACTGCCTGCCTCCAGTTCCGTAAGACAGCGGTCTATTTTCAACGGAAAAATTTCCGTATCCACTGCACGCAGAGATACATCCATTTCATACTCTTCTATTTCCATATGTACAGGGATATCCAGAACTGCTGAGACAGCCTCCACTCCTTTTTGTTCCCATAATTCCGGCAGGAACGTATCCGGCATATCCTCCATATCACTGTATAGCAGATATTCAAATAACTCCTTGTCCTCCATATGGTTTTTTATCATACCGGCGCCGCACCATAACAATATTGCCGGCAGCAGCACGGACAATGCTATTTTATAAATACTCCCGTAAAGTCTTCTGCTTTCCAAAAGCGCTCCCCGCTTTCCCGACGCACTCCGGCAGTCCGTCCGGATGATCTATCCGCATCGTTTTTTCAGATTCCTGATTCTCATACTCTGAACAAAAAAACCTCCTATAAGCCCAGCCCCAAGCAGTACCAGGACGGACACCCACCACTGGTTGGTCTCCTCCTTCTTATCTGCTTTTAGACTCAATACCTTTGGAGCCTGTATCTCTGTTTCATAGGCAACACCCTGGCTGTAGGTCTGTCCGTATATATCCTCGTATTCCAGAACCAGGGTACCTTCTGTCTTCCCGTATTTTTCCCGGTCTGTTCCGCTCATCTCCTCATGAATAGATTCCATATTTCTGGCACCGGCATAGAGGGACAGATTCCCCTGCAGGCTCTGCCCTGCCTCCAAGGTTCCTGCATAAAAAGTCTGTACCGCAAATATTCCCCTGCCCTGTGAAGAAACCCTTACATTGTATACTGTGGATTTGCCGAGATTTAGGATCTGAAGGTCCGAGGATATGGTATCTGTGGAGTATATTTTCGCCGGAACCCTGTAATTTGCCAACGAAACCCGGGCCGGCTGCCGGATCCGGAGGGTGTATGTCTCGGTACCGGTATACGCCGTGCCCTTTTCATTCTCATATTCAAATGTAAACTTTACAGGTACATTCCCCTCTTTGGCGTTATCCTGTATCTGCAGTTCCTCCTTCCATACCACCGTTCCGCCCGGTCTTACCGACTCATAATATTCAGAAGTACGCCCAAATACAAGATTATTTCCCTCTCCCTCCTCGGTGATTGTCACCTTTGCATTACAGGCCGTAAATTCTTTGCTCTTATTGCGGAAGACCAGCTCTGCGGACTGGCTGCTGCCGGCATCTAAAATGCTCCCGTCCAGGCTGCACTGCTCCAGGATAAACTTCGGCTGATGCATGACTGCCTCTTCTGAAGCTTCACTGCTCTGCCCTCCTCCGCTGTCTCCTTCCGGCTCCATACCTGTTTCCTGCGAAGGCCCCTCTGCGCTTTCCTCCTCGTTCCCGGGAATCTCCCCATTCCCTGTCACATTGACAAAAACCACATATTCCAGGGATACAGGCTCCCCATTTTTATCAAATCCTTCTGCTTTTGCCTTAACGGGGTACTGCCCTTTTACCCTGGTTTCCTGCAGCAGTATATCCTCCGTATACAGATACACCTCCGTCGTTTCCCCGTCAAACGTAACAGTCTGCGGGTTGATATCTTTCTGATAGTTCTTGATCTGAAACGGTGCCTCCTTATCCCCGGCAAAATCCAGTGCAACGGTCAGGGTGTTGTCCTTCAGCTCACCATCTGCAGTGAAGGGAATCACAATCTTTACGTTATCCCCCTCCTCCACCGGGACGTACCCGTCCGCATAAGAATTTTCCATCCCCTCAAAAATGTGTCTGTTATCAATCCCAAGATGGACCTCCTCCTCCGGCTTTCCGGAACCGTCCTCTGTTTCCTTTTCTGCCGTTTCTTTTTCCTCAGCATCCCCCGGCTCTTTTTTGCTGTCTTTTTCTCCTGGCTCCTCTATTCCTGCTGCTGTCTCTGGATTGCCGGCCTCCCCTGTTCTTACGAACGATCCTGTTTTCCCTCTTCCCCCTGTTCTTACGATCGGCTCTGTTTTCCCTGCCTCCTCCATTCTTACAATTGGCTCTGTTTTCCCTGCCTCCTCCATTCTTACAATCGGCTCTGTTTTCCCTGCCTCCTCCATTCTTACGATCGGCTCTGTTTTCCCTGTCTGTACCTGTCCAAACACGGTCAGTCCACCCGGCACGGCCAAATACACTGCCAGGATCACAGCAGTTATTCCCTGCAGTCTCCTCCTCATGTCATACACTCCCTTTCCTGCACCGTCTCCCCTGCCATATGCCGCAGGATACCTGCATCCATCTCATATACCTCGTCACACAGTATTTCTATATCCGTGCTGTTGTGGCTTGCCAGTAAAATGGTCTTTCCTCTCCTCTTCAAATCCAGCAATATAGATCTTATGTCAACCACACCGCTTTTATCCAGTCCGTTAAATGGTTCATCCAGAATCAAAAAGTCAGGATTTTCCATGATCGCCTGGGCTATGCCGAGGCGCTGCCGCATACCAAGGGAATATTTTGCCACAGGCTTTTTCAAATCCGGGTCAAGTCCCACTCTCTGCAATACCTCTCTTATCTCCTTCACAGAAATTTTCCGGTTCAGATCTGCCAGGATCTCCAGATTCTTTATGCCTGTATATTCAGTCAAAAAACCGGGTGTTTCAATAATAAGCCCCAGGCTTTCGGGAAAATCTGTGTCCCTGCCGATATATTTTCCTCCCACCCGGATGCTGCCGGACGTAACGGGGAGAAAACCGCAGATACATTTCATGAGGACCGTCTTGCCGGAACCGTTATTCCCCACAATGCCATAGACCTTTCCCCTGCGCATGGTCATGGTTGTCTCTTTTAACACAAGCTCATTCCCGAATTTCTTCGTCACCCTGTCCACTGCCACATACTCAGATATCCCTGCATCTGTCATATAACATCCCTCCATATAGAAACATCAGCAGCATAAGCAGTAATAGTAAAAATGCCCACAGTCCAATACCGTCCTTTCCCCAGTCACCTGCCGCCTTTATCCACGACTGCGGGTCTATGACATAAATCTTTTCCAGGTACCGTTCATGGAGTATCGTCAGAAGATAATATACCGCAAAGGGTATGCCGTATGCCATGTACACAGAGCCGGACAGAAGCGCCATAATGCCGCTTAGATCCGCCAGTACGGCGGACACCAAAAACAGCCTTGCCATGGTCCGCAAAAGGGGGATCATAAGTTCCCATCTCCACTCTGCTTTCAGCTCCAGGGGAAAGAAAAGCACAAAATACAACAGCAGAGTTATAAGAACAGCCAATACCCACCCAAAACAGCCGCTGCATGTGGTCGTGATGACCCTGTCCTCCACAAAATCCTTTTTCCCCTTCCGGGCCACATAAAACCCCAGAAATCCGGAAGCCTTTTCCCCGATCCATACATCCCCGTAAGGCAGTACAGCCACAACAGGTACCAGAAAGATGACGGTTTTGGAGGTCAATGCCTCTGCCACCATGCCATACCAGCTCCCGCCGGGAAAAGGACTGTCAAACGCAGGGAATTTCGTTCCTGCCACCAGTCCCGCCACGGCGAGAAACACTGCCAGCCAGGTTGTCCTCCGCCCCATCATACGCTTACTGTCCATACTTAATACCCCATAAAAGTAAAATTATAACGCTTCAATGCCCGGCAGGATAAAAGACCCAATACCGCCAGAAGGACAAGAAAAAGGACAGACGACTGAAAGATCGTAGGCAGCTTGTCATATCCAAAGCTGTGCCCCGGGTAAGATGCGTGGTTCAGGGGACTGATCCAGCCTGTCAGCACATTTACTTTATACCGCTCATGTTTTTCCAGACCCAGGATTCTGGCTATGATGTCCGGTTCCAGCAGGAATCCATACAGACTGTAAAAAATCCCTGCAAAGATTCCCTTTGTCCTTCCAAACCGCAGATTGACCACCAGCATCAGAAAACAAAGTGTCCAGGAATAAAACAACATCAGCACCAGTGTCTGCAGCATGCATTCATAAGGCGTAATACTCTCCATTGCCTTTACACTGGCCGGAATCCCCATAGAATCTCCAAGTTCCGAGTAGGCGAGACGCACCGCTGTTTCGCTCCATATATTTCCCGGAAACGTGTACTTCTGGCACAAAATGATCGTCACAGACATAATAAATGCCGCATAAAGGATCGTCCCCAAAGCAATATAGAAAAACTGTGCTGCCATCCACTGCATCCTTTTCATTCTGGCCAGGTAAAAAGGAGTTACGGGACCCGCCTTCGGCACATCGGAAAACATGAGTATCAGGAGAAGAGAGGCAAGCAGCACATTGGTACCGTCTCCAAAGGTCCAAATAAATGGTTCCGCAGCCTGCATGGATGTTTCATAATGCTCTGCCACCCGGATCACCCTCTCACTTAATAAAAAACAAAGGACAACCGCAAGCAGGAAGGTGAGTATGATCCTGGTATTCTTAAAAAATCCCAGAAAATTAAAACGGATCACTGCCTTTATTTTCCCCGGACCGTTCATCAGTAACCAAGGCCCCTGTCAATGATCGTGCCGTCGATGGCATTGATGGTGAACAGGCTGTTGTTGGGAATGGAGGACGCATCCCGGGTGCCCTCCTGGTCATTCAGGGTCATTTCCGAATTTCCGAAAAAGTCCCAGACCGGGACTAAAAGCCCGCTGCGGCTGTCCTGTGCCGGACTATAGATCCTGGTATAACCCAGTGTTATCCTGTCCACAGTTACCTTGTATTCCTTCAGATATTCATTGTCCATTTGGCTGGATACTTTGTACTGCATCATCTCTGTATAAATCTGTTTGATCTCCTCAAAGTCTAAAAGCTTCACATTCTCCACCTGAGTTTTGCCTATTTCATAGGGGCTGACATAAGATAACTCCTCCAGTCCATTTTTAGAGACCACGATCTTCAGTGTCTCATATGTCCATGGTTCTATGGTACTGTCCATATCCTCCAGTCCGCCGCCTTCCGACAATGTGTAGATTATGGGTGTGCTTCCAATTTGTCTGGTATAATAGAACATATAACCTGTATTGGAAACCTGCACTTCTTCCCCCTCGTTTCCACGGTACATATATACCGCATAATCCCATGAACCAATATCCATGTCTGACACGCCAATAGCCGATATCTTATCATCCGCTATTTTTTTTGCTTCCTCATAGGAGATTCCTGCGGAGGACTTTATCTCATCCTCTGATCCGATCTGGGATATAATATCATCTTTGGCAAACTGATACTCTCCCCATCCGGCTCCCGGCTGTGCTGCCTCATTTTCCCCGTAATGGCTGACTCTGACCCTGATCGAATCACCTGACCCCTCAAAGATACGGTAAAAATATGGCTCCGGTGTTTCCACAACCCCGCTAAAGGACTCAAATCCGCTTTCATCCACAGCCAAAAGAGGGGATACTTCCTTCTTTTCGGCGGTCTCCGGGGCCTCTGCATATGCGGCCTCCAATTCTTCCAGCATATTCTGAAGGTTTTCTTTGGATATCTCTTCCTCATCCTCTGACTCTGTACTGGCCTGGGCCATTTCTGCCTTTATTTTATTTATTTCCTTTTGACAGTCATCCTTTGTCATAACAAAATAGGAATCAGAGCTATATATCTTTCCCTCCGGGAACAGCCCCTGGGTGATCCTATCCATAAAATCCTGGGTGAGCGGTACAGCGCTTACTTCTATTGTGGAAAATCCCGGGGCTTTTGGCAGTTCTATGACAGCATCCGTGGTTAACGTGACTTTTCCGTCCTCCAGAACGATCTCATCCTGAAATCTCTCCGGCACGCCCAGTTTTTCCCGCAATCCCTGCTGCTCCTCCCCGGATTCCTCCCGGCTCTCGTCCTCCTCGTACTGCTCTATGGCCTCCCTGCCCTTTGGCTTTACGATCACAGAATCCGGTGTCTCCTGGCAGCCGCCAAGCAAAACAGCCCCGGATAACAGAACCGTCAAGATACAAGTGCTTTTTTTATTCATTTTTCTCCTCCCTTGCCCTTTCCTGTAACGGTTCAGCCGTCTGAACTGTCACATGCATCCAGTCATTAAATATGGCTTTGCCATGGGCCGGATGCTTACTGCCGCCATGCATACAGCCAGCGCAGTGAGTGCGCAGACCTGCCTGAACTGTTACCCTTTCACTCCTTCTATATTAACGTATGGGATGTAAAAATACCGCACCGACTTGTAACCAATTTGTAAACATATGTGATGATTCGGCAGGCCTGTGCAATCACTGCGCTGAATCCAAGAAGGGCTTCAGCTTAGCCTGATGTGATTTCTGTTCGTCAGACCAGAGTTTTGCCCATGGATCCGGGACTTGCACCCCTTAGAAACATGCGCTGCCGGGCGCACAACATATAATGGTGCGGCTGCCTTTCGGCCTCCGCACCATTACTCTTTATCTGCTATCCTGTTCCCAAAGGAAACTTACCTTCGTCCCCTCCCCCAGCCAGCTTTCAATGACCAGCCTGCCATTATGAAGTTCCGCGATCTTTCTGCAAAGGGAAAGTCCCAGGCCGGAACCGCCTGATGCCCTTGCCCTTGATTTATCTACCATATAAAAGGCCTCCTGTATTTTCCCGATCTCTTCTTCTGGTATCCCGCTCCCCTCGTCCCTCACGGAAATACCTTTTTCCCAGGCCTCTATCTCTATGCATCCCCCCTCATGGGAAGCCTTACAAGCATTATCCAGGAGATTCATGAGCAGGCTTGTGATCAAATCCTCATCCATCAAATGACACAGCTTCTCACCGGTCATCTTGACTGTCAGAGACAATCCTTTTTCTTTCAGGCGGAATGTCATGAGACTCTTCACATTTTCCAAGAGTGTTTTCATCTGTACATTTTTCTTTTCTATGGTCTTCTCCCCATCTTTATAAAGCCCTGTCAGCTCCAGCATTTTTGCTGAAAGCCTGGACAGCCTTCTGGACTCACTGCCGATATATAAAAGTGCCTTTTCTTTCTCTTCCTGCGGCAGACGCATTTTTAAAAGGATATCCGAATAGCCGATGATGGCCGTCATGGGAGTTTTCAGTTCATGGGCAAGGCTTCCCATTAGCTGAAGCTGGCGCTCATTGGTATGGGCCAGTTCTTTTATATGTTCCTCAACCTTATCAGCCATGCGGTTAAAATCCTCACTGATCTCTCCTATCTCATCCCGCCTCCTGACCTTGATCCGGGACTCATAGTTTCCCCCTGCGATCTCATCTGCGGAGTCTTTCAGGCTGTAGATCGGTCTCATGACCAGCCGGATGACAACCACCAGGATAACAGCAATAAATCCTGTCAATAAGAACGCTGCCGCCAGCCCCTGGAAAAACATTTTCTTACTGTTATTATGGATCTCCGTCACATCCTTGTAATGCCATACATCATAATTCTGCCTTGGCCCTATGTCCAGCCGCTTTCCCATGACCAGAAGATATTTTCCGTCCATGTTAATCTCATAGAATGGGTCCATATTCTCCGTGCCGGTATCTTCGTAGTCATACGGGGTCATGTTGAAAATCTCCTGCCCATCCTCATAGACTGCATATTCCAGACCCAGATACTCCTTACTTCCGCTTCTCATAATACGCTGTTTCATTTCCTCAGACATGGATAAAAAATCAAAGGAACCTTCCGCATACTGTCTCAGGGCTTTTAATCTGTTGTCAAATATGGCATACTCATATTTGCTGATCCGTTCCAACTGATCTTTTTGGGAAATATAAAGCATAAACAGGGAAAAGCTCTGGGACAGCACCAGCATAGCTGCCACACAGACCAGGCAGATTTTGGTCCGCAGCTTCATCCCCCCACCTCCAGACGGTACCCGATCCGCGGTACGGTCCTGATCATATCCTGCCAGCCTAATTTTTTGCGGATTCTGGCAACATGTACATCCACGGTCCTTGTCTCACCTTCAAATTGGATTCCCCAAAGTTCATTTAATATCTGCTCTCTTGTGAGGGCTATGTTTTTATTCTTTATGAACAGCATAAGGCAGTCAAATTCCATGGGTTTCAGGATCAGTTCCTCTTCCCCTTTCATTACCCTGCGTTCTTTTACATAGACGGTCACATCCCCAATCCGGATCTCATCATCGTTTTTCTGATGCCGTTCCAGGACCTTTTCTATTCTTACCAGCAGTTCCAGGATTTCAAAAGGTTTCACAATATAATCCTCCGCTCCCTCTTTCAGCCCTTTCACTTTGCTGCCCACCTCACCTTTGGCGGTGAGAAAGATAACAGGGATCTCCCTTTTACTGCAATAGGGGAGCAGTTCAAATCCATTCCTTCCCGGAAGCATGATATCCAGCAAAGCCAGGTCACAGCTTACATCGTCCGTACTGCACAAAAATTGCTCCGCCCGGCTGCCGTCATAAAAACGATGCACTTCATAACCTGCGGTTTCCAGACTTATTGTGATCAGATCGTTGATGGCAGCCTCATCTTCCACTACCAGTATTTTTGATTTCATGGGGATTCCTCCATTTTCGATTACAGCGGTTTTATAAGGAACTGTTGTTTTCATCATTGTAGCCTAATATGCGGGAGATTTCAATTTTTTTCATTGACTGACATCTTTTCCTTTATTGACGCATGTAACAGTTCAGACAAGCTGAACCGTTCCGCATCCGGACATTAAAAATCGCTTGGCCATGGGCCGGATGCCTGCTGCCACTACTTTTTCATACGGTCAGCGCAGTAAATGCGCAGACCTGCCTGAACTGTTATTGACGCATTGCTTTTCACACTATATACTGGGACTGTATTGTAAAATTGTCATGGTATTCTATTATATAAAGGTGGTGAATCGTATGATATATGGCCTTCTCACTTATTTGGCCGCCAGTTATTTTACGGAAGCTGTCATCTATTTTTTGAGCTGCAGGCTTCTGGGTCGCAAAATCCTCTGGATAAAACTTCTGCTGACCGCTCTGGCCGCAGACATAATAGTAGCTCCTGTTGTCTATCTGGGATTGTATGGTAATATTATAACAGGTATTCCCCTTCCCTTATTATCTTATCTTCTGGATATGTTTGTTCTGACAGTTAATATTCTTTTCCTATATTTTGTGGCAGAACGCAATTTCAAAAGAATAATGATCGCCGTACCCTTTGCCTATTTCACGTTCTACCAGACTTATCTGATCACCTGCTTTTTTATTCCTTACAGATATGAACTGGGTTCCATGGTAAATCAATGTATCTCCATTACGTTATTGCTTCTTTTTACTTTTTTCATGGGAAAGCTGATCGTAAAAACAGATGCGGCAACCTTTGTAGATTACTGCACCAGGAAGAAAAAACATAGCATCCCGGCAGCACTGACCGGACTTTTTCTGGCAGGTGCCCCTCATTATCTGATCGTGCTGTCCATGGCTGATATGAATTATAATACTCTGCTGACCATGATAGGAATGACTCTGCTTTTGTCCTTCACGGTATTCTTTCGATTTCTCTCAAAGAATGTTATCCTCGAAGAGACGGAAAAAGCACAGGCCGGTATCATTGCCCAGCAGACTGCATACATTCAAAACCTTGAGGAAATCCAAAAGGATGTCCGGGTGTACCGCCACGATTTCAAAAATATGATGTCCGGAATGTATCTGGATGTAAAAGAAGGAAAGACAGAGGCACTGGAACAGTACATGCAGCATATGCTCAATGAATTTGACCATACCATCGGTGCTAAAATCCAGACCGCCAACCAGATCATGAATATTGAGATCATAGAGTTAAAAAGCCTGTTAATGGCTAAACTCTCTCAGCTTGATACCCTGAATATCCCCTGGCACCTGGAAGTCTTGTACCCGGTCAGGGCGTGCCGCATGAAGATCCGGGATCTGCTGCGCTGTATTGGCATTCTGACCGACAATGCCATGGAGGCGGCAAAAACTGCGCAGGGTGAGGTGGACATTATGATCACTGCCCAGAATGACTGTGTGATATTCTTAGTCTCCAACCCCGTGGAGGGTGAGGTGGACATGAACAGGATCTGGCAGAAAGGATGGTCCACCAAAGGCAGCGGACGGGGGCTTGGCCTGTACAGCTACAGAGAGATCACCGGACAATATCCCAATGTAAGCTGTTCCACCTTTTGCCGCGGCGGACGTTTCTGCCAGGAATTAAGAATAGAGGGATAAAATTATGGTTCAGATATTATTATGTGATGATGACGACAGAATCCGGGAAGAAATTGCCCGCTGCATCAAAAGCCAGATATTGATCATGGAGTATGACATGCAGATCGCCCAAAGCTGCCAAAGCCCGGTGATCCTGTTGGAAGAACTTAAACAGATGGAAGAGAAAAGAAATATCTATTTCCTGGATGTGGACCTGAAACACCCGGAATACGACGGCTTTCTGCTTGGCAGGAAAATCAGGGATACCGACCCATACGGAACCATTGTCTACATAACAAGCTTTGGGGATTTGGCTTATAAAACCTTTCAGTATCATGTAGAGGCCTTTGACTATATTGTAAAAGACAATATTAATGAACTTTCCTCCTCCATTGCAAAATGCCTGGCCTCCATACAGAGCCGCCTTGTGAGTGAAAAAACGGACCCTGTGGAATACTACACTTTTAAGACGGGAGATACCATACGGCATATCCCCCTGGATGATATTTATTACTTTGAAACCTCCACAAAATCACACTTTGTCATTCTCCACGGAAAAAATGAACACATGGAATTTCTGGGAAATCTCAGTACCATCGAAAAAGGGCTGGAGGAACATTTTATAAGGATCCACCGCTCCTATCTGGTGGCGCTCAACAAAATTGAGCAGGTGGACCTAAAACATAACACCGTCACCGTTGCCGGGGAAGTATGTCCTGTGGCAAGAAAAGAGAAATCAAAGCTGCTGGAGCGCATGAATTAACAAAAATTCATGTGTTCTTTTTTTGTAACAGTTCAGCTCGTCTGAACTGTTACTTTTTTTTGCCGTTTGGGAAGCGGCAAATACCATTTGGGAAGTGGGAAACAATTTTATCTATGATTATGGTATTGTCAGAGCAGAAAGAAAAGGAGGCATACGCATATGGACAGAGAATTTATCAGACTGGAACATATTTCAAAAAAATACAGAGATGAACTGGTTTTAAAAGGTATTGACGCAAAGCTGCATGAAGGGGAAATCCTTGGTTTCCTTGGTCCCAGCGGTGCCGGAAAGACCACTACCATTAAGATCATAACCGGACAGTTAAGGCAGACCTCCGGTGAGGCATATATTCTGGGTATTAATTCTAAAAATATAGATGAGACCATTTATGAGCAGATTGGGATCGTCACGGACAACAGCGGTGTCTATGAATATCTCACTGTATATAAGAACCTGGAGTATTTTGCTAAAATCCTGAAAGTAAAGAAAAACAGAATAGCGGAAGTCCTGAAACAAGTAGGCTTGTATGAGCACAAGGATAAGCCGGCAGGAAAGCTTTCCAAAGGACAGACCCAGAGGCTGGTCCTTGCAAGGGCTGTACTGCATGACCCGAAAGTGCTGTTTTTGGATGAACCCACCTCGGGCCTGGACCCTTCCACGGCCATTGAAATCCATAAAATGCTGCTGGAACTGAAAAAGCAGGGCATGGCAATTTTCCTGACCACCCACAACATGGAGGAAGCCACAAAATTATGCGACCATGTGGCTCTCCTGAACGAGGGGATCGTGGTGGAATACGGCTCTCCCAAGGAAATCTGTCTGAAGCATAATGTCACTAAAAAATATGCTGTGCGTCTGGATGACGGTACCGAATGTCTCCTGGAACAGAATCAGGATAACATTGAAAAGATCAATGCCTGGATGGCGGAAAACAAAATTGAAACGCTTCATTCCTGTGAACCTACACTGGAGAGCGTATTTTTGCATGTAACAGGGAGGGAATTATCATGAAAACTTTACATATGAACAAGATTATGGCTATTGCCCAGATAAAGACCAAGGCGTTTATGGGAAAGAACTGTATCATCATGCCATTATTTGCACTGGGATTCACCCTGATGATGCGCTTTCTCTACGGAAATATGCGAAGCGGCAGTGCATCCCCGGAATTTTTAAACGGCTATGCCCTGAGCATGGGGCTTGTCATGAATATCGGCATGTGCGGCATTTACTGCACCAGTCTTTTGCTGGCTGAGGAAAAGGAAAAGAATACCCTGCGTGTACTGATGACTTCCTCGGTGAATGGACTGGAGTATGTTATCGGATGCATCCTGCCCGTGTTCGCGGCAACGGTGATCCTGAATTATGTGCTTATGCCCATCAGCGGCTATCTCATCACCGGGAAGAACCTTGTTTTCTTTTCCATTGTCACTGTCCTTTCTTCCCTGATCAGCTGTATCATCGGGATGCTGCTTGGCATCTTCGCAAAAAATCAGGTGAGTGCGGGAACCATTACCACACCGGTATTGCTCATACTTATGATGGTGCCTATCTTTTCCGGTTTTGTGGATATACTGGAGAAGGTTTCAGGAATGCTTTTTACGGGGATTCTTATGGATATGATCATGGATATTGTCTCCGGTAAAAGCCGGGTCCTGCATGGGGGGAGTATTGTGGTGTTGGCAGTTGAGGCGGTGTTGGCGGTTGGATTGTTTGTGGTCTTTTATAGAAAGAACGGTTTTGAAAAAGATTAAGCCTCTACCTATGACCACCAGATTTTCTGGTGGTCATGACTACTTATACGATACTCCAACATACAGCTTCTTCCTCATCTAAATTCACATACAGCCAGCCCTCCTCCAAATCTCCTGGATATTTTTCAAAGGTATCCTTTCCCGGTGGCTCCGGCACTGGTTTCCTGATTCGATCTCTGCCATAAGCAAACTTCCCGGCTGCCTTCCTATCCTGCTCTTTTGTCAAAGGCGGACGGCAGTTTGTTGTCTGCATATCTTCAACCCATCCTTTATGCAAATCAGCTTTTGTTGTTCTTTGCCATCCCCTTAGAAACAGTTTCCACTCTCCCTTCCCATCCCGGACACAAATTGTAGGCATCATTCCCAGACTTATGATTGCCATTGGATGTTCTCTGCATTTCGAGAGCGCCTCCATCCCAAAAGACCACCACAATCCTCTGGCTGCCGTATGTGTTTTGTTGATCTCAATAACAGGTGTCGCAGCCGGATGTATCAGCATATTTCCTTCCAGATTATCCACCACCGGTTTCGCCTCAAATTCCCTCAGCCCCTTCTCATCAAAGTCCGGATGGTGAACTGCCATCAGCTCCCTCCGCTTTTCCCCTATATGCTGGTCATCATGAAACAGCATTAACTGTGCTCTCAGATTTTGAATCTCCCACATAGACATAAGCCTGTCTGCTTCCGTCTCCAGCTCTATAAATTCTGTGTCACTCAACGCCTCAAAATCATCATATATAAACTCTGTATCCATAAACCTTCCTCCATATCCAATCTGTAACCGTTCCGCTTCCATAGCAGGCTTTATCCTTCTCCGGTCACTTTGTCTTATCTCTGCAAAGCATCCAGTTATCATCCGTCCAGGTATCATAAGGACGCGGACAGGGCGGAATACCGTCACGGATACTCAGGGGGGTATAAGGATTATGATAGGTACTTGGTTTAGAAAGAGGATGCATGGCAGTGTTGGGCCGGTTGACCAGGCTGGTGTCATCTGCCCATCCTTTGTGATAATCACACTTTATCCACCTGAAATAGTGAACATGCCAAAGTTTCCACTCTTTTTCCTCCCATATAAAATCCACTGCAACAGCCCCCCACACCCATAATGCCTGTGGGTCTTTGCTACCCATGGGAACGCTTGCCGCGCCTGCGGTCCACCATACCCCGCGTGCGGTCTGCAGATCCCCGGCCACCTCTATCATAGGACTGGTAAGCTGGATATCCAGCATGTCACCCGGCTCGGCTTCTCCGCCAAATACCATATTTAAAATTGCCTTCACACCTTCTCTTCCCTGGAACAGACCTTCGTCTGCAATCTCACAGGAAATATCCACGCGCTCTGAAAAATATGCATATATCTTCTGGACCTGCTTAAAATTACAGGCTGCAGCACATCTTCCCATCAGATTCTGTATCTCACGGTATGCTGTTAATTTTTTCATGGACCGGAAAACTCTTTCTTTCCGTTCTTCACTTATTTTATCTGTCATCTGTCTCCTCCCTGACATGCTATTCTTGGCATATTTAATCCCTGATCATGTTCCTTATCATCTATATATCTTTTGATATAATTCCTGCATCTTTCCTTTTTTCTTTTGGTACTCTTCAAATCTGGTCATTCTTGGCTTGAATACTTGGGTGTTCTCTGCACCTCTTATAATATGAAAAGCTTCCTCAACAGAAGAATACACACCCATTTCGGTCAATACCGTCATCAGCGCCCCCAGGGCTGTGGATTCACTGTCCTCCATATGATAGAGCTTAAGCCCGTATATGTCAGCCTGCATCTGGTTCATAACCCTGCTGTTTGTCAGACCTCCGCTGATATATGCTTTCTCTATGGGGCAATATTTCTCAAACTCCTCCAGGTTATTGGCTATCTCAAGGAAAATCCCTTCAACTAAAGACTGCAGAATTTCAACGCGGGTATGTTTTAGTGCGATTCCTTCAAATACGGCCCTGGAATCCGGATTCCAGTCAGGGGTGCTTCTTCCCTGAAAATATGGAAGTATTAGGATCTCCCCCACTTTTTCCAGGCTGCTTTTTTCCAGTTCCCGGTTGATCCGCCTATAATCAATTACCCCATCCGCCCAATCGTAAAAGGTATGGCAGAACCAGTCAAAAGCAGAACAGCAGGTCAGTACATTGGCTTCTATGATATATTTGTCATTTACAGCTGCGCAGTTACAGATCATGTTCTCGGACAATTGTTCCGGCACCTTCTCCACTGCTGCCACCAAAAAACCGCCTGTCCCTGTAACTATGGATGCTGTTCCTGGGACAAATGCCCCCTGTCCCACCGCCGCACACTGCTGGTCACCTCCCGCGCTGATAACCGGAGTACCTACCGTAATCCCTGTATCTGCGGAAAACTCTGCCGTCACCTTTCCCACCATACTTCCCGGCTTTAGAAGATCACATAATTGTTCCCTCCTTATCCCGAATATATCCAGCAGCTCTTCATCCCACGCTCTTTCTCTCAGGTTCATGAGATTTGTGCGGCTCCCATAGGTATGATCCGTCAAATAACTTCCTGTCATCTTATGCATAATAAATTCCGGAATATTTAAAAATTTATAGACATCCTTATAGATATCAGGACAGTTTTCTTTTATCCAGGTCATACGGCTTCCTGAAAAAACAGTGTTTATCTTTGCTCCGCTCTTCCTGATCAGGATCTGGTTATATTTTTCAAGTCTTCTGCAGATATCGCTGTTTCTAGTGTCCTGCCACATAACAGTATCCATAAGAGGTGTTCCAGTTATGTCAACCGGAATCACAGAGGAGCGCTGGGCTGTTACCGCTATGGCATCGATTTTCTCGTTGATCTGAACCGCCTCATTATTTATTTTTTCGCAGATTTTTACGGTATATGCTTCCCACTGTCCTCTCGGCTGCTCCACCCAGCCGCATGCCTTTTTAACCGGTTCATATTTAAATTGCGCTAAGCTAAGGTTGCGCCCTGCTTCGTCATAAAGAATCCCCCTCATGCTGGAAGTACCAATGTCTATGATCAATGTATTCATATCTATCTCCCGTACATTCACATTTCTATAAATAACAGAAATCATGCACCGCAAGTTTTCTATTATCCTGAATAATAATTCCGGGGCAACACATGCCCCGGAACCACAGTTTTTCCGCCTATTCAGTAAAATATGCTTTGGTTATATCCATCTGCGTCCACATGCGCGTCACGTCGTGCAGCTTCGTACTCATAATAGTATAAACACCGCTGTTCTGTACCGGACACCACCACAGATATTCATTAAAATATTTTTCTTCCAGTTCTGCGGTCATAGTCTTGATCTCTGAATTGTCTGTTGACTGCATCAGCTTAGAGCCCAGTTCATATGCTTCCTGATACCCTTCTGCCGGAAGTACACCTGCATGCATGCTGTCATCTACATACCCGTCTGCGAACCATGCACCGATAGTTGTGGCATATGGCACCTCAGGTGAAGTGATGGATAGATCCCAGCTTCCGTCTGTGGCATTCTGAAGAGATTTGAAAGTTGCCGGCTCGTACACATTGATATCTACATCCACATTGATCTCTTTTAACTGGTTTGCCAGGATTTCTGCAATTTTCTGATAATATCCGCTGGCATTGTGCGTAATCAGAGTCAGAGTCACTCCGTCTTCCAAACCAGCCTCTTTCATCAGTTCTTTTGCCTTTTCCAGATTTGTCTTATACGGCCAGGAATCTTTATCATATACTGTCAAATCCTGATAGCTGATTCCATGCATACTGTAGCAGAGAGACCCCCACCCGTTAAAGGTTCCGTCAGATATCTCTTCCCTGTTCATTGCATACATGATTGCCTGACGAAGCTGAAGCGGCTGCAGTTTTTCCGAAGCCATATCAAAATAAATACTGTATGTTTGTACACTGGGCACATATAAGGTGCTGAACTGGTCACCATAGGCTCCGTCCTCTACACTGGTGTAATCCGTAAAATCCGGGCTTGTAATCATATCAACACCCCCAGACTGCAGTTCCATCATTGCCACGGACGGTTCTGCAAAGAACCTGCAGATAACATGATCGATAACCGGCTTTTCCCCATAATATTCGTCAAATACAGACAGCGTAACAGAATCTCCCGATACCCACTGGTCAATTTTATAAGGACCACAACTCACAAAACCTTCTGTAAAGAAGACACCTTCGCTGCTGCTGCTTTCACATGCCTCTTTGCTGTAAATCGGCCGTGTTGCAATCCTGTTTAGAAGAACGGTTCCCGACGAACGCAGTTTGAAATATACCGTATAGTCATCTACTGCCTTTGTATTCTCAAAATCCACGGATGCATATTCTTTGGATGTCTGATATTTTTCAAGGCAGAATATAACATCATCTGCATGAAGCTCTGTCTGGTCATGCATCTTTATGCCTTCTCTCAGATGAAATGTTATTCCAAGATTATCCTCATCCCATTCATATGACTCTGTAATAGAACCCTCCGTTACAAGTTCTGCAATACCATCGTTATTTTCATCCACCTGCTTCAGCAGCGTAGCCCCGATCATGGAAAGGAGCTGATATGCAGAATCTGTCATACCACCGTTCATAAAATCAAGTGTAGTTATGGAATTCCCCATGCCGATCGTCAATGTATCTTTTGCTGTTGACCCTCCGCCTGCTGTCTCCTCCTCTGTGTTTCCGGTCTGTTCCCCCGCTTTTCCTGCAGGTGCGTCTGGGTCTTTTTTCTCTGAACTCGAATCACCGCATCCCATTATTCCTGCCGCCAAACATGCTGCCAGTGCTACCGCCCAAAACCTTCTTCCTTTCATTACGTTTCCTCCTATCGCGTGATATAGTTAATGAATGTTATTGATCTCATGAACAAAATGACAACTAACCTCGTGCTTATCCCTTATCATCTCCGCCCTTGGATTTTCCTTAAAGCACATGTCTTTCGCATAGGGACATCTGGATGCAAACCGGCATCCCGGTTTAGGATTTATGG
Organism: Blautia hominis; assembly: GCA_002270465.1. Lineage (GTDB taxonomy): Bacteria > Bacillota > Clostridia > Lachnospirales > Lachnospiraceae > Blautia > Blautia hominis. Next base: position 248,638 of record NQOF01000007.1, read on the forward strand.
GTGACGTCAGCTCCCCCTTCAGTTTGATCCTTTTACGTTCATGGCGGACATCCGGTATGGGAACTGCTGCCAGCAGCGCTTTCGTATAAGGGTGGAGCGGATTTTCAAAAAGCTCCTCCGATTCTGCCTTCTCCACCATCTGCCCCAGATACATGACCATGATATGATTCGATATATATTTCACCACGGACAGATCATGCGTGATAAACACATAAGTCAGCCGGGATGCCTCCTGAATGTCCTGCATCAGGTTTAAAATCTGTGCCTGAATAGACACGTCCAGCGCTGAAACCGGCTCATCACAAACAAGGAACTGGGGATTCAGAACCAGTGCCCTGGCTATCCCGATCCTCTGTCTGCGGCCCCCATCCAGTTCATGAGGATAAGTATTTACCAGACGTCTTGCCAGCCCTACCGTATCCATGATTTCATATACCTTTTCCTCCATCTCTTTCTTGCTGTATCCCCCCGCAATTTTCATAGGTTCTTCGATGGTTTGGTAAATAGTCATCCTCGGGTTTAGAGATGCATACGGATCCTGAAAAATAAGCTGCATCTCTTTTCTCAGCTCACTTAATTTCTGTCGGCTGACTTTTGTAACGTCTTCCCCTTTGTACAGAATTCTGCCTCCTGTGTTATCCAGAAGATGAAGCAGTACACGACCCAGAGTAGACTTTCCGCATCCTGATTCCCCCACAATGCCCAGTGTCTCCCCTTTTTCAATGGAAAAGCTCACATCATCCACAGCATGCAGCATACCTGATTTCACATCAAAATATTTCTGTAAATGCTGTACTTCCAGCAATGTACTCATGCTTTCACCTCCCCATCCGCACAGTATAAATCATGAAAACACCTTACCCAATGACCATCCTCAATCTCTACCAGTTCCGGTAGCTGCTGTACACAATTTTCCGTACAATGTCTGCACCTTTCCCCAAATTTACAGCCCTTTGCCAGATTTGACGGATCCGGCATCAGCCCCTCAATGGGTTTCAGCCTTCTGCTTTTACTTTTCAGGCTGGGAAGTGAATCAATCAGTCCTCTTGTATAAGGATGTGATGTATGCTCAAAAATCTGCCATGTGGTGCCAAGTTCCACAATTTCACCTGCATACATAATAGCTACACGGTTGCACATCTCCGCAACCACCCCCAGGTCATGGGTGATCAGAAGGACAGAGGTATTCATCTTTTCCTTTAATTCATTCATCATGTCCAGCACCTGCGCCTGGATTGTCACATCCAAAGCCGTTGTGGGTTCATCCGCGATCAGGAACTTTGGTGAACAGGCCAGTGCCATAGCGATCACCACACGCTGTTTCATGCCCCCGGAGAATTGATGGGGATATTCGTTGTAACGGTCATTGGATATCCCCACCGTTTCCAGCATTTTCTTAGCCTGTTTCTGTGCTTCCTGTTTATCCACATTCTGATGCAGTCTGATGACCTCTGCAACCTGTTCTCCCACCTTATGCACAGGATTCAAGGCTGTCATAGGGTCCTGAAAAATCATGGATATCTGGTGTCCCCGGACAGCACGCATCTCTTTTTCCGAAGACTGAAACAGATTTTTTCCCTCATATTCAATACTTCCGTTCATTACTTTTCCCGGAGGTGACTGTATCAAGCCCAGGATTCCCAGTGCGACCGTTGTCTTACCGGCGCCGGTTTCTCCTACAAGGCCAATGGTCTCTCCGTGCAGAATATCCAGGCTGAAATGGTCCACCGCCTTACAGGTTCCCATTTCTCTGGTAATGTAATAAATAGACAAATCCTTAATGGACACTATCGCATCCTTCTTATTTTCCCTCTCTGTCATATGCCGCCTCCGTCAATTTTTCATTCTGGGATCAAGCGCATCCCTCAGTCCATCGCCTATGAGGTTGATAGACAATACAGTTACTGCAATGAAACATCCCGGCACTGTGACAAGATACGGATAGGAGAGAATATATTTTCTGCCTGTGGAGATCAACGCTCCCCACTCCGGCATAGGCGGCTGCACGCCCAGCCCCAGGAAACTCAGGGATGCTGTAAAAAGAAGCGCCTGTGCCAGGCTCATGGTGGTCTTAATGATCAACGGTGAAAGAACGTTTGGAAGTATATGCTTAAAAATAATCCTGCTGTCCCTGGCATCAATCGCCCTAGCAGCTTCCACATATTCCTGGTCCTTAACGGTTAGGATCGGCCCGCGCACCATTCTGGCAACAGAGGGCATTGCGGGAACCGCCACAGCGATCATAGTATTTACAAGCCCTGTGCCCAGAGTTGCCGAAATGACCATTGCCAGAAGAAGGCTCGGAATCGCGCTGAATACATCCAGAATACGCATGATCACATCATCCACTCTTCCCTGGTAAAACCCTGCAACAGCCCCCAGAACCGTTCCAAATATCAGGGAAAGGGCCGTGGATCCAAATGCTACTAGAAGAGAGATCCTGCCCCCGTACAGAACTCTGGCCAGCATACTGCGTCCCAAATCATCAGTACCCAGCAGACCACCCGAACCTGGTGACAAAAACCGGGAACCTATATTCTGTGCATCATATCCCTCCGGACAGATAATTCCTGCCAGCAGGCAGACAGAGACGATCACTACGATCACTGCCATTCCAAACACTGCTGTCTTAATCCTGAAAAAGCGCCCCATAGCCTCCTGGAAGAGGCTTTTTTTCTTAACAGCGTTCAAACTTATGTCCTTTCCCATGTTAATTGCCTCCCCCCGTTTTCTTAACTCTCTTCCTCTTAGCCGAACCGTTTTTAAAATTCTCCTTCACACGCGGGTCAATCCCGGCATAGGCCAGATCCACTAAAAGATTTACAATACATACCGCCACGGTAAGTAGGATCACTGCACCTCTGATCTGTGGATAGTCCCTGGCACCGATTGCATCATACATGAGTTTTCCAAGACCCGGTATGGCAAATACCGTCTCACATACCATAGCCCCGCCAAGGTTTGTTCCAAAAATATTTCCCATATTGGTTACAATGGGAATCAACGCGTTTCTCAGCACATGATTCCACGTAATGACTCTCTCTTTCTGTCCCTTTGCCCTGGCCGTTCTTACAAAATCCTGATCCAGATAATCCAGCATGGAAGACCTGGTGATCCTCATGGTGGAACAGGAGCATATGATTCCCAGTGTAGTAGCTGGCAGCACTATGTATTTTGCTCCGTAAAATCCGGATACGGGAAACCACTGGAGCTTTACTGCAAATGCCAGTATCAGCAGCAACCCCAGCCAAAATTCCGGGATGGACACCCCCAGTACAGAAAAACACTGGGCCAGATTATCCTGCCATTTTCCTCTGTGCAGTGCTGCCCATATTCCCAGCAGACAGCCCACTACTGTTGCAATAATTGTCATAGATAATGCAAGGATAAATGTTTTGGGGAACCGCTCCACGATTTCCGCTGTAACGGACCTGCCCGAACGGTAAGAGATACCAAAATCCCCCTTCGTCACAATGTTCCACATATATTTCCCATACTGGACCAGCAGGGGCTTATCCAGATCATATTTGGCATGAAATTCATCTATCTGCTCTGTGGTAGCATTATCACCCAGTACCATTCTCGCGGGGTCTCCCGGTGATAAATATAAGAGAAGAAAGACCAGAAAAGAAACCCCGATCAAAACAGGAATAATCTGGAGAAATCTTTTCAATGTATATCTAGCCATATTCCACCTCCCTTTTCCTAACCTTTTTTTGTCATAAGGTTAATATACATCCAGTCGTTATCCGTCTCAACTGGAAACATTTTCCATGTGTCCTTTCTGGGCGGCTCCGGTACCGGTTTTCTCACTTCAGCTTTCTGATAAGCATACTTTCCCAGAAAACTTCTGTCCTGTTCAGGTGTAAGGGGAGGCCTCGTATTAGTGGGTTCCATATTTCTCACCCATCCCTGGTGATATTCATTTTTTGTAGTTCTCTGCCATGCGCCGGATAATATTTTCCATTCCCCGTCTTCCTTTACATGGGTTCCGGGCACCATACCCAGGCTGATCAATGCCATGGGCTTTTCACGGAATTTGGATAGCCCTTCCACTCCCAATGACCACCAGACTGCCCTGGCTTTTGTACAGTCCTCATCTACTTCTATAATAGGTGTTGTCAATGGATGGATCAGAGAATTTCCCTCCAGGCTGTCCACAACAGCCTTTGCCCTGAATTCCATCTCTCCCTTTACATCAAAATCGGGATGCTTCAGCGCTTTTAGCTCTCTTCTTTTCTCCCCTATATGCTGGTCATCATGAAATATGGCAGCCTGCCCTCTTAGATTTTTAATTTCCCACACGGAGAGAAGTTTTTCCACCCTCTGTTCCAGCCGGGCAAACTCCATTTCACCAAGCCCGTTGATATCCTCCATGCTAATCCCCATATCTGCTCCCTCACTTTCTATTTCGTCTTGTCTTTGCAAAGCATCCAGTCCGCAGTGCCCTCATGGACCGCATACGGCCTTGGACAAGCAGGGATGCCTTCCCTGACTGCAAGAGGAGAATACGGATTATGGTAGGTTGTCGGTTTTGCCAACGGATGCATGGGAATATTGGGCCTGTTGATCATACTGGTATCCTCTGTCCAGCCCTTGTCATAAGAACATTTGATATAACGGAAATAATGAAAATGCCATATTTTCCACTCTTCACCTATTTTAATAAAATCTGCACCGATCATGCCCCAGGCCCAGATTGCCTCCGGCTCTCTGTCTTCACGGGCAATTGCCCCGCCTCCCGGACACCACCAGACCGCTTTAGCGGTTTTTAAATCTTCTGCCACCTCGACCATAGGGGTTGTGAGCTGCACATCCAGCATCTCTCCCTTCACCGGCTTTTTCCCTGCCGTTTCCTCCACAATCACTCGAACCGCTTCCGGGCCCCGGAAAACACCTTCATCTGCATATTCCAGGGATACATCTTCCTCTTCCAGTGCAAAATGTGCAAGAATTCTGTCAGCCTGTCTGAAATTAAAGGCGGCCACCGTTCTCCCCATTTCATTCTGAATCTCCTGATATGCTTCCAGCTTCTGTAAGTTTTTAAATACATCTCTTTTTCTGGTTTCTGTAATCATTGTTCCATCTCCTCACAATTTATCTGGCCAGATGCAGCCCCCCGTCAACCGGCAGAATCACTCCATTGATATAACTTGAGGCAGGGGACAGGAGAAACATGATGGCTGCTGCCTCCTCCTCCGGCCGTCCCGGTCTGCCCATTGGGTTGATCTCGATCAGATGCTGCATGAAATCCCCCTCCACAGCACTATGGTTTCTTGGGGTATGAATGGGACCTCCTGGGCAGACACAGTTGATTCTGGTCTTTCCGTTCAATTCTACGGCCTGGTGCCTGGTATAACCTGCGATGGCCGATTTTGCAGCCGCATACCAGGGGTCTCCTCCACCGCCCTCCCAAACGCCTGCAAGAGCCGCTACATTTACAATGGCTGATCCCGGACCCGGGTCTGTTGCCTCAAAAGCACGGCACAATCTGTGTATTAAACCGACTGCTATAGCTATAACTTCTTCAAACTCCCAATGGCTGTTCAACATTTTAGGACCTGCGACATTTGCCAGATACAGCGGCCTGCAAAAATCAAGTGTTTCCTTCATAGCCCGCGCAACATCCGAATCAGAGGCTAAGTCAGCCTGTATAGGTTTCATGTTCCTGCCTGCGCTGCCGGCCCGCTCTATAGTCTCCCGTATTCCCTCTGCATACATATCCCATGCTGCTACTTTAAGTCCTTCCTGCGCTGCCAGAATGGCTGTAGCCGCTCCAATACCGCTTGCGGCTCCTGTGACTATGATGCCTGTCCCTTCCTGGGCTGCCCACCCGTCAAAAATTATTTCCGGCTCTCTGTAGTTTTCTGCCATTTCCCAATTTCCTCCTTAACTTCATGTCTCTTTGAATTTTTATGACTTTACTATACCATGTCTGTTTGACTACACACATTTTATAGGCTTTTTGCACAAATGTGCGTTTTTCTTCGGAATTTCCCACAAAATTTTCCCACCATTATTTTCTCAACTTATCTCTTTCCCAATATTTCCAAACATGCTATACTGTTTTCAGATTAATAGAAGAGGTATTTACTATGACCGAGAAAGAACTTAAAAAATTAAGTCTTCTTGCAGAGGTAGCCTGTGATTATTACGAAAGGGGATTAGACCAGTCCGAGATAGCTGACCGGCTGTATCTTTCCAGAACCCGCGTGTCACGCCTCTTGAAGGAAGCAATGGAAAAAGGAATCGTAAAGATAACCATTGATTACAGCTACGAAAAATATAACCGGCATTATGAATTGGAGGAGCGTTTTCTCAGCCGTTTTCCTTTGAAAAACGTACTGATACTGAACAATCGAAACCGAGACCTGCGGTTTTTGCAAAGAGATGTGGCTAACCTGGCTGCCACTTATGTGATGGACCATCTGAAAAAAAACATGGTTATCGGAACTGCCTGGGGCACCACTCTGGCGGATATGCTTAAGTTTTTATATCCCGCGGATATGCCCATTGATATTGTTCAGTTAATGGGCGCTGTCCCTTGTAAAACGCCAAACTGCACTCCCCAGTCCATTGTTGCCGGGATGGCAGACCGTCTGCAGGGACATGCTGACTTTCTGAATATGCCCCTCTATATTGAAGATGACTATGTACGTGAGAAAATCTGTAAGGACAGTAATAATGCCGTGATTTTAAATAAAGGAATGTTTTCCGATATGATAATAACCAGCGTAATTGATGTGGAACGCGTGGGGGAGAAGGATATTTGGCTTGGTTATATGACGCCTGAGCTATATGGGGAATTGATTCAGAAAGGTGCCGTGGGGTCGATGTTTGCCCACTTTTATGACAAAGAAGGAATTGAAATTGAATGTACCTGGAATCAGAAATGTGTGAGTATCCCTATTAAATTTATAAAAAGCGTGCCTGATGTGGTGGTGGTCGCCTCTTCTCCCCTAAAGGCACAAGCGATCCTGTCTGCAATAAAAGGGAATCTGGTCGATACACTGGTAACTGACGGAACAACGGCAACCGCTGTGTTGAATCTGCTGCAGTAATATTATAATTAAATCTATATTTTCTCAAACCCTTTGAATTATCAACATAACAAAGAAGAGGATAACCATTTATCTAAATGGAGACCTCTTCTTTATAAACAATATTATCCTTTCAATCCACAGGTATTCACCTGACTATTTCATTATATAACACTTCGATAAAATTGTATATAAAAATATATACTTTATCATTCTACCGCATTGACTTTCCATGCCAATAATGATATATTGATTTTAAGGAACAAGCGTGTTATAGGGTGGGTTGACCTTCATTCTACATAGAATGGGGGTGGTGCTTATGAAGAACAATTTTAGTTTTAATGATCTAATACAGTTCGGATTATTTTTAATTGCACTACTGACATTCATTTATTTGATTAGTCATTAGATTTGCATAAAAAAACCACCCTTATACTTTGACCAGTGTGATAGGGTGGTTTTTCTACTTAAATAACAGGTCAACCCTCTTACGGGCGCTTGTTCTTTTTCTATTTTTACTATAACATTTTTATTTTCTAATTTCAAGGCTATTTTTATGCGGGAAATATTTTACTTTTCCGAATTTGTGATTTTATACAATGCTATTTCATCTTTTTCCCTGTTAGCAGCCACAATATACGCATCTTTTCCTTTGTTATATTTATATATATTTGCCGCCCCGCATCCACTGTCTAATATTTGGCTGGTGTAAGTACCTGTCTTGGGACAGAATGAAAATGCGATGAGGCTGCGCTCACCTTTTCTGTGCCCTATCACTACTGTCGGTCTCCCGCACAGTTCCCCTCCGAAAATGGCATGGGAAAACTCTGCGGGTTTTCCGTAAGTATATGCCTTTTGAAAAACATTGTTACATATTTTATAGATACTGATCGTATCACCGTGGAACGGAGATATCACAGCCAGCTCCTTTATTCCGTCACCATCCAAATCAATCAAAACACTGTCACTGCCGGGTACATCCAGTATTTTTTGTATCTCCCATTCCCCACAGCTATCTGCAGGCGGAATGAAATGGAATATTCCCTCCTCTGCAGAAATGACCGCAGTTTCCCACCCTTCTTCTGCAACCCGGCAGTATCCATGGTTTTTTGTAAGTCCGCTGCAAATCACCTCCAAATGAAGCTGATCCCTCTCACTAAAGACTGTCAAATCATCCGGCAAAACGGCTGCATACACTTTGCCCGTAGAAGACCAGTCATCCCTATACGCATGAGCGGATTTCAAGGTACAGGCAATAAGATAATGGACCCCGTTCCTCTCCAGAATATCAAACCTATGTACAAAAGGCAGTTTGACCACTGTATTGACTGCCCAGCCGCCTTCTGCTCCCGGAGTTACGCAGACAATCTCCGCATCCTCTGAATCATTGGGGGAATAAAACCTGTGAGTTGCTAAAAACTGCCCGTTACTTCCGGGTACCTGAACCATACTCATAGTTCCCCCTGGCGCTGTCCACACAACATCCTCCCGGTTTCCCTCCAAATCAAACAAAAGACAGGACGCTTTCTTCTCCGCCGCTACCAGAATATGGTTGGCATTATTATAAAACAACGGTGCAACAGCGTAACACTTTTCCAGATGTCCAATCACTTTTTTCTCAACCTTCATCTCAAACCGCCTCCTGTTTTACCCCTCTCTGCTTATCGAGAATATCTGACATCATCCGCCTTGCCTCCAGAAGATCCCCCTCCCAGTTTTGATTTCCCGTGTACCAGAACTCTGTCACAAATTTCCTGATTCCCAGCTCCCAGGCCGTCTCTATTGCTGTCTGAAAGTCCACATGTCCTTTTCCAAATTCCACTTCCCTGAAGATTCCGGGTTTCGTTTCCTTTAAATGCATGGCTACCAAATGTCCTTTTCCACAGTACAAATCCTTCATGACCGCCTCTTTTTTTCCGCTTACAGCATTTGTGATATTACCGATATCAGGATACACCTCTAAATAGGCAGAGGACACTGCTGCCACATATTCCATAGCTTTTTGCACCGTGTTCATAAATTCCGTCTCCATAGTTTCAAAACCTATTATGATACCCGCCTCTGCTGCCATCTCTGCAGCTTTCTTTAAATTTCTAATAAAATTATTTCTGGATACCTCATCTGATTCTTCATAATAGACATCATAACCCGCCAACTGGATAATGCGAATCCCAAGATCATCTGCAAGCCGAATTGCCTTTTTCATGATTTCCATGCTTTTTTGCTGTATTTTATCTTCGTGACTGCCCAGAGGATATTTCCTGTGCCCGCTCAGACACATGGTTCTTATTGGGATTCCCACAATGCGCATAAGATTAAGCATTTCCAATCTCTCTGCCTGGCTCATATCAAGACGCGACAGTTTTTCATCTGTCTCGTCAATACTGACCTCCACAAAATCAAACCCGGCGGCTTTAGCTGCTTCAAGCTTTTCCTTCCAGCTTAATCTTTCCGGCATTGCCTTCTCATATAATCCTAATGTGTATTCTTTCTCCATACAATCCCCCTAACTACAGACACGAACGGAAAGGAATATTCTGGGGATGTTCAAAACAATCTTCAAACCCTCTTCTGTGATGATATTCCATCTTTTCTTTGTCTGTGGGATATACATATTTCCCTCCCACTTCCCAGAAAAACGGATGAAACCGATAAGCCAGCCTCTCTTTTTTCATCTCATAAAGAACACGGATTTCATTGACATCAGCCATAAAATTACTCCATACATCATAATGGATTGGAACGACAACTTTACATCTAAGCGCTTCGGCCATTCTGAGTATATCACAGGAGGTCATCTTATCCGCTATCCCTACGGGATTTTCCCCGTAAGAACCGAATGCCACATCAATATCATTATCCTTTCCATGCTTGGCAAAGTAGATTGAATAGTGTGAATCTCCGCTGTGGTAAATATTTCCTCCCGGTGTTTTTATGAGATAATTCACAGCCTTTTCGTCCATATCCACAGGACAGATTCCCGTCAGTTCCTCCCTGTCGGGACCGGCAGAGTCTGTGGTGACCAGACAGGTCCTGTCAAAAGAATCCAGGCAGATGATCTCCAAATCTTTTATTTTTATTTTATCACCTGGTTTTACCTGTATGCACCGCTCTTGTGGAACGCCCCACTTCACCCATGTCTCTACTGATTTTTGGGGTCCGATAAAAGGAATGGGAACCTCTTTTCCATCTTCATCTCTTGTCGTCATATTACTCTGCAGTACATGGGCTGCAAACTCTGCACTCATATGGTCCTGATGATAATGGGTAGCTAATACAGCATCTACGTGTTTTACGGCAAAAGGATCCAGTACGAAAGGAACAGCTCTTAGATTGGGCTGCATATTCCTGGCACCACTCATATTTGCCATCTGATGCCCTTCCCTCATTTTTCCGTCACCATGTGTCCTCTTCCCATTTCCGCACCATAAGTCAATGGTAATATTGCAGTTTTCCGGTGTTTTCATCCAGATTCCCGTACAGCCAAGCCACCACATTGCAATGGTTCCGGGTCTTACCTGCTCCTGCTCAATTTCCTCATTCAGCCAGGTTCCCCATTCGGGAAAGGTATCCATGATCCATTTCTCTCTTGTCATCTCAGTCACTTTACTCATTTCATTCCATCTCCTTACCTGTATTGTGTGGTAATTTATAAGTCAACTCTTTACGAATTATATAGTTTATTTTACGTTCTTTTTCAGCCGCCATATAAACACTTCTATATTCGCACATTTGTGCCTTTTTAATCTGCAATGAAATGATTCGATTCCCATCACCAAACGGGACTGCAAAAACCCCGTATAAAAAAGAGCAGAACAGCCAGTGCCCATGCACCGCCATTCTGCTCTTCTATATTCCTCTACATCTCAAACAAATACCCCATCAGCTCATGCCCTTTTTCCACCAGCTTCCCGCTCTTAGAAGCCTCATCCTCATTATACATCCAGCCATGTGTCTCCTGTCTCCTGCTGTCATACAAGAGATAAGGAACCGGGTTGGCTGTATGTGTCTTCACACAGATAGGGGTCGGATGGTCCGGCAGTACCAGCATTCTGTACTCCTGACCGGATGCATCCAGCGCATCTTTTACCAGCCGGATCACCCTGGCGTCCAGGTATTCGATCGCTTTTATTTTCTTTTCCACACTGCCCTGGTGGCCCATCTCGTCCGGTGCCTCCACATGGATATACGCAAAATCGTATCCCTCTTTCAGCAGTGCGTCCACAGCCGCCTGTGCTTTTCCTTCATAGTTAGTGTTCAGGCCGCCGTTTGCGCCTTCCACAGTGATATTATACATATCCGTGCCCACCGCAATTCCTTTTAACAGATCCACTGCGGAGATCATGGCGCCTTTCTTGTGGTATTTTTCCTCAAAAGAAGACAGGGCAGGTTTTGTCCCCGCACCCCAGAACCACAAGCTGTTTGCCGGATTCAGGCCATTTTTCTTTCTCTCCTCATTCAGAGGATGATGGGCCAGAATCTCATAGCTCTTTTTCTGCATGTCCAAAAGAAGCTGTTCCTTGGGCAGATAGTCTTTAATACCTTTTCCACGGATATCGTGGGGCGGTGTCAAAGGCACCACATCGCCTTTTGCCCAGATCAGGCAGTGACGGTAGCTGGTTCCCACATAGAACTGGAACATTTCGTTCTGCAGCTCTTTTTTCACCGCTTCTAATAACACCGCAGCGTCCTCTGTGCTGATCTCATCGGAACTGTGGTCTAAAATCCTCTTGTCCTCGTAATTCTCCTCTTCCTCGGAGAGTGTGACAATGTTGGCGCGGATAGCAACATCCCCGTCTTTCATTTCCACACCGATATTCAGCGCCTCCAAGGGAGAACGCCCTGAGTAGTATACCTTGGGGTCGTAGCCGAGAACTGACAGGTTCGCTGTGTCGCTTCCGGGATTCATCCCATCCGGTACGGTCTTTACCATGCCGATTTCCGACAGACCAGCCAATTCATCCATGGCGGGAGTATGGGCATACGCCAGAGGCGTCCTGCCTCCCAGTTCTTGAAGCGGCTCATCAGCCATTCCGTCGCCTAATATCAAAACGTATTTCATTCTCAGCACCTCTATGCACGAACGCGGATTCTTGTGATAATGTCCGGAAGTTTGGCAGCTTTCTCTTCAAATGCCGCCTCGCTCATGGGCGCTGTGACAAAACCAAATTCTCCCGCCACATCGGGCACACCCACTGTTTTAACTTTTCCAAACACGTCTTCCACACTGCCGATATCGCCTGTCATGCTGCCTTTGATGCGCACAAAGAAAGGATGCTCCACATCTTTGATGTCCATCAGTTCCAGACGTTTGCTGCTCCAGCTCATCATGATATTTCTGTGCAGATGTTTTGCACAGTCAACCACATCACCCACCACCGCGCTTGCAGTGGGAAGCTTGCCTGCGCCGCTGCCGTAGAACATGGCATCGCCCAGCACATTACCGTGTATGAAAATAGCGTTAAATACGCCGTTTACGCTGTAGAGAGGGCTGTCCTGCCCTACCAGGGCCGGGCTTACCATGGCATAAAATTTGCCGTCTTCCCTTTTGCTGGTTGCCAGCAGTTTGATGCTCATGCCAATGCCTTTGGCATATTTCACATCCTCCACCGTGATCTTAGTGATACCCTCTGTATAAATATCCTCATAATCCACATGGCATCCGAATGCCAGGGAGGAGAGAATGGCAATTTTCCTGCAGGCATCATAGCCTTCCACATCCGCCTCCGGATTGCGCTCTGCGTAGCCTTTCTCCTGTGCCTCTTTCAGCACATCCTCAAAATCTGCATTCTCTTCCGCCATTTTGGTGAGGATATAGTTGGTTGTTCCGTTTAATATACCGGAAATCTCGTCAATCTCGTCCGCTGTCAGAGAAGAGTTCAGTGGACGGATAATGGGGATCCCTCCGCCGCAGCTTGCCTCAAATAAATAGTTGATGTCTTTTTCTCTGGCGATCTCAAGAAGCTCCAGTCCGTGTCTTGCAACCAGCTCTTTGTTGGATGTGCAGACACATTTGCCTGCCTCCAGCGCACGCTTTGTAAAGGTATAAGCAGGCTCCACACCTCCCATGACCTCCACGATGATCTGTACTTCCGGGTCATTGATAATGGTCTCATAATCATGCACAAGAACATCTTCTACCGGATCTCCCGGAAATTCTCTCAGATCCAGCACGTATTTGATGTTGATCTCCTCGCCGGCCTTCTTGTTGATGCTCTCATGATTGGTGTTGATGACTTCCACAACGCCTGAACCTACGGTTCCGTATCCTAAAACTGCTATCTGTATCATGCTTTTACTCCCTGCCTAAGATTTTCAGATAATGTACGCCCTCAATGTGCTCTATTTCATCCACCATAGTCTCCGCATCCCCCTGTGTGGGCAGGATTTCCACGCTGATAGTCAGACTGGCTATCCCGTTGATGGGAATACTCTGGTGTACGGTCAGAATGTTGCCATGATACTGGGCAATGGTCCTTAATACCGCAGAGAGCAGCCCAGGCTCGTCATCCATCTGAAGTATGAATGTAATGTTCTGTCCTTTGGTCTTTTCTTTAAAAGGAAAGATATCATCCTTATATTTATAAAAGGAACTTCTGCTGATACCCACAGCTTCCACTGCTTCCTGCACCGTAACAGACCTCTTGGATTCCAGTAGTTTCTTGGCTTCCACTACCTTCAAGAGGACTTCCGGCACTGCTTTTTCTGTTACTACAAAATACCTTTTATTGTCCGACATTTTCTTCCCCTTTGTTTGTTCTTGAAATACATTTGTATGTCTCCAAAAGATATTAGCACATTTAGGCAATTTTATCAACTGTTTTTCTTATTTCCCAAAGCAATCCACTTTAAATAGGCATTGATAAAGTTATCAATGGCACCGTTCATGACCGCATCCACATTTCCGGATTCCTCGTTTGTGCGATGGTCCTTCACCATAGTGTAGGGCTGCATAACATAAGAACGGATCTGACTGCCCCAGCCAATGTCCGTCAGTTCTCCCTGGATGCCGGAGAGTTTCTGTTCCTGCTCCTGCTGTTTCAGAAGATACAGCTTTGCTTTCAGCATCTGCATGGCTTTGTCTTTATTCTGGAACTGTGACCTCTCGTTCTGGCACTGTACCACGATCCCTGTGGGGAGATGGGTGATTCGTATGGCGGAGGAGGTTTTATTAATATGCTGTCCGCCCGCACCGCTGGAACGGTAGGTATCTATCCTCAGATCATCATCTTTGATCTCAACGTCCACATCCTCCTCAATATCCGGCATAACATCGCAGGACACAAAAGAAGTCTGGCGTTTTCCCGCTGCATTGAACGGTGAAATACGGACAAGACGGTGAACGCCTTTTTCAGACTTCAGATATCCGTAGGCGTTTTCCCCGTTGACCTGGAAAGTCACAGACTTGATCCCTGCCTCGTCCCCGTCCAGATAATCCAGAACCTCTGTGCTAAAGCCATGGCGGTCCGCCCACTTCATATACATACGGTACAGCATGCTTGCCCAATCGCAGGACTCTGTTCCGCCGGCCCCTGCATGGAGGGTGACAATGGCGTTGTCCTTGTCATATTCTCCTGACAGAAGTGTTTTCACACGGATATTTTCAAAATCCGTGATAAACTCATCCAGCATTTCCTGGATATCCGGGATGACGGAGGCGTCATTCTCCTCGTATCCCATCTCGATCATCAGCTCGATCTCTTCCTTCTGGTTCTGGAGTTTGTTGTAAATCTCTATATCTTCTTTGAGGGTGCTCAGCTCCTTCATCATTTTCTGGGACCGCTCCGGGTTATCCCAGAAATCCGGTGCCTCCATTTCCCTCTCTAATTCTTCAACCCGCTTTTCCTTATTAGCCAGGTTAAAGTGAATCCCTCACTTCCACTAATGGTCCTGTGTAGTTGTTCAAAGTATATTTGAACTGGTCTAATTCTACCATTTAGCTTCACCTCTTTCTGTGAATATTTTTTTATTTTTATTCTTCGTCGATCTCCACAGTCACCATGTAAATGGATACCTGCTGTTCGACCTTGCGCACAATGCCTGCAAGCTTTGTGAGCGGCCGTTTCAGATTGCTGGACATGGCTATGGCATCCTTGATGGTATAATAATACATCATACCTGACATGGTGCTGGCCCTATCTTCTTTCAGCTCTACGCGGTCGCCGGGTTTTACCAGACCCTCGCGCTCCATGGTGAAATCCACCATCTGTCCCATTTTCTCACCTTCCTGCTCACATAGGATGTGTTCTGTACACATCCGTATACTGACATATACCGGGGCCGTTGCAGCCCGGAAAATCCCCCGGATGTAACAGCCCCGTATCTTACTGTGGTCTTTTTTGTGTGCTGTTTAAACCGGCTTTCTGCCGCAGCACTGTTTATATTTCTTACCGCTTCCGCAGGGGCAGGGATCATTTGGATATACCTTTTTCTCTGCTCGCTGCACCGGTTTTTTAGGACCTGTTTCGTCCTTGTTGGTGCCTGTCACCTGGGCAACCTGCTCTCTCTCCACCTTCTGCTCGATCCTTACGTGGTACAGCAGACGCAGGGTGGTCTCCTGGATAGCGGAGATCATGGTGTCAAACATTTCATATGCCTGCATCTTATACTCTACCTTTGGATCACGCTGGCCATATGCCTGCAGACCGATACCTTGGCGGAGCTGGTCCATATCGTCAATGTGGTCCATCCACTTCTGGTCAATGACCTTTAGAAGGATGACACGCTCCAGTTCACGAAGCTGCTCCGGTTCCGGAAACTCTGCCTCTTTTTCCTCGTAGAGCTTGACTGCCTCTTCTTTGAGATTCTGTTTTAACTGGTTCTTCTTCAGACCTTTTACTTTTTCCTTTGTGATCGGCTGCAGCGGAATAGTGGGAAGAAGGACACTGTCCAGTTCTCCCAGATCCCATTCTTCAGAATCCAGGTCATCAGAGATGCACATGTCAACCGCATGTTCCACGGTATCGGTGATCATCTTGTAGATAGATTCCCGCATGTTCTCTCCGTCCAGAACCCGGCGTCTTTCTTTATAAATGATCTCGCGCTGCTCGTTGTTTACCTGGTCATACTCCAGCAGGTTCTTACGGATGCCGTAGTTGTTGCCCTCGATCTTCTTCTGTGCTTTCTCAATGGCACTGGAGAGCATTTTATGCTCGATCTGCTCGTTTTCCGCAACGCCCAGGGATTTGAACACGGACATCAGCTTCTCGGAACCGAACAAACGCATCAGATCATCTTCCAAGGAAATATAAAAACGTGATTCACCCGGGTCTCCCTGACGTCCGGAACGGCCTCGCAGCTGGTTATCAATTCGCCTTGACTCATGACGTTCCGTACCGATGATCTTCAGACCGCCTGCCTGTCTGGACACATCGTCCAGCTTAATATCCGTACCACGGCCGGCCATGTTGGTGGCAATGGTAACTGTTCCTGCCTCACCGGCATGGGCCACGATCTCAGCCTCCATCTCATGGAATTTGGCGTTCAATACCTGGTGCTGGATGCCCTCACGTTTCAGCATACGGCTTAACAGCTCGGAGGTCTCAATGGTAATGGTACCAACCAGTACCGGCTGTTTTTTGGCATGTGCTTCTTTGATGGCCTCAACCACCGCACTGAATTTTTCTTTCTTTGTCATATAAACAGCATCGTCACTGTCGATACGCGCCACCGGCTTGTTGGTGGGGATCTCAATAACATCCATGCCGTAAATGTCACGGAACTCTTTCTCCTCTGTGAGCGCAGTACCGGTCATACCTGACTTCTTGTCATATTTGTTGAAGAAGTTCTGGAAGGTGATGGTGGCAAGGGTCTTGCTCTCTCGTCTCACCTTTACATGCTCTTTTGCCTCGATCGCCTGGTGAAGACCGTCTGAGTAACGGCGTCCCGGCATGATACGTCCCGTGAACTCATCCACGATCAGGACTTCGTCGTCTTTTACCACATAATCCTGGTCACGGAACATGAGGTTGTGGGCACGCAGCGCAAGAATGATATTATGCTGGATCTCCAGATTCTCCGGATCTGCCAGGTTTTCAATGCTGAAGAATTTCTCTACTTTATGGACACCCTGCTCAGTCAGGTTGACGATCTTGTCCTTCTCATTGACAATGAAATCTCCGGTCTCGATGATCTCCTCACCCATGATGGCTGTCATCTTTGTCATTTCCCCGCTGGCCTCACCGCGTTCCAGCTGTTTTGCCAGTATATCGCAGACTTCGTAGAGACGGGTAGACTTTCCGCTCTGTCCGGAAATAATAAGAGGTGTTCTTGCCTCATCGACCAGTACAGAGTCCACCTCATCAATGATGGCATAATGCAGATCTCTCTGTACAAGCTGCTCTTTGTAGATCACCATGTTGTCACGCAGGTAGTCAAATCCCAGCTCGTTGTTGGTCACATAAGTGATATCACATGCGTACTGCGCACGTCTCTCGTCATTTTTCATGGAATTCAGGACCACACCCACGGTCAGTCCCAGAAATTCATGAACCTTGCCCATCCACTCCGCATCACGGTGTGCCAGGTAATCGTTGACGGTTACAATGTGTACGCCTTGTCCTTCCAGCGCATTTAAATATGCAGGGAGTGTGGAAACAAGGGTTTTACCTTCACCTGTCTTCATCTCGGCAATACGGCCCTGATGAAGGATAATACCGCCGATGAGCTGCACCCTGTAGTGCTCCATATTCAGCACACGCTTGGCAGCCTCTCTCACCGTAGCAAACGCTTCCGGCAGCAGGTCATCCAGTGTCTCTCCTTCTTCCAGACGTTTTTTATATTCCCTGGTCTTACCGCGCAGCTCGTCGTCACTTAACGCCTGCATGGTGGGGCGCAGAGCTTCGATTTTGTCCACAGTGGCAGTGATACGCTTTAATTCCCTCTCACTGTGGGTTCCAAACATTTTTTGAACTAAACTCATGTTTTATGCTCCTAATTTTCCAATTTTCAGACTGCTGTAGGGTTTCCGTACAAATAGGAAAACCTATTTTCGTGGATATTATTCCACATTACTTTACATTGTAACACTTTCTTTCTTTGAAAACAACAAAAAAAAGCGCAGGCTCAGCGGCCAGACTCCATATTACAGCCGACCTGCTTCTCTTTCAGGACTGCCGTGATCCGTTCCTCTAAATATATCAAACTGCCATTATCAATCAAATAATGAAAAGGTATTACTTTCCCGCCCTTTGCAATATACTGTTCCAGCAAACCATCTGCCACCCGTTGTTCCAACAGAATGGAATCGGGATTAATGACAATTGCATCATACTGTCTCAGCAGCATACTATCTGCCTCTACGGATAGGGTGTTCTCAAAATGAGTGCTGACAGATTTCAGTTTTGGCAGGAAATATGCCAGCTGATCCGTAATTATCTGAGCGAACTTATTCGTCCTGCAGAAAATCCCAACCGATGAGGACGGATCTAGTCTGGAAATATTCACGATGGTATCTCTGCTGGGTGCCACGGCCACTTTTACCAAAATCTCTTTCTGTTCTTTGATATGCTCCGCTACCTGTTCGTAATGTGTTGTTGTTGTAAGGATCAAATCATAGCTGGATAATAAAGCCTGTGGATTGTCATCCAGCAGTATTGTCTCCACTAAAAATGCGGATATACTGATATCCGGTATGTATAACAGCTGTTTCTTGAAAATTTCCAGAGACTCTGCATTGCAATCGATCACCGCCACACGCAGCCCTTCTTTCCCTCCCTCTCTTTTTGCAAGGCTGATCTTCATCAGATTCAGAATTTCCGGTACGGAAAAATTCCAGTCTTCTAATGTATCGAGAAGATTGTCCAGCAGTTCAATAGCAGCCAGGCGCTTCTCATTTCCCGTCATTATTTCATTGTTATGTATATACGAACCACTTCCCTGTATCACTTCAATTACCCCGTTGTCAGCAAGCTCCTTATATGCTTTTTTTACGGTTCCCCGGGAAATCCCCAAACGTTCAGCCAGTTCTCTTTCCGTTGGCAGTTTATCTTCCGGATTTAATCTGCCTTGTTTAATATCATCCAGGATTTCATCCACCAACTGTTTATAAATGGGTTTATTTTTATCTTTATCAATCATTTCTGGTCTCCTCAATTCCGATACTTCTTTATATCCGGTACATGATCATTTATTAAGTATTATACCAATAATGTACCACACTAAGCAACCGAACATTATGTTTTGACCACTATATGTTACTTTTTCACAATTCTTCCCCCTAAGTATTGGTATATATTTTCGGAATAAATGGTTGCTTTTTCGCCTTATAGGTATTATTATTTTAGTATACCAATTTATAAATGGTACATTATAGGACCATTTAAAATCTAAAGGAGGACTAGAAAATTATGTGGTATGGAGGAGATTATAACCCGGAACAATGGAACCCTGAGACAATTGATGAAGATATCCGTCTGATGAAACAAATGCATGTCAATTGTGCAACGGTAGGCGTTTTTGCATGGCCGAAACTGGAGCCTGAAGATGGTGTATTTCAATTTGAATGGATGGACCAGGTTCTCGACCGCTTATATCAAGAACATATTGACGTTATACTTGCAACCCCTACTACAGCAATGCCGTACTGGTTAGAGCATAAGTATCCTGATATTATGCATGTTGACATCGAGGGCCGCAGAGTGCAGGGGGGCTCACGGGAGAAGATCTGCCCGAATAGTCGTGTGTATCGTAAATACTCTGCAAGAATTGCCGGTGAACTCGCAAAACGTTACGGGCATCATCCTGCCGTAAAGCTCTGGCACATTAATAATGAATACCATTTTTACTGCTACTGTCCTGCCTGCGCAGAGGAATTCCGAAACTGGCTCCAAAAGAAATACAAGGACATTGATGCGGTAAACACTGCATGGAACACTGCTTTCTGGGGACATACATACACCAGCTTTTCCCAAATACTTCCCCCAAGTTATCTTACGGATATTAAAAGAAACCAGCTTGCAGGACGGGATGTAGCCTGTTTTCAAGGACAGTATATTGACTACATGCGCTTTATGAGCAGCAGTGTCCGTTCCTGCATTGAAAATGAGAAGAGGGAAATCAGAAAATATTCCAGCCTTCCCGTTACCAATAATTTCTCTGATTTGGTAAAGACTTATGATTACTGGGAAATCTCAAAAGCAATTGATGTGATTTCCTGGGACAATTATCCCACCTTTCATACACCAATGTATAAACCTGCCTTTATCCACGATCTGATGCGCTCCATGAAATCTCAGCCCTTCCTCATGATGGAACAGAATCCCGGAAATATCTCATGGGAAGATTACGGTCCTATAAAACGTCCCGGTGAGGTGGCAGATATCTGCTGGCAGAGTACCGCCCACGGTGCAGACAGCAATCTATTTTTCCAATGGAGGCAGTCCAGAGGCGGAGTGGAGAAATTTCATGGGGCTATGATTCCCCACAGCGGAAGGCTCGATACCCGGATGGGTAATGAACTGATTCAGCTGGGAGAGCAGTTTGAACGGTTGGGAAGTACTGTGGAAGGTGCCATGCCGGATGCCAGAGCCGCAATTTTATTTGACTGGGAGAATTGGTGGGCATTGGAAGGCTCTGCCATTCACAACTGCCATCTGAAATATTACGATCAAATTTTAAAATACTACCGTGCATTCTATGAAATGGGTATACCTGTGGACGTTGTCTGTGAATCCACCTGCATGGATAAACAGTACGACCTGATCGCAGCACCTTGCTTTTACATGTGCTCTCACGAGTTCTCAGAAAAAGTAAAAGACTATGTAAATGCCGGCGGTACATTCCTTACTACCTTCCTGAGCGGAATCACGGACAGAACCGATAATGTAATATTGGGAGGCTATCCCGGCGCCTTTCGTGATGTTCTCGGCCTTTGGGTGGAAGAGATAGACGGCATGTATCCGGACATGAGAAACAGTATTGTTCTAAAGGACGGGTCTCAATACGATTGTGGCGAAGTCTGTGACCTGATCCGGTTGGAGACAGCCAAGGCCATTGGTCTATATGGAAAAGATTTTTACCGGAATACTCCATGTGTGACTGTCAATACTTACGGAGACGGACACGCCTATTATATCGGCACAAGCCCGGAGCATGGATTTATCAAAAAACTACTGTCAGATATCTGCCGCGACCTGCAGCTTACTCAATATGATCTGCCTGAAAATGTGGAAATTGCATTTCGTATCAAAAGCGGAAAAAACTATACATTCCTAATGAATCATAATAATGAATCGGTAAATATAAATTTGGACCATTCATATCATGACATCATAAGCGGAGCAAGAATGTACGGCCTTATTTCCATGCAGCCCCGCCAGTGCATGATTCTGGAGAATCTCATACCGGCTGACTAACGGAAAACTACCATTTATTGTTAAGAAGGAGGGTTTTAACACTATGAAAAGAAAAATGATCGCAGTTATTCTCACTTGTCTTATGGTTTTTTCGGCATCTTCCTGCGGTAAGAAACCTGATAATCCATCCGCCGAGGAAAAGGACACACCAAAAAACAAAACCTCAGATACCACCGACAGCACATTAACGGTCTGGACATGGGATCCCAATTTTAATATCTATGCAATCAAGAAAGCAGCTGAACTTTACGCGGCAGACGGACATGAAGGATTCCATGTAGAGATTACAGAGATTGAATCCCAGGATATTGAGACAAAACTCACCACTATTGCAAATGCCGGAGAACTGGATGCATTGCCGGATATTTTTTTGATCCAGGATGCCTCTTTTCAGAAATTCGCACAGAATTATCCTGACATTTTTACTGACCTGACAGACTCCGGCATTGACTTTTCCCAGTTTTCCGCAGCCAAAACTTCATACTCTGTTGTAAACGGAAAAAATATGGGAATCCCCTTTGACAGCGGTACAGCCGTCAATTGTGTGCGCACCGACTATTTGGAACAGGCCGGATTTACAGTGGAAGATTTTACGGATATTACATGGTCGGATTACATGGAAAAAGCAAAAATAGTGAAAGAAAAAACAGGACAGCCCATGCTCACAGCCAAATCTGCAACCCCCGATATCATTATGATGATGCTGCAGTCCTGCGGTGCCTCACTATTTAATGATGATGGGAGTCCAAATCTGGAGCAGAATGATGTACTGAAAGAATGTATGTCAATCTATATTCAAATGGTAAAAGACAAGACATTAGAAGAAATGCCCGGCTGGGACCAGTATATTGCCTCGATCAATAACGGCACCGTCGCCAGTGCCATGAATGGCTGCTGGATCATAGCATCTGTGGCTGCAAAAGAAGACCAAAAAGGAAATTGGGCAGTCACCAATCTCCCACGTCTGGACAACGCCCCAAATGCAACAAATTATTCCAGCAACGGCGGCTCCACATGGGCAGTCACATCCCAGTGTAAAGATAAAGAGCTTGCCCAGGATTTCTTTAAATCTACGTTTGCGGGAAGCCCGGAACTATATGATGATATTCTTTCCAAAGGTGCCCTATCCACATGGCTGCCCGCTGGAGATTCCACGCTTTATGAACAACCCGTTGACTTCTTTGGCAAAGATGCCATTTATAAAAAAATAGTAGACTATTCATCCAAGATTCCATCCAGTGTAACCAGCCCATACTACTATGATGCCAGAGATGCCATGTGCACTGCCCTGTCCAATGTAATACAGAAAGGTGCCTCATTGGAAGAAGAATTAAAAACTGCCCAGGAAACTGCCGAATTCAACATCTCAAAATAATAATATCTAAAAAAAGGCTCCGGATCGCTCCGCAGCCTTTTTTATCCATGGTAATTGAAAGTTCGTGAAACTTATTTTCTTTGGTCGCCAGTTATTCATTAAAATCCGGCTCGATCAGCCCGTAAGTATTACCCTTTCTCTTATAAACAACATTCACTTCTTCCGTCTCAGCATTCAGGAAAACGAAAAAGTTGTGTCCTAACAGTTCCATCTGTACACATGCATCTTCGGGATACATAGGTTTGAATCCGAATTTCTTGGTACGGATGATCTTGATCTCGTTGGTATTCTCATCTTCAAAGTCCTTCTCCATAAATGCCTGCTGGAAGGTCCCTGCGTTCTGTTTTTTGTCGATGATTTTTTTCCTATATTTTCGTAACTGTCTTTCGATGATCTCTTCTACCAGGTCAATGGAGACATACATATCGTTGCTCACCTGTTCAGAGCGGATGATATTACCTTTTACCGGAATCGTCACCTCAATTTTCTGACGTTCTTTTTCTACGCTCAGTGTTACATGTATCTCGGTGTCATCTGTGAAGAATTTTTCCAGCTTTCCAAGCTTGTCCTCTACCGCACTTCTTAATCCGTCCGTAATATCGATGTTTCTTCCGCTTATAATAAACTTCATGATGTCCAACCCCTTTAACGTGTATTTTACAGGTTGTTTACTCCTGTAATGTATTCTTATTATATCAATATTCCTGCGTTTGTTCAACAGTTTTTAGAAAATTTTAACCATTATAAGTTTTTTGTATAGAGTATTGTTTCCCTACTTTGCAATACACTATATGTAGTGGCAGATACCCGGTTTCCTGGTGTATCTGCCGCATACAGAGATTACGGAGTATTTGTGGTAGTGTTGTTGTTATTGTTATTGGCATTGTTGTCTGTGGCATTGTCAGCATTATTTTCCACTGCATCGCCTACATCCTCTGCTCCGTTTTTCACATCATCGCCCAGGTCTTCCACACCGTCTTTGATGTCTTCACCCAGGTCACCTACCATGCCGTCGCCTGTGCCGGCCTCTCCGCTTCCTGTACCTGTGTCATTGGCTGCGCCGTTATCTGTGGCAGGATTCTCATTGTTCCTGTCAGTGGTGTTGGCGTCATTTGTACCGTTCTTGTTGTCATCTGCCTTGTTGTCACCGGCTTTGTTGTCCTCTGTTGCTGCATTGTTGTCACCATTATCTGTGGCACCGCATCCGGCTGTCACGCACAGTACACCGGCCAGAAGGACACTTAATAAAAGTTTCTTCATCTTACGCATGGTCGTTTCTCCTTTTCCTCTTTGTACTTAACGATAAAAGGCTCTTTATTGGCACTTTTACTGTCACGATTAATATGTGCGTTTCCGTAAGAATTTATGTATGGGCAGATATGCCGGATAAAATGGAAAAACCGCCGTAAAACAACACTGCATCTGCGCAGTCTTACGGCGGTTTCAAATTAAATTTAAAATTTTTACATAACAGTATAAAGCCCCCACTGCGCACTTTCCGTTAGTGATCAGCCATTAATAACATTGCTCATATTGTACATGCCCGGGCCTTTACCCTTCAGGAATTTGGCAGCCTCCACAGCACCTTTGCCAAATACGGCCTTCGAGTACGCGGTGTGCTTAAATTCGATCACCTCGTCCGGACCTGCGAAGATCACCTCGTGCTCTCCCACAATGCTTCCACCGCGGACAGCAGACAGGCCAATCTCCTTTGCATCACGCTTCTCACGGGTCTGGCTCCTGTCATAGACATAATGGTACTGGTTGTCCATGGCTTCATTCAGGCTGTCCGCCAGAGCCAGGGCCGTACCGCTGGGCGCATCCACCTTCTGGTTGTGGTGCTTTTCAACGATCTCCATGTCAAAGCCTGCCTGGGCCAGAACCTTAGCAGCCTCCTGCACCAGCTTCAGAAGTGTATTGATCCCCAGGGACATATTGGCAGAACGCAGCACTGCGGTGCTCTTGGATGCCTCCGCCACATGCGCAAGCTGCTCCTCGCTAAGCCCTGTTGTGCACAGAACCAGAGGCAGCTTCTTTGCCGTACAATAGGCCAATACCGAATCTGTGGCTTTTGCAGATGAAAAATCAATCATCGCATCTGCCTGCACATCACAGTCATTTATATTCGTGAACACCGGATATCCGTTGTCACGGTTGTCAACAAGATCTATGCCCGCCACAATACAAGCCTCCGGGTCATCCTTTACAAGTCCGCATATGACCTGACCCATATGACCGTTGCAGCCGCTCATAATTATTCTAATCATCTTTTGTACCTCTTTCATAGCTGTTCCGTACAGGGCTGTACATTTGCTGCACCGTCTGTACAAAAACATAAGATTTGCTATCACAAGCTCCATCGCCAAAGGCGGTTTTATGAAACGGATATGGCTTGTATTATGCCAGCTTCAGACCGAATTTTACCATTTCCTCTTTCAGCTTTTCCCTGCCTGCTTCTTCCATCTCTGTGAGCGGGGAACGGAGCGGACCTACCTCCATGCCCATCAGGTTCATGGCAGCTTTTACAGGAATCGGATTAACTTCCAGGAACAGAGCGTTGATCAGAGGCATGGCATTTAACTGCATGTCACAGCTTTCTTTTACATCCCCGTTCAAATATTTTTCTACCATATCATGGGTGTATCTTGGCGCAACGTTGGAGAGCACAGAGATCACACCTTTTCCGCCCAAAGACATAAGCGGTACGATCTGGTTGTCATTTCCGGAATAAATATCAAGCTTTCCTTTGGTCAGGGCAGCCATCTCCGCTACCTGTGCAATGTCCCCGGAAGCTTCCTTGATACCCACAATGTTCTCCACATGCTCCACTAAATATGCAACCGTCTTAGGCTGGATATTGATACCCGTGCGGCTTGGCACATTGTAGAGGATCACTGGAATTTTAATAGAATCAGCAATTTTTGTGTAATGTTCGATGAGGCCCTTCTGAGTAGCCTTATTATAGTAAGGAGTTACAAGGAGAACTCCGTCTGCACCATACTTTTCCGCCTCTGTGGATAAGTAGATCGCTGTCTCCGTACAGTTGGAGCCGGTTCCGGCGATGACCGGGATCCTCTTATTCACTTTGTCAATTGTGTACTTAATGGTCTCCAGATGTTCTTCATGGGTGAGCGTGGAAGACTCTCCTGTGGTTCCGCAGATCACGATGGAATCTGTACCCTCTTTAATCTGTTCCTCCAGGATTTCTCCCAGTTTTTCAAAATTTACGTCACCATTTTCTTTCATCGGTGTAACGATCGCAACACCTGCACCTGTAAAAATAGCCATTTTTCTCCTCCTTATGTCTGCAATACTGCTTTTTCTTCCTGTGTTATCAGCAACTTTTGGGCTGTCTGTACAGCCTTTATTTTATAACCTCCAGAGAAACAACCCTGTCGGCCGCCTCCCTCAGACGCACGGGAACCACATTACCGGTCAGAATCAGCTCAGTCTCCTCATCCTTCGTCCGGATCAGTTCCTCCACCTCTTCCTCGGTTATGATCCCGAACTCCACTGCTCCCAGAATTTCGTCCAGAATCAGCATGTCACATTCCTGTGTAACCAATACCTTTCTGGCGTAGTTAAGACCATTCCTGATATTGCAGTTTTCTTCCTGCTTCTCCTCATCACTCAGGTCTTCGTAATACTTATCCTTTTTCTCAAACCGGAACAGCCTTACATTCGGTTCCAGAACAGACAGGTAATCCAGCTCGGAAGTTGCTCTTCCTTTCAGGCACTGGATGACAATTGCAGTCTTTCCATGGCCCACAGCACGTATCGCCTGCCCGATCGCCACACTGGTCTTGCCCTTGCCAGGTCCACAGTATATCTGCACTAATCCTTCATTTTCCATACATTACACCTCTTGCGGATTCTATGACGCTTTATTTAAGAGTTGTGTATATATTACTACACATGGCCAAATAATGCAATATTGGAATCTCAGGCTTCATCTCATTTAGCTGTATGTCTCTCCATATTCCAGCTTGCTTACAGATACCTCATACGCGATCCTTTTTTCAGTGTCTGTCTCACTCAGCTTCTTAATATATTCCCTGCTCTGGATCCTGCCCCAGATATGCAGGCGTCCGCCCACCTCGAAAGATTTGGCGAAATTGGCGTTTCTGCCCCAGCAGATGCACGGTATGTAGTCGGATTTTCCATAAGGCCTGTTCACAGCCAGCAGGATATCTGCGATCTCCCTGCCCAGCGGCGTCATACGATGGACCGGCGGCTTACAGATATATCCATTCAATTCGATAAGATTTGTCTCTATGGATTCGTCTTCCTCCTCCACAAATGTAAGTTCCCGCACAAACACAGAGAGGACCAGACGGTTTTTCTTCTCCTCATGCCTGTTGTAGGAGCGGAACTGCCCCTGCACTTGTATGTACTCGCCGATATAGCTCTGTGTCACATCCACCAGCCTCTCGGAAACCATGAGCGGTATTCTGTCCTCGGAACCGCTGAGACGCTTTACCAGCACATCCACCATGTAGAATCCTTCTCCGTATACCTCGTGACTTTTCTCAAACTCTGATGCGATGGCTCCCATGATGGATACCTGATTGTTTTCAATTATTTTATCTGCCATTGAATTATTTACCCCTTCCTCTGACTTGTATTTTGTCTATATCATATTTATTCTGGTCATACTTTTTTTAGAACAACTTTTTTTCATTTTTTTGAAAAAAATATTTATTTCCACTTTGTATTTACTCATAAGTGTGATAGAATGTGACTGGATTTAGCCGTAAAAATGCGGTTTTTCCATTAGAAAAGAGGTTATTTATGAAAACGAAAAGAGAAAACATCAGAAACGTAGCAATCATTGCCCATGTTGACCACGGCAAAACAACTCTCGTGGATCAGCTTCTGAAACAGAGCGGTGTCTTCCGCGAAAACCAGGAAGTCCAGGAACGCGTTATGGACTCCAATGATATTGAACGCGAGCGCGGTATCACAATACTTTCTAAAAATACAGCAATTTACTATAAGGATACAAAGATCAATATCATAGATACACCGGGCCATGCAGATTTCGGCGGCGAAGTGGAGCGTGTCCTGAAAATGGTGAACGGCGTCATCCTGCTGGTGGATGCCTTCGAGGGCGCTATGCCCCAGACCAAATTTGTGCTGAAAAAAGCCCTGGAGCTTGACCTGCATGTTATTGTATGTATCAATAAGATCGACCGTCCGGAAGCACGTCCCGATGAGGTGATCGACGAGGTGCTGGAGCTCCTTATGGATCTGGATGCCTCTGACGACCAGCTTGACTGTCCGTTCCTGTATGCCTCCGCCAAGGCAGGTCATGCAGTTCTGGACTTATCTGATTCACCGGAGAATATGGAGCCTTTATTTGAGACCATTCTCAAATATATCCCTGCCCCGGAAGGTGACCCGGAAGCAGGCACACAGGTTCTTATCAGCACCATTGACTACAATGAATATGTAGGACGTATCGGTGTGGGCAAGGTGGAGAACGGTTCCATCTCCGTAAACCAGGAAGTGCTCCTTCTGAACCATCATGACCCGGATAAAAAGAAAAAAGTTAAGATCAGCAAACTCTATGAATTCGACGGACTTGGAAAAGTAGAGGTAAAAGAAGCAGGCTTTGGTTCTATTGTAGCCATATCCGGTATCGCGGACATCCATATCGGTGATACCCTCTGCTCACCGGACAATCCGGAAGCCATTCCTTTCCAGAAAATATCAGAGCCTACCATCTCCATGAATTTCCTGGTAAATGACAGCCCCCTGGCCGGTCAGGAAGGTAAATTCATCACCTCCCGCCATTTAAGGGAGCGCCTGATGCGCGAGCTGAACACTGACGTGAGTCTCCGCGTGGAAGATACAGAGAGCACAGACTGCTTCAAAGTATCCGGAAGGGGTGAGCTTCATCTCTCCGTATTGATTGAAAATATGCGGCGGGAAGGCTACGAGTTCGCAGTCAGCAAAGCGGAAGTCATCTATCACGAGGATGAACGCGGCAAGAAAATGGAACCGGTAGAGATCGCCTATATAGATGTACCGGAAGAATTCTCAGGAACCATCATCAATAAATTAAATGAACGTAAAGGTGAACTGCAGGGCATGAGCCCGTCAAGTGACGGAACCGTGCGTCTGGAATACCATATCCCTTCCAGAGGACTTATCGGTTTCCGCGGCGATTTCCTTACCTCCACAAAGGGTACCGGAATCATGAACACTGCCTTCGACGGCTACGCTCCGTACAAAGGTGATATGTTCTACCGCAAGCTTGGCTCTTTGATTGCCTTTGAGGCAGGTGAGACCGTAACCTACGGCCTCTTCTCCGCCCAGGACAGAGGTACACTTTTTGTCAGCGCCGGAGAGAAAGTGTACAGCGGTATGGTGATTGGCGAGAGCGCCAAACCGGAAGATATTGAGCTGAACGTATGTAAGACCAAACATCTGACCAATACCCGCTCCTCCTCCGCTGATGAAGCCCTGAAGCTTACTCCGCCTAAGGTTCTCAGCTTAGAGCAGGCCCTGGAGTTTATTGACACGGATGAACTGCTTGAAGTGACCCCCAAGTCACTCAGGATCCGCAAAAAGATTCTGGATTCCCGTCTCCGTAAACGTGAAGGGTATAAAAAATAAGAAATACCGATGCCGTCATATCTTTTTCAGGTATGGCGGCATACTTTTGTCTATATTTTTCAGAATATTCTGCAATATTCTGACTTTTAATAATTTATACAAAATACTTGTTGGTTTTTATTGTTTTTACATCCATTTTATGGTAAGATAATTTATACCAACAGACAAGACGGAACATAAAAACTTCAGGTACTTCAATGAGTAAGGGCTCAAACCAAAAAATTTTTAAGGAGGATTTCTATGGCAAAAAAACCAGAGAACAAAGCCCCGGAACCCATCAACAGCGTGGAAGCACTGCAGGAAAAGATCGCTTCCATGAGAGAAGCACAGAGAAAGTTTTCCGCCTTCACACAAGAGCAGGTAGACAGGATTTTCTTCGAGGCAGCCATGGCAGCTAACAAACAGCGTATCCCGCTGGCAAAGCTGGCTGTCGCCGAGACCGGAATGGGCATTGTGGAGGACAAAGTTATCAAGAACCATTACGCAGCCGAGTATACTTATAACACATACAAACGTGTTAAGACCTGCGGCGTGGTGGAACAGGACACCTCATACGGCATCAAAAAGATCGCTGAACCGGTGGGCATCGTAGGTGCGGTCATCCCCACCACCAACCCCACATCCACAGCTATCTTCAAATGTCTGATCTGTCTGAAAACAAGAAATGCCATCATCATCAGTCCTCATCCGAGAGCTAAAAAATGTACCATCGAAGCAGCGAAGATCGTACTGGATGCCGCAGTGAAAGCAGGCGCGCCGGAAGGTATTATCGGCTGGGTTGAAGAGCCCACCATTGAGCTTTCCAACGAACTGATGAAATCCGTGGATGTTATCCTGGCAACAGGCGGCCCCGGAATGGTCAAAGCCGCGTACTCCTCCGGGAAGCCGGCGATCGGCGTCGGTCCCGGTAATGTTCCAGTTATTATGGACAGCTCCTGTGATGTTCCTACAGCGGTATATTCTGTTATCCATTCCAAGACCTTTGACAACGGCATGATCTGTGCTTCTGAGCAGTCCGTTACTGCAGTGGCAGATATCTACGATGACGTGAAAAAGGAATTTATAAAGAGAGGCTGCCATGTATTAAATAAGACAGATCTGGACAAGGTACGCAAGATCATCCTGACAGAAGCCGGTACCGTCAATCCTAAGATCGTAGGCCAGCCTGCAGCAGTCATTGCAGAGATGGCAGGCGTAACTGTCCCCAAAGAGACGAAGATCCTCATCGGTGAGGTAACTTCCGTGGATATCTCAGAACCGTTTGCGCATGAGAAATTATCCCCTGTCCTTGCCCTCTATAAAGCAAAGGACTTTGATACAGCACTTGACATGGCTGACCAGTTGATCAAAGACGGCGGCTATGGACATACTGCATCCTTATATATTCATCCGTCCCAGACGGAGAAAATGGCACAGCACGCAGACCGCATGAAGGCCTGCCGTATCCTGGTCAACACCCCATCCTCCCAAGGAGGGATCGGTGACCTTTACAACTTCAAGCTGGCTCCGTCCCTGACCCTGGGCTGCGGTTCCTACGGCGGCAACTCTGTATCCGAGAACGTAGGTGTCAAACACCTGCTGAATACCAAAACCGTTGCCGAAAGGAGAGAGAACATGCTTTGGTTCAGAGTCCCGGAAAAGGTATATTTCAAAAAAGGCTGTCTGCCGGTTGCTCTCGATGAGCTGAAACACGTATACGGCAAGAAAAAAGCCTTCCTGGTAACCGATACATTCCTGTATCAGAACGGCCATACCAAACCGATCACAGACAAACTGGATGAGATGGGCATTCCGTACAGCTGTTTCTTTGATGTAACACCTGACCCCACTCTGCAGTGTGCGCAGAAAGGCCTGGAGCAGTTAAATGCCTTCGGCCCTGATGTGATCATTGCCCTGGGCGGCGGTTCCGCTATGGATGCTGCCAAGATCATGTGGCTCATGTATGAGCACCCGGAATGTGATTTTGAAGATTTAGCCATGGACTTCATGGATATCCGCAAGCGAGTCTATGAGTTCCCCAAGATGGGAGAAAAGGCACTGATGGTATCTGTTCCCACATCTTCAGGTACCGGTTCCGAGGTAACACCTTTTGCCATCATCACAGACAAGACCACCGGCACCAAATGGCCTATCGCAGACTATGAGCTTCTGCCAAACATGGCGATCATAGATGTGGACTTCATGATGAGCCAGCCAAAGGGACTGACAAGCTCCTCCGGTATTGACGCCCTGACCCATGCCTTAGAAGCATACGCTTCCATTATGGCTACCGATTACACCGATGGTATTGCGCTGAAAGCGGTACAGCTTATCTTTGATTATCTGCCGTCCGCATATGAGAACGGCGCCGGCGACCCGGTTGCAAGGGAGAAAATGGCAAATGCCTCCACACTGGCCGGTATGGCTTTCGCCAATGCATTCCTGGGAATCTGCCACTCCATGGCACATAAGCTGGGTGCTTACCATCATGTACAGCACGGCATAGCCAACTCCCTGCTGATCGAACTGGTAATGCGCTACAACGCTGACCCGGCTCCGGTTAAGATGGGAACCTTCTCCCAGTATCCTTATCCTCACGCAAAGGAGAGGTACTGCGAGGTTGCACGTTTTATCGGCATCAAGGGCAAAAACGATGATGAAGTGTTTGACAATTTCATCGAAGCCATTGCCAAGCTGAAAGAAAGAGTTGGGATCAAGCGGACGATCAGAGAATATGGCGTAGACGAGAAAGCATTCCTTGCTACCCTGGACCAGATGGTGGAAGATGCCTTCAATGACCAGTGTACAGGCGCCAACCCCAGATATCCGCTGATGTCTGAGATGAAAGAAATCTATCTGAAAGCTTATTACGGAGAATAAATAATCCTGAAATTTATATGGGCGGGTGTTTTCACCCGCCCATTTCCCCGCTTGATTTCGTTTATTTTTTATCAATTTCTTACCTTTTCTCCCATCATGCCTTTGTGAAATCCCCTCTTAATTATCAGAATTTTATATTGTTTTTTTCTATTTTCAATATTAAATAAATTTTTACATCAAGTTAAATATCTATTCCTTGTACAAACACTGGCAAAATTTAACTAATCAATTTTCACTTTATATATTGACAAACTTTTAACAGTATTATATAATGCGTTTATCGTTAAAAAATTATCAATTCATTATAAGGGAGGATATCACATGGAAAAGAAAACAGAAGCAGAAATGCCAAAGACCGTGAACAGCCTGGAGGCATTACAGGCAAAAATCGCTTCTATGAAAGAAGCCCAGAAAATATTTGCATCCTATACCCAGGAGCAGGTAGATAAGATCTTTTTCGCCGCCGCTATGGCTGCCAACAAGGAACGTATCCCGCTGGCAAAGCTGGCTGTAGCCGAAACCGGAATGGGTATTGTGGAAGATAAAGTGATCAAGAACCATTACGCGGCTGAGTACACCTACAATGCTTATAAAAGAGTAAAAACCTGCGGTGTGGTGGAGGAAGACAAATCATTCGGCATAAAAAAGATTGCAGAGCCTGTGGGAATTGTGGGAGCTGTCATCCCTACTACGAATCCCACGTCCACTGCTATCTTCAAATGTTTGATCTGCCTGAAGACCAGAAATGCCATCCTAATAAGCCCGCATCCCCGTGCAAAAAGATCCACCATTGAAGCAGCCAGAATCATCCTGGAAGCTGCAGTGAAAGCAGGGGCACCCGAGGGAATCATCGGCTGGGTGGAGGAACCCACCATTGAGCTTTCCAATGAGCTGATGAGATCCGTGGACGTGATCCTGGCAACAGGCGGTCCCGGAATGGTAAAAGCCGCCTATTCCTCCGGAAAACCTGCCATCGGCGTCGGACCGGGCAACACCCCTGTCATCATGGACAGCACCTGCGATATCCCTACTGCGGTTTACTCTGTCATCCATTCCAAAACCTTTGACAATGGCATGATCTGTGCATCGGAACAGTCTGTGACCGCCATTGCCGACATTTATGATAATGTGAAAAAGGAATTTGTAAAAAGAGGCTGCCATGTACTGAGCAGCGAAGAATTGGATAAAGTACGGAAAATCATACTGACAGACGCAGGAACCGTAAATCCCAAAATCGTTGGCCAGCCTGCCTCTGTGATCGCCGAGATGGCTGGTGTGACTGTGGAAAAAAATACAAAGATACTGATCGGGGAAGTATCCTCTGTAGACGTCTCCGAACCTTTTGCCCATGAAAAGCTTTCCCCCGTCCTTGCGCTCTACAAAGCCGAGGATTTTGATACAGCTCTTGATATGGCTGACCAGCTTGTCAAAGACGGAGGTTACGGACATACAGCAGCGCTCTATATCCACCCGTCCCAGACAGAAAAGATGGAAAAACATGCAGACCGCATGAAAGCCTGCCGTATCTTGATCAATACCCCCTCCGCCCAGGGCGGCATCGGTGATCTTTACAACTTTAAACTTGCCCCTTCCCTCACACTGGGCTGCGGTTCTTACGGCGGCAACTCCGTGTCTGAGAACGTAGGCGTAAAGCATCTGCTGAACACCAAAACGGTTGCTGAGAGGAGAGAAAACATGTTGTGGTTCCGAGTACCTGAAAAAGTATATTTTAAAAAGGGCTGCCTGCCTGTTGCCCTGGATGAACTGAAAAATGTCTATGGCAAGAAAAAGGCCTTCCTGGTAACCGATACTTTCCTGTACAAAAACGGCCACACAAAACCGATCACCGACAAACTGGATGAAATGGGCATACCATACAGCTGCTTCTTTGATGTCACACCTGACCCCACGCTCCAGTGCGCTCAAAGGGGACTGGCACAGCTTAAAGCCTTTGAACCTGATGTGATCATTGCCCTGGGAGGCGGTTCCTCCATGGATGCGGCAAAGATCATGTGGCTCATGTATGAACACCCGGAATGTGATTTTGAAGATTTGGCTATGGATTTCATGGATATCCGCAAGAGAGTCTACACCTTCCCGAAAATGGGGGAAAAAGCTATGATGGTCTCCATCCCCACTTCCTCCGGTACCGGTTCTGAGGTAACACCATTTGCCATTATCACAGACGAAGTCACGGGAACCAAATGGCCCATTGCAGACTATGAGCTTCTGCCAAACATGGCCATCATTGATGCAGACTTTATGATGACACAGCCCAAAGGCTTAACAAGCGCATCCGGCATTGATGCCCTGACCCACGCACTGGAGGCTTACGCTTCCATCATGGCAACCGATTATACAGACGGTGTGGCCTTAAAGGCTGTAAAACTAATCTTTGACTACCTGCCCGCAGCTTACGAAAAAGGTGCCGCTGACCCTGTTGCCAGAGAGA
Organism: Blautia hominis; assembly: GCA_002270465.1. Taxonomy (GTDB): domain Bacteria; phylum Bacillota; class Clostridia; order Lachnospirales; family Lachnospiraceae; genus Blautia; species Blautia hominis. Next base: position 283,339 of record NQOF01000007.1, read on the forward strand.
AGATGGCCAATGCGTCCACCCTTGCCGGTATGGCCTTTGCCAATGCCTTCCTGGGGATCTGCCACTCCATGGCACATAAACTTGGCGCTTACCATCACCTGCCCCACGGCGTAGCCAATGCGCTCTTGATCGAACTGGTCATGCGCTACAATGCGGATCCTGCTCCGGTCAAGATGGGAACCTTCTCCCAGTATCCATATCCTCACGCAAAAGAGAGATACTGCGAGATCGCACGTTTTATCGGTATCCAGGGTAAAGATGAGGATGAGGTATTTGAAAACTTCCTGAAAGCCATTGCTGAACTGAAGGAAAAGGTGGGTATCAAGAAAACCATCAAAGATTATGGAATTGAGGAAAAGGCCTATCTGGAAACACTGGATGAAATGGTTGAGAACGCCTTCAATGACCAGTGTACCGGCGCTAACCCCAGATATCCTCTGATGTCTGAGATGAAAGATCTTTACTTAAAGGCATATTATGGAGAATAACTCTTCTATATCAATAGGGAGGTCCCGCAAATGGGCCTCCCTATCTTTCACTCCCCTGTGATCACCTGCCGCATATCTCCTCTATAAAATACCTGTGTAATTCAGGATTGCCTGTAAGCTCCGGATGAAAAGCCAGGCCAAGCTGACTGCCATAACGGGCTGCTACTATCTTTCCGCCTATGACAGACAAGATCTCCACATCACCGCACACTTCTTCTATATAAGGTGCCCGTATAAATGTCATGGGAAACTGCCCTATTCCTTTCATGTCCCCGGCAGTCTGAAAACTTCCCAACTGCCTGCCGTAAGCATTGCGCCTGACAGTGACCGGCATTGTTCCGAAGCAGGGCTCCCCTCCCGCCACATGCTCAGCCAGCAGAATCAAACCGGCACAGGTTCCCATAACCGGCATACCATCCTCAATACTTTTCTTGATCGGATACAGAAGTTTAAGTTCTGTGAGCAGTTTCCTCATGACCGTACTCTCCCCGCCGGGAAGAACAAGAGCATCCAGATCCCCCATAAGATCTGCCCTCTGCCTGATCTCCACGCAGTCTGCTCCCAGGCCTTCCAGCATACTCCTGTGTTCTGCAAAGGCACCCTGAAGTGCCAGAATACCAATCCTCATCATTTCCCTCTCTCAGCCATGAGCAGTTCTATCTCCTGCTCATTAATGCCTACCATAGCTTCCCCCAGATCCATGGACAGCTCTGCTATCATCCCGGCATCCTTATAGTTTGTCACCGCTTTTACAATTGCAGCCGCGCGCTTCTGGGGATTCCCTGACTTAAAGATGCCTGAACCCACAAACACGCCCTCTGCTCCAAGCTGCATCATCAGCGCCGCGTCTGCCGGAGTTGCCACACCACCTGCCGCGAAGTTGACCACAGGAAGCTTTCCCTGTTCCTTCACATACACCACCAGGTCATAAGGAACTGCAAGTTCCTTTGCCTTGTTATATAGCTCATCCTCCTCCATGGAGGTGATCCTGCGTATTTCCCCCTGCATCATACGCATATGGCGCACGGCCTGGATAATATCTCCTGTGCCCGGCTCCCCTTTTGTGCGGATCATGGACGCGCCCTCATTAATCCTGCGCAGTGCCTCACCCAGGTCTTTTGCTCCGCACACGAAAGGTACCTGAAATTTTCTCTTGTCTATGTGGTATACATCATCCGCAGGGGAGAGGACCTCACTTTCATCTATGTAATCAATCTCTATGGCCTCCAGGATCTGTGCCTCCGCAAAATGCCCGATCCTGCATTTTGCCATAACCGGTATGGATACAGCCGCCTGGATTCCCTGGATCATCTTCGGGTCACTCATTCTCGCCACACCGCCTGCTGCCCGGATATCCGCAGGTATTCTTTCCAGCGCCATGACCGCACAGGCACCTGCCTCCTCCGCGATCCTGGCCTGTTCCGGTGTGGTTACATCCATGATAACGCCGCCCTTCAGCATCTGGGCCAACTCCTTATTCAACGTATATCTGTCTTCCATTCTTAACTCCCTTTCTGCTTTTCCTCTCTTGTGAGAAACCTTTATTCTTTTGGTTGTTATGAATTATAGACGTCATCTGTCCTTTTTTCAAATGCCAGTTTTGACATTTTTAACCATACCAGTTCTCATAATGGACATAAAAATACCCCTCAGGCATTTCTGTCTGAGGGGGTATGTCCGTAATTCTCCTGCCGCACTACTCTACCTGCTGCTCTCCTTCGCCGAAGAAGTAATGAGCTGCACCATTTTCCAGCTTTATACCCTTGGCTTCTGCCAATTCACTTACGGTTACCAGTTTGTAGCCTTGTTCCACCAGTTCCGGGATCACACGAATAGCTGCTTTTACAGACCATTCATGAATATCGTGCATCAGGACGATAGAACCGTCTTTAACATTGTCAACAGTCACCTGATACGTCTGGTCCTCACTCTTAGTCAGCCAGTCCTTTGTATCAATACTCCACATGATCACCGGCATCCCAACTGCGGCCTGCACGGACTCATTATAAGCACCGCCCGGCGGGCGCATCACAGTCGCAGGCACACCTGCCGCACCGGAAATGGCATCATTGGTCCTTTTGATCTGACTGGTGACACTCTCTGAATCCAATGTAGTCAAATCCAGGTGGTCATATGTATGATTTCCCAGTTCCATACCGGCATCCTTCAAGTCCTTCACCACATCAGGAAATGCCGCTGCATTGGAACCCAGCATAAAGAATGTAGCCTTTGCATTATTTTTTGTCAGACAATCCAGCAGTTCTTCTGTATGTTCCCCCGGACCATCATCAAAAGTCAAAGCAACCATGGGCCGCTTCTTTGTCTCGTCGTATTTTCCGCTGTCATCAAAAAAGTAGTCTTCACCGTCCAGCTCCAGCCATCCGGTCTTCATATAGCCGTTCTCATCAAAATAGTATCTTGAGCCTTCAATCTCTTTCCATCCACCTTTAAAAAAGGTTCCGTCCGTATCACGGTACCACCAGCCCTTGTCATCCTGCTGCCAGCCCATCACACCGGCGGATGCCATTTTCGCCAAATCTGCGGCTCCCATAACCGGCTGTTTTGTGGCCGCTGATGTATCTTCCTGGGAGGTCGTCTGAGCCTTAACCTCCACAGCGCCTTCCTTCGGGACCCCTGTCTTACCCGATATCAGCTTATGTATGCCTGTTCCCACCAGACCGATCACCAGCACCAATACTGCTGCCATAGCTACCAGGCGCATTATCCTTCGTCTGCGCATCTGCCGCTTCTTCTCAAGCCTTCGTCTGCGCATGCGTTCCTGTCTTCGCCGCTCGTACTCCAGATCTCTTTCGTCTTCCATCATTATACTCCCATCTCCGCTTACACTAGATATTCCATTTCATGATACCTTTTTTCTCGACAAGTTGCAACAGCAAATCTCTTAATTTTCCTTAAACCGGAACACTTTCTGTAACAGTTCAGACAGGTCTGCGCATTTACTGCGCTGACCGCATGAAGAAGTAGTGCCAGCAGGCATCCTGCCCATCGCGAAGCGATTTTTAATGGCTGGATGCGTAACGGTTCAGCTTGTCTGAACTGTTACCACTTTCTTTGTTCTTATTATAATACATTTCGACAAGTTTGCATAGTCTAATCTTTACTATTTTTATCCATTTATTTTATATAAAAAAACCGGAAGGAAAATTACGGCTGCATTTCTAACTGACAGCCGTTTTTTCACTTCCGGATGTTCCGGAGTATGTCTGTACGCATTGCTATACGACACCTCCGTCCATATCTTAGCTCTCTACAATCCTGCCTGCACCTCTGAGATACCATTCTCCTGTTCAGCAGCCGATTTCCCGAAATAAGCTTTTGTCTCCGCAAACACTACACGGCTCAGAGCAGCCAGCGCGATCAGATTGGGGAATGCCATGAGGGCGTTGAAGATATCGGCAATGTTCCATACAGCCTGCACAGTCATATAAGGTCCGATAAAGATTGCCAGGATATACAGCCAGCGGTACCCCTTGACCACTTTCCTGTTTCTGTTGAAAAGGTATTCAATGCAGCGCTCCCCATAATAATTCCATCCCAGGATGGTAGTAAAGGCAAAAAACACAAGGCATACCATCAGCACTACCGACGCCACAACAGGAGGAAACGGCAGCCCTTTTTGGAATGCGGCGGTGGTGATAGCCACACCCTCCAGCCCTGTGTTCCAGGTTCCCGTCACAACGATGGACAGGCCTGTCATTGTACATATGACAATGGTGTCAATAAAAGTACCTGTCATAGATACAAGCCCCTGACGCACCGGAGATTTTGTTTGTGCTGCGGCGGCTGCGATAGGCGCACTGCCAAGTCCCGCTTCATTGGAGAAAATACCTCTGGCAATTCCCTTCTGCATGGCAACCATCATGGTCCCCATGGCACCGCCTGCCAGGGCACTGCCGGAAAACGCGCTTTTTACAATGGATACAGCCGCCGCCGGGATCTCTCCCAGATGGGTCACAAGGATAATAAACGCAAATATAAAATACAAAACAGCCATAAACGGCACAACAACCTGAGAAACCTGTGCGATCCGCTTCAGCCCGCCGATGACTACCAGGCCCACGCATACAGTCAGGATAAGGCCTGCGATGACGGTGGCAATAGAATAACTGCTGCCCAGCAGAGATACCGTATTGGCTTTCTCCGGGTCAAAAAAGTTGCATACCGCAGAGGATATACCATTTACCTGGGTAAAGGTTCCGATCCCCAGAAGTCCCACGCCGGCTCCGAAAAAGGCGAATATCTTAGCCAGCCATCTCCATCTGACTCCCATGCCGTTTTCTATATAATAAAAAGGTCCGCCCAGCACATGTCCGTCACTGTCAATGGTACGGTATTTTATGGCTAGCACACCCTCTGCGTATTTGGTGGCCATACCAAAGAAGGCTGCCAGCACCATCCAGAACAGTGCTCCCGGGCCGCCTGCCGCAAGAGCGGTTGCCACTCCCACAATATTACCCGTACCGATGGTGGCTGACATGGCTGTACAGAGGGCGCCGAAGCTGGTCACCTCACCGTTGCCCCCATCCTCATTCTTAACCATGAACTTCAGTGCTTTTCCCAGGTGCCTGATCTGTAAAAATCCCATTCTCACCGTCAGGTAAATACCTATGGTGAGGATCAGAACGATCAGCGGCGGTCCCCACACCACCTGGTCAAACCATGTGATAAAATCATTCACTTTCTGCAAAACTACCTGTAACATTTTTTCTTCCGTCCTCTCTTTTTCATAAATACCACACATTTTCTGTTATCATGAACAAAAAAGACTGTGGTTTCCCACAGCCTCCATAAGAGTACGACAAAACATATACAAGATATTATCTGTGTATACTCTGTCCTTTTGCCTGAGAGATTGGCAGCTGATGAAACTGCTGTACACCTTCGGCGCTCTTACTGAGACTCTCCAGAGCCGTTGTTTTCACAACGTTTTATACTTTATCATATTCGTCTGACAAACACAAGTGTTTTTTCTTAAAAGACACCCCTTTGCATGTGTTTTTTTCCATACAGTCCTGCCTTCTGCCGGTTTGTTCCGACAGGACAAACGCCGGGCTGCATGAAATGCAGTCCGGCGCAGACCTGTGGCAAGATCACGATCAGAATTCTATATTCAGTTCCTGCTCTTTCACATTGTGTTTCTCCGCATATCCTGTTAAAAACAGAGTCAGGGCACCGTCTCCGGTCACATTGCAGGCTGTTCCGAAGCTGTCCTGAAGTGCGAAGATGGTCAGCATCAGAGCGGTTCCCGTCTCATCAAAGAGCAGGACGCCTGTAATAAGTCCCAGGGACGCCATGACCGTACCGCCCGGCACACCGGGTGCTCCGATGGCAAACACACCCAAAAGCATACAGAACAGCACCATCATCCCCACAGACGGCAGCTCACCATAGAGTATTTTAGATACTGTCATGACAAAGAATACCTCTGTCAGCACAGAACCGCACAGGTGGATATTGGCAAACAGAGGGATACCGAAATTCACCATATCTTTTCTCAGGACTTTTGACTTTCTTGCACCCTCAAGAGCCACTGCCAGAGTCGCAGCACTGGACATGGTACCCACTGCGGTCAGATAAGCAGGTCCGTAGTATTTCAGGACTTCCATCGGATTCTTTCCGGAATATGCACCGGCTATACCGTACAGAAGCGCAAGCCAGATGTAATGTCCTGCCATGACGATGACAATGACTTTCAAAAATACGGGAAGCTGCTTTGTGATCGTTCCTTCATATGCCAGTCCGCAGAAGGTGGAAGCAATGAAAAACGGCAGTATGGGAATAATGAATTTTGTCACGATCTTCAGCACGATCTTCTGGAACTCATCCAGAATGGCGGTTGTATAGCGGGCTTTTGTCCACGCTGCCGCCAGACCCAGCATGATGGAAAATACCAGCGCACTCATAACCGGCATGATCTGCGGGATATCAAGCTGGAACACCACACCTGGCAGTTCCTTCAGCCCTTCCACCTCGGACTGTATGGACAGGTGGGGAATCAGCCCGTATCCTGCCCCCATTGCCATAAATGCAGCTCCGATGGAGGAAATGTAGGCGATGGACAAGGCCACGCCCAGCATTTTTGAGGCGTTATTTCCCATCTTGGTGATGGAGGGCGCAATAAATCCAATAATGATCAGGGGAACGCAGAAGGTGATCACCTGCCCCAGAATGTATTTGACAGTCACCACCACATTCATGACAGCCTCGTTTGCCACAAGGCCGATCACCATACCCAGAACTACGCCGATCAGCAGACGCACCGGAAGGCTTTTAAACAATTTTTTCATCTCATTTCTCCTCTCTCTTTTTTGATTCCTTGTTTATCACAGTATACCCAGATGCTCCAACAGTATTTTCAACCCCAGAAGCACCAGTATAATACCGCCCGCAAGTTCCGCTTTGGCTTTGTACTTTGTGCCAAAGACATTTCCCACCTTCACTCCAAAGATGGAACAGACAAATGTGACAATGCCGATGAAGCTGGCCGCCGGAACGATGGCCACATCCAGAAAGGCAAAGGTGATCCCCACTGCCAGCGCATCAATGCTGGTTGCCACAGCCAGAGGGAACATGGTCTTTACATCCACCCCGGCCACAGGACAGGATTCCCCTTTATCCAGGGACTCCCGTATCATATTGATACCGATAAATCCCAACAGGATAAAAGCGATCCAATGGTCAATGGCAGTTATTTTGCTCTTGAACTGTACTCCCAGCAGATAACCGATCACCGGCATCAGCGCCTGGAATCCGCCAAACCAGAGGCCAACGACTGTCATGTTCTTTATGCTCAGCTTCTCCATGGAAAGCCCTTTGCAGATGGAAACAGCAAAAGCATCCATGGACAGGCCAACCGCCAGCGTAAATAACGTTAATAAATCCATAGTTTTCTCCTGTTCATATGTATTATGTTGTTACTACTTTCATTGTATTGCCCATTATACTATACGGAGCAGGTTTTGTAAAAATGTTTTTATCACGTTTTTTTCCAGGGAAAAGGCGTTTTTTTCTATTTACCAAAATGGATTCCCTGCCTATAATGAAGAAAATGGAGAAATTTTGTAAAGGAGAATACGATATGCTAAAAGAAACTTTTCACAACCCGCTTCTGCCGGGTTTTTACCCGGACCCATCCATCTGCCGTGTGGGGGATGACTACTACATGGTGACCTCATCCTTTGTCTACTATCCGGGACTGCCCATTTTCCACAGCAGGGACCTGGTCCACTGGGAGCAGATCGGCCACGGCATCCACAGGCCGGATCAGCTCAACTACAAAAACTGCGAAACCAGTGAGGGGCTTTGGGCGCCCAGCATCCGTTTCCATGAAGGGACCTTTTATATTATTAATACGTTCGTTTCCGAAGGACGTGAGGCAAAACGCGATAATTATATCATAACAGCAAAAAATCCTGCAGGACCCTGGAGTGACCCGGTTGTGGTGGAAGGTGCTGACGGCATCGACTCCAGTCTGTTTTTTGATGATGACGGCTCTGTATGGTACGTGGGTAACTTCATCAGTGAAGAGAAGCTCTATGAAGGGCATCACGGCATTTACTTAAATGAATTAGACCCCGATACCCTGCAATTCAAAGGCCCCAGAACCATTATCTGGGACGGAAAGAAAACAAGGAGCAAGTGGATCGAGGCTCCCCATATTTATAAAAAGGACGGATATTATTACCTGTTAGTGGCAGAGGGCGGTACCTTTGTCACCCACAGTGTGCAGATGGCGCGCTGCCGTACCATTGACGGTGATTATGAGATCTGTCCCAGGAATCCTATTGTGACACACAGGCATATGCCTCTCCTGAATCCAATCTCCGTTACCGGACATGCAGATATTGTGGAGACCCAGAATGGAGAATGGTGGATGGTGCTGCTGGCTGTGCGCCCCTACCGGGGCGGGCACTACAATCTCGGACGTGAGACTTTCATGGTGCCTTTCGTATGGGCAGAAGACGGCTGGCCTATGATCGACAATGAAACAGGGCTTGTACAGGAGGAGGAGCGCCTTCCCAAACTGCCCCGCACCGTATATCCGCTTATGCCGGAATCCGACAATTTTGAAGATGAAACCCTCCAGATGCAGTGGAATACCATCCACCCTCCAATAGAAGCCTTCTATTCTCTCACAGAGCGCCCTGGCTTTCTGCGCCTTATGACAAGGCCTCAGGTCATGGAAGAGATCTGCACCCCGTCTTTCATTGGACGCAGACAACGGCACAAAAGCTTTCTGGCAAAAACCGCCATGGAGTTTCAGCCTGCTTCAGACTGTGAGGAGGCAGGTATCGCGCTTGTACAGGATGACCGTTTCCATTATCTGATGGTTATGAAGAAAAAAGACGGCACACCTTTCCTGCAGTTCTACAAAACAGAAAACGGCTGCCGCACTCTGGTAAAAGAAACAGAAATAAAGGACAGCAAACGCCTGTATTTAAGTGTTCAGGGAAATACCACTGACTACGATTTTTATTACGGATACAGCGAATCCGAACTGCTTCCTTTCCTGTGCGGCGTGGATGCCTCTCTTTTAAGCTCTGTTGTAAACAACGGCTTTACAGGCGTCTACCTGGGCATGTATACCAGTTCCAACCACCAGCCCAGCACCGGTCACGCTGACTTTGACTGGTTCCAATATCAGGGCCGGTAAATTTTATGTAAACCATCAGGCCGGGGCGCAGATATCCGCGTCCCGGCCTGATCATCTGTATCCGCGCAAAAACCCAGACTCCTGCCCGCGGCTGCACAGGCTATGCAGAAAACGTATCCAGATTTTCCTGGAGCATACGGAAAAATTTCTCTGCATGATACCCGTCATTTGCTGCATGGTTAAAGTTCCCCGTCACGGACATCTTCATCCTTCCGTCTCTCTCCTGATACTTTCCCACTGTGATAAAAGGTATGTAACTCTCGCTGCCCGATTCCGGATTTACAAAGGAAGCCGGACGCACATAGCAGATGGATGCATACGCTGTGTTTGGCAATATGGTTATGTCCACGCAGCCCGGGACAGGATTTCCATAATAGTACAGGGTGCTGCCGTTCTCGGCCTTCTCCTTATCCTCCAGAAACGCTTTATAGAAGCTGTCAAAATCCTTATCAAAATCGGTGACCATATGCGTAAACAGATGCCCTTCCCCTTTCCGCATAAGCGTATAGCAAGGGTTCAGCCTCTCGTAATACCCTATGGCTCCGTCCACTTTTGCATAGCGGAAATCCACATCACTGTTTACTGTATTGGCAATACACCAGCATATGGACGGATAGAATTTGTAACCTTTCTCATGTATGGCCTCTAAAAAATCCGTGACATCTGCCTCCGCGGTCAGATTATAAGTATATCCTGCAAAACGTTCAAAAATTTCTTTTCTCTCCCAATTTTCATAGTCAATTGTATAGAACATAGCTACCTCCCTGATCTATTCTCTTTTCTTACAGCATATCTTTTTTTCTCAGATAGCACAAGCAGTATTTGTAACGCTTCAGCCGCCTCACCCTCCCAGGCTTCCCCATGCCCAGCCGCCTTTTCCCTGTACAATATAAAAAAGGCACTGCCCTGTGTACGGCAATACCTTTTTTATTAGGTCAAATCTATTAGTCTACGCCTCCGGCGTTAAAATATCCATCTTGTGGTTTCAGAAACATCCATAGTGATCCCAGGCCCCATTTTGGGGTATATGGCTGAAAACACCAAATCAACCGTAAACAAAGTGATCAGCACAGTACAGAGTACAATCTTTCCTGTCCGGGGGATCTTTCTGAACAGATCATCCATAACCGGTGCTGCGATATAAAGGATCGCGCAGGCACCCACTGCAAACAGTGCCAGTACCTCCAGACACACACGGCCGTTAATGTTAAACAGGCTTTCACTGTAGTCCCAGTATTTTACGCCCCGGAACTGTTCCAGTGCCCACCCCGTTGTATATTCCAGAATACCGCTGCCCACGTACGCAAATACAAATACATGAAGCGGCTTGTCGGCAAATCTTTTCAATAATACCAGGGTCATCACACCGCCCACACCATAGATGGGAAGCCATGGTCCCCATGTGGTTCCTCTGTTGATGATCGCCCCGTCAATAAATATGTGAAGAAATACTTCCCACAGCCATCCGACTGTTGATGCGGAAAAGAAAAATAAGATCATACTTGTCAGGGAATAGGCCCTGTCATATTCTGCTGCTATAAATCTTTCCTGTGTAAACTGTCTTCTCACGCCCTCTGAAATTCTTACCACCATGTCTCTAGCCATCTCTTTCCCCTCCTTTTATTCTTTCCTCGTAACTGTTCAGTACCATCACAGTTACAGGCAATTTCCTCTTCTTTATTATGGCTTTATCTTACCAGTGAAAAAATAAGAAGCAATTGTAAAAAAACGAAAGAAATTATAAAGATATTATTTAAAAATTCCTAACATGCCTGAAGTCATGCTATACTGAACGTGGTACACTTTCTGCACCTGAGATTCCCGGATACCATGTATGATGTCAAGAAAACAGCGGTTTAAGAGGGATATCATGAGCGGATAGGGCTTTGCAAAGCTTTTGTTACGACGCATTTACTTTAAGTTAAGGAGGATTTTTTATGACACTTGATCACATACACCATGTTGCTATTATTGTATCAGACTATGAAAAGGCAAAGGACTTTTATGTAAACCAATTAGAATTAGAGGTCATTCGGGAAAATTACCGTGCGAAGCGGGATGACTGGAAGCTGGATCTGCGCCTGGGTGACTGTGAGCTGGAGATATTCGGGGTAAAGAACCCGCCGGCCCGCGTTAACCGCCCGGAGGCCTGCGGACTCCGTCATCTGGCCTTTGCCGTTGCGGATATGGAGGAGGCAGTTGCATGGCTGCACAGTAAAGGTATTGAGACAGAGCCTGTGCGCACCGATGATTTTACAGGGAAGAAAATGACATTCTTTTTTGACCCGGACGGCCTTCCACTGGAACTGCACGAGTAAGGTTCTGCTCCTATCAAAGGGAAGGGTACCGGACCTGCGCTGCAGAAACGCGGGTCCGGCACCCTTCCCTTTGGAGTATCCGGTTATATTTTTATTTTTACGGTTGTCCCTTTTTCTTCTGAGGATTCATAGTCCATCTTCCATCCATGGAGCTTTACGATCTCATAGCACAGGCCAATTCCGTAACCGTTCCGTTCGGCTTTTGCCCTTGGAAATTCATGGTTCCGGTTCAGGTAGTTCAGCTTCTGCTTCTCTATGTATTTTCCGTCGTTCCATATACTCACACAGTGATCCGAAGCTGTCACGGTCACATGCTCCCCTGCGTTTACCGCATTGCTGATCAAATTCTTAAACAGGCATTTGACCAGGGATACATCCCCCTCTATGATCCCCATATGGTTTTCCACATGAATACAGGGGTATAACTTTTTCATCTCCTCAAGCAGTCCCTCCATATCAGCCCTCTGATACTTAATATTTCCTTCCCTCAGATTTCCCATGACCAGCAGTCTGTCCACCGTCTCTCTGAGGCTGCAGGCTTCCTTTACGATCTGCTCCCCGGCAAAGAAGCGGTCCTCCTCCGTGATCCTGCCCATCTGGATATACTGTCCGTACCCCTGCAGTACCGTCAAAGGGGTCCGCAGTTCATGTGCTATGTTATTGATCGGCATGTATATTTTCTTCATGGTCATATAAAGCATGGAGCCGATCACAGCTTCCAGAAGCAGGCCCGTCACCAGGAAGGCCAACAGCCTTCTGTTCTGCCCGCGGTATAAATCCTGTATGTTCTCCATATAGACTACATGGCAGTCATCCTCCCCGGTGCCGGTCTGTCCCATGACCGCTGCATGGCGTTCCCCTTTATATGTGACAATATCCGCATTTCCGGCGATCCCCACTCCTTCCGGAAGGTGGTTCACAATGGTCCTCTCCCCGCGGCTCACGTTAATATAGATCCTGTTCCTGTAATATCCCTGTCCCAGGTAGATCAGCTTATCCTCCCCGCCCTCCGCGCCGATCAGCCCCTCCACCGTATAGGCAAGCTGCTGCTGCCGCTTTATCACATCATCCATACGGGTTTCCAGATCATTCTTAAATCCCATGGTGGACAGAAGAAGCAGGGAGAGATTGAGGATCACCAGAAACAGCACATACGCTGCCAGATAATTTTTCTTCCAAAGCTGCATATCATATCTCCAGTCTGTATCCGTATTTAAAAACGGTCCTGATATAGCTCTCCAACCCCAGTTTTTTCCGGATCCTCTGGATATGGACATCCACAGTCCTGTCATCTCCGAAATAGTCCATTCCCCAGGCCATATCCAGAAGCTGGTTTCTGGAAAGCGCTATATTCCGGTTGACCAGAAGTACCCTAAGAAGCTCAAACTCCCGGTTGGTAAGCTCCACATCTGCCCCTGCTTTTGTGACCTTGTGCCTCTCTATATCTACCCTCACGTCATGAATGGCAAAAATTTTTTCTTCTCTGTGGAACCTTCTGAGCACTACCTGAACCCTGGCAACCAGCTCCTCCATGGCAAACGGCTTCACTATATAATCCTCCGCGCCGCTGTTCAGTCCCTTAACCCGGTCTGTCACTTCGTCCCTGGCTGTCACATAGATGACCGGAACGTCACCTATTTGTTCCATCACCTGAAATCCGTCCTTATCCGGAAGGTTAATATCCAGGAGCACTAGATCCGGTCTCTCCTTTTTCACTGCCCTGAGTGCTTCCCTGCCGGTGTATGCCTGAGAACATTTGTGCCCCGTCATAGCCAGAGTTCTTTTCATCAGTTCATTTATGGCCTGCTCGTCTTCCACTATTAAAATATCTGCCATTTGTTTCTGCCTTTCTGTCAGTTTTTCGGATGCTCCGAAGTGTCATAAGCAATCTCGCCTATAGCCACCAGATCCTCTGCCGTCAAATCTTTTATCCGGGCACTTTCCGCATGCAGCCCATGCTCCCGGCAATAGGACTCAAGGACCTGCTTTCCGCCGTCAAAAGCGTAGACATCACCAATATAAGTTTCCAGTGAGTCCATTCCCTCTCCCTTTTCTGTCAGAAGGGGCTTTTCCCCCATCTCATCCAGAAGCCAGAGCGCTTCCTCATAATTTCTCATCTCGCGGGTTATGTCTTTCATGGTGGCGCTGTTGGGATCCAGGCCGTATTTTTCACACACCTGCTTCACAATATCCTGATTCTCCACGGTTTCTTTGTACAGCGTATCTTCATCCCAGGGTATATAAACTGCTTGCTCCTCCTGTGATAACTTCTCCTCCGCCGTCTCCTTTACCTGCTTCTCTGCCGCATTCTGTCCGTAAACCGCCAGAGTCCCCGCTGCTGCAGTGACACACAGAGCTGCCGCCACCGCTACGGCTGCGGTCTTATGCTGTTTTAATTTTTTACGCATCATCTTGATTCCTCCTCTTTTTCAAAACCTGTCTTATAACAATTTTCTTTTACATTTACAGCATAAGCGCTCTATGTTGCAGAGTTATTACAGGGAAAAACCGAATTTGTTTTTTAACTATAGCAGTCAGGGAAGGATTTTTCAAGAGCCGGGAAGAACGGATATCTCACAAAAAAGAACCATGCCGCATGACTCTCTATCTGCAGCATGATTCTTTTTTCGTAACTATTCAGTAGGTCTGCGCCTTCACTGCGCTGACCGTAACTTTTTTCTTTATTTCATATGATCAAAACGCTTTTTTTATCTGCTCTGTCAGTGCATCCACATCCGCGGATCTCACCAGAAAATGTTCACTGCCGTTAATGGAAATACTGTCATAGGTATCATCATAGGAATAATATACCATCTCCACTTGGGGGGCATCCTCCGTATTTCTATGATACACCACACGCAGCTTCTCTTCCCTGTCACCTTCCGGCTGGCTGCCTTCCTCTATCTCGGAATCCAGCATCACAGTTAAAAGGGCCTGATAGACATCCGTAAACTCCTCTTTTTCCACTTTCTTCCCGTTCATCTTATACCGGTCCTGGGCCGGTTCCATGGTGTATGTTTTGCCGCCTGTCCGGATCTCCACGCTTTCCACAGTCTCGATATTTATGAGAGCCGGGACTTTCAGGATGTAGTCAAAAGGATTCAATCCGTAAACAGCGTCCAGCAAAGCGGAGGGAACTCTGTACACAGCATCTTCATATCCCTCCACAGCCGCGTAACGGTTTCCTTCCCCGTCCGCACCGCCTATGAGAAGCGTTGCTGTACTGTCTGCATATTTTGTCTGTTTGGCGGTATCCGCATCCTGGGTATTTACAAAGTCAATGGTGATTTTTGTGGAGGTACCTGCAATGCCTGTATCCACCCCGTCTTCCACTGCCACGGGAGCAGTCAGATCCATCTCTTTCAGCATATCAAACAGAGTGTACATGGTCTCTGTATTGACTGTTGCGATCTCATCATAGGGATTCAGTATTTCCCAATAGTCAAAATCCATCTTATAATCAGCAGGCTCCTTGGACAGGTTGAATATCTCACTTCCGTCCTGTACAAGCACAAGTCTGCGGACTCCGTCTGAGATGAACTGAGGATGTTCTGACACTGTCATCCCGGGCTTCTCTTCTGCGGATCTTACTTCACTTTTCCCTTTTTTCGTCTCTGTCTTTTCCGTCTTCTCCTGGGAGGAAGTCTTCGCTTTGGTCTCCTGGCCGCAGCCGGACAGTACCCCGGCTGTCAAGGATGAGACAATACCCAAAAGCAACAGTTTCCGTAAAATTTTCCTCATATCCATCTCTCCTGTCTTATATGTTTAAATCCAGTTCCACTGGTCTTCTTCCTGTCAGTTTCTCA
The DNA here is from genome assembly GCA_002270465.1 of Blautia hominis. Lineage (GTDB taxonomy): Bacteria > Bacillota > Clostridia > Lachnospirales > Lachnospiraceae > Blautia > Blautia hominis. Next base: position 298,625 of record NQOF01000007.1, read on the forward strand.
CTTCTCGCATCCGGCTGGAAGGTTCCAACAAACAATTTAAAATGTCTGCTGTCAACGCGGCGTTCACCATTCTCATCCACAACATTCATAGCTGCGCCGGCAACGGTAACTGTTATGGTCCTGCTCTCGCCTGCTGCCAGGGAGACACGTTTGAATGCGCACAGGCTGCAGTTGCGAACGGCCAGCGGGGATTCCATATCCTTGATATAGATCTGTACCACATCCTCCGTTGCTGTGCTGCCGTCATTTTTCACTGTCAGCTTTACCTGAATATCTGACTGGGCGGTCACTTCCCCTGTGATCTCTGCATCCGTCACGTTCACGTCACCGTATGTCAGCCCGTATCCGAAGGGATAGAGTGCCTCTTTTTCCATGTAGCGGTATGTACGGTTTTTCATGCTGTAATCCGTGAACTCCGGCATTCCTTCCAAATCTCTGTAGAATGTGATCGGAAGTTTTCCGGAAGGTGATACCTTGCCGAACAGCAGATCTGCCACTGCTTTTCCGCCTCTTGCCCCCGGATACCAGGCAAGAAGAATGCCATTGCAGTTTTCATCCGCATAATTCATATCTATGGCACTGCCTGCCATAAGCACTACGATGGTGGGTTTGCCCACTGCTGCCACTTTTTCAATGAGTTCCTCCTGTACTTTCGGCAGATGAAGGTCATGTTTGTCACCGGACGCATCACTGTTTCCGGTATCTCCTTCTTCCCCTTCCAGCGTCTCATCCAGGCCTACACAGAGAACCACCACATCGCTGTGTTCTGCTGTAATGACAGCCTCTGAGATCCTGTCCTGGTTCCATGCCAGATTCTCCACTTTGTCTTTATACAGGTGGCAGCCCTCTGAATAGAGCACGCGCACGTCATCGCCCACCTCATCTTGGATGCCTTCCAGAACGGTAATATATCTGGAGGAAGTTCCGTGGTAGTTTCCAATGAGGGATGCACGGCTGTCCGCATTTGGTCCGATCACACCGATGGTCTTCAGTCTTGACTTGTCAAGAGGCAGGACACCGTCGTTCTTTAAAAGGACACAGCCCTTTCTTGCCATATCCAGGGCTTTCTCCACATGCTCTTTGCACTCAACCACTTCGTACGGAATATTGTCATACTCACTTCCGTCAAAAAGGCCTAAGAGGAAACGGGTCGTGAACAGTCTCTCGGCTGCCAGCGTGATATCCTCCTCTGTGATAAGGCCGTCTTCTATAGCGCCCAGCAGGTGCAGGTAGGTATTCCCGCAGTTTACATCACACCCTTTTTTCAGGGCAAGTGCAGCGGACTCTCTGGCATTTTTTGTGATCTTGTGGTTCTCGTGGAAATCCTTGATCGCCCAGCAGTCAGAAGTGAAATGTCCCTCAAAGTTCCATTTTCCCCTTAAAACATCTTCCATAAGGTAGGTATGGCCGCAGCAAGGCTCCCCGTTGGTCCGGTTGTAGGCACCCATGACAGATTCCACGTCCGCCTCTGTGACCAGAGCCTCGAAGGCCGGAAGGTATGTCTCCCACATGTCTTTCATGGTTGCCTCAGCGTCAAACTCATGGCGGATGGATTCCGGACCGCTGTGTACAGCGTAATGTTTAGCACAGGCAGCGGCTTTCATCACCTCACCGTCACCCTGGATACCCTCCACAAATCTCACACCCAGCCTGGAGGTCAGGTACGGGTCTTCACCGTATGTCTCATGGCCTCTTCCCCAGCGTGGATCACGGAAGATATTCACATTTGGTGACCAGAATGTCAGCCCTTTGTAGATATCCCTGTCTCCGTGTTTGGAATACTCATTATACTTTGCACGCCCCTCTGTGGCAATGATATCGCCCACTTTTTTCATCTCTTCATCGTCAAATACTGCTGCCATGCCAATGGCCTGCGGAAACATAGTAGCCACACCGGCTCTGGCAACACCGTGCAGGGCCTCATTCCAGTAATTGTAGGTGGGAACACCCAGGCGCTCCACTGGGGATGCGTCATACTTTAACTGGGATGCCTTCTCCATAAGTGTCATTTTAGACACCAGTTCTTTTGCTTTTTCTCTTGCAATGGCTCTCTCTTTTTTGTGGTCTCTCATTGATCGTTCTCCTTTAATTTTCTATTTTATATACCCTTCTGCAAAGGACGGCCTCGCAGCCTTTTTCTTCCTTCATCTTACACCATACCTGCCGAAACCGCATATACTTCTTTGCTGTCTCTTCCTCATTTTTTGCGCTTCTTTGCTGTGTACCGCATCCACACGCCAAAAAGGTATGGTACTTTTACCTATAGGCATAGTGTACCATACCTGCATCCCAACCGTAATAAAAAAAAGTTACTTCCTTCTATAAAATTCTTCCTTTCTTCTATACGTTATGCTGTATCTCCTCACGGTATTTTGTGGGGGATTTTCCTGTATGTTTCTTGAACGCCAGGGAGAAATAATTTGTGTCACGGTATCCCACCATCATGGCGATCTTTCCTGTCTTCATGCTGGTGGTCTCCAGCAGGGATTTGGCCTTTTCAATCCGTTTCCGCACAATATACTCATTACATCCCTCTTTTGTCACACGCTTAAAAAGCCTGGAAAAATAGTTCGGCGTAATATACAGGCTGGCCGCAATATTGGATACCGACAGCTCCTCGGTCAAATGCTCGTCTATGTAATGCTTTGCCTTTGTTATGATCTCGTGAACATTCTCCTCCTCCTTGCCCAAAAGCTGGGAGATAAACATACGGGTCACCTCACAGGCCTCCTCCCGGTCTGCACAGATCAGGCTTTTGGAGAGGGAATCCAGCTTCCCTGACTCCACCTCCCCGGAATCTCCCATGTAGGAAAAATACAGGGCAGATGCGATCTCAAAGCAGTTTCTGCGCACCATGGCAGGTGAGAGATTATAGGACTGAGTGGCTTTTGAAAAGGTATTGAACGCTTTCATCACATAGTCCGTATTGCCCACATTGGCGCACATGATCCCTTTCAGCTCTGCGTAGATATCCCGGAAAATATCCGCCTTGTTCTGGGCCCCGAAGGTCTGCACAATATCCCGGATCCCCTCTTTTTCGTTGTCCAAAAGAAAGCGGGCGTCATTGTAGGAGATAAACAGATTGGCAAATCCATGCACCGCACTTCCCACCACCATCTTGGGTTTGGCGTCAAATTCATCCTTCAGAATATCGGACAGCTCCTCAATGGCATCCAGCACCACGTCCCCGGTCTCTGCCTCGAACCAGGTAATGGCAATGGTTCCGTCGTCATCCGAGAACGTGATGCCTCTCTCCTGGGCATCCACCATGCCCATGCATACATTTTTCACTGACATAGCCTGGAAGTTCTCCTCCGTGGGCTGCTGGTTCATGTACAGGGTAGGCACGATCAGCATAAGCTTCAGATCCATCTCTGTGTCAAAGTGATAATACTCCCTCAGATTATCCAGCAGATTGCCCATGTCCTCCCGCTTGTGCACCAGATTCCGCATGTAGTGCTCCAGTTCTGTCTGTTCCGCCGTTCCCTGGGTTCTCTGGAGAAGCCTTAAATTCTTTTCCTCGGCTTTCAGATCTTCCAGATAATTTACCTGCTTGCCCACCGCCCGCGCAAGCTCGTCCTCCTCTATGGGCTTCAGAAAAAAGTCCTGCACCTGCAGACGGAGGCTCTGCCTTGCATACTCAAAGTTATCGTACCCTGTCAGCACGATCACCCTCAGCTCCGGTACGATTTTCCGGGCTGCCTCGATCAGCTCCAGCCCTGTCATTTCCGTCATCTGGATATCAGATATCATGATCTCCGGTTTCTTTTCCCTTATAATGCCCAGGGCTTCCTTGCCTGAGGCCGCGTCGTAAACTTCACTGATTCCAAGGCTCTCCCAGGGCAGCACTTTTTTCATGCCCAGGCGAATCATCTTTTCGTCATCCACAATCAATATTTTATACATGGATCATCTCTCCTCGTATGATACCGTCTTCCACTTGTGTCACATAAGGCAGGCGTATTTCCACTGTCACGCCGCCGGATTCATTTCTCAGATAATAAAGTCCGTACTCCTCTCCATAGAGAAGTTCAATCCTCTTGTTTACATTCCGCACACCATATCCAAAAGAATCATCATATTCTGAGAGATGCTGGTTCATCTCATCAATCTGCTGCTGACTCATACCCGTACCTGTGTCGGCCAGGGTGATAAGCACATCGCTGCTGCGTTTTCTCACTTTTAAAAACAGACTCCCTGTCTTGCCTTCCTTCACCTTGATTCCATGGTAAATGGAATTCTCCACCAATGGCTGCAGTGTCAGCTTGGGAATCATCACATCAAAAGCTGCTTCCTCCACATCAAACTCACTTCCGATTATATCATCATACCGCATATTCTGGATGATCAGATAATTCCGCACATGTTCCAGTTCCATCTTCAGCGGGATCACGTCATGGCCGCCGCTTAAACAGATACGGTAATATTTTGCCAGAGCTTTCACCAGAGTGGAGATCTCTTCATTGCCGTCCACCATGGCCTGCCAATGGATGCACTCCAGGGTATTGTACAGAAAATGAGGCTGTATCTGTGACTGGAGTGCATTGAAGCGGATCTGCTCAATCTGATGCTGCTCCATTTTCACCTGCTCCATAAGTACCAGGATCTCCTCCATCATGGAATTGAACCCAACTGCCAGCTTGGTAAAGTCCTCTCCCATATGCTCCACATTGATGCGGGTCTTCAATGAGCCGGAAGCCACGTCATCCATTTTCCGCACCACCTTATCCAGGGGGCGGTATACCTTGCTGATGATCCTCTTAACCACCAGAAGACTCACAGTGAGCAGGAACAAGAGGATAAATGCCATGAAGAAAATGGTCCGAATACTGGACTTATAAAGCTCCATCATGGGCACGCTGCTCACCACATAGAACCGCCAGTTGGAGACCTTCTGGTAAATATACAGCCTCCCGTCCATACTGAAGGTTCCTGATTTTTCCTTCATTTTCGGGATAAAGTCCACATTGGTGCCGACCTTTTCCTTATCCCTGGCGGAGATCAGCATCCCGTCCGTGTCCACTACCATGGATTCCAGCCTTTTTGAGCTGTCATACTCCAGGATCTGCTGCAGACTTGGGTCCGTAAAATTCATACAGAGAAGCCCCAGTTCCCCCAGCACCCGGTTGGTGTCATAGATGGGAAAATAAATATTCAGGGTGTATCTGCTGCCGTTATAATAGGCATTGTTAAAACACATCTTGATGGAGCTGTCCTGCACGGTCTTGCACTGCTGGGAGTCATGGGAATAAACCTGTGTAAACTGTGCTGCCGAGATAGCGATCTGCCCTTTGTATATGTAATCATCCGGGGATTTTCCCACAACCGCAATAAAATTCATATCCGAATGCATATTGGAGATACTTGACAGAATGTTGTAGGCACTGCTTTTAAGTCCGCCGCTCTCTTTTGAATAATTGGCTGCCTTCAGATACTGCTGTATAGACGTATCCATGACGGTTGCAATGGCAAGCGTTTTGTAATTGTCCAGAGAACTTTTGAAGTTTTCAGCCGTGGTGCTGTTCTGGGCCTGCAGCAGTTCTATGGACTGCTGCTTCATGGACGTCACAGAGGATATGGTGGACACCACCAGAACGATCAGTGTGGTGGCTATAATGGATACGGTCACAAGAAGCTGCATCTTTTTGTCAAATTTCCACCGGCTTATTTTTTCCATCCACTTTTTCATACGTGTTACCGCCCTTCTGCTGTTTTCTAATTTTTATCATACCATGTCCCACAGCCATACGGCAATTCTCATTAACTGGAAAAAGCGTTACTGTACACTCCGTGTCCAGTAACACGCTTACGATGCACAGATATGGGGCATTCTGCCCCATATCGCGCTGGCTGCCTCGGGATTTTCATGCTTCCGACATGAAAATGCCTCCCGGTACAGTGGCCTGTGTACCGTAACGGAAAAAGCTGCCGCCTGGATAACGAATCCGGCAGCAGCTTTGAAGTCACAGCATACTCATCCTTTTACGGCACCTGCTGTCATACCTTTCACCAGTTTATCCTGGAAAATGATAAACATGATGATCATAGGCAGAAGCGTCAGCGTCAGAACTGCCATGATCATAGGGGTGTTCATGGAATACTGGCCCTGGAATTCCCAGATTGCCAGAGGCAGGGTACGGTTTGCGGAAGACTGTGTCAGTGTATAGGCAAAGGAGAACTCATTCCACATATTTACACCGTTATAAATTGCCAGTGTGGCAAGGCCGGGCTTTGCCAGCGGAAGGATCATGGAGAAGAACATCTGAATCTTGCCGCAGCCGTCAATCTCGGCGGACTCTTCAATCTCCCGCGGTATCTCTTTCATAAAGCTGGTCAGAATGAACACGGAAATAGGAACCGCAAAGGCAATATATGGTCCGATCAGGGCCCAGATACTGTCATACAGGCCTGTGCTCTTTGCCATTTTGAATACCGGGATCAAGGTGATATGGACCGGTATGGACATACATGCCACGATCAGCGCATAGATCGGATTAGCCAGTTTAAACTTAAACCTTGCCAGCGGGTAGGATGCACAGGCTGCGATGAACAGCAGCAGGATCAAGGAGATGGCAAGCACGATCACACTGTTCTTGAAATAGGTACCGAATCCGCCTTTCAACACTTCCGTGTAGTTGCTCCAGTTCAGGCTGTCAGGAAGCTGGAAGACACCTTTTGTCAGCATCTCAAACTTCTCTTTGAAGGAGTTCAAAACCATAAATACAAAGGGCATAAAGGATACGGCCAGCCAGAAGATCGCCAGGATAAAGGCAACGGTCCAAGCTGTTACGCTTTTTGCTTTACTCTTTTTATAACTATCCATTTTTTCAGTCCTCCTTCTTTCCATTTAACAACTTCATGGTGATCAGGGATACCATACTGATCAGGATAAACATGCCGCCGGCCACTGCGGAACCATAACCCATGTTGAAGGTCTTAAAGGATTGTTTGTACATATAGGTGGCCATCAACTCTGTGGAAGTTCCCGGCCCGCCGCCGGTCATTACATAGATCAGATCGAAGTATTTCAGGGAACCGACCATGGAGAGGATCGCTGCACTTTTCATGGATGGAACCAGAAGGGGAAGTGCGATTCTCCAGAAATACTGTCCTCTGGTAGCTCCGTCGATTCTGGCTGCTTCAAATACATCATAAGGTATATTGGTAAATGCCGCCATAAAGTAAACCATATAGAACGGGGTAAACTGCCAGCAGATAACCATGATAACTGTCAGGAGAGCCGTCTTGGGATTGCCCAGCAGGTCAATGTTTCCGCCTCCGAACCAGCCTGAAATTGTGCTTACCAGACCGCCGTTTGTTGCCAGTGCATATGTAAAAAGAAAACCGATCGCAACTGATGACATTAACAGGGGAATGAACCAAACTACTTTAAACGGTGTCAGTTTCTTTCCGCCGAAATCCAGGAATGTTGCCAGTGCAAGACCGATGGGGATCTGGATACAGATGGAAAGAACCATTATGATAACATTGTTCTTGAACGCGATCCAAAAACTGGTGTCGGCAATTAACTTTTTCCAGTTTCCAATACCGATAAATTTCTTAGCTGCAGAGATTCCGTTCCACTGATAACCGCTTGTGATAAAGGTATCCACGATTGGGTAAAAAATAAATACAACTAGTAAAACAGTTACCGGTGCCAGAAAAAGCGCCGCAACTTTTCGTGTGTTTCTCTGTCTTAACTGTGCCAGAGAAATACCATTTTCCTTCATAATAGAAGCCCTCCTTTTTGTTTCTTAACACGTAACTGTTCAGTACCCTCACCGTTACAGGCAATAATCCATGCAGGATCGCCTTTGGCGATGGGAATTTTGCTTGGCTGCAAAATGCTTTCTTACGGTCAGCGCAGTGAATGCGCAGACCTGCTGAATAGTTACCTTAACACTTTCTTTTCTTATTATATATACTAGCAAACAGACTGCTGAAAAGACATAGAACAATCTACGCATTATCTATAAATATCTGCCTTTTAAAGAACATAAATTTATAGAAAAAACAGACGCCTGGGCACAGGCCCCTCCATATGCGGAAGGAAAAAAAGCGCCCTGTCCGCAGAGGACAGAGCGCATTTTTAACGGTAGGTTTTACTCGGCTTTTGTGCTTAAATAGTCATCCATTGCAGTCTGCATAGAGTCCTGAGCCTCCTGAGGAGTCATGGTCAGACCAAACACTTCCTGTAATCCGTCAAGATGAGCCGTTGCAACTGCCGGCGGCAGATACTGGTCATACCAGAGCTGGATCTCCGGAGCATTGTTTGCTGTCTCAACGATCTTTTTAGCAACCGGGTCCGTGATCTTATCTTCAATTCCTTTTACCGGCGGAATCTTGCCTTTTTCAATTTCAAAGTCAATCACTTCATCGGACAGATGTGCTTCTGCACATTCAAAAGCTGCTGCCAGCTTGTCGCCTTCACAGTTGAATGTGATGAACTGGTCACCTACAGTACCGATCTGGATGTTTGCATCTGCATCGGAACCCTCGATGGCCGGGAATGGGAACCAGTCAATTTTCTGGTAGAACTCTTCGCTGTCGGAGGAGAAAGTACCTGTATACCAGGAACCGCACAGCAGCATGCCTGCTGTCTCCTGATACATCAGCTGTTTTGCCTGTCCGTCATCTTCACTCAGAGAGTTTACACCTTCCGGGAAATACCCTGCATTGACCCATTCCTGGATCTTTTCTCCAGCTTTGATGAAGCAGTCATCCGTAAATTTGCCCTCGCCTGCAACTGCTTTCTGGAATGGTTCCAGTCCGCCGTAGCGTGCCGCAAGGCTCATAAAATACATGGAACCAGTCCATTTGGAACCGTTAGCCAGAGCAAACGGAGTGATGCCGTTGTCTTTCAGTGTCTTACAGATGTTCTCTAAGTCACCGAGGGTTTTCGGCTCTGAAAGTCCGTATTTCTCAAATATTTCTTTGTTGTAGAATATACCTGCAAGAGATACGTTCTGGTAAGGAACTGCGTACACATGGTCATTGTATGTAGCCTGCGCAACGGCTGCGTCCATGAGTTTATCCTTAATATCAGATGCGTTGAACAGGTCATCAATAGGCTGTCCAAAACCGGAATCTATATATTCATACATAGGACCACCGGACCAGTTAGAATACATATCCGGGCACTCACCTGAGCTCATGGCAACTACCAGTTTTTCTTTGTAGGTATCATTCTGGGTGGGTACTACTGTAACGGTATAACCTGATTCTGTCTCGGAATTGAATTTGTCTACTGCTTTTGCAATAACATCCTTATCCGGGCTTTCTGTTCCGATATTCCAATAGACGATCTCTTTGCTGTCATCACCGGAATCTTTTGTTTCTGCTGCCTTCTCGCCTGTAGAATCACTTTCACCTGCACTGCTGTTCCCGCCGTCGCTGCCACATGCACAGAGTGATGCTGCCATGAGAGCTGTCATAGAAAGAGTAACCAGTTTTGCCATTCTTTTTTTCATACTTTTCCTCCTTAAAATGAAATACGTGATTTTGCTTTATGAATTATATCATAGTCTTCTTTTTTCCTAATAACCATAAAATAAAGTGTCCACATTATATAATATTCTTACCTGAACTGCAGATTATTTATATAGTTTTTCCCACTGGGAACAAAAGAATCCCTCTGAAAAGGGAAAAGCCGACAATGAAAATCTCCCACTGCCGGCTTTCTGCCCAAATCCAATATTCTTCTTTATACTGAGATGATCATTCCTCGCTATGGCTGCTGTTATACTCGTCCATTGCCTTCTGCAGCTCTTTATTGGCCTCCTCAGGTGTCATGGTAAGTCCGAACAATTCCTGGCACGTGTCTTTATGTGCCTCTGACACTACCGGCGGCAGATACTGGTCATACCAAAGCTGTACGGAAGACGCATTTGTGGCAGCTTCCAGGATCTGCTGGCTGACCGGATCTGTGATCATTTCTTTTACTTTTTTCAAAGGAGGGATCTTTCCGTTCTCTACCATGAAATCCAATTCCTCCTCATCATAATAGTAACTTGCCATCTCAAAAGCCGCATCCAGTTTCTCGCCTGTGCAGTTGAAGGTAAGGAATGCGTCACCGATGGTACCGATGATGATAGAAGCATCTGCGGAGGAACCGTCAACTGCCGGGAACGGGAACCATCCTAATTTATTATAGAACTCTTCGCTGTCCTGTTTAATGGTGCCTGTATACCAGGAACCGATACAGGTCATAGCTGCCTTATCCTGATATAACAGCTGTTTGCCCTGTCCATCATCCTCACTGAGAGAGTTTACACCTTCCGGGAAGTATCCTTTTTTGACCCATTCCTGAATCTTTTCTCCGGCATAGACAAAGCTCTCATCCTCAAAAGTCCCCTCTCCGGAAACCGCTTTCTGGAATGGCTCCAGACCGCCGTAGCGGGTAGCCAGATTCATAAAGTACATAGAGCCTGTCCATTTGGAGGCATTGGCAAGGGCAAAGGGAGTGATGCCGTTCTCCGTCAAGGTATCACATACCTTTTCCAGTTCACTTACCGTTGTAGGGACTTCCAGGTTATACTGCTCAAACATTTCCTTGTTGTAGTATATACCGGAGATCGCTATGTTCAATACCGGGAGTCCGTATACCTTTCCGTCATAAGTTCCCTGTTCCAGGGCTGCATCCATAAGCACATCATTTAAATTATATTTCTCTATATACGCATCAAGAGGCTGGCCGAATCCTGCTTCCACGTACTCGATCATAGGGCCGCCGGACCAGGTCTGATAAATGTCAGGGCACTCACCTGAACTTACTGCTACCACCAGCTTTTCTTTATAGGTATCGTTTTGAGTGGGAACGTAAGTCACCTGATACCCTGTCTCCTTTCCCTTTCCGTCATTGTACTTGTCAATGGCATAATTCCAAATGCTCTTGTCCGGGTCTTCTGTGCCGTTAGCCCACATTATAATTTCTTTGTCCCCGTCTTCGCTGTCGGACGACGCAGTACCCTCTTCCTTTTTCGTCTCATCCCCAGCGCTGCTTTTGTCATCCCCTCCGTTGGAACCGCACGCACCGAGAGCTGCTGCCATAAGTACGGACATGGAAATTGCCGCCAGTTTCATCATCCTTCTCTTCATATTCTTACCTCCTAGCATTATTTAATATGAACTGATATTATGGTCTTATCATAGCATTCATTGTGCGTATTTCCCATTCAATAAAGTGCTCTTCTTCTATAATATTCTTACATCTTGTGTAACTGTTCCGTACCCTCACAGATACAGGCAAAAATCCATGCAGAATCGCCTTTGGCGATGGAATTTTTGTTTGGCTGCGGAATGCCTTCTTACGGTCAGCGCAGTGAATACGCAGACCTGCTGAATCGTTACCATCTTGTGCGATCATCCTATAAACAGACAGTGGAGGGATCCATATTTTGGAACCCTCCACTGCTATTATTTTGCTATATACCGATTATGGAAACAAACGGTCAGGACAAAGAACAGCGGTATTTCTACCGCCAGCACTGCCAGTATCACATGAGGTATCCAAAAAGAGGATGACCCCAGATAAATAAAATTAAAATCAAACAGTTCATATAAAAAACAGCTTCCCAGTCCAAGTCCTCCTGTGGGCAAAATACATCGAATCCAGCCGGCCAGATTTCCGCTGCTCATCTGCCCGATGACAATGGGCAGCAGACAGATGACCATAGCGGCAATCGCCGCTGCAGAGACACTTCTGCATCTGGAGGAAATCATCAGAGTACACAAAACTGCCGCTGTAATGGTAAGAAGTCCAACGCCCGCTCCGATCAAAAGCATCTGTCCCAGATCCAGATCAGACAGGTTGACTGCTGAGTATAGCATCTGTATGGAACTTTTCAAACATTCCGCCCCAAATATACCTTTGGTGAGTGACAAAAAGATCGTAACGCCTGCAGTCACCGTGAGCGTGGATATGAGGAGCATAACGATCACCCTGGCAACTGCCAGCCGGATCCTCCCGTATTTGGCACACCGCTGGATATCATCTGCCTTTGTCTGGTGATCCGATGAAAAAATCGGCGCAGCCAGCAGCACACAGATAAATTCCAGGAGAAGAAGGTAGAGGATCAGATAGTCCGTGGCATCCTTATTAAAGCCCGGATAATATTCATAGGGCTGTTCCACTTCCGCATAGAGCACTTTTGCCTTCCTCCGGGCATCCGGATGCTCCTTCTGTTCCATGTCCATCAGACTGTCCAGGCGTTCTGAACACTGCTCATAAAAACGTTGCGCGTTCTCTGGGTCTATCTCCATAATATCCGGCGCAATCCCTGTTTTACTGTCAGCATTCACTTCCCGCACCACATGAATGATGGCTTCAATAGGCAGGATTTTTTCATTATATACATTGAGCGGAAAGTCCCCGCCTGCTGTAGGACCATATTGTTCCACGCAGGCCTGATAGGTTTCCAATGCTGCCTTTATCTTGTCCGGTGTTACAGATCCGGCGGAAACCGCCTGTTTTTCCTTAATTATTGCTATGGCCTTTCTTCCGGTTATCGTTACTTGTTCACCGTTTTTGTCCATGTAGGAATACTGCATAAAACTCATTGGAAAATAGGCCATGATAAAAGATAATGATAACGCTGCTGCCAGAAGGAACCAAACAGCCCGGGTCTTCATAACCCTTTTACATTCTGCTTTCAACAGACGCATTTACTCCGCCTCCTTTTCAAATCTGTCTTCCGGAAACAGCCAGAGGTACAGATCCTCCAGCCTGGGCACTTCTTTTCTGGAATCTGCGATCCCCGGATCTTCAGACAAATATCGAACGGAGACCTTTCCGTTCTCCTCATTTTTCAGATTTACGATCTGCAGCTTCCGCTCGTACACTGCAAGCTGCTCCAGGGGTATGGAACCGGTCCAGACCTTACCCTCCACCATGGTCACCAGCTCCTCTGTGGTACCGGAAGCCAGTATTCTGCCGTCTTTCATCACCGCGTTGCATGTAGCAATATATTCCACATCCGAGACAATATGGGTAGATATAAGGACAATCCTGTCATGGGAGGCAAATTCCGAGAGCAGATTGCGGAATCGGACACGTTCCCCCGGGTCGAGGCCGCTTGTGGGTTCATCCAGTATCAGGACTTCCGGCTCATTGAGCAGGGCCTGGGCAATCCCCACCCTGCGCTTCATTCCGCCTGAAAGCTTTATGATCTTTTTCTTTCTCACTTCCACAAGTGACATGTTCTCCAGAAGTTCTCCTATCCTTCTTTTGCTTTCCTTTTTGTCCAGTCCCTTCAGCACTGCCATATACTCAAGATAATCCTGAACCGTAAATTCAGGATAAAATCCAAACTCCTGAGGCAGGTAGCCGAAGATATCCCTGTATTTCTCCCCCAACACCTGAATGGAAATGCCGTCATAGAGAACCTTGCCCCCGGTGGGTTTCAGGATTCCGGCCACCATCCGCATAAGTGTTGTCTTTCCTGCCCCGTTAGCCCCCAGAAGTCCCCAGACTCCGGGTGTCAGCTTAAGGCTGACTTGACTGACGGCTTCCTTGTCTTTATATTTTTTCGATATCTGATCAATTGTCAGCTCCATCTTATTCCTCCTTATATCCATGTCTCCACTGCAGTCTCTCTTCTTTCCACTTTGTTAAGCTGGATCACGTCCCACAGCACTGCCCCTGCACAGACAAACGCCCACCCGGCCCGGAAAGACTGCTCATAAAAACCGTAATAAAAATAATACATCAGCAAAAGGATCACCACAGCTCCCATCCCTGTGGCAAGGCAGGTTATGAGCACGTATTTGATCTGCACATGCGCGGCAATAGTTATATAAATACTCCCCAATATGAGAAACGGCACCAGCAGGTATAACACCGCAACCCCCGGATTTCCTCCCATGCCTCCCACCGCAAGGAAAAACAGCAGTGTCAGCATCAGAAAATTTCCCGCTCCGATCATTACCAGCCGGGCGATCAGCAGGCGGTTTGAAGAGAACCGGGAAACCTGTTCTGTCTCTGCCATCTGATAGCGCCTGGACCTGGCCAGTATGGGCAGAGTGGGAAAGAGCAGAAGAACACTTCCAAAACACAGCAGCACCGGAAGATGCCTGCCCCACAAATACTCGATATCACCGGCGCAAACCGTATAGATCAAGAAATACACGACAACCAGAGACGCTGCCTGCATGCTCCATATTTTCCAGCCTAAAAATCTGGCCTGGCTGATCATAAACTGCCAGAAAGAAATCCTCCTTTTCCCGGAAGCGGTGCGGTATGCCTGTCTGGCCGCCAGCATCACAGCCTCTCTTCCCCTCTCTTCCGTATCCGGTTCTGTTTTTTCATGCAGACATTGTAAAAGCTTTTTTTCTATCTCAGATCTCCTCATACGGAATCCCTCCTTTCCCCAATTCTTTTTTCATCCGCTTCAGTGCGGCCCGCAGTCTGGACTGTACGGTCCTTTGCGGCAGATTCAAAATCTGTCCAATCTCCTTTTGTGTCAGTTCATGGGCAAACCGCAGGTATATGATCTCTCTCTGCTCTTCCGGCAGTTCTTTGATGAGCAGCATAAAGTCCATCTCTGTCTCAGCTCTCTTAAATCCTTGTTCCAGGCATTCAAACGTATCCGGTAGCTGTTCCTCCTGATGTTTTTTTCTCCACATATCCACACATGTATTGGCTGCCACCTGGTATAAAAAAGCACGGAATTTCCCCTTGTGTATATATCTGTCCAGATACCGCACGGTCTTTAAAAAAGTCTCTTGTACGGCATCCTCCGCGGTCTGCCTATCCGCTGTGTGGCAGATACAGTACCGCAGAATATCGCTATAGTACAGGGATATCAGCTCATCCAGGGCGCTCATATCTCCATGTTCCAGTTCTTTGATCAATTTGTCTTCACGCGTCAAGATTTTCCTCCTACAGGGCGTCCCCTATATAATAAAACGTATCCAAACATGGAAAATGATTTAATCATTTCATTTTATCAAAAAAAGTCATAAAAAAATACCGGTCTGCATAGTATCCTGCAGACCGGCACTCTTTTATAACTGTTTTCTGATCATGATTCTTTTTTCTTTTTTGCTGCTGCTACGGCGGCTATCACTACTGCTGCCGCTCCAACACCCAGAACAGGGAATAAAATGTTGGTATCATCCCCGGTCTTTGCTGATTTGGAGGTTGTTGTGCCGTTTCCGGATTTTTTGGCTGGGGTAGTGGTTGGTGTGGTTCCCTTATTGCCGTTTCCGTCGTTCTTGTCACTGCCCTGGCTGCCGTCATCCCCGCCCGGATTTTTGTTATCATCTTCGCCCGGTTTGTTGTCATCTCCGCCTGGCTTATTGTCATCTCCGCCCGGATTGGGATCCTCACCCTTTGCTTCCACAGTAATGGAAGCCGTATGCGTTTTATTGTTCTCAATATTGCCGTTTTCTCCGGCCAGTTCTTCAACATCTACCTGAATGTCTGCTGTATCGCCGGCTTTAACACCGTCTGCCAGCTGGAATGTCAGGTCAAGCAGACTGCCGTCCTCTGCAAGAGAGGTGGAAGAAGCAAATGCTGCTACGATCTCACCTTCATCTTTATTCCCTGTCAGGCAGTCATTGACTTCACACAAGGCCCCGGACAGCGCACCTCCGGCGCTGTCCGCAGTGAGGACAAGTTTGGAAGCATCGTAATGGATACGGATTTTTCCGTTGGTCACTTCCTGGGCGTTTGTGATCTCACAAGCCACCTGAACCTGGCTGCCCTCCTGAGCCTTACCTGTGTTTAATGCGATTTCTGTTCCACCTGCGGCCCAGACAGGCATTGCCTGTACAAACAGAAGTGCACTCATACATAACATTGCTATTTTCCTGGTTCTCTTTTTCATATAGGTTACCTGCCTGTTCTCCTGGATTTTCCTTTAAAATCAGAATGTAGTGATTTTCTCTGCTGACAACTGCAGAATTTTGGTTGCATCTGTTGTATTGGTTTCATTATCTACATTCACGTCACCAATCAGGATCTGCTCTTCCGTCAGCTCTTTGAGTCCTACGCTGTACTGCAGGAGCAGTGCACTGTCTGCTGCATTTACAACACCGTTCAGATCCACGTCACCGAGAAGTCTTACTTCTTCACATTCTTTGATCAGTGCTTTTAATACAGCGTTGATCTCATCCTGAACTGCTTCCGGATCATCATAGACTGTCTTAGCATTATCAACTGCTTCCTGCAGTCCCTCAATACTTCCTGCCAGATATCTGCCTGCGTTATCAAGTATATTCTGAGCTTTTGCCAGCGCTGCTTCCAGCTCTGCTTTATTGCCCTTGAAGATAAGACCTGCAATGGCTTCTTCCAGTGCGTGACGGGCATCTCTTGCTTCCTGTCCTGTCAGTTCCGTATTGGCTGCTGTCTCTTTTGCCGCATTCAGTTCAGCCTGAAGTCTTTCCACGGATGCTGCTGTGTACTTGTCAGTATCCTTGAGGATCGCCTCTGCCTGCGCAATGATTGCATGGAGACGTGCAAAGTCTTTATCTAACATCTGGGATACTGCAGTGAGCAGATTTGTTGTTGCCTCATTGACTGCCTGCTGTCCTGCCTCTACCTCGTCTTCGCCGTAAACGGTGTCAAATACAGTCTTAGCTGCCTCTAATGCATCTTTAACTGCCTGAACACTGCCTTCTGTATAACGCTCTTCTGTTACAGGATCTGCAAGGATAGCTTCTGCTCCCTGGATCGCAGCTTCCAGACCGAATTTCTGTACGCCCGGTTTCAGTGCTGTGATCGCATTCAGCAGTTTTGAGGATGCATCATCAATCTGACCCTGTGTTGTTTCTGGGTTTGTCAGAAGACCATTTGCCTCATTCAGAGCCTCTTCCACTGCTGCCCAGCTCTCCGGTGAGAAGGACTGGCTGCCGTTTGCAAGATTCTCTGCCATGGTGATAGCTAATTCCAGACCCTTGGTGTCTACCGTTAAGCTGACCTGGACGGTGAAGGATGCAGTCATAGCTGTTTCACCCTCTGTATAAGTCACTGTTATTTCTTTTGGTCCAATCACACTGGAATCAAATCCTGTGATGGTATACTCCTCTGCTGTCAGTTCTCTTGTAGTTCCGTCGTTGTATACAGCCTCCACTACGATTCCTTCTGCACTGAACTCTTCGCCTAACAGATACTCTGTCTTGGCATTTTCTGTGTTGATCGTGATGCTTTCCAATGCGATCTTAACCAGTACATCTTTCGCATTACCAAGAGCTACGATCGCGTCGGTAATCTCTTTCTGAGATGTAGCGTTTTCCAAAACCGCCTCTGCCGATGCAATTGCATCCAGGAATTTCTGGTAGCTTTCCGGTGTATAACCGTCTTCTCCAATTCCCTTCATCTCCTGGATCATGGCTTCCAGACCGGATGTCTCAAGTTTCTTGAAGGTTACTTCCAGCGTGTGGTTTTCAATTACATATTCAAATGTAACTTTATTATTTTCCACTGCTGCCGGTTTGCCGTCAACAAGCACTTCATCAATCATATAACCTTTATTCGGTTTGATCACAAATGTTTTGTTTGTTTCACGGTCTACCGATACATCACCTGTCTGGCTGACGGTTCCGTTTTCACCTGCTGTGACACTGATGGTGTGTGATGGAACTTCATCGCCGTAGTATACTTCTTTTACAGTCATGTTGTGTAAATTTCTTCTGCTCTGCAGTGTATACTGTCCGGGTTCTGTGCTGTAAGGAACATTGGATGCACTTCCTAATTCAGTTCCGTCATACCACAGAGTCAGGTCGTATAAGCCTGCTGCTCTGCTGGCACTCGGTACAAATTTGAATATGATCTCATGCTCTTCATTTGGGGTAAGCGCATGACCATAGGTAAAGTTACCCCAGCCTCCGTCTGCCGTTTTATCATAGAACCAGTTTCCGCCGCCTGCATCATATCCGAACATGATTCCGTTTCCAACCGTAAACAATGTCTGGTCTGCAACACTGTCTGTAGTAAAGCGGATACGGAATATACCCTGGTTGATAGCAGCGGCATTCATATCCTTGGCAACTCCGTTGCCGCCGATAGCTAATAACATACCTTCATCCGTAAGCTGTCCGGAGGCATTTGCATATTCAAAGTTTGCCTCGTCTGCTGCAGCAAAGTCCTGATAGTAAGTATCATATTCTGCAACATTGACCGCTTCGGTAAATGCCTTCATAGCTGCTTCCAGCTTCACATATGCAGCTTCATACTCAGAAGCTTCCTTTCCTTCCGGAACTGCTTTAGCTTCCTCAATAGCAGCTTTGAATGTATCGACTGCTTCCTGGGTATATTCACCCGGTTTCGGTCCCACTACTGCTGCATTCATCTGTGCTTCCGCATCCTGGATCAAAGCGCCTAAATCTTCATATGTAAAGTTGTTCGGTACATATGTGAGCACTTTTTCCAGTGCTGTCACATGGCCTTCCGCATTGCTGAAGGATACATTGACAGTTACCGGTTTCCTTGTTGCTCCCTCTTCTGCCGTAAAGGTTACATTCATCAGTTCCGCAGCCTTCTTGAATGCATCCTGTTTCTTGATTCCATAAGAGAAACGAACCGTCTTGGTTCCGTCCTCATTATCTGTTACCGTTGGTTCTACTGTCTTCAGAAGTGCCTCTTCATTTACTGCGGCACTATCTGTATTTAAGGTAATCTGAGCCGGATCATAAGTATATTCCACAACTGCATTTCTGTACTTGTTGAAAATATTCTCCAGACCTACATTTACCTGATAGTTATGGTTTCCTTTGTCCTCTGTACTTACTGTTGCTGCCGGGCTTCCCGTGATCTCCTCACCGTATACACCCAGCTCTGTCATGGACATTCCCCATTGATTGGCATTATTAATGGAGACAACCGCTACATACTGAGCTTCTGCCGGATCAAATTTCACCAGATTCAGTCCCGGATAAGCGCTGTTTACTGTCTTGACCGTATTCCATGTCTCTCCGTCTGCAGAGACCTGAACCTCATAATCTGTGGCATAAGCGCCTGGTGTCCAGTCAACCGCAACAGTATCTACCATATATTTCTTTTCCAGATCAACGCTGATCCACTGGTTGTTGCCCTGTCCGCTGCTGTAACGTGTGGACTGGCTGCCGTCAACTGCGTATTTTGCTGCCATGGAGTCTGCTTCCTGGCCGCTTGCGTCTGCCGCTTTGTTCAGTGCCAGGTTCTCGCCAGTGATCTCCTGATAAGGCTCAACGATAACTGCATTGACAATGGCTTTTCCTTCGGCTGCTTTCAGTCCGATATCGATCAGACCGTCCTGTGCCTCCGCTGCAACCGTGATATCGTATGCTTTATTCTGTTCCGGAATGGTAAATCCTTCTTCCACTACAGAACCGTTGACACTCACATCAAATGTTCCAGGTGTAAAATCATCTGCACTTGTATCATTAAAGTACAGTTTTACCCTGTAGATTCCAGGTGCCACTTTGAATTTGTATCCGAAGTCTTCACCTGCACGTCCGCTCTTCAGTGCGGTTCCAAGACCTGCATCGGGTACAGGTTTATTACCGGCAAGCTTGCTGTTGATCTCCTCTGTTGAGGTGGAACCATTTGCGTACCAGCCGCTTCCTGTTGCTTCAAATTCTGCATCCTCAAACAGTCCGTCATGGTTGCCCATATTGGATGTATCGGAGTTACCTGCATCCAGTCTCATATTCACTTCTGACATAACAGCCATATCTGCTGCGATACCATTCAGGATCGGATCCGTCATGGTTCCGGCTTCTTCACTGTATGCACTCTGGAGTTTCACAGTGATGACACCGCCTGCAGGATACACAGAACCGATTTCAATCACATCTGTGTCACCGGACAAGGTGTATCTCTCTTTCACTACCTCACCGTTTACCAGAACGTCAAAAGTACGCCCGGTTGTATCTTCCATCTCAGAAACATAGAGTTTCAGATTGTGGGAAGAATCTGATGCGTAAACCTTGTATTCAATTGTATCTGCAGTAACGCCTGTAGCATATACGCCGCTGCCGCTGCCGGTCAGTTTGGTATACTCCTCAACATAACCGGATAATTTTTTATTTGCATCATAAGCCCGGTCAGCGCTGAATCCGTCAATGGCATCTCCGCCTACATTATAGGATTTGGAATGCTCCTGAAGGACAAACTGCCAGCCTGTACCTGCTGTGCCCAGAGAAAGTGTCCCGTCATCATTGCAGACAAGGAAGTTATCCCCGGATTTCAACTGATGAAGGCCGTTCTTTTTGTCAACGGCGGTCCAAACAGTGGAATCTTTTTCGGACAGAACTGCGCTGTCACCATCCGTATTTAAGTATAAGTACGCATTGCTCTCTGTATCCCAGATCTTAACCTTATATCCGTCGCCCGCGTTCTCCATGACAAACTGGCTGCCTGAAGCGTTGACTTCCAGGCCATTTTCTCCGCTTGCAAGATATTCTCCGCATTCCGGATCATATACTTTATATCCCGCATTGCTCTCAAGTGCAAAGTCTGCACCCTGAACGCCTGTCATTTCCATAATACCGATATCAGGTGCGCCGTCATAGAGGGCATTTCCAAAGAAGTCGGTCTTTGCATTTCTGTCTGAAGTGTAATCCCAGAGTCCTTTATTTTCCGGGCTGGTTGCCGGAACTACATTGACATACACACCATTGCCGATAGCAGGTGAACCTTCCTTCAGCGCGTAGGCTTTCAGGGATTCCCAATCGGATGTGGCTGTCATACCATCCTCACTGATCGCAGCACTCTGGCCGCCGCCCGCATTTTCAAAGAGCGGGTCTGCCTGGATCGCATTAGGGATTTCACCGGGATCATGAATGCCGCTGGCTTCATATACCAGGTTTCCTGCCTGCTGCAGATAAGAGTTGTTCCAGCTTTCCGCCGTTGTCTCCGCACTGCCCCATCTACTGGTCACTTCTTCATTGTAGTTATAGTAAATGTTGTTGTACATATGCCAGTTGTAAGCACTTCCCATAGCGGAACCGCCGCCGTTGCTGTGGTTAAATACCCAGTTGGCGCCATCGTAATAGAATACATTATTGTAAATATAACTTTCCGAATTGGTATTTCCTGCACCGTGACGCCATGCAAGACCGTCATTCTGGCTCACATTATAGCGGATAACGTCTGTATTGTTATTACCCATCATAAGCATAAAGCCCATAGGTGTATCATGGCTGTAATTGTACTCAAAAATGCTGCCTGCACACCAGTAATCACTGTCGTAAGAACAGCCGTCCTGGTTGTAGGCCGGTCCGTCAAAGCTCTCATTATAGCGGAATAAGGTGTCAAAAGAGTTCCATGCCCAGATACCTGCATTGGCTCCTTTTGCACGCATAGCCTGTCCGTTTACCACGTTGTGCTCAACTACTGCGCCCTGTGATTCACAGACCAGGATACCGTCACCGCCGATATCACTCAGATAGTTTCCGACAATGTGGAGACCTCTCTGTGCCTGGTCTTTATAGCGGATATTATCATGACGTACACCGTCATTGGCCGAGTTGTTATCCGCATCATTATTGGGGTCATATCCGGCTTTATCCGGGTCATTGTTCCTGAACTGATCCAGGTCGGAAAGACGGATAGCCTTGATTCCTGTACGGTCACACTGGTCAATTCTGTTGTTTTGGATCGTTACGCCGTTGAAATAAGGGAAAACTCCCGCTTTTGAGCTGAAGATAACCTCAATACCGATACCGCCGTCAACTTTGTTTACACCGCGGTTTTCATTTCCGTCTACATCATGTACATAACAGCCATCAATAACCACGGTGTTGTACTCTCTGTCACCTTCTAATGTTTTGTTAACAGTTTCCCGCTCATCAATGGTAACGTGAATACCCAGACGTCTGGGAATTACATCGTCGCTTCCGGAATTCAGGTTGTTTGAATCTCCTGCATCGCTTGTCTCATTGAAAGCGTCATCATTTGTGACTTCCAGTCCCGTTACATATGTATACTCCATATTCTGAATCAGGACTGCCTCTTTGTAACCTGCATATTCAGGTGTTCCGTCCGCATTGGTGCCGCCGGTCCTTCTGAATCCTCCTGCATTGATAACAGGCATGCTTCCCTCGCCATATGTATTGATCACAATTGGCTTATCCTTGGTTCCCGTTCCTTTCGGTGCAAGCTGCTGGTTGTCAAAAATGCTGCCCTTTTTCAGGCTGATGCCGTCTCCGGGCTGCAGTTCGATGGTATTTACCTTAGCCAGAGTCTTAAATGGATTTGCCTCCGACCCGTCACCGCTTTCATCATTGCCGCCTTCACTGTCCACGTGGTAAACGGTTCCTGTGATCTCAGGAATTGTCTCTGTGACTGCCTCAGGTATGCTTCCCTGGTCCTCTACGGCCGCTTGTATATAGACCGGGAAATTAACTGAAGTGCAGACAAGAGCCGTAGCCAGTGTAGCACCAAACGCCCTGTTCCATCGCTTCCATGATTTCATACATTGCTCTCCTTCCAAAAGAATATTTACGCAATGAGCTTCAACACGCTGCGCTGATCAGCTTCCGTCATTTTGACAGGTGTCGCATTGCCGTGTCTTCTATTATAGTCCACATATGAACATAAATTTTTACGATTTCTACTTGTTTTTCGTCATTTTCGACCATTTATAATTCAAAAAGATACAATAATGCAAAAAAATTGTATGATTAAGCAAATCTAACAGCGGTCACCCGGCTTTTCTTGTTGATTCTGCAATAAAAAAAGACATCCTGCATACCTTTTTTATTGGGTATGTGAATGTCTTTTTTCCTATTATACATATTCTATTTTGTTACTATTCACGGCTGCTATCCTGCGAGGTGTTTTTACGCACTTGCGCATAAAATCCCGAGGCAGCCAGCGCGATTTTGGGCAGAACGCTCTATCTCTGTGCATCGCGAAGCGTGTTACTGTTTACAGAACTGCGTTTTTTGCAGGGCTGTGAAGAGTAGCTCTATCTTTTATTTCCCTTCCAAAGCATCCTTGACAGCCTGTACCAATGCCTTCTCACTGGGTATTTCCACTTTGGCGGCCTTAGCCATCTCTTGTAAATGCTCCTCATACTTATGATCCAGAACAAGGTTTTTGGCATATGTCTCCACTGTATCATACTCCTCATTGTTGAAATAGTCCGGGTCTGCATCGTAAGCTGCCCTTGCCTCCTCATCCGATGCTGTGAGCACTTCTTTCTTTATCAGTTCTCTTTTATTCTGCAGGGAGAGATTTTCATTGAAATAATCATAGAACTGGTCTGCTGTGTACTGGGTCATTCCAAACACAGTCTCATTCTTTCCCTTTTTCTCCTCTCTGTCCTTATTTTCTTTTTCCATAGCCTCCATCAGGGAAGGATAGTCAATTGCATCAGTAAGGCCGTTGTCCATAGCCTCCTTCTGCATGGTTTTCACTTCTTTTAACTCATCTACCACTGCGTCAGCCAAGTGTTCATACCCTGTCTTTCCTTCCGCCTCTGTTTCCCAGGTGAAATCCGATATATCAATTCCTGCCTTAGCCGCTATCTTTTCCCTCTGATGCAATTTGATCTTGCTGACAACACAAGCTGCTTCTTCCTTGTAAACCGGCTGCCCGTCAACGGAAAACACCGCTTTCTCTGTCCGGCTCTTCATAAAAAATATGACTGCTGCCGCCGCTGCCACGGCTATGACCGCCAGAAGAAGCCATATCCGTTTCTTTGATGAATTTCCGTTGTCTTTCTGCATTTTACCCATTTTCTATCTCCTGTGTTTTTATTAGCCAATCACTTGAAGACCTTCATTCTCCCCGGAGGCATCCAGCAGGACCCGCCATATCCGCAGAAAATAATCCTGCGCCTGCTCCCGGTTCTCCACCTCTATCTCCATCTCTTCCTTTTCTGTAAGACAGTCATACAATGCATCCAGATTACTCCCGCAGTAATCCGGAAGTCCTAATTTTTCCTTCAGATATCTGTGCGCCTTCTCCTTCTCGTCCATGCATAATGCGTCCAAGACTACCTTCATAAATTCTCCTCCCCGTATAAAAGCTCAAAGGTCTCGTAGTGGTCCTCTGTATAGTACACGAGGCCGTCATCTGAATAGACGATCCTTTTTGCTCCCCGGTAACTTCCGTCGCTGTCAATATCACATTCGTAATACTGCCGCCCCTCTTTTTCCGGCAGGTTTCCCTCATAGTTGCCGAACCGGTCTCCCCCGATACTCTTACCCGGTGCTGCCTCAGCCAGATTTCCTTTGCTGCTGACCCATCCGGCCTTCTTTGCTTCCTTTTTCGTGATAAAGTTATCCGGAAGATGTCCAAATTGGTGAATGTAGGCAGCCACATCCTCTTTTGAGGTATAGCTTCCCGATTCTTCAAGGGAAGCGGCTGCCTGCCGGGTGTCTTTGTCCGCCCCGCCTGTCATACTGTCTGTGGTGCTGCTGCATCCCGTCAGAAAGCAGAGCAGCAGCACCAGAACGCTGCAGATATATTTTAACTTATGTTTCCAATTCCGAATCATGCCTTGTGCCTCTCTTATAGTTTAAGTATATTTCTGATGCCATATGCAACGCCGCAGGCTTCATTGGACAGGGTAATGTGATCCGCGGCCTCTTTACATTTCGGGGATGCGTTCTCCACTGCAATCCCGATTCCCGCGAATGCCAGCAGCTCGGCATCGTTGTCCCCATCCCCGAAAGCCGCAAGCTCTTCCTGCCGCAGTCCAAGGTGCTCCAGCAAAAAGGCAGCTCCCGTATGCTTTCCTGCATCTTTATAGGAAATCTCCAGAAGCTGCGGGACGGATGACGTGATATACACATCCTCTGCCTCCGCGTCCAGCATCTGCCACAGCCGGGACTTCAGTTCCGGATCACTTATGATCACGTCCATGCCATCCAGAACAGACCCATGGGCACAGATAAAATCCCCAATATCCTCCACCGGTTTTCTGGTTCCCCGGATATAGGGGACTGCCCTGATATCGGCACCAAACTGTATGGGATCCTCCACATACGCCCTGGGTGCATATGCCTCCCCATCCACAAAGGCCTCAAAGCTCACAGGAAAATCCTTCGTCAGGTCCAGGATCTGATACACGGAGTCCTCTGTCATCTTATACTGTTTCAGACACTTTCCTGTGGAAAGATCATATACAGCCGCCCCGTTTGATGTGATGGCATACCGGATCCCCTTCATTTTTCTGATGGCTTCCGGCAAAGTGGAGAGGGCTCTTCCGCTGGCTGCCACCACCTGCACGCCCTTTTCCATGATTTCCTCCAGCACCAGTCTGTTTTCCTCCGGCAGATATCCATCCCCGTCCAGTGTTGTCCTGTCAAGGTCAAGAGCAATACATCTAATCTCCATAAAAACTCCCTCCCGCCGTTATTTTTCGGGCTTCGGATACTTCACCGCATTTTTTATCATCTTATCGCGGATGATCTCATCAATATCAAAAGAATACATCTCGGCAAAGCGCAGTGAAAAAATCAGCGTATCTGCCAGCTCCTCCCCAATGCGTTCTCTTTTTTTCTCATCTTTCATCATTTCCTTCATCTGGTCATTGGATTTAAACCGGAACAGATCCAGCAGTTCATTGGCCTCTGTGGAGATGCCGATGGACAAATCCTTAGGATTATGGGATTTATTCCAGTGCCTCTCTTCGCAAAAATCAAATACCCTCATTTTTAAGTCTTTCACGGTTGTATTGTTATCCATATCATCTGTCTCCTTATGTTTTTCCTTATGGTATACCTCAGTTCAAGGAATACTGCTTCATGATTCCCTTTCCGCTGTTTTTCGCATCGTAAAGCGCATAATCAGCCGCCTTCAGAAGTGTCTGGAATTCATTCAGACCGCCGCCGTACCAGGCCAGTCCGGAAGATATCTCCAGTGCCTTCCTGCTCTTATCCGGAAACAGCACGGGGTTTTGCTGGAGCCGGCTGTAGAATTCTTCCATATCATTGGCAATCTCCTGCCTCGTCTTATAATGATGGAGAAACAGGCAGAATTCATCTCCGGAACGTCTGGCCGCAATTCCCCTGCCGCCATTGAACTCTGACAAAAATCCGGCACAGGCACGCAGATATTCGTCCCCCCAGTCATGGCCGAAACGGTCATTGATCCCCTTAAAGCTGTCAAGGTCCAGCATGATCATGGCGCATTCGCCGGTGTCCCTCTCCTCCAGAATATGCTCCACTTCTTTTCTGAAAGTGTCCAGATTGCAGAGGCCGGTAAGAGAATCATAATCCCGCTCGTGTTCCAGCCTTTTCTTTTCCTGCATCTCCCCTGTCACATCCGATATAATGCCAAAGGTACCGCCATTCTCTGTGGTTGTGAATATACGCACCCATTTCTCGGGATTTTCTCTTATTTTGAACTCATTCTCTCTCTTATCACAGGCAGCTTTCAGGGTATCCCCAAGCATTTTCTGGAAAATGTTCCTGTCACGGCAGGCCTGGCTCATTTCTTCCTCTGTCCAGTCCAGCACAAGCCGGATGCGTTCGGTTGCCATAACTTTCTCACTGTCCTGATTGAACTCAAACACACCGATAGGCAGATCCAAAGTATCAATGACTTTGGAAATTTTAACGGTTGCATCCAGGATTCCCTGGACCATCTTATTGATGCCCTGGCTCAACTGTCTGAATTCGGGATTGCTGTCCACCTTCACCACAGTATCCAGGTTGCCGTCTGTGATCCCCTTCAAGTCATCCATTATGGTGTGGACCCCGTCCACGATCTGATGTTTCAGCAGACGGTTTATGACCAGGATCGCCACCAGATACACAAGGACCAGGTAGAAAAAAGTAAGGATGGTCTGTATATTCCGCTCCTCATAAAGCTCCGCCTCACTCTCCCCTGCTCCCAGTATCAGGCCGTCTTTTTCCCTGATGACGCAGAACATTTTTTCTCCGCCCTGCCGGATAAATCCGCCGTCGCTGCATCCGGCCATAACCTCCGGGGTAAGCCCCAGATCCTCCATGCTGCTGCCTGCCATATCCTGGTCCGAGTGGGCCAGCACCTCCCCGCTCTCTTTATCTATGGCAAAAAGAACACTCCCCGCATCCACCGGGACCCGGGAAAATATATAATCAAGCTGATTTCTTTTCTGGGCATCCAGCATCCTGGTGGGTGCCATACCTACCTGCACGATACCTTTCTGATCCTGGCGTGCCACACCGATATACTGGAATACTTTCTGTTCATAACCATTGGGCCGTATTTCCTGTACCAGATAGGAGTCCGGGTCATCCAGGATACTGAGAAATTCTTTTGTCTGGTCCGTAGTATGAAAATCCATGCCAAAATACAGCGGAATACTGCCTGCAAAGAGAATCCCGTTTTCGTCGATCACATGCAGTTCATCCACATTAAGCAGCTCTGCTATCCGTTCCAGTTCCTGCTGGCTGTCCAGTACACTGGGATTCTGTTCTATAATATAGGCGAAGGCATAGGCTCTTGTCAAATAGTCTTCACTGAGGCTCTCCTTTAAGTTCCGCAGTTCCACCTCATTATTATCAATGGTCTGCGATATCTGTCCCAGCTTCAGCGCAGCGTTCTGTACCATCTGTTTTCTGGCATTTCGCCCCTGCAGCCCCCAATTCAGCGCTAAAATAGCCAGGAGCGCTACGGCCACAACGTAGCTGATATACCTGGTAAAAATTTTCTGCACAAAATTTCCCCTTTCCCACCATTTACGCCGCTGATGGCCAGCGGCCTCACGCTTTTTAGATATTATAGCATAGAAACGCACAAACCGCATGCCATTTCTGACATGCGGTAAATACTCTGCATCTGTTTTATTACTGTTCACAATCCAATTATTCGGAATTTTTCAACGGGCCTGCGGGTTTGTTCTGACTGCCTTGAGAAATATCTTATTAAAGAGGGCCAGTTCATCATACATGATTCCATGCCCGCTATTCTCCAAGGTCACAAGCTGGGAACAGGGAATTCCCTCCTTCTGGATGCGGGCCAGATCATTGGACACTACCACATCTTTCCCTCCGTGGATGATCCATGTGGGAACATGGACACAGGCCAGGTCACTGCGCCCATCCTCATCCCG
Source organism: Blautia hominis (assembly GCA_002270465.1). Lineage (GTDB taxonomy): Bacteria > Bacillota > Clostridia > Lachnospirales > Lachnospiraceae > Blautia > Blautia hominis. The sequence continues at coordinate 326,599 of NQOF01000007.1, forward strand.
GAGTGAGATCGCGGTTCTGACTGTAGCAATGCCGGAAGCTGAGAGCGATATATCCTGGAACCACTGTTTTACCGGTTCCCGGTGCGGTGTGGCAAAAAGCTGCTCATGGCTGAAGTTATAAGCTAACTGCGGTCTGTCCGTCTCAGCCAGGGAGATCAGGCCATCCACATATTTTCTGGTAAGTCCGTATGGATAGCCTTTCCGCTGTGTCCAGGATGGGGCAGCGGCGGCAAGAAGAATCAGCTTCTCCACTCCGTAGCCGCAAAACAGCCGCATATAACGCAGCACAATGGCTCCTCCCATGGAAAAACCTGTGAGAATGAATTTTTTCAATCCCATGGATTTCACCACATGATAAATATCTGCTGCCATCTGGTCGTATCCATAACCGCAGGCCGGCGCGTCGGATCTACCAAACCCTCTCAGGTCAATCGCCACCACATGGTAACCGCACTTTGTCAGCAATTCGATCTGGTACTCATAAATCTTATGTGAGAGAGGCCACCCGTGGACCAGAAACACGGTCTTGGAGCACTCCTTGTTGAACTCATAGACAGCGATCCTGGTGCCGTCGTTAGATCTTACATAGAACATAAAGGAAATCTACTTTTTTCTTTATTTATATGCACCGGACACGGCCTCTGTTCCGCTGTCCAATATCCCCTCCGAAATCCATATCTTTCTCAGATACAGACCCACGAAAATACTGGCAATGCCTGCTGTCATAAAGATCGCCCATTCCAGGCCTCTGGCCTGCTCAAACACAACACCGTACACAGCCTGCCCCAGAGGCTGGGAACAGGTGGCAATGGCCATAACCCAGGAGATCACTTTTCCGATCAAATGTCCCGGCGTTTTCATCTGCACAAAAGACATGGTCTGTACCGTAAATAGAGTTGCACACAGCATGATCAAAAATGCTCCCGCGGCCAGTACCAGATATTTTCCCATATCGGGAGCCGATGAATACAGAACTCCGCCCATGGGGAACATGAGCAGGGCCACAGCCACGATCAGCTTCCAGGTATCTCCGATCTTGATCTTACCTCCGAGAATACCTGCGGAAATTCCCCCTGCAATTCCGCCGAAGGCCATGATCCCTGACAGATATCCGTACATCTGGTTCGGGTCAGCCTTTTGGAACTCAAGTACCTGGGTACAGAGGACCGGAAGCCCGATGATCAGCAGGGAGGATATGAATAAATTTACAAATGCTATAATAACCGTAACTTTGCCGATCACCTTCTGGCTCTTTGCAATAAAATGTACGCTCTCCTTTAAGTCTCCAAAAATGATACGGAAAGCGCCCATATCCGTCTCTCTTTTGGTAAATGGGATTCTGATAAAGATCTCCATCACAGCCGAGAGGAAGAAACACACCATACTGATGGCAAGCACCACATGGATCCCCTTCATACTGTAAAAAATGCCGCCCAGCACAGGTCCTAAAAGTCCGGCCAGGGAAGATACTGTATTGATAACGGCATTGGCCTGCACCAGTTTCTCCTCAGGCACCAAAAACGGCATACTGGCCTGCACAGACGGCTGATAAAGACCGGAAATGCTATAAAGCAGTATCAGTGCCACAAGGATCAGCGCCACAAGATTCACCTGCCCTGACAGCAGAAGAAACAGAAGGATGATTCCGGCAGTGGAAAAATCCAACACCACCATGATGTTTCTTTTATTCACCCGGTCCGCGATCACACCTCCAAGGGGTGACATGATAAGCAGCGGCAAAAATGCCAGCGCTGACACCATCCCATACAGGGTAGGTGACTGGGAAATATTAAGCAGATGCAGAGGAAGGGCAAACCTGACCACCGCATTCCCGAACAGAGAGATGATCTGCCCGATAACTACCAGCATAAAATCTCTTGAAAAACCGTTTTTCTTCATATATTTATACCTCCATATTCTCTATTTTATTTGTAAGCCCCACATAACATCCCAGACCTGCAGCCAGGGTAACCGTCATGATCCCAATCATGATCCACAGCCCGCTGTCCGCTCCCAGCATGAAAAGGTTTGTCACCGGGCATATGAGGATAACGGAAGTTACCACAGAAGCCACCAGTGACTTTTTCCAAAAACCAATACGCATGGAAATCTGTCCAATAGAGGCTGCCATCACGCCCAGTACCACACCTGCTGCCAGCACCCTTCCCATCTCGGTTATGCCAAAGGTTTCCGGCATGAAATGAAACAGGTTGGCTGCCATACCCACCACAAGAAAGCACAGTGTCTCACAGAGGAACGTAGCTGTAAATATAAACCCCCACAGCAGGGTACATTTTGCCTTCAGGACCGATTTTCTTTTTACCGGGTAAGAGAAGAGCAGAAGCGCATTTTTTCCTGTATATTCCGTCACCACCAGCCTGGCTGCCATAGCGCCGCCCAGGACCGCAAAGCAGGACATGATCAGTCCGGAAACGGGCAGCAGTACCCCTTTCCAGGTGGCAAACAGCAGCGCATCGTCTCTTGTCACACTTCCCTCCTCCAGTTTGGGAAGCAGCGGAAATGCAAAGGTCATGATAAGACATAACACAGCAATACCCGCTGCTGCCAGCAGATAGCCCTTAAAGTCCGTTCTTCTTAATTCCAGCTTTATCAGCTTCATATCTGTTTCCTCCTCATAATGTCAATGACGTAATCTTCAAAATTTTCTCCGTATTGCTTTCTCATCAAAGACGGGGAGAATTCCTCCACAATCTTTCCCTGGGCCAGGATTCCCACTCTGTGGGCAAGCTGCTCCATTTCACTCAGGATATGACTGGAGACCAGGATCGCTGTACCTTTTTTTGCCAAAGCCAGCAGAATATCTCTCACTTCCTGTATTCCAACAGGGTCAAGACCATTGATCGGTTCGTCCAGCAGCAGACATTCCGGACTATGGAGCATTGCCCTGGCAATCCCCAGCCGCTGCTTCATGCCCATGGAAAATCTGGAGAGCGGCTTTTTTCCTGTCCGCCCCAGCCCTACCTGCTCCAGGGCGCCGTTAATATCACTTTCCTGACCCATGTATGCCATATGGATCTCCAGGTTCTCCCTGGCTGACAAGTGATCGTAAAATATAGGTGTCTCGATCAGAGTGCCTATCCTGCTCTGGATCTTCTCTCTGTACTCCCAGCTGTCCCTGCCTTCTATCCGCACTTCACCCTCGTCCGGCTGCTGAAAACCGCCGGTTATTTTCATCAGTGTGGTCTTTCCGGCTCCGTTGATTCCCAACAGGCCGTAAATTTCACCCTTCTGCAGATTCAAAGAGCAGCGCTCCAGCACACGCTGTCCCTGAAAACTCTTAGACACTTCCCTTATTTCTATTACTGCATCCATCGTTTCTCTCCTTTTAATACCGACCGTAGGTATGTATAATGATAAAAAAATAGGCTGCCGGTTCAGACAATGCTGCCGGGCAGCCTTATATTATTTATGTTCATTATAAATTTCTGTCAGTTCCTGCAGTCTGTTGATAGTTTTCTCGTCCACAATGTCAAGACCAAGGGCCTCCAAAACCTCCTTAAAACAGAGGCATTTCCTGAGCGTCTCCTCAGGGGTGGAATCCATAGTCATTGGATTGATCCATACATTCCCAAGCAGAAGCAATACTTCCCCTAACTCTGCCGGATATTTTGTATGGATGCTGCCGTCCTTTATCCCCTCTTCCATGATCGGGGTTAGATATTGGGGAGCCGTGATATCAAGGGTTTCCCGCATTACCATGGACAATAGCTGCGGATTATCTCCAAGTCGGGGGGCGGAACGAAACATATCTTTCTGCTCCGGACGGTTGAGGGATTCAAAAAACAATTTTTTCAGCTTTTCTTTTCCTGTAAGCGTCTTATCGTCTCTTATCCGGCGCAGCAAAATTTCCGACCCTTCCGTCATGCGGTCTGTCACAGCAGAGAGGATTTCCTCTTTTGACTTAAAATGGTGATAAATAGCGCCTTTACTGAGTCCCCCCAGATGATCAACGATATCTTGGATAGAAGTCCGCTCATACCCCTTTTCCACAAAAAGTCTGCCTGCCGTTTCCAGGATCAGATTCACTGTCTCCTCCGGATATTTATTCCGTGCCATATTGTACCTCCATATTTCTTTGGATTATATTTAAGTTAACATACCAACGGTATGTTTGTCAATAGCTTTTATTGTTGCTTTTTTCCACATGAGGAGTAAAATAGTAACCGTTCAGACAGGTCTGTGCATTTACTGCGCTGACCGTATGAAAAAGTAGTGCCAGCTTTATCCAGCCCATCGCGAAGCGATTTTTAATGGCTGAATGCGTAACGGTTCAACTTGTCTGAACTGTTTCGTAAAATAGTGAAAGAGCGTTACTGTTCAGCCTTTCGGCTTCATAGCAACAAAAACATGCACAGTTCTGCCCTTCAGGGTACAGACTGCAAAAACAGCAGTCCGGCGCGTGGCTGCCTCGGGATTGCCCTGCAATTGCAAGGCAACACATGGCCGGACAGTGAAAGACTGGACAGTTACGAAAGAACCGTCCCTTCGGCCTGATCTTCTTACAAATGAAAATGGAGTGATACTATCATGGATACAACAGAATCTAAAACCCTGATGACCTCAGGTCCCATATGGAAAAAAATCATAATGTTTGCACTCCCGCTGTTTCTGGGAAATCTTTTTCAGCAGCTCTATAACACTGCGGATTCCCTGATCGTAGGGAATTTCCTGGACAGCAATGCCCTGGCCGCTGTCAGTTCCTCAGGGAACCTGATTTTTCTTATGGTTGGCTTTTTCAACGGCATTGCCATGGGTGCAGGCGTGGTGATCGCCAGATATTACGGCGCCGGAAATAGAGACAGCCTTCAAAAGGCAATACACACTACCATAGCCCTTGGACTTGCCGCAAGTGCTGTTCTTACCCTGGCGGGTGTCATTCTCGCGCCCCAGATACTTGTCTGGATGGGAACACCAAAGGATGTGCTGCCCCAGTCTATTACCTATTTCCGTATTTACTTTGCAGGCTCCCTGGGGTTTGTTATGTATAATGTGTTTGTGGGTATTCTGCAGTCCGTAGGTGACAGCAGGCACCCGTTAGTTTACCTGATCATTTCCTCTGTGGTTAATGTTGTACTGGATCTGTTTTTTATTATTGTACTGCACCTGGGGGTAGGCTCCGCCGCTCTGGCCACCATTATCTCCCAGTTTCTCAGCGCGGTGCTCTGCCTTGGGAAGCTTAAGCGCTGTCCACTTGAATATCGGGTTTACATAAATAAAATAAGGTTTGACAAAGCCATGCTGGGCCGGATCATACATAACGGGCTTCCCGCAGGTTTCCAAAATTCAATCATAGCCTTTGCCAATGTGATCGTACAGACTAATATCAATGCCTTCGGAAAAATGGCGGTGGCCGGATGCGGTGCTTACTCTAAGATCGAGGGGTTCGTCTTCCTGCCAATCAACTGCTTTACCCTTGCCCTGACCACCTTTGTCAGCCAGAATCTGGGGGCCAGGGAATACGACAGGGCAAAAAAAGGTGCTAAATTCGGGCTTGTATGTTCTATGCTGATCGCGGAGATCATCGGCGTGCTCATCTATACTTTTGCGCCGGTTCTCATTGCTGCCTTTAATAACGAAGCACATGTGATCCGGTTTGGAACCGCCCAGGCCAGGACTGTCACACTGTTTTATTTTCTTCTGGCACTCTCCCACTGTATCGCCGCCATTCTGCGTGGTTCCGGAAAGGCCTCTGTCCCCATGCTGGTCATGCTGGTGTTCTGGTGCATTGTGCGGGTCTCCTATATATCTGTCATCGTGAGATTCATACCGGTTATCCAGGTTATCTTCTGGGCTTATCCGCTGACGTGGTTTTTAAGCTCTGTGGTGTTTGTATTATATTATAAAAAGGCGGACTGGGTGCATGGGTTTGAGCGTGTATGATGCTTTCCCGCGAATCACCCGGATAACTGCAGGGACACAACTGCAGGGACACTTTAAAATTCAGCCGCATATCGTTCCAGCAGGGACACTTTAAAAAATTAGCCGCATATCGTTCCAGCAGGGACACTTTAAAAAATCAGCCGCATATCGTTCCAGACTGCATTTCCGTGGCAGGAATCCGCTCTGCCGTGGCAGACAAATCCAAATTTTTCATAGTAATGGATCATGTGATCCTTGCAGGTCAAAATGACTCCTTTTTTCCCCTCTTGTTTTGCGGACTGTATCAATGCATTCATGAGTTTTTCAGCAATGCCTTGTCTTCTGTACCGGGGCAGAACGTTGAGGCCGAATACCGTCTGATAGCTGCCATTTGGATTATGTAAACCAATATTGTGATACATCTCGTCAGGCAGATATGGTTCATCTGTCACGCCTCCGTTGACAAATCCCACTGCTTTTCCCTCTGTTTCCGCAACAAAAAACTTATCAGGAAATGCAGCCAGACGCTCTTTTATGGCTTCCACGCTGGCTGCTTCCGCTGCCGGGAAACAGGCCGCTTCAATGGAAGCCAGGGTCTCACCTTCCCCCGGCTGGGCATTTCTTATGGATATATTTGATTTAGATTCCTGCATTTTATATTTTCCCTTTCTCAATCTGTTGTTTCTGTTCTTTTTTCATAAACAGGCCGCAGAGCATTATGTTCTCTAAAATATTCTTCAATAGCAGTTCGGATATTTCCCGTCACAGTCTTGGCCTGTTTCCGCCCCTCCACGGCCTCCCGGTCAAGCCCCAGGAAACTGTCTATATTATTGTAGTGGAACAGTTCCAGGCCCACGGCAAATACGGCATCATCCTGTATTTCTTTTCCGTTAAACCGTGCTTCTGTCAATACCCGGCTGCCGGTGGAATATACAATATGCATGCCTTTGCTGAACTGATAATATTCGGAATCGTTGTCCTTAGCACTGAAGCTTTTCTTCATGGCATGGAGGATTCCTCTCTTCAGTTCTTTTCCTGTCAATTCGATACGGACCAGTGTCTCATCATAGGGATACATATTCAGTAGATCCCCCACCGTGATAATGGGTCCTATCTCCTCCGCCCTGAGGCTTCCGGAACCAAGCATGACGATATCCAGTCCAAACTGCTTTTTCAGCGCGTCGCAGAACAGATTCCCTGCGCTGGTGGACTGATAGCGGCTGGGATGAGTGGCTTTTCTCACCATGCTGGTGAGGATCGCTCCGTATTTTTCATCCGTCACTTTTTTAAAGTCATAGATCAGGTGTTCCAGTTCCTCATTTCTTTCACAGTGCGCGTCATCAACAGGAACCGTTTCCCATGTGTAGCTCTCAACGGAATTGGTATCCGTGTTTACCTCTATCTCAAAACGTCCGATCTGGTCAGTCCCGATCCCGGCCTGTACAATGAGGATGTTATTCACCTCTGCGGGCGCGTCCAGATATGTGTGGCTGTGACCGCCGATGATGACATCCACACCCCATCTGGGGTCAAGCTGTTCGGCAAGCTTTAAGTCTTCCGCAAATCCAATGTGTGTGAGAAGTATGGTAAAATCAATATCCACATTTTTATAACTGTTGCAGATAATACCCACTTCCCTGGCTGCATCGGTCAAATCCACAAAGGTTCCAAGGAGCATGTCTGATTTTGCCTTGCTCATAATGTCTTCCGTCAAAAGGCCCATAACAAGGATCTTCATACCATCCACTTGAAGGATTTTGTGGGACTGGAACAAACGCATACCTGTTGGCCTGATGTAGATATTTGCATTTACGATGGGGAATTTGCAGCAGCGCTCCAAAAAGAGCAGATGCGCAATGCCGTAATCCAGTTCGTGATTTCCCAGGGAGACAATATCAGGTCCCAGGACATTCATGATCTCTATTGTGGAGATTCCCTTGAATTCAGTATCTATGAGAGAACCTCTGAACATGTCTCCTGCGATCATGTATAAGGTATTGGGATTGTCTCTTCTCACTTGGTTGACATAACCTGATAAAAGAGAGACACCTCCCACCAGCTCATTATCAATCTCCTCTGCAAGGAAATCACCGTGCATGTCATTGGAATGCAGAAGTGTCAGATGTTTTATATTCTTTTGTGTCATTCTTTATTTCCTCTCAGTCTGCTTCATTTACAGGAAGTCGAAAAGGTTTAACTGTTCTCCCCCGTCATTTTGCTTTCTCTTATCAGCACTTTCTCTCAGCAGAGATTCCTTTGGCAGATCCTCCAGAAAGACAGAGGCTTCCCGGGAGGTGGTAAGTATCAATTCCTCTTTGGCTCTGGTCATTCCCACGTAAAAGAGCCGGCGCTCTTCCTCCATGTCAGTGATGAATTCCTCCCGGATACCTGCGCTGTCTTCTTTCTTTAGATGAGAGTCCCTCTCAAAAGGAATCACGCCTTTTCTGACACCATAGATGATCGTCACCGGAAATTCCAAACCTTTGGAACCGTGGAGTGTCATGAGCGTGACACAGTCGGCTGTATATTGCCTGCCGCCGCAGCGTTTCAGATCACTTTCCACACCCAGGCTGACGGCATCCATAAATTCCTGCATGGATTTATAGAAAACGGTCATTCCAAGAAACTTATTTACAGCTATATCATCTGTAAGATTCATGTCTTCTATCCATTGTTCCAGGACTTTCTGTGGTTTTCCCTTCTTCAGAAATGGGATATATTTTTCCTGCATGGTTTCAAAAATACTGCCACTTATCCGGCTTGGTTCCAAATCCCACAGTAATTTCAGGCAAAGATCCCTGTTCACTGTGTCACCCTGATCTGCCAGGCAGCGGAAAAAGCAGATGCATCCCCGGACGGTCTTTTCTGCAAGAAAATCCTCGCGCCCGGCAATCACATATGGAATGCCTTCCCTTCGCAGACATTTTTCCAGAAGTTCTGCCTGGCGGTGTGTTCTGTACAATACTGCAATATCGGCAAAGCTTCTTGTCTTATGCTCCGCACGTGTTTCCTGTTTTTCCTGTGCATCCAGCATATCAATTCCCCCAATCAGGCGGTTGATCTCTTTAGCGGTAAATATAGCCTCCCCCATCTCGCTCCCGGCAGTGACAAGGCGGACCTGCGTGTTGTCGTCCGGCCGGTTGGGGTGAAGGACTCTCTCCATGCCGGGATTTTTGGAAATAACCTTCACCGCGCCGGATATCACCTGAGGTGTGGACCGGTAATTTTCGGTCAAGCGGATGATATTAAGGTCTGAGAAGTCGTTTTTTAAATGTTCAAAACACTTATCGTCTGAGCCCCGGAAACCGTAAATGGACTGATCCGGATCACCAATGACAAAAAGCTCTCTGCCCCGCTTTGTCCACTCCATGATCAGTCGGTACTGGATTGGGCTGATATCCTGAAATTCGTCGACATGAAGATAGTTAAAGCTTTGTGCGGGGATGGTTGGATCCGTTTTTATGAGGTTCAGGGTTTCTGTAAGCAGATCGTCAAAGTCCAGGATATGCAGGGCTCTTAATGTCTGCCGGTATTCTATGTACGCGGCGTATTCGGGTTTTGTTATGCCAAGGACGGCAAACGGTGTAACATCCGGAAAGTCATTCTCTGTGACCACATCGCTGTTCGTCTTTATCAGGGATACTTTCTGGAGGAACTGCCTGGGCTTTAATCCCAGCTTCCTGCTTTTAACTATGTCTGCGGCCATATCCAGGGTTTCCGTCTCATCGGCAAGGGTAAACTGCATGCCTTGTTTTTTCAGCAGATCAAGGCAGATGGAGTGGAAGGTACCAACTTGGATCAGACGGGCTGATCTGCCTTTTCCCAACTGCTGTCCCAAGCGCTCCTGCATCTCGGCAGCGGCTTTATTCGTAAACGTTACTGCAGTTATCTCCGAGGGCTTTACCTTTCTGGTCTCCAGAAGATAGAGAATGCGGGATATAAGGGTCTTTGTCTTCCCGGTGCCGGGACCTGCTATGACTGCCACTGCCCGGTCTATGGACCGGACGGCCTTCTGCTGTTGGGGGTTCAGCGGCTGGGGTGCGGGTCCGTCTACGGGTTTGCTGATCGTTTGGCCCTTCCGGGATTTCAATGCGTTATCTGACCGGCCGTTTTCCTGCGCTTCGTTTGACAGGCCATTTTCCTGCACTTCGTTTGACAGGCCATTTTCCTGCGCTTCGTCTGACTGACCATTTTCCTGCGCTTCGTCTGACAGGCCATTTTCCTGCGCTTCGTCTGACAGGCCGTTTTCCTGCACTTCGTCTGACAGGCCGTTTTCCTGCACTTCGTCTGACAGGCCATTTTCCTGAATAGTTCCTGTATTGCCTGATATTTCTTTCGTATCCCGGATGTTTTCCATGCCGTCAAAAAGGCTCATCTGTCCATCCAGATTTTCTATTTCTGTCTGTTCAAATAATTTTATGGTGCCATACTCTCCGTCAAAACCGGGGATTCTCTCCACTTTCCCTTCCCGCAGCCTCCGAATCCCCTCAGTGATCAAATGCCCGGAAACGCTTCTGATCTCTTCCAGGGGAATTATGCGCAGAATCTCAAATTCAGGTCCCAGCTTCCGGAGCATTTCTTCATACTGCCTTACAACCTTTCTGCTTGCCGCCGAATAGCCCACAGATGCACCGATGACTTCCGGCAGCGGTACCAGACTTTCAAATGCCTTCCCATCGGCTCTTAGAAATCCTTCCGGGCGGTCAGCTAACTGCTCCACTCTGTGAGACACTCCGATCGTGAGTTTTCTTCCGCAGACGGGGCATTTGCCCTGGTATTTCTCAGCCTCCGGGGGGCTTAAACAGAGATGGCATTTTCTGTGCCCGTCAAAATGATATTTTCCTTCTTCCGGGAAAAACTCTATGGTTCCTGCCAGACCGACTCCCTCCTGAATGGCATTCCTTAATGCTTCATAGGTAAGTTCTATGTCAAACAGATTGGCCTCCCTGCCCAGCTTTGCAGGGGAATGGGCGTCGGAATTTGATATAAGCTGGTATTTATCAAGGGCAGATATCCTCCAGTTCATAGGGGGATCTGAGGAAAGTCCTGTCTCCATGGCACGGATGTATGGTGATAAGTCATCAAAGCATTCCTCCACTGAATCGAAACCGGAAAACGCCCCAAATAAAGAAAAATGAGGTGTCCAGATATGGGCCGGCACATAGACGGCACGTGGACACAGCTCCAGCAGGATTTCTAGCAGGTCCCTGCAGTCTAATCCCAATATTGGACGTCCGTCGGAATGGATGTTGCCGATGCTCTCCAGTTTCCCGGAGATGATCTCCGCATCCTCCAGTCCCGGCAGAAGAATCAGACTGTGTACTTTACGGACTTTATCCTTTTTCTTATAAATAGAACTGATCTCGCCTGTAACGACAAAACGCGGCTGCATGGCTGCGGCCGCTGTAGAATCCTGTATTCTATATCCTTCCTTCAGCACATACAGCCCATCCTCCGCCGGTTCCAGCTTCTCCCGCAGTTCCTCCCTCCAGGCAGGATGTGTGAAGTCACCTGTGCCGACTATCTGGATCCCCTTCCTGCGCGCCCAGAGATCCAGATATTCCGGCGTGCAGTCCCTGCTGGTGGCCCGGGAATATCGGGAATGAATGTGTAAATCTGCGATGTACATTTTTTATCACCTTATCCTTTTTGACGTTGAATGGTAATTACGATCATCATGTATCAGTTAGTATAACATTTTATACGTGAAATTTCCAACTTTCTTGAACGTCATTTTCCTTTAGATGTAGTTTTTTATAACACAAATCCGGCATTGCTGCCGGATTTATCACTGCTATAAAGATTATGCACCAGAAATAAAAAATGTATATACGGGTTCCATCTGATTCCCCCCAAAATCCGGTTTAATGACAGTCTGCTTTCAATATGCGTCTTATCATTGCATATTTTCCTGATATTCTTTCATCACCCGCAGCCACACACGCATCTCCCCTTCCCCCCTGTTATTCCACATACAGTACGGCACAGCCTTAACCCTACATTTCTCCAATCGTTCCGTCACGGGCTGATATAATTTCCCTTCCCATCCTTTTTCACTTACACGCCAGGCATCCGCTAAAACAGCGGTAGACGCGTTTATGCCACTTTTCTTATATATTCCATATTCATAAATTTAGCATACTGAAAATTTAAATCCAATACAGCCTCGTATCATTATTCAAAATAACTCATATCTGTCCCCGATTTCTCCAGCACCGCTCTCACTCTATCCATAGTCTCCACGTCTGCCTCCGGACGGCTGTCGTCATAAGTTTTCAGCAGCCTGGCAATCTCTTTGTCAATGCTCTCCTTAAAGTAATCAGCATTCTTGGCATTGCGCTCTCCGATGCGGGGGGAGTACAGATCCCTGTAGTTTTCCAGCGTATAGTCCGAAGTCACAAAGCTGCCGTCATGCCCGATCTCCTTAATTTCTTCAAGATTCAGCGTCTCCTCATTCACCTCAATAGGCGCAAAGGAGGCTTTGACCTGGCGGATTATCTCAAAATCAATCACCATTTTTTCAAAGGAGGTGGCGTTGACACTGTCCATAACACCGCCTGCCTCCATAACCAGATTGATTCCGTGGCGGTAAGCGGAAGCAAAAGTCAGCATGGATTCATATCCGGCCTGACAGTTGATAACCGGGGCATCGGTCTGGCATCCGCCGCCTCTGGACGGCAGTCCGTAAAATCTGGCCATATTTGCTCCAAATCCCTGCATAAGAGTTCCCTCCGGAGCTGCACAGGCAAACGTAATACCGCCTCTCATATCCGCGGCTGTCGACTGGATTCCAAAGACCACCGGTGTGCCGGGACGAATCATCTGTGCAAGGGCAATTCCTGCAAGATTTTCCGCTGTTCCACTGGCAAGAGTGCCCGCCATAGAGAGTGACCCTGTTGCGCCCAGCATTGTGGCAGGGCAAAGAATGGCAGGCTGGCCGTACTCAGCCAGAAGCATCAGGCAGTCCAGCATTCTCTCATCCAGAGACAGAGGAGATACGGTGTTGATCAGCGCGATCATTCCCGGTCTTTCAACCATGTCCTCTTTGCTTCCAAAGAGTTCACAGGCGGCTTCAAATATGAGCTTCATCTCGTTTTTAAAACCAGTTGGCAGCATGATCGCTTTGTCAGAATACAGCAGCGTTGCATAAAACATTTCTATTGCCGCAGTCTCTTCCCGTACATCACCGGGCTGGATCATAATACCGCCGTTAATGGAATAACTCTCCTCCGCCTGGACAAGTTTTAAGCATTTGATATAGTCCTCCATGGTTCCTCTGCGGCGCTGGCCGCCCCAGTCATCAATAAATGCGCATCCGTATGTGGGAGCCGGGTTGATATGATCCCCGCCTACTGTCATGTTATATTTGGGATTTCTTGCATAAAGAGTGAATGATTCCGGAGCCATTTTAACCCAGTGCATAACCTGTTCTTCTGTAAAATATACCGTATTATCTTCCACCCTGATTCCGTTTTTCATGAAGATTTCAACTGCTTTCGGATTGTGGATCCTCACGCCCACATCACGCATAATTTCCATAGCCGCATCATGTATCATCTGCTCTCTTGACATACCATTTCCTCCTGAACTTTGACGGATAACGTCTGTCCCGCCATATTTTAAATTGAATGTTTATCTATTCCTTACGCCCAGTTTTAATACATCCCGAAGGTACCTGACGCTTTCCTCACAGGCCTGAAGTTCCCTTGCTCTGGCCTCCTCGATGGGCTCCTCCATACTCCTGAACGCAATCTCATTTTCAAAGATAATCTTATCCATTGGTGACTTCTCCCGTATCTGGGAAACCATCTTCGGACAATCCATGGAACCCTGTCCGTGCGCAGCTCCGATATCATGTACACCCAATGGGTCCACGACAATAATATCATCACTGAAATGGCAGCAGTATGCCTTGGGCAGCATACGTTCCATGGCATAATACGGGTTTTCTATAACCTGGAGCGGGTTCATCGTATCTACACAGGTACCGATGAGCGGATGGTTCAGCTTATCTACGATCCATAAAATCTCGTCTGCAAAGGTATCCGTATGATTTTCAATTGCGATCTGCATGCCGAACTCTTCAATCAAAGGAACTGCCTTCTTAAATGCATCGTACCGGTCAGCCATCTGACGCATAACATCCGGATGCATGCAGGAGCCGTAAAGTTCTCTTGGCCTTATAATATCAAGACTGAATTTTACCAGCTCCGCGTCAAGATCATGCCCTATCCGAAGGGCTTCCTCTGCCGTACAGTTCACACGGGAATCACTCCCTGCCTGAAAGGATGAATTAAATTCCAGAAACAGCCCGTGCTCTCCGGCAGCCTGTGCCACCTTTTTCAGATTCTCGGTTCCAAACGGGTCTTTTTCAGCTGTTGTTAAAAGATCCACTTTTGTGATCTGCAGCCCGTCCAGTTCCCATTCCACTGCTTTATCCATCAGTTCATATAGGGACATAGTCTGCTCAAAATAGTAATCCTTTCCAAATCCCCAGCTTTCTCCCAGGCCGAAGAAATGAAGCGTATAGGTATGCATTCCCAGTCTTAAAGGTCTGTTCCTGTCAGTCATATTTCCACTCTCCTTTTATACTTTGTTCTGAATCTGTCAAAACATTTTCTTATTAAACCGCATCATTACAAACAAGTTCACTTTTTTGGAAATACACCTCCATTTCTGAATAAATCACCATACATTTTATTCTTTTATAAAAGCATTAGGTAACAGAGTACCCAGTACCGTTGCTGCGATAGCAGGTATCACACCGCCTCCGAATACTGCAGTGAGAGGAGGTATCACCTCAAATGCAACTGCCGCGGCAATCCCCAGAGTGACGCCGATCCTGGCAGCCTTAATGCTGAGCCTGGAACTGAATTCTTCTGATTTACGGTCCCGGAATATTAATCCCATCACAAACAGGGGAATCAAAACCCCGCCGCAGACTGTGTATCCGTAGGTACCCAAAGCGTAAATAAACGGTGCATACAATCCCGATAAAATAGCCACAATTCCCGCTGCCAATGTGGCTGCCTTCGCGTATTTAATACTCTTTTCCCCGTCCAGTTTCGAGTCCGGATCTATGATATCGGAGACCACATTTGCCGCAGCGCAGTTCAAATGTGTATCCGCACAGGACATACAGGCAGCCAGTACACTCTCCGCCAGGATGATACCGCAGACAGGCGGCATTTTATTTAAGATCACCCAGACAAGTGCCTGGTCTCCCGCATTGGTATACATGAGAGAAGCGATTCCGATGGTGATCATAATAAAGACCATAATGATATTCATAAAAAATGTAATCCCGTAGGACCGTTTTGCCGTCTGCACATCTTTTGCCGCAAATGCACGATTCCAGAAAATAGGATTGGAAACAGCCCCCACAAGACCTGTCAGAAATCCTGTCACAATAACAGTTGGTTTCTCTGCGAACAGATTCCATTTTGCGGGGTCAACCTGCATGATCTGATCCTGCAGATATCCGAAATCAAAATGAAACAGCTTTAATCCAAAGAAGATCACAACCACCGCAAAGATCATCTGAATGGTCCCATGGAGCGCATCCGCATAAATAACAGCCTCCAGACCGCCGCTTACCGTGTAAAAAATAAAAACAATTCCGCACACGATAACCGCGATCCGGTAATCTATCCCAAACACCTGCTCCAGAACATAGGACACTCCCATAATCTGCGCGCCGGGCCAGACCACATTGGGCATCAGAGCCGCCAGACCGCCCACCCTGCGGATATAGTGGTCCCCGCCAAAGAGATAGCCGGACACAAAATGAGGCATGGACAGATATTTAAACCTGGCCAGATAAGGCGCCAGAATATATCCCATGATAATTCCGCCCATCAGCCCCTCTCCCAGCCAAAGCCAGTAAGCGCTGATCCCCTCCAGTGCTCCCCTTCCGGCCTGACCTATAAAATTACCGGCACCGCTGAAACTTGCCCATGCAGTAAGGAAAAGTAAAAACGTACCTGTTCTCTTCCCGCCAATAAAGTAATCCTCAGCATTTTTCGCCTTGCCTCTCGTTTTTATACCAATCACCATACAGACCAACAGGTCAATGACGATCAAAGCTCCCGCTAAAATCATTTGCGTCGTACTCATAAGTATCGTCCTTTCATGAGTTTACTTTATTGATCTCCTGATATACGCTTTCCAAATCACTGGACTTTTCCTTCTGCTTTCAGCTTCTTGGAATAACGAACCGAAATAAACGCAACCAAGATACCCAGGATTCCGCAGCCAATCACCCAATACCATATCAGGTCATAGCCAAACTTCCCGTATTTATCCAGCCAGATACCGGCCAGTTTAGCGAAATACACATCCGGCAGGTAACAGATCAGCGAGATCACCCCGGTTGCGACCCCTGTAAGTGACAGCGGTATTCCAACTTCACCCAGAGTCGCAAAATAAATGCCGCGCATGCCCGTATAAACAACAGCGAATACAAAGGTAACGCCAATGCATAGAAATGCAGCGTTTTTGGTTAAGAGAACTGCCACTGTCAGTACAGTCGCTATGGCAAGATAATACCCCAGTGTTTTTACCTTTGACCCAATCTTATCCGCGATAAATCCGATGGCAAGAGTTGCAAGACCTGCGATGATGTAGTTTCGGACAACTGCAAATGTACTCGCCTGTGTCTGGGAAATGCCGAGGACATTTACCGTATAGGAACCAAGGTATCCGTTTGCCGCTGAGGTAAAGGAAAAACAAAAGAAGATCAGCAGAGACAACAGCCATGTACCGGGCATTTTCAATACTTTGAGAACAGACGCCGCGGTCAGTTTCTCCTGTATTGATGCAGTTTTTCCGGAGGCGGCAAGTTCCGCGTCCTCTGCCCCTATGATGTTATTGGGAACCACAAAGAATACGATGACTGCCAATACTAAAAACAGAGCGCCGTTGAAAAACAGCATATTCCTCCACTGCGCCCCCAGCACCTGAAGGTCTGTTGCATTGCCCGGCATGATCGCTCGGTTTAACAAGGCAACGCCCAGGAAGCCGAGGAGCATGCCCATGATCGCTCTGACAAATTCAGAAGTCGAGAACATGGAACCCTGCTCAGACGCATTTCCCATCTTACGTGTAGTCTTCAGATAAGCATTCCAGATGAAGAAGCTGGTACCGACACCATATAATACATGGATAATAATAATAGACAACTTATCCGGTACCAGGCCAAACCAAAAGGAACATGCCCCCATCATGACTGAACCGATGATCAGCAGCCATTTTTCACCAAACTTATCTACCAGAATCCCGCCTATCGGATATCCTATCGTACAGACAAGGCCAAACCAGAAACTAAAATCACCAATAAATTCATTTACATTGGCTGCAGATGCGACCGGTTTATATTCAGAAAACAGCATAACCATCTGATCATAATAACTGTAGCGCAGAAACGGCACGTACACCATAACACCCGCCATCAGAGATACTATCACCAGCACAAACCATCGTTTCTTACCTGTAATTACCATAGAAACCTCCTCCTTTTTCCCTAAAGCCTGTATTCCCCATTACATTTCAACAGAATATTTATGCAGAATATTTTTAGTTTGCCCCAATTTGTAAATGCGTTCACTTTTCATTTCAAAAAAATAGCCAATGCGTTCACCTGACTGCAATTAAAATCAATACTCTTATCCCTCCCTGCATTTAAAGTCCATATTCAGATGGAACATAAACCTTTTCAAGATTTTTCAGAAGGAGTTCATTGCATTCCTGCTCTCCCTGCCTTCTGCTTTCCAAATCACGCCCCATATACATCTCAAGCATTCCCTTGACGATCAGTGTATTGGATTTACTGAAATAAACAGCATCTTCATAAGATAACAAATTATAATTCACGGCCCGCCTCAGCATCAGAAAATCACGCTCTATGATATCCTCAGTAAAAAGCAGCGTATAAAAATACGCAGGATACCGTTCCGATCCTGACACCGGAAACAGTTCAAAGTATTCCACCAACGCATCCGAAAACATGGCGTTATACTGCCCCCACAAAAGACGGTAATACAGGTCGGGCCTCTCAAATGCGTACTTGTTGAATAATTTCCATCCTTTGATGTAGGAATCCATCAAATTATTGTTGGAATCCATCAGATGACCGTATTCAACCATGTAGTCGATAAAAAATCTCATGGAGCCAAGGATGATCAAATATTCCAGACTTTCAAAATGCCGGTACAACGCAGCCGGAGAACATTGGTTCTCCTTCGCGATCTCACGTACAGTAATTTCTGATGCATCCTGTACCTTTAATTTGTTGTACATTGACATGATCAAACGTCTCTTTGTTTCATAACCTTTTTCATAAACAGCCATATAGTATGTATTTTTTTCTATAATTGCAGATATATCGTTGTAGTTAAAATTGTGAACGCATTAACTCATAATGAATAGTATCTTACTTTGGGGTGGGCGTCAAGGAATATTGTTTTTTCTTTTTAAAATGCGAACGCGTTTACTTTTATTTAGATTGTAAACGCGTTTACAAATTTTGTCAAGTGTTTTATGCCATAAACAACAGCATTATTTTAGATTCACTCCCGGTGAATAATCACACAATAAAAGGAAAGAGTATCTCATCCGGCTGATGGATCCTTTTACCGCCGGCCGCAAGTTCATTTTTCCCTTATGAATCAACGGACTGCCATCAGCCGCCACAGGCGATAGCAGTCCGTCTAATAGTTTATTTTTTATCTGTTTTTACAGATACAGTTTAAAGGTTTTAATCATAAACGGTGTAACCTCAAAGGATACTTTCGCCCCTTCCACCGCCTCCCCGCTGTCATGTTCCAGTAAATTACAGGGCATAATACGTTTTACACCAAACTGGGAAGTGAGTGTCACTTTTCTGCTTCCGCCCCTGCACTCATGCAGCCTCACGATCAGGCAGTCTTCATCCTCCGCTCTCTTCACTGCATCAATCTGCATACAGTCTGAAGACACTTCCACAATCTTTCTCCGGTCGGTAAATACACCGGAAACAACCTGTGCAGGCAGATTCAGTTGGTTGGCGGCTTCGATGGTCCCGCCTTCTGTCACATTTCCAATATGAGGATACAGAGAATAAGTGAATTTATGAATCCCTTTATCCGCCATAGTGTCCGGGTAAACTGCGCTCTTCAATAGGCTTAGCTTTATTGCATTGTCCTTGATGCTGTATCCATATTTACAATCATTTAACAGGCTGACGCCATACCCGTTCTCTGAAAGGTCTGCCCATTTATGTCCGCAGACTTCATATCTTGCCCAGTCCCAGCTGGTGTTCCAGTGGGTGGGGCGCTCGGCGTGTCCGAACTGGATATCGTAAACCGCCTTTGTGGAACGGATATTGGTGTAGAATGCAGCTTTCAGCAGTCTCTGGGTCTCCTGCCAGTCTGCCTGGGTGACAAAGTCAATTCTTCGGGAATCTTTATACACTGTCATATCCTGCCGGATGGTAGATTTGTGGTACTTAAATACAAATCGTACCACTGCTTTTAATTCCCCCTTTTCCACCAGTTCTACAGCTTCTGCCAACTTTGCCGTTTCTTTTTTCTGGGTATAAAAAATATCAATATCCCAGGCATCGTAATTAATGGGCTTATCCTCATAGATTTCCAGTACATTCCCGAGTTGGCCCTCTTTCAACACAGACCTGTCTGCCTCTTTATCGAAAATCTCGGTCAACTGCCCATCCTCATTCCATGAAATGGTGTAGATTGGCGTTTCCAGTGTATTTCCGTCAAAAGAAAAACTGTCACCGAAAGAGTCTTCCGCATCAAAATGTACGTCTCCGGCAGGTTCAAATTTCACGGTAACTGCCCCAAAAGGTTCCACATCCACCAGAACCTCATAACCGCCTGCAGTCTTCTGTGCTTCCAGCTTTTGTCCTTTTTCATCTACAAATATTCCTGCACCTTCTTCCGGAATCAAAACCAGCTCTTTTCCTCCAAAACTATTGGTGGTGTATACGCTGTACACATGCTCTTCCGGTTTTGTAACTATTTTGAGCACATCATCTGTTACCCGGTCTGCCCTCTCCTCCGCTATGCCATAGTTAATATGGGAATCCTCATAAACTTCGTGGATGGAAGATCCTGGTATGATATCATGAAATTGGTGAAGCAGCACACATTCCCAGCTTTCATTCAACTCCTGCTGTGCGTAATTTCCGCCCAGAATATAAGACAAAGAGGACAGCCATTCCGTCCGGGCCAGTTTGTTTTCCAATCGGCGGTTTGTTTTCTTATTGTATGCCTGGGATGTATAGGTTCCTCTGTGGTATTCCAGATACAGTTCCCCATCCCAGGTGTGGACGTAGCGGTCCGTTTTCTCCACATTTTCATGCATCCTGCGGAAGAAATCTTTCGCCTGTACAGCCTTTACTTTCGGCAGGCCCGGAATCACGTCCATGGCTCTTCTCAGCTCCAGCATATCCCTGGTAACACCGCCGCCTCCATCCCCGTAGCCGTAGGAGATCAGAGTCTCGCTGCTCAGTTCCTTGTTCTTAAATTTCTCCCAGCTTCCAATCACCGCATGAGGTGTCACCATACCATTATAGGTGGCATATCTGGTGTCTGAGTCCTGTCCCTCACTGGGGGTATTTACAAAATAAGTCAGCACCTCGCTCCCATCAATCCCTCTCCATCTGAACAGGTCATCCGGAATGCTGTTAAACTGGTTCCAACTAATCTTGGTTGTCATAAAGGTGTCTATCTCACACTGTTTCAGAATCTGAGGCAGCGCCCAGCTGTAACCGAATACGTCGGGCAGCCACAGATACTCACATTTTCTTCCAAACTCCTTCTCCATAAAGCGGGTCCCGTTGAGGAACTGTCGCACCAGTGCTTCACCGGAGGAAATGTTACAGTCAGCTTCCACCCACATGCCGCCGTCCGGTTCCCATTTGCCTTCCGCCACTTTTTCTTTGATCTTCGCATACAGTTCCGGGCAGTCCTCTTTGATATATTTGTAAAGCTGAGGCTGGGTCTGAAGGAAAATAAACTCATCATACAATTCCATCAGGCGGAGCACAGTAGAAAAAGAGCGCTGCGCTTTCTCTCTGGTATGCTTCAGACGCCACAGCCATGCCACATCAATATGGGTATGTCCTACTACGCTGACTGTCACATCGGTATGTTTTTCCATCTGATCAAGCTCAGACATCAGTACATCATAGGCTGTCTCCACTGTATCATAGAAATATTCCTCATCCCAGTTGATACACTGAAGCGCCCGGTCCAGAGCGGCTTTCAGCTTCACATACTGCTCGTTTTCCTCCGGCATCAGCCGCAATGTACCGGTGATGGCTTTGGCAAAATAATATAATTCATCTGTCGTCTTATGCAGATACGCTACATCCGCCTGTTTACACTGATGAAAGAAGGTGCGGTGCGCGCCGCCCCCTTCCAGTCCGGTCCAGAGAAGAAATGTGAGACGTAACGCTTTTCCCTCCTCCCCCCGGAAAATAACTTCATTGTGGTTGGTGTCCACGCCCTGATAAGGATGTCCATCCACGTACAGCATGGACTCAAATCCACTGTTATATCCTCCCCCGGTCTCCCCGAAATCAAATAAACCAACCACCTCACAGCCTTCTTTTGCTTCCGGCAGTTTCACCTCTTTTTCAATCCAGAGATAACGGTCTCTTCCCACAAAAGAATCGTTGATTCCAAACTCCGGCCCCTCTATTTTCTCAGGCAGACCGCAATAGCTCTCATCCTTAGGAAGATTTCCCTCCATAGATACAAACGGCGCGATGCACTGATAGCCAAAATATCTGCGCCGGCCCAGTTCACTTACTCTTCTTTCAAACTTATCCAGTGTTAAAAACATTTATTGTTCCTCCTTATAGTAAAATTTTCTTCACCTCAACTATGCATCTCTTTATACTTTAAACAATAACTTCTGTTTTGTCTTGTATTAACGTGATTTTTATGTATAAATTTTAATATTTTCATCTGTCATTTACAGCTTTATCCTCTACCCGCTTACACCCATAATAAGGCATGCAGATTTTAACTACATATCTGCACACCTCATTTTTCATCTCTGAATCTTCTTGGTTTAATCAGTCCGGTATCAGTATTCTGTATAAATATTCTTTCTGTTATTCCCCCAGCGTTGACGGTGTGAGATTTTTTCTGTAAATTCAGATCTTCTATGATAATAGATGCGGCTTGACAGCAGTTTTCTGCTGTTGAGCCTTTGTTTATTTAATAGCAAAAATAAGCTGGCATGTCAAGACCGCCCAGAAAAATCTGTTATTAACTTGTGATAATGTCTCCTTAGGAATCACTTGAGTTCATGTCTCTTTTTGGTAAAATATAAAAGCTATGAACTATGAAAGAAGGTATGATTACACGGGAGTTTGACACATCAATAATTATAAAAGTACGCTCAAGCCTTATGCTAGGCTTATTTTTTTGTCAAATTTTTCTTTTTATTATATAGTAATATTTAGTGATGCGTGGTATACCTATTTATAGAGGTGATCTTTATGCGAGTTACTACATCCAAATCCAAAAATTCAAAATCTTTTTACATTACAAAGTCCTATACAAATGCACAAGGAAAAAGTACTTCAAAAACAATCCGTAAACTAGGAACTCTGAATGAGCTTTCCAAACGGTTGAACACAGACAGGGATGGTGTCATGGCATGGGCTAAAGAAGAAGCAAAACTCGAAACCATAAAATACAACAATGAAACAGAGGAAGCTGTCGTCATGATCCCTTTCCATTCTAATAAACTTATGGACTATAGCAGGAAAAAACTTTTTTCAGGGGGATATCTTTTCCTTCAATCTATTTATTACGGCCTTAAGATGGATTCTGTCTGTAGAAAGATCAAGGAACGGTATAAGTTTGAATATGATCTAAATGCCATCCTTTCTGATCTCATTTATACCAGAGTGTTAGAGCCTTCCAGCAAGAGCTCTTCTTTCCGGGCAGCAAAACAGTTCCTTGAACCGCCTGCCTATCAGCTCCATGACGTATACCGGGCCCTTTCGATCCTTGCAAAAGAATCAGACTTCATTCAGTCTGAAGTTTATAAGAACAGTTTTTTTCTCGGTGAAAGAAATGATAAAGTCCTCTATTATGACTGCACAAACTACTACTTTGAAATCGAACAGGAAGACGGTGACAAAAAATACGGAAGATCAAAGGAGCACCGGCCAAACCCTATTGTCCAGATGGGGCTTTTTACAGATGGGGACGGACTTCCGCTTGCGTTTTCTATTTTCCCCGGAAACCAGAACGAGCAGAGGTCATTGAAGCCTTTGGAACTCAAGCTACTTCAGCAATTCGGCTGCCAAAGATTTATTTACTGCAGCGATGCCGGTCTTGCTTCTGAGGATAACCGTTTTTTTAATCATTTAGGAAATCGTGCGTTTATTGTTACTCAGTCCATCAAAAAGCTCCCAAGCCAAGAGCGGGAATGGGCTTTAGACAGGAGCGGATTTAAACGTTTATCCGATGACGCTCCTATTGATATCGCACAACCGGATGCGGAAGATAAACAGGGACTCTTTTATAAAGATGAACCTTATACAACCAAAAAGCTTCACCAGAGACTGATCATAACCTATTCACCCAAATATGCTGCCTATCGGAAAGCAGTTCGTGCGGAACAGATCGCCCGTGCTGAAAAAATGGTTTCCAATGGTTCCTTCAAAAAACAGCACAAAAATCCAAATGATCCGGCAAGGTTTGTGAATAAAGCTGCTGTGACTGAAGAGGGAGAAAAGGCAGGCATCCATTATTATCTTGATACCGATAAGATTGCGGTAGAAGAAAAATATGATGGACTTTATGCAGTGTGTACTGATCTGTTAGATGATGATGTCCCGGATATCTTAAAAGTAAGCGAAGGAAGGTGGCAGATTGAAGAATGTTTTAGGACCATGAAAACAGATTTCGAGGCAAGACCTGTTTATCTTGCCCGTGAAGACCGGATAAGAGCACATTTTCTTACCTGTTTTCTCGCCTTGCTGCACTTCAGGCTGTTGAAACGTTCATTGTGTAACACGTATACGACAGAAGAATTGCTTCAGAACCTAAAAGACATAAACTTCGCTGATATAGAAGATCAGGGATTCATGCCAATATATGAACGAACAACAATGACGGATGATCTTCATCAGGCATGTAGATTTCGTTCAGACTATCAGTTTATAACAAAACGGAAAATGAAAGAGATCCAGAAAAAAAGTAAAAGGAGATAAAACATTACTATATTTCATATTTTGGTACAAAATGCCACAAGCCCTTGTAAATGATATGCTCCCTATATAGTAGACAGATGAAATATGAAAAATCTACTATATAAGGAGCATTTCTATGTCCAGGAAAAGATATGATGAAGAGTTTAAGAGAAAAGTCATTAAAGAGCACGAAGCAGCGGGAATCTCATGCTACCAGCTGGGGCAGACATATGGTGTAGATGCTAAATGTGTAAGAAGCTGGTGCAGATTGTATAAACAGTTTGGCGATGCTTATCTGACTGCCAACCATTCAAATCTTAATTACTCGGCAGAGTTTAAGCAGCAGGTAGTTAACGCTTATCTTGCAGGAGGGAAGACATATCAATCGGTAGCAGCTGAATACGAAATATTTGCACCAACTACTGTCAGACAATGGGTAATGATGTATAATAACCATGAAGAATTAATGGATTCAAGGCCGGAGGGATCATTTGACATGGTTAAAGATACAACACGAAAAACAACATTAGAGGAACGTATACGGATTGTGGAGCATTGTATTGCGAACAATAATAATTATGCATTAAGCGCCAGAGAATTCCAGGTTTCCTATGGACAGGTTTATTCATGGGTAAAAAAATACAATTCCGGTGGAGCGGAAAAACTGGTTGACCGACGTGGCAAGTCAAAATCTGAGGAGACTTTATCGGAACAGGAATGTCTTCAGATTGAAAACCGAATGTTACGAGCTGAAAATAAAAAGCAGCAGATGGAGATTGATTTCTTAAAAAAACTCGAAGAAATAGAGCGGAGGCGATTTTAGAAAGAACACAGCATTTAACTGCATATCTTACAATCAAGGAATTAACAGGAGAACACAACGGTTATTCCGTAATAGAATTGTGCAGATTAGGGGGAGTAAGCCGTGCCGCTTATTATAAATGGCTGAATCACACGGATAGCCCAAATGATGCGCTGAATAAAAGGATCGCTGAAAGAATCGAATCTATGCATACAGAACATCCAGATATGGGATACCGGCGTTTGCGGGATGCCCTCGAACATGATGAAGACATCTGTGTGAACGAGAAACGGGTATTACGCATCTGCCGTAAAAAGAAGATCCAATCCATCGTGAAAGGCCGTCATAATTGCTGTACAAAACCGACATCAGACCCGGCTTATGTAGCAGAGAATATATTGAACCGTGAGTTTGGGGCAGAAAGACCGAATGAAAAATGTGTAACAGATGTCACAGAATTCAAATATGGGGTTGGTACAGAGACAGCAGGTAAAATATATCTAAGTGCCATCATTGACCTTTGTGATAAGAGACCAGTTTCTTATATAATTAGCGATCATAATGACAATCCGCTGGTATTTGACACCTTCGATTATGCAATAAAGGAAAATCCGGATGTACATCCGCTGTTCCATTCAGTCAGAGGCTATCAATATACAAGCAACGATTTTCGCCAGAGAATAGTGAAGGCAGGTATGAGACAAAGTATGTCACGAGTTGCAAGGTGTATTGACAATGGACCGATGGAAGGTTTCTGGGGCCTGATGAAAAGGGAGATGTATTATACGAAAAATATGCAGCGAAGGAAGAACTGATAGCGGCCATCCATCCATGATTATATGAATTATTACACGAACAAACGTGTCAAAGAAAGCTGGAAATACTAACACCGACAGAGTATCACCAAAAAATGATGTTAGCAGCGTAAAAATGCCGCCCTGTTACGGGCGGCAAAAGCCAAAATTTTTCGATATTTAAAATGTCTACTTGACGGGTAGCACACCATTTATGCGGGTTCGCAGATTTTTTTTCTTCATTAACTGTCAAAAACAGGATAGTATATTCAGTTTATCTAAAATTTATAGTCGTGATACTCTATATAGATTTGATGAAAAACCATATGATTTTAAAGATGGAAAATATGTATTATTTATTCCTAATAATGACAGTTGAATAAAACAACAAGTTAAACATGCTATTATCCTTTAAAGTAGTTTCTCAGGGCCTATTGCCGCTAATATTGTATTTTGAAATGTGAACATTATTTAAAAAAAGCAAATGTAAATTTTATTGTTCAAGACTATTTTAGTAATGAATAGTAGCTAAAGGATTATGCGTTTGTAGAGGTGACTTTTCGAGAAGGGATGTAAAGGAGGGCTTCGTGTTTCCGAATGTTGTAAAATATACGTGGTAATGTCCCGATGTTAATTTATATTCGGGTGGCAATAATAATAGGAGTGGTAAATATGAGATTCACTAGGATGAAGATATCTTTGTTAGATATGCGTGCTTAGAAAGTACAAGTTAATTGGCAAGAGAAAAGGCGTTTAGAAGAATGGAAGACGCTTATTATTACTTGAAATTACACAAAAGGCAATATCTCCTGTTTATTTGAGACTACTTTAAGAAAAAAAGGAAACTATTAACCTTTCAACGGATGGCTAAAACCAAGTTGAAATCATTAGTAAATTAGGAAGGTGAAAATTAGAAGATGAAAAATGTAAAAGAAAACAAAGAAAAAAAATTAGTAGCGGTAGCTAATGTAGTAGCAGATTTAACAAGGGAAGGATTTTGTTGGTTTATCTTTCATCAGCCCAAGGTGCCAAAAGCGTTGTTAGAAAAAAAGAATAAAAAATAGATTTATGAAATTGTTAGAAAAAATAATATTGGATGAGGATATGACCACATCAGAAAAAGAAATTGCACTATACGGGGTGCATGCATTGGTCGAGATTGGAGTGTCAATCTTGGTATGTCTTGCCCTTACATCTATGATGAAGATGTATTTGGAAGGTTTAATGTTTTTTGTGATATTTATACCACTACGCTCTTTTGCAGGGGGGGTTCATTGCGATAAATGGTGGTCATGTTTGATAATGTCATCTTTTTCGTTTTGGGCAGTTTTATTTATAACAAATATGGAAATAATGAGTAATATGTGCTCCTATGTAATCAGTATGTGTTGTATAGGCGTTATAATTGCAGTTGCGCCTGTTATAAATGAAGCAAGACCTGTAGCTGAAGAGGAGTTTATGCAGTTTGCCAAACGATTATTTGTTCATTTGGGGAGTATAATAGTAATTGAAACAATATTATTCTATTTTGGCATGCGGCATTATTTACAGTTAATAGCAGTCGTGTTGTTATTTATGGTAATGGTATTGCTATTAGGAAAAAGGAAATGGAAAAAATTAAATATACACAATACATACAGAGAAAAAATCTTTAAAACTGTGGAGAAAAGTGGTAATTAAAATTGTATTATATTTAGAGACTAAAAACAGTAGGTTTGGTAAGTGACAATCAAAAAATATGAGTTTTTTGGGCTGTAAAATAAATTCTTCATTAAGAACTGCAAATGTTCCATAGCCAGTACCTGACTAAAAATAATGTTATCCTTTGAGGACGGCAGATATAAACAAACTTAATCAGTTTTCAGATGCCTTTTTGGTAGCGGTATTTCGGCAGTGTCCTGGATTACGGAAGCAGCGCTTCGACATAGAGTAGATATTCTGGTTCTCCAGTTCTTCAAAAGGTAACGGAAATATTTATGAGGTTTTAGCCTGTTTGTCTTCGCTGTCTTGGCAATGCTGTATGCGATCGCATTTGCTTTTGCTCCACTGACTGAATCAATTTGGAACCAGTTGTTGCGCTTATGTTCTTAAGAACATAAGCGCAACAACTGGTTGTTTTGCGATATGCTGAATGTGCCCAGGCGTATATATAATGGTAGAGATGGCATAAGCAAATGGAGTAAACGTCTATCACTATCTCATCTATCTCATCTATCTTATTGAAAATGTCAAATGATAGTATGAATGATAAGGACTTCGAATTTCAGCCACCATGGAATGAGGCTGTGAAATTCGAGATCAAACGCCGAACCACAAACTCAAATACAAATCAATCATATATGAATTGCCAAGGTACTCCGGTTACAGAAAAGTAGCCGGATATTTTTTCGTCAATATCGGAAATTTAAGCTTTTACTCTTAAGCAATAGAAATTCGTTTAAATCCTGTTTTGGGAATTTTCCATTAAAGGTTTTTTTGAGTTATTGGACATATCTATAATATTTATTTTTTATTTTAAGACATGTTTAAAATAAAAGGGATAAGTTGTTGAAAAACATCGAATAGAAATATTGATTAATGAAAAATAGATAAGAAAAATGTAACATAATCTGAAAAGGATATTCTACAAAAAAATGACACACTGAGTGACTTTAAATATATGTTTGACATTATATAATAGATGGTGACTTGCAGGAGGTAGATAAAATGACGGAAAATACAAATTTAGGGGATGCCATTAGAACTTTGCGGAAAGCAAGAAGTTTGACAAGAGCTGAATTAACTGAAAAGGTTGGAATAAGCGAATCTCATATGAACAAAATTGAAGCGGGTTCAAGAAAGCCAGGTATTAATACATATCAAAGAATTATGGAGTAGCTGGGAGCTGTTTTATTATAAAAAATACCGAGGATTCATTGAAAGGAAAGTGTGTAAAAAAGGCACAAAAAATACTTTGGGAAAGTACAGATGAACAAGCCATTTTTTTGATTAATATATTAGAATATATTTCTAAAAATCTTATTTATTTTAATTAAAGTGTAGACCATTATCGGTCTACCAAAACATATTTGTTTTGAGAATATGTTTTGGTAGGCTGACAATCAGCCAGAAAACATTGAAAATTAAATATCGGTATGGTGATATTTTTTTAAATATAATATGTCATATTTGACGTTAAAAATATCTTGGAGGATACAAAACATTTGGAACACTTTTTATGAGTGATGAGGGGCAATGAGCTGCGCGAAGATACATTTGTCGGCAATACATAAATTTTATGTGTTGTGGATCAAACAAGGAATCGTAACAGATGAAGAAAAAGTGTGAGCGGCACCCCGGCTGGGTTATCGGTGGCAGATAACCTGAAACACTGAATGATAATGATACCTTTACCGACGAAAACACAGTAACCAGGGTAGCGTCTGGGACATGTTGCAGCAGGGTGTCAGGTGGCCGCCAGGCCAGTCCTACATACTCCCGTCACACCGGGGTGAGATAATTAAAATCCATGCCGGGTGTTTTTGGTACCGGCATGGTGTATGAAATTATATAGAAAGGATTAAATTGTAGAAAACAAAATATTAGATTGCTTAATGGTGGCGATATTTGTGATTGATTTTGTATTTGCACTATTGGTTCCACCTTTGCTCATAGCCAGCTTCTTTATGGTGTTTTAATAGTTCATTTCAGGGATAGGCAGAGAAGCAAAGGTTTTCTCTGTCTATCCCTGGAATGAAGCCGGGAATTTATAAAGGAGGTAGCGTACATGGAGAATTTATTACTAAGCGTACTTACAGATGAGAAAAAAACACCACAGCAGAATACATTATCTATTACTGATTTGTGGAGTGATATAGAATGTTCAATATGCAAACAAAAAAAGGAGCATACATATGCAGTGATTTATACCAGATTCTCATCTTACAGAAATGCAGAAAGATTTTTGACGTATGAAAGAGACAAAGGTATACAATACTGTGAACTTCAGGAGTATCAGGTGTATGCAATAGCAGAATCTGTTGAAAATAAGAGTATTACAGAAGACGTGGCTATAAAGAAGATTCTGGATTTAGCAGAAAAAGGTATGATTGATGTTGTTGTATTAACATCAGTGAGCGGATTGTTACGGTATCCTGAAGATACATTTTGGTTCTTTGATAAACTCTATGAATTTGGAGTTATAGTTGACTTGATCGGTTTTGGAAACTTGGATAAAGCAATTTTTAATGTATATATTGAGGAAAGCAAAAAACAGGAGCAGGCATTTCAAGAAATGTTGACGGCATTTGTAGGTCAATGGGTGAACAGAGAAGGGGGCATATAGCATATGTTGACGAGGGAAGAGCTCTTACATATGAGAAACATGTCCTTTGATGAAATTAATCCGGATGAAGTGCCGGATATCAAAGATTTAAACATAGACGTTACAAAAGCAAAAAGAGAAAAAATTCTGAGTGTTCTGGAGTCCGGGAGAAACCCATATTTTATGGTAATATTCTGGTGAAAATTGGGTTTGCATCTACGAACCGTACTATAGAACAAGCACTGGAAAGCCTTGTGCAGGTCAAGTGGTAATTCAGCAATTTGATGGAAAATTGTGGGGTGGACAGAGAAAAAATTCTATGGTAAGATCTCATCTTTGACACATGTGAGATAATAAAAGTGCCACAAGCTCAGTATTTTGGTGTGCTACCCGTCAAGTAGACATTTTAAATATCGAAAAATTTGGGAGTGTAAGATAAAGTGTGTAAGTTACCGGTAACAAAACTTACGCACTTTATTTTTATTTTAAAGTGCGGTACACTAAACGAAAGGATGAAAGGATTTATGAGTACAGCACTTATGGCACCAAGAAAAAATAACAAGCGAAGTAAAGCAAGCATGGCAATTGCCAAGGCAATCATTGACGAATACCAACCTCAAAACGCAGAGGATATGCAGACGGCTTTGAAGGAAATCTTCGGCCCCATGTTTGAATCCATGCTTCAGGGTGAGATGGATTCCCATCTGGGATATGAAGCGCATGATCACGGTCACAAAGATACGGAGAATAGGCGCAACGGCTATATTCACAAGAATGTAAAAACGACTTATGGGGATATTCCAGTGGCGGTGCCAAGAGACCGGGAGGCGACCTTTGAGCCCCAGGCGCTTCCTAAACGCACGCGTGATGTCAGCGGTATTGAGGATAAGGTTCTCTCTATGTACGCAAGAGGAATGAGCCAGCGGGATATCTCTGACACCATTGGTGATATCTACGGTTTCGAAATTTCTCATGAGACAATCTCAAGCATCACGGACAGAGTCATCAATACAGCTGAGGAATGGCAAAACCGACCGTTGAAGCGATTCTATACCTTTGTCTTTGTGGACTGCCTGTATGTTTCTATCCGAAAGGACACGGAAACGAAGAGCTGCGCCGTCTATGTAGTCCTTGGGTATGATGTGAATGGTGTAAAAGATATCCTTGGGATTTGGATTGGAGAATCCGAAGGAAAACATTATTGGATGCAGATATTTGATGAGATCAAAGCACGTGGAGTGGAGGACATACTTTTCATCAGCATGGATGGAGTCTCCGGTTTGGAGGAAGGTGCGAAGTCTATCTTCAAAGATGTAGTCGTACAGCGATGTATTGTCCATCTGATCCGCAACTCCATCAAGTACATACCATCAAAGGATTATAAGGCTTATACGGCCCAACTAAAGAAAGTATACGGTGCAGCAAGCCTGAAGGCCGCAGAGGCGGAGTTTGAACGGTTTAAACAGGTCTGGAGCCAATACCCGGGAGCAGTGGATGTATGGGTGCGAAACTGGCAGCACGTGGAGCAGCTGTTCAATTATGGCAGTGCTGTCCGGAAGGTAATGTACACAACGAATGCGATTGAGGCCGTCAACTCCAGTTTCCGGAAGGTGACAAAAAAAGGAACCTTTCCAAGTGAAGATGCCGTCAGGAAGGCATTATACCTACGGATCACAGAATTATATAGAAAATGGAACGGGCGTCCGATTGCCAACTGGGCTATGGTCAGAAACCAGCTTTCTATGGACGGTCATCTTCAATCGCGTATTCTGAAATACGAAAATAATTAAGAAACGAGGGAGAAGTATGAGCAAACACAAGCCACACCATTTAGAGATGGACGATGAATTTTTAGCCCAGCTTGACTTTTTGAGAGCAGACTATGATAATGCTTTACAGAGCATTGACCAACAGGAAAAAGACATCCGTAGACTGATTGCCTTATTAATTGAAAGAGACATTCCCCTCCCAGGAGACATTATGGATAAATATATCAAACGTATTTCTGAACCTGATAATGGTAGGCTGGAAGCACTCCCATTTGACTAATTGTACCGAAAAGGTGGCCGACAAATACATCGGCCACCAAAAAAATAAAAAAATTACACACTTTACTTGACAAACCCAAAAATTTTGGCTTTTGCCGCCCGTAACAGGGCGGCATTTTTACGCTGCTAACATCATTTTTTGGTGATACTCTGTCGGTGTTAAATTAATTCTTCATGGTTATTATACATCATTACCCATTGTCTGACAGTAGTTGGTGCAAATATTTCGTATTCAGCTGCTACCGATTGATATGTCTTCCCTCCTGCAAGATAAGCGTTAACTACCTGCTACTTAAACTCTGCCGAGTAATTAAGATTTGAATGGTTGGCAGTCAGATAAGCATCGCCAAACTGTTTATACAATCTGCACCAGCTTCTTACACATTTAGCATCTACACCGTATGTCTGCCCCAGCTGGTAGCTTGAGATTCCCGCTGCTTCGTACTCTTTAATGACTTTTCTCTTAAACTCTTCATCATATCTTTTCCTGGACATAGAAATGCTCCTTATATAGTAGATTTTTCATATTTCATCTGTCTACTATATAGGGAGCATATCAAAATAGCGATCTTGCTTTGAATTCCGTTTTTATGATCCATAAGCATTCTTCAATCTCCCATCGCTTTGGGTTAATCCTGATAATGCCGGATGAGCCATCTTCGGCACATCGTAACGGGATTCTTTGTCAATCTGTTCCGAACCCAGACTGGTCCTCGGATGGTTTATAATCTCTCCATTAGCGGTTTGAAGGAGTTACAACGGATTTCTTAACTCTTTCGACCTGATTTTCTCGAATCCGTTTCTAATACTTTCTATATCTAATAGAATACGTAAC
Organism: Blautia hominis; assembly: GCA_002270465.1. Taxonomy (GTDB): domain Bacteria; phylum Bacillota; class Clostridia; order Lachnospirales; family Lachnospiraceae; genus Blautia; species Blautia hominis. The sequence goes on from NQOF01000007.1 coordinate 359,478, forward strand.
GATTAGATGTTATTCTAAAGTATCCTCATTAATCCACCTGTCTTTGAAAAAGGCTTTAGCGTAGACTGCCTTATCATCCGACTTACTGAGCTTATAAGTTTTGTTGCTTCCTTTCAGATACCATCCTTCATCAGGCAGGCAGAAACCTTGGAGAAAGTCTTTGAGTTTTTTGATACACTATGTAGTAACGAACTTCCTTTCCTGACAACAACGGTTAGCGATAGAAAAAGCCCTGCATCAGTGCAGACAACAAACTCGGATGAATTAAAATCTTTCATAATCTTTTCTTCCAGAAGAATCATAGAAGGCTACTCATTTATATTGCCATCGAAGAGTGAGAATGATAGGGGGATTCCCTCTGCATCCATAAGCCGTCCCATTTGATAAATCGGATTCAATCTGTGCTCTTTTAACATACAGTGTCCGGCAAATTAAACGATGTCTCATCCGTCAGATTATTTCGTGTTGATCTGAATGCTGGTCAGGCATTTTTTCACATTAAATGATGGTTTTCTGGTGTGTTGTTTTCTGGATAGAAAAAATCCCGCAAATTAATTGCGGGAGCTGTCATTGATTGCCTGCATCACGATGTCAGATATGATTCGGTTTGCCGTCTAGCTATGCCCGATTACAAATGAATCATTACAAAGCTTAGATCGCACGTGCTGTCCCATCGGAAGCATTTACGATTGCTTCGATGGCCGAGTCGTCAAATACAGGATCTATGCACCCCGCTTTTTTCAGTTTCCATTCAATGTAAGTCCGGCCTTCTTCTTTTGAGTAACCGTCATCATTGTAGTTCATGATAATACTCCGCCTGAAAGACTCATGGATGGATAGCTGCAGAGTATTGTTTAGCCGTGACAGTCCGAACAGGAGGATGACAGTATGGTCGCTGGATTCCCTTTCAAAGTTGAACAGGATCTTCAGGTCATTTAAGACAGCATTCTTCGTGTAGTTCCCTTCGTCAATGATAATGACGGGTGTGTGTTTCTTATCCAGGGCAAGCCGGTTGATTTCTGTCTGGATGATGTGAAAGTTTTCTGTTTTCCGATAGAACGACTGCGCATCCAGGGATGCGGCAATACCCCGGTAGAAACCATTCACCTTAACAGTAGAATGAATGGTATAGATGACCTTATACAGAGAAGGCTTCAATCCGACAGACCAGGAACGTACCAGCGTTGTTTTACCGCGGCCCGGTGCTTTGGTCTCAGCAAGGTAATTCCGACGAAACTTTGCTTACGTATACTCGGTCTCTTCAAAAAGGATATCTTTGGAGTTCTTTAAAAAAGATTAAATTAAAGACCCTACAGTGCAGTTAGTTCCATCTGTCTTCACCTCCTGTCAGACGCACCTTGTCCCGTTTTACAGATGCATTGTCATGCTTATTGAGAAGACGAACTGGCGTAAGGAATCCACCTGCTTCCACAATAAAGATGTCCTTCATATCCGGTGTATACCAGAGAGTAATCCGTTGCTTTGCAAAACGGAAATCGACCTCGTAATCCACCTGGTCAATCACGATGACAGAGTCCGCAGATACCCTGCGTTCAACCTCAAGGAGAAAGGAGAATCCAATCTGTTCATCAGACAGACGGCTGATGAGTTCCGGTTCTCGGAAGAAGCGTTCCTGCGGGGATACTCCCTTAAGAGAGGAATGAGGTCCTTTATTGTAGCTCCTGACATAGGTCAGATTGGATCCGGGCAACCAGCAGTTCCATCTGCCTGTTTTTGATTGGTCTGCCATACTTTGAAACGGTAGACTTCATGACGGGCTTAATATTTACAAAGGTATAATCAAAAAATTTATTCATCCCACTACGGAAATCTTTACAGCACAGTGATCCATAATCTCCATTCAGATACTTTGTGACCGTTTTTCTTCCGCAATGCACCATTTTGGCTATTGCTCTTTTACTGTATCCGCCACTATCGTATCCATGGATGGCATTGTATAACTGTACACTCGTTGTATTCAGTAAAGTTATCCACATCATATAGGATTTTTTTACTTTTGTTCTCTCCCTGGGATTCTGCTGTCCGGCAGCCTTTATCATGATTTTTGGGATTGTTATGTCCACTGTTACTATGGTGTTTACCGTGTTATTAATTGCTTCCAATAGATTTTGATGCAGATGGAATCTGTCGGCTGCCTGCTGGCATCCGTGAGTATTTCCTGTATTGCTGATGCATAAAGCGCTGGCACGGTCTCGTGTTACAGTTTTTACATGCTTGTTTTTGGCAAGTCATTCCTTCAAGGTGCTGCCATCCCGTCCATCAAGTATGGCAACTGGTTTATGGGTAGCTTCATCGACAATAATAGTCCCATAAGTGTAACGTTTTTTGAAGGCAAGATCATCTACACCGATAACACTGCCGCATTTATTTTCTTCCTGCAGTTTATATCGCTTTGTGAGCAGACGGATAACACTGTCACCACTTGTCTTGAGATCCATTGCTTTACAGATACGGGAACAACTTTCACAGCTTATCTCCAGGGCTAATGTACAGATGAAATCCGTAAAGAGGTCAGTCATCCTGCTGTAGTACCTCCAAAACCCATTAATGGTTTCAGCAAAAGTCATAACATCACAATCTGGATTATCACACCGATATTCATAGGTGTTCACAAGGAGGCCGATGGTTCTCCCGAGGATTGGGATATCCTGAACCTTTTTTCATATGTTCCATGCGGATGCTCAGAAACCGTTCCACATTTTGGACATGTACAGCTTTTAAAACGGGCAAACATTTTAATACTAATTTCTCTATCCGTCTGATAAATATTTGCGACTTCTAATTCTGTTGGATAAAATCCTTGTTTTTCCAATTTCGTTTCCATCTGCATGAGATTCCTCCAGTGAATATATATGGTTATATTGTACCATCTGGAAATAATATTCAATAGACCAAACGAAAAATTCGGAAGAACTCCATTCCTCCGAATCAGGAGTACATTTTCATCGTAATATACATTGTGAGAAATCTTATATAACTTGGACTAAATGAAGTTGTTGTCATTTGCAAGGACTTACAGCACTCGATAAACTTGATGAAAATCAGCTTTTAGCTGTTCAAGAAGCATTTCATTCAGGTCATAGGAGAACTTATAGTTATTAGAATTTGTATTACAGATGTTTATCAGCCACAGAGAATAGTAACTATCTTGAAGGAACGATAGCTGATGTTACAAGAGCGACGGTTCTCCTTGTCGATAACCGATGTAGATGAGTAACGTGCAAGAATATCCTGCGTTTCTCTTCCGCTGTTCCCTGAGCGACTTATTATTTCGTTCAGTCTAAGGAGTCCATGTCTCCGCATTTCTCCTTGATTTCATCGATTTCATTATAAGTTCCAATTGTTTCAACTGTTTTTATTAGGAATAAAGAATACATATTTGCCGTTCTTAAAACTATAAGGTTTTTTCGCCAAATCTATATAGAGTATCACGATTATTAATTTTAGATAAACTAAAAATATTATTGGAGGTATGATATGGAAACACGTATAAAGGAACTACGTTTGCAAAGAAGATTAACTCAGACTGGACTGGCAATGGAAATAAATTGTTCTCAGAATTTAATAAGCAAGATAGAACTTGGTAAAGTCAAACCAACCAGTGATATGCTAAAATCTTTATCTGCTTTTTTCAATGTATCTATTGATTACTTGCTCTGTGAAACTAACTATAAATACAAAGTGGATATGTACATAGACATCGACCAGGCTCAGATGTATGAATACTTTTTTAAATATACTAATTTATCTGTAACTAATCAACATATCATTGATCGACTAATTTCATGTTTTGAGGATGAAGAAAATGATAAATATTGCAATCTGTGATGATTCTCTTCCTGTTACCACAGAAATAGAGTCATTAATCAAAAATTTTTTTATAGCTTTTAGCAGCACCTCCTACAGCATAGAAATATTTTTTGACGGAGAAACTTTATGGAATAGCATTTGTAATGGTAGCTACTATGATATAATCTTTTTGGATATTGAAATGAGTCTAGATGGGATAACTGTTGCAAGAAAAATGCGTACAAACGATTATGACTCTCTTATAATTTATATTTCTTCTTATACTTCCTATCTTCAAGAACTATTTGAGGTAGAACCTTTTCGGTTTATACAGAAGCCAATAAATCCCTCTATCTTTAACAAATATATGTCCCTGGCAGTGAATAGAACTTTATCAGGAAAACAATCTTATTCTTTTAAATATAAACAAGCCCTTTATTCTATACCACTAAAAGATATTCTTTATTTTGAGAGTCGAATGCATAAAATTATCATTCACGCAAAAAATAATATATTCTTCCAACATAATAAATTGAATAATATTGAAAACAACCTTGCTGATGCATACCCACCATTTCTACGTATACATCAATCATTTTTGGTAAACTTGTTACATATACAAACTGTTAGTTTTTCCGAAGTTATTCTACATGATAACACTAAATTAAAAATCAGTGAAACTCGCCAAAAACAAATTCAAAAACAATATATTCAAATCATGGAGATATTATAATGCAAACTTTATTTAGAATAGTAAATTTTTTGTTTTACTTTTGGATAATCGAAAAATTTTATAAATGCTTTTTTTTATATCGCCCATTAGCTGTTTTATACCGAATCTGTATCTGGTGCGGCCTCTTCTGTACGAATTATTTTTTATTTAATAAAATCCAACACCATTACCTATTAACTTTTGTTTTGCAAACAATAGCACTAATCATTATCTGCTACATCTTATTTTGTGGATCTCTATCTAAAATAACCGTATTAGTGTCCCTTGGAAGTATTACTGCAGCACTAATAGAGGTTATTATAAATATGTTTTTACTCTATTTGCATTACCCAAATTCAACATTTTCTCTTGCTGGCAGTATAATCTCAAAGCTAATAATAATTACTATTTTAAACATCATCACTCATAACCACCATCATTATGTATTTTCAAACCTCCCTCTTTCTATTTGGATTTCTTTCATATTGGTTCCTGCAATCAGTGTAATAATTATCTGTCTAATCTTTATGATAGATACCCGCACTAATTTAGACTATTTATATTCTCTTTCTGTTCCAGCCGCATTATTACTACTTTTTATAAATATTTGTATATTCACAATCTATGAACAATTATCAAAGCGTATCGAATCTGAAAAAAAGCATATTATTTATAATCAACAGTTACAAAAAATCACTGAGCAAATCCATGAAAATGAAATTTCTATACAACGTTTCAGAAAAGAATATCATGATTTCAAGAATAAAATAATTTATATTCAGAAACTTGCACAAGAGGCAGACAACAATGCAATATATGATTATATCAACGAAGAGTTAAGTATAACCTTTCTTTTTTCTAAAACTACTTATACAGGAAATTTCATAATTGACGCCATTATAAATCTAAAAGATAACGTTGCCAAAGAATTAGGAATTAACTTCAATAAGCATATTGAAATACCCGCTAATCTACCACTAAATAATGATTCTCTATGTATTATCCTTGGCAATGCTCTCGATAATGCTATTGATGCCACCAAGTTAGTATCCGTAGAAAAATACATTGACTTATCTATTTACTACAAAAAAGAATGTTTATGTATAACTATAATTAATCCTTATAGTCACAAAATAAAATATAATTCAGCCCATAGACTACGTACAACAAAACAAAATAATACATGGCATGGTATCGGTCTTACTTCTATCGAAACAGCTTTACTAAAATCGAATGGCAGTATGTTCATTAACACAGATAACTCAATATTTACCATTAAATTCCTCTTCTATGTTTAAGTGGAAAATATAGCCAATTGACAAATAGCATTAAGTATTTTTATAATTTCTGTCGTTTTTTCATCAGGGAACTGTTGCAGAATATAATCTATCTCCTCCTTTGATTCATATTCTGCAACACCATAAAGAATATAATCACAACTGGTACTTAACCCGTCTGCTAGCATACTCAATGTTCTCGCCGAAAATCCTTTAGTTCCTACTTCTATCTCATACAAAAACTTTGAGGATATATCAGCTTTTTCCGCAAGTAATTCTCTGCTATATCCTCTTTTTTCACGCAACTCTCTTATTCTACTCCCTGCTTGTACATATAATTCCTGTGTCATTTTGCTCCTCCTCCCTCTCCTTACTATAATATTACATTACTGTCTAATTATAAGAATAGCAGACAAAATTTCTAATAATTATAGCATTATTATTGAAAGTATCAAAAATTCCACATTTTTATCACGCGCCGTTATTAATATTCACCTTCTATTCAATTTGTATAAGCATGCTTTTGATTACGTTTCTTTTCGTACCTTATATTTCCATTATATATAAAAATATCTTTCTCTTAATCCCGCTATCATTCTATTTTTCAGTGCTTTTATTCTTATAATTAACTCTGTGTAAACTATGAACCATAATTAACAAATGACCAAACAGAAAATCTGGAACTCAGATCTCCAGAGCAGCCCAAACGCAAAGGAAAGAACGAAGCTGACCTTTCGGGGCTTCCGATCAGGCGGATCGACCACTATCTGTCCGAGACCGAATCAGAAGAAGAATTCGGTGAGAAGGGCTGGAAACAATTACTGGATGCAATCTCCAAAAAATATCATTTCGTACCGGCAAAGGTGGAAGTAGAAGAACATTGTATATTCCGCTAACACTGCACCATGTGCACGGAGTTTTAGGGTTCTTCCGCAATTATCCGTTTTTTACTTCCGATGGATTTATTTCTGTGATAAAATGTTGGTATCAAATAAAGGCGGTAAATGATAATGAATGATTTGTTGAAGTTGGATATATTTTTCCCAGGT
>NQOF01000008.1 GCA_002270465.1 Blautia hominis
TGCTATTATAGTGGTATGATTATCTTGGAACTTCAACATAATGATGCCTCCTTTCGAATTTGTTTCCCTACAAATAGGATAGCACATTTTGTTGAAGTTTCTTTATTTAACTAGCACAACAGGTTAATTTAATAAAGAAACTACTGAGCAAAGGGTCCGCATAAGCGAGACACCAAATGGCCGGAGTAAAGCGAGTTTTAGCTTACTCCGGCTATTTTTTTTGCCTATTTTTCCAGTTTTGCTGCTGCCGCTTTACTCCCGGTAAAGAAGGGAGCAGCAATGAAGATTCATTATGAGTTTGTAACAGGAGAGAAGTTGGAAATCGAGGTGGATGACAGCATCGGAGATATTGTCATTGAGATGGAGGTATTACAGTCCAGGAAAAACCGTGCTGAAACCAGAAGGCACAGTTCGCTGGAATGCCTGCAGGAGCAACAGCCTGGGCGTAACCCAAAACAGTTCGTGGATGAAAAAGTGGATATTGAGCAGATCATTATAGATTTGGACGAGAGGGAAAGGCTGCATCAGGCAATCAGGAAGTTAGAATACAGGGATTCCCGGATGGTCAGCCTCTATTATTTTGAGAACAGTACTATGGAAGAAATCGGTAGGGAAATGGGGATTTCGGCTATGACTGTGTCAAAAAGGCTGAAAAAAATTCCGGATAAAATAAAAAAGTTTATGTTCTAGTTTAAAAACCATATTTCCCGTGGCTATATAGTAGGGACCAAAAGCGTTCCGGAGAGAAAGGAGGTCTTGTTATGAGAATTATAAGGATTACCCTGAAAGAAGAAAGAGAATCTACTGTTTTGGATTCAAAGGGGGAAAAGCAGATTGCATCGTTGACCTTACTTCCAGAAAAAAGGAAAGCAGACGTGGAGAGCAGGAAGGGGGAATGGGAAAATGAAACTTGCATTGATTGTAACTAAGCTTACCGGCAATGCGGAAAATGACCGGATGAGGGCAGCTGAATATTGCCGGTATGCGGCACACAAGGGGATGATTCCTGGTTTCCCGGCTGGCAAAGCAGGTGGATGAGATATGGGTGTTCGGGAATGAGAAGGATGAGGAAAAGAAGAAGCGGATAGAAGAAGCCTGCCGGGAGTATGGGAGCAGGGCAAAGTATTTTGATGCGGCACAGATAGGGGAGGAACTTCTTATGTGTGCCATGTATACAGATGAACTGATAGAGCGTTTGGAAGAAATGGAGGGAATTTAGATGGGTTCAGAATTATTGAAGATGGCGGAGAGCCTTGCTGTAGTGGTGGAAAGTCTGTGTGTGCTGGCAGGTATTCAGAAAAGTGAAAATGCAGGGGCCGGAGTTAGGCCGAAAGAGAAGACTGAAACGGGAAATGGGATGGATGCTGGAATGGCAGGTAAGAAAAGTACGGAAAATTCTGGGGCAAAGGAAACGCCTGTGGCGGTGGAAGATATCCGGGCAGTCCTGGCACAGAAATCCCAGGATGGGAAGTCAAAGGAAATTAAGGAGCTATTGGGCAGATACGGAGCAGTGAAACTGTCTGCGGTGAAGCAGGAGGATTACCCGGCACTGCTTGCGGAAGCGAAGGTGCTGTGATGGGGAGACATGCGCTGTTGTCTGCTTCTTCTTCCAAGCGGTGGCTGAACTGTACGCCGTCCGCAAGGCTGGAGGAGCAGTTTACGGGAGAGACGGGGAGCGTTTATGCGGAGGAAGGCACTGCCGCCCATGCGTTGGCGGAGCATAAAATCAAACGGCTGTTGAAGCGGCGTTCCAGGCGTCCGGTGTCGGATTATGACTGTGACGAGATGGAGGAATGTACGGATGAGTATGTTTCCTATAGCATGGAGCAGATTGAACTGGCGAAGCAGAGCTGTAAAGACCCTGTTGTGCTAATCGAGCAGCATCTGGATTATTCTGCTTACGTGCCGGAAGGGTTTGGGACCGGGGATTTGGTGATTGTTGCGGATGGAACTTTGGCAGTCATTGACCTGAAATATGGGAAAGGCGTGGCTGTAGAGGCAGAGTGGAACCCGCAGATGATGCTGTACGGGCTGGGAGCTTTGGAGTTGTTTGATGCCATTTATGATATTGATACAGTGCGGATGACGATTTACCAGCCGAGACTGGAGAGTGTCAGTACCTGGGAAATTTCTGTTTCTGGCTTGATGGAGTGGGTGGAAACGGAATTAAGGCCGAAGGCGGCACTTGCTATTAACGGTGAGGGAGGGTTCCGGTGCGGCTCCTGGTGCCGATTCTGCAAGGCAAAGAATACCTGCAGGGCAAGGGCGGAGGAATATTTGAGGCTGGCGCAGATGGAGTTTCAGGCTCCGGCGCTTCTGTCGGATGAGGAGATTGCGGAGGTTTTGAAGGTTGCGGATGACCTGGCGAAGTGGGCGGCGGATGTGTATGCCTTTGCCACGGATGAGGCAATCACCCACGGGAAGCAGTGGACTGGATTTAAGCTGGTGGAAGGCCGGAGCAACCGGAAGTATACGGATGAGGAGGAAGTGGCGGAGGCGGCGAAGGCTGCCGGATACACGGATATTTATAAGAGCACTTTGGTGGGCATCACGGAGATGGAGAAACTGATGGGTAAGAAGAAGTTTGCGGAGGTGCTTGGGAAGCTGGTGTATAAGCCACAGGGCAAAATCACCCTGGTGACGGAATCGGATAAGAGACAGGCAGTAGAAACAGCGTCCGCAGAGGCGGATTTTAAGGAGGCATAATTAGATGGGAAATGAGAATGCGAATGTAAATGTAACGAAAGTGATTGTACCCTGCAGGTTTTCTTACCTGCATTGCTGGGAACCGAATGCGGTGAACGGGGGAGACCCGAAGTATTCGGTGTCGGCCATCATTCCGAAGTCGGATACGGAGACCGTGGAGAAGATCAAGAGGGCCATTGAGCAGGCGAAGAAGGACTCCGTTTCCAAGTGGGGCGGGAAGGTTCCGGCGAATTTGAAACTTCCTTTGAGAGATGGGGATATCGACCGTCCGGAGGATGAAGCCTATGCGGACAGTTATTTCTTCAATGCCAACAGCAGGCAGGCCCCGCAGGTGGTGGATAAGAATGTGCAGCCCATTCTTGAATAAAAAGCATGTCATTGGATTAGAGGATATTGCTATAAACAATGCTAAATTTGATATGGAAGTAAACTTAATTAAATGCCCTAATTGTGGCTCAAAAAATACAAAGTAAATTTCAACAACAAGTAGAGTTACTAGCGTTGCCATGCTTGGAGTGGCAAGTGTTAAGATTGGAAAACAATACGAATGCAAACAATGTAAATATAAATGGTAAGTGTGAAACAAATATATAGTGGATTTACCATAGATAAGGACATCAGCTATATTTAGAGGGGCGGCAGGAACTGTAATTTTGGGACCAGTTGAAATTTTGGCCGGACTAACGGCTAAGAATAAAAGGACATATACTATAACAGTTGCTTTTAAAAGTGGAAAAAGAAGCCTAATTTGTATGGATGATAAATTTTATAAGATATTTCTCAAAACGTATTTTAACGATTAGAAAGAAGTATAGTACATTAAGGACTATGGTATTTTGCCATAGTCCATTTCAATTGTGTGTTGGCGGCTGATCACCGCCTCCTACTTGATTTATAGATTCTTCTCTTTCATAATATCAATCATTTGCAGTATAACATTAATTTGACGATCTTCTAAGCCACTAACATCTACGGTTTTTAAATTCTCTAACCCCAATAAATAATCAGTAGATACATGAAAAATACGAGCAAGGCTAATCAACACGTCATAAGATGGGTAACGATTACCAGCTTCATAAGATGATATAGCACTAATTGCAACACCTGATAAATCTGCAAGTTGCTTTTGAGTTAAATTTCTTTGAGTTCGTAGAGATTTTATTTTTTCTCCAAAATTCACCATTAGTATCACCCACCTTTACATTTAGTGTAAGTGTACTAAAAAGAATTTCTGTTTAGGTGTAAAAATATACACTAATACGGAAACAAACTATTGAAAATTATAGAACTCAATAGTAAAATGAAGTTAATATAATAATTTAGGGGAGGAAGTGATTACTTGAACGAAAACACAAAGATAATAGTGGAACTAACGAAGGATGAATTAGAATTGATATACAAAGAATTTTCTGATTTGACAAATGTACATTTACATAAATGGACTAAATTAGTAGAAGCAAAGCAATACAAAACGAAAGAGTGCGAGGAACAATGGTTGCTTACTGGCATTTATCACGAAGTAATGTGTCAAATTGGGGAAGCATTAGGAATACAGGTAAGCGATTCCATTGATGAGTTGGACGAAGAAGTAAGGATAATACCTTTTGAAGCATACAAAAATTTTGTGAAAAATAAATAGACTATAAAATTTCAGGATTGCGGTAAAAACCGTAGTCCTTTTTTAGTTAAAATTAAAGCAAGAAAGGGAAATTTATATAAGCATGACAGAAAAAGTTTTGGTTGACAAAAAATTACTTAACATAAATGAGTTTTGTACCTATCTTGGTATAGGACAGACGAAAGCAAGGGAAATTATGACAAAGACAAATAATCCGTTTACAGTGCGGTTAGGAAATAGATTGTATGCAAATAAAATCTTGTTGGACAAGTGGATTGATTCAATAAGCGGAAATAAAGTGAAAAGAGAAAATTAGGATTGAAAAAGAAGAGGATTTTTCGTATAATTTAAGTATGAAAGATACCTCGTTCTTTTTGTTGAAGAAAGGATGAGAATATATGCCAAAAGATTTAAAGGGTAAAGAGTTACCAAAAGGAATTTATCAGAGAAAGGATGGTAGATACGAAGCAAGAGCATCAGTGAATGGGATTAAAGTCCAGTTATACAATTTTAATCTGAAACAGTTGAAAGTGGATTTTGAAAAGGCGAAAGAGGAAGCCAAACAGGGTGTAGATAAGAAATTGTCAGAAATCACATTGAACGAGTGGTTTGAGGAATGGTTTGTCAGATATAAGATACCCAAAATCAAAGAGACAAGCATAAATCCAATGAGAACAAAATACAGGAGTAACTATGGCAGACTGATAGGAGATATGAAAGTTTCGGAGATTCGGAATATGGATATTCAGGCTGTGATTAATACTATGCAGAAAGAGGGAAAAGCAACTTCAAGTATGCGTGATGCGCTCGGCAGAGTAAGAGAATGCCTTGAATCTGCTAAGAACAACAGAATTATAGCAGTAAATCCATGCTTTGATATTACTGTTCCGTGGGAGAGCACAACGAAAGAAAGACGTTTCTTATCGCAGAAGGAGCAAACATTATTCTTACAAACAGTTGAAAATAACTGGTATAAGGAAATGTTTTATATTATGTTCCTTACTGGTATGCGTATCGGTGAAGTCGGCGGCTTGAAATGGGAAGATATTGATTTTAAGAATAAATGCATTAACATAAACCGCTCATTATCTTCGGAATACCATAAAGGCATAAAAACTATGCGACTGACCACACCGAAAACACATAATTCATATCGTAAAATTCCATTTATGGGAGAAGCAGAGGAAATGTTTTTATCCCAGAAGAAAAAGCAGGACAAGATTAAAAAAGAATTGGGCAAAAGATATAGAAGTGAGGGAGAGCTTTCAAATTTAGTATTCGTTACGTCAATGGGTTCACCAGTGCTTAGATATCATGCAGAGAAAGAATGTAAAAAGGTAGCGAAAGCTATTAATGAAGCAGAAGCGTTTGAATCAGTTAGAGAAAAGCGTGAGCCGATTATCTTTGGAGATGTGTATCCTCATGCAATCCGTCACACGTTTTGTAGTAGATGTTTTGAACTGAATATGAATCCCAAAGTAGTACAGGCGTTAATGGGGCATCAACATTACTCTACTACCATAGATATTTATACTCATGTTATGGAAAGCGATATAAATAATGAGGGTAGAAAACTAGAATCGGCAATCGTAGTAAATGAGTAATCGCAAAATTTACCAAAGTTATAAAAAACCATACCAAGATTGAGTGTCTACCTTAAATAAAGTGGTTTCAACATGAAAATTGAGATGTACCAAAGTAGAAAGTTTGGTACAGATGATTTATAGATAACAGTTTACCTTGAAAATACAACAAAAAATGAAAATAGTTCGCTAAACAGATGGGCAACTAATTTATCTTCGTAAGACTGATAAAAAGTTAATTAAATAGCGTATTTAAGCGGTTTCTGGCTATTTTAAAAGTGCTATGAACTACTGTAAAATCTCACAAAATATCGTGCTATTTTGGGTAGGGTATTGGGTAATGAAATTTACCCAACCTCTTAACGAGGAATTTGCTTGTTGTTTAAAATAGAAAGGGAACGCTGTGAGAGTTAAGGGTGTATTGTATTTGGCAATACACCCTTAAATTTTTGAAAAAATATCAATGTCCGTGTTGTGGATGTTTCACTTACAATGTTCCATTGAACGAAGATTGTGGGGATATTTGCCCCGTATGCTTTTGGGAGAATGACCCATTCATTACTTCTGATGACGAACCAAGCGACTCAAATCATGGAATAACTTTAAACGAAGCGATAGCCAATTATTTACGATTTGGTGCTTGCGAAGAAGAAATGTTATGCTATGTTCGTCCATCAAAAAGTAATGAAAAAAGAAGCTCATAGCAACAACTTCCAGTCGTGCGCCCAGCAAAGGGCAATTAACCTAACAGGTGCAAATCCTGTCTGACTAAGGTCTAGCCAACCATCAGTAGCGAGTCTTGCGTGATAATCAGTAATGATTATTGCGAAGCGTAGACAGCGGGCAAGTAGGGTTGCAATGCGATTGAGCCTCGAAAAGTTGAATTTCAGAGTTTAGACGCACAACTAATCTGTAAACTGTGCAGTTACTTGGATTGTGGAATAGTAGAACTAATAGAGTATGTGAAAGAATAAGAGCCTGTCGGATTGAAGAAAATTCGTATAGGTTTTTTTTGTATCAAGAAATAGAGAAAATGTAGTGAGGTCAAGGAACAAGGAGAAGCCGATACGCCGTAGGGCTATGAATTTAGGGGGCGTAACGCCACATTTGCCAGTCAATTGGAATTTAGTACCAATATCATGCTTACGGGGAGGATAGAATCAAGGCTTTATGCTAAGATGTTTGGGCATGTTAAGGAAACCAGGAGGGCCTTTGAAGTTTCTGTATCTTTGTGTCATGCAGTCAAGAATGAAGGTGACGCTGGGATATGATTGACTTTAAATATACAGTATCTTATACTATAAAAAGATATAACTGAAGATGAAAGTACTTAAGAGAAAGTATGCTGCGAACAAGCCGGAGAGGATGGTTTAAGCCACTCTTTTCTTATAGCAGGACCGTATTACGAGGAGAGGAAATCCTATGGATATTGAAAAGTGGTTTACGCCAGCGATTGAGATGGGGCAGCTCATAAATGAATACCGGAGTGCCCCGCCAGAAAAAAAAGAAGAGCTAGAGCTGCTCATTAAGGATTCCGCATATCTTATGCGTTTACATACTATGCAGAGTTATAGCAGCGCTGACTTTCTGCGTGGGCTTATGCCTGATCAAAAGGTTAATTCCATCAAACGGGATTTTTTTCTGAATCCTGCGATTCCCAGCTATAATCGAAGGAATACGATTAACAAGATGTGTTATCACAGGCATGACTATCTGGAGTTTATTTTTGTACTCAGGGGGAGCTATGTCCAATCTATAAATGGTATCCTGCATGAACACAAAGCAGGAGATGTATGTCTCCTTAACCCGAATGTTATCCACAGGGATGAAGTGTCAGGTCCTGATGACAGAGTGCTGTTTATGGGGCTTTCGCCCAGTTTCCTAAAAGGTGAGTTAAGTCGTTTTTTTGCCCCTCATTCTGAAATTGCGGCATTTATGCAGGAGCAGTACGGACGTACTGACCAACAATATATCTTATTTCAGAGTAATGATTTTTCTATGGTTTGCAGGCTCCTGGAAAAGATTATGGAAGAAGATGACCAAAAATTACCGGGACATCATCTGGTTATCAAAGGCTATCTTATCCGTCTGTTTGGAGTTTTAATAGAGAATAACAGTTTTACCTGCCATTACCAGAGCAAAAGCGAGATTGAAGAAAATCTTCTGGCAGAAATCCTGAAATATATGCAGGATCATATTGATACTGTGAAACGGGATGAACTGGCTGCATTCTTTCATTTCAATCCAGATTACCTGAATCGGTTCCTGCTGAGAAAAACCGGATGCAATTACTCGTCCCTCCTGCGTTCCATGCGCCTTGAGTCAGCTGCTGATCAATTAAAAAATACCGATAAAAGCGTCAATGAAATTATTAATGACCTGGGTATTTCTAATAAAGGATACTTTAACAGGATTTTCAGCGAAAAGTATGCTATGCTCCCCGGTGCCTACCGTAAAGAATGGCGGTCTTTAAAAATATAACATTTATCATTTCTTAGAGTGGTTACTGTACAGAAAGTCTGAATAAGTAACCGCTCTTCTCTTATATATCTGTTCAAGATACTGAATATACCACCCCTATCTGCTATGTTATATATATAAATTGCACATATAAAGGAAAGGGAGAAAAATATGGACAAAATCACCTTTTTAGGAGCCGGAAGCACAGTCTTTGCCAAAAATGTATTGGGTGATTGCCTGCTGACCGATGCGCTCTGCGAATTTGAGTACGCGTTGTATGATATTGATTCGCAGAGGTTGGATGAATCTTTCATGATGCTTTCTAACATTAACAAGAATTCCAATAGCAGCAGGGCACAAATCACAAAGTATACCAACCGTCTTGAGGCCCTGCGGGATGCGAAGTACGTTATCAATGCTATTCAGGTGGGCGGCTATGAGCCATGTACTGTTACAGATTTTGAGATTCCAAGAAAGTACGGTCTTTGCCAGACCATCGGTGACACAGTGGGAATCGGAGGTATTTTCAGGGCACTGCGTACGATACCTGTTATGCTTGATTTTATGAGGGATATGGAAAAAGTGTGCCCCGACGCCCTGTTTTTAAATTATACCAATCCTATGGCAGCCCTGACAATGGCAATGCTGAAATCATCTTCCATCCAAACAGTAGGGATCTGCCATTCCGTACAGGTCTGTGTGCCTCAACTTCTTTACCGCCTGGGTCTTCCACAGGATCATGTACAGTATAAGATTGCAGGAATCAACCATATGTCCTGGCTGCTCGATATCACACGCAATGGAGTGGATTATTATCCCGAAATCAAAAAACGTGCCCAGGAAGGTCCTATCATCAAGCCCTATACCAAGGAAATGCTGAAAGATTATCCGCAGCTTTTATATCCGGAATACGAATTTACGCCTCAGAAGCATGATGATTTAGTACGTTTTGAAATTATGAAACAATTTGGCTGTTATGTCACAGAGTCAAGTGAACACAATGCGGAATTTATGCCTTACTTTATCAAGAAAAGCCATCCTGAACTTATTGAGAAATACCAGATTCCATTGGATGAATATCCCCGCCGCTGCAGGATCCAGATTGAGCACTGGAAACATTTAAAGAACCAGTTGGTTGGCAATGAAGCACTGACCCACACAAGGACGCGGGAATATCCATCCTATATTTTGGAGGCACTCGAAACAGGAAACCCCTTTACGTTTGCAGGAAATGTTATGAATAAAGGTCTGATTGACAATCTTCCTTCGGATTGCTGCGTAGAGGTTACATGTGTAGCAGGCCAGGGAGGAATACAGCCTTGCCATGTAGGCAGTCTGCCGCATCAACTGGCTGCCTTGAACATGAGCAACATAGGAACACAGCAGCTTACTGTAGACGCAGCCCTTCTGGGGCACAGAGAAGCAATCTATCAGGCAGCATTGCTCGACCCACATACTGCTTCGGAACTGACCATTGATGAAATACATAATATGGTGGACGACTTGATTGAAGCTCATGGCAGCTGGCTGCCAAAATATCATTAAACTATAATAATGAAATTCAAGAGGAGGAATATGTGATGGGAAATCTTGTATCTGCAGAAAATGTCGAACCAACAAAACAAAAAATGAAAAAAGAAAAAAATATGGCTTCTAATATAGAGGTCTTGGGCCATGCGCTGGGGGGCGTGGGGCAAAATACAGTTTATGCCTTATGGAGTGGTTTCATCACCGCTTTTTACACGGATGTATTCGGCATGAACCCAGCCGTCATGGCGGCAATTTTTCTATTTGCCAGGATATGGGATGGTATCAATGACCCAATGATGGGGATTTTAGCAGACCGTTCTAAAAGCCGGTTCGGGCGCTATCGTTGTTGGCTGCTGCGTATGCCGCCAGTAGTGGCTGTCTGCCTTGTCCTGAATTTTACAGTCCCACATTTCGGGACCACGGGCAATATCATTTATGCTACTATCACCTATATTTTAATGGGCATGGCTTTTACAAGTGTGGATATTCCTTACTGGAGCCTTCCTGCCGCTATGACCAGCAACCCTGAAGAACGTACCAAAATATTTACAACTGCTACTCTTGGAACAAATCTGGCAACTACAGTAGGGAATATGCTCATCCCTATTCTGCTTGTAACCTTTGGCGGTACAGGAAGTTCCCGCGCCTACTTTATAACAGCAGTGATTTTTGCCCTGGTTGGTTTTGTATTATATCTGACTTGCTTTGGTCTGGTTAGGGAGCATGTGAAGGCACCTACAGAAAAGTTTAGTTTTAAGCTGGCAATTAAATCTCTTTTTACCAACAAGCCTCTGTTCTGCATTATGATAACCAATCTTGTCATTAATCTTGCTTTTATTATGAAAATGACTTTGAATTATTATTACACAACTTATACACTAGGAGATGTAAAGTTAATGTCTCTGATGAGCCTGATTACGCTTCCAAGTATTTTGCTTGGCACGGCTGCCGCTCTATTTTTAACGAAGTTTTTTGGAAAGAAGAAAACATTGCTGGGTCTGATGGCTGCGAATCTGGTAATAAGCATCATTTTTTATCTGATAGGATATCATAATATAACACTTGTACTTATTATGGGAGCACTGCAGATACTATGTGTGGGCTGCTCCTTTGTAGTAATCAGTTCCATGACCGCAGATACTATCGAATATGGTGAATGGAAGACCGGTCAGCGCAATGAAGGCGTTATCACTTCCACACGTACTCTTATTACTAAGATTGCTTCGGCACTGGTAGGTGTAGCTGTGGCTATTGTCCTTACTATGACAGGCTATGTACCGAATGTAGAACAGACAGCATCTACTATGAATGCATTCCACTTTGTAGTTGCATTACTGCCGGGCATTGTCATGATGATTGGAGCAATCCCAATGTTCTTCTATCCGCTGACAGAAAAACGTCATGCAGAAATCGTAGAGGAACTGAAAGAACGTAAAAATAAAAAGTAATTTATCAAATATATCCGAAAGCCAGCGGTTAACGCACCGCTGGCTTTTCAGAATGGAGGCTGCATATGCACTATAAAATCCCCTTAAACTACGACTGGTATTTTAAACCTGATTTTGTCCCTGAAGATAAGAACTGCACACCCGAAACCGCAGGATTTGAAACCGCCGATCTGCCACATACTAACCGCATACTTCCGTACAATTATTTCGATGAGACATCCTATCAGTTCGTTAGCTGCTATAAAAAGTTTCTGATGCTTTCCGAAGAGTTTAGAGGGAAAGCTATTTATTTGGAATTTGAAGGAGTCATGCTGACCTGTGCGGTTTATTGTAACGGTATTGAGGTAGGCAGGCATGAAGGGGGATATACTCCTTTTAAAATAGACATCACATCTGCAGTTCGTTTTGAAACCCAAAATGTACTCGTGGTAAAGGTGGACTCCAGCGAACAAAGTGGTGTTCCGCCCTTTGGAAATGTAGTAGACTACCTGACTTATGGCGGGATTTACCGTGAAGTATGGATGTATGCAGCCGATCCTATCCGTTTAGAACGGCTTTGGCTGGACTGTCCCAATGTCCTGTCAGATCAGAAAGCACTGAACTGTGGATGTGAAATCACTGCTGAGATACCATCTGAAGGGGTGCTGGAGATTACGCTGTTTTCCCCTCAAGGAAAAGCTGTAAAGAGATATGAGGAGCGTATCACTTTGAAGCCCGGTACACAAAAGTATCTGGCAGTCCTGGCCAATCTGGAAAGCATTCTGCTGTGGGATGTGGAGCATCCGTATCTCTATCACATAGAAGCCACCCTTTCGGCTGCCGGTTATCAATCGGCTGTGAGTGAACGTTTCGGTTTTCGCCATGCCCGCTTTCAACCTGAAGGTTTTTTTCTGAACGGAAAGAAATTAAAGCTGATTGGTCTGAACAGGCATCAGTCATGGCCTTATGTAGGATATGCCATGCCCGAAAGGATACAGAGGAAGGATGCATTGCTTCTGAAGAAGGACCTGGGATGCAATATCGTCCGTACCAGCCACTATCCGCAATCCAGGCATTTTTTGGACGCCTGTGATGAACTTGGGCTGCTGGTCATGGAGGAAATCCCCGGCTGGCAGCACATAGGAAATGAAGCATGGAAACAGCGTTCCCTTGAGGACCTGGAGGCTATGATAACCAGAGATTATAACCACCCTTCTGTCATCCTGTGGGGGGTACGGATTAATGAGTCTCAGGATGATCATTCTTTCTATACACAGACTAATTCCCTCGCCCATGCCATGGATCCCGGCAGGCAGACGGGTGGCACACGTTATATCCAGCGAAGTGAACTGCTGGAGGATGTATATACTTATAATGATTTTACCTATGACGGCAAGGGCATGGTATTTCGCCCACAGCAGCATACAACCGGTCTGGATACACAAGTGCCTTTGCTGGTCACGGAAAGCAATGGACACATGTATCCTACTAAACGTTTTGACCAGGAATCCCGGCTGACAGAACATGTCCTCCGCCATCTGAAGGTAATCAATGAGAGTATCGGCAGGGATGATCTGGCGGGTGGAATCAGTTGGTGCGCGTTTGATTACCACACACACGGCAGTTTTGGCTCAGGGGATAAGATTTGCTATCATGGCGTATATGATATGTTCCGGAATCCGAAATATGCAGCCTATGCCTATGCTTCACAAAAGGAGCCTGCACAAGGGCTGGTTCTGGAGCCTGTTACGCTTGCAAGCCGGGGGGAAAAAGACGGCGGAGGACTGGTTCCTTTTTATGTTTTAACAAACTGTGATTTCGTGAGGGTATATAAAAATGGAAACAAAGTATCAGATTTTTATCCTCTGAAAGAAGAGTTTGAATACCTGAGTCATCCTCCGGTCATGGTGTTCCACATGATGGAAGAAGAACTGCTTAACGCTTTTTCGTCGGAGGATCAGAAATCGCTTATTGATTTACTTAAAAAAAGGATTTCAGAAGGAACCTTAACCTCCATGCTGCCAGAAGATATTGCTTTTATGTCAAACCTTGCACAACGATATAACCGTGATATAAGGGAGCTTATCAGCATTGTCATTAAATCAGCAGGCGGATGGGGGGATGCAGAAAATAACCTGATATTGGAAGGCTGGCTGGACGGACACGCAGTCTGCAAGAAAGAATTAGGAGAGACGAAATATGCCGTCCAACTAAATGCCAGCGCAGATGATGGGGTACTCTTTTCCAACGGGGATACTTATGATGCCACTCGAATTACGGTAAAAGCACTGGATAATATGGGAAATCTGATGCCGTTTACACAAGAATGTGTGGAAATCCTGATAGATGGACCAGCCATATTGCTTGGACCATCCCGTTTCCCGCTTATTGGAGGTGTCTCCTCTTTTTGGATTAGAACAGCAGGTAAGCCAGGAGAAGTTCATATTAAAGCGAACGGAGTCTATAGCCAGACCACCTGCAAGGTTCTGATAAAATAGCGAATAGGTCTGTGTTTAGCCGGGACGGTTTTAAAGGGAGGCTGTGTTACTGTTTGCAGGATCGCCAGAGGACAGTAACTGGATCTGCCCATTTAAAGTCGCCTTCGGCGAGAGGCAGATGCCTCGAAGTCATCACTTTATCGGCTCCGCTGCCGTGCTGCATGGTGTACGACACAGTTTGTGTAGAAATAGTAACTAGCCATTGTCAAAATAAAATTAAACTTCAATAAGGCTTTGGGGATTATTTGCAAAAGCCTGTTATGTTGGGATAGCACCGCGGAAAATCGTAGAAACATTTCTGCAGTGTATTCCGTATACGGGATTTCCGAGAGTTCTAAATGCGGTTTTCACTGCGAAAAAAATATTTGCAGAACGTGGCCTTGTGCTATGAAATGGGAGAGAAGGAAATAAGTACTTAGAGTATTAAAAATACGGCATCTTCGTGCGGTGTATTGCCATCCCGCATGAAGATGCCGCATAGAAATATCAAAGTTTAAATTTTTCCGGAGGCGCCGGTTTTCCCACAAAATAACCCTGGATATAGTCACAACCGATTTCTTTTATAAAGTTGTACTGTTCTTCTGTCTCCACGCCCTCCGCACAACATTTAATTCCAATATCATGGCTCATTTGAACGATATGTTTCATTAAAGCTTTGCCCTTAACAGAAGTTTCATACCTTTGTACGACGCTTTTGTCTATCTTCAAAAGGTCAAAGTCAGCCATCATTAAAAACTCATATGAGGAATATGCAACACCAAAGTCATCAAGGACAATACGGAAACCACGGTTTTTAAGCTGTTCCAGCAGCAGAGCCATCTGCTTTTTATTGAGTGTCTCCTGCGCTTCGGTGATTTCTATTTCTATTTGTTCCGGCTTTAAATCATAACGCTTAAAAATCTCCCAAAACCGAGTAAAAAAATGGTCATCAAATAAAGTAATCCTTGAAAGATTCAGAGCAAGCCTAATTTCCGAGAACGGGGTATTTTTCCAGCTTGTCAGTAGTCTGCATACTTCTTCCAGAACAAAGAAATCAATGTTAGAGATAAGTCCTTCACTTTCCAGCATGGGAATAAACTTAAAGGGAGGAGAGATGGAGCCATCTTTTTCCCTGTAGCGCACAAGAGCTTCCGCACTGTCTATGCTGTCTGATCCCAAGTTTATTTTGGGCTGCAGATAAACCAGGTATTCCTTATTGAGGATCGCATTCGTCAAATCCTTCAGCAAAGGTGTTTTTTCAGGTGCAATGTTTTGGGATGTCCGGTAATATTCCTGCTTTTTCAGATACATTAACCGGTCAGCTTTATTCAGAGATTCATTTAGGTCAGTGTAGATATCATTCCATGTCGTTCCCATAGATATGATACATAAATTGTTTTCAGATAAAGATTCTTCCAGACTGCTGACCTGCGTCATAAACGCCTCATATGTCAGGGCTTCGGATACGACCAGAAATTCATCTCCGCTGAGGCGGAATTTTCTGGCATCGGGGAAGAATTTCTTTATCATGTCGGAAACATGAGTGACGATCATATCTCCATATACATGGCCTTTGGCATCATTAAACCGTTTCAGGCCATTGATATCCATAAATATGATCCCTATGGGAGAGGGCATCCGTATGGAAAAGTCTTCACAGTAATTCAAAAAGCTGTTTCGGTTTTCAAGTCCTGTCATGAGATCCTGATAGCTCATCAGCTCCAGCTTTTTCTTTAAAGTATTTTTGGCAATTTCACTTTCAAGAAAATAGGAAAGCCCTTTCAGATAATGGAAATTCTTTTTGTTCTGCTTGGGATCGTCTACACCCAGAAAACCTTTTATCTCTCCTTTGTCAGAGAGGGGAATTGCCATGAGGCTTTTAATGCCCTGTTTTTTAAGAATGTCGTATTCCAGCCGGCGGTCTTCACCAAGTTCTTCGATATTATTTATCTTTATGTAGTCTCTGATCTCAAACTGTTCCATCCAGAAAGATATGGTTTCAAGAGGTACATTCTGCAGATGGTCAATCTGAGGGGATACCCCTTCGGCACAGATTTCGTAAGTATTGTTGGCAACATTGTTTTTTACATCCGCTTCAATAATATAAACCCTGTCGGACTGATAGTAGTTTTGTACGATTCGCAGGACATATTCAATGGCATCATCCAAATATTCCGAGGAAGTCAGCCACTGGAGGCAGTCGACCAGACTTTTTTCCGCCATGAAAGCAGAGCAGCTCTCATCATGGGGAACGATTCCCCCGGAATCTGTGCGAAAAGACAAAAGGTATGCATCATTTCCAAGCCACTTCATGGAAGACGCCTGTAATTTAATGTGTATATTTTTTTCCGGAACATAGAGTTCTCCGGTTCCTCCGTTCAAAAGAGGGCAAAAATCACATATGCTGTCTTTTCCATAAAATGCTTTATAGCAGAACTCTCCTAATTGGACTTTGGGTTTTAGTTCCTTGGTATTTTGGCTTAAGTAAAGCAGCTCAAAGGAGTCCTGCTGGATCACGTAGATACAGGAATCATTGGAATCCAATATAGTATGCAGCTGCAGTTTCATTTCACTGTTCCAGTCCATCACTCTGCGTTTCTGCAGGAAAATGGACATCATTTGGGAGATAAGGGAAAGGGTATCTACTTCCTCTTTCGTCCAGAGACGTAAGCCTGTACATTCATCGAAACCAATAAAACCGGCAAGATTTTCCCCTTTCCAGAAAGCACACTGAAGTGTGGAGCAAATGCCCTGTTCCTCCAATATTTCCCGTTGTTTTGGATGCAGTGTGTTGATATCTCTGCAGTAGAATATGGAGTTGTCCTGAAATAAGGTATGATAGTCCCCAAACTGATTGTAATTGAGATTCTGCAGCATAAGAATCTGGGGAGGGATGCCCTCATTACACCATTCATAAGTATTGGAAGTATATTTACCGTCTTCTGTGGATTCAAATATGTAGGCCCTGCTCACATCAAACTTCTTGCCCACAGTTTCCAGAATAAGGTTAATGGCCTGATCAGGATTCTCCATGCGATATAGGATCTTAAAAACATCAGCCAGCAAATCTCCCTGACTTTGGACGGTCCGGGATTCGGAGTCAATGTGTGCACCGATGGAAGAGTATCCGGTATCCTCAGCACAATATGCGCGTTTGTTATTATACATCACATATTTATTTTTACCATGGGTTTTTGCCTGATACAGAGCCTGATCGGCATGTTTGTATAAGGTTTTAAAATCAGCTCCGTCATCCGGGTAAGCGGCCACACCGATACTGCAGGTTATCTGGAGGGAAAATTTTTCGTTTTCAAAAAGATGGCGGAAGACATCGGCCAGACGTTCTGCCTTTTTTCGGGCAGCATCTTTAGAGGGGATATCCTTCATGAAAATAGTAAATTCATCGCCGCCTATTCGTCCCACAATATCTGTTGTGCGCATGAGGGACTTCATGGCAGAGGCCATTTCGGTCAGGACCACATCCCCCATCATATGCCCTTTGGTATCATTTACCTGTTTAAAATTATCCGTATCTATCATAAACAAAGCACAGCATTTCTCCGGCTTTCTGTCCAGATATTCTTTAATCCGCAGTTCTGTTTCTTTGCGGTTATATAATCCGGTCAGAGAATCCTGCTCTGCCTGGGAGCGCAGCTTGTTCATAAACTGCATTTCACCATCAATATCAAAAAGGATTCCTATAACACTGTATGGTTTCTTAAACTCATCAAATTGTGTAAGAGCAAGTAACCGGTACCAGCGTGATACATTACTTTTGCCAGGAATACGGAATTCTGCGGCCGCACATATTTTACCCCGGGAAATATCCGCCTGAAGTGTGGTAAGTACAGAGATATCTTCCGGATGGATACACTCCATGAGATGATTCTGAAAACGCTTTTCCATATCCTCAGCAGAATATCCGGACAACTGAACAAAACCGCTGTTCATCTCCTCTATGGAAAGATACTTGTCAATTCTGCATTTAAGTATCCCAACCTGAAGGCTGTCTGTTGCCATTTGGAATTTAAAATTAGTCTGCTTTGTCACTTTGATCATGTTTATCCTTTCCAGCGCGGCGGCTTGCCTAAAATAGTATATAAAATACAGTATGAAACAGTTGTGGTGGAAAGTCAAGCGAACCTGAAATGAAGGGATAAATCCTTGTGTGTTGTGCTCCATGGGACTAGGGGCCTGCCACACTAAGTTGATATGTGTGACGGACCCTTTATGATTTCTTTCCAAGCCTCACACGGGCCTTTATATAAAATAGTGAATTGACTTTTTAAGATATCTATTGTATTATGATAGAAATGAATGATTCATTCACTAGGGAGGTGCTGTTTTGAACGAGAGAATAAAGGCAATAGCTGACGCAGCTGCTAAGCTGTTCCTGCAGCAGGGATATTCTAAAACGCAGATCAGTCATATTGCAAAGGCGGTAGGCGTGTCTGTGGGCACGATATACCTGGATTTTGTGGGAAAAAAAGAGATCTTACATTTTGTTTTAAAGTGTACGATTGACCCAGACTTTATAAATCATGAGCTGCAAAGGCCAATAACAGATGATCTATTTACAGGGATTGAGCAGGATGTGGTAAAGCTGCTTGAAGAATCTGCAAATGAATTTGAGAAACATTTAAAGGATATAGAGGATTATAGTTTTGAAGAACTCATATCAGACACTTTTGACCTTATGGCCCGATATGCTGTTGGCTGTCTGTTTATTGAAAGGAATCAGTTTGATTTTAAATATTTAGGAGAACACTATACAGCTTATCGAAAAAGATTTTTTAAGGCTATGAGCAGATATATAAGTGAATTTCAAAAGCAGAAAATGATCCGGAATCTGAAGTATCCCGAACTTATCACAACGCTTATTATAGAAATTCTATCGTGGTGGGCAATGGATGTGCGATATACTTCTTTTGAGACGAAAGAAATTCCGATGGAATTGGCAAAAGCTGTCTGTATGGATAATATTATATCTGCTTACAAACTATAAATTAGCAGGGCATTTCAGCCCTCTAATTTTTTAACCACAGATGAATGAATGATTCATTTATGACATAGGGAGGTATTTAGATGAAAATAAAAAACAAGTATTGGTGTTTAGCTGTAAGTGTGTTCTTTATCATGGGTTTGACAGGATGTTCCCATTCTGCGCAGCCGGAAATGGTTAATGAATTGCGTTATTCCGTTGGTGATATTTCGGATTTGACAATTTCTTACGATGAAGAGAATATTACCTTTTATATGTCAGATAGTGACGAAATTGTGATTCGGGAATATATGACCGAAAAGGATAAGGCCTATTATGCCAAAGTCTCGGAAGATGGGAACAGTGTACATATCAGCGAGGGCAGGAAACCATTCTTCAAGGATGGATTTTTAAGGTACGTGGAGGTAGAGCTGCCGTCGTCTTACCAGAAGGGATTGACTGTGACCACAACGGATGGCAATATTGACTTTTCTGAGACCAAACTCATTTTGACGTCACTGCGAATTGACAGTACCGCTGGAAATGTCAATTTGAAGGATATGACTGCCAAGAATATGTACTTGTCATCGACAAGCGGGATGCTGGATCTATATAAATTGCAGGCAGAGGCTATTCATTTCATGACGACCAGCGGCAAAGTATCCTGTGATACATTAAATGGCTCTGTTATCTGCACTACAACAAGTGGAGATGTCAGCATAAAAAATGCTGTCGGTTCGGGGGAATATAAAAATAACAATTCCGGGCTTTTGGAAATTGATTACTCAGAGGTGACAGGAGATTTACTGTTGTTTAATAAAAATGGTGATATCCGTCTAACGATTCCGGATGACTTGGAATTTGACTTTACGGCAGAAACAAAAAACGGGACCATAAGGACATCTTTTCAGGATGAGATTAAAACAAACGGGGCAAAAGCTGAGGGAAAGATTGGGAAAAATCCAGTGATAACGATTGAAACGGAAACACGGAATGGAAAGATTGAGGTGAATAAATGAAAAAAACAAATGTTTTCTTAAAAGTTTTCATATGCCTGCTTATTTGCATTGTCCTGTATATAGGCGGCAGCTATCCGGCCTATCTTTTGGCTTACATTTTTTGTTTTCTTATTCTTTTTTTAAAAACTGTTTTTTCAGATGCAGCTGTGAAGCAGAAGATAGGAGGGATCATGATTCTGACAGTCATCTTAGCGGCACAGATCATGATCGTTGTGCTGGTGATCCGCCAATTAATTGAAAATGCGCAAACCTCACAAATGGGGCGTTTAACAGGCGTGGGTTTGATCTTCATTCCATTTCTGTTTAGCAATACTTTACTTTGTAAGCAGCATACGGACAACCAACAATAACAGGGTGACAAGATGGGAATGAAGGAAGAGGTAGAGATAACAAAAAGTGAAAGTCTGGATTTTATAGAAGCCATACATAAAGAGCGCGTATATCCTCTGATGTATTGTCATATAGAAATTGAGGGAAAATTAGACATTTGCAGGCTGCGGAAAGCGGTTGCGCTGTCCTGCCAATATGTTCCGGAAGTTTTATATGTATTTGACTTTGAAAAATATTGTTTTGTAAAGAAGGATTATGCAGCAGAAGATACCATTATTTTGGAAGAACAGGAATCATATCAACCAATGATGTGGGACTTAGGAACAAACACACAGCTTAAAATATTTATCAGACAGAGAGAAAGGGGGTGGGTGCTGATTATTGGAATGAGCCATCTTCTGGCAGACGGAATTGGATTCTTACAATATCTTTATTTGTTATGCCATTTGTATAACGGAAGGAAATTACCGCACACGCTGAAAAACAGGCGGGATATAGCATATTTATTGAAGGAAGTTCATATTTCCGGACCAACAGAACAGACAAGAAACGGAAAAAAAGTCTCTCTGCGCCCTATACGTTCTTACAGTACGGAAAAGAATTATTATTGCTTAAAGGAAATCATCACTTCCGATGAGCTGAACATCATCCGAAAGATGGCTAAGCAATATGGAGCTACATTGAATGATGTATTTATAAGTGCATACGCCCGTATACTCGCAAAACAGCAGAGGATAAATAAAGTGGTAATTCCCTGCCCGGCAGATTTGCGGGGATTTAAGCCGTATTCTGATAAGCTTACAGTCGCTAATATGACAGGGATATATCATCGTATAACAATAGAAGTTTTGCCCGGTCATAGATTTACAGATACATTACAGCAAGTACACCTCGAAACCGAAATGCAAAAGGTACGCCGCCGCTGCTTTTGCGGGATATCACTGTTGGAAAATGTCTATGGTATCATTCCTGATTTCCTGCTAAGAGGGATAGTGAAAGCAGTCTATAGGCTCCAGCCTGTCTCTTATACGAATATAGGAGTGATCAATGACAGTCTGCTTACACTGCATGATTGCACAATCACGGACTGCTATTTGACGGGAACCTACAGAAGATTTCCGGATTTTCAGCTTACATGCAGTACCTTTAAAAATATATGTACGCTAAACTGTATGTTGATTGGAGACGTAAAGGATAAAGAGAGTTGCTTGAATATCATAAGGCTTGTAAAGCAAGAACTTACCACCTGGGGTATCGCACGGTAGAGGTTATGATTTACTATGACTTCGTAAGATAAGCATCCAATGATCCGGGAAACCCAAAAACGGATGGCCTACAAAATTCCCGGAAAGTCAGCATACGGGAATAGAATAGGTGCAGGATTGCCACGGATGGAGGTTTTTGATGTATTTCACTTTCCATTCTTTTTATAAAAAGAAGGAGAAGCAAAGGTCTTTCTCATATGCAAGAATGCTATTATATGGTAAAATCTCATGTAAAGAGCGAAAAGGGAAAGTCCGGAGTTGTGGATTGTTCGGGCGTTCACTTTGTTCTATCAGGATAATAATTGAGAGGAAATCAAAAAATGATTGTTTTAATAACAGGCGCATCTCATACCGGTAAGACAGCACTTGCACAAAAATTACTGGAAAAGTATAAATACCCGTACCTTTCCGTGGACCACTTAAAGATGGGACTTATCCGCAGCGGATATACAAAGCTTACACCTATGAGCGATGACAGTGCATTAACAGATTATCTATGGCCAATTGTATGTGGAATCATGAAAACAGCTATTGAGAATGAGCAGAATCTTATTGTAGAAGGGTGTTATATTCCTTTTGACTGGTCTAAGGACTTTGCAGCGGAATATTTGACAAAAATTAAATTTTATTGTTTGGTCATGAGTGAAAAATATATTAACAATCATTTTCATGAGATTATGAAATATGCAGATGTTATTGAAAAACGTATAGAAGATGAAGGACTTACGATAGATACGGTACTTAGGGATAATGCGGAAATCTTGGAACTATGCCGCAGCCATAAATTGGAATATATACTTATTGACAATGAGTATCAAGTGGATCTTGAACTGTAATTGTTTTCATTAGTAGAAGAGTGATTGCTGACAAAATTACCGGATGAAAGTACATGCAGTAGATAGCTGATTGAAGGGCAGAGCACATATTATAAAATAGGACACCAGATTATCAGTTATTTGGTGTCCTATAGGTTTTAGAGCAAACGGGAATTTATCGGCCTTAACATTTCTGTCATTATGAAGCTAATTTACGCACAGCAGCCTCTGAACAGACAAGCTCTGTTCTATAAATTTGATATACACCAGACTGAATGCTGACAATTACGCAAACTCAGCTAGCACAATCTCGTTTCCGTCTAAATCATTTAATCGAACCTCGTAAGTTCCCCAATCATATCTAATGGCTTCAGACAGAGAAATCCCTTTTTCCTTTAAACATTCCATTGTTAAGTCAAGGTTATTTGTTTGAAATACAAAGGATTGATGTCCGGTGGGCGGTACGTTACATTTTTTACAATCCCATATACAAAGAGTGGGTGCGTTTTCAATAAAGCCAAGATAAACCCCATTTGAATTGTCATCGTCTGTTTTAATAAAGGGTATATCTAATATTTCCCTATAAAATGCAATCAGTTCTTTGGCTTGCTCAGAGAAAATATTTGTGCAGTAGTATCCTGTTATCATCTTTTTACCTCGTCAAATTGTAAGTTGAAGGCTGCTTTATGCTAAGACTGTGCAATAACAATATGCTTATTACATGCGCTGGGCATATAAGTCAAAATTAATCTGCCATTCACCGTCATCCTTTACTATAATATCCTGCCAGTGAAAATTATCATCCTCAATTTTGGCAAAGACCCATTTTCTTCTTTCATCTTCTATGTTCGTAAGGACTATTCTATCGCCTTGTTTTCGCGCTTCAAACCGCATGATCTTTCCGGTATAACAATAGGCGATATCCCAAGCACATGTACCAGGATTATAGACGCGAAGCGTCGTTCCATATTCATAATCGGGCAGCATAATAACATCCTGAATTGCCATCCCATCAAGAATCCATGAAAAATGCCATTCGCCTTTCCTCGAGTAAAAATTGCTGTTATCAATATAGTCGATTTTCCAACTGCCGATAAGCTTTCCGAAATAATTAAATTCTTCGGGCAGATCCTCATTTTTACAGTCGCTTGTCAACATTTTGAGAAAGTTTTGCATCGTTAATTCCTCCGTTATTATAAACGATATCTTCTGCAAGTTTAATGTTGCTTTATTATACAACATTTTAGAGAATAAGTATAGCAATGCGTATTTATTCTGATATATGTATTTCTATATTATCAGGAGGTTTTTATTTGGTGAAAAATGGTATATAATGTAATAAAATAAACAAAAAGGCCAAGGAGGCTGTATGTTCGAGTTCATAAATATTTTAACATTACGAGCAACATATGAATGTCAGGAAGAAGGCAGACTTCCTTCTTATTTGGGTTCTACAATAAGAGGTATATTAGGACACTGCATCAGGGATTTTTGCTGTGACTATCCCGATAAGAGATGTTTTAAGTGTGTAAGAAAAGACACATGTCTCTATGTCAAGTGTTTCAGCAATACGGGTGGTGAAGCAGGCGCGGTGAATCCATATGTGTTATATGTACACGGGGAAGGCAGGGAGAGATGGAAAAAAGGGGATTTATGTGTTTTTGATCTTACATTGTTTGGGACAGGGGCAGAAAGAGCTGGAGTGTATTTGGATGCACTGCAGGCAGCAGAACAAAAAGGATGGGGTGCTGCAAGACTCACATTTCGCCTGAGACAGATAGTAGATGCAAACTCAGGCAAGGTGATTTTTGCCGGGGGGAAAAGCTGGATTCGTAATCTCTCACCTGGTCCACTGCAGATTAAAGAAAGAAATGCTTCTTATGCCAGCTTGTTTTTTGATACGCCTCTAAGAATTATTTCTGGAGAGAGATTATTTGACAGACTGCCCTTTGAAATGTTTATACAGTTTCTGATACGCAGAATATCACTGTTGACGAAAGCCCATATGGATTTTGAATTGGAGTGGAATAAGGAGGAGTTGCTGGAACAGGCCAGGGGAATTCAAACTTTAGATGAATATTGGAGGGAAATCCCTTTTTCCAGGTATTCCATGAATCAGAAAGATGGTAAACTGGAACTTACGTCCAAGACAGGATGGGTTCTATATGAAGGTGATTTATCGCAATTCGTGCCGATTCTGGAAGTAGGAAAATATCTGCGGG
The DNA here is from genome assembly GCA_002270465.1 of Blautia hominis. Taxonomy (GTDB): domain Bacteria; phylum Bacillota; class Clostridia; order Lachnospirales; family Lachnospiraceae; genus Blautia; species Blautia hominis. Next base: position 24,434 of record NQOF01000008.1, read on the forward strand.
TTGGAAAAGGGGCAACAATTGGATTTGGACACTATGAAGTATTTTATGACAAATAGAGAAGAACATATATATGGCAAAGACAGTTGAGTCAGAAGCGATTAATATAAGAGATAATAAAAAGGCTCACTGCTATTTCGCGGAAGTTGAGAGATTTATTGTTAATTAAATGTTAAAGACTTCTGGTCCTTATCCGATGGGGTACTATAGAGAAATCTTGTCAGGGTTGGATGAACCGTGCTTGAGTGCGGTTGAGTTTTATACAGAGTTTCCGTATGATCCAGAAGAAAATATATGGATAATTGTCAGGTGCGAATGTAGAGTGCACATGGATTATCAGGGGGATTCGCACCTGAAAAAAGGATGGAAATATAAAGATTGTATTATTTTAATGGAAATAACGTAAGTCAGGATTGCAATTTGAGGAAAGAAGGGGTAGAATTTAGAGGAAAAGTACAAAATATTTGGTTAAAATTGTATGATTTTGCTGTCACTTCCTACACGGAAGTGTGGATTGAAATGGGAGGAACAGCGAATGAATGAATTACAGGTAAAGTCACTTCCTACACGGAAGTGTGGATTGAAATATCTTGCTGGTGGTGGCCTTTGAGGTGGCACGAGTCACTTCCTACACGGAAGTGTGGATTGAAATTCCTGCAGGATACCCCATTTAATGGATACAGTCGTCACTTCCTACACGGAAGTGTGGATTGAAATAGCATGTCAGCAATATCGTTTACACCACTGGCTACGGTCACTTCCTACACGGAAGTGTGGATTGAAATCCAAAGAGTTTTTATCAAATCAGCAACCTTGCCAAGTCACTTCCTACACGGAAGTGTGGATTGAAATAACAGACTCGACGTCGAGCCGGATCACAGTACAAGTCACTTCCTACACGGAAGTGTGGATTGAAATATTGTTTGCCAGACAGGGAGCAGCACAAGTTGTCACTTCCTACACGGAAGTGTGGATTGAAATATGTTATTTGTTGCATTATTGCCAAACATAAAGGCGTCACTTCCTACACGGAAGTGTGGATTGAAATATATGGTTCCCAGGGGAGCGCGGTTGCGCCAGCGTGTCACTTCCTACACGGAAGTGTGGATTGAAATGTACCGGAGCCAGAACCCACACCGGAACCTGCCCCGGTCACTTCCTACACGGAAGTGTGGATTGAAATTCCAATATATCATGAGCGGTTCGATGGATGAAAGTCACTTCCTACACGGAAGTGTGGATTGAAATACATCAAACGTGGCTTTCAACAATGCAAAGTACAAGTCACTTCCTACACGGAAGTGTGGATTGAAATCGGGATGATTTTGAGAAACGTATTTCAATGACAACAGCCAGGAATACTATACGAATATCACCCATTTTGGAGTAATTACTGTTGTTGCATTCAATAAGAATAGGTAACACCTATCCATGTAATATCTTGTCTATGTACATAACTTTCCCCTGTTTAAAGTGAAAACTATAAGTGGATTTTAAAGTAAGACACTATAAAAGCTGTTTGAACCTCCAGATATGAGACAAACAAGCAAATCTTATATACCGGCATATATTAATTGTGTAATTATCTTCTTATTACAATCAAAAAGTAAGGAGGAATATTTCATGATTGATATAGAAGCATTAAGGGCGCTACGCCCTTTTATTATCTATTCTGATAAAGATATCAGCGGTACCGCTGGTGGTAATCCAGGGGTGGAGAGTTATTGTGCGTTGGACTATACTTCCGCTTCACGATACCGTCTAAAAAGAGAGGATCACAACCAAATATTCCAATTCTTTGGAAATATTTTGGGTAGTACTAATAAACCGGTTTATTGTCTGGATAAATTCGCCGATGGACCTTATAATGATGTGCCTTATGAAAGTCGGCCGTTTGAAACATTGTTTCCGGCAGCTACAGAACGGCAGAAAGAGATGCTTGGTTGGATTTTGGCAAATACCTACCCTGCCATAAGTGCTGATGCCACATTTGAGTTGGCAGGGGTAGATGCTGCGGCCAGCCCGGTTCTTGACAAGAATGATGCTTATGCGGCAGTTCAGATTGCACTTTGGGTACTGCTTGGACAAATAGATCTTGATGAAGTGTATTTTTTGGATTGCACAAGCGGTGAGACGCATCCGAAATCTGACAGAATGCGTACTGCAGTTCTGGAAATTCTAAGACTTGCAGGAGAATATGTGGATTCAGAACCTGAACTACCGGTTTTATCACCTTTATCCAAACCTGGATGCTGCGGAGATAGGTCTGTGATGAACTGTTGCAATAGAAGCACGTTATCTGCAGAACGGGGAGCGCCCTACTTTGTATTTCAGGGATGTCCCGATGAAGTACGGACTGTATGCGGAAGACTTCTTATAGGTCCATTTCGTGTTTTGTCCAGTTTTTCAGGTCAGCCTAAGGTTACAGTTACACCATTCTGTAGTTGTGGAGATGACTATTCTGTGACCTTTATGGATTTCTGCGGCAATCCAATTTCCAATCCTGTTATTGGACAGGAATTCTATCTTGCACTCCGCACATGCAGTAAATTTGTTTGTTTTACTGTGACAGCATCATTTTCAGGAACCATAACGCGTGTGGTTACAATGGAGGCACAAAGTACAGCACTAAATTATCAGCCTATAGGTACCTCATTTGATGATGTTCAGGTTAATTTGCAGGCTGAAGTCTGTGTATGTGTGGAATATCCAGTCCCGGACTGCTATACTTCGCAGGAAGAGCGGGGACTACAGGGACAGTTGGGAATCAATATCAATAACAACAATAACAACAACAATAATAACAACAACAATAATAACAACAACAATAATTTATCGAATATTTACAGTGGGGGAACAAATGGATATCCACTGTCATTTTCATGTATAATACCATGTTATCCGGGCTGGGGTCCTGGATTATATCCACCATATCCGCCGTGCCCATCGAAACCGTATCCACCATACCCGCCGTGTCAACCTGAATCATACCCCCCGGAGTTCCCATACCCACCATACCCGCCGAATCCATGCTCACCGAAGCCATGCCCGCCAGAGCCACCGTATCCGCCGTACCCGTGCTCATCGAAGCCATGCCCGCCAGAACCACCGTGTCCACCGGACCCATACCCACCATACCCATCATATCCGCCGTGTCCACCGGACCTATACCCACCGAAACCATACCCACCATACCCATACCCACCGAAACCATGCCCGCCAGAGCCGTCGTGTCCGCCGAATCCGTGCCCACCGAAGTCATACCCACCATACCCGCCGTGTCCGCCGAATTCGTGCCCACCGAAACCATGCCCGCCAGAGCCGCCGTGTCCGCTGAACCCGTGCCCGCCAGAGCCGCCATGTCCACCGGAACCACCGTGCCCACCAAAGCCATGCCCGCCAGAGCCGCCGTGTTCACCGGAACCACCGTGCCCGCCGAAGCCATGCCCACCAGAGCCACCGTGCCCGCCGAAGCCGTGTCCCCCATGCTCGTTATGTCCATCGAAGCCGTGTCTTCCATGCCCGCCGAAGTTATGTTCCACATGTCCTCCAAAACAGTCATGCCAGTCGGAACATTTCGGAAAACAAGAACACTACCGCCAGCCGTGCTCACCGAAAAATACACCTATGTGATAGAGGAATAGTGGAACAGCAGAAAATCACGTCCGGTAGTGCAGAATGAAATTTGTAATAGTAAATACAGAACGGTGGGATATAATTATGAAAAACCGAACAATCAAGAAGTGCATTTTTACAATCCCGTTCTGCGCCATCAGTAATATATCCTGGCATAAACGCGCTGGAGAAATTAGAATGAACCCCAGGGGATATTCCAAATAGTATTCAGTTAAGCCCCCACATCACTATAATGGTGGTGTAGGGGCTTTTAATAAAAGTAATAATTACAAATCGAAAGGAGTACAGAAAAGAAGCTGCCACAAAACCGTGATAGCTTCTTCCAAAACTCTTAACAAAATGCCATTCATTGGGAGCATCCTTCTGGATTTTTTATAAACTGTAAAATAAGATAAATTGAGATTTTATTTATAAGGATTTTTATATTCAGGACATAGAAACCGTTCGCTCCATGTCATCATGGTCTGTAGTACAGGGATAAAACTTTCACCGAGTGCTGTCAATGCATACTCCACTTTTGGAGGAATTTCCTTATAGACTTCCCGGTGCAGAAAACCATCCTCTTCAAGTTCCCGGAGCTGTTTTGTGAGTGTAGACTGTGTGATGCCGTCAAGCCGGCGGCGCAGTTCACCAAAACGCTGTACTTTATAGAAGTATATATACCATAGAATCAGTATTTTCCATTTCCCTCCAATTACAGATTGCAGCTTACCCATAGGGATGCAGCGTGCAATGTTTTCTTCACTGCTGAATTTATTTTCAGACATCTGATCACCTCTTTTCTGAGAGTATATCCCAATTATCAGAGGAAATCAAGTAAGACTCTTTTTCATACATAGTATTAAAAAATGTACTATATACAAAAAAAGCCCGTACTTGTTTTTCTTAAGCGGTTTCAGTAAGTTAATAAAGAAAGATGCATTAAAACACAGAGAGGAGTCATTTATTATGCATTATACAGGAACCATCTGGAGGCCGCCTTATGAGGCGCCTTCCCTTTTACTTGAAGTTACGGCAGGATGTACTCATCACAGGTGTAAGTTCTGTACACTATATGAAGAGCTTCCCTTCAAATTCCGCATGTCCCCTTTGGCAGATATAGAAGAGGATTTAATAGAATTGAAAGGGCAGTCAGAGTTATGGCCGGATTTCCATGGGAGGCGGGTCTTTTTGACTGGAGCCAATCCATTTGTTTTGAAATTTGGCAGGCTGATGGAGATCGCTTCCCTGATTCACAGGTATCATCCCACCATCGAAACGATAGGCTGTTTTGCCAGAGTTACAGATGTTACTGCAAAAACAGATAAAGAACTGTCAAATCTTCGGCTGGCAGGTTATGACGGGATTACCATTGGAATTGAAACCGGAGACGATGAGGCGCTTACTTTTATGGATAAAGGTTATTTAGCTTCTGATATTATTCGGCAGTGCAGCCGTCTGGATGAGGCAGGCATATCTTACAACTTCTTTTATCTTACCGGTATATCGGGAGCCGGGCGGGGGAACATTGGGGCAAAGGCGACTGCAGAGGTGTGCAATCAACTTCATCCGGTACGGATTGGAGCTAATATGCTGACCGTTTATTCCGAGTCCGGACTTTATCAGGAGATTCAAAAGGGTAATTGGAAAGAGGAGGGAGAGCTGGAAAAATACATGGAACTGCGGACGCTTGTAAAAAAACTCAAAATACCGGTCTATTTTGGTGCATTGGGGGCATCTAATGCATTTCAGTTACAGGGTATTTTGCCACGGGACAAAGAGAAACTGCTTTATACATTGGATCGGATAACAGAGACGGTAAGTGAAGAAGAACTACAGCGATACCGCAGAGATCTGCCGCATCTGTAAAGGGGGAAGAAAAGCATGCACTTTAGCGGAAGAACATGGCGGCCGCCTTATGAGCCTGACTACTGCATTATTGAACTGACGGCAGGATGTACTTATGGTAAATGCAGTTTTTGCAGCTTATGCCAGGATGAAGCGTTCCATTTGGCGAAGATGGATACATTTGAACAGGATCTGGAGGAATTAAAGTTATATCAGCCGAATGCCAGAACTTTACTTCCGTAGACTCTTTCACAATATTTCCAGGCGTAAGTCTGTATCATATGGTCGAATGCAGCCTGCTGTTCCTGCGGCAAGCCAGATAGAGTAAAAGAGAATCCACACAGAGTCCGTGGATTCTCTTTTTCAGATACAGTGAAAATGATGTCAGATCTCGCATGTAAATAGGAAAAGTCCGGTCAAATGCCGATGACTCCATCCATAAATGCAATTATGCCGGCCTCGACTTCGTCCTTGATTTCACTGTAATTATGTATCTCGTGGCGGTAGCCGGAGTAGACTTTGGTGGTCACATCATGCCCGGTTTCGCACAGCCAGTTTGAGACTTCATAGATGCCCTTTCCGTATTCCCCCACAGGGTCCTGATCACCACCTATATTGTAAAATGGCAGGGCTACGGGAACCTTTTCAGCCCACTGTACGCCTTCAATTGCCATCATCATCTGAGTGAAATCATATAAAGAACGATTACTGGTAGGTCTGGTAAATGCGTCGAAAGGATCTTCCGCATGGTCACGCTGTACATATGGGTCGGAACAGATCCATTCATTTCCGATGGTAACATCATCACAGCGCTCACACATCCATCCCATCAGGGAACCTGTGAATTCCGGATCAGAATCATTTCCCATCCCATCGTCGATGGCTTTCTTTAAGAGCGCAGCAGCGTTGTCTGCTCCCCGAAAGATTCCTGTGGTACCGCAGATCGTAACACCTGCCAGGTCGTTTCCATAATTCGCCGCATAATCTCTGGCAATGAAAGAACCCATACTGTGACCGAAGATAAAATAGGGAAGGCCCGGATATTTACCGCAGACCAGTTCTCTGAGGGTGTGTTCATCTTCCATCATAGTGTGGAATCCTGTATCCCCCCAATCTCCCCATACACCGCTGACCATGGCTGTTTTTCCGTGCCCCACATGGTCATCAGCAGCTACAATGTAACCGGCATCCATGAATTTGACGATCATATGCAGATATCGTCTGGAATGCTCACCGAAACCATGGATAATCTGTACGATCCCTTTCGGTTTTGCGGCGGGGACATAAATCCACCCCTGTACCTGGTCGCGTTTGTTGTAAGATAAAAAACTTACTTCATGCAGCATAAATAACACCTCCGTTTTTGAAAAATATAGGACTCCATTTGGGGGGCGATTCCCCCGTTTTCCTGAATCTATAAGTTAATATTATAATTAAGTCAGACAATTTGCAAGCGAAAATAATTTGGCTATCCGCTGACACGTCCACAGAGGAGAGATATTGCGGAGCAGAAAAAGAATGCGGTTCCGGTTACCGCGTAAACAATCTTATTACCTATTTGTGCTAATTAATGATATACTGGATATGACAAAGATTGAGTGAAGAAAAATAGGACGGTACCAGGCTGCTTTTATACCACGGTGTAATTCCCGGATCAGATGTTTTAGTGGAAGGGGGACTGTTATGAGAGAAAAAAGTGACTTTCTAAAAGATGTAGAGATCGCAGTACAAGGGCTGGAGAGACAAAAAAGAGAAAACCCTCAGGAGGAGGGGGAAAAGGTATACCGGAAATTCAAAGAGTCAGACAAGGAAGCCGTGCGCCTTGCTGCTGCGCTGCGTGGATTTTTCCTGAGGGAAGGTGTTTCGGAGACACAGAGAGAGGCTTTTGGCAATTATATCAAAGAGCAGATCCTGGCTGCATCGGAAGAACTGATCGAGGAGGAGGACGTAGAAAAGATCGCATACCTGGAAGGGTTGGGGTGGTTTGACAGAGAGCATCTCGATGCATTTATCCAGATAGCCAGAGCGCGTCAAAAGACAGCAGCCTTGGTTTGGCTTATGCATCTAAAAGATAAGAAATACGGGTATTCAGAAAAGAGTTTTCCTATATAAACTACGGAAAACGGATTGGTAAAGAAGAATGGAAGAGAATACAGAGGAATATAAAAAGGGCGAAGAGAACCGAAAAGCAAAACTGGGAGTTGAAATTTTGAAAAACTGCAGAAATGAACTCTACAGTTATTTTCCATATCTGGACGGCGCATTTGCCAGTGTTTCATATGAAAGCTGCAGGCACATCCGGGGAATCGGAACAGAAGGAAATATATTTTATTTTGAACCTGAATATCTGCTGCACAGCTATGGGCACAGCCCGGCAGCCATCCGCAGGGGGTATCTTCATATGATGCTTCACTGCCTTTATCTGCATTTGTTCCCAAAAGAAGAATACAGTAAGCATATCTGGGATCTTGCGTGTGATATGGCCGTGGAGCAGGTCATAGAGCGGGAAAATCTGCCGGGGCTGTGCCTGCCTGCCCAGCCGGTCAGAACACGATGTTTAAAAAAACTGGGAGACAGGAATCTGTCTGCAGAGAGGATCAGCCAAATGTTGATGCAGGGCATTTTTTCAGACAGCCTGGAAGAGATTCAGTCAGCCTTCTGCTTTGATGATCACAGCCTGTGGGACAGGCGGAAGGAACCAGAGCGGATTGCCAGGACAAAGAGTAAGTGGGAAAAGATTCTGGCTTACACAGGACAGAAAAAACACGATAAAAAACAAAGAGCAGGAGAACAGGAAGGTGACGGCAGGGAGGAGACAGCGGAGGTGCACAGGAGTCGTTATGACTACAGAAGATTTCTGAAAAAATTCGCGGTCCCAAGGGAGGAAGTGGAACTGGATACAGAAAGTTTTGACTATATCATGTACCATTATGGGATGGAACATTATGGAGATATGCCTCTTATAGAACCGCTGGAATATAAAGAAGTAAATCGCCTGGAAGAACTGGTCATTGCCCTGGACACCTCAGGCTCCTGTTCCAGAGAAACCGTACAGCAGTTCCTTGCAGAGACATACAGCATTCTCAGTGAACGTGAAAATTTCTTTAAAAAGATGAAGGTTCATCTTGTCCAGTGTGACTGCAGCATACGGGAGAGTATTGTTATCCATTCAGAAGAGGAATGGAAAGCATACAGCAAAAATATTAAAATACAGGGACGGGGCGGAACAGATTTTCGGCCTGTGTTTGCTTATGTGGCAGAACAGAAAGAAAAGAAAGAGATCAGAAATCTGAAAGCACTGATTTATTTTACAGACGGAGATGGAATTTATCCGAAATGCAGGCCGGATTACGAGACGGCATTTGTTTTTTTGAAAGGCGGAAACGGCATGGACAGGGTGCCGTGCTGGGCTATGAAGCTGGTAGTTTCCCATTGACAAAAATATTCCCGGACATGATTCCATACCCTGCAAGGAGGAAAAAATGAACATCAAAGAGGCAAAGCTGGAAATCAGCAACACATTAAAATCCTACCATCAGAAAGACGACTGGGGCAATTACATGTTTCCGCTGGTGAGACAGAGGCCCATACTGCTCATGGGGCCGCCGGGTATCGGTAAGACAGCCATTATGGAGCAGGTGGCAGAGGAGTGCAATGTGGGGCTGGTATCTTACACCATTACCCATCATACAAGGCAAAGCGCTGTGGGACTGCCGAATATAAAAAGTAAAACATATCAGGGACAGACCGTGAGCGTTACAGAATATACCCTCAGTGAGATTATAGCCTCAGTCTATGAGTGCATGGAGCGCACAGGGAAAAAGGAAGGGATTCTTTTCATTGATGAGATTAACTGTGTATCTGAAACCCTGGCACCCACTATGCTGCAGTTTCTGCAGAATAAAACTTTCGGAAGCCATAAAGTGCCGGAAGGGTGGCTGATCGCTGCTGCGGGCAATCCGCCGGAGTATAATAAATCTGTCCGGGAATTTGATATTGTCACACTGGACAGGGTGAGAAAAATAGATATTGATGTGGACTGCAGTGTCTGGATGGAATATGCCTGGTCACAGCAGATACACGCCGCTGTGCTCTCTTACCTGAATATTAAAAAAGAGAATTTCTATCTCGTGGAAAATACTGTGGACGGCAAGTTTTTCGTGACGGCAAGAGGCTGGGAGGATTTGTCCGAGATTCTGAAAAGTTATGAACGGTTTCAGTTCCCGGTTACAGAGAAGCTGGTGGTCCAATATCTTCAAAAAGAGGAAATAGCCAGGGATTTTGCGGCTTATTATCAGCTTTACTGCAAATACGGAACAGATTATGCGGTTACGGAGATTGCAGCAGGCACATTGCCCAAAGCGGAATATGAGCGGCGGAGGGATATGGCGCAGGTGGCTGGCTTTGAGGAAAGATTTACGGTAGTTGGTCTCCTTCTGGCTTATCTCAACCAGTCGTTCAGAACATATACGCATATTGACGGGAGGATCAGTACACTCTATGAAATATTAAAGTTATTCAAATGTTTTTTGGAAAATCAGGAAGATATTCAGTCGCTCACTGCCTTTACAGAGATAGAAAGAAGAGAACTGGAAACAGAAAAGACGGCAGAAAAGATAACCGTAGATCAGGCATCTGAACAGGAATGGGCTCTGGAACGCCTGGAATCTTACAGTCTTTCCCTGAAGGAGAATCATATTCTGGAGAAAACGGAAGGTATGGCCTGTGTCAGGGAATGGTTTCACCAGGATTTGAAGGAGAGACAAGATATCATAACAAAGATAAGTGCGGAGCTGGAACATACATTTCGGTTTGTAAAAGATTCTTTTGGTGAGGAACAGGAGATGGTGCTTTTTGTGACGGGATTGTCGAAAAACGAAAAGGCTATGGAATTTATCAGCAGTCATGGATGTGATACCTATTTTAAATACAGCGAGATCCTTCTCTACCGTGAAAAAGAGGATGAATTGAGAAGCGCATGCCTTGAAATGACGGGGGAATCGGATCCACACCATGGCTCATGAATCCCAGCGCTGGCTGCCTCGGCATTTTCATGCTTTCAGCATGAAAACGCCTCCCGGTACAGTGGCCTGTGAACAGTAAACTTTAATTTCGCATTTTCTGTTTACACATGGGAAAGTCTGGTATATAATCAATTGTAACAGATGATGTTTACTGCATTTCTGATTTCAAAAAAAGAATATTGAAGTCTTTGTGGCAGGGTGTAAGTCCCTACCGATGGTATAGTCCATGACCCGCTTTGGCGGCTGAGCCGGTGACTCCTTTTGTATGATAAGGGGAATTCCGGCACCGACGGTATAGTCCGGATGAGAAAAGACATTTTCTGTGAAACTACGCCCGGAGCATATATATTGTTCCGGGCTCATTTTTTTTGAAGGAGGATACAAACTATGAACCAGACTCAAGAAACAACCAATGCAGCTTTTGGCAATGGAATGAAGGCCCAGGCAGGTGCGAAAATGCGGGTAAAGAAAATAGCCTTTGCAGGCCTGATGGGGGCAGTCAGTGCTGTTCTTATGCTTTTCAGGTTTCCGCTGCCTTTCATGCCGCCCTTTATGTCCTTTGACTTATCCGGTCTGATGGAGATGCTGGGAGGATTTATGTTCGGTCCCGGTGCGGCGCTTATGATCATTGTGGTCAAAATACTGCTACAGCTTGTCATGCAGGGCAGCTTCTCTCTGGGAACGGGGGAGATACAGAATTTTATTTTGAGCTGCTGTTATGTTCTGCCTGCACTGCTGATCTACCACAGACACAAGACGAAGAAGACGGCGTTGGCAGGTATGGGGGTCAGCACGGTACTGGTTGGCATTGTGGCTGTTTTTACGAACCTGTATCTGATCATTCCCTTTTATGTGCGGTTGTTTGGCATGACTATGGATGAAATCATTTCAATGTGCAGCGCAGTAAACCCAGCTATGAAAAATGCCTTTTCTATGGCGGTCTTAGGAATCCTGCCGTTTAATCTGATCAAATACGGAGTGACGTCAGTCCTGACATTTCTGTTATATAAAAGACTGAGTAAAGTAATTAAAAGTATTGTAGAAAAATAAAGGAGGAAAACAAAAATGAAATTTTCACTGGACAAATCCATCAGCTATGAGGACGCTGTGGGACGTATGTTTGAGATGCTGGGGAACAGCAAGATCATGGCACTGGCATCCAGCCTCAATGACTATGTAATGGTCAGGAACGTAAGCTGTCTTTTTTATGATGACAAGATTTACTTTAAAACGGACAAAAACTTCAGAAAAACAAAACAGCTTTTGGAAAATCCCAAGGTAGCTATGTGCTGGAGCGGCGTGCAGGTAGAAGGAACTGCCCACAATAAAGGACTTGTTGTGGAGGAGCCGGGACACAGATTTGAGGAGGGATACAAAAAGTATCTGTGGGAGAGCTATAACAAATACAGCCATGAGGATACGGAAATCCTTATTGAGGTTTCACCAAAATATGTGGAGATCTGGGATACCAGTGAGGATGGGTATGCATACCAGCTTTTTATTGATTTTGACAAAAAATCAGTGGAAGTCATACCTTACGATAAAAAATGATAGAAGGCCCGCTCCGCCAAGGCTCTGCGGTTATGAAAAAAAGTGGGTATCACAAAGTGTAAAGCTTTGTGATACCCACTTTTTTATCCCTTGAGATCAAAGGAAGGAGGACGGCAGATCTTTTGATATTCTGTAAAAGATTCTTTAGTCCAGGTATTTACTGATTTCACGTGACATAACCTCATGATCCAGAGGTTTTGCCATATGACCGTTCATGCCGGCAGATTTGGCATTTTGGATATCGCTTACAAAGGCGTCTGCTGTCATGGCAATAATGGGTACCTTTTGCGCATCTGAGCGGTTTAGGGAACGAATGGCACGGGCAGCATCGTAGCCGTTCATCAGAGGCATCTGGATATCCATTAAAATAAGGTCGTAGAAATAGAGCGGGCTTTGCCGGAACTGCAAAAGTGCTTCTTCACCATTGACGGCAATTTCCAATTTGGCTCCCATACTGCCGAGTAATTCCACGGCAATCTCCCGGTTAAGTTCATTATCCTCTGCAAGCAGGAAGGTTTTCCCGCTGAAATCATGGGATTCCACCTGAGGTTCTATGCGCCTGCCGCCGCCTAGATACTCCGAAAGGCAGTTTCTGAATGTGGAACGGAAAAAGGGTTTTTCTATAAAGCCGGTGTCCGGCCCTTTCCGGATGCCGTTTCTTTCAAAGGAGGAGAGGATCAGATGCAGATTGTCCCCACTGTTTTTCAGAAGTTGGATATCTTGTTCCAGGTCTTGAGCGTGGGACATTTCCTGGTCCAGTATAAGGATACGGTATCCACAGCCTTCCCGGTGCCGTTTTTGAACCATGGCCCTTGCTTTTCCAATATTTTCGGCACATTCAGCATGAATCCCCAGTGCACAAAGTTCCTGAGCGCCATACTGTAAAACGAACGGATCATGGTCTGCCAGCAGAACCGGAACATCGGGCAGAGGCGGACCGTCATTTTCCGGCACCGGGGTCATTGGCAGGGTAACCTGAAATACGGTACCTTTCCCGGGTTCACTCTCCACCGTGATAGTTCCATCCAGCATATCCACCAGCCGTTTTGTTATGCACATACCAAGGCCGCTGCCTTCGATCCGGTCAGTCCGGCTGTCCTGTTCACGGGTAAAAGCCTCGAATAGATGTTCCATGAACGCCCGGCTCATTCCGGCGCCTGTGTCGGAAACTGTAAAACGTATCCTGGATCTTTCGTCCTGTGCCGCGGGCAATTGCTCTGTATCAAAAATAATATGCCCCCCATAAGGCGTAAATTTGCAGGCATTTGACAAAAGGTTCAGCAGGATTTGACGCAGGCGGAGGTCATCACTGCAAAATTTCTCGTTTTCCAAATGCATTATGTGAACATCAAAAACCTGGCCGTGTTCATGGATCCCGGCTAATGTGATCATGATCACCTCCCGCAGTACCTCAGGGAGGGAGATGGGTTCCATGTTAATGTGAAAATTCCCGTTTTCAATTTGTGACATATCCAGGACATCATTGATCAAGCCCAAGAGATGATGGCTGGAAAGGCGGATTTTACGAAGACAGTCTTTCACACGTTCTTTGTCGTGCAGATGGCTGTCTGCAATATCTGTCATCCCTGCGATAACATTCATCGGGGTGCGGATATCATGGCTCATACGGGACAAGAAATCTGATTTTGCCATGTTTGCCTGTTTGGCGGTTTCCAAGGCATCGTTGAGCATTTCCGTGCGTTCTTCCAGTTTACTTTGCAGCTCCCTGAGCTCCGTGATGTCAGTGACGTCGATAAAAATTGTCATATATACCGGATCATCTGCCACAGAGTCAATGCAGGTACAGTGAATCTGAAACCAACGGTCACGGTCATGCTTATCCTTGACACGTATTGTCCCCTCAAAAGGTTCACCTTTTCTAAAATTAGGATGATTAGCTTTCATCTGCGCCCGGCTTTCCGGCTGCAGGATAGAATATGGATCTATGGTATGCAGATGCTCAAGGTCCAGATCAAAAATATCTTTGATCCGTTCACTTGCGTCCAGTATCATGATGGAATCCGGCATGATACGGTGCTTGACAATAAAACCGGGAATATTATCGTAAGCGATGGTCCTTTCCTGCTGTATCTGCATCATATCTGTGACGCTGACCATGGTGGTATAAGCAATCTGCTTTCCATCCAGGTATGTATCTGTAAAAAATCCTACCATTTTAACCCAGTTTGTGGAGCCGTCCGGGAGCCTCAGGGGTATGAAAATTTCATAGCTCTTTTGGGGGTCTGCAAACATCTGGTTGATTTTATTATGGATGGTATTCCAGCTTTCCGGATTATTGCGGAAATATTCATCGCAGTGGTTATGAAATAGTGCTTCGTACTTACTTTTGGAATAACCGATTAGCTGATAGTAAAAATCATTGGCCCAAACGACAGTAAAATGTTCGTCTACCAGATGACGGCTGACACTGACTTTCATGGCGCGCATAAGCATTTCCTGCTCATTTTTCATCTGTACCAGTTCCGTTACATCTGTCATGACCGTGTAGGAGGTACGGATACCGTTTATGTATTCATCCGTAAAATAGCTGAACAGTTTGACCCAATAACTGGAGCCGTCCTCATATTTCATCGGGACGATCATTTCATATTGGTCTTCCCCTTTTTCCAGAACGGATGCAACCTTTGCAGCCAGCAGTTCCCAGCCTTCCGGATTATTGCTGTAATATTCATCGGCATGGTTATGGAAAAGCGCTTCATACTTTTCTTTGGTATAACCGATCAGTCTATAGTAATATTTGTTCGCCCACACACAGGTAAAATGTTCATCGATCATATGTTTGCTGACACTTACATTCAGTGCACCCATGAGCATTTCCTGTTCCCGGGTCATTTTTTGATAGACGCGCTGTGTATATTCCCTGTCCCTGCGGGCCTGCATCATCTCCGTTACATCAGTCATAGCAGTGTAGGCTACACGGTATCCGTGAATATACTCATCTGTAAAGGCTGACTGCAGTTTGACCCAGAAAGTTTCTCCATCAGGATAAAGCATTGGCAGATAGACGGTATATTGTGTCTCATTTTTTTCCAAGGTGGAATTTACTTTGTCCATGAGCAGTTTCCAGCCTTCCGGATTGTTGTAGAAATATTCGTCACAATGGTTGTGGAATCTGGCCTCATATTCCGGCTTTGGATAGCGGATCAACTCATAATAGTAATCGTTTGCCCATACACAGGTAAAATGTTCGTCCAAAAGATGCCGGCTGACACTGGCACCCAGAACACTCATCAGCATACTGTATTCATGATTTAACTCTTCATAACTCAGATTAATTCCCATATGTTTTATCCTTATTCCCTGTTTCTTTTTTAATGCGCGCCCATCAATACTGATCTTGGCTGCGTGTCTCTATGCGGAACAGCACCTTGTTCATATTATTATGTTTAATAATTATAAAACAAATAGCTGCAAAACTCAATATACATATTGAATTCCTAAACGCCAAATGACATTTTTGACATTTTTGCGCTGCAGAAAGAGTTCATAAAACAATCCGGGGTACAGGACATATAGCCCGGTGTATGGTAAATACTGGAAATTGCTCCATGGTGATTGCGTTATTTCCTTTAAAAGCTATAATAATGGAATAACACTATATCTACAGGAGGTCTGCCTATGCAGAAAGAAAATACATTTACCATGAAGACAGAACTGATCGAGGGATTTTCTTATCATTTATACAGCCAGGAAAAGACAGGGGCAACCATCAGAAAATACTCCACGGACTTAAAGACCTTTTTAAAATATCTGGGGCCTGACAGACAAGTCAGCAGAATACGTCTTCTGGAGTACAAAGAATGGTTGAGGCAGAAGTATGCAGTGAGCAGTACCAATTCCATGCTGGCTGCAGTCAACTGCTTTTTAGATTACCTGGGATTTCCGGAGTTAAAAGTGAAGAGCTATAAAGTGCAGAAACGGATGTTTCTGGATTCAGAAAAGGAAATGACAAAGAAAGAGTACCGGAAACTGGTAGAGACGGCAAGAAAGAAGGAGAAGGACCAGCTTGCCCTCATACTGGAGGCCATCTGCGCCACGGGAGTCAGGGTCAGTGAACTGAAATATCTGACCGTAAAAAATCTTCAATACGGTCGTCTGGAAGTCTGTAATAAGGGAAAAACACGAATTGTCCTGATCCCGGAGGGTCTGCGGAAAAAATTATTGTGCTATGCGGGAAAACAGGGGATCAAAACAGGTCCTGTCTTTGTCACCAGAAACGGAAGACCAAAGGACAGAAGTAACATATGGACAGAAATGAAAGTATTGGCAGAGCAGGCAGGAATTAAACCGAAAAAAGTTTTTCCGCACAATCTGCGTCATCTCTTTGCCCGCTCTTTTTATAAGGCAACAAACAATCTTGCCGCACTGGCAGACGTTCTGGGACACAGCAGTCTTGAAGTGACACGGATTTACACAGCAGATACGCTGAAGAAATTTCAGGGAATGATAGAACAACTGGATTTGATTGTTCCATAGAAAGAAGGATATTAATACCACATAATAAGAATTATGTAGTTGTTATAGGTGTCCATGCATTTGGTTTATAGAAATTTTAATACATACGGTAAAAAATGTCAATATAATATACCGGGTTTGTCTCCTTTGGGCAGCGAAGGAAGGAAATAGTCTGTTATTATCAATTCTTATGCATATCAAAAAGAAACCTGCGGACAGATAAATGCAGGCTCGAAAGAAAAGACAGCATATTCCGCTGTGCCTCTCATAAGATTCCTTAAGAAGATAATCATTCTTTACCACATAATTCTTATTATGTAGTAAGAAAACAGCCGCAGGAAGGACAGTGAGCCGGAGGGAGCAGGATATGATTGAGACAGGTCGAAAAAGGTTCCTCAAAAAGAGTAAAGAAGTCAAAAGGAGAATGCCGAACCACGTGGAGGAGATGGGGCTTGGCAGAAAGCTGACAGATAAACTTATAAACCACAGGATCGAGTATGTCACGGACATCCTGTCATGCACAGAAACGGAGCTGCGGGAAACTGCAGTGCTGAGCGACAGGGAAATGACTCTTCTGAGGGAAAAGATGAGAGAATTCCAGCTTGATTTCTGGGATGAATTATTTTAGAAGGAACAGTCAGCATCACTTATTTTTTCCAGATATATGGTTCCCCAGTCGCACAAGGATTCCAATACAGGAAGCAGGGTCTGGCCGAATTCGGTAAGGGCGTACTCTGTTTTGGGTGGGACAACCGGATATACCGTGCGGCTGATCAGACCGTCGCTCTCCAATTCCCTTAACTGCTGTGTCAGCATCTTGGTTGTAGCTTTGGGGACAAGCCGATGGAGTTCACTGAATCTAAGCACCTGATCTCTCAGATGCCAGAGGATGACCGCCTTATATTTTCCTCCGATCAGATGAATGGTAGCTTCCACAGGACAGGTATAAGAGCTGCTGCATGTCTTCATTCTTGTTTTTCCTTTCTTTTTCAATTTGAAGATTTTTCAAAGAGATCTACGGAACAGTTACTTTTTGGGTACTATATACCAAAAAAGTGCGTTCTTGCCAAAAGTAAAATCAGTGGTAAGATTATAGCATAGACCAAGAAAAATAGAAAGAGAAAGGAATGGATCATATGGAATTTTCAGAACTGGCAAAAAAGAGGTACTCTGTCCGCTCTTATAACGGAAAGAAGGTGGAGAAAGAAAAATTAGAAAAAATATTGGAAGCCGCCCACGTGGCTCCCACGGCCGCAAATCTGCAGCCTGTCCGCCTGTTGGTGATACAGCAGGAGGAAGGACTTGAAAAATTGTCAAAGGCGGCAAATATCTACCATGCGCCCCTTGCCATAGTGGTATGTGCGGATCATGATAAAGCATGGGTTCGGCCTTTTGATAAAAAGCAGACTTGTGATATTGATGCGTCCATCCTAACAGACCACATGATGCTTCAGGCGTCTGACCTGGGACTCGGAAGTGTTTGGATCTGTTATTTTAAACCCGATATCTTACGGGAAGAATTCTGCATTCCAAAGAATCTGGAACCGGTTAATATACTTGCAGTGGGTTATAGTGAGGAAACGCCCCAGTCACCGGACCGGCATGAGGAAACACGCATAGCGGTTAAAAGCCTGGCCTCATTTGAACATTTTTAACCATAGGGGAGAATTATAATATGACAGAAAACTGTGTTTTTAATGAAAAGGTACATGCGTTTTTAATTGGGCTGTTTTATCAGGAGTTAAAAGCCGCAGAAGGTCCGGCAGGAGAGGAATGCTTTATAAAAGCTGTCCAGAGAACAGCGGAACAGCGGGGACATCGCATGGCTTTAAGGGCAATGCGTGACAAAAGGCCTTTAGACTATAATACATATATGGCATACGGGGAGATATATGCCACCATTCCAGGCAAAATGGAAATGGCCGGGGAATATCCCGACGCAGAGACACGGGTTTATACCTGCGCATGGCATGACACTTTTAAAGAGATGGGACTTGAGGCGTGCGGCCTGGTATACTGCAGGGAGATAGACAAGGGGATTATCAGAGGATTTAATCCGGACCTGCTGTTTGAACAGAAAAGCGTGCTTCACAATGCGCCATGCTGCCGGCTTGTATTCCGAAACGCTGCGCTTGACAACAGCGTGCCGGTCTCCAAAGAAGCGAAAAAGGACTGGGATTACCACTGCGGTCATTATTACAAAACTTTCGGGGAATACATACGGACCGTTTTTTTAGATGGGGAAAGTATCATAAAGAAAGTAGACGAAAAATTTGCAGACAAATACGGGGCAGATTGTCTGGACACCCTGCACAGATATCTGGAAACAGATTTTAACCTTGTCTAGGAGACTTGCAGCCGCCAGTCCACAGAGAATGAAACGATAGGAAATGCAGATCTTTGACACGGGCTGCGGCAGAGAATGAAACGATAGGAAATGCAGACCTTTGACACGGGCTGCGGCAGAGAATGAAACGATAGAAAATGCAGACCTTTGACATGAGCTGCGGCAGAGAATGGAACGATAAGAAATGCAGACCTTTGACATGGGCTGCGGCAATGAAAATGCGGGTACATGGATATAAACACTTCCATGTACCCGCATACTTTTACATTAGGAAAAACTAAGCCTATGCGTCGTAAACGGCCCAGTTCTGTTCCCCGTCCTCCCGGATATGTATTTCCGGAAAACTCTGTATATACTGCTTGAACTGTGAGAAACCGTAATCCCGCACCTTAAAGTCTCCGAAACGGTTCCGGATTTTGTTGCTGAGAGTTCCCAGTGGTACACCCTGCCGGCCTGCGTTTCTGACAAGCTGGATCACATATTCTTCCAGCATCTCTTTTTTACTCTTGTCCTCGTATAGCGTGACAGACACCTGGGTCCCCTCCTGCCGCAGCTTTAATTTGGGGAAGGCTTCTAAAAATTTCGACAGAAGACTGTATCCGTAACGCCTAACATCAAAATCAGGATATAGCTTGACCAGACGGCTGCCAACTTCTCCCAGGCCTGTGATCTTATCATTATTCTGATTCTCGGTGATGATCTTCACCACAGCTTCCTCAATCTCCGTCTTGGAAACCACCTCGGCATTGTTTTGCTTCGTACATTTTTCCATTGCATGGATGGCAGGCTTTTCCTCTTTTTCTATGGCGTTATCCTCAAGCAGCAGTTCCAGTACCGTAAATATATCACAGGCCTTCCTGAAGGAGGAAGGTGTCTTGTCCTCCCCCATGCCGATGACATTTTTGCCGCTTTCCCGCAGGCGGCTGGCCAGTTTTGTAAAATCGCTGTCACTGGAAACAAGACAGAAACCCTCCAGCTCGCTTGTATACAGCATGTCCATGGCATCTATGATCATGGCAGAGTCCGTGGCATTTTTTCCGTGTGTATAGCTGAACTGCTGAATGGGTGTGATGGAATTTTCCAGCAGGACTTCCTTCCAACTGGAATTATAAGTGCTGGTCCAGTCACCGTATATTCTCTTGTATGTTACGTTTCCGTATTTGGAGAGTTCATCCAGAATAGGCTTGATGTATTTGGCTGAGACATTATCTGCGTCGATCAGCAGTGCGTATTTATCTTCCATATTTCCCTAACCTCTTATTCCGATGTTTTTTCACACATCATATAAAAAGTATAACATACAAAATTGCTTTTTGGTATAGGAAAAAAGAGCATATAATGTCGGAGGATTGCCCATACTAAAAGGAAAAAGAAAGAAGGGCATGGAACGTGGAGACACATACCAAGAAGCTTTTAGAGGAATGCAACTCCGGATGTAAAATGGGAATCAACAGCATGAAGCAGGTCAGCGATTACATCAAAGATGAGAAGCTGAAGGATCTGGTCAATGAATACATCCGCAAACATCAGGATTTGGAGAAGGAAACCTCCCGGCTGCTTCAGCAGTCCGGTGAGGAGGAGAAAGACCCGGGCCCTGTGGCTGCTGCCTTTTCCAAGGTTACGACAGAGGTGAAGCTCATGATAAAGGATGACAGCAGCCAGATTGCAAAGCTTCTGACAGACGGCAGTAATATGGGCATCCAGAGTATCAGCAAGGCTGTAAATCAATATTGCCATGCGTCCACAGACAGTATCGCATTGGCAAAACGCCTTGTGAAAGCAGAAGAAAGATTTATGAAAGATTTACAACCGTTTCTATAAAAGGATCAGGGCTGCTGCACAGGAGATTCTGTGTGGGAGCCTTTTTTGTGAGGGTTTGATATGCTGAAAATGAAAGCCGGAAAATATGTGGCAATTGCTCTGAAAACAGCCATAGGAAGCTGTGTTGCAATACTTGCAGCGGAGCAGTTTCACCTGGAATTTGCCAGCTCAGCGGGGATCATCGCGCTGCTGACATTGATCAATACAAGATGGGATACCCTCAGGCTGTCTGCTGTGAGGCTTCTCTCTTTTTTTGCTGCCGTGCTTCTGGCCTGGATGATCTTCAGCCATATGAGCAGGGAATGGATCACATACGGCGTGTTTGTATTTCTGCTGGTGGGCATAAGCCTGTTTGTGGGATGGCAGAATACCATGTCTGTCAATGCAGTCATAGGGACACATTTCTGGACAACGCAGGACTTTGGCGCTGCTGCTATCTGGAATGAGTTTTGTCTTGTCTTTATCGGTATAACAGTGGCGGTGGTGCTGAACTTGTTTCAGCGCAACCAGAGCAGGAAAAAACAGATCTTGCAGGATATGCGGTATGTGGAAGCCAGGCTGCAGGACATTCTGGAAATGCTGGCAGACTACCTGATGCAGAGAGAAAACCAGGCGGATGTATGGGAGGAGATCGCTCATCTGGAGGAGCATCTGTCCCATTCCATGGAGCGGGCCTATGAGTACGACAGAAATACATTTCTTCCCCACACGGAGTATTACAACCATTATATTGAAATGCGGACCAGGCAGTGCAGTATGCTGCAGAGCCTTCACTGGGAGATACAGAAGATCCGCACCATGCCCAGCCAGGCCCTGACCATTGCAGAGTACATGACTTATATGAAACGATTCGTGGAGGAAAAAAATGTGCCGAAGAAACAGATAGAAAGACTCCGCCAGGTGGAGGATGAATTTCACAGGGCACCGCTTCCGGTGACCAGGGAGGAATTCGAGGGAAGAGCGGTTTTATATCATATTATGATGGATTTGGAGGAATTTCTGCTCTATAAGAAGCGGTTTGTGGAATCCCTGAGTGAAAAGCAGAAGAAAATTTACTGGGAAACTGAAAAAAAGGAATGAATTAGGGTCTTGCGCTGGAGTTAGGTCCATCACTTATGATAGAATAGAGATATGCATAAATATACGCAGAAAGGATGGACCGAATATGAAAAAAATAATATCTGTGGCCTTTTGTTTATTGATAGCATCACTGTCCCTGTCCTCCTGCGGCAAAAAAGGATCGGAAGATGCTGCCGGGATGCAGGCAGAAAAGGAGAGTGTAAAAGTTCTGGTGGCTTTTTTCTCTTACGGCGGAAATACACGGAAACTGGCGGAAACGGCTGCCCAGTATACAGGCGGGGATCTGTTTCGGATAGAGACTGAAAAATCTTATTCGGAAGATTATGACAAGTGTCTGGAAGAGACAGCCCGTGAAATGGAGGAGAATGCCCGTCCGGCGCTTTCCTCCCATGTGGAAAATATGGAAGCGTATGATGTGGTGCTGCTGGGGTATCCCATCTGGTGGGGAAGTATGCCCATGGCTGTAAATACATTTCTGGAAGAATATGATTTTGAAGGTAAGATCATTGCGCCATTCTGTACTCATGGAGGAAGCGGACTGGGCAGCAGTGAGCAGGATTTGAAAAAACTGTGCCCGGATGCAGAAACTTTTGAGGGGCTGGCAGTTTATGGCTCCCGCGCAGACCAGGCGGGGGAGGAGATGGCAGACTGGCTGGAAGGACTGGGTCTGTATGGGGAGAATCAGGACAGAGAAGAGGAAATACAGGATTAGGGGGATAAAATAATATGAAATCAAACAGAGAGG
This sequence comes from Blautia hominis, assembly GCA_002270465.1. GTDB lineage: Bacteria > Bacillota > Clostridia > Lachnospirales > Lachnospiraceae > Blautia > Blautia hominis. Next base: position 46,938 of record NQOF01000008.1, read on the forward strand.
CTGTGTGGGAGGTACTTGCACAGATTAATCAAGTGATATTGGGAAAAGAGACTCTGACGGCGGAGGTACTGGCAGCGCTTCTGGCGGGAGGCCACGTGCTGCTGGAAGATCTGCCCGGTTCGGGGAAGACCACCCTGGCGCTGGCGTTATCTAAACTTTTGGGACTGGACTGGAAAAGGGTGCAGTTTACGCCGGATGTGCTGCCGTCTGACCTGACCGGGTTTTCCATATACAGAAAGGATCTGCAGCGGTTTGTCTATCAGCCGGGTGCTGTATTCTGTAATCTGCTTCTTGCGGATGAGATTAACCGTACTTCACCCAAAACACAGTCTGCGCTCCTGGAAGTAATGGAGGAGGAGCAGGTCACCGTGGAGGGAGTGACCAGAAAGGTGCCGGCTCCTTTTTTTGTCATTGCAACACAGAATCCTTCAGGTACGGCAGGCACACAGATGCTGCCGCCTGCCCAGATGGACCGTTTTATGATCTGCACTACCATGGGATATCCTGACTTTGCCAGTGAGGTGGAGATGGCTAAGGGGACAGGGATAGAGCGAAAGACTGACCATCTGACCTCCATGCTGAATGCCCAGGTGCTTCAGAATATTAGACAGGAGGTAGAACAGGTATTTGTCCACGACGCTGTCTATCATTATATCGTCAAACTCATTACCGCAACCAGGAGAAATCCCCATTTGGAAGCCGGTGCCAGCCCCAGGGGAACCATATCCCTGGTCCGTATGGCTAAGGTCACGGCCTGGATAGCAGGGAATGACTTTGTATCCCCTGCGGATGTGTCCGCCCAGTTCATTCCTGTGGTCAATCACAGAGTGAGGCTTGGAACCAGGGCGCGTATGGACGGTGTGGAAAAAGAGAATGTGCTGGCTGAGATATTGGAGCGTGAGGAGCGGCCGTTTTTTAAGGGGAGATGACAGATGAGAAAATTGCTGATAACATTGGTACTTCTTTTGTTTTTTTATCTGGCAGGCCTTTACCGCTCTTCTTCGGTTATGGTATTTATCCTGGCATTTCTGGTGTTTTTAGGGTGTATGGGCTTTTTAGCTAAATATCTGGCCCGCAGACTGGAGATCAGTCTGGAGCCGGAGCGGGGCACCGTGTCCAAGGAGAGTACGCTTACCGTGGTTTTGACTGCTGTGAACCCTTCCCTGGTACCTGTCATGAAATTTGAAACACGTATGAAAATATGGAATCAGGGAACATCCAAAGGAGCGGTAAAAAAAGTACAGGGCTATGTTCCGGCAAGGGGCACTGCAAGGATACCGGTTGAAGTTTCTCCAAGGCACTGTGGTGCCCTGGAGATCAGCGGAGTGAAGTCAAAAATCTGGGACCCGCTGTGTCTTTTTTGCGGGCAGAAAAAGGAGAAGGCCTCCTGTAATGCAGTGGTGTACCCCAAGGGATATGAGATGCAGTTTTCCATAGAAAGCCTTCCTTTTGGCATGGAAGTGGAGGTGGGGAACAGCAGGCTCGGCGTACAGCCTCCTGAAATATACCAGATACAGCCTTATCGTCCGGGGGACGGGATGAGGGATATACATTGGAAGCTGACTGCCAGAAGCGGGGAGCTCCTCAGCAAACAGTATTGTACAGAAGTGCAGGCACCGGTGTTCGTATTCTGGGATATCCGGGAAGAAAAGCCTTTAAGTCCGGGACAGATGGATGCCTTTTGGGAGCTTTGCTATGCGGTAAGTGCAGGGCTTTTGAAGGAAAAAGTCAGTCATCAGGTGGGATGTTATGACGGGCAGACCGGGCAGATTCAGGTGTATCCTGTGGCCTGCCATGAAGATATTATGAATGATCTATGTGAAATGATTCGCAGGGATGTTCTTTTTGTGGGAAGCAGTTACCCGGATGAATTGTATTTAGGGGAGATGTACCGGCGGCAGGAGGAGGGGGAGATAGTCCTCTCCATGGACACGTCCCTCAGGCTGCATTTGTACCACAAAATGCTGGTTCAGTTTTCAGAGGATAATTATGCGGAAGAGATCAAAAAAGAGACATTTTTACTCAGCTAATAAAAGAAGGAAAGCAGGGAGAACCGGCGGACCGGTCAGCGGCCTGTTCTTTTTCGGCTGCTATTTTTGCGGGATTTTGGGTTATCTGTTGCTGTGTTCACTGATCTTCAGGCTGAACTATAGCTGGAGAGCCGTGGTCTTTGTACTTTCTCTGGCTTGTTTGTTATGCTGGGTCTTGCAGGATGTTTTGAAATGGAAGCCCTTCTTTATCATACTGACCGGAATTGCAGGGGCGGGAGGGATGTTTTTAATAAGGCAAAGCGCATACCTTACCAATATGAAAATGCTGTATGCTGCCGGAATGTGGAATATGAGGGCAATTCCCGTGATTGAAGTGACGGGGCTTTTGTGTATCTGTGTGATTTTGGGGCTGCTCCTTATGTATTTGACGGTAAGTCTGGCTAAGCAGGGGTGGATCTTTTATTTTATTACTTTTTCTCTTGTATTTGCCGTCATGATGCAGAAAGCAGAGATCAAGACAGGGATGCTCTGTCTTCTGGCTGTTTTTCATCTGGGAAACCGCATGGCAGGTGTTGCGGCAAAGACGGACCAGAAGCCGGGGCAGACCAGACGCAGTATTTACAAAAATGCGGGCAGAGTGATACCTGTCCTTGCTGTGTTTCTTCTGCTGGCTATGGGAATCGCCCAAAAAGGAGCGGCAGGACATATGGAAACGCTGTATGAGACTCCTTTAAAGGCCGGTGACAGAGTTTGGCGCATGGCCGCAGGTATGTGGCTTCCCGAATCCCTCAAAGGCCAGATAAACAGGGGAGGTCTTTACCCAAGCGGAAGAGAACAGATGGAAGTGATCGTCTCCGGGAAGCCTGAGGAAGCTTTATATCTGAAAAACTTTGTGGGAGATGTGTATGAGAACGGTTCCTGGAAAGTGTCGGACAGAGAGGAATTTTATGAGAGTCTGGATGGACAGTATGCTGCCCAGGAGGGGGCAGACGCCAGGAAGTATTTTGAGAACAGACAGTTTTATATGATTCGTTATATTCTTGCCAATATGGGAGGCGTATACGGCGGGGAAAATATGCCGGGGGAAAAGAATGTAGAGCTTAAATCCCTGGCAGCAGAAAACAGGACCGCATCAATCCCTTATATTTACGGGGAGGAGTATGGGGATGATAAGGTGCATAGAGGCACCATGTACACAGAGCAGGATTTTAAAGAGGTGCTCGCCATGGCGGATGCAGATACCATAGCCCGGTTTGAGCAGGAGGAGAGTGCTTACAAAACGTTTGTGGAGCAGTCCTGTCTCACGGTTCCCGAGGAGGAGGTACCGCGGCTGGTCCGTCTTTGCGGTGAAAATGAAAAGTCAGGGGCAGAGGAGGTGAGCGGATTCATCCGTTCCTGGCTGCAGTCCAAGGCAGCCTATTCTCTGAACCCCGGCGTGGTGCCTATTGGAAAGGACCCTGCGGAATACTTTATATTTGAACAGGGGAAAGGATACTGCCAGCATTTTGCCACGGCAGCTGCCCTTATGTTTCGGTCTTACGGGATTCCGTCGCGTTACGCGGTGGGCTTTAGGGTAACGCCGGATTTATTTGAACAGCAGGAAGACGGCAGGTATAGAGCGGTTGTCACAGATGAGCAGGCTCATGCGTGGGCGGAGATTTATTCCGGAGGAGAGGGGTGGATTCCGGTGGAGACAACTCCGGCAGCGGGAGAACTGCCCGCCGGAGTTGGCGCTGAGAGCGAAGAAAATATGACGAATGCAGAGACAGCAGCAGGAACCGCCGGGGAGGAAGACGAAACCGGTCAGGAACCGGAGACGGAGCAGGAGGACCCGAATGCTCCAAATGAGATGACCGGTCAGGAACAGGCAGGAAATATGGAAGATGCAGATGAGACAGAAGCCGATCAGAAGGATGGGAGCAGCGGGAAGAGCGGCCAGAGCGGCCAGAGCGGCCAGAGCGGCCAGAGCGGCCAGAGCGGCCAGAGCGGCCAGGGAAGCGTGCGTTCCTTTTTCCTGCGGATGGCGCCTGTATTTGCTGTGATAGGTTTGATAGTCTTTGTATGGGGGAGTATTTTGCTTCGCCGCTATCTGATCCTATGCAGACAGGAAAAGTATGGGACTGGTCAGATCATGGTTAGAATGCTGGAGGTTCTGGGGTTGGCTGGAGAGATGAAAGATTGTGATGCCATGGGGGCAGATTTTCCCGAAAGTCTGTCAAATGCAGTACCGTCTGTCACTAAAAAAGAAGCCGGACAGATACAGAGGGCTGCCCTTCAGGAGAGTTTCGGTAAGGAGGAATTGTCCGGAATGCAGGGGAGAGATGCACGGCGTGTGTATAAAAAAGTCTGCGCTGCTGTTTATGAGAGACTGCCTTGGTATAAGAAGATTTACTTCCGGTATGGGAAAGTGTACAGATGAGGGAAAAGATGGATAAAAAAGAGGCCGTGCATTTGGCTGCACGGCCTCTTTTTATGCAATCAGGAATTATGCTGCACAAACATTAACTGCTTTCAGTTTTCTGCTGTCTTTCGGATCCTGCTCTGTATCAAATGTTACTCTCTGTCCTTCGTCAAGGCTTTTGAAACCATTGGAAACAATAGCGGAAAAATGTACGAATACATCCTCTCCTGTATTGGAATCAGTAATAAATCCGTATCCCTTCTGAGCGTTAAACCATTTCACTGTACCGTTATTCATAATCAGTACCTCCATATATAATATTTGGTCGTAATAAAATAGAAAAAAGCCAACACAGCAATGAATTAAATGGAATCATTGTCTGGTCGGCTCTAAATTCAAATTAATCACTTTTTGTATCATAGCATGAGGGGAGGGAAAAGTCAATAGGGGAAAAAATATTTTTTTGGGGGAGGGGACGGGAGAAGCGGAGGTGCCGGGAGGGGCGGCGGGTGTGTATCTGTGGCCGCTCGACGTTGCGGAACCTGTGAGCTAACCAATAACTGCGACTAAGACGCTCGCCAATGGGCTCTCGCCTAAGTCTCCGTAATTGGTGGATCTCACAGAACCCTCCACTTAACCTCGCTGCCACAGATACACACCCGCCGCCCCTCCCGGCACCTCCGCTTCTCCCTGGTTTTCTCAGGCGGGAATTGTTGGAAAAATATTGCGTGAGTTTGTGGGCGGAGTGTTAGGGGATGACCCGGATATGTTCCTTCGGAAGTGTTTTTAGGCGTAAGGGAAAATGACGATTTTGTGGTCGGAATGATTGATTTTCGTCATCCATTGTCGGATTTTCTTAAATATTTTGGAGGTAATATTGGATATAGTATTCGTTAATCAGAAAGACGTAAAGGGTATGCCTCAGAAATGCTAAGATTGATTTTGCCTATTTGTCGTGACTTTTGGGAAAGCCGGGTTTTATTAACTTGCGATAAAGAAAATATTGCTTCACAAAGAACGATTATTAAAAATGGCGGGGTGTTGGAGAATGAAATTTCTGATACAGCGGGTTTAAGTGAAAGTGGTATCATTCAAAGGTATTGGATTTCCATATAGCGTCTTTGGTTTATTATTAGCAGTCCGTTCCGGTTTGCCTTTCGCCCTTTGACAACTTTGGGATGAGTGATCTGAGGATTTTTTGTGGGGCAACAAAGTCTGTTGTGAAGGACACTTATTTAAAAGGGGATTAAGGGGGGCAGAGAGAGGATGTTGTTAAGTTGCTTTAGTCAGGGAATAAAGTTATAATATTAGTAGTTGTGGAGCCGGAAGATGTCTGGCAGTGGTGAGAACTGTAAAATAAGTGATAAAATGAGAAGTGAAAAAACAAGAGAAGTGAAAAAACAAGAGAAGTGAAAAAACAAGAGAAGTGAAAAAACAAGAGAAGTGAAAAAACAAGAGAAGTGAAAAAACAAGAGATGGAGGAATGGATATGTTGGAAGTTGGAAGGAAGGCACCGGAATTTACTTTGCCAAATCAGGATGGGGAGGCGGTTTCGCTGGCTGACTACAGGGGAAAGAAAGTAGTTTTGTATTTTTATAGTAAGGATAATACGGCAGGATGTACGAAGCAGGCATGTGGTTTTGGGGAGCTTTATCCGCAGTTTACGGAGAAGGGGGCTGTGGTGCTGGGGATCAGCAAGGATACGGCTGCTTCCCATAAAAAGTTTGCGGAGAAATATCATCTGCCGTTTACACTGCTTTCTGATACAGAGCTGCAGGTGGTTCAGGAGTATGATGTGTGGAAAGAGAAAAATATGTATGGGAAGAAGGTTATGGGGGTGGTGCGGACCACATATCTGATTGATGAGAACGGGATAATAGAAAAGGCATTCGGAAAGGTTAAGGCAGCGGATAACCCGGCTCAGATGCTGGGAGAAATCTGAGAAAGCCTATGAGAAGGGGACAGGCTGTTTTAGGTGTGTTTTCATGTATGCATTTTCTTGTGGATGCTGCCTGCGCGTTTGCCATGTATGGGGTATTTCGGGAAAAGGATGCCTGGTACTGGTATCTGTTGTTGTATAATTTCTGCGCGTTTGCTTTGCAGATGCCGTTGGGGGTGGTACTTGACGGGCTATGCAGAGGGAAAGGTACAGAGGAAAAGTATAGGTGTTCCGTAGGTTTTGCAGTTTTTGGGGTAGTGCTTATTTTTTTGGGCGGATTTACGCATGTGACGGTTTTGGGGCTGGGGAATGCGCTGTTTCATGTGGGAGGAGGCGTGGGGACTATCTGGACCAGTGAAAGGGAAGACAGAGTCTGCACACGGCTGGGAGTTTTTGTGGCGCCCGGAGCTTTGGGGCTGTTTTTTGGGAAAATGTGGAGTCAGTCTGTATCTGAGGTGGGGATCGTTTTGGCAGGGGCGCTTGTTCTGCTGAGTTTAGGGGGAGTGCTTTTGTGGCTGGGCAGGGGAAAGTATTTGGAAGAGCATGGCAGTAGAATATCCGGGAAAGGCAGGCCTGTTTATGGTAGAAGTATGATGGCAGTCGGTTGTTTTTTGGTGGTGCTGCTGAGGTCTTATGTTGGGATGTCGGCTGCTTTTCCGTGGAATAAGACCGTCCTTATGGGGGTGTTGTGTACTGCGGCTGTGGCGGGAGGCAAAGCGGCGGGAGGTTTTTTTGCTGACCGGATCGGAATTTCCAGGACAGCGGTGATCTCCTTGATTCTGGCGGCGGGGATGTATGGACTTGGTGGATTTTGGGGAACCGGGCTGCTGGCACTGCTGTTTTTTAATATGACCATGCCTTTGACACTGTATCTGATGTGGAAGGAGATGCGGGAACAGCCGGGGCTGGCTTTTGGTACATTGACGTTTGCTCTGTTTTTGGGATTTCTGCCGGTCTATTTTCAGACGGTGCCGCCTATGGATCCCCGGCTGACAGGCAGTCTGGGAAGTTTGCTTTCGCTGTTGCTGTTTGCCGGGGTGATGAGGCGGAAAGGAGAGTCGGATGGTTCTGTATCTGGTTAAAATGTTTGGGGTTTCTCTGGGGCTTACGCTTGTGATCGAGGAAGCTGCTGCTCTTGTGTGGGGGATAAGAAAGAGAAAGGATTTGCTGCTGATCTGTCTGGTCAATATTATGACAAACCCTGCAGCAGTGTTTCTTGCGTGGATATGGAGGATGTATATGCCGCCCGGTGCGGGGAAAATTGTTTTTTATCTTTTGGTGGAGGCAGCAGTAGTCATAACAGAGGGACGAATTTACAGGGCTTATCTGCAGGGAAGCAGGCATCCTATGAAATATTCACTGGCGGCAAATGGATGTTCTTTCTTTTTGGGGTTGTTAATTGGATAGGGGGGATACAGATGAAAAAAGGGATCGTTCTGTTTTTACTGATATGGATTTGTCTCGGAATACAGGCTTTGGACGTATCCGCAGATGTTATTTTTGAGCCGGAAAATATTTTTTACAAACGTCATGCAAAAGAATGCGAATATGTCAACCGTACCTTTACGGTTAACGGCTATGGAGGAGAAACGACGCTTTATAAAAGTCCTTTGTCCGATAAAGTGCTGGCTGTAATGAAAAATAATGAGGAACATTATATTTCTTATATCTATACAGACGAAAAGGGGAACATGTGGGGACTGGTCGAGGATGTGGAAGGAGGAGAAGGCTGGGTACCCATGGCATATATGTACTCTTCTTATGGGGGAAGTTCCTTTCTGAAGGAATACCAATCTCAGATTAAAAAAGAGAAAGGGATCATAGAGGTTGACAGCAGCGAAACAATATACAGTTGGGCGTATCCCGGCTCAGGTGACCCTTTAATAGTGAGAATGGAGGGAAATCCATTAAGTTATGACCGGGTTTTTACAGATGAGCAGGGGCTTAAATGGGCACATGTGAATTATTATCATTATGGCTCTTATACCTATTGGGTATGTATGGATGACCCGTCAAATTTAAACCTGCCAATCCGGGAAGTGGACAATAGCATTCCCGACCCACCCAAAGCAATTGACCGTGTCAATGGTGGTTTTACGGTTTCGGTCTGGGTTGTGGCCGGGCTTACTGCGGTGCTTGTCATTGTAACAGGATGCCTTATTTGGGGAATATACGGGAAAGGAGGAGACCATGAATAGGAGGATACAAATAACGCTGCTGGTACTTCTGTGCATGATCATTCAAGCTTCCGTGGTGCGTGCGGACTTGATTTTTGAACCGCAGGACAGTTTTTACGAAAAGCATAAGGATGCATGTGAATATGTAAACCGCGTTTATGTTGTCAATGGCTATGGCGGGGAAACGGATGTCTATGATAGTCCCGGATCCGCCGAAAAAGTCATGACCATTCAGAATAGGGAAACCTATTATATTTCATTTGTCTATACAGATAAGAAGAATGTAAAATGGGGATTTGTAGAGGATTCTCAGGAGAATGGCGGCTGGGTACCCATGGATTATATGGGAGGATTCCTTTGACTATGGTTCGGAGTTTACAGATGAAGAGGGGATGCATTGGGGAAATGTAGGATATTATATGGGAAACAAAGACTTCTGGGTTTGTATTGATGAACCGGAAAATCCTGATCTGCCGGTCAGGGAGATTAACAGGGATATAGCAGAAGCCCCGGAAACAATCCCGGGTGTGGCCGAAACATCTTCGGAAGCCCCGGAAAAAATCCCGGGTGTGCATGAAACATCCTCGGTTAAGTCAAAAGCAGGAAATATCCGGCTTGTGGCAGTGCTGGTTGGCCTGACAGCAGCGGTCACGGGATTTGCTGTATGGAAGTTTTACGGAAAGCCCCGGTAGGTTTGGGCAGTTCCAGCATAAGTTTATACAGAATCGTCTTTTGCCATGGGCGTTTTACCCGGAGGTATACCATTTAGGAAGTGATGTTTACCGTTTGGGAATTTACACACAGCAGACGTACAGAATGTGTTATTGTAAGCATATGGAAGAAATAAAACATACAGTATGATCGTAAAAACGTGATTTGATACGGTTTGACTGCCAAATAGGAGGTAACACATGTATAGAAAATCAATTGCACAGGAGTATTATGCTTTAGCGGTAAATGAAAAAGGAACCATGCCGGTCATGCACATGGACGAATCAAATGCCGGAATCGTGGTATCCGGTATCATGGATTTCATATTAAATGATGTGATCACAGTGGAAAAGAAAAAAATAACGGTGATCAAAGAGTTACCAAATGAACTTAGACACCTTGCCTCCCTGTATACATATCTAAAGGATAAACCACGGTCCACGGAAAAATTGATGAGTGATTACGCGGTATCAACAGGCAGCAGGATCAAACAACTACTGACAGAGATCGGTGAATCTTTGCTTGAAGATGGCGCGGCAGTGAAAAAAGCAGGCGGTCTGTTCGGTAATAAAGCCGTATATATTCCTGATAGAAGCTATAAGGATGCATTGGCCGGAAACATGAAGACGGAGGTGGCGAAAGACGAAATTTCCCCTCACGATATAGCACTTGTTTATATTTTAAACAAAACAAAGAATTTGAACCAATATTTATCGAAACATGAATTTGATGATTTGAAAGCTAAGCTGAAAGAAATGAAGAAGAACCCTCAAAATAAACAGCTGGGGGATATGATAAACTATGTGGTTGACCTGACTACTATGTTGATGGCTTGTATTATTATTGTAACAAGTTTCAATTAAACGAACGAAAACAGGACAGCAAGCCAGTTTGGGACTGGGCACGGAAAACGGACTCCTATGAGCCCGTTTTTTCGTTCATGATAATAGAAATCATGCGGTGGGCGATTATTTACCAGTCCTTCATGACCTGAAGGATTTCCTCTTCATAATCACCGGTAATATCCTCATTGTATCCCCCGTGCTTCACATTCGTCTCCACGCCCCAGCCGTTTTCCTGGTATTCCCAGATATGATAAGGGACACCTCTGTAATCAAAATCCAGGCTGCCGCAGCCGTCCACTTCATTATATTGAAACTCCAGGGATTTTTCTTTCAGAAGATTTTGTATTTTTTCCAGACGCATATGCATTTCCTTCCTTTGTGATTATTTACATGTACTATTGTAACAAACAGAAAGAAAAATAGCCAGCGGCCACTCTGAAAATAAGAGAGAAAATTCATGCTGGATGGGATATGGAGTAAAAAGAGACCATTTACCCCCTTAATTCATATAATATAAAAAACTAAATGGATATATAGATGAAAGATTATGCAGTAATATCATTGGAACTTCACTTGTTTTTTATTAGGATCATGAAGGAACATTCACTTTTTCTTGAGGCCGGATTTCAATTAAAGGATGCAGCCTGCATAAAAAAAGCAGGATGGTTCAGAGAACAGTTTGAGAAGATTTTAGGGGAAGTTGTGCAGTTAAGCGATGGCCTAGTGGGGTGCGGGGTGCTGGAATCACAGGAAGTGGTGACAGATTTTACAAGGCAGTCAGAGAAAAAGACATCACAGCTTACAGGGATACCCATTGATACATGTATTACGGTCAGGGAAGAAAAGCTCACGGCCGGAAACGGATGCAGCAGCAGGGAGACAAGGAACGAGGTAAGGATGCTCAACCAGAAAGTTCTGCATCTGCTAAACGGGCTGATCGAGTTTAAAGAAGGGATCCTGGCAGATACGGAAGGATGCAGGTTGTTTACAGCCAATTATCCGCTGCTGATAAAACACATTATAAGGGAGGCAAAATTATATCGTTCATTTTTATTGGAACTGGAAAGACGTGGTACGATCAGTGCAAAAAGCATGCGTGAGACCGAAATGTTCTGGAATCAGATCATGATGGAACATGCCTTATTTATCCGTGGATTACTGGACCCGTCGGAGGAAGAGCTGATCGCCGCTGCTGATGAGTTTGCAGGAGACTATAAAAAACTTTTATGCGAAGCCAGGAATAAAAATAACAGAACTATGGGTGATCTGACGAAAAAAACATTACAGGAAACAGAAAAATATAGAGATTTCAAGACGGCAGGTACAAAAGGAATTAACGACTGTGAGATCTCGTCCATTATCCTGCCCCTGCTTGCAGACCATGTGCTGCGGGAAGCAAACCATTATCTTAGAATCTTAGAGAATACATGTGATAAAAATATATAAAGGTATTTGACACTGGTATAATGCCAAGTGACAATGGTTTCGTTCTTCCAATGTCGCCGCTTGTTCGCTTGTTTGCCGCATGAAGCGGAGTCGGTCCCTCCGATTCATGCGGCAGATGGCAAAACAGGCAGTGCCGGCGGTGTTGTTGGCGTAGATAGCGAGTGCTGTATCACAGGAATTTACGCAACACTGTACTAGCTGCGATTTGCCAATTTCGGCGCAATTTCCTCTAACAATATGCGGTCAAATTCTGCCTTGTTGCTAAGAAAGGGCATATGATCTGCATCCGGAATTGAAAAAATCTGTTTATCCGGTGCCGCTATTTCATCAAAAAAAGATTTTGCCAGAAGATAGGGGCTGTTATAATCATTTGCTCCCATTATGTAGTATACCGGAACTTGATAATCAGCTCCGTAGTTTCTTATGTCGGCTTTTTCCATTAAAAACGGCATCACGTCCCCTTGATCATGAAATACATGAAGCTGGTTGAATAGGAACGAATTTTTTAGTTCGTTAAATGAATAATACGGAGTTGCCAGTATGCGGATCACATCACCTAAACCCATATTTACGGAAAGTCCGTATTTGCTTTGATACGTTCTTACGGTCATCAGATCTGCCATATAGTTTGGACCGTAATCCGATGGCGGATATGGTGCAACAGCTTCCAGCGCCTTGATATCTTTTTGGTTTCCTGCCGCTTTCGCCACTTCCAGCGTCTTTTCATAGCCCACACGCTCATTGTCCGCCATCTTAACCACCTGCGAAATCCCGATATACGCGCTGTAATCCTCCGGATAGGTCTGCACAGCCATGGTTCCCAGCACCGTCCCCCAGCTATGGCCTGCGAGGATGATCTTTTTCTTGTTGAACTGCTGCTGTAGATACGCCGTCACTTCATGGACATCTTCCAGAACACGCTCCGCACGCATGGTCTGCAAAACTGTCGCCGGATCGTTCGCAAAGTATGTTTTGCCTACATTGCGCTGATCCCAGTTGACCACAGTAAAATCATTTTCCCACGCATACTGGTACAGATGTAAAAGTGGCATCATTGAATTACCGGGGCCTCCATGCACCCACAGGATGATGGGGTTGTCTGCGTTTTGTCCCCGGATATATAATGCCTGCTTTATGCCGCCGATCTCCACCATTTCCATGCGGTCTATGCCGGGAGCTTTGATTTTATGTCTTGTTCGTATGATCGCAGGGGCTATCAGCCGCAAACATGCAAACGCCAGAATAAAAACAGCGATCAGTGAGCAAAAAGTGATTAACAACATATTTGATACCTCCTTATGAGTATTCTTTTTTCAGTCACAATGGCAGCTCCTCCAACCGTTATTTGTATAATAAGAGCATCGGCTTCATCTGTCACACAGAGCTATTTTCGTAAAAATCACTAATAGAATTTATGATTTCATCTTCAAGTATATCAACACCTAATTGTCTCATAAGATGCTGCAAAAATCGAAATCGTTTTTGAAGTGTGGAAAAATCACCCTGAAAGATATCCGTATCACACCAAAAGTTTAAGAGCAGCAGAAGAACCTCCGCACATTCATTGGGAAACGCTGTAGAGATGCTTCTATCTTCTATGCCTTCTCGTATAACATCTGCTATGATTGGTGCAAGTTTTTTTACGTTATCCTGTGTAAAGGCCAGTATGATCTGTGGACTTTCTGCCGCACTTGAGATCATATTACCGGACTCTTTGATAATCTTTTCATCCATTAAATTCCGCTTAATCAAACCTCTCAGCTTTTCCTTTGCTGTAAGTCCGTGCATTTCATCAAGCCATTTTTTTACCGTTTCTGTTATCTGCTCAAACTGCCTTTCCATAACCGCATTAAAAATATCTTCTTTAGAACTGAAGTGATGAAAGATCCCACCCTTTGACATTCCCACAGCATCTGCGATATCCTGCATACTTGTTTTATCATATCCTTTTTCAGCAAATAACTTTGCAGAAATGGTAATGATATTTTCAATTGCTTGTTTTGGATTGTTCTTTCTGGTCATCCTATAACCCCTTTCCACTAAAAACCGACCGTTGGTTTTTATTATACAAGCTATTTCTGCTCCTGTCAAGCAGCACTGCGTTTATAGCAAAGCAATAAGGATTGGTGGTTAACGTATCTTTCTTTGCAAGAAAAACGCCGTCCATTGTCTCCAATGGCGGCGTTTTGATGCAGGTTGACACCTGTGTTTTCGTTTATTTCCGGTAATCATCTGATAGATTCAGCTGAAATACAAAATCTCCATATGCGGAAGTTTTCTGGCTAGCTCAGTCCGGAAAAAAAGTTCTCCTTCCTGCCTGGAAGGCTGATTATAACCGTATTTACCCCGGCCCCGGACCTGCATTTTTTCTTTGTCATAAAGATCCGGGGCATCCGGGAAGGCCTCCTCATTGATCTTTCGGTGGACAAAGCTATAGCTCATAAAAATGATTTCTATAAATGCGGTTTTCTTTACTTTTTCGGAAAGTTTTTCAGAAAGAACCGTGATCAATTGACTGTACATATCCTGCCATCCGGGGAGAAATATGACAGGTGCAATGAGGATTCCGCAGGGATATCCTGCCTCACACATTTGGTTGAGAGCTTCCATTCGTTTGTTCAGAGGTGAAGTGCCCAGTTCAATCTGTCGGATGATCTTATCGGGATTTACACTCATGCGGAAAATGACTTTTCCGCCGTGGTGCAGGGGAAGAAGGGGGGCCACACTGGCAAATTTAGTTGGGAAAGTCAGACGGCCTTTTCCACTTTCAGCAAAACGTTCTATGGTCCATTCCAGGTTGTGGGTGATGGTGTTTTCCAGGACCAAGTCACTGTTGCTGCCGATTTCAAAGGTCAGATTTTCGGATGAACGGTCTGCAGTTTTCATGATCTTGTCAAGCATCTCTTCCCGGTTTACAAAAAGACGGAGATAAGAGCATTTATTATAATTGCAGACCAGATAACAGTACAGACAGGCTGCAATACAGCCGGATGAGGTATAAGGTACAAGAAAATCCGAGACTTTGGCGTTGGGTACATGCCGGTGGGTTTTGCGGATGCCGATAATGAGATACTGCTTCATTTCTCTGAAATCAGAGTTGGGCCTTGTGCGCAGTTCGTCTATTTTATTATGGCTGTCAATGGGAATCCAGGTTCTGTCCTGGTATTTTTGTTTCAGGTATTTTCCTAGTTCATAGCCCATGGCTGCTTCTTCATAGTAGATTTTGTCTGGAAACATATATGCGGACCTCCATGATAGTATAAACTTAGGATGGCAGTTCCGGTGAAAAATATTCCCTGATCCCGCTTCGTATTCTCTGGGGTGTATCACCGTACAGCTTCTTAAAGGTGCGCATAAAAACTTTATAATTGCTGATTCCGTTTCTTTCCATCAGTACAGTGATACTTTCATCTGTATTTTTCAGATCATCATATAAATGCATGGTGCGGACAGAATTCAGATACTCCAGAAAGGTCTGTCCTGTGTACCTTTTAAACAGACGACAGAAATATTCGCGGCTTACGGCAAGGCTTGCGGCGGCGTCATCCAGTGTCAGCGGTTTTTGAAAATGGACCCGGACCCAGTCCATAACCTGGGTAACCCGCTCTAAATCTCTGTTAGTTCTTACTTCCGGCGCAGCGGGGGAGAGGGAACAGTAATTCTTATACAAGTGGTACAAAAATTCATAGAGATTGGCAGCAAAAAAGAACTGATAGCCATTTTCCTGGTATGTATAGGCATCCAGCATCTGCTCCAGGCACACACGGAGGTTTGAGAAGTCTTCTGTATGATCTCTCGGTGAGATCATTGTCTGAAAGTGCAGGTTTGTGCCGGAGGGCAGGAAACTTTGGAGCTGTTCAGCGGAAATCTGCAGCAGGATATAAGAAACTGAGCCATTGGCCCGGGTCATGTGGAGTTCTTTACTGTTGATTATCATCAGATCGCCGGGGGTGAGCAGATAGGAACCCGCCTGCACGACCGCGGTCAGTTCCCCCTCCATCATATATAAAACCTCCAGATAATCATGCCAATGGGCAGGAATGGTCAGGTCCGTACATTGGGACAGCATAAATTTTGCAGGCAGACCATTTGTCTCCCGGACTTTCTCATATTGGTACGGCATGTTTGCCTCCTTTTGATAACGTTGTTTTATCATCAATGCCAGTGCTCCATCCGGTCAGATACAAGACCGGGCGGAGCACTGGCGTGTGTTTGTCAATACTGACAGAGAACCTTCTGGTAATATTCTAGCAAACCGGGGGAAAAATATCAATATCAGCCTATAAATAGTTAAAAAGAGCCGTAGAAATTTGGGAGGTTATTGGTCATAATAGTACATAAAGAAAGACAAGTTATCTGGGAGGAATACCATGCAGTTAAAAAAGAAAACATTTACGGGAACAACTTCAAATGAAGTGACAGTAAGAGAGACCGAAAACAGAAAAACGGCCCGCCAGGCAGCCGCAGAAGGATTTGTTCTTCTGAAAAACCAGGAGCATATCCTGCCTTTAAAAAAGGGAATAAAGCTTGGCCTGTACGGGGCAGGTGCTGTGAAGACCATAAAGGGCGGTACAGGCTCCGGTGACGTAAACGAGAGAGAATGCATCAACATCTGCCAGGGCTTAAAAAATGCCGGGTATGAGATCACCAGCGATGCCTGGCTGGATGCCTATGCATCGCTCTATGAGGAGACACGGCTTAAATGGCGGGATGAAATTTTAGGAAAACT
This sequence comes from Blautia hominis, assembly GCA_002270465.1. Lineage (GTDB taxonomy): Bacteria > Bacillota > Clostridia > Lachnospirales > Lachnospiraceae > Blautia > Blautia hominis. The sequence continues at coordinate 63,177 of NQOF01000008.1, forward strand.
GAAAGCATACCATGACAATTTCTTTGAAGCATACTCCACGACTCCCTTTTTCATGCCCTGCGGAGATCCGGTTGATATGGAGAAGGCTTCTGCAGATGGTGCGGATACGGCGATCTATGTGCTGAGCCGTATTGCAGGTGAAAATGCGGACCGCCATGATACAGAGGGGGATTATTTCATTTCCGCTGAGGAAAAAGCATTGATCGCCCAGTTGTCAAAAGCATATCACTCCCTGGTGCTGGTCATCAACACAGGAGGCCTTGTGGATCTGGCCTTTGTGGAGGAATTTGACAATATCAAAGCTGTTCTCCAGTTTGTACAGGCAGGACAGGAGGGTGGAAACGCTTTCGCGGATGTGATATCCGGCAAAGTAACTCCAAGCGGCAAACTGGCGGATACATGGGCTCTTACTTATAAAGATTATCCCAACAGTGACACGTTCAGCTTTAAAAACGGGGACGTGAATACAGAAAAATACCAGGAAGGCATTTATGTGGGATATCGTTACTTTGATACTTTTGACGTGCCCGTGCACTATCCTTTCGGTTATGGACTGTCTTATACAGACTTTTCGATCAGCACAAGGGATATCAAAGTAATAAATACAGAAAACGGCAAACCGGAGATCGCGGTAACTGTGGAGGTGACCAATGCGGGAGATACATACTGTGGAAAGGAAGTTGTGCAGATTTACGTTTCCTGCCCCCAGGGGAAGCTGGAAAAAGAGTACCGCCGCCTTGCCGGATTTGCCAAGACAGAGGAATTAAAACCGGGAGAAACCTGCCGCATGACCATTACCTTCCCGGTTTATCAGCTGGCTTCCTTTTGTGAGGAAAATGCAGCCTGGATCCTGGAACAAGGAACATATGGTATCTGGGTCGGAAATTCCATTCAGGACGCGGAGCTGGCCTGCAGTCTATGCCTGAACGAGGATGCTCTTTTGGTACAGTGTGAACATATCTGCCCTCTGAAAGAGGAGTTGACGGAACTGGTACCGGACAGGGAGAAGATGAAAGCGAAGGAGGCTGCCTGGCTTGAGCTGGCAGCAGGACTTCCCTCTGTACAGATCTATGCCGAAAAAATCGTGAAAGAAACGGTGGTATATGCGGAACTGCCCAAACATTTTAATGGCAGGGCAGGCGAAATCGTGGAATCTCTTTCCGAGGAACAGCTGGTACAGATGGCTTGCGGAGACCCGGGGAAAGGACAGGACGCTGTTATTGGTTCTGCTGGATTCACGGTACCGGGAGCAGCGGCTGAGACTTCCTTGGCTGCATCCAAAGACCCCTGGAATCTGCCGTCCATGGCTCTGGCAGACGGCCCTGCGGGGCTGCGCCTGAACCAGAAATACCAGGTGGTAGACGGGGAGATTGTGCCCGAGAATTTCATGAAATCCATAGAGAAGGGCTTTTTTGCAGAGCCGTCCGAGGAGAAGGGAACGGCTTACTATCAGTATTGTACAGCAATTCCGGTGGGGACATTGCTTGCCCAGACCTGGAATGCGGAACTGGTAAAAGAAGTGGGCGAAATGATAGGAAAAGAGATGGAGCTTTTCCGGGTGACGTTATGGCTTGCTCCGGGTATGAATATCCACAGGAATCCGCTTTGCGGTAGGAATTTTGAATACTATTCCGAAGATCCGCTGTTGTCAGGTATGATGGCTTCTGCCATGACTCTTGGTGTGCAGAAGGTACCGGGATGCGGGACTACGATCAAACATTTTGCCTGCAACAATCAGGAGGATAACCGTATGGGGTCTGACTCCGTGCTGTCCGAAAGGGCTTTGCGGGAGATCTATCTGAAGGGATTTGAGATTGCAGTGAAAAATTCCCAGCCCATGTCCATTATGACATCTTATAATATGATCAACGGTGTACACGCTGCCAACTGCTATGATATCTGTACCAGAGCAGCCAGGGACGAATGGGGCTTTGCGGGGGCTGTCATGACAGACTGGACAACTACCTTTGCGTCTCCCAGAGGGGAATGTACAGCCGCCGGCTGTATGCGCGCAGGCAATGATATGGTAATGCCGGGGATTCCAAAAGACCATGAGAATATCCGCCAGGAACTGCAGGCAGGGACACTGGATATCCAGGAATTGAAACGCTGTATCTGCAATACAGTGAAACTGATCCTTAAGTCTAACCAGTATGAGGACGCGGTCAGCTACCTGGAGCAGTTTGAAGGGCTGGATACTTACCTGAAAGTAGAAAAATCTTAAAGCTTCCGTAGATCATCTATTCGTTACTGTTAACAGTCCAATGTCCCGGGAGGTGTTTTCCAAAAAGGATGCTGCGCGATGCGCAGCAAAATCCCGAGTTGGCCACACGAAAGTCCATGTGGAGTGCCGGAAATAAGGTGGATATACATAGTGAAACATGGTATAATAAAGCATCAGTATAGACAGGCCGTTTTATGTAATGGGACAAAAATCAAAAAGAATGGAGATTACTTATGGCTGAAATTAAACGTGTATACCGCCAAACAATGCCGGCAGTGAAGCTGGTGGGCAGATGCTACAGGGAAGAGGATAAAGAAAACGGTGTATTTGCAAACAAGTGGGGTGAGTGGTTTCAAAATGACCTGTTTGCACCGCTTCAACTGTCCGATGCGGGGGAGGAGCCATTTGAGGATTGCGATGCCTACATAGGCTTATGCCGCTGCAAAGAGGGGGAGCCGTTTCAGTATTGGATCGGTGTGTTCATGCCGCTGGATACCCCAGTACCGGATGGATATGACAGTGTTGTATTAGATGCGGGGGATATTGCTGTATGCTGGGTATACGGCAAGGAGCCGGATATCTATACCCATTGCTGCATGAGCCGGCTTGAAGAGGAAGGGTTTGCGTGGAAAGCAGATAAAGATGGAGTCATGTGGTGCTTTGAGCGATATAGCTGCCCACGTTTTACTACGCCTGACGAAGAGGGCAATGTAATACTTGATATGTGCTTTTATGTGAAATAAATAGTAGACAGAGCAGGGAGCAAGGGCAGAGGTGCCCCCGCTCCCTATTCTTTATTTCGTACGGGTCTGATGTACTTGAAATATTGTGCCGGATCATAATAAAAGTACATGATCCTGCCGGGTGAGGTATCCATGCAGTGATCCGTCTGAGAAAAATCAAAAGATGCCATTGCATGTTCGATTTTATCCTCTACACTGCGGTTTTCCTGCTCATAATCGAATGGTCCATGTTCAAAAACAATATATTCGGCTTCGGGAATATCAGCCACGTACATTTGCGGCGGTACTTCCCCTTCAAAATCAAAAGGAAGCCGTACCCCCCAACATTCGGAACGCAGAAAACCCCAGTCGCAGAGCCTGCCGTCCGGGTCGTTTATGTACGCCATGATCTGACCGCTTTTACAGTTGGGTTCGCTACCGCCATCATCATCCGGTTTACCCTTGATACTATCCAGCAATCCGCAGATTGTGTCATGATCCTGCCCAGGAATAAGACTTTGCTTTTGCCAGAAATCCCAATATCCGTTACTTTCACGGTTTCTAATGTACAAAAATTTGTGCCTGGGAATGGTTATGAAATAAATTTTGACGCCGTCTGTTGATCTTACCATACCAATCTCTCCTAAACCGAAAAAGTAGCGGTCAAACGCATTGATCTTTGTACGGAGAACAAGAGGTTTCGGATTTTTCCTATAGTCACTGGGCGCGATGCCGTATGTTCCTTTGAAAGCCCTGGTAAAGGCCTCATGAGAGGAAAAGCCATGATCAAAAGCAATATCCAAAAGACTTTTTGTACTGTCCCGCACCTCTTTCAGAGCAAAGGCTAATCTTCTGAGCCGCAGATAATCTCTAAACGGCATTCCCGATATTTCTTTAAATTTCCTGGTTGTGTAAAATTCGGAATATCCCAGCATATGGGAGAGATGATGAAGTGTCAAGGCTTCATTATCATAATTTTTGATACAGTTGTCAATTTCATCAACGATTCTTTGAATTTGTTTTTGCCATTGGTACATATGTTTGCCACCTCATGTGTGTCACTCTGCCTGCGCCTTTATCTTATAATGCTACATTATATCATATAGCAAGGAATGTGGCATGAAAAATAATGACAAGTGAAATCAAGCGGTAATTTACTTGTTCCTTTATAATAGGGATTGTCCCGATACTGTCATATTAAAATGTTTGGGAAATAAAAAGTTGGAGGTTAAGCATGAAAAAATGGTATAATGAGGAGTATGAATGGGAAATTGAGGTAATAGGGTTCCTTCGCGGTGACCATACAGAACGATATTGCCGAAACGGTGAGGAGATTGGGGATAAGTATACCTGTACTTACGGCTGTCCTGTAAATGCGGATGGACAGGGGATTTGTTCTAAGGTCATGATGATGATGTTTCCGGTCATGGAGGCTGTCAGGAGCGGCGGGGATTTAGAAAATATTGGCGGCAGCAGCAAATACTGCAAGGATATTGTATGTCCGGATGGCTGTGTTATGTTTCGGATGACGGCTGAGAAATTTGAGAATGAAAATTTTTTTAAGGGAAAGTTTTTTGATCAGTATAATTAGGATCCATCTATGATATTAAAATTTTTCATCTATTTTTGAAAGGATTTCTCCGTTTCAATCGTTTTATTAATATAACGAGGATTTTTCAGCCGGCCGATTTTTCGTCTGGTGTGGCGGAAAAAGTAATCGCAGAGAATAAAAGGTATGATAAAGAATCGGAGGAATGAATATGAAATTTAATAAGAGAAAAGTTCTGGGGGTAACTGCAGCAGGTGTGATCTTGGTGGGGACTATGAGTACAATTGTTATGGCTGGCGGGAAGGATGACTACAGCCGTCTGTGGTGCAGGGAAACTGTGTGCAGCCAGCATGGGGCGGATTGTCAGAACCGGGAAGACTGTGTGTCCGGTTCCAACTGTCGGAATCAGGAAAATTGTGTAAACAGTTTCACCGGACAAAGACAGGGAAATGGAATAGATAATATGGAAGACCTTTCAAGAGTGGATGCTGTAAAGGGAGCTGCAAGCCAAAGTGATGCAGGAAGTGCAAGCAGCGCCGCCGATCAAAGTGATGCAGGAAGTGCAAGCAGCGCCGTCGGTCAAAGCAAAGCAGGAAGTGCAAGCAGCACTGCCAGACAAAGTGATGCAGGAAGTGCAAGCAGCGCTGCCAGCCAAAGTGATGCAGGAAGTGCAAGCAGCGCCGCCGGTCAAAGCAAAGCAGGAAGTGTAAGCAACGCTGCCAGCCAAAGCAATGCAGGAAGTGCAAGCAGCGCTGCCGGTCAAAGCAAAGCAGGAAGTGCAAGCAACGCTGCCGGTCAAAGCAAAGCAGGAAGTGCAAGCAGCGCTGCTGGTCAGAATCAAACACAAGTTGTATACGGAACTGATTGCCCGAATCAGGAAAATTGCGTGAATGGGACCAACTGCGAAAACCGGGAGGCCTGTATGGATACAGAAGGCTGTCAGAACCGGGAGGGATGTGTGAATTCCCAGTACAGCGGCTCCGCTTCCGGTACAGCAGGGGGCCATGGTGCGCGTCATGGCGGAAACCATGGAGGCCACCACGGAAAATAATGTGGATTGCTTCATCATATAAAGCTGAAAGGATTTTATTTACATGATGACAAAATGGGATATCAATCTAATAGTGGAAGAATACGCAGATACCATAACCCGTATCTGCTATTCTTATGGAAAAAATTATGATGATACCCAGGACATTATGCAGAATGTATTTTTAAAACTAATGCGTGCCAACCCGAAATTTGATTCAAAAGAGCATGAAAAGGCCTGGATCATCCGGGTTACCATTAATGAATGTAAAGATTTTTTGAAAAACATTTTCCGTAGGCATGCTTCTTTGGAGGAAATACAGGAAATACCCATAGAGGAGGAAGAGGATTTATCTTACATCCGAGAAGCAGTCCTAAAACTGCCGGACAAATACAAATCGGTCATCTATCTTTTTTATTATGAAGGCTACTCGGCAGTGGAAATAGCGGGCATCCTCCATAAAAAAGAGAACACAATTTATACCTGGATGAACCGCGCCAGACAGATGCTGAAAGAAATGGTGGGAGGTGACGTGGAATGAGCAGGAAGATCAGAGATGCATTCGATTCTGTAAAAGCGGATGAACAGATGAAGGAAAAAACCAAAGAAAACCTGATGGCCCAACTGGAGCACTGTTCTAAACGCCGCTTTTATCAAAGACCTGTGTTTTATAGAACATTGGCCGGAGCGTTGCTGCTGGTCCTGGTGTTTGCGGGGAGTATGAAGGCTTATGAGATAAAAGCTGAGGCAGCTTATATCACTATGGAAGGTCCGGTTGAGATTGGGCTTTCCGTAAACGGGAAGGATACCGTGATCTCAGCAGAAGGGCTGAATGCGGACGGAGAAAATATTGTCTCTCAGGTGGATGTCACAGGAATGCATTACCGGGAAGCCCTGCAGGCTATCATGGAAACAGATTCCTATCAGGAGTGCCAGGGAGGAAGGGCAAAGGTAAAAGTTTCCTGTCATGATGACAAGCAGGAAGCGGATATGCAGCAGAGTGCGGATGAGACGTGTCATTCCTATGGCCGGCAATACCGGGAACATCACGGTCAGGAACATGAGGAAGAGACAGAAGGCCACCGGGAAAAACACAGCGGGCAATATGGCAGAAAACATGGGGATGCCTTTTGGGAGAATCAGCCGGAAGGTCAGCAGGAGGATCAGCCGGAAGGTCAGCAGAAGAATCGGCCAGAAGGTCAGCAGAAGAATTGGCCAGAAGGTCAGCAGGAGAACCAGCCGGAAGGTCAGCAGAAGAGTCAGCCGGAAGGTCAGCTGAAGGATCAACCAGGGGGGCAGCAGGAGAATCAACAAAGAATCCGGTCATCCGATGCTTCCGGAAATGATAATGGGGAGCATGGGCACAGAAACGGACATCATGAGGAATAAAGGCAGGGAGTTCAGGCATATAGCCTGGGCTCCTTTACCTTTTAGATTTATATTCTGCGGATACTGTATTTAATAAGGGCCAGGAGCACCCCTAATAAAATAATAACCGTAAGAAATAGAGTGACCAGTTTTTGAATTTCAAGGGTTCCGTTTACAATAGGGAACATATAGGCAATACTGCTCTCTTTTATAATTTCAAGCTGGCAGAAAGACCAATACGCTAAAGCTGATAAATACCCGATAATGACATTACTTCCAGCTTGTGAAAACACAAGTCCTAAAAGCCCTAAAAAAACGGCATAAAGTATGGTTACCGTGATATACCCCCAAAATGGAAATATACAGTTGTTACATAGCATGATCATGGCAAATGCAGTAATCACAACAGCAATCAACAGAAAACCGCATAAAAACCGGAAGCCAACACTTTTCATGTACGACCATGCTTTTGTATAAAGGATTTCCTTTATTCCTGTTTCTAATTCCTGTTTCGTTATTGGTATAAGGATAATTGCCCCAATTAAAGCAGCCGATTGCCCTAGCACTCCGGCAGAATGTATATTATCTAAATTTGAAATACCTCTTATCACAGGAATGAGCAATATGTGAGCAATACTTAGCAGCAGACTATTTTTGAATGTAAGAACGAAATCTATTTTTAAAAAATCCAAAATGTTTTTGCAGGAAGTAAGCATAATTGAATCTTCCACCTCTTTTCTGGTCGTATACAATGATAGATAATACCATCAGCACCAGTGCTATACACACAAACAATCCTCTGTTCAAGCAGATTAAAGTGAAATTTCGGTTTATAATTTCGGAGCCATTTAACGTATTATGTCGTATCATCAGTGTAAAAAGGGTTGTATCGCCAGATAATCCGGTAACAGAGGTGTCAACAAACCACCATATAAACTGTACCAAGACCGCTAATGGAGTTGAGGTTAAAATTGTCAAAAACATTCCCAATGACGTCACGATCATAGCTGTAGGCAATAGCCACCACATAATATATTTGATAAAAGCAAACATATCTATTGCAATACCCGTATCTGCCGAATAGCTTATTAACGGTATGAAAGACTCCAAACTCAAAAGTACAACGGGCAGCATGACAGCAGTGAGCATGGCAAAAAAGCGGATGACAATAAGCTTTGCCGTTCCCGTCTGCTTACTATCTATCAGTTCATGCATACGGTTTCGTCTGTCCTTTAACCAGAAAATAACTACTGCAAAAACAGGATACAGACCGATTGCTCTGCCGGTATAATCACAGAACAGCCTTGCAAAGGCGTTACTGACTTTATCGTCATAGATTGTCTTGTTATATTCTTCAATAGCTTCATCATAGGTCACTTCAGACAGACCATAATACTGCAATAGATTTTCCATAGAATAATTAGAACCTTTTCCGATTATACTTTCTGCCTCTGCCATTAGTTCCTTAAATCTTTGATAGGATACCTGAGGGATAAAAGTATGATTATCATGATCACCCATTTCAAAAGAAAAACTTCCGTTTTCGTTCTGTTCTATGTCAGCTCCGAAATGTATGATGTTGCCATTTATATCTGGAAAATAATTGTCTGGAAGATTACGAATTTGCTTTTCATCCAGACCGGTTATCTCACTGATGATTTCCAATATTGCTTGCTGCTCTTTATCGCTTAAAACAATTTCTTTATAGTATGAGTAAGGATAAGTGGAATAGGAATTTTTTGAAAATTCGATTATAAGCATATCTGTACCGCCAGACATGATTTTCTCTGATACTTCTTTATTTTTCATTCCGTAACTATCTGCATTCTTTTCCGGTTTTTTTAAAAGGGAACCGCCCGTGAACTCTGAATAAACAGAACTCAAATTATCTTGAGAAGTAGAAATTTCCTGCTCTGTTTCTCCATAGAAATTTTCATACCAGCTAAACATAAGCAAGCCAATGAATAACACATACACAAAACTAAAACAGACTTTTTTTAATTCTTTTATGAACAGCATTTATTCCACCTCCATCTTATGATCTGACAGTAAATACATATAACTATCCTCAATGGTGGGATTACAGGAAACCCACTCTTTTCGGGGAGCTTCATTGGATAAAAAACGGCAGGATATATTAGCACCGTTTTGATAAATGCTGATTATATGGTAGTTCTGTTTAAATTCCTCCAGTTCCTTCTGCAGAAGAATAGTGGTATAGACTTTACCGTTCCCCAATTTTAATAGGCTGTCAATGTTTCCTTCAAAAATAACCTTACCGGCACATAGGATTGCTGCTTTGGTGCAGGCTGCTTCAATATCGCCGGCTATATGCGTAGATAATAGAATGACCCTATCCATAGCTAACTCTGAAAGAAGATTATAGAAACGCAGTCTTTCTTCCGGGTCCAGCCCTGCGGTGGGTTCATCAATGATCAAGATTTTAGGGTGATTTAACAAGGCCTGTGCAATGCCAAACCGTCGTTTCATGCCACCGGATAAATTCTTAAATCGTTTATTTTTTTCAGGTTCAAGATTAACCTGCTTTAATAATTCGTTAATGCGTTCTTTCCGGATACTCTTTGGCAGTTCAGCTAAAATCCCCAGATAATCTAAAGAGGAAGATACACTCATATTTGGATATACCGAAAACTCCTGCGGAAGATATCCGATAATTTTACGGATTTCTTTTTTGTTTTTTATATCAATCCCATTTATTCTTATTGTTCCTGCCGATGGCTCTGACATGGCTGCCAATATACGCATTAAAGTTGTTTTACCGGCACCGTTTTCCCCCAGTAATCCATACATACCAACAGGTATATGTAGGGAAATATCTTGTAACACCTTTTGTTTTCCATAATTTTTATGCAGATGTTCAATTATAATTTCCATAAAAAACCTCCTTACGTTTGTCTGTAAGGAGATTATTTCATAGAAAAGTCAATTTTTAGAAAAGTTTCCGGTTATTTATGGATTTTTATTGTAACGGATGCTCCGTGTTCCGGTCTGTTTCTTAAATATAAAACGCCCCCCAGCTTCTCGCAAAGTATCTTACTAATAGAAAGTCCTATACCAAAATTACCACCGTTTGTAGGAGAACCGTAAAAGAATGAGGCTGCAGAACTTAATTCTTCCGGCGTAAACCCTATACCGTCATCCTGGATAACGAAAGAAACACAATGTTCGGTTTCTTCTATGGTTAACCAGATCTTATCATTGGCAAATCGGAGTGCATTATCAAAAACATTCTCCAGCACTTTACAAAGGATATCCCTATCCGTTTGAACTTGCAGTGTTTTAGAAAGATCTTGTACTTCTAACTGTTTTTTATGTTGTTCTGCCAATAATGAAAATCCTTGTGTTATCTCTGATATAAATATCTTCAAGTCATAAAAATCTTTTTTGATCTCAATGTCTTCAATTTTCTGAATATCATTGACACAATCCACATACCTATGCAGTCTGCCTGTCGCACCTACCATGTTTTGAAGCGTTGTCCGCAGAACATCATTTGTAAGGATACCTTTCTCCATTGATTTTTCTAAATAGTCAAGATAACCATTGATCACAGTGATCGGCGTTCTTAGATCATGCGAGATAGAAGCAGTCAATGCCTTTCGCTCCTGCAGCATATCCCACATTTTACGATTGCTCTTATATACTTCATTTCTCATATGTTCAAAGGTATCACATAATTTTCCTAATTCATCCTCCGAACGGTATTTTATTTGAAAATCCAAGTTTTGCTCCGAAATATAATGCATTCCGTTTTTTAGATCCTCAAGCGGCGTCTGCAATTTCAACTTATAGTAGAATTTAGCAACGATTACAGAAGCAATTATAATATAGAAAACAGGAAAGACTACCATTAAAGCTGTTACCATCCAATAATAGATTTGCTTTTCATCCGACAGTTCGCCGTGTACATATTCTTTTGGAACAACCGTTAAACCATTTTCTGTATCAGCATTGTGTTCACTTGTATAGCCGGTAACAATAATGGGCCTTGTATCCAGTATACTTTGCTGTATATTAGAAAGTCTAAATATTGTAAGGAGTGAAAGTATGCTGACGATCCCTAAACAAAAAAACGCCAGTAACACCAGTGATTTTTTTAATGACATATTTTGAAGCAGCTTTTTTATTTTATCCATTTGTACCCCACTCCCCAAACAGTAGAAATATAGGCTTTCTCTGTATATTCAGAAAACTTTGAGCGGATTTTCCGTATATGCTCCTTGATGACTGTGCTGTCTCCGTTACTATCGAACCCCCAAATGATCTCATATATTTTTTCTCTGTCAAAGACCTGTCCTGCATTTGCAGATAATAGCTGAATGATTTCAAATTCCTTATTTGATAATTCAATCCGATTATTTTTGATATAAAGGCTCCTGTCCGAATAATCAATGATAAGTTCTTCTGAAAATTTATTTTTCGTTTTCTTATGGCTTCTGTTTTCACGGCGTAAATGTGCAGAGAGCCTTGCCAGCAGTTCGCTCATGGAAAAAGGCTTTGTTATATAATCATCTCCACCTGCCATAAGCCCATTTATTTTATCCTGTTCGGATACTCTGGCTGTGAGAAAAAGAATAGGGCAGGATACAAAATCTCGAATAGACACGCATAAATCAAGTCCGTTCATACCGGACATATTAATATCTAATAAAATAATATCGGGACAGTTTGATAATTTATCCAAAGCCTCTTTGGCATTGATTGCTGTATAAACAACATATCCTTCTGATTCCAGTTGCAGCTTCAGCATATCCAAAATGGATGGCTCATCATCCACGATTAAAATTTTATATGTTTCCTTCATAAATTTTCACTCCTTGTTTTAATAAATAAGGCTTATATGAAACTTATAACACCAAAATGTCAAAATTTAGTCAAATTAATGGTTGACTCTCACGTTCCGTGATAGTGTATGATAAAATCATCATAAAAAAGAAATATGATACAGAGCAGCAAAACATACAAACAGAAGGGAGTGGGATCATATAAAAACAGTAAAACAGGTTTCTGAGCTTACGGGAATCAGTGTCAGGACATTACAGTATTACGATGAGATAGGGCTTCTGGCGCCAACAAAGCTGACGGATTCCGGCTATCGGTTATATGATGAGGATGCGCTGGAGACATTACAGCAGATACTCTTTTTCAAAGAGCTGGATTTTTCCTTAAAAGAGATCAAAGGCATAATAGAAAATCCCTGCTATGACAAGATAGCAGCGTACAAGCAGCAGAAACGCCTATTGGAAACGAAACGAAAACGGCTGGACAAAATGATCTGTCTGCTGGGTAAATTAGAACAGGGGGAAACGTGTATGAGTTTTAAAGAATTTGATACAGAAGAATATTTTAAAATGTTGTCCGAATTCAGAAAAGAGCATGAAGATTCCGTCATAAAAAGTTTTGGCAGCGTAGAGGCCTTTGATGAGTGGGTAAGTAAATGGAAAGGAAAAGAATCCATACTTGCTGACTCTGCAAAGAAAAACTATGGAAGTATGGAAGAGTTTATAGATGCCATGAAAAAAAACCTGGAAAAAATGCCTGATCTGATGGAAAAAGGAAAGAAACTCGGGGAAGGCGGGGGACTGGAGCGTAGCAAAGAACTGACCCAGGCTTTGATGTCTGATCTGACGAGAGACCCCGGTTGCGAGGAAGTACAGGAGATTATAAGGGAATGTGTGGAAACCACAGAAAAACTGTATGAAGGAATGGAGATGGGAAATAATTTCTGGGATAACATGGTAGACAGTTATCTGCATGAAAAAGTCCTGATAGAAAGTCTGGATAAGATGTACGGTAAGGGAGCCTCCGAATTCACAGGTAAAGCCTACCAGTATTATTTTCAGAACAGAAAAGCATAAGATCAATACAACAAAAAGAAAAATATTTTGGGGAAGTCTGTTTTATCAGACTTCCCCAAAATAGCATTCATGCTCATATAGATTTGCGGAACAAGGTTTTTTTCTTTACTCCACTTCAGGCGTCTTTTGCGCCGACATAATATTCCTCTTGAACTCAATATAAGTAGCAATAAAGTAAATCAGATATACGCCTCCAAACAGCAGCAGTGCAAGCCCGAAATAAGACCAGGAGGGCGCCTGAATACCGGAGTATTTTACAAAGTTATGACTGATAAAGCCAACAATGCCTCCGCTTAGCAGAACGGCTCCTGCAAAGGGACAGATATAGTAGATGACAAGCTGCCGGAATATTACCTGGTTTAATTCCTTTGCGCGCATACCCAGTTTGCCCAGAAGCTGATAGCGGTACTTGTATTTTCCGGAATCGGAGAGCTGTTGTACAGCCAGCACGGTGAGTGCAACGCAGAGGAATACAAGCCCCACATAAAACAGCGGGAAGATCAAGGTGGAGAGCAGAAATTTCATTTCCTTTGTGTCATTGTCTTTTAGAAAGACTAACTTATCGGATATATAGATGGCATCTGATCCGGTTCCCCGGTCCAGGTTGTCTATATAGTTGTCAATTTCCTCGTAAGAATCATTATTCGTTTCAATCCCCCGCTGTGCAAGTACCTGATCATAGAGCGTATCAGGAAGACTGCCCTTTATCTCCGCAGCCATAAGAGAGTAATAGGGGGTCATAAAGACAGTTGAATCATCCGGAACAACCAGAAGATAATCGGCACCGTTGTGACCACTCTGTTCAAATGGCTCCGTATAGATCCCGGCACAGGTGTAATCCACATTTTGAATCTTCAGAGGTTTTTCTGTAAAAGGGATCCATGTTTTTTTCAGCCGTTTTTTTGTCTGGATCAGATATTGGTTCCCGGTCAGGGATACCGGTTTCAGGCCCAGCATCTGCCGCAGGGAATTATAATCGCTCAGACGGATATAGGTGTCATATTGAAAATAGTAGGAGCTGTCTGTCTCCGGGAGCTGTTCCACCAGATATTGCCTGCACGTGCCGGTATTGTCCTGATAAATGTTATAGATCAGAGAGTTTGTGATCTGAGCATATTTTTCAATCAGCTCTTTTTCATCCTTGAATTCATGATTGGTCTGTTCACTGTAAATACATACGTCAAAAGGATACTTTTCCTGTGCCTGGGTGTTTTGAAACTGGTTCAGCATCAGGGCATCCGAAACCCCGACCAGAGCAACCATAAAAAGGATCGTGAGTGTACCCAGTGTAAACTGCATGGTTTTTACCTTGGAGGCAAGCTGCCGGAGCAGAAAAATATTGGCACCCGTGTACACGCCTGCCTTTCCCTTTCGGATATAGCTGATAAGAAAAGCAGAAAGTCCCATATAGAGAAAATAAACAGAGGCCATAAGTGCCGCTATCATGGGATATACATTCCATTCGTTGAAATGTCCGAAATACAGCATCCATCCAAACAGCAGGATTATAAATAAAGAGACGAAAAACATCCACTGTTTCCCTGATCGATTCCCGTTTTTCAGCTCCTCATTCTGGTGGTCCAGGTACATCATTTCCCGGATATTCATCTTTTTAAAACGCCGGCTGCTCCGAAACATTGCCAGGATATAAGAACCAAAGAAAATACCGGCTGTCATGAAAAAGGTACCCATATTCCATTGGATATGAATGGTATACTCAGCCTGTACGATGGCATAGATCAGTGTGGTGATCAACTGCTGCAGAAAGAGACCGGGGAGCAGGCCAATGATGAAGGCAGCCAGTCCGAGAAGCAGCATTTCCTTTAAAAATAACCTTGCGATCTGCTTTTTGTGAAAGCCCAGCAGCAGGTAAGTGGCAAATTCCCTGCTTCGTTTCTCTGCCATGAATTTCATCATATAATGCACCAGCCATATGATGATCAATACAATAAAAAAGGTGGCAAGCCCCAGCATGGCGCCCATCATCCCAGCTTCGGAGCAGAGCTTATTTATATCATCTGAGAAGATCATGGAGTCAAAAGAGAACATCAAAGCAGCGGTAAATATCATAGTCATAAGATAGATGAGATAATCCCGAAAGGAGCGTTTGGCATTGCGAAGAGCCAGCTTATTCAGCATCTCCATCACCTCCTGTCAGGGAGAGCACATCCAGGATCTCATTCAGGAATTCCTTTCTGCTTTTGGATCCTTTCTGCAGTTCGTGAAAAATTTTTCCGTCCTTCAGAAAAAGGATACGCTTGCAGTAACTTGCGGAAAAAGCGTCATGTGTGACCATCAGTATGGTTGCGTGCATCTGCTCATTCATGTGGGTAAAAGTTTCCAGAAGCATCCGGGCAGATTTGGAATCCAGAGCGCCTGTGGGTTCATCGGCAAAAACAATTTTCGGATGATTGATCAGTGCCCTTGCACAGGCGCAGCGCTGCTTTTGCCCGCCGGACACCTGATAGGGGAACTTATCACACAGGGGCAGAATGTCCAGGCGTTCCATGATCTTTTTAGTCCGTTCCTGGATTTCCTTTTTGCTTTTTTTTGTCAGAGACATGGCAAGGGAGATATTTTCCTGTATTGTCAAAGTATCCAGCAGATTGAAATCCTGAAACACAAATCCCAGGTTGTTCTTCCTGAAATCCGCCATTTTGTCCTCGCTAAATCCCGTAATATCTTCCTGGCCATAATAAATGTGTCCTGATGTCACCATATCCACGGTTGCAAGCAGGTTTAAGAGCGTCGTCTTGCCGCTTCCGCTGGCACCCATGATACCGGTGAACTCGCCTCTGTTTACAGCAAAAGAGATGCGGTCCACAGCTTTTGTGAGATTGTTTTTGCTTCCGTAGTATTTTTCAACATCCTCCACTCGGATTAATTCTTCCATCCTGTTATCCTTCCTTTCCGGTTTAAGTACAGGGGCTTTCCCTGTTCTGATTCTATGATACCGGAAAGCATGTGTGTTTCATATAAAACTAGTTTGCAGTAACCTTACAATTTTGAAAGATTGACTTACTATTCTTCATTTTGTCCGTGTCTGGAAAAATGGCTGCTGCCGTCAGGAAAATGCAGCAGAATCCTTGTATATTCCCCTTCTATAGACTGGGCTTCTATGGAGATTCCCAGCTTTCGGCACAGTTTTCTGCACAGATACAGGCCGATGCCTGTGGACTGCCGATTGTGCCTGCCGTTGGTTCCGGTAAATCCTTTATCAAAAATGCGTCCGATCTCACTGTCCTGTATGCCAATACCGTTGTCTTCCAGGAACAGCGTAGTCCGGTTGTTTTCCCTGACGGTATGGATGGAGATGCGGCAGTCCTCCCCCTTTTTATATTTGACGGCATTGAGGAAGATCTGGTTCAGGATAAATTCCAACCATTTATCATCACAGTATACCGTTTCTTCGCATCCCTGCAGATCCACTTGCACATTATTTTTTATCAGGTAAGGGCGGATGCGCTGGATGGCAGTCAATACCGTATCTTTCAGTGTGATCTTGTGTATAAGATAATCCTGGTACACCGTATCAGATCTGGCATAGAAAAGTGCTTTCTCCACATCGTTCTCCAGTTCCGTGAGCTGGGCCTTGATTTTTCTTGTCTCTGCGGTCTTGTTGTTGTCACAGATCAGATTCATGGATGTGATGGGGAGTTTTACCTCGTGGATCCAGTTTTCGATAAAGTCTTTATACTCTGTGCGCTCAGATTCCAGATGGTGGACCGCGTCAATGACAGCTTTGTTGGAGCTTCTGAGGATCCTCTTATAGAGCCGGTCCTCCAGGCGGAAAGAATCCGGCATGATTTCCGAGATGAGATAAGGCTTATCCAGGGAATCTAAAATGTGAAACAGCTCCCGGAAATATCTGTTTTTTCTGTACCAGTCAGCGATAAAATAAGCAGCCAAAAGAAAGAACCAAAAAATATAGAAAAGCAGAAGCTGATTCTTTCTGAGGCCGCAGGTGTATAAGTAGATAAAACTGCCGATCATGCACAGGATATGCAGCAGTATGGTCAGTGTCTTGTCCTTTAAATAATCCGCAAAATTCATATTCGGTAGCCCTGTCCTCTCTTTGTCTCAATCAGATCATCCACACCGATTTCACGCAGTTTACTGCGGATGCGGGTGATATTGACACTCAGTGTATTGTCGTCAATGAAAATCTGATTATCCCACAAATCATCAATAATGTCCTCTCTGGGTACGATTTCACCGCACCGGGAAAACAAATTCCAGCAGATGCGCAGCTCATTTTTGGTAAGCTCCGCTGTTTTGCCGCTGCAGGTCAGTGTGCTGTTCAAAAGATTTAGCCTGCATCCCCTGCAGGTCAGGATACAGGAATCAGATACCGCATTTTCCCGGCCCGAGCGCTTCAGGACCGCCGCGATCCTTGCCAGAAGTATGGGGGTTACATATGGTTTGGTGATATAATCGTCCCCGCCCATCATTATGCCGTTCAGTTCATCCATGGAGGAGCTGCGGCTTGTCACAAAGATGATAGGCGTGTCCTTTGTTTTACGGATCTCCCTGCACAGGGACAGGCCGTCAAGCCCCGGCAGCTGGATATCCAGAAGGATCAGGTCAGGGGAAAGTGCCTGCACCTGGGCGGGAACATCGGAAAAATTTTCTATACTGTCTGCATGATACAGAGCGTTTTCCAGCATCAGTTTCAGTTCACTGCGGATGTCGGTATCGTCTTCAATGATCAATATATGGTACAAGTTCTGGCCTCCTGCCGTCTTATGTTTTTCTTTTGTAACTATTCAGTAGGTCTGGGCATTCACTGCGCTGGCCGTAAGAAAGTGTACCACAACCAAGCAAAAGTCCCATCGCCAAAGGTAATTTTGCATGGATTTTTGCCTGTAACTGTGAGGGTACTGAACAGTTACTTTCTTTTATTATAGTATTCCTTGCAAAGCTTTGCAATGAAAAGGAAAATTCATTGCGCGGATTGGGAAAAACAGGTATAATGCTTAGAAAAGAAAAACTATGGAAAGCGGGAGCATCGGGGCTCAGAAGTTCATGGATAAAAGAGGGATGGAGACAGTGAAATGACAGGAGTACAAAGGACAGAAAGCAGAAACTTACACAGCAAGGTAAACAAAACATTTTATTACAGTTTTTTTTCTATTTACGCGGCATTGGTGCTGCAGAATGTTATCACGCTCAGCGTAAATCTGGCGGATAATATGATGCTGGGGGCTTACAGTGAGACTTCGCTGGCAGGTGTGGCAGCGGTGAACCAGATTCAGTTTGTATTTCAGCAGATCCTCATGGCACTCGGAGACGGACTGGTGATCTTCTGCAGCCAGTATTGGGGAAAAAAGCAGACCGGACCTATGAAAAAAATAGCTGCCACAGCCATGCATGCCGGACTTGTGGTGGCAGTCCTGTTGTTTGTGGGAGTCAGCCTTTTTCCGTACCAGGCTGTGGGGATTTTTACCACAGACAGGCTTATTATTGAGGAAGGGGTACAATATCTGAATATCATCCGGTTTACTTATTTATTCTTTGCAGTCACCCAGCTTTTGCTGGCAGCCCTTAGAAGCGTGGAGGTGGTAAAGATTGCGTTCTGCCTCTCCATTATGACATTTTTTATCAACTGCGGAATCAATTATGTGTTGATATATGGAAATTTCGGTGCACCGGAAATGGGGACAGCGGGTGCCGCGGTGGGGACGCTGACTGCCAGGATCGTGGAGTGTGCGGTACTGATCATATACATAATAAAGAAGGAAAAGAACCTGAATCTCAGGTTGAAGGATTATCTCCAGTTTGACAAGGTTTTCTGTAAGGATTATTTTAGGATCACAGCCCCTATGGTGGTGGTGCAGAGTCTTTGGGGAGTCAATACTGCACTGCAGACTGTAATTCTGGGCCATATGACATCAGCGGCGATTGCTGCCAACAGTGCTGCCTCCACTTTGTTTTTGATGGTGAAATCCACAGCCGTGGGGGCGGCCTCCACGGCGTCCATTATCATAGGTAAGACCATTGGAACAGGGGATATAGCGCTGACGAAAGTCTATGCAAGAGTAATGCAGAGAATGTTTCTGGTGATTGGGATCTTGTCGGGTATCCTCCTGTTCTTTATCCGAATCCCCGTTCTGAATCTTTATGATCTGTCTTCCGCCACCAAAGATATGGCAAATACATTTTTGATCATTCTTAGCGTAGTCTGTGTTGGAATGTCTTATCAGATGCCCACTAACAATGGAATCATAAGGGGCGGGGGCAATGCCATGTTTGTGGTGAAGATGGATTTGATCAGTATATGGCTCATCGTCATACCGTTATCTTTCTTTATGGCGTTTGTTATGAAGGCATCTCCGGCAGTGGTGGTATGCTGCCTGAATGCGGACCAGATATTTAAATGCATTCCTGCATTTTTAGAATCGCACTATGGGAACTGGATACGAAAACTGACCAGGGATGAAAGTCCTGCTTCGTAAAAATGGCATATGAAAACTGAATAAGTAGTATTTAGCGGATGCGCCGGAATGTATGCCGGGGTATCCGTTTTTATGTATTCGGGATTGAAGAGAAAAGCCAAAGTATCTTTACTTTTTCTGGATTTGTATGGGAATTGTATGTATAATGATTGGTATATAGTAACGGTTCCGCAGTAATGTAGAATTCCTGCCGGCAAAGGTGGTTCCCCGTGGATCCTGCCTGGGGCTGAGGGGAGACGGAACCAAAATCTTGAAATGAGGGAGGAAAGAGAATGAAATTTCAACCAAACAGTGCATTTTTGTTTACCCTGGCAGGGCTGGTGATATTGTTTGTCATTGCACAGTCCATATTTTTTCTGGTACGTGCTTACAGACGGGGGAAAAGCCTGGGGATCGAGACGGCACAGATGAAGAAAACGATTGTGTCAACAGCCGTTTTTACCCTTGCGCCGGCGGTATCGATACTGCTGGGGGTTATCACTTTGTCAAAGTTTCTGGGACTGCCGCTGCCATGGCTGAGGCTTAGTGTGATCGGGGCTATTACTTATGAACTTCCTGCGGCTACTTCCACAGCAAATGCGCTGCATATTTCCCTGTCGGAAACCATAACAGACCCAAAGGTTTATACAGCCATCTGCTGGGTTATGACTCTTGGTATTTTTCCGGGGCTTATATGGGTACCGCTTTTCATTAAGAAAATTCAGGGCGGTCTTTTGAAGATAAAAAACAAGGACAGCAAATGGGGAGATATCTTTATGACTGCCATGTTCTTAGGCATGATATCCGCGTTTCTGGGAATGGTGTTCTCCGATATCCGTATTGGGCTGAAAGGGTGGATCCCTATTTTTGTCCTGCTGTTTTCCGCGCTTCTTATGGGGATCTGTGGAATTCTCATTAAGAAATGCGGCTGGAAATGGCTGGAGAATTATGCACTTCCCATCAGTATGCTGGGAGCTATGATATTCGCGGCGGTCATAACGCCCATGATAGGAGGCTGACAGAATGAAGAAAAACGGTAGAACGTATGAAGATATGACACATATTTACGGGCGCATCTGGATCCTCTGTGCTCTGGGCATGATCTTTGCCTATCCTATTGTCACCTGTATCTATTATCAGGCGTGGCCGGGCTGGAAGCCGGTGCTCAAAGGACTACTGGGTGTGGCCCCTATTTTCTGGACCGTGGGTTTGATCGAGGTGGTGACTTTTGTTCCCATGCTGGGGACCGCAGGGTCTTATCTGGCTTTTGTCACAGGGAATCTGACAAACCTGAAGGTCCCGGCAGCACTCACTGCCATGGAGAATGCCAGGGTAAAACCGGGAACAGAGAAGGGTGAGGTGATATCTACCATTGCGGTGGCCACTTCCTCTATTGTCACAACCATTGTGATCGCTCTCGGCGTGGCACTTCTCGTGCCGCTGACGCCCATCTTGAACAACCCTGCAGTGAAACCGGCATTTGACAATATACTTCCGTCCCTGTTCGGCGGCCTGGCGGTGGTGTATGTAAGCAAAAACTGGAAGATTTCCGTTGCGCCGCTGTTATTTATGGTCATTCTGTTTCTTCTGGTGCCGTCCCTTTCAGGGTCTGTGGGGGTGCTGGTTCCGGTCGGGGCAGTGATCGCCATTGGCTCTGCAAGATTTTTATATAAGAATGGGAAATTATAGTAACAGTTCAGACAGGTCTGCGCATTTACTGCGCTGACCGTATGAAAAAGTAGTGTCAGCTTTATCCGGCCCATCGCGAAGCGATTCTTAATGGCTGGATGCGTAACAGTTCAGCTTGTCTGAACTGTTACAAATTATAGGAGGGAATGGAAATGTTGGAGATCATATTATGGATTTTGCTGGCAGCCGTGGTGGCATTTTTGGCCGTTATATTTGTGCGGGCTGCTATGTTCAAACCAAAACCGGAGAGAAAGCCTTCCGGAAAACAGGTAATGGTAAATGAAGAAAAAATAGTACAGGATATGGCGGAAATGATACGTTGCAAAACCGTATCTTATAATGACGAAAGCCTGATTGACAAGGCGGAATTTAAGAAGTTCCGGGAACTGCTCCCTAAGATCTACCCGGAGATCCACAGTTGCTTGAGCCGCCAGTTTGTTGGGGTGAACGGTATGCTGTATCACTGGAAAGGAAAAAAGGAGGGGCGCCCGGTTGTGCTTATGTCCCATTATGACGTGGTGCCTGTGGAGGAATCGCAGTGGGAAAAACCTGCTTTTGAGGGGATCGTGGAAGATGGCGTTCTCTGGGGTAGAGGGACTTTGGACACGAAAGGGACCCTCTGCGGAATTATGGAGGCAGCGGAACAGCTTCTGAAAGAGGGGTATGTGCCGGAGCATGATATTTATTTTGCTTTTTCCGGTCAGGAGGAGATTAACGGACCAAGCTGCCCGTCTATTGTGGACTGGTTTGAGAAAAAAGGGATTTCACCGGCAATGGTAGTGGACGAGGGCGGTGCTGTGGTGGAGAACGTGTTTCCGGGTGTGTCACGGGAATGTGCGCTGATCGGCATAGCAGAGAAAGGACTTACTAACATTGAATTCCATGCAAAAAGCAATGGAGGTCATGCTTCTATGCCCCCGGTCCACACCATTGTGGGGGAATTGGCCCAGGCAGTGACAGAGGTGGAGAACCATCCGTTCCAGCGTCAGCTCACAAAACCTGTGAGGGAAATGCTGGATATCTTGGGCCGTCATTCCACCTTATTATACAAAGTGATCTTTGCAAATCTCTGGTGTTTTGAGGGCGTATTTGATAAAGTCTGCAAAAAGTCCGGCGGTGAGCTGAATGCCATGATGCGGACCACTTGTGCCATGACAAAAATGGAAGGGGGAAAGGCCTACAATGTGATTCCGCCGAAAGCTTCCGTGGGCATGAACCTCAGACTGATCGGAAGAGATACTGTGGAATCTGCAAGGGAATATCTGGCGCGCACCATACAGAACCCTAATATTGAAGTGTCTGTAGTGGAGGGAAGAAACCCCTCAGCGGAATCTGACACGTCCTGCAAAGAGTGGGAACTGTTATCCCAGGCAGTATGCGATACCTGGCCGGAAGCATTGGTTTCTCCCTATCTCATGATGGCCTGCAGTGATTCCTGGCACTACTGCAGAATTACCGACCGGGTGTACAAATTTTCTGCTATGAAGCTGTCCAAAGAGGAGAGAGGAATGATTCATGGAAATAATGAGAGAGTTCCCGTAAAAACCCTTGTAAAGACAGTAGAATTTTATATCAGGCTTATGAAAAGCTGCTGATAAGCAATTGTTCTGTTAAAGAATCACAGAGATTTTGCAGATGATTCCGAACAGGCGGTATAAATGCCATTGCCATTTTCCGAGGCAATGGCATTTTAAAGTTAAAAATATATGCCCAGCCTTGTCAGAAAACTTTGTTTCCGCCTCTCATCACTGAATCGGAAAATAGATATCAATTTCCGAATTCTCATTATCCGGGCCTGTAAATCGTTCCGCATAGCATTCAAAATCATCCCGCCGTGCAAGTTCAAATCCGCTTTTTGGAAACCAGACACCCCAAATGTAATGATATGTTTGAAGCAGGGTGTCCACAGTCCCTTTATGGATAAATCTAGCATATGTTCCCCCGGATAACTTTTTAACTTCCATATCTTTTATAACAGGATATCCTTCCGGGATCTCAACACCCACAAATGCAGTAGATGCGCTGTCAATATGAAAGATATGGGGGGCGCAGGTATCGCCGGCTTCATAGACGCCGTACCGCTTATTTAAACGCAGTGCCGGGGGAATCTGCTTATTGAACTGCTGCCATACAGCAAAAGATTCACTGCCGCTGATCGTTGTGTAAAAGCGGATCCCCATAATATATATGGCAGGTATGGTGACAATGTTTGGACTTAAACCGGCATAAGTGACGATAGTATTATCAGGCATCTGTGCGGACTGCCTGTTTCCGATCAAAACGTCGATCCCGTGTTTTCTGTACTCTGTGGGTGTCATGGAATATCTGTCTTTAAAAGCCCTGGTGAAACTTTCAGCGGACTCAAAATACAGAGAAAGTCCAATATCAATAATCTTTTTTTCACTGTGGGTCAAATCCCATGCGGCCTGTGCTAATCGTCTGCTTCGGATATAACTTCCGATGGTTTCCCCCATGACTGCGCTGAAATAGCGGTGAAAGTGGTAGTAAGAATAGGAAACTGCCTCTGCAACATCCCGCGCAGTGATCGTTTCATATAAATGATTCTCAATGAAGACAATAGCCTGCCCAATGATATGCCGGTCATTCAAAGACGGCTTCCTCCTTTCCGTTGATCAGTCGATCACAATATTTTATAGAAATCCGGGTCTGCTTTTTCCTGGGGAAAAAGAGCCTGTATTTCCCCGGCATTCAGCATGCCAACTGAAAATGTATGCCATTCATTGGCCTGTGGGGAACCGAATGTCATCTCAATGGTTTTGTCTGTCACATCAAATACCATAGTGCGCAGTGTGCCGAAAAATTCTTTGTAATAGTGGCAGCAAAGCCCGTCCGGATAAGAGGCTGACAGTAGTTCCTTTATTTCCTTTTTTGAAATACGTTTGTCCTGTTCAAACAGTTCCACTATAGTATCATTGCGGATAACAGAATTTTCAATCACCGTTTTTTCGTATGGTCTGATATCCTCAAACAAGGTATGGTTTGTGGATGTGAGATATGCTTTGCCGTCTTTGCCATCCAGGATCTCATAAGCCTTATGTCCGTCGATGCATTGTAATAATGCTATTTTATCATAGCTGTCAGCTAACATCAAATTAATATTAAAACCGATAGGCGCATCCATGGCCCATTTCACTGCTTCGTCCACCGTCCGGCAGTTTTCCAGTATGCTGCGGATAACGATCCAGAGCTGAAATCCTGTTACGCCTGCTTTTTGTGCACCATCAAAATTGCCTACCGGAAGTCCGTTTCCGGCCTGGCACACAGCAAGGCCGTGTTCGTTCATGCCGTCGCCTCTTCCGAACAGATGCAGGGTAGAGCCTATATAACGGTATTTTCCCTTGATAGCAGTATAGGCGAAGCACATTTCCTCCATTTCATCGTGGAAGTCATAGTTTCTGGCCATCATTGTATGATGATTGTCAGTCTTTGACGGCAGTGCCGCCATGAGACTGCATCCCCGCTCCAGGTAGGTCATTGCATAGAAAATAATCTGCTCTGCATTTACACCCACAGTGTCCGAAAACCCTCTGATCTCTTGGTTGATTCCTGGGCAATAGCTGTCCAGCAGGGCTGTGATCTGTTCAAATTTGTCATGTGGATAAGTATCCGGCGGAAGTAAAGCCCGCTGCAGCAAATCAGGAGCCGATAAGATCCAGTTTCCAATCTGCGTACCCACCTCATAACTTGTACCGGTAAAATTTTTTAGATATACATTTGTTTTTTCCATATTGATATCATTCCTTTCTTGGGTAAAATGATTGTAACTATTCAGTAGATCTGCGCATTCACTGCGCTGACCGTAAGAAAGTGTACCACGGTCAAGCAAAAATCCCATCGCCAAAGGCAATTTTGCATGGATCTTTGCCTGTAACTGTGAGGGTATTGAACAGTTACAAATGATTATAATAGGAACCAGGAATATAAACTTGATATTTTTTGCTGTTTACCGGACTTGGTTTTGGAAGACTGTCTGCGGGTGTACTTTGCGAAGACGGTGCTGTATCCTGGTAACTTAGCTGCCATATCCGGCAACTAAGCTTTCATGCTATTGCGTATTCCCACAGAGTCTGGTAAGGTTTAGGCAGATGGGAAAGGAGCTGGCAGTTTGAAGATAACAGTGCACACGGGCACAGAAGAGAAAGAGATAAAAATCAGCATAACCTGCCAAAGTATGACACCTGAAGTTGAACGGATCCTCTCCATGCTGCACATGCTGAACAAGCAGCTGACCGGATATAAGGCAGGCGAGATGCATCTGATCGAAGCGGCTGATGTATTGTATATTGATACGGCAGATAAAAGGACATTTCTGTATACGAAAAATGAAATATATGAGACCACACTTAAACTTTATGAACTGGAGGAACAGTTGGAGGACGCTGATTTTTTCAGGGCAAACAAGTCCTGTATCATTAATTTCCGGCACATTGCCTCCCTGAAGTCTGAGCTGAACCGGCGGCTGTTAGTGACTATGACAAACGGAGAAAAACTGATTGTGTCCAGACAATATGCAGAGTATGTGAAAGAAAAACTGGAGGTTCGGTAGAGTATGGAAAAAGATAAAACGATATTTGATTTCTTGGGAAATGTTTTCTGCATGTATGGGATTACCACAGCATTGCTGATCTTGTTTGCTTTGCTGTTTGGGGATTCGGCAAAAGAAATTTCGGGAATGTTCTGGCTTGGAAATGAGGGGATCCCTTTGGAGGTCCTGGCAGAGTTCTTGCTGACTTCATTTTTGATCACAGGTATCCAGTATCTGTTTTTTTCGGAAAAAGTGTTCAGACATATGTCTGTAAATTGGCGTACAATCTGCATGCTGGGATCTATTTTGATCGTAACCAGCTTGGCGATCTGGAGATTTGCATGGTTTCCCATAAATATGTGGCAGCCATGGGTATATTTTTTGCTGAGTTTCCTCATCAGTGTGGCAATAAGTATAGGCGTCATGTACCTGAAAACAAAGGCTGAGGACCGCAGGCTGAAGGAAGGTCTGGAGCGGATGCAGAAAAAGTGGAAAGAGGAAGAGACAGGGGAGGAAGAATAAAGTGAATTATGACAGCAGTATTAAAATGATGGGTATCAGTCAAACTTTTGGCGATAAGACCGTGCTGAAGAATATTGATCTGACGTTGGGAAAAGGGGAGATCTTTGGTCTTCTGGGCCCTTCCGGGGCGGGAAAGACTACGCTGATCAAAATCCTAACAGGCCAGCTTGTGCAGACAGGAGGAAGCGCGGAAGTGCTGGGGACAGACACCAGAAAACTCACCAGCAGCATCTACACAAAAATGGGTATGGTACTGGACAACACCGGCCTTTATGAGCGTTTGAGCTGCCGGGACAATCTGGCATTGTTTGCTCAGATTTATAGGCTGCCAAAAGGGAAGATCCGGGAGATCTTAAAGGATGTGGGGCTTTTGGAAGCAGAAAAACGTCCGGTCAACAAGCTTTCAAAAGGAATGCGGCAGCGTCTTGTCATGGCAAGAGCCCTGATGCACGATCCGGAAATCTTATTTCTGGATGAGCCCGGCAGTGCCCTGGACCCATCCACAGTAAATGAAATCCATGCTCTGATCCGCAGGGAGCAGGAAAAAGGTGCTACCGTTTTTCTGACTACCCATAATATGGAGGAAGCTGCAAAATTGTGTGACCATGTGGCACTTCTTCACGAAGGGAAGATCGTGGAATATGGACATCCGGAAGAAATCTGCAGGAAATACAATCATCAGAACAGAATCAGGATCCTTCTGAAAAACGGCAGGGAAGTGACCCTCCAAAATGAGAGTGATGCTGCGGATAAAATACGGGAATTTTTTGCGTCAGAGCAGGTGGAGAGTATCCATTCCACAGAGCCAAATCTGGAAACGGTATTCCTGGAACTGACCGGAAGGAGGTTTGAATAGATATGGACAGCAGAAAGATTTATGCTATATGGAAAAAGCAGATAAAAGACACGTTGAAGAATAAAGAGATACTGATCCAGTTTATTTTGTTTCCGTTACTGACTGCAGTGATGCAGCGCAGTATGAACATTGAGGGAATGCCTGAGAACTATTTTATTTCCCTTTTTGCCACCATGTACATCGGTATGGCACCGCTCACAGCCATGGCTGCCATACTCTCAGAGGAGAAAGAGCGGGGTACACTGCGTGTACTGCTCATGTCCAATGTAAAAGCAGGGGAATACCTGATCGGAACCGGTGGTTACGTGTTTATGATATGCACATTAGGGGCTTTGTTTTTCGGTATCCTGGGCCATTACCGGGGAGCGGATTTGGCTGGTTTTGTGCTTGCTATGTGTGTTGGCATTTTGATCTCCCTGCTTCTGGGGGCGGCAATTGGGGTTAGGAGCAAAGGGCAGATGGCAGCCACATCCATTGCGGTTCCGGTTATGATGGTACTTTCTTTCCTTCCTATGCTGGCATCCTTTAATGAAAAAATAGCAAAGGTATCAAAATTTCTTTTTTCCCAACAGTGCAGCAAGATTATGGAAGGGATTGGATCACATGCGGCTAAGGCGGAGAGTATGGTGATCATAGGCTCTAATTTCCTGGTGGTGATTCTGCTTTTTACATTCTGCTACAGAAGGTACGGGCTGGAATAGAAAGCAGGTATGCAGGTATCCGGGAAGGTTCATTTTGAGGAGGAAAAGGTATGAAGCTGAATATGACAATGATTTCCGATTATCTGGACAGTCCGAAGATAACAGAGGGGCAGATAAACCGCCCCTTTGATTTTTATCTGGAACGGGTGGAGGTCTGCACTGGGAAAGTATGGCAGGAATCCTGCCTTTATATAGCGGATGCAGAAAATCTTCCAAGCGTACCGGTCATAGAAAACAGGATTTCCCTTATCTGTATCGGACAACTGCCGGATCGTTACAGACAGGTACTCTGTGAGTATCTGTGCGTGGAGGAGAAGACGGATATCGTCCTACTGTTTCAGAAGGCAGCTGAAATTTTCCGGCGTTTTCAGGACATGGAGGTAAGGATCTTAACGTGTCTCGTGGAGCACGCGCCTATGAATGAAATAGGCAGAATCCTTTTTGAGGTGCTGGAGAACCCGGTCTCCTTCGCAACGCCTGTATTCCGGATCATGATGTATGTGCCGGGGAAGAAAAAACATGATAAGAATTTTTCACTGGCTGAAAATACCTATCTGCCGGATGATGAATATATGGTTGTTGTCTCTGACCCGGAGTATAAAGAGACACTAAAGACAAAAGTCCCCGGCATTTTTTCAGAGAAAATGTACGGGTTTCGGAAGATATACTGTAATATTTTTCATCGGCAGGAATACTTGGGCAGACTGGTGGCAGATGAGGTCTACCGTCCCTGCAAAAACAGCGATCTATCATTTCTCATGCTCATATCTGAATACGTGAAAATGGCGTATCTTGACATCTGTCCTGTCAATTTGGGAGAGACGAAGGAGTTTGACCACATGGTGAAAGAACTCACAATCTTTGAACGGCCTTATCTGGATGCGTATGACTCCATACTCCAATCCTATGGATGGAAAAAGTCAGATACCTATCTCTATGTATATCTGTCCAGCTTTTCTGAAAATAACCGGCATTCCAGGCTGGCGGAGCATATGTTGTATCTCCACCGGATCTTGGACAGTAATTATGCCTTTGTTCATGAAAACCATATTCATCTCATTCTGCATTATCCAAAAGGAGAAAACAAAAAGATATATGAGATCCTGGAAAGCTTTGCCGGACGTCACGATTTTTATATTGGCTGCAGCAATTGGTTTCACGATTTTGAAAAAGCAGGCATGTATTTTCACCAGGCAGTGATCGCTTTTGAGACAGGCCATCAAACAGACCATACAAAAAGAGTTTACCTGTATGAAAAATATATCCTGGATTACATAGTAAAGACAGCCTGCCTGAAACATAACAAAGAGTTCTATATCTCCCCTCCTCTGGCTTCTCTGACCGCGTATGATCAAAAACACGGAACAGAGCTGGTTTACACACTGAAAATATGCCTGGAAAACAGCGGCAGTGCAGCCGCTGCCCAGGAAATCCTGCATGTGCACCGGACCACATATCTTTACAGGATCAAGAGGATCGAGGAGATAACCGGCTGGCAGTTAAAGGAATACAGGACAAGATTATATCTCATGATCATGTTTGAGATGGTGGATATATAGGCATAAAATCTTTCCTACAAAATATAGCAAACAGCATCCCAAACTTTCGGTGTTATAAGCATATGATTTCGCACTTGCCAATGTTAAGATGTAAATATAAAAGAAGATCTTCTTTCAACCGAAACGAACAGAGAAAATGGAGAAAGGAAGGATTCATATGGTAAGTGTTTTAGGGATAGCGGCAGCCATTGCTTTGCTGGTGTTCCTGGCTTTTAAACAATGGAATATGCTTCTTGTCAGCCTGCTGTGTGCGGTTATTGTAGGGCTTACAAGTGGTATTGGCTTGTGGGCGGTTTTCAGTGATTACTATATGCCGGGTCTTGTGGGATTTTTTGGTTCCTGGTTCTTGATCTTTACCATCGGCGCGGTATATTCGGAGTTCATGTCACGTTCCGGCTCGGTTTCAGCCATTGCTTATAAGCTGGTGGATGTCTTTGGAAAAGATAAGATACTGCTGGTCATGTTTATTGTGTGCTGTCTGCTGAATCTGGGCGGTGTAAATCCTTATGTGCAGATATTTATTGTATGGCCCATGGCAGTCGTATTGTCAAAAGAATTTAACATACACAGGGGAATCTGGCTTTCCATTTTTTATCTGGGATTGTTTACTGCACAGCTTTTTCCGGGAAATCCCAGTATGGTAAATACCGTTGTATCACAAATACTGCAGGTGTCTGCAGGAACCGTTCCGCTGGTTTGTCTGGTGATGTTTCTTCTCTATGCAGCAGTGGGATATCTCATTATCAGAAGAACGGAAAAGCGGTGGGAGGCAAAGGGACGCAGATACGTGGAGACAGAATCTGACAGGCAGATGGTCAGACCTGAAAGAGACAATCTGCCGGGGCTGGCAGTGGCGTTGATCCCCATGATACTGGTAATCTTTTTGTATACCGGCCTGACATCGGGATGGTTTGCGTTTGTGGGAATAAAAAGGCTTGAGGCATCCAACAGCATACTGGCTTCCATGGGCATTGCATGTATTGCGTGTTATCTTCTCAACCTGAAAACACTCAGAGGCAGTGAAAAGGATATTATTTTTAAAGGAATGGCCGGAGGTCTGAACCCGACGTTTGCGGCTGCTGTGATCGCTGGTTTTTTGGGAGTCATTACAGGCTCACAGGGATACCAGTTATTTACGGAGGCTGTGCAGAAGGTGGGAGGCAATCCGTATATGCAGTGTCTTATAGCCGGAAGTGTAACGGGATTTATAACCGGAGGCGGTGCGGTGACTGCACAGACTGTTTTGGGGACATTCGGACAGGGATGGCTGGCCAACCCCTCTGTAAACCCGGGGCTGCTGCGGCAGATAACCGTGGCAAATACGGCGGGAGGAATCACGTTATCCCCTCATTCGGGCGGCCTTCACGGGGTGATGGGGTTTGCGGGAACGGATTTGAAAGAGTCCTATCCTGTCTGTATAACCAGTGTGATACTTCCATCCGTTGTCATTAATATTATTTTTTCTGCGATTGCAGTATTTATGTAGAAGGAGGAGTGGAATATGGCAGAGAACATGGTGCTGGACTGGATGAAATTCAGCAGCTCGGTTGGCGGTGAGGCAGCGGAGAAAGAAAATTATCTAAAGGTGATCCGGGGAGAAGAGCCGGATTGGGTGCCCTTATATTTTGATGCCTGTGACTGGGTATTTACAGGGTTCATGCTTGACTATGTAAATAAAGAAAGGAAATTCGATATCTTTAATGTGGAGTGGGAAATCCATGAGTCAGGCAAGATGCCTAAGCCAAACAGAAAACTGTTGGAGGATGTGACAAAGTGGCGTGATTTTGTGAATTTTCCGGATACTTCAGAAATTAACTGGGAGCAGATGGCAGCGGAGGCTTTGAAACTCCATAATCCCAATAAAGCCATGGGATACCGGACAGATGGCTGCGGCGGAAACTTTTTTATTCCGCTGATGAATATGATGGGGTTTGAGGAGGGTCTATGCGCACTCCTTGAGGAACCGGAAGCAGTGGATGAACTGTTTGAAGCGGTCACGGTGCTGACAGAGGAGTCCATGAGGCATTTGATTCCTATTTATAAACCGGATGTGGTGATCATTGATGATGATATGGCTTCTGCCACCAACCTTTTTATCTCTCTTGACACGTTCAGGGCCAGGTTCCGTCCTTTTTATCAGAGGCTTATCAATGTGGCAAAGGAATTCGGACTGCCTGTTGAGCTTCACATGTGCGGATGCTGCGAAAAAGTGATACCTGATTTTGTGGAAATGGGGGTCAGTATCTGGCAGCCGGCACAGATTATGAATGATCTGAAAGGGATCAAGGCCAGGTATGGGAACCGCCTGGTACTGAACGGGGGCTGGGATTCCCAGGGAAAAGCCGGAATGCCCGGGGCCTCCGAAGAAGTTGTGCGGCAGTCTGCGAGAACAGCTATTGACCAGTTCGCGGAAGGCGGAGGTTATGTGTTCTGGGATCTGAGCCCTGTGGGTCAGTCAGAGGATATGCAGAAAAAGATTGCATGGGTGGAGGATGAGGCCAGAAAATACGGAAGACGGTATTATAATAAAAAATAGCGTACTTTATGGCTGTACCGAAAAAGCAGAGTCTGCGATCTTTAAGAATTCCTCCATAGCTCTCGTCACATACCGGGAACGTTTGTGGTAAAAATAGATGTTTCTCTGGGAAATTGCCGGCTCCAGTTTATAAAAAACAATATTGGAATCAACAGGCACATGCCGGATCAAGGTATCCGTGACAAAGGCAATCCCCATACCGTAACAGGCCAGGTGGTATGCAGTGACCTGCTGGTCCAGCTTCAGGGGCACACTGGGCGTAAGACCTGCATTTTTCAGGAGCAGGTCAGAGCGCTCACGTGTGTCATTGCCTGCCCGCAGCAGCAGAAAAGGGGCAGATGCAAAATACTGTATGATAGAAGGGCAGACGGCACTGTCCTCATAAGAACCGTCTTTTATGGAAGAAGCATCCAGGCAGAAGGCTTCCAGCTGCTTTCCATGGACAAGTGCAGCCGGAACTGCTAAGAGAAGCTGTTCCCTGCAGAAAAAATGGCGTTCATATATGCTGTCGGAAAAAGGATAGTTGTCAATGACCAAATCCAGGCTGCCGGAAAACAATTGTGTTTCCAAGTCATTGGTTGTGGATTCGGTCATTTTCACATCAACAGAAGGATACTTCCCCATAAATTCGGAGAGCAGAGGGGGCAGGACATAGGATGCGAAGAGATTGCTCCCTCCCACGGACAGATGCCCTGTGCGCAGCGCTTCAAAGTCATTTAAGTAATTCTCAAATTCATTTTCCATATCCATAAGATGTTCTGCGTAATGTATGTATTTTTCTCCACATTCAGTAAGTTGTATGGGGCTGGTACTTCTGTCAAAAATAGGTGTCCCCAGCCGGGTCTCAATTTTCTTAATGGTAGCACTCAGGGAAGGCTGGGAGATATACAGATTCGATGCGGCTTTTGAAAAACTTCTTGTTTTGTAAACCTCATAAACATATTTTTTTCCTTCAAACATAGGTACACCTGCATTTCTATTTCTTATTTTCATTTATCTTATCATAAATTTTCCCGTATATAAATAGTTGTTTATAATAAATATATACATATATGTATTAGCTTCTAATGAAGGGCCATCTTATAATGTAGATAACAAAAAATGGCAGGTAAATGAAGATGCCGGAAATATACACGGACTAAGTAAGACAGAGAAGGTCCCGGGAAAAAGAGATAAAGAGGTAAGGAACGTATGGAAACGAAAATAAAGAACCCTAAGACAAGACAGGAACACGATTCGATCGGAACGAAAGAAGTGCCGGCAGAGGCTTATTACGGAGTTCAGACACTTCGTGCCGCAGAGAATTTTTACATAACAGGCATGAATATGCATCCGGAATTGATCAACAGTGTGGCGCAGATAAAAAAGGCTGCGGCTATCACTAATTTTGAAGTGGGGCGGCTGGATAAAAAGAGAACGGATGCGATCGTTCGGGCCTGTGATGAAATTATTTCCGGCAGGCTCCATGATCAGTTTATCGTAGACCCGATCCAGGGAGGAGCAGGGACATCCCTGAATATGAATGCCAATGAGGTGATCGCGAACAGGGCCATTGAAATTCTGGGGGGCCGGAAAGGGGATTATTCCATTGTCAACCCCAATGACCATGTGAATTATGGGCAGTCTACCAACGATGTTTTCCCCTCCTGTGGAAGGATCACAGCGCTGAAGCTTCTGTATCGGGCAAAAGAACAACTGGAACGGCTGTACAGAGCCCTTATGGAAAAAGCGGAGGAGTTTGACGATGTGATCAAGATGGGAAGGACACAGCTTCAGGATGCAGTGCCCATCCGTCTTGGGCAGGAGTTTCGGGCGTATGCAACGGCGATCCGACGGGATATTACCAGATTTGAACATGCAAAGGAGGAGATGAGTTCCCTGAATCTGGGCGGAACGGCCATAGGTACGGGATTAAATGCAGATGTACAGTATCTTCAGAAAGTGGTGAAGAATATAGCCCTGGTGTCCGGCCTGGACCTGGTCCAGTCCTATGACCTGATCGATGCCACACAGAATCTGGATGGATATACATCCGTATCCGGTGCAGTGAAGACCTGCGCAGTGAATCTCTCCAAAATGTCCAATGACCTTCGCCTGATATCATCCGGTCCGAGAGCCGGTCTGGGAGAGATCAATCTTCCCGCAAAACAGAATGGGTCTTCTATTATGCCGGGTAAAGTGAATCCTGTCATTCCGGAGGTGGTCAACCAGGTGGCTTTTAATATCATTGGAAACGATATGACCA
The DNA here is from genome assembly GCA_002270465.1 of Blautia hominis. GTDB lineage: Bacteria > Bacillota > Clostridia > Lachnospirales > Lachnospiraceae > Blautia > Blautia hominis. The sequence continues at coordinate 97,037 of NQOF01000008.1, forward strand.
TTGCCATGGCTACAGAGGCGGGACAACTGGAACTGAATGCGTTTGAACCGATCATCTTCTACAATCTGTTCCAGTCCATTGAGACACTGACCTTTGCTGTGCACACATTGGTTGACAACTGCATCACAGGGATAACGGCAAACAGGGAACACTGCAGGGATATGGTGGAAAACAGTGTGGGTATCATCACCGCTATCTGTCCCCATGTGGGATATGAAAAAGCCGCTGTGATCGCAAAAGAAGCAATTTTGACAGGTGCTTCTGTGCGCAGTCTGATCATAAGAGACGGCCTTCTGGGGGAAGAGGAACTGAATGTGATATTAAATCCTTATTCCATGACCGAACCTGGAATTTCTGGGGAACAATTATTGGATAATGTTTGACAAATCTGACAAAAAGTGATATGTTTTTGTTATGGATTTAGTAAATATTACTATATTCCGGGTATTGCAGACAACATGACAATACTGGCAGCAGCAGTCTGGCTGTCAGAACCGTAAGACCGCGCAGCCAGCCGGTTTGCCTGCGTATGAGGAGAACAGATTTCACCGTATGCGGACATAGCATGGGTACTGACAAACGGCGAAAGGAGGAAGCATGAACACAGAACAGGTAAATCGAATGAGTACAGGCAGAGGATTTATTGCAGCACTGGATCAGAGCGGCGGAAGCACACCCAAAGCGCTGAAGCTTTATGGCATTTCCGAGGACAGCTATCACGGGGATGATGAGATGTTTGACATGGTACATGCTATGCGGACAAGGATTATGACCAGTCCGGCATTTACTTCAGAGCACATCCTGGCAGCGATTTTGTTTGAGAAAACTATGGAGCGGGAAGTGGAAGGAAAGCTGACTGCAGATTATCTGTGGGAAGAGAAGCATATCCTGCCGATTCTGAAGGTAGATAAAGGACTTGCGCCGGCAGAGAGCGGTGTGCAGCTTATGAAACCAATTCCCGGACTGGATGAACTGCTGGAACGGGCAAAGGAACGTCATATATTCGGAACCAAGATGCGTTCTGTGATCAAGGAAGCCAATGAGGCGGGAATCCGTGCTGTTGTAAAGCAACAGTTTGAACTGGGGGTTCAGATCGCAAAAGCCGGGCTGGTTCCCATCCTGGAACCGGAGATTGACATTTTCAGTGTAGATAAAGCGGAGTCAGAAAGGATCATGAAAGGATATCTGAAAGAGTATCTGGCAAAACTGGATGACAGTATCCGGATCATGTTCAAGCTTTCTATTCCGGATGTGGATGGGTTTTATTCCGATATTATGGAGGACGCCCATGTGGTGCGTGTGGTTGCTCTCTCCGGGGGATACAGCAGAGATGAGGCAAATGAGAGATTGGCCCGGAATCCCGGACTGATCGCAAGCTTCTCCAGGGCACTTACCCAGGGGCTGAATGTGGACCAGACAGAGGAAGCGTTTCATAAAATGCTGAAGGAGTCCATTGATTCCATTTATAAGGCTTCCGTTGCCTGAGGATAATTATGTGACAGTATTTCCTGCAATTGCAGGGTATATTCTATGATGGGGTGCTGCGTAGTTTGCAGCACCTTTTATATTGTGATGTATAGTAGGCTGGGGGCAGCTGCATTTTGTCGGATTGCTGTGGGATACAATTCTGATTTGTCTATTATAAAACCATCAATTCTAATGGTAATAATTACCATTCAGTAAATACCGTATAATCTCTGTTATTATCTGCAATTTTTCATTATAATACTTCCAAAAGATATTAGGTTTCATAAGATGCAGGTTTTAAATTGTTATGAAACCTTTTGTTTGTGTTGCGATTATAGGAAAGGAGAAGCCGGAATTCGGAGAAAATGATTTCCGAATAGCATATTTAGTCGTCTGAAATATAACAAAAGTTACGAAAAGTTTCGAGTGCTGCGGAAATTGAAAGCGCAAAACAGGAAAACGAAACTGAAAATTGTAAGATATATCATAAAAAGAAAGATAAGAATAAACAATATGCCGATTATGTGTGAATTGTTTATGAATAGATTGACAATTTGGCACAGCTTTTGTAGAATTAACTTATGAAAGTTACGAGGAACTAAAGATTTGAATTTCAGATGAAGCAGCCGGCATCCGGAAAAGATGGAAGGAACAACTGGAAAAAGAGAGGAAGCAATGTTACAGGAAGAGAGGAAGCAGTACATATTAAATTTACTCAATGCAAAATCATCGGTAACAGTTGCGGAACTTAGTAAGGCTTTTCAACTGTCCGAGGTTAGTGTCAGAAAGATGCTTATGAGGATGGAAGAACAAGGAGAAATAAAGAGGACGTGGGGCGGAGCAGTCAGCGTGGAAGGTTCTCTGCAGGAATACTCCCATTCCGAAAAGGTCCCTAAGTATCTGAAAGAAAAGCTTTCAATTGCAAAAGCCGCATATGAATGCATCAATGACGGGGATGCCATCATGCTGGACTCGGGAACTACCACATTACAGATCGCCAGGCTGATAAAAAAAGGCCCTAAAAGGAAAATAATGGTGACTACCAATGCAATCAATATTGCCATGGAACTTGCAGAGGCGGAGGATATTCCGGTTGTTTTGATCGGAGGTGAAGTCAGACACAGAATCCTCTGCTGTACAGGTAATTTTGCGGATGAGATGGTGCGGAGACTGTTTTTTGATAAAGGCTTTGTCAGCGGAAACCATATTTCTCTGGAGCACGGTTTTACTACGCCGAATATAGGGGAAGCGAACTTTAAAAGAGCGGTCATGAACTCATCCAAAGAGTCTTTTATAGTCCTGGACCATTCAAAATTTGGTGATGATTCTTTGTCTTTAATCTGTCCGATCAAGGAGATAGATACTGTACTTACAGACTGGGGCGCCCCGATCCAGTTTGTAGAACAGCTCAGGCTGAAGGGGGTACGGGTTATCTGCGGGAATGAACCTGTAAATTATTGGAAGGATACAGTGTTATGAATTGTATGGCTGATGAGGGCAGACTCCAAGTGCGCACGGTTTGTCTGAACAGTTTATATAAGAGAGGTAAAAGCAAAAGAACGGGAGGAGGATAAAACCGTATGAGAAACAAAAAGGTATGGAAGTTTTTAGGGATAATAATGTCTGTGAGTATGATATTTACACTAAACGGCTGCGGTTCGGAGAAGAAAGAGGAATCACAGGGGGAAAGCAGCAGCGAAAATGCGGAGTTTTCCTGGGATATGTGCTCAGGGGACACAATAACGGTACTGTTCAATGAACATCAGTATGTAACACCGATCATAGAAAAAATGGAGGATTTTGAGAAACTCACCGGTATAAAGGTGGAACATTCAACCATACCGGAATCCAATTATTTTGACAAGATAGGAACTCTTTTAAATGCAAAATCAGATAAGCTGGATATTTTTATGACAGGACCTTACCAGATCTGGGAATACGGAAGTGCCGGCTATATGGAAGATCTGCAGCCTTACATTGACAATGATAAGAAAACAAACCCAGAGTTTGATCCGGATGACTTTTTCCAGTCTATTCTGGACTCTGCACGCTGGGACGGCGTGGAAGGTCATGAAATGGGAGAGGGTCCCCTTTTGGGACTGCCTATGGGTTTTGAATCCAATGTAATGATCTATAACAAGAAAATCCTGGAGGAGAACGGACTGCAGGTTCCAAAAACAACTTCTGAGCTTTTAGAGACTGCCAAAGCACTGCAGAAACATAATGGGGAGAATTCTTATGGCGTTGCACTCCGTGGGGAGTTAGGCTGGGGAACCATCATCACTGCCTATCAAAGTCTGTATAAGATGTGGGGTGCCACTGACTTTGAAGTGGAGGGGGATAAACTGGTTTCAAAAGTAAACAGCCTGGAAGCTGTGGAGATGACAGATTGGTATGTAAAGCTGATTCAGGAAGGGGGAAGCCCAACCTGGGCCAGTGCGACCTGGTCATCCTGCGGCGGTGAACTGGGAGCCGGAACAGCAGCCATAATGCTGGATGCCACCAACAATGCTTTTTCCCAGACCATCCCTGAAAATGCGGCAGAGGCAAAGAACCTGGTGATCGCTCCAATACCGCTTCCTGATGGAAAGACAGCCGCAGATACAAAATCTCAGCTCTGGACCTGGTCTCTGGCAATGAACAGTGCGTCTGCCCATAAGGATGCTGCATGGCTGTTTTTACAGTATTTCTCAGGTAAAGAATACCAGAATGAATCTTCTGTAAGCGCAAAGATCGTGAATACCCCCAGGCAGTCCAGCTATGACCAGGCAGAATACCAGGAACTGCTTAAAAATTCAGAGGGATTTGTAGAAACCTTTGATGCCACAGTAGATGAGACTAAGATGTACTACACCCCGGAAACATATTTCTTTGAGGTGTCACAGACCTGGTGTCAGACACTGCAGGAACTGGTGGAAGGAAAATATTCATCCACGCAGGAGGGAATGGATAAACTGAAAGAGAAGCTGGATGAAATCGTATCACACATAGAGATTACGGAGTAAAAACCGGGCCCGCCTTGATTTGGTGTCTGGGCGGGCTTTTTTTGACCGTTTTTACGAAAATGAGGAGGTTGGGTCATGAATAAAAAACCCTTGAATCTGCGCCTGCGGCCGTGGCTGATCATACTGCCTACTTTGGTGGTGACACTTGGTATTTTATATCCGTTTTATCAGGCTGTTTTTTATTCTTTAACGGATTATTCACTAAAAAAACCAGTCTGGCATTTTGTAGGGATAAAAAACTGGCTGGAAATGTTCAAAGGAGTGAATTTTTGGCATTCTTTGTGGGTTACAGCAAAATATACCATAGCGGCTCTGGTGGTGGAGATGGGGCTGGGACTGGTGATTGCATTATCCCTGAATCGGAAAGACAATATTTTCACCAGAATACTGAAGGTGGTCCTGATTTTTCCACTTATGGTATCCCCGGTCATTGCTACACTGCTTTTCAAATTGATGACCAACTCATCTGTTGGAGTTGTGGAGCGTTTTTTGAATCTACTGGGCGTATATGGATTTCCATGGACAGCTGATTCTTCCACCGCGTTGTTTTCTGTTATTTTGATTGATACCTGGGTATATACACCCTTTGTGCTGTTGTTGATCTTAGCAGGACTCCAGGGATTGCCAAAGTCTCCCTATGAGTCAGCTTTGATAGACGGGGGGAGTGCCTGGTTTACTTTTAAGACCCTCACGCTGCCACTTTTAAAGCCCGTTATTCTGATCACACTCATATTCAGGCTCTGTGCCGCAATACAGGAATTCTCTATTATTTATTCAACAACAAAGGGGGGACCGGGTGATACTTTAATGAATCTGTCACTCAGCGCCTACCGGGATGCATTCACCTACTCCAGCATCGGAAAAGCAGTTCCGCAGATATTGGTTTTGTGGGTGATCATAAACTTTATCAGCAGTAAATTAGTCAAAGCTTGGCTAAAAGCAAAGTCGACGAATAACGGGTAGAGGGGGAGGATAAGCCATGTATCAGAACAAATCGAAATTTACTAAGCTGCTGGGGATTGGCAGTACAGTTTTTCTTGTGATATACACAATTTTTTCAGTTTTCCCGCTCATATGGATGGTTATCATATCTTTCAAAAGTGATGTGGATATGTTTAAGACACTTTTTATTTTCAAACCCACACTGGATAACTTCAGAAATGTCCTGACCACGGGAAACTATGTAAAGGCGTTTGGAGATAACTTTATTATCTGTGCCGGGGCAGTACTGGTGTCTGTGATCGTAGGCGTTCCGGCAGCATATGCTCTGGCAAGGTATAATTTTAAACGGAAAGAGACCGTGGCATTTACTATACTTTCCTTCAAATTTGCCCCCGAGATTTTGATCATAATCCCGCTATTTGCAATATTCCAAAAACTGCATTTATATGATACTTATTTCGGAATGATCTGGATTTATCAGTTTATAGGCCTTCCGCTGTTAATATGGGTGCTGCGCGGTTATTTTGAAGATATACCTGTAGAAATGGAGAGGGCGGCAGAGCTTGACGGATACAGCTGGTTTGAGGTGTTTTTTAAAATGTTGATCCCACTGATCCGGCCGGGGCTTGTGGCAGCAGCCCTGCTGACATTTATTTTCTGCTGGAATAATTTTACTTTTGGGCTGATGCTGTGTGGATTTAACATCCAGACAATTACAGTTTCCGCACTGACTTATATTGCTACGGATACCATACATTACGGACAGATGGCTGTAGCTTCTCTGATCGCCATTGCTCCTGAGATAATTTTGTGTCTGTGTATTCAGAAACATCTGGTCCGTGGACTTAGCTTCGGTGCTGTGAAAGGATAGGTGAGTGGTATGGCGAGAATCAGGCTGGAACACGTAACAAAAAAATATGGAAAAATCACAGCGCTTGAGGATGTATCTATCGATGTACAAGATAACGAATTCTATGTTATTTTCGGTCCGGCAGGTGCAGGCAAAACGTCTGTTTTGAATCTGATAGCGGGGATCGCAGACCCGGAGGAGGGGAACATCCGCTTTGATGATACGAATATGAATTACGTGGAGCCCAGAGAGAGGGATGTGGCAATGGTTTTTGAAAATTATGCCCTGTATCCCCACAAAACAGTGTACGAAAATATTGCGTCCAGTATGAGGACAAAAAAACACAGGCAGCCGGAAACGGTTGTTGACCGTGAAGTCAAAAGAGTGGCAAAGCTTATGAATATTTCTGAGCTTTTGGAACGAAGGCCCGCCCAGGCCAGTAATGGACAGAGGCAGAGGATTGCCCTGGGCCGTGCCCTGGTTAGAAATCCAAATGTATTTCTTATGGATGAACCGCTGGCCCATCTGGATGCAAAACTTAGAAATTCTATGCGCAAAGAGTTGAAATCTATGCAGGAAGCATTTCACACAACCACAATTTATGTGACACATGATTACACAGAGGCTATGAGCCTTGGCGATAGAATTGCTGTTATAGATCAGGGGAAAATCTGTCAGGTGGGTACAGGCAACGAAGTGTATTATCTGCCTAAGTCAGAATTTGTGGCAAAACTTTTCGGGGATTGCGAGATTAATATCCTAAAGGGCCAGGTTGTGGAGGAGGAAGGAAAAATCAGTATTCGTCTTCCTTACGGGCAGGAAAGCTATCCGGTACCGGAAGACATCAGAGATAAGCTGAAAAGCGCGGACGTGAAGCAGGTGGATATCGGTTTTAGAGGATGGGCTATTGACTATAGCAGGAATCCGCAGGAAGGGTTTATCAAGGGCAGTATTTATACCCATGAACCACTTGGGAACAAAGTAGAGCTTACGGTAAGCCTTGGTGATGACATGATTCGTTTTATTGTACATGTGGACGAGAAATTTGAAATTGATGAGACAGTTTATCTTCGTTTTAACATGGATAAAGGTATTTTTTTTCACAGTGAGACAAAAGAATATCTGGTACGCCATAATGAGGAAATCATGAGAGGCGGTGGAGAAAATGGCTAATTTAAAGCTGCGGAATCTATATAAAATGTATGAACAGGGCAATGGGAAAAATAAGAAAAAAAGTATACAGCAAAACAATGAATACGCGGTAAACAATTTGAATTTGGAGATTGAAGACGGAACATTTCTCGGTATTCTCGGCCCTTCCGGATGTGGAAAATCCACGACTTTGCGTATGATTGCCGGATTGGAAGAGATTACAAAAGGTGAGATCGCTATCGGGGATACTGTTATCAACAATACCCATCCGAAAGAGAGAAAAATCGGCCTGGCGTTTGAAGATTATGCTTTATATCCGCCTCTGTCCGTGTACAATAATATTGCTTTTTGCCTGAAAGCAAACAAAGTGGATAAAAAAGAAATAGACCAAAGAGTAAGAAAAATCGCAAAAATCATGAAGGTGGATGACCTGCTGGATGAGAAAGTGGAGGGACTGAGCGGAGGACAGAAACAGAGAGTCAATATAGCCAGAGCCCTTGTAAGGAATCCGAAGATATTATTGCTGGATGAACCTTTGTCTCATTTGGACGGAAAGATGCGGCAGATATTAAGAGGTGAAATCAAAAGACTGCATAAGGAGATGAAATGTACCACTATTCTTGTGACACATGACCAGATGGAGGCACTGTCTTTGGCTGACCACATCGCGATCATGAAATTGGGAGTTCTGCAGCAGTATGGTACACCGGATGAGATTTACAATGACCCGGTCAATGTTTTTGTGGCGGATTTTATCGGTGAACCGCCTATGAATCTATTGCCTGTGGTGGTAAAAAAACTGAACGGCGGCTTCTGTTTTGTCCTGCAGGACGGGACGAAGATAAAAGCCCCTGCTAAATTCAATTCCGTTTTAGATGAGGGCCAGCAGTATACTATGGGGATCCGTCCTACCAGTATTACCATTGCAGATGAGATTGACTTTGACGCAGAATTTACTGTAGATGTATTTGAAAACCTGGGTGATGAGAGAATTGTCAGCATCCGTATCCTGGAGGATTTTCTGACAATAGTCATAGAAGATATGCTGGTTTTCCAGAAGGGAAATAAGATATATGTAAAAATGAAGGAGGACTTGCTGTATCTTTTTGACAGAGAGACAGGAGAGCGGATAAGAGAATAAAAAGGAGGATGAATATGGGTAAAGTATATTCCAGAAGAGAACGTGTTGAGACTGCACTGAACCACCGGGAGCCGGACCGGGTTCCCTGTGATATGACAATTGCGCCCCCGGCGTATATGGAACTGTGTGAATATCTGCATGTGCCTTTTGAACCATATTGGTGGGATGACTGCAATCATGCTTTTGCATCCGTGGAAGTGTTGGAAAAACTGGATATTGATATCATGCATTTTTCTGCAAATGCCTTTGTACCAAAGGATTTTTCTATCGAACAGGATGAATTCCGGGACCAGTGGGGGGTACTCAGAAAAAAGATCTGGGATACAGATACAGACTTTATGTATATCAATGGAGATGCACCTTTGGCCGGAATCGAAGATGTAGCGGATGTTTACGCTTATCACTGGCCGAAACCGGAGGAGCTCTATGACCCGGATTTAGCGGTGCCGTTGGTGAGAAGCTTGTATAAAGAGACGGATTTTGCGCTTACCTGTCAGGTAGGAGGACATCTGTTTGAAATGGGACAGTTTCTTTTGGGATTTGAAGATTATCTGGCATATCTATATACAGAACCGGAGATTGTGGAAGCTATCATGGATAAGACCAGGGAAATCCAGATGAAAGTGGAAACCATGGTGATGGAAACCATAGGGGAATACCTTACCTATGTCAGACTGAACGGGGAAGATGTGGGAACACAGAATGGCCCGTTGATCAATCCAATATATTACGAACAGGTAGTAAAACCACGTCACCAGATAGAATGGAACCATGTAAAAAAAGAGTTTAGAAAATACAATCCTCAGGGAAAACTTTCCATCCATACCTGCGGCGGCGTCTATCCTTTTATATCGCATTTTATAGAAGCCGGTGCAGACATTCTAAATCCAATCCAGCCGTCCGCGGCGGGGATGGACACAGCGCTTATCGGGCACGAGTTCGGCAGCCGTCTTTGTTTTCATGGCGGCATAGACAGCGTAAATGTACTGGCTCTTGGAAACGAGGAGGATGTAAGAAGAGAAGTGAAAAAGAGGATTCATGATCTGGGGCAGGGCGGAGGTTATCTGTGTGCTCCTTCTCATAATATACAGGGCGGTGTACCTATGGAAAATGTGATCGCCATGTATGAAGCTATCCATGAGTTTGGAAGATATCCGCTTACATAAGTGACAAAAGAGGTGATATATATGGATGATAAAATTCTGATGGGGTTTGATTTTGGCACCAATGGAGTGAAGGCTGTGGCATATAGTGTGAAACAGGAAAAAGTAGTGATGTCCGCCTATAAAAGTTATCCAGTGGTGACCCCTTATAAGAATCAGGCGGAGCATATACCGAAACAATGGTGGAATGCATTTGTTTGGTGTATAGGCAAACTTTTGGCAGAGAACACTTTTCAAAAGGACCAGGTATCGGCCCTGTGTGTCAGCAGCCACACGCCGACACTTACACCCATAGGAGAGGACGGAGAACCTCTGATGAACGGTATGATATGGGCAGACGGTAGGGCCGTGTCCGAGAGCCTGGAACTGCGAAGAGATTATGGGGAGGAGATCGCTTTGGTGAATCCTGCCTTCATCAGACCATACCATATTATCTCGAAACTTTTCTGGCTGAAAAAGCATAAGAAGGATATTTATGACAGGGCAGTCATGTTTCTGGACTGCAGCAATTACATTACATACAGACTTACCTCACGTTTTACCATTGATCGTTCCATGGCCACAAACTATCATTTCTATAATATCTTTGAAAAAAAGTGGGACAGCGGATTGGCTGAAAAACTACAGATAGATTTGGATTGTTTTCCGGAGGTCTGCGACTGCAATGAGGTAATAGGGTGTATAACGGAAGAAGCAGCTCAGGAGCTGGGCCTGCCTAAACATATCCTGGTGGCGGCAGGTGCTTCAGATACTGCTATGGCTGCGTTGAGTGCGGGTATTTTCAATACAAATCAAATGGCCTATTCCTGCGGGACAGGAAGCAGTGTGGTCATGCTCCGGGAATGCACGGAGAAGGAGACGTATAAGACGGATGACCGGCTGATCACCATTGGGTATGCGGATAAAGATTATATGATGAATATTGGGGTCATGTCCAACACAGGTGGAGCCTTCAAGTGGATGAAGGAGGCGGTCTGTGATATGGAAACCCTGTGTGCAGTGACTTTGCATAAGGATGTGTTTACTGTTATGAGTGACTATGTGACGGAGGCGCCTATCGGAGCAAACGGAATTGTATTTCTTCCGTATCTTGCAGGGGAACTGTCTCCTATCTATAATCCCAACGCCAGGGGTGTATTCTTTGGATTGTCAGGGACATCAACGAAAAAAGAGATGCTCAGAGCGGTAATGGAAGGAACTTGTTATGCAGTCAGGCAGAATGTGGATATTGTGTTGGATGCCCAGGAGATGAAGCCGGATGCCGTCGAGGGAATAGTTGCCACAGGAGGCCCGTGTAAAAGCAGTGCCTGGATGCAGATGCTCAGTGATATCCTGGGCATTCCGGTGACCATACAGGAAAATACAGAGGGTGCAGCTATAGGGGATGTGGTGGTTGCAGGCTGCGCGGCCGGTATATTTTCCAACCTGAAAGAAGGGGCAGGAAAGATGAAGACCATTGGCCGGACATACTTGCCCGATCCTGAAAATCAAAGGCAGTATGAAATAAATTATAAAACGTATTGTGAACTGCAGAAATGTCTGCTTCCCTGCTTTGACTCGCATATGCTGAGACAGAAAAGCAGAGGGACATATCAATTGGAGGAGGAAACGTATGAAGATTGTGTGCATCGGTGACCTGCTCCTTCCACCGGAAATGATGGAAAGGGCTACGGAGAACTTTCAGCGTTATGATGAGAAAAGATATTTTTATTTTGGGCCGAAATCCCATGAGGAGATGCGGATTTACATAAAAAATATGGAGACTGCAGGTTCGCGCTGTGTTCCTGTGCCGGACGATATCATGAGAGAGATAGTGGATGCAGATGTGATTCAGACGCATCAGTGTCCTATTCCTTCGGAGGTGTTTGAAAAGGCAGGACATCTGAAACTGCTGCTGACAAACAGGGGAGGAATTGAAAATATTGATTTGGGAGCCGCCACAAGGGCGGAGGTTCCTGTGCTCGCCAATCCGGCACACAATGCCAATGCCGTAGCTGAGATGACAATAGGTCTGATGATTGCAGAGACAAGAAATATCGGCCGCTGTCATGCATCCATGCGGGTAAACCACCAATGGCTGGAACACTTTCCAAACTTTGGCAGAATCCATGAAATGAAAGGCAGGACAGTGGGACTGATCGGATTTGGAACGATTGGGCGGGCCGTCGCAGAGCTTTTAGCCGCGTTCAAGGTAAAACTGCTGGTCTATGATCCCTATGTGAAGGAGCATGAGATACGGGAAGCAGGAGGGGAGGCAGTCGGCCTGGAGGAACTGTTAAGATGTAGCGATATTGTCTCCATGCATGCAAGGGTGTCTGAGACATCTAAGGGTATGATGGGCCGGGAACAGTTCCGGATAATGAAGAAAACAGCGGTCTTTATTAATACAGCCCGCTCCCCTCTGGTTGATATGGATGCTCTTTATGAGGCGCTTAAAGAACAGTGGATCACCGGGGCGGCCATTGATAACTATGAGGTGGAGCCAGTGCCAAAGGACAGTCCGCTTCTCAATCTGGATAATCTGACATTCAGCTGTCATAAAAGCGGGGATACGGTGGAAGCTTTTGCAGATAGTCCGGCCATGGTCCTGACGCAGGCAGAGCGGTATTTTGCTGGAGAGACACCCAGGTTTCTCATGAACCCGGAAGTGCTGAAAGGGTCAAGGTGATGGAATGCTTTTTTTGGGAATTGACCTGGGAACCCAGGGGACCAGAGGGATTGTGTGTGATGAACGGGGGAAGGTATTTGCACAGGGGACGTGTAATTTTGGAAGTCTGAACACAAGCTGTAAGGAAGGACAATATGAGCAGGCGCCGATCATGTGGTGGAACGCGGTTAAACAGGTTATAACAGAGTGTATGGATAGCCTCCTGCAGACAGGCAGAAAACCTTCACAGATCCGGGCCATCACTATAGACGGGACATCCGGTACAATTGTACTTTTAGACAAAGAGAAACGTCCTCTCAGGGATGCACTCCTTTATAACGATATGCGCGCAGCAGCCCAGGCGGAGAAGATACACAGGTATGCTGGTGAGCTGGAAAAAAAGATGGGATATCTCTTTAACGCTTCCTTTGCCCTGCCGAAAGTTCTTTGGATAAAAGAGGAGGAACCATATGTGTATGAAAAAGCAAGACATATGGTGCATCAATCAGATTACATAGTGGGAATGCTCACAGGCGAATATGGGGTGACAGACTATTCCAATGCGCTGAAAAGCGGGTTTGATCTGAAGGAAGAGGAGTGGCCAAAACTGCTGGATGTACTGGGGCTTGACCGGACGATCTTCCCGTCTGTGATCCCGCCGGGACAGGGTATAGGAACTATTACTAAAAGAGCTGCAGAGGAATTCGGATTGTCGAAAGATACAGTGGTTGCTGCAGGGGCAACAGATGGTTATGTATCTGCCATTTCAACAGGGGCAGTCAGAAGAGGTGACTGGGCATCTGTCATAGGTACAACCATGGTTCTGAAAGGGGTAACAGAAAAGTTGCTCTGTGATGCAGGGGGAAGCAGCTATTCTCATAAACTGCCTTCCGGTGACTGGATGTTCGGGGGCGCTTCCAATATAGGAGGAAGGTGCCTGAACGATTCTTTTGACAAAGAACAGTTTGAGATGTGGAACCGTGGAGTGATGGATGTGATACCCACCAAGGTCATCAGTTATCCGCTCCATGGCCGGGGGGAACGTTTTCCTTTTCTGGACCCGGAAGCAAAAGCATTTGTTCTGGGAGATATCTCGGACCCTCAAATCCACTATGCCGCGTTGATGGAGGGAGTAGCTTATGCAGAGCGGTTTGCATTAGAACATATGCAGCACTGCGGTGCTGCTGTGGGGAATGAGATTTACACAACAGGGGGTGCCTGCAGTTCATCGGAGTGGCTGCAGATTCGGGCAAGTGTGCTGGACAGGGTGCTGAAAGTGCCGGAGCATACAGGGGCCGCCATTGGATGTGCGATCTTGGCGGCATCTGCTTCCTGTTATGGCAGCCTGACAGAGGCGGCCGGACACATGGTATCTTACAGAAAGATCATAGAGCCGGTGCATAGGCTTACTGCAGCATATGATCAGCTTTATCAAAGGGCGTTTCAGGCATATAAAGAAAGGTATCGTGTAACTGTTCGGTAGTGCTGCGCCTTTACTGCGCTGGCCGAAGAACGTATTCAGCCAGGCAATGATCCAACCATTTATATACAGAATAGTTACCAGCTGAAACAGGAATGAACGGCAAAGGAGTGTCACATGAGTATTTATAAAGACTGTGATATACGGGGGATCTACGGAGAAGAATTTGACAAGGAGGATGCGTATCTCATCGGAAAAGCAGTGGGAACTCTGCACAGAGGAAAAACCTTGGTGGTGGGCGGGGATGTCCGCCTTTCCACCCCTGTTTTGAAAAAATATCTTATTCAGGGACTGATGGAAACAGGGATACATGTGTTGGATATAGGATGCGTGACAACACCCATGTTTTACTTTGCTTTAGACGCAGAGTTTTTTCATGCGGCAGCGCCCCAGGGAGGGATCATGGTCACAGCGTCCCATAACCCGGCCAGGTATAATGGGTTTAAAATGATGTTCGGAAACGCCCCGGTGACAGCGGAAGAGATTAAAAAGGTGGAAGAGCTGGTGCATCTGAAAAACTTCTGCACAGGAATCGGGTCCTATGGAACAAGACGCATAGATGGGGAGTATGCGGTCTTTATAGAAAAACACTGCAGAAAAGGCAGACTAAAGATAGTCCTTGACTGCTGTGATGGTGCTGCCAGCAAAATAGTGCCGGACATCATGGAAAAAATGGGCTATGAAGTAATTCCGCTTTACTGCGGAAGTGATGGGAATTTTCCGAACAGGAATCCAAATCCCGCAGAATATGAATGCCTTGCAGACGTTTGTAAAAAAGTTTTGGAAACAGGCGCAGACTTAGGAGCAGCCTATGATGGAGATGGAGACCGAGTGGTTTTTATTGACAACCGGGGACGTTATCTGACCAGTGAGAAAAGTTTTGCTATTTTTATCCGGCATTATCTGAAGGCAGAGACAGGTTCTTTCGTGTATGATCAGAAAAGTGCTTCCCTGGTGAAAAACACAATACTGGCCTACGGCGGAACACCTATTGTGGAGCGGAGCGGATATGGTTTTATTAAACAACGCTTTTTAGAAGCTGAGTCTCTGGCGGCGGGGGAGATCAGCGGACATTTTTTCTTTCATGAAATCGGAAGAGATGACGGGCTCTACGCAACTCTGAAAATGTGCGAAATTATAGAATCGGATGGGAGGAGTCTGGCACAGATGGCAGAAGAATTTCCGGATTCAGTCATTACGGCCGATTTGAGAGTTTTCTGTCCCTATGAGGATCAGGAGAGATGGCTGGAAAAGGCGGCAGAGATGGGAAAGTTTTATCCCATGAGCAGAATGGACGGTGTGCGTATCGAGTTTAGGGATGGCTGGTTCCTGCTCAGAAAATCTGTGACAGAACAGGCCATGACATTTCGGATAGAGGCGTCAGACAAAGAGGCGTTGGGGAGGATAAAAGAGGTCGTGGAGAAGGCAGTACCGGAAATAAAAGAGGCCCTGCCAGAATAGGCCAGGAAGCAGAGGGAACAAAAGAAAATGGAGACTGGAGTCAGTGGAGATACTCACCGCTACTCCAGTCTCCGTTTTGGCATCCTCACATTTTCGCAAGAACCCCAGCCCCCATCACAATTTCAGGGCGCCCATCCACCTCATTTTCAGGCATACATAAAAAGATACTTTTCCGTCCCAGAAAGGGCTGCAGATTTTCCCGGATCCTTTTCTCATCCAACATAACGGCGTCCTTACCCAGCAGGCAGATAACCAGTTTGGATCTGGCATGAAACCGTTTCAGGGTATCAGTCAGGGCATCTAAAGATTTTTTTTCGGGCAGGGTTTCATAACCTTCCAGTCCTCTGCCGAGCTGCAGCATAGAGAGGGGGATTGGTTGGTTTGTGAGTACGCTGTCTGTCTTCCAGTGCAGCAGGTTCAGCCGGACATTCTGGAAGACCTGGCTGTGGGAGCGGAGTAAAGCGGCTGTCTCTTTTGTCACAGATACGGCAGTTTCTTTTGGAAGCGCATAATCCACCACAAATGTCATCTCCAGAATACCACCCGTATAATTATGCGGAACATGAAGGACACGTTCCACGGCATTTTTTGTATTTTTTCGGAATATCAGATCCATTTTCAAGGAACCTCCCATGCAGTTTTCTGTTCTTTGGTCCGGCAGTTGGGAAATTATCCGGACACTCATCATTATACTACATTTTTCGCGGTCTTCAAGTGGCCTTTGACAGACATATGCTGGCAAGAATAAAAGGATTGCGGTTTTGCATCCCTTCCTTTATAATTAAAATGATCGTTACACAGAAAGGTATGATGGCTGTCATGAAGAGCTGGAGAGAAGAAGGGTACGAAATCTTCCTTTGGGGAGAGGAGACAAAAGAACCGGTTCCTGTGATCTGGTGTCATATTTTTTCCCGGGAGGAAGGAGAAAAAATATGGAGCCGGATCACAGAACCCTGCGTTTTTGCCTGTGTATCAGGAAGAGACTGGAACCGGGATTTTTCTCCCTGGAAGGCGGATAAGATCTATGGGAAGGACACGGATTTTTCAGGCGGTGCGGGGGAGTATCTGCAGTATTTTGAACATGTGATTCTTCCGGAAACAGAACATGCCCTTTCTTTTGAAGTAAAAGACAGAGGCATCGTGGGGTATTCCATGGCCGGATTATTTGCCGTATATGCCATGTATCATTCGAAAAAGTTTGGAAGAATCGGAAGCATTTCCGGATCCCTCTGGTTTGACGGCTGGGCGGATCACGCATTGAGCCACACCATGAAAGCGGAAAAGCCGGTCATCTATGTATCTCTTGGCAGCCGGGAGCATAAGGTGCGTAATGCGCGTATGGCTTCTGTGAAAAAGAATACAGAACTTCTGGCTGCTCACTGGGAAAGATCATGTCCGGTCATCCTTGAGAGCAACCCGGGTGGGCATTTTGATGACCCGGAGGGGCGTGTAGCAAGAGGGGTCTCCCGGCTATTGACAGCTGATAAAGCCCCATACTAGGTAAAGCGCCATACTAGTACAGCATTGCGCAAATACCAGTGAATTCAGCACCCGCTATCTACGCCAGGAGCACGCCTGCAAAGCTAGTCGTAGCGCCCACTACGCCGTCGCTTTGCAGACGCACACCTGACGCAGATATCAGGCACTGACTTCACTGGTATTTACGCAATGCTGTACTAGTCCCATGAGAGCGCCTGGCAATGGAAGGCCCTAATACAGAAATACATAAGACAGAGAGGTTTTACACATGGAGAGAGAAGTTCTTGCGGAGGACTTAAAAAAATTATATAAGGCAGGAGATCTGGTAAAAGCTGACTGCGGAGGCTGTCAGGGCTGTTCCGCATGCTGTCAGGGTATGGGGGATTCCATTAAGCTGGACCCGCTTGATGTATACAGGCTGGAAACGAACCTGGGCCTTACCTTTGAGGAACTGATGAACAGCCATATGGAGCTGCATATAACAGAGGGAAGTATTCTGCCCAATCTGAGGATGCAGGGAACAAAAGAGCGCTGTACCTTTTTGAATGAGGAGGGGAGATGCGTTGTCCATGGGTTCCGCCCGGGGCTTTGCCGCCTTTTTCCTCTGGGAAGGTATTATGAGGAGGGCGGGTTTTCCTATTACCTGCAGAGTCAGGAATGTCCAAAGAAAAATAAGACCAAGATCAAGGTGGGCAAATGGCTGGATATGCCGGACTTGAAAAAATATGAGGAGTTTGCCGCAGCATGGCATTTTCTGCTGAAAGATATCCAGAATCTTCTGGAAGAAAACCAGGATGAGCAGCTTACAAAAGAGTTGAATATGTATGTCCTGAATCTTTTTTATACAAAACCGTATGAAAGCGGAGCGGATTTTTATGCACAGTTTGAGGAGCGTCTGGAGCAGATGAGAAAATTGTTGTCAGTGCTGCGGCAGAATGCATGAGACTTCCGGAGCCTGGCTGCTGCCGGGCTTTTTCCTTTCCGTGCAGGAATGGTCTAAGACAAGGAATGGTTTAAGACAGGAGAAACCGCGCTGACTGATGTCGTAAGAATATCCGGGGAGGGATGGCAATATGAATGATGAACTGCAAAAGTGGATACCTACAGATGAGGTGGAAGGATTTCAGGTCTGTCCGGGCCTGTATGGCAACTATGGTGCCACGGTCTTCCAGACAGCCGTTAATTTTACAGTGCATTCCAAAGGGGCTGAATTCTGTGAGCTGCTTCTGTTTCACAGGACCCAGGAGGAGCCTTATGCGGTCCTCAGATTTCCGGAACACTTTAAAATCGGGGATGTTTACTCCATGATGGTATTTGGCCTGGATATCGGGGAGTTCGAGTATGCTTACCGGCTGGGGGGAGTCTGGGACAGGGAAAAAGGTCTGTTGTTTGATGAAAACCATATTCTTCTTGATCCCTATGCGAAGGCGGTGACCGGTCAGAGTGTATGGGGCAAAAAGGTCAATGAAAAGGGGTATCGCGCCAGAGTGGTGAGAAATGATTTTTTCTGGGGCAGGGAAAGACGTCCCCATGTGCCTATGGATGAACTGATCATCTATGAAATGCATGTCCGGGGTTTTACAAAAATGGCAGAAGATGTGGAACATCCCGGAACTTTTGCAGGGATCAAAGAGAAAATCCCCTATCTGAAAGATCTGGGCGTCAATGCGGTGGAGCTTATGCCCATTTTTGAGTTCGACGAACTGCGGGAGCGGAGAATGGTGGATGACAAGCAGGTTATCAATTACTGGGGGTATAATACAGTGGCATTCTTTGCGCCGAATACCAGTTACGCAGCCACGAAAGAATATAACAGGGAAGGGCTGGAGCTGAAGGAGCTGGTGCATGCGTTGCATGAAAACGGAATAGAAGTCATTTTAGATGTGGTGTTTAACCATACCGCAGAGGGAAATGAGAACGGTCCATTTATTTCATTTAAAGGGTTTGACAATAACATTTACTATCTTCTGACCCCGGACGGCCACTATTACAATTTCAGCGGATGTGGCAACACCCTGAACTGCAACCATCCTGTTGTGAGAAGAATGATCCAGGAATGTCTCAGGTACTGGGTGGCGGAATACCATATTGATGGTTTCCGGTTTGATCTGGCATCTATTCTGGGCAGGAATGAGGATGGTTCTCCCATGGAAAAACCGCCTCTTGTGGAGGCGCTGGCTTATGATTCCCTTTTGAGCAGCACAAGGCTTATTGCGGAGGCGTGGGATGCCGGAGGATTGTATCAGGTGGGACAGTTCCCTGCCTTCTGCCGCTGGTCAGAGTGGAACGGAAAGTACAGGGATGACCTGAGGGAGTATCTAAAGGGAGGTCTGTGGGCAGCCCAGGCGGCAGCCATGCGTATAGCAGGCTCCACGGATATTTATAAGCCTCAGATACGCGGCAAAAATGCCTCCGTCAACTTTCTGACCTGTCATGACGGTTTTACCCTTTATGACCTGTACGCCTATAACTGGAAGCACAATGAGGCAAACGGATGGGAGAACCGGGACGGTTCAGATGACAACAGAAGCTGGAACTGCGGCGCAGAGGGGGAGACGGAGGACCCACAGGTCATTGCTCTGAGAATGCGCTTGATAAAAAATGCCTGCGCGGTACTCATGTGCAGCAGGGGTACCCCCATGTTTTATGCAGGGGATGAATTCTGTAATACCCAGTATGGAAACAATAATGCCTACTGCCAGGACAATGAGATATCCTGGATAGACTGGAGCAGGCTGGAAACACACAGGGATGTATATGAATTTTTCCGGTTTATGATCCGTTTTAGAAAAGAGCATAAGAGCATCAGCGGTAATTTGGGCAGTAACCGGTTCGGCCTTCCGGAGATCAGTTTCCACGGGGAACATCCGTGGGTGGAGGGCTTTGGAAAGGAATCCAGGGTTACGGCTGTTATGTTCGCAGGTTATGATGAGAAAAAGGGGAAGGATGATATTGTCTATCTCCTGATCAATGCTTATTGGGAGCCGGTTTCAGTCAGTCTGCCTGAGCTTCCAAAGCCACTGTTCTGGCATGTATCCGTGAATACAGGGGAGGCAGGCGCAGAATGGAAAAAACAGCCGGTCCGTGTGGATGGCGGCAGTGTGCTTGCAGGCTCCAGGAGTGTACTGGTGCTGACCGGATGTGAGTTTTGTACCTTGTAAAGAGAAGGAGACACAAGATGAAATATATAAAACCCCACTACTATGATGCGTTTGTCTGTTTGGCAGGCAGTTGTCCGGCTACCTGCTGCGCGGGATGGCAGATCGTCATTGATGAGGAGTCCTTAGACAGATATGGGAATGTAAAGGGGGATTTTGGCAGCAGGCTGCGAAACTCCATTGACTGGATGGAGGGTACTTTCTGCCAGTATGACGGAAGATGTGCCTTTTTAAATGAGGAGGACCTCTGTGACCTGTACACAGAACTTGGGCCGGAGAGGCTGTGCAGCACCTGCCGGATGTACCCCAGGCATGTGGAGGAGTTTGAGGATTTGAGAGAGCTTTCTCTGACATTATCCTGCCCGGAGGCAGCCGGGATCATTCTGGGGTGCAGGGAGAAGGTGGAGTTCATCTCCTGGGAGACAGAGGAGGAGGATGACTTTGAAGACTTTGATTTCCTTCTTTTTACTAAACTGGAAGATGCCAGAGATGTGGCGTTTGGGATTCTTACAGACAGGGAAAAAGATTTGCGGGTCAGGATGAGGACCGTACTTTTTCTTGCGGAGGAACTTCAGGCTTGTATTGACCGGGAAGAGTTTTTTGAGATGGATGCGGTGATTGAGAAGTACCGTCATTTTCCCGGTACAAAAACAGATCAGACGGGCAGGTATACCCGAAGAAAACAAGGATTTTCCGTGTTTGGAAAACTGGAACAGCTCAGGGCAGAGTGGGGGGAACTGCTGGCGGACGCCTGGGAAAGCTTCTACGGAACAGACGAGGATAAGTATTTGGAGCTGTGCAGGGAATTTGACTGTGCCTATGGATATGAGAGCAGCAGACGCGGGGAGTGGGAGCGCATGGGAGAACAGTTGATGGTCTTCTTTGTATACACTTATTTCTGCGGAGCCGTATATGATGATGCGGTCTATTCCAAAATGGCGCTGGCTGTATTTTCCACGGAATGGATACAGGAGTTTGTCATGCTGAGATGGCTGAAAAAGGGGAAAAAGCTGGAATTTCAGGATGTGACGGAGATTGCTTATCGTTATGCCAGGGAAGTGGAGCATTCGGATTTGAATCTGGAAGTGCTGGAGAGATGGCTGGAGAAAAATAAAACTTGAATCTCCCCTGGGTTTACTTTATGATGAAGTAAGACCAAGAGGGAGACAAAACAAATTATGAAATTTTACCTTGCACCAATGGAGGGGATCACAGGGTACATTTACCGAAATGCCCTGTATGCCTGTTATGATAATATAGACAGATATTTTACACCGTTTATCATGCCAAATCAGAACCGCTGTTTTAATTCCAGGGAGTTAAATGATGTGCTTCCCGCCCATAACCGGGGAATGGATACGATACCCCAGATCCTCACCAATAATGCGGAAGATTTTGTGAAAACAGCGCTTGAACTTCAGAAAATGGGGTATAAAGAGGTCAACCTGAATCTGGGATGCCCGTCCCGGACGGTTGTGACGAAAATGAGGGGCGCGGGATTTTTGGCGGAACAGCAGCTCCTTAAAAAATTTCTCGATGAGATTTTTGACAGGCTGGATATGAAAATTTCCGTAAAGACCAGGATCGGTATGGAGGATGCGGAGGAGTTTTACGAACTGATAGAGATTTACAACAAATATCCTATGGAAGAACTGATCATCCATCCGAGACTGCAGACGGATTATTATAAAAACAAACCGAATCTGGATGTTTTTGCAGATGCCTTGTCCCTGAGCAGGAATAAGATCTGTTACAACGGAGACCTTTTTACCCGGAAGGACTATGAGGCTTTTACTGCCGGGTTTCCCCAGGTGGAGGCTGTGATGCTGGGCAGAGGGGTCCTGACAGACCCGGATCTTGTGGGACATATTACCGGGGGGACACTGCCGGATCAAGAGCGGTTTAAAGGATTTCATGATTTACTCTGTTCAGAGTATGAGAAAGTCATGTCAGGGGACAGAAATGTACTGTTCAAAATGAAAGAACTCTGGTTTTACATGATACATTTGTTTCCGGACAGTGAAAAATACGCAAAGAAAATAAAAAAAGCCCAGCATTTGAGGGAATACAGAGCAGCGGTTGATGCCCTGCTTCGTGACAGAACCATGCAGATGCCCGGCGGAAGTGAGGGATGACCATGAAACTGAGATTGCAGGAAGCGGTACAGGAAAACGAGTATTATTTCAGAGGGTTTGTCAGCATGGCGGATTTGGCGGTGCTGTTTGCGGAGTATCCTTTTGAGGAGGATACATTGGAAAAGGCAGCCATACACAGGCGCAGTATGGAGCGGGGCGTAACCCCGTTTTCCGTGACACTCCGGGCTATGCCGGATACCGGCTGGACGGCAGAGGGAGAAGACCTGGTCTTTAATGATACCCGTTGGGAGATCAGGGATGGAAAAAGCCGGGTGGCTGCTGTCAGCAAAATGGCAGAAGAAAACCTGGCTGATCATGAGGCAGAGGTCAAGATATTCCTGCTTACAAAGGAAAAAATGGAAAACATGGAGCAGAACCGCATCTGACAGAGGAAAAGACAAAAGAAAAATATGGAATACGCATAGTTATACAAGGAAATATGAGCGGAGGAAAGAGTATGGTACATGTATGACGAAGAAAAGAAAACATACACGGGCAGAGTCGACGCTGTGGGTGTTTGTGGTATTGACAGTTTTTCTTGCAGCGGCAGTCATTAATTATAATCAAAAGACAAACCGCCGGATCAGTGAAGAGATTCACGGGACGCTGGAAAGTTATGCACAGCAGCAGGCAGAGCATGTGGGAACCGTGCTTGCCGGCCAGTTCAATTCCCTGAATGCCTTTGCAAGCTATCTGGGACAGGCGGGAATGGAGAATACGGAAACTTTTCTGAGCGCAGCCAATGCCATCAGGAGGACCCAGGAATTTGACCGCATCACAATGGCTGATGTGAATGGAAATGGGATGACAAATGATGGGATACAAAGAAATATTCAAGACCTGACAGAGTTTCAGGAGGCTGTAAAAGGAGAGCAGACGATCTCAGAGCCATTTCTCTCCAGCGTGGAGGACGGGTATCTCTGTGTCCTTCTGGCGGTTCCCATAAACGATCCCCAGGGAGAGATCATAGGTGTACTCTGCGGGTCTTACACAGCAGAACAGTTCGGAACCTTGTTTCTGCATGATAATTTTAAACGGAATGATGCCTGTGTGCTTATCAATGGCCAGGGCGATGTCATAGTGGCGTCACAGGAGGAACGGATCGTAGTAGGGGATAAGAACCTGGAGAACATATTTGAGAAAACACAGGGAGAATCCTTTCTGGACGGCCACTCTGTGGAGGATATGCAGCAGGCGATTCAAAATGGCGAGAAACTGGTATCCCTCATACAGGATGAATCACAGGAATATTATGTGACGCAGACACCGTTTGGGTATAATGGATGGACACTTTTATCCGCCATAAGGCGGAGCGAGGTGGATTCCGCCTATGCTTTTGTCAGAAGCTATGCCGTAAAGCTTAATATTGCTTTTGCCGTATATTTTCTGTTTTGCTTTCTTCTGATGTTTTATCTTTTCCGGTCAGAGAGAAGTTCTTTGAGGGCGCAGACCCAAAAGCTTGTGGAAGAAAAGGAGAAGCTGGAGGTTTCGGAGGAGAGATTCCGGCTTTTGGCAAGGGACTCGGATGTGCTGGTATTTGAGCTTAATTACATGGAACATACATTGGAATTCAATGAAAACTTTGAAAAGATACTGGGGATAAAACCGGACTTCCGGTCCTTTTTAGACGGAAAATGGGTGTATCCTGAGGATGTCAGTGCATTTTCCAGGATACTGCCCCAGTCCAGCAGCAGGAAAGGGGTCATGACCCGGAATATCCGTTTCTGCAACCGGGACGGTGTTTATATCTGGTTTTCCGTTCTCACCAGTATCTTTGCGGATGACAGGGGAAGAGTTGTCCGCATTCTGGGAAAAATGATGGATATTGACGAGAGTATGAGGGAAAAAGAGGCGCTCAGGCTGCGTGCCCAGACAGATTCCATGACAGGGCTCTATAATAAAATGGCCACTGAGGAACTTGTCACCCATGCGCTCAGAAAATATAAGGACAGTGTCTGCGCACTTCTCATTGTGGATATGGATAACTTAAAACGGATCAATGACACACTGGGACATACCCAGGGGGACAGGGCAATCGTGGGATTTGCGGAGGCCCTGCACCGGACCTTCCGGTCTTCCGACATTGTGGGCAGGATTGGCGGGGATGAATTTATGGTGTTTCTTATCAATGTGCAGAGCAGTCAGCAGCTTACGCTTATTTTAGATGCCATTGTAAAGAAATGGGATCTCCTTTACACCGGGGAGAAAGATGACTACCCGGTACACGGCAGCATAGGTGCTGCCCTGACCAACAGCAGTGAGAATTTCCAGGAGCTGTACCGCAAGGCGGATATGGCCCTTTATAAGGCAAAGCGGGGAGGAAAGGGCGGGTATGCCGTCTATTCTCCCCAAATGGAAGAGGAATGAATACAGGCGCCGCGGATATATGCATCCGTGGCGCCTGTGTGTTTGCCGGGGGCTATTTTTTTCTGCTGTCAAAGTAAATAAAATGGTCCACAGCATCCAGGATATCCCGGAAATCCTCCCTGGGAGCCAGATCAATATAGCGTTTCAGCAATTCCTGTTCCTCCGCTTTATAAGGTCCATAGAAAATGTCGAACAGATTGTGGCCCCGCATGTGTATTTTAAATTCTTCCATGTGGTTTTTAAGATCTTCCTCTGTCTGAATTTCAAATCCAAGTATCTCCGTGAGG
This sequence comes from Blautia hominis, assembly GCA_002270465.1. GTDB lineage: Bacteria > Bacillota > Clostridia > Lachnospirales > Lachnospiraceae > Blautia > Blautia hominis. The sequence goes on from NQOF01000008.1 coordinate 121,771, forward strand.
TGACGCCCGCTCTTGATCTTATAGAGATAGGCTTTCCACTTTTCCAAAAGGATCCTGTAAAAATCCTCTTCTTTTTTAAGGACCCCAATCTGAACCATGACGACGGGATTGAGAAAATAGTTTTCAAAAGAATAGTATTTTAGGATCAGCACATTTTTCGGCATGACTCTGGGAAGACGGTCCACGTCCTCTGAACTTCTGGCCTCATAATAACGGCAGAGCTGGGAGGCCAATTCGGCCCTGTCTTTACCGTCCCCGTCCCGGATCATCAAAAACTGGTCGCGGAGGTAAATTTGGTTCATATATTTCAGATTGGCATAGGTCTTGATATTGGTGCAGCTGTTGGTGGTGATGATGGCAATTCTGGAAAGGCTGCCGTCCGAAGCAGTGATCTCTGAATAGTATTTCCGAAGAAGCAGGGGAAGACGGCTCTTATCCTGCTTGCCTTCCACAATGAAGACAAAGCTCACGTTCATAAGATCACTGGCGTTGAAGCCCAGATCATCTAAGATCCGGTTCATATCTGTCCGTTCCCGCAGTATGGTGTAGTATTGTTCATCCAGAACCACCTGCCGTATCTGGTGGCTGCTGAAGTTAAAGATCATATCCGGAGAATGGGTGGAGAACAGGATCTGATTCTTTTTGGACAGGCGGTACAGGATTTCCCCGGCCTTTTTCTGCAGCTCGGGATGGAGGAAGGTCTCAGGGTCTTTGACCAGGATCACACTGGGGATCCGGTTGCTGTCCTGGGTGTAGGCTTCCAGCAGGGAGAGCATGTAAATGCTGCGCATACCTTCCCCCATATGCTCCACCAAAGTGGCAGTGCTGCGTTTCGTGTTGTAGGCCTCAGCCGTGACGGAACACATTTCGTCAATGTTGCAGCGCATGGTATAGCGGATCTCGTCGAAGCCCCCGTTCCGGTGAAAGCAGGTGTTCACCCGCCTGGCAAAATCCGTCAGGTTCATCTGGCAGAGCTTATATTCCAAAAGCTTTGCGGTCTCAAAGGCAGTCAGATCCTCCGGGCGTTTCTGGTTGATCAGGCCGATGCACTGGAAACAACGGCTGCAGTGTTTGCCGCTCTCGAACAGACACACATCCAGACGCATCCTTTTTAACTGCTCATCCTCCTCAAAGGCCAGTAAATCCTTTTGGAGCGCTTCCAGGCGCCTGTCAGTTCCGATGTAATAAATCTGGGGAAGTACCTGCCGGATATATTTGTTATGCTTTTCATGACCGTCACTCAAACGCTCCTGCCCAAGTACATTGGTGGTGTAAGTGAAAGTCAGATTTCCGTTCTGGTAGGAGGGGAGCTTTCTGCAGAAATCCTCGTACCAGGCAGTATACCTGCGGTAAATACTCACACGCCCATGATGGTGGAGCATCTGCAGGTCTTCCCTGGAGATGGACAGAGACATGGAGATCTCCACTCTTTGTTTTTTCTCGTTGAAATCCCTTTCCCGGACTTGGTAAGAACCGTTCACTGCCCGTATGGCGTCCAGAACAGAGGTTTTTCCAGTATTGTTTTTCCCCACCAGGATCAGGGCATTTTCAATGTCCCGGATTTCCATATCCCGTATGTATTTGAAATTTTTGATATGAAGGCTGTTAATGTGCATAAAAAATCCCCTTTTGTCAGGACGGCTTTCAGGTCCTGTATTGATATATTTTCATTCTATCACGGTAAGGAACGTTCTGAAAGTGGTTTTGAACAGTTACTTCAGAATTGGGGGGAAAACTGCGGGTATTTGTCTTTACGCGGTCCGGGCACTCTGCTAGAATGAAAAGAAGACAGCCGTAATAGGCGGTAAAAATGATACAGGGATGAAAAATATGGAAAAGATATGGAAAAAAAGAGCGGAAAGGGATGGGATACTATCGGACTTTCTGCTTCATGATATGGGACTTACCAGGCGGCAGGTAAAGCAGGCTAAATTCAGAGACGGCGGAATCTGCGTGAACGGTGCCAGGGTCAGGGTCACCCACAGGCTGGGCGCCGGAGACAGGGTGGAGGTAAAACTGGAGGAGGAACGGACAGCCTCCCTGCATCTTGTACCGAGGAAGGGCGAACTGGATATTTTGTATGAGGATGAGGACCTGCTTTTGGTGAATAAACCGGCAGGTCTTGTAGTGCATCCTTCCCACGGGCATTACACGGATTCCCTGTCCAATATGCTGGCTTTTTACTTTCAGGAGGCAGGAGTCCATGTGAAGATCAGAAGCGTGGGGCGGCTGGACAAGGACACCTCAGGCATTGTGGTATTTGCGAAGAACGGGACAGCAGCGGGAAGGCTGGCCAGGCAGAAACAAGAGGGAAAGTTTAAAAAAGAATATCTGGCCCTTGTGGAGGGCATTCCTGAAAAAGAGGAGGGGATCATCACAGAAAAGATAGGTAAAAGGGAGGGGGAACTCATGCGGATGTGTGTGACCTCCCATGGAAAGGCGGCTTTTACCCAATATCAGGTCCGGGAGAAAATGCAGGACTATGCCCTGGTCAGCCTCTCACTTGCCACAGGGCGGACACATCAGATCCGGGTGCACATGGCATGGATGGGCCATCCCCTTTTGGGTGACAGTCTGTACGGAGGCCATTCAGAACACATAGAGAGGGCTGCCCTGCACGCTTCCTGCGTATCTCTTATCCAGCCGTTTACAGGAAAAGAGATACAGGTGCGGGCAGAACTTCCGGAGGATATGCAGAAGTGCCTTGGAGCAGGGAGGAGGGAGACAAGATGAGTGTTACGGTCGAGGATCTGCTGAAGCTGCCTTCTCTTTTGGGCGCCGGTGTGGCGGCGGGAAGATCGGGGCTGAAAAAAGTGGTCACCTCCATATCGGTCCTGGAATACGCCAATCCCGAGATGATGAATGATGCGTTGTTCCCCGGTGATTTTTATGGCGGAGAGATTGCTATTACAGGATTTATCAATGCGAGGGAGGATGTACCATTGCAGCTTGCCACGATACGGAGACTTTACGAAGGCGGGGAAGTGGGGTTGATTCTATATTATGTGGGAATCTTTTTGAAGGAAATTGCCCCTGAGGTCACAGCGCTTGCAGACGAGCTGGGGTTTGTCCTTATCTGTATGCCGAAAAACCGCATGGACCTGCGCTACAGTGAAGTGATCACAGAGGTTATGCATGCCATTATCAGCGAGCAGAAGCGCGATACCTACCTGGTGGGAGAGATGCTGGAACGGTTTGGTTATCTACCTGAAAGCCAGAGGACCGTGGAATCCGTGGTCAGGATGCTGCGCGACCGGCTGCGCTGTTCCCTCTTCCTGGTTGACGGGCGATTCCGCCCTGTGAATGTGGCGGTATGGCCCCAGGCAGGTGTTTCCTCTCTGGCGGAACTGGAGCAGTTTTATCATGGGGAGGCGCCGGGGCTGTCAAAGGAGATGGAGAGGCTTCCTTCCGGGCGCTGGGTGTTCTGCGCTCCGGTGAGGGATGCCGACAATGCCGGACTGTCTCTGTTTCTTGTCCGTGAGGACCAAAAACTACATGCCCAGCTCTGTCTGCAGGCTGCCGAGGCGGTGAGACTGTTCATCGGAGTTTGGAGCAGAGGGTATGGCAATGTGGGGATTGAGGAGCTGCTAAAAGCCATCTTAAATGATGAACCTGTGAAAATGCGCAGGCTTGCGGAGATTTTCCGCGTTGATGTGAAATCCATTCACCATATGTTTCTTCTCATGCCGGAGAAAGGGAGCGGGAAAAAGGACAGAGATCTGGAAAGAGAGGTTAGGGATGCCAGCACATTTCTGGGGCAGTATTTTGAAATCTGTATATCCGGTACCCATCAGGGAATAGGCGTTGTTTTTACCGGACAGGAGTGCACCACAACAGAACCGGAACAGATCCTGGAAACTTTTTATGAGGAGGCAGACAAAGAGATACGTCTTGTGAGCTGTCCCGGCCTTCAGGATACAGCGCAGGTGCGCAGCGCCTATCTCCTGTGTACAGAATATGCGGAGGATGCCGGATGCATATATCCCTGCCGCCATATCCTGACAGGAAGTGAGCTGGAGTTTGCAGGTGCCTGCAGGCAGACTCTGGATCAGGGGGAGAAGGCGATCCTAGAGAAGACAGCCTGTCTCAAAGGGCTGGAGGAACAGGATGCAGAGCTTTACAGAACACTGGAAACCTTTCTTCTGGATGCTGACAGCAATATTGCACGCACGGCAGAGCTTTTATACCTGCATAAAAATACGGTCAAATACCGGGTGGGAAAACTCCATGCGTTTTTTTGCTGCAGGATCCAGAAAATGCCGGAAGCCGGGCGTCTCTATGAAGCGGCTGCTGTTCTGCGCCTGCTAAGAGATTCGGCTTTGTCCAAAAGGACAAAGGAGGGTGGGAAAGTTTAACCCATTCCATAATTACAGCGGCACAAAATGCGTTTATAATATAAAAAACGAATAGTGCAGCCCGGAATTTTTTGTGCTGCCGGATTGGAGATGGAATTTTGAGAAAAATAGGATCAAAAGAAATCGAGGATATTGCTCTGGGAGCAGCCCTTCTTGGTGCAGGCGGCGGCGGAGACCCCTATATAGGCAAGCTGGTGGCTATGGGGGCTATCAGGGAATGTGGCCCGGTCACACTTTTAGACCCCGGGGAAGTGCCGGATGATGCGCTGATAGTGCCCATCGCCATGATGGGGGCCCCCACGATTCTGGGGGAAAAGGGAATCGGCGGAAAAGAGTATCAGGTGCTCTATGATATGGTCTCCAAGTTTTTTGGAAGAGAAGTCTATGCTTTTATGCCCATTGAGGCAGGCGGTGTGAACAGTATGCTCCCTATTGCCGCTTCCGCGAGAATGGGGCTTCCCATGGTGGACGCGGATGGCATGGGGCGGGCATTTCCCGAACTGCAGATGGTGACCTTTACCATGGGCGGTATGAGTGCCAGCCCTATGGCCCTCACGGATGAAAAAGGAAATTCTGCTATTTTCAACACAATAACCAACAAATGGACAGAGGAACTGGCCCGGTCAGTGACCATGAGCTGCGGCGGTTCGGTTTCCGTTGCGCTGTACTGCATGAGCGGTGCAGAGATGAAAAAATATGCTGTGAAAAATATAGTCACCAGAAGCCAGAAACTGGGGGAGGCGATCCGCGGCGTAAAAGATATGGAGCAGGGAACACCGGAAGAAAATTTTCTGAACTGTTCAGAGGGATACAGGCTTTTTAAAGGGAAGATCGGGGATGTGCTCCGGGAGACAAGAGGGGCGTTCAATTTTGGAAAAGTATGTCTGGAAGGTATTGGGGAATACAGGGGGAAACAGGCCTATGTGGAATTCCAGAATGAGAACCTGACGGCCGTGGTGGGCGGAGAGATCCTGGCTACTGTGCCGGACCTTATCTGCCTTGTAGATACGGAAACATTTGTCCCAGTCACTACGGATGCCCTTAAATACGGCAAGAGAGTTATGCTGGTTGGCCTCAAATGTTTTGAGATGTGGAGAAGCCAGGCCGGACTGGAGCTGGTGGGACCGCGGTACTTTGGCTGCGATACGGATTACATACCACTGGAAGAACGCTGCAAAGGAGGACGCACAGATGTATAAGCTGGGAATTGACGTAGGCGGGACCAATACGGATGCGGTTCTGATGGATGAGCATTTACAGATAAAAGCAGAGATAAAACACCCCACCTCAGAGGATATTTATGACGGCATCGTATGTGCGGTGCGTGAGGTGTTACAAGCTTCGGGTGTGAATAAGGAGGAGATTTCCATGGCTATGCTGGGGACTACCCAGTGTACCAATGCGATTGTGGAGCGCAGACAACTGGCTGACATCGGCGTTCTGCGTATCGGCGCTCCGGCCACGCTGGGAATTCCGCCCATGGTGGACTGGGCGGAGGATATCCGGTGCATTGCAAAGGCGGTGGCTGTCATCGGCGGCGGATTTGAATATGACGGAAAAGAACTGGCTCCTCTTGATGAGGAGGCTGCAGCAGGATTTTTCCGGGAAATAAAAGGAAAGGTGGAGTCTGTAGCCATTTCCTGTGTGTTCTCCACGGTGCGAGGTGATCATGAACTGCGCGCCGCAGAGATCTGCAGGGAGATTATGGGGCCGGATGTCCGTATTTCCATATCTAGTGAGATTGGTTCTATGGGGCTTATTGAGAGGGAAAATGCCACTATTTTAAACGCGGCACTCTGCCGGGTTGCGGAGCGGTTTACAGATGGGTTTTCCAGAAGCCTGAAAGAGGAGGGCGTGACCAATGCGGCGCTTTATCTGTCCCAGAACGACGGTACGCTGATGACAATGGAATATGCGAAAAAGTATCCGATCCTCACAGTGGCCTGCGGGCCAACCAACTCTATCCGGGGTGCCAGCTATCTGAGCAAGATCCAGAATGCAGTGGTGATCGATGTGGGCGGCACCACCACAGACCTGGGTGTCATCCAGAACGGATTCCCGCGGGAATCCAGCGTTGCTGTGACCATTGGCGGTGTGCGCACCAATTTCCGTATGCCGGATGTGTTTTCCATCGGACTTGGAGGCGGTTCTGTGGTACATGAGAGAGAGGACGGTACAGTGACGGTGGGGCCTGACAGTGTGGGATACCGCATTACGGAGAAAGCCCTTGTGTTCGGCGGCGATGTGGTGACTGCCACGGACATTGCTGTCCGCCTGGGAATGGTGCAGATCGGAGACAGGGAGAAGGTGTCCCATATAGACCTGGATTTTGCAGAAAAAGCCATGGGCGTAATAAAAGCAATGGTGGAGGAAGGGATTGACGCCATGAAGGTTTCCAGCCAGGATGTGGAAGTTATCATGGTGGGCGGCGGTTCCATCATTCTTCCAAAAGAGCTGGAGGGTACCAGCCGCAGTGTGAACCCGGAACATGCCCGGACAGCCAATGCCATTGGCTCCGCGATCTCCAAAGTAAGCGGAACTTATGAAAAACTCATGGATTTTGATGTGGTTCCAAGGGAGGAGGCTCTGGCCGGGGCCAGAAAAGAGGCCATAGCTATGGCAGTGGAGGCTGGCGCCATAGAGGAGACGGTGGAGATCATTGATATGGAGGATGTCCCTCTTGCCTACTATCCGGGAAACACCAACCGGGTAAAAATAAAGGCAGCAGGTGATCTGGGCTGAATCGTTCTGTCATTTCAGTTGTTGTGAATAATCTTTTATGATTCGTATAAAGCTGCGTAGCACCGGATTGTTCTGGAGGGTTTTGTAATAAAGCCCAAAGGAGGCCGGTGCTGTGTTTTTTACGGGAATATAACACAGCTCATCACTGCGCATAAGGGGCATATCCGGTAAAATAGTAAAGCCAAGGCCGGCCTTTACAAAGGTCAGTGCGCATTCTATATTCTCACTGAAGAACATCCGGGAGGGAGGGCGCGTGCTGATGAGCCTTCCCTGCATTTCTGTGATCACGGGGGAGGATTTGTGGGGATCGCACAGAATCAGGCGGCCCTGGTGCAGTTCCTCCAAAGTGACAGCACTTTTTTCTGCCAGAGCATGGCCGCGGGCAGCCACGCAGACAACCGGTGCCCTGGCCAGCTCCACATAAGTACCTGTTTTTTTCTTTTCTTTTTCCTCACCGAATCCCAGCATCACATCCAGGGTTTCCTCCTGCAGAAGGTTTCTCAGGGCCTGGAAGGGGACCATCTTGATCTCAGGGTGCACCTGAGGATAGTCTTTTGCAAGCTGCCGCAGTACCTCCGGGAGCAGGGTCAGCTCAAAGGGGCTGTGGCATCCGATGACAAAAGGCTGTATCTGATCTTCAAAGTGCCCGGCAAGTCTGTTTTTTGCCTGGGCTGTCTTTGCCAGGATGTCCTTGGCATATCCCCAAAAGACCCAGCCTGGGGCGGTCAGTTCCACTGTTCGGGTGGTCCGTCTGAACAGTTTTACATCCAGCTCTGCTTCCAGGGAATTGATTTGATGGGTAACGGCAGGCTGTGTAATGTGAAGCTGTTCGGCAGCTCTGGCAAAATTCAAATTCTCGGCCACCGCCATATAACATTCCAATTGAACGGTATTCATAAATACTCCTTTCCACACACATTTTCTATATATAATAAAAATAGAATAAGGATATTGATTAATATTCTTTATTAATGATAACATTTTTCTAATTCACATTCAAGGAAAATGGGTGTAAAACTAGTTTGTAAGGAAACAGTCTGTAATCGAACTTGTGTAACGGTTCAGTACCCTCAGTTACAGGCAGAAACCATGCGGATCGCCCTGGGCGATGGGATTTCTGCCCGGCTTTGGAATACTTTCCATGGTAAGCCCGGCGGATGTGCAGACCTGCTGAATAGTTACAAACTTGTTTCAGATAAGGAGAAAAAATATGCAGAAGGAAAAGGATGAAAATGTGATGCGTCTGCTGAAAAAGCTGAATCTGGCTATGGAGTCCATCGGCAATGCCATGATGGTAAAGCACGGGATGTCTGCTTCCCAGTGTAATGTTCTGGGATATCTGACAGACCATGAGGAACAGGATATCTGTGCCAGAGACCTTCATATATCCCTGGGCTTGTCAAAGGCAAACGTGTCATCTCTCCTGAAAAAACTGAAGAACGGAGGATACATAAGCTTTGCCTCTGATTCATTGGATGAGAGGCTGAAGCATATCCATCTGACAGAGAAGGCGGATGAGTTAAAGGGTGAGATAGAACAGGGATTCAGAGACCTGGAAGGCTGTATGTATCAGGGATTTACCGAGGGGGAAAAGCTTCTTCTCACAGAATTGCTGGGAAGGATGTTAAAAAATTTAAAGCAACAAGGAACAGGAGGCTTACAACATGATTAAGACATTACTCTCGCAGGTGAAGCAATATAAGAAGGCTTCCCTGCTGACACCGCTTTATGCCGCCCTGGAGGTGGTGATGGAGGTTTTGATCCCATTTATCACAGCGGCCATTATTGATGAGGGGATTGAGGCTGGCAATATAGGAAAGGTGTATCAGTACGGTACCGTTATGCTGGTATTTGCCATGCTCAGTCTGCTTTTCGGAGTTCTGGCAGGCCGTTATGCGGCAAGCGCATCCTCAGGTCTGGCCTGTAATCTGAGGGAAGCTATGTACGACAATATACAGACATTTTCTTTTTCTAATATTGACAAATACAGTACCGCAGGTCTGGTAACCCGTATGACAACAGATGTTACCAATGTACAGAATGCGTATCAGATGATTTTAAGGATTGCGGTCCGCGCACCGTTTACCTTGATCTGCAGTATGTTCATGTGCTTTTTCATTAACGCCAGGCTGAGCCTGATCTTTGTGGCTGCCATTGTGGTCCTGGCCGTAGTTTTGATCTTTGTCATGAGCAGGACTACGAAGATCTTTGATGTTGTGTTCAAAAAATATGATGAGCTGAATGCCAGTGTCCAGGAAAATGTATCAGCCATCCGGGTAGTCAAAGCCTATGTGCGGGAAGATTACGAGAATGAGAAATTTACAAAAGCGGCAGGAAATCTGTACCGCCTCTTTGTAAAAGCGGAGAAGCTGCTCTCCCTGAATGGTCCTGTGATGATGTTTGTTATCTATTTCTGTGTCATTGCACTTTCCTGGTTCGGAGCAAAGTTTATTGTTGTGGGGGATTTGACAACAGGTGAGCTGACTTCCATGTTCAGCTATATTATGGGAATCCTCATGTCTCTGATGATGCTCTCCATGATATTTGTCATGGTTACCATGAGCGCGGCAAGCGGAAGACGTATAGCCGAGGTTCTGAATGAAGAGGCTGATCTGGTCAATCCCAAGAATCCGGATAAGATCATACCGGATGGCCGGATTGATTTTAACCATGTGGATTTTTCTTACAAACACGGCAGCGGAAAAGCGACCCTGACAGATATTGACCTGCATATCAGGGCAGGAGAGACAATAGGGATCATTGGGGGGACCGGGTGCGGAAAGTCAAGTCTTGTGAGTCTCATAAGCCGTCTGTATGATGTGACGGAAGGTTCTGTGGCCGTAGGCGGCAAAGATGTGAGAAGTTATGATATGGAGGAACTGAGAAATCAGGTTGCTGTGGTGCTGCAGAAAAATGTCCTCTTTTCAGGAACTATACTGGAGAACCTGAGATGGGGAAATGAGCAGGCTGGAAAAGAGGAGTGTGTGGAGGCATGCCGCCAGGCCTGCGCAGATGAATTTATCGAACAGTTCCCTGACAAATATGAGACCTATATTGAACAGGGAGGAACCAATGTGTCCGGAGGGCAGAAGCAGAGGCTGTGTATTGCAAGGGCGCTGCTGAAGAAACCTAAGGTGCTTATCCTGGATGATTCCACCAGTGCCGTGGATACTGCAACGGACGCGAAGATCAGAAGCGCCTTCACAAAGGCCATCCCGGGAACCACCAAGCTTATCATTGCGCAGAGGATTTCCAGTGTGCAGGATACAGACAGGATCCTGGTCCTGGATGAGGGCAGGGTGAACGGTTTTGACACGCACGAAAACCTGCTTGCCACCAATAAGATCTACAAAGAAATTTATGACACCCAGATTAAGGGCGGCGGTGATTTTGACCAGACCGGAAATAAGACAGGAGGTGCAGCATAATGGCAGAAAATGTAAAAGCAGTAAAAGGCCCGGGCATGAATGCCCATGGCCCCAGACCCAAAGTAGACAATGCGGGAAAGGTCCTGAAACGGACGCTGGGATACATGATGAAAAATTACAAAGGGCTTTTCGCTGTGGTAGTGGTCTGTATTGTGGCTACAGCGCTGGCTACCTTGTGCGGAACCCTGTTCATGCAGAAATTGATCGACGATTATATTATTCCTATGACGAAAATGTCGGATCCTGATTTCGGGCCTCTTAAAAATGCACTGCTTACACTTGTTGGGATTTATGCAGTAGGTGTATTGTGCGCGTTTGCCTACAATCGGATCATGGTATACATCAGCCAGGGGACTCTCAGGTACCTGCGCGTGGATCTGTTTACACATATGGAATCCCTGCCGATCAAGTTTTTTGATACACACGCACACGGGGATATTATGTCTGTTTACACCAATGACGTGGATACACTCCGCCAGCTGATCAGCCAGAGTATTCCGCAGGTGGTAAATTCGGCAGTGACCATTGTGATCACATTTGTCAGCATGATCGTCCTGGATGTTCCGCTGACACTTATGACACTGGTGATGATAGGTATCATGATGGTGGTCACTAAGAAATTAAGTGCTAAGTCCGGCAGATATTTTGGAGAACAGCAGAAAAACCTGGGCCAGGTAAACGGTTATATAGAGGAGATGATGGAAGGACAGAAGGTAGTAAAAGTGTTCTGTCATGAAGAGAAGAGTGTGGAGGACTTCAGGAAACTGAATGAGAAGCTTCGCGACAGTGCCGATAAGGCCAACACCTTTGCCAATATCATGATGCCTGTGAACAGCAATCTGGGCAATATCAGCTACGTGCTCTGTGCTGTGCTGGGAGCGGTTCTGGCTTTGAAGGGATTGGGAGGTCTGACGCTCGGGACCCTGGTGTCTTTCCTGACACTGAATAAGAACTTTACCCAGCCTGTTACCCAGATCAGCCAGCAGATGAACAGCATTGTCATGGCTATGGCAGGTGCGGACCGTGTCTTCAAGCTTCTGGACGCGGAGCCTGAAGTGGACAATGGCTATGTAGAGCTGGTCAATGCAAAAGAACAGCCGGACGGAAGCCTTGGGGAAAGTGAAGCTAGGACAGGAATGTGGGCTTGGAGACATCCCCATAAAGCGGATGGAACCGTCACGTACCAGAGACTGGAGGGGGATGTTACCTTCCATGATGTGGACTTTGGATATAATGACGACAAGATCGTGCTCCATAATATAAAACTGTTTGCCACACCCGGACAGAAAATAGCGTTTGTGGGAAGTACCGGTGCGGGCAAGACAACGATCACAAACCTGATCAACCGTTTCTATGATATTCAGGACGGAAAGATCAGATATGACAATATCAATATCAACAAGATCAGAAAATCAGACCTGCGCCGTTCTCTGGGCATGGTGCTCCAGGATACGCATCTGTTCACCGGAACCGTTATGGAAAATATCCGTTACGGCCGGCTGAACGCTGACGATGAAGAGTGCAGGGCAGCCGCAAAGCTGGCAAATGCAGACGGATTCATCCGCCGTCTCCCGGACGGATATGACACCATGCTTACCGGGGATGGTTCCAATTTAAGCCAGGGACAGAGGCAGCTTCTGGCTATTGCAAGAGCCGCGGTGGCTGATCCGCCGGTGCTGATCCTGGATGAGGCGACATCCTCCATTGATACCAGGACAGAGACTCTGGTGCAGCAGGGCATGGACAGACTGATGAAGGGAAGGACCACTTTTGTCATTGCCCACCGGCTTTCAACGGTGCGGAATTCTGACTGCATTATGGTTCTGGAGCAGGGAAGGATCATTGAGAGAGGAACCCATGACCAGCTCATGGAGGAGAAAGGCAAGTATTACCAGTTGTATACAGGAAACTTTGCCGAGGAAACGGCATAGCTTATGGACAGAAACGCCCTGTCTGTTGATATCCGCAGTGAGAGAGCACCGTGTGCATTCTCATTGCCGGATACCATCAGGCGGGGCGTAATTGCTTGTTGGCAGATGTGCGTTACTTAGTTTGCGGATCAGACGGGGATGATAGGTTAATTGAAGGTAAAGGTATTCGGAATGATCTGTGCTCTTTCCCAGGAAAAATCAAGTCTGCTGTATGCATCGTTCATCTCCTGTGTTTCTTCATGCGTAACACCCTGTGCGATATAAAAGTAGTAATACATTCCGTCAGGACCCTGCCCCAGATATTGAAAATCAGGATTATCATCAGGCTGTTCGCGTTTAAAGATTGTAAATATATTACCAAATCTTTCAGACTGTCCGCTCTGACGCAGTTCATATTGTTCTTTTAAAACACCTGCGACTCCAACCTCGGTGGGTTCAAAGACAAGTTTATCCTGCCATTCTGCCGGATATTGGAACGAGTATCCGTCCCCCTGATAAACGGCCGGACCATCTTGGGCATTTTCTTGTGACAGCAGAAATTGTATGTTTTGTACTTCTGTGGTATTAAAAAGTGAATCAGAAAACTGGTCTTGGGTGTACTGTGGTTTATACCAGGATTTGCTTTCAAAATAGCCTTTGATAGCAGGGTCAGTAAAAATATATCCGTGGCGGGCATAGATTTCATTTCTGGCATACATCAGTTCTTCCTCGGACAGGTTTGCTGTGTCCTGCTGGGTAAGCACTTTGGTGTTGCTGTCAAATATCACGAATTCTTCGGGGGTTGGTTCTGTTTTCATCTCTGCATTTTCGGGTTCTGTGTTTTTAGGTTCCTGATCTTGAGGGACTTCTGTCTTTAATGGTATCTTCACCGGCTCATTTTTTGTTTCGGAAAGGTTTTCTTTTTTTTCTGCGGGTTCGTCCCGGGATTCCGTGTTGTCTTTTTTTGTGCTGCCGTAGGAAGGATCAAAAGCATCCTCCTGCCGGGTCTGCTCTGTGGCAGATGAGGTTTGGGAAGACGTATCATCGGGTTTCAGGGAACAGCCAATAAAAAGCACGGAGCATAAAAAAACCAGAATAAGAAACAGAGCGGGAATACGGCCTTTTTTTCGTCTGCCGGCTTCCATTACATTATGTACCCTTTCTTTGAAACCGGAAACACTGTCATTGAGCCCGGCCGTCAGACGGGAAAGGTTTTTGTCAGAATGAGCAGCGGTCCTCAGAAGAAGTTCATTGTACCGAAGGCGGGAGGTCTGGGGGAATTCCCGGATCACATGCTCATCACAGGTGAATTCCAAATCTTTCTCTGCCTCTCTCTGCATAAAAGAGAGGGCGGGATTGAACCAGTACAGACTGCGCACCAGAAACAGCAGGCCTTTAAACCACAGGTCTCTGCGCCGGTAATGGCACAGTTCATGGCGGAAGATAAAGTCGAGTTCCTGCGGAGAATAATCCTCTTTGGGCAGGTACAGACAAGTGTCCGTAAAACCTGCCAGCAAAGGTGTGGACAAGCTGCTGTTTTCTAATAGGCGCGGCTTTTTGCTGATATCCAGCAGTCTGCACCTGGAACGGTAAAGGTCCAGTGTGATCTCATCCCGCATAGGTGAACTCCAGCGTTTCAGCTTTTTGAGAGCTGCAAAATAAGTGAACATGCGGAAGAGAAAGAGAAGCAGTGCTGTGGACAGCCATATAACAGTGATGATCTGAAAAACATCAGGAGTCCATGCTCTGCCGGAAACCGGTGACGTCAATTGCTGCGAACCTTCCGATGGGGTTAATTGCTGCGAACCCTCCGATGATGTCAATTGCTGTGAACCTTCCGATGACGTCAATTGCCCCGAATCTTCCGATGACGCCAGCTGCTGCGAATTTGCGGCTGCTCCCAGCTGCTGGGAATCTGCAGGAGGGTACAAGGACGGCTGGTCTGAAGATTGGACAGCCGCATTGTCTGCTGCGGAGGTCTTGTTCCCCCAATCAAAAAGACCTGTGTTTTGTGGCTTGGGAAGGGGAACTTCCATCTGCACAAGTGCAGTCCTCCCTGTCAGATTTACAGGAAAGAGGAGGACAACAGACAGCAGGAGCCATATGGCGCATTTCCACCGGGCGGAATATCTTCGCCCTAAAAATCTGGCGATGACCACAGTGATAAAAATACATACCGCTGCAAAAATATTAATTCTAAGTATATTGATGATAAAATTCTGCATATACAAAACCCCCTTAAAAAAGCAGACAGGACCATAGTTCTCTGTAGTATAAATTCTTTCCGGCAATCGGTACAGACTGCCGAATTCGAGTGGCAAACACGCCCAGAAACAGGCGGATGTGTATGGGTAGATATCTAAAATTCTACAAATGTAGTTGTTGACTATATTCTACAATTATAGTAGATGAATGTCAAGAGGATTCTGAGATATTTTACCGATATTTTCAGAGTGGTTTCCAAGACTTGTTTTCGGTAACAACAGAGAATACACTTCCCGAACGTTTGGCTGTCTTGAATAAAAAACAGACAACCATCAGGGGAGATGATTGTCTGTATCCTTCTCGTTAAAGGAGATGACTGCGCACCTTTTCAAGCTGGACTGTCATGCGGCTGATATCCTCATCCTGCAGATGAAGTTCCAGCGCTCTGGCATTATCCAGAATCTGTTCCGGCTTCCTGGCGCCGCACAGGATGTTCAGATCGCTGATGGTGGAGGCAGTATAACAGATGACCAGACTGGCAAGGGAGCAGTGGTATTTTTCCGTGAGAGGTGTCCATTCTCTCAGCATATCCACAAGCTGTCTGCGGTTTTCCGTTTTCCAGAATCGGTTTTTGTTCCGCACATCCGTAGGGGAGAGCACAGTCTCCATGGTTACTTTTCCGGTCAGCAGTCCCTGCTCCAGCGGAGAATAGGCCTGAATGGATACCTGGTATTCTTTGCATACGGGAACCAGCTCCTGAGCAATCCGGGTGTCCGCAATGCTGTACTTTTCCTGGATGACATCAAGCTGTCCCAGGCGGCAGTATTGGCGGATGATGTCCGCATTTACATTGGAGGCTCCCACCGCACGGATCTTGCCTTCTTTTTTCAGATCCATCAGCACCCCCACGGTCTCTTCCAGAGGGTAGAGGGAAAAATCAGGTGACTGCCAATGTGTGTAGTAGATATCAATATAATCTGTCTGCAGACGGCGCAGGCTGTCCTCCAGATTCTTACGGATGCCTTTGGGGGATAAATCCCGGTACACATTGCGGCCTTCCATGACTTTGTGGAAGCAGGGCGTTTCGTAATCCCATTCCAGACCGCATTTGGTGGAGAGCAGAACTTTACTCCGCTTTCCTTTCAGGGCCTTGCCCACAATCTCTTCGCTGTGGCCTATGCCGTAGACAGGAGCTGTATCGAACCAGCAAATGCCATGGTCCATGGCCTCCTCGATCGTACGGACAGAGAGGGCGTCATCGTTCTCGCCCCACCAGGTACCGCCGCCGATGGCCCAGGTTCCCATGGCAATATACGGAGAACGCAAATCGGATTTACCTATGGAGAGTGTCTTCATTTTTCCTTCTTTCCCGCCGCGTTGTGCAGCGCTTTGTCATTACAAGTATTATAAAAATTTGCGGAGGGCCTGTCAATGGGTATGGTATTTCTTGTGAATGGATAGTATAATATGGGTTATTGTACACAGGCCACTGTACCGGGAGGCGTTTTCATGCTGAAAGCATGAAAATCCCGAGGCAGCCAGCGCGATATGGGGCAGAATGCTCCATATCTGTGCATCGCGAAGCGTGTTACTGGACACGGAGTGTACAGTAACTAATATGGCTGAAATGCCAGAGGAGACCGCGTTATGTGAGTAAAAAGGAGACGGTGTGTATGAATAATGATAAGGTATATCAGATGAGCTTTCCAAAGATTTACCAGCTTCTTGTGAACAAAGCATTAAAAAAAGGAAGAGAAAAAGCCGAAGTGGATGAAATCATCCGCTGGCTTACAGGTTACAGTCAAAGCGAGATTGAGACCATGGCTGAAAAGACTGTAACCTACGCCGGTTTTTTTGAAAACGCACCTCAAATGAATCCAAAGAGAAAGCTGATCAAAGGCACAATATGCGGTGTCAGAGTGGAGGACATCGAAGAACCGCTGATGCAGGATATCAGATATCTGGATAAACTGATAGACGAGCTTGCCAAAGGAAAGGCAATGGATAAAATACTGAGGAGCTGAGGAACCTTACGGAATCAGACTTGTTTATTCCATAAGTCCCGGCGGGACAGTCCATTATTTTTCACTGCCTGCCGCCAGCCCATCTCGCCTGCCAGCTTATATAAAATCCTGGGGAAATTAGGGGAAAAGCATATATTTTCTCCGGTTTCCTTATGGGAAATCCAATCCGACAGTGTATACAGTGCACTGGAAAGGTTCTTTTTAGGTCCCTGTCCGGCAGTTATACCGCTTATCATGGGAAGCATTCCTCCTGCACCGATCCCAAGGCCGCCGCCCCAGATAACACCGGCTCTGGCACACCAGGCTTTCACGATATCCAGGGCAAGTGTATTTTGATGTCCTTCGTAAAATCCACAGTTTGCCATGGCATAGACCGTACAGGTTTGAGAAAAGGCGGCATTTTTCAGATATTCCTCCAACGAAATCAGGCATGATAACAGGTGTGAAGGAAGAGAATCTACATAGAGAGGAAATGCAAAGACCATCACATCGCAGTCCTGCAGAAGTTCCAAATCATTTTTGCATGGCTGTTTCTTTGTGAAATGCAGATTTACTATTTCATGTTCAGGGGAAAGCAGGGTCTGCAGCTCTTTTAATATCAGGCCGGATGCGCTGTCCTTCACCTTGGGACTTCCGTTGATCAGGGATATTTTCATAGTTTTAATGCCTCCATTTCTTGAATGGAATCCAGAAACGTGACGGACTCCACCGTAGAGTAAAAGTTGACTGTATTTGCTTTCACTAATTTTTCCGCGGTTTCTTTTTCTTTGGGCGTGATATCATTTCCGTAGAAAATGACCTTCAAGTCAAAGTCTCTTTTATACCGCTGCCGGTGATGCATTTCTCCGTTTTTGACAGTAAAATATGGATGGATATAGGGGATACTCCTGTCCAGAACATTTTTGACAAAGGGGCTGTAACTGCCGTAAACGCATTGGCTGATGATCAGCATCTCACTGCACATTGCAATGTTTTTTCCCATCTGCCCATAGGTGTCCTTGATGATACAGACGCCGGGTGTCTTCAGCCAGCATCCGAAACATCCGATACAGGGGTGTATGCTTTCGTTATCCGTTATCACCATATCCTCAGCAGTAATTTGCGGAAGGACCCTCCTAAGGGTATCTTCGGCCAAATCATGGATGATCAATTTCATTTCAGTTTTTCCTCCTTTATCTGATCAAGAAATGCATAGAATGCGGAGTTGACCAGTTCATGGATTTCCTCATCCGGAATATCCGCAGCCCCGGTAGCTATCATGGAAGCGATGCCGTGTGTGTACAGCATCATATGCAGATAAAGCCGCTTGGCGGCCGCTTCACTGACCGATAAGGTTTTCATGATATCCTTGGTGACATCCTGCCTTGCACATTGCCTGTAAATACCTTCCACGCTGCTGACATACATATATTTCGATAAAAACAGGAAGCAGAACAGATGTTTTTCATCTCTGGCCAATCTAATATGGCATCGTCCGATAGACGCAAAATAATAGCTTTTGTCCGCATTTTTTTCTATATATGCAGTCAAATATTGCTGTGTATACAGAAATAAATCCTGCATAAGCTCCGACATATTGGCATAGCAGCTATAGATAGGCTGTACGGAACAGCCGGCCTGGGTGGCAATGCTCCTGGCATTCACAGCTTCATGTCCCTGTGTGCGCAGAAGGGTAAAGGCAGCATCCAGGATCATTTTTTTTGTGATCTTTTGTTTTGGCATCTTTTTTCCTCTAATATTACGATTGTTATATAACTTATGTTATACAGTGCTATGGAAAATTTGTCAAGTGGTTAGGAAACAAAAAGATTGCCAACCAAACTGATGTTTGGTAAAATGATAAATAGAGTCATATAGGTTCGTGTACAGGTGGGAGGTACGGATATGGAACAGATGACATTGTTTGATGACAGGGGACAGAGCGCTCCTCTTGCCAGCCGGCTGCGGCCGGAGTGCCTGGAAGATTTTGCAGGGCAGGAACATCTCCTGGGGAAGGGGAAGATGCTGCGCCAGCTTATTGAGCGGGACCAGATCTCATCCATGATCTTCTGGGGACCTCCGGGCGTGGGAAAGACCACTTTGGCAAGTATCATTGCAGGCAGAACAAAAGCTGACTTTATTAATTTCAGTGCCGTGACCAGCGGGATCAAGGAGATCAAAGACGTCATGAGCCATGCGGAGACCGGCAGGCGGATGGGGATACGCACGGTTTTATTTGTGGACGAGATCCACCGTTTCAACAAAGCCCAGCAGGATGCGTTTCTTCCCTATGTGGAAAAGGGCAGTATCACACTCATTGGAGCTACCACGGAGAACCCTTCTTTTGAGATCAATGCGGCTCTGCTGTCAAGGTGCAAGGTTTTTGTGCTGAAGGCCTTGGAGGAAAAGGATTTGGTGAAGCTTTTAAAACATGCCCTGGAGAATCCGGCAGGGTTCGGCGGTCAGAACGTGGATATCTCAGAGGAACAGCTCACAGCGATTGCAGCTTTTGCCAACGGTGATGCCAGAACCGCTCTCAATACCCTGGAAATGGCAGTTTTGAACGGAGAGATCACCACAGAGGGCATTACAGTGACCAGGGAAGGGATGGAGCAGTGTATAAGCAGAAAGTCCCTGTTATACGATAAAACGGGGGAGGAGCATTACAACCTCATATCTGCCCTGCACAAATCCATGCGGAACAGTGACCCGGATGCAGCTATTTACTGGATGTGCCGGATGCTGGAGGGTGGGGAAAACCCCCTTTACATTGCCAGAAGGTTGATACGTTTTGCCAGTGAAGATATCGGAATGGCGGACAGCCATGCCCTGCAGGTGGCAGTGGCGGCTTATCAGGCATGTCATTTTCTGGGAATGCCGGAATGTGATGTGCATTTGACGCATGTGGTCACATATCTTGCCATGGCGCCCAAATCCAATGCCTTATATGCAGCTTGTGAGCAATGCAAGGAAGACGTGAAGAATAAGAGAGCGGAACCGGTACCCTTACAGCTTCGCAATGCGCCCACAAAGCTTATGAAGGAACTGGATTATGGGCAGGGCTATGTTTATGCCCATGATACGCAGGAAAAATTAAGTACCATGCAGTGTATGCCGGATTCGCTGAAGGACAGGCGTTATTATCATCCCACAGAACAGGGGGAGGAGAAGAACGTCAAGGAGCGTTTGGAGTCTGTGCTCCGGTGGAAGAAAGAACATTCGTGAGTGTTCAGCTCCTTTACCGTTACAAAGACTTATAAAAATAACGGAAAAACTAAAAAAACTGAAAAATAAAAAAGAAGCTTTGTAAAAATCAGGAAATTCGTTTATAATAAAGATATAAAAACCGGTGAATACAAGGAGGTATTGTGTATGAAACATTATGAACTGATTCATGAGATCTATAACCTGTGTGACGGACATCCGGATTCCCAGATCAAAGAAGTGGATGCCGATGACCTGGATGTTTACATGGAAGGTATGACCAGCAAAGTTTCTACCTGTGAAAAGACAGAGCGTGAGGATGGTTCCGTTGTGTATGAAGTTGTGACCAACGGCGTAAAGGAGAGATATACCTTTACAGAGGTGTGAGAACGGGGGAGATGCGAGTGATCGCATCTCCTTTTCGCACGGGAGATCAAGAGGAATGGAAATGGACAGGAGGGCCTTATGTGCGGCAGATACTATATTGATGAGGATACGATCAGAGAAATGGAAAAACTGGTGCGCCAGATTGATAAAAAACTGCTGGAAGATCATAGCCGGGATGTATTTCCCTCCCAGAGCGCACCGGTGGTTACAGGAAGGGCCGGGGAACTGTGCGGCGAGGAACTTGCCTGGGGATTCCCCGGGTTTGAGAAGAGCCGTGTGATCTTTAATGCAAGGCAGGAGACGGCACTGGAGAAGAGAACATTTCGTGACAGTCTTCTTCTCCGCAGATGTGTGATCCCGGCCAAAAACTTCTATGAGTGGAATAAGAAGAAAGAAAAATATACCTTTACAAGACCTGACGGCAGAATATTATATTTGGCTGGCATTTACGATCAGTATGGGGAGGAGGAGCGGTTTGTGATCCTGACCACTGAGGCAAATGACTCTATGAGCCGGATTCACGACCGAATGCCTTTGATCCTGGAGGAACGGCAGATCCGGGACTGGATTTTCAGCAGACAGAAAGCAGAGGCTATCCTTGGACAGACGCCGGTTATGCTGGATAAAAGTACAGAATATGAACAACAGACACTGGACCTGCAGTAGCAGGTCCTTTTTCCATGAATCACCTATTTAAAAAAGAACATATGTTCTGATATAATTTATACAGGAATAGAATGTAATGAGGTGATAAAAATGGAGAAGATCATATTTCATGTGGATGTGAATTCTGCTTATCTGTCCTGGGAGGCGGTATACAGGAGAAAATACAGAGGTGAGACTCTGGATCTGCGGGATATCCCTTCCGCAGTGGGAGGGGATGTGAACCAGAGACAAGGGATTATCCTGGCAAAATCCATGCCCGCAAAGGCATATGGTATCCGTACCGGGGATTCTGTCTGGGAGGCTCGGCAAAAATACGGGCCTCTCACGATCGTGCCTCCGGACTACAGCCTGTATGACAGAAGTTCCCGGGCCCTTTTAAAGCTTTTAAGAGAATACTCTCCGGATGTGGAACAGTATTCCATTGATGAGGCTTATATGGATATGAGCGGAACAGAGAAACTTTTTGGCCCTCCGATACAGGCGGCAGATACCATCCGCCAGAGGATTGGGGAGGAACTGGGGTTTACAGTCAATATCGGCATATCAGAAAACAAGCTGCTGGCAAAGATGGCTTCGGATTTCAAAAAGCCGGACAGGACCCATACACTCTTTGTAAATGAAATTCCGCAAAAGCTGTGGCCCCTTCCGGTCAAGGAACTGTTTTTTGTGGGGAGGGCCTCGGCGAAAAAACTTTATAATCTGGGTATTTACACAATCGGGGATTTGGCACAGACAGATGTGGAGATCCTGAGAAGGCATATGAAGAAACAAGGGGAGCTTATCTGGAATTTTGCCAATGGGAGAGATTTTTCCCTGGTGGAGGCTGTGCCGCCGCCGAACAAAGGATATGGAAATTCCACCACCATTCCCGTAGATGTGACCACATCCTCCCAGGCCTCTCTGGTGCTGCTGGCCCTGGCGGAAACAGTGGGAGCCAGGCTCAGAAAGGATGGGAAGAAGGCGGAAGTGCTTTCTGTGAGTGTCAAGGACTACCTTTTCAGGACGTCCTCCCATCAGTGCAGGCTTCCGGCTCCCACGAATATTACGGAGGAACTGCACCGCCATGCCTGCAGGCTTTTTCTGGAACTATGGGATGGGTGTCCTGTCCGGCATCTGGGTATACACACAGGCAGGATCCGGGACTGGGATGCCATGCGGCAGATGGAACTTTTTGACACAAGGGATTACGGAAAACTGGAGCGGCTGGACCGGGCTGTGGACACCATACGCAGGCGGTATGGCATGGATGCGGTAAAGCGGGCCGTGTTCCTTGATTCGCCTATTGACCATATGAGCGGCGGGATATCCAGGGAGAAGCGTTACCGCTGCGACCACTGAAAGGAGAGGAGTTTATGGCATTTGGCACAGACATTCATATGGAGAAAGCCGATGCGGGAAGTATCCGGGGAGAACAGGAGAATATTGCTGTGGGCTGCTGGTTCACCAGCAGAGGGGATACCAGCCTGCAGCTTTTAAAATACCAGGATGAGGAGGGGCAGATCCACACCATCCGCCATATCCATGTCATGAGCAGAGAAGAAAAGCATTATAATGGAATCCCCACACTGGAGTATATCTGCAGGATAGAGGAAGGGGGATATGAGGCGGAAATAAAACTCCTCTTTTTTTTGGAGGAGCATCGCTGGGCTATGGTTAAGCAGACAGGGAAAGGGGCGGCCGGGGGGTGACGGCCAAAACAGGAGAATCCTCCGGCGGCCTTATAAAATCCGGCAGCCGGGGGATCTTTGACGCAAATCAGGAGATGCAGAGATGAAAATACTGTTCCAATATAGGCAGGAATTCTTCCTCTGTGATCTGTCGGACGGTTTTATTCCCATTTTCCGAGAGGGTGAAGGTATCCCCGATCAGGGAGACGCTTCCCTGAAGTGTCCGCAGATTCACCATGCGAAGACGTGGAAAAACGGAGTGTTCGTGGGTGGAGGCAAAGGCATTTAAAGCCACAAAATCAACAGGCTCACAGGGAACCGGGGAAAAACGCATAACAGTGGAAAAAGTATCTTTGGAGCGGTAGAGAAGATTCCACCAAAAAGCATCCACCTGCTCAAGCCGGAAGGTCTGTCCCTGTATACACTCCTCCCAGCCGTCAAGGAGAGGCAGAGCGCCGGCCGGCATGGGGCCGCCGTATCCCACGTCGCAGAAATACTGCTGTCCGTCCATTTTGACAAGGTTGATGCGGTGGGAGATGGGAGGAACAAACTCGTCATCACATTCTCTCAAGATCCTGGACATACACGGTGTGACTTCATAACCGCAGGCAGTGAGCAGTGAGGCGAACAGGGCATTCAATTCATAGCAGTATCCGCCCCTTTTTCTCAGTATGACTTTTTCGTACAGGGAGGAGATGCTTAAGGAGGTGGTCCTTTTAAATTCACATACATCCAAATCCTCAAAGGGAATATGGAGCTGGTGCGAATAAATGAGAAGATCCAGATTTTTTTTGTCAGCCGCAGGCAACGCGGCAAGTCCCAGACGCTTTAGATAGGGCTCTTTCTGGGGAAGAGGTTCATACAATTCTTCGTACATAGCGATACGATCCTTTTCTCTTATTGTATTTGCATACCGCGGGCCTGAAGCTGCGGAGCCATCCGGCGACAACCGGGTCAGACTGCGGTTTATGCAGTCTGTACCCTGAAGGGCAGAACTGTGCATGCTTTTGCTGCTATGAAGCCGGAAGGCTGAATAGTAACTTTCCCGCGGAAGATCCATAAATCAAGTATAGCATATACGCAGGATATATGGTACTATTTTGATGACTGTAAACAGGAGAAAAAAGGAGCTGGATCAGCAATGAGAGACAATGAGATTCTGATGATACATGGAAAAGATCACAAAGACATGACAAAGCGCCTCCTTACAGAGGCGGAGCTTGCTGCACGGATACCGGACAGGAGATGCCGTATTGGAATTAAGCCTAATCTGGTATCTCCCACGGAGGCTTCTTACGGAGCTACCACACATCCGGAGGTGGTGGCAGGGATCGTGGAATACCTGCAGGAGAGAAAATATGGAAATCTGGTGATCCTGGAGGGTTCCTGGGTGGGGGACCGGACCGCTGAGGCATTCCGAGTGTGCGGATATGATGTGCTGGCAGAGAGATACGGCGTGGAGCTTCTGGATACCCAGAAGGACAGTACCACCTCCTGTAACTGTGCAGGAATGGATCTGCAGATCTGTGACAGTGCCCTGGCTCTTGATTTTCTTATCAATGTGCCTGTGCTGAAAGGCCATTGTCAGACAAAGATCACCTGTGCGTTGAAGAATATGAAAGGCCTGATCCCCAATAAAGAGAAACGGCATTTTCATGCTATGGGACTGCACAAGCCTATCGCCCACCTGAACACCGTGCTGCACCAGGATTTTATTGTGGTGGACAACATATGCGGGGACCTGGATTTTGAGGACGGCGGCAACCCGGTGGTGATGGACAGGATCCTGGCAGCCGCTGACCCGGTGCTCTGTGATTCTTATGTATGCCATCTGCTGAATTATGAGACGGAGGAGGTTCCGTATATAAAAATGGCGGAAGGACTTGGTGTGGGGAGCGCGGACTTCCGAAAGGCGGTGTTCAGGACCTGCAACGAACAGGAGCATTTAGTCCATGTGCCTGCTAAGAGAAAGATCGTGGAGCTTCAGGACGCTGTGGAGGAGGTGGAATCCTGCAGTGCCTGTTATGGCTATCTGATTCCCGCGCTGGATCAACTGAAGGAGGAAGGGCTTTTCGGAAAACTGAAGACAAAAATCTGTATCGGGCAGGGGTTCCGAAAGAAATCAGGTGAATTGGGGATAGGCAGCTGTACCGGATGCTTCCGCCACTCCCTGAAGGGATGTCCGCCTACAGAGGACCAGATCTATGAGTTTATAAAAGCGTATATAGAGCAACAGGAATAAAAGGAGGGGCGCCCTTGCAGACAAAACTGCAGGGCGCCCGTTTTATGGGTATTGATCAAAAACTATCTTACTGTATTTATTGATCTCTTCGGTTACTGTCTCATAGACACCCGAGAAGGTGCTCATGGGGAGTCCCTGTGAAGTGTTGGGGATGAAATATAGCCTGCCGTTTTCATCACAGGCACGGCGTACCTCTCTTGCGATCACTTCTCTGGTCCAGCCTTCATAATCCACTTTGGCACTGTCTATGCCGCCCATAAAAGAGATTTTTCCTCCGTATTCTGCGATCAGATCCGGAATATGGTTGGAACACATGACTCCCTGCCATACGTCAACTCCCATCTCGATCATATAAGGCACCAGAGTGGCTGCATAGGAATCGGAATGGTGCACGATCACATCCACACCCATAGATCTGTACAGCCCATAAATCTTTTTATAGGATGGAAGATAGAACTCTTCAAACATTTCCGGTGATAGAAAAGTGGAAGTCTGGCTGCCCCAGTCGTCGTGATGGAACAGGGCATCCGGTTTTAAATGCGTACAGATCTCCTCCGCTAGGGACAGCTCAAATTCGGTCAGATAATCAATCAGCTCATGCATATATTCCGGTTCCTCATAAAAATTGATGAGGGTATTCTGAATCTCGCCCAGATGATGGCACTGTTCAAAAAGTCCGGGAGCAGCAAAGGGCGTGGCAAAGTATTCCTTACGGTCTACTTCCTCGGCCTGTTTGACAAAAGGCTCCCATTCCGCATCGGAATATTTCGTATTGGGAGCATGTACATCATCTCTCCAGTGCTTGATATCCTTGATGACGATCGTTTCCGGTTTATGGACCGGGAAAGGCCCCGGTGTTCCGGCAGGCCAGGAGTTTACCACACCCCAGTCGTTTACCACGTCCAAATCTCCGGGATTGGGCATTGGATTGTGCATCATAACAGGATTGTAAAGTATCCGGAAAGCTTCATACTGGTTGACAAAACGGTCAGGTCTGCCCCCGTGGATGGTTTCCAGGAAATTTTCTCTTTTGGTCAGCATACAAGTTCCTCCTGTGAAGGGGTGTCTTACTGTTCGGTCTGTTTCGGGAAGGGGTTGTAGATCAGGAATACAACGCCAAGAACCGCAATGATCACAGTTTCCACCAGCAGAGGAGAGTAAATATTTTCACCGCAGATGGTTTTCAGCAATGAAAGCCAGAAGCTGCTCAGGAAACCGCCCAGGTTCATCAATGCCATGATAATAGAGGTTCCGATAGCCACTGTGGAAGGCGGAGTGCGCATGCCAACCAGTGTGAAAGCAGCAGGCATAATGACTGAAAATGCAAATCCGATCAAAATAGTACCTGCGGACATAACTGCCATAGTTTTTCCTATGTAGATACAGTAAGCGCCGATGGCCCAAAGGAAGAAGGCAATAGGAAGGCAGAAACGTTTCATCATCTTAAATATAGTACCGAACAGGAAACCGGCCACACATCCGGCAACTGTATAGAGAGACAGGGCAGTTGCAGCCATGGTTGCACCGCCGGCACCCTTCATTTCAAACATCAGAGACATATTCAGCATTACAGGATAGTTCAGTACATTGAACAGCAGGAACAAAATGGCAATGGCATAAACAAATGGTGATATTTTGTCTTTTGCCGCCGGTTTTCCGTTGGTTTCAGGCTGAACTGGCGCTTTTGCCGGTTCAGGCAGGAAAATCAGACATACGATAGAGATAATTCCCAGAAGGTGTCCGAAAAAAGTGGTTTTCCAGCCCACATCAGCCAGTGCGCCGCCAAGCATCTGCAGCACAATTCCGCCGCCGTTCATGAGCAGTGTGCCGTATCCCAGGTAAGCCGCCTGTTTCTGGCCCTCATACAGGCCGATGATCAGAGCGTTTCCAAGAGGAGCCATAAGGCCGAGGCCGATGCCCACCAGTGCCCGTGTCACTAAGATAAAGGCAAAGGAGCCGTCCACGATGGCGGGAAGTGTACCGGAAACAGTGAAGATGATACAGCCGGTCAATGCCAGGGTGCGGTATTTTACCTTTTTTCCTGCCACAGTACCTGCCCATAAGGTGGCAAATACCACGAAGAGGGTAGGCAGGGTGGAGATCAGGGAGAAGTTATTGTCAGGAAACGCGGCTGCCAGTTTCGCCATGGCAGGCGTTACCACAGTGAATCCCATGGATATAAAATAAAGAGATAATATGGCTATGGTCTCTTTGAGGCCAACCTGGTTTTTAGAAGTGCTCATATGCAGATCCTCCTTTTTCTTTTCGCTCTCTTATTTTTGTGTTGTGGACAGTTGGTTTCGCTTTTTTCCGGAAAGTACAGCAAAATCGTTTTTCTGCAGCTACTGTTTGAAAGTTGTGCAGAATTGCCGTGCAACTACTATACATAGATTATAAGAAAGTGGGAAAAGAAAAACTACGGTTGGGAAATACGAATTTTTATCAAAAAGAGGTAGATTATTCGTACTGTAAAAGAAAAATAGCAGATATGTATAAAAAACTTAAAAAATTGCAGGAGCCTGTATAGAAAAAGATACAGACTCCTGCAAAAATGCCGGCAGATATGCGGTGTGAAAATTTACCCAAAGAGTTTTAAGATACGGATGGAGAGCTTCATATAATCCCGGGTATAGCCTTCCTCCAGATTGCAGCTGAGTTCCTCCGTCATCTTTTTGATCCGGTATACCAGTGTATTCCTGTGGACAAACAATTCCTCTGAGGTGTGCAGAAGAGAACGCTCATTGTTCAGGTAGGCTTCCATGGTGCGCACCCGGTCCGTGGGCTGCTTCAGATCCAGACGGTGGAACCGGAGGATGTCCGGATGGCAGGCTGCCAGGAGAACATCAGGGGTACTGTTTTTGATAATATAATCAATGGCCCTGGGATAAAAATCATAATAATGTTTGTCAGGCTGCCTTTCTTCCAGGGCAAAGAGCGCCTGTTTGTAGTGAAACCGGAGATCTTTTAAAAAACAGGCCGGAAGACTGATGCCTGCGGCCATGTGGTTGTGGCGGACAAGCCGGCTCAGACGGTGCTTCAAGGTATCGCTAGTCTCTTTCTTTTCATTATAGAGAAGCACCACGCCGCCGTCCAGACAGAAGATCTCACAGTGGGGAAGCTGTTGGGATATCATATGGGCAGCCAGAAGAAGTACCTGTTCTTCCAGAACCCCGTTCTCCCCGTGAAAGACCCAGAGACCGTAGGTATCCTCTGTGGACCAGTCATTGACTTCCAATTGTCGGTCAAGTTCTCTGTCACCGACCGGTATTCCCTTGATCAAATCACGGAAAACACTGTAGTGGTCACTGTCCGGAGGGGCCGCGGGACCCGTTTTCCCCATGGAAACAGCCAGAAGCCGTGTGATGCGGTCCAGAAGCTGGCAGTCCCCGTGGTTCAGTCTCCGGTTCCGCTCCACCAAAGTGATGCGTCCGCACTGTGCATGGTCATAATAGATAAAGGAGGAGAGGCAGTCAGAGAGGGCCTTCCGGTCAAAATGGTATTTGGTGGCACCCTGGTTAAAGAAATTCTGGTCTGTGCAGTCACGCCGCATGAAACGGATGCTGTCAATGGAACTGCAGCCATATTCCATAAGATGCGCCCACTCCTCATCCACATAGACCTCCTTATACTGTCTGCTGTATGCCAGAACATTGCAGTTGGCATCAAGAAGGACCATAGGATTGTGAAAGCAGTGCCAGCTCTCATCCAGGATCTTCTGATAATCACACTGTTCGGCAGCGGCAGTTATAGAAGCATCCCAATCCTCATAGAAATCAAAAATACCCTGGATAATTTCAAATGCTTCGTCAAATTGTATGTCTTTTAGTTTGATGATGTCATTTTCCCATTGGCAGATCACATCATTTCCGCTGGGAAACACATAAACACAGTTGGTAGCATAGGCACGTCGGGCGCTTTTTAAAACAGCAGGCGTGTTGTCACTGATCTGAGATTCCGGATTCAGCGGCTTGAGCCTGTTGGCGATCATCCACATACTTAGTTTCATAATAAAAATCCCCCTGTTCTGCATAGGCCGGTCACACTCACCGCTTATATTAAGCGGGAGTTTTCCTGATGAGGTGAAAATGCAGCTTTGTATCAAAGTATAATACAATCTTAAAAGAATGTCGAGAGCTGTCGAAAGAGAAAAGAATAAAAAAGACTGCTGTTCACTCCGTGTCCGGTAACACGCTTCGGGATGCACAGATATGGACATTCTGCCCCATATCGCGCTGCCTGCCTCGGGATTTTCATGCTTCCGGCATGAAAACGCCTCCCGGTACAGTGGTCTGTGAACCGTAACTAAAAAGGCCTGCCGGATTTTAATTTCTCCGGCAGGCGCAGTGTCAGGTGTAATGAGAGAGGAACCTTGTATGGGTTACATTTTCTATTCCGTCCAGAATGATCTCGTAAGCTGTCCGGGCCTCTTCTTTTGTGAGCTGTCTCGTGTCACACAAAGGATATTGAAGTCCCAGGTTATCGTATTTGACTTTTCCCATGGAATGATAGGGGAGCACTTCCACGGCTTTTAGATTTTTTAGGGAACCGAGAAAAATACCCAGGGAAAATAGAGAGTCCCGGTCAAAGGTAATACCCGGTACAGCTACATGGCGGACCCAGAGAGGAACCTGGTGGGTGTCCAGATACCTGGCGAAATCCAGAATGTTTTTGTTGGAATGTCCAGTCAGGCTTTTGTGCTCATCTTCCCGGATATGCTTAAGGTCCAGCATCACCAGATCGGTAGCTTTTAAAAGCCGCTCTGCCTTTTTCAGATAATCCGGACTGTCTGCCCGGAATGTGACGCCGGAGGTATCCAGACAGGTGTGGATACCCTGGGCTTTGGCCTTTTCAAACAGTTCAGTCAGGAAGGGAAGCTGTAAAAGAGGCTCCCCTCCGGTGGCGGTCAGTCCGCCTGTGGCGTAAAAGGCACGGTTCCGGTCCATAGATGCGATGATCTCCTCCGTATCCATGAGGGTGCCTTCCCCCGGCTTCCAGGTATCGGGATTGTGGCAGTACAGGCAGCGCATGGGACAGCCCTGGAAAAATACAACATAGCGGACACCCGGTCCGTCCACGGTCCCGAAACTCTCCAGGGAGTGGATATATCCTTTCATGTGGACACCTGCCTTTTCCTATATATTCTGGTGGAAGGTTCTGGAGATTACTTCATCCTGCTGTTCTTTTGTCAGTTTGATAAAGTTTACGGCATAACCGGATACGCGGATCGTGAGCTGGGGATATTTTTCAGGATGTTTCTGTGCATTCAGAAGGGTATCCCTGTTAAACACATTTACGTTCAGGTGATGTCCGCCCTTTGCTGCGTAGCCGTCCAGCAGTGCCACCAGGTTTTTTGCTGCATTTCCGTTTTTGCCAAGAGCATCCGGTACGATGGAGAAGGTGTTGGAGATGCCGTCCTGGGCATCCATAAAGGGCATCTTAGCCACAGTGGCCATGGAGGCAACCGCACCGTTGGTATCCCGCCCGTGCATGGGATTGGCTCCCGGTGCGAAGGCTTCTTCGGCTTTTCTTCCGTCCGGGGTGGACCCTGTGTTCTTACCGTAGGACACATTGGAAGTGATGGTCAGGATGGATGTGGTGGGAACACCTCCCCGGTAGGTGTGGTTTCCTTTGATGTACTGCATAAAGGTGTGGAGCACATCCTGGGCAATCCGGTCTGCGCGGTCATCGTCGTTTCCGTATTTCGGAAAATTCCCTTCAATCTCAAAATCAACAGCGATCCCCTGTTCATTGCGCACGGGTTTTACTTTGGCGTAACGGATGGCTGAGAGGGAGTCTGCCACAACGGAAAATCCGGCGATCCCGGTGGCGAACCAGCGGCGGACCTCCTTATCATGAAGGGCCATCTGCAGGCGTTCATAGCTGTATTTGTCGTGCATGTAATGGATGATGTTCAGGGCATTTACATAGACACCTGCCAGCCATTTCATCATATCCCTGTATTTTTCCATCACTTCATCATAGTTAAGATATTCGGACGTAATGGGACGGAATTTCGGTCCCACCTGCTGGCCGGAAATCTCATCCACGCCGCCGTTGATGGCATAGAGCAGACATTTGGCCAGGTTGGCACGAGCGCCGAAGAACTGCATCTCTTTGCCAATGCGCATGGAGGATACACAGCAGGCAATACCGTAGTCGTCTCCGTGTACCGGGCGCATCACGTCATCATTTTCATACTGGATAGCAGAGTGGCGGATGGAAATCTCGGCACAGTATTCCTTAAAGCTCTCAGGAAGTCTGGAGGACCATAAAACAGTCAGGTTCGGCTCCGGAGCAGCACCCAGATTGTCCAGGGTGTGAAGGTATCGAAAAGACATTTTTGTCACCAGGGGACGGCCGTCCAGCCCCATGCCGCCGATGGATTCCGTTACCCAGGTAGGGTCTCCCGCGAAGATCTGGTTGTAGTCAGGTGTGCGGGCAAAGCAGACAAGGCGGAGTTTCATAATAAACTGGTCAATGATCTCCTGTATCTGGGACTCCGTATAGGTTCCTTCCTTTAAATCCCTTTCTGCATAGATATCCAGGAAGGTGGAAGTACGGCCAAGGCTCATGGCGGCTCCGTTCTGTTCCTTCACGGCTGCCAGGTAAGCAAAATACAGTGCCTGTGTGGCCTCAAGTATGTTCTCGGCAGGCCCGGAGATATCACAGCCGTAAATGCGGGCCAGTTCCTTCAGCATTTTCAGTGCACGGATCTGCTCTGAAAGTTCCTCCCGTTCACGGATCACATCAGAATACATGATACTGCGGGTGGTGGCTTTTTCTTCCTCTTTCTCCTCGATCAGGCGGTCTACCCCGTAGAGGGCAGCCCTTCTGTAATCGCCGATGATGCGCCCTCTGCCATAGGCGTCCGGAAGTCCGGTTATAATGTGGTTGGAACGGCAGGCCCGCATTTCAGGGGTGTAGGCATCAAACACACCGGCATTGTGGGTCTTTCTGTGTGCGGTGAAATATTCCACTACTTCAGGATCCACATGGTAGCCGTTGTCCTCACAGGCTTTGACCGCCATTCGGATACCGCCGTATGGCTGCATGGAGCGCTTCAGCGGTTTGTCTGTCTGCAGTCCCACGATCTTTTCCTTGTCTTTATTCAGATAACCGGGGCCGTGGGATGTGATCGTGGATACGATCTTAGTGTCCATATCCAGAACTCCGCCCTTTTCCCGTTCTTCTTTTGTAAGGGCAAGAACCTGCTGCCACAGATCTTTTGTGTCCTCAGTGGCTGATTTGAGAAAGGTTCCGTCCCCCTCGTATGGTGTATAATTCTGCTGGATAAAATCCCGTACATTAATTTCTTTTTCCCAGGCACCGCCTGTAAAGGTTCTCCATTCTGTTCTCATAAAGTAATTACCTCCTGCTGTAATCATGAATCAAAGCTGGCAAAATTATGTGCAGCAGCCTTAAAGAAAAACAAGTTACCAAATATTTCCAAATTGTATATTGTATACAAAGTGTAACCTGTGCTATATAAATATCACAGTCGGAAGCCACTTGTCAATCTGGATTAAAAAAGTATTGAATAAAATACAAAAGGAGGGGGCAAAGAAGGCTTTTTGTAGTTGAAAGCGGCAAAGTATAATGATAAACTAGAACCATGAAAAAGGGTAACCGTTCCGTGCCTTCACAGTTGCAAGGTGAATGGTTACAAAAAAGGAGGCATTACACATATGTTATTTATAGAGTATCCAAAATGCAGCACCTGCCAGAAAGCAAAGAAATGGCTTACAGAGAAGGGAATAGAGTTTGAGGACCGCCATATGATAGAGGAAAACCCTACGAAGGAGGAACTGGAGACATGGTACCGTGCAAGCGGTCTGCCGCTGAAACGTTTTTTTAACACCAGCGGCATGAAGTATAAAGAGCTGAACCTGAAAGAGAAGCTGCCGGACATGAGTGAGGAAGAGCAGCTTGCGCTGCTTGCCACGGACGGTATGCTGGTAAAACGTCCGGTACTGGTGGGAGAATCCTTTGTTGTCACAGGATTTAAGGAAAAGGAGTGGATGGAGAAACTCGGTCTGTAAAAATGAGGTGCAAAGATGGCGATTGAAAAAGTAAAGGAGTATTTTAGCGGTTTCGGCATGGAGGGACGTATACTGGAATTTTCTCAGTCTTCAGCCACCGTAGAGCTGGCAGCCCAGGCTGCAGGATGCGAACCGGCCCGCATTGCCAAAACCCTGTCTTTTCTGGTGGACGGCGGGACTGTGCTTGTGGTGATGGCAGGAGATGCCAGGGTGGACAATAAAAAATTCAAAGAGTATTTTCACACGAAGGCTAAAATGCTTTCTCCCGATGAAGTGGAAGCCAGGACAGGACATGCAGTGGGCGGAGTATGCCCATTCGGAATTCCGGAGGATGTCCGGGTGTTCCTGGATCTCTCCATGAAAAGATTTAAGACCGTATTTCCGGCCTGCGGAAGCGCCAACAGTGCCATAGAATTGTCACTGGAGGAGATGGAGCGATACGCAAAAAGCCAGGGATTTATAGATGTATGCCGGGGATGGCAGCCGGAACCCTCGTCTGTTTCGGAACCCTCGTCTGTTTCGGAGTCCTTGTCTGTTTCGGAGCCGCTGCCTGTTTCGGAATCCGCGCACGTTTCCCCGTTCCCGCCTGTTCCGGAGCAGCCGCAAAAGTATCTTGCCCGTATGCCGGGCGGCTTTTTTATCTATGAGGCTGAGGAAGGTGAGAAGATCACTTATGTCAATGACAACATATTAAAGCTTTACCGATGCGATGATATGGAGGCTTTTGTAAAGCTCACCAACGGTTCTTTTAGAGGCATGGTGCATCCCAAGGACTTGGAGCGTGTGGAAAGCGAGATCAAAAGGCAGATCGCATCCGGTACATACGACTACGTGGAATACAGGATCTGCTGCCAGGATGGTACTGTATTGTGGGTTGAGGATTACGGGCGGCTGGTGGAGGATGAGAACGGCAGACATTATTTTTATGTTTTTCTTGTGGATGCCACGGAAAAGATCAGGCTGAGAAAGCTGGTGAACCGCAGGGATCACCTGCAGAGAATTCTCACCACACTGGCGAATGACGTAGATTTTGACATCCGCTGCAAAAACTGTACCGTTCATGTCTACGGCTGTTTTGAACAACGGTTCGGAAGACCGCCCCGGAAGAAAGACTTCGTACCTTTCATGTGTGAGAATTGTGAGAAAAAGGGAGAACTCAAGTTGATGGTCCACAATCATCCCATGGAGGAACCGCGTTTTGATAAGGAAGAGCAGGATGTGGTCGTGGTGGACGGGGAGGGCAATAATCTGTGGACCAGATGCCAGATCGCCCATTTCAAAGGGCAGGATGACGGTTTTGACAGAAAGATAGGCAGGATGCTGGACACACATGAACAGACCATGAGGGAAATCTATTACCGCCAGGGAGCGGAAAAGGACTGCCTCACGGGTATCTACAACCGCAGATCAGGAGAGCGTCTTATCAAACGGCGTCTGAAAAATATGGAGCGTATTTCCTCCTGCATGATGATCATGCTGGATGTGGATGGGTTTAAAATGCTCAATGACACCTATGGCCATCCGTTTGGGGACAACATTCTTCTCCAAGTAGCATGTGCCCTCCAGTCTACCTTCCGGAAAAACGATATCTGTGCCCGTATCGGCGGAGATGAATTTATGGTGTTTTTGGAGGGGGTGAGGGACAAAGGCGTTTGTCTGAAAAGGCTGCAGCAGCTTGTTACCTATACGCTGCAGGATGAGAGTGTGGAACAGTATAACGTGACACTTTCCGCAGGGGTATCTTATCAGACAGGAAATAAGCTTTCCTATGAGGAGATGTACCGGCGTGCGGATGAGGCCCTGTATCAGGCAAAGCGTGCGGGAAAACGTTCCTTCAGGGTATATAGTGAAAATGATGCTTGACAGAAAGTATTGTGTCGTTTAGAATGATATCTGCAGAGTGTTCTGCAAGAGAATGTAAAGAAAAGAGGGATAGGATGATTCAGTAGTTTATGATTCGGAGCATAGAAGACAGAGAGTAACCTGCGCGTCAGGTCTGTTTTCGTTGCCGGAGAGTAGACTGACTGAAGAGTGGTATCATATCCTTTTGATGATATCTTTGCGGGTCCTGATATAGGTGCGCATATTTAAGAGTCTGTTTTTCCGGTGGAGAAACAGGCTCTTTTTATATCAGGAAAGAAGGGATGCATTATGATGCAGATCAAAAATCTGACGATTACACATAAAAAAGATATGAGGACCCTGGTGGAGAATTTTTCCTTTGTGCTGAATCCCGGTGACAGAGCTGTCATGATCGGGGAAGAGGGAAACGGCAAATCCACACTTTTGAAGCTGATCTGTGACCCGGCCCTTGTGGAATCCTATGCGGAGTTCACAGGAGAGATCATCAAAAACCGGCAAAAGACAGGGTATCTGCCCCAGGAGCTGGAGGAACAGAACCGGGAGAAAAGCGTCTGGGAATATTTTACCGGAAACACAGGTTTTTACAATATGACACCAAAAGAACTGTCAAATATAAGCCGGGAACTGGGAATACCGGCGGATATTTATTATTCCCAGCAAAAGATGGGAGCGCTTTCCGGCGGGGAGAAGATCAAGCTGCAGATGGCCGGGATCCTAATGGAAAATCCGGATATCCTTCTGTTGGACGAACCGTCCAATGACATTGATATCCGGACATTGGAGTGGATGGAGGATTTTATGAATCAATGCCAAATACCCATTCTCTACATTTCCCATGATGAGACCCTGATTGAGCGGACCGCCAATGTCATCATCCATCTGGAGCAGATTAACAGAAAGACAAAACCCAGGTACTCTGTTGCGAAGATGGATTACAGAACCTATATGGAAAACAGGGCAAGAGGACTTACCAATCAGGAGCGCATTGCGAGAAAAGAACGGGAGGATGCCAGAAAGCAGGAAGAGCGGTTCCGCAGAATCCAGCAGAAAGTGGAGCGTGACCAGAACAATATCACCCGGCAGAACCCCCACGGCGGGCAGTTGCTGAAAAAGAAGATGCACGCCGTAAAGGCCATGGAGCGCCGCTATTTAAGGGAAGCGGAGGACAGGACAGAGATACCGGAGACAGAGGATGCCATATTTATCCGGTTTCCAAAAGACACTTCCATTCCAAATGGCAAGACAGTGCTTGCATATTCTCTTGATAAGCTCTGTATCGGGGAACGGGTGCTCTCTCAGCAGATCGCCCTGTCTGTAAAGGGACCAAAAAAAGTCTGTATCACTGGAGCAAACGGCATTGGAAAAACTACACTTCTGCGGAAAATAGCGGAATCCATGCAGGAGAGAACAGACCTGCATGTGGCTTATATGCCTCAGAATTACGAAGAAAAAATGGATGGCAGCAAGACTCCGGCAGAATTTCTGCAAAAAAAGGGAGACAAAGAGGAAATCAGCAGGATCCGCACGTATCTGGGCAGTATGAAATACACGGCAGATGAGATGGACCACAGTATCTCCCAGCTTTCCGGCGGTCAGAAAGCAAAATTGTTTTTCCTGAAAATGAGCCTGGACGGCAGCAATGTGCTTCTTTTGGATGAACCCACCAGAAATTTTTCACCCCTGTCCGGGCCTGTGATCCGAAGACTTCTGGCAGATTTCAAAGGGGCAGTCATCAGTGTATCCCATGACAGAAAGTATATGGATGAGGTGTGTGATACCATCTATGAACTGACGGAAAATGGTCTGGAAAAGAGAAAAGGATAGATAAGACTTTGCGGAACCGTGATATCTTTCAGGGAACTGTTCACTTCGCGTCCAGTAACACGCTTCGCGATGCATAGATATGGAGCATTCCGCCCCATATCGCGCTGGCTGCCTCGGGATCTTCATGCTTCCGGCATGAAAACGCCTCCCGGTACAGTGGCCTGTGAACAGCAACCTTTCAGGGGCCGCCACATAGAACAAAGCTGACAGAATTTGACAGGAACAGGTAAGTGTGGTATCCTGATAACCAGTTAAAGTAAAACATGGGCAACTATTCAGTAGGTCTGCGCATTCACTGCGCTGACCGTAAGAAAGTGTACCACGGCCAAGCAAAAATCCCATCGCCAAAGGCGATTTTGCATGGATTTTTGCCTGTAACTGTGAGGGTACTGAACAGTTACAAATATGGATAAGTTACATCGGGGGAGCCTGTAGCGGCAGGCTGAGAGGAAGTCACCAACTTCGACCCTTTAACCTGATATGGGTAATGCCAGCGTAGGGAGAGATCAAGATTCCGGGAGACGTGTTGGCGTCTCCCTTTTTATGTTTCAGGATGCAGAAAGGAGAAAAAATGCTGGGAGAAATACTGGAAAACGTTAGGAGTAAATCGCCTCTGATTCAGAACATCACCAATTATGTAACTGCAAATGACTGTGCCAATATTACGTTGGCCTGCGGTGCTTCCCCAACCATGTCAGACGGGGAGGAGGAAGCAGAGGAGATGGGACGCCTCTGCGACGGTCTGAACATCAATATGGGGACCCTGCATCCCCGTTCCGTGAAAGCCATGCTTTTGGCAGGAAAAAGTGCGGGAAGCTGCGGGCATCCCATTGTACTTGACCCTGTGGGGGCCGGGGCATCCACATACCGCAGGAAGACAGCGGAACAATTACTCAGGGAAATTGCTTTTACCGCCATCCGGGGAAATATTTCGGAAATTAAGACCATTGCCGGGGGCGGAAACAGTTCCAAGGGAGTGGATGCTGATGCGGCGGATGCTGTTACAGACGAAAATCTGGAAAAGACCATAACATTCGCAAAGGATCTTTCAAAAAAGACTGGGGCAGTGATCGCTATCAGCGGTGCAATCGATATTGTGACAGACAAAAGCCATACCTATATAATCAGAAACGGGAACCCTGTCATGGCAAAGATCACAGGCTGCGGCTGTATGCTCAGCTCCCTTGCTGCAGCCTATCTGGCGGCCAATCCGGACAGAAGGCTGGAAGCTGTGGCTGCTGCTGTGATCTCCATGGGCCTGTGCGGGGAAAAGGCATTTGAGAAGATGGAAAGCGAGCGCAGGGGCAACGCATCCTGCAGAAACTATCTGATAGATGAGGTGTATCATTTGACCGGCAGCGAGCTGGAGAGAGGAGCAAAATATGAACTGCGCTGAGAAAAGAGAAATGGTGAGACGTGCCCTGCTTCTGTATGCCGTTACGGACCGATCCTGGGTGGGAGAAAAGACACTTTATGAGCAGGTAAAAGCATCTCTGGATGGAGGCATTACGCTTTTGCAGCTCAGGGAAAAAGAGATGCCGTATGAGGATTTTCTGCGTGAGGCAAAGGATATGAAGGCTCTTGCCGCCAGTTACCGTGTCCCCCTGATGATCAACGATAATGTGGACCTTGCCCTGGCCGTGGATGCGGACGGCGTACATGTGGGGCAGAGCGATATGGAGGCGGGAAGCGTCAGGGAAAAACTGGGCCGGGATAAGGTCATCGGCGTTTCCGCCCGGACTGTTTTAGAGGCTCTGCGGGCAGAAAAGGCAGGGGCGGATTATCTGGGTGTGGGGGCAGTGTTTTCCACCTCCACCAAAGAAGATGCAGACGTAATCGCATGGGATACCCTGAAAGAGATCTGTCAGGCGGTATCCATCCCTGTTGTGGCGATCGGCGGAATTAAGAAAGATAACGTGATGCAGCTTGCCGGAAGTGGTGTGGCAGGAATTTCCGTTATTTCCGGCATTTATGGACAGACGGATATCAGAGCCGCCTGTGAGGAACTGCTGGCACTGGCTAAGGAGATGATAAAAAAATGAGAGGGATAAAGGGCGCCATATTCGACGCGGACGGCACGCTATTCGATTCTATGGGGCTGTGGGACCAGGCAGGAGAACGCTATCTGAAACGAAAGGGGATCAGGCCCCGGAAGGATATCCGCCAAAAACTGGAGACCATGACAATGGGAGAGTCTGCAGAATATTTCCGCACCAGCTATGGGATCTTGCTCCGGAACGACCAAATTATTGACGAGATTAACACTATGATATATGACTGTTACAAAGAGGAGATTCGGATCAAACCGGGACTGCTTTCCGTGCTGGAGGATTTAAAGAGCCGCAGTATCAGAATGTGTATCGCCACATCCACAGACAGGCCTCTTATAGAAGCTGCGCTTAAAAATAACGGGATTGATTCTTATTTTACCGGTATTCTTACTTGTACGGAGGCAGGAGCCGGTAAAAGAAATCCACGGATATATGAGCAGGCGATGGGGATCATCGGTACAAAAAAAGAAGAGACATTAGTGCTGGAAGATGCATATTTTGCAGCAGAAACAGCGAAAAAAGCCGGATTTTTACTGGCAGTCATACGTGATCTTTATTCTGAAAAAGACAGAGAAAAATTGCTTAGACTGGCAGATATCTATCTTGAAAAATGGGAAGATTGGGGGCGGAAAATGTGAAAAAAGTATTGACGATTGCCGGATCAGACTGCAGCGGAGGAGCCGGAATCCAGGCGGATATTAAGACCATAACAGTCCATAAGATGTACGCCATGAGTGTGATCACGGCACTCACGGCGCAGAATACAACAGGTGTATATGGGATACAGGAGTGTGACACGGAATTTGTGGGTAAACAGATGGACTGCATTTTCACAGATATCCGTCCGGATGCAGTGAAAATCGGTATGGTCTCCAACGAAAAGATCATACGGGAAATTGCCGGAAGGCTGAAAAAATACCGGGCACAGGATGTGGTATTAGACCCGGTCATGATATCCACAAGCGGCAGCAGACTCATATCGAAGGATGCCTCTGAAGCGCTGAAAGAGGAACTTTTCCCTCTGGCAGCAGTGGTGACACCAAATCTTATGGAAGCGGAAGCGCTCTGTGGTTTTTCTGTGGGCAGCCCCAAGGATATGGAACGGGCTGCAGAAAAAATAGCACAGTATGGCTCCGGTGCGGTTCTAATAAAAGGCGGCCATTTGAAAGATGGAGCGGATGATCTTTTATATGAGAAGGGCAGATGTACTTGGTTTTCGTCAAAGCGGATAGAAAATCCCAATACACACGGAACAGGATGCACCTTGTCTTCCGCCATTGCCTGTAGTCTTGCTGCAGGATATCCTCTGGAAAGAAGCGTAAAGAATGCCAAGAATTACCTAACCGGTGCGCTTGAGGACGGGCTTGATCTGGGAAAGGGCAGCGGACCATTGAACCAAATGTACAGATTACCTCCTTTTGCAAATGGCTATCCGTTTCGGTGATCTGTAATATTTTTTATAATATGTTTACTAAAAAGAACATAAAAGATTCGTTCCTTTTATTGACAATTCTTAAAAAAATGCTTTATACTACAGATGTTATATAACTGGCGGAAGTGGAATGAACCACAGGGAGTATAACGTTGATTTAGCCGACCGTCTGGGCAGAAGTTGTCTGGATAGGACCGGCTTTTTTTAATATATCCGGTCCGGTCTAAGGGCAGCTTCTACACAATTATTGTCTTAGAAGGAGGACTTGCAAAGATGAATAACTTCAAACAATGGGATGGATTTAAAGGTAGAATCTGGAAGGAAGAGGTCAATACACGTGACTTTATCCAGCACAACTACGAACCGTATGAAGGAAATCAGGAGTTCCTGGAAGGCCCCACCGAAGCAACGGAAAAACTCTGGTCTGCACTGTCAAAACTGCAGAAAGAGGAACGTGCAAAAGGCGGCGTTCTGGATATGGATACGGAGATCGTATCCTCACTGACTTCCCATGGGCCGGGCTACATCAGTGAAGAATTAAAAGACCTGGAAAAGGTAGTAGGGCTTCAGACCGACAAACCACTGAAACGGGCATTTATGCCTTATGGCGGTATTAAAATGGCAGAGGATTCTTGTACATCCAATGGCTATACACCGGCCCCGGAGCTTCATAAAATCTTTACAGAATATCATAAAACGCATAATCAGGGTGTTTTCGATGCGTACACACCGGAGATGAAAAAAGCCCGTCATAACAAGATCATTACAGGACTTCCGGACACGTATGGCCGTGGCCGTATTGTGGGTGACTACAGAAGAGTGGCGCTTTACGGTGTTGATTTCCTGATGGAAAAGAAAAAAGAAGATTACGATAACTGCGGCTGCGGTATCATGACAGATGAGATCATACGTCAGAGAGAAGAGATTTCCATGCAGTACCGTGCCCTTGCCGATATGAAAAAAATGGCTATGAGCTATGGATATGACATCTCAGAACCGGCACAGAACGCTAAGGAAGCAGTTCAGTGGCTGTATTTCGGGTATCTGGCTGCCATCAAGACACAGAACGGTGCAGCCATGAGTGTGGGCCGTGTGGGAACTTTCCTGGATATTTACATGCAGAGAGATCTGGAAAACGGTACACTGACAGAAAAAGAAGCACAGGAGCTGGTAGACCATTTTATCATGAAGCTGCGAATGGTCAAGTTTGCCCGTGTTCCTTCTTACAACCAGCTTTTCTCCGGAGACCCGGTATGGGCTACCGTGGAGGTGGCAGGCATGGGTCAGGACGGCCGTTCCATGGTCACAAAGACAGATTACAGAATCCTCCACACATTGGAGAACATGGGGCCTGCACCGGAACCGAATCTGACGGTTCTCTACTCATCAAGACTGCCTGAAAACTTTAAGAAATATGCTGCATTTATCTCTGTGGAGACCAGTTCTATCCAGTACGAAAATGACGATGTGATGCGGCCGGTATGGGGAGATGACTATTCCATCTGCTGCTGTGTATCAGCCACCCAGACAGGAAAAGAAATGCAGTTCTTCGGTGCCCGTGCAAACCTGGCAAAATGCCTCTTATATGCCATCAACGGCGGCATGGATGAGAAGTCAAGGGTTCAGGTGGGACCTGAATACAAACCGATCACTTCTGATTACCTGGAATATGATGAGCTTGTCCGCAAATATGAAATTATGATGGACTGGCTGGCAGGGCTGTATGTAAATACTCTGAACCTGATCCAGTATATGCATGACAAATATTACTATGAAGCAGCAGAGATGGCACTGATCGATACAGATGTGCGCAGAACTTTTGCAACAGGGATCGCAGGTTTTTCCCATGTGGTGGATTCCCTGTCCGCTGTGAAATACGCCAAGGTAAAAGTTGTGCGGGATGAGGAAGGCGTGGCAGTGGACTTCCAGACAGAGGGTGATTTCCCCCGCTACGGTAATGACGATGACAGAGCAGATGATATTGCGGTATGGCTGCTGCACACGTTCCTGGAAAAGTTGAAAAAATATCCGACCTACCGAAATTCCGAGCCGACCACATCCATCCTGACCATC
Source organism: Blautia hominis (assembly GCA_002270465.1). Taxonomy (GTDB): domain Bacteria; phylum Bacillota; class Clostridia; order Lachnospirales; family Lachnospiraceae; genus Blautia; species Blautia hominis. Next base: position 163,862 of record NQOF01000008.1, read on the forward strand.
ACATCCAATGTGGTTTACGGAAAAGCAACAGGCGCGCTGCCGGATGGCAGAAAAGCGGGAGAACCGCTTTCACCCGGTGCAAACCCAAGCTACGGTGCAGAGAAAAACGGCCTTCTGGCTTCCCTGAACTCTGTTGCAAAGCTTCCATATGAGTGGGCACTGGACGGAATCTCCAACACACAGACCATCAATCCGGGTGCCATCGGACATTCGGAGGAGGAGAGGATCAACAATCTGATGCACATTCTGGACGGATACTTTGACCAGGGAGCACATCACTTAAATGTGAATGTGTTTGGTATCGAGAAACTGGTGGATGCCATGGAACATCCGGAAAAAGAGGAGTATGCCAACTTTACGATCCGTGTATCCGGTTATGCGGTTAAATTCATTGATCTGACACGCGAGCAGCAGCTTGATGTGATCGCCCGCTCCGCACATGAGCGCATTTAGTTCGAGAAAAGGCTCCATCCATTCGATCGAAAGCTTTGGTTCCGTGGACGGGCCGGGGGTCCGGTTTGTGATTTTTCTGCAGGGCTGCAGGATGCGCTGCCAGTTCTGCCACAATCCGGATACCTGGAGCACCAGCTCCATGGATATGATGTCAGCAGATGAGCTGCTAGGGCAGGCTCTGCGCTATAAAGCCTACTGGGGAGAGAAAGGCGGAATAACCGTCAGCGGCGGGGAACCGCTGCTCCAGATGGACTTTTTGCTGGAGCTTTTTACAAAGGCTAAGGAAGAAGGGGTGCATACGGTCCTGGATACTTCCGGAAATCCGTTTTCCAGGCACGACCCGTTTTTCCATAAATTCAGCCGCCTTATGGAAGTTACGGATTTACTTCTCCTTGACATCAAACAGATTGACAGCGCAAAGCATAAAATCCTGACAGGATGCAGCAACGAAAACATTCTTGATATGGCCGGATATCTGGCCGAGATCAACAAGCCGGTATGGATTCGCCATGTTCTCGTGCCGGAACGGAACGATTATGACGAAGACCTGATACGGCTGGATGCATTTGTAAAAGGCCTGGGCAATGTTCAGCGCTTTGAAGTGCTGCCATACCACACGCTGGGAGTCTTTAAATGGCAGGATATGCGTATCCCTTATCCCCTGCAGGGGATTGACCCTCCCACGAAAGAGCGGGTGGAGAATGCCAACCGGCTGCTTCATACAAGTGAATATACAGGCTATCTGAACGCATAGGAAGAGCGGCAGCGGAAATTGATATGATAGATTTCCGCTGCCGCTCTGCATTTTGGGAGTATCTGCTAAAAATAACAATCCGGCGTTGAGTTTGTCCTGCATTTATGCTATTATTAGAAACTGGAATGCGAATAAATATTCTGCTGCGGAAGGGAGCTGTGATATGATACTCGACGTGATTTTAGATGCTTTGCTGGATACAGCCAAGCTGATTCCTTTCCTGTTCCTGACTTATCTGGTCATGGAATATCTGGAACATAAAACAAAGAATAAGTCCAAGCAGATCATGCAGAAGTCAGGGCATTTTGGTCCTCTCATTGGCGGTGTGGCAGGTGCGTTTCCCCAGTGTGGGTTCTCAGCGGCCGCAGCCAGCCTTTACTCCGGAGGCGTCATATCAGCGGGAACTCTGCTGGCTATTTTTCTTTCCACTTCAGATGAAATGCTTCCTATCTTTATCTCCGAATCTGTGGCAGCAGGTACAATCCTGCGGATCCTGGGTCTGAAAATTGTTCTTGGAGCTGTATCCGGGTTTGCCATTGATGTATTATGGCGTTTTGGCGGCAAGAAGAGGAGAGAGCGGGAAGAACATAATCATATACACAGAGAACATCATGAGAAAGATATCCATGATCTGTGCGAATCCGAACACTGCCATTGTGAGAACGGCAGCATTATGAGATCGGCTTTTTTACACACGCTTCAGATTACGGTCTTCATTTTTCTCATATCCCTGGTGATCGGATTTTGCGTGGAGTTGGTGGGAAGTGACAAGATCGGATACTTTATCAGCACAAAACCGGTTGTCGGTGTGTTTTTGGCCGCACTGGTAGGATTGATTCCTAACTGTGCCTCCTCTGTGGTGATCACCCAACTCTACCTGACCGGCATTCTGGGAGCCGGACAGATGATGGCGGGACTACTGGTAGGTGCGGGCGTAGGTATTCTGGTGCTCTGCAGGACCAATAAGGGTGTGAAAGAAAACCTGGGTCTCATTGGAATCTTATACGGAACAGGCGTGTTCTGGGGAATCCTGATAGAGATGCTGGGGATTGTACTGTGATACCATAGCATTCTCTTTGCTGGATGTAATGGTGAAAAAAGCTGGCATTTTTGTATGAGATGCCAGCTTTTTTTCTTATATTACCTGTATCCGGAAGGCAGTGGTCTGTGGTGGGATACTGGCTGTCTGGAAGTTTGCGTGGGTGATCCTGACCATCTGTCCGGGACGGAGAAAGCGGAGATTTACCGGAATACCGGAACGATTTAAAATGACCGTGTCATCAGTTATGACAAATCTGGTCTGACTGTTTATATCGTTTGGATTACCTGTATAGAGGAATCGGTTTCTCAGATCAATAGAAGCGATCCTTCCCGTTGTGGTACTGGTCTGTGGGCGGGGCTGTCTCTTGACAAGGATCAGATAAGCATTTGCCTGTGGCGGAATACTTCTGGTCATACGTGAAGAGAACACAACATTTACCCACATGCCTTTTTGAATCTGGCATGAGTCAATACGCCTGCCGAATGTATCCAGGATGACCGTGTTCCTTCCCACGTTTAAACGCAGATTTTGTATCGAGACGGTCTGGTTTGCTTCGGGGACCGCGTAAGATACAAGGATATGTCCTATCTTGTTATCGTAACAAAACACATCCTCAACAAGAGCATTATCTATGCGCATAACATTACCTTGCTGGATGATCGTGCCTCGGGGATCATTGTTCATAATATGTGTACCTGAGCATTATTTGTTGCTTTTATTATATGCAGGTCTTGAAAAAATGTCAGTAGAGATTGGGAAATAATGGGGTTGGGATTTTTTATAGAAATATATGTAAATTGAATGAGATTTTAGGTTGAGCCAGCAAGGAATAATGTATAAACCCCGCCGACTTAGCTGTAATATTAACCATAGCTCTGACTAGTTAACATACAGGGTATCAATGCCTGTCACTGCAGATCGTGTGCAGGCATTGATACGATAGTGAAATGATATTCCGGCTTAAGCGGCACAAACATTAACAGCCTGCATACCGCGGTTTCCCTGAGTTAAATCATAAGTTACGGCCTGGCCGTCTTCAAGAGATTTGTAACCATCGCAATTGATCCCTGAGAAATGTACGAATACATCAGATCCGTCTTCCCCTGTGATAAATCCGAAACCTTTTTCTGAGTTAAACCATTTTACTGTACCTTTATTCATGAAAGATACCTCCTAATTTTTATATGCATTTTACAAAACAAAAAACGCATACAGCAGTAAATCATTAATAAAAGAATGACTTACGGATATATGCGAAATCAAGGCTTTATCAAAACACTTTCTAAAGATTACCATAGAAAATGCGCTATGTCAAGAAAAAAATAAAAATATTTTGTGCCGGCAAAGCACAAATGAGCTTGTAAAAGAATAAAAAAATAGGTATACTACATACTTGCAGGGAACCTGCAGTTTGAAGTGATACTGTAAGGCAGCACGTGTATCAGCAGTTATCACATGGTATGTGTGAGGATCTAATATAACAAAAGGAGTACGCAATTATGCCAGTATTTGATTTCAGCAATTCGGACAATAAAAAGAAGAGTGAGTTTCAATGTACATACACCGTGTTTCGTTCCAATGAGAATACAGCCTCCCCGGACAGGCCCATCCTGCTTCTGGACAACCATGAGCGGAAATGGAAGCACCATTCCTGCGGTGTCTTTGCCAATCAGAATCAGCAGACGGCATTTGAATTCAAGGAGGAAGACAAAACGGTCAGCGCAGATATTCTGCAGATAGATGCCCGCTTTGTCAGCCTGATCCACTGGCTGGGTGATAACCACATCAATGTGCGCCTGTCCGGCAAGAACAGGGAGGACGGCTATGCGGTTTACAAGATTAGGGAGATCGCTTTCGGTGGGGGGACCAAGCTTTCCGCTGAGGATGGTTTTCTGCAGTTTATGATAGAAAGACTATTGGCAGGCAGTGCGCCTGTGGAGGAGAATGAGGACGAAGACCAGGAGGAGACCGGTGACAGTATGAAACTCACCAGTCTGCAGAGCATTACAGACTTCATGACCTGTGCAGGCAAGACGATGCCGGATAATATCCGCCTTTGGGCAAGGAGAAATCTGGCTGTTGCCCGTTCCCATGAGGTATCCCCGGAGGAGAGGCGCCATGCCCAGCGCGCACTTTCCATCATGATGAATATCCAGTGGAAGAACAATTATTTTGAAGCTATTGATCCTCAGGAGGCACGCAGAATTCTGGATGAAGAGCTTTACGGTATGGAGCGGGTGAAACAGCGGATCATGGAGACGATCATACAGATCAACCGTACCCATACCCTGCCGGCATACGGTATTTTACTGGTGGGACCTGCCGGAACGGGAAAATCCCAGATCGCTTATGCGGTTGCACGTATATTAAAACTGCCTTGGACAACGCTGGATATGAGTTCTATCAACGACCCGGAACAGCTGACCGGAAGCTCCCGTATCTATGCAAATGCAAAGCCGGGAATTATTATGGAGGCTTTTTCTATGGCAGGTGAATCCAACCTTGTCTTTATAATCAACGAACTGGATAAGGCCTCTTCGGGAAAAGGAAATGGAAATCCGGCAGATGTCCTTCTGACCCTTCTTGATAACCTGGGCTTTACAGACAATTATATTGAATGTATGGTTCCCACTGTTGGCGTATATCCCATAGCCACAGCCAATGATAAGGAGCAGATCAGTGCACCGCTCATGTCGCGTTTTGCTGTCATTGATATCCCGGATTATACGGCGGAAGAAAAGAAGATCATTTTCTCCCGGTATGCCCTGCCGAAAGTCCTGGGACGTATGGGTCTGCAGGAAGATGAATGCGTTGTGACGGAAGAGGCTTATGACGCAGTTGTGGAAAAATATGCGGACACTACCGGTATCCGTGATCTGGAGCAGGCAGCAGAGCATATGGCAGCCAATGCGTTGTATCAGATTGAAGTGAATCATTTGTCAAAAGTGGTTTTTGATGCGGAGATGGTGCGGAGTCTGCTGGAATAAAGCGGAAGAGCCTTGCTCTATATGAGAGTTTTTACCGTTTCTGCAAACCTGCAGACATCATCAGGCGCATCAAAACTGTACAGCAAACCATAAGGGATACTATAATCCCAATTTACCGGAATAGATACAAGTCCCGGATGGACTTCCTGCCAGCATTCAATGGTGAGGAGAATGTTTCCTGTTTCTGCGCAGCGGTTAAACACCGATAAATCATAAAACGGAGGGGTGTCCTCTATTCTGATCTGAGGATGGTGTTTTTCTAAATCGCTGCGCAGAAAGTCATTGACGCCGGAATCTCCCCGCTCAACCATCATCAATGTTTCACCATATAAATCTTCTATATGGATCTGTTCTTTACCTGCCAATGGGTGTTCCCTGGATACGGCGATCATTTTTCGATATCGCCCCAGAGGGAGGAAGTTGCAGCGGGAAAGCCATTCTTTGGAATCACACACACCGATCAGAAAATCGAATTTTTCTCCCAACTGTTCAATTTCAGTCAAAATCCCTTCATGATCATCTTCAAAAGGAACCAGATGCAGCTTATACGCAGGAAACTCCTTGTTCACCCGATACCATAGATCCATAAATGGCTTTGCCGGGTTTAAAAGAGAGGTGCCGATGCAGAAAGTAGTATCATTTGCATGGAGGGCAGCTTTGGCGTTTGCAAGGGACTTTTGGGAATAGTCGATCATGAATTTGGCGTCCCGGTAAATAACAGTTCCTGCAGCCGTTAGACAGACGCCGGATGGGGTGCGCTCTACTAATTTTACATCCAAATGATTTTCCAGGGCATTCATCTGCTTCATAACAGCGGTGGGAGAGATATACAAGTGGGCAGCCGCCTTGGTAAAACTGCCGCAGTCAGCAACCGCTAGAAAGGTATCCAGCATGTGGTTATACATATCGAACCTCCTTTTGGTATTAACTTAAAGTTTATACAAGGATAACATATTGGAGATTTAAAATCAAGGATAGGGGAAGCAAGGGCTAAGGTGTTGTGGATCCGCTGACTTTTTTGAAGTGGACCGGTACTTTTCTTATAATAAAGGAGCTCGTGTCGAAAAGTTGGAGGGAAAACACTTGTAAAAATTGACTTTGCCAAGCTGACCGTCTATAATATGGTTAATCTCAGAAGATGATAACCGGATATGGTTTATGAGAGGATTTCTTAACAAACTGGTAGGATAGTATGTCAGACGGGACATGCGCATTCACTATATCGTATTATATTCTCAGATGATCTTACCGGCTGTTTTATATATTCCGTGACAACTGAGAAAAAACTAATGGCTTTCAGAGAGCGTTTCACAAGTCTGCTAGTACAGCATTGCGTAAGTTTCGGTGATAGAGTGCCTGATATTTTCGTCAGCGCAAGGTGCCGAAGCGACGGCGTAGCGGTTCCTACGACTAGCTTCGGCAACCCGGCACTGGCGTAAATAGCGGGTGCTATATCACTGGAACTTATGCAACGCTGTACTAATTATCATTATTTAAGGAGATTTGGTATAATAGCAAGTTTTGAAAAGCAGAGAGTAGATTTTCTGTTTTTTGTTTTGCCTAGGAGAAAACATTTTATTATCATGAATAAATTTACATATCAAGTTATTATTTTAGCAGCAGCCCTTTTTATGCTGGCAGGTACAGGACTGGCTGTTTTTTCTAATACCCGGGTGGAAGGAAACCGTTATGGTACCCATGTGGCTGATCATGAAGATAAACAAATGATCCAGCCAGATGGATCTGACATAGATGAGCAGACAGTACATAATTTTGTACCGTCTTTCAGAGTGCTCTTTCAACAGGTTTTAAAACAATTCAGGGGAAGACAGACGCCCTTTCATTGGCTTTCCAATCTTAATATGTCTCTGTACATTTTTTCCATTGTGCTCGGCGGAGGCATTTTTTTGTTGTTTCTGTTTTACGCTTCGCTGCCCAATCAGTTTTGTGTCAAACTGAATATCACCCATAAGTCGGACGGAAAAAAACGTCCTCTGTAAACTCACGTATCTTTCCGATACGCACAAGTTACAGAATAAGTAAAATGACAGAAATGGGAGAATAAAAATGGAAATATCTGATATTTTAAAATTACTTGGTGGTCTTGCGTTGTTTTTGTACGGCATGCAGATGATGAGCAATGGGTTAGAGACGGCTGCAGGAAACAAAATGAAACAGATTCTTGAAAAGCTGACTTCCAACCGGATCAAAGGAGTCTTTGCCGGAGCTGCCATAACGGCAGTAATTCAATCTTCCTCCGCTACCACTGTTATGGTGGTTGGTTTCGTAAATTCCGGCCTCATGACCCTGAACCAGGCGGTATGGGTCATCATGGGCGCCAATATCGGTACAACGATCACCGGGCAGCTCATCGCACTGGATATCGGTGCCATTGCTCCGTTGATCGCCTTTCTGGGGGTTGCGGCTATTCTATTCGTCAAAAATGAAAAAGTAAAGCATATCAGTGAGATCTTTGCGGGTCTGGGTGTGCTCTTTATTGGTATGGATATGATGGGTGCTGCCATGGTGCCGCTTCAGAATTCAGAAACTTTTATCCACTTTATGACTACATTCAGTAACCCGCTGGTAGGTATTTTGATCGGTGCTGCTTTTACCGCTGTCATACAGTCTTCATCAGCATCTGTGGGCATTTTACAGGCCCTGGCAGGCACAGGTATGATCCCTCTTTCCAGTGCGGTATACATTTTGTTTGGACAAAATATCGGAACCTGTATTACGGCTGTTTTAGCGTCTATTGGTACAAAAGTGAATGCAAAGCGGACAACCGTGATCCATCTGATGTTCAATATAATCGGTACAATCATATTTACGGTAATCTGTCTCTTAACGCCGTTTACTGTTCTCATGGAACATCTTACCCCGGGAAATCCGGTAGCTCAGATCGCCAATGTCCATACCGTATTTAATATTGTCACCACGCTGCTTTTGCTGCCGTTTGGTACCTATATGGCACGTCTTGCAGAACAGATTCTTCCGGATAAACAAAGTGAGCAGGAAGAAGTATTCCACTTGGAATATATACAGCCGTTTGAAAGGCATTACCCCATGGGGCAGGGAGCCGTGGTCCTGACACAGATCAATCTGGAAATAGAGCGGATGCGGAAAATTGTCTGTGAAACGGTTGCGGGAAGTTTTGATGCGGTTTTTCACGATACAGTACAAAGTAAAGAGGTGCTGGAACAGAAAGAGGAGTATATTGATTATCTGAATGCAGAAGTATCCCGCTATATCGTGTCAGTGATGCACCACGAGATGGCAGCGGAAGATTCTGTTAAGATCAGTGGATACTATAAGATTCTGGGAAACCTGGAACGGATCGGTGACCATGCTATGAATATTCTGGGATATGCAACAAGCATGAAAAAAATGGGGGTTGTTTTTTCAGATAAGGCAAAACAGGAAATCGTGATCATGAAAGGTATGAGTCTTCAGATCCTGGAAGATGTTGCAGGAGATCAGATCTCAGATATAAAAACCATGCTGGAGAAAACTTCACGTGACGAGCAGAAAATAGATGATATCCGAAATGAAAATCTGAGGCAGCAGATGGAGCGAATTGGAAAAAACGAATGTGTGGCAGATGCCAGTATTTTCTTTTCTGAATTGCTGACAGACTTTGAACGCATTGGTGACCATGCATTGAACATTGCTGAGCAATATCATGAAATGCTGACAAGAGTAGTTTGATCCATTGGGAGATGCATGTCTTGGAACGTATGTCTGAAAGGCCATGACAGGGTAAAGATAAGAGAGAAGAGTGGGCTTTAGAAAGCAGTGGCGTGTGTTTTGTAATGCAGGCGATGGATTTTTGGTTGGCAGTGAGGGAGGAATAATGGAATATAGAGAAGACAAAAAAGGAAACAAAATCTCTGCCCTGGGTTTTGGATGTATGCGATTTACCAGAAAGGGCAGCAGTATTGATCTGGATAAGGCGGAAAAGGAAGTGATGGAGGCAATTGCCTCAGGAGTGAACTATCTGGACACAGCTTATATCTACCCTGGAAGTGAAGCCGCTTTGGGGGAAATACTGTACCAGAATCACTGCCGTTCCAAAGTAAATATTGCCACAAAACTGCCTCATTATATGATAAAATCCATAAACGGTGTGGAGAAGACGTTTCAGGAGGAGCTAAAGAGGCTTAAAACAGACTATGTGGATTATTATCTAATGCATATGCTGACAGATACCTCTACCTGGGATAAGCTGGTCAAGATGGGAATCCCGGACTGGATCAAAGAGAAATTGGCAGACGGTACCATTCGGAATATTGGCTTTTCTTATCACGGAAATACAGAGATGTTTAAACAACTGATCGATGTCTACAACTGGGATTTCTGTCAGATCCAGTATAATTATCTGGATGAAAATTCTCAGGCAGGCAGGGAGGGGTTACAGTATGCCCATGCCAAGGGAATGCCTGTTATTATAATGGAGCCCCTGCGGGGAGGACGTCTGGTAAATCTTTTGCCTGATTCTGCAAAGCAGCTTATCAGGCAGCAGGGGAAGGGAATCACCCCGGCCGGTCTGGCCTTCAAGTGGCTGTTTGATCAGCCGGAAGTGACCTGTGTTCTTTCGGGAATGAATTCCATTGAGATGGTGAAAGAAAATGTTCGGACAGCATCAGAAAGTCCTGCAGGCAGTTTGACATCAGAAGAAGAGGAATTGATAGAACAGGTAAAAGAAGAGATTAACAAAAGTGTAAAGGTGGGCTGCACAGGCTGCGGTTATTGTATGCCCTGTCCCAAAGGCGTGGATATTCCCGGAACATTTCTTTGCTATAATGCTGTTTACACAGAGGGGAAAAGCGCTGCCAGGATGGATTATTTGAGATGTACGGCGTTTCGTAAGAATTTTTCCAGCGCTTCCCAGTGTGTTGCGTGTGGAAAATGCGAAAAACACTGTCCGCAGCAGATAGAGATAAGAAAAGAATTAAAAAATGCAGCAAGAGAGCTGGAAAATTTCACATATAAAGCTGCCAAAAGTGCGGTTAGGTTACTGCATTTGTATTAAGAAGGATGTAAATGGGGGGGTAAAAACAAAATCAGGTATGGCTATCTAGCGGTCATGGTATTGGGGGTGAGCCTGATATTATGATCGCTTTTATATTTGCATAGGAGTGGTAGGGGATGGGAAAATTATTGCAGATGTTCTGTAGCAATCATTTGTCACTTGTGGTAAAATTTTGTCATTGGAATATGACAATTCCGCAGTACATCATGCCTGGGAGGAAACTCCTTATGATACATCCAGCTAATAAATGATTCCTATAAGACGGCAGCAGTATATTTCTTAATGCAGTTGGACTGCATAGTGTAATCGAAGGTTTACAGCAGATAGATGGATCATATCACAAAATCAAGGGGAAGGAAAAGAAGAAAAATGCCGGAAATAGATTTGTCAAAGTTGTATGAGAACATGCAAAAAGAAATGATCCAGAAATTAAACACAGGTGCAGAAGCATTTGTACATCCTGGGACAAAAGGAGACGATACGGAATTAAACTGGATTGAGTGGTTTAGAGAATATCTTCCGCAGAGATATCAAGTTGATAAGGCTATTATCATAGATTCCACAGGAAAACAAAGTGATCAAATAGATTTGGTTATTTACGATGCACAGTATTCCTATCTGGTTTTTAAACATGGTGATGGAAAATTAATTCCAGCTGAAAGTGTTTACGCAGTGTTTGAAGTGAAACAGAATTTGAATAAAGACAGGATTGAATACGCGGGTAAAAAAGCCAAAAGTGTTCGAGCTTTGTCACGAACTTCTGCACCAATAAAGCATGCGGGAGGACAGTACCCGCCCAAGATCTTACATGAGATCCTTGCCGGAATTTTAACAACGAAAAGCGATTGGAGAGCACCAATTGAAAATAGTGTTGTGAAGTACATTAATGAGAGAGAAAAAGAGGAACGGTTAGATTTTGTTTGTTCAATTTCCAATAATACTTTTGTGATTGACAACAACACTTTTGTTACTGAATACAAGGAATCTATCAAACCGAAGATTCATTACTGCGAAGCAGAGAAATCATTGGTCTATCTGCTTTTAAATCTATTGAAAAAATTACAGGATATCGGAACCGTACCGGCCATTGATTTTTTAAAATATGCTGAAAAAATCAATAGTCTGCAGTTAGATACTGAAGTTTATGATGGGAAAAGGGAACCCTAAAGGGGTAAAATCTTTGCCGGAAGTAAAGTAGCAGCAGTAAAATGCGGGGAGCTTTTTTGATTCCGAAAGGACTTAGTGGGTTACGCCAAGAATGGTACCGGTAAGTTTTGCGTAGATTCTGGAATTATTGTGAAGGTGAACATAAGGGGATAATAGGTTATATTTAAAGCATGGGAATGCTAATCGTTATAGTGAAAATGTTTTTGAAAAACCGTTATATGGAAAGGCATGGTGCTTTTGTATCAGAGCCAGTATGATATATGGTAATACTGATAGCGCTGCAAAAGGTATTCCGGGAATCAGAAATGCAAAATAAGATTTTTAGGGGCATAATGATTAAGGGAAAGGGCTGCCAATGAAGATTGCAATTTAGAATTATTCGATTGTGTACAAGTGAACAAGATGTTAAAATACAAATAATGACTTGCTGGTCATACAAAAAATAGGGGGGGACCAATCCCTGTAGATTACAATAAATTATGGAAAATACATGAAGAACGTAAAAAGTTGGTAATGGAGTTGATCATAACTGCAAAAATTCATACCAATGTGCTAGTGAATCATGGGAAGATGAAGATGTTCGCGTGGGAGTGTTGTGTAGGGTATGTGAGATTCCGGAATGTAAATCAGACGAGATCGCGGACATTGTTTGACTGTATAGAAAATTATTAAATATAGTGGTGGAATAGACGAGAAACCGGATAATTTAACCTTAGAAAAACGCAAATTAACATAATGGTTTACGAAAGACGTGTCGGACGGTATAAAGGTTGACCGTAAATCAAGAGACGATCAGAAAATGGATCATTATATGAAGGAAGATCAACATGTTTAAAATTACAGAAGGCGACTTTAAAAATCAGATATACGGAGAGGAAGTTTATCTGTCAAATTGGCCGATGCTCTATATACTGGACAATGGAAAGCAAGCCTATATTGGAGAGTCTAATCATGTAAAAAATCGTATGTCTCAGCACCATAATTCTTTAGATAAGAGAATTTTTGACAAGGTGCATTTTATTTATTCCTCAAAATTTAATCAGTCAGTTACATTTGATTATGAGTCAAAACTTATTCAGTATATCACAGCAGATGAACTTTATGAGGTTCGCAACAAAAATGCCGGAATGGCTGAAAAAGAATATTATGGAAAAAAAGAGTATGATGAAAAGTTTCAGGTCCTTTGGAGAAGATTACAGCGTGAAAAAATAGTAAAGCATTCTCTGGAAGAATTAGAAAATTCCGATCTGTTTAAGTATTCCCCGTACAAGGAACTGAATAATGATCAAAGAACTGCTGTAGAAGAGATAATCAATTCCTTGAAACAAGATGAGAAGCAGACAGTTGTTGTAAATGGCTGGCCGGGAAGCGGAAAGACAATTGTTGCAATCTTTTTACTTAAGTATTTACGGGACAGTGAATCGTTTAAGGATAAAAAGATTGGTTTTGTTGTTCCGCAGACTTCGCTTAGAAAAACACTAAAAGGTATTTTCAAAAGTATTTATGGATTAAAGTCATCAGATGTATTATCGCCATCGGATGTGACAAAACAGTTTTATGATATTCTGCTTGTTGATGAAGCCCATAGGCTGCATCAGTATAAAAATATTTCATACATGGGCGCTTTTAAGAAGAACTGTGAAAAAATCGGGTTGACAATAGAAAGCGATGAACTGGATTGGATACTACATCAATGCAAATGCCCGGTACTTTTTTATGATGAAATGCAGGTAGTCGGCCCATCTGGAATTGATGTGCGAAGATTTCATAAAAAGATGGAAATTGAACAGACGAAGCGTATGATCTCCTACTATAATTTATTGACACAGATGCGGGTAAATGGTGGCAATGATTATATTGAATATGTGAAAAATATTTTGTCAGGTAATGTTAGGGAAAAGAAAACATTTGATAAGTATGAATTTAAACTGATGACGGATTTTAAGGCATTTAATCAACTGATGTACCAAAAGGAGGAAGAAGTACAGCTTGTAAGAATGGCAGCCGGATATGCCTGGGAATGGATCAGCAAGAATGACAAAACAGTTTATGATATTGAAATTCAGGGTATAAAGAAACTATGGAACCATTGTACAGAGGGATGGGTTCATTCAAGCGAAGCGATTAACGAGGTGGGGTGTATTCACTCAACACAAGGTTATGATCTGAATTATGCCTTTATCATTTTTGGCGAAGAAATCGGCTATGATCCGGTTAGTAAAAGTATCATAATCCGGCCACAAAACTATTATGATCAAAATGGTAAAAAGACTGTAGAATATGAGGAGCTTAAGGAATACATACAGCACATCTATTATGTTCTTATGACCAGAGGAATCCGAGGCTCTTATTTATATGTATGTGACCAGGAATTACGAAAATATATTTCACAGTATGTAGATACAGTATAATTTGAAAAGGGGTATGGCAAAATGACGCAGGATACGATAAACGAAGTGTTAAAATTCCGGGATGACAGAGATTGGAAGCAATTCCATAATCCTAAGGATCTGGCGATTTCGATCAGTCTGGAAGCTGCTGAATTATTGGAGGTGTTCCAGTGGAGTGCAGAAGATGTGGTGTGCGAAAATAAGCTTAATAAGATAAGAGAAGAACTTGCTGATGTAGTGAATTACTGTATTCTCATGGCAGATGCTTGTGGGCTGGATTTGGATGAGATTGTTCATGAAAAAGTGCAGTTGAACAATGAAAAATATCCGGTGGAAAAAGCGTTTGGGAATAAGGAGAAGTATACGGAATTAAAAGATAAATGATTTTGTACTTTATAATAGGAGTTGATTTTTAGTGGGAACCAAAAAACCTACTGAACCTAGATTTTATGGAGAAGTGACAGAAAAAAGTCATAAAACCATGAGCCATATTCGTGGCAAAGATACAGCGATTGAAACAAAATTAAGAAAGGCATTGTGGAAAAAGGGATACCGATATAGAAAGAACTATAAAAATTTACCGGGAAGACCAGATATAGTTTTAACTAAGTATCGTATTGCGATTTTTTGTGACAGTGAGTTTTTCCACGGGAAAGATTGGGAAGTTCTACGGCCCCGCTTGGAAAAAGGAAGAAATCCGGATTACTGGGTGAAAAAAATCCAGCGTAATATGGAACGGGATATTGAAAAAGATCAAGCATTACTGTATCTGGGATGGTCGGTTATTCATTTTTGGGGGAAAGATATACTAGAAAAACCAGAGGAATGTGTTCAAGTGATAGAGGAAGTGATCTTTGATCAACAAATGGAGAAGATAGATTTCGATGAGGAGATTTAAAATGGATTTTATATTAGAGTATGATGAGACTGATCCCATATCAATTGAAGAATATGGAAAAAAATTGGTTGGAAAAACATTTGCAGAGGTATGTGAAGAAGATGATATCACAAAAGCCATGGTGGTTCGAGAAATTAATAACTACGAAGTAAAACATGAAAATAAAAAGAGAAAAGGTGGACTTGGTGAATTAATAGAAGAAAGATATTTTCACTATCAGGCAAATAATGATGCTAAACCAGATTTTGACAAAGCAGGGGTAGAATTAAAAGTAACACCGTATAAGGTGAATAAAAATGGAACTATATCTGCAAAGGAGAGGCTTATTCTTACTATGATTGATTACTATTCAGTTGTTAACGAAACCTTTGTAGAAAGCCATATGTGGCAAAAGGCAAGATTGATTTTATTGATTTATTATTTGTATCGAAAAGAGATTGAAAATAGATTGGATTATAAAATTGGTTATGTGAAATTGTTTTCACCGGCAGAACAGGATATCAAGATAATTGAGCATGATTTTTATGTCATAAAAGAAAAGATAAAGGCTGGAAAGGCACATGAATTGTCTGAGAGTGATACACTTTATTTGGGTGCAGCTCCAAAGGCGTCTAGCTCAAGAGATAGACGAAAACAACCTTTTAGTAGCGAGTTAGCAAAACCGAGGGCATTTGCATTTAAGAATTCTTATATGACCTATGTATTGAATAATTACGTCATTCCAGGCAAGATTACTTATGAACCAATTATCAAAGGAATAGCGGAAGCCTCTTTTGAGGAGTATGTCGTAGAGAAGATAAATAAATATTGTGGGTATACCGTCAGAGATTTATGTGAGGAATTTCAGGTTGATTTCCATAAAAAAACAAAAAATTTGGAAGCAATGCTAGCGTATAGAATCCTGGGAATTAAAGGAAATCATGCAGAAGAATTTGAAAAAGCTAATATTGTTGTAAAGACGATTAGGATAGAAAAGAATAATAAAATCAGAGAAAATATGTCATTTCCTACGTTTAAATTTAAAGAATTAGTAGAAGAGGAATGGGATGAATCTACTTTTGGAAACTATCTTCGCGAGACTCGTTTTTTGTTCGTTGTCTATAAATATAATGGAGAAAATGAATTAAGGTTGAAGGGATGTCAATTTTGGAATATTCCATACAAGGATTTGGAAGGTGATGTTAAATCAGTATGGGAAGCTACAAAGCAAGTGGTGCTGGACGGATTGGAGATAAAAGTCAGAAATGGGAAACATTATAATAATTTTCCTAAAGCATCTGATAATCCAGTATGTCATGTCAGACCACACGCAAGAAATGCTAAAGATACCTATGAATTACCAGACGGTAGAGAGTTTCCAAAACAATGCTTTTGGCTAAATAATTCGTACATATTGAGTAAATTAGAAAAAAGATTTTTGGAAAAATAGAAAAAGATCTTTACAAAGTGCCATATTTATCATACAATTAATCGGAATAGTTACATGTAAAATAATAGATTGAGGTGTTTTGAATGAAAAAAACTGTTTGTGAATTATTTGCAGGGGTAGGTGGATTCCGTTGTGGGTTAAACCATATAAAAACATTGGAGGATGTAAATAAAAAAGAAAAATGGAATACTGTCTGGTTTAATCAGTGGGAGCCAGCAGAGAAGAAGACACAGTATGCACATGATTGTTATGTATATCGATTTGGCAATAGATACGATATTAATGGAAATGATACTACAAATGTCGATATAGAAGAGGTTGATAAGTCTTCTATTCCTGATTTTAATCTTCTGGTTGGTGGATTTCCTTGCCAAGATTATTCGGTGGCTTCATCATTGGCTACATCAAAGGGTCTAGAAGGGAAAAAAGGTATCTTATGGTGGTCCATACGAGACACTATAGAAGCAAAGCAGCCGCCATTTATATTACTTGAAAATGTTGATAGATTATTAAAATCCCCAGCGAAACAGAGGGGAAGAGACTTTGGGATTATTTTGGCTTGCCTTAGAGATCAGGGATATACGGTCGAATGGCGTGTGATCAATGCGGCAGATTATGGATATCAACAGCGTAGAAGACGTACCTTTATTTTTGCCTATAGGGATGATATGAAATACTGTACTACCATTCAAGAAAAAGTTGGATATAAGTATAGTGATAGTTTAGAAGCACAGAGAATAAGCATGGGTAAACTTTTGCTGAAGGATGGATTCTTTGCTGAAACATTTCCTGTCAACGATGTTGATAATAAAAAAATTTTGATAACGAAACTTCCGGATGGGATAGGAGAGTTATCTGAGCACTTTAGTTTTGGATTTGAAAATACAGGGATTATGAAAGATGGAGTTGTATATAGTGTTAAGACAACTCCAAAATTTGATGGTACACAGATAACGTTAGGAGATATTATGGAAACAGGAGATGTAGATGAATCCTATTTTATCTCAGAAGAAAAGCTTTATTATACGGATCCATTGGTTACGAGAAGTGACGAAACAAAGGGAAAGCTACCTAAAGAAGACCGTCAAACATGGCAGTATTTGAAAGGGGGGAAAAAACTATCTAGAAAATCATCGAATGGTCATGAGTATATTTTTTCTGAGGGAGCCATTGCGATGTTGGATAGTTATGATAAACCTGCCCGTACCATGCTGACATCAGAAGGTGGTTTTAGTAGGACAACGCATATTGTAAAAGATAAACAGACAGGAAGAATCCGATTGTTAACAGCTACGGAGACTGAACGTATACAAGGGTTTCCAACAGATCATACAAAATTTTGTTTGGTCAATGAAGAAGTTGTCGAAATGCCAGTTAAGAAAAGGCGTTTTATGATGGGGAATGCATTGGTGGTAAATTTGATTGAGGATATGGAAAGAACCCTTGATGCTATTTTCGACCAGGAGTAACAACTTAAGCAGAGGATTTTTATGGGTTGAAAACTAAGTAATATGAGAAAGTGAATAGAATATGGGTATTCGTGAAATAAATATGCAGGAAGAGATTCCACATTATACTAAAGAACAGGTATATGGAATCCTAATTCCTACCATAGGTAAAACACTTGAAGAGCTGGATATCAATCGAGTTTTTGATAAGACAGTTATGAATCCAAAGGTGACAGGTATTGCCGGAGATGTAATTGAACAGTCTGTGTTTGGCTATAAGGCAAATAATAAGCAGATACCGGATTTGAATGTGGACAATGAAGATGTAGAGTTAAAGACTATCGGTATTCAGCAAAAATCTCGCGGTTTATGGTATGCGAAAGAGCCTTGCAGTATTACCGCTGTATCTATATCTACGATAGAACAAGAGACTTTTGAAACATCTAAATTTTGGCATAAATCACAGAGGATTTTATTTGTTTATTATCATTATCTAACGGAGATGACTGTAAAAGCAGCAGGGTATAAGGATTTTCAAGTAAAGAATTTCTATTTCTATAATTGTACTGATGATGATAAAGTGATTATAGCAAGTGATTGGCAAAAAGTACATGATTTTATTGCTGATATTCATAAAAGATATCCAGATAAAGAAAGCAGAAAAAAAGAATATCCTAATCTTTCTACAGTTGTGAATAAGCATTTGGAGTATTTGGATACATCTCCGAAATATCCTAATGCACCTAGGTTTCGTTTTAGAGCAAGGTTTGTTACGGTTATCGTACAGAGTTCAATCAATAATACATATGAAAAATCTGACCGTCATTATTTTGGTATAAATGATGTCGAAAAGGAGTGTATAGAATATACAAGACGATATAAAGGTATGACCTTAAATGAGTTATGTCGTGAGTTTGGTGTGGATAATAACATTAGTTGTAAACAAGCCGGTGAGAAAATAATTACAAAAATGTTTGGAGGAACTAAAAAGATTTCTCGGATTGAGCAGCTTGCGATGTTTGGATTAAATGGGCAGATCGTTGTTTTAAATAAAAATGGAGGAAGGACAGAAAACTTGAAATTGTCTGCATGTCCTTTGGATTTTTCTGATTTTCAAATTATAGATGGAGAACAAAAAAATTTGAAGATACAGATGTTTATAGCTTTTTTAATGATTACAGATTGTTGTGTCCAGTATTCCAAGAACATCCAAGAATGATAGTAGGCCCCGATGGAAAGAAAATGATCACTCAGGTTATTTATGGTGAGAATACCTTTGAGGGGGTTAAAATCTTGGAATTGGGGACAGATGAAATTATGTCATCGGTAAGAGCATCCTGGGAAGAAGCAAAACGTTTAGTACAAACGGGTGAATTAACAGTAACAGTTATGAGGAGAAAAGATGGATCTGTTCGTTATACAGCTAAAACAGGAATTGAGATGTTACAAACAAATCTTCCAAAAGCATTGGATAATGTGATTTTTTTTCGTGGAACAGGAAAAGATGCGACTGATAAAGTGATCGTTAATGGCTTAAAAATGTTCCGACAAAATTATTGGGTTAAAGGAACTTATGTTGTAGAACTACTGAATAAGATGAAATATTTAGGAGAATACGAAAAAGGCTGAATAAGCTATGAAGCATCCAAATTATAATGACACGGATGAGGTATCTTCTTGCAAAGAAATTATGGCAAGCGGTGCAGACTATTGAAGATTTAAACTGGCGTGTATCTTGGATGTTCATTAGGATGATATCGTATCAATAGAAACAGAAGATTATTTAAATGAGGTGTGATAAATGGGCAAGCGTATTGTGAAAAATTATCCTTCTCCACGTTTGATGGAAACAATTGGTGCAACGAATCAAACGACTCCTGAGGCCATTGGAGAATTGGTTGCAAATTGCTTTGACGCCCGTTATCAGGATGAAAAACTTGCAATAACCATCGACGTGCGAAATGGAAGCATCACAGTCATTGATAACGGAAAAGGTATGGAATTTTCCATTCTGGAAAAAGCGGTATGTATTGCCGAAGATATGTCTAGATATATTGAAAGAGGAGAAGGGGCAAAGGGCCATTTCGGAATGGGTTTTAAGACATCCTGTTCAACCCTTGGTAATTATTATGAAATCTACACCAGACCAGTAGATGGGAATGTCGAATATTATACGTCGTTTGATATTAGTGATTACGGAACACGACCAGCCGGGTCAGATGCATGGGACGTGGAAATTGAAGATTTCCTGCCTTCTGAAAATTCCCCTTTAGGCGCAGCTGGACATGGAACTGCTTTTGTTATAAGCAGATTAAAAAATAAAAATCCTATGGTAAGTGCAATACTAGCTTACATGGGAGAAGCTTTTAAGGCTCATCTAGATCATGGCGATAGAATCACCATTATTGATGAATCTGGTACTAATGATGCGGAGCCAATCAAATATAATTTCATTAAAGGAACAAAAGTCGAAATTGATGAGATTTTTGGGCCGGAAGACAAATATCATATTACTGGCTGGATGGCATTGGATTCTCAGACTCATAACAACGGTTTTTATGGATTTAATATTTATAGACATAATCAGCTAGTAGAAAAATACGACAAGACTTGGTTTAGAGCACATCTGATGACAAGCCGAATTATTGGTGAAGTTAATATGGACTTTTTGGATGCAACTTTCTATAAGCAGGGTATTCAGCAATCAGAAGACTGGATGTTCGTTGCCGCTCATATGAAAGAATACTTGAAAGGTATTGTTACGGCATCAAATAATGTGAGCAAAAAAGGAAATATTAATAATCCGAGCGAGCTTAAGAAAATAGTTAATACGCTGCGTGACGATTATGAGGTTGATGGTGAAGTGAGTGAGGAGGATTTTGGCGAAAAAAAACCTTCTACAAAGAAAGGTGAAAGAGACGAGAAGCCAAGTATCAATGATACCATCAAGAATATCGTTACTGAAGAGGCTCTGACTTTGGAAGATGAAGGAGAAATTATCATTACTTATCTTGAAAAAGAGAGTGGAAGCAGTATACATGCACCATTTGACTATATTTTTGCTGAAAGTGATGATGACGATACTGCAGAATTGCAGGTGCTACTGTTTAAGAATCACCCTTTATGGAAGAAGAAGGTTGATGACGATGTAAAGAAAGTACTTGCAACATCTGATGCTATTTATAGATTACTTGTGGAAAAACTTAGTTATGATGCGTCCAAGGCCCTGAAAATTCGAAATGAATGGGTAGTTAAGCGCACGGAAGGGATGAAATAAGCTGTGGATAAATATCAAGCTCTTGAGAAAATCAAAGACCTTTGGAATTCCGTAGGTGTAGATTTAGGACAGAAAATCATCGAAATCTCAGAAGCGTTTTATGCTGTGGGTTTGGATCTTTCTACTGCAGCTGCGTTTGTTAAAGCAACACCTTCTGAATTGGACGCGCTATTATCTTTGGGTGCTTTAGATGAAGAACTTATTGAATTGATTTCTAAGGCTGAGCCGCCAAAAACTACATGGGCACTGATAGCGAACGCTAGTGATGAAGAGGCGAGACAGGCATTAAATGCATTATTGAATAGTAAGGATTCACATTCAAATAATGGTACATCGCATAGTGAGTTTGTTTACCAGCAAATGATGGAAATTGCAGGACTTACTACAGAACAAATGGTGGGAATGTTGACTGGAGCTGATTTGGCACATGCACTTAAAAAGGGACAGGATTTCAATGCACTTTCTGAGTGGGATAATAAATTCTTTAAAAGTGTTGTGACTCAGAAAAAACGCGGAAAAACTCTTTCTGGAAAGCAGATAGATATCGTATTAAAAATTTTGGAGAACCTGTCTTCAAAGGGCGCTATTAAGCGCAACAGTATAGACGGTGATGAAGAGATATGCGACAGAATCTTGGACGCAATTGGGAAATAAGTTATGGGACTAAAAGAAATCAATATCCAACTGAGCTATGCCGGTAGAGGTGAACTGATTTTAAAAGATTTTTTATTACCTGCCATTGGCGAATCAGTACATTATGACAGGGTAACAAGTTTTTATACAGTTGAGTCTCTGCTGGCAATTTCTCAGGGAATCGAAGCGTTATATCAGAAAAAAGGAAGAATGCGTCTCATTATAGGGATTCATAGCGTACCTGCAGAATTTGTTGAGGCATCCTTGCGACGAGAATATTTGACGAAGCAGATTGCTTCAGTACGTGAAGAAGTTAAAAAAGGAATAAATTCCATTTCGGATTCTTTGAAGAAAAAGCGATTGGCCACTATCACTTGGATGGTTGAAGATCAGTTGCTTGAAATTAAGGCTGCTGCTGTTAATGGTGATGGTATTTTTCACCCGAAAACGCTAATTCTTTCAGATGATAAAGATACACTGGTCGCTGTTGGAAGTCCGAATGAGACCGGTAGTGGGCTTGGGGGAAATTTTGAGCAGCTAATGGTCGCTACTTCTTGGCTAGCACGGGATGCAGTGAAAACGCAGCAGGATTTTTTTGAAACGCTTTGGAACAATGAACATGAAGAAGCGGACGTATTAGATATTACAGAAGATACTGCAGAAATGATTAAAGTGGCGTTGGGTAAGGACTATGTTTCACCTAAGCCTGGTGTTGAAGTTTGCCATGGTTCTGCTGAAATTCTTTCTGCGGCTTCTAAAATGCTCGCTAATTACTTTGTTTCAGGAGATATTCCTGCACTATATATGCATCAGGAAAGAGCTGTGATTGACGCTCTTTCAAGGTGGCCTGTGCGTGTATTATTTTCTGATGAAGTGGGACTTGGCAAAACGTTCGAAGTCGCTGCAACGATGAACTTCCTTGTAAAATATTGTGGCATCAAGAGAGTAGTCATTTTAACGCCTAAATCAGTTTTGAAACAGTGGCAAGACGAACTCTTTGAACACTTTCACATAAATGCATATTTGTATAATTCTAGCTCTAAGGCATACTATGACTGCTTTGGCAAGAGCATCGGTATTGGTGCTGACAATCCATTAGGGAAGAGGGCTCCAGGTATTGTACTTATGTCAGCACAGTTTGCTCGCGGTAGTGGAAAAAATAAGGACCTATTTTCGCAACCTGGATGCATTTTGCCTGATTTATTGATTCTTGATGAAGCTCATTCTGCGCGTATAAGCAAATCTATTGCAGGAACTTCACAGAAGACTCGCATGTATTCTATGTTAGAAAACGTGGTTCGAAAGATTCCACATCTTATACTTGCCACAGCTACACCTATGCAAAAAGAAGCAAGTGAATATCATGCCATATTAAAATTACTAGGGTTGCCTAAAATTTGGCAAAAACCACGTAATTATACAACTTCATTAAAAGTTATCGCGTCTGCTGAGACACCAGATATTTCAGATGCGGCCAGTGTTGCAAAGCTACTTCTCAGTACAATTTCGTCGATGAAACCAGATATGAGCCGTCTTACAAAAGAAGAAACGATTGTAGTTGAGAAGATAGTTGATATCAAGGATACTGCGGATCAATACGAACTGGGTAACATGGTGCAAAATAACTGGAATATACTCAGGCCTGCATTCATAAAACTTCATCCGGCTCATTTGCTGACAGTCAGAAATACTCGTAGAGCATTATCAAATGTTGGATACAAGTTTCCAACCAGAAATCTTATTGAAGAATCTGTTACTGATTCCGAGCGAGTTCAGTTGTTTTACATAAAACTAGATCAGTATTTATCGAATGATTGTTTTCAGGTTGAGCAAGTCTTATACCCGGACCAATTTAGGTCAATAGGATTTGTACGAGTTAGTTATCAACAGAGAATGGCTTCTTCTCTCTTATCCTGTAAAAAGAGTTTAGAACGTAGATACGAAAAAATCACCAAGCTAAAGGATAAATTAGATGAGCATCTGAAAAAGTTCTCTACACTTGGCCAGTCATTCGGTATCCTTTCAAGTTCAGACGATATTGAATTGGATGATTTGCTGAATATTGATTTTGAAGGTACAGATGAAATTGATTGTGGAGATTTAGATGTGGTGGCTCTACGTAGGAGTGTTGGCATCGAAACAACAGCGCTATCATCGTTGCTAAAAGAAGTGGATGCCCTTTTGAAGGCTTCTGGCGATTTGAAGATTGTGCGTTCAATTCAAATCGCGCTCAGGTGTTTGGAGAAGGATGATAAAGTTCTTTTATTTTCAAGATATACAGACACTGTCGATGCGTTATTACACGAATTTGCTCGTATTGGAGCTAACAGCAAGTATGCTTACGGCATCTATACCGGTGACAAATCTATAATTGTTGAAAACGGTACAGAAACACCATGCAGTAAAACTGAAATAAAAAAATTTTTGTTCTCCGGACGAATGAAGGTCGTATTTTGCTCGGATGCAGCATCTGAAGGCTTAAATCTGCAAGCTGCTCGTATGTTAATCAATGTCGATGTGCCTTGGACTCCAGCTAGATTAGAGCAGAGAATTGGTCGTATTGCAAGACTTGGTCAAGTGTCTGAGCAAGTTGATGTTTATAATGTTTGGTATCCTAATAGTATAGAGGCACGGATGTACCATCGAATACAGCGACGTCTCGAAGAGACAAATTTGGCTATAGGAGAATTTCCAGAAATCGTTGCAACTGAGATTCGCGATGCCGTTATAGAAGATAAGGATGAGGATGCTACGGGGATAGCGGAGTTAAAAGAGATTCGTAACTCTGTTCAAAGACGTGCGCTGGAAGAATTATGGTCACAAACATTGGCTGTAACTGTGACAAGCAAAATGCGAGAAAATCTGATTTCACTGTGCAATAACATATTTCCTGTTCGCGGAAAATTACTAGATGGAATTATTGTTCAATATGAGATGCCAGATGGTACGATAGTTGACCTGACGGCTAAAGACGGTATGCAAGAGAGTATTTCTCTCACATCAATACCATGGAAATTCATAGATTTTACTGATTCTAGAATAGAAATCCTTCAGGATGAGCATGGAAAAGATATCGCTTTTGCGATTAAAGATGGCGGAAATCAGATTCTGATCAAGCATGAATCAATAACGGAGTTTCTTTTGGATAAAGAGTTTAGTACAAGTGATGAACTTCAGGGGAGGCCTATTATGTTGCCTAATAGTAAAAACTTGGATTTAAGCTATAGCGTGGATACTGAACTAGAAAAATGCCCGGAATTTTGGGCTTTGAGAAGGATGTGATTTTATGAAAACTCGATTACTTGCACCTCCATGGACAAAACCAACACTAACAGATGAAACATCTGAAGCATTAGAAATAATCAGTAGCAATGTATGGAAAGATGCTTCTGTTCGTTTTTCAGCTGAACGAGATGCAAAAATCAAAGCTGGAAAGAGTGCTCCTAAAGGAATGCAGCGTTATTTAAATGAGATTTTGGTTGAACGTTTTAACTATCATGGATGGGATGGTGATTCGGGTTATTTCATAAAAGAAAAAACATGGATTAGGGTTACTTTCAGACATCAGATGAGTCTAGGGTCTGATATTTTGGACGCTTTGAAAGTTTGTAAGAAGGAAGGCATTGAACAAGCTGTGATTCTTGCCGCTAATAGAAAGACACTGAATATTATCTCACCTAATGATGCAGCAGCAATCGTTTCGTTTGAAAAATTGGAGAAGGAGATTCTGTCTCTTTATGGGGCATTGGATATTCCTTTGTTGATTGGAGAGCTTACACCGTTTACTAGTGCGTCGAAAGATGTTGTGGCTGAATTGAAAAAAGAACGGTATCGAGATTTGACCATACCAACTAGACGATGATTGACTATATAATTTAAAATTAGAACTTGAGGTACCGCAAAATGGTTGATAACTATCTGAAAATCTTGTCATTTTTAAAAAAATATGGAGGAAATCAATATAAGAAGCTTGATAAATGCTCTTCAAATGAAGAGCGTGACTATATGGTTTCTGGAAGTGAGGCTGGAAAATTTGCAAGAGCGCAATTTACAGAGCTAGTGGAAATCATTGAGAAATCATGTTCGTTTGAACATGACAAGGTTACGCAATGGCAAAATAGCGGCACTTATGTAAGCTATTTATGGTGTCAAATGAAGCGCAAAGAGCATAAAGATAGCCAAATCAGCATGTCATTATTTGCTGAAAAAGGAAACGATTTTCTCCGGTTTCGTCTGAGCATTGAACTAGCAATGGCAGCTGCTTCTACAAGCGATATTACAACTTATGCAGGTTTACTTAATGTCCCGCTTGATCCAATGCTCGTATATGTGTCTGGAGGCAATAACGAATCTGAATTTCGTATATTAGATGAACGCGATAACACTGTAGTAAAGGCTATGAAGCTAAAAAAGGTTCAGATTTCCTATATTATTACTGAAGATGATTACACTAGTGATGCCGCTCTGTGCAAGTCCCTGCTAGGTGCAGCAGAAAAGTTGGTTAGTTATTATGATGAACTTTTCGAGTTACATCAACCTTCAAAACCAAAGTCAAAGGAAGGGGAGAAGCCTATGCCTGGTATGAAGTCTATTGTTAGCTCGAAGGAGGCAGTTACTGAAATTAAAAATTATATTTTTAATCGAGGATTCGATTACCCTGTTGGCATGGTTGAAAACTTCTACCTCAGTTTGAAGAGCAAGCCTTTTGTTATTCTTGCCGGTACTTCCGGTACAGGAAAGACTCGTTTGGTAAAACTCTTTGCGGAAGCCATCGAAGCTGACTATAGGCTCGTATCTGTGCGTCCGGACTGGAGTGATGGCAGTGACCTTTTCGGACATACAGACCTTAACGGTCATTTTATTCCGGGTCCTGTCTGCAGTGCTTTTGATGCAGCTGTTGAAAATCCGGACAAGCCCGTACTTCTTTGTTTCGATGAGATGAACTTGGCACGTGTGGAGTATTATCTGAGTGATTTTTTGTCAGTTATCGAGTCTCGTTATAAGAGTGAGGGTAGAATCAAAACAGAAGGCATAGCACAGTATGAAGGCGGAATTCCGGATAACCTTTATGTTGTCGGTACCGTCAATATGGATGAAACGACCTTCCCATTCAGCAAGAAAGTCCTGGATCGTGCCAATACCATAGAATTCAGCTATGTGGATCTGATTCCGCAAAAACGTACAGTTGGTACAGTTGAACCACAGGCATTATCTAACAGCTTCCTGTGCACAGAGTATCTGATTCTGGCTATTGATTGTGCAGAGGAAGAAGATTTTGTACAGAAGGTTTGCGTGGAACTTCAGGAAATGAACAAGTTTCTTGCCAAGGCAAATGCTAATGTAGGATTCCGTGTACGTGATGAGATTGTTTTCTATATGCTGAATAATAAGAAGGCAGGAGAACTGCTTACATATAATCAGGCAATGGATAACCAGATCATGCAGAAGATCCTGCCGAGAATCCAGGGCAGTTCTTTCATAGTTAAAACTTTATTGATTGATCTCTTTAAGTTCTGTAGTGGTTCTGCTTCCGGAATCGATGCAGATACAGGTAATGTTGGCGAGCAGATGCGAGTTATGGCAGATACTGCAAAATACCCGGAAAGCGCAAAGAAGATTGGATATATGATGACGAGGTTTGAAGACGATGGTTTCACTTCCTACTGGCTCTGATAAGTTATTAGAGGTCCGAACAGCGTATGTTGATATAGTAATAAAAACGAAAGGGAAGCAGAATGCAGGTGCTGTGGTAAGCAGTGATGCGTCTTCTTCCCTGAAAGTCGTTGCTTCAGATATCAAACGAATCAGTGTTCCTGTACAGGAAATGTCAGAGGAATATTTTGACCATAAAGGAATGGCGGTGCATGAATTCAAAGTAAAATCGTTATTCTTTGAGCAGACTGATTATGTTGTCACCATAAAGGCTCGAAATGGAGAAGCGCTTGAATTCTTTAGTAACAGCAATCTAATTGAAGAACGAATTTGCCGGGTGATTGACGATGATGCATCATTATTATCCGGAGTTATTAATTTCGGAAACAATGTCGGTTTTTGCAATTTCAATGTAGCTGCAAATAATAAGACAGTAATTTCCATTCGGATAGAAGTCTATCCCACTAAGGTCAATTATAAAGAGGATTATCAAGAAATGATGGCGGACATTAATGACCTGATCAGTGAAAGTGTCCTCGACTTTATGAAGAAGACTTATCAAGTGTTCGTTCCGAACCATAAAAAGAACGAGGTGCCGGCCGTATTTTTTACTGTTTTAGAAACAATATGCAGCAAATATCTTCAGTCGGTAAATCGAATCGTTGCTGTTCCCCATCACAAACTGGTAACGATTCACGAAGTCGTTCCGCATTATAAAGCACGGAGAACAGATTCAAACTCTGAAAAGTGGTTACAGAAGCATCCTGAATACATAAGAAAGGGGGGTACAAGAATTCTGGCGGAGCGTGTGCTTTCTGTGCGTAAGCAGATTACCTATGACACACAGGAAAACCGTTTGGTCAAGTTCATGTTGCGTTCTACCATACGACACATTGATGATTTCCTGAAAAGATATATCGAGAGCACCCAAAAACCTGGGCGGTCGATTTTGGATAAGGCATACAGAATAAAGCGAGAACTGCAGCGTATTCTTGCCTCTTCGTTTCTGGCGGATGTATCTGAGTACAGTGCAGCACAAAGTATGTCACTTGTATTCGGTATGGCTCCCGGTTATCGTGAACTGTACAAGTATTATCTGATGCTACAGAATGGCATTTCTGTTGGTGGCGACATCTTCCGAATGTCTGTAAGAGAAACTGCGCAGCTCTATGAATATTGGTGTTTCATTAAGCTTTATGCCATTCTGAAAGAGCGATATGAATTGAAATCACCCGATATTATCAAGGTTGATCGGAAGGGGGTCACAGTAGATTTGGTCAAGGGAAAGCCTTCGAAGATAACATTCGTAAATACCCAAATCGATGAAAGGTTCTATCTTACCTACAATCCTTCTGAGGCAAAGACTCAGACAGTGCATCAGCGTCCGGATAATGTTCTTGAACTTGAAAAACGAGGATCGAAGAATGCCTATAAATATGTTTTTGATGCGAAGTACCGCATTGAAATGAACCCGGACAGCTCATTTTATCCGGATACCAAACCAGGTCCCAAAGTGGATGATATCAATACGATGCATCGTTATCGTGATTCTATTGTTTATGAGAATCCGGATTCCAGATTTACTTTTGAGAAAACTATGTTCGGCGCTTATATTTTGTTTCCATATGCAGAGGAGGAAGTATATAAGAATCATAGGTTTTACCGAAGTATAGAAAGTGTCAACATTGGCGGATTGCCGTTTCTTCCGTGTGCAACTTCACTTGTTACAAAGTTGCTGGACGATCTGATTACGGATTCACCCGAGTCAGCGTTTGAAAGAGCGACTCTTCCTGCAGGTATGGAGGAGCGCATTCGTACTGTAGATTGGAATAAGAGAGATGTGCTGATTGGTCTTGTTACAGATTCGGACCACCTGCAGTTGTTCCTGAAATCTAAGTTGTACTGGACTCGTCGATTTGATAAAGTGAACCTGCCAATACGGTATGTAGCGCTATATGAAAAAGGCTCCGGTGTTCGGTACTACGGAGAACTCATATCTTACGGTCAGAGAAAACGGTCACAGTTGCCCGGAGCCAGCAAACATAGTTCTAAGGATTATCATGTGTTTGAAGTCTTACAATGGCATGAACTTCCGGAAATCATTACCATGGAAGAGACCGGACCTAATCCGATTGCTTATACAAACTATTTTCTGCTGAGTACCGCAAAGACATACTCAGAACTACGTTTGCGTAATGAGGCGGATTATCGTTTCTTTATAGAATTAAAGAGACGAACAGATTCCAAAATTTTGGATGAAGAGGGATTCACTGCATTTGAGTTTGGGGAGACGAAAGTTTTGATTGAGAGTGACATGATTCATATCATTCGTGATGGAAGCATCGTGAAGAGTGAAAATGTCGCAGAATTTAATAAGCGTCCGAATGCAACATTTAGGATGCTGCAAAGCTGCATGAGTAAATTGAACAAGCTTTATGAAATGGATTAAAAAGCATGAGAAAATAGCAGAAGGTCGTTATTGAAAATAGCCCAGATAAAGTCATTCAAACTGAGGAACAACTCAGAAAAATAATGGATATTCTGGTAGTGAATGATGTCTGTATCATATAGAAAAGTATGGATATCATTCACTTAGGTAAAAATCAGGAGACAAAAGCATCCCGAAGGAACCTTCTCAGAGAGAGAGGGGTATACCGATGCGGTGAAACCGTTGTTCCGGAAAAATGGGGTCAAAATTTTAAATCACTAAGGACAGAATTCTGCGGAAGAGCCCTAAAATCCCGTGTAAATAGTGCAGTGTTATCGGAATATACAGAAAGGATGGCCGAAATTATGAAGAAAGATAAATGAGCATTGAAAGTGTGAGCAGTCCGGATATAATTATAAGCCGACACCAGCAATTATGTTAAAAGGAGCATGGCTGGAGGACTGGGGATTTACAAAGAATACTCCGGTGACAGTTCTGTATGAAGAGGAAAATGATATGATATAATAAGGGGGGCCGTCCAAGGGCGGGCATCCGGAAAGGAATTGGAAATGATATACATAACGGGTAGACAGTGGCGAGAGATACGTCCCTATGACAAAAGAGGTTATGGAATGCTTTCACTGTATCATAGAGGACACCAAAACCCATTAATAACAGAAAAAAGCCTAAGATAGAACCTATTATCTATGATAAAAATGGTATTGCATATAAAAAATTCCTGTTTTTGGATAAGAATGATATGCCAATGGTTGCACTGCATTGGGAGAAATATTTTCAACATATATGTGAGAAGTATAACAAGACATACAAAGATGAATTACCTAAAATAACACCTCATGTATGTAGGCATACTTTTTGTAGCAACATGGCGAAATCTGGAATGAACCCGACGACACTGCAATACATCATGGGGCATAGTGATATAGCTGTTACATTAAATACATATACTCATGTAAGCTACGAAGATGCAGAAAAAGAGATGAAAAGAGTAGGAAATAGCGATTAGTAAATTAGTATAAAGTGGTCAAATTACTAATGTTTTTACTAATTTTAAAGGCTAAGATATGCTAACTTATGCCGCGATATGCAAAAATAATGAGATTACACTTCTGTCATAAAAGCTCTGAAAGTGGCTTAAATATAAGAAAATCCAGTAAAATAGAGGTATATAGCAACATGATAAAAATACTATTCGTCTGCCACGGCAACATCTGCCGTTCCCCCATGGCCGAATTCGTCCTAAAAGACATCGTCCAAAAAGAAAACCAAAAAGACAATTTCCACATCGCATCCGCTGCCACCAGCACAGAAGAGATCGGCAACCCGGTACACCACGGAACCCGAAGCAAACTGCGTGAAGTGGGTATTTCCACAGCTGGCAAATACGCGGTGCAGATGAAAAAATCAGATTACGCAAAATATGATTATCTCATAGGTAT
This sequence comes from Blautia hominis, assembly GCA_002270465.1. Lineage (GTDB taxonomy): Bacteria > Bacillota > Clostridia > Lachnospirales > Lachnospiraceae > Blautia > Blautia hominis. Next base: position 194,912 of record NQOF01000008.1, read on the forward strand.
GGATGAATGGAATATCCGCAATATGAACCGCATTACAGGCGGAGATCCGGAACACAAAATCTGCCGTCTTCTGGACTTTTCTACGAATGCAAGAGACATTGCAGATCCATGGTACACAGGAAATTTCGAGGCAACTTATTCTGATATTGTAGAAGGCTGCCATGCATTCCTGGAGACATTGCGGCGGCAGAAAAAAATCAGATGAAATACCAAATGCGATCAAAATAATCTATTAAAAACACCCAGGAAGGCCTGAGACTATGCAGAAAAGCCAAGCGGAATACTCCACCTACTTACTGACACACTTGTCAGAACTCCAAAACATAGGGATATTCGCTATAAAGGATACTGGAATCGTTTCATATCAAAAGAATTCTGCCCATAACCCCTTACATCACTGTGCAGGATTGCAAGCATATTTAATAGAAAACGCAAAAAACCAGGCAGTTCCGTACATCTGTAAAGATGATCACCAGGCCTACTTTGCCTGCATCCGTACTTCACAGAAATACTATCTGGCAGGCCCTATGTGCACAACTTTCTTCAATAAAACCCAGAGACATAAATTCTACCGCACATATGGAATACCGGAAGCTGTTGAAAAGAACCTCCGTCTGTTTACCGTCACAGAAATACTCCATCTGGTCTGTATCCTTGCAAAAATAGTAACTGACACAGAATATACCGACCGGCAGTTATTAAATGCCAATCATCTGATTCCAGTCACAAAAGAGCAGGAAGCCGAAGAGCAGATCCTCTTCAATTTAAAATCTGATGAAGAAGATTTTTACCGCCATTCCTACCAGGAAGAGAGGAAACTTCTGGATATGGTGCGAGAGGGAAATGTTGCGGAGGCAGTCCGCCTGTCCAAGGAAATGGATCCGGAAGTTGGAAAGCTGGGAGCCAGTGAATTAACCCACTGGCGGAATATGCTGGTTATCGGAGTAACCCTGTGCGCCCGCGCGGCTATAGAGGGTGGGCTGATGCCATATGCCGCCTATCGTCTCAGCGGATACTACATAAACAAAGGTTCAGAGTGCAAAGATATCATGCAGATTCTTGCCTACCGTAATCATGCCATAGAAGAACTTACAAAACGTGTCCAAGAGCTGAAAACCAGGCGCCATACTTCCAGTTATACGGAACAGTGCAAAGATTACGTCAAAAAGCATTTCAGAGAGAAAATCTATCTGGATGATATTGCAGGCAAGCTGGGAATCAGCAGCAGTTATTTGTCGCGTCTCTTTAAAAAAGAGGCAGGAATATGTATTCAAGACTATGTGAATGATGTGAGGATTGAACGTGCTGCCAATCTTTTGATCTATTCCGAAGAATCCATACCCAGAATCGCTGAGTATGTCAACTTCCCGTCGCAGAGCTATTTTGGTAAAATATTCAAAGCCAAAAAGAATATGACACCAAGACAGTATCGAGAATCCTATAAGCCCACAGAATTTCTGGAGGAAAAATAGAATCTCGCTCATTTATTGATTTCGTAGAGCAGCGGAATAATACCACCGGCAAAATTTGCAAGCCCTCTTTTGGATGCAGACCACAATGAAAACACTGTAGTCTTGATCCGAAAGGGGGCTTGTTGTTCGCTGTCACATTTCTACAATTTTATATCAGTGCAAAATAATTATAAAAACAACAAAATAACAGTATATAAACTTCTCGCCCCCTGCTATCATAAGTACATCAAAGCAAAACACAAAACCGACACATCATGATTAGGAGGAAGTGCATGAGATCAGAATATTTTTACGGAATCGGAGAACCGCTGATTCAGCGTGAGCAGGATACCTATGTATCTGCCGCAGAATATCTGAATCTAGTGAAAGCCTTAGGCTGTACAGCATACCGTTCTTGGATGCACCTGACGGAAATCCTTATGGACCCGGTAACGCCAAATGAGGGTGCTGTTTTGGCACATACAAAACTTTTAAACCGTGCAGAGGAATTACATCTGGAAGTTACCGGAATGAGCCACGAATGGTTTCTGCCAAAAGGATGCAGACAGCGCACCGGGCATGCTGTACCTAACAGAGATTTGACAGAAGGAAGTCTTTACCGCCGGACTTTGGATATGCTGGAGCAGTCCTGGTTTACCATGGTCTCCCTGTTTCCGCAGGTATCTCAGTGGGAGGTGGGAAATGAATGGAACATCAATGCATTTTTACAGCCTGACGGATTCCTTGACAGCGATATGTCACGGCCCTACAGCCCGGATGAAAAACTGGACATAGCTGTTGATCTTATGTACTTTGCCGCAAAAGGTATTAGAAGAGCGAACCCGGATGCCAAGGTGGTTTCCTTTTCGCCGGCTCTGAGTACACCTTGGCTTGGCGGGGATTTGCCGGATTACCTTCCGCCTATGTATGGGATCGCATGGACACTTGATAAGATATACAGCCGTATTAAATCGGGGAAATTCTGGTCTGAAGACCCGGATGATTATTTTGACCTTGTAGCATGGCATCCGTATCAGATGAGCACCAGCCAGATGGAGAGGGATGCAGATCTTTTTTTACATATTGAGGAGCCGGACTGTCTGTGGAAGGATTACAACGATGCTGCATACCGGGTCATGTGCAAATACGGCGATGCCAAGAAACAGGTCATTCTGACAGAGACAGGTTTTACAGACTGCGGGGACCCGGAATTGGAAATCAAGCAGGCAGAATACACAAGAAAATTGCTGCGGCTTGCAGCGGAACTTCCCTATGTGCGGACAATCTATAATTTTCGACTGCTGACGGAGACAGGAATGCTGAAAAAACAGGGGATTGAAAAAAATCAGATTGGCGGTCAGGCAGAAGTATACTTTGGATTTTTTACGGAACCGGATGAAAACTGCAGGCCGAGATTGAAGGCACATGTTTTGCAGGAGGCAGCAGGCGGTCTGGAAGACTTGACTGCAGTAGGAAAAAAAGTGGCACTGTCTAAGCGGAAACTATGAGGAAAGCATAATGGAAAAATACGTGGTAAACACAACAAACGGAAAGATAAGAGGCCATCTGAGAAACAATCTGGTAGAATATCTTGGCATCCCTTTTGCAAAACCTCCGGTTGGAGATCTGCGTTTTAAAAGAGCACAGCCGGCAGCTCCCTGGGAAGGGATTTTTGATGCCGGAAAGTACGGAAAAGAAGCAGTCCAGTTAGAGGATGGAAGATTAAAAGGCAGCGAAGACTGCCTCACGCTGAATATACGGCGCCCCATGGAGGGCGAAAATCTGCCGGTTTTTGTGTGGATACACGGCGGCGGATATAATACCGGCTCGGCATCAGTACCTCTTTACAATGGCGGTTCTTTCGCGGAAAAAGGCATCCTCTTTGTTTCTTTTCAGTACCGTTTAAATGTACTGGGATTTTATGATTTTACAACTTATCCCGGCTGTGAAGATTTTGAGAGCAACTGCGGCATCTCGGACCAGATCCTTGCCATGACCTGGATCCACGAAAACATAAAAGCATTCGGAGGAGACCCTGACCGCGTTACGATCGCAGGAGAATCCGCAGGCGGCGCTTCTGTGATAAACATGCTGGCGATCCCGGCCGTAAAAGGGATGTTCACGCAGGCAATCGCCCAGAGCCCACTGCCAAATTGCATAGCAACACATAAGACAGCCAGAGAGAACAGTGATTTATTTTTAGAAGGCATGGGATGGCGTGTTGAGGATCTACAGAAGCTGCGCACAGCAGACCCATATGGATTGCAAAAGGGCAATACCTATGTGGCGGAAAAACATCAATACAAAAACCCCGGTATTTTTCTGCCGGGACCCATTCAGGACGATTTGATTCCCGTACGGCCCATAGATGCTGTGAGAAATGGAAGCGCAGAGGGTGTCAAGCTGATCATCGGTACCAATAAACATGAGGGAACCTTGTTCGTGCATCCGGAAAAGACCGGTTTTCCAAACAATTGGTCCATGATCGCTGAAATGTTTGAAAAAAACGGACATACCCAGGCGGTACCGGAAATCATGCACCATTACCAGCCGTCTATGAAAGATCAGGAGTTAAAAGCCGTCTTAAACAGTGCGGAAGAGATTCCGGCAAACGAATTAGAACCATTTATAAATTTTGCCACAGACTATGCATTTCGTGTGCCGTCCCTGAAGGTGGCACAGGCTCAAAAAAAATACGGGGATGTATGGGTGTACCATTATGAGTTTGTGTCAAGATCTGGAAAGGCCACCGGAATGAAAGCTTCTCACGCTTACGAACTTCCCTGTATGTTTGCCGACAAAGATTTTGCGTTCAGCAGATTTATCTTTGAGCGGGAATCTGAGGAAATAATAGATGCACTCATAGAGGCCATGCACACTTCCTGGGTGCAGTTTATAAAAACAGGGGAACCGGATCAGAAGAACTGGCCAAAATATACAGGATATGATTCCAAAATCCGCATTTTTGACAGAGTGACCAGAACCGAAGCACGGGACTGCGGCACACTTATGAAAGTATGGAAGGACATGAGATTTTACGAAAACTGAGAGAAGGCGGACCTGGCACCACCTTGAAAAGGAGAGAGAAATGTTTAGTTATGCATCAAAACATAATGACCCAAAGGCAAAATTAAGCTGGAGTGAACGCATTGGATACGGCATAGGCAATTACGGTATGGCATGGGTAAACGGCATCATGTCAGCCTTCTTTATGATCTATCTGACGAATGTATCCTTTGTGGATGCAGGCGTGGCAGGTACTATCATAGCCCTGTCAAAGGTTTTTGACGGTGTCAGTGACCTGATCATGGGAGGGATTGTAGACCGCACAAGATCCAGGCACGGCAAGGCCAGGATCTGGCTGGTGCGTATGTGTATCCCGCTGGCTGTTTCCACGCTTTTGCTGTTCTGTATTCCGGCATCTATGACCGGATTGATAAAATATGTCTACATTTTTATTATGTATAATCTGGTAAATGCAGTATTTTATACCGCCATGTATGTGCCCTATACGTCCATGAATTACCTTATGACACAGAATGATTTCGACCGCGGCCTTCTGGGAAATATGAATATGATTTTTCAGACATTGGCCAACATCACCATGAACACCTTCTTCCTTACCTGGCTGAACAGATTTGGGCGAGGGGACATGTACAAACAGGGAGCATGGACAAAGGCCTTTGTCATAGTGGGGCTGATCGTGATCGCTGCAAGTATCTTATGCTTTTTTGGGACAAAAGAACGTGTGAAAAATATGGAAAAACAGGCAGAAGGGGATAGATCGGTATCTGTAATGACAGCTGTAAAATCTCTGTTTAAAAACAAATATTGGGTTTTGATGACCGTCTGTATGTTTTTGATCTTCTTCGTTATTGTCATGTATGCAGTGGCTGCCGCCTACTATGCTCAGTATGTGCTTGGAGATATAGGGTACTATACACCCATCAACAATGCGTTATCCATTGCACAGTTTGCCATTATGTTCCTTACACCGGCGTTCATGAAGAAGTTTGGAAAACACAGAACATATCAGGTTGGGCTTATTGCCATGATCGCAGGCTTTGCAGGCACAGGCCTGTGCGGTACCAACCTTCCGCTGCTCATATTCTTTAACTCAGTGAAAGGTGTGGGCCTGGGGGCGGCAGGAGGTATGGCTTTTGGGATGGTGTCGGATACCATTGAATATGGTCAGTGGAAAACAGGTGTTGTTGCTGTGGGAATGGGCAATGCAGGCGTCAGCACAGCCCAGAAACTGGGACTCGGTCTTGGACAGGCGGTTATGGGATGGATCCTTGCAGCCGGCGGGTTTGACGCAGCCAAAGCTGTGCAGTCAGCGGGTGCTCAGAGTGCCATCAGTTTTTGCTATAACTGGATTCCGGTCATCTGTGTGGCTCTTTGTTTTGTGCTCATGCTTTTTTACCGCCTGGATAAAGAGATGCCAAAAATCCGCGAAGAACAGATAAAATGCAGACAGAACAGATAAAATGATTTCCGTACTGGAATAACTTCCCCGTATATGGTATATTGAAGAAAAAAGGGGAAGAGCCTAATACCCCAATTCCTTCAGTTTCTCATAAACGGTCCGGGCAATGGTCTCGGCACCTAATTCATTGGGATGGATCCCGTCCTGAAGGAAGAATTCCGGGTGTTCGGCTGTCACCTCATGAATATCAATAAAAGGCAGTCCCAGCTCCGCCCCGAGCTCACGGACTGCTTTTGCCGCTTCGCAGGCCACATGGGCCTGGATCTTATAGGGCTTTGCGGGACTGAAATTCTCCGGAAATACGGCTGCAGGTGACAGGAGGATGACCTTTGGCCGGGAGGGCAGTTCCTGATAGGAATAGATGAGCTGCATATAATCATCCTTGAAAGCTTCAGCGCTGATCCAGTTATAAGGCTTTGTATCATTGGTCCCCAGCATGATCAGCACAACGTCAGGTTTAAAGTCCAGGCTTTTCTGATAGCGTTTATGGCTTGTATAGGGTCTGTCACAGCTCTCCTGAAGTGTGTATCCGCTGGCACCGAAATTTTTGACGGTATAATTCTGTCCCAGCATTTTTCCAAGCCGGGCCGGATAACTGTCATGGCTTTTGTCTTTGATCGTAGCACCATAGGTGATACTGTCCCCCACACATGCAATCCGCAGCCGGGAGGAATGATCCAGCCAGAGGACAGAGAGTATCAATGCCAAAAGAACAGTAAAACGAAACAGGTAAAAAGACAGTTTCTTTTGTCTCATAAAGGAATTTTCTCCTTTTTTCATATTTCACACGCATATCTTATTGTAAGGGCAAAAAAATGGAATTGCAAGGGAAGGATATAAAAATGGAAGATAGAATAAAAGAAGTTCTGGAACAGACCCCCTTCTGGGAGCATTTGACGAAAGAGCAGCAGGAGAACGTGTGCCGGGATTCCAGGGAAGTGCACTATCCTGCAGGAAGCCTGATCTATTCCCCCACCAGGGAATGTCTGGGCACCGTGTTTATCTTAAAGGGGGTTATCCGCGCTTACCTTTTGTCGGATGAGGGCAAAGAAGTGACCATATACCGGATTCGGGAAGGGGATACCTGTGTGCTGACAGCCTCCTGTGCCCTCTCTGCCATCACTTTTGATGTGGAGATCGAGGCGGAGACAGACTGCGAAGTCCTGTTGATACCGGCTCCCGTATTTTCTGTCCTTGCGGCGGACAATATCTATGTGGAGAACTATGCCTACAAAATCGCTACAGAGCGTTTTTCCAGTGTTGTGGAGGCCCTTCAGCAGATCATGTTCATGAGCCTGACCCAGAGGATCGCAGCGTTTCTTATTGATGAATCTGCCCAGAGGAAGAATGACAGCGTCCACATGACCCACGAAGAGATCGCAAAAGCCATCGGCAGTGCCAGGGAGGCGGTCAGCAGAACCCTGAAGCAAATGGTAAAAAAAGGCGATATCTCTCTGTTCCGCGGGGGGATCAAGATAGAAAATAAGAGCAGCCTGTATGAATTGCTCCCGTAATGCCTGTCAAAAAACGCTTCTTGGATACAATACCACACTGGCTGCAAAGTGACGCTGCTCATTTACTGACAGATATAAAAGGGTGTGGCATCTGCCCTATACCGGATCAGCTGCCTGTACTCCGGTTATACGGCAAAAAAGCCACACCCTTTTATAATTCCCGGCTGTTCCTGATTGTAACTATTCAGTAGGTCTGCGCATTCACTGCGCTGACCGTAAGAAAGTGTACCGCGGCCAAGCAAAAATCCCATCCCCAAAGGCGATTTTGCATGGATTTTTGCCTGTAACTGTGAGGTTACTGAACAGTTACTCCTGATTAAAATATCTGGCGGCACTGCTTTTATTTCAGCAGATTCACAAGCTGTCCTTTCGGAACAACGCCCACAGATTTCTCCGCAACCTTTCCATTCTTGAATACCAGAACGGTAGGAATATTCATAACTCCGTAGGAGGAAGCCAGCCCCGGGTTCTCATCCACATTTACTTTGCCTACTTTATACGCGCCCTTAGACTCTCCCGCAATCTCCTCAATGACCGGTCCCAGCATACGGCAGGGCATACACCAGGTTGCCCAGAAATCCACCATTACGGGAACATCAGATTCCAGCACTTCGCTTTTAAAGTTTTTCTCATCAAATACCATTGCCATAATTATACTCTCCTTATTTTTTATCATAAATTATTGGTTTCTCATCTTTATGTGCCTATTCTATCAGACACAGGCCCGTTTTTCTGTGACCATGTCACACTGCGCCGGGTATCTTTTTTAAGTAGTTCACAGCTCTTGTTCCTGCAAGGGCACCTTCATAAACAGCCTTGGATACCTGGAGCAGACCCCCTGTGCAGTCCCCGGCTGCAAAAAGTCCGGGCAGCGCTGTGCTGGTGTCAGTCTCTACCATGATATGATTGTTTTCTATCATTAATCCCAGTTTTCTGGCAATATCTGTACTCCCAGCGGTTCCGAGGGCTACAAAGAGTCCGTCCAGCGGGAATTTTTCATGATCTTCCAGCTCCAGCCATTTTAAAGTGGGGTCTCCTCCGGCGGAAATGATTTTTCTTGTCTCAACCCGGATGGTACCCAGGGCATCCTTTTCAAAAGTGGGTTCCATGCCGTTGGTAAGGATCGTGACGTTGGCTGCCATAGGCTCCAGAACTTTTGCCTCATGGAGGGCATATTCCCCATTGCCGATCACTGCCACATCCTTCTGGCGGTAAAAAAAACCGTCGCAGATGGCACAATAGCTGATGCCGCTGCCTTCATATCTGCGGGCTTCCTTCAGGGCAAGGGTGTTTCGTTTGGTACCGGTTGCCAAGATCAAAGCTTTTGTCTGGTAGGTGGAGGAGATGGTATGGATCGTGTAATCACCGTCGTATTCCACGGACAGCATTTCATCCTCCACAACCGGAACCCCCAGGGATCTCATTTGCTTCAAGCCGTTTTCGTACAGCTCCTGTCCGGAGACGGGTTCAGGCAGTCCGTAATAATTTTCTATCTTAACGGCTTTTTCCAGGGCTCCAATCCCCTTGTGTATGATAAGCGGTGTGATACCGGAGCGGACCGCATATAACGCGGCAGAGATTCCGGCAGGTCCTGCACCGGCGATAATAAGTTTTTCCATATATTCAGGCACTTCCTTTCTATCTGCTATTATCTTATCACAAATTTTACCAAAAGACACAGAATTTGTTGGTGACCTGGTTACATAAAGAAAAAAGCTTTATAAAAACAGAGAAAAATGGTAAAATATAAACATAAGAAACGCCGGGAGGAGGAAAGATTTATGGATGAGGAAAAAAAGATTGAAAGGCTGAGAAAGATCATTGATGACAGCTCCTATACCGTTATTTTAAGTGGTTCCGGAATGATGGCAGAGTGCGGATACATGGGAATGAAGACGCCGGAAAAGGCATATGAGATTGAGAATAGGTATGGAGTGTCCCCGGAGGATATTTTTACCAGTGTCTATTATAATAACAGGCCTGCTGAGTTTTTTAAGTTTTACCGCAGCGAGGTGCTTCAGGGGGATGTGGATACCAGTGATACCTTCCGGGTGGCAGCCAGGATGGAAAAGATCGGAAAACTCAAGTGCATCATTACGGGTAATATATATGGATATCCGCAGAAGGCGGGGTGCAAAAATGTGATAGACCTGCACGGAAATATTCACAGGAATATCTGCCCCCACTGTGGAAGGAAATATCCGCTGGAGTATATAAAGACGGCAAAGAAGGTGCCCCTCTGTCAGGACTGCAGCCGGGTGATACGCCCTCAGGTGGCTCTCTTTGGAGAGATGATGGACAGCCAGCTCATGACAAGGGCAACCTGGGAGATTGAGAATGCGGATACCCTGATCCTTCTGGGGACGACTCTGGATTCGGAAGTCTTTTCCAAGTATATCAAATACTTTGAGGGGACGAATCTGGTGATCATTCATAAAGAGCATCACCACTCAGACAGCAGGGCAGACCTTGTAATCTGGGATGAACCGAGGAATGTTTTTACTAAACTAGGTTATTAATGTGTAAACCTAACAAAAAAATGCCCCATTTTTCGTGAATGGGGCATTTTTTATGTGTGGGTTCTGTGGAAACACTCACATATTTCACAAAAATTAATCATAAAAACGACTTGTATTTATGAAAAAAAGCAGTTGTATTTTTCTGTATACCGATTGGTACACGAAAACCTTCCAAAAACGGAGAGAAAACCATAAAAGAAATTGAAAAAATGTCTGAAAAATTGTGTTGAAAATCACAAGAAAGCCACATCTAAAAAAATATAAAGAAAGATTGACAAATGAAAAAATTAGCTGTAATGTTTTCTGGAATCATAAATAAATAAGAAAGGAGAAGTTAAAAAATCATAAAATAGAAAGGGAGGATGTCCTACGGGAACTATAGCGGATAGGATTACGGAAGAGCTGAACTGCGAGACCGTATTTACCATCCCAATTTTTGGCGGGATACCAGTCACGGAGTCCGTGGTGGTGACCTGGATCATTATGGCAGCATTGACAATATTGTCGATCGTTCTTGTCAGAAATCTGAAGGTGGAAAATCCCGGTAAGAAACAGTTGGCTCTGGAATCAGCTATTGGATTTCTGAATGACTTTTTCGCAGATATTCTGGGCGAGAGAGGAAAACAGTATATTCCTTACTTGATTACCGCTGCCATCTACATTGGCGTGGCTAACTTAATTGGTCTTTTGGGCTTTAAACCGCCCACAAAGGACTTAAACGTGACAGCAGGGCTGGCGATCATAAGCATCTTCCTGATTGAATATTCAGGATGGAAGCAGAAAGGGTTCAAGCGGTTCATGCACAGTTTTGCAGAACCCATGGCCATTGTTACACCGATCAACATTATGGAGATATTTATCCGCCCGGTATCGCTTTGTATGCGGTTGTTCGGCAATGTGATCGGATCATTTGTTGTAATGGAACTGATCAAAATGATCTTACCGGTCGTTTTACCCATTCCATTCAGCTTTTATTTTGACATTTTCGATGGTCTGATCCAGGCCTACGTATTTGTTTTTTTAACTTCGCTCTTTATCAAGGAACAGATAGAAGAGTAAGTCATCATTCAAAATATATTTGGAAAAGGAGAACAGAGATATGTTAACAGCAATTGGTGCAGGTATGGCAGTTTTAACAGGTTTAGGAGCAGGTTTAGGTATCGGTCTTGCAACATCAAAGGCAACAGAAGCGATCGCAAGGCAGCCGGAGGCAGAAGGTAAGATCAGTAAAGCACTGTTACTTGGATGTGCACTTGCAGAGGCAACTGCTATTTACGGTTTCGTTATCGCTTTATTACTCTTATTCGTAAAATAAGGAAGGCAGGTGAAGACAGGTGCTGAGTTTAGGCTGGGGCCTTATCTGGACCATAATTAACCTGATAGTTCTTTATCTCTTACTGAAAAAATTCCTGATCGGACCGATACTGGGAATCATGGAAAAAAGAAAGACACTCATCGCACAGCAGCTTGAAAATGCCAGAACTACAGAAGGAAAGGCGAATGAGCTGAAGGGCCAGTATGAAATGGCAATAAGCGGCGCAAAATCCGAGTCCGCACAGATCATCGAGGAAGCAAAAGCGGATGCGAGGACCCTGACAGAGCGTACCGTTCGGGAAGCCAATGAGCAGGCTGCCAGAATCCTGGAAAATGCCAGAAAAACGGCAGAACAGGAAAAGGAAAATGCCCTGGCAGGAGCAAAAACCGAGATCGCAGGTCTTGCAGTGGAAGCAGCGAAGAAAATGCTTGCAGGCGGAAGCGAAGCGGGAAGCAGAATGCTCTACGACACATTTTTAGCAGAAGCAGGTGATGCAGATGACAGAGAGTCTGAATAATTACGGGAAAGTGCTGTATGAGCTGAATATTTCACCGGAATCTGCAGCCGGCGCAAGAGAACTTTTAGAGAAAGTTCCACAGGTGTCAGAAGTGCTTTCAAGCCCTGTTGTATCCCTGGCGGCGAAGCAGAGGGTTGTAGACCGGATTTTTCCGAAAGAGATACATAATTTTATGAAAATACTGTGCAGATACCACAAAGCGGGCGAGGCACAGGAGATTTTTAAGGCATATCAGGAGTATAACAACGAGCAAAATAATATTATAAATGCAACTCTGTCTTATGTGGTACTTCCTACAGAGGAGCAGCTTGAAGGAATCAGGAGATTTCTCTGCAGGCAATACCATGTAAAGGATGTAGCATTTCAGTTACAGGAAGAAAAAGACCTGGTAGGCGGATTTACCCTCCGCGTAGGTGACCAGGAGATTGATTACAGCCTGAAAGGCAAGATCAATGCACTACAACAAAAATTGACCTGGAGGTGAACGCTTTGAGTTCAATCAATTCAGAGGAGATTATCTCCATTCTGAAAGAAGAAATAGAAAATTTCGATATGACAACGGGTGTCCGTGAAGTGGGAAACGTGATCTGGGTCGGTGACGGTATTGCGACTGTTTATGGAATTGACCATGCGATGTACGGAGAGATCGTGACATTTGAGAACGGTGTCAAGGGTATGGTGCAGGATATCAAGAGAAATGAGATCGGTGTCATCATATTCGGCAAGGACATGGGGATCAAAGAGGGGACAAAAGTTGTCCGTACGAAGAAAAGGGCAGGTATTCCGGTTGGCGAAGGCTATATCGGAAGAATCGTGGATGCCCTGGGCGCACCCCTTGACGGAAAAGGGGAGATTGATGCTAAGGACTATCGACCCATCGAACAGGAAGCCCCCGGCATCATTGACCGTAAATCGGTTTCCGTTCCCATGGAAACCGGTATTCTGGCCATTGACTCCATGTTCCCCATTGGCCGCGGACAGCGTGAGCTGATCATCGGTGACCGTCAGACAGGTAAGACATCCATTGCTATTGACGCTATCTTAAACCAGAAGGGCAAGGATGTTATGTGTATCTATGTGGCGATCGGCCAGAAGGCCTCCACAGTTGCAAAACTCACCGGAACCCTGGAAAAATACGGCGCTATGGATTACACCACGGTCTTTGCGGCAACAGCCAGTGACTGTGCGCCCCTTCAGTATATTGTTCCTTATTCAGGAACTGCTCTGGCAGAGTATTTTATGTACCAGGGCAAGGATGTACTGATCGTCTATGATGACCTGTCGAAACATGCGGTGGCTTACCGTGCCCTTTCTCTGCTCCTGGAACGTTCTCCGGGACGTGAGGCTTATCCGGGTGACGTGTTCTATCTGCATTCCAGACTGCTGGAGCGTTCCAGCCGTTTGAGTCCGGAGGCAGGCGGCGGTTCTATCACAGCGCTGCCCATTATCGAGACTCAGGCAGGTGATGTTTCCGCCTATATTCCCACCAATGTGATTTCCATCACAGACGGACAGATCTTCCTGGAAAGTGACTTGTTCTTTGCCGGCAACCGTCCGGCTGTCAATGTAGGTCTTTCCGTATCCCGTGTAGGCGGTGCGGCACAGACAAAGGCCATGAAAAAGGCATCGGGAAGTATGCGTATTGACCTGGCGCAGTACAGGGAAATGGAAGTATTTACACAGTTTGCATCTGATCTGGATGATGCTACAAAAGAGCAGCTTTCCTATGGAAAGACGCTGATGGAGCTTTTAAAACAGCCGCTGTGCCATCCGCTGTCCAACCATGAGCAGGTTATTACCCTCTGGACTGCCACACATAAGGTGTTTTCCGATGTGGACATCAGGAATGTAAAAGCATTCCAGGCGGATATGCTGGCTTATTTTGAGAAGAACCACCCTGAGATCGGCCAGGAGATAGAGGAGAAAAAGGTCCTCTCTGACGAACTGGGTGAGAAGATTTTAAAAGCGGCAGAGGAATTTAAGAATAAGAGCAGGTGATGAGATGGCAAGTGCAAAAGAGATACAAAGCCGTATAAACAGTATCCAGGACACAATGAAGATCACCAACGCCATGTACATGATTTCCTCCTCCAAGTTAAAGAGAGCCAGGAAAGTGCTGGCAGATACGGAGCCGTATTTTTACGCCCTGCAGTCTGCGATCGGCCGTGTTCTCCGCCATATGCCTCCCGATACAGAAGGGAACCGCTACTTTGACGAGCGGGCTTCTGTGCCGAAAGAGGAGCGCAGAACCGGATATATTGTAGTTTCCGCTGACAAGGGCCTTGCCGGTGCTTACAACCACAATGTGTTTAAGATAGCAGAGGAATGTATGGAAAAAGACGCCCATCCCCAGCTCTTTGTGCTGGGTGAAGTGGGAAGGCAGTATTTCTATAAAAAGAACGTGGATGTGGATACAAATTTCAGGTTCACAGTCCAGAAGCCGACCATGCACAGGGCCAGGGTGATCTCGGAAAAAATGATCGCCAGCTATGTGACAGGGGAATTGGATGAGGTGTATATCATCTACACCAGAATGGCGAATGCCGCCAATATGGTGGCAGAGATGCAGCAGCTCCTTCCCCTTAAAAAGGCAAGTTTCCATACACCGGCACAGGTGATGGTGGATATTCATCAGGAGGAGATCGAGATGGTTCCCTCCGCGGAAGAAGTCCTGAACAGCATTGTTCCCAATTACCTGCACGGTATCATTTACGGCTGTCTGGTGGAATCCTATGCCAGTGAGCATAATTCCAGAATGATGGCCATGGATGCAGCTACCAGCAGTGCGAAAGACATGCTGAAAGATTTATCAATTAAGTATAACCGTGTGCGTCAGGCTGCGATCACCCAGGAGATCACTGAGGTCATCAGCGGTGCCAAGGCACAGAAGAATAAAAACTAGCAAGCAGGAAGGAGGTTTCCTCACGACTGTGAGATGCAATCGTTATGGAAAAAGGAAAAATCGTACAGGTTATGGGACCTGTTGTAGACGTAGAATTTGAAGACCAGAACCTTCCGTATATCAAAGATGCCCTTACCGTAGAGAATAATGGAAAGAAGCTTGTAATGGAAGTGGCACAGCACATTGGAAATAATACGGTGCGCTGTATCATGCTGGCTTCCAGCGACGGCCTTAGTAAGGATATGGAGGTTGAAGCTACAGGAGCAGGTATTTCCGTGCCGGTAGGAAAAGAGACGCTGGGACGTCTGTTCAACGTGTTGGGCGAAACCATTGACAACGGAGAACAGCTTGAGAATGCGGAGCACTGGGTCATCCACAGAGATCCCCCGAGCTTCGAGGAGCAAAGCCCGGTAGTGGAGATCCTGGAGACGGGTATCAAGGTGATCGACCTTTTGGCACCTTATGCAAAAGGTGGTAAGATTGGTCTGTTCGGCGGTGCCGGTGTAGGAAAAACCGTTCTGATCCAGGAGCTGATCAGCAATATTGCCACAGAGCACGGCGGATATTCCATTTTCACCGGTGTTGGGGAACGTTCCCGTGAGGGAAATGACCTTTGGACAGAGATGAAGGAATCCGGTGTTCTGGAGAAAACAGCTCTGGTATTCGGACAGATGAATGAGCCGCCGGGCGCCCGTATGCGTGTGGCTGAGACCGGGCTTACCATGGCTGAATATTTCCGTGACCAGGAGCACCAGAACGTGCTGCTGTTCATTGATAATATCTTCCGCTTTACCCAGGCCGGTTCCGAGGTGTCAGCACTTCTCGGACGTATGCCCTCAGCCGTTGGCTACCAGCCTACGCTGGCTACGGAGATGGGTGAGCTTCAGGAGCGGATCGCTTCCACTAAGAACGGTTCTGTTACAAGTGTGCAGGCCGTCTATGTGCCTGCCGATGACCTGACGGACCCTGCTCCGGCTACCACATTTGCCCATCTGGACGCCACCACGGTCCTGTCCAGGAAGATTGTGGAGCAGGGTATCTACCCGGCTGTCGATCCGCTGGAATCCACTTCCCGTATTCTGGAAGCTGATGTGGTTGGAGAAGAACACTACGAAGTGGCCAGAAGGGTGCAGGAGTATCTGCAGAAGTACAAAGAGCTGCAGGATATCATTGCAATCCTAGGTATGGAAGAGCTTTCTGAGGACGACAAGAAAGTGGTTGCCCGTGCCAGAAAGATCCAGAAATTCCTGTCCCAGCCGTTCCATGTGGCTGAGGTATTTACCGGTATTGCCGGAAAATATGTACCTCTGAAAGAGACCATCCGCGGTTTCAAGATGATCGTGGACGGGGAGATGGACGAATATCCGGAAAATGCATTCTTTAATGTGGGCAGTATTGACGAGGTGGTGGAGAAGGCAAAAGCCGAGCAGTAATGCCGGGATGAAAAGGAGTGCATGTATATGAATACATTCGGACTGAATATCGTTTCCAGTGATAAAGATTTTTATCACGGCAGAGGAACCAGTATCATGCTTCCTGCAAAGGACGGACAGATTTCCATTCTGTCCCACCATGCGGATATGATGGTTGCCATTGTACCCGGTGAGATGCGTTTCAAACCCGCTGACAGTGAAGAGTGGAAGACAGCCATAGTGGGAAACGGGTTTGCGCAGATCATCAATAACCGTGTGACTGTTTTGGTTGACAGCTGTGAATATCCTGAGAATATTGACCTGAAGCGTGCGCAGGATGCCCTGGACCGCGCCGAAGAACAGCTCAGGCAGCAGCAGAGCCTGCAGGAATACTATGTATCCAAGGCATCCCTGGCAAGAGCCATGGCCCGTATGAAAGCAGCAAAGAAGCATGACGTATAAGACGTTTTATCAGGAGATGAGGAGAGATTCCTCGTCTCTTTTTTTGTCACAGGGAAAGTGATAAAAACTGCCGTTTTGTAACAGAAAAGTAAAATTGTATGAAATCTTCAAAGAATTATCCCTTGCCAATTTTTTGGCCAAAATATATGATTAGTACAAGTTCAATAACTACCATATTTGGGAAAAACGGAGGATTCTTAATGAGACAAGTCATAAATTTTGATCATAACTGGTATTTTCAGAAAGAGAACACAGGCATGCCGGAAACACTGCCTGAGGATTGGGAAGTTGTGGACCTGCCCCACACCTGGAATGGGGTGGACGGGCAGGACGGAAGAGGGGATTATCACAGAGGAACATGCTGGTACGCGAAACGTTTTAGGGCGCCAAAACGCATGGAGGGCAGCCGCGTCTATGTGGAGATCCTTGCAGCTGCCCTGTCGGGCCGGGTCTATGTCAATGGGACAGAAGCGGTATACCATGAGGGCGGTTTCTCCTCCTTCCGTGCGGATATTACGGATCTGCTGAAAGAGAACGGGGAAAATCTCATGGCAATAGAGGTGGATAACAGCCAGAAGAGCAATATATATCCCCAGATGGCTGACTTTACCTTTTACGGCGGTCTGTACAGGGGAGTGAATCTGATCGTAGTGTCAGAGGCTCATTTTGATCTGGATTTTTTTGGTGCACCGGGACTGAAGATCACCCCTAAAGTGACAGGGCAGGGAGCTATGCTTAGTCTGGAAGCCTGGGTCAAAAATGCGGATGAAGATTATACCGTCCGTTATGAAATAAAGAATGCACTTGGAGTGACAGAGGCGGAAGCATGGCGTCCGGCAGATGCGCCCAATGTACAGCAGTTTCTCCCGGAGGCTCATCTGTGGCAGGGGGTAGATGACCCATATCTGTACACTTGCACAGCTTCCCTGGTGAGGAGAAATGAAGTGGTGGATGAAGTGACACAGCGTTTTGGCATCCGTGAGTTTTCCGTTGACCCGGAGAAAGGATTTTTCCTAAACGGCAGGCCCATGAAGCTGCGCGGTGTATCCAGACACCAGGATATCCTTTACAGAGGAAATGCGCTTACCAGGGAAGATCATTACCGGGATGCAGAGCTGATCCGGGAAGTAGGTGCCAATACTGTGCGCCTTGCGCATTATCAGCACAGCCAGGATTTTTATGATGCCTGTGATGAGTATGGCTTTATCGTGTGGGCAGAAATCCCGTACATCAGCACCCAGAGCGATGACCCTACAGCCCATGAAAACTGCAGAAGCCAGATGCAAGATTTGATCTGCCAGAGTTATAATCACCCCTCCATCTGTTTCTGGGGAATCTCCAACGAAATTACAATTTGCGGTGAAAAACCGGGAATGGCGGAGAACCACAGGGACTTAAATGCCCTTGTAAAAGAATTGGATGATACCCGATTGACCACTATAGCCCATGTAAGCGTCACACCGGAGGACAGCCCTCTGCATGATATAACAGATATTGAGAGCTATAACCACTATTTCGGCTGGTACGGCGGGGAATATACAAAAAATGAGGAATGGCTGGATCATTACCACAGCAAGTATCCAAAACGCTGTATCGGCCTTTCAGAATACGGTGCGGAGGGAATCATTACCTATCAGCCGGATGAACCGAAATGCCGTGACTATTCCGAGGCCTATCAGGCAGAATACCACGAGCATATGGCCAAGATCCTTATGGAGCGGGAGTATATCTGGAGCAGCCATGTGTGGAATATGTTTGATTTCGGATGCGCTGCCAGAAATGAGGGCGGTGTGGCAGGCCGCAACAACAAAGGCCTTGTCACCCTTGACAGAAAGATCAAAAAAGAGGCCTTCTATCTCTATAAGGCATACTGGAGCACGGAGCCGTTTGTCTACGTCTGCGGAAAACGTTATGCCAGGAGAGCGGACAACACCACTACCGTGAAAGTATATTCCAACCGGCCGTCAGTGAGTCTGTATGTGGGTGGCAGGCTTTTTGAGACGAAAGAGGCGGATAAGATTTTTATATTTGAACATGTGCCCCTGGAAGAAGGGTTCACTGCAGTGACGGCAAAGGCTGATTCTTGTATGGACAGCCTTACGCTGGAGAAGGTGGCAGAAAAACCGAGGATCTATACGCTTCCCCAGGAAGAGGAGGAGGACGATAATGCCGGTGCGGCCAACTGGTTTGACCAGGCTGCTGCGGAGATGGCTAATGTGACCTCTCTGGAATTTCCGGAAGGGTACTATTCTATCAACGATACCGTGGATGATATTCTGAAGAACAAAGATGCGTCCAACATACTGTCCAATTCCATCAGTGCCATGACGGGCATGAAGATCAAAGGCAGTATGCTTAAAATGGTAGGCCAGAAGACACTCAAAGATATGGCTGATATGATGGGGGGAATGGGCCGGGATTTACCGGAAAATGCCATGCTGATCCTCAATGCCCAGTTAAATAAGATTAAAAAATAGCAGAGTAGAAGCCTATGATCTTAACGGAAAGACCTTGATCCCTTTTGCAACGTCCGGCGGCAGCGGTTTAGGAGATTCCGGCAGAAATATGGCGGCCCTTACACCGGGAGCTAAAGTGGCAGAAGGCAGACGCTTTACAGCAAGTGTAAATGGCAAAGAACTTTCAGAATGGGCTGCACAAAAAATGCAGGTTTGATCAACAGAGATTGATCAGATCAAAAATAAACAGGACATCAGATGATTTAAGGTCTGATGTCCTGTATTATTTTATACTCCATGAAGAAATATGGTTTGTTTACAGTTTGTAAGTTGTTTTTGTGATACTAAATAGATTTTTTGTTAAATATCAGTACGGACAGCAGTATGTTCACCACAGAGAGGATAGCAGCGGCCAGCACCGCATAAGTGAAATCAGACACCTCAGCAGCCTGAGGCAGCAGACTGTATGAGGACATTAACTTTGTGGGAATATACTTTGTCAGATCAGGTATCATTGCCAGCAGGTAAAGAAGGAAAAAAACACCGCCCGTTCCTGCCAGCACCATGTAATTACTGCTGCACAGAGAGGACATCAGCATGATAAGTGTGATCAGCCATATGCCGGTCAGATAGAGACAAAATGCCCCGAAAAACACATGGGAAGCTTGGCTGTTATCCCAGAAATACATATTGTAAGCATATGTGATCCCAAAAGAAATCCAGTAACAGACCGTCCAGAGCAGGAAAACGGAGATGGATTTTGAAAGGATCAGTTTCCATCTGTGCATTCCTTTTGTAAGAATATTTACCAGAGTGCTTTTCTGATATTCTGTGGTCAGAATACCGCTTATGATCACAATAAATATAAGGAGCAGCATGGGGGTGTTCTTATAAAACTGCGTCCAGGATGTAAAGACATCCACCCGGATCCCGGTCAAGACCATACCGCTTTCTTCCAGGGAACCGGCGAAGGCTTCCATCATCCAGGGCATCAGCTTGGCAACAAGAGGGTTCATAATTCCAAATAAAACAGAGAGGATCACAAGAAGCGGCATTCTGCCGGTGCGTGTGGATTCCATAAATTCTTTTTTAGTAAAAGCTGTAAGCTGCCTCATATTCCCACCACCTCCATAAACAGGTTTTCCAGTGTGGCTTCCCGCATTTCTAACTTCTGGACACAGATTTCATTGTCTGCCAGGATCCTCATGGCATTTGTCATGTCCTTTTCACTTTTTTCCGGGAAGAACAGGCGGACAGCACCGGTCCTCTCGCTGCCGGACATGGAGGCTGCGAAGGCATCGGCATCCTGCGGATGATAAAACTCAATATCGAATCCGTTTCCCTTCCGTTTGCTTTTTATTTCTTCCAAAGAACCCTTAAGCGCGGTCCTGCCGTTGTGAAGAAGGGCGATCTCATCGCAGATTCGCTCCACATCTGAGAGGATATGCGTGGAAAAGATCACAGTTGTGTGGTTTTTTACAGCGAGGAGGATATCCAGGATCTCTTTTCTGCCCAGAGGATCCAGTGCGGATGTAGGTTCATCACAGATCAGCAGCCTGGGTTCGTTTAAAAGTGCCTGGGCGATTCCGAGCCTCTGCTTCATGCCTCGGGAAAAACCGTGAATCCGCTTGTTTTCTTTATCCAGTCCCACAAGCTGCAGCAGTTCATGGGATTTTCGGCGGATTTTCCCTGCAGGCATTCCTGTGATCTCACCGCACAGCTTGAGGTATTCAGACGGCGTCATATATCCGTAAAATTCAGGGACATCCGGCAGGTAGCCTATAAAACGGTTAGTTCGGTTCTGGCCATAGCGGACCGTTTCCCCGTTTACTGTGATCTTTCCGCCGTCCACCGGCAGAAGCCCCAGGATCATTTTCATGGTGGTGGTTTTTCCGGCTCCGTTTTGCCCGATAAATCCATAAATGGAGTGCTCCGGTACCGTGAAACTTAAGTCATCTATGATCTTTTTGCTCCCAAACGATTTTGATACATGGGAGAGGGTCAGCATATTCATTCAACTGTCCTCCCTTCCCAGGAGAAGATACAGTACCGGACCGATAAATTCCATTCCGATAATGACAACCACCAGCCATAAGGCCCGTGAGCCCCTCTTATAATTTTTATGGGTGAGAACATGCCGCAGGGTGATAAAAAGCAGAAGAAATTGTACAATGACTAATGGAATGAGAAACGGTAAAAGGTCTGAAAATGTCATAGGGATTCTCCTTTCGCTTGAAACATCTTTTTCATTTTCTGTAAGTCTTCCTTGTCTTTCAGTATTTCAAATACAGGATTTTCTAAGGCCTGAACTACGCTGCCAAAGATGACTTTTTTATCACGGACTAAGTTCCCGCCCAAATCCATGTTCTCAAAATAATCATCAATAGAATTGAAATAACTGTCCCCTCCTAAATAGATCCTATCATGGCTCAGAAGGGAGTCTGTGATGGCTGCAAACTTTTTTAAACGTTCCATAGCCACCTCCGGTTTCTGATGTATGCAGTAAATGGCAGCAACCTGATAATGGTACTGAGCGGCTGTGTTCTCGTGCAGATGCTCCAGGTCATAAATTTCCATCACACGGTCAATACGGTTAATGGTTTCCCTGCAGGCATCCAAATCATCCGCATGAAGGGAAAGGTACTGTACAGCGCCGAATACAAGGGCGAGCAGATGGATGTACATACCGTACTGGCTGTACTTATTGGCCTTTTCCTTCTGACCGGACATGGCATAGGCCTGAACCAAAATGGATTCCCCCTGAAAAGAATAGTGGTATGGGTTCAGAAGTTCCTCCAGCGTGTCGATCACTGCCGGGACCTTATTGCACAGAAGGTCAATACTGGCTTTTAAGAGAATGGCATCATTACATAAACCGATATCTCTGCTGTCAGAGATGATGCGGGAACATAGGGCGGATGCCTCTTCCAGGATTTCCGTCTGTCTCTGGGGGTCAGGGGCAAGGGATACGTGATTCAGCCAAAGTACGCAGATCTGGAAAAGGAAAGAATGACAGGAGTAGTATTTTTTAACCATCCGCCGGCTCTTTTCCATCACTTCCCCGAAGGGCTGTTCCGCAAATTCTGTCATAAAGTCAAAATATATTTTTTGGATCTGCTCTTTACTCAGATTCGGTTCATATCCCAGAAGGTCATCCACGGTCACTTCAAAATAAGCGGCAAGCTGAGGCAGGAGCATAATGTCCGGTAAACTCTGCTTGGTTTCCCATTTCGATACAGAGGCTTTGGTGACACCGACGAAATCAGCCAGTTCCTCCTGGGTAATTCCTTTTTTATGGCGTAAATTTACAATGTTTTCGGAAAAATTTAGTATATTCATCCTGTAACCCTCCTTATATGGTTGATTATAAGCAGGTAACTGAAAATTATCAATAGATTGCGGCGATACTTTGAGATACAAAGTCAACTGCAAGGAAACTGTCCGGTACGTTCTGTCCTTC
Organism: Blautia hominis; assembly: GCA_002270465.1. GTDB lineage: Bacteria > Bacillota > Clostridia > Lachnospirales > Lachnospiraceae > Blautia > Blautia hominis. The sequence goes on from NQOF01000008.1 coordinate 217,406, forward strand.
AGGCTTAAAAAAGTGTATTCTGTGCAAATGGATTTCAATCTTTTTTCAATCTGTTATAATATTTTTAACGGATAAGAACAAAGCCGTCAGAAAGTTAGTTATTGGCAGGAAAATAGGATCTGTTTTTAGAAAAGGGGGATTTATATGTTGATCATTTGGGGGATTGCAGTTTTAATGGGTGTGCTGAGTGTGGTTCTGCTGCTGGGGAAAGGGAGTTTTTTGATCGCCGGATATAATACTTCCGGCAAAGAAGAGAAAAAAGAATATAATGAAAAAAGGTTGTGCCGGGTCATGGGGGGAGGCATGGGTGTTATCACACTTATGCTGATTGGCTGGGGTGTTATGGGTGAAAAATTTCCTGTGTCTGTCTTTGTTATCGTCACCATAGTTACCGTGATCCTCATACAAGTATTGAGCAGTACCATCTGCCGGGCGCAGGTAACTGACGGAGGGGAGCAAAAGAAAGAAACATCAAGAGACCGGATATACAGGCGGGCTTCCTTTATATTCTCGGCAGTCATTCTGGCAGGAGTTACTTTTGTGCTCTTCACAGGTCATGTCACTCCGGTCCTGCATGAGGACTCTCTGGAGATCCAAGTGTCCTATTGGTCGGATAATGAAGTGGCCTACCGTTCCATCAGATCCGTTGCGTACATGGAGGATTTGCAGCGGGGCAGCCGAAAAGGAGGTATCGGAGGTCCAACCCTGCAGGCCGGTCATTTCAAGAATGCAGAGTTTGGGGATTATATGCTCTATTCCTATACTTCATGTGACAGTTTTGTGGTTTTGGACACAGAGCAGGGAACGGTGGTGCTGAATGGAAAAGATAAGGCGGCAACAAAAGAATTATATGAGGAACTGCTTGAAAAAGTGGGGGAAAGCTGATGCAGACAACAGTTGACAGAGTATTTTATCTGCCTATACAATAGGAGTATCACGAGAGAAAAGGCAGGCATTAATATGAACACAAAAGATTTAAAATGTTTCGAGGCTGTGTATCAGGAGCAGAGTATCAGTAAAGCCGCCAGACGTCTGTACATCACCCCGCAGGGACTGGGAAAAAACATCAGAACCCTGGAGGCAGAGCTGGAAACCATACTTTTTGAACGGACAAAGCAGGGCATGCGCCCCACAGAGAGCGCGGACTTTCTTTATGGAAGGACAAAGAAGATCATACAGGAGCTGGAGGAACTGGAGAACGGCGTCAGACAGCTGGAAAACAGGAAAATAGTCCTCCGCATCGGATACGCCTGTGGTGTCTTCAATGTCCTTCCTTTTCAGTTGATCTTAAACTTCATGAGAGATAACCCTAATATCCGGGTGGAGTGGAACGAATACTCCAACGAGGAGGTAAAAGCCCTGCTGGAGGATTCCATGCTGGAATATGGTTTTATCGTGGGGAGGCATGAGGGGGAAGAAATGATACAGCGCAAGCTGGATGGAAGAGAGGTCCTGCTGCTGGTCTATGAGGGCCATCCCCTCTATAAAAAAGAGCGGATAAATGCAGACATGCTGAGAGAAGAAAATATGATACTCATGAATGAACATTTCCACATGTTCCATGATTTTACAGCTATCTGCCGTGCAAAAGGATTCTCCCCCAATATCATCGCAAAAACATCAGACGGTGCGGTCCTGTATAAGCTTTGCCGCCAGAAGATCGGACTTGCCGTCATACCGGAGTTTATGCTGGAGGATTTCCGCATGGATCATATGCGTGCCATCCCATTTGAAGAGGATCTGACTTGGGATGTGTTCGGCGTCTATAAGGAAGATACGAAAAATTATGAAACCATACAGCAGTTTGACTGCTTTCTAAACTAAAACAAAAAGTTTCCACCTGACAAAGAAAGGTTGCTGGCAGAAATGCGTTATCCTTTTGTATACTGTTCCTAAAGAGAAACAAAGGAGGACGCAATGAAATATAAAAATCTATTTACCCCTGTGCAGATAGGAAACGTTACCTTAAAAAACCGCTTTGCACTGGCGCCAATGGGGCCTCTGGGGCTGGCAGATGCCCAGGGCGGGTTTAACCAGAGAGGGATTGACTACTACACTGAGCGTGCAAAAGGTGGTACCGGCCTGATCATCACAGGCGTTACTTTCTCAGACTGCCAGGTGGAGACACAGAGTATGCCAAACTGTCCGAATTCCACCTATAATCCTGTGCATTTTATCCGTACCGGCAGAGAGATGACAGAGCGGGTCCATGCATACGGAAGTAAGATCTTTCTTATGATGTCCGGTGGTTTCGGACGTGTTACCATTCCAACCAACTTGGGGGAATTTCCGCCGGTAGCGCCTTCGGCCATTCCGCACAGGTGGCTTGATAAGACCTGCCGTCCCCTGACAAAAGAGGAGATCCGCAGCATCGTAAAATCTTTCGGTGACGGCGCTTACAATGCCAAACGCGGCGGATTTGACGGTATTGAGGTACATGCAGTCCATGAGGGATACCTGTTGGATCAGTTTGCCATCTCCATGTTCAATCAGAGAACCGATGAGTACGGCGGTTCCCTGGAGAACCGTCTCCGTTTTGCCAGAGAAGTGGTGGAAGAGATCAAATCCCGCTGCGGAGAAGATTTTCCGGTCGTCCTGCGCTACAGCGTAAAAAGCATGATAAAAGACTGGAGAGAGGGTGCCCTTCCCGGAGAGGATTTTGAGGAAAAAGGCCGTGATACCCAGGAAGGACTGGAAGCGGCAAAACTCCTTGTCAGCTATGGCTATGATGCCCTTGATACAGATGTGGGAACCTATGATGCCTGGTGGTGGAACCATCCCCCGATGTACCAGGAAAAGGGCTTGTTCCGCCCTTACTGCAAAATGGTGAAAGAAGTGGTGGATGTACCTGTACTCTGTGCAGGACGTATGGATAACCCGGATATGGCATCCGAGGCAGTGGAAGACGGGACCTGCGATATCGTAAGCCTTGGCCGCCCCCTTCTGGCTGACCCGGACTATGTGAACAAACTCCGGGCAGGACGAAGGGAGGAGATCCGTCCCTGTATCTCCTGTCAGGAGGGCTGTATGGGTCGCGTACAGGAATATTCCATGATCAACTGCGCAGTGAATCCCCAGGCTGCCCGGGAGAGGGTAACGGCCTATGAACCTGTTCGGAAAAGCAAAAAAGTATTGGTAGTGGGCGGCGGTGTAGCCGGATGTGAAGCGGCAAGAGTGCTTGCAATCCGCGGCCACATGCCGGAGTTGTTTGAAAAGACAGGAAGCCTTGGCGGCAATCTGATCCCTGGTGGTGCCCCTGCTTTCAAGGAAGATGACCTGGAGCTGGCAAAATGGTATGAAACTGCACTGAAAAAACTGGATGTCCCGGTGCATCTCCATACGGAAGTCCGAAAAGAGGATGTGCTGAAAGCAGAGTATGATGCTGTGATAGTTGCCACAGGATCCAGCCCAAAAGTATTCCCTCTGGGTGATGATTCCCATGTTTATACTGCGGCACAGGTGCTCACAAAAGAGAAGGACTGCGGCAGCAGCACAGTTGTGGTGGGCGGCGGCCTGGTAGGCTGTGAGACCGCTCTATGGCTGGCGCAGAATGGGAAACAAGTGACGATCGTGGAAGCACTGGACAGTCTGATGGCAGTCAACGGCCCGCTCTGTCATGCCAACAAAGATATGCTGGAGCGCCTGATCCCCTACAACGGCATTGATGTGGTGACGGGCGCCAAAGTGACAGGATTTAAGAACGGTACATTATCTTATCTGATCCAGGATGAGGAGGAGCAGATTTCCTGTGACAGTGTCATTTTATCTGTTGGCTACAGAGAGGAAAATATGCTCTATCAGGATCTGCAGTTTGATGTGCCGGAAATCTATCTTCTGGGTGATGCAAAGAAGGTTTCCAATATTATGTATGCAATCTGGGATGCTTTTGAAGTGGCAAACCATATTTAAGTTATGTATAACAAAAAACACAAATTTATATCCCCCCACGTGGCTTGTGGGGGGATTTTTTCTTTGTTATACTATGGTTAGTCAAAAAAATAACACACGTAACTGCAGCGGAACGGAACAGTTACGAAACTCATCAGATAAGAGGAAACTGCATTGAATACACCACAGAAGATTGAATTTTTACTGAAAAAGCTGGCACAGATCCTGCTGTCCATGCTGGTGCTGTCTATATTAGTGTTTTTTATTGCCCGTCTTTCCCCCGGGGACCCTTTAAAATCCTACTACGGGGAGAGTGTGGAGCGGATGAGTGAGAGCCAGAAGGATAAAGCCAGGGAGCGTCTTGGCCTCAATGAACCTATGACGGTACAATACATACGCTGGGTGGAAAATGCCCTGCACGGGGACTTCGGGATCTCCTATAAGTATAAACAGGATGTGGGGGCAGTCATAGAGAAAGTTTATGCCAATACCCTTATACTGGGAGGCTTATCCTATGTACTCACCTTCCTTTTTGCTGTACTTTTGGGTATCTTCTGTGCGATGCGGGAAAATACCCTGATCGACAGGTGCATCTGTAAAATCGGGACCGTGACGAACTGTATCCCATCCTTTTTTGTTGCACTTGTACTGATCCTCATCTTCGGTGTGAACCTGGCTGTGCTGCCCACCAGCGGTGCCTATGCCCTGGGAGGGGAACATTCCCTGGGAGACAGGCTGGTGCATCTGATTCTGCCGGTGACGGTTATGGTGTTATCCCATCTGTGGTATTACACTTATATGGTAAGAAATAAACTTTTGGAGGAGATCCGTGAAGATTATGTACTTCTGTGTAAGGTAAAAGGCATGGGGAAATGCCGCATCATGTTCACCCACTGCCTGAGGAAGATCCTGCCTTCCCTGATCAGCATCATGGCAATTTCCGTTCCCCACATAATCGGGGGGACCTATATCGCGGAGAGTGTCTTTTCTTATCCGGGACTTGGGACTTTGAGTATGGAAAGTGCTCAATACCATGACTATAACATGCTGATGGTTTTAAGCCTTATAACAGGTTTTGCGGTCATTGCAGCCAATGTGGCAGGCCAGATCATCAGCGAATGGATCGATCCCAGAATGAAACAGGAAAGAGGGGAAAAGACAGCATGAAAAAGAAAAAATTCCCTATTTTCTCCTTAGTGATCTTGGGTCTTATCATCCTGGGATGCCTGTTTGGCAAAGTCCTGGCAACAGGAGATCCCTTCTATATGAACCTGACGGAAGTCAGTCTGCCACCCGGCAGTGCCCATTATTTCGGCACAGATACCATGGGGAGGGATATTTATTCCATGATATGGGAGGGCGGAAGAGTTTCCCTTTATATCGGACTCCTGGCAACTGTGATATCCTCTGTGACAGCCATTGTGTACGGCTGCATCAGCGGTCTTGTGCCGGACTGGCTGGACGATCTGCTCATGCGTTTCACAGAGATCATTTTAAGTATCCCCTCCATACTGCTTGTGATCTTTCTGCAGGCGCTTCTGGGGGAAGCTACAGCTACCAGCATAGCTGTAGTGATTGGACTGACAAGCTGGATGAACATTTCCAAGGTGGTCAGAAGTGAGGTACGGCAGATACGGAGCAGTGATTTCGTACTGGCGTCCAGGCTGGCAGGAGGAAAGTTTTTTTACATACTGCGCAGGCATTTGTTTCCCAATTTTATCTCCTCCACCATGTTTATGATCGTCACCAATGTAAGTGCGGCGATCGGAACAGAGGCTACTCTCAGTTTTCTGGGGATCGGCCTTCCCATGGAGATCATTTCCTGGGGAAGTATGATGTCTCTTTCACAGAAAGCGCTGTTGTCCAATTCCTGGTGGATCATCCTGATTCCGGGAATCTTCCTGGTGACAACCCTTGTATGCATCACCAATGTGGGCGAGTACATCCGCCTTAGAAATAACAGAGAACACAGCAATCTATAAAACAGCCGCTGCCGGTCATCCGGCGGCTTGGCAATAAAAGCAAAGGAGAACAGACATGAAGAAAAAAATACTGACATTACTTTTGGCGGCGTCTATGACCGCCGCACTGCTGGCAGGCTGCGGAAGCGGAGACGGTAAGGAAAAAGGGGACACCAAGACAGAGGCATCAGATAAGGAACAGGATGGAAAGACTCTTGTTTACGGAAGCGGTGATTATACAAACATCAATCCTGCGCTCTATGAACATGGAGAGATCAACTCTCTGATCTTTGCAGGACTGACCGCTCATGATGCGGAGGACAAAGTAGTGCCTGCCCTTGCAGAGAGCTGGGAGTGGGATGAAGCTTCCAAGACCTATACCTTTTATCTTAGAAAAGATGTAAAATTCCATGACGGCGAGACCTTTACATCTGCGGATGTGAAGTTTACGCTGGATACCATCATGAATCCTGACAATGCCTCTGAGATCGCATCCAATTATGAGGATATCACCAGCATTGAGACACCGGACGACAGCACGGTGAAAATCACCCTGACAGCACCTAATGTAGCCATGCTGGATTACCTTACCATCGGTATCCTGCCCAAACATCTTCTGGAGGGAAAAGACATTGTGACAGATGATTTCAACCGGAATCCGGTGGGCTGCGGTCCCTACAAACTGGTTTCCTGGGATGAAGGGCAGAGTATCACCCTTGAGAAATTCGACGACTTTTATCTGGGAGCGCCTAAGATTGACAAGGTAGTCTTCAAAATTGTGGAGGATACCCAGGCAAGAGCCCTTCAGTTAAAATCCGGAGAGCTGGATTTGGCACAGATAACCCCAAAAGACGCAGAGCAGTTTGAAAATGCGGACGGATTTGTTGTGGATATTATGAAAACGGCAGATTACAGAGGGATCCTTTATAATTTCGGAAGCGAATTCTTTGGAAAACACAGAGAGCTGCCCAATATCTTAAGCTATGCCATTGACCGTCAGTCTATTGTGGACAGCGTGCTTTTGGGTCATGGCGAGACGGCATACTCTCCGCTGCAGATGGGACCGTACAACAATCCTGACATTGAAAAATATGAGTACAACCCGGAAAAGGCAAAACAGCTTTTGGAAGAGAATGGCTGGACCATGGGCAGTGACGGCTATTATGAAAAAGACGGGGAGCAGCTTGCGTTTACCATCTCCAACGGGCAGGGAGACCAGGTTCGTATTGATATGTCAAATATCTGTGCCCAGAATTTCCAGGACATTGGTGTAAACTGCAAAGTGGAAGTGGTGGCAGAGACAGACTGGGCAAACCAGGATGCATACCTGATTGGATGGGGAAGCCCCTTTGACCCGGATGACCACACCTATAAAGTGTTCGGCACGGATAAAGGCGCCAACTACAGCAGTTATTCCAATGCGAAAGTGGATGAACTTCTGCAGCAGGCCAGAGAACTGGAGACACAGGAAGAGAGACTTCCGCTGTACAAGGAATTTCAGACGGAACTGTCCAAAGACCTTCCTTATACCTTTATCGCATATATTGATGCCATGTATGTTTCCAAGGACAACATTACCGGACTGACAAAGGATACCGTTCTTGGACATCACGGCGTGGGCATCTTCTGGAACATTTATGACTGGGACATCACGGAATAAATAAAAGAGAGAGATTATTATGGAGACATTATTGGAAATCCGCGGCCTGTCCGTTACCTTTCAGGACAAGGAGGGGACCCGGGCTGCAAGGCAGGTAAACCTCCGTCTTGATAAGGGCGAGATGGCAGCACTTGTAGGGGAATCCGGTTCGGGAAAAACCGTACTGTGCAAAACCATATTACAACTGCTCGGGGAGAAGACACGCGTGGAAAACGGTGAGATTTTGTACCGGGGCAGCAATATTTTAGAATATACGGAAAAGCAGATGCAGAAATTCCGCGGCAAGGAAATTTCCATGGTGTTCCAGGACCCTTACCTGTCCCTTAACCCCACGATTTCCATCGGAAAACAGATCATGGAGACCATTCTCCTTCATGAAAAGCTATCCAAAAAAGAGGCAAAAGCCAGAACGCTGGAACTTTTAGAACTCACCGGGTTTGACCATTGTGAAAAGCGCTTCTCCCAGTATCCCCACCAGTTTTCCGGCGGTATGCGGCAGAGGGCGGCCATTGCCATAGCCCTTGCCTGCAGACCGGGTCTTTTGCTGGCAGATGAGCCTACCACTGCATTGGATGTGGATACCCAGCAGCAGATCATGGAGCTTTTGGCAAAGATAAGAAAAGAGACAGGGGTTGCCATCCTGTTTATCACCCACGACCTGGGGCTGGTGGAAAATGTGGCGGACAGGGTTTATGTGATGTATCAGGGTGAAATCGTGGAGAGCGGCAGTGTCAGCGATATTTTTCAGCATGCACAGAATTCTTATACCATAAAACTGCTGGGATACCGGAATTACGGGAAAGGCATTGGGCATACCCATGGAAAGATACATTTCCACAACGGGACACCTCATACCCACGGGGGTACCCATGACCATATGCATCCCCGTCTGGAGGGGGATATTTCCCATCCGGTCACAAAAGTAGAGGAGAAGTCGGTCCGGGATGATCAGGTGGTGTTGGTTCAGGAGCCGGAACCGGAAAAACTTATGGAGATCCAGCACTTATCCAAAAATTTCCGGTTGGACAGACATACGGTATCCCGTGTTCTTGATGATTTTTCCCTGGATATATACAGAGGCGAGATCGTGGGGGTGGCAGGTCCTTCCGGCTGTGGAAAATCCACCCTTGCAAGATGTATCGTGGGCCTTTATGAGCCGGACGGGGGACAAATTCTCTATCATGGGGATACTGCCCGTATTTATCGAAGACAGATGATCTTCCAGGATAGTTCCTCTGCCTTTAATCCACATATGACGCTGGAGGAGATCATCGGGGAACCGCTTCGGATACAAAAACTGTGCAAAGGCAGACAGGAACTGCGCAGCCAGGTATATTCCTTAATGGAACAAGTGGAGCTGGACCCTGCCCTTGCCGGGCGTCACCCTTACGACGTGTCAGGAGGACAGCGGCAGAGGGCAGCCATTGCCAGGGCATTGTCTGTGGAACCGGAGTTTATTGTGGCGGATGAGCCTATTTCATCCCTGGATATTTCCATTCAGGCACAGATCATGCATCTGTTCAAAAAGCTGCAGGAGAAACATCATCTGACCATTATGCTGATCGCCCATGACCTTCCTATGGTCATGCACGTCAGCGACAGGATCATTATGATGGAACAGGGAACATAACATATTGGGAAGCTGTTACAAAAATCAGGCGATTTTGTGACAGCTTTTTTAAATATAAAAAAGATGGGATATTCACCTTGAACTTTCAGTTTTTAACGTCTATAATTTATTAAACGACAGGAATCGGGGAATCTGTCGAATAGGGGAAAAAGGACATAGGAATTGAAGGGAAAAATGAAAAAAATCAAAGCGTACATATCTGAAACCCGTTTATGGGTTTTCTTGGCAGTGGTGCTGATGATCATCATTGCTGTTGTTGTTATCTTCAAAAAGGCGGAAAATGCCGAAGAAACTCCTTATGAAAAAAACAGAAAGACCGTAGCTGCGCTGGAAAAAGCAGATATCTCGGAGACGGAAAATGCTCTAAAAGATCTGGAAGGCCAGGATGAACAAAGCGGCAGCCGGAAAGAAGTGCGGGATACGGTAGAGTTAAAAAGAGCGTTTCAAAATGCGGTAATACTGGGGGATTCCTTTTCCGAATCCATAGTGGAATACGGGTTTCTGGATACCGATGTGGTTCTCTACAAAAGGGGGCTCAGTGTAGGCCAGGCAGATGACCTGGTGGATACTGCGGTCTTACTGCGCCCAACTGCAGTGTTCTTTGTTTTCGGAACCAATGATATGGAAATCTGTGAGGGGGACAGCCAAAAGTTCATTGAAGCATACAGGCGGCAGATCGCACGGCTGAAAGCAGGGCTTCCGGATGCGGCTGTCTACATCAACAGTATTCTTCCGGCAACGAAAGAGGCAGTAAAAGAGACCCCCAGTTATGCGTACTGCGGGCAGTTTAATGAGGCGCTCCAGGCCATGTGCCAGGAGGACGGGTACACCTACGTGGACTGTTCGTTTCTGATAGAAGGCAAAGACGGAATATATGAGCCAGACGGCATCCATGTGATCAAGAGTTATTATCCGGCATGGCTGTCCTATCTGGCGGATACGGCAGGATTATAAAATGAAGATAAAATTGGTGAAAGCGGGAACCCTTGTGTTTTTGGCGCTTTACCTTGGCTTTTTATGCACAAGGGGCTGGGCAAAGGACATTCCCATAGATGAAATAGCAGCTAAGATGGAGCAGGACGAGACCATTACCACCATGGAGAAATGCGGAGCAAGGGAGCTTCGCAGGTTCTATGGACTGGAGGCAAAAAATCTGGAAGGATATTTCTTTTATAAGGCGGAATCTCCCATGTCTGTGGATGAGTTTCTGGTTGTAAAAGCAGACAGCCCTCAAGGAGCGGAAGAGGTACTGGACAGGGCAGAAGTACATCTGGAGGAGCAGAAGAAGAGTTTTGAGGGATATGGGGTGTCCCAGACGGCCCTTCTGTCAGAGGCTGCAGTGGAGACAAGGGGCAGTTATGTGCTGTATGCATCGGGGAAGTATGCGCAGCAGTGGAAAAAGGAATTTTTAGATTTGATCAGATAGTGGACAGGTCAAGACGGAGACTTTGGGCCGCGTGAAGAAATTTCCGGGCGGTGTCTGGATAGGGGAGAGTATATATGTTGCTGAACAGTTTGTTTTTTATATTTGCATTTTTACCGGTAGTACTGCTGATATACTACCTGCTGCCTGCTGCAGGGAGAAACCTTTTCCTTGTGGCGGCCAGCCTGGTTTTTTATGCCTGGGGAGACCCGGTTTATCTTGTTCTGCTGATATTTTCAGCAGTTTTCCACTATATCATGGGACTGCAGATCCAAAACGCGGTACAGGACAAACGGCACCGGAAAATGGACCTTATATTTGCCGCAGCAGTAGATGTGTTTCTGCTCTGCTTTTTTAAATATTTTGGACCGGCAGCAGGGATGGTAAACAGCCTTCTGCATACACAGATCGCTGTCAGAGAGCTGGCGCTTCCCATTGGGCTGTCATTTTATACGTTTAAAAATATATCTTACCTTTTTGATATCTATTACGGCAGATTGGAAGCGGAGAAAAAATTTACGGATTTTGCTGCCTATGCAGTGTTTTTCCCTGTCATGACCGCCGGTCCTATTGTGCGTTATAAGGATATGAAGGAACAGATGAAAAAAAGAAGGGTGAATGCCCTGCAGCTTGGTTATGGTGCCAGGAGATTTATTCTGGGGCTGGCAAAAAAAGTGCTGCTGGCTGACACACTGGCTTCTTTATATGGAGACATCAGTGCCCGGGCGGGAGATATCACTGTGCTCACTGCGTGGATTGGCATGTTTGCCTTTACTTTGGAAATTTATTTTGATTTTTCCGGTTACTCTGATATGGCCATCGGAATCAGCAGGATGCTGGGATTTACCGTTAAGGAGAACTTTGACTATCCGTATACCTCAAAGAGTATCACAGAATTCTGGAGGAGGTGGCATGTTTCTCTGGGAAGCTGGTTCCGGGATTACATCTATATCCCTCTGGGCGGCAATCGGGTGGGAAGGGGAAAACATATCCGTAACATCCTCATTGTGTGGTGTCTCACAGGGATGTGGCATGGGGCGTCCATGAATTTCCCGGTATGGGGGCTTTACTATGGGGTTTTGCTGATTGCAGAAAAATATTTGCTGGGCAGCAGACTGGAAAAACTGCCCGCATGGATGTCCAGGATCTATACCATGCTCTTTGTTATGGTGGGCTGGATGCTGTTCTCGCACAACTCACTGGGGGAAGCAGGAATTTATCTGAAACGGCTGGTGGGAATGGGAGCTTCGGGATTTGCCGATGGGACTACATGGTATTATCTGAAGACGAATCTGCTGATCTTTCTTTTGTGTATACCGGCCTGCGGACCCGGACTATACCGATTTGTGGAGAGCCGGTTTCAAAATTCGACAGTGGGTTCTGCGGTGCTTTATGGAGTATTATTCCTTTTGGGTACAGCCTGTCTTGTCTACAGCTCTTACCATCCGTTTTTATATCTGCGTTTTTAATGTAACGGTCTGCTTTGTGAGAACCGTGATCTTTCAGTGACAATTTGAGAAATTCCGCGTGTGTGATGCAGCGGAAGAACGGAGTAATACATGAATGAAAAAAATAAAACTTTACACAGGAGGGCTGCAATTATAACCGGCTGGGTTTTTACAGCAGTCATTGCCTTTTTCTTTCTGGGAAGCCTGATCGCAAAAGACAGGACTTTTTCTGAGAAAGAAAACCGAATGTTGGAAAAAGCACCCGTGATAAATGCAGGACAGATCGTATCCGGCAGATATGAGGAGAAATTTGAGACTTATTTCAGTGACCAGTTTCTGCTGCGGGATATGTGGATCGAGATAAAAGCCGGGGTTGACCGTCTGACCGGAAAAGTGGAGTCCAACGGAGTATTTCTGGGAAAGGACGGATATCTGATCGAAGGTTTCACAGAGCCGGATGAAAAAAATCTGAAGGAAACCTGTAAAGCTATGGGAGATTTCGCTGCTGAACATAAAGATATAAAACAGTATGCCATGGTAGTGCCAAATGCGGTGGAAATTCTCTCTGACAAGCTGCCTGCATTTGCCCCGGCTGCAGATCAGGGAAAGTATCTGGATGCCCTTGGAAAAAATTTGGAGGGGCAGGGAATCACATTTTTGGACATGCGCGGTGTCCTGGAAAAGAACAGAGAGAAAAAATTGTATTACAGAACAGACCACCACTGGACCACGGAAGCTGCGTACCTGGCGTTTTTGGAGGCCGGGGAGACGATGGACTATAAAGGGACAGAGGTAAAGTTTGAGGCACTGCCTGTTACGGGAGAGTTTCAGGGTACATTGTCCGCAAAGAGCGGCTTTCGTTCAGGGGAGAAGGAGGAACTGGAAGTATATCTTCCAAAAGACGGTACGGTTTCCTCTGTTGTCAATTATGTGGAGGAGCAGAAAAAAACAGCCAGTTTTTATGATACGGAAAAACTGGATACAAGAGACGGATATGCCTGCTTTCTGGGCGGCAACCATCCGCTCATCCGCATAGAGACACCGACACAGTCAGAAAAGAAGCTTTTAGTTCTGAAGGATTCCTATGCCAACTGTTATCTGCCCTTTCTGGCGTCCCAGTACAGGAAGATCGTAGTGGTGGACCCAAGGTATTATTACGGGGATCTGGAGGAGCTGATGCAGGTGGAGGAAATACAGGAAGTCTTATATCTGTACAATGCGAATACGTTCTTTTCCGACACTTCTTTACAGATGGTTCTCAAAGGCGGCTGAGAATCTTTTTCGTCTCTGTTTTCAGGCCACTGTACCGGGAAGCGTTTTCATGCCGGAAGCATGAAAATCCCGAGGCAGCCAGCGCGATATGGGGCAGAATGCTCCATATCTGTGCATCGCGAAGCGTGTTACCGGAATGGAGTGAACAGTAACCTTTCTTCCCTTTCATGGACAGGAGATACGTTCAAATATAGGGTTTTAGCAGATATAGCTTTCAGTTATGATTTACATACTATTTAGTTATAACGCTTTAAATGCATTGACAAAAATTTGAATAGTTGATAGAATTACAAGAAAAGTTAAGCTGTTCCGTGAAAACGGGAGAGCATGGGAGAAGGTGCTGTATGAACAAAAGAATTTTATCTATTCTGGTTGAAAATACGGCCGGTGTTCTGAGCCGGGTCTCCGGCCTGTTCAGCCGACGCGGTTATAATATCGACAGTCTTTCCGTAGGCATTACAACGGATCCGAATTATTCCCGTATGACCGTCGTCTGCAGCGGGGATGAACTGATTCTGGAACAGATCACCAAGCAGGTGGAAAAGCTTGAAGATGTACTCACAGTAAAGGTATTGAAGGATGGACAGAGTGTCAACAGAGAACTGATTCTGGTGAAGGTCCGTGTGGAGCCGGAGCAGAGACCGGGTATTTCTTCTATAGTGGATATTTTCCGTGCCAATATTATTGATGTGGGCAAGGAATCCATGATTATCGAGCTTACCGGTACCAAGTCAAAACTGGAAGCGTTTATTGACCTGCTGGAAGGCTATGAGATTCTGGAGCTGGCAAGAACGGGTATCACCGGACTTTCCAGAGGTATTGATGATGTCTTCTACTTGGAGGAAGACGAAGAGTAATTTTACATACGTTAGCTAGAGAATGATTTTTTATTCCCTAAGATAAAACAATATGCTAGGAGGAAATTAAAATGGCAGTAAAGATTTATTATCAGGAAGATTGCAACATGGCACTTTTGGAAGGCAAGAAAGTTGCGATCATCGGTTACGGCAGCCAGGGACATGCACATGCTCTGAACTTAAAAGAATCAGGTGTGGATGTTATTGTCGGACTTTATGAAGGCAGCAAATCCTGGGCAAAAGCAGAGGCACAGGGATTAAAAGTTTATACAGCAGCAGAAGCTGCAAAACAGGCTGATGTCATCATGATTCTGATCAACGATGAGAAACAGGCAGCTATGTACAAAAATGACGTTGAGCCGAACTTGGAAGAGGGCAATATGCTCATGTTCGCACACGGCTTTGCTATCCATTTCGGACAGATCAAACCGCCGGCAAACATCGACGTTACCATGATCGCTCCGAAAGGACCGGGTCATACCGTAAGAAGTGAATATCAGGTAGGAAAAGGTGTTCCGTGTCTGGTAGCTGTACAGCAGGATTACACAGGAAAAGCAAAAGACAGAGCATTGGCTTACGCTGCAGCACTGGGCGGAGCAAGAGCAGGTGTTCTGGAGACTACTTTCAAAGTTGAGACTGAGACAGACCTGTTCGGTGAGCAGGCAGTTCTCTGCGGCGGTGTATGTGCACTGATGAAAGCCGGATTCGAGACATTAGTGGAAGCAGGCTATGCACCGGAGAATGCTTACTTTGAATGTATCCATGAGATGAAATTGATCGTTGACCTGATTTACGAAAGCGGATTCCAGGGCATGCGTTATTCTATCTCCAATACTGCTGAGTATGGCGACTACATCACCGGACCTAAGATCATCACAGATGAAACAAAGAAAGCCATGAAGAAAGTCCTGTCCGATATCCAGGATGGTACTTTTGCAAAAGACTGGATTTCCGAGAACCAGACAGGCTGCATGCACTTCGGCGCTATGAGAAGAAGAGAAACAGAGCATCAGTTAGAGGAAGTCGGAGCAGAGCTGCGTAAATTATACAGCTGGAACGATACAGGCAAACTGATCGAGAACTAAAAAAGGTCCGCCGGGAACAGGAGAATTCCTTTTCCCGGCGGTTTTGTATGAACAGGCTTTGACAGCCGTTTACGGCCGCTTACTGTTGTAAAAATCAATAAAATCTTTTACTGCTGTGGTCTGCTGCAGGTTATCCAGGAAAGCGAAGCCGATATTCCGCTTGTGGATGGGGAAAGGAAGAGGGATTTCCACTAGGGTTTTGTCGTTCAGCTCTTTTTCCACGAACTGGCGGATGACGCAGGCCACGCCCAAACCAATCTTGGCAAATTCGATCAACAGATCCATGGTGGATACTTCCAGCAGATTGTTTGTCTCAATGTGATGCATGGAGAGGTAGTCATCTATATACTGCCGGGTCATATTTTCCTTGTCCAGCAGCATTAAGGTGGCTGTGTGGAAGATATCGTCCTTGTGGTTGGTGCGCAGGGAGAGATTATCCAGATAGGAACTGGTGCTGACGAAAATATCCTCTATCTCTCCAAGGGAATCAAAATGGATATGGTGAAGCCGCTCCGGCTCCCCGATAAGACCCAGGTCGATCTTATTTTCCTTCAAAAGCTGCAGAGTGTGGTTGGTGGACTGACATTCAATGGTGATCTTTACGTGAGGGTGCAGTTTGATAAACTCCTGCAGATAAGGCAGCAGCATGTATTTGCAGAGTGTGGTGCTGACACCGATATGTAAATGTCCGATTCCTAGGTCATTTATTTTTTTAATGCGGGATTCCCCCATCTGCAGGGAATAGAACGCTTTCTGCACATAGTCGTAGAGGATCTCACCTTCTTCCGTGAGCTGGACACCTCTGGAGTTTCTGGAAAATAAAGTGACATCCAGGCTCTGCTCCAGCTTGCGGATAGATTTACTGATGGCCGGCTGGCTGATGTAGAGCTGCTCGGCGGCTTTGGAAATATTACCTGCGTTGGCTACTGTATAGAAAACGCGGTACAGGGATAAGTTTTGCTCCATTGTAAAACCTCATTTCTGTTTTGGCATTTGGCTCCAAATATTGTTTCGGTCTTCTCTGTGACCGGTAACTATATAAATTGGAGTTATGGTAGATATATTTAATATGTATTTCTATTATAACAAAAGATATGCTATGATAGCAATAGATGAAATCAAGGTAACTGTGAAACTACGGAACAGTTACAAATTAAGAGATCAAGGAGGAATACCCATGGGAATGACAATGACACAGAAAATTCTGGCTGCAGCAGCCGGTCTTGACAAAGTGGAAGCCGGACAGTTGATAGAGGCTGATCTTGATTTGGTACTGGGTAATGATATTACATCTCCTGTAGCAATTCACGAGATGGATAAAATGACTGTTAAGAACGTATTTGATAAAGATAAAATTGCGCTGGTTATGGACCACTTTATTCCGAATAAGGATATCAAATCAGCAGAACACTGCAAATGCGTGCGTGAATTTGCATGTAAGAATGAGATCACCAATTATTTTGATGTTGGTGAGATGGGCATAGAACATGCACTGCTTCCTGAAAAAGGTCTGACAGTGGCAGGGGATGTAGTGATCGGAGCAGACTCCCATACATGTACTTATGGCGCGCTGGGTGCTTTCTCCACAGGTGTGGGAAGTACAGATATGGCGGCAGGCATGGCTACAGGAAAAGCATGGTTTAAAGTGCCGTCAGCCATCCGTTTCCATATAGTGGGCAAACCAGCCAAATGGGTCAGCGGAAAAGATGTGATCTTACATATCATCGGTATGATCGGCGTGGATGGCGCTCTCTACAAATCCATGGAATTTGTGGGAGAAGGCATCAAAAACCTGAGCATGGATGACCGCTTCACCATCGCTAACATGGCGATCGAAGCAGGCGGAAAGAACGGAATTTTCCCGGTTGATGAGCTGACTGAGGAATATATGAAAGAACATTCCAAACGTCCGTATAAAGTTTATGAGGCAGATGTGGATGCGGTTTACGATGAAGAATATACCATTGATCTGAGCCAGCTGAAACCGACCATCGCATTCCCGCATTTGCCGGAAAATACAAAGACAATGGATGAGATCGCAGAGGATGTTGTGATTGACCAGTCTGTGATCGGTTCCTGTACCAACGGCAGAATTGAAGACCTTCGCTGTGCAGCAGAGATTTTAAACGGCCGAAAGGTGAAAAAAGGCGTGCGCTGCATCATCATTCCGGCAACGCAGAATATCTATCTGCAGGCAATGGAGGAAGGGCTTTTGAAGATCTTTATTGAAGCAGGTGCTGTTGTCAGCACACCTACCTGCGGACCATGCCTGGGCGGATACATGGGGATCCTGGCAGAGGGAGAACGTTGCATCTCCACTACAAACAGAAACTTTGTGGGACGTATGGGACACGTGGATTCTGAAGTGTATCTGGCAAGCCCGGCTATAGCTGCGGCAAGTGCGGTAACCGGTAAAATTTCCGTACCGGAAGAACTTGGATTATAGGAGGGAAGGAAGACATGAAAGCAAACGGAACAGTTTTTAAATACGGCGACAATGTAGATACGGATGTCATCATTCCGGCAAGATATCTGAATTCTTCTGATCCGGCAGAATTGGCACAGCATTGTATGGAAGACATTGACAAGGAATTTGTGAATAAAGTAAATAAAGGCGATATCATTGTGGCAAACAAGAACTTCGGCTGCGGTTCTTCCCGTGAACACGCACCCATCGCTATCAAGGCAGCAGGTGTAAGCTGTGTCATTGCTGAGACATTTGCCCGAATTTTCTACCGCAACTCCATCAATATCGGTCTGCCTATCATTGAATGTCCGGAAGCGGCACAGAATATCGAGGCAGGTGACGAAGTGGAAGTGGACTTCGACAGCGGGATCATTACCAATAAGACCAAGGGAACCAGCTTCCAAGGCCAGGCATTCCCTGAATTCATGCAGAAGATCATTAAGGCTGAAGGTCTGATCAACTATATTAACAGCCAGCAGTAAGAGGCTGGTTAAAGAACGGTTCATTTTGCGGAAAAAGAGCAGAATGGGCCGTTTTTTGTCCGCTGACGTCCTGGCTTTTTGAATGACAGACGACAGACAAGGTTCGCGCTCAGGATACTGCGGGTTTTAGTTTGACGGAAATCAGGTGTCAGGTTGTTATATTAGCGGAAATTTGATATTATTTTATATAGATTTATAGATTTATAGATTTATAGATTTATAGATTTATAGATTCATGGATTTATGGATTTCTAGCTTTCTAGCTTTTTAGATTTCTAGTTTTCTAGCTTTCTGCTGTTTGATTTCGGCAGTTCTGCATGTATCAGGTATGGGATCTTATGAGTGAGATAAATCTCAGGGGTGCGTTTACGGGCGGCTGACAGACACATCCAAACGCTGCAGGGGAAAGGGATCACGAATATGAAAAAACAGACAAAATTTTATAATTCTCCGGATACTCCAAAACCTAATCGGCCCATACATATGGGGGCAGTAGGTATTATAAGAAATAGCGAAAAGGTGCTTCTGGAACGCCGGGCAGATTCTGAAAGATGGGCTTTCATCGGCGGCGGATTGAAGATGGAAGAATCACTGGAAGAGTGTGTACAAAGAGAAGTCAGAGAAGAGACGGGCCTGATCGCGGAAGATTTAAAACTACTGGATATATTTTCTTATCCCTACAGAATAGCAGCTTACCCTGACGGAAATATTGTGCGTATTATCACAGCGGTATATGAGGTTTTCGTAAAGGATTTAAAGGAGTTGAAATGCAGTGAAGAGTCCAGAGAACTGCGCTTTTTTGGAAGGAATGAGTTGTCTGATCTGACTATTGCAGAGACGCATCAGGATATTTTATTGTATTATATCAAGCATTTTAATGACTGATTTGGTCTCGGAATGGAATTAGCTTAGCTTTTAAAGATAGGTATTTAATTTTATCCGGTATGTGGGATTGGTAATATCAATATATTGACTGTATATGAAAAAATATGTTTCATCCGTATAATAAATATTGACAAGACGATATAGAATGTGACATAATACCTCAAATACCAATCCCTCATAACCTTATATAAAAGTATCACAATATAATATCTCATATTATAAAACCTCACCTTAACTTAGAACTATAATTTAATAATATAGATGATTTTTGGCGCCCAAAAACTGAGCGCTTCTTTGTGATGTCATAAATTATAGAACAATAAAGCGAATACAACCGAATAAAATGATAATTTGTAGTATTTTGTAGAAATCATTACAAATCCTCATAAATGTTTTATGATAATGAATTATAACACGAAAGAGGAGGAGCTTTATGAACACAGAAATTGAGCTCATTAGAAAATTTAATATTACATCCCGATACAAGGGATATTATCTTTTGCCAGAGGCAATCCAGATTGCCAAAGAGAATTACGGATGTTGTCTTAAAATAACGAAAGACATCTATCCGGTACTTGCCCAGCGGCATGGTATCCCGTATAAGAGGGTGGAGAGAAACATACGGACTGTAATTGAAAAGTGCTGGGAAAATAACCGGGCGTTTATGGAAGAGATTGCCGGAAAAGAATTGGAGATTTGCCCGAGTAATGGTCAGTTTTTTGATTTTGTAGCTTATTGGATACTCAAGAACGATGCCACTGGGAAAGATAAATTTGTATAAACTGATTGCTCAGGTGTCAGTATAATGTGTTATTCCCCCGCTTCCATCAGTCAGAAATATAGACATTGGGCGGGGGATGCTTGTATCAGGAGATGAGCTGCACCCGGATAAGGAATGGTCGTAATTATGAGATTCTAGACAAACAGAGTATAGGGGCATGAGTATATATTTGTAGAGAAGCAAAATAATAATATGCATAGTATTGCTGTTATATCGCTTGTTGTTGCGTAATGATTACCATAATTGCTATCTGTTATAAAGAAATTATAGCAATCGGATTAAGATGCAGGGGGCCTGATGTGGAAACAATTGAAATTCTAAGATAAAAAATCAGAATGAAGATAAAATGGAAATAGTCATGATGAATATGCATTTTACAATGTTTAATGAGCAGATAAGAAATTGTAAAAAATGTAAAATATTAACAAAAATACTTGAATAATATGGAATATAGTGTTAATATTATTACATAAAAAGTGAGCTATTACAAAAACGAAATAATTGTAATCTGTTATAATACGATCATTTTAAAAAATTGCGTTCAGATAACATACATGCTCAGTGAAAGGCAGGGGATAAAGGCACTAGCTACAGAATAGGGATCAGAGGTAAAAAGATAAGAGTATTATTTTATATAGTTTAAAATGGTTTTATTTAACATTAAGAGGGATAAAAAGACAGTGAAAGGAGAGTGAAAGAAAGTAAGGAACGTATATTTTTCAATAATAATAGAGAGAGAGGGTGATTTGATGGGAAACAGTGACAACTTTAGAAAAGGTGTAATGGAGTTATTGCTTCTTAAAATCATATCTGAAGGAGATTGCTATGGTTACCAGATTTCCCAGACTATGAAGAAGTTATCTGATGGAGTGATAGTAGTGGCTGAAGGGTCTATGTATACTGCGCTTAATAAATTAGAAAAGAAAGGATGTGTATCCGACTATAGACGCAGGGTGGGAGACCGTCCGGAACGCATATATTATCATTTAGAGGATGCGGGTAAGGAAGAATTGAATAGATTGTTGATGGATTATGCTGAATTTGCAGAGGCGGTAAAGGTTGTCTTGGCTTATACAGGTGAAGAAAAAAAATTGGAGCAAAGGGATATTATTTAATATGGCGTCATTACAAAGGAATAATTGTGCGCAAAAGTACTATAAAATATTACGAGAATTATTTTTGAATATCAATTATATGGACGGAAAATTTTTGAAGGATTTTAGGTTTAATTTGTTTCAATACGTCAAAGAACATCCGGGATGTACATACGAGGGATTGATTGAAGAGTTTGGATCACCAGAAGAGACCTTTTGCGAGTATGTTGGATCAAAAGATGAAGATTATCTTATATCCTGTATTAATAAAAAACATTTCAGGGGTTGGATGAAAGTTGGGATAATAGTTGCTTGCATTTGCAGTTGTCTTATTTGGGGCTTGTTTTATTATAGAATATATAAAGAGAGTACAAACGCTACAATTAACAAAAAAATAATTTTTGTCGAGGAGGAAAATATTAATGAGTAAAATTAAAAAGGTTTTAGGAATTATGCTAGGTGTAATGTTGCTTTGTTCACAAGCACTTTTGGTTTCCGCAGCACCCGTGGATACTGTTAACGTGGAAAGACAGTATTTAGAAAATGGTGATTATATAGAAACCGTCATTTCTGAATATCCAATTGCATCATATGCTAGTAATTCAAAATCAGGTTCAAAAACATCGACATATTATAATAGCGATGATGTTGCTTTATGGTATGTAAAAGTAACAGGATCGTTTACATACACAGGCAGTAGTGTGAGGTGTACTGGTGCTTCTGTATCTGCAGATTCTTATAGTAGTTATTGGGGGATTTCTAATCGTTCTTCAAGCTATAGCGGTAATATTGCAACAGCCAAAGCGACAGGGACACATTATTTTGGAAATGCAGTTGTTGAAAGAGTAAATGAGACTGTCAATCTTTCTTGCAGTGTTAATGGTTCTTTATATTAGAACAGATAAAGAGATAGGGTAGTTGAGAAAATTCTCAACTACCCTATTATTATATTCAGTCTACCGGGGAAATCATAGGATTATTCCTGCGTCTGAAGAAAATTGAATGGCGGTAATTATTGTCACACAAAGTTCTTTAGTAGCTGCGTGCTGCCAGCGAATCATCCGGTTACAGGGTGGGAAGCTTACAGGAGAAGCCAGGTAAGCTATTCGTTCGTTAGTAGTTAAAAGTTAACCGGAATATAAAATTCGGGCAATCCCGTAGAATAAGGCGCTATATCATACTGCTGATAATAGATGACTATCATTCCTGGCTGTATATAAAAACTATTCACGTTAAAGGTATCTTGCAGAAGCGCTCTATAATCTTCAAAATATATACCTGGATTTGCTTTTAGTCTTTCTGCGACCTGTTCCTCCATAGATTTTTGAAGCTGATACAAGGAGACGGGGGTAAGAGGATAGAAGTCTGTGAGACGTAATGATTTTCCTGTGTTAAAGTCCCAGGTGTCGGAAGTGCGTATTGTTTGGCCGTGCGCCCCGCCCGCATAGGTATATGTATCCATATATAAACTGACGATGCATCCTGCATTATAAGTGATCTGATAAACAACATCAAGAGTGTAAATGGGAAATGGCCGGGGGCTTTGGGGGTATTCTGCGTCTGCTGCTGCCTGTGTGTAGAGCACTTTCCTGCCGTATTCTTCGGTCTTCTGTGCCAGTTGGGTATAATGTTGGTTTATGGATTCACTGGCATCATCACTGCATGTTGTGGTAAAGGAAGGATAATTGATCTTATATGTGAATACCGGTATCTCTTTATAGTACATGGTATCGGTTAAGGTATTTGTAGTGATTGTCTGCATCGTGATCACCCCGCTGATTTATTCATAATATATATCATAAAATTTAGATATGCCGCAAATATACACCAGACAAAATAAGGTATTTGTAAATAGGCAGCAGCAGGGCTGATCTTATAGAACTGATAAACCATAACAGCAATAAGTATGATCAACACCAGCAGCCATAAAAAAGCAAAGAAGTATTGTGATAAGCCAAAGAAAATGATGCTCCAGAAGAAGTTAAAAAGCAATTGTATGGCATATGTTTTAAGGGCACTGGATTTACCCGATGAATTTGATTCATAAACGATATAGGAAGATATGCCCATCAAAATATAAAGTATTGTCCATACAATAGGAAAAATAAAAGTCGGAGGACTTAGTGCGGGCTTATTTATCAAAAAATACATAGACCTGTTTCCGCTGATCAGTGTGGACAAAGACCCAATGGCGAGTGGAAGAAGAATGGAAATCACCAAAGCGCTTCTGTTATTTTTGTTCATGTCCGTAATGTACCCCATATACCGGCAATTACTTAATACTATGCAGTTTTTTGACCACTTATGAGAACTGTTTGAGCGCTAATCCGTTTTCTTTATTTTATCACTGCAGCAGATTTCTTTGTGGACAAGGATTGTGTCCAGTGTATCGCCAAGCTGAGAAAAAACAGCAGCCATAATAGCTAATTCCTCCTCCGTGCAGTTGCTGGAAAGAGCACAGGCTACGGAAGATACAAAAGCTACAAGTTCACAGGAATTCATATTTATCACCTCTGGTTTATTATTATGCAGGAACCACTGTAAGGTGTTAAATCTAAATCTTCCTTTGATGACCATCAGGACCGCTGTACGCTCTATTCAAACCGGTAGGAGAGAATCAAGTGCAGACGGATCTCCTCATTGTCCAGGTCAATGCCTGTCAGTTCTTCGATGCGTTTCAGCCTGTATAGAAGGGAATTTCTGTGGATATACAGACGGGCTGCGGTTTTTACATAATTGCGTTCACAGTTCAGATATTCTTTCAGGGTACTTTTGAGTTCTGTATGGTTTTTGCAGTCATATCGGCCCAGCACCGATAGCGCGGGATGGGAAATGGTTACATGGGCATGATTCCGTATCAGTTCCATTGCATAGGAGACAGCACAGGATTCAAAGGCATTGATGCAGCCGGGGGTTTTATCGCCATAGGCAGCAGATATTTCAGCCATTTTGAAATATTCCTGAAGGCTCAGTATATCTGTGAAATCAGGACTTGTTCCGCAGTAAGTTTTTGTCTGGAGCATAAAATCTTTCAGTTTTAGCAGAAAATCCTGGTACAGAACGATTTTTCTGTTTACGATTAATGCTGTTTTGTTCTGCCAGCAAATGGCGAAACACCCGTCAGCAAGGCGTTCCAGTTTATGATGAAAAAAATCCTGCATATTGGCACCTGTATGGGAGCTATTTAAGATGTATATCTGCTTTTCGTCTTCAGGGTACCAGCCGATAGAACGAAGCCGGGTATCCTGTTGTCTTTTATCTTTCTCCTCACCGGAAAGTATTTTCTGAAAAATGTCAGTATATGATAAAAGCTGGAGCCGGTCTTCATGCATATCTGACCAGTATTCTATAATATTCCCCAGTTCATCCAGCAAATGTCTTGTCCCTTCTGTCACAGGATGTTTGTCCAGGATCACCAGAACCCAGCCGATGTGATGGTTTCTGGAAAAAAGATTTCTGCAGATGCAGGGCACACCTAATTCACAATAATCCATTATGTAGGAATGGGGATTTTTCTCGCGGATCCGGGGATCGCTGTTGACTGCCAGAATGGTTTTCAGAGGCATGATTCCGGTCTGTTTCATGGCATCTATATTTTTGTTTGGCAGGCCGCTTTCCAAATCTGTATAGGCAATAGCCAGATAACCGGGATCCGTGATGATCAGCTTCTGGCCGAAAATCTCATAGCTGGATGCAAGCAGATCATCCAGGGATGCCCCGTTTCGGACCATTTCTCTCAGTCTGTCCGACCAACTGTTGTAGTAGTCAAAAGCGTCCAGAATTTCATTGAAAATCTGTTCCGTGTCCTCAGTATCTAAAAGTATCATGTCATGCCCCTGGACACAGATGACCTGACTGCTGTTTCCGTCCACAAAATTTTTCATGGCTCCCATATAGACATCCATAGATTCCATTCTCACATTTTCTGAGAGCAGGCGGACATTTCTCAGGGTACGTCTGCCATCTTTAACCTTAATCTGGGGATTGTATTTTTTCAGCCAGTCGGCCAGTATCCACATGGACAGTTTCATTGCGGCACCTCCTGATTTTTTCTTTGTACTTTTCGTACAAATCATAAAAGACTTTTTCATCCTTCATTTTAGCACATCATACATAGCTTGTATTGCAGAAAATACATATAATGAAGAAGAAATTAGTAAATGGTTTTTGATATGGGAGGTTTTATTATGACAAAGAGAGAGAACTGCCTTTTGGCATATCAACACAAGACACCGGCTTATATTCCCTGCTTTTTTACAGATATCGCTTTGATTCAGGCCTGTCCTCAGATGGAGAGGTATACGGGCCTTTCACAGGGGGAAGATTATTGGGGATGCCACTGGACCTATGAAGACAATATCCATGCCTGCCTTCCAACACCGGGCAAGTATTTTTTTACAGATATAGCAGACTGGAAGGATCACATGAAGTTCCCGGATCTGGAAGCTATTGACTGGGAAAAACAGGCGGATATTGATGTTCACTCTGACATACTGGCGTTTGCTATGGGTTACGGCCTGCATCCCAGAGCGGATGGAAAGTCCATATATGATGATGACAAGGCGAGGGTGTGTATGGTTATAAACGGTATGTTTGAGCGTATGCACGCGTGTATGGGATTTGAAAATGCGCTGATGGAACTGATTGAGGATCCTGATTCCTGCAAAGATTTTTTCCATGCTATGGCAGACTGGAAGATAGAATACTTTAAGAAAATAGGAAAATATTATGATATAGATATTCTGAATGCACATGATGACTATGGCAGTAATGACCGTATGTTCATGTCCCCGGTTCTATGGCGCAGTCTGATCAAACCGGAACTGGCAAGGATAGTGGAGGCCTGTCACAACGCGGGAATGCTCTATCAGCACCACAGTTGCGGCTTTATTGAGCCGATAGTTCCCGATTTGGTGGAAATTGGCTGTGACGCTATTGATACCTTTCAGGCATGTAATAAAAATACACCGGAACTAAAGAGGAAATACGGAGATAAAATAACATTTTGCGGCGGTTTTGACAACATGAATGTTCTGGACGTGCCGGGCGTTTCCCCGGAAGCTGTTAAAAAGGAATACCGCCGAGTGATTGATTCCCTGGCACCCGGCGGGAGTTATGTGATTTACCCCATTGGCGGGACATTTGAGTTCGTAGAGCCATTTTTGGAGGAGCATTTTTCCTACGGGATGCAGTTTTATACAAATCCCCAAAACCGATAAAGGAACGAAGAAATCAAGGGCGGGCAAGCTGCTGCCCTTGATTTTATGCTGGACATATACAAACTGATTTATGATAGGCGCCTTCAGACAGCTTTAAAGAAACAGGTAGAGCACAAAAAATGCTGGATGACCGCATAACTGCGACCTCCAGCATTCACATTTTAATCGGGGCAACAGGATTTGAACCTGCGACCTCACGGCCCCCAGCCGTGCGCGCTACCAAGCTACGCCATA
This sequence comes from Blautia hominis, assembly GCA_002270465.1. Lineage (GTDB taxonomy): Bacteria > Bacillota > Clostridia > Lachnospirales > Lachnospiraceae > Blautia > Blautia hominis. Next base: position 243,792 of record NQOF01000008.1, read on the forward strand.
CCCCGTAACGATTATTAATTATAACAGAATTTTTGGAAAATGCAAGAAAAAATAGAAAAAAAGTTTAATTTTTTTTATTCACATAGTATTTAAGGGAAAAACCGCACATTTTGCCCGGGCTTTCTGAGCCGTTACAGAACAGTTACCCCTGCAGTTTCCTGGACAAAGGACCGCAGATTCCCCATCTGCAGTCCTCCAATCTGGATAATACAAAAATACGGATAACCATCTTAGAAATGGATCACCCTTGGCTCATCCGTAAACGAGGCAAACGTAGCCACAGCGTCTTTCAGATAGAACACCTGCGTATTTCCGTCGCCTGGCTTATACATGGCTTGTAAGTCAGGGTAACCGTCCAGCATATGTTTTTGTGCTTCCACTCTGTCATCCGGTACCGCAGTAGCTGTGATGCGCAGCCAGTGTCCGCCGTCAAATGCGCAGATTTCAATTTGGGGATTTGCAAGCATTTGTTTGGAGACATCTTTTACTTTACCAGTCTGGATGTAAAGTCTGCCTTCAAATATGTCCACAGTTCCAAAAGGACGAACCCTTGGCTGGCCGCCCTCTGTGGTTGCCAGATAATACGTCCCGCATTTCTTTAGAAAATCATAAATTTCCTGCATAAAACAGACCTCCTTTGTAAGATTGACATTACTTTGCGCCTATACTAGTATTATAGCAAATGCATTTGAAAAAGAAAGCATTATTCATTATTTAAAGGATACAGCAGGAGGAGAAATTATTGAAGATAGAAGATTTGGACAGCAATTTTAAACAGGTGCAGTCAGAAGCATCATTAACCTACCTGAAGATAACAGATACCGAGGCGGAGATTGAGGGAGTGCTGCCGAATACCTGGCAGCGTCTTCCCGATTATGTGCTGGAAGAAATAAACAGGCCGGAGCTCACAGCACTTGCCTATCACACCAGCGGAGCGGTCCTGCGTTTTCAGACAGATACAAATATCTTGGGTTTGTGTATGGAATTACTGGAACCGGATTTTATGATGTCTCATATGCCCCTCACCGGAAGTGCGGGGATGGATGTGTTTGTAAACGGCAGCTACGCCGCCACCTTCAGGGCAGAACCGGGAGAGCATGCCGTAAAGGGAGAAATACCCCTTTCAGATGGAAAAGCGGAAATAGACGTATATCTGCCCCTCTATAACGGTGTGCGGGATTTTACTGTTGGAATCAAAGAGAACGCCTGTATTTGGAAACCATTGAAGCATGAAATAGACGAACCGGTTATCTTTTATGGTTCTTCCATTACACAGGGCGGCTGTGCCTCCAGAACTTCCAATGCCTATCCTGCTCTTGTGACCAGATGGATGGACGCTGAGATGTACTGCCTGGGATTTTCGGGCAATGCAAAAGGGGATTTGCCCATTGCCCGGTACATATCCGGACTGCCGGCAAAGTGTCTGATCTATGATTACGACTACAACGCCCCGGATGCTGCGTTTCTAAAAGCGACGCATGGACCGTTTCTGGAATGTATTCTTTCCCGCAATCCCAAACTTCCGGTGCTGGTTATCTCAAGGCCAAATCCGGAGTTCAGGTCTGATGAGAACCGGAGCAGAGAGCGCAGGCAGATCATACAGGAGACTGTTTTAAAGTGCAGAAAGAAAGGATATATAGTAAACTTCCTGGATGGCGCAGAGCTGTTTGGGGAGGAGTCAAGGGAATGCTGTACTGTGGATGGGATTCATCCCAATGACCTGGGATTTTACAGGATAGCAAGGAAAGTCATTGAAAAAATACATGTGTTTATCTCTTGACATTTTCTGCAAGGAATGGTATCGTAACTTTATCACAACAGCAACGAGCTGTTGCAATAAGAGAAATGCATAGATAAGGATTAGTACAGATTCATATCGGATTTCAGAGAGCCGCTGGCTGGTGTGAAGCGGCAGACGCAGAATCTGGAACTGCCCTTGGAGCAGCTGCCCGAACTTTCGTAAGGAAACAGTAGACGCAGACGGAACCCCGCCGTTATCAGAAGGGAAAGATATAAGGTGTACATATCTGTATCTTATTAAGCGTATGAAGTATATTCATAAAGTAGAGTGGTACCGCGCAGGACAGTAGTCTTTCGTCTCTATTACAAGCATATTGTAATAAAGATGAGGGGCTTTTTTTATACCGTTTGGGCAGTTTTAGAAATCCCTGGAGGTCCGGGCATACCGCCTGTCATAAAAGCTTAGATATAGGTATCCATAACAAAGTCAGGAGGAAAAAAGAATGAAAAATTGCAGTAAGTACAAGAGACAGTATTTCATGCCGCCGGTAACATGCATGAAGTGGGCGGAAAAGGAGTATGTGGACAAAGCTCCCGTATGGTGCAGCGTTGACCTGCGTGACGGCAACCAGGCACTTGTTATCCCCATGAATCTGGAACAGAAAGTGGAGTTTTTCAAGCTTCTGGTGGATATTGGATTTAAAGAGATAGAAGTAGGATTTCCGGCAGCTTCTGAGACAGAGTATACGTTCCTCAGAAAGCTGATCGAGGAGGATCTGATCCCGGATGATGTGACGGTTCAAGTCCTGACACAGGCCAGAGAACATATCATCAAGAAAACATTCGATGCAGTAAAAGGTGCGAAGAATGTAATTGTCCATGTATATAATTCCACCTCCGTTGCACAGCGTGAGCAGGTGTTCAAGAAATCAAAGGAAGAAATCCTGCAGATTGCAGTGGAAGGTGCGAAACTTTTAAAACAGCTTACAGAGGAAGCAGGGGAAAACTACCGGTTTGAGTACAGCCCGGAAAGTTTTACAGGAACGGAACCGGAATATGCACTTGAAGTGTGCAACGCAGTGCTGGATATCTGGCAGCCCACCGCAGACAGGAAACCTATCATTAACCTTCCTGTGACAGTGGAACATTCCATGCCTCATGTATATGCAAGCCAGGTGGAATATATCTGTGAGAACCTGAAGTACAGAGAAAACGTTATTGTTTCCCTTCATCCCCATAATGACAGAGGATGCGGCGTGGCTGATTCGGAAATGGGACTTCTGGCCGGTGCAGACCGTATAGAGGGCACACTTTTTGGAAATGGTGAGAGGACCGGTAATGTGGATATCATTACTTTAGCGCTCAATATGTATTCCCAGGGTGTTGAGCCGAACCTGGACTTCACCGATATGAGCGCCATCTGTGAGAAATACGAGGAATTCACAGGCATGAAGATCAGTGAAAGAAGCCCATACTGCGGTGCGCTGGTGTTTGCAGCCTTCTCCGGTTCCCATCAGGATGCCATTGCAAAAGGCATGCACTGGCTGGATGAAAAGAAGCCGGAACACTGGACCGTTCCGTATCTCCCCATTGATCCAAAAGACGTGGGAAGGAACTATGACGCAGATGTTATCCGCATAAACAGCCAGTCCGGAAAAGGCGGTGTAGGTTATATTCTGGAAACAAAATACGGACTGAATCTTCCGGCAAAGATGCGGGAAGCTATGGGATATACAGCAAAGGCTGTCTCAGACCATACACAGAAAGAATTACTGCCTGATCAGATATTCGAGCTGTTCAAAAAGACATTTGAGAATGTTACATCTCCGCTGGAAATCTGCAGTGTTCACTTCCAGCAGAAGGACGGGGGGATTACCTCACAGGTGACATCCAGCTTTAACGGTCGTGAAGTGACAACAGAGGCAGCAGGAAACGGACGTCTCAATGCAGTCAGCAACGCACTGAAGAAGGAATACGGTTTCCAGTATGATCTGATAACTTATCAGGAACATGCTTTGGAGCAGAGTTCCAGTTCCAAGGCCATTGCCTATGTGGGTATCCGCAAACCGGACGGCAGCCTGGCCTGGGGAGCAGGTGTGGATTCTGACATAATCAGGGCATCCATTGACGCATTGGTGACAGCTATTAATAACCGATAATGTAACTAAAGAGTATTAACATATTATAAAAGTTATAAAAGAAAATACGCGGATTGAAAAACCGGGCGCCTGTCAGTTGATATGCGCCCGGTTTTGTTTTGCCCTCCCGTCCATATCTTTTTTCATCTAACTGGAGGATATAAAATAATAATTCCATAAAGAATACAAAGGAAAAGCATAGTGGAAGGCTTCTAAGGTATGTGATATTATTATATTGTAAATACATACAAAGGAGTTATTATATTGAAAAGCGGAAAAACAGTAATAAAATTGATTCTGGCTCTTACTATCGGGAGTACGATCGCAGGCTGTTCTGTAAATCCTGTATCCCCTAGGAAACAAATGCCTGAAGAAGAGATTAAGAAGGAAAGTACGCAGAAGCCGGATATAGAATTAACAAGCCGGCCATTGACATTTAAAACAGATATGGAAGAGCTGGCAGAAAAGATCATACCGGATTATACATTAAGAAAAATTGATAAGTCTTACGAAGGAAATGAGGAGCTTGGAGGCCGGATCCAGAAAAGTGGGACGATAACCAGTATAACATACGGTGAGATTGGAGATAAAGCAGTTAGTATTGACGAAAAACAGGCTGCTGCAAAGGCAAATGAGTGGATTAAAACAGCATTTAAAGGGTTTGATGTAAGACAACTGGATGATAAGGAGCTTCTGGTGTCGTATATGTGTAAAACAATGTTGGGGGATGAACCGGAAGAATCCGTTATAGGATATAGGTTTGAATATATAAACGAATACGATGGTGTAAAAATACAGTATGAAGGTATCAGTGTAATGCTGGATGATTCCGGCATACAGCATGGTACGATTGAATGGAATGAATTTGAAAAAACGGACGCAGCAGAATATAACCGATTGGTTCAAAAAGTGGATTTTGAACTATCAAAAATACTACTGGCAAATGCAATAACAAAAGAAAATGAGAAATTGGGATTTGGTGAAACGGAAGAAGCAAGGATGGCCAATCATGTTGAATTAGTATTTGCAGGAATTGGAGAGGAAGAATACATACCTGCCTGGTACTACGAGATGGAAGATGGGAGAACATACTATGTGAATTGTATAGATGGTCAGGTCAGCACTCCCTAACTTTTGGGGATTATGTCATTGATCTTTTATCTTTAGGGAGGAAGGAACTTGATGAAAATAAGAAAGGGCGCAATACTGATGCTTTGTTCCTTATGTCTTACAGGCTGCAGCGGTGTAAGAAAATTAAAAATAAATACAGAGGAGATCACAAAAGATACGATCGTATCCTGTAATGATCAAGTGATTTACGAATATGATGCTTCTTACCCCGATATCGCGTCACTGGTCAAAGATAGTGATGTGATCGTCTACGGCAAAGCTGAAGGCATCCGTTATTACATTGACTGGTACGGCATGTGCCACACAAAAGCAGATATTACAGTTCTGCGGTCTTTCAAAGGAAACTATAAAGAAGGAAAACAAATTAAAATAGTAAAAGACCAGGGATATGTATCCGTAAAGGATTATATGGACCAAATCTGGTCCAAGGAGGAAAAGAAAAGCTATCGCCGGATATATGAACAGTACAGCGATGAAGAGTTAGAACATATCTATCTGCAGCAGACAGAGAAAGATGATATTATGCTGGAAACAAACCAGAGAAGTGTCTATTTTCTTCAAAAATCCGCAGATTACAATGCGGACAGAACCTATACCAGAATAAACGGACCGGAAGGGGAGTATATGGAAATAGATGACGATTGTTTTGTCAGGGTGAATACACTCTGGGATCACCGCAACCGTGCAGAGGTGCAGGAAAACATGGATTTAGAAGAAGGTATGGATGACATGTTTACTTTGGAGGAGATTGCGTCTCAGATACATGCAGCAGAATAAACGTCCTTCTAAACGAACCGATCAGATGTTAAGCCATTATTTTTGATATATGCAACAAAAGCAGAAGCCGCAGACACTTAATAGGGAAGGGTAACGATTGCTGTGTATATCAGAAAATGAGGTGAAACTTTATGAAAAAGACAAAGGGAAAAAAGAGCGGCCGTATTTTTATTTTGGTATCAGCATTATGTGTGGCATTGCTGATAGGTTGTGTACCCATAACAAGTGACGGGAATAAACGATCCGGAGCGGAAAGTAATGGGGCTTCAGAAGAGGAAAAGATACCTCAGGAGGAAGAGGGAACTTCACAGCAGGAAATTGAAATTACCGGAAAGGTGATCAGGGTAGACGAAAATTCGATTCTGTTTTTGCAGGATAGGGAAGAGAGTGGGGGACTGGCTGACTTTGACACAAGTGCCCCTCTTTTTTATGATAAGCACGGAAAGAAAATAGAGCGGGAGGCTCTGCGCCCCGGAATGCGGATCCGTCTCTCAGCTGCCGCAAATGGAACTTATATGGAACGTTATCCTCTGGGAATCACAGGCGTTCAGAAAGTCTGTGTTTTGGAACAGCAGAATGACATGATCGGCCTGTATCTGGACATCCTGAAGGAAATCTACGATACAGATGCGGCCTTGAACGATGATATCAGCACAGTGGCTCTTGATCTGACAGAGGCGGAGAATCTGACGGAACAGGAGAAGGAGAGCATTCGCTTCCTTTTGTGGTCACAGCTAACAAAGGAACAGACACATTTAGCGGACAGCGCCACAAAACCCTTAAATGTGATTTTATCTACCTGGGAGGAACTGACACAAGAGGGACTGATCGATGTGGGGAACCTGTATTTTCCGGAAGGGGTTTTGATAACCATGAAAGCGGGAGAGACGAAAAATAACAGCTTCCGGTTTGATGTGGAAAAATGGCGTTCCGGTCTTGGGGCTATTGGGTATGAATCCTGCAAAGGAACATTTAAAGACGGAGCAGGAACTTACCGCCTGGGGGACGCATGGATATCCTGAGCAGATAGAATAAAAGTAAATACAGATAGTCACTGATTTTAGTGAAATAGAGGAAAAAAGCACGAAAAAGTGTATAAAATACTCGTCAGTAAATTAGATAATATTGTGAAGATTAGCTAAAAGACGCCCCGGCTTATTGACTTCCATTGCCTAAATATTTTATAATCCATATAATTCATGACATCAGTATCGGAACAAAGAGTTATGACTGGTGTCTATTCGACTAAGAAAAACAGGCAAAGGAAAAAGGTATGGACATTATTCGTACGATTGCGGCCGGGTTTTTATTTTTGATCCGGAAGATATCTAAAAAGAGCCGGAGAACCTGTGCATTGGTTGTGACCGGGGCGGTGGTGATCGCTGCCGTGGCATTTACCTTTCACGGGCTTCATGCAGGTGGAAAAAATAATGTATATGCATCTGTGAGTGATGACAAAGATCCGCCCAAAGACAAGGACGAACCGGAGGAAGAACAGCTGTACGGTCTGGACGCAATTATTTCAGGCGTACTGATAAGTCAGGATACCCGGAGCGAAGTACACCGGCTTGGCACCTCCTGTGAAGCTGTGCTGGTAGGGCAGAGAACAGGCAAAAAGGTGCAGGAATCACATTTTGATTTCAGCGAGGAGACAGCCACCAGCGTGGCTGAACTGGAGAATCACTCCATCGGTGCTTCTGAGGGGCTGCTCAGGATGACAGATCAGGATTACGAGACGCTTCTGAAGATAGTGGAGGCGGAGGCCGGAGGAGAGGATATCAAAGGCCGTATTATGGTGGCAAATGTGATTTTTAACCGGGTGAAAAGCCCGGATTTCCCAAACAGTATCCATGATGTGGTATGGGAGAATTCGGACGGAAGTCCCCAGTTTTCTCCTACAGTTGACGGCAGGATCAATACGGTTACCGTTTCAGAGGGAACCAGAGAGGCGGTCAACCGGGCGATTGATGGGGAGGATTACTCCCAAGGTGCGCTGTTCTTTATGGAAGAGGCTTACGCGGAGCAGCACAATATTAAATGGTTTAAAGAGGATTTAAAATTTTTATTCCAATATGGGGTACATGACTTTTTCACGTATCCGTAAAGAAGAAAGGACTTAAAGAGATGGAGATTTTGTACAAAAGCACTAGAGGAACAGGGGAATGCGTAAAGGCATCCGAAGCAATTTTAAAAGGACTTTCAAAGGACGGCGGTTTATTCGTGCCTACAGAGATTCCTAAGCTGGATGTTCCCATGGACAGACTGGCAGAGATGACATACCAGGAAATTGCTTATGAAGTTATGAGCCGTTTTCTTACGGATTTCACAGAGGAAGAGTTAAAGTCATGTATTGCCAGGGCTTATGATTCCAAATTCGATACAGAAGAGATAGCACCTTTAGTAAAAGCGGGAGGTGCATACTATCTGGAACTGTTCCACGGAGCGACCATTGCATTCAAAGATATGGCACTTTCCATTCTGCCCCATCTTCTGACCACTTCTGCCAAGAAAAATCATGTAAAAAATGAGATTGTGATCCTCACTGCCACTTCAGGCGATACAGGAAAGGCAGCCATGGCCGGTTTTGCGGATGTGCCGGGTACAAGGATCATTGTTTTTTATCCCAAGAACGGTGTCAGCCCTATTCAGGAAAAACAGATGGTGACACAGAAGGGAAATAATACATATGTGGTGGGGATCACAGGCAATTTCGATGATGCCCAGACTGCAGTGAAAAAAATGTTCAATGACAAGGCAATGGAGGAGGAGCTTGACAAGGCCGGCTTCCAGTTTTCCTCTGCCAACTCCATCAATATCGGCCGCCTGGTCCCTCAGGTCGTGTACTACGTTTACGCATACGTGAACCTTTATAAGAACGGTGAGATAAAAGATGGTGAAAAAATTAACGTAACGGTGCCCACAGGTAACTTCGGAAATATCCTGGCCGCCTATTATGCGAAAAATATGGGGCTGCCTATAGACAAATTGATCTGTGCTTCCAATGAGAATAAAGTCCTTTTTGACTTCTTCTCCACCGGAAGTTATGACAGGAACCGTGATTTCATTCTGACTTCATCTCCGTCCATGGATATCCTCATATCCAGCAACTTAGAAAGGCTTATTTACCGCATTGCAGGGGAAAACGCGGACAAAAACCGTGAGATGATGGAGCAGCTTTCCAAGGGCGGGACTTACCGGATCACAGAAAAGATGCGCAGCCAGCTCGCGGATTTCTATGGCAATTTTGCCACAGAGGAGGAAACGGCAGGAGCAATAAAGGCTCTTTACGGGGAAACAGGCTATGTGATCGACACCCATACAGCTGTGGCGTCCTGTGTTTACGGTAAATACGCGGCTGAGACCGGGGATAGTACCAAGACGGTCATTGCCTCCACAGCCAGCCCCTTTAAATTCACAAGGAGCGTCATGAATGCCATTGACAGCAAATATGATTCCATGGGTGATTTTGAGCTGGTGGATGAATTGTCCAAAATTGCAAATGTGAAGGTGCCCAATGCCATTGAGGAGATTCGTACAGCTCCTGTTCTCCATGATACGGTTGTGGATGTTCCGGAGATGCCGGTAGCAGTAAAAAATGTCCTTGGGATTTAAAATATAAAAATTCTATAAAATGTAAAAAAATCGTCAAGAAAATACATTGTTAAAGTATTGACTTTTAAAAACTTACATGAGATAATAAATTGACTTTGAGATAAGATTAAGGAGGAAACCATATGTCAACAAAAGCATATTACCCAATCAACGAGATTGGAGCAGGCAAAACTGGCTTCAGCAAAACTCGTTCCATTATTGAAGCAGCGTTCTATGGCAACAATGTTGTTAAGGTTAACACATTAAAAGAGGCATATGAATTAGCGAAGAACTCACCTGGAACAGTCGTTACAGACATGCCTGTTTATAGAGGCGAAGAGTTTGGTCTTGAGAGAGACGCTAAAGTTTTATTATTCAACGATGGTGCTATCACAGGACGTTATGCAGCCGCACGCCGCATCGCCGGAGAACCAGGTGTTGACTGCGCAGCTCTTGACAAAGTGGCTATGGATGCTATTTATGAAGCCCGCTGGAAAACCATGTACCATGCAGAGGTATATGTAGGTCTGGATCCTGAATTCATGGTAAAAGCTCATCTGCTGATTCCGGAAGGCGAAGAGAACATCATGTACTCCTGGATGCTGAACTTCCAGTATATGTCTGATGACTATGTTAAAATGTATAAAAATTCTCAGCCTGTAGGCGAAGGAAAAGAAGCAGATGTTTACATCTTCTCAGATCCTCAGTGGGCACCGGCAAGCACTCCGGGTGTTGACTACAGCTGCTTAAGCGATCCGCAGACTCTGTGCTACTTCAACACAGATCAGAACTGTGCTTGTATCCTTGGTATGAGATACTTTGGTGAGCACAAAAAAGGTACTCTGACTATGGCTTGGGCAATTGCCAACAGAAATGGTTATGCAGCATGCCACGGCGGACAGAAAGAGTACACACTTGCTGACGGTTCCAAATATGTTGCATCTGTATACGGTCTGTCAGGATCAGGTAAATCCACGATCACACATGCAAAACACAATGGCAAATACGAAATCAAAGTTCTGCACGATGATGCATTCATCATCAACACAGATACTTGTGCTTCCGTAGCATTAGAGCCTACATACTTCGATAAAACACAGGATTATCCGGCAGGATGTGATGACAACAAATTCCTTCTGACATCCATGAATAACTCTGCTACATTAGACGAGGATGGAAACATCCAGCTTGTAACAGAAGATATCAGAAATGGTAACGGACGTGCGATCAAATCCAAACTGTGGGCACCGAACCGCGTTGACAAGATCGACGAGCCGGTTAATGCAATCTTCTGGATCATGAAAGACCCGACTATTCCGCCAGTAGTTAAATTAAAAGGTGCTTCCCTGGCATCTGTAATGGGTGCTACTCTGGCTACAAAACGTTCTACAGCAGAGCGTCTGGCACCAGGTGTTGACCCGAATAAGCTGGTTGTTGTTCCTTACGCTAACCCGTTCAGAACATATCCGTTAGCTGATGACTACGAGAAATTCAAAAAACTGGTTGATGAGAAAAATGTAGACTGCTACATCATCAACACAGGCGATTTCATGGGCAAGAAAGTTCAGCCGAAAGATACTTTAGGTATTCTGGAAGCAATCGTAGAGAAAAAAGCAGAGTTCAAACCTTGGGGACCGTTCTCCGATATCGAAATCTTCGATTGGGAAGGATTCGTTCCGGATATGAATGACGCTAACTACGTTGAGCAGCTCAAAGCACGTATGAATGACCGTGTAAATGAGATCAAAGCATTCGAGACCAAAAAAGATGGATATGACAAACTTCCTGCTGATGCTTTAGATGCAATCCAGAAAGTTGTTGATGAACTGAAATAATTCAGGTGATCAAAATAGAAAGAACGCTTTGCGGACTTACTATTGCTATGAATGCGGCGGACCGTCAGTGATGGCGGTCCGTTTTGTTGTTTCATACCCGGGGATACGTCCGCCGGGCAGCGGAGATGAAAATATGATTGATTTGGAATATGCAAAAGAGAGTTTCCGGCAGTATCTCAGTCATTATGACAGAAGCGATGATAAGATCATGCTGAAGGAGGTTCATACCTTCTGCGTTTTGGATGCAGCAGATTATATCTGCAGGGAAGAAAAGGTTTCCGGTGAGGACCATGAACTGGCGCTTCTCATTGCACTGCTCCATGACATCGGAAGGTTTGAACAGCTTAAAACCTTTAACAGTTACGATGACAATCTCTTTGACCATGCTGAGTTTGGCGTAAAAGTCCTCTTTGATGAAAATAGGATCAGAAATTTCATTGAGGATGACAGATTTGACAGTATTATCAAAATAGCAATTGCCTGTCATTCCCTCTATGAGATTCCGGAGGAGATACAAGGAAGAGAACTCCTGCACTGCAGGATCATCAGGGACGCGGATAAGCTGGATAATTTCAGGGTCAAAGATACAGAGAACGCAGAAGCTATCTTTGGAATTTCAGCGGAGGAAGTGGGCCTGGAACCAATCTCCGAGAATATCCTTCAGGCTGTGGAAGCGCACAGATGTATCCGGCGGGGGGAGAGGACCACACATATGGATATGTGGATCTCTTATCTGGCGTTTATCTTTGACCTGAACTTCCGTTCCAGTTTCCTGTATATTAAAAACCAGGATTACATGAACCGGAACATTGACCGCATACCGTACGGGAACGAGAAGACAAAAGCGGATATGGAAAAAGTGCGTTCTATCTGTAATTTTTATATTGAAGAAAAAATTTATTAAGTGTGTGCATTTTTGTTGAAAAAGTTCATATACTAGAGTATAATAAAGATACGAAGTAATCCTGGGGTGTGCGATGCTCCTACAGTTTTTGAACCTACATTTCTTTAAACGGGATTCCTATATTTCTGTTCAGATGTCAGGCCGTCATTGCGCAGCGGAAGGCAGAAGAACAGTTGCGGTTGCCCACCTGGCTTAGGCTAGGAGTCAGAAAGTAGGAAACGGCATCCTGGGATTATAAATATAACGTAACTGTTCAGTACCCTCACAGTTACAGGCAAAAATCCATGCAGAATCGCCTTTGGCGATGGGATTTATGCTTGGCCGTGGTACACTTTCTTTCGGTTAGCGCAGTGAATGCGCAGACCTATTGAATAGTTACAATATAACAGCAACTTGGCTGGGTATATTATGAATAGTGGTAACTGTTTCGTGTTTTTACAGTTACGAATAACGAACATTTGCAGCAGGAACGCCGCATTTGATGCGAGAGTCTGAAGAATCAGACTCTTTTTGTTTATAACAACAGAAATGCAGATCAAATCATGAAAAACAGGAGATTAAGACATGGGAGTGACAAAAAGAAGCTTTGGAAAGAGTCCGGAAGGAAAAGAGGTATTCCTCTATGAACTGAAAAATGGAAACGGCATGACAGCAGCTGTAACAGATTTCGGTGCCATACTGGTCAGTGTGATGGTTCCGGATAAAGATAAGAATTTGACAGATGTGGTTCTTGGCTATGACACTGTGGAAGGATACTATGAGAATAAACCTCATTTCGGTTCCCCCATCGGCAGAAACGGAAACCGCATTGGCGGAGCAAAGTTTACTGTGAATGGCAAAGAGTATGTATTGGCTCAAAATGACAACAAGAATAATTTACATAGCGGCCCTGACTTTTACCGCACCCGTGTTTGGGATGTGGAGGAAGTGAAAGAGGAGGAGAACAGTATCACCTTCCGTATCTTCAGCCCGGACGGCGACCAGGGCTTCCCCGGAAACTTTACCGGATCTGTAATATATAAGCTCACGGATGAAAATGAGCTTGTTATGCATTACACAGGAAGCGCAGATGCCGATACCGTTGTGAATATGACCAACCATTCTTACTTTAACTTGGCAGGACACAATGCGGGAGCAGAGAGTATGCTGAATCATATGGTTCAGATCCATGCACCGGAATTCACGCCGGTTTCCGATTCCGAAGCCATTCCCACAGGTGAGATCCTGAAGGTAGAGGGCACACCCATGGACTTTACTTCCCCTAAAAGGATCGGACAGGATGTGGAAGCTGACTATGAGCAGCTCATCTTCGGCGGCGGCTATGACCATAACTATGCACTGTGCAGGGAAAAAGGCGGGATAAAAGAGGCTGCGGCGGCTCACAGCGATGAGACAGGCATCACCATGAAAGTATTCACGGACCTTCCGGGTATGCAGTTCTACATCGGCAATTTTATCAACAACGAAAATGGGAAGGGCGGCAGTGTCTATACAAAACGTGCCGGTTTCTGTATGGAGACACAGTACTATCCCAATGCCTGCAATGAGGCTGCTTTCCAGTCTTCCGTTCTGAAAGCCGGGGAGAAATACGATACTACCACAATATATCAGTTTGTTACAGAAGCGTGAGATAATACTGAACAATTTCGCGAAAAAAGAAGACGGGCTGCCGTAAGCAGGCACGCCGGCACCGGATAGAGGTGCGGACGGCTTGGGGCAGCCCGTTTTTGCGGCTGCAGTTATGGCAGGGTAATAATTGAGAGAGACAACAGGAGGCAAAACATGGAGTCCAGATTATTGAGAAACAAATATTTTTTGTATGTAACAGAGTTTTTTTCCGGTATGTCTGTTATGGCTGTAGAATTGGGGGCGAGCAGGCTGATGGCGCCTTATTTCAGTTCCTCCCAGATTGTATGGACCGTGATCATCGGAGTGATCATGATCGCCATGGCGATCGGAAATGTATGGGGCGGGCGTTCCGCGGACAAGCGCCATGATCCGGACAGGCTGTACCGTAGGCTTTTGATCGCTGCAATATGGATCGCGCTCATACCGTTTTTGGGCAGATATCTGATCGCAGGTATCTCTTTGCTGCTGGCGGTTTTTATAAAATCCAATTTTCTTGTCTGGGCAGCACTTTTTACCTGCCTGGCAATCTTTGCGTTCCCCTGTGTTCTGCTGGGAACCGTGACACCGTCTCTGGTAAAGTTTTCTGTGAGCAATCTGGATGACAATGGAAAGACCGTGGGAGAGCTGGGTGCCTTAAATACCATCGGCAGTATTATCGGTACCTTCCTCCCTACCTTTGTAACGATTCCGGCAGTGGGGACTGCAGCTACTTTCCTCATATTTTCAGCGGTTTTGGCCGCCATCGCTGTGCTCTACTTTGTGACGGTTAAGAGAAAAAGAGGACTATGTGTGGGAGCAGCGGCGGTTCTGCTTATTCTGGCACTGCTGACGCCTAAATTCAGCTTTGCTTTCTGGGAAAAAGATGTGACGCTGGAGGATGAGTCCATCTATAATTATCTGCAGGTAAAGGACGATGAGGAGCAGACCATCCTGTCCACCAATGTGCTTTTTGGCGTGCAGTCCATCAAGACGAAAAACCAGGAGCTGACAGGGATGTATTATGACTATGCCCTGGCCGCCCCTGTTATGGCGGGAGTCAATACAAAAAAGGACAATCATGTGATGATACTTGGGCTGGGCAGCGGCACATATGCAGATTACTGTGACCGCTATTTTCCGGGAACCAAAATCCAGGGCGCTGAGATTGACGAGAAGATCGCGGAGATCGCCACAGACTATTTCGGACTGCCGGACAGTGTGGAGGTAGCAGTGGAGGATGGCAGAGCCTATCTTACATCTTCTGAGGACTCCTATGATGTGATTATGGTGGATGCCTACCAGGATATCACCATTCCGTTTCAGATGTCCTCGGTTGAGTTTTTCAGCCAGGTTGAAACGCATCTGAAGGACAACGGGGTGATGGTGGTCAACATGAACATGAAATCCAGTTCGGAGGATTCTATCAATGATTATCTCTGTGATACCATAGCTTCGGTATTCAAGTATGTATACACCGTACCGGTGGAAGGCGGGACCAATATGGAAGTCTTTGCATCTAATCACATGATGCTTCCGCAAATGCTTGAAAAAAATGCTGAGAAGCTTCCAAAAGGAGAATTGCAGAACATGATGGCAGCCGTTTCAAAAGGGCTTGTCCGTTATGAAGGAAAGGACAGAATCCTCACAGATGACAAGGCTCCGGTGGAACTTTTGGGAATGAAGGTTTTAGATGAGATCATCGGGGAAGAGCTGGACTATTACAGGGAATTATATCTGGGATAGAGGCAGACATGCTGTGAATAAAGACCTTGGGGTATGAAATCTTTTCTTCTTTCATATATTAATATATGGACTGGAAGCAGAAATTAAAATGGAAGATGCTGATCATACTGCTTGCCGTGATCGGAATCCTGATTGTATGGCAGGCAAACAGAGCGGGAGTAAGAAGACAGGAAGATTACCGGATGCAGAGCCTGCAGGAGAATATGATCAAAGAAAATGAGCGGGCCAGTGCCGGTCTGACCCTGCCGGCTTCCTCCCGGAACAATGCGGATGCAGAGGAAAAGGGGCAGGAGAGTGCCGCAGATTCTGCGGACACAGATGCCCAGGCTGATCATACAGAACAGAACAGCGGCCAGGCTGCCCAGGAGCCAGAGAGTGAAGCGGCAGCAGCCGCAGTACAGGAACCCCGGATATCCGTATTGCTTATGACAGACGGATACAAAGGATATACGCACCAGAGTGTGAACTTACGGTTTCAGGGCAGTTATCATCTGAAAGGGAGCCAGGAGATGGACTATGCAGACGGTGAGACATTGGAGCTGACTGCAGACAGTCCTCTTTTCCAGGATGGAAAGCTGGAACTTCAGGCCGGTGGAGAGGAAAACAGGGCAACCCTGCTGTCAGTGGAAAGGCAGCAGGGAAATCCTGCCTACAGGGGGGATTTTACCGTTTACCAGGAACAGGGAGGCCTGCGCATTGTAAATACGCTGCCCCTGGAAGAGTATCTGTATGGTGTGGTACCCAGTGAAATGCCGGCCTCATATGACAAAGAAGCATTGAAGGCGCAGGCGGTCTGTGCCAGAACATATGCCTGTGTACAGATGCAGAAAAGTGCTTTAGCTGACCTGGGCGCCCAGGTGGATGACAGTGTGGCTTATCAGGTCTATCAAAACGGCGGTGAGGATGCCGGGGCGAGTGCAGCCGTGGATGAGACAAAGGGAGAAATTCTGGAGAGCGGCGGGCAGCCCATTACAGCCTATTACTTTTCCACCTCCAGCGGTAAAACCAGCACGGATGAGGTGTGGGAAGTATCTGCGCCCGCTTCCTATCTGAAAAGTGTGGACTGCAGCTACGATGCAGAGGAGCCGTGGCATCAGTGGAGTATCACATTTTCCGCCAAACGCCTGTTGTCTGCTGTACAGGCAAAATACGCGGGAGTAAAAGAAATCCGGGGGATAGATGTGGAGAAGACAGGTGAGGGCGGTGCTGTCATGAATCTGGCGGTCAATACGGACCAGGGTGTCTACAAGATCAGCAACGAGTACGACATACGTGCCCTGCTGTCACCAGACGGATTGTCTATTACAAGGCAAGACGGCTCTGTGGTGAAAGGCTCTAATCTGCTCCCAAGTGCATATTTTACACTGGAAGAACAGCGGGATGAAAATAATGTCCTTAAAGGATATGTGATAAACGGCGGCGGTTACGGCCATGGCGTAGGTCTGAGCCAGAACGGGGCAAAAGGGATGGCAGAGGCAGGGATGAGTTATCAGGACATTCTTGCATATTTTTACCAAAATGTGGAGCTGGCTGATATCAGCAGCGTTCTGTGAAACTTGTCATCCGAAGGGGCACATGCTATAATGGGAAAATAATGCGGAAATTACATGCGGGTGCAGATAAAATGAAGATAATAAAAAGTGTGGTGCGCACAGTCACCGGATTTATGGAGAATATGAATAAGAATCACGTGTCAGCCTACTCTGCACAGGCTGCCTATTTTATCATACTTTCCTTTATCCCGTTTATGCTCCTTCTCATGACCTCTGTCCGGTATACGCCTCTTGACAGGCAGGAGGTGATCAATGCGGTTATGCAGATCTGCCCCGAGAGTTTTGAGACCTTCATTCAGGGGATCGTCAATGAGGTGTATGAAAAGTCACTGACCGTGGTTCCCCTTTCCGGTGTCATCGCCCTGTGGTCTGCAGGGAAGGGGATCCAGTCTCTGACCAATGGATTTAACTGTATCTATCAGGTGAAGGAGACCAGGAATTATATTGTGACAAGAGTTCGCTCTGTATTTTACACACTTGTATTTGTCATTGCCATTATACTGACCCTGATCCTCCAGGTTTTTGGCAACAGCCTGCAGAGGGAACTGAGCAAACATCTGCCGTTCCTTGACAAACTGGTATCCATGATAATCAGTATGCGAGTGACCATCACGCTCCTGGCCCTGTGTGTGGTGTTCCTGTTTTTGTATAAGTTTGTACCAAACAGGAAGGCAACCTTCAGAAGCCAGATGCCGGGGGCTGTGTTCACAGCAGTGAGCTGGTCTGCATTTTCCTTTGGATTCTCTCTGTATTTTGATTATTATGAGGGAACATCGAATATGTATGGAAGCATGACCACCATCATATTGATTCTTTTATGGATGTACTTCTGTATGAATATCATGATGATAGGCGCCCAGATCAACTGCTATTTTGAAGAAAAATTCAAATGGGTGCATCAGGTGGCCACCGAGACCCTCAAGAGAGAATATCAGCAGCTCATCGGCAGGGATGATGAGGATGAGGAGGAGGAAACAGAGGATTTGGCAGAAAAAAAGGAAGAAAAAGAAACAAAAGCTGACAAACCTTCTTGACAGAATGCAAATTAGTGGCTAAAATGGGTTACAGACAATACATGAAAAAGGCTGTGAAGGTGTCAGTAGATGTTTATCTTCTGTCAGAGATGAGGAGTCACCGGCTGAAAGCTCCTCTCAGTTCAGATAACCGTTGAGATTCCCACCGGAGCCGCATTTCTGAAATAGCAGTAAGAAATGACGTCGCTGTGCGTTAAGCAGAAACGAGTGCCCGCTGTCTTTTTAGCAGATGGGAACAAGGGTGGTACCACGGACTTTACAGGCTTCGTCCCTTTTGGGGGTGGGGTCTTTTTTTATTGTCAGAAATAAGTAACTAAGGCACTGGTAACTGTTCAGTACCCTCACAGTTACAGGAATAAAACGTATAAGGAGATTGCTATGAAAGAAAAATTACAGCGTATTCAGGAAGAAGCTGCAAAGCGCATCCAGGAGTCGGATTCCCTGGAAAAATTAAATGATGTACGTGTTGCTTTTCTTGGAAAAAAAGGAGAGCTGACAGCAGTTTTAAAAGGTATGAAAGAGGTAGCTGCGGAGGACAGGCCAAAGGTTGGGCAGTGGGTAAATGAAACTCGTGCGCAGATTGAAAAACATCTGGAGGATACCAGAGTTAAACTGGAAGCCGCCGTTATGGAGGAAAGGCTGAAAGCGGAAGTCATCGACGTAACTCTCCCGGCCGAGAAAATGGAGATTGGCCATAGGCATCCAAACACCATAGCGCTGGAGGAAGTGGAGCGTATCTTCATCGGTATGGGCTATGAAGTTGTGGAAGGTCCGGAAGTGGAGTACATGGATTACAACTTTACAAAACTGAATATCCCGGAGGGCCATCCTGCCAGAGATGAACAGGATACCTTTTTCATTGACGATAAAATCTGTCTGCGTTCCCAGACTTCCCCGGTACAGGCACGTACCATGGAGAAGGGAGAACTGCCAATCCGTATGATCGCACCGGGACGTGTGTTCCGTTCTGATGAAGTGGATGCAACACATTCCCCTTCCTTCCATCAGATTGAAGGTCTTGTCATTGACAAGCACATTACGTTTGCGGACTTAAAGGGTACTCTGGAGGAGTTTGCCAAAGAACTGTTCGGACCGGAGACTAAGACGAAATTCCGCCCCCACCACTTCCCGTTCACAGAGCCAAGCGCAGAGGTGGATGTTTCCTGCTTCAAGTGCGGAGGCAAAGGATGCCGTTTCTGTAAAGGATCCGGCTGGATCGAGATCCTGGGCTGCGGTATGGTTCACCCCCATGTCCTTGAAATGTGCGGCATTGACCCGGAAGAATACACTGGTTTCGCATTTGGTGTGGGCTTGGAGCGTATTGCACTGCTGAAATATGAGATTGATGATATGAGACTTCTGTACGAAAACGACACCAGATTCCTGAAGCAGTTCTGATCGCAGAGAAGAGATATGTGGGAAATCCTGAGACAGAATAATAATTATAGAGGAGAACAACAATGAATACATCTTTATCATGGATTAAAATGTATGTGCCGGATCTTGACGTTACGGCACAGGAATATACAGATGCAATGACCTTATCCGGAACTAAAGTGGAAGGGTTTGAAGAACTGGATGCAGATTTGGAAAATATCGTTATCGGACAGATTGAGAAGATCGAACCGCATCCGGATGCAGACAAACTGATTATCTGTCAGGTCAATGTGGGAACCGAGACCGTTCAGATCGTGACCGGTGCGCCCAATGTAAAAGAAGGAGACAAAATCCCGGTAGTCCTGGACGGGGGCCGTGTGGCAGGCGGACATGACGGCAAGAAGACACCGGGCGGTGTAAAGATTAAAAAAGGAAAACTGCGTGGGATAGAATCCTGCGGTATGATGTGCTCTATTGAAGAGCTGGGTTCCACAAGAGAATTTTATCCGGAAGCTCCCGAATACGGTATTTACATCTTCCCGGAGGACGCAGTGGTTGGCGAGAGTGCTATCCATGCGCTGGGACTGGATGACGTGGTATTTGAATATGAGATCACTTCAAACCGTGTGGACTGCTACAGTGTGATCGGTATCGCAAGAGAAGCTGCAGCTACATTTAATAAAAAATTCGTTCCTCCCACAGTGGAAGTGAAGGGAAATCAAGAGGATGCCCATGACTACATCAAAGTGAGTGTTGAGGACCCGGATCTGTGTCCCCGCTACTGTGCAAGGGTAGTAAAAAACGTAAAGATCGGACCCTCACCGAAATGGATGCAGCGCTGTCTGGCTGCAAATGGTATCCGTCCGATCAATAACCTGGTAGATATCACCAATTACGTGATGGAAGAATTCGGACAGCCTATGCATGCCTATGATATGGACACCATTGAAGGACAGGAAATCATCGTGCGCCGTGCCTCAAAAGATGAGAAATTCGTCACACTGGACGGCCAGGAGCGTGTTCTGGACGATTCCGTACTGATGATCTGCGATGGCAAAAAACCGGTTGGAATTGCCGGTATCATGGGCGGGGAAAATTCCATGATCACGGATACAGTAAGCACTGTATTATTTGAGGCAGCCTGCTTTGACGGGGTTAATATCCGTCTTTCCAGCAAAAAAGTGGGACTCAGGACAGATGCATCCGGCAAATTCGAGAAGGGTCTGGATCCAAACAACGCGGAGGCTGCCATCGACAGAGCCTGCCAGCTTATTGAAGAATTTGGCTGTGGGGAAGTGGTAGGCCAAATGGTTGATGTGTATTCTAAAGTGAAAGAACCGGTACGCGTTGCATTTGAGCCGGAGAAGATAAATGATTTACTGGGGACTCAGCTTTCCAAGGAGGAAATGCTTTCCTATCTCTCAAAAGTGGAGCTGGCATATGATGAGAATACAAATGAAATCGTAGCACCTACCTTCCGCGCTGACATTTTCCGCACTGCGGATATTGCGGAGGAAGTGGCACGTTTCTACGGCTATGACAATATCCCCACAACCCTTCCAAAAGGAGAGGCTACCACAGGAAAGCTGCCGTTTAAGCTGCGCATTGAGCAGGCCGCAAGAGATATGGCAGAATGCAATGGATTTTCACAGGGATACTGTTATTCCTTTGAAAGCCCTAAGGTATTTGACAAACTGCTGATCCCCGCTGATGATGAGCTGCGCAAAGTGATCACCATTTCCAATCCTCTGGGTGAAGATTTCAGTATCATGAGGACAACACCGCTGAATGGTATGCTGCAGTCTCTCGGAACAAACTATAAGAGAAGAAATAAGGATGTGCGTCTCTATGAGCTGGGCAATATCTATCTGCCGAAGGAACTGCCTCTAAAGGGCCTGCCTGAAGAGAGGATGATGTTTACGCTGGGTATGTATGGCGCTGGTGATTTCTTTGCAATGAAAGGTGTTGTGGAAGAATTCCTGGATAAGATAGGCATGCACGAGAAAGAAGAATATGATCCCAGATCAGGCAAGCCGTTCCTCCATCCGGGACGTCAGGCAGACATTATCTACAGCGGAACTATGATCGGTTATATGGGAGAGGTACACCCGGCTGTAGCGGACACTTACGGCATCGGGGAGAGAGCTTATGTGGCTGTGCTGGATATCCCGGCTATTCTGGAGTTTGCAACTTTTGACAGAAAGTATGAAGGGATTGCAAAGTTCCCGGCAGTGAGTCGTGATATCAGTATGGTAGTGCCGAAACATGTGCTGGCAGGAGAGATTGAACATGTTCTTGTACAGCGCGGCGGCAAGATCCTGGAGAGTTATCATCTCTTTGATATCTACGAGGGAAGCCAGATCAAAGACGGATATAAATCCTTGGCGTACTCTGTTACCTTCCGTGCAAAAGATAAAACACTGGAGGAGGCTGAGATCACAGCAGCCATGAAGAAAATCTTAAACGGGCTGGAAGGCCTTGGAATAGAGCTGCGTAAATAAGAGAAAAGACGCGGCTTGCAGAAATTTTGGGAGAGCAGGCAATATGAAGCTTTATATTATCCGTCACGGGGAAACCTCCTGGAATGTCCAGAGAAGACTTCAGGGAGCCTCGGATACGGATTTAAATGAGAATGGCATTACTCTGGCAAAGCGGACGGGGGAAGCGTTAAAAGAGATTCCCTTTGACCTCTGCTTTACCAGCCCGTTAAAACGGGCTAAAATGACTGCAGAACTGATACTGGCTGGAAGAGATATTCCCATATACGACGATGAACGTCTCCGGGAGATCTCTTTCGGCGAATGGGAAGGGCGGGATTCCGCCCTTTTGCCCGTCCATATGCTGGACAATTTTTTCCATCATACAGAGGTTTATGAACCGCCAAAAGGCGGGGAGAGTATCAGGGAAATCTGCACAAGGACCAAAGATTTTTTCCAGGAGCTTATATATAGGGAAAAACTGCAGGATAAAACACTGCTGATCGCATCCCACGGATGTGCTGTGCGGGCACTTCTGCAGAATGTTTATGCCGATGCGGAAATCAGGAATTTTTGGCATGGCTGTGTTCCGCCGAACTGTGGTGTCAATATTGTGGAGGTGGCAGACGGCAGGGCAGAACTCCTGGAAGAGGATATAGTGTTTGGCTGATCAGTGATGCGGCAGGCAGTGTCAGGAAACCGGATGTATCTGCCCGGCCTGCTGTTCACGGAAATAAAGGAGAAAACATGAAGACATCAGATTTTTATTATGATTTGCCGGAGGAACTGATCGCGCAGGACCCCCTTGCTGACCGTTCCGCTTCCAGGCTGCTGCATCTGGACCGGGAAACAGGTGAGATTGAGCATACAGATTTCAAACATATTACCAGATACTTAAAACCGGGTGACTGCCTTGTCATCAATGACACAAAGGTGATTCCTGCCCGCCTGTACGGAAACAAAGTGGGAACAGATGCAGGAATTGAGATACTGCTGCTGAAAAGAAAAGGCGACAATGTGTGGGAGACACTGGTAAAGCCGGGGAAAAAGGCAAGACCGGGAACGGTCATCAGCTTCGGGGACGGGCTTCTCACAGGGGAAGTCATAGATGTGGTGGAGGAAGGAAACCGTCTGATTCAATTCAGTTATGAGGGCATTTTTGAGGAAATCCTGGATAAACTGGGAGAGATGCCACTTCCGCCTTATATTACCCACAAGCTGGAGGATAAGAACAGGTATCAGACCGTCTATGCTAAAAATGAGGGAAGCGCCGCCGCCCCTACAGCAGGACTTCATTTTACAGAGGAACTGCTGGAGGAGATACGGGGGATGGGAATTGCCATTGCCCACGTTACGCTGCATGTTGGTCTTGGTACCTTCCGTCCGGTGAAAGTAGATGATGTGGAGAAGCATCATATGCATTCGGAGTTCTATGTGGTGGAGGAAGACCAGGCAAAATTGATCAACGATACCAGGAAAAACGGCGGCAGAATCATCTCTGTGGGTACGACAAGCTGCCGCACACTGGAATCTGCTGCGGATGAATTTGGAAATCTTCAGGCAAAAAGCGGATGGACAGAGATCTTTATCTATCCGGGGTATGAATTTAAGATCATTGACGGGTTGATCACCAACTTCCACCTTCCGGAATCTACGCTGCTCATGCTGGTGTCGGCTTTGGCTGGGAAAGAACATATTATGAAGGCGTATGAAGAGGCGGTGAAGGAAAGATATCGGTTCTTTTCGTTTGGGGATGCCATGCTGATTGTATAAAACCCGATAGTATGTTATTTAAATCAGAGGGAATTAGTAATTATAGACAATAATGTAATGTGTTTATTGTTGAAAATTACTAATTTATTCTATGGAAAAAGGCTGCTGACAACAAGATATGAGATTGAAATTTTTCAAAAGTCTGTTTACTAAATCAGTCTTAAAAGGATCAATTTAGAAAACGGTAGCGGCATCGTGTTGGATGCCGTTGCCGTTTTTTTTCCTCAATCTACTGGGGTGCCAAAGAAATCAGTAAAGTTTTTAAACGGATTGTTGATGATAAAATGTAGCGTAAAGTCGTTCTTGAATGTAATGGATGAGATAGTCCCGCGGAAAACATAGATTCAACCTGGAATTCTCCATACTGGCTTTTGAGAGTCTTTGGAGAATGTCCGTTTCTCTTGTTGTCAGTGGATAGAGTCCCTTTTTGATTTTTTTCATACCCAAGTGAGGCATCCAGTTCCGCTTCCATAAGTTCCTGAAGAAGCTCTTTAAAACTGTCTTTCAAGAGTGCGTATACATCTGCAATGCTGCTAATGTTGTTTTCTGAAATAATCTGTCGTATTTGTTCCTTTGCTATTGGCATAAAAATACTCCTTTTCGATAAGAATTGTCATATCTGAATTCTTACCAAAAAGGAGACACTTTTTACCAAAGATACAAACTATTTTACACTACCTATTTTTTATGGTAAAAGACTGCAGAAGACGGTAACAGCATTGTGTTGATGTTGCTGCCGTTTTCCTTTTTTATTAAAGTTACCTGGTTATTTTTGGAGAATAGTCCTGTGCAATGTCTTTATCCACATCATCTTCAGTGGAATCTGTTTGTACAGGTGTCTGTATCATAGATAGCTGCAACAGGTTCTGTATACGGCGATTAACCGTTTCCACTATGGCCTGGATTCGGCTTTCGTCTATATATTCCCTTGCCCCGTCTGCAGACAGCGTCTGCTTAATCAGAGCATCCACGTCGGCAAGGCTGTCAAAATCGATCCAGCTAAAGTCTGATACCAGCTTGAGCTGTTCCACATGATGTTTCTTGAAGGGCTTGCATTCTATATCACGCTCTGAGCGGATTTGACCGGCGACCTTATCGTAGCCGAGGGAGGAGCCGCTGTCATAAATCGGAGCGAAACCGTACCATTCCAAAGTTTCCGCATTGCGCAGCAGACCGAAGTTGTTCAGGTGGCGGTCTTCGTTGGCAATTATATAATCGAGCACAATCATGCGGTCAAGAAAATGTACAACATTTTTTGCACCGAGCGATTCACAGCAATTAACAAAATGCTGATACACAGAGATACTGTTGACTTTTTTTTGTGTCTGTATGATGCGCCACGCGGGAACAAGTTCCGTATCTTTTGTGACAAAGTCTTCGCAGATACAGTAAGGAGCGCCTTTGTTCCATGTGAGCGTGTACGGCACATGAGAAATTCCGAGACGTTCCATAATTCCGGTTGCAATTACCTCATTGAAGGGTTGCTGACGAAACGGATTGGAACCGCCCTTCACAAGGCAGCGCCTGCCATCGATGATTTTCCATCTTTTCTTCAGATTACCGTCCGAGGTGTTGTCAGGGGAGCTTAAATCCATAGCATTTGGTTTTTTATTGGTTCCAAACAGCACATCCCCGATGTCGTCAGAGAAGTCGTTATCAAAGAAGTTTATCTTATCCCATGTAAGACCAGATCCTTCGGGACAAATCCAGTACTGATCGGAAAGGCTTAGTCCGTAACAGCGGATAAGAAGCATTTTTGTGCTGCATATATCCAGAGTTTCGAGTGCTTCACGGATACCGGAACGGCTTGCGGGAATTGAGCGGTCTGTCCACCATTCATTTAATATTGCCCGGTCTACAACACCCCGTCGTACAGGAACACCTAAAGGCAGATGCGCCGAAGCATATACGGTATTAATTTTTTGTATAAATCCGGTGGCATCGTCAAGCTCGATTTCAGCAACGGTCATCTCTTTATGCATTAAGGTACATTTCATTTTTGTTACCTCATTTCGTATTTTCGTTTCATTATCACTGTTTTTAGCGGTTTTCGGGGACTGGCGCAAATTTCGCAGCTGTTCCTGCAATTCTTTCCGCAAATTGATTTGTTCAGAAAGTGCTTCTATCTCATTATCTTTTAAATACTTGCTTTGCTTTTTACCTTTTTCCGACCACTGATGATAGTAATACAGCTTACCATTGATGGATTTCTTCGAGATATATCCTTTTGGCAGGTTACTGATTTTTGTAGTCAGTTCTGTTATTTGATTCAAAATATTGTCGTTTTGCATTCATATTCCCTCATTTATAAAAATTACTATACCCTATTTTAACCCCCTTTGTCAATAAAGAATAACACAGACAAAAAATCTAATTACGACATTATAATCCCCGTATATAGATGAATTTCTTTATTATTTATATTTTCGTTGGAATTAAGCGTGCCGTGCAGATGCAATGCTCATAATATGATACTGGTTTTGTAACAGGCTATGCTACATGACAAAAGTCCTGAAACCCGCATAAAGGGTTTTTGGCTTATATGTAGCACGCCCTCAAAGACTTCATCCAGAACTAAATCCATCGGTGCAGCCGTAATCGCCGGAGTGGGAGCCGGAGAGCTTGCATGGTTTGAGGAAGTGGTCAAGTTCAATGAACGGTATGAGAAGAATGCGCTTATAGAAAAAGAGACAGAAGTGTATGAACGTATAAAGCCGGTTTTTGAAATGGCCTTCTATGAGGCGCTAAAGAAACTCTAGGTGATAATTCATATATAGAAGTGACAGGTGAGTATCAACTTAGTCGGATTTGACCAGCTAGGTTGGTACTCATCCATTGTTGCAAGGGGTCCGGAGTTCACAAATTTTATAGGATAGATACAACTGGAGACAGGCTTCGCCGTCATCCAAATCTATATCCAGAATTTCCTGGATTTTATTCAGCTGATAAGCTACCGTATTTCGATGGACGTAAAGCCTGTTCGCAGTGGCAGAACGGCTGCATGCGCATTTTAAATACATATGAAGCGTTTCGTAATAGGCAGTGCCCTTTTTTGGTCATAACTTTTCAATGCAGACAGAGAATTATCATAATATTTTTCCTGCAGGATTTCCATTGGGATTTCTGACAGAAGAAGATGTACTTTGATATCATGGTAAGATATCAGCCAGTTTCCGGTATCCATCTGTTTACCGAGTTTCAGGGCATCCACCGCCTGCTGATAGTATTTATTCAGTTCGTCATAATTGTGAAAGCTGAGGGAGGCAGCACCATGGCACTGATGCTGATTTAATAGTTCTGCCAATTGGGTCATGAAATTCTCATAGGTTTCTGCAGAATATGCATTGAGCACAATCGTATAGTGCTGGTTGTATTCAAAAATCTGCGCGTGATATTGTTGGCACTGCTTCTGTAAATAGTCAAATATAATACGTCCGGAAGCGCTGCCGGAATCGGCATCTAAAACGAAAACCCAGAAAAAACTGGATTTCCCGTTGCTGTGGAGCATCCAATTGCTGACCAGGGCGGTATCATGTTTCATGCCTTCCATCAATGCTTTCAGATGACTCCGTATAAAAACAGAGGTCAGATTCATATCCTTGACACAGCCGATATCTTCTTCCGCAATGTGGGTCATTGCCTCGCAGGCTGTGGAAATCCGTTTGATATCAAAGGAAGTGAAGAGCTTTTCATTTTCGATTGCAATCATGTATCCTACCAGCTGGCTGTGTACGGTTATGTTGCCTAGAATCCTTCTTCTGGTTTTATATTTACCAGGACCCACCAGAATAGGGATGGTGCTGTCGGCGATTTCTCTCACTACGCCTTCCTGACGTGCAGCGACCACATGTGATTCGGTTGAATGCCCGGTTTTGATCAGCTGTGAGAAGGACTGGTCATCACAGGGCACACATCCTGCATAAGTAATCAATTTTCCGTCTAATTTGCTGTCCATAATCAATACTGCGCAGGACAGTTCTTTTGCTATTTCTCCAAGGATATTTTCCAGATTGCCTGTACGGGCCAGTTTGTCATAAAAAGCAATACACATCCTGTTTTCTAAGGCGCTCCAGATCGTCTCCATCTCCTCATAAATTTCCATGATTTTCGCAGATGCGTTCAGCAAAATATGATCACACTTCAGCTGTGAAAAATCCCGGTCGGTATTATTCCGGATAATCAGGCAGCAAGTATGTAAATCCTCCAGATGTTCGGGAAGGTAAGAAGCGCTTCCGATATAGATGACCGGAGCATCCGTCAACTGAATATTTTCACTGAGCAGACAGAGGCCCTCAAAATATCGATGAGGGTCTATTTTGTCGCAAAGGATCTGTGTCGCAGGGATTTTATTGAGAAGCTGTTTGAGTGGTACATTCATTTCCTTATCTCCTAATCATACTCAGAGGCTTATTCTGACAACTTTGTTATAAACAATTATATAGTATCAGGAGCGTATTTGTAAACATTATGTCCTCATTCCATGATTTTTTGCTTTTGAATAAAATCTAGGGAGGCAATTTTGTTATTTGTCCATATCTATTTATGCAGATAAATTATACAATAGCTATAAGAAAATGTTGATGAGCCGCAGAAAGAGAGGTCGATAAGTTATGGGACAGGGTTTTGAGAAATTATTTGAGAGAACCTATATCGGGAAGCTGGGGGTTAAAAACCGCTTTGTCATGGCACCCATGGGGATTGGCATTGATGTGATGTCTGGCTGTATTGAAGAAAAAGATGTGGAATATTATGCGGAACGTGCCAGGGGCGGTACCGGTATGCTGAATCTGGGATTTCAGATTGTAACCAACAAGACAGATCCATTTACTATGAGCCGCTTTGGCATTGGCACGCCTTTGCAGGAAATGGGGTGGGCCAGATTGTGCGACCGTGTTCATGGCTATGGCACTGCTGTCATGGTGCAGCTCTCCTGTGGACTGGGGCGCAATGCCATGGTAATGCCGGGAGTGCAGAATGTTTCTGCTTCAGAGAACACCTGTTTCTATGATCCCACATCTACCACAAGGCCCCTTAGCATCGAGGAAATACAGACAATTGTCCAGGATTTTGGAAGGGCAGCGGCTGCCTGTAAGAGAGCAGGCGTAGACGCCATAGAAATTCATGGACATATTGGGTATCTGCTGGATCAGTTCATGACGTCCCTGTGGAATAAACGGGAAGACATATACGGTGCGCAGACATTTGAGAATAAGATGCGCTTCGTGACAGAAATCTATCAGGCCTGCCGTGCTGCCGTTGGCCCGGATTATCCCATAGCTTTCCGCATGGCGGTTGAGCATGGCATACCCGGCGGCCGTACAAAAGAAGAATCTGCAGAAATCATCCGCTATTTGGACCGGTTAGGAGTGGATGCCTTTGATGTGGACTGGGGATGCTATGATGCCTACGAGTGGGTTTTCCCCACCTGCTATATGCCGGATGGATGCATGATGGACATGTCCGCTGCCTTTGCGAAATCCATCACTGGGAAACCAATCATGGTAGCCGGTGCATTTACACCGGAGACTGCCAAGAAAGCAGTGGAAGAGGGAAAAGCAGACTTTATTGTCATCGGCCGTGGCTTGTTGGCAGATCCGGAGTTCGCCAGGAAACTGCAGGAGGGACGGCGTGAGGATGTCCGGCCCTGCATCAAATGCAATCGTTTCTGTTTGTCTGCTGCCGGCGGTGCCAGGGACAGCAGCTGTTCAGTCAATCCTGCGGTGCTAAAGGAAACCATATATGGCCGGATCCCAAAAGCAGAGACAAAAAGGAAAGTTATTATAGTCGGCGGCGGTGTGGGCGGCATGGAGGCTGCCAGAGTATCCGCGCTGAAAGGGCACGATGTAACGGTCTATGAAAAAACGGATAAACTGGGAGGACAGCTGCTTGCGGCATCCGTCCCGTCGTTCAAAGGCCGTCTGTCTATGCTGGTGGACTATTATAAAGTACAGCTGGATAAATTAGGAGTAAAGGTGGAGTATGGCAGAGAGATAACTGCTGATTCAGAGGAATTGGCAGATGCCTACAGGATTATCGTAGCTACCGGCGCACATGGGTTTGTGCCGCCGATCAAAGGAGCGGACGGCCCCAATGTATTGGAAGTCATAGATGCCCACACAGGGGATCAGGCACGTATTGGTTCCAGAGTCATTGTAGCAGGCGGCGGTCCTTCAGGCTGTGACTGTGCGATCGAATTGGCTATGGAGGGCAAAGAGGTCACCATTGTTGAGATGATGGATCAGCTGTACCCAACAGGGACTCTGGATAATCGTTTTAGTGTCCTGCGCCGTGTAGCGGAAGAGGGCATCCATGTCATGACAGGCGCTAAAGTCAAGGAATTCAATGATAAAGGTGCAATCGTGGAAACTGCAGAAGGTCAGAAAAAACTGGAAGCCGATACAGCCATCATAGCTATGGGTACCCGCCCTAATGGTGAGACAGCGAAAGCAATCCTGGATAAGTACGTGTGTGCCCAGACGATTGGAGACTGCAGAGCAATCGGTCAGGTAGGAGAGGCGGTTCAGCAGGGGTTCTTTGCAGGATGGAGCATTGAATAAGCGGAACTGATTTCAAGAAAGGGATAAGGACTTATGAAAAAAGAAGAATTGAAAATATTTCAGCCCATTACTATAAAAAGCATGACCATGAAAAACCGTCTAGCCAATGCGCCTTTTGGCTGTGTGCCCATGGGAGATGGGGATGGGTATATCTGCGATGCATCGATCAAAAATGTACATAGTCTGGTTTCCAGCGATATAGGTCTCCTGATGTGCGGCATTATCCGCTGTATGCCTTCTAAAAGCGGACTGATTGGATATGACAACAAAAAAGTTGAGGATCAAAAACCTGCTGTAGGTATAGCAAGCCTGGCCGATGATTCCTATATCCCGGGCTGGAAGCGTTTGGCCGACTACGCACATTCATTCGGCTGCTGTCTGGGGGTACAGCTGGGGGAAATGGGACCACAGGCGCAGAATTCTGTTTCTCCACAGATTCCGGAATACGAGAAGTATAAGATGCATACTTTCGGCGGTGAAGAGACGATTTCAGACCAGAAAATCTGGACAAAAGAGGAATTGGATGATCTCTGTGAGGCGGTTGCCCAGTGTGGCCGCCGCGCTAAAGAGGCCGGGCTTGACTGTGTGGAGATCCATGCAGCCCATAGCACAGGTCTGTTATATGCCAATGCGCTTGATCCCTTTTTTAACCATAGGGATGATGAATACGGAGGTGATCTGGAACGCAACTTCCATATCGTCCGCAAGACAGTAGAACGGATGCGGGAGCTGGTGGGGGAAGACTATCCTATTTTTATCCGGATTAATTGTGATGACTTAAAAGGCCCTATGGGCAATACCATTGATGATGTTTGCAGATATGTAATTCCACTTCTGGAGGATATCGGCGTAGATGCCATCGATCTGTCTCAGGGCGGGCCAAGTTATACTACTGAAGGACCTCTGCCCCCGATGTATTATCCCCGTGCCTGCTGGATGCCTTTCCACGGTCAGGTGAAAAAGGTTACGAAGCTGCCTGTAGTAGGCGCAAGCCGTATTACAACGGTAGAGATGGCAGCCAAATATGTGGAAGAAGACTATGTGGACATTATGTATCTGGGGCGTCAGATTTTTGCCGACGGCGAGGTGATCCGCAACTATCTGCGGGATGGAAATGACGGCAGTACCAGACAATGCATTGCCTGTCTGCAGCCGGGATGCGTGCCCTGTACTGTGAATTTTAAAGAGCGGTTTGCAGCTTTGCCGGGTATTCCGCCGCTGGACAACAGTATTGTAGAAAAGCCGAAAAAAGTACTGGTCATTGGCGGCGGTGTTGCCGGCATGGAGGCGGCACGGGCCGCAGCGGAAAAAGGGCATAAGGTGGCTCTGTGGGAGAGGGAAGGACGGCTGGGCGGTAATGTAGGACTGATGGCTTCCATGCCGTTGACCAGCGAATTTCAGAATCTCATAGATTTTCAGCAGAAAGGGCTGGCAAAGACAGGTGTTGAGGTTCGCTGCTGCTATGAGGCTACCGTAGAGAGAGTAAAGGATTATGCACCGGAAGTGATTTTGCTTGCCACAGGTTTTGCCATGCCTTTGCCGGACAGCGTAAAGGATGGCCTTATGGTCATGGACCATATGACGGCGTTGAAGCGAAAGAGGGAGTTCCGCTCTCTGGATCAGTGGCATAAGAAGGTAGTCATTTATGGCTTCTTTGCGGCGGAGCTTGCCTTAGACCTGGCAGAACAGGGCTGCGATGTCACCCTGATGGGTTCGGGCAGTGATAAGACCATAGGTGCGGAAGCTTGGGTAACACGGGAGAGGGAGATGTATCTTCGCCGGAAATTGACGGACGTAAATTACATCCGCGCCAGTCAGGGAAGCCGGCGGGTTTCCAATCCCGTTGTGTATACCCATGCGAAGCTGGAAGGAGTCAGCAGAGAGGGTGTGCATTTCTATCATAACGGAATCCACAAGACGATGCCCTATGACGCGCTGATTGTTTCGGGAGGCAGGAAGAAGAACGATGATATGTTTGAGGCATTGAAGGAAATCACCCCTGCCGTGATTAAAATTGGTGACTGCGATAAGGCAGGCATGATTAAAGAGGCAATCATTGCTGCAAATATGGCTGCACGAGGGCTATAAAAGGATAGATTGAAAAGGAGGGAATGTCTAATGAGAGAAATTTGTGTAATCACTGGCGGAGGCAGCGGCATGGGACTGGCGGCGGCAAAGGAAGTGGGAAAAACTGGCAAGCATATAATCCTTGTAGGTAGGACAGTGTCCAAATTGGAAGGTGCTGTTGCCGAATTGGAATCTCTGGGCATCAGTGCAGAAGCCTATGGCGGCGATGTATCCAATGCGGAGAGCATGAAGGCGGCAGCAGCCTACGCCGCGGGACAGGGTGTGATAAAAGCAGTCATTCACTGCGCAGGGGTATCCCCGCAGATGACTGATTATGTAAGTGTTTTGGAAATCGATGCATTGGGCACTGTCTATGTGGATCAGGCATTCGCACCCTTGATGGGGGAGGAAAGCTGCATTCTGAATGTTTCTTCTATGTCTGCCTATATGTCTCCTTATACGGTTTATGATTTCTATTCGTTGGTGTTCACAGACATAGAAGCATTCAAAGCGGGATTCCTGAAACTTTTTGAAGCAGTACCCCAAGAGTACAGAGCTGGTATGGCCTATGCCCAATCCAAACAGTTCTGTATCTGGTATTCGAAACGCATGGCAATTCGATACGGACGCAGGGGTGTGCGAGTTGTTTCTATTTCGCCGGGACATTTCCACACACCGATGGAAAACTATGAGGGCAAAGAAGGGCAGGGTACCCAGATGGCCCGTGCAGGTGCTCTCGGCAGAGTGGGAGAGGCATACGAGATTGGTCGTATGATGGCATTTATGGTAAGCCCTCAGGCCAGTTATCTGTGCGGAGTGGACCTGCTTTACGACGGAGGGACAGTGGCGGCAGTCGACGCAAAAAAGGAAGATGAAAAATGCCAATAATACTTGCTATTATCATGACAGTGACTGTCTTAATGGCTGGGTATGCAATTTTAATGGGAGGAACCAATATACGTTTTCACTCCCCGGCAAAGGAAGGGCAGATTAAGGTGGCCTGCGTCGGTGACAGTACGACCTATGGGACTGTGATACCGAATGTTTTCCATAATTGTTACCCAGCTCAGCTTGGGCGGATGCTGGGAGCTGGATACCACGTGGAGAACTATGGCTATAATGGAAAGACAGCTCTGGACTTGAATAATAACTCTTTCCGAAAAACAGGTGAATACCCAAAGAGCATGGAATACCAGCCGGATATTGTGATTATTATGCTCGGAACAAACGATTCAAAGCCCCAGAATTGGACGAATAAGAGAGATTATAAAGAACATTGCCGGACGCTTATTCAATCCTATCAGAATGTGGAAAGCCGGCCCGCTGTATATATTTGTACTCCAAATTCAGCATATTACATACAGGGCAAGGCGGAGGAAAGCTATAGCTATGGAATTAATGAAAAAAATCTGCTTCAGGAGTGCGAAGCGATCCGTGAATTGGCCAGCGAAATGGAGTTGGGGTTTATTGATATGTATGATGTGACATCGGGTCACCCAGAATGGTACAAATTTGACGGCATCCATCCCAACAAGGATGGGGCCAATGCAATCGCAACCGCAGCCTACAAGGCAATTACGGTGAAATCCAGATAATATCAGGGTAAAGAATCCACAAGAGAATAAGCATAGCCCCATCCCCCAGCCACAACGCATCATCAGGAACAGGCAGGTGACGGGGAGGGGCATGCTGTAATTCTCATTTAGGAGTGTGGTAACCGACCAATGTCGATAAGCTAATAGTTATAGAAATACTTACACTCTTAATATGGAAGAAGTTAAATCTATCAAATCATTAAATCTATGTATAATCTATGATTTATCAATAATAATATTAACAATTTTTGTAAATAATATAGCAATAAATATAATGATATGTTGTAATAATAAATTACACATGCATCGCTTTCGTTTTTGGGATGCTATGTTTATTGGGTGAGTAAGAAATTTGAGATTAAGAGAACCCACAAAGGCGCAGTATTATTGTGCTTTTGTGGGTTTTTGACGTATGGATAGGTTTTTATCAAAATATTCCAGTAACATCCTGCTTGTCGGATAAAATCAAGGACGCCGCTTTTTCCTATACATCTTTTGTCCCCTAATAACCCCTGCTTGTAAAGTATAAATTTTCGGAATTCACCTTTACAAAGATATATTTCATCTATTTCAAATCTCCGATTCTATTCTTCCAGAACATAATAATTAGTATAAATCTTTTTATCATGCCCTATCAATTTTTCCTCAGAAGCAACAAAGCCCAACCGTAATATTGCCAATTTTCGTTCAGAAGCAAAGGACGGAATTTTTGTCGCAATTATCTGACATTTAAACAATTCAAATACTGATGGTATGATAAGCGATAATATCTCAAAAATGTTTTCTTCCTGCTCATAATCGCTTCTCAGATCAAGCCTTAACAAACTACAATTATTAAAATAATCATCTGCTTTCCGATTAAATAACTCAATAGTTCCTATTGCTTCATTAACCGTTTTTGAAACAATAGTCCAACGAACAAATCCCTGTCTGTTATACTCCCAAAACCAATATGCAATCGCTTGTTCCATTCTGCTTTCAGTTGTATAGTGAAAATCATCTCCACCACAATTATCACTATTAAAGAATGGTACGGCTTTCTCATCGGAATATACTTTTAATAAATCTTCTTTGTCCTCTTTTCTTACCAATCTTAATATATAATTTTCATTCTCATATACAGGGCACTTTTCATAAGGGTTAATCATAAGATTACCTCCGTTTTTTATAAACACTATATCATGATATATATGACAACAGTATGTCATAGTTATTTGTATAAAGAAATAATTTTTGAAGCTGCTTCAACAAGTCGATTGCGAATCCCCTTTGGTTCAATTACTTCAACATCATCTCCCAAAGACAATAAAGTACCGAACCAAAACTGCTCATTTTCTATTACTGTAAATTTCATGAATGTATCACCATCCGGCAAATATTCAATTACCATTCCTTTCAAATATTCTTGGACTCGTGATCGTGCCTTCTTTTTACATTTTATAAAAACATCCGTATATTGACGGGAGTCAGTTTTGTCAGATTTTTTCAAAATCATATCTGGTGTATCGTGTTCTTTTGTAAAAGGCGTGTCTGTAATTTTTAAATTACTCATCCTTACAAGTTTATATGTGCGGTAATCGTTTTTTACTTTAGAATAGGCAAGAAGATACCATGCGTACCACCGATAAAGCACTGCAATAGGATCTACACTGTGTGTGCGAGTTTCATTATTATTATTCGTATATATAAAATTTACCATACGTTTTTTGGCTATGGAGGTTTGTAGCGCTTGTAAAGTAGTTTGCTCGCCTTCTCGTAAAACGGAAAAATCCAATATAATGTTCATATCATTTTGCTTGTGAATATGAGATATTTTTTCTAATGTAACTTGTTGTGCTACTTTTAATTGAAAGACCTGTAAGCTGCCAAAAGCCCAAAAAGACCCCTTGTTGTTTTATGACTGTTTTGAATCAGAAGATGAGCTGTTTTATTTTTCCCATTTCACAGTTCT
>NQOF01000009.1 GCA_002270465.1 Blautia hominis
TTGGCCCTTATCTTTCGACCTTTATCTTTTGGCCTTTATCTTTCGACCTTTATCTTTTGGCCTTTATCTTTCGACCTTTATCTTTTGGCCTTTATCTTTCGACCTTTATCTTTTGGCCTTTATCTTTTTCTTTTACCTTTTCTTTTATCTTTTTTACTTTTATCCTTCCGCCTTTCACTACCAGGGGAATGCAAAGTATCGGGAGCGGGCCGGTGTCTATGTGGGGTGAGCGATGTACAGAGGAGCGCCGGGAAGATCCACCTGCCCCAGACGCTTAATGAAGAGGCCATTGCCGATGAATTTAGCGACTGGGAGCAGGTTAGCTTCCCGGCAGCGGAACGCTTCGCTCACCCCACATAGACACCGGCCCGCTCCCGATACTTTGCATTCCCCGTCCCCGTCCCTCGTCCCCCCATCCCCATTAACCCAAAAAAAGGACTCATGCCCCAAAAGCATGAGTCCCAAACTATGTACAAAATCAATCCACAATACGTCTAACCGCAATATAAGGTCTATACAGCGCATTGCTTGAATATTTAATACCACCCTGCGGATACGGTGCAGAGTTGGATGCATGTACAATACCGCCGTCACCTGTCAGGATAGCAACATGTCCTGAATAAACGATGATATCGCCTGCGCGTGACTGGGAATAAGAAATTCCGCGTCCGTCTCCAGCCTGTGAATCACTTGTTCTTGAAATACTATATCCAAAATGAGCGAACACCTGCTGTGTAAATCCTGAACAGTCAATACCATTCGTCAGACTGTTACCGCCATATACATACGGATTCCCGATAAACTGGCTTGCGTAAGCAACAACCGCTTCTCCTGTTGCGCTGTATCCGCCGCCGCCCTGTTCTTCTTCTTCCGGCTCTTCATAGGAAGGAGTTTCCGGTACATAGTTATTACTCGGAACCTCTGGCTCGTCCTCATCGTCCACGTCGTTGTCAGTAACGTTATTGTTGTTATTGTTGTTGTTATTATCAGTATTAGTATTCTGTGTATTCGCTACGTTCTGCTGTTCCTGTCTCTGTGCAGCCGCTTCAGCTTCCTTAGCAGCTTTCTCTTTCGCCTTCTTAGCCTCTGCAGCCTGTCTTGCTTCTTCTTCCTGGATTCTCTGAAGCTCTGCATTCTGCTGTTCGATCAGGCTTCTATACTCATCTGCCTGTGCCTGAACATTTGCGATCTGAGTCTCATAATCGGAAGCAACTGCTTTTTTCTCTTCCAGCGCTGCCTCTAAGTTTACCTGCTGGTCTTCCTGAGCCTGTTTCATCTCTTCCAGCTCGGCCTTTTCCTGCTCCAGCTGATTGCCCAGGTCAGTTACCTGCTGAACAGTGTCTCTCAGTTTCTCCAGCTCGTCCCTGTCAAACTGATACATCTTCTCTGTGTATTCAGCTTTGCTGAGCAGGTCTGTGATGCTGTTAACCTCCAGAAGCATCTGTGCCCATGCGTCACTTCCGCCGTTCTCATACAGATACTGGATCCTCTTTTTCATTGCAGCATACTGCTCATCACGATCAGCCTCTGCTTCTGCTAAATCCTCTTTTGTTTCAACGATGGCGCCCTCTTTATCAGAGATTTCACCTTTCAGTATGTCAATCTGTGCGATTACCTGAACCAGATTCTGATCCAGAGAATCAATCTCTCCAAGTAAATTATTCTTTTTCTCTTCCAACTCCGCTTCCTTGCTCTCTGTTGCGGACAGTTTGCTTTGTGTGTTTGCTTTTTCAGCCTGCACTTCGTCTTTTCTTGCAGCTGCTACCGGCATCACCTGTGCTGCGGCCAGTGCAAAAATAAGGCTGAGACAAAGGAATCTCTTTTTCATACTGCTATGTACCTCACTGTTGGTATTTAATATTTACTACTCTCTAAGTAATATTTCCGAAATAATTTTCACTTCCCGCTTATGATATCACAAATTTATTACACTTGCAAGAGGAAATCACTGAAATCTTTAAGTTTTTGTTACAAAAATAAATTTTATAGTAATATTTTATAAAATCCGGCCATATCATTATGCCTTTATAGGGCACATAGACAATCCCTTTCATTTCCTGTTT
This sequence comes from Blautia hominis, assembly GCA_002270465.1. GTDB lineage: Bacteria > Bacillota > Clostridia > Lachnospirales > Lachnospiraceae > Blautia > Blautia hominis. The sequence goes on from NQOF01000009.1 coordinate 2,064, forward strand.
TTTCAGCACTCACTAAAATATACAAAGGCCGTACCCACCACCTTTTGGTGACGGGGCACGGCCCTGTTAAGTATCATCATGTATTGCTCTATGTAATTACTCTACAATTCTTCTGACTGCAATATATGGTCTGTAGAGAGCATTGCTGGAATACTTGATTCCACCCTGCGGATACGGTGCAGAGTTGGATGCATGTACGATTCCGCCGTCTCCGGTAAGGATTCCAACGTGTCCGGAATATACAATGATATCACCTGCACGGGATTCGGAATAAGAGATTCCACGGCCTGCACCCGCCTGGTCATCCGTTACACGCGGAAGGCTGTAGCCAAAGTGTGCAAATACAGACTGTACAAATCCGGAACAGTCAGCACCGTTTGTCAGGCTTGTTCCGCCCCAAACATATGGATTACCGATAAACTGACTTGCATAATCCACAACTGCCTGTCCTGTTGCACTGTAACCGCTGTCGCTGCCCTGGTCTTCTTCCGGCTCGTCATAATCCGGTGTCTCAGGTTCATTATAATCCGGTGTTTCCGGTACTTCTGCCGGAGGTGTCACATTATTATTGTCTTCCGGTTCCTCTGTATCATTATTATCATCAGAGACATCATTATCTGTATTATCGTTGGTATTCTCATTGGAATTACCGTTATCAGTGCTTACATCCGCGCTGTTCTGGCTGTTGTCCTCTTCCTCAGCATCTTCCTGTGCCTGCTGCTGTGCGGCTTCCTGAGCTGCTTTCTCCTGAGCCTTTCTGGCTTCCTCGGCTTTTTTCGCTTCCTCTGCCTGACGGGCTTTCTCTTCCTGGATCTTCTGCAGTTCTGCATTCTGCTGTTCGATCAGGCTTCTGTATTCATCTGCCTGTGCACGCACATTTGCAATCTGTGTTTCATAATCGGATGCTGTGGCTTTCTTCTCATCAAGAGCGCTCTGCAGACTTGCCTGCTGCTGTTCCTGAGCCTGTTTCATCTCTTCCAGTTCAGCTTTCTCCTGCGCCAGCTGATTGCCAAGGTCTGTTACTTCCTGAACAGTTTCCTTCATCTTCTTCAGCTCATCTCTGTCATAATCATACATCTTCTCTGTGTACTCTGCTTTGCTGAGAAGTCCGGTAATACTGTCGGATTCCAAGAGCATCTGCGCCCATGCATTAGTTCCGCCGTTCTCATACAGATACTGGATCCTTTTCTTCATATCCTCATACTGTTTGTCACGGTTCGCCTCTGCAACAGCCAAATCATCTTTTGTCTTGTCGATCGCACTCTCTTTATCTGTAATCTCACCATTTAGAATATCTATCTGTGCCATAACCTGTACAAGGTTCTGGTCAATGGAGTCAATTTCGTTCAATAACGCTGTTTTCTGGTCTTCCAACTCAGATTCTTTGCTCTCTGCTGCTGATAATTTACTTTGTGTCTCTGCCTTCTCAGCCTGCACATCATCTTCCCTTGCAGCTGCTACCGGCACAACCTGGGTCATGGCCATTGTAAAAATAAGACTGAGAATAAGAAATCTTTTTTTCATTATTATGTACCTCACTAATCATGTCTGAATCTGTAACTACTTGTAACATTTTTGAAATATTTCTTATCTGTCACCCATAATACCACATAATTATTACAGATGCAAGAGTTAAATTTCCAAATCATTAATTATTTGTTACAAAATGGCACTTTTTCGTAATAATTAGCGAGACACACTTTTAATAATTATGCTTCAACCACCAGGGAATTACCGTCTTCCTTGTCCTGAGGCAGTACCTTTTTAGGCGTGGATACCACTTCCTGATTGTAACAGCAGAAAATATCTTCCACTTTGTTTTTTTCCATTTTAGGAGTGACCAGACTCACCACAGGCACAACAACAAACCCAACTACCATGGCGAAAGCGCCTGCATTAATAGGGGATGCAATGTAATGTAAGAACAGGTTGGAAACCGTTATACCGATTCCGGTTATGAAGCAGACCCATACGGACAGTTTGGTTGTTCTTTTCCAATACAAGCCGAATAAAAACGGGGCCAGGAACGCTCCTGCCAATGCCCCCCATGAGATTCCCATAAGCTGTGCTATAAATGTAGGCGGATCCAGGGCCAGCACCACCGAAATGGCTATAAACACTACAATCAGTCCGCGCATGACCCGAAGCTGGTTTTTCTCACTCATATCCTTTGCCACGGTTCCCTTCAGGAAATCCAGTGTCAGCGTGGAGCTGGATGTCAGTACCAGGGAAGAGAGGGTGGACATGGACGCGGAGAGCACCAGTACGATCACAACACCGATCAATATATCCGGCAGTGTAGACAACATATAAGGAACAATACCATCATATATGACTGTACCATCCGCTTTATATAAGGATGGATTGTCAAAAAGACGGCCAAAACCTCCCAGGAAATAACAACCTCCGGAGATTACAATAGCAAAAACTGTAGAAACCACCGTCCCTGTCTGGATCGCTTTCTCATCCTTGATCGCGTAAAATTTCTGAACCATCTGCGGAAGTCCCCAGGTCCCCAGGGAAGTCAGGATAACTACACCCAGAAGGTTTATAGGGTCCGGTCCAAAGAAGGAGGTAAAAGCACCTGACTGCCCTGCAGTCACCGGTACGTCGCTTGGAATATCGGCAAGCTGTCTCACAGCCTCTGTAAATCCTCCCTGCCCGCTTAATACGGCCCCGATAACAGCCGCAATCCCAAACAGCATGATGATCCCCTGTATAAAGTCATTGATAGCTGTGGCCATATAACCGCCCAGGATCACATATGCTCCTGTAAGAGCTGCCATAACCACTACGCACACAGCATACGGTACATCAAAGGCCAGCTCAAACAATCTGGACAGCCCGTTATAGATAGATGCTGTGTAGGGAACCAGGAAAATAAATACAATGGCTGACGCAGCGATCCGAAGTGCATTGCTGTCAAACCGCTTGCCAAAGAAATCCGGCATGGTAGCTGCATGCAGATGCTTTGTCATAACACGTGTCCTTCTTCCAAGAACCACCCATGCCAAAAGGCTTCCGATTATGGCATTCCCAATCCCGATCCATGTACCTGCCAGTCCGTATTTCCATCCAAACTGTCCTGCATATCCTACAAACACGACTGCGGAAAAATAAGAGGTTCCATATGCAAACGCGGTAAGCCAGGGACCTACACTTCTCCCTCCCAGCACAAACCCAGCCACATTTGTAGCATGTTTTCGGGAATACAGGCCAATACCCACCATAGAGCCGAAAAACAGCAGCAAAAACAGTATCTTAATCTCCATTTTTTTATTCTCCTTTTATATGTTTTCGCTTATGCTTTAAACCGCAACGGTTTAAACCATTAAAGCAATAATTGCAAAGAAAAAGAGGCGCCGCTTTCCGCTCAGAAAAGCGGACGCTTCTTATCTTCTTGTAGATTTTCTGAATAGTTAACCATCCGGTTTCTATTTTTTCAGATCATTCAGTTCTTCTTCCGAGAACATCTTCATACCTGCATCTTTTAATGTCTGATATGTACGTGCCTGGTCAGAAGTCTTCACCACCATGGCGCCGCCCTCTTTGCCGGTAACCAGTGCATACATATATTCCAGATTCAGCCCTTTTGCACTTAATGTATCCATGATCCGGCTCAGTGCGCCCACCTCCTGCTGCAGTTCCACTACAAGCACCGGTGTCAGCACTGCTGTGTACCCTTTTTCCAGAAGTACCTGTTTCGCCCTGGCGGAATCAGAGACGATCATCCTGGCGATCCCATAGTCCGTGGTATCGGAAAGTCCCAGGGAAATAATATTGATCTGATTCTCCTTGAGCGCGTCAGCGATCCCTTTCAGTTTACCCGGACGGTTCTCCAGAAATATGGACAATTGTTCAATAAACATTTACGCTACCTATCCTTTCTCTGTCTTCTGTATCTGTAAAAACAGGGAATTTTCTGCTATTTTAATTCATATCCTGTCAGGAACGCTTTTTTATTTATCTCCACAGTCTTAGGCGGAACGGTCTTTTCAATCACATTGAGCCACTCTTCCCTGGAGTAATCCATATGCTGTGCAGCAACCCCCAGTACAATAACATTAAATACCTTTGTATTGCCCAGTTCCCTTGCCACCTTCATAGCATCCACTGCATAGACCTTGTGCGTCTGGCGAAGTGTATCCAGAATTCCATCCGGGTATTCCGCTACTCCGGTCACAACTGTGATAGGATCAATCCTCTGGTCATTTACAATGATCACACCGTCTTTTTTAAGAAACTGACGGTAACGCAGAGCTTCCAGGCGTTCAAAGGCAATGAGCACATCTGCCTGGCCTTCCTCCACGATAGGCTCCTGTACTTTTTCTCCGTAACGGACAAAAGTAACTACACTGCCGCCTCTCTGTGCCATTCCATGCACCTCGGAAAGCTTTACATCGTATCCGCCTTCCACAGCGAGTCCTCCTAAAATACGGCTGGTGAGAAGTGTTCCCTGACCGCCGACTCCCACTATCATAATATTTCTTGTTGCCATTACACTTCTACCTCCTCTATTGCATCAGCGGGACAAAGCTGTTTGCAAAGTCCGCAGCCATTGCACATGGTATCATCAATGGAAATCGTTCCATCTTCATTCTTGGTGAGGGCCGGACATCCCGGTCTTAAACAAAGTCCGCATTTTTTACATTTCTCCGAAACCGGTCTGCACTTTGTTTTAAACACATTAGTTTTTAAAAGTACACAAGGTGCCTGAGCGATGATCACAGAGACAGCATCTCTTGCCACTTCCTCCTTGATGGTCTTTTCCAGTGTCTTAATATCAAATGCATTCACCACATTGACATGCTCAATACCAATCGCCTTGCAGAGTTTGTAGATATCTATGGCAGGCACCACCTGGCCTTTCAGGGTCTTACCTGTAGCGGCATGGTCCTGATGACCGGTCATACCTGTTGTGGAGTTATCCAGAATGATGACCGTTCCTGTAGCCTGGTTGTAAACCATGTTCATAAGGGAATTCACACCTGTATGCATAAATGTGGAATCACCGATAACAGCCACCCAGTCTTTGACATATTCTTTTCCTCTGGCCTTCTCCATTCCGTGCAGGGAGCTGATAGATGCTCCCATACAGATTGTGGTATCCACAACACTCAGCGGAGCAACCGCTCCCAGAGTATAACATCCAATATCGCCTGCTGCGTGTATCTTCATCTTTTTCAGAACGGAATACACGCTTCTGTGAGGACATCCCGGACAGAGGATCGGTGGACGGGCCGGTACCTGTGCCGGTGCTGCTGCCTCGATTTCCTCCCCTAATACTTTTCTGCGTATCATGTTGGCACTGTATTCTCCCTGCAGGGTAAATACATCTTTTCCTGAACATGCAATGCCCCAGGATTTGATCTGCTCCTCAAATACAGGCTCCAATTCCTCAAATATGTAAAGCTTATCAACCTTAGACGCAAACTCCTCTATGAGCTTTCTCGGCAGCGGATGTACCATACCTAATTTCAGTACACTTGCGTTTGGCATGGCTTCCTTCACATAATTATAGGGAATCCCGCTGGTAATAAAGCCAATAGAGGTGTCATGATACTCTACCTTGTTGATCTCCAGGCTGTTGGCATCCTCAGCCAGCTTTTTCATTCTCTCTTCCACTACCGGGTGACGCTTGATGGCATTGCCCGGCATCATTACATATTTCTGGAACTTACGCTCATAAGGAGTATCTTCTCTCTCCACTCTGTCTTCCAGCTCTACAATTCCCTGGGAATGTGCCAAACGTGTGGTCGTTCTCACAAATACAGGGGTATCATATTTTTCGCTGAGGTCATAGGCTGTCTTAACAAAATCCTTAGCCTCCTGAGAATCTGACGGCTCCAGTACCGGAACCTGCGCAGCCCTTGCCACCGCTCTGGTATCCTGCTCATTCTGAGAGCTGTACATTCCGGGGTCATCTGCCACTACCAGAACCAAACCTCCGGTCACACCGGTGTAGGCTGCTGTATAGAGCGGGTCTGCTGCCACATTCAGCCCTACATGCTTCATAGATGCCATGGCCCGCACACCGCTGATGGACGCACCGATCGCCACCTCTGTTGCCACTTTCTCATTTGGGGCCCACTCTGCATAAATTTCCTCATATTTTACTATGTTCTCACTGATCTCTGTACTGGGTGTTCCGGGATATGCTGCGGAAACCTTTACCCCTGCTTCCCAGGCACCTCTTGCAATGGCTTCATTGCCAAGCATGATTTTCTTTTCGCCCACGTTTCCTACCTTCTTTCTGTTATTGTGTTTCTGCACAGCTATTCAGCAAGTCTGCATGGATCCCTGCAGGTAACTGTGAAGTACTGAACAGTTGCGTTTCTACTATATATAAAGACTATTGTAAAACTAATTCTTTCTTAAATCAATCACTCGTTTTGCTTTCCCTTCAAAACGCTGGATGGAATTTGGAGATACCAGGGAAACCTTCACGTCCAGTCCCAGAACCACTCGGATCTTAGATTTAATCTTCTTTTCCAGTTCCTGCAGGGCTGCATAGGAATCCATCATATAATCAGAAAGGACTTCCACACGGATTTCCAGGGTGTCACTGTGATTCTTTCTGTCCACCACGATCTCATAATGGGGTCCGCACTCCTCAATATTAAGAAGCACCTCCTCTATCTGGCTTGGGAACACATTTACACCTCTGATCTTCAGCATATCATCGGTTCTTCCCAACAGGTTCTCCATTCTCACCGTGGTTCTGCCGCACTTACAGGGTTCGTACATAAGCCTTGTGATGTCTTTGGTGCGGTAGCGGACCAGGGGCAGCGCCTCCTTGGAAATACAGGTGATGACCAGCTCACCCTTCTCTCCCGGCGGAAGGACCTCACCGGTCCTGGGATCAATAATTTCAGGTATAAAATGGTCTTCATTGACATGCATACCGTTCAGCTCCAGGCATTCCCCGGAGACTCCCGGTCCCATCAGTTCACTCATGCCATAATTCTGCGTGATATTCATATGATCGCCCCAGGCTTTGTACATCTCCTGGCGCATGGCTTCTGTCATCAGTTCGCTTCCCACCAGCGCGGTCCTCATATCCAGATCACGCTGCGGATGAATGCCCATCTGCTCTGCAACCTCCGCGATACGCAGCGCGTAGGAGGGTGTAGCGATCAGCAGTGTAGTTCCAAAATCCTTCATAAACATAAGCTGCTTCTCTGTATTCCCGGTAGAGGAAGGAACAATGGCAGCCCCCAGTCTTTCCAGACCATAGTGAAGTCCCAGCGCTCCTGTAAACATACCGTAGCCGAAACAAATCTGCGCGATCTCGTCAGGCTGCGCCCCGCCCATACATGCAATACGGCAAACACATTCTGACCAGATATCCAAATCTTTTCTGGTATAACCTACAACTGTTGGCTTACCTGTTGTTCCGCTGGATGCGTGGATACGAATCAAATCTTTCTTCGGTACTGCGAACAGCCCAAACGGATAATTGTCCCTCATGTCCTGCTTTGTGGTAAACGGCAGGTTATGTAAATCTTCCAGACCCCTGATATTCTCCGGCTTGATGCCTGCCTCATCCATCTTTTTCCGGTAAGGCTCCACTGTATTGTAGACACGCTCCACCGTTTCTCTGAGGCGCGTGGTCTGAATCTCTTTGATCTCCTCCCGGGATAGTGTCTCTTCTTTTGCCCAAATCATAACTTTCTTCCCTTCATTTCTCAGCCCTCATCCGTGTCAGGGAAACCTGCTGCCTCCCCGCAGAGCTGTCTGTGCTTCCTATCTTATCATATTTATCACGTCAAAGCAATGAAGCAACCTGATTTTCTTAGGAATATTTCGTTATTTTTTGCGTATTTTCTTTGCTCCGCTCCCATTTTATGTTAAAATGTGAAAAACGAGAATGTGTTGATCGCAAATTTCAAATCAATAGTATAAAAGAAACGGAGATAAGCATGAAGAAAAAATTAAATGAATTGATCTACGCAATTTCCCGCTATACTGAAATTGCTCTGTCGGCAATTATGCTGATGGTCATAATCGTCCTGATCATACCCATGATCTACAACTTCATCAGCATCCCCCTGCTCAGCATAAAGGCCAGTCAGTTCAATGAATTTCTGGGCAATATCCTGACTCTGATCATTGGAGTGGAGTTTGTAAAGATGCTTGCAAAACATACCGCGGAAAATCTGCTTGAGGTACTTATGTTTGCCATTGCCAGACAGATGATCGTGGAGCATCTTGATATGATCGATACCCTGATCGGAATCATATCCATAGCAATCATCTTCGCTGTCCGTAAATATCTGCTGCTCAAATCCGCGGATAACAAGGAAAAAATATACGATAAACTGTAGAACCCCAGCCGCATAGCTCCTGTGCTATGCGGCTGCTCTCATACCTGTCATTCCATCGGTACAAGCACCTCCCAATATCCTTTATGACTGCTCCCCACATGGCGGAGACCTCCCTTGTCTTTCCACTTCTTCATATAATATTTTACCCTGTCTACATTCCACCGCAGTTCTCTTGCCAGTTCCCTCTGAGAGATAAATGGATTATCCTTAACTGCCTGCAATATCTGCCTATCATAATCGGACATAGGTGCCGTGGGGATTTGGGTGGTAACTCCTCCATTTTGGGTAGTATTCCGCGTAGTTTGGGTAGGGCCGCATACTGATTGGGTAGTATTTCCAACTGTTTGGGTAGTATTATTGACAGCAGGCCAGGCGGTTATCCCTTTCGGATTCTGTTTTTCTGTTCCGTATACGGGAAGCCTTTCCATTATAAAAGAATGATTTGTAAAATCTGCTGATTCCCGATACAGATTCACACGGAAATCCATTCCCGATTCCAAAAATTCAGGTTCTCCTACCCCGAACTCCCTGCATGCTTTCAGCATTTTGGGTACGCCGCTTCCCCACTGTTCAATAATCTTCATATAGGTAAAGGCATTGGCGATCGCTCTGTTTCTCGGCCGGGAATATCCCTCTCTCATCTGCGCAAGTGTCAGCCCTCCGAACAGCATACCCGGAGATGTTACCTCCAGACGGTCATCATATATGGCAACCTGCACACATCCGGGGTTCAGATAACTCCTGTGTGTCACCGCGTTAGCAATAATCTCACGAATACAGATAATTGGCAGTTCATAGTCATCTACTCTGTACAGCCCAGAATACTTTGCCCCATAACGTATGTTGCGCAGAACAAAGTTGTATGCTTCATCGATCTGATCATAAATAGGTCCCGTGTACTCCCGCCGCTCCAGAAACTCACCTCTCGTTGTCCCTCTGAACACAGCGCACTGTATCTTTGCCTGTAGAAAATCATTGTCTGTCAGCAGCACAAAAGCATTGGTAGGCAGTATTCTCCCTTCCTTTTCGGTCAATATTCCCCAGGACAGCAGATTACTTTTTGTCACTGTCTTTACTGCCGCTCTCTCATTCTCCGTACCGCACATCTTCAGCGCGTATTGTCTCATAGAACTGCACAATGCCTCTATCTGTGTATCTCCCGCCAAACGGGGGGCTGCATAAGTCTGGTCAAAACACCGGTTCATCCCCTCGAACTCCAGCTCCCGCAGCAGATAACTGTCCGCAGGCCGCGAAGTCCCTGAAATCCTCACATATGTCCCTGCTTCTTTTCCCAATGATGTTATATAATATGGCCTCTGCCCACCCGGATAAATCTGCACCACGATCAGTGTCTTATCTTCTATGGTCTGCAGGGTAATATCAGGAATGATCATGGGCGTACAACTGTCACAAATAGCACTGGTGAGACTGTCCATGGCCTGAAAGACGGTTTCCCGGGGCACGCCTAAAATTTGGTGCGTCCCGTCCTCAATCCCAAAAATCAGCCTGCCTCCCGCTGTGTTGGCAAAGGCAACAACTGTCTTCATATATCGCTCACTTCTGGTCGGAACCTCCTGTTTAAATTCCATATTTTTTGATTCACCGGAATAAATTTCTTCTATTGTCATATTCCAACCTCCCGTATCGTTCAGGAACAGGCAACTGTTCCATACCCTGCATCCACAGACTAAAATTTATGGGGAACCGCCTTTAGCCTTGAAAATTTGACTGCCGCGCTGCCTTTTTTCACAAGGAAACTGTCTTATAGTCGGCCTGGTAAACGCAGGGATTTGCTGAATCGTTACATAAACACTATCAAATTTACTGCTGCTTTACAAGATACGGACAGCAATTTTAAGACAGCCGTTTTTTCGATAGGAATTATCCTGTTACTGTTCACTCCGTGTCCAGTAACACGCTTCGCGATGCACAGATATGGAGCATTCTGCCCCATATCGCGCTGGCTGCCTGGGGATTTTCATACTTCCGGCATGAAAACGCCTCCCGGTACAGTGGCCTGTGAACAGTAACCTTATCCTGTCATAAACATAGTTTATCACACTTTGCAAATTCCCTCAATGCAAATCGAACATACATTCTATTTTCGTGATATGATACAAAATCTGCCGGTTACAAACCATCCAAATTTGTCTCTATTTGCCATTGATCAATAAAATTTTTTGAAGCCGGCAGTATTCCATCCGGTATTGTTTCTGACCGGATGGAGCACTAGTGCCGGCGTAAATGCCTCGAATATAGAGTGCCTGATATCTGCAAGCGCGTCTGCAAAGCCACGGCGTAGCGGGCTCATGCCAAAAACAGCCGGCACGGATTATATTCTCAATCCGCACCGGCCGTCAGGTAAGCCAGACTTATATTAAGCTGTTTCAACTTACACCGCAATAAACGGTATCACATACGCCACAACAGCAATGACAACAGCACACGTCACCACAGTTCTCCAGATTTTAAATTCTTTATCCATCTTCTGTCTCTCCTGAGGTGTGGGGATCTCTTCCTCCATGATCAGGCGGTCCACTTCCTCCGCCTCATCACCCTGGTAACGTTTCCTGCAGACAGCATATATGATCAGCCCCAGCGCACACCAGATAACACCTGTCACCAGTGCCTCCCTGTCAAGCTGTGTCATCATGACAAGGTAGATGATCACACTGACCGGCGCTCCGATCATGATACCCGGAGCCTTAAAAGGCCGTTTTAGATCAGGATGTTTCTTACGAAGCCCGAAAGAGGCCGCAATACCGATCACATAGTAAAACAAATCCGCAAATAGACTCACGGACGCTATGTAGATCATAGAGTTGGACGCGATCAAAAAGGCGGAAAGCAGACCAAGTACAATGATGGAGATATAAGGCGTCTTATATTTAGGATGAACCTTTGCAAATACCTTCGGCATAGCTCCGTCACGTGCCATAGTAAAAAGATACCTGGGCGGCACGGCAATACTGGCATTCAAGGTTGAGAAGTCACCGCCAAAAGCAATTCCCGCTGCCAGAAGGATCAATGGAAATCCAAGGATGCCCGCTGTTTTCATAGCCTCCGCAAAAGGTGCGCTGGCTGTGGACAAGGTGGCTATCTGCTCTGTGGGCACGATTCCCACCAGGAACCACTGGAATGCCGCATTCACCGCAAACACAATAAACGGTGCGAGAAACAGGGCGCGGGGGATGTTGATCTGCGGATATTTGATTTCCTCACCCATGGCGCAACAGGTCTCAAACCCTGCAAAACACCACCATATCATACTGACGGATGCGATAAAACCAAGCGGAGTGGACTGGGCAATAAAATCAGGGAGTTTAACAAAATTGGGCATATTCACGTTGGGGATCATGGTCAAAAACCAGATGACTGCTACACCCCAGAAAAAGAACATAAATCCGTTCTGGAGCCTTCCGGTCATCTCCACACCCCGGACGTTTGTGATAATGAACGCTATTACCACGACTGTGGCAACCACACGGTCGCTCACAGGCAATTCAATACCCAGTGCAGAGAAAAAAGTTTTGAAGTAAAAACTAAAGGCCAGTGCCTCCCCGCTGGTAACCGCTACCAGGGAAATTATAAAATTCCACCCGGCAAGCATTCCCATGGGTTTTCCTATACCCAGGGATGCGTACTGATATGTGCCGCCTGCGTAGGGGAGCGCAGCTCCCATCTCCGCATACAGCAGCGCCGGATAAATACTGATAAGCATAGCAACAAAAGTAGCCAGGATGACAGCCGGTCCCAGGCCGCCCACCACATTGGCACCTGTGGTGAACAGACCTACGCCAACCACGGTCCCCACTGTGATCGTGACCGCTTCCTTCATCCCGAAGGTTCTTTTCAATGTATTTGTATTCTGATTACTCACGATGATCTCTCCCTCTTCCTTCTGTCAATTTAGTCCTGCTTTCCCTCTGAAAATCGGATATCGGCAGCCTGTTTGTGGCCTTTCAGCCCTTCCCCTTCAGCCAGCCTGGAAACCAGGGGCGCAATATTTCTCATAGCTTCAGGAGTCATACTCTGCTGCGTACAGGTTTTCAAAAAGGTTCCCACCCATACGCCCCCCGTATAACGGGCCGCTTTCAGCGTGGGCAGCGTATGGTTGGTGCCGGATGCATAGTCCCCGAACACCTCTGCCGTATTCTCCCCTATAAACAGGGATCCATAATTGCAAAGTCCGGGAATCAAGGCATCAGGGTTTTTCACATTCAGCTCCAAATGTTCCGGCGCATACTCATTTACTATATTCACTGCCTCCTCGAGGTCAGACACCACAACCACCTCACCGTATGTCTCCCATGATTTTTTCGCAATATCCGCAGTCTCTAGCACTTCCAGTTCCTTTTCCACTGCCTCCATGACTGCCTTGCCGAATGCCTCGTCTGTAGTGACTACCATGCCCTTTGCATTGACATCATGTTCAGACTGTGCCAGCAGGTCCGCTGCCACGATCCCCGGTGTGCCGCTGCCGTCGGCAATTACCAGCACCTCGCTTGGACCGGCTACAAAGTCAATCCCCACCTGGCCGTAACACTGTCTCTTGGCCTCTGTCACAAAGCGGTTGCCAGGCCCTACGATCATATCCACCGGCGCGATCTCCTCTGTCCCGTAGGAAAATGCGGCGATAGCCTGTGCCCCGCCCACCGCGTAAATTTCATCCACACCTGCAATGTCCATGGCCGCCAGTGTCTTGGGGTTGATCTTTCCCGTTCCCTTCATTACCGGGGAACACGCTGTCACACGCTCCACCCCTGCGGTCCTGGCTGGTATGATCAGCATCAGGGCTGTGGAATACAGAGGGTAATTTCCTCCCGGCACGTAACAACAGCAGGATTTTACGGGAATGATCCTGTGACCCAGAAAAATCCCCGGCATGGGGCTGAAGTTTTCGAGAGGCTTCACAGTCTCCCTCTGTGCCTGGGCAAATGCCTGTATGTTGGATGCCGCTGCCTTTAGATCCGCAACCTCCTGGGGCGAAAGCTGCATATAAGCCTCCCTGATCTCCTCCTTTGAAACACGCAGGGAAGTTCTTTCACATTGGTCAAATTTTCTGCTGTACTCCCTGAGCGCATCATCTCCGTTTGCCCTAACATTATCTATGATCTCCTGCACTATACCGGACAGTTCTTTTCTGTCCTCCTCTGTTCTCTCTTGCGCTTTTTTTAATATTTTCATGATCCATACCTCACTTTTATATGAATTCCATACGTTTTCTTTATCGTGATACCATAATAAATCATAGAGTCCGCTTTAGGTCAATAACCGGTTTTTCTAAAAACCGCCGAAAATCTTGAGTATACTCCAGATTTATGCTAGTATAAGTCAAAGTAAGTCAAACGTGTATACAAACATGCCCACTTGGCTCGTTGCCCGCGGAAATAACTCCGTGCTTTGCGGGCATGACACGTATATGGATTTTGCAGGAGGTGCAGGGTTGTGCGCATAGGAAAAGTATCAGAAAAATATCACATTTCTGTAGATAATATCTACTATTATATCAATTACGGTCTCTTGGTTCCGCCCAAACCCAGAGGGCAGTATGTGTTTGATGAACAGACCGTCAGGGACCTGGAATGGATCCTGGGTTTAAAAGAGCTGGATTTTTCTCTGCGGGAGATCCACGTTATCCTGTCCCTGAAACGCATCTCAGGATTAGCAGACCCCCAGGATATGGAAGAACTGAAAGAAATCTTCAAGGGAAAACGCGACTTCTGCAGGAAAGAAATCGGGCGCAAACAGCAGATATTGGAACATTTGGACTCACATATCAAAGCCATGGAAGCCCGTGAAAACGTTCCGCAGCACAGTACCGGTGTCCCTCTTTCGGCCCTGCCGCTTTTGCGCTGCCCTGTCTGCGGCGGCCCCCTCTCTCTGTCTGAGGTGGAAATGGACCAGCGCTTTATTTACAAAGGGAACTTATCCTGCGCCTGCGGTTACAGCGCTCATATCTCCTCAGGCATCCTCATGACACCAAACAAAAATGAAAACCTGCAGGACACTCCGGATATCACCAGGGAACTTTACAAGGACCTTCCCCCTGCCCTGATCAGCACCTTCCAGCGCTCCTATAACTGGATGCTCAAACAGATCCAAGAGACCGGCCTGCACAAAAAAGTAGTTGCGGAAACATATGTCAACGCCTGGTTTTTTATGCACAACCACCTGGAATATCTGCCCACAGACAGCCTGTACATAGTCATTGACAAATATCCGGAAACACTCCTCATGTACAAACATCTGATCGAACGCCAGAAACCGGAACTGGACATCCTGTATCTGGCAGACTCCAGCACCCGTTTTCCGCTGAAAGAAAACTGCATAGATGTACATCTTGACTTCTTTGCAGCAAACGAACATAATTTTTATCATGACACATTTTTATATGAAAGGATCGCTCCCTATCTGACTGCACAGGCGGAATTAGTGGGCACCTATTTCTACTTTGAAAATGCCCCCAAATCCATGCGGCTCCTCCTAAGCCAGTACCCGGAGTGCAGCAGCAGCAACTTTCATCTGAGCTATTTCCTCTCCTCCCTGGAAAAAGCAGGATTCTGCCTGGTGGACTCCGAAGACAGCGGAGCTGTGACGGATTCGGGGAACAACTTGGGATTTGGGTTTCATGTGAAAGGTGAGAAGATGCATCTGATGCCTTACCATGCCAGAAAATAGAATACACATGTGCACGACTTACACCCATCAGAGCGCGCCCACGGCGTGCAAACTAAAAAAGAGGATGCCGCGCGCTTGAACATCAAGGGTGCGCATCCATTCTTCCTGGGATAATTTCATACCTGTCCGATATTTCTTAATCTGCGTATTCAGCTCCAATGTTTCCGCCTCCTCGTTTTTATTTGTTCTCTCGACCTGTATCCAGTATAGGATCTTCAGGCCGTTATTTCTATCAAAGCCCTTTTACATGGCCGTAAATACGTGTGTCAAAAGTGTTTTACATGGCATGATCTGCACGATATCCACACTTTTGCTGTATAAATAACAAATACTATTATACATCACCTCTCTCCTGTTTGGAAACAATCTCCGGCAGAGCATAAAATCCCATGCCATTTATAAATCCCTGTACAGAAACAGAAAAAAGCAGCCCCGAATGATATGATACCTCATTTCAAGGGAAACTGAAAAAACAGAACATGGAACAGGCCATGTCAAGATCAGGGCATAAGAACGTCCTCAGGACAAGTATCCGTGTAAACCGCCTCCGGAGGTACGGATTGAAACAATGACCTGTGATAAACCCACAGAATATCCTACAGCTGAAAATAAACAAATTAAGAAATATAAAGAAAAGTGGTCTGCATAGAAAATGACCACACTTAAATCTGTGTGGCCATTTATTAGTACCTGATTTTAGATATTTTACTTGTCTGCTAGACAAAGCATACCATTATTTAAAGAATTTTTCGGCAGCCCGGATCAGATAGCAGGTATCTTTCACCCCTGCCGTCTCGTAAGGAGAGTGCATAGCAAGCTGCGGAAGGCCGATATCGACAGCGTTTAACGCCACTTTTGTATTGGAAATGTTTCCAAGGGTGGAACCTCCCAGCATATCCGAACGGTTTGTAAATGTCTGGAACGGCACGCCCGCCTCCCTGCATAGATCTTTGAAGACTGCAGCGGAAACACCGTCAGTACAGTATTTCTGGTTTGCGCTGTGTTTGATCACGATTCCCTCGTTCATATAAGGGCGGTTCACCGGGTCTGCCGCTTCCTTGTGGTTTGGATGGACTGCATGGGCATTGTCCGCGGAGAGCATAAAGCTCTTTGCAAGCCCTCTCAGATACTCCTCATAAGACAGTCCCAGACACTCATTTACACGCACCAGTGTATCGTAAAGGAATGTGGAAGCCGCGCCCTGCTTGGTTCCGCTTCCCACTTCCTCATTATCCAGCACACAGTGCACTGCCACATACTCTTTCTTATCTCCCTTTAAAAATCCCTGAAGAGAGGAGAAAGCACACTGCAAATCATCCAGACGTGAGGAGGATACAAATTCCTCATTAGCCCCCCAGATACTTCCCTTTACACGATTATACAGGAAAATATCATGTCCTAAAATGTCTTCCTCCTTCACACCTGCGTTCTCTGCAATCGTCCTCATAAAGGTATCTTTAGAGGAAATATCACCGTACAGGGGAAGCATATCCACCTGCGCATTATATTTGTACCCGTCATTGACTTCCCGGTTCATATGGATTGCCAGATTAGGGATCATCAGAAGGTCCCTGTCCACATCCACAAGCTTTGTGACAAAAGCTTCTCCCTCTTTTACGATCACTCTTCCGGCTACGGAAAGGGGACGGTCAAACCAGGGAGCGCAGAGCATACCACCGTAACGCTCCACATTCAGCTTCACATACTTATGGTCCACTTCCATCTCCGGATTTTCCTTGATCTTGAAAGTAGGGGAATCGCTGTGGCTGGCCATGATCCGGTATCCCATAAATCCGGTCTCCGGAATGGTAAATGCCACAATGGAGGAGTCATTTCTGGTGACAAAATATCTGCCCCCCTTAGTAATCTCCCACTTGTCTTCCTCTTTCAGCTCTGCAAAACCATCTGCCGAAAGGATTTCCTTCATATTTTTAATGGCGTGAAAGCAGCTTGGGCTTTTCTCAATAAAGGCCAGAAGCTGTTCTGCTGTTTCTCTGTACATAAAATCTTCCTCCTTGAATTCTGTCCGCTCATGGGACTTCCTATTTTCTATTGTACCTGTCCGGCCCGGTTCTGCCAACAGGAATTTGAATAACAAACGCCCGGCTGCCGTTTGGCAGCCAGACGCTCTTTCTGCAGTGGTATGTGTTGCCGCACACCCCTGCCGTTATTTATGCCTGCCCCTTTGCTTTGGAACGTTTTGCGATCTGCGGCATAATGAATCCCAGTCCGATCAGTACGAAGGGAGTCACAATGTTCAGCACAAACTGGAAAGTATCCTCAGAATAGATACCCAGAATACACGCAAATGCAGTGAACAGGAAACACCATGCGCCCAAAATAACGCCTAAAGTCCTGTTCTTCACAAAACGGTACTGCGCCGGGAATCTCTCCCCTGCTTTCTTCAGGGCAATGTACGCCACAAACACCCAGAGGTAACGCAGAGGCATACAAACCGAGTTCACCTTTACCAGCCAGCGTACCAGGGTATCCACGCTTCCGATCCCGATCGCCGGAACAATGATCAGAATGGACACAATGATCATGACCAGCTTGTGGCCGTTTGTATAAGTGCCGTGTTTATTCTGTTTGAACATGGACGCAGGGATGAAATTGTCATCCGCATTGTCAAGCAGCATACGGAGGGGCGCGTCGATGGAGATGATCATAACCGTAAACTGTCCGATCAGGTTACAGATCGCATATACCACCACGAAGAAGTTGCCCAGTCCGTAATACTCTCCCAGGGTCTGGAAGGCATAGTAGGCACCATTTGTCATAAGGTCTTCCGGAATGTTGTTGGAGTCAAACATCATACCCATGGCAACGGTTCCCAGCATAGCGCAGACGGCAACCATGATAGCCAGGGCGATCATGCCCTTTGAGAAATCCTTCGCAGGATTCTTTGTCTTATTTACATACGGAGATATCTTCTCACATCCGCCCACGGCAAACACCAGAATGGACAGGTTCAGTAAAAACTTCGCATCAAAAGACGGCATGAAGGTCTTCACAGACCAATCTATATCCAGTACATTTGCATGAGTGATAGCCGGAGCTGCCAGCATCATGACCACAAACAGCAGGGACATGATAAACATGGTGGAACCCGCCAGTGTGGATAGCTTTTTCAGCACATTGATCCCCTTGGATGCCACCCAGACAGCAAACAGGAATAATACCAGACATAAAACCTGCAGCACTCTTGTGTTCATGGAGCTGATCCGGTTGTCCCTGAAGATCGCCCAGCTTGCTGCAATAAAGGAAGCACTTGGCTTCTGGGAAATATAAGGCATGTGGACGATCCAGTATGTCCATCCGGCCATGTAAGCCATTCTCGGGCTTATAGTCTCCAGGATCCAGGAGCTGACACCGCCGCCCGCATCCTTGAAGGCACTGCCCAGCTCGCCTACCATCAGTGCATATGGCACAAAATATATGGCAAATATGATCACCCAGGATATGATTGCCTTTAATCCGCCGTACTCTGAGAATCCATTGATCACATTTCCGAATCCCCAAACAGTGGAAAATGCCATAAACGCAAGGCTGTACCACAAGATTTTCTTTTCACTTTCTTGTTGTTTCATTTTCTACCTCTCCTTGATTTTTTCTCCCGGTTTTTATCAGTCTCACCGGGAATCGCCAGCCTGTTCAAGGTACCAAAATAACTGTCTAAATATCGTCAAAATTCGCCTTTTTTGCAATTATCAGAATCAATTCCTGCAATTCCCATGGCTACTTTTTCCGGTGTGATGGGCATCTCGGAAACCCTCACCCCTGTGGCGTTGCAGACTGCCGCCGCGATGGCCGGACAGGGGGTGTCGATCACGATCTCACCGATGGATTTGGCGCCGAAAGGATGGCTTCCTTCAAAGCTGCTCTCAAAATCCACACGGATCTTTCCCACATCGAGACGTGTGGGGATCTTGTACTGCATCAGGGAATTGTTCAGCATCTGTCCACGCTGGCTGTACTGGATATCCTCAAAAAGAGCCATGCCGATCCCCTGGGCAATACCGCCCTCTGTCTGCACCCTGGCAAGGTTGGGGTTGATGGGTGTCCCGCAGTCCACGACTGCCACATAATCGATCATTTCCACGGCTCCGGTCTCCCGGTCCACTTCCACTTCTGCCATGCCTACCATAAATGGCGGCGGTGAGATGGGGGAGGAGGCATTTTCCGTTACCTGAAGAGAATTATTGTTACCGAAAGTCCCACGGATACCGATTTCTTCCAGGCTGACCGCGGCACTTCCGTCTTTTCTGCACACTTTGCTGCCGTCAAATTCCGTGTCCTCCCTGGATGTCTCCAGCATTTCAGCGCCCAGGGTCCAGATACGCTCCCTGAGATTTTCACACGCCTTCACCACTGCTTTTCCCGCAAGATATGTGGTTGCCGATGCGTAGGAACCGGAATCATATGGGGATATATCGGTATCCACCCCAAACACTACAATATTGTCAAACTCTGTTCCAAGGGTATCAGCTGCCATCTGGGAGAGCACGGTATCACAGCCGGTCCCCATATCCGTAGCGCCCAGACTCAAGGTGTAGGATCCGTCCTCATTCAGCTTCACAGAGGCACCTCCCACATCCACACACGCGATGGAGGAACCCTGCATAGCCATGGCAACGCCCACGCCGCGGACTTTACCGTTCTCCATCACCCTGCAAGGATATTTTTCATCCCATCCAAGCATCTCTTTGGCTCTTTCCATACAGCGGTCCAGGGCACAGCTTGTCACCTCTGTGCCGCCGTCATAACCGATAAATCTGCCGCCCTCTTTTGTCATATTTTTCTCACGCAGCACAACCGGGTCCATATGCAGCTTTTCCGCCAGCTCGTTCACCGCTGACTCCACCGCAAAAATACCCTGGGTGGCTCCGTATCCTCTGTAAGCTCCGGCTGACATCTGGTTCGTATAGACCACATCGTACACAAAACGGTATGCCTCGGTGTTCCGGTAAAGGGCAATGGATTTGTGCCCGGACAGTCCCACCGTAGTAGGGCCGTGCTCACCGAACGCACCTGTATTTGACAGCGTGTACACATCAATAGCCCGGATGGTGCCTTCCTTATCCGCACCGATACGGACCTTTAATTCCATCTCATGGCGGGGTGAAGAACAGATTTGGGACTCATAGCGTGAAAATATCATCTTTGCCGGCTTCCCTGTCTTCACGGTCACCATCGCAGGATAGACCTCCGCCACTACTGTCTGCTTTGCACCAAAGCCGCCGCCAATACGTGGTTTGATGACACGGACTTTGGACGCTCCGATCCCCAGTGCGCGTCCCAGGATCCTTCTCACATGAAAGGGCACCTGGGTGGAGGACACAATATTCAGCCTTCCGAAATGGTCCATGTAAGTATAGCTGCGGAAGGTCTCCATCATTGCCTGCT
Source organism: Blautia hominis (assembly GCA_002270465.1). Classification (GTDB taxonomy): domain Bacteria; phylum Bacillota; class Clostridia; order Lachnospirales; family Lachnospiraceae; genus Blautia; species Blautia hominis. The sequence goes on from NQOF01000009.1 coordinate 22,478, forward strand.
GGTTGGCCTTTGTGTGATATGTCCGCTCCACCACACAGTCGCAGTCTGCCAGGATCTGCTCCACATCCCCGGTGCCCTCCTCCGCGTGGGCGCATAGATTCCGTTTATTGTCCGCCCCCACAGGAAAACGTGACTCCCAGTTATCCTCCGGATGGATACAGACTGCATTGTCCTTTGCTTCATGAAAATCCAGGACAGGCTCCAGCACTTTGTATTTCACCTTGATCATTTTCAGCGCACGGTCCACGGCTTTTTCCGTCTCCCCCGCAACAATGGCAGCGGCGTCTCCCACAAAGCGCATTCTCTGGTCCAGGATCAGCCTGTCATAAGGGCTGAATTCCGGGTAAGTCTGCCCAGCCATGGTAAACCTCTCCCCGGGCACATCCTCATATGTGAGAACACAGGCAATCCCCGGAACTTTCATGGCATTGTCAGTCTTAATTTCCTCTATCCACGCATGGGCATGGGGGCTTCGCAGCACCTTCACTATGAGACAGTCCTTCGGTGCCAAGTCATCCGTGTACACCGGCTGACCGGTAACAAGAGCCATGGAATCTTTTTTTCTCACCGGTTTGTTTACATAACTCATCTGTCACTGCCTCCTTCCCTCTGTTCCTTCTTATATTTTAAAAATGCCAGGATACTTCTTGTCTGCCCCATAAACCCGGAACAACGGCAGAGGTTGCCGGACAGGTACTCCCCAATCTCCTCTTCTGTGGGGTCCTGGATCTCCTCCAGCATAGCAAAGACATTCATAAGAAAGCCCGGATTGCAGAATCCGCACTGCTCTGCCCCCTGGTCTGCCAAAAAGGAACCGAACTCCTCCGCTTCTTTCTGCATTCCCTCAAGGGTCACGATCTCACGTCCGTCTGCACGCACTGCCAGCATACTGCAGGACAGTACCGGCTTTTTATCCATCCATACCGTGCACAGACCACAGTTGGCTGTCTCGCATCCCCGTTTCACACTGTAACAGCCCTTCTCCCGCAGAAGGTCCAGAAGCAGCAGATCCGGAGCAGCCTCTGTCTGTACTTTTTTTCCGTTTAGAGTAAATTTAATTTCCATTTCCCATACCTCCTGCTGCCAGCAGCGCCCTTTTTGCCAGAACGCGGACCAGATGAGTCCTGTATTCCTTTGAAGCCCGCATATTGCTTCCTGTGGTTATACTTTTGGCTGCCTTCTCTGCCAGCAGCTCTGCCTGTCTGTTCCACTCCTTTGGACTCATATTTTCATTGTTCACAGGGGTTTCTGCTGCCTCTTTCATAAGGACCGCCCTGCCCGGTCTTGCCCCGATGGAAAGCCGCATACCCTCCTCGTCGAGACATACCGCACAGGCCAGAACAGGGAAATCTGTGCTGGCATTCCTCTGGCTCAAATACACGGATCTCTGTGCGTGTTTCTTAACAATGATATTCACCAGGATATCCCTGTCCGCCTTCCTCTTAGAGAACTCTTCCATGGAGATCCTGCCGCCTCCAAACAGCTCCACATAAGAATCCAGCGCCAAAAACATAGTAAGCACATCCGAAAACCCAAATCTGCCATAAATGCTGCCGCCCACAGTTGCACAATTTCTGAACTGCACCCCCACAATGTGCCGCAGGCTCTCCCGCACTGCTCCGTCCGTATAAGTGTTTATCCCGGCATGTGTCTCCAGAGTCCGCAGGGAGGCCATACAGCCGATCACAAACTCATCCTCTGTCTCTTTCACTGTGTCCAGTCCAAGTCCCGACAGATCAATGGCAGTCCCCACACTTCGGTTCATCATCTTCATCCAGACCATTCCCCCAAGCACGCGGGATGATTTTTTCTGGTTCAGCTCATAGGCTTCTTCCAGACTGTTCACCTTCACATACTCTTTAATCTTAAGCATAATCCATTCCTCTCCGTTTTTGGGCAGCCTGCATGGATTCATATGAATCGCTCAAAAAAACACTGCTGATGCAGTGCTCCCAAAAGTCAACCTATCAATAGCCAAATTATAGAAAGCCTCTTTTCAGCCGTAACCGTTCATACAATCGAACGGCTGCTTTGGACCTTCTTTGAGGAAATTATAACATAGGCTGTTTACGAGGTGCAAGCTGTTTTACCGCTCCCCTGCAAATTCCAGCATTACCGGCAGTGTTTCGCTGCACACGCATATGGAAATCATGAAGCGTCCACAGCTTTGAACAGACAGTCCACTTGTGTTTCGCCGCACACACAAACGAAAATCATGAAGCGTCCATAGCTTTGAACAGACAGTCCACTTGTGTTTCGCCGCGCGCGCAAACGGAAATCATGAAGTGTCCACAGCTTTGAACAGACAGTCCACTTGTGTTTCGCCGCACGCGCAAATGGAAATTATGAAGCGTCCACAGCTTTGAACAGACAGTCCATTTGTGTTTCGCCGCGCGCAAATGGAAATCATGAAATACAGATGACAAATTACTGCTTTTTCTTTATAATGGAATCGTGATGTAAAAGATTGCCGGCAGCCCGCAGAACTTCCGCATAAGAATATCTGCGGTTCTGCCATCATAATAATAGAGACGAAAGGATACTTAAAATCATGAAACAGACAACTGATCTGGGCAGGGACAAGGTGTGGGTGCTGGTCCTCAAACTGGCCGTGCCCTCCATGATCGCCCAGTTCGTCACTGTGCTCTACAGCATCATTGACAGAATGTTCATTGGCAACATTCCCAAGATTGGGGATCTGGCACTGGCGGGCGTGGGAATATGCGGACCTATTGTCACCCTCCTCACCTCCTTTGGAACCCTCATAGGACTGGGCGGCTCTATCCTCATGTCCATGCGCCTTGGTGCCGGGCGGAAGAAACAGGCACAGTCCATACTGGCCCACAGCTTTGCCATGCTGGTGGTCTTCTCCGCTTTGCTGACTTTCCTTTTTCTCCTGACCAAAAAATATCTCCTGCTTTGGTTCGGGGCAAGTGCTGCAACCTTTGTATACGCGGATACCTACCTCACCATATACACCGCAGGAACCTTTTTTGCGCTCATGGCGATCGGGCTGAACTATTTTATCACCTGCCAGGGATTTCCCGGTGTGGGAATGACCACTGTGCTGATAGGGGCTGTCACCAACATGATCCTGGACCCGGTCTTTATCTTTGTCCTGCATATGGATGTGGCAGGCGCGGCCATCGCCACCGTCATTGCACAGTTTGCCTCCTGCGCCTTTGCCTTCTGCTTCCTCATAGGCAAAAAGGTTCCCATCAAGATCACATTACTCAGGAAACCGGCCTGGTCCCCCATGATCATAAAGCGGATCCTGATACTGGGAGTCTCCCCGTTCCTGATCCTGGCCACTGACAGCGTTATCATCATTGTCTTAAATGCCATGCTGCAGAAGTACGGCGGACCCGGCGAGGGCGATACGCTCATCACCTGCGCCACCATTGTGCAGAGTTACATGATGCTTATCACAGGCCCCATGCTGGGAATATCCAGCGGAACACAGGCCATACTCAGCTACAATTACGGTGCCAAGGCTGTGGACAGAGTGAAAAAAGCGGAAAAATATATTCTGCTGCTGTGTCTTTGTTTTACAACCGTGATGTTTGTGCTCTCCAGGGTCGTTCCGGGGTACTTTATCAGGATCTTTACAGATGAACCGTCTCTGGTCTCTCTCTCCACATGGGGAATCGGTGTATTTACAATGCTGATCATTCCCCTCAGCTTCCAGTATGTATTTGTGGATGGATTTACAGCACTTGGGCTTTCCAGAACTGCACTGTTCCTCTCCATGTTCCGAAAAGGGGATTATATGCTCTTTACCATTTTTCTTCCTATCTTTTTCGGAGCCAAAAGTGCGTTTTATGCTCAGCCGATCGCAGATGGGATTGCCTCTGTCATGGCAGTTGCGGCATTCCTCCTCTTTTTTAAAAAACATTTGGAAAAACGGCTCCGCCAATAAGACTTTAGAAAAACTTTCGTTGACATTTTACCGAAATACTTTAAAATATTAGAAAATGGGAAAGGGGATATAAGGAATGAAAGACAAACTGAAATATCTTCTCCTGCTGCTGCTGTCTGTCCTGTGTCTGACTGTGCTTAACGCCTGCGGCAAGGATGACAGCGCCGCAGAGGAAGAGGCTGCACTGGACTCTGTGTCTGCTTCCATGGATGGAACCGTGACGGCCTTTACCGGAAAAGAAATCAGTGTGATCACTTCAGATAATGAAAAACTGACTTTTGATATGACGAAAGCTGAACTTGACTGTAAAAACGGAATTATTCCCGGCAATGAAGTGACGCTGATCTATGTAGGTCCCCTGGATGGGACGGATACCAGCAAGGTGCGGCTTAGAAAGATCATCACAACAGACGATAATGCGGGACTGCTGCCAACAGACGGGACAAAAGTGATTTCCCCCAGCGGGGATGCGGAAGGATTCCATTCCGGCAAGGCCGGATACGATGAGCCGGATTCCGGCACTGAGGTGGAGGAGAAGACAGAGACTGTCACAGTGAAAAGCCCTGTAAATGTAAGAGCAGACGCAGCAAGTCAGGCGGAAGTCCTTGGGGTTCTGCAGGGCGGCGCCACCGTGACACGGACCGGAATCTGCGATAACGGCTGGCACCGGATCGTCTATGAGGGGGAAACAGGGTATGTGTGGGGGGAATATCTCTCAGACTGACTAATACCTTACCCTTTATCACAAATACAGATATAACGCAAGGAACCGGGAAGACCTGTGATCTTCCCGGTTCCTTTTATGTTACTTTACACAGGCCACTGTACCGTGAGGCGTTTTCATGCCGGAAGCATGAAAATCCCGAGGCAGCCAGCGCGATAAGGTGCAGAATGCTCCATATCTGTGCATCGCGAAGCGTGTTACTGGACACGGAGTGTACAGTAACCCTTTTATGTCTGTGCAGAGACAGGCTGCAGATCATACCGTTCTGCCCGAAAAGCTCCGCACATCCGACCGGCTGTACCATCTATTTTCTGCATATCAATCGGTTTATCTGGGCACCCATGTACCCTCCGCCGAAACCATTGTCTATATTTACCACGGAGATTCCCTCCGCGCAGGAATTCAGCATGGTAAGAAGCGCTGACAGGCCGCCGAAGTTGGCCCCATATCCTATGGAGGTGGGCACTGCTATGACCGGCACTTCCACAAGACCTGCAACCACGCCCGCCAGGGCGCCTTCCATTCCGGCCACTGCCACAATGGCGTTGGCATGGCGGAGACGGTCCTGCTGCGAGAGAAGACGGTGAATCCCGGCTACACCTACATCGTAGATACGCTCCACGCTGGCGCCGAAATATTCCGCTGTTCTGGCAGCCTCCTCAGCCACCGGAATATCGGATGTGCCGCCTGTACAGACCGCCACGCATCCCTCTTTCACAGCCCCTTCTTTCTCGATGACAAGTATATGGGAGAGGGGGTCATACTGAACCTGGGGGAGCACTTCTCTCACGGCAAGATACTGGTCCTCCCTGGCCCTGGTGCCCAGAACGCAGCCGTCCTGCTCATAAAAATGCTGGTAAATGCCTACCAGATGGTCTGTGGCCTTGCCGGAGCAGAATACCACTTCCCCAAAACCGGAACGGACTTTGCGGTGGTGGTCCAGCTTGGCATATCCCAGATCCTCATAAGGAAGCTTCTTCAGCATCCCCTCCGCATCCTCCATGGACATCTCTCCGTTTTTCACCTGTTTCAATATTTCCTGTATCTCCATATCGTATCTTTCCTCTTTGTGCTTGATCTGTCCCATATACCCTGCAGGATGTAAGATGTGAACAGTTACTCATTTCCCTGTGACAGTACGGTAATTATAACCGTACACTCCCCTCAAAGATACAGACAACCCCCATGCAGAATCGCTTTGGGCGCTGGGAACTTTGCCTGGCTGCGGAATCCTTTATAAGATTTCAACTCCTGCTTTGCCGCAGGCAGTCAGAGTGGCTTCGTCCCAGATGGAGGACTGTACCTCACCCACATGTATTTTTTTCAGAAGGAGCATACAGACTCTGGACTGGCCGATGCCTCCGCCTATGGTCAGGGGCAGTTCATTATTTAAGAGCATTTTATGGAAAGTCAGTTCTCTTCTCTGGTTGCAACCGGCTTTTTCAAGCTGTTCGCTCAAGGTTTTTGCATCCACACGGATTCCCATGGAAGAGATCTCCATAGCACACTGGAGCGGCTCATGCCAGAACAAAAGGTCGCCGTTTAACTTCCAGTCATCATAGTCCGGCGCACGACCGTCATGTTTTTCCCCTGATCTCAGCAAATCACCGATCTGCATGATGAAAATAGTCTTCTTCTCTTTTGCGTAGGCGTTCTCCCTCTCTTTTGGAGTCAGGTCCGGATACCGATCCTCCAGTTCCTGGGAAGTGATGAAGGATACCTCACGGCACAGCTCTGTGTCCAGATTCTCATAGTGGTATTTCACCTCTTCCAGCGCATTACAGATAGAATTTACGATCCTGGTCACAGTATCCTTCAGGTAATCTATGGTCCTGTCCTCTGCTGTGATGATCTTTTCCCAGTCCCACTGGTCCACGTAAGCGGAATGCAGGTTGTCAAGTTCCTCGTCCCTGCGGATGGCATTCATATCACAGAGGATCCCTTTTCCCACATGGAAATCGTAGCGGTAAAGGGCCATTCGTTTCCATTTTGCCAGGGAATGCACCACCTGGGCGTTCATATTTGCATCCGGGATGTCAAATGTTACAGGGCGCTCCACACCGTTCAGATCATCATTCAGACCGGAAGCCGGATCTACGAAAACCGGCGCTGTCACTCTTTTCAGATTTAAAGCCAAACATAGTTTTTTCTGCATCAGATTCTTGATGATACCAATCGCTTCCTGTGTCTCATAACTGGATAAGCATGAATGATAGTTCTCTGGTATTGTTACTTTTCCCATGTCTCTTTCCTCCCGTTTTATGTTCTATGGAATGTCTTGTTATCGGCGGACTTTTAGCTGCAGACATCTGTCTGTTTTTGGCGGATAACAACTGTTTTTTATTTTATTATAAAAAAGCAGTGTTGTAAATAGTCAATTCCGCTAATCCAGCCGCTTGATCGGCTTTCTGGTAACAGTTCAGACAAGCTGAACCGTTACGCATCCAGCCATTAAAAATCGCTTCGCGATGGGCTGAATGCCTGCTGGCACTACTTCTTCATACGGTCAGCGCAGTAAATGCGCAGACCTGTCTGAACTGATCCGCTTTCTATACGCCACCATGAGGATAACCATAGCGCCCAGCCAGGCGCCTGTCTCCGCAAAATAGATACCTTCCTTTCCTATTAAAAGGGGCAGCAGCAGGGCGATCAGGATTCTCATGACCAGCTCCGCGATCCCGGAGCACATGGGGATGAGCGTGTCACCCATGCCCTGCAGGGCAGATCGGTAGATGTGGAGCAGATAGAGGATGATCAGCGTTGCCCCCATGACCGCCAGATAATTATATGCAATGGTCAGTACCTCTGATGCATTGGATGCCTCTGAGGAGATAAATATTTTCAGAATGCTGTGCCCGAAAAGAAGGAGGACCGCTCCGATGGCCACCGCGATGCCTATGGATATTTTTGCTGAGGCGCGCACACCTTCCTTGATCCTGCCGTATTCCCCCGCGCCCAGATTCTGCCCCACAAAGGAGGATGTGGCATAACCGAAGGAGACTGCTGCCAGCTCCAGAAGTCCGTACAGCTTGTTGGTAGCCGTAAAGCCGGCAACATACAGAAGACCAAATCCATTGATGACATACTGGATGACAATACCGCCGAAACCAATGATCACATTCTGGAACGCCACGGGAATCCCAAGGCCCAGCAGGTGCTTTGCCATATCCCAGTCCCATTTCCAGTCGGTTTTCTCTATGTTCCAAATACCGTATTTTTTCAGCTGCAGAAAGCAGATGGTGCCGGAGCAGACCTGGGCCAGCACAGTTCCCAGTGCAGCACCTTCCACACCCCAGTGGAATACCAGAACAAAGATAAGGTCCAGGATAATATTCACAGCGGACGCACCGATCATGGCACGAAGGGGCGTCCGGCTGTCCCCCATGGCCCGGAGAATTCCGGAACAGATGTTGTAAAGCGCCGTTGCCACAAGTCCGAACATGAGGATCTGCAGGTAGTTGTAGGCCGGCTCCCGAATATTTGACGGTACACGCAGCAGTCCAAGCAGCCGCGACAGATTGCAGATAAAGAGCGCCATGACCAGCAGGGTGATCAGGCTTCCGGTCCACACAGACATAGCCACTGCTTTCTTCAGACGTTTTTCATCTTTTGCCCCAAAACACTGGGAGATCAGCACGGAAAACCCCTGGGCCACGCCTGTGATCCCGCCCATGGCAGTAAAACTCAGCCAGTCCGATGTCCCCAGGGCAGCCAGGGCTTCCACCCCTACTCCCCTGCCTACGATCACACTGTCCATTACGCTATATAGCTGCTGGAATACATTTCCCAGCATGAGGGGAAGGGCAAAGGAAACGATAATACCTGCCGGCTTCCCGCTTGTCATATCTCTTGTCTTTTGTTTCATTTCAATTTCCCCTTGTATAAGTGTTCAGCCTGCCGGACCTGCGCGTCAAAGTGTGGCGTGCAGATTGTCGGAATGGATTTTCAGACACACTAAAGTGCAGCCGTCTGCGCCCCTCTTCCGCTGCGCCCGGTACAAAAAACGCACAGCCTGTAGTGATGTATTATATCACTTTTACAGGCTGTGCGGTAGATATTATTCGCTTCTATTTTCCTAGACGGATCACATTCCAGGATGCTTTTTTCAGTACACTGGTGATAACACCGCCGTCCAGTTTGCTGCGGTCATCCGCATTTACGGGGGCTACTTTTTCCATTCCAAGGCCGTTTACTGCTTTCAGGTCCTCATTTTCCAGAACAATGTGTTCCAGGATCCGGTATCCCTCAAAGCTTCTCACGTCTGATTGAAGCTCCACGTCTTCCTCCAGATTACGGTTCACGGCAAAGATGGTCACCTCATCTGCCTCCTCATGAAAGACAGCTACGGACTCAATGTCAGTGATCTCATCGTGCTTTGCTGTGGCGTGTTTGGTGCTGTTCATAACAGGCAGAAGTGCCTCGCCGCGTCCGTATTTGGAAGCGTGCATAAACGGATAGAAAATGGTCTGTTTCCATGCACCGCCTGCTGCGTCCGTCATGATGGGGGCGATCACATTTACAAGCTGCGCAAGGCATGCCATCTTCACACGGTCCGCGTGCTTGATCAAAGTGATGAGCATCAGGCCTACAAGCAGGGCATCCTCAAAGTTATAGATATCCTCCAGCATAGGCGGTGCCACCTGCCACGGATGGTTCTCTGTGATATCATCATCCGCTGCATTGGAGTGGAACCACACGTTCCATTCGTCAAAGCTCAGATTCATGACTTTTTTGCTGCGTTTTTTGGCTTTCACATAATCACAGGTGGATATGATAGTGCGGATAAAGTCATCCATATCATCAGACTGGGCCAGATAATCATTGCTGTCATTGTCCCTGTTGCCGTAATACTGGTGCATGGAAATGTAATCCACATGATCATATGTATGGGACAGTGTCACTGCCTCCCAGTCCGGGAAGGTAGGCATATCGCGGTTGGAGCTTCCGCAGGATACCAGTTCAATACTGGGGTCAATGAGGCGCATAGCCTTAGCCGTCTCCTCAGCCAGTCGTCCGTACTCTTCCATGGTCTTGTGGCCGATCTGCCACGGGCCGTCCATCTCGTTGCCCAGGCACCACACTTTGATGTTATGCGGGTCTTTTACGCCGTGGCTGACACGCATATCACTGTATTTTGTTCCCGAGGGATGGTTGCAGTATTCCAGCAGATTGCAGGCATCGGAAATCCCTCTTGTGCCCAGGTTCACTGCCATCATCACCTCTGAATTTACCTGTTTTGCCCAGTTTGAAAATTCATTGAGGCCAACCTCATTTTTCTCCAGGCTTCTCCAGGCCAGCTCCAGACGGTGAGGACGGTTGGCAACCGGGCCTACGGAATCTTCCCAGTAAAAATTGGATACAAAGTTTCCGCCCGGATAGCGGATGATCGGCACATCCAGCTCTTTTACAAGCTGTACCACATCCTGACGGAATCCGTCTTTGTCCGCCGCCGGATGTCCCGGCTGATAGATGCCTTCGTACACGGCACGTCCCAGATGCTCAATGAAGGAACCATAAATTCTTTTGTCTACAGGTGCGATACGGAATTCCTTATCCAGCACCATTTTTGCGCGTCTGCTCATAATGAAAAACCTCCGGTCTTCTATACTCTTTTTCTTTTATTATACTAGTTGTATGGTCATATCAACAAGTTGTTGATAACAAAACCGCAAAAGCTTTTCCGCATCCTTCCATGCGTCCGGCTTTTGCGGCAGTCAGGCTTCGGTCCCACATCATCCCTTCACAGCACCGGTTGTAAGACCTTCTATAAAATATCTCTGGAAGCAAAGGAAGATGACAAATATAGGAATGATCGCAAACATGGATCCAGCGATCAGCACATCATAGTTGTTGCCATAAGGTGTGAGCAGTGTATTCAAGCCAATGGGCAGCGTAAATTTGTCAGCATCCCGGAAAATCATCATAGGCCACAGCATATTATTCCATGCCCCCATAGCACAGAGGATCGTCATGGCCGCAAACGCCGGTTTTGTAATGGGAAGCATGATCTTAAAACAAATCCCGTATTCTGTAGCCCCGTCAATCCTTCCTGCATCCAGCAGTTCTTTTGGCAGGCCGATCATATACTGCCGGAAGAAAAACACCGTGGACGCACCGCATATACCGGGCAATATAACACCTGCGGAAGTATTCATCAGTTTCAGATCGATCATTTCCTGATACAGCGGAAGCATAAGGATTTCAAATGGTACCATCATAGTGGCTATTACCAAGAAAAAAAGAACATTTTTCAACTTAAACTCATACATGGAGAGTCCATACGCTACCAGATAACAGATGAGCAGTGTCAGCACCACGGTCACAACCGTCAGTACCAAACTGTTCTTGAACCACATAAAATATTTTTTGGAATCAGCATTCCCGGAAAACAGGTATGTATAATTACTGAGCGTCATAGATGAAAAATCAAGGTTAACGCTGAGGCCTCTCCGGATCAATTCACGCCCGGGCCTGAAAGACGCCAGAACTCCCGCGATCAGGGGAAACACTACGATAAATCCCAATACAGCAAAAAAGGCAGTTGATATCACAGATAGAATCGTATTCTTCTTTTTCATACCCATCTTTCTTTTATCAGAGGAAACTGCACTCATGATCATCTCTCCTCCTTCTTAAATGTGCCATTTAATATTAACTGTACAAAGTTGATGATAAGTGCGATCACCAACAGCACCACACCAACCGCTGCCGCATATCCCATCTGATTTCTCTCAATCCCCCTCTTGTACAAATATCCTACAATAGTAAGACCGATATTTTTCGGTGAGGAGTTTCCGTTCCACAACATGAATGATTCCAGGAACATTGCCAGTCCGGCATATACACTGATCGTCAAAACATAAATTGAGGTGGGTTTTAAAAGAGGCAGTGTCACATAACGGAATTTCTGCCAGGAATTGGCACCGTCAATATCTGCCGACTCATACAGGGCGCCATCAATACCTTTAAGGCCCGACACAAAATAGAGCATATTGACTCCGGTCCACCGCCAGCAGGCCAGGATCAAGAGGGCGATCATACCCGTTGTCCCATTTTTCAGCCAGGCTACAGGGGCTTTTCCCAACAATTCCATCAGCACATTCATTTGTCCAGTGGAATACTCAGAGAACATCAGACGGAACAAAGTACCTGAAATCACTACACTGGTCAAAGCCGGTATGTAAAGAATGGCTTTCCACAGGCCCTTTGCCTTCACCAGACGGCTGTCCATCAGCACAGCAAAAAGCATGGGAAATGGGATCAGCAGAACCAGCGTTCCGATCATGTATGTGGCACTGTTCTTCAGCGCAATATGAAATGCACTGTCACGCAGCAGTTTTGTATAGTTGGAAATGCCTACCCACTCAATCTGTCCCGGTTTTATGGACTCGAAGCTCATCTTAAATGCACTAAACAGCGGATATATCCAGAATATGGCGAAACTCAGAATGAATGGCAATACGAACACCCACGGAGCAGCCTTCTGGGAATAGAAGAATTTCTTAAATTTTTTCATATATTCATCTCCCTCTTGAAAAACTACCCGGAGTGAAACCACTCCGGGCAATTTTCTGTTTCGTTACGATCACCCAGATTTACATCAGTCTATATCCTGCTCCAAATCAACGTAATCCTGCGCATCCTGGATCGCCTCTTTCACATCCATACCATCCTGAAGCACATTGTTCAGGGTAGTTGTGCACATGTAGTCACCTAATGTAAACGTATTTTCATTTACGGTAATAGCTGCGATCTCATCTTTTATCTCATTCAGAACATCGAATGGGTTTGTCTTAAAGAATGCAATGAACTTGTTGCTGGTATCCTGTGTAATGCTTGTATCTTCCCAAACTGCAGTGTTGCAGACATCAAATCCAAGGTTCTCCCAGATTCCCTTACAGCCTTCTTCCGAGCATTTTGCATAGGCGATAAAGTCTGCTGCCAGTTCCGGATCAGAGGACTGGTTGGTCACAACTGTACCTGTACCGCCGATACCAACGGACCGAGGCTGTCCCTCTTCAAATACCGGGCAGGGAGCCATAGCCCATTTGCCGGATTCTTCAGGCATGTAATCCAGGAAACGGCTCATATACCATAAAGCTTTCGGGAAAGAAGCAATGTTGCCGTCCAGAATGTTTTGGAATCCCGCTTCCAGATCAACGTGTCCGTCCGGAGAAACCATAGCCAGTTCATCGTCCAGCCATCCCTGCTGCATGGTAAGCATTTTCTCCATGGATTCCGGGATCACAGCCTTGCCGTCCTTATCCACCTGGTCATCACCGTACTCAGCCATTGCCAGCCACATCCAGTCTGTACCGCCTGTATCGACAGAAGTCATCTTCACCTCGCCGTTTGATGCCTCTTTCAATGTCTCTGCAGCTGCAGTATAGTCATCCCAGGTCTTAATCGTTGTATAGTCAACCCCGTACTGTGATAACAGTTCATCATTATAGAACATAACAGTAGCACCAACATGAGTAGGAGCGCCATAGTAATTGTCATCTTTGGAATAGATATCAAAACGTGACTGCACCAAATCTCCCATATAAGGCTCAAGAGCATCATTCAGCGGATAAAGCTGTACTTCACCCTGCAGGAAGTTGGGGAACTGGCCTCTCTCAATATCGCACAGATCCGGTGCACCTTCCCCTGTCTGAAGCGCCATGATCATCTTGTTGTGCATATCAGCAAATGGATATGTAGTGAAGGTCATTTGAATCTGTCTGTCAGGATTTTCCTCATTCCATTTTTCCAGCATCTGTGCATAGAACGTGTTGTGCAGTTCGACGAAAGACCACATCTCCATCTTTGTTCCTGAATCCGGTCCTACTGTAGTAACTGCTTCCGGCTCTGCTTCACCGTCTTCCCCTTCCGCATCTGCCCCTGCGTCCTGTGTATCCTCTGCGTCTGCGCCGTCTGTCCCCGCAGAACTTGCCTTATCTCCTCCGCATCCGGCCAGGAGACTTGCTGCCATAGCTGTAACCAATAATGCACTGACTAATTTCTTCTTCATACCTTAACCTCCTAAATCTTTTTGCAAATGTTTGAATTACTTTTCATTTTCCAAAAATAAACATAGTAAACAAAAATCCATTCCTATTTTGTACCACTAATGCACTCGCGAGTGTACATATTGCACATTTTTTGTGTGTTTTGTACCGGTTTATGTTCACATTGTATAATACTCATTATATTTTTGTCAATATTTATTTATGTAAAATCAAAATTAGTTTACATTTACTTTTAATACCTCCCTTATATTTTACATTTATCTAAACAATATTTCCGCAGAATAGGAGATTCATTTTAGAAAAGCCCTTATTTATTTCATATTATATTGACTTTTTTAAATTAAAGGATATAATACTTTATATAATTCTAAAATTTAACGTCGTAAAAAAGAGGGCCTTTTTCTTTTAACTTGTATGGTCGTCGATACATCTATTAATTTTTACGCACAAGACTGGAGGAACGCAAATGCTGCACATTAAATCATTAGAAGAAGGACTGAATATTTTCAAAGCCCTTGGCTCTGAGATAAGAGTTGAAATCATCAAGATTCTGCTTAAAAGCGATGGCATGAACATGAACGAGCTTGCTCAACACCTGAAGATCACCAACGGTGCCCTCACCAGCCATATCCGGAAGCTGGAAGAAGCAGGCCTGATCTCTGTCGTAAACGAAACCGCATCCCATGGGAACCAGAAAAAATGCTCGGTGCTCCTGGATAAAATATTGATCGACTTTGAACCGCAGACAGAAAATGCCAACATCTTTAATGCTTCCGTCAAGGTGGGCCATTATTCCGATTTCCAGGTGACTCCCACCTGCGGCCTGGCCTCTGCCACCAATATGATAGGGGAGATGGATGATGTCCGTTATTTCGCCCATCCGGACCATTATGAGGCGGATATTCTCTGGTTCACGCAGGGATATGTTGAGTATATGATTCCCAACTTCATCCCGCCGGCACAGAAGATTGACCAAATTGCCATCTCTATGGAAATCTGCTCGGAAGCACCCAGTTTTAATCCCAACTGGCCCTCCGATATTTCTTTCTATTTGAATGACGTCAAGATCGGTTCCTGGATATCTCCCGGAGATTTCGGGGATGTTCCAGGTACCTTCACACCTACCTGGTGGCTGTCCAGCCTGAATCAATACGGTCTGCTGAAGTTCCTGGTCATCAATGACAAAGGAACCTTCATAGACGGAAAACAAATTTCCGATGTGGGGATCCGCAGCTTCAACCTCACGTCCCAAAGCCTGCTGCGGCTGAAGCTGGCAGTAGAAAAAGATGCAAAGCATGTGGGTGGACTAACTATCTTCGGAAAAAATTTCGGAAATTACAGTCAGGATATTGATGTACAGATTTCCTATAGCGCCATAGAAGGATAAGATCCGAATGTCCGCTGTAATCAACCAAATAAAGGAACCGTTCTGCCGGCTTTTTATAATAAAGCTGGCAGAACGGTTCTTTATAATTTAAGTTATAACTACTTTATTCTAAAAGAAACAATGCTGCAGGGCGGAATGGTAAAGGAAAGTCCTCTGTCTGTTACTGTAAAATTGTCAAAGGTCTCTTCTTTCACACGTTCCGGATCCTCGAACGTATTGTGGGCATTCATATCCTGGGTCAGGATGGTTGCCGTGACCTCTGTGGGATTGCATTCAGCGAAAGTGGTTTCTACTTTTTCGCTGTCTGTAACTGACAGATTGTTCAGGGTCAGGGTCAGGATTCCGTCTTTGTCTATGGATACAGACTCGTGGAGTTTTGGTACTTCATACTCTCCGTCTGAACCTTCGGCTGTTTTATTGTCTGCAATGTAACTTTCTACCAGTTCCGCATCCTGATGGGTGCGGTACATATGAAATACGTGGTAGGTTGGTGTCAGGAGCATTTTCTCGCCTTCTGTGAGGATCACGGACTGGAGCACGTTTACGATCTGGGCCAGACATGCCATTTTCACCCTGTCACAATGTTTATTAAAGATATCCAGAGTCAGGCCTGCTACCAGGGCATCCCGCATGGTATTCTGCTGGTAGAGGAATCCCGGATTGGTACCCGGCTCAACATTGAACCAGCAGCCCCACTCGTCCACTGCCATTCCAATCCTCTTCTCCGGGTCATATTTGTCCATGATCGCACCGTGGCGGTTGATCAGTTCTTCCATATAAAGAGCTTTATTCAGACTTTTGTACCATACTTTCTCGTCAAATTCCGTGGCGCTTCCTTTTATTTCCCAGCCTTCGGGATGAACATAGTAGTGAAGGGACAGCATATCCATAAATCCCCTATCCTTCTCATTTCCCGGCTGCGGCTGTGCAAAGCAGGTGTTTAATACTCCTTCTGTCCAGAAATAATCGGCTACATTGGCCCCGCAGCAAACTTTGCGGATAGGCTTTTCATTATCATAGCTGCGAACATAAGTCTGATATCTGCGGTACAGGTTCCCATAATACTCCGGTGTCATATTTCCACCGCATCCCCAGTTTTCATTACCTACACCAAAATAGTCAATTTTCCACGGTTTCTCATGCCCGTTTTCTTTTCTCAGATCCGCCATAGGAGAAACACCGTCAAAGGTAATATACTCCACCCACTCGCTCATTTCCTGTACTGTCCCACTACCCACATTGCCGTTGACATAGGTCTTACAGCCAAGCTGACTGCACAGTTCAAAGAACTCATGCGTTCCGAAGCTGTTGTCTTCCACTACGCCTCCCCAGTGGGTATTGATCATTTTTTTCCTGTTTTCTTTTGGACCGATTCCGTCTTTCCAGTGATATTCATCGGCAAAACAGCCGCCCGGCCAGCGGAGCACAGGCACTTTCATCTCTTTCAGCGCTTCCACCACATCCGTTCTCATACCTTTCACATTGGGAATGGGCGAATCCTCTCCCACATAAAGTCCTTCATAGATACATCTCCCCAGATGTTCAGAGAAATGCCCGTAAATCTCCGGATTGATATGCCCCTGTACTTTTTTCTCATTTACATACAACTTTGCCATTTATTTGTCCTCCTGTTTAAAATAATGTACACCCCAGATCGTTTCGTTATTGTCTCCTGCCGCCGTGAAACACATGGTCCGGTTTCCGGCCTCTTCTTTCATCTCGATCATTACCCCTTCATAATTCTGACCATTCAGTTCAACCGTCACATATGGAGTTCCTTTTTCCAGAGAAAAACGGCCCAACGCTCCGCCTTCACTGTCTTTTACGACGCCACCCTTTTCAAAAACAATACTCTCATATTTATGTACTTTCGAGCTGATGTCTGTGCCATGGTTTACATAATAGTATGTACCCAAAACGTCTTTCTCTTCATAACCGGATTCCTTCAAAACCTCACCAGACGTATTAAAAGGTGCCGCTACAGGCCACCCCTTTTTATTGATGAAAATCTGATGCACCCTTGGCTCATGAGCCTCTGTCCCGTTTTTAAAGCGCTGGTGATACACCACATACATCCTGTCGTCGTCATCCACAAAGGCGGAGTTGTGCCCTGGCGCCATGTAGACAAAGCTCAAACTGGGAAATGTATAGTTTCCCATCATCTTCAGACCATATTTGCTGTGGTCCACCACCATTCCCAGTTCCTGTCCGGCTGTATCTATGTACGGTCCGTCCGGATCTTCCGAACGGAAAACCCGCATCTGATAGCCCCCTTTTGCCTGAAGCTCACCATAAGAAACAAAAAGATAATAATATTTGCTTGTCTCATCATACATAATATACGGCCCCTCGATGGAATTATGACCACCGCCAAGCAGACGTTTCCCATAGTAGGTATCCACACCGTTTTCCGGGTCCGCCTCCGGATGAATCGGGTATCCTGTCTCCTCGTCAATCTCAAGAATGAAAATCCCACCCGACCATGAGCCGTATGTCATCCACATCTTTCCCTCCGCATCATAGAAAACCGTTGGGTCAATACAATTTGGCCACTGCAGGTTATCATAATCGCCTGCTGTGAGATAATCCGTGATCTTTCCATCTGGGTTGATCTCCTGAAAATTAATGGTGTCCCAGTTCTGATTTGTAAATCCCGAATGAATCAATACATCCCGAAAAGTATATGGTCCATCCGGTTCATCTGCTGTGGCAAAACAGATCGTAGATTTCTTGTAGGTGGAACTGGTACTAAAATACATCACATATTTTCCCATCTTCTCATTAAAAACCACATCCGGCGCCCAGACGGAATACCCGCCCGCATCGTTTTTTCCCACAAAAGAAAAAGCTTCCATGGGTTCCTCAAATAAGTTAGCAAACAGTTTATTATTTTCGTCCACACCGGAAGCAAACATGGACCACTTTACCAGGTCATCCGACTTTGCCGCATCCATATGGGAACCGAAAATATAATAGGTATCGTCTGCCTTAAGTATGGATGGATCATGAACCGACGCACCGGTGGTATAGCCTTTCTGATTTTCCTTGATCTCTTCCGGTGACATTTCCTCGCCCTGCGCACTTCCACATCCATATAAGACAACCCCCATAACCAACGCCCCCAATAATACTGTCTGTGTTCGTTTCAAATAATATCCTCCTTTCTTTTTACAAATAGCTAAAATATTTTATCTTTACCGAAATTATATTGTAATATACGCGCATTTGCAAGTCTTTTATTACGTTTTTATTGATTATTTATTGAATCAACTTGTATATTTTACCTTAATCTTGTTCTCTTGTAAATTATTTTACTATATGCTACAATACATAAAAAGTACCGGGAGAAAAACTTCCGCCGTGAGAGGAGTTTTGAAATATGAAACAAATGAACATACTTCCAAACGCTGACTGCCTGTGCCGGGAAGGCCAGCAGACAGCCTGGCTGCGCCCCTATACAATGGATTGGAACACACCTGAATCTGACAGCCTGCATCTGGAATACAGCTACAACAAGTCAGACTGGTATCAGTTAAATGGAGGCAATGGTGTCTGGTTCCCCGATTTCGGCTCCGGACGGATCACCTCCCCAGCCTTATACCTGCTTGAGAATCACGGCTATCTTGTAACCGCGGGGGATGCAGAAAATGCAGACCGTCGGCACCTCGTAAGAACAGAGGATTTTATTCATTACACAGGGGCCTCTTATACTGGTTCAGGCTCGGAAATCTCTGCTTCTTACCAAATAAAAAAAGCGCCCCTTCCTGACGGAAGCCTGGAAATCCCCCTATCTGTACTGAAGGAACTCCAGGCCGTATACGGCAAACCCGAACCTGTACTGCTTCATGCCGTAGAAGATATCAATGTATGTGTGAAGCCCGGCAGTTCCCCATCCCTGCCAGAGAAGATCACTGTAGAATATACCAACGGTATGCAGGAAGAACGGGCTGTGAACTGGAATGCCCAAGCACCGGAAGACACCGCAGGCAGCCACACATCTGTATCTGTTGTGGGAAGGCTGCAGGAAACGGTGTACCCTAATCCTTTTATCCTCCACCGAGCTGACCCTTTCATTTATAAGCACACAGACGGCATGTATTATTTCACAGCTTCTTACACCGATATGGAACACAACCTGGAGGGGAAATACCAGTATCTTTACATCATACTGCGCCGCTCCGCCACCCTCGGGGGGCTGGCTGACGGTTCCGGCGCCTATGAGGAAAAAGTGGTTTATGAACGCAAGCCCATAGCCGGCGGCACTTTGAGTCCCCATATCTGGGCGCCAGAAATCCACTATATCGAAGGGAACTGGTACATTTACTACACCACCACCATCTCCGATGAGTCCTCCTGGCGCATCCGTCCTCACTGCCTGGAGTGCAGGGACCGCGATCCCTTCTGCGGGACCTGGGAGTTAAAAGGTCCTGTTGTCACTGAAGTCAAGGATGATATTGCATTTACGGATTTTTCCCTGGACCATACACATTTTGAGCATAAAGGAAAGCATTATTTTCTGTGGGCCCAGAAAACAAATAATACGTCCGATATTTTCATTGCCCAGCTCTCCAATCCCTGGACCCTCTGCACCCCGGCTGTCCGTCTGTCCCACCCGGAATATGCCTGGGAACTCCATGGCTTCCCGGTGGATGAAGGCCCCGGTGTCATTAAACACGGGGATAAGATATTCCTGACCTTCTCCGGCAGCGGCACGGACGCCCTGTACTGTGTGGGACTTCTCTATGCAGAGGAAACAGCAGACCTTCTGGACGCAGCCTCCTGGAAAAAGCTGCCCTACCCTGTGTTCCAGAGCAGCCGTGCAACCGGACAGTTCGGACTTGGGCATAACAGCTTTACCAGATCAGATGATGACACGGAAGACCTGATCATTTACCACGGACGCCAGGAGGAACGGTACCTGGCGGAGGAGGATTACCAGCCCCTTTACGACGCCGGACGCAACGCTTCTGTGGGGAAGATATACTGGGATGAGGATGGGATGCCCAACTTCTCGGTGCCGTCCCAGAGGATCGTGCGAAGGGATGAGGACTTACTGGTCCGGGCAAAAGTAACGGTAAAATAATACCGGAAATAAAAGAAAGAGTTCAGCCTTTTTGATATGGCGAACTCTTTCTTTTTTGATCACTACTCTCCCCTATATGCTGTCTGTCCCCAGCTCAACAGCCGCCAGCGCCCAAAGTACAGCGGCAACCGCCTCCTGTGCATCCACAGTTTTTGTGTAATCCACATATATATCATAATGATCCTGCACACATAAGCCATTGCAGGCGTCTAACACATGAATCGACCCATCCAGGCCGGTTACACATTTGGAGAGTATCCCTGTATACGCTCTCCTGACACTCTGTTCATATTTTTCTCCCTGCAATACTCCTAAATCCATCCCCTTTTTCAGCATATACAAAAACATGGCACTGCCGGATGTATCATGAAAATTCCTTGGAAAACCAGGTTTGTCCACCACCTGATACCACAGTCCACATCCTTCGTCCTGTACATCCAAAAGAGAATCCGCAAGCAGCACAAACCGCTCCTTAATGAGACTTTTCTTCACCCATTCCTCAGGCATAACTGCCAATACTTCAGCCAGGATCAAGGCATACCATCCCAGTCCCTCGCTCCACACTTCCGGGGAACATCCCGTTATTTTACTGGCCCATGGAGCCTTTTTCCCTTCACTGTAAGCGTGGTAAAGCAGCCCTGTCTTGTCCTTTTGGCACCGATCAAAGATAATGCTAAGCTGCCTGATCGTCTCACCATAGCAGTAGGATTCCTCCTCCACGTATTTTCCATAACGCACCAAAAACATAAGCCCCATAAACAACCCGTCCACCCACATTTCACCTGGACGGTCTTTTCCGTGCCAGAACCCATGATCTGGATTTCTCGGGTAATCTTTGAAGGCTTCTCTTACCTGCATACACGCCTTCTTATATCTGATGTCCCCTGTGAAATGATAGGCCCATACAATGACAGACGCCGTCATAATATCATCCAGACTGATGCCTGTAAAAAGACAAATCTTACCTTCCTCATCCACATGCTGCCTGCAGTAATCCATTACATATCTGCTGTATTCTTCCCTGCCAGTCTTCTCATATAGCCGGATAAATCCCCACAGCAGAAATCCCTGAGGATAAGACCAGCTTTTATAAGGGTACATATCTGCCCTGGGATACTTCCGCATAAGATGTTCGGCAAAAACTTCCACATTCCGTCTTTCCTGCATATCACTCATCCCTCCTGCTGTAGTTCCACCGGAAAAATGATGCCCATCTGCCGGCGCATTTCGTCCATGATCTGCATCATGCGCAGAGATTCACTGTGGGGCATTTCCGGACATTCAAGCCGTCCCTCCAGCAGCGCCTTTTTACAGGATAAAACTTCATATTCCAGGCCTGTTATCTGTTCAGGTACTGCATATTCTTCTATCATATTCCGCTCCAGATCATAGACCGTTATTTTTTCGCAGTTATTGATATTTTCCACCTCCACAAATCCCTTATCTCCAAATATCACACCTCTTCTGTCGGTCTGGACTAAAAATGAGCTGAATAAACTTGCAATTTTACTGCCTTCAAAGATCAAAGTCACGCTGTCCTGGCCATCCACGCCCCGTTCCGTTTTCGTACAGGCTGCAGCCACCTTTTCCACTTTGTCTCTAAAAACCATGCATGCAAAATTAACGGTATAGATACCCAGATCCAATACTGTGCCGCCTCCCAGTTTTATATCCTGCAGACGTTCTATATCTGCAAGGGAATATCCCAGATTTGCGCAGAGAGATGTAGCTTTCCCGATCACACCGGAATCCAGAATTCCCTCCAGCATCTTTCTGCTAGGCATGTAACGTGTCCATATGCCCTCTGTGAGCAGAATGCCCTTTTCCTCTGCTAACTGGAAAACCTCCTCTGCCTGAGAAGCATTCAGCATAAATCCCTTTTCACACAGTACATTTTTCCCATAAGAAATACTCATCTTTACATGTTCATAGTGCATGGCTATAGGCGTGGATATATATACCAGGTCTACATTTTCATCTGCCAGCATCTCCTCGTAAGAACCATAAGCTTTGGCAAATCCGTATGTATCTGCAAACTGCTTTGCCCTGTCATATTCTCTGGCTGCCACCGCATAGGCTTCTGCCACACCCTTCAGTCCGTTAATTGTGCGGGCCATTTCCGCCGCTATTTTACCCGCCCCCAAAAATCCGATCTTCATCTACACACCTCCGTTTTTAATTATCCTTTTACAGAACCTAAAGTCATACCGCGCACAATGGCTTTCTGGAATATGATCACTATGATCAGCATGGGAATAATATACAGGGAGCCTGCTGCTGCCATCAAATCCCATCGGATCCCTTTTTCCTGTGTCAGCATAGTCATTCCCACTGTTATTGTCTTTGCATTTTCACTGGATGTACAGATAAACGCAAACATAAACTCATTCCAAGCATTCAAAAATGTAAGGATGACAATTGTAGCAATGGATGGTTTTGACACAGGCAGCATAACCTGCAGAAACGTCTTCATTCTGGAGGCCCCGTCAATTGCCGCTGCGTCAATCAGTTCATGGGGCAGGCCCTGAAAACAAGCCTCCATGATCCAAAGGCTCATGGGAAGATTAAATGTAG
This sequence comes from Blautia hominis, assembly GCA_002270465.1. Taxonomy (GTDB): domain Bacteria; phylum Bacillota; class Clostridia; order Lachnospirales; family Lachnospiraceae; genus Blautia; species Blautia hominis. The sequence goes on from NQOF01000009.1 coordinate 45,176, forward strand.
TATTTGCGATTACAAGTGCCAGCTTTGTATTCATAAGCCCCAGTCTGGATATATATATGTACAGAGGGATCAGAAGAGTAATAAACGGGAACATCCTTAAAAATACACAGCCCGTAAATATTTTTCTGCTTCCGCAGTATCTGTAATTTGCAAACCCATATGCAGCCGGAATACTTACAATACATACAAGTGCAGTTGTCAGGCTGGCAACTATCAGAGAATTCTTAAAATACTTGTCAAATGAAAAATTCTGCAGCAGCTCCGTATAGGAATCCAGCACCCATTTACTGGGCATGGACGGCATATAGATTTCCCCCCTCGGCTTAAAGGAAGTGATGATCAACCAGATAATAGGCACCAGCACGATCACTGTTGCAGCTATTAAGATGAGATAAATTATCCATGTTCTTATTTTTTGTCTGCTCATATCCTCATCTCCCCCTTCTCCTGTGCGTCCTGATTTCGTCTTTATCCCTGCCAATGTACTGGATGACCAGTGCTACCAGTATCATGAAGATCAGCATAATATAAGACAACGCCGATGCATATCCCACATTATATTTGTTCCAATTTGTCTTATAGATCAACAGGGAAAGGGATTCTGAAGCTTTTCCCGGACCGCCTTTTGTCAGCACATAGATAGAATCAAATATCCTGAATACATCCATAAAGCGGATGACAAGAGCAATGATCAGCGTAGGTTTTATGATTGGAATCTGAAGTCTGAAAAAAATCTGGATTTTATTTGCCCCGTCGATCTTCCCTGATTCAACCACATCTTCGGAGACAGAAGAAAGGCCAGTGTACATTAAAAGAAATATGAATGGTATGGTTGTCCAGGAATCTACATATATAATGCTGGCCAATACAATCTTACTGTCTGTCAGCCAGTGTATATTCGATGAGATGATTCCAAGCGACTTTAGGATGACATTCAGAAGACCAAAATCATCGTTCAGCATAAAACGGAACAAAAGACCTGCCACTGTGGGGGCAACCATCATAGGGATCAGGTAGACTGTTTTGAGGAACCCCTGTCCCTTTTTTATATTAACGATCAGTCCTGCCACTAACAAGGCCAGAATAAATTCAACCACCAATGCGCCGATTGTAATCGTCAGTGTAACTTTTACAGAATTAAAAAAATTGGGATCCGTAAATGCAGTAATATAGTTCTTCAGCCCAATAAAGGAAATCTTCCTCTGGCCAACAAGCCTGTAATCAGTGAAACTGGCTCCAAAAGAATAGATAATCGGAAAAACAAATAAAAGTGCCAGGAAAATCATTGCCGGTACTGTCATCAGAAAGCCAAATCTTTCGTCTTTTACCTGTTTTGTACTTTTCATACGTTTTTTACTCAATATTCTTCACCATTCTTCCCTATCCTATAGGTGGGTGCGGATATCATCCACACCCACCCGTACTTTTAGGAGTATTTATTTACTGTTTAATTTCCCTGCATATAGTCATTTGTCTCCAAAATCTCTTCCAATTCCGGTTTCAACTGATCCATTGCTTCCTGACAGGAAATCTGACCGGTCAGCGCCATATTAATATACTGAGCCGCCGTCTGCTGACAGTCTGTGGAAGCTGCATTGGTCTGTGCCAGATCCATTTCCACACCATTCTGTACAGATGCATAGTATGCTTCATTTACAGCAAGCCGCATTTCTTTTCCGTCCTGTTTATACTGTTCATTCTGTTGTTCCAAAACGGATTTTCTTGCTGTAGATGACCCCTGTAATGCGCAGTAATTAAAATTGGCTTCTTTGGATGCCAGGATCTTAGCTACTTTTAACGCTTCCTCTTTATGAGGTGCATCCTTGAAAACATTCACAGACCAGCCGCCTAAGGGTGAGATCCCTTTTCCGCTGGTACCTGCAGGCAGACCGTAAACTTTCACATTTCCTTCCATATCTGTGCCCTCACAGCGGTCCAGCATATATGGCCAGTTGATAAACAACCCAATCTTACCGGAGATCCATTGTGCGTCCACTTCATTATAGTCATATCCCACGTAACCTTCCGGCATTGCATGGTCAACATCTGATAAATCCTTAATGAACTGCAGAGTATCAACAAATTCTTTGGAATTGCACACAACCTCGCATGAGTTATTGTCGAAATCTTTTTCAATATATTTGGCTCCGTTGGAATACGCAAAGGTCCCCAGCTCGTAAGGATTTCCTACCACGGAACCGCCCATAAACATGGTGCCCCACTGCACAATATCGTCCTTGTTGAATCCCTCTTCATCTCCGCGTTTGCCGCTGGAATCCATGGTCAGATGGATGGCCTTTTCACGGTACTCTTCCAAGGTCTTCGGCACATCCTCCTCCGTATAGCCTGCTTCCTCCCACATTTTAGTGTTCACATACATGATCATCGCATCACCTGTCAGCGGATAACCGTATAAATCTTCTCCCAGACTGTGCTGCTCCACGTTTCCTTCAAATATATCGTCCATGTCGTCAAGAGGCTCCAAAGCTTCCAACAGATCCAGGGACCCGAATTGTTTGGCACCGGAGGCAGGGGTGATAGCCATATCAAAAGATTGAGCGCCTGTTGTCATTTCAAGAAGAATTTTATTATCCAGTTCATTCTCCGCATAGCCAACCCAGTTGATCTCTCCGTCATAAAGCCCTTCCAAATCCCATTTTGCCATATCGCCGTTATTTGTATTATAAACAATAGTCACAGCGTCCTTGCTGTCTGAAGTTCCCGACGAGGCATCCGGTTCCTCTGTCTCCTCCGGTGTCTCTGTACTCCCTGTTTCTTCTGCCGCAGGTGTATCTGTTTTCCCGGATTCATCACTGCCGCATCCGGCCATACCCGTTACCATCATAACTGCCATAGCAGAGGCTATCACTGCACTTGCCCACTTTCTTTTCATATGTAGATCCTCCTTGTGATTTTTAATCGTTTGTCTTATCATTTTCCCAGAGTTATGGATTTTCCATCCATCCTTCTGCCGCAGCTGCCAAATGTGAGCAGGCTCCCACTTGGCGCGTTGCCATCGTTCTATCACTTATCACGTACTGTCACTTGCTACTGTTTCACTAAATTGTGTCCTTTCTCTCCTTTCTCATGCTTTAAAAGTCTCTTTGTTACTACATAGTATTATTTAAACATAGCAATGTATTGATTATAATATACCAAAAGAGAACGAAAAAATCAATATATTTATGAAAAAAAACGAAAAAATATAATTCAATTCAATAATCATTTAATATTATTTCATAGTCATCTTCTATTTTCATACTTTCGTATGTCACTTTTTACAATCATACAGCAAAAATTCGCTTGCACTTAATAGGAAAAGGCTCTGCCGCTTACCCATAAAAAATCCATATGGTTTTGCCGCAAAGCCTTCTCACTGTTATTATTCTATGAAAACATTCACTTCAAATTTGTTTCTGTCACTTCTGTATCTGGCAATGGAATACTCCAAAGGCCTGTCATACGCATTAAATCCCGTGGATGAAAAAAGCTGCACAGCACTCCCTCTTCTGATATCCAGATATTTTACATCCCATACATCCGCCAGGTCCGCCTCTATGCTTCTGTGAACCCTGTATATCTTCATTCCTTCCCCTCTGGTTCCCAGGGCCTCATACAGGGAATCTACCGCAAAATCATATTGGAATAAAAATTCACATCCCCTGTAGGGAAGATAGGTTTTAACTGTAACGATGGGTTCTTCATCCGCAAAACGGCGGCGGTATAAGAAGATCACGTCCTCCTGTTCCGGAATTTCCAGCGCTTTACTCACTTCCTCAGGTGCACAAATCCTTTCAAACCGCAATACCTCAGTTCTAGGCACCATCCCACCTCTTCGTATCTGCTGGTTAAAAGGCTCCAGCCTCTGTACGAACTCCTGGTTGATCTTCGGACGGCATATGAACGTTCCTTTGCTTTTTTCTCTGTGAAGCCACCCCTCATTGACCAACTCCACAATTGCCTGGCGCACCGTTGTTCTGCTGATTCCAAACTGCTCGCTCAGCTCCGCTTCCGTAGGGATGGCTGCCCCACTCTCATAGCTTCCTTCTTTTATTTCATTCAATACTAATTCTTTCAACTGAAAGTAAAGAGGAATCGGGACCGTGCGGTCCAGTTGTTTGTCCCCCAGAAATATATCAGAACACAATGATTCCTTTTTTTGCAATCTTTTTTTCCTCCAGTCTTTCAAATGCCTCCAGGATCTCATCAAACCTGAAATAATCCGATATATAATCCTTCAGGTCAATGGCTCCTGACTGAATCCATGCCAGGATCTGGTTTGTGGCTTCCCCTTCCTCCTTCTTGGAAGGAAACTGCTGAAAATGCAGTTTCCAGTTATAAGGAGCTTTACTCCAGTCAAGCTCCATGCTGAGATTTGGTGCGATCCCATAACAGCAGATCTGCCCTGTATCACAGATAAGTTCCATTGCCTGTGTGATCAAAGAGCTGATACCGACTGCGTCCACCACATGCTGTACGCCTTCCGGACATATAGTTCTTACTGCATCTTTCACATTTTCTGTCCTGCTGTTGAACACATATGCAGCTCCGCAGGATTTTGCCTCCTTCAGCTTTTCCGGTACAACATCAAACGCCAGAATCGGATAAATTCCCAACAGACTCATAAACCGGATAAAGGTAAGTCCCACAGGTCCGCAGCCGAATATAGCTACACTCTGATTCTCTTTCATGCCAAACCGTTTGATGGAGCTTAACACTTCTCTCAGGGTAATGATCATACTGGCATCCACCGGATCGATCCCCTCCGGCAGTACGGTCTGGGCATATGCACAATCAGGTGCTGTCCCGGCCGGATAGGCTGCAGGGTCATGGACCACCCCAAATTCGCTGAATGCACCCCAGCCTGAATGCAGCCCTTTGTACTTTTCCGGATCTGCATCCACAAAAGGCAGCAGGACTTTATCCCCCATGGAAAAAGAGGTCACTTCACTTCCGATTTCCACCACTTCACCAACGCCCTCGTGACCCAGCATAAGGGGATACATTTCCTCCCCAAAGCCTTTAAATTTATGATGTATCAGCTTTGCATCCGTTCCATTACACACACCGCAGCTTATCATTTTCACCAGTGCCTGTTTCGGTGTAATGGAAGGCCTCTCAACCTCACGGATCTCCAAACCTCCATCTCTGTTAACTATTAAGGTTTTCATGTTTTTCTCCTCACATTGTCATATTTACATCACTATGTCTCTATGTCATTACTTAACTATGTATTTAAGCTGAATTATACGTGTAGACCTATAAATTGTCAATCATTTTATTTCTTTTAGAAAATAATTTAAAATTCTCTTTCCAAAAACAAAAACCTGTGCTATCATATTCTTCATAACATAGTAATGTAATAACATAGCATTGTATTGTAATCTGACACTGTTTACTACACTTTGATAAAAACACTTTAAAAGGGAGGCATTGTATATGCAGACACCTAAATTATTTACTTTATTGCCGGAAGCGTATGTGAGTACACCGGACGGAATGGAGATTGATAAAAATGGAGATATGATCTTATCCTGTCCCAATTTTGCGGACATGTCCATGCCAAGCTGTATCTGCCGCATTGACAAAGAAGGCCATGTGACCAAATGGTTTGATGTTCCTCTTAATGAGGAGACCGGGGAAGCACGTTCCATGGGAATTGCTTTCGGGCCTGACGGAGATTTGTATATTGTGGACAATCAGGGCTGGACCGGCAGACCGGAACTTATACGCCAGGGGCGTATCCTAAGAGTTCATTTTGAAAACGGACGTGTTTCAAAAGTCACAGTAGTGGCAAAACACATGGAACATCCCAATGGCATCAGAATTAAGGGAGAATATATGTATGTGACACAGAGTACAATGGAAAAGGTAAAAACCAAAAGCGGAAATGCGTTGAGCTGTGTTTACCGGTTTCATCTGGATGACAAGGATATTGATGTGACAAACACACTGGAGGATCCCAATATTTTTCTTACCTACGAAACTTACAATCCCCAGGACCAATACGGATTGGACGGCATCGTTTTTGATCACCAGGGAAACCTGTATGTGGGTAATTTCGGGGATGGCGAAGTCTTCAGGATAACCTTCCATGAAGACGGCAGTGTAAAAGAAAACCGTTCTTTTGCCAAAGACCCGGATAACCTGCGCTCCACGGATGGTATGACCATTGACCAATACGGGAATATCTATGTGGCCGATTTCGTTGTAAATGCAATTGCTAAGATCGCACCTGACGGGACGATCACCCGTATTGCGCAAAGTCCCGACACGGATGGTTTTAACGGGGAGCTGGACCAGCCCGGAGAGCCCTGCTTCTGGGACGGCAGAATCATTGTCTCCTGTTTCGACTGCGTGACAGGCGGTGACAAGGTCAACACGGCACATGAACTTCCCGCTACTATGAGTATGCTGGAGGTGGAACCTTAGGGAGTTTTCTATATGAAAAAATATATTTTAGCTCACGACCTGGGAACTTCCGGAAATAAGGCCACACTGTTCTCCGCAGAAGGTAAACTGGCTTCCAGTGCTTTTGTTCCCTATGATACTCATTATTTTAACTCCACCTGGGTAGAACAGAATGCAGATGACTGGTGGACGGCTGTATGCAAAAGCAGCCGTCTGCTGCTTGAGGATGCCAAAATACCCGCTGCTTCCATTGCTGCGGTCTCTTTTTCAGGTCAGATGCTTGGATGCCTCTGTGTGGACAAAAAGGGGACCCCTCTGCGCCCTGCCATTATATGGGCAGATCAGAGAGCCCAGAAACAAGCCGCTTATATGGAAACCCGGATATCCCAGTGGGACTTTTACAAAATAACAGGCCACCGCAATACCGCATCTTACGGAATGCAGAAACTGATGTGGATCCGTGACAATCAGCCTCATATCTATGAACAGACATATAAAACATTAAACGCTAAAGATTACATCGTTTTTAAGCTGACCGGAAAATTCTTTACGGATTATTCTGATGGACAAAGCAACGGTTGTTACGATATCCTGGGCTGGAGATGGTCTGAAAAACTTTTGTCTTATGCCGGTCTTGACCCGGAAAAATTTCCCGACCTGAAGCCTTCCACTTTTATAGCCGGCTCTGTTACCCATAAGGCGGCCGCGGAAACCGGACTGGCTGAGGGGACCCCTGTAGTCATGGGAGGCGGTGACGGAGTTGCCGCCAGTGTAGGCGCAGGCTCTGTACGCCCCGGAAAAACTTACTGCTGCCTTGGGACCTCGGCATGGATCACCACAGCTTCGGAGACACCTGTATTTGATGAGCAGATGCGCACTGTGACCTGGGCCCATATGGTGCCAGGCCTGTATGCCCCCAACGGAACCATGCAGTATGCGGCAGGTGCCTATCATTGGGCCAAAAACACACTTTGCCAGATGGAATGCTATGACGCCAAACGTGATGGCAAGTCCCCTTATGATTATATGAACCGACAGATTGAAAAAAGTCCTCCGGGCGCCAACGGCGTATTGTTTTTACCCTACATGCTCGGGGAACGTGCCCCCCGCTGGGACCCGGATTCCAAGGGGGTCTTTCTTGGCTTGAAACCGGAAAATACCAAAGGTGATATGCTAAGAAGTGTCATGGAGGGTGTTGCTATGAATCTCTCCATCATCCTGGATATCTTAAAAAGCCACATTTCAATTGAAGAGATCATGGTTTTGGGCGGCGGCGCCAAGGCAGGCGTATGGAGAAGTATCATGGCGGATATCTTTCGTATCCCCTTAACGGTCCCCTCGCTTTTGGACGAGGCAGGCTCCATGGGAGCCGCGGTAACCGGCGGCGTAGGTGTGGGCCTGTTCCATAACTTCGACGCAGTGGAAAAATTCATTCAGATCCGTTCCGTACACCAGCCGATACCTGAAAACAGTGCGGTATATGAACATGCCAGGGAATTATTTGACGAATGTTATTTCGCTTTATATTCTGTCTTTAAAAAAATGTAGAGAATAGGACCCATGATCAGCCAATTATCTATTGTCATGAATAAAACCGGAACGGCAAAAATCAAAATCATTCTGCCGTTCCGGTTTTTCCTTTTAAAAGGTGATAACTGTTTTTAATCCCTGAGCGCTTTTAGCATAGGCAACTGCTTCCTGTATATGATCCAGTGTATATTCCCTGGATATGACCTTTGACAATTCAAGCTTTCCGTACTCTACCATTTTAGCCGCAGACCGATACTGGGCAACATTCGCCCTGGTGGATCCAAAAATTGATAGCTGCTTATAGTGAATCAGATTACTCGAAAGAAGCACCTTATCTTTTCCCTGAGGAAGCCCTCCGAAAAAGAGAACTCTGCCGTTCATACTCATAAGTTCCAGCGCCTCCTCCTGTGCCCTTCCGGACGGACAGGCTACAATACAGACATCTATGCCCTTATTGCCTGTCTGTTTCATAACCTCTTCTTTGAGATCTTCCCCATACATCGGAACAAATTCCCTGCACACCTCTTTACACTGACGCATCCTCTCCTCAGATAAATCTCTTATAAACACCCTGGAGGCCCCCCTTGCTCTGGCAAGAAGCGCGTGCATGACCCCTATCGGGCCTGCCCCAACAATAAGGACCGTATCATTCAGGTTCATTTTCATCCTGCTCTGCCCATTCAATACACATGACATAGGTTCCAGCAATGCCGCGTCAGAAAAGTTCACGCTTTCATCCAGTATCATAAGATTTCCCTGGCTGACTGCTCTTCCCGGTATTCTCACATATTCTGCAAATCCACCATCTATATTGATTCCAAATGCCTGGTACTGTGAACACAAATGCGTATTGCCTTCAATACAGTGGTCACAGATACCGCATCCCATGTTCGGCGCAACACAGATATGCATCCCCTCTTCATATCCGGAAACCAAACTTCCTTTTTTCTCTATAATACCGCTGATCTCATGGCCCAGTGTGCGGGGATGGTTCCCGTCAATACCATTGCTGCCATTTTGTATCATCCGCAAATCCGTCCCACAGACAGCCGCCGCCTTTACCCTGAGAAGGATCTCATCTTCCCGGATATCAGGAACAGGGCACTCAACAAGCCGCAGGTCCTCTTTTCCATATAATTTTGCTGCCAGCATATTATTCTCCCTTTCTTTTTACAGCTCCACAATTTTTCCTGTCCTTATAGATTCATTGCCCGCCTTTACGATCTCCACTGCCTTCATACCGTCATACCCGGTCACTTCCGGCTCTGTCCCCTTTTCAATACAGTTTATAAAGCTCATATCCTCATTTAAATAGGCATCCTCAAATAAGTCCATCCAGCTTCTCACCACATCTCCGGTCATCCCACCTTCTTTTGTGTAGGTCAATGTAGTGCCGCTTTGCAGTCCGCCTATCTGTATATTTCCCTTTGTTCCCACAATATCCACTCTGGAATCATATCCGTAGCTGACTCCCTGCGCGCCATCTATATTTCCAATCGTTCCGTTTTTCATTCTGACATTCATCAGAACCGTGTCGTAAAAGTCGGGATATCTCTCCCGTGCTTCCCCGCATCTGAAGTTGCCGGCCATGGCGTGCAGGCTTACTGCGTCGCTTTCCGTGAACCAGCGCAGTGTATCTATGTCATGGCTGTTCACCTCTGCCAGCGGTCCGCTGCTCTTTTCAATGTCATACATCCATTCTCTGGGTGTACTTGGCCCATGGGTCAGTGATTTTACTGTGACCACATCACCGATGGCCCCTGAGTCCACGATCTCTTTTGCCCGCCTAAAGTTTTTGTCAAACCGCCTCATAAATCCAATCTGAAGTTTGACATGATTTTTAGCTGCAGCTTCTATCATAAGCGCGCATTCCTCTTGGTTCATTGCCATTGGCTTTTCACACAGGATGTGCTTTCCCGCCTTGGCCGCCTCCAGTACAACATCTATATGGTATTTCGTAGGTGTTACAACGATCACGGCATCCACGTCCGGACGCTGCAGCGCTTCCCGGTAATCCGTGGTGTGATAAACCCCACCCAATTCTTCCGCCGCCTTTTCCGCTGATGCCTGCACCGTATCTGCTACTGCCGTCATCCTGGCCCCCGGTACCCTGGACGCAAAATTTCTGGCATGGATCATACCTGCTCTTCCTGCCCCTACCAGACAAACTCCTGTCATAGTCAAATCCCCCTTTCTTTTCTTTTGTATACCTCAGAAACCGCCTCGATCAGATGCAGATAAGTCTCTGTTTGCTCCCTGTAAAGCTCCTTGTACTTCATTTCCGGTTCTACTCTCCTCTGCACTTTTCTGGTTGATAGAACAGGTTCCCTGTAATCCTCAAATATGCCTGTCCCTACACCGGCTATGACCGCACTTCCAATCAGCGCCGTATCTCCGGTCTGCAAGGATACAATGTCTGTCCCAAGCACTCCTGCCTTGATCTTTAAAAACAGGGGGGACCTGGCTCCTCCTCCAACGGCCCACATTTCCCCGAATTCATGGTCTTTATATAGCTGCCTTAACACCTGTAGATAGAAACGGTATTCATAAGAAATCCCTTCCATAACTGCACGGTACAGATGTCCCCTCTTCTGATTCCAGTTAAGTCCGATAAAACTGCCTTTTACATAGGGGTTATTTGGAAGCACCCTGCCTGCAAAATGAGGGATAAAGGTCAGCCCGCCGCTTCCCGGCTCTACCAGTTCTGCCTCTGCCTCCAGCTGTTCATATGTAATGCTGTCTGATTCCGAGAACAGGTCTCTGAGCCACCTGATATCAAGACCGCCCCCGTTAATATAGGCCAGAGGAAACCACTGCCCATCCACAGGGGAACGCATCATCGTCATGGTCTGATGTTTGATGTCCGGCTTATAGGAATTGACCACACTGCAGAGCACAGAGGCCGTTCCCGCACAATCCAGAAGCATCCCTTCCTCAAACATGCCCGTCCCAAATATGGAGGCTGAGGTATCCCCCGCCCCGGCAGCTATCTTAGTTCCCGGCTTCAGCCCGCAGATACGGGCAGCTTTCTCTGTCACTTCACCAATTATTTCAAACGGGGACACAATACGGGGAAATTTATCTCTGTCCACATCAAACAAGGAAATCAGCTCATCTGACCACATTTTTCTCAGATTGTCCCCAAATCCGGAATACTGCAGGCACGTATAGTCAAAATATGCCTCCTGCCCTGTAAGACCTGCCAGTTTCCCTGCTGCATATGCATGGGGAAGAACGAACTTATAAATCCTCTCATAAATATCCGGATGTTCCTTCTTCCACCATAATATTTTAGGTCCATGTGTGTACGTGACAGGGCCGCCGGTTATGGCTGTGATCTTTTCACCAGCCTTTTCCCGCATTTCATTCATGTACTTTTCACACCTGGTATCCAGCCAGGAATCATAATATGTGACAGCCTCACCGTTCTCATCAATTCCCATGATCCCTGCCATCTGGGAATCAATACCGATCGCAGCAACGGAATCCGCATCGGTCCCTGACCTTTCCACAAGCATTTTTATGGTCTGCAGAACAGATTCGTAAATCTCTTCCGCCTCCTGCCATACAACTCCTGGAGCCGGAGAAATGAGCTTTGATCCACAAAATGCCGTACAGATCACGTCCATATTTTCATTGAACATCATTGCTTTTGTTCCCTGTGTGCCGATATCCACACCTATAATATGCCGCATTTCTCCACGCCCCTCCCCTTCTCATTATCTGTAATGCGCATCTGCCGCCTCATTCCACGGCTGTGCCAGCAGTTCGTCAACCAGGTTTTTGGCCTGTTCGTAAGATTTTGTTCTGTGATCTTCACACAGCATGAGTACCAGCATCTCCCTGTCTCTGTTCTCATACGCGCTCAGAATGCTCTCTGCTCTGGCCAGTCTGGGAAGGATGACACCGTTCATTACCCGGTGCGGTAATTTTCCTATATTTACATTACGGATGCCGTTGGCATTGCAGATAACCGGAATCTCCACAAGGATATCATCAGGTATTCCCTTCAAAGAACCTTTATTCGGCACGTTCAGGGTCAGAGTCCTCTCCACACCATTAGCGAGGGAATCAATAAATGGAATATGCTGTTCTGTTGTCTCAGAGGGGCGGTATGCCTCCATCACGGATTTTCCTGATTCCACGATCTCACTTAAATTCGCCTGAATATCCTTCTTGGAATCCAGGTAACTCTTCCATCCGATCTCTGAGTCAAATCCTCCGTTCTTTCCATACCATCTGCTTTTCGTCTCAAAATCTGTATGGGTCCACCAGGGTGTTGCGGAACGCACGGCATCCCCTATGGGCATTACACCATATAAGCGGTATGCCTCTATAGCTCCCGGAGACATCTGGTCCTTTGAAAATACCCTGTCCGGGTCCAAATACTTCTCACTTTTCCAGTACGCTTCCGCCTTCTCCTCGATCCACTGGTCCAGCAGAGGATAAGCGTCATTACCTTTGTATTTAAATCCGGTCATAAAAACACAGTGGTTGAATCCAACAACTTCCACATTCACTTTGTCCTGTTCAAGTCCCAGCTCCTCTATAATTTCTTTGTACGCGTTATGCCCGTGGCAGACACCCACTGCCTTTATGTTATAATGTCTGGTAATATAATTTGTCCCCTCAAACACAGGGTTCGCTGTCTGTACCAGCCAGGCATCCGGACATAATTCCTGCATATCCCTGGCAACGCCCTCCAGGAAATGGATCTGGTGGTACGCGCCGATTCCCCCGTAATAACAGGATACCCTGTCCCCGATCCCTCTGTAATAACCTCTTGCCTCAGCAATCTCCCTCTCTTTTTCCAGAGGGCCGTACCCGCCGATCTTCACAGCGCATATAACATATTCTGCCCCCTCAAGCGCATCCCTGCGCTCTTTAAACGCCCTGACTTTTAAATTCATTTTTGATTCTCTGCAGTATCTTGTCACAAGAGCCTCTGCCATATGCAGCCGGTTTTCATCAATATCCACCAAAGACAGTGTACTTCCTTCCAGAGATGGAAGCGTTGAGATATCCTTCAGCAGTTCAATGGAAAAGGATGTGCTGCCCGCACCTAATAAAACAATATTTGTCATTTCTTTTCCCCTTTCTTGTTGATTAATTTCTTTTTATGTCATATATTATAATCGTTTTATTTTACTTGTCAATATTTATTGTCTTTTTTAATTGTTTTTCGTCTTTCCAGCTTTCGTTTGTTGACTTTTTTTGTCAATTGTGCTATTCTCACTTTAATTTTAACACCTGTCTCAGAAATTTAAGTAAGGAGATTTGATATGACTATCCATATGGAACATCCATTATTTGCAGAAGAGCGCCAGGAGGAAATTATACGACTGCTGCGGACCAAGGACAGACTGACTGTTCCGCAGTTATGCCAGCACTTTCAGGTATCCGCAGCTACTATCCGAAATGATATCCGTAAGCTGGCGGCAGAAAAAAGGCTGAAGAGAATCTCCGGCGGCATTGTACCTCTGCAGAAAGTCGGTTTTGAGGTCTCCGCCGCCTCAAAAGCCGCTCTCAACAGTCAGCAGAAAATGAAAATTGCTGCAAAGGCAGCGGAATTTGTCAGAGACGGCGATACCATAATCCTGGACGCCGGAACCACAACTCTGGAGTTAGCCAAATGCCTGTCAGAAAAAAAGAACCTTACCATTGTCATTAATGATTTAAATATTGCCCTGTATCTGGAACAGAACAGCAGTGCCAACATCATTCTGCTCAGCGGTATTCTGCGCAGAGGCCAGCAGTGCACAGTCGGCCCCTGGGCCACCGCTTCCCTGCGCTCACTTAATGTTGATACAGCCTTTATTACAACCAATTCCTTTTCTTTTTCCAAGGGATTTATGACACCGGATATCCACCAGGCTGAATTAAAAAAGGCGTATATTGCCGCGTCTCTGCAGACAATCCTCTTATTCGACAGCAGTAAAATAGGGAAAATAAGCTTTATCTCTTTTGCGCAGATGGAGGATATTGACAAATTGATCACAGACAGCAACATGGATGAAACTGCCAAAAATCTGTTGTCCAGCCACAGGGACAGACTGGAAATTTTATATGTATAATTGCCGCAGTACACGGCCCCGCAACTATTCTTTATTATTTTTCTTTTCATATTCAATCATATATTGTCCTTTTTTATTATCATTATTTGACTTTATAAAAAAAATGTGATATTCTGGAAAAAAATAGGGACTTCATTGTAATTAATCATAAATTAATACAATATTTCAGAAGGAGCTTTTTATATGAAATCAACCGAAGCACACCCCTTGTTTGCCGAAGAAAGACAGGAACAGATCATTTCGCTGCTCAGTCAGAGCACCAAACTTCTGGTTCCTGATTTATGTGACTACTTTCATGTATCCCCGGCCACCATACGCAGTGACCTGAGGGAGCTGGCAGCAAAAGGCCGCCTGAAAAGAACGCATGGCGGCGCGATCCCGCTTAGCAAGACAATCTATGAACCTACCAATGCCGATAAAAAGGTACATCATACAACAGAAAAACAGGCAATTGCCGCCCTGGCTTCCCAACTGGTGGAAGACGGTGACACAATTGCCATTGATGCCGGGACCACAATGATGGAACTGGCTAAAAATCTTGTCGGAAAAGACGACCTGACTATTGTGGTCAATGACTTGAATATAGCCGTTTTCCTGGAGCAGAACACCTTTGCAAATATCATTGTCCTGGGAGGCAACCTGAGAAAAGGCCAGCAATGCACTGTAGGTCCCATCACCCTCTCTGCACTGACCTCGTTAAATGTGGACAAAGTTTTTCTCGCTACCAATGCATTTTCTCCGGAAAAGGGCTTTATGACACCCGACATGAATCAGGCGGAAGTCAAAAAAGCAATGCTCCGCACAGCCACAGAAAGAATCGTTCTCTGTGACAGCAGCAAAATTGGTAAGATAAGCTTCGTTGAATTCGCAAGGCTTCAGGATATCAATAAACTGGTCACAGACTCCGGTATTGATGCTAAGATCAAAAGATACCTAGATGAGAACCAGGATTCCATTCAGGTCTTATACGCATAAAGAGGACAGGCAGTACGCCTATCCTCTTTTTTACTACAATACTTCTGTTTCTATATCCAGAACTCTGGCCATCTGCTGCAGAAGGTGTGTTACCCGCCCTCTGATGATAATGGCATGATGGGAGGAGAGACTCTCCATCACCCGGTGTCCGCTGCCATTGGAATATTTCAATAACGCACCGTTTCGGCAGTCACTTCCCGGATACTGGACATAATCTTCTATCTCAGCTTCTATGATGGTGATCTTTTTCATATCAGGCCTTAACTTTGCCATGGTCACCGGTCCTTTTTCCATTTCACAGTCTATCACCACTGCATCTTTATTTACTATCTCCAAAACCTTTGGGCGCATGACCCATTTGCTGCAGAAACTCTGGGGCGCAAACCCAAAATAGCCGCAGTGAACACCCAGCGCATGGTTATCCGGGTCTTCTATATCCGGAAACTGCTGTATTTTCTCGTGCTTTAATGCAGCCATGCCAATGAGAAACGGATAGATATTGGTCATCATCATAGGTGCTTTGAGCGTCTCGTGAATGATAAACTCACTGATCATCGTCACCGTATCCCCCTCGCAGGCCCAGATGATATGGTCATACTCATATATCCAGTTCCAGGCAAGGCATGGTGTGGTGCATGAATGAAATGATTCATTCAGACAGTTGCTTCCCACTCCATATACATTCCCTACCTCTTCTGCCGCTGCCTTTACAGCCATATAAAGCTTTACTGCTTTTAATATGCTCTCTCTGTCAACTCCTGCCTGGGGAACCTTTCGTGACTCCCATAAACTCCAAGCCTCACTGTCCTCTATCCGCGCTGCTTTTTCATTTACTTCTTTCCAGCTTTTATAGACAATATGTATTCCAAATGCTTTCTCTATCTGCCGCGTACAAGATTCATCCCACCAGAAAAATTTTTTAAACAGATATGCCTGCATGCCCTCCCCCGGGTCATCCTGAAACATCAGAAAATTGATTCCGTTTTTCAAGACTTTTCGTACTGCAAAGGCACGCAGTATGACCTTTGCCATATCCGTGTTGTAGGGGAAGAACACGTCTTTTGATAATTCATCCCTCAGCCAGGCTACGATCTCCCAGTCCCACATTTCCACTGTACCGAATTCAGAAGTTATAATAAGTATGGGGAGTGAAATTTTTTCTATTAGCTCCCTCTGCCTGAAAACAGCACCAAAAAGCTGCGGAAAAAGAACCGTATCTGCATCCTGTGGAATCTCCTGCCCCAATTCGATGGAATCAAGAAGCTCCATTTCATTGCCGTACAAATTCCCGATTCTCTCAAGTTGTGCTTCGTACTCTTTCACTTCCCTGTCATTTCTCCCGTGAAAATAAACCGGAACTATTTTTGCCCTCATCTCTGCACCTCCATTTTTAATCGTTTGCTTTCGTTTTCAATTGTTTTCTATCATAGTATACTCTTTTTCTTCTTTCGTCAAGAAAAAAAAGAACGCCAAACGACGTTCTTTTCTGCTTTATTCTGTGAATACTGTAATTTCAAATGTATTTCTGTCTCCTCTGTACCTGGCCTTTGAATATTCCAGCGGAGTTCCACCCGTGTTATAACCAACTGATATAAAATACTGGACCGGTTTTCCGCAAGGCAGATTAAGAAGTCTCTCATCTTCCTTCTCCGCTTCCACTGCTTCTATGGTCCTGGATACCCTGTAAATTTTTGTATCATCCCTCTGTGCCAGGATTTCATACAAAGCCTCTTTCTCCAAATCGTGTTCCATGACAAAAGAACAGTTATTTGCAGGAAGATAAGTTTTAATGGTCACAATAGGTTCCCCGTCTGCAAACCGTTTTCTAAAAAGATAAACAACCTCCGCTCCTTCTTTTATCTGAAGAGCCTTTGCCACTTCTGCATCCGCCTTCACTTTTTTCAGCTCCAGCACGCTGGTACTGGGTTTCATGCCCAGCCTCTTCATCTGGTCCTGAAAGGACTCTAACTTCTTCAAAAAATCCTGATTGATCTTGGGGTGTGTAACAAATGTCCCCTTGCTCTTTACCCGGTAAAGCCACCCCTCCTGTACCAGCTCCGTCACGGCCTGGCGCACTGTGGTACGGCTTATCTGAAACTCGTCACTTATTTCATTCTCAGTTGGTATCATATCCCCGTCTTTATAATTATCACTTTTGATTTCTGATAAAATAAGCTCCTTTAATTGAAAATAAAGGGGGATTGGTACTGATTTATCCAATTTATTGTTATCGAACAGCATAGGTTCCTCCACTTCTCTGATTCCATTGAATACTCTTACCAAGCTCTAATTTACTTTGGTTATTATATCGTAACTGTTCGGTACCCTCACAGTTACAGGCAAAAATCCATGCAGAATCGCCTTTGGCGATGGGATTTTTGCTTGGCCGTGGTACATTTTCTTACGGTCAGCGCAGTAAATGCGCAGACCTACTGAATAGTTACATTATATCACACTACATAGTAATATCGCAACATTCAACTTTTTCATGAAAAAGACTTTTCAATCGGCATTATATGTGTTATTATACTTTTATCGTATTATCACTATGTCACTACATAATATCATTATCAGTTAATCACTCTTTTACAAGGAGGACTCAACCATGAATCACTATGAACCGGCAGCCATGCCAACAATCTATTTTATTGGAGTGACTACCTCCCAATCTTCCATAATGACCGTTTTCCCTAAATGGGCAAAGGCCCTTGGCCTGAACAATGCGGTTATCAAAGGGATGGATTTCGGGCTGCACGCGCCGGCCGAAGAATACAGGGAAGCTGTAGAATTTATAAAATCAGATCCGCTTTCACTGGGCGCTCTGGTTACCACCCACAAACTTGACTTATTCCACGCCTGCAAAGACCTTTTTGATTATGCAGACCCTTACGCAGTACAGCTTGGTGAAGTTTCATCTATCTCGAAAATGGACGGCAGGCTTTGCGCACACGCCAAAGACCCTATTTCAAGCGGCCTTGCACTGGAAAATTTTGTACCGGCAGACTACTGGAAAACTTACGGGGGAGATGTTCTGTTATTAGGTGCCGGCGGCAGTTCTCTTGCTATGAGCATCTATTTAACACAGGACAAATTCAAAGGCAATCTGCCCGGCAGGATCATCATTGCCAACCGCAGTCTTCCCAGATTAGAACATGCCAGAAAAATACTGGATGGACATCAGCCAGACACCCGCTTTGAATTCATACTCAATCCGACTCCGGCATGTAATGATGAAACCCTCTCTCACCTAAAACCACATTCCTTGATCGTAAATGCCACAGGACTTGGAAAAGATGCGCCTGGCTCCCCGCTCACCAATGCCTGTTCCTTTCCAACGGACAGCCTGGTTTGGGAAATCAATTACAGGGGCTGCCTTCTCTTTAAGGAACAGGCAGAAGCACAGGCCAAGGCCAAAAACCTGCACGTGGAGGACGGATGGATTTATTTTATACACGGGTGGACACAGGTGATCGCAGAGGTCTTTCATATTGAGATCACATCCGGAAAGTTACAGCAGTTAAGCAGCATAGCAAGGGATACCTGCAGATAGGGGGAATATTTTATGAAACAATTTGACTGGGACAGAGGTTTTTCTCTGGACTTTGATCTGATCACAGGCTTTTCAAAAACGGCCCAGACAACAAAACGCTATTTATCATCCATGTCCGGTATGTTCTGCAGCCAAAGCGCAGTTGACCTGGTACTCCAAAAGGAGGATCCTCTGATTTATGAATTTTATGAACTTGACTGTCCCCCGCGGCAGGGAGATCTGGCGTTTGGCACCACAATTTTATATCCCGGCAAAATCGGCAGGGAGTATTTTATGACAAAAGGACATTTTCACTCACTCCTTGATACCGCGGAAGTTTATTACACTTTGTCCGGAGAGGGCTATATGGTTATGGAAAACCGGGACGGAGATACCAGGGAGATCAGACTTTCAAAAAATAACGCAGTTTACGTTCCCAGAGGGTATGCACACCGCTCAGTAAACACCGGCGCCGAACCGCTTGTACTTTTCTATACCTTCGACGCGAATGCGGGGCATGATTACGGTACAATAGAAACAAAAGGGTACCGAAGACTTATTCTGGAGGATAACGGTATTCCCATAGTTTCAGCCAATCCCAAATGGAAGAACAACCTATGAAAAGCATTATGACGGTAACCGGGCCTATACCTCCGAAAGCACTTGGCTTCTGTCAGTGTCATGAACATATCATGCTTCGCAGAGGAACCCCCTTTCAGGTCAATCCGGCACTTTGTATGGATGATACAAAAAAAAGTATGTCCGAAGTGATACGTTACCGCCGCGCCGGCGGATATTCACTGGTGGATGCACAGCCCGGCGGGTGCGGAAGAATGGAAACAGAGCTTCTGAATATTTCCGAGGAAACCGGCGTTCATATAATAGCCTCCACGGGATTTCACAAATTGTCTTTTTATCCTGCTGATCACTGGATTCGTAGCTTTGATGAAAAAGCCCTGCTGCATTTTTTTATCCACGAAATCACCATGGGAATGTATTGTCATATAGATGACACGCCGCCTCAAACATCCACCTCCATCAAGGCGGGCATGATCAAGACCGCTTTCGATCTGGAAGGTCTGACCCCGCAATACCGGACACTTTTTACAGCAGCCGCAAAAGCTGCAGAGGCAGCCGGCCTCCCTTTCATGGTACATATAGAACAAGGTGCTGATGCGGAAGGTCTTCTGCAGTTTTTATTAAGCCTTGGACTCAACCCCTCCCGGATTATCTTCTGTCATATGGACAGAAAGATCCTTACCGTAAACAAGTATATACCATTGCTGAGAAAAGGCATAAATCTGGAGTTCGACACAATAGGACGTTTTAAATACCATGACGACTCTGCTGAATTAGATTTTATACAACAACTTGCCGACGCGGGCTTTTTAAACCAGCTGCTTCTTTCTTTGGATACTACCCGGACGCGCATGAAGTCATATACACCGAACGGAATCGGCCTTGACTATATTTTACAGGTTTTTCTTCCACAGCTTAAGGCCAAGGGATTTACGGATTCGGATATGGAACAATTGACTATCAAAAACTGTGCACGTATTTTTGCCGGATAGTAACAGTTCAGACAAGCTGAACCGTTACGCATCCAGCCATTAAAAATCGCTTCGCCATGGGCTGGATAAAGCTGGCACTACTTTTTCATACGGTCAGCGCAGTAAATGCGCAGACCTGTCTGAACTGTTACGCCGGATAATCTATTTTTAAGGAGGTTTATATGAAAATTTTAGTGACACCTACCTCTCTTCAGCCAGACAAAAACTCAAAAGCCCTGGAGCGGTTAAAAAAATTCTCAGACAATTTAACCTTTAACAACACAGGCCGGCCTCTGACCGAGGAAGAACTCATCCCTTTATTAAAAGATTGTGACGGTTATATCGCGGGACTGGATAATATAACGAAAAAGGTGATCGAATCCTGTCCACGACTGAAAGTCATTTCCCGATATGGCACCGGCACAGACCGGGTGGATCTGAAGGCGGCAAGAGAACATCATATTGCCGTCACCAACACCCCCGGCGCCAACGCGGAGGCAGTAGGTGAACTGGCATTCGGCCTTGCACTGTCCCTGGCAAGAAATATTCCCAGCCTGAGCATCCGGACATCCAGAGGTGAATGGACTCGTTCCACAGGAATGGAACTGGCAGGGAAAACCATAGGCATTATCGGTCTTGGAGCCATCGGCCGCGTGGTCGCCAGATGTGCCCAGGGATTTTCCATGAAAGTTATCTCCTATGATCCCTTCATGGATGCCTCTTATGCTTCTGAACACGGAATAGAAGTCCGCGGCTTTGAGGAACTGCTGTCACAGGCAGAAATCATCACCCTGCATCTGCCGCTGACAGACCAAACCAGACATATGATCAATTCAGAAACTATCCAATTAATGAAAGACAATGTCATTCTCATCAATGCATCCCGCGGAGGCATAATTGATGAGACAGCCGCTTGTGAGGGGCTGAAAACAGGAAAGATCGGAGGCCTTGGGCTGGATGCCTTTGAAAAGGAACCTCCTGTGGATTCGCCTCTTTTGGCATTTGATAATGTAGTGGCAACCCCTCATACAGGTGCCCACACAAAAGAGGCCGCAGAAAATATGGCTGTATTGGCTGTGGAAAACCTTATAAGTGTACTTACAGACCAAACCTGCCCCTATATTGTCAATTAATTCGGACGCTGAATCCATTCATATACAAAATACCATTTTGCCATGATCCTGAACCACTGTGGCAGAATGGTATTTTTTATGAAGTACAAACTATCCAACTCATTTTCCACATATCCCCGTAAATCTGAAAAAACCCTTCTCCACCCTTATTTGCACTCCCAATCACCAAAATAACAACAAATTATATTGACGTTATTTTTTACAGATGATATAATCCACATATAACATTTGCAATCTATTTATTTGCATATATAGGATAGGAGGTGGAATAAAGAAGACAGAATAAATAGCATTGCAGACACTTTACAGATGCCCGCGACCCGGGCAGCAGAAAGGAGACTATATGGGGGATAGGGAAAGCAAAAAACGTAATGGGATCAGCAAGTCACTGAAAAGATTTTTTGGTGTGGGGGATTTTGGTTTTTCTTTTATGACCAATATTGAAACTTATTATTTCACATACTTCCTGACAAATATTGCAGAATTCACGCTGCCGGTAGTGACTATGATCACAACCATTGCAAGCGTAGTGGATGCTGCATTATCCTGGATCTACGGAGTCATACTGGACACAGTCAAGCCTATGAAATGGGGACGCTACCGCTCCTGGCTGCTAATCATTCCATGGCTTGTCCCCTTCCTGTACGCCTTCCAGTTTATCCGTGTGGGAAACGGCACAGCAGCAGTCATCATTATTATTGCAGCTACCATAACAAGCCATATTGCCTGGAATATTCCGTTTGTAGCCAACATTTCCATGATCAACATGGCATCCAAAACACCGGAGGACCGCATGGCACTGTCCTCCTCAAGAGCGATCTGGCAGTCACTGGGACGAGTCTTCTATTCCTATGTAGGCCCCGCAGTGGTTTCTCTCCTTGCCGGCCTGGTGGGAGAAAAGAACTCCTATGGCGCTACAGCCTTTGTCTTTGCCGCTCTGATGGCCGCAGGTTACTTCGCCCACTTTAAAATGTTTGAGGGTTATGAGGAAACCGGCGCAGAAGCACGTGCCAGAATGCAGAAAGAACAGATGGAGCAGAAAGCAAAGGGAAAACAGACAAAAGGGAACGGGCTGATCAAATGCCTCACCACAAATCCCTATCTTCTGGGACTGACCGTGGCAGACCTTGCCAAATATGTCTACAGCTTCGTAGCAAGCGGAATTGCCGTCTATTATTTTACTTATGTGGCAGGCAAGCCCGGGCTCACCGCTACTTTTATTCTGATCTCCAGCCTTCTGGGTGTTATTGCATCGTATCTGTCTAAAGCGGCAGCCAAGAAATTTTCCGCAAGGAATACGGTGATCTACGCCTATCTTGCTATGACGGTTGTGCTGGTCCTGGGGTTTTTATTTTACCAGAATGCCTGGATCGTGATCCTCATGGTGAGTCTGGCCCAGTTTTGCTGTACCATGACAAATGCCTGCGGCCCCGCTCTGTATGCGGACTGTGCCATCTACAGTGAATACAAAACAGGCAAGAACGCAACAGGACTTATTATGGGCCTGAGCAATATTCCGCTGAAGATCGGTGTGGTAAGCCGCGGCATCCTGATCAGCGCATGTCTGGCAATCGCCGGCTTTGATCTGGAAACAGTGGAAAAAGGAATTACCTCCCCGCAGCTGGAAAGAGGGATCAGTATGGGATTTACCATCATTCCCGCCATTGCAGTCGGTCTTGGGGCCCTGATCATGATCTTCGGTTTCCGTCTTACCAGAAACAAGATGGAACAGTATTCCGCAGAACTGGAAAAGCGGAAACGATCCAGATAAGTGCTTCCGCGGCGTCCGATCACTCGTTTGTCATACGCCGCACCCTATAAAACCAAGCAAACAAAAAGGAGGAAAGTTATGTTAACTAAAAGGCAGAATTTAATGGAAACCATAAGAGGCGGAAATCCGGACCGTTTTGTAAACCAGTACGAGGCCTTCAAACTCATCCAGAATCCACTGGGGCTTCACAATCCCAATCCCAAATACGGGGAAATGAATGTGGTAAACGGCTGGGGGATCACCCGCTCCTGGCCGGTAGGTACCCCGGGGGCTTTTCCGGTGCACACCCCGGAAAAAGTGGTGATCAAAGACATCACACACTGGAGAGATTATGTACATGCCCCCAGCGTTAAGTTTCCTGACGCGGAATGGGAGCCATTTATTAAACAGGCAGAAGAGACAGACCGGAACGAATATTTTGCAACCGCGTTTGTAGCCCCCGGACTATTCGAGCAGTGTCATCACCTGGGCGAAATCCAGTCCACTTTGATCAATCTCTATGAAGAACCGGAGGCCATGCACGAGCTGATCGACTATCTTACGGACTTTGAACTTCAGCTCGCCGAAGAAATCTGCACCCATCTGAAGCCTGACGGTTTGTTCCACCATGATGACTGGGGCAGCCAGACTTCCACCTTTATGTCTCCTGAGATGTTTGAGGAGTTTTATCTGCCGGGGTACAAAAAGATCTACGGATATTACAAATCCCACGGAGTTGACTTGATCATTCATCACTCTGACTCCTATGCCGCTACTTTTGTGCCGTACATGATCGACATGGGTGTGGACATATGGCAGGGTGTCATGACCACCAACAATGTGCCTGAACTGATCCAAAAATACGGAGGCCGGATGTCCTTCATGGGCGGCATTGACAGCGCGAAAGTGGATTATGAGGGCTGGACCCGCCAGGTCATTGCCAGGGAAGTAAAGAGAGCCTGTGACGAAAACGGAAAACATTACTATATCCCCAACGCATCCATCGGCCTTCCCACAAGCACATATGACGGTGTTTATGATGTGATCTCAGAAGAGATTGCGAAATACAGCAAAGAAGTATTCAGATAACCGGCAAAAAGGGCAAAAAACTGCCGGGCAGGGAACACCTCCCTGCCCGGCAGTTATTTTTATATGGCTTACGCATTCAGCGGATATTTATCTGTTAATTCCTTCACGATCGCTTTTGCCTGCTCTTTCTTCTCAGGCTCTTTCACCATGATAGCAATGGCCTCCGCAATCTTATCCATATCTTCTGTGTTCATCCCTCTGGATGTCACTGCTGCTGTTCCCAGACGCACACCGCTTGTTACAAAGGGGGATTCCGGGTCATTTGGAATCGCATTTTTATTACAGGTGATGTTTGCCTCATCCAGCAGGTTCTCCATGGCTTTTCCGGTAACGCCCGTTCCTCTCAGATCCACCAGCATCAGGTGGTTCTCCGTGGTACCGGATACAATGTTGATACCGCGTTTCAGAAGGCCGTCACACAGCGCTTTGGCGTTTTTCACAATGTTCTGCTGATACTCTTTATACTCCGGCTGCAGCGCCTCTTTTAAGCAGACTGCTTTTGCAGCCACCACATGCATCAGCGGACCGCCCTGGATTCCCGGGAACACAGCCTTGTTAAAGTTGAATTTCTTAGCGATCTCAGCACTGCACATGATCATACCGCCTCTTGGGCCTCTCAGAGTCTTATGTGTAGTGGTAGTGGTCACATGTGCGTACGGAATGGGACTTGGATGTACGCCTGCAGCAACCAGACCGGCAATATGAGCGATATCTACCATCAGGTAAGCACCTGCCTCATCGGCAATCTCCCTGAATTTTTTAAAGTCAATAACCCTGCAGTAGGCGCTGGCACCGGCTACGATCAGCTTGGGTTTGGACTCCAGTGCAATTTTGCGGACTTCCTCGTAATCAATTACACCTTCATCATTTACTCCGTAAGGCACAATATTGAAATACGCGCCGGAGAAGTTTGCCGGGCTTCCGTGTGAAAGGTGTCCGCCATGGGCCAGATTCATTCCCATTACAGTGTCACCGGGTTTCAGCATGGCAAAGAATACTGCCATATTAGCCTGTGCGCCGGAATGGGGCTGTACATTCACATATTCACAATCAAACAGTTCTTTTGCACGTTCTACAGCGAGACGCTCCACCTCATCCACGCATTCGCAGCCGCCGTAGTAGCGTTTTCCCGGATATCCCTCCGCATATTTGTTTGTCAGCGGGCTTCCCATAGCAGCCATAACCGCTTT
Source organism: Blautia hominis (assembly GCA_002270465.1). Lineage (GTDB taxonomy): Bacteria > Bacillota > Clostridia > Lachnospirales > Lachnospiraceae > Blautia > Blautia hominis. Next base: position 70,407 of record NQOF01000009.1, read on the forward strand.
GCTTACCCAGTTTTCTGATGCGATCAGCTCGATGTGGGAGTTCTGACGCTCTACCTCATCGTTAATACACTTTGCTATTTCCGGATCTGTTGCCTGAATCTCTTCTAATGAATACATGTTTTCCAATCCTCACCTTTCTTATAATTAACCTTAGAGTCCGCTGTGCGGATACTTTACCGGCATTATCTTTCTTATGGAGATATTTGTTTTCCACCGAAAGACATTCGCCGTGTAAAAAAATGCCCAGAGCCGGAATCGAACCAGCGACACGAGGATTTTCAGTCCTCTGCTCTACCAACTGAGCTATCTGGGCATAAATGGGAATACGATACTATTACACCGTTTTCTCAAACAACACTGCAATATTATCATATTCCCTTTTATATTTCAATAGTTTTTTTCATTTTTTTACATTAATCTGGTAAAATAGCAAATTAGAACAATTACACTACCGTGTTCCTGATGCATCCAATGCCCTCAATACCACATTCCACCACATCCCCGGGATTCAGGAATCTTGGGGGTATCATACCCATTCCCACACCGGCAGGTGTTCCCATGGAAATGATGGTGCCTGGCTTCAACGTCATCCCGGCGGACAGTTCCGCGATCACATGGGGGATATCAAAGATAAACATATCTGTGCTGCTGTTCTGCCGCAGCACCTCATTGACTCTGCTCTTGATCGCCAGCTTAGGGGGCCTCGGAATATCATCTTCTGTGACAATAAACGGTCCCATAGGCGTAAATCCATCCAAACTCTTGCCAAAATACCACTGTTTATGCCGGGTCTGTACATTTCTGGCACTCACATCATTTATGACGGTATAACCGAATACATAGTCAAATGCATCTTCCTTCTTTACATTCTTTGCCTCTCTGCCGATTATGACAGCCAGTTCCGCCTCATAATCCAGGCTGTCCACCAGTCCGGGATAAGAAGGAATGGTGCCGCCGTCAGGTGTTGCCTCGTTCACCCTCTTGGAAAAGTACACCGCATAAGGACGGTCCTGGTTAAACTCCTCTTTTTTAAAACGGGTTGATTCCACCGCATGGTCCATGAAATTCATACCCAGGCATATGATATCCTGCTTGGGGTGGGGAATGGGTGCACACCGGACAACATCCTCATAACACAAAAGCCTTTTATTCGGCTTTTCACAGGCATGTTCCAGGATTTCTCTCTGCTCCCGGGTCATATTTTCGATCAGATCATTCATATCCCTGAAGTGAAGCCCCAAATCTTCTATGGGAATAAAACGATGAAACGCAAAGGAACACATCATCCCCAGGCGTTCCTTATTATCACCCTGAAGTTTATATGTAAGTAACTTCATGTTTTCTCCTCCTCATGCAAAACACCTGCTAAAGATTTCAGTACGTTACAACGCAAAATTTCGTTATAAATAATAGTATCACAGTTTTCCGGTGTTTTCCACTAAAATCTCATAAAATTTTATGTTATTTGCATAAAAATTATTACTTATTCCGGCAATTCTTTCTTAGAGAATTTTGATGAGAGGATGACAGATGACACAGTATTGCCAAATTTGCCAAGCTCTCTCAGAAGTCCCTCAAACTGTCCCGTATCCGGCACAAACACCTTCATGGTGGCCCCGTAAACGCCAATGGTGTGATACAGTTCAAGGACATAAGGGGAATCCTCACAGTATCTGGCCAATTTCTGCCAGCTGCTGCTGGGTATCTCCATGTTGATAAACGCTGCCATGCCCTTCTGTATCTTCCCTCTCTTGATGATCGTCCTGTATCCTTCAATGATCCCCTCTTCCTCCAGGCGCCGCACTCTCTCCGTCACCGCCGGGGAAGTGAGCCCCACCAGAGTTCCCAGCTCCTTCATAGAGATCCTGGCATTTCCCTGAAGAATATTCAGGATCTTTTTATCTGTACTGTCCATACGTCTCTTCTGCCTCCTGCCGATTGCAGCAATCCGGTATCTGAACGGTTACTGCCAATTCACTTTGTCCATTATAAATCTTTCCCCGGACCTTGTCCATCTATTTTCCCTATGACAAAGCGGCGGTCTATTTTCCCTATGACCAAGCGACGGTTTTAATATTTTAAGAAAATGCGGAAAATTTCTTTAATTATAAAAGTCATACACTCCATATACCTTTTTCCCTCCATGTTCTTTTCTATTTACGGCTGTTAAAATATAGACAGTAACAAAAAACCACTTTCAGGAGGTATTCATCATGGAAAACATCAATTTACCGATCACAGGAATCTGTTCCTTTGCCAAATATCCAATCTGTACTGACCTTGACACTCTGGATGCTGATATCGCCATTCTCGGTGTCCCCTATGACCAGGGAGCTGCCTGGTACGGAGGCCAGCGGCTGGCGCCCAGGGCGATCCGCAATATCTCCACGGCTTATGCAAGAGGGGAAACAGGATTCTATGACCCTGAGGAGGATGCCTATCTCCTGGCTGCCCCCATCAGGGTAGCTGACTGCGGTGATGCGGATATGCTCCACGGTGACCGGGAATACTGCTTCTCTTCTATAGAAGAAAGTGTGCGCAGAATACTGAAACGCGGTGCAGTCCCAGCCATTATAGGTGGTGATCATTCCATCTCGATCCCTGTGGCAAGGGCTCTGGAGGAACTGGGAGAAACCATCAATATCGTCCAGTTTGATGCCCACCTGGACTTTGCCATGTCAAGGGGTCCTCAGAAATACGGGAACGGCAGCCCCGTCCGCAGGATGAGTGAAATGTCCCATATTGGCAATATCGTTCAGATCGGCATGCGCGGCCTGGGCAGCAGCTCCCGCGGGGACTGGGCAGACGCCAGAAGCGCAAATACTGTGATCACTGCCAAGGAGTTCCATCGTCTTGGCACAGAAAAAGTCCTGGAACAGATCCCTTCCGGAAAAACCTTTATCACCTTTGATATTGACGCGTATGACTTATCCCTCATGCCCGCCACAGCAGCCCCATCCCCCGGAGGCCTTCTATATGACGAGACCTGTGAACTGCTGTCCGGAATTTGTGCCAAAACAGACGTCATCGGCTTCGATATGGTGGAAACCGCACCCTCTTACGACACCCCGGCCACTACAGGCTGCCGGCTGGCAGCGCTGACCATGCTGCACATTATGGGGCAGATGACGAAAAAAACACTGGCCTAATCTTCTTCCATTGATTATAATGGTTCAAAACGAACACATTACATTTCAGATTGGAGGAAATGCTTATGCTTCATTCCAGTTATTATCTTCAGCAGCTCAGAGACATTCTATCCAGTTATTATTTTCAGCAGCTCAGAGACATTCTATATATTGCGCCTGTTGTGCTCATTGCCATTATGGGGCATGAATTTGCACACGGCTGGGTTTCAAACCGTCTGGGTGATCCGACTCCCCGTATGGATGGCCGTCTTACCCTGAACCCGCTGAAACATCTGGACCCCTTTGGCACCCTGTGCCTGATCTTTTTCAAAATGGGCTGGGCAAAACCTGTGAGGATCAATACGCGCTATTATAAGAACCGCAAATCGGGTATCATTATGGTTTCCCTGGCTGGGCCTTTCATGAATTTCATACTGGCCTTCCTTTCCCTGCTCCTTTTCGGCCTTCTCGAAAAATACGGCAGTGCTGCCTCCTCATCCGTTTCCGTATTTCTCCGGTTGTTTTACTATTCGGCAGTTATGAACATTGGCCTTGGGGTATTTAACCTGATTCCCATACCGCCTCTGGACGGCTCCAATGTCCTGGCCGAACTGTGGCCGGGCGTTTCCGCCTTTTATCAGCGCATACGCCCCTACCGAACCTGGATTTTGGTCATTCTGCTGGCAAGCGGTGCTTTAAGCAGGACTCTCGGCACAGCCAATACCCATATTCTCAACTCTCTCTGGGGAATTGTAAACTTGCTTCTGAATCTCAATCCATATATCCCCAACACAGGTGTTTCCATATAACGGCAAACGGGGAGTCCGGCTTATGGGACTCCCCGTTCTTATCCTGTTTTTTTCCACGCTTCTGCATGTTACACGGTCACATTCCCGGTACACTCTTTCTTTTCCGGAAACAAATGTCCGAAGATCCATCTCACAAAGGGTCCCGCAAAAAATATCTGCCAGCAAAATGCCATGGGAAAGTTCATAACTGTTGTCTGGATCCATTTGGCTATTACCTGGGAATCCACTCCTTTAAAAAGAAGGGTGGCTATAAGGCTCATAAGAGGGCACATGATACACACAGTCATAGCGGATACGGCAAGGATCACTGCGGTCATCCGGTCCTCTCCCGGCGTCACAATGCGAAAAGCCAGTTTCTTTGCCAGCGGTCCCGCTATAAACATCTCCAGCAGAAATCCTGCAATCCCCATAACAGCCAGTTCTCCGAACGCCATGACAAACACCTCATTGGTAAGTCCGCCTCTGTCCAATGCTATGTTGTACACCACAAGAGCGTAAACCATCACCACCACCATGATGAGTGTAAAGATAATGTCCTGAAATTTTGTTTTTGGCATAATAAATCCTCCTTATTTCGGCAACAAAAAAAGGCACCAAGACCTATGACCCGTAACTTTCGCTGCGATTATGTCATACAATCTCACTACCATTTTCATCTAATACCGTTATTTAATTTTTACTATCATCCTATTTCATGAAATAAGAAAAGCGCGAGACGGGACTCGAACCCGCGGCCTCGACCTTGGCAAGGTCGCGCTCCACCAACTGAGCCACTCGCGCATAAGAGCGGGTGATGGGAATCGAACCCACATATCCAGCTTGGAAGGCTGGTGTTCTACCACTGAACTACACCCGCAGGTTATTCTGTTGTGTGTTTGTCCTTAAGACGTTATTTATAATATAATAAATTGTTCCAATTGTCAAGACATTTTTTACAATTTTTTTTAAAGGAAATTTGAACTTCTTTAAAATCTATGTTATGCTGTAACCATCAATGTGTGCTGAACGGAAAAAAATACCGCCTGTCATATATCCGCAGGTATATGAGATCATAACTTTTTCAGCCGCAGAAAAACGGACAATACCACTGTCCTATCTTAATGAAAAGGAAGGATGTTGATTTTGAAAATACAAGAATCCGCAGAAAACTATTTGGAAACTATTCTCGTTATCGGAAAAAGAAAATCCCATGTGCGTTCCATAGACATTGCCAACGAACTGGAATTCTCAAAACCCAGTGTAAGTGTTGCTATGAAAAATCTCAGAATCAACGGCTACATTGAAGTTGACTCAGAAGGCTTTATCACACTCACACCGGAAGGCCGAAAAATAGCAGAAAAAATATATGAGCGTCACCAGCTCCTTTCCGGATGGCTGATCCGCCTGGGTGTTGATCCCAAAATAGCTGCTGAGGATGCCTGCCGTATGGAGCATGTGATAAGTGCTGAGAGCTTTGAGGCCATTAAAAAGCACACCCACGGAGCCAATAAGGAATAAACGCTTTTCCCCGAATCCTAAACGAATATGCATAAAAAATCACGGAATCCCGCTGAATACTCTGCGGTTTCCCGTGATTTTTTTAGTTAGGCCAGACCTTTTTCCTCCAGCCAGTCTGCCAGAATGTGTTTTCCGGCCTTGATCTTCCTGGCCCTAAGCTGGAATTCTATCAGGGTCAGTAACGTAAACACCGCGCACAGGATGATCATAAACACCACTGCGCCCCGTATACTTTCCCCTCCCGAAATCGTACTTCTGAATGCCTCCACCGAATATGTGAAAGGCACCCACCCATGAAGATAAGGCACAAAGGAACCTGAGATCTCAAGAGGATAGGTTCCCACAGAACCCGCAAGCTGAACCACCATAAATACCAGCATCAGAAAGCTTCCCACCTTGCCGATGAAATTGGTAAAGAAATACATCACTGACATAAATGCCACACTGGCCAGACACGCAAATCCAATCGTTCTGCCCATTTCTGCCGGATTGAATCCGTCAAATACATGAAGAAGCAGTATCATGGCAACCGCCTGCAAAACAGCTATGGTGTAAAGCACTGAGGCCTTACTGAGCCACCAGGAAAATCCTGATCTTAGCTTACCTTTATATTTTGTCAGCGGGTACATCAAACTGAACGCAATGCATCCCACCCAGAGTCCTACGCTCATCATATAGGGCGCCATTGCGTGCCCGTTATTCTCCACTGTGGTCATCATAGTCTCGCTGGTCTCAACCGGAGCAGCAAACATTTCCACGGTATCATCCGTGGACTTTGTATCTTTTACCTGCCTTGCTCCGTCCTGGAGGCTGCTGCTGAGTGTCCGGGAACCATCGGCCGCCTGGCTGATGCCGTCCCCCAGCTCAGCACTGCCGTCCTTTAGTTTTCCGGCCCCTTCCCGGATTGCTCCGGCCCCCTCACTTAACTGGGAGGCTCCATCCAGCAATGTGCTGTTATTTGCCGTTAGTTCCTTAGTCCCGGAAACCAAAGAACCGGTGCCGTCCTTCAACTCTGCTGCTCCGTCAAAAAGCTGACCGCTTCCCCGGAGAAGTTCCTTAGCGCCGTCATCCAGCCGTGCTGCTCCGTCCGCCAAAGTCCCGGCTCCCCGGTCCAGGCTGCCGGCTCCCTGATCTAATTGACTGATCCCGGTTTCCAGTTCAGGTACCTTTCCCTGCAGTGCCCCGGCACCATCATTCACCTGGCCTGCACCTGTACTCACACCGGTAATTCCCTTCAGAAGACTGTCACTCCCGTACAAAAGCGGCTGCATAGCCTCTGTTCTGAACTGCTCACTTCCCGCTGCCGCCTGCCCGATTCCGGCCTTCAGAAGCGGAGACTTCTGATTCAGCTCATCCGTTCCTGCCTCCAGCTGCTCTGCGCCTGCCTTTGCCTGGCCTGCACCCTCACACAGCGCCAAAGCCCCGTTTTCCAGTGCTGCCATATTCCCCGTTACCGCCTTCACGCCGCCTGTATAAGCAGCTGTTTTGTCAGCAAGGATCCGGCTGCTGTCCCGCAGCTTTCCAACCGCAGTTACCACCTGTTCCATAGCCTGCGCTTCCGCATCGGATGCCTGGCTGGTTTCCACAGTCGTCACGGTCTGTCCTTTCACCCTGTCTACTGCATTTAAAGCCTCATCCGCGGAAGCCGAGACAGCTTCCCCTGTTCCTCTCAAAGCAGTGCCGCTTTCCCTTAACAGAGCTGCCGCATTCTCCAGCCAGCTGTTACTTTCATTTACTGCATTCTCATTTTCCTGTGCTGCCGCAACAGCCTGCTCAGCCGCCTGGGCAACCTGTTCTATATCTCCCGAAGCCACCGCAGCCTCAAGAGCTGCCGCCAGCCCATCCGAAGAAACGGCATTGACACTGCCAATTCCATCCGCAGAGATTTCCAGCTCCCCGGCTTTTCCCTGCAGTGCATCTGCCTGCCCATAGAGGATATCCAAAGCCTGCCTTGCCTCTGAGACATCCACATCCGTCTGAACCGTCGTCTCCTCCCCGGAGGCCTGTGTTCCGCTTCCGCCTGCTGTCAACATGGCATAAAGCTGTTCCAGCCCCTGATTCAGCGCGAAAGCCCCATCTGCCAGTTGTTCCGAATTGGCTCCGCCTTCACCATTGACTGCCTCCATACCGGCTTTCACCTGTCCAATTCCGGCTTTCAGATTTCCACTTCCGGTTTCCAGGTCTTTTGTCCCCTGGACAAGAGCCTCTGCCCCAACATGGATCTGTTCTGCCGCATCCGGCAGTGTATCCGTACTCTCTCTGAGCACTTCCAGCCCTCTGCAAAGCTCTGCCATAGCTGCATCCGCATTGGATACCCCTACTTTCAATGACGTACCTCCTGCTTCAAGCTGTACCGCTCCGTCCGCCAGTGCACCTGTCCCCTGGGCAAGCTGATCCACACCCGCTTTCAATGCAGGCACCTTTCCATCCAGTTCCGAAAGTCCTGTATGCAGTGCCCCGGCGCCGTCTTTCAGTTCCCGGGCCCCGGATACCAGGGTGCCGGTCCCGTCAGAAAGTTCGCTGACCCCTGACTTTGCCGCCGTCACACCATCCTTCAGTTGGGCTGCCCCCGAATCCAGCTGTCCGGCACCGCTGTTTACTGTGCTGACGCCGTCCACATAAGTTTTCAGCCCCACACGCAACGTCTCACTCCCTTCCCGGAACGTAAGCGAGCTGTCCGCCAAAGTCTCAAGATTATCCGTTATGGTCCGGTTCCCCTCAGAGACCTTATCCATACCCGCCTTCAAATCCCCGGACCCGTCGGCTGCCACCTGCATTCCATCTCCAACCTCAGCGATCTGGTCAAACACAGCCTGCGTATAAGTCTTGGTCACTTCCTCCGCTACACTGTTTTTCACCTTCTCCATAGCTGTCTCACTCATCTTAGACGCAATATAATTCGTTCCCGGATTCGTCTGATAAGCAAGCTCCATTTTCTCAGGTTTTTCATCCATCACCGTAGCAGCATTGGCAGAAAAATCCTCAGGGATCGTGATCACCATATAATAGGTCCCATTCCTCAGTCCTCTCTCAGCCGTCTCTGCATCCACAAAATTGAAACAAAGCGACTCCTCATCCCTGAGTTTCTCTGTCAGCTCCTTCCCCACATTCAATTCCCTATCATTATAGGAAACTGCTCTGTCCTCATTCACCACCGCCACTGGCAGCTTATCCAGATTTCCATAAGGATCCCACATAGACCCCAAAAAAAGCGTCGTATAAATCGTAGGAATCAAAACAATCGCCACAACCACCACCAAAAGCAGCTTATTGCGGACCAGTCCCTTCCATTCCTTTCTCAGCAAATCACATTCCCCTTTCTATCACCATGATTTCCAACACGCCCTCTACCATTCTATGCCCCATCCTCCTTTTAGCATGTTACTGTTCACTCCATTCTCACCAGCAAGCCCCGCCATACACAATTCCGCCCCTTCAGATATATCCGCCTCTCACCCAGCAAAATACAGCCCATCATCCATAGCACCTGCCAACTCAGGCTTCCCCTTCCCCCCATCTCATAGCACAACATCCCATAACCCGTGACTTATAACATACTCCAATTCCATTAATAGATACCGTGTTGATTTTTAAAGCAACCTGTATTATACTAAAATCACCCCCCCCCCACAACCATCAATCCCCCCTCACCCTATCCATTACTAGACACACCCACCCCCATATGTAGCATTTTATACTTTTTTAACATTTCCCCACACCATACAACCACACTCCCTCAGGCCACACCCACTCACCAGCACTATACAACCACAAAATCCCCCAATCCTCACCCGCTCACCCACACACCATACAACCATGTAGCCCACAAGCTTCACCCACTACCGCACCATACAACCACGTAATCCCACAAGCTTCACTCACTACCGCACCATACAACCATGTAGTCCCACAAGCTTCACCCACTCACTACCGCACTATAAAACCACGTAATCCCACAAGCTTCACCCACTCACTACCGCACTATAAAACCACGTAATCCCACAAGCTTCACTCACTACCGCACCATTCAACCACGTAATCCCACAAGCTTCACCCACTCACTACCGCACTATACAACCAGGTGAAGTCGCAGCGGCAGGGCCGGGAGGGCAGGGTGTCAGGTGAGGGATGTTTTAGTGGAGCGCCAGGGAAATCCACCTGCCCCAGTCGCTTACTGAGGAAGCCGTTGCTGACGAAGTTAGCGAATGGGAGCAGGTTAGCTCCCTGGCAGCGGAACGCTTCCCTCACCTGACACCCTGCCCTCCCGGCCCTGCCGCTGCGACTTCACCGTCCCCCCCTATCACGAAAGGAGCCCCCATGCCCAAAAAACCCGACCGCCGTGTCCGCAAAACCAAATCCCACCTCCGCGCCGGCCTATCCAAACTCATGCAGCACAAAAGCATCAAAGAAATAACCGTAAAAGAACTGGTAGAAGAAGTAGACATCAACCGTTCCACCTTCTATCTCCACTACACTGACATCTACAACCTGCTGGAAACCATAGAGAACGAACTCCAGGAAGAAATCCTGAAGATCATCCAGGAACACCCTGTCAGCCCCTTCAACGAGGCCAGCTTCCCCTTTATAGAGGACATCTTCCTAATCCTCTGGGAAAACAAAGACATCTGCAGTGCCCTTTTAGGCCCCAACGGCGACATGGCCTTTGTCAGCCGCATAGAGAGCATTATATCTGAGCACAGCCTGAAGGTCCTAAAAGCCACCTTCCCGGAAAACATGGACAGCCTGAAATACTCCTATTCCTTCTGTCTGACAGGATGCATCGGCCTGATCAAAACCTGGCTGGACTCAGACACCGGGGAATCCCCCCAGCATATGGCTGATCTGACTTTCCGTCTCATCATGAACGCATTAAAAGATATCTACCCCAAACCGTAAGCGATTCTAAACTCCGGTCCTTTACAGACAACAAAAAGCCCGGGATACCGAATCCTATCAGATGCCTCATGCACTATCATCTGCATGATACATCCATATAGAACCCGGCATCCCAGGCTTTCCCAAAACAGCTCCACACCTTTACCGAACCAGCCGGCCGGCCTATACCCGCTGACTGCCTTCCGCAAGCTGTGCGTCACACGCTAATAACTTTCCCTTGCACTCTTGGCAAACCAATCTTCCCTGAGCGTCACATAAAGTTCTACATTAGTAGCGTCCACATAAGGCTTCACATAGAAAATCCCGGCGATCCCGCATGTAACCGCTCCCACGATCAGCCATCCAATAAAAGAAAGATCCAGGAAAAAAGCTTCCCACTTCTGTCCATACATCATCTCTTTACTGATTCGCAGTGCTTCCCTGTAATCAATATCCGGCTGCTCCGCCAGTATATACGGGACCATACGGTAGGCATAACTCATCACGATTCCCGGAATCACAAAAAGCAGCGTCCACAGAGCCACAAACAGATTCTTCATGAACATGACCAGCACGGAATTTCCATAAAAACCGCTTTGGAAACCAAAAAGCAGTTTAGAAACAGGCGCCTTATAATCCCTGTTTTCCACATAAAATCTGCAGGCTCCCACCAACAACATCTGGAATAGGAAAACATCGAGAAGAATCACAGCCAGTGAAACAGCACTTGAGCTGAACGCATTTCCTCCCCAGTTAAAAAATGAATGGTCCCAGTCAAAACTTAAATGAAGCCCTGAAAATTCCAAAAACGAACCGGATGCCCCATCACTGTCATAATTACGTCCGTACTTAGCCGCCACCAAAGAAGCTATCAAGGACACCAATACTGCAGGCCCGTAATTTCTCAGAAAATTGGCTTTTCCGTTCATTTTAAGTTCCATTCTGTTCCACATATTATCATCCCCCATTCTCCGGAATCAGTGAAAATACCGGATACTTTTTTCACTGTTCCATATTACCATACTTTCATGGAGAATGATACTTCTTTACTGTATTTTCTACCTGGGTAATACTCCCTACCCCCTCCGTGGCCCCCATTTTCTGCACTGCCAGCGCGCCGCAGGCATTTGCATACGCTGCCGCTGTATGCAGATCCATTTCCTTCGCCAGTGCATACACAAACCCTGCCGCAAAACAGTCACCCGCCCCTGTTGTATCCACGCACCTGACTCCAGGAACCGCCGGGCTTTCAAAAAACATTTCCCTGTTCTTCACAAAGCAGCCCTTATCCCCGCATTTGATCACCACATTGCCCACACCACAGTCCAGAAATACATCCGCAATTTCATGCAGCTCTCTCTTTCCGGTAACCAGCACTGCCTCCTCATAATTGGGAAAAAGGAAATCCACAAAGGACAGCGCCTCCCGTATATCTTCAGCTGTCTCCCCGTTTTTTCTCTTGGTCATATCCGCGCAGACCCTTATCCCCTGTGCTTTGGCTCTGGAAAACAGACGGGCCATATCTTTACTGCCAAGCCTGGGAAAGACAAAGATACTGGCAAAACTGAGTATTTTCACATTCTGAAGAAAATCTCCCTCCAGATGTTCCCCGGAAAGTATGCGCAGAGTTCCATGAGGGTTGGTCAGAAAACACCGCTCCCCGTTTTCCTTCACCAGCACCACATTGATGCCTGTATCCACGCCGGGTTCTGTCCTGGCAAACTCAAGTCCAATCCCCCATTTGCGGCAATGGCCTCTGATGATCTCTGCGGCCGGGTCCTCACCGAGCACGGTAAGAAGCCGGACCTCCTCTCCCAGCTTTGCCAGAACAGTGGCTTCATTCAGGGCGTCTCCGCCTGTCCTCATGGTAATAGCATCCGCCGGACTTGAGCCGGTCTGAAAAACACCCTCATCTGCCGGCCCTGCCAGGACATCCAATATGGCGGCACCCACAACTAAAATTTTACCATCCATCTTCCCACTCCTTTGCTTTCCCCTGACACGCCTCATTCCGTATCCCCTAACCGTTTTCTTCCCCCGCGGTTCTCTTCCCTCACTGTTGTCTTCCCCGCAGTTCTCTTCCCTCACTGTTCTCTTCCCACGCTGTTCTCTTCCCCGCAGTTCTCTTCCCTCACTGTTCTCTTCCCACGCTGTTGTCTTCCCCGCAGTTCTCTTCCCTCACTGTTCTCTTCCCACGCTGTTCTCTTCCCCGCAGTTCTCTTCCCACGCCGTTCTCTTCCCACGCTATTCTCTTCCCACGCTGTTCTCTTCCTGTAACCCCTTGACCACCCTGTCATCCACGGGCGGCCCCGGCTCTGTCAAGGTCTATCTGCCGCCTCCCGGAACTTTGCAAATAAATCCTTAAACTTCTGCCGGTCCCTTAAAAAGTCAAACTCTTCCCCTTTTTCTATCTCCTTTAGCATCCCGTTACGCATTCTCTCAAATACTTCCTTCTGCTGTCCGTTATCTGCGCCCTGTTCTGCCAGCTTATCATACAATCTGCTTTTCCCCAGATCCCATGGTTTCCCCATAGATTCCAGCATCCCCTCCAGCTGTTCCAAGGTTCGATCCGCATCCTTTTCAGCCACCGCAGCCGAATAATCCGCCACATACTTTCCGTATTCCCACAGATCCAGCAGCTCCACCACATCTCTGTGTTTTCCCCCATAATATTCCACCCCCTCATAGCAACCCTGCTCCTTACAGATTTCCATAAGGACGATCAGGCAATTCTGTACATCCCCTGCTGCCTGGAGCAGCTTCCTCTGGGTCAGCTTCACTGCCTCCTCTGTTTTACCCTGTTTTCTGTAAAGGAGGGTAAGCATGGGCCTTTTATCCACGCCCAGGTCAGGGATCTCCGCCAGCAGTTCCTCTGCCTTGTCGTATTCCTCCATCTGGATGTAATCACCTACCAGCATATTCAGGGCGCTGCCTCTGATTCCCCAATCGGCTTCTTTGTCTCTGGCAACTCTTTCAAATAATTCCCTTATCTCCTCCTCATACCCCGCCTTATCCTCTTCCGCCGTAGGAAACATAAGAAGGGCACCTTTCAGAAACCCGGCGAGATTGTAGATCAGCTTATAACTGTTGGGATACTCCTTGATCTTCTGCACCGCCAATTCATGTCCCGGCTTATACCCGCTCTCTTTCAGCACTGCAAAAATGCGGCTGCAAAAATGATTGATCTCCTCGTCGGTCAGCTCCTCCTCAAAAGACAGCAGTGTGTTTAAATCCACCTTCAAAAGCCTTGCAAGAGGCGGAAGCAGCATAATATCAGGATAGCTCACTCCCTTTTCCCATTTGTTGACAGCCGGTGCTGATATCCCCAGATACTCTGCAGCCTGTTCCTGGGTCAGCTTCAATTCTTTTCTTCTCGTTCTGATAATCTCATTGATCTTCATAACATTGTCCTCCATATTCAAGACGGACAGCCGGCGCCAGCCCCCGCTCTGCTTTTTCGTTTCCAAGGCAAAGTTCTTTGCTATGTTCATTATAACAGATGCGCATTCCCTGCACTATTGAATCCTTTTTAATTTTCAGTCAATAATTTTAACCATAAGTCAAATTACAAACTGCCCTCTTCCCGGCATCCCTTTCCTTATTATGCCGGTCATAATTTTACCATTGTTGAAACCAGCGGAGCGTGCTATAATCTAAATTGCAGGATACCTGCATAAAATAGTCCAATTTAAGGAGGTTTTTACTATGTTAGACAAAAAAGTATCTGAACTGCTGAACACGCAGATTAACAAAGAATTCTACTCCGCCTATCTATATCTGGATTTTGCCAATTATTATAAAGACCAGGGACTTGACGGTTTTGCCAACTGGTACAACGTACAGGCCCAGGAGGAACGTGACCATGCCATGCTCTTCATCCAGTATCTGCAGAATAACAGTGAACAGATATCACTGGAATCCATAGCCAAACCGGACAAGGTATTTGACGCCTTTGACCAGCCTCTCCATGCAAGCCTGGAGCACGAGCGCTATGTGACCAGCCTGATCCATAACATTTACGATGCTGCGTACACGGTAAAAGATTTCCGTACCATGCAGTTTTTGGACTGGTTTGTAAAAGAACAGGGGGAAGAGGAGAAGAACGCAGAGGATCTGATCCGCAAATTTGAGCTCTTCGGACACGACTCCAAAAGCCTCTATATGCTGGATTCCGAACTGGCAGCCAGAGTATACGCTGCCCCTTCCCTGGTACTCTGATATGAGCGGGGAAAAATATCTGTGCCCTTGTTTCAAGGTCACAAAAAAGGATATCAAGGAAGCCATAAAAGACGGAGCCTCCTCTTTTAAAGAAGTGCGTAAAATGACCAAAGCCGGAAAAGGCTGCGGCCACTGTGAATGCAAAGTGAAAAAATACGCAAAAAAGCAGTTAAAAAAACACGCATCATGAATTTTGACGCAAAGATGCCTGCGGGATCACAATACAACGTGTTGTGACCACCCCGCAGGCATTTTTTATTCCTACCAGATTCCAAGTATTTTCTGCATGACCAGACTCACACCCGTAATCCCGGCCCAGCAGCAGGCCCCCATGAAAATCGGCTTCCCGCCTGTCTTTATAAGCTTCACCACATTGGTATTCAGCCCGATAGCCCCCATTGCCATGACAATGAAAAACTTGCTCAGGGTCTTCAGTGGACTAAAGATTCCCGCCGGGACTCCAAGGCTCACCGCAGCGGTCGTAATAATAGAAGCCCCCACAAAATACAGGATAAAGAAGGGAAAAATCTTCTTGAACTCAACCTTATTCCCCTCCTCCTTAGCATTCTTTGCCCTTACAAATGCCAGTACCAGGGTAATGGGAATGATCGCCAGGGTCCTGGTCAGTTTCACGGTCACGGCCTTGTCAAGAGTGGCTGACCCCAGATGATAAAGTGAATCCCAAGTGGAGGCAGCAGCGGTTACAGAGGATGTATCATTGACAGCCGTCCCCGCAAAAATCCCGAACGCCTCCCCGCTGTGAGTGTCAAATCCGATCAAAGCTCCGAAAGCCGGAAACAAGATTGCTGCCAGAATGTTGAACAGAAAGATAACAGAGATAGCCTGAGCCACCTCCTCGTCATCCGCATCAATGACCGGTGCCGTAGCTGCAATGGCGGAACCGCCGCAGATGGAGGAACCGACCCCCACCAAAGTAGATATTTTACCCGGGATCCGCATAACCCGGTGCAGTACATAAGCGATCACCAGTGACGTAGTGATCGTTGCCACAATAATGGGAAGGGACTGCTTCCCTGTCTGCAGGATAACGGATAGGTTCAGACCGAATCCCAGAAGGATCACTGCATACTGCAGAATCTTTTTAGAAGTAAATGTGATGCCCTGCTGTACGCCCGATTTATCCTTCAGAAGAAGTGTGACTGCCATACCCAGAAGAATGGCAAAAACCGGTCCGCCGATCACCGGCAGCGCTTTTCCCAAAAACCAGCTGGGCAGTGCGATGGCAAGACAGAGCAGAAGACCTTTCCAGTTCTTTTTCAAAAAATCCATAGTGCTTTTCCCCTTTTCTTATTTGCTTTTCCTGGTATATCTTACCATGGATCTACAATAAAGAAAAATTATTTATATTTATTTTTCCATAAATATATTTTATAATATATCCTATACAGGAGGATAAGGATATGCAGGATTTCCGCATGGAAACTTTTTTAACCGTATGTGAAGAATTGAATTATACACGCGCTGCCCAGAAGCTGGGGCTGACACAGCCCGCCGTCTCACAGCACATCCATTTTCTGGAGCAGTGCTACAATACACGCCTGTTCACTGTGCAGGGCCGGAAATTATATTTGACAGAAGCCGGTAAGCTTCTCCACGCTTCTGCCCAGACCATGAAAAATGATGAGGCCCATCTCCGCCGCAGGCTCTTCGATGTACAACAGCCCAAAAGGGAATACCACTTCGGCGCAACCCTCACAGTAGCTGAATACATCCTCCCGGAGAAAATAAAAAATATCCTGAGGGAGGACCCGGACTGCCGTATGAAGATCACCGTCCAGAATACCAGGGAACTGCTGCGCCAGATTGACACGGGCGAAATTGACTTTGCCGTAGTGGAAGGCTCCTTCCCCAAGGAGGAGTATGATTTTCTCCCCTACAGCAAAGAACCGTATATTGCTGTATGTTCCCCCGGCTTTCCCCTGCCCCAATGCCCCTGTGTCCTGGAAGACCTGCTTTCCTATACCCTGATCACCCGTGAAAAAGGCTCCGGCACCAGAGATATCCTGGAATCCATCCTTGCCCAGCAGAATCTGAAGCTTGCCGACTTTTCCCGCGTGGTGGAATACGGCAGCATCGGCGCCATCAAACGGCTGACCGCCGCCGGTTGCGGCATTACCTTTCTATACAAAAAGGCCGCGGAACACGAGCTCCGCAGCCGGAAATTAAAAGAGATCAAATTACAGGAATTCCACCTGCTCCATGGACTTAATTTTGTCTTCCGCAAAGATACCATTTTCAGGGAAGAATACGCTGAACTCTATTCCCTCCTGAAATGACACTGCCCGGATCAAAGACACGCCTACGCCGCATCTGCTGATTCCATTCCCCCGGTGATCCGCTCTATGGCGCAGCAGACCTTCTCAAACAAAAAGTCAAACACCAGGCCGTATACAACGCCGAACAGGTTGTTTATAAGCCTCAGCGCCATGGAACCTGCCATGCCGAACATTCCCATAGCCATGGTAAGGGCTCCGAAGGAGTTAAACACAGTCTGCCACAGATAGGTAGCGGAAAATCCCACGCCAATGCCGCCCAGCATTCCGATACAGCCGTAAAAGCTCTCCGGTATCACAGCACAGAGACCGAAAAACAGAACACAGCCAATCAAATTTCCCGGAAAACGGTATTTAAACCGGTTGAGCAAATCCCTGCGAAACGGCTGGATAATGGACATCATGGCAAATCCTGCCCACATGACCCTGGGCAGATGCAGAAGCTGTGCAAAGAACATGCCTGACGATATGCCGAGGGCCATACGCAGCTGCCACTTGGTCCTGGCCGATGAAAATGCAAACTCACGCAGCAGATCCCCCAGTCCCCTCTTATACCGGATTCCCCTGTGGTTTCTGTAAAAGACCAGGACAGTCAGCAGCGCTCCCAGAGCCAGTGCAAGGACGCGCATGAGATAATCCCTGCCTGACACATCGTTTCCCTGAAGGAGCAGATAGCCCAGAACCCAAGTGGCGTGATTGGCCATGATGATGTTATGGCACCCCAGTGTAAGGATCAGAAGTAAAAAGACAAAATTCAGAAAAAAGCCCCACCCCGGTGACACCATATTGGTCAGCTTAGGTCCCACTGCCAGAATGGCAAATAAAACAGCGATAACTCCATTTCCATGGGAAGCCCTGATTCCCAGATCCGCTGACCTGAATACCATCACGGTAAGCAGCACCACCACACCGGCCACGCTGTTGCTCTCCCCGAAGATCCCGGTATAAGCCGTGACAAATACCATACAAAAAGCAAGCGTCAGAAACACTTTAAAAATATAGATGAGAAGATGTCTTCCCCTCTCTCTGTTGTCCTTACTGTTCTTGATCAGCGCCTTGGAACCGGCCTGATTTAACTGCAATTCCTGATAAATACTCAAATGATCCACTCCCTGAATAACTATTTTTTACTACTGCTGTATCTGTTGTGTTTCCCCTGCATGATGATTGGCCACACGTATCAGCTCCATAAGCCGGCCAAACGTCTCCTCCCCGGCCTTGCGCCTCATGGAATACAGAGGTTCCAGATAATACTGGTACGTGCGTTCCAGCTCCTCCTGCCCTTTATGGGTAATGTACAGAAAATAACTGCGATGGTCTTCCGTACAAGCCTCTTTCCCCAAAAATTCTTTTCTGCACAGGCTCTCCACCAAACGGCTGACCACCGGCTTGCTGATCCCCATACCCGCGCAGAGCATGTGGGATGTGAGCTTCTCCTTTGAGAGTGCCACGCGGGAGAGCAGGTCCAGTTCCTGGGCAGAGGAAATCCCGCCTTTTTTTGCCCTTCTTACATGCAGGCTGCAGAAATGCCTGATATCCTGCATACTCTCCATCATTTCTATCCAATCATATTCCATTGCTTTTCTCCCATATATGCGTTCGTAATTTGCCCGGTATGGCCCTTTTTAGTTTACTTTATCAACTATTAAGGTATACTACGCCAATTAGTTCATTTTGTCAACTACTTTCACATGCTTTTTACAACGTCACCTGCATATCCTTAAACTCTTTTGGTGATATTCCATACTCTTTCTTGAAAGCACGATAAAAACTGGAATAATCCCCAAACCCAAACATGGGATATACCTGACTGATCCCCACATCCCCCAGTATGGCGTCCCTGCAGGCTGCCAGACGTTTTTTTGTGATATACTGGTGAATAGACAAGCCCGTACTGTCTTTAAAGATATGCGCAATATGATATTTACTCACAAAAAACTGTTTTGCCAGATTCTCCAGTGACAGATCACCATCCAGGTTTTCTTCTATATAATCAGCCAGGCCCTGATACAGGTTCAGTTCCTCTCTCTCACTTTTTGGATAATTCTGTTCGTGCACGATCCTGTTCAGGTGGAGGATCAGGTCATTGACACACAGGGATATCTTAGCTTCCCTTCCGAACCGTTTGGAACGCATTTCATCAATAAGTCCAAAAACCTTAGACTGAATGGTATTAAAGATCACCACATCGGTGTGAAAGATATAATTCTTTGTCACCTTCACATGCTGCATGAGATAGGCATAATCCGAAGAGATCTCCATCAGGCTGTTACAGTATTCCTCTGTGATCCAGAACACAAACCGTCTGTACGGATTCTCCTGGTTCCTGATAACCGCATGGTGCTGCGCCCTGGGCGGTATCAGCACAACGTCCCCGGGCCTCATGGGATATTCTTTCTCTTCTATTATCATGGTCACATTGCCCTCCAGGAAAAAATAGAACTCATAATAGCTGTGCGCATGGTTTTTTACCTGAGATAAGTAAAAATCACTGTAATAATAAATTTCAAAATCCTGGGAAAGCATATACTGTCTGGTACTGAATGCGGTCTGCAGATTTTTTTTCAAAGCTTTCACCTCCGTCATTTTTTACAGATTACCACGAAACCGCAACTTTTGCAATGTAAACAACAAATCAGTCAATTGGATTTTTTCCCGGTATGGCTATAATAATAGATAACAAGTAAATGAATCCCAAGCGGAAAAGAGAAAGGATACGAAAAACTATGGAAATGACATTAAGATGGTATGGTTCTAAATTTGACACAGTCACTCTGAAACAGATTCGTCAGATTCCCGGTGTAACAGGGGTTATCACTACCCTTTACGATACACAGCCAGGTGAGGTCTGGAGCAGAGAACGCATCGCTGCCCTGAAAGAAGAGGTTGCTGCATCAGGACTTCACATTTCCGGTATCGAGAGCGTAAACATCCATGACGCCATCAAGACCGGCTCCCCGGAAAGAGACATGTACATTGACAACTATATCGAAACTCTGGAAAACCTGGGAAAAGAAGACATACATCTGGTATGCTACAACTTCATGCCTGTATTTGACTGGACCAGA
Source organism: Blautia hominis (assembly GCA_002270465.1). Taxonomy (GTDB): domain Bacteria; phylum Bacillota; class Clostridia; order Lachnospirales; family Lachnospiraceae; genus Blautia; species Blautia hominis. Next base: position 90,296 of record NQOF01000009.1, read on the forward strand.
ACAGAACTGGCACGTGTAAGACCGGACGGTTCCACAGTTCTTGCATACACACAGGAAGCGGTTGATGCCCTTGACCCGGAAAACATGTTTGAATCCATCGCAGGCGACACCAACGGCACGATCATGCCGGGCTGGGAACCGGAACGTATGGCTAAGATCAAAGAGCTGTTCGACATGTACAAAGACATTGACGACGAAAAATTATTTGAAAACCTGAAATACTTCCTGGAGCGCATCATGCCTGTCTGCAACAAATACGACATCAACATGGCGATCCATCCGGATGATCCTGCATGGAGCGTATTCGGCCTTCCGCGCATTATCATCAACAAAGCCAACATCCTCCGCATGATGGCAATGGTGGATGACCCGCACAACGGCGTTACCTTCTGCTCCGGTTCCTATGGCACCAACCTGGAAAATGACCTGCCGGATATGATCCGTTCCTTAAAAGGCAGGATCCATTTTGCTCATGTGCGCAACCTGAAATTCAACTCACCTACTGATTTTGAGGAGGCAGCCCACCTCTCCACAGACGGAACCTTTGATATGTACGAGATCATGAAAGCTCTCTATGATATCGGATTTGAAGGACCTGTGCGCCCAGACCACGGCCGCATGATCTGGGATGAAGTGGCAATGCCCGGATATGGCCTCTACGACAGGGCACTTGGCGCAACATACTTAAATGGTCTTTGGGAAGCAATCGTGAAAGGAGCAAGATAGTCATGCAGGTAAATGAACAGGGATTAAAAAATAAAGAACAGTGGGAAAGCAAAGGCTACTCCCTTCCGGGATTTGACCGAGCAGCCGTGACCGAGAAAACCAGAGAAAATCCGTTCTGGGTACACTTCGGCGCAGGCAACATCTTCCGTGCGTTCCAGGCAAACGTAGTACAGGACCTTTTAAACAAAGGTGTTCTGGACCGCGGTCTGGTCGTTGCAGAGGGATTTGACTATGAAATCGTGGAAAAAATGAACCGCCCCCATGACGGCTACAGCATCCTGGTCACCTTGAAAGCAAACGGTTCCGTGGAAAAAACCGTTGTGGGCAGTGTAGTGGAGTCCCTCACCGTTGACTCTGAAAATGATGCAGACTTCAACCGTCTGCGTGAGATCTTCAAAAAAGATTCTCTGCAGATGGCCAGCTTCACCATCACAGAAAAAGGTTACAGCCTTGTAAACGGCAAAGGTGAGATGCTCCCCTCTGTTGTGGCGGATATGGAAAAAGGTCCGGAAAAACCGGAAAGCTACATCGGCAAGGTGGTAAGCCTTCTGTACACCAGATTCCAGGCAGGAGAAAAGCCGATCGCCATGGTGAGCATGGACAACTGCTCCCACAACGGCAGCAAGCTCCACGACGCAGTCTTTGCATTTGCAAAAAAATGGTCTGAGACAGGCCTGACAGATAAATCTTTTGTGGATTATATTGAAAACCCGGCAAAGGTTTCCTTCCCCTGGTCCATGATTGACAAGATCACCCCAAGACCGGACCCGTCTGTGGAAGAGATCTTGAAAAAGGACGGCGTAGAAGAATTAGAGCCGGTTGTAACCTCCAAAAACACATACGTGGCTCCCTTCGTAAACGCTGAGGAATGCCAGTACCTGGTCATCGAGGATGCTTTCCCCAACGGAAGACCTGAGCTGGAAAAAGGCGGCCTGATCTTCACCACCCGTGAAACCGTGGATAAAGTGGAAAAAATGAAGGTCTGCACCTGTTTAAATCCCCTCCACACTGCACTTGCCGTATTCGGCTGCATCCTGGGCTATGACCTGATCTCCAAAGAGATGAAGGACGAGACCCTGAAAAAGCTGGTGGAAGGCATCGGCTATGTGGAAGGTCTGCCGGTTGTTATCAACCCCGGCATTCTGGACCCGAAAGAGTTCATTGACACAGTATTAGGCGTTCGTATCCCTAATCCGTTCATGCCGGATACTCCGCAGCGTATCGCTACCGATACTTCCCAGAAGCTGGCGATTCGTTTTGGCGAAACCATCAAGGCTTATCAGGCATCCCCTGAGCTTAACGTATCCGACTTAAAGCTGATCCCTCTTGTATTCGCAGGATGGCTCCGCTACCTGATGGGTGTGGATGACAACGGCAATACCTTTGAATTAAGCCCGGACCCGCTTCTTGACACTGTCCGCCCATACGTTGCAGACGTAAAACTGGGCGAGCCTGTGGACGCAGAAAAACTGCTGAAACCGGTTCTGGAAAACGAAAAGATCTTCGGTGTGAACCTCTATGAGGCCGGCATGGCTGACACTGTATGCAGCTATTTTACACAGATGACAGCCAGTACAGGCGCTGTCCGCAGCACACTGGAAAAATACGTCTGATCTCCCGTCATACCCTCTGGGGCCGCACGGCTCCTCCGCTCCTGCGGCCCCTCAAAAGGCGGCGCCATATGGTTCAAACCATACGGCGCCGCCTGTATTTTTATCCTTTAGTATACATCTGCTCCAAAAGGCATCAGAGCCAGCTTCGCTATTTTAAAATGCTGCATGCCAAAGGGAATTCCCACAATGGTAATACAGAGTAAAATGCCAATGACCAGGGACTCCAGAGCCAGGGGGATCCCCGTCACGATCATCCAAATGACATTCAGGAGCAGAGAGCCTGCCCCTCCGCCGTACTGCACTTCTTTTCCAAAAGGAAAGAAGGCAAGCGCCGCGAATTTAAAGCACTGCAGCCCTACAGGGATCCCAACGATCGTGATACACCATAAAAGCCCTGCCAGGCACCAGCTCAATCCGCTGATACAGCCGCCGAATACAAACCAAAGCACATTACCAAGACATCCCATATCTTTACCTCCTATCTATCCTATTCATCTAACAAGTCTCTTAATTCTTCAAGGATCACCCGCACCCGCATGATCGCGTCATCCACCTGCTCTCTGGCATCATTGATCTTTCTCTGCACCAGATAGTCTGACACAGGCCCGTCAAAAAAGAAGTCGGCAAACGTAAGGAAGGAGCTGATATCCATTCGCAGATCTAAGGGAACCTGAACATCTCTTAACTCTCTCTGGAACACAAGAAGCTGTCTCTTTGCTTCCTCCATATAGCCTGTGGCATCTGACATTTTTGAGTGTTTTACCCAGTCTGTAAAAAGACCGCCGCCCAGCATATCGAAAATCCCCCAGTTCTTTGCTCCCTGAAGCCTCTCTTTTGCATTCTCCAGACAATACAGGGCTTTCTCACCTGCCGCTGCTGCTTCCTCAATTTCTCTTCTTCTCACTACGTCTCTCATCTTTCTTTTCCTCCATTTTTTCAGCCGGCTTTTCTGCGGCGGATATCTGGAAGGTGTTTGCTAATAGATGGAACTAAAAAAAGACCTCTATTATGACATCCGCCACAATAAAAGTCTTGCTATCTCATTTGATACGGACACCTCTCGGTATCGGTTGACGATTTCAAACCCGTTCATCTCTGAACGTTCAGCTACTCCCTTTCGATTGCTTGAATAGAATATAGCACAGAGCGCCGGAGTTGTCAATACATTAATGAAAAAACATCGAAGCTGTGGGACAGCTTGCGTAACAGTTCAGACAGGTCTGCGCATTTACTGCGCTGACCGTATGAAGAAGTAGTGCCAGCAGGCATCCAGCCCATCGCGAAGCGATTTTTAATGGCTGGATGCGTAACGGTTCAGCTTGTCTGAACTGTTACCAGCTTACCGAAAACACGCCTTTCTTTCTCCTGTTTACGGTAACTGTCCCGCTGCAAAACTGCTGAAACCGCTCTTATATCATCACGGCTTCTCCTCCTTGGGGCTTCCTGACTTCTGATACTGCTTGTCAAACTCCGGCCTTGGAAGGGGCTTGTTGAAATAATATCCCTGAATATAAAAACACTCCAAATCCTTCAGTATCTCAAGCTGCTCCCTGTTTTCCACTCCCTCGGCAACCACTTCCATCTGCAGCTCCTGGCAGAGCGTCAGAATATTTTTCACGATGATACGCGCATTCTCATTTGTGAGCAGGTTATTCACCAGCCCCTTATCCAGCTTCAGATGATTGAACCGGATAGCGGACAGGAAGGAGAGATTGCTGTATTTCGCACCGAAATCATCGAGGGCAATATGATAGCCGGCCTGACAGATCTGTTTTCCGATCTGGGCCACGGTGCTGCGCTCCACCTCTCCCATACTCTCTGTAATCTCGATCTCCACATACCGCTTATCTACACCGTAGCGGAAGATGATCTCCTCCATTTTATCAATAAGCTGTTCTTCCAGGAGCGTAGCCCTGGAAAAATTAAGGGAGACCGGAATCAGCTCCACACCTCTGCGCTCCCACTCTTTTAAGATTTTGCATACTTCCTCAAACACAAAAAAATCTATATAATGGATCAGCCCCGCTGCTTCCAGGAACGGAATAAACTTTCCCGGGGGCACGATCCCCTTGTCCGGGTCCTGATACCGTACCAGTGCCTCCGCACCGAACAGGGTATTATTATAGGTATCAATCTTAGGCTGGAGATATACCGTAAATCTTCCGGCCGCCAAATCTTTCAGCAGATCCTTCAGCACTCCTGCACTTTTATGTACTTCCATAAAGGGATGTTTATTATAATACTCCTGCTTGGCTATCATCCTCCGTTCTTCTGCGCTGGCTATCAGAAAATCCAGGCTGATATCCGTATCCGTCCAGGCGCTGCCCACTGAGACACTGGTCACATCCCGCATCCTCTCACGCATTCTTTTCAGACGTTTTGTAAACGAGTCCTGGGAAATATTCTCACTGATCAGCAGAAACTCATCTCCTGTAAAGCGGTAAATCCTTGCGGCCGGAAATTCTTCCTGCATGATACCTGCGGTAAACTGTACTACATTGTCCCCGTAGGCATTTCCGTAAACCCTGTTAATATCCTTCAGACCGTTGATATCTATGGAGATCACCCCCAGAGAGATAAGCCCCTCCTCCTGCAGGCCGGAACAATACTCCTTATAACTGTTCCGGTTCAGCACACCTGTCAGTTCGTCATGATGAAGCAGGAATTCCTGTTTTTCCTGGAGGCCGCGCTTTGTCAGTTCGTTGGCCATAAAGTAGCGCATGGTGGTGAGGATGGCCTTGTGCTCTGTATTTTTTGTAGGATTATCAACACCCATACAGCCCACAAGCCTTTTTCCCTCCTCCAGCTCTGTCATAAAACAGGATGGAATATCCAGGTCCTTTAAAGTCTTATAAAGTGTACGGCGTTTCTCTTTCCACGCCTCCACATCGCTTACATATTGAAGCTGCCTTAAATCCGCCCATTCCCGAACATTTGGATTTCCGGGCTGGAGGTATAGGCTGCTATCCTTAAAAAGAGATGGCGTCCCCTCTTTTTTCCACTCATAAAATTCCTGTATGCAGCCGTTTTCCGGGTCACATGAAAATACATATGCCCTGTCCCCGCCATAATATGCAGCCAGGGTTTCCAGCACCGTCTCCAATGACTGTCTGAAATCAGCTGCCCCGGTAAGAGCAAACATACTCTGCAGCAGGACCTTTTCCCCCTCACTGTCAACCCCGGTGCAGGCCAACTGCTCCGCTGCTACCTGTTCCTTGGGGGCTTCCAGCTTGTATTTTTTCAATTGTCTGCTGTAGACAAAGACACCGCTTCTTCCCATGGAGATACCGGTCTCCAGTGCTGCTTTTGCCTTCCGGTATAATCCCTGGAAAATAGTATCCGGCCGGTTCTCAAAAATGATCCCGCAGGATACATTGACCGACTGACTGAGATTGGGAAACAGATAAGGCAGGGCGATGGTCCTGATCACCTCTTCTGCGCACTGGCGCACAAATTCCGATTTCGGATCGTTGTACACAAAAACAACAAATTCATCCCCATAAAACCTGCCGATAATGGCATCCTCTATAAACCTCATTTTAATCTGGTTGCCAATTTCCTTCAGCACGTCATCCGCGGCCACATAACCGATCTCCTGGACCAGTCTTGTAAAATAGTCCACATTGAATACCAGCAGTGCATAGGACTGCCCTTTGCTGTGGTTTTTCAGCAGAGCGTCCCCTATCATTTGAATGGCAGTATCCTTATTATAAACCCCGGTCTGCATATCATACTGTGCACGGACTTTCAGCGCCAGTTCCAGGTTCTTTTTTTCATTGATATTTTCCAGGGTTCCGTAGACGTACAAGTCTCCATTTTGGACATCACGTACCAGACGTGCCACAGCATTGACCCATAACAGACTGCCGTTCCTGTTTTTCCTGCGGTACTCAAAGTTTATGGCTGTATTGCCTTCCTTATACGCTTTGCACAGGGCTTCCCGGTTCATCAGCTTCTGCAGCCGCAGCATATCCTCCTCATTGGCCATACTCTCATTGTGAAGCTCCATCAGCTCCTCATATGTCATTCCCGGCGGGTATTCCTTCTGAACCTTTCCCTCCACATACTCTACGCAGTTCCGGTCAAGATTGCAGCGGAAACTGGCGATCACACCTCCGTCATAGGTGAGTCTGAGCTGCAGCTCCTGCTGGTAGATCATCTCCGCCTTTTTTTGTTTTGTGATATCCTCGCCGACGGCAACCGCACAGTAGGGTGCCCCCTTCTCATCATAGAGCATAGTGTAGCTTACCTGTTCCCACCACCAGTAGCTGCCATCTGCGGAACGGGTGAGGATGTCTGCCTGCACATGACTCTGCCCCTGTTCCAGCCTGCTGTACAGATCAAGCAGGTCCTGGCGGCTTCTGGGGTGTATATACCCCTTTTCCAGCAGTGTTTGCGGCGCGTTATCCATCTGCCCGAATCCATGGTTTTCCTGCGCCCCCTCAGTCAGGGTCAGTGTGCGGGACCTGATATCATATTCCCAAACATTGATACGGGATTTTTTCAGGGCCGTCCGGTAGACCATCTCCTTATGAGCCAGCTCCCTTTCCAGAGATTTCTCCCCATCCGGGCCAATCCCCTGGCGGACAGCCTGCACTCTCTCATCCTCTGCCTGTCCTTGGCGTTTTCCCCCTCTCTGCCCATAAATGCAGTACCGCCCTTTGCCGTTTTTCTTTGCCTGGTACATGGCTGCATCCGCCTTTGCAAACAGGGACATAAAGTCCGTGCCGTGTCCCGGAAACAGGCTGACTCCAATGCTGCAGCCAATACTGCAGGTGGTCTCCCCTGTGGTATAATGGTCAAAAATCTTCCGGATCGCCTCCACCTTGCCGGCAATGAAATCACTCTTTTGTAGATTTGTCATGAACACCACAAATTCATCGCCGCCGATCCGGGCAACAATATCCTCCCGCCTGAAAATGGTGCGGAGGCTTCCTGCTGTTTCGGTTAATACCCGGTCTCCAAACAGGTGTCCGTAAGTATCATTGATACTCTTAAAATTATCCACATCGATCAGCAGCATTGCAGCAGGATTTTGTCCCTGCCGGATGTATTGCTCGACTCTTGCCACACACTCCCTGCGGTTCAACAGACCGGTAAGGGGGTCTAAAGTGGCCGCCTTCTGCGCCCTGATAATTTCCTTTTTCCGCTGGTCAATATCTGAGATGATACCCAGGATCTTCAAAAGTTTTCCGTCCATATCCCGGAGCGCTGTGGCGTGGACATCCACCCAGAGGTAGGAACTGTCCCTTCCCTTCAGACGATACTCGCATTCCATTTTGTCATTGCCCCTCAAAATGGCCTGGAATCCCCCTCTCAGTCTCGCTTTATCTGCCTCATATACGATGTCTGTGGCGAACATAGAATCCGGAAACCCCTCCGCGGGAATCTGATAACCGAATTTCTTCTCAAAATTAGGAGAATAATATATCTCATAAGTAACACAGTCCAGCTCGAAAATAATATCCTGCATCTGGGACAGCACGATCTCATATCTCTGCTCACTGATGGCAAGCTGCCGCTGCGCCTCCTTCTCAGCGCTGGTGTCATGAAAAATACAGTGGAACCAGTCTCCGTCTTTCTTATCCTCCTTAAACTCCGCGCTGATCCATACCCAGCAGATCGTTCCGCCCTTCTTAACCAGCCGGTTTTCATACATAAAGACATTGCCGGTTTCCAATTGTCTGCTGATCTCCTCCCGGATCATTTCCCGGTCGCCCTCATAAACGGCATCCAGAACATGGTTATGAAACCGTTCTGCAAATTCTTCCCGTGTGTACCCTAAAAATGCGAACAGATAATCATCGGCATCAATCAAGGTAAAATGTTCATCATACCGACAGTTAAATACGCCTCCGCCGATCTTTTCCTTCCCGGTAGAGCTATTTTCTTTTTCCGTCATGCTCAATCGGCCTCCTTCGTTCTTCCTGCTTATTTGAAGTTCTCCATCCTTATTATCATTGTATTACAACCGAGGCGAATTTTAAACTTTTCTGTTCGATTTTGTAATTTTTTTCCATTATCTGGAATGGCTTGCAGGGAACTTGCATGAAAATAGCCTGCCAAACCGGCAGGCTAAGGCTTTGGAAGGGTCAGGATGGTCACCTGTGTGACATATTCTTCCATATCTGACACCGCAATTTCATTTAGTCCGATTTCATAAGCATATCCTGTGATCCGGCAGCCATGGTCATCCGCAAAGGCCAGCATTCTGTGGTAAAGTTCCGGCAGCTTGTCCCAGCTTCCTTTGCAGAACCCCCTAAGATATGTTCCTGCCGGCTTTCTGTAATATCCCTCTGCCTCTGCTGGATGCTCCATCTGGGTATATAACCCGTCATAGATCTCAAACTCTCCCCGCCGGATCTTTTCCTCAGAGAGTATGCTGCCGCAGCTCGTCTTATATTTACTCAAATCCCATGTTGTCTGCAGATGCTCCAGCAGGGTGCTCATATCCGCAAATTCTCCCTGCTGCACTTCAGAGGACAGAGGCGTTATAAAAAGATACTCCTCCTCACATTCCACCAGATCCATCTGTCCATCCTCCACCTCCATACAGAGCCGCAGCATCTCCTGTTTTTTCTTCAGGACCTTCTTCAGGCTCTCCAGATTCCGGATGGTATCCTCAATCTCCCCTATTTTTTTCTCCGACAGGGATATGAATCTAGGGGCTGTGGGCCGGTTCAGATACTCCTTGATCTCCCCAATGGACATATTCAGCTCCCGGAGTGCCAGTATGCTTTCCAGTTCGGCACTCTGCTGGTAGGTGTAATAGCGGTACCCGTTCTTTCCCTTGTATGCAGGTGAAAAAAGTCCGATATCATCATAATAGTGCAGTGTGCGTTTGTTTAGATGATGCAGCCTGGCAAACTGTCCTGCTGTGAAAAGTATAGAATTCTGAAACATGTTATCCTCCCTTGCCCCTTTATCCGCTGTACTCCATAAAATGACTATACCATATTATCCCATACCCATAAAGCCTGATCAACGCAAAAACTTTTCCTCAAACACATCCGCCGGAACCGGTCTGGAATATATATACCCTTGTATCATATCACAGTCCGCCATACGCAGGTACTCTACCTGTTCCTGTTCTTCAATCCCCTCCGCCACGGTTTTCACATCCAGCTTTTTGGCCAGCTCCATCAGACAGGCGATCACATCTCTCGCCTTCTCACTGTGCATATCCTGAAAGAAGATCCGGTCAAGCTTCAGCGCATCCACATCAAACTCTTTTAACAGACCCAGGGAGGAAAATCCGGAGCCAAAATCATCCAGGGAACACCGAAACCCCAGTTTATGCATCTGACGGATGCTTTCTTTTACTATGTCTATTTGATTCTCCTCTAAAAATATGGATTCTGTCAGCTCAAATTCCAGCAAGTCTGTTCTGACGCCATAACGGCCTGCGATCACGGATAATTCCTCCAGAAATTCCGGCCTGCTGAAATGCTGTCTCGACAAATTGACAGATATGGGGATCAGCTTTTTGCCCATTTCCTCCCATTTTTTCATAAGAGCACATACCTTTTCAAATACATATACATCCAGCCTGCATATTTTTCCATTCCGCTCAAACAGGGGAATGAAATCTGATGGATAGATCACACCTTTTTTAGGATGCTGCCACCGAACCAGTGCCTCCGCCCCTTTTGTTTCCCCTGACTTTGGACTGATCTTTGGCTGCAGAAACACCTGGAAATCATGGCCGGAAAGAGAATCCTCAAACATTTCGTTCATCTCCTCCTCCCATTTCAGGCGCTCCGCAAATCCCTCATCGTAAAACCCACAATCCTCCCCTGCTTTTTTCTCACTGCTCTGTTCCGCAAGGCGCGCGTGGTCCTGTAAGATCGTGATCTCCTCACCCGGATCTTCAATGATACAGGCTCCCTGGCGGAAAGATACCGGGTAATGGGGTGCCTCGGTGCCGGAAAATGAATTGATCTCCGAAATAACAGTCTTCAGCCTCGTCTGTATACGTTCCGGTTCCGCCTCCCGCAGACACAGAAAAAAACTGTCTGATTCAGCTCTGGCCGCAAATTCATTTTCGGATGGCCTGATATGGCGCTGCAGTACCTGATGGATATAACACAGCATTTCATTGCCGCCCTCAATACCGAACCTCTCGTTGATCATCTTAAAGCCTTTTACATTCATCATGACAATACAAAAGGCAGAAGGCTCCATTTTAAGCGCTGTCTCCTTATATTTCAAGCAAAAGGCAGCCTGGTTCATCCCTCCGGTGACATTGTCCTGAAAGGCGTAACGCTCCAGCTCCCTTCTCCCTGTGTTGAAAAAGCGGTACACTTTCACAAGGAGGACAAAAAACACTGCCATTACAAATCCCAGGATCAAAAAGAATCTCCATATATTCCCTTCCAGACTGCCTGAGATCAGATCCGCAGGTATGATGGTCAGAAGAACCCAGTCGTTTACTCCCAAGGGATCATAAGACAGAAACAGCTCCTCCTGATGCACCGAAGTGAATTTCAGTATTCCGCCCGCACCTTTCTGCATGTCCTTCAGCATCTCTTCCAGCTCAGATACGACTTCCCGGTCCCTACTTTTCTTGAAGATATCTTCCAGCTGAAGAAACGGCTTTAGGTCTGTGGGGGATAGGATCACCTTCCCGCTACTGTCAATGATACAGCTCAGGCTCTCACCGTCAAAGCTCTTGGACGCGATCATAGCCTGCATTTTTTCCTTGCTCCGAGTGCCCACCATGACATACTCCACCGTACCGTCCCTATAAACCGGCACGGAATAGATGATCTCCTGACCGCCAAGATAACTGGTCCCGTCCCTTCCCTCAAAGGAATCCCTGACACAATCCAGTTTCCCTATTTTCTCCAGATCCGCCGCGCCAATGGTCTCGGGCAGTGGTGTATGCACCATACCTCCCTGTCTGTCGATAAGCCCCAGAAAATTAAATTCCAATATTTGGGCTTTCTGTCCCAGTATGGTTTCAAGTCCGGCCTTATCTTCATCTGCGATAAGATCCGCCGCCATTTTCAGATCCCGGGATTTATGTTTCATGGTATTGCCTATCTCTCCCGCCATATACATGGTCACATCGTTCAAATATTCTTCTGTACTGCGGGCCAATACCTTTTGAAGGTCAATAACATTCCAGGCAGATATCATCAGTGTAACCAGGATAACCATAGAGATGATCCCCACCTGGGCCCCGCTTATTAAAAAAGGCCCCTGATATGCAGAGCCCCTTCCAGCTCTTCGTCTCATGTTCCACACTCCTGCTGTAATACGGTTTCTTTTCTCTTTTAAAATATTCTACAATGGCTTTCTTTTTCTGTGCAATCTTATATTTGTGTACATGTACATATAGTATTATAATAATACACATACTATCGGCGCAAAGGAGACGGTACTATGGAACAGAAAAACAGATTATTTGACTTTTTATACCAAAGCCTGAAAAAACAGATCGTAACCGGGCTTCTCCCATACGGAAGCACACTGCCTTCCATGAGTCAGCTCTGTGAAATATATCATGTGGGAATGCGCACAGCCAGGGATGTTCTGAAAGCACTGGCACGTGAGGGCTATATCCGGACAGCCCAGCGCAGACCCACCCTTGTGATATACGGGCAGGCTCAAACACCTGAGGCAGGTGCATCCCGGGAACCTTCCATAAAGACTATCCTTTCGCACAGATCCTCCATTCTGTCTGTGTATGAAACCATGGCACTGCTGATGCCTCCTCTTTTCTCCTTTTCGGCCATGGTCTGCGGTGAGGAAAAAATGCAGAACTGCCTCTGGATCCTGGCGCAGGAGAAAAAAGCCCACAGAAACAAATGGCAGACTTACTCCACCTTTCTGCATGAAATTCTTTCCGCTTCCGGCAGCCTGCTGTTCCGGGACTTATATATCAGTCTTGAACTCTATGCACAGATCCCATTCTTCTGGGAACACAGAGATTCCCTGACTGAGCCTGCGGATAATATCATAAAACAAAACACATTCTGGCACACCGGACTCCTGAAACCGGAAAACGGGGAGGAGGCGCTGCGCTATTTTACTGCGCATTACCGGTTCACCAAAGATATGATCAAAAAATACCTGGATAGGCTTTCCCCGGAGTATCCGCAGATACAGGAATCTGATGAAAATCTATACTCCTGGGATGCGGACCTTGGCAGAGACCATTATTATATGCAGATCACCAGGGATATCATTGACAAAATAGGAATAGGGATTTATAAAGACAAGGAGTTTCTGCCCTCAGAGGAGGCTTTGTCCAGGCAGTATCAGGTTTCCATAGCCACAGTGCGCAGGGCGCTCTCCAACCTGAACAGGCTGGGCTTCTGCAAAACCTACAATGTCAAAGGAACGCAGGTCACTCTTTTCAATGACCGGGCTACTTACTCCTGTATGAAGGACAAGACATATAAAAATGACACGCTGCTGTATTTAAGCAGTCTCCAGTTCATGGCCCTGGCTGCTCCCCCTGCCGTCACGCTGACCTTTGACCTGATAACAGAAGAGAATCTAAGATCCCTGGAGGAAAGATTCCGGGAACCATACGCCATTCCCCTGGACTTAATTATGGACTGTATCACAGCGCGGATGCCGCTGTATCCCTTCCGGATCATTCTGAAGGAGGTTAAAAAAATGCTGCACTGGGGATACTATTTTTCTTTCTATCCGGAGGGCAGCCAAATGTCCAATATCATTAACCAGATGGGTCTGCAGGCCTTTCAATATCTGCGCAGAAAAGACCGGAAAGCCTTTGCCGGACAGCTCAGTGCGTGCTACTGCCACATTCTGGTCTTTGTCCGTGACTTCATGAAAGGCTGCGGCCTCCCCGAAGCAGACAAGATCGCAGCACCGGATATGTCTTTTATCAGCTTATATATCTGAACAAAAAGAAACCCTTGTAAAATTTTCATTCTACAAGGGTTTTAACGTGCGCGAGAAGATTCGAACTCCCGACCTTCTGGTCCGTAGGCAGTTTAAAATAAACCTTTGTAATGTGACACTTTTTCACCTAATTGACACTTTTGGTAGTTTTTGTAAATTCCCTGTGATATAATGAGAAAAACAAATGATGAGGTGGGGCTTATGTTCATATATTCTTCTGGTTTAAGTGCATTTTATTCATTGGTAATCTCAATATTAAATGTTGCTATTTTGGTTCTTGCTTTTATTGGTCTGATAACTGTTATAAGATATTTTTCAAAAAAGCGGAAAAAATAGTATTTTTATGTATCTCAAATAAGTTGTGCTGCGAAACCTGATCAGGACGCATCGGCCAATGGTTTGAGATACATTTTTTATTTTCCAATTAATCACTATTTTTTTTAACCAGTCCTCGAATCTGATAATTTTTCCGAACTTTCTTTATATATCTTTGCTTTCTCTTCTACTATTCCAATAAGTTTGATTTGTTCTCTTTCTGGCAATACATTGAAATGTTCAAGTAATTCTTTGTCATTTTCTGACAAATTCATGTTTTCTTGTTTTTCACCTGTGAGTAACCATTTAATATCTATATCGTAATTTCGATATAATGATATAATAGCTTTCCCTCCTATTATGGACTTATCATTTTCATAGCTCGAGAGTACAGATTGTGATATTTCCGCTGTTTTCGCTACTTCTGATGTAGTTAATTTATTTTCTAGTCTCCATGCCTTTAATCGTTTTCCTATGGTATCCATATATTTTCCCTCTATATATTAATATTTCGATATTTTATATTGACATTTAATCGTTATTTCGATATAATAAAAATAGAGAAAGTGACACTTTCTCACGGTTGATATCAGTTTCATTATAGCATTTTAGGAAAAGGATGAACAGGAAAATTTTTCAGCTATTATACTGATTATTTCCTGGGTAAAAGGAGGAAATGTTATGGATAAAAAATTGAAAGCTACAAAGACCAAAATGTATCATTTGATTTCAGATTATTTAGCAGATTTTAAAATTCAATATTTATTTGACGTCCCTGTGATGCGCGAGTGCAGTTATAAGAAATTATGCGGATATCGTACATATACTTTAAATTTTGATGCCAGCGATTATCATGTGACGTGTCTTCTTAGTTCAGGGCTGGGTTCAGTCTATATTAGGATCTGTCTATTTGAATTTGGATATGGCGGTAAACTCTTAAAAGAAAAATTTGTCCAATTTAGCTGGGAGGAATTATATAAATACGGTTTGGTGGAGGAATGCGCATGAAAGTGTTAAAGAACAATGCCAAATCCGTCCGAATGACCGACGCAGTCCTGGCCTATGTTGAATCTATGGATGGAAAAGGTTTTAATGAGAAATTTGAGAACATGGTCTTGTACGCCATGAAAACCGAAAAAGACCGTGAGCATCATATCGCTATTCTGGATGACGAAATAGCCCGCAAGCGTGACATGCTTTACAAGCTCCGCCAGATGGAGGATAAGCTTGTGTGGATCCAGCGGACTCTTAACAGCCTGGGTGACCAGGTGTCCGGCCTGATAGACAATGCCGATAAAGTGTAACTCGTTTTTATGTCCGGGGAGCTGGCTGCAGCTCTCCTGGTGAGATACAAAGTTGTAAATGCACGTGCACCCGTGCTTTACATAGAGTAACCATTGTGTAGTCGGGGCACCAACACCGCCCCGGCAGTCCCTAAAAACCTTAACCCTGCAAAAAGCAATCCTTGTCCGCCGTAACCTTTCGGCGCTCCCCCCTTTTTTCTTGGGCGTCTGCGCGTAGCGCTTAAACCAGCGTCCCTTGGGCACCCGGGCGCCGGGTCCCATGGGGCGGTGGGGCGCCGGGTGAGCGGTCGGATCCATTGCGTAGGGATGTAAGTTATATGGTGGTGGTCGAGACATAACAATTACTGGGAGGAGGGGCTAATATTTGGATGCATATTGTTTCTTCATGTACCAGTGGTGTTTGTACATCTCTGAGCATATGGCATTTCTAATTATTTTGCCATTATATATATTTTGCAACATTTTGATTTTTGTATACATCCATGTAAATTGTCGGAAACATAATGTTGTTTTTTATTCTGATAAGATTACTTGGCTGCTACTGCTCATAGACATTTTGCTATTTGCACTATTTGTCTATTTGGCATGATACTTTGATATCCCGTCTGCCTGAAACATAGTGGGCGGTTTATATAGATAATAAAAAATGTGTTTTGTTTATCTGTGCTGATATGCCAGATAACAGAAAGGAGAATGAAATGAATACACAGAGGATCTTGTTACTTTACGCCGGGGAATATGATATGAAGGCAAAAGACACAGGAGAGATTGTAAAAGGCTGTACCTTTAAGTATCTCTTTTTTGGCGAAAAGGGTGAACTGCTCAAATCCCATTATGACCAGGTGGGAGGAGTTGGCTTCCAGCCAGCTAAATGTACCGTTGATTTTGATAAACGCAGCCAGGTTGTGTCTGCTCCTGCGGTTTATGATGCTGAGTTTATGATGAAGGTTGGCAGTGATGGTAAGCCTGTCCTGGTTGTTGATACACTGCATTATGTATGTGATGCGACCTTTGGAATGCTTGAGAAGAAATAGGGGGGAGCTCATGAACCTAAAAAAGAACCCTACAGAAAAGGATGATATCCAGGAACAGTGGGAATCCGTGATGCAGATAGCCAATGCATCAACAGAACAGCTCGAATTATACCGTACACAAACTTTAGTAAAGCTTGATACAAGTATACGGATGCTTGTAAAAACTTTAAGGACTGTAAAAAATCTTTTGATTGCTCTGTTGATTTTTGTGGTCATCATTGCTTTGTTGGTATGAGCCTATGGATGAACAGGTTTTGTCCTTATTGCAACAGATGGTGGACAATCAGGAAAAAGAGTTGGAATATCTGAAAAATATATCTGACGATATATATGCTGTCCGTGGCTCAACGCAGTCGCTGTGTGAAGCATTGAACACATGGCATGAAGAGGTCAAACAGGAAAAGGTCCAGGCTGAGGAAGAAAAAGCTCTCCGGGAGCAGGAAGAAGCCCGGGCGGCACTTGAAGCAGAACAGGCTCCCCAGGAAGAACTTGTTCCTGAGTATCAGGAAGTTTTGGATGCGATCCAGGTATCTGTATCTGATATTAAAGGTACTATGGGGAGTATTGAGAAATCCTTTTCTTCCCTGGATATTGGACAGTATAAAGGCACTTTAGAAGCACTACAGAAGGAAACAACTGAAATGAGCACGACTGCACAGCAGACAAATTCTTTTTTGGTTGTGATCGGGCTTGGTGTATTCCTGGTTGCTGGATTCCTGCTTGCACGTTTTGTCTGGGGCAGGTTATAGAGGTGCATATGGATATTATAAAATTGTATATTTCGGAAGATCTGGTATCCAGTTATCTGGAATTAGTCATTACATATGGTATTTGCGGTGGCTTTGCTATTGCTACTGTGACGATCATTATCGGTATGATTATTTATAAAACCTTAGGGTTTTTGAATAATACAAATTAAATCAAAGATTGCTGAAAAGCAAAGAAAGGAGTAGTTTATGGAAGCTATTACAACTGCGTTCACAACAGCTATGACAACGATTCAGGGAGATGTAACAACCCTGGTAGCAGCGGCGATTGCCCCGGCATTGGTTATTTGTGGTATTTTCCTTGCACCTAAACTGGGTGTCCGCTTTTTCAAGAGCGTCGCAAATTAAGTACAATGCACAACATGAGGCGGTACGGTTTAGGCCGTATCGCCTTTTTTGTATCTCAAATCAATGATGCTGCCGCTCCTGATCCGGGACGGCCGGGAACCGGAGTGAGATACAAAATCAGGAAGGGGGCAGGTTATGAAAACTATGAGGATGCGGCTGGCAAGCTGGTTGATGATCATATGTATCTTGACCGGGGTATTTGCATCCAGCGTATCTGTTCAGGCGGCAGATACAACCTGGGAGGAAATAGTTGACGGGTGTCAGTTTGGTCTTACAACGGTCAAGTATATGCTTACATCTACTTTTGGATTTTTCACACAAGATTTGGATACTTATATGCAAAACAACAAGCAATACTGGCAATATGCCAAAGATTTTCAAGATCGCTGGGATGCGAAAGGAGAAGGTGAAACAAATATAGCGGTGACAAAAGATGAGGTGCAAGGATTATATGATATTGCCAAGGCAAGTGTAACTGCTCTTAATGGATATTATTTGATTACACCTTCTATGTCACGTGATGAGATGTTTAATTATTTTAAATCTATCATTGATACTTCAGAGGATGCTGGCACTTTTTTGGATTTTTTTAATTCTCATGATAGTTTTATGTATTATTTTAATGCTCCTTCTTCATCTTCATATGATTCTTATTATCTTTATTCATATGATTTTAGTAACTATCTTTATATTGGCACCAATAGTGATGTTTATGTGTATAAAGATGGCGATACTATATATTGGCCTTATGATTGTTTGATAATTCAACGTCATCGTTCTTATGGTAATGTTTCTGTTTCGTTTCGGAAGCAACAGGGGATGCGTTATCCCTATGATGCTTATAATGCACAATTTACGGGATATGCTGGTAATACTTTTAAAATCTTTTATTCAAAGCTTGATTTATTGAATTATATTAATGGCGGAAAACCTGGCTCTTATCAGGGAAGTAATTTTAATATGCCTGTCTTATCCGGTAATACGCTTAATATTGACCTTGGTAAAGCTGCAGCGACAGACTGGGATAAAGTAAATAAGAGTATTTACGAGTCGGTTTCGGATGCTATAACGGATGCTGGCGGTTGGGGCGCTTTGGATGAATCCCAAAAGCAGGAAATCATAGATAGTAAAATGGAGGATATCCTTGGCAGCCTGGGTGAAATCGGGGACAATACAGGGCAGTCAAATGCTCTTCTCTCTTCCATCAAGGATATATTAAAGAGCATTAATAACCATGTAGTATCTATCTCTGATTACTTGATTGATGCCATTACAAATCAAGGTAAGTTATTTAATCTTTTTAAGGATTTTAGTTTTGAAAAACTTCTTGAAACCATCAAGGATTCCGGTGGTTCTGGTGGTTCGATTGCTGATTCCGCTGTCGGTACAGTCATAGGCAGCTTTATTTCGGACTTATTGGAAAAGGTCATGAATGGAGATGAAACCGCTGAAGATGCAGTTTCAATTCTGGTAACTAGGTTTTCAAAACTGGTTGATGTTTCTAAAACCAAATTTCCTTTTAGTCTTCCTTGGGATGTTGTAGTCATTTTTAAAACCTTGTCTCATGAGCCGGAAACGCCTGTGATAGATTTTCCCATAAAAGTGGCATCTGTTGGATTTGACTATACGATTCATATTGATATGAAAGATTTTGAATCCCTGTCTAAAATGTGCCGTGCCTTTTTTGCGATAACTTTTGCTTTGATATTGATTAAGCTTACTTTATTGATGATTAACAGGGGGGATCTGGATGCTTGACGTAGTATTTAATATTTTAACTGCATTGATTAATATTCTCCCGGCAAGTCCATTTCTGGCTTATGCGAAGTTTGCAGAGGGTATTGATCTGCTGGGTTATCTGAACTGGTTTGTGCCTTTTGATATTTTTGCACTGATGTTGGAAAGCTGGATAGTCTGTATGGGACTATATTATAGCTATCGTATATCCAAAAGTAGTATGAAGCATTAAGGAGGATGCTATGAGTGTATATTTTTTTAGTGGGAAACCGGGAAGTGGTAAATCGCTTCATGCCGCCCAGATGATTGACGAATGGGTGCGTCGTGGTAAAAATGTGATAACAAATTTTCCAATCAATGAACAGTTTTGGGATAAACGGAAGGCTAAAGGTAAAAGTGTCGGCATAGTTATCTCCTGTTCCAATGATGAAATCTTGAAATACGGTGTGAAAGGGTTGGTTGGCTTCTCCGATCAGTTCCATAGCCGGAATAAAGAAGGTCAGATGATCGAGCGTCAGACGCTTGTCATCTTGGATGAATGCCAGACGTTGTTCAATTCAAGAAGCTGGAACATCAAAGGTCGTTCCGACTGGGTGATTTTATTTTCCCAGCACCGGAAGTTTGGATTTGAGTTTCTGCTCATTTCCCAGGAAAAGACGTTTGTTGATAAACAAATCCGGGCGCAGTTCCAGTGGGAGTACGAGCACCGGAACATCAAGAATTTTAAAACCTTGGGATTTATCCTGGCTATGCTCTGTGGCGGTAATTTTTTTGTTGTTGTAGTACGGAGCATGGACGTAGGGAAGAAAGATCATGCGGAATTTAAAGGGAGTAGTAAGAAGTATTACAAGCTGTATGACAGCTATCGTATCTTCGACACGCAGACGTTAAGGGCTAACTACTGACTGACGCCGGAGCTCGGGGCAGGGGCCCCGACTAGGCGGCTGTCAGTAGTCAGCCCATAGGCAAGGATGTAATTCAAAAGTTTAGCTGCAGCCAGGTTATCTGCAGAAAAAATGAGTTACAAATCCTTCAACCACGTGCTTGTAATACGTGGTCTAGAAATACATCAAAAAAATGCTTAAAGCCCGCATAAATACAGGGGAAAACCGCATTTTTAAAATTTCGGGAAAACGGCATTTCCCGAAAAACTTTAGTATGATAAAGTGAGGTGTTAATTTGGTCTTAAAAAGAGAAATTTCTCAAACGCAAATCAGTAACGACCTGGATGATCAAATGAGAAATTATTGGTTTGATTTCCGTCAAAAAAAATTCTTACATAACATTGATACTTTTTATTACAGTGTCAAATTACAGGAAGACTTCACAGACGATTCAACAGATTCAGCAGTTCTCTTTTTCCGTAGATACTTCGAGCAAAAGAAATCTTTATTTAATAGAAATTACGGTGATAGTATTCCTCTTGAATTTGATGGGTGTGATGTACTGAATCTTCGGCCTTGTACTTTCGCAGGATTCTTTTCCATTTGCCTTGAATGCCCTGAATGGTTTGATATTTTCATTTCCCCTGTGGTTCCGCACGGTTCGGACGGTGGACTATCCGTGACCTGTGAGATCGTAGTTCAGATTCGCTCTTATATGCTTTGGATATATGGGGTGAACGAAAGCTTTGAAAGGTCTTATGAATATGTGAAGGCCATATGCAATTATTTTGATCTGCATGTTGATTACTGTCAAGAAAACCGGATTGATTATTGCTGGCATAGTAATTATCTTTCAAATCCAGAAAAATTCTTTTCTCTTGATAATTTTTATAAGATGCGTGTGGATAGGTTCAAAGATGCTTTGACTCATAGTGCAAAGGTCGGTTCAGAGGATTATGAAATAGACTACATTTCTCTTGGTAAACGTTCAGATAAAGTATTTATTAGAATCTATCTCAAGAGTAAGGAAGTTGTGGAAAAGAACTATAAACCATGGTTTTTCAAGATTTGGCTGTTTAACGGTTTGATAAATAGATATGACTTTTTCGTATATGAAGAATGTTATAAAAGAAAATCATGGAAATATTTAGACATGGCAAGAGTGGCTTTTTATCATCAATATGGGGCTGACAAGATAAAGCTTGGACTTTGTAAAAAACTTTTGGACGGTACAGCTACCATGGATGATGACAGGTTAAAAAAATTTGCTGATATGCTTACTCCAAAGGTAAATTTGATCATGAATGTGGAGTTTCAGACAATGAGGAAACATAGCAAGTCATATCAATTGGCTCCATTTAAGGATAACAGTTCAAAGGGTGAGAAACAGCGGATTTATGATTATCTCGATAATCGAAGGATAATAGCTGATTATCTTACGCATTACGTTTTACGGTTAGTTGAACCCTCGGGAGATACAAATAAATCCCGTCGTGATTACTGTGCATTTTGGAAGGCATTAAGAAGCTGCCGTATGGTTGATGTCTGCGTAGCTCCGAAACATGTAAAGCTGATTCGCCAGTACAATAGACAGCTTAATGGGAATATCATGAAAAAGCGTGCTATCAATGCGGCTGTAGTCTATGGCCTATATACCAGGGGATTGAATAAGGATAATGTTATACAGGATTTTGTCGAAGCTCTGTGTCAACTTAACGACAATGATATACACGAGGCATATCGTTATAAACAAAAAAAAGCCCGCCAATTCAATGCGGATGAACTGGCGGAAACTTATGTAAGCGATGCTACTCATAAATATGAAATTGTCAACATTGATACAGGTGAATTATCTATTCCTATAGTACCATAATTTATTCGGTTTTACAATAATCAAATCTGTATCTCAAATTAAGTATGCAGCGAAGCCCGATCGGCTCCGGCCGGAGCTGTACGTGAAATACAAATGGAGGAAATAATATGTACGATTTATTCTTCTTTGATAAAGAATTTCATACCTTTGTGACTTATGAATTTGTTTTTCTTTCAGCTATATTTTTAGTATTAGATTATAACATTAATATACCTTTGTCTATTTATTTTTTGATTATGTTATTTGCATATAATCGTGAAGGTATAGAAGAGGAAGATTCTGGTCGTTTTGATACCTATTTTCTTAATAAGTATAAATGGTTAATATGAGGTGAGATCATGGATATAAATTTACAACAAGCTTTTGATTTATTTATATTTGACCGGGAAACATATTGCAACGCAAAGACCGTTAAAAATTATAAAAATACTCTCTCTTACTTTTTTGATTATATGAAAGAAACTTATCATTGCGAAATATGTGATATTAAATTATCAGATGTCACTTTGATGGATCTAAAGGGTTATGTAATCATGCTTCGCAAGAGGGATAAACTGTCAAGTCATCCTTACAAACCTACGGAGCATAAGCCCATAACAAATACTTCCATCCGAACGTATTCCATTGATCTGAGGACTTTTTTTAATTTCCTTTACGATAATGACTATATGGAAAATAATCTGATGAAAAAATTCAAGCTCATAAAGAGAGAAACTAAATTGGTACTCCCGCTATTTGCGGATGAGGTAAAGGAAATTGACACTTTGTTTAACTTAAAAACCTGTAGCGGATTAAGAAATTACTGCATGGTACATTTGATGCTGGACGAGGGTTTACGATCTGGGGATGTTTGCAACCTTCGTATTCATAATATTAATTTTCAACAGAATCATATCTTAATTTTTGACGGAAAAGGAAATAAGGATAGGATAGTTCCCCTTGCCAGCGGATTAAAAAAGCACCTGCATCAGTATGCTACAATTTATCGTCCGTATACGGAACACGATTATATGTTCTGTTCCGCTGACGGTTCTCATTCTCCGGTAACTGAGAATACTATCAAATGTTTATTTGCCCGCATACGCAAAAAGACAGAGATTACAAGGCTAAAACCGCATTTATTAAGACATATTTTTGCTACGTCGTTTATCCTTGGCGGCGGCGATCTGGAATCATTAAGGATATATCTGGGACATACCAGTTATGACACAACACAGAATTATTTACACCTGGCGAATACATATAACCGAATGGGATCTGATGTTTATCGCCTGGATAAAATATTTTTCAAGACTTATTATAGTGTATCATAGTCAAACACACGTAAATGACCAGAGTGTTACTTTCCGGAAAATAAAACAAAGCCCTGTCTGCATCCTTGCAAACAGGGCTTTTGACGTGCGCGAGAAGATTCGAACTCCCGACCTTCTGGTCCGTAGCCAGACGCTCTATCCAGCTGAGCTACGCGCACATCCAATCATTGGATAGATATTAATTTGTTATTGCCTTAGCAACGAAATTTATTATATCTTATGGTACGAAAAATGTCAATAGGTTTTTTAAAACTTTTTGTAACTATACAGTAGGTCTGCGCATTTACTGCGCCGACCGTAAAAAAACCTTGAGCTGCAAGCAAAAATCCCATCGCCCAAGGCGATTCTGCATGGATTTTTGCCCGTAACTGGGAAGGTACTGAACAGTTACAACTTTTTTATCCTCTATACTTGCCATTTTTCGGCGAATTGTTTATAGTAAAAGATAAGCGCAATTTACCTATTATAAAGGAGTTACAATATTATGAGAGCATCATCAGATTTGAAGACCATGCTGGCCTCCATCCACCGGAAAAGTTATCCTGCCTACAAGGATCTGCGGGGTGTCTACGCTTTTGGTGACTATACATTATCCATTGACCATGTGCAGGGCGACCCTTTTGCGGCTCCCTCCAGCCTGAGTATCCGGATCCCTCTTTTGACGGCGGGATTTCCGTCCCAATACTACAAGGAAAAACATACCCGGATCGCTCTTCAGGACTATCTGAACAGACAGTTTGAACAACAGGTGTATCATTTCAGCTTCAAGGCCAAAGGTTCCGGGAAAAGCGGGCTTATCTCTGTCAGCCGCTGCGGACAGGAAATCCTGGACCGCACTGCCTGTGAAATCACGGACAGGGATCTGACTGCCCGCTTTACCGTAGGTTTCCCTGCAAACGGCAGGACCATCAATGCTCCTGAGCTGGAAAAAATCCTGTTTGAATTTCTGCCGGTATGTGTGCGGAAATCCTTCCTGTATAAAAACCAGAATGCCAAAGCTGTGGAAAATGTGTTCTTTTTGGCAGAAGACCAGCAATTCATCAGAGAAGAGCTGAAAAACCGAAATCTGGCCGCTTTCGTGGCGGACGGCGCCATCCTTCCCAGACAGAGCGGCGTATCGGACAAGCCGCTTTCAGACTGCGTCCCCTTCTCCTCCCCGGATTCCATGCGCACAGAGCTTCACCTTCCCCATAAGGGTAAAATCACCGGCATGGGCATTCCTGTGGGCATTACCCTGATTGTGGGCGGCGGCTACCACGGAAAATCCACTCTTCTGAACGCCTTGGAATCCGGTGTGTACAATCACATTGCAGGGGACGGCAGAGAGTACGTCATTGCAGATGACACGGCAGTGAAGCTGCGCTCCGAGGACGGACGTTTTGTAAAAGATGTGGACATCTCCATGTTCATCAATGACCTTCCCAACAAGAAGGATACCCACTGCTTCTCCACACCGGATGCCAGCGGAAGCACCTCCCAGGCTGCCGCCATAGTGGAGAGCATGGAAGCAGGTTCCCATCTGTTTTTCATAGATGAAGATACCTCTGCCACCAACTTCATGGTGCGTGATACCTTCATGCAGCATGTGATCAGCCGGCACAAGGAACCTATCACTCCATTTTTAGAGCGCGCCAGAGATTTGTACACCAAAGCGGGGATCTCCACCATCCTGGTTGCAGGCAGCAGCGGCGCTTTCTTCCACATTGCAGACACGATCATCCAGATGGACTGCTACCGCCCGGTGGATATCACTGAATCTGTAAAAAAGCTCTGCAAAGACTTTCCTCTTCCCCCTGCAGACACCCCTGCCTTCCTCCTGCCCGAAAGCCGCAGGATCATGACCACACCGGATTTTCGTGATTCCTCCCCCCGCCACCGGGGACGCGGGCCGAAAGACAGCGGAAACGGCGCCAGGGAAGAACGGAGTTTAAAGACCAAAACACATGACCGCTACACCTTTTCCATCGGTAAGGAATCTGTAGACCTGCGGTATGTGGAACAGCTCACAGACTACGAGCAGACGGCAGCGCTTGCCGCCATCCTGCGCTATGCCTGTGAAAACCTGATAGACGGAAAAAGGACTTTAGACCAGATTGTCAGGCTGCTCCTGCACCAGCTTGGGACAAAAGGCCTCTCCTCTGTCTGCGGGACTTCCTACACCCCGTGCGGACTGGCTATGCCCAGGGCTCAGGAGATATACGCCTGCTTTAATCGTTTCAGAAGACAGTAAAACACAAAAAACTTTATAAAACGTGAGAATCATCACGGCATTTTAAAAATACTGCGGCTATACTTATCTGCATAAGCATTGGAAACCGAACGGTCATACCTTACGTTCCATTGCAGCCAAATAAGTGAAGCCGCAGTTTTTTGCGTTCTCACACCATTTATGAAAGAGGTGAAATTATGGGTTATTGTTACAAGACGCAGGATTTACGGCAAGTCTTTTCTGCTCTTACCGAAACTTATGACCTTTACGCTCCCAAACATTTTCCGAAAAAGGGAGCCTTTTCCGACACGGATCTGATCCACTATGACAGGATCACATCCCCTGAAGAGATCGTACTTGACAGGAAATCACGCTTCTCCCCCAAGGAGGTGCTGCTGCCCATTTCCCAGACCTTATTTTATTTCACAGAGGATAAGGTAACGGAACCAAATCCCCCTAAAAAGGACGCCATTATCTTCCTGAGAAGCTGCGACCTTCACGCGATCCGCCGTCTGGACTACATGTATCTGGAAAACGGCCCCGAAGATTCCTACTACAGACAGCTTCGTGACCATGTAAGATTCGCGCTCCTTGGCTGTTCCTCCTGCTTTGACTCCTGCTTCTGCGTGGATATGGGGACAAATAAAAACTCTGATTATGATTTCAGCCTGGATTTTGCGGACGAAACCTGGAAAATAGATGTAAAATGGGAAGAACAGAAAGAACTCTTCCAAAAATATGCGGTTTCTGAAGAAGCCGTCTCCCCCTCTTTTGTGACAGAGACAAAGACCCGCGTACATATTCCCGAAAATCTCACCGCCAAAGCAGCCAAAAGCTCCATTTGGAAAGAATATGACAGCCGCTGCATAAACTGCGGACGCTGTAATCTCTCATGTCCAACCTGCACCTGCTTCACCATGCAGGATCTGTTCTATACAGATAACGGCAAGGTGGGCGAACGACGCAGAGTGTGGGCCTCCTGTATGGTGGATGGCTACACCGATGTGGCAGGCGGAGGAAGTTACCGCAAAACCAACGGGGAACGTATGCGCTTTAAAGTCATGCATAAGGCACTGGATTTCAAACAGAGAGCCGGCTATCAGATGTGTGTGGGCTGCGGACGCTGTGACGATGTCTGTCCGGAGTACATTTCCTTCTCAAACTGTCTGAACCGTCTTTCTGATGCCATGAAGGAGGTGGAAGATTTATGATAAAAAATGAATATATCCCTTTTCGCTCTGAGATCAAAGAAGTGATCCGTCACACAGACATAGAGTACACCTTCCGCATGGAATACACCGGCGATGTAAGACCCGGCCAGTTCTTTGAGGTATCCATCCCCAAATACGGCGAGGCTCCCATCTCTGTCAGCGGCATAGGGGACGGCTTTGTGGATCTGACCATACGCCGTGTGGGTAAAGTCACAAATGAAGTATTTGAACAATATGAAGGGGACACCCTGCTCCTGCGTGGTCCTTACGGAAATGGATTCGACCTGGAAATTTATAAGAATAAAGAGCTTGTCATCGTAGCAGGCGGTACCGGTGTGTCCCCGGTACGCGGCGTGATCGATCATTTTGCCCACAATCCCCAGACAGCAAAAAGTGTCACAGTCATTGCCGGTTTCAAATCCCCACACGACATTTTGTTCCGCCGGGATCTGAAGCTCTGGGAAGAAAATCTGAACCTGATTCTCACGGTTGACAGCCGGGAGGGTGATGAATCCTACAGAGAAGGGCTGGTAACTGCCTATATCCCTGACCTGGAGTTCCGGAATATGGAGGACGCCTGTGCCATTGTAGTAGGCCCGCCTGCCATGATGCGTTTTTCCACCATGGCGCTTATGGACCGGGGATTAAAAGAAGAACAGATCTGGATCTCCCAGGAGCGCAAAATGTGCTGCGGCCTTGGAAAATGCGGCCACTGTAAGATCAATGATGTCTATGTATGTCTGGACGGTCCTGTCTTTAACTTTACCAAGGGCCGCCAGCTGTTGGATTAGGAGGTGCAGGGAATGGATGTCAATACAAAGGCTTTAAAGAAAAATGCATTCCGCGTCACAAAAGAGCGCGGCAAAACAGCCTCCCGTGTCCGTGTGCCGGGCGGCCATATGGATGCCTGTTATCTGTCCATGATACAGGATATCGCAGAGAAGTACGGCAACGGAACGGTACACATTACCAACCGGCAGGGATTTGAGATCCCCGGCATAGACTATGCGGATATGCCCAAAGTCAATGAGATGCTTCAGCCCATTATAGAAGGGCTGGACATCAACCAGACTGACCCAGGCACAGGTTATCCTGCCTCCGGCACCAGAAATGTAAGTGCCTGCATTGGAAACCGTGTATGTCCTTACGCCTGCTACGACACCACCGCATTTGCACAGCGGATTGAAAAGGCCATCTTCCCCAATGATCTGCATTTCAAGATCGCTCTCACCGGATGTCCCAATGACTGCGCCAAGGTCCGCATGCACGATTTCGGCATCATGGGCATGACGCTTCCCCGCCTGGACCCTGATCGGTGTGTAAACTGTGGTGCCTGCGTGAAATACTGCCGCCGCAAATCCGTGGAGGCTCTGGAGACCGTAAACTACCGCCCAAAGAGAAACGAAGAAAAATGTATCGGCTGCGGCGAATGTGTCCTGAACTGCCCTGCTTCCGCATGGACCAGGGACGAAAAGAAATATTACCGCCTCACACTTCTCGGACGAACCGGAAAGAGAAACCCGCGTCTGGGCGAAGACTTCATCAAATGGGCGGATGAGGACAGTATAATTAAGATCATCCTGAATACCTACAAATACGTGGAACACTATATCGACCGCTCCGCACCGGGCGGCAAGGAACACATTGGCTATATTGTGGACCGCACCGGATTTGAGGAGTTTAAAAAATGGGCGCTTGACGGCGTGGAACTGCCGGAAATCGCAGAGGTCACCACACCTATGTATTGGAAAGGCGTCCACTATACAAAATAACATCCTGCACGGCATAAACCGGGAGGCAGACAACAGTAAGTCTCTTTGCAAAGCTCCTGTTGTCAGAAAAAGAAACAGCACAGTGAATCGCCTCCGCAGTTCTCTGTGCTGTTTTCTATGCTTCTATTTTGTAATGTTTCCGTCCATATCCCACAGATCTTCCCATCCCTTTGCACCGGCCCAGAGAAATACCTGGCCTTTTACCAAACGGCAGTTCTTGTCGGCAAGACGGATCTTCTCCATCTCCTCATCTGTGAGCGGGTCCTCAGTGATGCATTTCAGATTGCTGATATACTGGGGTTCCTTCACAGAGAAGGGGATTGGCACCTGTCCCCGCTGCACAGCCCATTTCAGGCACACGACTGCCGGGTGTATCCCGTGTGCTTCCGCGATCTCCAGGATTTCCGGCATCTGGGTATCCGCAACATCCTCAGAGGTCCTGTCACGCTCCGGGCGTGAAGGGGAGCCAATGGGACAGTAGCCGATTGGCACGATATTGTGTTTTTGCACGTAATCAAACAATTCCGGCTGCTGAAAGCCCGGATGAAGCTCCATCTCAATGGCTGCAGGCTGGATCTTGCAGAGGGGAAGCACTGCTTCCAGCTTCGGTATGGTCATATTAGACATGCCGATGTGGCGCACAAGCCCCTCCTCCAAAAGCTGCTCGCACTGTCTCCACACACCCATGAACTCCTCTATGGAAAAGGGTTTGGAATCCGGGTTCCTGGAATCCCCGTCACACCCCGGTGCATGATAATTGGGAAACGGCCAGTGTACAAAGTACAGATCCAGATAGGAAAGACCCAGATCCGCAAGGCTCTGCTTACAGGATGCTATGACCTCCCCATCCCCGTGCATGTCATTCCACACTTTTCCGGTGATAAACAGTTCCTCTCTCTTTACAACCTGATCTTCAAAGAGCCTCCCAAGGACAGCGCCGATTTCTTTCTCGTTCTGGTAAACGGAAGCGCAGTCTATGAGGCGGTATCCGCTTTCGACGGCACCATATACGGCGTCAGATACTTGCTTTGCAGAATATTTATCAGAGCCAAAGGTACCGATACCCATAGCGGGCATTCTGGCTCCTGTATATAAAGTTTTGTATGGCACTATTGCCGGGTCTACTCCTTTTGCCATAATAAACCTACCTTTCATCCTGGTCGCCGAAAATAACCGCAACCTTGCCGCACTGTCCGCCTGCCATCAGCTTATAAGCCTCCCCGGCTCTCTCAATGGAAAATTCATCTGTGATCAGGTCCTCCGGATGGATATTCCAGCGCACCAGACGCTCCACCAGTTCTTCCATCCTCCACAGACTTGTCACCCAGGAACCGTAAATGGTCTTCTGTCCGTGTATAATATCCGGGCTGGGATTGAAGGTACAAGTTCCGCCCTCTCCCACAAATGCAATTTTGCCCCACTCTCTTGTGGCACGGATGGCAAGCTGACGGCCTGCATCATTGGCGCTGGCATCAATGGCCCGCTCCACGCCATGGCCTCCGGTCACTTCCAGAATCTCATCCAGGGTGTTCTCGCCTGGTTTAAATACATGGTCCACAAGCCCCAATTTTTTAGCCAGATCAATGCGGTACTCATTCATTTCCACGCCGATCAATTTATTCGCCCCCAGCGCTTTGGCAAGCATAAGGGCCGCCAGTCCTACCGGGCCAAGCCCTGTGACCAAAACCGCATCATTTCCGCTGATACCGATCTTTTCAATGGCCTCATAAACCGTACCGAATCCGCAGGCCACCTGTGCACCGTCCTTGTATGTAAGCTCATCCGGAAGTGCGATCAGGTCTTTCTCCTCTGCCAGTATGTACGGAGCCATGCCGCCGTTTCTCTGCCAGCCGTATGCCTGGCGGAATCTGCTTTTACAGGAGATATAATATCCTCTGCGGCAGTCATTGCACACTCCGCACCCTGAAATGTGATACACGATCACTCTGTCGCCTTTTTTGAATCTGCGGAGGCCTTCGCCTTCCTCCACGATCACACCGCAGGGTTCATGGCCTGCCACCATGCCCGGAATATATCCCTCAGGTCCTTTTCCCACGTGTTCCCTGTAAATGCAGCGGATGTCACTGCCGCAGATCGTAGTTGCCTTTGTCTGGATCAGCACCTGTCCATGGCCCGGTTTCGGCACATCAAACTCTTTCATTTCAACCGAGCTGTTCCCCGGAAGTATCGCACCTGCCATTTTTTTCGGAAGCATTTTCACTGCCATAATCGTTATCCTCCCAATCCTTCAATTCCAGCGTTTTCTGCTGTTTTTTATTTGTCCTTATTATACCATTCTGTCTGCAGGTTATTAGAGATATCTGCGACACCTTGAAATCTATCATGTCGTGTTTTCGTATATTTTACAGATTCCCAAATCCGTGCTGTTCTCCTCTCCGGAAAAGGATACGGTAAGTGCCTGACCCGGCTTCTGCCTCCATATAGCCACTTTTCTGTACAAAGGAAAGGCTGTCCGCCTCCAGAACCTCTTCTGCCTCGTCCAAACGCACGCTGGCAGTGGTATTGGCAGGGATCCTGACTGTTAGTATGACCTTGTCCTCCTCCGTTTCCCAGCGCACACCCTCCTCCCCATAGATGGAATGATAAGTACCGTCCACGAACTGCAGGCCGCCGCCTATGCGCGGATAAAAAACAGCATGTTTGAACCCTGTGCAGGCTTCATCAGCCTCAATACCGGCCATGACCCGGTACATCCATTCTCCGATGGCGCCGTAAGCATAATGGTTAAAGGAATTCATGCCGGGGCTCCACATGGAACCGTCGGGCTTAATGCCGTCCCAGTGTTCCCAGACCGTAGTGGCACCCATTTTCACCTGATACAGCCAGGAGGGGAAATCCTCCTTCAGAAGCAGATCATAAGCCTCTTTTACACACCCATTCTGACTGAGGGCATGACAGAAATACGGTGTACCCACAAAACCGGTGACCAGATGCCCGTTTTCCTTATCCAGGAGCCGTTTCAGTCCCGCCACAGTCTTCTTCACATATGCCTGCGGTACCAGTTTGAAATACAAGGCAACAATATGGGCTGTCTGTGTCTGGGCTGTCATGGTTCCGTCATCCTTAAAAAATGTCCTCTGGAATTTTTCTACAATATGGCTGTACAGCTTTTCATATTCCCGGGCAGTCTCCTCTTTCCCAAGGACTCTTGCCATCTTTGCAAAAAGTCCGGTGGAATACGCATAATATGCCGTACAAGTCAGGTCATTGGGCGTGGCGCCGAAATAGCTCCCCTCCTCCGCGTCCAGGGCAACCCAATCCCCAAACTGCAGTTTATAATTCCAGATATGATCTTCCGAATGACACCTCAAGAAATCGATCCAAGCTTTCATACTGCTGTACTGCCTCTCTAAAATGGCCTTATCCCCATACATGAGATATAAAGTCCAGGGATTGATCACTGCCACGTCCGCCCAGGCTGCTGCGGAATGAGGGCCCTGTCTCAGAAGCCAGTTTCCGTCCGTACGGCCCTCTTCTATATTGGGCACCACATGGGGCACGCCCCCTTCCGGTGTCTGGTCCGCCTCCACATCTCTGAGCCACTTTTTATAAAAGGTGTAGGTATTCATAAGATAGCAGGCGGTACGGCAGAAAATCTGTGCATCCCCTGTCCATCCCAGGCGCTCGTCTCTCTGGGGACAGTCTGTGGGCACATCCAGAAAATTCCCCTTCAGCCCCCACAGGTAATTGTGGTGAAGCTGATTTAAAAGCGGATGGGAACAGGTTATGTTTCCTGTCCTCTCCATCTCTGAATGCAGGGTACAGGCCGTAAAATCTTCTTTCTCTGCCTCTCCGGGCCAGGAGACGATCTTTGCATACTGAAAGCCCATATAAGTAAAATGAGGATGGTAAGTGACGGTTCCCTCTCTGGCAAATGTATATTTCATGGAAGCCTTTGCATGCCGCAGATTATCCAGATATACGTTCCCTTCATGATCCAGCACCTCAAAACAGTGCAGCTCGATCACGTCTCCCGGTTTTCCGTATGCAGTCACCCGGATGCGTCCTGCCAGGTTCTGGCCGAAATCAATGACCAGTTCCCCTTTCGGTGTTCTGAAGATCCGCTTTGCAGGCAGTTCATCCATTACCCGGACCCTGGAACCGCTCTGTGCCCGGAGAACTCCTGTATCAAAGGGTACCAGTACCACATCTCTCCATTCTCCCTGTGGGGCTGCATCCACGGCCCAGTCTGGGATTTCTTTCGCCGCATCATAAATTTCGCCGTTGTAAATATCCGCAAACACAACCGGAGCGTCACAACCCTTCCAGGATGGGCCGGTGCACACTGTCTCTGTACTTCCGTCCTCATACCGGATATATATCTGCATGGCAAATCCGGTTTTGCTGCCATAGTTGTTTCTGGCACGTGTAAGACCCATAATTCCCTTATACCATCCGGCGCCCAGCATAGCCCCTGCCACATTTATGCCTTCTTTCAGAGCAGAAGCCACATCATAGGTCTGATACAGCAGATGTCTGCGGTAGGAGGTCCAGCCCGGTGTCATCTCGTCTTCCCCCACCTTCTCCCCGTTCAGATAAAAGTTATAAAGACCAAGGGCAGTGGTAAATGCGTAGGCTTCCCTTACTTTTCCCTTTACCCGGAAAGTTCCCCTTACATATGTGCCTTTTGACTCCTCTTTATAGGAATCATCCGTCTCCCCGGAGACAAACGGAGCCTTAAGACCCTCATCCAAAAGAGATGTGACAAACCAGGCCGTTTCACTCCATCCTGTCTCCTCTTCTGCTGTCCATACCCGGACGCGGACAAAATATTTAGATGCCGGCATGATCTCTGTATCCTTAACAAAAATATGCGCTGATTCACGGTCCTGTATTTGCCCGCTGTCATATATAAGTTCCGAAAATGCCCGGTCCGCTGCGATCTGCAGTCTGTAGCTTGTCTGCACCACATTTCTTCTGTCACTTTCCAGTTCCCATCCAAACTGCGGCATAGCCTCCACGCCCACCGGATTGACCTGATAATCCATATGTATCTTTTTTACTTTCAGCATTCTGACTCCTTTTCTATCCTGAATATACAGTAATGTCCCGTCCATTCACAGTCTCGGGCAAAAATCCATGCAGGACCACAGCGCCGTACCCGGCTGCCCTCCAAGCGTCATCCATCCTCTGTATTACTTTTCAGAAGCATAGACAGGGCATCCTGCCATCCTCTGTATTTTCTTTCCCGCTCGGCCCCTGACATCACAGGTGTATAAAACGTGCCGTGTTTTCCTTCAAAAAGCATCTCTTTTTTGTAGATCCCGCACCCCAGTCCGGCAGCATAAGCCGCCCCGATTCCGGACAGCTCCTCGGCATCCGGCACATAAACGGTGCTGCCCAGAATATCACTTTGAAACTGCATCAGCCATTTATTGTTGGTGGGCCCGCCGTCAACACGCAGTTCTATACGGGGAACCTCCCCCGCCTTTTTCATAAGAGACACCACATCCGCGATCTGATATGCAATACTTTCAAGCCCTGCCTTGACCAGCTCGGCCTTTCCTGTTGTACGGCTCATGCCGCAGAAGGCAGCCGACACGTCGCTTCTAAAGTAGGGCGCCCCAAGTCCGGTAAATGCAGGCACAAGATATGTCTTATCCGCCGGATTGGCTTCACGGGCCAGGGTTTCCGACTCCCCCGGGGCAGTCAACAGGCCAATCCTGTCCTTCATCCAGGTGATCACGGCACCTGTATAATTGATATTTCCTTCCAGTACATACCGGACCTCCCCCTCTGTCTTCCAGGCAAGGGAGGTCACAACTCCCAAATCCGAAAATACGGGCTTTTCCCCGATATTCATCATAATAGAAGATCCGGTGCCGTAGGTGGTTTTCATCATCCCCCGCCGCAGACACCCCTGTCCGAACAATGCTCCGTGGGAATCTCCCAGAACACCGTGTATGGGCACTGCATGGGGTAAGAGTCCTTCAAAGTCTGTCTCTCCGAAGAAACCGTCGGAATCTGTGACCTGCGCCATACACGCCTTTGGTATCCCGAAATAAGCCAGAAGTTCTTCATCCCACGCAAGGGTGGTAATATTAAAAAGCTGTGTTCTGGATGCGTTGGAGTAATCTGTCCTGAATTCTTTTCCTTTGGTCAGGCGGTATATAAGCCAGGAATCCACTGTGCCGCAGCAGATATTTCCCCGTTCGGCCTCCGTTCTGACACCCGGAACTTGTTCCAGGATCCAGGCCAGCTTGGCTGCGGAAAAATAGGGTGATAAAAGCAGCCCGGTCCGCTTCCTGACCTCTTCTGAGACGCCGCTTTTTTCCAGCCTCTTACAGATGCCTTCTCCTCTGGCGCACTGCCATACAATTGCGTTATATACAGGTTTTCCTGTGTGACGGTTCCAGGCAAGCGCTGTCTCCCTCTGGCTGCTGATACCCACACAGGCAATCTTTCCCCTGTCTATCCTGCTTTGTTCCAACAAATCTTTTACAGTCTTCAGGGTATTTTGGTAGATTTCCACCGGATCATGCTCCACCCACCCTTTCTCATCTATAAGCTGGGCGTGGCATTTATCCGTGCGCAGAAGCAAATCTCCCCGGCCGTCAAACAGCATGGCCTTAGTGCCCTGGGTACTCTGGTCTATTCCGATACAATATGTTTGCTTCATCCCAATAACTCCACTGCCTTTTTGGCGATCCCTTCTTTGTTCAGACCATAATGATCAAATACTTCCTTTGATGTTCCCGTGATCACAGGGGCGTCCGGAAGTGCCATGCAGGCTGTCCTTTTCGGACAGTCTGCACCAATTATCATGCTGACCATAGAACCAAGACCGCCGTATGGCGCATGTTCCTCCACAGTGATCACTGCTTTTGCACGGGAGGCCGCCCGGATCACCGCTTCCTCGTCCAGCGGTTTCAGACAGTACATATCAAGGACTGAGGCAGAGATGCCTTTCTCCTGCAGTATCTCTGCCGCCTCCATGGCAGGGCGCACCATCTCCCCGCAGGCAATGAGTGCCACGTCTGTACCGTCCCGAAGGATAGTTGCCCTGTCCATAACAAACGGTACATTCTCCTCTGTATAGATGTCCTCCACCGGATTTCTCCCCACACGGATGTAAGCCGGTTTCTCATCCTTTAAAAGGTTCTCTATGAGCTTTTTGGTCTGGTGCCGGTCACTGGGCACATAAACACGCATATTGGGAATTGCACACATAGCTGCAAAATCCTGGGCAGAATGATGGCTCATGCCCAGTGCCCCATAGCTGATGCCTCCGC
Source organism: Blautia hominis (assembly GCA_002270465.1). Taxonomy (GTDB): domain Bacteria; phylum Bacillota; class Clostridia; order Lachnospirales; family Lachnospiraceae; genus Blautia; species Blautia hominis. The sequence continues at coordinate 125,533 of NQOF01000009.1, forward strand.
TGATACCGATCAATTTTACATTTGTATCGGAGTAGGCCACATCCACCTTTGCCTGCTCATAACTTCTGGTGCTTAAAAAACAGGCCGGGGACGCTGCAAAAGGCTTCTTGCCTGCCTTGGCCATTCCCGCGGAAATACTCACCAGATTCTGTTCCGCTATCCCCACCTCCACAAACTGTTCCGGATGTGCCTCTGCAAATGGAGCCAGGGAAGCGCTGCCTCTGGAATCACTACAGAGCACTACAATATCTTTATCGGTATCCGCGTGCTCATTTAATACATGGCAGATCGCCTGCCTGTTAGGTATTTTATTCATTGCGGGCTGCCTCCTCTTTTTCTGTTAATTCCCTCACAGCCTGTTCATACTGCTGGACTGTGGGCACTTTGTGATGCCATTCTGCCGCATTTTCCATAAAGGAGACCCCGCAGCCCTTTATGGTATCCGCTATGACAACTGCAGGCCTTCCCTTCGCCTTTCTTGCATTCCCAAATGCCTTTAAGAGCGCATCCGTATCATTCCCATCCGCAGTCAGCACCTCCCAGCCAAAGGCTGCAAACCGGGCGGCCAGATTGTCATGATGCATGATATCCTCCGTACACCCGGATATCTGCAGGCGGTTTCTGTCCACAACTGCCAGAAGGTTATCAAGACCATACTGGGAGGCCGCCATAACCCCCTCCCATACAGATCCCTCGGCCAGTTCACCGTCCCCCATTACCGTATAAACACGGCTTGGCCGCTTATCCATCCTGCATGCCTTTGCAATGCCCACACAGACAGGAAGCCCATGCCCCAGGGAACCGGAATTCATCTCAATACCGGGCAGCTTATTGTTGGGATGCCCAATATATTTTGAGCCAAATACAGAAAACTGTTCTTTCACTTCCTCTGCCGGAAAAAACCCCTTTGCAGCCAGAACTGCATAATAAGCCTCCACCGAATGCCCCTTACTCATGACAAAATAATCCCTGTCCGGGTCATCCTGATTCTGCGGACTTATATTCATCTCTTTAAAATACAGCGCTGTCAGTATGTCCATCACACTGAAATCACCGCCGATATGGCCTGTTTTGGCCCGGTAAACCATGTCCAGGACATCTCTTCGCATGGCATATGCCTTTGCCTTTAAATCATTCATCTGTCTTTGCTCCTTTATTTAACCGGGTTATAAACCGCTTCCCTGACTTTATCCTCCACCGGGTCATATAGATCCGGTGTCACGCCTATATATTTACATGCTTCATACAAAATAGGGACCACGTTCTTATGGATACCCACACAGTGATGGATGTAGGGGCCGCAGACCAGTTTGTTTTCCAGCCGTTTTAAGTTCTCCACTTCCACCCATACATAGGTCCCCTTTGTGTAAGGCCCTTCCACACCCCTGGCGCTGCCAAGAAGCAGAGAATACTCCCCGTTATCACCATCGAAACGGCACAGGGTCATCTCACCGTGCTTTGCCTCTGCCTCCACTGCCCCCGGATGCTCAAAGGCAAGAGGATATCCTATAGCCGGTTTCTCCTTTGCCACGGAAACAGGCCATGGGCCGCAGTGCTGAAGCAGCTCTCCGTTCTCATTGTCAGGATGGCGTACGGTCCAGTCCGCGAAAAAGGTACGTGCCTCATCCATGCCGGCAGCCTCCGCCATAACCGCTGTAACGGCACCATGGATATCCGTCTCACATACAACAGGGATCCCTTCCTCATTAAGCAGGGAGTTGGCGGCGCAGGGCATAATGCCGATCTCACCCTGCAAAGCGTTCCAGCACTGAATGGCAATGGCATTGCATCCGTATTTCTTTGCAAGGTTTTTCATGGCCACTTTCAGGGCCGCCACATTTTCCAGCTCATGTTCCCTGATCTTTATATACATATTTTCTTTGCACCAGGCAGCCACCTCTGCAGCTTCAGTACCCTCCTCTTTTACCCTCTTCATCTCTGCGGTCAGCTCGGGAATGGGCACCGGGGAAAGCTGGATATTGAATTTTTCCAGAAGTTCTCCCTCATTGCACATGGTTGACCAGAAATCGAAGGGACGCGGCCCAATCTGTAAGATCCTGGTGCTTCTAAATGCCTTCACCACGTTACACACAGCCAGGAAATTGGAAATGCCATTGGCAAATTCCGGGTCTGTCAGCCTGCAGTTTGTCAGGTATGTAAAAGGAATCCCAAATCTTCTGAATACCTTTCCCGTTGCAAAAAGCCCGCACTGGCTGTCCCTTAACCGGACCCCGTTCTCATCCGGCCGCTCATCTCTCGGCCCCCACAGAAGAACAGGGATCCGCAGTGTTTTTGCAAGCCTTGCGCACACATACTCTGTGCCGAAATTACAGTGCGGAAGGAAGAGGCCGTCCACCCCCGCTTTTAAAAACTTTTCAGCTATCTGCGAAACATCCCCGTCATCGTAGAGGAGTCCTTCCTCATTTATATCCTCAATATCTACCACCTCTATGCCCAGTTCCAAAAGGCGGGCTTTTGTAAGAGCTGCATATTTCAGGGCATCCGGGGCGCTGAAAATACTTCTTCTGGTTGGGGCAAAGCCCAGTTTTATCCGTTTCATTTATATATCCTCACTTATCTCTCTTTACTCTATTCCTTTTATCTCCCTGCACGCCCGGAGAAAATACCGTATCTGTGTATCGGGGACCTGACTGTCAATGCCCACACAGGACACGGACACCTTTCTGCCGTTTTCCTGCCCATCCCTTACAAGGGCCTGCACCTCCTCCGTGATCTGGGTTTCTGAGGCGCTCATCAGACGGACCGGGCTGTATCTGGCATTCAAAAACACACCCGGCAGCTTTCCCCGGACCGCCTTTATATCAGAGAAGGCCCCCACCTCGGCAAACGCAAGGTTCTTTATCTTGGAATACCCATCCACCACGTGTTCCATACTTTTCCCACAGTGATGGATGCCAAAATGTCCGAAGGCATCTGCCAGTCTCCGGTCGTGCTTCAGGAGAAATTTTTCATAAATATCATTGGACACCATCTCAACGGAACAGTTTGAAGTCAGATATACATCCGGCACCGTCCTGCGGACAATGGCGGTCACTCCCCCTGAAATATCACCGGAAAGACGGTAAAAACGTTTTCCCACTTCCAATGAAAGCTCCGTTATCTTTTCCAACAGAGTTTCCACCTCCTCCGGGGCTGTATAATAGGAGAGGAGCACCTCCTGCCCCATAAGGTCCATGGCTATATTCTGGATTCCCATGAGGTTCACATAGGTCTCCACATAGCCGAATCTCTCTTTCAGGTAATCCATCTGTTTCTGTATTCCGGCCCATACCGGGCTTTCATCCAGATTGGGCACTTTCACCTCCCCTATGGCATCCTCATCCAGATTCAGACATTCCACCTGCGGCGAATTATCTGCCTGGAAGCGTATCCGGCAGCCCAGTATCTCAGAATGCAGATACCCTGCTGCCAGCAGGTCTGTGCCCAGAAGCGGACGTCTCTTTGGCTCCTTTTCCCCAATCCCGTAATCCCCGAAGTGTTCGTACAATGTTTTTCTCATGCGCACATCACATTCTATCCGGTACCTGGGGTCATCAAAAAATTCCTGGGTAAAATCCACGCCGGCATTCTTATGCCACCAGCTTGGATGAAAGGTTATATCATATCTCATAGTCCTGTCTTTTCCTCCAACTCATGCAGACGCCTGTACAGCCTTTCCTGTTCCTCCGGTGTTTTGCAGTATGTCACACAGATCAGGCGCCGCCCCGGCCTCCAAAGCTGTTCAAAAGCCCGGAAGCTGTTTTCCTCATCTCCCACTGCCCTGGCATTGAGAATAATCCCGCTGTGGGCAAACGCCTCGCCAAACACCCCCGGATCATTTGGACTGGGATCTGTCTCAATGGTAAATGCCCCGTCTGCGCTGAGGATATTCCCGAACCCCTTCACCATGGGGATTTTTTTCTCCCACACGCCGCAGGAATGATATGCCATGCCGCCCAGGATATTTCCGATCCTCTCGTCTGATCCCTGAAAAAGTTCCCGGTAATCATCACCACTTATCATGATAGAGGTATCATCACTGAGTCCCACACCCGCAAAAGCCCTGCTGCTGGCAAATCCATGTCCCGGGCTTGCAAGTGCATCGCCGATCAGTTTTTTCTGTTCCTGCAGAAAGCCGATCAGAAGGTCCGCACACAGTGCCGCAGCACTTTTCAGTCCATCCGGGTCCTCGAAAACTTCCATGAACAGGTCTGTCACCGGAAGCAGGTACGTGAGCATATTGAGGGGCGATTGGATATCGCTGAAGGATACCGGAACCTTTCCCTTGGTCTTATCCATGAAATATTCTATCATTTCCAGGTTCCTGCGGCCCTCCGGTGTCTGTGATATGGGGACAAAGTCCGCATCCAGGATTTCCCGGGAAGATGAAAATTTTGCCTTAACGCTGGGCGCCTGCTGGGGCAGCCACTGGTAACTGCTGCCGAAACAGGATGCAATATACCCAATTCCATACCACGGCTCCAGAAAATTGGCGATATCTGCTTTATAATCCATGCTTTTTTTCAGGGCCCCGAGCTGCAATGCCAGAGATTCTCTGTAATCCCTGCATTTATCATAAAATACGCCGTCTGCCCGCACTCTCCGGTACACCAGCAGACCCTGTTGTCCTTCCCAAAAATCCCTGTTTTTTTCCAGCATGGATGCTTCATATTCCCCATATGCTTCAAGATCAAAGTTTTCCGGGTCTATGGGCGCCACCTGCGTCCCCTGGGAATCTCTCAGTGTCGTGTCAAATTTTATCTGTTTCAAAATATTTCTCCCTATTCATAATCCTCCACCTTTTTAACCGCAGCTTCCCAGGCATCCCTGTAATATGTCTCAACCTGTTCCATACCAAGCTGTCCGGCCTGTGCCCTCATGGACTCCCAGAGTTTTTCAAACTCCTGCTCATCCTGTGCATAGACCATTTTCCATGAAATGTCCCGGACGATCTCACCGATAGCCGAAACTTTTGTCTTCATCTCATCCGACGCGGTGGGTATCATATTGACTGCCATGGTGGATTTTGCTATCATATCATTTTTCCTCAGATACTCACCGATGGTATCTGTGCCTAAAAATCCATTGATCTCCCGCTGAACCAGCGTCTCGTTATTTTTCCCGCTGTCCGGCCAGTACCTGTAACTGATGGTGTGTCCGTCTTCCATAACTGTGGACGCCTGGAGTCCAAGGGCATTGAAGGGGTCAATACCGTCTGCAAAGGAGCCGCCGTTCTCAAACGGCATCAGATCCTCTGACTTATTATTGATGATCTCCCAGCCCTCTTCTGTGACTTTCGGCGTTTTCTCACTGTCATACTCCCACAGACATCCCTCCGGCCCGTTATACAGATATTTTTCCACCTGAGGATCATAAAACCAATTGAGAAATTCACACGCCTTCTCCGGATTTCTGCAGTTTTTGCTGACTGCATAGTACCAGTTCCTTCCAATGGTCTGGTCCGGGGCTTCATAAATCTTCATATCGTCCGCCGGAATATTTACATAACCGTCCGGAATGTATTTGTTATTCACATGTCCGGAAGGAACATCATTGTAGGCTCCTGTCAGCCAGGAAAACCAGGAGAACAGGATCCGCCCCTGACTGAATTTTTTCTCTAGGTTACTGTAACTCTGGGTCCTGGAATCCGGGTCAAGAAGACCTCTCTGATTGGCTTCATAATAAAAGTGGAGTGCCCGCTTATAAAAACTGTTCTCGTCCAGTATGGAACTGGTGGCCTTTGTCAGAACATTTGTCTCCATGAGAGGTGATATATACTCAGTGTCAATACCGTAGAAATAAGAGAGGGCCGCAATCTCCAGAACCGAATATTTATCCCAGTCGGTAAAAAGTGAAAATCCGTATACCTTCTCCCCGTTTTGGGTGTATGGCTTGATCTCCACCATTTTCTCCACAACATCCAGATAATCCTCCAGCGTTTCCACCTTTGGCTTTCCTGCTTTCTTGTAAGTATCCCACTGCAGCATAGGCATCCAGTTGTAAGCATTCTCTGAGACAGGGCCTATGGATGTGGGCATAATATATAAATCTCCCGTTTTGCCGCTGTTGTACTCTCTGGAATAATCCACTGCCTTCTCATAATACTCAGTCTCGAATATGGATGGAAGAATCTCCTCATACTCATTAAGCGGCAGCAGCAGCCCGGCGTCCATGGCCATCTGTGCCTGGTCCAAATCCTTAAAGCCTATAATATCCGGAAGGTTACCGGATGCCATATACTGCTTCAGCTTCTGCTCCACTCCGGTCCCGGTGGGATAAAATTCTATTTTGATATTCGTATCCTCATAAAGCTTTCTGGCTGCCCATCCTTCCCAGATCCCTGCGTCTGCCGTAACTGCCTGTTGGACAAAAGCCGTCAGCACTACATCATTTTCCCCGTTTTCCTCAGTCAAAGCACTTTTTCCCCCGGCTCCGCATCCTGTCAGAACCAATACCGCCGTCCCTGCTAAAAACAGCCTTCTTTTCCATCCTGTTTCAGCCTGTTTCTTCCTTCTGCCCTTATCTGATCCAGCCATTTCCTCTTCCTCCCGTATCTGCATCCTTTGGTATCGTAATTGCATTTTTTAATATCCACTGCTATAATATAGGCATCTTAAACCGCCATTTTACTGTCTTCATTATAACAGATAACACTATACATTCCCATAAACAAGGAGATACCCATGATCAAGAAACTGGCATCCGGATATTATTCTAAAATGCTGCTGATTTGTATCATCACTGTATGTACGGTCACCGTTTCTCTTTTTCTTTTAAGCAGCCGCCTCATTAAGGAGCAGGAAAAAAATGATTTTCTCAAAGATTATGATATTGTGATCAGCAATCTCTCCGCCATCCTGACTGCCAGGCAGAATTCCATGGCCAACACCCTGGCCCCTGTATTTTCCAGCGAATCCAGATACCAGACACTCTGCAGGCTTTACAGAGAAGACTTTTCCCCTGATTCCTCCACAAACTATTCCATTGTGCAGATGCTGGGGGAGATCTGCCGGTATGACCAGAATCTGCGCGGCATTCTTCTGCTGACCAGAACAGGACGGCTTTACCAGTACAGTCCCGCTTACGACACCATCACGCCCCTGAAGCTCAGTCAGAACACTTATAAGATGGAACCTTACCGGCTCCGTGTCCTTTCTGATGCCCAGCTTGATTCCCTCAGCTCCGAATATGAAAAACCGGGGGATCATGTGTACGGCCTTACAGGAACTATTTTTGACTACTCCGGAGACGAGCTGATCCCCTTTGGACAGATGATTCTTCTGTATGGGGTATCAGAGTTTTCCAATACCATAGCAGACTCCCATCTGAACGAATCGGGAGTCTTCACCATTACGGATAAGGAGGATCACATCATCTATAACTCTGCAGGTGAATACACCTCCCCGGAAGATCTGATCCTTCCTGACATTACCTCTGTTGATGGCAATACCCAGCAGACCTCCGCGGTCCGCCGGATGCTGCATGGGGACCCTTATTACCATGCCTGGACAGGCAGCAGCCGCTATGAATATTATACCGGCTACCAGGTTCCCGCTTCCCTGGTGGAAAACAGCTTTTCCCAGATAATCCTGGCATCCCTCGCCCTTGTTATCTGCCTTTCATCCATACTTCTCTACGTGGTCACCCTGCGTACTTCAGACCGGAAGATCAAGACCATCCAGGCCGGTATGGGCCTTGTAGGACAAAACAACCTGGATTACCGGCTGCCCGTACCGAAAAGCAATGATGAATTCACACAGATCATCAGCAGCTTCAACGGCATGTGTGATGAGCTCCAGCGAAATGTGGAAAAAGCATACCTCTATGAAATATCACAGAAGAAGGCAGAGCTGTATGCCATGCAGACCAGTATCAACCCCCATTTCCTGTATAACACCCTGGAACAGATCCGGGTTCAGATCATGAAGGGTCAGTACAGTGATGCCTCCCAGATGCTGCTGCTTCTCTCAAAAATGTACCGGAACCAGACAAGACGCAACCTCTATGTCTCCATCGGCGAGGAACTGAATCTCTGTGAAAACCTGATCAACCTGTACATGTACCGCTATGGTAACTTTGACTACGAATTCATCATCGGAGGCTCCCTGAAAATTTACGGCATCCCCAAAAACACCCTGCAGCCCCTTATAGAGAATTATTTTGTACACGGTCTTGTCCCGGACCGGGATGACAATTTTCTTACCGTTTCTGTACAGCCGGTAAAACAGAATGGGGAAAACTGGCTGGAATTCTACATTGACGATGACGGTTATTCCATATCCTCAGAAGACCTGGCTGCACTGGAGGAAAAACTTTCCCAGCCTGTCCTAAGCCGCAACGAGGATAACGGTTTTGCACTTTCCAATGTAAATACACGGCTGATGCTGGTATTCGGCAAGGATTCCGGCCTGCATGTCTCCAGAGGTTTCGGAGACCATGGATTCCGGGTAACTTTCCGGATCCCACCCATGCTTCCTGAAACCCTTGGAAGCCCCCAGGGGTAAGTCTCAGCCAAACATATAGGAGGCTGTTTTTCCGCAGTAATCCATCCTTCCCTTTTTCAGCGTGCCGTCTTTCCTGTAAAAGCAGATGCCAAAAGTCCTTGGATAGTCATAGCTGCCCTGCACTTTGTCCAGAGATAAGGTCTTCGTCTCATCATTGTACTGCATGGAAATGGCTGCATACTGACCTTCCCGGTACCGGTAATCCATACCGTTATCCATATAATACAAGAAACGGCCATCCGCACCCTCATAAACCTCAATGGTATCGGCAATGCCTTTTTTGCCGCATTTGCTGTCCACGGGAATTATGGAACCTGCCCGGATAAAAACAGGCTGCCAGGTCACAGGGGCTTCCACCTCATAAGCCCTGCCTCCTGCATAGAATTCCTTTGTCTTCTGGTGATACCACTGTGCACCCGCCGGGAGATATACTTCCCAGCTCTTGGGACCCTTCAGCTTCTCATTCTCAGGACCGTATTCCATGGCTTTTGTCACGGGGCAGACCAGATAGGCAGGGCCGTACATAAACTCTCCCGCCATATTCTTTACCTGCGGATCACAGGCAAAGTCAAACATCAGGCTTCGGAACATGGTATAGGAATCCTCCTCAACCATATGGGCCAGGGAATAGGAATAGGGAAGCATCTTATAACGGAAACGAATGTAGGATACTATGGTGTCATAATATTTCTCCCCGGGCTCCCCGAAGTTCCATGGCTCCCTCGGTGTATCTGTTCCGTGGGAGCGCATGACAGGAAGGAAGGTTCCCATCTGCAGCCATCTGGTATATAATTCCCTGTATCCCAGATCCTGTACACCTTTTTCAAAAAGCCCCTGCCAGAACCAGGGCGCCTCCCCCTCACACACATTGCTGAATCGGCGGAATCCCTGGGTGGATCCTGCAAAAAAGGCGCCGATATCCAGTGTCCAGTAAGGGATGCCTGACATACACATGGAGAGCCCTTCGGCGATCTGCCTGCGGAAAACATCCCAGGTGGCCATGATATCCCCTGACCAGAGAACCGTTCCGTATTTTTGAATGGAGAGGGAACCGGAACGGGTCAGGTTTACTACTCTCTTCTCCCTGCACGCTGCCGTCTGATGTTCATAGATCCCTTTGGCATGAGCCAGTGCAAAGTTATTTGCGATCCTTGCATCAAAATATTTTGTCAGCTCACTTTTTGCCAGCTCATACCGCTGTCCATCCTCTCTTTTCTCCAGCCCATTCCAGTCCGGTGTGAAGGGTTCTGTGGAGTCACACCACCAGGCATCCGTGCCCCCTAAAAACAATTCCTGTTCACACTGGCGCCAGTATAGATCCCTGGCTTCCGGGTCAAAGGCATCATAGGTGGAAAGGTTTGCCAAAAGCTTTCCAGCCTCCAGCATTTCCCGGTTATTTTCGCATCCCCGGTTCATATTCGGCCATATCGATACCATGAATGCCGTGTCATCTTCGTGGAGCTGCTCCGTCATGGATGAAAGATCCGGAAAACGGTTTTTATCCATGATCTTGTTGCCCCATTTGCCCTCCTCCCAGGATTTCCAGTCAAGCACCAGGCAGGACAGGGGGATCTGCCTGTCTTTAAATTCCTTCTGGGTATCCAGGATGTCTTCCTGGGATACATACCGCTCTTTTGACTGTATGTACCCAAATGCCCAGCGCGGGAGCATGACAGCTTGCCCTGTCAGGCAGCGGATCCCCTCAACCAGTCTGTCAAAACCTTCCCCGGTGATCACATAGTAATTGATCTGATCCGCAGCATCCAAATCCAGACGGATCTCATTCTGGGCTTCCTCGTAAGTCATCAGGCAGTCCGCGTCAAAAACAACCGCATATCCGGCGGAGGACAGGAACACCGGCATGGGGATCTGCATGTTATTCTGATAGAGGTACTCTTTCGTATTTCTGTAGTTGTAAGTCCCTCTCTCATGCTGCCCCAGTCCGTAAATGGCTTCCTCCCCGCTTATCTTAAATCTAAGCGTACAGGAATAAGAATCCCCGGTCTTCACTGTGGCTGCATTCTCCACAAAGGAGCGCTCTCCGTCAATGGTCTTTTTTGTGACGATCCTGGCTTTTCCGCCCTCGATCATGAACCTGCAGATCTCCCGGGGCGTAAATTCATATTCTGTCTGTACAAGGAACTGTGTCTTATGGTTTTCAAAAATAACAGCTTCTTTTTCCATTCCCGGGGTGCACACAACCGTGTCATAGGTCCCCGGATCTGTTATGGTCATTCCCGGTTCTCTCACCAGCCCATCAGGGGTACACACCACGCGGGTAATAAATCCTGTCTTTTTAATCATCTCTGCCTCCACCTTTTTACCAGTACAAATCCGTTTCTCTCCATTGGTATGTCATTTTCATACACACACCCTAACAGATGATCGTATACGGGAACCTCTGTCTTTACCACAGTATCCCCGGCTGTAAAATTAAAGATATAATAATAGTCTTCGCCGTCCAGCACCCTGTGCACCACTTCCACATTCTTTTCTGCCCTCACCGGGTTGGGGGCTATCCCAGCTTCCCTGCACAGGTCTGCCAAAAGTCCACCCATAGCCTTCTCACTCAGATTGGTCCCCAGATAACAGGCTTTTCCTTTTCCAAAGGAATTTTTGCTGACGATCATAGCACCCTTTTTGTAGTCACTGGTATAGGTTCCCAGAGCCTCCGCGGTTCCCCCCAGCAGGTCACACCACATACCGTCCCCGCTGTCTGCCTCCGTATCTTTTAAAGTCAGATGTACCTGATTACGGTTGCCCGCAAAGATTGGCTCCACCTCCTCCACAGACACACCGAACACATCTGTGAGGCCTGCGGGAAGTGTTTCCGTATATCCCACATTATCTTTGTTTTTTACGGATGTCAGGAATGTGGCAAGTAAGATGCCTCCATTTTCCACATATCCGCGCAGCTTCATCTGAAACGCCCCGGACGTGATAAATGCCGCGGGGAGCACCAACAGTTTATACTTGGAAAAATCAGCGTCAAAGCTGATAACATCCGCATTGTATCCCCGCTCCGCCAAGATCCGGTACATCCTTCCCGCGTAGTCCAGATATTGAAAGTCCGGATCATTGACCGGCTTCATGCGCAGTGCCCAGTGGGAATCATAATCCACACAGACTGCAGCCTGGTTGGAAAATTCCGCTCTCTCCACAGGCGCAAGCTGTTTCAGTAATTTTGCTGTGTCCTGCATTTCATAATATCTGCGTCTCGGAACACCATCCATATCCACAATGGCGTAATTGAGCTGTTCCGCTCCAAACGGAAATGTCCTGAACTGAAAATGCAGCATCATATCCGCTCCGTGGGCAAAAGACTGGATGACGGCCTGTTTCAGTGCTCCCGGATTGGGCTGAACACGCCCGGAACCGCCGAACCGATGGCCGCCGCCCGACATAAATTCCATCACCCAGAAGGACTTCCCTTCCTTTACTCCCCTGGCAAAGGCATAAGGGAACGAATCTACCGCCGCGTCCCTGAGGCCCGGGTAATAATCAAATCCGTAGCAGTCCAGTTTTTTTGTGCTCTCATAATAGTCAATACTGTTGGTGGCAAGTCCGGTTCCGTTGGTTGTCACCGGATAGTCCGTATATCTGTGCAGGATATCTGCCTGGATATTCTGGTATTCGATCTGGGACCGGCTGCTGAAGCGCTCAAATTCAAGCCTTAAAGTGGGATTTTCAAAGTATACCGGCATATCCTGCCAAGCGCTGACCTCTATTGTATTTACCGGCGGCTTTATCTGGTCAAAATCCTCATAATCCTGTCCCCAGAAGATATTGCCGCTGCGCCTGTTATATTCACGGATGGTCTTATATTTATCTTCCATCCACCTGGAGAACTTTTTCCGGCACACCGGACAGCGGCACCTGCCGGATGCCTCCTGAGCCGGCTCATTGTCAATCTGGAATCCTGAAACGTACGGATTTTTCCCAAAACGCTTTGCGATCTCCTCTGTGATCTTAGCAGAATACTCCCGGTACACCGGATTATTGTAACAGTAGAAACGGCGGCCGCCGAAAGGCCGCTTTTTTCCTCTGTTATCCACATACAGCATTTCCGGATGCCGGTAAACCAGCCATGCCGGAGGGCAGGCGGTAGGCGTGCAGATGATGCTGCGGATCCCTGCTTTTCCGAGACGCTCCACCGCCTCCTCCAGCCACTCAAAATCATATCTGCCTTCCTCCGGCTCCATCCTGCACCAGGCAAACTCCCCCATGCGCACTGTGTTGATGCCGGATGCTGTCAAAAGCTCCATATCATGGTCCAGCTCCCCGGCGCTCTTATGCTCCGGGTAATATGCCACTCCATACTGCATGATCCTTCCTCCTGCTCTCTTTATTTTCCGGTGAAATGTATCTCCGAATTTTCTTTTCTCTCCACTTCCCTGTCCAGGGTCAGCACAACAATGGTGTCTGTCTCCGGATTTTTTACGCCGCTTAAATCCAGCGAAAACGCTTCATCCTTCTGTTCAAAAGGCACCTGCTCCCCATGGAACAGGGCCGCAGTCACAATTCTATAGCCCTCAAATGGGATCTGGCTTTTGCTGCACGCATCTGTATCCAGTACATGTAAGTATATTTTATTCTCTTTTGATGTGCTCCCGTAAACTCCATCCAGCGGCTCAATGGGACCGCCTCTTGTTCCATAGACAGCCTCCCCGTACTCTGCAAGCCATGCGCCAATCTCCCGCATACGGTTTTTCACCTCATCCGAAAGCTTTCCGTTTCTGTCAGGTCCTACGTTCAAAAGCCAGTTGCCGTCACGGCACACAACGTCCACCAGCATTTTTATCAGCCATTCAAAACTGGAAACCGGGTCATCTGCCATCCAGCCCCAGGAACAGCCGCTGCATACGCACATGTTTTTTTCCCAGGGTACAGGAAGGATCTTTCCTGTAATCTCATGAGAACCCTCGTCACAGTAAAAATCGCCTTCGTAACCGGACCGCGGATTCAGCAGAGTTTTGGGATTATATCTGCGCACTAATTTGTTGAGTTTTACCGGCTCCCAGAACCAGGCGCTGGAGGTATCGCTTCCCTTGTGGGCCAGCCAGCCTCCGTCGTACCACATGATATCCACAGGGCCATATTTGCTGCACAGTTCTTCCACCTGCCCGTAGCACTGGTCTTTCATAAGCTGTGCATTCTTTGGCAGTCCCTCCGGATCAAAATATCCGGGGAACCTCCAGTCCATAGGGGAATAATAAAGCCCCACCTTCAGGCCTGCCGCCCTTGCCGCCTCTGTATATTCTTTTACAAAGTCTCTTTTTGCCCCTCTCTCATAGGAAGTAAACCCTTCATAGCTTGCAGGACTGTCCCACAGGGCAAATCCATCATGATGTCTGGTGACCATCACCATATATTTCGCGCCGAAATCCTTTGCCAGCTCTGTCCACTCGGTCATGGAAAAATCCTCTGGAATGAACTCGTCAGCCAGGGCCTCATACTCTTCTTTCGGTATCTGCTCATTAAAGCGCGCCCATTCTCCTCTTCCCAGGATCGAATACAGACCCCAATGCACAAACATGCCCACCTTGGCATCTCTCCACCACTGCAGATCCTCCGGCGCAAGCTTCAGCTCCGGGCATTTGACACCTCCCAGGCTTTTCAGGTTGATGCTGCTTTTCAGCATGGATTTCAGTTCCGCTCCCGTCATCTCTCTTGGTAATTTATCTGCCACTTGAAATTCTCTCCTTTTGCTCTTTCTATTCCTCATAAAGCCAGTCCAGGGTTTCCAGTCCCTCACCGGCCAGATTTGCATTTCTCGGCTTCATCACTGTATCCGATGCTATCACGCCTGCTATCAAAAAGGCTCCTGTGCCAAAATAAATCTCATGGGTTCCCTTCTCATAGCGGTAGGCATGTATATTGATGGGCGGGCACGCCTCCGCCTTCATGGCATTTGCATAGACCACCGTCAGGCCTCCCCTGTCATCCGCATGGGTGTTGGTCTCCAGGTCCGGAAGCTGCAGCCACTCCACGCCTTTTGCATTCATATACCCTACCAGCACATAAGAGTCCTGAGGAAGCTCCAGCTTCACCGTAACGCCCTCCTCAATGGCTGCTCCCAGTCCCATGCGCACACCTGTAAGACTAGCAAGCTCCGGTGCCAGATTGATGATCTTGCAGGAGCAGTCAGAAAATACACTCTCTCCCTTTTTCAGATCATAAGTCTCACAACTTTCGGATTTCAAAAGCGTATAAGGCGCCGGTATCAGAGGTTCTGCAGTGACTTCCTTTGCATGATCTGTGGGCAGAATTCCCTGCTGCAGCTCTGACAGATGTGCTCTGAAATGCTCCAACTCCTTCCGGTATTCCGGCAGGCAGGCTGTCCAGTGCCCGTAGGTCTCTCCATTTGGAAAGGGGATCTTTCTCTGGGGTGTCTGCATACTGTTGGCATAGAGGTAAGTCTCCTGCGTCAGCGCGGCCAGTTTTTTGTACTCCTCCAGGGACTCTGCCATTTTCTGCTCTGCTTTTTCAAGAAACGTGATATCCCCCCTGCATTTTTCATCCATGGTATACTTATACCGCAGGATCTCCATAGCTGCCTCTATCTTTCTGCAGTAGGAAATGGTCATACTGTAGACAGCCTGTGCGTCCGTATAAAGGCGGTTCAGTTCCTCCCTGTCCTCCCCTTCCGCTTTTATCACCGCTTCGCACAGCACAAGGGCTTTCTTTGCATGGGCGCTGACTTCTTCCACACAGTCATAAGGGGTTTCACCCAGATGCGGTTCCCGGTTCACTTCTTTTTTCATATAGTCATCCGGCTGCTCGCCTTTTCTTGCCACAGATTCCCATAATTCCCGGTTGGGCCGGAATCTTGTCACATTGGTAAACTGGCTCATGCTCATGCCCAGGCTGAGTGTCTGGCGGTTTCCCTCCGTAATGCCCACACGGCCCAAAAGCTTTGGCGCACACTGGGCGGCATTTTCCTGTGCTGCCAGAAGTTTTTCTGCTGATTCTCGTGAGATCCCATAGTGCCGTGCAAAAACATTTTCCCAGTATTCCCTCTCCGTGTTTTCCTCCCGGTCCGGATTCCATGCATACCTAAACCATGCGGCAAACCAGATATGATCACGGTCCATCTGCAAAAGGCGAGGTGAAACTTTATCCGGTGTGTACGGCCAGTCCCAGTAAAACAGCGGGTAAAGATGAAGTCCGTTGCAGCCATAGCGGCTCTGCCCCGCCTGTACGCATTTCTGGATATAGAGAGGTGCATTGAACTGGAATGGCTCTAAATCCGCCAGAATATGTATATTCATTATATGAGTGGTTCCAAGACCGGAAAGGGACTGGTGTATTTTCTGCCAATTGCCTTTTGGATAGTAGGTTGAAAGGCTTTCCCCGTTATATTTCCACATGGTGTACAGATTGGTATATTTTTTCTTTGCCTCCTCCATGGCCCCAATAGGGTCACAATCATGGCCCCTCAGGATAATGGGCGGTTCCTCCGCAAGTCCCGCTTCCCTTACTCCGTCTTTTACGCCCGGAATAATGGTGTCAATAAACCAGTCCGTCTTATTCTGTGTTCCCCTAAGCGCTTCTCCCAGGCAGACCATAAGGCCGATATGAGGAAAGGATTTTATGAACTCCCGGATAGATTGTCTTGTGTAATCCGCCACCAGGGGACTGATATTGCTCTGAAGCAGTTCCAGCCCGTGAGCACGGGCAAACGGAAGCGGAATGTGGATATTGTAAAACTTCAGCACCACCCAGATCCCTCTTCTGTCACATTCCTTTGTAAGCCAGCCGAAAAGCTCTCTGTTCTGCTGAAACTCCTCCTCTGTCACTTCCAATGCCTCCGGATAATCCGGCACCTTTACAAGAGAGGAAAACGGATGTCCGCTCCAGATATAGAGGACATTACACCGCATATCCAGCAGCATATCCATGAATTTCGTCCACATTTCCCTGTCATAAAACCAGGGAAAACGCCCCGGTGTGATGGGATATTCATAGGTCAGGCGGGGAGCCTCCACTTTTGTCTTCTGAAGGCCAACGGCCGGACCGCGCAGTTTGAATACCGGTGCATCTCCAAAGGTGATCTCTGCCGGCATCTCCCCCATCCGTTCCACTCTCTCCTTCAGTTCCATACAGCCGTACAGGGCTCCCGTCTCACTTCCTCCGCTGATGACCGTAAGCCGTGCAGGGCAGGACTCTATGTAAAATCCTTCCTCCTCCGGCTCCTTTGTATGAAAGATAAGAATCTCGTTTTCCTCCAGCCATTGAAGAAATCTATCCTCCTTCCTAACCCCTGCATAAAGCTTTTTACCCGGTATATTTCGGTAATCCTCAAAATTTTCAGGCATTTTCTCCTCTGCCACCGCATATCCTGCATGTTGGAGTGCTTCTGTGATTCTCTGTATCCCCAGTTCTATTCTGACGCTGCAAGTCTCATTTTTGATTATTGTGATCTGTTCCATAATTCCTCCCAGTCTATAAAAACAGCCCCCTCAGTACCAAATACCTGATATATTTTTGTACTGAAGAGGCTTTTCTCTGCTGCCGCGGTTAGACAAAAGAAAGTATGCTTTGCGAACTTTCTATTGTCATGATCTTATTTTCCGCCCTTAGCGGAGTCTTTGAACTCTTTCTGTATTGCCTTGTAGTCGGCAGAGTCAACGATACCTTTCACAAAAGTTTCCCACTCTGTCTCACCGATCTGCCCCATAACATACTGCGTGCACATGGTATTCACATCGTCTGTCAGCACATTCCACTGATTGTTGTATGTCTCTGACTGCAGGTTCTGGATCTCATTTTTCATTCCTGTGGCCTGCAGGTCATTGGTGACAAATTCCTTCAGTTCTTTTGCTCTCTGAATACTCTCATCAGAAGCTTTCTTTGCGCCGTCTTTCATAAATTTGTCTGTTATCTGGTCCACGTCTGTTTTCAGGAGGATCTGGTTCCACGCACCTACATATCCATCCTGTCTGGCCTTTTTATATTTTTCGTCTGTCGTATCCTTTGTTCCGTCCTCCAGAAGGGTATAATGTACATCCTGGATACCAAATTTCATCACATCATTATATCCCGGATATTTTTCTTCTGTTGCATTGAACATATCCATGATCTTTTCCAGTTTTTCCTCGGAACAGTCTGCGCTTATGGCGATACAGGAATCAATGTCAGTATAGTTTGGACTTACCGTATACGCCTCCGGTCCTTTCACCGGCTTCAGGCACCATGCTTCACATCCCTCCGGTGCGCTCTCATCAAAGTTTTTGTCGCTTACCAGGTCTGCGGACTGGTTCCAGTTATACCAGGTTGCCAGATAGGCAATGGAATTTCCGGCTTTCCACTTGGAAGTATCGCTGTTATTCAATGCAAATTCAGGGTCAATGACGCCCGCGTCATAAAGGTCTTTTACCCAGTTCAGGAAATCAATATATTTCTCATTGAACTGCATATACTGATACTCTCCGTTCTCATCTATAGTCCAGTCCGTTTGTCCCGTAAATGCAGTTGCAAAAGCTTTCAGATGGGTATCCATGAAGTTGTCCCCAAAGTATTCCAGGGCATAGATTTTTTTGCCTTCTCCCTCTGTGGCCGCATTGGATAAGTCGATCAACCATGTCTTCAGCTCGTCCATAGTGGCCGGCTCCTCTTCAAACCCATATTTTTTCATCAGATCCCTGCGCACTTCAATACCGGAATACTGGCCTTTTTCCGTATTGGACCGGGGCATGATATAGATACCTTCATTATATTTTGCCTGGTCCCACATATCCTCGCCCCAGTTTTTCATAACTGCATTGGTCTCTGCGATCCCGTTTCCGTTGTCAAAAAGGTAGGGTGTCATATCAAGGAAAACGCCTGCATCTATAGCCTGTGTGAAGATTGGATAATAATAAGAACCATTTCCCTCCTTGCTGATCTGCACTACATCCGGAATACTTCCCGCGGCGATCATAGTGTTTACCTTCTGATCGTAATCCTCCCAGTTGATCCACTGGATATCCAGATTCACATCAAAGAGATCTTCCCAATATTTTTCCATCTCACTGTCCTGGGCCGGTCCATATCCCCAGTCAATTCCCATTACGGAGATAGTCATTCTGCCATTGCTGTCCTTTGAAGATTCCTTTTCCTCTTTCTTTATATCCGTTCCTTTTTTTGCCGCCGCATCCGCATCCTCGGAGCCGCCGCACCCTGCCAGGCAGGACACTGCCATGGCTGCTGCCATTGTGAGGGCTGCATGTTTTTTAAACTTCTTTTTCATTTTGAAAACCTCCTGTAATGATATAATTTTATTTTTTTATACTCAGCCTTTTACTGCTCCCACCATCATACCTGACTGAAAATATTTTTGCAGAAACGGGTAGATGACCAGCACGGGCAAAACTACAACAACTACTGCTGCCATTCGCATAACTTCCTGCGGCACAGCATTGGCAACGCTGGACTGGACGTCAATCACGTCTGAAATATTGGATGAGAGAACTACTTTCTGTACATACACCTGCAGACTGGATTTTGCCGTGGATGTTATGTACATGATGGAGTTAAAATAGGTATTCCAGTAACCGACAAAAGCGAACAATGTCATGGTTGCCAGCATGGGCTTGGACAGTGGGATTACAATCGTGCCAAAAATCCTAAGCTGTCCGCAGCCGTCTATTTTAGCTGCCTCCTCCAGTTCTATGGGCAATGACTGGAAGAAAGAACGCATAACCATAATGGACCACGCCCCGCAGGCCGCGGGAAGGATACAGGCCCAATAGCTGTCGATCAGATGCAGGGACTTCATATTCATGAAGTTGGGTACCATACCTGCTGCAAAAAGCATTGTGAACATGACATAGGTATTGATAAATTTTTTACCCGGAATGGGTTTGGAGAGCATATATGCCACACCTGCATTTAAGAATACACTCAGAGGCGTACCCACTGCCGTGATGATCAGTGTGGATTTCAGCGAATTCAAAAATCCTGTCCCTGTAACGATCAGTTTATATGCTGCCATAGACCATTTTTTCGGCCAGAGCGTAAACTCACCTGCCACATAAACGGAGGAGTCTGTAAAGGAAAGCACCACCACATATACAAAGGGAAGTATCATGCTGGCAGCAATAGCCAGGAGGAACACCCACAATATAGCCTGGTATACATTCTCTTTTGCCCTCATACCCAGGTCATTTTTTTTCTTAATTTTTACCACGTTCGACATCTCTGTAAACTCCTTTCCTTCCTTCCATTACATAACCCCTTCATAACCCTTACGGTTGGTGATCCAGTTTGTCAATATGACCAGTGCAGTATTGACAACAGATTTGAAGAGACCAATGGCAGTTGTATAGGAATACTGGGTGCTGCCTGTTGCAATACTATTGTTAAATATGTATACCTCGAATACTTCCAGATGAGATTTGACCATGGGGTTGTTCATCAGGAATACCTGCTCAAAATCCACAGAGATGATGGTTCCCATACGAAGAATCAGCATAACCATAACGGTCGGCATAATACTTGGAAGTGTTATTTTCATCATACACTGAAATTTGTTGGCTCCATCCATTTTGGCTGCTTCATACAGGCTCTGGTCAATCCCCGAGATCGCGGCCAGATATACAATGGAATTCCAACCAATGCTTTTCCACAGAGACTGGACAACAATGATCAGATAGATCCATTTGGTACTGAACAGATATGCGGTAGCCTCATTTCCTCTCATCTCTGCCAGTTTATTCAAAAATCCCTGTTCCGTGGATAACAGGAAAAAGGTAAGGCTGGCTACAATTGCCCAGGAAAGAAAGTGAGGCAGGTATACAGAGGTCTGCACAAATTTCTTAAAGGTCTTATTTCTGACCTCATTCATGATCATTGCCAGAAAGATAGGGACCGGGAACGTCAGCAGACTCAGTCCGCTGATGACCAGCGTATTCTTTAACATATTGTAAAATTTCGGTTCTGCTAACAATGTCTTAAAATGCTTCAGCCCCACCCACGGACTCCCAAGAATACCTATTTGGGGATTGTAATCCTGAAATGCCATCAAAAGCCCGCGCATGGGCATATAAAACATTAAAAACATAACGATCAGCCCCGGGATTCCCAACACATAAATCCACCTGTATTCCCAAAGCTGTTTTTTCAAAGTTTTCCGGGCAGCGTATCCTTTTCCCCGCTTTGCCACCATAATCCATTCCCTCCTGTTTCCTTTTATTCCGGTTCCTTCCGGTTTCCTTTTCTTTATAACAAGAGTATATCTTCCGCCCCATGGGTTTTATATAGTAGAGATTCAACATTTTTGAACTAATTTCATATAAATCTTTTTGGCATTCTTGACTTTGTGAAATTTATCCGATACCATTAGAACTACAGCAAACATTTTAGTTTTTCTTTCTATGCGACAGATATGCGCAATGGTTCCGTCGTATATGATAACTTATAATAAATCAAGGAGGGCCTCCCCATGTATCAGGCTGTGATCGTAGACGATGAATCTTTTGTGCTGGACGGTATGAGAACCGCCATTGACTGGTCGGGTTTCAACTTTGAACTCTGCTGCTGTACTACCAATCCCTGTGATGCCCTTACCTATCTGGAACACCACTCTGCGGATCTGCTGATCACAGACATATCCATGCCGCAGATGACGGGGATCGAGCTGATCGAACAGGTTCGGAAAATCAATCCTCTCATTTCTATACTGGTACTTTCCGCCTATGATAATTTTGAGTATGTGCGTTCCGCCATGCGCCATGGAGCGGAAAATTATCTGCTGAAGCCTCTGGACCCCGACGAACTGCGGGAATCCATCAGTAATATTGTGGGCCATATCCAGGAGCGGGCTGAGTTGTCAGGAACCTACGGCTCCACCATGCTGACCTTCAGAAGCCTTTTTATTGAGAACTGGGTAAAAGGCATTCTAAGTGAAGATGAGTTTATCACCCGTGCGCAGATGCTTGGCATTAACCTCAACCTGGACAATTATACGGTCATGATCTTTACCGTTTCCGCATCCTATCCACAAGGCAAAGAAAAAATGGCCGGGCTGTTTGATTACCTTCTCTCTCTTTTCGTAGGAAATTATATCAGCCATTTTTATTTTGAGACGCCCACACGGCTGGTCTGTATTGTCAGCAGCCCCAATCAAACACACTCCATCGACAGTCTTTTGTCACAAACAGACAATGCGCGGATCATCCTGGACTTTCCGTTTTTTATCTCAACCGGGAATACCGTTGATAATTATGAGGAAGTCAGTGTCAGTTACCGGAATGCGGCCAAATACCTTTTTCTTCAGTACAGCCCCATGCACCGTATCATCTCAAAGGACATGGATCTATCTATGGTTTCTGTCAGCATCATTGAGCGTGATTATGACACTGTGCCAAAGGATATCTACATGGAACAGTTGAAGAATCTGTTTTCCACGATTCCCTCCTCAAGGCGTTCGGCATTTGTACTTGGAACCTTAAACTGGGGTGTGTTTCAGACCTCCGCTGAGATGCAGCCGGAACCGGAGATCATTGAACTTTTGAAAAATATTGTATGTGACTTTTCTGATGAATCCCGTGTTTTTCAATATCTGCACACATTTATCTCTACCTGTTACGAAATTGTGGATAGAAAGCACAAGGACCAGTCAGCCACATACCCATGCGTGGACGCGGTGATCGCTGCGGTACATGAGTTCTCAGACAAAGATATTTCCCTGAAAACTCTGGCTGCCAGGCTGAATATGCATCCCTCTTACCTAGGAAATATTTTCCGCCAGCAGACCGGATATTATTTCAATGATTATGTAAATGAAGAACGCCTGAAATACGCGGCAGATCTGGTAGAACATACAGACATGAAACTCAAGGAAATCGTGGACCGGGCCGGTTTTTCCAGCCAGACCTATTTTAACCGCCAGTTCAAAAGGAAATACGGCGCAGCTCCCAATGCTTACCGCCGAGAGATGAAGTTGAAAAACCTATAGAACGCAGAGTATATAAAAAGCTATCCTCTATGGTGCTGACCACAGAGGATAGCCGCTGACTATCTCTTCTTAGAGTATGTATTCTTCTTTGTTTTCGGAAATCAGGTATCCTGTAACATCTTAACGATTCCGGCGATCACCTCCCGGCTTTCCTCCAGCTCTTCCGCAATGACATCTATGGATTTTCCCTTTTTCAATTTTCTTTTTATCAATTCCTCCAATTTCTCCCGCTGACCTTCCTGTATTCCTTCCTGTATTCCTTCTTGTATTCCCTCCTGTCTTCCCGCTGCATAGGCTTCTTCACGCTGTACTTCCACATCCAGATCATAATCATACTCTGCTATCAGCATATTTACCACCTCACTGCCTTTCTTTTTCAGATAATCAGCCAGTATTCCCGTCTTCATACATTCCTCAATGGCATTTTTGTATGCATCAGGGCTGCCCGTCTGCTGATGTTTCCTTAAAATGTCAACAAATTCACTGTACTCTCTCAGTATCCCGCACCTGTCAAGGATTTCATGACCTTCTTCCGGATTTATATTGATAACCTTTACACAGAGATCCAGCATGGGGGATTCATCCTTTTTTGCATATGCATCTGACAAGTGCAGTGTCTTCTCCTTTGCCCAGGGTTCCTTCCCATTGTAAAAAGTATAGAACTCAGGCGTCGGAATCCTTACTATCCTTTTCCTGTAACGGTCACGCACCGGGACGATCTGTTCTAATGCGCGGCCTATATACAGAAGTTCCCTCAGCGGCATGTTTTCATTGATCGTTGACTGGTGCTCTCCAAACACCATCACCTTATCCTCAATGCCAAAAGATATGTCATTGCAAAAGTTCATATAGAGTACATCATCCACTCTGATCTTCCGGACCTTTGTTCCCTCCGGAAGGGGGTCCTCATGTAGTGCATTGTATAGTGAAATCTCATTTTCCTCTGCGGATTCATCCTCGAAAAACAGATCCACAAACACACTGTTTTTGTATTTCAGGTTCTCTTTTGCTGCCATAAATGCCCTCCTAATACAGGTCATATGACCAAAGGAAGACCTTCTTCTATATCTAAGTATAGAAAAAACCTATAGATTATTCAAGACTTTCCCCTGAAAAATGACCCTTATTTTGTTTTAAATATGGAAATAACGGGGGAATACCCCATTTGACAGCCTTTCGGCCAAAAAAGCAGAACTTATGAATAGATAAATCATAAGTGTATTCAGTATACCACAGAAGAGTTCAAAAAACCACTGTTTCCATGAGAAACAATGGTTTTTTGAATCTGAATGTTACTATTCACGGCTGTTATCCCGCGAGGTGTTTTTATGCGCTTGCGCATGAAAATCCCGAGGCAGCCGGCGCGATATGGGGCAGAATGCTCCATATCTGTGCATCGCGAAGCGTGTTACTGGACACGAAGTGTACAGTAACTCTGAATATCGGGGTTAAAAACTTCCTTTTACATCACACCAGTTCTTTTCCGCATAGTCCATCAGTTCCTCTGCCCATTCCAGCGGCATATCGTTGAAGAACAGATACAGACCTTTGGAGCCGTATTTTTTAACAATGCGGTCTGTATTGCGGATCCAGTCTTTCAGGTCCCCGGTGTACACTTTTACCCAGAGCTGTTTTCCTGCTGCCCTGGCCTTGTCATATATCACATCCCACTCTTCCATAGTTCCGTCCGGGCCATGGTCACCGCTGGTCCATTGAAGGGCATCAATCCCCTCTACTTCCATCAAGGCATCCATGTGTTTGATAGATTCCGGACCATCTAAGTGGTACAGTACATGATCCAGGCTCTTTGTGGCCTGTTTCAGAGAATCCAGCACATAGGTACGGAAATAATCCGGTGACAGAAGTGCCGAAAAATCGCACTGCAGCTTCTGGGTCTTTCCGCTTCCGAAAATCTGGAACACCGTGTACGCACTTCCGCCCTCATATTGTGCATATTTATAGAATGCATCATAATACTGCTGATAGCAGTCTGTTACCTGCTGTACTCTCT
Source organism: Blautia hominis (assembly GCA_002270465.1). Lineage (GTDB taxonomy): Bacteria > Bacillota > Clostridia > Lachnospirales > Lachnospiraceae > Blautia > Blautia hominis. The sequence goes on from NQOF01000009.1 coordinate 149,987, forward strand.
TTACAATATCATTATCTTCCTCGATCATATCATAAAGCAGATCCATGGAACCTCTCAGGGATGCCAGCACATCCACATTTTCCATTAAATCCGGAATGGCAATAGGAAAATCATTTCCGATCAACTTTTTGCACTCTTCAAAAAGCCCAATATGCTTTTTGAACCATTTATTCTCCGGGTCAAATTTCAATTCCGGATAATCCTCCCACTCTTTCACACAGGGATGAAACCATACCGTTCTGTCCTGGAACTCGATCTCACTTCCAAGGTATGCCGCAAGAGAACCGGGACCAAAATCCGCATTCAAATTCGGAAAACTCTCTCCCAGAAACTCATGGGTTTCGCAATAATAACGATAACGCCTTACCACGCTTTCCGGGTCCATATATTTTTCTTCCAGACTTTTAGACTTGATCTCCTCCGGTATCTGGAAGGGATAATAACCGGGCTTCACGCCTGTAACGCGCATGAGCGGCCTTCCTGTATTTTCCCCTTTCCAATAATCCTCAAATCTCTGTTTTGTAGCTTCCCAGTCTTTTTTATACCGCATTCCAACTTCCTCCTATTATCCATTTTCAATAAATTGCCGTTTGTTATCCTGTTCTGTCTTCAGGTGCTCCATTGCTATGCATTTATCATATCATGGGCATATCCTGAACGCTTGTCTGATATCCGGCAATCTTTGAACTATATTTGGATTTATCGAAATGTCACGTTCCACTCTCCCTACTGGTCACTGCTCTGCGGTATTCCCCGGGAGACATATCCCGTCCCCTTTTAAATACTCTGTTAAAATATGATACACTATTGAAGCCGCTCATCATGGCAATCTCCGTGATGGTATGGCTGGTAGTGGACAGCAGCATACAGGCCCTGTCTATGCGCAGTTGGTCAATGTATTCAAACATCCGAATGTGGAGCACATTCTTGAAACAGGAACAAAGATAACTCTTGTTCATCATCGCTACTTTCACCAGATCATCCAGTTCGATCTGTTCCAGATAATGCTCGTGAATATAATCCACCACAGGCTGAAGCCGTGTGAAGATCTGATGCCGGCCTGCTGTCTGCTCCTCCTCACTCTGTATTTCCAGATAAATACGGTACAACTCCGCCATAAAAAGCTGCGTCCAGGATTTTACAAACAGTTCCCACCCTGCTTTTTTATCCCTGTACTCCAGACGGATATGGGAAAATGCCTCCATCAGACCCTCATACCCCTGCGTATCTTTTCTGATACAGTTGGTAAAGGATGTGCTCCTGTTGAAAAAAGGCTCCAGAAACTGGTATCCCCGCCTCTGCTCCCACAAAAGAGAGGGGTCAAACACTATGACTTCCAGCACAAGGCTGCCGTCATGCACTGCCATATGGCGTTCCTGATTATTGATGATAAAAATATCCCCCGGGCGTATCTCATATTCTTTCTCTTCTATCAGATAATAGCCGCTTCCCTCTTTTACATGATTGATCTCTAAAAGGTCATGAGAATGCAGATACATCTGCCGGGAATTTGATAAAAACATCCGATAGGGAAACTCCCGTTCAAATACCATTTCATCTTTTACATACTCCATCTGCTTCCCTCCGCTTTTGTGCAAATAAAGCCAGCTTGGCATAAAAATCCTCCAGTATCAACCGGGAATCTATTTTATTGTAAACTCTTATAGGACGGAATCTGCCCGTATGTATATAGTTCATGTCAGCCCCCACTGCAGGAGCCTGTTTCCACTCAAAAGAAAACCTGTCTTCATAAAGGATCAGTCCAATTGCCGGTGAATCTCCCAGCACCCAGGATTCCCCTGTCCTAAACGCACTCTTCCTTGGCTGCTCTGTCATAGCATGTTCCATGAGCTGGTCACAGAGATATTCACCGATCTCCCCGCAGGTTCTTACCCGCAGTTCAAGCTCTGCCAAAGTTACCGGCATCATCTCGTAGACGTTCTTAGGCACCTGCCACACTTCCATATCAGATCCAAACACTACATTTGCCGCATGAATGTCATTGCCCAGATTGAACTCTTCACCGCCGTGGGGATAAAGCCCTCCTCCGATCCAGATAACAGTCAGCCTTTTAGCAATACGTGGTTCCATCAGATAAGCGCTGGCTATATCTGTCAGCGGCCCCAGAAAAACGGCAAACAAAGGCCTGTCATCCCCCTTCATAGCCTCCTCCACGATCAGCCTTGCTCCTTCACTTTCTATAAAAGTCCCCGCATCGGGCAGACCGCAGGGCGCACCGTGATACAGGGGCACCTGCCCGTCAAATCCCATCTTCCCTACCAAAGTTTCCAACTCTCTGTAGCTTTTCTCCATACTGTCCCTATCTCTGTCTGTACCATAATGGGCAGCCACTAAACCTACATTTTCTATTTTGGGGCTGAGAAGCGCCTGTACCACGGCAAAGTCGTCATCCGCTTCATTTTTTGCATCTGTATCTGTGATCAACCGTACGATTTTCTCCTCGGGCACCTGAAAAACATAATCTGTATATCTCATATTTTATCCTCATCCTTTTTATACTTACAGCCGGTTACCTTATGTCTACTATTTTTTCAGACAAATGTCAATCCTTTTGTTACTGCCATTCACAGCTAATGTTACTATTTACAGCCCTGCAAAAAGCGCAGTTCTGTAAACAGTAACACGCTTCGCGATGCACAGATATGGAGCAATCTGCCCCATATCTGTCCTGCAAACCTCCGGTATCTTGCTGTCTGCCTTTTGTTTTCCTTTTATTGTACCAAAGTATCTGTTCTTTCTCTTGTCAGTGATTTGGGTAAATTTGAACTATATTACAAATTTGTAACATTCGGCCCAAAAATGTAAGGTTAATCGATGGATAACTCCCCTTTCATTGTTTATAATCTGTAACTGAAATACATCAAATACGGAGGAATAAAATGAATATAATTGCATCACCAGACAAAAAAAGCGTCACTGGATGGGGATTTACTTCCTATTCCCTGAAGGTTTTGGCTCTTTTGCTTATGACGCTTGACCATATTTACTATTATCTGGGCGGCGGGATCCTGCCTGTCCCCCATTTTTTCACTCTGCTTGGACGAATTTCCGCACCACTGTTTCTGTTTGCAATGGCAGAGGGATTTTCCCATACCCATGACCGGAAAGCTTATCTCAAACGGATGTATATCGCCTCTGTTCTCATGTCCGTGGGCAATGACCTGATCAACTCTTATCTGCCTCATCCCAATGGTGCCATGGTAATTAACGGCATGTTTGCCACTTTGTTTCTTGTAGGGCTTTATATCTGGGCTGTGGAACTTTTGATTGAAAGTGTAAAGGAAAAAAACCGAAAAAAAATAGGTGCTGCCCTGGCTATGTTCCTGATCCCTGTATTTTCCAGCATTGCAGTCACCCTGTTTCTGGGAAATGCCGCCGGTGTTTCATTTATAGGAAGAATGGCTGTCCGCGTATTAAGCACTCTGATCCCCTCACCAATCTTTGTGGAAGGCTCTGTGTTCTGGGTGGCCCTTGGAATCGGATTTTATTTTCTCAGGGATAAAAAAATTGGTCTTTCCGTCTTCTATGTACTTATGTCCGGGTTCTTCTTTCTCTCTGCAGCAGGCGGGGGAATGACCTATGAAAATCTGTTCATTCTGAATGACCAGTGGTTTATGATCCTTTCCCTTCCCTTTATCCTGCTATATAACGGACAGCGGGGAAGAAGGATGAAATACTTTTTCTACGTGTATTATCCCCTGCACGTATATGTGCTTGTGGTTCTGGCCAGAATCCTTGCATGATCAAAAGGCCGTATCAAAAGGACAGCAAATCGTCACTGTTCCTTTTGATACGGCCTCTTTTTCTAAAAATGTAAAAACTTTTTATTTCTTTTTGGACTGAAAAATACATCTTACTTGTTTGCGGGATCAATGTCCGATGTCTGTTTTCCCTGGTCTGACTCCAAATACGCCGAAGCCTCAGGGTCCTTTATCTGATATACTCTTGACCATTCTTTTGTGGCATCATCTCTCACCACCTCTGACTGGTTCTTATACAAAAACTTCACCAGTTCATAGACATCCACCCAGATTTCATGGTTTCCCTCTCTCTGGGATTCGTCAAAGATAAGCTGCAGTCCAAAATGCAGATGGGTGGTGTCAATGTTGTTCACATTTTCTTTGGCGCTGTATCCGGTACGGCCCATATAACCGATCACATCCCCGGCCTGCACAATGCTGCCCACTTCCAGGGATTTGCAGTAGGGAAAATTCTGCCGCAGGTGAGCATAATAATAATACCGTCTGCCGTCAAAGCTGCTGATACCCAACCGCCAGCCCCCATACTGGTTCCATCCCATGGCAGAAACGTAGCCGGATTCCACCGCAACAATGGGAGTACCTGTCTGCCCCATCATGTCGTGTCCCAGATGTTCCCGCCTGTAGCCATAACTTCTGGCCACACCGAAATCGTCATAGTCGTTATAGGGAAAACTTTTTGCTATAGGGCTGTAGCCTTTCAGACCGTACTTTTTTGTCCAGCTTACTTCCCCCTGGCTCTCCTGGCTCTCCTGACCCTGGGCGCCCTGTCCCTGGTCTTCTGCCTCTATCTGGTATTCTCCCACCAGCCCATCCAGAACTGCACCGTAGGCTTCCCGGTAGTAATCAAAAGATTTGATCTCAGCGGACAGTTTTTCCACTGTAGTCTCCCCTTTTTGAAGCCTTTCGGCAATCTCATCCATGTCTTTTGCCTTATACTGCTTGAAATCACCGCCGTATCTGGCTCCCAGATAAGCCAGCAGGTCCACCCAGTTAAGATGGCCTTCCTGCCCATATGTATCCACATCGTAGGCACAGGCCTGCCGCATGGCCTCACTTGTCACATGGAAGTCCACCCACTTTATGTAGTCCTTCCCCGTACTGTCGGTGCCGGAATTCCCTCCACTGTCCGTGCCGGAATCCTCTGCACTGTCGGTGCCGGAATTCCCTCCGCTGCCCGTGCCTGAATCCTCTCCACTGTCCGCGCCTGAATTCCCTCCACTGACCGTGCCTGAATCCTCTCCACTGTCCGTGCCAGAATTCCCTCCGCTGCCCGTGCCGGAATCCTCTGCACTTTCTGACGAAGAGTTATTCTCTGCCTGCTCTGCGCCATGTCCGGCGGCAAAGGCACCTTGTGAAACATCTTTCCAGCAAAGCGCGGCTGTCAGGGTCAGCACAATGACCTCTGCCATAAAACCATATTTTTTCCATCTCTGTCTGTTCATGTCCGGCCCCCGGTCACATTCTGTATCAGTTTATGTAACGAATCAAAATCTTAGAACCGGGCTGTGGACCCATATGGCCCTTGTCTGCACACCACTATCCGGGGAAGAGTTTTGGTGATCTCAGGCTTTTTCTCTTGCCTTATCCAGTTTTACATTTCTAAAGTAAAGCGCCATATCAATGGAAATCTCCACAATATTCAGTATGTAGAAGAACCATCCCAAATAGAACAGCCAGTCAAGTGAGGTACCTGCTGCCCCTGCTTCCATCCACAGGATCACTTTACGGGCAATACCGAATACATAACCGATCCAGATAAAAAATTCAAAGAACAGGCTCTTTCCTTTTGCGGTTCTGGAAATCCAGGATTTACGGATTGAGATCGGCCATGATAAGCCGAAGCAGAGTATCATAAGTGCTTCTAATAGGTTTGTCATTATATTTTCTCCATTCCCTCTTTTAATGTGTTATCAAAGACCGCTCCTGTCATTTCAGAAGCGGTCTGTCTCTATAGGCTCGTCTTTGCTGTCTGTTATTCTCTATGTTGTGCCAGATATGCGGCTCTTCCCTCTTCGTACAGGTTCTTTCCCTCGCTGTCAATGATAACGAACAGAGGCATATCCTCCACATATAATTTTCTCAGCGCTTCCGCACCCAGGTCTTCATACGCAATAAGTTCTGCCTTCTTGATACATTTTGCAAGCAAGGCGCCTGCTCCGCCGATGGCTCCGAAATAAACACCGCTGTATTTTTTCATAGCCTCTATCACTTCCGGAAGACGGGCACCTTTTCCAATCATGCCTCTGGCCCCCACAGACATCATGGTGGGTGCATAGGCATCCATACGTCCGCTGGTAGTCGGGCCTGCGGAGCCGATTACCTGACCGGGTTTTGCAGGTGTAGGACCTACATAATATATCGTGGCATCTGCCGGGTCAAAAGGAAGTTCCTCGCCTCTTGCCAGGGCTTCGCACATACGCTTGTGACCTGCGTCACGTGAGGTATAGATCGTTCCGGTCACATATACGGTATCTCCTGCATGGAGCGTTTTTGCCAGTTCCTCGGTGAGGGGCAGTGTAATATGTTTTTCCATTTAAATCACCTCCGTTTTGTGGCGGGTCACGTGGCAGTTGATATTGATGGCACATGGCATACCTGCAATATGTGTAGGCATGGTTTCAATGTTCAGGCCAATGGCTGTGGTCTTGCCGCCGAATCCTTGGGGACCGATGCCAAGCTTGTTGATCTTGTCCAGCATTTCCACTTCCAGCTCTGCATAGTATGGGTCTTCATTGGAAGAATCAATGGGGCGCATCAGTGCTTTCTTTGCGAGAAGAGCTGCCTTATCAAAAGTACCTCCAATGCCCACGCCCACTACCATAGGCGGACATGGGTTCGGGCCTGCGGTCTCGACGGTCTCCAGGATAAAGTCTTTGATCCCCTGAAGTCCTGCGGAAGGCTTGAACATGCGGATCGCACTCATATTTTCACTTCCGAACCCTTTTGGTCCCACTGTGATTTTGATCTGCTCTCCGGGAACGATTTCTGTATAGATCATAGCCGGCGTATTGTCTCCGGTATTGCCTCTGCGTACGGGGTCCTTGACTACGGATTTTCTCAGATATCCCTTGTCATATCCGCGGCGCACGCCTTCATTTACAGCATCGCTTAAATTGCCGCCTGAAATATGTACATCCTGTCCGATTTCCAAGAATACACAGGCCATACCGGTATCCTGGCAGATTGGAACATTCTGTTCGTCAGCAATTTCAAAGTTCTCAATAATATTGTCCAGCACACCCTGTGCGATTTCCCAGTCTTCACAGGCCCTGCAGTCTTTAATTGCACATTTTACGTCCTCAGGCAGATGTTCATTGGCCTGAATGCAAAGATTCTCAATGACATCTGTTATCTGGCTTGCCATAATTTCGCGCATATACGTTCACTCTCCTGTCTTACTTGTTATCTTTCATGACGGGCATACTTGGGAAGCAGTAATGGAGATACATCATCGGAAGCAATGCCTGCGTTTTTCAGTTCCTCTGCATATTGTTCAATATGTTCCAGTGTCATGGATCCCAGTTCTGTCTCTTTTGCTTTCGCTGCTGCAGCCTTGCCTGCATTGCGGCCGAATACAATGATATCCAGAAGAGAGTTGCCCATAAGACGGTTTCTTCCGTGGATCCCACCCACTGCCTCGCCTGCTACCAGCAGATTATCAATAGCTTTTGTGTAGCCGTCCCCGCCGATTTCCAGACCACCGTTCTGATAATGGAGTGTAGGATATACAAGAATCGGCTGTTTTCTCATATCAATGTCATAGTTCATGTACATACGAAGCATGGCAGGGATACGTTTTTCAATAGTTCCCTCTCCGCCGATCCTTTCGATCATGGGAGTATCCAGCCATACACCGCTGCCCAGAGGCGTGGCCACACCTTTTCCCCTGTCGCTGCACTCGCGGATAATGGAAGCTGCTGCCACGTCGCGTGTCTCCAGAGGATGCATGAAAGCTTCACCGTCAATGTTTACCAGCATAGCTCCCAGAGAACGAACCTTCTCTGTGACCAGGGCACCGAAAATCTGTGCCGGGTAAGCAACACCTGTTGGGTGATACTGAATGGTATCCTGGTATAAGAGCGGGGCGCCTGCGCGGTATCCCAGAACCAGTCCGTCTGCGGTTGCCCCGTAGTGGTTGGAAGTTGGGAAGTCCTGGTAATGAAGACGTCCTGCACCGCCTGTGGCAATGATGACTGTCTTTGCTTTTGCCACCAGGTAGTCATCTGTCTCCATATTCTGCAGAACAGCACCTGCAACCTGTCCCTTGTCATCCTTGATCAATTCCACTGCGGAAGTAAACTCCACAACAGGGATCTGACGGTTTATAACCTCATCCCGCAGAGTACGCATGATCTCCGCACCGGAGTAGTCCTTGCAGGCATGCATTCTCTTTCTGGAAGTACCGCCTCCGTGGGTGGTAACCATATTTCCCTCTGCGTCCTTGTCAAACATAACGCCCAGCTTGTTCAGCCACTGGATCGCGTCAGGCGCCTCCATGACCAGTCTTTTCAGCAGTTCCGGCCTGGCTGCAAAGTGTCCGCCTCCGAAAGCGTCCAGATAGTGCTGGACCGGAGAGTCATTTTCTTTATCTGCTGCCTGGATACCGCCCTCGGCCATCATGGTGTTTGCATCCCCAATACGCAGTTTTGTGACGATCATAACATTGGCGCCTGCTTCATGAGCTTCAATGGCTGCAGAAGAGCCTGCTCCGCCGCCGCCGATCACCAGCACGTCCACGTCATAATCCACTTTGTTCAGATCTATATCCACATTTAACAGACGGCTGTTGGAGTGGAGTAAATGTCCCAGCTCTGTGGGCGCTTTCTGGCCCTTGTTCGGGCCAATCTTAATCTCAGTAAACCCGTCTTTTTTATAGTCCGGATGATAAGCCTTCAAGAGGGCATCCTTTTCATCAGCAGTCATACGTCTGGGTTCCATGCCCATACGCTCGTCTCTGGTGGCTTCCACCTTTTTAATGGACTCAAGCATTTCTGGTGTAAACATGGCTATCCTCCTTATTTCTCAATCTCTCTGGTATTGTAAAGTTCCTGCATTTCCGTAATGGGTTTTTCCATGATCTGCTCGATCAGTTCATCGTAAGCGCCCTTATGGATCTCCTCCACACGGTTTTCCAGGTGTTTTGTCTCAGGTGCAATATATTTTCCTGTGAGGCGTCTTGCAAGAAGACCAACCATAGGATGAGAAATACCGGCCGGACATCTTACGGAACAGCAGCCGCAGCTTACACAGTCAAAGGATTCCTCTGCACATTTCTCAAATTCACCTCTCTGTGCGTAAGCGATGTACTGCATAACGTTCAGATCCTGTGTACAGGCTTTTGTACAGGCATTACATCCGATACAGCTATAGATTTCCGGATACAGCTCCATCATGATCTGCTGGGTGGGTTTGATCTCCTCTATATCATACGTTCTCTTGTCTGTAGGGAAGAAAGGAATACTTGCCACATACATGCCCTCCTCCACCTGTGTCTGACAGGCAAGACATGTCTTCAGCTCGTTCTTTCCTTTGATCCTGTATATCGTAGCACATGCTCCGCAGAAACCATGACGGCAGCCGCACCCTCTTTTCAGGGTATATCCGGCATATTCCATGGCTGTCATGATCGTCAGATCCGCAGGCACACTGTATTTCTTACCGAAGAAAAATACATTAACCATTTTTTCCATAATAGGTATCAATCCTTTCATCAACTTCATCTTTGCCCCGCAGTGCCACCTCGATTCCGCTTCGCTTCATCTCGGTTGAGGGCATTCGCCCTATGCCGCAACGTACAATCTGTCCGCTTATGTGCAAGCACAACGCTGCCAGCTTGGACGTTATGGCGCACTGCCTCTACTCCGCAGTGCCACCTCGATTCCGCTTCGCTTCATCTCGGTTGAGGGCTTTCGCCCTATGCCGCAACGTACAATCTGTCCGCTTATGTGCGAGCACAACGCTGCCAGCTTGGACGTTCCGGCGCACTGCTCATTGCCTGTCAATACTCGTTAGGTAATTCGTCGATCTCGTCGCAGCGGAATACCGGTCCGTCTTTGCACACATATTTGGAACCGATATTACAGCGGCCGCATTTGCCTACGCCGCATTTCATACGGAGTTCTAGTGTTGTGTAGACCTGCTCTTTAGAGAATCCCATCTCCTGGAGGGCTGCCAGCACGAACTTGATCATGATCGGCGGTCCGCAGACAAGGGCTGTCTTGTCTGTGGTGAATCCCACCTCTTTTAAGTAGTTGGGTACAAATCCCACATGGCCGTCCCAGCCTTCCTGTTCCCGGTCAATGGTCAGATATACGTTCACACCCTCTGTCTTCATCCAGACTTCCTGTATCTCTTTTAACTGGACCAGATCGTCTGCGGAACGGGAACCATAGAGAATATCCACGGTTCCGTAGTTCTCTCTGTTATCCAGCACATAGTTGATAACAGAGCGAAGAGGTGCAAGACCGATACCGCCTGCAATAAACAGCAGGTTCTGGCCTTTTAACTCGGTCTCTACCGGGAAATGGTTACCGTACGGACCTCTCACCGTAATCTCGTCGCCAACCTCAAGGCTGTGAAGATAATCTGTGAGGATACCGCATTTCTTGATGCTGAATTCCTGGAATTCTTTATTTGTGGGTGAGGAAGTAATGGAAAACATACCTTCACTGATGCCCGGTGCACACACCATGGCACACTGTCCGGGCATATGTTCAAAAAGCTTTCCGCCCTCCGGTGCATTTACCCGGAAGGTCTTTACGTCCGGTGTCTCCTGGCGGATATCTGTTATGACTCCCACCTGAGGAATCAGCGTATCCAGCGTATAATTTTTATGACAGGTACATTCGCTCATTATTTGTCACCTCCCTGTTTCTGAAAGGATTTGATAACTTTCACAATATTTAAGGAAGCCGGGCATTTTTCCACACATCTGCCGCAGCCTACACAGGAATACATCCCGTCATTGTTTGCCGGGAAATATACCAGTTTATGCATAAATCTCTGGCGGAAACGCTGCATCTGGCTTGTACGGTTGTTTCCGTGAGCCATCATGGTGAAATCTGAGTACATGCAGGAATCCCAGCAGCGGTATCTCTTGATCCCATGGCCTGTGTCATAATCCTTGATGTCATAGCACTGGCAGGTGGGACATACAAAGGTACAGGTACCGCACGCCAGACAAGGCTTGTACAGCTCTTCCCAAAGTTCAGAATTGAATTTTTCATTTAACATATCCCCATTCCATCCTTCCAGGGAAAGATTGGTATAAGGAAGTTTTTCAACAATTGCGCGGATGGAAGCTTTCTCTTCCTCCACTTTCTTTTCCGCATCAGCATCGGCCTGCGTCAAAAGGCTGTCCACAGATTTTGTAAGGGCTTCTCCCTTCTCTGTAAGAGGATTCCAGTAAAGCGCATCTCCCGCCATCCATACAGCTACATCCGCTGCAGGCTCTGCGCAGTCCACGCCAAACACCTTACAGAAGCAGGTTTCCTCCGGTTCATGACACGCCATGGCTACGATGGTCCCATGTTCACGTCTTGCCGCATAAAAGGAATCCACCGGATCAGCTAAAAATACTTTATCTAAAACTTCCACGCCCTTCACGTCACAGGCTTTCATTCCAAATACCACGAAATCCTGCTCTTTCAGTGCTTCCGGTTCAATGGTCAGTTTTTTCCCGTCTTTTTTGCAGGTATACAAATCCTCACTCTGAGGGAAAAATACGTCTTTGGGGGATTTCACTGTCTTCAGTGTATCCAGGTCAACCTCCGCGTCCTCACTCCATGCCCTGAAGTTCACCTGTCCGCTCACCTTTACCGGGACATATAATTCCTGGGCACCGGCAATTAACTGGAATAATGCCGCCAGATTTTCTTTTGCTGTCTTATACATACATTATCCCCTTTCTGCCACAATGCCTGGCTCTACGTCATCAAATGTAAAGTTTGTCAGCGGCCCTTTTGAATCTGTATCCTCGCCGGCCTGATATTCTCCGTAGAATTCATCAATATCCTTGATAAATTTCCGGTTAAACAGATGAAGGGGAATTCCCTGGGGACATACACGGCTGCATTCTCCGCAGTCTGTGCAGCGCCCTGCCACATGGAACGCGCGGATGATATGGAACATCTTCTCCTCAAAGGAATCCGCATTGGCCTTCTGGGAACTGTCAAACTTGTTGCTGTCAAATACACATTTTCTGCAGCTGCATGCAGGACATACATTTCTGCAGGCATTACAGCGGATACATTTGCTTAACTCATTCTGGAAAAATGCGAATTTCTCCTCCGGGCTCATGGCCTCAATGGCCGCCACACCGTCAAAACGTTCTGCATCCTTTGTCTCTTTTGATTCTCCGATCAGCTCATCGTAAATCTTATGTTCTTTGCCCTTGCAGACATGGCATCTCTCCAGCATGGCATCTGCGTAGGAACATGTTTTCTCTCCGTAAAGAGTCCGGATGGCAAGTGTGTCCGCTTCCTCTGTGATCTCTGCCCCGGAAATGCTCTCGATTCCCTTAATCCCCATGCCCTTGATCTTTTCAATATCCAGCTTGCCTTTGCAGCCAACGCCTATAATATAGGCTTTTTCCCTGTCGACCCTATGCTCCTTAATGAGCTGGTTAAAGCTGTAAGTGTCACATGGTTTCAGACATACAAGGGTCTTCCCCTCCAGCTTGGAAGCCTCGATCATATATTTGCTTAAATTGGCTCCGCAGAACCCGTTGTACACGAAGTTCTCAAAGTCCTCTTCTTTTTCAAAATAAGCCGGTTCCGGATTATAAGGCAGGTCTCCCGCTTTCCAGCCGAGGACACGGGCCACGGTACCGTCCGCTAACAGCTCTTTTGCACGGTTTATCACTCGAGTCTGCGACTCTCGTTGTTCTGCAGTCGCCAAATGTGAGCAAGCTCCCACTTGGCTCGTTGCTGCTACAAGTTCCTGCATCTCAAATCCTCCAATCTTACATTCTTGCCCAGAGAGCGTACTTTTTCCACAAACTCGTTCATGGTGGTGGAGAATTTTACACCCTCTGCTGCGGACACCCATTCCACACGGGTACGTCCGTTTTCCACACCGATATAATCCAGCATGGAGAATAAAAGTGTCATACGCCTTCTGGCATAGTAATTTCCTGTGCTGTAATGACAGTCTCCCGGATGACATCCACAGAGGATCACCCCGTCTGCACCTTTCTCAAATGCCCGCAGAATGAACATGGGATTTACACGGCAGGAACATGGCACGCGGATGATCTTAACATCTGCAGGGTAAGCCAGACGGCTGCTGCCGGCCAGGTCCGCGCCTGCATAACTGCACCAGTTACAGCAGAATGCCACAATTTTAGGCCTGAATTCTTCTTTTGCTTCTATCGACATATTGCATCCACCTCCGCTATGATCTGTCTGTTGGAGAATCCCTGTAAATCCATGGCTCCTGACGGGCAGGCAACTGTGCAGGCTCCGCATCCCTGACACAGTGCATTGTTCACGACTGCAATGCGGCGTGTCTCGCGGATACCGTGGTCATTCACCTCTTTCTCCTCATAGGTGATGGCACCGTAAGGACACACATTTGCACAGGTGGAACATCCGTTGCAGAGAAGTTCATCGGATTTGGCTGTACATGGGTTGGTCATCAGTTTATCTTTTGCAAGGAGTCCGATGGCTTTCACCGCTGCAGCACCTGCCTGAGAAACGGTCTCCGGAATATCCTTTGGTCCCTGGCATACGCCTGACAGGAAAATACCTGCTGTGGGGGATTCCACCGGACGAAGCTTGGGATGTGCCTCTGTCAGGAAGTTATTGGTGTCAATGCTGGCTGTGAGCATGGTAGCAATCTTTCTCACAGAGGGGTCCGGTTCAATGGCTGTGGCCAGGACCACCATGTCTGCTTCCATGAGGATCTGCTTGTTATCAATGAGGTCAACGCCCTTTACGAGTAACTGTCCGTCTGGCTGGGGAGCGACTTTTCCCACCTGGCCTTTGATGTAGTTCACACCGTATTCCTCCACGGCTCTTCTGTAGAATTCATCAAAGTTTTTGCCCGGGGTACGGACATCAATATAAAATACAGTCACGTTCACATCCGGATACTTGTCGCGGATCAGCATGGCATGTTTTGCTGTGTACATACAGCAGATCTTAGAACAATAGCTCTTTCCCCGCTTGTCTGCGCAGCGGCTGCCCACGCACTGGATAAACACCATATTCTTGGGGGCTTTTCCGTCAGACATGCGCTCCAGATGGCCTTTGGTGGGTCCTGCTGCGTTCATGATACGCTCCAGCTCCAGGGATGTGATAACATCCTTGCTCTGGTTGTATGCATACTCATCGTAATTGTCCAGTTTGATGGTATCAAAACCGGTGGCAACTACAATGGCACCGTACTTCTCTGTAACGATCTCATCCTTCTGCTCATAATCAATGGCACCTGCCTGGCATACCTTGGCACAGACACCGCATTTTCCTGTTTTGAACTTAATACAGTTCTCCCTGTCAATTACCGGGACATTGGGGATAGCCTGGGCAAATGGTGTGTAGATGGCGCTTCTTGTGTTCAGCCCTCTGTTAAATTCATTTGCATTTTTCTTGGAGGGGCATTTCTCCTGGCAGACACCGCAGCCTGTACACTTGTCCATATCTACGCTTCTGGCTTTCTTGCGGATATCCACAGTAAAATCACCCACAAAGCCGGAAACCTTTTCCACTTCACTGTATGTATAAATGTTGATCTTCTCATGGGCAGATGCTTCCACCATCTTTGGTGTCAGGATACATGCGGAACAGTCAAGGGTTGGGAATGTCTTGTCAAGCTGTGACATCCTTCCTCCGATACTTGGGGTCTTCTCCACAATATCCACTTCATATCCGGCCTCTGCAATATCCAGCGCCGTCTGGATACCTGCAATACCCCCGCCGATCACAAGTGCACGTTTGGTTACAAGGCTCTCTCCCGGCTTCAGGGATGCGTTTAAGTTTACTTTGGCGATTGCCGCTCTTGCAAGGATGACTGCCTTCTTGGTGGCCTCCTCCATGTCCTTATGGATCCAGGAACAATGTTCACGGATATTGGCAACCTCCACCATGTATGGATTCAGGCCGGCTCTCTCCGCTGCTTTTCGGAAAGTGGTCTCATGCATACGCGGTGAACAGGAACATACTACAAGTCCTGTAAGCTTCTCATTTTTTATGGCCTCTGCAATCTTGGACTGTCCCGCCTCGGAACACATATACTGATAGTCTTCCGCATGGACAACTCCCGGCTCCATTTTAGCCATTTCCACTACTTTTTTCACATCTACCGTGGCGGCAATGTTACTGCCGCAATGACAGACAAATACACCTATTCTCTGCACTTAACCTCACCTCCTGTATCTTCTGAATGCACTGACTAAAAGCTGCTGGGGAAGTTCCGGGTCCAAAAGCTCGGGGATCTCGTCAGCCGTCAGATAATCCCCGCCCTTTTCACGGACAACCAGCTGTCTTGCCGCGTCAATAAGTTTACCAGGCTTCACATCCCTTGGGCAGCGCTCCACGCACGCAAAACAGGAAAGGCATTTCCAGAGGGATTTTGAATTTACCAGGGACTCAATGTCTTCATTCTGCACATAAGATACAAACTGATGAGGTTTGATATCCATTTCGTTGTAGGATGGACATGACGCAGAACACTTGCCGCATTTCATACATTTCAGCGGATTGACGCCGCTGATCTCCTTTATCATTTCAGCCTGTTTCTTTGGAGTATTCATGCTTTTGCCACCTCCTCTTTCACGCCCAGAGCTTCTGCCAGGAGCTCTGTAAAATAAAATACAGGAAGTTTGCTGCCGCTTGTGCTCTTATTCAAGTTATACAGGCATAATGGACAGGCAGTGATCAGCATATCTGCTCCAAAACCGGATGCGCTTTCCATGATCTTGTCAGACATGGTCTTTGACATCTCTTTTTCTTTCAGGGATATGTAGCCGCCGCAGCATTCATTTCTGTATGGATAGATAACCGGTTCTGCTCCGATGGCCCGGATGAAATCCTCAATGATGGCGGGATTCTCCGGATCATCAAATTGCAGAAGCGTGCTTGGACGAAGGAGCAGACATCCGTAATAAGCGCCTATCTTTTTCCCGGTAAGCGGAGCGGTTACTTTCTCCTTTAACGTGTCGAAACCTATGCGGTCACGGAGTACCTCCAGAAAATGGAGCACTGACGTCTCACCTGCATAGGGTTCCTCAAGCTGCATATAATTATTGGCTCTGGTGCGGATGTCATCTACATTCTTCATATCATCGTTGACACGTTTGATCACATGATGACAGGCAGAACAGAGCGTTACCAGATCCTGGCCTTTTTCTTTGGCCTCGTTGAGAGCACGGACGGAAGAAAGTTTTGTGGCGATCTCATCAGTACCCAGCGGATAAACGCCGCCGCAGCACTGCCAGTTTTCAATTTCTTCCAGTTCAAATCCCAGTGCCCTTGCAGAAGCTCTGGCATAAGCATCCAGTTCCACTGCTTTTGTCTTCAGGGTACACCCCGGATAATAACTGTACTTCATAGTTCCTCCTAATAATCCCGGAAACGGAACAGTACCCTCATAGCTGCCGCTTGGCGGACCAGAGGATACTGAACCGTTTTCCTGTTTCTACAGTTCTATCTGTTTGATAACTTCTTTCAGTGCATTGGCACTTGCCTGAAGTTTTGCAATCTCTTCTTTGTTCATCCGCATCGGCACTTTCCCCTGGATACCATTAGGTCCAACCAGAGTCAGTGTGCTCACGCAGACATCCTCAATGCCGTATTCACCGTGCATCATAGAGGAAACGGTTGCAATGGAGTCAGAAGATGCCAGCAGGATTCCGCACAGCTTACATACTGCTGCAGATACTGCGTAGAAGGTGGCTCCTTTGTTTGCGATCACCTTGCCGCCGGACTTCTGAACATAAGTCAGCATTTCTTCCTTGTCAAGCTCTTCTACATCCTTGCCAAGGTTCTTAGCCAGCTCGTAATACTCATCAAGGCTTACACCTGATATATATGCGCCCGTCCAGGGAATGAAGGAAGTGTCACCGTGCTCACCAAATACATAAGCGTGGATATTCTTCTGAGCAACTTTAAAGTGTTCAGAGAGTCCGCAGCGGAGACGTGCAGTATCCAGAATCGTTCCGGAACCGATAATCTGATTCTCCGGCAGTCCTGAAATCTTTGTAAACACATAAGTCATAATGTCAACAGGATTGCTTACGATGATGTAAAGAGCATTCGGTGCAGCTTTTACGATTTCCGGTGTGATGCTCTTTAAAATATTTACATTGGTCTGTGTCAGCTCAATTCTAGTCTGACCCGGTTTGCGGGCAATTCCTGATGTGATAATTACGATATCGGAATCCTTAGCATCCTCGTATTCGCCTGCAACAATATTAATGGGATCGCGGAAACAGGTTCCCTGCGCAATATCCATTACTTCCCCTGCAACTTTTTCCTTGTTGATATCAATCAATACAATCTCTGATGCGATATCCCCGTTTGATAATGTGTAAGCAATCGTTGAGCCAACGCTTCCGGCTCCGATGACAGTAATTTTACTACTCATGCTTGCTCCTTTCCCCTTCCATATGGGCTGTTGTTATTGTCTTTTTTTTAACAAATAAAGTTCAAAAAAATATGAAATCACAAATTCCGTCTTATTGAGTATAGGATTCCGTTAAAGTATCTTTACTCAATTGCCCCAGATTCTAGGGGTTTGGTGTTGAATTTGATTTCGCGTTACTGATTTAGGATATCATATTGATAAGAAATTAACAACAACTTTTTAACGATTTTTTGTATTTTTTTGTCTTATCTACCACGTTAATGTGCGAAATTATTTTTCTGACAATTTCTGGCCTGCCGCGTGCCATACAAAAAGGGAAACTTCTTGATTTTTATGTATTTTTCTGCGTGCAATTTATTTTTAGACCTTTTTTATCCATTATTTTATGGCTTTTTTTCCGGATTTTTATGTCTTATTTTATCTATGTATACAAAAAACACTAACTGCTTTTTTCTTTATTTTTCATACATTTTAAAGGTGTGCTTTCATGTACAGCGCATGTAAAAAAAGGATTGCCCCAGTTGGTTCATACATTTAAGAACCCACAGAGCAACCCTTTCTATTATATCAAACGTGTTAGTTAGATAACCATTCTATAATGCCCACAATGAAACTGTGATTACTATTCACAGCCCTGCAAAAAACGCAGTTCTGTAAACAGTAACACGCTTCGCGATGCACAGATATGGAGCATTCTGCCCCATATCGCACCGGCTGCCTCGGGATTTTCATGCGCAAGCGCATAAAAACAACTCGCGGGATAACAGCCGTGAATAGTAACAAACTGTGATCCATTTTCATTGTATCAATCCTGAAGAATCGGAAATTCCACCGTGACCACAAACAAATCCGCATCCACTTCTATTCCGAAAACACCTCCGCATGCCTCCGTAAAACTTCTGGCAATGGAAAGTCCCAATCCGCTTCCGCCGTCGGTACGGCTCTCGTCTCCGCGGACAAAACGTTCTGTAAAGTCAATTTCAGAAGGAATCTCGTCCTGGGAGATATTTTTAACAGTGGTTTTGGCTGATTTGCTGTCTGTTTTCAGTGTAATGAACACACGGGAACCGTTCAGAGAATACTTCAGGGCATTCTGCAGCAGGTTCTGGAACACTCGGTACAGACGGCTGCCATCCGCATGGATCATCACCGCATCTGCAGGGATCTGTGCCTTGACTGTCACAGAGCTCTCTTCAATCTGTTCTTCCATATCAGCCAGGGTCTGACGGAGCAGTTTGCCCAGATCCAGATCTTCCAGATCTACAGGAAGCTGCTTGGATGCCGCTTTGCTGATCTCAAAAACATCCTGCACCATGGATTTCAACCGCTGGGACTTAATGTCCAGGATGCGTATATAATCCTTAACCTCCTCCGGAAGATTTTCTTCCTGTTTCATAAGATCCACGTAGCTGATAATGGAGGTCAGGGGCGTCTTAATATCATGCGATACATTCGACACCAGCTCCACCTTCATGCGCTCACTTTTCATCCTTTCCGACAGTGCCGTATCCATACCGCTCTGAATGTCATTTAACTGCTGCACAGCTTCATACAGGTCAGAATCTTCCGGCACTTTCAGTTTGTCTGTCATGTTGCCATCGTGAACTTTTGTTATCTGATCAACTAACCGGCCAATCTCACTTGCAAACACCTGGTTATCGGACGCATACTGTTTCATCATTCCCACCAGAAGTACAATCACAAGGACTACCAAAGCCACAAGCAGCAATACAACTCCAAAACTCCCGCCATCATCATACAGGTAATACCCTGTCACAAAACAAGCCAGAGCCGCAATGACAGATAAGATGATACCGGAAATCATGACCGGTGAAAATTTACGGATCATTTTTTTTTGAAAAGGATATTCCATATTCCTGGTCTGAAGAAGTTTTTGTATATCTTTGACCAGCGTTTTTCCGGGTTTCTTTTTGTTATATCTGTAATCATTCACAAACAGATATAAGGTCCAGAAAAATACCAGCACCAAAATGGGATTTGCAAACAGAGAATACATCATCGGATATAAAACTTCCGCCGCGTATTCATAATACCCCCATCCATAGTAAATATCTATATAGTTATTAAGCCCTGCAATGCCCCCTGCGATCACCAGAATAACCAGCCCGGCTTTACATTCCATCCAAATCTTGCCTGTACAAACCGCAATGGCCCTGTCACCGTCTTTTTTATACTTTCTCAAAGCCAGGTAAATCCCCAGCAGTATGAGACCAACAATAAACTTTACAATCTGAGCTACATAGGCGTTTTTAGCCTGATTCAGATTTCTGACCGTATCATAAAGGCTGCTTGTTCCATAATAACTGCCCGAGTCGCTGGAATAGTTTCCCTGTACATAGTTTACCGGCGTTTTTCTGACTGCCATGCGTACTTCGGCTTTCTTCGTTTTATCATCTACCGTATAGTTCTTGTACCCGGGAATCTGCCACTTGCTGTCCTCCCGGTATAGATCATCCCCATACACATCCACGGCTTTTTTGTCTTTAACTACAGATGCTTTTCCATCTGCAAAGGACAGATAAAAGTTATAATCAGAAGGCAGGTCTTTCTCCCCGTTCTTCAAAAAGCCTTCATCATCATTGGTATACACCGACTTACCGTCATACCTGATATCATAGAGCAGATTTTTATCATTTTTTATAGATGCATGCACTTTTTTCGGAGATACGGTGTACTCCCAGTCATCCTCGCTGTAATCCCCGCTGTAGTCCCAGCCCTGTTCAGCAATTTCCTCGACTACAGCAGTGGCTGTATTCTCAATATCTCCAATATTCCATGTGGTGTCATCAGAATACGCCACATCCCCATACCTTCCATACCAATTCACCGGGCCGCCTGTGGCCATAGAAAGAAACGTATCCAGGTAGTCTGACACAAATCTGCGAAATTCCTTTGTGTCCTCATAATCTGATGAAAACGCATCTTTGACACCCACTCCGCGGGGGCCATTTCCACTGAGCACATTCAGGGTGGCCACACCACTCTCCACAAGCAGGCAAATACTTAGGAAAAACGCTGCCCAGGCTGCTATCACTTTACATTTTTTCGATTTTATATCCAATTCCCCACACCACCTTTAAATATTCTGGCTCCTTTGGATTCAGTTCAATTTTCTCGCGAATGCGTCTGATATGCACCATAACTGTATTCTCAGGGGCAAAAGCATCCTCCTCCCAGACTCGGCGGTAAATCTCCTCCGCTGAAAATACACGTCCCAGGTTGCGCATGAACAGATCCACAATCTTTGTCTCCGTGGCAGTCAGCCTCACGGACTCCCCGTCAGCATACAGAACCCGTTCCTCCGCATGATAGCTAAGACGGCCGCTCTTAAATTCCTTTGAGGCACTCACTGCATTGATATCACCCAATCTGGTATAACGCCTGAGATGGCTTTTTACTCTGGCAACCAGTTCCTGTGAATTATATGGCTTGGTCACATAATCATCCGCTCCCATGGAAAGTCCCAATACCTTATCTGTGTCCTCGCTTTTAGCGCTCAGGACAATGATCGGGATATTCCGTCTCTCACGTATTTTCATAATAGCGGATAAGCCATCCATGCGGGGCATCATGACATCCATCAATATCAACTGGATCCGGTTCTGTGCAAGAAGGTCCAATGCCTCCAGTCCATCATAGGCCGGCAGGACTTTATAACCTTCCCTTTCTAATAAAATTGCTATGGCCTTTACGATCTCTCTGTCATCATCTGCCACTAGAATACATTCGCTCATGTCTCCTCCTCCTTAAAGCTTGTATTTATAATACCCCCTCTGTCTTACAAAACAATGGACAGATTCCTTACGGATTTCTTACAATTCTGTATCTGCTAAAAAGGAGAAGCACCTTAGGTACTCCTCCTACTTCTATTTTCGATTATACTAATAACGAAAAAAAGAGCGTAAATTACGCTCTTAATACGATGCCGCAGACCGGAATCGAACCGGTACGGGTATCACTACCCACGGGATTTTAAGTCCCGGGCGTCTGCCAGTTCCGCCACTGCGGCAAAACGACCCAGAAGAGACTCGAACTCTCGACCTCCGCCGTGACAGGGCGGCGCTCTAACCAACTGAGCCACTGGGCCAAAACCTATAAAATTGTAACCTTTAACTAATAAATGGACCTTCGGGGACTCGAACCCAGGACCGACCGGTTATGAGCCGGTTGCTCTAACCAACTGAGCTAAAGGTCCATAAAGCCGATGATCGGACTCGAACCGATAACCTGCTGATTACAAATCAGCTGCTCTGCCAATTGAGCCACATCGGCGTACCTGTTTAACTTATTGTTTCATTCTTTGTTGAATGACTCCAAGGGGATTTGAACCCCTGTTACCGCCGTGAAAGGGCGGTGTCTTAACCGCTTGACCATGGAGCCAAAAAACTCCCCCTGTTGGACTCGAACCAACGACACTGCGGTTAACAGCCGCATGCTCTACCGACTGAGCTAAGGAGGAATAGATACACTGATACACCGTACCTTCAAAACCGCATATACAAAACACAAAAACCTTTTTTTCTTACCCGCCGTTCGCACTTCCGTGCTTAGGTCAAGCCCTCGACCGATTAGTAGCAGTCAGCTCCATACATTGCTGCACTTCCACCTCTGCCCTATCCACCTCGTCGTCTTCAAGGGGTCTTACTTCTTTATAGAATGGGATATCTCA